>CBDCDW010000007.1:0-1946756 GCA_965215595.1 uncultured Binatia bacterium (SeqCode) | reverse complement strand
TGTTCCAGAAACACACCATCATCGACCGTGGTGTGGAGATCGGTAATTTGCACAAACGAGAACGATGTACTCTTACTTTCGGGGTGATGCCGTAGAGCGAAATCGAAGTTCGACGTTGTTTGCAGGTCAATGTAGAACCCATCCGCAGCCGCGTACCCCGCGGGTACGGTAATACAAACGAAACGAGTCTCAGAGCAACACGACAATTGATACAGACCACGGCCATCGGTTTGGACAATCTCCCTACCGTTGGATACCGACACACCTTCCAAGCGATCTCCATTTTCGATAGCGACGTATCCTTGAATCAACCTAGGCATTACAGTTTCTCCGGCTATATATCGCGTGCGTTGTGTTCCGACTTGGTGCAAGATTTTACACATTCCGAACTTACTTCACAAGTGACAAAACCGTACCGAACGACAGAATTTACCAAACACTCAGGTTTCTGCACGCATTCCCAGCGTTGTTCCGATGTGTTCTAGGACCTGACAATCCCTTCCTCGGAATGTCGCACATTTTCCATAAACCTGGATCTGTCGAAACATCCTGATGCAGCTTAAACTATCCACCTTCCAAATCGTCTATGTGGATAACCGGAGTTCAACCCCTCGGAATCAGCAAATCACACCGATGAACGCGCGTGTTCGAAGCACCGTCTCACCTGAATGCTTGAATCCAAGAATTCGCATTTGCGAAAATCCTTGGTTGGATTATTGCCCTAAACTTAGCACAACTTTCCAACTCGCTAAACACACAATGAGGTAAAATGACAGGACTGAATTCGCTGATGATATTGATTCTTTCCGGCGGCATTGCCTTCGCACAAACACCACAGCCTATTGACCCGATGGAAGGGGAGGTCACCCAAGGTGCGTTGCGCGTCAAAACCGAAGATGAGATTGTCGAATGTCCGCTGAAGCACACTGATGTCAAAGCGAGCATCTCCGGCTTTATTGCTCGCGTGACTGTGACCCAAACGTTCGACAATCCTTATGACGAAAAGATTGAGGCCGTTTATGTCTTCCCGCTGCCGCATACCGCCGCCGTGGACGACATGACAATGGTCATCGGCGAGCGACGGATTGTCGGTCTGATTAAGCGTCGGGCTGAGGCGCGTGCCATGTATGAGCGGGCGATTGAGCAGGGAGCGACAGCAAGCCTGCTTGAGCAGGAGCGACCAAATATTTTCACACAGTCGGTCGGCAACATCAAACCGGGCAAGGAGATTCGCATTGAGATTTCCTACGTTGATGTTCTCAACTACGACATGGGCAGCTATGAATTTCATTTCCCGATGGTGGTGGGTCCCCGTTATATCCCGGGGGAACCGACTTCCAAGAAACCGGAACTTCCGAAAGAATTGAAGGGAAAAGTTGGCGAAGTAGAGGCACCAACGGAAGGGGCTGATCCGTCCGGCACAGGTTGGTCGCCCGACACGACGCGCGTGCCTGACGCCTCGCGAATCACACCGCCAGAGCTCAAACCGGGCTATCGCACAGGGCATGATATAAGTCTCTCGGTGTCGCTCGAAGCGGGTGTGCCGGTTGGGGACATTAAGATCGTCAATCACAAAGCAGCGCTTAAGCGCATCGGAGCATCGGGTGCCGTGGTGGAAATTCCGCCCGCCGATTCGATTCCAAACAAGGATTTTGTGATGAAATACGCTGTCGTTGGTGAAAAGCCGGAGATGGCGATTTTGGCACACTCCAGAGGGACTGACCAAGGCTATTTCATGCTCATGATTCAGCCGAAACTTGATGCCGAACTCGCCAAAGCCCCGCCGCGTGAGGTCGTATTTCTCGTCGATGTTTCCGGTTCGATGGGCGGTCATCCGACAGAGAAGGTAAAAGAGGCGATGCGTCACTTTTTCCGTCTCAGCAAGCCGAACGACACCGTGCAGGTCATCACCTTTGCCGGCAATGCGAACAAACTGTTTGAAAGACCGGTTGCGGCGACTCAGAACAATGTCGATCGCACCCTGAACTTCACACAACAGATTCATGCCGGCGGCGGAACGGAGATGCTCAAAGGAATCAGGATGGTGCTCAGTGAGCCGGTGGACCCGGAACGGGTGCGTATCGTCGTGATGCTCACAGACGGCTACATCGGCAACGAGGCGGAGATTATTGAAGAGGTCGGCAGGCGTGCCGGAGACCAGATTCGCTTTTGGGCAATCGGCATTGGTTCGTCACCCAACCGCTTCCTGATTGATGGCGTAGCGAAACAGGATGGCGGGATGTCTGGGGTGATTGAACTCAACACCGATCCGAAGCAATTGGTCTCGCAGATTGTCGAGCGGATTCACCGGGCGCAATTTACGAACATTCAGATTGATTGGGATGAGCTGCCCGTCTATGAAATCTTTCCGCGCCGAATTCCCGAGTTGTGGGCAGGCAGACCGGTCATCCTGTTTGGACGCTATGCAGACGGTGGAAAGACACGGCTCAAGTTGTCGGGTGTTGCGGAGGGGAAACCGCTCTCATATTCACTGAACGTAACGCTCCCTCGCGCGCAACCGGCACACGGTGTTCTCTCCAAGATGTGGGCGCGGAAAAAGATTGAGGACATCTCGGCACAGATGTTCTATGCCGATACCCCCGAAGTCATTGAGGAAATTACGCAGGTAGCGCTATGCCTATCGGCTGATGAGCCAATATACGAGTTTTGTCGCCGTGGATGAAAGCGAGGTGCAACTCGTGAGTCAGCAGGCGAAACCGCCTCGTCAGGTGCTTGTACCGGTGCCGTTACCGGCTGGGGTGAGTTCGATGGCATCTTTGGCAAAAATGTCGCTCTTGAAGAGAACGCAGGCATTCCGTCAATGCGATCGTCGGCATCGTCTCGAATGGGGAACCTTACTTCTCATACTCATCTACTTCAGCACAGGCTTCAAGCGCATCCAGAGCGCTCCGGATGAATTATTCCGCACAGCCGAGCCAGCAAACAATGGCGCAGCGGAGTATCACACGGCAGCCAAGGTCAACTTCTGCTTCCCTTAGGCGCACGAGAGAGGCTCCATCAAGAGCTGCTATGAGATCACCACACATTGGTCAAACGAGCGCTCCTGGGGAAATTCGAATCCCTCAGGGGCTGTTAAGTGATGCCCCGCATGACCAACCACGCTTCAGTAGTGAACGTATTCAGGAGATTGGACGTACTCTGTTCGCGCAATGGTCAACGAAAAGGCACGAAGATGCGCAAAAGGCGTTGGCGGAGGCAAAAGAGTTGCGGAAACAGGGCAAACTCCAAAATGCACGACTTCGGTATCAGTATGTGCTGGCACTACAAGCCGACATACACGGTAGCAATGACACTCTGACCGAGGCGATTTTGACCACGACGGAGGAGATTGGCAAAAGACGTGCCCAGTCTCACCCGCGTTTGAACCGAAAACTTGACCTCGTTCTTCGCAATCAACCGCTTGACGATGCAATTCGTACCGTCGTCGAAGCGGGCGGATGTGAACTTGACCTCATGAATGGTAGCCTCGCAGATGTCATTGAGTTGCTGAATCTGCCAGAACTTCGGGTGACATATCTTGACCTGCGCTATGCCACGATGATTCAAGGGCTGGATTGGCTGCTTGCGCCGTACCATCTAACGTGGCAAATGAAAGACGCAGACACAATCAGAGTTGGCGTAACGCGGCGTATACCGGCGCCCTCCGCCTGGGGATACGCTGTTGTCGACCTCGCGATACCTGCAGAGGAGGAGATTAACAATTTCACTTCAGAGGCAGATCTCGAAAACGCGCTGACAGACTTCCTTAATGGAGTCAGAATTGCCATTGACCAGAAGGAGGATTCGGGACTCAATCCCGGCTCTGCGGTGTTGATTGACGTGGGGCGATTGCTCGTCTACGGAGAGCCGCATACCCACGCAAAGGTGAAGTCATTTCTCGAAGCACTGCGCAATGGCCAACTTGATATCGTGAAAGTCGCTGGGCGTGACCTGTCAAGCGAGCCGCGTGCATCACTGAAAGCGTTGCAACAATTAGCGGTGTGAAACGTTGGGAAACGCGTGCCGACACTCGTGAAAAGGCGACAGCAAAACAAGCACGTGATAATGTCGAAAGAAGTTTAGGTGATGCACCTTGGCAGTTACTGGCAGAGGCGGTTCGCGGCGGCGTTGATCTTGAAGCACTCACCACGCTTCAAATGGCTTGGGACAACCCGCAGATCGAAGGGATGGATCCGCAGCTTGTGACGCGCGCCGCTTGGTGTATCGGCATGGCAGCGCGAGTTGTTCCCAACGACGCAGAACTCACAACTCTTGCCGAAAAAGCCGTCTCAACGGTAAATGCGATGAGGTGTTGAAGCCAGAGGATAACAATGCCTCCGCCTATCTCGCCGCTTTATACGCGGTGTTACTGCTTGAAGATGGAGACGCCCGTGAGAATCAGGCTGAAGATGCGGTCAAGTCGCTGATGATGGTGGATGAAAACTCCTCGCTTTGGATCACACGTCTCATCGCCCAAGGTTGGCTCTCACCCTCCGTAGAGACCGATCTTTCCTTAATTGAGGCAATCTCGGCGCATCGGATTGGCGGTGATGACGGCGTTCTTCTGACCAGTCTGCTTGCAAAGCGCCGCGGCGGTCAGTTGTGGCAAACCTTCCGTGCGGAGATGCCATCTCTTGTTAGGGCACAGCCGTTGAATGGTCATGTGGTGGTTCTCGTCAATCGGCTGGAGGCATCGCCGTTGGCGTTTGTGTCGAAATAACCGGGGAACTGGTCAGACAGAAGTGCTCTCGCCAGGATTTGGGCGTGCCACCGCGAGAATTTGAATCAGATTGGCCAAAAAAGCCTTGCCGGATAAATCCAACAGGGCTTTTTCTATATTGAAATATCAGCGTTTATCCGATGGCGTCGTTGTCGCTTGGCGCATCGGTGGATGCATCAGTTACGTGAACCAGAAATCAACGAAAATGTGGTTGATTCGGCGGCAGGTGGCGGCACATCAAACTCCGGGAACAGCCAGAGTTGGTCCGCCACAACCGGAGTGTCCTCAACGGACGATCCGTCGAACGGAATCGCCGGGTTCGTCCAGAGTTCCATCCCGTGTACGTTTAAATTAGAGGTGATGCGAGCACGGATTCGGGCGCGAGTGTTTCGCGAGGGAAAGCGTCGCGCATCAGTATTTTACGAACATCCCGGCCATACCCGGCCATTGTCTAGGCGCGGAGGCGTCCCTGGGAAAGTTGCCCTTCCTTAACTACAAACGGCACTTCCGGAAGATCCGACCCGGACCCTCCGTCCAGCTCTAAAAGCTCGGGGATCATGACCCGCAGCTTCTGCTCCAACTCTTTCCTTGGTCGGTGCTTCGGTCACCAGTCCTTCGATCTCACTGCAAGTAGCGACCCAAACCTTGGCTTCCGGGTCCCACGAGGCTTGAACCTCCACGACCTTGGCAACGGATTGACTTTGGTCAGCCATGGGGTTGTCTCCTTCCCGATTGTTTCTCCAAGCCTCGCCATGCCACGCGGCGTCCTGCTCTACCTTGCCTTGCCCGGCAAAACGCGCCGTAGCGATAATATAGGCTACTCCGTCTATATCAATTCATTCTCACGATTTGCAACCCCTGGTGGCCTATTTTTAGGGACTTATACGCAATGCTAGCCAAGCCAGCTAAGCCCCACTCGCATTCTCCGGTGGAGGTGGAGGTGGAGGTGGCTTGGGGTTAGATGGTCTTGGTGGCCAACTGTGTTCCTCCAATGGAGGATCAGGTTGCATATCGCTCAGACTCCACGGTATAGGTTTCTTCCGCACATCGCTCATTAAGACGACCATGGGTGCTGATGGAAACCACCGAATTCACGTCCTCAATAGCCGTATTTAGAATCTCCGTTGACTTAGAAAGCACGGTATTATAGTCGACGTCTCTCATGTCAATGCTTTCCCATAGGGTGCGAGACTGGCTTTCGTACCTACTCATGTTACGGCTTGCAACTCCGAGGACAACAGCCTTTTCACTGGGATCGATGATAAAGTCCAGAATCACAAGCACACCCAGTAAGGCCCCGGAAATTCCCACCAAAACATCAGTGTTGGGAATGAAGTCGAGCAACGATGCGATGGCGCCTATCCCCGATGCTCCGAGCATTGCTCTGAACACATTCCGAAAAATGCTATAGCGCCAGAATAGGGCGTCGTAGTACCTGTAAACCCGTGACACGTCAAGATGATTCTGCCAGACCTTATTTCTAATGTGAGAGGGAACCATTGCAATCTCCTTTCCTAGGTATAGACCCTATAGGGTACAATATTTTTTCAAACCGAGCCACTACCCAAATCCGGGGTCATTCGACTCTAGGCATAAAAAGCTATAGGGAACGGGCATGGGTCAGACTTTCGACACACTTGAAGCGCCCGCACGCAAACTCGAAGCCGCAGGCATGAGACACGAGCAAGCCGAAGCGGTCGCCGAGATTGTCCGCAACGTTCAAAACGACTTCGGCCATCTTGCCACTAAAGCCCATTTAGCCGCCACGCGCTCCATTCTCATGTGGATGATCGGACTCAGCATCACGATTAGCCTTGCCACTTTTGCCGCTGTGGTGATTCTTCCAATCAATCTACCATAAGGCCCTAGCCGTTCTCATTTTGTGCGGTTTGCTCGCTTCCCCGGCCTTTGCGGATACTCCAATGGTATTTCAGGCACATAATAGCCGATTATAGGCTTATGAAAGAGATCGCTGCGAGAGACGCTAAAAACCGCTTCGGCCGTTTGCTCGATGCCGCTCAGAGTGCCCCCGTGCGCGTGACCAGGAAAGGCAGGGGCGGTCGGCGTGATAATGTCGATACAACAATAACGATCCTCTGAAATCACCGCCACCTGCATCGCCGGCATGACCGCCTAAGGCGCCGGGGTAACGACTGCGACTGTAGTTTGTGAATCGCCGAATCAGCGATGCACTCCGGCCCGTTCAGCGGTCGGCCTGTACCAAGCCAACGGTCAGCCGCGTCCCGGTCGCTTCGGCGTAGCGGCGCAAGGTAGTAAAGGACGGCGAAACGCCGCCGCTCTCCAGCCGCGCGATGGCGGACTGAGTCGTGCCGAGGCGCCGGGCGAGTTCCGCCTGCGTCAGCTTGGCCGCCATACGGGCGCGAACCAGTGCTTCGATCAGCCTGAACTCGTCATCAGCCCGCGCGTATTCCTCCCGGAATTCCGGGTCTTCCATGAGGCGTTTCTTCAGTTCCTTCAGTCTCGTCATGGCCTCACCTGCTTCATGCGTTCCTGGGCGGTCGCCGGCGCTCGTCGCGGCGTCCTTTGCGACTTCTTCGCGAAGACATGCAGGACCACCATCCGCTGTTGCCGTGCCGTCACGTAGATCCCCCTGGTGGTTCCCCCTTCAGCCCTGACCCGCAGTTCCCAAAGCTTGCCGTCGAGATGCTTGACATGCGGTTCACGGAGCGCCTCCGGACCGACGTTCTCTATCGTCTCCGGCAGCCGGACCGGCCGGGCGCGCAACTTCACGGGCAGGGCCTCGATTTCGGCATCGACACTGGAGACGGTTTCGACCGTCCATCCCATGCCGGCTATATAGCGTATCCGCTATATAGTTTCAAGAGACCGCGGACGATCTTTCCGGGAAGGCGTCAGGCCTCACGGACCAGCATCGTTCATCAGTTCGTCGGCACGAACGTTCTGATCAGCGCCGCCCTTTTACCGAAAGGACAGCTCATAACATATTGTTTTAAAATCCTTTTTAGCGGCTTCCGGAAGGCGACTCTTATATGTTTCCGCTTAGCGGCGGCCCGGCCGCCAGGGTTAAAGAACTGGAGACTGCGGGCGTTCCTCAAGCATCCGTTCCAGAGCTTCCACCCCCGGATTCTTTGAGAATCCGCGAGGTCGGTAGCGTCTCAGTTTGAAATTCAGCATGAAGGATGGATGAAAAGATTTAGTAAAGAATTACTAGTAAATCTAATGATATAGGCTACTTACTGATTTATGTCGACAAACAATGCTCACCTTGCTTTGCTTGTCAAGGAAAATAATATACCATGTCTTACGATGTAGGAGGATTCCCCCTTTTATATATGTATGTAATAAAGCATGGCGAACAAACGAAACACAGAGGAGATATATGATGAATATGATAAAGGAGGAAGAAGTTCATATTTCCGTTACTGTTGTTATAGAGAAAGATGGAGATGAATTTCACGCCTATACACCGGCGCTAAAAGGTCTCCATGTTGATGGAGCTACCCAAAAAGATGCCCAAAATAACGCCAAGGAAGCCATTCATGTTTACCTTGAGTCCCTTAAAAAACACCGCGAACCTATACCTGAGGGGCCAGGGCTTACTGTGCATAAAGCCACAGAGAACACTTCTTTGGAAAACATAACGATACCATGGCCTTTACCCAATCCGTCTGGAATCAACTCAAGAACCGAACCGCAAGCGATTTGATCCGAGCCCTCAAGGCAGACGGCTGGAAAGAAGACATTAACGCCGGCGCCACACGGGCATTTCGCAAAGCCCCCGACCGTCGTATCGTAATCCATTACCATCCCAAAAAGACCTATGGGGCGAACTTGCTGAAAGCTCTAATTAGAGATATCGGTTGGTCCCCCGATGATCTCAGGAAGCTGAAGCTCATCAAGTAAGCAGAACGCATGGGATTGAGATGCGCCTAAACCCGGACCACGTGGCCCCTACAAAATAATTTCAAACTGAGACACTACCGCGAGGTTCCTTGACAACCGCTGCACAGTTGGACATGACAAATCTGCGGTTGGGAGGGCTGCACCGGCGGTCCGTTGAACTTATAGTTCACCCGGCTGCATTTTTTTGTTCGACTCATGCATCTCCTCTACCTCCACGCAGGACCGGAGACAATCTACATGCTGACAGCCTATGCAAAGGCCGACCGTGACGACCTGACTCCGGCAGACAGAAAAACCCTGTCCCGGCTGATGGCCGCGATCAAGAAAGAGGAGGCAAGCCGATGAAGACAGGACGAACCCAGGCGGGTCAGGAGGTAGAGGCAGCCTTGGGCGAGGTTCTTACCCATGTGCGCGGCGAAGTGAATCTGCCGTGCCGCATTGTCGACGATCCATCTGCAAAGCATATCCTTGCGCTACGGAAGCGTATGAAGTTGAGTCGCCGGAAGTTCGCGGACCGATTCGGTCTCGACGCGCGTGCCGTGCAAGATTGGGAACAGGGGCGCCGTGTTCCAGGTCGCGCCGCCCGCGTCTTGCTGACAGTCATCGACCGTGACCCCGAGGCGGTCGTGCGTGTGCTCAGCGAGCGAGGAGCATGAGAGAGTTAGCCATGAGGCGTAAACCAGACGGGTTCGTTTCCATCGGAGACATTTTCAGCGGCCTGGGCGAAGGGCGTATTTGCGGGAGTCGGTAGAAAGGAAGATGCGATGAACATCAGAGATGAACATCCAGGAGGTTTCCCCATGGCAATGAACAATCCTGCACATCCCGGCGCTATCGTGCGCGAAGACTGCCTGAAACCACTGGGTTTGTCCGTGACGGAAGGAGCAAAGCGGCTCGGTATCGGACGTCAGACCCTTTCCAATCTGGTCAACGAAAAGACGGCCGTCTCGATTGAAATGGCCTACCGGCTGTCGAAGGCGTTTGGCTCAACCCCCGAAACCTGGCTCGCCATGCAGTTGGCCTTCGACCTCGCACGGTCGCGGCACCTGGAACGGAAAATAAAGGTAAGAAGAATCGCTGCCGCGTAGGCCTTTATCGCCGCTCGGCAAATACCTCTGCTCCGTCGGTCTCCTCCCAACTCGGGCTGTTTCTCTACAACTTACCTGGTGAGGACGGTTACGCACTGCGCCAATTACGGTGATCCTCGACCGTCAACTCTGTTTTCCCATGAAGGTCTCGTCTCAAAGCAATCTCAAATTCGGCAAGTGCTCGCTCTTTTTCTTCATCTGAGAATCGGGTTCCCGCGGCAACGGTGTCGAGAAAAGCGTTTCCAGCCTTAATCACGTCGTCGGGACAGTACAACCAGGCAAGCCTGAGTTCATGAACGAATTTTTTCTTTTGTTCTTTGTTCTGGGACATGACGTAGAATCCACGTATAGATTCGAAAAAGCCTCTGTATCTGTCCTCTTTACGTATGTGCTTTTCCCACGTCAGCTTGCTGCGTTCATTCAAATACCACGCGATAATCCCGCCAGCCAACGGAACAACAGCGCCCAACAATAATGTGATTAAGATCCTCAGCCATCCGTCCATATGCGTCGATCCTACTTTGCCTCGGACTATTCCTCCTGACCCGGCTAGCCGGAACCGTACGGTGAACAGTGCGACGGTGCCAGGGTGTGGAAACTCGCCCCGTTATACAAGGACATCTACAGCTTGCGCGATTGGAGCAATCTGCTGAGAGCGGCCAACGATGCTATCCGGCCTTCGTCGCCACCATTATATATATATATACCCCAGCTGTCGGGCATATGGAAGGCGACCGACAGGATCGCCCAACCTGTGAAAGATAAAGGTCCTCAAAGCCGTTCATAGCCGGTACACCGCAGCCTTTTTAGTGGCTCTCAAAACTCTCAAAATAGGCAAAACTCCTCGCAACCGCACGCGGCCGTCCTTTCGGTAAAGGAAAACCGTCTACACGATTCAGGACATCGAGGCTTCCTAATATAAGCGCCTTGACGCCGTGGTGGATGCGGAGCTATACGAACCCACCAAGGCCGGCGCCGTAAACGGAAGGCCGGTCCATATCGGACATCTCGCGCCGGCTATGGCTCGACTATCTGTCCCGCGTTATAGTTGAATAGTTGAGTAAATCATCGACGGCCCATTCCGACTTCGTCAGGGAGATAAAGTCGGCCAGCGCCCGCCGCCTCAGCCACAAGGCCGCAGCCGCCAATATATATATAGGTGGAAAGTGCGGCAGGTCTTGCGCGACTAGTCGTTTTCAAGGGGAGACCGGCCGTCTTGAAAAATCCTCACCTATATATAACTACTCATCCTTAAAGGTTCCGCACTCCCCGGCCGCGCGGTTCATCCACGGGACCCGCCTCCCCGCGCGCCTCGAGAGGATCGGAACAGGAAGCGGTTATAGAAAGGGGTCGCCTCCCTTGATCGGTCCCCTTGAAATACAAGCGCGACGAAGAAGCCGTTCGCGTTCTTATCTTGACGCGCCCGTTTCCCCCGATCCGAAACCGCCGGCCGCTTGAAATACCGCATGATCCTCCGATCGGAAAAAAGTTTGACTTTTTCAGTGGGGTGGTTTATTAAGGTTTCAGCGAGCGCAAGAGACAGACCGTCGGATGCCCTTTCCATTGCAGGCGATTTTTTTTAATTTTAGGCTTGACTACCCCAAAGATAATGCTGTAGATATCGACATTGATCGTGCGGGGAGGCTGCCCGTCTTTACCACGACTGAAGCCGTCGGCCAAAACATAGGCACATAAAGAGCCCAGTCTCGTCTTATTGTGATTTATTGTGGTGTTTCATGCTGTTTCCCAATTTCAAACTGAGGCACTGCCCTCGCGTAAAAAAGATTTGACTTTTTCAGTGGAGTGACTTATTAAGGTTTCAGAGGGCGCAAGAGATAAACTGTCGGATGAAAATTTCATTGCAAGCGATTTTTTTTCATTTTAGGCTTGACTATCGTAAGGATAATCCTGTAGATATCGATGTTGATCGCACGGGGAGGCTGCCCGCCTTTTCCACGACTGAAACCATCGGCCAAAACATAGACCCATAAAGAAAAGATTTTAACGGGCGCAAGAGATAGACCGTCGGATGCATTTTACATTGCAGAGCGATTTTTTTTCATTTTAGGCTTGACTACTCCAAGGATAATGCTGTAGATTCGGCGTTAATCGTACGGGGAGGCTGCCCGCCTTTACCACGACTGAAGTCGACAGCTAAAATATAGACTCAAAAAGAAAAGATTTCAGCGAGGGCAAGAGATAGACCGTCGGATGAAATTTCCATTGCAAGTATTTTTTTTTCATTTTAGGCTTGACAACCCCGGGGATAATGTCTAGATACGGCGTTAATCGCACGGGGAGGCTGCCTGCCTTTACCACGACTGAAACCAAAGAGCTAAAATAATATAGACTCAAAAAGAAAAGGAGAACAGAGATATATGTTTAAGTCAGCTCACAAGTTAATGGCGGTCTGCTTGATCGCCGTATTTTCCATGATGATGTATGGATGCAGTAGCAGCAGCAAGACGGCCATGATGCAGTTGACCCCGATCCGACAGCTACAGATCCGACAGCTACGGACCCGACAACGACACCGGAAATGACTGCGCTCAATACGACACCGGACCGCCGACAACGACACGCGTACCCGATGGCGAACGACGCCGTTGATGCCGCAGCCAGCGACATCGGCTATGAGGAACCTTCTTATACACGTGCGGAAGATGCCGTTGCCTGACGCGAAAGCCGCGAGTGACGAAGCGGCCGCCGAAGACGGCGTACGACAACGCTGCGAAGGCCGCGTACGATGAAAGTGGAAGCCGAACGTTGGAAGACGCCACCAGCGTTGATGGCCATGATCGCCACGGCCATGATGGACATGGAACAGAGAGAACAGGCCGATGCCGATCGTAAAGCCGCGAACAAGGTGGCCGAGACGAAAGAGGCTGCCATTAAGGTAGGAGTTCAACGGTAATCGATGAGACTGAAGATAGGCCAAGCCCGCTAGTCGACCTCAGGCCACTGACGCAGATGCCCCCTATGCCAAAGTAGCCGATCGCAATGCGGGAGGATTCTAACTGACGAAACTACCGTTCAAGCAAGCATGACGGCGGAGCGAAGGTTACGATGTCGAGACGGGATGGAGCGCTTTCGGCAATGAGCGACCCGGTGTACGAGCGGGCCGCAGACATTCGGCAATGGCCAGATGCTCGTTCGAGAACCTCGGCGGAACGACAGGGGGATCGCCGTTGTCCATACGGACATCGAGGCTCCCGAAAGATACATTCAGCAAGGAATATGGGAATCACGCTGAAGATAGGGACACGGACACCGCTTCCTGACACCTATGTGCGGTCCTGGTCCATGCGCTATCAGTCGCCACGGAAGTTGCCGACAACCAGTTGACGGGATGAAGTCGTCTCGACATGCCGGAGCAGGGTCGGATCTTACCGTCTATATAACGCCGACATCGCGACAGTTGCACGATGGGTGAAGTTTGCCGTGAAGGCGTTCGATGGCGCTTCTATGACGGCGCTCTGTTCGGGTGTATCGTTACAATTGGTGATGCACCGTTCATGACTACTGACCACAGTGACGGTGCAAGATCGCCAAGGTAACCTCAGTCGTGAAGACTGGGAGTTCACCCCCGATGCCGGAGCCACGGTGCTCAAGCCGGAGGGATACGACTACCTGACCTATGGTTTCTGGCTCGACACGAAAACCGAAGGAAGGCGAGGTCTCCGAATACGAAAACGGTCCAGACCTTCGGCGTTGTCCGACACTTCCGGCTGCACATCGGGCACTCTCGATGAGTCTCACTGGCCACGGCGACGTATGATGGTGGATCTGCCGGCGTCTATTTCTACGAGACACTGAATAATGACGGTTCCCAAGACGTAGCGTCCTCCGGAAGGTTCACGGCGGACGTGAGCCTGGAGGCTCACTTCGCTGATGACCCCTGATTCGACCTCTGAGAAATGACAACACGATTGAAGGGACGATATCGAACTTCGACCTGCAGCACGGTGAAGTCCAACAACTGGAAGGTGGACCGTGTCCGCTGGGATTACTGCGGACGACCTTCGGATTGGAGAATGGTAAGGGCGTCAGGGATGAGTAAGAGTGGACGGCCATCTGAGCGGACAGTTCCATGGCACAGCAGCTGATGGGATGGAGATCGTAGCAAATGGATTCGATGGCGCCATATCGTCCTTGATCGGCGAGTTCAACGCGAACTTCATCAACGGAAGCGCGGCCGGCGCGTTCGGCGCGAGGACGGAGTAGAAGTTAGCAACGGCAACCTGTGTTGATCCGCATAGTTCCCAAACGGGATGACGAGGAGGGCGGCCGCTTGGCCGCCCTCCTTTTTTACCCATCGTCAATGAAAAAATCGATCTTCGCCCTTCATCCTCCTCCTCCTCCTCCTCCTCTTTCAACCCCCGGCCCTGGAGGCCCAGACAAGCTCTCGTCTTTCCCCCGACCCCCTGGTCAAGAGCGCCCGGGCCCTGTTGAAAGATGGCCGCTATACCGAGGCGCTCGACATCCTGCGTCCGCTGGTCAAGACCCATCCGAAACGCACCGATATCCTCTTCCTCCAGGGCCTCGCGGCCATCGAGGCGGCGCGCCGCTTGCCCGCGGCGAAGGGGAAAGAGAAGACCGCCCTTCTCGACGAGGCCATAGCCGCGCTTCGGTCCATCCTGGTGGACAGCCCCGGCCTGGTGCGCGTGAGGCTCGAATTGGCCCGGGCGTTCTTCTTCAAACGCCGCGACGGCCTGGCCCGGCAGGCACTTCGAGCGGGTGCTGGCGGGCAAGCCGCCGAAGCTGGTGGCCGCCAACATCAATCGTTTCCTGAGGGCACAATGCGGGCGCGGCGGCGTTGGTCGATGCACATCGGCGCCGCCGTGGCGCCGAGCACCAACATCGGCGCCGCCTCGGACGAGGAGACCATCTACATACGCGGGCTGCCGTTCCGCCGCAACGAGGAGGACCTGACGACGTCGGGCGTGGGCCTCTCCGTGTGGGGGGGCGGCGAATACCAACATCCGCTGGGAGAGCGGCTCCGGCTCCGCCTGGGCGGCAACGCATCGCGGCTGGAACACTCGGGTAAAAAGTTCGATCAGACCTTCCTGTCGGGACATATCGGCCCGCGCTGGCTGGTGGACCGGAGCACCGAGGTGAGCCTGCTGGGCAACGCCCGCCAGCGCTGGCTCGCCGCCGCTCCCTACTACCTGGACCTGGGCGCCCACCTGGAAGCCAGGCGCAGGCTCACCCGGCGGATAACGTTGACGGGGCGGGCCTCCTGGCACCGCCGCGACTACCGGACAAAGGACTACCTCGACGGCCCGGTGCTCGGTCTAACGCTCAGCGGCGCATGGGTGGTAACGCCCATCATCAGGGCGGAGGCGGCGGCCGGATACGCAAAGAACACCCGGAGGCGAAGTCCTGGCGGAACATCACCGGCTGGGGGCGGCTTGGCGCCTCGGTTCTCCTGCCGTTCGGCTTCACCGTGGGCGGCAGCGGCGAGTTCCGCTGGACGCGGTACGAAGGAGACTGGGGCTTCTACACGCCGGGCGGCGAGTCCCGCGTGGACAAGACCCGCATCCTGCGCGCCTCGGTCTACAACCGCGCCTTCACCGCCTACGGCTTCAGCCCGCAACTGGTGGTGACCAACGAGGTGCGGGACACCAACGCGCAGCTCTACGACTACAAGCGCACCAACGTCGAGCTCCGCTTCGTGCGCCAGTTCTAGCGGCCCGCTCCCTTCACCCTAACCCTCTTCTGGAGGGGGACGGTTTGACAGGCCGAACTTCCGAATACAATTCACTCGCATGAAGGGGAAACCAGGGCGAACCGAACGTGTGGGGAAATAGTTGGAAAGGCGAATCCAGCACCGCGTCCTGGGAGAGGATCCTGGAAAAGCGGTTTGACCGCATTGCGCCGCATTTCAGGACGGTAAAGAACCGGTCATTCGATCAGGATGAATTCACTCGGCATGAAACCGTCGGGAGAACGGAGATTGCTGGCTCGGCGCGAAATCGCTGCTTGGAGCCCCAGGCCCTTGCCTTAGCGGGCATGCGGGGATCAGGCAGGGGTGCGTAACGCGCGCCGAATCTCGATCCGCCGGCTTCACCGTGGGCACCAGCGGCGAAACCGGTTGGACCGCCACAGGTCTTCGATCCTAAGAAAGGGCTCCTGGATGATATGTTTACAGCCAGATCAGCAGGTAATTAGCTATGGCGGCTGGGAATATCGCAACCCCGAAGACGATACCTGCAGCAAGCGGTAACGGACTGGGCGACGCTTGAGCCGCACAGCGTACGTGGCCCCGGGCGGCACGGTGAGAAAGGACGAGGCGGAACGCTGTGCGAAGCCGCACGGATGTGCGGGCGGGCGATGCGCTACGCAATGGATGCATTACAGCGCACCAACACGGCGGCTGGCGGAAGATAACCGCGGCTTCAAGCGGACGAGCTTCGGAGCCTCGCAAATAAAGAAGGCGGACCAGGACGCAGCCCGGAAACTTCCCTTCGATCAACAAGCGCTCTGGACCAACGTCGAGCCTCGGCGGCAGCGGCGATCGGTGCACCACTTTCAAGCTGCGCTCTATACCTGCATGCCAGCCGTGAATTGGCGCGCACATTGGGGCAGTACATATTCGGTCCCGTAATGCGAGTTTCCGGCACTGGTCGGTGGTTGCAGTAATCTCGGCCAATGGAGCCTCGGTTCACGATCACTAATTTTAAACTCTTGAACGAAGAGCCGTTGAGCGCCGTGGTCGCTAGACTCAGGGATGAAGACGGGCAACGAATGGCGTGATATCGAAGACCCGTGGACCGAACTTGAAGGAGAACGAAATCGACCGGACGAGGGACATTAAATGATGTTCGACATTTTGCTCCCGATGCTTCGGCCCGACGATACCGGCGCCAAAAAACCAGGACACAGGCCATGGACCCGTGATCGATTCCGTGGCGGATTGACCATCTTGTCGCCTCTCGAGAAGGACAAGACGATCATCGTCCCGACACCTGCGGAGCGAGATCTTGGTCCACGGTGGGCGGGCAGGGCCGCGATTTAATGCCCGTATCAACTCGGCTGCGGTTTTTCGTGTGGTCGGCTTTGATCCGCGCATCTATCGATCCGCCGGAGATCTTGCACTCGACACCGGCGATGGGCGAATGTGAGGAGAGGGTGTCGGGCGAAAATCAAGTTTCCGCCATCGCGAGAGTTGAGGGAGTGGACAAGCTATTCCGATGTGCGGAACATTCGGACGTTTGCACAAAACATTAGACGGTTATCGGCGGGGACCACGGCACTGCGAACGCGCCCAAGAATCCGCCGGCTTCACGGCGCTGATGGACGGCACCGGACCGGAGCCGGGATGTTCAGTGCGCCGACCTCGATCGGCGATAACCGCGACTGCGGATGCTTGATCCGGACCGGCTCACGGTTTTCAGACGCCCAATGCCCGGACGATTGAAAGTGGGGGCATGGGGAAATAAGCCCGCGCTTTTTTCTTGACCGGGCTGGATGCTTGATTTAAAATATTTGCAAATGTACAAATCCCATCGTGCTCCGGGGGCCGCCTTCTGTTAGGGTCGGCCCTTTTTTTATCGTATTTCAGTAAATGATCTCATCATACGGCGGCGCGATTTCGATCCAAGTTGCAATGGTTTGCAGCTCTTGAGTCCATGACAGGGGAGGACCCCGTTCCGGAAGGCAACTATGGAACCCCCGATGACCATGAACGGATTCCTGGCCGCGTTCGCGATACTTGGATACGAGGAATGCCGGGACGGCACGTTGGAGAAGGGGTACGAAAAAGTGGTGCTGTTCACCTGGCGCGACGACTACGGCGACCTCGAGCCCATACGCGTGGCGAAGCAGCTAGGCGATGGACGGTGGGCGGGCAAGGCCGGGCGCTTCGAGGACATTGCGCCTATGGATGCGGAGGCCGTGAAAGGCCCGGGTTACGGGGACTCGGTCAGGTTCATGCGGCGCGCCGTCTTGAAGTGACCGTTCCGATCTCCGAGCCGAGGAAGCCGGGGACATGAAAGGCCCTACGGCATTTTTGTCTTGACTGAGCTCCATGCCTGGTGTGTAAGCATTCTCCTTTTATCTCTCATCCTTCTTGGGGCCGGCTCCTATCGAGGCCGGCCCCTTTTTTTATCGCATCTCAGTGAATGAGCTCATCATGCGGCCCCACGGTTTCGATCCAAGAAGCCTGCCATAGTTTCTGGACCGGCAAGGGGCGCTGTGGTAGCGTAAACGGCCGGATCCGGCGAGGTAAGAGCCATGACCGCAGGACGCAACCGGGCGACACGGATGACTTTCGGTCCCTTCAATACGGCGCCGACTTGGAGTTGACCGGTTCGGCGATCATTCGTCTGAAAGGCAGATTGCGCGCCACGGTGATAGGTGGATGCCTTATGACGGCGGCGTCGGTACCGGGAAGTGCTCGGAACCGGCGCGGCAGGGGTCCGTTCGGCTACGGTCGAGTCGGCGTCGACTCGCTTGCGGAGCGACTACGGAC
The DNA here is from genome assembly GCA_965215595.1 of uncultured Binatia bacterium (SeqCode). Lineage (GTDB taxonomy): Bacteria > Desulfobacterota > Binatia > UBA9968 > CAXXLF01 > CBDCDW01. Next base: position 1,928,590 of record CBDCDW010000007.1, on the reverse strand, counting down.
CGCCGCTCCCGGCGCTCATGTCAACTGTGGGGAAGAACGAGATGCGGCGCAACTTGCTGCTAATCGGCATCGGTCTGGCGATTTTACCGTTTTCACCCGCCCTTGCCGTTGCCGATCGAGCCTGCACAAACGGCAGCATCCTTTTACCCGTCCACGTGCCGATGGAGGCGATAGCCGCCCGACTGAACGAAATCGTGCCGCTCAGTCTGAGCGGCGACGAAGGCTATGTCAAATGGTCGGTTGCCCGGAAGCCTATCCGACTGAAAGCGAGTCAAAATACGCTGCACTGTCATGCAGCACTGAGCGATGGGCATCCTGAGGGTTTTGCGGGGCCACCGAGAAGCGTTGGTTGTAGTCGGCGATGAACTCGGGCAGGAAGGCGTTGGCGGATTCGATGTCGTCGATGCCGCCAAGCCGCAGCTCCTTCACCAGCCGGTCCTGGAGGGTCTGGTTGGCCCTTTCCACGCGGCCTTTGGCCTGTGGGGTGTTGGCGTGGATGGGCTGGATGTCGAGGGTCTTGAGCACCCGGGTGAACTGGGTCAGGTCGCCTTCGCGATCGTGTTGATTGACCCGGAAGATGCTGTGCTTGTCCGAGTAGAGGGCCACCGGGCGGCCGTGCCGGTCCAGATACCCGCGCAAGGTTCTCATGTAGGCTTCGGTGCTCTCAGCCTCGGCAAAACGTAGCGCCGTCAGCCGGCTGGTGGCGTCGTCGATGAACACGATCAACGTGCAGCGCGGCCCCCGTTCCTCGAACCACGCGTGGGAAGAACCGTCGATCTGCACCAACTCGCCCAGCGCCGACCGCCTGGGCCGGCTCTGGTGAATCCGCGCCCCCGGGCGCTTCTTCGACCGCCATAGCCCCTGTGCCGCCATCCACTTATAGCGCAACGTCATCCACCGACACCCCATACCCGTGCGCCTCTGTCAACTTCTCCCACGCCAGCGTCGGTGCAAAGTCCTCGTAGCGCTCCCGCACCACCCCAAGGATCTCCCGCCTCAACTCCGGCGCTATCGCATTGCTCGCCCGTCTCCCCCCTCGCCTTGACCTCAGCCCCCTTGCCCCCTCTTCCCGGTACCGCCGCACTAGCCGCTTCACCTGCCGCACGCAGATCCCCAGCCGCTGCGATGCCTCCCCCTGCCGCAATCGCCTCCCCAACACCTCCCGTATCACCTCCACTCGGTCCATCTCTCTCATGCTCAGCCCCTCTTCGTTCTTTGACAATTCCGTGCCCCCCTCTCCCGCTTTTGCTAAGGGGACATTTTAGCTTTGCTCAAAAGGGGACATTACCGCTTTGCGCTAACAATCGGATTATTGTAGGAGGTGACGTTGCAATTTATTTGGTATACAATCCGGCTGAGAGAGGGCTTTTGTTCTCATAGCAGGTACATACGTCCCCAACGCTTTATAAAAAACGGGGTGGGGAGCCCAAGTTGAGAATAATCATAGACGCATTTATTGACCGCGTCTTGTGCGATCGGATGATCGGGTTTTTCTTTCGTGAAGCGGACAAGGACCGGATCAAGGAATTGGAGTTTCAACTGACCGCGCACTTTCTTGGCGCCGATATTGAATACTGGGGAATGCCGTTGCAAGAGGCCCACGCCAAAAAACCCATCCTGTGTGGTTCATGCGCGGGCTGCTGATCCTTAAGGAAACCCTTGAGCAATATGAGGCGCCCCAGGAAGTCCGCAACGCCTGGCTTCCCATACCGAATGCCTCCGCCCACTAATCACCCGGGACGATAGGTCGGACTGCGATCCAAACGCAGCAAGAAAGAGAGTTCTCGGGTGAGCGGGCTGCTGAGCATAAGGGGAATGATGTGCCCATGTGATGATCGCTGTTGAGAACTGTCCGGCAATGGAGGAGAGATGATCATGAAATGGTTGATCGGAATGGCCGCTAGTATGGTCCTTGCCGCCGGCGCGGCGCATGCAGGCGAGACATGGAATATGCCCACGGCTTACGCGGACTCGAGCTACCATACCCGGAACTGCAAGCTGTTCGCCGAAGCGGTGGGGCTCTGCACCGGGAGCGAGTTGAAGATCGTCGTGCACGGAGACGGCTCGCTGATCAAGGGCGACCGGATCAAGCGCGCCGTACAGACCGGCCAGGCTCCCATCGGCGAACGGCTCCTGAGCGCACATCAGGACGAGAACGCGCTGTTCGGGTTCGACTCGGTGCCGTTCCTGGCCTCGTCCTTCGAGGCGTCGGAGAAACTCTGGCGCGTGGCGAAGAGGAAACTGACATCGGTTCTCGCCGACCAGAACCTGGTGTTGCTCTATTCGGTGCCCTGGCCGCCGCAGGGGATGTACTTCAAGATGGAGATCGCCGCCGTCGCAGACATGGCCGGGATCAAATTCCGCGCCTATAGCCCCGCTACCGCCCGGCTCGCGGAACTCGCAAAGATGTTGCCCGTGCAGGTCGAGGCCGCCGAACTCATGCAGGCACTGGCCGCCGGGGTGGCCGAGGCCTTCATCTCGTCGGGCAGGCTCGGTTATGACCGCAAGGTCTGGAAACATGTCGGCTATTTCTACGACACTCGGGCTTGGCTGCCGCGCAACTACGTGTTCGCCAATAAGGAGGCGTTCGGGACCCTGAGCCCGCAGGCGCGGAACTGCCTGCGCTCCTCCGCCTTGTTGGCGGAAGTCGCGGGCACGACGCGCGCCCGGGAGCTGATGGGATGGCATCTGAAGCAGCTTACAGCCAACGGTATGAGTGTACGGGTGCCTGGCGAGCGGCTCGCCGCCGATCTCGCCGAGATCGGCGCGACGATGTCTGCCGAGTGGACCGCCGCCGCAGGAAGCGACGGCGTAGCGATCATCAAGGCCTATAAGATGCAATAAAGGGAGGAGCACAAGCCTCTGCCTCCCCCCCTTGTGAATGCGGCCATGACGCCGACGTTATGCCGCCTTCGGGTGCCCACTCAGATGGCACGGGGGGGTGAGGGAGCTGGAAGCAATGCATTCACTTGCGCCCGGCGCCGGTGTTCGTTACCATAATCGGGTGGAGCGGGATTCAGACTTCGCCGTCCTTCGCGCGGCAATTCGGATGTCACAGTGGGATTGGTAACCGACGTTGTTCTACCGATTGCGCTTGCCTTTATCATGTTCGCGCTCGGCCTCGGTCTTACCTTCGGCGACTTCGCCCGGGTCGCAACGCGTCCGCGCGACTTCGTGGTGGGCCTCCTGTCCCAGGTCCTGTTACTGCCCGTGGTGGCCTTCCTGCTTGTCAGCGTGTGGCCGCTGCCGCCGGAGCTGGCGCTTGGCGTTATGATCATAGCCGCGGTCCCGGGGGGTGTGACTTCCAACATCCTGACCGCGTTTGCGCGGGGTGACGTGGCATTGTCGATATCACTGACCGCGGTGATGAGCCTGCTCTGCGTCGTCACCGTTCCGTTCGTCGTTACGTTCTCTTACAGTCATCTCGTAGGCGGCGATACCGCAACCGACGTGTCCGTTGCCCGCACCGCGGTCAGCGTGTTCGTCATTGTCACCTTACCCGTTCTGATTGGCCTGCTGGTGCGTCGGCTGGCCGGAGGCTTTGCCGTCCGGTTCGGACCGACGGCGCGAAAGATTTCGGCCGTGCTTTTCGTGCTGGTCCTGGCGGGCGCGATCTACCAGGAGCGCAACAACATTATCGACTACTTCGCTCAGACTGGCCTGGTCACGCTAGTGCTCAACCTGGTCATGATGGTGCTGGCCTATCTTTTGGCACAGCTCTTCGCTTCCGGCCCGCGACAGCGTATCGCCATCACCATCGAATGCGGCCTTCAGAACGGCACCTTGGCCATCGCCGTGGCGACCCTGCTGTTCGGCGGCGGCCTCGCCACAATTCCCGCGGCAACTTACAGCCTGATCATGTTCGCGACAGCGCTCGTCTTCATCACGATCCTGCGCTGCCGCGTTCCGGAGCGGTAGTGGAGCCGGCTGGTCCGTTATCGGTTGGAGCTATCCGATCTCGTCTTCGGCGCGGCGAAGCGGTAAAGATCAAGCCGCTTGTGTCAAATGGATAAACGCCGTAGATAATGACAACCGAGGAGGTTCGAAATGCTGTCACAAATTCGCATTTACACGATCAACAAGGGCCGGATGGAGGCCTTCCTCAAGCACTTCAAAGAGGAGGTTGTTGTGGTGCATGAGAAAATCGGCCTTCCTATTATCGGCACTTGGGTGAACCGTCCGCAGAATGAGTTTATCTGGGTCAGGACCTACAAAGACGAGGCGGACCGTGAGGCGAAGGGCAAGGTGTTCCAGGCGGAGATCAAGGCGGCCGGGATCAAACTGGGGGGGAACGTCGCGAAGATGGAAGTTCGCGATGTCGAAACGGCGTTCGCCTAGCCGGCAACGCGCTCCTGAACCACGGTTAACGGGGTGGTCCTGGATATCTGCCCGAGGAGGGGGCAAGTCTGCTCTTGGCTCCTGAGCACGACTTCAACCTTTGTTAGCCTCAATGCTTACTGTCTGGCTAAGTCGGAGCTTCCTTTTCCTAAAAAAACGCACTGAACTCACGTTGGAATAGCCCTTTAGGCACAGAACGGGAGGAATGTCAGAAATAAGTTCTAAAGAATAGAAATCTGAACCCGAAATTGAATCTTGAAACGAGCCGACATGATTATGGCATCAGCCATGTGCACCGGGAAACTGCGGATATGCTTATTCGCGCAACTATACGGTTTATACGCAATTAAAAGTTGCGTATTGAGTTATTAACTTGTAATTCCCCGTGGTCTTGCCACGGGGTTCTTCATTTGCGCTCAATAGTGGTTTAATTGCGTATGCATGTTGTGCACAACAAAGGGGCGCCAGAGTCAAAACGGAGACCTGAAGAAGAGCTTGCGGCGATTGAGGGTGTTCTAAGGCGCCACCCCGGCAGTGCGCAGCCGGGGAGATTGCCCACGCGCTCAAGCCGGGCCTTCCGTTCCGCAGGTAATGTAAACTGTCGCGTGTCACGATGCAGCGAACATCCCGCTTATAAGGGACAATCTGTCACCAGGCTATTTTACCGACGTTGGGCAGTCCACATACACGGATGCTGTTCTTGGCGTGTACGAGTTGAACAGGACCGAGTCGCTCAAGGAGGAGCTTATCTGGGCCTACGAGCGGTCCGCAGCCCGCCACGTGGCCGTCAGGCAGTCGCTCGGCGAGCCTGATCCGTTCCGGATTCAGCACCGTGCCGCTCTGCGCCGGATTGTTGGCGAAGTTATACGCAAGCGCATGAACAGGAAGGTGGGCGCCACTCACGTCGCTTCGTGGGTGCAACAGAATGTCGGGCCTGCCGAGCGAGAGAAGTTCCGGGAACTGGCTGAGACCGAACTACTCAGCCTGCACGAAGGGAATTACGCGCGCTTCACCAGCCGCGTTAAGTGTCAGAGGGGTCGGGGCTTGCACTCTATGAAAGAGGACGTTAAAATTTTTATGACCTTCTGCACATGGTTGGGCACTTAGCGGGGCATCTTCTCGCTAATCTTGTTGTGGGCAGGCACGTCGAGGCGCTTGTCTTGTTTCAGTTCAGTCCGGCGATATGCTATTTTTGATCACGCTCGTTCTTTGAGACCGATTCTATCCCCTGGGCCTGGAGGTCAACCCTATCCAGAAGCTTCCTTGACCCTGTCAGCCTAACTGACAAAATACCGTCATGTCTCTTATGACAAGGATTGCAGATGAGATCCATTATTCGTTTCCTCGGAGTTTTGCTCGTGGGGCGCCCGGTCGCCACTAACGCGCATGCGATGCAGGATGATGTGGATCAGGCCTTGACGATTTTCAAACGCTTTCAGAGCATTCCCGAGAACGCCATTAACAGATCCATTGCTTAGATTCCGACAGTTGATTTTCAGTAAAAGCGATGTTACTGTACGCAACACATATTGGTTATCTAAAGAAAGGCCAAGTTATGAACAAATGGGGGTTGTTGAAGTATATTCTCGTGCTGAGCCCGCTGGTACTGCCGGTTTCACCGGGCTTCGCACAGGAAGCCTTGGATCCGAACGCGGAGGTCGTGGAACTCGAAGAAGTGGTGGTAGTAGGGTCCCGTCTCCCGGGACGCTCGGCCCTTGATTCTCCGGTGCCGGTGGATGTGATTCTCGGTGACGCGATCAGGAATTACGGCGTTAGGGACGTGGATTCTCTCCTGTCCGCTACCATTCCGTCCTACAACATCAACAGGCAACCTATCAGTGACGCCGCAACGCTAGTGCGTCCGGCGAACCTGCGTGGGCTGCCCCCGGACTCCACCCTGGTTCTGGTCAACGGCAAACGACGCCATCGCTCGTCCGTGATCACCTTCCTGGGGGGCGGTATTTCGGACGGGTCGCATGCTCCTGATCTTGCCGTGATACCGGCCATTGCGCTCAAGCGCGTGGAAGTGCTGCGCGACGGCGCGTCCGCTCAGTACGGTTCCGACGCCGTGGCCGGCGTGATCAATTTCGTGTTGAAAGACGCGCCCGACGGGGGCACGTTAGAAACCCGCTGGGGCCAGTTCTACCAGGGGGACGGCGACACGTTCAATATTGCAGGCAACCTCGGCCTGCCCCTGCGCAAGGCGGGCTTTGCCAACTTCAGCTTCGAGTACAATCAAGCCGACCCCACCAGCCGCAGTGTCCAGCTGGATAATGCGCAAGGGCTGATCGACGCCGGCAATACCCACGTGCGGCAACCCGCCGCGCAGATCTGGGGCTCGCCGGAGCTTCACTATGACTATAAATTATTCGGCAACCTCGGCCATGATCTGGCCGGCGGCATGGAAGCCTACGCATTCGGCAACATTGCGCGACGCAGAGTGGAAGGGGGATTCTTTTTCCGTAACCCCTGTACCGTGCGAGCCAGTGACGTCCAGTGTGTTATGGGAGTGGGAGCCACTAACCCCCGGAAGGGAGTGTTCGTCGATGCTAACAGCGACCTCCTCCCAAAAGTGAATGGATTTTCGTTCAGGGATCTCTTTCCCGGCGGATTTACGCCAACGTTCGGAGCCACGGTGCGCGACTGGAGCGTCGCCTTCGGTCTGCGGGGGAAACTATCCCACGACAACGCATGGCTCAATGGCTGGCGCTATGACCTCAGCGCCGTATTCGGTCAACACGGCACGGACTTTGTCTTGCATAACACCATCAATCCACAGCTCATCAGACTGGGATTGGATATTCCGACGGACTACAAACCCGGCGCCTACACGGAGACCGACCGCGTGTTCAATTTCGATCTGTCCAGGCCGTTCGCCACAAACATTTTTTCCTCCCCCTTAAACCTCGCCCTTGGCATGGAGTATCGCGAGGAAGAGTTCGAGATCGAAGCCGGCGATGAGAATTCGTGGTTTATTGACACCACTCTACCGGAGGGCTTCGGGGTAGGCTCCAACGGCTTTGCCGGTTTCCCACCTAGAATTGCGGGAAAGTTCAAACAGGGCAGCTACGCCGGTTACCTCGACATGGAAGCTGACGTGGTCAAGGACGTTCTGGTCGGCGTGGCCGGCCGGTATGAGAACTATGAAACCTTCGGAGACACCCTGAACGGCAAGGTGGTCGCCCGTTGGCAAGCGACCGACAGCGTTGCGCTTCGCAGTTCGTTCAGTACGGGCTTTCGCGCGCCCACCGCGGGACAAGCGAACGTTCAAAACGTCACCACGGAGTTCATCGGGGGTACACTCGCCGACCGAGTCACCCTGCCACCGACCCATCCGGGCGCAATGCTCAAGGGAGGTGAGGAACTGAAGCCGGAGAAGTCCGTCAACATCAGCGCGGGCATAGTGTTCAACGTCGGTGACCTTGCCGTCACCACCGACTACTATCACATCAAGGTGAAGGACCGTATCGCGCTGACCAGTAACTTGCCTTTGGACAACAATGATCGTCAGACATTGATCGCTGCTAACGTTCCTGACGCCTCCAGCTTCACGAGCGTACGGTTTTTCACCAACGATTTCGACACCACCACGCAAGGAATCGACGTCGTGGCGACTTACCCGATGGAGATTTTCGGCGGAGACACCACCTTCACTTTGGCGGGCAACTGGAATCAAACCGAAGTTACCAAGTTCAATCCGGCCATCATCAATTCTAAGCGAGTGACTCAATTGGAAGAGAGTCTGCCAAGCTTCCGGTCCTCGCTGACGGCCGATCACCTGCGCGGACCCTGGCGGTTTCTGACCCGACTCCGTTACTATGACGATTTCGTTGAGTTCCATGCGAATACTGATGCATTTCGCATAGACGCCTCCGAGCGATTGTTAGTGGACGCGGAAGCCTCGTATACCTTCAAGCTCGGGGTTACACTTGCGGCGGGGGCGGAAAACCTGTTCGACACGTTTCCGACCGAAAATCCACACAAAGGGAAAACGGGATCGAAGTACCCCGAGTCTTCTCCCTATGGGTTCGACGGCGGATTCTATTACCTGAAGGCCTCGTATGCATTCTAGTCCGGGCATTTCATAAAATTGTGGGAAGGGGGCAAAATTCGCATATGATATGGGTTTCCGAGAGCTTGTTTCGGGAGTTCCCCTTTGATGAGAGTGCCATGCAGGCTGTCAAAACCCGGCCCAGGAGGGTCAATTTCTAATGACACCTTAGAAGATCCCCGGACGTGAGCCCGGAGGTGTATCGGGCTCCCAAGTCTTCTTTGTTTGGGGGTGGTATAGTCGGTGGATGGAAACGAGAAGACAAGCCCACTGTGTATAACGGTAAACGCCACCAGAATTTTCTTAGGTATGAGTAGACTTCCAGGCACACTGTTTAAGATACCTGAAACTAGCTTGTCAAGAACAACAATATATTAGGCATTTATCCCTTCGACGCAAGGAGGGGGGTTCATTCGAAGCGCGTTGAATCTATCCATGGCGGCACCTTGCCTGTCCGATCAATCCTCGCTACGAATGGAGCGGCTGTCTTTGTCGCGAAGCGGATAATCGAATTTCTCCCCTTCGCTAATAAATCTCCGATATCCGACCCCGTTGCATTTTTTGCTCGAATTACGACAACTCGCGCTGAATGCCTCCTAATGTAATCGAGTTCGGCCTTTCGGTGGCGGACGTTCTTGTCCATAGTGAGCGCGACCCAGCCCTCTTTCCCAACAAGTGCGATCCAATCCTCGTCCGGCGCATCCGGAGGAAGGTGATCGTCGTGTACCTCAACCTTCATCCCTAACGAACGGAGTTCCTCGGCGATAATGTGTTTTCCGAGATTTCGATCCAAGAACAGGTGGACAAGCTCTTTACGTTGCGAGTGGGAGCTCGCATCGAAGCGCTTCTTCGATTTCGGCGTCAGTGCGTTCATAGTCTGCCACTAATGTTTTGACTGAATCACCCGCCTTATAGCGCTCGGCAATAATCTGGGTGGTAAGTCCAGTGCCCTTAATGACGGGGCGTCCAGCCGATATCGTCGGGTCTATGACAACAACTGACGGCGCATTTTCTATGGAATTTCTAGTAAATGGATAGAGCTTAATGGGTATGCCGTCGGGGTCACGAGCAATCCGCTTCAGGGCGGCACTGATGATTCCTCGCATGGCCGTCTGACCTGATTGACTGATATTGATCAATTGCCCATACCGCTCGATGAACAGGTCCAAACCATTTGTCTCTAGATTGTGATTGAGCAACGGATGTTTGCCATTAGCCCCTTCTACTGGAACTTTCTCCACTAAGTACTGGATGGCCTTTCGAATTTTTGGCATCGTAACTACATGCCCGCGCCGAATGGCGGCGAGAACGTGAAGCTCTGAGAGGTTGAGGAATGAAAGCAGTAGCGTCGGTGAAGATTGGGACGCCGTAATGAGTGAATTGTGATCGCCTAGGCCCACCGACCAATAGCGAACAGTCGCAGCAGGCAAAGTAAGGTAGTGCGCTGCCTCCGAAATCGAGTAGGCGGGTAGTTCACGAAGATCTTCGGTTTGCGCTTGGTGTCCGGTCACCGTCACCCCTCCCCTTTCCCCGGCAGCCGAGAAGACCGTTTTCCTAAAGCATTAGATACAAAAATATTCAATGTAATACATTTTCCACCTTGACAACCGATTCTCATGATCAATGCTCTTGTCGGTTTTCTTAACTGCTTTTTCAGTGAATGAGCCCACCATGCGGTCCCATTGGGGATTGGAGTTGAAGTCGCCTGTGCAGTTTCTAATGGAGCAAAGACCCCAAGAGCGCAAAACCCGGTGGCTCGATACACATGCTTGACAAATTACCGGACGCCGCTAAAAGCCGAGGGGATGACGACAGTGCCGTCCGGGGCCGGTCTCGATCCGACCGTCCCATAGGCACTGATCCGGTACCGCCGGTTGACAATAATAGATACCCGTGATAACTAACTCAATCCTTTACGAGAGGCATTCTAAAAAAAAAAAGAAAGAGAAGCGACATCATGCAAAAACTCTTGATAAAAATATTCTTACTCGTGCCAATGGCGGCGGCGTTGGCGGTCTCCTCCGGCCCGGCATGGGCCAAGGATGGATGGTACGTGGGGATGGACTTGGGCGTCGCGATCGCTCCATCAATGGACATGGACGGCACGGATAATGACTACGATACCCCATGCGACAAGCACGTAAACCCGACCGGGTTTCAGACAACTGAACTCCCGGGTGGGAAAACGGAGCCTAAAGACTGTACCGCAATTCCTTCTCCAACGGCATGGTTTCATGATTTTGGTGGAGGCGCCGGGCTTTTGGCAGGGGCGGCTCTGGGATATCGCCTGGGCGGCTTCAGGGTCGAGGGGGAATATTTCTATCGCGGCACGACGTATGATTCCACGGACCCCGATACGGTCATTAGCGATCCGGAGACCACTCGCAAGGCTCTGGAAGAACTCAGTGTAATTGAGGGTGGGGTGGATGACGTGCTGTCGAACAACTTCTTCGTCAACCTGTACTACGACTACCATTCGGACTGGAAGTTTACCCCGTACGCGGGGTTTGGAGTAGGGTTTGCGCGAGTGTCGTTGGATTATTTTAGTCGATTTGCACGAAGGAGTGATCCCGCCGATATAGCGACGTTTAATACAAGTGTGGGCACTTCTACAGACCAGGCTACGGCCGCGGATCTGAACCGAAGACTTGCCGGCACGACAACTATCGGCAAGGCCAAGTTTTCGGATACTCTATTCGGCTACCAGTTGATCGCCGGCGTGGATTATCCGGTCAGTGAGCCGGTGACAATCGGGCTCAAGTTCCGCTGGGCGAATTTCAGTGAATTCGAGGGTGGGAAAGAGTGGGACCAGCTTCGCAGTCACGAATCCACCAATATGCGCTCCGGCGATCCGGTTCGATACAAGGTGAGCACGGATGACATTCAATTCTGGGGTGTCAGCCTCAACATGAAGTATCAGTTCTGATCGGTCACTATGGAAAGGGTATTCCCGGTATAAGTAGCTCCACAGGTAGAACTATGTTCATCCAACGCAACAGACTATTTTGATGAATACGCAGGGATCCGCCGTCCACGAGCCGAGGTGAACAAGAAGAAAATGACTGCGCAAATTCGAGAAAAATGGCCAAGCGGTAGTAGATGAGCTTTTGGCATTCTCCCGTGACCGTCAGCTTGAAAACCTTACCTGATTACCCTCAAATCTAATCTGCACTTAAGTATGAATATCTCCATGTAAATCAATGATAGAAAAGGAAATTTACATGGCACGCAATCCAGTGCAGTTTCAGAAAGGAATCAGCCTGAACGCATTCCTCTCGCTCTCCGGTGCTGCCAGTTGATCAGCCGAAAACTAGAGCAGTGCAATCGCTACCACCGCCAGACCTCGATCACGGCGGGCACCATCTTCGATTCCACCAAACTGCCGCTCACCGTGCGGTTCCAAGCCATCTACCTCATGACCCAGGACAAGAAAGGGGTCTCGGCGATGAAGCCGCACCGCCATCTGGGCATCTCCTACAACGCCGAGTGACGCATGCGACACAAGCTGATGCAGGTGACGCAGTAGTCGGGAACGACGATCTACGTCAATGCCTCAATAATTCGTTCTGCTTCAACCCGTAACTCGCCGACAAGGGCAACCCTTACAGTCGCGTCATGCTCCTGATGAGCACGCTCGGCCAACCGTGCCAACTTCCTGTGGGCTTCTTGGGTAGAGTCGAAAGAGGGCAAGCTCATGTGTTTGAAGATGTCTCCGACTTGGATGGAAATATTGTGGCTCTCGACGAATTCCTTGACGAGAGAGGAAGATAGCAGCCCGCACAGGAAGTAGGCGAGCGGGGCTTCCTGGAATTCAACGAAAAAGATCTTGTGATCTGGGACATATGGGCGGTGGCCCAAAATCGGGACTTCGCGTGTAGCCGCCACAGCGGATTTGAAGGCCCCTGACTGTTCTGCCCAGATGACTTTGTAGGGAGCAAACGTATAGGAGCCGACGTTGTAGACTGCGTAGAATGGAGGGTGTTCATATACTTGACAAAGTAACCACTACATCTTGTGGGCGAACGTTTTTACTAGATGTGGGGGTGTGTTCCCCTCCAGGTGTTGTCCCTCAAAATAGAAACTTCCGTCTTGATAGGTAAAGGGTGAGTTGGGAGACAGTGAAAAACTATACCCGGCATCCTTCTCCACCTGTATCTGTTCAGGAGTCCTAGACACTATAGCCCGCATGATGGCGATGGTTTCATCACTATATGGATCAATCTTCGGTAGTGTCTCAGTTTGAGACTACTTGGGCCTGACAAGACGATATAGGCCTTTGGACACTGCAGTTACGCCTTGTCTCGCTTCATCGGGTCTCTTGCCCTTTCGTCTGAGGATAGTGTACATGGCCCACACCTCGCTGCACTTGAGGGGGAGTTTGGATAGTTGGGCGTGCGGGGCAATGTCTTGAGTCATCGAATGAATGGTCTCGACTAATTCCGGTAGCGGTTCTTCAAGACCGGCCTTTGAGATATGCCGGTGGACAACTACCAGCATATCGGCGGCCCGTATAGCTTTGGGAACATCCGAGCAAAGTTCCATGAACTGTTGGAGCACGTAGCGGTACCGCTTTTCGGTCCTGGCTCTTTCGGAAGATGAGACCTTGGAAATGACCGTCATCTTGTAGGCAACATCGCCAACTTCGTTTTGACTCAAGGCTGGCGTGAATGTGCCGAGCATGGGTAGCAACAGAAAGACACCAGCACAGACACGGAAAGAAAGCCTCATGGATACCTCCTCATGGGTGAGCGGTTCAGGATTGGCATGTTAAAATAGGCCCGTGAACCTAGTCAAACACTGACTCGCCACCATATCTTATGACATGGACTAAATCGTGGAATAGGTTGAGAAGGATTCAAACTGAGACACTACCCAATCTTCCCAGCCTTTTGGTGTTCTGCTCCATAACATGGCGGATAGGCCAGAAAAGCTACGAATAGGCGCATGATCTTGACATGCAATACAACCGGATCTTGCTGGGCCAGCTCGGCCAGATCCATCGCTCCGCGCACTCGCTCAAGATGTACACCATTGGCCAGCAATCCCGCTGCGTCGTCGAAACACTTAACGGCTAGGCGCCGCTCAAATCCTTCTAAACGGTCCGGCAAAGTGAGCAGTGCCTTCATGATTGCACCCCACTTGCGCATCGTTTTGTATATACCCCAGTCAAGAGACCACTCCAACATTCCCTCATCGTGCTCCTCCTGGAAACTGAAAACAACCACAACATATTGCGCTTCATCTGCTTCATACTCACTTCCTCTCGCCTACTACATATTGTGTCTGGCTTTATCAAGTACATAACCGCCCGTAGTTCTGCCGAAGCGGATTCTGGAACTTATACCTCTGCCCACCCGGGAACACCTGCGTCCACTCCCGCTCCCTCTCACTCCCGAAGATCCACCCTGCCATGTTCTTCGTTTCCACCACGAATACCCCAACACCGACACGAGCACATGGCGTGTTAAGCCATCAAAAAATCTAACCCTAGCGGGATTCGTTGCGTCATTACAAAATCTAACCGAAGTCGTCTCGCATCTGTCGTTTCATGTCCTGTTGTTGGCGCTGTAGTTTCTTGCTGAAGGTCCAGTTTCTCCACGGCGTTTGTTTCAGCGGTGGTCTCTCTCGTGGGGCTCTGTCTGCATGGCTGGCCAGCTTGTAGATCCGCTGCAGTTGCTGATCGATTCGGGTAGAGAGCTCGAAGGGATCAGTTGTCTTAAGCGTGTGCTTGAGGGCTGCCAGCTTTTTGGGGTCTCCCTTTCGGGACTCCACGACCCGTTCGAACGGGGTACGAGGCGTGTCATAGCGGCGAATAAGTCGAGAGCCTATACGGATCTTGCATCGCAGCTTCATGGAGGGCTGGAACAGATTCTGGAAGATCCTAAGCTCATCATAGAGCTGGTTGGCGGCCTCTTGGGCCTTTGCGGTGTCGTAGCGATCCCAGCCCATAAGCTTTCTGACATGGGTCCAGTTTTTCTGCTCGATGTGCGCGTTGTCATCTTTTTTGTAGGGACGCGAGCGGGTGAACTGAATGGTGTGGCCAGCTGGGCGTTGTTGACAGAAGGCAAGAAGGCGGTTGTTGATAAACTCACTGCCGTTGTCGGAGTCGATCCCCTTGAGGGGAAAAGGAAGCTGGTGTTCGATCTCGGTGACCGCATTCAAGACACCCAAAGCGCTCTTACCCATGACGGCCTTGCGCTCTACCCAGCAGGTAGCAATGTCGACACAGTCCAGACTATGGACAAACTCCCCAACCGCTGAGGCCCCTGAGTGTGACACCAGGTCAATCTCCAGATAGCCCGGCCGGTTCACATCCCAGTGATCGGTCTTAATCGGGATCATCTGCTTTAGTAGCGATCCGGGCCGAGTGGTGCCATAGAGTCGGCGTTTCACGATGTGCTTGGTTTCCCTCAGGCGCCGATCCATCTGACGGGCGCTGATGGCCAGGAACTAATCACAGCTGATCCTCTAACGGTTGGGTCAGCTCGAAGTGTTGCCTTATCCAGGGCAACCAGTGTACAAGGGCGGCCTTCAGACGTTGGGAGCACAGATACCCCGAGGCCTCCCACACCTTTGCCAAAATCCTTACCATTGCCCGATTGTATGTAGGAGAGCGAGGTGCACCCCGTTTGCGTACAGTTGCCTCGGGCAAGGGCCGGTTTAAAAGCCAGATGGCATATTTGCGGTTGTAGCCGCAAACCTTGCAGAATTCCTCTAGCATCGTTCCCTTCTGTGCCCGTGGTGCGTGCTGATAACGATCATAGATGGATCGTAAATACTCCTGCTTGGATCGTCGTGCCATGGTGAACCCTTCCATTGTTGCCCTCCTTGAGCTCTAATGTGAGCCCTTGGAGGGTTAGAATCACAAATGGCGCAACGTATCGCCCTTGGGTTAGATTATACATGGCGCAATACGCATGCGAGGGATGGTGGAGTTTGGCTGGGAGGCAGAAGGAGAGAAGATTTCTCCGCTGAAAATAGCCGTCAACGACGACGCGGAAACTAAAGTCTATGAGTAGTACAACGGGTTTCTTTGCAGGAAGGACTCGACCCTGTCCCCACTGTAAGAGCCGGATCCTGGAAAGCGCAGCAATTTGTCCAGAGTGTCACCATTTTCTTCGGTCCGATGCAATTCATCCACCTCAACCGCCCTCGGTTATGTATCAACCTCTCAAAGTGGAAGGTTCGATTCAGCATCCTGCCCTCAGTAAACCAGCAGAGTATTCAGTCATCCTCACCGTCCAGAATGAAAGTGGAGAAGAGTTATCCCGCCGGGTGATGGCGGTTGGGGCCATTAATCCCTCGGAGACACAAAAAATTACCGTTTGGGTAGAGGTGTATATCTAGGACTCCTTCGGTGGGTATTTTAGCCAATTCAGCTACAATGACGATCTATTCGGTGGACTTACCTCGGATCAAGCGTGAAACGTCATATTCCATGACCGTTTCCCCATGCTGGTTTCGTACCCACTGACGATAGTGCACAATTCCTCCCCCGCGGGATGGAACTGGTTTCGTTTCGAGGACCTCGATCTCAACCTGGAGAGTATCGTTTACTTTTACCGGGCCCAGGAGCCTCATTTGGGTCAATCCGACAAACGCCATCCCGGTCTTATAGATGATCCCCGTTTGCACGGTCAATCCCTCGGCCATGCCAAAGGTCAGACTCCCTGGTGCGATTCGCTCTCCAAATAGGCTCTCCTTTCGGATGTAGTCTAGGTCCAGGAAAAGTGGTTCATTGAGGCCCACCAGGGCGACGAATTGCAATATGTCCTGTTCGGTCACCGTACGACGGTCCGTTTTAAAGCGATCGCCAGAGTGAAATTCTTCAAATGTTTTACCTGTGGTCATGGTTTGTCCTTGATTTTGGTTTCACAAATAAGATTGGCGAAGGCAATCAGATTATCCCTTTGCTCTGCAAATCAATGATTTCATTGGCTCCCATCCGGAGCCAGGTACGAAGGATTTCCTCACTGTGCTGTCCCAGTAGCGGGGGAGGCAGCCGAACGGAAGGCGGTGTGTCCGAGAACTTAACGGGGATACCAGCCATTGACACTGTCCCTGCGGTTGGGTGTTCCACTTTTGTAACCATTTGCCTGTGTAGGACCTGAGGAGATCGAAGCGCTTGGTCGATGGTCTGAACTGGTGAGCATGGGACGCTAGCAGCGTGCAAGAGGTCCATCCACTCAGACGACTTACGCTGGAGAAACATTTCTTTGAGGAGACGAATTAGCAGATCCCTATTTTGGACGCGCAGGGGGTTTTTTTCAAATCGGGCATCGGTTGCTAGCTCTGGCCTTTCAATGGCGGGACAAAACCTCTTCCAAATCGCTTCGCTGGCCACGGCCACCACCAAGAATCCGTCCTGAGTCTTAAAACTTTGATAGGGAACAATGCTCGGATGGGCATTGCCGTGGCGTTGCATTACACTCCCTCCCACCAGATAGTTACTACCCGCATTGACCAAACTGGCGATACCAGCTTCCAGCAGTGACGTTTCGATCTTTTGGCCTGTCCCGCTTAGCTGGCGGGCGTATAGTGCTGCGGTGATTGCCTGCCCCAGCATCAAGCCAGCCACGATATCGATAATGGCCACTCCCACCTTCGTGGGCTCCCCGTCCGGTGTCCCCGTAATACTCATTAACCCACCCCAGGCCTGGATAATCAGGTCATAACAGGGCCAGTCCCTCATGGGTCCGTCGGATCCAAATCCGGAGAGGGATGCATAGATGAGCTTGGGATTGGCGCCGCGTAATATTTCGTCGCCCAATCCCAATCGTTCCATGGTCCCCGGTCGAAAGTTTTCAACCAGAACATCCGCGACTCTTGCGAGGCGATGCAACAGGTCCACCCCCTGTACCGTTTTTAAATTGACCGCGAGACTTTTCTTATTACGGTTAACACTGAGAAAATAAGCGCTCTCGCGGCCAGCAAAAGGGGGACCCCACCCACGGGTATCGTCCCCCACCTCTGGCTGTTCCACCTTGACCACCTCTGCACCCAGGTCTCCCAAAAACATTGTGCAGTAGGGCCCAGCCAAAACCCGTGTCAGATCCAGTACACGGATTCCGTCTAGGGGTCCTGTTTTTCCCTCGGTCATTTGAATTCAAGTCCTTTTTTCTTGACGATATCCTGAAGCGTTTCCACCCCCATCCATAAGCCTGGCATTCCGCCGGGAATCGCTGCCACTTCCATGGCCTCCAGCACCTCCCTTGGGCTTGCCCCAAGGCTTAAGGCCCTTTCACTATGCACCCGGATCCCCCGGGGACGAAGCATGGCACATGTGATTCCTACCATGATTAGCTCCTTCGTTTTCCTTGGCAGGACACCATCCCGTCCAAAGGTGCCATCTACGTATAGACCCTTCAGGTGCTCAAAGTACTCAGGATCCAAGTCCGCTATGGCCTCGTAAGCGCTATTCTCGGCGCCCAGTGAAGTTTTCTTAAACGCTTCTCTAGCATCTTCATTCATATCACGTTTCCTCCTATGTTTGGTCCGTTGCGCGCCACGACACAGACTCTTCTCTGTCTATCTCATCGGTTGAAGGGTGGTCAAGAAGCACAATGATGATAAGCCTTCGCAGTCCGTCGGGGGCTCGCTCCTCGAGGAGACGAAAGGCCTCGGGGGCCTGCCCCTCAGCGGGAGCCGATGGGCCACATAAGGGCGTCTCGCGCCTTAGATCAGTCGAGCAGTGGACAGTGGAACAATGGACCATTCTGAGATTGTGGTCTAGATCTCAATATTCCATTTCCCCAATGATCCACTTCTCCAATCTCCAATGTTCCAAGACGCAAAGTGCCTTCCAGGCCCCCTTCGCACCAAGGTGAACAACGAGTAATGAGTGGAGGAAGAAAAGAAGTCGAAATGGCTGAAGGTGCTCCCCGAGAGGAACATGGACGGAGCAGCGGGCTACCCATCGTGGTCGGCGCCGCATGAAAGCCGGAGTCCGCCCACGGCCTGACCTCGACGGTGAGCTCGGTCGAACCGACGACTCGTTTCCCGAGGAGAAGGTAAGCTTTAGGAGGTCGCTACACTATTATTGGTGGGGGAGTGGACTGGCGGTCTCGGGGACCCGCTCCTCAGCGAGAGCGCAACGGATGGCTATCAGCTATTAGCAAATCAGGATTGAGTACGGAGCTTTTTCTCACTGCGTGTTATTTGCGGGTTGATTGTAGGTATGATACTGACCCTAAGATCCGCCTGAAACTGTAAATCCGAGATGCAATCTTGGAAATTTTGGAAAAGCGAGGGTAACATGGCGATACAAGAGTATACGAAGGAAGGGACCGATCACCACACAACAGTCAACGGACTAAAGATTCATTACAATGAGGCAGGAAAAGGACCAGCCCTGTTTTGTTTTCATGGGGGTGGACCTGGGGCTAGTGCGTGGGGCAACTCGCGATTTTGCCTTCCGCTGCTGGCAGAGCACTTCCGGTGTATCCTTATGGATCTGCCAGCCTTTGGCGGGTCGGATAAGGATGCCAAGCTCAACGGCGAGCCACTAGATGTGTTCTGGGCCAAAGTAGTTTTGGGTCTAATGGATCAGCTGGGGATTGATAAGACTCATCTATACACTTCATCTCAGAGCGGAGCCATGGGATTGCGTCTGGGTATCGATTTCCCGGACAGGGTCGGTAAAATCGTGATGCAGTCCAGTTCCCCGGAAAAAGGGGGACAGCTCATGTTTTCCTCTTCACCGGCGGAAGGACTTAAATCTCTCTCCGTGTTCGCGCAAAATCCCATACGGGAGAACATGGAAAAAATGATGCATCTTTTTATTCCCAAAGACGAACTTTGCACGGAAGATGTCATCGAGACTCGTTTCCGCGCCGCATTGACTCCGGGGCACATCGAGGCGCGGAAAGAATTTTCCGCGGCGAAAAACAGCGATCTAAGTCAACTGGTCAAAAATCTCAAGGCGGAAGTCCTTGTGGTATGGGGCCATCAGGATAGGATGGTGCCCGTCGAAGGAGCGTTTCGTGCATTGGCGATGATTCCCAATGTTCGTGTCCATATCTGGGGTGGGGGTACTGGGCATTTCGTTGCATATGAAAAAGCTGGTGAGTTTGCGCGTTTGGTTACCGATTTTCTAAGCCATTGAGAGTAAAAAAATTCTGTTACGGCTCCAGCCTGTTTATTGGTGCTCCCAAAGATGAAATGACCCCAGGGAATCAAATCCACAACCATCACCCGTAGCGCCCAATGCCCAAATTACCGTCTTGGGGTATGGGAGTCTACCCGATACGACCTGGTATCAGAACCGGTACCGAAACCCTTTTTCTGGTTTTGACCGATTGACAATCAACTTCCTAATATCGTAAACGTCCATTAGAATTATTAGCCGAGACCTTTATATTAACTTATTCAAATACAGCGAGACGAGAGCCTCGGGAACCAGGGTGCCAAGAAAAATGCTTCAGTCACCTACTATGCTCGATGGGAGGAAGAACCCATGGGAAACATTGGCCGTAAAGTAGTTGATGCAGACACCCACATTGCCGAGTCGGAAAGTATGTGGGAGCTTCTTGATCGGGAGATGTACCCACGGAGACCCATTCTAATATCTATTCCCGAGGACACCCTTTATGGAATTCGGGACACTTTTTGGTTGATTGATGGTAACATCTTTCCAAAGCCAGCGGGGCAAGGCGGATTCAATCTAATCACGCCATCCGCTGCTAAACGGCAGCGTCAAAGAACCGATATCCATACTGCTTGCCGAGAAATTACAGACCCGGAGGCACGTCTCGCCGACATGGATAGACTCGGTTTTGACATCCATGTTATTTATCCTACATTGTTTCTGATTTATCTTACAGACGACATCGGATTGGAGGTGGCGTTGTGCCGGGCTTACAACAGATGGCTGGCGCAGGCTTGGTCTAAGGGAGGAGATCGGCTGAGATGGGTTGTGGTTCCTCCACTGAGGTCCATCGAGGAGTCTATCAAGGAGATGAGATGGGCCAAGGAAAGGGGAGCTGTGGGAGTATTTTTTAGAGGGATAGAAGGCAACCTTACCTTGGACAATCCGCATTTTTTCCCTGTTTACGAAGAGGCAAGTCGTCTTGACCTTCCCATTTGCATCCACCAGGGGTCGGGTTGTCCTACGTTTACCAACTTTTTCAATCTTGAGAGAAACCGGCAATGGGCCCATTCAGCGACACTTCCCCTGTTCGGGTTTAACGATATCGTTCATAATAAGATCCCAGAGCTGTTCCCTCGCCTCAGGTTTGGATTTATAGAATCCTATGCGAGTTGGGTTCCGTACCTCCTGTACACCCTAAAGAGACAGTTCCCCCAGGAGCGGAAATATTCGGCCAGCGTAGATCTTTTCCGCGACTATCGAATTTACGTAGCCTGTGAAACTGAAGAAAATCTGCCTTCCCTGGTTCAGTACATAGGGGAGGACAACCTGCTCATAGGTTCGGATTATGGGCACAACGATCCCTTTTCCGCGACTATCGAATTTACGTAGCCTGTGAAACTGAAGAAAATCTGCCTTCCCTGGTTCAGTACATAGGGGAGGACAACCTGCTCATAGGTTCGGATTATGGGCACAACGATCCCTTTGAACAGCCCAATCTTCTTGCCACTCTAAGATCTCAAGAGCACATCCCTAGCCGGGTTGCTGAGAAAATGGTCGGTGATAATCCATGCACGTTTTACGGGATGTAGGAGCGCAGAACGCAAAGTTGGGAAGGAGGCTTTTCCATGCATGAACATGTCGAAGGGGTCAAGTCGGATATGCATGATTACGAGGCTCACTTGAGAGCCGTGGAAGAGGACTTGGAATACTACAGGACCAAGCGCCTTGAGCCTCGTATCTTTTACCTGACAAGGAAGGGAGTGATCAGCCTCTATGATATTCTCAACGCTCACTTCTTTCTTAGATCCAAGAGCGAGTCTGCTAAAAATCTGGAACAATCACAAAAAGGTACCGTAGCTCGTATAAGAGAACTTGAAGATGGTCTCGATGACTACGTCAAAGGAATTAGCTTGGTTGCGTCAGGTTCGATCAAGATTTCGTATTGGCGATCGAGTGGTGGTTAAACGAGAAAATCCATCGGGAAATCCTA
The DNA here is from genome assembly GCA_965215595.1 of uncultured Binatia bacterium (SeqCode). Taxonomy (GTDB): domain Bacteria; phylum Desulfobacterota; class Binatia; order UBA9968; family CAXXLF01; genus CBDCDW01. The sequence goes on along the minus strand of CBDCDW010000007.1, from coordinate 1,907,122 downwards.
GGACACCACACTACGTCAGGGGTAAGAGTGGGCTGATAACCGAAGTCCATGGTGTGATCAACAACCCGGTGGACCATGGAGACCTCTATCCCCCGCTTTACACAGTGATGTTTACTCTCAAGGAGGTGTTTGGGCGAGTGGCTAACGAAAGCCTTTGGGTGGATGTGCACGAGGAGTGGCTCGAAGTCGCGTGATTACGTTTTTCTCAGTAAATGAACTTTCAGCCCCACTTCTTCCATCAAGGGGCCCACCACCGCCACCGCTGGGTTGATCCGTTGAAATATTTCTTTGCAGGGAATTCCCTCATATTCTCTCCCAACCACCTTACGAGCCTGACTTGCAGTCGTACCAAAGACGATTTTGGGAATGCCTGCCCAGTGGACCGCACCGCAACACATGATACAGCACTCGGTACTGGTATAGAGGGTGCTCTCTAAAAGGATTTCCCGAGATAATTGTTGCGTTGCCACTGCAACCAGACCGGTTTCTGCGTGTTTTGTCAAATCCCTGGTGGTAACCGCGGAATGCTCAAACTCCAATATATTCTTTCCCTTGTAAACCAACAGAGCACCGAACGGATGGTTACCATTGACAACTGCGCTTTGGGCAATATCATAAGTTCGGCGAATAAATTCCCGATCCACTTCAGTGGACAACGGATCATCCGGTAGTGCTTTGATGTTAATAGGCCCTTTCTTGTCCATGGTAGCGCTCTCCTCCAAATCAGCCTTTATCGCCAAGGGTGGAACGTGTCAACACTGATTGATTGAGTCATGAGGTTCGCCCAGTGCAGTAGAATATGTAGGATTTTCCGATCCCTTGACGCACCTCCTGAATCCCTATAGAGGTTTCATAGCTTCAATCAACCAGGGGCTTAGAGGTGGAAAACCGATTTCGAGAGGTTCTACGGAAAACCGATCCTTCGAAGAGATCAAGACAGAAATTCTACGCCGCGCGGGAAGGGTCAATCCTTTCGAGTGGGTGAAGAAGGAGGATGTGGAGGAGGTGGTGAGCAAACTGCATAGTCCGGACCCGGACCATTGGGGTGAAGAATGGGGGCGAATGGGTGCAAGGTATGAAAGTCTCGGCGACGAGCAAAAGGCCCGGGGTCAAAATGAAGGTGCTGGCCAGTCCTACTACTGGGCCTATGAATTCTCCCGGATCGGCCGTTATCCTGTGCCCAGCAGCCCCGAAAAGGTGAAATGTTACCAGGCCACATTGAGGAACTACCTAAAAGCTTCCAATTACTTTGATCCTCCCTTAAAGAGGGTTGAGATCCCCTTTGAAGACAAATTCCTCGTCGGCTATTTGCAGATTCCTCGGGGAACCAATCGTCCTCCTGTTGTTATGCACTGGGGGGGAGTTGATGGTTGGAAGGAGGACCGCCGGGGGGCAAATGAGGCTTTCCACGGACTTGGTTTGGCTACGTTTAACATCGATATGCCGGGAACGGGGGAAAACCCGGTGTTGGCCCACGAAGCAAATGCGGAACGCACCTTTTCTGCGGCCATGGATTTTCTGGAACAGAGAACCGATATTGATGGAACCCGTATCGGGGTCATGGGAGCAAGCTTTGGCGGCTATTGGGCGACGAAGCTCGCCTATGTTGAGGCAAAGAGGCTTCAGGGTGCCGTAAACTGGGGGGCAGGGGTCCACCATACCTTCCAACCGGATTGGCTCCGTCCGGCACTGACAGAACGTGCCGCACAGTACCTTATGGGACCCAGCAGCCTGCTCGAATCCCGCGCCTATATCTTCCGGGCCAAATCCCTGGATGAGGTGTTACAAACCGCACCCCGCCTCTCACTAAAAACCCAAGACTTTCTCGATCGAGCTAGCGCTCCTCTTTTATTAATCAATGGTAAGAAAGACGATCAGCATCCCATTGATGACTATTATTTGCTTATGGAGTACGGCAGCCCCAAGGAAGCGCGCATCTTCCCTGAGGCCGGGCACATGGGACGTGCTCCCGGCCAGCCCAATCGTGAAGTACTGGAGATGGTCTGCCGTTGGCTAAAAGAAAAACTAACCAAAGCTACTTGAGATCTTTTGCTGAGTTTTAAATTTATGGAACGGGAAGAAGACGACTCGCGCAAAGGATGCCAAGTTCAGAGCAAATAGAAAAATACTTTCTTTGCCCGCTTAGCGTCTTGGCGCGAAAATCTTTGTTAAATTTGTTTTTGAACCGTTTTATGGGAAAGAGCTTAACCTGAGCCATGACCCGTCGGATTCCACGGCCATGTTGCGGGTGCCACTACACTAGATCCCGCAGCACGGCGCGGCAAGGAGCCCCATCCAGACCACGGAGCCGCAGTGGAAAGCAGATGAGTTCGTAGAGACCAGGCTGGATGCTCGAAAGATCCACGCCTTCGAGCAGGGCTACACCGTAGTCCAAAAAGGCTCGGTGTACCGGAACCTGTTCGTTCGGATGTGCCACCGAAAGATAGTCCAAACCCACTAACTTAACCCCTTGTGCGACTAAGGCCTTCGCTGCCGCTATGGAAAAAGCGACAAAATTTGGTTCAAAGGCGGATTGGTTTAGGAATTGAGAGTTCCGAGTTTTAAACAACACCCGGGTCACTCCTTTAAAGTCGATCTCTGATATGTGCTTTTCTGTGATGTGACTGTCTGCCTCCACGGCATGGACCAGGGCAGGTCCCATGAAGAGCTCCAATGGCAAGGTGTCTATGGTGCTCCCGTCCGGTACAAAATGGAAGGGAGCGTCAAGATGGGTCCCGGAGTGGACGCTCATGTTGAGGGCTGAGGAATTGTTCTGATCGCCTCGGCTCATGCGACGCCGTTCCTGAAGCTCCAGAGGAGGAGAAGTCACCCAGCGCACGGTTTCGGGTGAGAGGTTGAGGGAGATATCATAGTATTTCATCGTCGGCTCCTGTGGTTAAAATCTGCCACCATCGACCTCTACGCCAGTTCCCTCTTGAGCCATTGCATAATTGTGGGCACCGTCTCGGGTGTGTGCCCCATATGGCCCCCCGGGAAAACTCGTGCCGCCTTTGGCCTGCCGGATTCCAATAGGATATAGAGGTCATCGATGGGAGTCTGCAGGTCGTCCTTGCCGTTGACAATAAGCATGGGGCAAGAAGGTTTGTCCAACCAACCTTGGGTTTTGAGAGAGAGGGAAGGAAACAACTTGATAATTTCTTCCAGGTTATTGACCCCGAAGGCCATAGCACGGGCAATCTCGTGGTCCATCAGGTAGCTATCCGCGTTGGTGGATTTGCGTTGCCACTCTTCCTGAAAAAAATAATGAACTCCTCCACCCCAAACCACCGCGGCACGGAGTCGACTCGCCTCCGTGAAAGCCAACTTTGCGGCCCAGTAGCCACCGAAACTGCGCCCCAGGATACCGATACGCCTCGAATCGATATCCGGACGCTTCTCCAAGCAATCGATCACCGCACTGAACAGGGATTCAGCCGAGGTGGATCCTTTAATGGGACTTTCGCCCACGCCGGGCATATCAATGGCACAGGTGCCCAATCCTGCCCTAAGCAGGGTCTCGTCAAGGTCATGGGATTCGGCTTTGTAAGAATCGATGCCGCCAAAGTTGATGACGACGGGTTGCTTTTCATTGCCGTTTGATAGGCGAAGATAGGCGTGGATGACCTGTTCACCATACGGAATTCTCAACTCCTCCAGGGGAGGATCAAAATGGCGCCCCGCTTTTAAAAAAAGATCGAGGCTTTTGCGAAAAGATTTCTTTTTCCCCGGCGTATGAGGGACCGGATAACGACCGAGGGTGTAGTAGGTATGAGCCATCATATAGGCGGCACACGCTTCTTGCCCACGTCCAGCCAATTCATGCCGTGCCCCTTCTTCCTCGTAAGGCCTCGCTACTCGAGACCACTCATCAGCCCAATGGTCCGGATCTTTGTCCTTTAGCCGCTCCACGACGGATTCTACGTCATGACTTTGAGCGCGGCGAAACACCCCCTGTCTGCCCGTACGCTCCCGAACCATGGCCTTGATCTCTTCCAGGCTCTTGACACGCCCCATGCAACAATCCTCCTCATTACGCTTTCACTCCAAATGTCAGTATCAAACCTTAACCCTTCCAGTCGTAGTTCAAAGCACCTAAATCGATGTCGTAATTTCCCCCTGCCTTTGCCCCACGCGGGACCTTGTGGGTGTCCTTGAAACCGTTTGGACAATAGATCTCAAACAGATTGCCCGACGGATCACGGAAATACATTAGGGTTCTCACGCCGTCACGTGTCCATATTTGTGTGGTGGGAACTCCATAACTCTCCAGGCGCTCCTTCATAGGTATAAACTGGTCGCCCTCAATGAAAAATCCGTAATGCGGGTACTCCGCCGCGTAACCGGTCCAACCTTCTTCCTGTTGTGAGAAGCCAAGTATGACACCACCCATCTGCACCTCACCGAATCCCTCCCGTTCAAAAACAGGTTCCGCACCCAATATCTCAACGAAAAACCTGATGGCTTCCTTAGTGTTGCGAACGGGTAGGCTCATGTGGCTGATGCCAGAAAATTTTGGTCGCGGTCTCTCGGATACGGTTTCAGCCCTCACTTGGCTTGCAGGGGTATCTTCCATTTTTCTTCCTTCCGTCTGAAGGCGCGGTTGAATGGCTAGGTCAATTCTTATTTCATAGACCCCTCAGCCTGTCAATCGGCCAGGGACCATTAGAAAAATTGGGCTCAGGGACCTGCCCCTCAGCGGTAGCCGATGGGCCACATAAGGGCGTCTCGCGCCTTAGATCAGTCGAGCAGTGGACAGTGGAACAATGGACCATTCTGAGATTGTGGTCTAGATCTCAATATTCCATTTCCCCAATGATCCACTTCTCCAATCTCCAATGTTCCAAGGCTCAAAGTGCCTTCCAGGCCCCCTCGTCTAGCCACTGTGTCCTACGAGAAAAATGACGACTCGTTTCCCGAGAAGAACGAAAGCTTTGGAAGGTCGCTCGATCGATATTGGTGGGGGAGCGGACTGGCGGTCTCGGGGACCCGCTCCTCAGCGAGAGCGCAATGGATGACTATCAGCTCTCAGCCATGAGCCTGCAATAGACGCTTCTTGACGACACCCTGGACTGTGCGATAGACAGGCAGTAGGGGAATTAGAGATGTCCCACATGGGGGTGGGCTCAATTCCGTTAGACCCAAAAGGCAGAGAAGGAGAAACCCAAAATGGCCACACTCGCAAGATTGAGTCACGCCGGATTCAACGTGCCTCGGGAACTCTATCAAGAAGAATGTAACTTCTGGGAAAAAATCATTGGTCTGAAGCTCGTGCGAAAGAATGATCGGAATGCCTTCTTCACCTCAGATCCACTCAGGGACCACGAATTTATTCTCTATGCGGTAGATGGGCCGGTGACAGGTTACGGTCAAGACGATTGTATCCTGAATCACCTGGCCTTTGACGTTGCAACGGACGCGGAAGTAGACGAGCTGACAGAGCGACTCCGTGCACACGGTTTTGAAGTGGGTGAACCGCCGCGGGACCGTCGCCAGAATAAGGTGACAAGTCCCTCTGGAATTCATCTTGAAATCAATACGCCACCTTATACTTTCACCAAACCAAGGTAAGGTAGAGCTCAGTAACGGCAGCAAACTGAGCCCTTGAGATCATGCAGCTAATTCCACGTTTATTTCCTTACTTAATTCAAGACTGAATGGCAATCTTGGGTACTTTGTGATACAAATTCATTGAGGTAGCAATTGTTCTTGGTTTCATCAATATAATCTTGTCACTGTATCCATTTGGAGTAAGAGGCTTCGGACGGGGCCGAGCCCCTCTCTGTCCTGCCCATCAACATCTCCGGTTGTGTTTAAATTGACGTAACGGCCAATCATTCTAGGATGCAGGTCGTTACTTTGGATGGCTAGATCGATAACCCTCCCTTAGACCATTCATTCTAAACAGATTTTAAAAAGGAAGTCCTGTCAATCATGGCGATCAAAACTCCGTTAAAGGTCTTTAACATGAGACTCGCCCTTTTATACTTTATCCCGCTTATCATTATCCTCGCGGTTGGCCTATGGCTTCCATTTCAATTTGAGTGGCTGGCTCCAACGATTAAGATCAAACTGGATACAGAATTCGTAGGCCACCGTCCTTTTTCCGTTGAAGTCAATGATAAAGGGAGAGGTTTAAAGACCGTCTCCATCTCAATTGTTGCTGGAGGTACGGAGCGTCCCATTGTCATGGAAAACTATGACGGATCGGTTAAGAAAAAAGACGTTGTTGTTTCCCTGTCCCGCGAAATGCCGAACCTAAAGGGAGGTCCCGCTGTTCTGCGAGTCACCGCCACGGACCGGTCCTATTGGAATCTTTTCAAGGGGAATACGGTGACGGTGGAAAAAGATATTATTATCGATTTGATTCCACCACGGGTGCAAGTGATTACCGGTGATCGGTATATCAACTTTGGTGGATCCGGTCTCGTCATCTATCAGACCTCCCCCGACACAGTAAGAAGCGGGGTTCAAATCGGGGAATATTTTTTTCGTGGATACAAAGGGCCCCTGAAGACCCCGGATACCTATATGGCGTTTTTCGCTCATCCCCATGACGTGCCAAAGGCAAAGGGGTCCATTGTGGCCGAGGACACAGCAGGGAACGTCACGAATAGAACTCTTTACTACACTCTGAGAAACGTAAGAATTAAAAAGAAACGGGTCAAGATAACCGACAGATTAATTGAAAGGATGGTGATCCCCCTCCTGGGTAGGGAAGCGGCTCAGGGGCAGAGTTTTAAAGAAATATTTTTGGCGGTGAACCGAGACTTGCGACGAGAAAGCAATGCCAAGATCAAAGAAGTCTCCAGTCAATCTATGGATTCATTGCTCTGGGACTCCCCCTTTCACCAACTTTCAAACTCAAAGGTTGAGGCTAACTTTGCAGACCAGAGAACCTACACCTACAAAGGTGAAGTCATCGATCAGGCATATCACATGGGGTATGACCTGGCGGTGACAAAAAATTATCCCATTGAGGCTGCCAACAATGGGGTGGTGGTATTTGGTGGTGATTTAGGTATCTATGGGAATACGGTCATCATCGACCATGGATTAGGTCTGTTTACACTTTACGGCCACATGAGTCTGATCAATGTCAAAAGGGGTGAGACGATAAAGCGCAAACAGATCATTGGTAGGACGGGGGCGTCCGGACTGGCCACTGGAGATCACTTGCATTACGAAACCTTGCTCCAGGGCGTACCGGTGCTGCCCCTTGAATGGTGGGACCGAAAGTGGGTTGACGAGAACATTCTCAGCAAGATTCGATTTGTGATTGGCAAACCACCCGTGGTGTCTCGAAGTCCACGGGTTCATGAAACGGATAACCTAACCGTCTTGGACACCCTGCAGCAAGTTAAACGCAAAGAGGATGATAAGACGCAGTCTACCATTCCGGAAATGGAACCCCTCAAGGAAGACACTGAGGCGCAGACTCCAATGATCTCACAGTGAACCCCGATCCGACATTAATCGGTCCAAGAAATCGTTGCCGGCGAGTATCAGAGGGTCCTACCGGGCTGTTTGTGACATAAATTGTAAACACGCCTTTTGTGTAATTATTAACCCGCAATATCCGTGACTGTTGACCCCGATCCAAAAAAAACACCAGGCAAAATCAGGCGGCGGAAACCCTCCACAATTACCATCCACGGTGTATGATGTAGGCGTCAAGCGTGGCGCACGAAATATTTGGATCGGGGTTGAAAGATCTGGCCCTGCAACGCACATGGCCTTCTCGTTTTTGTCGGATCGGGGTGAATGAGAGCATCTATTGAGAGCAAACACGACAAAATTCTTAGGGGATTTGATTGCCAAGAAGGGGGCAGCCAGACAGGTTGCTTCAATGCATGGAAGGGACATTCATCCTTGTCTTTATCCATCTCTCGAGAATGCTTCGTTTAAAGCGCCATTGATTACCAACCTTGAACGCCGGAAGCTTCTTCTGTGATACCAAACGGTAGATGGTATACTTGTCTACCCTGAGGTAGCGAGCAACCTCGTCTGTGGTCAAAAAATTTTCTCGTTCCATAACTGACACTCAATGGGTTCCACAGGTACTAGTGCACTCCGCCTGCCAAGCCACGGCATCTTGCACCATTCGAATCATAGCTGTCAAGCCATCTTACAGGTCCTAGGGGTGCGATCTCAATAGATGTTTAAAACAGCAAAGGATGACTTCTGCCGCCGGGTGGATAACTCATTGATATTACTGTGCAATCTGAGCCGTTACGCCAGGTGTGATATGGGGTAATGAATAGAAGGATTGGCTCATAGCCGACGGCTACGTTGACTATATGACCGAACTCATGTCACCCAAGAATTTTCATCCCACCCCAACATTGAACCATCTGATTGCACACCTCGGTGCTGGCCGTACGCCTTGGGCTAACTCTACAAAATGTTGATCCGCCTTCGCAGAGGACTACGGCCGTAAGCCAGTGGAGGCGGCACGATATTGACATGATGGGCGGTGTCCAAATGTCGGATCGGGGTTGACTGTGATCTCCGTCTGGTGCTAGCTTTCCTCCAAGCTATTAGTCAATCTAGAAAGTTAATCATAAAGAAAGGGGAAAGTGAGAATGGCTAAATTGCGAGAGATTATAACCGTACCTGGAATGCCCCATGGGGCCCCAATTCCCAATGGCGCGAAGATCGGCAACATGGTTTTCTCCTCTGCCATTGCTGGACGGGATGTGGAGAAAAAGGCGCTTCCTGACGACCCGGATGAGCAGGCGGCGGCAATGTTTAAAAACCTCAGAACCTTTATGCAAAATGCTGGGGGAACCCCGGATAACATCGCCCACATGACCGTGTTTATGAAGGATGAGAAATACCGGGACAACATAAACAAGGAGTGGGAGAAGATGTTTCCTAGTGAAGATGATCGACCCGCAAGGCATGCCCTCAAGGCGGAGTTGCGTGGGGCGATGCTTTTTCAAATTGAAGTCATCGCTGTTCTTTGACCAACCCTTATCACCTCGCCATTTGATTCCATCATGGAACAAGGCGGTCTTTAGGCGAATGAGGGAACTGATGAATTTGGAGAAGGGTCCAAGCATTGGAGGTAGTAAATGAATCAAGAGATTGGCAAACGATTTCCGGATCTGGAATTGCCAGATCAGGACAATAACAAGGTCAAGCTTTCCGCCATTTCCAATGGCCAGCCACTTTTTGTTACCTTCTATCGGGGTTACTGGTGACCGAAATGCCAGGTCCAGTTACGGAACCTGACACAGATCCAGGAAGAGTTTCGCATAGGCTATAGCAAGGTCGCGGTAATCAGTGTCGATCCGCCGGAGGTCAGTGCGGCATTCAGAGTCGGACTAGGGGCCACCTTCCCCTTTCTGAGCGATAAGGATAAGACGGCCATTGAGCAATTGGATATTGTAAATGTCTCAAAAGGTCATGATAACGTGCCAGGTCGCGGCGCCATCGCCATTCCTTATTCTTTTACTCTTATGCCGGACTTTACGGTCCATAAAATCTACAACGGTTATTGGTTTTTTGGTCGCCCCACGGTGGAGGAGGTTAGACAGGATCTGCGCGAGATTTTAAAGAAGTGCCGCCCGGATTATGATCTCCAACAGGGACAGTAAAGTTGCCGTGGGACACAAAAGAGTGAGAGTAAAGGATCGGTGAGGAGATCATTCATACCAGCAGCTTGTAAAGAGCGAGGTCATTTGTAATTGACCCCGCTCTTTTTTTGCCTAGCTGGTGGATGGGGTTCTCTAATCTATCTAAAACTAATGCCTAACGCCTCGGCGTTCCACCACCCTTGAGCCACAGATTATTCCAGAACTCATAAACCTTGGGCAGCATAGTGGTTTCAAGAGCTGGTTCTCTATAACTCATCCTTCTACCAAGGATTTGGTCCGGCCACGGATTGAATTCACGCAGCATGAGGTCCTTCCGAACGGGGGGAATATTCCCGGCAAGCCAGTTAGAAATCTGTCCTTCCTTGCTCAACATCCAGTTCATGAAGATCCTGGCTGCGTGGGTATTGGGGGATTTCTTGAGAATAATAGCCTCTTCCAACGCGACGGGTACCGGTTCGGGGCAAGTGTATCCAATGGGTGCACCGCGTAGGGCAATCTGCTTTGTTCGTGCTTCGCCTGCCGGCACGGCACCATGCATCTCACCGGCTGCTACCAACTGTCCAACGGCGTTCATGCCCTCCTTGCGCAGCTGAGGTTTCAATTCTTTAAACATTCGGGTTAAGAAATTCTTCGTCCAACTCGGTCCCTCCGAATTCCACAATTGCAGGGCCCAGAGGTTAGGACGATTTCCCAGACCTAGGTTGCCGTTGCCCCACCTGGGGTTGATGAGAGCATCCCAGGTTTTTGGTAGATCCTTTTTTTTGACCAATCGGGTATTGTACGATAGGCACCAGTATCGGGTGTTGATACCGGTCCATAGGCCGTCGGGGTCTCTGGCTTCCTTGGGCAATCTTTTGACTGCCGGGATGATACGTAAATCCTGTACGGCGTTTGCCGCCTTCCATTGAAGAAAAGTCCCCCCCACACCAAAGACGATATCAGTCCCGATCCTCCCGGCTCTATAGGCGATGATAATTCTGACCTTTTGCCTGCGGCTTACCACACTATGAGACGTGGAGATGAAGGGATAACGCTCCCTGAAAGACGCGAGAAGTGTCTTGGCCTCACTTGGAGTTGCTGTAGAGGTTACCCTTAGTTTTCCTTCCTTTTTTGCCTTTTCAATCCACTCTTGCGGTACCTGGAGCTCTGCGTCAATGCCGGAAAGAATGGATGAGTCGAGGTTGAGTTTTTTGAGCATTTTCTGCGTGGCTTTCGGTAGTGGATCCGAAAGGGCATTGAGGGGCAGGGTCAGAGTAACTGCGATGGCCAACGGAAATATTATTGTTCTTTTGAGTTTCATAGATAAAAACGTCCTCCAAATCAAATTTTTTTAACTAATAAATCCTAGATTTAATTTCTTATGGCGCGACAACGGTCCGGGGGAAGTTCCAAATGAACCACATCTCCTGGAGCCAGGGATGATGAGGGGTGGAGCTTCACTTTAATACACTGACCTCCAGTAATGACTCGACACTCCAGTGTATCACCCATGAAGATCACGGAGTCCACGTTTGCGTCTAGGACGTTTTGAGAGGAAGAGTTAGTGTCGCGTACCAGGATTGCGTCTTCGGGTCGAACGAGAATCACTACGCTTTCTCCTACTCCAACGCCATCAGGGAGGGTGCATTTGAGCACGCCACCGGAGGTTTTGACTTCACCCAGAGAGCTGCCGTTCGCGGGCATCTGTTTAACCTCACCTTCGAGGAAGTTGGCCAGGCCGATGAAGTTGGCCACAAACCGTTCCCGGGGAGACTGATAAATCTCAATGGGAGGCGCTTCCTGGGCGATCTGACCCTGGTTGATTACCGCCACCACGTCGGACATGGTCAAGGCCTCCAGCTGATCATGGGTCACATAGAGAGTGGTAATGTTCAGACGATTAACTAATTCACGCACCTCGAGACGAGTCTCCTCTCTTAGCTTTGCGTCTAGATTGCTGAGAGGTTCATCCAATAGCAACACTCGTGGCTCTTTGACCAGGGCACGCGCAAGGGCCAGACGTTGCTGTTGACCGCCGCTGAGAAACGGGGCAGGACGATCCTCTAGACCACTCAGTTGGACTAGAGTAAGCGCCTTGAGGACCTTCTCATGAATTTCTTTTTTCGAAAACCTACGGCTCATCTCCTGCAGCGGGAAGGCGACGTTATCGAATACCGTCATGTGAGGCCAGATGGCGTAGGACTGAAAGACCATGCCAATATCCCGCTTGTAGGGGGGGATGGAAATGCCCTTGGAAGAGGAAAAGACCAAATCATCGCCAATATAGATCTCCCCCTCTTCCGGTGTCTCCAAGCCAGCCACGGACCTGAGAGTTGTGGTCTTACCGCATCCGCTTGGGCCCAGCATAGTATAAAATTGACCAGGTTTGACCGTTAAGCTGATCCCCCGCACGGCGTGGACCTCTCCCATCTCCGAGTGGTAGCGCATGTGGAGATTTTCGATACGTATCATTGAGCTCTCCCGAATCTTTCTTGCAGCCAAAGATTGTAAGGGAAACCTCCCGGAAAATCTCTTAAATACTCGGTATCAAGTGTGTTCACTTGGAGATATCCGACCTCACTCTTACCAGTCTGTGTCACCTAAGATTCACGCGCGAGAGCGTAACGGTATTATTCGTGTATTACACGGAACTGTATGAAGTCAAGCCCTTAAGATTTGAGCCTTTTTTAATTTTTCTCTCTCGAAGGTCTATATTTGACAACGCACCATGGTTCCCGTAAGAAGATCCCAAAGGGGGAGTATCCTATGGCGGAAGAACAACTTGATTTTTTAAGTCTCGCAAAGGCCTATGACCATTGGGTGGAATCCCACGGTGTGCCGGTTCATTCGGGGTACTACATCGAGGACCTGCGCACCTTGGAGCTGGGTTGGTGGGAGGAACGTCAATGTAAGACGGCCTTTCTTAGACTCACAGGCCAGGAGGGCATCAGTGAAGCGCGAGTTACTGAAATCCCTGCGGGCAAAACGCTACCCCCCATGAGATTCGCCCTGGATGAGATCATTTACGTGGTGGAGGGGCGAGGCCTCACCACAGTCTGGGGCGGCGAGGGAACCACCAAAAAAAACTTTGAATGGCAGAAGCACAGCATGTTTCTAATACCGCGAAATTCTTTTAGACAGCTAAGCAACATGCAGGGGAACAGCCCCGTCAGGCTCTTGCACTATAATTTTCTTCCCATAGCCATGGCCCTTACACCTGATCCTAATTTCTTCTTCAGTAATTCCTATGCTGCAGAATTAAACGGTACCCACGGCCCGGAAGAGGATTATTACTCTCAGGCCAAGCGGGTAAAAGGCGGGCTAGGCGGTCTTAGCAACAGAGATATCTGGTACGGGAATTTCTTTCCGGATATGCGGAGCTGGGACAAACTGAACGCTCAAACCGGAAGGGGGGGCGGTAGCAAGGTGGTCCATATCCGGTTTCCCAGTAGCACCATCAACTCTCATATGTCCGTCTTTCCAGCCCAGAGCTATAAAAAGGCCCATCGTCATGGACCAGGGGTTGTCATTGTGATCCCCGCGGGCGAGGGCTACTCCATCATGTGGCAGGAGGGAAAGGACAAGATCGTTATTCCATGGCACGAGGCGAGCCTTTTCGTGCCTCCCAACCGGTGGTTTCATCAACATTTCAATGTGGATTCAGCTCCTGCGCGGTATCTTGCCCTGCGCACCCCCTCCGCCTTGAGTGGCTACAGCGAGCGAGTAGAGGACAGAAAACGGGATCAGATTGAATATACCGATGAAGATCCGTGGATCAAGGAAAAATTTGGGCAGGAGCTTGCCAAAAAAGATCTCAAGTCCCTGATGCCGGAACAGGCCTATCGCGACAGGGACTACGAGTGGGATTACCAGGCGAGTTGAACCAAAGCCGCTAAACCATAGATCCGGAAAGCAATTCGGTCTGACGGATGGCTGGCCTAGGGATCAACCCTGAGTGGTGGCCGTGGATTCCCTTCTCTTGCCGTAAACTCGCGGGAGCAAAAGGGGCAGTGACACGGCGCGTCCGGGTTTCCTGCATACTCGGCACGCTCCACATAGAACTCCCCCTGACATGCCGGGCAATTTACATAGCTCACTTTGTCCATTTTTATTCCTTACCGATAAGTTCCTTTCCCGTTGGGTAGATAGTCTTTTAGTTTGATCCGATCCATCACCTCTTTTGGGATAAAAGAGCGCTGTTCGTAGACGGCGGGCGGACATGGAATGGTACAATCGATTCCGGCCCGTGTACCCAAACCCTTGCCCGTTGTAGTCGGTTCCAGATTGCTGGCATGGAGGTTTGGGATCACGATGAGGTCCTTGGCCCAATCGGAACGGGTATCGATGGCCCACTGCACCTCCTGCTCATCCCAGATATCCACGTCTTCGTCAAACACGAATACATGTTTAATGCCATCCTGTAATGACAAGGCGGCCATGATGGCCATTCGTGGTTGGGAGTCATGGGTCTTTCTTATCTGAATGTACATGTGGTGCGGTGCGGGCATGGGCCGGTAGACGTTCAGGAGTTGCGGAACTGTTCGCTTTACTGCTTCGTAGACGGAGCCTTCACGACGCAAAGCCCCGATTTGATCGTCGGCATAACCGGTGAGGATAGAAACCCAGTGGGCGTTTTCCCGATGGCTGATACAGGTGACTTCCATATAGGGGTTGAGTCGCTGGGCGCCAAAATATCTGGTGTATTCTCCAAAGGGACCCTCCGGTTTCAGCTTGCCCCGTGGGACGATTCCTTCGATGACAAATTCCGCATCGGCCGGCACCAGGAAGTCATCCCCCAGTGTCTCTGAGGGGACTAACCGTAGCGGTTCCCCCATACAGCCGCCCGCTGTATCCCAATGACTCAGGGGATATCCCATCTTCGCTTCTGCTCCCATGCATACCCCCGGGTGATGACCTGTCCAGTAGGCCACTCGGGCGTCCTCGCCGCGTTCCTCCGACTTGCGGATGTTCCAGCGATTGTGGCTGTTGCGATTGGGGAAGATGCGCAGCTCTCGCTTGTTGAACAACCAGCCGCGCTGCAGGGCACAGTTGTCGATGCCTGTTTCCGGATCGTAGGTGGTTAAGAATCCGGCGGAGACATAGGGCCCAGGATCCCAGGCGGCGTGTATCAGGCCGGGAATTTCTTGCAGGTTGACTGAGTCGCCTGTTTTTACCACCTGTTTTACCAAGGCTTCGCTTCGGTTAACCACAACGGGTTTGATCCGCTTTGCCCGCATGTCGTACAGATCCCGACCCAGATTTTCAAATGTCGATCCCACCGCAAGGGCGGATCGTTGCCGGGATGCAAACAGATTCGTGACGACCGGAAAAGGAGAGATGTTCCCCGTTGTTGTCTTCAGCCGGTGAAAGATAAAAACCGGCGTTTCACGCAGCTCCTTCTGGGCCTTGAGAGTAATGGCGGCTGCATCCATATTTGCATCGACCTCTTGTTTCACATGAACCACAAGGTCAGGGTTGGTCTCTTCGTACTTGCGCAGGAAGGTTTGTAGGTCCTTCATATTGGTACCTCAATCTTTTAGAGAGTCAATTTCGCATTTAACTCATAGCCGAAATCGTTGCTGCCGTCTACCTCACAACCAACGGTCAACCATTGCGTCCCTTGGCGCCGGGCAAATAGTCCTTTAATTGGATCCGATCCATAACCTCTTTGGGAATAAAAGATCTCTGCTCGTAGACGGCCGGTGGGCAAGGAATGGTGCAGTCGATTCCGGCTCGAGTTCCTAATCTATTTCCCGTGGTGGTGGGTTCCAGGTGAGTTGCCTCGAGGTTAGGGACCACGATGAGGTCCTTGGCCCAATCCGATCGCGTGTCAATGGCCCACTGCACTTCCTGTTCGTCAAAGATATCGACGTCTTCGTCAAACACGAATACATGTTTAATGGCATCCGGTACGGATAGTGCTGACATGATTGCCATACGTGGTTGGGAATCATGGGTCTTGCGTATTTGGATGTAAATGTGGTGGGGTGCCCCCGTGGGCCGGTAAACGGCCAGGGTCTGTGGAACCACCCGATTGACTGCTTCGAAAACAACTCCCTCCCGGCGCAACGCTCCGATCTGATCGTCGGCATAACCGGTGATGATGGAAACCCAATGGGCATTCGTACGGTGGCTGATACAGGTAACTTCCATGTATGGATTCAGGCGTTGAGCGCCAAAGTATCTGGTGTATTCGCCAAAGGGTCCCTCCGGTTTGAGTTTTCCACGTGGCACGATTCCTTCAATGACAAACTCTGCGTCGGCGGGGACGAGAAAGTCATCTCCCAGGGTTTCCGATGGCACCAACCGTAACGGCTCACCCAGACAACCCCCAGCTGTTTCCCAATGACTCAATGGGTATCCCATTCTCGCCTCTGCCCCCATACACACGGCGGGATGGTGACCGGTCCAAAAGGCAACCCGGGGATCTTCACCCCGCTGCTCACACTTGTTCATGTTCCAGCGGTTGTGGCTTGCGCGATTGGCGAAGATACGCAGTTCGCGCGCTCCAACCAACCAACCGCGCTGCAGCGCACAGTTGTCGATTCCCGTATCCGGATCATAGGTGGTTAAATAACCAGCGGACACGTACGGGCCCGGATCCCATGCGGCATGAACCACTGCCGGAATCTCTTGTTGGTTGACAGACTTTCCTGTGTGGACGATCTGCTTTACCGGGGCGTCGGTGCGACTCACCACCACCGGCTTGATTCGTTTCTCCCGCCGCTGGTACAGGTCACGACCCACCTGTTCAAAAGTTGATCCCACCGCAAAGACCAATCGTTGCCGGGAGGCAAACAGATTGAGAACCAGGGGTGACGGAGAGATCTGTCCTGCTGTGGTGCGTATGCGGTGGAAGATGAATACGGGTGGCTCACGCAGCTCTTTTTGCGCCTTGAGTGCGATGGCCGACGCATCCCAACGGGCATTGACTTCCTGTTCCACATGCACCACCAGGTCTGGGTAAGCCTTTTCGTATTCATGAAGGAAGGTTTGTAAATCTTTCATTCCTTTGCCCTTTGTTGTGTGGAGTGAGCGAATGCTTGAGCTTCAAGGGAAGGGACGTCAGAACGTCGAAAATCTCCGAAAACTTCTTCAAGGGTTTTATGACACCCCCTTGAGCGTGTCAAGGGTCGAAACCTTCTCTAGTTGAAACACGAGTTCCGTCCGATGGAGTTGAATCGTCAGCCTAAATGGACGAGTTCAACCCAATAAAACAGCTTCCCAAAAGCCTTTTGGAATTTTTGCTCCTCTTGACAACTCGTTGTTGATTATGGTGTAAGGCTATCCGTGAAAAGGTAGTATAATCCCGCGCCGGCGTAGACGATGATTCATATTCAAGGCAATCGCCAAAAAGTTAGTTAGGATTGTTTGTGTAAGGGGAATCATAAAATGCCCTACAGAGATCTCAGGGAATTTTTAACCGCACTGGAAGAACATCAGGAGCTTCGTACCATTCAGGGCGCTGACTGGAACCTGGAGATTGGCACCATTACCGAATTGAATTATGAGCGGCAAGGGCCGGCTTTTCTTTTCGATTCCATCAAAGATTATCCCAAGGGTTACCGGATTTTAACCAATGCCATGGATAATCTCCCCCGTTCTCTGCTGGCCATCGATTTCCCGCCCGACCTCGACATGGACAGCGCGTTGGATGCCTATACGAAAAAGATTGCTTCCTACTCACCCGTACCTCCCGTAGAAGTGGAAACGGGCCCGGTCTTTGAAAATGTCTTTACTGGCGATGACATCGATATGTGGAAATTCCCCACCCCGTTGTGGCATGAGGATGACGGTGGACGCTTCATCGGCACCGGATGCGTGGTGTACATGAGAGACCCCGATACCGGAAAGGTCAACTTCGGCTGTTATCGAGTCATGATGCAGGACAAGAATACGGTGGGGCTCTACATCACTCCCTCCAAGACGGGAGCGGTAATTCGAAAAAAATATTGGGAGCGAGGTCAAGCCTGTCCCGTAGCAGTTTCCATGGGCCAGGAACCGGTGATGTTTCTAGCAGCGGCCCCGATGCTGGGTCAAAAGCGTGGGCTCTTTAAATACGAACTCGTTGGTCATGTTCGCGGGGCGCCGGTTGAAGTGGTACGCGAACAGGTGACGGGGTTGCCTATCCCTGCCACCGCAGAGATTGTGATCGCCGGAGAGGTACCTCCCCCCGAGGTGGAATCTAGAGATGAGGGACCATTTGGCGAGTGGACTGGGTACTACGCCTCCGGCACCAGGCCCGAGCCGGTGATCAAGGTGAAGGCTCTTTATCATCGTAATAATCCTATAATCCTCGGTATGCCGCCGGTACGGCATCGTCATACGGGGAGTCATTTTCAACTTCCCACCCATGCGCCCAACGATAAGGAAAAACTTCAAAAAGCTGGCATCACCGATGTCCTAGACGTGTGGCGTCTGGGGGTGCCAGGTGTCACGGTGGTCCAGATTCGTCAGCGCTACCCAGGCCATGCCATGAAAGCTGCGTTGGCCGCTTCGGGTGACTACATGGGGCGGTTTGTGGTGGTGGTGGACGAAGATATTAATCCAAGGGACCGAGAGGATGTGCTGTGGGCTATGGGGACTCGGTGTGATCCGGAAACGAGCATTACCATTCTCAAGGACTGCCCCTCCAGCTCCCTGGACCCACGTGTCCCGCCCGAACAGAAAAAGCGAGGCGATTTGACTAGCTCCCGCGCCATTATCATTGCATGCAAGCCATACGAATGGATAAAAGACTTCCCTCGCACCAACATCGCAAGTCCTGAGCTTCGGAGCCAAGTTCTAGCGAAGTGGAAAGATCTGATCTGAATCTCAGCTTGGGGTTTTTCCCTAAGTTTCAATTGCCCTTCGTTGATTTAGTTACCACCAAGACCTACAGAAAGGAATACTGATGGACTTTAAGATACCTCATTTTCCTCCTTCCATTACACGGTCGCGTATCGTTTTGGAAGTGGCTTCAGAAATGGTTGGGAAGCAGCAATTCCCCTATCGTCAGGCCAAGCTCAGCCTTCGAGAACAGGGTCCGGGGAGTTGGAATGTCAATTTCCTTGGCAGTGATACCCCGGACGCCATCCATGAAGTTGCGCGTCGGGAGGCGGATGTAGCGATCATCAATCCTGCTGGACCCCTCACTTTGGCCTACAAGGGGACGGGACCTTTTAAAGAGCCTGTTCCTGTGAGGATCATCTCCGTTATCCCTTCCCTGGACCAATTTGCCTTTGCCGTCCTCGGGAGCACCGGATTAACGTCACTATCAGATCTGCGTGATCGTCGTTATCCGCTAAAGGTTTCACTACGGGATCAACTGAACCATTCGGACCATTTTGTTATCAATCAGGTTCTGTCGGAAGCCGGATTTTCATTGGACGACATCACGTCCTGGGGTGGAACGGTGAGGTACGATCCTGGAATACCTGGAGCCAGCAGAATCGATCTTATTGAGCGTGGGGAAGCGGATGCGATTTTCGATGAGGCCGTGGATTCTTGGGCGGCGAAAGGCCTGGAGTTGGGCATGCGATTTCTATCACTAGACGAGCCTCTGTTAAAGCGTTTGGAATCCAAGGGCTTTCGTCGTGCAGTGATCAAAAAGGCTGATTATCCCAAGCTGGAGGCTGATGTCCTGACGGTGGATTTCAGTGGCTGGCCAGTCTTTGCTCATGCCAGTGTCCCGGACGAAATCATCACCACCTTTTGTGCCGCACTGGAAGTCCGCAAGGGAGCCGTCCCGTGGCAAGGAGAGGGACCTCTCCCGTTGGAACGCATGTGCCGTGACGCTGAAGATACACCCATAGACGTTCCCTTACACCCTGCAGCGGAACGTTTCTGGCGCCAGCGCGGTTACCTCACTTGATCAACCATCCCCTGGTGCGTTGACGAAGAGATTGGCCCATGGAAAAAAAAAGTGATCGTGTTTCACCCTCAACAATAAGGTCTCGATTGGTTTTAGAAGTGGCCTCCGAACTCGTTGGTAGAAGATCGTTTTCAACCAATCAGGCTAGAATTAGCCTTCGAGAACAGGGTCCAGGTGCCTGGAAGCTAAATTTTTTTGGCAGTGATGCTCCCGATGCCATTGAGGACCTTCGGCGTCGAGAAGTGGATGTGGCCATAATCAATCCTTCGGCCCCCCTGACCTTGGCCTACAGAGGAACGGGACCTTTTAAGGAGCCCATTCCTTTGAGGGCCATTGCCGTTATACCTTCCTCCGACATGTTCGTGCTTGCTGCGTGCGAAGCCACCGGCTTGACTTCCCTCTCAGACATTCGAGAGCGTCATTTCCCTCTAAGGGTCTCGCTGCGGGGTCAGAAAAACCATTCTCTTCATTTGTTTGTGGATCAGATACTCTCTGAAGCTGGATTTTCACTGGACGATATCGTTGCCTGGGGTGGACAGGTTCGGTATGATCCCGGGATGCCCGGACGGGACCGCATCGATTTCGTGCAGCGTGGAGAAGTGGACGCGATTTTCGATGAAAGTTTGGGCTCCTGGGGGAGTAGGGCGCTGGACTTGGGCATGCGTTTCTTGTCCTTTGGAGAACCCATACTCCAGCGGTTGGAAGCTACCGGTTTCCGTCGTGCAACCATCACCAAGGCGAGTTTTCCCAAACTACCGGCGGACATTGAAACCCTTGATTTCAGTGGATGGCCAATTTTTACCCATGCAGAATCGCCGGATTCAATAGTGAACTCATTTTGCGATGCCCTGGAGGCGCGCAAGGAGTCAATTCCATGGCAGGGGGAGGGGGCCCTCCCACTGGCACACATGTGTCGAGATTCTGTTGACGGTCCCCTTGATGTTCCACTGCATCCTGCGGCACAGCAGTATTGGAGTGACCGTGGATACCTGACTTGAGAAGACATTAAAATGTTCAACGAACGGACTTCAAGAAAATATTTCGTGCCAGGACGCCAGGCAGGCAAAGGGTTTACACCGCCGATGGACACTGAAAGAAAGCCCTTTAAGAATCTCACCGCAGAGGCGCAGAGTACGCTGAGGGAAAATTTGCTTTGCCCAATCGGGAGACGGCGATTGGGCAACAATCCCAGTTTTAAGAAAGCCATGTTTTTGTTTGTCGTCGTCTCCCGACAAACAAAAAAGAGCATTTCTCTGCGATCTTTGCGTCTCTGCGGTGAAATGTTCGATTCCTCATCTGCGTTAATCTGCGAAAATCTGCGGTTAATTTCTGAGAGTTTTGCATCTTCGCCCGAGCCGTTTTTTCTCGGATTCGGTAATCCAAAATTCAATAGAAAATTTAACCGGCCTAGTTAGAATGCTAAAATAGGAAGGGGTTTTGAATGAGCAGCAGTGTCATTGGCCAGAGTATTCCCCGCATTGAAGGAGAAAGCAAAGTAACCGGGACCTCCATCTATTCAGCAGACGTGAAACGTCCCGATGCCCTCTGGGGTGGTTTCGTACGCAGTCCATTTCCCCACGCCCGGATTGTCAATATTGATACCAGTCGAGCCGCCAAGCTCGTGGGGGTCAAGGCCATCGTAACGGGAAAGGATGTTTCGCCGCGCTTGGAAGGCTGCGCCTTGATAGACAAGCCAGTGCTGGCACAAGATCGTGTTCGATACATTGGGGAGAAAGTAGCGGCCGTGGCAGCCGCCAGCAGGGACGACTTGGAGGAAGCATTAGAGCTGATTGATGTGGAGTATGAGGAGTTGCCGGCGGTCTTCGATCCGTTGGAAGCAATGAAACCCGAGGCACCCATCCTTCATCCCGATTACGCAAGTTACAAGGGAATTAATAAGGACGAATCTTGGAGAAACGTCCGTTCAGCAGAGCGGTCCCAGAAGGGAGATATTGATCGGGGTTTTGCTGAATCGGATCGAATCTTCGAACATACATTTCGAACCCAGGCCGTTCATCATGCCTTTGTGGAACCCCGTGCCGGGCTGTTAGCCATTGATTCTCAAGGCCGTGTGGATATTTGGCAATGTCACCAGGCACCGTTTTTAATCCGCACCTGGTTGGCCGCCCACGCAGATTTACCGGAAGAGATGATCGCAGTTCATCCGGTTTCCACCGGTGGGTCCTTTGGCGGCAAGCAGGGATCCGAAGACATAATCTGCACCTATTATCTAGCTCGGGCTTCAGGATGCCCTGTAAGGTATGTGGAGAGTTATGCGGAGGAGCTACAAGACGGCCAACCCCGTCACGCAGCAGTCATTACGCTCCGAACTGGGGTAAAACACGACGGGCGGCTGTGGGCTTGGGATGGAAAAATCTTCTATAACGGTGGCGCCTATGGCGCGAGAACGCCGAGAAATGGAATGAATGGAACCTTCTGTATGGCAGGCTCCTACCGCACGCCCAACGTGCGCATGGAGGGCTATATTGTTTATACCAATCGCGTTCCTTCCGGTTATTTCCGTGCCCCCGGCGAGCTCCAGTCCCTGTTTGCAGCTGAAAACCATATGGACATGATAGCGCAGGAACTTGGGTTGGACCCGCTGGAATTTCGAACACTAAATGCCTTGAGAGAGGGTGACACAAAGCCCAACGGGAAATCCTTGAGGGATCCGTGTGCCTTACAGGTGCTAAAGCGGGTTGGCGAGGCATCCAAGTGGAAGAAAAACAGGGCTCAATTGTCCAAGAGCCGACCCAACGTCTTGGTGGGGCGGGGTGTGAGTTTAGGGGACCGACATATTGGAGCGGGGGAGTCCAGTGCCGAGTTGTATCTGGAGCCTGGAGGCTCCTTGCGGTTGGCCACTGCCGTGCGGGATGTTGGTGTGGGTGCCTACACCATGCACAGGCAGGTGGTGGCGGAGGTTCTCGGAATCGAACCGGAGTTGGTACGAGTAGAAGTGGGGGGAACCGATACGGGGCCCTACGACGAGGGTGTTAGAGGTCAAAGGGGGACCCACGTTGAAGGCCAGGCCGTCTGGCGGGCAGCCAACGATCTGATAGAAATCTTACGGAATAGAGCGGCATCCCACTGGAGCGTTAATGCAGAGCAGGTTCGTTGGGAGCGAGGGCGAATACTTCTCAGCGGGTCGAAAAAGCAGACCCTGAACCTTCAGGACCTTGCCCTTTTATCGGTAGAGGATCCGGCTTGCGGGTTTGGTCATTGGAAAGCCGGCGAGGTGCATACCTATGCCTTCCAGGCCATGGTTGCCGAAGTGGAAGTGGATCGAGAGACGGGACAGGTGACGGTCCGCCGGTTAAACCTAGCCCATGATGTGACCAAGATTATCAATCCCATCATCTATCAGGGGCAGATCGAGGGCGCGGTGACGCAGGGATTAGGTTTTACCCTTTCAGAACATCTTGCCGTGGAAGACGGTCGGGTGTTGACCCTCAGCCTGGGGGACTACAAGATTCCCACCATCCGCGACATCCCCATCTTGACGACGTCACGGGTGCCTGCCAACGAAGGTCCGGGGCCCTTTGGAGCCAAGGCAGTGGCGGAATCCGGAATTGGTCTGGTGGCACCAGCCATTGCCAATGCTGTTTACGATGCCACCGGGGTGAGGATCACAGAGTTACCCATTTCGCCGGACAAGATCCTGCAGGGATTGGCGGAGAGAGAAAGAATTTCGGCATAGGGCTAGTTAAAATCTGCAAAGGAGACAGGTTATGGTAAAGGAAGAGTCCCAAGGCCGATCTCGTGGGAATAGAGAAATGGGATTTGGGGAGAGTCCCGCAATTCTCGTAATCGATATGACCTATACTTACTTTGATCCCACCTCTCATCTGGGTTATGGCGCCGAGGCGGGATGGAAGTCCGTGGCGAAATTGAAGGAGATTCTTCCGGAGGCAAGGAAGGCCGGTGTCCCAATCATCTATACCCGGTCCGCCCCCTTGAAGCGGGTCAAAGACGAGTTGAAAGGTTTGGGTAGAAAGCATGTCGACATCCCGGGAACTCTAGCGAATCCCAGGATGAGTACAGTCGTGGATGAGCTTGCCCCAGAGGAAGGAGATCTTGTTATTGATAAGTACAGGGCCAGTGCCTTTTTCGGTACGCCACTGGTGAGCTTTCTTGTCTTTCACCGCATCGATACTTTGATCCTTACTGGCACCTCCACCAGTGGCTGTGTGCGAACGAGTGCTGCCGACGCCTCCTCATATAATTATCACGTGGTTATTCCTGAGGAGTGTGTCTTTGACCGAGAACCCCTCTGGCATGATGTGACCCTTACCGTTTTGGGTCAGAAGTACGCTGATGTGAGGTCTACGTTTGATGTTTGTTCCTATCTGCACAAGCTGCAGCGGACCTCTGGAGTTGGTGCGACCAATACCATCAAGGAAAGAAAAAAAGCAAAGTTAGTGAGTCATGGAGGAATCAATGGCCGAGAATAAGCCTGAACGCGAGTACGTTTTTTTCGCCAAGGACGAGCTGGAAAAGAGAAAGAAAGCGCCAGTTCAAACCACAGCTGAGGACGTCCTCACCCGATTTACGGAGCAATGGCGAGCCACCCTCATCGTTGATCCCAAACAGGGGTTCAACAACCGTATCATTCGGCTGTGGATCAATAAGATCAAGCCGGGAGATCAAGAAGGGATGGGCTGGAAGACCCTGGGCCATCGGCACACCGTGGAAGCGGTCATCTATATCAAGCAGGGTAAAGGCTACAGCATCGTGGATGGAATACGTTTCGATTGGGAACCCGGAGATTTTATCTGCGTGCCCTACTTTGCCTGGCATCGCCACGTCAATGAGAGCGATGTGGAAATGCAATATATGGCCTGCACCACCCAACACCTGTCTCGGGCATTGGGGGTAGCCGTCTATGAGGACGAAAAGTATCCGGAGTACTGGGTTTTCGCCCAGAAGAGTGAGGAGGCCATGAAAGGGCTGGTACCGGGAGGATCCGAGGTCCCTCCTCCGGTGACACCACCACCGAGCAAGCAGGCCAGTGAAGCCCTCGACTCTCGACTCTATGAGGAACAACTCTACTATTCAGCCAATGAAGAGGCGAGACGGCGGGCCGGGAAGGTCATGGTCAAAGGGAAAGATATTAAATTCAACGAGACGCGAATGGGTTTCATCTGCCACATCGTGGACCCCCGGATCGGATTCCACGTAAAGCAGATGTCCACCCTCATGGCAGAGATCCCACCGGGTGGAAAATCAGGAGCCCATCGTCATCTGTACGAGGAGATCGAATACGTTTTGTCCGGGAAGGGTTACAGTATCATCGAGGACAAGCGCTACGATTGGAAACAAGGCGATGCGTTCTCCATCCCCATGTTTGGCTGGCACCAGCACTTTAATACTGGGGATGAACCTGCGAAATTCCTCATTCACACCTCTCGGCCGGCCATGGAAAATCTCGGTCATGTGATTACCCAACAGGGGGAAGCCTACTGTGATTGATGGCAATGGTAATAAATTTCTGTTCTAAGTAAACAGCCGTGTGGAAAGGAGGAAAGCGATGGGCCATAAAGTCCTTTCGATAATTTCACTGATGTTTTTAACTTTCTTATTCCATGCCCCTCAGACCGTCCTATCCGATTCATTGCCCAAGGCCACTCAGGAGATGTTAAAGAAGCTCAAGCTGGATCCTGCAATTCTGGATGGCATTGATCAAGAGCTCAAATTGCCAAAGGAGGTTTTGGAGGGGGCAAAAAAGGAAGGGATGGTCAAAATCAGGTCCACCCCGTAGACTCCCGCGGAACAAAAAAAGTTATTTGGCTCTTTTAAAGAGCGTTACCCGTTCATAAAGGTGGACTTTTCCGGCGCCAACCAACAGGGAAGAACCATAAAAACCCTGATGGCATATAAGGGGGGTAGGATTGTCAGCGATATTGTCACCAGTGTTGGTGGATTCCTATCCGAATATGAGAAGGCCGATGCCCTTACGGACCTCCGCGACCTTCCTAACTGGAAGAATTCACCGAAGGACGGAAAAAACCCGAACGGTCTATGGGTGGGAATCTATTTGCGTCATTGGTGCATCGCTTACAACACAAGGCTTGTGAAAAAAGAAGACCTGCCAGAGAAATGGGAGGATATCCTTGAAAACCCGATTTGGCGGAATGGGAATCTAGCCCTGGGTAATCGTCCACAGCTTTGGGCCCTCATGCTGTGGAAGGCCAAGGGTGGAGAATGGACCAAGAATTATATTTCTAAGCTCTTCACCGAGGTGAGGCCCCAGCTCAGAAAAGAAGGTATGAACGCCATGGTCCAGCTGGCGGCGGCTAGCGAGTATTATGCAACCGTTCCAGCGGCCAAGGCCCGGACCTACCAGATGCTGATGAGAGGCGCCCCCATTGGATTCACCTGCCCTGAACCAGTTCCCGTCACCACTGAAGCGGCGATAATCTTGAAGGGGGCTCCGCATGAGAACTCTGCTAGGGTTTTTCTGAATTGGATGCTGAGTAGAGAGGGCCAGCTTTCGGCCTACTATGGCCGAAGCATTTCTCCCATCCACGAAGATCTCCAGCGGAGAGAGCTGATACCATTTGCGGATCAGATTCTTGGCAAAAAGGTAAGTTTTAGAGATCCTGATTTACAACGGGAGGTTATGCCCCAATTGAATGAGGTTTGGAATGATCTCTGGCTGCGCGGGAGGAGACCTTAAGTAATATTGTATAAGTCTGTTTGAGCAGTGAATCAAACTAACCTTTTGTCAAAGGGCGCGGTGGAAAGCACCTCCGCGTCCTTTTCTGTCACTGCCACTAGCGCTTCCCATTTTACTGTTTCGTTCACTCCACTTCGCTGACAAAGGATGGTGGGTTTCAGCCGGCAATATGGCTCTCCTGCTTCGTGTCGCGGAGCGCTGACTCCAAGTAGCAATACATGGAAACGCTAAATATTTATGGTATGGTGTTTCCGGCCTAAAAAATGCAGAACTTCAGCGGGGGGAACTGACATGCTCAACGGGTTTTTTATCTACGATGCGGATGCCCATGTGATGGTGAGCCAGCGCATGTGGGAGGACATGCCTGAACCCATCCGGCAACGACGGCCGCGTCCTGTACGCATTGAGGATCACGAGGATTTTGGTGGTCTGGAAAGCTCCTGGTTTGTGGAGGGGCGATTGACTCCCCGTCACTGGGGGCCAGGGAGCCAGCCGGCCAATAATCCCGCAACCACCAATCCCGAATTTTCGGGGACGGTTTCGAGCCTACCCGTTGAACTGGGAAGCCGGGACCTTTCCCAACCGGATCTGCGGTTAAAAGACCTGGACAGGATGGGCATTGATTGCTCGGTGATGTATCCCTCCACTCTCTACGCAACCATGGCTACTGATCCCGAACTGGAAGCTGCCCTTTACCGTTCTTTCAATCGTTATATGGGAAAGGCCTGTCAAAGGGATCCCAAACGTCTCAAGTGGGCAGGACTAATCCCTTTAAGAAACCCCAAAGAGGCGTGCCAAGCCATTGCCGAGATGAAAGAGCAGGGTGCCACTGCCGCTGTGGTTTTTGGCACGGCCGGGGAGCGGCCTCTCTCGGATCCTTCTCTCATACCAGTTTTTGATGAGTTGGTTCGTGCCGGAATGCCCTTGAGCATTCACTTCGGAATGAGTTACCCTCCCCTCTGGGACTTGAGCCGGACCATGTTCTCGGGGCAATTTATTGGTATGACCTTGCCTGTGTTTCTTGGTTTTTATGCCGTCACTGGCGGTGGGCTGATGGATCGTTATCCCAGTCTCAAGGTCGCTTTTCTTGAATTCGGTTCTGAATGGCTCCTTTACGTGGTGCCCCGAATGGAGCGTTTCCGTAAAATGGCCTTGCGGCGGGGAGCGCCAATGCCTACGGATATGCCACAGAGAGAGATCCTCCAGTACCTTCGTTCGGGGAATTTTTTTGTTACCTGTGAAGGCGATGACGAGGTTCTCACCGAAGAAATTGAACTTTTGGGAGAAGACAATATCATGTTCGCCTCGGACATGCCCCATCCGGAGATGAGAGACAATGCCGCGGAAGAGATCTTCGAAAACAAAGAACTCTCTGATTCTCAAAAGCGGAAGATCCTCTCTGACAACGTGATCCGTTATTATGGCGAACCTTGATGGGTAGCCACTTTATATAAAAATTCGGGGCCTCATAAATGGGTTCTATTTCAATAAGATGTTTGGCAAAGAAGCGAAGCGTATGGGATCTTCGATGAAGGTCACGACGGTTCGCCAGAATAAGTTATTGGAGTTAACGACTGGATGGACTAAGGAGGC
The DNA here is from genome assembly GCA_965215595.1 of uncultured Binatia bacterium (SeqCode). GTDB lineage: Bacteria > Desulfobacterota > Binatia > UBA9968 > CAXXLF01 > CBDCDW01. Next base: position 1,879,422 of record CBDCDW010000007.1, on the reverse strand, counting down.
TCACTGAAGATGCCGTACACTGACCTGCAAGAGTATCTTGCGAGATTAGAGGAAGCTGGAAAGTTACACCATATCACGAAGCCCGTTGATCCGGCCTGGGAGGTGTCAGCGGTCACAAGGAACATGTTTGAAAGCTATTCATGGGACCATCGTAAGGCTCTCTACTTTGATAAGGTAGGCCAGAGCCAGTTCCCCCTCGTTGTCGGTGCTGTGGGTGGCTCCCCTTCCATCTATGCGCTTGCTCTTTCCACCACTGTGGATCAGATTCCGGCACTCTGGGAGAAGGCGCAGCGTGAACCCATTGAACCGGATCTCGTAAAGACGGGTCTATGCAAAGAAGTTATCACTCAGGATGCCGATTTAGATATACGGATCCTGCCCCACGCAATCTGGACTCCCAGCCGCGATCCGGGCCCCTATATTACAGCGCCCCTGGTGGTTACCAAGGAGCCGGAGACCGGGAGCCGTAACATCGGAACCTACCGCCTACAAGTAAAAGGCCCGAAGCGTTTAGGAATCTACATGGGCCATGAAAAACACGGCGCCAGACATCTGCGCAAGTATGAGGAGATGGGAAAAGACATGCCGGTGGCCATAGTGATTGGGGCGGACCCAGCGATTACTCTTGGTTCGGTTACAAAGTTTGCCTATGGAACCGATGAGTACCGAGTGGCTGGTGGGCTGCGGGGAGAACCCTTTCCGTTGGTAAAATGTGAGACCTCGGATCTGGAGGTTCCTGCAAATGCGGAAATTGTGTTGGAAGGCGTCATGCGAAATGGGATTCGTGAAGACGAGGGTCCCTTTGGGGAATATACGGGTTATATGGGCGTTCATGGCCTTGCGCCGGTGATTGAGCTTCATTGTATGACCCGACGTCGCAATCCTGTTTATCAAGCCTTCCTCAGTCAAATGCCGCCGAGCGAGTCCAGCTGTATTCGCAGTGTGGGTCGTTCTGCCGCCCTGCGTCGTCACCTAAGCGGGGTGCTGGGTCTACCGGTAACGGATGTCCATTTTACCGAGAGCGGCGGCGCCACCGGCAGGGTGATTATCTCCATGCGTAAGGAGCACCCCCAACAGGTGAAGGAGGTTACCTGGGCCACCTGGGCCATGATGAACAAGGAGCCGAAGTATCTCATAATAGTGGACGATGACATCGATATACGAAATCCCTTTGAGGTGGAGTGGGCCATGAGCTTTCGGTCCCAACCGGGAAGGGATATGTTAGTTGCGAGAGACGTCATAGCCATCGGGCTAGATCCTTCAACGGCGCCAGCGGATGTCCCTGAACACGACCCGCAGCGCAGGATTGGCAGCAGGGTGTCCATCGACGCCACACGTAAACATACCTATCCTGCCGACTCGCGCGTGCCTAGGGAGTATATTAATAGGGTACGTGAAAGCTGGAGCGATTACGGTTTTAAATAGGATTAAACGGGAGTATTGATCAATAATTACGAATCTACCGTTAGTATGCTCAAACGAATGACTCCAACAAAGATTCTCGTGCAAAGACGCCAAGCCCGCAAAGAGAAAGATTTTGCTTTTTTCTCCGAACTTGGCGTCCTTTGCGCCTTTGGGCGATTTTTTGTTTGTCCGATTCTCTAAATGCAATTTCAAGAGAAGATTTTAAATTTGTTTGCATAGATCTTAGATCCAGGAACGGAGGGTGTCCCATGGCGAATATCGTTCAAGACGGTAGTTATGTCCTGTCCGATCGGACAGAGGCCTTGAAGGGCTTTGAGCAGGAGTTGGAAGCGGCCCATCTGGTGGGGGAATGGCAGATTCCGCGTCAAGCCGAGCCCAGTCCAGGTGGGGTGCCCCATATTTGGAAGTGGCCCATGATGTTAAATATGATGCGGCAGGCCTGTGAGGTCCTGGGTTTAAAGGAAGGAGGTCGCCGTAGCATCCTGTTCACCAATCCGGCCATTCCCACCAAAGGGACCATCCTTGGTGTTAGAGTCGGTCTTCAGATGCTGAAACCTCAGGAAGCCGCCTGGGCCCATCGCCATACCATGTCGGCCCTAAGGTTTGTGGTGAAGGGAAATCCCAACGTCTATACCGTGGTGAACGGGGAGAAATTTTATATGGAGGATAACGATCTCATTCTAACGCCACAGGGAACATGGCACCATCATGAGAACCCCACCGACGAATATCCTATCTGGTTGGATGCCATTGATACTCCCTTTGTGAGAAATACCAATGCCATATTTTATGAGCAGTCCCCCATAGAAAAGCAAGAAATGGTAGAGGACGCGGACAGTACCTGGCTCCGAGTAGGTTGGGCTCGACCTCAATGGAGCAATGTGGAGGGGGCAAGGGTTGGTGTGCCTGTGGCCTACAAGTGGAAGGAAACTTACGAGAGGCTCAAACGTCTAGCTGGTAAAGAGGGGAGCCCCCACGATGGAATCATCTTAGAATACATCAATCCCATTACCGGCGGCGCCGCCTTTCCAACCATTGGGTGTCACATACAGATGCTCCGTCCAGGAGAGCAGACGAAGGAACACCGTCATACCTCGGGGGCGGTCTATTTCGTGGTGCAAGGTGAAGGAGAAACTAGGGCCGGGGATCAAACCATACGCTGGTCCAAGGGAGACGGTTTTGCTGTTCCCAACTGGTCCTGGCACGGCCACAAGAATCTGACGCGGGACGAAGCTATCCTGTTCAGCGTCACCGACGCCCCAATGCTCAAGGCAGTGGAGCTTCATCGGGAGGAAGGAAGAGCCTAGCCAAACGTATTGATGAATCAGGACAAAGATGCCTCGCGCAAAGTCGCAAAGGGCGCCAAGTGTAAATAAAATTCGAAACTCAAAATCCGAAATTCGAAACAAAAAGGGGAAACTCAAAATACTAATTTCAAAACATTTAAAAACGCTTGAGAAGTTCTCATTGGAAGGTTTTGGGTTTTGAGCATTGAGATTTTGAAATTGTTTCGTATTTCGATTTTCGGATTTCGGATTCTCCCCAGATCATTTTGGATTTCGATATTTGGATTCGAGAGTCTCGGTTTGTTTGAGATTTCGAGCTTGTGATTTCGGATTTTAATCATGTTGCGTGCTGATCGATATAAAGATTCGCTGATCTTTGAGCGTAAGCCATTTACCTGGCCAGAGAACCGTACCCTCGCCGTTTGGGTTATACCCAACGTCGAAGTTTATTACTTTGACCAGCTCAGCGGGATTGTCATTTCTCCCAACGTGCGGGGAACCCTTCCGGATGTGCTCAATTATACCTGGAAGGAGTACGGGATACGTGTGGGCCTCTGGAGAATTGCGGATGTTCTCGACGAGCTGGGTATTAGGGCCACCGTGGCGTTAAACTCGGATGTTTGTGAGGTGTTTCCCCAGGTCGTGGACGAGATGAAAAAACGCAACTGGGAGTTTATGGGCCACGGAGTGACTAACAATCAAAGCCTCGTTGGTCTTCCCTTAGAACAGGAAAAAGAAGTCATTCAAAAAACGGTCCAGACCATCGAACGCTCAGTGGGTAAGAAGCCCAAGGGCTGGCTAGGGCCAGGGCTGGGAGAGACTGAGAACACTCTGGACCTGCTGGCAGAGACGGGCCTCAACTATGTAGGCGACTGGTGCCATGACGATCAACCCTATCCCATGAGGGTTAAAACGGGTGAGATGACCTCCCTGCCTTACTGTATGGAAATCAACGATATCCCCCTCATGCTCAGAAAGGGTTATACCGGGTCGCAGTACTATGAGTCGGTTCGTGACCAGTTCGAGACCCTTTATGCCGATAGTGAAAAGTGCCCCAGAGTACTGGGAATTCCTCTGCACCCCTTTATTACCGGCCAGCCGCTGCGGATCAAGTATCTCAAGAATGCTCTACTTCAAATGAAACAATACGAGCGCGTTTGGTTTGCCACCGGAAGCGAAATTATTCAATGGTATCGCCAGCACGGCATGTAGCAGCTTATTCATTGGCCGAGAGGAAAGGAAACCTATGCACTATCGTGATTTGAGAACGTGGCTCAATCTAGTAGCGGAAATGGGCGAGCTGAAAACCATCAATGGTGCCAACTGGGATCTGGAGATCGGGGTTCTTGCTGAGCATGTCATGCGCGCAAATCAGCAGCCGGCTGTGATATTTGATCAGATCGTCGATTATCCTGCGGGGTACCGGATCCTGATAAACGAATCCGGTTCGAGAAAAAGGGCTGCATTGACCTTGGGGCTTCCCCTTGAACTGGATGAGCCGGGGCTTATCCATGCGTGGCGTGAAAAGAGAAAATCTATTCGTCCCATCCCGCCGGAGTACGTTAAAGATGGTTCTATCCTGGAAAACGTTTTTAAGGATGGTGACATCGACATGTGGAAGTTCCCCACTCCTCGGTGGCACGAGCACGATGGCGGACGTTACCTGGGTACCGGGGATGCTATTATTACCCGGGACAGAGAAAACGATTCCCTCAATATGGGGACTTATCGAGTCATGGTGCATGACGGAGGTCACATCTTCGTCTACATCTCTCCCAGCCATGACGGCCGTATCCATCGTGACAAGTGGTTTGCCAAGAACGAACCAATGCCCGTGGTGGCCGTATTCGGCATGGATCCTCTCCTTCATATGGTGGCGAGCTGGTCACTGCCCCACGGACAATTCGAAATCGATTTCGCAGGCGGGATCAAGGGCGAGGCTATCCGGGTCATCAAAGGACCGGTCACTGGACTCCCCATACCAGCCGACGCAGAAATCGCCGTGGAAGGCTTTGTGATGCCTGATGATCGTAGACCCGAAGGGCCTTTCGGCGAATGGACGGGCTACTATGGGAGCGGTGCCAGGAATGAACCCGTGGTTCAGGTGAAGGCCCTCTATCACCGCAACGATCCAATCATCCTGGGCTCACCACCGGTTAAACCACCCTCCGGAAAGGTTTACATGCAATCCATCCTGCGTTCCGCGGCCATCTACGAGCAGCTGGAGGCTGCGGGTATCCCGGGGGTAAAAGGGATCTGGTTCCATGAAGTGGGCGGCGGTCATATGTTGAACGTGATTTCCATCCAACAACTCTACCCCGGACATGCAAAGCAGGCAGCATCAATCGTTTGTCAATCCCGCGGGGGTGCCTATATGGGACGCTATGTGATCGTGGTGGATGAGGACATCAATCCAAGGGATCTGCAGGAGGTGATGTGGGCCGTCTGCACAAGGAGTGACCCGGCAGAGGATATTGATATCATTCGACGTTGCTTGAGCGGGCCTCTGGATCCCATGATTTCGCCGGAGAAAAGAAAAAACCGGGACTTCGGAACTTCGCGTGCCATTATCGATGCCACACGTCCTTTTGAATGGCGTAACGAATTCCCTCGCGTCTCCGAGGCGAGCCCGGAGCTCAAGGAAAAAGTGCTAGCCAAGTGGCAGTCGCAACTTTGAAGAAAAACGCAAAGAGCATAGCGCAAAGCGCATAGCGTCCGGATCTCTTTTTTTGCCCTTTTTCGATCGTCAATCGTCAATCCTCTATTCTCGATTTTCATCCCTCCCCTCTCAGTCCTCAGCACTCGTTACTCAGTACTGCCCCCCTCCCCCTATGGCGCCGGGTTCCCGTGTCTTGTATATTTAACCGTTTTGCGTTCGTAACAGTCCTTTGAGGTCACGCGCAACAAAACCTGCAAATGACGGATATTAAGGGATTCAGACAGGATTGGCTTCTCGGTATAGCCTTTGTCTGTTTCTTCCTATCGGGCACGTCGGGTCTGATCTACGAGGTGGTTTGGACCCGGATGCTAACCCAAATCTTTGGCAACACCACCTATGCGGTTGCCACCGTGCTAACCGCGTTTATGGGAGGGTTAGCGTTAGGGAGCTACCTCTTCGGCCTTGTGGCCGATCAGGGCAAGAATAATTTTTTCCTTTACGGCGCTCTCGAAGCCGGCGTGGGAATCTATGGATTTCTCATCCCCTGGCTTTTTAATGGGGTACAGTGGCTCTATACCCCCCTTTTCTCTCTTAGTCAGTCTCATCCCTTCACTTTTAATCTCCTTCTCTTTTCACTCTCCTTTATATTCTTAATGATTCCTACCTTGCTGATGGGGGCGACCCTTCCAGTCCTCAGCCGCTTCTTTATCATCAGCTTCAGCCAGGTTGGACGTAGGGTGGGAGACCTCTACGCCACCAACACCATGGGAGCGGTCCTGGGATGTGCTTTGGCAGGCTACTGGTTGATTCCCACCGTTGGGATGCGGGCCACCGTTTATATCGCCGCTACCCTCAATGTTCTGATCGCTTTGGTGATTTTTACAATAGACCGGTGGCGAAAAAAGGGACCTACTTTCAACACGTCCAAGGATGAACCGATTACCCTGAAAAAAACCCCCGCGGAAGCCGTTTCTTCCTTGGGCCAAATTCTCCTCATTTCCATCGGTCTTTCCGGATTTGCTGCCCTGGTTTATGAAAACAGTTGGACTCGCGCCTTGACCATGGTCATTGGAAGCTCTGTGTATTCTTTTACCACCATGCTGGTGACCTTTCTTGTTGGCCTCGCACTGGGAGGGTTCCTCTATGCACGACTGTTCGGAAGGCGCGAAGTGGGACTAAGCACCTTTGGGATCATTCAACTGTTGGCTGGTTTTGCGGCTTTGAGCACAATTCCACTTTTTGAAAGATTACCGCTGCTTTTTCTCCGGCTGCTCCAGGCCTTTGGCGACTCTTTCTCCCTGTTCCTGACCATTCAACTACTTCTCTGTGCGCTGGTCATGTTACTCCCAACGGTGCTCCTGGGGATGACCTTTCCGCTGGTAGCCCATCTCTTTACCCAAAAACTTTACCGTGTAGGAAGTAGTGTAGGAACCTCCTATGCCGCAAATACCCTGGGGGCAATCCTTGGTGCCTTTGCGGGTGGATTTATATTCATCCCATGGATCGGCTTACAAAATAGCATCATTCTTGGTGTGGCACTGAACCTGACGATGGGATGGTTTTTATTGATCCTGGACCCCCGCTTCGCCCTACGGCGTCGATTTGCCGTTGGTCTATTGGTTCTGGTGGCAGTTATTCTCATTCCACTAGCAATTCCACGTTGGGATCGTCGCATCATTACCAGCGGGGTTTCCATCTATGATGATGTATTTGAAGATCTGGAGACCGACGCTTTGCGACGAGAACGAATGCGCAGGGACGAAATTGTTTACTACAAGGAAGGGCTAACGGCCACCATCAGTGTCCATCGAAGCGTATTTGATTACCTCTACTTTAAAACCAACGGCAAGGTGGATGGCTCCCATGGGGATACCCTGACCCAGCTCATGATCGGTTACATCCCGCTGTTGCTAAATCCCTCTGCCAAGAGCGTTGCAGTGATCGGTCTCGGTACCGGTATGACCGCCAAGGCGGTGGGCGCTTTTCCTATACGAGAAATGGAGATTCTTGAGATCGAGCCCGCCATGGCCGAGGCAGCTCGTTATTTCGATGACTTTAACGAAAATATACTGGACGATCCACGGGTACGATTGGTGTTTGCGGATGGTCGGAACTATATTCTTGCGACTCCAAAATTATACGACGTGATCACCTCGGAACCTTCCAACCCGTGGATTGCTGGCATTGCTAATCTCTATACCAGGGAATTTTACCAAGTTGTGAAGTCCAAGCTCGAACACAATGGGATATTTGCTCAATGGTTTCATAACTATTCCATGTCCATGGACGATTTTCGAATGGTGTTTCGTACCTTCGGAGAGGTGTTCCCCCATATTTCGGTTTGGGAATTGGGGGAAGAGGATTACCTTCTGGTTGGCAGCAAAAAGAGGCAAGTATTCGACCCCACCGCCTTGACTGAGGTTTACTCCAAGAACCGAATCATGCAGGAAGATTTCAAAGGCCTAGGGTTAAATGATATCTATGAAGTCCTGTCATTTTACCGTATGGGAAGGAAGGAGCTCATGGCCTTTAGCAAAGGCGCAGAAGTTAACACAGATGATGGTGCTCAATTGGAGTATTCTGCTCCGAAGAATGTTGGTTACGATACTGTGGACGAGAACCGCGAGCAGATGGAACCATTTATTGTCAGAGCCCCATGGCTTGGGTTCGAGTCGGACCAGTTGGATTAATGGTCGTTAAAATTCACGGTGAAGGTTGACCCCGATCCGACATTAATCGTTGCAAGAAATCGGCACCAGCGAGTGCCGTGCGATGAGTTATGGGGCCTGCTCATTCCTTCTCGATAGAGATGAGATCCTATTCTTGTCGGATCGGGGTTGACCGTTAAATTTGCTCCTTGTATAAGCCGCATACAATGACAACATCGAAGTCTCAACAATCAAGAAATAGTATCATCGGTAATGCCCTTCCACGGGTGGAAGGGAAAAACAAGGTCACAGGTTCCTGCATGTACGCGGGGGACGTGAGTCGCCCTGGTGAGCTGTGGGGAGGTTTCCTTCGTAGTCCATACCCCCACGCGCGAATACTGCATATCGACGTGAGCCGTGCGGTAAAGCTTCCCGGGGTCAAGGCAGTGGTTACGGGGAACGATGTTTCACCACACCTGGAAGGCCTCGGACTGGAAGACATGCCAGTCATGGCACAGGATCGTGTGCGCTACATTGGAGAGAAGGTTGCTGGCGTCGCTGGCATAGACCAGGATGTGGTTGAAGAGGCTCTGGGATTAATAAAAGTCGATTATGAAGAGTTACCGGCTGTTTTTGATCCGCTGGAGGCGGTGAAACCTGAAGCCCCAGTACTTCACCCCGACTACGATCAATACGTTGGCCCACACAAAGAGGCCGGGCTCAAAAACATTCAATCCGTGGAAAGGGCTGGACAGGGGAATATCGATCAGGGGTTTTCCGAGTCCTACTATACCTTCGAAAACACTTTTGATACTCAAATGGTGCATCAGGCCTTTATCGAACCGCGCAACGGCCTGGTAGAGATTGACGAGCAGGATCGGGTAAGTGTTTGGCATTGTCACCAGGCCCCCTTTATGGTGCGGGGAAAGTTGTCTGCCCACCTGGACCTTCCGGAGGAGAGAGTTGTTGTTCACCCGATTTCCACCGGCGGCTCCTTTGGCGGTAAACTGGGGTTTGAGGACATTCTCTGTAACTATTATCTGGCTCGTGCCGCCGGCAGACCCGTAAGGGTCAAGGAGAGCTATACCGAGGAGTTAATTGACGGGCAACCCCGCCATGCCGCCGTGATGGTTCTTCGCACCGGGGTGAAAAAAGACGGACGAATTTGGGCATGGGATGGAGAGGTATATTACAACGGTGGTGCCTATGCGGCCCGCACCCCACGGAACGGTCTGAACGGGACTTTTCTATTGGCAGGTTCCTATCGTATGCCCCATGTTCGAATGGCAGGCTACAGTGTGTACACGAATCAGGTACCAACCGGATTTTTTCGCGCACCGGGCGAGGTCCAGACTCTGTTTGCTGTGGAAAGCCACGTGGACATGATAGCGAAGGCGCTAAAAATAGATCCCCTTGAATTTCGTCTTCGAAATTCCTTGCAGGAAGGTGACCCCAAACCCACAGGTGAACCGCTGCGTTCTCCCAAAGGCATCGAAGTCTTAGCGCGGGTGGCAGAGATTGCAAAATGGCGGAAGTCCCAACCTGGTGCGCTTAAGAATTGGCCCCATGTGCTGACGGGACGTGGGATCGCCTTCGGGTATCGGCATATCGGGACGGGTGAGTCCAGCGCAGAACTTTATTTAGAATCCGATGGATCGCTCCGACTGGCCACTGCCGTTCGTGATGTGGGAGTGGGTGCTTACACCATGCATAGTCAGGTGGCTGCGGAAACAATTGGCGTAGATCCCGAGATGATCCAGATTGACGTGAGGGGGACCGATACGGGGACTTATGATGAAGGAGTGAGAGGACAGCGTGGGACCTATGTAGAAGGGCAAGCGGTGGTTAGCGCAACCAACTCTCTCATTGAGCTTCTGAAGAAACAAGCAGCCGCCCAGTGGAAGGTGGGGACGGACCGAGTACAGTGGGAAAGAGGTCGTGCCTGGTTACAAGGAAACAAGAACCAGTCTTTGGGGCTTCGTGATCTGACCAAGCTATTTAAGGGTGAACCCATTCGTGGTTACGGCCATTGCAAAGGCAGTCGGCCTGAGGTTTACGTCTTTCAGGCTTTGGTTGCAGACGTGGAAGTGGATAGGGAAACAGGCCAGGTTCGCGTACAAAAGTTATTCTTTGCCCTCGATTCTTCCAAGGTGGTTAACCCGTTGATTCATCAGGGACAGATCGATGGTGCGGTGATTCAGGGAATTGGGCAGTCCCTTATGGAGGACTTGGTGGTTGAGGATGGACGTGTTCTGCCCTTGAGTCTCGGTGACTATAAGATTCCAAATATCAACGACATCTCCCCTTTGTTCACCTCTCTTGTGGATGGAGGGGAGGGACCTGGGCCCTTTGCGACCAAGGCAGTAGCTGAAGCCGGCATCGGTATTGTGGCGCCGGCTATAGCTAACGCGCTGTACAATGCAACCGGTGTGAGAATCATGGGACTTCCCATCACGGCCCAAAAGGTATTCGAAGGGCTAGGGAGAATCAGCAACCGTCAGATTTAAGACGACGCTCCAGGCTCATCTTACCCGCTTCTCAGCACAGTTATGGCTGGTTTCCATGTCTCGTAGCCAGACCCCTGCGCTCTAGATTCTACTTGTTAACCTGGGTAGGGGAGCGGTAAAATTATATCTTAACCCTGACGGCCTTATCGGTGATCGTCTGACTAGCACCCTCAACACCCATTTCAGTATATGTCGAGTTAGGGTGGTCTTGGGTTGTTCTCTCAGAACGAAATTGAAATGGATGCTCATGGTGGAGAATTATAGACACTTAAGAGGCAGCTCGCCTGTGGGCAACGCCGCAATCATGGGCTCGCGGACTTGGGCCGCCAATTTGCAAACTGCTGCCCGTGCCGCCTGGGGCCGAGGCGGTTGGGTGCGCGCCCCTGCATGGGACGGTTTCTGGATCCTCAACGCACTCTGGTTGGCACCTGCTGCGTGGATGCTGGCAAGAGGATACGACGATCCGGTTAAGAGTCCGCTGGACTCCTGGTATCTCATGGTGTCGCTTCTGTTCTGGATAGGGCACCGAATCAGCTCCACCTATCTGGCCTATTTCACCACGGCCTATCGACCGCTATCGACCGCTGCTCCGCACCCAGCGCGCCCGTTTCGTGTGGGCTGCTGACCCTTTACCGTTGCCATTGCGTTCCAGTTGCGACGTTTGCGGTCCTGCTGCCCGGAGACAACGCACTCCCGTGGTCCTGGGCTGATCGCTTGATGTTCCTTGTGATCCTGGACTACGGGCTCATTACCTATCACTTCGCTTCACAGCACTTTGGGCTGCTGACCCTTTACCGTGTGCGAGCAGGCCAGGGGAGTGGCCTGGGAGCGAGACGGCTCGATCGAGCGTATGCATTGGGGGTTGGGGGCTTGATGATTTTCGTTGCGGAGCTGGGAGCGGGCACCGTCTTTTTCCAAGACCGGTGGGTAAATCCGTTTATCGACCCGAAATGGCTGGAGAGCGTTTATGGAGAGCTGCAAATCGTTGGTACCACCCTCGTTGTGCTATTTACCGGTTGGATGCTCTATCGCGAGGCCATTGCCAAACGACCATCCATTCCGCGCGCCCTTTACGTGATCGGCGTGGCGATTATGGTGGTGGCCGCCTTCTATATGAATCCCTTCGTCTTCGTTGCTATCTGGACCACACAGCACTGGATGGCGGCCGTTGGACTCACAACCGTAGTTGCGAAAGAAGACCCCCCGGCAGATACCTCTACCTGGTATCGAACCTGGCATGCCGTCAGCCGTCGGCCTGTAATGCTAGCGCTTTTTCTAATCGTGGTGTCGGCGGTTCTGCTCCCGGTGATGGAGGTAGAAGCACTACATGACACAGGTCAGGGCTACGCCGAGCGGTTAGTGCCCGCAGTAGCGGCCTGGCTGGCAAACGCAACATGGGTTCCCGTCCTAGTGGCCTTCGGTTTCACCACGGCCTTCCTGCATTACGCCCTTGACCGCGCAGTGTTCCGCCTCAGCGACAGTGAGGTTCGTAAGGCGGCCGGCGGGCTGTTCCGCTAAGCGCTAGTCACAATTCCTATTGAGGATTGTTGGCCTTGATCCAATTGCCGATGGAGCGCACTACTTCGTCTTCTATACCCAGGAAGCCGTGAGCACTCTGGTTCCCGCAATGCCTGCCCTGAGCTGGTAGACCCCCTTCAAATCCAATCTGTTCAACCTTCGAGGCGTTTTTCAGACTCTTCATATGTGGCGCAACTGCAACATACAGTGTCACACGGCAACGGTCCTTCTTATGATGCACAAAAAGGGTAGGAATCGTGATGCTTTCAAGGTCAATGTCCGTTAGGGTCCCGCCCCCGCCACTTGGTTCAAATACGGTTGCGGTTAGTACGAGGCCGTCAGCTCCACCTTCTTTTAGGCGGCTAGCAGCGTTGGCAGCCGAAATGGTGCCCCGGCTGGTACCTATCAACCAGACTGGGACATTGGAAGTTTCCCTGAGATACGCAATGACTCCTTTAATATCCAATGCATGAAAAAAAGTGTCTCTAGCCCCCCGTAGGTTTCTATAATCCGACGGTGAATCGACTATTGCTACGTTAAATCCCTCGGCGGTAAACCTGAACCTTGACCGCACCAAGAAGTTGGTGTCCCGCTCAATGACGCCATTTTCTATTTTTATCTCGCCACCCCCACCGGCGAACAGTATCACGCTTGCCACGGGCCGCTTAACCTTCATAAAGAGAAAAACCTGCTCTGCGCCCTCGCGCATTGAAATCACGACGTGATATCGCTCGATGTTGCCCTTGTCGGAGACCCTCTTAACCGTAGCAGGCTTGGTGATCTCTTTGCCGTGGACTGGGTGACCTAGAACGACGAAGAATGACAAAAAAAGGATGGATTTTAGACGGTTATACTTGCAGGTTGACTCGTACCTCCCTTTCGGCTAGTCTCTGCCCCTATTAATACCATTATTACGTGGAGGATCTATGAAGCACACCAAGTTTTACAAAAGTGCCAAGACGTTGCTGGCACTAGCCTTTTTTATGCTTGCAGGAGTTTTACTGGCAAGTCAACGCGATGCTGCCGCCAATTCATTTTTTAAAGGAAAAACCATTACCATCGTGGTCGGTTACGGGCCGGGAGGTGGGTTCGATATCTTGGCGCGCCTTATGGCACGCCACATGCGGCGTCACATTGAGGGGAGCCCTAGATTCATCGTACAAAACAAGCCTGGTGCGGGAGGCCTCATTGCGGCCAACTGGGTCTATGGAAAGCAACCAGGCAATGGCCTCACCGTGGCTATGTTCCATTATTCCTTTGTCACTCAGGCGTTCATGAAAGACCCCACAGTCACGTTTGACCCCTTGAAGTACATCTGGTTTGACGAGCCCACAATTGGAACCCTTCCTAGGGTGGTTTTTCTCCGCACCGATTTGGGCATTCACACCTTCGAGGACTTCAAGAGCTATAAACGTCCTCTGGGTATGGCGGAGAGCGGTCGAGGCACAGGCGCGTCCGTAGCGACCGAGTTCCTCAAGAACCTCGGACTCCCCATCAAGAATATCTATGGTTACAGAGGCTCGGCGGATGGCTTCGCAGCCATCGAGCGTGGCGAGGTGGACGGCCGGTTGACTTCCCAGGAGAGCGCCCAGACCAGGTACAAGCGCTTTCTTGATGACGACATCATTCGGCCCGTCTTGACCATGGGAAGCGACCCCAGGATCAAGACCTTTCCGGGTGTGGCAACCTTCAAGGACCTGAAGCTCAATGCGAAGCAGAAAAAGGTAGCCAAATTTCTGACCCGAACCTGGAGTCGTCTCCGCATGTTCGCGCTCCCGCCGGGTACACCACCCGATCGGGTAAAAATCCTCCGTACCGCTTTCACAAAGACACTTACGGACAAGAAATTTCTCAAAGAGGCCAAGCGGCAGCGGTTAATTATTTCCCCGGCACCCTGGCAGGACGTGGTGGCGGATATTAAGGGTCTAGCGGATGCCCCACCCGATATCGTTAGGGAGTATAGGAAGCTGCTCGGTCTGAAAAACTAAAAGGCCGAGGCAAAGATATAAAGTCCGGCAGAACGAGTCGACTCCATTTGCCGGACTTTTCCAACTGTAAGTTTCCATGGGATCACCTGAGTTCTTCAACTTCGCTTCACATGTCGAAGATCGTTCCATCGGTGCGAATTAGCAGGTTATCTCTAAGGAGCCTATCTATTCGTTTGATCCGATCTCCTTATTCTTCAAGGCCCCCCACATGATTGACGCAGCCGTTTTCGCTCTTCAAGAACTCTTGGTTCCCATGCGCCTCCTCTTTCTATTCCTGGGCGTTCTCATGGGGCTGGTGCTGGGGGCTATTCCAGGCCTCGGCGGATTGGTGGGGTTGGCCGTACTTCTCCCCTTTACCTTCGATATGGATCCCGCCATGGCATTCGCCATCATGCTCGGGCTCCTCTCGATCACGAGCACCTCAGACACGATTCCTTCGGTGCTGTTTGGTGTGCCCGGTACCGCGGCGTCCCAGGCCACCATTCTGGACGGCCACCCGTTGGCGAAAAAGGGAGAGGCCGGTAGGGCCCTGGGGGCGGCTTACATGGCTTCGCTAATCGGTGGACTATTTGGTGCCATCGTCCTGGCCTTGTCGATCCCAATTATCAGACCGATCGTTATGGCCTTCGGCGCGCCGGAATTCTTCATGATGGGCATGCTCGGTATCTCGATGGTGGCGGTTCTGAGCGGCGGTGCACCCATCAAGGGTCTGGTGGCCGGAGCGCTGGGGCTCATGTTGGGGATGGTGGGGATGGATCCCCTGAGCGGGGTGCACCGCTGGGTCTTCGGCCAACTCTATTTGTTGGATGGCGTATCCCTGGTCCCCGTATCCCTCGGCATCTTTGCCATTCCGGAGATTGTAGACCTTGTCATCCGGGGTACCCGGATTGCCGATGTGCCCAGTGATGCTATGAAGGGCGTCATGACGGGTGTCCGAGACGCCTTACGGCACTGGGTCCTCGTCATCCGCTGCAGTGCATTAGGTGTTTGGATCGGCGCTATTCCGGGCCTCGGTGCCGCGGTGGTGGACTGGTTCGCCTACGGCCACGCCATGCAAAGTGAGAAGGGCGCGTCGGAGACGTTCGGGAAAGGCGATATTCGCGGGGTGATAGCCCCCGAGTCGGCTAATAATGCCAAAGAGGGCGGGGCGTTGATCCCGACGATAGCCTTCGGGGTGCCGGGGAGTGCTTCCATGGCATTGCTTCTCGGTGCCATGATGATCCAGGGCCTCAATCCTGGTCCGGCAATGCTTACCACCCATCTCGATGTCACCTTCACCTTGGTATGGAGTATCGCTATCGCAAATATCTTCGGGACGGGCCTGTGCTTGCTCTCCACCAATCTCCTGGCAAAGATCTCTCTGATTCGAATCCATTTGCTGGTACCGGTTATCACTGCAATGGTTTTCCTGGCTGCCTATCAGTCCAGCCGCCACTATGGAGATCTCTGGTCATTGCTTTTCATCGCCCTTCTCGGCTGGTTCATGAAACGATTTGGCTGGCCCAGGCCGCCCATCATTCTCGGTTTGGTGCTGAGTACCATCCTGGAAAACAACCTGAATATCTCAGTTGAGATTTATGGATTCGGGATGCTCTCCAGACCCATCTTCATCGGGATCATACTGATTATCTTTGTGAGCTTGTTTTACGGATTTCGTATGCAGCGCGGCCAGGCGACCGGCGTCGTAGAAGCCGCACCCCAGGGCCCAGTGAAATTTCGCTTCCAGGCAAACGCACTGTTCACCCTGGTTATGCTGGGGATTTTTGCCAGTGCCGTCTACACGGCATGGCAATGGGACTTCGCAATCGCCCGAATTTTTCCTTGGGCCATGGGTATCCCTGCCCTCATCCTCTGCATGGCCCAACTCTATTTGGACCTCTTTAGACCTACGGAAGTGGGAAAAAGCGGCTTCATGGACCTACCGGTGGATCGAAGTGTTCCTGTCTCGGTTGTGATCCGTAGGGCTTCGAATATCTTCGGTTGGATCCTGGGGCTTTTCTTCGGTACTTGGCTTTTCGGAATGATTGTCACCGTGCCGTTGTTTGTCGTTCTTTATCTTACCATTCAGGGGCAGGAGAAGTGGCGGGTCAGCCTAGTGTACATGGTGGCTATGATGGCCTTCATGATCGGAGTATTTCATATGGTCTTGAACGTTCCCTGGCCCGAGGCCCTATTCCCGCAACTAGAACAGGCCATTCTCGCCTGGTTCTAAATTCTGCTCCCATTATAGGTTCATAGTGCATTTTCTGTTCGCTGATCAAAACATCAGAAGACAGATCCCAACGACGCACGCTTGACATCGTAGTTCGATATGTATATATTTGCAATATACATATTCTATGAAACTTTATTCTGAATTCGGTGGTTTTGATTGGGATGCTGCGAATAGGGAAAAGAATTGGCATCAACACAAAGTTACATGGTGGCAGTGCGAGGAAGTGTTTTTCAATCAGCCATTGTACGTTTTCCTCGACACGAGTCATTCGCTAGCCGAGCAGCGTTACTATACGCTTGGGAAGACAAATAATGGTCGGTTGCTTTTTGTGGTGTTTGCCCGCCGCAGAAATAGAATACGAATTATTTCTGCGAGGGATATGCACAGAAAAGAGAGAAAGGTCTATCATGAAAAAGCTAAAAAAGATTCCGAAATTCAAGAACCTTGACGAAGAAGAAAAATTTTGGGCAACTCACGACTCGACAGATTACATTGATTATTCAGAAGTCGAGCTTGGATTCTTTCCTGAGCTAAAGCCCTCCAGCAAGACGATTTCGATCCGTCTCCCCGAGTCGCTCCTGGAAGCAGTCAAAGTCCTTGCCAACAAGAGAGATGTTCCCTATCAGTCGATGATGAAGCTTCTTCTAGCCGAGAAGATCCGTGAAGAATTGAACTTGGAGGATAAAAGTTAGAGTTGCCGTAATTTGTCTTCTACGCTTCCAGTAGCAAACTACAATCTTCTGCACCCGCCGTATCCAAGACAAACGAAACATAAGGAAAAGGTTCCTGACACCTTTTCCCTTCGGCAATTGGAGGACATTCAGATCACTCTTAATTTTTAATTAATTGGAGGTCAGCCTGGGATTGACAGTATAGGCTGTCATCCGATATTTCCACTCAAAGCGAATAAAGGCTTGGCCGCTTGCCTCTCCCATTTGGCGGCCACCCCTGAATGGTAGAATTCTATCATAGATTGAAAGAAAGGTTGTTCGTTGAATAGTGTTGTTGAGGCATCACAAGGTAGGGTCGGCGCCAAGGTGCTCAAGATGGGCATTCTTGGCATTGGCGTGAGCGGGGCTCGCATAGCGCGGGCCATGGCGACCATGCCTGAGATTGAACTCATCGCGGGCGCCGCCCGTCGTCCCGAGTTGCACGGCGACTTTGCTGAACGGTATGGCGCCAAAATCTATGGAAGCGCGGAGGAGATCTGCCGCGATCCCGGAGTGCAAGCGCTGTGGATCTCTACTCCGAATCAATTCCACGCAGAGCACATGGTCCTCGCCGCTTCTCACGGCAAGCACGTCATAATCGAGAAGCCCATCGCGATCACCATACGGGAAGCCGAGCAGATGATGGAAGCGGCGGAGCGCAATGGCGTCACCGTGGTTTGCGGCCACGTGCTGAGCAATACGCCGCGGGCCCAGATGGTCCGCTGGATCATACGCTCAGGCGAATTGGGTCCATTGCGCGCTCTGAACGTCTGGGCCTACACAGACTGGATGCTACGTCCCAGGACGGCTTCCGAGATGGACTTTGCTAAAGGGGGAGGCGTGCCCTACCGGCAGGCGCCCCACCAGGTGGACACGCTACGGGTGTTGGGTGATGGACTCGTCAGAAGCGTCCGTGGCATGATCGGCCAATGGCTGCCAGAGCGAACCATGCCCGGTTACTACGCGGCCTACATCGAATTTGAGGACGGGACACCCGCCACACTCGTGCATAATGGATACGGGTACTTCATGACCAACGAACTGGTGCCGTGGGCGCAACCTACCCCACAGGCTTCCATGGAGAAGCGAACACAGATTCGCAAGGCCATTCGAACCGGCCAATGGGATGAAGGGCAAGCGAAGACGGAGCAGTCCCGGGGAGTTAGCCGCGAGATCGAAAAGTCCCATCGGGGCGACTAGGGAGACATCTGGGTAGGCGACGACCTTGGGATCCTCATAGTGAGCTGTGAACGCGGCGACATCCGCTATTCCGCGCGCGGTCTGTACGTGTACGACGACGAGGTAATAAGAGAAGTCCCGGTTGAGAGGCGTCCGAGGGCGGGAGCCCCGGAGATCCGGGAGCTGTACGATGCGGTGGTGCTGGGCAAACCCGTCATGCACAGCCTGTCGTGGGGAGCCGCTACGCTCGAGGTCTGCCTCGGCATCATACAGTCCGCGAAAGAACGGCGTGAGATCACCCTTCAGCACCAGGTGCCGACTCCTGACTTCCACGAGTAAGGCACAGTTGGCTGACGGCTTACCTTTTCAGCAGCGTGTCACTCTGCGCGGCGAGCGATTGATGCGAATCAAAAAATCAAAAGCCTACCCCCTTGCTTGTCGGAAAGTTCTTGCCACGTTTCATACCTTTCGCATAAGATCAAAGGTGGAGCCGGTCCGTGAAACTGCCCACAGAAGCGGAGATTGCACAAGATAAGCTGACAAGGTACCTTTTAGTAAAAAGGCCAGTCGGGGATAAATCGGAGTTCTTGAAGCAGGCTGAATATGGACAGGACAATTGGCAACAGCTAGAACAAGATATCCGTCAGCAGATTTTGTCGAACGAGGCAACCTC
The DNA here is from genome assembly GCA_965215595.1 of uncultured Binatia bacterium (SeqCode). GTDB lineage: Bacteria > Desulfobacterota > Binatia > UBA9968 > CAXXLF01 > CBDCDW01. The sequence continues at coordinate 1,860,614 of CBDCDW010000007.1, read as the reverse complement.
AACGGAGCAAACCCAATACGGAGAGTATTTCGAAATCATAGGTCCTTTAACCGGGCCTTACGGAGCTGTTTTGAGAGTAAAGACGGTTTGGATGTAGGAATCGAGCAGCGGCGTCACGAAGTTCATCACTTTGTATCCGGACAAGCGAAGGTGACCATGAAATTCAAACTGTTTCAGCAAGTCGCGTTGGCAAAAGACATTCCTGAAAAGAAACTTCGGGGCGGGGACTTAGCGACAATTGTGGACACCCATCTGGCAAATGGAGGAGAGGTGGGTTATTCGATTGAAATCTTCAACGCAGTAGGAGATACGATCGCGGTAACTGCTGTATCCGAATCTTTTCTCCAAGAACTAACCAACAACGAAATTCTTCACGTCCGGTCACTCGCAAGCTGAGTTCGGCGCCGCTAGACAGGATTGCGTTCAAGTCCGCTTTTGTCTCAAAATTAGGTGAGAGGTTCGAGGTCTGGGGGGAACGGTTCAATTCTTTTGTTCATTCCGACCCGGGCCGATTGAGAAGCGGTACGTGGCACCGATTTCTGAGGACCAACCTATTTCCAATAAAAATCAGTAATCCTTTGAACAACGATTTGCTGCTGATCAAAGGTGAGCTCTGCGTACATGGGGATGGCAGCCTGGCTATTTGGTAAGAACCGGTGATATGCCAGCGTCCAACCTGACCCTGTGGGGCTGGAATGTGTGGTAGACGTGAATGAGAAAATGAAGTTGTCTGCCATTGAAGCTGAGATTCCTATCGGTTTCCCCTTTGCCCTCTTTCCTCTTTTAATCGAAAATCGGCAATCTAAATATTAAAATCGAATGAGCCCCTGCTCCATTTAGCTGACGGCTGACAGCTACCAAATTTGGCAGCGTGTCACCCGGCTCGGCGAGTGTTTGATGCGGATTAAAACGTCAAAACCCTAAATTCCTGCCTGGCGGAGGCTCCTGGAATCGAAATGAAAAGCCATAAAAGTCGCAACGTAACACGTCCCGTAACACAAAGCGGGCACGCGGCGTGAAAAGTGAAAAGGTATGGCGGGGGCGTAGGCATTGGCTGAGGCCAGCGCCCCCACTCATCTGGCGTTCGGAGGAGCTATCCGGAGCACCATGGACCCGAACTTAATCCCAGCGTGCGGTTGGTGTGCCTTTCGGTCACGGTCCGCACCAGGCGGGGGTACCATCGGCCTCGATCTTTTGGAGCGTCATCAGGAACGGCATGTGGTACCTGCCTTGCGGTTCGACCGAGACGGTCTTTTTGCCGGAGCCCCCGGCGTGGCTGTTGCTTGCGGTCAGGCAGCCCTCTTGAGTGGCCAGGGAAAACAGCATCCAGCAGCCCTCGGTCGGTCGCATTACGGTCACCTGGTCACCGTTGTCCGGACCGGCGGGACAAGCCCAGGACTCGTTTTTGGGATCAAAATTGATCGTTCTGGTGATTTTTTCGTCGCCCTCGAGCGTGAACCTTATGTTTAGGCCGACGGTTCTCCATTTCATTGGGTCAGTACCGACCGGGAAGTCATCGATGTCTGTGAGGTCAATGTGAGAATCACTATTGATATTGAACCAGGCGAGATCGGCAGGATCCACGACAGGACCGAAGTCGAGTTCGCGGGCGGTACAGTCAAGAGTACCGTCGTCGTCGAGGTCCTCCTCGGAGTCGACGCAGGCGTCAGTGAAGTCGAGACCGAATCGCCGCGTGGCTTCCTTACCTCCCGTTGAAGCGAAAATAAAGTCGCCATTAGGAGAAAGTGTGACGAGGCCGGTGCTTCCGACGTGGTTGCAGTACGGGTTGATAACGCTCATGTCATTGCTCGTGACTCGGTCACCGTCGTCGTCGCGGAATGTCACGCATAGGGGAGTGCCTTTGGTTTTAGGTTCTGGCCTGCCCTTCGCCAGGGCCGAAGTAAAGGTGATCGCCCAACCGAGGACCAGCACAAAGATTGCAAATGTGAAAAGTATCGTTAAATTTTTCTGCATCTCATACCTCCTTTTTTGAATTATATAAAACGCCATTTAAAAGTGTGAAAAACGCCAGTACACCCCAGCTAAAAATCACAGAGCGACTGGCCTTAAACTCTTCTGTTCATATCCCCTCCTCCTAGAAACGATTCCACGTTTCGTATGGTTACGATTTGCGTATTAACAAAGTACTCAATCCCTTATTCTCTTTGCCTTCCGCTGATAGCTGACACCTACCAATGGCAAATGTGATGCCAAGCGCATGAGACTGACACCAGGTTAGAGTAACGTGATGAATTCGTGAGAGAATCTATTTGAAGCGGTTTTTATTCAGACCGAGGGAGGTAAGAAAAATCTTACCTTTTATTTGCTGCTAGAGGTCGAATTGAAAGGCCACTCAAAATTATCGTGATAATTCCGCATGTTTTTTGTTGGCGTCTTTTCCCTCGAATTGGCATGGGCATTGCAAGCCGCAGATTAGTGGAGGCCCTACCCTAGATCACCGCTTCCTTCCGTGATATAGAGGCACCAAAATGGAGGAGCTGGGTCGATTTTAGATTTGCGATTTTGGATTACGGAATCGGGAGAAAGATGACTCGCGCAAAGACGCAAAGGACGCCAAGTTCGGAGAAAATAAGGATCTTCTTTGCAAGCTTAACGTCTTGGCACGAAACGCTTTGTTGAAGTTGTTCTGTTGAACATTTTATTGGTAAGAATCTAGGCCTAGTATGAAGAGATTTCTTTTCCAGCTCCTTATCCTGATATTTCTTGCCGGCATGGCCGGTCCCGTACGTGGTGGAGACGTGGCCGTTATCAAGAGCTCCGGTGCCGGTGTCTACAAAGAGTCTCTCGAGGGTTTTAGGCAAATCATCCGTCACCGGGTTGTCGCGGAGTACGATATGAAGGGAGACTTTGAGAGAGGACGTAAGGCGCTGGAAAAACTCCAATCCACCGTCAACCCCAACCTTCTTTTCACCCTGGGAACCCCAGCCCTACAAGTTGCCAGTCGAAAGAAAACTTCGCTCCCTGCGGTCTATTCTATGGTGTTCAATCCAAACAGCATAATTGGAACCGAAGTGAAGAACATCACCGGTGTTAGCATGAACGTGTCGGTAAAAGAGACAATCCAGCTGTTAAAGGAGCTAAGTCCAAGCATCCGACGAGTAGGTGTAGTTTTTAATCCAGCCAAGAGTGGAAATTTGGTCATACAGGCATTACCCGTAGCCCGAAAGCAAGGCATACAGCTCGTTACCAGGCAGATTCGCTCTGCAAGTAAAGCGATCCCGGCCGTGAACTCCTTGAGGGGTAAAATCGACGTACTTTGGATCGTTCCCGATGAGACCATCCTACCGGATGAGGTTTTCCAGCATATGCTTCTTTTCTCGTACAAGAACAAGGTACCGATCCTTGGACTATCCGAGAAACAAACAGAGATGGGAGCCCTTCTTGCCCTATCTTATAGAAGCAACAAGGACATGGGCCGGCAGGCCGGGGACATGGCCAATAGGATTCTCAGTGGAATAAAGGCTGCAAAAATTCATAATACAACGTCCCGTCAGGTCAAACTGAACGTCAACCTGAGAGCAGCCCGAAAATTGAAAGTTGAGGTGCCCGATAGCCTTGTTGCGAAAGCAGATAACGCTGTCCAAGCGCCTGTTTATGAAGAGGGAGATTGGTGGGTCTATCGAGTCAAAAGAGGCAATGAATCACCGGAGGAGTATCGGATCACCTATAAGAATGGGGAATTTCAGGGTGACGATCCACTGTTTCTAGCCGAGCTCTCTCCCCCTTTGGCCTCTGTGCATTTAAAACATCCTCAGATAAAAAACTTCAATTTCCCTCTCATGCCTGGGAGAATATGGAAGATTCGATATTCTCAAGAAAGTTATGGTATAGCGCCACACTCCGAGCTGCTGGGGTATACGGGCGCGGGGAGCGTCCGTGACCGATGGAAGATTGCTGAAGTTGAGGTCACTGGCCCCATTCCTGAAATCGTCGAGACTCCGGCTGGAGAGTTTAGAGTCATCGAAATTCGTAGAAGTGAGATACTTCCGTTGGTAGAAATGGTCTATTACTACAGTCCAGAAAGCAAGAGCGTAGTTAAGCTAACGGTTGATTTGCCAGATGCCCGAGCGGTGGGAGAGGCTATCGATCACATTGAGATGGAACTCATCAAATATGGGCACCAAGTTCCTAGCAACTTTTCCAAGGCCATTACTGATCTGTCTATTCCGGATCATAAAGAGATGAATATGATCAAACTCGGGCAGCAAGCTTCCAACGTTAAGGCACCGGTTTATGTAGACGGTGATTGGTGGGTCTTTCGAGTCAAGATCGATGAAAAAGCACCCGAGGAATATCGGATTACTTATAAAGACGGGGAGTTTCAGGGTGACGACCCCTTAATCCTAACGGACCCGCCTCCATTGGCTTCTGTGTATTCAAATCATCCGGTGATTAAGAATTTCAACTTTCCGCTTATCCCGGGAAAAAAGTGGAGCTATCGGTATTCCAGAGACGAATATGGTTGGCCAGTAAATTCACATCGTAGAGAAGGTACGCCCAACGCAGAGGTTCAAGTTACAGGTCCGCTGGCTGAACCCGTCGAGACCACTGCTGGAACATTTGAGGTTGTCGAAATTCGGAGAATCTCCTTTTCTACAGGTGGCAAGGGTGGGGCCTCTCCAACGGTTGAAACCGTCTATTACTACAGTCCAGCAACTAAGAGTGTGGTTAAGCTAAGCGCGAAGCTCTCTAAAGTCGTCACTGATTGGACTATTCCGGATCAAATAGAAATGGAACTTATCAAATACGGGTCAGGAGTGAAGCTCGTGGAACAACCCATTGTTAAAGCGCCGGTTATTGAAGGAAACCAATAAGTTCATTTTAGATTTTTGATTTTGGATTTTAGATAAGGGAAACACAGAAAATGATTTTAGAATTTCGATTGCGGATTTTGGATTATGGAGAGACAAAACACGATTCAGATTTTAGATTGGAAGAAAAAGTTTCAAAAATAAAAATGAGGAAATTAGGTTTTTGAATACTGACAGTTACTAGTCATTAGAGCATTGGGGTAATACGATTTGGAATCTAAAATCCAAAATCGGGACAGTGAAAGGTCTTCGCACTTTCCGTGCGCGAGTATTTTGGTCGCTCATACCGATCATCTTATTGCTCGTTATACTCCTCGGTGTGATTGACTTTCGGCAGCAAAGGCACCTAGCGGAGGAAGAATTCATAATGAAGGGTGAAGCGGTGGCTGAGAATCTGGTGCAGAGTAGCAGGTTGGCAGTCTTTACAGAAAATGAGTTTCTCTTGAATGCTGCTATGCAGAGTGTGACGGGTGATGTCGATTTCGCCTATGTGTTGATCTATGAGGAGGGCTGGAAGGTTCTTGCCAAGGGAGGTACAGAGGCCACCGAAGTGAGTACGCAGATCCAGGAACTCTCTGATGGGCAGAAAGATCGGCTACTGCGCCAACGACAGAGCTTTTTTGAACGGATCGAAGGTAAAAAGGAGCGAATCGTTGAGTTCTTGGCGCCTATAATTACCGTAGATACTGACGCACCGTACGAGCTTCAGATCGGATCCATTGGTAGTGGACCTGGAGATACGGACCGGGCACAGCAACGGGCTATCGGCACGGTAAGGCTTGGCCTGTCGCTTAAGAACGTTGATTCCCGCCTCGCTGCACTACTGAAGTGGAGAGGGGGCCTCCTTCTAGTCTTCTTATTCTTAAGCGCGCTGGTTATCTACGTTTTTTCACGGCGGATTACACGGCCCATCAAGCAATTGACCGATCAGGCTACTCGGATTGCCGATGGCTACCTCGACCAGGTAATCCCAGTGAATTCACGGGACGAAATCGGGCAACTAGCAGTCACCTTCAACAATATGGCGCGCTCCTTGAAGGGAAGCATTAGTGAGAAAGAACTCGCTCTAGCGCAGTTACGAGAGCTAAATTTGACGTTGGAAGATCGAATTCACCAAAGGACGGCCCAGCTCCAGGACGCGACACGTCATAAATCCCAGTTCATAGCGAACGTAAATCATGAGCTTCGGACACCAGTGAGCGCGATTATTGCCTCTGCACGCCTGGTCTTGCGCAGGACCAAGGGACAGGTGCCCCAATTAGAGAGAGAAAATCTCCAGGGTCTTCTTGGCAGTGCCGAGCACCTCCTCGGCTTGATCAACAGCCTGCTGGATCTATCAAAAATCGAGGCCGGTCGAATGGATCTTCGTATGGAGCCGGTGCAGGTGGAGGAAATGATCCGTGGGACTCTCTCTTCCATTGAGCCCACGTTGAGGCAGGATCATGTTCGGCTCATTCGCGACATTGCCCCAAATATTCCAACCTTGAACACGGATCGAGAAAAGTTGAGACAGATCATGCTCAACCTATTGGGCAATGCCGTAAAGTTTACCCAGGTGGGTGAGATTAAGGTCTCCGCGGCACAGCAAAACGGGTCGGTAAAGCTGGCGGTCGCAGACACAGGGATTGGGATAGAGAAAGGAGAGCTGGATCATATCTTTGAGGAGTTCCACCAGGGGGAGATGTCAAGCAACTTGAACTACGACGGTACCGGCCTGGGGCTGGCCATTACAAAGAAGTTTGTCAATCTTCTGGGTGGAGAGATCGGTGTAGATAGCGAAGTGGGCAAAGGGTCGACTTTCACAGTCACCTTGCCATTGGATCATTCAGAGAGTGCCTAGGCGCAACGTGGACTGAGTACTGAGTAACGAGTGCTGAGGACTGAGTGGGGAAAGATAAGGGTCGAGGATAGAGTATAGAGGATTGAAGATCGAAAAAGGGCTAAAAGGGAGATCCAGCCGCTATGCGCTTTGCTGTTAAGTATCTGCGTAAATCGGCGTGAATCTGCGGTTAGTTCTTAATTAAAGAAATGTTTTTCGGTGGAAATCTCAGGTTAATAACTCTTTCAAGACAATGAGCCAGAAGATATTGATCGTTGACGACGAACCCTTCAGCATGAAAATCCTAGGACAGGAATTGTCCGACAGGGGTTACGACATCGAGACGGCTAATGATGGCCAGGGGGCTCTTAAAAGAGTTGAATCCTCGCGACCGGGACTCATTCTCCTTGATTACATGATGCCTGGTATGACGGGCCTCGATGTGTTGAAGGAGCTTCGTAAAAGGGGAAACCACATTCCTGTGGTGATGATAACGGCGTACGGATCCATCGACCGCGCGGTGGAGGCCATTAAGGAAGGGGCTTACGACTTCGTGATCAGGCCGTTTGAGCCGGACCATATAACTCTCGTGGTTGAAAAGGCTTTGGAGAGAGAGAGGCTTAGAAGGGGAGTTGAGATCCTCTCAGAGGAGGTGGGCCAGCGCTATCGCCTGATTGTAGGAGAGAGCCCCAAGATGAATCACTCGGTTAATTTAGCCAAAAAAGCAGCCGGCAGCTCGGCCACGGTCTTACTCCTGGGGGAAAGCGGTACCGGCAAAGAGATCTTTGCACGCGCCATTCATAACTGGAGTGAAAGGAAAAGTGAACCCTTTATCACAATCAACTGTGTGGGTCTATCGAAGGAACTTTTGGAAAGCGAGCTCTTCGGGCATGAACAGGGCGCGTTTACCGGGGCCCACCAGCTAAAAAGGGGGAAGATGGAAGTGGCCAATGGGGGAACGGTCTTCCTGGACGAGGTAGGTGACATCTCCCAGGAGCTTCAAGCCAAGCTTTTGAGATTTCTCCAGGAGCGAGAGTTCGAGCGTGTAGGAGGGACCAAACCCATATCTGTCGATATCAGAATCATCGCTGCTACTAACCGTAACCTGGAGGTGTCAGTTAAAGACGGTCTATTTCGTGAAGACCTCTATCACCGTCTCAACGTCGTACCTATCATCCTTCCGCCGCTCAGAGAGCGAAAGGAGGATATCCCGACCCTATCTCAATACTTTTTGGAGAAGTACTCTGTGGAGACCCGAAAACACTTCAACGAGATTACCGAAGAGGCAAGAGAAATACTTCTTGCTTATGAATGGCCCGGGAATGTGCGTGAGCTGGCGAATGTCATCGAACGGACCATCGTGCTCGGACCAGGTCCTAAAATCACGGTTGAAGAGTTACCGGAGAGGATCGCCACCGGAGAGACCGGTGCTACTCGTGGCATTCTATCGTTTCGTGACGGAGTCAATGTCGCGAAAAAAGAGTTGATCAAGAAGGCCCTCACCAAAACCCAAGGCAATCGCCATGCGGCGGCCAAGGCCCTCGGGCTGCACGAAAAATATCTATTGCAGTTAATAAAGACCCTCCGAATCGAGTGAACCCAGGTCGTCGGAGCGGGCTAGGATTTGTCCTCCCTCATGCCCGTCGGGGTATGTTTCGGCCATTGGGAGAATACTTAACCGCCGATTTTCGAAGAAAAACATTTCTTTAATTAGGAACTTAACCGCAGATTCACGCAGATAAGGATTCGGAGATTTCACCGCAGAGACGCAGAGAAAAACCAGAGATCGGACATCAGAAGTCGGAGATCAGCTAAGGGAATATATTTTTGTTTGTCGGGAGAGGACGACAAACAAAAACTTTGCTCCATCGCGGACGATAGCCGGACGAAAACTCTTGGACGAGGGTAGTGACTCGGGCAGAGATGCCAAGCCCGCCAAGTGCGGTACACTTTTCTTCACTTAACACTTAACACTGTTCTTGCTGCCTACTGCTTCCTGCCCCCTGTCCTACTGCCTACTCCCCTTGCTCAGCACTCAGTACTTTTAACTCAGTACTGATTCACGCTTTGCTCTATGCCCTTTGCGCTTAGCAGTTTAGGCTCAGTCCTCAGTACTCGTTACTCAGTACTACTCAATGACGCTTTGCGCTATGCGCTTGGCGCTTTGCCTTTGACCCTATCTACCCCGGGTCTTCTTGTAAATCTTATCCGAGCGATTGATCGCCCACATTTGCTTTGTTACGAGGGCCGGGTCATGCGCGATGGTCACGTATTCGATCCCGGGCTTACGCATCTGTGCTTTAACGACCTTGCCCTGTTCTGTAACATCTTCGCGGAATGTCTGGTCAGGAACTCGTTCGCTCAAGGTGTGTCTCAAGGTCTGGCCCTCCTTGGAGAGGAACCAGTTGAAGAAAAGCTTTGCGGCGTATGGGTGCGGCCGCCCCTTGATAAGCATGATGTTGTTGGCTGCCCCGGTCCCCTGGAGCGTGGGCCGTTCCTTCACCGGCCGTTCGAGGAGCAGCCCGAAACTCGCCACGGGCAGACCCCGCCTGCTGAGCCTGTCGATATCTCGCCCGGCCGAACCAGCAAAGATGGCCATGGTATACTTCCCCTTGGCAACGCCATCAGAAATCAGCCTATAATCGGAACTGAACTTGACGTTCAGCTCCGGGCTGAAGAAACGCCTGAGGTACTTCTCCCCCAGGTCCGGGTGGAACATGGCAGTGAAGTAGGTCGCGCCGGCACCGGGGCCGGGTGGAATGGCGACAATTTTACCGGCGAACCGCTTGTCCAGGAAGGTCCACATGGAATCAATTTTTTTGGCCTCCTCGATGGACAATTTGTTCGTGTTAAAGCGCATTTCGATAGGACTGCGGTTGACCCTGCCTGCAAAGGCGAAGATGTACTTTTGCTGCGGGTCGCTGTAGAAGTGCTGGCCCTTGAACCACTTGGATTTGTCCACTACCTCGGGCAGAAACAATTCCGGTGGAATGGGGTCTGCAGCATCGTTGCGGATGATCCGGTTAACCCCTGAGGTGGGCCCCACCATGAAGATGTCCACCTTGTATTTTTTGGCCCCGCGCTCAGCCAGAATCCGATCCGCCTGCCTGCGCCCGCCGCCGGTGGAGACCACGGTTCGGATGCCGAACTTCTTTTCGAAGGTCTTGAAGATGGGCCGGTAATTTCGGGATGCGCCGCCGCCCAGCACCGCCACAAACTTGCCTTCTTCTTTGGCCTTCGCAAGTGTTTCATCCCACTCACTGGCTCCAGACAAACTTACCATTAGCAGGACTATAAGCCCTGCCAACAGAAAGCTCAGCAGGTCCATGTGCGTTAACCCCGCCCTCATTTGTGCTACCTTTTCTGAACGATTTCTCTTATGCATCTTGCAAATCCTCCTTCAATAAGGGGTTAGCGAACTCAAAGAAATGCAAATTGTGAAGTGCCAAAGTTGGGGAGGCACCTATATCACATGGGAAAAGGGTGTCAAGGGTGACATTTTTAGTCGAATATGTAATTCAATCGCGATCTATTGCGAAGATTTCCCAGGAGAAATGGGGCAAAGGCTTGACGCTGAGGACCTATTCTTGGTATCATAAATTGGTCACGGTTTTCCATCGAAAAATCTTCAGCACGAAGAATTCTTATCACTAGCCGTATCTTGGAAACGAATCTGCGGCTGGGTAGAACGAAGGGAGTAAAGCATATGTCGCTTGAGCTTCTTATTAAGGATCTAAAAGCATCCTTTGAGCTGACTACCTATTCCAAGTGGATGAAGTCAGAGGGGCTTCCGGTCTACGAGGGTTACGGATTAGAGGATGTACGGGATTTAAAACTTTCTCCCTGGTCTCGCTTGGGAGGAAAGGGTGCCTTCGTACAACTCTATGGAATGATGGATGGCTCCAGGGGGATGTATGTTGGGGAGATCCCGCCTGGCGGTGCACTGGAGCCTGAACGGCACCTCTACGAAGAGTTGATCTGCATCTTTGAGGGGAACGGGGCCACAGAGATATGGCAGGAGGGGGGCAAGAAGCAGATGTTTGAATGGGGCCCCTGGAGTCTGTTTTCTCCACCCATGAACGCGTGGCATCGCCTGGTCAACGGTGGAAAAGACCCGGTGCGGTTTTTGGGAACCACCAACGCTCCCCTAATTATGAATCCTTTTCGGGAGCCGGAATTTATTTTTAACTGCCCCTATGTTTTTTCCAGCCGTTATGCAGGACAGGATGGTTTTTTTCAGGAAGGCAAGAAGCGCTATCAGGATAAGTTTTCAAATGTGTGGGAAACAAATTTTATTCCCAGCCTGAAAGAGGCAGCCCTGGAAGCCAAGGAACGGAAAGGCTCTGGGGTAAAGATTACCCAATTCGAGATGTCGGGGAATGCATTAATTGGTCATCTATCAGAATGGCCGGTGGGTCGTTACCATAAGGCTCACTACCATGGACCCGGGGCTTTACTCCTCGGTCTTGAGTCTAACGGGTACGTGCTCATTTGGTCCAAGGATCTAGGCCATCAGCCCTACGCCAACGATAATGGGGGGGATGTGGTCGGAATGGATTGGAAAGAAGGGAGTGTCTACAGCCCCCTGGATTGCTGGTATCACCAGCACTTCAATACCGGGTCGCAATCGGCCCGCCACCTGGCGGTGAGATATGGTGGCGCACAGCATGGGCATATTGATATGAGCACTTCGGCACGTATGAAGAAAGGGCAAAACATGACCTCTGTGGGAGAGGGGGGGACGCTCATCGAATACGAGGAGGAGGATCCCCAGATCCGGCGTGACTATGAGGACCGATTGAAAAAGGAGGGAATTATCTGTCAGATGCCGGATATTGTCGGCGCTAAAAGGGCTTAAACCAAAGAAATACATGCAATCATGATTTCGATTTAGAAAGTAGAATTTAAAAAGATATGAGTGAACCATTTTTGCGGGCGGTTGGTCTGCGAAAGCGTTTTGGCAATGTGGCTGCCGTGAACGATGTGAGTTTCGATGTAAGCCGGGGCGAGGTGCTTACTCTATTGGGTCCAAGCGGATGCGGTAAGACCACTACCTTGCGTATGATTGCAGGCTTTGAGAAGCCTGATACAGGTGAGATTGAGGTCGAAAACAATTTTGTTGTTTCGGTTCAAAAAAGGATCTACCTCCCTCCGGAGAAGAGGGAGATGGGTATGGTATTTCAATCCTACGCCATTTGGCCTCACCTGAACGTTTTTGAAAACGTTGCCTATCCCCTGAGGGTCCGCCGTGTTAAAGGCAGTTTGGTCCGAGAGAAAGTAGAATCCGTGCTGGGTCTGGTGGGTCTGGCTGGCCTCGAGGACCGGCCCGCACTGCTCTTGAGTGGAGGACAGCAGCAGCGGGTTGCAGTGGCTAGGGCCCTTGTCTATTCTCCCAAAATTCTGCTCCTGGACGAACCTCTTTCCAATCTCGATGCTAAGCTCCGCGAGCAGATGCGGGTTGAACTCAAAGAGTTGCAACGGCGCCTGTCCATAACCGTGGTCTTTGTCACCCACGATCAAATAGAAGCTATGACGCTTTCGGACAGATTGGCGGTGATGAGCCAAGGCAGGATCGAACACTTGGGTACCCCGCAGGAGATCTATACCAAACCAGCAACGTCCTTTGTACAAGAGTTCCTTGGTCGTGTCATTTGGCTGGAGGGGAGCATCGTTGAGAACAACTTAAATAAGGTATGTGTCGAGCTGTCGGGCGATGAGTCGGTGCAAATCCGCTGCGACACCACTGATGGTGCAATGAAAACCGGAGAACCCGTGGTGGTGGCTGTGCGGCCGGAGGAGGTCAAACTGGACAAGAGCAAGGAAGGTGACGGATTAAATCAAGTCCCCTGCGTTGTGGAAACGGCGGTTTTCCTGGGGGATCGATATGAATGCCATCTCCGTTTCGGTAACAATACGTTTACGCTTTATACGGCCGTCAACGAACCCTATTCTACTGGGGAGAAGCTCTATTTGGGCCTCTCAGAAAAGGCGGTTCGAATTTGGCGCAAGGCGGATGCAGGCCAATTAGCCGCCGAGGGCTCTGCGTGAGTGATTTGAGCCTGTTTCTACCCTCAATTAACACGAGTGTTGCCCTCCCCATCGCTAAAAAATGGTCCGAAAACAGTAACTTATGGTCCTTATGGGATGCTGATGAGGACGTTTGGTAAGATTTTTAATTCCATCAACTGAGTTTCGAGTCCATTGACAATCAGCTATGTACGCATTATCTTAAGAGAAAATCCATCACCTAAGGACTGTAATGCCCATCTACGAATATCTGTGTGAGAAATGCGGTGAGTTTGAGGTTACGCAGAAAATTACGGAACAACCTCTCGACGGTTGCCCCACCTGTGGACAAACGGTCAAAAAGCTCATTTCCAATAGCACTTTTAAGCTTATGGGAACCGGTTGGTATCTTACTGACTATGCCCGCAAGGGGCAGTCTTCGGAAGGTACACAACAGACTGATTCACAGTCCAAATCAGACGGAAAGGCTGATACTAGCTCGGATACGAAATCGGATACCAAAAAAGAGACTTCAACAGAACAGAAACCTGCCAACCAAAAGGGCTCGGCCTCCACGGCCTCAAACTAATTTAACTTCTACTCGCGCAAAGACGCAAAGGGCACAAAACAATCTTTGTAACCCTTGCGTTCTTGGCACGAGAAGTGATCCAAACTTCGTGACCTTCGTGCTCTTCGTGGTGAAAAACTGCTTTACCACGAAGGACACGAAGCACACGAAGGAAGAGACACAAAAGAGACCGCCGAGGGCGCAAAGTTCGGATAGATAAGAAATATCCTATTCTTTGCGTGCTTGGCGGATTGGCTCTCGAATTCCCTCGGGGTCATCACCCATCAACCTTGCTCAGAGTCATGGTGAGATACTCGAACCATGAGGAATGAAAGAAAAGTCTTCCTTTCAGCGGACATGCGCTATGCAGGGCAAGCCTATGAGATCAACCTTCCATGGGATAGAGATTTTACTCGCCGGTTCCACCAGTTGCACGAAGCTCGTTTCGGTCACTGTGACGTCTCCAAGGAAGTGGAGGTGGTTACCTTGAGGGTGCGTTTTCAGGGACATAAGATCATTAAAGATCCGCGGCCATTATCATTGAAAAAGGGCAACGGGAAACAGGCGTTTCTCGGTCAGAGGAACGTCTATTTTGAAAAGCGCTTACTTCGTTGTTCCACCGATGAGAGAGAGCGCGGCTAAATCCCGGACGCCGTATTCGGGGTCCAGCCGTAATCTATGAGTTCAGTTCCACTGTTGTGGTTCCGCCGGTCTGGTAGGCGCGGGTGGACAGGTATTCCAATTTGGATCTCTTAAAAATCTGATTCTATCTTTTGAAACACGGGGTCCCTTTACATACAGACCTTATGTTTGAAACGAAAGTCTTTCTTCGATGTGTCAATCTACCCCAAGAGAATCTAGGGTGCCTTTATCCACATGTCCCGTGACCGTTAAACCATTGGCGGATTGATACCTTCTCAGGGCGGAAACGGTCTGTGGGCCCATGATACCGTCGGGACGTCCCGGATGATACCCCTCAGCTCTCAATAGCTGTTGGGTTTTGCGAACCTGTTGCTGACTTGCCGTGAAGTCCTTCCCCTTAGAGAACATGCCTTTCATTTTGTAGGCGGCAAGTTTGGCGTCCTCCTTCAGACCACGAAAGGTGGAGCATCCTCCCAAGACGAATACAAAAATAACCACGAAAAGGGTAATGACCTTATTCATTTTGTACCTCCCTAATATCGAACCGACTTCTGATTGGCTTTAGTTGCCAACGTGGTGGCCGCCTCTTTACTGATGCAGTAGTTTTAAAATTGGCGGGCCTAACTTAGGATTCGAGGCAAAAAATGTGCCTTTTAGAGGGCGTGAACCTATAGGTCAAAAATAGGCGCTTTTGTACCGCTTTAGTCTAAACCCGTCAGGAATCGTGCCACTCAAAACGACGGAATTGACTATCTATGCCTTCGGCTGAATACCGAGTGTACAGAATGGTTCACGAATGATACTAGCGGCTCAAATGTTAAGCCGTGGCGGTGAATTAGGTTAGCTCTTGGACAGCTCGAACAGGAGTCTCTTCCAGGATTTTGCCTCGCCCTTGGGATCCACCAGGGGGGAAAGGCGGATGCAGTGGTCTTTTAGTTTACGGTAGAAGTACGGTTCGTTTTCGGCTTTTTGCAGGAGTCGGGCCAGGGCACGAGTGTCACCTACCGGGAAGTATCCTGGGTAGTTTTCACCCAGTGTCCCCATTAGGCCGGTGATTTTTGAAGCTACCACCGGAACGGAAGAGGCAATGGCCTCGGACAATACATTGGAACTCCCTTCTATCTTTGAACTGAGTGACATCAGGTGGCTGTGGGCCAATACTTGGCGTGTCTTCCAATGGGGCATTTCTCCCACCCAGTGATAGCGAGGGTTGCGCTCGACTTCTTTGCGCGCCCGTTCTCCCATTTTATAGCTCAGTGCGCGTCCTACATGGATGATCCGTACACGAGACGATGAAGGAAGCTGGCGGGCAGCCATGGCCGTGCGAAAAGGGTCTTTCTCAGGGCGCAGATGTCCGACCACACAGACTTTAAACACCTTGTCTGCATTGGAGGCCTTGCCATTGACCTTGGGCGCTGACTGATAAATTGCCCGGGTCTTTCTGTGAAGATGTCGTGGGAGTTCCTCCATGGCCTTCGCTTGCAGTACGATGAGATGCGTAGCAAGTTCGAGAGATTCTTGGGCACGGGCGTCTTTGTGGATATCCCTGTAAAGATCGGTGCCCGTGAGAACTACGATGAGTGGAAGGTTGGGAAACTTTTCGCGATAATGACGGATGGACTCATGACTGCGCAGGGCGTGCAAGGCAATCAGGAGATCGCAGGATCGGCCGTTATAATTTCGTTCAACACTTACACGGTGACCCAGCCGCTTTAAGATTCCTGCCCATCGAAGGGCCGTAATCTGATTACCGTTGCGAGCGTGGGGAGGCGCCGGCGTAATGAGCTTGATTCTCACACTGGACCTCTGCTCTATGCACTTACGCAGTCAGGCGCTAAATACTCAATGTTGCCCATCTGGCTCTTCCGAAGGTTCGATTTTTGCGAATGTACGACACTTGGCCTCAAGTATCAACCCCGATCCGACATAAAAATAGCGATCATGTGTGATACTGGGCCAGACGTTGCAATAATCACCTACAAATTGGTTGCAGGTCGGCAATTACCCCTAAAGGGGAGTTATTGATTTAGGGAACAAACAGCTCTAGCTGGTCATCTGTTGCTTGCTAGCGATGATTTCTTGGACCGATTAATGTCGGATCGGGGTCAAGGCCAAGGTTGATTTTCATCATGTCCAACCAAGGATGAAACTCTTCAAACCAAGGTTCCCTTTGATTGTCTAAGAGATATCGGTATGCCCGTTCAAGATCGGATCGTTTTTTTGGTGTAAGAGCCAAAGGTTTTTTCCTGTCCTTTAAACCGTTGACTTGCTCACAGAATCTGCGAATGACTCGCCAGTGAGGTAAGCCCGTCGAGCCGAATCGTTCAGTAACTGCAATTTCCCAACTCGCTTCGGGGTCATAACGGACCGGGTGGGAGGCATAGTCGAAACAGGTTGCAAGGGGTATGAAGCTAAGAGTTTCCTGCAATAAGGGGTTATTCATATAACCATATACTTGTTCCGGCAATCGGGGGTTCCGGCCTGTTAGGGGACCCAAGTGCATTTTCATGCTCATGGTGAGATCGTTAACCGGATAGTTATCCCAGAGGATCAGGCGGTGGTGGATGGCTTTTTTAACTTTTCGTATATGGGCCAAACTGATGGAACGTGAGACCACCGCCGGACCTGTCCAGAAACAGCATACCGGTTCGGGCAGATGCTCATCCAGGGTCTCAAGGAAAGAGGGCTCAAAGGCCCCGAAGGTTCGAGCCAGAAGGGGATCTTCCGAATAGTAGGAAGGGCAGATCCACCATTCCACTTTGTGCCAGGACTTCGGTTGTTGGTTCAATAATGTTTTGAGCCACAGACCTTGAGCCTTTGCCAAGCTCCCGTTGAATAGTTTTTTGTCTTCGGAAAAATCCAACCGGGAGGGGATGTCATCGAAGAGGACGGCGAAGGTCCGTACACCAACCTCATACAGACCCTGGGCCTTGGCAAGCAGCCAGCCCACAGGTTCTGCAGCGCCAAAGTGAAGTCCCTTTCCTGGATGAAACCCGTAGACGAAATCCACGTTATGCTTGGCGGCTTCACCAATGAGTTGTACCAGCTCTTGCCATTGCTGCTCTGGATAGGGTTTTTCCCAGTGTTCCCTGTGATAAGGATCGTCTTTCGGGGCGTACAGATAGGTATTCATTCCCCTTTTCTGTCCGAACTCGAATAAGGCGGCCCGATGGGACATACTCCAGGGCGGACCAAAAAAGCCCTCGACAATGCCACGACGCTGAAAAGTAAGATCCGCAGGCATAGAAATGAGTCAAAAGATATTTTGTTTGTTTGTCAAGTATTATGCCTTGTTGACCCATGGTCAATTTTGAGGTTTGGTTAGTGCGGAGCGTTTTTATTCTCTATGGTTGTGGGATCTGTTTTAGATGGAAAGGACCTAGTCATTTTTATGAGCGTGTCTAGAGCAATTTTCAAATGCCTGTTAATCTTTCAGGCCTTAGCGTTTTTGTTGATGGCCTTTGCCTTGGCTTATGCTCAAGGGCCGACGACGGCCATGATTACCATTCCGGCTGGGCCGTTTATGATGGGAAGCAACAATGGCCCACAGGACGAGAGGCCGGTGCACAACGTAAAGCTCCCGAGTTTTGCCATAGACCGGACTCCAGTGACGAACTCCCAGTTTGCTGTTTTTTTGGACGTTGTGGGACCCGGAAGTCGCGAGGAAGAACGTTTCTATGATGTTGACGATGAAGACGCCCGCATTCACCAGGGTGATGGACAGTGGCTTGCCGATGATGGTTTTGCAGATCATCCCGTGATGGAGGTCTCCTGGTTCGGTGCAATAAGCTATTGCGGTTGGGCAGGGAAGCGCCTGCCCACTGAAGCTGAATGGGAGAAGGCCGCACGGGGAACGGATGGTCGCAAGTTCCCATGGGGAAACAGCCCTCCAGATTCGAGCACGGCCCAGTTCGATGCGGAATATAATGAGTCAGCCCCCGTAGATCGTTTTCCTCAGGGGGCGAGTCCTTACGGAGTCTTGGGTTTTTCAGGTAATGCCTGGGAGTGGGTTAGCAGCGCTTATCTCCCCTATCCTTATGACCCGTCGGATGGCCGGGAAGATTTGCGGGCGGGTCCGGTTCGTGGCACCCGAGGGGGAGGCCACGATTCGCCGGCGGAGGAGCTGACCACAACCCATCGGGGTGAGGACCTTTCGCGTAACTATCGAGGAGGGCATCATAACATTGGGTTTCGTTGTGCAAAGTAGTTTGCCCTATCCAGCAAGTCTGTACCGTACGTTTACGCATTTGGGCGAAACCCATGGCGAGCTATGGTAAAAATTTCAATGGCGCGCACAACTACTAATGATCGAAGCATAACCCAGGTGCTAAATTATCTGTGGACCGGGGGCCTAATTTGCTTGCTCCTGGTAATGCTCTCAGCGATTCGCGTACCCGCACAGCCATTTCCAACTCCAGTGAAGGTTGCCCCTGTGGTGACCCAAATCGTGGAGGAAGAGGTTTCCTTCATCGCAACCATTGAGCCCAATATTACCACCACGGCAGGTGCTGTGGTTTCAGGACGAGTTGTCAAAGCTGAGGTGCGAGAGGGGGATCCAGTGGAGAGGGGAAAAACCCTCCTTATGCAAATCGACCGTACCTCTAGAGAGATTGCGCTGAGGGCGGCGGACGCGTCAGTGGCCAAGAATCGTGAAAAATGGCAGCGCCTGCGACGTGGCTATCGTCTGGAGGAAGTGGCACAGCGACGGGCTGAATCGGAGGAGCAAAAAGCCATCCTTTCTCGCACTGAGCAGGACTTCAAAAGGGGGGAGCGCCTTTACCGCGACGAGCTTATTAGCCTCGCTGAACTTGAGCGGCTTCAAAGCGAGTTCCGTGCAGCCAAGGAGAAGCATGGACAAACCCTGGCGGCCCTTCAGATGGCTGAAGCCGGCCCCAGGCGTGAAGAGATCGCGGAAGCAGAAGCCGAACTCAGGGAGGCTCAAGCCAGATACGACCTGATCGCCTATGAGCTCGACCGTACGACTCTGCGTGCCCCGCTCACGGGTTTTCTGGTTAGAAAGTATGTGGAGGTTGGTACCTGGGTAAAAACGGGTGATCCCATTGCCGACTTGGTGGACTTGAATCCCGTTTATGCCAGTGGTCCAGTGGGCGAGCGTAAGATCAGCCTTCTCCAAAAAGGCCTTACTGCGACAGTGGCGGTGGATGCCCTGCCCGGACAGAGATTTGTAGGGATGCTGACCCAGATCGTTCCCCGTGCGGATCCACAGAGCCGAACCTTTCCAGTGAAGGTGCGCATTGCCAATGAGAGTGGACGGTTGAAAAGCGGCATGCTGGCACGAGTCATGGTGAAAGTGGGCAATGGACGTTTCGGCATACTGGTACCAAAAGATGCCGTTGTCCGCAGAGGAGTGGATGAAGTTGTCTTCGTGGTGGAAAACGGGGTGGCCAGACAGGTGAAGGTGAAAACGGGGCGCGCCGTTCAACAGTTGATGGAGATACACAACAGCGATCTTAAGCCCAACCAGGAAGTGGTGGTCATAGGCAATGAGGGGCTTACTGGTGGAGCTAAAGTTCGAAAGGTCGACCGAAAACAACCAGGTCGAGCACCAAAGACTCAATGAAGCTCATCGAATTCTGCATTCGCTACCCCGTGACGGTGATGGTTGGGGTCCTGCTGGGTCTCCTTTTCGGAGTCATAGGTTTATCACGCCTACCTGTTCAGCTAATTCCTACCGTGGATCGTCCTGAAATCACAGTTGAGACAGAATATCGCGGGGCCGCACCGCTGGAGGTGGAACGAGAAATTACCGATCGCATGGAGAAGAAGCTCAACGCCGTGGAGAGTCTCAAGGAGATGTCCTCCATTTCCATCGAGGGCAAGTCTACTGTGATCCTGAAATTTGATTGGGGAACCAATAAGGATATCGCCCGGCTTGGGGTTTCTGAAAAACTCGATCTGGTTACAGGATTGCCTCCGGATGCGGAGGAATCGCAGGTTCGCGCGGTCAATACAGATGAAGAGAGTCCCATCGCCTGGATTATTGTTGAAACCACCCGTGACCTCAACGAGGTGTGGGAGGAAGTGAAAGACATCATCGTGCCACGTATTGAACGGGTTAGCGGTGTGGGCGCAGTTTGGCACTTTGGAGGGCAGGATCGCCAGGTCCATGTGACCCTGGACCCCCGGGCTATGGCTGCAAGGGGGGTCACCATCGGTGCAGTACGCCAGGCGATCCTGAGGGAGAACAGGAATATTAAAGGTGGCGATCTGAGTGAAGGAAAGAGCCGCCATATGGTCCGTACCCTGGGCCAGTTCACTGATATCTCTCAGATCGGCGGTGTCATCGTACGTCATGACCGGAACCGGCCGGTTTATATCCGGGATATTGCCACTGTGACATTTGGGCATGAGGACCGGGATTTCGCAGTGCGCATCAACGGCCGACCGGCAATCGGTATGGGAGTACTTCGCCGCTCAGGGGCAAACACCGTAGAAGTCATGAAAGGGCTCAAGGCAGAGATCAAATATCTTGGGGAAGGTTTGTACAAAGGCAAAGGGATTCATCTTCGCATGGTGTATGACGAGACGGAGTATATCAACGACTCTCTGGATCTTGTAATTAACAACATTTATTATGCCGCCCTTTTGGCCATCGTGATTCTCCTTCTATTCCTCCGCAGTTTCTCAAGCATTCTCGTCATTTCTGTTGCAATACCGGTTTCTGTGGTCACTACATTCGTATTCCTGAGTGGTCTCGACCGTACGCTTAACATTATTACCCTTGCCGGCTTGGCTTTTGCCACGGGCATGGTGGTGGACAACGCAGTGGTCGTATTGGAAAATATCTTTCGTCATCGTGAAATGGGTAAAGACCGATTTCAGGCTGCCATTGACGGTGCAAAGGAAGTCTGGGGAGCCGTGTTGGCCTCAACGTTGACCACCGTGGCGGTATTCGTACCCGTCCTGTTTGTTCGCCAGGAGGCCGGCCAGTTATTCCGTGATATTGCCATTGCTATCTCCGTTGCCGTGGCACTGTCGTTGGTCGCATCCCTCACGGTAGTACCAATGCTTTCCGCACGGGTCCTCTCGGCACGTGCGCGATTTCCCATAGCACCGATCCAGCGCCTGTTTGATCTATTGGACTGGGTAGGGGGAGTTTTCAATGCCGGTATCGTAGGTCTGCTTGTCTGGCTCCATCATGGCGTTATTCGACGTCTGGCCGTAATTTGCGCCATCGTTCTCGGATCTCTCACCGTTGCCTATTTGTTCGCACCGCCACTGGACTATTTGCCTAAGGGGAACCGCAACCTTATTTTCGTTGTCGTGAACACACCTCCCGGCTTCAGCGTGGGACAAAAAGAAGAGATCATTACCACTTTGGAATCACGTTTCCTTGGCATACCAGAGGTGGCCCGGCTCTTTGCCGTGATACGAATCGAGGACCCCATTATGGGGGCCATTGTTAAGCGCGAGCATGCCGACCTGAAAGGGATGCGTCGTGTTGTCAATGAAATGCGGCGCCGTGCCCAGGGAATCCCTGGTACCCAGGGCGTCTTCATTACGCAGTCCTCACTCTTTAGACAGCGGGGGGCGTTCTTTGGCGGTACCAATATTGATCTGGATGTGCGGGGAGATGAGCTGGGAGTTATTCGAAACATTGCCGAGAGGCTACGTCAGCAGGTGGCAGGTGTCCAGGCGGTGAATTTTGTCAACTCTACCTTCGAATGGGGCAATCCAGAGATTCAAGTTGTGGTGGATCGTGAACGGGTGGCTGCCCTTGGCCTCAGTGTCACCGAAATCGGTGAAGTGGTTGAGACCATGGTGGAGGGGACGTTGGCAGGGGATTATCGTGAAGGGGGTAAGGAGATCGATATCGTTCTCAAAGGGCGGGATCTCGAGCTAGCCCGGACACAGGACCTGGGTCAAGTGGTTTTATCCGACCGCTCGGGACGGTTAGTTCAACTTTCAGACATCGCAGCCATCAAACCGGGAACCGGGCCCACAAAAGTCGATCACGTGGACATGGACCGGGCCATCAAGCTTACCGTCAATATCCGCGAAGGTATTCCACTGGAGCGAGCGGTGGGCCTCATCGAGAGAGCGGCGGTGAGCCAGGCACGGCAGGCGCTTCCCCTGGGCTATTCCATCGATGTCAGCGGTCAGGCCCGGAGCCTTGTTGAGGCTTGGAACTCCCTAAAATGGTCCTTTCTCCTGGCCATCATCGTCATCTATCTTCTCATGTGTTCTCTCTTTGAGTCCTGGATCCTGCCCTTTATTATTATGTTTAGTGTGCCCCTGGCCATGACCGGTGGTATCGTTGCGGTGAGCCTCGCCCATGCCACCGAGCCGAGCATTAAAATGGATACCGTAACAATGCTGGGGTTCATCATCCTGGCTGGTATCGTAGTTAACAATGCCATTCTGATCGTGCACCAGACTCTAAATTTATAGGAGAGGGCGCTCCCAGGCAGGAAGCATTACTGAAAAGCGTAAAGAGTCGTATCCGACCCATCTTCATGACCAGCACAACAACTATATTTGCCATGCTACCCTTGGTGGTTTCCCGGGGAGCTGGTTCCGAGCTGTACCGGGGTTTGGGCTCGGCAGTGCTGGGCGGGTTGGCCTTCTCTACCCTCTTTACCCTGATCCTGATTCCGACCCTTTACTCCCTGTGGCTTGACATTCGGTTCCCCGCACGACAAAAGGTTTCTCACATGGTTGCTCAAGAGGAAGGCAAGTCCGCCGTGGCCCCTGAGGTCGCAGGAGGGAAATAATTATGGGACAAGTGAATGCAGAGATTGTGGCCATCGGTTCCGAGCTATTGTTGGGTCAAATTGTTGATACCAATTCAGCTTGGATGGCCCAGCGCCTGAGCGCCCTGGGCATCAACCTGTATTATAAGACCATCGTGGGCGACAATCCTGGACGGATGAAGGAAGTGATTGACCGCGCGTTGGAACGGTCCCATGTGGTGATTACCAGCGGAGGACTTGGTCCTACTCAGGACGACCTCACCCGAGAGATTGTTGCAGAGGTAGCAAAGAGAAAGCTAGTGCTCAGCCAAGAGTTACAAGATCAAGTGTTAACCCGCTTTCGCCGTCGCGGCCTCACCATGACGCCTAACAATGAGCGGCAGGCATACATGCCCGAAGGGGCAATTCCAGTGGAGAACCCCAATGGCACTGCTCCCTCTTTTATCGTTGAAGATCCTCGCGGCGTGATCTTTTCACTGCCGGGTGTTCCCTGGGAGCTCAAGTGGCTGTTCGACAACGAAGTGGTTCCCTATTTGCGAAAGAAATTTGATCTGTCTGAGGTGATCACCTACAAAGTACTGAAGGTTGCCGATATGGGTGAGAGCAGTGTGGATGACCGCATTGGCCATCTCATTGCAAACTCCAGTAACCCGACGGTGGGTGTCCTGGCGCATCCAGGCCAGGTGGACGTGCGTATCACGGCCAAGGCGGCCAATACCGATGAAGCCATGAAACTTATTGTTCCCTTGGAGGGGGAGGTTCGAAAGCTCCTGGGTCGTCATGTCTTTGGCAGCGATGATGACACCATGGAAGACGCAGTGGGTCGGCTGCTGAGGGAAAAGAACTTTACCATTGCCGTATATGAAGACCTCACCGGGGGGTTGGTGGCCGAACGGTTACAACAGGCCGCTACCGAGAACTTTGTGGAAGGGATCATCGGGGCAGGTGAAAGCTCTGTTCGGCGGATTTTAGCCTCCTCGCGCCAACCGGACCGAGTGGATGAGCTATTGTCACAGCCAACTGAATTGACCGACGAGCTTGCCTGGGCCGTTCGGTCCCAGGCGAAATGTCACCTTGGCTTGGCCCTGCACGCGATAGCAGATCCCACAGATAAGGCGGAGAACATGGCCAAAGGGCAGACTTTCATTTCCGTCACCGACGGTAAGGGTTTTAAGAATCGCACCACCAACATGGCAGGCCGGGGACGTCCGGACCGAACGCGCATGAGTCAGAATGCAATGGGACTGGTGCGATTGGCTCTACTGGAGGGAATATAGGCCCCGAAACGCAAAGCGAAAAACGACTACGGGACAACTGACAACAGGACTACGGACAACAAGAAGCAAAGGGCTAGCTAGTACTGAGTTACGAGTGCTGAGTACTGAGTGGGGAGGGATGAGAATCGAGAATAGAGGATTGAAGATTGAAAAAGAGCTGGAAGAGAGATCCAGACGCTATGCGCTTTGCGCTCTGCTCTTTGCCGTTTGCGGAGTCTTGACGCTTAGCTCTTTGCGCCATGCGCTTAGCGTCTTATCGACCACGAAATCGGCTGAGATCCCGGCGATCCTTCTTGGATGGTCGACCTTTAATGTGGGGAGATCTCCACTCCTGAGCCATTATCTCGGAGGTTGCCTCTCCACGATGCAGCTTGCTTTCCTCCGTTTCCTCGTACAGCAGCGTGGCTACACTTGCCGGTCCCCGTTTGTCGGTGAGAGCTTGAACCACCACGGTCCATTCGTAGGGTCCACGCCTGACGGTAAGCTTGTCGCCGATGTTTATCTCCCTGGCAGGTTTCGTACGTGCACCGTTTAAGTGTACTTTGCCTCCAGAAATCGCTTCGATGGCCAAGGATCGTGTCTTGAAGAAACGTGCCGCCCAAAGCCACTTGTCGAGCCGTATCTTTTCCCCGTTTTCTTGCATCGTGATGGGATTACAATACCAGGCTTTCTCGTGGCCTTAAATATAAGCTGCCACAAGGGAGTATCATCCTATCTTTCAGCTCTCCTCGGGGAGCGAGCCTACAGGCCGTGGGCAATAGGTCTGTGAGTATCTGAAGCTGCACGTTCAATGCCCCCGGCCTTCCGTCTCGCCCCCCTGCGTCGCTTATTCCGATTGGGCGAAGGGGGCTCGCTCCGAAGAAAGGGAGACGTCCGGTACTGGAGGCTCATGCCTTATAGGCATCTCGGATCAAATGATGGGGCATCGAGGTAGAGACCCATCGGCTCCCGCTGAGGGGCGGACCCCCGAGCCCGTTCTTACCACCTTCAGAGCTACAACTAGATGGCAGTTGACAAAAAGTTACAGGATCACATAATCTATCGTTTTGGTTGCTTATGAGCTCATCTGTGAAACAGAATCTTTCCATTCCTTCAGGGGACATTGACGTGCTGGTGGCAGGGGGAGGCAACGCGGCACTTTGCGCCGCCATTACAGCGCGGTTGGCGGGTGCAAAGGTTCTACTCCTGGAAACCGCACCGGAACATCTTCGCGGCGGCAATAGTAGGCATACACGAAACCTGCGCTATATGCACAATCGTGGAAACGACGTCCTTACCGGCGCCTATGCGGAGGAGGAGTTCTGGAACGATCTGCAGCGGGTGACGGGAGGTGAGACAAATGAGGAGCTCGCACATCTCACCATTCGAGAGTCAGAGAATCTGGGGGAGTGGATGGTGGAGCACGGGGTTCGGTTTCAACCATCCCTCAGGGGGACACTTCAGCTGTCACGCACCAATGCCTTTTTTCTTGGCGGCGGAAAAGCTCTGGTAAACGCGTATTACAAGACCGCTCAGAGCCTAGGGGTGGAGATATTTTACAACTCCGAGGTGTGTGATCTCAGAATTCAGGACCGGGTATTCCAGTCGGCTGTGGTGAAATCCAATGGAAATTCCACAGAAGTTAGAGCGAAGTCACTGGTGGCAGCGTCTGGAGGGTTCGAGGCGAACATCCCCTGGTTAAAGGAATACTGGGGCGAAGCGGCGGATAATTTTGTGATTCGCGGTACACCGTACAATCGAGGCGGGTTGCTGCGCGAGTTGCTCAACCATGGCGCGTGCCCAGTGGGTAAGCCACGTGAGTTCCATGCAATTGCAGTGGACGCCAGGGCGCCAAAATTCGACGGTGGTATTGTGACCCGTTTGGACTGCATTCCATTCGGCATCGTAGTTAATAAATTTGCTCAGCGTTTCTACGATGAGGGGGAAGACTTCTGGCCCAAGCGCTACGCCATCTGGGGAGGGCTCATTGCGCATCAATCGGACCAGATCGCCTATTGCATCATCGATGCCAAGTGCATGGAGCTGTTTTTGCCCTCAGTCTTTCCGCCCATTGAGGCGGCCTCCATTCGAGAGTTGGCCTTGAAGCTGGAGGTGGACGCTTCCGCATTGGAAGAAACAGTGATTGCCTTTAACGGGGCGGTTAAGTCTGGGAACTTCGACCCCTCAAGCCTGGATGACTGTCGGACCAGTCAACTTGATCCGCCGAAAACTCACTGGGCCCGTGCCATCGTAGACCCTCCGTTATATGCCTATCCGCTTCGTCCAGGGATTACCTTCACCTACCTTGGAGTCTCCGTGGGTGAACGGGCACAAGTGTTATTAAAGGATGGGCAATCCACCAGAAACATTTTCGCCGCCGGTGAGATCATGGCGGGCAACATACTAGGGCGGGGGTACCTCGCTGGATTTGGCATGACCATCGGCAGCGTGTTCGGGCGTATCGCCGGAAAGGAGGCTGCACGTCATGCCCTCGCCTGAGCGTCTGAAAGAGGCCGAGCGGCTCATGGTGATCTGCAATGCCTGCCGTTACTGTTCGGGTTACTGTGGGGTGTTCCCGGCCATGGAACGGAGGCGAACCTTCACTAAGCAAGATCTTGTTTATCTGTCGAACCTCTGTTTCGAATGCCGGGCATGCCTCTATGCGTGCCAGTACGCTCCCCCCCACGAGTTTGGGGTGAACGTTCCGAAGGCATTTGCCGAACTCCGGGTGGATACCTATAGCGACTACACCTGGCCGCGAATTCTCTCAGGCCTTTTCCGTCACAGCGGGCTGACGGCGGGGTTGGCTACATTCCTGTGCGTCGCTTTGACGCTGCTGCTCACGTTGGCCATCCAGGGACCTTCGGTCATGTTCGCCACACATGTGGGAAGTGGGGCCTTTTACGCGGTGGTACCTTTTGCGGCGATGGTGCTACCAGCCTCGGCAATGATGCTGTACGTTTTTATTGTCTTTTTGGTGGGTTTCGTTAATTTTTTGCGTGACACTGGAGGGCGACTGAGAGAAGTGATCAGTCCCGCTGCCTTTTATCGGGCTATGCGGGATGCCTTTGGGCTTGTCTACATGAAAGGTGGCGGTGCCGGATGTAACTATCCGGACGAGGAGTTCTCACACAAAAGACGCTGGTACCATCACCTGGTCTTTTACGGCTTCCTGCTCGACCTGGCTGCCACAACGGTGGCCGCGGTCTATCACCATTTCTTCCACTGGGAAGCGCCTTATCCCATCTGGAGTACTCCTGTGGTGCTTGGTACAGTTGGTGGTGTCATGCTACTGATTGGCACGACCGGTTTACTCTACCTCAAGGCACGCAGCGATAAGCAAGCTTCCGATCAGCAAATGCTCCAAATGGATGTTGCTTTTCTTGCGCTCCTTTTTTTGACCAGTCTCACCGGGCTGCTTCTTTTGGTCTTTAGGGAAACACCCGCAATGGGAACCCTCTTGGCAGTGCACCTGGGTGTTGTTGCTGGTCTATTCTTGACCTTACCCTATGGCAAGTTCGCCCATGCTGTATACCGCTATGCCGCACTGGTCCAGAATGCTATCGAAGAGCGCCAGGAAGCGGAGCAAGACACCAGGTCCTCGCTTCGCTCGCAATGACAAATTGCAGATCTCAGATTGCCAATTTGGAATTTGTCATTTGAAATCCCATAAGGCGTTTGCCAAGTCCTCGCTTCGCTCGGTATGATAGATGTCAGATTACAGATCGCAGATTCTTTAATTTGAGATTTGCTATTTGCAATCCCGCAGGGCCTGCTCCGTAGTTGCGTTATGGCAACCTGCCTTGTCGCTCCTTAGGTAGACAAGGGAGTTAATTTACGCGACGGATGACGTTCTCAGCAAATCGCTGCAGGAAGTCTTTACGTTCCCGGAGAGTCTTAGGCAGGTTTAAAAAAGTCATATTGACGTAGCTGACACCTTTATCAGCCAGCCGCCGAAATCCTTCCACGCACTCGCCGGGTCCTCCCGCCACTGCCCATTGGTCCACCTGCGAGTCGGAGTCGATGTTTATCTTCACCATGGCGTTCTCCTGCATGTTCCACGTTTTGTAGGTGCGGTAGGATGACTCGGCGGCCTCTTGCGCCTCCTCGATGGCTGTCTTTCGATTCGATGCAAAGCTCACACCCCGGGAAATCGTAATGCGACCAGCGTCTTGTCCGGTCTTTGCCCGTTCGTCCCGGTAAATGGCGATCAACCCCTCGAGGTCCTCGAAACCCACCTGAGGTGCAAGGTAACAGGCGTCGGCGATCCTGGCTGCCCGGCGCACTGCTCCCTCACTCTGGCAGGCCATCCAAATGGGCGGGTGCGGCTGTTGAAGCGGCACAAATCCCATCTTGGCCTTGTGTATGGTCCAGTACTTTCCTTCAAAATCGATTTCTTCACCCGTCCATAACTGCTTCATAAGTTCGATGGACTCGGTGAGCCTTGGGACCCGGTCCTTGCGGGAGGCGCCCACAGCCTCCAGTTCCGTGTCTCGGTAGCCGAGGCCGGTGCCCAATACGAAACGGCCTTTACTGATGTGGTCCAGGGTGGCTGTGTCCTCGGCCACCTGAAGGGGATTGTGCAGCGGCAACAAGAGGATGCCGGTGAGCAGGCGCATGTTACCCGTCTCCGGTGTAAGTCTTGCCAGCATCTGGAAAGGTTGTGGCCAGATGGTAGGGTGAGAGACCCAATGCTGGGGCATGGCCACTCCTGCGAAGCCAAAATCCCGTGCCACATGACAGATCTCGACGACATCGTCGATCTGCTCATGAAGTGGCCTTGACCGGTCGGTTAGAAAGGAGCGAAGGTAAAGTCCGAATTCCACTAAAGTATCCCGAACAAAAGATAAGGAGAGTCTTCACACTCACGTTATCGGGCCAGATATAACATGCAACTCACAAATTTCCTATTGGTAGAGAAATGTTTTCTCCAAGTTGATATGATGCCCACCGGCGGCCCTACCAGGAGGGTTTGAGGAGGATCCAATGCGATTTGCTGTATTCGGCACAGGTGGAGCCGGTGGATACTACGGTGCGCGACTGGCCCTGGCTGGTGAGGACGTCACATTTATTGCGCGGGGTGAGCATCTCCGGGTCATCCGGGAGCATGGCCTGCGAGTGGATAGCGTCAAAGGCGACTTTGTGCTCCAGTCCGCGCAAGCCACCAATAACCCAGGGCAGGTAGGAACGGTGGACGTCGTCATCCTCGGGGTAAAGGCATGGCAGGTGCCAGAGGCCGCCGAGGCCATGGGTCCTTTGCTTGGGCCCGAATCTGTTGTGGTGCCGTTGCAAAATGGCGTTGAGACCCCTGACCAGCTGGCGGCAGTTTTAGGTCGTGAGCATGTTTTTGGTGGACTGGCGAAGATCTTCAGCTCCATTATTGGGCCGGGGCACATTCATCATGTTGGTGGACCCACCTCCGTCACTTTTGGCGAACTGGACAACCGTCCGAGTGAACGTGCTGAAAATCTGCTTGGGGTTTTTACCCGAGCGGGAATTGGGGCGGATATACCTGCAGATATTCACGTGGCCATGTGGGAGAAGCTGTTGTTTATAGCCTCCGTTGGGGGAGTGGGTGCGGTGACACAGGCTACCATCGGTATCATTCGCACTCTGCCAGAGAGCCGAAGGATGCTGGAGGAGGGAATGCGGGAAATTTTTCAGGTTGGCAGGGCCCAAAAGATTCAATTGGATCAAGACGTCGTTGAGAGAACCATGACGTTTACCGATAACCAACCACCCGACGGGACGACTTCTATGCAGCGAGACATCATCGCTGGACGGCCCTCCGAACTCGAGGCGTGGAATGGTGCGGTGGTGCGCTTGGGACGGCAGGTGAAAGTTGCGACCCCCGTGCATGCTTTCCTCTATCGTTCCCTGCTGCCATTGGAGACGCGTGCACAAAAGGGGACAGATTTATTTTCTTGACTCGCTAATATCATGGGCGTAACAGTGCCTCATGCCGCGGCAGGCTCGTTTTGTAGTTCCAAATACTCCGCACCACATCATCCAACGTGGACATAACAGGAGCGTAGTATTTACCTCCGAAGGTGACTACAGTTACTATCTCAATAATCTCCGTGAATGGACGAACGCTTTTGACTGCCGGATCTATGCCTATTGCTTGATGACCAATCACGTTCACCTCATTGTGGACCCTGGGCCAGATCCAGGCTCCCTCGGCCTGTTGATGAAGCGTGTGGCTGGTCGGCAAACACGGTACGTCAATAAAATTGAAGGTCGAAGCGGAACATTATGGGAAGGAAGATACAAGTCTAGTCCGATTCAGATCGAGAGCTACCTGTTGGCCTGTAGCCGTTACATTGAACTGAATCCAGTCCGAGCCAAAATGGTAGCCAAGCCGGAAGATTATCGCTGGTCGAGTTTTCGAGCAAAAGTGGGATTGGCTAACAACAAATTAATTGAACCGGACCCGTGTTATAACGCTTTAGGTCGAACAGCCACCGAGAGGTCGAACCGTTATGAGGCCTGGGTGCGGCAATCAATCCCCGAGGGAGAGTGGGATCGAATTCGAGCGGCAGTACAACGTGGGCAGCTCACCGGTACACACCGTTTCATCGGCGAAGTGGCCAAGCGCATTGGACAGAATGTAGAGTTCCGACCGAGAGGCCGCCCTGCTAGCGGTAGCAGAAAATAAATCTGTCCCCAAATTTGGAAAATTGAAACTTGGAATTAAATAAACCGGGGCCTTGACGAAGTATGCAGTGGAAAAGTATTTTTAATGATAGGGGTCAGCCATTTCCCACCGGTTTCTGGAATCCGAAAAGGCGATAAAAAGACAATGAAAACAATGGATTTGACCATATCTTGGTGTAGCTTCACCGAGCTTCAGGCTAAATTTCCCGAGCTTGTTTGGGAGCATATTAAAGCCGGGTACTATCATTTCACCAACGGCAACGTGGTATTTCGCGGTCCCGCCCGTGCCTCATGCCTCTATGAAGACGGCTTGCTTGACTCCTTGGCCTTCAAGGCCTAGCGATCGCGGTTCGCAATAGAATTAGATCATCAAATTTGATTACGGAGCTGGTAGTCCGGTCGCTTCGCACCAGTATGAGGCATCGTAGAATCGCTCAGGGGGATGATGGGGGGGTTGGTAAACTCCCATTTCTTTTCGTAACTCCAAGAGTGCGCCAAGAGCCTTCGGGTTGATCCGTGCCTTGGGGACCACATTTTCATACGCCCGTTCGGCTGCTTCCCGTTTCAGTTGTTCGAATTTCATCATCAGCTGCAGGGTTTCCTCGCGGTGCTCGGGTTCGAGCAACCAGTCCGTGGCGGCGACCCACGCTCGAATGAATCGAACCACAATCTCCCGATGACTCGCAAGCCAGCTTCTAAGGGTCCAACCGCAGGTTAGCGGCCAATGGGGAACATATTCTTCCGCATTGGCCAAGAGGACGCCGCCCGCCGCCAGGGCTCGCTCGGTGCATGGCGGAGTCAGCATCGCGGCAGCAACCCTGTTCTGAAGAAAGGCCTCGAGCCGTTTGGGTGAGCTACCAATTATTTCCACCTGGTACTGCTCCTCTCCGATACCGTGGCTGCGAAGAATCTTTCTCCGGATAAGATCCAGATTCGAGTCTCCCGGGTCGCCGGCTAAAAGTTTTCCCTTTAGCTGTTCCATGGATGTAATTCCAGGGCGAGCAAAGAGCTTAGCGGTGAGACCTTCTTCGGCTTGGAAGAAAAGGAGAAAGTCCACGCCATCGGTGGTAGCGCGGGCAATCATGTTGTCAGCGCTACCAAGGCTTAAGTCCCAGCGGCCTTCGGTCATACCCTGGTTATGATCCGGGGCAAAGGTGGCCAGGTGGAACCTGACCTCCAATGCTTCTTTGGAAAAAAATCCCATCTGCTCGGCTACTAGATGAGGCGCCCGGCGATGAAAACCAGTGACGTTTAGAAGGTCCAAGGGAATTCTCCTTTCACCCTATTCGTTTAAGGACATTTCCTTCCCAGCATCGCTGAAAAAGGATCAGTGTTTACTAACTATAGCCGTGAGTTTTGATAGTCAATGGAGCGGTAGGGGTTGGGAAACATAGACCGTCCATGTATCATGTGTGATTCGAGTTTACGCCCACTTGAGCTATGATCGAGTTGTTATCGCTTGCCACCGCCCTCATGTACGCGTTGAGTCACATCGCTGTGAGGAAGGGCTTGGCCTTTGGCTCCAATGCAGTCACTGCTGCGATTCTATCCCTGTTTGTAACTTTTTTTGTGTTTCTGGTTCTGCTTTTTGTCTTTGTGCCGATTCACCAGTGGAGTGTTTGGGCACTGCCATATTTTTTTTCCGCAGGAATACTTGCGCCAGGTCTATTCCGCTTTTTACTTTACTCCGCTATTTCACGGGTCGGCATTGCGGTGGCGACTGTGGCTACAAATGTCTACCCGTTGGTTGCCGTTGTTGTCTCAATGATATTTCTCGGGGAGCAGCTCACTCCCCTGAAGGCCTTGGGCGTCGCGTTTATACTGAGTGCAGTATTCCTTGCCGCACCCAAAGGGGAAAACCGAAGGTTCGACCTAAGTGCCTTTTCTAACCGAGGATTTATGCTGGCAATCACAGCAGCGCTAGTCCGGGGCGCTTCCGAGCCCCTGCGGAAGTCTGGCCTTCTCGTATTGGATTCTCCCATTTTCGGTGCGGCCACTGCCAATGGTGCAGGATTTTTAGTCTCGGTGATTCTTCTGGCAGGATCGAGTTCCACCCGGAACTCCCTGACCTATGAGAAAAAGAGTATTATATATTTTCTCCTCTCCAGCCTGTTTCAGGTGGCAGCATGGATATTGGGCTTTTATGCTCTCTCCTATGGAGACGTGGTACGGGTTGCACCCATTGTTGGATCGGTTCCGCTTTTTATCGTGCTGCTCAGTTCGGTATTGTTGCGGGGAGTGGAGCAAATTACCCCAAGGATTGTCGTGGCCAGCGTGCTCGTCTGTGTAGGTGTGGTCACGATCCATCTCGGCTCATGACCGACAGATTCATATCGATCGAATGTTTAAAAGAACAACTGCAAGAAAGTTTTTCGCGCCAAGACGCCAAGATTGCGAAGGAAGATTTTTCTCATTTCCCCCTACTTGGCTTGCTTTGCGTCTTTGCGCGAGTCGTCTCTTTTCCGATTTGGATTGATATGGTGGTGTGACCTTCAAAATGATTCTAAGACACGAGGTCCAATGGAGTGATTGAATTAGGCCGATATGCGGCCCCCCTTTGGATTTCTGCGCTGGCGGCTCTCATCACCTTTGCCGCAGGTATGCTTCCGTTGGTGGGCGAAATGCCCGCAGGACGGCGGCTTCATTTTCTCCTTGGGTTGACTGCCGGGGTACTGCTAACAACGGCCTTTGTGGATTTGATTCCGGAGGCCGCGAGTGGGCGAAGGTTAACCGGGTTGACCATGACCCTTGGGTTTTTAGCGCTCTATGCGGTTGACTGGGCCGTAGGGGTACACGGCCATGGAGAAAGTAATGCGGCTCAACAGGGGGAAGGGGACACCCACTTTCTGCGTCATGCCCCTAATCTACCAATGGTGGCCTTCACGGCCCTTGCATGACATCGCGTGGTGGACGGTGTCACTTTGCCGGCGGCGTTCCAGGTTGGCAATGCCATCGGATTTACCGCCGGTGGTGCAATTTTGGTCCATCAGTTCCCCGATGGGTTTGTGGCTGCTGTTCTATTTATGGCTGGCGGCTGGTCCCGCCGTCGCCTTATTGGAACTGTGGGTGTCCTTGCGCTACTCACCCCGGTGGGTAGTCTGCTTGGCATTGCCTTGGTAGGTGTGCCGGATTGGTATCCCCATATCGTTGGGATAGCAGCGGTGACGTTCATTTTCGTCGCCGTAGCGGAACTCATGCCTGAGCTTTACCACGGTCCCCACAAGCCCACCGTTGGAGTCGGCCTTGTTCTCGGGGTTTTGATCGCATATGGGATACAGTGGTTCATTGGTGCATGATCGACAACTCCTGGGCACTATGATGGTTAAATATTTGCCAACTTCTTATTTTTGACAAAGATCATTTTCAGGGGATTGTGAAATGGAATACACCATTTTGGGCAGGACCGGGTTGACGGTGAGTGTCGCCGGTCTTGGCGGTGGTGGGCGCAGCCGTCTGGGTCAGGCCTCGGGGAGAAGTGAGAAGGAATCCGTTGGTCTGGTGCGCCAAGCGCTGGATCTGGGAATCAATCTTATCGATACGGCTGAGGCCTATGGAACAGAGGTCATCGTGGGGAAAGCCATGGAGGGTCTACCGCGGGATCGGGTTATTCTCTCCACGAAGAAACAACTTCCGGCCCCTGCTCACCCGAATCCTGTCGGCGAAGTGAAAAAGTCTTTGGAACAGAGCCTGCAAAAGCTCGGAACCGACTATATCGACATCTACCACGCCCACGGTGTCAAACCCCATCAGTACTCATATGCTCGTGACATCCTGGTACCTATTTTTTTTAAAATGCGTGAGGAGGGCAAGATCCGATTTCTTGGGTTGACGGAGTACTTCGGTCCTGATGCGGGTCATGGCATGCTCACGGAAGCCCTAAAGGAGGATTGCTGGGATGTAGTCATGCCGGGCTTTAACATTCTGAACCCATCGGCCCGGCACCGAGTTTTTACAAAAACAACGGAGAAGAATATAGGAGTGCTGGTCATGTATGCGGTTCGAAGCGCCCTCAGTCAACCGGATCGACTTCGAAAGGTGGTCTCGCAGTTGAAACAGGAAGGGAGCATTGCAATAGATTCCTGTGACTCCAAGGATTCCCTTTCGTTTCTGATGGGGAAGGGTAAGGCCTCAACTCTACCCGAGGCCGCCTACCGTTTTTGCCGGCATGAGCCCGGTGTGCATGTGGTGTTGACCGGTACGGGTGATCCCGATCATTTGAATGCAAATGTCGATGCCCTCTGCAAGCCTCCCTTGCCCAAAGGTGACTTGCAACGTCTTGAGGAGATCTTTGGAAAGGTCGACTCGGTTACTGGGGGTTAGGTTGTGGATCCGCTCTTTGCTTGTAACGCTTGAAACACTTTTTCCGAAGTAACCGGCAGGTCCCGAATCCGTACCCCCACGGCATCCTCCACAGCGTTGGCTATGGCAGCAGCAACCGGTGTATTGGGATTCTCCCCGATGCCCTTGACGTTGTACGGCCCCACTCCGTTCTCACCCTCGAGAACAACGGTCCTGAGCGGTGGAATATCTTTCGCCGTGGGAATTTTATAATCGCCGAAGTGGAGGGTGGTAACGTGCCCTTCATCCACCAGCAGTTGTTCCATCAATCCGAAGCCTATCCCTTGAATAACTCCACCGTCGATCTGCCCCTGATGACCAATGGGATTCATGATCGTTCCGGTGTCGTGGGCCGTGGTAAAACGGAGTACGTTGATCTTACCCGTTTGGGGATCCACTAGGACCTCTGCCACCTGGGCGGTAAAGGAGGTCACGTGGGCTTGACTTGAGTCTTTGTTGATCACTTGTTTGTAGATAGACTTCCCCGCGCTGGATAGTAATTTGTCCCAACGCTGCCGCTTTCGAGTATTCTTATGCACGATCTCTTTTCCCACCAGGGCCAGTTCCCCTTGCGGCCATCCGAGCATCTCCTGAGCCAGTTGAAAAAGCTCCTGCTTGGTTTGCATCGCCGCATCGTAGGCAGTCTTGGTGGCAGTACGAGTACCACGGCTGCCGCCGATGCCGGAATCGAAAGGAGACGAGTCGGTGTCCAAGGTCTTGATTTGGATTTCATCCGGGCGGATAGAAAGCTCTTCTGCCACGATTTGCCTGTGGGTGGTATAGGTCCCGGTGCCCTGTTCCACCACCCCCGTATGCAGCACCACGGATCCGTCAGGGTTAAGCTCTATAGCCAGAGAGGTCTCTCCTCCTCCGGGTTTTCGCTCTCCCATAGCGATCCCTCGCCCAACGTTTGGTAACTTGCGGGACCTATAGCGCGCGGCCTTTTCAGCGGCCTCGAGGGTTTCCTTCGCCCTGAGGTCCTGATAGGTACCTCCCGTCAGCATGCTGTCTCCTTGCTCGATTAGGTTCTTTTGCCGAAATTCCAACGGGTCCATGCCGAGGCTGCGGGCCACGCAATCCATATGGGATTCAGCGGCGAAAAACGATTGCGGTTCCCCGGGGGCCCTCATCTGACCTCCGGGGATATTATTGGTATAGATTCGCTTTACCGAAATATGCGCGTGGGGGCACTTGTACCAAGCGCCACCTTGCGCGGCCCCATTGATGACTGCCCCTGGTCTGAGGCCTCCGTAGGCTCCGCTATCGAAATAGGCATCCATTCGAAAGGCAACCATGGTACCGTCTTTCATGACTCCCGTCTTCATATGAAAAATTGCCCTGTGCCGCGGGTCACCGGCCATGAACTCTTCTTGATAATCCATGACCATCTTTACGGGACGGCCACTCTTTAACGCTAGATAGTAGCAAACAGGCTCGTCCAGGGCCCCTCCCTTGCCTCCGAAATCACCGCCAATGGAAACGGGGTTCACCAAGATGCGCTGCGCGGGTATGTTAAGTGCCTCTGACAGGCTCTCTTTGACGCCATGGGGGGCTTTACTGGAAGACCAGATCTGTACTCGTTCGTGTTGATCGATCCAGACGAGACAACAGTGGGGTTCAATAAAGGCCTGGTGAATCCGAGGTACCGTAAATGTATTTTCGACAATAACTTCTGACTGGCGGAAACCCGCTTCAATGTCACCCTTTTCGTGGAGATCG
The DNA here is from genome assembly GCA_965215595.1 of uncultured Binatia bacterium (SeqCode). Taxonomy (GTDB): domain Bacteria; phylum Desulfobacterota; class Binatia; order UBA9968; family CAXXLF01; genus CBDCDW01. The sequence goes on along the minus strand of CBDCDW010000007.1, from coordinate 1,824,063 downwards.
TGCACATAGGCGTTGGTGGGCGTCTCCAATTTTTTTGGGAGGCCTGAGTAACTGTTTACGTCAGGATGAATGATGGGGGCACTTTCCTTAAGGGCCTCTATAGGATCGAAGACGGCGGGCAGTTCTTCATATTCCACTCGGATGAGATCAAGAGCTGCCTCGGCTGCCTGAGGATCTTCGGCCGCCACTGCTGCCACACGCTCTCCTGCAAAACGGACCCGATCCTGGGCCAAGACCGACAGATCCTGGTAACGGCGTCCATAGAGGATGCCGCGCACGTCATTACCGGTAATGACGGCGTGTACACCCGACGCCGACTCAGCCCGTGAGGTATCAATGTTGACAATGCGTGCATGGGGATAGGGACTCCGCAGGGTCTTAGCCCAGAGGGTTCCAGGAAGCATGGCGTCAACGGAGTACTTTTCCTCACCGGTGACCTTTGCAACTTCGGCCCGGGGTATGGAATGTCCAATGATGCGATACGACACGATTGTACCTCCTACGAATCCGGTGAAGATAGAACCTATTTCATCTCCCTAAAAAATTCAATGAGTTTCGAAAGATGTCTCGCGTCCTTCGAGAACCTCAGGACCCGAGGGAAATCGAGGGGCAAGGCGCACTTCGATAAACTCAGGGTGGTGATCACAGTCGAACCACAAAGGGCGCAAATAAATCTTTGTGAACCTTGCGTTCCTGGCACGACGAGTGATCCAAACTTCGTGACCTTCGTGCTCTTCGTGGTGACAAACTGTTTGACCACGAAGGACGCGAAGTACACGAAGGAAGAAACACAAAGAACACCATGGAATAAATCATGGGCGCAAAGAGAAATGCGCAAAGCGACTAAGATTAGTGACGGGCAATGAGCATTGAGGACTGAGTAAGGTGGGATGAGATTCGAGAATAGAGGATTGCGGATCGACAAGGGGCCGAAAGAGAGATCGGAACGCTATGCGCTTTGCGCTCTGCTCTTTGCTGTATTCCGTCTGCAAGAATACCTTCTATTGAATTCGTAACCACCTAGGCATAGGCTCCACGTTGATCATGAACCCCGAATCAAAGACGGATACTTTGCAGCGAAAGACCTTATTCAGCATCGTCTGCGCCTCCCATTTGGTGAATCATTTTCAGACCTCCATGATGTCCGTTCTCTTCCCGCTACTGATGCGGGACCTGGGGTTCAGCTACATGGATATTGGGGTGATCAGTACCTTAAGAAACATGGCAGGTCAGTTTCTACAAGCCCTATACGGATTAATTGTTCCCTATGTGAAAAGGGCCGTAATTTTGGGCTCAGGAAATTTTGTGGTGGGACTTTCTGTCATAGCCACTGGTTTCGCCTCCAGTTATTCATTCTTCCTTGGCACCCGCATCTTCTCCGGTCTGGGATCAAGCCCCCAGCATCCGGTGGGTTCCACCATGCTTGCCACCCACTACCCTGAAGCTCGTGGCCGAACCCTTGCGCTCCATACCACATCGGGAAGCATCGGTTCATTTTTGGCCCCAATAACTGCCGGCCTTCTTCTTATCCATGTGGACTGGAGAACCATTTGCTGGCTTGTGGGGGGAATCAGTTTCTTAACGGGAGTTCCGTACTTTCTCTTCCGTGACGCCGTTCGTCCCGCCGCGCCTCGGGAAACTTTCGGAGGCGGCAAAAGGGGCAAGGCTTTCGAAGGGTGGGACGCCTACAAGGAATGTCTCAAAAACAGAAATTTCCTGGTGGTCTCACTGGTCCTGATGGTGGGGGCCGCAGGCAGGGGTGGCGGTGTGAATACAACCTTTCTGGTCCCCCACTTCGTCAATGATTTAAAAGTCGATATCACCTATGCATCGTTTCTCTTCACTCTCCTTCAGGTGGCCGGACTGGTTGCTCCCTTGCTTTGGGGTTGGGCTTCGGATCGAGTGAGCCGGATCGGTACGATGCAGTTCTCTCTCTTTGTATCATGCATCTCCACCGTTTGGCTGGGGTGGGTGTCGAGTATATCGGTTTGGTTACTGTTCAGTCTCGCCTTTTATGGGCTGGCGGTTCATTCGCGCCAATCACTCACCCAGGCATTGCTTAGCGATATCGTGGAGGAGCGGTCCATGGATGCGGCCTTTAGCCTCTACTACGGCATTGGATTTGTTTCCGCTCCCTTCTGGACTCTCCTCACGGGTTGGATGATGCATCGGTATGGCTTCGGTCATGCCTTCTCGGTCATTGCCGTATCCTACTTGCTGGCGATGGTATTGTTGACTTTTCTCCGGGATCCTGGATCCAAAAAGCCCCAGGGGGGAAGGTCGGTTTAGTTCGAGGACTCGTGACGGGCGGGTTCGCTAAAATTCATTCTTCAACGATACTGGCGGTATTGTAGCATTCCGGACAGGTTCCCAGTTTCCAAATATCATGTTGGACTTGTTTCCACTGATCTTCAGTGGAGATGTCATACTCCACATCGAAGTCCTTACCGCAGGCGGAGCATCGTTTCGGATATCTGATATTTCGAGACATATGCCTCTCCTTTCAGGCCGAGTCGTGCCGCTGGGAGGTTAAATAAAGCAAGAGGCATGCCATGCTGGCTAGTTATTGTTCCTAAATTTGAGAATGGGTATTTTTTAGGCTTTTTCCCCAACATTGTGTAAACGATTTGTACATCAGTTACATGGGTTGACATCTTTTTCGCCACATTATAGAAGAGGTGTTTACTTTGCTCTGGGATTGCTTAAAAAATGACAACAAACTGAGCGGTTGCAGCGCAACAGAAATTTCGTCCAGATTCAAAAGGAGGACTGCCGTATGCACATCACGACTACGAGAGGGCGTTTCATGACGCTTGCCACATGGTGCCTGTTGGTGTTGGTCACCGTTTTGTTCGCTCAGACATCCCGGTCTCATGCTCAGGACAAGGACTTTTTCAAAGGTAAAACGATTAGATTGATAGTATCCGCTGCTGCAGGCGGCGGCACCGATTCCGCGGGACGGGTGATGGCCCGGTTCATAACCAAGCGTCTACCCGGCAATCCTAAAATCTATGTGCAAAATATGCCGGGAGGGGGCGGAATCCTAGGTAACAATTACTTCTACAAGAAAGCCAAGACAAACGGTCTGGATCTCTTTCAAGCCTCGTCATCAACGGTGACCCAGTTTAATAGGGGTGGCAAGCGCATTAAGTACAATCCACGTGACTTTATTGGTGTCGCTTCCATCAACCGAGGCGGGAGCCTTATTATGATACGTAAGGATGTCCGTCACCGCCTTCTGGATCCTAAGGCCGAGCCGGTGGTGGTGGGAGATGCCGATGGCAGCCGCAACTGGCTGGCGGCGATTGTGTGGGGTAACGACTACTTGAATTGGAATACGCGGTATATCTACGGCTATTCCGGGACCGGAGAGATGGCACTGGCGTTTCGTCAGGGCGAGATCGAGATGATGGCGACGGCCAACGTTCCCATCGTCGAAGACTTGATCAAAGATGGAAGCATCGAAATTTTAGCTACACACGGCACCGAGCGGAGAAGGGACTATCCCAATGTCAAAACCTTTGAGGAGCTCCTGGGAGACAAGCGTCCTAGCGGCGTGTCGTGGCAGGCCTATCGATTCTGGTCTTTGCCTTCCGAGCTGGACAAGATAGTCTATCTCCCCAAGGGCACTCCCGCCAACATCGTAAAGATGTACAGAGATGCTTATCAAAGGATGGTCAAGGACCCCGAATTTAAAGACGCAACTACCAAATTCTTCGGCAAGGGATGGGTTATCCGAGGCGCTAAAGCAACAGAAGAATTGACGGTGGAGACCACAACGGCTACTAAGGAAGTTCACGACTTTCTGAGGAAAGTGCGCAAAAGGCGCGGTTTGCCTACAGGGTAGTCTAAGGTACTCTAATTCTTGGCCAAGGCTAGGTGTTGGAAGGATTTAATTCCCTTTTAGGGTTTCTGCCAACCAGTTGGCAATGGTCGGTATCGTTGCTGGGGTATGTCCCATATGCCCGCCAGGAAAAAAGCGGGCCACCTTTGGCAGGCCATGCTCCAGCAACAAGAAATGATCCTGGATTGGAAAAGTTGAGTCCTGAAACCCGTTGATACAAAGCAACGGCGCACAAGTTCGGTCAAGGATCCCCTGATCTAACAACGATAGCTTCGGCGCATACTCCACCCACTGTTCAATTGTCTCCCGTCCAAAGGCGCAGGCCAGAGTTTCGGCAAACTCCAAGGGATATTCCCCGTGCTGCGATTTATCGATCCATTCCGCTTGAAATGCGGAATGGGCACAACCACCGTGGTTGATGGCGGCGCGGATGCGGTCCTTGTGGGTGTGGGCAAGCTTTGTGGCCCAGTAACCTCCCGTGCTGAGACCAAGAACGCCCACCCGCCGACTGTCCAAGTCGTTTCGACTCTCAATCCAGTCGAATACGCCATTCCACATGCGCTCAGCGTCCTCCGAGCCGTAGATGGGCGCTTCGCCAATCCCGGGCATATCGATGGCCAGCATGGCGATGTTTCGCTGCAAATAAGGAGTCCCTCTGCGGTCTTCTTTAAAGGTATCGATTCCTCCCCATGTCGCTAACACGGGCAAGGGATCTTCCCCGGTGGGCTTTTGCAACAGTCTTACGATGGTGGTTCCTTCATCAGCTCGACCCTGAAAAGGCATCTCTACCCGTTCCACGGCGGGCTCAAAGTAACGTGAGGCCTTCAGGTAGTTCTCGTTGCACCTCAAATATGCGGCTTTTTTTTCTCGAGAGTTGGTGGTGGGGTAACGTGCAATCCGAAGGTAATTATAGGCTTTTAAATAATTCTCCTTTGCCCTGACTCCGTCGCCTGATTGCTCTGCCTTGTGGGCTTCATCTTTGTGGGGTTGGGCAAAAGTGCTGAATGCCTCTGCCCAACGGTCGCGGTCCAGGGAGGTTAATGCTGAAAAGGCCCGCTCGATTTTCTCGTGGTTGGTAAATTCAAAAGGATTGCGCGAGACCTTGGAGCGCTCGAGCATGATCTTTCTGACTTCCTCCAACGAACGGACGTAACGTGTGATCTGTGATTGGGCCATGCTGTAGACTCTTTCTGGGTGCCTTTTCGCCTGAAGTCACTGCAGAGGAAGGTTCTGATTTCGAGACCTTTGACGAAGTGTGGTTGGCTAACCTCAATTTATATGGGCCAGCCTTCCTCGGATACGTCTACCCGGTTCCCCTCGGGGTCCTTGATCCAGCTTTCTGCTATTGCTCCCGGGACATTTGAATTAGCTGTGGTTTGAGCGCTCTCCTCAATGACCTTGACGCTTTCCACCTGGAAACCAAAATGGTTGATACCCCACGGGAGTCTTGGGCTATTGATCAGGGCCACATCAACGAAGCCATCTGAAAGGTAGATGGTACCGTTAGGGCCGCGGGATTTCTCTTCCATTGCGAATATCTTTTTATAGTATGCGGCGGCTTTGTCCCTATCCTGCACATTGATGGCGATATGACGGATTCTTGGCTTATCCATTTTTTCTCCCTCCCGTTAATTACGATCTCAGTTTAGTGAAGCTGCTCCATTGCTTCAGCCACTCCCCAACGATAGATTGCAGAGAGCTCAAGAGATTCCTTGACGGCTTGAAGCGCCAGGTTCTCCTTTTCCCCCGTTGCGAAGGCTTCCAGATAGGGTAGAAACATATCGCTATGTTCCTCGTCGGCTTCGCGGTGCACTTTAAAATTGTGCAGATCCTCCCAGCCGAGTTTAAGGTCTTCCATCCATCGCTTTCCCATGCGGGTCGAGTGGCCGCCGCCCTGATCCGCCAGCAAACGGTCGTCATTGGTCCATTCCGTCACCGTAAGAGCTGCCAGCCCCTCAATCCAACTCTTTTCCCTGGTGATCCAGGCCCAGGCATACAAGGTGGCGTACGTGGTTGGAATCGGGGCAGCCTGAAGGATATCAGCCGGTGTTAGACCAATAGCCTTTCCCTGGCGTACAATGAGATCCAGGTGGCCGAACTCGGAATACTGGTCCTTTATGACCTCTCCGAATTCATGTTGCAGAATCTTCTGCTTTACGGCCATTTCAGGGCAATTCCCTGACACGTGAGACCAGCAATCGCGTCTGTGGCGTATATAAAGTCCCAGTTGTGTGAGCATCAACTGGGCCCTTGGCTGGGTCATCTCAATCGAAAAGTAACGCTGCAGCTTGGGCCCCTGCATGTGCTCGCGTACCATCTCCCCAATTTGCTTCCTCCATTCAGCCATTTCCATTGGGGGTCTCCTTCTCAACTACTTTCGATGCTGCCAATCTAACTAAATAGGAATACAAAGTTTGCGGAGTGGAGATGGTTAGTGACGCTACCGGACCCTGTTTCTCTCAAATCGTTCCTTGCTGGGCCAGAAAATGGTTCACGATTTCCTCTCCCGTGGCACGCCATACGCCCTGGTGTGAGCAGATGTATTCCAGCCCCTTGTCGAGGGCGTCGATCCGGTGGGGCAAGCCTATCAACATCGGATGTAGCGAGATTGCAACGACCCGGCCTGATTGTTCGGACTCCCGATAAAGAACGTCAAAGGCGCGCTTGATCATGCGCTCGAAATCATCCGGTGTGTAGTAGTACCGGTTGAACGCCTGTAGATCGCTGACCCCAGCACCATAGGGCATTGAGACCAGGGGTTTGCCACCGATATCCATTAACACCGGCTGATCGTCGTTATCCCAGTCCACGGTATAGCTGCAACCCTCATTGACCAGGTTATCCACCGTGTTCCAGGTTTGTTGCCGCCCGGCACCAAGCCAGCCTTTGGGTTTTTTGCCGGTGGCCTTTTCGATGCGGGCAAGAGTATCGTGCACAATACGAGTGACCTCCTCATCCGACTCCACGTCAATGAGCCGGCGGCTGTTGGTCTCGCAGTGACCCATCATTTCCCAGCCATGTTTCAAACATTCGTCCACTACTTCCGGGCACATGTCGCACACGTTGCTATTTAAAGCCACCGTGCCCCTAACACCGTAGCGCGACATGACATCGATCATGCGAAAGACGGCCACACGGTTGCCGTAATCCCGCCGTCCCCAGGCGGAGACATCCGGGATATGGTTGACGCCTCCAGGTATCTTCTCATCTAGGGCGAAATACTCGATGTTGGGGACCACGTAGAACGCCACCCGAGCACCGCCAGGCCAACTCAGCTTGGGCCGGACTTTGATGGGTTTGTAGGGGAAGGGGCCGTAGGGTTGTGGTTTCATGTCAGGTCACCTTAACTTACGCCAGACTCCTTACCCAGGATGGGTAAGGTCGTGATGGATGAATCCATATCAAGACGTTGAACGGACTGTCAAGGATGTCTAAATTTCCCTGGCACTATTTTGAATTGCCTAGACCAATGCTCTTAATTAACGCTATGCTAGGTTTTGTCCAATAGTCCGATTTCAAAATATAGGAATCGTTAACACTTCGCTCTGTAGGCAGAAAAGGGAAAGCACTATGTCCATAATGGATCCGACCTATTTTGTCTGGGCTGTTTCACTAGGGGGGCTCAGCGCTGTGTCATTGCCCCTGGGGTCCGTTGTCGGCATTTTGGCTCGGCCGAGGCCAACGGTAACCGCAACCCTCGCCGCATTTGGTGCTGGGGCCTTGATCGCGGCCTTCTCAATCGAGTTGGTTGCACCTACCGTAGAGGCCCTCCACAGTGCAACCTCGAATCGGTTAGAGGCCGTTATTAGCTTTTGGGCGTTGGTGGTTGGGGCCGCGGTAGGAGGAGTCCTTTTCATCGTGCTGAATCAGCTTGTGAATGCTCGCGGAGGATTTTTGCGAAAATGGGCCACTACCATCACCCATTTCCGGAACCACAAGCGAGAACAAATGAAGCTGATTCTAGAAGATCTCTGTATGGTCTCCCTCCTGAGAGCCCTTCCTCCCAAGCAGATTGGGTTTTTAGTTAACGACGTTAGGCCCGCTACATTTGTTGACGGTGAATTATTGTTCGAAGAAGGCGACAGGGGTGACAAGCTCTTCTTCATTCGCTCCGGCGAACTCGAACTCTTGCAAGGAGGTCAACTAGTCGAGACCCTCAAGCCTGGACAAGCTGTAGGAGAGATAGAGTTGCTTACTAGAACGGCTAGGACCGTAACGGCCAGAGCCAAGGGTGAGGTCAGGACCCTGTTTTTGTGTTTTGAGGACCTCATTCGGTGGAAGCAAATGTGTCCGGAGCTAGACCAAGCCCTTCGAAAGCTTGCGAGCCAACGTCTCAATGAGTTACGCGAACATCAACACCGCCAACACACCGAGGCCGAAGCCTGGGCCACTCAAGCCATTGCGGCACTGAGCGCGGGTCGGGTTGTTCCGACACCAGCCGAAATTCAGGAGATGAGGGCACAGCATAGTGATGCTCCATTGGCGGTCTGGTTGGGGCTTCTCTTGGATGGCATTCCTGAAAGTATAGTCATCGGGACTGGGCTTATGGCATTGGTCAGTATGCGCCTCACCGTCAGCGAAAGCGTCAGTTTTCTCGATGTGATTCCTTACACCCTAATTGCCGGTCTGGTGCTGTCAAATTTTCCAGAGGCCATGGCGAGTTCGGTGGGGATGAAGGAACATGGATGGAAGCCAAAAAAGATTGTTTGGATGTGGACTCTACTGATGATCGTGACTGCTTTCGGAGCCGGCGTGGGCTATCTCCTTGGGGAGGTAGTCCCCCCTGTTTTGCTAATTGCCATAGAAGGGATTGCAGCCGGGGCGATGCTAACCATGCTCGCATCCACCATGATTCCGGAGGCGGTGCACCTTGGCGGTGGGAGCATTGTCGGAATAAGTACTCTAACCGGATTCTTGAGTGCTATTACTTTCGGACTCTTTGAATGAACCCTGGATATCTAGGCCACTAAAAAATTGGTTCGGAGTTAAAAAAACGGCGGCCTGGTATAGGTCGCCGTTTTGTGAGTCATTACTAAAGAGACAGTCGAACTACCTGGCTCTGCAGGGATTCTTGCCGCTAGAGGCCATGGCCGTCTTGGGGAGATCATCTGCTGTACCCCACTCAGCCCAGGAGCGATCGTAACTCCGAACTCTGGGATACCCAACACCCTCAGGGTGAAGTAGGAATGTGCCGCTGCCCTGCCGTCCTGACAATGAACTACGATATTTTTATCCTTTGTCATACCCTTGCTTGCAAAGTGTTTGCTAAGGTCGTCCGCCGATTTTAACGTCGAATCCTTAGCGAGGTTCTTTGTCCAGGGGATGTTGTTTGCCCAGGGGATATGCCCCTTTTCAAATGTCTTTGGCCCGCGCACGTCGATGACCACAACGTTCGAATCATTCTGTCGCTCAACAATCCAGTCAGCCGTAGCCATTCGCCTGGGGGTATAATCGATGGGGAAATCTACTTTATTCACACTTGGAGCCGACGTAAGGACCTTGCGACCTTCCTTCTCCCACTTGGGAAAACCGCCGTTCAACACGCTCACATGTTGGTGGCCAAAATACTCCAGCATCCAAAACAGGCGCGAGGCACGAAAGCCACCCCTGTCATCGTAAAGGATGACTTGGGTATCCTTACCGATACCTCTTTTACCCAGCATCACGGCAAGCCTCTCAGCCGGCAAGAGCCGAGCCTTGATACGGCTCTTTGGATCCACGATGTCGTTATAGCCAAGGTGAACGGCGTTGGGAATATGACCTTTTCTGTAGGCATCCCTCGATCTAACGTCGACGATGCGTACTCCGGGATCATTTATAAGCTTAGACAGCTGATCCGTTTCAACCAGCAAGTCGGTATTGGCATATCCCGCGGCAAGCACATGACCCGGACCCACAAGAAAAGCCAACAGTAAACTAGCAGTCATAAAGAACCTTTTCGTAATCATATTTTACCCTCCTCAAAAAAACATAAAATCAGGCAAGACTCGCGGATCTTAAATTATAGGGGAAAACGAAAGCTGTCAAGGTACCAAACCCATTGGTGATGTATCAGTCTATGTGTAAATTTTGGTGGGGGGAAGGGAGTGGAGAGGAAAATGGCTTTCACATTTGGCCGAGAATCGAAGATCTCGAGGTGGTTAAGGGATAGGCCTAGGGTATTTTTTGATTGGGAAAAGACAGAAGGGGTGCTAACTCCAGAGTTGCACGACAAATACAAACATGAGGAGGGCACCCCTATGCTGCTCGAGCAAGCAACACCAAGCAATGTATCGCGAGCGATTAAAGAGATCAATGCCTTTGAGTGGGAGGGCGACTTTAAACCGATGGCCCGCCAAGCTCTAAAACACCTGGTGGAGAAGCGGCTGGACGAAGAGATGGCCCAGTACATAGGACTATCACGCTACGAGCATGGGGCGGACCGAGTGGACTACCGCAATGGCCACTATACCAGGCATCTGTTGACCGAGATGGGAAACTTAGAGCTTTTAGTGCCAAGGAGCCGTAAGGGAGGGTTTCCCACCAAGCTCCTTGAGCGTTACGCCCGAAGGTGCCGTTCGGTGGATCGGGTGTTGTTAGCCTGCTTTTGTTTGGGACTATCCACCCGAAAGGCCGCTTCGGTGCTGGTTCCTATTGTAGGGGAGCGGGTCTCGGCCACAACGATTTCCAGGATTGCCCGGGATCTGGATAAAGAGGTTAAGTTTTACCATAGCCGTCCCCTTAGGGATCAGTACCGCTATCTGTTCTTTGATGGGGTGGTGTTAAAGAGCAAGGGGGCTGCCAAGGTACAGAAAAAGATATTACTTTGTGCCTTCGGGATCACGGTCGATGGGAGGCAGGAGATGATCGATTTCTATGCGGCCCCAACTGAATCTGAAGCCTGCTGGGAAGCGTTGTTAAGGGACCTGTATCAAAGGGGGCTAGAGGGGGGGTGTTGTGAGCTGATTGTGACCGATGGGGGAACGGGGCTGCATGGAGCCTTACAGATTGTCTATCCTAAGATCCTCGCCCAACGCTGCTGGGCCCATAAGACAAGAAACGTGTTGGACAAGGTAAAAAGGGCCGATCAACCAGCGGTCAAAAAAGCTCTAAATCGTATCAGTCATGCCCCTAATTATAGAAAAGCTACGGAAGCTTACTGGCGGTTTGGTTCACGCTGGAGGAAGGCTTATCCAAGGGCTGTGGCCTGTTTGGAAAAGGATCTCGATCAATTGCTTTACTTCTTTCAGATCAAGCGGCCTGAGCTTTGGAGCCGCTTGAGAACCACCAACCTCATAGAAAGATCGTTCCGGGAAGTCAGGCGCAGGACTCGCCCTATGGGGGTGATGGCAAATACCCAAAGCATACAAAGAATCGTTTTTTCTGTCTTTCATCACTTGAACCAAAATTGGAGTGAGAATGCCCCTAAGAAATTTACACACAAGTCTTGACGCTTCCAACCCATTTTATTTGGCAAACAATACAAATTGCTGGAGCGGGTAAAGGTTCCAATTGTTTTCCAAATATTGCACCAAAAATCATCAAGACCAGGGGAAGACAGGAGTGGCATCCTCGCCATAACATCCTCTAGAATAGAAGATGCAGCTAGTTTTTGACGGGAGATTAGGAAAAACCCAGTGAGCGATACTCAGCAGTCAGGTATCAAACGCCCCTGCAAATTCTGTTAGCGTTTAGTGGACGAAGAGATTTGTCCTGAATGCCAGCGCCATCGTGATGTCACGGGCTATTTTCCGGCACCGGAACGATGGCAGCAAGCGCCGGGGCAGCCCAGGGTTCTGACCAGGGTCTGCGGAACCTGTGGGCGGGAATTATCCTAGAGCCAAGCTACGGCCATGGAAACATAAGAGACTTTACTTGATCGAAAGAGGCATGGTTGGTCATGTCCACATGGAGAGGGGTCACAGAAATGTACCCTTCGTGGACCGCCACACAGTCCGTTCCGTCCTCGTGGGCAAACCCCAGATCGTCGCCGCCGATCCAGTAGTATTTCTTCCCTCTGGGATCCACACGCTCCACCACATGTTCAGCGTAGTGTCTCTTGCCCTGACGAGTGAGTCGCCATCCTTTGATCTCATGGGCCGGCATGGGGGGTACATTAACATTGATGAGGGTCCCCTGGGGTAGCCCCTTCTCCGAAATGCGCTTGGCCATGGCCATAGCAAAGTCGGCAGCCACTCCGAAGGAAAACTCCTTTTGAGCCACCAGTGAGACTGCGAGGGAAGGAATTCCCAAAATAGTTCCTTCGACGGCGGCTGAAACTGTGCCGGAGTAAATAATGTCATCTCCTATGTTGGGTCCCTTGTTGATGCCGGATACCACCAGATCAGGTTTTTCTGGTAGCAGCCCGGTGAGTGCCAGCTTTACGCAATCGGTGGGGGTGCCATCCACGGCATAGCGCCTGGGTCCCACCTCCTCAACTCGAAGTGGGCGGTGTAAAGTCAAGGCGTGGCTCGTGGATGTTTGTTCGCGGTCGGGGGCCACGGTGTATAACTCGCCGAGTTCTCGAAGCTTTTCTTCCAAGGCTAATATGCCCTCGGAATGAATGCCGTCATCGTTTGAAATGAGTATTTTCATTCGTTCATTTCAGCAGAATGTGCGCCCAGGAACAAGTCGGGGTAACTTTCGTGATAATGAAACAGCGCCCCGGCCTTGCCGTAGGAAGTGGGCTCGGGGGCCTGCCCCTCAGCGGGAGCCGATGGGCCTCTGCCTCGATGCCCTGTCATTTGATGCGAAATGTCAATTTGACATGAGCCTCTAGTATCGGACGTCTTCCTTATCTTCGGTGCACGCCCCCTTCGCCCAATCGGAATCAGCGCCGCAGGGGAGCGAGACGGAAGGACGGGGGCATCGAACGTGCAGCTTCAGATATTCACTGACCTATTGCCCACGGCCTGGAGGCTCGTTTCCCGAGGAGCACCGAAGCTCTAAAGGTCTATTGAGCTCAACATGGACGGGCCAGCGGGCCTTGCTCAGTTCGGTATCACTCTGGGTAACAGAGTCTCCAGCTGGCTGAACGGTTCTTCGAGGCTCTTAATCGCCTCGATCCAAAATTCACGGGATTCAAGGTCACGATTGATCGTATGCCGGGCAATGTTTTCAGGGGTATCACTCCCGGTCAGGCGAAGGAACTCCTCATATTTTGGTAGGAACTCTGCTCCCTGATCCTTGAACATCGCAAACAGCCCGCGGCTCAGTAGAAAGCCGAAGGTATAGGGAAAATTATAAAAAGTCATCCCCGATATGTAGAAATGGAGTTTCGATGCCCAAAAATAAGGATCCTCGCATCCCTCTTCCAGGACGTCGCCTAAAATGCGACGTTGGGCTGCCACCATGAGTTCCTTGAGACGGCTCACGCCGACTTCACCCTTGGCCCTTTCCTCGTAGAGGGTTTTTTCAAATTCATAGCGTACCGGGATATCCAAAAGATAAATGGCGCCATGGCCGGTCTCCATATCCAACACCAAGGTTTTCTCGGCTTCGCTTATGGATGGATCTTTCAGCATGCCGCTTGTCAGGACTATCTCGGCAAAAGTGGAAGCCGTCTCGGCAAGGGTCATGGGCCCTCGTCTAGCATAGGGACGGATGTCACCCATAACGTTACTATGAAACGCGTGTCCAGCCTCATGGGCCAAGGTCAACACATCTCCCATGGAACGGTTATAGGTCATGAAAATTCGGGATTCTTTGGTCAAAAGAGAGCCCGTGCAGAAGCCGCCAGGGCGTTTGCCGGCACGAGGCTGCCAGTCGATCCAGTTCCGGTTGATCACCTCCCGGAAAAAATCGGCCAGAGCAGGATACGCTTGATGGAAGGAGTTTTGGACGAGAGCTTTGGCCTGTTCCCAAGAAAGCTGCCCTTGACCGGGAATGGAGAGCGGGGCGCCCAGGTCATACCAAGCCACCCTCGCAGTCTTCATGGCGCTGGCCTTGAGACGGAGTATTCGACGGGGTAATTCGAGTTCAAGGTGGACGGCGTCCATCATGGCGTTGAGGGTTTTTTGTGTGATCCCGGACTGGAATAGGGCGACATCCAGGAAATGGTTTACTCCTCGATGCCGGTTGAGAGTCAGGCGGGTCCCTGAGATGCTGTTCAAAGCAGCAGCAGTGATGTCTTCGACGCTCTGCCATGCCGCGTTGCCAGCCTCGAATGATGCCTTTCTAATGCGGCGATCCGGGCTTTCCATGAGAGAGCGCCTCTGGGAAATGGGCAGACGCTGGTGGGTACCGTCCGGAAAGGCCATATCGAATTCGAGCTTTCCGGATAGGGTGTCGTAGAGACGCCCCCAGGCGGTGATGCCATCCACCGCAAGGTCGGTCGCAAGCACCTCCTCGTCGCGATTCATCCTGTTGAGAGCCTCCTCGCGCATTCGGTCTAGATAGTGTTGTGCCCCTTGGAACTGCTTCTGTTTGGCCAGGTTGGAAAATACCTCAGCGGATGCCTCTTTTGTCGCCCGGAGCAGTTCGACTCTGAGCTTGGCAAATTCCGCCCTCATCAAGGACATTGCCGCTTCCTCTTTTAAATAGGCCTCGTTTCGTGCATCGGCAGAGGCCAGACAGCCGATGTAGGAGCCCAAGTGGGAGAGACGCACCTGGAGTTCCTCGTTTTTCTCCAGTATTTTCGACCACTGATCAACAGTGTCGAGGTTGAGCGAGAGTAGGGAGCCAGCCTGTTCCCGGAGTGAAGCAATGTCTTTTTGTAATGACTCTTTGAACTGTTGCATCTCGCGGCCATTGAACTCCGGAAAATAGCTGGTTAGGTCCCAGTCCATTTCGTTGTTATTGATATTTGCCATGGTGAGGGGGTTTCCTTTCCGAATTGCTTAAAAGGCTACCTGCCTTGTTGGCCAGTGTAAAGAAGATTTCATGGAGGATTTGGGAATATGCGCGCTGCCAGAGGATCGCTCTTCGAGGAGCAAGAAAGCTTTGGAAGGATGCTCGACCGAAACTGGGGGAGAGTAGACCGTGGGGCTCGGGGGCCTGCCCTCAGCGGGAGCCGATGGGCCACATAAGGGCGTCTCGCGCCTTAGATCAGTCGAGCAGTGGACAGTGGAACAATGGACCATTCTGAGATTGTGGTCTAGATCTCAATATTCTATTTCCCCAATGATCCACTTCTCCAATCTCCAATGTTCCAAGGCGTAAAGTGCCTTCCAGGCCCCCTTCGCCCAGCCACTGTGTGCGACGAGGGGAGCTGAGCACGTAATGCCAGAATCGCCGCGGACTGAGTTAGAGCCTTCTACGTCCATCGAAACTCTAAGTAACTGGAGTAACTAGAGTGGATATTGGATGACTTCTTGACTTTGAAGTTTCTTCTCACCTAGAGTGCCTTTAGAGTTTTAAATTAGGAGGATCAATTTATGGCAACAACGTCTTACGCAACGGTAAAGGTTGAAAAGGAAGATGGAATCACTTGGGTGATCTTGAATCGCCCGGAGAAACGCAATGCAATGAGTCCACAGCTCCACTTTGACATGCTGGAAGCAATTACAGAACTCGAGGTGGATGAAGAGACCAAGGTCATGGTCATAACTGGTGCGGGTGAGAGCTGGTCGGCTGGTCAGGACTTGAGAGAGTATTTTCGGGCGCTGGACAACAACCCCAAGGAGCGCCGGCGCGCTAATTGGTCTGGTCACCAGTGGCGCTGGGAAAAACTCAACATGTTTCCCAAGCCTACCATTGCCATGGTGAACGGTTTTTGTTTTGGTGGGGCCTTTACCCAGCTGGTGGCTTGCGACTTCGCCATTGCGGCAGAGGATGCGGTTTTCGGGCTTTCCGAGGTCAACTGGGGCATTCTACCCGGGGGGCTTGTGACCAAGGTGGTGGCCGACATCATGAGCTACCGCGATGGTCTCTACTATTGCATGACAGGGGACAGCTTCGATGGCAAAAAGGCCGCCGAGCTCCGGCTGGTGAACTACGCAGTGCCACGGGCCAAGCTGCGTGAGGAGACCGTCGCACTGGCCAAGAAACTCATGGAAAAAAATCCCTGGGCGCTGCGCGGCTGCAAGCAGGCCTTCAAGTCGGTCCGCACCATGGATTATCACCAGGCATCGGATTATCTCGCGGTCAAGAGCCTGGAGATCAGACAAGCGGATCGGGAAGGGGGCCGTGAGAAGGGAATGAAGCAATTTCTGGACGAGAAATCCTACCGTCCCGGCCTACAAGCATATGACCGAAAGAAGTAAACCCCGTACCACGGACTTACGTCCGTGGCTTTGGGGCACTTCCCTTCGGGGAAGTTCGGAACATTCATCCCCGGACTCACGTCTGGGGCGTTCTGTGGTACGGGGTAAACAGGAGTGCGGCGGGTTTATGGGGGAGGGAAATCAGCGTTGACTTTGAGCTACCGGAAGAGATCCAGCTCATCAAACGAACCGTAAGGGAGTTTATTGACCGAGAGGTTATTCCCCTGGAGCGTGAATTTCGACCTGAGGGTGAGGAGATGCCGGACCATATCCTGAAGCCCCTGCAGGATAAGGCTAAGGCGCTGGGTTTCTGGCATCTCGACGTTTCCAAGGAATACGGTGGGGTAGGGCTCGACCTGCTCACCCGCTGCGCCATCACGGAGGAAGTTTCTCGAACCGTAGCGATCCCCTTTCGTAGCAATGAGCTGTTTGGACCCTCAGTGCGGCCAGTCTTGTTCCACTGCAATGAGGAACAGAAGGAGCGGTTTCTCTTTCCCGTACTGAGAGGTGAGATGCGGGTCTGTTTTGCCCAAACCGAGCCGGACGCGGGTAGTGACCCCGCTAGCATGAGGACTCGGGCCATTCCGGATGGAGACCACTTCATCGTGAATGGCACGAAGCGCTTCATCACCGGCGCCGGCCAGGCAGACTTTGCTCAGTTGGTGGCCGTAACGGACCCGGAGAAACGAGCGCGCGGCGGCATCTCCTGCTTTATGGTGGACATGAAGAGCCCCGGGGTAATACTCGAACGCCAGTGGCCCACCATGATGGGCGATGCACCCTGGCAGATCGTCTTCGACAACGTACGTGTTCCCGCTGCGAATATCATTGGAAAACTCGGACAGGGCTTTGCCCTGGGCCAGAATTGGATCCAGGAGGGTCGCATTAAAGGGCATGGCGCTCGGCCCCTGGGTATCGCCCAGCGCGCCCTGGACATGATGATCGATTACTCCCACAACCGTGTCACCTTCGGGCAACCTCTATCCGAGCGCCAGGCAGTGCAATTCATGGTGGCCGATTCCGCGACGGAACTCCACGCGGCTCGGCTCCTGGTTTACGAATGCGCGTGGCGTAGCGACCGTGGTGAGGACGTGCGCAATCTCTCCTACATGGTCAAGGTCACGTGCACAGAGATGGCCAGTCGGGTGGTGGATCGTGCCATCCAAGTACACGGCGGTGTGGGGCTTACCAAGGATCTGCCCTTGGAATGGTGGTATCGGCAGCTACGCAGCATTCGCATTACGGAGGGGGCCACCGAGGTTTTACGTTGGCGGCTTGCGCAAAACCTTATGAAGAAGCGCGGACGGAGCTAACCACAATGGACGCCAAGGGAAATGCGCTAGGTGAATGGTGCATAATGCAAAGTATTAAGAAAAATTAACCGCAGACACACGCAGACTTACGCATATGGACACAGAAAGAAATCCCTTTAAGGCTATTACCGCAGAGGCGCGAAGGGCGCAGAAAATTTTATTTTTTGTTTGTCGGGAGACGACGACAAACAAAATCATTCTTCAAATTAGAGCTGGAAGTTTTGCCCAATCGTCGTCTCCCGATTGGGCAAAAAAGTTCTTCCCTCAGCGTACTCTGCGTCTCTGCGGTGAAATGTCCGAATCTTCATCTGCGAAAATCGGCGAAATTCTGCGGGTAAAACTCTTTTCGATGAGAATCTAAATGGAAACTTCCTCGCCTGCGCTGCTTGCGGGCCTTCGGGTACTGGATCTCAGCACGGCCATGGGGGCACTATGCGGCAGGCTGCTGCGAGACCTGGGAATGGATGTGATCAAGGTGGAGCCTCCCCATGGAGATCCACAACGCAATGAACCTCCCTTTGCAAAAGACCAGCCCCACAAAGATGGAAGTCTCCCCTTTGCCTACCTGAATGCAGGTAAGCGTGGCATTACGCTGGATCTTACCCGACCCGAGGGTCGGAAACGGTTCCTGGATCTCGTGGAGCAATCCGATGTGGTCTTGGATAGCCATGAGCCAGGTACGTTAGATAAATGGGATCTCGGTTTCAGTGTCCTCGCTGAACGCCAGCCGAAGATAATCTTGGCGTCCCTCTCGGGTTTCGGACTGAGCGGTCCCTATCGGGACTACCTCTCGCCGGACATCGTTACCACCGCTATGGGAGGATTGCTTTACATCAGCGGAGATCCGAGTCTTACACCATGCATGCCACCCTGGACTCAATCCTACAACTATTCCAGCCTATGTGCTGCCTATGGGGTGGTTCTTGCCCTTTGGCAGCGGGAAGAAAGTGGCATTGGAATACACGTGGATACTTCGGTACAGGCAAGCATGGCCCTGCACGAGCATGTGGCCTTCACCTACTCCGCGGAGGGCAGGCTCATGAAACGGGCGGGAAGCCAACACCAGCACGCTGCACCTGCGAACCTCTTTCCGTGCCAAGACGGCTACCTCTCCCTATTCGTAACCCAACGTCACTGGCCCCTGTTTCTGGAGATTTGGGAGGACCATCCTGGGGAGCTCGATGACCCAGACTTGAATAGTAACGCAGCAAGACATGCACGGGCAGAATGGCTGAATTCTTTGGTAGCCTCTTTTACGAAAAAGCATAAGAAGGATGAGCTTGCGCACCTCATGCAAAAGCGCGGGCTACCTGCTTTGCCCGTAAACAGTCCCCGCGATTTCCTAAGCGATCACCATATACAGGAACGTGGGTTCTTTGGGCAGGTGACTCATCCCGTACTCGGATCTTTTCAACAGCTTGGAGCCCCGTTCATGGTCGAGGGAAAGCGCCTCCCGCCATCCGTGGCGCCACTATTAGGTCAGCACAACACAGAGATCTTTAATGGCGGGGTGGCATCCAGTGAAACGGAGCCGAAAGCTTTGGTCCCGCAGGGGAGGAACCAGCGAGAAAGTGCCATGGCCTCGGTTCCAAGCACCAACAAGATCCTTCGGGGCATTCGCGTGCTTGCCTTCACCAACGGATACGCCGGACCCTACGCAGGACGATTTTTAGCCCAGTATGGGGCTGAGGTGATCAAAGTGGAGTCCATGAAGGGTGGACTCGATGCGTTTCGTCATTACGGTCAATCCCCAAATATCGATGCCGCCCCCCGGTTCATAGAGTGTAACTTAGGGGTGCGTTCCATCACAATTAACCTGAAGGACCCGGCGGGGGCGCAACTCGTAAAGGAGTTGGCGGGTCATTGTGATGCAGTATTAGTCAACTTTCGACCCGGTGTTCTCCAACGTCTGGGCCTCGGCGACGAGGAAATTCGAAAGGCGAATCCGAATATAATTATTCTCAAGTTACCAGGTCTCGGTGAGACGGGACCCAAGAGCTGGTACGGTACCTGGGGATTTAACCTCACCGCCTTTTGCGGGATGACATACCTTTGGAATCACCCCGGGCAGCCTCGTCCCATTGGCAGCCAGGGTGTGTATCCGGACCATGTAGGATTCGTCCTGGCTCCCACGGTACTGGTAGCAGCGCTGCTCCAGCGTCGGCGCACCGGTAGAGGGGTGTCCATCGATTTAGCGCAAGCCGAGTCCACCGCGTATACCATGGGGGTAAGCTATCTGGAGGCCGGGATCAATGGCAGAGAGCCGGAGCCGCAGGGTAATCGGGACCCCGTTGCGGCTCCTCAAGGCTGCTACCGCTGTCAGGGAGAGGACCGATGGTGTGTGGTTTCTGTCAGGACAGATGAGCAGTGGCGCAAGCTCTGCCATGTTCTGGATCGGGACAACCTGGTTGGAGATCCAAGGTTTGTTGACTTGTCATTCCGATCACTAAATGCAGTAGAGCTTGATAAGATCATTGCGGAATGGACACTTGCACATTCAGCAGAACAGGTGATGGAAAAGCTCCAGGCAGTCGGAGTGCCAGCAGGCGTTGTGCAGAGCGCTGCGGATCTGTTAAAGGACCCGCAGCTCCGCGACCGGAATTACTTTGAGCGGTTTGCCGAATCCCCCATCGGACCCTTCGAGCTTCCACGTACGCCGTTGGCGTTTCTCGGCATGAGGGATGACCCGTTAGCATTGCCCTCACCCCTGGGGAAGGATACGGACCCGATTCTGCGTGACCTGCTCGGATACGACGATACGACCATCAATCAAATGCGTGATCAGGGGATCCTTACCTAACTCGATCGACCTACTTTTTACCTACGGACTGCAACAATTTGTAAACGAATATCTTCGACTCCTCCATATTGGCCAGGAAGCCAGGGTCCTTTTCCAGGAAGATGTAGGTAAACCCCTTTTTTCTCAGGTTGTGTGGATACACATTTTTTTTAGGGATATCCACACGCAGGGAGTTCGTTCCGTCTACGCCTTGCGCAAGCTCCTGTCCCTCACGGGTGAGCCACCAGTTGATGAATAGCTTCTGCGCGTTAGGATTCGGTGGGTTATCCATAGCGAAGACGTTGCTCCCGCCTATGCCTATTCGAGAGCCCTCTTTAAGGACATGTGGAAATCGTTCATCTACGGGTAGGCCTTGTCTCCTTGCTCTCTGGACCTCCCGCCGGCAGGCGAACATGCAGACGCTGTATTTCCCCAGCGCAAGCCACTCCGCTGCCTGGCGGGCGTTACTCGCCAACGTCACATCCATCTCCGTCAGCAGCCTGCGGAGAAACGGCTTCCCAAGTTTTGGGTGCATATAGTAGAACGCCGTGTTCTGAAGGGTCCCCGCGGAACTGGGATCACGCATGACGATTTTCCCCTTCCACTTAGGCTTGAGCAGGTCGTTATACGACTTGATCTCTTTGGGATCCACAAGATTTGTGTTGTAGGTGATCTCTGCCGTTGATGAGTCCCCTCCCCAGGACAAGATGTAAGCGCGGTTTTTCTCATCCAAGAACGTCAGCCCACCTCCGTACCAGGCGGACGCATCCAGCACTTCCGGGTGTATGAGCAGGGGTTTCAGGGGAGCTAGAGCGCCGACCGGCATAAGCCGTGCCTGGGAGGTGCGGGCACCGCCCATCCAAAGGTCTAGGGTGAACCTACCTGCCCTACGCTCTGCGAGGATTCTGTCAGCGTTCTGGTTTGAGGAACCCGTGGAGTTAGTCCACTTGATGCCAAACTTTTTCTCGAAAAACGGCCCCATCTTTCTGCTGACTTTGCGTCCAATGCCGCAGCAGATGAACGTTTCAATTCTCCCTTCCGCCTGAGCTGCCTTGATTAGTGTATTCCATTCCTTCTTGAAGTCGTCTGCCTTGGCGGGTGTGACTGGTGCGAAAACAAACGCTGCTGGACCTATTGTTAGCAGGATAAACGCGAGAGCTCTGGTCAGCTTCATCATTGTTTTCCTCCCTTTTTAATTGTCCGAACTGTATCCCTTTTCTTCGACGGGGAATGACGTTATCAGTCCAGTTTTAATCAGTCAAGGCACTGGACGCCTTCCGTATCAACCACGTTTTTCAGCGTGTCTGTTCACTCACGGTCTTGTGCCTTTTAGCAAAATAATTTTTTCCTGGATTTCTCAAAACATTGATTGTTGAGGTGGAGACCTATAGGTGTCGGAAGCGTCTTGACAGACCCCAATCCCTATGCTGATATAGTGGCACTTGAAGGCTAGAAATGGACCCCGATTCCCTTGGGAGGCGAGGCGGTTTTAGCAGCGTTCTCGGATAAAATAGAGGGAAAAAGGAGTGATTCTGGGGGAATCAAGGGATTGAAAATCGGCCAGGCGCCCTATCATATGTGGTGGGTGTGTGCTGGCTTTTTTTATGCGGTAACGCCGGTTGATTTGAAACCAGGTAGCGTTAATTTTTTGAGTTAATCCATGATGGAGGAGGAGACGAAGCGATGCCCATAACCAAAGAGATGAACGATTTTCTGACTAAAGTGGGACCAGGCGAACCTGCGGGTGAGCTCCTGCGCCGCTACTGGCACCCTGTTGCTGTGGCTAAAGAACTGACCGAGGAGAATCCCACAAAGTTTGTCCGTATCCTCGGAGAAAACCTGGTACTGTTTCGCGATAAGAAAGGTCGGGTAGGTCTCCTGGAAGACCGTTGCGCGCATCGTGGTGCCTCCCTTGTTTATGGTCGGGTTGAGGAGCGAGGGATTGCCTGCGCCTATCATGGATGGCTCTATGACACGCAGGGAAATTGTTTGGAAACCCCGCCGGAGCCTGCAGAGAGCAAGTTCAGACTGACCATCAAGCAAAAGGCCTATCCAGTACAAAAACTCGTAGGACTCTATTGGGCCTACATGGGTCCAGAGCCGGCTCCAATGATCCCGAAGTACGATACGTTGTTCCGTACAGACGGTCACCGTAAGATCGTGGTTCATCCTCAGTTGGACTGCAATTGGTTGCAGGCCATGGAGAACTCTGCGGATCCATCCCACCTGCAGGTCCTGCACCAGGAGTTTGCTGGCAGGAAAGGGAGAAAACCGGAGAGCACGACCCGGGGGTTTACCGATGATGTCGATTTCTTCGAATTTTACACGGTTCCTTACGGCATTATCAAAAAGCGGCGCTACAAAAACGGCATGTTGGATGAACATCCCGTGATCTTCCCCAACATTCTTAGACAGGGACCGAGCACCCAGATTCGCGTGCCCATTGATGATGAGCATACGATGCACATTCACGTGATGTTTACGCTCAATGAAGAAGGGGCTCCCCCTCAGGACCCGGAAGACCTGCCAGTGGATTACAAACCGCCATACAAGGAACCCGCTGATAAAAACCATCCATTTACCAAGTTCACGCTGCAACACGTGATCCCTCAGGACCATATGGCATGGGAAACCCAGGGGCCCGTTGCGGACCGAACCAGGGAACGTCTGGCCACTTCGGATAAGGGTGTCGTGATGTTGAGGGAGATGTTGAAAGAGAACATCGAAAGGGTGCAAGCAGGACTTGACCCCTTGCATGGATTTTCTCGCGATCCCAATCAACCCATCATTGATACGAATATCGATAGCGGACTGGAGCAGACGAGGGCCGATCGGGCTCCTGAGGTGACGGACGGTGGAATTCGAAAGCTCGATCCACTCGCCACAAACTCAGCGGACCAGGCTAAATAGTTTATTTTGGGAGTTCCTTCTTGAGGGAGATAAGGCAATGGAAGCTTCGAAAACGATAGCCGCCCCGACTCCAGTTCTGCTGACCCATCCAGGATTCGGCACGTTTATCGTGTCTGTGCTCATTCTGGCCTTCGGCTTTTATATCCTGGGCCCCGTGGTGCTGATCTTTATTCACAGTTTCAGTGTTGGTGCCGTCGCTGCAGAAACCACTTGGGGCCTGGCAAACTGGCGTGTCGCGTTCTCTGACTCAAGTCTGATTCAAGCTCTGTGGAACACCTTTTTGATTTATTTCGCGTACAAGGGGATCGGGTTTCCAATAGCGGTCCTCATAGCTTGGCTCCTCGCCCGTACCAAGGTGCGCTGGAGCTATGGCCTCGAGTTCATGTTTTGGATTTCCTTCATGCTGCCGAGCATCTCCACCACCATCGGATGGACGTTCCTGCTCGATCCGGATGTGGGCTTTCTAAACCGTGCCCTCGATTACATCCCGTTGATGGGGGGCCTGCAATTTAATATTTATAGCGTGACAGGGATTGTATGGGCCCATCTCATGGGCAATACCATCTCGGGAGCGGTGATGCTCCTCACGCCTGCGTTTCGTAATATGGATAGCACTTTGGAGGAGGCTGCCCGTCTTTCTGGCGCCACCAAACTCATCACCATGATCCGAATAACGCTTCCGGTCATGATTCCTCCGATCGTTGTTGTCTTTATGTTGCAGCTGGTGCGGATCTTCCAGTCTTTTGAAACCGAGCAGATTCTGGGGACTCCCATTGGATTTTATGTTTACTCCACAAAGATCTTCCAGTTTGTCCGTTTCTTCGATCCCCCTCTGTATGGCGCAGCAGCGGCCCTTGCAAGCCTGACTCTAGTCATTATCGCCGTGATCATTCCGCTACAGCGCTGGCTGCTGCAACGTCGGCGCTATACTACCGTGACTGGTCAGTTCAAGCCTGGGCTTGTCGATTTGGGAAGGTTTCAGTCGTTAGCTTTCCTCTCGGTAGTCGGGTTAGTCGCGCTGCTAACCATTATTCCTATAGCTACCCTCATCCTCGGGAGTTTTATGACACGGGTCGGTTTCTTTCAGGTTACTCCAGTGTTCACGCTCACCCATTGGTACGATGTCCTGGATGATAGGTTCTTCATGCTAGCACTGAAGAACACGCTGCTGCTCAGTTGTTCCACGGCCGTAATAAGCCCAGTCCTTTTCTCCATTGTCGCCTATGTCCTAGTCCGCACACAATGGCGCGGGCGAGCGACGCTAGACGCGCTTTTCTGGATGTCGGCAGCCATTCCAGGGATGCTTTCGGGCCTGGGGCTGCTTTGGCTTTTCTTGGGCACACCGTTTCTCAAGCCCATATACGGCACCCTATACGCCCTTTTTCTGGTGGTCATCCTGCAGGGTAAACTGACCAGCACGCAGTTGTTCAAGAGCGTTTACTTGCAGATTGGAAGTGATATGGAGGAAGCCGCTAGGGTCGCTGGGGCCGGCTGGGTGTATACCTATTTCAGAGTCTGGATGCCATTGATCATGCCGACCCTCGTGCTGATCGGTACTCTGAACTTCGTCATCGCGGCTGGAACCACCTCGAGCATCATCCTTCTCGCCCAGAGGGGTACCACCACTCTGTCCATCTTAGCGCTGGAATTAATGACCCGATCAGACGGAGTCGATCTGGAGGCGGCCGGGATCGTTAGTCTTGTTATTGTTGCTATGACCGGGGGCGTAGCCTTCATTGCCCGCAAGCTTGGACTTCCTTTGGCCGTCCGTCATGGGTAACCTTGGAGAGTTTCGATAATGGTAGAAAACGCCTCAGTAAGAATCGAGCAGATTTTTAAAACCTATCCCGGTGCGGAGGAGCCGGCTGTCAACGGGGTTTCGCTGGAAATTCAGCAGGGAGAAGTCTTTACGCTCCTTGGCCCCAGCGGCTGCGGCAAGACGACGACACTTCGGGTGGTGGCAGGACTAGAAACGCCAGAGAAAGGTTCCATATTTTTTGGGGATGAACCTGTTGTCATAAGTGAACGGCATTATTATCTACCGCCGGAAAGGCGCAATGTGGGGATGGTTTTTCAATCTTACGCCATCTGGCCGCACATGACAGTGGGTGAAAACGTGGCTTTCCCCCTCAAAGTGAGACGGCGGCCCCGGGCCGAGATTCGTCAGCAAGTCGCGCGCGTGTTGGAGCTAGTTGGGATGCCAGGTCTGGAGGATCGCCCTGGGCCGCTCCTTAGCGGCGGACAGCAACAACGGGTTGCACTGGCCCGGGCTCTGGTAAGTGAACCTAAGCTTCTACTCCTGGATGAGCCCTTCAGCAATCTGGATGCCAAGCTGCGCGAGCAGATGCGGATCGAACTCAAACTCTTACAGAAGCGGCTTAACATCGCCATCCTGTTCGTCACCCACGATCAGATCGAGGCCCTTAGCCTGTCAGACGAAATTGCCATTATGGATCGAGGAGTGGTCCAGCAGAAGGGAAGCCCAAAGCTGCTCTACGAGCAGCCCTCGAACGGCTTTGTCCGGGACTTTGTTGGCAAGACTGTTCTACTTAAAGGATCGGTTCAGAGCAGTAATCCCTCCGGCCAGGTGTCTGTGGGAATCGAAGGGTCTCCAAACTGCACGGTCTTCGGACATTGCTACCAGCCCGAAGGACTCATGATCGGTCAGCGGGCATATGTCGCTCTGCGACCGGAAGATGTCGAGATCCTACCCTCCAATAGCATAGCTCCACCTGCCGGAACGATTCCGGGGGTGGTGGAGACCTCGTTTTTTATCGGGGAGCGCATCGAGTATGAGGTGAAAGTTGAGGGTCAGGAGAGGAAAATTCGGATCTATGGTCCGCGCCAGGATCATCTTGAGGACGGAGGAAAGGTCTGGATCAAACCCCGACCGGAAGGCCATAGCGCATGGTTGTATGAATGAGCAATTTCACAGACCCTATGGGCGAATTTCGATTTCAGGAACGTAAAGATTAAAAAGCAAACAATTCGAAGGAGGTGCCAATGTTTTCGAATAAGACAAGGACATTGAAGCCATTAGCATTTTTGTGCTTGCTGGTCCTAACTTCAGTACCTGGTACTAGCCGGGCAGGCGATTTTCAGTCGGAATGGGAAAAACTCCGTAAGGCGGCTCAGAAGGAAGGGGAGCTGCAGGCGTTTATCTGCTGCGGCGTGGGCCGGGAGATCAGCCCGCTCCTGCCGAAGCTCGAGAAGAAGCTTGGTATTAAACTCGTGGTTTCCACTGGTTCATCACGGCAGAATGCCGATCGGGTCCTGGCCGAGCGCAGGGCCGGAAGATTTACCCTGGATGTATGGCACGGAGGCATTACAACTGCCAATACCCGGCTGATCCCTCAGGGAGTTCTGCGTGATATCCGACCGCTTCTCATGCACCCCGAGGTCCTCTCTAAGAAGGCGTGGTGGGGGGGGAACGGGCCTCTCATTCTCGATCCTGAGCAGAAGCATGTCATTGCCTTCCGTTTAAGCCCGAGCGATATACTTGCCTACAACACCAAGCTAGTGGATCCTAAAGATATCCAGTCCATTCACGATTTTATCGATCCCAGGTGGAAGGGAAAGATCGTGATGCGGGACCCGAGGCTCGCTGGGGTCGGACAGTCCGTGGCGTTTTACTATTTCCACCCGGACCTGGGTCCGGAGTTTCTCCGTAAGTTACTTACCGTTAACGAGCCCGTGATCGCACCCAACGCGCGGACAGCGGCCAAGTGGTTGGCCCTCGGCAAATATCACCTTTGCATCTTTGCCTGCGGCAGAGAAGTGCGTCGGGCCAGGAGGCAAGGACTGCCAGTTAATGAAAATTTCCCTCACCAGCTCAAAGAGGGTGCAAGGCTTGGGGCGGGAGGCGATGCCATCTTTGCGCCGACCAATCCCCCGCACCCCAATGCCCAAAAACTCTGGATTAACTGGTGGCTTTCCAAAGAGGGGCAGTATTTCTTTCAGGGTGTGGACGGAACCGCCGACTCAGCGAGGGTCGATATCCCCAAAGATAATGTGAAACCTTGGGACCGGAGAGATCCCAACAAGAAATACGTCTATTTCGAGAATGACCCGGAGTACCAGAAAAAGCTTGGTGCATCGATGAAGTTTGCTCGGGAGGTCCTAAAAAAAGAACGAGGCCTTTAGTAGCACGGGAGAAGAATTTAAGAAAAACTATCGGGCTCGGTGTGGTAGAGTCCACTGGCCGTGTCGACCCCGTAGGTTAGCAATACCCTAACCTCCTATTGCTCGAACCCAGTTCCAATAGGGTAAAACAATCAAAGGTTATAAAGGGCGCTCGGGTTGTCGTTGAGAATTTTTTCGATGACGCGCGGACTAAACTCGCCTTTCTGTTGCAGACTTCGTAGCGCGTCAATCTCTGTGGCCGTATCCGCATGACCGTAATCGGACCCGATAAGGATACTGTCCTCTCCGGCATACTTTAATATATAGGAGAGGTCGTCATCGGTCTGACAGGCCACAAAAAGTCGCATTTCCCGCATAAAGTTTGTACTGAGAGTCCGTTCTTTTTTCTTGAACCGCTTGACCATGTCGTGGATCGTGTAGGGTATCCACTGGGCGCTCACCTCTATAAAACCGAATTTGAGTTTGGGAAACCGTTCCATAAGACCATCGGAGACAATGGAATGGAAACTTGAGACCACCGGCAGCTTGTTTTTTCCAAACCCGATCTCTTGCTCGAAGACGCCGACCCAGTTAAAGCTTCCAGTGCCCGCGTGGACACAGACAGGTAGGTTGAGCCTGCTGGCTTCCTCGTAGAGGGGATAAAAATAAGGGTCGGTGAGCACCCGGTCCTCGGGTATGGGTCGGGTAAAGAGTGCACAGGCACCATTGTCCTTGGCCCATCTCACCTCCGCCAGGGCGTTTTCCATGTTCAAGAGCGGAACGATGGCCGCCCAATGCAGCCGCTTCTCTCCCTTTCTACTGATGTCGACCATCCAGCAGTTGTAGCTTCTTGCCAGAGCCCGTTCGACTTCCGGGCGGCTGGTGAGGGGCCTGAGAAAGATGGAAGGGTAGAGGACTTGAACGTCCACTCCCAATTCGTCCATGTGCCTCAGCCTGACCTCCACGTCTTTCATCTCTCGGGAGGCTTCAGGGAATTCTTTACCAACGTTGCCGCCACGGCCAAAGACTTTGCCATCGATCACCCAGAACTGCTTTCCTGCATCGGACGAGGAGGTGACGGTAACAGGCCTAAATTTAGCATCGGCCCCATCCATAAATTCCCAAGTTCGCTCTGTTTCAATAACATGCGCGTCTGCATCGATTGTAGGCATGGAATTACCTCCCCTTGGCCCAATTGGGGTCAACTTACACTATTCCTGCGGATTTTTACAAGCCATGGCTAGGGTAAAAATAAAAGGGCCTAGGAATGAATCCTAGGCCCTTGTGGAAGATTGATTTGCGCTGCCGTAATCTTGGGCAGCATGAAAGGCCGGTAGCTAGAAATGCTTATTTGCCGCGACGACCGGATCTGCGCTGGCGCCTCTGCTGGGCTCGTCCTTGTCTGTTTTCACGTCTGCTCTGCATTCTGTCGCGCCTGCCATCTCGTCTCGTAGAAACGTTTTCGCGCCGATTCTCTCGTCTGTTCTGGACATTGTCGCGTCTGTTTTCACGCCGTTCTTTGGCATGTTCACGTCGATTTTCGCGTTTATCCTGCCAATTCTCACGTCTGTCCTGGCGCCTTTCCTGGGCGTTCTCCCGCCACTGCTCACGTTTCTCCCCGCGTCTTTCACGTTTAGCCTCACGCCGTTCCTGTCTGCGTTGTCGTCTTTCCTTGATATTCTGACGTCTACGCTCGTACCTCTGTCGGATCTCGTCGGCCCTTTCCGGATGCCGCTTGATCATCTGTTCCATTCTATCGTTAAGCTTACGATCGTATTCCTCAGGGTTCATGCTGAGCTTGGGTCTGATTCTGCCCTCTCCCATATCGGATGGTTCCGAGACCTGCGACCAGAGGGGTACTCCTGTGAGCATGAATAAAGCAACAAAAAATGAACTAAACCAAAGTCTCATAGACTCCTCCTAAATATTTGATGCTTGAAACGTAATACCGCTGATGGGCTCGATTCTTGTCACTTGGATAATTCAGGCGAATAGATGTGATGCTTAGTCTGCTTCAGACATGGTGCCGAAAGTATCCGGTCCCGAGTAATCCGATGATTTTTCAGACTCCGTTCGTTGTTTTAATAGGTTTGTTTTTAGGTAGCTCAGGTGAAGCAACCCAAATATAAAGAGACCGGAAACCGTGTATAAAACGATGGTGTTTTCCGAGACTACGCTGGAGGTGGAAAGAGTCGATAAAAGGCTCTTGAATCCCCAGTAATAGGCAAAGCTGAAGGTATTCACAAGGCAGGATTCTGCCAGACGCATTAACGTGAAAAACGTAACCAGTAATGTGTAGAAAACGGCTTCTAATGGGGTTACGATGCTGCCGGTTTCAAAAATTTCCTGGAATATCTCCATGGCAATGGATGCTGTGCAACCCTCGTGCCATCTGAGTCCAGGATAATTAGAGTCCGTATGTTATTGAAAAGGTGGGTAAAAGGCTTGAATGGAGGAGCGCGTGGCTCGTTTGATGGGTTAACAAAATCTTACAAAACCAGGTATGTTTCCAATTCTCGGCAATCCAAGGTGCATTATTTTAGCAAATCCAGTTCCTGCTGGCGGTTCTGATTAGACGTCTTTTGAATATCTGCAAGTGACTCTTTTGTACTTTCGTATATCTTAAAATCCTTAGTAACGACTTGTTCCACGGCATCGCGAATCTGGCTTTCGTCCTCCTTACCGCCACAGGCTGTGAGAATCAGCGTCATCGTTAGAACCCCAAGCATACTCAAGTGATTTCGTTTCATATTCTTAGCCTCCCGATTCATTTTGCTAATTTTTTCTCACATCGTGTTACCCGCTATTATATGATAATTAGTCCAATAGGGCCATTTGAGGATAGCTGGCTACTCCAGGAAGAATCCGGCGGAGTGTGTCAACGATCGCTGGATTTTATGCTGCTATTTTGCTACCCGATGTGGATGTGCAGTCCATGGCTTTCCGTTAGTGGGGAGCCATATTCACTATTCACTGTCCGATAAAGGAAAGGGAGGTCTATCGTGTGTGATTTCGCCGCTGATGCTGCAGCCGCAGAACAACTATTGGTTGGGAGGACCCTCACGGTGGAGCGAGTCAAGGAGCTCAATGCCAAGGACTATTTCTACCAGATGCTCAAGGATAATCCGGAGATGCTCAAGATTTATCCGGGCATCGAAAATGAGCTCCTGCAGGGGGCCATTGATTGCCACATCCATGCCTATCCCGATTTCGTCCATCGTTCCCAGGATATGATCCAGATCGCCCTGGAAGCTTCCAAGTCGGGCATGCGGGCGGTTGCCTTTAAAGATCATTGGAACATCAGCTGCAGCTCCGCCTATCTGGTGCAGCGCCATGTTGACTTCTTGCTCGAGCGCGGGGAGATCGAACGCCGAGTGGAGGTGTACGGGGGTGCGGGTACGTGCCATGGGATGAATCCCGATTACATCCGCGTGGCCCTCCAGTACCCAAATTTCAAGATGATCTGGTTCCCCACCTTTACCTCGCTGGGTTTCTGGCGTGGGGCGGGTCATCCTGACAGGGGAGGCGTCAGGTTAGTGGGGGAAGACGGTGAGGTATTGCCCAATGTGGTTGAGATCATGCAGATGGCGGTGGAAAAGAAAGTTGGCATTGGTTTTGGTCACACTGACTTCAAAGAGTTGCTGCCCCTTGCCAAAAAGGCCAAAGAGCTTGGTGTGCGTGCCACCCTGGATCACCCGCTACTGGAACTCAACAAACTTCTCCTGGACGAAATGAAGGAACTGGCGGAGCTGGGGGTTTATGTGGGCACCTATTGCCAGCCCATGATTCCAAGTCTCTACCAACCGGTGGCTGACCCCATGGAAACCATTCGGACCATTAAAGAGATTGGACCAGAACGCTGCATTATAGGTAGTGACTTTGGCCAGGTTCTCCATATGGACGCCATAGATGGTATGCGCGTTTTCATCCGCGCCTTGCTGGCCTATGGTATCAAGCCCGACCAAATAAAAACCATGCTCAAGGACAATCCCGCCAAACTCATGTGGTTAGATGAGTCGGCATAACGAAATAGGAAAGGAAATCCATGGCTCAAGACCTTAAGAAACACAGCCGCGCAATTACTGACGGGCCAGACCGGGCACCGTCAAGGGCAATGCTCAAGGGAATAGGATTCACAGATCAGGATCTAGCCCGCCCATTGGTGGGTGTAGCAAACACCTGGATCGAGGTGATGCCTTGCAACTATCACCTGCGTCGGCTCTCGGCAAAGGTGAAAGAGGGAATTCGTGCCGCAGGGGGAACCCCCATTGAATTCAATACCGTGGCCGTTTCCGACGGCATTTCCATGGGGACTGAAGGAATGAAGGCCTCACTGGTTAGCCGGGAAGTAATAGCGGATTCAATCGAGCTGGTCACGCGCGGCCACCTCTTTGACGCCGTGGTGGCGCTGTCAGGCTGCGACAAAACCATCCCGGGCACCGTTATGGCGCTGGCCCGTCTAAACCTACCTTCACTCATGCTCTATGGAGGCTCCATAATGCCAGGAAGCTTCCGCGGGAGGGATGTGACGATTCAAGACGTCTTTGAAGCGGTGGGGGCACACGCGTCCGGCAAAATGACGGATGCCGATTTAAAAGAGCTCGAGGAACAAACCTGTCCGGGACCTGGAGCCTGTGGCGGACAATTCACTGCCAATACCATGGCCACCGCCTTTGAGATGATGGGAATATCCCCCATGGGCAGCGCAAGCATTCCCGCCATGGACCCTCAAAAAGATGATGCCGCATTCAGTGCCGGTCAACTGGTGATGAAGCTCCTGGAGCAAGACCTGACCGCCAAAGATGTTATTACCAGGGAAGCTTTAGAAAACGCCATCGCGGCCATCGCGGCCACGGGGGGGTCCACCAATGGAGTGCTGCATCTCTTGGCCGTTGCCCGCGAAGCCGGGGTGCCTCTGGTGATCGATGATTTTGACCGTATTAGTGCGCGGACCCCTCTGCTTGCGGATCTCAAACCGGGCGGGCGATTTGTAGCTACAGATCTTTTTCGGGCCGGAGGCGTCCCGCTGGTTGCCCGAAGGCTTTTGGAAGGCGGTTTGCTTAACGCAAACGCAATGACGGTTACAGGTCGCACCATTGGGGAAGAGGTTAAAAATGCCAATGAGGCCCCGGGGCAGGAAGTGGTCCTGCCACTCTCAAAGCCACTGAAGTCCACGGGGGGACTCGTGATCCTCAAGGGGAATTTGGCGCCCGAGGGATGCGTGATCAAAGTAGCCGGACATGAGTGGGTTAAGCATCGCGGACCAGCCCGTATCTTTGACCGCGAGGAAGACGCCTTTCAGGCCGTGCAGACGGGAAAGATTCAGGCCGGTGACGTGGTGGTCATTCGCTACGAAGGCCCCAAGGGCGGTCCAGGGATGCGCGAAATGCTGGCGGTTACGGCAGCACTGGTGGGTGCAGGTTTGGGAAATTCCGTGGCGCTGCTTACGGATGGCCGCTTCTCTGGTGCAACCCACGGGCTCATGGCGGGCCACGTGGCCCCGGAGGCGGCCCATGGAGGGCCCATTGCCGCCCTGCGAAACGGAGATATAGTGTCCTTCGATGTGGAGGGTCGTCGCCTGGACGTAGAGCTGTCCGCTGATGAGATCCAGTCGCGCCTCGGCCAATGGACTCCTCCAAAGGGGCGTTATACGAGCGGGGTCATGGCAAAGTATGCCTACCTTGTCTCGTCAGCAGCCGACGGAGCGGTGACGGGATTCGACCGGATTGGAGGGTGATACCTTTATGTGGACTCTAATTACACGATCGGCGGTGGTGCTAATAGTTCTACTGTTCGTGCATGCAATGCCTGGCTCAGCCCAAAGAGAGCCCATCCGGAAAATTGAAAAAATCGCCGGCGAACTCTACCGGTTCCAGAACAATTTTCACTATTCGGTCTTTTTGGTGACCGGCGATGGAATAATTGCAACTGATCCCATCAACGCGGATGCGGCTAAGTGGCTCAGCGGGGAGCTGCGCAAGCGCTTCAACCAGCCAGTTAAGTATCTTATCTATAGTCACGATCACCCTGATCACATTTCGGGGGGAGAGGTCTTTGCCGACAAAGCGGTGGTGGTAGCGCATGATAACGCAAAGGCGACTATTATCGGAGAGAAGCGGTCTGCTGTGGTCCCCAACGTTACATTTTCCGACAAGATGACCATTGAACTGGGTGGCCAAACCGTGGAGCTCCAGTATGTTGGCCGGGGACACTCGGATAATTTGATTGTCATGAATTTCCCGGCGCAACGTGCGCTGTTTGCGGTGGATTTTGTTTCAGTCAATAGGCTCCCGTTTAGAAATCTAGGGGACGCTTACTTTCCAGAATGGATGGAGGGGCTGAAAGTCGTGGAAGGGATGGACTTTGACATTCTGGTGCCGGGCCATGGACCCATGGGCAAAAAACAGCATGTCCGAAACCACCGCGCTTACCTGGACGATCTATACGAGAAGGTTCTCAAGGAGGCCCGTGCGGGGAGATCTCTACAAGAGATGCAGCAGAGCATCAAACTCGAAAAGTACAAGGACTGGGGCCAGTACGAGTCATGGCTGCCACTGAATATCGAGGGTATGTACCGCAACATCCAGCTCCACCGTCGGGGAAACTAGAAAAGTCAGGGGGAACAACGTAGCCATGGCGAAGTATACAAAACTTTTTATGCCGCTAAGTAAGGTGAAAGAGAGGCAGTTTCTGGCCCGGGCCATGGGTTGCAAGGGGGTAGGGGTGAGTCTCATGCGACTCAAACCGGGGGAAGGGGCCAGCTATGTTCACAGGCACAAGGTGCAGGAAGAGGTCTTTATCATCCTCAAGGGTACCGGCACCCTACTCCTCGATGGACGACGCCACTCCATGCCGGAGGGTACTATGGTACGGGTTGGTCCCACCGTTTATCGGGCCATGGGCAACACCTCGAGGCGAGATGTGATGTACATGGTTATCGGCGCCATCCCGCCAAAGAATTTCCCTAAAGGCGGTAGGACCCTTTTCGGAGATGGCATCCCCAACCGAAAAAGGACCGTACGCTGGGCAAAAAAGTAGCGACAGACAAATTTGTTGTTCATCCTCTTTGACAAAATACCGGTGATCTCATAAAAAGGAATTAGGGCCGGCTCGTTTTAATCCATGGATTATTTGAACCATGAGCAAACGGGAAAAAGATTTTGACCATGGGGTGGTCACAGAAACCGATAAAGAGACCGAGAAGAAACTCAAAAAACCATCCCTTTATAAAGTTCTCTTGCACAACGATGATTACACCACAAAGGAATTTGTAGTGCAGGTTTTGGAGTATGTATTTCACAAATCAAACTCAGAGGCTGTTCATATAATGTTGCATGTTCATCAAAACGGTATTGGCGTAGCGGGTGTTTATACCTACGAGGTGGCGGAGACCAAAGTGGCTCTGGTGGATAGTTTGGCACGACAACACGAGTACCCTCTCAAGTGTACTATGGAAGAGGCCTGAGATGATCGCGAAAGAACTTGAAAAAATCTTAAAACTAGCGTTCCAGGAGGCAAAGAAACGACGTCATGAATTCGTTTGCCTCGAGCATCTTCTCTACGCGTTGCTCCAGGACGATGAGGCATGCCGCACCATTTTGAAGTGCGGGGGCGATGTAGAGCAGTTGAAAAAGGATCTGGAGGACTTCTTCGAAAACAACCTGGAAAAGCTCCCGACGGAGATGGACCGAAAGCCTCAGGAGACCTTGAGTTTCCATCGTGTGCTGCAGCGGGCGATCCTCCATGCCCAATCCGCCGAGAAATCAGAGATCCACGGGGGAGATATTCTGGCCGCACTGTTCCGAGAAGGGGACTCCCATGCAGCCTTTCTCTTGCAGAAACAGGGAATCACCCGCTTTGATGTGATCAATTATATCTCCCATGGGGTCTCCAAGGTCGGTGACGAGGAAGAAGAAGAGGAGCTGGCCGAGGAGGAGGAAAAAGACGGCGAGGAGGCGAGACCCTCCAGGGATCCTCTCAAGGCCTTCACCGTCAACCTGGTGGAGGAGGCCAAACAGGGACGCATTGACCCTCTCATTGGTAGGGAGAACGAGATTCTGAGAACCATTCATATCCTTTGCCGTCGGCGAAAAAACAATCCCATATACGTAGGCGATCCCGGGGTGGGAAAGACCGCCATCGCCGAGGGACTTGCCCTTAAAATCCATCAAAAAAAGGTGCCCGATGCTCTCAAGGATGCGGTGATCTACGCATTGGATATGGGGGCGTTGTTGGCCGGGACCAAGTTTCGGGGCGAATTTGAAGCCCGTTTGAAAGGTGTCTTAAATGCACTGAAGAAACAACCCGAATCAATACTTTTCATTGACGAAATTCACACCGTGGTTGGGGCAGGGGCCGCTAGTGGCAGCTCCATGGATGCATCGAATATTCTGAAGCCCGTCCTCGCCTCCGGACAGCTCAAGTGCATTGGCTCTGCCACGTATCACGACTACAAGAGTTATTTTGAAAGGGATCGAGCCCTGGCACGACGATTTCAAAGGATCGAAGTTCCGGAGCCCAGCGTCGAGGAAACTTATCAGATCCTTCAGGGTTTGAAGACCCACTACGAAAAGCATCACGGGGTAAGCTACAGCGCCCCCGCCCTTCGCACCGCTGCACAACTGTCGGCGAAACATATAAACGACCGGCGATTACCTGATAAGGCCATCGATGTGATTGACGAGGTGGGAGCTTCGGTTAAGATCTTGCCACCCGATAAGCGTAAGAAGACCATCAGCCCCAAGGACATCGAAAAGATCGTGGCCACCATGGCCAAGATCCCGCCCCGCAGCGTGTCGGTGTCGGATAAAGAGCAACTCGGTAACCTGGATAGGGATCTTAAATTAACCGTCTTTGGGCAGGACGAAGCCATTGATACTGTGGCCAGCGCCATCAAGCTATCACGCTCCGGGCTGGGCCAACCTGAAAAACCTATCGGTAATTTTCTCTTCCTGGGACCCACGGGGGTGGGGAAGACCGAAGTGGCAAAACAGCTTGCTCGTACCCTGGGAGTGGAATTCCTCCGCTTCGACATGAGTGAGTATATGGAAAAGCATACGGTCTCGCGTCTCATCGGGGCCCCACCGGGATACGTGGGATTCGATCAAGGTGGCCTGTTGACCGAGGCAGTGAACAAGACGCCTTATGCCGTTTTGCTCCTTGACGAAATCGAAAAGGCCCATCCGGATCTGTTCAATATCCTGCTTCAGGTGATGGACCACGCGACTTTGACGGATAACAACGGGAAGAAGTCAGACTTTCGAAACATTATTCTCATCATGACCACCAACGTGGGATCGAGGGAAATAAGTGGATCGCCCCTGGGATTTGGCAAGAACACCAATGTGGGCAAGGGCAAGGAAGCCATGGAGAAGATGTTCAGCCCCGAGTTCCGAAATCGACTGGACGCCACGGTCTTCTTTAACTCGCTGAATCCTGAAATTATCGAAAGGGTGGTGGATAAATTCGTTATGGAGCTGGACCTTCAACTCAACGAGAAGAAGGTCTACCTCCACCTTACGCCGAAAGGACGTAGTTGGCTTGCAAAGAAGGGCTATGACCCCATATTTGGGGCTAGGCCCATGGCCCGAGTCATTCAGACCGAGATTAAACGAGTGCTGGCCGACGAGATACTTTTTGGAAAGTTGCAAAACGGTGGTAGGGTAGAGATCGACGAGAGCGAAGACAAGCTCACTTTTAAATACAGGGAATCTTAGCCCCTATCATCTATCCCTTTTTTCAACTGGCTTCTTTCCAACAACGCGGTTTGTTTAGAGACGGTGTAGGACCTTTCCTCCTTCAAGTGTTCCCGCAAGACTTTCCTGAATCCTTCGTCTGATATGTAGTGCATGCTGTAGGTCTTCTCTGGCTCAAGCCCTCGGAGTTCCTTGAAGCTGCCCCCAGCGCCCGCCTCGAAGCGTTTTAGACCCTTGTGAACGCAATGTTCAATGGCGGAGTAGTAACAAACGTTGAAATGAAGAAATCGGTGGTACTCGATGGCTCCCCAGTACCGACCGTACATCGCCGTCTCGTCCTGAGCGTTCAATGTGCCGGCGATAACCCGTGAATCTTTTTCTGCGATCACGAGACAAACATGGGATTTAAATCGTTGAGCCAGTTCCTCAAAAAAACCCATGGTGAGGTACTGCCTCCCATAATAAAGTTCGTCGATATGATTCTTATAGAGATGGAACATGGTCTTGAGAAGACTCGGGCTTAATTCATCTCCTTCAACTACCCGAACCTGAATGCCCTGGGCCGACAGCTCACGCCGTTCCTTTTTAATTTTGTTGCGTCGATCGCTGCGAAAGGAGCCTAGATAGTCGTCAAAGGTCTCATAGTCATGATTTTGCCAGTGGAACTGGAGACCAATTTTTGGTAGGAACTCGAGCTTCGTGAGTACCTCTGTCTCATCCTCGAGGCAAAAATTAACATGGACTGAGGAAATATTGTTGTCCCTACAGATCTGGATCAGAGATTCTCCGAGGAGATGAATCAGCTGATGACGATTCTCCTTAGGATCGGTCAGGAATCGCATCCCCGTGACGGGAGTGAATGGGACACCAACCAGCATTTTTGGGTAATACTGGATCCCCGACCTGGAGGCAAAATGGGCCCACTCATGGTCAAAGACGAACTCTCCCATGCTATTCCCTTTGAGATACATGGGACAGGCAGCAACGGGTTTACCCTTCTTTTCAATGACGATGTGCTGAGGGAGCCAACCGGTCCTTCCGTTCACGCACCCAGTCTGTTCCAGGGCGTCGAGCCAATCCCACCGCATGAACGGCGATCCGCCTTTTAAGAGGCGATCCCAGTCATCGCGCTGAATCTCGCTGACCTTCTTGAGGACCTTGACCGCAAGCTTCGTTTCCATTCCCCCCTTTCTTGCCAGATGCGTTGCTAAAGGTCCAGAGGGGAGGGGTTGATAACCTCAGAGATTTTGGGTGTTATGGGAAATCCAGACTTTTGGGACGAAGGACAAATGACTGAACAGGAAAAAATTCTTCTCCGTGGATGTCTAAAAGGGGAGAAATCCGCTTGGGATGGCTTTGTCCGCCAGTATTCTAACCTTGTTTATTATACGATCAGAAGGACTCTGAGCCATTATCACGTTGAGCCTAATCCAGATATAGTTGATGATCTGTTCCAGGGCTTTTTCGATAATCCAGTATGATTTCAAAAAGCTCCGCCAGTTCAGGGCGAAACGCAGCACCAAATTGGCCACTTGGCTTAGAGTAATTGTTTCCAGCCAAACCATTGATTTTTTAAGGAAGCAGAAGGTTTCGACTAGTGACGTCAATGAGATCCAAGCCACCAACCATGCTGGTCCCTCCACTTCGCTTTTGAACCAGGAGCAGAGCAGACTATTCTCCCAATTATTGGAGAGCCTACGGCCCCGCGACCAACTCTTTGTGGAGCTCTATTTCTACCAAGGCCTTCCGCCGGAGGAGATTGCTAAAATTCTCCGGGTTTCCAAAAGCGGGGTCTACACCCAAAAACACCGCGTCCTTAAAAAGCTACGAGAAACATTAGGAAGGTCTGCCGTCCTGTAGAAACGTCAAAAGATAGCGTTACTTCCAAGCGCCACCATAGTTAGGATAGACTGCCTCCTGAACGTAGAGATTCCCTAACAGCCTAACTCTTTAGACACCTCCGTTTATCAACCGTCAATAACTTTAGGCACTTGATGGTCTTTAATCTTCGGTCTCTCTCCATCGATTATTAACAATTCTGTCTTAATTCAAGTAGTTCTCTATTCCGAACTCGATCGTGGAGTTAACGACAATCCGTTGGCACAAGGGTTGCAAAATAACCATTCGAGAGATGAAGCAAAAGCAGGATCAGCAATGAAACCAAATCATTTTTTGAACCTCACTTTGTTTTTAATATGCTTGGGAGCGGGGTCAAAAAGCAATGACTAGCCAGGTAAAAAGTCTTGTTGGCGCCTGTCTAAGAGGGAAGAGGTCTGCTTGGAATAGCTTTGTCCAGCAATATTCTGGTCTCGTCTATTATACGATTAAAAAGACTTTGAGCCTTTATCATGTCGAGCCCCGCACCGATATTGTTGACGATTTGTTCCAGAATTTTTTTGTCTCCGTCATTCGAGATGATTTCAGAAAGCTCCGCCAGTTCACAAGCGAACGAGGTAGCAGCCTGGCCAGTTGGCTTAGAGTTGTTATTTCCAGACAGACTATTGATTTTTTGAGGAGGCGGAAGGTCTCGACTAGTAGCGCCACTGAGATCCATTGTCACAACCATGCCGATCCCTCTGCTTCCATTATGGAGCAAGAACAAGAGAGATTGCTTTCCCAAATCGTGGAGGCTCTTGCACCCCGGGACCGGCTCTTCGTTAACCTCTATTTCTACCAGAATCTTTCCCCAGAGGAGATTGCCAAGATTCTTGGAGTCTCCACAAGTGCCGTCTACACCAAAAAAAGCCGTATTCTCACTAGGCTCCGAGAATCTTTGAACAATGCAGAGGCCTTGTGAGGACGGGCATCAGGCCCTTAGGTAATAGCTAATTCTCATGCCCCCCCTCGTTCCCTTTCTCTCTCTCAATAAGTGGCGAAAACACCCACAATTCTAGGAGCTGTAAGAAATTAGAGAAACTCCCGTCTATTTAATGGAAAGTTTGGACAAAGTTTGTCAGCTGGCCAGCTGCCGAGGACCGTGTGTTTAATTTAGTTTTCAAGGAAAGGAGAAATAAGTGGAACAATTTAATATCCAAATGTGGTTGAAGAGAGGGTTTTTACTCACAGCAATTTTATCAATTTCATTGGCGATGGGATCCTTGCCCTCGTGGGCAACGGCTGAGATTCTTGTCAAGAATTCGGACGACTCGGGATCTAACAGCTTAAGAGAAGCAATTATGAATGCGAACAACGACAATGTTGAAACTCCCATTGTCTTCGATACATCCGTGCTCCCATGTCCCATTACTATTAATCTCTTAACAGAGCTTCCAGCCCTTTCGGGATATGGAGACACGATTGACGGGAGCGCTTGCGGTCTTACTTTAGACGGTGGTTCAGCCCCACTCGATACCGATGGCCTTGTTGTCAGTGGAAGTGACATCACGGTACATGGACTGACTATTCAAAATTTTGATGGTCATGGAATCAGAATTCAGCCCTCTGACATCGGGGGTGATGTCAAGGATGTGGTAATCAGTCATAACGTTCTCCAGGACAACGGGAATGCCGACAGCGGTAATAACCTGCATGTGTCTGGTGGAGAATTTGATGGACGCTCGGTGACTTTTAGTGCGTCGAATAATAAAGTTGATGGAAGCGGACGTCACGGAATAGTTGTAAGTGGAGGAGACGGATCAAATAATGATGTCAGCGGTGCTGTATCTAACAATGAAGTGGAGGATAGTGGACGTCATGGGATATTCGTAAGCGGAGGGGACGGACCCGGTAATACGGTAAGCGGTACAATTTCTAACAACGAAGTGGAAAAAAGCGGAGATGCGGAATTTTTATTAGCGGAGGACGTACAGGAGTCAATAACACCGTTAGTGGTGTTGTCTCTAACAACGAAGTGGAAAAAAGCGGAGATGACGGAATTTTTATTAACGGAGGAGGTACAGGAGTCAATAACACCGTTAGTTTTGTAGTGTCTAACAACGAGGTGGAAGATAGCGGAAATCGCGGAATTTTTATTAGCGGAGGAAATACTGGAGTTAATAGCACCGTTAGCGGTGTTGTAACTAAAAACGAAGTGAAGAATAGTACAGACCGTGGCATCTTTGTGTCTTGGGGCAATGCAAGTAACAATGTATCGATAGATGGCATCACGAATAATGAGAGCAACGACAACGGCAATGATGGTATTTTTGTCTCATCAGGTATACCCGGGTCCGGCGCTACGCTTGTATCCGGCAATGAGGCAAAGGACAATCAAGCTGAAGGTATCCAATTTTCTGGGTCGAGTACTGGTTATGTTCTCGTAGCGAATGAAGGGAATGATAATATTGGGCGAGGCATTCTAGCTAATGGCAATGTCAATGGAGGGGGTAATACTTCAACCGGAAACGGAAATGCTTCGTGTGATCCAGTGGGATGTTTTTAGCCCTTAGAGCTATTCGCAGATTTGTCGGGTTGGTGACTTAACGCGGACGGAGAATTCGTTGAGTTGGCATCGAAATTTGGATCCTGACTTGCAGGGGTAAATATCCCTGAAGGAGACATCAGGAACAAGCTGGGCAAAATGGGGTCTATTTTTAGACCCCTTTTTGTTGGATCTTTACTCGCAATGAAGATGAGAATATAAAAATCTCGTCTGGAAAGGGGTGGCGTGGCTATTCATGACGAAGAGGAAGTTGGCCAGATTTTGCGTAACTACTTGAGTCAGCGCCGGAAAACAGCAGAGCGGGCTAATTGCCCGGATGACGATAGCCTGGCTGGTTTTCTGAGTGGAAATCTGCGAGGCGAACAGAAAGAGCAGTTCGAAGTTCATTTGGCTGGTTGTTCCTTTTGTCTGGATGAGATGGTTGCTGCTTACAAAGGTATGCAAGGGACAGAGACAGAGCAGGTTCCAAAATATCTCATAGAGAAGGCAATGGCTCTTGTTCCATCGGCTCAGAGAGAGTCGGGCTTCCTTGAGCTAGTGGTGAGGCTGGCAAAAGACTCGTTAGAACTTATTAGCACCTCGGGCCAGTCGATCTTAACTCCAGTGCCTCTTGGGGTTCGGCGGGGCTCGAAGCGTGCTAAACCGAGCATTGTCCAGGTCAAAAAGGTAATGGGGAGGTTCGAGGTTACCGCGGAAGTCGAACAGGTCGACACAGAGCTTTGCCATATTGTTATTGAAATTAGAGAAAAGGGTGAAAAACCGGTTGATGGTGTTCGAGTGAGCCTGGTTTCCAAGGGGCGCGAGCAGGCCTCCTACCTGACCCGGCGGGGTAGGGTGGCATTTGACCGGGTTGTCAAGGGGGAAAACAA
This sequence comes from uncultured Binatia bacterium (SeqCode), assembly GCA_965215595.1. Classification (GTDB taxonomy): domain Bacteria; phylum Desulfobacterota; class Binatia; order UBA9968; family CAXXLF01; genus CBDCDW01. The sequence continues at coordinate 1,781,968 of CBDCDW010000007.1, read as the reverse complement.
TCTTGCCATTTCTGATTCAGAGGGTGTGCTGGGGACGATCAATTTAAAGGTGCGGTAAGAGGATAATCCTAAGGATGGCAGCATTATTCTAGAGCTCTCGCAGGAGGACCGGAGTATTAGGGTCAGTGTCGATGACAGAAGCAGCGCTATAGAAAAAACCCTCCTTCCAAACGTTAATTCCGAGGTAGATTGGACACAGGTAGAGACATGTTGCGGTGAGATATTGAGCCTGCTCGGATGGGCACACCCACTTTTTTTCTATCCCTAACTTGCAACCTTCTTTCAGCTCCCCGTTCCATTTCATACTGAATTAATTAACGAATTTCACCTACAGTAAGAAATTCATGAGTTCCCCGTCTATTTAGGCAAGGATTAGGGGGGAGAAATGCACGTTAACCGTTACGTCCAAGCAACCTTGCTTGTCGTTTGTTTTGCTGCGGGTTGTACCCAAACGACCCACAGGGCGGCCACATTTCGGCAAACCGTTACTACGATTGTTGAAATTACGAGCAACGTTCCGGCTCAAGTCTGGATTTCTGATCGTAATGTGGGGACAACACCTCTTTCTTTTCCATTCTCATACGAAGAAGAAGTAGACAGGAATGTGAAAACGTCGAACTACTGGGAGACAAATCCCGGAGCGGCTGCCGCTCTTTCAGTGCTGAGCTTTGGTACTTATATCCCCTTTTCCTTTATCCCTGTGGAACCGGAATCAGAAACTCGGCCAGCAGGGAAATATTTCAATAACAAACTTTCTTTACGAGTGGTGGTGGAAGGGTACGAGCCCCTTGATCACGTGGTCGAGTGCAATGGAGATCGAGAAATAAAGGTCGCTCTTACGTTAGATCCAAAAGCAGCAGACTAACAGCTAAAAATCCACTGTGGAGGTGAAACATGCCTTACGTGTGGCTAAAGAGTTCATGCTTGTTCCTTTGCGTTCTCGCCCTAACGGGATGTTGAGCCGTTAGTCTTGATTCTCAACTACCAGACGATTTCGTCTGGAAGAATGGGCAGACCATAGAATTTCTGCCTGTTGAGAACGTTACCCGCAAAACCCTAGAACCTCCCGCAGATAAGATTTTCGACCAGTACATGGCCAATTTGTTGAAAGAGAAACATCTCCTTAACACAGCAGCACAACCGGCTGATTTTATTTTGAAATCGAAACTCATTGAATACGAGCCCGGCAATGCGTTTGGTCGATGGCTGCTTCCGGGTGTTGGTTCTTCGGTTTGTACCGTACACGCGGAGCTTTTAGATAAAAAAACCGGCGCCTTAATAGGCCGTATGGAGAGTCGACAAACTGTTTCGGTCGGTGGGGCCTACTCGATTGGAGCACATACCTACATTTGCAAACGAGTAGCAGACGCCCTTATGGGTGAGATCGACAAAAAATTAGAAAAGGACATCAAGAACGGAAGTGAAGGTGGATAGCTTAAATGGGTTAGTCTTGGTGAGGGAATCAGACGATTTAATGAGGAATCCCAAGTAGCTTTGTTTACCAAAGGAGGATGACTATGCAATTGAATATTCGAGCAAAATTTAATGTACTTTTGACGGCCCTTATTTTTAGTGGGTGCGCCACGTTTGAGCCTGGATTCCGTGCTCAGGATATGACGGGATCAAGACAGCCCACGGTGAAAGAGGTACAGCAGGGATTAGATGTCTCTGTAGAGGAGTTTGTGACCCCCTCTAAGTCCCGCCAGGTTTTTGATGCCGACATTGCGCCTGATGGTATTTTGGCGCTGCTCATTCGCGTGGAGAACGGGGGAAAAGATAATTACCGGATCCAGAGGAGTCGCGTAAAGGCTTTTTTAGGTGAGCAGAGCTTATCTCCACTCTCGGGTAAACAAGCTGCTGGTGAGGCAGCTAATAGAGAGTATGTGGGTAAGGCACTTGGTTGGACAGTAGCAACAGGCCCCTTTGCAATCCTTCTCTGGCCGGCGACTATAGCAGGATCTGCCTCTCATACACGCTCAATAAACCGGAGAATTGAGCAGCATTTCGAAAGTCTCTCATTTGCCGATGCTCTCCTAAGGCCGAATCAAGTAGCAGCGGGGTTTGCTTACTTTAAGCTCCCGGATGGAGTCAAGAAGCTGCAAAATTTGACCGTTCAGGTGAAAGCGTTCAATGAGCAGAATGGAAATAAGATCACTTCCAAACTTTCCCTCCCAATTTTGGAATTGTCTGACCCTGTCACCACTCAAGTAGTGGCGGATGAGGCAGGAGAAAAGAGTAGTGAAGATCAGGCAAGTGACGGGAAACAAGAATAGTAGGATTAGGTTGCGGCCTGGAACGCGGTTGAATGCCGCAGTTGAGGCAATGCTCTTGACGTAGCTGGTGCGACGAGTATTCGCTTAAAGCCGGCCTTGATTTGTGGGCAATCAACCCTTTTCGACTTGAACGGCTTCGACCCTGACGCGGGCGGTACCTTTTTTATACAAGCCGATCTTTTTGGCGGCCCCCATGCTGAGGTCAATGACCCTGTCACCTGACTTTGCATTATGGTCGCTGGGGAAGGGCCCTCGATCGTTCACCCTGACAATGATGGAGCGCCTGTTCTCGAGGTTGGTGACTTTAACGTACATCGGAAGGGGTAGATGTTTATGGGCGGCCGTTAGCCCGTTGGGTTTAAAAGCCTCTCCATTAGCAGTCATACGTCCGCCTTTTTTATTCCGGGTCTCATAACCATACCAGGAAGCAATTCCGGTCTGTTTGTAGCTCTGAGCTTTCTTAACCGACATGGGATAGTATTTTCTTCCTTTGACCGTATAAGGCGAATTTTTGACTTTGCCCTGTCGTATGGCTTCTTTAGGGGACAGGCCATCGATGGTTTCGATATCATTGGTTAGAGGCCATTCGATGGGAGCCTTAATCACCACATAGGTAAATTTGCCTACTTTGTAAATGACCTTTCCCGTCTTATAGGTCGCCTTTCCTACCCATATCCCTCCTTTGATTGTCCCTATAGTGGCCTTGTAGGGTGCCTTGATTACGGAACAAGCTCCCAGAACCAGGGCCAGAGCACCAAAAACGCTGCTATTATAAAGGTTTATCTTCATACTAAGAACTTGCCAAGCTTAGCCAATTTGCGATATAGGAAACCTGGGCTACCTGGTACCAGCGTTATATCCGGCCCTATTTTCTACGAAGTTGGCTGTCATTGCAAAGACCCCCAATGTAGGGGTCGTAACCGGAAAGGGGAAGATGAGTTATAAATTTTCCGTGGGTGATACGGTTAGAATCAAAACCGAAGATTATAAAGATCGAAAAAGGGTCCCCAGGTACATCATGGGTAAGGTGGGGACGGTGGAAATCGTCCGAGGCTTATTCAGTAACCCAAGGGACCATCTGGAGGAACGGCCGCCTATCTATTCCGTGGGGTTCGATCAGGAGCAGATCTCGGCGCAAGGCTCAAAGCAAGATAGGATTATTGTCGATGTTTTCGAGGATTGGATGATTGCTGAATAGGAGGGGCTAAAAATGGAAACAGATCATGCGCATTCACACGGAGGTCACGATCATTCACATGAGCCAATTACCAAAGTGGTGCCACAACAGCCCGAGCATGTGCTCAGGCTGATAGCTCTGGGAGAAACTTTGGGAAGGAACGGAGTTACGGTGGTGGAAGATGGCCGGCTCAAGGCCGATGAGCTTAGCGCGAAAGGATTGAACAAGGGACTTCCCTACTTCGAAAAAAGACTCATGTCCATGCGAGGAGTGCTAGCGGACAAGAAGGTCGTTTCACAGGAGGAAGTAGAGCAGAAAAAGGATCAGTTGAAAATGACCCAGAAAGGTTCCGACTTTGAGCTGCGTGTGTTGGCTCTTACCAACCTGCTTGTTGAGAAAGGTCTCGTGAAACATGAGGATATTGACGCGCGATATGAAATCGTACGGGCACGGACGCCCATGACCGGTGCGAAAATTATCGCCAGAGCATGGGTGGACCCGAAATTCAAAGAAAAATTAAAAAAGGATGCTAAAGCAGCGATTACGGAGATTGGCCCAAATCTTCTTGACGCCAACAATGGGGAGCCTGTGGACACCTGGAATATCACGCAGTTGGAGGTCATGGAGAACACCGAAAAAGTTCGTAACGTCATCGTTTGCACTCTCTGCTCCTGTTATCCGCGAGGCATACTGGGTGAACCACCTGATTGGTATACCAGCGAAAGTTACCGGGAGAGAATTGTCAAAGAGCCCAGGAAAGTGCTCGCAGAGATGGGGACAAAACTAGCGGACGATGTGGAAACCAAGGTCTACGATAGCAGCGCAGACATTCGCTACCTGATAATCCCCATTCGACCAAAGGGCACGGAAGGCATGACCGAAGACCAATTGGCCGAGCTCGTGACCAGAGATAGCCTGATCGGGGTAATGGATCCCGTAACTGAACCGCAGAAATAGATAACCGTTGATGGAGTTTGGGCCGGGGCAAGTATCCCCTGGTATTTGATATTGAATTCGGCTATAGAAAAGCCGTGCCAATCAATACAGTGTAACGAAAGGAGGAGATAGAAATGGCAGAAGCGATACCTCATATAGTAGCGCCTGATGATGCTAGTCTTTCATCGTCGATGGTTGATATTTCGGGGAAGGGAGGAGTTGTCAAAGCTTATCTCTCGCACCCCAAAGACGGTAAGAATCTAGGGACAGTGATTGTGATTCATGAAAACAAGGGTTTGGTGGACCATATCAAGGACGTGGCTAGACGGTTTGCCAAGGAGGGCTTTGTCGCCCTGGCGCCGGACTTACTCTCCCGCCTGGGAGGGACCGATCAATTCAAAACCGAGGACGACGCCGTCGCGGCGATCAGAAAAGTTACCAATGACGGTGTGGTGGAGGATCTGACGGGCTGCGTGGATTATTTGAAGAAGCTCAATTTTGGTAACGGTCGTGTGGGCGTGGTGGGATTCTGTTGGGGTGGTGGGCAGTCGCTAAATTTTGCCACCAAGTGTAAGGATCTAAATGCGGCGATCGTATACTACGGTCGTAACCCGGATCCCCTGGATACTGTGCAAAACATCCCTTGTCCCGTGCTTGGAAACTATGGCTCGGAAGATAAGAACATTACGCCGGGTGTTGAGCCCTTGCAGGAGGCAATGAAAAAGTTCGGCAAGAGCTTTGATCCCAAGATATATCCCGGAGCGCAGCATGCGTTCAATAACAACACCAACGAGGGTCGCTATCATCCGGATTCGGCCAAGGACGCTTGGTCAAGATCGGTGAGTTTTTATAAGAAAAACCTAGCTGCCTAGGTCAAGAAGGGATTCCCTCCGGCACGTGCTTACTCCTCGTAGTCACGTGTCGGATTCCACTCTGCGGTTAGATCCGGCCGCTTTCCAATGGCCTTCCTCGCCTCTTTAGGAGAAATAAAGTAGGGCGTATCCGTCGAGTCTTTCCAAATTGCTTTCACCTGTTTTGTGTCTCCGAGGGACCCCAGCCACGAAATAACGGCCACAGGGGCTGCGAAGCCCATGATGGCCACTTTCAGTGGTACGAAAATTAAATTGCCCACGGTGACGCCGGTGATCTCTCCTGCTTTGTTGACCCCTCTCCGGCATGGAGGTAGGTGGGTGACATGATTACGATCATAAAAAATACGATCACCAGGGTTCTAAGACTTGTACAGTGGACCATCATGATGTTCCTTTATTCAGAAAAGAGTTTCGCTCGGATGGCGTTCGCCTTGTTCGATGGATCCAAATAGCGGCGCACACCGAAATAATAACAACACCTCTCGCTATCCAGATCGTTATCAAAGACACGGAGTTTTCCATCCTGAAAGCGGATCCGAGTTAGGCAGGTACCGCCGGGGACCGATGAAGTCATGACTTCCTCAACGGCACCAATTCCCCATTGGTAGTTCTGGTTATGAGTGACCTCGTTTCCCACCCGCAAGAATAGTCTTTTATCTCTTGCCAAAGTCCTGTCCTCTTTTTTGGACACTACCAGGATTCAACATTCAGTTCAATACTTCGTTATCCCCTTTCGGTGTTAAGAAAAGATGCTACGGATTTAGCCAACTCTTCTGGATTGTCACGATGGACCATGTGACCCGCATTTCCAATTTCAACCATGGATGAACGCGGGATAGCTTCAAAACGCTCGTTCAGGTCCCGTCGATGCACCTGCCGACTCTCCTTGCCCCGGACCAGGAGCACCGGGCACTGGATACGGCGTAGAAATTCCAGGGCCTGTCCGGCATAAAACGGCTGAGGTGAGGCAGTGCGGTGCAGCGGATCAAACTTCCATACCCACTTTCCATTTTTTGTTTGCTGCGAACCGTGACGGGCAACGTGCAAAGCAACTTTTAATTTCAACCTTGGATCTCTTCTACGGAGCCGCTCTGCCATTTGCTCCACGGAGGCATACTCCACGAGTTTTTTCTGTCCAAGCCCCTTTACCTCCGTGACCCATTTCTCCATGCGCTCGGGCGCCTGTGCAAAGGAAAAACCGGGAGGGCCAACCCCTTCCACTAGAATGAGTTTCTCGACCTGAGCCGGAAAGGTCCCAGCGTAGATAAATGAAATGGTTCCTCCCATGGAATGGCCCAGCAGCACCACGGATGAAACCTTTAAATTACGAATGAGAGAGTCCAGGTCCAGGACGTAGTCGGGAAAATGGTAGTAACCCCCAGTTCCCACCCAACCGCTGTCGCCATGCCCGCGGCAGTCCGGTGCAATAATCCAAAGCGGTTTTTTGGTTTTCTTCTCTATGGCAGTGACAAAAGGATCCCAGCTTCGAGCGTGATCCAAAAAGCCATGGATCAATATTAGAGGTACGCCATTGGGTTTGCCCCATTCGACGTAGTGGATCTTGAATCCGCGCGCCTCGATGGTGTGATCCTTGAGGCTCATGGAGATGGGATCTTACTCAGAGGGATTGCAATGAAATTTTTTTCCTGCGGATTCCAGGCGTAAGCACAAATCTCCTTTACCATCTGGCTGTATATTGAGATGACGATCTGGACGCTTTGAGGGTAAGTGGGTTCTCCGAAGGGGCTGGCAAAATCTTTGTCTTCGTCGGAAAAGTATGCCTTGTGGTTCGGGTGAGAGTGATAAAAAGCCTTGAGGGATGTCCCTTCCCGTTCCGCCTGTTGGGTGAGCATCTCGAGTTCCTTGAAATCCATTGCATAGGCGATGGTGGCGTTCCGTGGATAGGTCTGTGGGTCCAGGGCATGAAGTTTGTTTTGAATGTTCGTGCAGCGATGCACCATATCGGACTCGCCCTTGGACAGGACCATCCCGCAGCACTCTTCCGGAAAGGTGTCCCTTGCGTGACGTGAGATTTCCTCCCACGCTTTGTCTGTCAGGGTTATCTGGTTAGGCTCATTCATGGCGCCCGGAGAGTGGAGTAACTGACTAATCGATTACGTCTTTTTCCACCAGTTCGGTGTATTCCTTGGTGGAAAGTCCCAGGAGCTCTTTGAAGAAGTATTCGTTATGTTCACCCAATAGCGGATCACACTTTTCGGGTCCAGCCGGGCTTTTGGATAGGATAAACGGGGGACGCTGATACTGCATCGTTCCGATCTCCTTGTGCTCAAGCGGGACCCATTGGCCGCGATGGGTGAGCTGAGGATCGGTGTAAATATCTTTCATGGTGTTTACAATCCCCGCTCGAATTCCCGCGGATTGAAGTTGCTCCACGATTTCTTGTGGAGAACTTTTTTTGGTCCACTCTCCAATCTTGAGTTCCAACTGATCCTCTTTTGCTTTTCTTCCCTCACGGGACCTCAGGCTTTTGTCCTTACTCCAGGCAGGATTTCCCATCACTTTACACAGGGATTTCCATTCTTCATCCGTGGACACGCTAATAACGCACCAACAATCTTCACCTTTGCAGGGAAACGCCCCATGGGGAACCATGTATGGGTCGCGGTTACCATCGCGGGAGGCCACTTTGTCGTTCACTTTGTAATCAAGGAGGATCGGAGCAAGGTACTGAAGACCGGTTTCATATTGGGCCAAGTCGATGTGCTGCCCCGTGCCGGTTCTGTTCCGGTGATCCAGGGCTGCAAGGATTGCCACTACACCATAGCCCACAGCGATATAGTCGATATAGGGCCCGTAGAGGATTTGGGGAGAGCCGTCAGAATAACCGGTCAGATTGGTAAACCCTGCCAGGGAGGAGAGCTGGGAACCAAACCCCGGGTGCCTGGCATGGGGACCGGTCTGTCCGAGATTGGAGCTGCTCAACATGATTAGTTCCGGTTTGATTTTCTTAAGAGTCTCGTAGTCCAGATCGAGGCGCTTCATGGTTCCCGGACTGAAGTTCTCGATGACCACATCGGACCAGCCGACGATTCTCTTTGCCATTTCCGTGGCCTCGGGTGTTTTCTTGAGGTTCAGAGTGATGCCTAGCTTGTTACTGTTTGCCAGGGCGAAGAGACCCGAGCGGTTCAGGCCGTGGATGTTGTCTTTGTATGGGGGGTAGTGAGTTCTAAAGCCGTCGGGACGCGCCTTCGACTCCACGTGGACAACGGTGGCGCCGAGATCTACGAGATGCTTGCCCACCACGGGGCCAGCCGCAAAGGCGGCGAACTCGACGATTTGGATTCCCCGTAGCGCTTCCATTAGCTTCTTACCGATTCAAAGAAGTTTTTCGCGCCAAGACCGTAAAGAGTTATCAACCGCAGATGTTCGCCGATTATCGCAGATAAGGATTCGGACATTTCACCGCAGAGACGCAGAGTACGCTGAGGAAATCCCTTTTGCCCAATCGGGAGACGACGATTGGGCAAAACTTCCAGCTCTAATTTGAAGAATGATTTTGTTTGTCGTCGTCTCCCGACAAACAAAAAGTTAATTCTCCGCGCCCTCTGCGCCTCTGCGGTAATATTCTTAAAGGGATTTCTTTCTGTGTCCATCTGCGTAAATCTGCGTGAATCGGCGGTTAATTTCTGAGTCTTTTGCGCCTTTGCGCGAGTCATCTTTCTCCCAATTTCTAATCCAATATGTAAAAAAGTTTTACAGAACCCCAGATTCCTTGAGCTTATCTATTTCTGCCGGTTTAAGCCCCAGTTCGTTCACGTAAACCTCTTCGTTGTGCTCACCGATGAGGGGCGCGCGACGCCGTAGCGTACATTTGCCAGAACTGAATTTTGAAAAGGCACCAGGGTAAAGTAGAGACGTGCCCAATTCCGGATGGTCGAGGGTCTCCCAGAACTCCCTGGCTTCCAACTGAGGATCCGCTAGAATTTCTCTTGCCGTTGACACCGGGTAACCGAGCATGCCGCGGCTAATGACGGCATCAAGAAACTCTTTTTTAGTGACCCCCAAGAAAAAGTCGCCTATGGGTTCTTCCATTTGATCGATTTCTTCCTGTGTGACCTCAGCAATGTTGAAGACCTTCCAGTCCTTGTTCTTTAAAATCTCGGGTGCTACGCCCTTGGTGTCCATCCATTCCACCAGGGCCTGGTTTGTTTTTCTTCCCGCCTCCCCACCATAGATGATGAAATTGAGGTAGCCGTCCTTACAGGGCCAGAACACGCGCATCTTTGCGCCTGTAATACTACGGCCTGTCATAAATGAGCCAGCCCTATTTTCCTGGTGCCGATTCAGATCCCAGAAGGTGTGAGCGTGGGAGAATGCCCAGAGGAGGCAAGCCTGGGCTGATACGTCCACCTGCTGGCCTTCTCCGGTGCGCTGGCGCTGGAGATGAGCTACCATGGTCCCCATGGCAGCGTAGGAGCCCGTCCAGTGGTAGGATTGCGGAAAGGTAACACGTAGAGGGGCCCGGGTCGGATCCCCCGTAAGTGACATGCATCCGCTCATGGCCATGATCTCGATATCCGAAGCGTTAAACCTGCTGTAGGGGCCGGTCTGGCCGAAGGGCGTGATAGACGTGAGGATCACACGGGGATTTAACCGGCTTAGGGCGGTATAGCCCAGCTGGATCCCATCAAGATACCCCGGGGAGAAGGACTCAATGATAAAGTCTGACTTTGCCGCCAATTGGCAAAAGAGGTCCCGGCCGCGGCTTGTTTCCAAGTTTAGGGTAATGCCCCGCTTGTTGTTGTTAAAGGCGAACCAGTAGAGGCTCTTCTCTGGGTGAATTTGGTTATGAAAAAAAGGGCCAATATTTCTTGACGGGTCTCCTCCGGATTTCTCAATCTTGATTACGTCCGCCCCCAGATCCCCCAGGATTTTTCCGCAAAGAAAACCCAGCTCGTCGGTCAGATCCAGGACCCGGAAAGGCGAGAGAAAACCAATTTCACTGAGAGCCATTTTCCTTGATTAAAAAAGGGCAGGGAATTGACACCCTGCCCGGTTATATAAAGAACCCATTTATTGGGAAAGCCGATCGACTAAAAAGGGCAGAACTGAAGCGAAAAACCTCAATATTTCCTCGCCCATTCAAATAGCAGGCACTAGTAAAAATGTCAAGTAAAGGTCCAACATTAGGGGGCGCAACGGGTTGAAATCTCTATAAATCTAGTCTATTTATTTAACCCAGCTTGTTCTGGGCAATCTCAGTTAAATTCAAATAATATTAACAGTGGGGGATTAGTATGAGTAAGGCAATGAAAGACGTTACTACCGGGGCAAAGCCGGTCATGAATTTACGCGGCATGCTGGACTGGTTGAGGTCTGAAGGTGACCTGATCGAGACCGACACGGCAGTGGATCCCAGTCTCGAGATCACCGCTTTGCAAAAGCAGATGGACGGAGGCTGCCCAATATTGTTCAACAACGTGAAGGGTAAACCGAACCATCGAGTGGTCACGAATTTGTTCGGTGATATGAACGTGATCAACAAGCTTTTTGGTTGGAAGGACGACACGGAACGTACTAAGAAGCTCGCCTACGCTCTAACCCATGGGATTCCTCCTGTGGTGGTGGACCAAAAAGAAGCCCCTTCCCAGGAAGTGGTCATTGAAAAGCCGAAGGAGGTAAACGACTACATGGTCCCCATTCGCCATACCGAGTACGAACCTGAACTCACCATCGGTTCCGGCAACAGGCTCATCTCCGGCGAGTATTTCGGCGGCGGGACGGATTTGGGTTACAACCGCATGAACTTCCGCTGGGGGAACGTTGGTACGTTTCAGATTTCGCCGGGTTCCCACATGTGGCAGGTGGTCTCGAAGTATTACCGGGATGACAAGCCTGTGCCCATCACTATGTGTTTTGGCGTGCCTCCCTCATGTACGCTTCTCGCGGGTGCTGGGTTTGACTATGTAGTGCTTCCCCACGGGTGCGACGAAATTGCCGTCGCCGGCGCTGCCCAGGGCTCTCCCGTTCGATTGGTCAAGGCTCGTACGGTGGACGCCTTGGCCCTGGCCGATTGTGAAGTGGTGCTCGAGGGTTATGTCAATCCTCGTGACCGGCGATACGAGACAGAAGAGTCCGAGAAGGCTGGAGTTCAGGGCCGTTTCCATTTTCACCCCGAGTGGGCGGGTTACATGGGCAAGGCCTATAAGGCGCCGACTTTCCACGTAACCGCCGTGACAACCCGCAAGCCGGAATCCAAGCCTATTATCTTCGCCCTGGGGGTGCACACCCTGGACGATCACAACATCGACACCACGGTGCGCGAAGGGGCCATGTACGAGTTATTGGATCGTATACAGCCGGGCATTATCCAGGACGTAAACATTCCGTATTGTATGACGGACTGGGGCGGCGCCATTATTCAGGTGAAAAAGCGAAACCAAATTGAGGAGGGTTGGCAACGTAACTTCATGGCGGCCATCCTTTCCACTTCACAGGGCTCACGGATCTGCATCGCGGTTAGTGAGGACACCGACCTTTATGATATGGATGATGTCATGTGGTGTCTCACCACTCGTGTCAATCCACATACGGATATCCTCAATCCGATTCCCGGTGGCCGGGGCCAGACCTTCATGCCGGCAGAGCGTATGACGGCAGGTGGAAGCGAGTGGACCGCATCCAACACCCGATTCGAAGGCGGAATGGGCATCGATGCGACAGTCCCCTTCGGGTATGAAAACGACTTTCTCCGCCCCGTTTACGCGGTGGATAAGGTTAACGCGAAGAACTTCTTTTCGGATAAAGACATCCAGAACGCCAAGTCACGAATGAAGGGCTGGGTCCATTCGCTGGCGCGTACCGGAAGATAACCGAGTAACTCCGAACGTGAAAAAGGGACGAACTTTGCAGACCGTCCCTTTTGTTTTTACCTCTTTCTCTAATAAATTAACCGCAGATTTTCGCCGATTATCGCAGACGAAAAACGGCAAAGAGCAGAGGGTAAAGCGCACGGCGTCTTACTGCTAGCTGCTCACTGCCAGCTGGTTTCGTGCTAGTATTCTTTGAAATTAGAGACCCGCCACAGGCCATTTTCCATTCTTGCGGTTACAATCCAACGGCGGCTAAATTCCGGGGCATCTTCCACACTGATGGTTCCTTTGTAAATGAATGAAGCTCGCTGCTTACCAACTTTCTCTTCCAGCAGTTTATAATAGATCTTGGGTTTACGGGTGGAAGCGTCGATGACCTGCCCCGCAGTCAAGCGGATTTCTTCGTTAATCTTGTGGAGGGCTAGACCCACACAGAATTCTTTCGCCTTTTTCAGATTGATATGGACGTAGTGCTGGTCGATAAATCCCTCCACCACACCTCTCGCCGTTTGAAGGTCTCTGCCGCAGCTCGTGAGGATGATGAGCGAAACAAGGAGGAGCGCCACCCTGCACGGGTGTAGATATCTCACAAATTCACCTGTCCAATAAGAAGGTTGACGTTGTGCTTGCCAGGTTCTATGACTTGCCAAATCCATTAAGCTGCCTTTATGATACTTTTGATTAAAAATCGCATTCTCCAATGGTTCGCGCAAACTCCGGTTCGCACCTTTGTTCTATACCCCATTCTAGTCCTAGCTTGGGGGCTCTATATCCATGAAGGAAGCCTTCAGGTCCAGCCGACATTTCTTCTCTTGATGCTCTGGGGCTACTTGCAATACCGCGAATGTGGGAGTTACAGAAATAGAATCGGTGGAGGCGGTCCTGGCCTGCAAATCCCACCCGAGCATTTGGTGACCACCGGTATTTACGGGTGGACACGCAATCCTATGTACCTTGGGCATATCATATTTCTGATTGGATTGAGCCTGACCCTTATGTCGATCCTTGCTGGGCTTATCACAGTAGTCACTGCCCTCTGGTTCCATTTCCGGGTTGTCAACGATGAGAAGCATTTAATTGACCTTTTTGGCACACCTTATATCGCGTATAAGAGCCGCGTGAAGAGATGGATCCCCGGTCTTTTCTGATCTTCCCATGGGGATCCGCTGTAACGACTACGTGTTCAGTTCCAGCCATTGTATTTATTTTGCATGCCCTTTGCGTTGACTGACCATTGGAGTAAACTGTCCCCGTCATTTACAACTGCTGATTATGACATCGCTCAAAGATCGCACTCTCAAGTTAGTCCAATCCTCTCCCAGTCGGACATTTATCTTGTTCCCAGTTTTAATGCTCTCCTGGGAGTTGTTTCTAAACAAAGGAAAGCTCCATGTCCAGCTACCCTTCCTTGTTGTGATGCTGTGGGGCTATCTGCAGTATCGCCTTAGCAGTCATTACAGAAAAAAACGCGGTGCGGGTGGACCAGGATTGCGAGGGGCACCCCAGCAGTTGGTGACCAGTGGTATTTACGGCTGGCTACGTAATCCAATTTACCTTGGGCAAATTATTTTTCTTGTTGGTCTAGCCCTGACCTTAAGGTCACTCATGACGGGCACCCTTGCTATTGTAGTTGCAGTCTGGACCCATATCCGTGTTCTGGGTGATGAGAAGGATCTGGCCAAGCAATTCGGTCACCCTTACCTTGACTACCGTGATCGAGTGAAGAGGTGGATTCCAGAGATCTTCTGACTAAAATTAATCGGCATCAAGTCACTGCCGCCATATGTAAGGAACTTGATACGAACCTAATTAGTTGTACAATCGGTTGTACAAAACTCGAGGACTGGGCGAAATGAAACATTTCTCATTAGAGGTGTCGGACCATAAGCGATCCTCCTTCGAGTCGTCAAAAATAAAAACCTCAGGAAAAGGAGAAGTAGCAATGAAACAGGCGTTCGCCTCAGTAATACCCATGTTTGCACTCATAGTGGTGTGTGGATACGCCTCGCCGGCGTTCGCGGATCAGACGAATCTTGTGAGCCTCTTGATGGAAACACTTGGTGTGAACAAAACCCAGGCCCAAGGAGGTGCTGGCGCCCTCTTCAAAACGGCCAAGTCAAATCTTGGTGCTGAAGATTTCACCAAGGTGGCAGACGCCGTCCCTGGGATACAGGGCATGATGAAAGCTGCGCCAAAAAGCACTGGAATCGGCGGCAAGCTCGGCGGATTGTCATCGATGTTCGGTGGGGGAGGCAAAAAGGGTGCAGGGCTCGTGAACTTGGCTGATTCGTTCTCGAAACTTGGATTGGATGCGGACATGGTCCCGAAGTTCACCAACGTTGTCCTTGACAACGTCAATCTGTCAGGGTAACAGCAACGAGAGAATGTCAGGGTGAGAGTTCAAGGGATCGGTTCGGATACCTCGTAATGGGTCCATAGCGGAACCCCTCCCGCTTGCCGTTCGTTCGATATAGGCCAAATGCGTGAGTCGTTTTTGAATCGAATCGGGCGACTTTTTCTTTTTGGTAGAAAAACTCCACCGCGCCGTCCAACAGGACATGCACATCGATTCTCTGTTGGCGTAGGAGCGATAGGGAGATTTCTTGATTCGAAAGGCAGCTCCCCCAAAGGTGACGGTGTTGTCCTTGGCCACAGTACGCTGCTGCTTAAAGCACAGGGCTTGTTCTCTGGGTGGCGGTAGCTTTTCTCCATTCTGTGAGCTAGCTGCAGGCTTGGCAAACTTACGGTTATGGTCAGCAAGGACGCGATCCAGTACTGCTTGAGCCTGTTCTAAGGTTTTGGCTCCCGCTAGCCTCAGTTCGCTTACGAGCCGGTCTTGGAAAGTCCCCCACAGTCTTTCGATTCTTCCCTTGGCCTGAGGGGAGCCGGCGGGGATCAGAGTAACCCCCAGCTCTTCCAAACCCCTTCCTACCTCAGTGGTGGGACGTTTATTCACTAATTGCTCCTCCATGGTGGGCTGCCTATCGGTCCAAAAGATCGAGTGACGGTCGGCATAGACCGATTGCGGTAGTCCGTGGGTCTTAAAGATTTCAGAAAACAGACGGAAGTAAGCCCAAGAGCTTTCCGCCGGTTCAAAGAAAGCTTTGGGGACCCTACCGCTGGCATCATCGATGCCCCCCACCAGGCAAAGACGTGGCCCCCGTCCCTCTAACCAGTCGTGGGCAGACCCATCGACCTGGAGCATCATTCCCTCGGCCGCTCTTCTCTCTCTTCGGCTTCGATGCTTGGGAGCACGTTTCTTTCTGGGAGACAAAATCCCACAAGCCCTAAGAGTCCGGCGCACTTTTTCCCGCGATAGCTCGATCCCTTCGTACTCCATAAGTTTTTCGGTCAGGTGGTGGTCGTTAAAGCCCCGGTACTTCCCCTTAGCTAGCTCTACTATCCGCTTGAGCGTCTTCTCCTTAACCTTACGTTTCGACGCCCGCCCCCGGTTGCCATGAACCACTCCCCTAGCTCCCTTCCTGGTTACCCGGGCCTTGATCCGATAGCACTGTCGATCTGAGACCCCAAGCACCAGCGCCGCCTTGGCCACCGTAAGCTCTCCTCGGAACACTCTTTGTATAACTTCTAACCGCTTATCTTCTTTCATCGTCAGGGTTGTCATCCCCACACCCTGACATAATCACGTTGCTAATACCCACTGACATAATTACTTTGCTACAACATTCACCAACGTTGTCCTTGACTACGTCAAAACGAGTGGGGGCGAAGCGGTAAAGAACATGCTCAAAGGCGCTCTGCTGTGAAGACTGTGGTATCATGCCTTACATTCCTGTCAATTCGGACACCAATGAGCGGCGCTCGCACGTCGCTCTGTTTTGTGCCGCCGTTTACGCGAAACGTTAGAGCTACAAAGAATCAATCTTAAGGGACGGCCCCGATGACTTGAGCACTTAGGTCTGTGGGAGGTATCCCATGCCCCACCGGATCGAAGCCCTCCGTAAAAAGAAATTGCTGTTGACCCCTCATACGGTTCGATAAACTCACCGTCCCGAGGAAGATCGAGGGACACTCAGTTAACCCCGATCCGAAAAAAGAGACCGTGAAAAATGAATTTTCTCTCTCGTAATTTTCTGTATCATCGTGGGATTTTCCAACCCACCTATAGGGGAACCTGGAATCGGTCTAACGTCTGGCGTCTCAGGTCTTTGTGCGTAGGGTTTAGCCGTACTTCGTATGGAAATTAATTTCGGATCGGGGTTAATGAAAAAGATCCTTGCCTCTGCTGGAGCCAATGTCCTGATCTGTGCGAAAAACCGAGGAAGCGTCAAGACTTGTGTGTAAATTTCTTAGGGGCATTCTCACTCCAATTTTGGTTCAAGTGATGAAAGACAGAAAAAACGATTCTTTGTATGCTTTGGGTATTTGCCATCACCCCCATAGGGCGAGTCCTGCGCCTGACTTCCCGGAACGATCTTTCTATGAGGTTGGTGGTTCTCAAGCGGCTCCAAAGCTCAGGCCGCTTGATCTGAAAGAAGTAAAGCAATTGATCGAGATCCTTTTCCAAACAGGCCACAGCCCTTGGATAAGCCTTCCTCCAGCGTGAACCAAACCGCCAGTAAGCTTCCGTAGCTTTTCTATAATTAGGGGCATGACTGATACGATTTAGAGCTTTTTTGACCGCTGGTTGATCGGCCCTTTTTACCTTGTCCAACACGTTTCTTGTCTTATGGGCCCAGCAGCGTTGGGCGAGGATCTTAGGATAGACAATCTGTAAGGCTCCATGCAGCCCCGTTCCCCCATCGGTCACAATCAGCTCACAACACCCCCCCTCTAGCCCCCTTTGATACAGGTCCCTTAACAACGCTTCCCAGCAGGCTTCAGATTCAGTTGGGGCCGCATAGAAATCGATCATCTCCTGCCTCCCATCGACCGTGATCCCGAAGGCACAAAGTAATATCTTTTTCTGTACCTTGGCAGCCCCCTTGCTCTTTAACACCACCCCATCAAAGAACAGATAGCGGTACTGATCCCTAAGGGGACGGCTATGGTAAAACTTAACCTCTTTATCCAGATCCCGGGCAATCCTGGAAATCGTTGTGGCCGAGACCCGCTCCCCTACAATAGGAACCAGCACCGAAGCGGCCTTTCGGGTGGATAGTCCCAAACAAAAGCAGGCTAACAACACCCGATCCACCGAACGGCACCTTCGGGCGTAACGCTCAAGGAGCTTGGTGGGAAACCCTCCCTTACGGCTCCTTGGCACTAAAAGCTCTAAGTTTCCCATCTCGGTCAACAGATGCCTGGTATAGTGGCCATTGCGGTAGTCCACTCGGTCCGCCCCATGCTCGTAGCGTGATAGTCCTATGTACTGGGCCATCTCTTCGTCCAGCCGCTTCTCCACCAGGTGTTTTAGAGCTTGGCGGGCCATCGGTTTAAAGTCGCCCTCCCACTCAAAGGCATTGATCTCTTTAATCGCTCGCGATACATTGCTTGGTGTTGCTTGCTCGAGCAGCATAGGGGTGCCCTCCTCATGTTTGTATTTGTCGTGCAACTCTGGAGTTAGCACCCCTTCTGTCTTTTCCCAATCAAAAAATACCCTAGGCCTATCCCTTAACCACCTCGAGATCTTCGATTCTCCGACAAATGTGAAAGCCATTTTCCTCTCCACTCCCTTCCCCCCACCAAAATTTACACATAGACTGATACATCACCAAAAACCGAACTCAGGTTGACATAACAGCTCGTTATTGGATATGATCGGCTTTCAGGAACACAAAAGGGTTTGCCGCTCCAGTCGTCGCTAAGTGTCCACGAGGCGGCAACTACGACCATTCCCGATAAGCTGCTTCCTATCATTTAAATAAAAAAGCGACACAAGGGTTTGGGCGTTGTTTGCTTAACATGGATGCGGCATATCCGATGTCATCGTTTAACCCTATCTAGTCGCACGAAAGGCATCATGAATATCGCGAATATCCGACAGGAGCTGGAGCGCCTGGATCACGCAATCCCACTGGAAGGAGAGCACTATGCGACCTGCCTAGAGACCTACGAGGCCGCCAGTAATCAGCGCGAACGGATTCTCGCCTGGTTAATGGAAGACGTGATACCCGTACTCTCCACTGACCGCGCTTCGGTTCTTAGTGTCGGATGCGGAGCGGGTAACCTCGACAAGGAGATTCTGGCTGCGGGTACCGAGCATGCGTCGTCGGTTTCGTACGTCGGCTTGGAGCCTGATCCCCGGCAGTGTGAGCGCTTCATCTCGCGCATGGGATTCGAGAACGACCGAAACATCCAGGTAGAGGCGCACAACGTCTGCTTCGAAGAGTTCAGTGAGAAGCGCCGCTTCGATCTGGTTCTCATGGTGCACTCGCTCTACTACATGGAAGATCCGGAAATAGCACTCGACAACGCCCTTAGTCTGGTCAACGACGGAGGCCGCCTCGCGGTTCTGATCGCTTCGAAGGATACCTTGAACGAACTCTCGTCCTCCTTCTGGGAATTGGAAAACGACCGCCTGGCGTGGTTCAGTGAGGACCTGTACAATCATCTCGAAAAACTTGGTGTTTCCTTCGAGCGCAAGCGCATCGAGGCAACCCTTGACATAACGGCCTGTTGCGAGCCCGATTCCGAGCAAGGAATGCTAATTGCGGACTTCCTCGCGCAAGTACCCACCAGAGAGCTACCGGCGAGCCT
Source organism: uncultured Binatia bacterium (SeqCode) (assembly GCA_965215595.1). GTDB lineage: Bacteria > Desulfobacterota > Binatia > UBA9968 > CAXXLF01 > CBDCDW01. The sequence continues at coordinate 1,763,217 of CBDCDW010000007.1, read as the reverse complement.
ACGCCGGATGATTTTCAAATATCTCGAAGCCACCTCGCACCGCGACGGCGAAAAACGTTGGCTTCCACACAACGTCGACGCTTTTATAATCGAGTCCAGTCAGAAATAATCGACGGGACAGGAAGTTCAGCTCTTGTTAGTTGTACTTCAGGACGTACACGACCAGGAATCGGATGGTGAAATTTTCTCAAGCTAATTTGGCTAGGAGCCTATCTGGATCTGGGTTTACTCGATGTTGAACGGCTAGGATGCAATTCGAGAGATATTTCATTTCGTTTTGAGTCAGTTAAATGCACTTCTGAGACAAAGACCACGGCCCGATGTGAACCATCGCCAATAAATGATGCTGACTTTCCTTGCACGTGCTACCTGGCTAAATGAGCAAGAGCCGGGGGAGCCTCACGACTGCATGATAATAGGTGCAGCGTTCGTTCAGTTGTACGGCAAGGCTGATTATGGCCCTAGAATCCTTCGCTGCCCGGCGTCATCAACAACTGGAATAATTTCCAATTCGTTGACATCCGACCAAGCATACATCCATTTGCCAATATCTACGGGGTCATCCGCCTCTGCGATGGCCCAACCGGCTTGTTGATTGAGGGCATACCAGGGGCCTAAGAGTTTGACACTTGGTGGTGCATCCTCCCCCTTTTCCTTCAAGTGGTTAAAATTGGTGTCACGATGCTCGGGTTTGATCTTAAAGTGAATGAGAAACTGCATAAATAGGCCTCCTTCGACAAGATTTAGAGGGAGAATACTGGCGCGCACCCTTTCTGTCAATGACCTCAAGTCGGGTGTGATAAAGTCAAACGCTAACGTATAAGAAGTGAAGGGGGTCAGGTCTATTGATTTTTGTTTTTGGATGACATAAGCTCCTTTCATGGCGCGGCCGTTACGGATCGAGTACCCCGGAGCGTATTATCATGTGACCTCGCGCGGGAACGAGCGCAAGGCCATCTTTAGGGATGTCGCAGATCGAAAGAAGTTCCTAGAAATCCTATCTTCAAGTATTGGGCAGTTTTTAGTTCGGTTGCACGCCTATGTCCTGATGGACAACCATTATCACCTGCTATTGGAAACCCCAGAGGGAAACCTCAGTCGAGCGGTACGCTACGTTAATGGAGTCTACACGCAGTATTTCAACCGTCGACACAGACGAGTGGGACATCTATTCCAAGGGCGGTATAAGAGTATCCTGGTGGACAAGGACTCATACTTGGTAGAGCTAAGCCGATACATACACCTCAATCCCTGGCGGGTAAGAAGTGGGGGGCACGATCCACTACGGTATAGGTGGAGCAGTCTGAGGGCGTATACGGGCAGGGAGAAAGCAGCGGAGTGGCTTGAAACGGAAGAGATATTAGGGTCCTTCGGACAAAAACGGCGGAATGCGCAGAGGGCGTACGGAGAATTTGTCAGAGAAGGGATGGAGAAGGGTGTCAAGAGACCATGGGAAGAATTGAGATGGCAAAGTTTACTAGGTCCAAGCAGTTTCGTAGAAGAGATAGAGGAGCGGTTTTTACGTGATCGAGAAATTGGATTGACAGAAATCAAAGGGTTGAGAGAATCTAGGAAAGTGGTTGGAGGGGAGCAGTTGATGAGAGTGGTATGTGAGTACTATGGAGTGGAGGGAAGAGATCTCCGTAATCGATCGCACAGGTACACGGAGGCGAGAGAGGTGGCGAGTTACATAATGAGACGGCATGCTTTGATGAAGTTAGTGGAGATAGGGGAGAAGACGGGTTCGCACTATAGTACGGTTAGCAACGCAATTCGCAAGGTTGCAAGGAGTAGAGATCGAAGGCTGCGTGGGAGAGTAAAGGAAATCGAGGCAGAAATCAAAAATCAATAGAGCTGACCCCCACCACTGATTTTAATCTCGGTCTCTATCCAGGGAAGGTGAGTCGGAAACCACTAGTTAGCCCTGGTATCGTTCCCATTGTTTGCGATGTCCACTCATGGATGAGGGCATACATCGTGGTGACCGAGCATCCTTACCACGCTGTGACCGACATCCTTGGTGAATATGAAATCCGCGACATACCTCCAGGCAACTATCGGTTAAAGGTTTGGCATGAGAGTCTGGGTACGCAGGAAAAGCCAGTAGAGGTAAAGAGTGGCGGAGTCTCCGAAGTAGACTTTTTCTTGTCTGGCGGGAAGAGGGTAAAACAATGAAAATTTATCGATTGCCCTTCCTCGCGCTGTTCCTACTTCTCCTTCCCGGTATCGCTCCTGGTGATGAGGTCATGGGCAAGCCCGGATTCGTCAAAGGAACGATAACCCTAGATGGAAGGCCAACCTCAGAAGTGGTTGTGTCTATTGATGGGCTGACGAAAGAATATTTCCTTTCCCATGTCTCAAAGGCTGAGCCCAAACTTATGGACCAACGGGAAATGAAATTTATTCCTAAGGTGTTGGCGGTTCCCGTTGGAACTCCAGTGAATTTCCCAAACAACGACAATACCTGGCACAACGTCTTTTCCCCTTCAGAGGCGAATAAATTTGACCTTGGTCTCTATCCTCCAGGTGAAAAACGTAGCGTCACCTTCAATAAGGCCGGTGTGGTGAGCATCCTGTGTAATGTCCATCCCAATATGGAGGCCCATATTGTGGTGAAGGAACATCCTTTTTTTACTGTTCCCAATACGCGGGGAAGTTATCAGATCGACGCGGTTCCCTTAGGAAAATACCGACTTGAGGTGTGGCACCCAGACGTAGGCACAAAGGTGGAGCCCTTTAACATGGTTCGCGAGGGAGAGGTCCTGACAATTGATGTTGACCTCAAGGGAATGAGGTAGGGGCAAAAGGCGATCGCCTGTGGCAAGGGTTGCCTCAGTTCACCTTCAGTTGTTGAGGCACGTTTTATTAGTATCCAAAGGAGAGAACTTGACGTAGTTCCCACCTTTTTGTTAAAGGCTGGTGGTTAAACAACCAGTTAGGAGAGATACGTTATGTTATCCCCTTTTATAGTAAAGGAAGGTGTGTGGAATCGACTGCGAGGTTGGGTCTCTGTCATGGGCGTGAGCGTTGTACTAGTTGCGCTTTTCACAATCGAAACCGCTAGGGCTCAGGAGCGAAGGAACTTTTCCATCCCAGATGACCTTACTACCCAACTCAAGGTACAAGTGGCTTACAACGACAATGAAGTCTTTTTCCGCTTTGAGTGGCCCTCTGAGCCGAACGGTTATTATCACGATTACCTCCATTTCGAGGGAGACAAGTGGGTGAAAACTCCGGGTTCGAGCATTGGGTCCCACCCGCTCAAGCTCTATGAGGATCGGGTCAGCTTTTTACTAGACAACGGAAGTGTCCGCTACTTCGATTCTGCAGGTGGTTATGTCACTATCCACGAGCGCATGCGTTTCCTTTCTAATCAGTCTCCCAAGGAGGAAGTTCAAAAGCATCCCTACCTCGGCGTGAAAAAGTAAAAAACGGATGTAAGGAAATACAATCCCGAGACACGTACAAGTGAACGGTGGGAAGATACGGTGTCCGAGGCCGAGCTAGAGCGGCTCAAAAAGAACGGGGTGTTTCTGGATCTCTGGATGTGGCGAGCCCACCGGGGGAATCCGATTGGTGCAGTGGATGATCTGTGGATTCACGAATACCGAAATGGAGATAAAGGAAAGAGCGCCTACATCACCAATTGGGACAGTAAAAAGAAGCAGCCCAAGTATATGTTCGATCCAGAGAAGACAGGATTCCCTGCCCTCAAATGGGAAGACGTGATCAACCACAAGTTGAACCAAAAGGATATCTACTTCCTTTCGCACAAGAACAGCAAGCCTTTTGATCCGAACCATGGTTGGAAAGAAGGCGACACCATACCCTACCGACATTTAAGACAACCCGAAGGTAGTCGAGCAGACATCAAGGGTGGCGGCTTATGGAAGGATGGGAGTTGGCGTGTAGAAATGCGTAGGTTGTTAAACACCGGCCATGACGACGACAAGCAGCTACAGGACCAACATCGATACACCATCGCCTTCGCCGTCCATAGGAACTATACAGGAAGCCGCTGGCATGAGGTGTCCTTCCCGATGAGCCTTGGGATGGGCGTGGACGCCGACATCGTAGCCCGAAAGTTCATTGGGGGGACCCCCCAATGGGACAAGATTCCATGGACTAGGTTAACCCTTTTCTATCCTGGTCAAGTAACCTGGGAGTGGCTGATAGGTTCAGAGCATGCGGGCGCTCCGGAAGTCAAAAGTGGCCAGGCCTGTGCTGCTTGCCATACACCCGAGCTCATGGGTAAATATTCAGTAGAACACGAGACTCGGGACAATCTTCTCGGACGCTGGAAGATGACTGCTATTTCTGGGTTCATTTTCGTGATTGGCCTTGCTGTTGCGGGGGTGATCGCAGCACGGAGAAGCAACTAATGGAAACTGCGAAGGCATTACACACGATTACCGTAGAGATGACGACGGGAATGTTAGTTCTCTCTACCTTGGCCATTCTTGTTCTGACCTGGCAGGCCTGTTTTAGCGGAGAGACAACTGGGAAATACCGTGAGGCCTTCGATGGGATTGCATTATTCGGTGCCATGATCGGTACTGTACTCCTGATTCTCGCAATTGTGACCGGATATAGCCAGTGGCCAATTGAAGCCTTTATGAGCGGCACCATCGCAAAGAACAAGATATTCGCTGGGTATATGGCGCTGGCCTTCTGGGGCGCGTTTCTGGCTATCAGACTGTCTGCGGGAAAGCCGCTATGGAATCGTAAAGGGTTATCGCTGCTCTCCATGTTTCTTGCACTCGGGGGGTTTCTCAGTATCGTCTTCACGGCTTCCATCGGAGGCACTTTGGCCGGGAAGCCAAGTGGGTTTGAGGAGATTGCCAGGGTGTTTGTAACAACACGTGAGACATTTGTGCTTCCGCTAGGATTAAATATCCTGCTCATAGTATTAGCTATTGCGGTTCCGGTCCTCGTTTATTTCCGGTCCGACGAGCAAAGCAAAAAGTAGGCCTCTAGATCAATCCTACAGTGGGAGTGTGGATTCTGGGATGCAACTGGATTCAGTCCAGGGCACAATTAAACGACGCATTAATTGCGTGTTGTAGAACTCGATTGATGGAGAATTCAATTCAATATGAGGCTATAACGCGTCCGCTGCAGCCAGATGTTTTGGGCGTCAACTCCGCAGGATGACGCTCCTGATCAGTTCAAAGAGCCCGAGCACGAGCGCGGGGTAAGAAAGCACGCGGGTCAGTTCTTCCGTGCTCAGTTCTTTGCAGGACATCGCTACCTCAATCTTCGCCTACGCCGTTTCACGAAACCGCATACCATACATTCTCGCCCGCCGCAGGAACGCCTCTCGCGCACCTTCGAGAATGGCGCAGGCGGCATCGCGCGTCGCCGTGTTATCAATCGAGCCGCGCGCTACGATTTCGCCGTGATCGCTCATCGCCTTCATCACGATGATCAGCTCGGCGTCGCCTAGAACTGCGACATTCGGATTATGGGTGACAATGATCACCTGCCGCCGCTCCTTGGCTCGTCGAAGCACCGGAACAAGCGTGGAATAGATGAATTCGCCGTCGAGATTGTCTTCCGGCTGATCAATTATTAGCGGGCGGTTGCTGTCGGATGATAGAATCAGAGCCAGCAATACGGATTGCTGCTGCCCGAGCGAGAGTTTTGCGAAATCTCTGACCATGGGCCGCGTGCCACCTTTACCATCCGGCACCATTCGCGAGACCTTCAGGCGTGGCGAGTCCTGTAATTGTACTCGTTCGAGTGCGAACTTGATGGCCGGAGCCGAAAGCCTTTCAATAATCAACTGCGCTTCGTTGCGGTCGAAGACTTCCACGTCTTCAGGTGTCTTGATGTCAAGGAAGGCTTTGAAGTTCTTTCGATGAATAGCTTCGAGCAGGACGGGAATCGTCATCTCTTCGACAAGCCGAGCGGCGCGCGGCTGCTGGTTCGTGCGCCAGCCCATTGCCTCGATAATCAGGTTGGCGCCATCTGGTGAATAGGCGTTGCGGTTGTACTTCAGACTCACCTGGAGGTCCGCCAACGCCTCGCGCAATGCCGTTGTCGCTTGGCGTGCGAAAGCATCGCGGATAGTCGCAACTTTGTCGCGTGCTGCCCAGCGTTCTTTCAAGACCGTCGCACGTTGCTTCTGCAACTCCGCGAGATGGGGTTTCGAGGCGTTGAGGTTCTTGACGCTTTGCTGATGGCTCGCTTCGTCCTTGGTCAGCTTGGTGATGTACGACATATCAAAGGGGACTTTCAGCCCCTCAAGCTCGCGGCGCTTGTCGTCGACCTTCTTCTGCGCTTCGCTTTCCTTTGTCTTCCAGCTTCTGATCTGGGCGGTAACGGTCCTTTCGAAGGCGGTTAGTCCTGCCTTGATCTGAGCCTCTGCCGTTCCGATTGTCGCTTCGAATGTCGTCGCGCCCTCTACGATCGCTCGGAACTCGGCACTCCCAACCGACAAACGCGCAGGATCTGCAAGCTTGCGAATATCTTCAATCGTGGTCTTCGCTGAACCGGATGCCACGCCGTCTTTTGCCTCTTGAAGCATTTTTGTGATCTGGGTCCGAAGTTCTTGTTCAGTGGCGAGCTGTCTCTGCAGTTCGATCAGCTCTTTTACGCCTGGTTTTTGCAGCGCCGTTTTCCAAACAGGCCACAGCCCTTGGATAAGCCTTCCTCCAGCGTGAACCGCCAGTAAGCTCCGTAGCTTTTCTATAATTAGGGGCATGACCAGAAAGCGATCGTACTGCGGAATGAGCGCCACCTGGCGCTCGGACTTTTCGATCTCGTTTTGGAGTGTGAGAAGTTGCTCGCGCGCGGTTTCCTCCTCTGCCGTCGCTTCTTTGAGGTCGACGAACCTATCGAGATACCGCAGCAAGGCTAGCGGATCGGTTTGGGCTTCGTGACTGATGCGCGCGGCCTCCCCTTGCCCGAAGCAATCGACATCAAACACATGGGGTCCAACCTCGGGATCGTCAATGTTCTCAAGGGCGCATTCCTTTCGCCGCAGCAAGCTGTGCTGCTGGCCTGCCTGATCCTGCCAAAAGAGCCGCAGCTCCTCGGGCCATACTTCGGAATCGATTGCCTTGCTGTCGCTGCCGTCGCCTGCAATGCATCGGACTGCTTCGAAGGCAGTGGTCTTCCCCGTTCCTCTTCCGCCAATGATGCAGTTTAGATTGGTGCTGAATTGAATCACCTGTCCCGATAAAAACCCTCCGTCGATGCGTATACCCAGGATTCTCGGAATAGCTTGCGGGATGTGTTCCTCTATTCGGACGCGCGCATCTGCATCTTCAAGTGCCACGCGCAGCCCGTCGAATGAGGGCGAATCCATCTTGTAGCGAGTGACTCTCTTCTGGTGCACCGCGTTTCTTCCGAGGGCATCGAGCGCGTGCGCGTCTGAATTGAGAACGCGAGAGAGAAATTGCTTTGATCCGAGTTCCAGCCTCTCAATGCGTTCGCGTCCCATTCGGACACGGTCTGCATCGGGGTCGCCATCCGCATAGGAAATTAGTGATGTCGCATGCTTGAGCTCGATACCGAGAAGCGTCGGATGGCAAAGCACGTCTCCCTTGTGCGGCGAACCGCCAGGGTTGTCCATCTCGAAGCCTGATGCGATATCGACGTGAGCCAGTATCCCGAAGCCGCCGAGTGATTGGAGGAGATTCAGGCAGTCGACAATGGAGTTTTTGCAGCGGGACGTTTGCGTACCCCTATCAGCAATGTCGAGCTGACCGTGCAAGCGGTGCAACGTGTCGATGCTGGGTAGGTAGCAAAGTAAATGACCCTGCGGTGTGGAAAGTTCGACACCAGGAATGACGAGGACCGATGCTCCTTGTGACGCTTGAATGGCGCGCTCGATGTTGTTGATTTCGTTGTGATCCGTTATTGCAATGATGGACAGATGCTCATGCGCCGCAGTCCTCACGATCCCATCGGCCGTCATGGTGGCATCCTTCACGTCATGCGATGCGCCGAAGGAATGGATGTGTAGGTCGGCACGAAAGAAGCGCGCCCCTGCCGGTTGTGCCAGAACATCGTCGAGAGCCGCCATTCGTTATCCCCCTTTTGATCTTCATTCCCTCAAAACGCGGCGGCCTTGGCAGTGCTAGGCAGATTAGGTGAGTATCTGCCCCGCGTCAGATTCGTCTGATGCTACTGGACGTGTCTTCCCTCAGCTGCCGGGTCGAGGGATAGAGCCAATGTCTGCCATGGGTAGAAAGCGCGCGTTGCCATGTCTTGACGCCCAACTAATAAATGAGCTGCGGAACCATGCCTTTTTTTCCGCAGCCTATCACCTACAGCCTATATTCTTAATTCGTCACTAAATTCCTATATTTTCAGTTAGATATGGGCGATTGTCAATTTGTTCCTTCCCGTGAAACACCGCCATTTCGGCGGCCTATCACCCTATTGGCCCGCGGCCTATTTCGTCCACAGACCGCCATTGGGTTCGTCAATAAGAATAGGATTGAACTGAACGACGCTTCAATGCTGCCCTGACTAGTTGTCACTGTTGTGACGAATGATCGATCCCGCACATGAATTTGAAGCCGTTGTCCGAAGGGTGGAAGTTCAGAGGTTCGCAAGTGGTTCGACGGAATGGAATGGCCGATGAGCGTGGATTGGTATCGCAAGTTGGTTCCCGTGAGTCATAGATCCTAGTGCATGATCCCTCCGCCTTCCACCACGAGCAATTGGCCCGTCATAAAATCGCTATCAGAGCTGGCCAGGAAGAGAGCAGTGCCGGTAATGTCTTCGGGTAGCTCAATACGACTGAACGCCCTACCGCGGACGCTGGACTCACGGCGCTGACGCACCTCTTCGGTGACAACTTCCTCACTCATGGTTGAGCCCGGAGTCATGCAGTTTACGTTAATGCCCCAGGGCCCTAATTGCCGTGCCATTACGCGGGTGAGGGCAACTATCCCGCCCTTTGCGGTCGTATAGTGCGGCATATTTCCCGAGCCGCTAAAAAACGTACCCGATGCGATGTTGATGATCTTTCCGCTCTTCTGAGATTTCATGACCGGGATAATTGCCCGGCAACAAAGGAAGACGCCTTTGAGGTTGACCTCCATGACTCGATCCCACTCGTCCGGGGCGAGTTCCTCCAGGGGGCCCTTCCACAATGCCTGGGTTACATAGATGGCCGCATTGTTGAGCAGAACATCAATTCGTCCACAGCGATCCAAGGTGTCGCGCACCAGGCCTTCTATACTTTTAGTGTCCCTGACATCGGTGGTCCTTGCCCAGGCTGAACCCCCGGATTCGCGTATTGCAGTAGCCACCGATTCACCCGCCCGTTCATCGATGTCGGCGATGACCACCTGGGCCCCCTCTGCGGCAAACCTTTTGGCATAGGCCTTACCGATACCGTGTCCCCCTCCAGTAATTATAGTTACCTTGTTCTGTAACCTCATGGCTGGTCCTCCAGCGATAGGGCTCACTCTGCTGCGAAAGGGTCCCCGTCTTTGGATTGTATGAGTCGAAACAGGGTTAATATAACCCCCACAGTGATAAAGCTGTCGGCAGCGTTAAAGGCTGGCCAGTGGTACCTAGTCCAGTAAACATCGAGAAAGTCGATCACCTCCCCATAGATAAGTCGGTCGATCAAGTTCCCCATGGCACCGCCTAAGATAAAAGATAAGGCTATCGTTAGGGTCTTTTCGCCTGCGGGCAACCGTCTAAGGAGAATCACAATAAATCCCATGGCTAAGAGAGAAAATAAAATGAGAAAGGAAGTGCGAAACCATCCTCTCTCCCCTGCCAGGATGCCGAAGGCTGCTCCCGTGTTTCTTATGTGGGTCAGGTTGAAAAGATTATCGATGACGGGAATGGAATGGTGAAGGGGGAGGCTCCAGTCGACGAGGAGTTTAGTGCCTTGATCCAGGATCAGAATCAGGGTGAGGGTGATCCCTATGAGTTTGATCTTGGGACTCAAGTGGAACTCTCAGGTTGTAGGACCTCCGAACAACGACCGCACACCGTTGGATGATCAGAATTCATTCCGATGTCTTCAGTGTATTTCCAGCATCGCTCACATTTTGGAACATTGCCGTTGGTGACGGCTTTGGAGACCTCAATACGGCCGCCGAGGATGGGGCTGTGATATCGGATGGCTACGTTGCGAGTCCCGTCGCTGTCCAGCGGCCCAACAGGTTCCGATCCAGCTTCTTTTAGTTTCTCGGCGTCTTCAGACTTCCACTTTGGATCAGGTTCCCCCAATTGCAGCTGCGAAACAATGGCCACATCGTCCCATTTGATGTTCTTGTCTCCAATATAACCGGAAACATCTTTCTTATACATGCCGGGATAGAGCACGACTTTTGCATCCAGGGAATGGCCGATATTTCCGTTGACCCTGGCAGCTTCCAATGCTTTGAGTATCTCGGCCCTGATTTTGAATATCTCCTCCCACCTGTCCCCGAGCTTTTCATCCATGAGATCCTTGTCCGGCATTGGAATCTGAGACATGAGAACGCTTTGGGGTGCGCCTTTCGGTTTGGGCAGTTGTTCCCAGACTTCCTCTGCCGTGAAGGACAGAATGGGTGCCATGAGGTGAACCAGTGCATCTAATATCCGGTATAGGGCGGTTTGAGCTGAACGTCTATCCGGGGAATTGGCCCTACCACAATAGAGACGGTCCTTGGCGATGTCGAGATAGAGGGCGCTGAGATCAACGCTGCAAAAGTTGTTTAACCGGTGGTAAACCGTGTGAAACTCAAAATTGTCATAGGCTCCTCGACAGTCGCTGAGGAGCCGCTGGGTGCGGTGCAGGATCCAACGATCCAATTCGGTCAGATCTTTCGGTGCCACGGTGTCCTTTTCGGGATCAAAATCGTAGAGATTGCCCAGTAGAAAGCGTGCTGTGTTTCTTAGTTTGCGGTAGGCCTCCACCAGGCGGTTTAAAATCTCCTTTGAGATCCGGACGTCGTCGCGGTAATCTTCTGCGGACACCCACAATCTCAGGATCTCGGCTCCAAAACCCTTGATGGTTTCCTGTGGGGCAATTACATTACCCAGGGACTTCGACATTTTGCGACCCGAGCCGTCCAGAGTGAAACCATGGGTGAGGGCGCTGCCATAGGGTGCTTGGCCGCGTGTCCCTACGGACGTGAGAAGTGACGTGTGAAACCATCCCCGATGCTGATCACTTCCCTCCAGGTACAGGTCCGCACGGCCACCCAGCTCCGGATAGCGTTCCACCACTGCTGCATGGCTTACCCCCGAATCAAACCACACGTCGAGGATGTCCTCTTCCTTGTAAAAGTCTTTCTCCCCGCACTCTGAACACTTGAGGTTAGGCGGGATGAGTTGATCCATGGAACGAATGAACCAGGCATCGGAGCCCTCTTTTTCAAAGATCTGAGCGATATGTTCGCACAGCTCTTGATCGAGAAGCGGATGCTGGCATTGTTTACAATAAAAAACCGGAATGGGAACACCCCAGGATCGTTGCCGCGATATACACCAGTCCGGTCGGCCTTCCAGCATGCCTCGGATACGTTCTCGTCCCCAGTGGGGGATCCACTTTACCTGGTCCACCGCCTCCAGGCACCGGCCGCGTAGATCGTTGGTCTCCATTGAGACAAACCACTGCTCGGTGGCACGAAAGATCACCGGTTTTTTGCAACGCCAGCAATGAGGATAGCTGTGGGTTAGCTTTTCTTCCTTCAGCAAAGCGCCTTTTTCTTGAAGTCTCTCGATAATTTTCGGATCGGATTTGAAGACAAATTCCCCGGCAAAGTCTCCCGCATCGCGGGTAAACTTACCCTTGGAATCCACTGGCGCAGACACTTCCAAACCATAACGCTGTCCCACTTCGTAGTCCTCTTGACCGTGCCCCGGTGCGATGTGCACACAACCAGTGCCTTGGTCCTTGGTTACGAATTCTCCAAGGATGATCTTTGCATCACGATCGATCCATGGATGGCGGCACACAATTCCTTCCAGCTCTTCACCTGTCCATGTCTCCCGGGAAATCTGGTAATCGGTTTTTTTTAATCCGAAGGTCTCCATTAAAGACGGTATCAGGTCCTGGGCAAGTATGAGTCCCCCAGCCGCCGTCTTAACATGCCTGTATTTGAGCTCGGGATGCACTGCAATGGCCTGGTTGGCGGGGAGGGTCCAGGGGGTGGTAGTCCAGATGACAAAGTAGGATCCCTTGCCTGCATTCGGAGAAAATTTTCCCTTCGGATCTTTTAGCGCAAACTTCACATAGATGGACGGGGAAGTGTGTTCCTCATATTCCACCTCGGCTTCTGCCAGTGCGGTAACACAGGAGGGACACCAGTAAACCGGTTTTTTTTGCCGGAAGAGGGAGCCTGCAGCGATCAGTTTCCCCAGCTCTCTAATCTCCTGCGCCTCATAGGCATGATCGATGGTTCGGTAAGGGTGTTCCCAGTCTCCTAATATCCCTAGCCGCTTGAATTCTTCCCTCTGAATGGAAATATATTTTTCTGCGTATTCCCGGCACAGCTTGCGAACCTCTGCCTTGCTCAAGGATTTTTTCTTTGCCCGACCGATGGATTTTTCCACCTGAAGCTCGATGGGTAACCCGTGGCAGTCCCAGCCCGGGATGTAGGGCGACTTGAACCCAATCATGCTTTTGTATTTTACGATGATGTCCTTGAGGATCTTGTTTAGTGCGTGCCCCAGATGAATATTCCCGTTCGCGTAAGGAGGGCCGTCATGGAGGATATATTTGCCGTTGCCGTCATTGCCCTCAAGCATCTTGAAGTAGGTCCTGTTTTGCTGCCACTTCTCTACCTGCACGGGTTCGTTTTGAGGCAGATTGGCTCTCATGGGAAAGCGCGTCTTTGGGAGGTTGAGGGTCTCTTTAAAGTCCATGGGAATGCCAAGAGGGGCGGGTGGATTTGGACATCTGTTGTAGGAAGAAGGATCTATTTGTTGTGATTCGTTTTGCCGTTGCCGTTCAGCCCGCGGACCATTCTAACTGCAAACACATCCGCCTTGGTTTCGGCGTCAGCCCAAAAGAAATAGTGGGCCAGCTCGTGGTAAACCATATTAATCCATTTTCTCTCCGAGTTGTACTTTCTGCCCCTTTTCCAATTTTCTGGGTGCATCAAATGGATATTTCCGTTTTCATAGGTTTTCCCTGCGGTTCTACCCCAATCAATATACTCGAACCATTCTACGTTGGGCATCTTTAAATGATAAAAACGGCAGAGGGAGCCAATGGCCCGTTTAAACTGGGAAGGTTTGTAATCACGGAAAAATAATGTGAGTTGGCGATCTACCAAACGTCGTTCTTTTAATGGCGGCAACATGGTACGCATTGGTTTTCTCCCCGGCCACAACAGAAGAATTTTTACCACAAACGGAGCGAAATAAAAACAGCCCATGGTAAAACGACCTGTGGAAAAAGCATATAACTCCTTGATTTATCTAGATAAAGCTATGTTCACACAAAGAAAGTTGTCAGCGGGCTTTATTCTGTGATATGTACGGCAACCTAGGGTGGATTGTTGATTAATTTGAGGTGCCAACGGGCTCCTCCACACCATTATCGCTAATATTATTGGTCTATTTTAATGCTGCGTCGTCTTCTCGACAGGCTTTTCTTCGTCGGGGTCTATCTAAGTATTATTGGAGGTATCTGGCTTCTGAAGCTCCTCCCCCAGCGGGTGGTGGTCCGAAGTTCCGAAATTTTAGCCGACCTTGGCTTTTATCTCTTCCACGGCTTTCGAAAACGCTCGGTTAAGAATTTGAGCCTCGCGTTAGGTGCAGGTCTCGATGAGAAAGAGACCGCTGAGGTGGTGCGAAATTCCCTCAGGAATTTTGCCCGCGATGTGGTGGAGATCGGCTATGCGATCTCCCTCGCACCCAGTGAGCTACAACAGGAAATACCCATCGTGGGTAAAGAGCATCTAGAGAATGCTTTGGCTAAAGGAAAAGGGGTGATTGTCCTGAGTGCGCACCTGGGTAACTTCTTTTTGGTTGGGACCAGGCTAGCGCTTGAGGGATACCCTACTCATGTCCTGGTGAATCCCCCAAAGAATAAAAATTTGCGTGAATTTTTTGCTCGTATCAGATTGAAGGTGGGCCAAAGGACGATTCACACCCAGCCACGACAAAAGGCCTCTCGTGAACTGCTCCAGGTCCTTCGGCAGAATGGGTTGGCGGTTGTGATTGCCGATGAATACAGGTCTGGTAGAGGTGTCTATGTGCCATTTTTTGGCCGAACCGTTTTGGCACGTCGTGGGCCGGCCACATTGGCGCTGCGAACCCATGCAGCGCTGATTCCTGTTCATCTTATCCGAGAGCCCGGAGGTCAGCTCAGATTGATCCTGGAACCTGAGATTAGTCCACCCAGGTCTGGGAATATCCGCGCGGATACTGCAGAATGCACTTTGCGAATGACCCAATGGGTAGAAAGGGTGGTGCGTTCCTACCCGGATCAGTGGAACTGGATGACCGTCCACTGGCACGATAATCCGCATTAATCCATGGCTGAGAAGGAACTCCATTGAAGCGACGCTACATTACATACAAAGCGAACGAAGACGATTTCTCTGGTAAATTTTAGCACCAAGGGTTTGCGCCTGCGGTCTTGGAGCACCGCCGTTAGAGGGAGTGTAAAAAATTCATCCCCGTGGTGATCTACAAAGAGTTCTATGGTACGGGGTAAAGGTGGGTGAATAATGAGTTTGACGAAGAAGCAACTGGATGAGCTCAAGGCAAAAGTGGCCCTGGGGAATCGGATCATGTTTCATCAAGGGCTAGCGGACTACCATGGCCACGTGAGTGCCCGGATTCCAGGGACGCGTAAATTCTTAATCAAGCCCGTACTGGCGCCCCTGGGCAAGATTTCCGCAAAAGACATCATTCTGGTAGACATCGATGAGTACAAAGAGATCTGCGAGGCGAACTATGCAAAAATCGGTAATCAACGAGAAGCGACCAAAATCAAACTGCCGCCGCGGGAAACCATGATACACGCCGCCGTGTATGAAGCCCGACCCGATGTCAATTCAGTGGTTCACACGCATCAGCCCCTAGCGACGGCCTTTTCGGTAGGCGGAGTTCCCATCAAGCCCATCTATAATCAAGCCGCTGCCTTTGACCCCGAGACACCCATTTTCCCCAGCCCCAGGTTGATCTATAGCGTGCAGGACGGTAAGGATATTTGCCAGGCCCTCGGCGACCGTATGGCTTTGTTGCTCCAGGGTCATGGTGTGGTAGTGGTGGGAGAGAGTGTGGAATATTCTACGGCTCATGCTATCTATCTGGAAAGAGCTGCCCATATGCAGTGGGTGGCAAGCTCGGTGGGAACTGTAGTGACGATGCCACAAAAGGATATCGACGCCATGAAAGAAAACATGATCTATCGTTCCTATGACGCATTTGCCTATTTTGCCTCTCTTATACCCGGCAGGAAGAGTCGATAGAGGTTATGAAAAAACAAAAGGGTACGGTCAACCATTCTTGAGGAGATTGTTCAATGGCGAAGACAGAAAAGCTATCCGTAAAACCTGAGGTCGCAAGTCAAACAGGGGCTGCCCCTATTCAAGATCTGCGCCAATGGTTACAACGCGTGGATGAAATCGGTGAGCTGGTCCGAGTAACAAAACCGGTGGATTGGGACGAGGAGATGAGTGCAATCGGTTACCTAGTGGCCAAACAGACCCCATCCCCTGCCATTCTCGTGGAGAAGGCGAAAGGCTATGAGAACAGTCCTGTGGGTGCCCAGCTGCTCTGGAATATTCTGGGCCCAAGCTTCAAACGGATCGCAGTGACGATGGAGGAGTCACCTGACACTCCGACCCGCGAACTGATCCGGCGGGTAAAAAACAAGCTGAAGAATCGCATTCCTCCCCGTGAGGTGTCGGCCAGTCAGGCACCCATCTATGAAAATACCAAGACCGGCGCACAGATCGACTTGAGTCAGTTGCCAATTCCTAAACATTGGGCGCTGGACGGCGGCCGTTACGCGGGTACTGCGGATGCGGTGATCACACGCGATCCGGATACTGGCTATCTCAACATCGGAACCTATCGTATGATGCTGCAGAGCAAAAATCAGGTGGGGCTCTATCTCTCACCCGGTAAAGATGCCCGGT
This sequence comes from uncultured Binatia bacterium (SeqCode), assembly GCA_965215595.1. Lineage (GTDB taxonomy): Bacteria > Desulfobacterota > Binatia > UBA9968 > CAXXLF01 > CBDCDW01. The sequence goes on along the minus strand of CBDCDW010000007.1, from coordinate 1,747,153 downwards.
TGCATATAACCCGTGCCTGGCAGAGGGGGGAGTCTATTCAGGTGGCTGCGGCGTGGGGCATTGACCCGTTATTCATGATGGTGGGCTCTCAGACCTTTCCTAAGAATGTGTCCGAATACGAGTTTGCCGGCGGTGTAAAGGGACAGCCTATTCCTGTGGTGCGCGGGAAGACCTGCGATCTTTTGTTGCCGGCCAACGCGGAACTGGTCATTGAAGGGGTCATCAAGCCGCAATCCGTGAAGCAGGAGGGACCCTTCGGCGAGTTTACCGGTTATTATGGAAGGCCGGAGGCCGGCTGCCCGCTAGTGGATGTGACGGCCGTTCACTATCGTTCCAATCCCATCCTGACCAATGCCCTAATGGCGGACTACCCTTCCAATGAGCAGAGTACCTTCTTCGCCATTATTCGCTCGGCTCGCATATGGGACGACATGGACAAGCTGGGGGTTCCCGGGATCCAAGGCGTGTATGCCCACCCCGCGGGTGCCGGCGGTTTTGGTATGACGGTTATCAGTTTGGAGCAGCGGTACGCTGGGCATGCGGCCCAGACTCTGGCCCTTGCTGCTCAGGTCCCAGGGGGCGCGTATTTTACCAAGTGGATTATTGCTGTTGACGATGACATCGATCCAACGAATATGGACCAGGTGATCTGGGCCATGAGCAGCCGCTGTAACCCGGTGGACGATCTCGACGTGTTACGAAACACCTGGAGTACCTGGCTCGATCCCACCCAGAACCCACCGGAAAAGCGGCCCTACGGCTCAAAGGCCCTGATCAACGCTTGCAAAGAGCACCGTTACCTACCAGTATTTTCGAAGCGTACTAGAATCCGCAAGGAGATGTACGATCAGGTGGCCGCTAAATGGCAAGATCTCGGGCTGCCAGGGGAGGTTCCGGAGGTTAGGGACTTCGAAGAGGAAACAAAAGTGGTCTATCACGAGGTGGGTGGATTCGAGCCCGGGGAACAGCCAGGTGAAGACAAGAAGGGCACCGCAGAGAAAGATAAAAAGCGATAAAGTAAAATGTCCGGTGCCCGGCTTGGGTGAGCAGTGAGGGAAAGACGAGGACTAGCGAATCGCCTCGTCTCCCTTTTCGTTGGTGCGAATCCGAATCGCCTCGTCGATGGTGGAGACGAATATTTTTCCATCTCCGATCTTTCCCGTGGCCGCCGATTCCAAAATGGCTTCAATGGCCTTCGAAGCCATCTCGTCCGTGACCAGCACCTCGATTTTAACTTTTGGTAGAAAGTCCACTGTGTATTCAGCCCCACGGTAGAGTTCCGTATGGCCCTTCTGTCTGCCGAAGCCTTTCACTTCGCTGATGGTCATACCGGAGATTCCGGTAGCGGTGAGCTTGTGCTTGACCTCGTCCAATTTGAAAGGTTTGATCACAGCCTCGATCTTTTTCATTGTGTTAACCTCCTTGGGATACGTTTGAAGCCCTCACTGCCCCTCAACTCTCTAGATATCGTAGTAGAGCGCAAATTCATGGGGGTGCGGTCTCAGCCTGACGGGATCCACCTCCTTGGTTCGCTTGTAATTAATCCATGTGTCAATAACGTCCTTGGTGAAAACGTCCCCATCGAGTAAAAATTCATGATCCTGCTCCAGGGCGTTCAATGAGGCCTCGAGGGACCCGGGCATGGACTTTACATCGGCCGCTTCTTCTGGCGACAACTCGTAAAGGTCCTTATCGATGGGCTTTGGCGGCTCAATCTTGTTCTTAATGCCGTCCAAACCCGCCATGAGCTGGGCCGAAAAGGAATAATAGGCGTTACAGCTAGGATCGGGTGTCCTGAACTCGAGACGCTTGGCCTTTTCGCTGGTTGAGTACATCGGGATACGCACACAGGCGCTTCTGTTTCGCACCGAGTAGACCAGGTTGATGGGGGCCTCGTAACCTGGTACCAGCCTCCGATAGGAATTGGTAGTTGGTGCGATGAGGGCACACAGGGCTGGGGCGTGCTTGAGCAGTCCCCCGATGTAGTATTTTGTGGTATCGCTGATGAGGCCGTAGTTCTTTGGGTCATAAAAAATGTTTTTGCCTTCCTTCCAAAGGCTCTGATGGGTGTGCATCCCGGAGCCATTGTCCTGGAAAAGAGGCTTGGGCATTACCGTGACGGTCTTCCCGCGTTTCCTCCCCACGTTCTTGATGATGTACTTATACATGAGGACCCGGTCTGCCATTTTGGTTAGCGTGTTGAACTTCATGTCAATTTCGCACTGCCCGGCGGTTCCCACTTCGTGGTGATGTACCTCCACCTGTATACCGCTCTTTTCCAGGGTTCGGACCATCTCAGACCGTATGTCCTGCAGGTGATCCATGGGCGGGACAGGAAAATAACCTTCCTTGTACCTGGGCTTGTACCCCAGGTTGGGTTTTTCCTCGCTGCCTGAATTCCAATATCCCTCCACAGAGTCAATATAATAGAAGCCGTAGTTGTAGCTCTGATCGAAGCGAATATTGTCAAAGATATAGAACTCAATCTCCGGACCCCAGTAGCTCGTATCCGCAAGCCCTGTGGACTTGAGGTACATCTCTGCCTTCTTGGCCACGTAGCGTGGATCCCTGGTGTAGGCTTGCCGCGTGATAGGGTCCTTGATGTCGCAAATGAGATTCAGAGTGGGCAACTCGGTAAAGGGATCCATAAAGGCCGTGTCCGGGTCTGGGAACAAGAGCATGTCCGATTCGTCAATGGTCTGAAATCCCCGGATACTCGATCCGTCAAATCCGATGCCGTTCTCAAACAGGTCCTCGTTGAACTCGGTCATGGTAATGGAAAAGTGCTGCCACAGGCCCGGTAGGTCGCAAAATCTTAAGTCGACGATCTCAACCCGGTTCTGCTGGGCGAGATCTAATACCTCCTTGGGTGTCATGTGATTCTCCCTCTCTTTCCTCGATGGTTAGGATATTGGCACGCAAGACCCTGTAGCATTTTTTGTTGCATCTGAGAAGCCCCTGGTCCGCGGCCTTGATTACTATAAGGAATAACCTCTTTCGTTGTGTTGGCTAAGGTCGAGCCCCTGGCACTCGTCGTTTTCCGATACCCTGAGCCCCATGACGGCCTTGAGAATGCCCAGAATGATAAAGGTCCCCCCCATAGCTAGAATCCAGGTTGCAGCCACTGCCACAAACTGAATCCAGAGTTGCCCAGGGTTGCCGAAAAATAGGCCGTTGCTTCCCCCTGAGTTGATCGCCGTGGATGCAAACAGACCCGTTGCCAGTGCGCCCCAGGTGCCGCCAACCCCATGGACTCCCACCACATCAAGGGAGTCATCGTATCCAAAGGCGGTCTTCAAGTTACAGGCAGTGGAGCAGAGGACGCCCGCACCAATCCCTATGAGAAGGGCAGAGATGGGACTCACAAAGCCCGCAGCCGGCGTAATAGCAACGAGCCCGGCCACTGCGCCGCTGGCCGCCCCCAGAGCTGTAGGTTTGCCCTTCAACATCCAGTCCATGGTCACCCAGGCAAGCACAGCCCCCGCAGTGGCTGTATTGGTGGTCACAAAGGCGATGGTTGCCAGGCCGTCGGCGGCCAATGCGCTACCCGCATTGAATCCGAACCAGCCCACCCACAATAGTGAAGCCCCAACGACACTGAAAGGAAGATTGTGCGGTGGCATTGCTTCACGACCATAACCTGCGCGCTTGCCAAACATAATGGCGGCCGCGAGAGCCGATGCGCCGGAGCTGATATGAACAACGGTTCCCCCAGCGAAATCCATTGCACCCATGGCCCCCATCCAACCTCCTCCCCACACCCAGTGGCAAAGGGGATCATAAATAAAAGTCGCCCAGAGTAAGACAAAAACAATAACAGTGCTGAACTTTGCTCGCTCGGCAATCGCACCGGTAATGAGTGCCGGGGTGATAATAGCAAACATCATCTGAAAAACCATGAAGGCTTGATGAGGAATAGTGGGGGCATAGCTCGAAGGTTCAACACCAACACCACTTAGGCCGAACCATGCCAGGCTACCAACAATTCCGCCCACATCCGGGCCAAAGGCCAGACTGTAACCCCACAAAACCCATTGAACACTAATCAGGGCGACAATGATGAAGCTGTGCATGATGGTGGCAAGGATATTTTTACCTCTCACCAGTCCACCGTAAAATAGAAACAGCCCTGGAATAGTCATCATCAATACCAGTGCTGAGCAGGTGAGGATCCAGGCCGTATCCCCGGAATCGATAGTGGGTGCAGCAGCAGCCAGGGTCAAATCAGGGAAAAGGGTCATCAATGCTAAAAGACAAAGAAAGCTTATGAAAGCGTTGCAAAACGTCATTGTTTTACTCACGATTTAGTCCTCCCACCATCGATCTGAATTTAAAAAATTTGGCCGAGGTTTAGTTCGATACAGATCGGGAATTGCAATTGGTATGCCAGCGAGAAGAGCTATATTTTTCAGGGGTTTTGCTTCCAGTCCATGAGTTTGGCCTGGCTAAACAATGGGCAGATGCTTAGATTTTAAGCACAAGCTGCTAATTAATGGTGTGAGTAGACGTTAGGACAGGCCTTGAATTTCAGAGGGGAGGGCAAAGTGGACGTCGCTTTCTTCAAATCCTATATGAGTAATTTCAGCTCCCTTTTCAATGAAGTATTTTACCGTTTCTTGAACTAATTGCTCCGGGGCTGAGGCGCCGGAGGTAATTCCTACCCGCTCTATACCGTCTAGCCACTCGGGTTTGATCTCGCGGTGGTTATTAATAAGGTAGGACGGGACTCCTTTGGACCGGGCCACCTGGCAGAGTTGGTTGGAGTTCTCACTGTTAGGCGAACCAACAACGAATACAAGGTCTACAGCACCGGAAAGTTCTGTCACCGCATCCTGCCGGTTCTGTGTGGCGTAACAGATATCCTTCTTGGCTGGTGTAATCATTTTTGGAAATCTTAGCCGCAGTGCGTTAATAATTTCCTTGGTATCGTCCACGCTAAGTGTTGTTTGGGTCAAGACCGCAAGGCGGTCTGGATCCGGAACAGCAACATTTTTTGCTTCTTCGATGGTGGAAACAATTCGAATGTGTTCAGGTGCCTCACCTCTGGTCCCCACCATCTCATCATGGTCCACGTGGCCGATAAGGATTACCCAATAACCCTCACCCACGAACCTGCGTACTTCGCGGTGCACCTTCTCTACCAACGGGCAGGTGGCGTCTAAAGTCACCTGAAGATTTTTTCTATTCGCCTGCTCTCTCACCACCGGCGAAATCCCGTGGGCGCTAAAGATGAGTCTTGCCCCCATTGGCACTTCGTCTACGGATTGGACGAAGACCACTCCACGGCTGGTGAATCCATCCACAACGGAGCGGTTGTGAACGATCTCGTGAAAGACATACAGAGGCGGGCCGTACTTTTTGAGGGCCCGTTCCACAGTCTCAACAGCCATCTCAACGCCGGCGCAAAACCCCCGGGGTTGAGCCAATACCACCTTCTTGACTTTCACAAATTCAGACCTCGATTATTTGAAGTCTGGATGATAAGAATAGGCCTGTCAAGCTGAGGCACGCCCAATCCCTTGCCATGGCAGTGGCTCTCAACTCACAGAACCACAATTTCCGCACTACAGCGGCCGAAGTGTTGCGTAATCGTTGCGCCCCATTGAAAGTGTGGAAGGGCCAATTCAGAGACAAGTCTCTCGGAGGTGTAGATGGAACGTCGAAATTTTCTTCTAAAGGCGGGAGGACTGCTGGCAGCGGTGGGTGCTGCCGTCACGGGTTGCCGTCAGGACACCAAGCCACAGGACGCCCCTCAGGTCATCACCAAACGCAAACATCAGTGACGGATGGTAACGACTTGGACTCCGGCACTTGACATCCTTCAAGGCAATGCCAAACGTTTTGCGAGTTTGGTGGAAAGCATGAGTGAGGGGCAGCTAAAAATTGAAGTTTTTGCGGCTGGCGAGTTGGTCCCTGCTCTTGGCGCATTTGACGCCTGCCAGCAGGGGACCATCGAGATGTACAACGGTGCCGCCTATTACTGGGCCGGCAAGGAACCGGCGACACAGTGGTTTACGGCTGTTCCCTTTGGATTGAATGCACAGGGTCAGTATGCGTGGTGTTATTCCGGTGACGGTTTAAGACTCTGGGAGGAGACCTATAAACCTTTTGGGCTCATTCCACGTCCTTCTGCATCTACTGGTGCTCAAATGGGTGGATGGTTTCGTAAGAAAATTAATGTGGTTTCCGATTACAAGGGACTCAAGATTCGAATTCCCGGTCTTGGCGGTAAGGTGATGTCAAAGGCTGGCGCCACGGTGGTCTTGACCTCGCCAGGCGATACTTACCTCGCCCTCGAACGAGGTGTCATCGACGCCGCAGAGATGGTGGGCCCCCACGACGATATGAGGCTGGGACTCCACCGGGCAGCCAGGTACTACTACTATCCAGGTTGGCAGGAACCCGGGGCGGTTTCGGAGTTCGTATTCAATCAGAAAGCCTATGAGTCACTGCCAACGGACCTTCGTAGTATCCTGGACGCTGCTGCCATGGCTATCAGGACCACGGCGTCTACTGAGTACAACGTGAAAAACGCCGTTGCGCTCAAAAAACTACAGAATGATTTTCAGGGTGAGGTAGAGATCCTTCAGTTTCCACCGGCGGTGATGAAGTCCCTCAAGGGGCTCGCGGAGCAGGTGAACCGGGAAGAATCCACAAGGAGCCCAATGGCAGGCAAGGTCTACGCCTCCTACACCAAATTCCAGCAAGTGATCCAGGATTGGGGTAACATTTCGGAAGGTCCCTACTATGAGATGATCGCAGGCTAATTAGTGACGAGTAACGAGTACTGAGGACTGAGCGAGAAAAGTAAAGAGACAACGGACTACAGACCTCTGGTCGTCAATCCCCGGGTCCGGTCAAAGGTCAGTAGTCGGTAGTCAGTGGTCCCGAATCCGCAAGGACGCTATGCTCTATGCTGTTAAGAGATTAGGAGGAGAACAATGAAAAGGTCCCTCGGCAGACCGAAATATAACAATCTTGGTCCAGTCCTGAAAAGAAATGTCTGGCTCATAGCCTTCTGCCTTCTCCTTGTGCCTGGGAATGCTGCGGCTATTGATGAGTCCAAAGTCATCGATCTCACCTATGCCTTTGACCAGGACACCGTCTACTGGCCGACGGCTAAACCCTTTACGTTGGAGAGGGTGGCCGCGGGCAGGAATGCTGCTGGGATTTGGTTTGCAGCCAACAACATGTCCCTGGCGGAGCACGGCGGGACGCATCTGGACGCACCCATTCATTTTGCTGAAAGTCGATGGACCGCGGATGAGATCCCCTTGGACAAGCTTATTGGTCCGGCCACGGTCATTGATGTACGAAGCCAGACGGCCAAAAACCCGGACTATCGGGTTACGGTGGAAGATGTCCGAAAGTGGGAAAAAGTCCATGGCCGGATCCCGGACGGTGCCATTGTATTGATCCTAACGGGTTGGGGTCGGTTTTGGCCCCATAAGAAAGAATATTTGGGTACTGATAAACCCGGTGACGTGAGCCATCTCCGTTTTCCGGGCATTTCCCGGGAGGTGGCTCAGTTCTTGGTTAATGGGCGGGTGATCGATGCTGTGGGAATTGACACCGCCAGTTTGGATTACGGGAAATCGAAAGACTTTATTGCCCACCGAATTCTTAGCGAAGCCAACAAACCTGGATTCGAGAACGTCGCCAACCTGGATCGTCTGCCTCCAAGGGGTGCCACCTTGATGGCCTTTCCCATGAAGGTGAGGGGGGGATCCGGGGGACCTGCACGTATCATTGCCCTTCTCCCTTAGAGCGGGGGTTAGCTTGCGCCTTAACCTGTGTTGCATTAGCATGAAAAGGGCGTTTCTGCATTCCTATGAGGAAATTCTTTAAATTTATCAGTCTACTAGCCGCCGGTGTCGTATTTCTCGTTGTGCTGGTCCTCTTTGCATTGCATCACCTGGTCCAGGTGGGAGAGTTCCGTCGCATCCTTATTCGTGAAGTTGAAAACCGAACCCAATTTAAAGTTAATGCGGGGAAAGCGGAATATCACGTAGGCAGGGTCGTGGGGATCTCCATCCATGACTTTGCGTTGAGCGATCCCAAAAAGGACAAGCCTATTCTGGTTTCGGAGAGGGTCGTAATCCAAATATCCATATTGCCTTTGCTCTGGCGCAAGGTGGTTCTTGATGGGATCCACTTCCATAACCCCCACATTCGGTTTAACCGCAGCTCGGGGCGTAACCCGCGCTTGTTTGACTTGGTAGTGGCGCTGTTTGGTTCCAATATTAATAAGGTGGGAATCCACAATGGGCAGGTGGTGTTCCGGGAGCCACGTAAGGGCGGAGGCGTTACCACCACCTACTTCCATGACATGGACCTGGAGCTCCGGCATATTGAACCGGGAGATATTTCACCCTTTGGAACCGGGCCTGGGGTTTCCGCTCTGGGCTATAGCATTAATACCACCGTGGAGAAGGACGGCCAACGGGCGGGACTCGCATCGGAAGGCGAGGTGGTTTTCCCTGACAGGAGCTTTGAGTTTTCCCATACCTGGTTGGATGTCCGCATAGCAGTGGAGTCGCTACCGGCAAGACTACTGCCGGACTTCTTTGCCAACCTCCTTCCCGTTAAGGGGCTTAAGTGTGTACTCAGTTCAAGCGTTCGCTGGCAGGGCATCCTGTCGGAAAACCTGCGCATCGAAGGAGATCTCAACTTTAGCAAACTCAAAGTAGGGTTCCCCGGTTCCAGCATGAAGGCCCTGGCACTGGGTGATGGCCGAATTGAGTTGGATTTGGGAGTGTTGCCAGGTGAGATCCGATTTGAACGCCTATCCTATAACTCCAAAGATTTTGAGTTGTCCGCGCAGGGTTTGATACGTTCCCCAACGGAAAAAGATCCTTACGTGGAACTAAGTGTTGCGTCCTCTTTCGTACCTATTTTAACTCTGTGGAAGTATTTTCCACCAAATCTCAAGTCTTCCGCCGTAGGCTCCTGGATAAAGGGGGTCAAAGAGGGAGAATTGCGGTTGTCCAACGCCCACATAAAAGGGCGCCTCTCAAAGGTTCTAGACGCGTTTGGTCCCGGGTTTGAAAACCGACTGGCGGCTCAGGCCGAGGTCAGGGGCTTGAAATGGGTTCCGGCCAGCAGCCGTTATCTCCCAGTAGAAAATTTGAGTGGGCGGCTCGCACTGGATAAGGGAGTCCTGTCCTACAGCCGGTTTCAGGGAAACTACGGTCAGGTGGTGTTGGATGACATTGAAGGGACCTACAAAATTTTTTCGACTGGAGATCCCCTTGAGGTTCGTATCAGGGGCAATACGGATCTCGAACGGTTGTGGAAGCAGTTGGCTGCGAATTTCTTACCCCATCGACTAATTAAAGCCACTGGTGGAATGCAAAATTTGACCGGTACGGGTAAGTTTATAGTTTACCTTAGGACGGACTTTAAATCCCCGCTATTTTACCGAGGGCAGGTTTTGCTGGAGGATGCAGGCGTCAGAGTTGGTAATTTTTCGCTATCCAGGGTTCACGGCCATGTCTCCTTTTCTCCTAAAGAGATACGGACTGGTGGAGTGACCGTACGAGTGGGGGGTACACCTATTCGCCTTGGGGGGGTCTTGACGGGGTATCAATCCGGACAACCAAATTTTGAACTGGAAGTGGATTTGCCCGGAGTAAGATTAGGAGGAGTGACCCGTATGCTTCTCGGTGTTGGTTCTCCTGAGGATCCTGGTACGGTCCAAGGAAAAGTTCGCTATCGAGGCTCCCTGGGGCGTAATGGGGACCGGCAGCTTACCGGGTCGTTGGAGTTGGCCGGTGTTCAACTTCCCATGCGGTTGTTCAAAAAACCCATAAAGGATGTCTCCGGGAGACTCATATTCGATCAATTCGGGGTTGACCTCAAGGGAGTTAGAGGGACTACTGGCGGTTACAAGATGAATTTAACAGGTCGATACAATTATTTTGAAAAACCACAGCTGACATTTCTCGCCAATGCCCCGTTCATGGACTTTACGGAGCTTTTACCGCGCGGCAAACCTTTAAAAACTCCTTCTCCGGCAATGGTGCGTTGGTATGGTGGGCTCGAGGTAAAGGGCAGAGTTGAGGTGGGCAAGGGTGGCTACAAAGGTTTTTCGTTCACAGACTTGAGCTCCGATCTTTCCCTGAAACAAAGACGGTGGGTCTTTGATAACATCTCCACCAAATCCAAGGGGGGAACCGTTCGAGGAACGGCATTGCTGGTGGACCATCCAGGGCAGAATCTTACCTTTTCCATAGAGCCGGATATCCAGAGACTTCCCGTAGAGGAAATGTTAGGGTTCTTTGGCAAAGAAACCAGTGAAGTTACAGGCAAGGTGGATCTTACCGGTAGCTTCAACTCCACAGGCGAAACAGGGTCCGAGAGAAAGAAAAATCTTAATGGCGAGTTCCGGCTTCGAATGCAGGAGGGAATGGTTCGGCGGTTTAAGATCCTCGTGCGTGTCCTCAGTCTCATGGACCTGTCCCGCTGGTTCACATTGAGAATGCCGGACATTAACAACGAGGGCGTTCATTACCGATATGTCAGTGGCGACTTTAGGATAAATCAAGGAATTTACTCCACCAAAGACTTCGTCCTCGATAGTGAGGACATTCGCCTGAGCGGAGCCGGAACCATTGATGGTTCCAATACGAATATGAATTTTGTCATTGCCGTGCGTCCCTTTCCAAAGCTGGACGCAGCAGTAAACTATATTCCCATCCTGGGAAAGGGAATCGCGGGCATTAAAAACTCATTGCTGGTGGCGAGTTTTCGAATCAAAGGACCCTTGAAAAAACCGAATGTAACCCCTGCTCCCCTCAGTACCCTCTCCGAGTTTTTCTTTGGCGCCCTTTCCATCCCCAGGGATATGATCGGGCTTCCGAAATGGGAAAGGAAGTAGTCTGGCAGCTCGAGCCATTGACGGGAAGGGTTCCCAGAGCTAGGAGAAGAAAAAAGAACATCCGAAATTCGGTAGTGGTGTTGCGTTGGAGTCATGGGATATCATCCGCATGACCCCGAGACACTGAAGGTGCATTGAGATTATGACTGGAATGCAAAGGTTAAGGAGCTATCTCTGGCGCCATTGGCAGAGTTATCTCCTAGGCGGTATTTGTCTCTTCGGTACCGCCACCCTCATTATGTTGATCCCATGGTGGTTACGCGCCGCCGTGAGTGTCATCGAGCGGGGGGGAGCCAAGGAAGAAGTGGTCACCTATGCGGTGATGATTATTGGGGCCGCCATAGGTCAGGGATTGGTCCGGACTTTTTCTCGCTTTTTGATTTTTAATTCGGGTCGGGCCATCGAGTACGAACTGCGCAATGATATCTATTCCCATCTGCTCCGACTCCCCCTCTCTTACTACCGATCCCAGATGACAGGGGATTTGATGTCCCGTGCCATCAACGACCTCAACAGCGTGCGAATGCTGCTGGGCCCCGGAATCCTGAATCTCATCAATGCACCTCTGTACTACCTCTACGCCATGGTTTTGATGGTTCAAATTGATTTACGTATGACCTTTGTGGTGGTTTTGACCTACCCCCTTATGGCCTGGGTGTTTCGAAAGTTTAGGGGCAAAATCCAGTCAACCTCCCTCAAAGTGCAACAGCAGATGTCGGTTTTGAGCAGCCATGTCCAGGAAAATCTCAGCGGCATCCACGTAGTGAAGGCCTATGGGAGGGAGCAGGACCAGACGCGCCAGTTCATGGAATTCAATCGTGTATACCAGGCAAGGAATATGGATCTAGCACGGCTCCGCGGCCTGGTGCATCCCTTCATGGGTGGAATCAGTGGGATGACGGTCCTGGTGGTCCTTTGGTATGGAGGTGCCCGGGTCATCTCCGGCAATCTGATGATCGCTGACGTGGTGGCGTTTATCGCCTACCTTAATGTGCTTGCTTGGCCCACGGCGGCTTTTGGTTGGATGCTCGCGCTTCTGGAAAGGGGCAAGGCCTCCATGGAGAGGATCGAAGAGCTCTTCAAGGTAGAGCCCGCCATTGCCGATCCGCCTTCACCGGTTCCCCTTCCGGATTCGGGGCAGGGAATTGAATTTCGCGACGTCTGCTTTAGTTACGATGGAAAAAGCAACGGCGAGGCGGCCCTAAAAAATATCAATTTCTATCTCCCCCGAGGGCAAAAGCTTGGGATTGTGGGACGTACAGGTGCAGGCAAAACAAGCCTGGTTCAGCTCATCCCCCGGCTCTACGATGTCTCCTCGGGAGAGATCCTAATCGGCGGGCGAGATATCCGCACGCTTCGTCTCGCCGATCTCCGGCAAGCCTTGGGTTACGTTCCACAGGATGCGTTTCTTTTTTCCACTACACTTCGCAGCAATCTGGCCTATGGCCGGGATGGGATCTCCGATGAGACCATTGATAAAGCTGTGCGAACGGCCCGGTTGGATCAAGATGTGGAAAGCTTCATTCAAGGGTTGAGTACCATCGTCGGAGAAAGGGGCGTTGCCCTTTCAGGGGGACAGAAACAAAGGGCAGCACTGGGTCGGGCCATCCTCTTTGACTCACCGTTTATCATCTTGGACGATTGCCTTTCCAGCGTGGATGCTCAGACGGAGAAGGAGATTCTCCAGGAGTTTAAGAACGTCCTCAAAGAAAAGACGACCATTATTATCTCCCATCGGATCTCCGCCGTGAAAGAGGCCGATGAGATATTGGTCCTGGACGAGGGGGAAGTGGTGGAGCGGGGAGATCACCAGATGTTGATCCAAAGGGGAGGGATATACGCGGATCTCTTCCACCAGCAGCAATTATCGGAAGAACTGGAGCAGCTGTAAATGGGTGTGGCATCTCAACAGGATGAGATTTTTGGAAAAGCCTACGACTTCAAGCTCATGAAGCGTATGTGGCACTTCATGGCCCCGTACCAGCGTGTATTCTGGCTGTCCCTGCTGTTGCTCCCTTTCCAACAGGCCTTTGGCCTTGCCCAACCTTTCATCATGAAGGTGACCATCGATCGATTCATCGAAGGGTCCAATCTATGGGGTCTCAGCATGGCGGGCATCTTGTTCGCCGTGGCGGTCATAGGTGAGATGGTTACGCACTACTTTCAATATATCCTGACCATGAGCGTTGCCCAGAAATCACTGGCGGATTTGCGAGTCAGTATCTTCTCTCACGTGCAGAAGCTTCCCATGAGCACCTTTGATCGAAATCCAGTGGGACGTCTCATGACCCGCATGACCACCGATGTGGAAGTTCTTCAGGAGATGTTTGCCTCCGGCATCATGACCCTTGTGGCCGATATTATCATGTTGGTTTGCATCGTGGCGATCATGTTCTATATGCACGCGGGGTTGGCCTTGGTTTGTCTTGCGTTGATTCCTCCCATGGCCATCGCCATCAATTTCTTTCGTATCAAGGCCCGACAGGTTTACCGTGTCATTCGGGAGCGAATCGCCAGAATCAACTCATATCTTGGAGAAGCTATCTCCGGCATGTCCGTCATCCAGCTCTTTGTTCGCGAAGAGAAGAGCTTCCAGGAGTTTGATGAACTGAACATAGCCCATAAAGATGCCATTCAGTTGTCCAACATCTATGAGGCTTCTCTCTTTTCCATGGTGGAGGCTGCAGGATCGGTTAGTGTGGCCCTTTTACTTTGGTATGGAGGGGGGGAGGTCTTGAACGAAGCTATCGGAATTGGAACCCTGGTGGCCTTCAAGGAGTATATCCACCGATTTTTCGTTCCCGTGCGTGACTTCAGTCAGAAATACGCTGTAATGCAGTCGGCCATGGCGGCGGCGGAACGGATATTCCATCTCCTGGATACGCCCATCACCATCACCAGCCCCGACCGACCCGTATCCGCCAAGCCCTTTCGGGGAGAGATCGCCTTTAACGATGTTTGGTTCGGTTACCGTGACAATGATCCAGTTCTGAAAGGTATTTCCTTCCGCATTGAACCCGGCGAAAGAGTGGCTGTGGTGGGGGCCACAGGTTCCGGAAAGACCACCACCAGCAAGCTCCTGGGTCGCTTGTATGACGTGCAGAGCGGCTCGGTAACCGTGAGCGGGATCGACGTGCGGGACTGGAACCTTCAAGCTTTAAGACGTCACATTGGCCTGGTGCTTCAGGACGTTTTTCTTTTTTCGGGTGACATCTTGACCAACATCTCCCTTGGTGACACTTCGGTTCCCCTGGAGCGCATCGAACAAGCCGCCCAGGTCACCAACGCGGCGCGCTTTATCCGGAAACTGCCCGGTGAATTTTCCGCACAGGTACGGGAACGCGGGAGCAACTTTTCCTCGGGTCAGAGACAGCTCTTGGCAATGGCTCGGGTGCTGGCTTATGACCCCGAGGTGCTGGTGTTAGACGAAGCCACCTCCAGTGTGGATACGGAAACAGAGCTTCTGATTCAGGACGCCCTGGAAAAGATCATGAGGGGCCGTACTTGTTTAGTGATCGCTCACCGGTTGTCCACCATTCGCAATGCAAACCGGATTATCGTCATGCACCGGGGTGAAATCCGCGAGATGGGAACCCATGCGGAGTTGTTAGAGAAGCAGGGCATCTACTACCGTCTCTACCAGCTCCAGTACGAGAAGGAAGAGTGGGCAATGGAAATCGGAAATCCCGGCGCCAAGCTCATCGACTAGTTTGCCTGGAAAGCTCTGGGTCACTATCCTCCATCTCACATGCACGCGCCCGTTCTATTCATCTTTCTGGTAATTCTCTCGGGTTGCTCGCCGGTTTACATTATTCGCGCCGCCTATGAAGAGAGCAAGATTCTTTGGCAGCGCGAGCCCATCGAAAAGCTTCTAAAAAATCCTGATTTGGATACCGAGACTCGGGAAAAATTCGAACTGGTCCTGGCGGTTCGAATCTACGCCCGTGACAAGCTTAAATTGAGGGTCAAGGGAAGCTATGCCTCCTATTCTCATCTGGATCGACCTGTTCTCTCTTATGTGCTGACTGCAGCCCCTTGGACTAGTCTTGAGCCTTATACTTGGTGGTTCCCATTCGTAGGTCGGTTACCCTACAAAGGCTATTTCTCCCACGCGGAGGCGGAATCTAAAGCCAACGGGTTTCATCAAAGGGAGTATGACACCAGCATCCGCCCCGTATCGGCCTTCAGCACCCTGGGCTGGTTCGATGATCCCCTTTTGGAGCATCTCCTTCGACTGGACAAAGTCACCCTGGCGGAAGTCATCTTTCATGAACTCTTACACAACACCTTGTTTGTCGGCGGGTCAGTAAAATTCAATGAAAGTCTGGCCAATTTTATTGGCAATCGCGCAGGGATGAGTTTCTTTCGGGATCGTTACGGAGAAGCAAGCCCCGAGTACTTGCAGGCAGCAAAGGCCTGGGAGCAAGAACTGGAGTTTGCCAAATTTATCACCCGGGTTGCCGATTCTCTTGAGGAACTCTATCAAAAGGATCTTTCGAAAGAAGAAAAACTCCGGCTCCGACAGGGTATTTTCTCTCGTAGTCAAAAGGAATGGGTCGAACAGATTGCCGGCAAGCCACAACACAAGTACGGAGGTTATAGCAAACAAGAAGTTAACAACGCAGTCACAGTGCACTATCTCCTCTATCTCGGTGGTCTCGAACTTTTCGAGTCGCTATACCAGGTACGGGGGAAGGAACTGGTCAAATTAATGAATTCCATCCAACAATCCATCGAAGGGGATGAGCCGCCCTTTGAAGCCGTCCAGCAGCTCCTATCCCATGATGGCCCCATAAAACATTCAGCACTTCGTTAAACCCTCAGACGGTCCTGTATCAAGAAACGCCTTTGGTTAAGACTTTGGGTTAATGACCGCGCCGTATGGAATATCGAAAGGGTTAGCGGATTGTCTCCCATTCCCTTTCATACATTTTGGCCAGTTTCGGGCAGTTGAGAATAAGCAGGTTTTCCCAGTTTTTTTCGGCCTTAAGGGTCCAATTATAGGAGCCCGTTATGATCTTGATACCATCGATCACGACGAACTTATTGTGATTCTTGATTTCTCGACCAACGATCTGAACGAGGATTCCTCTGGCCCGAAGAGATTGGATCACCCGGAGATGTTTCTTTTTCATAGTCTTTTGATCATCCATTTTTATTCTCACCGATATCCCTCTCTTGGCGAGGTTTACCAGTTCTTCGGCCAACGCTAGATTGTTAAAGCCGTAGATCGCCATGGAGAGTTTGGTTGTTGCTTGACGCAACTCCTCCACGATTGCTTCACCAACGCTCCCCTGGCTGGTAAATTTGGCCTTCACCTTACAGTCAATAGGCGGGCTTGCCTCGCCTACCCAAAGAAAGGTTGGTTACAACGAAATAGCTAAGAGAAAAATAATTCCCTTCATATGGTTCTCTCCTTGCAAGCAGGAAAACGTTTTTGGCCCAGCGGTTCTAGTGACCCCGTCTGTTTCCGCCACGATCGTAGTCCGTACTTGATGAGTTTGGCTATTCTATAGTTTTGGGGTCAGACTTCTGCGGGTCAACGATCTCCAAAGAAAGGCAAGATATAAAACTCTGACCCCGTCATCAGACAGGATAGACAAAATCCGAAAATGGTTGTCTCAATTCAATATGGCATAACGTCTAAGAATGAGCGGCACCACGAAGCGTCGCAAGCGCATTGCGGGTTCCGCTCGATCCGCTTTTAGGCTTTTCTCGCAACTAAATTATTATTCACTGCTTCTTTCTGAGTAACAATTTTGACGATTTATTTCCTGTAATAAGTTGATCCTTATATCACGCCAATCTTCCTCATTCCATTTCTGCGTCGTATCTAGAATTGGAGCTTTTTGACTACTTCCATTATAAACAATATGAGCTTGTAATTGTTCAATTTCCTCCATCGCAATGATTTCCTTGATTCGATTTGTTCCATCATAATGAAGTAACACTACACGAAAACAAGGAGGTTCCACACGAAGTCGATTAAACATACCAAAGTGCCAACCTGACCCAAGTCTCAGTATCCTTACTCTCACGAGTGTACCAACCTCGGGTACAGGGTTTTCCTCCAGGTACACAATGGAATGTTGGCAGAAGAAAAACACACAAACAATTAAAACAATCTTACGCATTATTCATACAACTTTTGATTTGTTAGTGGCCCAACCCTTTGACCAATCAGCCGCACCGAGCGTGCCTAAGGTTCGGGTTTGAGTGTCTTGTTAAGTAGCGAGACATGCCGAACCACTCATGACTCTAGGGCGGCTCGGCCTTTCCGACAAGGCGTCTTCGGACGACGAAAAACCACAATAACAAGACTACGGACGGCAACAATGGCGGACCGAAAAGGACTATTTGCCCTAGTGGCGAATCGACAAGTTCGTACGAGTAGATGCCAAAAGCCTGCCTTAGAAGCGAATCGAGAGGGACAACGTTGAGGTATTGAAGTGCGAACCAGACGAAATAGCTCGGGATGTAGATCAGAACTGAAATGAGGATGATCGTAAGCGAACGAGCAGGCCTAATAAACTCGGCAATGAGAACGCTGGCGAGTAATAGGATTAGGAAGTAGAGGATGACGTATTCCAAACACGCCTCGATGGGCTCTTAAATGGTCGATCTGCCTAACGTTCAGGCTGAGCAGCCGAGTCCCGTCCATAAAACGACGGGATGAAGGTCTGGCTCAAGCCGAGGGTTATGCGGTGTCCAGCGGTGAAATACGGTCGATTTTGCTCTTTATTTCCCTTGCAGCATCCCAGAGATCAACGGCACGCTGGGCATTTAGCCAAAATTCAGGCGTGTTCCCGAACAAACGAGAAAGACGCAATGCCATCTCGGGGCTCACTGCACGCCGTTCCCGAAGCAGCTCATTCACAGTCTGCCGCGATACCCCAAGGGCCGCGGCAAACCCCGATACCGTCAGCCCGTAATCCGGTAGGAAGTCCTCACGCAGCATCTCACCTGGATGAGTGGGCCGAATCTTCCTTTGTCCTTTATTCGGAATGCTCATATCGCACCTCGATTTAGTGGTAATCGGTCATTTCGACGTCATAGGCGTCACCGTCAGCAAACCGAAAACAAATCCGCCACTGGGCATTCACAGAAATGGAGTACTGGCCCGCTCGGTCCTTTGACAGTTTATGAAGTCGGTTGCTAGGAGGAACCCTCAGGTCTTCCAAGCGTGTTGCCAAATCGACAAATTCCAGTCTCCGCAGAGCCCTTTTCCAAATTTCCGAAGGGAATCCTTTCGATTTCCCTGTATCGTACAACTCTTGTGTGTGCCGGTCGGCAAACGTTTTGATCACTGATCAATTGTAAACTGTCACGTGACACTTGTCAATGGCGCATGAAAGCGCTACCGCATAACGATTAAGGTGAGGGGCGCCTAAAGGCGTCGGTCTGAAGCGGCTGGTTAGGTGGCACCGTCGTCTATCCAGCTTGCCCTATCCGTAACTCAATTATCGCTCGTTTGTCGTAATGGCCGATCAGCTTCGAGAAAACGTCACCGACCTTCATCTGCCACCTATACTTTTCCCGTAGCGCCACATATGCACGTTTTATGATCCCCGCTTCCGCTACGACTCGTGCTTTGGATTCTAACCAATCGCTGCGAATGTCTCCGCGAGATGTGCAGGCCGCTAAGCGGGCTTTGCCGTTGGCACGAATGCGTTTTACTTTCCCGGCTTTCCCCTCGCTAAACACGTAATAGCAGTCTTCGGCCTTCGCAATCCAAACTGGCGTACGGATCTCCTTTCCACTACGTCGATACGTCGCGAGGCTCACGTAGCGTTCCTCAGCGGGGTCAAACGGCAATTGGTTCATCTTGTGTAACGCCTAACGAGCCTGTAGGAAAAGTCCGAAAAATAAAAAATGAGGCAAAATTGGTGGTACCAAAATGGTATCCTCACCCGAGATCGTCTCTTATACGCCAAATACGGACGTCTTTTTTTTCATAAATTTTTCGGTGCACCTTTTCCTACAGCCTCAACGTTCAGGCTGAGCAGCCGAGTCCCGTCCATAAAGCGGCGGGACGAAGGTCTGTCTCAAGCCGGTGGTTAGGTATCTAAGTAAATTTTTTTCAAATCAGTCGCTTCGTCCCAACTTTATCGTCCTCTGCAAAGACGAGAGCTTCTTCCAAAGGACTATGAACATAATCAAAATGCTAAGGCTTACCAACGGTGTAAGAATTAAGAATCCTAGAAAGATATTGTAGTACGAGTCAGAAGGTGAACTGCTGTGCTCCTTTTCGGTCTTTAGTTGCCAGTTCACACCTCGCTGTTTTAGAAATCTAAGCAGTAAGGGGTCATTTGATGCCCCGGTATCGGCGTAAGTTCGGATTCGCTGTTCCTTTCCGTTTTCAAGAAGGATGCCGTTAATTTCAGAATAGGGATTTAAAACAACGGATTTTACTTTACCTTCTTCAACCATCTTGATGAACTGCCCGTAGGTGTAATAAACCTCTACCTCCGCGATGGCAAAGCTATAAAACAGGATTATCAGAAGAGGGAGGAACACAGTGAGAATAATCTTTTTCATTGACAATCTCCCAGAAACCTAACTATTAAGTAAGTAGAACTTTCTATTATTACAAACGCTGCTTTCTTCTTCAGCCTATATATTTAGGAGCCATTGTTAATAAAGATTATTTCTTAAAAGTTTCCGCCAGTTAGGCTCGTTTGTCAATCAGGAGGCAGCCATAAACCTAGTTCTGCCTATCCCGGTACGCTACTTCAGCCTATCCCGGTTCCATGATAGGTTTTCTCATAATTTATCTGCGGGGCTTAGGACGGCTTTCCCACCGCGATTAAGAACGTGGGTGTAGATCATGGTAGTGGTCACGTCCTTGTGCCCAAGTAATTCCTGGACAGTGCGAATATCGTAGCCGTCTTCGAGTAGATGGGTGGCAAAAGAGTGGCGCGGGCGTTGTGTTATTGGTTTGGCTCCATTTTGCGTTTCCAAAAATAGTAAAGCCAGGCACCATACTCTGCCAGGACCCAACGGATCTGCCGTCCCTCTTTCCACCACCCGGTAGGAGAGTAGGGGTCTGTGCGAGCGGCAACCATCTGTATGGAGAGCTGATCCGGAAAATTATGCTCCCAGATATTATGGGCCCGCCGCGTATGGGATTTGCTGGTGGTGATAATAATACTTGTCATTCCTGCTTGGATCAGTTCCCTGCCAACCACATCTGATTCGCTGACGGTGTCATAGGCATCCTCAGCGCTGACTGCAAGAACTCGGTCCCGCGGTACACCCAAAAGAGCGAGTATCCGGACGGAGTTCTCCTGCCATGGACAACAGGGGGTGAAGCCTCTCTCCTCCAGATCCCGGAGCACCTCTGTCTTCCGGTTTCCGTTGATGACCACTTTCTCTGTATATCCCTCTTGAAAGAGCCGCGCGGCCTCTATCAGTCTGGGGTAATATTCGACTCCCGTACTCAAAACCACCACGGCATCGACGGGTGTGGGGTTATCCGTTCTTACGAGAAAACCCCCCAGCGCAGCCAGCAATGCTCCCAGGGAAAAATAAACGAGCGCCATTGCAAGGCATGCTGCAACGGTAAAATAAAAGAAACGTTGACGGGGAAACCACTTCACATTCATGCAGGGTTGATTATATGGTATGTGTCGAGGGCGGCTTTTTCAATCCTTACGGGTAACCCATGGGCGAGAAGCGGACTGAATCGGTAAAATTTGCAGCGGACAGAATGCTGGGGAAACTTGCCAAGTGGCTTCGGATCATAGGCTTGGATGTGGCCTACGGTTCCCATCTAACGGGCTATGGATTGATCCGTACTGCAAGGAAGGAAGGCCGCTTGATCCTGACCCGTGACCTTGGAATTCGTAAAAAAGGCCCTCCCGACTATCTGCTCATCGAGAGTACCCAGTTCCGTGAGCAGCTCAAGCAGGTAATGTATGCCTATGGTTTAGATCCTGTAAAGAACGCCTTCACCCGGTGCGTGGAGTGTAATGACCTACTTGAATCGATCCCCAAAGACGTGGTTCAAGAAAAGGTCCCCCCTTACGTTTTCTCGACTCAGGAGAAGTTCTCTTTTTGCCGGCACTGTCAACGGATCTACTGGCCCGCCACGCACCAGCAGAAGATGCTGGAAGAGCTGAGGAGCCTAAGTGTGGGGCCACGTGGAATTAACCAGGGTGTGTGGTAGGTATTAGAATATAGGTTTTTTTCCCGGTTCAGCCAGAGGCTGATCAGCTTTAAGCTGAAGCTCACGGAGCCGGTAGAGCAGGTTCAGCCTGAGGCTGATCAGCCTTTGGCTGAGGCTGTCACAAGTAGCAAACAGTGGCGCACGTATACGTCCTACGAAGCCTCAAAAACAACAAACGATACGTTGGGTATTCTAATAAGTCTCCGATAGAAAAGTTGGCGGAGCACAACGGTGGTGCAACTCAGTGGACCAGGCAAAATGGTCCGTTCATCTTGCTTCATACGCAAGAATTTACCGAGACTCTAGCGGCCCGTAAACGCGAATTGTTCCTTAAGTCGGGCAAGGGCCGGCAGTGGTTAGATCAGAAGTTTCCAAGGCCCTCCAGAGACGGACCATCCTCCAGCTAGGCTGGTAAAATTTCGAGGACCTTGGTATAAATTGTAGTTATCCCCGGTAGCTCAGCTGGTAGAGCAGGTTCCGCCTGAGGCGGATCAGCCTTTGGCTGAGGCTGTCACAATTAGGGGATAAGCGTATTAATGGAGATACTTTCCCCGGTAGCTCAGCTGGTAGAGCAGGTGGCTGTGACCCTTGTTGCAGCTTTCCGTCGTAAGACGGATTGAAAAATCGGGTGAATTCAGGGAACCCTAAATCCTGAGCGGAATTAAGGGATAAGGGAATCCTGAGCGAAGCCTGCCGAATGGGAATTTAGTAGGCAGGAACGTGCAGAGACTAGAGGTTGAGGACCCTACCAATAAGACCTCGCTAGCGCCCGACACCCATTTCTCAATAAATTGAGAGGAAGGGGTGATGAGATAGTCCAAGCCTGGTAGAAATATCAGGGGTACTTGTAACCACTTTGTCGGGGGTTCGAGTCCCTCCCGGGGAGCCAGCTTTCAAAAGGGCCGTGTTTCTTCTGAGGCGCGGCCCTGTCTTATTTTATGTCCTGGGTTTCTAGACGATCCTGCCGGAAGGGAGGATAGAAGTAATTCCAGTTTATAAGGGCGCATTAGCGGTGGATGCCACGGCAAGAGCTCAATGTCATGGCAAGCCAGGCTGGATAGCCAGTACGCTCATTTACAGCAGGTGATCCTATTCAATGTAGTCAAGTCCCCTATAATAAAGGTCTCAGGTGCCTGTGGAGATCGACCCTCAAGAAATACACCTGCCGTGTGGTACTCTGGCTCTCCCCGGCCGATCATAGCCGCAAAATTCTAATTTAGCCAAGTTCAAAGGAAGTCACGCCAAAAAGATGATTTAACGGGATATCAGGTTTTCCCCCCGTATACATTCTGGCAGTTTCGAATATAACTTTCATATTATAGCGCTCTGCCAATGCGACAGCCGCTCGATTGACTTCCGGTGTATCAAGATAAAATGATTCTGCTGGTTTGATCCCTGATTTTAGCGCTAGAAAAAGCACTTCCGCTAATTCCGGGCTGTCGGCAAAAAGAGGACCTATTTTATAACCAGAACGGCACTTGCGATTTACGCCATAACCTGCAAGTTTGCCATTTTGCATGATTCCCAGAGCATTGCAGCCAGCTTGATTGATCCAGGATTTGATAAATTGTGTTCGATTTGCGGGGAAGAAAGGTCGATCGTATGAATCAGTTGTTTCAAACGGCAAGGTGGAAAGCTTTACAATTTCTGAATATTCGGGGAGTTTGCCGCCGCCGCCCCCTTCATGGCGTATATTGCGATAGGCCAATTTGAAACCAGACTTTTTGTAGTTGTCCTGTTGGGCAATGACTCCGTCAAGACCAACATTTCGCCCTTCAAGATATTTTAGACCGGCGTTCCAGATCTGAATGCCGTAACCTTTGCCACGATATTCTGGTTTGACAATGTAGAAACCAAGAAAGCCAAAAGACTCGCCGTATTTGATCGCAGAGATTGTAGTAATCGGTTTATCGCCCAAAAGCCCAATGAGAAAACCATTCGGATCAGGTGAATAAAAACAATCCGCATCATGAATGCCTGGGTTCCAGCCCTCCTTGGCTGCCCATTCAATGGCATAGTCAACTTCCTTTCGGTTCATTGTTCTAATTCTGAAGTTTTTATCTTGCATAGTAATCTCCTGAAAATATATCGCCATTTGGCGGCTAACTATTAAGTGAGCCGACCGGCATAATCCCATTATGGATGCAGAAAATTGGGCTTCGACATCAGCACATCGGCTGGACTTCGTACTCCTCGTCCACCCCAATTCGGGAGATAGGAATATATCAATGTCGTGCTCATATCCCAACGCACTAAGAGTTCCTGAACGGTCCTAATGTCATCACCGTCCTCTTATCTAATAGGTGGGTGGCGAAGGAATAGCTTTGAATTGAGTCCTGGGAAAGATGCAATTAATGCGTCGTTTATTTGCGCCCTGGGAGGAAATTAAAGTCTGCTAGGTCGAGTTGACATACTTTGCCGTTATCGAATACTGTTTGGTCGAAATAGGGTTCCTTGGCGACGTTAGCTGCTTTGGGCTCCCAGACGGGGGCTGGTATGTGGTCGCCGGCAGGATTCTTTGGGTCTCGATGGGCCGTTCCGCAAAAGGGAATTCCAATCATTAAAATGGTTTGCAGAAACTCAGTTGGGGCAAGTTAAACCTAAGAAACAATCATGAAATCAATCTCAATATCTTTGGCGTTCCTGTTGTTGTTTGCGGCCACAAGTGTTCAATCCGCGGATCAGCTCTCAGCGGAGTCCTTATCTTTGTTAAAAGATTTGGTGAATATCAATTCTGGCACCCAAAATACAAAGGGTCTCGAAGCGGTTCGTCAAAAACTAATTCCTGAATTCAAAAAGATAGGCTATGAAGCCAAGGTCCTAGACGGCGCCAATGACCACAAAGTGTTGGTGTTTGAGACTCCCAATGCCAAACCCGAACTCGTATTGATGGGGCATATGGACACGGTATTTTCAACGGAGTCTAAGTTTCAGACCTTTGAGAAAAGGGGCGATCACTATCACGGCCCAGGGATCATTGATATGAAGGGCGGCTTGGTTTTGATCAAGGACGTGCTGGCTAGCCTGGATGACAAACTCAAATCTAAAATCCGAGTGATCATCAATGATGACGAAGAGATTGGGTCACCGCACACGCGCGCTGTTTATCTTAAATTACTAGATGGCATTCGCGGGGCGTTGGTGTTTGAACCCGCACTACCTGGTGGGACTTTGGTGACGTCGCAGGCTGGCGTGTATTGGTTAAAACTGTCTGTCAAAGGCAAAGCCTCTCATGCCGGGTTAGAGCCAGTAAAAGGAACCAGTGCCTGTGTCGAACTTGGGCATAAGATCACGCAGATTCATGAGTTGACCGACTTGAATCGAAAATTATTGGTAAACCCCGGGACGCTTAAAGGGGGACTAAAGCCCAACGTGGTTTGTGAAAATGCCGAAACCAAAATCGATATTCGTTTTGTCTCAGAATCCGATTTAAAAGAGGCGTTGACAAAAATCGATGACATTGCCAGCAAGGTCCACCTGTCTTTTTACAATAAAGACGTTCCGCCTACGGGCAAGACGGAGTTCATCGTCAAGCTGCCTAGCTTGACTTCTAAAAATACAGGTCGCTTGTTTAAACTAGCGCAGTCAACAGGTACTAAATTGGGTTGGACTGTTAAAGGTCAGCACGTGGGTTATGGTTCAGATGCCAATCACTTGTCGTCCAAAAATATCGATCTACTGGTCGGGCTGGGCCCCTATGGGCAAGGTATGCACACCGATGAAGAGTTCTTGGATCTTAAGTCTTATGGGCGCCAAAAGGAGCTCAGTTTAGGCATCATCAAGGCCTATTTAACAAAGCCATGAGCCCTGGTGGAGGTCTTATCTAGATAGTCACCTAATAATACTGTGGTTTCTTTTGGATAAAATCCACTCTGATTAGTCAATGGGGTTCAGCCATGCCTATTTGCTAGTAGGACTTCATTATTCACGCCAAACGCAATTCATTGGCTCATGAATTGAGTCTTGGGGGTCTAAAACTGAGCAAACCCAGGTCCAGAGCGGCTCCGAGGCTAATAAGAATTGACAAATTCCCGGCCCTCCTTAGCCTAGCCTTCCTTTACGTTTTGAATTACCTAACCTGAATATCCAATATTGCTGAAAAGTACCCGAATTTTAGGCGTTGGCCGCAGCAGGAGAGTTCGGAATGCGTCCACGAAGGCGAGCCAGTTTTTGCGGAGCTGCGTTTTTTATAAGAGGTGCGGCCCTTTTTTTTTTCCTGCAATTCACCCGCCCTTGCTAAGTACGGAGTGGTTGACATCCTAATCATGGCTGGTTATCGAAGACTCTCTGGCAAAGGCTCGGTCAATGAATCCAACAAGCCCCCATTCACCATCAATACCCAAACTCATCGCTTTTGGCGCATTTACCTGCGCACTGTTTTTTCTTCTCCTTGAAGGTGTACTGGCGATTTTTGACCTTCCCAAAGGGGCAAGCAGTCAGGATCCGTTTATCGGTTTTAGCACCCAGGAGAGGCTCTTCACCGACTCCGTCTTCAAAAAGAATGGAAAAAACATTCCTGTTACGGTTACTCGCATTCCTAAGCTTGAGTTGTTTCCTAATGAGTCATTTACGCAGACGAAACCGGCAAATAGATTGCGCGCCTTTTGTGTCGGAGGGTCCACCACCTATGGTAGACCGTACCTCCCTCACACTTCTTTTTGTAGCTGGCTTGAAGATTTTCTCAATTACGTTGACCGGGAGCATCAATGGGAGGTCATCAACGCCGGCGGCGTCAGTTATGCCAGTTACCGGATTGCGCTACTTATGGACGAGCTTATTCAATATGAACCCGACTTGGTGGTTGTCTACACGGGGCATAATGAATTCCTGGAAAGAAGGACCTATTCAAAAATACTTAGGCTACCAATGGTTCTGCGAAATCTTGGAACCCTCGCCTCCAAATTACGGATCTATTCACTTTTGAATAACATTATCGGGTATTGGACAAGTGGAAAGGGTAAAGCGGGGACTGTTCACGAGCTTACCAAAGAGGTCAATCCTATCCTGGACCTTTCGGTTGGACCGTACGACTATGCAAGAGATGATGAGCAGAAAAAGGACGTGGTCGCTCATTTTAGATTTAACCTGACCAGAATCATCAGGCTCGCCCGATCGGTTGATTCCAAAGTTATTCTGGTGACCCCGGCTGCAAAAATGCGGCATGAGGCGCCCTTTAAATCGCAACATAGAGATAACTTAAGAAAGCCAGCATTAGAGGAGTGGATACGAAACTATGAATGGGCCCTAGAATTGGTCCGGGAAAAGGAGTTTGAAGAAGCGCTCATTCATATATTGAACGCTGAAACATTAGACCCTCGATATGCTCATACCTTTGCGTTAAAGGGGGACATTCTTTTTGCTTTGAGACGGTATGGAGAAGCCAAGGTGGCTTACCGAAGGGCCATAGATGAGGATGTATGTCCATTGAGGGCGATATCTGCCTTGGGCAATTCGGTCAGTGATATTGGCCGTGAGATGAATGTCCCTGTTGTGGATTTTGACTCGATCATATCGGAGAGGTCCCCCGAAGGCATAACGGGGGAGGAGCTGTTTTTGGACCATGTCCATCCAACCATAGAAGGCCACAAGATACTGGCTCTTGAAATACTAGATGAGGTAATAAAAATTGGAATGGTACGTTCGCCCCGTCCAATGACAGTGGGAGGAATACAGCTGATCGAGGAAACGAAAATGTCTCAGGTGGATCGCGAAGCCCACGCTGAGGCCCTCATGAACCTGGCCATGCTGGCCAATTGGGGCGGGAAGTTTAGAGAGGGCATAACCCTTGCCCAGAGAGCCATGGATCTTGACCCTGAATTTGTCGATGCCTATTATCGTTTCAATTGGGTCCGTCCCTATGATGTTGACCTAGACTTAGGCGAAGCGAATTCGGCCTCGGGTAAAGATATTGAGGCCAAGATTGAGTATTTGCACGCCAACAAAAATAGGGCTGAGCTGGATTCGTATTTTCCCAACCCGAGCATGAGACTGGAGATCCTTGGCCGATATGAAGTCGTAAAACCCCCTCCGGAAAGAATTGAAAGGGCCGGAAATTAAAGCCTGAAATAGTGATCGTCCTTTACCTGAGCCCACGTGGTTTAACGCAGCCTTATACGGTAGCCGCCATTTGCTGAACACCATGAATAATTCGCAGTAGTTCCAACCGGGGGTGCCTCTCACTACGTTTTACAAGCTGTGTGTCATTCCCACGCGTAAGCCAAATGTCCGTGCTACCAGAGCTACACCCACAGTAAGGAGAACGATGATTAGATTATAAGCGCTCGCGACTTCCAGCAGTCCATCTCGCGCCCATTCGAGGGCTAGAATGGATAACGTGGTGGTCTTACCTGCAGTCAACAGAATGATGCTGCTTGTGGTGCCCGCAGCCATCACAAAGTTAATGACCCCAAGCAATGCCAACGTCGGTGCCAGCAAAGGGATCCAGATGCGTACATACGCTCTGAACCATCCTGCCCCAGATACACGCGCGGCCTCTTCGAGATCTTGACCCATCTGAAAGAACACGGCCTTGGAAAGCTGAACACCGATCAACTTGCCTCCCAACACAACAACCATTATGAGCGGGACAATGGTCCCGTACAGCGACCTAAGAAATGGTACACCCAGAAACATCCACATGAGTCCCAGCCCCGAGAGCATCCCCGGCACAGCTGACGAGGTCCAGATAATACTGTCCAGAGCCACTCTGCCACGCCATTGTGTCCGGGCTAACACGTATCCCATAATCGAGAACAAGAAAGGACTCAGCAAACCTGTCGATAAGCCCAGAATGAGCGTTGTTTTGAGACCATCCCAAAAGAGCGTGTCGCCGAAGAGTGAGATCCAGTGTTCTGTGGTAAACAGAGGTGTCGTGTACCAAAAACCTGCGCGTACCATAAAGGTGGCCGCCACCATCGTGAACAGGGGAATGATGGTCAACAGTGCAACCAAAAACAGTATGGCCACGAAAATGGGATAGCGTGCCCTGCCTAGATCTATCAATCCAGTTCTCATGCGCCCCGTGACGGTCTGGTACCGCCGACGCTGAGTCAGCCAGCGTTGTAACGGGATGACGATGGCGATCACAATGAGGGTGATGCTGCCCATTGCAGATGCAGCTCCTAAGTCCGCAGGCTGAATCATTCTGACCATGCGAAAGATCATGCTAGCGTAATTGAAAAATCCGAAGGGTGTTCCCAGCAACAGCTCAGTTTCGAAAGATTGGAACACCCGGATTAAATTCAGCATGAAGACTACCACGATGGGTGGGATCATTACTGGCAAAGTAACCCTGAACAACGCGCCTACCTTGGACGCGCCGGACACGCGGGCCGCTTCCTCCAGCGCGAGGTCCATGTTTCTGAAAGCAGGGGTGAGCAGCATTACCTTTATTGAGATAGCATTGCCCATCAGGTGAGCCCATACAATGCCGGGAAGACTAAACGCGTTGAAAGGTCCTTTGTCCACGAATGGCAGAAAGGTGAGGAGCTGATTCAGGAACCCCGTGTCGGGGTCCAGTAGAAGCAGCCAGCCCAAAGTGGTAGTCAGGCTTGGGAAAAAGAAAGAAAGCCAGAACCCAAACTCAAGCCAGTGGGCGCGGGGAATATTACATCTCCCCAGTAGCCACGCAACTCCTATAGAGACGGGTAGGCTGATGCTCGTATAGAGAAACCACACATAAATTGTGTTCCAGAGCGCCTGGAAGAGATAAGGCTGGGTAAACGCCAGTTCCCACTTTGCGATCGAGTATTGGGGAATTTGACCGGCGGGAGCAAGATTGAAACTGTTGAGGAAAATGAGCGAAATCGGCAGCAGTACCCACGTCCCGACAATCACGATCAGGACGATCATAATGAACAGGCCCACTCGGGAACCAGGAACCCGCTGCCCAAACCGAGCACGAAGAGCGGGTCGGAGGGTGGTGTCAGTCATGGGTGGCACTCTTGCGGTTGGGCGGGCCTGGCCTCTGGATGAGGCTGGCCAGACCCGTCACCACCGGCGGTTTATGGATATTACTTCTTTTCAGCTCGCAATTCCGCCCGCACCTTAAACCAGAATTTGTTGACTTCCTGGCCCCATTTTGTGGCGTTTGGGTTCGCCATGGTGAAGAAAGCCTTGTCCGCTGACACTTCAGGGCCACGTCGGCGTTGGGGAATGATCATATCCGTTGGAATGTCCGTACGCGCGGAAGTGTAATACTTGCCGCCGTCCACTGTGGCTTGTTGGAAGTGAGTCTGACCTTCGCGGGTCAGCCACCAATTAACATAGAGCTTGGCAGCGTTGGGGTGCGGGGGGTTGGCAAGTACGCTGAGGGCACCCCCTCCGCCGGCAGTGATGATGGAACCTTCTTTGAACGGCTGCGCGGAGCTTCGGTTATCCACTGGGAGACCCTGCTTGGCCTTCGCCCTCAGCACATCAGAGTAACAGAACTGACTCAAGGGATAGATACCCAGGGCCATTTTGTTGATGACCTGCCGGCATTCTCCGAATATACCGTTACCTGCATCTGCGTATTCGATCAACCGTCGCACGTACTTTGGACCCAGTTCCTTGTTCGCCCACATAAAAATAAGTACGCCATTGGCGCTGGAACCCGGATCGGGCTCGTTGACGGCGATCTTGCCTTTGTATTCCGGCCGCAAAAGATCCCAGAACGAGTTAAACTTACCAGCATCCACGATCTTGGTGTTATAGGACATCAAAGTCGTGGGAGTCGCAATGAACAGCATAGCGTACTTTCGCTGCTTGTCCGCCCACCAATACTTCTTACCAAAAAACTTGGAACGATCCGTTTCGGGATGGATAAGCAGGGGCTCCAAGGATTGGATGATCCCATCGCGCCCGAGAGCGCTGGCATTTTGTCGGTGACCTCCCACCCAGACATCAGACAAGTGTTTCCCCGCGGCATACTCAGCCCTAATCTGCTGTACCAACTCACCCCTGCCCTTCCTTATAACGACTCTTATCCCAAACTTTTTTTGAAACGGTTTTGCTGCCCGGACCTTAGGCCGTACCTTACCACCCGGCGAGTTGACGACCACCTCACCTTCTTTCTGGGCCGCCTTGATCAGTTTCTGCCACTTTTTGTCGAAAGCGGCGTCAGCCCCTGCGGTTTGTGCGCCGCAAACTACAGCAAACCCCAGCGCTAACACTCCCAAAGCAAGCCGTCTCAAAATACCATTCTGCTTGACTGCCATTAGAAGACTTTTCATAGTACGCTCCTTATCGCCACAATTTTAGAAGCGTTTATCGTAAGTGGGCGCAGATGTCAATCCGAGAAGTCAAGTGTGAAAGGTCGTCTATGGCGCTATCCCACAGCTCAACCTGCTGGTGTATTTTGACCTTTCTCAGATTGACACGCGGAACTCACAGCCGCTGGTCAACCCTATCCCCAAACCTCACGCGCTGTTTCGACCACCAGCTTGAGTTTTTTCCATTGGTCGTCCTGGGTGAGAAGGTTCCCCGCTAACGTTGACGCGAAGCCGCACTGGGGGCTCAGGGCCAATCGTTCCACCGGCACGTAACGGGATGCTTCGTCGATTCGTCGAAGAATATGATCCATGGTTTCCAGTGCTGGTCCCTTGGTGCTAATCAGCCCAAGCACAACCGTGGGACCCTTGGGGACGAACCGAAGGGGCTCGAATCCTCCAGCACGTTCGGTGTCATACTCCAACAACAATCGGTCGGCGGTTAATGAGCCAAACAGCTGTTCCGCTATGGGTTCATAACCGCCTTCTTTCTGCCAGCGGCTCCGGCTGTTGCCCCTGCAGACGTGGAAGCCGGTGATGGCACCTGCGCGCTTGGCGCTAGCCAGACAGGCATTGTCTGCCGCAATCAATTCACCGAGATGCTTCTCAATGTTGACTCCTGTGTCTATTAGTTTTTGTCGATGGGTTGCGCTGATATAGTCCGAATAATTCGGGGAGTCCGTCTGGATGTATCTTGCTCCGTCAGCCACAGCGGCCTTAACTTCCGTCTGTAATATTTGCGACAGGTCTTCCAAGAGATCAGCCGGAGTTGGGTAGAATTGGTCTGTGAGTCCCTTCTGGAAACTACCGGTGAACAATTGCGAAGGACATGGCAAGGTAATTTTGAACCGCCCCTGTGAATGATCTCTCAAAAATACCGTTTCATGGGCTGTGAACCGTCGGTGATGAAGCTTGGCGCCAACCACCTTGGATGCACTAGGGAGCTTGCCTCCCCCGGGTCCAAACCACTCCTGAACGCGCGGCTGGCTCGAAGGGACAAAGCCCTCGATCCAATCAGACGGTCCCGAATAGAAGGCCCGTCTTCTGAACTCGCCATCCACGACAACGTCGATGCCAATCTTTTGCTGCATCTCCAGTGCTCCGAGGATGGCCTTGTCCTCGGTTTCTCGTAACTGCTCAAGCTGAATCTTTCCCTCACCATATTTCGCGCGCGCTTCCAGCAGCTCAGGTGGACGCAACAGGCTTCCGATTTGATCGGTTCTGAAGATTTCCCCCATTTTCAGTCTCCTCTAACGACGGATGGTTCTTCCGCAAGGAACTTAGCCCAACCACAACATTAGCGGGCTGATGGAGGCCGAAGCTTATTCCTCAATCAGTTCTATGGCAAGTTTAGATTAGGTCAGATAATTGTATGGGGTGGCCATTTGTGAGTTTACAACGCTAAGATGTTACCATTTTCCCTGGTCCGATGTTGGGCGTATCATGAAGGTAGCAGATGTGATATTGGCAGATTTACGAATGGCAATTTGGTCGTACCTGGCAACATCCAAAATCTCATAAATAATTGAATTCTTAGGAGAAACCATCATCACTCGTAACCGAACGCTCAAAATTGGTATCGGTATTGTCGTTACCGTCACCTGTCTGGTGGTTGCCTTTTGGGGGATCGATCTCAACGAAGTCCGCGCCAGCTTCCAACGGGCAAACTATGTGTCTCTACCTGTTTTCCTGGCGTTTCTATTTATCTTTTACTGGCTAAAGGCTCTTCGGTGGAAGTTATTACTCTCCCCTTTGCGACAATTTCAGATTCGCGAAGTGGCAGGACCCTTGATGATTGGCTTCATGGGAAACAATGTCCTCCCGGTGCGCTTGGGTGAGGTGGCCCGTGTCCTGGTCTTGGGGAGGGAGTTCAATCTCTCCAAGACGGCTGTTCTGTCCAGTGTGGTTCTGGAAAGGGTTTTTGATACGGCCACCATTCTTGTTTTCTTCGGTGGCAGCCTGGCACTGGTGGAACTCCCAGCATCCTACGCGGTCACAAGCATCTATTTAGGTGCCATGACTATTGTCGTCTTTCTGCTATTTGCCGCCTATGTCTTCTGGACTGAGCGGTTTGTGGCAGCGACTGAGTGGATTTTGGCTAGGCTTCGAATCTTACCCGCAACCCTTCGATCTTCGCTCACCGAAATTCTTGAGTCCGGAGCCGAAGGACTTGGCTCTCTCCGCGACGCCAAGCTTGTTTCCTGGATCGTTATTACCTCTGGCATGCAGTGGTTTTTGATGGGAGCTTTGGTTTATGCATCGTTGTGGAGCTTTGGCGTCCATTTGCCATTGCGTGCCTCTTTCGTCGTAATGGGTGTGGTGGCATTAGGAGTGGCTGTGCCATCGGTGCCAGGTTTTTTTGGGGTGATCCAACTCTGTTTCTGGGTCAGTTTAAGCTTTTTCGGCGCCGCGAAGGTCGATGTTCTGGGTGCCTCAGTCTATTTTCATCTTGCCCAATATATCCCGGTCACCCTGGTCGGACTCTACTATCTTAGCCGGCTTGGTCTCCGGGTTGGAGACATTGCCACGGAAGCAGATGGCGGCCCCGCATTCACCCCGCCGAAGGTGAATCCTGGTGCAAGCAAAGCCATCGACTGAGTAGCGAGAACGCCCCCCACGCGGCAAAAACTTTCATCAGTCCCGACCAAGATTACCTTACCTCATACCTCGAGGCCCCGTTGAAAGTCGTGTCCTAGTCGGCCTTTTTCGCTAAAAGTAGCGAGACCTGGTTGGGCTGCAATTGGAGTTCCGTCCCCCGCCCATTTGGAAGTTGCTTTTTATATTTACTCAAGCTACTGAATCCTTAAAAGAGGGTCCTTCGGAGATCAATTTTTGGAGGTGCAACGAAGTGATTCCAAGAGAAGAGAATGAATTGCTGACCCAGACCGGGTCGGGGACTCCCTGCGGGGAGCTCATGCGCCGTTACTGGCAGCCTGCCGCCCTTTCGGAGGAGCTGCCAAAAGGAGGGGCTCCCCTGCCGGTACGGCTACTTGGAGAAGACCTTGTCCTGTTCCGTGATGATCAGGGTCGGCCGGGGTTGTTAGGAATCCACTGCTCTCACCGGGGGGCGGATTTGAGCTATGGACGGGTGGAAGACGGGGGGTTGCGTTGTATCTACCATGGCTGGCTCTACGACATTCACGGTCGTTGCCTCGATCAGCCGGGAGAACCCGGCGGCGGAGAACACAAAGACGCTATTCGTCACCCTGCCTATCCCTGCGAAGAGCGTGGAGGGATCATTCTTGCGTACATGGGGCCCGGAGACCCTCCGCTACTTCCCGACTATGAGTTTTTTAACGTACCCGACGATCATCGAACCGCCCACAAGCTCTACTCCGAATGCAACTTCCTCCAGGGCAATGAGGGTAACATCGACCTGATTCACAATAACTTTATCCATTTCGTCAAGAGAGATCTGGAGCGGTTAAACCCCGAAGAGTACCAGCAGGTCATGGAGCGTTTTGGCAACCCCGGGACATTGACGGGGAGGGGTCCGGATCCGGGCATGGAATCCACCGATGCACAGTTGCTGGACCTTGGGGTCAGAATCTGCAAGTCACGAAAAATGGGAGAGGGCAGGACTTACATTCGGGTTGCGACCTTTGTCCTTCCTAATTTTACGGTGATACCTGGGGGCGGAGTGAACTGGCATGTCCCAATCGATGATACCCATCACTGGAAGTACATCATCGCCTTTAGCAGGGAGAAGGCCATTGGGAGAGGGAACAACAACAACCGACGAAACGAGTTGGCCCCGGCTCCCACGTACAAACCGGTGGCGAATCAATCCAATCGATTTCTCCAGGACAGAGAAGCCATGAAAACAACTATTTATAGTGGTATCTCTCCCAAATACTTTGCGGCGCAGGATCTGTGCGTTGTTGAGGGGGCAGGAATCGTTCAAGATCGAACCAAGGAGCACCTGGTGGTCTCGGATGCTCCCATTGTTATGTGTCGTAAGGTCCTTGAGAAAGCAATCAAGGATGTCAAAGAGGGGCGCGACCCGGCCCATGTGATCAGAGACCCGAAGTTGAATCGATTTCCGGAGATTGTTGCCACCAATGGAGTCCTGCCGGATTCCATGGACTGGAAAGAGTATTGCAATCAGCTGGAGGCGGAAGGAACAGGATGGCATACCAAGGCAGCCCGTTAAATTGGGCTGCACCAAAAGACAGGTAGCAATTAGCTAAGTCTCACGTAAGTAAGGATACTTAGAATGCTTTGGAATGATCTGCGAGAATTCCTGGAAAAATTAGAAGAGGCCGGGGAGCTTAAGAAGGTTTTCGGAGCCCATTGGGAAAACGATATTGGGGGCATCACTGAGCTTTTAACGGAAAGCCGGGGGGCTGCACTACTCTTTGACGAGATCAAGGGTTACCCCAAAGGCTATCGAGTGGCTTCGAATCTGTTCAACACGTCCAAACGAACGGCCATTGCCTTTGGACTTCCCCCTGACCTCTCGGAACAGGCCTTGGCTGAAAAGAGCGCAGCCACTATGCGGAACTTTCGTCCACTGCCACCGGAGACCATGACCTCGGGTCCCATACTCGAAAACGTTCTCAAAGGTGACGACATCGATCTGTTCAAATTCCCCACTCCCAAATGGCATGAAAATGACGGGGGTCGTTATATCGGCACCGGTGTTTGTGTCATTCAAAAAGATCCCGACACAGGCTTCGTGAATTGCGGCGCCTACCGTGTTTCTGTTCATGATAGTAAAACCTGTGCGATCTTTATTGAGCATGGCAAGCATGGAGATATGATTCGGAGAAAGCACTGGGACCGAGGAGAAAAATGTCCCGTCATGGTATCCGTAGGCCAAGAACCGGTCATTACTTCGCTCTCCGGATCCAGAGTCCATTACGCTGCACAAGGGGTTTCCGAATTTGAGGTGGCGGGATTCATTCATCAATCGCCTTATCCTGTGATCAAGGGGGAGTTTACCGGTTTGCCAATGCCTGCATGGGGTGAGATTGCCATCGAAGGTTTTATCCCTTCGCCTCAAGATACCCTCGTACCGGAAGGTCCCTTTGGTGAATGGACGGGCTACTATGCTCACGGGAGGCGACCGGAAACCATCATCGAGGTCAAGGCCATTTATCATCGAAACGACCCCATCATTTTTGGAGCGCCTCCGGCTCGCCCGGTGGGCTGCGAGTATTTTGCCAGCTTGGGTGGTGATAATATGCGGGCCATAGAGAAGCTGAATAGGGCAGAGATACCGGGAGTGACAAGGGTCTTTGGCCTATCGAAGCCTCATCTGAATGTATTGGCCATCAAGCAAATGTATGCCGAGCATGTCAGCGATGTTATCCGGCTCCTTGTTCCGGGTGGCGAACAGTACAACGGGAACCAAACCTGGATCGTCGTGGACGACGATATTGATGTTTCAAACAGCGACGAAGTTCTTTGGGCGATTGCTAGCAGGTGTTTGCCGGAGCACGGGGTTCAGGTGATACCTGGAACGGCGGTCTGGCAGTTGGACCCCCGGTTACGTCCGGAACAGCGTTCCGATCCGAACAAGGACGAGGGGAGAAAGCATTACAACGCTCACAATCTTGTGATCAATGCTTGCAGGCCCTTTGATTGGATCAAGGATTTTCCACCCGTTTGTGCCAATAGCCCAGAGTTCCGAGAGAACATAAAGAAAAAATGGCAAGACCTATTCGATTAAGGTTACAAAAGGGGATGAACCATGATCTTTAAGCCAATGATCAACGCTTGTGATACCTCTCGAGTGGTGCGGTTGAGTCTTATCTCTTTAGTTTTTTTGTGCACCAGTTTGGTGAGCCTGGCATCCGCCCAGGCTGGAAGTTGGTCCGACACCGTGCAGGCTGCCAAAAAGGAGGGCAAGTTGGTGGTGCACGGGGCCTCGGAGGTTGGCATTCTTTTCGGCCAGGATTTTCAGCAGGCCTATCCCAGTATAAAAGTCGTTACGTTGAGTGCTGGAAGAGGCAGCGTACGTATCCAACGGATAATGGCGGAGCGCCGGGCCAGGATTTACAATGTGGATGTTTATATCGGCAGCCCCACCGATGTGGCTAAGACCCTGATCCCGGCAAAAGCCGTAGAGCCGATAAAGCCACTCCTAGTTCTACCGGAAGTCGTCGACGAGTCGCTCTGGTACAAGAAGAAACATCCGTATATCGATAAGAGGGGTGACACCACGTTTATGTATGAGGGAACCGCTCAGGGTGGTGGCATCGCGTACAATAAAAAATTGGTTAACCCGAAGGAGCTCAAGTCTTTCTGGGATCTGTTAAACCCAAAATGGAAGGGGAAAATCGTCAGCGTGAACCCCCTGCTCGCTGGATCGTCACAGCAAAACTTGCGCTTCTTTTATAACCATCCACCCCTTGGACCCGACTTTATCGGTCGTCTCTATAGTGAAATGGACGTTACCATCAGCCGCGATGACCGTCAGATCTTGGACTGGTTGGCTGTGGGAAAATACTCCTTCGCTCTGTTCACCCGGGGCACCCAGGATGCCATAGATCAAGGGCTCCCCATCTCAATCATCCCTCCAGGTCATATGAAGGAAGGTGCCTTTGTCTCTTCCCGCAGCGGATTGGTCAGTTATATGAATCGTGCTCCTCACCCTAATGCAGCCAAAGTTGCTATCAATTGGTTGCTTTCGAAACAGGGTCAGATAGCATTTCAAAAATATCATCGGGGATGGAATGACTCCATGAGGGAGGATATCCCAAAGGACAAGATCCTCCCCCACTTTAGGAGGCAAAGAGGGATTGATTATATGATGGCCAACCGCGCGGAATATCTCGATATGACCCCCATTCGCCGGATTCTTCGAAAATCTTTGAAGAAATCTAAAGGAAAATAGCGGTCGCGCCACGATGAATGGTTCCCTTGACGCTCACGTGTTGCGATGACAAAGGAAGAAAACGACCTGCTGACCCAGGTGGGACCGGGAACACCCTGCGGGTCCCTCATGAGGCGCTACTGGCAGCCCGCTTCGCTGTCCGAAGAGCTGCCTCAAGGTGGAGCCCCTTTGCCAGTCAGGTTGCTGGGGGAGGACCTCGTCCTTTTCCGTGATGACCGAGGGTGTCCGGGATTGCTGGATATCCACTGTTCCCACAGGGGTGCTGATCTGAGCTATGGCCGGGTTGAGGATGGCGGGTTGAGATGCATCTATCACGGATGGCTCTACGACATTCACGGTCGTTGTCTCGACCAGCCCGGCGAGCCTGGCGGGGGAGAACATCGGGATTCCATCCGCCATACCGCCTACCCCTGCGCAGAGCGAGCCGGAGTCATTTTTACCTACATGGGACCAGGGGAACCGCCGCTACTTCCCAATTATGATTTTCTTACGCTGCCTGATGATCAGGTAGCTGTAAACAAACTCTACCACGAGTGTAACTACCTGCAGGGCAACGAAGGTAACATCGATCTCATTCACGTTCCTTTCTTACACTATAGCAAGAGGGACCTGGCCGAGGGTCAAACGGCTTTGTCCAGCCGGGGTGCTTTCCCCGGTATGGAAACCTGTGAGGCCGAACTGGTGGACGTGGGTCTGAGAATTGGCAGAATTCGCCAGCTGGATTCAGGGAAGACTTATATTCGAGTTGCGACTTTTGTTGTTCCGGACTTTACCGTGGTTCCAGGCGGATACCCCAACTGGCACGTGCCCATTGATGACACCCATCATTGGAAGTATACGTTCACCCTGGATCGAGAAAAACCCCTGGACATGAAGATGATTCGGGAGCGCCGCTCCCAGATGACGGATGACTATAAGCCCGTTCGAAATGTGACCAATCGGTATTTGCAGGACCGAGCGTCCATGAAGGCGGACAGTTATAGCGGCATCGGAGTTAACTTCCAGATACAGGATGTATGCGCCACAGAGGGCATGGGACCGATTCAGGACAGGACGCAAGAGCATATGGAGGCCTCGGACGCGCCAATCGTGGTTTCGAGGAAAGTTCTCCTGAAGGCCATTCGAGATGTGCAGGAGGGACATGATCCACCAGGCGTGGTAAGAGATCCCGATAAGAATCGGTTCCCGGGCGTTATTGGAACCAGTGGCGTCATTCCAAAGGGTACGGATTGGAAAGATTACTGTAAGGCGTTGGAGGCCAAACGGGAGAAGGATCAAACCTGAGCGCCCCATTTCAGTTGTATTTGGGGAAGAGAACCTGCAATTGATCTGCATCACTGGATAGGCCTTCAATAGTAGGCAAGGAAAAACAAGTTAAACCAGAGGGGGTCTAATTCATGCTCGATTTACGAATGTTTCTCGATAAGCTCGAGAACACTGGAGAGCTTCGAAAAATAAGCGGCGCGAAACTTAAATACGAAGTGGGAGTGATTTCAGAACTTGCCTTTCAACGCCAGGGGCCCGCCCTGGTATTTGATAAATTCGATGGCTACTCACCGGACTATCGGGTGGCATCGAACGTGTGCAGCACGAGGAGACGGTCCCTGCTCGGCATCGGTATGGACCCCAGCCTGTCCGAAGCCGAGGCCATGACGCGGTTCAAAAAACGGTGGGATTCCTATAAGCCAATCCCGCCAAAAAAAGTTGACAGCGGTCCGCTCATGGAAAACGTTCTCAACGGAGAAGAAGTAGACTTGCTAAAGATACCCGTGCCGGTTTGGCATGAACTGGATGGAGGTCCTTATATCGGTACAGGCCTTGCCGTTATCGTGAAGGACCCCGACACCGGGTGGGTCAACATGGGCAGCTACCGTCTTCAGCTCCACGACCGCTACACCACGGGCCTTTTTTGTGAGCCTGCAAACGACGGTCGGGCCATTATGGAAAAATACTGGCGGGCGGGTAAGGCGTGCCCCGTGGCCATATCCCTGGGACCAGAACCTATCATATTTCTCACCGCTTCGGGCTCTACGGGATGTCCCAAGCGCGTCCCAGAATATGACTATGCCGGATTTATTTTGGACGAACCGATTCCCGTCATCGAAGGGCCCATCACCGGCATACCCATTTCGGCACACTCCGAGATCGCCATTGAAGGGGAAATCCCTCCTCCCGAATCAGAGTCGAGGCCGGAAGGCCCCTTTGGTGAATGGACCGGCTATTACATGGGCGGCTCCGTAGCTGAACCGGTGATTCATGTGAAGGCCATGTACCATCGGACCGATCCTATTCTGTTTGGTGCCTCCCCGCTTAAGCCTCACGTTGACGCCTATTCTTTCTCACTTCCCATGAGTTCCGTGACCGGTCTCTGGAGCCGATTGGAGAAGCAGGGACTCCCGGTTCGCCGTGTCACCGGTCTGGTTAAGATGGGAGCCACAGTTATTTCCGTTCAACAGCAGGAGGAAGACGATGTGGATCACATCATCAAAGCGCTGGACAAGATGCAGGGCCCCAATCGGCTGTTTATCCTAGTGGATGACGACATCAATCCAGAAGATCCCTTAGACGTTCTTTGGGCTGTGGGGACACGTTTCGATCCCACCAGCGGACTACGGGTAAGCGTCACGCAAACTCGCTGGCTGCTCGATCCTCTTCGAACAGTGGAGGACAGGGGGCGGCGGGGTCCTTTGCCATACAAGCGCCTTATTATAAATGGTTGCAGGCCGTTTGAGCGTCTCAAAGATTTTCCGCCTGTGAATCTTTTCAGCGAGTCGGCGCGTACCGAATCATGGGACAAGTGGAAGATGGCGGATTGGTTAAAAGAGTAACCAAACTATGAGTCATGGGCCATTTTCGTTCGGTATCACAGTGAGCTATGGAGCATATAGTCCAGTTAACTTGGCTATCTCCATTTATCCGCGAATAACAAATAGTGCAGAGGAATCTGATATATGACACACGAAGAAAATGATCTATTGACACGAACGGGTCCCGGTACTCCCTGCGGAGAGTTACTGCGTTGTTACTGGCAGCCCGCGGCACTTTCAGAAGAGTTGCTTTCAAGTGGGACCCCTCTGCCCGTTCGGCTACTGGGAGAGGATCTCGTCCTGTTTCGGGATGATAAAGGGCGTCCGGGATTGCTTGGTATTCACTGCTCACATAGGGGGGCAGATTTGAGTTATGGCCGGGTGGAGGATGGAGGACTGCGGTGCATTTACCACGGCTGGCTTTACGATATCAACGGTCGCTGCCTGGATCAGCCGGGGGAACCGGGAGGGGGTGAGCATCGGGGCTCCATCCGTCATCCTGCTTACCCTTGTGTGGAGCGTAACGGGGTCATCTTAGCCTACCTTGGACATGGCGAACCGCCGGTACTTCCCAAATATGATTTTCTGGTTCAACCGGAGGACCATGTATGGGCCACAAAGATCCATAGCGAATGCAATTTCCTTCAGGGCAATGAGGGTAACATCGATCTCCTGCATGTCTCATTTCTACACTACAGCGCGCGAGACTTGCAGGTGAAGGCGTCGGCCAACCGTCCCAATAGTGCGGGTTCTACGGAGCAATTGTGCTCAGGAGGCTCAGCTCCATACCTGGAAACATGTGAAGCGGAAGTGGTGGAGGGTCTTGGACTCAGGGTTTGTAAGATCCGTAAGATCGCACCTGACAAACGGTACATTCGGGTTGGGACACTGGTTTTACCAAATTACTATGCATTTCCTGCGGGGGGACTCAACTGGCATGTGCCAATTGATGACACGCATCATTGGAAGTACATCATTTCGTTCGATAAGGATACGCCGTACAACAAGGAGGAGCTACGTCGGAACCGCGACAGTTTTACTCCCCCGCCGGAATACAAGGCAATTCCGCACAAGGCTAACCGTTACCTGCAAAGACGCGAGGCCATGAAGTCAGAAAGTTTCAGCGGCATCGACATGAGGTATTTTGCGGCCCAGGATCTTTGCGCAACGGAGGGGGCAGGTCCCATCCAGGACCGGACCCAGGAGCATCTCATGCCCTCTGATGCACCCATCGTGGTGGCACGTAAGCTTCTCGCAAGCGCCATCAAAGATGTTCAGGAGGAGCGTGACCCACCAGGGGTTCTGCGAGACCCATCCGGCACTCTGCCACCCATCGTGGCCACTTACGGTATCCTCCCCGCTTCCGTTGACTGGAGAGATTACTGCCGCCAGTTAGTTGCTGAGGGCCGTGGCTGGATCGGCAGACCATCCTATGAAGGACGGTTGTAGTCTGAAACGTGCCACGAACTTCGTAGAGGTGACATGTGTTTACGTTGAATCTCAAGGGTCAACATATTTCGACGTAGATCAACCGCAAAAATACCGATATGATATCGCTGGAACCATTTTCGTGAATAGGAGGTAACCCACCATGTATTGCGATCAGGAAAACGGCGCAAGCTTACGGATTCAATTTTCAATGATCATCTTTTTCTTTGCCTTGGTAAGCCTCGTGCATATGGCACAGGCCGATCAAGCGGAATGGGAGAAGACCTTGTCCGCCGCCAAGAAGGAAGGCCGGGTCAATGTTTACATCAAAACGGGATACGACGCAGCGTTGCGTACCTTTCAGAAACGATATCCGGAAATCAAGTTAGTCTCCGTTGCCGGCCAAACCCGTCATATCACCCAACGCTTATTGGTGGAACGGCGGGCCGGCAAACACATTGCGGATGTGTACAGTGCAGGGGTGAGGTCCGTTAACGATCTTCGAAAGTCAGGAGCCCTTGCTCCAATCCGCCCCGCGATCATGCTGCCTGAAGTTGAGGATTCGTCCAAATGGCGCGGGGGACAATTTTACCCGGATCCAGAGGAGCGCTATATCTTCACTTACCTGAGTGTCGTGCAACAGGGAGGCGTGCATTACAATTCCAAAAAGATCAATCCAAAGGATTTTAAATCCTTCTGGGACTTTGTAGACACCAAGAGGAGAGGCAGTCTCATGGCGCGGGATATCAGGAGCCCTGGACCGGGAAACGGCGCGATGCTGTTCTTTTATCACAATCCCAAGCTGGGACCGAAGTTCATCAGGCGTCTATTTGAAGAAATGGATTTGACTCTGTTTCGGGACACCCGCCAGGGGACGGATTGGCTAGCCGCTGGAAAATATCCCATTTGTTTTTTCTGTTCGCGAGTGGGAGTGGCAAAAATGCAAGGGCTGCCGGTGGATTCATTTCAGACCGAGGGCTGGGGAGAGGGAAGCGGGATTGTTTCTCACTCCGGCAATCTGGTGCTCATGAAGAATGCCCCCCATCCCAATGCGGCAAAGGTTTTTATTAACTGGCTGCTTTCCCGAGAAGGTCAGAGCAAGCTGCAACAGGTATTGAGGGATGTTCAAGATGCCGAGTCACGCCGCTTGGATATATCAAAAGACATTGTTTTGCCTGAGGTCAGATGGAAAGAGGGAAATGATTATATCGAGTTGGATCGGACCTCTGATATGAAACCCATCTATAAGATCGTTAATCGAGCCCTTGCACAGGCCAAAAGAAAGTGATGGTGTATGGGCAAGTTCAGATCCGGATTGGTTCTTGTTTTATGAAGAAAGGAGTGTGTTATGGGTAAGATCGTGGCAGGTATGGCATCGTCACATGCCTATGCTTTGGTGAATCCAACAGGCTGGGAAACAATGCGGCAGCGGACCAAGGCGAACTACAAACGCCGATACGGGGTGGAACCGCCACTGGATCCTAAGATTGCGCAGGAAACCCTGGAAGGCAACCAGAAGAGGTATAGTCGGGTGAGCGGCGGTTTCGACTTTTTCCGCGAGACACTGAAGAAGAAAAAACCCGATGCCTTGATTCTAATCGGAGACGATCAAGACGAGCATTTTACAGAACAGAACGTCCCCCAGTTTGCCATTTATGTTGGAGACGAATTTTTCAATACGGAGCGAAGCATAGGGGGGACAAGAGAGCGTGGATCCAAATATGATTCCCATGCCACTCTGGCTCAAAGCATACTGGATGGTGTGGTGGACCAGGATTTTGACATGTCATTTTGCCGGACATTCCCAAATTCGGAGCTCATCTCTCACGCCCACGGTCCTATCTTGAAAATGGTGTTGCCCGAGGCGGATATCCCGGTGGTTCTTATCTTCGTGAACGCGATCCACGTGCCTGCTCCTAGCCCCGCAAGGTGCTACGGCCTCGGCCGAGCCATCAAGAAAATTGTCGAGAGCCGGCCAGAAGGGGAACGGGTTGCTA
The DNA here is from genome assembly GCA_965215595.1 of uncultured Binatia bacterium (SeqCode). GTDB lineage: Bacteria > Desulfobacterota > Binatia > UBA9968 > CAXXLF01 > CBDCDW01. The sequence goes on along the minus strand of CBDCDW010000007.1, from coordinate 1,703,785 downwards.
TCTATGCCTCAGGAGGGCTTTCCCATTTCACTGCCGGATATCCCTGGAAACACTACAAGGGACCTTACAGTGTGGGCTCCATCAGTGAGGAGTTCGATCGTAGAGCCGTCGCACATATGGAAAAAGGCCATGGGGAGAAGCTTACCGAACTGAGCTCGAGGGACCTGTTGGACAACGGGGGCATCGAGATGAGGAGTTGGATCACCCTCGTGGGGGCAATGGGGGAAGTTCCTGCCAAGGTTCTTGCGTACGAGCCATTTTACAGTGCGGTGATGGGAATGGGTGTGGCGTATTGGGATATGGAAGGTAGGGGGTAAAAGACTGAGGATTGAGATTAGAGGATCGAGGATAGAAGAGGGAAGATCGAAGCAGTTCTAAAATAGAAGCAGCTACAAAGAGTTTACTACTTAGAGAGCGAGGTATTTATGGCCAGAGTTACCATTCCGGATTTAAATCGAATGAGAGCTGAAAAGAAAAAGATTGTTGTCATGACGGCCTATGACTTTTCCATGGCTCAGCTAATTGACCGTGCTGAGGTGGATATGATTCTCGTGGGGGACAGCGGTGGGAGGAATCTGTTGGGACATGATGACAACAACTCGGTAACCATGGATGAAATGGTGCTGATGACACGATCCGTTTGCAGGGGCAGCAAGCATGCGCTGGTCATTGGAGATATGCCCTTTATGTCCTATCAAGTAAACATTCAGGACGCCATACGAAACGCCGGCCGGCTCATTCAGGAAGCCGAGTGCCAGGCAGTGAAGTTAGAGGTGGGAGCGGAGTACGCACCAACCGTTGAAGCCATCGTGAAGGCGGGTATACCGGTGATGGCCCATATGGGTCTGACACCAATGACATCAATGGGTAGTGGAGGGTATCGTTCAGAAGGGGCGAGTGTCGCAGAAGAAAAGGTTTGGAACGATGCTCGCGCTCTGCAAGCAGCGGGGTCCTTTTCTCTGCTTTTGACCCGGGTACCCCCTGATTTAGCAAAGCGTATCACGGAGGAAGTCACGGTCCCCACCATCAGTGGCTTTGGGTCTGGGGACGACTGCAGCGGCAATATTGGAGTTACCCATGGCACCATCGGGTTTAGTGTCGATCAGTTGGACCGGCCACGGGCCAACTACGGCCCGGCTGCAGTACCCTTTTTCGAAGCGGTGCGCAGTTTCTGCGAAGACGTTCGTGCAGGTAAACCGGTACGATCGCGGCAAAATCCACCCACAGGATAGGGTCAAGAACACCGTAGAATTGATCCGGTTCTTGAGGTCCTGTAAGACTTTTGACCGCTAGAGTTTAGGATCCTTCTCTTGGGAACCAACCGCCGCGCTGGTGGAGGCTTCGTAGATAGAGAATCTGCCCGCAGATCTGAATATCAGAGGTGATGATGCTTACCAGCCTCACGGCAAGAGTAGGCAACGGCTGATAGCGGGGCTCGTTGAGCTCACGGTCCAGGTCCTGCGATGTTACGGTACCTATGTAGGTTTTGGACCGCTCGTAGATCGTGTCGTAGTAATCCAATAAAGTTTGTGCATTCGGTGCTTGGAAGGCAGTCACCTGCTCCCGGGTGTGGCTAAGATTAGGGCCGAAATCCGTGGGATTGGGCGGCATGTTAAACTTTGAGTGCCATCCCCCAGCGATCCAGGCCTGATCCAGTCCTGCCAGACGTGATAGCTGGCTGTCGTCAGATCGTGTAAGACGCCAGGCGAGCCAGCCAATGGGAGGATTGGGCTCCCGATGGAGCTCTTCCACCGTCAGGCCCGTTAGAGTTCTGTGCAATGTTTCCCTGATCCTTCCCATGGCGTCTAAAACTATCCCTGCACCTTCCATTTCGATATCCTTTCTATAGTTAACGACCCAATAGAAAATCGGATTAAAGACGTCTCGCGCAAAGACGCAAAGGACGCCAAGTATAATTAAAATTTCAAATTCGAAGCACGAAATTCAAAACTCGAAACAAAAGGGAAAACTCAAAATACTAATTTCAAAACGTTTATTAACGCGGGAAAAGTTATCATTGGAAGGTTTTGAATTTTCTTTAGAATTGAGATTTTGAACCGGCACAACCTAACGCCGGGATTGTTCCAGGTCGCTTACCTTCTTCTCGGGATGGTAAGTGTAGTAAATGGCGTCGAGGAAGTTTAGATAGGGTTCCACGCTACTCATGCGAATGACCGTCTCTCGCAATCCTTCGGGACGTACCAATCCGTCCTCGAGCAGACGAACGGTGATATAACGATTCCCCTCGGCGTGACCCATTACCTCGTGGCCAATGGCCTGTCCAGCCTCGTGGTCCCCATAGGCATCCGCCTCGGAGTGCAATGCGAAATAGTTGGCGTCATCTCTGCTAATGCCATAGTTTTTCGTTAGGCTGTCAAACCAGAGGGCACACCACTTCCCAAACCACTCTTCGGTGGTATTGGCAATTCCAAACTGGGTATTGACTTCCAGATTCCACACGTTAGCATCCAACATGCCTCTCATGGCGGGGATTTGCTGAAACTCCTTTAGCTCCTTTTCTTCTATGCCAAGAGCCTTGCCCAGCACATCCATGGTGCGTTGATGGCCTCCTCGCACAGGGGTCACGAACTCGTCTGCGTATCGATCCGCAAGGAGCTCGAACAGGTCCGGCCTTTGGCTCAACATATTATGGAAAAGGTAGTACCGGTATGGAAGCGACATGTTAATCTCTAACGCCCAGGCGTAAGAGTTGAGCAGCCAGGCTTTGATGCACTCCATGGGAAGTGTTCCGGCCTTGAGTTCCTGGGTGAAGAGATGGCTAAAAATACGCTCGTGGGCGAGCTTGAGGGCGGAATCCACAGCTTCATTGACCAGCTTCCAGCACTCCTCACGACTTAATTTTCCTTCTTTTCCGGTTTCCTGCATGGCCATTGGTAGGAACTCCTCCCTAAACTAATTTAGTAGTATGCAGCCCTAAGGTTGTCAAGATATTGGTGCCATTGGTCTGTTGACACAAAAATCCCATATCGCAAATGTGGCTGCGTACTGTGACCAAAAAGTGGAGGATTCGGTTAAAAAGGCGGAGACCGAACTAAATCCTACGAAACGCAAAGCCCAATTCAAAAAGATCTTAACCCAGGTGGGTGAGGATATACCCTTCGTTCCAGTGGGTTATGTGCCACGGTTTTTTACCGTACGGACCTACGTCAAGGGGTTTACCACGGATTCCGGAGGTGCATTCTGCCCCTGGGGTTCGGGACTAAACCACGCATGGCTGGATAAAAAGCGCTAGGTGCAAAGCGCATAGCGTCCTTGCGGATTCCGGACCACTGACTACCGACTACTGACCTCTGACCCGGATCCAGGGATTGACGACCAGGAGTCTGTAGTCCGTTGTCTCTTTGCGCTTCTTCCTCAGTCCTCAGTACTCGTAACTCAGTACTGAGTCCGCGTTGCGCCCTCTGCGTTTAGGGTAGTATCTCTTCGTTCGTGTGCTTCGCGTCCTTCGTGGTCAAATAGTTTGTCACCACGAAGAGCACGAAGGTCACGAAGTTGGGATCACTAGTCGTGCCAAGAACGCAAGGGTCACAAAAATTGTTTTGCGCCCTCTGCGCCTCTGCGGTAATATCCATAAAGGGATATCAGTTTTTCAACGTACGAAACGCCTACCCCTACCGGTATAGACCGTCAATAAACCCTGCATAGTCCAGGTCCCTGAGGTAATGAATGTCCCACATAGCAATGGGGCTTAACTCCTTGGCCTCGGGTGCTTTCATGCAGCAGAGTTCGTAGGCATTCAAGATGGCCTGCATATCCGGGTAAGGCTTGGCCAGGAGTTTGGCAACGCTATTGTATGATACTGAGGCAGCCTCCGGGACTCGCTTTCTGAGCTTGTCCAGGATCTGTTCTGTCTCCGTCTTGTTGGCTCGGGCGTAGTGGATACCCAACAGCAGCGCCTTTACCAGCCGCTCGCCAATCCGGTCTTTTTGTTTGAGGCAGTCCATGGTGGTAGTGAGTGTGGGCCCGTTGATCATGGGAAGTTGACCCATAGGCAGGACATGGAAGCCTGCCTTTTCGAACTCTCCCGCTCCACCAGTAACCATTGTGGCGTCCGCTTTATTGTCTTTCATGGCCTCCAACTGGGTCTTGCGGAATTTTTCCGACATCTTGTTTGCAACTTCCACCCACTCGACATCATCCAGACTGAGCCCTGCCCGCTTGATGTAGAGCATGTGATTACCGCGGATATGGTTGTATCCCCCGCCCGGGTCGATGACCGTGGTGTCGGCGATTTTCTTGCCGCGCAACTCGGTAACAGATTTCATGGGCTGCTTTGAAATGAGATTATCGTTAACACTGTTGCTGGGTGAGGCAAGGGAGACGATTGATTTCCCACGGGCCACCAGGGCATAAGGCGAGATGTGGTTCCCTGATATAAAGTCGACTCTCCCTTCGAACAGGGCCGCTTCTGCTTCGGATGAGCTGTCACAAAATTCAAAATTAGCTTTGATTCCTAACTGTTCCCAAATGCCGGTCTCTTGGACGATTTCCCAAACCGGGAGGTGGGAATGGGAGCGGAAATATCCGTGTATCTCAAGGGGTTCATAATTTGCCATTGCATTCTCCTTCTAGTTTTCGATTCTGGTTAACTCGTTTATCAGCCAGCGGTGGGGAGTAGCCTTTTAAATCTAGCCGAATTAATCCCAAGTGTTTCTCCTATTCCATGCTTGCTTGGCTTGTCAAGTGGCAAACTGGGAAGCAAGGGTCATGGCTTGACACTTATTGAGGACTTTACTACAAGCCAAACCCGGTGCTAAGTTGGTGGATGTCCAACATGGGTTTGCCGTATCGATAACCCCATGGGTGGATTCTATTGTCACATTGGAGATTCAGCTAAGAGTAGGTTCATTGGCCAGTGAAGGAGCCGGAAATGCAATCATCAAAAGATCGGTTGGCCGAATTGGCCCGGAATTTGGAGAAGGCTTCTTTAAAAGGAGCCTGGATGCGGTCTCAGAATTCGAAAGAGCCCGATGTTCGACCATGGCTCTGGTGCTGGCAGGATATTTCAAGTTGCATTTTGGAAGCGGGAGACCTGGTGCCAATTGACGACACCATGAGAATGCGGACGGTCGGTCTTGTGAATCGTTCCCGCCCGAGCCCCTATGGAACTACCCGGACATTTACCGTGACAGTTCAACATCTGGGCCCTGGAGAAAGCACCGAGTCACATCGCCACACGAGAACGTCGCTTTATTTCATGATCCAGGGAAAAAACACCTACACCATTGCAGAGGGTGAAGAGCAGCTTATGGAAACCGGCGACCTGTTGATCCAACCCAGCTGGACCTGGCACGGTACCATTAATAAAGGTGACGAACCTGCCCTTTGGCTAACCATACAGGACACAGGAATGGTCAATAGCCTGGACGCGGAGTTCCGGGACAGATACGCCGAAGGACGTCTTCAACCTGTCACTAGACCGGATGGATCGTTTCTTCGAACCCTGGGTCCCGTTCGACCGAAGGAATGGAAGGGGGAGGGACAGATCGAGGATCCTCGATTCCCCATCAAGTATCAATGGGCGGATACGATGAGCGGCTTTGAAACCCACTCTGGCCCAAGCGGAACGGATGCCGGTCACCGTGGAATTTTGGAGTACGTTAATCCGTTAACGGGTGGGGCTGCAACGAAAACCATGTCCTGCGAGATTCGAAAACTGATGCCTAACGAAGAAACTCCACCGAGCAGGCACGTTGCCAATACCGTCTACCACGTGGTGAGTGGAACGGGCGCGTCTCGAGCAGGAAAAGAGACGGGAGAGATGGAATTACTGGAATGGAGTGAGCGTGATTGTTTTCATATTCCGTCCTGGCAATGGCATACGCTCCGTAATAAATCTCATACGGAACCGGCGCTGCTATTTTCGGTTAGCGATCGACCCCTTGCTGAAGCCACGGGGCTCTATCGCCAGGAAGAAATGTAAGCCGTAATATTCAGAGAGGGGGAGGTCTATGGGTTTAGAAGAACTCAACCGCTTGATGAAGGAAAAACGTATGCGGGGTTACTGGACCCGCGGTGAGCCTCAATCCTACCAGCCAACATCCCAAATAACCCCCTATGTATGGAAGTGGGCGGATATCGAAGAGGTGCTGGAAGGAGCTGGGAAGTACGTTGACATCAAACACGCCTTTCGACGGAATATCGGACTAGAAAACCCCACGGGCCAGTCAATGACCCTGAATATGGGGTTGCAGCTTGTGCTTCCTGGGGAAAAGGCACGTGCCCATCGCCATACCGCGGAGGCCATTCGATTCATCATTCAGGGGAACCCCAAAGTATGGAGCACGGTGGATGGGGAGGCCACCACCATGGATTCTGGCGACCTGGTCCTCACACCCAATTGGAGTTGGCATGACCATGTGAATGACTCATCGGAGCCCGCAATTTGGGTCGACGGTTTGAACGCCGCAATAATGGGCCACTTGCAGTTAGCCTTTCGCGAGGACTTCCCAACTCCCAACCAGCCAGTGGAATCTTTACCGGAGCTTAGCAAGCACCGGGCTTCACTTACCCGACCCAACTGGCTCGGGTTGTCGCCCTCACTTCCCGGCGCGCCATTCCGGTACAAATGGTCTGATACGGAAGAAACCCTCAATGCCCTGAAGGTCTCGGAGGGAGATCCGTGTGACGGTGCCATTCTCCACTACACGAATCCGTGGAATGGGGGCTCAACCCTGCCGGTGATCTCCTGTGCCATCCAACTCCTGCGGCCCGGTATGAAAACCAAGGCGCACCGGCACACATCCATCGGCCAATATCATGTGGTTCAAGGTGATGGGCTCACCCGTGTGGGAGACGTGGAACTCCAGTGGGGAAGGAGAGACTTTTTTGTGGTTCCCCCCTGGTCCTGGCATAGCCATGAAAACGTGGGTTCGGAGGACGCGATACTCTTCTCCATGAGCGATGCGCCGTTTCTCAAGCCGTTTGGATTTTACCGGGAAGAGGTAGAGGGTGAGGAAGTGCGCCGGGACCGAGAACATTGGTTTGGGCCATTCTGAAGCCTATCCTGTTCTCGTTTGATGCAACGGGGAACGAGGGGTTTAATCCACTCGGTAGCCTAGGCAGCGTTGGTTGCCAATTTGATTTCTTCCACTCCGGGTACCGAGTCCTTGAGACGGAAAAATTCGATGGCATTCCCAGCAAGCATCGCATGGCGCTCGTCGTCGGATACTCCCACGAAGGTTTTATCGATCATGTTTCGCGAGTTGGGCCAGTCGCCTGTGGCATGAGCAAAGTCGCTGCCCCACAGGAGCGAGCTAACCCCGATGTCGTGCCGCATCCGCACCCCAAAGGGGTCCTTCATGAAACCCCAGAAACTGCACTCGCGAAGGTACTCACTCGGTTGTCGTTTTAACCTTTCGAGACCCCACTGCCGGTAGGCCCAGTGGCGGTTTCGTTCGTAGTTGTCGTCGATTTGTGAGAGGCAGTAGGGTAGCCAACCAATTTGAGTTTCCGCCCAATAGACGCGTAATTTTGGAAACCGGTCGAATACACCTGCAAATGCCATCTGCAAGGGGGCCAAGGCGTTATCGCTTGCGAAACGGACCATCAGGCTCACAGGGTCCCGTCCGGGAAACGTTTCAACTCCTTTTCCCGGCCCATGAGCGTATTGAAATACCGGCCCCTCACGAGAGAATCGAGTCGTGCCCCCATTGGTGTGAGCCGTCACCGGCATGTTGTGATCCAACAGGGCCGCCCAAAAGCGGTCATCCTCGGGTTGAGGGAAAGCTTTTCCGTTAGGGAACTTGTAAATGCAGACTCCTTTGAGTCCCATGCGTGCACAGTAATTCAATTCCTCGATTGCATCGTCGACACCGGTGTCAGGAATCATGCCCATGGCGATCAGGCGGTCCGGCGCGAAGGAGCAGTATTCTTCAGCTAACCAACCATTGTAGGCACGTATCATTGCTTTGTAAGGTTCATCGTCGGTAATGCCGCGCCATGAATTGAGATAAACCGGGTGGGTGTACAGGATCTCCGCATCAACGCCGTCCTGATCCTGCTCCTTTAGACGTTGCTCAGGTGTGCCGGTGCCCGCGCCGAAATAGCTGATGCCATGCAGATCATGCTGATCGTAGGTGACACCCGTTACCTGAAGTCCCGGCGCGTGAGGCCGACGGTTCTCTATAATGAAAGCGTCATCCCCATTGACCAGTTTGATCAGACGTGGAGTTCGTTCTTGCCAGCGGGCCGGCACGCGGTGGGTCCACCGTTCGGGAGGTATATCGAGATGTGAGTCGCCAGAGATCATCCGTATCTTGCGAGCCATGGAAATGTCCTCTTTTCTGAATTGAGCATATATAGTTCAATCATCATGGGCATTCGAACCCGGTTAGGTTCTTATCTTACCGCTGCTACCGGTGATTGAGCCTCCACAAGGGGACGATACTTTTCACAGAGTGCCTTCCAGTGTTCCGCTTTCTTTTTGGCGCGTTCGATGGTTGCCTGTGAGAACTTAACGATTGGAGTTCGGGTTGGTCCTGGTTTACAGTAGCCTGCAAATTCAAGGGGTAACTGTCCGGTGCTTCCTTCCCCGGGTTCGGGTCTTCCTCCACCGCTACCGCCCATAAGCTCCGCCACCACCTGTTGGGCTTCCTTGTCTTTGCCTTGCCGGACCAGATTTCTTAAGTGAAGCACCGGCCAGGGTCCCATCCAGGAATCGATGGACCAGCAGCCCGCAGCTCCCAAACGCGCAAAGGGGAACAGCTGTGCTTGATTTACCAGGACGCTGATCTTACCCTCAATTATATTTTGCAGCCGCACGAACTCTCTGGTGTCGCGGTGGCTATCCTTCATACCCACGACGTTCGGGTATTTGACTATCTTTGGAAATACCTGAAGAGGGATTTTGACCTTATGGTTTACGGGATTATGGTAAATCATGATGCCGAGGTTCGGGAACATCTCGGCGATTTGACAATAGAAGTCAGCGATAAAATCTGGCGACTGTGGGTCGTAGTACGGAATGCCGAGCAATACTCCGTCCCCTTTGATTTCCTGCACGAACTTCATCTTTCGTACGACGTCCCGGGGATTTGGGCTGGTTGTGCCTATGAACAGTGGCACTCGTTTGTTAACCGTTTCCACGGCGGCTTTTGCTAAATCTCGAAACTCTTCCCAATAAAGGTTGTAACATTCTCCGAAGCTACCGGTGGTTGTAATAATGTCGATTCCGTCCCCGATCATCCGGTTGATGCCGTCCTTTAAATTGTCCAAGTTCACAGTGGACGGAGCTTCGAGGTCTCCGGCATCCGCCGTGCCAAACGCCGGCATCATCGCCATGACGCCATTTACATCTTTTGCAGTAATCATAGGTATCCTCCTTAATTCATTAATTCTCAGCTTTCAAACGTTCAACAGAACGACTTAAACAAAGTGTATCGTGGCAAGACTCCACAAACGGCAGAGAGCAGAGCGCAAAGCGCATAGCGTCCGGATCTCTCTTTCAGCCCTTTTTCGATCTTCAATCTTCTATTCTCAATTCTCTTCCCTCACCACTCAGTCCTCAGTACTCGTTACTAAATTTGTCGCTTTGCGCTCTGCGCTTAGCGCTTTGCGTCTTCTCCTTCATCACGGTAGAGTCTCAGTGCTTCCAGTATGGCTACATCTAATTTCGGCTCCACTGATTAAGAGTTTGCCTAGCGTGATTCCCACAGCGCGGGCGCCAATCCCGGGCGGTCCTCATAGCGTTCGGCAATGGTGCGTACAGCTGGATCATCCGCTGCCATCAGCCGATTATCCTTATATAGGAACTGATCACCAACCTGGAGATTCCCGCCCCGAAGTTCGCCCGAGATGTGCAGATTATAGGGGAACTCGGTGGCGTGGTGACTGTTACCAAGATGGATATGGAAACTGCTCCAATGGTGATGCTCAATAAAGCTACGATACAGTTGGTCGGGGCACATGTGCGGGGCAATGTTCGCGCTCGGATGGACACCGCCGTGGAAGCCTCTGACCTCATATGCGGACTCGCCGAGATGCTTGGACAAAAATTGATAGAAGGCGCGCAGCGTTTTTGCCTCGTCCCCGCCCTCGATCTTTCGAATAAATCCCTTTTCGATGGTGATATGCACAGGTTCGCTAAACTTGGAAGGGATACCGATATGACGGGCCCCCAGGATTCCCGTTTCGTGAATAATAGCTATTCCCTCGGCGCCCTCCGTGGAAATCGATGGGAATACGCCTTCGGGGAACGGTCGATAGATTCCCGGTTGCCGTCGCTGGGCGTAGTCTGCCGATCTAGCAGGCTTACGAACCTCACCTTCGATATGGGTGCCGTTAGGATGGGTAATTTTCCAGCGTAGACCAGGTTGTATCAGTGCAGCGGTTTTGACGCGGATTTCCGATACCAGTTCGTAGGGAGTTTGACCCCACGGGCTCATGAGCAGAGGTGCTGTGGTTGCCATGTTACGTACCATGGGGACCCCGGCCTTTTGAAAGAGTTCCGGGGTTTCCTTCAATTCCTCCTCAAAGCTCAAGTCCACGCAGTGGGTGATCACCAGGTCGGACTCTTGAACCGCTCTTTTCAGCACCTGGGGTAGCCGCCAGGAGTGAACGGAATCCTTTCCTTCACCCCAAATCACCCCAGGCTTCGAAGGAAGATCTATCCACAGGACTTGGGGGTAACCACCTTTTTGTTGTACCGCCGCCTCTGTCCACGCAACGGTTACTTCGTCAACCAGATTGAGCCCGCCGTACAGGCCGTCCTTGGCCGCAACGATCAAGACATGTTGACCTTCTTTGAGCTCAGCACAGTGGTCCAACATATCATTGATGGCGGTGGAGATTTGCTGCGGGATCGGAGGTAATGAACCCATTGAATTGCGTCCTTATTTGATAACCATTGTCGGGGCCGATCCTATGCCACAACAAAGCGGCGTGTCAACCTGATGTAACTGATAATGGAATGGCAACTCTGAAGGCTTGACATGAATTGCGTGGCAGAGCTTCTACCCCACCTCATCAACACAGGTTGAAACACAATTAAAGCGGCGTTTAATTGCATCTTGTAACGATTGACAACCTTTACCCCTGTGATATTGGTGCTTTCGTAAGAGCCTCCCCCATCGTTGAAATGGCTAGCAGAGCGACACGAGGCCAACAGAGGAAGAGAAGAACGTTCCTCACTTTTCCCGTCTGAGCGTGTGCGCCATTGAAGTTGCTGATGGCAAACTCAAAGTGGGAAACACTGTCCATATCAGCGGGAAACACACGGACTTTATTCAGACGGTGGTTTCCATGCATATCGAACACCATAAGGTCAACCGAGCAGAGAAGGGAAAAGTCGTTGGGGTCAAGGTCAAGGAAAAAGTCAGACAACACGATCAGGTTTTTGGGTACAAATACAAGAAGACTCGCGGAGTATAACAGAGAACTTAAAGCAGGGGGATGGTTATGAATAGGAAATTCTCATACATGACTATACTCATCATTGGGCTTGTATTGGTTGTGAGTTTAAGTTCTGGCCTATGGATGAGGAGAAACCACGTTCAAATGGAGAAACTAGCGGCTGAAAATTTGAGGTTGATTGCCGAAAAGGGCGCATTGGCTGAGGAAATAAGCGCGCTCACAACTGAGCTCAATGGAAGGGATAAAGAAATTGGGAACCTCAGAACTAGGATCCAGGGTCTGAGCATAGAGGCGGACAAATTGGCTAAAAAGCAACAACAATTGCTGGAGCAGCGGGTGGATCAGTTCGTGGCCGAACGAGTCCAACTGACAATTCGGCTCGATGAAATCGAAACAGAAGCCCAAGACCTGAGAGAAACCAAGGAAAAAGCGGACCGAACCATTGAGAGCCAACAAAAATCAATTAGCTCAATGAAGGGAGAAATCGCGTCTGGTCAAACAAAAATAGCGCAACTCGCTGAAATAGGAGAAGCACTTCGAGAGACAAATATTAAGGGAGAGCAAACAATTTCTGATCTATCTAAAAAACAACAACAAATGCTGGGGCAATTAGATAAGGCGATGGGAGATAAATTCAAACTCAATAAAATCATTGAAAGCCATCAAAGGCAGGGTGAGAAATATCAGAAGAGACTTATTGAATTAACCCAAAGCAGTCAGGATCTACAACAACGGATGAAGACATTCTTAGCGGAAGTCCACAATGCCAGGGCGTATACACAACAGTTGACGATCGAAAAGGCACAACTCATCGATCGGATCAAGGAAACCGAAGCAGGAACAAGAGAACTGACAGTGGCTATGAAAGAGGCGGGGCGAACTGTTCAGATTCAACAACAATTAATTACCTCACTGAAGCAGGAAATTGCGACTGGTCAAATCAAAATCACACAGCTCGCAAGTCGAACCACGATACGCTTAAAAGACAAAATATTATTTGGTTCTGGTGAGGCGTCGATCAAACCCTCAGGAGTAGCTGTATTGAAAAAAATCGGCAAAACCTTGCAGACAATTCGGGACAAACGGATTCAAGTGGAAGGGCATACTGATTCGCGTCCTTTAAGGTGGAAGTACAGAGAAAAATTTCCCACCAATTGGGAACTTTCTGCCGCTCGTGCTGCGATTATTGTCCGTTACCTGATCGATGACGTAGGAATCGAAGCGAATCGGCTTTCAGCAGTAGGCTATGGGTTTTACCAACCTGTCGCTAGTAATGATAGCCCAGAAGGTCAGCAAGAAAATCGGCGTGTCGAATTCACACTGCTGCCCCTTCGAAGTGCACCCTTGGAAAATATGGAGTGAGGTTGTCAAATTTGTGGGGGCATTTTTCTGGTAAACCTTCGCTTTATTTCGACTACAGGATGGCTGAGGGCATAATTGGCCAATAAGCCGCGCAAGATCCAATTAATGGGTCGTAAATTGCTTCTTGTGAGGATTGACAGCCTTATTCCCTGTGATATTCATCGCTTAGTTTCAAGCCAATTAAGTACTGACCATGGAACGCAAACTTACTGCCATTCTTATTGCAGATGTTGAAGGCTACAGTCGTCTGATGGGAGAGGACGAGGAGGCGACCATCCGCACCCTGACCTCTTACCGTCAGTTGATGACGCTCACAATCCAGGTGCATCGAGGGAGAGTGGTGGACTCCCCGGGAGATAACCTGCTGGCGGAGTTTGGCAGCGTAGTGGATGCGGTGCAGAGTGCGGTGGTGGTCCAGACTACGCTCAGGGCAGAGAACGCCAATCTGCTACAGAACCGCAGGATGGAGTTTCGTATAGGAATTAACCTTGGGGATGTGGTTGTAGACGGAGAGCGGATCTACGGGGATGGGGTGAACATTGCAGCCCGCATGGAGGGGTTGGCCGAGGGTGGAGGCATTTGTGTATCGGGGATAGTCTTTGACCAGACCAAGGGCAAGGTCTCTGTTAACTTCGAGGATCTTGGCCCACAGCGGGTCAAGAACATTGCAGAGCCAATCCGTGCCTATCGGGCGGTTTTGGGTTCGGGTACGGTATCGGCTGAGCCACAGCAGAAAATTGAGGTCCCGAGGCAAGACCTTCGAGAGACCTCAATCATTTACAAAACATTAATGGCTTGGCTTAATCCCCTGTTGTGTAGGGGGATTGAGGATGTCTTGCAACGATGGAAAAAGACGCTTAAATCTGGTGGAGATTCAAACCTGTGACCGATTTCACTTTACGGACCCACCCAATTTCAACGAAGGGACCCACCCTATTTCAGGTGGTCCCCTTCGTTTTCTGAGCGAAGCGACGAACGATGGTATCTTGGCCGACTGGAGGAGGATCCAGTTCATGGCCAAAGAAAGGACTAGCGTTCGTATGCAAACTCAAATCAAGACCCTGTCCGAGCAGGGCTACTCAATTCGCAGCATTGCCAGGATACTACGGCTTTCGCGCAGGACCGTGCGTAAGTACTTGGCGCCCACCGCACAGCCGCCCAGTGAGAGTGGCGGTTGGGTTGACACGGTTGACTGGGACTATGTCCGCCAGGAAGTCTATGGCAAAGGGACCACGGTCAAGCAGATCCAGCGGGAGGTGGCTCCGGAGATAGCGTATGTGAAGTTTTGGCGTCAGTTTCGGGAAAAGGTTGGCCATCAAGCCTCACCCCAACAAGTCACCATCCGGCTTCATCACAAGGTGGCGGAAAAGACCCAGATCGACTTCACAGACGGTCTTTTTATCACCGAGCGTGGAACGGGAAAGAAGATACTAACGCAGTTTTTCTTAGGCGTCTTGCCCTTCAGCTCGTATACCTTCGGGGAATTTGTCTTAGACCAAAAGCTTGCCACCTTTATCGGTGTTCAGGAGCGGATGTTCGCCTATTTCGGCGGGGTTACGCCGTATGTCGTGGTGGATAATCTCAAAAGCGGTGTTCACCGAGCCCATCTGTATGACCCCGATGTGAATCCCACCTACTGTGACTTTGCCACTCACATGGGCTTTGCGGTACTACCGGCCAGGCCTTACAAGGCCCGCGACAAAGGCTCGGGGGAAACCCACATCGGAGTGCTTCAGAGAGGGTTTTTCCAGGAAGTGCGTAACCGTGTCTTCTATAGTCTCGAAGAGCTCAATGAAGCCCTCAGGGACTATCTTCATCGGCTAAATTGTGAGGTGATGAAAGACTACGGGGTGAGCCGCAACCAGCGCTTTGAGGAAGAGAAAAAGTACTTAAAAGCCCTGGCCTCGTGTGCCTTCGAGATGAGCGAGTGGCGCCACGCTAAAGTTCATCCCGACTGGTGGAGAAAAACTTCTACTCCGTTCCCTTTGTCTATGTCGGTCAAAGGGTCCGGGTCAGGCTCAGCGAGAAGGTGGTGGAAAGACATATCCAGGTGGAGAAAAACTTCTACTCCGTTCCCTTTGTCTATGTCGGTCAAAGGGTCCGGGTCAGGCTCAGCGAGAAGGTGGTGGAAGTGTTTAGTGAGGACAGCCAGCCCCTTACCGCTCACACAAGACTTCTGGGGATCGGGAAGTTCTCCACCTATGATTTCCATTATCCCGAAGCTAAGCTCAGCGTGGCACGCTTTGAAGTCCATCATGCAAAAGAACAGGCAAAAAAGCTTGGCCCCCATGTCGAGAAGTTAGTCGGCGAGCTGCTCTCAGGTCACCATCCGCTACGCCACTTGAGACGGGTCCAAGGGATTTTACGGCTGGCTAAACGTTATCCCATCACCCTTGAGGCATTGGACCATGCTTGCCAGCGGGCGATTGTCTTCAATAAGAAAAGACTCGCCTATATCAAAGACTGCGCACTTTACTTTGTTACCCACGGCCAAAGACCCACGCTTGCGGCTCCCAAGCGTCAATCCGATACACTCCATTTGCACCAACACACTGCCAACTCGGGCTCAGATCCCGAACCGTCGCCAGTCGAGGAGGAACTCCTATGAGCACAGGCTTCAAATCCAGTTCCAACACCATTTTTCACGCCACCGAGCTAGGAGCAGAGAAAAACGACCACCGTATTTGCCCTATAAACGACGATCTCGCTTGGGCCTATACTCTGGGTACCCCCCAAAGGAGTCTTTCGACCAGGAGGTCTCACCGCTATGATGCTTGATCAAGTGAAAAACCTTTCTCACCAAATGCACCTGTTTGGCATCCATGAGGCCTGCGAGCGACAAGCCCAAATCGCTTTGTCTCAGCAGCTCCATCCCCTGGAGTTCTTAAGACTCCTTCTCGAAGAGGAGCTGTTATCGCGCAAAGACAGAACCGCCAAGGCACTCGTGACCAAAGCGCGCTTTCGTTTCCGCGCCGACCTGGAAGACTGGGACTACAGCTTCCACAAGGATGTGCCTAAAGCCAAAGTCTCCGAACTCGCTCACCTCAGCTTCTTCCACAACCAGGAAAATCTTTTGATCATCGGCAAGACAGGGCTGGGCAAAACCCATCTGGCCATCGCCCTGGGCAAAAGGCTGTGCCATGAAGGCCATCTCACCCTGTTCCTTCCCATGAACTTCCTCTTCGAAGAGATCCTGGCCGCCAAGGCTGCAGGCCGCTACCTCCACTACGTCAAAAGCTTGACCAAAACCAAAGTCCTCATCCTCGATGATCTGGGACTTAGAAACTACACCCACGAAGAAGCCACCTCTGTGGTGGACATCCTCGAAGAGCGCTATCAAAATGGTCCCGTCATTGTCACTTCCCAGGTGGAACCGCAGGGATGGTTGAAACTCTTTGAGGATCCGGTGATTGCTGAGGCCATCGTGGATCGTTTGATCCACCCCTGTCAGAAAATCACTTTGAATGGAGAACAATCTTATCGGGAAAAGATCAAAGAGGAAAAAACAGGGTTGAAAAAAGAGGGAGGGTTAAGGTAAACAGTTAAAGATCGCTTCGTCGCTTCGCTCCGCTGATTTCAATGGTCCCTTTCGTTGAAATCGGGTGGGGCCCTTCAGTGAAATCGACCACAAACCTGGTTGTCCATGCGCCTATAAACGGTTTTTACCGAATAGTAGGAGCCACATACCCCGCAGAGCATCCTATGAGGCAGAACAGTGTTAAGTTTGGAGAAGGTTCTCTAGGATATTTTAGCGAACGTAAAGTAGCGGGCTATGCGCGTCCAAGGGGAGTGGGTGAACCTAAGGAAGGCAATCGTTCAGTTTTTGATCGAGACGGACAAGTACTTGGCGAGATTCCCGCGGGTCGTCCCGCTAATATATTGGCTCACCCTGTCGAGGCAAAGTGGATATACTACAGGCCCATTTTTGAAAAATCCACAGCCAACCCGTGGTCTGACCGTGTGGTCGGAATCCTTCACGTTCATTTGTCAGCGGACGATGCTGACAGTCTCTTTAAAACGCAGGAGTTTCAGTAGCAGGTAGATGCTATCGCATCTGAAGTGTCACCATATCTGGATGCTATATAAGTCCTCACAGGCGAAGAGAAGCTGTAAGAGTCACACTCCACCATCGCGAATCTTGGATCAGGACAAAAGATTGCTGAAACGCAATTAAAGTGTCGTTTATTTGCGTTTCACGGGCCGTTGAAAAAGGAAACGGCGGCCTGGTGTGGGCCGCCATTTTCTTTGATTAGGGGTTATTTCTATGGCCTTGGCTGGCTAATTGTGAGAGCCATCCGAGACAGGGTAGCAGCAAATCCCGGCGGTACCGTAGTAATGACGTCTTTGTATACGAGAATTTCCACTCTTCTATTCTTTTCTCGGCCCTGACCGGTTGTATTGTCCATGGCGGGGTTTTCATCTCCACCTGAGCCTGTAATAACTCGCGACGGATGGATAGCTTTTTTAATGATGAGGTAGCGCGCGACGCTGTCTGCCCTCTCTCGCCCCAACCTGTAGTTGTAGTCACTAGGGCCCATGCTGTCTGTGTAACCGGCAACAAAGAACAAGTGGTTGTCGGTGGGCTGCCGTCCTAGGCTACTAAGAAATCTGTCGATATTCGTTTTAGCCGGTTCCATAAGCCTGGTAGAGTTAGGCTTGAATAAGACCCCCAGCTTCATATCTAAAACCACGCGTTTTTCCAGACGGAGATTCTTGAATTCTCTTAGAACCTTCTCGGTCTTGGAGTCGACCTCACTGATGTCGCTCTCCGCACTCGCCAAGCGGTTTTCCACATCAGACACCCTTTGTCCAATGTTATCCACGCGTCTCCCCATGGGTTTTAGCTGCACAGAAACCAAATCGACTAAACGCGCGTCTGTACCTGATATCCGTTGTTCGATGTTGGTCATGCGCGTTCCCACTGGCTTCATCTGTTCGGTGACCCAACTTCGAGTTGCGCATCCCGGCAGAATCAGCGAAAGAGGACTTAAAAGGTAAAGCCCAGTCATGATTTTAGCCGTAAAAAGTTTTGATGACATGGTAAACCCCTCCTTTTTTTACAACAAACTTGTCATCGCTCGTGAAACATTTCTCAGCAAAGTCGCCTGCTCCTTAAAACATCAACCTAAAGCAAGCAAAATACCCCTTGCAGTGCCGTGAAAAACCGCAGTGGGAATTTACTTCCGCTAGTTATGGTAGGAAACCTTCTAGTACAGGCTGTTCTTACCTGTCAACTGGTAAATTTACTACGTTTAGAGGGCCATTTTGGCGGTATAGTGGAATATCTGAGGCTTGGAAAAATATCAGTTCAAGTTTACACTATTTGATTATTAACAAGCCTCCACCATGCCAGATAGGAATCAGGCGTATTTAAATAGCTCTTGAATTGCATCCTGTGTAGAATTCAATTAATGCTTTTTTGAATTGCTTCTTGTGAGGATTGACAGCCCTTCCTCCCGTGATGTTTGTCCTTCTTGACGAAGCTCAACGTCGAGGTCAGTGCTTTCAGATTTGACATGATAGGCCGTTGTCGAATAAGGTGCGAGAGCTGGCTCAGACGGTGCACAATGACGACGCAGAGTGGTCCGGCCCGACTTGTATTAATGAACTAGGCAATGACCCGAAAAGGAGGAGCCATGGAAGAAACAATGATCTCGGCAGACTCGCATGTTATAGAAGTCCCCGACCTCTGGGAGAAAGGATTACCGTCACCTTTCAAGGAGCGCGCGCCGCGGGCGTATTTCGACGAGGGGCGGGACGCCTGGATGTTCGGATCGCCGGAAGTGCAGCCACAAGCTGTCGGTGGCCTATTCATGGCGGGCCAACGACCGGACAACGTTCAGAAATTTCGCAAGGCGGGTTTTTCCGTGGCGCGCCCGGGCGGTTGGGACCCGATCGAGCGGCTGAAGGACATGGAACAAGACGGAGTTTCGGCAGAAGTACTCTATCCTAGTTTGGGGCTAGGGATGTATTGCGTTGACGAAGCACATCTTCAGGAAGCGTTATTTCAAACCTATAACGATTGGCTGATCGAATACTGTGCCAAAGCTCC
Source organism: uncultured Binatia bacterium (SeqCode) (assembly GCA_965215595.1). GTDB lineage: Bacteria > Desulfobacterota > Binatia > UBA9968 > CAXXLF01 > CBDCDW01. Next base: position 1,684,998 of record CBDCDW010000007.1, on the reverse strand, counting down.
TGATCGCCTATTCGGAATTGCGCTCATTTCAATGTACGACATCGACCACGCCGTCTCGGAGATGGAACGCTGCAAGAAAAATGGGATGCTCGGCACGATGATCTGGCAAGTACCCCATAAGAGCCTTCCATTTCACTCAGAACATTATGAGCGTTATTGGGCTGCAGCCCAGGACCTTGAAATGCCTGTCCATCTTCATATCCTTACCGGCTTCGGAGAGAGCATGAATCGCCAGAAAGCCAAAGGAATAAACCGTAATCGCATCGGTATAAATCAAACCCGCGAGATTCAGGACGCCCTGTTTGACTTTATATTTTCCGGCGTTCTCGAGCGGTATCCGAAACTCAAAATCGTTTCCGTAGAGAACGAGATCGGCTGGATGCCGTTTTGGCTTGGACAATGCGACAAGTCCTTTCGCCGTCATCGTCACGCAGAGTCCCTTCCCATCAATAAAGCGCCCAGCGAATATTTCAACCAACAAATATTCGCGACGTTTTTTAATGACCATGTCGGGGGGCATCTGTTCTCGTGGTGGGGTTGTGACAACTGCATGTGGTCAAACGATTATCCGCATCAGAACTCAACCTGGCCCAACTCACGGGACGTGATCGCTCGCGACATGGGTCATCTCGCGGCGACTGATCGCACAAAGTTGCTGAATTCGAACGTGAGAAAACTTTACAATCTGAAAATGCCGGCATCAGCGAAGTCGCCGATGAAGCGAGGCGCCGAAACGCTTCGCGCCTGAGGTGTAGGGGAAAGCGTGGAGCTTAGCGAAGCACTCGAGTTTCTCTCAAAGACAAAGAACACCACCTCCGTTGCCATCACTATTGACCGCACCGGTAGGGCCCAGTCCACCGTCGTGGGAGCTGGTTATATCGATGGAAAGGTCGTCTGGATTTCGCGTGGCCACACGGTGAAGATCAGGAATGTCAAAAGGACGGGTCGAGCGACGGTTACGGTTATCAATCGCGAAACGCACCGTTATGTGACGGTAGAGGGTCCTGCCATCGTTCATGAATGGAGTGACGCGCACACAACGGGACAGGTCCAACGTCTTAAGAAGGCGTACACGGCAATGGGCCGCCCGCCAAAGCAGAGCGACGCAGAGTTCGCCGCTAAGATGGCCGAGGAGAAGCGCGCTGTCATCGAGGTCACGCCCGAGAGCTGGTACGGCAGTTTGACTGTGCGATAGGCGCCGCCTTATGATCTCTACACCCGAACCCTCGACGCCGCCTGAAGGTGTCGACGGCACGCGATTCCTCTTCGATCTCGGAGGCAATCGAGTTTGATCCGATTCTCCGGCCGCCGTTTCATTTCTAACGACTCGTAGAACTCAGTTAATCAACTCATGAATTGAGTCCTACGTGAAACTCAATTAATGCGTCGTTTACTTGCGTCTGGCGTGGGAATGGGGGCTAGAGAATCCAAATTCTGCTGAAGCATTTTTGATACAGGGGGTGTAGCAAAGAAGCTACACTTATTCCTTTTCCTCCAATGGCTGTAAAATTCACCTGCAATCAATTCTCCCACTAATTCAGCACCTTAATTAATTCTTGTGCGATCCCGTTGGATCGGCACACCCGTTGCTAAATGAATTGGGTCAGTGTTAAGAGGAGTAGGAAAAAGGGATCAAAGAGATAAAGCCAGGGATAAACTGGAAAGGAGAAGCAAACGTATGAGAAAACAAATCTTTTGTTTTGTTCTGTGCGCTATGCTCTTTGCACTTAGCTTCCCCGCCCAAGCTCAACAGTCGGCGACGCCAAGTGTCGGCTGGTTGAACCCCCAGCCGCTCAGTTCCAGTCGGGATTTCTTGGATAGTTTCCGCAAGGGCCTCGGCGAGGCGGGCTTCGTCGAGGGCAAAAACGTGATGATCGAGCTCCGTCCAGCCGACGGCAAGCGCGGGAGATTGCCAGCGCTGGCGGACGATCTCGTTCGACGAGGGGTCTCGGTGATCAAGGCCGGGTCACTGCCCGGGGCACTCGCCGCCAAGCGCGCGACCCAAACCATTCCAATCGTTTTCACATCAGGGGCGGACCCCGTGAAAAGGGGCCTCGTCTCGAGCTACAATCGGCCGGGTGGAAACGTCACGGGTTTCCATATCCAGTTCTTCCAGCTAGTGAAAAAGCGATTGTCGCTGCTGCATGAGGCAGTTCCACAAGCCGCGCGAATCGCTGTGCTGAATAATCCGGCTAATCCGTCGGCAGCGTTGACTGTAAGAGACGCAACCGAGACCGCCCGCGCACTGGGTCGCGATATCCAAGTCTTCAACGCAGGAACCGTCGGCGAGATCGACACCGCGTTTGCGGCTCTCGTGGCTTGGCGCGCTGGCGCCGTATATGTAGGTCCCGACCCGGTCTTCGGCGGCCGGCGGAACGCGCAGATCGTGACCCTGGCAGCGCGTCATATGCTTCCAACCTCAGTCCATCAGGGCCGCTATGTTGAGGCAGGCGGCCTGATGACCTACGCACCCGACATCTCGGACTTGTATCGCCGGGCGGGCGGCTATGTCGGCCGCATCCTCAAGGGCGAGAAGCCCGCCGATATGCCGGTCCAGCAACCGACCAAATTCGAGCTGATAATCAACCTCAAGACCGCTAAAGCGCTCGGCCTCACGATTCCGCCGTCGATCCTGTATCAGGCGACCAAGGTGATCAAGTAAGCAACGGTGTATGTTGCCCCAATTTAACCACCCATGACTCAATTCATTAGCTCTTTAAATGCGTCCTGGCGGTCCAATACGCAGTATACCCAAGCCCAGAGTGGCTCCGAGCCTAATCAGAATTGACATTTAAAGAATTTGGTTCTTGGCGAGCTTATTAAATGTGTGTGAGTTTTACGAAAGGTCTTTTCTCTGGTGGCCGTGTAGCTGTTTTTGTTCAACCGAATGACGGAAATATTTGTTTATTTCTATAAAACTTCATTAAGAAATTCTTTCACATCCGGACCCCAAATTTGTTGTCCTACAGCACAAAATTTATGGGCCTCGATTCCATCTGTAGCCCACGGTGGAAAGATTTTTGCTATAAATTTATGGTGCCCCTCTTTTAATAACGCACTTATTTCATTTGTTGGTGCAACATTGATGTCGTTTTTTGGCTGAATTAAGAAAATAGGTTGTGTTAGGGCAGCTGCCGCATCTAATAGCATTTTTTTTATCTTAGGGTGTTGTGCCCACTGGCTGGCACCACCAGAAAAATCAATTCCACATCGCCAACGGGTATCCGCTGCGAGGGCTAACAAAGTATGGATTCCGCCCAGCGAACTTCCCATAACTACAATACGTGTTTCATCTATCTCTCCGCGAGTTATTACAAAGTTAAGTGCCGCAATCACATCACGGTTCTCCGTTTTAAGCCTTTCAGACAACTGATGATCATGTTCTGTGGTACCCCGCGCAGCAGAAACTGCTTCTGCGAGTGGTGTCCCGGAGGAATCACCATATCCGGCACGGTGTGGAAAAAAATAAGCACACCCCCAAGATAAAAATAATGCTGCTGTTTGCGGGTGTGATCGGTCGGTCGTCCCAGGAGACAGGCCACTACCATGATTGTCTATTACACAAGGAAATGGTCCCTTACCCGGAGGTAAAAAGAAAAAACCGGCGAGCTCACCTTGCCCTCCGGTAAATGTTACTTTCTCCGGCCTTAAAGAATGATTTTCTAGGTTTGTTTGTTGGATACTCATTTATCCTTTGAGGACTATTAAGACCCTAACATGAGTGAAGAAACATTCAAAGGATGTTGAGAGAAAGCATATGACCCGACTGTTCATCCAAAAGGTCTATGGAACAGACCCGCTTGTCATACCAGGTGAGCACTGGCTTTGTCCCTTACGGCGATCCATAACGGCTACTGCCTTGCCTACAGAGATGTACTACTGTCATGACACCTCTTTGAGTCCAATATTAAATAGGAGCCGTGAATCAAAAGCTCCTCTATATCGACCTTTGTTAAACCGTCAAGGGTCAGTATTGTTATTGGTCCACCTTCCATTCCTGTGACATTTTCCAAACCGCGCTTATAAAGAGTAATGGCTTCCCAAAACAACCCAACACCCTAACTGAGGCGAAAAGGTCTATGGAACAGACCCGCTTGTCATACCAGGTGAGCACTGGCTTTGTCCCTTACGGCGATCCATAACGGCTACTGCCTTGCCTACAGAGATGTACTACTGTCATGACACCTCTTTGAGTCCAATATTAAATAGGAGCCGTGAATCAAAAGCTCCTCTATATCGACCTTTGTTAAACCGTCAAGGGTCAGTATTGTTATTGGTCCACCTTCCATTCCTGTGACATTTTCCAAACCGCGCTTATAAAGAGTAATGGCTTCCCAAAACAACCCAACACCCTAACTGAGGCGAGTCACAATTGCTGCCTAGGTAATCCTTGACAAGAAAGTCGGAGCTGGAATAGTGTCTGCTGCTGCGACCAAAGGCATATTATCTTTATATGTTAACTATTTATGTGCAAAGAATACGATCGTATAGGGCAAACCGAAACTTTAGGAGAAACACGAAATGACGGAACCATTGGCTGCCTTTAAAGGAAACGGAGGAGACAAAAACCCCTATTGGGATAGCCAAACAGGCAGGGGATACAAGTCTCCCTATGAAATGTGGAAAGAACAGGAAGGTTTACCCACCCTGCGCGGTTGGGGTGTGGACAACCTCTATACTCAGAAACTCTATCCGTGGGAAACACGGGGCGGGTCGGGAATTTTCATCAACCTGGAGGGGAGCGAAGGGTTCACCGACAGCTACGTCTGTGAGATCCCGCCGGGTAAGTCGCTCAAGCCCATACGTCACATCTACGAAGATAATACGTTCATCCTCAAAGGACACGGAGCCACGACGGTGTGGACCGATGAGAGCAAGAAGGTGACATTTGAGTGGGGGGACCGGGCATTCTTTGCGATACCGCCCAATGCGTGGTACCAGCATCACAACGGATCGGGGACGGAGCCGGCGCGGTATGTGGGGATGACAGCGGCGCCGCGTGTGATCAACACGTTCAAGGACCTGGGTTTCGTATTTAACAATCCCTATGTGTTTAGCGACCGGTTCAAGGGGGAGAAGGATTATTTCAAGACGAAGACCCCGACCTCCACTCACGGTGGGGCATCTCGTCAACTGGTAACCAATTTTGTTCCTGATGTGCGGGAGGTCAATCCGAGAGCGGATGATCCCAAAGGGAAGGGACCCAGGGGTATAAGAGGAACGTCGGTAATTTTTGACCTGGTGAATAGCACCATGAAGTCCCACTCTGCGGAGTGGCCCATCGGTACCTATCTCAATGCCCATCGGCACGGACCGGGGCTTCATATCATTATATTAACGAGTAAAGGTTACTCACTAATGTGGCCTGATGGAGGTCAGGTGGTACGGGTGGACTATGGACCGGGCTCCATATTCGTTCCACCGGAGATGTGGTGGCATCAGCATTTTAACACCGGGCCGGAGCCGCTGCTCCATCTGGCAGTAGGATGGGGCAGTGAAAAACCAAAGCGGGGCGGAGGCGCTTACGTTTACACCGTAAGCGGCGACTATGGAAAGGGTGCGGTATGGGGAGGGGAAGATGTGATCACCATACAGGACGAGGATCCCCAGATTCATCGCGACTTTGAAGCCGACCTGGCAAAGGGTGGGGTCCCTTGCAACATGGGTCACGTCTCTCCTCACTGCACACAGAAAGACTAGCGAGTGGAAGTCAACCAATTTTAATTGAAGAGGACGCCATGGACTTGACTGAATTGGATCACTGGCTAGAGGACAAACATTTGAAGGGCATGTGGAAGCGGGAAGTACGTGGGGGTGAGGTGAAACCACACCTGTGGAAATGGGCCGATCTTTACGAGGGTATTACGATGGCGTCAGAACTGGTCCCCATCAGTTCTGTGCCAATGAGAACCATCCAGCTCAAGAATCCCGGTCTGACTGAGGGAATGAGTCGAACACTCCATTTCTCTGTCCAAGGTTTGAATCCGGGTGAGAGGACCAAGGCCCATAGGAACCTTACCAGCGAGACCCGATTCGTACTCAAAGCTACGCCTGGAGCGGAGTTTATTGTGGATGGTGAGGCTTTCCCATTGGAAGAGGGGGACCTCGTTACAACTCCCAACTGGGCCTGGCACGATCACTACAATGGGGGCAGTGAACCTGTAATCTGGCTGGACGGCATGGATGCCCGCCTGGTGAGTATAGGGAAACACATCAATGAACCATTCCCGCAAGCTCACCAACCCGTAGAGAGGCCCGCAGGATATTCATCTACGATTCTGAGCAAGGCCAAGCCGACTTGGATCACGCAGGAGCACCCGACGCCGCCCTCTCGCTATCGTTGGTCGGACACCTACGCGACCCTTATAGCCCTGAAAGAGAGTGATGGTGATCCCTATGATGGCATCCATTTGAGATACTCCCATCCTGTAAATGGGGGCCCTACACTCCTCACCTATTCATGCGAGATTCAGCTATTAAGGCCCAATGAAAAAACCGGAATCCACAGACACAACAGCACCACCGTTTACCACGTATTTCGAGGCGAAGGGATGACCACGATTGAAGATCAGAGATTTGAATGGGCTCAAGGAGATGTCTTAGTGATCCCACCATGGCAATGGCATAGCCACGAGAACCGCTCGTCTAACGATTCGATTTTGTATTCCATTACGGATTGGCCCGCCATGCGTGCGTTGGGGCTTTACCGAGAGGAACAGGAATAGCACAGGAGGTTAACATGACGGAACCACTAGCTGCCTTTGAGGGAAACGGAGGAGACAAGAAACCCTATTGGGATGGCCAAACAGGCAGGGGTTACAAGTCTCCCTATGAGATGTGGAAAGAGCAAGAAGGTTTGCCCACCCTGACTGGATGGGGTGTGGATAATCTCTACACTCAGAAACTCTACCCGTGGGAAACACGTGGCGGGTCTGGGATCTTCATCAACCTGGAAGGGAGCGAAGGGTTCACTGACAGCTACGTCTGTGAAATCCCGCCGGGTAAGTCGCTAAAACCCATTCGGCATATCTACGAAGACAATACCTTCATCCTCAAAGGGCACGGGGCCACGACGGTGTGGACAGATGAGAGCAAGAAGGTGACGTTTGAGTGGGGGGACCGGAGTTTCTTTGCCATACCGCCCAACGCGTGGTACCAGCACCACAACGGATCGGGGACGGAGCCGGCGCGGTATGTGGGGATGACGGCGGCGCCGCGGGTGATCAACACGTTCAAGGATCTGGATTTTGTATTTAACAATCCATATGTGTTCGGCGACCGGTTCAAGGGGGAGAAGGACTATTTCAAAACCGGGACTCCCACCCCCACCCATGGTGGAAGCGCTCTTAAATTGGTGACAAACTTTGTTGCCGACGTGAGGGAGGCGAATCCGAGAGCCGATGATCCCAAAGGGGCCGGGCCTAGAGGTGTAAAGGCTACGACGGCGGTATTTGAGCTGGTCAACAGCACCATGAGGTCCCACTCTTCCGAATGGCCCATCGGCACTTATCTCAATGCCCATCGGCACGGTCCGGGGCTTCATATCATAATTCTTACGAGCCGTGGTTACACGTTAATGTGGCCACAGGGGGGTCCGTTGGTACGGGTGGACTACGGTCCAGGCTCAATATTCGTTCCGCCTGAAATGTGGTGGCACCAGCATTTCAACACGGGGCCGGAACCGCTTCTTCATCTGGCAGTGGGATGGGGCAGTGAAAAGCCCAAGAGGGGAGGAGGTGCCTATGTCTACACGGTTTCAGGTAACCACGAAGGGGGCGTGGCATGGGGTGGGGAAGATGTGATTACCATTCAGGATGAGGACTCCGGGATTCATCGCGACTTTGAGGCCGAGTTGGCAAAGGGAGGGGTCCCTTGCAACATGGGGCATGTGTCTCCCCACTGTACTCAGAAATAATTTGACAAAGCCCTGTGGTTACAGTTACTTCAACGTAAGTGCCAAGGGGCATTAAAAGGAGTCACTGATCATGGCAAGTAAATATAGTCTTTTCTCTGCGGATTCCCATCTGGAGATATCTCCGGATCGCTGGACATCCCGTGTGCCGGCCAAGTATCGAGACCGTGCGCCGCGTCTGGTTAAGCTTCCCGATGGGGGTGACGGGATCATCGTTGAGGGTCAGGATGTGTATGTTCTCGGACTTGCAATCACCGGGAAACCCTATGAGGAACACAAACTCTTTGGTTTGAATTACCAGGGCAGCCCCGGGGCGGGGAGCCCGGAAGAGCGAATTCAGGAACAGATCCAGGATGGGGTGGATGGTGAAGTTCTGTATACCTCTGCAGGAAACCTATCCTTCTGGCGCGGCATAAAGAACGATGCAGCCTACAGGGCTGTCGTCCATGCCTATAATGAATTCCTGGCGGAGGAATACTGCGCTGTTGACCGGGATCGGTTGTTAGCCATGGCGGTAATCCCGAGTTCCGGCATTGACGATGCCATTGCCGAGATGGAGTACTGTGCCCGTACAGGTCTCAAAGGTGTCGCCTTGAATTCCTTTCCTAGTGGCAAAGGATACCCAACAGCGGAAGATGACCGGTTTTGGGCCGCCGTCATCGACATCGGTATCCCGCTGACGGTGCACGTAGGTTTTCTTGGTAGGGAGGGGCCCACCTTCAAATACCCGCGGACCCCTGGAGAGGTGGCCTTCGGGGGAGATCCTATTCGGGTGCTGACGAGGTTTGGGGGCAACAGTGGTCTTAATGCCATCCAACTGATACTTGCCGGTGTCTTTGAGCGTTTTCCGAAGCTAAAGATCTTCTGGGCGGAGACACAGATGGGATGGCTTCCCTACTTTTATGAGCAGCTTGACGACATTTATAAGCGGAGTCGGCATTGGATCGAACGTGATTTCGGTCTCGCGCCATTAAAACGCAAGCCTAGTGAATACATTCGTGAACACTGCTGGTGGGGATTTATTTACGATCCCATCGGGCTGCGTTTGCGCCACGATATCAACATCGATCGAATCATGTGGGGTAATGACTTTCCCCATTCCGCCGGTGATTGGCCTCATTCCCGTCAAGTCATCAAGGATATGTTCGAAGGAATTCCCGAGGATGAACAGCAAAAGATGCTGGTGAGCAATGCGGTGGAGTTCTTCCACTTGGAAAATTGATCCACCTGACACGACAGATCTAATGACGGAGTTTGTTGGAGGTAAAGTACAAACGTAGCCAGGGTTGACAGGTATAACGGACTTTACTAAAAACTGGGGCGAAACATTGATTGAAGGCCTTACAAGTTGTTGGCGATAGCTCGTCATGAGCTGTGAGGCCTGTCGGAAGGACAAGGAGTTCCTCGGAGGGGAGAAGTCAATTGGTTTAGGCCAGCCATTCTTTGTGATCCATCGCTAGGAATGAGCTGGCCTTTTAATTTTCACCCCGTACCACAGAACGCACCGCGCGCAGGCGTTCGGGTGAATGTCGCAGACTCCCTGAATAGGCTGTGCCGCAAAGCCACGGGCGTAAGCCCGTGGTACGGGGTTTATTGAACGAGGGTCATCAGATGACAGAACCATTGGCTCCATTCGAGAGAAACGGGGCGGATAAGCAACCTTTTTGGGATAAACAATCAGGGAGGGGCTACAAATCCCCCTATGAATTGTGGAAAGAAAAGGAGGGTCTGCCCACCCTGCGCGGTTGGGGTGTGGACAACCTCTATACCCAGAAACTTTATCCGTGGGAGACACGGGGCGGATCTGGCATCTTCATCAACCTGGAGGGAAGTGAAGGATTCACCGATAGCTATGTCTGTGAAATCCCGCCGGGTAAGTCTTTGAAACCCATACGACATATCTATGAGGATACAATTTTTATCCTAAAGGGGCATGGGGCCACGACGGTATGGACCCATGAGAGCAAGAAGGTGACCTTTGAGTGGGCGGACCGCAGTTACTTCGCGATACCGCCGAATGCTTGGTACCAGCATCACAACGGTTCGGGGTCAGAGCCGGCGCGGTATGTGGGGATGACGTCTGCGCCCCGGGTGATCAACACGTTCAAGGATCTGGGGTTCGTATTTGACAATCCCTATGTGTTTAGCGACCGGTTCAATGGTGAGAAGGATTATTTCAAGACTAAGACCCCTACCACGGGGGAAGGAAAAGTAAATCTTAAGCTGGTGACAAATTTTGTTGCGGATATAAGGGAGGTCACTCCCAGGGCCGATGACCCCAAAGGGGTTGGCCCAAGGGGTCCACGGAGATCAAACGTAATTTTTGATCTGGTGAATAATACAATGAGGTCTCACTCTGCAGAATGGCCAGTGGGGACCTACATGAACGCCCATCGTCATGGTCCAGGACTTCACATAGTTATCTTGACGAGCAAGGGTTACTCGCTAATGTGGCCTGAGGGAGGTCCGGTGATCCGTGTGGATTATGGTCCCGGCTCTATATTCGTTCCCCCGGAGATGTGGTGGCACCAGCATTTCAATACAGGGCCGGAGCCGCTGCTTCATCTGGCCATTGGATGGGGGAGTGAGAAGCCCAAGAGGGGAGGGGGTGCTTACGTCTATCAGGCAAGGAACGAGCGTGGAGAAGTTGTGTTGGTGGGGGAAGACGTAATCACGCTGGAGCAGGAGGATCCTAAGGTCCATCACGACTTCGAGGCTGACCTTGCCAAGGCAAGCATTCCGTGCAACATGGGCCATGTGCATCCGCGCTGCAGCCACAGGCCAGCATAGGAAACTAAGGATGGTCCATTCTAGGGTGATGACTTGGTATACGCCGATCATCCCAGTTCGAGTGAGAGGTTTAGGAAAGGAGAAACCGATCATGGCACATATATATCGAATCCTATCCGCTGACGGTCACCTGGAGGTTTCCCCTGAACGATGGACCCCCCGTGTTCCGGCCAAGTACAAAGAACGAGCCCCGCGTCTCATCGACTTGCCCGACGGTGGTAACGCTGTGGCGGTGGAGAACCGCTCTCTTTACATCGTCGGCCTGGCTTTGGGCGGGCGCCCCTTTGAGGAGCATGCGCCGCGAGGTCACAGGTACGAAAACTCAGCAGGCGCGGGAAGCCCTGAACAACGGGTGCGCGAGCAGGTGCAGGACGGAGTCGATGGGGAGGTGCTTTTTCTTGGTGGAATAGGTCCGAATATTTGGCGCGGGATCAAAGACAACGATGCCTACAAAGCGATGTTTCACGCCTACAACGAATTCCTTGGGGAAGAGTACTGTGCAGTGGCGCCCGACCGGTTGATTGCCATGGGTGCTATCCCAGATACGGGTATCGGTGACGCAGTAGCGGAGCTGGAACACTGTGCCCGCCTGGGGCTGAAGGGAATCGTTCTTTTCAAGTTCCCAAACGGAAAGAGCTATCCGACTCCGGAGGATGACCGCTTCTGGGCGGCCGCTCTGGACCTCAATATGCCAGTGACCGTGCACATCGCGCTGCAGTCGAATCCCGGGGAGCCGAGCTTTAAATACCGGCTTGACCCAGGGGAATTGGATTTCGGAGGAAGCAATCTGATACGGCTGCTGGCGCGTTTTGCCGCCGCGGGTCACAACACGGTTCAGATGATTCTCGCTGGTGTCTTTGACCGCTTTCCCAAACTGCAAATCTTCTGGGCAGAGACCCAGGTGGCGTGGGTTCCGAGTTTTCTGGAGAGCCTCGACGATTCCTACGAACGGAACCGCCATTGGGCGAAACGGTTGCTTGGATTGGAACCACTCAAGCGCCGGCCCAGTGAGTACATCCGTGAGCATTGCTGGTGGGGGTTCAATCGCGATGTTTTCGGCATGAAGGTCCGTAATGAGGTTGATGTGAACAAGCTCATGTGGGGGAGTGATTTTCCCCATGCCATCAGCGACTGGCCGCATTCCAATCGTCTCCTTGAGGAGATGTTTGCAGGTGTGCCGGAGGGGGAGCGACACAAGATGTTGGTCAGCAATGCAGTAGAATATTTTCATCTCGATAACGGCGCCTAAGCTTTCGACATTGGCCGCGCGCACAAGTGCATGATCCAAAGAACGATGGTGTCGAGCGTTTCGGTGAGGAATCCCCTAGATATCACTCCCAGGAGGAACATTCATGGAGATTAAGTTTGGATTGATCAGCTGTGATTCCCACGGACAGTTGGACAGGGACGCATGGACGAGCCGTATGTCCAAGGCCAAGTGGGGAGATCGGATCCCGCAGGTGGTGGAGGTCAAGAAGGATGGGGCTGACCGTTCCGTGGACCGTTGGAAGGTCAATGGCAAGGTTCAGGGTGACCCCTTCGGCGGTTCCGTGGTCAATTGCCCAGCCGTGATGGATGGCCCGACGCAACCTTACTATCCGCAGCGTTGGGAAGAGGTGCCCGCCAAGGTCTATATACCATTAGAGCGCCTGAAGGCCCTGGATGAGGACGGGGTCGATGCGGAAGTGCTGTTTCCCAACAACCCAAGTGCGGGTGGGACTTTTTTCTATAATGATGTCGAGTACGAACTGGCCTGTGTGCAGGCCTACAATGATGCCCTGGCGGAGTGGCGGCAACAGAGCGATCGGTTTGTCCCCCTGGCGATTATTCCCTACCTCAGTCCTATCGAGACCATCGTGGCCGAGGTGGAAAGGTCTGCTAAAATGGGCCATCGCGGTATCGTTATGTTGGCAGAGCCCAGCAAGTCATTGAAGGGTATTAAACACTCCAACGATCCCTTTTGGGAGCCTCTATGGGCCGTTTGCCAGGACAATGACTTGCCCATTCACTGGCACGGCTCCTCCGGTCTTTCCGCCGAGTTGGCCGTTCCCCGCTGGAAAGGATACACCACGCGCCAGTTTCATACCTCATCCACGGGGCGTCTATGCTCAACGCCGTGCCAGCTGATTCCCAATCTCTTTTTCTCGGGCAGGATGGATCGGTACCCACGACTCAAATGGATGTGTGCCGAAACCGGGATGGGTTGGTTCAACTTTGTTTTGGAAAGCTGTGATCACGAGTGGGAGCGGCGCCATCTCTGGACGGAAGGTTTTCTCACGCGGCCTAGCGAGGCGTTTCGCCGTCAGATCTGGGTAGATTTTTGGTTTGAATTCTCGGGAGTGGAGCTGCGGCACACCATCGGGCTCGACAACATTATGTGGGAGTCTGACTATCCCCACGTAAGCTCCTTCTTCCCGGACTCCTGGAAGTGGGTGGAACGGGTGTTGGAAGGAGTTCCTAAAAATGAACGCGAGAAACTCCTGTTTACCAACGCGGTGAAGTTGTACAAGCTCCAGTAACAGTCTGAGGTTGAGCGACTCGAGACTCGGCTTAACGGTTCCAAGGGATTGACTCAGAGGATTATTTCAACATGGAAACGAAGTTCGGATTTATCAGCGTGGATGACCATGTGCTGGAGCATCCGGAGGTTTGGACTCAGCGTTTATCGAAGACCAAATGGGGCAACAGGATTCCACATATTGAACAACAGGTAGATGGGACGGAGCAGTGGGTCGTGGACGGGCGTAAGTATCCGCTCACGGGAATCGGGTCGGTGAGTGCGGCCATGTCCGATCGAACCCATGAGCCCCGGCGCTGGGAGGAGGTCCCTCAAGTAGCCTATCGGTCTGGCGAACGTCTCAAGGCCATGGATCTGGATGGTGTGGATTGCTCAGTTTTGTATCCCACCGTGGCCGGACTGGCAGGTGAGACCTTTGGTCGCATCGAAGACCCCGAACTCGAGTTGGCTTGTGTGCAAGCCTACAATGATTGGCTGATCGAGGAATGGTCCAGCAAAAGCGAGCGCTTCATTCCACAGTGCATCGTGCCAATCGCCGCGGTGGATACCTCTGTTGCCGAAATTAGGCGTGCCGTCGCCAAGGGGCATAGAGGAGTGGTGTTTCCTTCGGTTCCCATGGAGCTCCGCGAGGTACCACACCTCAACGAATCCGATTATGATCCTGTCTGGGCCCTCTGTGAAGAGCTTGGAGTGCCCCTGTGCTTCCATGCCGGCGCTTCCAATGCAATACAGATAGCACCTCACGAAGGTTATTCCCCGGAGCTTGCCGGAGCCTTACAGTCCATCACTCGATCAGCAAGTAGTATTTCCATCCTGGTGGATTTTCTTATCTCGCGGATTCTGACCAGGCATCCCCGACTGAGAGTGGTGTTTGTGGAAAGCACTCTCGGCTGGGGTCCCTATCTTCTGGAATATGTCGATCATCAGGCCAGGGAAGATGGGCTGGCCAATGAAGGGTTCGACCTCAAGCCCTCTGAGATGTTCAAACGGCAGTGTTACCTTGTGGGTTGGTATGATCGTGCTGGGGTTCGATCCCGGCGTTTCATCGGGATAGAGAATATTATGTGGTCCACCAACTTTCCACAGGCCACCTCCACCTGGCCCAGTAGCCGAGACTACATTGCTCGGAGTTTTGCAGAGGTGCCGGACTCAGAGCGGCACAAGATCCTGTACGAGAACGCGGCAACTCTCTACAAGATTTCTAATGGCAAATGAAATAGGGAATCGGGAAAAAGATTACTCGCGCAAAGACGCAAAGGGCGCCAAGGGAAATGCGCTAGGCGCTGAGCGCAAAGCGACAAAAGATATTAACCGCAGATTCACGCAGATGGACGCAGAAAGAAAGCCCTTTAAGAATATTACCGCAGAGGCGCAGAGGGCGCAGAGAATTAAATTTTTGTTTGTCGGGAGACGACGACAAACAAAAACATTGCTCAAATTAGAGCAAAAGGGTTTTCCTCAGCGAACTCTGCGTCTCTGCGGTGAGATGTCCGAATTCTTATCAGCGAGGATCTGCGGTTAAATCACGCCGGGGTTTATTCCCCGCTCCTTGGGGCGTAAAGTACTCGCGTGAGCGAGTATATCCATAAGAGCCATAATGTAACGGTGTTGCTGTATCATATGGTGTTTCCGGCAAAATATCGACGGGTGGTGTTTGATGGAGCTGTGGATGAGGTGTTGCGGGATGTTTGTCTCGAGGTAGAGAAGCGTTACCAGGTAAAATTTCAGGAGATAGGCACGGATAAGGACCACGTCCATTTTCTGGTGCAATCGGTTCCGACGTACAGCGTCACGAAGTTGGTAAGGATAATAAAAAGTGTCACAGCGCGGGAGGTATTTCGCCTGTGTCCTCATGTCAAGAAAGAGTTGTGGGGTGGAGAGTTTTGGACCGATGGGTATTATGCCAGCACAGTAGGTAAGCATGGGAATGAGGCCACAATAAGGAACTACGTCAAGGAGCAGGGAGGGGTTTATCAGCAACTCCATGAGGACCGACAGCTCGCCCTCTTCTGATACCCCGCCCCTTGGGGCGGGGAGCTTCATTCTCTTTTTGAGTTAGTTCTTCAAAGGAGGACATTGGCATGGAAATGGCTGAACGGAATGAGTGGCTTAAAGAAAGAAATTTGAACGGTCACTGGAACCGGGATCACCGCGCTACACAAATCAAGCCCTATTTATGGAAATGGACTGAGATCTACGAGGGGCTGCAAACAGCGGCGGAGGTGGTCCCCATGGATCAAACCGGGAGAAGGACCATCCAGCTGAGAAATCCCAGCATGCCGGGAGGAATGAGCAATACAATTCACCTCTCCATCCAGTTGGTGAAGCCCGGGGAAATTGCCACGGCCCATCGCCATACGGCGGCGGCGATTCGTTACGTCCTCAAAGGAACACCCAAAGGCTTTACCATCGTTGACGGGGAACGGTTCCCAATGGAGGAGGGGGATCTCATCACCACACCTAACTGGACATGGCACGACCACTTTAACGGCTCCGACGAACCCATTATCTGGCTCGACGGTCTGGACGTCCGGCTGGTGAGTTATATGGGAGGGATGCTTGGGGAACCCTATAAGCAGGATCGCCAACTCGTGGAGAAGCCGGACGGGTATTCCTCCAAGACGTTGGGCTACGCTCGGCCAAGCTGGATAAAGAACGAATACGTTTCCCCACCGTTTCGTTACCGTTGGGATGACACCTACCCAACCCTGATGACTCTCAAAGAGGGCGAAGGCGACCCCTTTGATGGCATTCGGTTGCAGTATGTTAACCCCTTCAATGGGGGGCCCACGTTGCCTACTTTTTCCTGTGAGATCCAGCTGCTCAGACCCGATGAGAAGACCCGATCGCACCGGCATACGAGCACCACCGTTTACCAGGCCTTTCGTGGACGGGGTACGACGGTGGTTAACGATGAAAGATTCGAATGGGATGAGGGAGATATTTTCATGGTGCCGCCTTGGAACTGGCATGAACACCAGAACAGGCGGGACGAGGACAGTCTCCTATTTTCCATCACCGACTGGCCGTCCATGGTTTCGCTGGGCCTTTATCGGGAGGAAAAGCGCTAAGCTCGTATCGTGAAATTTTATTCTGCGGAGGTGAAACGTGAGTCTTTGGCCAAAGGTGCGTTTGCAATTGAATGAAATGGTTAACCAGCAGTTTGACACGACTGAGTTCAGGCTTCTCTTTTCCGTTCCGCTGACACCTGTTCGAGTCAAGGTTCACAACCTCCATATGACCCACTATTCGAACAATCGTCGGGATTGTTGGGCGGCGGTGCAATCAAAGGCGCCGTTGGATGTGAAGCGGGCCATCTGGGAGCACGAAAAAGAGGAACTGATCTTTGATAGCAGAATGGGCAAGGCCCATGTGACAGAGGCTGATTTGGAAGCCAATGACGAATCCCAGCTCTCGCCGGGAGCGAGGGCGCTGTTCTATGCATGGCTTTACTGCGCTCGGGAGAAACCCTGGCTGGAAGGCTTGGTATATTCGCATATCCTGGAGCGCAGGAACAATGGACAAATAGTTCGTGGCGGTGGCCTTATGGAACGTTGGGTCAAGAAGCGCGTGGCGGAGCTCGGAAGCCCAGAGCGTACCATCGATACTGATACCCGCGTGCATGCGGTGGCCGATATCGAGCATTCAAATTTATTCGAACCCATTTTTGAGAGATACGTGACGGATGAAACGAGTGCGAAAAGCGTGTTGGATGCCACAGAAGACGGTCTGGTTCTAGACCGGGCATTTCGCGGCGCCATCGCCACCGCGATGTTGGCCGTTGAGGGACCAGCCTTATCATAGCTTAATTTTACGGGCCCCCCAGTGGGGCGAATCGGAAAAGGAGGATAGACGGGATGGCAAAGCCAAATTTAAAGGTGGATGATTTCAATACGGAGGCTAGTGCGTACAAATCTCCCTACGAGAGGTGGAAGGAGTCGGAAGGGTTGCCGACCATTCGGGGATATTTCATCAAAAATTTGTTGGACGTGGAGCTCACACCTTGGAAATCGAGCGGGGATGGGCTTGCGACCTTCGTTAACCTGGAGGGGACTGGAGGATTCAATGACACCTATATCTGTGAGATCCCACCCGGCAAATCCCTGCAACCCCACAAACATCTCTTTGAGGAGAGCATTTATATCCTCAAGGGCCAAGGGGCCACGAGCGTCTGGTTGGACGAGAACAAGAAGCAGAGTTTTGAGTGGCAAGAGGGGAGCTTCTTCGCGATTCCAATGAATGCCTGGCATGAGCATTTCAACGTGTCCGGGAGTGAACCGGTTCGATTCGTGGCCATGACCAGCGCCCCCCGGGTGCTGGACACCTTTAACAACCATGAATTTGTCTTTGACAACCCGTTCGTGTTTCGGGATCGATTCAGTGGTGAGGTAAACTACTTTCAAATGAAAGAACAATTGGCCAATCAGTCTCGCTGGGAAACGAACTTTGTGCCCGACGTGAAGGGTTGCACCATGGTTGGTGGCGAAGAAACCAGAGGAAAAGGAACCAAGAGTACGGTCTTCTGTCTGGTTAACAATACGATCAAGTCCCACAGTTCTTCGTGGCCCGTGGGAACTTACAAGAAGGCCCACCGGCATGGACCGGGGATTCACATCGTGATTTTGCGTGGGCAAGGTTATTCACTCATGTGGCTGGAAGGCAAGCCTGTGGAACGAATCGATTGGGGCCCGGGGAGCATGTTTGTTCCTCCCGAGGCGTGGTTCCATGAGCACTTCAATACCGGCAATGAACCGGTTCTATTCCTGGCCATCGGTTGGGGTAGCGATAAACCTAAGGCCGGTGGAAAGGCCTACGTATATAAAAGCGTCAAAGAGGGTGGTGACCAGATCGAATATGAGGATGAGGATCCCAATCTCCATCCGGAATTTGAGGCGGCGCTAGCCAAGGTAGGGGCGAAGTGCCAGATGCCCTATCACCCCTTGTGTACGCAAAAGTAATTCATGGTCTGCCTATTGGAAACATAAAAACGGCCATTGGTACGAATGGGAATCTTTAGAATGGTAGGGGCAGCCTGGAATATAAACTCTTTAACAACGGCCTGAATTACAAAGTAGGGAGGCTAATGATGAAACGATGGCTTTTGTTCTCAATGACGCTGGTTTTGTTGCTCGGTTTTACCCTTCCTCTGAAAATTGCTGCAGAACAACCGAAATCTGGGGGAACGCTTACCCTGGCCATCAAGCGCCGGATGAATCTCATGAATCCCATGGTAAGCACGAGGTCAACCGAACAGATGATCCGCGGTTTGATGTTCGAGTCGTTGCTTGGCGTTGACCTCAAGGGCAAAATTCAACCCAATCTAGCCAGTTCATGGAAGATTTCCGATGACGGAAAACTCTATACCTTTCAGCTTCGCAAAGGGGTGAAGTTTCACGATGGCAGTGAGATGGTTGCTCGGGACGTCAAGTTCTCCATGGACTACGTGATGAACCCAAAAAATGGCGCCTATGGTTTGAGGGACCTCCAAATTGTCGAAAAAGTCGAGACACCGGATAAGTATACTGTCAAGATCCAGTTGAAAAAACCCAGTGTGCCCTTTCTTGCCTCCCTTACGGATATTCAAGCCTTTTCAGTAATACCCAACGAATCACTCGATGAGGGCATAAGGAAACCGAGCCGGTTCCCGCCCGGGACCGGTCCATTTAGTTTTGTGGACTGGAAACCCTAACAACGCATTATCTTTGAGAGATTCGATGGCTATTGGGGACACAAGGCCTTCATCCATAGGCTGGTGATCCGGCCCATTATAAACGTCACCGTTCGCTTCGTGGCCTTACGAACGGGGGATGTGGACATGGTAGAGATCTCACCCTACGAATGGGTCAAACGTGTTCTGGTCGGTAAGGTCAAGGGGATCAAGGCAGTTAAAGCCTCTCATGCATCCTTCCGCCGGATCGCATTCAACGTGACCTCCCCGGCCTTTAGTGACCAGAAGCTAAGGAAAGCAGTGGCCCACGCCATCAATAGACAGGAAATTATCGAGGCCGCCTATTTGGGTTTTGGGGAATCCACAAGCCAACGCTATCCCATGAGTCATCTGTGGTACGCGGAAGGAGTGGCGCCTCCATCTTATGATCCCAAAAAGGCCAAGTCCCTGTTAAAAGAGACTAGTTACAAAGGGGAGACCCTGGATCTTATGGTCAGCGCGGGAATCTACAACGAGGCAGTAGCGGTTGCCGTGCAGTCCCAGCTCAAAAGAATCGGTATGAACGTAAAACTCCTAGTTGTGGAGCGCGGTACCGGTCTTAGTATGAGACGGAATGGAACTTTTGTTTTCCGTACGGGTGGCGGTCGAGTGAGTCCCGACCCCATGGAAACCTACGTGGGATTTGAGTGCGAGGGTACCAAGAAGCGCATCAGGAACGAAATGGGTTACTGCAACAAAAAGGTAGACAGCTCCCTAAAAGAGTTGGGCATTGAGCAAGATCAAAATAAACGGAAGTGGATCGTCAAGCAGATTCTATCCCAGTTGAATGAAGACGTTCCTGCAGTGAACATAGGATTCGCACCCGAGTTCTTTACCATGCACGACTATGTCAAGGGATTCGAAACGGATAGTAACGGCAGTTTCCGTTGGTGGGGTGGTGGTTTAAATAAGGCTTGGCTGGATAAATAATGAACGTCTCAACCTAAGGAGCGCAAGACGATGAAAAAAATATTTTTTGTCATTTTATTACTCGGTCTTTGGTTCGGTCTGACACCTCCCCTGGAAGTTGCCTCGGAAAGTCCAAAGCGCGGCGGCACCGTGACCATGGCCATCCGGAGAGGCCCGTCAGTGATGAACCCCCTGGTAAGCACCCGGTCATCGGACGCGAGGATTCGCGAGCTTATGTATGAGCCTCTCCTGGGCACGGATGCCAAAGGAAAGGTCCAACCCAATCTCGCGGAATCGTGGAAATTCTCACCCGATGGAAAGATCATTACCTTCAAGCTTCGCCGGGGCGTGAAATTTCACGATGGTCGCGAGATGACAGCGACGGATGCGAAGTTTTCCATTGATTACACCTTGAATCCGAAGAATGGGGCATATGGATTGTCCGATCTCTCCGTGGTGGACCGAGCGGAAGCGTCGGATAAGTACACTCTGAAGATGCATTTGAAAAAATCCAGCCCTGGCCTTCTCTATGTGCTGGCCAAGATCAGGTCCTTTTCGGTAATTCCCGAAGGGTCTCTCGAGGAAGGGATTCGGAAAACCACGACTTTCGTGCCTGGAACAGGACCCTTTAAGTTCGTCGAGTGGAAGCTCAAGAGGAGGATCGTCTTCGATCGATTCGATGACTACTGGGGTCAGAAGGCCTTCGTTGATCGAGTCATCTTTCGGGTGATCAGCAATGCCTCTGTCCGTTTTACTGCCTTGCGCGTTGGTGATGTGGACCTCATCGAGCGGGCCCCTTACGAATGGGTCAAAGCGGTAGTGGACGGCAGGGTAAGAGGGATTGGCTTCGTCAAGGCACGATACGCGGCATTTCGAGCCCTGGACTTTAACGTACTCGCGCCGCCCTTTGACGATAAGAGGCTGCGGTTGGCCGTGGCCCATGCCGTGGACCGATCGGAAATTTTGCAAGCTGCTTATTTTGGACTGGGTGAACCCACCGACCAGAAGTATCCCAAAGGCCATTCAGGATATATGGATGAAGTCTCATCGCCCTCCTATGATCCGAAAAAAGCGGCCGGGTTACTGAAAGAGGCAGGTTACAAAGGGGAGACCATACAAGTCATGCTCAACCTGGGTGAGGCCGCAGAGACAGAGGCGGCTGTTTTACAGGCCCAGCTCAAGAGGATCGGTATGAACATAAAACTCAAGGTGCTGGAACGGGGAGCGGCCCTTGAGCTCCGCCGTAAGGGCCAGTTTGCCTTCAAGTTTGCGGGTGGAGGGTTCGACCTGGATCCGTTGCGGGCCTATGTAGAATTGAAATGTGAGCCAAAAAGGAAAATCAGGCGAATCAGGAACGAGACCGGATATTGCGATAAGGAATTTGAAGCGCTTTATAAAAAAGCCATCGGAGAGGTGGACTCCAAGAAGCGAATGGAACTGTACAAGCAAATCGTTGCCAAGGCGAACGCGGATATTCCTGAATTGGCGCTTGGGTATGCACCGAGACTTTTTGCCTTTCGTGACTACGTCAAGGGTTATACCACTAACAGTTCAGGCGACTTCCGTCCCTGGGGGGCCGGTTTAAATTACCTCTGGCTGAATAAATAAGTAGTCCTATTACGAGCATTGAGTCCTGTTTAAAGATGTCCAATCCAAGGCTCCGCTTCCGATGCCGGGAGACCACCACCGACATTAACATGCCCATCACCGACGGGACCGTTAACGTCGAGGGGTTCGAACTGGAGATGGTTACCCACGGCGACACCGATGCCTGGGACGCCGGTTTTGGTTCATTGCTGCGGGGAAAATTGGAGGGTGCTCACCATGTCTCCATTCCCGCATATTCCAACCGCAAATTTCGACTTTCCTATATCTTTGTTAACAACGCCGCGGGAATCGAATCCCCACTCGACCTCGAGGGTAAACGGGTGGGAATCTCCAGTTGGGGCAATACCGCCTGCATGTGGGCGAAAGGCGCTCTGCAAAACTATTACGGAGTGGACCTCACGCGCATTCACTGGTTTGCACCGCATCCCGATGAAACCTTAGTGGCCCCAGGCATCCAGATCGAGCGATTGTCTGAACGTGAGGCCAGCGACGGCCTCTTACTAGACGGGAAGCTGGACGCGGTTATTGACCCGAACGTTTTGCCCTCTATTTCGCGGAGGGACCCGCGGGTGCGCCGCCTATTTCGTGACCACAAGACCGAAGAACAGAACTATTTCAAACAGACGGGCATATTCCCCATTAGTCACATTGTGACCTTGAGCCAAGAGTTCGTCCACAAGCACCCTGATGCGCCCATTGCCCTCCTTAAGGCTTACCGACAGGCACGCGATGTGGCCGTGGACCGGATCCAGGGATCGGATCCGCAGATCCTGCTGCTTTCCTGGGCAAGTGACCTGCTGGACGAGCAGCGCGCGTTGATGGGAGAGAACTACTGGGCTTACAACATCGAAAACAACCGGCGCGCCCTTGAGGCCATGACTCAGTTTGCCCACCAGCAGGGCGTGACACCGAACCGGATCGATTACCAGAGTTTTTTCCACCCTGAAGCTGCTGCCTTCCCAGGGGCGTAGCGTCCGTCTGTAAACTGACCAGTAGAGGTCCCGGGTAGAAATGCACGCAGCGTGATGCAAAAGGGCTTTTCGAGCACGGATGTGCTGTTGCTGGTCAGTTCTTGACAAGAGTGAGCATTGTTGTGTTAGTTTCGTTTCCAGCGCGAAGAAGCGTCGTAGAATCGAAGCGGACGAAGAAGATGAGAGGGTCAATGATAAGCGGGGATGGGAAGAGATTGATACGAAGAGTAGCTTCAGCGCATATATTTCAAAAGGAGACAACAATGGAAAAAATGTATTTGGGTATTTTGGCTCTCTGTTTCTGGTTCGCTGCTGTTGCTTTTGTTTTGCCGGCGCCACTCAAGGCTGAAAGCGCCGACCAGGAATGGGCCAAGCTCGTCGCCGCTGCAAGACAGGAAGGACGAGTGGTGATCGCTGCTGGGGGGCAGCCTTCGCGCAATTACCGGCCGTTATTAGGTGTCTTCCAGAAAAAGTTTGGGGTCAAAGCCGAGATGTCCACAGGAAGCGCCAGTAGCACTGTCAACCGTGTGTTGGCTGAGCGGCGGGTCAGGAGATTTACCATCGATATCGGTTTGATTGCGCACAACTCGGCTCAACGGAGACTCGTTCCCGCCGGGGCGCTTATCCCCGTTGAACCCTTGCTCATCCATCCCGAGGTGACGGACAGATCCCTCTGGCTCGGTAAACGTTATTGGTATGCCGATCCGGACCAGAAGTACGTGTTTCTCTATACGGGCAGACCGCAGGATAGCTGGAGATTTTGGTACAACACGAAAAGGATTGGCAAAAAGGAAATAGCGACCATCAAGACCCTTGAGGACTTTCTCAATCCGAAATGGGGAGGAAAAATGGCCAGCCTCGGGATTGGGGACCCGTCCGGGCTCGCGGGCTTGATACACCTCTATGTGGCGCCCGACGCGGGACCGGACTGGGTTCGACGGTACCTGTTCGAGACAGACGTGACCTATGTAGAAAATCGCAGGGTCCTGGAGACCTGGTTAACCCGGGGCAGATTCCCGCTTCAGTTTCCTGCGAGCTCGGAGGATGAACTCTTCGAGCTGGCAGAGGCCGGATTGCCCATTAAGCAGGGGAAGATTCCCATGCAATTGCCCGGAATGAGGTTAGGCGGCTCCGCCTGCTGCATAGAGGCCTTTGGTCAGCCGCCCCATCCAAACGCAGCGAAGCTTTTTTTGAATTGGTTTCTTTCCAAGGAAGGGCAGGAAGAGGTGAATAGGATCGCGGGCTTCACTGTGGCCTCTCTGCGGGAGGATATCGATTTTGGAAACCTTCACCCCGACGCTAAGCGGCCACGCGGGATCAAATACCGGTTCGATGAGGCCGAGCCCTGGAGGGCGAGGGCAGCAACCGAAGCCGTCAAGCAGATACAGAAATGGTGGGAAAAGCGGTTGGCAAAACAGTAGCTGCACAACTGGACCTGTATTGCTAGGGAGGAAACAGACTGATGATCGAGCAACAGAGAAAAATCAGCACTAACCCGCGCTGGGGTGAGCATCCTGCCGATGAGTGGTCGGATGCGGTTGTGGCGTCCATGAAGCTAGGGGGCGTCGACCATCTCTTCTTCGTCTCAGGCACAGAAATAATTTTCTATCAGGAGGCAATTGCCAAGGCGCGTCAGAAGGGCTGGCCGGCCCCACAACTTGTTACAGTGCCCCATGAAAGCGTCGCCTTAAATGCTGCAATGGGAGCGGCTATGGTCAGCGGCCATCCCACTGCGACAGCCGTTCATGTGGATGTGGGGACCCTGAACACTGGGGCAGCTATCCACTCAGCCTGGAAGGGAGGTTACCCGGTGCTCATGACGGCGGGTAACGCGCCGCGGGCTTACCCTGGATCCATGCCAGGCGCGCGGGACGCATCCGTTCAGTGGGTGCAGGAACCGCGTGACCAGGGAGAGATCCTACGGCAGTATACCAAGATGGATCACCGGTTGGAGTACCAGGATAACCCCGGTTTGATGGTGAGCCGGCTGCTTCAGGTGGCCATGAGCGAGCCGCGAGGCCCCGTTTATTTAACCGTGCCGTTGGAGATGGCGCGTCAGAAGCTACCCGGCACTATCCATTT
This sequence comes from uncultured Binatia bacterium (SeqCode), assembly GCA_965215595.1. Classification (GTDB taxonomy): domain Bacteria; phylum Desulfobacterota; class Binatia; order UBA9968; family CAXXLF01; genus CBDCDW01. The sequence goes on along the minus strand of CBDCDW010000007.1, from coordinate 1,660,501 downwards.
CCCTACACGTGATCAAATGGGCGTGGCGCGATCGATATGGCCGGATCCAGCGGACGCAAAAAAAGTAGCCGAGTGGCTTATCGACGCACAAAACCCGCTGATCATTACAGGTCACTCGGGTCGCAATCCGGAGTCGTTTGAAGAATTGGTTCGATTGGCCGAGCTTCTCGCCGTACCGGTGACGGACGGCAGCCGGACCAACCGGGTCAACTTCCCGGCCAGTCATCCTCTGTTCGGCACAGGTCCAAGTCCACAGGACGCTGATGTCATCGTGGTCTTCGAGTCTCTGGTTCCGTTCATTCCACCTAGAGAGTTTCCGCGGCGCGACGCGAAGATTGCCTGGGTCGACATCGACCCGGTCCAGTCGCGCTACAAGAGCATGGAATTTGATGCGGACCTTTGGATGCCGGCCACCACTGCCGGTGCAGCCAGCGCCATTCATGACGCAGCGGAGGGCAAGCTTTCAAAGAGTGACCTCAGTCGCATCGAGGAGAGACGTGTCCGGTTGGAGGAACGCAAGCGCGAGTTGCTGCGCCAGGCGGACGAGCGTGGGCTCAAAGCAGGCAAGCGGAAACCCATTCACCCTCAGTGGGTGGGCTATCAGTTGGGCTCAATGTTGGAGAAGGACGCCATTTTGGTAAACGACGGGACCTTACGCGTCTATCCCGGCCGCGACCTGCCTGGGACGTTTTTCAAAAGCGGTGGCAGCTCGGGTGGCTTTGGGTCCGGCGCAGCCTTTGGAGCGAAACTGGCAATGCCGCATCGGGACGTGGTGCTGACGAGCGGGGATGGTTATTTCATGTTTGGAACCCCAGTGGTATCTCTATGGTCAGCGGCACACCACAAAGCGCCTTTCTTGTCGGTGGTCATGGTCAACCGATCGTACACCACGGGGACTCGAACCTTAGCCAAGCAGTACCCTGATGGAGCGGCAGTCAAGGACGAAGACTATACCGGCGGCCTATTCGATCCGCCTCCCGATTTTGTCAAGCTGGCGGAGGCTGCGAACTCCTACGGTGAGGCGGTACAGGAGCCGGAAGAGGTGGGTCCAGCACTCAAGCGGGCTATGAAGCAGGTTCGGGACGGCACTCCAGCCGTCGTGGCCGTCATGCTACCTACCATCCCCGAAGAGATGCGCATGCGCGGCTAAGAGTAGATCTAGGTCCGGTAGAAAGGGCTCTTGGAGCCCTAAGGGTGGCCGAGGATATTGGCGCTGAATAACTGGCCTTAAGAGGCTAGGTAAAAATTTTTTAGTTCGACAGGAGGTAAGCATCATGAAAACAAATCTGACCCATATCGCAATTTCGGCTGTGAACCCACGGCTTATGAAACTGTTCTATTCCAACGTCTTTGGGCTACAGCCGGTCTCCGATAGGCCGGACGGTTTCCTCACCGATGGTTATATCAACTTCGCTTTCAACTACAGGAAGCCCGGCTACCAGGCCGGCCTGGACCATTTTGGCTTCGAGGTGGATGACGTTGACGAAGTACGCAGACGTATGGGAGACATGTATCCGACGGTTGGTATAACCACGCGACCAGGCCATCGCGGGTACGTGGGAATGGCTGCACACGACCCCGAAGGCCATGTCTTTGATCTTTCCTATGCCGAGATGGGTGAAAGGCGTCGTCACGTGGCGAAGGCCGGCACGGAGTCGAAAAAGGGCAAACGGTATTTTGACCATCTTGCCATGCGTGCGCTGAATCCTGAAAACATGGCCAAGTTTTATATGGATGTCTTTGAACTTCGGGCCACAAGGGAAATCAGTGCGGACCATGTCATCCCCCTGACAGATGGCGTCATGACCCTCGTCATCATGCCCTGGCGCATCACGGATTACGCAGAGGCTGGCATTGTAGAGCGTCCCGCGCTGGATCACATTGGGTTCTCCGTGGAGAGCATAGAGGCCTACAAAAAAGATCTGGAAACCTTGGTCAAGGAGCATCCGGAGGCGGCTCCATGGGCCGATAAGAGGGATCAAAAGAGACTACGGGACGAGCGGGCCGCGCGGGAGAACTTGCTAAGCCAGTGTGAGTATAATGAAAGCCAACTATGGGATCCAGAATGCGTGTTCTTCGACATGCGGGAGCGAGCTGGTTAATCAGTGCACGCGTCGTTCCCGGGAGAATTACTTAGCGCATCAATTCTAAAGGAGGGGACCATGAAAACAAAACTTTTAGGTATTTTGACGTTCAGCGGCTGGCTCGCTGTGATTCTTTTTCTTGTGCCGGTGCCGCTCAAGGCTGAAAGCTTCGAGAAGGAATGGGCTGCCCTCATCGCCGCCGCGCAACAGGAAGGAAAAGTGGTAATCGCGGCTGGCGGTTCTCCGTCGCGTACCTATCGGCCCATCACGGATGTGTTTCAAAAGAAGTACGGTATCAAAGTCGAGATATCATCGGGAAATGCCACCTCCACCACCAATCGCGTGCTCGCCGAGCGCCGGGCCAGGAGATATACGGTGGATGTGGCTTTGATAAGTGTCCGTGTGAACAATCAACGACTGATTCCATCGAACTCGTTGACCCCCTTCCGTCCTTTGCTCATCCTTCCCGAGGTGGTGGACAAGTCAAAATGGTACAAGGGTCAACATTGGTATGGTGACAAGGCATTGGAGTACACGTTTATCTACCATGCGAAACAGGAGAATAAATACGATTTTTGGTACAACACGAAGAAAATCGGCAAAGAAGAAATTGCGACGATTCAAAAGCAATGGGACTTTTTTGACTCAAGATGGAAAGGGAAAAGCGCGGGTCAAGCGATGGGTGACCCCGCGGGGATTCGGTCCATGGTGGATGCCTATTTCGAGCCTGACCGGGGACCCAAGTGGGTGCAGGCCTACCTTCTTGAATCGGGGGTGACCTTCTCGGATAACCGGAGGATTTTAGAAACTTGGCTCGTGGGTGGCAGGTTCCCGCTTCAGCCGCTTCCCTCTAACAGCAGGGAACTCACGATGCTGGCGCGAAAAGGACTGCCCGTAAAACGAGTATGGCTACCAAAACAAAGGAGCGTCTTGGAGGCAGCGACGTCTGGGTGTTGCATTTCAGTGTTTTCCAACGCCCCGCATCCGAACGCCGCCAAGCTCTTCGCGAACTGGTTCGTGTCGAAGGAGGGACAGACATTGACACACACCAAGATTCCGTTCCTCGAACGAATGTCGCTTAGAAATGATATCCCCTTTGGCGAGGTTACGTCTGACCAACGGCGCGAGCCAGGCACGAACTACCGTTTCCCAGATGCTGAGCCCGGTTTTGGTGCCCAGCAGGAGAAGATCCAAAGATGGGTCATGAAAATCTGGGAGAAGCGGCAGCGTTAATCGATTCGAAAAGACCGCGGATGCCTTTGTAAAAGTCCATGGGACAGACCCCGTCATGGGCTAGCATAGGACCTAGAGGAAAGTCAGTGGAACAATCACCCGTTGAAGGTCATACCGCTGTAGCTGGTCCCAGCCTGGCCCTCCCCGGCCCGGGGCATTTTGTCATGGCGGTTATACTCCTGTCCCTGGGCTTTTTCCTTGTCTGGCCAATCCTGCTGCTGTTGATCAACAGCTTCAACGCGGCCACGGACTGGTTCGTTGAACCCCGTACTTGGGGGTTGCGCCACTGGGAAAACGCGTTCCAGCGGCCCGGGTTGTTCCGATCTCTGGGCAACTCCCTCCTCATCTGGGCTTTGACCATGGTCGCCAGCTTCCCCGTGGGGGTGGCTATCGCATGGACCCTTGCGCGAACCAAGATTCCTTTCAGTCATTCCTTGGAATTCCTCTTCTGGATTGCTTACATGATCCCCAGCCTTCCCACCACCATTGCATGGATCACCCTGTTGGACCCGGACATCGGTCTAATCAATACAGTCCTCACAAAGCTCCCCTTTATTGAGCAAGGTCCTTTCAACATCTTCAGCGTCTCGGGTATCGTCTGGGCAAACCTGATGGGGAACGGGATCGCTATCAAAGTCATGCTGTTAACGCCGGCCTTCCGAAACATGGATGCCAGTTTGGAGGAGGCGGCACGAGTCGGCGGCGCTAGCAACCTGCGCACAATGTTTAGGGTCACCCTCCCCCTGATGATTTCCCCCATGATTCTGGTTTTTGCCCTTCAGCTGCTGCGCGTCTTTACCTCCTTTGAGACCGAGTTCTTGCTGGGAATGCCCTTCGGGTTTTTTGTTTACTCGACGAAGATCTATTCGCTGGTGCGAAACGAAATTCCCAACTACGGCGAGGCCACCGTATTGGCAAGCATTACCATGCTTGTGATCGCAATTATCATTCCCCTGCAACGCTGGATCCTGCAGCGGCGCCGTTATACGACCATCACCGGTAGTTTTCGGCCCGGCCTTGTGGATCTTGGGCTTTGGAACAACCTGAACTTCTCTCTTATCGGAAGCCTACTGGTGCTGTTGACCATCGGGCCTCTCTGCGTGCTAGTGTTTGGCAGCTTCATGACGAGAATAGGCTACTTCGTGCTTGGCTATACCCTCGACCACTGGAGGTTGGTCCTGGCCGATCCTGTATTCTTGAAAGCGTTATGGACTACTTTGATTATCAGCCTCACCGCTGCCATCGCTAGCCCATTCCTTTTCTCGGTCCTCGCATACATTCTGGTACGAACGCGCTTACCCGGCCGTGTGCTGTTGGACCTGATGATTTGGACTTCTTCGTCCATTCCGGGCATCCTGTCGGGCTTGGGACTCCTGTGGCTGTTTCTCAGCACCCCAATGCTCAACTTTCTTTTCGGGACCATCTGGGTCCTTATCCTTGTGGTAATCATCCAGGGAAAAACGACGGGAGTGAACCTTATGAAATCGATATTTGTCCAGGTGGGGACTGACATGGAGGAGGCCGCGCGCGTGTCCGGAGCTGGGTGGATCAGGACGTACTTTTGTATTTGGATTCCGTTGCTGATGCCCAGCCTGATTCTCTTGGCAGTCATGAACTTCGTCATCGCCGCCGGAACCACCAGTAGCATCGTCTTGCTTGCCTCCCGTGACACCATGACGCTGTCACTTTTGGCGCTGGAGCTGTCTTCGGTGGCCGTGAGCAACCGGGAGGCTGCGAGCATCATAAGCATTTTTATCATCGCCATGACAGTGGGGGGAGCTCTCATTGTCAGGGCCTTTGGCCTTCGCTTCGGCGTGCGGCACGATATGGCTGCTGGGTTCGGGAGCGCCCCGCCGCGCGGCCCAGCGGCAGGGAACAGACCATAAAGTGCATCTCAATGAGAGGACGAGAATCAAACGTGAAAAATGGGTAACAGATGACCGATTCCACGACAGCATCAAAATCGCAAAGAAAGGATTAAGTTATGCCGCGTCAGTACAATATCATTTCGGGAGATGGACATATCGATTTCAACCCAGACATTTGGCGGGACCGTGTTGCAGCGAAATGGAGAGATCGGGCGCCGAAACGGGTGAAAATGCCCAATGGCTCAGATGCCGTTGTGGTGGATGGCGGAAAGCCGAACACCATCGGCATCACCCGGGGCGTAGGGGTGGCCCACGCGAATATGGCCAGGGAGGTCCCCACCTTTGAAAACACAGTTGGTTCCGGCCCTGGGGAACAACGATTGAGGGAGCAAGACCGTGATGGGATCGATGCGGAGATCCTGTTCTCCCAGATTACAAATGTCCTGCGGCAGGCTAAAGATGACGATATGTATCGGGACTTGTTCCGTGCTTACAACGAGTACCTGGCTGAAGAGTACATGGTTGCGGATCCGGATCGTCTGATCCCCATGGGTGTCATCCCCACCACCGGGGTGGACGACGCCATAAAGGAGCTCGAGCATTGCGCCAAGCTCGGGCTAAAGGGAGTAAAGCTCGACAAATTTCCTAGCGCCAGGGGATTTCCAATACGAGAGGACGATCGGTTCTGGGCGGCAGCATTAGACCTCAGAATGCCGCTGACAAATCACACCGATGGCCGCCTTGGAACTCCTGTTGTACCCTTCAGAGCTAAGCCGGCCAATGAAGACCATGCCCTTAACTACGACAAGAAGCCGGGCCCGGATTTGCACGAACAAGAACCCTTGAACTTTTTCTTCCGCTTCACTAACAATGCCATGGCAGGGGTCATCCAGTTGGCCTTCACCGGTGTATGGGACCGGTTCCCCAAGCTGGAAATTTACTGGGCGGAAACCATGGTGGGCTGGCTCGAGTATGGCCTCTGGCAGATGGATGATCACTACAGGAGATACATGCCCATGATCCATGAAAACTGGGGTCTCAAATATTTGGAGCGCAAGCCCAGCGAGTATGTCAAGGACCGCAATTACTGGGGCTTCCTGCACGACCCTGTGGGCGTCCGCCGGCGCGACTGTATCGGTGCCGATAAACTCTTATGGGGCACCGATTTTGCCCATGCCGCCAGCGAATGGCCGAACTCCGTCAAGATCATGGAGCAAGACTTCGCGGACGTACCGCAAGGCGACAAGCATGCAATGCTGGTGAGCAATGCGGTGAGGTATTTCCACCTCGATGGAAACTAGTGTAGTGCCTCTAAAATGAAGGCACTTATTCTTCGACGTAACAATATAGCATCCGGGAATGATATTTCATGCTAAAGACCCTATATCCCAAGACATCACTACAGGTTAGCATCCCGCTGGCATGTAGCATATCCGCCGCCATGATGCTCGACAAAGGCTTTTCTATTCACCACGAAGCGCACGAAGAACGGACAACCGGATTAGAAAAGCAACCGGATTTCAATATGCTATTCTCTTCCTTCGTGCTCTTCGTGTCCTTCGTGGTGGTGTACTTCGGATGAAGTGCCAACGGCGTGAGACACTGCATTAGACCGGCGGGTGGGTAGTGTGTCAAGAAGGAGTTAAATGTGAGTGACATAGGCGCAACGCAAGAAGATTTAGAGCGGTTTCTCGCAGAGCATCATCTGTCTGGTGCAGGGCTCAAACCTGGAGGCCAGGCGGCGCCGCGCAAAGGCAACACCGCCGCCCACTGGACCTGGGAGGGCATCTATAAAGGCCTGATGCAATCGGGGAAAATTGTGACCGTAGGTCCGAACGGTATGATTGGGATGCGGTCCGTCACCGGAATCGAAGCACGCAGCTTTCCCATTTGGATGAACGCCCAGATTCTGATGCCAGGTGAGCGAACTCAAGCCCATCGCAACACACGAAGTGAGACCCGTTTGGTTTGCCAGGCCCCACGTGATGCGGTCTTCGTGTGCGAGTTCGAATCCTTCCCAATGGAGCGAGGGGATGTAGTGATCAGCCCATCGTGGACCTTTCACGATCATTGGAATCAGGGCAACGAGCCGGCCCTTTGGGTTGACGGTTACGACAATGGATATAATGGCGGTGCAAACTTGAACGAGCGGCTTCCACACGATGCACCGTATCAGGAGATCAAAAAACCCGAAGGGTACGGGGTTCGCACCCGCGGTCACGCCCGTCCCTTGTCTGGAGGGAACCCCTATCCTCTGCCGCCCATGCGGTATCCATGGGCAGAGACCCAGGCGGGGCTCGCAGCCCTCAAGGAGGCGGGGGAGGAGGACCCCTACGAAGGGATTCGTCTCATGCTAGCAAGCCCGGTGGACGGTGGGCCCACCTTACCCACTATTGCCTGGCATGTTCAGTCGTTGTCCGCGGGACAGAAGACCTTATCCCACCGGCACAACAGTACCACCTTTTACTTTGCTTTCGAAGGTGAAGGTGCCATCGTCATCGAAGGCGAGCGGCTGGAGTGGCACCGCGGGGATATCTTTGCAGTGCCGGCGTGGAAATGGCACCATCTGGAAAATTCTCCGACGGGTGAAACCATTTTGTTCTCCATTGACGATTGGCCCGCCATGACAAAAATGGGTTTCTACGGAAAAGAAGAGGCGGCGAATTAATCGTAAAGAAATCATCGAAACAATCCTTATGGGACGTAAAATCCATGAGGAGTCAGTTTCCTCGGGACAAGGAGGTCCATAATGCCCAACCCCAAGCTTCGACTTGGTTTCCGTGAACCGGAGATTGATACCAACCGGCCCTTTGTCGATGGGACGGTAAAAGTTGAAGGGTTTGATCTCGAGATCAGCAACTTTCGTGGGGCTGAGTTCATCGATGCATGGGACGCGAGCTTTGGCGGACTCATGCAAACCAAAGCGAAGGGCGATCATCCCTATGTATCCATACCGGCGTTCCCGAACCGAAAGTTCCGCCTGGCTTATATTTATGTAAACAGCGGATCAGGGATTGAGTCTCCAAAAGACCTGGAGGGCAAGCGCGTCTTCGTCAGCAGCACCGCCGGTATCTGGGCACGGGGTGCCCTGCTCAATTATTACAAAGTGGATCTCACCAAGATCAACTGGTTTATGATGGGCCGAGAGGCGAAGGGTTGGGCCCCAGGCATCAAGGTTGAGGCCGTGCCAAAGGTTTCCAGACCCAATGACGACGCACTGGACAACATGTTGGTGGAGGGTGAGGTGGATGCGGTAATCGACCCCAACGTCCTGCCCTCCATTAGCCGGCGGGATCCACGGGTGCGTCGCCTCTTTCGGGATTACAAGACGGAAGAACAAAACTACTTTAAGGCAACAGGCATCTTTCCCATCAGCCACATGGTGTCATTGACCCAAGAGTTTGTGGACAAGCATCCAGAGGCGCCGGTGGCCCTGCTGAAGGCATACCGCCAGGCACGTGATGTTGCCTTCAACCGCATCTACGGGGCTGACCCCGAAATCTTGACCATTTCGTGGGCAGCCGCCTTCATGGACGAGCAACGTGCGGTCATGGGAGACAACTACTGGTCTTATAACGTGGAAAACAATGTGCGTTCGCTGGAAGCCATGATGTCATTCGCTCATCAGTTTGGTGTCACACCCACGAAGTATGACTTCAACAGCTTATTGCATCCCGAGGCTGCTGCACTGGCGGGTGTGTAGCTCTCGAAGCGGGTTGGATTTAAACCGAGGAGGAATGTTTCATGCCAAATCGCTATAAGCTGATCTCTTCAGATTCGCATTTGGACCTCTCCCCGAACCGCTGGACCCAACGTGTTCCGACCAAATGGCGCGACCGGGCACCCAGGTGCGTTAGGTTAGACAGCGGAGAAGACGCGGTGATTATGGAAAACCGCCCCCTCGCGCGCATTGGCCTCACCCGGAGTGTGGGGGGTTCCCACGAGGAGCTTCATTTGCAAGTTCCCACCTTCGACAACAGCGCAGGGACGAGGAATGCCGAGCATCGCATTCATGAACAGGACCAGGACGGGGTGGAAGCAGAGGTCATGTTTTCCCGCATAGGAATCATCCGCGGGATCAGAGAGGATGCGGGCTATCTGGCCATGAACCACGCTTATAACGAGTTCCTGGCGGAGGAGTACTGTGCCACCGCCCCGGACCGATTGATGGCAATGGGTGTCATTCCCACCACCAACATAGAGGATGCGGTAGCGGAATTGGAGTATTGCGCGCGCGCCGGATTGAAGGGTGTGCAGCTCGAGATGTTCCCCAACGGTAAGGGTCATCCCACACCGGAAGATGACCGGTTCTGGTCGGCGGCGTTGGACCTTCGCATGCCCGTGACCTCCCATTCCAACGGGGGTTCCACAAGGTTCTCAAGGCAGGGACCGGTTTTTCAGTACCCGAAGCGCGCAGGAGCCCGTGATCCCCTCACCGAACAACTCTTCCGCTTCTGTGGAGACGCAGCCTTCGCCCCGGTCCAGATGGCGTTTGCCGGGGTATTCGACCGTTTCCCGGATCTTCGAATTTACTGGGCGGAAACGCAAATTGGATGGCTGCCCTTCGCCCTGTGGCAAATCGATGACCATCATGAGCGCTACGGTTACATGATGAAGGCCCTTTGGGGGCTTGAGTTTCCTAAGCACCCCCTGAGTTACTATCTCAGCGAAAATAGCCTTTGGGGATTTTTGTACGACCCGGTGGGTGTTAGCACGCGCCAGGCGGTGGGGGGCCACAACGTTATGTGGGGCAGCGATTTTGCCCATGCGGCAAGCGAATGGCCGCACTCGCTCGAGGGCATCGAAAAGTGCTTCGCCGGTGTCGCCCCTGAGGACCGTAAACTCATGCTAGCCGGAAACGCCGTGAAGTTCTTTCACCTGGACGAACCTTTGGGTCTTGAAAAGCAGTCGGGAGCAGGGGAAGCCAGGGCTGCGGAATAGCTCAGGCACCTACCGATAGAATATTCCACAGGACGGCTCTAAGAATGTTTTTCGCGCCCTCCGGGCTGTAGGCCCTACGGGCCGGAAGGCCAAGACGCGAAGCTCGCAAAGAGTTTTAACCGCAGATTTTCGCCGACTCTCGCAGATAAGGATTCGGACATTTCACCGCAGAGACGCAGAAATGACAGAAATTCGAAGCACGAAATCCGAAATACGAAACAATCTCAAATGACAAAATCTCTAATGTCCAAAACTCCAAAACTATAGAATTGAATAGTTTAGTATTTTGGTAATTTTAATTTCGGTATTGTTTCGAATTTCGATATTCGGATTTCGGATTTTTATCTAAACTTGTTTAGGGTGGTTAGGTTTAAAAGCCCAGAAGCCTACTAGGGTTACGAAAAGATGAGGCTTTTCACCACCACAGGAAGAAACTCATCTCCCTCGGGGGGTTCGCCGATGTCCAGGTAATCCAGGTCTCCCACATCTATTTCATCAATACACAAAACAGGAAGTTCCGGCATGAATCGGGAAAAAGTAATTCCCGCTGCACGTCCGAAGTTTTCGTGGAACACTAACACGAGACCTTGTTTCCGTTCCAAGCGCTCGAGCGAATAGGCAAGGGCTTCGGCGAGCTTGTAAACGATGCCGTATCCAAAGTAAGGGGCTTTGCTAAAGGCAAGTCCACAGACCTCCCGGGGATCCACTCGTCCCATGACATTTGATATGATCTTGTGAACTGATTGGGGGTCGAGCTCGGTCCAATCCAGGGGAACAGAATAGATGGGAACATTGCGCAACGGTGGTTTCAGTTTCGATTCCATCCAGATGGTTTCCCCGCTCACCTGGATGCTGAACTGCCCAGCTCCAATGACCGTTGCCCGAATGCCGTTCTCAGGAGTCAGGATGGCACTCTCAGAGATACGTTGGCGGAGCTTGCGGCGTAGGGCCTGACTCATTTGGAGACCAAGGTCACCCTTTGGAGCGGTTTCTCGTCCGTAAAAATATTCAGACAATCCTCCTGCCACCGTAAGGAATAACGGTGTGGAAAGAGGCGGAGGAGACGTCTCCGTTAGAAATAAGCCCTGGGCGAGATTTCCCAGAGGTTCAAAGCCAATAAATTCAATGAGACAGTCCGCCATCCGTTCGGCAATGGCTTGCTGATCGGTTTCGTTAAGTCGCGCACCCAACTTCGGGTCGAGGCCGATGTCCCTGGAAACCTTTATTCCTGCGCTGTCTAAGTGGTTAACCTTGCAGTCTTGATCCCACGCGATGAGCCGTGTTCCGATGTTCAATGCCGATGTATGGAGGACTTTCCCATCGGCAATGAGGGTCCGCTTGGCGGTTCCACCTCCGGTATCAAGAGAGACTACTTGCCCCGTCACGTCTTTGCTAAGCAGAACTGAGCCGGAACCATAGGCACCCAGCATGGCTTCTAGATGATGACCCGCCGCGGCACATACAAATTTCCCACTCATCATGGAGAGACTCTCGCTGATGGCGGCGGCGTTCTCCTTGCGCGCAGCTTCCCCTGTGCAGATCAAGGCGCCGGTGTCCATAGTCTCGAGGTTCAAGTTGGCACTGTTGCATTGGTCCACAAGAAACTGCTCGAGCTTATTCGCATCGATCGTGGAGGGGTCGCGAAATGGCGTAAACAGGATAGGGGATTGATAGACAAGTTGCCGCTTGAGGACCTCAGGTTTCTGGGCCAGTACGGGATCGCGCTTGCCAATAAAAATTTCCGATACCACAAAGTGGGACGTGGCCGAGCCAATGTCGATGCCGATGCTACGGAGCTTTGTGGCGTTGGTCAGATCAATATGCTCATGGTCACCATGATGCTCATGGTCCGAGTCATGGTCGTGTTCGGACCCATGGGTGTGCTTATGATTCACGTGTTCGTGATGTGCCATGGTGTAGTGAATCCCTTGGATGGTTTTGATCTGTAATATTCGGTCTGGGGGCGCCGATCCTGTTAATGTGCGGTTTAATGGTCCGCGAGTTCACCCTGGTGGGTTAAGACTAGACCGAGGTTTTCCAGCGCCGGTCTTGTGCTGATCCCCACGATGCGTAAGGGCTCGCTCCCGGTATTGAAATATTGATGCCAGGCGAAGACTGGAATTGAGAGGACATCTCCCGTGCTGAATTCGTACTCTTTGTCATTCACCACAATGCGGCCCTGGCCCTTCTCCACGAGGTCAATCTCATCGTACAGGTGACGATGTGCTCCTGATCGTTTGCCTGGGGGGATCTCTGCCACCACTACGGCCAGTGCCTTAGAGTGGAAACCGATGCGAGGATCCACCACATAGGCCAGATTGCCCATGGCGGTGGATGCAAACTTAATGTCCCCCTTTTTAACCAATACCTTGCTTTCGCGGCGTAATTTTTCCTCCTTCATCGCGAATTCCAGCTGTTCAGCATAGAGCTTCGCTGCTCCGGTATCAGTTGATCCATCCGCCGTATTGGCATCGCCGGCTCCACCAGGGATCAGAGTCTTTTGCGCGTCCTCACCCTCCTGGGCGAACACCCAAAATTCGGGATGCCGCTCGTCTTCGTACACGGCCTGTCCCAGAGAAATGGAAAGTGGATTGGTGGTGGACGCGATGCGTAGCACTTCCTCTTTGCCGTCATTAATATGCCGATGCCATGAGAACATGGGCACGGAGAGCAGGTCACCCGCCTCCCAGTCGTAACGAACGCCGTCGATGATGCTGTGACCGTGACCTTGGAGGAAGTAAATGATGGCCTCCACCGTATGGCGGTGTCCCAGGTACATCCATTCGCGGCCGTCTTCACTTTCTGGTGGTATTCGATCGTACCACAGCCGGTGGGTTCTGTTGTTGAAGCCCAAACGCGGGTCGATCACATAGACGTGTTTGCTGTGCTTGAGCTGCTCTTGAATGTGCGGCCATTTCACCAGTACCGGCGAATTTTTCCGCCGCTCCTGTTCCTGTTTGCCGAGCTTATAAGCCTCACCAATAGCGTTACCGAAGAAGGTAGTTTCCAATTTTCTCTCCTCAACTAATCAACTTTAACTGAATATTGCGCCCAGACACCGCCACGTTAAAACTCTAATTTCGAAGCACGAAATCCGAAACAATTCCAAAATCTCAAACCATCAATGCTCAAAACACTGAAGGGGATGATGTTTCTGTTTTGAATTTTGGTAACTTGAATTTGTTTCGAGTTTGTAAATTTACTTTAACTTGGCTCCCTCACGTCTTCGCTCCGCTCAGAATCTCAGATGCAAAATTTCAGATTTCATATCTGAGATTTGAGATTTGCCATTTGTAATGCGCTTCGCTGGTCTTTGCGCGAGTCATCCCAATCTTTGCCTAAATTTACGCCGCAGGGCGGCCTCTCTCCGCCTCTACCAGGGGACGGTACTTATCGCATAATTTTTTCCAGTGAGCCGCTTGTTTCTTTGCTTTTTCTAGCTGCGCTTCTGGGAAGTGGAGAAAAGGAACCCGAGTGGGCCCAACCTTACAATAATCGGCATACTGTTGCGGACGCTTGCTGCCTTTACCGGGTCTCGGCTTACCGCCAGCCCCTTCGCCCACGATTTCAGCGAGGACTTGCTGAGCCTGTTCCTCATCCCCTTGACGAAGGAGACTTAAGAGGTAGAACAGCGGCCATGGTCCCATCCATGCGTCAGTGGACCAACATCCCACCGCGCCCATTTTGTAATAGGGATAGAGCTGAGATTGGTTGACGAAGTGGCTGATTTTGCCTTTGATGATGCGCTGCAGATTCATAAAGGCCGCAGTGGTCCTGTGGCTGTCCTTCATTCCGATGATGGTGGGGTTTTTTGTGAGTTCTTTAAAGGCGGCCACGGGCATCGTAAAATGATGATTGTCCGGGTTGTGATAAATCAAAATATTCAACGTAGGGAACAATTCGGCGATGTCGTGGTAGAATTGAATGGCATCCGGGACTGGCAGGGTCTCGTAATAGGGCACCCCCAGCAGGACGCCATCGGCCCCGGAGTCTTTCACGAAGTTCATTTTCTGCACCACCTCGCGCGGATTGGGGCTTGTACAACCAATAAAGAGGGGAACTCGCTTCTTGACACTCTCCACTGTGGCCACCGTGAGGGTTTTGAACTCGTCGAAGAGTAAGTTGTAGCATTCGCCATAGGTGCCAGTGGTGGCGATAAGACCAATGCCGTCTTTGATGATTCGATCCACACCTTCTTTCAGGTTGTCAACCGATATGGTTTGGGTTGCCCGAATGTCTACCGCATCTTCTGTGGCAAAGGACGGCATCAAAGGACGGCATCATTCCCAACACTCCGCTTAAATCTTTTGAGGATAGCATGGTGAACCTCCTTTATTTTTTACCCTAGACAAATTGATTAGGACACACATTCATGGGGTAGGGACACAATTTACTGGAAACTAGCCCAAGTGTGTCGAGCTTGTCAAGGTACCGAATTGGATCAAATCTAATTGAGTCAGCTTTAAGACGGCGTTGAAATGTGCTGCCACGCAAAAGAGGGCAGGATTCACCTGCCCCCCTTTGTTCTCAACATTGCCGATGGCCGGTAAATTGAATTGGCTTGGAATCTTTACACGGCCACTTTCTTTTTCTGCGGGTTGAGGGCCTGCAGCTCTTCGAGGATGCGCTTCATGTTTGTTTCATAGAGCTTCTGGTGTTCCGCCGAAAGCGGCTTGGTGGGCCACCTTGGATATTCCTTCACCTCGAGTCCTCTCAGGCGTAGACCTTCCATGGTCGTCCGCCTGCCGTACTGCCGCAGAGGTGCCATCCGTTCACCATGCTCCAACAGTAGGATCTGTATTCTCGTGGCCGTATCGAAGTCCCCCGCCCAGACCGCTTCCACGAGCTGCACACCGCTCTCTGGAACCGTGACGGGTGCGCCGGCCGCGATACTTCCCTTAACTCCAAGGGGCATACCGGGCAGCATCTGGGTAATGGGTATAAAGATGGTAAATTCGCGGCTCAACACGCGGAGGTAATTCACCGCCTGATCCACGCTACCCATTGCCAACTTTGCGGCAAAGACGTTGGGTACAGCGTCGCGTATTTTTGCCATCATGTTTGGTGGAATCGGGTAACCGGAATACTCCGGGTTATTGTAGAGGAGAACAGGGAGGTCCACCGCCTTGTCCACCATCTTGTAGTGTTCAAGGAGCTCCCATTCGTTGCGGTCGCTATAATAGTAAGGTCCTACCACCCCGACACCATCCGCCCCGATTTTTTTGGCGTGGGTTCCGAGTTCAATACAGGTGTACGGTTCCACGGCTCCAATTTGAACAATCACCGGCACTCGTCCGTTTACCTTCCGAACCACCGCTTCTGCCACGGCCTTCCTTTGATCGATGCGGCTGGCGGGACCCTGACCCTGAGATCCGAGAACGAAGAAACCATGGATCCCGGCGCCCAGATACCATTCCGTTAACTTTTCAATCATGGGGAGGTCCGGCTCTCCCTTACCGTCAAAAACTGCCGGAATTGGCATGATCAAACCCTTAAAATCCTTACGCACGTCTTTAGCCATCTCGTACCTCCTTTGTAAGAGTGGATAGGAGCATATTTTTACCCTGTAGCTTGAGGGAACTATGCAACCAAATAAACGCCTTCACGCTGTGGAATCTTATAGCCAAAAGCGGGATTATGTCAACCAGAATTAGGTCCAGTTCTAAAAGGATTATTTTGCTCTTGAGTGTGGTCCCTGAACAATCCATTTGGCCTCATGATAGCTGTTGACTTGTATTCTCTATATGGTATTCATGCGCAGATGTTAACGGTTAAGGCTTTCCCCGGCATTGGTAAGCTTGGTGTTCATGAGGCATATGGGCGAAATCCCAATGTTTCTTACTAAGGGGAAAAACCGAAACGTATCGCCAGCCATCTTTCGCGATTCATCGGTCGGGTGTGCTGGCCTTTTAGTTTCTGGACCACGAAATATAAGATGGACAAAGGTCAAAGTGCAGATTCTATTGATCGACTTACTTAACTTTGGCTTCCTTAGGAGGGCAATGAAGATGATTAGGAAAATTCTTTCACCAAAGGTATCTCAGATAAAGATGTGGATGACTCCCGTGGATATGCTGGCATGTTTCCTATCGGGTCTGTTGGTGCTGGCAATAGCGAGTTCATCGGTGGCCGATACGTGGGATGACACCCTCGCGGCAGCAAAGAAGGAAGGACAACTGGTGGCGGTGTTGGGTGGCGCGGCGTCCCGGAACTACCGCCCGGTCTTCAAGACTTTCGAAGACAAGTTCGGGATCCGAACGGTAGTCTCCACCGGCAGCGGACGTGGGCAGGCAAACCGACTCCTGGCCGAGCGCGGTGCTCGCAGATACGAGGTCGACATCATCATGACCGGGGGCACCACCGGGAACGCCCGCCTCATTCCCAACGGTGTGCCTGACCCAATCGGCCGAGAGCTGTTCCTCCCCGAGGTGTTGGACAAGTCCCTGTGGTACCAGGGCAAGCATTTCTATAGCGACCCGGAGGAGAAATACATATTCTCCTTCTCTGGCAATGTCGACCTCACACCTGTCAGCATGCGCTTCAACACGAAAAAATTGCCGATAAAGGAGGCCAAGAAGATCGACTCCGTATGGACGTTCCTGGACAAGAAGCGGTTCGCCGGCCAGATCGTCGCCCTTTCGCCTTTGATTGCTGGGGCCGGCGGGAGCTACTTCACCGTCCAGGTCCACCCGGACCTGGGGGAGAAGTACCTGCGGCGCTTCTTTGATCCGGAACTAGACGTCAAGTTCATCCAGGACTATCGACAGGTGGCCGATGGCGTTGCCAGGGGCAAGTATACCATGGCCATCTTCGTAGGCTCGGCCGGCCGCGATATCGACAGGCTCGCCAAGCAGGGTCTACCCGTGGCAAACTTCGGGCGGATTATTGGAAAACCGGTGAAGGAGCGGCCCACCCTCCAGGGAACAGGGTCCTCCAACAGCATTATGGTGGTCAACCGGCGGCCGCACCCAAATGCTACGAGGCTTTTCCTCAACTGGTTCCTTTCCAAGGAGGGCCAGACCATCATGCACACCAAGAGCGCGCGGTTAGCTGACCAGACGTACCGCGTAGACGTCAAGGAGATGGGCAGGGTCGATAAATCAGAGGCGCGCAGGCCAGGGGTTGAATACCTGACATTGGCGCACGACCCGGAGGTACAGAAAAAGCGGGTTGCGGCACTGAAAAACGCAGAGAAGCTTTACAAGCAGAGCCGGAATAAATAGCGTCTATCGCTCAAGGGTTGCGTCGTACCGGGCTGTTGCCCAAATCAATAATTTGAGTGCGTTAACAGAACTCTCTGGTTATAATGCTCTCAGTTATTCTCAATTATTATAGGGAGCAAAACCATGATGGGTCATCAACCACCCCCTCAGCCTGCACTATTCTACACAGGATTTAATAACGGATTCGTGCGGACCACATGCTGCGCAAAGTAGCACGGATGGTGGATTTTGATTTTGTGTACCAAGAAGTCAAGGATCGATATGGATACAACGGCAACGTATCGGTTGCACCGCCAATGATATTAAAGCTGATGATGCTTTTGGTGCTCTACAACGTTCGTAGCGAGCGGGAGTTGATGGCGACATTACCGGAGCGGCTAGACTGGTTGTGGTTTTTGGGATTGGAGTTGGATTCGGAGATACCCGACCACAGCGTGCTGAGCAAGGCGAGGAGGCGTTGGGGGGTAGAGTTGTTTCGATCCTTTTTCGAACGAGTAGTGTGGCAGTGTGTGGAGAGCGGGTTAGTAGACGGGAGTAAGCTATTTTGCGACTCCAGTTTGATTGCTGCGGATGCATCGAGCCACTCGGTTATAGACACCCAGGGGCTTAGACGTTACCTGAGCCCAGCATACAAGGAGTTGGAGGCGCGATTGGAGGAGCGGGAACAGGCAAGAGAGGACAAGCATGAGGATCCACCGGAGAACCCTCCCCGGCGTAACGTGGTCAACCGGCGCTACGTGTCGGCGACCGATCCAGATGCCTCGGTGGTACGCAAGGGAAAGAAGGGGGACTCTAAGCTGTGTTATCAGACCCACCGAGGGATCGACGGGGCGTATGGGGTGATTACCGCGACGATGGTTGGCCCTGGGGATGAAAACGAAGCACATCGCATGACAGATCTCCTTAAGGATCATCAGGCCCATACCCAACGCAGTGCCCAGGTGGTGGTAGCCGACAGCAAGTACGGGACAACAGCTAATTTCTTAGATTGCTACGACCGTGGGATATTGGCACACATTCCGGTGTTGAAACAGACCCAGGATAAGCAGGAGCGTCGGAGCAAGATATTTCCTGAAAGTATGTTTGTTTATGACCCAGAAACCGACACTTATACATGTCCTGCCGGGCAACCGCTTAGGCGGCGTAAGCACTGGGTGGAGCGCAAGGCGTTTGAGTACGTGACGAGCCGCGGGGTGTGCCAGCAGTGTACCTTGCGGCTTCAATGCACTCGTTCTCAAAGTGCGGGGCGAACCATCAAACGCCATGAGCGCCAGGAGATATTGGATAGCGTGCGTATGCGAGCACAGAGCCCATGGGCAAGAAGAGATATCAAGGTCCGTCAGCATTTCATGGAACGATCGTTTGCTCAAGGGAGACGATATGGACTGAAACGAGCGCGGTGGCGTGGTCGTTGGCGGGTGCAGATTCAAGATTACTTGATAGCGATTGTGCAGAACATCGAGCTATTGATTAATCATGCACGGCCAAAACCAAGAGCGGTTTTGGCTGCAGCAACGAAGGTGGCCATTCGCTTTGCGACCCACCATCCCACGGCCTTGCAGCAAGCCGTGGTGGTTTGAGCAAACAAACACCGCACGTTATAGCTCGGTTGGATCTATTGCGCTATTTAACCGAGGTTTGGGCAACAGCCCGGTACCTCCCAGGAGGTATTGCGAGACCTGGTTAATAGTTTGCACGATACGCTGCCCCGCTGACAGGGCAGCGTTCTTGCCGTTTTTTTAATTTCGAGGGAAGATGAGTCGATCTCATAAGTTGCGAATTAGCTTAGACCAGGACTTCGGGATGCGAAATCGCTGCATGGTCTAATGGAGGAGTAAGGATGAGTGAGATCTCGACAACGTTACCGCGTCAGATGAGCGTTGACGTGCAGGCGTACAAGAAGACGGCCTTCATGGCGATCCTCCTCTTGGCTCTTGGCTTCTACCTTATTTATCCGGTTTTTCTGATCCTGATTCAGAGCTTCAACACCGCCCCCGAGATTCTCATTGGCAAGCCCGTGTGGGGGCTAGGCAACTGGATGGTGGCTTTCACTGAGCCCCGCCTGTTCAGGGCGGTGGGTAACACTGTCTTGATCTGGGCGCTGGTCGTGGGTGTGAGCTTCCCCATCGCTACCCTCATTGCGTGGACCCTGGCACGCACCAAAATCCCCTATAGCCATACCCTGGAGTTCATGTTTTGGATCTCCTACATGATGCCGGGGATTGCCACCACTATCGCCTGGATCGGCCTCATGGACCCGGACCTAGGACTCTTAAACGTCGCACTGCAGAAGTTGCCCTTCATTGATGAGGGTCCCTTCAACATCTTCAGCATCTCCGGCATTGTCTGGGCCAACCTCATGGGCAATGGCATCGCTATCAAGGTGATGCTGCTGACGCCGGCCTTCCGGAATATGGACGCCAGCATGGAAGAGGCTGCCAGGGTCAGCGGCGCGTCAGACCTCCGTACCATGCTCCGGGTTACCCTTCCCCTGATGGTGTCGCCCATGATGCTGGTTTTTGCCCTCCAGCTCCTTCGGATGTTTCAATCTTTCGAGACGGAACAACTGTTGGGTGTGCCCTTCGGCTTTTACGTGTACTCCACCATGATCTTCGACATGGTGCGTCAGGAGCCGCCGCTCTATGGCCAGGCGACGTCCCTGGCGAGTATCACGCTATTGGTGGTGGCGCTCATCATCCCCATGCAGCGATGGATCCTGAATCGGCGAAACTATGCCACCATCACCGGTAGCTTCAAACCCGGCCTCGTCGACCTGAAAAAATGGAAGTGGCCGATCCTCGGCACCATCGGGACACTCATCTTCTTTCTTACCCTGCTGCCCGCCGTCATTCTGGTGCTCAGCAGCTTCATGACGCGCACCGGCTACTTCGATATTAACCCGGTGTTCAGCCTGGAGCACTGGCGGCTGGTGCTCACGGACAATGTATTTATGGATGGGTTAAAAACGACCTTGATCCTGGCAACCACATCAGCGCTCTTCAGCCCCTTTCTCTTCTCCATCCTAGCTTACATCATGGTCCAAACCCGCTTGCCCGCGCGTAACGTGCTGGACTACATCATCTGGGGTTCCGGTGCAATTCCTGGTATCCTGTCCGGGTTGGGGCTGCTGTGGCTGTTTCTGGGGGACTTTCCGCCGGGCAGCGAGTTCCGGCCCATGGTCTTCCTCTATGGTAGCATGTATGCCTTGGTCCTGGTGGTCATTATCCAGGGCAACACCTCGGGGACGAACATCTTCAAGGGGGTCTTCGTGCAGGTGGGAAAAGACATGGAGGAGCAGGCCAGGGTCTCCGGCGCGGGGTGGTTCCGAACCTACTTTCGTGTCTGGATTCCCCTGCTCATGCCCACCTGGATCCTGATCGCCACACTGAATTTCGTGGTTGCGGCTAACACCACCAGCAGCATCATCCTCATCGCAGATCGCAGCACACGCACGCTTTCCATCCTGGCGCTGGAGTTCGCCTCGCCGGACATCGGGATGCGGGAGGAAGCCAGTATCATCAGTATCTTTTTAATTGTGCTCACTGTGGGCATCGCCGGGGCAGCTCGGGCCTTTGGCTTGCGCCTCGGGGTGCAGCACGACCGCAGGGTAACTGCGGCCGCAAACCAGGGCCAGGCTCAGACACCCACGGCTACTAATTCAGAGAGCAGGTGAAATCATGCAGAACAACGCTTCAACGACGGTTGCGTCAGAATCCCCAGCGGCTGGCACGGTTAAAGAAGGCGCCGGTCATGCCAAGATTGCCATGCGGCTCGAGGGCCTGGCGAAGACCTATCCGGGTGGCACGCAGCCCGCGGTAAAAGCCCTCTCCCTCGACGTGTATGACGGGGAAGTCATGACCTTGCTTGGTCCGAGTGGGTGCGGAAAGAGTACGACACTACGCATGGTGGCCGGCCTTGAGATCCCCGATGAGGGTAATATTTTCTTTGGCGACCGCACCGTTGTCATGACCTCGAGCCGAGTGTGCCTCCCACCCGACAAACGGAACGTGGGTATGGTTTTCCAATCCTATGCTATCTGGCCGCATATGACGGTGGAAGAAAACGTGATCTTCCCGCTCAAGTCACGTAGGTTTCCGCGGAGAGAAATCGGGGAGCGCGTCCGCCGGGTTCTGGAGCTGGTGGGTATGGCCGGTTTCGAGACGAGACCGGGGCCATTGCTAAGTGGTGGACAGCAACAACGGGTTGCCCTCGCACGGGCGCTGGTGACCGAGCCTCGGGTTCTTCTGTTAGATGAGCCATTCAGCAACCTCGATGCCAAGCTCCGCGAGCAGATGCGCTTAGAAGTTAAGCTTTTGCAAAAGCGGCTGAACATCGCGGTGTTGTTTGTCACCCACGATCAGATCGAGGCCCTTAGCATGTCAAATCGCATTGCGCTGATGAATTTCGGGGTCGTGCAGCAACAGGGCCATCCAAGGATGCTCTACGAGGAGCCCACCAACGAATTCGTACGGGACTTCGTGGGCAAGACCCTGTTGTTCAAGGGCAAGGTGCAGACCAGCAACCCATCGGGACAGATAGCCATCACCATTGACGGAGCGCCGGACTGCGTTGTCTTTGGTCGCACCTACAACCCGGATGGCATCAAAAACGGCGAGTCCGTCTACATGGGGGTTCGGCCCGAGGACGTACAAATCCTTCCGGCTGCGGGGTCTCAAGCACCAGCAGGGATGATCGGTGGCACGGCTCGGGCAGCGCTGTTCATTGGGGAACGTATTGAATACCAGGTTGAGGTGGACGGACAAGGGGTTATCATGATCTACGGAGAGCGCCACGATCCCGTGGAGGAGGGCAAGAAAGTCTGGCTGAAGCTTCGGCCGGATGGGCATAGCGCCTGGTCATCCGATTGGCACCATAAGGAGACCGGCGAGTAATTGGCATTGTGAGGGCACCAGTGGTCCCGTGCTACGAGGCGTAATCCCATTCCTACCGGAAGCTTCTACCGCTAGCATCATCGTCAGGCTAACCGCCGATTTGTTGACGACTCCTCGCAGAGTGGTGCGGGGAGGCTTAGTCGAAAAAAATCATCCGTGTTTGCACCCGTAGGGGGTTCGTGAGTAAGCTCTTGGGCATAGGGACCTTGGTCACGTAAACCCCGTACCACTTGCTTAGGCCCGTGATTTTCGGGCACAGCCCTTACAGGAAGCTTGGAAGGTTTATCCCCGCGCTTACGCACGAAACGTTATGTGGTTCGGGGTAAAGATTCCGCCCTCGGAATAGGAGATCCAATTATGGCAACAATTTGTACCGTATTGGGTTGCTCACATTCTCCGTTTCTTTTCATGCAACCGGAGCTTTGGGATGAGGTGCGGCGACGGCGGCAGCTGGCAGAGGACGTACCGCGACCCTCTGTGGAAACCAATAAACTGGAATTTGAGCGTTGCATGAAAGCCTATGCCACCTTGAAGCAAAAGATCGAGGCCGCGAATCCTGATGTTCTGTTAATTTTCGGCGATGATCAGTGCGAACAGTTCAGCTTTAGCAACTTTCCTGCTTTGGGAATCTACCTGGGTGAAGAAATGCAAGGGGAGACCAAACCCCTAGGTTTCTTGCGGCGCGCCATGGGAATCGATAACGTTCCCTTCGATGAAAACTGGGTCAAGGCCAAGGGAGCCCCGGAGTTTGGCAGGGAGCTAATGATGGGTTTGATGAAAAGGGAGTTTGATCTGGCCTTTTCCCTCGATCTGCCCAATAAAGAGCGAGGACTGGGACACGCCTTTTTGCATCCTCCCCATTACCTGATGCCCAAATACGATATTCCCATATTGCCTTTCTTCGTGAACTGCTTTTTTGCCCCTCAACCGTCCGGTAAGAGGTGTTACGACCTGGGCAGAGCCGTGCGTCAGGTCATCGAAGAGTCTCCCATGGATCTCCGGGTTGCCGTGATTGGTTCGGGTGGGTTGTGGCACACCCCAGGAGTCACAGGCGCCTATCTGGATGAGGAATTTGACAAGACAATTCTGAAGTATGTGGGCAGCGGTGAGGCACGCAGGATGGCGGAATACTTTGACAGCCGTGAGTGGCCCTATCCGTCGGCGCAGGGGCAGGTGGCTGAGAAGCTATTGGGAGGAACAGGAATGTCTGCTGGACTTGGCAGTGGAGTAGGTGAAACGAGAAACTGGCTCATCGCCTCCGCAGTCGCCGATGGTATTCATGGTTCCGTGGTGGACTACGTACCCGTCTATGCCTCGCCATGCGGTATGGCATTTGCCTATTGGGACTTGAATTAGCATTCGAAGCCGTTTGCCAGAGTCGTATCAAGTCCCTTCTGATTGGTCCTTTCTAAGAGTAACCACATTCAAGGCCTTATGGTTTCTTCAATTAAGGCCTTTTCTACTCATAATTTTTATCTTCTCCAATTAATGGGTGTCATCTAGATCCAGTCGCGGCGCCATCACATTCGGTGGAGTCCTGACCTGAGCTTGCCTAGCCCCTTGCCTGCCCTTTATTTGTGACAGACGGTACCTGTTGTTGTTCAAAATTTCCTTCCGCTTGGTAGAGCTTGACTTCTGGAGCCACCCCGACTATGGGAGGGAGAAAACTCGGCTTATGGTTCGCATCAAACTACCTTAATCTGGGTAAGAGATGGATGGATTCCGGCCACTGGAGCTATATTTCACCTTAATTTCATTCCCTCATGGATTAGGAGACGAACATGTTTGCAAAGGAATTAGCGGCTTTTACACCCCTGGAGAAGTACTACACGGCGGGCGGAGTTAGAACCCGTTGCTTTGAGGCCGGTACAGGGCCTGCGGTGATTCTTCTCCATGGGGGTGGAGGGCATGCGGAGACCTGGGTGCGCAACATCCTTCCATTGGCGAAGCATTTTCACGTGTTCGCCATCGATTATCTTGGGCATGGTTATACGGACCTCCCCAGGGGAATGAGCCGTAACTTGGATGACTTTTGCAAGCACCTGATGGACTTCATGGATGTGGTTGGGATCAAAAAAGCCCATCTGGTTGGAGAGTCCATGGGTGGTCAAATGTCCGTTTTGATGGCCCATGAGCACCCGGAGAGGGTGGACAGATTGGGGCTCATAGTGGGGGGAATCCCCACGGCAGAGCACGGATACACTGTAGGCCAAGACCGCTTGCAGGAATTGACTCGACAGGCTTCAGCAAACCCCACCTTCGAAACCATTCGTAAGAGGATGGAGTGGCTGTTTCATGATCCGAAAACCTTACCCGATGAACTGGCGGAGATTAGGCTTAAAATTTATACCCGTCCGAAGGAGGAACCCGAGGTGGCAGCTCAGTCGGGGGGAAGACGTACCTACGGTTTGATCGAAAAGATTCCAAAGATAAAGGCGCCGATCCTGTTCTTCTGGACGACGCATAATCCTACCTGCCCTTGGCAGGTGGCAGAAAAGGTACATCAGAGCGTACCTGGATCGCGGTTTGTCCTGGTGGACAAAGCCGCCCACTGGCCACAATTCGAGCAGCCGGAGGAATTCAATAGAATACTCACGGAATTTCTGACCGACCAACCCGATGCGGTGCTCATTGACTCATACAAAAGACGTTTTTGGTAAATATTGTTGTAGTAAAAATCATTACGGAGTTGACCTAAGTCGAAATTAACAGGAGGAATGTTGTATGGTTGATTCGTCGTTACGTTCGAGTTATGTGATGGCTGGTAGAATCAAGACGCACTATTCGGAGATTGGGGAGAGCGGGCCACCAGTGGTGTTATGCCATGGAGGAGGAGCTGGATCTTCCGGAGAAGCAGGCTTTGACGCCGTCATGCGTGAATTGGGGAAGAAGTTTCGTGTTTATGCGGTGGATAGTGTTGGGGGCTACGGAAATACGGATCCCTATTTTCCTTGCACCGAAGGCGTTCAGTCTCGTGTGGATCAACTGGAGGCCTTCATGGATTCCCTCTGCCTTGATCAGATCTGCCTGACCGGCAACTCCCAAGGGGCCTGGGTGGCAGCCAAGTACGCCTTGCAGCATCCCGACCGGGTTAAAAAGCTGCTACTGGTCGCCAGTGGTACCATTTCAACGGCCATGGGCCTCAAGACCCCTGAAACGGAGGGGATGCGGGCGCTACGAGCCTATGACGGTAGTCAGGAATCCATGAAGCGCATGTTGGAAGTCTTGGTATTCGACAAATCAAAGGTCACCGACGATCTGGTAAAACTTCGTAATGACGCAGCAAACCGTCCGGGGGCAGCTGAATCCCGCCGGATCTTTCAGGAAGGCATGCAAAAGTTGACCCGGGATCCCAACATGCGACTCAAGTACGATATGACTTTTACGCTCCCGAAGTTAACCATTCCGGCCATGTTTATCTGGGGAGAACAGGATAAATTCTGCCCCGTGGAACTTGGTCACCAGTTGGAAAAGCTTCTACCCAATTTTAAGTTCCACTACGTGGACAAGGCTGGGCACCAGGTGCAGAACGACCAACCCGAGCAGGTGGGTAAGTTAATGGCGGATTTCTACAGCTCATAGGATGGAAGTCCACATTGCGATTAAAACCGAAATTCTTGAATGAGGAGTAACAATTCATGGAAGCACAAGGGCGGAGACTTACGACTTACGAGAGTTGGATGCACGAGGAAGGCGTACCTGTAGTTGAGGGCCATGGCGTGGAGGACGTCACAACGATTCCTCGGGAGCCTTGGAAACGCCTGGGGGGCAAGGGAACATTTATTCATTTGCAAGGGATGGAAGGAAAGACCGGCCTTTATGTGGCTGAGATCCCGCCTGGGGGAGCCTTGGAGCCCGAGAGACACTTCTATGAGGAGTTAATCTTTATTCTTCAGGGAAAGGGGGCCACAGAAGTCTGGTGGCCAGGGGAGCGACCCCAGCACTTCGAATGGGAAAAAGGATCACTTTTTTCTCCGCCACTGAATTCCTTGCATCGTCTCTACAATGGAACCAATGAACCGGTGCTATACCTGGCGCTGACTAATGCCCCATTGATGATGGATGTGATCCACAACAACGAGTTTATTTTTGGTTGTGATCATAAGTTTACGGACAGGTATGACAGTCAGGAGGGCTACTTCAAGGTAGGTAAGCGTGAAACCAGTGACGGTGGCCTGGGAGTGACGTGGCGAACCAATTTCATTCCCAATGTGTGGGAGTCCATGGTTGATAGCCGGGAACAAAAGGGGGCAGGGGTCAATATTACCTCCTTTCAAATGGCGGGTAACGCTTTGGGAGGACACATGGCCGAATGGCCGGTGGGTAAATACCACAAGGCGCACTACCACGGTGGAGGGGCCGTGCTGTTCATTGTGCGATCCCATGGGTATACGCTGATGTGGCCACGGGAGTTGGGCATTCACCCCTATGAAGACGGTCATGGCGATCAGGTGGTCAAAGTTCCATGGCGGGTTGGGAGCGTTGTTAGTCCGGGCACGGGCTGGTTTCACCAGCATTTCAACACGGGTCCCGATCCCGCAAAACAGCTTGCATTGCGTTGGGGTAGCGTGGACCACATTGTCGGATTCCATTCATTTTTGACCCGGCACGGAAAGGATTATGGAGGCTTTGTGAGTGTTAAAGACGGGGGCACCATGATCGAATATAAGGACGAGGACCCCACCATTCGACGCGAGTATGAGGAAGCTCTCAATCGAGACGGGATCGCCTCGACAATGCCGGCTGCTTAATGTTTGGCCGGAGGGAGGTAGCATGCCTTTCAAAGACTTGCGTGAATTTATAGCGAAGCTAGAACAAGCGAGCGAGCTAAAACGAGTTTCGGGAGCCCATTGGGATTTAGAGATGGGGGTTATCTCTGAGCTTTCCTTTGAACAGCAGGGACCTGCGCTCTTGTTCGAGAACATACCTGACCACTCTCCCGATTATACTGTGGTGAGCAACCTTTGTAGCACGCAGCGACGTGCCCTGATGGCTCTGGAGTGGGATCCAGGTCAATCCTTGGGCGAAGCAATGAGCAGTTGGAAGAAACGTTACACGGGCTACAAAGGACTGCCGCCGGTGACGGTTCAGCGGGGACCCATCCTGGAGAATGAAAAAAGTGGTGATGAGATTGATCTGCTGCAATTTCCCGTTCCCCGTTGGCATGAGCGGGATGGGGGACGGTATATAGGCACTGGCGATTGCATCATCCTGAAGGACCCGGACGATGGTCAGATCAATGTGGGGACCTACAGGCTCCAGCTTCACGACGCTACCACTACCGGCATCTACCAAGGGATCGGCAACGATGGAACCAAGATTGTAAGGAAGTACTGGGAGAGAGGGCAAGCAGCCCCCTTGGCAGCAACCTTTGGTTGTGAACCTGTCCTTTTCCTCACATCCTCGGGTCGCCTGGGGGCGCCCTCTCGTGTCCCGGAATACGAGTATGCGGGTTTTTTGAGGGGTGAGCCTGTGGAGGTAATCGAAGGAAAGCTCACGGGGTTGCCCATCCCAGCCACAGCAGAGATCGCCATTGAGGGGGAAGTCCCACCACCCCAAACGGAGAGTCGCGGGGAAGGTCCCTTTGGGGAATATACCGGTTATTACATGGAGAGCATGGTGCCCGAACCCGTTGTGCGGGTCAAGCGACTCTACTATCGGAATAAACCGATACTGCTGGGGGCTCCGCCTTTCAAACCTGTTCAGGGTCACTACGCTGCACCCTTACCCATGAGGGTTGTAACGGGTCTATGGACCCGTCTCGAACGCGCGGGGATCGGTGGTATCCTTGGGATTCGAGACCTGGCGAATGTAGGGGCGACGGTTATTCAGATTCGGCAAGAGAGCGAAGAGCACACCGAGCAGATCATCGAATCCGTGTCCAGTTTCCCCATGCCCCAACGAGTGTTCATCATGGTGGATGAGGACGTCGACATTGACGATGCCAAGGATGTCCTGTGGGCGGTTGGGACCCGATGTGATCCTGCCATTGGCGTTAGCGTGAATAGCATCAAGACCGGTTGGGTATTTAATCCGCAATTAGTGATCGAGGAGCGAAAAAAGAAGGGAACCTACCCCTTCTCACGAATGATCATTAATGCTTGCCGGCCCTACAAACTGCTCAAAGAACTCCCACCGGTGAACGTCTTCAGTCCCGAGATGCGCGAGCAGACGCGTAAAAAATGGGGCGATGTCCTTAAATTGCGCTGAACAGAGACCCGGGTAAGAGTTGGGCGAAGGGGAAAAGTAATGGCCGATTTCAAAGACTTGCGGGAATTTTTGGATGAAGTCAGGCGACGGGGACGGTTGTACAGTTTTACCGAACCCGTGAGCAAGGAAACGGATCTCCTGCCACTATTCCGGGTTCAAATGCGTGGATTTGAAGATGGAGATCGGCGGGTTCTCCTTTTTGAAGATGTTCGAGGAGCCAATGGTCAGAAGTACAACATGCAAGTGGCGGCGGGCGTCTATGGTGCATCAAAGGATTTTGTGATTTGGGGTTTGGGATGCCAGGACATTAAGGAGGCACTGGAACGCTGGCACCATGGGCTCATGCATCCCCTGGAGCCGGTGATCGTCGACAGTGGACCCGTTCATGAAGAGGTTCATACCGGAGCGGAGTTGAAGGAGTTGGGTTTAGATGAACTGCCCATCCCGGTGGAAGAACCCGGCTTTAGCGGTATGTTACGAACGGGAACCCCCATGTTTACCAAGGACCCGGAGACTGGCGTACGTAATGTGGGTACCTACAACGGATTTTTGCGTGCGCGGGATCGCATGGTGGCAGCCATCGGGTCCGTTCATGACGCCATGGTCCATCACTGGACCAAGGCTCGACAGCGAAAAGAGCCGTTGCCCTTAGCCATTGTTGTTGGGGCGACTCCAGTGGTTATGACCGTGGGGTCTGCGAGCATTCCCTACGGTCTCGACGAACTGGCGGTGGCCGGAGGAATTACCGGTGCACCCTTGGAGCTTGTCCGTTGCAAGACAATCCCCTTGGAGGTGCCTGCTACGGCTGAGATTGTCATCGAAGGGTTAATGTCCACCGAAACAGCAGAACCTCGCACTCCCTTTGGGGAGTACCCTGGGTATCTCAACATGGAGGAAAATTACCGACCCGTTTTCCAGGTCACCGCCATAACGCACCGCAAAAATGCTATTTTTACCCCTGTGACCGTAGGGTTCTTTCCCAGCGACACCAATACGGTTTGGGGTTTTGCCCATGAGGCCATGCTCTATCACCACCTCCGTCACGGCGCCGGATTTCCTGTAGACGACGTTCATTTCCTGGAAAGCGCGGGAGCCGCAGACTTCTGTATCATTCGGCTACAGAAGAGACGAGGGGTTAACCCATGGTCGGTGCTCCAGGCCGCTGCTGGTTTGACGGGAAGCAAATTCATCGTGGTGGTGGACGAGGACATCAATATTCGTGACCCCGAGGGATTATTGTGGGCCATGACTTACCGGGTCAGGCCCGAGGCCGATATGCAGATGGTATACGGTCGGGGTCCCGGATTGGATCCATCAGGATCGCCGCCGGGTACAGGCCACGGGCGGATGGAATCCAACTTGGTGAGATACCAATATGGCAAGAGCCTGATTAATGCGACGCGAAAATGGGATTACCCACCGGTTGCTTTGCCGGCAAAGCAGTATATGGAACATGCGTTGGAGCTGTGGAGACGCCATGAGGACTTGCCGCAACCTAAGCTTAAGGAACCATGGCACGGCTACGAGCTAGGCGTCTGGAGTGAGGAGGACAGCCGCACCGCGAAGCTCATGACGGAAGGGAAGTATTTGGAAGTGGGCGAGAAGATGGCCCAACGACAGCAACCGATTACGAAAAAAATGGTTGGAGAGGATTAGTCCTAACCATAGCTACGTAGGAGGCACGATCATGACCAACAGAATGTTAATCTCTGGCCCTTTTCTCAGCGGTGCCCGCATCTATTGCCTTGGGTTGTGGAGCCTTAGCGTACTCATGGTTCAATTGACTGTGGGATTAGGTGTGGCCCAGGCTCAGGGGAAAACGCAGGGTTGGCAACAGGAATGGGAAAAGACGGTGGCAGCGGCAAAAAAAGAAGGCCAATTGAACGTTTACATGTGGAGCACCACTGGTGTATTGGCTGCGGGGGTTTTTCAAAAACGTTATCCTGGAATCAAGGTCGTTGGAGTCGCAGGGCGGCGTGGTCAAATTGAGCAGCGCATCCTAACGGAGCGAAGGGCGGGTAAGTATCTGGCCGATGTCATCACGCACGGTGTCAATCCGAACGCTACATTATTCTATCCGGCTAAAATCTTGGCGCCCGTAAAACCTGTTCTGGTCCTCCCTGAAGTCCTGGAACGATCTAAATGGTGGCGTAAAAAACATTACTATGCGGATCCGGAACGAAAGTATGTTTTTGTCTATGTTGGTGAGCCACAATATGGGTCCCTTTCGTATAATACGAAATTGGTAGACCCCAAGACCATCAAATCCCCTTGGGATCTATTGGACCCCAAATGGAAGGGAAAGATGGAAGCTCGGGACATTAGTACACCGGGCCCCGGCAGTGGAGCCATGCGGTTTTATTACCATCACCCGAAAATCGGGCCAGAATTTATCCGGCGTCTCTATATGGAAATGGATATAACCTTGTTTCGAAATCCCCGTCAAGGACCGGATTGGCTTATTAACGGCAAGTTTCACCTATGCTTTTTCTGCAGCGGCGTCACCAGGGCCAAACGTCAGGGGCTTCCGGTGGATACCATGGGCCTCATGAAGGAAGGAGCGGGGCTCGCTGACAAGGGACATTCAATCGTTATGTTGGACAAAGCTCCCCATCCCAATGCTGCCAAGGTTTTCATTAACTGGTTTCTTTCTCGGGAGGGGCAAACCACCTTTCAAGATGCCTATGGCAGGTCTGGTAATGATGTCCCAAACTCCCTACGGCTCGATGTTCCCAAGGACAAGATTTTACCTGAGGACCGGCGCATTGAGGGAGTGGACTATATCGAACTGTTTAATCCGGAAGTAATCGATATGAAGCCCGTCCTCAAGATTTACAAAAAAGCTCTAGCCGATGCCAAAGGTCGGCGAAATAGGTAACTTGAAAGGATCATCTTAAGGGGCGAGCTGTTTAGGTAGGTGTCATCATGACAGAAGAAGAAAATAGACTGTTGACACAGGTGGGCCAGGGGACATCCTGCGGAGAGCTCATGCGGCGCTACTGGATACCGGCGGCTCTTTCCGAAGAGCTCCCTCCTGGCGGTGCGCCGGTACCTGTACGATTGCTGGGAGAGGAACTGGTTTTATTCCGTGATGATGCAGGCAAGCCGGGGTTGCTTGGCATTCATTGTTCCCACCGTGGTGCAGATTTGAGTTATGGTCGGGTGGAAGACGGGGGGCTTCGGTGTATCTACCATGGTTGGCTCTACGACATTGACGGTCGGTGTCTTGATCAACCGGGTGAACCTGGTGGAGGGGAACATAAGGGTTCTATTCGTCATCCTGCCTATCCCTGCGTGGAAAGCGCAGGGGCCATCTTTGCATATATGGGACCAGGCGATCCGTCTTTGTTTCCAAACTATGAATTTCTCGCTGGTCCGAGGGATCGTGCATTTGTCATCAAGCTATTTAGCGACTGTAACTACTTGCAGGGCAATGAAGGAAACATCGACCTCACTCATCTCTCCTTCCTGCATTATAACTCGAGCCGCGCTGACCCTGGCACGGTGGCGGATGCCGGTCTAAACCGTCGGGGGGTAGCCCCCGAGAGGGAATCCTATGATGCCGAGTTAACAGAGTACGGTGTCAGGAGCTACAAGATCCGGCGGCTCGACGGATCCGATAAATATCACCTGTTTATGACGGAGTTTGTCCTTCCTAGTTTTACTTGTTTCTTTGGCGGGCAGTATGCGGCGGAGGGGACCTATGCGGTAAATTGGCATGTTCCAATCGATGATGAGCATCACTGGAAGTATACGTTCATCTTCAGCAGGAGAGGACCCCTTGAAATGGGGACCACCAGGAGACAGCGTGCCGAGATGACTCCGGACTTTAAGCCCATGCGGCACCGCGGCAATCGGTACATGCAGGATAAGGAATCCATGAGAGACCAAAGCTATAGCGGTATCGGTCTCAACTTCCAGGTTCAAGATCTGTGTGTGACGGAAGGAATGGGTTATGTACAGGACAGGACAGCGGAACATTTAACCTCACAGGACATAGCAGTTGTGGCTGCGCGCAAGGTCATGTTGAAAGCTATCAAGGATCTCCAGGCGGGAAAGGAGCCGGCCAACGTGGCACGCGATCCCAAGTCAAATTACTTTCTGATCGATGCTTGTAGTGACCTGGTTCCGCATTCACGGCCGTGGAAAGAGTATATAAAGGGGTTGGAGGGTCGCATTCAGTTAAAGAGAGCGAAATAGGGAGAAAGGAGACTAGAATATGGGATTGATCATTCAAGTGTTTTTAGTCTTTCTATTCATGTCGGTGGCCGGTACGGTTGTGGCGGACCAAAGTGACCCTGGCTGGAAGGCGAAGTGGAAAAAAATAGTACAAGCAGCAAAGAAAGAGGGCCAGGTCACTTTTTACAATTACAACCCCAACGCCCATTTGCTTGGAGCTAGATTTCGGAAGAAATACCCTGAAATTAAAACGGTGGTATTCCAAGGGCGCGGGGGTATGGTGGCGCAGCGGATTCTGGCGGAACGGAGGGCCAAAAAGTTTCTCGCCGATGTGAGTATGGAGGGGTTCAACTCGAATTATTTGGTCTTGCATAAAAAGGGTAAGGCTTTTGATCCCATCAAGCCTGCTCTAATGTTGCCGGAAGTGGTGGACGAATCCCTTTGGTGGCAGGGCAGGCATCACTATTTGGACGATCGGGGCCGGTATGTCTTTCGCGTCGTTGGTGCACCACAGCTGGGCAGTCTTTCTTATAACACGAAGCTTGTGGATCCAAAAAAAGTAAGATCAGTTTGGGATATTCTTGATCCCAAATGGAAAGGGAAGATCGGGGCCCGGGATGCAAGGCGGCCCGGTCCCGGCAATGGGGCCCTGAGGTTTTTCTATCACAATCCGAAGATCGGCCCTGATTTCATTAGGCGTCTTTTTAGTGAGATGGATTTAACCTTGTTTACGAGCTTCCGCCAGGGTACGGACTGGTTAGCCCAGGGCAGATACGCGATATGTTTTGCCTGTCCAGGTATAACGAGAGCAAAGCGCCAGGGGCTTCCGGTAGAAGAGTTCAGTATGATGAAGGAAGGGGCAGGGCTGGTTTCACTGGGTAGCACCCTCGCTATGGTAAACCGGGCAGCCCACCCCAATGCTGCGAAGGTTTTCATTAATTGGCTGCTGTCCCGCGAAGGACAGATGGCGTTCATGGAGACTGCAGTTGACATTGGGGGAGATGCCCAGGACTCCCTTCGCACCGATATCCCGAAGAACATTGTTCGAAGAAATAGGCGGCGCATGGAAGGGGTTGAGTATTTAGATTTGGATGTTCCCGGCCGTCGTGCGATGAAGCCCATTGTAAAAATTATCAATTCAGCCTTGGCAGAGAGAAAGAAGAGATAGACAAGAGGCCAATCTCACGGAAGCAATGGCCGGAAGGGGTTGAGTTGGGCAATACAGGAAAGTTCGGTCAAAAAACATGGATAAAATACTAAGGCTGGGATTCGCAGGTTTGGGGGAAGCAGCTACCCGGGTTCTACCGGAGATCGCGGAACTTCCCTATATCAAGGTAACCGCCGCTGCGGATCTCAGAAAAAGTGCATCTGAGAAATTCCGGCGGGATTTTCAAGGGGAGGCCTATGACAGTATTGAGGAGCTGTGTCAAAGCTCCAATGTGGATGCTGTTTATGTTGCCACGCCGCACGAATTGCACGCCCAGCACACTCTGATCTCTTTGAGAAACCGCAAGCATGTCATTGTCGAAAAACCTATGGCACTTTCACTGGATGATTGTGAGCAGATGAACGCGGCTGCTGATCAGCATGGGGTCAAACTCATGTGCGGTCACACAAAGAGTTTCGACCCACCCATCAGAAAGATGAGAGAGATTATTGCTAGTGGTGAGCTGGGAAAGCTCTGCATGATTCACACCTGGAATTTCAACGATTTTATGGTTCGACCCTATCCGGATCATGAGCTTGCCATGAGTCGGGGTGTGGTTTTGAACCAGGGCCCGCATCAAGTGGATATCCTGCGCCTCTTAGGCGGTGGCATGGTGAAAAGCGTGCGAGCCATGGCGGGGAAGTGGGACCCCACACGCCCGGGTGAAGGCGCCTATTCATGTTTCCTCGAGTTTGAAAACGGTGTCCCAGCAACCCTGGTGTACAGCGGCTACGGCTTTTTCGATAGTTCCGAAATTCACTGGTGGATCGGGGAAGGTGGTCAAACACGAGATCCCGATGCCAATGTCAAAGCGAGGCGGAGCTACAATAGCCTGCGCGGCTCCGAAAGAGGAAAAACCATCGAGGCATTCAAGGAACAATTGCGCTATGGGGCTAAGGAGCTGGATCGCGGACAGATCGGTCATGGATGGGAGTTGAATGAGACCCCGTCACAAAGTCGTAGACGGCATCAAAAGTTTTTCGGGCCATTGATCGCTACCTGCGAAAAGGGGGATATAAAGCAGACGCAAGATGGCATTCTCATCTACGGGGAGGAAGAAAAAAAAGAAATTCCCCTTGCGCAGGCCATGGTGGGACGGCAGGCGGAGATCACAGAGCTCTACGAGGCTGTAGTGAATGGTCGTCCCATGTTTCATGACGGTAGATGGGGGGAAGCCACCCTCGAGGTTTGTTTGGGTATTCTCCAGTCCACAGCCGAACGGCGAGAGGTTTATATGTCGCACCAGGTTCCAGTTATGGACCATTTTTGATCCCCATATCCATCTCCGTTTTTGTTCAATTAAGATCCCCTCGCCGACCTTACCAATAACTTTCGCCTATCGTATCTTGGACTCCTTTTAGCCGGGGATCCAATGGCTTTTTCTTTTCGGGCAAACCGGATCGATTCCGGTTCTCTCCTGTCCAATTTTACTCTTTTTGTTACGTCACTTGCTCCGCAGGATATCCTACTCAATTGGAAGACCTTCAATAATTAACATATAACCTGACCCGATCATTGGCACGGATTTCGCATAAATTCCGTGCTTTCAGGCACTGTGATTGGATCTATCAATCTATGCGAACTTCCAGCACCCGAAGGGTATCTCCGCTGCCATTCATCGCGCTGCCCTTTTCGATGCTATTTCTAAACGGCTGTGCCGCAATTGCGCTGGCCCTGTTGGGGGCGGGGGCCGGTGTTGCCACCGAACAAGCGGTGTCTTACACCTTGAGGGGCACTGCGTCGCGGACACTGACGGCACCACTCCCGAGTGTCCGGCGGGCTACTTATTCAGCGTTTCGGCGCATGGGAATCAAGGTGGAGGGACGACAGAAAATAGAGCACGGAGAGTTCATCACGGCCACTGGTAAAAACCGGAAGATTGAAGTGACCCTCGAACCGATCTCGTCAAAGAGCACTCGCATGAGCACGGTGGCCAAGCGTGGTTTTTTCCTCAGAGACAGGGCCACCGCCACAGAAATAATTTTACAGACAGAGAGTATTATTAAAGGAAAGTCGTAGGGAATTGATCCAACCAGAGCCCCCCCGGCTCTTACGTCAGGTTGAACAATGCGTGGGCGTTCTGCCAACGAATGAGCTCTTTGTCTGGGTTTGAGATCCTTTCGTTGGTCTCGAGGCGCTCCCGATCTTCCCATTTTTTGAGACCGCCGGGATCATCATGGGGGTAGTCCGTTGCATAGAGAAACCGCTCGGCCCCCAGGAACGCAACGGCCTCCGCCAGTTCCCATTCCTCAGTCTCGATAGTGAAATGCACGTTTTTCCGCAAGTAGTCGCTGGGTTTGAGTTTGTTTTTGGCGGCAGCCTCTTCCTTGGATACCAGCCGGGCCGGGCCGCTGGGTTTCCGGGCCGAAGTCCCGGCGTCCCGTGAGTAATCCGGAAGGTTGCGTTCGAATCTGGTGTCCAATCGCTGGAACAAGGGCTTGATCCATGCCGTGCCCCCTTCCGTGTAAACCACTTGGAGTTTGGGAAGTTTGTCCAACAATCCACTGGTGATAAGAGAGACCAGGGTCATATGGCCGTCATGGGGGGCAAATATATCCAGTCCGATTCTCTGGAATCGGCGAAAATTGATGGCCCGGTGACCATGTTGCACCGCGTGGAGATACAGTACCATTCCCAACTCCTCTACCTTCTGAAAAAACGGCAAGAGTTCGAGGTGCTCTCCCAAAGTCTCCCCATAGGGATGATCCTTGACCGCATAGGTATAATCCACCACCACGGCCTTGAATCCATTCTCCCGGGCCCACTCCAATTCCCGAATTCCTGCGGCAACCTCCTGTAGGGGTGCGTGGGCCACACCGATGAACTTGTCGGGGTGTTTTTTCATTATCGTCACAATGGATTGGTTGTAGGACCGGGCAACAGCCGCGGCCAGATGGGGTTCGAGAAGATTGGACCATGCCCATGGGCTAAATTGGGGCAGGAGGACTTGGCGGTCAACGCCTAGCCGTTGGCAGTCCTTGAGCCTGACTTCAATGTCCGTCATCCCCAGGAGATCCGTTCCGGAGCCGCCGCGGGCCTGGGAAAACGAGGGAAGGGGAGTGGTCCCGGGAACTAGCGGGGGCGCGCCGAGGAAATCCGAATGGGTGTAGAGACCCGCATCATCGAAATGGAGTAGCGGACGGATCTGTTCCACGCCCATATTAATAGAGTCAAAGACATCTCGGGGTATGATGTGAGTATCACAATCAATGATCATTTCTGCGGGCTCTGCTTATCATTTAGCGCAACTCTGCCTACTAGCGCAAGTTCCTGGGGTTTTTCCTAAATTGATCCAAAAGTACCAAACGCTAAAAGCTAATACATGGTACGGGGCGCAGGTTCCTTTGCCCACGGCATTACGTTTTGCTCCCTGCGTCGGCCTGGCGGTTTCGTGTGCAGAAGGCCAGCCATAAAGAGAAAATCATTTAGGGTTGACACCTTCCCAGACTGTAAATAACCTATGCAACATAAACTGTATCGTGTTATCTGTTTGCTGCCGTGGATAGCGTGCCTCCAATGCGTTCCATGGACAAAGGAATTGGCAATAACCGAGGAGGTCTAAGTGGCAAGCTATAGAGTGGTTGGACGAAATGTTAACCGCGTGGATGGACCCGAAAAGGTGACCGGGGCCGGCCGTTATCCTGCCGACGTCCAACTCCCGGGCATGCTCTGGGCAAAGGTACTACGCAGTCCGTTTCCCCATGCGAAGATCTTGAATGTGGATGTTTCCCGTGCGCGTCAGCTGAGCGGCGTCCACGCCGTACTCACCGCCGCCGAACTGCCGGATATTCTCATCGGCCGCATGCTGCGCGACATTCCCCTGCTAGCCCGGAACCGGGTACGGTTTGTAGGTGAAAAGGTAGCGGTGGTGGCTGGGGAAAGCCGGGAAATTGCCGAAGAGGCGTTGTCGCTCATTCATGTCCAATACGAAGAGCTACCGGCTGTTTTCGATCCATTCAAAGCCATGGAGCCTGATGCCCCCATCCTCCATGAAAACTTGGATTCCTACCAGTGCGGTTCCTTTCCACTTTGGAGTCCCGAACATCCCAAAACCGTAGAAGGTCCCACCAACCATTTTTCCCGCTGGACCGTTAACAAAGGGGACGTTGAAGAGGGATTTTCCCAGGCGGATCGTATTTTTGAGCATCAATTTACTTTGCCCATGACTCATCAGGCCTACTTGGAACCTTATGCATGCATTGTCCAGGTGGACGGTTCCGGTCGAATTCAAGTGTGGGTAAACAACAAACAACCCCATGCGTTACGCAAGCTGTTGGGCGAATTTTTCGACGTGGATCCTCAGCGCATTCTGATACACGTTACGTTCATAGGCGGCGACTTTGGTGGCAAGAGTTCTCCCATGGATGTCCCATTGATTTACTACGTGGCAAAGGCTACCGGACGGCCGGTTAAGATGGTCATGAGTTATGAAGAAGAGTTCCAGGCGTCCAATCCACGTCACCCTGCGTTCATCACTATTCGAAGTGGTGTGAAAAAAGACGGCACCCTGGTGGCACGCCACGGCAGAGTTGTCTTTAACAGTGGTGCCTATGCCGGATTCAAGCCCAATGGGAGTATCAGCGGGGGTTACGGTGTCGGGGGATGCTACCGGATTCCTCACGTGTTGCTCCAGCTGGACAATGTTTATACCAACACGGTTCCGCGCGGGCATTCGCGCGCCCCTGGATCACCCCAGGCAACTTTCGCGGTGGAATCCCACATGGATATGATTGCGAGGGAGCTGGAACTGGATCCCTTGGAGTTCCGCCTGATAAATGTGTTGCAGGAAGGGGACCAGGCTCCCAATGGACAACAATGGCATGAGATCAAGGCAGAGAAGACGCTACGGGTCGCGGCAACAGCCATCGGCTGGGGAAAGCGTAAGCCAGGACGTCACGTTGGCCGTGGTCTGGCACTATTTCATCATCCCACCGGGGTCGGCACCAGTAGCGCAACCATCAAAATGGAGGCAGACGGACAAGTCACGGTTTACAGTCCTACCTTTGACCACGGCACGGGAATACATACCATTGTTTGCCAGATCGTGGCCGAAGAACTGACACTGCCCCCTGAGCAGATTCGTGTGGTGACCGTCGACACGGATCAGAGCACGCCCGACAACGGTGTCGGTAATAGCCGTACAACACACACCGCCGGTCAGGCGGCCCTCAGGGCCGTTAAGGAGCTACGTGAGCAATTAACGGTTCTGGCGGCGGATCTTCTAAGTTGTAGCAAAGAACAGGTCCGCCTTGAGAAGGGCCGCTTTGTGACGAACCACAAGGGCAGGCAGGGTATCGGCTTGGCCGAGATTGCGGCCGAAGCAGCCAGTCACAATACATCAATCACTGCCTATGCCGAATACAAATCCAACGTGCGGGAGATCACTTCATTCTGCACTCAGGGAGCAGAGGTTGAGGTGGATCCGGAATCGGGGCAGATAGAGGTCCGGAAAATTGTTAGCGCGGTAGACTCGGGCACCATTATCAATCCAGTCACTTTTGAAGGGCAGGTGGAAGGGGGATTGATCACG
This sequence comes from uncultured Binatia bacterium (SeqCode), assembly GCA_965215595.1. Lineage (GTDB taxonomy): Bacteria > Desulfobacterota > Binatia > UBA9968 > CAXXLF01 > CBDCDW01. The sequence goes on along the minus strand of CBDCDW010000007.1, from coordinate 1,621,134 downwards.
GGATTGGGTTACGCGTTGATGGAGGAGATGCCAGTGGAAGAGGGTAGAGTGACCTCCCTTAATTTCGGCGATTATAAAATTCCCACCACCAAGGACGTTCCCAAGCATCGCCCCATTTATCTTGAGGAGCCGTCCGGCCCCACACCCTATCAGGGTAAGTCCGTGGGAGAGACCACGAACCCACCCGTAGGAGGAGCCATTGCGAACGCGGTAGCCGATGCCATTGGGGCGCGCATCACAAGCTTGCCCATCACCGCTGAAAAAGTCCTCAAAGCAATCAAAGATCAGCATTAAAATTCCGCGTTTCTTGGGCCGGGAGATTTTCTCAGGCCCCAACCCTTTAGTAATATCCGCGAAAGTCGGATGGCGGAGCCACGTCGCAAAACTGAGAAGGAAAATTGAGATTATACCCAGTTCTTGAATAGAACTTTCTTGGAAGCACCTCGGAATAGTTCCTTTTGACACCCGGTTCCCGTGCCATAACGCTAATATAGGTTTGCCGGGGATGACTCCTTCGGAGCAAGGCCTACGAAGTTGTCATGAATGGTGGTAACATCTGTAAATAACACCCCTCAAAAGATCACCTCACCGGGGTGATACCTGTCGAGGTTTTTAGCTCCGCAGGTTTCATTCGTTAACTGGAATTCACGGGGCTCTCGTATGAAGGAGGATGATGGCTGTTAAAACGGTGGCTGAGGTGCTCGCTCGATTTGCCCATGGGTTGAAATTTGACGTTTTACCTAAAGCCGTGGTTCATGAAGCCAAGCGCCGGATCATTGACTCGGTGGGTTGCGCTCTGGGGGCGTACTCTGAACGTCCAGCGGTTGTAGCCAGATCCCTCGCGATGGAATCCACGGGCTCTAAACCGCGGGGGGCCACGATCATGGGTACGAACCATAAAACCTCACCGGAGATGGCCGCCTTTGCGAATGGTACGATGATTCGATGTTTGGACTACAACGATACGTACCTTTCCCTTGAACCCGCTCATCCCAGTGACAACCTCTCGGCTGCATTGGCCCAGGCCGAAGCTGGAGGCTTGGGGGGACGAGAGCTCATTACCGCGCTGGTCATTGGCTACGAAGTTCAGTGCCGACTGTGCGATGCGGCGAGCCTGCGTATGCGGGGTTGGGACCATGTGACCTACGGTGCAATATCCACGGCGCTGGTGGCGGGTCATCTGTTGGGATTGACTACAGGAGAGATGGTTCACGCTTTGGGATTGGCGGGTGTGCCCAATATCACACTGCGTCAGACAAGGGTGGGAGAGCTTTCCATGTGGAAAGGATGCGCCTTCGCCAATGCAGCGCGCAACGGCCTGTTCGCGGCCGGGCTCGCCAAGTTTGGGATGACGGGTCCAGCCCCTTTGTTTGAAGGTGAGAAGGGATTTTTTAACCAGGTGAGCGGTCCTTTTACTCTCGCTCCCCTTGCAGGTGGGAACAACCCATTTAAGATCCTGGAGACCTACATCAAATTCTATCCAGCCGAATACCATGCACAAACCGGAATTGTAGCTGCCCTAGAACTCCGGCGGTCGGTTCCTTCCGTAGATGAGATTGTCAGAATTCAAATTGAGGCCTGCGATGCCTGCGTCGACATCATTGGTGGAGAGCCGGAAAAATGGAGGCCCAACACGAGAGAAACCGCGGATCATAGTCTGCCCTATTGCGTAGCGGTGGCCCTCCTGGACGGTGCTGTGTCTTTGGATTCCTTCGAACCGAAGAAGATCACCGACCCACGGCTCGTGGAACTCATACAAAAAATTTCGGTTAGCAGGAACAAGGAGCTGAGCGCCCAGTATCCAGAGGCCAGTCCCAACGACGTTCGCATTGAACTGCGCTCGGGAAAGGTTTTGCAAAAGCAGGTAACTTATGGTCGCGGTCATCCGAAAAATCCCATGACCGACCCAGAAGTCGAAGCCAAGTTCCGCGGCCTGACACGCCCCATCCTATCCGAGCAGAGAATGAACCAGGTTATCGAGAAAATGTGGAAACTCGAGGAAGTTTCCGAACTGGGCTCCCTATTCAATATGATCATCGCGAGGTGAGGTTATGTTGGAGAGCAAGAGGACTCGTCTTCGCCGTTTGCTTTCAGAAGAAACCCTAGCGCTCCCAGGTGTCTTCAATGCCCTGACGGCGATGCTGGTTGAGCAGACGGGCTTTCAAGCTGTCTACGTTTCTGGGGCGGGCCTATCCAATAGCGCCGGCTACCCGGACGAAGGTTTACTGACCCTGCCCGAGTTCGTTCAACAGGCGAAGTACGTGGCAGACGCCGTTTCAATTCCGGTTATCTGTGACGCCGACACGGGATTTGGGGAGGCCCTCAACGTGGCTCGTACGGTGAGGGAATTTGAGGCGGCGGGCGCCGCTGGGATTCATATAGAGGACCAGGAGTGGCCCAAACGTTGTGGTCACCTGGAAGGAAAGAGTGTCATTGAAGCTGAGGCCATGGCCGAAAAGGTCCGTGCGGCCGTCCATGCAAGGACAGATCCCGATTTTCTGATCATCGCCCGCACCGATGCCAGGAGCGTCGAAGGTCTCGACCAGGCCATCCGGCGGGGTCGGCTTTACGCCGAAGCAGGTGCGGACGCAATTTTTCCCGAGGCCATGGAGACGGAAGAAGAATTCAAGTTGTTTGCGGAAAAAGTGAGAGCCGGGTTTACTAGCAGGGATCCCATTCTGGTGGCGAACATGACCGAGTTCGGCAAATCCCCCTTGCTGTCTGTGGAAGCCCTTGAGAAACTGGGTTACCGCATGGTGCTGTTCCCCCAGACCGCTTTGCGGGTCGCCCTGAAAGCCATGAAAGAAGTTTTGCTTGATCTCCAGGGAAAAGGGACTCAAAAGGGATTTGTAAACCGTATGATGACCCGCCAGGAACTCTACGAACTGCTCCAATACGAAGTCACCAAAGGGGCTGGCCCGAAATCTAAATAGAAGAGGTGGTGGAATCTATGGCCAAGGAAAAACCCTACAGTCCGGGTCTCGAGGGAATCATTGCCGGAATCAGTTCGATTTCCGAGGTGAATCCCGAGAAACAAAAGCTGGCCTATCGGGGATATGACATTGAGGACCTGGCCAACCACTCCACCTTTGAAGAGGTGGCGTACCTGCTGTTGCATGGGAAACTACCCACCCGTGGTGAGCTCAAAACATTCGTCTCCGAACTGGTGTCCGAACGGGAACTTCCATCTCAAGTCTACGAAGTTCTGAAGCTCATACCAGCCACCGCCGGTTCCATGGATGCCCTGCGCACCTCGGTTTCTTTCTTGGGCACCACGGACTCGCATGCCGGTGACAACTCCCGTGACGCTAATCTGAGAAAGGCAATCCGGCTGATTGCTAAGATGGGGACCATCGTTGCAGCAGACTACAGAATCAGGGCGGGGTTGGAACCAGTCCCTCCCTCAAACAAGTTTTCCCACGCAGCCAATCTGTTTGCCATGATCACGGGTAGGAAACCCGAGGATTATGAGGAGCGTGCCTTTGATGTTTCTCTCATCCTCTACGCGGAGCACACTCGTAATGCCTCATCCTTTAGCAGACTACAGAATCAGGGCGGGGTTGGAACCAGTCCCTCCCTCAAACAAGTTTTCCCACGCAGCCAATCTGTTTGCCATGATCACGGGTAGGAAACCCGAGGATTATGAGGAGCGTGCCTTTGATGTTTCTCTCATCCTCTACGCGGAGCACACTTTTAATGCCTCATCCTTTAGTGGCCGGGTCATCGCATCGACGCTATCCGATATGCATTCTGCCGTTACAGGTGCCATTGGGGCATTAAAAGGTCAACTTCACGGCGGGGCCAACGAGGAGGCCATGAAAATGCTGCTGGAAATCGGCGCGGCCTCCAAGGCTGAGGAATGGGTCAAACGGGCCCTGGCAGAGAAGCGACGCCTGATGGGATTTGGCCATCGGGTTTATAAGTCTGGAGATTCACGGGTTCCTATTATGAAAAAAGTGGGAGAAGAGTTGGCCAAGCATAGCTCCGATAAAAAATGGCTTGAGATTGCACGGATTGTGGAAGGCGTTATGGAAAGAGAAAAGAAACTCTATCCAAACGTGGACTTTCCGTGTGCGTATGTTTACCGAATGCTCGGATTACCCGTGGAGGTCTACACTCCAGTCTTTGCCGCTTCGAGGATCGCGGGTTGGGCGGCCCATGTCATCGAGCAACATGCCGACAATAGACCCATCCGCCCCGACTCAATTTATCGCGGACAACGAGATCAGACTTACGTGCCCATGGACCGTAGGTCGTGAGTTGAACCAATTCCAGGGCCTCTAGATTCCTGGCATCCTGATTAGATAGGCCATTACCAACGGTCTATTTCGCCTTGACCCGACCTTTTTTCAATCTTTCGCCAATCTCGTAATGGCGCCCCTCCACTGCCATCTGTGCCTCTTCATCCAATTCATCATCCCACTGGCCCAGGGAATAGCCATACCAGGGCATTTGCGGGTTTAGTTTCGGCAGCCCCAGTTCTTCCCAGATCTTGCGCGCATTCTCCATGTACTCCCGTTTTGGCAGCGAGATGGGTGGGAAGGGTTCCTTCAGGATCGCGTTGCACAGCATTGCGGATTCATCAGCCGGCAAATGGTAAGAGACCACGTCCGTTCCTCGGTGTTGGTCTTTGTAAAGAAACGGAGGGGCGTGTCCTTTTTCCATGCCTCCTACAATGTGGACGTCCCGGTCGGGTTTCATTCGGTAGCACATGGCCCAGAACACAGCCGCTTCATTGGAGGGATCGATATCCTCGTCCACGGCAACGACGATCTTGCCGACGCCTGGGTGAAAGGAGCATGCGGCGTGTAGCGCACGCCAGACCTCCGCTTCATTGGGTTTACGCATCTGGACGATCACTAGTTTGTAGGTATTCGTCAGCGGCTCGTGCATCTCCACGCGTAGGACACTGGGAATGCGGCACTGGTCGCGCAGGTGAACCAGCATGAGGCGGTCGTAACCGATTTTTCGCATGCAGGAGGACTCGCTGGGTGTGACCTGGCTGATCCATGACACGTAGATGGCGTTCTTTCGATGGGTAACCGCGGTTACATCCATGAAAGGGTTCAGCTGACGCGGATGCATGTAGCCGTGGGATTCGCCGAAGGGACCTTCCGGTTCGATCCATTCGGTGTTTAGATACCCTTCAATGACGATCTCCGATTCGGCGGGCACCAGCAGGTCTACGGTTTTGCACTTCACCATTCGAATGGATTCACCCACGAGCCCGCCGGCGACTGCGATTTCGTCCACACCGTAGGAAATCTTTTGGACTGATACATAAGAAACCACGGGAGGAGCTCCCAGCACCAGCGCCGCCGGCAACGGTTCCCCCTTGGCCTGTGCCATTTTCCAATGGACGTAGATGTCTTGGCCCAATCCTGACGGAAACACTCCAACGCGGGTGCGGGCTTTAATCTGGCCACGATAATTTCCAACGTTTTGAATTCCGGTTTCCGGGTCCTTGGTGAACCAATGGGAACAGGTGGTATAGGGACCGTTGTCGAAGCCCGGGGTGGAGATGGGGACTGGAAATTCGTCCAGTCCAAGGCCTTCGCGTTGCAATTCGTCGCCCGTATGAATTTCCTCGTGGCAGGGTGCCTCGTTGACAACAATAGGTGGAATCGGTTGCGTTAGTGCGAGCTTCCATTTTTCATCCATTTCCTCAGCGCTCTTGCAGCCCATGCCAAGAAAGTAAATATCCTTGTTCCCGGCCAACGCACCTACAACTACCGGGAACTTGTAGCTCCGTCCTTTGGAGTCAGTGACATTTTCGAAAAGCCAAGCCTTGCGCTCCTCTTCGGGAAGGCCGCGATACTGCCACCGCACCAGGGGGTGTAGTTCGGTATCCTTGTTAATGGGCCTTTGAATGCGGCGCAAATAGCCGTTGGCCTCCAGCGTCTTTAGATGGGCATGAATATCCGGGTAAGCCATTTTGTCCCTTTCCTTCGGTACATGACGAATAGAAAATCGTGGTCAAAAATATATGATGGGACCTAACCTGTCAAATTGAGGGGAGCAATCGGTTTGGCGGCGAGAAGTGCTGTCTCCTCAGGTAACAAGCCTCGGTTCGGCTGAGCTCATCGTCGAAGACCGGCAGCGGGTAATAAGTCTGTTGATCATTGAAGCTGGACCCCGTTCCATAGACACCCCATCAAAGAGCCTAGCCGCACAGTGTGAAGTCCTCAATCTTTCGTAGAACTCAATTAATGCGTCGTTTAAATGCGTCTGGTCGTGAAATATAGCCTCGACAGGTTTTCGCCCCCGCCAGCACATCCAGAGGAGCGTACGCACCCGAAGGCTGGTAACGACGACTGTGTCATCAGACCCGCGCATCGTCAGATAGATTGAACTTACCTTTTTGTTAACATTTTAATTATGATCTTTGACTCAGTTGTTCCCTTCTTACTCACGGCGTGTACCAAATCGGCGAGGTGTAGGCGCGTTCCTGGTGGATCAATTTTGCTTCCTTCGGAATCTTGGCGCCGAGGCGCACCTTGTCGTAGACCACCCAACGCGGCGTTGGGATCTCGATGACTCGGGCGTAGTAGAAGGCTTTTTGTTTCGGATCGAAATCCGGGTCGGTCCATACGGTGGCGAGTTCGGAGGCACCGATGGTATTGGTCCAATTCGCCGCTTCCAAGTCGACGGTGTTGCCGACCGGTGGCAGCTTACCTTTGGCGTTAGGTTTGCGCTCGCCCGACCAGACGACGTCATAGACTTTTTCGTGGGTCTTGCCTTTTTGGTCCATCCAACCCTTGATGATCTGGATGCGGTCGAGATTGGCACCGATGGGATCACGCAAGGCATAGACCATAAACGTCGGTGCTTTGCCTTTGGGTACCTTGCTTAGATCGCTACCCATGGGCACGCCCTTTTCATAACCGCGAAAGGCCGGTGCGCGGCTGCGCAGGTCATTTTCATTGAACTCCCAGCCGCCGAAGAAGCGCACCAGAATGCGTGGGCCGGTGGTCGCGTAGGTTTCCTTGCGCTCCATGGCGTCAAAGATCGCCTCGCGCGTATTCTCGCCCGCCCACACTCCCTGGTAGCCAGAGGCAGCCAACTCATAGCCTTCAATGGCACCGAGTTTCGATTTGATAAAGGGATGCGCTACCCGTGTCGCGGAAGGTTCGACGCTGGTGGATTTCCCGAAAAAGTTTTCCTCTTCAGCCGTGGCCAGACCGGTATGGCTGTCTGTCGCTCCAACCATGCCGAACTTGTAGGGGTTCGTGCCGAGCTTCTGCTCGAGAGCGAGACCGTTCTTCAACGCCTCGCGTGCGTATTCGCGTTGCAGCATGTCGGGCTTCTTGAGGGCTGTGAGGTCAAGGTTGCCCTTGTCCAACGTCTCGTAGTCGGCAAACTCATCGGTGGTAGACAGGAACGGATGTGTCTCACCGTCACCTTTTATCTGGGTCACCTCGTAGAGCGGTTCCCACTTGGCACGCAGCTCCACATAGTTCTTGTCGACCTTGCCGCCGGCATAGGTCTTGTCGGTCGGGAACATCCAGCCGTTGGAGAGGTTGCCGTTATGGGCAAGCGCAAGGGCCTGGCCACGTGTCTTGGCCTCGTAGTCCTCCAGCCACTGATAGAGGTCCAGCGGGTCCTGAGTACCCAGGGGCGGCTGAGTGGTCAGCGGCACCACCTGACGCGCCCGGCTTCCGTCGTCACGCAGGATCACGTTACGGTGCAGATTGTAGCCTTTGGGGACCGACGTCCATTCAAAGCCGATCAGGGCCGTGAATTTGCCCGGTTCGTTGAAGCGGTCAGCGGTCTTGGTGATCTTGTCCCAGAGCTTGTTGTAGACCGAAGAGCCGGGAGAGTAGTCTTTGACGAGTTTCTCAGGAACTTTCATCTGCGCGAAATGGGTGATCAGGTCAAACGCGGCCTTGCCCGCAGCCTCGCCGCCCTTTTTAAAACCTTCATGCCATTCCTTGCCCTTCGGAACCGCGAGAATATTGGGCGCACCACGCTGGATGTCAGTCGCGATGCCCATCATGTCGGAATGGTCAGTGATCACCAACCAGTCGAGCGGCCGGCCCAACTTGACCGGCAGCCCAGACGAGTATTTTATTTCCTCGCCGCGCGCGAAGCGGTAGGCATCTTCGTGGTCAAGGATGTTGCCGAACAACCCGGCATCGAGCGACAGCCCGGTGTGCAGGTGCGTCTCGCCCCAGTAAACCTTGCTGGGGAAAGAACGCTGCGCGTAGGGTGAATAGGCCTTGCCGGGATATAGCCCCTTGATGGCGTCGGGGTCAGGGCTTCCAATATCTGACGCTAGGGCCGGCACTGATGAAGCGATATAGCCTAACAAAAACATGACAGCAAACATTAAAATTCGACGCATGCTACTCCTCCTTTTGATAAATCTGAAATTCGAATATCGAAACCGGAAAGTGTCGAATGTGAAGTGGTAAAATCTTTCCCACTGAAACCTGAAACCCGACACCTGAACCTCTGTTTTCCCCTTGACACTTTTCCCTCTTCACTCCCTATCCCTAAAATCCCATTACCCTCTCAATACACCAGAACGCAGCCAGAGACCCGATCCCGTAGGCGGGGATTCGTATGGACCATGCCGGCCATGCCAGAGGAAAGCGTTTCAGAACCCATATCAGACCGAGCACCGTGGCGATAAACATAAGCTGCCCGACCTCAACGCCCACATTGAAAAAGAGCAGCGAAAGAGGGATATCTGTCTGCGGCAGTCCTACTTCAGAAAGCGCTCCGGCGAAGCCGAAGCCGTGAAGCAGACCGAAGCTCAGGGCTACAACCCAGGGGTAACGTGAGGTCATGCTCGGATTGCCCTTTTGCTGTTTAGCTAGCTCGGTGGCTAAGACCAGAATGCTCAAGGCGATCACCGCTTCCACGGGAGCCTGTTGAACATTCACGAATCCCAGAGTAGCCATTGCGAGGGTGATACTGTGGGCGATTGTAAAGGCCGTGATGGTTTTAAGCAGGAGTCCGAATCCTCGAACGATTAATAAAAGTCCAAGGACAAATAAAAGGTGGTCGAACCCGCCAAGAATATGCTCTATCCCAAGCATCAGATATTGTCGTGATACCTGAAGGGTAGACTGTGAACCCTGGATGACAAATGACGGATTAGAAGGACGAACCAACGTGGTCTGAGTGTAGCCGTCTAAAAAAGAAACGCGCGCGAGAACATCCGTAAGCACAGTCGTCAGTCCGTCGACTCGAATCGTCTTCCCAATGAGCCCGCTTTCTCCGCAATCGAGAGACCGGCGTTCGATATTGGCCCCTGGGGAGTTGTAGGATGCCGGAGGAGTTATCGCGCGGCAGTGGGAAGGGAACAGGGGTTGGAGGCCCAGCACCCGATCGCCCCGCATCGGACGTTTCCACAAGACATCGAACTTCCCTGCCCGGGTCTCGGTTATCTCCAGATAGGCTGGACGGGATTCATGGGCGAGAATCAATTGAGGCAACAGCAGGAAACAGACAACGATGATCCTGAGCAGCAAAACGGGCCTCATTACAGTTCTTTCTTTCCCTGACCTTTACCTTGTGCGACTTGTGGATCGATCGTGCGCTCTTCTACTAAAATTTTGTATCGCGACTTGAAATTTTGGTAGTTACTTTCGTTGACGGAGCGGCGTCGCTCGGACAGAAAGTCGGTTTCGACTCGAGCTCGTACCTCCACAAGGAGAGGTAGGCGGGATTTCACTAGCTCGCGAAGCCTCACAAGGTGCACTCCATAGCCTGATTCGATCGGTCCCTGCCAGATCTCTTCCTGGGTCTTGAACAGTTTTTCCGCGAACTGTCGGCCAAATACATTTGCCACTTCCTGCTGGGTCTTTTGAACGTATTCGTATCCCAGCATGAAGCGGTCGCCTTGATCAGATACCGGCTGGTTGGATTGAAGCGTCCTTAAGAGCTGTTTGGCATTGTCGTAAGCACCCTCGCCACGCTTATCGATGTTGAAGTAGATATGAGAAAATGAGACGCGGGTAGGGAGAAGGTACTTGTCATTGTTTTGGTCAAAGTAGTTCTTAAGTTCCTCGTCTGTCGGCTCGACTTGATCGGCCAGATCCTCGAACAGAAATTCCATCTTTTGCGCGAGGCGGCGACGGATAATAGTGTCGTTCTGATCAAGCCCCAGCGCCAATCCTTCGCGGTATAGGACTTCTTCACGAATGTGATAATTAATTAGACCTTTTAGTTCGGCCTCAGTCGGCGGCCGGTTCCATTGCTTGCTCCAGCGTTCTCGCAATCGATCCACATCCGCCGACGTGATCTCGATGCGATTCGGCGACTTGGAACTCGCTTCATCATTCACGAGTGCGAACAGCCCAAACAGCAGCGCGCCGAGCACCAGAAAATGAACCAATGGTTTGCGTGTCCAGGTCATGACTTGTCCTCCTTGGAAGTCGGATTCATGCTCAATCTCCCTTTTGGAATCTTTCCTTGATTTAGGTAAAGTCCTAGTATTTTCTCATTTGCTTATAAGTGTGTACTTATAGCTCTCCATGCTTGGATTTGTCTACTCGCAGAATTACTAGGTTTTAGGATGGGCATTCCGGCGGAATAGTGGAATATCTGAGGATTGGAAAAAATTCAGTCCAGGCTTTCTTAATTTGATTCTTAACAAGCCTCTAACAGGCCAAAATGGTGCCAGAACGCAATTCATTAGCTCTTGAATTGCATCTTGCACAGGATTCAATTAATGCGTCGTTTAATTGCGTTTGGCACTGAAATGGGGCTTAAAGAATTCAAATTCTACTGTAGCATTATTGCTACAGAGGTGTAGCAAAGAAGCTACACTTACCTCTATCCCTCCAATGTCTGTTAAGTTCACTTACCAAAAATTCTCCCACTAATTCGGTACCTTGTCTTGGGTCATAGTAATTCAGCAGGATCGGCACGCCCCTTGCTCATTGAATTGAGTCAGTGGTAGTGGGGAGTACAAGGGGACCACCGGAAAGGAAGCCTATGAAAATAGAAATCTTCGCCCTTTCACTTTGCGCTATGCTCTTTGCGCTTAGCTTTCCTGCTGAGGCGCAGCAGGCGGGGAAGGTCTACCGAATAGGTTTTCTGTCGTCGGGTCCGGCTATCCCTAGGGCATTCAGGCAAGGGCTACAAGAGATGGGATACGTGGAAGGAAAAAACCTCGTCATCGAATACCGATGGGGGTAGGGAAAGTACGAGCGCCTTCCCGACCTGGCGGCCGAGTTAGTCCGTCTGAAGGTTGACATCATTGTTGCGTCCGGTTTTACGGCAATCCGTTCTGCCAAGCGGGCAACCAGTAAGATCCCCATCGTCATGGTGATCGGTAGTGATCCTGTCGCTCGGGGGCTTATCGTGAGCCTTGCCCGGCCAGGCGGCAACCTGACGGGGGTGGCCAGTATTGTGGTGGAGTTAAACGCGAAGCGGCTCCAGCTGCTAAAGGAGACGTTTCCAGAGGTCTCCCTCGTGGCCGTCCTCGCGAATGCAACCTCTTCGGCTTTCTTAACAGCGACGCAAGAGGTGGAGGCCGCAGCGCAGGCGTTAACGCTGCCGCTTCATCTCCTGAAGGTGCGAGGTCCCGACGGCTTCGAGAGCGCATTTGAAGCGGCCACCAAGAGAGGAGCCGGTGCCCTCATCGTGTTGCCGTCCACCATGTTCTTTAGTCACCCCAGGCGGCTTGCTGAGCTCGCGTTAAAGAGTCGGCTGCCCACCATTTCAGCGGACATGAAGTATGCGGAGGCGGGTGGCCTCATCGCATATGGACCGAGCTTTTCCCATCTTTACCATCGCGCGGCCACATACGTGGATAAAATCCTGAAGGGGGCTAAGCCTGCCGACCTCCCCGTGGAGCAGCCGATGAAATTGGAGTTGGTCATCAATCTCAAGACAGCGGAGGCTCTCAGCCTAACTATCCCGCCAACAGTCATCTTCCAGGCGGACAAGGTGATTAAATAAGCAACGCTGTACGATGCGCCTAATTTAACCGCTCAAGACGCAATTCAAGAGCTCATTAATTTGATTCTACGAAACGCAATAGGATAAATCCTACAAAAGAAGAAAATAGCCAAAGTCTTACAGAAGGAAGCGTCAAGACTTGTGTGTAAATTTCTTAGGGGCATTCTCACTCCAATTTTGGTTCAAGTGATGAAAGACAGAAAAAACGATTCTTTGTATGCTTTGGGTATTTGCCATCACCCCCATAGGGCGAGTCCTGCGCCTGACTTCCCGGAACGATCTTTCTATGAGGTTGGTGGTTCTCAAGCGGCTCCAAAGCTCAGGCCGCTTGATCTGAAAGAAGTAAAGCAATTGATCGAGATCCTTTTCCAAACAGGCCACAGCCCTTGGATAAGCCTTCCTCCAGCGTGAACCAAACCGCCAGTAAGCTTCCGTAGCTTTTCTATAATTAGGGGCATGACTGATACGATTTAGAGCTTTTTTGACCGCTGGTTGATCGGCCCTTTTTACCTTGTCCAACACGTTTCTTGTCTTATGGGCCCAGCAGCGTTGGGCGAGGATCTTAGGATAGACAATCTGTAAGGCTCCATGCAGCCCCGTTCCCCCATCGGTCACAATCAGCTCACAACACCCCCCCTCTAGCCCCCTTTGATACAGGTCCCTTAACAACGCTTCCCAGCAGGCTTCAGATTCAGTTGGGGCCGCATAGAAATCGATCATCTCCTGCCTCCCATCGACCGTGATCCCGAAGGCACAAAGTAATATCTTTTTCTGTACCTTGGCAGCCCCCTTGCTCTTTAACACCACCCCATCAAAGAACAGATAGCGGTACTGATCCCTAAGGGGACGGCTATGGTAAAACTTAACCTCTTTATCCAGATCCCGGGCAATCCTGGAAATCGTTGTGGCCGAGACCCGCTCCCCTACAATAGGAACCAGCACCGAAGCGGCCTTTCGGGTGGATAGTCCCAAACAAAAGCAGGCTAACAACACCCGATCCACCGAACGGCACCTTCGGGCGTAACGCTCAAGGAGCTTGGTGGGAAACCCTCCCTTACGGCTCCTTGGCACTAAAAGCTCTAAGTTTCCCATCTCGGTCAACAGATGCCTGGTATAGTGGCCATTGCGGTAGTCCACTCGGTCCGCCCCATGCTCGTAGCGTGATAGTCCTATGTACTGGGCCATCTCTTCGTCCAGCCGCTTCTCCACCAGGTGTTTTAGAGCTTGGCGGGCCATCGGTTTAAAGTCGCCCTCCCACTCAAAGGCATTGATCTCTTTAATCGCTCGCGATACATTGCTTGGTGTTGCTTGCTCGAGCAGCATAGGGGTGCCCTCCTCATGTTTGTATTTGTCGTGCAACTCTGGAGTTAGCACCCCTTCTGTCTTTTCCCAATCAAAAAATACCCTAGGCCTATCCCTTAACCACCTCGAGATCTTCGATTCTCGGCCAAATGTGAAAGCCATTTTCCTCTCCACTCCCTTCCCCCCACCAAAATTTACACATAGACTGATACATCACCCTTACAGAACCCCAAGTTGACATAACAGCCCGATATCGAATATTGTCCACCCAAAACGAAGGAGGGCTGCCCCATTTGCCTGTCCGGCACCCGTTTGGGGCTCTTGACGGCGAGCTGACCAGTGGTTGTTCCCGGAAATTTTAAGTTCTCAGTGCCCATGCCTCAAAAAACAAGTTCCTATCATTTTCATATCATCGAGGAGCTGCCCTCTTCCGGTGAGCAGATGTTTGTCCTCGGCATGGTTTTTACAACTTAGATTGGACTTCATTCTCGCTCCAGAAAGGGGGAACGGTATAGCTAGGAAAATGTTACTCTACCTGGTGACTGTTGTCGGACTGGGTATCGTCTCGGCGCAGGTGAATGCGCAAACAACCACCGTCAGGATGCCCACGCTGGCCGCGGGTACCACATCGATCATCAACACGGTGATCTCCGAGAAGGGGTTCGACAAGAAGAATGGATTGAAGATTGAGTATTCCGTCCGCACCAGCATTCCGGCCTATTATGCGGACTACCGCGCCGGCCGCTTCGATGCCATCGTCGGAGGAGTTGGCAACGCCATGAAAGACCGTGCCAAGGGAGTGGATTCCACCATTTTTGCCACCCAGTCTCCGACCGCCTCCTTTTTCCTCGCGAAGGATCCGTCACTCAAAGGATACGGTGCCCTTCGGGGCAAAAAGATCGCGGCACCCCTGGGGTCTGGAAATTACCTGGTCGCTAGGGCCGCGGCCGGACTGTACGGCATCGACCTTGGGAAAGACGCGGAGGTGGTCAACGTCAGGGGCCCCGCTAGTGGACCCGCCCAGCTGGCAGCCGGCCGAGTGGATGTAGCCTTCTCATGGGAACCTGCAGTGAGCATCTTTCTGAGCAAGAATCCAGACATGCACATCGTCGCGAACGTGCGCGAGGCCTATCGCAAAAAGACCGGTAAGGATTCTCACGTGATCGTCCTTTATGCCCACGAGGCCTTTCTCAAGAAGAACCCCAAGGTCGTGTCAGCAATGATCAAGACCTATCAGCAGGCGGGCACATACGTGAAGAACAACTTGGATGACGCACTCAAGATCATTCAGCGCAAGACGGGTAAAGGGACCGGTCCGATTCGAGACGCGTTTGTGTCGGGAAGGGTGTCGTATGCGACCAAGCCTGCTAGTGAAGAGCAGGACATGTTGATGACGCTCATGCAGGCTATTGTGAAGACTGGATTGGTCAAGGAGATCCCGCCTGGAGTCATTTACAGTCAGTGAAGAACCGATATGCCTAAGAATGAAGTAGCTCTTGGGCACACTGTGCCAGGTAATTATTGCCGTGATCTGGTTCAGCAATACTGAACTGCGCATGCAGTTTGTGATTTTGATTACCAGCTTTCCGTTCTATGCTATTGCATTCTACGAGACGCAATTAATGCGTCGTTCAATTGCGTTTGGGGGTGAAATGCCATACACCAATAACTACACCCAGATAGCCATTGCTTTTCTTTTATGAAAAGGCCTACAACCAACTGGCCAAAGTTTTACACGGCAAGTGTTGACTCCCCTTTCGAGTTTTACTAGCGTTCTGCTGAAAAGATGGACACCTTGGTCTAGGCTATTTGATCCGGCGACCGAGCTTGTATTTTGTGAAATCCACTGCCAAAAAAGGCTCTCAAAAGTCGAGCCGAAAGAGCCGATCTCGACCTCTTCAGAAACGGCGTGCCGCCACCTATGTAGATAAGATTCTAGGAGGTGTAAAGCCCACCGACAGTTAGAAGGGCGCAAGACCACGGGTAAGGTCCTTTTGATTCCGTAGACGAAAGGAAAACCTCATGAACGAGACGGGAGAGTTCGCACAGTTCGATAAGATTAGTTTTGTTAGGGACTACGAGGCTGTCAGCATCCCAAGCGGCACTCGCATAACAATCAAACAAGAAACTGCAGGGTCGATAACACAGGCGCTCGGCAATAACCTCACGATCCGCCTCGCCTCCGGTGCTCTCATCTGGGTACCGAAGCGAGATAGCGCGGTACTAGCGAAGGGTTGATCTATCTAACTAAGCCTAAACTAGCCGTTTCCGGCTAGATAAGACTTCTTTTAGAAACCCGTCCTTCCAGTAATCTTGGGGTTGTAGACTGGGTATTTGCTCATTGTTCTACCCCAACCCTTTATGGCCTCTTATAAGCTAAAAAACTATCTGCGGAGTGACCGCAAACGCAGTTAAATAGCTTATGAATTGCATCCTCCGAAACTCAATTAAAGCGTCGTTTAGTTGCGTCTTGTAATGATTGACAACCTTTTCCCCTGTGATATTGGTCTCTTAGTAACAAGCCTATAAGCATAAGCCTTCCCTATCATTAAGTGGCTTCTAGGGTGATGTGAGGCCAACGGATGGGGAAATGAACAGAAGGTTTAAAGCCAGGCGTCCTGGCAAATTTTGTTGCTAGGGTGTGCTGGATTTTTTTTAATGAAACTCAATACTGATTTAGGGGTAGCCTACTTCCTGTCAAGAGAAACTTGAGGGGCCAGATTGTTACCTGGTATTAGCATAGTGTCCGGAAACTGATCCATAGAGGCTCACAGAAGGTGCTCGCTTGACTGAAGCTCTTGGACTCATGGCCGATACAAGTGTCATCGCCGTGACCATCCTGGTTGGTGACATGACAAATAGAATTTGCTACTGCTTGTTTACAGCGAAGGTTGAGCACTCCAAATGCGCCTCATAGTAAAGCAGATAGTGGGCCTACCTGCGATCGTCTTGATAATGGTTCTGGCTGCGGGTATTCCCTCGGCGGCGGTTGAACCATTGGTCTACCGTGTTGCCATCTCCGGAACCATCGATCTGGGGCTGGCCCCGTTTGTAGCTAGAGCCATTAAGGAGGCTGAAGGGGACAAAGCTGACCTGGTCGTGTTCGACATCAATACCCTGGGCGGACGACTGGATGCCATGATCGAGATTCGCGATGCCATCGTGGAGGCCAAAGTACCGACCGCAGCCTATGTGAATCCCCGAGCCATTAGCGCTGGCGCGCTCATTACGCTTGCATGCAGGAAAATTTACATGGCCCCTGGTGCCACCATCGGCGCGGCTACGCCCGTTTTGGGTGCCGGGGAAAAAGCCAGTGAGAAGGTGGTCTCCTACGCCCGATCGGAATTTCGTGCAACGGCAGAGCGTAACGGGCGCGATCCTAACATTGCCGCAGCCATGGTCGATGAGTCTATCAAGATCCCTGGGCTCATCGAGGAGGGGAAGCTGCTGACCCTGACTACCAAACAAGCGCTTCGGTGGAAAATCGCAGACGGGCAGTTTTCCAGCTTCGAGGATCTGCTAGAAGGACTGAAATTTTCAGCCGCCAAGGTGGTTCAGCCAGAGATTGGCTGGGCGGAACATCTTATCCGATTGCTGAACAATCCCATCATCAGTTCCATTTTGCTGGCGGTGGCGTTTTTCGGCCTCTTGGCCGAAGTGCAGACTGGTGGTTGGGGTCTTCCGGGCTCGGCGGCCTTTGTGGCGTTGGGACTTTACTTCGGGTCAAAGTATCTGGTCGGTCTGGCCGGCTTCGAGGAAATTCTCCTGATCGGGCTGGGGCTGGTATTGCTAGGAGTGGAAATATTCGTCATCCCCGGTTTTGGCATCGCCGGTATCTTGGGAATTTTGACCCTTATGGTTGGTTTTGGGATGACTCTGGTGGGGCGGGTGCCGAGTGTCAGTGATATTTCCAATGCTGTCTTTGTTTTGTTGGGAGCGTTGGGATTGGCGATTTTGGGCACCGTGGTTCTTTTCAAGTTCGTGCAACGCACCCCCCTGTGGCAGCGCATGAATCTGCCGACACGGCAAAAGAAGGAGGCCGGCTTCGCCGCCTCGGAGATCAGCGTCGATCGGGTGGGGAAGGTGGGTGTTGCACTCACTGACCTGCGTCCCAGTGGTACGGGTATGTTCAATGGAGAAAGATTGGATGTTATATCGGAGGGAGACTACATCGATGCTCAGGAAGAGATTGAAATTGTGAAGGACGAAGGGTATCGATTGATCGTTCGACGGTTATCTCAACCGAAGTAAAAAAGGAGGATCTTTATGGAAAGTTTCACATTGGTAACAGGCCTGGTCATTCTGATCGGGGCCATCGTGTTTCTCGCCCTACTGAACTATTTTGTCCCCATAGGCCTATGGATCACCGCCTTCTTTTCTGGTGTCAAGGTCAGCCTTGCCACAATGATCGGCATGCGTCTGCGTAAGGTATCGCCCAGCGGGATTATCAACCCTCTGATCAACGCCACCAAGGCTGGACTCGATTTGAAAATTGAAGAAATGGAGGCGCACACCCTGGCGGGTGGCGACGTCGATCGGGTGGTCAACGCGCTTATTTCTGCGGACAAGGCCAATATCGGCCTCACCTTCCAGCGAGCCACCGCCATCGACCTTGCAGGCCGTGACGTATTGGAGGCTGTGCGCGTCAGCGTAAACCCGAAGGTCATTGAGACGCCCTTGATTTCAGCCGTGGCCAAAGACGGTATCCAGCTCAAGGCCGTGGCCAGGGTCACCGTGCGTGCTAACATTGAGCGTTTAGTTGGCGGCGCCGGCGAGGAGACTATCATCGCGCGCGTGGGGGAGGGGATAGTGTCCACCATCGGCTCAGCCAAGGATCATAAGGCGGTGCTGGAGAACCCCGATTCCATTTCGAAGACCGTGCTGAGTAGGGGCTTGGATTCCGGGACAGCGTTCGAGATACTCTCCATCGACATCGCCGATGTGGACGTCGGGCGAAACATCGGCGCCCAATTGCAGATTGATCAGGCCGAGGCAGACAAGCAGATCGCTCAAGCCAGGGCCGAGGAACGTCGGGCCATGGCTGTTGCCCTGGAGCAGGAGATGCACGCCAAAACCCAGGAAATGCGCGCCAAGGTGGTGGAATCCGAGGCGGAAGTACCCCAGGCCATGGCGCATGCATTTCGGGAGGGCAAGCTCGGTGTCATGGACTACTATAACATGCAAAACGTGCAGGCAGACACGCGCATGCGCGAAAGCATATCCAAGACTGGCCCCGCTGGAGAGGCTGAAGAAAAATAACTGTAAAGGATGCACGATGGATGAATACTCAAAGTTAATTTGGATCTTGTCGCATTGGCGATTTGGGGGTTCACTTGGCTTGCAAAGTGGTTTTAGAATCGGGCTCGCTTGAGGGATGAACGAGGCGCAGCAGCGAAATCTCTTATGCTTGCAAGAGACCAGGCCTAAAAGACTGGACAAAGACGTAACAGCAGAGAACCGGCAGGCATGCTCTGGGGGGAACAGGCCATGAAAATTGCAACAGAGAACGGAATGCGAACACGGGTGTCGGCGACGGTCCGGTCTAAAGGGCGGGAAGTACCGCCTGTGGAAAGTACGCGGGAGCAAACTGAGGCGCGTGCTGGAGAGACAAAAACTGAACTTCCTAAGGTCCCGAGCAGCAGACCCTCACGGCTCTTCCGGGATTCGGACGATCTTAGGAAAGCGGTCATCTGGGTGGAGGTGCTAAAACGACCTGTCCCACGAAAGCTGAGGTGAAGCCGTTCCTGCTGGAAAAAATGGAGGCGTCGACGCTCGTCCTTGTGGGTCTAGCTGCAGTAGTGCTTATTGCTCTCTTGGGTCTCCGGCGATCCAAGAGACTTGATGGAACGCCCACATCAGGCCGCCGTTTTTTTGTTCCATTGGCTGTAGGACGCATTTAACTAGCTCTTTAATTGCATCCTGCCCAAGACTCAATTAAAGCGTCGTTTAATTGCGCCTTGAACAGGAATTTAGATCCGCCTTGCTCTGGAATAGGCTTGGCCGCAAGCTATACGCTTCCTATCAAAAACCTATTTGTAGGTCGGATTGACATAATCGCCCGTTATCGGATATTGTCCGCCCAAAACGAAGGAGGGCTGGCCAATTTGCATGTCTGGCACCCGCGCATTTCATGATCAGGTCGCTATTTTTATTCTTGTCGCGGATAAATTCAGCCTCGGGATTGGAGCTATTCGATGCTGTCTTGTGAAGATAACGATTTGCTGACTCGGACCGGCGCTGGGACACCCATGGGTGATTTGATGCGGCGTTACTGGATCCCGGCCCTGTTGTCCAAGCAGCTTTCCGAACCGGACTGCGCACCGGTTCGCGTGCAGCTCATGGGCGGAAAACTGGTCGCGTTTCGCGACAGTAAGGGACGCCTCGGGCTGCTGGATGAGCATTGTCCGCATCGCACAGCAAGTCTGTTTTTCGGCCGCAACGAAGAAGGCGGGCTGCGTTGTGTCTATCACGGGTGGAAATTCGATGTGGACGGTAATTGCGTCGATATGCCCAACGAGCCACCCGGGAGCAAATTTCAAAGCAAGGTTCGGACCAACGCCTATCCCTGTCTGGAACGCGGTGGCATCATCTGGACCTATTTGGGGCCGCCCGAAAAGAAGCCGGATTTTCCCGATCTGATCTGGACCCAAATTCCAGACTCGCATCTCTATGTCACGCGCCGTATTCAGGAATGTAACTGGCTTCAAGCGTTGGAAGGGGGGTTTGATACCAGTCACCTGTCTTTTCTGCATACCGGTACGGCGGCCCGGCTTGAGGTTCCGTCGCAATATCCCATCGTACCAATTGAAGGCGGCTTTATTGCCGGTACCGGCCGAGAGGTGAAAGAGGGCGAGACGTCGTGGACGTCCAACTTGATGTTTATGCCGTTTCACAAGGTCTTTGCCACCAGTCCCGAGGCGGCGCATGTCTGGGTGCCGATCGATGACGAGACTACCATGCTTTACAGCGCCGATTACTGGGTGGACCGGCCGCTGACCGATGAGGATTTGAAGCGAACCACCGACTTTCATGGTATCCACACCGAAAATATTTCCGGAACCGATCGTGCCGCACAGAACAAGGACAATGATTTTCTGATCGACAGAGATTTACAGAAAAGCGGCAAATCCTATACCGGGATGCGTGGGCTGGGAGTGCAGGATTCCGCCATCCAGGAATCGATGGGGCCCATCGCCGACCGCACAAAGGAGCATCTCGGCGTCAGCGATTCCGCCATCATCCAGATACGCAAGATTCTGTTGCAGAGTGTGAAGGATCTCGCGGCGTGCACGGAACCGCCCGGTCTTGATCCTAAAAGCTATCGAGTCCGTTCCAGGCGGTTCACATTGCCGCATGGAGAGCCGTTCGAGAGCGTGATCGCGCAGCATCTGGCCAATCCGAACACTCTGGATTCCACAAAGCTAGGCGTAGCGCCACTTTTGCATGGAAGCTAGCACTGGCTATGCTTGCAAACACTACGCACGGTCCATCACTTTCTTTTCCCATTGCCGCAGGGCGCATTTAAATAGCTCTTGAGTTGCGTCCTGCGTAGGACTCATTTTATGCGTCGTTTAATTGCGTTCTGAGGTAGAAGCGGCCTCCTTGACGGCCTTTTCCCATGTGATATTGGTGCCTTAGTAACAATTTTCCCCATCGTTAATAAAGCTTCTAGTCACGCTCCCAGGACCAGGTCAAAAGAGGAAACCACTGTGAAAAAATCGGCTCATTTTTTGTTGCCATTACTGTTTGTCCTAATAAGTTGTCAAGCTGTTGCCTTCAGCGCTGAAAAAAAAGTCGTTATTGCTCATCGAGGCGCACCGGGATATTTGCCAGAACACACCCTGGAATCGAAAGCGATGGCTTATGCAATGGGTGCCGATTATCTCGAACAGGATGTCGTGCAGACCAAAGATAATGAGTCGATAGTCTTACACGATATTCATCTTGATACAGTTACTAACGTCGCTCAGTTATTTCCTAAGCGGGCACGCAAAGACGGTAGATATTACGCAATTGATTTTACCTTGGCAGAAATTAAATCCTTGCGGGTTACAGAAAGAATCAATCTTAAAAACAATACTGTGGTGTATCCAGGTCGATTTCCCGCTTGGTCTGCCAAATTTGAGATTGCCACTCTTAAAGAGGAAGTCGAGTTGATTCAGGGATTGAACAAGAATACAGAGAGAAACGTAGGAATCTACGTTGAAATCAAATCGCCCGCATGGCACAGGAAGGAGGGCAAAGATATTAGTAGGGCTGTTTTGGAGATTCTCTACATCTATGGTTACCGTGATAGGGACGACAATGCCTATATTGAATGCTTTGATCCACGCGAGTTGAAACGCCTCCGCTATGAACTCAAAACCAAACTGAAATTGGTGCAGTTAATCGGTGAAAACAAGTGGAATGACTCACCTACTGACTATGAGCCTATGAAAACTCTAAAGGGCATGAGGGGAATTGCCAAATATGCCGACGGTATTGGACCTTGGATGTTCCAGATTGTTAAGGGCCTAAGTGAACAAGGAAAATTGATTGTTACTTCAATGGTTAAAGACGCTCATGCTAATGGACTGAAGGTTCATCCTTACACCTTCCGCGCAGATTCTTTGCCTGATTATGTTAGTAGCCTGGAAAAGCTCCTTCGGATTTTCTACTTCGACATCAGGGTGGACGGGATGATCACCGATTTTCCTGACCGTGCTGTCAAATTTCTTACAGAACCTGAATATCGCCGAAGGCGCGGCAAATAAATGAACCGGTCTTCCCCATAATCTGAAAGCACACATGTCTGGACGCAGGGGCTGAGATGATGCGGGGCATTGCTTCGGGAGAGTAATAGACCGTATTGTCCGGGTCTGCCTGGAAGCTGATACTAGCTTTGTCCCTGCAGCATTCCGCTACAGGCCGCCGTTTTCGGTTCAAGCGGCACTAGAACTCAATTAATGGGTCGTTTAATTGCATGCTGGACTGTTAATTGGGCTGAGATTGTAATTTCATTGAAAATGTTTATTGGGGGCGTAAAGGTTGCTTGTTACGTGGCAAGAATAGATAGATGAAGCTGCCAAATATATTTAACGTTACGATTAAAAAAACGCCAATAAGCCTATTGGTGCCACTGAGCCGTTTGTTTCTAATGCAATGAATTAGTGACCAA
The DNA here is from genome assembly GCA_965215595.1 of uncultured Binatia bacterium (SeqCode). Lineage (GTDB taxonomy): Bacteria > Desulfobacterota > Binatia > UBA9968 > CAXXLF01 > CBDCDW01. The sequence continues at coordinate 1,598,759 of CBDCDW010000007.1, read as the reverse complement.
AGCCATAGAAGACCTCCTATTAATATGATGAGGACAATCACGAAGCTGCCCCACGGAAAGTCTTGAGTCATTTCTTGCATTTTGGGGAACTAGAGTGTTGTGCTTAAATCATCCATTTAATGTCTTTCTCAGATGATTTATACGCATAACATCAGATCTCAGCTACTGGGTGCCCAGATAAGAGGTCAAGTACCTCGCCTCGAAATCCCGGATATAATCGCTAACAACAAAATCTGACGCGGATGCCCAGGTAGTTGAAGCGATTGGTTGAATGTTTTTAAATATTTTATTCTATTAGGCATCATTTAAACAGTCTCCCTTTTTCAAGTGGCTGATTAATGGCTTTATTAACTCCTTTGTTTTCTGAGTTAATCTCTGGTTATTCATGGCAGTATCCAAAACATTAAGTAGATCGTAAACCATCTCCATTTCTGCCACACCCGTATCTATGTACTGAGCCAAACTTAAATTACTATCTGTAGGGAGTTCAAATTCGGATGCTTCATTCACTGAATTAAATCCCTTTGGGGTAAAAGTCTCCCACTTACCTAAAGGTACACGTTCAAGTATTTTGATTATTTCTTCGTCACCTTCTATCAAAACTTTCCATGTAAAAGCATCCTTCCCATATTTCCGCAAAGCAGAATGGAACGTTGCGTCGGAAGTACCAGATTTTGAATGACTCTCATGCTCCGCTTTCCTGACGGCCAAATCACGATTGGAGATCCCTATGTATTGTTTTCCACTGCGGTTATGCGTCACTAAATAACAAATCATGTAATCCTCTCTAACACATGTGAATTTAGGGAATCTAAACTATTGAAAACAAAAACATTTAACAAGTAATATCCTGATCGGCATATCTCCGGCTTTTGGCGGCAAATCATGTTTTCACCGATCAGCTCATAATGCAAATCCTGCTACACTTTCAATGAGATACAACTAAATCACTAAACCTGACAAATTCACTAAACACTGACCTGCAGGTCGGCATATCACGTCTCACCATAAGCTGTTGGCAGGGCTTTAGGGCGCATTTAAATAGCTCATGAATTGAGTCCTATGCAAGACGCAATTAATGCGTCGTTTAATTGCATCCTGAGCGGATTGACAACCTTTTCCCCTGTGATATTGGTGGCTTCACCGTATAGCCGACAATCTATGGAAGGGTGTGCTGGCTTTTTAATTTTAGGCTCTGAAAAGGATTGATTATGGCAGAATGGGATGAACGTGCTGAACGGTTTAGCCGTATGCAAACGCAGCGTAGTGAGGCCCATGGACCAGCAACGGACATGATGCTTGAGTTGGTCGATCTTCGGGCCGGCAACCGTGTACTCGACGTGGCGGCTGGCACGGGAGACCAAACCCTTTTGGCCGCTCAGCGAGTTGGTCCGACTGGCTATGTGTTGGCCATAGATATCTCTACCAACATGCTGAACATTGCCACTGACGCGGTGCAAAAGGCCGGTCTCACGAACGTCGAGACACGCATTATGGACGCTGAGAACCTCGACCTCGTCCCAGACTCCTTCGATGCCGTGATATGTCGGTCAGGCTTGATGCTGTTTCCCAGTCCACCGAAGGCAGTGAGTGAAATGCGCAAAGTGGTGAAGCCGGGTGGGAAAGTCGCAGCGATTGTGTTCTCAACAGTGGAAAAGAACCCCTACCAAGGGGTTCGCATGACAATCGCCCATCGCTTTGACCACTCGGGAAGCGGAATGCGCATATTCTCACTTGGTGAACCTGGTGCGCTTGAGAACGCTTTCAGAGGAGGTGGTTTTCCTGAGGTTACTGTGTGTAAAGTCAGCGCGCTACGTCGTATTCCATCCACTATCGAAATGATCCGAGCGATGAAGAACGATGTAGGTGGGCAAATGACCAGGCTAAGTGAACCTGACCGTGAACAGGTCTGGGCGGAAACCGAGCAGCAAATGCAACGCTTTGAAGGTCCAAACGGCTACGAGGTGCCGGGCGAGATGCTCATCGGGGTTGGAACCAAGTGAGGGTAGTTAGCCGCTATCTGCGATACGCCAACTTAAATCTTTAAATGCTTCTTGCCTAAGACTCAATTAATGCGTCGTTTAATTGCGTTGTGGGGTTAACGGCGGGTTAAAGCCCCCCGAGGGCTTTTCTCGAAGCAGTCTACATTCTGCGGAAATACCATCCAATGCTGGGCCGAACGCGTCCAGATGTGTCTTTCAATCTTGACCCAGTTCGGGTCATCTAATGTACCAACCATAATGACACGGCGGCCTGGACCACGTTCAAGAGTCAACATGACAGTTGTTCCGCACCGAATGCAGAAATGTGACCGCAACCAACGATTGCTTTCGTTGGAGCGATGTTCGTATGTAGTAAGCCCATCGCCTGTCAACTCGACATTCTCCTCGCTGATGGAACCCTCAACGGCAAACGCGCTACCAGTAAGCCGTTGGCAATAGGTACAGTGGCACACTTGCGCTCCCAACGGGTTGCCCTTGACGCGATAGCGTATCGCCCCACAAAGACAGCCACCCTCATGGATTTCGGACATTGGGTTAACCTCCTTTCTATGACTTCACTCCCGTCTGCTAATTATTAAGCGTTTTGATCTGGTCCCCGCAGCCTATCTCAGGAAGCCTTCTATCACCTTCCAGAAGGTTGTCAATGGTCCTTCTTTCCGCTCGACAAAACTCAATTAATGCGTCGTTTAATTACGTCTGACGTAGAAATGGAGCCTGAAGAATCCAAACTCTGCTGATGCATTTTTGCTACACAGGTGTAGCAAGGTAGCTACACTTACCTGTTTCCCACCAATGTCTGTTAAATCCACCTGCGAAATATTCTCCCACTAATTCGGCACGTTATTTAATTTTAGGTCGATCTGTTGGGTTAGGTATAGCTCTTGCTCTAAGAATTGGGATAATGATAGAAGGGCAGGAATAAGCGGCCACTGGGATAAAATCCGACGACACACCGGAAAGGAGAACGATGAAGAAGCGCTTAGTGTTGCTTTTGTCTATCTTGGTACTCGCTACTCTAATTTTGGGTTGGGTCAATTTAGCTGAGGCGCAGCAGGCGGGGAAGGTCTACCGAATATGGGTTCTCATAACCGCGTCCCCCGGTTTCTGGTCGGAGCCTTTCCTAGACGGATTCCGGCAAGGTTTGCGAGAGATTGGATACGTCGAGGGAAAAAACGTCGTCCTTGAAATCCGTTTTGGCGAGTCGAAACGCGATCGAATAGCGAATCTTGCTGCTGAGCTAGTCCGTCTCAAGGTTGATGTCATCGTCGCGGGAGGGACTTTGGCAATCAATGCTGCCAAGAAAGCGACTCGCGTGATCCCCATTGTCATGAGGACGGGTCGCGATCCGGTAAGGAGCGGGTATGTTGACAGTCTGGCGCACCCGGGTGGAAATATCACGGGAATGATCTCCTTTAACGTGGAGCTAAACGGGAAACGTCTGGAGCTGCTCGTGGAGGCAGTTCCCGGGGTTAAGCGTATTGCCGTCCTCACGTCGTCACGCAGATTTGCGGCGAAGGAGGGGCGTGGGTATAAGAAAATGCAGGCTGCGGCGCGGGCGCTCGGGGTGAAGCTTCAGGTCCTAATGGCGCGAGACGCCAATGCGATTGACAGCGCGTTTTTGGCGATGAGTAAAGAGCGCGCCGAAGCTCTCAATGTGAGAGCGAGTGCCCATTTACTCAGGCACATGGATCGCATTCGAGACCTCGCATCAAAGAATCGCTTCCCTTCAATGTTCTATCATAGCACATACGTTGAGAGGGGAGGGCTTATGTCATACGGTGCAAGCCTTCGCGACGAATGGCGTCGCACGGCAAGAATAGTTGACAAGATCTTAAAGGGCGCCAACCCTGCGAACCTGCCCGTAGAGCAGACGAAGAAGTTCGAGCTGATTATCAATCTTAAGACAGCGAAGCGGATCGGCCTGACGATTCCGCCCGAGGTCCTGCTACAGGCGACCAAGGTAATCAAGTAAAAAGACACGATGATGCGTCTAATTTAAGCTCTAAGACGCAATGCAATAGCTCTTTAAATGCGTCCTGGGGGTCTAATTCTCTGCAAACCTAAGCCCAGAGCGGCTCCGGGCCTAATTAGAAGTGACATTTAATTGATTCGCAACTGAGCAGTCTTAGATGGGCCAATTGCCAATCAGGGTGTCTCTAATCACTTGCCGAGTTTTGTCCATGTACTGGGGCATACAAGCCCCAAATGCCGCCAAACACGGAGACCTCAGGATGTTATATGCAGTATTGTTACCCTGATTTAAGCTTCTGCCGTGGGCAATGAGTGTTGTTGAGGTAATGCCGCGATTACAGGGTCATGTGGGGCAAAGATGATTGACAAGCCGTCGATTCCAAGAATAGACTACGATTCGATTAAAGGTCTGTTATTAGTGCAGTTATCATAATTTAGGAGGAACAGCATCATGAACACCATAGGCATGGTTGGAGTTGGAAACATGGGGACCCCCATGGCGAAGAACCTCATGAAGGCGGGCTACCCGGTAGTTGTATACGACATCAATGAAAAACAAATGGATCATTTGGCCGGCGCGGGAGCCAAGAAGGCGAAGAATGCAGGTGATCTCGCGTCTCAATCGGACGTGGTTCTCACGGTCCTAACCTGGCCCAAGGTGGTGGAAGAAACGGTTATGGCTGAGGGTGGTATTCTCACGGGTTTAAAAAAAGGGGCCATTCTGGTGGAATGCAGCAGCATCGACCATGAAACCAGTATAAGAATCGGGGAAAAAGTGGAGAATGCCGGTTGTCGATATGTGGAGGCGGCCCTCATGGGCCGGCCCTATGAGATTGAAGCTCACAACCTCCTTTTTCTGTCGGCAGGGAGAAAAGAGACGGTTCAGGAGTGCGAACCCATCTTCCAGGCAATAGGAAAGAAAAACCTGTATGCGGGTGATGTGGGCAAGGCGAAACTCCTCAAAATTGCCAACGCGATGTTCAATGCCACCGAGACTATGATAATGCATGAAACACTCACCTGGTGTCTGGACAATGAAATCACTCAGGAAGGGTTTCTAGAACTCATGAAGGAGCGACGGCCGGATAGGGCGTCAGGTCTTGAGCAGTTGTTAAAAGGGGGAGGATTAGACACTCATCCCAGCTGGACCGCAAAAGATGTCTATCACGGATTAAAGATCGGCGAGGAGAAAGAGATCCCAACACCACTCCTTGCCACCGTCAATGCCGTAATCAACCTCGCCAAGACCCAAAACAAAGAAGGCTACAGCTTTGGCGGGATGATGTTTAAGTACTACGAGAGGCTCCGGAAAAAATCCCAATAAGGATACGAAACATTTATAGAAACAAGTGAAGTGAATCCTTTGATCTCAATGTGCCGGAGGATGATTCTTCCTGGGCTTGGCCTATCAATTCTAATGGCATTAGCCATTTGCCTTCTTCCCGTCAGTTATTCCAGCGCCCAGGTTCAGTCTTCAATGGGTAAGACAAAGGCGGTGGAGTCCGGACCATCGAAGAGTCTCGTCCTGCCAAAGCCCTATGCCACCCCGTCGGCCCGCAATCGCGCCAAGGTCCTTGGTTGGCCTGAAGGGCGTGGTCCAACGCCATTACCTGGATTCAAAGTTAATCTTTACGCGGACAATCTGGACAGTCCGCGCCGGGCCTATGTCTTACCCAACAGAGATGTACTCATCGTGGAGTCGCGGCGCACCGAATATGGCAGGCGACGGGGACGCAAGAGGCGATCCCAGAGAAGGCGCCCGCCTTCCTCCAACCGAATTACGCTGCTGAGGGACACCGATCAGAATGGGAGTCCAGAACTCCGGACGGCATTTCTCACCGGCCTTACGAATCCCTATGGCGTCCAGCTATTGGGCGACTGGTTATACGTGGGCAACATTGATGGGTTAGTCCGATTTCCCTACAAATCAGGGCAAACGGAGATTACTGCACCAGCGGAAAAACTCCTGGATCTACCCCACGGCGGCCACTACACTCGTAACGTCATTGCCAATCATGATGGTTCCAAGCTTTTCGTTGCCGTGGGGTCGTCCAGCAACGTGGATGAGAGTGGCCTTGACGCAAAGGACCCCCGGCGCGCCGCCATCCTTGAGGTGAATGGGGACGGCAGTGGAATGCGTGTTTTTGCCAGCGGGCTGCGTAACCCTGTGGGGATGGACCTGGAGCCCGTAACAAAGACTCTCTGGACAGTGGTCAATGAGCGGGACCGTCTTGGCGACGAGCTGGTGCCCGACTTCCTAACCAGTGTGAAGGACGGTTCCTTCTATGGTTGGCCCTACTCCTATTTTGGACAGAACGAAGACCCGCGTAAAAAGGGTGAGAGGCCGGATCTGGTGGCCAAGGCCGTAGTACCTGACTTTGCCCTGGGTTCTCACGTTGCCCCCTTGGGGATTGTTTTTTACCAGGGGAACTCCTTCCCTCGAAAGTACCACGGCGGGGCGTTCATCGGAATGCATGGTTCCTGGAATCGCTCTGAGCTTGTGGGGTACAAGGTGGTGTTCGTTCCCTTTGTGAAAGGGAAGCCGAAGGGGGAGATTCAGGATTTCCTCACTGGCTTTATTGCCGATGAAGGGGCCTCTAAGGTTTACGGTAGGCCTGTGGATGTGGCGGTGCTACCCGATGGCTCCTTGCTGATAACCGACGACCGCGGTGGGAAGGTCTGGCGAGTTAGTGCCGCCAACCATGCCAGGTCCCCCCCATCGCGGTAATCGGAACCCTCAGGAGAATAGCGCGCACGATGATTAATTCCTGGTCTCGACAATGCGCGCTCTAACGGAACTCAAGCAATCTTGCAGAACCTTATATTGGTGCACAGCTCCTACATTGTTTTGACGAGATAGACAAAAACACTGACCAAGACCACCAGAAGAATATATTTTTTTGGATCCTTTTCTTTCTCTAGCTTCATATGTCCCTCCTGAGTAAAAATATTTGCCAGACCTCATCGTCCGACTGGGTTTTGAAAAAGCAATTCCCATACCAATAACGGGGAAATGTAACTGTTACCCTATATTGTCACTCGCAAAACACGGGCTTTCAAAAAATGGTCTTAGATAACAAATTGTGCCCCACCCTGTGAAAATGATTTTCCAGTGGATTTGGGCCAATTCCAACGAGCTAGCCTGGGCCCCAGCTACGCTGCGTTACCTGGGTGCTCCCGATTGTCCCTTCCCCAATGGCATCTTTATTTGGCGTGAAAGGTGAGCCGGAGGCCTCGTGAAACCCTGTTACAGTTCCCATTGACAGGGGTGACAAAAAATTACTAGCCTAGTGTCAATTTTAGAACTCCAATTAGCCACCTAATTTTGCCGCGTAAAAGACAAAAAACGGGGCAGGATATTGACAAAGGCTGTCATTCCATGAAGAAAGTGATCCTTTACAGCCATCCTGGCTGCGGGCATTTTCGGGCGGCGGAAGATTTTCTCCGCCAACTAGGGATTATTTTCGAGGAAAAGAATATTCAAACAGATCCCGAGGCTTTCCACGAACTGGTGAACCGGTGGAAAAGCCGGACCGCGGTCACATTGGTGATCGATGATGAGGTCATCATTGGTTGGAAGACGAACCGGAAGCATGTGGAGGAATGGATAGGTTCTTTAATTGGAAAGTCCCATTCCTGAGTTTTCTCTTCCAGGCTAGGTGCAAGTCCTTTCGCCAGCAAGAGATCATACTAAGGCGATCGATGCACCAGGGAGGAATACCCGCGATGAAATTGAAGACTATAGCAAGGAGGTTACCATGCCACTTTTCGCAGTAATGTCGGAGTATCAGGTCCCACCGGAGCAAGGAAAAGAGGTTTTCACTCGTCACCTGGGCTACATGGATCAGCTTCAGTCGCAAAGGAGGGTCTTTGTTGCCGGTCCCTTCGGAGATGGAAAAGGGGCTTTAATAGTTCTCAACGCAGCGTCTCTCAAAGAAGCAGAAGAGATCGCTTCCAACGATCCGATTCATAAAGAAGGGATTCGGAAGTTCCACATTCGTGAATGGAAGCCAGTCCGTTTCATGAGTTGGGGACTCACTGACGAAAAGTAGCTCACCCGTTGACGGTGTTATGGCCAGCGAGAAATCGCGGCACTGGTAGTCATTGACAAGGCAGTCCCGGCTGGATTAGCTTGGCATTTGCCCGAGCCGGCGGCCCAGGAAGAGTCGCAGCGCTTGGTTTGGATCCGCAGGGATCGTTTCAAAGTTAAATACGGATGTCCCAATTAGGTTTGGTAGGAATAGAAAAAAGGGGGTTATTTATGGATTTTATTGATCTGAAAGACAAGCGGGACGAAGCCATCAAGACAAAGACGACAAAGCTTAACCTCTTCGGGACGGACAACTTTCGTTCCTGGATACTGTGTTTTCAACCGGGGGATGGCACTGATATGCATTATCACGCTTCGCCGGAAACTTTTATGGTAGTGGAGGGAAAGGCCCTGATCAAAGGGGTTAAAGGAGAGGAAAAAGTAGTGGAGCAAAGCGGAGTCGCCTGTTTTAACGCAAATGAATACTACCAGGTGACCAATGTGGGGAACGGTCCTCTGCTAATCCTGGGCAATCGCGCCGAGGCCTTTGGCGGCCCGCATGTCACGTTGAAGGACTAGTTCTGGTGGGTGAATCTTATGATCTCAGGCCCAGGACCCATCAACCTATTCGAATTTGAGCCCATCGCAAAAGGCCGGTTGCCCAAAGCACAATACGACTATATTGCCGGCGGCGCCACAGATGAGATCAGTGTAGCGCGCAATCGCCGTGCATATGAGTCCATTGCCATGCGTCCACGGGTGCTGGCCGGTGTTAATGACGTGGATCTCTCCACGAAGGTATTCGGCACCCAGGTGAAACTACCGATTCTCATTGCACCCTGCGGTGGCCACAAGAAGGCACATCCTGATGGGGAGGTGGCCACCTACCGGGCAGCATCTAGCCACGGGACCATCATGGCAGTGAGCGCCAACTCCAATACAAGCTTTGAGGACCTGGCAAAAGCAGATTCCGGCCCCCTGTGGATGCAGCTCTATCCCTTTCGCGACAGGGAGGTAACCAGGAGTTGGATCAAACGCGCCAAGGACAGTGGTTACCGGGCGCTATGTATCACCCTGGATTCGGCGTGGCCTTCAAAGCGCGAGCGTAATATCCGAAACGATTACCAGCGAAGAGGCAACATTAATTACGCGGAGGCAGGAACTGAGCGTACCCCTTCCACTGAAAGGAGGCCTCGGGGTGCTGAGGCTGACCCTGGTGCGTCCTGGAAGGACTTGGAATGGATTAGGGCCGAGACGGACCTACCCATTATCGCCAAGGGAATCATGACGGGTGAGGACGCGGAGCTTTGTGCCCAGGTTGGCATTGAGGGTGTCATTGTTTCGAACCACGGAGGCCGGGGGCTGGACAATACCCTGGCTACTATTGAGGTCCTTCCCGAAGTGGTCATGGCGTCCAAGGGTCGACTGGAAGTTCTTTTGGATGGAGGCATCCGGCGCGGGGCCGATGTGGTAAAAGCCCTGGCCCTTGGGGCAAAGGCAGTCTGCATCGGCCGTCCACTTTTTTGGGGCCTCGCCGTGGACGGTGAGCAAGGGGTAAAGAGAGTGTTGGAAATTCTGCGCGAAGAGGTGGAAATTACCATGGCCCGTTGCGGGAAAACCAACGTCCAGAGCGTTGATTCTTCCGTAGTCGCCAAGGTTCCGCCTTTTCAGGTGGGTTGGTAGCTTACGATCTTAGGTCTCTTTGTTAACCAATGGGAGGTTTATTCCATGAGAACTGAGAGGGTATTTCTAGTATTGGTCCTGATCCTTACGCTACTTCTCATTCAATCGTTGAATGGATACGCCCAATCCTCTTTTTATGAGGGTAAGACCATGGTCATCGTCCGCGGTGGGGGCAGCGGTGGCACTGGGGACATGCGGGTGAGAGCGGTGATGCCATTTCTTGACAAATACATCCCAGGACGCCCAGGTCTCTTAGTCAAATATATGCCCGGTGGAGGAGGTAGGTTAGCAGGCAACTATATGTATTCCAGGGCCCGGCCAAATGGATTGACGGTTGGAAACATCGGCAGCACACTGGTGTTGAACGGCTACCTCGGTGCACGCGGCGTACGATACAAGTTCGATAAGTTTCACTACCTCGGTTCTGGCAATAGCAAAACCAGTTACGCTCTGGTGGTCAATCGAAAGACTGGTCTTGATACCATAGAAAAGCTTCGAGCCGCAAAAGGGCTCAGGATTGGGGCCTTGGGTGTCGGACATAGCCTCTACATTAACGCAAGATTATTTGCCTGGCTCCTGGGTCTCAAGGATCCGAAGTTTGTGACGGGTTATTCCGGAGGGCAGGAAATGGATCTGGCCCTGATCAAGGAAGAGCTGGACGTTAGGGTCAATATTCCCGACACGATACTTCGGCGCAGCCGGCATTGGATCGACGAAAAGCTGGTTTACATACATGTGATCCTCGAGGTGCCCAAAGGCTACCGCTTGAAGCATCCCGCATTTGATAACATTCCGACACTGGATAGCTTCGCTAAGACCGAGAAAGAAAAAAGGGTTCTTGCGACCTACCGTATCTTCGCCGGGGGAGGCTCCGCGTTCATTCTCCCTCCAGGTACTCCTAGAGATCGTGTAAGGATATTGGAGGAGGCCTTTCGTAAGACCTTTCAGGACCCGGAGTTCCACAAGTTTTACCGCAAACTAACCGGGGCGCCGGCCACTCCCCTGACGCCAGAAGACAATAAGAAGGCCATTAAGTCGCTCCCAAAAGATCCTGAGATGCTCAAGTTCTTTCGCCAGATCGCGTCCGTCGACCCACTGCCTCCGCGTTGATGGTGAAAAGTCGAGGATTGACTGGCTTCTTTATATTTATCCCTCGGTGAATGGAGAGATTAAATGTTTGCTCAGATGAATCATATCGCAATCATTAGTCATCAGTATCCGCTGCTGGAAAAGTACTATCAGGTGTTGTTTGGACTCAGATCGGCGCAAAAGAGCTGGGACCCCGCAGCCGCCCCTACTGTCGGCGATGGGCGCGTGGGGCTACAGATTTTGCCTCGTCGGGATGGTTACGTGGGTGGGTTAGACCACTTCGGGTTGTTGGTGGACAGCATCGATGTGGTCCTGAAAAGGATGCAAAAAAACCACCCCACCGCCAATATCGTCAAACGGCCGTCGACGCGGCCCTTCGCGGCGTACAGCGGTCACGACCCTGACGGCAATGTGTTTGATCTCGCGCCGAAGAGTGGGGACAATTTAAAGGATCTCTATGCCGTTTCGACAGAGAAGGATTGGCATCAGGACCGCCACTTCAACCGTTTTGCCATTCGGACTCTCAACGCCAAACAGGTAGCGGATTTCTACTCTGAAGTCTTCGAACTAACCCGACTTAGCGGATTCGCGGGGTTCAGTGCTCGTAAGTACCTGTAAATCAACGAGAGCTTCCAAAAGGTCTTCACTACATCGAGCTATTTCGCCACTTCACCTTTGGCCGTAACACGGGGAGGCAGCTGACTGGGCAATGAAAGCCGCAGCTGCTCAAGCAAGACCTGGAGTTCGGGCTCAGGCTGTGTATAGCGTGACATGATCACCTTGCGTCCATCAGTGGTCGGCAAATGCACGTCTATCATCTGAACAGCACCGAACTTTTCCAGAACCGATCGCGGTGTCAATCCCGGTGCCAAATCCCGCAGGTGGCGACGCAAGGTCACATGCATGGCGTAAGCCATGAAGGCTACGAATATGTGAGCTTCGATGCGTTCCTCCTTCTGGTGGTGGATCGGACGGATCGCCAGATCACCCTTGAGGTTCTTGAACGCTTCTTCGACCTGAACCAGTTGCATGTAGAACTCCCACATCTGTTCAGGCTCGCGTCCAACCAGGTTCGTTCTCAGCAAGTAACGTCCTTCTCGGCGCCGGACCTTTTGTAGCTGGTCCTTTCGCAATGAGAACTGCACCGACCCATTGCCATCAGGGATGTCGATCCGAACCAGTCGCCAGGCCGAAGGCGATTGCTGCCTGGCGGCCCCGAGTTTCAGCAACAGCTCGTCACGCGTCAACTTCATGCCTTGTAGCTGCTTAAGCCGCCTCCACAGCTTCTTTAGTTGCCGACGCCGCATGGAGCGCTCCTTGTTGATGCGATCACGACTCTGTGCCAACACATACAACTCATCGTCTTGTGGTAGTAACTTGACCTCCACTCCTTCGCGCACTGTATGCCACGGCTTGTCGATCAGCTCCTTCTCGTAACGGCTCAGTCGTCCCTTAGGCGTTCCCACCAGGTAATAGATCGGCGGAGTGCTTTCGCGCATCTGCTTGAGAACCTCCTCGGTCGGAATCCCCCGGTCCATCACCCAGATGCGCTCCGCTTTGCCGTACTGCTCAAGGCGGCGATGAAGGCGGCTTACAGGCTTAAGGCACAAGAAGGGATAGGGCGGCTAGACAAGCAGTAAGTGGCTGGAGGTTGAGTATCCGTGATGCGGCGGCGAGTTTGAGGGAGGGCTTCAGAGGAGACTTTTACCCTTAATCGGCTTAATCTTTCGCCTTCGCTTAGCAGGTGCCTGGTTACTACCAACATCGTTGAGAGTCCTCACAGTGGGGTGCGCCTGAGGACGAACAGGGTCAGTCGCTGGAGGGATGGGCAAATGGTGAAGCGGTGGGTGGCAGCGGCTCTATTAGCAGGGGAGAAGAATTTCGCGTAGGATCATGGGGTATCGGGATCTATGGATGTTGGATTGCTTACCTCAGAGGCGAAGCGAAATCCAAAGGTGAAGCTGGCCTAGAGGGGGGGATAGCAGAGGTCATGCAGGAATGAGATCATGCGTTATAGGGCAAATACGGAAGAAAAAAATCGGCCGCAGAGTCGGAAGAACTGATTGACGAGAGAAAAGTAGCTGATGTTTAATATCAGTCGCCACTAACCACTTCCAACTAAATTCCAGGACACCGTCGGTCCAGCTGCGTGGGCCGCGGCTAATTCGCATAATTCAAAGCCCGCCCCCAGACAATCGGCCATCGCGCTGTTGTCGTACCAGTGCCGATGTAACCGCCACTCGCTGCCAGGATCAATCAGCCGGTAGCAGCTCAACGCCTGCGTGATCAGATCCCAGCGCGTCCCCTTGCGGCTCGGCTCCAACCGTGTCGCCCAGAACTCATCGAGCCCCAACTGCTCGTACAGGTGACAGGCCAGCCAGCATGCGCCCCACTGTCTGGGCCGGTGCAGTTCCAGATCCTTCAGCCAGATCTGCACCACTTCGTCGTCATCAATTTCTACAGGCCGATCCTCGGCAAACAGTGCTATCGTACGCGGCAATACTGCTCCATCCTCGAAGACCTCGATGGTCTTACGCCACGCCTGATGCTGAGAGTCGTTGATCTCACCGAGATAGAGCACCTGGCGCTGAACGACTCGTCCACCTGTTACCCGGCGGTTCTCCACCACATTCCAGTAACGGTGTTCCTTGCCATCTTTGTTGCGTTTCGTGCAACGTAAGAACATAGCGCACGTAGAATACTGCGTGTTGGGCAACCCTGAAAAGGGGGTAGGTCTTCACTTGGTGATGTATCAGTCTATGTGTAAATTTTGGTGGGGGGAAGGGAGTGGAGAGGAAAATGGCTTTCACATTTGGCGGAGAATCGAAGATCTCGAGGTGGTTAAGGGATAGGCCTAGGGTATTTTTTGATTGGGAAAAGACAGAAGGGGTGCTAACTCCAGAGTTGCACGACAAATACAAACATGAGGAGGGCACCCCTATGCTGCTCGAGCAAGCAACACCAAGCAATGTATCGCGAGCGATTAAAGAGATCAATGCCTTTGAGTGGGAGGGCGACTTTAAACCGATGGCCCGCCAAGCTCTAAAACACCTGGTGGAGAAGCGGCTGGACGAAGAGATGGCCCAGTACATAGGACTATCACGCTACGAGCATGGGGCGGACCGAGTGGACTACCGCAATGGCCACTATACCAGGCATCTGTTGACCGAGATGGGAAACTTAGAGCTTTTAGTGCCAAGGAGCCGTAAGGGAGGGTTTCCCACCAAGCTCCTTGAGCGTTACGCCCGAAGGTGCCGTTCGGTGGATCGGGTGTTGTTAGCCTGCTTTTGTTTGGGACTATCCACCCGAAAGGCCGCTTCGGTGCTGGTTCCTATTGTAGGGGAGCGGGTCTCGGCCACAACGATTTCCAGGATTGCCCGGGATCTGGATAAAGAGGTTAAGTTTTACCATAGCCGTCCCCTTAGGGATCAGTACCGCTATCTGTTCTTTGATGGGGTGGTGTTAAAGAGCAAGGGGGCTGCCAAGGTACAGAAAAAGATATTACTTTGTGCCTTCGGGATCACGGTCGATGGGAGGCAGGAGATGATCGATTTCTATGCGGCCCCAACTGAATCTGAAGCCTGCTGGGAAGCGTTGTTAAGGGACCTGTATCAAAGGGGGCTAGAGGGGGGGTGTTGTGAGCTGATTGTGACCGATGGGGGAACGGGGCTGCATGGAGCCTTACAGATTGTCTATCCTAAGATCCTCGCCCAACGCTGCTGGGCCCATAAGACAAGAAACGTGTTGGACAAGGTAAAAAGGGCCGATCAACCAGCGGTCAAAAAAGCTCTAAATCGTATCAGTCATGCCCCTAATTATAGAAAAGCTACGGAAGCTTACTGGCGGTTTGGTTCACGCTGGAGGAAGGCTTATCCAAGGGCTGTGGCCTGTTTGGAAAAGGATCTCGATCAATTGCTTTACTTCTTTCAGATCAAGCGGCCTGAGCTTTGGAGCCGCTTGAGAACCACCAACCTCATAGAAAGATCGTTCCGGGAAGTCAGGCGCAGGACTCGCCCTATGGGGGTGATGGCAAATACCCAAAGCATACAAAGAATCGTTTTTTCTGTCTTTCATCACTTGAACCAAAATTGGAGTGAGAATGCCCCTAAGAAATTTACACACAAGTCTTGACGCTTCCAACGTCCTTCCGCGGCCATCCTTGTCAGCAAAAAACCACTCAACATTGCCAACCTCTAGGAAATTGACAAGCACTGGCAGAACCGACTAGACTACCCCAGTTTTGGGGACCATTGATAGTCCAGCATATCGAGTTGCGAGCGTGGGTCGATGCAATCCTGACGGGTTAGAAAGGAAAGAGACATGAGTAAAGGAACGAACGGGATTAGGGACAAGCGATGGGTGGAATGTCCTGCGGAGGAGTGGAGTGATGCCATTGTGGCCGCCATGAAACTGGGCGGCATTGATAACCTGTTCTTTGTCTCCGGATCGGAAATCGGCTACTTCCAAGAGGCCGTCACAAAAGCGGAGATGCGGGGTTGGCAAGCACCTAAACTTATCACAATGGTTCATGAGGGCGTGGCGTTGAACGCGGCGCTGGGCTACACCATGGTTACAGGAAAACCCTCTGCTACTGCTGTGCACGTGGACGTGGGATTGCTTAACTACGGCGCAGGAATCCATACCGCATGGAGAGGGAACTACCCTGTGATGATGATATCGGGCACAGGCCCACGGGCGTTTCCAGGGTCCATGCCGGGAGCCCGGGACAATTTTGTTCAGTGGGTCCAGGAGCCGCGCGACCAGGGCGAGATCCTGCGTCAGTACACCAAGTTAGATCACCGTTTGGAACACCAGGACAACCCGGGATTGATGATCAGCCGTATGCTTCAGGTGGCCATGAGTGAGCCAAAGGGCCCGGTCTACATGGCGCTGCCGCGTGAAACGGCTCTATTGCCGATGCCGGGCACCACGCAATTTCCCACTCGGGACCAGCTTGGGGTGGCGCGCCCTGCGGCTCCGGATGAGAACGATGCAAAGATGGTGGCCAAGTGGCTGGTGAGAGCAAACAATCCTTGCATCTATACCGCTCAATCCGGTCGGAATCCGGAATCCGTCGACGAACTTGTTCGGCTCGCGGAGCTCCTCGCCGTTCCGGTCATGGACACTCGCCAATCGCAAAGCTTGAATTTTCCAACCACTCATTCTCTTTATGGCACTGGCCCGCAACCGAAGGATGCGGATGTAGTGGTGGTCTTTGAGTCGCCTGTGCCGTGGTTGCCGGCGCAACAATCACCGCGTCACGATGCAGCGGTTGCCTGGATCGATCCAGACCCGGTACAGTCACGTTTCAAGACCATGGAATTTCAGGCGGATTTGTGGATCGCCGCCGACACTGCAACGACGGCGCGTGCTATTCATAATGCAGCTACGGCTATGCTGTCAAAAAGTGATATGAGTCGTATCTCAGATCGACGAGAGAGATTGGAGCGGCGCAAACGGGAACTGTTGGAAGCTTCCGAGGAGAGTGCGAAAAAGGCCGGGCAACGGACCCCTGTGGATCCACGCTGGGTGTCATATCAGATTCAACAGATTCTCGAGCCTGAAGCTCTGTTGTTGGATGATGCCTTGAGTAATTCCCAAACCCTCAGGGAGTACAATCGTCGGGCGTTATCCGGTTCCTACTTCAGGCGCAACGGTTCGACGGGAGGCTGGGGTGTTGGCGCTGCCGTGGGAGCCAAGCTTGCCAAGCCGGAATGTGAGGTGGTCCTTGCCGCTGGGGACGGATTTTTTATGTTCGGCAGCCCGCTGGAAGCCTTGTGGGCGGGTGCCTATCACAAGGCACCTTTTCTGTCTGTGGTCTATACGAACCGTTCTTATTCTACTGGGACCAGAGCTGTACGGGGTACATTTCCCAAGGGAGCGTCGGCGGGCAGAGGGGACTATTTGGGAGGGGTATTCGACCCGCCTCCCAACTTTGCCAAGCTGGCGGAGTCAGTGGGTGGCTACGGCGAGGTGGTTTCCGAAGCCAACCAGGTGGGACCAGCCCTAAAACGCGGCCTGGAAGCGACTCGCAAAGGGAATCCGGCAGTTATCTCTGTCTGGCTTCCCACCATGGTGGAAGAAATGAAGATGGCAGATTAAAAAGCTCTCAAAGCAAAGCGCAGAGCGCGAAGCGTTAGGAGCAATTAGCCGCAGACACACGCAGACTAGTATAATTTTAGAAATCTAACCGCAGAGGCGCAGAGGGCTCAAAATAATCTTTGTGACCCTTGCGTTCTTGGCACGACCAGTGATCTAAACTTTGTGACCTTCGTGCTCTTCGTGGTGACAAACTGTTTGACCACGAAGGACGCGAAGTACACGAAGGAAGAGATACAAAAGAGAACGCAGAGTACGCAGAGAATTAATTTTTTGTTTGTCGGGAGACGACGACAAACAAAAACAATCCTCAAATTAGAGCTGTTAGTACATGGCACTCTTGTTACGCAAGTCTGATATCGAAGGGCTTATGGATGTGCAGCAAGCAATCCGAGTTCTTGAGAAAACCTACCATCATCAGGCGGAGGGCGGGATTAAAGCGACTCCGCCACTGCGGTTAATGGAACGAGGAATACGTGGGGTGGCCGGGGCGCTGACAATTCAAAATGTGATAGGACTAAGGATTGGTGTGACCGGCGGAGAGCCGCTGGCGCTGCTCTTTGAACTAGACTCGGGGCGCCTGCTAACGATTATGGGCTTTCCATTCAGTCTACTCCGCATCAGTGCAACGGTGGGACTTGCCTTGGAACGCATGGCAAAACCTGATGCCAAATCGGTGGCGCTCATTGGCAGTGGCCGGCTTGCCCCTTGCCTGATCGAGGCTGCCGTGGCTGTTCGACCCATCGAAACCTTTAGGGTATACAGCAGGAGTCCTGAGCGCCGAGAGGAGTTTTCCCGGACGGCTGCTCAGAGCTTCGGGGTGTCGGTGGAGGCTGTGGCATCTCCTCAGCAAGCGATTGATGGAGCTGATATTGTGATGGTCAGCACCAACTCACCGGTACCCACGCTGCTGGGAAAGTGGCTCCGTCCCGGTCTATCGGTCTTTGGGATCGGACGGCCCAACGAGTTCGATGACGAGGTGTATTTAAGGTCGAAGTTGATCGTGGTCTCCAGCAAGGTGCACGAATTGGATTACTACGATAAGGCATTGGATAAGCCCTTGATCCGACTCTCGGGTGAGGGAAAGATTGATTGGGAAAAGGTGGCGGAGCTTGGACAGGTTGTGACTGGCGAAGTGCAGGCAAACCCAGATTCTAATGATATCGGAGTCTTTCGAGAATCTCAGGGCGGCTACAGCGATGTAGCCCTGGCGACATGGGCCTATGAGGAAGCGATTAAGAAAGGCCTTGGCGAGACTATGGATTTTGAGTGAGAGCCAAATGAAATGGAGGTACCATGGCAAAGATTAGAACGTTCGATCACTGTGGTTTTGTAGTGGAGGATATCCCACGAGCGCATCAGTTTTACGGAAAGCTCCTGGGTGCGAAACCACTGCATATTCAAAATCTCAATACCGGCCGGCTTTACGGGAAGGGATTTCCAATCATGTCTTTTGTTGAAATGGGCGGCCACCGTTTCGAGCTTTGCCTCGCTCAAGAACCACTGGCCGAGGCCGGTAAATCCAATGCCATGCCACGGATCGGTTTTTCTGTGACCGAATCGATGATGGAAGAGTTGTTAAAACAGTTACGCGAGAGCGGAGTTCCCTATGAAGGCCCTATTACTTATCCTGAGGCCGTTCCCTTGAGCCGGACAATTCGCGTGCACGACGCGGATGGTAATGCACTCGAATTTTCAGTGCGCCGTTAGTGGAGGTTGCTATGATCGAGTATGAAGACATCAGTCATCTGGTAATGGAAGTCACAGATCTCGCGCAGGCGGAGCGATTTTATTGCGGTGCACTGGGGTTGGACCCCATCTGTCGTGACCAGGGAGAGCTTGGTCAGGGGCGGCTCATCCTTAAAAATTCAACGGGCCAGCTACTTTTTCTCGAGAAGGTGGACAAGCTATCACCCCGGTCGCGTTTTTCCGGACCCGATGAGAAAAACGTGCCGGACCCGGGCTCTGGTTTACGCTACAAAGGCGCCCATCTCGCTATTAGCGTTGGTTCCATTGACGAATACGACGAAATCTATGGAGCGTTAGAGGCCAGTGAGGCATATTTAGAGGGCGATATTAGAGCTGCTCAGCGTAAGCCTGGCGAAAAGAGTGTCTACTTTTATGATCCGTTCGGGAACCGGCTGCAGCTCATCATATTACCGACTCCCGGATAGACGGTAGCGGTCGCAGTCGTTTCGATGAAGCCAGCCTCGCGTAACAATCACATTAACCCCGATCCGACATTAACTCGGTTCAAGAAATCATCGCCAGCGAGCATCACATGACCCTTCAGAGCTGTCTGTACCCTGGTTCGATAACTCACCTGAAGTGTAGTTACGGACTAGCGACCCAAATGTCTGTGACCCTTACAACATCTGGGCTAGGACAGCACGTGGCCTGGTCATTTTTGTCGGATCGGGGTTAATAGTACTCGCCCAGGTCCTTGAGTGCGGTTTCAGCGAATTGGTTATCCACCACCTCGGGAACTTTGATATTTTTAGGGAAAAGGCCGCCCTCCACGAGGGCTTTCACTTCAGACTCGAGACGGGGCATATCGATCAGTCCATTGGGGGTGAACCCTGGCGGCTTCATGGTTTGGAGCAATTCAGGGGATTCACCAGTCTCTCGTGTTAAGAAATCGAGCATCTCGGCTGTACCGAGGCCCTTATCGAGCGCATCGCAGTAGTCTCGAGCCCCTCTCAAGTAAGCGGTCAGGAAACGCGAACCCACACCAGGTCGCTCCCTCATAAACCTGGTGTTGAAGAGTATAAATCGGGCCTGAAGGTTGGGATGAACCTCATGGCCAATTTTCCATCGGACCACATGGCCCTGTGACACTTCCGTAGCGACCCCGCGGGGTCTCCGTCCGATTAAAAGGTCAATATCCCCGTTTAGGATGGCCCGCTTGCGATCTGCGCCGCCGTGGGACGCCGACACAACACGAACATCCTGGATGGTAAGCCCTCCTTGCTGCAAGGCACCGTAAAAAGCCATGTAGTCGTCGCCTCGACCGCCGGCAAGCCCGATGGTTTTGCCACGGAGGCTCTGATAGTCGGTTAACTCGCCGTTTTCAACAATTGCCGTTCGCGCTAATAGAGTTGTGATGCCATGTCCGGGGCGAAACTGCTCATGAACCGCCACCGCCTTCATACGTCCGTAGAACTCTGGACAGGCACAGTAATCAATATATCCCGGACCACAGTCGGCCCGGCCTTCGGCGACGGTGACCCACGGTTGCTCATCTGGTTCTACAATTGAAATGGAGATATCTACATCTCTGAAGTAGTCCCGTGCTAGCCCGATGAAAAGCGGTGCAAAAATAATCTTTGCGGTTTCACCGCTGTAGCGCGCAAATATTACTTGATCCACGGTCATCTCCTAAAAATAGCAACCCTTGGAAATCACCACGGGACAGATCTTTTTAACCTCACCGGCCTCCAGCAGCAGCCTGTTTCCTCCACTCGGCCTCTTTATGGACCGTGGTTGAGACCTCGAACTTGCTGTTGACGACATGCCTTGTGGGGTCCATGGGAACCCGCCAATGTAGCTTGCTGTAGAAGTTGAGCCGGAGAAAATTCTGGTCATCCGGCGGTATGGTGATTACGCTGTGGGAGATGCCCAACGGAATGATCGTGATCTCGCCAGGGGACACCTCGATATTCTCGAACTCCGACATATCGAGGGCGTCTCCTCGGAACTGGATACGGACCTCTTCACTCCTCAGTGCGCGATGAAAGGCGAACTGTTCATCCTGGATGTTGTAAGTCCGAATCCTCATGCTTGCGGTTTCCATCAGAGGCTGAGTGCCGGCGTCGCCGCCCCCCTTACCGACGATGGCGGTAAAATGGTCAAAGGCCCGCAGTTTTTTGATCGCGCTCCCGGGCTTCCCGCGCGCCAGGCCCGCAACGCCAACCAGGGAACTATAGTCCCGATCCACCACAGTTAGATCCTCTGGTCCGTCATCCCAATAATGCATCTTCTCAACTACATTGCCCGTTGAGGCCCCCTCGGTGCCCTGTGCCGCTTGCCATTGGGGACCGCCGATTCTCTTCATCTCGAAGCTGGTGTGACTCGTGTACTGATCCTCACCCATGACATAGTCCACAGGCTCGTAGGTCTGACAGAAATAACGCAAGCTATCGTTGCGTCCAATGGAACGATGAGAGATGCCACCGGGAACCAACATCACCTCGCCCGGTTCCATCTCGTAAACACCAAACTCCGTTTCCACCGTGGTGTTACCGCAAAACTGGAAGTAGATTATGTCGCTGTCCACATATCGGTGAAAACAATCCTGGACTCCTACCACGCATTCCGCGCCAATGCGATGATTAACATTCTCGAGAATGACCAGCGACTGATTTGGGATAGCCAGCATATCGAAGGGCCGGAAACGCGGGGTGTGGTGCGTGCTCTTGGCCGTTCCCATCAGTCCGGCCTTCTTGCGCTCTGCCCATGCTGCTAATCCGGGTCTGGGAAAGTCCTTCCAGGTGGTCATGAACTCACCAATACGCTCCTGGGCGTAAACCTTTGCCTCCGTTGATTTCGTTTCTGGTTTGGTTGCCATAATCTCACCTCCGTAGTCTCAGATTTGATCCTTATTACCGCAATTAGACAAGCAAGAAAAGAGGGCGGAGGGTACAAATATTCAACAGTCGATGGACTGGTTTCTATTTTCCATCGGATGTGGCATAGAGTTTACCAGTATCCGATTTTACAGTATTCTTAACCATTCCAATGTCCAGTCAAGTACAAGTGTCAAATGACACGTCCACAATCCGCGGTTACTGTGCCCTGTGCACCGCCCACTGCGCGACCATAGCGACAGTTGAAGATGGGCGAGTGACCCGGCTTGAGCCGGATCACGATCATCCCAACGGGGGTGTCATTTGTATCAAAGGCAGGGCTGCACCTGACCTGGTATATCACCCGGAGCGACTCGACTATCCCTTGAAGCGAACCCGGCCCAAGGGCGATCCCGATCCCGAGTGGGTCAGGGTTAGTTGGGATGATGCACTGGACGCAATTGCCGGGAAGTTACTCTCCATACGTGAGCGCCACGGTGCCCCCGCCATGGCCCTCGCCAAGGGAACGCGCAGCGGCACTTCGGTGGACGATGCGGAACGATGGCTGGGGCGATTGCTCTACTCCTTTGGTAGCCCCAACTGGGTATCCACGACGCACGTGTGCAATTGGCATAAGGACACTGCCTTCAGCTACACTTTTGGGTCCAATCTCCCAACACCTGATCTCTCCCACAGTAAGGCCTTTCTCCTCTGGGGTCATAACCCAAGCGCCACTTCACTTGTCCTCGCCCATGACATCGTAGCCGCAAGATCCCGTGGTATGAAAGTGGTGGCCGTGGATCCCCGGCGGATCGGCATTGCGGCGCAGGCTGACGTTCTCCTTCAGGTTCGCCCGGGAACGGACGGAGCCCTTGCACTCGCCCTCATCAACTCAATGATAGAAGAGAGCTGGTTCGACACGGATTTTCTCAGACACTGGACCAATGGACCATTTCTCCTCAGCATGGAGACCAATAGGCCTGTGACCGAGGCTGATGTCGTGGAAGGTGGAAACCCGGGGCGGTATGTCATTTGGGATGAGAAAAGCCAGGGGCCAGTAATCTATGATCCTTCCGAAGGGTGTTACGAGAGAGATACGGTTCGACCAGGGCTCTTCGGTGAGAGAACGCTCCGTGGAAAAGACGGGAAGAGGATACCTTGCAAATCAGCCTTTGAGTTCCTTGCCGAGCTGTCGTCTCACTATACCCCGGAAGCTACGGAGACGATTACCCATGTTCCGGCAAAAAAGACCTGGCAGGCCGCGCAACTCCTGGCCAATAGTACTCCCGTAAGCATGTACATGTGGAACGGCATCGGCCAGCACACCAATGCCACACAGACCAGCAGAGCAATTGCCACGCTGTATGCCCTATTGGGCAGTTTTGACCGACCGGGCGGGAACGTTATTTTTCCAGGAGCGCGGGCCAATGGGGTGGAGGGGAATGAATATTTATCCAAGGAAATGGCTGCCCAGAGAATCGGACTAGCGGAAAAACCGCTCGGGCCGCCAGCCAAGCCCGGTAACTGCGCCCCTTACGACGTCTTCACTGCGGTTTTGGAAGGGCGTCCTTACCCGGTGAAGGCACTGCTCAATTTTGGTACCAATCCCGTGATGTCGAGCGGGGACTCCCGCAGGGCGCGAGAGGCCTATAGCGCCGTGGAATTTAGTGTGGCGGTTGATCTCTTCATGACGCCTACGGCAGAGCTGTGCGACTATGTGCTTCCGGCTACGAGCTTTCTCGAAATGGCCAATGTTACCACCGGATTCCGCCATCGGGCAGAAGGGGCAACCCACTTGCAATACCGGCCTGCAGTAGTGCCACCGCTTGCGGAGCGCCGCTCGGACACCTGGATAATCTTTGAATTGGCGAAACGTCTCGGATACGGTGAGCGCTTTTGGAATGGAGACGTTGAGGCAGGATACGCCTATGAACTGGAATCTACGGGTATTCAACTGGAACAATTAAAGGCCTCGCCCGGAGGAATCACGGTATCTCAGCCCGTGCGATACCGTAAATATGCCGAAGAGGACAGGACTGGAAAGCCCCGTGGTTTTGCCACGCCTTCGCGCAAGGTGGAACTCTACTCTCATACTTTTGCCGACCACGGAGTACCACCCTTTCCGGACTACAAGGAGCCTGCCATGAGTCCCGTGAGCCGGCCAGAAGTTGCGGTAGACTTTCCTTTGATCCTTACCAATGCGAAGTTTCCTACGTTTGTTCATAGCCAGCATCGCGCACTATCGCGGCTGCGGAAATCATCTCCAGAACCCATGGCTGAGTTACATCCAGACACTGCTTCTCGATTTGGGATCAAACACAAGCAGTGGATGATGGTGGAATCTCCCAAGGGCGCCATCAAGCTGCGCGCCTATGTTACGGACAGGATTATTCCCGGGGTAGTTTGTTGTCAGCATGGATGGTGGCAGGCCTGCAATGAACTTGACTTGCCAGGTTATAACCCGTACACCTCAGAAGGCGCTAATCCTGGCACTCTCATCGACTCGGATCTGACAGATCCAGTTAGCGGTTCCCTCCCGCACCGTTCATACCTTTGCCGCGTGAGTCCGGCAGAATAAAAGCGTCAAAAGCGCATGGGGCTTGGCGTAAAGTGTGAATCAGTACTGAGTTCCGAGGGAAAAACGTAAAGAGACAACAGACTACGGACAGCGGACTATGGACTCCCGGGCGTCAATCCCTGGATCAAGGTCAGTAGTCGGTAGTCAGTGGTCCCGAATCCGCAAAGACGCTTTGCTCTTTGCCGTATTCGTCTGCGAAAATCTGCGTGAATCTCCGGTTAAAAATCTTTGCTGGCTTTGCGTCTTGGCGCGAAACGTTCTTTCCGGGCGGAAGGAGGAGATAATGGTTCTTTTCCTTAAGAACAAGGACATGGAGAATCTTGTCCCCATGTCGGACCTGGTCCCGGCAGTGGAAAAGGCCTTTCACGAGCTGGGGGAAGGAAAGGCGGTAAACTCCCCCCGAGCACGACTTCGCGTCCAGGCGCCTGGCAAGGCCACGGGGGTTCAATACTATTTCAATAACATCATGGGATTGGTGCCCGGCATCAAGTCCATGGCTCTCAGGATCGACTCGAGCTTCTCCCAACGAGAACAGGTGGCGGGATCAGAGCGCATCGTCTATCCCGGCAACTATGTTGGTTCGGTATTTCTCTTCGACATGGAAAGCTGTGAGCTCCTGGCCGTCATGGATGACCACGTTCCCTCCGTACTGCGGGTTGGGGCAACCAGCGGGGTGGCCATGAAGCATCTGGCCCGGACCGGTGTAAAGTCCATGGGTCTGTTGGGATCGGGGGAGCAGGCGAGGACTCAGCTCCTGGCCGCCTGTGCGGTTCGGCCCATAGAGAAAGTCAAAGTGTTCAGTCCAACTCGTGCCCACCGGGAGCGCTTCGCCGAGGAGATGACGGAAAGGGCCGGAGTGAAAGTGGTACCAGTGGTGAATGCTGAAGAGGCTGTTCGGGGCTGCGACGTGGCGACGGCAGCCACCAACACGGTGGAGCCCGTTGTCAAAGGTCAATGGCTCGAGGATGGATGTCATCTTACCAGTATCGTCGGTGGTGACAGCTATCTACCCCGTCGAGAGCTGGATGATGACGTGATCCGCCGCGCGGGACTCATCGTTGTGGGTAGCAAAAAACAGATTTTTCTCGATCGACAGGCGGAGTTTGCAGATCGGCTGGAGCGCGGGCTGGTACGTGAAGAAGACCTTCACGAACTGGGTGAGCTCCTCACAAAACAATGTCGGGGCCGCCAGGACAACCGTGAGATCACCCTGTTCAAGAACAATACCGGCATGGGGATCCAGTTCGCGGCCACTGCCAGGATGATCTACGATGTCGCCGTGGCCAGAGGAATTGGCACAC
The DNA here is from genome assembly GCA_965215595.1 of uncultured Binatia bacterium (SeqCode). Lineage (GTDB taxonomy): Bacteria > Desulfobacterota > Binatia > UBA9968 > CAXXLF01 > CBDCDW01. The sequence continues at coordinate 1,573,440 of CBDCDW010000007.1, read as the reverse complement.
CAGTCTCTTCGGATCTTTTCATGACCATGCGTGGGGATGCTAGGTACTCTCCTTGAGACACCCTTGGGAAACACGGCTTCTCTGATGGCTGTCTGCACATGAGCGTTTACTTTGCCATCCAGGGGGCCTTCCTTTTCGCCCTGTCGCATATTGTGATCCGTCGAGGTTTGGTTACCTCCAATGCCGCGACGGGCACCATCGTCTCGATTATTATTTCCGCGGTAATTTTTTGGGTAGTGACCCCCATCTTTGTTTCCCTATCGAGTTTTAAAACACCAGCCCTCTGGTACTTTATCATAGGCGGCATCTTTGCGCCGGCGGTGGGCCGGTTCATGACCTTCAAGGCCATCGAGCGTGTGGGCGTTGCCCGAGCCGTACCCATCACGAACACAGCACCTATGTTTTCTTCTATCCTGGCCGTCCTTGTGGTGGGGGAGAGTTGGCCGCTGCAAAATATCCTGGGAACCTCTCTCGTCATCTTCGGTGTCGTGATCCTTTCACGCACTCAGACTGCGACATCACAATGGCGCAAAGTAGACCTTGTCTATCCAGCCTTGGCGGCGATTTCCTTTGCCCTGTCGTCTAATTTGCGCAAGCTTGGCCTGATGATAGCGAATATCCCGCTCATGGCGGCCTCTGTATCTGCTACTACAGCCCTGGTCGTTACCCTGATCTTTCACCAGGCACAGGGAGGATGGAAGACTTTCGTACTATCCCGACAATCCTTCGGTTGGTTTGTGGCGGCGGGGATTGCCCACACCACAGCCATGTTGTCAGTCTTTTACGCTTTGAGCGATGGCAAGATCGTCGTTGTGGATCCGCTGGTCAATGCGAGTCCGGTCCTTTCACTTTTCCTTTCCGCGATTTTCTTGAAAGAGCTGGAATCCATAAACCTCCGCGTTGTTATTGGCGCAGGATGCACGGTGGTGGGGTCGGTTCTCATAGTTACAATATAAATGGAAGCTGGAATTAAAGTCCTTTAACTCTGTGAAACTAGTTTGAACGCAGCCACACTAGTGCCAGCAGAACCATGACTGTATTTTTTGCCATCTTGGCCTCCTTCTGCTTCGCTGTCTCCAACGTCTTAAACCGCCGTGGACTGGCGACGTCCAACGCTATCACGGCTGCCATAATTTCCCTTTGCATATCGGCCATCGCATTGTGGAGTTTGGTGCCCATCTTTCTCACCCTCACCAGCTTCCGAACACCCGCCGTATTGTACTATCTCGCAGCTGGCATTTTCGCTCCCGGTCTCGGCAGATTCTTGAACTTCAAAGGGATGGAGCGAGTGGGTATGGCTCGAGCCATACCCATCACGAACACGTATCCTATGGTAGCCTCGGTTTTAGCTGTTTTCATTGTAGGCGAGTTTTGGACGATTCAGAACTTTATCGGCACCTCTTTTGTGATCCTTGGAGTCGTGATTCTTTCAATGAAAGCGACGGGACAAGGCCCATGGCGCAAAATAGATTTGATTTATCCGATCATGGCGGCGGTGTCTTTCGGCATCGCGAGTAATTTGAGGAAGCTTGGATTATTGGTAGACAACGTTCCCATTATGGGTGCCGCTCTCACCTCCAGCACTGGGCTCCTGTCCGGTGTTGTGATGCTCCAGGTGGCGGGGGGTAGAAAAGAGATGTTGCTATCACGCCGCTCCTTCGGCTGGTTCTTTGTGGCGGGGATCGCGAACACTGCGGCCATGCTATCGGTTTTTCATGCCTTGAGCATTGGTAAAATTGTTATCGTGGAACCCCTGATTGGAGCCAATCCCGTCCTAGCGATCCTTCTCTCCATCATCTTCCTCAGAGATCTAGAGGCGATCACCATGCGGGTTATTCTAGGAGCCGCCTGCACGGTCATTGGCTCGATCTTGGTGGTTACCGTATGATGGTGTACATTTCCATTCTCGCTGCTTTCTGTTTTTCGTTTAGCCACGTCATGAACCGGCGCGGTCTGGTGACATCCAACGCCATGACCGGCTCCCTGTTTTCCATCAGTATGTCTGCCATTACTTTGTGGGTCTTGGTGCCGTTCTTTGTCCCTTTATCCAGCTTTTGGACTTCTGCCATCTGGTACTTTGTCCTGGGCGGAATTTTCGCACCCGGTCTCGGCCGGACGCTCAACTTTATAGGCATTGAGAGGGTAGGGCTGGCCCGTTCCGTGCCTATCTCCAATTCCTCCCCTATGTTTGCCTCGATTCTTGCTGTGCTTATCTTGGGGGAGACATGGACCCTCCAGAATATCCTTGGCACCACGCTGGTCATCACAGGTGTGGTGATCCTGTCACAGAAGGGAAGCAGCCAGGCCCAATGGCGCAAAGTCGATTTGATTTTTCCAGTCATGGCATCTTTATCATTTGCCGTCTCCGTGTTAAGCCATCAAAAAATCTAACCCTAGCGGGATTCGTTGCGTCATTACAAAATCTAACCGAAGTCGTCTCGCATCTGTCGTTTCATGTCCTGTTGTTGGCGCTGTAGTTTCTTGCTGAAGGTCCAGTTTCTCCACGGCGTTTGTTTCAGCGGTGGTCTCTCTCGTGGGGCTCTGTCTGCATGGCTGGCCAGCTTGTAGATCCGCTGCAGTTGCTGATCGATTCGGGTAGAGAGCTCGAAGGGATCAGTTGTCTTAAGCGTGTGCTTGAGGGCTGCCAGCTTTTTGGGGTCTCCCTTTCGGGACTCCACGACCCGTTCGAACGGGGTACGAGGCGTGTCATAGCGGCGAATAAGTCGAGAGCCTATACGGATCTTGCATCGCAGCTTCATGGAGGGCTGGAACAGATTCTGGAAGATCCTAAGCTCATCATAGAGCTGGTTGGCGGCCTCTTGGGCCTTTGCGGTGTCGTAGCGATCCCAGCCCATAAGCTTTCTGACATGGGTCCAGTTTTTCTGCTCGATGTGCGCGTTGTCATCTTTTTTGTAGGGACGCGAGCGGGTGAACTGAATGGTGTGGCCAGCTGGGCGTTGTTGACAGAAGGCAAGAAGGCGGTTGTTGATAAACTCACTGCCGTTGTCGGAGTCGATCCCCTTGAGGGGAAAAGGAAGCTGGTGTTCGATCTCGGTGACCGCATTCAAGACACCCAAAGCGCTCTTACCCATGACGGCCTTGCGCTCTACCCAGCAGGTAGCAATGTCGACACAGTCCAGACTATGGACAAACTCCCCAACCGCTGAGGCCCCTGAGTGTGACACCAGGTCAATCTCCAGATAGCCCGGCCGGTTCACATCCCAGTGATCGGTCTTAATCGGGATCATCTGCTTTAGTAGCGATCCGGGCCGAGTGGTGCCATAGAGTCGGCGTTTCACGATGTGCTTGGTTTCCCTCAGGCGCCGATCCATCTGACGGGCGCTGATGGCCAGGAGCTGATCCTCTAACGGTTGGGTCAGCTCGAAGTGTTGCCTTATCCAGGGCAACCAGTGTACAAGGGCGGCCTTCAGACGTTGGGAGCACAGATACCCCGAGGCCTCCCACACCTTTGCCAAAATCCTTACCATTGCCCGATTGTATGTAGGAGAGCGAGGTGCACCCCGTTTGCGTACAGTTGCCTCGGGCAAGGGCCGGTTTAAAAGCCAGATGGCATATTTGCGGTTGTAGCCGCAAACCTTGCAGAATTCCTCTAGCATCGTTCCCTTCTGTGCCCGTGGTGCGTGCTGATAACGATCATAGATGGATCGTAAATACTCCTGCTTGGATCGTCGTGCCATGGTGAACCCTTCCATTGTTGCCCTCCTTGAGCTCTAATGTGAGCCCTTGGAGGGTTAGAATCACAAATGGCGCAACGTATCGCCCTTGGGTTAGATTATACATGGCGCAATACGCCCTAGTAATTCTTTATTTTATGTTTGGCCGGCGCACGTTTCAGCTTGGCGGATGACAGGAAAGTGCCAGTCGTGTCGCCTATGGTAAAAGCGTAATGGAAGCTAGAAGCTAAAGGGATCAACCGGATCCGGTAATACGTGAAAGGAAGCGCATGTGGATAGCTATCAGATTCCTGACATGGTGAAGGGGGTCCAGAACCTGATTGAAGCTGCAGGTGTCCACGAGGGCGACAAAGTGCTTTTTCTTGCCGATACCAGGTCCCACCAGCCCTCGCTACAGGCCTGTACTGCTGGTCTTAAGGCCATCGGCGCCAAGCCCATCGTGATGATCATGGACCACCTAGCACGCTACAACCGTGTGCCCGACGAGGCCATCGGTGCTGCCGCTCACACCGACGTCATTATGCTTACCTGGCCGGTGTTCATCACGGCGGGACTGAACGCTGTCCGTAAGGCACGCACAGCCACTTCTGATGTTGATCCCTCGACGGCCGTCCCAGGGCAGCCCAAATTGGTCTATCTGGAGTGTGCCCCTGGTACCCTCGCCTCAACCTACGCCCACTTCCCCAACGAGCTTCTCTGGGCACTTGCAAAACGCGTGAAGGAAATCACCAAACGGGGGCAAAAAATCCGTATTACATGTCCGCGTGGCACAGATCTCATCTCGACCTACGATCCCGAGAAAGTTTTTGCCATTCAGACCCGCCCGGTGGAGCCCGGTGGGCGGTGCCATTTTCCCTGGGGCCGCTGTGGAGTCTTTCACGGTGCGGGCGAGGCCAATGGCGTGGTCTACCTAGACACGGCTCAAGGCGTGGATGGGGTGTTCGAGGAGCCCATGCGCTGGGTGGTGGAAAAGAATACGATCGTGGACTGCCAGGGTGGCGAGATTTCCAACCACATGAAGAAGCTGGAGCGGCAGTACAATGAGCCCCCCCGTTTTAACGAGATCATGTACGGCTTCCATCCTCACGTCCCACAAAAAGTTGGACTGGAAGACTACATGCACTGGCCCTTCAACAGCAAGTGGGCTTGGCTGGGTATGGGCATCGGAGGAGGTTTGGGCAACCAGCGCGGCCAGCACCTGGACGGGCCATGCTTCTGGTCCAGCGTTTACATTGACGACGAGCTAATCGTAGACCAGGGCCGCCTTACATTGTGTGACGACCCAGAAATTCGTGACATTGCGTCGAAGTATGGGGATCCAGGTGACCTCCTCGAGCACGTCACACACGCGCAGTGAAGCGATACCAAGGTAGGAGTTTTTCGCTACGCCGAGAAGTTTCGGAAGTTTAGACCTTACGAAAGGAGAAAGATTATGGGCAACAAGTTTCCTGAGTTCATGACCCATTGGGATGCTCCCCGACCCATATGGTTTGAACGAGACGAGGAAGAGCTGATCGGCAGCCAGCGCAGTGGGGGGCGCCCGATGCCGCGCTTCCGCGCCTTCGACCTTATCCAAGGTCCGACGAACCTGCCGGGTTTTAAAGCACCGGTGCTGTGGAAAGGTGTGGACGGTATATTGGAGGCCCACAACCCCAATGGCCCGGATCCTGTATTTCATCGCCCGGCTGACTACGATGTTCTGGTCTTCCAGTTTTCTGGGCGCGCCGGCGCCGAGAGCGAATACGGGGAGTATCACTTATCCCCAGGCGAGTCGATGCACATCCCGGCGGGGGTGGCCTATCGCATCATTGGCAGCCCCGAATGTCGCCAGTTGGTCGTGAAGGTTCACAAGCCAGTCAAGGTTGTACTTGACCCGAACAACCCCCTTACCGAGACCACCTTCGAGGTTGGGGCCGAGGGCAGCAAACCGGACAATCAGCCAATTAAATTTCCTGAGCGAAACGGTCGCATCCTCGAGGTGACCGACTTCTGGGATGAAACCCTCGATCCCATCGTGATGGAACGCAATCATGCCGCTCTTGTGGGATGTGTGACTTTTCAGCGCGGGCGCGGCCGTGAGATCTCCGTGATGCGTGTGTTCGATTACTTCACCGGTATGACGGGCAAGGGCGGTCCGGGCCCCAAACAGTACGAAGGCGAGGACTTCTATACAGATACCTACAACACAGAAGGACAGCAGCATGGCTTTCACAGGGGGATGGAGGACGACGAGATCTGGTTCCAGTTCCGCTCCCACGCGGTTAACGATACCGAGTGGGGAGTCCACGAATTGGACGCTGGTGAGATGGGCTACGTGCCACGTGGTATTGCACACCGGATAACCGGATGGCCAGGATTCTTGCGCTACGTGTTCTATTTCCGTCACCCCATGTATCCTCAGGTGGACGTTAGTAGTCACCGGGGCCACACCAAGTTCAATGTGGAAACGAGTTCCTTTAAGGAGCTGCCTGCCCTCGCTGAGGCGAAAGCTAAGGCGGAGGCTGCGGGTCCCAGGCATGCGGCGAGCTGACAGACAGGGCCCACCGCTGAGTTGAGAGGAAAAATGTGACCCGAGGAGCTGACCTCTGATGGCAAGGCGATTGGAATCGCGAGGTATGGGCACAGCTTCAAGAAATCAGCGCTCTACGATCAACTAGCTTCAGTAGCTTTCCTCTACTACGATCCGCATGTGGTAGGTCGTATTCAAAACGATGCTGTCGGAGTGTCGTTCGGTTGGGCGGACGCGTCGCAAAGCGGGGCTAGTGGCAAATATACCGTAGAACTCTTTTACCGGTTCCCAATCTTTCCGCGCGTGGACACGAGTTTGAACTATCATTCGATTATCAACACGGCTTTGACTAGTGACTTCTCCCATGCCTCCGTATTCAGCCTGAGGATCACGACGTCATTCTGACCCTCGTGAACCATGAAACGCGTTTTCAGCTGGAATGTAAAAGGAATTCTGCTCGCGGGACTGCTCGTCTTCGCCGTACTGCTCCTCGGGGCCTTCAAGGCGCGAAGTAAGGCAGCCCTTCGCATCTGGCACACGGAATCGCTATCGTCCGAATTTACCGCACGTGACGCGAAACCGGAGAGCACGCTGCAAGATTATCTCGATCAGGAAGAGCGGCTCTTCCGCGAGCTCAAGGAAAAAGTTTACGACCGCGTGGAGCCGGCCAACGATCTTATTGTTAGTCGCTACCGTGCCGGTGGACCGCAGGATCCGCAAGTTTGGCAGCCCAACTGGAACCGAACCTTCGAGCTCGTCCCGAAGAACATTAAGGGAGGCGCCCTGCTCATGCACGGCCTCACCGACTCGCCCTACAGCTTGCACCGAATCGGCGAAATCCTACAGGCGAAGGATTTCTACGTTCTTGGGCTTCGTTTGCCAGGGCACGGGACGGTTCCTCAAGCCCTGACGGAGGTGCACTGGAAGGACTGGGTGGCAGCGAGCCGTATCGGCGCGCGCCATGTCCGCAACCGGATCGGTAAGGATCGGCCGTTGGTGATGGCCGGGTACTCCAATGGCGGCGCATTGACGGTAAAATATGCACTCGACGCGCTGTCCGACTCGAGCCTGTCGCGTCCAGACCGTTTGTTGCTCTTCTCGACGGAGATCGGTATCTCGCCCCTCGCCTTCTTTGCGAACTGGCACAAGCTGTTCAGCTTCATGCCGTACTTCGCCAAGTCCAAGTGGATGTCCATCCAGCCCGAGTACGATCCCTTCAAGTATAACTCATTTCCGAAGAATGCCGCACAGCAGGCCCACGATCTAACGGCTACGCTGCAAAATCAGATCAAGAAGTTACGCAAGGCCGGCAGCTTCGCTGCTTTCCCACCGGTGCTCACCTTCCTTTCGCGGAAGGACGCCACGGTTGAGGGGGCAGCGACCATCAGGCATTTTTATAATCGGCTCGAGAACAATGACAGCGAGCTCGTGGTCTTCAACGTCAATAACTTTGACCGGTTCGCCGCCCTGATTCCGCCAGTATACAATAAACGGCTCAAGGAGCTGCTGGACCGCACCAATTTACCATACCGGTTAACGGTTATTACCAATGTCGCCACCGACTCGGAGCTCGTGGCCGAGCGAACCAAAGCTCCCCGCTCGAGCACGATCGAATCCACGGCCTTGGATGTTTCGTGGCCGCGCGGTGTTTACTCCCTGTCACACGTGGCGATCCCGTTTCCTCCTGACGACCCGGTCTATGGTGCGGTTGAAAGTGCGAACAGCTCATACCACGGAGTACCCCTCGGCAGGCTGCAACCGAGCGGTGAAAAACAACTCCTCACCGTACCGTTGAGTCAACTCATGCGTCTTCGTTACAATCCTTTCTTTGATTACATGGAGCGCCGCATCATTGCGGTCATTGACGACGCGCTTCAGCGTAATGGGAGGAAAGGCTCGTGAAACTCGGAACGAATTAAAGGAGATCTTATGCTGGCTGATTACGTAACTAGACTTGGAAATGTTATTCGAGCTCTGACGGTCGTTTCAATACTGGGATGCTTTTTTCTTATGAGCATTCCACGAACGTTCGCAGCAAGCAATGTCATTCCACTGGGCGAGAGGGACAAAAGAGAACTGGCCATTCTTGGTGATGGCGTGGTGGGTGAGGCCATCGAGGCCCCGGTTGTTACAGACCCCGCAGAGTATTATCGGCCCATAGTTGGAAAGTGGAAATATCAAATTACTTCTGGAAAACAAAAGGGACAATTCTTCACCGAAACCATATCTAAAGTACCAAAAAACGCCCAGGGGGCGACCTGGAAACGAAGCCGGGAGAAGTATGAAGACCTGTTCAGTGTGACGGATGAAATCATCTACCTGTCGAACGAGATCGACCATGAGCACGGGTACCTGGTTGAATTCAGGCCCACTGGGCATCTCATAAGCGCGGCCCTCAAGCCCGGGGAAAGCAAGAAAACGAAGAGTACGGTGCATGTCTTCAAAATAAGTGACCCAAAGACTGAGTACAAGACGCTTAGAATGGAAGAGATCTATACTTATGTAGGAGCCTATAAGGTAACCACACCTGCGGGTACCTTCGACACGGTACTGTTTCGTAACGACTTCAAGGTGTTTGCCGGCCCCGTAACGGTGGACGATTTTCGTTATGCGTTCTATGCCAAGGGAGTGGGCAAAGTGGCAGGAATCGAGCATGGCCATGCTGTTGTGATGCTTCTCTTCCGTTTCAATCAAAAGATTCCAAAGGTCCTGGTGGAATATCCAAAGTCGGGCAACTGACTCAGGAACAGCAAAGAGCATAGTGCAAAGCGTCAAGAGCAATCAGCCCTAGAAATCCGAAAGAAAATAACTCGCGCAAAGACGCAGAGCAATCTTTCTGACTCTTGCGTTCTTGGCACGATGAGTGATCCAAACTTCGTGACCTTCGTGCTCTTCGTGGTGACAAATTGTATAACCACGAAAGACGCGAAGTACACGAAGGAAGAGAAACAAAGAATACCAAGGAACCAATTATCCGCAAGCCGTTAAGAGAATTAACCGCAGATTAATGCAGATATCAAAGCTTTATCCAGCCACAAGAGGCTTGGGGGCGATGACCAGTGTGTTTCCCTCTTTGTCCACCACGTCACTGATATTTTTGAGGAGAGGAATTTCCTCATAATACTTTTTTTCTATTACAACGAAGGCCTGAGGGTTCGACTTCAAATATTCAATCAATTCCCCGCGCTGACGCAGGATAACCCCTTTGCGATCAGTGTAAAACAAAGCGGTATCCTTCAAGAAGTATACAAACACAAGCGGTTTCCCGGGAGCTACTCTTTTGTCGAGTCTCAGGGCAAGTGCCTTTGTTGATCGATAGGGATTTATCATTGGTGCAACCAGCAGAAAAAACAATAGGATTTCACAAACCACCAAGCCGATATTTCCAGCGAAAAAGAATTGATATTGCCTTTTTAAAAACATAACAAAGCAAAAAATAAGGAAAGCTACCAACGGGACGGCAATCCATTTCATCAGGTTTAAATCTATTCCATACCTGGTTTCCAGGATGGCGGGTGGGTTGATCCAGAAGTAGAGCACGCCCAGCGTCATGATAACCACATAGGGAAGGAAGGAATAGAGAAAACCCTTACGCAGCCAGGGGGTGGGTGCCTCAAAGAGCTCGCGCCACAGAACCCCCACCAACAAGGAAGCGGCGGGGAACAAGGGTAGCAGGTAGGTGGGACTCTTTGAACTTGCTGCGGTAAAGAAAAGAAAGATCACACTGAACCAGAGAAAGAGGAAGAGAATCCCCTCGTTCATATTTTTCCATCCGCCCCGCAAAGTATGGATCAATGCAAGGGGTAGAAAAAAGGACCAGGGGGAAAACCCGCCCATCAGAACCGGGAAATAAAACCAAAAAGGGCGCGCATGGCGAGCATGGGGTGAAAGAAACCTCATAATATTGTTTTCGATAAAAAAATAGCCAGCGTAGTCGCTATTTCTCAAGCTGATCAGCACATACCAGGGTGCAGCAATCACTAGAAAGACCAGGATTCCCCACCCGATCTGCATCTCCTTCACGAAGCTCAATTTTCCCTTCAACAGGAGGAAAAGACCGATGATTAATCCCGGGAGCAGAAGGCCTATGGGCCCTTTGGCCAGTACGGCGAAACCCAAGGCTCCGTAAAAAAGAAGAAAATAGGTTTTTCTACGGTCTTCGCTTGTGAAACCCAGGTAAAAGAAAAATAAGGCAAGGGAAACAAAAAAAACGAGGGAAATATCATGAACCACTGACCGTGAAATTGAGATAAACAATCCGCTGGTCGCCAGGACCATCCCGGCCAAAAACCCGGTGGTGGGGCCGAAGATTCTCCGTCCTAGCAAATACGTGACCATGACACATCCCAGGCCTAGCACGGCTGCGGGTAGTCGAGCAGCAAATTCAGTAAATCCAAAAACTAGGTAACAAAGCGCAACAAACCAATTATGCAGGACGGTCTTATCATAGAATGTCTCACCGTTGAGGGTCGTTGTGACCCAGTCGGAGTTCAAGACCATTTCCTTTGAAGTAGTGGCGTGCTTTCCTTCTTCTCTGTCCCATAAAGGCCTCGTGCCCAGATGGAAGAAAAACAGAATCAGGCAAACACCGAGTAAAATCAGAACGAGGTATGTTTCTCTCTTTAACATCTTCTTGTCATACATGATCCTGCAGGGTGCCGACATGGCGGAAACGGGATTGTGCCGATGGATGAAATGCGTAAGGCCTATAGCTAATGCCAAAACGCGGAAAACTTAGGTTTCGAGGAGTCTAATCGGACAGTATCTGAGAGTCAAGTTGAACAGCGTAGTATTAAGCTGAGCCCCAGGGGCACCCAGTTTTAATAAATTAAGATTTAACTAACCGCGGACCCAGGCAGACTTTCGTAGATGACGAATCGGTCATTCACCGCAGAGGCCAAACGGCTAAGTGCATGGAGCATGGCGTAAAGAGCGAGCACAAGAAAGCAGTCCGGACGCTATGCGCTCTGCTCTATGCTGCCTCCTATCTGCGTCAATCTGCGGTTTCAAGAAATTAGTTCGCGTGGGGTTTGACCAAGCTAACTAACTGGTTTTAAATCTGAATATTGCAAAAAGAAGCCAGACTAAGTCTTAGACCTGCAATTTTGATATCACAAACTCAATGCTAAGAAAGCATTAGTACTGGAGATTGACAAGGTTTGCGCAGCGGGATTAGACTACGAGGTCACGAGGCAACAGGTCCACCAGTGTCCTTAGTAATAAAGGAGGTAGGCATGCCTATTGAGATTAAAAGAACGGGTCATCTAGTTTTGAGAGTGATGGACCTTGAACGCTCCAAGCGTTTTTTTACCGAAATCCTGGGCCTGAAACTAACCTGTGACAACGGGAGAATGCTGTTTTTCAGTTCAGACTTTGACGACAATCATCATATGCTTGCCATTGCTCAGGCCAAAGAAGAATCCCAAATGCCCCAGCCCGACAAACAGGTGGGCATGATGCATGTGGCTTATGAGTTATCTTCCTTCGCAGCCCTCCAGGAGGCGTACAAGATATTCAAGGAAAAGGACGTGAAAATTAATCACACCGTATTCCACGGCGCCACCAAGAGCATCTACTTTTTTGATCCTGACGGTAATGAGCTGGAAGTTTACTGCAATGTGCCGTCGGAGGAATACAAGAAGTCAGTGCCCCTTCCCCTAAGCTGGTATGGGCCCATCGAAGATGAATTGGAAGGGGCCCCTCAGAAACCCAGGACCGTCGCGCCTTAAATGCGATAGTGAGCGAGTATTTAGTTGCGCCGTGCTGACTTGATGATCACAGGGGTCTTGGGCACGTTCTGGTAGTGCCCCTTGTTCCCGGTGGGCACCGCTGCGATCTTATCCACCACTTCCATTCCTGCAATCACTTTGGCAAATACAGCGTAGCCGAAGTCCCGCCCTCCGTGATCCAAAGACGAATTGTGCTTCAGGTTCACGAAAAATTGTGAGGTAGCACTATCTACATTGCGTGTTCGAGCCATGGAAAGCGTGCCGCGCTTGTTCTTGAGGCCATTGTTGGCTTCGTTTTTGATGGGGGGATTGGTTTGTTTTTGTTTCATCTCCTCTGTGAAGCCACCGCCCTGGATCATGAAGCGGGGAATGACGCGGTGAAATATTGTACCATCAAAATGACCTGCGTCCACGTATGCGAGAAAGTTTTTGACCGTGATGGGCGCCTTCTGGGGATAGAATTCGATCATGAAGCTTCCATGAGTCGTGGAAAATACGACCTTGGGATTTTCTGGTAGATCCGGGGCCATAGCTGCCCTGCCCACAGTAAAGGCGGCAATCACCACCAGCACCATCATGAGAGCTGTCTTAAAGTATGAATTCCGCCATGTTAACATTCCGCTACCTCCAGGAGATATTTCTTCGTCTATTTCTTTCAGTAATGCCTTAGCTCATCGTTATAATTTATACTTTAATCCTGCCTTCCAATCCAGTGGTTGTCCCTGGTTTAGAGGTTTGTTATCCTTACTTCAAGTACAATGAATTTCTGGCAGAAAATAGCAAAGCCCATTATCGGTTTGTCACCCATGGATGGCGTATCCGATGCCTCGTTTCGATTTATCACGGCCAAGCACGGTGGTCCTGACATAACAATTACCGAATTCGTAAACATTGAGACTTTTTTGTACGCACCGCACAATCTTGTCAGGGATCTGACCTATTCCGAGGCGGAACGGCCAGTGGTTGCTCAGATTTACGGTCACACCCCCGAGTTGTTCTACAAGGTAGCCCATGTGGTATGTGAGCTTGGATTTGATGGCTTGGATATAAATATGGGGTGCCCGGCGAAAAAAGTGGTGGGCAAAGGGGGTGGGGCTGCGCTTATTCGAAACCCACCTCTGGCCCGATCCATTATCCAGTCGGCACGTCTAGGCATTCAACACTGGTTCGAGGGCCAGACCTTGGCTGACCTCAAGTCCAGCCCGGAGTTGATTGAATTTATCGAGATGTCCAATCGGCTCAGGACTGGAGCGGATTGCCTTCCATGTCGACGTCCCATACCGCTATCGGTCAAGACTCGCCTGGGCTATGACAATATCGTCGTGGAAGATTGGGTCAAGACCCTACTGGAAGAACAGCCTTCGGCCATTTCACTCCATGGCCGCACCCTAAAGCAGATGTACCGCGGTAGCGCTGATTGGGAGGCCATTGCACGGGCCGTAGAATGCGCTGAGAATTCCGAGACCCTTATCCTTGGCAATGGGGATCTGAAGAGCCTGGAGGACGTCCAACGTCGCGTACGTGAAACCCGAGTAGATGGGGTCCTCCTTGGGCGTACGACCCAGGGCAATCCCTGGATTTTTAGAACGAAGGACCAGGTGAAGCAGTCTTTGCGCCATGATGGAGCCCTTGAATGCCAACCCCTACAGGTAACATTGGAGGATCGTTTTCGGGTTATCCTCGAACATTGCGACTATTTTCAGAATCACTGTGGGAGCCCGACTTTTGCTGGCATGCGAAAACATTTGGCATGGTACTGCAAGGGTATCCCGGGGGCCGCGGAACTTCGAGCGCAGATGGTTCGCACCAACTGTGTTGGCGATGTTATGGATTGTCTGAGAAACTATGTGTCAAATTCACCTTCAATGCCAGAGCTAACAAATCACGCCTCACTCGGTTAGCGAAATCATAGGGTTGGCCTTCTTTTTCTTGTCGACCTTACAAATATGAGACTGATCCTTGCTTCTACTTCTCCCCGTCGCCGTGAGATTCTCAACCTGCTGGGCCTGCCCTTCGAGGTGATCTCCCCTGAATTTGACGAATCGATCCTGGACGATCGTCCACTTCATGACGAAGTGCTGGACTTCGCCCTGGGAAAAGCGAAGTCCGTGGCCCGAAACCACCCCGATAGCATGGTCATCGGAAGCGATACCATGATCCTCATTGATGGGCTAAAGATTGGTAAACCAGCAGGCATAGCCGATGCAAAAAAGATCCTCCGCACCCTTTCCGGGAAGACTCACCAGATTCTCACTAGTGTCGCCATCCTCGATGGCCTGGGTGGAGCGGGTCTTCAGACCGTTGACGAAGTCTCCGTAGTCATGCGGGACTATTCGGACAAAGAGATTGCGGACTATCTATCCTGCGGCGAATCCCTCGATAAGGCGGGAGGGTACTCCATTCAAGGGGACGGCCGCGCCCTGATCGAATCTATCCATGGAGATTACCTGACGGCAGTGGGTTTGCCTTTAAAAACCGTTGCCCATTACTTGAAGGGTCGCGGCGTTACTTTTCCCCTGGACGTGGATAAACTCTACGCTGAAAAATCCTACCTCAACTGGCAGAGCTTTCAATAGAAGTTTTACTCCTTAATTATCAAAGCTGAGTGGACAGATCTTGTTCGTTTATTCGTAATGCTCAGGGCTTCAGGGACTTTCTTCGCTCCAAGGGACTCCCGCAGCGACCCACCGGGCCTGCGTTCGTACGAACCTTCCGGATCTCAGATTAGCCGTGGGTGGACTCCGGCTTTCATGCGACGCCGACCACGGTGGGTTACCCGCTGCTCCGTCCATGTTCCGCTCAGCAAACCCCCTCAGCCCACAAACTGTGAGGTCGTTTCATCTGTGTCCAAGGGCGAAGGGGGCCTGGCATGAAGAAAGGGAGACGTCCGATACTGTAGGCTCATGAAAATATGGCAAATCGAATCAAATGACGAGGCCTCGAGGTAGAGGCCCTTCGGCTCCCGCTGAGGGGCGGGCCACCGAGCCCACATGCCGGAGGCTATGCGTAAGTGGTGAGTAATGAGTACTGAGCTAGGCTGCAAAGCGCGCTGATAACGGTCTGTTGGTTATCACTGGGGGCGTTGACCGTGAGATCCTCCTACGTTTGGTTGACAAATTTTATACCTGGGGACTAGACTACCTTCCGTTCGACGTTCGGCTATGGAATCAGGATCGCGCCTGTTAACAGCGGAGGAAAGTCATGGCCATTAAACTCTATGCCTCGTTTCGTTCGGCCAACTGCGAGCGAGTGAAAATCGCCTTGCAGGAAAAGGGGCTCGCCTACGAAATCGTGCCACTGGATTTAAGAAAGAAAGATCAGAAAAAGCCCGAGTTCTTAAAGCTCAATCCATACGGAAAAGTGCCCGTACTAGAAGATGACGGAACTGTGCTTTTCGAGTCCTGCGTCATCAACGAATACCTGGACGAGAAATATCCCGATCCTCCCCTCATGCCCAAGGACCCCCAAGGACGGGGCCGCGTGCGCAACCTGGTTGACTATGGTTTGTATTTTACCCATGTTGCCTTTCGGTCCCTGCGTGATGAGATGCTAAAGGAGGGAGGAAACCCCGACCTCACCCTGGTGGAGAAATCACGTGAGGACCTGATAGGACTTCTTCGCTACCTGGATCAAGAGTTGGAGGGAAAAGATTACTTTCTGGGCGAATTGACCCTTGCAGACATTGACCTGATCACACGCTTTCTTTCCCTTGAATGCTACGGTGCAGTTCCAAGTCCTTCTTTGCCACGGCTTGGAAGGTGGATGGAAAGGATGAAGGAGCGTCCTTCCGTTCAGGCCATTCAAAAGGAAAGGGGTTATATCTAGATCCTACGTCCCACGGCGAATGACTGAGGGGCCGTCAGATTAAGAATAGTCTCCCTATAGAAAAAGGAGCTCACAATATGGAAAGCCGTCGTTACGATTATTCTCCGGTGGTTCGGCGTAAGGAATTGAAGTGGCCCAAGGATGCTAGAATCGCTCTCTGGGTGGGTCCCAACGTTGAGTGCTTTCACATCGATCAAGTCCTTACCAGCGCCGGCGGTTCACACCTTCCCGATATCCAGGGCTTCACCCTCCGGGAGTACGGGGCTCGTATTGGGATCTTTCGACTGATGGATGTATTTGACAAATACGGGATCAGGGCCAGCGTCCTCCTCAATGCCGAGGTGTGCGATCGGCACCCCGCAATTATTGAAGAGGGAAAGAAAAGAAACTGGGAATGGTTGGGTCACGGTTTCAATAACAACCAGCGCTTGACCAGCTATCCTCCGCAGGAGGAGCAGCAGGTGATTTGTCAGGTGAAAGAGAAGATTGCCGCGGCAGTTGGGAAGCCTCCCAAGGGATGGCTTGGACCGGGACTCACAGAATCGTTCAATACTCCCGATCATCTCGCTGCCGAAGGGTTCGAGTATCTCTGCGATTGGGGTATCGATGATCAACCGATCCCCATGCGTGTTCGAAGCGGTCGAATGGTTTCGATCCCTTACCAACAGGGTCTCAACGATATAACCGTCTTCGTGGGCCAACACCATTCCCCGGAGCAGTACCTGCAGATGGTTTGTGATCAGTTTGATACCCTGTACAGGGAAGCCGCCGAGGGTGGGAGGGTGATGGCTTTACCGTTGCATCCCTATATCACAGGCCTTGCCTTTCGCATCAAATACCTTGACAAGGCGCTGGAGTATATCTGTTCCCATGAGGGAGTCTGGCTTACCACCGCAGGGGAGATCGCGGATTGGTACTATCAAAACCAATACGAGGACCCAGGTCCAATGAATTCGTAGGTTCGAATTCCTTCCTGGTGTGCTACACCGGGATCACACCTGAGTTCCGGTGGGGCTATGCACCTTTGTCACCCACTAGCCGCTGATATCCTGAGAAGAGGTGTTCGGCTTTTTCCTGCAGTGCGGTGAGCGACCGTTCCAGTGCCACTGGTGTCGTTGCGTATCGTTTGAGGGCTTCACGACCGGCTTTCCAATGATCGGATTCGTCGGGGTAGATCTGCTCATAGGCTCGGGCGATATCCGCATCGGCAGTTCCCTTCAAAGCCTCCGTGGCAGCTTTGGCTGTAGCTGAAGCGGGTCCCTCGCCTCCCATATGTAATATGGAGAACAAATGAATTGGGTCACGGGTGTCGGCGGCATCGTAATCTTCCTGAAAGATAGCTTGCCAACGCGATGAGGGTTGATATCCATCAATGTTCCATCCCCGATCCCGCAGGCAACCGTCCACCAGTTGGAAATGGCGCGCCTCGTCAGCAGCCTGTTGTGAGAGGAAAATCAGATCTCTAGGTTCAAGGACCTCGGCCATTTTTACCACCACGTAGGCATGCATTTTCGCACCCTCGCGTTCGCTCCACACCCTCTCCTGAAGCCAGGTGTTCAAGCGATCACCTGACGGCTTGGTGGCCCAGAATTCATTTGCCACTTTGTAAACCCGGTCGTAAAAGCTCTGGCTCAGGGCATCGATCTCCTGCCAGAGGTTAGCCATCTTTTCTTCAGCTGATTCCCCGCTCATCCTTGCTCTCCCGTCATAGTTCAGCGTTTCCTTGCTCAATTGGACGTACGCGCACCGAGACCGAAAAGCTTTTTCCCGTTCTGATAGAGAATCTTTTCTTTCACTGTATCCGAAAGCCCTGGATGCCTTCTAAGCCGGTGTAGGTTTTCCGGAAACCCGTTGTCCCAGTGGGGAATGTCCGAGGCGTACAGGAAGTGTTCAGCCCCCAGATAATCAATAGTCTGTGGCAGCAGGGTCTCCTCGGCCTCCAGGCTGATGTATATGGAAGATTCGCGGACCAGATCACTTGGCTTCTTCTTTAGCAGGGGCATTTCATATTCGCCGCGCTTTTCCCAGTGTTCATCCAACCGATCTAGGTAATAGGGAAGCCATGTAGCCCCGATTTCCAGGAAGGCCAGTTTCAACTTGGGAAATCGCACGGGTAGACCCTGGCAGATGATGCTGGTGAACTGCATCATGATGGCCGCCGGGAAGCCATAGGCGTGCACCTCCGAGAAGGTAGCCAAACCTGAAGTTCCCACCTCCCGTGAATAGTGGCGCGTGCCGTGTATACCCAAAACGACCCCCAGCTCTTCTGCCTGTTTATAGATGGGGTCGTAACAGGTGTTACCCAGCGCAAGGGGGAGTCCAGTGGGAAGAATTTCAAAGCCCTTGAGCCCTTCTTCCGTGACCGCACGGTGAAGCTCTTCCGCGGCTGCTTCAGGTGACCTCATGGGCAGAGTGCCCACACAGCTCACCCGGTTGGAACGGGCGTTGTATTCCTGAGCAAAGTGCTTGTTGCAGGCCTTTGCCACGGCGATTTGAAACGGGATCTCCTGCAGTTTGGCAACGTTTCCAGAGCCCGTGGGGAAACAGATTGCGGTTTCCATGTCTTCCTTGTCCATGAGCTCATGCCAGGTCTCAATCTGCTGCTTCGAATCGAGATTGCCCCAGCTTCGCGATCTGAAGGTATCAAAAAGATTGTTGTCCCACACCTCGTCACCGGGCCACAGGGGAGTCGAGCGTCGATTCCACGGGGCTTCGAGATGCTTTCGAATTTCGGCCTGCCGCTCTAGGATATGTCCATCAGTGTCAATCACCGGTAAATTTGCCATGATCACCTCCCTCTTGGATTCATCAATATGGAATGCTTTTACAGTGTGTGGTTACTGCTTGTCAATACGTTACACCGCCGGCTACCGTAGCGACTCCGACGGTAAAATTTTTTCGTGACTCCGCGCCCGTGAGTTGGTAAGATACCGCATCAGTAATCATGCCCATCTCTTTAAGAGATGTCACTGTCAGATAAATCATAATCGGAGGGTTTTATGCCGAGTCTTGAGCAACAAAAAGGCAGGCGTTTTATGGTCCGTAGATCCCGCATTCACGGCAAGGGTGTTTTTGCGCTCCGATCCATCCCCAAGCGCACCATCGTTATCGAATACCAGGGCATGCGCATCTCCCACCGGGAAGCGGATAGGCTTTTCGGTGATGAACAGGAGAACTCACCGCATACCATGCTCTTCACGGTCAACGATAAGATCGTTATCGACGCCACAAGAAATGGGAATTCGGCTCGTTGGATCAATCACTCCTGCACACCCAACTGTGAAACCATAGACGAGAAGGATCATATCTTTATCGAGACGCTCCGCACCATTCGTCCTGGCGAAGAATTGACCTACGACTATAACCTCCAACTTGGCGAACGCCACACGAAAAAGGCCAAGGCAGCTCATCCCTGCTTTTGCGGCACTCGTAAATGCCGTCGAACCATGGTGGGGGACAGAGACTGACGGAGCCTTCAATTCTTATGGGGTTAATCGGTGGACTCCCCACAGCGGATTTGATTCAGTTCATGCGGGAAGCATAAGTAAAAACACAAATTCAGGTAACGTTAGCCAACCCCACCGCCACTCTTTGCCAGACTGCCACCATCCACCGGAATATCGATACCGGTAATGAAGCTTGCATTGGGCGAGGCAAGGAAAAGGACTGCCTGGGCTGGATCCGACACCTCACTCCATCGGCCCAGGGGGATGTGTGTGGGCGGCCCGGTTTCCTTCCGAGGACGTCCCTTTCCCGCACTGGAGAGGGGAACACCCACCGAAGAAGGGGTCACGCAATTGACTCGGATCTTGTGCGGTGCCAGGGTCAATGCCAGACTCCTGGTCAAGTTCATCAACCCGCCTTTCGCTGTGGAATAGGCCAGGACATCGGGTCTACCTCGATAGCCGGTTGTGGAGCGGATGTTGACGATGGAGCCTCCTTGATTCTGCTCAACCATCTTCTCCGCAACATAGCGAGTGCACAGTACCGTACCGGTCAATATTATGTCCAAGGTTTGGTGCCAGTCCTCCAAGTTGAAGTCGAAAAGAGCCGTGCGGGGTGAGATGGCAGCGCTGTTGACCAGTATATGGAGCGCTTTGTAATGGGACACCGCGGTTTTGACTGCGCGTTGAACCTCTTCCGGTTTGGTCACGTTAGCCGCAACCGCCATGGCGTCGCCACCCTGCTTGCGAATTTGCTCCGAAACGGATTCCGCCTGGTCGTGGCGCGCGTCGAGGCAAACCACTTTGGCTCCATTAGCAGCCAGGGTGCGCGCAATTTCACTCCCAAGGTTCGGGCCCGTTCCCGAAACTAGTGCTACCTGTCCATCCAGTAACATAAGATTCTCCTCTGTTTCGTGCCTGGATCAATGACCATGTCAAGGTGTCATGCTCGTAACGTTAGATTACCACTGAGTCCTGTGATGAGGAGACACCTCTGTTGATTTGTTCTGGTTTCTCAAGTCTGAAGAATCTTCTCGCGTTATCACCGAGAATGGCGGCCTTTTGTCCCAATGTGAGCTCCGGTTGTTCCAGGGTTTCCTTGATCATCTTCCTGGCCGCCGGCAAGTCTACTTCATGGGGATAGTCCGAGGCATAGGCAAAAGCGTCCACGCCCACATGCTTCGCCAGGAATGGGAGACTCAGGTCGTTACCCTCGCAGCCGATAAGGATCTGGCCGCTAGCCATGTATTCAGTAAAGGATCTGGAGGTGACTCCGCCGATGCTCACATTTTCCTGGCGGTGAAGCCGGTCCACAAGAAACGCAGCCCAACCGGCTCCGCCTTCGAGGAACCCCATTCGAAGGTCAGGATATCGATCAAATACCCCGCTGAACATGAATCCCGTTAGGGCGATCATTAAGGGGATCGAGTGGTGCAATGTTTTGGCGGTAAGCGGGTGGCTCGAGTCCATGCCGAGGTTCACGTTGGCCCCGCCATGAATGGCGAGGGCACAGCCCAGGGAGGCCGCTTCCTTATAAACCGGCCAATAGTACTCGTGACTGAGATCCAGAGGTAAACCCCGTGAGGGGAGCATGGCCCCGGTAAGCCCGAGTTCTCTGACGGCTCGGCGGAGCTCAAGAATGGCTTCTTTGGGATCCTGCATTGGAATCAGCGCCGCAGGGTGAAGACGTTTATCGATTTTCATATAACGGTCTACAACGTAGTCATTGTACGCTTGGCAGAGCCGCTTGGTGTACTCCAACATCTGTAAGTTGCCCACGGAGAGACCCTCTGAGGGAAAGAGAACAGAGTCTGTGATTCCTGCTTTCTCCACAAAGGCGGCGCAATCTTCTCCGGAACCTTTTCGATGCTCGCTGGCCTGGGTCCAGTTGTCGCGGCGCGCGTTGAAGCGAGCGGCTTCCCCGGCAATGAGGTCGGGATAATGCATGCCATCCAAAGTGGGAAATACCCCCTGACGGTTACGGCCTCCAGACAGTGCGTGACGCCGGATGCTTGGGTCCATAAACTCAGCCAATTCCGGGATCGACTCCGCGAGATGACCGTCACAGTCAACGACTCTCACGTTATGCGGTAGGATCGCACCATTTTCTGTCGCCTGAATTTGTGCCATGGCTCCTCCCTCGAATTCGTCTAGATTTGTCCGTAAATGATTTTCCAAGTGGGTTGGTGAAACCCTCAACGGCTTCCCCAGGATCTGATCTGGTTAAACCTTAGGTCTTCCGGCTTGAAGAAATCCGCCACGTAATCATTGGCGGGATGTTCCTTGAGGCCCAGGGCGGTATCCACCTGTTCCATTCGTCCGGCCCGCATCACCGCCATTCGATCCGCCAGGCTAATGCCATCGGCGACATTATGAGTCACATAGATGGTGGTCAGTCGATTTTGTTCGTGAAAGCTGCGTATCTCGGTTCTCATGGAAGCGCGACTGTGGGGGTCGAGGTTGCTGAGGGGCTCGTCCATTAGAAGAACTTTCGGTGCTGTGACCATTGCCCTCGCCATGGCAACCCGCTGCTTTTCACCGCCGGAAAGGGTGTCCGGTTTCCTCTGAAAGAGGGACTCGTGGATCTGGAGACTCTGGGCGATGGAACGGACGTGCTGATGAATCTTGTCCTTGGCCCACCTTCTCACTCTCAAAGGAAAACTGATGTTCGAGTAATAGCGCTCATCGTAGACCTTCATGTGAGGCCATAGGGCGAAATGTTGGAAGATGATCTGTACGCCCCTCTGCCCGGCAGGAATGTCATTGACCGGGGCTCCGCCAATATAAATGATGCCGTCGTCCGGTTCTTCTAAACCTGCAATGAGGCGTAGCAGGGTGGTCTTGCCGCATCCGCTCTCGCCGATGATTACCAGGAACTCCCCGGCTTGAACGTTAAGACTAACCCCGTTGACCGCTTCGACCGAACCGAAGTGCTTGGTTAAACTTCGCAGGACGAGGTAATCCATGGTGGCGAAGCATAGCAGAAACGGTAGTTAAAAAAAATAAGATTGACTACGATACCCATATTCTTCTTTCTACATTTTCCATCACGACTTTATTTCGCATGATCTTGTAATTGAATGGTTAAAGCGCTGACGTACTGGCGGGAGGCCTTCGATGATGGGTTGCCTGCTCATAGGAATAGGCGAGCTTGATCATTCCTCCTTCGTCGTAGGGCCGTCCCAGGAAACATATCCCTGCTGGCAGATGGTCCCGCGTATAACCCGCTGGTACGACGATGGAGGGAACGAATACTAAGAATGTGTTCAAGGTTGGGGCTCCCTTTTGATCCACGAAAGGCGGGTTGAGCCCGTCCTTGATCAGTGTCGGCTGGTGTTCCACTGCTTTGTGCACGATGGCATCCAGCCGGTGATCGGCCATCACCTTTAGCAGATTGCTCATTATCTCGTCTCTCGAAGTCAGGTACTCGTAATGCTTGATCGGTTCTGGGGAAGACAACCATCGGTTTTGCGAGCGCTTTATGACCTTGGGATAGTCCGGTGACCGACTTGCTTCTTCCCTGGACTTGTAGGGGGAAGTCTTGCTCCTGCCAAAGTATACTTTGAAGGCGTCCTCTGCCCCTGTGGGGCTCCCCGAACGTTTCGTAAGCGAATCCTTTACCTTTGGAATAACAACGGGATCCACAAGTTCAGCGCCGGCGGCCTTCAGCTCGGCAACGGCCTTGTCAAAGACTTCGGTGATCTTGTTGAAGTCTTCTGAATCGGGCTCCGAATTATAACCTATGGATTCACGCAAAATGCCGATACGCGTCCCTTTGAGGCCGTTCTTGTCGAGAAACTCTGTGTAGCTGTCGGGGATTTGACCCACCCCCCTTGCCGTAAGGGGATCTTCCGTATCGTAGCCAACCATTACATCCAGAAGAATGGCCAGGTCTCTCACCGTGCGGGCCATGGGGCCCAGAGTACCATGGATGTCAGGCCAACCGGCATAAACACCGCCGCGGCTCACAAGGCCAGCCGTCGGTCGCATTCCAACAATCGAGTTCCAGGTGGAAGGCCTGCGGATGGACGCCAGCCCCTCCTGTCCAACCCCCACGGTGGCAAAGTTCGCTGTAACACTAGCTCCGGTTCCACCGGAGGATCCCCCCACGGTCCGATCCAATGCGTAGGGGTTGTGCGTGGATCCAAAGAGGGAACCATGGGTGTCACCACCACCCAGTTCACCCAGGGTGGCCTTTGCTAAAATAATAGCTCCCGCCTTTTTTAGTTTTTCAGTGACAAAAGCGTCTCGGTCCGGGTAGTAGTCCTTGAACAGCAATGAACCCAAGGTCGTAGGCATACCCTTGGCATCGAACTGGTCCTTGACGATGACGGGTATCCCGTGAAGCGGGCCCACGGGTCCGGATGTGTTGAATGCAGCATCGAGCCGGTCTGCTTCCTCGAGGGCCTTGGAATTCAAAGTGATGATGGCGTTGATGGTGGGCCCTTTTTGATCGAACTCCGCTATTCGTTGGAGGTACATCTCTACCAGTTGACGTGTGGTGAGTTGCTTTGAACTAATGGCGGCTTGAATGTCGTCTATGGTCGCTTCCAGTATACGAAAGGGCGTTTGGGATTTAGCAGGTTTTGCACTCATTGGAATTCCCCCGTGAATAGATTTTAAATCGGGGCCATGATTTCTCCCGATCAGGCTAAGGCCATGCATATTTCAATCGCGAGAAAATGTCCAGGGCCGATATTTTCGGGGGGGGCAACAAAGCGCATAGCGCGAAGCGCTTTATAAGTACTGAGAAACGAGGACTGAGTACTGAGCGAAACTAGCTATCAGCCGTCAGCTTTCAGCAATCAGCGAAGAGCTAAGGGACGACGGACTACAGAAACTAAGAAAGACAGTGGGCAGAGGGGAGTTGGCGGCAAAAGAGGGGCCGCTCACTACAATACTACGGACAACAAACTCCTGGTGGCCAATTCTCGCATCCGAGTCAGAAGTCAGTAGTCGGTAGTCAGTGGTCCCGAATCCGTAAGGACGCTATGCACTTTGCGCTCTGCCCTTTGCAAATTTGCGTCTGCGAGGATCGGTGGTGAGTCAAATGGAGGGTCCCTGACAATCAACTGGTGACTGTCAGGGGAGGGGTGCCAGGAGGGCTCTTGATTAGCCGCCTACCACTGCCATGGTTTTACTTGCCCTGTCCATTCTGTTCAAGGCTTTCTTGAGAAGCTTGTTTTGAATTGGGCGGAAGTGTTTTTTTTCTGCAAGCTTCAGGAAGAATCGTGCCCGTCTAAGCAGTCGTTGCGCCTCTGGATGGAGGTTCCCACCATCCAGGACCTGGGTCGCGTCGTGTTAAGCCATCAAAAAATCTAACCCTAGCGGGATTCGCGTCATTACAAAATCTAACCGAAGTCGTCTCGCATCTGTCGTTTCATGTCCTGTTGTTGGCGCTGTAGTTTCTTGCTGAAGGTCCAGTTTTTCCACGGCGTTTGTTTCAGCGGTGGTCTCTCTCGTGGGGCTCTGTCTGCATGGCTGGCCAGCTTGTAGATCCGCTGCAGTTGCTGATCGATTCGGGTAGAGAGCTCGAAGGGATCAGTTGTCTTAAGCGTATGCTTGAGGGCTGCCAGCTTTTTGGGGTCTCCCTTTCGGGACTCCACGACCCGTTCGAACGGGGTACGAGGCGTGTCATAGCGGCGAATAAGTCGAGAGCCTATACGGATCTTGCATCGCAGCTTCATGGAGGGCTGGAACAGATTCTGGAAGATCCTAAGCTCATCATAGAGCTGGTTGGCGGCCTCTTGGGCCTTTGCGGTGTCGTAGCGATCCCAGCCCATAAGCTTTCTGACATGGGTCCAGTTTTTCTGCTCGATGTGCGCGTTGTCATCTTTTTTGTAGGGACGCGAGCGGGTGAACTGAATGGTGTGGCCAGCTGGGCGTTGTTGACAGAAGGCAAGAAGGCGGTTGTTGATAAACTCACTGCCGTTGTCGGAGTCGATCCCCTTGAGGGGAAAAGGAAGCTGGTGTTCGATCTCGGTGACCGCATTCAAGACACCCAAAGCGCTCTTACCCATGACGGCCTTGCGCTCTACCCAGCAGGTAGCAATGTCGACACAGTCCAGACTATGGACAAACTCCCCAACCGCTGAGGCCCCTGAGTGTGACACCAGGTCAATCTCCAGATAGCCCGGCCGGTTCACATCCCAGTGATCGGTCTTAATCGGGATCATCTGCTTTAGTAGCGATCCGGGCCGAGTGGTGCCATAGAGTCGGCGTTTCACGATGTGCTTGGTTTCCCTCAGGCGCCGATCCATCTGACGGGCGCTGATGGCCAGGAGCTGATCCTCTAACGGTTGGGTCAGCTCGAAGTGTTGCCTTATCCAGGGCAACCAGTGTACAAGGGCGGCCTTCAGACGTTGGGAGCACAGATACCCCGAGGCCTCCCACACCTTTGCCAAAATCCTTACCATTGCCCGATTGTATGTAGGAGAGCGAGGTGCACCCCGTTTGCGTACAGTTGCCTCGGGCAAGGGCCGGTTTAAAAGCCAGATGGCATATTTGCGGTTGTAGCCGCAAACCTTGCAGAATTCCTCTAGCATCGTTCCCTTCTGTGCCCGTGGTGCGTGCTGATAACGATCATAGATGGATCGTAAATACTCCTGCTTGGATCGTCGTGCCATGGTGAACCCTTCCATTGTTGCCCTCCTTGAGCTCTAATGTGAGCCCTTGGAGGGTTAGAATCACAAATGGCGCAACGTATCGCCCTTGGGTTAGATTATACATGGCGCAATACGGCGTCCCTCACTTCAGCGATAGCAAGCCTGATGAGAGCGTTGACTTTTGCGGATTTGTGAACATGCAGGGCAAACTCCGTAAACTCGGTGGCACTCCGGATGCTCTCCAGCACGTTTATGACCCGCAGGAACGCTGCGACCGCAATCACCTGAGTGGTCTCAAGTTCGATGCCTGCACTTGCCGTAATTGGGGGAGCCAGCCCGGCAGCAGCCGGAGAGTTGTTGAAGGCATCACTGGTATAGAAGGCGACTGCGCCTTCTATGGTGTCAATGGAATTGTTGTGAAAGAACGGTCCAGTATCCGCAGCCTCGATCAAAGTTGGTGTGTTAAACGTACCCGTGGCAGGGTTTACTTCTGGATCTTCAGATATGCCGAATCCGTTGTCGGGCGGGTTTTTGGCGAGGTTGGGATCCATGACAGCGGCGGTGATTAAGTCCGCCGGCTGGTCAAGAAGGTCTTCCACACCGGTATTGAAATTAAAGTTGAATACACCCCCATCAGGGCCCGGTATGCTGACATTGGCACCAGCATTGGAGTGGCAGGCGTTGCACTTACCTGCGCCCATGGGGTTACCGTCGGTATCAAATTTGCAGTTGACATTCTCAGGCCTTCCGTCACAGAGAAAGATCTCCTGACCTCGCAGGACCACTTCCGATTTGAGCTTCAACGGAAGCACCAGTTCCTCCTGCCGGCCGAGCGAGAGCTGGAACGCCTCCATGGCGTCCAGTTCATCATCGTTGGGAAACCGGAAGTCCACTCCATCTTTCCGAGCCAGGGTCTGAGGGAAGTGTTGCTTGACGGCTCCCAACGCGAACTCGCGGAGAGTCCCATTACCGGGTGACCCGTCGCCTGACCATCCCGTTCTTTGATCCGGCGGAACCGTAGTGCCGTCAAGTGAAGCGGGAGTTAGAGAAGTGCCTAGCGCCAGTGTATGAGGGACACCTCGCATGGTGAAGTTGGTCTCAAGGTCTTCGAGGGAATCACCAAAGCCGTTTGTATTTTCCAGAATTAGACCTAGCTCGCGCATCAATTCCGGCTTCTCAAAGTTTTCCTCTAATGCAGGGACGAACTCCGCCACAAAGAGAGGGTCGTTGTCGGGAAGGGTAGCGATGAATTCCGGATCGATGGTGAGGTTGTTCTCAGCAGGATGGCAGGTGCCGCAGGTCCTGCCGTTTCCGTCAAAGGTTTCATTGAAAAAGAGATCCGCTCCCTTGATGATCAGACGATCGAAATTCGGGAACACTTCCCTCGCGTAGGCCGGACTTGGACTGAGGGGTCCAAGTGGAGAGCTCGACGAATCCCCCGGGGTATTCAAGCGTCCGGTGCGTGCGCGAGTATAGAGCCGCTGGAAGAGTCCCAGAGACCCGAAGAGAACGCCATCAGTGGTGGGGTCCTTTCCGGAGCCGGTAATGGCCACAAGATCAACCTCGAAGTCCTCGAACACATCGCCGAGTTGCACGGAAAGGGTTGCTCGATCTCCACTGTGTTCCAGAGTGCCAATCCAAAGGAGGTAGTCCGCCGGGTCCGGTGCCGCACTATGCCCGGGACCTGGTTGGTTGTCGATGAGCCAGACGTCTGAAATAACCTGATCATCCAGATCGCGTACCTCAATGGTCACATGGCCTTCGATGAGATCCAGCTTTGCTTGTCCGCGGGCCTGAGTAAACTTTTTAGAGTAAGATTTCGACCATCCAAGATTGACCATGACCTTCCGGTCCCCGCCATTCCGTTCGTGCCTGATGGTCCAATTTGTATAAGCGGATTCTAGTCGATATGCAGTGCCGACATGGTCGAATGCAGCGGCGGAGTTTAGTTGTTGCCTTTCGTCGTGACGGAAACAGCCTGCAAACAGGCAAACAGCAAACACCGTCACCAACCCGACCACCACGATCTTATGGAATGTTTTCATGGTGATCCTCCTTTGAGTCACCACCTCAAGGACTCGGTTAAGGCTCCGGAGACCCATGGGGGCCGATTCAAGTACGGCGATGACCAACAAGGACTAAGGGCAATCTTTGTGCCAGCGTGAGCTTGGTGTCTAAAAGTGTGTTGAATCGCAGGCGGTTTTTAACATTGAGGGATAAAATCCATCGATCATAAAGCAGGGTTAGATTTGCGA
The DNA here is from genome assembly GCA_965215595.1 of uncultured Binatia bacterium (SeqCode). GTDB lineage: Bacteria > Desulfobacterota > Binatia > UBA9968 > CAXXLF01 > CBDCDW01. The sequence continues at coordinate 1,545,379 of CBDCDW010000007.1, read as the reverse complement.
CTCCATCTCACCTTGCGACAGGCTTGAGTCTATCAAGGATGGAGCAAAAATGGATTGTGGCTTGTGTTGAAACGCTTTCGGTCACTGTCAATAAACAAGGGGGGATGCTATGCACAGGTGATGGCCCAGGTAAGAAGAGGACGTTCCTATTTTAAACTGTTGGACGCTGTGAAGGAACCAGGGTGCCCCATTTGTTCGCTGTTTATAAAGGATGGTCTTGGCTACCTTGATATGATGATGTACGAGCGCATCATGGATGTTCCAACACGATTGGAATTGCTCCGTTCCTTTGGGCTGTGCAACTGGCATACCTGGCAAGTATCCAAACTTCCCGAAATCAGTTCTCCTCAGGTTGGTTTCGCCATCCTCGCCTCGGATCTCCTGAAGAAATTTGAACGTCTGGCGGAAGTCGGACACAACGGCAAAAAGCGAACTCTCAAAACGGTCTTCGTTAAAAACAAGCAGAAGATCCGTCCAAAGATCAAGCAGGGGATCTGTCCAGTTTGTCGCCATGTGAGCCAATTCGAGTCCTATCACTTGAAGCAGCTTCTGGAACAACTCCCGGAGGATGAGTTTTTTCAGTCCTATGGAGAGTCCCAAGGAATCTGTCTGCCCCACTTTCTCCTGACTGAAGAGCTTTTTTCCAACCATGCCAATTTCCATCTGTTGATGGAGGTCCAGGCAAACAAGGCGAAATCCTTGAGAGACAAGCTCGAGCGGTTCATTGAAAAGCAGGATTACCGCCATCCCGAGAAAGTTACTTCTGATGAGGCAAGGGCGGGAAGGGTTGCCATGGAGTTCCTGAACGGAAAACCCGGGGCCTTTGGCAGCGAGGTTGAGCGCGCGCCTTCAAGGCACGGTCGTGGACGTTCGCGTCGTTAACTCGGAGATGCAAATGTTAAGGTTCGAGCAAGAGTCGTCGATGATGAAATCAAACCAACCATCATTGGGTCCATCCCTGAATTTTAACGTTGACTCTATTCTTTTTGCCTTTTCACTTTTACCTTTTGGCTTCTTTAGCCTCGGTTTCACCCCATGACACGGTTCGATGTTATTATTATCGGCGCAGGCCACAATGGTCTGGTGACTGCAGGATACCTCGCACGCTGGGGTCTAAAGGTTTTGATCCTGGAGCGGCGGCAAGTAGTTGGAGGAGCATGCGTCACTGAGGAACCACTACCAGGATATCGGGTTTCCACGGCATCTTACGTCTGCAGTTTGCTGGATTCACGAGTGATCGAAGACTTGGAACTGCAACGTTTCGGTTATTGTATATTCCCCAAGGACCCGGCGTCCTTTACGCCATTGCCGGACGGTCAATCTTTGCTTTTCTGGCAGGATCAGAAAAAGACCCTCGATGAAATTGCCAAGTTCTCACGGCACGACGCCGAGCAGTATCCCGTCTATGAAGAACTCATCAACCGCCTGGCGGTCTTTGCCGAATCTCAATTCAGAAGGACGCCGGCCAACCTATTTCCCACCACCTTGGAGGATTGGAAGAGGGCACTGGTTCTTGGTAGCCAACTGTTAGGTCTCGGATGGAGAGACCTGTCTGGGCTCACCAAAATCATGGGACGGAGCGTACAAGGTTTTCTGGATGATTATTTTCAATCCGAGGTCGTCCAGGCGACTCTTGCCACGGATGGAGTTATTGGGTTTAACGGCGGGCCTTCCACAGCGGGCTCCGCCTACGTTCTCTTGCACCACTGTATGGGTGAGGTGGGGGGCAAACGGGGCCTCTGGGGATTTGTCAAAGGCGGTATGGGGGGCATCACACAGGCCCTGAGAAGATCTGCCGAGTCGAAGGGAGTGGTGATTCAGAGTGAAGCAACGGTGGCAAAAATCAGCACCCGTTCTGGCAGAGCCGTCGGAGTTGTCACGAGCAATGGCGATGAGATGGCGGCCGAGATCATCGTATCCAATGCGGATCCCAAGCAGACCTTCCTGACACTCATGAATAATGGAGATCTGCCGCCTTCATTTCGCAGTCGAATTGAAGGTTTAAAAATGGAGGGTCATGCCCTGAAGGTCAATCTGATCCTGGGAGAGCTGCCAAATTTTACCGCCCTTCCTGGAATCGAGCCGGGTCCGCAGCACAAAGGCACGATTCATATTTGTCCCAGCCTGACCTACATGGAAGAGGCGTGGCGTGACGCCGAGCAGGGGCTCCCTTCAACTAACCCCATGCTCGAATGTTGCATTCCCACCACCTATGACGATTCGTTGGCTCCGCCCGGTAGGCATATCATGTCGATTTTTGTCCAGTACTCACCCTACCATCTTAAATCAGGGAGTTGGGATGACCTCCGGGAAAGCTACGCGGATCAGGTCATTGAGACGTTGGAAAATTATGCACCCAATATCAAAGGGGCGATAATTCACCGACAGGTTTTGACTCCGCTGGATATCGAGAGAGATTTCGGATTGACCCATGGCAACATCTTCCACGGAGATATGGTCTTGAGCCAGCTTTTTTCTCTTCGCCCCTTGCGGGGATGGGCGCAGTACCGAACACCAGTCGATAACTTGTATCTGTGCGGGTCTGGAACCCATCCCGGTGGTGGCGTGACAGGATTGCCTGGATACAATGCTGCAAGAGAAATACTTATTGATATAAAGGCAAAAGTAAAAAGGGAAAAGGCAGAATCTCATTAGGCAAAGCGCATGGCGCTGTGCGCATAGCGTCAGGAGCAATCAGAACCAGATTCCCGAAAAAAGATAGCTCGCGCAAAGACGCAAAGGGCGCCAAGTACGGCTAAAATTAAAATTCGAAATCCGAATATCGAAATCCGAAACAATACAGAAATTCAAATTAACTAAATCCTAAACCGTTCACTTTTATGATTTTGGACATTAGACATTGGGTCATTTGAGATTGTTTAGTATTTCGGATTTCGTGCTTCGAATTTATTTCGTTTCTGCATCTCTGCGGTGAAAAGTCCGACTCCCGATCTGCGATAATCGGCGAGAAACTGCGGTTCATGGCTTATAACTTCCAGTGCTTTGCGCTATGCACTTTGCATTTCTTGCCGGAGTTCAGTAATGATCAAGCCACTGTTTGGTCTCTTTGGTGCTGGCCACTTGGTTCGTATCTCACCCCTCGGCGGTTCTCCACCATTCGGCGTTTTGAAAAGAGGGTAATTTGTGAGTAGTACGGAGCGCGGGGGCGGACTATACTCGCGCCAGAACTTTTTATCCATCTATGTTCCGGCGATGACGCTTGCCATAGGTACCGGGATCGTGGTCCCGGCCCTGCCTATATACACCAAGTCGTTTGGAGTCTCCTTTGAAGTTGCCTCGCTGGCGATCATCGTCCAACAGCTGGGCATGACCCTATCGAGCTATCCCGTGGGCTTGCTCATCGACCGTATCGGCCGTAGGAAGATCTTGCTCGCCGGGCCCGTGCTGCTTGCCATCTCGGCGGTTCTGACTGCTCTGGCCCAGACTTTTCCGGAGCTGCTGGTCTATCGCTTCATCAGCGGAGTGGGGGAGCAGATGTGGCACTTGAGCCGGCTTACGATGATCGCGGATACAGGGGCGGATCGGGAGCGCGGCCGCCAGATTACGACAATGGCTGCAATGCAAAATGCCGGCCGACTCTTTTCCCCCGCCCTTGGAGGGTTGCTGGCCGGTTTCTGGGACATTCGCGCGCCGTTCATTGCGCATGGGCTGCTGTCCCTGATCGCCATCATTCCAAGTTTCAAGCTGGTGAAAGAGACGGCACCCCATTTAACCAAGGGCGCTGGCAGCGGACGGACACAGTCTGACCCGACGCAAGTCGCCAGCTTTCGGGCCCTGTTCACATACCAGGTGGCCATCTTTTTTGTTGCCCAATTTTTCGCCTCGCTGACCCGCGGGCCGATTTTTACAGGGCAGATCAACTTCTATGGGGCTTACGCCTATGACCTTTCGCCGCAGACTATTGGAATCCTTGCCACGGCCGTGACGGCCATCGGCATTCCGATAACCATTGCCGCAGGTTATATCATGGACCGCTACGGGCGGAAGGCCACTCTGGTCCCTGGCTTTTCGTTACTTGCGGTGGCCTTTGGGTTCATCACTTTTACCGATTACTTGGGCATGTCATTGGCCATGTTCGTTCTTGCGTACATCTGCGTTTACACCAGCAACGGAATCACCAGCGGCAACATGCAGACTCTGGGGTCGGACATCGCGCCTGAGCATGCCCGGGGAAAGTTCTACGGCGTTTGGAATACGGTAGGAACCGTAGGAGGCCCAACCAGCACCTCTATGTTCGCGGTGTTATCCGGCAGTTTGGGTTATTGGTCGGCCTTTGGTTTTCTCGGGGTGATGGCCGGTGGCACGGCCTTGATTCTTGGTACCCAGGTGCACGAACAGCTGCGGGAGAATTAGTTTTTACCTTATGCACGCGGTTTGCGCGTGTCTTGCACCAAGTTCATCACCGCCATCGCCGCAAGAAAGCTGGTGGACATGACGGTGAACGCCACAGTGAAACTGTAGGCCTGGAACAAGTAGCCGGTCACGATGGTCCAGACGGGGGCCGATAAAAACCCCAGAAAATAATAGAGACTGAAGGCTGCGTCCTGTTCCTCCTCTGTTACCGAGTCAGCCACCATGGCTAGAGTGAGACTGCCACGGGAATGTGTGACCATGCCGAAGAAAATCACATTGAGCATAATCAACCACGCATTAGGCACCTGCCAGGCGAGTGCTAAGGCACCCAGCCCCGAGAGTAGGAGCGAGGCCTGAGTCACCCGCTTGCGGGAACCGCGATCAGAAAGCCACCCGAGTAGAAGAGGTCCGCCCAGGCCGCCCAGCTGAAACAGGAACAGGACCGCGATCGTAAACTTGGTTTCAAAACCGAAATCACGTTCCAGATAGAGAGGCAGGTAAGTCGGCATCACTTCGCCGCGACCGGCCCCGCCCACGAGAAACACAAGGGCGATCAACATAAAGTTGCGGTTGTGAAGCAGGCGCAAGTAGGTGGCCTTGCTGCGCGCGAGCTTTGCTTTATTAGATTCCCCTGTTTTCGTGTTGTCCCTGACACGGTCACGGAAAAAAAAGTAAGCCACGGCCATGAAGACGCTTAGAATGGCCACTACGAAAAAGGTATTGCGCCAACCGATGGAGAGGAGCAAGAACCCTCCCACCAAGGGTGCCATAATGCTGCCGATCTGGGACATGCTGCTGTTCAAAGCGAGCACCGCACCCCGGTTTTCCCTGAAGTAACTGGCCAGGAGGCTGGTCCCCACAGGGTGCATAGCGCTTGAGCCCAAAGCCGCAAGGCACCGGATCCCCAGGAAGCTCAGGAAGTTCCAGGCGGTGCCACTGAAAAAAGTTCCGGTGGCATAGACCAGACTGCTGATACCCAGGAGCTTTAACCGTGGGACAAAGGGCGTTAGAAATCCGTAGCCCAACTGCGCCCAGTTATTGAAAAGGCTTCGTCCGGCGGTCAGAAGACTCAGATGTAACGGCTCAAAACCCATCTCGCGCGCGATGGTGGGGTACATGACAAAAACGATTTGATTCTGAAAGTGGTTCATCGCGTGGTTGACGTTGTTCAACCACAGGACGATCTGTTTTTCCCTCTTGGGTATGTTTACCGATTCATGAGCCACTCCTGCTGTGCTGACGGTTCCCGTTGTGGTTCCATCCTCCATGGATTCACTTATGCCTCCATCCTCACGATTTGGTTACGGAAAAAACTTTTTCGGCGGTGAGCGGCAAAGATTTTATTCTCAATCCCACTGCGTCTTCTATGGCATTGGCCACGGCCGCCGCCGTGGGGACGTTGGCCACCTCCCCGATGGGTAGGCTGTTATAGGGACCCGGCCCGCCCGGGACCGTTTCCATCACCGCGGTCTTTAGCGGTGGTATGTCCTGAATATTAGGAATCTTATAGTCGCCAAAGTTAGTAGTTATTACCTTTCCGTCGTCAAATATCACATGCTCCGTCAAGGCGTAGCCCAGTCCAAAGACGACTCCCCCATCAATCTGGCCCTGGTGCATGAGCGGGTTGATGACCTTTCCTGTGGTATGGGCTGAAATAAATTGTCTCAGTCTGATCTGGCCCGTCTCTGGATCCACCTCCACCTCTGCCACCTGAGCGGCTACGGTGGCGTGATGGGTTTTTTCCGACTGCTTGTAATAGCCCTGGACATCGATGGGAGATCCCTTCGCCCGAGCCACCTCCGCAAAGCTCATGCGGCGTTTACTCCGCTGGTGGACTACGGCCTCGTTGGTTAGCGAAAGCTCCGCGGGGCTGACCTTGAGGCAATCACCCGCAATGGCAAAGAGCTCCTCTCTTGCCTTCTGTGCCGCCTCGTAGGCCGCGTTACCGTAAACCCTTGTTGCTCTGCTACCGCCCACTCCTCCATCACTGGGAACCGTGCTGGTATCCATGTGAGCAAACTTCAATTTCTGTGTGGAAGTCTTGAGCTCTTCAGCCACTACTCCGCATATCACTGTATATGTACCGGCTCCCTGGTCCACCACCGGAGACGAAACGGTGATGGTTCCTTCTTCGTCGATCTTGACAAAGACGTTTCCTTCACCGCCTCCAGGGCCCCACTCGGAGAAGGCCATACCGCGGCCGACATTTTTCGGCTTTGGTCTCTGGTAGCCTGACAAGGACATGGCCTTGTCCAGAGCCTCCACCGCCTTGATGTGCAACATGGTTTCACCTGTGGGTGACACGTCCCCGTCACGAAGGAGATTTCTGCGCCTGAATTCTGCGGGGTCCATGCCGAGCCTGCGGGCCACAATGTCCATCTGACTCTCGTTGGCGAAAAAACCTTGGGGGTCACCGGGGGCGCGCATATGTCCGCATGGTACCTTGTTCGTGTAGACCATCTTCTCTTCAATTTTACAGTTTGCAATTTTGTATGGCCCCGCGCAGTTCATAGCACCCCTGAGGTAGCCAGCCGGTTTCATGGAACCGTAGGCGCCGCTATCGAAAACAAACTCCATGTGGTGCGCTACAATGGTGCCGTCTCTTTTCACCCCCGTCTTAACCTTGATAACGGAAGCGTGTCGGGGATTGCCCGCGGTGAGTTCTTCATCGTAGTCCATGACCACCTTCACCGGTGCCCCGCTCTTGAGTGAGAGAAAATATCCTACGGGGATGTTCATGAATCCCCCTTTGCCACCGAAATCCCCTCCGATGTGAACCGGATGGAAAACCAGTTTTTCCGGTGCGATCCCGACCGCGTTGGAGAGTTGCCGGCGCACTGCAAAAGGAGTCTTGCAGCAGGCCCAAATCTCGGCACCACCGGAAGAATCGGACTTTACCACGCACGCGTGAGGCTCGATGTAAGACTGATGAACCACCTGGGTCTCAAAGGTGTTTTCCACGATCTCGTCGGCCTGTTGAAAGCCAGTGTCAGTGTCTCCATTCCCCCAGCAGAAGTAGGCAAAAAGATTACTCGCCGACTCCAATGGACTGGGTAACCCTTTGTAGGAGAGGACATCAGGATGGATCAGTGGAGCCGTTGGTCTCAATGCTTCCAGGGGATCCAGCGCGGATTCCAGTTCCTCGTATTCAACCTCGATGAGCTGGAGGGCCTGATCGGCGGCGTCCTCGCTTTCCGCTGCCACGGCGGCCACTTTATCCCCCACGAACCGAACCACATCGTCAGCGAGGATCGGCGTGTCATAAATCTGTCTCCCGATGCGGAGTCCGGCCACGTCCTTTCCGGTGATCACAGATTTTACGCCGGGAACCTGAGCGGCTTGGCTCACGTCGATTCGTTTGATACGCCCGTGGGGAATCGGGCTGCGAAGAATCTTGCCCCACAGGGTATTCGGCAATGCCACATCCGCACTGTAAAGTGCCCCACCAGTGACCTTCTCTTCTCCCTCGACCCTTGGTGTGGGCCTTCCGACGACCTGAGCCATTTTTCTACCTCCTGGATGACAAAGAATTCATGTCTCCCTGATTTCTAGACCACATTGGACCCAGATGTCCAGCGCGCCCAAGAATGCTGAGCCTGATAGCAAAGCGCAAAGAGCATGCGCATGACGGAGAACGAGAAAGACAGTGGGCAGGGAGCAGTATGCAGAAAAGACAGTGTGGAGGGTTAAGTAAAGAAGTAGGATGGCTATCAGCTGTCAGCTCTCAGCTGGGTGCGACGACAAACAAAATTATATTTCATTTAAAGACTAGTTTTGCCCAATCGTCGTCTCCCGATTGGGCAAAAGAAGGTCTTCTCTCAGCGTACTCTGCGTCTCTGCGGTGAAATGTCCCAATTCTTGTCTGCGAATATCGGCGACCATCTGCGTTAATCTGCGGTTGATTCTTCCGAATGCTTTTCGCTCAAAAAATTGCGCTTGGCGCCACGCGCTTTGCTTCTTTGAGCATTTGACACACCTTGCCGGCGGGAATAGACTACGGCCTATTTAAAGCATCTCGTTGATCTGGCGTTTGCACTTATCACCTAGAGAGGGTCGAAGCGACCATGGCGATACCAGGAGAAAAGGCAATTGAAATAGTTCGCGCCGCTCATACAGAGGCGGCGCAGTTGGACATCGCGGTTACTGCGGTGGTGGTTGATCAGAGTGGCCGAATGATCGCTGTGGGCCGAATGGATCGCGCGCGCCCCATCACAGTGGAAATCGCTCTCAACAAGGCCTACACGGCAGCCAGTTTTCAGCAACCCACGAAGGAATTAACAGGGATTGCAGGCCAGACCTGGTTTCAGAGTTTGGTGGTATCCAGCAGCGGTCGAATTATGCCCGGTGCGGGAGCTGTGCCCGTGGTGGAGGGTGGTAGTGTTGTGGGCGCCGTTGCCGTGGCCGGCGGTACCGATGATCAGGACCAACGATGTGCCGAAGTTGCTCTCGCCTCCTATGCATGAGTTGGAACTTGAATTAATACTGTTTTGTGCCTAAAATATCGTTAAACACTTGCTAACCGTTAGGGTTAAAAGCCTAAATTTAGGAAGGAGAATCTGCCATGGCTGAAGGACTGGAGAGTGCCGCTAAACCACTTAACGAAGGTGATGGCCTCAAAAGTAATCAGGCGAAGGCTGACTTTCCTCCGCCCCCGTACCTTGGCCGCACCGTCCGAATTGTAGGACCTGTGGCCAACGTCGACATGAACCAGTCGCCGCACCCAAAGAACCGGCGCGGTGAGTTGGGGAAGGCTCTATTCAACTACCAGCACAACACGGTTTCCAAAGATCCCTTGACCCGGGTATCCGCCCCAAACCATTTCGCCGACCACAGACATTTCCTGACCACGGTTGTTAACCGGGCAAGCAAAGGAAAGGTCAATCCGGATCGGGTTTCCGTGGATGATCCTGCTGCCATGACGCGCCATATCAAAGCTGTCGCCCGTTATATGGGTGCCGATATTGTAGCCATTGCCAAGGCGCATCCGAGCTTCCTGTACGCCGGCGCCCGCTACGTTCAGGACGGTACGGCGGAGGATGCATATGAAACTCAGGCTCCAGAGGAGCTGGTCCGTAAATTCCCTTATCTCATCGTTGCCACCACAGCGTGGGATTACAATAAACTCCAGGCCCATCGGCATCACATTGGTGACTCTGCCTATCATGTGTCGCAGATGAGAGGTGTCATGATTCTCAAGGCTCTGGAAGGGTACGTGAAAGAATTGGGGTATACCGCGCTCCGCGGTGTGTGTAACCCTCAGGCCTCAGGATTGGCCTCCGGTGTCGGGGAGCTGGGTCGAAACGGGCTCCTCATAAACGAAAAGTACGGTGCCCGCATACATATGCCAGATCCCATTATGACCGACCTTCCACTGGTTCCGGACCAACCCGTCGACATAGGTGTTGAAGACTTCTGCAAGATCTGCCGGAAATGCGCCATCAATTGTCCCACCAACAGCATCACCTTCGAAGGCAAAGAGGTCTACAACGGTGTCGAGAAGTACAAGATCAACTGGCTCACCTGTTACAAGTTGCGCGCTTATACCCACGATCACTGGGGTAGCTGCCTCACCTGCGCAACCGTTTGCCCCTTTACGAAACCAAACGTTTGGTGGCGCAGCCTTACCATTTTGGCTCTCCACACTTGTCCCTTTTCCTTGCGGCCGTTCCTGGTGAAGGCCCTCAAGGCCATCGACGACCGGTTCTGGGGAGTAGCGCGTCAGACACGGGTGAAATGGCTTGGTTATGATTCCGGCGTCAAACCCGGCGAACACGCCTGTACCGTTGCCGGTTGCACGGCCTCCCATGAAGGGGACAAAGCATCAGAACACGTGGTCGGTAATATGGGCTACTATGCACCTCTGAAGGAAAATACTAACCGATTCGTGAAACGGGATGTCTAGTGGCTTTGCGGTTGGGACCGTTTAGTATTCCCTGGCTTGGAAAGGCCGCCCGGGAGGATCCCTACTGGGAGACTTTTCTCAACAAGCCCATTGCTGATCTTGGCAACTCCATGCCGGAGTTGATCCGTAGTGCCCCCGAGGGCAATATTTTTCCAACCAAAGCTGACATCCACACGCCTGAAATTACCTCTAGCCATACGAAAGAACTGGCACGCTATCTGGGTGCCGATCTGGTGGGAATCACAAAATTGGACACCAGTGAATTTGACAACGGCGAAGAATTTTCCTTCGCAGTCATTTGCGCCCTACAAGCCAAAGTGGACCCACGAGTGGCCCCCGGTGTAGGCGGTCAGGTGCCCGTACAGAACGGACTGTTCGTTACTTTCGTGTTAAGCGCATGGATCAGGGAGCTTGGATTTCGCGCCACCGCGGCGGCAGATGCCAATGCCGAGCGGCTAGCCGAAGCGGCAGGTCTGGGGACGGTCAACTCCGACGGGAAGCTGACGACTAAAAGTTATGGGACCCACGTTCATGTGGCGAATATCATCCGTACGGATATACCGCTGATGGCAGACGGCTAGCCCTTCGGGATTGCAAATGGCAAATCTCAAATGGCAAATTTGGATTTGGAATCTGCAATTTTCAATCTGTAATTCTGAGAACCGGCGAGGAGAGGCAATTGACTTACGTCATCACTGAACTTTGTACCAATGACGGTTCCTGCGTGGATGTATGTCCGGTTGCCTGCATTCATACCACACCCGGGGCGCCACAGTTCTACATCGATCCCGAGGTGTGTATCGATTGTGAGCAATGCGAGATCGTTTGCCCTGTGGACGCCATTTTCGTTGATCACGACCTACCTGGCGAGCACAAGCACTCGCTGGAGGTCAACGCCAGCTTCTTTCGGCAAAATAAACCGGACGTTGGTCCGGTTCCGATGGAGAAGGCATGGGAAATGGTCAATGCGGCGCTAGCCTATGCCGGTAAAGAGGGAATGAAGGTGACAGTTGCGGTTGTGGACGAGGCCGGCTGTCCCATTGCTGTAGGGCAGATGGACGGGGCTGACCCGAGGACGGCGGAGTTTGCATTCCATAAGGCCTACACGGCAGCCGCGTTTCACGTACCCACCGACGAGTTGGTGCCACAAGCGCGGCAGACTTGGCTGCGAAGCCTCATAATTTCCCATCGCGGTCGCATCACGCCTACGGGTGGCGGAATCGTCATTGTGGATGGGGTTGCCATCGTGGGCGCCATCGGGGTGGCAGGCGGCACTCGGTCCGAGCAAGACACCCTGTGTTGCCGCGTGGCTCTTGCCATGTGGGAGAACTCCGGTCACTGATCCCTTGCTGCTCAGAGCGAGTGTGGCATAACGTTACGGGCGAACCTTTCCATGGAATCAAGAACCAGCTCCTGGGAAATGCTCCCCATGTTCATCCAGCACAGGATATGGTCTGCACCCGTTTCCTGTTGAAGTCCCCGCAATTCCGCCACCGCCGTATCGGGATCAGCCAGCACCGCATGTTCTTTACAGATGCGTTCATAGGTGATTTCCTCCCATGCGGGACGGCGGAGTCGCGAGGGATCCAGCCCGCGTTGTATCCACCAATCTCGGTAATCGTATCGAACTTTACGGATCACTGCGTAGTAGTCCATGATACCGGACTGGGCCCGTTCCTGTGCCAACTGTGCAGTCCCGGCGATATGAACCGGGACCAGCAATCCGATTTCCCCTTCAGACCGAGTGCGACCGTGTTTTTCAAGACACTCCCAGTAGGAAGCAGCTGATTCTTTGATCCTCTCACGGGTCAGGGTGTGGAGCGGCAATAACAGGTTGAGGCCCAGGCGGGCGGCAAGTTCTATCCCGTCGGGGGAACCTGTGGCGGTATAGATAGGAGGGTGCGGGTGCTGAATTGGCCGGGGGTTTGGCACCACTTCTGGAATACGATAAAATCTGCCCTCGAATTTTAACACGTCTTGCGTCCAGGCCGCCCGGATTACCTCTACGCTCTCCTCCATCATCTCTCGGCCCTTTTCCTGCTCCACCCCGAAACCCTCGTAGACCCTCGAATGGAAATGGCCCATGCCAATGGCGAAGTCCATGCGCCCATGGGAGAGAAGGTCGATCATGGCTGCCTGCTCGGCCAACTGAAGGGGGTGATGAACGGGAAGAATATTTACCGCCACTCCCATCCGAATCTTTTTGGTCCGTTGACTGACTGCGCCGAGGACAGGGTAGGGGGCGGAGAAAACCGAGAACTCAGGTTGAAAGTGGAGTTCTGAAATCCACAGTCCGTGGTAACCCAGTTCATCCGCCTTTTCCGCCTGTACCAGGAAATCATCCAGACGCTTGACGGGTGGTACCCCAGATGGACACTGCACTTCGGTAAAGAGACTGAATTTCATGTATGGCTCCCTGTCTGTGGAAATCAGATACTATCTATCTCCATGATAACCAGGCTGCAACCTAGTTTCTTAAGTTCTGCGCTTTGCGCCATACGCTCTTCTCTATGCGTGTTCTGTTTCTTGTGATACACATGAAAGGTTTGATTTCAGCCTGAAAACACGAAAAGAGGATGAGGATGTATTCTTACAATCGCAAACCCATAACCCTAGGCTGTTTTGCATCTCCCGCAGGTGCGGCTCGTGGCTAGTGGTGGTGGCGGCGGTATCTACTCGCGGCAAAATTTTCTATCCATCTATGTTCCGGCCATGACCCTTGCGGTTGGCACCGGGATCATTGTTCCGGCGCTTCCTGTTTACGCCAAGTCCTTCGGTGTTTCCTTTGAGATTGCCTCTCTGGTGATTGTCGTTCATCAGTTGGGCGTTACCCTTTCGAGTTTCCCCATCGGCTTGCTGCTGGATCGCTTTGGGCGCAGGAAGATACTTCTTACGGGTCCCGTCATACTTGCGGTTTCTTCGGTACTTGTTCCCGTGGCGCGCTCCTTTTCCGAACTCCTCATTTACCGGTTTATTGGTGGAGTGGGACAGCAGATGTGGCACCTGGGCCGGCTGGCCATGATCGCCGATACCGGCGCCGACCGGGAACGCGGCCGCCAGATTACCACCATGGCCGCAATGCAGCATTCCGGCCGACTCTTCTCACCGGCTCTCGGGGGATTTATTGCCGGCTACTGGGACATCCGCGCACCGTTCTTTGCCCTCGCGTTGCTGTCCCTCCTGGCTATCATCCCAAGTTTCAAACTGACTAAGGAGACGGCCCCCCATTTGACAGGGAAAACCAAGGGCCAAGGGACAAAGGAGCAAGAGACGGAGGAATCGGGGTTCCGGACTTTGTTCACTTACCAGGTGATGATTTTCTTTGTGGCCCAACTCTTTGCTGCAATGACCCGCAGTCCGATCTTTTCCGGTCAGCTGAACTTCTATGGCGCTTACGTGTATCATTTGTCGCCGCAGACCATCGGGCTCCTCGCAACCATTGCCACGGCCGTTGGTATCCCCATCACCATTTGCGGGGGTTACATCATGGACCGATTCGGGCGAAAGGCTATCCTGCTGCCCGGTTTCTCGTTGCTCACGGTCGCTATGATCTTCCTCGGTATTACAGATTACTTCCAGATGCCGGTCCACTTGTTTTTTCTGGCATACCTCTGTGTATACGCCAGCAACGCCGTCACGGGTGGCAGCATGCAAACCTTGGGCTCCGACATTGCGCCTGAAAAGGCCCGGGGTAAGTTTTATGGTGTGTGGCATTCCATTGGCAGCTTCGGGTCTCCCACCAGCACCTCTATGTTTGCGGTGCTCTCGGGCGGCCTGGGATTCTGGGCGGCCTTTGGATTCCTCGGCATGACGGCCGCCGGCACGGTATTCATCCTTGGAGTCCTTGTGCACGACCGTTTGGGAAAAAGGTAAAATTAAAAACCAAGAAATGGGGTCAGGTCTATCAAGGTAGCAAAAGACCCGCTGACGCTGACCGATTTAGCGGCCGAAGATGCCCTGCAAGCCCTTACGGATGAGGTTCTCCACGGCATCCCTTTCCTTGGCTTCCTCTGGTGACTTAGGTTCTTTCGAGCCGAAGATCTGTTTTGAAATTTCCTCAGCTCCCTTCCCAGTCGCTCCCCGTTGCACCAGTTTAGCTAAGAAATTGGAGTCGGGTCTTGGACGTACGTTGGGTAGAGTTCCGGTGAGGCCAAAGGGGATCTCCAGCTGGTTTTGCTGGTTGTAAATGTACTTCACTTCCCGAGCCGCCCTTGCCAGATCGGCGGACAGTTTCTGCGAAAATAGCATAACAGAACGAAACTCGGTCTTGCGGTTAAATAAAACCTGACCCTTGCCCAAAATTGTGAAGTCCGCGGCAGTGATTCTGAGGTTCTTCACGTTCAACCGGCTGTCGCCCATGCTGAAGAGTGTTTTAAGCTCCTTGAACTTGGTGTCTTTCGACTGAAAGATCTCAGGATACTGTTCCCGCACCTGCGGTGTGATGAGTGAAGTAAGTCCAGGGATACCGGTTATTCCGGAAATGGTCCCTTCTGCAAGGTTGAAATTCAGCAGGGCGCCGTCCAGGACTTCTGCGTTCCCTTCACCCCTCAGTCGCGGCTCAATTTCTTTCCAATCTTTTCCGCTACCGGCAACCTTCAGGTTGGCATTCAGGTTTCCTTGAATGATCAGTGGTGCCTTGGGATCCATGGCGCGGTAGAGTTCTTTGAGGTCCAGTCCCTGAATTTTACTGGTAAGAGAAAAACTCGGTACGGGATTCTTAAAAGCATAGGTTCCCTGGGCCTCTAGGGAGCCCTTAAGGGAGTTCACTCGAAAATCCCGGATGGTGGCAACCTTGTTTTCCAATACCAGGCCCGCCCCGAGTTTCTTATAAGCAATATTATAGAGAGTACCCTGACCGGAAGTGAGTTTCCCCTGGTAATTGAGATTGCCGTTCTTGACATTCAATTGTCCCGTGCTGCTGAGATTCTTGATTACATCGGCCTTTCGTTCGGCAGGATGATTTGGTTGAAAATCAGCCGGCCAAATTTCAGGTGTAAAAAACTTGTAGGAAACCTTCAGAGGAGAGAATCGTTTGATTTGCGCGTCCAGGCGAATCCGGGATCTCCCCAGTGTCAACGTGGTTTCTTTAAAATTCGCCCCTTTGCTGGTGAAGTTTATCTTGGCGCTCAAGTCCTTGAGGGGCTGAGGAAATTGGGGCAGCCTGGCGTTGACTCCCGACAGTGTCATATTGCCCTTGATTCGTGGTGTAGTATGTTTCGTCCACCGTCCATTCACTTTCGTTTCGATCTTTGCATTGCCCGAAAGCTGATAGTTTAGAATCGGGGGCACGATTTTTTCCCAACCCTTGAGGGAAAACTGGTTAGAATCCACCGACAAATTGAGAACCGGCTCTATTCCCAGCCGTACCTTTCCCTTACCCAGAAGCTCTAATCCGCTGAGTTTCACCTTGACTTGCCGGAAGGAAAGATTTTTATTGGTCACCTCACCGTCAAAGGAAATTACCAAGGGGATACCTGCGTCTTTCCTGAAATTTGGTCCAAAACGGATGAACATGTCAGTGCCCTCCACGGTTCCGGCGAGGGCTAGTTTATTTAATGTCCCTTTCAACTGCGTGTCTTTGATTCTTAATGGTCCTGTAATATTCAAACCCTTGGGCAAAAAAGTCCTAATGATAGGAGCGGCAACGATCAGTCTGCCGAAATCGATGGGATCCACATTGACCTTACCATTCACAGGGATCTGTTCAACATTGGTATGTTGACGAAGGGGGCCCAGTAGGGTTTGAACTTTGAGGTTCTGTTTTTCTGAAAAAAGCGCGGCAGCCAGATATACTGAGAATGGTTTGTCAAAATTCAGGTCTTTAACTCTGAGGTCGATCTGTTTTATTCGCAGGTCGATTCCCTCCTGACGGTCCACGTAGTGAACGTCTCCGTCTGAGATATCGACCAGGCTAACCAGCAGGGGAAGAGAGCTAATCTTTTCCTTGGGCGGCTCTCTCACTTTTGTTTTGCCCGCCGGCGCTTTTTCTTTGCTTGTTCCGCCAAGGCTGGCGAAATTGAAAGTGCCATTTTTGTTTCGGCGGATTCCAATAACAGGACTATTAAGAATCAACCTTTTGACTTGTATTTCCTTGGACAACAACGGGATGATCTTTAGATTTACTTGCAGATCCTTGGCACGAATGAAATCCCCGGCGGAAAAGGAAGCGTCGTTGGAAAGGGAAAAGTCGTTGAGCCGTACACCTATTCCGTTCCATAGAGATACTTCTACCTTCCCAACGGAAACCTTCCGTCCCAATGCCTGCTCAGCTCTTTTGACCAGGTAATCCCTGTTCCGGTTGATCAATGAATTGGCACTCAAAACGGCCAGGACAACCACCACAAACAGGAAAATCAAAACAGTGCCGGCTATCATCCACTTGCGCATACGACCTCATCTCCTATAACACGTCGAAACTTCTGTATTGTGCCTACAGCTCATTAAGGTTAGTAGAAAAACTACCGGAGTTAAAGGGTGCTCCATCGGGGGGACGGAATCTGGCGGATGGGCCAGTGGCCGGGTAGCCGATCGCCGGATGCAACCCCACTCTAACTATTCCTCAGGATTGACAATTTTTAGGTACACGGATTAAACTTGGACTCCGAAGTCAGCCGTAATGCGATATTTCTACCCAGCGTTGGCTTCATTAAAATATTGCGACGTAACCGAATAACAACAGTCCCTGCGGGATTGGTTCCAAACCACAGCAGTTTTGTTGTTTGAGAGACAACTGGAATCGATGGTCCGATCTCATCATTGGGAATTTCAGTACGAACACGAATAAGAATTTTGGAGGTACGATGAATATTGCCGAAGCAAGAGATTTTCTAAAAGGTAAGCAACATGGCGTCCTGGTGGCACGGAAGAAAGACGGCTCCATTCAGATGACCCTTGTTTCTCCAGCCATCGTTGCCAACGGGGATCTCATAATTACCAGCCGAGAGTCCACTTATAAGGTAAAAAACATCAAGCGCAACCCGCAAATCTCACTACTGGTCTTTGGTGATGAGTTCCATGGTTCAAAGTACATCCAGGTGGACGGTAAGGCAGAGGTAATTCCACAGCCTCAGGCCATGGATATCGTTTTCGATTGGCATCGTCAGATTCGAGGTGAGCCGAAAAATTGGGAGGACGTTCGAAAAAAGACAATAGCAGAAGGGCGCATCGCCATGCGGATCAATATCGAAAAAGTGGGCCCGCAAAAGCGCGGCTAGGTCCCGGAAGGAAGACGTGAGGGAAACCGTGCTCGTGTACGTGCTCGAAATATAAGGATGTTTAAGGAAACGGTTTTCTTGGTAAATACGAATTTGGTGGGGGGGGCAGTTCGTGTCGCACTATCGATCACGCGTCACGATCACGATAGCCAGTCACGATCACGAATAATCAGCACGCCCCTCTATTAAAAATTAATGACGGCCTTCACCACCTGGTAGCTGGCCATGGCCTGTAGCGCCTCGTTTACCTGCTCCAGTTTGTAAGCTTTGGAAATCATCTCCTCGAAGGGAAATGTTTTTCTTCGCGAGGCGAGGAAATCTATGGCCTGCAGCCAGTGACGTGGTTCCCCGGAGCGAATAGTGTGAAAGGTCATCTCTCCTGGCATACGGTTCACGGCGACGTCAGCATTTCCCCCTGCGCCTATGCATACGAATCGACCGCCGTCCCGCAGCATGGTGAGCCCTTCGGGCACCGCCATGTTGTTGGCCACCTGAATCACCACGTCGGCTCCCCGACCGGCTGTGTGGTCACGCACCCATTTACGGCGATCTTCCGGTTTGGTGACCTCCTCCAGATTCAGCACGGCATCTGCTCCCATGCGCTTGGTTACTTCCAGACGGGCGGCCGGCGCGCCGATGACCAGTACCTGTTTTGCTCCGTGATCCCGTGCCACCGCTGTGGC
Source organism: uncultured Binatia bacterium (SeqCode) (assembly GCA_965215595.1). Classification (GTDB taxonomy): domain Bacteria; phylum Desulfobacterota; class Binatia; order UBA9968; family CAXXLF01; genus CBDCDW01. The sequence continues at coordinate 1,527,206 of CBDCDW010000007.1, read as the reverse complement.
AAAGTTACCTAGGGGGCCGCTACCCTGTACCACTACCGTTTCATGGCTCTTGAGGGCGCCCAGTTTATCGAACCCATGCATCACGGTTCGGTACGCGCATGCTGCGGCTGCAGCCGAGGCGGATGAAACTTCTTCCGGAACACGAATAATCTGGCAAGGAGGCGGGACGTACATGTACTCGGCGCAACTTCCCAACAGGTAGGGCGGTTGGTCGCTTCGGTTGTGTCCCCAGGATGCCCGGCCGCGGCAAATACAGGGTTGAAGCGCTACGGTGCAGTAGTAGCAGTGGCCGCAGCTGACATAGCTCCATACGATCCTGTCGCCCTTCTTCACCGGGTTGCCCAGGATGTCGGTGCGCTCACCGTTGATATCTTCGATGAGCCCACAGGGTTCGTGGCCGGTAATAATCGGCAGGGAGTCGCTGGGGGACAGGGGCCCATGCCATCGGTGGACGTCGGTGCCGCATAGGGTCGAGGCCGTTATCTTTACCAGCAAGGAGCCCGGATCCAGCTCGGGGATGGGGACCCGCTGGATTTCCAGCGGTTGATTATGTGCAGTTATGACGGCAGCGCGACAGTCGTTCATGGCCAATCCTCCTTAATAGTTGATACTACAGCGGCAATCTGTAGAACCGTTCGGCGTTACGTGCAAGCACGGCTTCCTTGTCATCCCGAGTGAGTTCGCCACTTTCCAACAGCTCGCCGATGTCACGTTTACAGCTCTCGTTGGTGACTTCATGAGGAAAGTCGGAGGAATAGATAAACGGCTGGTTCCCAACTACCTTGATGGCGAAGGGCATGGTCAACTCTTCCGTTTCACAGCCAATGTACAAGCGGCCCTCTTTGATCTTGTTAATGATATACTCGCTTGGCTTCTCGTCCTCCCTTATGCCGAACTCGCCCTCAGGGATATGTTGAAAATGTGTTTCATGGGACGCGTGGAGCCGCTCCAGGCATAGCAGCAACCAGGCGACACCCCCTTCGAGAAAGGCGATGCGTACTCGAGGGAAGCGTTCGAAGATGCCGTTATAGACGATGTCGGCGCAATTGATGGTGAGTCCCCAGGGATGGCCCAGGGCGTGCACGGGGACGTACATATTCATGTGGTCCATGCCGAAGCGATCATGAGCTCCGCCATGCACTGCGAGACAGCAACCGAGCCGATCCGCCTCGGCGTATACCGGCCAATATGTCTTGGCCCCTAGCGGCGACGGTAGGCCATTGGACGGCATCATGGCGCCAAACATTCCCAATTCGGTCACCGCGCGGCGCAGCTCCTTTACAGCTTCCTCAGGATCCTGCATCGGAATGAGGGCCATGCCCTTGAAGCGGGGGTTAAACTCGAGGTAGGTGTGATAGAGCCAATCGTTGTAAGCGCGACAGACCTCCACCGCATAGTCGAGACTCACAATCTTACCGTAGGAGAGGGCTTTAGTCGGGTAGAGGACGGTCCAATCAATGCCCACGTCGTCGAGAAAATCAACCCAGCCTTGGGGGCCAACTTCGGGCCGGCCGTCCCGCACGGGGGGCGTCTCAACCGCTCGACCGGCGTGGAGGTGATCCAGGGGTGGAAAGACCACGTTCCTGCGTTCCGCAATTTTCCGGTAAGGGTTAGACATATGGGCAACGATTCCCTCGCTGTCTTCCTGTATATGGCCGTCGCCGTCAATAATTTTGGTCGCGAATTGATTGGTCATTCTATCTACCTCCTCGAAAAATAGACGTTCAATAGCAAGGCAATAGTGATGAAACTACGTATGAGTCTTATAGCCCGCTGCGGGCAAGTGATCAAGGCTTTTAATAGGCTACCAAAATGGATAACTAAAGGATCCGACCCCGGATTGGGAAATGGGTTGAGGGTCACCTATATAAAAGAGAAAGCCGCTTCGTTGGTTATGGACTGGGCGTTAGCGGCTTTGAAGAACCTGGCCGCTTATGGTTGTGACCCGGTTCAAACGGATGACCACGGCTAGACCCGTTCTCTCTGGATCCTTATCCAGCTCAGGCTTGATGACTCGCGCCATGACCTGATCCCGCACCGGTCCGCTCTCATGAAGGGTGGCCTCACCGTGGAAGCGCAACGCGACTTTCGCATTTTGATCTCTGATCAACACCACCACATGCGGATTTTCAGTGATGTTCTTCAAGTGCACCCGCTTGGTGCGCTCCCAATAGGCCAGGGACTCGGTGTCGAAGACCATCATACTCCCCTTGAATCCTATATCGGGCTCTCCCGATGCCGACGCGGAAGCGAGGATGCAGGGATTACCGTTGTCAAAGGCATTGTCAACCACTTTTGCGACATTCTCAGCTAGATTAATCATGGGCCTATCCTAGAAAATCCCCACGTTCCTTGTCAACCGCCTCTCCAATCAGGCTAGAGTCTGTTTTAATGTTTTGCCATTAGCATTTTTCTTGAACCCTCAGTCCTCAGCGCTCGGTACTCAATACTGGCTGGGCTCTACGCTTTGGTCTTGCCGATTACGACTCTCTTAGCTCCCCGTTCGCACTTTTGCCTTTATACTTTTAACTTTTTACTTAGTTGTTTGTTCCCCTACTGAACCACGGACTTTGGAGTTGCTTCCAGGCGTGTGACTACCATGGCCGACCGGTCATTCCACTCGTTAATGTATGGCACCACTTCTTTCTGCCAGTATTCGCTGTCCGCCACCTGTTTGGAATACCACTTCTGCTGTTCTTCACTCTCAAACCTGCGGATCCAGACATAGGTATCTTTCTGCTCGGGGCTGGTAAAACTTCCCACCACGATGATCCCCTTGGAAACGTGAAACGGGATGACTTTCTCTTCCATGAACTTGACCCAGTTGTCGCGTTGGCCCCCCTTGATCTTGTATTGGCGCAGTTCGAAAAACATGAGTTTCTCCTTTCTGAGCTCTGTCGTTGAGGCTTTCTAACCCATGGGACCAGAAGGTTCAATGCCGGTTGATTGGAATTTTACACATGAGGTCATCAATCCAATTGACTCCCCGGAATGTCGTGTTAGACTGCTTTTCGGGCAGCGGACATTAGCAGAAAGGTGGTGGACTATGTCTATAGACACTGGACTCTACGAGAGAACATATCGAACCGGAACAGCAGGTAGCACCGAGAACCTTCTCTTCTCATCGGACTCCCATGTAATGGAGCCCGCGGACACTGTGGTAACCAGGCTCCCAGTGACCCTGCGCGACCAGGTCCCCCGTTTCCCGGAACTCAAGGTCGGTGAGGGGTTCCAAACCCATGCCGGCGGATCTGACCCCAATCGCCGTATTATAGAAATGGCCAGTGATGGTGTCAGCGCTGAAGTCCTCTATCCTACGCATGGGTTGGGTTTGTTTGCCATGGATGATGCCGCCCTCCAGGAGGCATGCTGCCAAGCCTACAACAATTGGCTGATCGAGTACTGTCAGATTTCCTTGGACCGTCTAGTAGGTGTCCCTATGATTTCAACCTACAACACGGAGCACGCCGTAAAGGAACTGGAACGGTGCGCCAAGGCCGGGTTGCGTGGCGCGCTGATCTGGCAGGCCCCACCCAAGGAACTTCCGTTCACCTCGGTTCATTACGATAGATTCTGGGCAGCAGCCCAGGATTTGAACATGCCGGTGAGTCTTCACATCCTCACCGGACATGGCTACTCAAAGTTTCGGGAGCAACGCAAAGGTATCGAGCGCTACCGGGCCAGTGTCAACCTGAAGCTCGCGGAGATCAGCAACGCTCTTTTCGACATTATCTTTTCCGGAGTACTTGAGCGCCATCCGCGCCTCAAAATCGTCCTTGTGGAAAATGAGATTGGATGGTTGCCCTATCTTCTGGAGCAATGGGATTACTACTTCGGTCGCCACCGTCCAACCGCGCCTCTGACCATAGACAAGAAGCCCAGTGAATACTTTAATCGCCAGGTTTACGCCACCTTTTTCAACGACGCCGTGGGTGCTCACAACCTGGCCTGGTGGGGTACGGACAACTGCATGTGGTCCAACGACTACCCCCATGCGAATTCCACGTGGCCTCACTCGCGCGAAGTGGTGGCGCGGGATCTGGGGCACCTCCCACCCGAGACAAGGGCAAAACTGGTTCGAGAAAATGTGGCGCGACTATACGATATGGCCATCCCCAAGTGCCTGGAAGTGTGAGGCAAGTAATACCATGAGCACACAAGAAAAAGATCTGCAGGAAGAACACGCACGGGTGAGGATACCGTACGGCTTCAGTCACTTCAGCGTTCCGGCAAGAGACCTTGCCCTGTCGAAGCAGTTTTTCGTAGAGGTTTTAGGCGGAGACTTGGTGGAGGACACGCCCGATTCCGTTCGCGTCCGGATTGGTACCTTACAAATTGTCCTCGGTCCACAGTCAGGTGGAGCCACCCCACACGATGCCGAATACCCCCACTACGGCCTCACAGTTCAGGCACAGGACTTCATGGGCATCAAGCAGCGGTTGGATGCCTACGGCGTTCCCACCCACGACCCCTGGGGCCGAAAAGGGCGACCCGCTGCCCTCATGTATTTCCGTGACCCGTCGGGTAATCAGTTTGAGTTGTACTGTGCGGAGGGCTTCAACGCGGTGCCGCTCAGATTGGGGGCCCGTGCCGGCGGCGATTTTGTTGTCGACTTTGGAGGATTAAATTATCGTTCGCTCCAACCGCCCGCTGACAAATCCAGGCTACCCAAAGTACGACCTGAAGGCTTCAACCACATGACCCTACCTGTGCGCGACATGCAGGAGGGAAAACGTTTCTGGGTTTCGGCCGTTGGTGGCAACGTGCTGTTCGAGCTTCCCGATCATGTCACGGTGATGGTGGGCGGCGAGCAGATAGGTCAGTCAAACGCCAAGGGCGGCTGGACGGCGCCCGATGCGGAATACCCCCATTACACCCTTCTGGTAAGACCCGAGGATCTCATACCCCTGAAAGAGCGTCTCGATAGCTACGGTGTCCCGACCCACGACATCTGGACCCGAAACGGAACGGATGCGGCCATGTATTTTCGCAGTCCATCGGGCAACCTCTGGGAATTTTATTGCGAAAACGGCTTCAAAGGACCCGTGCGCCGGGGAATTTCTGCCGGTGGAGACTACACTCCCGACGTGAAGGCCCTCAACTACGACACCTGGAAAGACCCGGGCAAATAAATTTCCTTCCTTCTTCTACCCCTGGTCCCCAGCTCCCTACTCCCTTAATCCGCGATAATCTGCGGAAATTGGCGATTAACTGTCTCTTCTTTCTCCGTAGTCTTTGCTGTCCTTTGCCTTTTTACTTTTAACTTTTTCCTTGATTGCACCCTCCTCCCCTTGACGCCTTTCGTTGATTAGCGCTAAGCCTGTTTGGGAAAAGCTGGTGCCGATCCAATCCTCAGGGAGATAAAAATGAGCCTACAAAAACCCGAATACGTGTCCGACCTCATCGTTTATCTGCTCAACGAACTGGGAGTCGACTATATACCGCTGAATCCGGGTGCCACGACTCGTGCCATTCATGAGTCGGTGGTCAACTACGGCGGCAATAAGGCGCCAGAGCTCATTACCTGTTGTCACGAAGAAATCGCAGTAACCGTGGCGGAGGGATACTATCTCGCCACGGGCAAGCCGCAAGTGGCCTTGCTGCACGATATCGTCGGCCTCCAACACGGCACCAAGCCCATCTATGAGGCCTACCTGCGCAACATTCCGACGATTGTCATGGGAGGAACCGGCCCTGTGAACGTCGCAAACAGAAGGCCCTGGATCGACTGGGTTCACACGGCCCATTTGCAGGGACAGGTGGTGCGGGACTACGTGAAATGGGACGACCAGCCTGAAGGTCCCCAGAGTGTGGTTGAGTCCGTGCTGCGGGCTTATCAGATCGCCATGACCGAACCGAGGGGCCCGGTTTACCTTTGCTTTGATGTGGAGCTGCAGGAGAGTCGGTTACCTGACGGTTTTCCCTTACCTGATCTCAGTCGCTTTCGAGTACCAATGCCCCCCGCCGGAAACGCTGCAGAGGTGGCCGCGGCGGCAAAAGCGCTCCTGCAGGCAGAACGACCGGTTCTTATGGTGCAGGATTTGGGCAGGACAGCGGGCGGGGCGGAGGCCGTGCAGTCGATGGCTGAGCTGCTAGGTCTTCCCGTTATTACCATTGGAGATTTATTCAGTTTGTCCAATCGTCATCCGCTGAATGTGACCGGGGGCAATGCCCAGGTGCTCCAGGACGCTGATCTGCTGCTGGCCGTTGAGGTCAAGCAGCTTGAGGCGGCTCTTACCAGGCCCGCGCGAGTGGAAGGTGCCGCCGCATCTCAGGCACAGTCCGGTGGCGCCGGTCACGGCAGGACCTACGAGAGCCTGATCTTGCCTCATACCAAAATTATTCAAGTAGGCCTGGAGAGTTACAGTACCAAGGCGTGGACAAGCAGTAGCGGGCGACTCGTGCCGGCAGACGTGTTTATTCTCGGCAGCGGGGCTCAGGTGTTGGGTGAGATAGTACGTTATTGCAAAGAAGGCATGGATGGTAGCGTCCAGAAGAGGGCCAGCGAGAGGTCGGCGAAGATTGCTGAAACCCATCAATCCATCAGAGCGCGGTTCCAAGAGGACCTGCGAGAAAAGCGTTGGGAGCAAAGACCCACTTCCACTGGCCGGTTGGCTGCGGAAGTATGGGAAGCCATCAAGGACGAAGATTGGGTTTTGGTGCACGCCGCTCTCAGTGGCTGGGAGCGGAGGTTGTGGGACGTAAAGGATCCGGCCAGGTGGATCGCTGCGGGGGGCGGCACCGGTTCCGGCATGGGTGTGGCCATGGGGGCGGCCCTGGCCCATAAGGACAGCAGCAAAGTCTGCGTCAACTTCCAGAAGGACGGAGATTTTCTTTACTCCTCCAGTTCCCTGTGGACAGCGGCTCACCATAAGATTCCCTTGCTCGTGGTGATGTTTAACAACAAGGCCTATTATCAGGATGCAGGGCACCAGATGGCCGTGGCCAAACAGCGAAATAGGTCCCTGGATACGGTAAAGATCGGGATCGGTTTGGAAGAGCCGGACACGGATTTTGCTATGTTGGCCAAGAGCTTCGGCATTTACAGCGAGGGTCCCATCGTGGATCCGGATCAGGTGGGCGCTGCCGTAAAGAGGGCAATCAAAGTTGTAAAAGAGGAGAGACGAATGGCCCTTGTTGATACGGTGACCCAACCCAGGTAATTATCTGAGGGAGAATTGCTGGAAGACACGTTGAATCCAGGAGGGGAGATATGGCAACACTGAGTGGCGAACGACTGAAGATGAGTCAAGAGGAAGCAAAGGCCTTCGTGGATCGGCTCTATGAGAAGGTGGTGGCGAGATGGAAGGAGAGGGTCACAGACGCACCCTTCATGCAGCAGTTGAGAACCGGCAAGTTGCCACCCAAAACGCTGCGGTTGTTTTTCACCAACTGGGGTTCCTTCACCATTGAGATCAATTCCCTCGAAGCTGCCTCCTATCACAAGCACATCGCCTTTTTTAGAAAACACCGTGACCTGATGGCCGCCATGGCGCAGAAACTCGCGGACGAGCTCATCCATCCCAAGCCCCCTGGCCATATTCATGTGGTGTTGGAAACGGCCAAAGCCCTGGGAATCACCGATGACGAGATATTTCTTTCTCCCATGCTGGCTGAATTCCGCGCCCTCCTCGACTATCGGAGGTCCGTGGTCTGGGAAGGGACCGTAGCGGAAACCTATGCTGCGGGAACCACGGAAGAACAGATCGGTTATTGGTCAGGTGAGTTTTTCAACGCGTTGACGACTCATTACGGTCTGACGAAGGATCAGGCGGTTTATTTTTCCACCCACGAAGAAGCTGACCTGAGAGAGCATGACGATGGCATCATGGGACATGGGAGCTTCAGACGAATGGTTCTCCAGCGGCTTCTGGAGGATGGATCGGCGGTGGTAAGGCCCGGATATAGTTTAGAGTACTGCAGCATGACCTCTGTTGATCTTTACGGTACGATCCTGCAGGCCAGCCTGGACAGAGCGGAAAAAGAAAGCTAGAAAGGGTGCGATTTAGGGAATGGCAAAGCGCAGAGCGCAAAGCGTTAAATGCATTATGGTCAAGATGGCCAGATAAAAATCTGCGTGAGTCTGCGGTTAAGTAATTGTTAAATTTTATTTAGGAGAACCATCATGGAATATTTTGAACCCAAAACCATCGGTGAGGCACTTACCCTGCTGGATAAATTCGGCGATAAAGCCAAAGTTATAGCCGGCGGCACCGATGTGATGGTGGACATGAAGTTCAAAGACGAGCCGGACGTCCTGGTCAATATCAAACGGATCCCCGGCCTGAACAACATCCAGGAGAATGGTGCTGCTCTACATATTGGGCCGCTGGTTACCATCCGTGAGATCGAAGTGAGCCCCGTGGTGAGCGAACGGTTAGCACTTCTTTGCGAGGCCTCGCACCAGTTTGCATCGCTGCAGATTCGCAACACTGCTACTATTGGGGGCAATATCTGCCGTTCCTCGCCTTCCGGTGAGACGTTGGCACCGCTACTGGTACTGGAAGCAAGAGCAAAGCTTGCATTTTCCAACGGTGAAAAAACGGAAGGCTTTGACCAATTCTTCCGGGGACCAGGCCAATCGAGTCTGGGTACCACGGGTTTGCTAACGGGAATCGAGGTTCCCTACCCGGTGGAAGGCAGCCGCAGCGCTTATCTCAAACATGCCGTGCGCGGTCCCATGGACATTGCCATGGTTGGTGTCGCCGTGCTGATCACGCCGGACCAGACGAACTCTCACATGCAAGATGCCCGCATCGGCCTGGGTGCCGTAGCGCCGACCCCCATACGAGCCACCAGGACCGAGGCCTTGTTGCGTGGCCAGTCCTTGAACGCAGCGCTGGTGAAAGAAGCCGCGCAAATGGCCGCTGCCGAGGCCAGTCCTATCAGTGATCAACGTAGCAGCGCGGAGTATCGAAGTTGGATTGTCGAGGCCCTAACCCGCCGGGGCTTGGCGCAGTGTTGGAAGGCGGCCACGGGTAAGGAGGTGGTCTGATGAGTGTCGAAGTGATCGTTACGGTTAACGGAAAAACCCATGCGGCAGCGGTGGAGCCCTCCACGTCTCTGCTGGACTTTCTGCGTGATACCCTGGGTTACAAAGGTGTCAAGCTATGTTGCAACACCGGCGAATGTGGCGCCTGCACTATTTTATTTAATGATAAGCCGGTCAATTCTTGCGTCGTGCTAGGCGCCGACGCGGCGGGGGCGAAGATTGTCACAGTGGAGGGGTTAGCGCAAGACCACACGCTCCATCCAGTTCAGCAGGCGTTCATCGATACCGGTGCGGTTCAGTGCGGCTATTGCACCCCGGGGTTCATCATCTCCGTCAAAGCGCTGCTGGACCGTTCGAAGAATCCCACACGGGAGGATATCGAAGAGGCGGTATCCGGCAACATCTGCCGTTGCACCGGCTACGCTAAGATCGTCGATGCCATCGAGGTGGCCGCTCAAAAGTTGGAAGGAAGGAGCTAGAATTATGGCCAAGCCTGAATATACCGTCTTGGGTACGAATATGCCGAGGTTAGGCGGCGTAGAACGGGTCACCGGTGCGGGGATTTTCGGTATTGATCTGTCTCTGCCCAACGCATTACATGGTGGGATACTTCGAAGTCATCATGCCCATGCACGCATCTTGAGCATTGATACCAACGAGGCCAGAGCGCTGCCTGGCGTCCACACCATTGTGACCGCGAAGGATGCGCCGGATGTCAAATACGGGCGTAGCAATATGGACCGCTACATTCTCGCGAAGGAAAAAGTCCGTTACATGGGCGATCCTGTGGCAGCGGTTGCGGCCGACAGCCCAGCCATCCTCAAGCAGGCGCTCAAAAAGATAAAAGTGGTTTACGAACCTTTACCCGTGGTGGTGGATCCCGAAGAGGCCATGAAGCCCTCCGCTCCCACCTTGCACGAGGAAATTCCCTTGCCTGCGAATCTCCCAAAAGACGCTGAGGTGAAGAATGTTTTCAGTTTTACGGGCGTCCATATCGGCGATCCGGACCAGGCCATGGCTGAAGCCGATGTGGTGGTGGAGGAATCCTATGAAACAAAGATGATCCATCCTCAATACCTCGAGCCGCGCATCGCCGCCGCGCGGCAGGAAGAGGATGGACGGTTAACGGTCTGGGTGAACGCCCAGGCCCCGTTCCCCATTCGAACCGAGGTGGCAAAGACCCTCGGGCTTCCGCTGAATAGCGTCAGGGTGTTGGTCACAGACATTGGCGGCGGCTTCGGCGGGAAGGGAAGCGGGATTACCTCAGGTGCGGCCATAGAACCCATCTGCGGTTTGCTTGCCATGAAGGCCAAGCGGCCGGTGATGATGGTCCTGGACAAGGCCGAGGAAACCATTTCCACGTCCATCCGGTCCGGCGCCAAGATGTGGATTCAGAGCGGTGTAATGAAGGACGGGACTCTGGTGGCGCGAAAAGCAAAAGTAATCTATGACGCGGGCGGTTACTCGGGGTTCGGGGCCATGGCGGGTGCCCGGGCGACAAACATGTTAGGAGGCTGGTATCTGGTGCCCAACGTACACAGTGACGGCTACGTCGTTTACACCAACAAGCAAGTTTGCGGCCCAGTGCGTGGACCGGGAGGGCCCCAGGCTGCCTTTGCGGTGGAGTCCCATATGGATACCCTGGCTACCAATCTGGGTATGGATCCGGTGGAGTTTCGTCTCAAGAACGTTCCTAGGCCAGGTGATAAAATTGTCGGCGTGCCGAAGTTGCGGGACGTCTCCCTGGGCGAAACCATTCGCACCGCCGCAGAGAAGATAGGTTGGGGAAAGGTAACGTTGGCCAAAAATCAAGGCATCGGCTTCGCTACGGGCTCATGGATCGAAGGGGCAGGACCAGGGGGTGGGGCCATCGTCAAAGTCAATGAAGACGGTTCGGCAACGGTCATCATCGGCAAAGTGGACTATGGCACAGCCGCCCGTTTTGGCATTCCCATGGTGGTTGCCGAAGAGCTGGGGATTCCCACTGAGGATGTCACGGTCATGAACGTTGATACAGATGCCGCGCCGTGGGACGCCGGGACCGTGGGGAGCCGTTCCATGCTAGTGTCAGGCAACGCAACGAGACTCGCGGCCATTGACGCGCGTAAACAGCTCCTGCGCATGGCGTCAGGACAGCTTGAGGCGAGTCCGGAGGATCTCGAGATCAGAGATCGACAGATCAGGGTCAAGGGCACACCGGGTAAATCCATTTCCCTCGCTTCCGTGGCTACCGCGGCCCACAATGAAATCGGCGAGGTCATTGGTAGAGGATTTTTTGATTCCAAGGCTTCCATGGCGGAGGAAAAGGAACGCGGTAGCTCACAGCCCTTTACCACCCACGCTGCCCTCGTCGAAGTGGACACGGATACGGGCAACATCAAAGTTTTAAAATATGTGGCGGTTCATGATGTTGGCTTTGTGGTACACCCCAAGGCGGTGGATGGGCAGATCGAAGGCGCGACGGCCATGAGCCTTGGCCAGGCTCTATGCGAACAGGTGGTGGTGGATGACCAGGGAAAGACCCTGAATCCCACCTTTGTGGATTACCTGATGCCCACCATTAATATGTTGCCACGGATCGAACCCGTCATTGTTGAAGGCTATCCAGGCGCCGGACCCTACGGCACCAAAGGAGCCGGCGAGATCGGCAGTGTTCCACCTTTGGCCGCCATCGCCAATGCCGTTTACAACGCCACTGGAGTTCGGATTAGGAAACTGCCGTTGAGTCCGGAAAACGTCCTGCGCGCACTGCGCGAAGCCCGGGGAGGATAACGTGTCGGGGATTCGTGGAGAATTGTGATCGTGTTCGTGCTCGAGAGAGCGATTCCGAAATCGCTATGCGCTTTGCTCTATGCCCTTTGCCTCCTAAGGGGTGACTTATGCCTTTAGCCAAAATCCGTGGCGTTAATATCAACTATAGAGTAGTGGGAGACCATGGTCCCTGGGTAGCGCTTTCCCCGGGCGGCCGAAGCGATCTCGAACGGGTGGCTCCGTTGGCGGGACGATTGGCCAATGCCGGCCACCGCGTTCTGATTCACGACCGGCGCAATTGCGGTCTATCCGATGTTGTGATCGAGGGGGATGAGTCGGAGTACGAGATCTGGGCCGATGATCTTTATGACCTGCTATCTCAACTAAATGCCCTCCCGACTATTATCGGCGGCAGTTCCTCCGGTTGTCGTCTTTCACTGCTCTTTGCCCTGCGGCACCCCGAGGCCGTTCGTGCTCTGTTGCTCTGGCGGGTCACAGGTGGCCGCTTTGCTGCAGAGAACCTGGCGCAGAAGTATTACGGCCAGCACATTACCGCTGCGAAGCAACATGGCATGGCAGCCGTATGCGACGGTGAAGACTTCAGGGACCGGATCGAAGTAAGGCCGGAGCATCGAGACATGTTGATGAAAATGGATCCCGAACGTTTTATGTCGGTCATGTCCCACTGGCGCGAGTACTTTATCCAGGGAGCCGACATGCCCGTCATTGGCGCCACCGAGGAAAACCTGAAGACGATAACCGTTCCGGCGTGTATCGTCCCGGGCAACGACCTGGTCCATCCGCGTCGTGTAGGCGAGAGCTTGAGTGGCCTGATGCCCAAGGGCGAGCTGTATCATTTAATGGAAAAGCAGTATGACGTGGACCTCAGCCCGAGGGAGGAGTGGGATGAGAAAGGAGAGGAGATGGCTGCAGCCTTCGCCGATTTTATCAAGCGTATGCCCGATTCAGGAGCAGGCGAACGAAATTAGGCGATTACGATTCCCTCGTTTCCCCTGCCTTCCCGTTCGCTTTACGCTTAGCTCTATGCGCCATTTGCACTATGCTCTTTGCGCGCTGTTCATTGTTGGTCAGGCCTGTGCTGGTTCCCTGTTCGTGGATTACCGCGTTGGCGACGAGACGGGCAACGCGCTTGTCTGCTGGCCGGAAGGGAATGGTCCTTTTCCCGTGGTTATATACAACCATGGACTCATCGTGGACCGCGCAGGTTATCAGAATGCTAGCGCGCGAGGTTACGATCTGGATGGGTTCTGCCATGCCCTTGCCAGGGATGGTTTCCTGGCATTTGTTCCTATCCGAGGCACCGGTGTTAGAAACATTCCGGGTCATGCAGAAGAGGTGTCACGAGCAATCGATTACGTAAAGACGTTATCTGAGGTAGATCCTTCACGGATTGCCCTCATGGGTTTTTCGCGAGGCGGACTCTTAACACTGATGGTCGGTGTGGAGCGGCAGGACTTGAAATCCCTGGTGATTTTGGCGCCGGCGCCAGGCCGTGGTCATTTTGCCGCGGCCGTTAAGCAGGTGCATACTCTAAAAATACCTGTCTTACTTTTAGTTGAAGCCAGCGATGAGGAAATAATTTTAGCGGACTTTCAGCTGTTAAAAGAGACTTTGCGAGTTGATAGAAAAGAGGCACGAATTATCCGCTATGATCAAGGTGGCGGCCATCGTCTTTTCTGGAGTGTGGATTATTACTGGAAAGACGTCAGGGCCTTTCTGCGTGAGACCTTGCGCAAAGCCGCTCTTCCCTAAAATGCGCAATCGGATCGACTTATTTTCGTCTTTAACATTGAACTGGATACCCTTTTCCCTATCCGAAAACCCTTTGCGCTATGCGCCATACGCTCTGCTCTGTGGGTCGTGGTTGCAGCTCACTTCGAATCGGGCATAACCTTTTTAACCAAACATGTCTTTTGATGAAACAACCCTGCTAGTGGCAGCGGCTCTCCTCCTGGCTGCTTTCACCAAAGGGACCACGGGCATGGGGTTCCCATTGATCGCTACTCCAATGGTGACACTGCTGCTGGATATCCGGACAGCCATCGTCATCCTGATCATTCCCAATATCATTATGGATATCACTCAGATGTTCAGGGGAAGTCTCCCGCGGGAGATCCTGCGCCGTTTTAGCTGGTTGTTTGTTCTGACCATTTTGGGAGTATTTCTGGGAACATCGGTGTTAGTGACCTTGCCCGTCTGGGTGCTCAACTTGTTGCTAGGAATCATGGTCCTGTTTTTTGTTGCATCAAATGTCTTTCAGTTTACCATTCGAATAGCACCTTCAGTGGAAGCTAGAATCTCACCTGTGATTGGTCTTGTGGTCGGATTTTTAAACGGGATGACCAATGCCGCCGGGCCGGCGTTGGCGATTTATCTCTATAGTCTTGGCCTTCCAAAGAGAGAATTTATCAAGTCCATTTCCACCATCTTCATGGTCACCAAAGTGAGCCAGCTGGTGGCCGTTTCCACCTGGAACCTATTCACCCCGTCGCGACTCATTTTGTCCCTGGGAGTCACTTTGTTTGTGCTGGTGGGTTTTTATCTTGGCCTCAAGACCCAGGACCGGGTGAGTCAGAAGAGTTTCAATCGCGTACTGATGGTCTTGTTGTTTATTGTGGGAATAGCACTGATCTACCGGGCACTAAGCTAACGATGGACTCCGATGGATTCCGTAGACCTGATAGCGGTTCTCTTCGTATTCTCAATTCCATATCACGAACACGTTCACGAACACGGCATTTCTCGTCGTCCGTAGTCCTCATTCCGAGATTTGTCTTTGCCCTTTGCGCCATGCGCCATGCGCTATGCTCTATGCGCCCCGCGCTTTGCACAATGGTCCTTGGTCTCACCACCGGTTGACAGGTCCCTCGACAATTAGATATTTAACCTTAAGACTATCGGAAGATTGCTTCCGTATTTGGTGGTTGAGTCTCGACTTTGGCTTGGGATACGATTGAGATGAGTAACACTGTAAAATCAGGGAGGGATTATATGAAAACCTTGAAGATTTCTATTGCCGCTTTGTCGGTTTTGGTACTTGTGGAAGCAGCCCACAGCCAGACCGTTGGTATCGGCACCACCAAAGGTGGCGCCACTGCCCAGGTGACGGCCGCGATATCCAAAGTTGTTACCATTAAGGGTCAACTAAAAATGCGCCCGCAGCCAATGGGCGGGACTCAACAGTACATTCCGATGGTCAATGTCGGGGAACTCGATTTTGGTGTTTCGAACCTTCCCCAGTACTGGATGGCGAAGACCGGCACCGGCATATCGAAACGCAAGTACGACAACCTGGTCCTGGTTGCTAAAATGATGACATTTCGTACCGGATTGGTAGTGGCCAACAAGTCTAACATTCACAAGGTTGCCGACTTCAGAGGAAAGCGAGCCCCGCATGGTTTCAAAGCGGCACCCCTGTTTCATTTTCTCTTTTCCGCGTACCTCGCTAACGGTGGGCTGAGCTATGATGATGTGACCAAGGTACCGACCGTCGCGTTGCGGCAGCATTGGAATCTGTTCAAACAAGGCAAGGTCGACGGAGTTGTGGCCGCCGTTGGCTCGGCAGCGGTCAAGGACATGAACGCGTCTATCAAAGGCGGTGTACGTTACATTTCTCTAGAAGACTCGCCGGCAGCGGCTAAGCGGACCCTTGCCATCTATCCAAAATCGAAATTGCGGCAGGTCAAGCCCAACCCCAAACTGACCGGTATTTTGAGTCCCGTCACCGTGCTTTACTTCGATTACACATTGTGGACCCACAAGGGCCAGAAGAGCGAGACCGTCTACAGGGTGGTCAAGGCCATGTACGAGGGCGAGCAGGACCTGAAGGCGACTAGTCCTAAAATAAGCGAGCTTCAAGACGATCGGTGATTTCCATGTGGGCGAAGGCCCAAAGCGGGGTGCCATGCCCCGCAACGGGTCTTTGCGGCAGGTTTTCTATTCTGCGTAACCTTTATGGCCGTCATGCTGTCTTCGGGGGTTCAACCTCGATCAAATGGTCACCGGTTTTGAGCAAACCCCGTCATCTGTTTTCTTCCCGTTTCCCATTGTCTTGCGGCCTGACCCGCACTCCTTCAGACGAACTTCGATCGCCTGATGAACTCCCAGGCCGAGAAGAAGTCCTTCAGCCACGTATTATAACCAAGCAACCGGTAGATGATCTTACCTCCCTGACGAACGATCTGGGCCGGTAACCAGATCATCGCATGCAAGAAGCCTCGGAACTCCATCCTCAGCAGTTCGGCTTGTCGGTCTTTGAACCGAACCATCATCGCGAACCATGCCTTCAGGTTCCATGCCAAGGCGGCCATCACCATGTAGGCCCAGTTGCTTACCAGATTGTCCACTGGCATGCGCAGTGCATTGACACCGTTCTTCAACTGCTCGATGACATTTTCCTGATCGCAACGCCCGTTGGCCAGTTCCACGACCTCAGTGGCCGTCAGATCCTCACGGGTAGTGATGTAGAACAAATATCGAACATCGTCGAACAGCACCTGCTCGCCCTTCTCAATGCTCAGGTTTTTCCGCACGACAACCATGCGATACTCGCGACTACACTTTGTGGGCCGATACGGAAATTCGGTTACATGCTCGCTCTCCAGGCGAATGTTCTTGAACTCCCGCTGGCGCACGATCTGCTCTTTGACGTTGTTCGGTCGCTGTCGATCACGGGTCTTGACTTCGTAGGTCGGTTTGCGTTTCAGCACCACCCAGTCGGCCTCATCGTGCACCTCGGCTCGTTCAATGAAGCTCTTGCACGCGTCCATGCCAAAGACAAAATCAACCCTGTCCGCCCATCGATCGAAGTTAACCGTCAGCGAGAAGTCCGTATCCCCGCGCAGCGTGATCCAGCGCGCATGCGGCCCGACCAGCTCAATGGCTTTGTCAATCCACTCGGCCGCACCTTGATGACTGGGCACGTTGCCAGGACGGTTGACCATGTACAACACCTCCTTGGTATTGGCTAAACTAACGATCAACGGATGGTAGCCCCAGATACCCTTGTAGCTGATGTCCATTTCCTCCTTGCACTCCCCAAGGGTCGCGGCTATTGTCCCGTCGATGTCAATCAATGCATCCTTCATAAGCTTGCGCCCTCTTTTCTTCCATACCCGCTGGCGCGTGCGATTGACACACTCCATCAACGCCTCGATGTCCCCCGGTTCAAACCGACGGGTGAAATCACCTGCTGTGGTCGGATCTGGAATCCGCTCGGCATCCAGCGCGTTGAGAAATACTTCGTCATTGCGTCGAAGCTCGATGTCCTCCAGGCGCATGCCGCCCAGCAGCACGTTGTAGGCAATGTTGAGCACGTGGTCCGATTCCCAATAGGGCGCGTGAACCTTGAGCAGCGACACATCCCTGTTGACCTCATCGACAAACCCAAGCCGTCCCACCATCTGATGAATCGCCCCAATACCGCCGTAGCTGATCCCTTGACTCTTCTCGGCCATCTCATAGTGGATGTTGCTAGCCGTCATGATCGGCTTGGGCTGATCTTCGTACTGCTTGCGTGCCAGACGACGCTCAATTCTTCGCTTGCGGTTACGGATGATTTTCAGGTAAGATCGACTCACTTGAAATGCCCCCTTTCATTGGCGTGTGCGTTTTGGTCAATTCACACTTTAACCAATACTGGCGGGCATTTCGAGTATCTACTCACCTCTTTCGTAAAGAAATCACGCTTGTATAAGGGCTAGCGGCGCACCATAAATTTGTGATACGAACAAAACACGTTGCTTGTCCTATCAGAAAAAGAGGTTCGGCGGATTATCGAGGTCAAAGACCTGGTGCAGGCCTTGGAAGAGGCCCACGTTCAGTTCTCCACCGGGAAAGCGGTCATGCCGGTTCGGCAGGTCGTGCCGCTTCCCCAGGTAAAAGGAAGAATAACCAGCATGCCGGCCTATTTAAGCCAGGCAAACGCCTTGGGAATGAAGGTCGTGACTTACTTTCAGGAAAATCCCAAGAGAGGGCTCCCTTCAATTCTTGCGACGATCAGCCTTTACAGCCCGGAGACGGGGAAGCTTACGGCGCTGATGGATGGAAGCTACGTAACAGCGATTCGGACTGCGTGTGCCTCGACCATGGCCACGAAAGCCCTGGCTAATTCTGAGACTCCGATCATGGGGATCCTTGGCGCGGGAGTTCAAGCCCGAGCGCACATTCGGGCTCTCAGCCAGCTTCGGAAATTCACCGAGATCCGCGTTTACAGTCCATCGGGGACGAGCGCTCGCAACCTCAAAGAGGAGCTCGAGCCGGAGTGCGGTATTAGAGTCGAAGCCGTAGATAGCCCCGAAAAAGCCGTGAGGGATGCCGACCTCGTCGTGACGGTTTCAACGGCCAACCAGCCTGTCCTTCGGGCCGAGTGGTTAAAGACCGGCTGCCATATCAATGCGGTTGGATCCCATCGACCGGATCTCCGCGAGCTCGAAGCAGAGGCCCTCAAGCGCGCTACCGTCGTGGTCGACTCGCGAGATGCGATCATGGCCGAGTGCGGCGATATTCTGCTCGCCATCAAAGAAGGCACGATCACAAAGGATCACGTCCATGCAGAAATCGGTGAAGTTCTCGCCGGACAAAAGCCCGGGAGAACCAGGCCGGACGAAATTACGATCTACAAGTCCGTCGGCATTGCTATCCAGGATGTCGCCACAGCTCTACTCGTCTATCACAAGGCCCTCGATCAAAAAGTGGGGCTCGACGTTGATGTATAAACGGCGCGTATTACCAAAGCCAAGCCCTTTCCGGGGGAACGGTGTTAATTCTCTTATGCAAGCCTGACCTCCGTAGCGGGGGGGAGAGGACGCTTTACACTATGCTTTGCCGTGAAGATTTGATGGTCTGTGATAATCGAAGTTTGCCGTGAAGATTTGATGGTCTGTGATAATCGACGTAAATCTGCGGTAAAGTATATTTTGTTTGTACTCCCAACTAGCTGAGAGCTGAAAGCTGACGGCTGATAGCTATTGGCACCATGCTCTTTGCCTCCTGGTTTTTTGGTTGTTCGTAGTCCTGTAGTCAGTAGTCCAGGCCTTGCGCTTTGCACCATGCGCTCTGCTATTGTCATAGCTCGCCTTGACAGGCCACAAGGGCAGTGTTAATGGAGGTCCAACTCGAGGAACCATCGTGAGAAAAAATTATTACAGAGACACGAGAGAACATCTGGCCGCTTTGGAGGAGAGAGGGAAACTATTAAGGATTAAACGAAAGATCAATAAAGATACCGAGATGATGCCGCTAGTGCGCTGGCAGTTCCGGGGTCTGGAGGAAGAGGAGCGGAAGGCGTTCCTGTTTGAAAACGTGGTTGATGTGAAAGGACGGCACTACAGCATGCCTGTTTCGGTTGGCACTCTTGCCGCCTCCACTGAAATCTATGCTATTGGTCTCAATTGTAGACCTGAGGAGATCTATGAGCTCTGGACAAAGGCCCAATTGCATCCAATTCAGCCAGTTACGGTAAGCTCTGGGCCGATCCATGAGGTGATCAGGCGGGGGAGCGATCTCCTTAACGGCCACGGGCTGGATATGCTACCGGTACCCATTTCGACTCCGGGATTTGACAATGCTCCTTACCTCACTTCGGCCAACTGGATCTCCAAGGATCCCGATACCGGCATCGTCAACGTCGGCAACTACCGGGGACAGATTAAAAGTCCCGACAGGGCAGGCGGTCTGTTTCTCAACCAGCATATGGGACAGCATTGGAGAAAGTGTTTGGCAAAGGGTAAGCCACTTGAGGCTGCCATTGTGGTGGGCACAATTCCCAGCGTTGCCTATGCCGCCACCGCGAAGCTTCCCTATGATTTTGATGAATACCGATTGGCTGGGGGACTGGCCGGAGAGCCAGTGGAGCTGGTAAAGTGCGTTACCGTGGATCTTGAGGTGCCGGCGGCGGCAGAAGTAGTCATCGAAGGAATTGTCCCAACGGATTCCCTTGAGTCTGAGGGTCCATTTGGCGAATACACGGGCTATCTGGGTCCGCGCGGAAACGCGCCCTTTTTGGAAGTAACCTGTATCACTCACCGGCGGGACGCCATTTATAGTGCTCTCATCAGTCAGTTTCCTCCCAGCGAGAGCAGCAAGATCAAGCATGTGGGAACCGAAAAAGTTATTTACAAATTCTTGAGATTCGATTGTGGAAATTCGAGCGTCCTGGACGTTGCCATTCATGATGAAGTGAGCGGGAGCGGGCAAGCATATTGCGTCATCAAGACCAAAAAAACCAATGATGCTGAGGTGTGGCGGGCGTTACATGCCGCAGCCGCCTTCGCGGCAAACTATGCCAAGATTTGCGTTGCGGTTGATGAGGATATCGACATGCGCGATCCTGCAATGATCAACTGGGCCATTTGCTTTAACGTCGTACCCGACAAGGACGTGGCGATTACCAAAGGAAAAACAGGAGGCCTGGATCCCTCCGCTGCTCCACCGACTGCCTCAAGTGAAGAGAAGAGAAAAGTAGAGATGACGGCCCTGTTGATTAATGCCACCAGACCATGGCCCTATCTCCCTGTATCCTTGCCACGGAAAGAGTTTATGGAAGGTGCAAAGGTCCTCTGGGAAGAGTTGGGACTACCCACCTTGAAGCCTCGCATGCCCTGGTACGGTTATAGTCTCGGGGTTTGGTCCGAGGAGGACGAGGAAGAAGCCCAGCTTGCATTGAGAGGGGATCATTTTATCACCGGGGAAAAGGCCAGGAGCCGTCGGACCAAGCCATAGAGAACCGAGGAGGATATGGGAGAGATTTTAGGTATCGGCACGAGCCATTATCCAGGTCCCATGGTTCCTGATTCCTATATGGCGGCTTTTTTGCGCCGTACTTTGGAAAGTCCTCGTGTTCCTGATCAGCTGAAGAAAGTGGAAAGCTGGCCGCGTCCCATGCAGTTGGAGTGGGGCAACGACGAAGGAACCACTGCGGCGGGCAAGCATAGAGAGCAAATCATGGGCGCGTTTCGAAAGATTCGCGCGGAGATCGAAGCGTTCAAGCCCGATTTCATCGTAATCTGGGGTGACGATCAATACGAAAATTTCCGCGAGGATATCATACCGCCGTTCTGTATCTATATATTCGACCAGGTTCAATACACCCCGTTGGCCGGAATAGATCGATGGGCCCGCACATCCCAGAACGTTTGGAATGAGCCGCCCGACAAGGTCTTCACTGTTAAAGGACACGTTCCGGGCGGACGATACCTGGTGAGCGGGTTACTTGAACAGGATTTTGACCTCCCCTATGCCTATACCTTGCGTTTTTCCCGGGGGCTAGCCCATTCCTTTAGTCAAACGCTCCTTTATCTAGACTATGACAGGCAGGGGTTCGACTATAATTTGATCCCATTTCATGTGAACTGCTACGGAAGTGCCGTGATTCGCAGCCGGGGTGGAGGCGCGCACCTGACTCCGGGAGAAAAAGACGGTCCGGATCCCCCGGCGCCCTCTCCCAGGAGATGCTTTGAGCTGGGGAGAGCGGTTGCCCGCCTACTTCGAGCGAGTCCCTGGCGGGTTGTCCTGATGGCTACGTCCAGTTGGTCTCATGCCTTCCTTACGGAAAAGAACCACTGGCTGTATCCGGACATGGAGGCGGATCGTCGGCGATTCGAGGAACTGAGAGACGGGGGATACGATTCGTGGCGGGAGCTGAGTCTTTCACAGATCGAAGTGGCGGGGCAAAATGAAATATTGAATTGGGTATGTCTCGCCGGGGCAATGACCGAGTTGAAGCTCAAGGTGAATGTCATCGACTATGTGGAGAGTTACATCTTCAACTCCAACAAGTGCTTCGCGTCGTTCCATCCGTAATGGAATTGAAATGAATCCAGGAGACAGGCGCTATGGCCTTGGCGGTTACGGCAAAAGATGAGTTAGCTAGCAGTCAGCCAACTGATGCTGATCAGCGCGAGCAGATTCCCGCCGATGGTCTACGTGAATACTGGTATCCGGCCCTGCTTGCAAAGGAGGTAGGCAGGAAAAGACCTGTTGGTGTCCGTTTACTGGGTGAAAACCTGGTCTTCTTCCGTGATGAGACTGGAAATATCGTGGCTCTTCAAGACCTGTGTGCTCATCGCGGGTCCAAACTGTCAAAGGGCGTCTGTCACTTTCCCGGAACCATAAGCTGTCCCTATCATGGTTGGACCTATGATGCCCAGGGAAAGTGTGTGGCCGCATTGGTTGAAGGTCCAGAGTCACGTATCCCGGAGGCAGGTGTTCGCATCCCTGGCAGGCGGGTGGAGGAGCTGTGGGGAATGGCTTGGGTCTGGATGGGAGAGGGGGAACCCGTTCCTCTGGCAGAGGACGTTCCAGAAGAGTTCCTGGAATCCAACGTTTATGTCCTGACAGACATCCGGATATGGCCCATCAACTGGCGGCCTTTGATCGAAAACGCCATTGATGGCCACGCCCCCTACGTGCATCGAAATTCCGTATTGGCGATATTGTCCGGCCTGGGTCCTCTAGGCCAGAAGCTCACTCCCATAATCACTCGCGAGGGCAAGGGCCTGGCTCTTATTAAAGAGACATGGCCGGCCGTACAGAAAGACTACCCGGGACTGGGGCAGTTCCCCAAGCGCTTTTTTCGCAAGCATTGGCAATGGATTTTCAGAAGATCCTGGAGCAAAGGAAACTTCACGGGCAAACCCTACACTCAGGAAATTGTCCTGCCGGGGATCACCAGAATAACCTATCCCGATCATCTGTATATGCGTTGGGGAGTCCCCGTGGACAAGGACTCGGTGCGAAACTTTTATTGGCATGTTATCAGGGGCTCGAGGGCCTGGAAGCTTTGGTTTTTTATTTCATACTACCTCTACCGTCGTTGGGCCATGAATACGAATTTTTCCTCCCAGGACCTGAAGATTATCGGCTCCCAGGATTACAACGCCAGGGAGAAGATGTCTTGGACTGACGCCATTGTGGTCCATTGGAGGAAGCTGGTGCTGCAGGGGTATAACGTGTCCAGAACAAAGCGTACGAGAAAAGCCGGTTAGTGTGGATTCCCAAGAAGCGATGAGATGAGCCTCGATCATGATCAACCACCCGTATGATAACCCTCGCGTTACAACGTTTTGACCGGACTGCCGCACTCCATACAGGAACGGTTGCGATCGATGACACAATGGTCATGCAGGTCCCTCCGGGTACCGGAGTGGCCGGTGTCATCGATGGGGTCTTCGATGCCGCCGAGATGCCCCTCGCCCATTATGTGTTCCTGCGCGATATCGGTGCGCCCTTTACCGCCATCCCGGTGTTTCCCGATCGTCTATTCATTCATCAATACGTTTACACCCGTCCGGATACAGGGATTCACTCCACCGGTGAGCTACGCGGGCGTCGTGTTCTGGTTCCACAGTACTTCATGACGGCGTCTGTTTGGCAGCGCGGAATGCTCAAAGACGAGCATGGCATTTTGCCGGAGGAGATCCAGTGGCACTGCACGGCTGCGGAGCGTGACAAGAGGATGCGTCTTCCTGCGGGGGTAAAAGTAGCGGTGAATCCCGGTCCGCATCTTGGAGTGGAGCGGCTACTGGACGGTACGGTGGATTGCCTGATGACAGAAGGCACACCGGTATTGGCAGGGGCGGACCGCGAAAAAATCGTCCGCGTGCACCAGGACGTGCACACCCTGCAGCGTGACTTTTATCGGAAGACGGGTTTTCACATCATCGTTCATGTCATCGTGGTATCGAATAAAGCCGTCAGGGATCGTCCAGGTCTTCTCGAGGCGCTATGCGAAGCCTTCGATCAGGCAAAAGAGTCTGCTTATGGTCAGCTTCGGAATGAACGGATGACCAGTCTACCCCTGATGCGGTCCTATCTAGATGAGACGGTGGAGATGTTTGGTAGCGATCCCTGGCCCTACGGCCTGGAGCGCAATCGCGCGGAGCTGGACCAGTTCCTGGCCTATGCCCATGACCAGGGACTGACCCAGCAGCGACTTACCCCGGAGAGCCTGTTTAAACCCCAGGTCCGCGAGTTTCCGTTTCGCGCAAAGATGCCTTGAGAGCGTTCTACTTCGGTTGCGAAACGAGGCGTAGATAAGGTTTTACCGTCTTCCAACCGCCCGGGTACTTCTCTTTTGCCGCTTCGTTGGATACCGCCGGGACGATGATAACGTCGTCACCCTGCTTCCAATTGACCGGTGTGGCAACCTGATGCTTTGCGGTTAACTGCATAGAATCCAATACGCGCAGTACCTCGTCAAAGTTACGGCCAGTGGTCATGGGATAGGTGAGCATCAGCTTGATCTTTTTGTCTGGTCCAACGATGAACACCGATCGGACCGTCGAATTGTCTGCTGCAGTTCGCCCCTCGGCGGTTCCGCTGGCGCTGGGGTGAATCATGTCGAACGTCTTGGCGACCTTTAGATCAAAGTCACCGATGATTGGAAAGTTCACTGCATGGCCCTGGGTTTCCTCGATGTCCTTGGACCATTTCTGGTGATCCGTGACGGAATCAATGCTCAGTCCCATCACCTTGCAATTTCGCTTTGCGAACTCCGGTTTCAGACTCGCCATGTAACCGAGCTCGGTGGTGCAGACGGGGGTGAAATCCTTTGGATGCGAGAACAAAATCGCCCACCCGCTGCCAAGCCATTCATGAAAGTTGATGGTTCCTTCCGTTGTCTCCGCGGTGAAATTAGGAACTTCTTCTCCGATATGTAGTGCCATAATCTTCCTCCTGTTATTTTTTTTAAAGTTTCCTGGTATTTCTTGGGTCGGGGGCAGAATTTAATCCATGGCGGGTGTCCTGTCAATGTCGAATTCGCCTCCTGGGATATAATTTTATGCCTATTATAACGATTTGATCCAAATAAAGTTCCTTATTTTTCAAAAACTTTGTTTGCATCTGCCTTAAAGTGTTTTATTCCCCTTGGTCAGCGCCCTCTGCGTCTGTGCGCGAATCATCTTTTTCCCTTGAATCGGCGGTTGATCGAGTTATGGTTCCTACGAGTGGCTAGTTGAATCGATGACCGACGAATAGTAGGATCTTGCATAGTTTGATCTTTGTAAATGATATAGGCTTGCCAAGGTCCTCTAAGCTTGAAGTTAGGAGGTTAAACAATGCTTTCCAAAGAGGATAACGAACTGATCACAAAAACCGATCTCGGCACTGCGACGGGGGAGTTGTTCAGACGTTATTGGATACCCGCTCTGCTAGGGGAGGAGATTCCAGCACCCGACTGTCCTCCGGTAAGATTGAAGCTTCTGGGTGAGGAATTAGTTGCTTTCCGGGACAGTAAGGGGAGAATCGGCCTTTTGGCTGAGCACTGCTCCCACCGCGGAACATCGCTTTACTATGGGCGCAACGAGGACTGCGGGCTAAGATGTATTTATCATGGCTGGAAGTACGATGTTGAGGGCAATGTGCTGGAAGCACCGGCCGAGCCTCCCGGGAGCGACTTTAAAAACAAGGTCAAGCATCTGGCCTATCCCACTAGAGAAGTGGCAGGGGTTGTCTTTGCGTACATGGGGCCGGCGGACAAACAGCCCGTTTTCCCCGACTATCCATGGTTTAAGGTGCCGCCAAGCCATGTGATCGTCACAAAATTTTTTCTTGAATGTAATTACTTTCAGGCCCTGGAAGGGGATTGCGATACCTCCCACACAGCTTACCTACATCGAGGCAGCCGGGGGGGAGGATTGGTTATCACTGAAGATCCAAGTCCCAAGTTCGATATAGAGTACACGTGGTGCGGCCTCAGGGCCCCCGCCACCAGAGAGGTGGAGGGAGGCAAGAAGAATGTGCGGGTTTCGACCTTCGCGATGCCTTTTATCGGCAGCGTCCCAGTTGGAAAGTATATCGATGGTAAGTTAGACGGCTTTTTGGTGGTTTATCAGGTCCCCTGCGATGACACCTGTACATGGAGATACAATTTTCGTTTCAAGAGAAGCGAACCAATGACCGAGGAAGAACACCTGTTTGACAAATTTCAGGTCAGTACCGACTACAGGCTGAAAGCGAATCCACATAATCATTACCTGCTAGACAGACAGAAGCAAAGGACCGAAAACTTCACCGGAATCGACGGCTTTGCGACCCAGGATGCCTGCGTGACCGAGAGCATGGGGACTCTTGTGGATCGGACGAAGGAGAATTTAGGGGCCAGTGATACCTATGTGATAGCGCTGCGCAGATTTCTCCTCAAAGCCATCCACGACTTCCAAAATGGCGGCGAGCCGCCGGGTCTGGTGTTTGATCCGTCTCAAAATGACTATTCTGCAACCAACTGCACTTCGGTCACCCTGCCGGAAAGAGAGCCTTGGATGGAGATGGAAACCAAGCTTTACGGTCCCTGGCGTAATGTAGCATAGGTATTAATCCCATCCTTTCGAAGGACAGGCTGTGGCAAAACTCGAGCAGGGACGGTTTATGAAACTGGACGTTTCCGGCGTGCAAGTCGAGACTCACTACCACGAAACCGGGCCGTCGGACGGCGACGCTGTCATCTTTGCGCAGACAGGTGGCGCTGGTACGTCGGCCTAGACAATCAACAAGGTAGTCACAATTTGGGATTAGCTTCTGATTGATACCTTGATTTCCAATCCAGTAAGCATTTGAAAACTTGAGGTCAAAAATTGTGACTTCAAGTTCGCACGGTAGAAATCCAACGGTTGTGTGGATTCCATAGCGAACACGAACAGTTCCTTGTTACCATGTAGGCCATTCCACACAGCAATCTGTGTAAATCCGCGGTTAGCATACCTTCTCCTAACTTTGTGCCCTTTGCGTCTTTGCGCGAGGTAATCCGATTATTGTCCGCAATAGACAAGAATATGTTTGTCGTTGTCTCCCGACAAACAAAATTGAGATTTCTCTGCGTTGTCTGCGCGAGTCGACTTTATTCCCGTATTCGTCATCTACAATCTTCACTAGGCGCTCAGCGCCATGCGCTTTGTACAAGTAATGTCTCCCTTGTATCTTTTCCTTCGTGTACTTCGCGTCCTTCGTGGTCAAACAGTTGTCACCACGAAGAGCACGAAGGTCACGAAGTTTGGATCACTCGTCGCGCCAAGACGCGAGACATGTTTTTGTTTGTCGTCGTCTCTCGACAAATAAAAAATGAATTCTCTGCGGCCTCTGCGCCTCTGCGGTGAGTTTCTTAATGAATTTGCAGTTAGACGCCATGCGCTATGCTCTCTGCGCTTTTCCGTTTGTTGGTCTGCGATCGTCTGCGTGGGACTGCGGTTTGTTCACTCGCTCCCATCCCAACTCAGTACTCAGCACTCGTTACTCAGTACTGGGAATATCCCCCCGTGTTGAATTGGAGTGGCTCGAAGAGTACGATCTTTGACGCCATCGGTATTTTCAACTCAAAAGGAGGAATTCAATATGGAAACTATTGTTGAAAAAATAAAAGAGGCTTCCACCAGTCCAGCCGCACCTTCCAGTGCCGCGGACTCTTCGGTGAATCGGGACATTCGCATTCATGTCAGTGCCAGGACGCTTGGTGGTCAGAAGAAGCGGGCGGAGGTATGGAATGAAGGAGCGGGGCGACCACCGGGGAGCCGCTTCGCGATACTGTGCGACGAGGGAAAGAGGATCGGCGGCGACGATAGTGCGCCACCGCCGCTGGCTTACTTCAGCGCCGGTATTGCTTTCTGACTGCTCACCCAGCTTTCCCGGTCCGGGGAAGCAGCAAAGATCAGTTTCAAGGAGGCACGCGTTGAGCAAACCACCCGTTTTTTTCGAAAAGGCGCCATCAAACCGGGAACTATTGAAAGCGGCTGCGCGGGTCTGGAGACTCGTATCGAGATCGATTCAGATGAACCGCCGGAGCGGATTCGCCAGCTGGTGAAACTTGCCCAGAATAGTTGTTTTACCCATGGTGCGCTTCGTGACCCTGTGCCCATGGAAGTTAATGTCCAACTGAACGGTAGCATCCTGACCATAGACGACGCTGGCTGATGGGGTCCTGGATTCAGCGATACGAACAATATAAACTGTCCCCATAATCCATTGCGTATTCCAAGTAGATCAGGAGTTGGACAATGAGCACACGCTACCTGCTTATGACATTGATGCTGGTCATTGGAGTTGTCATAGGTGTCGCTGTGATGAATTTAAAGGCTCCTCCCGAACGCAGTGCCGGGACCATCGCTACGATTCAATCATTGGCGTCCCTCCCTGAGACCCGGCCACCGTCGCAGAATGAGGTCGCATCCCCAACTCCGCAGCCAGTTGAAAATGAAAAATCAACGGCACTAATAGCAATCCAAACGGAAACAAAGAGGGACCCGGATAAGGTGGCTTACCTGGCGGAGCTTCTCACTGAAGAGGTTGCAAATCGTCGCCATCTTGAAGAGCGTCTTGCAGCGTTACAGAATCAAGTATCGCAGTTGCAAACCGCCATTGCCGGCGGCAAAAGTGAGCCCCCTTCAGAACAGAAAACGGACGACGACGGGAAGACAGAAGCTCCAAAGGACCCGGAGAAAGTCAGTGAGGATAGGTTCTTGGCCGCTGGATTTGACCCCGTCAGTGCAGCAGGGCTCAAGAAGCGGGCCAGTGAGATTGAGATGGATCGCCTCTACCTTCGCCACCGGGCCAGGCGTGAGGGTTGGCATCGCACTCCGGAGTATGACGAAGCGGTTAGGGAGTTGCGGCAAGGCATGAAAAATGAACTTGGCGAGGATACCTACGATCGTTTTCTCTATGCGAGCGAACGGTCGAATCGACTCCTGGTGGATTCGGTTATGGAGAGCTCTCCGGCGCAACAAACCGGCCTTCAACCGGGTGACATCATTTTCCGTTATGACGGCAGCCGCGTTTTCTCCTATAGGGATCTCAGGGATGCAACCTCACGGGGAGAAATGGGTGAAACGGTCCCGGTGGAGATCCGACGCGGCGCTGAGATCCTTGAGGTGGAGCTCCCACGCGGACCGTTGGGTGTCAGTCTTGACCGCACCACCGTTCAACCTTGAAGCACCAGGCTCCCCCGGTTTAATCCGAGACCCTAGGCGCCTTGCTGTTTGCTCCTCTGCGGCTAGTATTTGTTTCTGAACTTGGCGCGCTCTGCGGTTCGACAGATTCGACATGCTCATGGCCCTGAGGTTCTCGAAAGGCTAGGCTCACCATCGTGAGTCTACCGAAGGACGTCATTGCGCGAGTAGACTGCACAAATCCGCGATTGAGAGCTTCGATCCGGTTTTTGTCCGCAATAGGCAAGTTTTTGATTGTCGTCGTCTCCCGACAAACTAAAAATGAGTTCTCTGCGACCTCTGCGTCTCTGCGGTGGGTAAATGGTCTACGATAATTTGCGTGGGTCTGCGATTAAGTATCTCTTGATGTTTCGTAATCTAAGGTCCGGTTGGATGGGGTATGTCAAGTGTCAAGGTCTGACCCCAAAGTTGAGGGAGGGGCGGGGTGGCTCAGTACTCAGCGCTCGGGACTCAAGGCCGAATATGCTATGCGCCATGCGCTCTGCGCTTTGCTGTTTATTGGTCTGCGAAAATCTGCGGTTAAGGGCTTTTGTTTGACCTCGCATTTTGCTGAGAGCTGACAGCTGAAGGCTGATCGCTCTTGACGCTTTGCGCTATGCTCTATACGCTTTGCTATGATAATCTGTGATTAAGGGGCCTATGCGCGCTTCGCGCAGCCCCCCTGAAAAATTGGCAAGACCCTTAGAGTAGGAACTTGGCTGGATTGATTCATTAAAGATAAAGGCCTGATATCTATAGGAACTAACCATGGAACAAGAAACTATGCCGGATAAGTTAGCGGTGCTGATAGATGCGGATAATGCATCGCCCAGCATTGTAACGGGCTTACTTTCGGAAATATCAAACTACGGGAATCCATTGGTTAGTCGAGTCTACGGTGATTGGACTCAGCCCCAACTGAACTCGTGGAAACATGTATTGCTTGACTATGCGATACAACCCATGCAGCAATTTCGATATACAGTTGGTAAGAACTCTACCGATAGCGCAATGATTATTGACGCTATGGACCTTTTATACTCGCGGCGATTCCAGGGGTTCTGCCTGGTATCCAGCGATAGCGACTTTACTCGACTCGCATCTCGAATTCGTGAAGAAGGACTTCGTGTTTACGGATTTGGTGAGAAAAAAACGCCTCGCGCCTTCGTGTCCGCCTGCGACAAGTTTATATTCACAGAGATTCTCGTCCAATCCGATAAGTCACAACCCGGGACCCGCCGAAAGACCACAAACCAGCTAAAAAGCGATTCGAAACTAATTGGATTACTCAGCTCAGTTGTTGAAGTCGCCGCAGACGAGTCAGGCTGGGCCGATCATGGAACAGTTGCAAATCGAATCGCACAGCGGTTTCCAGACTTCGATTCTCGTAATTACGGCTATGCCAAGCTGAGCGGACTTATTGAAGCCACCCAGGTATTTGACCTGGATAAACGTGCAACGAGCGAAGAGGGTCACGTACGAGTCTTAGTTCGAAAAAAATCTGAAGAATGAGCGTTCCATTCACTTGTTAGATTGGATTGATTTGTGCACTGTGCGCTTTGCTGGTCTGCGAAAATCAGAGGTTAGTAAATCTTCTCTGAACTTGGCGCCCTTTGCGACTTTGCGCGAGTATCTTTTCTTTGTTGTCCTAACTCGCTGGAAGCTGTCAGCTGATAGCCATTCTCACTCAGTACTGGAAAACTTCTGCGCCTCTGCAGTAAAATGTCCGTATCCTTATCTCCGATAATCTGTGTAAATCTGCGGTTGAAAATTCTTTCGACGCTTTGCCCTTTGCGTACGGGCAGCAATCCTCACTGCGCATTCAATGTCCATTGCCGCGCCAGCCTCTGGGCTTCCGCGATCTGCTCATTAGTCATCCACTCCGCTAGACGGTCGAGGATTGCCCTGGCGGTTTTCTCACCCCCCGCGGCTGCGAGATTGGTCCACATATGGGCCTGGACGTTGTCCTGCGCCACACCCTGACCATAGCTGTACATGACACCGAGATTGTACTGGGCACCGGCGTTACCCTGGTCCGCAGCCTTACGGTACAATGCTCGCGCTTCCGCATAGTTTTGCTTCACTCCTCGGCCAAAGTGGTACATGACACCGAGATTGAATTGGGCACTAGAGTTACCCTGGTCCGCGGCCTTACGGTACCAGGTCACCGCTGCCACATTATCCTGCGTCACGCCCTGGCCTTTAGCATACATGATACCGATATGGGCCTGGGCATCGACTTCACCCTGGTTCGCAGCCTTGTGGAACCACCTCACGGCTTCCACAAAGTCCCGTGTTACACCCCGGCCTTTCGCGTACATCAAACCGAGATTAGTTTGGGCGCCGGCGATACCCTGGTCCGCAGCCTTACGGTACCAACTCACTGCTGTCTTATCGTCTTGTTTCACGCCCTGGCCTTTGGCATACATCAAACCGAGATTATACTGGGCACTGGCGTTACTCTGGTCTGCAGCACGGCGGTACAGTTTCACCGCTTGCTCATAGTCCTGCGTTACACCCTGGCCTTTAGCGTACATGAAACCCAGATTGTACTGAGCAGTGGCATCACCCTGATCTGCAGCCTTTCGGTACCAACTCACCGCCTCCCCATAGTCCTGTGATACACCCTGGCCATTGGCGTACATAATACCCAGGTTGTACTGGGCACTGGCATCACCCTGATCCGCAGCCTTGCGGTACCATGTCACAGCAGCCCTAAAATCTTGTTTCACGCCCTTGCTTTGGGCAAACATGACGCCGAGATTTCCCAGGGCATCGGCATCACCCTGTTCCGCAGCCTTTCGGTACCACCTCACCGCCGCCACATAGTCCCGCGTCACACCCTGGCCTTTAGCGTACATCAAACCGAGATTCCTCTGGGCAACCGTATCACCCTGGTCGGCGGCCTTACGGTACCATCTCACCGCCTCCCTATGGTCCTGCGTCACATTCTGGCTGTTGGTGTACATAAAACCGAGATCCCTCTGGGCACCAACATTACCCTGGTCTGCAGCCCTGCGGTACAACTTCACCGCTTGCTCATAGTCCCGTGTTACACCCTGGCCCTTGGCGTACATAATGCCCAGGTTGTACTGAGCAGTGGCATCACCCTGGTCCGCAGTCTTGCGATACCATCTCACTGCCTCCACATAATCCTGCGTCACGCCCTGGCCTTTGGCGTACATAAAACCTAGATGGTGCTGGGCACTGGCATAACCCTGGTTCGCAGCCCTGCGGTACCACCTCACCGTCTGCTTATGGTCCTGTGTTACACCCTGGCCCTTGGCGTACATAAAACCCAGATTGTACTGGGCAACGGCATCTCCCTGGTGAGCAGCCTTGCGGTACCATGTCACCGCAACCCTATAGTCTTGTTTCACACCGTGACCTTTGACGTACATCAAACCGAGATTGGTCTGGGCGTCGGCATTGCCCTGGTCTGCAGCTTTGTGGTACCACGCCACTGCAGCCCTATAGTCTTGTTTCACACCTTGACCTTTGGCATACATCAAACCCAGATTGGTCTGGGCACCGGCATTACCCTGGTCTGCGGCCTTGCGGTACCACTTCACTGCTTGCTTATAGTTCTGTGTTACACCCTGCCCCTTGGCGTACATCAAACCGAGATTGGTCTGGGCACCGGCATTACTCAGGTGGGCAGCCTTGCGGTACCACCTCACCGCCTGCTTATAGTCCCGTGTTACACCCTGGCCATTTGCGTACATAAAACCCAGATTGTACTGGGCACCCGCCTCACCCTGGTCTGCGGCCTTGCGGTACCACCTCACCGCCTCCGCATCGTCCTGCGTTAAACCGTGGCCCTTGGCGTACATGTTACCGATATTGGTTTGAGCTCCGGCGTCGCCCTGATCCGCAGCCTCGCGGTACCACCTCGCTGCCTGCTCATAGTCCTGTGTTACACCCTGGCTGTTGGCGTACATAAAACCCAGATTGTGCTGGGCACCCAGCTCACCCTGGTCCGCAGCCTTCCGGTACCATCGCACCGCCTCCGCATAGTTCTGCGTCACGCCCTGTCCTTTCGAGTACATCAAACCGAGATTGTACTGGGCGCTAACCTCACCCTGATCTGCCGCCTTGCGGTACCATTTCAACGCCATCACATAGTCTTGCGTCACACCATGGCCCTTAGCGTAGATGAAACCTAGAGCCGACTGGGCCCTGACGTTACCCTTATCTGCAAGTTGTTGAAATATAGGCAACGACGTTGCGAAGTCGCCCCGTTGATAGGCCTTGTATGCTGCAGAATAGTCAGCCGCATGGACCGTCACGACTCCGACGAGCAAGGTAACGGCGACAAGACTGATGGCAGTACGTCGGAACGTCATAATTTTATCCAATGAAATCAAGTGCTTCTGGATGGCGGTTACGGTATCAGATGAATATCATTAGCTTTTATTTTTCACTACTCGATCAGGGCTGTCAACAATTAATTAATTGGAGTCTGGTAGCCGGCGAATAGCCGTGATCTGTGACCTTGAAGTCAGGGGAGGGATCAATTCACAACCTTGTAAGCCTGAACCCCGATCCGTTTTGGGGAAGCTCAATACTCAGCACTAATTGCGCTCTGCGCTGTGATCGTTTCGTCCTTGTTTTGGTTAACATCTTCTCACCCCGCGGTGTTATAATTTTTGTAAGATTTCCAACAGGGTAGAGGGATATTATCGTTTTTCACTTGACTGGACCCATTGGTCGAACACTTGCCATCCTTGGTCTTGTTTTTATTTTTCTGCAGGTAGGTTGCAACAAGCTAAAAAACCAGAGGTCGAAGCTGACACAGCACACCTCACCGCAGGTGTCGTTGGATTTCTCCGCCTCCGGGCGGGTACCCACCGCGGTTCTTGAACACGCAGCGGACGTTGTTTCCATGGACCTGGCGTCTTCTGGCTCACGGCTTTTGTTGGGAGACCGGGACGGCCACGTTATTATATGGGATTTAATGGAGTTGAAGGCCAAAAATCCGGGTAAATCTGTACCCGCAAGATTACTTGCTCAGTTACCCTATGAAGCGCATCAGGTGAGTTGGGTAACCGGGTCAGAACTTGCGATAGGGGAAGGCCTCGACTCCACACTTAGGCTCTGGGACACCCGCAGCGGAGGTGAGCTACGCGCCTTCGAGCACAAGTCTCCTCCACCTCTATTTGCTCTTTCTCCGGATGGTTCCACGGTTGTAACAGTCGGGTCGGGACGCATCCGGCTGTGGGAGGTCTCTTCTGGACGAGAACTTCGAACCTTTACCCCGCATGAACACTTCACGTTGGCGTTTGCGTACTCCCCTGATGGACGAACTCTCGCATCGGGAGGTGACCGCGGCTTGGTGATCCTGCGCAGTGTGATTGACGGTCAGGAGAAGCTCCGTATCAAACACCCGGAAAAGTCGTTGAAGCAAATCTCTTTCTCCCCCGATGGCCGGGTACTCGCAACCATCGGGTTCGGCAAACGGAGCGATTCCCCTGTAAGGTTGTGGAACCCGGTCACCGGCGCTCGCATCAACGAGCTACGCGTTTCCCGTGCGGACATCAAGTCGTTTGCTTTCTCTTTCGATGGAAGGTTTATTGTCGCTGCCGGGAGCGATCACCAACTACACCTCTGGGAGCTTCCTTCTGGCCGAAAGATAACGAGCGTCTCCATCAATTCGGGACATCCTAAAAAGATGACGGTCGGATCCGATGGGACCCTGTACCTCGCTGCCGGGAAGCAAGTGACTCTTTGGGACCTTACTGCCCTTGCCAGCGTTGCGCCTGAGCCGTCAAACCAGTTCGCCATCGTGCGGGCGCCCGACGATCCAAAGACGGGGATCACACATGTAAAGACTGCTGGAGAGCTGCTGGGTTCCATTGGTTCGGGAAAAACGTTGCAACTGGCGCCGGGGATCTACAACCTCTCAAAGGTCCGATGGCGGGACCTCCCGCATGTTACCTGGCGGCCTGTTGTCGATGGCGAAGAGATCGTCTTGCACGACCTTCGTAATATCACACTACGTGGGGTTGGCGACCAATCGACGGTAATTATTGCAGATCCCCGCGATGCCGCAGTCCTCTCCTTCGAGAGAGTGAAAGGGTTGCGTCTAGAAAATCTTGAGTTCCGCCATGCAACACGCAGGGCCGAGTGCACGGGAGGAGTGCTTTCGCTTGTGGATGCGCGCCAGGTGACCATCAATCACTGTCAGTTGTTGGGCAGCGGAAGCGAAGGCCTGGTTCTCAAGGATGTTAAGCGGCTCCGCTTTGTAAACTCAGAGATTCGACAGTGCACGGTTTCGGTCATGCAAGTTACCAACTCCCGAGACCTTCTATTTGAAGACAGCCGTTTCGTTGATAACGGAGCCCTTTACGGTCCTGCCTTCAGCTATCAAGTTACATCAGGCGTAAGCTTTAAAAATGTTTTGATCTCTGGTAACAGCGGAAATCCTAGTCTGTTCTCACTCCGGGGTTCCGGGGCAATCAAGGTCATCGATTCAGAGATCCGTTACAACAAGGCCGATGAGTTAGTGAATGCCCTGGATGGAGTCCAAATGGTTAATACGCGAGTGGTGGAGAACGGTTTCCCGGCACCGCTGCCGGAGGATTCCCGATTCACCAAAGTGGATATTGCCATCGGCGCCGCATTCAGGAAAGAGAGATCCATCAGTTCTGACAATAGCCTGTTCAGCGGGTGTGATTCACGTCGTGTCAAAGTCGGAGACCAGGTCGATCTCGTCGATGAGCGGGGTTTGCTCTGCCGCGCTGCGGTCACTCAAGTTAACGGCGATGGTTGTATGCTCAGCGTAGAGCAGGGGAGCTGCCGGTCTATGTCAGGCGACGGCCAGTCAGACCGTTCCATCGAGGTCTTTGCGCTTCATCCCTCGGAGCCGACACGAACTACGGGTACGCTAGCGAAGCAGCCTAATTTGCAAGCGCTAGAAGCGGCATTGCCCGTTGACGTCAAGAAGCGACTGGAAACGTCGCGAGCCCAAGCACCCCAATATCTCAAGGGTCCCTCCACTTACGGTATTAAAAACATGGGCGATGCAGACGGCGACGGAAACTTCGATCTCATGGAGGTAAGCGTCGCTTGCAGTCCGGGCTCTGAATACACCTGCACCACTGTCCTGGTTTTCGAAGATGGCTTTTGGCGCGAGGCGAAACGCATTGGCCACCTCTGAGGTTTCCTCATCGATCTTCTTTTCTCAATCTTCGATTCTCATTCCTCAGCACCCGTTACTCAGTCCTAATTGCTGCCTCCTGCCTACTGTCATTCTTGTTCTACCCTTCGCGCTATGCTGTGAAGAATTGATTGTCTGCGTTCGTCTGCGATGTAATGTCTTTTGTTTGTCGTCGTCTCCCGACAAACAAAAAAGGGAGTTCTCTGCGAACTCTGTGCCTCTGCGGTGAATGGCCGAGTCCTAATCTTCAGCTTTTATCCAGGGCGCTTTGGGCCATGCGCTCTGCACTTTGCTGTTTGCTGGTCTGCGCTAATCTGCGAAAATCTGCGGTTAGTATTTTATTTCCAAACTTGGCGCCCTTAGCGTCTTTGCGAGAGAATCTTTTCTTTGTCCTCGTAACTGGCTGATAGCTATCCCCACTCAGTACTCAGCACTTGTAACTCAGTACTAAACCGCTGCCTCCTGCTTGCTGCTTACTGTTGATCTCTCTTCTTTCTCGTCCAGCCCCGCATAGAACCGCCGGGCATTTTCTCCAAGAATGTTGCGCTTGTTCTCGTCCGTCAAATCCTCCCGCTCCACCAGAGCTTTCGTAGCATTGGGAAACTCGCCGTCCCAGTGGGGATAGTCCGATGAAAACATCAGGGTCTTATCGGTTCCCAGATACCGGATCACGACAGGCAACATCCATTCCCCCGACTCGATCCCGAAGAACATGCGCCCCTCGCGAAAATACTCTGTCGGCTTCTTTTTGAGCAGTGGCGCCTCATGGGGCCTCCGCTCATACTCCTCGTCCATCCGGTCGGCCATAGCGGGTATCCACCCTGCCAAGCCTTCGAGAAACCCAACCCTCAAGCGCGGGAATTTCTCCAACACTCCGCAGTAAACCACCATTAGGGTCGAACATATCTGCTCATGGGTATGGCCGATGGTGTGCTCTGCCAAAAACGTGTCGAATCGATCGAGCTCCGAGCCCGAGGCATGAAATCCGATGGGCACATTGTACTGCTGGGCGCATGCATAGAGCTCGTCATAATAGGCTTCGCCTACGTGATGATTGTAGATCGTCGTATGGGCCATTCCTCCGATGAAGCCCAGTTGGGTTACCGCCCGCTCCAGCTCCCGTGCTGACTTATCCGGCTCTATCATCGGCAGGGCTGCGACCCCTTTTAACCGTTCTGGATTGTGCCGGCAAAAATCCGCTAGCCAATCATTGTAGGCACGATGAAGCTCCACGGACAGTTCACGTTCCTTGATCCTCCACATGGCGAGGGTTCCTGTCCCGTAGAGAGTCATGACATCAATTCCCTCGATGTCCATGTCCTCGATCTGTATGGCGGGATCTTTGTGGTGCTTGCCGTATTTCCCCCCCTGGCTCCGGTCCACATTGCTGCGGGGTAGGACAGGGCGATTGCGATATTGGGGACCCATATAGGGTTTCAAAGCTGCTTCGTCGTCACAAACATGCCCGTCCGCATCGATTATGAAATAACCATTCTTCATAAAGACCCTTCCTTTCCGGTTTGAGAACGCCGAATTTCCCTTGTTTCGGATGCCTTGGAATCTCTGTACACCTCGGATTAACCATCCCCTTTTATCTTCAGTCGCCTCCCACTGTCAATGCCCCAATTGTCCGTAGTCCTGGCTGTTCGCTTTGCTCCATGCTCGTCTGCGGTTAACTTTATTTCCTCTCCCCTGGGGTAGCTGATAACTGAAAGCTAACGGCTAATAGCTAACTTACTCAGTCCTCAGTACTTTTTGCTCAGTACTAACCTAAAAGCTTGGCGCCCCTTGCGCCTTTGCGCGATGCAATCCGGTTATTGTCCGTAATAGGCAAGTTTTTGTTTGTCGTTTTCTCCCGACAAACAAATAGGATTTCTCTGCGTCCTCTGCGTCTCTGCGGTGAAAAAATTGTCTGCGCTAATCTGCGTAAATCTGCGGTTAAGTATCATTTCTTTGTCTGTAGTCCTGTTGTCAGTAGTCCGTAGTCTGGTCAGTTCGCTTTGCGCCATGCGCTATGCGCTTTGCGGTTTCCTGGTCTG
This sequence comes from uncultured Binatia bacterium (SeqCode), assembly GCA_965215595.1. Classification (GTDB taxonomy): domain Bacteria; phylum Desulfobacterota; class Binatia; order UBA9968; family CAXXLF01; genus CBDCDW01. Next base: position 1,489,331 of record CBDCDW010000007.1, on the reverse strand, counting down.
TGTGCGTCTGCGATTAGTAAATCCTCTCCTAACTCGGCGCCCTTGCGCCTTTGCGCGAGAATCCTTTCTTCTTCAGTAGACCTGTAGTCAGTGGTCCGTAGTCCGCACCTTGCGCGATAGTCAGTACTAATTCAAATTCCTTTCCGAGTTAAAAACTCCTTGAAACTCTCACGGGGGTGGTTTGGCCTCAACCAGGTCGCCCGCGCGTCCCTTTCATGGTCGTAACGATCCCGCCAACCCATGCCGATCTCTTCGTGTAGCAGTCGTTTGATGCCCTGCACTGAGGTTGCATCATTCTCACTGATTAATCGGGCCATCTCAATTGCCGTGTCGAGCAATTTCTCGGATGGAACCAGTTGATTCAACAACCCTATGCGTTCCGCCTCTTTCGCCTCGATAGTCCGACCCGTATAGAGTAGCTCCTTAGCCTTGGCCATCCCAACCAAGAGTGGCAATGTCCATGTTGAATTCACTCGGCCATACCTTACGGCCAAAAACCGGAAGGCGGTCCGATCACAGCCGATTCTGATGTCCAGCATTGAACTCAGCATTGCCCCACCACCGTAGGCCAGACCGTTAATCGCTCCGATGATGGGCTTGGCAAAGGTTGCGATGCGCCAATTTGCGTGACTATGGGTTTCCCGACGTGCCGCAATTTCCTCGGCCGTCATGCCAGCCATCTGTGGAATATCGCCGCCACTGGAAAATGCCCGATCACCTGCTCCTGTCAATATCACGACGTCCACGCCTGGTTCATTCTCGATCAAGGTTAGCTCCTGGTCGAGCTCGTGATCGAGCTCGTGAGATAGCTCATGGCTCAATGCGTTTAATTTCTCTGGGCGATTCAACGTAACCAGGGCCGATCGATCCACACGTTCTGTTAAGATATTTTTGTAACTCATTAGAATTCTCCCCGCAGGTTGATGACCCTTGCCAAATTGGTTTTTAGTAAAGACGATTCGATTTCAGCCATCACTATCACATTGCTATTTTAATTCACATCGACCTTCTTCTGGAACAGGTTTTAATGTCTGCCCTATGTGCGGTAATCTGCGGTTAATATGACTTCTCTGAACTTGGCGCCCTTAGCGTCTTTGTGCGAGGTAATCCGATTATTTTCTGCATAGAAAGTGTTTGTCGCCGTCTCCTGGCAAACATATAATGAGTTCTATGGGTTCTCTGCGGTGAATAAATCTTCGTCTGCGTATGTCGGCGTGGGTCTGCGGTTAATTTCTTTTGTTCGTCATCGAACTGGCTCATAGATAGCATCTCTAGGCCCTCATTATTCGCTCTATCCCTGCCATTTTTTTAGCGTATTGACATTAGTACGGTTAATGTATAATTTAGACGTACGTTTGCTGTACCTTTTTATGGGGATTTATGGCGAGATTAAAACCATCCGAAGATTTGGTTCCTGTGAGTGACTTCCGCATCCGGACAGCCGAGATTGTTGCCAGGGTTAAAAAAAACAAGCGACCAATCATTTTGACGCAGCGAGGACGCTCTGCGGCCGTGTTGGAGGACGTTGGGGAATATGAGCGACGGGAGGAACGGCTGGAGTTATTAGAGGCGATACTGGATGGAATTCGTGCAGCGGAACGAGGATCTGTCGTCTCGAATAGTGAAGCCATGGCCGAGCTGGACAAGGTCTTGAGTGGCTAGGCGGGTTACCATCGTTTGGACTCGCCCGGCTCTTGCCAGCCTTCTTGAAATTGCTCGATTTGTTCAGATTGATAACCCGTCAGCCGCACGGCGTCTCGCCACGGCGATCAAATCTAAAGTGGCACGGCTGGAGAAGTTTCCAGAATCAGGAAGAACCGTGCCGGAGTTACCTACCAGCGACCTGAGGGAGATAATTGTAAACGACTATCGTGTGATTTACCGATATTTAACTGCTGCATCGAGGGTTGAAATTTTGGCTGTTCGACACGGCGCACGGGTACTCGAGCCTCCACCATAGCCTCAGGGGAACCCCCAGGAAGGATTTTAATCCGATTATTGTCCGCAATCGGCAAGGTTTTGTTTGTCGTTGTCTCCCGACAAACAAAAGGGAATTCTCTGCGCCCTCTGTGCCTCCGCGGTGAAAAAATGATTCTGCGTTAATCAGCGTAAATCTGCGGTTAAGGGCTTTTCTTTGTCTGTAGTCCTGTTGTCAGTAGTCTGTGGTCTGGTCAGTTCACTTTGCGCTCTGCGCCATACGCTTTGCCGTTTCTCGGTCTGCGTTAGTCTGCGGAAATTTGCGGTTAATCTGTCTTCTCCGAACTTGGCGCCCTTTGCGCCTTTGCGCGAGTATCTTTTCTTTCTTTGTAGTGGGTAATGCCGGCTGAGGGAAGGCCTGTTGTCAGTAGTCTGTGGTCGGTTCGCCTTTGCTCCATGCTCTATGCGCGTTTCGTTGCAAGCCTGACCCCAGAGTTTTTCACATTGAGATTCCACGCCCCGTTAACGTTCGTTCAATCTTTGTATGATAAAGCTTCATCAACTGCGTCCCCACCAGATCACCTTCAATAACCCCAAGACCATGAGCTATGGCCTGTAAGGTAGCCATTCTTTCTGGTCTAGTTTGATTGCGTAGCTGAAATGCCGGGTCGTTCGGCGTGCCGATCTTCACCCTTTGCACGTCTTTTAGCTCTTGTTGACGGGAATGAACTTTCCTCGCCTGTCGCCAGGTTCCGTCGGGAACGATTAGTTGGATGGGGGTCGGCTCCTGCACCACCAGTTCTTTGTCCAATTCCACTGCATCATCCGAGGGATAAAACAAAAAAGTCCGATACTGAGGGGTTAAGAGATCTTCCAGATCGAGAGCCTCTCTCCCTGCACCTCGTACCCGCATTTCGCTATTCACCAACGCTCTGACCGCGAGCAGACCTGTATTGCTGGTTCGCTTAAGTTCTCTCTGATGAATGACCAGACAAATCTTGGTGTTTAATTCAATTCTCGGAACCACGTCACACAGACAAAGAGTCCGCGACGCCGCACAGATAGGACATGGATCTGTTATATTTCGCGAACGAGTCAACGTTAGATCCCCTTGGCTATGCTTTAAGTCGTACGAATTGCACCGGCGGTTATCTTAGCAAAATCGAGAGTTTTTAAGTAGGCATGAAGAGTGTTTCTGACCTCGCATTTACCGTCCACAACGACCACAGAGGTTAATTTTAGTTGGGATTCAAGACCTGCCCGTATGCCGCGGAAGCAGTTAGTTGGGTTTAAAATATAAGGGAAACAAGATGAGGGAAGGCGCCCTACTTTCATTGTCAAGACCTGCCCAGGAACGCTTGTTACGGAAGTGCAACGACGGTGAGCGAATTGTCTGCGTTAATCAGCGTAAATCTGCGGTTAAGTATCATTTCTTTGTCTGTAGTCCTGTTGTCAGTAGTCCGTAGTCTGGTCAGTTCGCTTTGCGCCATGCGCTTAGCGCTTTGTCGTTTCCTGCCTCCAAGTTGACGTATCCCGATAGGTGCAATAGTGTTAAGCAAATATCGGAGCTAGGAACGTGGGATATTTTTTCGTTGCAATAAGCATGCTTGCATTAATGTCGCTGGCACCCCCTGTTCGAGGGAGCCAGACTGACGAGCGCCTGGGTACCCTTTTCGATCGCCTCAAGACCACCGACAACAACGTTGAAGGTGCAGTCCTAACCCAGCTGATCTGGGATATTTGGCACGAGTCCGACAATGCCGTCGTCAAGGACCTTATGTCCGAGGGCATTAGAGAGATATCAGTCCGGAATTACGATGCAGCATTGACTGCCTTCAACAAAATGGTGGAGGTTGAGCCTAATTTCGCCGAAGGCTGGAACAAGCGAGCTACAGTGTATTATTTGATGGGAAGATATAAGGCCTCAATTCAGGATATCGAACGGACGCTAGCTCTTGAGCCGCGCCATTTTGGCGCGCTTTCGGGTCTGGGTTTGATTTTTTTGGCCATCGGTAACGATGCGGCGGCGCTCAAAGCTTTCGAAGCGGCGCTCAAGGTTAACCCCAACTTGCCTGGTCCGCGGACACATGCAGAGGAACTGCGCTAGCGCCTACGCAGCAAATCATTCTGAATCTTACTAAATCTGCGGTGAAGTAGCATGTCATATGTCAACGTCTGACCCGGTACGCGACCACCACTTCTTGGTCTTTTACTTATTTGGTAGGTTCGAAATTCAAGAATCAAGAACTGACCACGATCACACCGCTTGCCCCCTTGACAAGCTCCCATCGTGCACTACATTGTCTTACATGAAGGCATCAACTCTTACCATCCGTTTGGATAAAGACCTCGAGAAATTGCTAAACCGTGTCAGCAAGCAATCCGGTAAAAGTAAGAGCGAGGTGGCCCGGGAGGCTCTCCAGCGTCAGCTTCGTCTGGTCCAATTCGAGTCGCTGAGGCGCAAGACCATGCCTTTTGCCGAGGCCAGAGGATATCTGAATGACGATGACGTATTCGAAGAAATCTCCTAATGAGGGTGTTCTTGGATACGAATGTCCTGGTCAGCGCCTTCGCTACTCGCGGCCTTTGTGAGGACGTGCATAGAGAGGTTCTTGCGTCTCACCATCTGGTGGTCCCCCCCCCCTGGTGGCGGAGCTTGAACAAGTGTTAAGAAGAAAACTCAAACTGCCGAGAAGCTTGGTCTCTGAAGTTCTCGGGTTTCTCAAACAGGAGCAGCATTTATACGAGGCCGGCTCTTTACCTGCGGTTAAAATCAAAGACCGAAACGACGTAAAGATTCTTTTCAGTGCGCAGGAGGGGGAGGCCGATGTCTTTGTGACCGGCGACAAGGAGCTGGTCGCTCTCGGTAAAGTTGAAGACCTTCGGATTCTAACCCCCAGGGCCTTCTGGGAATTGCTAAAAAAGTAGCCTTTCCCCTTGTTTCGGAACTTGGCGCCCTTTGCGCCTTTGCGCGAGCTATCTTTTCTTTCTTTGTAGTCCTGTTGTCAGTAGTCTGTGGTCGGTTCGCCTTTGCTCCATGCGCTATGCTTGTTTTAGCTCGTATTGACCCCATGTACCCGTAAGAGGTAGGATCTCTTCTTTGCTCTCCAGTAGGAGCCTGGGAGGCTTGAAGGCGGGCTGCCAGATAAGGAAATTTCTTCTATGGGTTGGTTACTAGGAGCTGGATTTGGTTTCATGCTTGGGGGACCCCTGGGGGCGATCGTGGGCGGGGCGTTGCAACATGTTGTGTCCAGAGGGACCCAAATGTCGTCCTCCGGCCAAGGGACTGCTCCCAGACAGGAGCAGATCTTTATTACGTACCTTGTGGCGATCTTGAGTAAGATCTGTATGGCGGATGGTTCCATTTCGGAAGCCGAGCGAAAAACCATTCACGATTTCTTTTCAAGAGGTCTTCATTACAAGGGAATGGAGCTGCGATTTATTGACGCCATAATTGGCGAGACGCAACGCAAAGATCCCGACCTTCGCGAGATCTGTAAGGCCTTTGATCAGTTAGCAAATCAGCAGCAGCGGTTGCTCTTGCTGGATCTAGTATATCAAGTTGTCACCACAGATCAGGTGGTGACAAAAGGAGAGAATGAGGCAATCAAACAGGTTGTCTCCGCTGTGGGTATTGGAAAAGACGAGCATGAGCGTATCAAATTACGTTACGCACCTGCGAAGAAGAGCGACCATTACCACACCCTTGGCCTGAAGCCGACGGTGGATAATAACGAAATTAAAAAAGCCTACCGTCAACTTGCCTCACAATACCACCCGGATAAAGTTTCTCATCTCGGTTCCGAGCTCATTGCGTTTTCGGAGAAGAAGTTTAAAAACATCAATGATGCTTACACGGCAATCCGAAAGGAACGGAAATTCTGAAGTCGAGCAGCAATCTTTGCCCGCTTCACTCAGTGCTGAGCACGCTCTGCGCTTTGCCCTTTTGCTTTGTGGTTGTCCCGTAGTCCTGTAGTCAGCGGTCCCGCATATGCTGCATAATGCTTGCTGCCCACTGTTTTTCTTGCTGCGCCCTCTGCGTCTCTGCGGTGAGCAAATTGTGTGCGATAATCAGCGTAAATCTGCGGTTAAGTATCTTTTATTTGTCCGTAGTCTTGTAGTCGGTAGTCTGTAGTCCGCGTCTTGCGCGATAATCAGCACTCGTTACTCAGTACTGAATTGTTGATGACTGAAAACGATTTCCGCTCCTCACTGCCGACTGCTTGCTGCCCGCTGCTTGCTGCCGGCAGGGCTAACCAATTTCTGGGTGGCTTTTTATTTTTTGGCCGCTTGTAAATTTAAGATTCAAGACACGACCCCAGGGCGTAACAAAACGGTTTGAAACCCCTGAATCTTTTCATTGGCTACTATATATCCCACCGTATCGAATGGCATTAATCCCCTTTGGCAAAGTATAGGGAGCCAAAAGAGTAATTTCATGGTTTAAAGGATTTTAAGCCCAAAAAAATGAACTGGGATGTTTTCGCCATTCTGACGTATTTTGGCATTGTTTTGTTTTTAGGATTGATCAAGAGGAGTGACGATCAAACCTCCTCCAAAGAATTTTTTTTGAAATCCAATTCCCTTCGGTGGCCCTCCGTAGCACTTTCCACCATTGCAACTAATATACATGCTGGTCACTTTATCGGTATGGCTGGTTCAGCCTACCTATTTGGCATCGCCCAGGCCAATTTTGAAATCAATGCGGTTCAGGGAATTTTAATTGCCGCTTTTTTGTTTGTTCCCTTTTATTTGAAGGAGAAAGTGACAACCGTTAGCCAATTTTTGGAAATAAAATTGGGACGTAAAGTGGGGTTGACCTATTCTATTTTGATGATCCTGCTCTATTCTTGTTTGTATTTGGGATCAATTTTATTTTGGGGAGCCTATGCCATCAATGCCATGTTCCCAGACGCCGTAGCTTTTCTTGGATCAGATCCAATGCAAAGAATTTTTATTATTGCTGTTGCCCTAGGAGCCTTTTCTGCTTTTTATACGTATTTGGGGGGCCTTGGAGCTGTGGTTCGAACCGATATGGTTCAGTTGGTTTTGCTCCTCATTGGCGGGGGAGTCTTGACATATTTGTCAATTGATAAACTGGGAGGATGGGGTCAGTTGTATGGAAAAACCGAACATCTCATGCACCTACACCTTCCTGCGAATCATCCAAAACTACCTTGGCCGGCCATCTTTGGTATGTTGTTGCTGAATTTAAACTACTGGGGCTGCAATCAAGTGATATTGCAAAGGGCCTTGGCTGCAAAAAATTTGTTTCATGCACAAATGGGATTGGTCGCCGGCGGCTTCTTAAAGTATCTTGTAGCGGTGATTATCATTGTACCGGCTATCGCACTAGCGGGTATATTGGCCGAAAACTCTCTTCAGGATCCGGATATGACCTATCCCACGCTCATAAGGATGCTCGTCCCCGAGGGTTTAAGAGGTCTTATATTAACGGGGTTGTTTGCATCTCTGATGAGTAGTGCGGACTCCATTTATCATTCGGTTTCTACGTTGTGGTCCGTACGTTGTGGTCCGTAGATATTTATCGTGGCTACATCAATCCGGACGTTGACGACCGCCATGTGGTGGTGATTGGCAAACGGGCGATTTGGGCCACGTTCTTTGCCGGGGCGCTGTTCGCCTGGATCAATGTTTACGTCAAATTTGAAAATCCGGATTTCGCCCTTACCCATTGGTTTAATGAATTCTCCTACTATGCCAAGAACGGATTTGTCATGTTAGTTATCGTAGCTATTTTCTTTTTAAACCCGAACAAGCAATTGGTGTTATTCACTCTCATTGGCAGCGTATTGGCAACAATCTTATTTGAATGGATGGTTCCAGGCATGAACTATCTGAACCGGTCAACTATCGTTATCTTACTATCTTGTGCCATCGTGGGTATTCCCAGTGTGATCAAAAGTGGCTGGCCCTTACGCTGGAAAGACTTAATTCACGTGTCCACACCTAGTGTTGGACGATGGGGGCTCATCCTGGCGGGCACGCTGATTGCCTGCCATATCCTGCTCAGTTAGAATCTCATGTGAGCACTTCTTCTAAAGGCACCCTCATCGGGGTCAGACATAACATTCTTATCAATCTCATCTAACCCACTGGTCGTGCCGGGTCGGACCAAGCCTAAATCTGAACACTGCAAAAAGAAGCCAAAGTGAAAAAGGCAAAGCGCAGAGAGCATGGCGCAAAGGGTGAGAAAAACAGTAAGCAGCGGGCAGGGGGCGCCATTTACGGAGTTCATCTATTCAGCCTGACCCCGGTGGCTAATGGTGCTATGCTTCTCGTCCCGTAGGCCTCATGCTACAATCCTGGACCTGGCCGCGATGAGGAGGGAAATGAAATGCATAGAAATTTAAGGCGTTGTGTCCGCGGAGTTTTGCTAGGGCTTTTCGGCCTGGCGGCTCTGGGTAGTACGACGGCGGCGGAAACGTTGAAGTGGAAGCAAGGGTTGAGCGTTGAGAAGGTAGAATCATCACCAGTGGATTCCATGCCTGGCCGAGTCATTGGCATTGGAGAAAGCAAAGGCGTGGCCTTTTTCGAAAATGGTGATGTCGCGGCCACCGTAAACATGTTCTCCTTTTTCTACACTGATGGAAGCGGCCCGGCCGTGGCATTTGGCCAGTTCTCTTTTGAGGACGGGGCGACATTTGTAATTGAGTTTAAGGCTAACGCGACGGCAAACAAACGGGACAAGACCACTGTATTCAAAGGGGAGTTTTCTTTCATCCATGGAAGCGGGCGCTTCGCCGGAATCAAGGGCAGTGGAACTGTGTCCGGCAAGCGCTTCGCCCCCCTTGGTGCCGGATCGGTGCTGTACTTAGATTACTCCGGGAACTTCACCTTATCTGCCCAGTAGGCAGTTCGCCGCCAGATAGACAATCCTCAAGCCTGCCGCGTTCCTACGGTCTTTCGAAAATTACCAAAACGCGCGTGGGGAGTCGTTAATGGTTCGCGAAAAGCAGCCTGTCCCCTTTATCAAAATCCAGGCGAGCCGATTGGCGATGGAGTCGTCATTTGACATGATATATGACGATGGACTCGTCACGGTCTCCAACCCCTTCGGATACAAAGGTTATAGAGCGCTTGCTCGACTTGCGAGGTCTGCTAAAAAAGAAATCCTTTTTCCTTTTTGAGCCGAGGCAGACGGGTAAGACCTTCAGGGTCCGGCAGTCCCTTGGGGAGGTCAAAAGGTATGATCTTCTTGATACATCGGTTCTTCTGGATTTAAGTCGCAATCCTTCCCGTGTCGCTCAGGAGCTCTCCTCAAAAGATCGTTTGGTTGTCATTGATGAAATCCAGCGCCTTCCAATTCTCTTGAACGAGGTGCCCCGTCTAATCGAGGAGAAGGGCGTTCGGTTCCTGCTGATGGGTTCCAGCGCCCGTAGCCTCCGTCGGGGTGGGGTGAATCTTCTTGGAGGCCGGGCACGAACGCAATATCTGCATCCGCTCGTTCGTCAAGAGTTGGGACCATTGTTCGATCTCGGAAGAGCCATGGAAAGAGGCTTGCTCCCGTCGATCTATTTTTCCGATGACCCGCGCGCCGACCTGCAAGCCTATACGGGATCCTATCTACAACAGGAAATTGTTGCCGAAGGGGCGACTCGCAATGTCCCAGCCTTTAGCCGGTTTCTTAGAGTTGCGGCGCTGTGCAATGGCACAGTCGTTAATTTTGCCAACGTCGGCAACGATGCCCAGGTGCCCCGTACCACCGTGTACGAATATTTTGAGATCCTTAAAGACACGCTGATTCTCCACGAGCTTCCCGCATGGAAAAAATCAAAGAAAAGAAGACCACTGGCCTCCTCCAAGTATTACTTCTTTGATGTGGAGGTGGTCTCGGCGTTTCAGGGTCGGGAATTTCGACCCGGCACTCCTGAATTCGGCGAGGCCTTTGAAACCTACGTCATGCATGAGCTCATGAGTTATCGCGACTATGTGTCGGGAGAACCTCTGAGTCACTGCCTGTTGGCCTCAGGATTTGAAGTGGACTTTATCATCTCTGACCATACGGCAGTCGAAGTTAAGGCCAAGGAACATATCGCAACCCAAGACCTAAAACCTCTATATGCACTCGCTGAGGAAAAGAAACTAAAACGATACCTCTGCGTGAGTCTGGAACGCCGAAGACGGAAGATGGACACGGTGACGGTTCTTCCGTGGAAAGAGTTTCTGGACAAGGTATGGAACGGCCGTTATAGATAGGCGATTCCCTGTTTGTATTTAAGCTTGGCGCCCTTTGCGTCTTTGCGGTGAGCAAACTATCTGCAATCGTCTGCGTAAATCTGCGGTTAAGTATCTCTTATTTTTCCGTAGTCCTGTAGTCAGTTGTCCCGTATTTGCTGCCTACTGCTCACTGCCCGCTGTCTTTCTTTTGTCTTGTAGTCGTGTAGTCAGTGGTCCGTGGTCCGACTCTTTGCGCCATGCGCCGTGCTCTATGCGCTTTGCTGTTTGTTGGTCTGCGTTAGTCTGCGTAAATCTGCGGTTAAGTATCTTTGTCTTGCTTTGCTCTGTCTCTGTCTATTCATTCCGACTTTGCGCGAGGTATCTTATTCCGTGAATCTGCGGGTGACTTTGTATTGACAAAGGGTGTCATTTGTATGACAAAAGTATGAAAAGGAGAAGCACATGAGGACCACGGTTGTGCTGAAAGATGAGCTGGTTAAAGAGGCAAAAAGGCTCTCACGGGAGAAGACTTTAAGCGGCCTTCTGAACACCTGTTTAGCTGATTGGGTTGCTCAGCACAGCCGGAGACAACTTACAAAACGCCTATTTGAGGAGTACCGCGCCGGGAGTGATGAATCCCGGCGGGTAAGTCGAGATTTTGGTTCCATTGATAAAGAAGGTTGGCCTTCGTGGTAAGAGGTTCCGTGGTCTGGGTCGCACTGGATCCAGCTCGCGGTGCTGAAGTCCCCAAAACACGTCCTTGCGTGGTCGTTTCCCATACGGAAGCCAATGATAATTCACGGACTGTGACAGTTGTACCACTTTCGTCCGTGACAGGGAGGCGCCAAGACCGTCTGATTCAAGCACTATTTTCTGCTGGAGAGACCCGGCTACCCAGAAACTCGCGCGCTCTATGCGATCAGGTGAGAACCATCGATAAGGGCCGTATCCATAGGGAAGTCGGAGCTCTGAACACTGAGGAATTGGTAAGGGTCGATCGAGGGTTAATCCTTCACCTGCAACTTGAAGACTACGTATCAATTTAGCTCCGTTTATTGTCCACAATAGCAAAAGTTTTGTTTGTGGCCTTATGCCGACAAACGAAAAATGACTTCTCTGCAGTGAATTGAGTTGTCTGCGCTAATCTACGTGAGTCTGCGGTTAAGTATCTTTTATTTTCTTTGCGATCTCTGCGCTTCTGCGGTGAATTCTTAAAGGTTCCTTTGTTTTCTTTAAGCTTGGCGCCCTTTGCGTCTTTGCGCGTGGTATCTTTTCTTTCTTCGTAGTCGTGTAGTCAGTGGTCCGTGGTCCGACTCTTTGCGCCATGCGCCATTCGCTATGCTCTATGCGCGCTTCGCAATTTTGATCGGCAGTTAAGTATCTTTTGCTTTTCCGTAGTCGTGTAGTCAGTGGTCCCGCATTTGCTGCCTACTGCCATCTGCCTACTGTCTTTCTCTCTGGATAGGCTGATAGCTATGGTATGCTACGATGATAGACCTGACCGCCAAAGCAAAAGAAACATGAACCAAGATGAGTAGAACCCTCTCAATGAGGTCCTTCAATGTTCTGGAGCTCCGTATCTATTGCAGGTAAACCAACGATTCTAGTGGTAGACGCGTCGCGCAACCTGGAGGGGTGGGAGTTCGAGTTCTGTGATCGACTCTTTACCGCCATGCGGCGTCGTGGCCTACTTGTCCATGGCACTGTACCGGTCCGGGTTGAGACCCCGGAGGCACTGGCTCAGTATCTGAAGCCAGAGACGGCGTTCAACTGTATCCTTCTGCTGGGCCATGGAGAAGGGGAACGTGTGCCACAAGAGGCAAAGTTGAGCAGCTATTGGGCATGGCTAAACTCAGGAGTCGTGGTCGGGCCCAAACTTTTCGCTGCGTGCACCTGGGAGAGCTACGATCCTGCAACGAGCAGAGAAATACTGGAGTCTACTGAAAGCTTTGCTCCATTGGCACTGGCGCCGCGATCACCTGTGACACCCCGCGAGGCAAGCCTGTTTTTCTTAAAGTTCTTCACCGAGCTGAACATGCACTCGGACAGCAGTATTACAGGAAAGATGGTTTGGTTCTCATTCTCCAAGGCAAAGGTACTTCTACAGAAGCGACGGCTAATGGGTAAGGTTGAATTGCGTTGCTAATCTCAGAGGGCACCACTGCGCCATGCTGTATGCGACCTGCTGGTCTGCAGTAATCTGCGGTAAAGTATATTTTGTTTGTCCGTAGTCCTGTAGTCAGTGGTCCCGCATTTGCTGCGTACTGCCATCTGCGAACTGTCTTTCTCTCTGGTTAGGCTGACGCCTGATAGCTGATTTCGCTTTTTATTTTTTGGCAAGTTGGTTATTCAAGATCCAAGACCTGACCGTATGCCGCGGAAGCGGTGCAACTTACCGGTTAAAGTCCGGTCCGGGGAATTAACGGTTCACCCCGGTAGCGAAGATCCGGTTTTGTGGGGCGACCCTCAGGGCTAAGTGGATCGAGAAAACTTTCCAAAAGGAGAGGATCGCAAACTCGCAGGCCGTACTACTAAGGAACCCATAGAGCCTCGTAACTTGCTGATTGAGAGTGCCGACCCTGTGGTCAGATGGGGAAGGCCGGTGCCATCTGTGGAAATAACCGAGACAGAAGCAGATGGGCTCTCCGGGGTCGTCGGGATGGCATGCGGGGGAAGCTGCACCGGGTAACGCGGGAGATCTCGTTCGTCGCGGGCGATGGCCGCGATGGCTCAGTATAAGGGTAACCGAAATCTGAGCCAGGCGGGCGAGAAGTCGGAGGGGCGAGTATTACCGAGGAGGCTGGGTAATGCCGGCTGAGGGAAGGCGCCCTACTTTCATTGTGTCTCTTAAAGAGGGAAGGAGAGGTGATTGCCGTGAGGCTACGAACACCTAACAAGATTCGAGACCTCTAGCGGAGACTGTATCTCAAGGCCAAGAGGGAGCCCAATAGGCGGCCTCGCATGCCTTGAGGTGAAGATGATCGGAAAGCCGTATGCGGGAAAACTGCACGTACGGTTTGATGAGGGGGGATAGGACTTCTTTCTAAGGACAACGCTAAACGGGCACGAAGCTGGAAACGGCGGATACAGCCAAGGGTTGGCCTAAAGGCGGTTGAGCCTGTCCTCTACTCTACCCGATCACTACAATCCTAGACCCCGTTGTCAAATACTTCCTCAAACTATCTGGGATTTCCGTAGACGAGCTGTGACGGTCGCCGGCAACCAAGCTGTTAGTCGTAACCGATGGCCCCACAAAGGACTCCTGTTACATTGTCTTTCCCCGCGAGGTCTGGAAAGCCACAGACGAACGCATGCCATTTGTCGGAAGCGCCAGAGCGGGTGGTGACTTAGGTTTGCCAGCCTTGGAACCAGCGCGACCGACGAGCAATAGATACTGGCTTTATGCATCAAATAATAGCTGTTTATGAGCTATAAAAACATCATTAATACGCAAGAACAAGCCTTGGAAACCAAGGACTCAGGCATAAAGCCTGGCTTTATTAATCAAAATATGGGAATATATGAGTCATAAGAGAGTAATATATAACTCATGGCCGCTGAAAACAAATGGAACTGGCAGCAGGACGATTGGCCAAGGTTCCACTACGACAAGTCGACCCTCGAGGAAAGGGAGGCGAAGTTTCTGCTTCACGGCGGCCTTCTGCTAGGCGCCCTCCTACATATCGGCGACAACGACAAAAACGCGCTGACCGTCGACCTCATCAGCAACGAGGCTCTCAAGACTTCCGAGATTGAAGGCGAGTACCTCAACCGCGAGAGCGTGCAATCGTCCATCCGGCGCAATCTCGGGCTCGATACTGACGCGCGTAGAATTCCGCCCGCCGAGCAGGGCATCGCCGACATGACGATGGATCTCTATCGCAGCTTCGCCGAGTCTCTCACGCACGAAACCATGTTCCGATGGCATGGCATGCTTACAGCCGGCAGGCGAGATTTGAAAAACATTGGCGCCTACAGAACGCATGATGAGCCGATGCAGATCATCTCCGGCCCGATCGGCAATCCGAAGATTCATTTCGAAGCGCCGCCATCCGCCGCCGTGGAAAGAGAAATGGAGGGCTTCGTCCACTGGTTCAATAACACGGCGCCGCACGGCAACACGGCGCTTCCGGCTCTAACGCGCACAGGCATCGCGCATCTGTATTTTGCCACCATCCACCCGTTTGAGGACGGCAACGGACGCATTGCGCGCACGCTGGCCGAAAAGGCCTTGTCCCAGGCTCTTGGCCAGCCGACGCTGATCGCGCTCTCGCAGACCATTCAGAAAAACAAAAACTCTTATTACGAGGCGCTCCACCAGAGCAGCAGGGACAACGAAATCACGGCGTGGCTTGGGTATTTCGCCGACACTGTTTTGCAGGCGCAGAACACGACGCAGTGTATGATCGACTTCCTGATCCAGAAAACCAAGCTCTACGACAGGATCAAGAGTCAGCTCAATGAGCGGCAGGAAAAAGCTCTCGCCCGGATCTTCCACGAAGGGGTGGAGGGCTTCAAGGGCGGCCTGAGCGCCCAGAATTACATTTCGATCACCGGCGCCGCGCGCGCCACGGCCACGCGCGACCTTCAGGACCTTGTCGACAAGGGGGTCCTGATCCGCACCGGCGCGCTCAAAAGCACGCGCTACCACTTAAACATCGAAAAAATAAAATAAACCTGCTAACGACGGCAATGGCTACGTGTTGTTTCTCTCAGAAATCGGACAGTAGTAAGGCAGATAGTCGAGTCGTAGAAGTCTGAACCCCAAGCCTAGCTATTGGCACTATGCTTCTTGCTCCGTAGGCCTAATGCTACGGAACTAGACCTGACCCAAAAATGGGGGGATGCGAGGGGGGGGTGTAGAGGACGCATTGCGCTATGCGCTTTGCGATGAAGAATTGATCATCTGCAATAATCGGCGGAAATCTGCGGTTAAGTCTCTTTTCTTCCAAGCAGAGTAATTGTATGATGGGACGGTAGATTGCAGCGAATCCAAAGAGGGATAACCCGATGAAAATTCAAGCAAATTTTGTAAAGGACGGCAAGTGGTGGGTGGCCTGGACGGAGGATGTGCTGGGCGCGCTTACTCAGGGCAAAACAGTTGAGGAAGCCAGGGAAAATCTTATTGATGCTGTCCATATGATCCAGGATGGGAGGTGAAGGTATGAGTAGCAGGGGCAACAGAAAGACGCCTGAAATTATTCTCCGCGAGAGCAAACCCGCAGCGGTCATCTTGGATATTGATGAATACAGAGGAATGCTGGAGCGGTTGGAGGATGTGGAGGATCTGAGAATGCTGAAACGCATGAGAAAGAAAAAGCTCCAATATCGAAAGCTGGATGATTTCTTGAAGGAGTATCATCCGGGTGTATGAAGTCTGTCTAGTATTATATCACTGCCGTATAGCGGAAAAAGCAAATCCCTCGAGAGCCCATTGATCGCGGACCATTGATTTGGCTGAAACGCGCTATACATTACCGGTCTTGGCAGATACGCGAATTCGGCACTACCATCGAACCGAAGGCGGCAATGTAGTACGATTTGTCATTCAATTAGAAGTGCAGGTGGACGGATTATGGAAGTCCGTTATCCGTTACGACAATGCACACGGATTCGCTCATATCGATCGATTCAATTTAAAGAGGCGACGTAGGAAGGAAACGTTGAGTCTCAACTTCGCAGAGGCATTGACCAGAGCGGAAAGGGATATCAAACAGAATTGGTCAGCGTATAGAGAGAGATTTTTGAGAGGAGAATTTCCATGACCAAGGTAGAAAAAAAGATGGTCGAGAAAAATCTGGACCTAATATTTGAATTTGAGAAATACATCCTTGAGCATCCCACGCTGGTCAAGAAAATACCTCGTAACGCTGTGATCGCAATCCGTGTCGATGGAGACGAGGCATTTAATCGCTGGAGCCAACACCTGGCAGCAAAGCACCGTGGAACGAGACGGCCCGTGTTCCACATCACCATCAAGAAGATGAGGCCTGCTAGGTCTCGGATCGAAGTGCTTGAGGTAGAACGAGCAGCTTGAACGCACGAGTGGGATGCAGACTTCAAATGGAGAAGAAAGCAATGAAATGCGTGATCTCAAGAATGGTGCGACAAAAGTGGGTCAGGCCACGCTAACTCTGGAAAGGAACGGGACCACGCTGGTGTTTAAGAAGGTCCCGGCCAACGTCTGTGCAACCTGTGGTGAAGAATACATCGATGAGAAGATCACGGCGAAGCTATTGAAAGCAGCCGAAGACGCAGCAAGCACTAGGATCCAGGTGGAAATCTGCGAATACGCACAAGCATAGATAATTTGGTCACCAAACTAAATCGAGTATGCAATGGACAGTTTTCACACAATCGCTCCCTTCCGAATCCGGAACGCGGATGTAGAAACGACAACCCTCAGCACGAGTCGGCAGTTCCTATCTATTGTTAAGCGATGCCGCTCCCGGCGGGAAAAAGAGGGTAGCATTTCCTCCAAAGAGATCCGACGCCGTCTAGCACTTGGCAAATAGGCCCTTCAATCCGGTGTGTCCGGAAATGTAACCTGTTCCCTTTATCAATCGACTCCGAGGAATTTCTGCGTCACTGCGGTCAACAAAATTTCGTCTGCTTTCATCTGCGGTTAAGAAATCTGTGAAGAAGCTAGCTCAGGTTGTTGTCCGCAATAGATAAGTTTTTGTTTGTTGTCGTCTTCCGACAAACAAAAATGAGTTCTCTGCGCGCTCTGCGTCTCTGCGGTGAGCAAATCGTCTGCGTTAATCTGCGTGAGTCTGCGGTTAAGTATTCTTTATTTTCTCTGCGCCCTCTGCGATCTCTGCGGTGAACAAGTTATCTGCGATAATCTGCGTAAATCTGCGGTCAATTGGCCTATGCCCGCTTCGCGCGCACCCCTGTTGAATTGGAATGGCCCGAAGAGGTAGGATCTTTGGTTAGGTTGGTTGGGTGTATATAGAAGAAAGGCTCTTAGACGGCGGGAAGTTCAATGGGTGACTTTGAAAATTCACGATCATGATCATACCCCATGAAATTTAGCGAGCTAGTACGACTGTTGGAACAGAACGGATTCAGGTTGATAAAAGAGAAGGGGTCAATCAGGTATTACCAAAAGGCAGGTGTGGACAGGCTGATTCGAGTCGATTATCATGGTTCAAGGGAAGTACCAACGGGAACTTGCAACGCTATACTGAAAGCCGCTGGGCTAAAAAGGTAGGGAGCGATAGCATGATTGACCTTAAATATTCATTGGTTATCGAGGCCACCGATGATCCGAGTTTTTTTGGATTCTATTCCCCGGATTTGGAAGGGTTTACAGGGGTGGGCCATTCTATCGAGGACTGTCTGTACAAGGCCAAATGGGGTATCGAGGAACATGTCGCCCTGTTGAAGGAAAAAGGTCTGCACATTCCCAAGCAAAATCCCGACCCCAAAGTTACGATTCAAAACCAGGAAAAGTTGTCCAAAGCCGGGTAGTCACAATTTGTGATCAGCTTCCGATTGATATCTTGGTTTCCAATCCAGTATGGATTTAGAAACTTGAGGTCACAATTTGTGACTTCAAGTTAGGGCGGTGCGGTGAGCAAACTATCTGCAATCGTCTGCGTAAATCTGCAGTTAAGTATCTTTTGTTTGTCCGTAGTCCTGTAGTCAGTGGTCCCGCATCTGCTGCCTACTGTCTTTCTTTTTGGATAGGCTGACGGCTGATAGCTATTGTATGCTACGATCATAGACCTGACCCCAAAATGATAAGTGTTTGAAATTCAGCCGCGCGAGTTGATTGATTTATTCAATTGCATATGCAATGCTATATGCATGTATTCCATTCGGTTTGCTGAGGGAGTAGGGGAGGACCTAGGCAAGATTCGAGTTTATTACAGGAACCAGATACTAGCAGCAATTAAAAAGCAGCTTACATACACCCCGGAGTCTCCCACAAGGAACCGAAAACTCCTGCCTAATCTAATTCCAACATGGGAGGCGGCACCGCCGATCTGGGAATTGCGTGTAAGGGAGTACAGAGTGTTCTACGACGTCTCAAGTGAGGAAGAGGTAGTATATGTAAGAGCAGTGCGAAGAAAACCACCAGGAAAGAAGTCGGAGGAAATTTTATGAAAACGGTAACAGCCCGGGACTTACAGAAGAAAGTTAAAGAATGTATGGACATATCGCAGGAAGATCAGGTGGTCATTACCCGACATGGAAAACCTGCTGCTGTCCTTGTTGGCGTCGAAGGAAGGGATTGGGAAGATTTGGTCCTTCAAACCTCTCCCACCTTTTGGAAGCTTATCGAGGACCGGAGAAAGCAGCGAACCATTTCGCTAACAGAGCTAAAGAGCCGGCTGAAAAAACGCAAGAAATGAGGTTTCTGTCTACTGCCAAATGCGGCGTAAATCTACGGTTAAGTATCTCTTATTTTTCCGTAGTCCTGTAGTCAGTTGTCCCGTATTTGCTGCCTACTGCCATCTGCCTACTGTCTTTCTCTCTGGATAGGCTGACGGCTGATAGCTATTAAACCCTACAATTCTAGACCTGACCGTATGCCGCGGAAGCAGTGCAACTTGCCGGTTAAAGTCCGGTGCGGGGAATTAACGGTTCACCCCGCTAGCGAAGATCCGGTTTTGAGGGGTGACTCTCAGGGCTAAGTGGATCGAGAAAACTTTCCAAAAGGAGAGGATCGCAAACTTGCAGGCCGTACTACAAGGGAACCCATAGAGCCTCGTAACTTGCTGATTGAGAGTGCCGACCCTGTGGTCAAGAGGGGAAGGCCGGTGCCATCTGTGGAATAACCGGGACAGAAGCAGATGGGCTCTCCGGGGTCGTCGGGACGGCATGTGGGGGAAGTTGTGATGGGTAACGCGGGAGATCTCGTTCGTCGCGAGTGATGGCCGCGATGGGTCAGTATAAGGGTAACCGAAATCTGAGCCAGGCGGGCGAGAAGTCGGAGGGGCGAGTAATACCGAGGAAGCTGGGTAATGCCGGCTGAGGGAAGGCGCCCTACTTTCATTGTGTCCCTTAAAGAGGGAAGGAGAGGTGATTGCCGTGAGGCTACGAACACCTAGCAAGATTCGAGACCTCCAGCGGGGACTGTATCTCAAGGCCAAGAGGGAGCCCAAGTTTCGCTTCTACGCGCTGCATGACAAGGTTTGGCGAGGAGACGTAGTGCAACATGCCTACCGACTGGAAGGCAGCAATGGTGGAGCCCCGGGGATCGACGGGGTGACTTTCCAGTTTATAGAGAGTGGAGAGGGCGAGGCTGAGTTTATCTCAAAGCTTCAGCAGGAGCTAAAGGAGAAGACCTACCGCGCGCAGCCAGTGCGGCGGGTGTTCATACCCAAGGGCGACGGAAGGAGAAGGCCGTTGGGGATTCCTACCATTCGGGACCGAGTGGCTCAAATGGCAGTCAAGCTTGTAATTGAGCCGATATTTGAGGCGGACTTTGAGGATAGTAGCTACGGGTTTCGCCCCAAGAGAGGTGCACATCAAGCAGTAGGAGCTATTCGGGAAGCGCTCAGCACGGCACATCCGCATGTGCTCGACGCAGATCTTCAGCAGTACTTTGACACTATAGCGCATGATAAGCTCATGAAGTTGATCGCCGGTCGGATCAGTGATCGGCACATTTTGAGATGGATCAAACAGTGGCAAAAAGCGCCGGTGGTAGAAGAGGACCAAGAAGGGAGGCGGCGTACGAAGAGGAGTCAATGCGGAACACCGCAAGGGGGAGTGGTTTCCCCTGTGCTGGCCAACATCTACTTGCACCTTTTTGACCGAGTGTTTCTTCAATACTGTCGTAGCACGGGTCTGGCGGCAAAGCTGGTTCGCTATGCGGACGACTTTGTGATCTTGATGCGTGGAGGGGCGAAAGAGACGCGGTTGAAAGTGGAGGAAATATTGGCACGGATGGAATTAAAGCTCAATGAGGAGAAGAGCCGAGTGGTGGATGCACGAGGAGAGAGTTTTGACTTTCTCGGATTTACCTTTGGTCGCAAGAGGAGTGTGCGCAGGGCGAAGGTGATTACCCTGGTAGAGCCCTCAGGCAAGTCAGAGCAGCATTTTCGGGATAAGGTGAGAGGTTTGACCAGTCGGAACAGCCACTGCATGCCACAGCCAGAAGTGATGGAGCGGGTTAACCGCTATGTGCGAGGGTGGGTGAACTACTATCACGTACACAACTCCACCCGAGTCTTTAAGCGGCAACGATTCTTCTTAGAGCAGCGGATGCGCAAGTACCTGCAGAAGCGACGACAGATCAAGGGGTTTGGATATCGGCGATGGCCGGTGTCTGTGCTCTATGGAGTGTGGGGGCTATACGCCATACCAGTCCATGCTCCCTATGGGCACGCTCGTATGCCTTGAGGTGAAGATGATCGGAAAGCCGTATGCGGGAAAACTGCAAGTACGGTTTGATGAGGGGGGACAGGAACGCTTGTTACGGAAGTGCCTAAACGGGCACGAAGCTGGAAACGGCGGATACAGCCAAGGTGCGGCCTAAAGCAAGCTAAGCCTGTCCTCTACTCTACCCGACTGCTTACCGTTGACTTGACCTCAAAAAAAGCGGTAAACAGCCAACATCGAGAGGAGGCAAGCCATGAATACCATTATACGCAAAGTCCCTGGGTTTTTGTTGTTGTTCTGGGTCGTAGCCGCGCATACTTTCACCGGAGCCGGAAAGGCGCATGCAAACTGGGAGGCCGAGTGGAATAGAACTGTTGAGGCAGCAAAGAAAGAAGGCAAGGTCAGGATCTACCTCTCATCTAACCAGAACACCCTGCTTGTAAAGTCGGGGGCCTTTCAGAAAAAATTCCCGGAGATCAAAGTGATTCTCGCGCTCGGAAATCCGCTCCACCGTATCATGACCGAGCGAAGAGTTGGGAAATACTTCGCCGATATCGCGTTCTCCGGTCCAGGCAGTCTTTGGCAACTCTATCTAGCCAAGGCCTTAGACCCGGTTAGAGATACTATTATTTTGCCTGAGGTCGCTGACGAGTCGAAGTGGTTTGACGGGAAACACTACTACGTGGACAAAGAACGAAAATACATCTTTGCCGCTATCGGAAACGTTGACTTGGGAGCTTTTTTCTATAACACGAAACTAATCAACCCCAAGGACTTTCAATCATTCAAGGATTTCCTCCGTCCCGAATGGCAAGGGAAGATGGCGGCCCGAGATGTCCGAACCCCAGGCCCAGGCAGCGTTACCATGAGAATGTTCTATTACATGCCTGAATTAGGCGCTAACTTCATCCGGCGTCTTTTCGGCGAAATGGACCTCACGCTTTTCCGAAATCAACGGCAAGCAATAGATTGGCTTGCCACTGGCAAATATCCTATTTGCATTTTCTGCAGCAACTCGCGCATGCATTTCGCCAAGCTTCAGGGACTGCCGGTAGAAAGTTTTGGATTGATGAAAGAAGGCGCTGGGTTGATTGTTAGTGGGGGCAGTATAAGCGTTGTCAATAGGGCGCCTCACCCTAATGCGGCGAAGGTCTTCATCAACTGGTATCTTTCCCGCGAGGGACAGACGGCGGTGCAATCGGCAGGAGGCGGCACGGCAAATTCGCGCCGGATAGACATCCCAAAAGACATGGTCCAGTCCAGACGGCGGCCACAGCCGGGTGTCAGGTATATAGATACCGAAAACTGGGAACGGATCTCCATGAAACCAGTGCTCAAGGTGTTAAACGCTGCATTAGCTGAAGCAGACAAAAGAAAGAAAAAATAGCTGACCTAACAGGTGAGGGCGTCATAAGCGAATCATGTCGCTTGGGTCAGGTCTATGGATTCTTGATGAAGGGGTCAAATCTTTTGTTGTCTTAGGGGACGTTGCGACTTTTGTGGCTTTTCGTTTCACTGGAATTGTCCCTAAAGGCGAAAACGATCCTGCGATTTGATTTAGCGGGTTCCTACATTGAAAGAAGCGAAGCGCGCATAGGGCAAAGCGCATAGCGCAAAGCGGCCCGGATCAAAACCGCGGATTTACGCCGATTAACTCAGATAATTGGCTTTCCTTTATATTTTTCACACGGCAAAATGTCCTTAAAACCAATTGGACAATTAGGCCTTATTGACAAGCCCTACTTGACCTTCCAGTTCTCCGCCTCATTCAACCCCCCAGGTTATAGTCATTTTCCTTTAATGCCAAGCTAAGACATTTTCGCCAAATAGTTGCCGAAAATGGGACATATTTTAGAATTCTAGCACTAGGAAACTGCTAAAGATCCCGTAATAACTGCGTGGTCCCCCATTTGCTTCAGAACCGTTACAGGATGGACAGTAAGGTGAAACAAAAGTCGATAAGAACCGACCTTTCTCAGCTCTGTCTTATTGGCGCAGGAATTTTAGTGCCTGGGGGGATCATTGTTATAGGCGGTGGTGGTTTCCTCCTGGTACTGGCAGTTATCGTTGCGGGCGTTGGAGCATTGCTTAGTCTCAAGGGGAAGCGCTATCCCGCCATTTTTATGCTGCTGTTCACTATCTCTGTTTTGGTGTTGAACCTTCCCCTGGTACGGCAGGACTTCGATCCCGGCCACAGGAAGACTCATGATAGCCTCGTGAAGGCAACCCTAAAGAATGCAGCCACGGCTCAAGAGACCTATTTTGTAGATAACAGGACCTATACAAACAAGGTAAGTAGCTTGAAAGGGTTTTACCAGAGCGCCAACGTAAACATTTCTGCCAGCACAACTGCAACCACATTCGTTATCACTGGGGCAGTAAAGGAAGGCTGTAAAGAGAATACTGGCACCTGGACTTTTAACAGCACAGATGGGTCGATTAACGGGACGCCATGTCAGTGATGCTCACGGTGGATTAGGTTGCCATATGTCAGAAGTAACAACAGAACAAAGTCAGGTGAAGACAAAGAGAAAGGGCAAGGGTTTTAGCTTAGGGGTATTGCTCTTGTTTCTCGCAATGATAGGGATCATAGCCCACCATATGCCTCCAATGGGTCCGTACGTTAGGAGAGGTTATGATGCCGAAGTGAAGAAAACTCTATGGATCGCAGCCGAGGGTCAAGAAGCCTATTTAAAAGATAACGGGACCTTTACAAACAAGATAGGTAGCTTGAAAGGGTTTAACCAGAGCACCAACGTAAACCTAAAATTGGAAGCAACTACGACCACCTATGTGATTACTGGGGCAACTATAGAAGGCTGTAGCCCCAATACTGGAGTCTGGAGTTTAAGCAGCACAGAAGGATCTATTAGCGGTACACTTTGTGAGTGATGCTGAGTGTGAATTGGGTTGATCTATGTCAGAAGTAACAACTGGACTGACCGTATGCCGCGGAAGCAGTGCAACTTGCCGGTTAAAGTCCGGTGCGGGGAATTAACGGTTCACCCCGCTAGCGAAGATCCGGTTTTGAGGGGTGACTCTCAGGGCTAAGTGGATCGAGAAAACTTTCCAAAAGGAGAGGATCGCAAACTCGCAGGCCGTACTACTAGGGAACCCATAGAGCCTCGTAACTTGCTGATTGAGAGTGCCGACCCTGTGGTCAGATGGGGAAGGCCGGTGCCATCTGTGGAAATAACCGAGACAGAAGCAGATGGGCTCTCCGGGGTCGTCGGGACGGCATGTGGGGGAAGTTGTGATGGGTAACGCGGGAGATCTCGTTTGTCGCGGGTGATAGCCGCAATGGCTCGGTATAAGGGAAACCGAAGTCAGGGTCAGGCGGGCGAGAAGTCGGAGGGGCGAGTATTACCGAGGAGGCTGGGTAATGCCGGCTGAGGGAAGGCGCCCTACTTTCATTGTGTCTCTTAAAGAGGGAAGGAGAGGTGATTGCCGTGAGGCTACAAACACCTAACAAGATTCGAGACCTCTAGCGGAGACTGTATCTCAAGGCCAAGAGGGAGCTCAATAGGCGGCCTCGCATGCCTTGAGATGAAGATGATCGGAAAGCCGTATGCGGGAAAACTGCAAGTACGGTTTGATGAGGGGGGACAGGAACGCTTGTTACGGAAGTGCCTAAACGGGCACGAAGCTGGAAACGGCGGATACAGCCAAGGTGCGGCCTAAAGCAAGCTAAGCCTGTCCTCTACTCTACCCCTGCAGTTGGACAGTTTGAGGGAGCAGGTTAGAATGCCTGATGGGAAGGGGAAAGGATCTCATCATGGCAGAGAGAAGAAGGTTTACAGCGAATTTCAAGCGGCAGGTAGTGGAGGAACTCCTCAGTGAGAGCTCCACGTTGGCCCAACTGAGCCGCCGCTACGACATCTCCTCAGGACTTATTCGACATTGGACGAAGCGCTACGAACAAGGGGGCCTGGTGGAGGGCCCCTCTCTGCCAGAGAAGGAACTTCGAGCGCGCAATGCGGAGTTGGAGCGGATGGTGGGCAGACTCACCATGGAGAATGATCTTTTAAAAAAAGCCGTAGAGTACACACTGCGGCGGAGAAAAGAGAATTCGTCACCCATCACGGCCAAGAGTTTGGCAGCATCCAAAGGGGGTGTGAAGTGATGGGGATAGCGCGCAGCACTTTTTATTACCGAACCCGGGAGCCTTCTATGCTCCACGAGATTGAGGAGGCGGACTTACGGGACCGGATTGAGCAGGTAGTGGAGGAGTATCCGCGTTACGGCTACCGGCGAGTCACCCATCATCTGAGGCGCGAGGGCTTTAAGGTTAATCACAAGCGGGTGTCGAGAATCATGCGGGAGGAATCATTGCAATGCCAGGTCAAGCGGCACTGGGTGAAGACCACTGACAGTGATCATCCCTACCGGGTCTATCCGAACCTCCTTAAGGGACTAAGGGCCACAAGACCTAACCAGGCATGGGTGGCCGATATCACCTACATCCGGATCCTCACGGGGTTTTTGTACTTGGCGGTGATCTTGGATCTGTTCTCACGTAAGGTTATTGGGTGGGCGCTTTCTAAATCGATCGATACCGAGATGACTTTAATGGCTCTGCGGATGGCTTTAGTGGAGAGAAGGCCGCCCTGGGGTTGTATCCATCATTCAGATCGCGGAGTGCAGTACGCCGCCCATGCTTATGTGGAGGAGTTGCGGGCAGCGGGGATCTTAATCAGCATGGCCCGCAAGGGCAATCCCTATGACAATGCGACAGCGGAGAGCTTCATGAAGACGCTCAAGCATGAAGAAGTCTACCTGTGGGAGTACAGGACGGCGCAGGATGTGAAGCAAAGGGTTCCTTATTTTCTGGAGGAAGTCTATAACCAGAAGCGGTTGCACTCGGCTTTGGGGTACTGTCCACCGAATGAGTTTGAGCAGGCCTGGCAGATGAAAGCCGAGGTGGTGTGTGAGGCCTGAAGGGGGGGGGTACTGAGATATCTACCCGGTGTGAGATCGTCGTTTCTAGGGCAATTGTGAAAGCCGTTTTGACCGGCCACCAAGACAAGAGGCATAGAGAAGGGCATAGATCACAGAACTCACAATGTGGACTCTTGCAAACAGGAAGGGAACAGCATAATTAATTCAACCACCCCGGAGGGCATTCTAATTTCAGCCCAGTGACTGTCCAACCAATGGGGTTCACTCCACAACAGACGAAAGTCAGGAGAAGACAAAGAGAAAGGGTATACGTTCTAGCCAAAACGTATTGCTCCTTTTTATCTTTTTTATCTTTATCTTAGTGATAGCGTTCCTACATGGTATGTCTTAGGGGAAGTTGCGGCTTTTGTGGCTTTTCGTTTCACTGAGGTCCCCACTTAAAGCGAAACCGATCTTGCGATTTGAAAGAAAAGATACCTCGCGCAAAGGCGCAAAGGGCGCTAAGTTCGGAGAAAAAGAACTTAACTGCAGATTTACGCCGATTAACTCAGATAATTGGCTTTCCTTTATATATTTTACACCCGTGAAGAGCGAAACGTTATAGGGGACGTTGCGACTTTTGTGGCTTTTCATCTCTCTGGGGTCGTCACTTGAAGCGAAACCGATCTTGCGATCAAATCTTGCCGGTTCCCATATTTAAAGAAGTCGTGGGGGTCAGGTTGAATCGACCCGGGTTTCACGGACAGTTAATTAAGCCACACGTTTGATCGAGTCATATGCCGTTGGCGTGTGGTATCCCAGCGACTCTTGCTTCCTCCGTTGGTTGCAGAACAGTTCAATGTAGTCGAAGGTATCCACGCTTACCTCCACTACGGGGTCAGACCTTGACACTTGACAATCTCGGCTCTGGAGTCAAGATTTCTTCCGATTAGGAACACGCGGTCAAATCTTCCTCGGCACACTAGCTATCACCGTCGATTCGATTTGGACTCTTTGCGCTGGGTCGGACGGTAACAAATAACAAAAAGGCAAGCCTGACCACCGATTCCCGATTCAGCAACGTCTGCCGCCGTTCCCGGGTTATAGAAATCTGTCTCTGCTAACAACAGGAATAGCCGGGAAAGCCATAAAAGCCGCAACGTCCCCTAATAAATCACGGACAAGGGTTAGAAAACTCAGTCAAATCGTACCTTTTGGACGGCCCATCTGATATGCGATCAAACGCGCTGCGACCGTTTTGAAACAAAGTGGCAATTAGCCCTTTTAAGACTCCTAAGAACCAAACCCATTAAATGTCACATCTAGGTAGGCTCTGAACCGCTCTGGGTGTGGGTTTGCGAAGCGTTAGATAGCCAGGACGCAATTAATGAGCTATTTAAATGCGGTCTGATAGTTTGATAGGGGCAAGTAAAGCTAGAGCTGACTACCTTTTCTTCTTTTAGTTTCCTTATCGGCGCTCGACGTAGCTCTCGGACTACGGGCAACGAATTCGTGTAGATAGGTTAATTGTTATTTTCGACTATCGATTTGATCCGCAAGATATTCAGCATCTTCCCCCACACCGGTTAAAAAGCCCGACTTCTGTTTCCAGAGCCACCTTAAACCAAGAAAGTATACGCCAGGGCAGCCAGTGATACCGCGCCTATGGACGGGCTCGCCGGTTCCATCGAAGAGCGGGAGATTGACCCACCCGTAGTCATACCGAAATCCACTGCACTAGATAACCGAGTTGATCCCGGCGGACTTCAAGTCCAACTCCAGGATTGGATCTGACACTTCCTGGGGATCATGAACCTCTTCATCAGCTCTGTTTTCGTTGGGGGCATCTATCCCATTCATCTCTATATAGGCATCTATCGATTTCTTGGCATTAACAAAGTTCTGGTCGCCTTCCGCAAGCTTTTCCCGAAGATCAGCCGCCAAGGGAAGCTTTCCGTCACTAATACCACGTAAATGGCCCAACAGCGTAATTCCATCAGCGGCCATACGGCGCATATCGATATCGTAACCTCCTTTAACACCGGTAAATAGAGGTGAGTGTGGCCTCTTTCCAGCGGGCATTGGCTGCATGTCCACCGTCGTGTCCATTCTCCCTGTGGCCTGCAACCACCAGCTCTCGTCCCTGCCGCGATAGCGACGCGGTACCCGCCGATGGCGACCCACCGAGAGGTAGACCTTGCGCCCGCCCCATTTAAGGTCGTCGGCTATCTGAACTCCGGATGCTCCAGTCCCCACCACCAGGACCGCCCCGGGGGGAAGTTGATCGGCATTGCGATACCGGTTTGAATGGATCTGAAAAACCTTGCTGGACAAACCTGCACTAATATTAGGAATAGCGGGTTCTTGATATCCGCCAGTGGCAAGGACCACGTTGACAGCTTCGATCGTGCTGTCTCCGGCCTGGACCAAATAACGCCCCGCTTTTGGGCTCTCCTGAACCGAGGTTACCTGAGCGCCGCATCGTACCGGTGCCTTAGTAAATTCTGCATAGTTTTCTATGAACTGAACAATCTCTTTTCCAGGAGCAAAGCCGTCCGGGTTGTCGCACTGGTATTTGTACCCAGGCAATTTAATTGACCAGTTCGGGAAATCAAAGAAAAAGTTGTCCCAACGCTCGCTACGCCAGCGCTCAGCTACCCGTGCTCGTTCAAGAACGACATGCTCCCGCCCTAGTTGACTTAGGCAGTAGCTCATTGCCAGGCCAGATTGGCCCCCACCAATGATGACTGTCTCTATCTGTTCAGCGTTGTTATTCATACCCCCCTTGAGGAACGTCTCTTTCCTTCTGCTGGGCCTCACACCGAGCAAGTTGGTTAGAGCAAGGAGGGAGGCTTTGTTGGCGTGTTGGTTCCCCCTATATCACCGCGTCAAATGGTGTCAAGGGGTACATATTCTTTACAAGACGCAATTAAACGACGCATTAATTGCGTCTTGCGTAGGACTCAATTCATGAGCTATTTCAATTCAAGTACACCAATTAAACCAAAATGATCTGACGGAAAAATATCAGGGGAATCAGAAGATATCGGTTTCATCCCGATGCGATCAATTTTAGTCGGTTTCCAGCTTTGGTCTACACTTCGGGACAAAATTCTGTCAATTCTTGCAGGATTATCAGAACGAAACCTTGCTGTATACCCAGGGTCATCAGATCGCAGTATTTCCCAAGAATCCAAATAGCTGTTTGCAATATTCGAGTTTACTTCCCAGGAAAAATTGAAATCTGCCATTAGTACTGAAAGGTCAGAATCATTCAATAATAAAAAGCATTCTCTTAACTGAACGGGACGCAACTTTGCCATACGTCTGCGATCTTCCTCTGGAAGAGCACTTCCCGGACTTTCCAGATGAGTTGCGCCTATTAGGCACTTTTGGCCGTTAATATCAAATTCTGCAATTAAGACATGGCGGCCCGGCTCACTAAACAGTGGATGCAGATTCAAGCTCTTTATTGGGATGCGTGAAAGTAGGATGACACCATAGTTGAAATCTTTCTGGGTGGACTTCCATGATGTCAGGGTTGACCCCGAAATGTCTGAGATGAAATAGTTATTTTTTACCCAGTCTTCTTGCAGGAAGGTATCCAGACTAGCATTAGTTATTTCCTGTAAAGCTATAAAATCAGCATTTGCCTCCCTTAATATTTCTGTTATTGCCCTAAATCTTTTTTCAAAGTGAGAGTCGTCGAACCATGTATTGTAAGTTACGAATGTTAAAATATCTGCTTTTATATTGGTCCCCGAATTATTTATGAAATTCCATTCATCTTTATCTCTGTTAAATCTTGCTGGAAGGATTGACGTATTTTCTTTCATTATGTCTACCTCCACGTATTCGAATGATCGGCTAATCCTTGCTACGGAAACAAAAAAGGCAGCACACCCTTACATAGTTCGTTGGCTATGTTATGAGCGCACCAATATCACAGGGGAAGAAGCTGTCAAGAACGACGAAACGCAATTAAACGACGCATTAATTGAGTGTTAGGTAAGAGGCATTTAAACGGTTAAGTTTACCGATCGCAGATAATGGTAAATGCCTTCACTTGGTCCCGACCGCGATGAGCAGCTCCCCCGGAAACTCCCAGCCGTTCGGCCCTTTAAAGCCGCGCAGTTGCCGCTCAATTTCCGCCCAGGCCTGTTCACGGTCGGCATCGCCCAGCTTGTTTATATACCGCCCAGACTCGCTGCCCTCGATTCTTTGGATGATTTCAGTGCTAGGTGGAAAACAACGTTGCGTACTGACGTTATGTAGGACGACACTAGGAAAGCCACCGTCTCTGAAAGCGTTCTCAAGCACACCGGGTTCGCTGAGGGCGAACATGCTGTTCATTATGCTTCCCCAGCGGTGAGCGCCCGTGGCGGGAACGCCCAAGTAAGGATTTGTTTTCGCGGTTGAGTACACAAGCGCTGCGACCTTTCCTCCGGCCTTCACCACTCGACGCATCCCTCTCACTGCTTGCAGTGGATCAGGGACGGTATGCAGACCGCACCGGCAGATGACTGCGTCGAAGGAATCGGCATCGAGGTCAAGGTTCTCAGCGTCCATAATGCGTGTCTCGACGTTTGTGAGGCCCACCCTTCGCACCGCTTCAGCGGCGGCGTTCAGCATGTTAGTAGAAATGTCCGTGGCCAACACGTAGCCGCTCGGCCCAACGCGCTCAGCAGCCAGAACTGTCTGGTCTCCGGTGCCAGCCGCCACGTCGAGTACACGGCTGCCGGTGCGAAGATCTGCCAGGTCAAGCATCATTTCTGTGGCTGGCCCAAGGGTCTCGCTACGGTGAGCTTGCATACGACTCCACCGTTCCGCACGCTCAGCATCCCAATGTTCCATAATCAATCCCTTTCAGACGTACATCGTTGGCTTGGTCACAATGGCACCAATATCGCTCGGAAAAAGGTTGTCAAGGAAGGTCGATTTCACCACCAAACGCAATTAAACGACGCTTTAATTGCGTTCCATCAGTACATTATGCTGATCACACCTTCTCTTCGCCCGTGATGACTTGTATCGCATCCAGATATGGCGACACCTCGGTTGCGATAGCATCGACCATGTTATGAAACTCTTCCGTCTTAAAAAGGCTATCTGCATTTTCGGCACATGAGGCAACAATGAGGATTCCAGTAACAACGCCAGACCATTGAGTGGTCGTTGATACCTGAGAGATTGGCATACAGTAATACCACTTTGAGTCCAAACCGGGGATTCGGCTCACAGGGATTTCGTCAAAGCGTTTTCCGAACCGATCAAACACTGGTCGATTGGTAGATTTGCTGTGTAGGCTTGCTTGAAAGAAACCTGCGAGGTTTTTTTTGACGAAATAACCTCGTACTCCCTCACCGACTTTGCGCTCCACTTGCACAGCGGAGTAACCCTGGGTGTGAGTAGATACTGCGTTCTTTATAAGACCGCCCGTCAACACTGATATACTAAAATTTAGGTCCTCACCCAATGCGAGCGTCTTTTTCTGCCGGTTCAAGACACCCGCTATTCCCTTGTACAACACCGGAATAACCCGGGACGTTAAATTGTCGTGAGGTTTCGAGGCGGATCGAAGGTCTTGCCTCGGGACCTCGACTTTCTGCTGTGGCTCAGCCGATACCGTACCCGAACCTAGAACAGCCCTGAAAGTACGGATTGATTCTGCAATGTTCTTGACCTGCTGTAGGCCAAGGTCCTCGAAGTTCACAGAGACCTTGCCCTTGATCTGGTCAAAGACGATCCCAGATATGCAAATGCCTCCACCCTCGGCCAGGCCTTCCATCCGGGCAGCAATGTTCACGCCGTCACCGTAAATCCGCTCCCCGTCCACTATCACATCCCCAAGGTTAATCCCTATGCGAAACTCCATCCTGCGTTGCTGGGGTAAATTGGCATTTTCCGTTCTGAGAGTACTCTGGATCACCACGGCACACTGCACCGCATCCACCACACTGCCAAACTCCGCCAGCAGGTTATCTCCTGGGGAATCCACTACTCTGCCCCGATGCAACTCGATGAGGAATGCCATCACCTTCTGGTAAGAGGTCAAGGTGCGGATGGTCGCTTCCTCGTCCTCCCCCATTAGACGACTGTAACCTTCGACATCCGCACTAAGAATAGCAGTGAGTTTACGTTCCATACTCGGTACTCAATTGGCTTGATACTATGTGACCAATATCAATCAGGTGAAGGGGTTGTCAATCGTTGACCGATTTCACTTTACGGACCCACCCAATTTCAACGAAGGGACCCACCCTATTTCAGGTGGTCCCCTTCGTTTTCTGAGCGAAGCGACGAACGATGGTATCTTGGCCGACTGGAGGAGGATCCAGTTCATGGCCAAAGAAAGGACTAGCGTTCGTATGCAAACTCAAATCAAGACCCTGTCCGAGCAGGGCTACTCAATTCGCAGCATTGCCAGGATACTACGGCTTTCGCGCAGGACCGTGCATAAGTACTTGGAGCCCACCGCACAGCCGCCCAGTGAGAGTGGCGGTTGGGTTGACACGGTTGACTGGGACTATGTCCGCCAGGAAGTCTACGGCAAAGGGACCACGGTCAAGCAGATCCAGCGGGAGGTGGCTCCGGAGATAGCGTATGTGAAGTTTTGGCGTCAGTTTCGGGAAAAGGTTGGCCATCAAGCCTCACCCCAACAAGTCACCATCCGGCTTCGTCACAAGGTGGCGGAAAAGACCCAGATCGACTTCACAGACGGTCTTTTTATCACCGAGCGTGGGACGGGAAACAAGATACTAACGCAGTTTTTCTTAGGCGTCTTGCCCTTCAGCTCGTATACCTTCGGGGAATTTGTGTTAGACCAAATAAGGAATAAGAGGTCAAGTCTGCTCTTGACTCTTTAGCTATCAATTTCCATTTGATTTGCGTGATTCGTGCCCGGTCGGACGGAAACAAATAGCAAATAGGCAAGCCTGACCACCGATTCCCGATTCAGCAACGTCTGCCGCCGTTCCCGGGTTATAGAAATCTGTCTCTGCTAACAACAGTAATAGCTGGGAAAGCCATAAAAGCCGCAACGTCCCCTAATACACCACCCCAAAGGGCTGTCAACGGGGGTTCCCCGCTAGTGCTCAGGCACCAACAGGCGTACAATCGATTATAGTTGCATCTCGACTTGGAGCGGTAATTCGCCGGCTAAACGACTTTTAGCGCTATCATTTGTATCCGCACTTCTATCCTATCTTGGGATCCTCTATCAGTCATCGGTTTGGCCAAAGCTTCTCTCACTAATCCTATTCTATTCACCTGGGTGGTTGTTTGCCGTGTTGGTGCTAACGCGCATGGCGAGTGGAGGCAATGGAGTGTGGTGGCGCCGAATCCGTCTTGTAGTTGCTAGCACTCTTGTCTGGCATATTGCATTACGTGTTGCGATCTACCCGTGGCCAACCAAAGCTTATGGCGTTGTGTCATGTGCCTTAGCAGGCGTAATAGGTGCGGCATTGATTTGGGTGGCGTGCAGATTCATCATCCCCCAGAGGTTTACACTCATGCAGATTGTGGTGGCTTTACTGGCTGGAATACTTGGTGGAGCATCAATTGGCATGATTGCTGTAGATTGGATGGTCACTTGGCTAAAGTCAGTTGGCTACGTAGGTGGATTTTTCATTTGGCAGATGGGTGTGGCATTTGCACTGTTTGGTGGTTATTTCTTGGGGAGTAAAGCATCAGGCGAGCCGACGCAAGAACCACGCAGTTGAGTTTGTTACGACAATTCCACCACCCAATCAGGGCTGTTAGAGGTGGATCATTCACTTTCTACTCATTACCTTCTCGATGAGATTTGACACCAAGGTCAGGCCGCCCGCTAACCATCCCACGAGCGCGAACACAACGAATAACCACCAAACTGGATTTAGCCACTCAAATGGATCGGGCAATGAAGGAATTGGTGTTGATCTAAATAGAAAAGCTAATACGATAGGCGTAGCCCATAATGGTAGCGATATGGGCCAATATCGAAGACGGCCACTATGGGTCTTCATTTCCAATTGAACACCCCGAATCCCACACCACACAACTGCAATAACCACAATTATATTAATAACCATGCCCATGAATTTTTCCCACTTGGTGATTTACTTTTATCTATTATCCAGCCCCCTTCTCTGGAAATCGTAAGGGTGGATACCTTCACCCACGGGATTGGTTGGGTTATAGGTGCCAGTCGGTTTGGTCACTTCACTCAACGGATTGGCCGTGTTAGGGGACGTTGCGGCTTTTGTGGCCTTTCGTTTCACCAGGATCGCCACTTGAAGCGAAACCGATCTTGCGATTTGATTTTGCCAACTCCCAAAACTTAGGCAGGCAAACCGATTGCTTTTGAGGGCGCGACTTCGTAACAAAAATTCTTCGCAAATGGCCCAAATGTCTTGTCCATGTAGTTCTGAAGATTCGCCACCGAGTCGGCTTCCCAGAGGCAGTTACATGATTTGCCATCAGGGCTTGGATAAGATGACACGACCTTAAGGTTCCCGGTGAGGTTGGGTATCTCCTTTTCTGCAGTCTGCCAGAATCGCTCAGAATCGTTAATGGTATGTTGAACCGCAACGTACATTTTTGGCTCCTCCATTAGATAGAATTAGTCGCTTCTATTGAATGTCCGATGATATGTAAAGTGAAACTGTTTTTTTCACTGAGGTCAAGTCTTTTGTTGCAAATAAGAGAAGCGAAACCGATCTTTCGATTTGAAAGAAAAGATACCTCGCGCAAAGGTGCAAAGGGCGCCAAGTTCGGGAAAGTTATATTAACCGCAGATTTACGCCGATTAACGCTGATAATTAGCTTCCCTTTATATTTTTCACACCCACGAAGAGCGAAACGCGCATAGAGCATGGCGCATAGCGGAAAGCGATAAGAGAAGAAGGACAACAGGACTTTCTATTTCTCACACCGCAAAACGTCCTTATAATGAGTTTGTGAGAGAGGGCTTAGGAAAACAGCCGTGGGAAAAGTTAAGAGCGCAAATATTCCTTGGGGGAGACATATTCATTGAGAAACACATGGTGGAAGGAGAGAGTATACAGGAGGTACCCAGGGCACAGTGGAAGCCGGTGAGACAGAGTCTGGGAAGGTGTTGAGGGATAAAGGAATGACTGCGATCGGAGTAGCGGAAGTAGGCAAAAGGATTGAAGAGTGGGGTGAAATTGTATGATTGCGATCGCGACCATGGATATCGGATGAAAGAGATAGCGGATCACCTCGGAGTGCACTATGCTACAGTGTGCAGAAGGCTGAAAAGGATTGAAGAGTGGGGTGAAATTGTATGATTGCAAGACCTGACCGTATGCCGCGGAAGCGGTGCAACTTACCGGTTAAAGTCCGGTCCGGGGAATTAACGGTTCACCCCGGTAGCGAAGATCCGGTTTTGTGGGGCGACCCTCAGGGCTAAGTCCTGAGGGTCAGGTCTATTGATTTTTGTTTTCACCCTAATCGGTCTCTTCTAAATCACTCGTCGTGCCAGGTTGAACCAAGTCAACTGGGAGCACCTTCAACGGGCCTTCGGGCCCTTCTTGTCCAAAAAATCACGCATGCCCTCGAATGCCTTTGAATTGATCGCGCTGTGCTCCTGCTGCATCAACCAGGCGATCTCTGCCGCCGCCGGAACGGTGGCCGCTTCCATCGAAGCGTGGGCTGACATCTTGCAGTATTGGAGGGTGAGCTTATCCCACTGAGCGATTTCCTCTCCCCACTTCCAGGCCTCCTCTTCTAACTGCCGGTGAGGGACCACTCGATTTATCAGACCCGCCTCCATTGCTTTCTCGGCATTCCAATTCTTGCCGGTGAGGATCAATTCAAATGCCAGCTTGGTCGGGATGTTCGTTTTAAAGATAGTAGCCACGATCGGATAGGGCAGAAATCCGCGCATGACCTCCGGGAGTCCGAACAGGGCCTTCTCCTGCGATGCGATGGCGAGATCGTGGGGAAGCAAAAGGGTAATTCCCGCCCCGAGACAATAACCGTTAACGACCGCGATGGTGACCTTGGGGTAGTTTCTAATGACCTCGGCGACATGATACGCCCGAGGCAAAGCCCTCCTGTCATAGCGCTCCGGGCTCTTGGGGTCTCTTGGGAACTCCGTCAAATCCCGTCCCGCGCAATAGGACTCATCCCCCGCCCCTGTCGTTAAAACGACGGCTACGGATGCATCGTCCTGTAGCTTTTCAAAAGCGGAGATGATCTCGCGGATGGCTTCGCGACTCAGTGCGTTCTTTTTCTCCGGTCTATTGAATACGATCTCGGCTACCGCGCCGCGCTTTTCCACACGAACGTATCTCTTTTCGGCCATTTCTATTTTCTCCTCAACGAATAGTCGTTAGCAGGACCAACGCTCCGATCCCTAGCTCTGTTTATTGAGGGTGTCAAGCCGGGGATGAGCCTGCGCAGAAGTTTGACAAGCATGGGGAACCTGAGTATTTAGAAATTGCCCTTAGTTGCTACGCCCGCGAGGCGAGAATTGTTGGCCTATGTTGTGCTCCACTCAAGCATCATTCGATGGTTGTAATAGAAGGGGGCGCTTTATCTCTTTAGTACGGAGGAGGTCGGGATGAACATCGGCGAGGCTCTTCCTCGAAACGCGCAGCGTTTTCCTCACAAACCCGCTTTGGTGGAAAAGAAAGGCGTTCGGACTTATCTCGAACTTCATCTGCGGACCAATCGATTGGCCAATTATTTGCTCGATCAGGGGGTTGCCCCTGGCGATCCCGTGGCCCTCTCCTGCGGCAGCCGTTCGGAGCATTTCGAAGTTCTCTTCGCCTTGGCCAAGATCGGGGCTGTTGCTGTCCCTTTTGATTTCCACTGGAGCCCGGCTGAATGTGAAACGATGTTCCGTTTCTTCAATCCCAAGGCCTTTATTGTCGAACAGCGCAATGAAACGACTCATCTCCCCGCCATGGCCTCGGCTCTTCTTGAGAAAAGAGCGATCATCGGTCTGGATTATGATGCCGCTCCTGAAACCGTTCCATACGAAGAGGTCCTGGCCTCGGGAGACCCCGCGGATCCAGCAGTGTCTGTAGACGGGAAGGATCTCTTTCTGATTATGATCACCTCCGGAACGACGGGTTTTCCCAAAGCCTGCGCTATCAATCATGAGACCTATGCCCTGCGGTCCATCAACAACGCTATCAGCAAGGGGCTAGACCAGCACCAGCGTGCCCTGCTAACCTTACCGCTCCATTTCAATGCGGGGCGGGGGACGATGGTTGGCATGCTCTATCTCGGCAGCACGGTTTTCATTCACGAACGATTCGATGAGGAAGCGTTTTTAAGTACGATCGAGAGGGAGAAGATCACTTACACGGTGCTCGTCCCGACTCTATGCGACAGGCTCCTGAGATATCCGGACCTTGCTCGCTTCGATCTTTCATCGCTCCGATACGTCGCCATTACGGGCGGGCATCTCTCTTACGAGGTGGCGGATGGCATGATCCGAAGGGTATGCCGCATTCTTACGGAAGCCTATGCCTCAACGGATTGCGGACAGATGACCCTCTTGGCTCCTGAGGATCGTCTGGCCCATAATGATACCGTCGGTCGTCCTATCTGGTGCGTTACTCTGAGGATAGAGAATGACGCGGGAGAAGAGATTCCTCTAGACCAGGAAGGGGAGATCTGCGTGCGCACCCCTTTGGCGGTCCAAGGATACTATCGCAACCCGGAGGCGACCGAGGAATTTTTAGCGGGGGGGTGGTGTCACACCGGGGACATAGGCTTCCTGGACTCCGACGGTTTCCTGCATATTTCCGGACGGAAAAAGAACATGATCAAGAGCGGGGGCATAAGTATTTTTGCGGAAGAGATCGAAGGGGTTCTCAAGAAACATCCCGATGTCGCAGACGTGGCTGTAGTCGGCTATAGAAGCGCGGAGTGGGGGGAGGGAGTCAAGGCGTTGGTGGTGCTAAATCAGGGGGCTACCTGTGAGCCCGAAGCGTTGATCGGTTTCTGCAAAGAATCGCTGGCCCGCTACAAAGCCCCCAAAGTCGTGGAATTCGTGTCCAGCCTGCCAAGGACTGGTCTCGGCAAACTCGACAGGGGGAGACTGCATGTTGAGAGATGATGCGGCCGGAGTCAGGTCTTTTGATTCCCCTTTTTTTCTAAATCGAAATATCAAAAAATCCAGAGCGGGGAGGAAACGGGGTCAATTCTCCTCTTGGCTCTTTAGCTATCAAAATCAATTTGATATGCGTGATTCGCGTCCGATCGGACGGAAACAAATAGCAAAAAGGCAAGCCTGACCGTATGCCGCGGAAGCAGTGCAACTTGCCGGTTAAAGTCCGGTGCGGGGAATTAACGGTTCACCCCGCTAGCGAAGATCCGGTTTTGAGGGGTGACTCTCAGGGCTAAGTGGATCGAGAAAACTTTCCAAAAGGAGAGGATCGCAAACTCGCAGGCCGTACTACTAGGGAACCCATAGAGCCTTGTAACTTGCTGATTGAGAGTGCCGACCCTGTGGTCAGATGGGGAAGGCCGGTGCCATCTGTGGAAATAACCGAGACAGAAGCAGATGGGCTCTCCGGGGTCGTCGGGACGGCATGTGGGGGAAGTTGTGATGGGTAACGCGGGAGATCTCGTTTGTCGCGGGTGATAGCCGCAATGGCTCGGTATAAGGGAAACCGAAGTCAGGGTCAGGCGGGCGAGAAGTCGGAGGGGCGAGTATTACCGAGGAGGCTGGGTAATGCCGGCTGAGGGAAGGCGCCCTACTTTCATTGTGTCTCTTAAAGAGGGAAGGAGAGGTGATTGCCGTGAGGCTACAAACACCTAACAAGATTCGAGACCTCTAGCGGAGACTGTATCTCAAGGCCAAGAGGGAGCTCAATAGGCGGCCTCGCATGCCTTGAGATGAAGATGATCGGAAAGCCGTATGCGGGAAAACTGCAAGTACGGTTTGATGAGGGGGGACAGGAACGCTTGTTACGGAAGTGCCTAAACGGGCACGAAGCTGGAAACGGCGGATACAGCCAAGGTGCGGCCTAAAGCAAGCTAAGCCTGTCCTCTACTCTACCAGGTTGTGACCCTCTATGAGGCCCGGCACGAGAAAGGTGTAAGCAATGACGCTGGCAAAGAGGAAGTACGAGTACATATCCGCCGATTCGCACCTGGAGGTTCCCGCAGAGCGTTGGGGCCACTGGATCCCCAAGGAGTACCAGGAATGGGCGCCACGGAAAGTGCTGCTGGCGGACGGTGGGGAAGGGTTCGTCGTAAAGGGATCGAATCCGGTAACGCCGCACGTGAGCCTATATGCCGGACACTCGCCGGAGGATTTCTCGCCCTATGGGACACCCTGGGCCGGGCCCGGGACTGGGTCAGCTAAGCAGCGCCTGGCGGAGCAGGACCACGACGGGGTAGACGCGGAGGTGCTGTACGCAAGCCCCCAGTCGCTGCGGATCACGCGGTTCGTGACCGAGCCCAAGGCATATCAGGCGGTCGTGGCCGCCTACAACGAGTGGCTGGCGAATGAGATGTGCGCCGAGGACCCCAAGCGGTTATTGGGGGTCGGTATCCTGCCCGTGTCCGACGTTGATGCGACGGTAGCGGAACTCACCCATTGCAAGCAGTTGGGGCTTCCCACCGTGGCGATGGGTACTTTTCCCGCGGGGCACCGGTATCCGTCAGACGAGGACGACAAGTTCTGGGCTGCGGCGTTGGATCTCGACATGCCTCTGACGGTACACGTGTCGATGTCGGCTATGGACGATTCGAAGGATCCGGTCTTCCTGTACTCGAAAACCCCGATCAGCCAGGATTGGGCGCCAACGGACTTCGTGCAGCGGTGCTATCGATACGGTATCCGCGGTGCGACGAACGCAGTGCAGATGATGCTGCAAGGAGTGTTCGACCGGTTCCCTCAGCTGCGAGTGTACTTCGCAGAGAACCAGATCGCCTGGCTGCCGCTATTCCTCCAGCAGCTAGACCGGCAATATGAGCGCAGTTACATCTGGGCGGAGCGTGAGTTGGGCGTGCCCCGCTTGCAGCGAAGGCCAAGCGAATACATTAAGGAGCATTGCTACTGGGGCTTCTTCGACGATCCCGAGGGAGTGGATCTGCTCGACAGGATAGGGTCGGACCGGGTGATGTGGAGTACCGATTTCCCGCACATCGAATCGGCGTGGCCGCGCTCACGTGAGCTGGCGGATGAGATGTTCAGGGACGTACCCGATCAGGTCCGATGGCGGGTCACTGCAGGCACCGCTATCGAGTACTTCCATCTAGACAACGACTAGTAACAACACAGTGCCGTTGCGCACGCTGAGTCGCGGTGGGGACACAGGTGTTCACCACGAAAATTTCGTTGGGGTCATTTTAGGGGACGTTTAAGGGACGTTGCGGCTTTAGTGGCTTTTCGTTGCACTGGGATCGTCACTTTACTCTAAACCGATCTTGCTATTTGTCTTAGGGTACGTTGTTGACTACATTGAATTACTGCCCTATTAAGACCGATCGTTGGATAACCATTTAAAACAATACCGACCTTGCGATATGATTTTACGCCATTCGCGCCAGGTCGGACCAATCCAAGTCCTAGTAGAGCAACTGATTCGTAATAACCTCTGGCAATTTTCATGGAGTGATAAGGGGTGCCAAGAGCCTTATAAACACTTGCTCTGCTGGCACCCCTTATCACAATGTCTCTCCAAGGTGTGATTTTAATCCTGGTTGTGCCGCGGGCTGATATCCCGATTCGCCGCGAGAACGGCGGTGTTTGCTAGGATAGCTTGACACATTTACAGCAATTGAGTGATATTGTGCACAGTTTCGCATTCTTCGGGCTAGAATAGGGAAGGTGAATAGACTGCCAGAGTCATGCAATATACCTATAGTTTGACGGCCGAATTTCAGGAGCGCACCGATGGCTGATTCGATTAGACCCAAAATACTGAATACGGGCCCGCCGCAACGGTGATGGCCGCAACGCGGCGAGTATTTGGTCAGCAGACTGGCTAAGTAGGAGCTACCATGTCGTTCTATGAAAAAGGCACCGTTCACATCCAATACGAACAGGTCGGTTCCGGCTTCCCATTGCTGCTCGTGCCCGCCGGCGGATTGAACTCAACAATCACCGGCTTGAAACGCGGAGGACCCTTTAATGCGATCGAGGAGTTCATGGGAGAATACCGCTGTATCTTCTCGGACATGCGCAACGCTAATGGAGGGCAGTCCTTCGGCCCACTCGATATCGATAGGCCCTGGGATGCCTATACCGATGACCATATCAGTGTGATGGATCACTTAGGAATCGACAAGTTCGTGGTGATGGGCTTCTGCATCGGTGGTCCCTTGGTTTGGAACCTTCTGAAGCGGGCACCCGATCGTATTGTCGCAGCCGTGCTGGCGCAACCAAGCGGATTCCGGCCGGAACTGCCCGACTACTCGTACGAGAACAACATCAAGGGCTGGGGCCCCGATCTGGTCAAGCGCCGGCCCGACATCACGATGGAGATGGTCGACACGTTTCTGAACAAGATGTACCGCACCAACCCCGACTTCGTCTGGACCGTGACACGCGATTTCGTGCGCAATTGTCGGACGCCGGTACTGATCCTGCCGGATGATTCCCCGCCGCATCCGTACGCCGTCGCCATTGAGGCCGCGATGCTCGCGCCGAAGGCGGAAGTGAGCATGTTCCCGTGGAAGGAACCGAAGGAGCGGATTCCCCTAGCGGTGCGCCAGATACATTTCTTCCTCCGGGCGCATCGGCTCGGTTCTGTTTAGACTGCGGTGTAATCTTAGATGAAGGGGGCAAATCTTTTGTTGACAAATAGGAATGGGGTCTACCATAGGATTTTGCAGGTGGCAGGACAAGAGAGGATTTAGTATAAGTGTCCTGACGGAGGTGTGGCTCTAGGGGTCAGTGGCCTGTTCATTCAGGCTCACCGTAGCCTGAAATGCCGCCTCCGTCACCTGCATCATCCGAAGGGTCGACCGGGATGGTGCCATATTCTCACTGAATACGTGGCTCTGTAAGTAGACGAGACCTGAGGATGATGAATCCATCTTGTTCTACAGAAGGAGGGCTACGTGTCAGAACACAAAGCATTAGAGATTCGAGTGAGTGTGGATGTAGGGTGCCATAGTCACAACGTGGCTATGGGTTTATCCAGTGGAGAAGTGTTGGAGGAGTTTCAGATTGCACATGGGCCGGAGGGCTTTAAGTATTTCTTTGGCCGCATCGAGAGGCAGCAGAAAAAGAGAAGATGTCCGGTAGCGGTAGCAATGGAGGGGTACAATGGCTACGCACGTCCGTTGGATGGCATGGTTCGGGCTCGAGGCTACCGACTGTACAACATCAACAATCTAAAGCTAGCGCGATTCAAGGAGATCTTTCCTGGGGCAGCCAAGACTGATCCCATCGACGCTCGAAAGGGCTTAGAGCTATTTCAGTTACGGGATCATCTGCCTTTGGCCAAAGAGGTGTTGCAAGAGGTTGCGGCGGTGCCGTATGAGAATGAAGTGCTCAAGCGACTGACGCGGCGCCGGCGGCGGTTGGTCAACGAGCGGGTGCGTGTGCTCAATTACCTCCAAACCGATCTGCAAGCAGTGTGTCCTGGGCTGTTGGAGATAACCAACGATGCGGGTAACCAGTGGTTCCTACGTTTGTTGGTCAGTGCGGATACCCTGGCACAGGTAGCTCGGCTCAGACGCAGCAGTGTACTAAAGATCCCGACGGTGGGGGTGAAGTACGCCGGTATGATCCGGGACTGGCAGAAGAGTGCACATTTTAGTGCTGAGGTTGAGTGGGTAGGCGAGATGATCCAGGAGGATGCACACCGAGTGCTTGAACTGGAAGAGAAGATTAAAACTTTGGAGGCTAAGACTGAGGAAGTAGCTAAGAAGTCTAAGATAACCAAGGTGTTATTATCTATTCCTGGGTTTGGATCTGTTTGTAGTTCAGAACTGGTAGGAGAGATCGGCACGGTGGAGCGCTTCGGTAAGGAAGGGAGTCTGGCCCTTTACCTGGGCATGTCCACATTGGACAACAGCTCTGGTAAACACCAAGGGTCCAAGCGCCCCAGACAAGTTAACACGCGTACTAAAGCAGCGATGATGACAGCCCTGGATCGGCATCGAAAGTATGTCCCTGAGTCGCAACGGTACTACGAAAAGAAACGAACCCAGGGTAAAAAGCACAATCAAGCGATTCGGGCTCTAGGTCGGCACCTGTGTCGGATCATCTACAAGATGCTCAAAGAAGAACGAGAGTACCAACTTCGCCCGGTAAAGGGGGGTACCCAAACCAAGGTCAGATCGAGATCGTCGCTTAAAAGGCAAATACGGAGGCCGAAAATATCAGCGAACAGCTAAGAACAAAACATTCGTCAAACAGAGCCCGTAAAAATTAGGTCATCTACTTGTAATTTCCAGCGGGATGTTCAGGCTTGTCTTTTTGCTATCTTGCGGTGTAGGAAACATAATGAGATCGGTGGGGCAGGGAACTGGAAACGATTTTCTCCACAGGATAATCTCAAGCCAACAGAATCTTGATAGGAACTGTTATGCCAAACTGGGATGAACGCGCTGAACGTTGGAGCCGTATGGGAGCTCAACGGACCGAGGTCTACGGGCCGGCCACGGAAACGATGCTCGATATGGCCAGCCTTGGCACCGACAGCCGCGTACTCGACGTGGCCTGCGGTACCGGAGACCAAACCATCATGATTGCCCGGCGTGTGAGTCCGGACTGCACCGTGTTGGCTACCGACAATTCTAACGGGATGCTGAAGGCGGCCGCGGAAGCAATCAAAGGCGCGGGACTCACAAATGTAGAGACCCGCTTGATGGATGCTGAAAACCTCACTCTTGACGGAGACTCATTCGATGCGGTGATTTGCCGGCTGGGCTTGATGATATTTGCCAATCCGTCAAAAGTGCTGGGTGAGATGCGTCGAGTACTCAAACCGGGA
The DNA here is from genome assembly GCA_965215595.1 of uncultured Binatia bacterium (SeqCode). Lineage (GTDB taxonomy): Bacteria > Desulfobacterota > Binatia > UBA9968 > CAXXLF01 > CBDCDW01. Next base: position 1,446,102 of record CBDCDW010000007.1, on the reverse strand, counting down.
GGAAAGGTTGCGGTTCTGGTGCGCGCGGTGGCGGACAAAAATCCTTACGAGGCGATCCCCCTGGAGGTGGTGCACCGCTTGGGAGGCAGTACACCGCCCCCGTTTCCTCTAAGCGAGCCGCACCTTCTTGAAAATAATTTCACAAAGGCGGGTTTCTCCCGCTGCACCGTGCATGAAGTCCCTCTAATGCGTCGTTTTTCATCTATCACAGAGGTTAGCGGCAGGCTCAAGAACGGTGGCTACATGCTGGAGAGGCCGCTCGCCAAGTTGAGTGATGTCCAGCGTGAACAGGCGCGCATGGAGATCGAGCGGCAGCTGCGCCCCTTCGAAGGGCCGAACGGCTGCGAGCTCCCCGGCGAAGTTCTGATCGGGATCGGCACCAAGGATTGAGCCTCGAGCTTTGGTGATGGGGGCACGTCTACAATTGTAGCCTACATATTGGGGGACGTTGCGACTTTTGTGGCTTTTCGTTTTACTGAGGTCTACCCTTAGAGCGAAACCGATCTTGCGATTTGAAAGAAAAGATACCTCGCGCAAAGGCGCAAAGGGAGCCAAGTTCGGAAAAGATATATTCGAAGGGGACGTTGTTGACTAAGTTGAATTACTCTCAGCGTTTCTCAGACTTTGAGTGGCGTCTATCATTCGTTTTCACACGTAACTCGCCATAGCCTTATTTCGGACGGACGGATTGCTGCCCCATCTGGCTCCAGGCGACCTCAGCACCTGCTTTTTCCAGGCGTTGCTGGATCGGCAGGTTTTCGTCCCAGCTGAGGGCAATAAAGCGCCGGCCGTTGATTCCATTCGAGGCCTCCGAGGCGAGCCAGACCACGGGCTTCTGCATCACGTCAGGCTGGATCAGTTTGCTCCGGTCCCACGGGGTGTCGGGGGGAAGGAGGTTGGTGTTTGCGGGCCCGCCTGGCACCAGAACATTGACAGTCACGCCTGTGCCCTCGAGCTCCTGTGCCATGATGGCCATCAACGCTTCATGTGCCGCCTTGGAGGGCCCGTAGGGTGACATGTTTTGGCGAATCATGGTGTCGAGGCTGGTGGTGACACCAATGATCCGACCCCATTTCTGCTGCATCATCTGGCCCACTGCAGCGTGCGCCATCAAGAAAGGCCCACCGCAGTTTACGGCTAAGACCTTGGTCCAGGCCTTGGGGGAGACTTCCCAGAAGCGCTGGCGGAGTGCGGTAGTGAACCCCAGGTTGCGCTGGTTGGTGCCAGCATTGTTCACCAGAATATGCAGTCCACCCAACTCGGTGACGGTTCTGCGCACCACCATCTCAGCGTCAATGGAGTTGGTGACGTCTGCCACCACCGGCAGTGCACAGCCTTCGCCGCCAGCTTTACTCGCTTCACTAGCGCTCTGCATCAGTGTTTCCTTATTGATGTCGATCATAGTGACCCGGGCTCCTGCTCCCACCAGGGCTAGGGACATAGCGCGTCCCATCCCAATGGGGCTTCCGGCTCCCGTGACGATCGCAACTTTACCAGCCAAAGGCTTATCGGCCATTAATTTCTCTCCTTTCACCTGACCCGTCATAGGGGTCTACCATAGGATTTTGCAGGTGACAGGACAAGGGTAGATTTAGTATAAGAGTCGCCGGGGTCAGACATAACAATCCTATCAATCTTTCCAATCGTCATTGTCGAAGTCGAAGGGGCCAACTCTACGTTTGTTGGTTGATGGCTATCAAAGCGAAACCGATCATGCAATTTGAAAGAAAAGATACCTCGCGCAAAGGCGCAAAGGGAGCCAAGTTCGGAAAAGATTTATTAACCGCAGATTTTCGCAGATCAACGAAGCGCGGATAGAGCAAAGCGGCGGGGGAGAAAGACAGTAGGCAGTATGCAGTTGGCAGCAAATGCGGGACTACTGACTACAGGACTACAAGAAGAAAGAAAGACAGCTAGCAGATGGCAGTAGGCAGCAATCGTAAGACTACGGACTACATACTACCAACAACAAGACTACAAGAAGGAAGAAATGATACCTCGCGCAAAGACGCAAAGGGCGCCAAGTTCAGAGAATAAGAACTTAACCGCAGATTTACGCCGATTAACGCAGACTAGTGCGAAGCGCGCATAGAGCAAGGCGCATAGCGCAAAGCGAAAAGAGAAGAACAGCAGGACTTTCTATTTTTCACACACCGCAAAACGTCCTTAAATCAACCTGCCAATCAGACAATTAGGTCTTATAGACAAGCCCAAGAGACGCAATGGGCAGGGTGCAGGTGGCAGCGATTCGTGGATTAAGGACCACTGACGACAGGACTACGGGCCAGGTACAGGTCGATTTGGGCCGATCGTGCCGGGTCGGTCCAGCCTGACACCATTCTTGGTCGGTATCTTGAGAACGTGTTAAGCCATCAAAAAATCTAACCCTAGCGGGATTCGTTGCGTCATTACAAAATCTAACCGAAGTCGTCTCGCATCTGTCGTTTCATGTCCTGTTGTTGGCGCTGTAGTTTCTTGCTGAAGGTCCAGTTTCTCCACGGCGTTTGTTTCAGCGGTGGTCTCTCTCGTGGGGCTCTGTCTGCATGGCTGGCCAGCTTGTAGATCCGCTGCAGTTGCTGATCGATTCGGGTAGAGAGCTCGAAGGGATCAGTTGTCTTAAGCGTGTGCTTGAGGGCTGCCAGCTTTTTGGGGTCTCCCTTTCGGGACTCCACGACCCGTTCGAACGGGGTACGAGGCGTGTCATAGCGGCGAATAAGTCGAGAGCCTATACGGATCTTGCATCGCAGCTTCATGGAGGGCTGGAACAGATTCTGGAAGATCCTAAGCTCATCATAGAGCTGGTTGGCGGCCTCTTGGGCCTTTGCGGTGTCGTAGCGATCCCAGCCCATAAGCTTTCTGACATGGGTCCAGTTTTTCTGCTCGATGTGCGCGTTGTCATCTTTTTTGTAGGGACGCGAGCGGGTGAACTGAATGGTGTGGCCAGCTGGGCGTTGTTGACAGAAGGCAAGAAGGCGGTTGTTGATAAACTCACTGCCGTTGTCGGAGTCGATCCCCTTGAGGGGAAAAGGAAGCTGGTGTTCGATCTCGGTGACCGCATTCAAGACACCCAAAGCGCTCTTACCCATGACGGCCTTGCGCTCTACCCAGCAGGTAGCAATGTCGACACAGTCCAGACTATGGACAAACTCCCCAACCGCTGAGGCCCCTGAGTGTGACACCAGGTCAATCTCCAGATAGCCCGGCCGGTTCACATCCCAGTGATCGGTCTTAATCGGGATCATCTGCTTTAGTAGCGATCCGGGCCGAGTGGTGCCATAGAGTCGGCGTTTCACGATGTGCTTGGTTTCCCTCAGGCGCCGATCCATCTGACGGGCGCTGATGGCCAGGAGCTGATCCTCTAACGGTTGGGTCAGCTCGAAGTGTTGCCTTATCCAGGGCAACCAGTGTACAAGGGCGGCCTTCAGACGTTGGGAGCACAGATACCCCGAGGCCTCCCACACCTTTGCCAAAATCCTTACCATTGCCCGATTGTATGTAGGAGAGCGAGGTGCACCCCGTTTGCGTACAGTTGCCTCGGGCAAGGGCCGGTTTAAAAGCCAGATGGCATATTTGCGGTTGTAGCCGCAAACCTTGCAGAATTCCTCTAGCATCGTTCCCTTCTGTGCCCGTGGTGCGTGCTGATAACGATCATAGATGGATCGTAAATACTCCTGCTTGGATCGTCGTGCCATGGTGAACCCTTCCATTGTTGCCCTCCTTGAGCTCTAATGTGAGCCCTTGGAGGGTTAGAATCACAAATGGCGCAACGTATCGCCCTTGGGTTAGATTATACATGGCGCAATACGGGATTGTCAGGGTCTATGGCCCCCCGGGAACCCAGTACATCAACGCCATTGAGACATTTAAAAAGTTCTATCCCGAAATCAAGATGGTCTACGTCGCTGGTTCGGGAAGCCAACACTCCAACCGGCTCGGCGCCGAACGCCGGGCGGGAAAGTTTATCGCGGACAACTATGTTGGAGGCGGCGGAACAGGCGGCCTCTTAGCCCTAAAGGGATTCTTCGACCCGCTTCCACCGCTGTTGATCCTACCGGAAGTCACGGACCAGTCGGGCTGCTTCAGGAAACAACACTTTTACGCTGTTCCCCAAAAATCCCTGTTTCTTATGGAAGGGACCGTCACCGCCACGATCGCACTCTATAACACCAAGAAGCACAAGCCCGGTGAGCTCAAGACCTTCTGGGACCTTCTCGATCCCAAATGGCGTGGCAAGATGGTGTCCTACGATCCGACCAAGCGGGGCGTGCTGCCCACCTGGAAGAGCCTCTACTACAACAAGAGCCTGGGTCCAAAATTCATCCGGCGATTGTTCGCCGAGCAGGACATCACGATAGGGGCAAGCATCGTGCAGATGATCGACTGGGTTGCCGCGGGAAAGTTTGAGCTCAACATTGCAGCCCGGGGCACTGAGGTAGCGACTGCCATGAAACAGGGTTTGCCCGTTAACATCTATCGTGCACCTACTTCCGAGGGGTATCTCTCCGGTGGTTGGGGTCAGCTCGCCGTGATGAACCGTGCGCCTCATCCGAACGCTGCTACTGTTTTCGCAAACTGGATGTTATCCAAGGAGGGACAGCTTGCATGGCAGACTCATGGGAATCGCAACTCCATGCGCATGGATATTTCCAAGAACATGATCACCGATAAGTTTACCGTCGCCGAAGCAGGTGGAAAGTATATGATTGCCAACCTATACCAATACAGGGATATAAGCGGAGTAGGAAAACTCGTCGCCAAAGCGTCTAGAAAGAGAAAATAGAATTCAAAAATAAGCGGGCAAGTCTGCTCTTGGCTCCTTAGTTTTCAAGTGCGATTTGATTTGTGCCGTCCGCGCCGGGTCGGAGGGTGAAAAATAGCAAGAAGGCAAGCCCGACCGTATGCCGCGGAAGCAGTGCAACTTGCCGGTTAAAGTCCGGTGCGGGGAATTAACGGTTCACCCCGCTAGCGATCTAGAAAGAGAAAATAGAATTCAAAAATAAGCGGGCAAGTCTGCTCTTGGCTCCTTAGTTTTCAAGTGCGATTTGATTTGTGCCGTCCGCGCCGGGTCGGAGGGTGAAAAATAGCAAGAAGGCAAGCCCGACCCCGCTCCCTTTGTTGACCTGAAGGAAACGTCCGGCCTAAAATGGTCGGGCGTTTCTCTTTACGCGTCTTTAGCCTTATGTTCTCGACCGATCACTCCGCGCAGATAATCGAAACGCCGGTTCTTATCGTCGGCGCCGGACCGGTGGGTCTTGTCCTTGCCGGTGATCTGGGCTGGCGCGGCATACCCTGCACTATCATCGAGCAATCGGACGGCAGTATTTACCAGCCCCGTCAGGATCTGGTGGGCATCCGCACCATGGAGTTCTGTCGACGGTGAGGGATCGTCGGTGACGTGGAAGCCTCCCCCTACCCGCGCGATTATCCGCAGGACAATATCTATATCGCCGGCGACCTGGTTCACGGATGGGAAATCGGACGGTATGAAAACCCGCCCATGGCGGGCGAACGGCTGCCGCCCCAAAGCCCGCAGCACCGGGAGCGTTGTCCGCAGAACATGTTCGATCCCATTCTGAAGAAATTCGCCACATCCTTTGACAGCGTCGATCTGCGGTATCGGCATCGTTTCAAGTCACTCGTTGAGGAAGATGCTGGTGTGATTGCGGATTTAGAGGATCTTGACCGGAACACGCCGGTGCGCACAAAGCCCAATACGTTGTCGGCTGTGACGGTGCCGCAAGCGCCGTACGCGATGCCCTGGGTATTGCCATGGAAGGCAACCCGGCCCTTACCTACACCACCAACGTGATCTTCCGTTACCCCGAATTCGAAAAGCTGCACGACAAACGGCCCGGTTATCGGCTCATCTTTTTGACCGCGACCGGCACCTGGGCGACCATCGTTGCCATAAACGGACGAGACCAGTGGCGTATGTCCATCGTGCGCAGCAGCGATCACCCGAGAGAATTGTCCGAAAGTGAAGTGCGCAACGCCATTGGGAGAGCCGTAGGGGTCGATTTCGACTACAAAATTGTCTCCATCCTGCCTTGGACGAGACGCGAACTGGTCGCCAAGCAATTCCGTAAGAGCCGGGTCTTTTTGGCGGGCGATGCCGCCCATTGCATGTCCCCTACCGGCGGCTTCGGCATGAATACTGGCATTGGCGACATCGTCGATCTGTCCTGGAAGTTTGCCGCTATCTTTGACGGCTGGGGCGGTTCAGGCCTACTGGATGCCTACGAAGTGGAACGCCGTCCCGTCGCCGTGCGCAATGTGACGGAAGCGAGCGGCAATCTCGCCCGTATGATGGCGTCGGAAGACAACGAGGTTTTTCTCGAAGACAGCGAACAAGGACGAAAGATAAGAAAGGAAGTAGGCGAGCGATTTTCAGAACGAATGAAGCGCGAATGGGAGTCGCTGGGAATCCATCTGGGTTACACTTACGAACATTCTTCGATCATTGTACGCGATGGGAGCGCACCGTCTTCGGATGAGCCAGGCTTTTACATCCAATCAAGTTGTCCGGGATCGCGAGCGCCCCATGTTTGGCGGCCGGATGGAAGCTCTACTCTGGATCTTTACGGCTGGCGGTTCGTGCTGCTGCGCCTGGGAGCGGATGCGCCAGATGCGACACCGTTGGCGAATGCGGCGCAATGCTGTAGGATGCCCTTGGATGTCATTTCGATCGAGGAACCCGACGTGATCGATGCCTATGAACGACAGCTCGTTCTGGTCCGGCCGGACGGTCATGTGGCCTGGCGCGGCGACACGCTTCCCTATGATCCAGAAGCCTTGATCAATGTGGTCCGGGGCGCCGGCAAAGGTGAGGAGAGAACTCGATGAAGGCGACGCAGCTCCTGTCCTCCATAGACGATCTGGAAACGCTGCACGCGAGCCTGCACGACCATTCCATCGGACCCGGTTGGGCCAAGCCGACGCCGTCGCTCTATCCGGAACCCTACAAGAATTTCGAACCGTTCCTGTGGCGCTGGGAAGACGGTCGGGCGGCGCTCGATTCGGCGGGCCGGCTGATCAGCACCGATCTCGCGGAACGGCGCAACCTGATCCTCTACAACCCGGTAAAGGGAAACGACTACGCCACGGTGCGGACCCTCATCGCCGCCTACCAGATGATCCTGCCGGGAGAAAAGGCGCGTTCGCACCGTCATACGCCCAACGCGCTTCGGTTCATCATCGAAGGGGAAGGATCCTACACCATCGTCAATGGCGAACGACTCGACATGCATCCCAATGACGTGCTGCTGACACCCAACTGGTGCTGGCACGGCCACGCCAGCGGGGCGCACGGCCCGTGCTATTGGATGGATTGTCTCGACGTCCCCCTGGTCCACTTCCTGGAACCCATGTTCTTTGAGCAGTACCCCGAGGTCTATGAATCCATAGAAAAAACATCTGTTCAATCACCGTTCATTTTCCCGTGGAAGGACATACAGGAGCAGTTGGACAGCACCGCACCTGATCCCGATGGCCGTTATGGAAGGCGTATCGAGCTGGGCAACCCGGCGTTGAACTCCATCGCCCTTCACATGAACAGACTAGAAGGCGGCATACAGACGAGAACCACCCGAACCACCGCCAATCAGATCGTCTGCGTCGCTGACGGGAGTGGATCTTCTGAAATCGAAGGGCACAAACTGTCCTGGCAGCGGGGCGACGTCTTCGCCATACCGTCCTGGCGTCCGTTTTTCCACAAATCCGATGGCAGCGCGACCTTGTTTGAAATGAGCGATACGCCGGTCATGCAGGCGCTCGGATGGCTGCGGCTGTCAGACTGAATCAAACGTATCAACAACAAAACGACAGGAAGTGGGGTCAGGATTGCCTTTTTGCTATTCTCTGAGCAATGACCTCTTTGGTTGTCGGTTGACCACCCATCTAAGCGAAACCGATCTTGCAATTTGAAAGAAAAGATACCTCGCGTAAAGGCGCAAAGGGAGCCAAGTTCGGAAAAGATATACTAACCGCAGACTCACGCCGATTAACGCAGACTAGTGCGAAGCGCGCATAGAGGAAAGCGCGTGGCGCAAAGCGAAAATGCTAGGGAGCAGCGTGCAGTTGGCAGAGGGAAAGTTTCACTCATACATTTCGAATTGATAGGCCAGTCCGAGCCTGCATAAAATATGCTTTACGTTAAAAAGGTTTTCGCACGGAGGTTGACCCAGTAGGGATCTTGCAATGGACGCAGACCAAACAACTAACAGCATTAGAGCAGTCCGACTCAGAGCCGGTACGGTCGACCGGTTGCTCACCAGGTCATGCCCACCGTGAGGCCGTACGAACCCTGCCCAACGAGTGGAAGAATATAAATCCCCTCGTCGAGGTGCTTTGTGATGAGGTAGGTGCTTGCGATGCCGAGCAGCGCACCAACTATCACGTCCTGCACGTGATGTTTTTCCGCCTCGACGCGGCTGTAGGCCACAAACGCCGCCGCTCCGTAAGCGGGCAGGGAGTACCTCCAGCCGTAACGGCGTTGAATAAACGACGCGCCGGAAAAGGCAGCCGCGGTGTGGCCCGACGGCATCGAGAGACCGCTCCCGTTCGGGCGCTCGGCGTCGATGCTGTGCTTGAGCGTGAAGGTGCTGGACATCGTCAGGCTGAACGCCTTCGCGAATTGGATGGTCCCCTCCCAATCCCGGAGCCCGACGGTCATGGCAGCCGCCGTCATAGGGAGCACCACTTGGAGAACGTCGCCCGCCCTCTCGATATCATCCCCGGCGCGGGCTGGTGGCACCAGCACAAACATGGCGAGCAATGAGGCGATGAGTGCGTGCATCATCGTGGCGCCAGCGGTCGCGACTCGGAGCCTGAACCGACCTGGCGTAGCTCCTGGTCACGCGCGATCTGCGCTACGAGCGCCCGCACCGCATCTCTGTACGTGTCGTTGTTCCAGCTCTGAATCGATACGCGCGAAGGCTGCACCCAGGTGGACTCGAAGCGGTAGGTCGAGCGCTCTTCGTACTTCTTCGACCACGCACGAATCGGCCGGCTTGCGAGTGCTTCGAGGTGGACGGTCAAGTCCCACTGCACTGGCAGGACGGGCTGCAGGAGCAGCAGCGTCCCCCCCACAAGTACCTGCTTGAAGAAATTCTTTGCCTCCATCCGGTCGAAGTGCGAATCGACCTTCACCTTGAACAGGAGGTCGGGTTCGACAGGTGCGAGATCCGAGTATGGATGGATTACTGCCTTGAAGACATGCGCGCGTTCGAGCTGCTGCGCAAACGCGGCCACCACCTTGTCCACCTGGATCCAGTTGACGTTGTCCCCTGGCTCGGCTGCGGCTCCGACGACGCCGGCGACGAGCGGAACAAGGGTGGCGCTGCTGGGCGCCGGTGAGGTCTCACCGTCCTGCGGGAAGTGCTTCGCGTAACACCCGGCGGCTCCGAGGGCGACACTTAGCAGAGTGATCGACGCGAGACGAGAGAGCTGCATTGTTCCTCCTTTTTTACACCGTATTACTGAACGCCCTGAGGGTAAGCGTCGCTCGACTCAGAGAGTCTCGACGGGCGAGGATGAATATTGCAACTCCCCCTGTCGAGTAATGGCCTGCGACTCCTCGGGTGCGATCCTCCCCAAAGCCACGGCTCGGCCGTCAGCTCACTGTCGAACGGGCATAAGCCCGTGGCGCGGGGTTTACAGCCAGTTGATTTAGGAACCCTCGCCACACTTCGGAGTGAAGCAATGTCGAGGTCTGCCTCAAAACCGAGGTCGGATTAGCACAACTGGATTTTATCGGGTACTCTTGGCAAAAATTATGCCTGGTGTCGGCTTATTTCCCGGGAGGGGCAATGAATCTGATTTTGGTGGGATTCTTATTTTCAAACCATGACCGCAGGGCCACCCGATGTCCAAATATGCCCTAATCTGCCAGTTTTTGTTCTATTTGTCATAGAAGTTCCAAAATGTGCGCTGACAACCACGAGGAAATGCGATGAATGCTAAATCTAAAAATCCCCCTTGAATAAGGGGTCAAGTTGAATCGACCCGGTTTCACGGACAGTTGATTAAGCCACACGTTTGATCGAGTCATATGCCGTTGGGGTGCGGTAACCCAGCGACTCATGCTTCCGCCGTCGGTCGTAGAACAGTTCAATGTAATCGAAGATATCCAACCTAACCCATACGGGGCCAGACCTTGACACTTGACAATCTTGGCACTGGAGTCAATTTTACTTCCGTCGATTGACCTCCAGCAGAGCGAAACCGATCTTGCGATTTGAAAGAAAAGATACCTCCCGCAAAGGCGCAAAGGGAGCCAAGTTCGGAAAAGATTTATTAACCACAGATTTACACAGATTATCGCAGATTTACGCAGATCAGCGAAGCGCGCATAGAGCATGGCGCATAGCGCAAAGCGATAAGAGAAGAAGGACAGCAGGACTTTCTATTTCTCACACCGCAAAACGTCCTTATAATGAGTTTTTGAGAGAGGGCTTAGGAAAACAGCCGTGGGAAAAGTTAAGAGCGCAAATATTCCTTGGGGGAGACATATTCATTGAGAAACACATGGTTGAACGAGAGAGTATACAGGAGGTACCCAGGGCACAGTGGAAACCGGTGAGACCGAGTCTGGGGAAGGTGTTGAGGGATAAAGGAATGACTGTAATCGGAGTAGCGTATCGCGACCACGGATATCGGATGAAAGAGATAGCGGATCACCTCGGAGTGCACTATGCTACAGTGAGCCGAAGGCTGAAAAAAATAGAAGTTAGAGGCAAGAATGTATGATTGCAAGACGTGACCGTATGCCGCGGAAGCAGTGCAACTTGCCGGTTAAAGTCCGGTGCGGGGAATTAACGGTTCACCCCGCTAGCGAAGATCCGGTTTTGAGGGGTGACTCTCAGGGCTAAGTGGATCGAGAAAACTTTCCAAAAGGAGAGGATCGCAAACTTGCAGGCCGTACTACAAGGGAACCCATAGAGCCTCGTAACTTGCTGATTGAGAGTGCCGACCCTGTGGTCAAGAGGGGAAGGCCGGTGCCATCTGTGGAATAACCGGGACGGAAGCAGATGGGCTCTCCGGGGTCGTCGGGACGGCATGTGGGGGAAGTTGTGATGGGTAACGCGGGAGATCTCGTTCGTCGCGAGTGATGGCCGCGATGGGTCAGTATAAGGGTAACCGAAATCTGAGCCAGGCGGGCGAGAAGTCGGAGGGGCGAGTAATACCGAGGAAGCTGGGTAATGCCGGCTGAGGGAAGGCGCCCTACTTTCATTGTGTCCCTTAAAGAGGGAAGGAGAGGTGATTGCCGTGAGGCTACGAACACCTAGCAAGATTCGAGACCTCTAGCGGGGACTGTATCTCAAGGCCAAGAGGGAGCCCAAGTTTCGCTTCTACGCGCTGCATGACAAGGTTTGGCGAGGAGACGTAGTGCAACATGCCTACCGACTGGAACGCAGCAATGGTGGAGCCCCGGGGATCGACGGGGTGACTTTCCAGTTTATAGAGAGTGGAGAGGGCGAGGCTGAGTTTATCTCAAAGCTTCAGCAGGAGCTAAAGGAGAAGACCTACCGCGCGCAGCCAGTGCGGCGGGTGTTCATACCCAAGGGCGACGGAAGGAGAAGGCCGTTGGGGATTCCTACCATTCGGGACCGAGTGGCTCAAATGGCAGTCAAGCTTGTAATTGAGCCGATATTTGAGGCGGACTTTGAGGATAGTAGCTACGGGTTTCGCCCCAAGAGAGGTGCACATCAAGCAGTAGGAGCTATTCGGGAAGCGCTCAGCACGGCACATCCGCATGTGCTCGACGCAGATCTTCAGCAGTACTTTGACACTATAGCGCATGATAAGCTCATGAAGTTGATCGCCGGTCGGATCAGTGATCGGCACATTTTGAGATGGATCAAACAGTGGCTAAAAGCGCCGGTGGTAGAAGAGGACCAAGAAGGGAGGCGGCGTACGAAGAGGAGTCAATGCGGAACACCGCAAGGGGGAGTGGTTTCCCCTGTGCTGGCCAACATCTACTTGCACCTTTTTGACCGAGTGTTTCTTCAATACTGTCGTAGCACGGGTCTGGCGGCAAAGCTGGTTCGCTATGCGGACGACTTTGTGATCTTGATGCGTGGAGGGGCGAAAGAGACGCGGTTGAAAGTGGAGGAAATATTGGCACGGATGGAATTAAAGCTCAATGAGGAGAAGAGCCGAGTGGTGGATGCACGAGGAGAGAGTTTTGACTTTCTCGGATTTACCTTTGGTCGCAAGAGGAGTGTGCGCAGGGCGAAGGTGATTACCCTGGTAGAGCCCTCAGGCAAGTCAGAGCAGCATTTTCGGGATAAGGTGAGAGGTTTGACCAGTCGGAACAGCCACTGCATGCCACAGCCAGAAGTGATGGAGCGGGTTAACCGCTATGTGCGAGGGTGGGTGACCTACTATCACGTACACAACTCCACCCGAGTCTTTAAGCGGCAACGATTCTTCTTAGAGCAGCGGATGCGCAAGTACCTGCAGAAGCGACGACAGATCAAGGGGTTTGGATATCGGCGATGGCCGGTGTCTGTGCTCTATGGAGTGTGGGGGCTATACGCCATACCAGTCCATGCTCCCTATGGGCACGCTCGTATGCCTTGAGGTGAAGATGATCGGAAAGCCGTATGCGGGAAAACTGCAAGTACGGTTTGATGAGGGGGGACAGGAACGCTTGTTACGGAAGTGCCTAAACGGGCACGAAGCTGGAAACGGCGGATACAGCCAAGGTGCGGCCTAAAGCAAGCTAAGCCTGTCCTCTACTCTACCTCTACCCGGGGAGCGAAAGAGACAGAAGATTTGGTGATCGAGACCACTACCCAATCTAAAGAGGTTAAGGACAGTCTCTACAAATTGCGCAAAAAACGTGGGCTGCCTACTGGTAAAAAGTAAAAGGAATCATTAGGAGGGGGATAAATGACTATGGCTACAATCGATGCTGATACTCACGTAGTCGAGACTGAACGAACTTGGGATTACCTCGATCCATCTGACAGCCATTTCCGGCCCATTGTGGTCACCGTGAAAGACAAATCCGGTGAGGATAAAGACTTCTGGCTGATCGAAGGAAAACTGCGTCACGCGGTTCAGGTCCTGGGCAGGGGAATTCAGGTCCAGGGCAGAGATATGGAAACACCGGGGGCGGCCGCGGAGTTAGAGAATGTGAGGGCGCGCGTGGTTCAGATGGACGAGCTGGGAATCGATATGCAGGTCCTCTACCCGACGGTGTTCCTGTCGAAGATGTGCGAGAGAGCCGAGATCGAGGTTGCGCTGTGCCGCAGCTACAATCGGTGGATCGCGGACGTGACCAAGGACGTACGGGACCGCCTCACGTGGGCTGCGGTGCTCCCGCTCAGCGTGATGGACGAGGCCCTCAAGGAACTCCGCTTGGCCGTGGGTCAGGGTGCTCGCGCCGTTTTCATGCGCAGCATGGAGGACGACAAGCTCATTTGCGACCCATATTTCTATCCCCTTTATGAGGAAGCGAGCAAGCTAGATGTCCCCATTGGGATCCACATCGGGAACTCTAATGACATGGTCTGCGACCTCCTGTCCCGCGACGGTTTCAACGGCGCATTTACCAAGTTCCGTCTGCCAACCGTAGGCAGTTTCCACACGCTGATCATGACAAGGATTCCGGAGATGTTCCCCAAGCTCCGGATTGCGTACTTGGAAGCCAGCGCCCAGTGGGTCCCCTACGCACTCCGCGACCTCAAGCGGCGGCTGGAGAATCGGGGAAAGCATCTCGACCCAGACGTCATGCACAACTATCGCATCTATGTTTCATGCCAGACCGATGACGACCTACCGTACATTCTCAGCTACACGGGGATAAACAACCTGGTGATCGGGACCGACTACGGACACCACGACCAGTCCACTGAGATTCAGGGGTTGCGTAACCTACGGAACAATGAGGAAATAAATCCGGAGGCCGCCAGGCGGATACTAGAGGACAATCCCCAGACTCTCTACGGGCTGATCACCGGGGTCAGGTCTTGACGGGCTGTTGCCCAAACCTCGGTTAAATAGCGCAATAGATCCAACCGAGCTATAACGTGCGGTGTTTGTTTGCTCAAACCACCACGGCTTGCTGCAAGGCCGTGGGATGGTGGGTCGCAAAGCGAATGGCCACCTTCGTTGCTGCAGCCAAAACCGCTCTTGGTTTTGGCCGTGCATGATTAATCAATAGCTCGATGTTCTGCACAATCGCTATCAAGTAATCTTGAATCTGCACCCGCCAACGACCACGCCACCGCGCTCGTTTCAGTCCATATCGTCTCCCTTGAGCAAACGATCGTTCCATGAAATGCTGACGGACCTTGATATCTCTTCTTGCCCATGGGCTCTGTGCTCGCATACGCACGCTATCCAATATCTCCTGGCGCTCATGGCGTTTGATGGTTCGCCCCGCACTTTGAGAACGAGTGCATTGAAGCCGCAAGGTACACTGCTGGCACACCCCGCGGCTCGTCACGTACTCAAACGCCTTGCGCTCCACCCAGTGCTTACGCCGCCTAAGCGGTTGCCCGGCAGGACATGTATAAGTGTCGGTTTCTGGGTCATAAACAAACATACTTTCAGGAAATATCTTGCTCCGACGCTCCTGCTTATCCTGGGTCTGTTTCAACACCGGAATGTGTGCCAATATCCCACGGTCGTAGCAATCTAAGAAATTAGCTGTTGTCCCGTACTTGCTATCGGCTACCACCACCTGGGCACTTCGTTGGGTATGGGCCTGATGATCCTGGAGAAGCTCTGTCATGCGATGTGCTTCGTTCTCGTCCCCAGGGCCAACCACCGTCGCGGTAATTACCCCATACGCCCCGTCGATCCCACGGTGGGTCTGATAACGCAGCTTAGAGTCCCCCTTCTTTCCCTTGCGTACCACCGAGGCATCTGGATCGGTTGCCGACACGTAGCGCTGGTTGACAACGTTACGCCGGGGAGGGTTCTTGGGTGGATCCTCATGGTTGTCCTCTCTTGCCTCTTCCCGCTCCTCTAATCGTGCCTCCAACTCCTTGTATGCTGGGCTCAGGTAACGTCTAAGCCCCTGGGTGTCTATAACCGAGTTGCGTGAAGCATCCGCTTCAATCAAACTGGAGTCGCAAAAAAGCTTACTCCCGTCCACTAACCCGCTCTCCACACACTGCCACACGACTCGCTCGAAAAAGGATCGAAACAACTCTACACCCCAACGCCTCCTCGCCTTGCTCAGCACGCTATGGTGCGGTATCTCCGAATCCAACTCCAATCCCAAAAACCACAACCAGTCTAGCCGCTCCGGCAACGTTGCCATCAACTCTCGCTCGCTACGAACGTTGTAGAGCACCAAAAGCATCATCAGCTTTATTATCATTGGCGGTGCAACCGATACGTTGCCGTTGTATCCATATCGATCCTTGACTTCTTGGTACACAAAATCAAAATCCACCATCCGTGCTACTTTGCGCAACATGTGGTCCGCACGAATCCGTTTTTCCAAATTAAATCCTGTGTAGAATAGTGCAGGCTGAGGGGGTGGCTGATGACCCATCATGGCTTTGCTCCCTATAATAATTGAGAATAACTGAGAGCATTATAACCAGAGAGTTCTGTTAACGCACTCAAATTATTGATTTGGGCAACAGCCCGTTGAAAATTGAGTTTTGATAAAGAAGTGAAGTTTACTCTTGTCGGTTTATGCCCATCTTGCGATTTGATTTTGAAAGAGACTCAACCGCAGATTTACGCCGATTAACGCAGACCATGGCGAAGCGCGCATAGTGCAAAGAGCATGGGGCAAAGCGATAAGAGAAGAAGTACAGCAGGACTTCCTATTTTTCACACTCCAAAACGTGCTTCCAGTAGGGCACAAGAGGGGGTTGGTTTAGTCGTTACACTGGCTCTGAGGTACAGCGACCGACCCATACATTAGTGCGGTTCGTTAGGGTATGCACAACAGAATCTGCCAGCACGAAACTGCCATTGAGGGGATCTATGGTCATAACGGAAACTCCTTTGCTTCCTCTATTCCGAACTAGAATGACCCCATTAGGAGATCGTGTTGTGACTTGAAAACGCTCTTTTCGCTCCTGAGCCTGATCAAACACAAAGGCATATCTGCCTTCGATTGAAATATTGTATCCAGCCCCGGCAGGCTGGCTTTTGACTGCACTGGATTCAAGAGAAACTTCTGCCTTTCCAATTTCTCGATGGTACCCCGTTGTTGCAGCGGTATCACTGGAGCAGCTGAAGGTAGCTGACGGCTCAAGAAGGCCCACCAACGGCAAACCAGTAAACGATGCCTTGTATCCATTTTTCATTTCTTCGGCTTGCAATAGATTGATGTGAAGTTGTGAAGCGGTGAGGAATAAAAAGCCGAAGATGAGACGATGTATTGGTTGTTTCATTATACCTGCTATTGGCCGGTGCATCTCAAGGTCCCCTTTTCTGCCACTGGTACTTACTTAAATGGTACGCTTGTTTCCGTTTGAAAGCTAACTGAGATGCCCCCGTGGGAACGGGGTCAGACGTAACAATCTTATCAATCTTTCCAAGCTTCCCTGTCGAACCGATCAAGTCTACGTTTGTTGGTGGACGTCCATCAAAACGAAACCGATCTTGCAAGTGGCAAGTGGGGTCAGGTCTTGCCGGGCTGTTGCCCAAACCTCGGTTAAATAGCGCAATAGATCCAACCGAGCTATAACGTGCGGTGTTTGTTTGCTCAAACCACCACGGCTTGCTGCAAGGCCGTGGGATGGTGGGTCGCAAAGCGAATGGCCACCTTCGTTGCTGCAGCCAAAACCGCTCTTGGTTTTGGCCGTGCATGATTAATCAATAGCTCGATGTTCTGCACAATCGCTATCAAGTAATCTTGAATCTGCACCCGCCAACGACCACGCCACCGCGCTCGTTTCAGTCCATATCGTCTCCCTTGAGCAAACGATCGTTCCATGAAATGCTGACGGACCTTGATATCTCTTCTTGCCCATGGGCTCTGTGCTCGCATACGCACGCTATCCAATATCTCCTGGCGCTCATGGCGTTTGATGGTTCGCCCCGCACTTTGAGAACGAGTGCATTGAAGCCGCAAGGTACACTGCTGGCACACCCCGCGGCTCGTCACGTACTCAAACGCCTTGCGCTCCACCCAGTGCTTACGCCGCCTAAGCGGTTGCCCGGCAGGACATGTATAAGTGTCGGTTTCTGGGTCATAAACAAACATACTTTCAGGAAATATCTTGCTCCGACGCTCCTGCTTATCCTGGGTCTGTTTCAACACCGGAATGTGTGCCAATATCCCACGGTCGTAGCAATCTAAGAAATTAGCTGTTGTCCCGTACTTGCTATCGGCTACCACCACCTGGGCACTTCGTTGGGTATGGGCCTGATGATCCTGGAGAAGCTCTGTCATGCGATGTGCTTCGTTCTCGTCCCCAGGGCCAACCACCGTCGCGGTAATTACCCCATACGCCCCGTCGATCCCACGGTGGGTCTGATAACGCAGCTTAGAGTCCCCCTTCTTTCCCTTGCGTACCACCGAGGCATCTGGATCGGTTGCCGACACGTAGCGCTGGTTGACAACGTTACGCCGGGGAGGGTTCTTGGGTGGATCCTCATGGTTGTCCTCTCTTGCCTCTTCCCGCTCCTCTAATCGTGCCTCCAACTCCTTGTATGCTGGGCTCAGGTAACGTCTAAGCCCCTGGGTGTCTATAACCGAGTTGCGTGAAGCATCCGCTTCAATCAAACTGGAGTCGCAAAAAAGCTTACTCCCGTCCACTAACCCGCTCTCCACACACTGCCACACGACTCGCTCGAAAAAGGATCGAAACAACTCTACACCCCAACGCCTCCTCGCCTTGCTCAGCACGCTATGGTGCGGTATCTCCGAATCCAACTCCAATCCCAAAAACCACAACCAGTCTAGCCGCTCCGGCAACGTTGCCATCAACTCTCGCTCGCTACGAACGTTGTAGAGCACCAAAAGCATCATCAGCTTTATTATCATTGGCGGTGCAACCGATACGTTGCCGTTGTATCCATATCGATCCTTGACTTCTTGGTACACAAAATCAAAATCCACCATCCGTGCTACTTTGCGCAACATGTGGTCCGCACGAATCCGTTTTTCCAAATTAAATCCTGTGTAGAATAGTGCAGGCTGAGGGGGTGGCTGATGACCCATCATGGCTTTGCTCCCTATAATAATTGAGAATAACTGAGAGCATTATAACCAGAGAGTTCTGTTAACGCACTCAAATTATTGATTTGGGCAACAGCCCGTTGCAATACGACAAAAGAAATCTTTTCACGATCAAATTGATTAGTGAATGACAACGTAGAACCGTAGTCTTCCCCTCGCTGTCATAATTGACAAGTCTTATTGATGGCACACAGAATTCGCGCCAATTGAACCGTTAGTTAGACTCAAAAAGGAGGCGCGCGTGACCGGTGAGAGGGTGGGAGCTCCGTCTTTTAATGTATTGATTTAATATCTAATCCGCAGTACTTTCCCGTTATGGCGCGCAAGCCTCGAATTTGTATCTAAAATTGGAGGATGTATGGCGACGAACCAAGCAAGGTCTCAAATCATAGACGCAGACGCCCATGTCATAGAAACCGAGCAGGTATGGGACTACCTCGAACCGTCCGAGAGAAAATACCGTCCCACGCTCGTCCCCCAACCCAATAACCCCCAAAGACAGCATTGGTTCCTTGACGGCGAAGATCTCGGGTTTAAATTCCCGGCGCCGAACAAAGAGCAGGCAGCTGAGAACGTGAAGAAGTTCGGCAGGATGGTGGAAACACCGGTGGATTCCCGCGAACTTTCCGATGTGAAGGTTCGTTTGGCCCATTTGGACGAGCTGGGGATCGATGTTCAGGTGCTTTTCAATTCTCTTTGGCTGACGCCTATGACAACCCGGTCGGATGCGGATATCGCCCTGTGTTGGAGTTGGAACCGTTGGATGGCGGACATGTGCCGGGAGGGAGAAGGGCGCCTACGCTGGACCTGTGTAGTTCCGGTGGTGACGCCTTCGGAAGCTGTCCCGCAGATCCGTTTCGCCAAGGAGAATGGAGCTGTTGCCGTTTTTATGCGACCCTTCGAACGGGACCGAATCATGACCGACCCGTACTATTACCCAATATACGACGAAGCGCAGCGCCTCAACATGCCCATGGCCGTCCATCTGGGCAACGGGAACCCGGAACTCTTTAAAATTATGACTAACAACGCCAGTGCGGGCTTCGGAACCTTCCGAATTCCCACTATAACAGCCTGCTATGCGCTTATTATGAGTGAGATTCCGCGCGTGTTCCCCAAACTGAAATGGGGTTTCATCGAGGTGTCAAGTCAGTGGGTCCCCTGGATCGTTCACGAAGCCATGAGACGATTCGAGGTGGACAACCATACCGCCCCGGAAAACCTGTTTCGTGAATACAACCTTTTTGTATCCAGCCAGACAGACGACGATTTTCCCTATGTTATTTCCTATGCGGGAGAGGACAACCTGGACAACCATACCGCCCCGGAAAACCTGTTTCGTGAATACAACCTTTTTGTATCCAGCCAGACAGACGACGATTTTCCCTATGTTATTTCCTATGCGGGAGAGGACAACCTGCTCATAGGGACCGACTATGGACATGGCGACGCTTCGAGCGAGCTCAACGCCATCTCCAGGTTCAAAAACATTAAGAGTATCAGCGAAGAGGCTAAACGAAAGATTCTTTGGGATAACCCAAAGGCCTTCTATGGAATTTAACCCCTGCCCGGTCGTACCGCGAGCGGGGTCAGGCTGAGCTGACCCAATTGACGATTATGCGAACTAGGTACTGATCTAGTACATCCGATTGACATCACCTCCCGTAATCGGATAATTTGCCCCTATAAATAGAGATCTTATGCTAGTCGCTCTTTTTAGCAGGCGATGGTTGGAAAGAGCGGATGCATGTGTCCGTGAGGATAGCTGCGCGTCTCACTGTAGACGCTGAGAGGAGGAATCATGCTAGACGTGATTGAACAGGTGAGTTCCGACCCGAACATGAAAGATTTCGAGGCCCACGTGGCGGCGATCGAGGCGGACTTGGAGTACTGGAGGGCCAAACGCTGCGAGCCGCGGATGCTGCACTTCGTGCGGCGCAACATCATACCGCTGCACGCGCTGTTCGCGACGGCCGCGAGAATGGGGACAAATGGATCCGGCAAGCCCATCTTGATCCAATCTGACGGGAAAACCGGGGAAGACGGGCACAACCATGAACACGACCACGAGCACGAGGAACTGGAGGAGCGTATCCGAAGCCTAGAGGATCGGCTGGACGACTACGTGTCGTCCATCGCGCTCTCAGCTGCGGAACCAGGCAAGGTGGACTTCGTGATCGACGACTCGCGCACGGAGAGCGGGGCCTACGACCCCTTCTTCAAGTTCACCAAGCGCACGCACGGGGGCACGTTGGAGGAGCGGCTTCAGCAGCTCGACCGAGAGCTCAAGCTGAACATGCAGGTACTGGAGACGTTCACCCGCTGCCTGATGGACAACGGGCTGCTCACCGAGGAGACGTTAGCGAAGCGGCGCGCCCAGCAGGAGAACCTTGGGGCCAAGAACGGCGCTAAGATCGTGGCGCGGGCGTGGGTTGATCCGGATTTCAAAGAGAGGCTGAAAGCCAACGGTCGGGAGGCGGTGCGGGAGTTGGACATCCCGCCGGGCCTGCTGGCGAAGCTGGGCGTAGCGGAGAACACCGACTCGGTGCACAACGTGGTGGTGTGCACGCTCTGCTCATGCTACCCGCGCAACCTGTTCGGTGACCCGCCTTGGTGGTACCGGCACGACAGCTACAAGCAGCAGATCGTGATGGACCCGAGAGGGATACTGGGGGAGACGTTCGGTCTAAAGGTTCCGGAGGGGGTGACGATCCAGGTGCACGACAGCACGGCGGACCTGCGTTGGATAGTCCTGCCACAGCGTCCGGCCGGGACAGAGGGGTGGAGTGAGGAAAAACTGGCGGAGCTGGTAACCATTGAGAGTCTGGTCGGGGTGAGTAATCCGGTTACAAGACGTGAGTAAGCGAATGAGTAGCGACCCCAAGAACACTACCTGGTCGGGGCCGGGCGCGAGGAAAGAGGGTATGGAACATCGGTTCAAGGAGGGCGAGCAAGTGCGAGTGCGGATGAGCCGCCCGGGGGCCAACCCGCGCACGCCCACTTATTTATTTGGCAAGACAGGCGTGATAGCGGAGCTTCACGGGGCGACGTACGCTCCGCACGATCACCGAGGGGTCTACCCCTACCTGTACACGGTGGCGTTCGACGTGAGCGAGATCAGCGGCAAAGTGTCGAAGGACAAGATCCTGGTGGACCTGACCGAAGAGTGGCTGGAGCCGGTGTAAGCCGCACTGACTACCGCTTGTACTCCAAAGATTCCTCTCGCAAAGGCGCAAAGCTAGCCAAGTTCGGAGAAGATCTATTAACCGCAGATCATAATTGCGAAGCGCGCATAGAGCTAAGCGCATGGCGCAAAACGTCCAGAATCAAAGCCATAGTTTTTGAGAAAAGATACTCTCGCAAAGACGCCAAGGGCGCCAAGTTCGGAAAAGATATACTAACCGCAGATTTACGCCGATTACCGCAGACTAGAGCGAAGAGGATGGGTCGGGCTGTGATCTATTGATTTGGGTTTAGTTTCGCAATACTCTCCGTGCATGGCTCGCAAGCCACGAATCCGTTATCCAGGTGCTCACGAGTTAGGAGGTCCTTCCTGGCATCGTTAGATGGGCTAAGAGTTGATCATGTCGGTAGCCTTTCGCGTCCACGGCAATTGCTCGACACACAAAGACGCGTCGAGCAGGGAACAGCGTCGCTGGACGACCTACGGGCCGCCGAAGACCAAGCGATCCGCGAGGTCATCGCGTCGCAGGAGGGCATCGGATTCCCGGTGGTCAACGATGGCGAGTTCAGGCGTCGCAACTTCCAGGATAGCTTTGGCGCGAGTGTTAGGGGCTATGAGGCATCGGGTACCGCCGCCACATATGCGAGTATTCGAAGGCAGGGTATGGAATCAAGCGGACGTGTCGAATCCGGCCTGAGCGTTGCCGGCCCTCCAGTCCTCACTCGCCGTGCGGCAACTGAACGCCTGAAGATCACACGGAACCTCCCACTGGAGGAGTACCGTTTCGTCGCTGATGTCGCCACTGTGCCCGCGAAAGTGACGATCGTCGGTCCCGACCGCGTCGCGCAGCGCTTCGATTGGCAACGGTCGACATCCGTGTACGACGGCCTAGATGACTTCGAGGCTCACGTCGCAGCGCTACAGCACCAGATGGTAGGCGAGCTCGTGGAAGCTGGCTGCTGTTACGTTCAGATCGACGCACCGGGTTACACGGCGTATCTCGATGGCCCCTTACTCGAGGCGATGCGATCTCGCGGTGAGGACCCAGGCCGCAACCTTGAGCGCTCAATCAAAGCCGACAACGCCGTTATCGCGGGGTTCGACGGTGTGACCTTCGGTATCCACCTCTGTCGTGGCAATGAAAGGAAGGTCGACCCCGAGAGCGGGAAGATCATTCCCCAATGGCATCGTGAAGGGCCGTACGACGAGATTGCCGAGCAGCTGTTCACCGGGCTCGATCACAAACGGATCCTCCTTGAATACGACAGCGAGCGAGCAGGAAGCTTCGCTCCGCTCAGGTTCGTCCCGAAGGACAAGATGGTCGTCCTTGGTCTGGTGACGACCAAGAGCACCGACGTTGAAAGCGTCGACGACCTTCTTACTCGGATCGATGAAGCCTCTCGGTATATCCCTACCGAGCAGCTGGCCGTCAGCCCCCAATGCGGCTTCGCTAGCGGCGCCGGAATGACCATCCCCGAAGACGTCGAATGGCGGAAGCTGGAGGTCCTTCTCGAGACTGCTCAAAGGGTCTGGGGCTAACCTGATATTATAGGGGACGTTGTGGCTTTTGATTCCACTAAAGTCCCGAATTAACGCGAAACCGATCTTGCGATTTGATTTTGCCGCTTCCCACATTTAGCTGGATCAGAGATAAAAGATACTTAACCGCAGACTCACGCAGATTTACGCAGAGAAAGATTCACCGCAGAGGCGCAGAGAGCGCAGAGAACTAGTTTTTGTTTGCCGGGAGACAACGGCAAACAAAAACGTCTCTATTGCGGACAATAATCGGATTACATCGCGCCAAGACGCAAAGGGTGCAAAGTTCGGAGATATACTTAACTGCAGATTCACGCAGATTTACGCAGAGAAAGATTCACCGCAGAGACGCAGAGAGCGCAGAGAAATCAAAAGATAATTAGCCGCAGACACACGCCGGCTTACGCAGACAAGCAATCAGCAAAGCGTAGAGAACTCATTTTTTGTTTGTCGGGAGACGACGACAAACAAAAACATGTCTATTGCGGACAATAATCGGATTACATCGCGCCAAGACGCAAAGGGCGCAAAGTTCGGAGATATACTTAACTGCAGATTCACGCAGATTTACGCAGAGAAAGATTCACCGCAGAGACGCAGAGAGCGCAGAGAAATCAAAAGATAATTAGCCGCAGACACACGCCGACTTACGCAGACAAGCAAACAGCAAAGCGTAGAGAACTCATTTTTTGTTTGTCGGGAGACGACGACAAACAAAAACTTGTCTGTTGCGAACAATATTCAGATCATATCGCGCAAAGGCACAAAGGGAGCCAAGTTCGGAAAAGATATATTAACCGCAGATTTACGCCGATTAATGCAGATTAACGGACGGGGACCGGGACGCCGGAAATTGACAAGCCAGTATTAACCCACATAAGATAAACCCCGCTTTAAGGTCAGTCATCGGTCGGAGGCGACTCAGGAGTTTAAGGCACCGGGACGAGGCATCCCGCTGCCCGAAGCGTCTGGGGCCTGCGCGTTTACCTCACCTAGCCTGACGATGGAGGCAGAAAGCTATTAAAAAAATAACGGATCAGATCTCAGTAAGAGGAGGGAGTGTTAATGAAGAGGTTCTATGACCGAAGCAGCTCGATTTTCTTAACGGCAATATTAAGTACTTTCCTGATCGTCAGCTCGCCTGCCCAAATCCTGGGGCAAAGCGGGGATTGGAAACAGGAATGGGAGATGACAATCCAGGCGGCTAAAAAAGAGGGGAGGCTTGTTTACCACTCCGGGAATGCCGCTGAAGCCTATTTCAACGAATTCAGCAAAAAATTTCCAGAGATAAAGACCGTTCGAATGTTGACACGGGGGGGGAGCGCAGCGCATCAACGTTTAATGGCTGAAAGGAGGGCCAGGGTTTACGTCGCAGACATCGTGCATCTAGGAAGGGGATCGGGTGGCAGGTTGGCCAGGGCAGGGGCCTTTGATCCTCTAAAACCCTATATGATTCTCCCCGAAGTTTTTGATCAGTCGAAATGGTTTGAAGGAAAACACTACTTCGCCGACAAGGAGGGCAAGTACCTTTTCAAGTATTCCCAAAGTCCCAGTGCGGACCTGTCATACAATACCAATCTAGTAAATCCAGATGCAATAAAATCTTATTGGGATATTCTCGATGCAAAATGGAAAGGAAAGATTATAACTTACCACCCACGCGCTCGCGGCGGAAGGTCATACAGGTACTATTATTATAATCCTGAGCTAGGACCTCGTTACCTGAGGCGGCTCTTTGGTGAAATGGAGATTGCCGCCAGCCGCGACCGCCGCCAGATCACCGATTGGTTGGCTACGGGGAAATTTGCCATAGCGCTTCGCACCGCCCCGGAAGCAGCGGGGTTGGATAAAGCCAAAGCCCAGGGACTACCTGTGAATTGGTTTAGTCCCGGGCACTTTAAAGAGGTTGTGCCTATAACCGGTGGGGCGGCTCACGTTGCAGTGGTCAACAGGGCCCCTCATCCCAACGCAGCGAAACTCTTTATTAACTGGTTCCTGTCTCGTGAGGGCCAGCTAGCGGTACAAAACCTGGCTGCTAAAGAAGCGGAGGGTGTAGACTCGTTCAGAATAGATATTCCCAAGGACATGATTCCTGTGGATTATCGCCGAGAAGAAAACAATAAGTATTTCGACATGGATGCACCCGAACATTCAGATTCGGTTCCTGTTTTCAAGCTTATCTCTGAGGTGTGGAAGAGGAGATAGCATCGCATTCTAAGGAAACACACCAAAGAAAACGGAGAAAGACACGGCGCGTTTTGTCGGCCCCTCCCGAATGGAGGGGCCGACGGATGCGACTTATTCTGATAGGTGCAAGAGAACGCCGTCAGGGTCAGCCGTGCCATACTGACCCGCGCCGCAGGCTTCCAGGTCGGACAGCGCGGCGTCGCCAAATCGACCCCCCGCGATCTTCTTGGGAACCGATTGGGGAAAGGATTTTCCGATCTCGGAAAGATCGTTCTTTACCTTTTCTAGACTTTCTACTTTAAAGCCGATATGGTCGAGTCCCTCCGTCATGGTGGTATAGGTGCTCGTATGGCAGGAACGTATGACGAGGTGGGACTTCCCATCGGTCAGACATCGATTGTCCGGCGCGGACTCCATTTCCTGTAGCTCGAAGACTTTCTTATAGAATTCAGCCAGGCGCGAAGGGTTGTAGGCGCGAATTACCACATGATTGAAATACCGGACCTGATCCCAGCGGTCCTCCGCATAGCCTCCTCTAACATTGGGAGCTTCTCGTTGCGAGATATCAATGAAAGTGCCCACGGGATCCTGGGCCCTTGTGGATACGAAGGGGACGCTGTCTCCAAGATCGCTTTTGACCAGGATCTCCGGATAGTCCGCTCTGATCCTGTCCACCGTCGTTTTTATGTCTTCCACGTCAAATCCGAAATGATCGAGCCCGGATCTGATCCCGGCATTTCTCCTTAGCAGGGCAAGCCCAATCACACCATCGCTTATGTGCCCTACATCGGCTTTCTTTTCTCCGGTTTGGTCAGCCATCCCCCTGGTAATTTGCTTCATTCCAAAGACGCTTTTATAAAAATTGGCCATCTTCTGGAAATTCTCGGTATAAATCGCGACATGAGCAATCCTGGCAAACATTTTTCTCAGCCCTCCCTCCTAGACAAATACGCCTCACTCAACACAAAACGCTGAACAGTTGATGCTTTCTTTTAGGCCCGGCAAAGTAACGGCACGTCCCTTATATCGCTGCAAATTCTCATTGTCAATTAATCCGTCTCCAAAAAACTAGACCATTTGGGAGGGTTGAAGGGGTCTGAAGGGGTCAAATCTTTTGCTGACAAATAGGAAAAGCTAAACTGATCTTGCGATCTGATTTTGCCAGTTCCCACATTTTTTAATTAGCTTCTCTTTCTTGGGTTGACTAGGGCTAATGATCTGTGGTTTTCCTAAATGGATCTTTGGTCGGGAATATGGAAGGCGTAAATGCGCTCACAATCGAGGTGACCCATGAATAGCTCTTGGGAGAGTGTAAAGGTCGAAGAAGGAAGCATGCGGCTCCATGTCAGTGTGCCGGAAAGCGGCGAGCCAGCTCCAGGGATCATCGTCATTCAAGGCCAGAGTGGCGTTGATCGTTTTATCCAGGAAACGACTCCCATGATCGCCCGTAAGGGCTACGTAGCCGTAGCTCCGGTTCTCTACCACCGCGACCCATCGGATTGTAAGGACGACGGACCCACTCGGAAGGCCAGACTACGCGACGCAACCATTATCAAAGACGTAAACGCTGCCGCCGACTTTCTGAAAGCCCACAAGCAGGTGGATCCTCAGAGGCTAGGGATTGTTGGGTTCTGCATGGGAGGACGGGTGGTATATCTCATGGCGGCGGCAAATCCTGATCTTAAGGCTGCCGTCATGTATTACGGTGGCAACATGATGCAATCATGGGGAAAGGGTTCGTCACCCTTTGAACGGACTGCGGAAATCCATTGTCCAATCCAGGGACATTTTGGGGATGAAGACGAGAATCCCTCGCCCGAGGATATGCGTAGGTTCGATGCCGAGCTGACCCATCGGGGGAAAGTCCACGAGTTCTATTCGTACGCCGGTGCCGGCCACGCCTTCGCAAACCTGGGCGGGTCCAAATACCGCGCCCATGCGGCCGACGTTTCCTGGCCTAGAACTTTCGATTTCTTTGCAAGATACCTGGCCAGGAATGCCTCCGTGGCAGCCGCCGCCAGGCGCTGAGACCGAGGACCCGCAGGCTTCGTCGTGAACTCCCTTCGGTCCGACTTACGACGAAGGGGTCAAATCTTTGGTTGATCGCTATGGTCAGGTCTTGTAAAACGACAAAAACCTGACCTCCAACCAGGGAAACTTACTAGGCAAGGGCGGAGGTACACACAGGGATAGCCTGTATGTCTGTTAGTTTTCCTGTGTGCGTACGTCCAGCAAAATGCCGTCTGGATCACACAGATGATCCTGCTGGTATTCGCACTGACTCTGCATGCCCTCGCGGAATTCCCGTTCCTTTACCATCCACTCTTGTTGTCTCCTACCGACAAGGGGAGCCGCATCGGGGTAGTCTTTGGCGAGGGTTGCCAGGTCTTCTCTGAACGCGGCCATGTTGGGTACGGCGAATCCGATGTGGTCCAGGACCGGTCGCTCGACGATACCGGTACCGTTAAAGTCTGTGATGCGCCAGGGTGTGATCACAAACTTCATGACGCCGTCCGTAAGGTGAAAGGTCCGGTCCTCGCCGGGCTCCTTTGCCAGGCGTAGATCCAATACGTCCATGTAAAACTTGGCAATGAGTTCCGGATTCATGGCACGCATGGACAGGTGATGGAAACGACCCTCGGTCTTTTCCTGCTGTTCCTCGATAGGGTCCCGCCTTTCACCCATCTGCGGATAGGAGAGATCAAACACGTGGCCTTCGGGATCATGGGCTGCCACCCCAACAAAGTTGCGAGAACTGGGCCGCTCGGTGATGGTCACGGACGGGTATAGCTCGGCAATACGCCTGCGAACCTCGTCAAGATCATCGACATCGAATCCGAAATGGTCCAGACCACCGGGATAACCAGGGTTCCTGGCCAGCAAAGCGAACAGGCCTATATAGCCATCGGTGAGGGACCGAGTGGAGTGGGGATCGTCGTCCTGTTTCCTTCCAGTGGAAGTATTTTCCAGATGAAAGACGTGAGTATAGAACCGCTGTAATCTGCCTGGTGTCGGACTGGTAATGGCGATATGTCTGAGCTTGGTCTTCATACGCAACCCTCCTATGTTTTTCCCTCAACCGTGATACAGAGTCTTATGGTAACTCGATGGACTGCATATAATAATAGGTCTCTGTATTTGTCAAGCATTGTATGAAACGGGCGACTAACTAACATAACTTGGCATGGATAACTTTCCATACCAGGGGCAACATAGGACACGATTGGAGGTTTTAGGACACGTTGCGACTTTTGTGGCTTTTCATTCCGTCAGGTTCGCACTCCAAGCAAGATCGATCTTGCAATTTGATTTTACCGTTTCCGACATTTCTAAATTAACTTCCCTTTCTATTTTTCATATCGCAAAACGTTCAACGTTCTTAAAACCAGACCATGTATTCACGTATTCACGTCTTCCTTCTTGAGTTGTGATATTGGTTGTCAATTTACCGTGTCTCGTTGGAGCCTTTTAGATGATGATCAAATCCTTATTGGCAAATTCGTTGTTTGCTCGAACGTTCTTAAAACCAGACCATGTATTCACGTATTCACGTCTTCCTTCTTGAGTTGTGATATTGGTTGTCAATTTACCGTGTCTCGTTGGAGCCTTTTAGATGATGATCAAATCCTTATTGGCAAATTCGTTGTTTGCTCGCCACTCGTTCACGAAACTTCGGCTATAAATCGCGCCATTGGTGAAGTTTTCCAACATATGTTATTGACTTGTTAGAAGCTTTCGCATGGCTGACTAGCGAAGGCCCCATCCACAAATCGTTTCCAAGCCGCGTCTGCATTAGAAGCACCAGCTCACTCTCGTCACCCAAGAGGAGGAGGAAAGGTGGAGACAACAGAGGAGTTATCAGTCGCTCCAGCGACGCCAGCCAGGCCTGCAGGGCAACCTGGAGTCGGCGACCACGTGGCAGCGGCAGGCCTGATTAGCGGCCATGCCATTGAGCACGTCTTCGGGCATGCGTTCTACGTGCTGCTGCCCTCCATGTACACGTCGTTGGGGTTGACTC
This sequence comes from uncultured Binatia bacterium (SeqCode), assembly GCA_965215595.1. Classification (GTDB taxonomy): domain Bacteria; phylum Desulfobacterota; class Binatia; order UBA9968; family CAXXLF01; genus CBDCDW01. The sequence continues at coordinate 1,417,011 of CBDCDW010000007.1, read as the reverse complement.
CCCTTGCTGCGGGGTTGGTTGGTTCGATGAAGAACATGGGATTCGGGCTGGCCTCCACTGTAGGCGGCGTCGTGGTAGACCGAATCCAGCACCGGCGACTCCTAATTCTGTACATTAGCATGGCGACGATGGGCGTTGGCTATCTGCTGGTAGGCCTTGCCCCTAACTACATGCTCATCCTAATGGCCATGCTCCTCACCTCCGTGGCCGGCGCCATCTGGCACCCGGCGGCCCGCAGCCTGCTCTCGCAGATCTACCCGAACCGGCGAGGGCTCATACTCTCGTTAGACCGCTCGGGCGGCAGCGTGGGAGATACGGTTGGCCCCTTAGGTGCCGGAGCTCTGCTGCTGGTCTTCACGTGGCAGCACATTTACATGTCCGCATTTCCCATCGCCCTGGTCATGTTGGGGATGCTCTGGTTACTCCTGCGCCGTTCCGACATATTTCAGGTGCTGGGGGCCGGGACGCGGATAGCGCCGCGTCCATTTGGGCAGCAGATGCGCGAACTCTGGGGGCTTCTACGCACCAGCGGTAGGGTACTGCTGCTCCTGGTAGCCGTGAAGGGCATTGCAGGCTTCGGCCAGGGGGGACTGCTACTGTTCGTCCCTCTCTACCTTCAGCAGACCGTGGGCATGGACAGCCTGGGAATCGGGTTCCACGTGGCACTGCTCACCGGAGTGGGAATTGCCACAGCTCCGCTCTTTGGCATGCTGTCGGATCGCATAGGCCGTGCCCCTGTCGTAGTGATCGTGCTGGCTGGTCAGACAAGCATCTCGGTGCTGCTGGCCCTTATGGGAGAGGGGATCATGTTCACGGTGCTGGTGGCGCTTATGGGCGCCTTTATGCACACGGTCGAGCCCATCATCCAGGCATGGGGGTTGGACGTAGCGCACGGCCGGAACCTGGAGGGAACTGTGATGGGGACGCTTTACGCCGGCAACTTTCTTTTACGCGGCCTCGCGCCGCTCATAATGGGCGGCGTCATTGCTTCCCTCGGCTTCACCGTGCTGTTCTGGTACATAGCGATAATGAACGCGGGGGCCTTCCTACTAGTAGCAGCTAGCCTGCCGTTTCTCTTGCGGTCCTCCCGCGCAGTCGCGAAGTGAAGGAGGGCCTGCCCATCTAGTCGGCCTGTACTTGGGGTCAGGTCTTGACGGGCTGTTGCCCAAATCAATAATTTGAGTGCGTTAACAGAACTCTCTGGTTATAATGCTCTCAGTTATTCTCAATTATTATAGGGAGCAAAGCCATGATGGGTCATCAGCCACCCCCTCAGCCTGCACTATTCTACACAGGATTTAATTTGGAAAAACGGATTCGTGCGGACCACATGTTGCGCAAAGTAGCACGGATGGTGGATTTTGATTTTGTGTACCAAGAAGTCAAGGATCGATATGGATACAACGGCAACGTATCGGTTGCACCGCCAATGATAATAAAGCTGATGATGCTTTTGGTGCTCTACAACGTTCGTAGCGAGCGAGAGTTGATGGCAACGTTGCCGGAGCGGCTAGACTGGTTGTGGTTTTTGGGATTGGAGTTGGATTCGGAGATACCGCACCATAGCGTGCTGAGCAAGGCGAGGAGGCGTTGGGGTGTAGAGTTGTTTCGATCCTTTTTCGAGCGAGTCGTGTGGCAGTGTGTGGAGAGCGGGTTAGTGGACGGGAGTAAGCTTTTTTGCGACTCCAGTTTGATTGAAGCGGATGCTTCACGCAACTCGGTTATAGACACCCAGGGGCTTAGACGTTACCTGAGCCCAGCATACAAGGAGTTGGAGGCACGATTAGAGGAGCGGGAAGAGGCAAGAGAGGACAACCATGAGGATCCACCCGAGAACCCTCCCCGGCGTAACGTTGTCAACCAGCGCTACGTGTCGGCAACCGATCCAGATGCCTCGGTGGTACGCAAGGGAAAGAAGGGGGACTCTAAGCTGCGTTATCAGACCCACCGTGGGATCGACGGGGCGTATGGGGTAATTACCGCGACGGTGGTTGGCCCTGGGGACGAGAACGAAGCACATCGCATGACAGAGCTTCTCCAGGATCATCAGGCCCATACCCAACGAAGTGCCCAGGTGGTGGTAGCCGATAGCAAGTACGGGACAACAGCTAATTTCTTAGATTGCTACGACCGTGGGATATTGGCACACATTCCGGTGTTGAAACAGACCCAGGATAAGCAGGAGCGTCGGAGCAAGATATTTCCTGAAAGTATGTTTGTTTATGACCCAGAAACCGACACTTATACATGTCCTGCCGGGCAACCGCTTAGGCGGCGTAAGCACTGGGTGGAGCGCAAAGCGTTTGAGTACGTGACGAGCCGCGGGGTGTGCCAGCAGTGTACCTTGCGGCTTCAATGCACTCGTTCTCAAAGTGCGGGGCGAACCATCAAACGCCATGAGCGCCAGGAGATATTGGATAGCGTGCGTATGCGAGCACAGAGCCCATGGGCAAGAAGAGATATCAAGGTCCGTCAGCATTTCATGGAACGATCGTTTGCTCAAGGGAGACGATATGGACTGAAACGAGCGCGGTGGCGTGGTCGTTGGCGGGTGCAGATTCAAGATTACTTGATAGCGATTGTGCAGAACATCGAGCTATTGATTAATCATGCACGGCCAAAACCAAGAGCGGTTTTGGCTGCAGCAACGAAGGTGGCCATTCGCTTTGCGACCCACCATCCCACGGCCTTGCAGCAAGCCGTGGTGGTTTGAGCAAACAAACACCGCACGTTATAGCTCGGTTGGATCTATTGCGCTATTTAACCGAGGTTTGGGCAACAGCCCGTGCTCATGGTTCTTTAGCTATCAGTTTGGATTTGATTTGCGCCATTCGTGCCGGGTCAGTCGGAAAAAATAACGAATTTGCAAGCCTAACCCCACGCACGTGTTACCTTATCGCCAACGTTTGACGAAAAGTTTGGATTATGGTTCGGACATCTGAAGAATTGGAGGTTATCGAGACCGTCACGCTTGGCCATTATGATCAAAATGCCGACTCCTTTTGGGAGGGGACGAAAGACCACGAAGTAGGCCAAAACTATAAAGAATTTCTAGCGCCATTCCCCGAGGGAAAAACCCTGGACATCTTGGACTTTGGGTGCGGCCCCGGGAGAGATGTCCAATATTTCCACAGCCTAGGCCACCGACCGGTGGGCTTGGATGGCAGTGGCATGTTCTGCAATATGGCTCGCCGACACACTCACTGCGAAATCCTTCATCAAAAGTTTCTTAGCTTGCGGCTGCCGCACCAGGCCTTCGACGGCGTCTTCGCCAACGCCTCTCTTTTTCACGTTCCCAGCCAGGAGCTGCCGCGGGTTCTTAATGAATTACACAGGGCCATACGGTCCGGAGGAATTTTGTTCTCATCCGATCCCCGCGGCGATGGAGAGGGCTGGTCCGGACAACGCTATGGCCACTATATGGAGTTGGATGCCAGCAAGGCCTATTTGGAGGAGGCAGGCTTTGAAGTGATAAAGCACTACTATCGACCCTCCGGCAAGCCAAGGACGGATCAGCCATGGTTGGCCATTGTGAGCCGACGTCTCGAAAGAAATTAAATTCAACGGGGTCATTCAAAGGGATCAGGCTTGCCTTCTTACGAAATGACCATATATAGATATTTCCATCGATATCGAGAATAATGGAGCCAAGGATTGACGAATCCCCCTGACCAAGGAATACACACGATGACGCACGTCCCTAACAACGCTGCCGCCGCGCGATTCGCTTTCGACAATACGTATGCGCGTGAACTTGAGGGCTTCTACGTAACCTGCAATGCGGCGCAAGCGGCGCGGCCGAGGGTGGTCCAGCTCAACCGTGAGTTAGCTGAAGAATTGGGGCTGGATGCCGGCGCTCTCGATTCAGAGGAAGGCGCGAGGATCTTTGCGGGTAATGAGACACCTGAGGGAGCGGTGCCACTGGCACAAGTGTACGCCGGCCACCAGTTCGGGGGCTTCTCGCAGCAACTTGGCGATGGGCGGGCGTTGCTTCTGGGCGAGGTGATCGACCGCAACGGCCGGCGACGTGACATTCAGCTCAAAGGCTCTGGCCCCACTCCCTTTTCGCGCTCCGGCGACGGGCGGGCAGCACTCGGGCCAGTGTTGCGTGAATATCTGATCGGCGAAGGGATGCACGCGCTTGGTATCCCGACGACGCGGGCGCTTGCCGCAGTGGCCACGGGCGAGCCTGTCTATCGCGAGACCGAGCTGCCAGGCGCGGTTTTGACGCGCGTTGCTGCCAGCCACATTCGTGTCGGCACCTTCCAGTTCTTCGCCGCCCGCGGCGAGCAGGCCCAGGTGCGTCGCCTGGCCGATTACGTGATCGATCGGCACTACGGGGAGCTGAAGGGCCACGCGGACCCCTACCTGGGATTGCTTGAGCGCGTGTGTGACAGACAAGCGGCGCTCATTGCTAGCTGGATGCATGTGGGTTTCATTCATGGCGTGATGAACACCGACAATATGACGATTTCCGGTGAAACTATCGACTACGGCCCATGCGCCTTTATGGATCATTATGATCCAGCGACAGTCTTCAGCTCCATCGACACGCAGGGCCGCTATGCCTACGCCAATCAGCCAAGCATCGCGCAGTGGAACCTTGCACGGCTTGCGGAGACGCTTGTACCCCTGATCGATGCTGATGGAGACCGCGCCATCGCACGCGCCACTGAGGTGGTCAATGCCTTTCCAGAACAATACGAACGCCAGTGGCTAAAAGGCATGCGCGCGAAGCTCGGACTGGTCAGTGAGGACGAGGCCGATCTCAACCTCGCCACGGGGTTTCTCGCCGCAATTGAGGGCAAGAAAGTTGACCACACGTTGGTTTTCCGTTACCTCGCCGATGCCGCCTTGGGCCAGGAGGAGCCCATTCGCGCCCTGTTTGCCGATCCGTCGGCCTATGAACTCTGGAGCGGACGGTGGCGGGCGCGGCTTGCGCGCGAGGCGGCGGCGCCTTTGGCGCGGGCGCAGGCGATGCGGCGTGTTAATCCCGCGTTCATCCCGCGCAATCATCGAGTCGAGGAAGCCTTGAGTGCTGCAATGGAACGCGAGGATTACGCGCCTTTTACGACGCTCCTGAATATCATATCGCGCCCTTTCGACGATCAGCCGGAGTTTGCCGACTTTGCCCAACCTGCACCAGAAGGACGAGGGCGCTACCAAACCTTCTGAGGCACCTGAGTAATGCGTCCGGGCGACGCAAAACATTCCACCCGCATTTGGCTCGATCAGAGACAAAAGATACTTAACCGCAGACTTACGCAGACGAGCAAACTGCAAAGCGCATGGCGCTAAACGCAGACTACGGACCACTGACTACAGGACTACTGAGGAAGAAAAGATAGCTCGCGCAAAGACGCAAAGGACGCCAAGTTAGAAGAAGATATATTAACCGCAGATTCTCGCAGATATGGGTTCGGACATTTTACCGCAGAGACGCAGAGATCGCAGAAAGTTGGTTTTTTTGTCGGCAGACGACGACAAACAAAAACATCTCCATCGCAGACAATAGCCGGACCCCAGACCCGAGAACGCTCGCTTAGGTGTATCGATCACCCGGACTTGCCTCTAATAGGGGCCCCATGCGCGCTGGACGGCGGGGCGCGCGGCGATCGTATCGTGCCAGCGCCTCAAGTTCGGCCAGTCGTCGAGGGTGACGCCGTATGACTCGTGCAGGTGCACGTCGGGGTAGCAGGCGATATCGGCAACGGAATACTCACCCGCCAAATACGCATTGTCGGCTAGCCGCTTGTCGAAAATGCCGCACATGTCGCGATACTGTTCTCCGTAATGTTTCTTGGCCGGTGGCACGTCTTCGGTGAAGCGGTTCAGGAACAGGCCCAGTTGCTGAGCGTGGGGGGTAAAGGTTGCGGACCCGTAGAACAGCCATTGATCGACCACGAGTCGCCGCGCCGGATCGCTGGGGTAAAGTGCACTGCCCGATTTTTCCGCCAGGTATTTGAGGATGGCTCCGGATTCAAAAAGCGTCACCCGCATTCCGCCCGGCCCGTTATCGTCCACAAGCGCGGGGATCTTGTGGCCCGGACTGATTTTCATAAACTCCGGCGAAAACTGCTCGCGCATGCGGAATTCCACCGGTTTGAGCCTGTGCTCGAGTCCGGTTTCCTCGATGGCTTGGCGATTAAAGAGATTTTGGTGGGGGGAAGGGAGTGGAGAGGAAAATGGCGCCTTGTAACCGTTGTCGGTGGTCCGGAAATAGAGATCGATCATCAATGCCTCCCGGTCATGGTCCTGTTGAAATGCTGGCCAGATCTACTGAAGAGGTCTCGGCTTGGCGGACAATATCCGATAACGGGCTATCATGTCAATGCGAGCTGGGTTTTTCAGCAGAGAATAAGGGGTTAACTCTGCGCATGGCTCCTTTGCTATCATTTTCAGATTCATTTGCGCCGTTCGCGCCGGGTCTGATGGGAAAAAATAGCAAAACGGCAAGCTCGACACTGTTACTTGGTGTATAAAATACCAGTAACGGGGAAAAGGAGCTTATGGGTACTTTATTAAAACCAAAAATCTTCAGATCTATCGTAGTAAATGTCATCAAACATGAGTCCGCGAAGTCTGTAGACCATTGCAATGATGTACTCGGGACTAAAACCGGGTCTGAATTTAAATTCCTGGTGCTCTATAAGTAGCTCCACCATTCTTGCCGCGGACTTCCCATGTCCCATGTGTCCGGCATGGTCCTTGGAGTCCGCCTCTTCATGTAGCCCAAAGTAGTGATCGTGTTCCTTGGGTAGATAATGGGCGGCCAATGCCCTGTGAAACGCGCCACTAAAGCGCGACGCCTGACCTTCGACAAAGCAAACCCTGGTCGCGTATTCGCCAATGGTCCCTTCGAGTGTCAGGCGAACGGTAAAATCGCAGAAGGCACGTGCATGGGGAGAGAGTTTTGCGTCAACGAGTTCTGCGCGGCTGACCCCGAGTGCTTGTGCCGTAGCCTCTAAAGTGCGAATGTGACCACCGGGCCCCGGCTGACCAAACTCATCGGCAATCTTGTCTGTTAGAATGTCTTCCAGTTCGGGTAGACGCCGAGTCAGCGCGTTGAAACGATGATAAAGAGTCCCCATGCTGGTATTCACCTCGAGAGCAAAGCTGTACCATTGACGAAAAAACTCTTGTACTTTTTTCTTGGGCAGTTTCCCGTCAGTAACGTCCCGCACGAATGGGTGTTCCAGAACATTCCTTTTGACGCAGCTATAAGCGAATTCCCTCATCTTCACCATCCACGCTGAGACATCCTCAATCGGCGGCGTATAATAAATCATCGTACCTCCGGTTCCCACCTATAGAGTCAGACCTTTACATTTGACTGTTTTGTGACTGGAAATCGTCAAGTTTACTTCCGTCGGTTGACGCCCATCAATGCGAAACCGATGTTGCGGTTTGAATCTTCCGGTTTCTATATTTTTTAATTCGCTTCCGTTAATATTATCCCCTCCAAAACAATCGTTGCAATCAATGGGTACGGCATTCTTGACAGCTAAATATTGTGTTGATAGCGTACGTTAATTCTTTCTAAAGGAGGGGAACATTATGTCACGTATTCGTCACATCGCTTTTCTTTCGGACGACCCGGAACAGGAGAGGAAGTTTTACGTGAACGTCCTTGGCGTAAAGGAACTGTCTCGCTCGGAGGCGCATCCTAATAACGTAATGCTTTCGGATGGAGAACTATTTATCAATATCGTCAAACGGCGACCGGAGCATAACAAGCCGGCGGGATTTTACCATGTCGGGTTTCACGTCGATAAGATTGACGTGATACGAGAACGGCTCCGAACAGAAGGGTTCTCCGATCGGATCATTCCTCGGCCACAGAGTGTTACTGCCGAGTGCCGCATCACCGATCCAGATAATGTATTGATAGACCTCTCAGAAACCCCCTGGAGGGTATAACCAATGCGTGTCGACCACAGATTGAACCCCATCTTCGATTTCTCATCCGTAGCGGTTGTGGGTGCGTCTGACAGCGGCGGAACCGGAGGTCGGGTATATGGTGCGCTCCAACGACTCGGTTTCGACGGGGTCTATTACCCTATCAATGCGCGCACTGATCGAGTTCAGGGAATGAAGGCGTACCCGAACGTGTCAAGCCTGCCTGACACCCCTGAGATGGTGGTGATTGCCGTCCCCAGGGATGTAGTTCCAAGCGTCATCGACGAATGCGCAGTACGGGGTGTCAAAGCATCGGTTATACTGGCTGCCGGCTTTGCCGAGCAAGATGAGCATGGAGCAAAGCTTCAGGAACGGATCAGCGCTACGGCACGTGAGAGTGGCCTGTTGGTGGTTGGCCCCAACTGTCTTGGCACCGTCTCAGTTGTGAACAAATGTTGCGGATTTAGCGGCGCGACTCCCAATCGATCTGGCAACGTCGCCATTATCTCCCACAGCGGTGGGCTGATGAACGAAGTGATGTGGTCGGGCGGCGCACGCGGCGTCGCATTCAGCCACGTCGCTTCCGTTGGTAACGAGGCGGGTGTCACATCGACCGACCTTATTGACTACTTCGTCGCGGATCCGGCCACCGACGTCATCCTCGCGATCATCGAGTCGGTACGTGACCCACAAGGCTTTGTGGCGTCATGCTCCAAGGCGCTGGGCGCCGCCAAGCCGTTGGTGGTGCTGAAGATGGGGCTGTCAGAAAAGGCTGCGCAATCGGCGGCCACACATACGGGGGCCATTGCAGGCAGTGCTGCAGTGCATGAGGCGCTTTTCCGTCAGAAGGGCGTTATTCAAGTTCACGACCTGGATGAGCTGGTGGACATGGCGGCGCTGTTTTCCCACGCAGTAGTCCCGCTCCGCGCGCGCCGCATGGAACGGGCGGCGATCATCGAGATATCGGGTGGAGGTAGCGGGCTTTTATGCGACACTGCCAAGGCCGCTGGCGTGGAGCTTCCAGAGCTGAGTCCGGAAGGCGCCGAGAAGCTCCAGGCACAACTGACCGGTAGATTCGCAACGAACCCCATCGATACGGGTGGTTCGTGGAACGACGCCAACAAGAAGGAAATTTATCCAGCCTGTCTCGAGGCCTTCGCTTCCGAGCCTGGTATCGACATGGTGGTGTCCCGGTACACCATCCCGCAGTCGGGCGAGCTCGGTGCTTTGCAGGACCGTCTGCGCGAGCTGGAGCTGACGAAAGCCGCGCACCCGGACCGCTTCTTCCCCATCCTCTCGCGTACGTCGGTCCAGTTCTCGCCAACCTGGCTTGATGCCATTGTCGAGCAGCGACTCGCCTTCCTGCAGGGCTATGGAAGAGGACTGCGCGCTTTAGGGTGCCTTGTGAAATATAGCCGGGCTGTGCATGGAGACGGCGCAACGCAGGCTGCTGGATCTCACGCCCAGCCCACTGAAGCGAAGGCTGCTGCGCCGGCTTTGCGCGTGCTGGGAGAGGCAGACTCGAAAGCCTTCCTTGCCGCGGCGGGGATACCGACGATTGAGACGGTTCACGCCATCAATGCCGACGAGGCTGTGCGCGAGGCCAACCGGATCGGATACCCGGTGGTTCTCAAGGTCAGCGCCGTAGAAATCACACACAAGAGCGACCGAGGCGGCGTGCTGCTCAGTCTCACGGACGCAGAAGCAGTCAAATACGGGTTCGAGTCGCTCCAGGAAGTGGCGTCCAAGGCGAGCGCTACTTTCCAAGGGGTCACGGTTCAACCGATGGCCAAGCCCGGTGTGGAAGTCATCATTGGAGGCCATCAGGACCCACAATTCGGCCCGGTCATTGCATTTGGCTTAGGAGGCATCTTTGTCGAGGTGCTCCGTGATGTCGCTCTTCGAGTAGCACCTCTAAGCGCCAAGGACGCAAACGCCATGCTGGAGGAGGTAAAGGGGAAAGCTCTGCTGGATGGGCTTCGCGGCCAGCCGCCATGCGATAGGGATGCCATTACGGATGCTCTGTGTCGCCTCTCAGACCTCATGCTGGCCAGGCCTGACATCACCAGTATCGATGCAAATCCCGCATTGGTGTACCCCAGCGGGCTCACCGTGGTGGATGCCCGGGTCATGCTGACCTAGCAAGTAGCCGAGGTCAGCATTAACAGAAACACTTTGCAAAAAGGCAAGCCTGATACTGTTGAAGAATTATGTGCTAACTAGGAGAGGATTTGATAAATGCGACTCAAGGATAAGGTTGCGATTATCACGGGTGGCGGAGGAAAGATCGCAAAGGCCTATGCGATGGCCATGGTCGATGAGGGAGCCAAAGTCTGCCTGACGGATATTGTGAGCGTTGATGCTTTGGTTCAGTTGATCCATAAGAAAGGTGGGGAGGCCATGGGGGTTGAGTGTGATGTTACAGACGAATCCAGCGTCAAGAAGTTGGCCGAGGGTGTCGCGAAGCATTTTGGTGGAGTGGATATCCTTGTAAACAATGCAGCGTATTTTACGAATGTGAAGAGGTCACCCTTCTGGGAAATGGAGGTAGATGAGTTCGATAAGGCGATGGCTGTCAATGTGCGTGGAGTATGGCTTTGCACCAAAGCGGTCTTTCCATACATGAAGAACAGTAACAAAGGAAAAATCATAAACATTTCTTCTGGAGCAGCACTTGTTGGAAACACAAATTATATCCACTATGTCTCGTCAAAGGGAGCCGTGATTGCCATGACCCGGGCCATGGCTAGAGAACTTGGCGAATTTGGGATCTGCGTGAACACCGTTGCACCGGGGCGCGTTATCACCGAAGACAGGCAGGTAGATCCCCACTATGAGCAAAAACTTATAGAACAGCGTTCCATCAAGCGCTCTCAAGTGGAGGCAGATCTTGTTGGGACGGTACTTTTTCTTGCCTCTTCAGAAAGTGACTTTATGACAGGGCAGTTATTAAACGTGGATGGCGGTATGAAATTTTTATAGTGATGCAGAGGTATGTAAGGAGAACCGGGTTGGTCGTCAGACGTCAGCTTCCAACCCTCAGCATTTAACACTCAGTAGACATGAGTCAGAAGGCACGCCGGCTACGATGTGTTTTGACACCCGACGTGATCACTAGGCGCCGGGTTGAAACGGGTAGGCTTGTTTCAGTTCCTTATTGAGATGGACACGCCGGACACCGAGGCCAATAAAGCGGCCCGGCAGATCCCGCGTGAGGGGCATCCGTAGCAGGAGGCGGATCAGCCACGGTAAGGTTAAGCCTTCCGTCGAAGACAGCGCGCTCGATATCACGCGCCTTTGAATCAAGGTTTGAAATGCCTGAATGATTCGTGTGGGCCACTCGCGCTCGCGCTGTACGGTGGCAAGATCCGACAACGATACGTGGTCAGACAAAAGTGGTGTGGTGAGGATATTTGCCGCGACTACGGCGTCTTGAATGGCGTAATTGATACCCACTCCGGCTACAGGCGACATGACGTGTGCCGCGTCCCCGATCAAAAGAAGCCCGTCCCTATACCATCGGGGCAGACGGTCAGACTCCACCGAAAGCAGTGAGCAATCCTGCCAATCGTTGATTGAATCCACGCGATCCGAAAGCTCCGGGCCGACCTCGACGATCCCGTCCCTCAGACTGTCGATCCCCTTGGCGCGCAGCTGCTGGTAGCTGCCTTTGGGTATCACGTAGCCCACCTGCCAAAAATTCCCTCTGTCGAGCAGGATCAATATGCGACCGCCAACAAAACGTCCCATGACGCCCTCTGGGTCGCTGGAGTTTCGCGGCAACCGGAACCACAGGACATCCATCGGAGGAGAGGTTTTGGTGGGCTCAAATCCCGAGAGCCGACGCACTTTGGAAAAGCGGCCATCCGCGCCCACGGTCAGGCGCGCTCTGATCTCGCCCTGTCCTTTGGGTGATTGATAGCGCAACCCGCAGACCGCCCCTTGGTGCTCGAGCAGATCCTCCGCCCTTGTACCCATCAGTAACCGGAACGTTGAATACTTGGCGGCTTCCGCGGTGATAAATTCCAGAAACCGCGACTGGGGCAGCATGGCGATATAGGGCGCGTGGGAATGCGTCGTAGGTCAGCGATCTGGACGGAACCCGTCGCGGTCTTAAATGTGACCTGGTAGACCTTCGTGTGTGGGAGCTCGAGCAAACGCTCCGCCAGGCCCATCTCGTCCATTATCTCCATGACGGAAGGATGGAGGGTATCGCCGCGGAACTCGCGGTCGAAGTCCTGGTGTGCTTCCAGCAGCGTCGTGGCGATCCCCTGTCTGGCCAGGATCAAGGCTGGTAGACCTTCGTGTGTGGGAGCTCGAGCAAACGCTCCGCCAGGCCCATCTCGTCCATTATCTCCATGACGGAAGGATGGAGGGTATCGCCGCGGAACTCGCGGTCGAAGTCCTGGTGTGCTTCCAGCAGCGTCGTGGCGATCCCCTGTCTGGCCAGGATCAAGGCAAGGACTGCCCCCGCAGGGCCTGCCCCAACGATGCAGCAAGTTGTATCGTAGGACTCACTCATAAAGTATTCGCGAAAGAGATGGTATGATTTACTCTTGCCCGTCTCCCTGATTTCTGCAACAGAGAACTGTTACCAAGGCGTGCGTGACACCGTTATGATAGACTTGAGAGAATGACCACCAAGATCTTGGTCCATCTCACACTAGCGCTTATGTTGCTTGCTTGCTCAACTCCACAAAAGCCACAGCCTATCAACCCGAATCTCAAACACATTATTTTCATCCCGGGCTACTACGGCACGAGGCTTGTTAAACAAACTAAAAGCGGACAGAAGTTGGTTTGGATCAATGCTTCTCAAACTCTGTGGGGCGATATGACCCTGGCTATGCCTGGTTTTGGTGTTCCAGGTGCAGCGGAACTTGCACCTACGACAGTGCTCGATAGAGTCTCGGTGATACCGGGACTGTACTCAATGAACTTCTATGGAGATTTTATCGACACATTAAGGGTTCATTTTAGAAACACAGCACAAGTTCACACCCTTCCCTATGACTGGCGAAGAGATTATTACACGGCTGTTCAGCTTTTAGATGAATTTATAAAACACCTGCAAAGCAAAGGTGCAAAGAGGATTTCAATTGTGGCTCACAGCATGGGTGGACTAGTGGCTAGCTATTACCTGAGATACGGTAATCAAAGGCCCGAGCTTGCCCGGGAAAATTGGCAAGGGACAAAAAACATCGAAAAAGTGGTGATGGCCGCTACGCCCTTTAAAGGATCGATGCTGATGTTTTCTAATATGAAATGGGGCGACGTCTTTGTCAGTAACACCACATTAACCTCGGCCGAAGCCTTATCGACATTTACATCCAGCTACGAGCTTTTACCCAATTACAAAGGGGCCATATTAAATGATGATTTAAAACCTGCAAACATTGATTTATTTGACCCCAAGAATTGGGCGTCCAACAATTGGGGATTGTACAGGAAACGCCGCAAAGGATCCCCCGGCGTATTGAATATGCGAAGTCAATTGACCAAAAAGGCTCTGAATAATGCTAAAGAGATGTTTACCAAGATTCATCAACCTCATAAAACTAAGGTGGAACTGAAAACCCATTTACTTTACTTCTTTGGCTATGGACAGAAGGTTACCTTTAATAGGGCTGTCATTTTGTCTAAAGAAAATGGCGGACCCGATATCTTATTTAAGAAAAGTGAGTTTAAGAATCGCTTTCCCGGAAAATCCTGGTCACTGCTACTGGCCGATGGTGACGGCACTGTAACTACAGAAGCAGCACAGATGCCAAGTGCCTACAAAGAAGCTTTCAATTACCAGGAAGGCAAGTTCAAAGGCATTCATTCAGGTGCATTCGATGATAAAGAGGTTAAGAACCGGGTGTTGAGATTTTTAGATTGAGTGTACCTGTGATGGGGGTGAGGTTTTGCAATCAAACAGACCTCTTCCCTTATATTTTCGCAGGTGCCAACCCCTTCACATGGGCTCCGAGATTTCAATCGCGAATATTTTGCAGAAACCATGCGCTTGGCAGCTCTTGCCCGATGCCTTGGGCCTTAGCAATTTGATAGGCCTTTGCTCCCACCGCCGCAAACTGAATTCCGGAGCCGGGGCTATTGTAATAGAACGTTATCTGGCTCGCATCAGTACGTCCTTTGGTTCCGCCGCTGACCAGGTCTGCCAGGGTCGGGAGCTCCCGGTATGCCAGGGCCGGAAGACGTCTTTGATCGCGATTCGAGCTGTCCTTGTCTTGCCCAGCAGTCACTCTTACCGGGCCACCGGAAGGTTGAGCCTTGAGGTGCCTGATGATCACATCGGATTTGCTCTCAATCCACGGGCCAAACTCTGCCGGCAGAACACGGGTCAGATGCATCCCGGGTTTCACCCACTTTTCTTCCACCACTGGCAGCTTGCTGTCCGTACATGCAGCGACAATATCCGCCTCCTGCACCGCAATCTCCGGTCTTTCAACAGCCTGGACTTCCATCTCCAGCTTCGCCTGCATCTCCTCGGCGAATTCCTCTCGATGAGCGGGGGTGGGGCTGTATACGCGTATGCGCTTAATCGGCCGAACCGCGCTTAATGCCACGGCATGGGTTCGGGCCATCCCGCCGGAACCCAGGATACCCAGGGTCATGCTATCGTCCCGAGCCAGGTATTTGGCTGCGACGGCGGCAGTGCCAGCGACTCGCATATGTTGGATGATCCCATCGTTGAGGATGGCCAGGGGTTCTGCATTCTTGGTACTGAAGAGGAGCACCAGCCCGCAAAAGGTCCCCGGCTCGACGCAATACTTCTCCTGCGTCAGCAGGCCCCCTGGATGCTGAAGATCATAGCCGATGTCACTTTTCATGCGCAGCGCCATGACTCCCGCTTTGCGTACCAGACCGGCCATGGCTCCCCAGGTGTAGCTGCGGTTCAGCTCACTGCCCGGTGACGGTGTATGCAGCTCCATTCGGCCGCCTTCGGGGAAATTGGCCGCCTGTCCTTCGGCCAGGTCTCGATAGGCCTCCTCGAGAGCCGCAATACAATCCTGTACGGTTAGTACTCTTTCCACGTCCTGGTTGTTCAAAAGCAAAGCCATAATGATCACCTCGTTGGCATACTTGTAGTAAGCGTTACGATAGGCAGGAGTACTTGTCAATCATACGTTCGCAGGTGTCAAGTCTTGTACCTTGAATATTTGACAACGGGGTGAAGTCTAGGCTTGTGGTCGATTATGGGTTCAAGTCTGCTTTAAAATTTTCCTCTCTCCGAAAAAACGTTGTTAAGACCAATCCGCCCTAACGGGGAAGCGTCAAGACTTGTGTGTAAATTTCTTAGGGGCATTCTCACTCCAATTTTGGTTCAAGTGATGAAAGACAGAAAAAACGATTCTTTGTATGCTTTGGGTATTTGCCATCACCCCCATAGGGCGAGTCCTGCGCCTGACTTCCCGGAACGATCTTTCTATGAGGTTGGTGGTTCTCAAGCGGCTCCAAAGCTCAGGCCGCTTGATCTGAAAGAAGTAAAGCAATTGATCGAGATCCTTTTCCAAACAGGCCACAGCCCTTGGATAAGCCTTCCTCCAGCGTGAACCAAACCGCCAGTAAGCTTCCGTAGCTTTTCTATAATTAGGGGCATGACTGATACGATTTAGAGCTTTTTTGACCGCTGGTTGATCGGCCCTTTTTACCTTGTCCAACACGTTTCTTGTCTTATGGGCCCAGCAGCGTTGGGCGAGGATCTTAGGATAGACAATCTGTAAGGCTCCATGCAGCCCCGTTCCCCCATCGGTCACAATCAGCTCACAACACCCCCCCTCTAGCCCCCTTTGATACAGGTCCCTTAACAACGCTTCCCAGCAGGCTTCAGATTCAGTTGGGGCCGCATAGAAATCGATCATCTCCTGCCTCCCATCGACCGTGATCCCGAAGGCACAAAGTAATATCTTTTTCTGTACCTTGGCAGCCCCCTTGCTCTTTAACACCACCCCATCAAAGAACAGATAGCGGTACTGATCCCTAAGGGGACGGCTATGGTAAAACTTAACCTCTTTATCCAGATCCCGGGCAATCCTGGAAATCGTTGTGGCCGAGACCCGCTCCCCTACAATAGGAACCAGCACCGAAGCGGCCTTTCGGGTGGATAGTCCCAAACAAAAGCAGGCTAACAACACCCGATCCACCGAACGGCACCTTCGGGCGTAACGCTCAAGGAGCTTGGTGGGAAACCCTCCCTTACGGCTCCTTGGCACTAAAAGCTCTAAGTTTCCCATCTCGGTCAACAGATGCCTGGTATAGTGGCCATTGCGGTAGTCCACTCGGTCCGCCCCATGCTCGTAGCGTGATAGTCCTATGTACTGGGCCATCTCTTCGTCCAGCCGCTTCTCCACCAGGTGTTTTAGAGCTTGGCGGGCCATCGGTTTAAAGTCGCCCTCCCACTCAAAGGCATTGATCTCTTTAATCGCTCGCGATACATTGCTTGGTGTTGCTTGCTCGAGCAGCATAGGGGTGCCTTCATGGACTGACCCCCTGCAACTTGGACAGTTTGAGGGACCAGGTTAGAATGCCTGATGGGAAGGGGAAAGGATACTCAGGCCTATGGCAGAGAGAAGAAGGTTTACAGCGAATTTCAAGCGGCAGGTAGTGGAGGAACTCCTCAGTGAGAGCTCCACGTTGGCCCAACTGAGCCGCCGCTACGACATCTCCTCAGGACTTATTCGACATTGGACGAAGCGCTAACGGGGAAGGGTCAAGACTTGTGTGGAGGGCCCCTCTCTGCCAGAGAAGGCACTCTCGAGCTCCAATTTTGGTTCAAGTGATGAAAGACAGAAAAAACGATTCTTTGTATGCTTTGGGTATTTGCCATCACCCCCATAGGGCGAGTCCTGCGCCTGACTTCCCGGAACGATCTTTCTATGAGGTTGGTGGTTCTCAAGCGGCTCCAAAGCTCAGGCCGCTTGATCTGAAAGAAGTAAAGCAATTGATCGAGATCCTTTTCCAAACAGGCCACAGCTCCACGGATAAGCCTTCCTCCAGCGTGAACCAAACCGCCAGTAAGCTTCCGTAGCTTTTCTATAATTAGGGGCATGACTGATACGATTTAGAGCTTTTTTGACCGCTGGTTGATCGGCCCTTTTTACCTTGTCCAACACGTTTCTTGTCTTATGGGCCCAGCAGCGTTGGGCGAGGATCTTAGGATAGACAATCTGTAAGGCTCCATGCAGCCCCGTTCCCCCATCGGTCACAATCAGCTCACAACACCCCCCCTCTAGCCCCCTTTGATACAGGTCCCTTAACAACGCTTCCCAGCAGGCTTCAGATTCAGTTGGGGCCGCATAGAAATCGATCATCTCCTGCCTCCCATCGACCGTGATCCCGAAGGCACAAAGTAATATCTTTTTCTGTACCTTGGCAGCCCCCTTGCTCTTTAACACCACCCCATCAAAGAACAGATAGCGGTACTGATCCCTAAGGGGACGGCTATGGTAAAACTTAACCTCTTTATCCAGATCCCGGGCAATCCTGGAAATCGTTGTGGCCGAGACCCGCTCCCCTACAATAGGAACCAGCACCGAAGCGGCCTTTCGGGTGGATAGTCCCAAACAAAAGCAGGCTAACAACACCCGATCCACCGAACGGCACCTTCGGGCGTAACGCTCAAGGAGCTTGGTGGGAAACCCTCCCTTACGGCTCCTTGGCACTAAAAGCTCTAAGTTTCCCATCTCGGTCAACAGATGCCTGGTATAGTGGCCATTGCGGTAGTCCACTCGGTCCGCCCCATGCTCGTAGCGTGATAGTCCTATGTACTGGGCCATCTCTTCGTCCAGCCGCTTCTCCACCAGGTGTTTTAGAGCTTGGCGGGCCATCGGTTTAAAGTCGCCCTCCCACTCAAAGGCATTGATCTCTTTAATCGCTCGCGATACATTGCTTGGTGTTGCTTGCTCGAGCAGCATAGGGGTGCCCTCCTCATGTTTGTATTTGTCGTGCAACTCTGGAGTTAGCACCCCTTCTGTCTTTTCCCAATCAAAAAATACCCTAGGCCTATCCCTTAACCACCTCGAGATCTTCGATTCTCCGACAAATGTGAAAGCCATTTTCCTCTCCACTCCCTTCCCCCCACCAAAATTTACACATAGACTGATACATCACCCCCTAACGGATGAGAGTTGACATCAACCAACACCGTGTACTAGAGTCCTCCCCGATTCCGGGAAGGCCAGGCAAGGGCAGGGTAACTGGTGAGGTCGAACTCTCAGGGACCGAGCAGTTGCGAATGGCTAAAACCAAAATGATCAGGAGGTAGGTCAGATGTCCAAAAGATTTATTTTAACTGGAGTGCTGATGGCGGCGTTGCTTCTTGTAGTGGCTTATATGGCTCCCCAGCCCGCGGCAGCGCAGACTACCAACTTTAAGGAAAAGTGGGCGGCTCTGAAAGCCGCGGCGCAGAAAGAAGGGCGGGTGGTATTTCGGATCGGCTCGTCGGAGGCTCGGGCCTTTCGCCAGCACCGAGCAACGTTTGAGAAAATTCTAGGCATTAAACTGGAGATCATCACAGGTAGCTCCCGGAGACTGATTCCGAAGATCGTCGCGGAACGCGGGGCGGGCAGGTACACTACGGACCTGTGGCTGAGCGGTCCCTCGTCGGTGTACTCGCTGCTCATTCCCGCCGGTGCCATCGAGAAGCTGCAGCCGGACTACCTGTTCCACCCGGAGGTGGTGGGGGACTCCCGTGTTTGGTTTGGAGATGGTTTCCCGTATGCCGACCCCGAGCAAGAGCGGCAGTGGGCCTACGGGGCGGACCCGGACCCTCAGATCTGGTACAACACAAAACGGGTGAACCCTGACGATTTCAATTCCTTTCAGGACCTGCTGAATCCCAAGTGGAAGGGCAAGATCGTGGCGAGAGACCCTCGGCAATCAGGCGTGACCGGCCCGGCGGGGTTCCTGGTCGAAATGGTGGGTAAGGAGTGGGTCCGCAAGCTATGGAGCACGCAGAAGATTGCAATTGCGCCGGACGCCCGCACAGGCGCGGAGTGGCTGGCTCAAGGACGGTACCTCGTTGGCATTTACGGATTCCAAAGGGCGGTAAATGCCGCCATGCGAGACGGCCTACCCGTTAAGCCCCTGGAGAAGCCCTTCCCGGAAGGTGTGCAGGTGGGTATGGGAGGCCGGGGCTTTCAGGCCATGACCAAGGCCCCTCACCCCAATGCGGCAAGGTACTTCGGTAACTGGTTCCTGAGCCGGGAAGGCCAGATATTATACCAGAGGATCACCGGCGACAACTCCCTGCGAACAGACATCCCCAAGGACGACGTGACCCCAGACGACCGGATCGACCCCAAGGGCAAGAACTGGTACGACTGGAAGAAGACTATCGAACGTGACGCAGCACAAGTATGGCACCGCAAGCTACTGAAAGAGATCGGCGGATATTAAGGTAAGCAGCTGGAGCGGAGCTGCTGGTGCGCTGCACCGCCCCGCTCCAGCGCGCCTCCATTTCTCGAAGGTGTGCCCCGGTAACTTCAAAAATAATAATAGCGTCAGAAAGTAGCTAGGTAGATGACCGCTCAAACCGCTGAAGCCCAAACTTCGAGCTCACTCGCCGGGCGACCATCGCCAGAGCAACCGATATAAAAACAATAAACAGGCTGATGATTCCAGCCTCTTCCAGCTTCGCCCCCGAGTCATCCGTCATGAACTCCAGTGCCAGGATCGACAATGTCAACGTCTCTTGAGTTGCCAGCAAGATGATACTGGAGGTGGTGTTCGCTGCCAGGACGAAGTTGAAGATTCCTATCATGATCATCATCGGTAGCAGCAGCGGCAACCATATCTTCAGGTAGGTACGGACCCATCCAGCACCACTGACCCGCGCTGACTCCTCCAAATCGGCACCCAACTGGAGGATTACTCCCTTACTCATTTGTGTGCTGAGTAGTTTCCCCTGCAAAACAACCACCAACATGAGCGCATAGATGGTGCCGTAGATCATCGTCAGGACGGGGGTCTTCAGGAACAGGGCCACCAGGGCAAGACCCGCAACCATGCCTGGAATGGCACTGGACACCCAGAAGACGGAATCAAGCATCCCTTTTCCTGGCCAATTCGTACGCACCAGGACATAAGCTACCAGCGAAAAGATAATGGGCGATAGTATCGCCGTGGAACTTGCCAGGATCAGAGTCGTTTGCAAGGCCCGCTGGAATCCCGGATCTACGAGAATTAGCCCCCAGTGTCGTGTGGTGAACATAGGCGATGCATCAAAGAAGCCCACCCGGGTCATGAAGCTGCCACCAAGCAGCGTTAGGACGGGTATAACTGTCAGCATCGCCAGCAAGATCACAATGGCCGTGAAAACAAAAGGTCTGGCTTTCCCCAGATCAATGAAGCCGGGCTTGTACTGCCCCGTTATTGTAGTGTATCGCCGCCGCGTGGTAAGCCACCGCTGCACTGGAATGACGACTAACAACACCGCCATTGTCAAAATGCCCAGCGCGGATGCCGGTCCGTAGGCTGGCGGCTCGAAGAACCTGATGAAGTCGAAAATCCGCGTGGAGTAAATAAAAAAGCCGAAGGGTTTTCCTAGAATCTGCTCGATCTCGAAGGACTGGAACATGCGTACCAACATCAACATGAAGACCAGCACCATGGGAGGGGTCATCAAGGGCAACGTGATCCGAAACGCAGTTCCCATCTTTGAAGCCCCCGAAATTCTCCCGGCTTCTTCAAAAGAAACGTCCATGTTCCGAAAGGCTGGTGTCAGCAGCATGACGCTCTGGGAAATGGCGTTGGCCATGAGGTGGGAGAAGATGATGCCCGAGAGACTGTAGATATTGAAGACGGGCTGGTCAATAAAAGGCACCCACCGCATCAAGGCGACGTTCAGCATGCCCACGTTATCATCCAGGAGAAACGTCCAGCCGATGGTAACGGATAGGGTGGGCATCATGAAGGATATCCAGAACCCGAACTCCAGGTTCCGACTGTAGGGGATATTCGTTCGAGCGAGGGTCCACGCGATGAGTACAGCCGTGGGGTACCCTATGGCCATGTAGAGTGCGAACACCCAGATACTGTTGCCCAGGGCCCCGAAGATGCGTGGATCAGAAATAGCCAGCTGCCAGTTGGCAAGGGTCCACACGGTAGGCTGGCCGATGGTAGCACTGTTGAAACTCTGGACGACGATCAGCGCGAGCGGGTAGAACACCCAAGCGCCGAAAATGGAAATCAGGATAGCCATCACAAGGCCGCCCCTGTGATCGCCCATGCGGGAAAGCAAAGGGCGCTTCTGGACGGAAACCAAAGGTGGTGCGAGTTGGTCTGCCATGATTACTTACTCCCGGATACCCTGTGTTGTATATTCTGCCAGTGCTCGAGATGAGACATAAGAATCCTATGAACCTCTGCTAACTCACTCCGTGTCCCGGGTCGGACGAGGCCGATTGACTGCTCCCTAATCTGAATACTCCAAAAAGATGCCAAAGTGAAGAAGTAAGGTGGATAGAGCGCGACTCAAGGCACCAGGTGTACTGGGTTTTCGGAAGAGTGTTAGAAGAGTTTTGCCAGACTGAGGGCAGCTGGTGTGCGCGGTTAGAAGTGGAACCTCACTCCGGTGAGCCAGGTAAAGAAGAAGTTTTCATTACGTACGTTATCGAGATCCGTGATGTTAAAAAGAAGGGAGCTTCCTATCGAAATTTGTCGATTTAGTCGATACTCTCCACCAAATCCAAGGGGGATGAGAAAGCTGGTTTCATTCGTATCCGGCAGCCCGCTCCGGTCTAACTCCGCATGGATAAATCCGAGTCCTCCTTGAAGATGAAGTTTCAGCTTGGGGTTAGCGGGAAGATCGAAGGTATACTTTGCCTGGATCGTGGGGCCAATCTGAAATAGATCATCTGTGAACCCGAATTGGAGAAGAAGGCCAACCGAGAAATTATGGGTGATGAAGTAATCACCACTCAAGCCCAAGGCAAAGGCAGTAGCATCGGCTGTTGCGGCCTGCAGACCGATATCCACACCTAGCGTGAACCGTCCGGTCCTTGTGTCCTGCCTCTGGGCTGAGGCGACAACGGGAAGCAGAAGACAAACAAGAAAAGCGATACCACTGGTTAGAAACAGCCTTTTTTCTTTCACGGAGATTCCTCCATTTCTCTAGCTTAGTGTAACACGGGAGTGGAGGGGGCATCAATTTGAATCAATTCCCTATCTTAGAAGACGTTGCGACGTTCGAGGTTTTTCAATTCACTCACGTTACAACTTATTGCGAAATCGATCTTGCGATTTGAATTTGCCGGTTTCCACATTCAGCTCGATCAGAGACAAAAAATTCTTAACCGCAGACTCACGCAGATCTACGCAGAAAAAAGATTCACCGCAGAGACGCAGAGATCGCAGAGAATTAGTGTTTTGTTTGTCGGGAGACGACGGCAAACAAAAACGTCTCTATTGCGGACAATAATCGGATTACATCGCGCCACGACGCAAGGGGCGCCAAGTTCGGAAAAGATACTTAACCGCAGACTCACGCAGATTTACGCAGATTAACGCGGATTGGCGGAGGGGCGATACAAACACTGGAAATTGACAAGCCAGTACTTACCCGCATAAGATATACCGCGCTTTAAATTCAGTCGTCGGACGGAGGCGACCCAACAAGATCAAGCACTGGGACAAGACAAAATGCCGCCAGTGCCCTTTATATTAGGGAGCTATTTTAGACTTCTTCGACCAGTCCAGAGCACTTAAGGAACGGACTCTGCCTATGGAATCTTCGGATTTAAAATTCCCGACTTTCGAATCGTTCAAGGTTTGGTTCGACGAGAAGACAAAAGACCACCCTTACAAGACTGGAATGCCGGGGCAATTCTATGAAGAATTTGTTCATGGAAAGATGCCCATGGGGCTGCTACGAGAGCACGCCAAGCAATTTTACGTGTATATCCAGATGATCAATGTGAATCTGCCCTGGATACCATTACGATACATAGGCCTGTGGCGAAGTTATCCCGAACTCTATGATCTTGTGGCTGCCAAAATAGGTGAGGAACTGGCTGACCCTGTGCCGGGTGGCCATGGTCGAACCTACCTGAAATACGCACGGTATATCGGCTTGAAGGATGAAGATCTATTTTTTGCCAAGCCCACTGTAGAGATGGAAACGATGTTGTTCAACAGAATTGACACGTACGATTCTGCAAGGCTACCTCAGCTTGCGGTGGGGTGGATGATGGAAGGATTTGCGGGCTATCATTTGAAGCTTTGGCGAGATACGCTGCACGACAAATACAATGTCCCGGATGATATCCTTGAGTTTTTCGATATCCATGTGAGGGCGGATCTTGAGGAACATGGCCCAATGGGCGAACTATTGCTGGCAAGGTTGTACAAGTTGGGCTTGGTAATGGAACAGGATTACCGCATGATGCAAAGGCGGGTTGAAAGATCCGTGGGGAGAGCACGAGGGGGAACCATGAGTTACTGGGCAGATTCGATTCACAAACGATATTACGAGGATCATCCTGGGTAACCTCCACGGATAGGCTGACGGGAATGTGAAGGAAAAGGGGTCTTTTTGTTGCAAGACGTGACCGTATGCCGCGGAAGCAGTGCAACTTGCCGGTTAAAGTCCGGTGCGGGGAATTAACGGTTCACCCCGCTAGCGAAGATCCGGTTTTGAGGGGTGACTCTCAGGGCTAAGTGGATCGAGAAAACTTTCCAAAAGGAGAGGATCGCAAACTCGCAGGCCGTACTACTAGGGAACCCATAGAGCCTCGTAACTTGCTGATTGAGAGTGCCGACCCTGTGGTCAGATGGGGAAGGCCGGTGCCATCTGTGGAAATAACCGAGACAGAAGCAGATGGGCTCTCCGGGGTCGTCGGGACGGCATGTGGGGGAAGTTGTGATGGGTAACGCGGGAGATCTCGTTTGTCGCGGGTGATAGCCGCAATGGCTCGGTATAAGGGAAACCGAAGTCAGGGTCAGGCGGGCGAGAAGTCGGAGGGGCGAGTATTACCGAGGAGGCTGGGTAATGCCGGCTGAGGGAAGGCGCCCTACTTTCATTGTGTCTCTTAAAGAGGGAAGGAGAGGTGATTGCCGTGAGGCTACAAACACCTAACAAGATTCGAGACCTCTAGCGGAGACTGTATCTCAAGGCCAAGAGGGAGCTCAATAGGCGGCCTCGCATGCCTTGAGATGAAGATGATCGGAAAGCCGTATGCGGGAAAACTGCAAGTACGGTTTGATGAGGGGGGACAGGAACGCTTGTTACGGAAGTGCCTAAACGGGCACGAAGCTGGAAACGGCGGATACAGCCAAGGTGCGGCCTAAAGCAAGCTAAGCCTGTCCTCTACTCTACCGACATGTCCGGAAATCGAAGAGCAGCTTCTTGAGAGCCAAGAGCTGACTTGACCGCCCTGGCGTACAGGAGGAGCACATGGAATCATACCGTGTCATAGGCCAACCAATACCCCGCAGCGACGGTGAAGAGAAAGTCACAGGCGCGGCGTACTACACGGCAGATGTCCGGCTCCCCGGCACGCTGCGGGCCAGAGTCCTGCGCAGTCCGTTGCCCTACGCACGTATCATCCGCATCGATACCACCCGGGCCAGGGAGTTGACCGGAGTGCACGCCGTCCTCACAGGGGACGATGTCCGGGGCGTCCTGTTCGGCAAAGTTTATCGAGATTCAACGGTGCTGGCCCAAGAGCGGGTCCGCTTCATCGGTGAGCCGGTTGCCGCAGTGGCGGCGGTGGACGAGGAGACGGCCCAGACAGCGCTGGAGCTGATCCAGGTGGAGTACGAGGAGTTGCCTGCCGTCCTTGACCCTCTGCAAGCCCTCAGGGAAGATGCTCCAATTCTGCACCCGGAAATGAACAGCTATGCTGGTCTGCCCCAGCGGCTGGAGAAGCCCTCCAACGCCTTCTCTAGTGAAGTCCGAGAGGGGGGGAATGTGGAGAGGGGGTTTGCTCAGGCTGACCTGGTGGTGGAGAACACGTTCACAATGGCCCGGGTACACCAGGGCTACCTGGAGCCCCATACCTGCCAGGTCTGGATCGACCCGCAGGATCGGGTGCAGATCTGGGCATCGAACAAAGCGCCCCATAGCTTGAAGCAGGGCCTGGCCGTGGCCCTGGGCATACCGGTGGAAAAGGTCTGCGTGAACCCGGTTGCCATTGGCGGGGACTTTGGCGGTAAGGGGGCCATTTGGGACGAGCCACTGTGTTACTTTCTGTCCCTGCGCACCGGTCGGCCGGTGATGATGGTCATGAACTACGCGGATGAACTCACGGCGTGCGCGCCTCGGCACGCGGGCATCATCCGTTGGAAGACCGGAGTCGATCGGGACGGGACCATAGTGGCCCAGCAGATGGAGGCTATCTTCGACAGCGGAGCCTACGGCGGCTTCCGGCCCAGGGCCCCACTGGATGGCGCTTTCGGCGTCATAGAGCCCTACCGGGTTCCCCATTTCCACATGGAATCCAAGCGCGTTTACACCAACAATGTCCCTGGGGGCCAGATGCGCGCGTCGGGTGGTCCGCAGTGCCGGTTCGCCGCAGAGTCCCAGATAGATTGTGTGGCACGGGCGCTGGGAATGGACCCGCTGGAGTTTCGCCTCAAGAACCTTATTAAGAACGGGGAGAAGACTGCCATGGGGGCGAGCTTCCAGGAGGTCAAGGCGATAGAAACTCTGCAGCAGGGAGTGGCAGCGGCCGGGTATCCGGGACCCAAGGCAACCAACGTGGGACGAGGGATCGCCATGCATCAGCGGGCGCCGGGGGGAGGAGAGTCTGTCGTAGAGGTCACCTTGAAACCCGACGGCTCCGTCATCGTCGGTACGCCAGTCTTTGAGCAGGGGACCGGGTGCCACACCATCCTGCAGCAGATCGTGGCGGAGGAGTTCCACCTCCCCCCCGAGCGGGTGCAGGTCACGGTCTTGGACACCGACGCAACCCCCTTCGACTCGGGACTCGGGGCTAGCCGCGTCACGCGAATAGCGAGCGCAGCGGCCTTCCAGGCGGTGCAGGAGGTGAAGCAGGAGTTGCTGGGTCTGGCAGCGGACCTGCTGGATTGGCCGGAGGAACAGATGGCTATGGTGGGAGAGGAGGTCACCGTTCAGGGTACGGGAAGGCACCAGCGCTGGGACGAACTGCTTGCCCGCGCGAGCCGCACCATTACCAAGCAGGGGATCAACCATGACAATGGAAGATCACCCGTAATTGGTTTCACCGCCCAGGTGGCTGAGGTCTCCGTGGACCCGGAGACGGGTAGAGTGAAACTGCTCCGCTTCACGTCCGCGCACGATGTGGGCAGAGTCCTAAACCCCATGGGCCATCAAGGCCAGATCAATGGCGGTGTGATCCAGGGGATGGGCCATGCGATGATGGAAGAGTTGCCCGTGGAGGATGGGAGGGTGAGCGTGGCGAACTTTGGCGACTACAAAGTACCCACACTGCTCGATGTTCCGGTACTCCAAACCGTGCTGGTGGAGTCGGAGATCGGGGTGGGACCTTACCAGATAAAGGGAATTGGCGAGCTCGCCAACGTTCCGGTGGCGGCGGCCATCGCTAACGCAGTGGAGGACGCCGTGGGGGTGCGCATCCGGGATCTCCCCGTCACCGCAGAGAAGGTGCAACGGGAGCTCCAGCGGCGAGAGCATCCAGCCAGAACATGAGACCGCATGACATCCAGACTCCGCCGCATTACTTAGCTTCCCTTTGTATCTTTTACACCCAATGATGAGAGTCCGGTCTATGGATGTTAGATTTTATTCTACTGTTACCTGGGAGGTTTGTACCCCAAGCGCAGATAGGCCTTTAATAATTCCGGTGTCCAGTCCGTGTAGAGTGCAACAGCCGCTGCAACCTCCGCACCTGAAAATGCGCCTTGAAACGGCTTGAGCCCCACCTCATTTTCCCATACCTTCTGGAATTTGGGATCTTTTCCCAATTTTAGCAGCGCTTGCTCCACGAGCTTTCTAATCCTCTCTGGTGTCCCCGGGGGAAAGGCCATGGCTGCACCCAGCTTGTCAGTGGTGTTGAGCTTTCGGATAATATTACGGTGGAGATCCGATTTGGCAAATTGCATGAGAGAGGGAGTGTTGACGAGTAAAGGGTGATCAATTGGCGGCAATTTATCCGGCAGGGTAGTTGCCACATGGGCGACCACTTCTCGTTTTTCGAACCAGTCGGGCCGGTCCCTGATGGCGCTTAAAGCCCCGTGACTGCGGCCATCTATTTCCCCCCGATCCATGGCTGTGGAGAGCTCAGGGGTGGAATAGCCGAGTATCCAGCGAACCTTAATGTCCAGGATTTCAGCGGCCAAGCGACCATTGAGATAAGAACGATGCCCAACTCGATGGGCCCCTAGCACTACTTCACGTGACTTCAGATCCTCCAGTGATTTGAAGCCTGCTCGAATATGGGTGAAGAGTGTCTGGGTGTTTGTACCGGTGCCGATTGCCCCTATAAACCTGTACTTGTTTGGGTCATAGTGAGCGCCGGGAGTGCCGAAATAGGGGGCCTCCGTTGCCGCAGATGTAACGACACCCATGATGGAGCCATCAGGTTTTCCCCGAGCGATCTTTAATTGTGAGGGAATTTCTTTTCCTCCAGGTATATTTTGGACGAGAATGGTGGGATTCCCCCACAACCAAAGTATATACCGGGAAGAGGAACCTGGCCGTGGTCCGCGTGATTCGATCCCTCCGGATTCGTGCCTCCCGGTTGGGTTCCCACAACCAAAGTAATGGTCTTCCCCTTGAAGTAATCCTGCGCTGGGGCCGGACCGGATGTAAGAGTGAATACCAATACAATTAGAGCCAAAATGAATTTGCTAGTCATAAACCCTCCCTGCCTGGACCTTCCGAGATCAGCGCTTAATTAAGTGAATTGTCGTGCGCGTGTCAAGGGATAGATTTGCTGTCGGCAAAAGGGTCAAATCCATGTTTTTGGTTGACCTCCATAAATCGTCGGGGTCATCGTGGAAATCAGGTCTATTGGTTCTCATTTTTTATGCAAACAAAACATCAGCGCTTTAGCGGAAAATGAATGGTTATGCTCTAGGTATTAGTGGCGTTCGTATTCAGCAGCTAAAGGTCTTACGCTCACAGCCTATTTTTCCTCAGATAGACCCCAGATTATAGGCAATCCCCTAAAATCCCAAGGTAAGACATTTTTGCGAAAAAGCTCTCAAAAATTGGACACTTTTCGATTTGCCGGTCTAAAAACTCTTTCAACCTGGGAGGTTTTTGGCCTGGCATCTCTTTTGCACGGTTAGATCTCAAATGAAAAAAAAGATCCTCATAGTGGAAGACCACGAAGATCTAATCAGGTTTATGCAGGATTCCTTTAAGGACTCCTACGAGACCCTTGCGGTAAAACACGGCGCGGAAGCTGCGGGTGTCGCCGTTAGTGAAGTTCCGGACCTTATGATAATAGACCTCGTGGAGTTTGAAGTGGACAGTTTAGAAGCCATCCAGGAGATTCGCGAGAACCCAAAAACGCGTGCCATTCCAATCATAGCGATCACAGCGGGTCTCCATGATAGTATCGACCACGGGGAAGTTAGTATTGACTTTGACGATTACGTTGCTAAGCCCTTCCTAGATGAAGACCTGTTGTCAAGTATCGAGAAGCTGTTAATGCAAGATAGCGCGTAATCTACCTGCTCTGCTCCCACAGCCCTCTGCATTGCTCCCTCGCCCCAAATTATCATTGGGGCCAGGCCTTGCAATACGACAAGCTAAAGTTATTTCACACTGCGGAAAGACAAAGGGAGGAAGTCTACGTTTGTCCGTTACCTCCATCAAAGCGAAACCGACCTTGAGGTTTGATTTTGCCGGTTCCCACATTTGGCTCGATCAGAGACAAAAGATACTTAACCGCAGACTCACGCAGATTTACGCAGAAAAAGAATCACCGCAGAGACGCAGAGATCGCAGAGAAATAGTGTTTTGTTTGTCGGGAGACGACGACAAACAAAAACATCTTCATTGCGGACAATGGCCCGACCGCATAGTGCAAAGCGTTGTCAGGACTGAGTGTTTGGAAAAGTGTTAAGTGTTAAGCGAAGAAGCAAGAGCAAAGTGCAAAACGGGGAGAGAGAAAGACAGTGGGCAGTTGGCAGAATGCAGAAGGAACAGTGTTAAGTGTTAAGGGAAAAGAGAGGATAGCTATCAGCCGTCAGTTTTCACTTCTCAGCTAGTTAGGACGACAAAGAAAAGATACTCGCGCAAAGACGCAAAGGGCGCCAAGTTCGGCATCCGCACGGTCCTCTCCACAGGCAGCGGGCGCAAGAGCGTAAATCGGATCCTGGCTGAGCGCGGTGGCGGCAAATACCTGGTAGATGTCATCCTGGTGGGACCCACCAGCGCGAACACACGGCTTATACCCAACGGTGCTTTGGACCCCATTGGACCGGAGTTGATCCTCCCGGACGTGCTGGACAAGTCCCTTTGGTACAAGGGCAAGCACTACTACAGCGACCCGGAGGAGAAGTATGTCTTCGCTTCCGCGGGCAACGCCGAGCTAACGCCATTTTCCGTGCGTTTCAACACAGACAAATTGCCGGTGAACGAGGCCAAGCAGATTAAATCCGTATGGGAGTTCCTGGACAAGCGGTTCGCTGGGCAAATTGTCGCCCTTTCGCCGATGATCGCCGGAGCCGGTGGGACTTACTTCACCGTGCAGGTCCATCCGGACCTGGGAGAGAAATACCTGCAGCGCTTCTTCGATCCGGAGCTGGACGTCCAGTTCGTCCGGGACTATCGGCAGGTGTCTGATGGTGTTGCGCAGGGGAAGTATACCATAGCTATGTTCGTAGGCTCGGCCGGGCGAGATATCGACAGGCTCGGCGATCTGGGTCTCCCCGTGGCGAACTTCGGCGAGATCCTCGAAGGGCCGGTGAAAGAGCGGCCCACACTCCAGGGCACCGGCTCGACTCACAACATCATGGTGGTCAATCGGCGGCCGCACCCAAACGCTGCGAGGCTCCTCATTAACTGGTACCTCTCCAAGGAGGGCCAGACCGTCAGGCACAAAATAAGCGCCCGGTCGGCTACTCAGACGTTCCACGTGGACGTCACGGAGATGGGTAAGGTCCTTAAAGCAGAGATGCGTAGGCCGGGAATTGAATACCTAACATTGGCCCATGATCCCGAGATTCAGAAAAAACGGCGTGCAATGCTGAAGCGGGCGGAAGAACTCTACTTGAAAAGTCGGGGCAAATAGAGTCAAAGAGAGCAACTTTTCAGAGCAATCAAACATTATCCTTTGATCTTGCCCGCACTCACATTCATGGGCTTACGCTACCACCCCTAAGGTTGTATCAAGCGAGGGAAGGTCTAATCGTGGGGACGGCTCACCCCCCGCCCTGGTCCATGGGCTCCAACCTGAGGGAAACTCCGTTTTTCTCCAATTCCTTATAATACTCCTCTCGGATTTTGGGATCCTCCTTGTCGTATCGGATTTTATACGAATAGGCGAGTGGGTCATCACTGCGCGCCGCCCCGACGGGATCGTACTCTCCCTTGAAATTTGTGCTCGCCGGCTTTCGAACCCATCCCCTGAATGCAAGCTGTCTTAACGGGCCTTTAGCAGTATTGAAGTGCTGGTGATACTCATTGAGACCGGGAGCTACGACGCCATAAGATTTTAAGGGGAACTTTTGGCGCTTCTCTGGATTCAGCTCGTCGCCCGGCTGGAACATAAGCTCATATCCTCCCCCGTCAACAACCACCACGTGAGCTCCGGCGCCATGCCTGTGGGCGGTTACATAGGTCCCTTCGGAAACCTCCAGTAGGTGTAATTGAGAAAGGGCATTGCCCATATACAGGCGCGTGATGGAAGTCCGAATCCCTCTCTCTTCCCACCGGTCTAACTTGAACTTCCTTATGTCGGGAATAAAATTGGTTGCAAATAGGCGAAGGTTCCAGTGCTTTCCCTCATCCGCATAGAAATCCTCCATGGAATGGGAGTACCGGTCTTTGAAAATGAAGGGGTTGTTAAATACAAACTCCAGATTGTGGTACAGGTTAATCACTTGGGCCATGTTGGTTCCGAATAGGATCTTACACGGCTCGTCACTGGAGTTGTTGAACTCCTGATGCCATGCGTTCAAAGGAATCGCGAGAAGCGCCCCCTCTTCCCATTCCACGGTTTTCTTGGGTTCTCCGTCCTGCCAGATCGTGGTGGCACCCCTCCCTTTCATAACGTACATTACCGACTCGTACATATGGTGCTCCGGCTTCAGTTCGCCCTTGGGGGGGATTTCCACGATCTGAAGATTCACATCTTCCTGATTAGCCATGCGGGTATAGGCGGCCTTGCCGCCCCTTCTCTCCCAATCTCCGAGTGGCACGGCGGCAAGATCTTCAAGAATGCTGCCCTCGTATAGAGGCACACCCTCTTTCTCTACGAACTTCTTATAGTAGCTTCCTACCCACCATTCCTCAAAAGTAGTTGGTGCTTGAGACATGATTCTCTTCCTCTCTTTTTTCCATTTATTTTGAATTGATAGAGATTGGGATTAAGGAGCACACGGCCATTGCATATGGATCTTCGACAGGTAGACGTCTTCGGAATGTGAGGAGCGCATCCGTAAATGAAAAGTTGAGTTGGTTCGACTCCATTGCGGAAAAATGCGTTAACGACATAGACCGTTGGACTTGGAACAAAGGCTTCGGGCCTGTTTATTTGATTCCCCAATTCTTGTCAACCCGATGGCTGGGAGCTGGAGTAGCAAATTGTTTTTGTCAAAGTGAAGGGCACAAATCTTTTATTACAGGGCGCAAGGGCTGCAGCGCGTCGACTGTTTATATTCAAAGCTGGACCTTGGATCCAATCTTGGGGTATGCTTCAATGCGGTGGCAATAAAAATGTAAGCTTGATACATCGCTTCTTTCAAACGATACGATTCAATTTATTCCACAGAAGGTTTCCCTATGACCCAATCCACTTCAGAAACGACACAGATGAAGATTGATCAACTGATCGCTACGGAACTTACCGTGAGGGCACAGCAGGTGGCCGCCGCCGTGGCGCTCCTCGACGAAGGCTCCACGGTTCCTTTCATCGCGCGCTATCGCAAAGAGGCCACAGGCAATCTCGACGATACACAGCTGCGTACTTTGGAGGAGAGGCTGATGTATATGCGGGAACTCGAAGAACGGCGCGCTACGATCCTCGCCTCCATCGAGGAGCAGGGCAAACTCACCGACGAACTGCGTGCCTCCATCGAGTCGGCCGCCACCAAGCAAACTCTTGAGGACTTGTATCTGCCCTACAAGCCCAAGCGCCGCACCCGGGCACAGATTGCCCGTGAGGCCGGGCTGCAGCCGCTTGCGGATACCCTGTTCGCCGATCCCATGCTGGATCCCGAGCAGGAGGCGGTGAAGTATGTTAACGGCAAACCGGCCACTGAAAACGGTGTTCCCGACATCCAAATCGCGCTGGAAGGCGCCCGCGACATTCTTGCCGAGTGGTTCGCCGAGACCGCTGAACTGCTGTCTAAACTGCGTGGGCGAATGTGGGAGCAGGGTCTCCTCACTTCCAAGGTGATGAAAGGCAAGGAATCGGCCGAGGAAGAAAAATTTCGCGACTACTATGATTATTCCGAGTCCATACGGAATATTCCCTCACATCGCGCGCTGGCGCTGTTTCGCGGCCGCAACCTGGACGTGCTGACCCTCAAGCTGACTTTAGGCGAGGAACTCGAAGCCGCTGTGCCGCATCCTTGTGTTGGGATGATCGCGGCGCACTTCGGCATGGAAGAGCGCGGTCGTCCCGCCGACAAGTGGCTGGCCGATGTATGCAACTGGACCTGGCGGATCAAAGCTCACCCGCATATTAGCACCGAGCTGCTCCTGCAATTGCGCGAAGCGGCGGAAGCGGAGGCGATAAAAATCTTCGGCCAAAATCTGCATGAGCTTCTGCTAGCGGCACCGGCGGGCTCCAAAGCCGTGCTGGGCATCGACCCCGGCATTCGCACCGGCTGCAAAGTGGCGGTGATCGATGCCACCGGAAAACTGCTGGAGACGGCAACCATCTATCCACATCAGCCGCGCAACGACTGGCAGGGAGCGCTGGTGACGCTGGCGCGCCTGATCGCCCAGCATGGGGTAGAGCTGATCTCCATCGGCAACGGTACCGCCAGCCGCGAGACCGACAAGCTGGCCGCCGAGCTAATCAAGTTTCTTGCCGCAAAATTGCCGGAAAGAAAGCTCCAAAAGATCGTCGTTAGCGAAGCCGGCGCGTCGGTGTATTCGGCGTCGGCCTTTGCGGCTGCGGAGTTTCCCGAGCTGGATGTAAGCCTGCGTGGCGCCGTTTCCATCGCCCGGCGCCTGCAAGACCCGCTGGCCGAGCTGGTAAAAATAGATCCCAAATCCATCGGTGTCGGCCAATATCAACACGATGTGAACCAGCGCGCGCTGGCTCGCTCCCTGGACGCAACCGTGGAGGACTGCGTCAACGCGGTGGGAGTGGACGTGAATACGGCTTCGGCGCCGCTGCTCGCCCGCGTTTCGGGACTGAACAGCTTGATGGTGAAAAACATCGTGGAATTTCGCAATGCCAATGGCCCGTTTCCAAATCGCAAAGCCATACGCAAGGTGCCGCGCCTGGGTGACAAGACCTTCGAGCAAGCAGCGGGCTTTTTGCGGATCAACGACGGCGACAATCCCCTGGACCGCTCAACGGTCCATCCGGAAGCCTACCCTTTGGTGGAGCGCATTCTGGCTAGCGTGGGCAAAGACATCGGTGAGGTGATGGGGCAGGGGGCACTGAAGGGGCTTTCGCCCGCCGACTTCACCGACGACAAATTCGGTGTGCCAACGGTCCAGGATATCTTTGCGGAACTGGAAAAGCCCGGTCGGGACCCGCGCCCGGAATTCAAAACCGCTACCTTCCAGGAAGGCATCGAGACTCTCGCCGATCTGAAGCGCGACATGATTCTCGAAGGTGTTGTGACCAACGTTGCTGCCTTTGGCGCGTTCGTGGACATCGGGGTGCACCAGGATGGCCTGGTTCACGTGTCCGCCATGGCAAACAAATTTGTCAAAGACCCCCACGAAATCGTCAAGCCCGGTCAGATCATTAAAGTGAAGGTCCTGGACATCGACGAAAAACGCCAGCGCATCTCGTTGACCATGCGCCTCGAAGACGCGGCCGGTGTTACGCCGCCCTCAAGTGAAACCCGTGCGGATAGTGCGCGAGGACCACGTGAACGGCGCCCCATGGAACCCAAACGCGCGCCCCAGCCCCGAGGGGTTCTCGGGTTAGCGCTGGAACGGGCCAAGCAGAAAAAGTAACGAGCTGTAAGTGAAGAGGGCAAATCTAGCGTTGACGATAGTGTTGAGTGTGGACTGACCCCCTGCAGTTGGACAGTTTGAGGGAGCAGGTTAGAATGCCTGATGGGAAGGGGAAAGGATCTCATCATGGCAGAGAGAAGAAGGTTTACAGCGAATTTCAAGCGGCAGGTAGTGGAGGAACTCCTCAGTGAGAGCTCCACGTTGGCCCAACTGAGCCGCCGCTACGACATCTCCTCAGGACTTATTCGACATTGGACGAAGCGCTACGAACAAGGGGGCCTGGTGGAGGGCCCCTCTCTGCCAGAGAAGGAACTTCGAGCGCGCAATGCGGAGTTGGAGCGGATGGTGGGCAGACTCACCATGGAGAATGATCTTTTAAAAAAAGCCGTAGAGTACACACTGCGGCGGAGAAAAGAGAATTCGTCACCCATCACGGCCAAGAGTTTGGCAGCATCCAAAGGGGGTGTGAAGTGATGGGGATAGCGCGTAGCACTTTTTATTACCGAACCCGGGAGCCTTCTATGCTCCACGAGATTGAGGAGGCGGACTTACGGGACCGGATTGAGCAGGTAGTGGAGGAGTATCCGCGTTACGGCTACCGGCGAGTCACCCATCATCTGAGGCGCGAGGGCTTTAAGGTTAATCACAAGCGGGTGTCGAGAATCATGCGGGAGGAATCATTGCAATGCCAGGTCAAGCGGCACTGGGTGAAGACCACTGACAGTGATCATCCCTACCGGGTCTATCCGAACCTCCTTAAGGGACTAAGGGCCACAAGACCTAACCAGGCATGGGTGGCCGATATCACCTACATCCGGATCCTCACGGGGTTTTTGTACTTGGCGGTGATCTTGGATCTGTTCTCACGTAAGGTTATTGGGTGGGCGCTTTCTAAATCGATCGATACCGAGATGACTTTAATGGCTCTGCGGAAGGCTTTAGTGGAGAGAAGGCCGCCCTGGGGTTGTATCCATCATTCAGATCGCGGAGTGCAGTACGCCGCCCATGCTTATGTGGAGGAGTTGCGGGCAGCGGGATCTTAATCAGCATGGCCCGCAAGGGCAATCCCTATGACAATGCGACAGCGGAGAGCTTCATGAAGACGCTCAAGCATGAAGAAGTCTACCTGTGGGAGTACAGGAAGGCGCAGGATGTGAAGCAAAGGGTTCCTTATTTTCTGGAGGAAGTCTATAACCAGAAGCGGTTGCACTCGGCCTTTGGGGTACTGTCCACCGAATGAGTTTGAGCAGGCCTGGCAGATGAAAGCCGAGGTGGTGTGTGAGGCCTGAAGGGGGGGGTACTGAGATATCTACCCGTGTGAGATCGTCGTTTCTAGGGCAATTGTGAAAGCCGTTTTGACCGGCCACCATGACAAGAGGCATAGGGAAGGGCATAGATCACAGAACTCACAATGTGGACTCTTGCAAACAGGAAGGGAACAGCATAATTAATTCAACCACCCCGGAGGGCATTCTAATTTCAGCCCAGTGACTGTCCAACCAATGGGGTTCACTCCAGTGTTAAGGGAAAACAGAGGATTGCTGTCAGCAATTAGCTCTCAGTAAACATGAGTCAGAATGCACGCCGGCTTTCATGTGTATTAACACTCGACGTGACCACTAGGGACCGGGTTAAATGGGTAGGCTTGTTTTAGTTCTTTACTGAGATGGACACGACGGACGCCGAGGCCGATGAATCGGCCCGGTAGATCCCGCGTTAGCGGGATCCGAAGCAGGAGGCGGATCAGCCACGGGAAAGTTAAGCCCTCCGTCGAAGACAGCGCGCTCGATATCACACGCCTTTGAATCAAAGTTTGAAATGCCTGAATGATTCGCGTGGGCCACTCACGCTCGCGCTTTACGGTGGCAAGATCCGACAACGTTACGTGGTTAGACCGAAGTGGTGTGGTGAGGATATTTGCCGCGACTACCGCGTCTTGAATGGCGTAATTGATACCTACCCTGGCTACCGGCGACATGACGTGTGCCGCGTCCCCGATCAAAAGAATCCCTTCCCGATACCATCGGGGCAGACGGTCGGACTCCACCGAAAGCAAAGAGCAATCCTGCCAATCGTTGATTAAATTCACCCGATCCGAAAGCTCCGGGCCGATTTCGACGATCCCGTCCCGCAGACTGCCGATGCCCTTGGCGCGCAGCTGCTGGTAGCTGCCTTTGGGTATCACGTAGCCCACCTGCCAATTATCTCCCCTGTCGAGAAGGATCAAGATGCGACCGCCGACAAAACGTCCCATGACGCCTTCCGGGTCGCTGGGAGTTCGCGGCAACCGGAACCACAGCACATCCATCGGAGGAGAGGTCTTGGTGGGCTCAAATCCAGAAAGTCGGCGTACCTTAGAAAAGCGCCCATCCGCGGCTACGGTCAGGCGCGCTCTGATCTCACCATGGCCTTTGGGTGATTGATAGCGCACGCCGCAGACCGCCCCTTGGTGCTCGAGCAGTTCCTCGGCTCTTGTGCCCATCAGCAATCGGAACGTTGGATACTTGGCAGCTTCCGCAGTGATAAATTCCAGAAACCGGGACTGGGTGAGCATGGCGATATAGGGAAAGCGTGTGCGGATACGGCGTAGGTCTGCGATCTGGACGGGACCCGTCGCGGTTTGAATTGTGATTTGGTGAACCTTCGCGTGGGGGAGTTCCAGTAGACGCTCCGCCAGGCCCATCTCGTTCATTATCTCCATCACGGAGGGATGGACGGTATCGCCGCGGAACTCACGGTCGAAGTCCTGGTGTGCTTCCAGGAGCGTCGTGGCGATTCCCTGTCTGGCCAGGATCAAGGCGAGAACCGCCCCCGCAGGGCCTGCCCCAACGATGCAGCAAGTTGTATCGTAGGATTCACTCATAAAGCATCGGCGAAAGAGATGGCATGTCTTACTCTGTCGCGTCTCTTTTGTTACTGCAATAGAAAACTGTTAGCGCTGAAGGTCAGGACTTCTATCTTGTATTTTGGAATGCAGGTCAGTCTACATTTGTCGGTTGATGCCCATCAACGGGAAACCTGTCTTGTAGTTTGCTTTTGCGTATTCCCATAAATTTTATTTACCTTTCCCCTATATTTCTCACATCATAAACAACATCTTTAAAATCAATCGGACAATTAGGCCTTGCCTGTCAAGCCATTTATAAATCTAACCCTAGCGGGATTCGTTGCGACATCACAAAATCTAACCGAAGTCCTCTCGCATCTGTCGTTTCATGTCCTGTTGTTGGCGCTGTAGTTTCTTGCTGAAGGTCCAATTTCTCCACGGCGTTTGTTTCAGCGGTGGCCTTTCCCGCGGTGCTCTGTCTGCATGGCTGGCCAGCTTGTAGATCCGCTGCAGTTGCTGATCGATTCGGGTAGAGAGCTCGAAGGGATCAGTTGTCTTAAGCGTGTGCTTGAGGGCTGCGAGCTTTTTGGGATCTCCCTTTCGGGACTCCACGACCCGCTCAAAGGGGGTACAGGGCGTGTCATAGCGGCGAATAAGTCGAGAGCCTTTACGGATTTTGCATTGCAGTTTCATCGAGGGCTGGAACAGATTCTGGAAGATCCTAAGCTCATCATAGAGCTGGTTGGTGGACTCTTGGGCCTTTGCGGTGTCGTAGCGATCCCAGCCCATAAGCTTTCTGACATGGGTCCAGTTTTTCTGCTCGATGTGGGCGTTGTCGTCTTTTTTGTAGGGTCGCGAGCGGGTGAACTGGATAGTACGGCCAGCTGGGCGTTGTTGACAGAAAGCAAGAAGGTGGTTGTTGATGAACTCGCTGCCGTTGTCAGAGTCGATCCCCTTGAGAGGGAAAGGAAGCTGGTGTTCGATCTCGGTGACCGCATTCAAGACACCCAAAGCGCTCTTACCCATGACGGCCTTGCGCTCTACCCAGCAGGTAGCAATGTCGACACAGTCCAGGCTATGGACAAACTCCCCAACCGCTGAGGCCCCTGAGTGTGACACCAGGTCAATCTCCAGATAGCCCGGCCGGTTCACATCCCAATGATCGGTCTTAATGGGAATCATCTGCTTGAGCAGCGATCCGGGCCGAGTGGTGCCATAGAGTCGGCGTTTCACGATGTGCTTGGTTGCCCTCAGGCGCCGATCCATCTGACGGGCACTGATGGCCAGGAGCTGATCCTCTACCGATTGGGTCAGCTCGAAGTGTTGCCTTATCCAGGGCAACCAGTGCACAAGGGCGGCCTTCAGACGTTGGGAGCACAGATACCCCGAGGCCTCCCACACCTTTGCCAAAATCCTTACCATCGCCCGACTGTATGTAGGAGAGTGTGGTGCACTCCGTTTGCGTACAGTCGTCTCGGGTAAGGGCCGGTTTAAAAGCCAGATGGCATATTTGCGGTTGTAGCCGCAAACCTTGCAGAATTCCTCTAACATCATCTTCTTCTCCGCCCGTTGTGCCTGGCTGTAACGTTCATAGATGGATCGTAAATACTCCCGCTTGGATCGTCGTGCCATGGTGAACCCTTCCATTGTTGTCCTCCTTGAGCCCTAACATGAGCCCTTGGAGGGTTAGAATTACAAATGGCGCAACGAATGGTCTTTGGGTTAGATTATACACGGCGCAATACGGTTCGTTTTCCTCGCCGCTGCGGGAATCCTATTTCTTAGGTTTCTTCCAGAACGGTTGGGGGGCTTGGCAGGACGAATGGGAGAAGGTTATGAACGCTGCCAAAAAAGAAGGCAAGGTTGTGGTTTCCATTCCTGCTAGTGCTGAATTGAGAACGAAAATGGAGGGAGCCTTCGAGAAGCGGTTTGCGGGGATCGATCTGGAACTCTTCCCGAGCAGGGCTTCGAGACAACTGAGAAGGATTCGTGACGAGTTAAAGGCCGGCGTGCACTATTTTGACGTCCATCTCGGGGGTTCGGGGTCTATGCTCAGCGGTTTTGTTGGAGGAAAGATCGTGGATCCTTTCGAGCCGTACCTGCTTCTTCCCGAGGTTAAAGATGCCAAAAACTGGTGGGGCGGACATATGTCTATTGATGAGGGAAAGCGGTTTGTTTATACATTTTGCGCCTTTTTGACCGCTAATTTCTGGTACAACACTCAATTGATCAACCCTGAGGAGCTTCAATCTTATGACGATCTCCTTAATCCAAAATGGAAGGGAAAGATCGGTTTTTACGATCCGCGAAGACCCGGGGCAGGGAGGGGCGTTTGGGAATACATGTGGACGCACAAAGGAGAAGAATTTTTACGGGAGTTTAACAAACAAGAACCTCAAATCTCCCGTAACCGGCGGGTCATGGCGGAGTCCCTTGCCAAGGGGAAACTGGCCTTGACCGTCGGTGTTACTTACTATGCATTCAAGCCTTTTATCGATGCTGGTCTGCCTGTAAAGGCCCTTCCTCTCTTTAGAGAAGGGACTTATGGCACAGCCGGGTCGGGGAATCTGGCGATTATTAAGAATCACCCCCACCCCAACGCCACCAAGGTCTTTGTCAACTGGTTGCTGAGCAAGGAGGGACAGGAAATCTGGACAAAGACCCTGAGCCAGCCCACCCGCCGATTGGATGTAGATACCAAATGGACAAAGGAGTTTGGGTATATAGGGGCAAAGGATACTATATCTCTAAAAGAGTGGTACAAGATTGAGATGATTTCGGAAAAGAAGCAGGCAAAAGCGAAAGTGGCGAGGAAAAGCGCCCGTAGGCTCTTAAAAAAACGAACCAAAAAATGAAGGAATAATTAGCGGAGGGACAAAATTATGGCGTATACGACGGGCGGTTAAATTGCAATAGAACTGTGGGAGTTTGTCAGCAGAAGATCTCCCTCACCTATGTGAAAATTAGGGTTCCATGGCATGGACAGGACTGCGACCCAAGAACAGGTAAATTATCGACAAAAGATTAACGGACCCGTACTCTTAATGAGCCTGCTCCTGGGGGTAGTCGCATTTCTAGTCTTGGTCCCCATCTTTTTGATGGTCCTAAACAGTTTTCAAATTTCAAAACCAGGGGAGCCCATGATTTATGGGTTTCAAGGATGGCAGGAGGCGTTCACCTCACCAGGCATACTAGATGCTATCTATAACACTTTCTCCCTGGCTCTAACCCGCCAGTTCATTGCCCTGATCCTTGGTATCGTGCTGGCCTGGTTGCTTGCGCGCACCGACATACCCCTTAGTGGCCCCCTTGAAT
The DNA here is from genome assembly GCA_965215595.1 of uncultured Binatia bacterium (SeqCode). Lineage (GTDB taxonomy): Bacteria > Desulfobacterota > Binatia > UBA9968 > CAXXLF01 > CBDCDW01. Next base: position 1,376,704 of record CBDCDW010000007.1, on the reverse strand, counting down.
TCATGTTCTGGCTTTCCTTTTTTCTCCCTGCCTTACCGGTGACGATGGGATGGATACTTTTGCTCGACTCGAATTTTGGCTTGGTGAATCAGTGGTTGCTAAAGCTTCCGTTTATCAGCGAGCCGCCGTTTAACATCTATTCGTTCTCGGGAATCGTCTGGGTGCATCTTGCCGTTTCGACCATCGGAGTCAAAGTTTTGCTCCTGACGCCTGCCTTTAGAAATATGGATGCGGCCTTGGAGGAATCTTCCCGGGTCTCCGGTGCAAGTGCAGTGGGAACTCTAATTCGAATCATTACCCCAGTCATGATGCCGGCGATACTGGTGGCTACGATCTTGGGACTTATCCGCTCCCTTGAGGCATTTGAAATTGAACTACTCCTGGGGGTACCCATTGGGCTCCATGTATTTTCTACGATGATTCACGACCTGGTCATTTCGGAACCGGCGGAATTTCCTCCGGCCATGGCCTTGAGTTCTACATTTCTAGTGATTCTGCTGGTTCTGGTGGCCATTCAACGCTTTGTTATTAGGCGCAAGGAATATACGACTGTGACTGGTCGTGGCTTTAACGTTCGCCCTACTCCACTGGGTCGATGGAGGAACCTAATCTTTATTTTAGTATTATCACTGGCATTGATGATAACGGCGGTCCCAACCATTTTCCTGGTGATGGGGACCTTCATGAAACTTTTTGGCTTCTTTGATATTCCCGATCCCTGGACCCTGGATAATTGGCGCCAGGTACTTCAAGATCCTGTGATCCTGCGCTCACTTGGGAATACTCTACTAGTGGGGTTAGGTAGCGGGATATTCGGTGTGTTCCTTTATTCGCTGATTGCCTATGTCATCGTGAAATCCAGATTTACTCTCAGGGGGGTCCTTGATTTCCTCTCCTGGGTCCCTTTGTCTATCCCGGGCATTCTTCTGGGAATGGCCCTCCTGTGGACCTTTCTTGGCACAAAAATCTTTCTCCCCATCTATGGTTCGATTTATATCCTGATCATCGCCATGGTCATAAAAAGTATGCCCATAGGAACACAGGTCATTAAAAGTATCATGCTACAGTTAGGACGTGAATTAGAGGAAGCATCCATAGTGTCGGGCGCTTCATGGTTCTCTACTTACTTCCGAATCCTGTTGCCATTGCTTTTCCCTGCTCTGCTTACCGTTGGATTGCTAGTGTTTATTTCCGCTGCTCGAGATATCAGTACAATCGTGCTTCTAGCAACCGCCGAGACCAGGACGCTTTCCTTGCTGATGCTGGAGTTTGCTACAGAAGGCCAGTTTGAAAAGGCAACGGTAGTCGGTGCAATGATAGTTGTCTTTGTAGTGATAGCAGCTCTTATTGCGCGCGCTCTCGGAGGCCGTGTCGGTGTGAGAGCAGAGACAAAGTAAAAAGAGCCATTAGCTATCAGCCGTCAGCTATTTAGTACTGAGTTACGAGTGCTGAGTACTGAGTATCGCGCAAGGCGCGGACTACGGGGGAATAGGATACTCGCGTCCTTCGAGAGCCTCACTTCGACGGGCTCAGTGTGGTGAGCATTGTCGAACCACAGTGGGAGCCAAGCTCGGAGTAGATGTTCAATCGCAGATTTATGCTGATTCTCGCAGATGAATAAGCAGCAAAGCGCAGACCATAAATCTTTATTGCTTGTCGCGAGAAGACGACAAATAAAAATATGTCTATTGCGGACAATAGCCGGACCACCTAGTGCAAAGGCCATACCTTCCGGGTCGGATTGGAAAAAATAGCAAAAAGGCAGGTATGCCCCCGTTAGAAGACCCCGTAATGTATTTTGCACGACGTGTTGACAGCCCCGCCGCCGGACAATAGAATGCGCCGATGTTTCTTCGGCTAGAGCTTAGCTATTTTCTTTGGATAACGGAGGTGCTGCATGTTTTTATATGTAAAACCAATGGTTAGCCTTTTGAAGATAACTTTAACGGTTATTTTCCTTTTGAGTCTGGGTGGAGCTGCCAAGGCAGACTGGAAGCAGGAATGGGAATCAACCTTAGCGGCTGCACGAAAAGAGGGAAAAGTCAGGGTCCACGTTCCTCCCGGAACACAATACCTTAACGCTATAGACGTATTTCAGGCGTCCTATCCTAAAATCAAGCTGGTTTCTGTTCCCGGCTCTGGAAGCCAGCATTCCCAACGAATTATGGCCGAACGCAGGGCCGGTAAATACCTAGCGGATGGCTATATTGGCGGCGCGGGAACAGGCAACGTTCTATATAATGGCGGTGTCTTCGACCCGCTACCGCCTACTTTGATCCTACCTGAAGTCAAGGATCAATCCGTCTGGTTTACAAAGAAACATCTCTATGCTGATCCGAAACATCAGCATCTTTTCATCATGCAAGGCAACGTCACAAATGCCATTGTTGCTAACAACACCAAGATGGTCAATCCTCAAGACATTAACTCTTTTTGGGATCTTCTCAAGCCGAAATGGAGAGGAAAGATTGTGGCTTACGATCCCACCACACGAGGGTCGTTATCGGCGTGGAAAGCGGTCTACTATAATCCAAATTTGGGGCCCAAATTTATCCGCAGGTTATTCAGTGAGATGGACGTAACCATAGCAAGAGACTATCGAATCATACTCGATTGGGTCGCCAAGGGAAAGTATCCGCTTTGGATTTCGCCTAGGACCACGGAAGTGAAGGAAGCCATGAAGCAGGGGCTACCGGTGGATTTCATTACGGGTCCTCCCGAGGAGGCGCGTATGTCGGGGGGATGGGGACAATTGGGTCTTATCGATGGTGCACCGCACCCCAATGCGGCGAAGGTTTTTATAAACTGGATGCTATCGAAGGAGGGACAGCTTCAGTGGCAGAAGAAATCGGATAACAATTCTCTGCGCATGGACATCCCCAAGGACATGCTTACAGACCAGGGGTATATCCCTGAGCCGGGTGGAGAGTATCTGATTGGAAATCTTCCTCAATACAGGGACATTAGTGGCTTGAAGAAATTGGTGGCAGAAGCCAAAAGGGCGGCGAGCAAAAAATAAGCTGACTCTCTTTCGACTTGGCAGCGAAAATGGCTGTTAGACTCTAGATATCAATTATCAGCTAGTTTGGACGAAAAAGAAAAGATACTCGCGCAAAGACGCGAAGTTTGGAGAAAATTTACTAACCGTAGAATTAAGCTGATTTTCGCAGATTTAATCTTCGCCTATTTGTTCTTTCGCTTTTTTGCCTCCGCTAAAGAAGCGTTGATAATCTTGAGCACGGGGCGTGTCGATATCCGATCCCAGGAGTCGACCACCATATACTTGCCATCCTTCTTGAGCTGTCGATCGGGAGGGATCATGTCCCTCGAGATATCCATGCGGCGAGAGTTCGTGAATCCCCCTTTTAACGATTGCAGCGCGAGTTGTCCCTCCCTTGAAAGATACCAGTTGACAAAGACCTTTGCCGCATTGGGATGGGGAGCCCGATTGATGAGGGTGAGACCACCCCCACTCGAACTCAACACCGCGCCCTCTTTCATCAATCCGAACTTTTCCACCGGGAGTCCCTGAAGCTTGGCGTTTTCTATACGGGAGCTGTTGCAAAACACGCAAATGGGAAATTTTCCAGTGGAAAGCCAATCGATTCCTTGTCGTTGATCACGAAAAAGCGTGATATCCATTTCACCGAACATACGCTTGATGAACTTTACCCCGAGGTCGGGATTGTAATAGTAAAACTTGATGGTCACACTGCCGGGGCCCGGGGATCTAACGTCTCTGGCCGCCATCTTTCCTTTCCATTCGGGCTTGAGAAAATCCCACATGGACTTGAACTTGTTGGGGTTGATTAGCTTGGTGTTGTAGTAGAAATTTCCCGAGTCCGGGTTGCCAACGGAGACAAAGATGTATTTTTGTTCTTTATCAACGTATAGATGTTTCCCATTAAGCCATTTGGACTCATCAATCACCTCGGGCAAAATCATCGCGTCTTTGACCGGATCCAGCGCTTTGGCTCGATAAAGGCGCCACAGGGTGCTCGGACCGGTGAGCCCAACATCCGCCAGGTATTTGCCAACCCTTCGCTCGGTCAGGATTCGGTGGAGTGGATTTCCGAGGGCCACAAGGAGTTTGATGTCCGGGTACTTTTTCTGAAAAGCACCCGACTCTAGCAGCAGGTTGCTCTGCCTGGATGAGGTGTAGACCGTGACCTTCCCTTCTTTTTTGGCTGCTGCCAACGTTTTCTTCCATTCCTCCTGCCAGGAAGCGTGTGCCTTTGCGGCTCCGGTTAACGCAGGCGCTGCAACGAGACAGAACAAAAACAACAATCCCGGGAATTTTCGTATCATGGTGTTCATAATTTAGCTCCTCTCAATGGTGCCTTTTTACCGCCTTATTCGAGATCAAGTCAAGTTTGGGGTTAGGACTAGGATCCTAGCAAATATCATGAATGGAATCCAGGGATCAAGTTTGCTCTCGGCTCTTTTGCAATCAAGTTCGATTCGATTTGCGCCCCTCACGCCGGGTTGGAAGGGAAGAAATAACGAGAAGGCAAGCCTGACAACGTTATTAGAATAGGACCCTTATCGTATTGAGCTGGTGGCCCTAAGTGACTGCTTTTACAGGACAATTTTTGTGAAGGTTGGGGTTCAGCTTTCATCTCATTACAATTTCATATAGCGTTTACCAGCCAATAACGACCCATGGAGGTACTACCCATGAAAGTGTGCAAACTCGTTGTTTATTTGACGCCTTATGTTTTGGCGCTAAATCTGGCTAATGCCCGGACCACCGTGAATCTGAGTGTTGTACAGTGTGGAATGCATCAGGTCAGGATTGGAGAGATGAAATTGGAGGTCTTGGATAGGTGTGGCGAACCTCGTCTCCAAGAAACCGTTTCAGGCGGGAATCAGCCGAACGTACAGCAATGGCTTTACAAGCCGAAAGGAAAGATGACACACATTCTGACGTTTCAGGGAACCGTTTTAATCAGAATCCAGCGGATTCCATCGCAAGGCTAGCAAACAGGCAGTTAGTGGTATGTAGTTGGCAACCCTGCACGGACTACGGACCACTGACGACAGGACTACGAACGGACAGAGACAGAGCAAGAAAAAAGAAAGACAGCAGGCAGCAAGCACCGGAACAAGGTAAAACGGCACCGGTGCTATCCCTCACCCACAGAGATTCAGGACCTATTCTCTTATAACGCCATCACCGGTTAGATCACTTATTATTTCTTTCTTTTTCCCGCGTCTTTTACAGCAGCGGTGAATACCTTGAGCACCGGCCTCATGTTGATCCGTTGCCAATTTTCAGTATCCATGTATCTAACACCCTTCTGAGGCCTTCGTTGAGGCATTACTATGTCTTTTGGGATGTCGATCCGGCGCGAATTTGTGGAGCCGCCGCCTACCGATTGCTGTGCGATCTGTCCCTCGCGGGAGAGCACCCAGTTGATGAAGACCTTCGCTGCATTGGGGTGACGCGGTCTATTGGGAAGGCTTATGGCGCCCCCACTCACAATCATCCCTGCGCCTTCCTTCATCAATCCAAAACCTTCTACCGGGAGTCCCTGAGCCTTGCTTATTTGTATACGCGTGTTGTTGCAGAAAATGCAGATAGGATATTTACCGGTGGCAAGCCAATCTATTCCTTGCCTTTGATCCCGGAAAAGCGTGACATCCATCTCACCGAAAAGACGCCGGATGAATTTGGGACCCAATTCGGGAATGTAATAGAACATTCTCGTGGTAACGCCGCCCGGGCCCGGGGATCGGATATCTCGCGCCGCCATCTTCCCCTTCCATTCAGGACGGAGGAAATCCCAGAAGGATGTAAAATCCTTAGGATTGATTAGTTTTGTGTTATAGAAAATAGCCCCCAGGTCAACGTTTCCAACAGCGGCAAAGATGTATTTTCGTTCTTTGTCTATGTAAGTATGTTTTCCTCCCCACCACTTTGACTCATCAACGACCTCGGGCAGAATAAATGTGTCACTTATTGGGTCCAGGACCTTGGCTTGATAGAGCCGCCAAAGAGTGCTTGGACCGGTGAACACGACGTCCGCAAGGTATTTCTCAACTCTTCGCTCGGTAAGGATGCGGTGGAGCGGATTTCCGAATGCGATAATGAGTTTGATCTCTGGGTACTTCTTCTGAAATGCCCCCGAATCTAAAAGCAGGTGGTTCTGCCTGGAAGAGGTGTAGATGGTAACCTGCCCCTCTTTTTTTGCTGCCTCCACCGTTCTCTTCCATTCGGCTTCCCAGGAAGCCTGCGCCTTTGCGGCTCCGGTTAAAACATGCACGGCAACGAGCCAGAATAACAATAAAACCCCGCCGAGGTTACGGATAAAGATAATCATAGCTTGCCTCCATTCAATGGTGCCGGTTTACCGCCTTTTTCGAGAACAAGTCAAGTTTGCGGTTAGGTCTAGGATCCTAGCCCTAAAATAAGCGAGCTTCAAGACGATCGGTGATTTCCATGTGGGCGAAGGCCCAAAGCGGGGTGCCATGCCCCGCAACGGGTCTTTGCGGCAGGTTTTCTATTCTGCGTAACCTTTATGGCCGTCATGCTGTCGTCGGGGGTTCAACCTCGATCAAATGGTCACCGGTTTTGAGCAAACCCCGTCATCTGTTTTCTTCCCGTTTCCCATTGTCTTGCGGCCTGACCCGCACTCCTTCAGACGAACTTCGATCGCCTGATGAACTCCCAGGCCGAGAAGAAGTCCTTCAGCCACGTATTATAACCAAGCAACCGGTAGATGATCTTACCTCCCTGACGAACGATCTGGGCCGGTAACCAGATCATCGCATGCAAGAAGCCTCGGAACTCCATCCTCAGCAGTTCGGCTTGTCGGTCTTTGAACCGAACCATCATCGCGAACCATGCCTTCAGGTTCCATGCCAAGGCGGCCATCACCATGTAGGCCCAGTTGCTTACCAGATTGTCCACTGGCATGCGCAGTGCATTGACACCGTTCTTCAACTGCTCGATGACATTTTCCTGATCGCAACGCCCGTTGGCCAGTTCCACGACCTCAGTGGCCGTCAGATCCTCACGGGTAGTGATGTAGAACAAATATCGAACATCGTCGAACAGCACCTGCTCGCCCTTCTCAATGCTCAGGTTTTTCCGCACGACAACCATGCGATACTCGCGACTACACTTTGTGGGCCGATACGGAAATTCGGTTACATGCTCGCTCTCCAGGCGAATGTTCTTGAACTCCCGCTGGCGCACGATCTGCTCTTTGACGTTGTTCGGTCGCTGTCGATCACGGGTCTTGACTTCGTAGGTCGGTTTGCGTTTCAGCACCACCCAGTCGGCCTCATCGTGCACCTCGGCTCGTTCAATGAAGCTCTTGCACGCGTCCATGCCAAAGACAAAATCAACCCTGTCCGCCCATCGATCGAAGTTAACCGTCAGCGAGAAGTCCGTATCCCCGCGCAGCGTGATCCAGCGCGCATGCGGCCCGACCAGCTCAATGGCTTTGTCAATCCACTCGGCCGCACCTTGATGACTGGGCACGTTGCCAGGACGGTTGACCATGTACAACACCTCCTTGGTATTGGCTAAACTAACGATCAACGGATGGTAGCCCCAGATACCCTTGTAGCTGATGTCCATTCCCTCCTTGCACTCCCCAAGGGTCGCGGCTATTGTCCCGTCGATGTCAATCAATGCATCCTTCATAAGCTTGCGCCCTCTTTTCTTCCATACCCGCTGGCGCGTGCGATTGACACACTCCATCAACGCCTCGATGTCCCCCGGTTCAAACCGACGGGTGAAATCACCTGCTGTGGTCGGATCTGGAATCCGCTCGGCATCCAGCGCGTTGAGAAATACTTCGTCATTGCGTCGAAGCTCGATGTCCTCCAGGCGCATGCCGCCCAGCAGCACGTTGTAGGCAATGTTGAGCACGTGGTCCGATTCCCAATAGGGCGCGTGAACCTTGAGCAGCGACACATCCCTGTTGACCTCATCGACAAACCCAAGCCGTCCCACCATCTGATGAATCGCCCCAATACCGCCGTAGCTGATCCCTTGACTCTTCTCGGCCATCTCATAGTGGATGTTGCTAGCCGTCATGATCGGCTTGGGCTGATCTTCGTACTGCTTGCGTGCCAGACGACGCTCAATTCTTCGCTTGCGGTTACGGATGATTTTCAGGTAAGATCGACTCACTTGAAATGCCCCCTTTCATTGGCGTGTGCGTTTTGGTCAATTCACACTTTAACCAATACTGGCGGGCATTTCGAGTATCTACTCACCTCTTTCGTAAAGAAATCACGCTTGTATAAGGCCTAGCCCACTGTCATGGCTGGAAAAGGGGTTCAAATAAGGGTTCAAGTCTGCGCTCGACTCTTTAGCTGTCAAGATCCAATTGAATTGCGCCGTGCGCGCCGGGTCGGCAGGGAGAATATAGCAATAAAGCGAGCCTGACACCGTTCAAGTTTCCCTTTAAAGCCAACTAGGTATTATTAGGGGACGTTGCTGTTGAGCTTCACTTGACGGGTATGGTAAAGGATGGGAAGGTACAGACTGGCGCGCAGCCAGCAGTGGTGTTGATGACCCGTTCAGACCATTTGAAAGGAAACCAATTATGAAACTTTATTATAAAGCAGGCGCATGTTCTCTAGCCTCGCATATCTCGCTCCGCGAGACGGGACTGACCTTCGAACGCGAGGCCGTTGATACGCAAAATAAAAAGACCGAGAAGGGCCGTGACTACCTTGCGATCAACCCGAAAGGTTACGTGCCGGCGCTGGAACTCGATAACGGTGAAGTTCTTACCGAAGGCCCAGCTATCCTGCAGTATATCGGCGACCAAAAGCCCGAATCCGGGCTTGTGCCGGCGGCGGGCACCTGGGCGCGCTGCCGTCTCCAGGAATGGCTTAATTTCATCACCTCGGAGATCCACAAGAGCTTCAGCCCGCTGTTGCGGCCGACGACGCCGGATGCTTATAAGGTGATTGGGAGGGAGCTACTGGTTAAACGTCTTGACTACGTTGCACAGCACCTCGACGGCAAGACCCACCTCGTGGGCGACGACTTCACCGTCGCCGATGCCTATCTTTTTACGGTTCTAAACTGGCGCACACGTATCAACCTGGACTTCGACCGCTGGCCGGTGCTTGAGCAGTATCAAACCCGTGTGGCCGAGCGACCGCCCGTGCAAGCGGCCATGAAGGCAGAGGAATTAATAGCCTAATACATACCGACTGTGGAAGTTCACCCTAGGCTTTATTCTCGGGCTATCAAGAGGGAGCGGCGAGCTTACCTGCTTTAATTGTTGCCTTCCTATGCTCGTATGCATTTTCTGATTCCATTTTAAGTTTTAGATATTCAGCCTTTGAAATCTCATTTTTCTGGTATGCCGTCTCAAACTCCCGTATTTGATTACGATAGGCAGATTTACTCGAGTTGGCGCACCCCAAGACAACGAGAGACATCAGAATCAAGGGAACCATCAATATTCGCTTCATTTTTCCTCCCAACAAACAAACCGCGGCTATAAAGCAACGAATAAAGCGCGCCATACTCCTCGCAAGCAGGGGATCAAGTCTGCCCTTAGCCCTTTAACCATGCACGGGGTGAGGGGATTGGAAGAAGGGCACATATTTTTGTCTATTGGATCGGGATAAGAATAATCTCTATCCGTCTATTTTGGCTTCGTGCTTCATCGGATTCGTTTGCGGCTATGGGCCGATGAAAACTGTATCCGGTGGCGGTTAGTCTTTCCGGTTCGATATCTGCCTGCTCCTGCAAGAATCGAACGACGCTTGCAGCTCTGGCTGTGGACAATTCCCAGTTGCTGGGGAATCTCTCCTGCAATGGCCATCCGATTTTTACGTCATCGGTATGTCCTTCAACCACTATGGTGTTATCTTGATCAGTTACAAGTGTCTTCGCTAACGTCAATAGAACTTGCTGGCCTTTTTCCTTGACTTTCGTGCTTCCTGAATCAAAAAGGATCTTGTCGACAAACGTTACCTTTAATTTGCCTTCTATCTCTTCGATTCTGACGTCCTTTTGTGCGATCTGGTCTTTGAGGTTGTACTCTATTTCTCTGCGGGTTCTATCCAACTCCAAAATGGTACGTTCTTTTTCACGCACAACTTCTCGCGTGTGTCCCAGGTCAGTTCTCAAAATCCCTATATTAGTTTCTTTATTCCGGATGGCGGATTGGGCTTCTCCCAGGTTGGCCCTCAAGCTCCCCATGGCACTTTGCTGCCGACTGATAACGGACTCGGCCTGCCCCAGGTTGTTCGTCAACTCCCCTATGGCATCTTCTTTTTGCCGAATATGAGAACGTGCTTGGTTCAGATTGTGTGTCATACCTCGTACTGTCCCTGAAAGCTCTGCGTTTTCGTTATCCAGTTCATCCTGGCGATCTCGTAGGTCCCAAAGGGCTTCGTTTTTAGCATTTAACTGTGTCTCCGTGTTCCTAAAGCTGTTTTCAAGTTCCGTATACTTACTTTTCGATACGCAGGACGACAGAAAAATACATAGTACGCACAGTGCATAAAACGACGCGTTTTTTAACATATCTTTTCCCTCCATTTGTACGCTTCGCCGGCCGTCTCTAGCATGCCTGCCGTTCAAGAAACGACTTGAAAACAGTAACAATTTGAGACAAGGGCGAATGTTATTAATTCCTTGCAAAAGGAGTGCCAGACTAAAACTATTTAATTTTAAAGGAAGTTGTAATGATCTCCGGATCGGGCCACCGTAGGAAATTGTAATCGATTTGCAAAAATGTACTATCAGACGGGAGACGGACGGGAAGTCTTGCCTTCCTGTCGCCACATTGAAAGGAGTGAAGCGCTCATAGGTCCCAGTACTGAGTACTCAGTGGGGGAGAGAGAAAACCAGTGGGCAGTAGGCAGATTGCAGAAGGAACAGTGTTAAGTGTTGGGTGTTAAGGGAAAAGAGAGGCTAGCTGTCAGACGTCAGCTTTCGGCGATCAGCTAGTGTAGGACGACAAAGAAAAGATACTTAACCGCAGATTTTAGCAGATCAACGCGAAAATTTATTAATTCACTGGAAAGGACGGGACAAGAAAGACAGTTAGCAGTATTCAGTTGGCAGAGTGGGCAAGTCTTCTCTTTGCTCTTTAGCTAACAAGTTCGATTTGATTTGCGCCGTTCATGACGAGTGGACGGGAAAAAATAGTAAAAAACACAAGCCTGTCACCGCTGTCCGCTGTTAGGAAAATTTAAACTTGGAACTAAAGACTCGTCACCCTTACGTCTTTATCTCTAACGTGCTAGGAGAAAGGGCGGTGGACTGTAGATCTCTAATGTTATCGACTTAACACAGCCCACCACCAACGATAGAGAAACGGCATGGCAAGCAACAAACCAATACCCCGTGGATGGTCCTATGTGCGTGAGGCACCACATATACGTGGCTTTGATACCCCTGCCCTGTTCAGAGAGGACTGCCTGCTGAGAAATAAGTGGCTATCTGACGGGATAGCCGAGTCTCAACGAAAGATTGAAACGACGAAGGGGGAACTGTCGGAGCGAAAGAATCGGATTATGAGGTTGAAAAAAGAGCTACGGGCTATCAACCGAACTAAGGTACCAATACAGCGTGTGAGAGCGTTACCAAGAATACGTCATGGCCGAATGGACACTGTTAAAGTGAAAATGACCTGGCATGCCTTTTCCGAACTACGCCGTAAGTATCCCGACCGCATGCTGGATAACATGAATACTGGCCGGGTTCTTTTTACAGACAGATCTGTCATACTCCATATTCCGTTTAGCGCTTTAAGTAAGCCAGCTGATATCACACTTCACTAGTTCTAATAGGGGGGCAAGCCTGCTCTTGGCTCTTTTGCTATCAAGATCGATTTGATTTGCGCCGTTTTGCTGGGTTAGACGAGAAATAATAGCAAGAAGGCAAGCCTGATACCGTTCCCCCTTCCATTCTCGGACCCTGGTGCTGGGCCGATTCAGACCTAGACACTTTTTTGGGGCAGCATCTCGGCATGTATTTGGCGCGGGCCGATACTCTCGTTATATTTGTTAGTCTCCAGGTCATAGCGGCCGTGGAGATTGGATGGTATGCCGTCCTTGGCACTGCGAATAATCACAGCAGCCGTTCGCTCGCCGACGTTTATTTCCAAATGAATATCTCGTGGCCTGGCCAGGTGCACATCTCCCGGCGCGGCCAGATAATCAGAAGTCTTTTCGACCTCGGCGTGTTCGGGCTTGGACCCATCGTCGGTTCGCTTATATAGCGTGATCCGCTCGTGTCCGTCCAACAAGCCGTAAGCGGTGTAGATGGCACCATGATCGTGAGCACGTCTCGGCTCGCCCTGCGGCTGGCTTGCTTCGTGGACCTGCCCGTTGATGACAAACCCATAGTCCGGATCCTCGTAGAACAGCAGATTCCCGGCACGACGCTCCCCCGAACTAACGACTGATCCGGGAATTGGCCACTCTTTTGAGGCCTCACGAACCTCCGGATCCGTGAGAAGCTCCTTCAAGATCGGCGGCAGCGCTGCCCATCGTTTGTCCAGGTCCGGCTCATGGGCGAACAGCTCCCGGGTCTTGATAATGAATCGTTCAACTGCGGTTTTGCCGTTAGTTTCCATAACTACGGAATCCTCCCTATCGAGCTGACTCTGTGCTTGTCATTGCCTGATTGCTTCGGCCGGCGCCAATGAAGGACGAATCACTGATGGCATAGAAACGGGCGCAATTGTCCCACAGGATCTTCCGCTTGTCCTCGTCGGACAGCGGCAGTTCCAGGAAGCTCTCCGTGGCACGCGGATAGCGGGAATCGCCGTGGGGATAGTCGGTGGAAAAAACGAGGTTATCGTTGCCGAGGAAGTCGATGGTGTAGCGTGCCGGAGTCTCGTCCGGCTCCACCGAGGCGACGCACTGGCGCTTGAAGTACTCGCTGGGTAGCATGGTGAGCTCGGGCATGTCGAGGTCGCCTTCCAATTCGTAGGTTTCATCCAGGCGCCACAACAGCCAGGGCAGCCAGGAGCAGTTGGCCTCCAGAAAGGCAACTTTGAGGGTCGGGTGCCGCTGAAGGACACCACCGCATAGTAAACTGCCTACCCCGAACATTTGTCCAATGGGCTGGCCGTACGCCCGCTGAATACCGGAGAGGGAGCCGAACCAGGGTCTGCATAGTTGGGGGATGCTCGACCCAGAGGCTTGATGAAAGCCGAGGGGAATATTCAGACGTTCCAGGGTATTCCAGAGGGGTTCATAATAGGGGTCGTGCCAGGCTTTGCCGTTGACGATGTTGGAGCGTAGGAAGACGGAATTGAAACCATAGTCTTTTACCACCCGGTGGGTCTCCTCGACGGCGTCGTTGATGTCGTACACCGAGATCATGCCGGCGCCCAGCATGCGCTGCGGATCGGCCTGGCAAAACTCGTAGAGCCAGTCGTTGTAGGCCCGTGCAATGGCGGCGGCAAAGCGGGGATCCGAGGTCCGACCGGCACCGTCCCGGCCCACCAGGACGTTTAACCCACGGCTGGGAAACATTACTGCGACGTCAAGGCCCTCCATGTCCATGGCCTCAAGCTGCACCTCGTCGCTCCAGCCACGGGCGGCATGGCTCTGGTAAAGCACCTGGTTCCGTTCGAAGTTGCGACCCCGTCTTGGCGATGTTCCGATGGCCCCGCCGTTAGGCGCATCGTCCGGGAAGGTGATGCGTAAATCGCGCACGTTCTCGGAGGTCAAGCCACGAGGCGCCATGGAGCGGAACTCCGGGGCAATGCGACGCTCCCAAAGATCAGGGGGCTCCATGATATGCATGTCGCTGTCGAACACCATGAATCCATTCTTGGCCATCGATTTCCGCTCTCCTCTCACCTCAAAAAGTTGTCGGAACCAGGATTTCACACAAGGCGTACGCGGGTATCAATATCATAGGAACAAAGGTTGTCAACTGTCAAAGAACGGAGAAGTATTGATGCGGAATGATTTTAAGGATACTCTCCGGGATGGCCCGCGCGCCACGAATAAATTATCCCGGTGCCCGCTACCAAATGATGCTACGTGGTAACCGTGGGTAACCTCGCAATCGTTGTTATGCATGCAAGGAAGGAGCAGGAATGCGCGACGGTTTAAAGATTTTTGATTCTGACACGCATCTCAGTCCGCATGCCGAAACTCTGGAACCCTATTTCGATGCCGGCATGCGCAAGCGGCTGCCCGAGTGGGAGAGCTGCAAGGTTCCCTTTCGCGTCGGCTGGGCCGGCGAGATTCTCGAACCACCGTACCGCCACCGTTACCAGTTCAAGAAGAGAGCCGGCTGGCGTGAACGCCTGCGTATTTTAGGGGAAGCGGGTCCCAGGGAATATATGGAGCATCATTTCCCGACGTTCATGGGAAGCCGCTTTCCGACCCCTGGTGGGTCTGATAACGATGTGGAAGCGCGCATTCGGGATATGGACGAGGAAGGGGTGGACGTGCAGCTCATGCTTCCCGGACTCCCCCCGGCCACGGACGACGTGGAGGTTGAGATGGGTTTTATCCGAGCCAACCATCGCTTTACCAATGACTTCTGCAGCAAGTACCCGCACCGCTTGAAGTCTTTCATTGTGGTGAGCAACCGAGCCATCGAGGCATCGGTGCAAGAAATCAAAGCATGGTCGCGTGCTCCATGGGCCGCCGGCATCCATCCCAACCTGGCTGAAGGCGTTCCCATCAATCATCCGGACCTGGAGCCCATCTGGGCCGCGGCCAACGACGAAGGGCTCTGTGTGTCGCATCACAGCTTCACCTCCGGCTATCCCGGGTACCGTGATCTCTGGGACAACCCGTTCATCGGCCGGACCGCCTCGCACCCGTGGGGAGCCATGAGAGCGGTGACGGCATTTTTCGGCGCTGGGATCATGGAGCGCTACCCTAATATTCGCTACTGCATTCTCGAGTCCGGTTTTGGCTGGCTCCCGTTCTGGGCAGCGCGTATGGATGATCAATCCGTCTACTTGCCTTACGCCCTGCCAGACAATCTGGCGCGCAAGCCCAGCGAATATATGACCGGCGGGCGCTTCTTCGCCAGCGTGGTGATCCACGAAGGCGAAAAGATGGTCCGAATGGTCACTGACTTCCTCGGCGACGGCGTCTTGATGTATTCGTCCGATTACCCCCACGCGGAATCCCGATTTCCCGAATCCACAAACAAGGTGCTGGCGTGGCAATCTCTGGGCGGCGAGGTGATGCAAAAAATGATGTGGGACAACGCGACGAAATGCTTCGGAGAGCCCTAACAGGTTTGCCAATATGCAGCTGCTTTGGTGATCATTTTAAGGAGTTACGAGTATCTCAACCAAATACCCAATAACGGAGGTATTCTATCCTATGAGGATCGATATCCCGAAAGACGAAGTGCTCCCTGATAGCGCGCGTGTTAAAGGGCGAACATACGGAATGTTGCCTTACCAGGATCCACTCCCGGTACAAAAATTTCTGAAAAAGATCCTCAGATTGCCGCGGCCTTTTTTTACTTTGACGCATTGAATAAGATATGAGTTGGAGTATAAGAGGTGAGTGTCTGCTGAGAGGATGAAGAAGGGCTACGTCGCGATTGTGGAATGAAGGAGGGCAACGTCAATGTTTACCAAGATCAGACATGTGGCCATCCACACGGAAAATTATGACAAAATGGCGAAGTTTTATCAGACCATTCTTAAAATGAAGAAGATTACAACCGGCATGACCGACGAGACCGGTGCTTACAACCCAAATCGCGGTCATATCAGTGACGGAGTCATTGGCCTGGCATTGTTGCAGAGGATGCCCGGCTCCGATGCGGGCCTGGATCATTTCGGTCTCGAAGTGGAGGATGTCCAAACAGTGTTGGACAGGCTGGAGGAGAGCTATCCGGATATCTATGTTGCAAAGAGTCCGGGACACGTGCCCTTTGCCGGATTGAGGTCCCATGATCCCGCAGGCAACCAATTCGACCTTTCCCAGAAGGGAATGGCCAACGTTAGGGAAGGATATACCGAGAGAAGTTGGGAACAGGCCCGACATCTCGACCACATCGCCATTCGAGCCGCAAATCCTGGCGTTCTGGCTAGATTCTATCAACGTGTATATGAGCTCAAAATTAGGGAAGATGTCTCCGATCAGGAAAACTTTTGCCTCACCGATGGCACCGTGTCCCTGGTCATACGCCCGTGGAATATGGATACTTACACAGGCATGAAGGAGGGATTGGATCACATTGGTTTCAAGGTGGAAAACCTGGAAAGTACCAAAAAGGAGCTGGAAGAAATTGCAGTGTCTGCACCAGGGTCGGGCCCCAGAAAGATAGGCCTTGGAAAAGCGGGTGCGAGGAAGCAAAAGAATTTGGAAGCATGTCGAATGGGTAGTTATGCAACCTCCGATCCTGACGGTGTGTTTTTACATTTTTCAGATTAGCCGTTAAACCAGTAACCTCCGATCAACCTTTCGCGCCGGTGGGCAAGATGAAGATGGCAAATCTTTAGTTACCAATATAGCCTCGGGTGCGGTCTTTAATCCAAGCGAACCTCCTCCACGTTTTAGCGATACGCCGATTCATTTGAAACTTTGTAGTTTTATCCTCTGTTGAAATTTCCCTCACCTCTGCTTATGATCGCCCGTGATGCCGCGCCGGGACTCACCAGTGATGGTGGTTCATTACCCGGTAATCCTGCTCGGGCAGACAACAAGCAATAAGGGAGTGACCATGCCTCACATCATGTGGGTGGCTCCAACTGAAGCCACTGGCAATACAGCTGAATTTTATGCCGCGGCCGGCACCTCCGACATTATGCGCTGCTTCAGCGTCCGACCTGATTTTGGAAAGCATATCCACGAAGCGGTCAAACTCCTTCATTTCAGCGAAGGTGCTCTCAGCCGGCGCGATCATGAGGCCATAGCTACTTACGTCTCAGGGGTAAACCGTTGCCCCTTCTGACTGGATAGCCATGGGGCTTTCCTGCGGTTGCAGGGAGAATCAGACGAAATAGCAACGGCGCTGGCAGACGGAGATATCAACGCCGCTACCAATGCTGGACTCGAGCCACCCAGGTGGGCGCTGTTAGACCTGGCTGGCAAGCTAACAGTGCATGCTTACAAGATCACCTCCGAGGATATTGGGGAGGTACGTCAGTTCGGTTACAGTGATCAGCAAATCGCCGCAATGGTTTATGTTGCGGCAATCTTTAATTTTCTCAACAAAACGGCCGACGCATTCGGAATAAAGGGGAGCGGAAGGCTCGAAATGCCATATGATGCTCTTGCCGAGTCGGTAGCGCCCGGGTTTCGCCGAAAATAGGAGGTAGGATCATCATGGAGTACTGGTTGTTTGGGGTGGCGTTCTTTTTTGCGGGCATCGCCATTTACCGAAAGCTAGCTCGATGGCGGATGACCCCCAAAATGAGAGTGCGCTCGCTGCTCCGGCGTTACCGAACCCTGGAAAGAAAGGGGTTTTCAGAGCAGGATTGCCTGTTGCAACTTTTGGCGACTAGCAAGGATTGGAAGAATCTCCCGCATCGCTTTCTCGCCGAAATCGTGTCACGTTTGGCTACCATGGAAGACACCATGAGGTTCGCGTCCGTTTCGGAAGATTACGGCTATCTTCGGGATCATTATCCCGGCCTCGCGGCAAAGACAGATCTGGAGGTGGCTATGGGAGGGATCGCTTGCCAATTCGCGCGTTTGGGCTTTGAGCTGCAAGAGAAGGGGCGTTACAAGGAAGCGATGTTCGTACAGAGCCTCGCACTCCGATTACAGCCGGATCAGTACTTTACGAATCTTCCCCTTGCGGTTAGCTACCACGAAACAGGACGTTATGCCGAAGCTCTGCCACTGTTTGAACGGGGCCTCGCTCAAGTCAACGACCTGGTGATGACGGCCGGCCCCGCAGAGTCGGAGATTGCTCCTGAAAACTTTTTGTGGACTGTCACGGAAATCCGGAAGTTACGGAATCGCTGCAAGAAAATGTATGCTACGAGTCTGAAAGAGACCGAAGTGAAAAAGCAAGGCGCGGACTACTGACCACTGACTACGGGGGAAAAGATACCTCGCGCAAAGACGCAAAGGGCGCCAAGTTCGGAGAATATTTACTAACCACAGATTTTCGCAGACCAACGAACAGCAAAGCGCATAGCGCAAAGAGCATAGCGTCTAACCACAAATTCATTAAAAACACCACCGCAGAGAGGCAGAGGTCGCAGAGAACTCATTGTTTTGTTTGTCGGGAGACGACAATAAACAAAAACATGCGTCGCGTCTTGGCGCGAAGTGATTCAAACTTCGTGACCTTCGTGCTCTTTGTGGTGACAAACTGTTTGCCACGAAGGACGCGAAGTAACGAAGGAAGAGATAAAAGAGAATTATTAATTGTGCAAAGCGTTAGGAGCTATTAACCGCAGAATTACACAGATTGTCGAAAAAAACATGAATCACCGCAGCGACGCAGAGGTCGCAGAGAACTCATTGTTTTGTTTGTCGGGAGACGACAACAACAAAAACTTGCCTATTGCGGACAATAATCGGAATAACTTTAATTAACCGCAGATTAACGTAGACCAGGAAACAGTAAAGCGAATGGGGCTAAGCGCAATGAAGGAAAGACTTTAAGCAGATGGCAGTAGGCGGAAAATTCATGCAAATCAAGGACGGATTCAACCCAGTAGCTTAAATTGACGCCTATGGGGGGATTTGATATCTGTCAGGCATTGCTCAGGAAAGGGAGGGAACGAAAATGGCAACTCGTAGATTGATCGCCGCAACGAACGGTGCAAGGCCCGTGGGAGGAGGACGATGCTTCTGGCTAGTGGGGAGCCTCGCTGCTCTCTTGCTAATGCCGGCGTCGGGGAAGGCGGATTGGAAGACCCAGTGGGAGGAGACCGTCAAAGCAGCGCGGGCAGAGGGCAAAATTTCTATAGCCGGCGGTGGGGAGATCAGGCGCTCTTTCCGGCCGATTTTTCCCGTATTCGGAAAGAAGTTTGGCATTAAGCCCACCCTCAGCGCCACACGGGGCGGGCAGGAGGCCGCCCGCATTCTCGCTGAGAAGCGTGCTGGGGTGGACAGTGTTGATGTATTCATGGGTGGGGTAACCAACGGGGAGGTTCTGAAAAGGGAGGGGGCGCTGGATCCCATGGCGAACGATTTCATTTTGCCCGAGGTCAAGGACCAAGCCCTGTGGTGGAACGGCAAACACCACTACGGTGACCAAGCGCGCAAGTACGTCTTCCTCCACTCGGCAAGCCCTCGCGGCGCGGGACTTTTGGTGAACACGAACATGGTGAACCCAAAGGAGATCACCTCCCTGTGGGACCTTCTGGACCCCAAGTACCACGGCAAGATCGTGAGCGGCTTTCTCGGTAGAGAGGGCCAGGCAGGGAGCGTTGCTGAGTACTACGGGAACCCAAAGCTTGGTCCCAAGTGGATCGAGAGGCTCTTCCTGGAAACCGGGATAGTCATGATCGATGACACAAGAACCGCGAAGGACTGGGTTATTACCGGAAAGAAAGCCATCGCCATATTCGTCGGTGCCACCGACGACATGTACGAGATCAAAGAAGCAGGGGCGCCAATCGAGATCATGGACTACAGGTTCCCCATGAAGGAGGGGAACATCCTGGCCGGTGGCGGCAGTGCGAGCATGGTTATGCTGGTTGCCAACCCGCCAAACCCGAATGCCCGAAAGGTGTTCATCAACTGGTGGCTTTCACGCGAGGGCCAGCTTGCGATCCACAATGGGTACAGGCAGCGCCAGTCCTTCCGGGTCGACATTCCCAATGACATGTTGCGGCCGGAGGCCCGGTTCCAGAAAGGGGTCGACTACATCTACCCGCAGAGTGATCCGAAATACATGGGCGCCAGGAAGGAAGCCCTGGTTTTCACCAGAGAGCTGACCAAAAAATGGCAAGCGTTACAGCGCAGGTAACGAGGAAAGGAACGATTGGGTCATGGTCATTAACCGTGCTGTAATGGGCTCCTAGCGTAGGCCATTGCCCATGCAATCCCGAACCTGGGAACAACTCCCTCCGGTGGTCCGCGTGCCGTCGCCCGGCACGTTTGTCATGGTGGTGCTTCTCCTGACCTTGGGGTTCTATTTCTTGTATCCCATCCTTTTGATCGGGATAAACAGCTTCAATATCACCAATAGCCTGCTGGCAGATCCCGTCTATGGCTTGGACAATTGGCGCCATGCATTCAGCCAGCCCGAGCTATTCAC
The DNA here is from genome assembly GCA_965215595.1 of uncultured Binatia bacterium (SeqCode). Taxonomy (GTDB): domain Bacteria; phylum Desulfobacterota; class Binatia; order UBA9968; family CAXXLF01; genus CBDCDW01. The sequence continues at coordinate 1,356,549 of CBDCDW010000007.1, read as the reverse complement.
CGCGGTGGGCAACACCTTTCTCATCTTTGGCTTACAACTGGTGATCGGTTTTCCCATAGCCATCGCCATCGCATGGTCGCTGGCGCGGGTGCGCATGCCCTTCACCTATGGTCTCGAGTTCCTCTTCTGGGTAGCTTACCTGGTTCCTTCGATCTCCATCACCATCGGCTGGATGCTCCTTATTGATCCGGTCCTTGGGTTTCTCAACCGGGTCATAATGTGGCTTCCTTTCGTTGACAGCGGACCTTTCGACATCTTTAGCGTTCCGGGCATCATTTGGGTCCACATTGTGGGAAGCACGGTCCCCTCAGGCGTGATCCTGCTCACCCCCGCCTTTCGTAATATGGACGTTAGTTTGGAAGAAGCAAGCCGGGTTTCCGGCTCATCGAACTTTCGGACGATGCTGCGAGTGACGTTACCGGTCATGATACCGCCGATGGTGGTGGTCTTCGCGTTGCGTGTGGTTCGAATGTTCGAGTCCTTTGAGACGGAACAGCTACTGGGTGTCCCCTTCGGGTTCTTCGTCTATTCTACAAAACTCTTTGAGCTGGCTAACGAGTCGCCGCCTCAATATGGGGCGGCCACCGCACTCGGCAGCATTACGCTGGTGCTGGTAGCGTTCATCATCCCGTTGCAGCGATGGCTCCTTTCCAGGAGGCAATACACGACGGTGACTGGGAGTTTTAAGCCCGGCCGAGTCAACCTGGGTCCCTGGACGGGGGTGATTTTCGGTGCGATTTTGTTTGTGCTGGTGCTGCTCATTGTGGCGCCAGTCCTTAGCCTGCTCCTTGGCAGCTTCATGCTTCGAGCGGGGATTTTCATACTGACGCCGACCTTCACATTGGACCACTGGCGGTTTGTGCTCACTGACGAGATTTTCTTAAACTCACTGAAGAATACGTTGTGGTTGGCCACAACAGCTGCCATTGTCAGCCCGTTGTTGTTTTCCATGCTTGGCTACATCATTGTACGAACGAAGTGGATTGCCCGTGGAGCCCTTGACAGCCTGATTTGGATCTCAGCCGTCATCCCAGGCATGCTTGCCGGACTCGGTCTGCTGTGGATGTTTGTGGGGACGTCGTTCCTCCGCCCCTTCTACGGGACCTTGATCCCCCTGATCATCGTCGTGATCATTCAGGGCAACACCACCGGTGTGCAGATCTCAAAGGCCTTCTATCTCCAGATGGGGGCGGACCTGGAAGAACAAGCCAGAGTTTCCGGCGCAGGATGGTGGACTACGTATTTCAAAATCTGGCTCCGTCTGATGATGCCCACCCTGGTACTACTGGCGGTGATGAACTTCATGTATGCTGCAACGACGACCAGCAGCATCATCCTGCTGGCACCACGCGGCACTAGGACTCTGTCCATCCTGGCGTTAGAGTATGCAGCACCAGGGGTTGGCTTGCGTGAAGCGGCGGGAATCGTGAGCTTGATTACTCTGTTCATGGCTGTGGGTATGGCAGTGACGGCGAGAGCCTTCGGACTCAGGTTGGGTATCCGTGAGAGAAGATACTGAGATTGCGGATTGATTTTACCGGTTCTTCCGTTTTTTTATTTAGCTTCCCTTGCTATTTTTCACACTCAAAACGTCCTTAAAATCAATCGAACAATTCGCCTCATGAGCTGGATCAAATTCATGATCTTGACATTAGGTTCCACCTCAATAGTATAGTGTCTCGGGGTTAATCAGCTTTAGCAGGGAGAGCAGATTATGCTTACTAGGGAAGAGAACGAATTGCTGACCCAGGTGGGCCCGGGGACGCCGTGCGGGAATCTGTTTCGGCGCTATTGGCAACCGGTGGCGGCGGCAAGCGAGCTCACTGAGGAGAAACCCAAGAAGCGGGTGAAGATCTTGGGAGAGGAACTCGTCCTGTATAGAGATGGCAAGGGGGGCTATGGATTGGTGAGGGAACACTGCTCACACAGGGGAACGTCGCTCTATTATGGATTTGTTGAGGACGGCTGCATCCGGTGCGCGTACCATGGGTGGAAGTACGACAAGGAGGGGAGGTGCGTAGAACAGCCCTTCGAGCCGAATCCTCGTTTCAAGGAGAGCATCCATCACACAGCGTATCCGGTGGAAAAACTGGCTGGGTTTTTGTTCGCGTACCTGGGCCCCCCGGATAAGAAACCCCTGCTCCCTCGTTGGGACATTCTCCTGTGGGATCACGGCGTGCGAAATCTCCAGATCCGTCCCCTGCTCAACTGCAATTGGCTTCAGGCGGAAGAAAATACCGCAGACTTTGTCCATACCGTTTTCCTCCACGGTCACATGAACAAACGGCAGGGGCTGTCCGAAGGCGTGAGTTATTACACGCGTCCGTTCTCGCGCTACGGATTCCAACCCTGTCCCTGGGGAATTATCAAAACTTGGGAGTTCGAAGGAGAAAATGCCGGCCGGGGATGGGGTAACTTCGTCCTTTTCCCAAACATGCTGCGCCAAACCGATACCCTGAGCACGCTCCATTGGCGGGTTCCAATCGATGATTACAGCACAACAATATTTCACGTGGGCTTTAGAGCGTCCCCCGACGGGAGCCGGGTGATGCAGCCGGACGAGCCACCGGTGGATTACGAGAAGTCCTGGTTGGACGAGAAAGGCGAGTATCACCTGCGCAACTTTTCTTCCCAGGACGGGATGGCTTGGGAAAGCCAGGGGCGACTTTACGACCGGTCCGAAGAGCACCTGGGGGCGTCGGACCGAGGGATTATCATGTTTCGTGAGATGCTTCGAGATCAGATCAAGATCGTAGAAAAGGGCGGTGACCCCATGGCTCTAGTGTGGGACACAAAGGACAACGTCTCCATCGACCTGGAAGCATGGACCCCGCCTCGGGAGGCGCGGACCGGCGCCACAGCCAACGCTTATGAGGGTCCGCGACGGTCACAGGATGAGGTCATTGACGACCGACATGAAGAATTCGAGGTGCCCGTCGGATCCGCAAGGCCCAATCCTCGATGACCGAATAAGGGAGTTGAGGAAAAGGGGTCGGAGGTTTTTGATTTGGATTGAATCATAGTTGTGACTAGCGCGGCTAAAGTTACTTGGACCGCCAGGAGTAGAGTTAAAGGAGTTATGGGATGATCGATCATGGACAATTCGTGGTGCCTGCGACGACCCGGTCACGGCTGATGCTGGAGGTGGCATCGGAATTGGTTGGTGGGAATGATTGGGTGCAACGCCAGGCCACGCTGAGCCTGCGGTCGCAGGGTACCGCCGGCTGGCCACTGACTCTCTTTGCCAGCGACGACCCAACGGTAATAGACGAGGTGGCGTCGGGAAAGGTCCAGGTTGCAATCATGAACCCGGTGGATCCCCTGACGCTGGCCTATCGTGGCACAGGACCGTATTACAAACCATTACCCCTTAGGATTATTACGGTGATCCCCTCGGAAGATCAGATCGGGTTTGCCGTATCCGAGCGTACAGGTGTCACGTCGCTGGAAGAGATCCGCGAGCGGCGGGTCCCGCTGCGGGTATCGCTTAGAAAACAGCAAGGCCATTCCACGCACTTTTTTATCAACCATGTATTGAATGCCGCGGGTTTCTCGCTGGACGACATTAAATCTTGGGGTGGCGAGATCCGCTACGACGCCACCATTCCTCAGGCCTCTGAACGCCTTGGCGCCATAGAGCGAGGGGAAATCGACGCTGTCTTTGACGAAGCGGTCAATCGTTGGGTCTACAAGGGGCTTGATCACGGGATACGGCCATTATCGCTGGGTGGGCCGCTCCTGGCCAAGCTGGAAGAGATAGGCTTCCGGCGCGGTGTTATTCCCAAGGCGGACTACCCGAAACTAACGGCTGACGTCGTGAGCCTGGACTTCAGCGGGTGGGCGGTGTTCACCCATGCGGACGCCCCCGACGATCTCATCACGGCTTTCTGCCGGGCCCTGGAGGCCCGCAGGGACCGGATCCCCTGGCAGGGCGAAGGCCCGCTTCCCCTGGAACGCATGGAGATATTTCATGTTAGATAGAGAGACGAACGAACTTCTATGCCGGGTCGGTCCAGGGACACCCATGGGGGAACTGCTGCGCCGGTACTGGATGCCCATCGGCCCTAAGACTGAAATCGATGAGTTGGGGAAAAAGCCAGTGAGGCTCCTGGGGGAAGATTTGTTGGTCTTCAAGGACGGCCAAGGCAGGTACGGTTTGCTGGCCGAGGAATGTTCCCATCGTGGAGCATCGCTTTGCTACGGGAAGGTTGAACAAGATGGTATTCGGTGCCCGTATCATGGTTGGAAATATGACATCAACGGGAAATGTCTGGATCAACCCGCTGAGCCACCTGAGACCACCACAAAGGATTCCATTCAACACCCTGCCTATCCTGTGCAAGGGTTGGGCGGGCTCTTGTTTGCCTATTTAGGGCCTTCCCCCGTGCCGCTACTTCCCAGGTATGATGTGCTGGTGAAAGAGGATTGTGTGCGGCAGATTGAGATTCGTCCGGTTCACGAGTGTAACTGGCTTCAGCCTATGGAAAATACCATTGATCCAGCTCACTTTTACTGGCTTCATGCTTATGCGGGCGGTTTCCAGGCGGACGGGAGAAACGACCTGGAAGATGAGCGATTTGAAGTTGAAGTATTCGAGTACGGTCTCTACAAGTATCACCATCGTCCGAAGACCGTAGAGGTTCATCCTCTAGTATTTCCCAACATACGTAGAGGGCCACAAAACGCAATTCACTTCTACATTCCCATGGATGACACTCACACCGGAGTTATGTCTGTGAAATATCGCAAGGCTGAGGGTGGAGCATCTGGGATGGAGGTTCAGGTTCCTTATAAGTATCTGCCACCCATCAAGGAAGACTATAGCGACAACGGGTTTCCTCGACACAGATATAATATGAAGACTATTCCGGATCAGGACGGCATGGCATGGGAGACACAGGGGGGTATGGCCGACAGGACCAAGGAACATTTGGGTTCTAGCGATAAAGGTCTAGTCATGTTTCGCCAGATGCTTCGCCTTCAGATGGAGGCCGTCAAGAAAGGCGAGGACCCAATCGGTGTCGTTAGGGATTCGAAAAAGAACAATATCATAGAATTCAAAGTGGGAGAAATGGATAAGGAGACAGGACGCGACGTAACCCGCGTGAGGACTTTCTAATTTTACCGTACGGAGGGATAAGTGATAAAGCGAGCCGCATTTTGCGATTTGACCGAAAAGGATGTGAAACCGGGGAGATGGCTCATGTCCAAGGCCTTGCCAGCATTTCTTTTAGCAACGTTGATGGTTCTATCGATGGTTGGCTTGGCCAGAGCGGAATCGTGGGACGAGTTAATGGGGAAGGCCAAAGAGGAAGGAACTCTGGTGGTGGTGCTTGGTGGCGGTGCATCCCGAAGGTACCGATCGGTCTTCCAGTTCTTTGAAGAAAAGTTTAAAATTCGTACGGTCGCTTCTACAGGCAGCGGGCGCAAGCAGGCGGATCGCATCTTGGCTGAGCGCGGCGCTGGAAAGTTCAATGTCGACATCATCATGACGGGAGACACCACCGGGAATACCCGGCTGTTGCCCAACGGCGTGGTGGACCCCATCACTCCAGAGTTGTTCCTCCTGGATGTGGTGGACAAGTCCCGATGGTACAAGGGCAAGCACTTCTACAGCGACCCGGAGGAGAAGTATATCTTCTCTTTCTCAGGCAGCGCCGACCTCTCGCCTGTGGCGATGCGATTCAACACGAACAAATTGCCCATAGACGAAGCCAAGAAGATCGACTCCGTATGGAAGTTTCTGGACAAAAAACGGTTCGCCGGCCAGATAGTTGCCCTTTCGCCCATGATTGCCGGAGCTGGCGGGAGCTACTTTCTTCCCCAGGTCCATCCGGACCTAGGAGAGGAATTTTTGCATCGCTTTTTTGACCCGGAACTGGACGCTACGTTTATAACGGACTATCGACAGGTGGCTGATGGCGTTGCTCGCGGGAAGTATACCATGGCCATTTCTGTGGGTTCAGCGGGCCGCGATATAGACAGGCTTGGAAAGCAGGGTTTGCCCGTAGCAAATTTCTCACACATCCTCTCGGGTCCTGTGAAGGAGCGGCCTACTCTCCAGGGGACCGGGTCGGCGAACAATATCATGGTGGTCAATCGGCGGCCGCACCCGAACGCTGCAAAGCTTTTCCTCAACTGGTTCCTTTCCAAGGAAGGTCAGACCGTGATGCAAACCAAGAGCGACCGAGTGCCCGACCCGTCGCTTCGCCTGGACGTTACGGAAATGGGCAAGGTCCTGAAAACGGACCTGCGCAGGCCGGGAGTGGATTACCTCACAATAGCGCATGACCCAATAGCCCAGAAAAAACGGCTTGGTGCCATAAAGCGGGCGCAAGAGCTATTTCAAATGAGCCGGGGTAGATAGCGAATACGCTTTCGGCTTTACAAACGGTCCCGCGCTCGTGTGTGGGTACAGCACGGCGATGCTGGAGGTCAAGGGAGTCTGTCGGAAGGAATGCCCCATGACTGATGGATACGTTAACGCCAATGCCACTGCTTATGAAGGTTGGGTCTTGTCCCAGGGCGTGCCGGTGCACGAAGGTTACTACGTCGAGGATTTACGGACCGTGGAGCTGGGGTGGTGGGAGGAGCGCCAGTGCAACGGCGCTTTCCTCAAACTATCAGGCCAGGAGGGCATCAGCGAGGCCCGGGTAACGGAGATCCCCGCGGGAAAGACTCTCCCGCCGCTCAAGTTTCTGTTGGACGAGATCGTATACGTGGCCGAGGGCCGCGGCCTTACCACGGTCTGGGGAGGAGAGGGGCCAAAAAAATCCTTCGAGTGGCAGAAGCACAGTATGTTTCTGATCCCGCGCAATTACACCTACCAGCACGGCAACATGCAGGGAACAAACGCCGCCCGCCTGCTCCATTATAATTTTCTCCCTCTGGCCATGGCCATCACTCCGGATCCCAAGTTTTTTTTCAACAATACTCACGTGGACATGGATCTGATGTATGGCTCGCAGGGGAATTTTTACTCCGAGGCCAAGGCGGTGCGCGACACGAGTGAGATGGCAACTGGAACCCGCTCCCGCAGTATCTGGACCGGTAACTTTTTTCCTGACATGAGGAGCTGGGACAAGCTGGACACCTTTCAACACCGCGGTGCCGGAGGCAACGTGGTGCTCTTAAAGTGTCCCAACTCGTCCATGAAAGGCCATATGTCGGTGTTTCCTTCTCGGACCTACAAGAAAGCCCACCGCCACGGCCCCGGGGTGGTCATCGTAATTCCGGCGGGGGAAGGTTATTCCATTATGTGGCGGGAGGGTGACGAGAAATTCGTGATTCCCTGGCATGAAGCCAGTGTCATGGTGCCTCCCGATCACTGGTTCCACCAGCACTTCAATGTCGGTGGGATTCCGGCCCGCTACCTGGCTTTCCACTCCCCGGCGGGAATCAACACCTATAGTGAAAAAGTGGAAAATCTGGAAAAGGACCAGATCGAGTACACCGATGAAGATCCCCTGATCCGGGAAAGGTTCGAGAAGGAGTTGGCGAAGGGCGGCTTCAAGTCCGTGATGCCCGAAGAGGCCTACCATGACAAGAACTACCAGTGGTCCTATTCCTAGATGGGGAATCCATCATGACCAAGAATCGGCAGCTTCCAGGAAAACTGAAACTTGGAACAAAATGACTCGTCGCGCTTACGCCATAATGTTGAACGTGCTAGGACGAAAGGGTAATGGACACTCTGAGAATAAGATTGACCTGGCGGGCTTTTTCCAGGCTGCAAGAGAAGCACCCCGATCTGCAATTGGACAAAGATACTGGAATGTTCGTTTTTGATGACAGCATAGTCACACTCCATCTACGACCTGAAGCGTTAAACGCATTAACCTACACGCAAATTCACTAATCCTGCCGCGGCCGGGGTCAGAAATTCTAATCCTGAGAATCTTTCCAAATTACCCTGAGAAACCCACTCGTGAGAGATAATTCCAGTGCGCAGTCGATCCCGGCACTAAGACCCGAAGAGGCTTCGGATCAGGCCGCTGAAGAAGCCTGTGCCTTTGGTAGACGAGGCGGGGCTCTCGGCGGGCTTCGATGCGCTACGGGGCTGTGAGTTCGATTGTGGAGTGACGGTTTTGGGCTTTCCCGGGTACTCTTCGACGTAATCGCTGAGCCAGGCGGCACGCGGAGCACCCTTCTTTTTACCCTTTGCCTTTCTGCGGCGAGGGCAGGCTTTCAACACGAAATCTAGCTTCTCGTTGATTTCCGGATCAGCGAGGGCCTGCAGATCTCTGATCAATGGGGAGCTTTTAGGATCCAGAAAGTCCCGGCGGCGGAACAATAGATTGTCGCCGTTGTTGTACTTGCCCCAGAGACTTGTGTCGCGCGCCAGGGCACAAATCGCAATCTGAATTACTGCGTCCGAAAACTCGTCGACCCCTTCGTGGAAGTCCTTTTGGGTTCGCGCGGGGTTTTGATAGTCCGGGTGCCCTGTCTCGTTGCTCTCCTCTCCCGCCAGCGCGGGCACCCACATGCCATCGTAGTCGATCAGGCGAAGATCGCCGTTCCGTCCCACCAGGATGTTGCCGTGCTGAAGGTCGCCATGCGCGATGTGGGCGGTTCGGAGATCGGCGAGGAGCTTTACCTAGGTCTTTTTGAGCTTTGCCAGCACGCGCCGGCGCGACAGATTCCGCTCAATGAACGTGTTCAATTGGTACCCCTCGACCCATTCCATCTTGACCAGAGGGAACGGCTTTCCCTGAACGAGGATCCCTTTATCCTGGTATTCAAAGGTGGCGAAGTACCGGGTCCATCGGCTCCGTTTGAGGTGGTCCGATATCTTCTCGTAGCGCTGGTGAAGATCGGGGATGTTTCGCAGGAAGCACTTCACGGCCCATCGACGGCCACCGCTGGCCAGCTCATAAACGCTCGCAAAGGTGCCGCAGATGGGTCGCGGCATACCGAGTTTGTTCATCACGGGCTTCCCACTGCGAAGCTCCGAAGCGCTGAAGGCAGAGGGCGGCGATTGAACCGCTTCCTGATAGTCGACCATGCTCGGCCAGTAACTCGAAAGTGACATAGTCTAGGCTACCTCGATTCGGAGTAGGGTGGTGTCATCGTTGTGCAATCCGCCGTTCTCGCGCAGCTCCGCCACAAGTTCTTCAAAGGATCGGAATTCGGGATCATCGAGATCGTTGTCGGTAGTTTGGCTCAAGCTGCGAAACAAGGGCCATGGGTGCCGACCGGCCTCGTGCTCGGCCAGGGCCCACTGGGCAAGCGCATCGGTTGTCAAATAGAAGGCGTCTTTCGGCCGCCACTCTCCGGAGACCCTCGTGACTCTGGACTTGTCCAATCCGAAGCAGGAAGAAGCATCGGTAGAAATGAGATGGGGCCTGTTGTTGAACCCGTCAGACCTGGAAATCGGCGCGACGGTAAGAAGCTCATCGGCCCGCACGTGAAAGAAGCAGCTGTCGCCAACGGCCGAGACCTCCCAGGAGCCGCCGAAGGATTCCTCGGTTTGGCCGTCCCGAATCGATAGGCCGACGAGAGTGGCATGGGCTCCTCTCCTGATTTTTGCCTCCAGGTACCAGGGAACTTTGCGGCGAGTCACCAGGCGAACCCAGCAGCGCCGCAAGCGCCTTAGACTCACCCCGCGACGGCAGTACCCCCGTGCGAGGAGGCGAGCCCACTCTCCTGAAAACGCGGATTCCGACGCTCCGTCAGCAACAGCGCAGTGGAACTCGGAAAGATCTCGCCGGAACACTCGTTCCGGAAGGAACGCATCCTCGTACTCGCTCTCGACGTTTCCGCGTTTAGGCGTATGAAACGCCTGGGTACAGATCCACATTGAAGATCGAGGCGGTCCTACCGGGGATTTTCGTCGTCGCCACTCCAATCGGTCTCTTGCCGTTCGTCCATCTCGTCGTTTGAGGTTTCTTCGTTGCTATCGACGTCGTATTCCTCAGCAGCCTCCGCTTGGCCCTCCATCTGGACGTTGCTCGGACGGGTACCGATGTCGATGGCCTGTACGAGAAGCACCATGTCAGCGTTCAGAACGAAGCAACGAGAATCATCCGACGTGTCGAAACCGTGTTCTTTCGCCAGCCCGCGCATGGCTGGAGTCAAGGGGCTGGCTGTCTCGAAAAGCATCTCGGAGTACGCGTCCGGTAGACCGTTGGATGAATCCGAGAAGGACATTGGGTTGGCCTTCGGATTAGCCGAAAGGTGAATGTTGAAGAGCATGACGTTGCCGTCGGAAGTGGACAGGTGCGTCAAGGCCTGAAGCCGCTCCGTTGGATTGCCATCGTTGGACTCGCCGTCAGTAATATTAATGACGATGGGAGGAAAACTGTCCGGATGATCAGCGATCCATCCCTCGATGATTCGCTGGGCTTCCTCGGCGGCTTTGCACATGGGGGTTCCACCATTGGAAATGGGATCAAACCACACGGGAATACGGATGGACTGCTCCACGAGCCCGCCAGCTCCGTCAGGGACTTTCTTGGCCCGCTCATCCAGCCGTGCGGGGTTGTCCGCGATCTCGCTTATGGGAATCAGTTCACGGCCGGCGAGGGGACCAACGAAACTGGGACCCACAGTCTTGCCGTATCCGATGACTCCTACATGGTAATAGTCGCGGAGACCTTCGGACTTTGCACACTTGATGGAAAGCTCTTGGAGCCACCGATTGATGGCGTCCGCGACACCTTTCGCCATCTGTTGAGTTTCATCTCCCATGGTGATCTCGTCCACCATGGATCTCGACTGGTCGATCAAGAAGAGAAAGCAAGATGGGTTGTCTCGGCTGATTTCCGCTTTATATGACATGGTTTCCTCCGTTTTGGTTAAAGGGTCTTGTGGGAATCCTAAAATGACAATTGTACAATCTTGTTCAGAACTTCGTTGTTTTTTTGAGACCTGTTGTAGGGGGGAATTGCAGCAAAAGGAGTGCCAGACTAAAAGCATTCCTGGTGTTAGGATTTCCGCCCTCGGCAGATCGGATTGTGTCCAACTTATGAGAACACTATCGCAAAAATGTGCTGTATGAGTTGGAGACAGGTTCAAGGGATCCAGTCTCGAGCGATTGGGGCTATGAGCGATCTGGGCAGAGCTTTACTAGTAATTAGGTTAACGAAGACTGAGTGAAGCAGCCATGCTCATGTGACCGCGGATATACGCTGATTGTCGTAGATTGTTCATGGAGGTTAGGCTTGCACCGAAACAGGTATGACCCACGAGGCTACGGGCCCAGCGTGAGGGTTCTTGGTGGCGAGTACCGAGGATTGAGTGGGGAGGGTGTAGGGGAGGAGGAATCGTGATAAGAGGCAAGAGTAGGGTCCAGAGCAACACAGAGGGAGGAGGGAGGGGGGGCCAAAATCCACCGGCTAGCTATTTTGGAAAATCGCCCTTATTCCATTGACACTGCAATGCCGGTGAAATATTATCAGGCGCGTCGGAAGATCGCGCCCTTTAACAGGATGTGAAATACAGCCGACTACGAGTGCACAAAAGGAGGAATCTATGGCGAGTAAATATATGACCCCACGTATGCCCGATGTTAAGGAGCCCACATCAGCAAAAGAAATATTGCCGGCGTTGAGGGACGTAGTTACGCGCACGCCCCAGCGCGGCATGTATGAGGGGCTCGGTCTCAAGCCGGGCGAGCGAGTATTCATGATTTCGGACAGCACCATCGATCCGATCTTACCGGAGGCCTTCGAACAGGCCATACGGGATAGCGGCGGCCATTGCGATACGGTGAACCTCGAAGGCTACCCGCTCATGGATGATCCCTTACAACTGGTGGATGGGCCAAACACCACAAACTGGTACCCCGATTGGGTCTGGGACGGTGCGAAGCGCTCAGACATTATACTTTGCCTGGCTTTTTTCAAGTTTCCGCACACTCCGTCGCTTCCCTTCGGGCGTGAGGCCAAGAAGGCTGGCACTGCCATCAAGGCCCGGGCAGTTCAGTGGGAGCTTCCTCCTGACATGCTGCTCAGCCCTTCTCTCACCTATCCCCTCGACGTCTGGGATGCCATTGATGACAAGACATTTGACTTGATGAAAGGTGCACGTCGCATTGAGATCACCGAGGGAAACGGTACCAATCTGACATTCGACCTGACTCGCGACGACTGGGCCGCGCTGGAGATGGATGACAAAGAAAGGAACAGCGGTCGACCTTACACTCCGGGCCACCTCTTTGTTCCATTTCCCATGGGCTTAAATCTTGAAGGGCAGATCACTCTCCGTAGCCTTACCTTTGGTGGCCCCTTGCCTGAGACAAAACTTACGGTGGAGGGGCGCAAGGTTACCAAGGTCGAAGGAGGCGGCACAATTGGTGATACTATCCGGCGTTCCTTCGATGAGTTCAAGGACAAGACCTATCCCGGGCTTCCCGGACCGGGATCCAACTGGATCAGTACATTTGCCATGTGCACCAATCCCAAGTTCCGGCGCTCGCCCTCTTTCGAGACTGCCCGTGGCTCAGCCCGGGTCCACTCGTGGTGCCTGGGCCACCGCCGCTCGGGATTCCTGCACGCCAGCATCGGAGCGGGACTTGCCACAGCCACCCACAAGGTCATCCGCCACTTCGACATGATGTTTCCCACAGTGGTCGCGGATGGAGTTCCGGTGATCGAGGACGGCCACCTGGTGGCCCTCGATGACCCCAGGGTGCGCGGCATCGCAGAGCGACATGGAGACCCGGACGAGATTCTGGGAGAAGACTGGATACCGGATCCGAACACAGCAATCTAGTTGTCAGTGATAAAAAACGGAGAGGTTCGCCAGGAAGGCGAGCCTCTCCAAGGCGCGATACCGGCGTCGCGTCTTTTGCAATAGATCAGGCAAGCACTTTCATCTTTTCCTGCCTCAAACAATCTCTTAAGAATTACTAGCAAAAAAGATCGTCGCAGGGGTCAGAATCTGTCCTATACAGATCGCCTCGGGCACAGACCTTGAGTCCGGACGCAGTTTGACATACCTGCCCGCTGTCGGATACTTATCCCACTAATGGGACAGAGTGTAGTCCATCCGGAGTATTATGCGGCAAACCTAGAGTCCCTATCCATGCAGAGGATGTTTTGAAAATCGTTGCGCTGAAGGGGAGGTGTAATTATGTTTCAGGACTATCGTATCTACGACGCTGATGCTCATGTGATTTTGAGTCCCCGGATGTGGGAAGACCTGCCTCCCGAGTACGCGGCACGGCGCCCCCGTCCGGTAAGGGTCTCTGACCATGACGGTATGGGTCGATGGAACACAGGATGGCTGATGGATGGGCGAATGCAGCCTCACCCGTTTGGACCGGCCGCTCAAGGCGCCAATAAGCCCACGGATGTCCTTGAGGAATTCGGCGCATCGCCCGAGACCGTAGCAAGTCTCGACTTGTCGAACCCGGAGGCTCGGGTTCGAGACCTGGACAAGGCGGGAATCGATATTCAGTTTGTGTTTCCCACGACGCTGTATGCCAACGCCACTTCGGACCCAACCTTCGAAGCGGCTCTGTTCCGAGCCTATAACCGCTACGTCGGGCGCCAGTGCAAACAGGTATCAAAGCGGATCAAATGGGCTGGGCTTCTGCCTCTCCGTGATTCCCGGCAAGGGTGCGAGGCCCTGCAAGAGATGCTTGACCTGGGGGCAAGCGCTGCGGTTGTTTACGGAACGGCTGGCGAATTTTTGTTGTCTGATCCCACCTTCGGTCCTGTCTGGGATGAACTTGCCCGTAGCGGTCTTCCGCTGTGCGTACACATGGGAATGAGTTTTCCTCCCTTCGAGCGTCTCTGTCAGAGCAGACTCGACGCCCATGCTATCGGCATGTCTCTCCCCGCTGTACTTGCTTTTGTAGCCCTGGTGGGACACGGCATGCTCGACAAGTATCCTGACTTGAAGGTGGCCTTCTTGGAATTCGGGGCCGAATGGCTATTTTACATGGCGGGGCGTATTGGCCACTATCTTCCGACTTACCGGACAGACGCGGCGGTAAAGACACTGCCACAGAGAGATATCGGCCACTATCTCAAATCGGGCAGGTTGTTCGTAGCTCCGGAGGCGGAGGACCAGCTACTGCTGGCGGAGATCGAGCTCGTGGGTGAAGACCATGTGCTTTTTGCCTCAGACTTTCCACACGGTGAGGCAAGGGAGAATGCGGCGACGGAACTTGTGAACCGAACCGACCTCACGAAGACACAAAAGGGAAAATTCCTGTACGATAACGCCGTGCGTCTTTACGGGGAGCCTTAGACTCGGGGTCCATCAAGGGATAACAGACACAACTCTAAATTCTGGCGTACAACTTTTTGAAGTAGTTCCCATGGACAGCGACAAGCAGCTTTTGATCGACTCGCAAGTAGAAGAATACGAAATCAGTTTACGTAACGAACTCGACAAAATTTCTCAGGCAGGCGAGATCGCGGAGAAAACGAGCAGTTTTCGTGAGACGCTGCTAAAAAAGGAACTCAGTGACTTAGAGCGAGATGTCGCCGAAATACGTCGCGAAGAACATGCCCTCATTAACTGGAACCTTTGGCTGTCGCTTGTCATCTCACTCTTCGTAGTGGTTGCCGCACTAGTATTTACCAGTTCGGTGAAAACTTTCGCAGTTCAAATCAGTTATTTCATGACCTAGAATTTTAGCTGGTTTTATGTGCTCATAAGCACTTGTTTTCTCATCTATCTAATCTTTTTGGCATTCTCGCCCTTCGGCAATATTGTCTTGGGAGCCCAAACGAGCGACCTGAGTTCTCCTCCTTTTCCTGGTGCGCAATGCTATTTTCTGCTGGGATGGGTGTGGGGATTTTGTTTCGGGGCGCCGCTGAGCCGGTGCATCATTATGTTCTTCCTCCTGTGGCGGAACCGGGCACTCCGTTGGCGGCGAAAATGGCCATGGCGTTCTCTGCGTTTCATTGGGGACTACATGCGTGGGGAATCTACACGGTCTGAGCGGTGGGAGTGGCATACTACGGTTTTCGTAAGCGAAAAAGATATCTTATCTCCTCGAGTATCATGGATGTCAGCCGTAATCCGGCGGTGCGAGGAGTGCTCAAGCTTGTGGCCGACCTGGTCTCCACCCTGGCCATCGTCTTTGGGGTCGCCGCATCGTTAGGTCTCGGGTTGCTACAAATTGGTGGGGGCCTGAAGTTTGTGTTCGGTTGGTCGGCGGAGACAAACCTTGGGTACTTCATCATCATCGCGGTGATGACCGTGCTCTATATTGTTTCTTCGTCGACGGGTTTACAAAGAGGGATAAAGATTCTCTCCAATGTGAACCTGTCGGTGGTATTGCTGCTCATGTTCTTTGTATTCTTGGTTGGACCCAAATTTTTATTTTGATTCTCTTTGTGGATTCCAAAGGGTAGTATTTGCACTACCTGCCGATGCTCAGTTTCAAAGTCGATCCCTTTGTGAAGTCTTACGAAACCTGGATGCAGGATTGGACCCTGACTTACTTCACCTGGTGGATCGCGTGGGCGCCGTTTGTGGGGATTTTTGTCGCACGAATCTCAAAGGGGTGTACCATCAACGAACTCATATTGGGCGCACTGATCATCCCCTCAGTGTTTTGCCTCCTGTGGTTCTCGGTATTTGGTGGTACGGCCATGTACATGGAAGTATTTGGTAGCAACGGTATCGGAGATATTGTGAAGACTGACGTCGACGCGGCACTCTTTGCCTTCTTTGATCGATTGCCGTGGTCCACATTGACATCCATCGTCTCTATTGTGTTGCTCTTTACCTTTCTGATTACCTCGGCAGATTCCGCTACCTTTGTAATCAGCATGATGACGTCTGAAGGCAACCTGGACCCAAATTAGGACTCAAACTCCTTTGGGGGATCGTACTGGCAGCGCTTTGTTACTTGCTGGTGATCGGTGGTGGGTTGGATGCTTTGCAGGCAGCAGCTTTGGTGTTTGCGTTTCCGTTTTCAATCGTGCTGATTCTCATCGTGGTATCGGTCACATTCCGCCTTTCCATTCAAATGAGTCGCAAGAGAGTCTATCGAAAAGCTGTTTCATGGTCGTCATGGTCCGGATCAGCTTTTTTATAGCAATACCCCCATAATGCAAAGCTAAGATATTTAGCCCAAAGATTGCCGAAAATGGGACACTTTTCGGAATGCTGGGCCAAGACACCCGTATTTGTGATAGCTCCACAGTTGGCACTCCTTTTGCTGCATTTCTCTCTTAAACGGGTGCTAAATGAAAAAAAAGATCCTCATAGTGGACGACAATCCAGATCTAATCTCGATTCTGGAGTTACAACTTAAGATCAAGGGCTATGACACCGTTCCGGCCACAAATGGTAAACAAGCGGTGGATATTGCTACTCATGAACTACCCGATGTTATCGTGATGGACATTATGATGCCACTGATGAACGGTCTTGAAGCCGCTCGTCTGATCCGTGAAAACCCCAAGACCCGGTCGATTCCAATTCTAGCTGCCACAGCAAAGATGACCCATGCGGATACAAAAGAATGTCTCGAAAGCGGGTTTAACGATCACATAGCCAAGCCATTTACTGCTACGCAACTGACTTCCCGGATCGAAGAGTTGTTGAGGAGCAGCGAACAAAAAGACACGGCTTAATCTTAGCTTCCAACCTACGGGAGTGAGTCTACGGTCAACGCCAACGGGATCAGGCGGAGAATCTTGAATTTTGGAATTGGCGGGAATCCTTTCTCCTACCAGCAACTACGATCCCCTCTTCCGAGGATTTCATGTCCTCCAAATAACTGTTCTCATTTGATTCTTCACTAACAATCAGCACCAAAGGGCTTGACAGCGACTAGGGGAAGGGCATTATATTACCACCGTCGTCGTACAGCAGTTAGGACTTGGTGTTCGTGGCCGTAACGGTCAACCCCTACTCCAGGGAGAGTAGGGGGGGCAACAATCAGGGCGGTAGTATGCCCAATGAGGGTTAAATAATATGGCACAAATTATGCTCGGTATTGGCTCATCTCATGCGCCGCAGCTCGCAATGCCTCCCGAACATTGGCGAGTGTTTTAGAGCTTGTCGGTTTAAAGTCGCCCTCCCACGGGGATCGTTCGCGATCTCAGTCCGAACACTGGTTTCAAGGGAAGACGTACTCTTTCCCGGAACTCGTGGAAGCCCGCGCGCAGGACCACTTCGAAAGGGAATGCACCGACGAGAAATTCCAGGCCCGTTTTTCCCGAAACTTGCCAGAAATCAATCGCGCATCTCAGTGAAACCCTGCGCCGTATGGCCCCCGACGTATGTATTATTTTCGGTGACGATCAGCACGAGGTCTTCGGCGACCATAACATGCCGCCCATCGCCATTTACCACGGTAAAACGGTTGACGACGCTCCACGGCAGGACAGGGGAGGGTATGGGGGGCGACCTGCTGTCCGTGATCCCAGGATCGATAACGCTCCGCCAGATCGTGTGAGCTACCCTGCCGAGGCTGAGCTGGGCGAATACCTCATCGAGGCGCTGACTGCCAACGAGTTCGACGTGACACGCACTAACGTCTTCCAGGGGGGGCGACTCGATGGCGCCATCGGTCACGCCTTCTACTACATCTATCGCCGGTTGATGAACAACGACACGATTCCGCACGTGCCGGTAATGGTGAACACTTATTATCCACCCAATGTGCCCACCGCTCGGCGTTGCTACAAGTTAGGCCAGACGGTGCGCCAGGCCATCGAGGCCTGGGACAACAAAAAGCGGGTGGCGATCTTCGCCTCCGGCGGCCTCAGCCATACGGTGATCGAGGAAGAGCTCGATACACGAATCCTCGAGGGCTTACAAAACGACGACGTCGCGAAGCTCACCGACTACCCGGATGTCCGGTTCCGCGCCGGGACGTCTGAGATCAAGAACTGGATTGCCCTGGCTGGTGCCATGTCCGGGACGGACCTTGAGCCAAAGATTGTCGACTACGTGCCATGCTATCGGACCGAAGCTGGCAACGGCTGTGCAATGGGCTTTGCCGAATGGTTTTGAAACTGACTCCAAAAGAACTTGATCTAACGACGCGACCCTGAACTTGACTGATCCCTGGTGGCTTCAACCACTATCCTAGTGGTGCTGAACCTGTTCTCTACTCCATCTATCTACCATTAGGAATACATCGTCCTTGGGGGTGCCAAATCGTGGAAAATACGCGCTATCCGTTTTCGCCGCTGCCTCAGCGGCCGGCCTTAAAGTTGCCAAATGATGCTCGCATCGCGGTGTGGCTGATTCCTAACATCGAACACTTTCAGCCAGACCAGGTGGGGGAGGCTGGTCACATGCCCGGCAGCGTGGACCTGCACGCCTACGCAGAGCGGGACTATGGGAACCGCGTGGGTGTATGGCGGATCATGGACGTACTGGATAAGTACGGGGTCCGAGCTACCGTAGCCCTCAACGGGGACGTGTGCCGGTTCGAGCGAGCGGTGGTGGAAGCAGGTGTGGAGAGGCGTTGGGAGTGGATGGGCCATGGCATGAGCAATTCTCAGCGGCTGGTGGGTTTGGATGAGGCGGCCGAACGTCAGCTGATCGGGCAAGTAGCGAAGATCATCAAGGACACTACGGGTATCGCTCCCCGCGGATGGCCGGGCCCCGGACGCCAGCAAACTCCGAACACCGTGGACTTGTTGCTGGAGGCGGGCTTTAGCTATCTAGCGGACTGGGCGGCGGATGAGCTACCGTTTCCGGTCAAGGCACGAAGCGGGCACCTCGTCGTGTTGCCTTATAGCAATATCAGTGACATCAGCGGCTTTGTCCGGTGGTCATGGCATGCCGACGACCTGTATCGCCACGCTTGCGAGCACTTCGACACCCTCTATGAAGAAGCGGAAAAAGGTGCACGCATGATCTCCCTCGCGGTCCACCCTTATCTGACCGGCCGGCCGCCGCGCATCAAGTGGTTGGACCAGTCGCTCAAGTACATCACAAGCCACAAAGGGGTGTGGTTAACCACGGGAGGCGAAATCGCGGACTGGTATATCGAGAATTATTTCGCGACGGCAGTTAAAGAAAACAAGTTGCTCTGAGCCGGTCGCTAGTCAGTTACTGGGATCAGGTTTTGAATTCATTCCTTGAGATCACGCCTATATTGAAATTGACAATCCTCTACTAACCAGCATAGTTTAAAACCGGCTTTAGGGTTATTCCTTGAAGGAGGCCATGGGATCGGTAATGGACCTCCCATTCCTGGCGTGATTGTGGGATAAAGAAATTCCATTGCGAGACATAGAAGGTAAGAGGTAAGCGCCATGCTCACCGTTCAAGAGAATGAACTCATATGTCGTGTCGGCCCGGGTACGCCCATGGGCAATCTCATGCGCCAGTACTGGCTGCCTGCGGTCACCTCTGATGATCTGGAGTCTGACGGCTCACCCCGTCGTGTCCGTCTTTTGGGTGAAAATCTCGTAGCCTTCCGCACCACCTCCGGAAAAGTTGGTCTGATTGCCCATATTTGTCCCCATCGTGGCGCTTCCCTTTTTTATGGCCGTAACGAGGAGGAGGGCTTGCGCTGCGTCTACCATGGCTGGAAGTTCGACGTGACCGGAGCCTGTGTTGACCAGCCAGGTGAGCCGGAGGAGAACAACTTCAAGACCAAGGTATTTGTGACAGCATATCCCTGCATCGAGCGTAGCGGCATCGTCTGGACTTACATGGGGCCACGTAAGACGCCGCCGCCTCTACCCCACCTGGAGGTCAACATGCAGGCAGAGCCGCCAAACATTGCTCGAATTCTTCGCAACTGCAACTGGCTCCAGGCCCTAGAGGGCGACATCGATACACTTCACAGTGAGTATCTGCACAGCCCAGCCAAGGTGGACGTTTCGAAAATGACGCCAGGTACTGGACGCTACTATCGAAACCGGCTGCGCGACAATTTCAAGTTCGAAGTCAAAGATACAGACTACGGTACCAGCTACGGAGCGTACCGGCCTGCGGAAGAGAATACGACCTACTGGCGGATAGCCCACTTCTTATTCCCAATCTACACGATGGTACCTTCCCCCGCCATGGGTTCCATCCTTGCCTTCCGAATCTGGGTGCCAGCTGACGACGAGCATGTCATCAGGTGGACCGTAACCAGCGATGCCAATGGTAACCTTTCCGAACGTGAGCGCGGTGATGGCGGACTCGAGGAAGGATTTCTACCGGATACACCGGACTGGTTCGGGCGTTTCCGTCCGGTCCAAAGAGCTGAGAACGACTACTTCATAGAGCGCAAAGACCAAATGTCAGCCACCTATACGGGAATCAGTGGGGTCGTCATCCAGGACACGGCTATGACGGAGAGCATGGGTCCGATTCTGGATCGAACCATGGAGCATCTTGGTGTCTCTGACACGATGATCATCCAGACGCGAAAGAGATTGCTCGATGCGGTAAGGGCACTGGGAGACGGCGGAGTTGTGCCGCCCGGCGTTGACAATCCAGAGGTATATGGTACTCGTGCTGGCTGGCTGTTCCTCGCCAAGGACGTGGAATGGTGGAAGGGCTCGGAACAGATGCGCAGAGCCTTTGTGGAATCTCGCGATGAGAGCAAGGCGCAGTCCGCTGACCAGGAAAAGTAACTGTACCTGTTAACACCGGTGCACTACCTGCCATTAACCTGACAATCTGGCCGTTTTAAGAAGGGCCGTGGCCGGGATTTTGGACTACCAATCTGTTGCCAGCCCAGGTTGTTCAGGAAATCACATCAATAAGGAGTAAACGATGGTGACTACCACAGAACGATTGCGCCAACTGATTACCAATCCTGGCATCATTGTGATGCCGGGGTGTTTCGACGCCATGTCAGCAAAGCTTATTGAGCGTGCTGGTTTCAGTACGACCTTTATGAGCGGTTTCGCTGTTTCTGCGAGCAGAATTGGTATGCCGGACACGGGGCTCATCTCCTACGCTGAGATGGTGGATCAGGGGCGCAACATCTGCAGCTCCGTAGCGATACCTGTGTTTGGCGACGGCGATACAGGTTACGGCAATGCCCTCAATGTAAAGCGCACGGTCCGCGGATATGCGGACGCGGGCTTCGCCTGTATCATGATTGAAGACCAGGTGGCGCCAAAGCGTTGCGGCCACACGAGCGGCAAGCAAACGGTTAGCCGCAAGGAAGGGTTCGCCCGGGTGCAGGCAGCGGTGGATGCACGCAAGGAAGGCGCCAATATCCTTATTATGGCGCGTACGGATGCCAATGGAACGGAAGGTTTTGAGGAGGCGGTTCTGCGCGCCAGAGGGTTCATGGAGATAGGCGCGGACATTAGCTTTATCGAAGCACCCCGGAACGAGCAAGAAATGCGAGCCTACTGCGAAAGCGTGCCTGGACCAAAATTGGCCAACATGGTGGAGCAGGGCAACACGCCGATTCTTTCAGCCGCGCGGCTGGAAGAGATCGGATACAAGATCGTTGTTTATCCGCTCACACTGATACTGGCGGGGATCAACGCCATGGAACATGCACTTGCCGCCATCAAGGGCGGCAAGCAACCCAATGATACGGCGGCGTTCGCTCACCTGCGCGATGTTGTCGGTTTTCCCGCTTACTACGAAGCAGAAAAGAAATACTCGACGGACTGATGTTCAGCTCAACCCTGAAGATCTGACCAAGGGTAGAGCCCAAAGCGGTGGTCCCATGAGTCAGACCTTGGTCTGCCGCGGCCGGAGCCAGTCCTTACAGCTTGCCCCGAGCCCTTGCGGCTTCAACATCAGGTTCGTGGCCCCAGGTCTCGAAACCACCGAGTCCGTTCTTTTCGTTCCACTGCATGCAGCTGATCCACTGCCCGGTAATGCCACTGGCGTCCTGCTCGGCCAGGTGAACGGCCAGGGGCACCACGTTGTCGGCACGCACCCGGCGTGGCACGAAGTCTGATGTACCTCTGCCCAAACGCTGGCGGATCTCGTTTCGGACAGCTTCCTGTTCGTCCGATCCGGTGGTCCTTGTGTGCCCGGGCATCATCAAGTTTACCGCTATGTTGTACTGCTTGAGTTCCTGGGACAGGTAGATGGTCATGGATCCCATGGCTGCCTTGGCGGGCTGATACGGCCCTTCACGGCTCAAACCGTACCCGGTGGCGTTGCCTTGCCCCGCGCCATGGGCATTCAGAAGCTGGCTCGACGAAGTATTGATGATGCTCCCGCTCTTCTTCTCCAGCATTGGTTGCACGAACTTCTTGATGACACGTAAGTTGCCGAAGACGTGGGTGGCAAACATGTGCTCCCATTCGCTCACGTCGGTTTCCAGGATGCTGATGCTCCCGTGTGCCTTGAGATAGAGGTCACGCTGGCGGGTCCCCCCGTTGTTGATGACCACGTCTATGGTGCCGAACTTCTTTATGGCCTCCTCATAAATCTCGTTCACATGCGATTGTAGCGTGATGTCCATGACTCCGATGAGGACGTTGGGGTTGCCTTTGAGCTCGTCGCGAAAATCGAAATCATCATTGGACACGCCGGTGGGCACCCACGATATATCCGTGGCGATAACCTTGGCTCCCTCCTTGAGGAATGCGCGGACCATTTCGCGCCCCATTCCTCGAGCTCCTCCGGTCACCAAGACGACTTTATTTTCAACAGACATGTTTTTTTTCCTCCCGGTGAAGATCGAAATGATTTTTCTGTCTCACAGACGTGAGTACCAGCATCGACCGTGGCCATTTCGATATTCCCCTAAAATAATAAAAATGATTGGAATTCCCCTTTATCGACTAGAAGGATCTATGTCAAGACTAATAGGGTGTAATGCACGGAAAAAAATGAGTACTGAGTTACGAGTGCTGAGTGGGGGAGAGAGAAAGACAGTGGGCAGTAGGCAGAATGCAGAAGGAACAGTGTTAAGTGTTAAGGGAAAAGAGAGGATAGCTATCAGCCGTCAGCTTTCACTTCTCAGCTAGTTAGGACGACAAAGAAAAGATACTCGCGCAAAGGCGCAAAGGTCGCCAAGTTCGGAGAAGATATACTAAACGCAGATTTGCGCAAATTATCGCAGATTAGGACCAAGTTATTCACCGAAGAGAGCAGAGAAAGACAGTTAGCCGGCGGTAGCAACCTGGTGCTGAGTGTCCAGTGTTAAGTGTCGAACGAACATAGGAAATCTCATAGCGTAAATGGATGTATAGAGAGCTCTTGGACCGTTGACAGGCATAGGGCTAAATGTTAGCTTACCCCATTTTTTCGAAGGGAGGTTCGCCATGGCGATTATTGATGCCGACGCACACGTCATTGAGACCGATCGTACCTGGGAACATTTCGACGAAGCCGATCTGAAATACAAACCCTTCACAGTAACCGAACCCTCCGACCCAACCAAAGCGTACTGGGTGATAGACGGGAAAATCCGGGCCCGGCGTGGGAACACCGGAAAGGACACAACTCGCGAGTCGCAGGAAATGTTGGATGTCCCCGGTCGACTGCGCGACATGGACAAATACGGGACGGATATTCAAGTGCTATACCCGTCGCTCTGGACGAGTCTTACCTTCAGCAATCCCCAAATGGAGCGGGCCATTTGCAAAAGCTACAACCGTTGGATGGCTGATGTCTGGAGCCAGGGCCACGGCCGACTCCGTTGGATTGCGGTGCTGCCCGCCATGAGTATCGACCATGCCATCGACGAGATGGGTTTTGTCAAGGAACATGGCGCCTGTGGGGTCACCATGCGTGGGTTTGAAGGAGAGTACCATTCGACGGACCCGCATTTTTTTCCCTTGTACCAAGAGGCGAGCAATCTGAACCTCCCCATCTGCTTCCATGCAGGCATCGGCAACGCTAGCGTCGACGAATACCTGACTCGGGCGGCTGGCCAAGGCAACTTCCTCCGGTTCAAATGGCCTGTGTTGGGTGCCTTTCATTCACTGATCGTCGGTCGCATCCCGAGTAAATTTCCCGATCTTCGCTGGGGCTTCATCGAGGTTAGCAGCCAGTGGCTGCCGTACGTTGTTGGCGACATCGCCCGCCGCATCGCCTGGCGCCAGGCCCGCTACGACGACGACCGGCCCACGGGCGATCTGTTGAAAGAAAACCGGTTCTATGTTGCCTGCCAAACCAACGATGACATCCCCTATGTATTGCAGTATGTGGGCGGCGAGGACAACCTGGTCATGGGCACCGACTATGGCCACGCGGATACCACGAGCGAGCTGACGGCTATAAGAAGGTTCAAGGAAGACTCCAGTGTGGCCCCAGCAATCGCTCAAAAGATCGTCGACGACAATGCTCGGGCACTTTACGGACTCGAATAGATACCGCGCCTTGCAGCAACGTTTAGCAAGAACTGGAATTTAGGAGGAACCATGAAAAGACTAACAAAAGTTATCTTAATGATGTCCGCAGTCGTGATCCTGGCAGCGTACGGCGGAACAGGACTCGTAGCCCAGCAGACAGTACAAGCCCAGACAACTCAATCGCAGTCATTCAAGGACCAGTGGGCGAAGCTCATCAAGGCCGCACAGGCAGAAGGCAACATGGTCCATGTGTTGGGGGGCTCCGCAAGCAGGCAGTACCGTCCCATTATCAAGGCGTTTGACAAAAAGTTTGGCATCAAGTCGGTGGTGTCCACCGGCTCTGGCACCGACCAGGTCAACCGGCTCCTGGCGGAGAATCGCGCGGGGGTCTATGTCGCCGATGTGATCCAGATCGGCGACGTAGGCGCTTTGCGGTTGCACAGGGGAGGAGGGCTCGCTCCGCTGCGGCCTCTATTGATTCACCCCGACGTGCTAGACGGAAAAAACTGGTATAAAGGCCAGTTGATTTTTGCCGATACCGATACCAGGACCTATGTATTGAACCACGGTGCCTACGCAGCACCTTTCAATCTCGGCATGCGCTACAATATCGACGTGGTGAGCCAGGCCGACATCGACTCCATGAATTCCGTGTTCGACTACCTCGACCCCAAGTGGAAAGGGAAGCTGGTAGCCGTCGGGGCGCTCAGCGATCAGGTGGCAGGTTACTACACTCACATGGCGCACCCCGACGTAGGCGCAGAGTGGGTCCGGCGGTGGTTCGACCCCGCTCACGGGGTGACCTTCACCGACAACTGCAAGCTCATTGTCGACGGTATTGCGAAGGGAAAATTTGCCTTTGGAATTTCCATAGGCTCTTGCAGACGTGATTTGGACCGACTGATCAGGCAAGGCGTGCGCGCTAAGCGTATAGACAAACCGTTCAAGGAAGCCCCGGTGCTGAGCGGATCGGCCGCTGGCGATAACATCCAATATGCCATGAACGCGCCTCACCCGAACGCAGCGAAGCTCTTCATCAATTGGTTCATGAGCAAGGAGGGCCAGACTCTAAAACACAAAATCTCCGAGGGCTCCCCGGACCCATCTCTACGAGTGGATATCCCGTGCACCGGCACGGTCGACCTGCGCGAATGCCGCAAGCCCGGCGTTGATTATCTCCATCTTAACTCCGACCCGCGGTTCGCTTCGCACAGGGACGATCTTATGAAAAAAGCTCGTAGCATCTTCCGCAAGGCCCAGAAACGCTGACCCGGGCTGAGTTCCTCTGGGTGGGGTAAATTTCGCTCGTGCGGGAACTCTGTTGGCCCACTGCGGCATGGGAGCCAATCTGTAGGGTCAACTAGCTAAAGAGAGAACGATAGGAACAACGCCAAGGAGCGCCCATGCAGTTGGCCCGACCGCTTGCAGCGATATTTCCAACCGAGCTGAAGACGCCAGGCGCTCCGTTCTTCGTGATGGCGGCGATCTTCCTGACGGTAGGCATGTACCTGACCGTGCCGACCCTCCTGCTGCTAGTGAGCAGCTTCAACACCGCACGTGACTGGTTTGTGGACCCATTCTCCTGGGGCCTGGCCAATTGGCAAACCGCCTGGCAAGAGCGAGGTCTGCTGGTTTCACTGTTCAACAGTTTTCTCATCTGGTTCCTGGTGGTGGGCATTAGCTTCCCCATCGCGGTCCTGATCTCCTGGACCCTTGCCCGGACCAATGTGCCGTGGAGCCACCATTTCGAATTCCTTTTCTGGGTCTCCTTCATGATGCCGAGTATCTCCACTACTATTGCGTGGATAACAGTGCTTGACCCGCAAATTGGATTTCTTAACACCCTTGTCGAGAAGCTACCCTTCGTCGAGGATGGGCCGTTCAACATCTTTAGCGTCTCCGGGATCGTCTGGACCCACTTGATGGCCACCGGCATCTCAATAAAGGTCATGCTCCTCACCCCTGCATTCCGGAACATGGACTCGGCCATGGAGGAGGCGGCGAGGGTTGGCGGGGCGACAAACTTGCGGACCATGCTGCGTGTGACCTTGCCCCTCATGGTTTCACCCATGGCGTTGGTGTTTGCACTACAGCTGCTTCGAATTTTCCAATCCTTCGAAACGGAGTACCTGCTCGGCCAGCCCTTCAGATTCTATGTGTATTCGACGAAGATCTTTGATCTGGTCCGGCAGCCGGTCCCTGACTATGGTCATGCGACGGTGCTGGCGAGCCTCACGCTCCTGGTGATCGCGTTTATCCTCCCTACGCAACGTTGGATTATCAATCGTCGCCGTTATACGACCATCACGGGGAGCTTCCGGCCTGGCCTCATCGACCTCGGCAAATGGAAGTTGATCGTATTTAGCGGGATTGCATTTCTCCTTGTTTTGCTGACTATCGCACCGGCGATGGTGCTCGTCATGGGGAGTTTCATGACCCGTACGGGCTATTTCTTTCTAAATACCGTGTGGACCATGGATCACTGGGTCAAGGTGTTCACAGACTCTCTATTTCACAAGGCGATGTTCACCACACTCAAGCTCTCGCTAACCGCTGCTATTTTCAGCCCGCTTTTGTTTTCTATTATCGCGTATATTCTCGTCCGCACGCGCTGGAAGGGCCGTACCGCCCTCGACACCATAATCTGGGGCTCGGCGGCTATCCCGGGTATCCTCTTGGGGCTTGGGTTGATGTGGATGTTCATTGGTAACATACCCGGCACCGAAATCAGACCCCTCAAGTTCCTCTTCGGCACCATCTGGGCGTTGGTCCTCGTGGTTGTGATCCAGGGCAATACGACCGGAGTTAATCTCCTGAAAGGTGTCTTCATTCAGATCGGTGCTGATATGGAAGAGGCCGCACGGGTAAGCGGCGCCGGCTGGTTCAGAACATTTTTCATGGTATGGTTACCTCTGCTCATGCCAACCTTAATCCTGGTCGCAACGTTGAATTTTGTCATTGCGGCGGGGACCACCAGCAGTATCATCCTGCTGGCCTCTCGTGACACCATGACGCTTTCGTTGCTTGCCCTGGAATTCGCTTCGCCGGCCATTAGCCAATACGAAGAGGCTAGCATCATTAGTCTGCTGATCATGGCCCTCACGGTGGGTCTGGCAGTGGTTGCCCGCGCGTTTGGCTTGCGCATGTCGATTCAACATGAGCAACGTGTCACCGGAAATTGACGGTTCACGTCACGGCACAATCCCCAGGAAGAAGGCGGCAAGCCTACGTTTCTCGGTTGACGTCTGTTAAACCGAAACCCATCCTGCAATTCAAAATTGTCATGGTCTGAACTAACCAGGCTGTTAGGTGTGGTATTAACCCCGATCCGAAAAAAGAGACCGTGAAAAATGAATTTTCTCTCTCGTAATTTTCTGTATCATCGTGGGATTTTCCAACCCACCTATAGGGGAACCTGGAATCGGTCTAACGTCTGGCGTCTCAGGTCTTTGTGCCTAGGGTTTAGCCGTACTTCGCATGGAAAATAATTTCGGATCGGGGTTAACTTTGGCCTGCTACCAGGTCATTTTGGTATCTGCGTTTCAAAATTTGTCCATTAGGGAACTGAGCGCTGTATCCTACCACAAGGATCTCTATTGAAAACAATGGCTTGCGCCCGTTGAGGTCTGGTACCGCTCTTGCTTCTTTGGGGATGCAGACCACGTTAGATACTGCCGGTGTCCGTGGAAAGACGTGGTGTCGCGGCTGAGTAAGTTATCCTGGCGATAACACCTAATGATGACGGTAACTGTGCGGTACTTTCGCAAGAATCATTAAAGGAGTCTTTAATGTCCAAATACCAGGACGCGGTTTTAACTTGCCCGAGTTGCAACAAAGAATTTACCTCAAAAGTCTGGCAGTCTGCGAACGTGACAATCGATCCCTACCTAAAAGACGAAATCAAGCAGGGTACGTTTAATCTGGTCCATTGCTCGGAATGCGGGAGCTTTGGCCTCAGTTCTGACCCTCTTCTATATCACGATATGGAGAAGAATCTGATGATTTACGTGATACCCGAGGGTAGCCATGATGAATTGCAGCAAGGGATGAGAGAGATGGAAGCAACGACAAGGGAGTTAACCTTGGGAGGATTGCCCCACCCCAACGTATATGTGATCGACAGTATGAACGAACTTAAGCACATTGTTAGCCGACTGGACCGTCCCCGAAACACTGATGGAAGCGATCCCGACAACATAAGCGCAGAGGCGAGAAAAAATACCGTCAATGGTAAACATAGCCCGGTTCGGCCCTGGCCTTTGGATCACAGATGTGTCTGTGGGGAAGAAATTCGCACAGTGTGTTTGTGCAATGACACGGGCGTTGATATTGACATACGGAATTTCGAGCCTAATCTCGCCTTAAAGTTTAAAGCGGAGTGTCCAAGGTGCAGTAAAGGTCTGTTGGCGTTCAGCTGTGAAAAATGCAAATGTACGTACACGTGGCAAATCGGAGTAGTGGATAACATCGCGGAGTAGTCATTGAGGTCAACCTACCCATTTCGCTATTTGTAACACCCCTCTTGTTCAAACCTGCATCCCTTCATTTTCATTTCAGATAAGTGGACAGGAAACTATCTTTCGACGGGAGTTGAGCGTTTTTGGCCACATTGGCCATGTAACTCTCTTAGGAGCTGTCCGGGACAACTCCAAGCCATTGAATCTTCTACGTTTAATCCCTGGCATTGTGTTTGCAACCCGCTTATCAACTCAACCGAGACCTGGACTCCCATATGCACCCGACAACAGGAGGTAAGCATGCTAAAAGAAGCCAACGGAGACACCTGCGCCGTAGCGATACGCGCGGTATTCGATCCCGGCGAAATCCTGGCGTTTCCTAAACTGATTGAACGAATCAAGCGACAAGGGAGATGGAGAAACTCCACCATCTGGGAGCATCTCATGTCCCTTGTGGTTAACTTACCTCCCGCTCGACTTCACTGGCCCAAGTCGAAACCGTTTCTTTTTCTTCATGGCGATGGCCGCTACGAACTTTATAAGGATACGGGTTACGATTCGTTGGGAGATGGGGGATCAATTGAGAGCCGAGACCACAGCCGAGGCGAAGTGATCGAGGACCATCTAAGATTGGACAGGGTTCTTGATATCGTGGATTCGAAGAGGGTTCCCAATGAAGGCTTTGCCCAAAGAGTGATGCGGCTCAGGGACGCCAATCAATTGCCCAAGAACATTGCCTGTATGATGCTTACTGTAAACGCGCTCAGAAATATTGTTGTTCACGAGGGCTTCGTAATGGGTCACCATGAAGAGGGGGTCGTTAGGAGTGCCATGGCCGCCATAGGGGAATGGAGTACGAGAAAATCAAAATAATTGAGAGTTGTCCGTGGTAAATGGGGATCTTAATGAACGAACCATCGATGGAAGTTATAAGGCAACGGTTGAGCCATCTGGAGCGAGAGAACCGCCGGTTCAAGTATGGCGGGGTTTTGTTGCTCATTGTTATCGCTGCTTTGATTATGATGGGTCAAGCTAAGCCCAGCAAAGTGGCCAAGGTGATTGAAGCTGAGAGGTTTGTTCTAAAGGATGATGAGGGAAAGGTGCGTGCAACGCTAGGATTCGACAAAAGCGAGTTCTCCCACAAAATGGGTTTTACCCTTTACAGCGAAAGTGGCGAGAGACGCATGTGGCAAGGCGTGCGTGATAAACGCCAATGGGTGGGTCAAATATTTTATGACCAAAAAGGGAAACACCGTTCTGCATTCTTCATCGCCAAGTCCGGTGTGTCTTGGGATCTATACGACGAGGACCAGAAAATTAATATGACTTTGGCCAACCTAAAAAATAGACCAAGTCTGATCTTTTTTAGAAGGGGTGAGGGTGAAGCGCACACGGGTATTGGACTTTACGACAACTATAAACTGCGTGCCGCATTCATGCTCGATCCCAAAGGTAACCCCGAACTGAAGTTTCTCGATAATGACAAGAAAGTTATCTGGAGCCCGCAACAGAATGGACCTCCAGTTGAAGATGTTAGGCCCTAACTAGCATTGACCAGCCCCCGTAAACCTAAACAAAAAATTTAACTAGCCCTCTGTCCCACAAAATTAGCCGTAGAAGATGGCCCATGCGTTCTTTATCGTAATGGATGCTTTTCCCGGGTCCCGTGCAACGTTTTCTCCACCGCGGTTTCTACGAGTTCCGCCTGCCAGCGTAACAGGCCCCCACTTGCCATAATATCATGGAGGGTCCGAGACCGGTTTCGGGCTATGGCCTCGAGGGCGGCTCTGGGCGCCAGCGTCGACGGTGCGATCTCCAGTTCCTTGGCGATCTCGGCGCACTGGTTACGCAGGGCATCGATCTGATCCGTGCAGTCGATGCGCGGTGTGTTAAGGGGTGCATGTCTCGGACGTTCGGGCCACTCTGCAGGTGTCATGCCGGCCGCCCGGGTAATGGCTTCCTGGAGAGCTTTCAGCAACGAGCCAACGATGTTGCGGGGGAGTTTTGGTCCTTGGTCCAGTGGTGAGTGGGGATTAGACTCAGCCCATTGGAGCAGCTCCAGCATTTGCTGATTGCCGAAGACCTTGAAGGGAGGTACGTTGGCGCGCCGGGCGTGATCGTCACGCCAGTGCCAGAGCTCCCGCAGATAGGCCAGTTGGCGACGGCTCAATCGACCGGCGCCTTTGATTCGCCAGGCTTCCTCGGGATCGCGTGAATTATCACGTTCGGTGGAGTCCACCATGGCTCGGCAACTTTCGGTGTGCCAAGGAACCCGTCCCCGCTGGAGCAGTTCGCCGTGCAGGTGTTCGGCGAGGCCCTCGAGAAAACGCGTGTCGTTGACCGCATAGTGCAGCTGCTTCTCGCTGAGCGGTCGACGCGACCAGTCAGACTTCTGTCCTTCTTTTCCTATGGTGATATCGAAAAACTTCTCGATGAGGGCGGCCAGCCCGATCTGTTCGATGCCGAGCAGTTGCGCCGCGATCATGGTGTCGAAGACTTCACGGTGCGGTCTGAAACCGCTCCAGGCTCGCATCATGCGCAGGTCGTAGTTGCCGCCGTGAACAATCAGCAGCTTCTTGGCCAGGACTTCGATGAAACCGGTAAAATCCAATTGGGAAAGCGGGTCTACGAGGAAGTGCTCGCCACCAATGGAGAGCTGGACTAAACAAATCTTTTCGAAATAGTTGTGCAGGCTATCGGCCTCGGTATCAAGCGCTACCCTTTCGTATCCGCTGATGCGCCGCTGCAACCTTTCCAACGCGGCGGGCTCATTCACGTAAACGTAATCCACCGGCTCTGGTGTACGCACAGATTCCATATCCTTCATCGAACTTGAGCTTCCCCTAGTTTGAACCCTTAAATCACGAGATCCAAGACCTTTTGGCCCCTGCCCACTTTGGTAGGGTGGGGTAGGGGTATCTGGCCTTAACTCAACGTTAGGGAAATTTTCTCTTACCTACCAGGCGCCTTACGGTTCCGAAGTCTTCATCCGCCATGGCTCCAGATATTTGTCTTTCCAGCTCCTCGTCATCCATCTCGGTTTCTTTTCCGTCCATCCCTGAAGCAAATTTACTGGGGAGATATCCTCCGCTGTCTTTTGGATTTTCTACATTATCCATATAGGCCCATATAAAAGCTAATACCCAGCCCACCACTGTCCAGCCCATAGTCAAACTAAGCCACAAAATTGGGACGGTATGAACTGCTTTCCTCGATCGGGCTATGAAATACGGGAAAACGGAGAATATGAGTGCGATTACGGAGAATGCTAATAGTATCTTCAATATGACATCCTCCCAAACCAGATTGTCCTTCAGAAGTAGTTGATCTTATCTGATAGCGGGATCCGGCTTTCCCAAATGTTTAGTCACAGTCGCCTTTATATCTCCCGGGTCGTTCGCCCGACATTACTTTGACGAGCCCACGATTTGGTTTATAGATGTATGAATTATTTAATTCACCGTTAATGTAATACATATAGGTAAGGGACTCCAAAACGCCATTTGTGCCCCATTTCAGTCCATCCTTGTCTATCTCTACGGCAAGCCTGCCCATGGCCGCCTTTTGCTACGGTTCTCCCTCCACCGCCGTTGACACGAATGAAATCTCACCCCAAGTTTCCAGCCTCCTCCCGCGGGGACTTTCACACCGCCGTCAAAGTGATCTTCTCGATCTTTCTCTGGTCGGCTGTCGTATACTCTGCCCCACCCTTTGTCTCTCATGATGAATAGTTGAGTCTTGTTTCGCCTTTCATGAAACCGACGGTAAACGTTAAAGACTTGATTATTTAATTTTGGGTGTTTCCATGGGCGCCAGCCTTTAATGGTTCTATCGCCCCTCCTGTGAGTCCAATCTGCTTTATGGAGTCTTTTCTCCTTAACACCGTCCCACGGAGCACCCGTCCACAACTCGTAGGGGATGTAATAGGTCCTGGTCTTGGAATCGAATAGATTCGCTTTACTCCAAGGCTGAGATATCTGCTGTTTGCCCTGGGCGAGAGAGTTCGAACCGAACACTAGAATAATCCATAATATGGACAAAGCTACCTTCAATGTGATCCCTCCCTTTTTCTTTGTTGGCTGAGGATCATCGGCTTAATTTAGAAGAGCTTGATACGTGGCTCTTGGCAGCGCCCGATCAGAGGTCTGGAGTCAATGAGTGTTAGTTGCTCTCGAGCCTGACTAATTGTGTCGCACACCCAAGATGAAACCGTAGTGCCGCGCCACGGTGTCCATCTTCCAGCGGGTGAAGGGATGTGAGCGATCCGGTGGGTCTTTGTAGGGTTCCCGGTAAATCACCTCGGGCTCCTCAGCCGTGGGATCTTTGCCGCCGTCGGCGCTCTGCTGGAAGTTGACGTCCACCCGCCACGTGTGGGTGTCATCCATGGGTACTCGGATTTGGGCTGTCCCCCCGGTACGCAGGATGTTGGGGAAGATGAGAGGATGTTCGTCACCCTCGCCATTACGGAAGTTCCGCCGTTTCATGATCACATAGGGCACCAACCAGAATTCGAAGCTGGGCTGGTCGTCGATGAAGCCGCGAGTGGTGTTGACCGGGCGTGCGGAGCGGCCCGCGGTGTCCTGGTGAAGAATGGGCGCGTGAGTCGGGTCCACGGAGTTCTCCACGGTCTGCAACCAGTTGTAGTCCAGCAACGGATGGACGTTAATGCGCCGTTTACCGTCCGTGCGCGCCAGAATGTCGCACTTCGGGAGCGCTGTGCGAGGCATGGGGCCAAGGTACGCCCAGTACAGACCAGTGAGCTTCTGTACCGGGTAGGTCTTTTGTTTAATGGTAAGTCTGAATTTGCTCTCGGCAGGTTCGGGTGGGGTTTCTAAACAATTTCCCTGCGTGTCATAGAGCCAACCATGATAGGCGCAGGCAATCCCGCGCTCCTCAACTCGACCATAAACCAGCGAGGCGCCACGATGAGCACAACGGTCCTCCAGGAGTCCCACCCGACCGGTCTTATCGCGAAACAGCACCAGGTTTTCTCCTAAGGATACGGACAAACTTAGTGGGATTTTCGTCGGTCAGTTCCTTTGCCACAGCCACTGGGTGCCAATAGCGCCGGAGCAGTTCGCCCATGGGTGTGCCGGGTCCCACTCGGGTCAATGATTCGTTCTCTTCCCTAGTGAGCATTTAGGTATTCTCCGTACCTCGGGCCTGCGAACTCGATGCAATTCCAAATGACTGGCTTCCCATCTACCCGGTCACAAGCGGAGTCGTTGGTAAAGCTCATGAGACCCGAAGCAGTATATTTAGGTGGACCCTAATGTCAAGGCTATCTCACGGGTCAGTACATAAGCAGATTAGCACTGAGCGGTGCGGCAAAGCGCTAAGCGCGTGGCGCAAAGCGTCAGAAGAACTTTCAACCGTAGATTACGCACATTGGCGTAGCGGGGACCGGAACACCGGAAATTGACAAGTCAGTATTAACCTGAATAAGATTAACCCCGCCGCAGTAAAACAATCATAGAAACCCAAAAGTTGAATTCCGTGGACTAGAGATTGATAAGGACTACCGCATGACCTGGCTTTTCTTGATTGTACTCTTGACCGGTTCCGAGGCCTTCGCTCAAAGCACATGTCGGTTTCGTCAAGATCAACATGGCGGAGTGCGTGTGACAGTTAATGGCAGGTGCCAGCTGAGCATTCAGCAGTCGCGGCAGAGTAGCTTCAATCGCCAGTAGTACATCATTGGAGAAGCGGGACAATTTGACGTTTTTATAAATATGGGAGATGGACCCCTGTCAAAAACCACCGGCGGCCGTAACTACATTTTTTGGCCCAAAGCCAAATGGTCCCGTCAGAGGGTCAAGAACCCGGACGGCTCTGTCAGCGTGTTTCCGTCATGGGTAAGTGAGCCCGTGATTTTCCAGAAAGGTGAGGTCAAAGATATTCGATCAATGCCTGGAGTTCGTGTTCGCCTGCAAAAGGTCACCAAAGGGAATAAAGGGGGAATTGATCTGGAACCTCTCCCAAACAGCGGCACACTCATGCTCAGCGGCGGCTACTTTCTGGGAAACTATCCCTTTGCAGTACCGAACCGGTCTTCTACTTTTTATGATGACCGAAAGGCATTTTGTAGAGTTCGCAACAGTGAACTTTTTGACTATGAGCTTGAATCTGATGGCCGCACAGTCAACAAATATTTTTTTAAATATTCGGGTGATCAAGCCTTGAGGTCATTTTTGAGCAACCGATGCAAAGGAAAGCATGCATTGAATTTACGCATGCTACGTTCAGGCAACCGGAGACAGGATCAGGGCAAAAGGCGTTAAATCAATCGCGAACGTTTTCCAATCCATAGAGACAATATTGTCGCCCGGCAATGCTCGGCCTAAGCCTACTAGTAGATGCTTCTCCCAATACTAGTAATTTTACTAGTAGCGACCTGGGGTCGGCTATGCTATTGGGAGTATGGAAGACCATTAACAGGTAATTTATGTATTGCCGCTTCCAAATCATAAGGGAGGGAAGGAGTGCGCCCGATGAAAAAGAACAATAATATCGCGACGTTGCTTGTGGTGCTAGGCGCTTTCCTGCTGGCCAGCTGCGCTTCGCTTCATCCTCAAAAACCGTTGCAGCCATTCGCAGCTCAGAATTTAAACCCTAGACTACGGTCTGGGGAGCTAATGCAAAAGAAGGATAATTTCGTGGTGGTTCTCGATTCGTCAGGATCCATGGCGGATAAATACAAGGGGCAGGTCAAATTGGACCTTGCCAAGGAATTTGTAAACCGAATGAACCAGGCCATCCCCGATATTCGGCTCAAGGCCGGCCTCAGGAAACTGGCAGGCAAGTATGACCTTGCCGCAAGTCAAACAGATTTGATTTACGGTGTTACGGACTTTAAGAAGACGAAACTTGAAGGAGCGCTCAGGACCGTGGTCTTGCCGTTCGGAGAAACACCACTGGCTCTGGCAATCAAAGGGGCCAGTGATGATCTTAAGACAACCCAGGGCCCTATCGCCGCTATCATTGTGAGCGATGGAAAGGGAACTGTAGGTAACGCAGTGAAGGCTGCCAAGAGCATGAAGAAGCGGTTTGGTGATCGAGTGTGCATCTTTCCCGTGGTGGTGGGAAACGACCCTGAGGGTCAGAAGGAGATGGAACAGATTGCCATGGAAGGGGGCTGTGGTTTCTCCGTGGATGAGAAGGCGACGAGATCCAACATCGCCATGGCAAATTTTGTGGAACGCGTGTTTTTGGCAAAAGTGGGGGATCAGGATGGCGATGGAGTCCTTGACCCGTCCGACCAGTGTCCCAACACGCCCAGAGGCGTGCGGGTGGACGCCAGGGGATGCCCTGTGCCTACCCAAATTACCCAGGCTCCCAAGAAGATAATGGACTCCGATGGTGATGGAGTCTTGGACAATATGGACATTTGCCCCGGTACTCCAGGGGGTGCCCAGGTGGATACCAGCGGGTGCTGGACTCTTCATAACGTCCGATTTGAAACCAGCAAGTGGGACATTAAGCCACGTTTTTATCCTATACTGGACGACGTTGTTGAGGTTTTGCAGAAAAACCCCTCATTAACAGTGCAGGTGCTGGGTCACACGGACAGCAGAGGAACGGCACGCTACAATCAGGGGCTTTCGGAAAACCGCGCAAAGGCGGTGACTGAGTATCTTATTCAATAAGGGTATACCGAAACAGCGTCTTATCCCCCTGGGTCTTGGTTTGACGAACCCGTTGGCCTCCAATAAATCCCCTGAGGGTCGAGCCAAGAACCGAAGGGTCCATTTGAAGCCGAATAAGTAGCAGTGGCTGTTGGTTGGTGAGGCGATAGTAGTTGCATTCAAAATGATTGGGGTTGTGCACCATGGTGTTCAACCCCTCCAACCTGCCCAATGCGGCATGTCAGGTGCCGCCGTCAAGCTTACCTTTTGATATTTCACTAACAGGTCGAGGTATTGAATCCCATTTTTAACTAGCCTCCTACAATTTCTTCCCACCGAAAAGCATCGATAATAATCAGTGCCGAGTAGCGAGTGCTGAGCATGGCAGCAAAGAGCGGAGAGCACGGATATTCGTGTTCGTGGAATTCCGTGCGGAGTTATCACTTGGGACTACAAATTGACAAGTGAGCACTAACCCGAATAAGATACCCACCGGATTAAGATCACTCATATTACGGGGGCGACCTAGGAGGCATCAGGCGATGGCAAAAAATAAATCGCAAGCAACAACAAGCACAAAGGTTGGAAACGAGGACTTGCGCGGCTACGTGGCGACTCTGGAGGAGGCTGGCCTGCTTAAACGTGTCACGGCAGAAGTGGACCTCAAGCACGAGTTGGGTGCCATTTCCGCCATCACTTTGGATCGTAATGGACCGGCGTTGCTGTTCGAGAACATCAAGGGCTATCCAGGTCATTCGCTGGTCACTAACCTCATGGACAGTGCCGAGAAGTTGTCTCTTGGCTTCGGTACACCCCCGGACGGCAGGGCGATCATTCGAAAGGTTCGAGAGGCGAAAGAAAACCTGATTCCACCGGTGGTGGTGGAAACCGGCCTTTGCCAGGATGAAGTGCACCGGGGTGATGACGTGGATCTCTATCAATTCCCAACTCCCTGGTGGCACGAAGGAGACGGCGGTCAGTACATTGGCACAACGGCGGCTGTGATCACTGCCGACGCAGAAACAGGGTATACCAATTACGGTCTCTATCGTGCGATGATTAAGGACAAGCAGAGCCTAACCCTCAATGCTCGCGGGCTCCCGTTTGGTCAATCGCCACGGGGTTATGGCACTGCCCTGCATATATTCCAGAACGAAACGAAGGGTAAGCCAACTCCAATTGCTCTGGCCCTTGGCATGGATCCGCGCCTGACCTATAGCGGCGCTCAATCCGTACCGTCGAAGGAGTATCCCCACGCTGAATACGCCTTGGCTGGTGCGTTGGGAGGCGAGGCGGTCCCTCTCGTTCGCTGCGTGACACATTCTTCCCTCCTGGTGCCAGCCACCGCTGAGATAATCATCGAAGGGGAGGTGGTGCCCGAAGTTCGCACTTCGGAGGGACCCCACGGCGAGTCTCCAGGATTTTATTCGCACAGTGATCTAGCGTTTCTCATAAAGGTCACGTGCATTACCCATCGAAAGAATCCCCTCAGCTATGGTCTCATCTGTCGCCAACATGAGGACTACCCCAAGTGGCTCTTTACGGACGCATTTCTCGAGAGCAACAGCCACATCGAGCAAATCACCGACCTCTACATCCCGGACCACGTGGGGGCAAGCCACGCTCTCATGGCCGTAATCGGAGTGCGTGTCAATTCACCGGAAGAGGTGGATCACGTGATTCAGAACCTGCGTGGTGCTCCGGAAGCCTACGATAACCGCATGCCCCGGTGGACCATCCTGGTGGATGAGGATTGCGACGTCCGAGACTGGGACGACGTTCTGTGGAGGGTCATGCAGGGTGTCATGCCGGACGTGCACATGCGGGTCGGTCCACGGGACCGGCCGTCCCCGCACGATCCACTGACCGATCTCTACGGCGGAAAGACTTCAAGCGTGGTCATCGATGCAACCTTCCGGGCCAAGCGGGGACCGGGTGGAGAAATCGTGAGATTCAAGCCCGTGAACAAAGTCACCAAAGAACTGAAATCCCGTCTCCTTTCACGTTGGAAAGAGTTCGGGCTGGAGTGACAACTGACCCCACGACTCTTGGGGTGAGCCGCAACGTGCCTATCTGCCTGTTCTAAGTCTCGCCGCACCCCACTATTTCTGAGCCTCCGGATTGAGATAGGGTCCCAAAGAGGCGATTACGGCTAAGAGGTTCATTAACAGGGGAGAGGGGATAATTCGCAGATACTTTGCCGGCGTGTCGGAAGTCACAAAATGCTGGTGAAACGTGTCGGGAGGAACATACATGGCGTCCCCAGGACCCCAGTTATGTCTTTCATCGCCCACAATGCTGTATCCTTTTCCTTCGAGCCAATAGATATAGGCCTCTCCGTGCTTGTGTCCGTCGCTTGCCTCGCTCCCCGGCGGTACCTCAGAAATCGCAAGGTTGGCCAATGTGTTCTGGAATCCTAGCCGGAAGTCCAGCAGGTTTGCGTGCTTAACACCCCCCTCGGTAACTTTCCAGTTTAATTCATTACTATGCATCATAATGCGTGATTTTTTCTTTTGTTGAATAATCTCATTATAAAGCTCGAGGGTCTCAGGTATTCTAGCGGTTACGGCTCGATCCTCAATCGACTTCCACCTGTTCAATACTGACGGAATCCACATGGTTGTTGCCTCCTAACGAAAAAAAGTTAAGAAAAATATGTGATCGGATTGCCACTTCAATCGACCCAAAAGAAGATATCCGTTCGTGCCGTAGGTTGCAACGCCCTTGTTGTGACCCGAATGTCACACCGGTCTGTTTTCCTGACTTGACAAGTTAAAATGCAATAGTGTACGGGTACCGGATTGCCATGGACCACATCGGCTTGCTGAGGGCACACAACCGATGATGATTTTAAAAGGGGAAACGGCAGCTACCTTTGGGTCTACAGACCAGTTTCAAATCCAGTGGTCGATGTAATCTGATGACGATGCGCATACAAGGACATGTTAATTCTGACGGGATACCATGTTTGAAGCATTAGTGCAGGCTTTGATCAACATCCTTTCCCCGTGGCACCTGTTTATGCTTACGGCCGGTGTTGTACTTGGTCTTGCCTTGGGGGTAATCCCCGGTATCGGTGGCGTTGTGGGACTGGCAATTATGCTTCCTTTTACCTTTGATATGAGTGCCGTTTCGGCATTTGCCTTTATAATTGGAATGCTGGCGGTCACTACCACTTCGGATACCATTCCTTCGGTGCTATTTGCGCTTCCCGGTACAGTCGGATCCCAGGCGACGATTATCGACGGCCATGCAATGGCCAAAAAAGGAGAGGCCGGGAGGGCGTTGGGAGCGGCATTTACGGTGTCTGCTATAGGCGGATTATTCGGCGCCCTGGTGTTGACCCTTTCTATCCCTGTTCTGGGTCC
This sequence comes from uncultured Binatia bacterium (SeqCode), assembly GCA_965215595.1. Lineage (GTDB taxonomy): Bacteria > Desulfobacterota > Binatia > UBA9968 > CAXXLF01 > CBDCDW01. The sequence continues at coordinate 1,316,950 of CBDCDW010000007.1, read as the reverse complement.
CCTGGTTCTTCTCTTTGGTTCCCCCGAGTTTTTTATGATGGCCCTGCTGGGTGTGTCGATGGTGGCCAGCCTGAGCGGCTCTGCGCCCATGAAGGGAGTGGTTGCTGGGGGCCTGGGATTTCTTCTAGCAATGGTGGGCTTGGATCCGCTGGCGGGTGTGGACAGGTGGACATTCGATCTGATCTATCTGTGGGATGGATTTCATGTGGTGCCGTTGGCGTTGGGATTGTTCGGGCTGGCGGAGATGGCTGACCTGGTGGTTAGCGGTACAAGCATCGCCCACGGCTCTACGGAAAAACTGAAGGGACGCTTGGAGGGTTTTCATGACGCATTTCGCCACTGGTGGCTTGTGTTACGCTCCAGCGCTCTTGGCGTGTGGATTGGCACCATACCCGGGCTAGGGAGTCTTGTGGTTGATTGGTTTGCCTATGGTCAGGCCGTGCACACGGAAAAGAATCCGGAAAATTTTGGCAAGGGAGATGTCCGAGGAGTGATTGCTCCTGAAAGCGCGAACAATGCAAAGGAAGGCGGCGGATTGATTCCTACCCTCGCCTTTGGAATCCCAGGCAGCACAACCATGGCTCTTTTCCTCGGAGCGATGACGATTCAGGGGCTCGAACCAGGGCCAGACATGCTCACCAAGCATCTAGATGTGACCTTTACCATTGGCTGGAGCCTGGCCTTGGCGAATATTCTAGGGACGGGCCTTTGTTTTCTTTTGGCCAATCAGCTGGCGCGAATCGCAACCATCCGGGGACAGGTGCTGGCTCCCATTCTACTGGTGATCATGTTCCTTGGGTCCTTCCTTGCCAGGCGCCACGTGGGTGACATGATTGTCTTGCTTGGCTTCGGGCTGCTCGGGTGGTCCATGAAGCGCTTTGGTTGGCCGCGCCCGCCGCTGATTATCGGATTTGTCCTGGGCGCTACAGTGGAAAAGTACCTCTATATTTCCATCCTTACCTATGGATGGAGTTGGATGTCGCGGCCTTCCGTTGTAGTTCTCTTCCTTCTCATCGTACTGGCTCTGGCCTATCCGTCCATCAAGCAGCGTAGGGCCCGGACAACTCCGGACCCGACGGGGGATCCATGAGCCTGGCCCGTGCCTCTTTTGTCCTGTTCGATTTTTTGCTGGTGACAGTCCTGGCATGGGGTCTCATTACCGCCGTTGGTTGGCCCTTTGAGACCAAGTTGTTTCCGTTGACCATTGGTATTCCCGTGTTGGCAATAGCACTGGCGCAGCTGATAAAAGATTCATACCAGCTGCTGTACCAACCCCCGGTGGAGTCATCAACGCGTGAGGCAATCCTCGACATTTCTGTCGATACCTCGGTTCCCGCAGCCGACGTTGCCCGGCGCGCCGGTGGCTTCTTTGGCAGTGCTCTTGGTCTATTCGCCTTAATTTTGCTGATTGGATTTAAGGTCGCGATTCCTGTGTTTTTGGCCGTTTATTTGTGGTTTTTTAGCCGGGCGACCTGGTACGTGACCCTGCTCGCTGTGGGCCTGGTGCTGGCGCTGATGTTAGGAGTTTTCGACCACCTGATGAATGTCCCCTGGCACAGGGGTTTACTGGAAGACTACCTGCCATTTTCAAACTAGATTTTGGCAATTTTAAGGTGGTGATCAGAAGAGTTTGTCTCTTCTGATAAGCCATGAAATGGGGAGACCCGGGGATGTTGCTCCCGTGGGTCTCCCGCCGCACAATGACCTAGTTGATGGCGCCGACGTACTTTTTCTCAGTGATGTACCTAAGCTCTTTGCGTTCTTTTGGAGTCAAGTCCGTAAAGACTTTTCTCATCTTACTCAACTCCGATGACCCTGCCCACTGAAGGGAGAGGTTGAGTTTTTTTGCCTCTGCTTGAGCTTGCTTGTCTTGTGTTAGTTTCTGTAGAGTGTTTTCGAGAAACTGGGTCCTATCCTTCGGGGTTCCAGGTGTCGTAACAATCGTCCACATGAGCCCTGCGAATGAAGTGGCATAGCTCTTTCCCGGATCGCGGCCAATTGTTCCCAAGTCGGGCACCTGCGGCGCACGCTTGTCGTGAAAGGCCGACACAAGAGGTTTTATCACCTCGTCATGCCTGAATATGCTCGTTATCCCGCCGGGTGCGCCGTCTAGCTCGCCGCGTTGCATGGCTGCTACCCTTGCTGCAATCCCTTGGTATCCAGGTATGAGGGTGACGTTGGATAGGCCCAGAGCTTCCGCCATGAGTCCGCCGAAGAAAGGTGAGCTTTCTCCGATACGGATCTTTTTCATCTTCCGCAACGCCTTCAAATCCGTGGGAAGGTCATTTCGAATGAAAAGAACAACTTCAGGTGTCTGGGTACGGCCAATTATAGGAAATTCCTGGAACTTGTAGCGGACACCCTTCCGCTTGAAGATATCGAAGGCCACGAGTTTCACATGGGATGTTATGATGGTCAGGCCGTCCGGTTTAGCGTTGTACAGCTTGTTATAGGCGATAATCCCACCGGCGCCGGGTTGGTTCTGAACAATTGCCTTGCCACCGGTAAGTCTCGGTAAGTGCCGGGCAAGCCAGCGGGCGTGAATATCTGTGCCCCCCCCAGGCCCATATTGAACAACAATCTTCAATCGGTTGTTTTTATAAAAATCCGCAGCATCGCTTCCTTCCACGACTTTACCAGTGAGTATAATCGTCATGGAAACTAGGAACACAAAGGACAACATCGAAAGGCTTCGTGGGTAACTTTGCATTAGGAACCTCCCTTGGATAGAAAATTTCTCAGGCAGCCTTATAGCGCTTGGCGCAGAACCTGTCAATAGTCATTGACATTGTTCTAGGGCTAGCATAGAGACTGGCGAGAACTTTATCTGTAGTTAAATCTGGGCATTGAGCCATGGCGGGAAAAGCGTTGTTCAGCATAGGTGGGAGTTCTGGTCTTGGTTGGCAGGACTTCCTTGTGATATGCAAGGCTTGCGACGAGATGGGCTATCACGGTTTTTACCCATCGGACCATCTCATGCAGATCCGGCAGGGCAGGGGGCCGTCGCCGGAACGGCTCGAAGGGCTCACGGTTGTTGCCGCCATGTCAGGCCATACGAAAAGCCTGCGACTGGGAATGCTGGTGATGAACAACAACTTTCGCCACCCGGTTATTACGGCGAAGATGATCAATACCATCGACCATGCCTCAGGCGGCCGCGCGGAGCTAGGGATCGGCTCCGGTAACATGCCGGAGGAGTTCGAGGTTCACGGGATTGAGTGGCGTCCGTTTCAAGAACGAGTGGACCGCCTGGACGAGGCCCTGTCTGTCATTAGAGCGCTGTGGACCGAGGAACCAGCCAACTTTAGCGATCGATACTACTCGCTCCATGACGCGCCCATGATGCCCAAGCCGGTCCAGCAGCCGCATCCACCCATCATTGTGGGCGGCACCGGCGAGCGCACCATGCGGGTAGCTGCCAAACACGCCACCGACTACAACCAGATCGCACCGTTGGAGGATGTGAAAGCGAATTTGACGAAAATGGAGGGAGTCTGCAAAGAGATGGGCCGCGACTTCGGCCGAATGCGTCACTCGGTGCAGCTTCAGATCAAGCTTAGTGACAGCCGGGAAGAGGTGGACCAGTTGGTGGCCCGAGGCGCAGCGCTGGCACGCAAACCTTCTAAACGATACCAGGCCCCGGAAACGCAGACCCGTGACAGCATGCTGCTTGGTAGCGTCGCTGAGGTGCAGGAACAGGTGGACCGATGGACGGATGCTGGCATCAACCACATTATCCTGATGACGCCACGGCCCTTCGATCGGGTCATGATGGAGCGCTTTGCCGCGGATGTGATGCCAGCGTTCTCGTAATGGAGAGAACCTGCAAAGTTAGGCGCAATTCTTCAATCTACATTCGAATCATGGCGTACGGGGCGAAATGAGTCTTTACGGTTATTTACCTTGTATTTTTCGATAAAGTTTTTCCGCCCGCTTAAGCAACGGAAGTCGCTTCGTCTGAATTTCGGGGTCATGGGCCATTGTGAGATAATCAATCCCCGGCTTGCGCATGTCTGCCGTGCGCACCTTGCCCTGATCCGTTACGTCCACGCGGAAACTGGGGGCAGGCGAACGGCCACTGTTGGTTTGCATGATGGTTTGTCCCTCCCTGGAGAGGAACCAGTTGACAAAGAGCCTCGCCGCATTCGGGTTCGGCCGCCCATTCACTACCATGATGTTATTGGACGACGCGGTCCCTTGGAGAGTCGGCCGCTCCTTGAGGGGCCCTTCTATGATCTCCCCGAAGTTTGCCACCGGCAGACCTAGATCACCCAGCCTGTCAATGTCTTGACCACCGGAACCGATAAAAAAGCCCATGGTGTATTTACCCCTGGCAACACCGTCCGCCACCTGGCGGTAACTTTGGATAAAATCGACCTTTAGCTCCGGGTCAAAGAAACGCCGCAGAAACTCCACCCCAAGGTCCGGATGAACCTGAGCGGTGAAGTAAGTCCCACCAGCGCCCGCCAAGGTTGGTGGCAAGGCGACGATTCGTCCACCAAAACGCTTCTTGTCGAGAAACGTCCATACAGAGTTCATCCGCTTGGCTTTTTTGATGGGCAATCTATCCGTGTTGAAGCGCATAGCGATGGGTGTCAAGTCGGCGGCGGCTGAGAAGGCAAAGATGTAATTCTCCTTGGGGTCGCTGTAGTAGTGTCTGCCTTTGTACCATAAGGATTTGTCCACCACGTCAGGAAGAAACAACTCCGGTGTGATGGGATCGATGACGCCATTGGGCAGTAGCCTAGTGTTCCCGGTAGTGCCCCCGGTCATGATGAGATCCACCTTGTATCTCCGGGCTCCGCGCTCAGCCAGGAGGCGGTCCGCCTGTTTGCGTCCACTTCCCGTTGAGACCACCGTTTCGATTCCGAACTTGTCTTCGAAGTACTGAAAGACTGGCCGGTATCTCCGCGATGCGCCGCCACCCAGCACAACGACTAGCTTGTTTTCTTTCTTTGCTGCTGCAAGGGTCTCGTCCCATGATGCGGCTCCAGACAATCCCGGCAGTGCCAGCAACCACAAGCCCGCTAACAAAAGAGTCAACAGGTCCAAGGGTGTCAATGGACCTCTCATTTTCGCTCCATTTCCCAATTCATTTCTTTCGAGCATGATGACTTCCCTCCTTTAGGATGACTATTGGACACCCCTTGGCCGGCCCACAATTAAAGCAGCGACGAAAAGGACCGTTGGGGTGCAGCCATATCATATGTAAATGGGGAGTCAAGCGTGGCTTGCAACAGGGGAAATGAGTTGAATTTATGGGCTCTGATCGGATATGGTTCCCTTCAGTAATAAGGCGGGGACAACCAAACGTCCGCAACGGGTAGCGGTTCAAGGAATGAATCGATTCCTGATGGCCCCCATTTCATAGCCGGTTCTCAATTATTTCTATCGGAATAATAGAAAGGAGTAAAAATGGCAACGCTCATCACCGGGTTGGGCTTAGTGGGGACCTCCTATGCGCAACTGGCGCTCAAACGGGGGGAGAGGATCGTATTTTATGACATGGCACCGCGCCAAGACTTTCTGAAAAAAAACTAGGTTCGGCGGACGTCACGGTGGTGCAGCGGGACGTCCGAGACCTGCCCGCTTTGATCGAGACGATTCAGGCAAATAAAGTTGATAAGGTCATTCACACCGCCGGGCTCATCGGCGGCAAAGTTGCTCAGCCCGTTTACACCGGCATGCAAATCAATGTCATGGGAACCATCAACGTCGCGGAAGCGGTGCGTCTTACCGGTGTCAAACGTCTGGTCCAGATAAGCACTTTTGGTGTTTATGACCGTCGCAAGGGCGAGACGATTCCTATCGACGAATCATTCCGCCGTGGTCCGGGGGAGCCTTACGGCAACTCCAAAGTAGCCAAGGAACTGATGGTGGAGGCCTATCAGCGAATTTATGGCTTCGAGCTCATTGCCCTCCGTCTTGCCAACGTGTATGGGGTGGGGCACTTTGCGGGGGGCTCAGGGGGCGGTGAGATGCTGCAAGATATTTTGCTGACCGGTATCAAGGGAGGCGTAGTGAAAGTACGGCAGGAACAGGCCAGGGATTTCGAGTATGTTTACTACAAGGACCTGGGTCGTGCTTTGGATCGGGCAACGACGGTTAATCTTTCCTCTCCTGTGACGTTGAACATCGGCACTGGTGTTGTGGTGAAATTCGACGAGCTGGTGGCCATGGCCCAGAAGCTGTTGCCGAACCTTGAAGTGGAGATGATTCCCGGACAAGCACCCCGGTCAGCCAGACAGCCAATGGTTATTACCAAGGCCAAGGATGTCCTGGATTGGGCGCCGGAATTTGACATTGAGTCGGGTTTTAAAGACTATATCGATGAGCTGAAAAAGCTCTCCTAAATAAGAGGAGAACTGGCACATGAGTAAGGTGGTTGGAGCTGATAAAACGTTTCTACTGTTAAGGCCAGAGGACATCAGGGGGCTGATCACCGTAGAGGAATCAATCGATTTGATCGAGCAGGGCTACCGCGAGGCACAGGATTATCCACTTGTTAATGCACCGCGGAGACGTGTTCACTCGCCCGAGGGTGTTCGGGTCAGTAATTTCCCCGGAGGCATTCCCGGTCTCGGCGTCATCGGATCGCTGAGCCGTGGAGAATCGGTGACTCATGATACCGGTAACCAGACCTATCCGTTCCGTGAACATCCCGTCTATAATCTTTGGGATTCCAAAACGAGCAAACTTCTCTCCATCATCATTGGGGAGCTATTTGATGAGCGCTCGGGATTCCCGAGTGTCATGGCATTGCGCACCGGGGCAACCAGCGGGGTTGGATTTCGTCACATGGCGAGGCAAGATGCGAAAACCGTGGGACTTTATGGCGCCGGTGGTCAGGCCCTTTACAAGATGCTTGCACTGAAGGCGGTCAGGCCCATCACTCACGTAAAGGTCTACAGCCGAAATCCCGAAAACCGGCGTGCCTTTTGTGATCGGGTGAGTCCATTGATCGAGACACCCATGAGCCCGGTGAGCGATCCAAGGGAAGTCATGCGTGGAGTGGACATCGTGGTTTGCGCAACCAACAGCAACGTGCCCGTGTTCGAAGGCAGTTGGATCGAACCCGGTCAACACATCACCACCGTAGTTGGCTCGAACATAGCGCTGGTGAAGGGCGGTTGGATCGGAGCCGGTCGCCGTGAGAATGACGATGAGACCGTACGCCGGGCGGATTTCATTGTCACGAACAACCGCGAGTCGGTGATTCAAGATCAGCAGGCAGGTCTTTGGGATCCACTGCAGGCCGGCATCATTACCTGGGAGAAGATTCACGAGCTTGGTGAAATCCTGAACGGCAGTTTTCCCGGCCGCACAAGCGACGAACAGGTGACTTACCACGCCAACAACAACGGCACTGCAGCCGCTGACCTCGCCCTCGCGATGCACGTTTACCGGAAAGCCAAGGAGCAGGGCCGCGGCATCAGCATCGAGCTGCCGGTACCGGGAAGTGACTGACTGCGGGATTGCCGAAAAATGGACATACGAATAGGGGAGGGATCAAAGCATGAAGAGTTCCCATGGCGGCCAAAGGATCATCGACGGCGACGGTCACGTGATGGAAGACCTTGCTTCCATCTGGAAGTACATGCCCCAGGAGTATGTCGGTCGAAGCTTCTCCGACATGAGGGGACGTAACCCCTTTCCGCCTGTGGATCATCTGCATTCGGCAAACCGTCACTTCACTCCCCGCGGCGCCTTCGCCAATGTTGGGTGCGAAGGCTGGCAGGTATTTCTCGACGAGGTGGGCATCGAATCCACCGTGCTCTACACCAGCGCCGGTCTGAGCTTCGGCAAGATCGTGAGTCGGGACTGGGCCATCGAGCTGGCCCATGCGTACAACGATTGGATCTATGATACCTACTTAAACAAGAGCCAACGTTTTCGCGCCATGGGGCTTATTCCCTACCAGGAGCCCCACAAGGCAGCGGACGAGCTAAGGCGGATCGTACAGGATCTTGGAATGTGCGGGGCCATGCTTCCATCCACAGGGGCAAATATGTCCCACCTTGGCGCCGAGCAGTACTGGCCCATTTACGAAGAGGCGCAGCGCCTCGGATGCGCACTGGGCGTTCACGGGGGATCACACGAAGGCATGCAGATGGATGACATGAGTCCCTACGCACCGGTGAACGCGTTGGGCCATCCTTTTGGTCAAATGATCAACTTTGCCGGCATCATATTCAATGGCATCTTTGACAAGTTTCCCGGGGTGCGTATCGGCTTTCTCGAAGCGGGCTGCGCCTGGCTGCTGACATGCATGGAGCGCTTTACCAAGTCCTGGGCCAGTCACGTGCAATTCGATCCGCGCGGTCGCTTCTTGAAGCTTCGGGACGCAGAGACCATAGGGGACTACATTATCCGCCACATCAACGAGGGGAGAATCTTCATCGGAATCGAAGGAAACGAGTTGACCATCGGTGATGCGATCCGGCTGGTCGGTAACAAGCCCTTTATCTATTCTTCCGACTATCCGCACGAAGTGGATGCGAAGACCTGCCGGGCCGAACTCGAGGAGCTCCGGGAGTACCCGGGGCTAACGAGGGAGGATAAAGATGCCATTCTTTTTTCCAACTCGGCGCGCTTCTATAGACTCTCTGTTGATTAGTGCGCCGGGTCCGTCCAGCTAACCTGACTGATCAGTCGTATGTCATTAGAAGTTAGCCGGTTCCTTGCACCGGTCTAGTTGTGAAGGAGGAAACTTGCGAGATGAACAAAGCTGTTGAGGTAAGCCGGGTGGAGTTGATTGTCGAGTCCGCGTTTTTTCACCGGGTGGTCATTTCTTTGATCGTCCTGAACGCCGTCATCGTTGGGCTGGAAACCTACCCCCAAGTTGCGGCGGACTTTGGGTGGCTACTTCATTTAGCAGATCGCATCATCCTTTATCTTTTTACTCTCGAACTTATTTTTCGCTTTGTGGCCGTGGGTTCGCCAGCGGTATTTCTTAAAAACGGCTGGAATATATTCGATCTCGTCATTGTGGCAATTGGGTATCTTCCCGCCTCGCAGTTTTTCACCGTGGCCCGGCTATTTAGGATATTGAGAGTGCTTCGCGCGGTGAGCGTGCTCCCGAACCTTCAAACAATCGTGACCGCGCTGCTCCGAAGCCTCCCCTCATTGGGCCACATCGCAATGCTTCTGGGACTTCTCATGTACGTTTACGCTGCCATAGGTACCTCCCTATTTAACCAGATCTCTCCCAAGTATTTCGGCAGCTTGCATCTGAGCGTGCTAACGCTTTTCAGCGTGATCACCCTTGAAGGATGGATCACTATCATGGAAGAAGTTTTACCCCATGCTCCCTTTGCCTGGATTTACTTTGTTACCTTCATCCTGTTTGGCACTTTCGTTGCCCTCAACTTCTTCGTCGGCGTGATCGTTAGTAACCTTCAGTCTGCCGCTACCGAGGAAAGGGACGACCTCACCGATATCCGAGCGTCCCTGGCGCGTTTGGAGGCGCGACTCGCGGGTGGTCAGGAGTTTGAAAGGAAGCCATGAACCGAACGATGGCCGTAAGACTGGCAATTTTGAAGAGACCCGACCCCGCATGCAAGGCTCCCTGACCGCATATCCCCTACGAAGAGACAGGGAGATCGCCCATCCTCGCGGCGAGCTTTGGAATACTGATGTTGTAGAGTCGCGCTACGTTTTCTCGCAGCAGCTTTGCACGAGTCTCAGCGCAAAGATTTCCCATGTCTCTGGCAATGACTTCGCGGGAATGGGGCCAGGTGGAGTTCACATGGGGGTAGTCATTGGACCACATGCAGTTGTCCATGCCCCACCATGACAGCAGGTGGCCTCCAACCGCGTCGTTGAAAAAAGTGGCATGCACCTGCCGATGAAAGTACTCGCTGGGCGGCCTCTTTATTAACAGGCCGGACCGATGGATGCCATGGCGTTTGTAGTAGTAATCCCATTGCTCAAGGACGAAGGGGATCCAGCCAATCTCACTCTCCACTAAGACTATCTTGAGGCGCGGAAATCGCTCCAGCACGCCGGCGTAGATGATGTCATACAAGCCGTCCATGATCTGAATCAGCCTTTGATTAACGCTGCGTCGGTCATGGTCCATCACGGAATAGTGGTCTTGCCCGGTGATCTGGATCTGCGGCGGACTTTGCCTTCGCCGTGGCCGCTAAGGATGTGGAGATTGACAGGCATGTCCAGATCCTGAGCTGCGGCCCAGAAGGGATCATAGTGGCTGGATGGGAATGGGAGCTCAGGGGCAGGGACTTGCCAGATGACGGTTCCGCGCAGCCCCGCTTTCCGGCAGCGCTCCATCTCCTGGATGGCGCCCTCGATATTGTACATAGAAAGCATGGCAAGCCCAATCAGGCGGTCCGGCGCGGCCTGGCAGTAGTCAATGAGCCAGTCGTTGTAGACCCGGGCGCAGGCCTCTTCCAAGGGAGGCTCGTCGAGGCTCAACGCCCTCAATCCATGGGTTGGATAGAGGACTTCCGCGCTGATACCGTCAGCCGCCATCTCTTTGACCCGCTCCCTCTTATCCATGGCTCCAGGATGGTCGTTTTTCCTGCGACCACCGAATCCTGGGGCCCGGTCCTGAAAGGCTTTCGGCAGCTGTTTTCTCCAGAGGCCTTCCGGCTCAATGACATGGGAATCCGATGAGATGAGAAGCTCATCGATGTCTGCCGTGGCCTTCCACCCATAGGTGCGTTCCAATAGACTCATGCTTATACCCCTCTTTGCGGCGATTTTTATTTTTTGTGTGGGTTATGCCAGGTTATAGAGCCTCGCGCAGTTGTTCCACAGAATTTTTCGTCTGGAGACCTCCGAGATCCCCGTAACAGACAAGAATATATTAACCGCATCGGGCCAGCGGGAGTCGATATGCGGGTAGTCGGTGGAAAATACGATGTTGTCGTCGCCCAGATAATCAATGACGTTTACCACCAGGCTTTCGTCCACATCCACCGAAATGAAACACTGCTGGCGGAAATAATTGCTAGGTTTTTGGCGCAACGGCACATCCGCCAGGGCTCCCTGAATCTCCCAGTATTCATCCAACCGGTAGAGCAGCCATGGGAGCCAGCCACAGTTCCCTTCGAGAAAAGCCACCTTCAACTTGGGATACCGCTCGAGAACTCCACCGGCGCAGAAACTGCTAACAGCAAGGATAAGTTCAACTGGGTTCCGCAATGGATTGACTAGGAGGTCTTGATTGGGATGGCCCTTGAAACGTTGAGAGACCTGAAGCTGATTGGGGTTGGCGGGTGGATGGAAACAAACAGGTACTCCTAATCGCTCTGTTTCCGCCCATAGCGGATCAAAGTAAAAGTCATGGATTTGTCGGCCGTTGATGGGCTCCGGACAGAGGGACAAACCGACAGCACCCAGTTCCTTAACCGCCCGACGCGCTTCGTCCACGGCGAGGTTTACATCGTGTAGCGTAATCAGCGCTGAGCCCATCAGTCTTTTAGGATCTACCCTACAAAAGTCGCTCACCCAACTGTTCCACGCACGACAGAGGTCATTGGCGTACTCTGCCTCGAAGCTCTCGTCGGTGTGTAAGGGGGAAGTGCGGAAAAGTACCGCCGCGTCCAACCCCTCCACGTCCATGGCCTCGAGCTGGGAGACCGGGTCATAGTTCTTACTTAGTGGTTTATCATAGCGGTGGGCATTCTTTTCTTCATGGAAAACAACCACACCACTGGGGGATCGGATGGGTGTTCCATCTGCCAGCCTGTATCGGGTTGCCCCATGCTTTTTCCTGGGTTCCGCCCTGGGGATACGATTCCCCCATTTGGGGTCCATATACTTCAAGTAAAGATCATGGGGCTCAAACACATGCATGTCACTGTCGAGAATCTTAGCACCGTTTCTTGCCATAACATCACCCTCGTGGTTCTTGTGCATCGGCGAGGGCAGCTTCCTTGCCCGCGATGCGGCCGAAGACACAACATCTGGGCAGGCCGTGCAAGGCGAAGCCGCCCGCCGACTCCCCGGCGCAATACAGGCCCGGGATGGCCTTACCCTTCATGTCTATCACCTGGCACCTGGTGTTAATTCTCAGTCCGGTGAGAGAGTCATGGAGTATGGGCGTAGACCACGCCGCGTAGAAAGGTGGTGTCTGGAACTTATACAGGGCAGGGGATTTTCCAAACTCCGTGTCCTCTCCCGAATCCACGAAGGAGTTATACTTTGCCACTGTTTCTTCCAATGTGCGTGCCGGCATGGGCTGTTTCTGATGGGGGTTGACGATCCTGTGGGCCAGCTCGGCAATCGTGTCGGCAGCGAAGAACCAACCGTTGGGATCCACGTTTGGCGGTGTTGGTTTCCAACCCTCGCGGCGTGCCGCTTCTGAGTCAAAGATCGCCCATATGGGTCCACCCCCGTTGGTCTCATTCCCGTTCAGTCCCAGGGCAGCGTTTATAAAACCGTATGAATCATCGAGTTCATCCCAGAATCTCAGTCCCAACTGGTTGACGAGGATTGCATTTTGCCAATCGTTTACGGTAAGGCCGGAAGCACCGGCGAGATGGAACATGGGGCTGTCCGGCCTCCACTTCAGGCTGACATATCCGTACCGACACCCAATGTGCTTGGTCTTCGATATGGCTCGTCCGCCCTCGGTGTTCTGGTTTGCGGTGGCCCACAGGGACGCTCCGATTGCCATGGCAAGGATCTCTCCGTCACCGTTTTGTTTGGACCAGGGTTCACCCGCAGTCTGGTACTCCTCGGTCAGCCTCGGGTCAAACATTCTACGGAATTGCACATTGCTGGTATGACCGCCTGTGGCGATAATGACGCCTCGTGTTGCCAGGATGTTTATCTCTCTTCCCTGATAATCAGCTCTGATACCAAGCACCCTTCCGGAGGTACTGCGTTCCCTAAGAATGCCGGTCAGTTTGTGCTTTAGTAGGAACTTCACCCCCTTCGCCCGGGCACTCGCTTCCATATGCCTGGCAAGACCCGAACCGTTCCTGGCGTTGATAGTTTCATTGATGTTATCTGAAAATGGCCTGATGATCGCGAGCCTGGGAACAGTCTCATTCGGTGCAACGATGGGGGGAGTATCATTAAACTTGACCCCGTTCTCAACCAGAAACTCAAAGGTCGGTACATTCTCCTCAGCCCAGGCTTTTATCAGTTCCCTATCGCTGTACTTGGCCTGGGGCATCAGGTAGGTGGTATGGTCTAGAAAAACCTGGTTCACCGAATCCTCGATTTCATACTTCTTCTGATAACTGGTTCCGCCACCAAGGGGGAGTCTACCACCGCTTAGCATTGCGTGGCCGCCGATGTCGTGGTTCTCATCGATGGCGATCACTGTGGCCCCTTGGTCCCGTGCCATCACGGCGGCGGGGAGTCCTGCCGCCCCTGTGCCCACGACGACGACCTCCGCAGTGTCGTCCCATCTAATCTTGCTTGTATCCGAATCTGGCTCGCTCATGAGTGTCTCCAACCTGGATAGAAAATATTAGACAAAGACCTGTTTTGTCAAATCCAGTCAATATAACAGTCAACGGGACGGATCTTGTAATACCGAGGAAAGAGGGAAGATGCCTATCAGCCGTTAGCTTTCAGCCATCAGCTAATTCGATGGCAAAGATAAGATGAGTAACCGCAATTTGTCGCAGACAAACATGTCATGGCAAAGCGCGAAATGAGAAAGACAGTAGGCAGGGCACCCGGTTAGGGAACTGTTCGCTGGATTTTTATGGGATCAAAGCGTGTTTTCTAATGAAGCCGGGGATCTTCCCGTGCTTGGACTTGATCATCAACCAATCACCGCGGATGCCCACAACGTTGACGGTGGTTCCTTTTTTCAGCTTATAAACTTTCTTAGAGTATTCCTTTGGTTGGCTGTAGACAATAGTCGAATGACGAGTTCTGTAAACCCCGATTACGAACGCCGGAGGCCTGGTCAAGTTTTTTAGATTGCCTGTGGCAATGGGGGTATTTTTACGTGTGGGTTGTGACGTTGCAAACCCCTCCCAAAGTCCTCTGCCTTGCGCCTTGGCTGCCTGCTGGTAGCCACTGAAATCATCGAGATATTTAAACGGCGATTGCGTATTCGCGAATCCATAACCCTGCTTAATAATCTCAGCGTTGAGAAAAGTCCCGTCTTCAAGGAAGAGGTAAACTAGAGTCCTCCGGTATCTGTCCTTGTGGCCAAACCGTGCATTTGCGTCGTCGTATTCAAGTCGCACTCTTTTGCCCTCCACCATCCACTTTGTAAAGGTGAAGGCCTCCCTTCCAAAGTGTTCGCCTGGTTTGTTTGAGTGGATGGTTTCAAGCGTGTTCACTCCCATGAGATGAACCCTCTCATTGTTTTCCAGCACCAGGGTGTTGCCGCTAACCACTTGCCTTACGACTCGGTACTGAGCTGCGAGTTTTCCTGGCTGCTTACCCAAAGGGGGCTGGCGAAGCATCTCGGTTTTAGAGATAAAATGCTGCCCTGCGAACATTCCCCAGTGGCAGTGATAGTCACCCAGTTTCCCGTCCTCATGGCAACCGTAAGAATCGAGGCCACCATCGTTGGGATAGACTAAAGGGGCGTAGAGAGGCAATAAAACGAAGAAACAAACCAGGGCTGTGATGGCTTTACGATCCATAATAGAGAGCAGCGGGATCTCACGGTAATTTTATCCATGAAATGGAAACTTGACAACCTGTAAGACTGGTTTTGTCTTCAGAGTGACGTTCCCGTTTTGAGGGCTCTCTTCCCAATTGCAGCGTCGTAAAAGATTGTTCCCAGCATTGTCTTGAAATCAGTCATTCAAAGTCCATCTGGAACGGTCAGATGTTTTACTAAAGCACGATCCCGCTGGAGGCGGAGAGAAAGCAGAGAAAAGGGCTTAGGAGTGAGCGGCACCCTGGGCTGCTTCTTGCGATAGGTTGACCGTGACGGTCACCGAGCCCCGCTCACGAATCAACAATCCCAGGAGGGACAGGGTCAAACTGGTAAAAGACCATGCCAGGACCGCACCGGAGAGATCGATAATATCGGCCACGACACCAAAGACCGTTGATCCCATGATTACGCCCACGTGAAAGGAGGTCAGAAAATAGCCAAAAGCCTCGGCTCGCCTCTCGGGATTGGAGATATCAGCGGTCAAGGCCGAAAGGGCCGGGGAAGCAAATGCGGATCCTCCTCCGGCGAGGGCCACCGCTGCGAGCACCATCCAGAAGGCGCCGGGGAAGTTGTACCAGAACACCCCCGAGGTGGCTACCAGTGCCCCCGCAATGGCGGGCCACTTGCGCCCCACACGGTCTGCGACGATACCACCAGGAATATTGAAGAAGGCCAAGCCCAGAGAGTGCACCAGCATCAGGGTGCCGATCATTTTGGGCGTGGCATTGAATAATACGGCAACGTATAGGGGTAGAATGGAGTTGTTGAAGCTTGCGCAAAACCCCCCGCGGGTGCGCATCACGCAGCTCACCAGAAATGTGGAAATTAGGCCCGGTTGAATCAGCTTGCCGGATTTACTTGAAGATTGTCCTTGTCCCTGAACCCATGTCCTTCTGGGTGCCGCTTGAAATGTCAGCGCACTGAATATCCCTCCTACAACGGCACTGAGCGACCACAGGTTGAATGACGCCAGGAATCCATAGGTGGTGGAGATTTGGCCGCCGACATAGGGTCCAATACCCATGCCTAGGAAGAAGATGGTACTGAAAGTCCCCATGAGCTTTCCCCTCATGTTTGGCTTGGACTCTTCGCTGAGCACAGCCATGAGGGATGGCCACAGACAGCCTGTAGACGCACCCGCAAGTGCCTGGAATAAAAAGAACTGGTTCGGGCCAGTGCCAAAGTTGTTGAGCATGGCGGCAACGGATATCCCTGTGAATCCAACAAGCAACAGGTTTTTCCGACCGAGGCGGTCGGCGAATCTGCCCGCCGGAATCTGAGTTAGCAGCTGGGCCAGGGCATAGATGGAGACGATGAGGCCGATAAAAGAACGGCTCGCACCCAGAGAGTGGGCGTAAAGAGACAAGCTCGGCAGGATGAGACCATAGCCAAAGGTGACCACAAAGGCCAGTGTTAATACGACAGCGATCTTTCTATTTATCAAGGGTAGTCCAGGTTGAAGGATCAGCAACGATTATCACGGACCCAGATGGGTGTCAAAATCGCGGCTGGTGAAACGATTTTAGATCAGGGGGTAGGGAGTAGGGTGTTGGGAATAGGGTGCGGAAAAGAAAAGAATAGTGTTGAGTGTTAAGGAAAGAGGGAAGATGGTCATCGTCCGTCAGCTATCAATTTTCAACTAGTTATGGCTCAGGAGCCGCTTCGCCCAAGATATATTGGTTTACTTAGGTATTTTAAGTGTTCACGCAATCAATTCTGCAAATTGACATGAGTGCCCGCTGGGTTTAATATCACAGCCCGTAAAGGAGTTTCCGTCACGCGGAAGGGAGATTGCTCGCTATGCCGACCATTGATGCTGACGCTCATGTCGTTGAGTCGGAGCATACCTGGGATTTTATGGATGCGGCCGACCAGAAATATCGGCCACTTATAGTCCGGCCTCAAGGCGAGGGCGGCGGCGAGTACTGGTTTGTGGAGAGTAAGATTCGCGGCTTGGTGCGCGTGGTTTTGACCGCCCAGCAGCTCCATGAAATCACGGAGCGCACTGGCCGTGACATGGTCACTTCGCGTGAAACCCGCGAAATGGAAAACGTTCCCGCCCGGGTCGAGCATATGGACCAGCTGGGAATCGACGTTCAGGTGCTTTATCCCACCATGTTCATCGAGCAAGTGACGGACAAAGTGGAGTGGGAAATTGCCATCTGTAAGGGTTACAACCGTTGGCTTGCCGATATTCACCGTCAAGGTCAAGGAAGGCTCAGGTGGATCTGTGTGCTGCCGCTGCTTGATATGAGCGCAGCGCTGGAGGAGCTCAAGTTCTCCAAGTCGAAGGGGGCCTGCGGCGTGTTCATGCGCGGTCTCGAGGGGCACCGGCTCATCACCGATCCCTATTTCTACCCTCTCTACGAAGAGATGAGCCGTCTCGATCTGGCCGTGGGCGTTCACGTGGGCAACGGCAACCCGCAGAACATCGACATGGTCTCGCAGTACAACGGCGGCGGCAGCTTCTGGAAGTTCCGTATTCCCGTGATCGGCGCGTTTCATTCGGTGATCATGAGTGAGGTGCCGAGGCTATTTCCCAAGCTTCGGTTTCATTGGGCCGAGGCGGCAGCTCAGTGGATTCCTTATGTGGTGAAGGATCTGCAGCGGCGCTGGGGGGCGGCGGGAAGAACGCTGCCGGATAATCCCATGAAGGAATACCGGCAATACGTGTCTTGCCAGACCGATGATGATGTGGACCACGTTCTCAAATATTCGGGGGAGGACAATATCGTCATTGGCACTGACTACGGCCATAACGATCAATCCACGGAGATTGAGGCGCTGCGCAACTTGAAGAACCAGGGCAGCATCACCGCGGCACAGTACGGCAAGATTACTTACCATAACCCCAAGGCGCTGTTCGGATTGTAATAGCCCACTTTTGCTCCTTGCGGGAGTCGGCAGCCTCAGCAGTCCAATGGATTACCTAGGGCGGTCAAAGAGACATCGGTAACCTTCCCATTAGTGATCTTTCCAATTCCTCACTCAACGGGCCCTGCCCTTGCGACCGCGACGATAGTGGTAGCGGCCCTTTCTATCGAACTGGATTTCCGTTTCGCCGCTGTAGTCGCCGATTTGTAGGTAGAAATTTACGGAATTCACTCGACCATCTAGGTTCAAGCCACTCAATTCTAATCTTTTGGCTTTAACAGTGAATCTTCCATCATCCCGGATCTTGATCTCCGTGATGCCTCCTGATCTGCTTTTGTATTGAAATTTGTCGTCTTCCCTGACGAATTCGCTGCCAGCAATCGTTTCACTATAGTCACCTAGCGTCACAGTCACATTTTTATTTTGAAAATCAATTTCGTCAATCATGGTCTCCAGTTCAAAGCTTCCCTTAACCTTGAATCGATCCCTATTGGCTTTTCGATGGAGTTTCAGGCGAGCCCGGTGAATCTTGAGGGCGACAATATTCGAGTTGCCATCGACTGCAGGGACAATGGCCGCCCAGCATGACCCGCTATTCATGGCCAAAGTGTCGAGAACGGCGTTGTCCGATGTGTCAATCACCACAACAGACCTGCGATCCGCAATCACATAGATAAGGGATCCGTCCGGAGTGATGGCAATTACCTCGGGGTTTGGGCCAACGTTTATTACAGCCAACACCTTGTTGAAATCCGAACTAGCGGGGTTTGTGCCAATCATGGAGACGGTCCCAGCGTCTCGATTGGTCATATAGGCACGGCTCCCGTCCGGTGTGAAGGCGATGTCGCTGGGGAAGGAGCAGGGCCCAATTGCAGAAACCACCTGGTTGTAACTCGGGCTGCTTGGGTTTGTGTCCATCACTGAGATGCTGTGAGTGAGTGGACTTAACAGGTAAGCAAAGCTCCCGTCTTGAGTGAAGGCGATGGTATCGGGGTCCCCTCCTACTCGGATTGTGAGCAATACTCTGTTGAAGTTCGTACTGCCCGGGTCTGTGTCAATGACCGTAACAGAAGCAGAGGGACGGCTGGTCACATAGGCGCGCGACCCGTCCGGGGTGATGGCCATGTTATCGGGGAGGTCGGACAGGTTTATTGTAGAGACCACCGTGTTAAAGGCTGTGCTACCTGGGTTTGTGTCAATGACTGTAACAGACGCTGAGGAATGACTGGTTACATAGGCGCGCGATCCGTCCGGGGTGATAACGATTACGTCAGGTGACACACCAACCTGTATGAGGGACACTACGTTGTTGAAGTCTTTGCTGTTTGGGTTTGTGTCAATCACGGAGACTGTCCCAGAGTCGTGATTCGCCACATAAATGCGAGTCCCGTCCGGAACGAAAGCAATCACATTGGGATCCTCCCCCGTCTGAATGGTGGATATTACTTTGTTGAAGTCCAAGCCGCTGGGGTTCGTGTCAATGACGGAAACGGTCCCAGCGAGGGGATTGGTCACGTAAGCGAAGGGTTGGGCCTGTGACGGAGTGGAATGTAAGGCTACTATCACCGAGAGGGTGGCTAAAAACCAATAAAACGCTATTCCCCTCTGTAACGCGTTGTTTAGATTACACTGTTGCTTCATTTTTACCCTATCCTTTCTCTACCATTTCGCTACTACAATCAGGCGCCACTTAACCACGTTAAAAAGCAGGCATTTGGCCACGGAGGGGCGCTGCAAGTTTTGCAGACTAGGATTTCTAGAATTAGATACGCTAAAACAGCAGGTCAAATGATCGCAAGCTCTATGCCATAGAGTTAACCAATGGAATTTCCGGCGGATTACTTTGTTAATCTCTGTTGAAAGATCTGAGTAAAGACAAAATGTGGAAAGAATGCCCTTGGTAAACGGTATGAAGCGAATCAGAAATACTGCTCAATGGCTATGAAATGTTAGGAGTGCCTATGAACCGCCCAAATTCTGCGATCTGATGAAAACCTATCAGGCTTGTGTTGATTGTCCTGCCAACAAAGTAGGGCATATAGGTTCCAGTCTATGATGTCGTGGTAAGTCATTTTGCCATATTTTTGCATCAATAGATCATCCTCATAAACTGTCTCAAAAAAATAGCTATTAAAAATCATCTGGTTATAGCCTGGCATCTGTTTTGCACTTAACTTAGCTTTAGGTAGTTTCAAAATGAGAATGAGAAAAACAATCCTCATCGTGGATGATGATATGGATCTATGCCATATCATTCGAACGTTTCTCGACCGGTTGGGTTATGACACGGTTTTGGCTGTAAACGGTAAAGAGGCAGTGGATTTGGCCATTTCTCATATGCCAGATCTTATCTTGATGGACATTATGCTGCCTGTGATGGACGGCCTCCAGGCCACCCGTCTAATTCGAGAGAATCCGCATACGCATTCCATACCGATCGTGGCCATGACTGCTAGGGTCACCATGGACGACAAGAAAAAATGTTTCCGCACCGGATGTGATGGATTTATTGCAAAGCCATTCACGGTAAAGGAGTTGATTTTCAGTATGGAGGAAGTGCTAAAGCAGTCAGCCGAAAATCTAAGCACGGTTCCTTCATAACCCACTGACCTTGGCAGTCTCCTGAGAATCAACTGCCCTCCTATTTCCACCCGTCAGGATCGTATTTTTTGCAGCGATTGTTACCTGTGCAAAACAGCAACTCTGCTCTCTTTCGTTGTGTAAAGAGCCCTGGTAAGGTTTGCGTAGTGGAGTATGGAAGGAGCGAAACAGATTCCTGAGACATTGCATGATCTGATCCTCCGAGCCAAGGCGGTTTTGGACGGAAACTGGCTAGGTCAATCAACCAAGCCGTCGCCACACCTTTATCCCCATCAGTGGAACTGGAAAGCCAAGGCGGTTTTGGACGGAAACTGGCTAGGTCAATCAACCAAGCCGTCGCCATTGGATACCGGGTTCCGCCATTGGATACGCGCGATCATCGCCATTGGATACGCGCGATATGACCAGGCCAGGGCACAGCGGGAGCTTTGCTCGCTCTTTGCTGGTCAATGGCACAACGGGATGCTTCCTCAAATTGTATTCAACCCAGAGGCCTTAGGGGGGTATTTCCCTGAACCCGCTTTCTGGCAAGGGGAGCGCTCGCGCCATTATCCTAAAGGCGTCCTCAGCTCAGGGATTACCATGCCTCCGGTACATGCCATGGCTGCTCTCCGTGTCTTGCGTCATGCGCGGAATGGCGACAGCGCTCGAGATTGGTTGGAGTATCTTTACCCTCGCATTTTTAAATTGCATGAGTTTTTCTACTGTGATCGAGATCCGCAGAGAGAAGGGCTGGCCTATATCCGCCACCCCTGGGAGTCGTGTCTGGACAACGCCCCCACTTGGGACCCTCCTTTGAGGGCCATGAAGATCGATAAAAGAACACTGCCGCCTTACCAACGCCAGGAATGAAACTCCCCGCCCCAAGGGGCGGGGTATCAGAAGAGGGCGAGCTGTCGGTCCTCATGGAGTTGCTGATAAACCCCTCCCTGCTCCTTGACGTAGTTCCTTATTGTGGCCTCATTCCCATGCTTACCTACTGTGCTGGCATAATACCCATCGGTCCAAAACTCTCCACCCCACAACTCTTTCTTGACATGAGGACACAGGCGAAATACCTCCCGCGCTGTGACACTTTTTATTATCGTTACCAACTTCGTGACGCTGTACGTCGGAACCGATTGCACCAGAAAATGGACGTGGTCCTTATCCGTGCCTATCTCCTGAAATTTTACCTGGTAACGCTTCTCTACCTCGAGACAAACATCCCGCAACACCTCATCCACAGCTCCATCAAACACCACCCGTCGATATTTTGCCGGAAACACCATATGATACAGCAACACCGTTACATTATGGCTCTTATGGATATACTCGCTCACGCGAGTACTTTACGCCCCAAGGAGCGGGGAATAAACCCCGGCGTGATTTAAAGAAAGGTATTCCAAGATCTCAACGACCGTCGGATGACGACTACGATCGGTACGTGTTTCTTGTGGATCTATCTAGAAGGTTGAACTACGACGAACCTGCCATCTACGTGGACTGCCCTTTCCTAATTCAGTATCCGCTGTTGAATAGTATACTCTGTAAGGCCAACGAGGATCAGATGGAAATCGGGAAGACCCTGGGAAAGGACACGGGCCAGATCCGGGAATGGTATGACCAGACAGCACAGTCCCTTAGGGATAAGCTCTGGTACGCTGACCATGGAGCCTTTGACGTATTTGATCTGCGGGCCGGGGAGCCCATTGGGACATTAACTGCGGCGGGATTTATGCCGCTATTATGCGGTGCTCCAACAGATGCACAAGCCAAAGTCATGCACGAGTTTCTCGAGTCACGGGCCTTTTGCAGCATGGATGATGTGCGCTGTTTTTCCATACCGAACTATAACTTGGAAGGTGATTACGTGGACACCTCCAATTATGGGAGGGGGCCAGTATGGATCAATACGAATTGGCTGTTGTTGCAAGGGCTGCGCCGGTATGGATTTCATAAGAAAGCCGAAAGCGTGCGCCGTGACATGATTACTCTGGTGAAGCGCTGCGGATTTTACGAGTATTTTGATCCCTACAAAGGCACGGGGTACGGGACCGACAACTTTTCATGGTCCGCTGCACTCTTTCTCGATATCGCCCTCGAGGAAGTCAAAAAAGGATGATAAGGAGGTCAATGACGATAAAGTCGCTGGGTCGTTCCAAGGCGGGGTTAGAGAGTTGAGTGTTTATGGAAAAGTGTCATCAAGGGCCCTACACCTGGATCCTCAGAACCTTTGCGGCATTGGAACTAAGAATCTTCTCCCGTTCTTCCTTTTTGAGATCCAGTGCTTCGATCGCATCGAGGCTATTCTTGATAAATCGACAACCCTGCTGGGGCCCATAGGGATAGTTCGTGGCGAACACAAGACGATCCGGACCGAAAAACTCCAGGACGCACCGGAGAGTCGATGCCGGGTGATCCGCAGTGTCAACGTAAAACCGTCTAAACGAATCAAGCGGGTTCTCCTTGAGGCCGTATCTGCGCCTGATCTCCTCGGTCCTGCCTGTGTAGATATTGATCGCCCGTTGACCAAAAAACGGGAGGACGCCCCCAACGTCCGCCAAGACGAAGTCGATCTCAGGAAATCTCTCAAGCACACGTCCGTATACGAGCCTGGTCATGGCGACGGTGCTGTCAAAGGCCCAGCCGTACATTAGTATAGGCATAATATCGAGACCCACCGCCTCTGTTGCCAGAGGGGCGGTGGGATGGATGTATATCGGAATTTTGAGTTCCGCCACCTTCTCATAAATTGGGAAGAGATCTTTGCTGTCCAGCGGTCGTCCGTTCAGGTTTGAGTAGCACCCAAATCCCTTGAATCCCAGTTCGTTCACTGCGCGATCCAACTCGTCCACAGATGCCTTGATGGAACAGGTCGGCAGGGTGGCCAGACCAACAAGGCGTTGGGGATGCTTTCTACACAGGGTGGATATCGCGTCGTTAGCAACCTTCGCAAGTGTCATCGCATGGTCCGGATCAAACCTGTCGGCTCCAGGTGCTGGAACACTTATGACTTGGATGTCGATGCCCAGCTTATCCATATGATCGACCCTGTGATCCGGATCCGTTCCTTGGAATGTCGCCGTATTGATCCGGCACCCGAGCTTCTTATCGTAGAAATAGCTCATACCACTCTGGGGATCCTGAGGCTCCAAAATGACGTTACCATCAATTCGCCTGATTGCTTCTATGTACTCTGGGGGAAAGACATGGGTTTGAAAGTCAATGACCACCATGGAGTCTCCTTTCCGCGGCGCGTGGTCTACAGAATCAGGCCAGGCTGGCTTGACGATTCTTTCGTACTAAACGGAGTTCACTGGCCCATAGCGCTTGATATTGGGAAGCTGCCTAGGGTGGTGAAGAACTGCGGCGGGTGTCGGGTCAGGGGACGGTGTACCGACTGGCTACTTTTGATCGGCGAGCAGGGACCGCCAGTCGATCTCCCCCAGCAAATTCCATCCTCGCATCCACTCGTAGGTTCGCCGCAATTCGTCTTCCGGGATGGGGCCGGGCTCCGCGACCACCAGCCGTCCCAGCCGCAAGTCGTCCACGGTGAGCGCGGCGACGTCCGGGTCGGCCTTGTGATGATCAATGAAGTAATGGAGATACTTTCGCTTGTCCGCATTGATGCTGCGCACGGCCTCACGCACGGCCCGATTGAAGATGGCGTAGGTTTCTTCATCCACTTCAGGGCTAGCTACCTCGGTCCCGTGCATCGGTGCCTCCACGAGGATGCGGCAGCCCTTTCGCTCCGCCACGGTGATGTAAGGCTCGGTAATGGTTGTAGCCTCCACCTCGTTATTCAGTAGAGCCGCCAGTCGAGGCTTGGCGCCGTTGGGAGCAAGACAGGTCTTGATGGCCTCCCGAGGGAGGAAGCCCTCCAGCATCAGCATGGCGAGGAAGTGAGTGCCGGCATAGTAGGGCACACCCACCGTCTTGTAGGCGAGCTGCTGGGGAGTGTAGATGTTGGACCAGGGTGCCACGACGATGGCGCCGTAGAGGACGATGGCGCGACGGCCCAGTTGGCGGCCGCCTGTGGTGGACTGCTCCACCCGGCAATAGTTGCCCCACTCGCAGGCGTTGAACATTTGCGCTTTTCCCTGCTCTGCGCTGCTGCCATGGCTTCCGAATGGATTGGCTGCGGTGTGGCTGGTTATGGCCGAATCCACTTTCTTCGGCGCGTTCTCACCTCTTTTGACAAACTCCACCTCCAATCCTTCAGCGGAGAACAATCCCTCATCGTAGGCGACTAATTCCGGCAGCCCTTGGAAAGGGGCGGTGCTTTCCAGTAAGAGTCTTTTGGCCATGGGTCTTCCTCCTATTTACAATAGGATTATGGGAGCAAAGAGTAGCCGACAGGGTCGTTGGAATCAAGTCTATAATGAGGCCAAGAACACAACGCGGACTATGGGAGTACGGACAACTGACTACGGGACAAGAGAGGAAGGCTGTGTTCGAACTCGTGTTCGAGATTGCGGCCAAGGGAGAGAGCAGAGCGCAGAGCAATAGTGCCAGAGGGGAGGGTGCAGCGGGTAGAGTGATAGGCTCGGACATTGGAAATTGACAAGTCAATACCAATCCACATAAGATAAACTTCACTTCAAGGTTATTCATCGCCCGAAGTCAGTTAGCTTTCGAAATGGTTCTGATTGGTGTGCCGAACAGTACTACCGCAGGAATCAGCAGGGCACCGGAGGAGGTCTACCGATGAACTTACAGGTGATCGATGCCGACGGACATGTATTCACGGATCAGTCGCTATTAGATTTTATTGACGGTCCCTACAGGAAAAAGCCACTCTCTGATTTACTGCCGTCGCTTGATTTTCACCATCTCCCCATGCACCGACCGCGCAGCCCGGAAGCTTTTGGCGGCGGCAAGCACGTTGGCCCAGAGGAGTGGTTGGCATTCATGGATTACGCAAACCTTGAGTGCGCTGTCCTTTACCCGACGCAGGGACTTTCCATTGGCAACGTGAGCAATCCTGATTGGGCCTGCATGTTCTGCCAAGGCTACAACAATTGGCTGTATGAGCGATACGTGAAGGCGAATTTGCGCTTCAAGGGCGTGGCTTTGTTGCCTTTACAAGACGTGCAGGAGGCAGTGGTGGAGTTGCGACGGGTGGTTCAAAAGTTAGGGATGGTTGCAGCCATGCTTCCTTCCCGTGGCCTTCCATACGATCTTGGCCACCAGACGTATTGGCCCATTTACGCCGAAGCAGAGCGTTTGGGTTGCGCGCTGGGTGTCCATGGAGGCGCTCACCATGGAATGGCACTTGACTCCCTGGACGCTTTCACCCCCATTCATGCGCTGGGTCATCCATTCAGCCTGATGGTGGCCTTTTCGGGAATGGTCTACCACGGAGTTTTCAAACAGTATCCAAAACTACGAATGGGTTTTCTTGAGGGAGGAGCGGGATGGGCCAGCTTTTGGATGGACCGAATGGAGCGTTCCCACGGCGCATACTATGAATTGGGAAGGAAGTACCGGGGACCTGCTGCAGAAGAGCAACCGGCAGACTATCTTCGCAATGGCAATATATGGATCGGGTGTGAAGGAGGAGAAGGAGGGTTGGCGTACCAAATAGAACGGGTAGGGAATCAGCATTTCCTCTTCGCCAGTGATTTTCCACATGAGATCGGTCCCGGTCAGATCCATCATGAAATCAACGAGATCGTGGAACATCCGGAATTATCGGAAGGGGACAAAGCTGCGATCCTTGCAGAAAACGCCAGAAGATTTTACCGCTTGTAAATTCACAGTTGAATGGCGTTAAACTCCTGTCCCAGTTATGGTAACTTTCATATGTCTCACAGAGCCCCGTGGTGGGTAACTCGAGATTAAAATGAGAGTGTTTTCCGCATTACTGATGGAAAAAGTCTAGGGAACCCAAGTAAATTAATGCTCATAGGAGGCTGTTGTGCTTAATGGAAAGGTCGTGATCGTGACAGGAGGTGCCAAGGGTATTGGACGTTACGCGGCCAATGTATATGCCGATGCCGGGGCCAGAATTTCGATTTGGGACATCGCCCTAGAAGAAAATTCCACGAAGGAACTTGAGGCAAAGGGAGTCGAAGTCTTGCCGTTGCAGGTGGATGTCCGCAATGAGGAGCAGGTCCGACGTGCAACGACTGCGGTGTGTGAACGCTTTGGCAGCATAGATGTGCTCTTGAACAATGCGGGTCTTGTGACTCACCCGGCATGGACGAAGAGTTGGGGGCCCATCGTGGAGATGGAAAAAAGTTTGTGGGATCGAGTAATTGAAACCAACCTGACCGGCACCATGCTTTGCACGAAGCATGTGCTTTCGCAAATGATCAAGCAAGGGTCTGGGCATATCATCAACGTCCACGGTGGGGCAGCCACCGCAAAGCGTGTTGGAGCCTGTCCCTATATGGTCAGTAAGGATGCCCTACGTACGTTTACAAGATTTGTAGCAGAAGAAGTTCGTCAGCACGGTGTTTGTGTTGTAATCGCGGGACCCGGTGGTGCAATCGCCACAGAAGAGGCACCTGAAGATGTGAGAAGTCGAATGCCAGGACCTGATTTGGTGGGAACTACATACCTGCTTGCGGCGGAAGCGCCAATGGAGTTTTCAGGATTTTACGTGAAACGTGTGGACGAAAAGTTGCAACTTGACCAAGACCCTAGCAATGTGTGGTGGTTCAAGAGCGGCTAAATTTTGCGGTGAATTTTTGAACTCCGTCGTGCAAACAAAAAATAGTATCCAGCGTAAACACTTGCTAGCAGTATATGAAAGATTTGTATGGTTGGTGGCTTGAATTAGGATGTTTAAGAACATAAAGACCTTTTGAGGAGATATACCATGGCGACCATCGATTCAGACAGTCACGTTATCGAAACCGATGCCACCTGGCAGTATATGGAAGGACCTGATGCCCAGTACAGGCCCCTTTCCGTTATTTCCGAGACGGATCCTCCCAGGCAATTTTGGGTGATCGAAGGAAAGGCACGGAACCGGGGCGGTAACGTGGGGCGTGATGCGATGAAGGAATGCCGCGAGATTTCCGACGTCGCAGCAAGGTTGCGCCACATGGATGAGCTTGGAACTGATATCCAGGTGCTTTATCCGTCCATCTGGACCAGCGTAATCTTCAGCCAACCTGAGTGCGAACTCGCCATCTGCCGGAGCTACAACCGGTGGCTCGGCGATGCCTGGCGGCAGGGCAACGGACGACTGCGATGGGTGGCCGTGATGCCTCTCATGAGCATCGACAAGGCCATCGAAGAGTTGAATGTTGCAAAAAGTAACGGCGCATGCGGTCTGCTTCATCGAGGCTTCGAGGGCAACCGGCATCCCTCGGATCCTTACTTCTTTCCACTTTACGAGGAGGCAAGTCGCTTGAACATGCCCGTGTGCTTCCATGCGGGGATCGGCTCAGCCGAGCTGCTGGAACTTTATAACAAAGCCCCGGGTGGGGGCAGCTTCATGAAGTTCAAGCTTCCCGTGATCAGTGCCTTTGAGATCATTGTTTCCGGGAGAATCCCCCATCGCTTTCCCGATCTTCGGTTTTGTTTTGTCGAGGTCAGCGCACAGTGGATCCCGTACGTCCTGCATAATATCGGACGGCCCCGGGGAGAGCACACGCGCGATAGCCAGATTCCCTTCAACCTGTTGCGTGACAATCGTATTTACGTTGCCTGCCAAATCGATGATGACCTTCCCAATGTGCTCAAATATGCAGGAGAGGATAATATCCTGTTGGGAACGGATTACGGGCATTTTGACAACTCAACGGAGATGGAGGCGCTGCAAACGCTGAGAAAGCGGTCTCCGGTATCGCCTACTGCGGTGGAAAAGATCCTGGATGCGAACCCGAGGGCCCTATACGGGATTTAGCAGTCAGGTGACGGCGAGGATTAGGGAGAACCCATGGCACTGTTTTTAAGCAATCAGGACCAGGAACAATGCATCACGACTCAGGAAGCCATCGAGGCTTTGGAGGACGGGATTCGACAAATGGCGCGTGGCGATGGGATCCGCCGTCCTCGCATCGACAACTTGATCCCATCGAAACATCCCGATGAGTTCTTTTCCTTCAGCTCCATGGAAGGAGGCATGAGGGAGCCGGGTTACTATGCGCTGCGGATCAAACCCGACATGATCTCCTGGCCGTTGGTAAACGGCATGCGGCGTAGGGTAACATACTGTTCCCAGCCGGGCCTCTACGGCGGGTTGGTAATGGTGTTCAGCATCAATAATGCGGAACTTCTCGCCATTATGAACGACGGGTTTGTACAGCACCTCCGCGTTGCTTCCACCGCCGCCATTGGTGCGAAATATCTGGCGAAACCAGGGGCAAAGGTTCTTGGGATGATAGGTTCGGGAGGCATGGCCCGCAGCTTTGCTCGGGCATTATGTGCCATCCGCGACATTACCACCATCAAGGTCTATAGCCCCACAAAAGCCAATGTCAAAAAATATGCCGATGAGGTTTCTGAGTTTCTGGAGTGCGAGGTAATCCCGGTGGAAAAACCGGAAGATGCCCTGCGTGGGGCCGACATCGTGGCCGCCTGCACGAATTCTTATAGTCCCGTAATCCACAGGGAATGGCTTGAGCCAGGGGTGCATATTGCCAACGTCATGGCATCGGAATTGAGCCCCGACACATACGAAAGGATCAATACAGTAGGGCTGCTGGTTCGCCGTAGATCACCTTCGGTGGCGGAATTCATCGACGACGACTTTGCCGTCCGTGTAAACACCATGTGTTACCTGGCCGGTAAACCCGAGGAACGCGCGAAGGTACCCACAAGCAGCTGGAGCACGCAGAATCTCAAGGGACGCAACAGGTATCCGAATGCGCGCTACGTGGATTGCGTGGACTGGGAAAGCGGTCAGCGTTACCAGCGAAAAAGTGATGAGGAGATCACGACACTCGCAACCCAGTCTTTTGGTACCCTGGAGGGTGATATGGGCGCAAGTTCAGGCATCCAGGGGATCCAGTTTGCCAGCGTGGGTGGTCGAATTTACGAAAACGCCCAAAAAATGGGTTTGGGTAAGGACCTTCCTAAGGAAATGTTTCTCCAAGATATCCCCACATGATTTTGGGATATTAAAGGAAGGAAATAGTCTCGGCCTATCCTGTAAGCCAATTAATTGCCTCGGCCCGCCTTCCGAAATAACCCGTTTGAAATGCTGCTGGACCTTCGGGCGCTGGTTTGCTACCGATGGCCGGCATTCCGAAAGGCATGAGGAACGCAAATTTCTTTATTCCAGTCGCGTTATAGCGAGGGATAATGTGTTTATCCCGCCAGCCGGTATCCATGCGTTCCAGTGGCATGCGAAACTGTGTGGAATCCACAAGCGCACCAGGACGATGCTTTTGCTCCACAAAGTCAGCGAACTTACTCAGCCACAGATTGAACTCATCCCCTGTCATCGCCTCCGTCGCATCGTACCAGCGAATCTCGATATAACCTGAGCTGCTGCGATCAATGATTTCTCCCCATTTGTCCTCGTAGATAACCTCTGCTGCCATGGGCAATTCTCCTTCCCGTTTCTGACAGAATAATATCTCACTAAAGAATCTCGCCCGCACCTGCCACTGCAGCCAACATAATTATTGTGGTAGAATACCGTCGCGTCGAATTTTAAGAGCCCATTGGTGGTGGCAGCGCTTTCTTCCAGGAGTCTAAATTCTCCATACGCGAATACCAGCGACTAATCTGGGTATACTTTTCCAGCGGAAATCGACCTTCCCGGCAGTAGACCATGGGCTTCGCTACGGAGAAATCCGCCAATGTTGGCCCGTTACCAACGAGATACTGTCGGCCCTCCAGATGATGGTTGAGTACGGCCCCCACGCCATGAAACAGCTCTTCTCCTTTTTTGACCTCAACCGGGTCCGGGTCTCCGGCATTGAATAACTGTTTTGCAAAGTTTTCCCAGGCCAGGATACCGGCGGCCTGGCCCCAATGCGCGAGCTGCCAGCATTGCCACCGGGAGATATCCGCCCGTATTCGGTCATCGGAAGGCCAGAGTTCATTGGGCTTTTGCGTTGCTAAATACTGCATTATGGCGTTGGATTCCCAGAGGGTGAAATTGCCGTCTTGAAGGGTTGGCACCTTGCCATTAGGGTTCAACTTGAGAAAATCGGGTTTCTTGTGCTCACCGGCAAACAAATCGAGTAAATGCAGCTCGAGATCCGTGCCAAGGTGATTCCTCACCGCCAGAATTGGTATGCAATTGGGTGAACGGGGAAAATAGTATAACTTCATGATGCACCTCCGTTTGGTTTATTCAAACAAGTAAAGAACAGAAATTTTGGTGTCTTTTCCAACGTTAGTCTATTTGTATTCTGATCATGCGTGTCACAGCGCCTTTTCCAGTCGGCCAAGGCAGCCATTCCAACCCGAGTTGTGCTGGTCGCGAGTATTTTCATCCGGAAACATTTCATGTTTCAAAATGACTTCCGTTGAGTCTCCCAGATCGTGGAACTCTACTGTGACCAGTGTTTCTCCCATCTCACCCCCCTCCCACGACCAGGTGAAAACAAGTTTCGTCGGGGGGACAATCTCGCGATAAGTCCCAATGGCGATGTACATAGCTCCATCCGGGGCCTTCATTCCAATGCGGTAAGATTTACCGACTCGCAAATCGACTTCGACGATAGGAGTGGAAAAATCATCACTAGGGGCAATCCATTGCTTCAATTCATCCGGATCCGTCCAGGCCTTGAAAACCCGAGTGCGTGGGGCGGTGAAGACGCGCTTGAGTTCAATGAAAATGTTGGTAGGGGGAGGGTTGGTAGCCATTTAACGTTTCTCCTTGTTTTTGTGGGATTGGTTGAGATAGTTTGTGAGATCGTCCAATCGCCTTTCCCAAAAATCCCGATAACGCGCGGTCCATTCTGCGGCGTCTTTGATAGGTCCCGCCACAAGCCGGCAGAGGTGGACGCGGCCGTGGGTTTCGCGTGCAAGAAGCCCTGCATTTTCCAGGACCCTTAAGTGCTTTGAGATAGCAGGAAGAGAAATCTTGAAAGGTTTGGCCAACTCTGTGACCGACGAACGACTGCGAGCAAGTCGAGCGAGAATCTTCCGGCGGGTTGGATCGGACAGAGCAGAAAAGGTGGCGTCAAGGGAGGCAGATGAATAGTTAACCATATGGTTAACTATATTTTGACACAGCTCTCGTGTCAAGGGTCACGATATATTTAACCTAGACCTCGTTTGGGGTGTGGAGTGAAGAACGGGGTGTATGATTGTAAAAAGTCAGACCGCAGCCCGCGTATCTATCAAGCTTCCCATTCAAGGCTTGATAAGTGCCTTTGTGGGAAAGAGTCCGGGAATCTCCCCGCCCACCGCCTGAATACAGCGTTCGGTCTCTTCCAAAGGAAATACATGGCTGACCATCTCCTGGACGGGAAATTTCGTCGCCTCCAACAAGCGCATGGAGGCTTCCGTGGCATCGTTGTCGGCTGTAAACGCTCCCTGAAGTCGAATCTCTTTCCAAACAAACTTATCCGTAACGATGGGCGTTGTCCTGTCGCCGCCGGTTAATCCCGCGAGAACCATGGTTCCCTGACACCGCACGCAATCGATCGACGTTTGAATGGCCGCGGGATTTCCTGAGACGTCCACCACCACGTCCGCCATGGCACCATCGGTTTCCGCCGTAATCACTTCGAGAACGTTTTCTTTCTCAATATTAATCGTTCGATGGGCGCCGAACCGTTTGGCTAGCTCTAATCGTTCCTGGTCCCTGGTGATGCCCGTAATGAATATTCGCGCGGCCCCCGCCTGCGCGGCCGCAAAAGTACAGGACAATCCTTGCTGCCCGGGTCCCTGGATGAGAACGAAGTCACCCATCTTCACTCCCCCCTGGCGGATGGCCCACTGAAAACCGTTGGCCATGACCGCGCCAATGAGCACTGCCGCTTCAGCGGGGAGATCGTTGCTGACTTTGGTGGCGAGAACATCCGGGGCGAGATAGATGTAATCGGCAAACCCGCCAAAGAGGTGCGGCGGTTCAGTGCAGGGGGTGCGACCTCCATAGCTGGTTCTCTTCTTGCAGAACCTTGCCGCGCCCCGCCGGCAGTCAGCGCAACGGCCGCAGCCCAGCGCGCCCTTGAGGATGATGCGGTCGCCCTCCTTGAGGCCGTGGATTCGAGCCGCCTCTGTTCCGAGTTTGGCCACTCGCCCGAGGATCTCGTGTCCCAAGATGATGGGCAGGGGAAGCTCAATCTTGCCATGGTAGTATTTTACATCCGTACCGCAGACGCCGCCCATCTCCACAGCCACAAGGCCGCCCTCCGGGGGTATGTCCGGGAGCGGATATTCGCGGACTTCAAGTCTATTGGGGGCTGTTAGGGTCACGGCGCGGCTTAGTTCGGCCATTGTGTTCTCCTTATTGAATTGAGCGGGATCGCGTTTGAGCAAGTAACGGCACTCGCGGCGGTTGAGGGGTGGAGTTGAATTTGGCCAGCTGCATTGCAGTACCTTTAGGGCAGGTTCGGTTCCAATGCAAGAGGACAAAGATTACGTTTGCTCGGTCAGAAATTCTCGAAGCGCGCGAGCAAATTCTTCGGCCTCTTCAATTTGCGGTTCATGGGCGGAACTGAGGAAATGGTGAATCTTCGAGCCCGGAATCATATTTTGCAATTGATTGTCCCAGCCCTTTGGGTTTAGCAAATCGTGGGCGCAGGACATGATGAGAAGGGGGACTCTCACGGATGCGAGCTGTTTTACAAAAGTGTCGCTAAAGGGGGTACTTGTGTAGCCCGGTCTTTTCAGTCGTGCGGCGGAAAGGGTCTCCCAGGAACCAGGGATCAAGGAAACCTCGAATCGTTCTTGAATCAGTTCTTTAGACAACGACTCTCGGTCATGAAAGAGGAGTCCCATGATCTCTTCCATGCTTTCCAGACTAAAGGAATAATTTTGCAGGCGACTCTGAGCTTCGGTTTTGAAGAGGCCTGCATTGCCACAGACGGTCACCATTTTTTCAATGGGAAAGGGTGGAGGGTCCATGACGGCAGCGCGAAGAACTAATCCTCCCCCCGCCGAGTTTCCAACGAAATAGCCCTTTTCCACGCCAACGGATTTGAGGAAGCGGCTGAGATGCTTGATCCTGAAGCCCGCGGGATCTGAAAAGGAATAGATCTTGTCGGTTTTCCCGTAGCCCAGCAGGTCCGGGGCGATCACATGGAAGTATTTACCCAGAGACTCCATGTTGAACTTCCAGGAGGTTTCCGCCGACGCTCCGTATTCTCCCCCGTGGAACAGAACGAGATGCGGCCCCTCTCCAGCCTCCAGGTAGTGGGTTTCGATGTCCCCCACGGTCAGAGTCCGATGGTTATAGAAATTCATGGATGATCTCACTCGATATTCTACAATCCGTATAATCTTTGGGGGTTAGCGGATAAAATCTTTTCTCTCACTTTCTGGGGCACATCCTCCCGCGCCATGATGGCTTGGGCCATATTTTCCTCGTGAGAAGGGTCACCATGTGGGTAGTCGGAAGCGGTAACCAACGCGTCTTCACCAATTAGGTTGGTAAGATAATTGATGTCTTCGTCCGCTTCACAGGCGATGTACACCCTTCCTTCCTTAAAATATTCGGCCGGATCCTTGCTCAATCTTCCCCCTCGCTTTAATTGATGAATCAGATACGGCACCCATTGGGAGCCGCTCTCCAGAAAACCAAATCTTAGTTTCGGAAAAGTCTCAAGTAGCCCTGTGGCCATTACACTGCGGAACCCCATGAGTACCGGAAGTACGGCGCTATTAAAGGTATCGGAAGCGTCGAATGCGTCCGTGATAGCGGGACAACCCCAACCGAAGTGGATGCAGACGGGCATATCCAACCTGGCAGCCTCCTCATAAAATGGATACAAGTCCTCTTTTCCTAGACTCTTGTCCCAGGCCACGCCTAATAGCATTACCGCTACTGCCCCAAGTTCCTTGGCCCTGCGTAGTTCCGTCGCAGATTCCTGAACATCTCTGATGGGTACCTGTGCGGCGAACTTTATTCTGCCTCCAGACTTGTTACAGGCGTCCGCCATAAAATCGTTATAGGCTCGAAAGAGCGCAGCTTCGAGTTTCAAATCATCGGTGGTGGTGGTCAAGAATAGTGTGGGATAGACCACCTGCTTGTCGATCCCAGCCCTGTCCAGGTCCCCGAGCCTCGCCTGCACGTCCGTGAGCTCCTGAGCTGGGATGGAAAAAGGTTTCTTTTTGGCCCGTTCCATGAGAGTGGGAGTCACAAAACGGACTCCCCCTTTTCCGGTGAGTTTCGGATAACTCTTACCATCGATAAGCCATACCGCGTTACATTCTCCGTAAATTGTATCCGGGGCGAATCCCAGTGGAATGGGTCGTCTCGGATAACAATCTTTCGCGAGAAAACTGAACATCGCTTGAGACTCTTCTACATGCCCGTCAGCATCTAGTACCGTCATGATTTATCCTCCGAATTTTGGATGAGTGCTACTCCCAGGGACAAGCTCGGTGTCCCACCGAATAATTTCGCTACCTTCTTTGCTTCTTCCGCACGTCGTTAACGAGCTTGCGAATTGGCGTCATGTCGAGATACCGAGGTTGCTCCGTTTTGACGTACTTGATGCCTTTTTTTCTGAGTGCATATGAAGGTACGTCATCTTTAGGAATATCGACTCTCAAAGAATTGCCTTCATTCAACTTCTGGTAAACCATCTGGCCTTCACGGGAAAGCAGCCAATTGATCGCCAAACGTGCCGCGTTAGGATGAGGAGCTCTGTTGATGAGGGCCACAAGGCCACTGGTTACGCTCATTGGTACACCTTCCTTGAACGCCTCTGGTCCCCACCAGTCCACCGGAAGCCCTTGTTTCTTTGCTATATCAATGTCGCCCCTTCCTATAACGTTAAACATCGAAATGGCATATTTTCCCGAGGCCAACCAGTCTCCTATCTGACGGGAGTCGCGGCTAATGGTGACATCCATTTCGGTCAAAAGTCTCCTGAGATACTCGGGACCAAGATCCGGACTGTAGTATATATGCGAAACCGAGGGCCCAGCCGGGGCAAAGGTGGGCTCCAGCATCGCAATTTTCCCTTTCCATTTTGGATTGAGAAAGTCCCGGTATGATTTGAATTCCTTCGGGTTGACCATGTTTGTGTTGTAGGAATTCGCCAGAAAGCTCACGCCGTTAAAGCCTAATAAATATTTTCCTTCATCATCCACGTAATGGTGTTTACCGTTCCACCAATTCGACTGATCCGTGACCTCAGGTAAGACCAGAGCCGAATCGATGGGATCAAGGACCCTGCTCTTGTACATAGTTCCGTATCCTGTCCAGGCACCGTTGATGTAAATATCCGCTAGGTATTTCCCGCCTCTCCGTTCCGCCAGCATCCTTTGCGCCACTCTCCGGCCCCGGGAAAAAAAGCCTACCACTTTAATTTCGGGGTATTTCTTTTGAAACTCGAAAAAAACTTGTTGATAACTAGAGCTTCCATAAATGACAAGTCGCTTTTCCTTCTTGGCCCCCGCGACGATCTTTTCCCATTCCGCTCCCTCTGTGGCTTGAGCGCTTGCTACGTCAACCGATGGAACCGCAAAAAGAACAAACATCACCACGCTTAGAACAGATATAAACCACCCACAGTTTTTATTCATATTGTCTCCTTTTTGAATCAAATTGGCTTACTGGCGGTAAACCTTTCACTAGGCCACGGGGGTTCGGGCTGGCATACTGTTAGGCCTTTTGTTGCGAGGACAATATCCGAAAACGGCTTGTCAAGTCAAATATGAATACGTAGCTCTACTTCAAGCATTCGGTACTCTGCTCGAATCAGACTTCAGACCTCATTTCCTCCACGCCTATTCCATTATTGCTTTGCTATGGAATCCTTGTTGAGTCCTTTGTTGGACCCATTGGCGCGCCCTCCGCGACGTCACGCTAAAAAAAGATTGACTATGGAATCCTTGTTGAGTCCTTTGTTGGACCCATTGGCGCGCCCTCCGCGACGTCACGCTAAAAAAAGAACCTTGGAGAGTCTCGATTCGCGTAACTTTATGGTTTTGATCGAATTCGATAACCCAAAAGAGGGTCTCATAAATGTCCCTGTCGGAGTTCCCCACCCACTGCAATTGTTTGTGAATAGAGTACAGCTTATTATCCCAACGGATGTCTTCCTCCGGCCGACCCAGCACAGCTTCAACGGAGGTCTTTGTAAAGCCTACTTTTATGCCACCGGGTGGCGACAAATAGGGTGATACCGGTGTGCAAGAGCACAGAGCTATAAAGGCGGCCATCAGTAACGCAGCTTTCATAGAAACTTACTCTATATCTGTGAAAGGAGTATTAGAAAACACAATTAACCTTTCGTCAATGGCACGAGACCTAACACTCTTCCCAATCCTACTCACTTTCGTCCCGTTTTCAGATTGCCATGAATGCCGTGATATTTTCGTTCAACGGTGCATGAACCCAATTTAAAGAGTTTACGAAGGTAGCAGATCGTTGACAGGCTGTCACACGGATGCAAAATAGACACCAAGGCTACTTGGAGTCGCAATGATCGAGACTTTGATCGCCATAGGGATCTTTTTAATTCTGGTAGTTGTCGCCGTAAGCGGTGAATTCGTCCATTGGCGTTTGCTTTTGATCATAGGTGCCTCGAGCGTGGGTATAGGGCTTGCCGTGGGTGTTGTTGTGGGAATTTGCTATCACCTGGCTCTTTACCGGGCACTTGCACCCACAGGATTACTCGGTTCCCGCTGGTGGTGGCGACCCACAGGTTACAATGACCTTATTCCATCTCCAAGAAGGCAGGTGGTGATGTGGTGGTTCTACGCTGGAGTGACTAGCATGATTGTGATTATGGTAGGTTGTGCACTGGTTCTAGCCGCCATCTTGATGATGAGAAACCTTGGAGCATAGCCCAAAGGGCGAGATGGGCAGAGGGCAGGGCTAGAAGTCCTGAGTAAAAAGTACTGAGGACTGAGTGAGGATAGCTATGGGTCATCAGTTTTTATCGAAGAGCTAAAAGACTACTGACCACAGGACTACTGACTACCTCGGAGCAGAGGGCAGAGTGGGAAATGGGCAGAAGGAGGCGAAAACAGTGCTCGGTTTGAGCGAAGAGGGTAGGAGACGATCAGCCACATGTACTCGACCCTTCGCAAAAAAATATAGAAGGAATACCATGCCTTTTAGGGTGGTAAAATTGAAACTTTGGAAGCATCTCCACATACTCGTACCTTGACAGTTACACGTAGCCCTGCCTAGAGTGGGCATTGCGTAACAGAGAGGGTTTGTCAGATTCAAACGTACTCGATACAAGGGGGTAAAAGGAGTTTGCGAAACACAATCCACAAGGAGGATTCGTCTTATGGGAGCGACGAAATTTATTAGTTTTAGCCTAATTGCCCTGTTCCTTGTTCTTTCTTTTATGTTGTTACAGGTCATCGGAACACATGCGAGAGCTGAGTCCCTTCGAGATAAAATGACCGCTCAGGCAAAAAAAGAGGGAAGGGTTGTACTCGCCGGAAGCCAGGTGGATCAATGGCGCGATGAGTTAAAGGGATTTAGAAAAAGGTATCCTTTCATTGACGTCCAGGCGCGACCTGCCAACACTAGGGATACCATCAATCGAGTATTTTTGGAGAATCGTGTCAAAAAGTCCAGTATCGATGTTGTCCATGTGGGTGACGATGGAGGTGAAACCCTGGCAGGGCGCCATATCGTGCAGAAAATGACATTTCCCCATTTAAAAGATTTTTATCCGAACAGCCAGCCTTCACATGGTCTTTACGTGGCCATGACCTCCTTCCCACGTTTTCAAGGGGCGTACAATACGAAGCTTGTGCCTCCCCATGAGGTGGCGAGATCCTGGGAGGATATGCTCAACCCTCGATGGAATGGGAAGACCCTGCTCTCCCGCTCCAGCGAAGAGATTCCCGCCAACCTTGCCTGGCTGTGGCGCGAAAACGGAAAGCTCAACTGGAAGCGCGCCTTCGACTTTTTTGAAAAACTCGTTAAGAGTCAAAAACCACTTGTGGCCCGTGGGTATAGAGGCGGCATGAATCGTGTTGCCGCCGGGGAGCTGGATGCTTTCTGGTTTGTAGCTCCGGGTCCTCCTGTGCGTCTCGCCCTTAAAAAGGCGCCTGTCGGCATTATCGCGTTTCCCAGGTTTCATGGAGGGTATCGAACCCTGTCGGTGCCCAAGCACGCATCTCACCCGGCGGCCGCCTGGTTGTTTATCGACTACATGACTTCGCCTGAAGGACAATTCGAGCACACGGACAAGGTAGGCGCCAATTTTCCGTTAAACAAAAAGGCTAAACAGGGTAGGTTGATGGACTGGCTCGCCAAACAGGGAGCCACAATTGAGAACGCGGATATTCCACCGCCGGATGAAATTTCCAATATCTTTACCGAAGAAGTGCTGAAAAAATCCGAAAACTTCTATTTCAAATTGTTGGGACTAAGGTAGTTACTCTAAACATTTGTCCCTGGAGGGGACAGACGGATCAGTGATTGCCCAAGACGGGTGAGTCGGATTGGAAGCCGTAATAAGGAGGTGCCAAATGCCAAAAATCAAACGACTGAGTCATGTCGTGCTTTACGTGAACGACCTGGAGAAAATGGCGGTGTTTTACCGGGATGTTGTGGGGCTTGTTAGATACCGGGAGTACCCGGGGCGTATGGTGTTTATGACACCCGATCCCAAACTCGACGACCACCAGCTTGCACTAACCCCAGGACGTGAGGGGGATGCCAAGATCCTCGCGCACGTTGCCTGGGAGGTGGAGACACCGGCGGACGTCAAGGAGTTCTACGAACGATTGAAGGAGCATGGCGTGACCATTGACCGCTGCGTAAGCCATGCTTATGAGGAGATGGGGAATACCGTCTCGTGCTATTTCCTCGACCCGGAAGGAAACCGTTTTGAGATTTATGCTTTGGTACCTGAACGTGACGACCGGCGCGGCAATCGAGAACTGGACTTAGATAAATCTCTGGACGAAATCGTGGCCCAAGCGAGCGGGCTGGGCACCGGGGCCCACTAGTCAGGCAGAGCGTGGCACAATTTGCCGGGAGCAGGTCGTTGATAAAAAAGTGTGGGGATAAGATCTTTCCTTAGGGGACACTTTGGAACAACATTATGACGTCATCGTCGTGGGGGGAGGGTCGGCGGGTTGTGTGGTAGCTTCGCGGCTTTCGGAGGATCCAAAACGGAAGGTGCTTTTACTGGAAGCGGGGCCGGATCCCCAGCCGCTTCCGGAAATCGTGGCCCAAGGAACTAAAGCGACCCAAGTCCTTCTCCAGAGCCCTTATTTGAACCTTTATTCCGCTAGCAGAAACCTGGACGACAGTCCAGTACATTTTCTTTCAGGTAGAATTCTAGGAGGGGGTTCCTCGGTAAATATGATGTCGGCCACGCGTCCCATAGAGGCTGACTTCGTCAAATGGGTTCGACAGGGGAATCCGAATTGGAGCTGGGAAGAGGTCCTACCGGTATTGCGCCGCATTGAGGCGGATCAGGACTACCCTGACAGCCCGATACATGGAAAAGACGGCCCCATCTATATCAAACGTGAATTTACTTTCGAGGAAGTCTCCGGTCCGTTTAAGGCGCTGATCGAGGCAGCCTCGGAGCTGGGTCTACCTTCTTGCTCGGATCAAAATGTGCCGAACCCTTACGGGATCTGTCCCTCGGCGCACAATATTAAGAACGGGCTGCGTCAGTCTACGGCCGTCGCCTACCTGGCAACTGCCCGTTCCCGGCCTAACCTTACCCTAATCGTCAATGCCTTAGTACTGGGTTTAGACCTTATGGGGACCAAGGTCCGAAGTGTTCACTACGAAAGGGATGGAGCCACATACACGGCATCGGGAGGTAAAATCGTATTGACTGCAGGTGCCCTTCACAGTCCGCAGATTCTAATGCTTTCAGGAATTGGGTTACCCAAGGATCTGGAACCTCATGGCATCCGTGTTTTGCACCCACTGCCGGGGGTGGGGAGGAACTTTCAGGACCATGCTGGAATTACCTTGACCTACGAGGCGCTTCAAGATCACGAGGAACCCTGGACAAATTATGGCCATCGGCTTTTTTTCAAGAGTCGCCCTGAGCGGGATCATTTGGATTTTCATATCATCATGCGCGCGCCAATGGTGGTGCCGGGCCTCAAAACCATGCTTTCCTTCACGGCCTTTTTTCTAGAACAGCGCAACCGGGGATCCCTGACGCTAAAGAGCGCGGATCCTCATGATTTACCGGACATCGACCCACAAATGCTAGAAGATCCTCAGGACATCGAGGCAGCGGTATCCGCCATGAGATTTATTCATAAGCTTGCTAGAACGGGTCCCATGAGGAAATATTTTGGTCCGCTGGTGACCCCCACGGAATCGGAGGATTGGGCTCAGGTTGCCCGCTCCACCTATACGAGTTATCACCATTCGTCGGGGACCTGCAAAATGGGTCCAGCGTCCGACCCGATGGCGGTAGTCAATGAAAGACTCCAAACCCACGGAATGGATAACCTGTGGATAGCCGATGCTTCCATCATGCCCACGGTGGCCCATGCGAATACCAATTTGACAGCTATCATGATCGCCGAACGGCTGTGTGATTTTTTAGCACCGTCGATATAGCACCCCATCGATAGTCGGGTTTGTTTTACTTCGCGGCTAGATCGCGGTGGGGAAGAGGAAGAGTATCCGATTTTGTCTAACGAACCGGAACAAGAATTATCTCAATTCGTCGATTTTGGCTCCGGGTTTCCTCCGTATCGTTTAGGGCTACGGGCCTGAAGTAGCTGAAACCAGTAGCTGTCAATCTCTCCGGTTTTATCTTCGCCTTTTGCTGCAAGAATCGAACCACCGATGCGGCTCTGGCCGTAGACAACTCCCAATTGCTCGGAAACCTTTGCCGCAACGGATACCCAATATCTACATTGTCCGTATGCCCTTCCACCACGATCGTTTGATTTGTATCGATTCCAAAAGATTTCGCCAAAGTCAAAAGGACTTCCCTGCCTCTCTCCTTGATCCTTGTACTTCCTGAATCAAAAAGTATTTTGTCTATGAAGGTGACCCGTAGTTTTCCTTCAATCTCCTCAATTTTGACGTCTTTCTGTGCGATTTGTTCTTTTAAGCTGGTTTCTATTTCTCTACGGGTATTGTCCAATTCCGAAATCGTATTATTTTTTTCACGTATCAATGCCTGCGTTAGTCCCAGGTCTCGTCTCAGCTCTCCAATGGCAATGTCCTTTTGTCGGATCACGGATTGTGACTTTCCCAGGCCTAGGGTCAATTCCTCTACCATTGTTGTTTTTTGCCGGATATCAGATTGCGCCTGCCCCAGGTTGAGTTTCAATCCCTCAATCCTTTTTATGAGTTGCTCCTTTTCACTTTGTAGCTCGTTGCGACGGGCCTCAAGGTCAGACAGGGATTCGTCACCTACTTTTAACTGCGCGTTTAGGTTAGTTTCGAGCTCTGTATATTTCTTTTTCGTGACGCAGGCCGACAGTAATAGGAATATCATACAG
Source organism: uncultured Binatia bacterium (SeqCode) (assembly GCA_965215595.1). Taxonomy (GTDB): domain Bacteria; phylum Desulfobacterota; class Binatia; order UBA9968; family CAXXLF01; genus CBDCDW01. Next base: position 1,275,384 of record CBDCDW010000007.1, on the reverse strand, counting down.
AGGGTATAAACTGAGGCATTGTTGATCATGGCTTACAACTCTATGGGATTAAAATTTAATGTGGGCATTAGCTTACAGGTTCAAAAAAGGCGACGCAACTCATTTTGCGGTAGTAGAAACAGTGTTAAGTGTTAAGAGAAGAAGGGAATAAGTATTTAGCAGAAGGCGGGAATTTACCAACTAGTGGCTGCAGTATAACAGACAAGCACGCAACTCAGCATGAATCAGGGGCGCTTTAGTGGAAGACCGGGAATTGGCTTTGTTTTCAATAGGGCGCAAAGCGTTCTTGGATCGCCCAGGGTCATTCGTCCATCGTCGGTCTGCCTCAGGCTAACTTCCCAACAGTACCGACCTGGTTTATTGGGCAGCGTAATCTTAAACTCCGTGTATGAAGCCCGGCCCCCGCGCAGTCCACTGGTCGAGGGGCGTCTCTTTTGGAGAACCTGGCCATTGCGCGAAAGATAAATTCGGAAATCTGAGGTCATGGATTCAGCCGGAGCCGTATTTTTAACAGAAACGTAGATGCCGATGGGCAGCCCTACCTCGAGCGGATCCCACTTGGGAGAAAAGGCCAAATTGTAAAGCTCCAGAATGGCCTCCGGCCGGGGATGGATTTGCATCTTTTTGAGGCGCTCAGGCCGTTTGGCCACTAACCACGGGGTTTCGCTTGCTGCAGCTCTTACGGACGGCGATTCAATTCCTCGGGCACTGGTGGCAATAGTGGCATGAGGCAGTACGAGCGCAATCAACAACATGAATATTGAACCAATGGTTGCGCTCATAAACTTCCTGTGTGATGGCCGTACCCCGTGGCGGTCGCCTTTAGGCTTGGCGTAGTTACTAGCGATTGGCGACCAGAGACTGCCAATCCAACTCTCCCAGCAAATCCCATCCTCGCATCCACTCGTAGGTCCGCTGCAACTCTTCCTCCGGAATGGGGCTGGGCTCCACCACGATCAGCCGTGCCTGTCGCAGGTCGTCCACTGTAAGCGCTGCGACGTCGGGGTCGGCCTTGTGATAGTCAATGAAGTATTGGAGGTACTTCCGCTTGTCAGCACTGATACGACGGACGGCCTCACGCACGGCGCGATTGAAGGCGGCGTAGGTCTCTCCGTCCACCAATGGGCTGGCGATCTCGGTCCCGTGGTAGGGTGCCTCCAGGACGATGCGGCAGCCCTTCTTCTCCGCGACCGTGATGTAGGGCTCGGTGATGGTCGTAGCGTCCACCTCATTGTTAAGCAAGGCTGCCAGTCGAAGCTTGGCGCCGTTGGGCGCAAGACAGGTCTTGATCGCGTCCCGGGGTAGGAACCCCTCCAGCATCAGCATCGCGAGGTAGTGAGTGCCGGCGTAATAGGGCACACCCACTGTTTTGTGAGCAAGCTGCTGGGGTGTATAGATATCAGACCCGGGCGCGACTGCGATGGCGCCGTAGGTGATGATGGCGCGACGGCCCAGCTGGCGGCCGCCCGTGGAGGACTGCTCCACACGGCAGTAGTTGCCCCACTCGCAGGCGTTGAACATGGCCGCTTTCCCCTGCTCCGCGCTGCTGCCGTGGCTCGCGAAAGCGTTCGCTGCGCTGTGACTGGTGATGCTCGGGTCCACCTTTGTCGGTGCGCTTTCGCCTCTTTTGACAAACTCTACCTCCACCCCCTCGGCGGCGAACAACCCCTCATTAAATGCGACCAATTCCGGCAGCCCTTGGAAAGGGGCCGTGGTTTCCAGTACGAGTTTCATTCCCATGGGTCTTCCTCCTTTTCTATTAACGAATTCGGGACAAACGCCAAATTTGGTTCAAGAGTATTCGATAAGGCGATTGGGGTCAAGGCTGCGTATTGCGCCATGTATAATCTAACCCAAGGGCGATACGTTGCGCCATTTGTGATTCTAACCCTCCAAGGGCTCACATTAGAGCTCAAGGAGGGCAACAATGGAAGGGTTCACCATGGCACGACGATCCAAGCAGGAGTATTTACGATCCATCTATGATCGTTATCAGCACGCACCACGGGCACAGAAGGGAACGATGCTAGAGGAATTCTGCAAGGTTTGCGGCTACAACCGCAAATATGCCATCTGGCTTTTAAACCGGCCCTTGCCCGAGGCAACTGTACGCAAACGGGGTGCACCTCGCTCTCCTACATACAATCGGGCAATGGTAAGGATTTTGGCAAAGGTGTGGGAGGCCTCGGGGTATCTGTGCTCCCAACGTCTGAAGGCCGCCCTTGTACACTGGTTGCCCTGGATAAGGCAACACTTCGAGCTGACCCAACCGTTAGAGGATCAGCTCCTGGCCATCAGCGCCCGTCAGATGGATCGGCGCCTGAGGGAAACCAAGCACATCGTGAAACGCCGACTCTATGGCACCACTCGGCCCGGATCGCTACTAAAGCAGATGATCCCGATTAAGACCGATCACTGGGATGTGAACCGGCCGGGCTATCTGGAGATTGACCTGGTGTCACACTCAGGGGCCTCAGCGGTTGGGGAGTTTGTCCATAGTCTGGACTGTGTCGACATTGCTACCTGCTGGGTAGAGCGCAAGGCCGTCATGGGTAAGAGCGCTTTGGGTGTCTTGAATGCGGTCACCGAGATCGAACACCAGCTTCCTTTTCCCCTCAAGGGGATCGACTCCGACAACGGCAGTGAGTTTATCAACAACCGCCTTCTTGCCTTCTGTCAACAACGCCCAGCTGGCCACACCATTCAGTTCACCCGCTCGCGTCCCTACAAAAAAGATGACAACGCGCACATCGAGCAGAAAAACTGGACCCATGTCAGAAAGCTTATGGGCTGGGATCGCTACGACACCGCAAAGGCCCAAGAGGCCGCCAACCAGCTCTATGATGAGCTTAGGATCTTCCAGAATCTGTTCCAGCCCTCCATGAAGCTGCGATGCAAGATCCGTATAGGCTCTCGACTTATTCGCCGCTATGACACGCCTCGTACCCCGTTCGAACGGGTCGTGGAGTCCCGAAAGGGAGACCCCAAAAAGCTGGCAGCCCTCAAGCACACGCTTAAGACAACTGATCCCTTCGAGCTCTCTACCCGAATCGATCAGCAACTGCAGCGGATCTACAAGCTGGCCAGCCATGCAGACAGAGCCCCACGAGAGAGACCACCGCTGAAACAAACGCCGTGGAGAAACTGGACCTTCAGCAAGAAACTACAGCGCCAACAACAGGACATGAAACGACAGATGCGAGACGACTTCGGTTAGATTTTGTAATGACGCAACGAATCCCGCTAGGGTTAGATTTTTTGATGGCTTAACACGGGCTGGATAAATGGCAATACCAGCAGTACTGAGTAGCGAGGACTGAGTACTGAGTGGGGGAAGGAGAAAGACGATTAGTATAGGGCAAAGCACTAAGCCGTGAGAACCGTGATCGTGTTTAGGGGATGGCGCAAAGCCAAAAGAGTCGGGAATAGCGTGCTGGGGGTATAGCATCCAGGGATTGAGCCGAAGATAGAGGATTGAGATAGAAGATAGAGGATAGAGGATAGAGGATAGAGGATAGAGGATAGATAGGAGCGGGGACTAAAGAGCGAATTGTTCAATCGCTTGCTTGCTGCTTACTGCGCACTGTCTATCTCACTCGGCGCTTGACTATATGCGACTGGAATTGACAATCATGCCCTGTGGGCAATAGACTGCCGGACAAGTAAGGAGGTGAGGATAAATATGCGTGTTTTTACAGTTAAAGATTTGCCGGAAAAACCTATGGACAGCGCAACTCCCATTCCCGGGTGGGCAGGCGGAGCGGTAAGCCGGACACGACAAGTGATCATCTGTGATGGGGATTCCGATAACTTTCGCTCAAACATGGTGAACTTTCACAAAGGTGCCACCACAGGATGGCATACCCACAACTGTGACCAGATTTTAGTCATCACAGCGGGTAAGGGCATGGTGGCCACTGACAGGGAAGAGCGTGAGATAACGGTTGGTGATGTGGTGCACATCAAAGCAGGCGAACGTCATTGGCATGGGGCGAAGGCAGACTCTTCCATGTCGCATATCACGGTGACGGTGCCGGGAAGTCAGTCCACCCACGGTTAAGAATTTGCAAAGCGCAAAGCGCATAGAGCATAGCGCAAAGCGGGTCGGAAAATGGAGCTAGCTAGGAGCTGGCAGTCTTTCGCAGTTTAGTGCTGAGTGACGAGGACTAGGATCTGAGCTATTCCAGAAGTGTTAAACCGCGAAGGCAAAGCGCAAAGAGCATAGGGCTGAAAATAATGATCGAGGATTCAGGTTAGGTGGAAAAGCGCAACATGCAACGCAAGAAAGACAGAAGGCAGTGAGCAGGAGGCAGGAAAAACAGCGTTAGGTGTTATGCGAAGAAGGTAAGGGGCAAAGCGTTGGGGTAACGTGGGAGGAATCGTTATTTGTAAATAGCTAGCCGACCTTCTCGGGTTGTTCACGGAGATGGTTTTGAATGGCTGGTTTTTCTTCTGGGAGGGCGGGAAATACGATTACATTAGGAAAGGACACCCCTATGGAAATTTGCTCTCCTACGGACCAAGTCCCTCGAGTACGTTGCTCCATATGTATGATGGTTCCTGAGGCAAGACGGAGGCGATAAATCAGTTCTCCTCGAAATGCCCGCTTCTCCACTGTGGCGCATATTCCGCCGGATTTGTAACTCACCGCGTCGTGGTAGACAGCAACGGATACGTCTCCTGGGGGTATATTGGACGGGCAAGGGAAGTCTCCAACTTCGGTGTATATATTTCCGTTGGATGCGACACCAGGCACAGGGTCGGCCTGTGCCACGGTCTTGGCAACAAACAGGGTCTTGGGATGATAGTAAACCTCCTCCGGTGATCCCACTTGTTCCAGGCTTCCGTTACAAACCACAGCGACTCGATCTGCCATGATCATGGCTTCCTCTGCATCATGGGTTACCAATATGGCGGTGGTCCCGCTACGTCTGAGAATCTCTTCTACCTGCTCCCGTACCTGCGGACGCAAGGTGGCATCCAAAGCGTTGAATGGTTCGTCCATGAGGATCACAGATGGGTGTGGTGCAAGGGTCCGTGCAAGGGCAACCCGCTGTTGCTGCCCTCCGGATAATTGGTGAGGGTAGCGATTTTGCATACCTGCGAGACCCACTAATTCCAATACCTCCAACACTCGACGCTGGCTATCCTGGAGGTTCTTGATCCCAAAGGCCACATTGTCAACAACTGTCAGGTGGGGGAAAAGGGAATAGTCTTGAAATATCATGCCCACGTTGCGTCGCTCGGGAGTGACGTCAATATTGCCGCTCACGTCTACCACAGGCCGACCATCAATGCTGATGGTTCCGCTGTCCGGACTCTCAAAGCCCGCGATGAGGCGCAGTAAGGTAGTCTTACCTGTTCCGGAAGGCCCTAAAAAAGCTATTAACTCTCCTGCTTTTATGTCCAGGTTGAGGTCTTGTACGGCAATAACTCTGTCCCGTCGAGTGACAAATCGTTTGGTTAGGCCGCGGATCTCAATGGTAGGGGATACATTTTGCTTTCGTTCGCTCATATCTTGTTCATACTATATTGACGACTTGGGCAGGTTCAAGCCAATTCTCTAAATGTCGAGAATCCAAGAAATTTATCTAACCACCGACTACTGGATTCCCGACAATGGTAGAATAATTTAGGCAAAGGACGAAATCCACTTGCGAGGATCATAAGCTATTTAGATTACCTGGCCCGGAGCGTAAACTCGAACAGTTGACGCTGCGCTTTGCCGCAGGTTTCCCGGAACTCTTCCTGTGAGTTGTACCTGACCCTGGGAATCAACTTTCCGCGAACGCCTATCATGAGCGGCGTTTCATCAAAGGGGTAAGTATCCACGATCACGGTTTTATTGTCCACCACTTGAAGTGTTAGCTCGGTCTCCGGTTCACCGGGCTTCACAGGAGTCGGTTTAATGGACGGTCCATAATAACTCCCTCCTTTTTTGTTGTGGGAGCCGCTAGCGGCAACCGCCAAGATGTCATAGTTGGAGCAAAAAAACAGTGATAGGCGGTCGAAGACCTGCATCATCAAGTAGTTGTGCCAGATCTGCTCCTTGCCGGTCAACAACGCATAGGGTTCCATCCTGTGAAATGTTTCTAACATCCCCTCGTGGGTGGGCTCACGCTCCGCCACGAAGGTTTTTGAGTATTCATCTTCCCGGTTCACCATGGATGGCATGGTCCCGTATCGTTGTTGAATTAACCCGGTTCCATGCATGCTGACAATGAGACCAGCATAGAGATCCCGCCCAATAACGTTATCGATCCCTTTACTGTAGAAATATGACCTGATTTCCCGCGGCGTACGTGTGAAGGTGAGGGGTACTCCTTCCTCATCGATGGAAGGATGGATGTCCCAATCCCACCAGCCGTTGTCGTGGGCCTCCGCCGCTAGAACCATGGGTTGGTACGGATTGAGTCTTACAAATGGTTCGTTCCCCCAATGGGCGGCAAACTGACCGGCCAGATCGCCATGGTCGTTCTGGGTAATCATCCGATAGGACTTAGGGCTTTCTGAAATAATCATTGGGTTTCCTTCCTTAGTTGGCGGATAGCGATTCGAAGATCTTTATCAGTTCTTTTTGTTAACAGGAGTTGTGGTTTTAAAACTCTGCGTCGGCGGCTGGAAGATGCTTCGTCCCAAGTTCTCTTCAACATAGCGGGCAAAGCGAAATTTGATTTCCATTCCTGAAGCGGTCTTGGGCTCGCCCCCGACCCGACCAGGTTGGGTCTTGACAACGAAAAAACAGAATCCAGGGCTCGCAAGCGCGGGCTTGATGTGGGATTCGAATTCCGCCAGATTCGAAATGAGCCTCACCGTATTGATTCCCGCTCCCCTCGCCATGTCTTCTATTCTTGCCTCGAAGCCAGCTAGACTTTTTTTGTTACCACCCGCTTCGTAAAACCCATTGTCGAAGACGATGATCAACAGGTTGGGGGGACGCTCATGACCAAGCACGGGAAGGATACCGAGGTTTAACAAAAGACCGCCGTCTCCATCCAGGGCGATGACTTTTCGTTCGGGTATGGCAAAGGACATGCCCAAAGCTACCTGGCAAACGACACCCACCCCCGGGGCGTAAAAGTTGGCCTTCCGATCGTTGATATTGAACAGTTCATATTGCGTGCCGCCGCTATTGCATACGATCAACTGGTCGCGCACTTCTCGGTTCAAAAGGGTCAGGTACTCATACCGCGAGTTCATACGCACCCCACTCCCAGTAGAACCGCCGTAGGGGCAAGGGAAGCCGCTCCGCTTTTGGCAGCCTTGGCAATGGCGGGCATTATACTGTCTCTGGAACGAGCCACCTCATACCCTATCCCGAGAGAACCAAGGACTGGTTCGGTGACGTGTCCAACGGAGGAACCCCACCAGTTGCCGTCGCCAAAGTCCCCACGATAGGAAACAATTAAAAGAGTTGGAATACCGAAGGTCAGATGAAATCTGGTCAGCACATAGGTGGAAACAAGGAGCCCGCTGTTTTCCATAACCATGGCCGCCTTCAACCCACCCAGCCAGGCACCACCGCAGATGGCCGCTCCGTCACTTTCATTAGCAACGGGGACGTAGCGAATCTCCGGATCACCGGCGGCGACTTCTCCAACGTCCCCCAACCAGCTATCCGGGAGGTGCACAATCAATCTGACACCAACTGCCTTCAGGCCTTCCACTACAGTTGTGGCCGCACTTTCATTCATGGGTACCATTCTCGTGGGGCGGTCCTTGCGCCGTCCAAAACACCACGGTTGCATATCCCTGGACCTTTCATTGAACGTCACCTTTTTTGATCAATTCCAGGAGGTAATCGGGTTTCAGGGGTAGTTTAGTTACGTTTACACCAAGGGCATTGGATACTGCATTGGCCAAAGCCGCACCGGCGGCACTAATACCTCCCTCACCTGCGCCTTTGACCCCTAGAGGATTGAGCGGCGTGGGAAAGTCCTCCGTTGAAATCAACTGGACAGCCTTGGGCATCTCCATGGCGGTGGGCATCAAGTAGTCCATGAAGCTGGTGGCTTGGGGTTGACCATCGCTGTCGTAGACGAATTCTTCCAGGAGCGCGCCGCCGATGCCCTGGGCCAGACCGCCCATTACCTGTCCTTCCACAATCATTGGATTGATCTTTCTGCCCACATCTTCCGTTACCAGGTACTCAAGAATTCTGACGGTTCCGATTATTCGGTCCACTTCCACCACGGCAATGTGTACGCCATAGGGGAAGGGACGCTTGTCGCTGGCGAAGAAATCTTCTTCCGATATACCCGGTCTGACTCCCCGTTTTAGTGCTGTACCGGGCAAAGCTAAGCGGGCGAGGTCGGCAAATCCTATGGAGCGTCCCGGAGCCCCTTTTGCCACCACCCTGCCATCCCGGAGGAACAGGTCTGCCGGCTCGATTTCCAATGCCGTGGCTGCCAGCTGCAAGAGCTTGTCTTTCGCCTTGCGCGAAGCGCCCACGGCGGCGCTACCTGCCATAACCACCGAGCGGCTTGCGTTGCTGCCGTTGCCGAAAGGAACCTTTGCGGTGTCCCCGTGGACGACACGGACGTCATCCATGGATACCTGGAGCTCGTCTGCGACAATTTGGCTCAAGGCGGTTTCAATTCCTTGTCCAAGCGAGTTGCAACCCGAGTAAAGGATGACCTGGCCAGTATTATCCACTTCCACTCGAGCGTACTCCCAGGGTCCGATGCCGCTGCTTTCGACGAAACAACCTATGCCAACCCCCAGGGCCCGGCCGTCTCTCTTAGCCGCGACGCATTCGGACTTGAGCTTGTCGTATTGAATGCGCACGAGGGCGTTTTCAAACTGCGCGGGGTAATCACCGGTATCCAGTACCCAAGAATTAAAAGGATGCTTGCCCATGTCGTAGGGCATTTCATCATGGCGTATCAAATTACGCCTTCTAATATCAGCGGGATCCAGTTCGAGGCGGCGCGCAACTTTGTCCAGCAGGCGCTCGCGTACGAAATTCGCCTCGTAACGACCGGGTGCGCGATAGGTGCCAACGGGGGTCTTGTTCGTCAAGACACAGAACACGTTGAGCCGGTAGTTCTTAATGCGATAGGGGCCGCGTAAAATGGAGGAAGCCGATATGGCCGGAGTCCCGCCATGGGTTCTCGTGTAGCCGCCCATGTTGAATAGCATCTCGGCATCCAACGCCATGATGGTACCGTCTTTTTTTACCCCAATCTTGACGCGATAGTCTTGCTGGCGGGACTGGTTCAAAGCCTTCAGGTTTTCCGAGCGATCTTCGATCCAACAGATGGGCCGACGAAAATGAATGGCGGCGAAGGGTATCAAAAAATCTTCGGGGTAAAACTCTCCTCGTGCCCCGAAACCGCCCCCCACATCCGGCTCGATAAAATGAATGGAGCTCTGCGCCAGACCAAGTTGATCTGAGAGAATGCGCCAATTGGTATGGGTCATTTTCGTGGGGCCCCATACCGTCAGCTGCTCTCGTCCTTCGTCGAACTCAGCCACCAGTCCGCGGGTCTCCAGAGGGACCGCTCCATGACGGTTTGTGGAGAACTCCTCCTCTAAGATCAAGTCGGAGTCCTTGAAGGCTGCATCCACATTTCCAACGTTGACCTGAAAGTTGGCCGGGGTGTTGTTGGGCACGGTCTCGTGGATCTGCGGTGCGCCAGCCTGCATGCTCTCGCGGGATTCTGTCACTACCCCCAGCGGCTCGTATTCCACCTCAACGAGTTCCATGGCATCTTCGGCAATGTAGCGGGTTTCCGCCACCACCACTGCCACCGGATCACCCACATAACGGACTGTGGTGGTTGCCAGAGGCGTCTGTTGTGATCGTTCCAGCCCATCAATGATTCCGGTGCGCTGGGGGATCGTTTTCAATCCGGGGATATCCGTGGCCGTAAGGATTCCGATGATCCCGGGAAGTTTTATAGCGGCTGTGGTATCGATTTTCACAATGCGGGCATGGGCGTGGGTGCTACGCAAAATGGCGGCATGCACCATGCCCACGCGGTGGATATCGGCTACGTATTTTCCCGTCCCGCGAAGTAGCCTTAGATCTTCTTTTCGTTTTACTCTCGAGCCAATGTATGCCATCTGCCGTGTCAACTCCGTAAAGATTCGACGATTATTCGGCCGCCAGGACCTTAGCCGCTGCTCGGATCGCTGTTACAATATTCTTATACCCGGTGCAGCGACACAGATTACCGCTGATGCACTGGCGAATGTCCTCCTCGCTTGGATCTGGATTTTCCTTGAGAAGGGCCTCTGCGGTCAACAGGATTCCCGGTGTACAAAATCCGCATTGCAGCCCGTGATGCTCCCAAAACTGTTCCTGGAGCGGGTGCAGCTTTGTTGCGGTTGGTGCGAGTCCTTCCACGGTTTTCAGGTTTGCCCCATTGGCCTGCACCGCAAATACCAGGCAAGAGCGAACGGCCTCGCTGTTGAATAAAATCGTGCAGGCACCACACACCCCATGTTCGCAGCCCACATGGGTCCCCGTAAGTCCGAGATCATCGCGCAAGAAATCCGTGAGGAGTTTGCGAGTTTCCACCTCCCTGGAATAGTCACGGCCATTAACGGTTAACCGCACCGTGCGCTTACTCATTGAGTTCTACCTTTCGATAGTTGGTTCGCCCGTTTGGCCGCCTCCAGCAGGGTTCGCTCTCCCATAGCTTCGCAGACGCTGCGACGATACTCGGCGCTGGCGTGAATGTCCGAATCCTGCTCCAGGCCCTCCATGACCGCTCGTACTGCATCATGGATTATTCCTTCGGACGGTTTTTGCCCCAAAAGGGTTTCTTCGATTTTCATCATCCGATGAGGTGTAGCTCCGGTGGCGGTCAAGCGCACATGATCCATGCTTCCATAGGGATCCAGTTTTACCAACGCGGCGGTTCCCCCCAGGGCGAAGTCTCCGTGACGGCGGCTGATCTCCTGGTAAGACCAGCCGGTATTGGGAGGTAACTTGGGAATTTTGATCTCAGTCAAGAGCTCGTCCGGCTCCAATAGGGTAGTCATGTAGGAGAGAAAAAAGTCATCCGCTGAAACCGTTCGCTCCCGGTTTTTTCCGGAAAGCACAAATGACGCGTCTAGGGTTACCATGGCCACCGGAAGCTCTGCGGAAGGGAAGGCGTGAGCGAGGCTACCTCCAACCGTGCCACGGTTACGAATTTGGGTGTGGCCGATGAAGCCAGTTGCTTCTTTTAGCAATGGCCAACCGTTTGCTACCTCTGTTGAGCGCTCTAGCTGACGCTGGCGGGTCATGGTCCCAATGCACAGCTCGCCGGCGTCCACGCGCAAATAACTGAGATCTCCCACTCCATTGAGGTCGATCAGATGCGCCGGCCTGAGGAGGCGAAAGTTCATAAGGGGGACGAGGCTCTGTCCTCCCGCCAGGGGCCGCGCCCCGTCGCCGAATTGTGATAGGAGATCCAAGGCCTCCCCAAGGGTGGCGGGATCATAGTATTCAAAGTTGGCCGGTTTCATGGGTCGCTTATTTCATGTTGGTTTCGCGCCAAACCGCTGAACCAAAGTTCGTAGTTCACGGTTACTCTGCTCTAGCTTTGTTTCTGATGACTGTCAAACCAAGAAGCAGAGCGCATAGAGCAAAGAGCATGGGGCAAAGAGATAAGACCAAGGGGGTAAGGGATAGGGTGTAGTAAGGATTAGTGTTAAGTGTTAAGCAAAGAGGGGAGGTCGAATGGCACTGAGTAGCAAGGACTGATTATTGAGTGAAGAATAATTTAGGATAGCACAGGCAAAGACACATTTGGGACTACAGGACTACAGAGAAGAAAGCAAAATAAGAATGCCGGTAGTGGCCAGCGAGGAGAGGTTGTAATTGACATGCCAATGCGAACCCGCCTAAACTACAGCCCCGCTTAGGGATTACCGCACAGGCTATGAAATATTTTGATCTCACGTTACCGCTCAACCATGAATGGATGCCGGACGAAGTGTTTCCGACGGCCACCAGCTTTTTTTTAGGCTCCCGATACCATCCCGACAAGGGAATCGTTCTCGGTTCCGAGACGGGAACGTGCATTACACTTCCTGCCGTTTTTTCTGAGTTTCGTAAGACCACGAGGCTGAACGAGTTACCCATCGAAAAACTGTTTCTTCGCCCTACAACAGTCCTCGATATTTCAAGAAAGGGAGGGGAAGAGATTACCACCCAAGACATCCAGCAAGCGCTTGAGTCTAACAATCCCGAATCTGAAGATGCCATCCTTATACGAACCGGTTGGGGGGACAGCGGCGCCTGCAGAGAACCTGGGCCCCGATACATGTTGGAAAGTCCCCACTTCTCTGTGGAGGCGGCAGAGTTCCTGGCTGGGATGCTGGTGGAGAAAGAGAGCGACCTTTTACTCACGGATCTGGCCATGATTGGGCGGCCGGATAAGCATCTGATTCCGGAATGGTGCTCCCTGGAGCCTCGACCGAGTCCTTGGCCATCTCCAGAAGCTTGGGTTTACCTCCACCTTTATAGTCCCGACAAGGCAAGGGAGGATTTTGCCGCGGAAATTGCTTTAGCCAAGGCTGGAGTGATGACGGTAAAAAGGTTGATCCATTGTGGGGCCATTCAAGGACCGAGAGCTCGCATAATTGTGAGTCCCCTAAATGTGGTGCGCGGCGTGGCTTCCACCTGCCGGGTTGTGGCGGTTCAGGACGGATCTAGATGAAGCTCATCGATCTTACTATGCCGGTGTGGCCCGGGGCGGGTTACGGGGAAGTGCTGCCGCTCACCAACACACCCGTCCAACTTTTTGAGTATATGGTCTATGACAAGAACGGGATTCGAATGACACGAATGAAGCTGGACGGGGAGACCGGAAGCCCATTCATGGTGCCGCCGCAAAGGGCGCCCTTTGATATGACCCCGTTGCAACCCAATCCACGTTACATGTTGACCTTGAGCGAGATCTCTCTGGATAACCTTGTGCTTCACGACACAACGATCATTGACATCCCTATGGAGGAAGGGCAGGAGATCACCCCTGAGCTGATGGAAGAAGGTGTTGCTAAAGCGGATTACCGAGAAGGTGACCATGTACTTCTCCGGACGGGTTGGGGGACCCGGGAGAAGGCTTTTGAGTTAGGAATCGACTATTATAAAAGGAGTCCCGGGGTCCGGTACGACGCCGGTGTCCTGTTGGCGGAGCAAATGGAGCGATTGAACAGCACTATTTTCATGACGGACCTTGGCCTGGTGAACCCGCCACGGGTGCAAGGACACAACTGGTTCCGTGGAGAAACCTCGTATCATCCGCACCCGAAGCCGTGGCCATCAATGGAGGCCAGGGAGAGAGTCATGGATATCGGTACAGCCTCTCCCCATGCGAGCAGAGAACCCAGCAGTTACGGCGCCTTTATCAAAAGGGTCATGGCAGGCTGCAAGTGCCTCGTGAATTGCAATCAGATCACAAAAAAGCGGGTCAAGATGATTATTCTCCCACTCCTGATCCAAAAGGGGGGCGCTTCCCCCTGCAGATTCGTTGCGGTCGAAGAATACTGACCCAAATCCGCAGGCTGTTCTTGAGGAGGTTCTATGACAGACTATAGTGTCACCCTCGCTTGCCGGAATTATGACCGGACCCAGGCCGTCATCCGCGGGACCGCAAAGGCGGAGGGAGTTGACCTTCACGTGGTGGAGTCAACGAGCGTGCCGAAAATGTTCGGCGGCCTGGTCAACGGGGAATACGATGTTGCCGAGTTTTCTATGGCAGAACTCGTCTACTCTGTCTCAAGGGAACAAAACCAGCTTGTGGCGATCCCCGTGTTTCCCCTGAGAATGTTTCGACATGCTTTCATGTTTTGTAATACATCGGCGGGGATTGAAGGACCCGAAAGCCTGGACGGAAAGAGGGTCGGTTTTTACCGGTTGGCCCAGACGGCTTGTGTCTGGGTTCGTGGCATTCTCATCGACGAATACAACCTGTCGCCGGAGAGGACCCAATGGTATACAGTGGCCATCCATGCCTGGGATGATCCCAAATCAAAAAAAGAAGTGAAGACACGCGACGGATCGGTAATCCATTGGCTAGAAGACGATGGGACAGATCTGGACAAACTGCCGAATCTGGCCCTGGTGGAAGGGAAAATCGATGCTCTTGGGGGTGCTACGGTGCCAAAGTCTTTTGTGGAAGGGGATAAAAGAGTCAGAAGACTGATCCAAAATTACCGGCAGGTGGAGGCCGCGTACTTTAAAAAAACGGGTATTTACCCAATTATGCACGCACTGGTGGCACGCAAGTCGGTTGTGGAAGAGCATCCCGACCTGCCGAAAAAATTATTTCACCTATTTGTGCAAGCGAAAAAGTCAGCCATGGAGTGGATCCGGACAGAGGGAGCGTTGGGAATGGCCTGGAACCACTGGTACCTTGAAGAAGAGGAGGAAATATTCCGCCAAGACCCATGGGCCTATGGCTTGGAAAGAAACAGTCAAGCGATCAGCAAGTTCCTTTCGTACTGTTATAATCTGGGAGTATGCGAAAAAAGATTGAACCCAAAGGACCTCTTCCATCCAAGCACATGGGAGTTAAAAGACGAGTAGTTGCCTCAACACGGGAACAAGTAAAAAGTCAAAAGTAAAAAGGCAAAAGAACGGGAGCAAAGCGCAGAGCGCATGGCGCAAAGCGACGGACGAAGAAAAAGGCATAGGGAAGACAGAAGAAAACAGCTGGCAGTCGGCAGCAAGCAGCAAAGGCGGGATAGCTGACTACTCGACTTCAGATAACAAGGGGCACGACAAAACACAAAAGGCTAAGAGTAAGTAGGCCAATGATAGCAAAAGGTAAATTTTGATCATGCGAAATTCCGTTGGCCGGTCGCTGCCCAGGGTGGAAGGTGCCTCCAAAGCGGGAGGGACATGTGTTTACACGGCGGATGTAATGAGACCCTCCGCCCTCTGGGGCAAATATCTCCGCAGTCCCCTGTCCCACGCACGGATTCTCAATATCGATGTAAGCCGGGCCCTACGCCTGCACGGAGTGAAGGCGGTGGTTACCGGCAAAGACATATCACCGCGGCTGGAAGGGTACACGTTACAGGACAAGCCCGTATTCGCTCTTGACCGGGTACGTTACATCGGTGAGAAAATCGCTGGTGTCGCAGCGGTGGACAAAGACATTGCCGAAGAGGCCCTCAATCTCATCGACGTCGTATACGATGAACTGCCGGCGGTTTACGACCCCCTTGAGGCGTTGAAACCTGAGGCTCCGGTGCTTCACCCCGATTATTCCTCGTACCTTGGTCTTCCCACCAAGGCCCCACATATGAAAAACGTTCAGTCCGTTATCGTGGCGTCAAAGGGAGATTTAGCGGCGGGATTTGCTGAGTCCGACAGGGTTTTTGAAAATACCTTCAGAACCCATATGGTTCATCAGGGTTTTATCGAACCTCGCGCCTGTGTGTTGGAAATAGACAAGAGCGGACGGATCATGGTTTGGTTCGGACATCAATCTAGCTTTAAAGTGCGCCAATGGCTAGCCACTCACATTGGAGTTCCGAAGGAAAGGATCATCGTTCATCCGATAACCATGGGGGGGTCTTTCGGAGGGAAAGAGGGTTATGAAGAGGCCCTGTGCGCTTACTACCTGGCCCAGGCCTCGAATCGACCGGTTAAAGTCGTAGCCACATACGCGGATGAGTTGACGGATGGTGAGCCACGGCATGCCGCGGTAATCACCCTAAAGACCGGATTAAAAAACGACGGGCGTCTCGTGGCGTGGGATGGGAAAATCTACTACGACGGCGGTGCTTACGCTGCGCGCAAGCCCAGCCCCAGAGCCAATATGAACGGGACATTCATGCTGGCCGGTTCCTATTCTATCCCCCATGTACGGATGGAAGGGTATGCGGTGTATACCAATCGGATTCCCTGCGGGTACTTCCGCGCCCCAGGAGAAGTGCAAACGATGTTCGCGGTGGAGTCGCACATGGACGTCATAGCGGAAGCTCTTGAGATGGACCCATTAGAGTTACGTATGCGCAATGCTCTAAAGGAGGGGGATACGAGAAGCACGGGGGAGTCCATTTCCGACCCCCAAGCCAAGGAAACGCTGAGGCAGGTTGCCCAGCTATCAAAATGGAAGGGACACGTGGGGGGCGGGATAAACGGGCGAAAATTGAACGGTCGAGGGATGGCTCTGGGTGACCGTCACGTGGGGCACGGGGAGTCCAGTGCCGAATTGTTTCTTGAGCCGGATGGAAATCTACGCTTGACCACTTCCGTCAGGGACCAGGGGGCGGGTGCTTATACGATGCATCAGCAAATTGCAGCGGAGGTCCTTGGGATCGATCCTAAACTGATTCATATCGACGTCAAGGGAACCGACACAGGTCCCTATGATGAAGGCGTGAGAGGGGCGAGAGGGGCCCATGTGGAAGGACAAGCGGTTTTTCGGGCCGCCCAGTCATTCGTCAAGCGACTATGCGAAGAGGCTGCCTCCGTTTGGAAAGTGGATCCCGAGGAGGCGGTTTGGCGTGACGGCAAAGCGCAAATATCAAGAGGAAAGACCCGAGAAAATATCAGTTTGAAAAAGATCGCCCGGACCTGCCACGTTCCCATCTGTGGTTTCGGCCACTATAAATCTGAGCAAAAACCCGACGTATACTCTTTCCAGGCGGTCGTAGCCGACGTGGAGGTGGACAGGGAGACGGGAGAGATCCATGTGCAGAATCTTCATTTCGCTTACGATGTGACCCGGATTATCAATCCCCTTATCCACCAGGGTCAAATTGACGGCGCGATTATTCAAGGCTTGGGCTTTACGGTAATGGAAGAGATTACCTTCGACGAGGGGCGAATACTGACTCTGAATCTCGGGGACTATAAGCTTCCCACCATCAAGGATATCCCTCGGCTGACCACAACCTTGGTCCAGGCCCATAAGGGTCCAGGGCCCTTTGGGGCCAAAGCAGTGGCAGAAGCTGGAATTAGCATCATTGCGCCGGCCATAGCCAACGCTGTATACGACGCTACTGGAGTGAGGGTAATGGAAACTCCGATTACACCGGAGAAGATCCTTTGTGGATTAGCAAAACGCGAGCAAAATAAAGGTAACGCAGCTCATTTTTAAGCTGGGCAATCAACTGAACTAGCAATTTAAAGTATTTGTTGAGGAGGGTTCAAATCATGGTAAGGTTTTTTACATTACTTGTGATGTTCGGTTTTCTAGTTCCCGTTATACCCGCCCCAGCAGTGAAGGCTAAGGTGTTTTCTGCGGAGGAAATTCGGGCCACCCTGTCCGCATCACACCGAAGCAATAAGAACCAAGCCAGGGACCGTTACCGCCATCCCGCCGAAACGCTGGTTTTCTTTGGTCTCAAAGAAAACATGACCGTGGTGGAGGTGGCGCCGGGTCGAGGATGGTATACCGATGTCATTGCACCGCTACTTCTTAAAGGAGGCAAACTCTTTGCAGCTGGTAACGCCCTGGATGTGCCAGGTCAACGAAAGTATCGCTACCCGCGGCAGCGCGCCTACAATAAGAAAATCGCGGATAACCCTCAAGTGTATGGCGCCGTTGAAATCTCGTATCTGACGCCACCCCAGTATACCAAGATCGCCCCCCCGGGAACGGCAGATCTGGTAGTGACCTTTCGTAACGTGCACAACTGGCTGAAAAGAGATCCCAGGCCTTATTTCCAGGCCATGTATGATGCTCTTAGGCCAGGCGGTTTCTTAGGTGTGGTGGAACACCGAGCAAAACCCGGGAGGTCTTTGGAAGACATGATCAAATCAGGTTATATGACCGAGGCGAAGGTTATTGAGCTCGCCGAGAAAGTGGGCTTTAAGCTGTTCGAAAAATCGGAAGTCAATGCAAACTCTAAAGACACTGCGGATCACCCGAGAGGTGTGTGGACCCTACCCCCTAGCCTGCGTCTCAAAGAGAAAGATAGAGCTAAATATCTCGCCATCGGTGAGAGTGATCGCATGACGTTGAAATTCCAGAAACCCAATTGAGTGCTGAGCATGGAACGTAAACTCACTGCCATTCTGAGTGCGGATGTGGAAGGATACAGTCGTCTGATGGGGGATGACGAGGAAGCGACCATTCGCACTCTGACCTTTTACCGGCAGCTGATGACGCCTGCCATCCAGGGGCATCGAGGAAGAGTGGTGGACTCCCCAGGAGACAACCTGCTGGCGGAGTTCGGCAGTGTGGTCGATGCAGTGCAGTGTGCTGTGGTGATCCAGACTACGCTCAGGGCAGAGAACGCCAATCTGCCACAGAACCGGAGGATGGAGTATCGCATAGGTATCAACCTTGGGGATGTGATTGTAGACGGGGAGCGAATCTACGGGGATGGGGTGAACATTGCGGCCCGGATGGAGGGATTGGCTGAAAGTGGAGGCATTTGTGTATCCGGGATCGTCTTTGACCAGATCAAGGGCAAGGTCTCTGTGAACTTCGAGGACCTTGGCCTACAGCAGGTCAAGAACATTGCAGAGTCAATCCGTGCCTATCGGGCTGTTTTGGGTTCAGGCACAGAAATGGCTAAGCCACAGCCGAAAGTCGAGGTCCCGAGGCAAGACCATCGAGAGACCTCAAACCGTTACGACAAATTAGCGTCCCGCGTCAGTCCTTTGTTGTACAGCGGGTTAGAAGATGTCTTGCGTCGCCACGCAGGGACGGTTAAGTCAGGTGGAGAATTAAACCTTAGTGCGTCGGTACTTACGAGCGACATTTTAAAAAGTGTCGGTACCAGCTTCCCACCGGGGCATTTTAGCAGGCAACACGAACGGAAGCTCGGTGAAGGTGTTCAAGGTTATTTTGCCGGAGCGAAAATTGCTGGTTTTGTGCCAACAACTCGAAACAGCAAATCTGCTAATCGTCCAGTTTTTGATCGATTCGGGGAGCAGATTACCGAATTACCCGGGAGTCGAGCCGCTGCTACAAACGGAAAGTGGACTTACGTTAGGCCAATCTTCGAGAGGTCAACGACCAACCCGTGGTCCAGTCGTGTTGTCGGAACTCTTATTGTTCATTCATCGGCCGACGATGCGGATAGTCTATTTACGACAGAGGAGTTCCATAACATGGTTGATTCTATCGCAACTGAGGTGTCGCCATATCTGGATGCTATACAAGTCCTCGTGGGTGAAGAGAAGCAATAAGGTTACATTCCACCATTCCAGAATCATTGATCAGGTCAAACTACTGCTGAGACTCAATTAATGCGTCGTTTAATTGCGTCTCGCCTGAAAATGGGGCCTAAAGAATCCAAATTCTGCTGTAGCATTTTTGCTACACAGGTGTAGCAAATAAGCTACACTTATCCCTTTCCTTGCAAGGACTGTTAAATTCCACGGCCTAAACTTCTCCCACTATTTCAGCACCTTATTTAAGTCCAAGGCAGTCACGTTGGATCGGCACACCCCTTGCTCTATGAATTGGGTCAGTGTTAAAAGGGCGGAGGGAAAAAGGAATCCCTGGGAAGAAAACCGATGAGTAAAAAACTCTTTTGTTTTGCTCTGTGCGCAATGCTCTTTGCGCTTTGTTTTCCTGCCGAGGCGCAGCAGACGGGGAAGGTCTACCGGATAGGTTATGTATGTGGTGGTTGTCCACGTCCTCACCAGGCCCACCACATTGCGTTCTGGCAACGGATGAGAGAGCTTGGGTATGTTGAAGGACAGAACCTTGTTATTGAGGAGCGTAAAGTAAAAGGTACTGGCAGCAGGTGGTCTCAAGCCGCAAAACTAGCAGCCGAAATGGTGCGGCTCAAACTTGATGTCATTGTCACCTCGCCAGGAGCGACAGTGACTAGAGAATTTGTGCAGGCAACTCGCACGATCCCTATTGTCATGCCGGGCAGCCGTGCCGATCCTGTTGAGGAAGGATTTGTCATGAGCCTCGCAAGGCCCGGTGGCAACATTACGGGGCTGACTAACCTTAATTGGAAGTTATATGCAAAGAGGCTGCAGCTACTCAAAGAGGCGTTTCCGCGAATGTCCCGTGTGTCTATCCTCTGGGCTTCGAGCCAACGGAGACGTTCGATAAAAGAAATCGAACCCGTGGCACAGGCTTTGGGTATCAAGATCCAATCCCTGATTGTAATTCGTCCGCACCATCTGGAGCGCGCTTTCTCTGCAATCCTCCACTCAGACCGAGCCCAACCCCGAGAGAGCCCTAGAGGACTTTTAGTTGCAACGACATCCATCATGAATACTCGATCACGGATTATTGAATTTGCTGCTGAGAGAAAGTTGCCCGCGATGTACGATCGGAGTCCATTTGTGGATAAAGGTGGGCTCATGTATTACGGAACGGACCTTGTCGAGCTACGCCGACGCACCGCCACTTATGTGGATAAAATTCTAAAAGGCGCGAAGCCGGGCGACCTTCCCATAGAGAGGTCAACGAATTTCCACTTCGGCATCAACCTGAAGACGGCCAAGCAACTGGGCATTACGATCCCGCCGACCGTGCTCTATCAGGCGACCAAAGTGATCAAGTGAACAACGCTGTATGACGAGCCTAAATTAACTGCCAAAACGCAGTTAATGCGTCGTTTAATTGCGTTCTGAGGGCGGTGGGGTTGGGCCGGATACCTTGATCTAGACAGGAACTCCCTCGATAATGCTTAATTCTGATCTCGTAGGAAGTATACGATTCACTTTAAATCCAGCTTTTTCAAACAGTGCCCGGTGTTCTTCTTTAGTCCGCTCTAGCCCACCAGTCAAAACCATCATCTGGACATCACGCATGTTTGTTCGAGACGGTGAACCATGCGGTGACATGATCCAATCCAAAACCATGAGCCTTGCATGATTCCCCATTGCTCGACGGCAGTTTTTGAGGAGGGCAACCACACCATCGTCTTCTTCATCTTCGATTATCCCTTTCAGAATGTAGATATCGGCCCCGGATGGGACTGACTCGAAATAGTCGCCACCAATGATTTCACAGCGGTCTTCAAGCCCTTCTGATTCGATGAAGGCTCTTGCCTCATTGGTGACAGCAGGCAGGTCGGTGAGCACGCCCTGCACATGAGGGTGCCTTTTCAGAATGGCCGCAATGAGCACCCCACGACCACCACCTAACTCAACTACTCTGTTTACGCCAGAGAAATCAAAAGCCTCAACCACGGCATTCACGGTTTGTTCCGCCATAGCTGACATCGCCTTATTAAAGATAGTGCCTGCTTCAGCATTCCTAGTAAGATACTCCCACCGGCCCATACCAAACACGTGATTGAAGGGCGTATCACCCGTCTTGACACAATTCAGAAGGTCTCCCCATGACTTCCAGAACCCTTCTTCGCCATTCATGATAGCCCATGTTCTCACTGAGCCAGGTACTCGATCCTGTAGAGACTCAGCCAGAGCGGTCAGCTCGAATTGACGATCTCCAACCTCTGCAAATACCCCTCTGCTCGCAAGTGCACGTAGTACTCGGTAAAGGGCTCGTGGGTGTGCTCCAACTTTTGAGGCAAGTTCGTCGACACTTTTCGATCCGTCTTTCAGCAGGTCTGCTATACCTAGTTTTGCAGCTGCATAGATTAATTGCGTGACCCTCATACTACCCACCAGTTCACGTAGCAACATTATGGGCGATGGCTGGACCGCCTCACCTGGACTATTCTGCATGGTCGACATACCTTTCCCCCTTGTTCACATAATGAGTGGCCTAATCTCTTAGATTCGGCGCAGCCAATCTCAGGTAGCCCGCTATCATCTTCCAGCAGGTTGTCAAGGGTCCTTTTTTCCGCTGGTTAAGACTCAATTAAAGCGTCGTTTAATTGCGTTTGGTGGTTAATTAAGGACCTTTTTGCGGTGGAACAAGCCTGAGCTACGGCCTGCATCATTATTGACCCTTCCGTTGAAAGCGTTCAGCGTTAGATGATTTCTCGCTTGTAAGTTCCGAGATCAGCGCCTTGGTCAGCTTGGTCGTTCCATCTTGGAGTCCTCGGTTCTTTGCCGCTAAGGGACAAACAGCGGAAGTAATGATCTTTCCATCCTGCACGACGCCGGATCCGCTGTATATTGCGTCTTTCAAAGTAGAGTGCTCTGCCGCCCTCTCTTCCGTAATAAAAGCATATTTCTTGCCAGATAAAACTCCTGCTTCTGCCAGGATGGGAATGGAACTAAATTGAGCGGCAACTGGTATTCCTTCCGCCACAGCTTCCTTGACTATAGCAGCCACTTTAGGATCCTCTGGAGCCATCATGCACGGTATGATGATACCTGCGTAGTCGAGCAATTTGACATCCCTCAACTTCAAATCAGGGGTGAGGGTTGTGGCAGCTGTCACCATAGGTTGTCCTGAGACCGACGCTGCTACTGCTTCAAAGCCTGATTGCTCAAGCGTATCTGTGATAACAGCAATTTCTTTGGTGAGCATGAATTCCAATTCACTGGAATTCTCCTTCACAATCACGAGAACCTTCAAGTGTTTCATGGTAAGTCCCCCTTCCGCTAAGCAAAAAAGTATACAGTCGATGTGCCTGCATAACTATTGTAGGAATACTGCTCTCGCCCTCGCAGTCTATCTCAGGAAGCCCTCTATCAGTTTTCAGAAGGTTGTCAAGGGTGCTTTTTCCACTCGGTAGGACTCAATTAATGCGTCGTTTAATTGCGTTCTGGGATTAGCGTCGGGTTGGAGTAGCACCCTGAGAGCCTTTCTCGAAGCAGTCTACATTTTGTGGAATAACCATCCAGTGCTGCGCAGAACGCGTCTATGTGTGCATTGCTATCTTGACCCAGTTGGGGTCGTCCAATGTGCCAACCATGATCATGCGGATGCCCGGACGATGGTCGGTAGTCCACATGGCAGTTGTTCCGCACCGATTGCAGAAATGTGACCGCCTCCAACGATTGCTTTCCTCGTTGCGATGTTCGTATGTAGTAAGCCCATCACCCGTTAACTCGACATTCTTCTCTTCGAACCAGACGATAGTGGCAAACGAGCTACCAGTACGCCGTTGGCAATCAGTGCAGTGGCACACGCTGGCTCGCTGCGGATTGCCCATAACGCGATAACGGATCGCCCCACATAAACAACCACCCTCATGGACATCAGGCATCGGGTCAACCTCCTTTCTATGACTTTTGAATCACGCTCTGCCAAACACCGACAATAACTATCGCTTTCTGACAGGTTGTCAAGTTTCCTTTACCAGCTTGGTAGGACTTAATTTATGCGTCGTTTAATTGCGTGTCGGTTGTTTTGTGTGGTCTATCTGTTAACGAGCTAGCGGTCGAATTGCATCGTATGGCGCGTCGAGATCAATGCCGAAATTTGCTTTAAGGGCGTCGAGATAAGGTTGGCCCTCCTCGAGCTCCTGCATGTGTTCCGCATCCTCGGTTACTGTTCTAAGCTTGAGGTCGAGAACTGATACTCGTCCGTTGGGTCTACGAAGCGATGCCACACGAGTATAAGTAAAGCGTGAGATTGGATGTGTCGATGTGAAATGATTTCCATACGCAATGTCCCCCGGGAGAACGTGTCCCAGGTCGAAGCTATAGACATTCTGCCATTCGTCATCCTTCAGGGTTTGTAGCATGATACCAAATGGCTCGGCTACTACGAGTCGAAACGTCAGTCCGTCTTGTGTGGCTGAACGGTTGAGTTCAAACGGGATGGGTGCGCGTAGGCTGGAACCCATCCCGACGTCTGCAATCCACTCTCTCCCATGAATAGTCACGAGCTCGAGCTGATGACCTCGTCCCGCTGGCCTACCGTGCAAGTGAACCCGAGCAAGCAGTGCGCGCACGTCGAAGCCAATGGCTTGGAGGGCCATGAGAAAGAGGCTATTGAGCTCAAAGCAATAGCCACCGCGCTTGCGGCGAACCATCTTGTCAAAAAGCGCCGCAGGCTCAAGCGAGATGCCACGGCCAAGCAGAATATCGAAGTTCTCGAACGGAATCGTGTAGACTTGTGCGCGATGGAGCGTCTCGAGCTGGTCCTCTGTCGGCTGCGCGACTCCGGAATAAAGTAGTCGATCGAGGTAGGTATCAAGCTCAAATGCTTTGTTGTCCATCGCATCTCCCCTCGGGAAGCCCTTATCACTTTCCAAAAGGTTGTCAAGGGTACTTCTTTCCACTGGGTAAGGTTAAATTAATGCGTCGTTTAATTGCGTCTTGGCTTCCTTGACAACCTTTTCCAAAGTGATATTTCGTTTGGGGAGGTGCGTTCTAAGCTTTCACCTCAATGGCGTTCAGTGAGTGAGGAATCTGAAATGACAAAGATATTAAAAACCATTCTGATCGGGGCCGGTTTGAGTTTATCTCTGGGGGGATGGGA
The DNA here is from genome assembly GCA_965215595.1 of uncultured Binatia bacterium (SeqCode). Taxonomy (GTDB): domain Bacteria; phylum Desulfobacterota; class Binatia; order UBA9968; family CAXXLF01; genus CBDCDW01. Next base: position 1,251,160 of record CBDCDW010000007.1, on the reverse strand, counting down.
TGTATTGGCGGTGCCGGTTCAAATGGGCACGTCGGGTGATTTTACGAGTTGTACGCGCCAAGGACCTGATTGGGGGGAATGTATTGATAAGAACGGCAAAAAGTGGTGGTGTCCCAAAAAGGACAGCCCCAACAAGGATTGTACGGACGTTGGGCCTTTAGTAAAGCCTGCAAGTGGAAATACACTAAGCCTGCAGACACCGAAGAGCGCAATAACCCCCAAAGGTGTCAAGGCGCCACAACGAGGGACTCCAAAGACAAAAGCGCCAAGCAGCCAAAAACCGTCCACTATATTAGAGCCCAAGAAAATAAAGAAACAAGGTAACCTGGTGAGGGTTCCCAGGTTGCTTGGGATGTCTCGCGGCAAGGTGGAGAGAACCCTAAAAAAGCTTGGTCTCAGGCCTGAGTTCACAGGACGTGGAACGGTCGTCAAAGATCAACGCCCTAGACCCGGGACTCGGCTCCGCAAGGGCAGCAAAGTAAAAGTGAATCTATCGACACCCGCTACAAGAATCGGGCCAGCGACGGTTGGCCCCGAATTTCAACAGAAACCTGTGGCAGCGAGCAGGGAACCTTCGGTTCCCCTACCGGTCCCCGATCTCACCGTGACCAGCATAGACATCGTCGGTGGCGAGGTGCGCTTTACGGTGAAAAACATCGGGGGTGGCGACAAGCCGCCCGGGAGAATCATGTATCACTTAGATACACGGAAAGGGGGGTACGCTGGCCCCAGTTTTGAGAGGGTAGCGGCACTCACCTCATTGGCACGGCTACATCCCAATCAAGACCTTGAAGAAAGGGTCGTCCAGTTTCCCATAGCAAGCAATCTTTCCAGCGTTCAAGTGTGTATTAATCCACGGAAGGTTGTGGAAGAGTTGAGCTATTCGAATAATTGCCTTAGAAAAGATAGTAAGGAACTGATGCCGGACCTAGAGGTGGTCTGGGCAAAGATCTCTTTGCACCCACCTCCTAAAGATAAAGACCAACCATTTTATAAAGATGTTTATAATGATGTAAAGGATTTTTTTACCGTGGAATTTGACACTAGCGGAAGTGCAGTAGGGCCTTTTGTCAAACTCAGGATCAGAAATAATGGTGTCCGAGTGATCAAATATTTTGTGCGGGTAGTCCTTTCCGGCAATGATTCAGAAGAACAAACTCACGAGGTGGAGATAACTGAGCCCATCGGGCCTGGAGAAACAAGAACGGACCGGGTCCCCTATACCCATAAATCATCCTTTTGGGACGATAGAAGCTTTGGAGGCCAGGCCATCGTCGATTCCCAAAGAGATATCCTCGAGTTCGATGAAGGGAATAATGAAAAGAGACTGATCGTTAATCGTCCTTCCCGTTAATTGTGTAAAGTTTAGGCCTGTAAAAGCGATCGGGAGTCGGCGTCTTTGTTGATCCTGTTAAGGCTGGGTTTGTCGACAGCCTCGGAAGGCCCGGTGGCAACATTACCGGGATCACTAACCTTGAATCGGAGATGCACCTAAACCGTGACTGAGTGGCAGACGCAGCGCTAACAGCGTGCGCACACTCTATGGAGATGAGGTCCTGCGGTCTCAGGGTGTCCCCATCAAATTTCGAGTGGGGCTTGACTCCGGCGATGATGACAGGACCTCCAGTCAGCCATTAACTATCCTAAGCCTTAGAGAATGTCTATCATCGTCTTAGAACAGTAATTTTTCAGAAACGAAAGCCTCCAACCTGCCAAGATAGTGCCAGAATGCATATCATTAGCTCATGAATAGCATCCTGCCCAGGACTCAATTAAAGCGTCGTTTAATTACATCTTGGCGTCCTTGACAGCTTTTTCCCCTGTGATATTGGTACCTCGTAACAAGCCACTAATTAATTAGCAAGGAGGAAAATGAGTCATGGCATTATTTGGTATATACGGTAAACACACAGTTGACGCTTGCCCTTGGAATAACATTGAAAATGCAAAAATTGTTAAAGAAATTGCAGAGGCCGACATGGGACCTGTTGCAAAGAAGTTTAAGATTAACAAGGTAGTGGGGCAGTACCATATAGCGCTTGAACACACATTTTTATGGATAATAGATGCTGAAGAGGCGCATCTTATAACAGACTTTTGTGTTGAAGTAAAAATAGCCAAATTTAATGAACTTAAAATCGTTCCTATGATTACCTTCAATGAGGGTGTTGTTCCAGGCCTTAAGAAAATACATTCACTGTAGCACCAATAGTCGAAGAGCTAGGGGCCGAGTCTGCACACCTTCAGTTTTATTAAGCAGGCCGAGGTCATTATTCACGCCAAACGCAATTCACCAGCTCATGAATTGCATCCTATGAAACGCAATTAAAGCGTCGTTTAATTGCGTCTTATCGTCCTTGACAGCCTTTTCCCCTGTGATATTGGTCTCTTAGTTTCAAGCCAATTGAGTACCGAGTATGGAACGCAAACTCACGGCGATTCTTAGTGCCGATGTTGAAGGTTACAGTCGCCTGATGGGAGAGGACGAAGAGGCGACCATCCGCACCTTGACCTCTCACCGACAGGTGATGACGTTCCTTAACCCTCGGCATCGAGGCAGAATAGTGGACTCTCCAGGAGACAACCTGTTGGCGGAGTTTGGCAGTGTGGTGGATGCGGTGAAATGTGCCGCAATAATCCAGACTACACTCAGGATGGAAAACGCCGATTTGCCACAGAACCGCAGGATGGAGTTTCGAATAGGGATTAACCTTGGAGATGTGGTTGTAGATGGGGAGCGGATCTACGGGGACGGGGTGAACATTGCGGCCCGTGTAGAGGGTTTGGCTGAAGGTGGAGGCATTTGCATATCGGGGATCGTCTTTGACCAGATCAAGGGGAAGGTTTCTACTAACTTCGAGGATCTTGGTCCGCAGCAGGTCAAGAACATTGCGGAGCCAATCCGTGCCTATCGGGCTGTTTTGGGTTCAGGCACAGAAATGGCTAAGCCACAGCCGAAAGTCGAGGTCCCGAGGCAAGACCATCGAGAGACCTCAAACCGTTACGACAAATTAGCGTCCCGCGTCAGTCCTTTGTTGTACAGCGGGTTAGAAGATGTCTTGCGTCGCCACGCAGGGACGGTTAAGTCAGGTGGAGAATTAAACCTTAGTGCGTCGGTACTTACGAGCGACATTTTAAAAAGTGTCGGTACCAGCTTCCCACCGGGGCATTTTAGCAGGCAACACGAACGGAAGCTCGGTGAAGGTGTTCAAGGTTATTTTGCCGGAGCGAAAATTGCTGGTTTTGTGCCAACAACTCGAAACAGCAAATCTGCTAATCGTCCAGTTTTTGATCGATTCGGGGAGCAGATTACCGAATTACCCGGGAGTCGAGCCGCTGCTACAAACGGAAAGTGGACTTACGTTAGGCCAATCTTCGAGAGGTCAACGACCAACCCGTGGTCCAGTCGTGTTGTCGGAACTCTTATTGTTCATTCATCGGCCGACGATGCGGATAGTCTATTTAAGACAGAGGAGTTCCATAACATGGTTGATTCTATCGCAACTGAGGTGTCGCCATATCTGGATGCTATACAAGTCCTCGTGGGTGAAGAGAAGCAATAAGGTTACATTCCACCATTCCAGAATCATTGATCAGGTCAAACTACTGCTGAGACTCAATTAATGCGTCGTTTAATTGCGTTCTGGGACGATTGACAGCCTTTTACCCTGTGATATTAGTGCCTTCGCAACAATTATTTAAAAGACTCCCCCAACTTTGATCCGGCGCTCTCTACGATTTTTAGTGAGGGGTGTACTGGATTTTTTGTTTCTCAAAATGGCTCTTAGAAAAATTCTTGGGTCTACGGTGTCTGGACCTTAAAAGCGAATCTCTATCACATTCCATTTCCTATGAATCGCCCTTGAGGAAATCCTATGGAATCGGAACAAAAACATTCCGTAGGAATGTACATGTTAGGCGTCACTGCCCTGTTCCATAATTTTTGTTTTTGGGGGGTGGTAAGCTTCTTTCCTTTGTATCTCACAGGTGAGTACCAATATAGCGAGGGAGATGCCTCCCAAGCATATGGTGTTTTTCTAGGGACAGCGACGGCACTTCCCCTTTTAGGAGGTTATGTTTCCTTCTATTTAAGACGATATTCCATCTCTATCCTATTGGGGTTTTTATTCGTGGTGTTAGGCTGCTTAATGTTGTCCTTGAACACGGAATCTTTACTCCTGCTTAGCCTTGCTTTTGTATCGCTTGGGTATGGCGTATTTTGGCCGTCTGTTCTGGCTCTTCTGGGACAGTCTTATGGCAGCAGAGAATCGCTACGTGATGAGGGGTTCACTATTTTTTATGCCGTTACCACGGGTGGAGTCCTACTGACCCAAACACTCAGTAGCCTGATTGTGGAGGCTCATGGCTGGACTCCGCTTTATCTCACCCTTGCTGTAGCAGGACTACTGGGGATTGCCTCTTTCATCCTAAGCTACCGGAATTACAGAAGCATAGATAGTGCAACGGCGCAACTCATATCGAACCCTGACAATCCAGCACATAATCCACTTACCACAGCAGACAGAAAGCGCATAACTGCCATCTTGATCTTGACCGTATTTTCAATCGTATTTTGGATGGGATGCACTCAGATGGGATCATCGGTTGTCTTCTTTGCCAAGAACTTTGTCAATCGAAGACTCTTAACTGTTGACGTCCCGCCTACTGTCTTCTTGTCTTTTTTTGCGCTATCAGTCGTCATACTAGGACCGGTTATGGCTGCGCTCTGGCGTTTCCTAAGGAAAAGAAAAGTCCAAATTAGCGCTCCAAGGCAAATGGCCATAAGTTTGACCCTTCTCGCGCTATCGTTCGCCGTCATTTGTATGGCAGAAATGGATCTTGTTTTAGCTGGGAGCAAACGCCTTGTGAACCCCATCTATCTAACTGGCTTTTATTTTCTTCAGGCTTGTGCTGTGATAATTATGGGGCCTATAGGATTCGCGTTTGTCACGAAGTGGGCCCCTAACGGCTGGATCGGACGATTAACCGGACTCTGGTACTTCGGTATTGGGTCGGGCAGTCTTCTAGGAGGCTATGCAAATAATGTGGTCCCCAATGTCATGAGCCCCCTTTACAATTATGAGCTTTGGTTCCTCCTTCTTTTCTGTGCGGCAGTAGGTTTGTTTAGCATGAATCACTATATCATGAAGATGCTTCGGCACTGACGGGTATCATGTCCCGCGTATTTCATTTCAGGAAATCCCCCAAACCGGCCAAGACGGTGCTGCGACGCAATTCTATAGCTCTGAGGTGGGTTGACCAATAGCTGTTTCGGGAATTTTCGGGTTCATGTTAGCCATGCCCAATATGAAATTCTCATCATTATGATCACAGATGGAAGGAGGGCCAGTATGCGTGGGATCGCGAGGATTCAGCCAGGTTGGGGTATTACTGCGGTACGGGTAGGGATGGCCGCAATCTTCATCGTCGCCGGCTATCATAAATTTGCGGTCGGCCTAGGGGGCCTAATCAGCTCCGGCTTAACAGGTTGGCATAGCGCATTGGCGCAGTCGGGAATGTACGTCTATCCCAAGAAGGGGCAGAGTCGGGAGAAGCAGTCTCGTGACAAATGGGAGTGCCATAATTGGGGTGTAGAGCAAACTGGCTATGATCCATCTGCACCGCAAGGCTCAATCGCGGCGAGAAAATCCTCCAAGGAGAAAATGGCTGGAGGAGCAGCGGGTAGTGGAGTTAAAGGTGCCGTAAGAGGCGCGGCAATGGGAGGCATAACTGGGGGAAATGTTGGACAAAGCGCCGCTACTGGAGCCGGTATAGGAAGACTGCGAGCGAGGATAAAGAGGCGTAGAGCCGAGCAGCAACGGAAACAGCAGGAACAGGAACAACAGCGCCGTCAGCAACAGCAGCTAGCGCACTACCAACGCGCCTACACTGCTTGTATGGAGGGGCGAGATTACACTGTCAAATAGCGTTTCCCTAAGGTAGATCTGAATTTTAACAACCTGCTAGATTATTACCGAATACAAGCAGCGGTCCTCATCGGGCCACCGTTTTCTTGTCTAACGACCCGTAGGACGCAGTTGATTAGCTCATGAATTGAGCCCTACGTAAAACGCAATTAAAGCGTCGTTTAATTGCGTTTGGCAGGGATTTTATGACGAATACCTAACGCTGGTAGTGAGTTGCGGTCCCTTCTGCGTCGATATTAATGCAATTGTTGTGAGGTTTCAAAATCTATCTGATTAAACGGGCACAGCTTCTATTAAAGCATCTGGTAGAGGGAGAGCTATCACCTTCTTTAGTTCGAAGTCAGACGCCCGAAGAAGATTTTGAAACTCTTGTTCAGTTCGTTCCCTGCTTCCATATACCACCATCATCATCAAATCCTGACGGTGTCCGGAATTTAGTTGGAAGTGGTTAGTGGCGACTGATATTAAACATCACTACTTTTCTCTCGTCAATCAGTTCTTCCGACTCTGCGGCCGATTTTTTTCTTCCGTATTTGCCCTATAACGCATGATCTCATTCCTGCATGACCTCTGCTATCCCCCCCTCTAGGCCGCTTCCCCTTTGGATTTCGCTTCGCCTCTGAGGTAAGCTTCCAACATCCATAGATCCCGATACCCCATGATCCTACGGAAATTCTTCTCCCCTGCTAATAGAGCCGCTGCCACCCACCGCTTCACCATTTGCCCATCCCTCCAGCGACTGACCCTGTTCGTCCTCAGGCGCACCCCACTGTGAGGACTCTCAACGATGTTGGTAGTAACCAGGCACCTGCTAAGCGAAGGCGAAAGATTAAGCCGATTAAGGGTAAAAGTCTCCTCTAAGCCCTCCCTCAAACTCGCCGCCGCATCTGGATACTCAACCTCCAGCCACTTGGCCTGCTTGTCTAGCCGCCCTATCCCTTCTTGTGCCTTAAGCCTGTAAGCCGCCTTCATCGCCGCCTTGACCGACTCCTTCATGGATTCGGGCAGATGATCCATAACGTTTTTAATCTTGTGATTACGACAGCGCTGCACCAGATGACCTTTGCCGAAGACCCGATCGATTGCCGAGCGTAGCGCCTTGGAGCCGTCTATCACAAAAAGCAGGTGCCGATCCGGTCTCACTCCCCGCTCCACCACCTCCTCCAACAAAGCTCCCACCACCGTGGCATTCTCGGTTGCCCCCTCCCGAATTCCCACCACGTGCTTGTTTCCCCCTCTATCCACCCCAACCACCACAATCACATGGTGCTGTCCAAAACGTACCCCATCGATGTATACAATCAATAACTCCAACCCATCCAACCGACGCTCGCAAAGCTCGTTTAACTCCCTCCCGCTCATCTCCACAAACTCTCGGCTCACCGAGGACTTCTTAATCCCCACCGTCTCGGCCATATCTGGCAAGACCCCCTCATAGTTGCGTGTGGAAACATTACGCATCAGTATCTCCAGCACCCGCTCCCCCAGCCGCCCGTTGTGCTGCATTGCCTCATAAGCTGGAATCTCTACCTCCGCTCCTCTCTCACGCCCCCGACGCAGCCTCGGCTTTTTCACCCTCAACCGCCGCTCCGAAAGGATCACTTTCCCTCCCTGGCTCCCATGCCAGCTGATTCCATTGCCCTTCCTTCCCTGATGCTTGGGCCCTGCCACCCCTTGGGCTGAAAGCCTAAGCACTGCCTCGATGCTCGCTCGACCTAACACCTCGATTACCTCGTCTACAGCAACTCTCGACCGCTCGATCAATTCCACCATTGGTAAAAGAAACTGCCCGTGCCTAACCAAAAATTCCGATAGCTTCTCCTTGTCCTCTTTCCCGATGATCTGATATCTTCTGTTCATGGCGACTCCTCCTTTCGTTGAGTTTGTCCAACCCCAATTCTAACCGAATCGGGGTCGGGGAGTCGCCACCAATCTCAACTTGCAACTACGAACCGGACAGCGTCCAAATCCTTCCACTTAGCAGGGTTGGGAGCGTTGTCCCTGCCTATAACGGCATCAATGATTAGTAACTTTCCATTTTTACTAATTGAGGCACGACAGTTCTTCAGAATTGCTAATGCCTTTTCGTCCTCCCAATCGTGCATGATACTCTTTATCAAATAGGCATCAAAGTCCCTAGGTACCGACTCAAAGAAATTCCCAGAGATCAAATTACAACGACTAATAACTCCCTGTGCCTCAAGGAAGGATTTAGCTCCTTCAATTACCGAACTCTGGTCATATAAGCAGCCGTGCAGGTCTGGAAATTTGTTCAATATCGATGCAAGAACGGTCCCCAACCCACCACCAACGTCGATTAGTGTCTGACAATAAATTGGGAGAAATCGTACGACTTAAGTAATGCATAAGTGACCTGAGAAGTCCGAGCTGCAATACCCTTATTGAATCTCTCACCCATATCAGGGTGCCTCCTAAAATATTCCCACTGATCGCAGCCATTCACATCCTTGAAAGATGGCTTTCCGGTCCTTACAACATCCATTAACTTGTTCCAGGCCAAAATAAATCCATCAAGAGGGCGCATGATTACTAAATCTCTCACTGAGCCCGGTACGTCAGCACGAATCGGTTCAGAAAGGGGGGTATTTTCGAAGTGACTGTCACGCCTCTCTTTGAAAATACCTCGACTGGCGAGGGCACGCAGGACCCGGTAGAGTGCATCTGAATCTACCCCTACGACCTTTGAAAGATCTTCAGCGGTTTTTGGTTCTTGCGCTATCAGATCCGCAATTCCAAGTTCAGCAACGACTTGTAGGGCCTTTGCATCCTGATATCCGTCTGACATTCGCATCAACACAGCTTGCGGAGAAAGTACATCCTTATTCTCATCTTCCTGGTTCATTATTTAGCTCCTTCTCGCTTGAAGTTGGTAATGAAGTCCAATCAGCCGAATTTGATAAGTAAGCAGCTTGAATGGCGAGAGCTATCAGGAATGCTGGAATCGGTCAATATGCTGCCCTGACTCAATTAAAGCGTCGTTTAATTGCGTTTGGCATCCTTGACAGCCGTTTTCCCCGTGATATTGGTGCCTTCTTAAGCTACTCAAACAATACGTGGAGTGAGCAGTGGCAACCGAAATTCTGTCCCACTTAGTGTTCTTCTAAGGCTCATGCGGGTGACGTAAAAGGAGGTAAACAGTGCGATTCGGTATTGAATTTGGCAGTTATCCGTCGGAGTTGGACCGTGTTGAGGTTTGCCGGGTTGTGGCCCAGCGAGCACAGGTGGCCTATAAGAACAACTTCGAAGCTCTATTCGTTGGGCAACATTACGCAACTGGCCCGGACACAGCAATTTTACAGTCGCTTCCACTGTTAGCCTATCTGGCGGGCCAAGTGCCAGGTATGTACCTCGGAACCTCGGTTTTCCTCCTCCCTCTCCACCCGCCGCTTATGGTTGCTGAGTACACGGCGACGCTCGATAATTTATCAGGCGGCAAATTTCTTTTTGGCGTGGGTCAGGGCTACAGAGAGATCGAGTTCAAGTCTTTCGGAGTCGAAAAACGACATCGCAGAGATCGACTAGTCGAAGCACTTCAGGTCATCCGCAAGCTCTGGTCAGAAGACGAGGTAACATTCCATGGCCGATTTTATCAGTTGGACGGAGTATCGATTGCGCCAAAACCTCTTCAGCAACCGAGACCACCGATTCTAATAGGAGCCGACACTGTGAAAACAGTCGCTAAAGTGCCGGGAGTCGCAGACCACTGGATTGCCAGCCGCCGTCATTCCAAAGCGTTTCTGCGAGAGGCTGTACCAGTTTACAAAGCGGCCCTAGAGCAAAACGGGAAGCCGTTCAAAGGGCTTTTCATATTTCGCGATCTCTGCATCGCTGATAGTTCAAAGGAGGCGGAGAATCGAGTCAGAAGTGCTTACGAGCGGCAGTATCAGCAGTACCATCGGGAGGGGCAACCCGGAGAACGCTACGATCTGTCTTTCGACGAATTGAAGCAAGACCGACTAATACTTGGAAGCTCAGCCGAAGTGACTGAGCAAGTGATGGCCTATCACGAAGAGTTTGACGCCGAGTTTATGTGGTTCATGGTTGACTGGCCCGGAATGGATCCGCGGTTTGCTCTAGAATCGATTCAACGATTTGGCGAGGAGGTAATCCCGCAAATCAAGCGAGCGACGCCAATGTGTCCAGTTCCGTAGCGTAAGGCTTACGTAGCCAAAAATCAGAGATAAAAGGGAAACGCCCAGATACCGCCTATGCAATTCAAAACTTGGATCCTACGAAACGCAATTCATGCGTCGTTTAATTGAGTCATGGAGTGACTGAAGACTACTTGACACGATGAGTGAACCGTGTAGGACTTGTCACGTCTTCACGACAATCCCAGCGACTCACTCACCCCGGACGGAGGGTCCTAACCAATGCGAATACTGTTTTCCATTCTTACAGGCTACGGAAGTTTACACCCGCACTTATTCCTGGCCCTCGCCGCTAAGAAAGCAGGCCACGAAGTTGCTTTTGCGACTGGAGGTGAAAGCCGATCGCCCTTGGAGAGGTTTGGGTTCAGCTTGTATGCTGTGGGAAGCGGAATCCGTGAGTTAACTCGGGAGCGTTACCCCGAACTTGATTCGCGACCGATGGATCCGGAGGCCGATGCTTACCGTCAACGAGTCGTTTTGGCTGGTATTCGCATAGAGGTGACCCTTCCAGAGCTCCTTAACATTTGTGGAACTTGGCAGCCCGACATCATCGTGACAGGCCATCAATATTTCCCAGCCCACCTGGCAGCAGAAGAGATGGGAATACCCTACGCGGTCGTAGAGCAGTGTTCGAGCGGTGTTGTTGATTCCTTCAAGGACAACTTTCGTGAGCCACTCTACAATTGGCGCCGTATCCGCGGCCTCCCGCCCGATCCAGCACTTGAAATGCTACACGGCTACCTTACCCTGATCCCTTTCCCGCCCAGCCTACGCGATCCAGGGACGCCTTTACCGGTCACTGCTCGCCGCATGAAACCACTTATCTTCAGTGAGTCCGGGGACGAGAAGTTACCTGAATGGATAAACTCCCTTCCTTCCCTGCCGGTGGTTCACGCAACGCTCGGCACGTTCGTGGACAAACCTGACATATTGAGAATCATCATTGAAGGACTCGCAAATGAGCAGGTAAACCTGATTCTAGTAATCGGTCGCGGTCGCGACCCAGCCATGCTTGGATCATTACCTAAGAACGTCCGAGTTGCTGAATATATTCCACATGCAAAACTTCTCCCTCGATGCCACGCGATAATCCATCATGCTGGCGCAGGCTACTTGATAGCCTCGGTAGAGGCAAGGCTGCCTATGGTCTTGATTCCCCTTGTCGGAGATGAGCCATCAAACGCTGCTCAGGCTGTTGCGACAGGCCTCGGCCAGATGATCTTGCCTTCGGATCTGACACCCCAGGCAATCCGGCACGCCACGCTCGAAGTGCTGAGAGACCCAGGCTACCGTCAGAATTTGGAGTCGGTTCACAAGGAGATAGAGTCCCTACCATCAGTTGACCAGGCAGTAACCTGGTTAGAAGCGGTGGCCAGGGAAAGAAGACCTTTGCCATCGGATTCCTAAACTGCAACAGCCAAAACTAAACTTATGATATGGGCGCGAGACTCAATTAAAGCGTCGTTTAATTGCATCTTGAGGTGATTAACAGGCTTTTCCACTGTGATATTGGTGCCTTCGTAACAATACAGGAGACCATTTTGAGACTCAGGACCATCGGGCTTATCGTTACCTTAGGCCTCGGATTCCTTGCCGGGCCGTTGCCCGCCGAAGCGCAGCAAGCGGGAAAGGTCTATCGAATAGGTTTTCTAGACACCCGCTTACGTTCTACCACTACCGATCCGCGGCTCCTCGCATTCCGGGAGGGGCTGCGTGAGCTTGGTTATATTGAAGGCCAGAACCTTGTTCTGGAGTACCGTTCCGCAAAAGGTGAGCGCCAACAGCTTCCTGATCTAGCTGCCGAACTCGTCCAGCTCAAGGTTGATGTAATTGTCACATCGGGATCAGCACTGACGATTCGTGCTGCGAAGCGAGCAACCCGCACGATCCCTATCGTCATGCCTGGCGGCAGTCTTGATCCTGTTGAGGCCGGATTCGTCATGAGCCTTGCAAGGCCCGGCGGCAACATTACGGGGCTGACTACTCTTCTGGCTATGTTACACCCGAAGAGGCTGGAGCTACTCAAAGAGGCGTTCCCGCGAATATTTCGCGTGGCTATCTTCTGGAGTCGGGCACATCAAGAACAAGCCCTAAAAGATGTCAAAGCTGTGGGACAGGCCTTAGGTATCCAGATCCAACCCGTGTTTACAATTCAAAGTTGGGAGGAGTTCGAGCACGCCTTCTCTGCAATGAGCCAGGAGCTGCCTGATGCACTTTTAGTTACATCATCCGGGTTCGTCTTGCGTCATCGGGCACGGGTCATTGAACTCGCTGCCAAGACACGGCTCCCTACGATATACGATAATAGTATATTTGTGAGAGCAGGTGGGCTCATGGCCTACGGGGCGAGCAGTACTCACAACTACCGGCGTGCCGCCACCTACGTGGATAAGATCCTAAAGGGCGCGAACCCGGCTGATCTGCCCGTCGAGCTTCCAACAAAGTTTAATCTTGTGATCAATCTCAAGACGGCCAAGAAGCTTGGCCTTACGTTTTCGCCTCAGTTTCTCGCACGGGCGAATAAAGTCTTCAAATAGCCAACAGTCTCTCAAGACGTATTTGAATAGCTCTTGAGTTACGTCCTGCGTAAGATGCAATTCAAGCGTCGTTTAATTGCGTTTCGAGGATGATACAAGGTCTCCTTGATAGCTCTTTCCTGTATGATATTCCGTCCATCGTGAGAGCCGGATTTCTTCCTGGGGTCGTTTCTTACCAGCATAGATAGTGGCAGGCCTGACACGAACTTGACTTGCCAGGTTTTAGCCCGTATACGACAGATCGCGCTAATCCTTGCACTCTCATCGGCTCGGAACTGACCGATCTGGTTGGCGGCTCTATCCCACACCGTCCGTACCTTTTCGGTGTGAGTGCGGTCGGTAGGTTGAAATCTATACTGCTGCTCAGTGGAAGGAGGAAATTCGATGGTTCTTTTCATTAAAAACAAAGAGATGGAGAACCTTGTTCCGATGTCCGAGGCGGTTGAGGTGGTGGAACAGGCCTTTCGCGAGGCGGGCGAAGGGAAGGCCGTGAATTCTCCTCGGACACGGCTCCGCGTTCAGGCACCTGGAAAAGCAAAAGGAGTTCAATACTATTTCAACAACATGATGGGTTTGGTCCCGGGATTAAAGTCCATGGCCCTGAGGATCGACTCTAGTTTCTCCCAAAAAGAGCAGGTGGCTGGATCCCAACGTATTGTCTACCCGGAAAACTTCGTGGGTTTGGTTCTTTTATTTGACATGGAGAGCTGCGAGCTCTTGGCAGTCATGGATGACCACGTTCCTTCTGTGATACGACCTGGGGCCACCAGCGGCGTAGCCATGAAGCATCTAGCTAGGCCGGACGTAAAGGTAATGGGTCTGTTGGGTTCGGGAGAGCAGGCGAGGACCCAGCTCCTGGCAGCCTGCGCGGTGAGATCCATTGAGAGAGTCAAGGTTTATAGTCCGACTCGTGCGCACCGGGAGCGCTTTGCCGAGGAAATGACAAAAAAGGCTGGAGTGGAAGTAGTGCCGGTGACGAGTTCCGAAGAGGCGGTTCGTGGAAGCGATGTGGTGACGGCTGCGACCAACACGGTGGAGCCCGTCGTCAACGGCGAATGGTTAGAAGAGGGATGCCACATCACCAGTATCGTTGGAGGAGACAACTATTTGCCGCGTAGAGAGCTGGATGACGAGGTAATTCGTCGTGCAGGTCTCATCGTTGTGGGTTACAAAAGGCAAATCATTCTTGATCGCCAGGCGGAATTTGCCGATCGCCTCGAGCGTGGGTTGGTACGTGAAGAGGACCTCCACGAGCTGGGCGAGCTCCTGACAGGTCAATGCCAGGGCCGCCGAGATAACCAGGAAATCACTCTGTTTAAGAACAATCCCGGGATGGGGATGACGTTCGCTGCAACTGCCAGGAAGATCTACGAAATCGCCAAGGCCAAAGGAATTGGCACTCAGGTTTCTTCGGATCTTTTTATGACCAGAAGAGGGGAACCAAAGAGTTCGTAGGTCATATTTATTAATCAGGACGGAACATCTGATCACCCATCAGATGACCTAGCCTCGCTCGATCCGTAGAACGAAATTAAAGCGTCGTTTAATTGCGTCTTGGGATAATAATCGGTGGGAACCCTAACGACATCGCTCAGCCGCTAGGACTCGCATAGCGGGAACCAGGCGGCTGCAGTGTACTGTTAGGCATGTTCTCCCTTACAATCAGATCAACTCGATCTTTTTGACATTCAAAAAGCGGGTTGGCATATGTCCAGGTTTCGCTTTTGTCGTTTTGATCGTAGCCGTTATTTTAATCGGTCGCCCAATAAATTCAGGTTTGATTATCTTCGGGAGAACGTTTGCACGAATTAGGCGTATACCCGTATCTGTGCCGAAAAAAACCTGATAGCGTCGCTCCTCACCTCGTCTGTTTGCGATCAACAACCGACCAGTAGCGGTGACCGTTTGACCAACTGGGGAATCGGCGAATGGTGAAAGAAAGTCGGAAGAGACCGTGCCTGGGAATAGAATAAATATCAGTGAGAACAAAATCGTGGATCTAAATATTCTCATTTCCCCTCCTAAGACGGCCTAATTATTAAGTAACCTGTATGAGCTCGAGTACGATAAATGGTATAAACATCTTTATTATCCAACATTTGCCAAACTTTTGTAAAGCGCCGTTTTATGGGAATATTCCTCAACTGCTGCAGCCTGTCCCGATAACAACCCGAAGTATATCCAGGCTCACAAACACACGTTGGAACAGACCAGAAAGGCGACAAGACGCAATTCATTAGCTCATTAATTGCGTTCTAGCCATTCAACACTGACCAAACCCACGCCCAGAGCGGCTCTGAGCCTAATTGGAAGTGACATTCAAGACACTTGCGTCCGACCGGCCTTAGAAGAGTAGAAGGTTATGGTTTTTTACTACCATGCGAGATGAGGAATCAGTGTTCTGTGTTAAGCGAAGAGGACAGAGCTAATCGGACTAACTACTGTATGAGGATCCCTGTCAGGGAAGTATAAATGATAGGGGCTAGGGCAAAGCGCAGCGACTCAGCGGCGGTGGGACCCTTCGGGCTCTCAGGAATGTGGTGGGTCTGGTTGAGGGGTGCCCTGGGCATAACGGTATAGCTCCGGAAGACGGAGCAACATAGAAGCGCCGTAAATTATAAAAAATATCGATGCGCCTGCTATGGCCCAGGGAGCACCTATAAACGAAGCGATGGCACCGGACTGTAGGTGGCTCAGGGGTCCGATGCCCCGGTGCACCATCATATTCATGGACATCACCCGGCCGCGCATTCGTTCGTTGATGGACAGCTGGAGCATGGTGTTACGAACGGTCCCACCCACAATGTCCAACAGCCCCGCCAGCACGAGGAAAGCCAGAGAGGCGGGCATCCAGACAGAAAAGGCAAAGAGAATGAGCGCCAGGGGCATGGTAAATGCCGAGATGGTGAACAGGCGTCCTTTCTTTTTCACATCACCCATAGCGATGGCCAGCGCCGAACCAATGAGAGCACCGATCCCGGGGGCGGCGTAAAGGAGGCCAAGTCCCGTAGGTCCCACGCTGAGTATGTCCCGGGCATATACCGGTAACAACACCCGGTAAGTGACAAAGAAGGTATTGACTGCCTCTATGCTAAGGATTCCCCAAATAACCCGATTGTCAAATGCTGCCCGGAAGCCATCAACAATCGATCGAGTCATGGATTTCGTTTCTACAGGGACTTCCATGGCGGGCATCCTCATCAAAGAGAGGCAAAGCAACACCAACCCATGGAGCGCCGCATACATGAAAAATGTCCAGGTGACTCCCAGCAACGATATTCCGAGGCCAGCAATCATGGGGCCCACCAAGGCCATGCTGCGCCTAACGGCAGAGGTGAGGGCTACAGCCCTCATGAGCTCTCCACGGGGGACCAGGGTTGGGATCATGGCCTGGCGTGCGGGTCCATCGAAGCCTGTGATGGTGGCGTTGAGAAGACCGAGGGCATAGAGATGCCAGACCCGGATTACATCAAAGCCCGTTAAAATTCCGGGAATGATGGCGAGAACGGTACTGACCACCTGGGATATAACCAATATCTTTCGGCGGTCCATACGATCGGCCAGTGCACCTCCATAGAGTGAGGTGATGAGAAACGGGATGGAAGTAAATATCCCATTTAGCCCAAGCATAAAAGGGGAATCCGTCAGTTCGAAGATCAACCAATTGGTCACCACCTGATGGACCCATGAAGCGGTGGCTGCGAGAGTCCAGCTTGTCCAGATGAGTCTGAAGTTGCGGTATCGTAGCGGGCCTAATTTCATGGGGCCCAGCCAGCTAGAATGAACATGATTCTGTTAAAGGTTGCTGGAGGAATTAGCGGCGGGTAAAACCCGGAGCATTCCAAACACTCTCATGGTCAACTTACTACAGATTTACGCGGGGGGACAATGGGCAAGGGGCAATGTTGCTTGACTGTCGAATAGGGAAGTCGTAAAAGCGTACTGAGATCTAATGGATTCCAACACCGAATCGGACCGGAAATGGAGGAGATGTCATGGGAACCATAGTCGATGCTGATACTCATGTTGCAGAGTCGGAACACATGTGGGCGTTGTTTGAGAAGGAGTTGTACCCGAAGCGACCGATCCTCATGTCGGTCCCGGATGACACACAATACGGTGGTCGCAATGCCTTCTGGTTGATTGATGGCAATATTGTTCCCAAGCCTGCAGGTAGAGCCGGTAGCACGCTGATCACGCCCTCGGTTGCTAAGTTTCAATCCTCCAGGAACGATATACCCGTGGAATCGAGGGAGCTCAGGGATCCTCAGCTGCGAATCAAGGACATGGATCGGTTGAAGGTGGATGTTCAAGTGATCTTCCCGACTTTGTTTTTGGTTTATTTGACCGATGATGTGAATTTGGAGGTTGCCCTGTGCAAGGCCTATAACCGCTGGATCAGCGAGGCTTGTTCCAAGGGAGGCGATCGATTGAGATGGGTTGCCATTCCACCGCTTCGGTCCGTCGAGGAAACCATCAAAGAGATCAAGTGGGTCAAGGAACATGGTGCGGTGGGGCTTTTCTTTCGCGGCATCGAGAAGGACCTCAACCTGGATGACCCCTATTTTTTCCCGATTTACCAGGCCGCCATGGAACATGATTTACCCATCTGTATCCATACGGGGATGGGATCGCCTATCCTTTCGAGCTTGTTCTATGTGGAGCGACATTCGGCCTTTGGCCATGGACGAATCCCGCCACTCATTGCTTTCCGAAATCTTGTGGCCAATAAGGTGCCTGAACAATTCCCAACTCTGAAATTCGGTTTCCTGGAGGCATCTGCAGGATGGGTGCCCTTTGTCCTTCACTCCCTGAGACGACAGTCTCAATCGAAGGGCGGTGATTTTTCCGCAAAGGATCTCTTTGAGAAATACCGGATTTTTGTGGCCTGTGAAGCGGACGAAGATATTGACTATCTGGCTCGGTATATTGGCGAAGACAATATGATGATCGGCTCTGACTATGGCCATAACGACCCGTCAGAGGAACGCGAGTTGGTAAAGACCATGAAGTCCCGCGAAGACGTTCCGGGTTATATAACCGACAAGATCCTTTCCGATAATCCGCGGAGGTTTTACGGATTGTAATTAAAGAGAAAAGTAAAAAGTAAGAAGTAAAAAGGCAAAATACAGAGATAAAGACACATAGCGTAAAGAGCGAAATAAAATCGGTGTTGAGTGTTAAGTCTCTAGTATTATGATTAGAAAGCTTCCTTAGCATTGCTCCTGTGAGTCCGTCTTTTAACACATCACACTTGACACTTTTGAACTGTAAACATGAGTCAGCGGATATTCCAAGCCGTTGAATTTGCCACAAAGGCGCACTCGGGCCAGTTTCGAAAAGGGACCAATGTACCCTACCTCGTTCACCCCTTGGGCGTCTGTAAGATTTTAATTGAAGCCGGCTGTTCTGAGGACGTGGTTGTGGCGGGGCTCCTTCACGACACCGTGGAGGACTCTTCCACCACCATTGATGATATCCGCCGTGTTTTTGGCCCAGAGGTGGCCGTGCTTGTGGAAGGGGCATCCGAGCCCAACCGGTCCGATTCCTGGGAGAAGCGGAAACAACATTCAATTGACAGGTTAGAGACTATTCCCATGGATGGAGTCTATGTCTCATTGGCAGATAAGCTTCACAACATCAGAGAAATACGGGCCGATTATGAGAAACTGGGCGACGATGTCTTTCGCCGCTTTAACCGTCCGAAGGATCAACAGGAATGGTATTACAGAGCTCTGGCAAATATATTCTCAGATCGAATCGTCGATGAGCCGTTTCTCTCTCTGTTACTGGAACTCAGGTTTGAGATCGTCAAGGTCTTTCAAGGCAGCTTGAGCGGGCAGAAGAGTAAGTAAAAAGTTAAAAGTAAAAAGGCAAAAGACCAGATTGGAAAGCGCATAGCGTTCTCAAAACGGAGACGGGAGAATCGAAGATTGAGAATAGTGGATAGATGGGAGAAGAATAATGAAACGTAGCACTGACCGCATTCTTACCACTTTCGCTGGTAGCTTGGCCCGTCCTACCGAGCTCTTGGAACTGATGGGTGCCAAAGAGAGTGGCCAGCCTTACGATCAGGAAGCATACACGAATCGGGTACGTGGCGCGGTAGCGGATGTTGTGGGCAAGCAGGTGGATGCTGGTGTAGATATCGTGTCCGACGGAGAGCAAGGGAAACCGGGCTTTTTCGCCTATGTGAGCGAGCGTCTCGCCGGCTTTGAGACCCGAGAGATTCCGACTTCTGCTGGTCCCTGGGCAGGTTCACGCGAGGCCCTGGCATTCCCCGAGTTCTATCAATCCTACTCACAAGGACCAGCCCGAAGAATCGCTGCTCCTTTTGCCATGGTGTGCACCGGGCCCGTTAAGTACAAAGGACAGGAAGCGTTAAAAAACCAAATCGATAATTATACAGCTGCTTTGAAAGGGCGGTCGGTCCAGGAGGCGTTCATGCCCGCCATTTCTCCCACCAACATCGAAGGCCCGCGACCCAACGAGTACTATCCAACCCAGGAAGCCTATCTTTACGCCATCGCCGACGCCATGCGGGAGGAGTACCACTGCATTGTGGATGCCGGATTCTTACTGCAGATCGACGATCCCAGGCTGGTGAGCTACTATTGTTCGAACCCAGGGGTGAGTATCAAGCAATGTATTGAATGGGCCGAGCTCCGGGTGGCGGTGTTAAACTATGCCCTCAGGGATATTCCACAAGACAAAGTGCGCTTTCACACCTGCTATGGGATCAATATAGGACCCCGGATCCATGAAGTTGAACTGAAGGACGTGGTACACCTGATTCTCCAAATCAAAGCCGGTGCCTACTCCTTCGAAGCAGCCAATCCACGCCACGAGCATGAGTGGCATGTTTGGGAGCGGATCAAGCTTCCGGAGGAAAAAGCAATCATTCCCGGGGTCATTTCACACACCACCAATATCGTGGAACACCCGGAACTTGTGGCCGAACGGATTGTGAGATTTGCATCTCTTGTAGGGCGTGAACGCGTCATGGCAGGAAGCGACTGCGGTTTTTCATCCCAGGCCACCACTGTACCGGAGATCCATCCCACCGTGGTGTGGGCCAAGTTCGAGGCTATGGCCGAGGGAGCACGTCTAGCTACTCGGAAGCTCTGGAATTAGCCGCCAGTTTGAGGAGATTTTTATGGCTGAGCGCATGGCTATGAGTCCACAGGAAGCGAAGCAAACAGTTGCAGCTCTAAGGAAGATCGTCCTTGATACTTATGACAAAGAGATAAAAGATCTGCCATTTTTTACGGAGCTCCGGGCGGGTACTCTTCCACTTGAGAATTTAAAGTTTTGGATCAAAAACTGGTATGCCTTTGCCCTCGAAGTCAATACCGGGATGGCGACTGCGTACCACCAGTTCGTTGGGTTTTTCAAAAGACACCCTGAATGTGAAAACCTTATCGCGCAAAAGATTGGGGAAGAGTTCACGCTTCCAGCCTTGGGGGGGCACGCACGGATGATTACCCACTTGGGAAAGGCACTCGGAGTTGAGCCTCACGAGATCATAGAGGCAGAGCTCATTCCTGAAGCCAGGGGGCTGGTGGATTTTTTTGTTCGGTCGTGGATCGATGTCCCTTTGGCGGAATGTTATGCCATTCATCTGGAGGAGGAGATATTCGGGTATATCTCTCGGGATTTCCGCGGCAGTCTTCCGACACATTATGGCCTAAAGCAAGACGACATCAAGTATTTCAGGGTTCATGAGGAAGCCGATCTAAGTGAGGAACATGGCGGGACCAATCAAATAATCCTGCAAAAAGCGCTTGAGGAAGGTTACGGAAACGAGCGGGCCGGTTGGCCTTTGGAGTACTGTTCAAGAATCGCCGTGGAGATGATGGCGAATTTTTATGACGGGGTCTATCGCAGGTGTAATGGCCGCTGATGTTCAAATCGTATGGCGCAAAGGGCAGGTAAGAAAGCTATCAGCCATCAGCTTCCAGCGATCAGCTAGGTAGAATAAAGAGTTGAGGATCGAGGGAAGCTTGGAGAATAGAGGTAAAAAGTTAAAAGTAAAATGGCAAAAGGGCAGAGAGTGAAAAAGCAGGCTGACAACAATAGGTTGACATAGACTTAATCGTCGAATAATTTGATATCGGAAAGACATTATCAACTTTGTCATGTCATTCAATTGAGTGTTATGAAAAACAAGGTGGAAGAGGCCCTGCCTATTATGGACAAAGGCATCGCCCTAACCACAGATAGGAGAGGAAATGCAGGATTTTTACAATTCCTGGTTGGCCGAATCGGAGCGTGTTGAGAAAGCCGTGCAGGACGCCCCGAGAGTTGCGAGGGGGAAAGACCTGAATTGGGTAAGCACTCGTCAGGACAGCAAAGCGGCGCTCATGATCGCGCCCGAGACGGGGTTTCCCACTTCAGGTAGCCTCCTGATGAGAGCAGAGATCCCGGTTGGCTGGCATACCGGAAAGCACCTTCATGGCGAAGAAGCCATTTATGTCGAGCACGGAGAAGGCTTCCTGTTACTAGATGACCTACGCTACGATTTTCGTCCGGGAACGATATTCCATATTCCCTATCGCTCGACCCACCAGCTCTTCAATACGGGAAACGAGCCGGTGGGCTATCTCTCGGGGCTTGCCTGGCCCCTCGAGGCGTCCATCTACATGGGTCGTATGGAGCAGATCGAAGATACGGGACAAAACGACCCGGCTGCACTCGCCAGGATGCCTAGTGAGAATTCCCAGTACTGGCCCACTGACGGGCGCCGAATCTCGATGCATGAGGAGCAGTTCGAGCTGTCCGGTGAGACCAAACACGGTGCCACCTACTTTTTGATGGGAAGGAGTGGGATACAGAACGGATTCAAGGCAACATCGGTGGCCATCAGCTCGATTTTTGTGGACCTTCCTCGATCCAAGAGCCACAGCCACTCTCACCCCGAGGCCTACCTCTACGCCCTGCAGGGCAACGGTTACTCGGAGATCGGGGGGAATAAATACGAATGGGAACAGGGAGATGCAGTACATGTCCCGCCTGGGATGATGCATCACCAGCACTTCAACCCGTCCGATAGCGACACGAAAGAACTCAGGTTCGAGTACGGAATCCGCTACTGGGTGGTGGATCAGTGGAAGGGGTATACAACGGTCGACCGGCACCTCAAGGCAACGCACTTGGATGATTGAGTTGCAATGACATTCAAGAAATTTGCGATTAAAAAAGCGGAGGTAGGATCATGCCGCTAAAGAACAGACGTCCCATCGTTGATGCAGACGCTCACGTCATCGAGACCGAGCACACATGGGATTATATGGAGCCCTCAGAGCGAAAGTATCGGCCGCTGCTTCGCCCCCACCCTGACAACCCCGGCAAGCAGTGTTGGGTCGTGGATGGAGAGATCTGCGGTCATCGAACTGGCGTGCTGGGTGAACCGGAACTCAGGGCGATGTCTGAGAGGACAGGGCGGAGCTTAGCAACGCCTCAAGCCGCCCGCGAACTGGACGATGTGGAGCTTAGGCTCAAACATATGGACGACCTGGGGATCGATATCCAGGTTATGCACAATTCGTTGTGGATCGAGCAGGTCTCGCGGCGGCCCGAGGTCGAGTCCGCACTGTGCAGAGGTTGGAACCGCTGGCTTGGAGAGGTATGGCGCAAGGGGGGCGGGCGCTTGCGCTGGACATGCGTGGTGCCTGTCCTAGTGATGGACGAGGCCATCGAGCAGCTCAAGGAGGCAAAGGAGAACGGCGCGGTAGCGGTATGTCTGCGGCCCCTGGAAGGTGAGCGGCATCTTACGGATCAGTACTTTTACCCGTTGTACGAAGCAGCGAGCGACCTGGATATGGCCGTTGCCGTCCACATCGCCAACGCCAATCCCGACAATTGTGAACTTTATCGCTCAGCGCCCTCGGGGACTTTGGCAATATTCCGGGCTCCAACCGTGCTCAGTTGTTATTTTGTATTGATGAGCGAGGTCCCCACGGTGTTCCCGAAACTCCGATGGGGCTTCATCGAGGCCTCGGCCCAATGGGTTCCGTGGATCCACCAAGAGGTGGTAAACCGCTTCCAGGTTGCCGGCAGAGAGCTTCCCAAAGACGTCTTTGGTGACAGCAACGTGTTTGTAACCTGCCAGGTAAACGACGATTTACCCTTTATTCTCCGTTACTCCGGCGACCACAGCCTGGTGATTGGCACGGATTACGGGCACAACGACCCCTCGAGCGAGACCAACGCCATCGTGAGATTCCAGAGACTGGAGGGAATCGGTCAGGAGGCCAAGGAAAAGATTCTGTCAGAAAATCCTGCGAGGCTCTATGGCTTGTGACCCTGTTGGCCCCAAGTGCGGGGAATTGACAGGGTCACCAAGAGGCGCAAGGGAAGTCGCAGCGCGCAGCGTTCAGGCACCGGTACCAGGCAAAAGGCCACCGGTGCCTTTTGCTATCCAACGACACTCTTTTATTCGACCAATAGGAGAAAAACCATAGCGAAGCAAAAAAGCCTTCGTCACATTCTTGTTACTATCGAACAGACCAGCCCCAACGAAGAGGAAAACGACAAATTCTTGTACTTCGGGATCAATAGGTTCCGCAACACCAAGGCTCAGCGACCGAACACCTTCTGCAGTTTGGGAACTAGCTCACGCTTCACTGCCATAGCTTCGAGGGTATAGGTCTTGATAGAGCCTGGCTTGGGGACCCGCCACGGTGAATGCTTCGTGGAGACATCCTGCCGCGCGCTGATATAACCCATCGCCCGTGAGAACAAGGTCTGGCCGGATTTGGATAGGAGCCAGTTGACATAGACCTTGGCCGCATTGGGGTGGGGTGCTTTGTTGTACAGCGCCACGGCCCCGTTGGAAGGGCTCACGTCTGAGCCCTCTCGGAGTTGTGCAGGCTTTATAATCGTAATGGGCAACCCCTTTTTCATCAGGACCTCGACGGGTAACTCCCAGCCACCAAGGAGGATCGGATATTTGCCTTGAGCCACCAGATCCACCTCCTGGCGGTAGTTCTTGAGAATAATAGGCCTCT
Organism: uncultured Binatia bacterium (SeqCode); assembly: GCA_965215595.1. Taxonomy (GTDB): domain Bacteria; phylum Desulfobacterota; class Binatia; order UBA9968; family CAXXLF01; genus CBDCDW01. The sequence continues at coordinate 1,227,515 of CBDCDW010000007.1, read as the reverse complement.
GGCGCGCAAAGGCCCGGATGAAGTCCATGCCTAATTCGGGATGTAGGTAAAAGAACAGGAAGGTCGCATTACCCGGGCCAGGTTTCCGAGGATCGTCAATGACGATCTTGCCCTTCCACTTTGGATCCAAGAGGGACTTGTACGACGTGAACTCCTCGGGGTTGACCATTTTAGTGTTGACGAAGATAATACCCCGGTAAGAAGGAGTCATCACCATCAACTGACGACCCTCATCGACAAACTCCAAGCCCCCTCCTCGCCAGCGGTTGGGGTCTTTGACCTCGGGCAAAATGAGCGCAGGCTCCAGCGGGTCGAAGGCCCCCGCAGGCAACATTGTTGTCAGGCCCGTAGTCGTGCCCGAAACGTAAACATCCCACAGATATCGGTGTGCCCTGCGTTCGGTTAAGACGCGGGGTGAGGTTGTTCTCCCAGAACCGCCCATGAATTCGACGGTAATACCGTACTTTTTCGTAAAGGGTCGGGTGAGCGTTCCGCGTGCTTCGGGACCGCCAGGGCCGGTGACTGCCACCCTCCCTTCCTGTTTGGCCGCGGCCAGGGTTCGTTCCCATTCCTCTTGCCAAGATGCCTGGGCAGCTGCTGGTACAAAAGTACCTAGCAAAAGAATCATCAAAAGCAACTTTACGTTCATAACACCACCTCCATGACCATAGATCGTCTCATGTGCAGGGAATTTCCCTCCTAGGACTAATTCCGATGGTTGTCAAGTGTTATCAAAAGCGCAGAACGCAAAGAGCAAAGCGGGCTCCGGACAGGGTGCTGGGGAACAACGAATGAGAATCGAGGATAGAGAGTTGAAGATGGACGATTGCTAAGGGTAAGAAGCAAAGAGCGTGGCGCAAAGTGCTAAGACTAGGGAATCGAGTGTTGGTGATAGGGATCAAGGAACGAAGGGCATCAGGCAAAGATAAATCTCGGACTACGGACTAATGACGACAAACTACAGACCCAAAAGAAAGACAGCAGGCTCCGCCAGAGGCGGATCAGCCTCAGGCTGAAGTGGGCAGAAGGAAACCAATTGGGGACCTCAAACCATAGAACTACCGGCAACCAAGAAACAGAAGGCGAGGGGGCTCAAGCGCGATGGTTTCTAACTCCGATCCGATGACAATGAGTGTGGTTACGAACCTAGAGGTGATTCGTGTGAAATTTGAGTATCATCAGTTCAGGGCCACATGCGCGTTAATTATTTTTATCGGATCGGGGCTAACGGCCCGGAACCGTGAGGACAGGGCGGTCGGCCATGGAGATGACCCGTGATGCGACGCTGCCCAGAAGGAGCTTTGACAGGCCCGTGCGTCCCTGGGTCCCCACGACGATGACGTCCACACGCCGGCTTTTCGCCGCGCGTAGAATTTGAACCGCAGCAGATCCCTTACGCATATCAGTTCGTGTTTTGATCTTTGCCTTGTGGGCCCGGGCTTTGAGGCGCGACAGGGCGGTCTCAGCGTTTTTGCGGGTGTCGGCTTCAATCTGCGCGTAGAGGGAGTCGGCCGTTTCTGCTTCTGCGTATAGGACAGCAGGAATCAGCGAATGGAAAATCGTCAGCTCCGCTTTGTTCTGCTTGGCCAAATCCAATGCGGCATCGAGGGCGCGCCGGGAGGCAGCGGAAAAATCGGTGGCAAAAAGAATCTTTCGAATTCGCATGATTTAGATCGCTCCCTCATGGTTAGAGATATTTGCAAGCTGGCTTATGGTAGAGGAAGCCACATACCCTGTCAACGCGCAATCACGCTTTTAGGGAGTCGGGTAACAGAGCTCCTACGCACTATTGGTTCGTTGGCTGCAATGAACTAAGCTAACCGCTGATGTGTGAGTTTGTCGGTCAGATTCAAAGCTTCACAGTAATTTTTGTAGCCGCCCTTTTCTGGACGCTTTGGCTGCTGGAGCCTCGCTTCATGCTGCGCCAACCGGGACGGTCCCGTATGAAGCGCTTGGTGGTCAATGCTGTCCTCTCGGCATTGGCGTTGGGGACCGGAGCTGCTGTGATTGTGCCATTGGTGCAGCAGTTGATGACCTGGAGCGCAAGAAACGGCTTTGGCTTGTTAAATTTCTTCAATCTGTGGGCACCCCTCGAAGTGATGGCTGGTTTCCTGCTCATGGACCTTTCTTTCTACTATTGGCATCGGGTCAATCACGTGGTTCCGTTTTTCTGGCGGTTTCATAATGTTCACCACGTGGACCCGGACCTTGACGTTTCCACATCCTTTCGCTTTCACTTCGGAGAGGTGCTTTATTCCTCGGGTTTCCGTATCCTTCAAATCCTACTCCTGGGCATATCACCGTTAAATTATGTTGTTTACGAATTGGGTTTCCAATGCGCCACTGTGTTTCATCACAGCAACATTCGCTTGCCCATTAGGATCGAGCAATGGCTCAACCTGGTTATGGTTACGCCGCGCATGCACGGGATCCACCACTCGGCTGTTAGGGAAGAGACGGATTCGAATTTTTCCGTGGTTTTTCGCTGGTGGGATTGGATTCATGGGACCCTGCGACTTAATATAAAGCAAGCCGAGGTGGTGATCGGAGTGCCGGCGTATTTGCACGCAGGCGATAACGGGATCGGGAGTCTTTTAGTATTACCCTTCCGCAAGCAAAGGGAGCACTGGCGACTCCCGGATGGTAAGGAACCACAGAGATTACGGACAGACAGCACAACCACAAGTCTATCTCCATGACTTGAGACCCATAGGGCAGTCAGTGTTGAGGGATGAGGACTGAGGCACCAGGATTTAGCGTCGAGGATAGCGGATTGAAAATCGATGATAGAACAGGAGGGAAGAAAAGTAACCGCAGAGACGCAAAGTACGCAAAGGGAAGAATTTTTGCCCAATCGGGAGACGACGATTGGGCAAAAGGCCTAGCTTTCAGAAAAGATATGTTTTTGTTTGTCGTCGTCTCCCGACAAACAAAAAAAGAATTTCTCTGCGCCCTCTGCGCCTCTGCGGTGAATAAATCTGACTCTGCGTTAATCTGCGTGGGTCTGCGGCTAATAACTCTTAGCGTGAAGAGCATAGCGCAACGTGTTAAGAGCTAGAAGGAGAAGACGGGGCGAAAAGGGCAAATTGAGCTTTGGAAAGGAGGAGGGATCATGGCAAAAAAGGGATTTAAAGTTTTGGACAGCGATATGCACATAATGGAGCCGCCTGATTTGTGGGAACGGTATATTGACCCTGAATTTAAGGGGCAGGGACCGCGAGGTCTTACGCGTTCGAGCTTGAGGGAATCCGGATTAGTTCATCCTGATGGTAAGCGGTGGGGGTCCGAATCGCGTGGCGATGTAACTCGAGGGCATAACTTTAACAACTTTCAAACGCTGTACCGGTCCCATGCAGAGCGGGGTTGGACAGCAGAGGTGCAACTGGAAGCCATGGATCAAGAGGGCATCGACAAAGCCGTGCTGTATCCCACCCGTGGTTTGCACGCCTTGGCCGAACCGCATATGGAACCTCGGTTGGCAGCCGCCATTGCTCGAGCCTATAACAATTGGCTCTACGATTTCTGCCAGACCAACCCCAACCGGTTATTTGGCGGCGCCATGATATCCCCATTTTCCATGGAAGATGCTGTGTCAGAGGTGCGTCGGTGTGTCACCGATTTGGGTTTCCAGGGCGTCTTTATCAGAGCCAACGTCATGAATGACCATAACTGGCATGACGACTACTACGAGCCTCTTTGGAGCGCTCTCGAGGAGCTCCGGATCCCTCTCGGGCTGCACGAGGCAACGGGTTCCGGGGCCCCCCATGTGGGCGGGCAGTTTGTCTCAAACTTCATGCTCCGCCGGACCTATGCTCAACCCATGGAACAGATGCTGGCTCTGGGGAGTATCTGTGCAGGCGGGGTCTTAGCTCGCCACCCCCGGTTGCGTGTTGGCTTCCTGGAAGCAAATTGTACCTGGTTGCCCTGGCTGCTTTGGAGGCTGGACGAAGGATGGGAGCGTGAAGGGGACGTTTGGGCTCCGGATTTGCAGATGGCTCCAAGCGAGTATTTCAAACAGCAGTGTTACATCTCTGTGGAGCCTGACGAAGAAACCGTTAAATATGTAATTGATTATATGGGTAGCGAACGTATTGTTTTCTCCACTGATTACCCTCACGGCGACTCGAAGTTTCCAAACGCAGTAGAGAGGTTTTTGCAGCTCTCTATCGCAGAAGAGGATAAAAGAAAAATCCTTTGGGACAATTGTGCTTCGTATTACGAGATGGCTGAACCCATAGTCCAAAGCGATAGTATCAGGAGTTAGGGTGTGGAAGAGGAGAGAAACGGTGTGTAAAGGTTAGGCGAAGAGAGAAAGAGGCAAAGCGCAAAAAAATAAAAGTCAAACAGGTGGAGAGGAGGCATAAATGGCCCTCATCATAAAAGCCGAGAAGCTCAAAGGGTTGATCACTATTGATGAGGCGATCGCTGCTGTGGAACAGGGCTTTCGCGATCAAGGAGAGCTTCCCCATTTCAGCCTTCCACGCCTGCGAATGCTGCACGAGGACCGGAGGCTCACCATCCATCCAGGAGGCTGCTACAACCAGGGGGTGGCCGGTACTTTCATTCACTACGAACGCTTTAGCTACACCCGGGAAGCTCAACAATACGACCGCGCCGGTCACAGGGTCTACGTTGTCTACCACAGTGAATCCGCCGAGTTGCTGGCACTTATCGTGGGTTCATTACCGCTCTTTGACTTTGATGGCCCCATGGAACATTTTGCTACCGAAACGAGTCTCACGAGTGCCGTTGGCACCAAGTATCTAGCTCGGTCCGACGCCCGGTTCATGGGGCTTTACGGCACGGGCCGCCAGGCACGTCGCCACCTGATGACCATGGATACCATTCGTCCCATTGAAAAGGTTAAGGTCTACAGCCGCAGCGCCGAAAACCGTAGCGCCTTTTGTAGTTTGATGCAGAAACATGTCAAAGCGGAACTTGAACCAGTGGATCGGCCGGAAATGGCTGCTGTAGGGATGGATCTAGTTGTGTGCGCCACAGGTAGCAACGTGCCGGTCCTTTACGGGGAGTGGCTTAGCGAGGGGATGCATGTGACCTCCATTGTCGGGAGTAATAAAGAACTGCTTGAGCAAGGTCTTGTTTCTTCACCGCGGCGGGAATTTGATGACGAGGTGTTACGCCGCGCCGATGTCATTGTGGCGACCCTAGTGCAACAGGCCAAGCAAGACGAGCAAGGTGACCTGCTCGAGCCCATCACCAACGGATTGCTGCAATGGCAAGACATTCGCGAGCTCGGGCCGCTGGTGGCCGGAAAGATACCTGGCCGAACCGATCCGAAAGAGATTACGCTCTTCAAGCAGAACAGCGATCAGGGTGTAGGATTCATGGCACTGGGTAAATTGGCCTATGACAAGGCCCGGGCAGCGGGGATAGGTACTGAGATCTAGCCAAGGGCAAAGCGCTAAAGAAGTAAAAAGTTAACAGTAAAAAGGCGAAAGGCAGAGCCAGATAGAAGTAAAATGTCGAGAGGAAAAAGGCAAAACGGCGAGAAACGGAAAGCGAAATGCAGGGCAATATAAGGGATTCAATATGTCTATAGATCAAAAACGAATACTGGGTGCCATCAGTCCAACAGGGAGGAGTGATTCTGCGGGCTATGAAAGATCTCTTCTTCCAAAGGAAATTAGCATCATTCAGGTCAGTGTTGGGATTCGATCTGGAACTGAGGAGGAATTTCGCCAGGCTAAGGGAGTGTACGAGCAAAAAGTTGCCGAACTTGCAGGCAAGAAAGTGGATATGATTCATGTGGGTGGTGCTCCTCCGATGATGGTGCATGGGTTCAGGGGAGAGGATGAGTTCGTGAAGATGCTGGAAGCAAAATACAAGACTCCCATTTTTACCGCTGGTCGGTCCCAGAGTGAGGCCTTCCGCGCGCTGGGAATGAAAAGCTTCGTGGGTCTCACCTATTTTCCGGAAACCCTCAACAAGATCTTTGCCAACTATTTCACCCAGGCGGGCTTCGAAGTGCATGCCATGGTGGGAATGGATATCCCATTCGGGAAGGCGAATCAGGTTCCCAAGGAAGAGATCGGCAGCTTTGCCAAAGAGGCATTCTTGAAACATGTAAAGAATACAGACGGGGTCTATATGCTTGGAAGTGGATGGAACGTTATGGAAATAGCCCCGGATCTAGAAGCCGAATTGCAGGTTCCAGTGGTCCATGCCCAGGCGGTGAAGATCTGGAGCGTGTTGAAGCATTTTGGTATACACCGTCCAATTTCAGGGTACGGGAGACTGCTCAAAGAGCTGCCGTGAAGAGGAATGAGCAAACGCATAGCGCAGAGCGAGAAAGACAGCACCCAAAGAGCAGGGCGTAGGGCGCAAAGCGCATGGTCTTGACATCAAACAATGCCGGTTTTAGAGTTCGGTAACCTTTGGCTCAAAACATCGAGTCACAGAGTCCCAAAGAGGAAATCTAGGACTGAGCACCTATCAAGAGGAGGACCGAGTATGGCGCAGACTAATACAGAGGCGATACCCAGGAGGGGGATTGCTGCCGGAAAACGGGAATTTCCCTATGATCGTTGGATGGAGTCCCAGGGGTTGCCAATTTACCGAGGTTATTACATCGAGGACTTGAGGAATCTGGAATTGGCATGGTGGCCCCACCGGGAATGCAATACGGCCTTTGTGCAGCTCATGGGAATGGAAGGCGTGAACGAGCTCAGGGTCAGCGAAATCGCTCCAGGCAAGACGCTCCCCACCTTCAAACTGGGAGTCGATGAGATTGTCTACGTCCTTGAAGGTCGTGGTCTAACCACTGTGTGGAGTGGCGAGGGTAGGTCCAAGAAGACATTCGAGTGGCAGAAGCACAGTATGTTTATGATACCACGGCACTACCATCATCAGTTGTGCAATACCCAGGGAGACACGCCGGTAAAGTTGATGCACTATAACTACCTGCCAGTGGCCCTTTCTGCCACCGAAGACCCAGCGTTCTTTTTCAATAACAGTTACACCGTGCCCGAAAGTGCCGACAGTGACCTGGGCAGCCTATACGCTGAGGCGAAGGTCATGAGTGATGCCGATGGTGTCATGGGGGCACGCAATATTTGGTATGGAAACTTTTTCCCAGACATGAGGGCCTGGGATCGGTTGGATCCTTTTAAGGGACGGGGAGCCGGGGGGCAAGTTGTTTGGATCCAATTTGCAGAATCGGAGGCCTCCTGTCACATGTCGGTCTTTCCTGCAAAGACCTACAAGAAAGGGCATCGCCACGGACCGGGACGTGCAATTGTAATACCATCGGGTGAAGGTTATTCCGTCATGTGGCCGGAGGGGGGTGAGAAGGTAGTGGTTCCCTGGCACGAAGCAAGTCTGTTCACACCGCCAAACCGTTGGTTTCACCAGCATTTTAACGTTGCTGGTGCACCTGGACGTTACCTCGCTCTGCATCCACTGCCACAATTTTCCGGTCACGCGGAGCAGGTACAAGACCGAGCACGGGACCAAATCGAGTATCCTGACGAGGAATCCTGGGTCCGGGAGAAGTTCGAAACGGAACTGGCAAAGAGAAATCTCAAGTCCATGATGCCCGATGAGGCCTATCGGGATAAGAACTTTGAGTGGAGTTACGGATAGCCGTAATGCGCTTAGCGCAAGGCTTAAAGCGCGCTGAGTGGCGCGAGAACTGTTATGGCGAATAATCGTGTGCCCAATATGGATGAGATGACCGAGTATCTGGGGCTTACAATCGACGACGAGCCTGTGACGTCCCTCTGCGCGGGCTGCAAGGCAAAGGAATGGCCGTTTGTTGACCGGCGGTATCTAACATCTCGCAGTCGCGGATTCGAGGTCAAATATGGGCCAGAACGCGTTGTGGAAACGATCTTTCTTAACCGATTCGGTAGAAATGGCTTCGCTCAGTTTGCTGGCAGGCTACCCAGGGGCATCAGTTTCGGAGACTCCCCGGACAGGGTAAGAGCCGCTCTTGGCAAACCGACTTCTACCGGAGGTCCGGTTCCGGGACTCCATGGAGGCTCCGGGGGTTGGGATCGTTACGACAACACGCACCACCGTGTGCACTTCAGTTATTCAGAAGACGGTCGCCTCGACCTGATCATGCTCATGCTGGCACAAGCCAAATCCAAAAAGGATTACAAGGCGCGCTGAAGGTCCCCTTGGTAGATCCCATCTCCTAGGTCTTTTGCTATTTGCCTGTCGTTCCTTGACCTGTCCGCTGGCCCAAAAAGGGGGCGCAATCCATTCGTACCTATCGAGCACTACTACATAAGAATTTCGTCGTCTTTTGCACCAGCGATTTTATCGCGTCCATAGGACATTTTGTTCACGAGATTGCAGTCTATTGGCTCGTCTACGAAACCACGGGGTCCGCCTTAGCCTTGGGTCTCCTCGGGCTATGCGAGGCGGCTCCTACCCTGATCCTTACCCCATTAATCGGCGTTCTCGTTGATCGCCACAACCGTCAGCATATAATGATACTGGTTCAGTTTTTTGCCGCCATCCCCATAATCATTGTAACGCTTCTGTACTTTGCCGGTGTGTTAGAGTTTTGGCATATCCTGACCTTGCAGGTAGCCCATTCTGTGGCCAGGGTCCTTAACCCTCCCACCGCTCATTCGATGATTCGTGAACTGGTCCCTCAGGACGATCTCGTGAGTGGGGTGGCCCTATTTTCAATGGAGTTTAACATCGCTCGTGTATTGGGTCCCTCTCTGGGTGGAGTCCTGCTCCTATGGATTGGTGCAGGGGGGTGTTTCGTATTCTATACCGCGCTTCTTGTGATTTCCGGAGTGGGATTCCTCTTGATGCATTTACCCAAAAAAGAACTGCGCCAAGGGCGAGACAATTATTTACGGGAAGTGAGTGATGGGTTCCGTTATATCTGGCATGAACCCGTAATAATGGTGAGCATCGGCGCAACTTATATTCTAAGTGTTTTTGTGGGCACCTATCACAGGTTTCTTCCGGTCTTTGCCAAGCAGGTGCTGAATGTGGGCCCTGGGGTCTTGGGATTACTGATGGCAGCGCAGGGGCTGGGGGGTATCCTCTCCCTGAGTTTTCTCACACCCATGCTAGAAAAGTGGAACAAGGAAACTTTGATATTTGTTGCCGCCACAAGTACGCCTGTTTTCCTTATTCTTTTTAGCCTGTCCAACAGCTTGTTCTTCTCCCTGGTGCTTTTAACGCTAGTGGGTGCCACTGGAGTAGCTTATCGCACCATCTGCCGGGTGATTATTCAGATGAGGGTGCCCTACAATTTCTTAGGGAGAGTGATGAGTGTTTTTCAGATGGATCAGGGAATGCGCTCAGTCGGGTCCATGGCCATTGGTGCATTTATCGCTTTTTTTGGTATCACTTTTGGTCTGGCAATCACCTCTGTGGTCTCTTTAATTCTCACCACAGCAATATTTGTTCCCTTTCTCAAGTCACTACGGAACGCGCATTGCGACCAGGTGCTGGATGATGAGAATGGGGTCGGGCACAAGGAGGATCGAAGGTAGATGGGTGCAAAGCGCATTGCGCAAAGGGCAGGGTGAAAAAGAAGTAAAATGTTAAAAGTAAAAAGGCAAAAGGGCGGAGCAAGAAAGACAGCAGGCAGCAAACGCAGGACCACTGACTAAAGGACCATGGACAACCTGAGAAGAGATAGGGCCAGAGTAAGAAAACGAAAGGCAGAAGGATCAGGGCTGTGAGAAACGGGCTAAAGCGTCTCGGAAAGACGTTTCGAGTACGTTCCGTATTGTTTTAACAGCTTCCTGACACGGGGAATCAGCTGTTCGTAAGTAAACGGTTTAGTCATAAAATCGTCAAAGCCAATTCGGGAACACTCTTCCTCGACACGACTACTGAGCCCTGCGGTAATAGCAAGGATCGGAATGGAACGGGTCTTTGGAATTTCGCGGATCAGTCGGGCTGCATCAAGACCGTTCATCTCAGGCATCATGAGGTCCATTATGATCAGATCCGGTAGCTCACTTGTAGCTAAATCCACCGCTTCCTCGCCGTTTTTTGCCGAGACTGTTTCGTAGGGGCTCTTGAGGAGCAGTTCCAATACCTTGCTCAGGTCCGGATTGTCCTCCACTATGAGAATCTTTTTTTTCGTCATTGTTTTAACCCCTCATCAATTAGCTTCGCAAGTCTAGTGCCAGGTTATAACTGTTTGGACCCCAAGGGATTTTCTCTTTCCAGGAATCTAAGAGGCAATTCCACCGGCGCAAATAACGGCATTCTTGCGAAGCAGGCGTACAAATATGTAATTCCATAGATGACCCCGACGCTAGCTGGAAGCGTCAAGACTTGTGTGTAAATTTCTTAGGGGCATTCTCACTCCAATTTTGGTTCAAGTGATGAAAGACAGAAAAAACGATTCTTTGTATGCTTTGGGTATTTGCCATCACCCCCATAGGGCGAGTCCTGCGCCTGACTTCCCGGAACGATCTTTCTATGAGGTTGGTGGTTCTCAAGCGGCTCCAAAGCTCAGGCCGCTTGATCTGAAAGAAGTAAAGCAATTGATCGAGATCCTTTTCCAAACAGGCCACAGCCCTTGGATAAGCCTTCCTCCAGCGTGAACCAAACCGCCAGTAAGCTTCCGTAGCTTTTCTATAATTAGGGGCATGACTGATACGATTTAGAGCTTTTTTGACCGCTGGTTGATCGGCCCTTTTTACCTTGTCCAACACGTTTCTTGTCTTATGGGCCCAGCAGCGTTGGGCGAGGATCTTAGGATAGACAATCTGTAAGGCTCCATGCAGCCCCGTTCCCCCATCGGTCACAATCAGCTCACAACACCCCCCCTCTAGCCCCCTTTGATACAGGTCCCTTAACAACGCTTCCCAGCAGGCTTCAGATTCAGTTGGGGCCGCATAGAAATCGATCATCTCCTGCCTCCCATCGACCGTGATCCCGAAGGCACAAAGTAATATCTTTTTCTGTACCTTGGCAGCCCCCTTGCTCTTTAACACCACCCCATCAAAGAACAGATAGCGGTACTGATCCCTAAGGGGACGGCTATGGTAAAACTTAACCTCTTTATCCAGATCCCGGGCAATCCTGGAAATCGTTGTGGCCGAGACCCGCTCCCCTACAATAGGAACCAGCACCGAAGCGGCCTTTCGGGTGGATAGTCCCAAACAAAAGCAGGCTAACAACACCCGATCCACCGAACGGCACCTTCGGGCGTAACGCTCAAGGAGCTTGGTGGGAAACCCTCCCTTACGGCTCCTTGGCACTAAAAGCTCTAAGTTTCCCATCTCGGTCAACAGATGCCTGGTATAGTGGCCATTGCGGTAGTCCACTCGGTCCGCCCCATGCTCGTAGCGTGATAGTCCTATGTACTGGGCCATCTCTTCGTCCAGCCGCTTCTCCACCAGGTGTTTTAGAGCTTGGCGGGCCATCGGTTTAAAGTCGCCCTCCCACTCAAAGGCATTGATCTCTTTAATCGCTCGCGATACATTGCTTGGTGTTGCTTGCTCGAGCAGCATAGGGGTGCCCTCCTCATGTTTGTATTTGTCGTGCAACTCTGGAGTTAGCACCCCTTCTGTCTTTTCCCAATCAAAAAATACCCTAGGCCTATCCCTTAACCACCTCGAGATCTTCGATTCTCCGACAAATGTGAAAGCCATTTTCCTCTCCACTCCCTTCCCCCCACCAAAATTTACACATAGACTGATACATCACCACGCTAGCTCTAGAAATTGACAAGATAGCTCAAACCGGCATAAGATGGGCCTGCTTTAGGCCAGTAATCGAAAGTACTCACTCCACCGCTTCAGTCATTCAGCGGTGGATAAAAAGGAGGGTATCTCAATGCGCTTGATCGACATGGACTCGCATTTCGCTCCTCTCGATGAATTCGATCATATGCCGGATGAGTTTCGACACCTTGCTCCGGCCTGGTTGCCCCAGGGAAAGGGACGGGTGGCACTGGTGGCCCCCAATCTACCGGAGCCACCGCGGCGTAGCGGGACATTGCTTCCCCGAGTGCGCATCAAAGGAGACTTCGACCCGGAGTGCAGACTAAAAGACATGGATGCCATGGGCATCGAGAGGCAGCTGCTCAATCCGGAGTTCGGCCAGTATGCCTATGAGACGGAGCCGCGGTTAGCCGCCGCAATGTGCCAATCGGCTAACCTGGCCATCGGGAAAGTCCTAAGAGCCCACGCGGATCGGTTTATCGGCAGCGCGGTGATTCCCACGCAAAATGTCAAGGCATCGCTGGAGGAGGCCAAACGAGCTTTTGACCTGGGCTTTCAAACTTTCTTCATGAAGTCCGGCCAGGGGGGAAAGAACTTCGATGACCAGTACTTCTGGCCCCTCTATGATTTTGCCAATGAGAACAAGGTGCCCATCAGCGTCCACGCCAACAGTAGAGACTGGGGGAGCGTGGTCGACCCAAAACGCATGGGACAAGGCTGGGGCTTCTTCGTTGCGACGCTTGCGGACTACCTCACCATAACTTGCTCGCTCATCTATAGCGGCGTATTCGATACCTTTCCAAACCTGAGGTTTTGCCTCGGGGAGGCAGGAGCCACCTGGCTATTGTGGATGTGGGATCGGTTAGCACTCACTTATGATATAGATCCCAGTTCGCGCAAGCTCGCGCAGAAACATCCCACAGAGTATCTCCTCACGAACATCTACTTGACGGTTGATCCCACGGAAGCGTCACTGGGTCACCTCTGCCAACGGTTCCCGCCTAAGAATTTGATGCTTGGTACCGACTATCCCCACGGGGACATCACCGGGAGGGGGCACGATCCTGACAAGGTGGGCATGCTCAGAAGGACCCATATCGACCTGCTCCTTGAGAGGGAAGACCTCAGCCAGGAGACAAAGGAGATGATTGCGTATAAAAATGCATTGGAATTCCTGGGCGGCCGCGTGAACTAAGAAGCAAAAAGAATTAAAAAGTTAAAAGTAAAAAGGAAAAAGGATGGACGGAGAAAGACAGCAAGCGGTAGGCAGCAGATTAGTACTGAGTACAGAGTGCTGAGGACTGTGTGATGAGGTCTGAACCTCCGGAAAAAGTGTTAAGTGTGAAACGAAGAAAGCAGGGGAAAGGCTACATTTCAACGGATTAAAAGGTCTGATATCATAGTGCGGAGAAGACCGATGAATGTAGCATATAGGAAAGGAGACTTCTGATGACACGACGTGGATTTATACGTGGTTTGGTTGCGTTGGGTATCTGGAGTGGCCTTTGGGGCCGGGGGGCCGCGACTCCACCTTCCTCAACGAAGGGGATTGAAGAGCTCCAGAAGAATTGGCAGACCCTCCTTGGAAAGGGTGTAAAGGTACCCCTGGCATCTGAACCGCTCCAGCTGTCAAAGGAGCAGTGGCGTGAGCGCCTGGACCCAACCCAATTCTATATCCTGCGTGGAGAGGGGACAGAACGCCCCTGGTCGAGTGCCCTGAACGATGAAAAGCGCGCCGGAGTTTATGCCTGCGCTGGATGCGACTTACCACTATTTACCTCGGAAATGAAATACGACAGCAGGACGGGTTGGCCCAGTTTCTTCACGACGATTCCAGCCGTCTTCGGCACCAGCACGGATTACATGCTGATATGGCCGCGCACCGAATACCACTGTATACGTTGCGGTGGCCACCACGGCCATATCTTTGGTGATGGTCCGCGACCCACTGGGGACCGATGGTGCAACAACGGTGTGGCACTGAAGTTTGTGCCCCAGAGTGGTTAAGCCCGATACTGACAGCAAAGGGCATAGCTGCCACTAGGTAAAAGTTCAGAACAAGAAAAACAATAGGTAGTGAGCAAAAGGCAGCAAGTTAGAGATGGCTTACTAGGGGACTACGGACCACTAGGAAGCAGAGAACAACGTGAAAGCCGGAAAGTGACGAAGACAGCAAAACGAATGGCGCAAAGGGCATAGCGCAGAGTGAGATTAGGATTGGGTGGGGATAATCATCAACGTTCAGCTAGGAGTTCCCATTAACAAATCTGATACATCGCCGAACCGGCGACGCAATCATCATAAATCCTTTCAGTCCATCTCTCCACCCATCCATTTCGTTTCCAATCTGAACCAATCCCCTCTATACCTTGGCATCTGCTGCAAAAGAGACTCCTTCGGGTAAATCATACCTGCGTTTCCCCGCATTAACTCACTCTCCCGCACCTTCCAGCTTCGAGGCAATAGAGGAATCAATTTCAGGATTGCATTTAGACAACGAATGGAGGTGTTGTTCATAAAACGTCACTCCTTTTTATTGCGATCAAGGGCCTAACGACAAATCTCCTACATGAGCGAAAAGGTGACCATGCCTTTTCGCTCACGGTAGGTATTGTTTGTCGCTCTTGCGATGGGGCACTCGAAGGAGCTACGTTCTCATTGATAGGGTTACTTGTCAATCCAGGTGTAATTCAACCCTCCTCCGAAGTGACGATAGTGAGCGTTTGGATCGGTGGTGAAGCCTTTGACATAATTTTGAAAGGCAAAATGCCTCGTAGCGAATAAAATGGGGAGAAGGGGTATCTCTTTGTTAAGCATCTGAACCAGTTTTTTAAACAACTCTCTCCGCTTTGCGGGATCATTTTCTGTCTCCGCCAGCGCCAGCAGTCGATCAAACTCCTTGTCACAGTATCCGGCCTCATTCGATCGCCGCTTTCTGAGATCTTCGCACTCGTACTCGTTGTACGCCTGTATGGGATCTGCATAGGCACTGCCCCCACTGAGCTTGAAGTGGAATTTGCCTTTGCGCCGGTAATCCAGGGCGGACGACCTTTCCAATGGGGATATTTTCATCTTCACGCCGATCTTCTTGAGTTGAGCTTGAATGATGATGGCCTCGGCCTCATACCCCGGGTTGCCCCGACTGATCATAAGATCGAGCTCTTCTCCTTTGTAACCGGATTCCTTCACCAATGCCCGGGCCTTGGCAACGTCATAGGAAGGGACAGGCGCCTCTTCAAAGTACCAGTAGTGACCCTTGGGAAAACGCTGGAGGGCAGTCGAACCCATACCAAAATACGCACCTTCAAGTATCTCTTCTCTATTCAGTGCATGGGCAACCGCCAAACGCAGTTTTTTATTGTTAAAAGGAGGATCGGCCACGTTGAACTCAATATTGTTGGCGTTCCCAGGAAAGGACCCTGCGAATCCAATCCCTTTGATTTTACCTTGCTCCACCGTATTAATCCATTCATGGGGAACACGTACGATGATGTCCACATCCCCGGCCCGAAGGGCGGTGAATCGTACGGTGGAATTACCGATCACCCTGAGAACGACCCGATCAACGTACGCCTTGTGGCCCCAGTAATCGTCGAATCGATCGAAAACGATTCGTTGTCCAGGTTTCCATTCCACGAACTTGAAGGGTCCCGTGCCGGGGGGGAATGATACCGGTTTGCTCATGCCTTCTTCCAAGGATCCTTTGGGGATCACTGAAAAGGACCGAATGCTAGAGAGTAGGATGGGGAAGACGGGTGTGGGGTTTTTTAAATGAATCTTCAAGGTATACCGGTCCGTTGCTTCTGCCCCTTCCACCTGGTTTAGATCTTTAATGCCATAGGCACCGTTTCTCGGATTCAGGGTGTAGTCTATGGCGAATTTCGCGTCTTCCGCTGTCATCTCCTGTCCGTTGTGGAACTTCACGCCTTTCCGGAGCCGAAAGGTGTAAGTCTTGCCATCCTTGGAGACCTCCCAGGACTCGGCTAGATTGGGTTGTACCTTACCCTTTGAGTCCAATACTAGAAGCGGCTCGAACATCAGATCGCGGATTCTCTTTTCCACCGAACTCGTCCTCACCAGTGGGTTCATCATCTTCATCTTGTTGCTGATGGCCATAGTAAGCGTGCCGCCCCGCTTGGGCTGATCCGCTGCGCTTGCCGACACGTAGGTGAGGCCAAGCATTAAACCTACAATGGAAATGTACCTGAAAAATCGCTTCATAGTTCTGTTACCTCCTATTGTCTATACGGGTCTATTTAAAGGCAATAAAAAAGCCAGTACACCCTGGCAATAATATAAACCAAACGCCGACTTGAATCCCTTCTGTTCATTGCTCCCCTTCAAGGATCGGTCTCCGATCCTGTGTATGGGCCTCGCCATGGCGTAAGTTGCTATAACAATGAAGCGAGGCCTGGCAGTTAGATTAGGCTATTGCCCTTATTGGAATTTTAGGTGACTGTCAAGGGAAATGGGGTATACGGATCTGCAACGTAAAGCGGGCGCGGACGTGTTAAGCCATCAAAAAATCTAACCCTAGCGGGATTCGTTGCGTCATTACAAAATCTAACCGAAGTCGTCTCGCATCTGTCGTTTCATGTCCTGTTGTTGGCGCTGTAGTTTCTTGCTGAAGGTCCAGTTTCTCCACGGCGTTTGTTTCAGCGGTGGTCTCTCTCGTGGGGCTCTGTCTGCATGGCTGGCCAGCTTGTAGATCCGCTGCAGTTGCTGATCGATTCGGGTAGAGAGCTCGAAGGGATCAGTTGTCTTAAGCGTGTGCTTGAGGGCTGCCAGCTTTTTGGGGTCTCCCTTTCGGGACTCCACGACCCGTTCGAACGGGGTACGAGGCGTGTCATAGCGGCGAATAAGTCGAGAGCCTATACGGATCTTGCATCGCAGCTTCATGGAGGGCTGGAACAGATTCTGGAAGATCCTAAGCTCATCATAGAGCTGGTTGGCGGCCTCTTGGGCCTTTGCGGTGTCGTAGCGATCCCAGCCCATAAGCTTTCTGACATGGGTCCAGTTTTTCTGCTCGATGTGCGCGTTGTCATCTTTTTTGTAGGGACGCGAGCGGGTGAACTGAATGGTGTGGCCAGCTGGGCGTTGTTGACAGAAGGCAAGAAGGCGGTTGTTGATAAACTCACTGCCGTTGTCGGAGTCGATCCCCTTGAGGGGAAAAGGAAGCTGGTGTTCGATCTCGGTGACCGCATTCAAGACACCCAAAGCGCTCTTACCCATGACGGCCTTGCGCTCTACCCAGCAGGTAGCAATGTCGACACAGTCCAGACTATGGACAAACTCCCCAACCGCTGAGGCCCCTGAGTGTGACACCAGGTCAATCTCCAGATAGCCCGGCCGGTTCACATCCCAGTGATCGGTCTTAATCGGGATCATCTGCTTTAGTAGCGATCCGGGCCGAGTGGTGCCATAGAGTCGGCGTTTCACGATGTGCTTGGTTTCCCTCAGGCGCCGATCCATCTGACGGGCGCTGATGGCCAGGAGCTGATCCTCTAACGGTTGGGTCAGCTCGAAGTGTTGCCTTATCCAGGGCAACCAGTGTACAAGGGCGGCCTTCAGACGTTGGGAGCACAGATACCCCGAGGCCTCCCACACCTTTGCCAAAATCCTTACCATTGCCCGATTGTATGTAGGAGAGCGAGGTGCACCCCGTTTGCGTACAGTTGCCTCGGGCAAGGGCCGGTTTAAAAGCCAGATGGCATATTTGCGGTTGTAGCCGCAAACCTTGCAGAATTCCTCTAGCATCGTTCCCTTCTGTGCCCGTGGTGCGTGCTGATAACGATCATAGATGGATCGTAAATACTCCTGCTTGGATCGTCGTGCCATGGTGAACCCTTCCATTGTTGCCCTCCTTGAGCTCTAATGTGAGCCCTTGGAGGGTTAGAATCACAAATGGCGCAACGTATCGCCCTTGGGTTAGATTATACATGGCGCAATACGGCGGATTTACTTTGGGTGTAGGGGGTAGGGTATAATAGGACGCAGAAAGCAGTAAGCAGCAAGTGGCAAGCAAACGCAGCGCATGTAGTCACTCTGACGTTGATCCTAGTTCCTATTGCATGGTCTCCAATTCCCACCAGCGCTCCAAAGCCTCTTCGAGTTCACTTTTTATTGCTGTCAATCGGTCAAGGATGGGTCCGGTTTTTTGGAAAGATTGAGTGTAAAAGTCGGGATGGGCTATCCGTTCTTCTAGCACGGCTACCTCTTTCTCCAATAGATCAATCTTCTCCGGTAACCGTTCCAGTTCCAGCTTTAGTTTGTAGCTGAGCTTTTTTCGCTGACCTTCCTTGCTATCCTGTGGACCGGTGGCAGAGATGTTGGAACGACGCTGCATCTGCGTGGGGTTGTCTTTTTCAGTGAGAGATCCGCCGCGTCTCAGCCAGTCGCTGTATCCGCCCACGTAGGGCTGGACCTTTCCGGTGTCTTCGAACACGAGAGTACTTGTCACAATATTGTCGAGAAAACTACGGTCGTGACTGATGACAATCAACGTACCTTTGTATTCGCATAATCGCTCTTCGAACACCTCAAGGGTCTCAATGTCCAGGTCAGTGGTGGGTTCGTCCAGTACCAACAGGTTAATCGGTCGAGTGAAGAGTTTAGCCAACACGATACGGTTACACTCGCCGCCGGACAATGCCTCCACGGGTGTGGTAGCGCGTTTGTGGCTGAACAGGAAACCCCTCAAGTAGCCGATGACGTGCTGGTCCTTGCCGTTAACTTTGACGTACTCCTGTCCATCCCCGACGGTCTCAGCGACGGTTTTGTGAGGATCCAATCGCGCGCGCAGCTGGTCAAAGTATCCGATTTCCAGATTGGTTCCCAACTCTACCGTGCCTTCTTTTGGGTTCAGTTCACCCAGCATGATGCGGAGCAATGTGCTCTTGCCGACGCCATTGTTGCCCAGTAGTCCGATGCGGTCGCCGCGCATGATCTTGAGGGATAGACCCTGGATCAAAGGTTCATTTCTGTAGCCATGGGTGATGTTACGTAATTCGATGACCTTGCGCCCCGACTGTTCCGCGTCGTCCACGTACATGCGCGCCTTGCTCTGAGGCTTGATCCGTTGGGCGTATTCCTCACGCATGGACTCGAGGGCACGGACGCGGCCTTCGTTGCGGGTGCGCCGTGCTTTGATTCCACGCCGTATCCAGGCCTCCTCCTGTGCGAGCCGCTTATCGAAGAGGTCATTGTGGCGAGTCTCATCCTCCAGCATCTTTGCTTTACGTTCCAGATAGTTTGCATAGTCTCCGGGCCAACTGGTCAGTCGGCCGCGATCCAGCTCGACGATGCGTGTGGCCAGACGCTGTAAGAAGGCGCGGTCATGGGTGATGAACAACACGCTGCCGGGGAAACTATAGACCCTGTTCTCCAGCCACTGGATGGTATTCAAATCCAGATGGTTGGTGGGTTCGTCCAGTAGCAACAGGTCGGGGCGGTTGACCAGGGCCCTGGCCAGGTCGACACGGCGACGCCAACCGCCGGACAACTCCCTGAGTCTCTGATCGCCGGGGAGTTTGAGATCCGTCAGCATGGTTTCGACCATCCGATCAAGATGCCAGCCTCCCTCGGATTCGATCCGATGATGCAAGGCCTCCAACTCCTGCAAGCCCGGCTTATCCAGGTGTTCCCGTGAACGACGCTGGTACTCATCCAGCAGATTTTGAAGCCCGGTAAGACCCAAAGCCACGTAATCCCGCACTGTCTCATCCAGTTCCGTGGGGAGCGTCTGTTCCAGTTGGCTAATACGTATACCGGTTTGATACCTGATCTCGCCTCGGTCCGGCTGGTATTGGTCGGTGATCAGTCTTAGCATGGAGGTCTTGCCTGTGCCGTTGCGACCGATCAGGCACACTCTTTCACCTGGCTCGATGCCGAATTGCACTCGAACCAGCAAAGGTTGATCACCGAACTCGAGAGAGACGTCCTCAAAGATTACAAGAGCCATGGATTTGAATAAGAATTAGGCTTCAGGCGGACGGCAAAGAGGGAAAGTCGGTGCGCAAGGCGGGAACAAATAAAAATTTAAAAGTAAAAAGGCAAAAGTCAAATAGAACAATCGGCAGCTCCTCATCCGTGTCCTATTCGCCCCCTTCTCCACCCTCACCGCCACCATCGTCTTCCTCTTCCTTGTCGACATTTGCCTTGTCCAGCTCGAAATGCTCTTTGCAGTAATTGCTTCCTGCAATGGCTTTGTTATTGCAGCCTTGTCGCGTACATTCCATGTGATCGCCTCCTCTAACGTATCTGGAAGGGGCATATATGACCCTTTGTCAGACCCGTGGGATTAGTGGATGCAGGACCCCAAGACTACAACTATGAGAAAAAACTCAGAGTAATGAAACCAAGGAATCCACCAGTTTGCAATGTCAGTGCAAAGGTCCCAATCTTTTCGTTCCGCTGGATTGGCTGGCGGTCAGCCTTTGGGGTCGACGCTAACGAACAACTCTTCCGGCGTGAGCCGACGGTGGCTGAGTCCCTGCTCATAACTGTAGAGGGTAAATTGCTCTATGTCTTTTAGGTTGGCTTCGAGGCCGTTACTCCATGGGTCTTTTTTAACACGGCCGCATTGGCGTTCGAGCTCGGCGCGCCCCCAAAGTAGCATCGACCAGTTAGGATCATTCCAGCGCTTGAGCGCCCTCAGACGCGACTGCTCGAAGATTTCGAACAATGCTGCCGGAAGTTCAGGATAGCGCTCGCTGAGCTCCCGCTTGAAGGCAAGCACATGCATGATGGGGAAATATCCTTCCTCATTGAGATAACGCTCCTCTTCGGCCTGAGGTTCGGTGAAAAAACGACCGATCTCGGGGGTTCTCTCCAGAAAGGGGCGGGGGATGCGAGAGACAAAGAGTGCATGGATGGTTCCGCTAACGAACTCTCGTTCCATTGCTGCCATATTATTCACGTGCTCAAGCTTTACGTCCGCGGGTAGATTGACGTCAACGACATCCTTCCCGGCCGCAACCCAAGTGATGGATTTCCACGGCACCCCGTATACGTGGGCGATATCTCCTTTGGCACGGACGCCGAGCGTGTTCTGATAACTGCTGAGACCGATCCGCTTTCCTATGAGATCCTGTGGATTTTCAATACCGCTCTTCAGGTTCTTGTACATTTGTGATTGGCTGAACAGGCGACGTGGGAAGACAGGCACTGCGTGAATCCGGGCTCCCTGGTCCACCGCGACAACGTAAGAAGAAAAAGAGAGCTCGCAGGCATCGAATTCGAAGTCGCGCAAGAAACGCTCATGGCGTCCCTGGCGGGGGTCAAGCTCTAAAAATTCAAATTCAAACCCAGGATGGGCGAGCGCTCCTTCCAATAAAGGGCCATGTCTGTCATAGGATCCAAGCGCGAGTTTGATATGCGGTCTAGGCATAGCACGCTTGCCTCTTCCCTAACCCGTTAATTCCTTTGATCATGAAAAAGATCTTGCGCGCAATAATCACTCCCCTGGAATGTGCGACAAGGGGCTAGGGGCCGTCTCGGGACTGTTGTCCAGCAACGTTATACTATTTTATCCCGGCCAGCTTCTTGTACCTTTTAATGATCCAGGGATCGGCCTCAGACAGATCCTTGATGTCCGCCGCGATCTTCTGCCATGAGGAGGGAGAGATCCTGACGCCCTGCCGGTCACCTGATTCGATAACCTTGGGATCCTTCAGCATCTCGTCAAAGCCCTTCCGTACAATTGCTAGACGCTCTGGCGGAACTCCCGGTGGCATCGCGAAAATCCGCAGGTGGCGCCAGGTCTTGATCAAGAACTCGAGGAACTGTTGTTCCTTGCCATCCAGGTTCAGGTCCTTCTCAGTGGCGACCCCCGGGATATGTTTAACCCTGGGATCACTTCCAAGTGCC
This sequence comes from uncultured Binatia bacterium (SeqCode), assembly GCA_965215595.1. Taxonomy (GTDB): domain Bacteria; phylum Desulfobacterota; class Binatia; order UBA9968; family CAXXLF01; genus CBDCDW01. Next base: position 1,205,970 of record CBDCDW010000007.1, on the reverse strand, counting down.
AAGATCGCGTGCAATATGCCTTCGTCAAGAAACCGCTTATAGCGTGTTTGAAAGCTCTCCTGGGAGGAGAACCGTCCATCCGCCTCCTTGCGCTCTATGGCGGCAAAAGACGGTGCTGAGCCCCCATAGCCAAGTACAACCTCAATAGGTAAACCAAGGGATTTCAAATAAAAGGATCCAATCCCAGCAAGGTTGGTACGGGCTGAAGCAGCCAGAAATATAGGCTTCTTGCGCTTTTTCAAATCCGCTAGGTTGCGGATATTCAAGTCTTTCCGAACGAACAGAGTCGTCGGGACTGATCCCACCGTTGGCTCACCGAGCCATAGGTACTTTGTGGGGTCAAATTTTACCTTTGGATCATCGATGAAATACTGAAAAGCCACCCCGTAAATAAAAGCGACCATAGTGAGTCCATCTCCGGGCTTCATGGCATACACCCTGTTCGCAGCGGCCATACTCCCGCCGCCAGGCATGTTTTGAACGATAATGTTGGGTCTACCCGGGATGTAGCGTGGTAGATTCCTGGCTAAAACTCGCGCAAAGGTATCAAACCCACCCCCCGGGGGAAAGCCCACTACGATTCGTATGGTTTTGCCTTTGTAGAATGGGTCAGCGGATTGGGCTGGTTGAACCAGTGCAACCACACCGAAGACCAGTGCAAGTGCGGAACTAACTATTGTCAGTCTGACAGGTCTGTTCATAGGTACCTCCTGAGAAACATTTTTTTAATGCCCGCGAACAAACTAGTGAAAGGCCTCGTGATTGTCAAGTCAAAGGGGTGAGGCCCCGTTCCAGGGTATCCATGACCGAGAGATAAGGGAGGGCGACTCCTTCTTTAAAAAGGGGACGGTCCCTAGGTTCATCAATGAAGTCGGGTCTATTGAACCTAGCTATTTGGTCAATGCGAACGAGGACTCGGTGTCAGAACTGCAAATTGGACTGTCTGGAGGACTAGAGTCCTGCCGTCAGGTCTATTTCAAGCCGGCCAACTCCTTGTACTTTTTAATGATCCAGGGTGGGGCTTCAGACAGCTCCTTTATGTCCGATTCGAGCTTTTTCCAGGAGGATGGAGAAATTCGGACACCTTGCCGGTTGCCGTCTTGGATCACCTTAGGATCCTTCAGCATATCGTCAAAAGCCTTTCGAATAATTGCCAGGCGCTTGGGCGGTACTCCGGGTGGAATCGCAAAGAGCCGGAGATGACGCCAGGTCTTGATCAAAAATTCGGCTAGCTGTCGTTGCTTTTTATCAAGACCAAGGTCATCCACTCCAGCGATCCCGGGAAAAGATTTGACCCTGGGGTCACTTCCCAAGGCCAGAATTGGCCGCAGGACACCGTTATCAAGGAACCGGCGGTAACGTGTCTGTACGCTCTCTTGAGAAGTGAACCTTCCATCTACCTCTTTACGCTCTATGGCGGCAAAAACCGGCGCGGAACCTCCATAACCAAGCACGAGTTCAATGGGTAACCCAAGGGATCTTAGGAAATGCGGACCTATACTGGCGAGATTCCCGCGGCTCGATCCACCCAGAAATACAGGCTTCTTGCTGTTCTTTAGATCTTTGAAGTTACGGATGGGCAGGTCGGAACGAAGGAAAAGCGTCGTGGGAACCGAACCCACCGTTGGTTCGCCAAGCCAGTTGAATTTCGTGGGGTCAAACTTCACGTTTGGATCATCCACAAAGTACTGAAATGCCACTCCGTAGATAAAGGCGACTATCGTAAGTCCATCCGCGGGTTGCATGGCATATACCCTGTTCGCAGCGGACATACTCCCGGCTCCGGGCATATTCATTACAATTGTGCTTGGGTTACCAGGAATGTAGCGTGGGAGATGCCTGGCTAAAATGCGTGAGAAGGTATCAAATCCGCCTCCTGGGGGATAACCCACGATGATTCGAATGGTTTTGCCCTTGAAAAATGATTCTTCAGAGGACAGGGCCGACTCAGGCAGAAGAGCCGTCCCAATAAAGAGTGTTAATATTAAGCTTGTTACCCTCAAATTTACCGCCCTGTTCATGAGAACCTCCTTGATACACCTGGCTAATGTCGGGGGAACAAGCTATTGAATGGTACTCAAATTGTCAAGGAAAAGGGGTGGGGGCCTTTTGCGGTGGGCAATTGGTTTGCAGGAATCACTGTGAATGTTAGACTCCCGCCATGCCATTTGCAGACCTTCCTGGCGTTCATCTCTGGTTCGATGATACTGGAGGCCAAGGTACTCCCGTAATATTCCTGCACGCCTTCACCGGTAACACCGAGAGCTGGCAGCATCAGTTGCCGGCGTTTGTTGGCGCTGGCCATCGCTGCATTACCTATGACCGACGCGGGTGGGGCCGCACGCAGACTGACCCCTCAGGGGAGCAACCCGGTTACCTCACTGATGACCTCCAGGGCCTGGTGAAACATTTAGGTTTTGAAGGTTTTCATCTAGTGGGCACGGCAGGAGGTGGATATAGCGGGCTGGATTATGCGCTGACCTATCCTGAAAAGCTTCGGTGCCTTGTGGTGGCCTGCAGCGGGGGAGGAATTCAAGACCCGGAAAATTCTGAAATTAGAAAGAGGCTTCATCCGCCGAATTTTCGCGAGTTCCCTCCTGAATTTCGAGAGCTGGGACCGTCCTACCGTGCGGTGGAGCCGGATGGTACTCGCCGCTGGTTAGAGATCGAGCACCGGAGCCGACAGAATCCGGGAGTCGAGCAGCGAATGCGTAATCACGTGACGTTTTCTCTTCTGGAAACTTTGAGCGTTCCCACCCTCATGGTTGCCGGTGACGCTGACCTTCTTGCCCCACCTTCCCGCATGCGACTACTAGTAGCGCGAGTTCCTGGTTGCCAGTTTGCGACTGTTCCCGAAGCGGGCCATTCCGCCTTCTGGGAGCAACCGGAGATCTGGAACCGTTTGGTTCTGGACTTTCTAGGCCGCCACTAAAAGGTAGAGCGCTAAGCGCATGGCGCAAAGCGCCATGCTGGGAGTATTGAGTAACGAGAACTGAGTGGAACTAGCCTCAGTCATCAGCTTTTAGCACCGTGTCTGACAAAAATTGGTCTAACTCACAGGTCTTCGAACATACTTATCCTATTACCGCTTACCGCTGGGCTTTTGCCTCCTCTTGGAAACGTAGAGTAGCGCCCGTTAGGGAACTCACTGGTTCAATCTGGTACAACTCTGACCTAGCTTTGCTCCCGTGGTAAGTCACCACTCCCTGGCATCGCTTTTGCCCCTTACCTCGCACGAAATGAACACACTCAATACCATTTCTCAGGTTCTCGGATTGATTTCGGGTATCGCAATCATCTGGCTTGCAGTTGCAGCATTCCGCAGAAAGCACATTCTGTGGGGTTTGGGTATTTTATTTATTCCACTGATTCCGGTGGTAATTTATTTTCTTTATTTTATGGCTGTTGGGCCGAACCGATACCATCTCTACTGGCCTTTGGCGGTGGGAATGTTGGCTCCAATTACAGCGTCAGTTTATGCACTCAATAACTGGGTTGAGGTAAAAAAGCTATTCCTTGTTTACATCACCTCTTTTGTATTGAGCGCTGGAACAGGATTTTACGTTTTTTCCGCATCGGGCGGGTGGGGAATGATGGCGGCCTCACAAGACGTTGCGCGAGGGATCGCACAGGGCAATCTAACCGAAAAAGATGCGCTGAATTTTATGAATAGCAACCTGGATATGATAGAAAGTTCGGGTCTTAGTCCAGAACAGCAGAAGAAAATGGATTTCATGCGTGAATTCATGAAAAAAGCAGAAGGTGGATTCTCAGAAGAAGAGCAGAGCGAGGTCCAAAAAAAGTTTAAAGATATGAAAAATCCCGCTGAAACTAGCCAAACAAGTCCCAAGGAGACGAAAACGCTGCCAGCAAAAAACGGCTTCCCCGCATCGAGAGAGGCCTCACTGAAGCGCACCCCGGTTGTCCAAAGCGATCCGATCCCCAAACCGGAACAGGCCCATGGGCCCCAAATGGAAGACAATTCAACGCAGGTAACCTTGATACGGTTTCCTGTTTCAGGATCTGGAGTTAAGAGTGTCACGTCGGATGCACTGGCCGAAACCAAGAGATGGGTTGGCCGGTCGGTTGTGGTGCGACCTAAAAAAGGTGTTCAGCAAAAGGGAGTTTTGATTAAGGTGTCCGGTGACGGTTTGCGGATTGAAAAGGAAATGACTGCCGGGTCCATCTCCCTGCCGTTTAAATTTGAGGAAATTGATACCATTCAACGGCTGCGGTAGTTCCTGCCAAGATTCCTTTGACCCATTTCCCTCGTTCCTATAAAAAATTTCACCTACCTAGTTGTAGCTTCCAAATCATAAATGCCATAGCGTGGCTTGATACGCTCAAAACTTGGGCCTATATCCCCCCGTGGTCTGAGTTGTTTGTTTTCCACAGACTTCGGAGCTAATGGGGCTGGTCCAATTTTTAGAGAGGTGATCCTGAATCTTTTTGTGGATTCTTCGGCCCAAGATTTGACCCAGAGGGGCCTTAGGCTTATATTACGCCAGGAGGTCACAATGGAAACTGAAGGTCATCCCAAAGCGCAAGTTTTCTCTCTCAAGACGTCGCTGCTTTCCGCGGGGCAGACCAATACCCCTGTAGCCGGAACGGACCTACTCAAAGTCCGAGTCAAGGTATACGCTGAGGGTGGGGAAAATGAGCTTCACGCGCACTTCGACGAAGACCACTCATTTGTCATCCTGCAAGGTCAAGCCACCTTCCATGATGATGCGGGGAACACCAATGTGGTAAAGAAACACGAGGGCATCTTGCTGCCCAAGGGTGCCTATTATTATTTCCAGAGCACCGGCGATGAAAATCTTGTGTTACTCAGGGTTGGGGCCGGCAGAAAGCCAGGGGATGAACACCGTTTGGGCACCCAGGGTCGACCCCTCACTGATGAAGAAAAAAAGCGTATTCCCGGTGTCCCGGTTCCTGGGAAGTTCTTCGGGGCATAGGTTAAAGAAGGAGTAAAAATCATGAGCGTATTGGAACGTACTTACGGACAAACGGCTACCACCACGGTTGATGAAGTCCTGATCTCCTCCGATTCCCATGTTATCGAACCAGAAGGTCTCTGGCAGAAAAACCTTCCTAAAGCGTTCCAGGACCGCGCCCCCGACTACGGCGGTCGCAGGCCAAATGATCAACCGGGTGCCATGGACAAGAGGGAGCGGGTAAAAGAGATGGCTGCCGACGGCGTTAGCGCAGAGGTCCTCTATCCGACCCATGGACTCAAGGCGTTGAGCCTGGACGATCCTCCCCTGGAAGAGGCCTGCGCTCGAGTCTACAACGACTGGCTCATTGACTACTGCCACGTTGCCCCGGACCGCCTGATTGGCCTTGCCATGCTTGTGGTGCACGACATCGATTGTGCAATTCAGGAAATGGAACGCTGCCGGAAAGCAGGTCTGCGCGGGTCGGTTATTTGGCAAGTCCCCGCACCTGAAATCCCGTTTACTTCGAACCACTATGATCGCTTCTGGGCCGCGGCCCAGGATCTGGACATGCCGGTGAACTTTCATATTTTAAGCGGCCACGGTTACAGCAAAAGCCGCTCCTTTACCCAGGCGGTCCCGCAAGCGAGCAATCCGGCGATTGAGCAAAACCGCGGCAGCGTAAATCATAAACTGTTCCAGACCGTGGACGCCTTGTATGATCTTATCTATGGCGGAGTAGTGGAGCGGTTCCCCCGGTTAAAATTGGTCCTCGTGGAGAGTGAAATCGGTTGGATCCCGTTCGTTCTCGAACAGTGGGATTATTACTTCAAACGCTTTGCCGGTAGTCGATCCTCTTCCTTGCCACTAAAGATGCTTCCCAGCGAGTACTTCCACCGGCAGGTCTATGCTACCTTTTTTAACGACGCGGTGGGGGGGCACATGCTGTCATGGTGGGGGGTGGATAACTGCATGTGGTCCAATGACTACCCCCACGGAAACTCCACCTGGCCTCACTCACGTGAGATCGTGGCGAGGGACATGGGAAATCTACCCTCCGAGGCTCGAGCAAAGCTGGTGCGCGAAAACGTGGCACGACTCTACAACATCAGCGTACCGAAACCCGTGTAAACCCATTACCACGCTTATTTGATCGTATCGCTTGACCCTACTCCAATTCCCTGAGGAAAATGTACAGATGGAAAGCGGGCAGGAGATGAAGTTTGCCGTTCTTACCCGGCCAAGGACCCAAGCCCTTTTGGATGGAAGGTTGGAGTCAGAGAGCCTGCCGATTCATTGGGTTTCCACCACGAGTCCTTTGGGCGTAGGAGTTCCTGCGGAAGAAAATGAGCGTGGCATTCTCTCCGGTGGTTTCGTCGGAGGGGAGATGAGCATTTCATCGTTTTTGCAGGCAAAAGCCCGGGGAGCCCCGCTTTTGGCGCTACCCATTTTTCTAAAGCGGGGCTTGCCTCAGCGGAGTCTTATCTGTTCATCGGGATCTACCTTGAATTCACCGCAGCAACTGGTGGGGAAACGGTTGGGGCTGGTAAACTACACCTCGAGTATGCCCACCTGGATGAGGGGAATCCTGGAAGAAGAGTATCTGTTGTCCCGTTCTAGCCTGCAATGGATTGCACTGTCTCCGTCATCCCCGCCTGCTTATGATGAGATGAGGGTCATCCAAATTCCCGATGATTTTGTTGGTGAAGAGGTAGAAGCCTGGGAGGAGCTGGACGGTTATACGCACCAGCTGGACCGGCGGGAACGTTTCCTCCTCTCTTTACTGGAAAAGAGAGAGTTGGATGCAGTGATCTCCTATCAGGTAAGAATCGGGTCCCATGGATTCAAGCCGCTCCTGCCGACCGAAGATGGGCTGTGGTCTCATTACCAAAGGAAAGGAGTGTACCCAATCAATCATATTTTTGTCGTACAAGAGGAAATTATTAGCAAAACTCCTAACCTAGACGGGGTCCTTTTGTCGGCCCTCAGGGAGGCCCGAGAGCTCTGGGTAGACTATCTTCCTAAAGAAAATAGGGGTTTCATGGAAAATGAGATAAACCGGTTGGGCTGGGACCCGTTTGCCTATCATCTAGGGGAAGTGGAAAGAACGACGTTGGAAACGCTTGTCGAATACCTCCTGAAAGATAAAATGATCTCCCCTAGGATCTCCATAGAGGAACTCTTTCACACAACAGCATAGCGCGAAGCTGGCAGTACTAAGCGGAACTAGCTATCAGCCATCAGCTCTCAGGCCTCAACGGAAAAAGATGACTCGCGCAAAGCCGCCCTTCGATTGGACTCAGGGTAGTGAGCAAAGTCAAACCAAAAAGGACGCTAAGTATAAACGAAGTTACAAATTCGAAACTCGAAATCCGAAATTCGAAACAATTCCGAATAACCAAAATTCAAAACAAAAGCATCATCCGGTACATTTTTTAGCAAAGATTTCTGTCATTACGAGGAATGCTAGATCGTTAGTTAGTTGTTTTGAGCATTAATAATTTCAGGCTTTGGGTTTGTTTAGGATTTCGTGCTTCGGATTTAGGATTTTGACTTGGTGATGTCTTGGCACCAAAAACTTTGTTGAAATTATTCTGTTGAAGATTTAACCGATGAGAATCTGGATCTAAAATGGAAAAGGAAAAAGTGTAAAGCCGTATGCTGAGCTACGATGTTATCGAATGGGGTAAAGCACTGGCGAAGTCAGAGCGAGAAACGCCAAGTCCTCGCGGTACTGAGGTGCTCCTCAGGCTCAAGTATTGCGGAGTGTGCCATAGCGACGTGCATATTCGTGACGGTCACTTCGAGCTCGGCGGCGGCAAGCGCATGCACATGAGTGAGCGCGGAATAACCCTGCCTGTCACTCTCGGGCATGAACCTTATGGAACCATTATCGCGGCAGGGCCCAAAGCCGGAAATGTCCCCATGGGGGCAGATCGTCTAATCTACCCATGGATAGGATGCGGGGCTTGCCCACGCTGTCGCGAAGGAATTGACAATCACTGCGGGACACCGCGCTATGTCGGTCTTCAGCGTCCGGGGGCCTATGCGGATCATTTGCTTGTTCCGCACCCGCGTTATCTCATGGACACAAGTGGAGTCGATCCCGTCTGGGCATCAACTCTGTCATGCTCGGGACTGGCCAGCTATTCTGCCGTGTCGAAGTTGGCTTCCCTTTCACCGGATGAGTGGGTTGCGGTAATCGGCCTGGGCGGACTTGGGCTAATGGCCATTGCCATATTGCGGGCCTTTGGCCACGAACGAATAATCGCTGTTGACATCGATGAAACAAAATTGAAAGCAGCGGGAGTGGCCGAAACCGTTGACGCGCGTAAGTCCGAGGCCTCGAAGGAAATTCAGCGAATCGGGGGAGGTGCCATATACGGAGCCATTGACTTGGTTGGTACAAGTGCCACCGCGGGCCTTGCCTTGAGCGCTCTGCGCAAGGGCGGGCGTTTGATTCTGGTGGGCCTGTACGGCGGCGAAATTTCCCTGTCCCTTGTGGCCACCATCCAACGCGCGCTGACGATCCAGGGTTCCCACCTGGGTTCCCTGGCCGAGTTGAGTTCAGTGATAGCCCTGGCTCGCGAGGGAAAGCTCCAGCCCATTCCGGTGCAGAAACGGCCCCTGTCACAGGTGAATCGAACCCTTGACGAGTTGCGGGCGGGGGCCATTCAGGGTCGGGTGGTGGTGGAGATTTAAAGCAAGTAAAAAGGCAAAAAGGGACCAAAGGCGAGACAATAGATAGCTTGGGCACTGGAATGGTGTGCCTGAGTATCTTCTAAAAATGTACCTGCTCGCTAACAATTGCAGCGTATCGTGAACTCCTTCTCGTTGCCGATTAGCGACTGTCCCCGTGCATGGTGATCCGCCACGTGACGTTCCACGGTCCCTAGTCCTTTCCGGTAAAGTTCTCTTACCGTCTCCTCCCACTCCCGGCTGCCGTCGGCAGACCACTGAAAGGGGAGTTCCGCTATTGTCCAAGACCCACCGAACTTAGGTGCCTCGTTTAGGGCAGCCCGCAAAATGTCCCGCTGCAGGCCCGGATCGTTCGGTTTCCCGGCTGGACATCCCATGGGAAAATCGAGAAAAACAGTACGAGGGGGTTTGAATACCATACTCACCTCCCAAAGGGTGCTCATGCTCAGCGTGGGTAATCCCCTGGCCTCAAGTCCTCTGGCGACCAGTCCCACGGACCGGTGACACGCAGGTCAGAAAGGAAAGACGAAAACTAGATCCACTCCTTGCGAATCAAACTCCTCCTTTATTGCCGGAACAGTCTTCTGAAGGAGTTCGGTATATTTCGTAATGGAACCCACCATGGAGACCGCCCTGGGGGCTAGCTGGCCAATGGTACCTTCGGCTTCTAATTCGACCAGCCTGTCCCGGGGATACGCCACATTGATGTCTTCCACAGCCCAGACTCGAACCGGAGTCTTGTGAGCAACGATTAGGTCCGACAGCGGTGTCTCACGGTCGATAAGTCGATAGGAGAGGTCGTTGGTCTCTGCCAAAAGGGGCTCAGTTCGGAGCTGTGCACCGGAGCTTGTAAAAATGCCTATCTTGGATTTTGCGATGGGTCGGCGCAAGGGAGTGAGTTTGGGAGGATCAAACTTGGGCTGTGGAGGATAAGGCCTCGGAGCCATAAGTTCAGTCATGAAGTTTAGGTAGCTAAATGGCATGGTCACCTCTCCTTTCTGTCAATGCTAGCTACGATCCGATTGTATCCTCCATCAATCTAATTCTACAAGACTCAATTAAAGCGTCGATTGATTGCGTCCTGGAACGATTGACAACCCTTTCTGCTGTGATATTGGTCTCTTAGTTTCAAACTAATTGAGTACCGAGTATGGAACGCAAACTCACTGCCATTCTTAGTGCTTAAGTTAGAGAGGTAAATGCGTAGTGGGATCTCTTCTTACCGTGGGTCAGTCGGTTCCTCGCGGGGACGGGCCTGAAAAGGTACTTGGAGCAGCGGAGTACGCAGTCGACGTCTGCCGTTCCGGGATGTTGTGGGGAAAAGCCCTAAGGAGCCCTCTTCCACATGCCAGAGTTTTGTCCATCGATAAATCCAGGTCAGAACGTCTTCCTGGGGTGAGGGCGGTACTCACAGCCAAAGACATCCCGCGCACGCTCGTGGGGAGGAAGCTTAAGGATCATCCGGTACTTGCTCAAGAACGGGTACGCTTCGTTGGGGAAAAAGTAGCGGCCGTGGCCGCGGTATCCTTGGAGGTTGCTGAGGAAGCTCTGGGGCTTATTGATGTGGACTACGAGGAGTTGCCCTCGGTATTCGACCCGCTCGAAGCCCTCGATCCCGGGGCTCCGATCCTGCATCCTGAACTGCAAAGCTATCAGGGCCTTGATCAACCCATCTACAATCCGAGCAACGAATTCGACATCCTGCACAGGCGTAAGGGGGATGTGCTGCGCGGGTTCGCTGAGTCAGATCTCGTAATTGAGCACACCTTCACGACGCAGATCATGCACCAGGGATATTTAGAGCCTCATGCATGCCTGGTTGAAGTTGATGGCGCAGGGCGAGTCCAGATATGGGCGAATAATAAAAGTCCTTACAACCTGAGAAAGCAGCTCGCCGACGCGACAGGCTTGTCTTTGAATCGAATCGTCTTGTACCCCTGTACCATTGGTGGGGACTACGGTGGCAAGGGATCCTTCATGGATGTCCCACTTTGTTACCACCTGGCTCGTACATCCGGGAGGCCGGTGAAAATGATCATGACGTACGCCGAAGAGCTCATGGCGGGCAATCCACGCCATCCCTCGGTGGTAACCGTGAAGACTGGGGTCAAAAAGGACGGGCGCATGTGGGCTCGGCAGACACAGATGGTCTTTGGCGCTGGAGCGTACGGCGGGTTCGTGCCTACGATTAACCTTGGCGGTTCTCGATACTCGGGAGGCTGCTATCGAATCCCCCACCTACACCTGATAAGTCGTATGGTTTACACCAACAACGTGCCATGCGGCCATATGCGTGCTCCGGGTGAGGCACAGTGTCTCTTTGCTGTGGAGTCGCACACAGACATGATTGCCCGCGAGATGGGCGTGGATCCCTATGAGTTCAGGCTCCAAAACGCCATCCGGGACGGCGACGTCAATTCTTTCAGCGAGGGCAGTAATGAGCCCAAGGGATTTCGTCATGTGAAGGCGCAGGAAACTCTGCGCAGTGCTGCCCAAGCCGCAGGGTGGGAGCGGCATCGGCCCAAGGCCGTTGGCAGGGGGATGTCTCTAGCCCACCGGGCCCCTGGGGGAGGAGTCAGTACGGCCATCGTCAGTATCGATCGCGACGGGTATATAACTCTACGCACGCCGATCTGGGATACGGGGACGGCGGCACAAACGATTCTCCGGCAGATCGTGGCCGAGGAGCTGACCATTCCCGTAGACGATGTTAGACTCAAGGAGCTGGACACCGATGCCCTCAGTAATGATTCAGGGGTTGGGGCCGGAAGAGTCACTCATCTGGCGGGCTGGGCCACTCAGAAAGCGGCGCGGGACCTCAAGCAGAAACTGATTACCCTTGCAGCGTCCCTGCTGGAGTGTCCCCCAGAGGAAATCGTTCTACAAAAAAGCTGTTGTATGCTGCGAGGCATACCTGAGAGCGCTTTCCCCCTTAGCAGGCTCGTTGCAAGGGCGACGGCCTCTTCAGGCCAACCGATAGAGAGCCGATTCGAGTATCGCGCTGGGGAACCCGATATTACCAGCTTTTGCGTTCAAGTGGCTGAAGTGGAGGTGGATACAGAAACCGGTCAGATCCGCATCCTAAAGATCGTTACGGCTCACGACGTGGCAACCATTCTCCATCCGGTAGCGCATCAAGGGCAGATTGAAGGTGCCCTTGTTCAGGGACTGGGTTTCGCCCTTATGGAGCACTTGGATTCCGAGAAAGGACGGATCTCCACTTTGAACCTGGGCGAATATAAGCTTCCGAACATCCTGGACCTACCCGAATTGATCACTGTGCTCGTGGATAAAGGGCCGGGTTCCTTACCTTACGATGGGAAAGGGATCGGCGAGGCAAGTCTGGCACCTGTGTCCCCGGCCATCGCTAACGCGATCGCGGATGCCGTTGGGGTGCGTATCACCGACCTTCCAATTACGGCGGAGAAGGTCCACCAGGAACTGACATCGAATGCGGCGCTTCCCCATGGGCTGGAACCTAACCGCATGGGTGAGGGGTAGAGTCAGGTCTTGCAATGCCAGGTTACCTGCCCTAACTACCTAGTGGAGCTGACACTCCACAGCGTACGTTTTTCACCATGCCACGTCTTCCCTTATGGGCCGCGGCTCACCGGGAGCGTTAGCCTTGAAATTGAACTGTATTCTCCATCAATCTTGTTCCACGAGACACAGTTAAATAGCTCATGAATTGAGTCCAACGTAAGACTCAATTAATGCGTCGTTTAATTGCGTCCTGAGGGCATTTCTGTTGGGGAGGTCTAACGCTAGGATAACTTGCAACTACCCGCTTTCACTGAAGTTCGCAGAAGGGATGAACTTTGAATCAACTGACAAGCTTGGCTGAAAAATATGCTTTTTTCTGTATTACCTAGTGATCTTCAATAGCAACTCATCTTTAATTGGTACAAACTTTGATGCCGCACTAATCAATGAGTCAGCAGTGAGTTGGGGGATGCCATATACTTCAACGGAAATACCAAAGTCATTTTTGATTTTATTGACCAACAAATCAAAATCGCCATCTCCAGATGCTAAGATAACTACATCTGATCTCTTTGCGTATTCCATCATATCAAGTGTCATACCAACATCCCAATCCCCCTTTGCAGAACCATCATGCCTTTGAATAAACGGTTTTAGTTTTACTTCAAACCCAATTCCTTTAAGTATATTTTGAAATTGTTTCTGCTTTTCATCGCGTCTATCAATGGCATACGCAATTGCAGTTACAATTTCCCTATTTGACGTCGCTTTATCCCAAAAAGCGTTATAATTGAAATGGCAGTTGTGGCATTGTTTTGTCGTATAATAGATATTTTGAACATCCACGAATACAGCAACTTTTTCCATAATTTAGTCAACCTGTTTGTTCTTGAGCATAACTAATTAGTAATATACTGACCAGTATATTACCGGCCTATGTCAATAAATCACGTTTGCTGACCTATCAGTATTGGAGCAATTTTATTGCGATTCCGAAGCTGAAACAAGGTGGGCTAATCGATGAAGTTGGAGCTGACGGATCCGCTCAAGGCAATCTTCACGGAACAATGGGCTGGTGTCATAACCACGTACCACTGGTTTCCCAGGCACAAATGACCATCCACCAATCATAGTGCCCCGTTTATCTTTGAGGGTGGTCTCGTGTCAAGGAGCTACTCAGGACTCAATTAAAGCGTCGTTTAATTGAGTCCTGTGATAATAATCGGTAGGAAACCTAACGTTCAGGCTGAGCAGCCGAGTCCCGCCCATCAAGCGGCGGGACGAAGGTCTGCCTCAAGCCGGTGGTTAGAATTCCCTCATCATCTATGCCGCATGAGGCCGAACTTCTTTTTTGAGCCGGTTCGATAATTCATCTTCTGCCCTTAAGAGGTCGTAGCGTGCCTGTAAGTTCAGCCAGAACTGCGCCTCCATGCCAAAGAACCGACCGAGGCGAAGAGCCGTATCTGCAGTAATTGCTCGCTTTCCCTGAACAATCTCCCCTATACGTCGTTGGGGAACACTGATGTCCTTGGCCAAGCGATACTGGGAGATCCCCATTGGATTCAGAAATTCCTCCAGTAGAATCTCGCCAGGATGTATAGGTGCAAAATCTCTCTTACTCATAAAATCCACCTTCTAATGATAATCCACGATTTCAACATGAAAGGCGTCACCATTCCCCCAAACGAAGCATAACCGCCATTGGTCATTGATCCGAATGCTATACTGACCAGACCGCCTCCCTTTTAAGTTCTCAAGATGATTGGAGGGAGGAACTCTAAGGGAGTTGATCTGAGAAGCCGCCGCGAGCATCTCAAGTTTGCGTGCCGCTACGCGCTGAATATTCTTAGGGAAACGCCGTGAAAACCTGCCCTGAAATATCTTCTGAGTCTCAGGACACTTAAAAGACTTGATCACCTACGCATACTATCGCGTCACGATAGTATTGTCAATCGTTACTACTGAAAATCATGTAATTCTAACGTTCAGGCTGAGCAGCCGAGTCCCGTCCCTAAAGCGGCGGGACGAAGGTCTGTCTCAAGCCGGTGGTTAGATGTCCCGCCATGCATTCCAAGCAAAATAGATCGAACTGATGACGTAAACCAGAAATATGATCGACAGAAAATAATAAAGGAATGCTATTCTACGCGCATAGCCTCCCACTCGAATCTTTGTTTTGAAAAGAACGAATGCACCATCAGGCGGAAATTTCTGCGTAGCGTATGTCTGATAGCCCCATTTAAAGAGCCACATAGCAAGTGCCCCAAAAATCAAGACATTCAAAAAGCAAATGTATACAAACAACTGGTTCTGCCATTTGATCCTTGCACTTAACTCAGCTAATGACGCATCCTCACTAAGCGAAGGCGATAAGTATTCAAGTGAAGGCTCTACCGAAAAATACAAAGCCACAAAACTTAGCAATAGGAACAAGTAAACAATTCTTCCCCTTCGCGTCGGTACAGCATATTGTTCTCGTGTGGTTTCCATTTCGACATCTAACGACCAAGCTCAGCGGCGCGGACGGATCGCCAAGAAAAGCAACTCGCGTCTAATCCGCGTCCGCTGCAGCGCCTTGATACTCATTGAGGCCCCCTCCTGAGTCTACCGTTTGGTATACTCGGGTGGCCATCAAATCAACCCTAAAGGAGGAGACCTCATATGAGATTCTATACCAAACAGCATCTATACTACTGCGGAATAGATCTGCATGCCAGATCTATGTACGCCTGCATCATGGATCAAGAAGGCGAGATCGTCGCCCACCACAACATGAAGGCCCAGCCTGAGTCTTTCCTCAAGGTCATTGCACCTTACCGGAAAGACATCGTGGTGGCCGTTGAGTGCATCTTCACCTGGTACTGGCTTGCAGATCTGTGCGCACAACAAGGCATTCCCTTTGTCTTGGGCCACGCTCTTTACATGAAGGCCATCCATGGAGGCAAAGCCAAAAACGATAAGATCGACGCCCACAAGATCGCTGTGCTGCTGCGCGGCGGTATGATTCCTACAGCTTATGTCTATCCTCCCGAGATGAGAGCCACCCGGGATCTGTTAAGACGCCGTATGCACCTGATGCGCAAACGCTCCGAGCTTCTCGCCCACATCCAAAACACCAACAGCCAGTATAATCTTCCCGAGATCGGCAAAAAGATCGCCTACAAGGCTAACCGTGAGGGAGTCGCTGAGCGCTTCGACGAACAGAGCGTCCAAAAAAGCATCGAGATGGATCTCCTGTTGATAGACCACTACGACAAACTGCTCACTGACGTGGAGCTCTATATCACCCGAACGGCCAAGGAGCATGATGCCCAGAACTTATTTCTGCTTTGTTCCGTGCCCGGCATCGGCAAGATCCTCTCCCTGGTCATCCTCTACGAAATCCATGACATCGAGCGCTTCCCCACAGTCCAGGACTTTGCCTCCTATGCCCGGCTGGTGAAATGCTCGAAAGAATCCGCAGGCAAGCGCTACGGTGTCTCGGGAGCTAAGATCGGCAACGTCCACCTCAAGTGGGCCTTCTCCGAAGCCTCGGTGCTCTTTTTGCGGGGAAACTCAAAAGGACAGAGGTACGTGGAAAAACTGACCTCCAAACACGGCAAGGCCAAAGCATTATCCATACTGGCCCACAAACTGGGGCGGGCAGTCTACTATATGCTTAAAAGAAAAAGGGCTTTCAATATGAAGCAGTTTCTCAGTTCCTGAGCTGGGAGAGGACGGTTAAGCCCAATGCCTAACTGGAGCCGTTACGGGTGAGCCTGTACACAGAGACCGGCAATGATGTCAACCACATGTGGCGCCGACCACGGATCCGGTCGTAGGACGATTCCGGGCAACCTATAGCGCTTGATTGGATAGCCGTCCTGCTCCCTTTAACGTATATCTCGATGTCGTTCATCGAGGTATGGCTGCTCTGCCCCTTTCCCGAGCCCAGCGTCTAACTGGAAAACGCTTAGGCGTTTAGCCTTTACTTTGAATGGGACGGTATGAGGGTACCGATGTATTTCTAGGTCGCAGAGATCATGGCTCATGCCACTCTGCTGTCGCCGAGGTAAACAGATGGCTCCCCATGACAAGGGGTACCTGGGGTATGGACCAGGGAGCGATCGTTCTTTATAAGCCAATTGTAAGAGCCGAAATTTCAGTATGGGTTCTCTAAGGCTGGAAAAAACGGTTTCTCCTTTTTACCTACAGCTATTGAACCTCGATAAGTGTTTGGTGCAGGGCATTTCCCCTTGCACCTGATTTTGGAAACTAAGTCAGAGCAATATTACCTGAGGTGATGGCGTCGATAGTGAAAAAGAAGATTAAGGATTTTCTTTAGTGCGGCTCTTTGCCTCTTGACAACCGGGGGCCTCATAAGTGTTAGGCCGCGGATAGGCGTTCAACCTTGATCTTGCCAATGGACTTCTCGGTGACCCATAAGTCATATTGAACCTGTTGATTCAACCAACTCTCTGCGGACGTACCGAATGCCTTCGATAGTCGGATAGCCATCTCCGGATTAATTCCCGCGTCACGTTGAATCATCGAGACGTCCAGCGCGCTCGGCTAGAAAATGACAGACCTCTAAATACGTTTCGTCGTCTGGCATCAAGATCGAGGAAAGCTGAAGGGTCGTCTCCCCGTTGCGAAACGTGATGGTATGCACATGGGGCAGCGGGTACTCTCTCAATTCGCTGAGCCGGGCATAAGCCACAGTCGTGCTCCGTAAATACATAAACCCCGTGGGAACGACCATATCGTTCTCTCGCAGGATGAGAGAACGCTTGAGTAGCTGACGGCGTATCCCGAAGACGACCACGAGCGCGCCGGCGATTAGGCTTCCGAGCAACGCCAGCTTCGGTGGGAGCCATGATATGAAACTCAGGATCCAGAGTGAGGCGCCACCAATAAGGATCAAGACAAATAGCTTTGCCCGAGGATTGTAAGGAATTTCAGCGGGTAGTCTCATGAGGTGCTGCGCGGCCTAACTAGTGAGTATACCGGTCGGTATATTACGGCCCCTGGTCGGTACATCACCAGAAGCCCGATTCGCCCCCAATCACAATTGTAGTGCTGTTCCAATGACTTAACAAGTGAACATTAAAGTGGTCAAAATCGACAAACGCTGCCATTCTGGTCGGTATAGTACGTTTAGGGTCAAAAGTTATTGGAAGGGATATCGAGTCCATCTCCAGGGTTGCGAGAGCCATATTTTCTCTATGATAGCTGGGAACGGATCAAAACGATTCTGAGAAGCATTTAAATAGCTCTTGAATTGCGTCCTGGCTATCCTACGCTTCGCAAACCCAGGCCTAGAGTGGGTCTGAGCCTAACTAGAAGTGAGATTTAATGAGTTAGCTTTTGAGAGGTATTAAAAGTCAGGAAGGTTGTTTTTCTGCTGCCATTTGCTGCCAGAATGAGCCTGTGTGACTGGCGAGGGCAGAGAGCTGAGAGAGAAATACAGCTTTCAGTGAGCAGTAAGCAGCAAATGCGGGACTAAAGATGGTGTGACAGTAGGTAGGCAACACATGGGAACCTAGACTTCCTGCCCAAGGGATCAATTAATAAAGCAGAGTGTAATTGATCCTGGTTAAATACACCAGAAACACCCATCATTACTTCCGAATAGTTGGCACTCTTGATCGGTTCAATCCTTCCGGCAACTGCGCCAAAATTGGTCAATATCCCTTTCCTTTTTGTCCGGTTTTTTACCATTCTGTACAATCCCACAGTCAGTACGAGTGATAAGACATTGATAAATAAGTCACATGTTGTGGTATCGATTCTGCTTTATTTCCACTAATGAAAGGTCTGCCCCAGCAATGATAGTGCAGCTTGTGACGTGAACTCAAAGGATGTCCTCCTGTTGCAATCCTGGGAACTGACGACTTCGAAGTAACTGAAGCCCCATCGCGGCTGCTATTGATAAATGTTTAAAGGGAGAAATGGATGACTAAGCAAAAAATTGCCATCGGTCTTGTCGTCATTGCCTTGTTTGCCGGAGTCGTGACGGCCCATGCCGCCGAGTTGTCTGAGGGATACAAGGCCATTCAACGTCGCGACTACGAAACGGCGCTAGTAATTTTTCGACAGCTCGCCGCCCAGGGGAACGCTGCTGCCCAGTATAACCTGGGTGTCATATACGACAAAGGCCTGGGCGTGGCGCAGAACTACAAAGCAGCAGTAAAGTGGTACCGCAAGGCTGCCGCCCAGGGCAACGCTTCTGCTCAGTACAACCTGGGTGCCATGTACGGCAATGGTTTGGGTGTACGGCAGGACTATGGGGAGGCGATGAGGTGGTACGAAATGGCTGCCGACCAGGGTAACGCGGCTGCCCAGTACAACCTGGGTATCATGTACGACAGTGGCCTTGGGGTGACGCAGGACTATGTCCAGGCGCATATTTGGTACAACATCGCGGCAGCGAGGGGTCTAAAAACCAGCAGGAAAAACCGTGACCTTATAGCCAAGAGTATGTCTCCCGAGCAGATCGCTGAGGCGCAGAGGTTGGCGCGGGAATGGAAACCGAAAAAAAAGAAGTGAGTAGTGGCCAAGTAAAAAGGAAAAAGTAAAAAGGCAAATACATAGAGAGCAAATCCCATCGATGAATGACGGGAACAACGACTGTCATCTGAGAGCTTACGAAAGCAGATTTTTCGTGAGGCGGTGTCCCGTAAACGGGTCAATCAGGTAATTCCCGTTTACCTCATAAGTGGAGTGAACCCCATTGGTTGGACAGTCACTGGGCTGAAATTAGAATGCCCTCCGGGGTGGTTGAATTAATTATGCTGTTCCCTTCCTGTTTGCAAGAGTCCACATTGTGAGTTCTGTGATCTATGCCCTTCTCTATGCCTCTTGTCTTGGTGGCCGGTCAAAACGGCTTTCACAATTGCCCTAGAAACGACGATCTCACACCGGGTAGATATCTCAGTACCCCCCCCTTCAGGCCTCACACACCACCTCGGCTTTCATCTGCCAGGCCTGCTCAAACTCATTCGGTGGACAGTACCCCAAAGCCGAGTGCAACCGCTTCTGGTTATAGACTTCCTCCAGAAAATAAGGAACCCTTTGCTTCACATCCTGCGCCGTCCTGTACTCCCACAGGTAGACTTCTTCATGCTTGAGCGTCTTCATGAAGCTCTCCGCTGTCGCATTGTCATAGGGATTGCCCTTGCGGGCCATGCTGATTAAGATCCCCGCTGCCCGCAACTCCTCCACATAAGCATGGGCGGCGTACTGCACTCCGCGATCTGAATGATGGATACAACCCCAGGGCGGCCTTCTCTCCACTAAAGCCATCCGCAGAGCCATTAAAGTCATCTCGGTATCGATCGATTTAGAAAGCGCCCACCCAATAACCTTACGTGAGAACAGATCCAAGATCACCGCCAAGTACAAAAACCCCGTGAGGATCCGGATGTAGGTGATATCGGCCACCCATGCCTGGTTAGGTCTTGTGGCCCTTAGTCCCTTAAGGAGGTTCGGATAGACCCGGTAGGGATGATCACTGTCAGTGGTCTTCACCCAGTGCCGCTTGACCTGGCATTGCAATGATTCCTCCCGCATGATTCTCGACACCCGCTTGTGATTAACCTTAAAGCCCTCGCGCCTCAGATGATGGGTGACTCGCCGGTAGCCGTAACGCGGATACTCCTCCACTACCTGCTCAATCCGGTCCCGTAAGTCCGCCTCCTCAATCTCGTGGAGCATAGAAGGCTCCCGGGTTCGGTAATAAAAAGTGCTGCGCGCTATCCCCATCACTTCACACCCCCTATGGATGCTGCCAAACTCTTGGCCGTGATGGGTGACGAATTCTCTTTTCTCCGCCGCAGTGTGTACTCTACGGCTTTTTTTAAAAGATCATTCTCCATGGTGAGTCTGCCCACCATCCGCTCCAACTCCGCATTGCGCGCTCGAAGTTCCTTCTCTGGCAGAGAGGGGCCCTCCACCAGGCCCCCTTGTTCGTAGCGCTTCGTCCAATGTCGAATAAGTCCTGAGGAGATGTCGTAGCGGCGGCTCAGTTGGGCCAACGTGGAGCTCTCACTGAGGAGTTCCTCCACTACCTGCCGCTTGAAATTCGCTGTAAACCTTCTTCTCTCTGCCATGATGAGATCCTTTCCCCTTCCCATCAGGCATTCTAACCTGCTCCCTCAAACTGTCCAACTGCAGGGGGTCAGTCCATAAGGGAACCATGTGAGGGTGGCGTCAGTCATAGAAAAGTTGTTTTCCTGAATCGCTTTGATCTTCTCCAGGGGCCTGGGGGCCATGCCCACCTGACTAAATTGCGCTAACATTACTGCGTCCTCCTGATCGTAGAAACATCCTTGAACTTCAGGTAGATTTTCCGTCAAAACCGAATAGGACGGCTGTTTCCTCGAAATTCTTATGGCGAGGTCACTCAGAAACTTGAGCTGGCGGTAGCGGAAGGCGGGAAGAAACAGTCTAGAGGGGTCATTCTCATCCGAGTTACCTTCCAACACCCAAAAGGGGAGGTATTTGAATTGCTTGTCTTTTTCAGCCTGAGCCATTCTGGCAATTTGGAAGGAGACCTCGTACAGGCAGTTTCCAAGTATCTGCCAGGTCTTTTCACAGGAGGAACAGTAGAAGATCACGTTGTCCGGCCGAATCGGATGGTCCCATCCGCAATTGGGACAGGTTAATGGTCGGAAGCCAATGACGTGAGGATCTGCCTCTACTTCCTGGTCCAGTGTTTCGTAAAGCGCCGGAGTGGCGGCCAGCGTGATCACCGCCTGTGACACCGCATCGATTATGGCAAGACAATTTTTGTCCCCCTGTTTCAATTCCATGACCCAGAAAGGAAAATAAAGGACCGAGAGCATACGGCCAATAACTTTGCGATTACTAATGGCCTGCTTTCTACCGGCTCTCATCCCGTGAAGCAGGGCATCCTGCGGTTTGATATTGGCCTGTACGATCTTTCCTAGTGAACCCAGCATCTCTCTTCGAAACAGCTCGAGACGGAGTACCGACGGTCGAACTCCGAGGGAGTACAGTCCAACACCGTCCAGACTGCAACCTATGAAATTTTTCTCCACATACTGATTGAGCAGACGAACTCTATTGAGACCGCCTGGTGTGCCTGGAGTGGTATCCCAAGGGTTCTTTTGTACTAGTGAGGGGTGAACCTTTGGCTCATTGGTTGCAGTTTCACTAGAAACCCGTTGAGGAGGGTTGTTCGTTTCCCGGATTGCCGCGCTGCTTCCTCCAAACACTTTGCCCAGGAGATAGCTGGCTGATTGGAAAAGTGAATACAAGTCAATGTGCTCGACTTCTGACGTCCACCGATCGCCAGACGTCATGGACGACATCAGCGGATGAATCGGCGTCTCTCTTCTAGGTTTATCCGGTGGCACCTCCCAGCGAAAGTCATGGCCTGTCAGGCGGTAGTAGGGGATAAAATAGAGTTGCTTCTTGACTACACGATACCTTGCCGCGCGTTGCTTCTTCGCTGCCGTTAATTTGGCCAAGGCGCCATGTGCGTCCATCTTTGGGGCCACATAATAGCTCAGTACTTGTTTCCGTCCGGTAACGAGAAGGTTGGACCGGCAGTGCAGACACCGCACAGCGTTGGATCCTTCGGTAAAATCGAGCGGGGCGCCGCACAGGGGGCATTCGGTGGATACGACGAGGTGACTGGTTATCGGAGACTACTTTTACGACGAATTACTCGCTAATTACTTAACCGCAGATTTTCGCCGATCGTTAACAGCATAGCGCATAGCGCAAAGCGCAGAGCGTCCTTGCGGATTCGGGACCACTGACTACCGACTACTGACCTCTGACCCGGATCCAGGGATCGACGACCGGGAGTCTGTAGTCCGTTGTCCGTAGTCTGTTGTCTCTTAGCGCTTCTCACTCAGTCCTAATTATCCAGTACTAAATTACTGCCTGCTGCCCACTGCTAACTGTCTTTCTGACTTGTCGCTTTGCTGCCTTTTGGTCACTCCACGTTCACCGATGTCCCGCAGTTGAAGCAAAACTTGGTTCCTGGTGGGAGTTTTGTTTGGCATTGGGCGCAATGAAGCTCCGCTTTTAGATCTAATCCGCAGGAAGGACAAAAGTTGGCACTGGTGGTTACGTTCTTATCGCAGCGTGGACATTTTTTGATCACCACCATCTGATGCCCGCAGTGGGCGCAGAAACGGCTATCAACGGACACGGTCCCGTGACATTCTGGACAGTTGACAGTTTCCTTTTCAGCCTCCTTGGAAGTCCCTTTTTGGGCGCCTCCCATGCTTTGATAGATCATGCCAGGAATCATCATCCCCATTCCGGCCCCGATACCCATTCCCATGCCGCCTGAGGCCCCTCCGTTGCCAAAGATGCCGCCCCCTGAGGTGGCCGCATCACCCATGGCCTTGGCAGCCTTGTACTTAAGGAAGTTGTCCATGTTTCCCACTGCGGCCATGGAAGAGCGTGCATCGATCATCTTTTGCACCTCCTCGGGAGGGGTGATCCGGTTGACGTAGAAATCCACCATTTCGATCCCATATTTTCGAAAATCCTCAGTCAATCGAGTTTTCACCGCCACGGCCATCTCATCGTAGTATTTGGGAAGGTCGATGACGCTGTCTACGAATTCGCCAAGGAAATCGTTCAGTCTCGAAACAATGACCTCCCGTAAATAATCTTCGATATGAGCGGTATCGTAGGAACCTTGTGTCCCAACCAACGTATTAACAAACAGGAGGGGTTGTGCCACCTGTAGGGTGAAAGTTCCAAAAGCCCGGAGCCGTATTAGCCCAAGCTGACTGTCCTTGAAGGCCACCGGATCCTTTGTCCCCCAGCGCAAGTTGGTAAATACCTTCAGGTTGGTAAAATAAACCTCTGCCCTGAAGGGGCTGGTGAATCCCCAGGGTAACGACAATACCTTTGTCAGTACCGGAAGGTTCAGGGTTGAAAGAGTATGGCGGCCCGGGCCAAGAATATCGAGTCCCTTACCATCCCGGAAAAATATAGCGGCCTGATTTTCCCGGACGATTAGTTGGGCTCCAAATTTGATTTCCCCGGATCCCTCTTCCGGGTATCGATGGACGATTTCTGTTCCAGCGTTGTCAAACCATTCGATGACTTCCATGAATTGTGACATGACTCCACCCTATCCCGCCATTAGAACGTCCTGGCGTGTTGAATATGTCTTTTCAAAACTGTCAAGTGCACGGGACAAATCCTCGATGACTTGTTTCAGCCCGGTTTCATCTCCGTGCGCATCGGATACCTGTTTTACTTGCATTTTGAGAGTTGCCATTTCATCAAAAAGCTGCAGATCGAACGTGCAAAGCTGATCCAGTTTTTTTACGTTGACTTTGTTGCCATCAAACACGCCACTGTATCCTCGGGAGGCATATTTGACTATGTTTGCTAGCTTGTCTAGCTGAGATGTTACCCGGTCCAGGGCAGGCAGTAGGGAGAGGTCCTTTCGCTCCATCAGCCGTCTTTTGTCACCCTCCAGGTCTCGTTTTAGCTGTTCCAGTTCCGTTGCTACCCGGAGGCGTATGTTCTTGTCGGTTTCACGCGAACTTTCTTTGTCCTGGTAGCCGCTCACACCAGGCACTATGCGGGCTAATCGCTCAACTTTCTCTGATACGCTTAATGGTATTCCCCTCCTTAATGAATCATTGCAACTCCAGCCATGGAGTCGGTTACAATTGCCTATCCTTTTGTTAACGATTTTCTGAGGGTCCAAAGTTCGATGTTGGTGGACAGTATCCTGATCTTTACTTTGCCGCTCGTGTATTCGTATTTTATTATGGAGACTCTTTCTCTTGGCTTCAAATAGAGTACACGTTGTGTCGCCTCCAATTGGTGGAAGGATGCAACATCATTGGCCGCTAAATAACTCACTGCCTCGTCCAATAGGGCTTGGGAGACCGCAGCCACTTGCCCTTCCTTGGTGAGCCAGATGTTCAACCTCTGTTTCTTCTTGCGTTCCTGTTCCTTTAGTCTCCTTTCCACCAGGATTCGTCTCGCCCTCTGCTTTTGCTTTAGCGCCGAGTCTGGATCGTTTGCGGATTGTACTGGAGTCGTGTCCCAGCTTGGATACGGTGCAGGGGGCGCTTCCACTGTAGTTGTTCCACTGTCTGGCACAGGCGCTTCCTCTATCGAAGATTGATCCCTGGTCTCGCCTTTGCTGGTGGTGTGCGCCACCAGTTCCCGGTTTGGCGCATCGCTTTTGGAAATATACCGAGCTGCCAGACCCGGCCATCTCTGCTCAAGGGCCTGCGTTACTTCGGCGAAATAAACCGTTGCGATAATGAAAATACCGGGCAGCAGTATTAAGAGCCCTCCCAAAAAACGCTTGAAAGTGGTGGGCACTTTCACTGCCAGGAGCGAATCGAACGTGAAACGAACGCTTGGGAGTAACAAATAACCAAGGGCAACGACGATCAAGACCAGAGAGCAGGATATCAACAGGGGGTCTCGATACTGCTCGAGGGTATCACCGAAAGATACACCTATAGACTGGACCATGGACAACAATTCCCCCATACGACAGTTTCTTTGCAAGGGGGATGCCAAACTATAACTATTTGATAATAAAAGGATTCCCGTTAAATAGAGGCCATAAAACACGCCAACTAAAGGTAATTATTCGCAAAAACGTCCTGCCCAGGAATCGATGAGCGGCCCGAGGAAATCTGCGGTAGAAGTGATTAAGTTCAAGATCAGGGTCCCATAGTGATACGCGTATAAACCCCGTCACTAATCCTCGACTCCTGCGTCCAAAATTGACAAAGAGGTTATGGGCCGTTAATCTTAAACTCTCATTCAATCCACCTTGACTTCGTAAGGAACTTTCAAGAGGTCATCTATCATCCGAATACCTGTTTTTGAGTGACCAGCACTTCACGAAGCCCGAGAGGAGGAGATCCATTTTCAGAACGTTGCTACTGATAATTGGTACGTGGGCCTACATTGCATACCTTTGCCCCGTAGTTATGGCGTCTCCTGATGGGGCCCCATTGGCGAGCGGCACCTATCGCCTCGAAATGCATACTGTTAGTCGAACTAAGGTGCCCATGGTGGGATGGAGTCGCTCGGCTATGGTTTCGGTCTCTCTAGTGGAGCTCCGCTGGGTTGGGGCACAGGGGGCACAGTCGCACAAGGTTTGTTCTTTGAGGTCCGAGCGCAGAAAGGGCGTGGTGAAAGTGGTTTTTCCGGATAGGTTTGTGGCTGCACTGGCACAATCCAGCTATGGCATCCAGGTCAAGAAAAATGGCAAAGGTTGGGATTATCGAGCAGACCTGGGGCGCGAGCATGTGGGCTATGATCCCCAGCGAAGCGGTGGAGAGTTGCCAACTGACGCCAACCATCCGTCCGTTTATGACTGGGACGGCGATCAGCTGCCAGGCGCTACTTTGCATCTTTCCATTCCCCTATTTCCCGACGCGAAACTCTATGTCGTGCAGCGTGGCCACTCGATACTCAACGGTAAAGTATTGGCGCCGGGTCGAGTGGAAGGAAAGATCGATGTTCGACTTTACGAGCAAATTGTCATCGGGGCCAAACCGAAATTCTTGACTCGGACCCCGCAGGTCATGCCAGACTCAGACCAAAGCTACTTTGTTTTGACGCAGGTTGCAGCAGGAACCTCTTGTACCTCCCTGGCGCCCGCCCAGGGGCCGGAGGTGGCAGAGGAAGAAAAGAACTTCGATCCAGATTGATGCATATTGGCAATAGGTGGACGTCTATTCATCCAGCTCCGGGTAGTGTCGAAATATACCCTGCTCGTTGAACGGCACTCGCCGGTTCGAAGATAGGTAAGTTGCCATCTTTGGACGCACAGATACACAGTCGTGAAGTGTAACCAATTTGGGGTAATTCGGCTCTAGCCTGGCCATTAAATGCGGGAAGGAATAGCGCAGGCCTGCCATCAGTTGAAATAGCGACAAGTCAACGTTGGATACCCCTTTGCCCAGAATAAACGGTTTCCCCTTTGAGTTTCGTTTGAGCACCTCCTCGAAGTAGGCTAGGTACTTCGGCAAGCGTTCGGATCTGAAAATGGCCGAGCGTCGGCTCGCCTCTGCTTTCTGATCCTCGTAGAAGAGGCTCCCGGCCATGGGATGATGGGCATTATGGACCTCCAGGAGCCAATCGGAGATGGTGAGCTGCAGTTGGTGGGCCCACAGTCTACCTGCTTCGCTCTTAGGAACCAGACCTAGACGCGGCCCAAGGAACATCAGGATGTTCATGGTTTGGCTAATCACAAGCTTGCCCGCTTTTAAAAAAGGCGGTGCGAAGAGCAGATGGGTCTCGGAGGCGTCTCCCATAAACTTTCCCAGGGCAGCAACGCCGCGCCTGGGGTCTCGGGCGACATCCTCATAGTCCATGCCTGCATCTTCAAGGGAAAGTCGCACAAACTCTCCGCGGCCTTGTATGCCGGGCCAGTAATACAACTCATAGAGCATCTGGGCTCTCCTCTCCATGGAAGTTGGTATCAGCCATCATACCTATTAACAGGCGAGTCGTGGCAGTTCCAGTTCCAATTATGAGTTCGGTGTTCTCCTTCGTCCTTGTAAAAAACCCCTCAAATCGTATAGCATTCCCCGGTTGGTGGCAGAGACTGTGAGGAAGCATGGAATTCGGTGTATTTGATCATTTGGACCGTGGCGATCTGCCCTTGAAAGAGTACTACGAGGAACGCCTGAAGGTTATCGAGGCCTATGATCGCGGGGGGTTCTACGCTTACCATGTGGCCGAGCATCATTCGACTCCCCTCGGTATGGCTCCGTCACCCAGTGTATTTCTCGCGGCTGTGGCGCAGCGCACGAAGCGGCTCCGTTTTGGCCCAATGGTTTATGCGCTCCCGTTTTATCATCCCATAAGGCTCCTTGAGGAAATCTGCATGCTGGATCAGATGAGCGGTGGGCGACTCGAGATTGGATTTGGCCGTGGTGCTTCACCCATTGAGATTGGTCTTTACGGACAGAGTCCTGCGCAATCGCAAGGAATTTATGATGAGGGCGTGGAGCTAATCCTCCGAGGCCTGGCTGAGAAATCCCTCAATTATCAGGGTGAGTTTTTCACTTTCGAAAATGTTCCCATGGAACTCGAGTCGCTGCAAAAACCCCATCCACCCATCTGGTACGGTGTCCACTCTGTTGAAAGTGCCGAGCGGGCTGCGCGTGGTGGGCTTCATATCATGAGCCTCGACACGGCTAAGAAGACGCGCACTTTCACGGAACGGTATCGCGAAGTCTGGACAGAGAACCGAGGTGGCACCCAGGTGATGCCAAAGATGGGTATTGGCCGTTTCATCGTTGTTGCCGAGAGTGATGATGAGGGCATGGCCATGGCCCGTCGTGCCTACCAAAGGTGGCATCGAAGTTTTAATCATTTGTACAATGCCTATGGCAGTCGACCGAACCATCCCCGACCACCCGAATTTGACCTACTCATGGACGCCGGCCTGGGTGTCGCTGGAACTGCAAAAACTGTGTGTGATTTTTTGCGCTCACAATTAAAAGAATCAGTGGCCACCTATATGGTGGGCCAATTCGCATTCGGTGATCTCTCCACCAGGGAAGCTCTCCATTCGGTTGAGCTCTTCACCCGCCATGTGATGCCGGAGTTGGGTTCTATCTAGCCGTGGAATCGAGTGATAAATCGGGTCCAAAGGGTTGTAATCCTATAAATATTTTGCGACCTTATTGAATTTTAATTAAGGAGAGTTTTTATGGAAGATGCTGAATACCGGGAATTTCTCAAGATTCGTGGAGAAGGTGATGACTCGGGTGTCGAACTTATCAGACGTCACGATCCAAAGTGCCTGGAGGGTATCAAGGCGTTCTACGCGGACGCGGTCTTAGGACGGGACGACGGGGCCGTGTCTCGTGCCACCAAAGAGTTGGTGATTATGGTTTGTGCCGGCGCTCAACGGAGTTGGGGCGGTATGGTGAGGCACATGGAAAAGGCCCTGGATTATGGAGCGAAGCCCAGGGAGATTCTCGAATTTTACCAAGCTGCGGCAATCAATGCAGGAGTTCCTGTGCTGTGGCGGGGCAGCCAGGCACTGGCCCAGGAACTGAAAAAGCGAGGTCTCCCATTTGATTGAACCTTCCACCGGAGTTGATCATTGACTTCCTTTTTGACACGGCTTACCATGCGCTCACAAAAGCGTGAAAGCCGGCTGCATCAGATAAAGTTTCGTTGATGCTCAGGCGATTTGGGGAGGACCGGTGACTGAATCCAGGCGCAGATACAACGCAGGTGTGCAGCGCTCCAAAGGACTGCTGGAGTTGGCCGCGGCTCTTTACGATGGTTCGCTTTCCTTCGAGACCACCCGTGGTGCCCAGGGTGCGCTCCAAATGGATTCACGCGTGGCTTCTCATATTCACATCGCTCTTACCGGCGCACGCTCGCGGCACAGTGATGGCATCGACCTCTCAATTGCCGTTGGTGGTTTTCAAGAGCTCAAGGCAGTTGCCCGGAAAAAAATTTCCCTGCTATGGCTCAATCCTTCCGTGGCGGTCACCATGGCAGTCAAGGGAACAGGGCCTTTCTCTAGGCCGCTGCCCTTGAAGACCATCGCGGTATTCCCATCTCACGATGTGGTGGGATTCGCGGTTAACCAATCAACGGGCATCACATCACTGGCACAGATCAAACAGGAACGGATTCCTTTGCGGCTCTCTACAGGGCGCACGCTCAAACCCCCTTTCCTCAACGACAGCACTATGTTCTCAGTAGGTGAGGTGATGAAGGCCGCGAAATTTAGCCTCGCGGACATTCGAAAGTGGGGTGGAAAGATCCAGTCTGTAATGCGACCCAGTCATCCGGACCGGCGCGGAGCCATCGAGGATGGTCATATCAATGCAGTTTTTGATGAAGGGATCCTGAGCTGGGGGCAGGCTGCCGTCGAACACGGGTTTCGTTTCCTACCCGTGGAGGGAGAGATTCTAGCCCGAATGGTTGCCAAGGGTTACCGCCCAGTCGTCATGACCAAGGCTCGTTTTCCCGGCATACCCGAAGAGGTGGCAACGTTGGATTTTAGCGGGTGGCCCATGGTGGTTCATGCCGACATGGCCGATGATGTCGCCTACGCACTGTGCGCAGCCATCGAAGTACGCAAGGAGGCGATTCCCACAGATAATTATAAACCGTTGGATATGGCCCAGCTTTGCATCGATGACGAAGAAACCGCGTGCGATGTCCCCCTGCATCCCGGGGCTCAGCGGTTCTACCGTGAGAGGGGATACTTAAAGTAAGTTAAAAGTAAAAAGGTAAAAGGTAAAAAACGGATAAGAGTAGGGGAAGAGTGTTGAGTGTGGCAGTGGAAGAGGTGAGGGCGGAAGGCTGGAAAGAGGTTAAAAGTAAAAAGGCAAAACGGAGAAAACCACTAAGGAGGTTATATGACACAGGCTTATGTCGATGCTGATGGTCACGTAATGGAGAACGAGCAGGACTTGTTCAAGTTTGTTGCGGAACCGTACAATAGCCGGGGAGCGCGCAACATGGTTCCGAGTCTCGATCACTTTCACACCCCATCCGATGGAACGCCGCGGACACCTGGGACGTTTGACCGGAACACCGGACCGGATCAGTGGCTCGATTTCCTCGACCGAACAGGAACGGATTATACAGTCCTCTATCCCACCACCGGACTAGCATACGGCAACGTGGCCTACCCCGAGTGGGCCCTAGCCTACGCACGAGCTTACAACGATTATATTCACAAGCTGTACCTTAAGCGGAACCCAAGATTTCAGGCCGTAGCGTTGATCCCCATGCAAAGCATCCCTGATTCAGTGGCCGAGCTACGCCGTGCCGTGAAGGATCTCGGTTTTCTGGGTGCGATGATCCCCTCCAATGGACTGGTCCGTCACGTGAGCCATCCCGAGTACTGGCCCATATACGAGGAGGCCGAGAAGCTTGACGCTGTCATGGCCGTTCACGGCGGCAGTTACATCAATCTGGGGTTCAACACCTATATGAAGTTCCCTGCGACCCGCGCCCTGGGCATGCCGTTTCCCCTGGCCATCGCCATGACCGGGATGATGGTGGATGGTGTGTTCGACCAGTTCCCGAAGTTGAGAGTGGGTTTCATGGAAGGCGGAACCGCCTGGATTCCGCTTGTGCTTGATCGGCTTGAGCGGGAATTGGAATACGGCGGGCTTAAAATGAAACGTCATCCTGCGGACTATTTCAAGGACGATCGGATCTTCGTGGGATGCGAAGGTAACGAAAAGGCACTCGCCTATGCCATCGAACGCGTGGGCCCGCAACCGTTCATGTTCGCCTCGGATTTCCCGCACGAAATTGCCATAAACAACTGTATGGAGGAAATCGACGAAATTCGGGAGCGGGAAGATCTGCCGAACGAACACAAGGCCGCTATTCTAGGTGATAACGCACGGCGATTCTACCGGCACTAACCCCGATCGGACAATAAAAGACCAGACCACGTGCTGTCCTACGGCAGACGTTGTAGGGGTTACCGATATTGCGGGCCATGATTTCTGGGACCGATGATTGTCGATCGGGGCTAAAAGTGAAATAACCGCTCGGGGTTGACCGACAGGATTTTTTCAATGGTCCCATCGGCAAGGTCACCTCGAGCCTTGAGGCCATTGGCGAGTTGATCCTGGCGAAAAGCATCGCCGTGGGGGAAGTCGGTTGCCGTCACCAGAAAGTCGTCCCCTACCTTACTCTTGATGTACGGGATATCGTCGTCCAGCGCGCATGAAACAAAGACTCTATCTGCAAGCCACTCATTGACGATGGATCCTTTTCCGGTGCGCAACCGCTTGAGGAGACGCACCGTCCATTCGGATCCGGCCTCCAGGAATCCCACCCTTAGTTTCGGAAAATCCTCGAGGATACTCGAGCCCAGAATTTGCTGAAAGGCGTACAGTACATATGGGCCGCTGACCAATCCGTTTCCCAACGGATGAATATGGGGTCGGGAATCCTCATAGGTGGGTCGGGGTACTCCCTGTAACATTTCTCGTATCATAGGACTGGAACCGTTACCCACGTGGACGGTTATAGGAAGATCGTTGCGCTCGGCGGCTTCATAGATGGGCCAGTGATCTGGGTGGGTTAATGGGCGGTCCCATTCAATGCCGCGGGCGTAGATTCCAGCCACAGACCCGAGGGCTTTGACTCGTTTGATTTCATCCACCGCCATCTCTGGACGTCGCCAGGGAACGATCGCAACGTACCAGAGGCGGCCGCCGGACTGGCCGCACTGAGTTGCCATGAACTGGTTGAAGCTGCGCGCCAGGGCCGCTTCCAGGTCCACGTTTTCTGCCAGGCAGCCAAGCCAAATCGAAGGAAAAACGACTTGCCTGTCGATCCCCAGATCGTCCAGATAGGAGAGCCGTTTCTTGACGTCGCGCATCTCCTGGACCTCTATGGGCACGTCTTTTTCGTGGGCCCTTTTCATGGAGGTTGGATTGGCGGCAAAAAATCTGAGCTTGTAATCGATGACCCAAGCCGCATTGTGTGTGCCGAAGCAGGTATCTTCGGGGAAAACGACGGGGATGGGTCGAAGTGAATAAAACTCTGGGTCGAGGTGCTGCCAGGTTTGAACGCTCTCTTCCACATGTGCATCGCAATCGATTACGCGCATAGATTAACGCCTCCTGAGTAGACCGCAGAGCCCAAAAAGAGCCATGTCACTCGACATATCGGATGTTCAAGTGAATTGTCAAATCGGGCTGAGAGAGAGGTCGAGCCTTGAACGTCGAAATTGACAAGCCTGAGTCATCTGGCATAGACTACCTCCCGCTTGGAAGGAAATCAAAATGAATTCCGTGGAGTCCATAGGAACGAAAGGGAGGTCCAATGGCTATCATCGATGCTGACGCACATGTAGTTGAATGTGAGCGAACCTGGGAGTACATGGGGGAAGGCGAGAGGGCGTTCGCCCCCCGGGTGATGGTATTCAAGGACCAGTCTCAGGAAGTATCCGGCAAACGGCGTGGCGGCGAGTTTTGGAAAATTGGGGGACGGGTCTTTGCCAAGGACCAGAATATCGGATTTGACACGGCCAAGGAGACGCGGGAAATGGAAGACGTGGAAGCCCGTCTCGCCCATATGGATAAGCTGGGTGTGGAGGTTCAGGTCCTCTACCCGAGCCTCTTTCTCAGGACACTCTCACCCTTACCGCACGTGGATACGGCCCTATGCAAGAGTTACAACCGTTGGCTGGCGGATATATGGAAGGCAGGGAAGGGGCGGTTACGCTGGGTGGCCATCCCTCCGCTTCACTATATTGAAAAGGCTATTGAGGAGTTGAACTTCAGCAAGGAGAACGGAGCGTGCGGGGTCTTTATACGAGGAGTCGAAGGGGACAAGCTTCCCACAGACCCGCATTTCTTTCCTCTCTACGAAGAGGCTAGCCGGTTGGGAATGCCCATCTGTGTCCATGCGTCACAGGGAAACCTGGAAATGTTTGATATCTTTGGCCGAGGGGCCAGCCTGGCTCAGTTCAAGTTCGGTCCCATCAATCTATTTGGCAGCCTCATCACCACCGGCTTGCCACAAAAGTTTCCAGATCTACGATGGGCCTTCGTTGAGGTCAGCGCCGAGTGGGTTCCCTACGTGATGAACCACCTTGAAATTGGCTATCGCAAGAAAGGCCAGGCCTGGCCGGGCCCGGAATTTCTCAAGGATAACCATATCTATGTTGCATGCCAGACCAGCGATGACCTGGCTTATATTCTAGAACATGTGGGCGATGACCATATCGTCCTGGGAACCGACTACGGGCACAACGACACCGCCTCTGAGCTCAACGCCCTCAGAAAGTTAAAAACGGATGGCAAGGTTCCCGGTGCATCCATTGATAAAATCCTGGGGGATAATCCACAGGCTCTGTACGGGTTTTAATGGGTCAACGGGTTGGATGTAGGGAATTTAAGTGTTAAGTGTAAAGTATTGAGTAGGAGAGAAAAACGTTAACTCGAAAACTCGATGGTGATCGAATCCTAACATAAAGACTTAACACTCGGCACTTCTTAGCTGGAAATAGGAGGAAAAGGGTATGGTGACTCGAGAAGAGAACGACAGGATGACCCGCGTCGGCAAGGGCACCCCAGGAGGCGAGCTTCTGCGCCGCTACTGGTACCCGGTGGCTGTGGCCAAGGAGCTGACGGAGGAAAACCCCACAAAGTTGGTGCGCATGTTGGGTGAGGATCTGGTTCTCTTTAAGGACAAAAGCGGACGGGTGGGCTTGATTGCCGATCGTTGTGCTCATCGCGGGGCATCCTTGGCCTATGGTAGGGTAGAGGAGAGGGGAATTGCGTGCGCCTATCATGGCTGGTTGTACGATGTGGCGGGAAACTGTTTGGAATGTCCCGCTGAGCCAGCGGAGAGCAAGTTTCACCTTACGGTAAAACATACTGCCTATCCTATTCAGAAGTTCGTCGGAATGTACTGGACATACCTGGGGCCAAGACCAGAACCTCTTATCCCAAAATATGATGTCTGGGCGCGCCCGGACGGCAAGAGACGGATCTCTGTAAAGCCGCAGTTGGACTGTAACTGGTTTCAGGCCATGGAAAACTCGGTGGACCCCGCCCATCTTCAGATCCTCCACCAGAACGCTGCTGCCCGACGGCAAACCGTGACCAACTCCACCAGGGGATTAACGGACGACGTTGAAAAGTTCGAGTTCATCGAGGTTCCCTATGGCATCATGAAAAAACGGACCTATCGGGTGGGCTTTGTGGATGAGCATCCCCTTATCTTCCCCAATATTCTTCGCCTTGCCAATTACACCCATATTCGGGTGCCAGTGGACGATACCCACACCCGGATCTTTTACGTTATCTTTGAGCCGGCGGAGGACGGAAAGCCGGTGCTGGACGATGATGATCCAGCTGTGGATTATGTAGAGCCCTTCAAGAGTCCTGTCGATCAGCGTCATCCCATTGCCAAATTTACTCGAATGGATCGGGTGGATGGACAGGACTACATGGCGTGGGAGACCCAGGGACCCGTGGCTGATCGGACTACTGAGCGATTGGCCACATCCGATCGAGGGATCATGATCCTGCGTGATTTGTTGAAGCGGGAAATCGATAAGGTCCAAAACGGGCAAGAACCCCTCGGAGTGATCCGAGATCCGGCGCAGCATGTCTTGATCGAAACCGGGCTAACCGCATTTCTGCAAAAGATGCGTGATAAACGCCAGCAGGAATGGCACCCCGGTACATCGCGTAATTGGTCGTCCGATACCCATCCGTAAGGTTTGGGATCAGAGCACAGGGTAGCTAATACTGAGTGCTGAATAACGAGTGCTGAGAACTGAGTGGGAAGCGCAAAGAGACAACAGAGTACGGACAACGGACTACAGACTCCCGGTCGTCAATCCCTGGATCCGGGTCAGAGGTCAGTAGTCGGTAGTCAGTGGTCCCGAATCCGCAAGGACGCTTTGCGCTATGCTCTTTGCCATTTTTCATCTGCGTTAATCGGCAAAAATATGGGGTTAAGTGTTTTTTAAATTGAATCATATAGGTTGATCTACCATGGCGGAAATATCTCACGTCGGCCTCACAGTTAAGAACCTTGAGCGATCCATTGCGTTCTATCGTGATGTTATCGGCTTAAAGGAAGGCGAACGATTAGAGCTTAAGAGCGAAGTGTATCGAACCTATACGAGAAACCCTGCGGCCCATATTAAATTCACGTATATGACCGTAGGAGATTTCACGTTACAGCTCATCGAATACGTGGGGGGCGGAGGCGATGCCCTTGACCTCTCCCATAACCGTGTGGGTTGTCCGCATCTCGCCTTTCGTGTGCCTGATGCGGAGGCCAAGTATCGACAGATTCAGGAGCGTGAGGACGGCGAAGTAATTTCCGAAATCGTGCAGTTGTCGCCAAGAAGTCGAAATTTCTACGCCAAGGATCCGGACGGCGTTCTAATAGAGTTGTCCCAATTGCTGCAATCCTGATTTTGGCCGGTTTTCCTTTCAATCAGTGGCAGGCTGGAGGTTACTGGAAGAGGAAAAGGACACTTCCCGGGCTATTTCTGGATCATTTCAATTGCCTGCTGGGTGGTACGAACCCTGCCCATCCGGGGAAACACCTTGTCCATAAACATAGCTATGATCTCAGGATAACTACAGGAACACGCATCCCGTACAATGATCAGGTTAATTCCCATATCGCGTGCCGAATAGGCCGTGCTGGCCACGCCAATCTCAGTTGCACCCCCTGATACCAGTAGCGTATCAATGCCCCGTACCCTTAGCGACAACTCCAGGTGGGTTTGATAAAACGAACTCCAACGGTGTTTGTAGATAAGATAGTCCGAGGGTCCAGGCGAAATCTCGTCAATGACTTTGGCTTCCCAGGCGCCGTGCCGCGCTGCTGGTACTTGCCTTCCTATTCGTTCCGGGTCCTTCCACGGTCTCAACCCGTGGTCCGTATCGGTTAGCAAAGGGTCCGTGTCTGTGCCGTCTGGCCGGTGATCCGCTATGGCGTAAAAGATTGGAATGTTGGAGCCACGGGCCGAATCGCGCAATTGAACGGCATTGGCCATCACCGCCTCAAGGGCTTTACTCTTCACCTGTTTGTCATCCGGGTTACGGTAATAAACGTTCAGCATGTCGAAGAACAAAAGGCCGGTTTTAGTGGGGTCAATCGTTGCAAATGACATGGGGTTAGTACCTCCTATGAAAGAATCGGGAGTGCCTTGCGCCGTGTCACCCTCTGCGCAAGTTTAACGGCTTTGGAAAAACGAGCAATCCAAGTTGCCTCTATATCACTGTTAAGACGGTAGTCAAGGGGGAACGCATAGCGGATGTCAAAAACAAGTGAAAAGTCAAAAGTAAAAAGGCAAAAGTGAAGAAAACAAAAGTAGGTTGTCGCAGACGGCAAGACGCAGTAGAAAAAGCTGTCAGCTCTTAGCTTTAATCGGAAAAAGACGACTCGCCCTGTGGAATAGCGCTTCGGGCGAACAACTAGATCTCGGTCGAGTCAGTATTCCACGGGGCGAGCCGCAAAGGCGCCCTTCGTTGGACTCAGGATGGTGAGCAAAGTCGAACCACAGAGGGAGCAAAACAATCTTCGTGCTCTTCGTGGTGACAAACTGTTTGACCACGAAGGACGCGAAGTACACGAAGGAAGAGATACTAAACTGAACGCAGAGGGCGCAGAGAATCAATTTTTTGTTTGTCGTCGTCTCCAACGAACAAAAAAATTCCTCAAATTAAAGCTATAGGTTTTGCCCAATCGTCGTCTCCCGATTGGGCAAAAGGGATTTCCTGGGCGTACTCTGCGTCTCGACGGTCAGATGTCCGATTACTTTTCTGCGATTACAGGCGAAAATCTGCGGTAAGGCACAAGGATTTGTAACTCTAATTCCTTGACACCATACTGTATCGTCGCTAGTCTCTCGCAAAAAACTGGAGATGCCATTTGAAACTTCCCAATTTTCCAAAACCGCCCCCATCATTGGATCCGACGCTGACGTACCGTGAAAACCTGATCGAGGCTGATTGTGAGTCCCTCGAACGGATGCGAAAGGTGGCTGAGGTGCAGGGTTTTACCATACACTGTGACGAATCGGACCGTGTGGGAGGCGAGCACACGGCTCCCTCACCCCTTGGTTATTTCACCACGGGCATCGGTTTTTGAATGCTCACTCAAATTGCCCGGTTCGGGCATATGATGAAAGTCACCATTAACAAAGCCCGCGTGCATGTTGCTATGCGTAACAAGCAAGAAGGTTCTGTCCTCAAGAATACGGTAAAAGTCAGTTGTTTAAGTATTGATGCCAGTGTGGAGTTGGAATCGGATGAGCCACCGGAGCGAGTGGCAGCGGTGGTACGAAACGCTGAGAACGGTTGCTTCACTGTGCAGGCACTGCTGGAGCCGGTGCCTGTTACAAACACCGTGACCCTGAACGGCTCCCCGCTGCTGGTTGCGTCAACCGATGGTGGTAATTGAGATACAAGGAGAAACTGTCAGATGCCCCTAAACTTTACCGAACCCCAGGCAAAAGCTGTCGTAGCGGCGGTTACTGTACTGGCCACCGTCGTGATTATACTTGCCCTTGGCTCTGTGTTGTGGCTAGGGGTTGTATTTCTACGTACCTTCTCGAGCGTATTTCTTCCACTGGCCGTGGGGGCAGTGATGGCCTTGGTGCTACGGCCCTATTTTCAATGGTTGACCGGGACAATGCGTTTGCCAATGCCCCTTGCTTTGGCCATCGTCTTTCTTTCTATCCTGGTTCCACTAGGTGCCTTTCTGTGGTTTTTTGGCGGGCTAATGCTGGCCCAGTTGTCCGATCTAGTGGGCAAAGCTCCCGGGTGGTGGAACGATCTCGTGGAATTTATGAGAGGGCGATGGCCCGAGATCGTCGAGTTCACTGAAACAAATCCGGTAGGGCGTCGCATTCGAGGAGTTCTAGCCTCACAGCAGGAGGCCCTGGTTCAAGGGCTCCAAATGATTGGTGGCAAGGCTTTATCAGTGGGATCGGTGATTGCTTATGGCCTGGGCGCTCTTTTTAGCTGGGCGGTGCTGCCCATTTATTTTGCGTACTTTTTAACCCGGAAACCTAAGCAGGTGAATACGGAATCTCTGCTGCCATTCCTCAAGCCAGCAACACGTTTGGACGTGGTTTATTTGGCGAAGGAATTCGTGGATATTATCGTCCTCTTTTTCCGCGGCCAGCTCATGATTGCCTTCCTTCAAGGAATCATGTTCGCCATAGGGTTTGGCCTGGCCGGGCTCCGATATGGGATCGTCATCGGACTGCTTCTTGGCTTCTTGAACATCATTCCCTATCTTGGAAGCATTGTGGGCTTAAGCATCGTGCTGCCCATCGCATACTTTCAAGCTGGTGGAAGTATGGATTTGCTGTTCTGGACCCTTGCGGTATTCGTCGTGGTGCAGCTCATTGAGGGCTATGTGTTAACACCTACCATCATGGGTAATCGAACGGGGCTTCACTTCATGGCAATCATTGTGGCCATCTTCTTCTGGGGTGTGGCCCTTGGTGGGATTCTAGGCATGATTATGGCCATTCCTCTTACGGCCTTCCTGGTTTCTTTCTGGCACCTGGCAAGAGAAAAGTACATCCGTGAGCTCGTATAATTCAAGTTAAAAGTGAAAAGTAAAAAGGCAAAATAAAACGGCAGCGAGAGAAAAGGAGCAGAGTGAGAACAGCAAAGCGCCTTTGAGTCGTACTGAGATGGGAAGGATGAGAATCGCGAATAGAGGGTCGAAGATCGAAAAACGGCCTGAAAGGGAGATCCGGACGCTATGCGCTTGGCGCTATGCTCAATGCGGTTAAGTATTAGCGTAAATCTGCGTGTGTCTGCGGTTATTTTTCTTTTAAGAATAATTCTTTGCTTGCTTGGCGTCTTGGCTCGGGAAAACTTTGTTGAATTTGCTCTGTTGAAAATTCTATCAGTAAAAATCTAAGAGCAAGAAAGGGTGAGGGACATGAAGCAGATTGGTCTTGTGGGTTTGGGCAATGCAGGGAAACCCCTTGGGGAGAGACTCCTCGGTAAAGGATACCCCCTAAAAGTCTACGACATCAATCCTGAAGCGGCAGACCCGCTGGTAAAACTCGGCGCGGTCATGGCGGACTCAGCGCAAGATGCAGTTTGCGATCTCACTATCACGATCCTACCTTCTTCAGTCGAAGTCAGGGCTGCGGTATTGGGGCAGAAGGGTGTTTTGGGCGGGATCCAGCCGGGTTTTACGTTGATTGACCTAAGCGGGACCGATCCTGACTGTGCTCGCGAGTTGCAGCAGCAGGTTAGAGCTAGGAACGGTGAATTTCTGGGCGGAACTCTTCATGCCGCCGGTGCTCCCTCAGTCACAATCCCAAAGGGGCTACTTTCCATCGTCATTGGCGGAAAAAGGGAAACTATTGAGTCCTGTATGGAGGTCTTGAAGGCCCTGGCGCAAAAGATTATTTGCGTAAATGAGCCCTGGTCCCCCAAAGCCATGAAGATCGCGGTTATCCTGTTTGCCATCGCTGATAATATCATAGCCACCGAGATCAGTACTTGGCTCCAGGCTCAAAAAATCGATATAAAGACGTTTCTTGCGCTATTGCAGACTACGGGATCCCGGGCTTCGGCGTCTCGTGTGGAAGATTTTCTTGCAAGGAACAAGAGTTACGGCGGTACCTTTAGCAACATCGAAAAAGATATCAGGCAGGCTCTGGATGTGGCTTCCGAATTGAAACTCTCTTTGCCCTTTACCGAGTCGGCAAGCCGTATCGTGGAGAGAAGCGGATCCCAAGGGTCGAAACGTATCACTCCCGGAGCCGCCTTCGCGAATTACTACCAGAGACAGACAACAATCGATTTGAGCGAAGCCGTTAAGGACCGAGAGAGAACTTTCCCCGAACCTCAGGAACCTCAAGTTTACTTTTTGGAAGATATCAAGAATGAATATTAGATTTGAGATTTTTGATTTTGAATTTGAAGATCAAGTCTCGGGTTTCAGGTAAAGATAACGGCAGATTAAAGCCCGTAGAACCTC
The DNA here is from genome assembly GCA_965215595.1 of uncultured Binatia bacterium (SeqCode). GTDB lineage: Bacteria > Desulfobacterota > Binatia > UBA9968 > CAXXLF01 > CBDCDW01. Next base: position 1,166,389 of record CBDCDW010000007.1, on the reverse strand, counting down.
CGGGAATTCTCACGCAAAACTCCCTCTTTGGCTGATTCCGTTAACGCACCGTTGTCAACGAGTTCTTGAATCTCTTTCATGCAGGTCTCAGTGTTGACCTCATGAGGGAAATCAGAGGAATAAAGAAAGGGTTCGCTGCCCACTACGTTGACCGCATAGGCTAAGGATGGCTCATCCCCCTCACAGCCTACGTAAATCCTACCTGCTTTCACCTGCCGGATAATGTAGTCACTGACTTTTTCGTTGGATTTCAAATCGAGCAGGTCGCCCCGGGGGTTGTAATAGTAATGGGTTTCGTAGGAGCGGTCAAATCGCTCGAGGCCAACAAGGAACCAGGCTATTCCACCTTCCAGAAAAGCGATATTGGTGTTTGGGAAACGATCCAGGATCCCGTTGAAAATAATACTGGCAAAAGAAATGGTGATTCCGAAGGGATGACCCAACCCATGAACGGCAGCATGGACATTGATATTGTCCAGTCCAAGACCACTGTGGCACCCTCCATGGACAGCCAGGCAACAGCCGAGCCTGTCAGCTTCTTTATAAATGGGCCAGTATTCTTTGGAGCCCAGTTGCGATGGGAGCCCCGTGGAGGGCATCATGGCACCACACATGCCGAGGTCCTGCACCAGGCGCCTGAGCTCTTCCACTGCGGCTTCAGGCTCTTGCATGGGAATCAATCCCATTCCTTTCAACCGCGGACTCTTGCTCAGAAATGTATCGTGTAACCAGTCGTTGTATGCCCTGGTTACAGCGATGGCCCAGTCGTGGTTGTTAATCTTTCCACAGGCAAGCCCCGATGTCGGGTAGAGTACGGAGGTTTCGATGCCTACGGTGTCCAGGAATTTAACCCAGCCATTGGCGTCCACTCTTTGAAAGGATCCCGGGGGGGTCTGAGAGGGGGCCTGGCCGGCGTGCAGATGATCCAGGGGCGGGAATAGACGGTTCTGGAGACGGTCCGCCCGTTCTTTATAGGGGAAGGGGAGGTACTTTGTGATGCTTCCATCCTCCAGAACATGGCCGTCACCGTCAATTATTTTGGTTGTGCCCATATTTGCTCCCCTTCCAAAACGAGGCTCCGATTTACCTAGAGACCCATTTTTCCGGGCCCCAATTTTAATTCTTTTTTGCCTCGGCCAGGATCTTTTTGACCAGTTTATTGATGGGTTTCATGTCCATCATCTGGGGCTGACTTGCGAATAGATACTTTCCCCCTTTGAGCCGCTGTAGCTCCTTCGGAATATGGTCCTTTGGCACATCGTCGCGCAGTGAGTTCAAGATCCTCGAACCCTTGAATCTGTTTGCAACGGTGCTTTGCAACTTGGTCTGGCCCTCGCGCGAAAGAAGCCAGTTAATAAATACGTCGGCGGCATTGGGATTGGGGGCGTTTTTAAACTTGACGATGGAGCCGTAGCCAGGGCTGAGGGACGTCCCTTCTTTTAGCAGCGGCGGTTGATCAATGGGAAGGCCCTGTTGTTTCCCTTCATAAATGTTAGGGCATAAGATACATAAGGGATACTTGCCCCTGGCGACCCAATCCAGGCCTTGTGCGAAACCTCGGTAATACGTGGCATTCAATTCACCAAAAAGAGCCCTTAGATACTTGGGTCCGAGCTCCGGGTGGAAGTAGAAAAATCGAAGGCTACCTTTAACGTGTCCAGGCTCATTCGGATGTCTGATGGCAACCTTTCCTCTCCATTCGGGTTTGACGAAGTCCCAATAGGACTTGAAATCTTTGATATCAATAAGCTTGGTGTTATAAGCAATCTGCCCGGCAGAGCCAACATTCCCCATAAAAGCAAAAATATACTTTCCTTCCGGGTCTATGTAACGATGTTTTCCTTCAAACCATTTGGATTTGTCTAGGATATCGGGGCGTACGAGTACCGGGCGAATAGGAACCACGGCTTTGCCCTTGTAAAGTATTGCATACGGAGTCGTGACCCCACAGATGCATACATCAGCCAAATATTTACCGGCTCTACGTTCGGCCATGATGCGCAGCGCAATTTGACTACCCGGTCCTGTTATACCGATGAGCTTAATATCGGGGAACGCCTTCTGGAACGCTGGGTAAACCGCTTCGTAGCCACCTCCAGTAAAAACCCTTACTTGCCCCTCTTTTTTGGCTGCCGCTAACGTTTCTTCCCATTCGGTTTGCCAATTGGCTGAACTTGACCCCTGGCTCAACAAATTAAGGCCCAATGTAATGGCGACGAGCAGAACCAATTTAGTGATTTTCATGGTTACACCTCCTATGCCGATGCTTCGGATCTTTTAGGCAAACCCATTGAAAATGTCAAGCGCAAACAAGAAACGGAAGACAGGAAACAGTATATAGAATATAGGAAAATAGAGCCGCCGCCATTTGACAGGCCTAGGTAACTCTGACAATGTAGCCCCGCCCCGCTATCGATGAATATAAAAATGCCTCACTCATGAGAGGAAACATAGATGTTGGAGCTTTATCATCACGATTTATCCGTATGCGCCCAGAAGGTACGCTTTTGTCTGGAAGAAAAAGAACTCAAATGGGAGGGCCGCTACGTGGACCTTGCCAAGCGGGAGCAGAAAAAACCTGAATATCTCAAGATCAACCCCAATGGTAACGTACCGACATTAGTGCATGACGGCCATGTGGTTTATGAATCCACAATTATAAACGAATACGTTGATGATGCCTTTCCAGATTTTCCCCTAAAGCCTGCGGATGCTTTGGGCAAGGCCCGTGTACGCAAGTGGACCCTCCAGCTGGACGTAAGCGTTCACATGGCTATGCGAACGTTGAACACGGCCGTGTTTACCCGTCATCGCGATATGGAGAATCACACTGAGTCGGAAATTGAGGAAAAACTTAGCACCATCGCAGACCCCGCCAAACGCGAGCGCAAAATCACCAGCTTCAAGCAAGGGATCGAGTCTCCATTTATACTGGACGCATTGAAACGCTACAGTAAGCTCATCAAGGATATGAACGCCGAACTGGCGGATGACCGACCATGGCTGGTGGGTGATCATTTTACCCTCGCCGATGTAGGTTTCGCGTCTTACGTCACCATGTTGGAAGGATTACAAATCGGTTGGCTCTGGGAACAAAGTCCTCGCTTCTCCGAGTGGTTCCAGCGGCTCAAGGCCCGACCCGCCTATGATCGAGCGATTACGAAATGGGCTGAAGCCTCCGAGGACGCGGCCCGTCGCATTGAATACGGCAAGGGGGTTCGTGATCGAATGATCGAGATCTTCAATGCGCGGGGAACGTAAGGGAAACAGATTGTTATTTATTTTAGATTTTGGAATTTAGATTTTGGATTTGAGGATCAGATTTCGAGTTTTTATCGAGAGTAATGAGGTGTGAAGCGAAAGAGTTAAATTCGAGTACGTATTTCGTGTTCTAGGAAATTGTTATCCCGCGGGGGAAAAGACGTGAGAAGCAAATTTGTGATAGCTCCGCTTAACCTCACTTTTCATCTTTAGGAGGGTTACTCAATGAAAATCGATTGGCACACTCATGTGTACCCGCCAGAATTAGCCGCCAACCCCAGATGGCAGGGCCGATGCCCCATGACCCTGGAGAATGTCATCAACACGCACCGTAACGCCGGTGTCGATAAAATGGTGGTGAGCAGCCCCGTTCACTACATAAAGGGCCTGCCTGACGCGGAAGGCTTTCGTGGCATCCAGAGGTGGGACGAGTATTCGGCCGAGGTGGGGCAAAAATACCCCGATGAAACCTTTTGCTTCGCAACTACAGTGCCCGGTGGCGGTGACCAATACGTTAAGGAACTGGAACGGTCCATCAAGGAGTATGGATTACGCGGTGTACTGATCAACTCCAGCCACAACGGCCACTACCCCGACGAGGATGAGGCAGAACCGTTTTGGGACTTGGTTACCGAGTTGGACATTCCCGTTATGATTCACGCTCCCAGCTCCAGCTTCGGTGAGGAGTGCATGAACATGTACCGCCTCATCTCCAGCGTTGGACGACCCGCTGACGAGACCCTTGCCATTTCTCGACTCATCGTCAGGGGGATTTTCGGACGTTACCCCACAGTCAAGTTTGTGGGCTGTCACCTCGGCGGGGGCATCTGCGAGGTGATTGGCCGGTTGAACTACGCCTATGAACTCGGGGACTTCTGTTTCTTCCTCGGTTCCTACGAACCCATGCTTATAACCAAAGCGCCGGGTGAATACTTGAAGATGATTTATATGGATAGTGCTGCCTATCACTGGCCCGCCGTGATGTGCGCCATAAATACTGTGGGAATTGATCATGTGGTGTTTGGCAGCGACGCTCCGCCGCTAGCGCCTCTGTTGCCGAAGGCGGTGAAGTTAGTGGAAGAGCTACCCATCAGCGATGAGGACAAGGAAAAGATATTCCACAAAAACCCGGCTCGTTTGTTGAAAGCTGAATAAACCCCGATCCGATAAAATATGGGAACTGAATCTTAGATGTCGGCATTACTTATTAGGAAAGGCCATTGGATTATGTGTTTCTTAATGCCCTTGTGGGGGTCATGAGGTATGGATCCAGGTCAGTCCGCAGAATGTTCATCAGAAATTTACCGGACAGGCTGAGTGGTGGTCAAAAAATTCGGATCGGGATAAACACGCAATGCTTTTGCTCGCGATCGTGAAACTAAGGGTATAGGCAACGAATCGGAGCCGTAGGAAAAAGGAATGGGATATAGAGACTAGGCAGAGACAAGGCTCGCATTCCTATTTTTAATTCAAATCGATTCTAAAAGGAGTAACAAAAAGAATTCCCGCCTTTCGTCTTTCCAAGATTCAGTTTTCGTTGATGACCATCGGCCCCTTTTTTTTATCTATCGGGAATGTTCACTTGCGCTCCGAATTGTTCCAGGGTGCTCCAGAATGCATCCTATACACATTTCACCACCTGAACGGTCTATTGACACTCTCTCCCTTCTTTCCTATAAAACCACGCTGAGCCTCATCTTCCAGTTGTACGGATCATCCTGTTGAGCGAGGTCGGGAGTTTTATGGCGAAGCAAATTATATTTGTCGTTTTCTTTCTACTTTTGTCTGCCGTCGTTGCATCGGCCCAACAATTTTATCAATGGAAAGATGGAAAGGGTCTGTGGAACTATTCTAATAATCGGCCGGCGGGAGTTACCGAGGAACAGGTGAAGGTTAGATTTTATCCGCCAACCCCGCTCGCCTCTAGAGACCCTTTCAACCATGGTTACCAGGAGGGTTACACCTTGGGTTATCAGCAGGGTCATAAAGAGTTTTACGAGCGGCGTTACGAGGAAGGTCGAAAACAGGGGTTCAACGAGGGCTATCATGCGTGGAGATCGGAAAAGGCGACTGAAGCTCCCCGTTCCGGACAATAGACCCTTGGAGGGTCTCACCTAGCCTTCACCAATGATGATCTCCGGCATTCCTGACTCCAAAATCTAAAATCCGAAATCAAAAATCAAAAATCAAAAATCCAAATACCAAAATCCAAAATCCAAAATCCAGCCGGGTTGACATCAAATCTCCCATCGGATAGTTTCTCTTTCAAATTGGGCGCAAGGGTTACTTCGAATACTAGATGGACACCGTAGACCAAAGGATGCAATTCTCAAATATCGCCAATCACCTTTCCCAGGTGGGGCGCGAATTTCACCAAAGGGGTTGGGCTCTGGGGACCAGCGGCAACTTCAGCGCAGTGGTGACCCGTGATCCCTTGACGCTCGCTATAACCTCTACGGGGATTGACAAGGGTACGCTCCGTGCGGAAAAGATTGTGCAAATTGACGAGCAAGGCAACAGCCTGGAGAGCTCGCTGCGGGCATCCGCCGAGGCGAGACTGCATCTGATGTTAGCTGGCGAGCTAGGGGCCAATGCTGTGCTTCACACCCATTCCGTTTGGAGTACGCTGCTTTCCGAGCTCAAGGCGAGCCAGGGTGGAATCAGTATAGAGGGATACGAGATGTTGAAAGGACTGCGGGGCATTACCACCCATCAGCACCAGGAGTGGCTGCCGATCTTTGAAAATTCCCAGGACATGGCGGCCTTGAGCGATTCAGTCAAGGCACAACTGAGGCAAAATCCAAACGTTCACGGATTCTTACTCCGTGGCCATGGCCTGTACACATGGGGCGGAGATATCAGCGAGGCCAAACGCCACGTAGAGATTCTGGAGTTTTTGTTGGAAGTCACGGGACGAATGGTTGGAATTAAGGAACGCGAGGCCAGTGGTGTGTCCTATGAAGGTCGCCTGGCACTTGCAAAGCGCTAAGGAGGGATTGACTTATGGGTGTTTTGACAATTCCGGATGAGAATCAAACCATCACCGATCCAAAATCCATCGCTGAACATCTGGCCGCATTAGGCATTAAATACGAACAGTGGCAGCCCGCACATCCACTGGCAGAGGACGCACAGGAGGCGGAGATTCTCGAAGCTTACAAGGACGAGATTGAGAATCTGAAACAGAGCGGCGGTTACGTCACGGCGGATGTCATTGCTGTCAATCCCCAAACCCCCAACCTAGACACCATGCTGGCCAAGTTCGATCGAGAGCACTGGCACGATGAGGACGAGGTGCGTTTCGTCATTCATGGGCGCGGGCTTTTTCACATCAAACCGAGTCAGGGTCCGGTGGTGGCCATCGAGTTGCAAGCGGGCGATATGATCAGTGTACCCAAAGACACGCGTCATTGGTTTCATCTCTGCGGTGAACGGGAAATCCGTTGCATTCGTTTGTTCCAGGACCCTTCGGGTTGGACCCCGCATTATACGGAAAGTGGTGTAGACAAAGGGTACGAGCCTCTTTGCCTGGGCCCTCAATATATCCCCTCACAGCCTGGCAAGAACTGAGTTGGAGGTTCCATTACCCAGAGAATCGTTCCAGGCCGTTCTATTAGATATCGAAGGGACAACCACACCCATCGAGTTTGTGTCTGAAGTCCTTTTTCCCTTCGCTCGTAAACAGTTCAAGGCATTTATTCAAGAACACGGAGCCAATAAGGACGTCCGTACTGATTTGGCGAGTCTATGGGGCCAATATCAGCTGGACGTTCGCCAAAATCTGGATCCCCCTTCCTGGCAAGGTGACCTGTCGGGAGGTGAATTGGAATCAATGGTCGGCTACGTCCACTGGCTGATGGACCAGGACCGCAAAGCCACGGCATTGAAAGCCCTTCAGGGAAGGATCTGGCTGGCTGGTTATCAATCAGGTGAATTAAAAGGTCAGGTTTACGCCGATGTCCCGCCGGCTATTAGGGAGTGGGCGCGGCAAAAGAAAGACATCTGCATATTTTCCTCGGGCAGTATCCTCGCGCAAAGATTACTTTTTCAGAGTGCCCCTTCAGGTGATCTCACCCGATTCCTAGAAGCTTATTTCGACACCACCACAGGTGCGAAAGGGGATCCGGAGAGTTACCGTCGGATATCGGCTGCACTCAAAGTGCAGCCATCAATGATTGTTTTTGTCTCCGACGTTGTGGGAGAACTGGACGCTGCTGAGTCCGCACAGATGCAAACCGTGCTATGCGTGCGTCCGGGTAGAGAGCAGCCAGAGAACTCCGGCCATCCCGTCATCCGTACCTTCGGAGAATTATTTTAAGGGTCGCTTTCTCTCTCACTCTGGCCCGCGGGTTTTAGTGCTGATTTTCTTTCCGTTCAGGTGAAGCTCGGTGGTCACCGGGATTGCTTTGGCCAGGGTGTTTTCCACGAAGCAGCGTTCGCTCGCTTCTTGGGCAAGGCTCACCGCTTGGTCCTCAGAACAACTCCCTTCGAGGTAAACCTGAAAAATCATATCCTTGAAGGCCCTGAGCTCTGCAGAGTGATGGCCTCTGGCGGTTACATTCAAACTGTCAATGGGAACATCTTTTGAGGTGATGTATCAGTCTATGTGTAAATTTTGGTGGGGGGAAGGGAGTGGAGAGGAAAATGGCTTTCACATTTGTCGGAGAATCGAAGATCTCGAGGTGGTTAAGGGATAGGCCTAGGGTATTTTTTGATTGGGAAAAGACAGAAGGGGTGCTAACTCCAGAGTTGCACGACAAATACAAACATGAGGAAGGCACCCCTATGCTGCTCGAGCAAGCAACACCAAGCAATGTATCGCGAGCGATTAAAGAGATCAATGCCTTTGAGTGGGAGGGCGACTTTAAACCGATGGCCCGCCAAGCTCTAAAACACCTGGTGGAGAAGCGGCTGGACGAAGAGATGGCCCAGTACATAGGACTATCACGCTACGAGCATGGGGCGGACCGAGTGGACTACCGCAATGGCCACTATACCAGGCATCTGTTGACCGAGATGGGAAACTTAGAGCTTTTAGTGCCAAGGAGCCGTAAGGGAGGGTTTCCCACCAAGCTCCTTGAGCGTTACGCCCGAAGGTGCCGTTCGGTGGATCGGGTGTTGTTAGCCTGCTTTTGTTTGGGACTATCCACCCGAAAGGCCGCTTCGGTGCTGGTTCCTATTGTAGGGGAGCGGGTCTCGGCCACAACGATTTCCAGGATTGCCCGGGATCTGGATAAAGAGGTTAAGTTTTACCATAGCCGTCCCCTTAGGGATCAGTACCGCTATCTGTTCTTTGATGGGGTGGTGTTAAAGAGCAAGGGGGCTGCCAAGGTACAGAAAAAGATATTACTTTGTGCCTTCGGGATCACGGTCGATGGGAGGCAGGAGATGATCGATTTCTATGCGGCCCCAACTGAATCTGAAGCCTGCTGGGAAGCGTTGTTAAGGGACCTGTATCAAAGGGGGCTAGAGGGGGGGTGTTGTGAGCTGATTGTGACCGATGGGGGAACGGGGCTGCATGGAGCCTTACAGATTGTCTATCCTAAGATCCTCGCCCAACGCTGCTGGGCCCATAAGACAAGAAACGTGTTGGACAAGGTAAAAAGGGCCGATCAACCAGCGGTCAAAAAAGCTCTAAATCGTATCAGTCATGCCCCTAATTATAGAAAAGCTACGGAAGCTTACTGGCGGTTTGGTTCACGCTGGAGGAAGGCTTATCCAAGGGCTGTGGCCTGTTTGGAAAAGGATCTCGATCAATTGCTTTACTTCTTTCAGATCAAGCGGCCTGAGCTTTGGAGCCGCTTGAGAACCACCAACCTCATAGAAAGATCGTTCCGGGAAGTCAGGCGCAGGACTCGCCCTATGGGGGTGATGGCAAATACCCAAAGCATACAAAGAATCGTTTTTTCTGTCTTTCATCACTTGAACCAAAATTGGAGTGAGAATGCCCCTAAGAAATTTACACACAAGTCTTGACGCTTCCTGATTTTAGAATTTGGATCGTAGATTTTGGAATTTGAGTTGCATGCCAGGAGCGAAATTGATCGGAATGTGGCGAGAAAAAACGTGCTTTTTCCTTGACCTTATGATGGTTGCAGTTTTATTCTAAAAAACCTTTTTGTAATTTTATTAATGCTTACAATCGAGGAGTAGCGTGTCTATGGCCTTAAAACTGGTCAGAACCCCCAAAGGTTACCTGCCTAGCAGACCACTGAAATCTCGCGATGAGTATTTGGTGACTTGCCTGAGCGAGGAGGCAAACGATCCCAAGTTTACGGACTGGGAGAGGAGTTTCATCATAAGCTTGTCCAGGCAGCTGGGGGGTAGAAAAAGGTTGTCACAAAAACAAAAGGAAATTCTCCAGAGGCTCTGGAAGAAGTAGGTGGACCATTAGACCATGGATGCCGAACTTGTGGTTGTGCTAGAGGTCATGCTGCGTATTGCCCTGGGGCTGCGTTTCCTCGGAAGTGGAATAAGCAACGTTCGACGTTGGCCCCACGCTGTTGGAACCGCCAAGCCGATCTTTGCCAGGGGGACAAAATTCTTTGCTCTGATGGCCGTGGCTTTTATGGTTCTGGGAGGGTTTGGCGTTGCGGTGGGATTTCAGACTCGGATTGCCGCGTTAATGATCGTTCTTTTCCTCATCCCGACTTTCCTTGTCATACGCACACACCTTCAGACCTATCCGAAGATGCTAGCGGTAGTATTGGCCTCCCTACCGGAAAATGGACCCGTAGATGAGGCCCGACGGTTGGGAAGTGCGGCGATTCACTCCTCCGAAACTTCGTGGCAGGCGAATCTGATTTTCCTGCTGCTGGCGCTATACTTTATGATCCGTGGCTCGGTGGCCTTCGGAATTGATAATCTATTGGGATGAGCTTGGAACGAAAGACCAATAGAAAGGTAAAAGTAAAAAGTAAAACGGCAGAGAGCTCAAACATACAAACCAATATAGTTTTGAATTGATCCTATGACCCAACAGCTGCATTTAGGGGTCCAAGGAATAAATTGATCCCGTTCAATAATTGGGCATTGGTGAATGGCTTGGGAATATAGTAATCGGCGCCTAATTGATAGCCTCCATAGATATTTTCGTCACCCACCTTGGCTGTGAGGAGAATGACGGGAATCCTTGCCATTTGCGGATTCTCTTTGAGTCTTCTAAGAACCTCCAAACCGTCCATTTCGGGCATCATAACGTCCATTAGAATAAGGTCTGGACGTTTAGAATTGGCCAATTCCAAGCCCTGCTTGCCGTTCATCGCCAGGGTAATATCGTAGGAGTTTTCCAGCAGCAGCTGGAGAACCTTCAGCAAGGCCTCATCGTCTTCAACTATTAGTATTTTTCGGTTCATAGGAAGCCTTTAGAACGCAAGATGAATGCCCATCCATATCCCATTGATATTTAAAGGTTTCTGGTCTTCATGAGCTAGCCCTGGGGCTCCTTGGAGCGATGAAATGACAATTTTTTTCACTGCCAAATTCCAGGAAGTGCCCACTTTGCGCCGTGGGGTCTCCAGTGTTGTAGAATTGGCCAATTTTGTAATAGGGGAATTCTCTACTCAAAAGAATTACTGGTGAAATGCGACAGTGAGGGAACCTGAATGGGGGAAATCAAATCGAGCCAGGAACTATCGTCGGCCATCGTACCACAGGTAGCAGAGGCTCCGATCCCGCATGAACCTACGTGGATGGCGGAGGAGAGCCCATAGAGTCCTTATTCTTTCCCCGCGACTGTAAAGATGAAGTTTGCGCCCAGAGGTCATCAACGGGTGGTGGTGTAGAATGGTGAAGTGTTTGCCATGCTCATTGGCCCAGCGTTTCGCTCGAAGGCTGAAATCGATCTCCTCCGCAACGAAATGTTCGAGGCTAAAGCCACCCAAGTCCCGAAAGGCATCTGCCCGGCAAAAAATAAATGAACCCGCTGCCCAGCTGAGGAGCCTGGACGACACGTTCCATAAGCCAATCATGAAGGTCAAATGTATTGGCATGCCCTCCATCTGCAAAACACTTCCCCCCCCCATGACCCTCTGATCTAGAATGGAGTCCAGAAGATCGTTGATCAAAGCTGCTTCCGGCCAACAATCGGCATCGATGAAAATCAGCCAATCCCCATTGGCGGCACCTGCCCCGCTATTTCGGACCCGGGAGATTTGGTGTATGGGCTCAAAGACGACTCGTGCACCGAATTGGGCGGCCAATTCAGCGGTACGGTCATCGGAGTTATTGTCCACCACGATGAGCTCAAAGTCATGGCCGAGGTTAACCGCCGGTTCAAAGGCCTTTTGAATACTCAAAAGGGAGCTTGCTATAAGCTTTTCTTCGTTGTAGGCCGGGATGATGATTGAAAGTTTCACGAGAAATGAAGAAACCACGCGGATGACCCGGTGGAGGCCTTATCTTTTAAGGCTACAATCCAAGGCTGTGAATGTCCAACCAAAAGGGAATGAGACAAAGAACAAAGTAAAAAGGTAAAAATAAAAAAGCTGAGGAATGGAAAAAAAGGGCAAGATAAAAAGGCAATTAGCGCTGGAAATTGACAAGGGTATGGGAGCCGGAATATAGAAGCAAAGTATAGGAATCGAGTGAGGGGAAACAAGGGGGATAACACCATGGAACGAGAACAGACGAGTTGGAATTTTGAGGCGGACGTGTTGGTTGTGGGCTCAGGGGGCGCAGGGCTCCCCGCAGCCCTTGTGGCCATTGACCGCGGGGCGTCGGTGATTGTGGTGGAGGCGAACTATGACATTGGTGGCCACGCGATGGTGAGCGGGGGGAATACGGCCCTGGGTGGCGGGACCAGTGCGCAGAAGAAGTACGGAATTGAGGATTCGCCAGACCTCGTGTTCTCCGATTTGACAGACTGGTCTGTTGTGGAAGATAACGGGTCGGCCAACTACCGGTATAACGACAGGGCGGTGATGCGCGCCTTTGCCGACAATTGCGCTCCGACCTACGAATTTTTGGTGGCCAACGGTGTGAAATTTAAGGATCAGGCTCCGGACAGCCAAGGGGCGCACTCAACGGGGAATTCTGCCCCCAGAGAAAATCATTCTATCTGGACGGAAGGGGCAGGCCTGGCGAGTCCGAATAAAAGACCCGGGACAGGTCTGGTTCGGGCCCTCGAGGCGAGCGCCAGGAAGAAGGGTGTGCAGTTTTTTCTGAACCATAAAATGTCGAGCATCATCAGGGAGGGCAACTCAGGTCCTGCCACAGGAAAAGTTCTCGGGATTACGGCGCAGTATACGCCGAGGATACCACCCGGCGAGACAACCCCCTTAAAGAGCTATCGCAGTGAGGGCAACATCAGCAGTACGAAGGCAAGCGTGAGCATCCGTGCTGAAAAGGCCATCATCCTCGCCACAGGGGGCAGTACCGGCAATTTGAATTTCCGCCGTATGTTCGACCCGAGGTTGACCGAGGTGTACCAGGTGGCCGGCGAGCCCTATTCCTTTCAAGACGGCAGCGGAGAGCTTGCCGCCATGGCCATTGGGGCATCCCTTTGGGGATTGGCGAATCAAACCCTAGAAAACGGGGACAATATCAGAGTGAAGAGGGCCATTGGTTGTCAGTACAATTATGCCACCTGGGATCTCGCCAGTCCCATATTTCCTTTTGTCCGAGCCACGGGTTTGAGTGTCAAGGATTGGCATGACTTGATTCTGGTAAACCAGGTGGGGCGGAGGTTCTATGATGAGACGAAAGGCGACTACCCAACTGGCAATAAGTATAAGGACGTTGATCCATACACCCCGGGCAGTTATCACAATGCTGCGAACATCAAATATGATTCCACCAAATACAACTTCTTCAATGCCGCCGTGGCAATGAACGAGGCGTCGGCTCCACCAGACTACTCCGCCGGTCCCGTTTGGGCCATCTTCGATTCGGACGCGGTGGCACGGGAAGGATGGAAAGTCACCCCTCCCTACGTGGACACTGACGGCTGGTTTTTCAGCGGTAACACATTAACGGGGCTTGCTGCGGCCATCAAGAACCGGTATCAGGCAGCGGCCATGGCTGGAGCTACCTTGCAAGCAACTGTGACCCGATACAACAGTTTTGTGGACTCGGGGACGGACGCTGATTTTGGCAAGAGCACACCCAAGTATAGGATACAGACCCCTCCATTCTACGCAGCCTGGGCGACGCCACTGGTCCACGATTCGCGGGCTGGCCTCAGAATCAACGCGAAGTGCCAGGTGATGGACATGAATGGGCAGGTCATCCCTGGACTTTACTGTGGTGGCGAGTCGGCGGGTGGGTTCAATCAACATGGTCTGGCCCGATGCGCATGCCAGGGTTTTATCGCCGGCAATCACGCCGCCGATGCAAGTAAAAAGTAAAAAGGAGGTACTGTAAATTTTGGTTTTGGATTTTAGAATTTAGATTTTCGACATCCGGAATTGAATTGAGTGAGAAATCAAAATTTAGAATCTTACCGAAGTGTCGAAATCCAAAGCGAAATTACTTGAAAGTTTCTGTTATTTCATCATTTGGATTTGTTTCGAATTTCGGATTTTGAGTTTGTGATTTAATTTAAACTTGGCGCGCTTTTCGTCTTTGCGGGAGGTATCTTATTTTGGATTTTAGAAATTATATTTTGGAAATCCGATCGCGAAGTGCAATACGCAGTGGCGTGTTGTTACCACGCGCTGCGGAGGTACCACATTCCCTTATCCGGCAAGGTGGGGCGTAATATAGAGTTGACCTTGCTAAAATCCACTTGACCCTCCAGTTTGGGCGGGTCAGGGTGCGAGAGTTTGAAGCGCTTCTCATTCAAAACATGGAGTTCGATCCCGAAATCAATATACTTGTATGGTCCAAGCTTCTCGTCCTTGCGAAGCATCATAAACCCTTGCTGCAGATCGTCGCTGAACTCTTTTATATATTCAGTCCTCCAATCCTGGTTCTCCCCCGAGGAAGCCTGACCGTCCGGACCTGAAAGCCTTTGGTAGGCGATAGGGTTGTCGATTTCCAGAATTGAGTAGAAGGGAAGAATGGTCTTAAAGCCGGCCAGTCGCATGGTATTGGAATGGATCGGCCAGGTCCCGCGGTGCTTCCGAGGGAGACCTTTGGTTTCGTCGGGTACTCCGTAATAGACACCGGGTGTGTCTAGGGCTGCAAAGCCGTCATCCTTCAGGCGTATTCTGACAAAGTGGAAAAATTCCCGGCTGTAGAGCTTGGAGAGGTTGTAGTCTACGACGTCCGGGAAATCCATATAAATGGCGTCATAGGGCTCACCGGAATAATCTCGAAGATACTGAAACGCATCGCCAAAGATAGTGCGAATACGGGGATCGTCGAAGGAGTTTTCATTTATGGCCGTGAGGATCGGATGAGTTACGGCAAGTGCGATTAAATTTCGATCGATGTCCACATGGGTGATGCTTTCAATTTCATTGTACTTGGTGAGTTCCCGATGCAGCAAGCCGTCACCGCCTCCCAGCAACAGAACGCGTCTGGGTACCTTGCCGTTGATGATGATGGGCACGTGGGCAAACCACTCGTGATAGATCTCCTCGTGATTGGAGGCAAATTGAAAATCACCGTTGAGGAAAAGAAAGTAATTGTCCGGTATGGAGTCGTTAAACGCGAACTTGGTAGAGTAGGCTTGAATGAAGTCGTCGCTGTTGTTGGGAATGTGGACTATATCGATCTTCTGGTAGGGTGAGCTCTCGCGAAAGACCCGTGGCATGTCGTCCATGGAGTCAAAAAGAGCGTTGAGGCCGGTGAATGAATCGGGGTAATAGTAGTACTTTTTCAAAAAGAACTGCTCAATTTGCGGGCTCAAATAGTAGCCGAGAAACAGCACCACGCCGAATGCGACACTGCCTGCTGTCTTGAGTATCAGACCCGGCGCCCGGGCGAGAAATCGCCACAGGATATAGACCGCCACCGTCATATTGAGAGCGGCGATGATAAATCCGATGGTGTGCAATTCCAAAAACGGGACCAGGTAGAGGGGAAACAGGAATCCGCCGGCCAGGGCCCCAATATAGTCCCAACCAAGTACCCGGTTGGTGACGTTTCTTTCCCCCGCAAGGTGGTTGCCCAGATACATAAGGAGCGGCAGCTCCATGCCGGTGAGTATCCCGATTACGAAAGTTAGTGAAAAGGAGAAGCTGAAAAAGACAAAAGTGGCGATCTTCTCAGTGGTGGGGACCGCCTCAAACAAGAGATAGGTGGAGTGGGCGAAGTTCAGCAGCAGCACAGTGAACGCGCCGATCAGGCTAAGCATAATCTCAACCCGAAAGAGGCGGCCCCAGTCCCGGGATCGATCAGGGGTTCCGTAGATGATGGCTCCCACACCCATGGCGGCCAGGTAGATGCCCACGGTGAGGCTGTACCAGATCACCATGTTGCCTGCGATGAGGGTTAAGGTCTGCGCGATGAGCAGCTCGTACAACAGGCTACAAGCGGACAGAATCAAGGACAGGATGTAAACGTTGACCACTGACGCATTGCTAGAGGAAGCGGCAGTGGTTGAGGTTCCGTCAGTCGCCATCGAGTTGACCTCGCACGATTACCTTCATCGACATTGACGTTTCTTTGGCACGAAATCCTTCCCGCATGATGTCGATGGCCACCTGGGGTTTCATCTCTCCACAGGTAAATATGTCGGCAGCGGCAAAGCCGCTCTCCGGCCAGGTGTGAATACTGATGTGGGATTCCGCGATCAACACCACTCCGCTCACGCCCATGGGTTGAAACTGATGGAAATGATCGCTCAGGATCGTTGCGCCGCACTCTTTGGCAGCGCGCATGACGATTTCTCTCGTGGGATCCACGGATTTGATGATCTCCGGATCACATTCGCGCAGATCGATCAAATAATGTTTGCCAAAATCAGATCTGGTTTTCATCTTACCCCTCACGATTCCAGGTATTGTTTCAAGAAAAGCTCGTTTATCGTACTGGCGGTGGAAAGGCAAGCCACCATGACAATCAGCAGAACTGCCTGCAAGGCTATCAGGGTACGGTACTGTTTGTGCTCATGGGATTGGACCTTGCTCGTCTGGGTTAACAGGGCGACACCAACCGCCGCATTCAGGGTTGCCACGAAGAATGCCGTGGGGATGAGCCCCATTATAGGGTAAAAAACAAGGGCGAAAGCCACGGTGCCGAAGAATGCTCCAAGGTAATCAACACCCAGGACTGAACTTTCGGACTGATCCGTCTCAAGGTTTTTCAGATGCATAAGGAGCGGGATTTCGAAGCCAGTGAAAATAAATGAGGGAATGGGGCGCAATAGATCCAACCGAAAATCCCGATGATAATGATCAGGGAATGGGCCAGGGCCGAGAAAACCAACGGGGGAAGCCCTAAAGAGTTCGAGGATCAGGAGTGAAATGACGGAGAAGCCACCCGTCACCGTTAACAGGAGCTCGATTTTGAGCAGGGCGGTGACGGGACTTTTCACGAATTTTCCTTCTGCCATCAAGCACCCGATTCCCATGGAGAGCATATACAATCCGATGGTTACACTGTAGCGGAGTACGGTATTGCCCAAAAAGGCGGACAGGGATTGGCCAAGCAGAAGCTCGTAGGCGATACTGCAAAACGCCAAAATGAAAGTAAACATGTAAATCATCGGTCCACACCACCTTGGGAATAGGAATTGTAAGACTTGCAATTGCCTGTGTACTCTAGCTCCATAAGGACTTCCTGATCAATCGAACTCGATGAGCGGCACAAGACTGGTGTAGTCGTCAGTCCACAGTCTCACGTGGTCGTAGCTTGCCCGTTCGGTGGCAGCTGCACCAACCATGGGCGGCGATGTGAGAAACTCTCCGTCCCGTGCAAGGAGGATCCAGTTAGCGCCCCAATCCTCGTTGGGGCCAGCGGAAGTGAAAATCCTAATGGTTTCCAGGCCGAGATGATCCGCCAGACGCCTAATCACCGGGTCGAAATTGAGATGCCATGTGTCAATCAACATGGCGATCACACCATCGGGCCTGAGGTGGCGCAAATAGGTCTGGAACGCCTCTACGGTTAATAGGTGTACGGGGATAGCGTCCCCTGAGAAAGCGTCGAGCAACAGGATATCGAACTCTTGAGGAGGGTCCCGCTCCATGGACAACCGCGCATCCCCCATAACGATTTCGACTTCGGCTTCGGTGTCCTTCAGATAGGTAAAGTAAGACTCCGCGAGGCGACGGATCTCCGGGTTGATTTCGTAAATTCTTACCGTGTCCCCGCGACGGGTGAAAGATACCAGGGTACCTGCCCCCAAACCTACGAGACCGATTCGGCGTTGACGTTGTCGGGGGAAGTTTTGCAGTACCAGACCCGCACCGCTATCAGCGGTATAGTAGCCCGTTGCGAGACGGCGTTTTTCCGGTGCCGTGAACTGTGTTCCATGACGAACCCGGCCATGGAGAAGCTCAAGATGCTCGTCAGGAGAGCCCGGGGATAACCGTAACACCGTGAGGACCCCGTAGAAGTTCCGCGTGCGGAAGATGGCCGACTGGTCTGAGGCCTTTGCCTGAATGATGAACATCCCGGCCAACACCAGAAAGGCAAGAATCAACGGGATGGCGCCCCACGAAAGGTCCCTTCGATGGAACCACGAGTTTTTGTCGGCGTAGAGTGCGATGAAGCATAGGACACCCGTGCCAAGGAGACCCACATGGAGTTCGAGATAGTCGACGAAGATCAACGGAGCAACGAGCGTTACAAAGGCGCCACCCAGAGCACCGCCCAAGGAGATCATCAGGTAGTAGTCGGTCAGATACCTGGGATTGGGCTTCAGTCGACTCAACTCACCGTGGCAGAGCATGCAGCAGACGAAGAGTACAATGGAAAAGACCAACACCTGTGTAATGACACCCACTTGCTCTTGCCCCAACAGCACAACCAGGGCTGCAAGGAGGGAGGGCAGCAGTAACGTGACGAATACCAGGCGCGAATACCAACGCTCACCCTCAAAGCTCAGGATAAAGGTGAGGAGATACAGAGACAGAGGCAGCACCCAGAGAAAGGGTACCACGACGAAATCCATGGTGATTTGATTTGTCACAGCCAGAAGCACGATTGCGGCGCAGGCAGAGAGCGCAAGCCAGAGGATGCGGGTTCCAAGGGTTGGGGGCTGGACTGCTTCCTTCGTTGGAGAGGTGTCACCACCCTGTGCGGTCACTGTGGTGCGCCGATGCCACGCCACGTAGACGCAGATAATAGTAGCCACGGCGAAGATCCCGAAGCCTATGGCCCAGAACATGGCCAGCGCATCTCGAGAGAGGATCGGCTCGAACACGAATGGATAGCTCAGGAGGGCCAGTAAGGAGCCAGTGTTGGAAAGTGCGTAGAGGCGGTAGGGAGACATTCCCGGGTGAGCCTGGCTGAACCAGGCCTGCATCAGCGGGGTGGTTGATGAGAGCACAAAGTACGGAATACCGACGGTTAAACCGAGCAAAAGCAGGATGTGCCAGGTGGGCGCAGTCGAAGAGAGGGGCTTCCAATCAACATCGGGGATAATCGGAAGCTGAAGGAGCGCTACCAACAGGAGAGCACCGTGCAGCAAAACTTGGGATCGTGGCCCGAAGCGCTGCACGCTTAAATGTGCGTAGCTATATCCCCCAAGAAGCAATACCTGGAAGAATAAGATGCAAGTGGTCCAAACCGTCGGACCGCCGCCGAACCAGGGCAATATATATTTCGCAATTAGAGGTTGAACCTGAAAGAGGAGGAACGCACCGGTGAAGATTGTGACGGCGTATGGCAGGATGTTGGTCAGGGAAGAGCGTGAGTCGTGGATCACGGCAATTGAATCTATCATCCCGGAGGAGGCGTTTGGAGAGGGGTGCGAAGAATGAGTTCCCGCCGGTCTTAAGTCGGGAGTCATGCCGACCACCGAAGGCTGATTCTTACCGTGCGGTACATGATCTACCCTGCTGTCATCTCCGAGACCCTCTTTCAGACCAGTGGTCTGATGTTCCGTTGCCTCTCGGCCGTCGGCCGGTATCCGAGCGCCAAGGGAATCGGGTGCTCTCTCTCCTGTTGTGTCTCGTCCCTCCACTTTGGAACAGAGGCTATCCAATATCGACGTTTATTTCAACCTGTGGATAAGAAAGACCCTCTTAGAATTAATAGTATACAATTTCAATAACTTATTGAGATTACCGCGCGTGTTGACAGCGTTGCAGCTGTGATGGAGAATGCGTAGGATCATAGGGGGTGTCACTCAATGCGCCGATTATTGCTGATTAATTTCTTAGCCTTGCAATTTCTGCTGGGACCAGGCAAGGAACTGGGACAATCGTCCGAATTGGCACAGCTAGAGGGGATTACCCTGGTTGTGGAAAACCTGGACTGTAAGGAGAAGATGTTAGGGCTGACTGAGGAATGGATAAAAGCTTATACCCTCACGTTATTGCAGCATAAAGTGCCCCGCGTGGTGGTCAATCAACCATCGGTTGAAGGTTCGTTGCTGGTGGATGCTACCTTTGGAGTGATAGAGGCGGAGGGAGCGACAATTCGGTACTATGGGGTACTCGAGGTTGAAGCATTTAGACTCGTAGCTATCAAGAAAACCGATCAAATTGTGTGGGCATTTGTATGGGATAGCCAATATATCCTTACCGGATTACCCCATAGAGCCGCATCGCAGGTCAAAGAAACTCTAACCTTGATCTTGACCGACTTTGCCACCAAGTGGCATCAAGATAATCCACTAACAGAAGGCAAGAACAAGTAAAAATTATTTTAGATTTTGGATTTTCGATTTAAGATTTGTGACGAGGGATAAGATTTGAATGCAAAAAAAAGTTATTAGATTTTAGAATTTGGATTTGTTGCGAATTTCGGATTTTGAGTTTCGAATTGATAAATTTATTTATGCTTGGCGCCCTTTGCGCCTTTGCAGCTCGCCCCGTGGAATACTGACTCGACCGAGATCAAGTTGTTCGCCCGAAGCGCTATTCCACAGGGCGAGACATCCTAATCCCATTCCCTAAAGGAAATTAATTAGGAGACGTTGAAACTTTTCAATAAACAGAATAGAGGAATACATAAGAAACTAGTTGGCGCCAACGTTTTTTCAATGATTTGAATGGGGAGGAGTCATGTTAGACGGCTACAAAATATTTGATGCCGATGCTCATGTGAATCTAAGTCCAAGGATGTGGGCGGACTTACCCAGCGAGTATTCCGTTCGACGTCCTCGGCCAGTAAAAGCGGGCGACGCGGACATGGGCCGGTATAACACTGGGTGGATGATTGATGGTCGTATTTTGCCCCGTCCCACTGGACGAGGGGCGCAACCGGCAAATACGCCCCAGAGTATCCTCGAAGAGTTCGGAGCTCCACGGGACCGAAAGGAGTTCCCTCTCGGTAGCAGGGATATCTCGGAACCCCAGGCTCGCTTGCGCGATATGGACCGGCTAGGGATCGATAGCCAGGTCCTTTTTCCCAGCACTCTGTATGCTCGAATGACCTCTGATCCAGGATTTGAGGCCGCCCTCTGGCGGTCCTATAACCGGTACATGGGCAAGCAGTGCCAAGGAGAAAAAAGGAGGCTCAAATGGGCAGCCCTGTTGCCTCTCAGAGAGACCAGGCAGGCTCTAGCCGCTTTGGAGGAAATCCAGTCCCTGGGAGCTTCAGCTGCAGTGGTTTTTGGTACCGCGGGTGAGCTACCCCTGTCCCATGCTAGCTTCGTTCCCGTCTGGGACGAGTTTGCGCGCACTGGGCTTCCTCTCTGTGTCCACATGGGAATGAGCTATCCGCCTTTCGAAGATCTGTGCAACAATATTTTTTCTGCCCATGCCATCGGAATGGGTATTCCCGGGCAGTTAGCCTTCGCAGCTATCGTTGGACAAGGCATGGTTGACCGTTATCCTGATTTGAAAATTGCCTTTCTTGAGTTTGGTGCAGAGTGGATGCTCTATATGGTTCAACGGATGGACCACTACCTGCCCATAGATAAAGATCTGGAAATGCCGGGAACTGACAGTCTTCCGCAGCAACGGATAGTGGACTATGTTAAATCCGGGAGGATATTTGTCGCCCCGGAGGCCGATGATACCCTGCTTCAACAGGAGATACAGCTCTTGGGGGAGGACCAAATCCTTTACGCATCGGATATCCCGCATAATGAGGGTCGGGAGAACGCGGCATTGGAGATACTTGAACGGCAAGATCTCAGCGCTGAGCAGAAACGTAAATTCCTATACGACAACACCGTAAAATTATATGGCGAACCCTAAAGAAGAAGTGAAAAGTAAAAAGGCGAAAGCACTTTTAAATTTAAATTGTTGATTCTTACCGATAGAATGTTCAACAGAGCAACTTCAATAAAGATTTTCGCGCCAAGACGCCAAGGGAAACTAGTAGGCAGATAGCAGTAGGCAGTAGGCAAATCTGAATTCAGAAAACCCAGGCGACGGGGTTGATTTCGTACTGCTTGCTGTCTTTAATCCGTAGTCCGAATTGCTGCTCACTGCCAGCTGGTTTCGCTTCGCACTTTGCGTCTTCGCGCGAGGCATCTTTCTCCTGATCCCGTAATCCAAAATTCAACCAAAAATTTCATATATATTTGGTTAGATTTTTGAATGTTGATTATGGTAAGAAGCTTAAAGGAGTTTGCACCAGTTGGGTGGGAGTAGTTATCATGTCCCTTGGAACTGAGATTTCTCAATTATTGGCCCATCGGTTTGTAACTTTAATTCTGGACAATGAGGTAACGGTAGGTCATTTTGTCACCGATCCGCCGCTTCCCTGGACTCGTGTGGCTCAACAGGACGGGCCATACCAGGTGCCACAGAGTTTGCGCGTTCCGCTAACCGCAGAGCAAACAAAGATCGAGATGAAAATATGGGATGAGGTGTCGATGGAAGGGATCATAGTCGCGCTTAAAGATTTGGGCGATTCAGTGAATCACGTTCTCATCGGAAACAATGCCGGTCAGGGATTGCCACTGGCTGAGGGGTTGCCACAGAACTTGATCCCTCATGCCAGTATCATCTACGGAGCAAACCTCCCGGAAAAAGAAATTTACCAGCGGTTGGGATACGGATCTTTCTATCCCAGGGCCAAGGCCGTTACCAGTTTGCTTGAACTGGCGAAGAACAAGGGGCAGCCGCTCTCCCTCGTCTTCATCAACACCATCCAACACAACGAGTTTAACTATCACGATCCGTGATATAAGGGAGGTCGCGGATCCGGTGCTTATTTTGACGGATTATCTTGATACCAGTCGGTTGCGAGAGTCGTAAGCATCGTCTCGAGGGAGCTCCACACATGGGCAGGAGCACTGGTTGGCGGACCCGTCACCACGTGGGAAATGCTCCATACGGATGCGACAATTTCTTCATTGGTGTTGTTTTTGACCACGGGTTGTTTGACTTGGACGTTCACGTTGCCAAAGTAATACTTCCTCCGGTTTCCCATGCTGCCGTACAACACATTGACATTAACGTAGACGAAGGATTCGGCCGAGTCCTTTACATCAACCCGAGGTAGTTTTCCCAGCAATAGAGCCAAAACGTGGTTTTTGAGCGCCGCTTCAGTGAGTCCCATCTCTTTCATATGACTATTCGAGTCTTCTACAACGATTCGGACCTCACGTAATTGGATTAAGTTGCCTTTTTCACCTGCGTGTCCTTCAATTATTGCGAGGAATTGCAAGGCAAAAAATCCCAGTGGTACCAGAGGTTTCATGATCAAATGTTTCTCCAATGGTCTTACTTATACTGATTGATGGAGTGGCAAATTTGAGCCCTGGCGATGCAATAAGGCTTCCTAAGTTGTATTCTTAGTTACGAATATCTTGTAAAAACCATTCTGTTGGAATCTCTCTTCCAACCCGTTCTCTCTTGGCTCGTTCCAAAATGGTCGCACCAACCGACGCGAACTGAATCCCGCACCCCGGCATGTTATGGTAATAGGTTATTTGGTTGCGGGATGTCCTACCAGGGATCTTTCGGGTCACAAGGTCAGCCAGGGTGGGAAGCTCCTTAAATTCCAGGGATTGTCCATAACGCTTGTTGCGGGTCGCGCGGGTCAGTTCCTGCTTCTCCAGCTCTTCTGCAGACGCTTTAACTCCGATGGTTCCTCCCTTGAGGTGGCGAACCACGACATCCGCCCGCTCCACCGCCTTGGGCTCTACTTCATAGGTCAAGACGCAGCTGACATGCATCCCTGGCTTGAGCCAGCTCTCTTTGACCACAGGTAAAATGGAATCGGTGCAACTGCAAAGAACGTCCACGTCTTTGACGGCTTCTTCAGGGGTGTCCATGGCCTTCACCTCGATGCCCATTCGATCCGACATCTCCCTGGCGAACTCATTTCGGTGCGCCGGCGTGTTACTGAAAACGTTGATCCTTTCTATGGGTAGCACGGCTCGAAACGCTAAAGCGTGGGTCCTCGCCATGCCGCCCGATCCTATGAGGCCCAGGACCTTGCTGTCCTGACGGGCAAGATACTTTGCGGCAACACCGCTAGTTGCTGCCACCCGAAGGTGCTGCACAACCCCATCGTTGATCACCGCCAGAGGTTCTGCAGTGCGGGTGCTGAACAAAAACACGATGCCACAATAGGTACCGGGTTCCTTACAAAACTTCTTCTGCGTGGGAACACCATTGACATCCAGTTCGGTGTACCAGATATCGCTTTTCATCCGAATGGCAAAGATCTCCCGTGCGGGTAGCACACCGGCTAAACCGCCCCAAATATAGAACCGCTCAGCTTGCTCACCGGGCGATGGCGCTTGAACGTCCATCCGTCCCCCTTCCGGGAAGTTTGCCGCACGACCGGCGCCCAGTTCTCGATATCCCTCCTCGATGGCTGGAATGCAGTCCTCCATTGCCAGCAATTGTTCCACTTCCTGATTGTTAATGAGTAGCATCGGTTCACCTCCCTTTCAGTGGCTACAAAATCCGTATCGATCCTAAAGGTGTCAACCTGTGAAATCAAGCTTGAGGCCCGCTGTAATTTTTATTTTTTTTTGTTGCAGGCTGATTCAGATGTCCTTTGTTAGTAAAGATTGACAACCTTGGACCAACCAGAATAAAAGAAATGGCATATATGGCCCTGGCAGGTGTCATTCTTTGTTGGTAACGGTTAGATCCGGTGGGATCTTTTCCAATCTCTGTCATAAAGAATCTAAGTATTCGACCTGCCGAAGGAGACGACCCATGCTATCACGCGAAGAGAACGAACTGCTGACCCGAACGGGACCGGGGACACCCCTGGGAGAGGTCATGCGGCGGTATTGGATTCCGGCGTTGCTCTCCGGGGAGCTAGCCGAACCCGATGGCGCACCGGTGCGGTTAGAACTCTTGGGAGAAAAGCTGGTAGCGTTTCGAGACACCCACGGCCGGATAGGCGTTCTGGAGGAATTCTGTCCCCATCGCGGAGTGTCCCTTTGGTTGGGCCGCAATGAAAAGGATGGCCTCCGCTGTGTTTATCATGGTTGGAAGTACGACGTGAAGGGCAACTGCGTTGACCAAATGAATGAGCCCCAAGATTTCAAGGATAAGGTCCACATGAAGGCCTATCCCACCGTGGAGTTTGGAGGAGTCATCTGGACCTACATGGGACCAAGGGAGTTGCAACCACCGCCGCCCAAGTTTGCCTGGACCCAAGTGGCTGAGAGCCATCGGCATATCACCAAGGTGATCCAGGAGTGCAACTGGCTGCAGGCCCTGGAAGGCGGAATCGATCAATCCCACGCGGCGATTCTGCACCGATCCTTGAGCACCCGCACCGAAGCCAGGGGAATCAGTCCAACCGACCCCGCTGTGAGAGGCAAAGCGCCCAGATTGGAAGTTGAAAGGACCGACTACGGATATTGCTACTTCTCCATCAGGCCTCTGGGGGAGGAGGGGACCTTTATCAAGGCACGTCAGTTTGTTATGCCGTTTACTCAAATCCGCTCCGTTGCTTCTAAAGAGGTGAACGGTTGTGTCAGGGCCCCCGGCCACTTTTGGGTCCCCATGGACGATGAGAGCTGCATGGTCTGGAACTGGCAACACAGCGTTGACGCGGATAAACCCTTGACCGATGAGGAGCGTAGCCTGGAGCGGGAAGGCAATGGTCCCAGTCACGTGGATCAGAAGACGTTTCGGTCCTACCGAAACAGGTTGAACGACTGGGGCATTGACCGGCAAGTGCAAAGGTACGAGACGTTTTCGGGCATCGAGGGTACTAACAACCAGGACCGCGCTACGCAGGAAAGCATGGGGCCCATTGTGGATCGGACCAAGGAGCATCTGGGGCCCGCCGACCAAGCGATCATCGTGGGGCGCAAGGTGCTTCTTGAAGCCATCACGACAGTGCAGAACGGTGGCACGCCTCCTGGAACGGACACATCCTACTATCATGTCCTGGGTATGGAAGGTGTGCTGCCAAATGATAGATGGCGGGAAGCCGCGTTGGCTAAAATGAACCCGGGTGGCGCAACCTAATCACCAGCCGGATAATCTCTCCCTCAATGGGCCTTCGCCTTCTGGCGGTCAAGAAATTCTCGGGCCATTGCATTAAAAGTGTTGGCCTTCTCTATCTGTGGCCAGTGTCCGCAATGCGCAAGGATGGTACAACTGCAGTCGGGAATGCACATGGCCACTTGAATGGCACAATTCAGCAGTACAGATGCTGTTTCTTTAGGGAAGAAATGACGCTCATCTCTTCCATGGATCAAGTAGGTAGGTGCCTGGATTTTTCCGAGCTGCGAGGCCTGAAAATAGCCCCTACCGCTCTCCCTTGTCTTCATTGCATGAGCTAGGGCCTGCTCCCGCATACCTGGTTGGTTGATGGCTTCGAGGCGTTGCTTTGCTACCTCATCGATCCTTGGGTGATCTCGATCGTAGAAAAAATCAGCAGTGGCCCTTCTCATATCATCGAAGAGGACTTTAGGCTTATTCAACATCACCTTCACAAAGTCGGTCCTGGCCGTTTTGTTCATGTCTTTTGTAAGCGCATGTAACCCCTCCGCCTCAACAATGGGCTCACTGCCGGTTAATATGAGACTCTTCACCCGCTCAGGATGATCAATGACGAATTGAGTAATGGCGTTCGAACCCATGGAATTCCCGATAAAATGGGCTCCGCCGATACCAAAGACATCCATAAAGGCCAATATGAATTCCGAAGCACTAATTCGACCTCTTTCTTCTGAGACCCTCTTCGTGTGGCCATAGTCCACAAAGTCCGGTGCATAGACGTGGTATCCCGCGTCTGCAAACGTGGCCATATTAAGATGCCAAGACATATATGCGGTGGTGCCGGCGCCGCCTGTCTGCGCGAAAATCACGCACTCTTTATATTCGGTACCTGCCTCATGGTAGCAACTGTTAACTTCTTCCCCCGAAACTTTTAGGGACACAAAATTCTTTTCCTCTATGCTGGACATAGAATCTCCCTTTCAGGAACCATTTATTTTTAGCCGGTCATGTCGCGTCGCTGGTATATCGTCAATAGATTCCAGCTAAAGTCCCGATTCCTTTGTGCGAAAAATAAAATCCACTTCTTTAACCTCACGGAATCTTACCCAACCTAGTAAAAAGAAGACTTATCCCGAAGCCAATGGCTGGTTTTTATGGCTCCGTCAGAGAGCTATGGAAACGTGATGGAATCAAGGATAGCCTCGCAAACTGGCTTCAAAGGCAAAAAAACGTGGCTACAGCGATGTCATAACAGCGGCACGTCCGCTGTGATGAAATTAAAGCGTCGTTTAATTGCATGCTGGAACGATTGACAACCCCTTTCATAGTGATATTTCACAAAGATGTGCTGGCTTTTTTATTTCCATTAAGAAGTAATTAAGGGGAAGTCATATGTCGGATTTAGAACTCGTCACAACCACGGGCGGACGTACAACTCTTAAGGAAACGATCGTTAAACAATTCAAGGCGGATCTGCGCGGCGAGATGCTCCTTGCCGGCGATGAGGGGTATGATGCGGCTCGCACAATTTGGAACGCCATGATCGATAAGCGGCCAGCGCTGATCGCCCGTAGCACAGGCGTAGCCGACGTGATCGCCGCTGTCAATTTTGCCCGGGCCAATGATTTGCTTTTATCCGTGCGGGCGGGCGGCCACGGCGTCGCAGGTAAGGCTATATGTGACGGTGGCCTGACGCTCGACTTGTCGCCCATGAAAGGCATCCGTGTCGACCCGGCGCGACAAACGGCGCGTGCTGAGGGTGGTGTCACCTGGGGGGAGTTCGACAGGGAGACACAGGCCTTCGGGTTAGCCACGACAGGCGGAATCGTCTCCACCACTGGGATCGCGGGCCTTACTTTGGGCGGCGGCATTGGTTACCTCAATCGTAAGTACGGCCTCGCTTGCGACAATCTGATGTCAGCCGATGTCGTGACCGCGGATGGACAGTTGCTGACGGCGAGTGCCAGTGAGAACGACGACCTCTTCTGGGCACTGCGGGGTGGTGGTGGCAATTTCGGAGTCGTGACCTCATTCGAGTACCGTCTCCATCCTGTTGGGCCTATAGTTCTAGGGGGAATAGCGACGTACCCCTTCGAAAAGGCCAGGGAAGTCCTCAGCTTCTACCGCGAGTTTGCAGGTACTGCCCCAGACGAAGTGAGAGCTGATGCAATCTTTCGACTACCACCGAGCGGTAGGATTCTAGATGTGTATGTTTGTTATTGTGGCTCAATTCGGGAGGGAGAGAAAGTCTTGCGGCCCCTGCAAGAATTTGGCCCTCCGCTGGCCGATACCATCGCCCCTGTCCCCTACATGACGGTCCAGACCATGCTGGAAGCCAACCAACCGCCCGGTCCCTTGCATAGGTACTTTAAGAGCAGCTTCTTGAAGGAGCTCAGCGATGACGCGATTCGCACCCTTGTCGACTATCTCGCCGCTGAGCCCGCGAACTCCTCTACAGTGCCTATCGAACATCTGGGGGGTGCAGTCAGTCGGGTTGGCGAAAGAGACACTGCGTTTAGCCACAGGCGCGCGCCGTACAGCTTCCTTATCGCAAACCAATGGAAAGACCCGGCTGAGTCTGAAAAGAAAATTGAGTTAGCCCGGCAGCTCTGGAAAGTGATGGAGTCCTTCTTTGAAGAAGGAGTCTACGTCAACTACATGAGCGAAGACGAGAGTGATGCCCGGGTTAAGGCAGCCTACGGTGTTAATTACGAGCGCCTTATGGCGGTCAAGAAGAAATACGACCCCACCAACTTCTTCCGTCTGAACCAGAATATCAACGTGAAGATGTAAGAGCGTTGTGCCATTTTCATAGCGAAATCCTCACCGACGAGTTACTCACTTCTCAACTTAC
This sequence comes from uncultured Binatia bacterium (SeqCode), assembly GCA_965215595.1. GTDB lineage: Bacteria > Desulfobacterota > Binatia > UBA9968 > CAXXLF01 > CBDCDW01. The sequence goes on along the minus strand of CBDCDW010000007.1, from coordinate 1,137,895 downwards.
TCGTATTGTGAGGCCCAAATAGCCATATGATGCAATTAATGCGTCGTTTAATTGCGTGTTGGGATGAAATAGAGCCTCCTTGACAGCCCTTTTTCATGTGATATTGGTGCCTGCGTACAACCTCTCCCCAACATATGCGAAGCATCTTGCGCAAGGTGAGGCCTTGAAGAGGGACGGTAACTGTTATTCAAAAGGAGGCGTTTATATTCGGAAACAAAAAGCGGAACGGCGCAAGACAGGGAGGCCCTCTGCTCACGGTCTTGGGTGAGTCTGCCCGCCTTGAAGGAAAATTTACTATAGGGGATTCGATACAAATCGAGTGCGAGGTAGCGGGAGAGATCAATGTCGAGGGGAGATTGGTCATTGGGAACAAGGGGATCGTTCGAGCCAATGTCAACACGGTGAACGCCCTGATCCAGGGGGTTTATGAAGGCAATATGGTGGCCACGGGGAACGTTGAGATCACCTCCACGGGCCGGGTCTCCGGAGACATTGAGACCGACTCCCTGGTAGTTTCCAAAGGTGGTATATTCAATGGAAACGTCTCGAAGTTGAGGCACGCAGCTGAGATTGCGGCAGAGCATAGTCAGGAGGTCCCGGTGGTGGAGCCGAAACCAGCAGCAAGGAAACCAGCTTAAGACCGCCTTTTTCTTCAGCTACAGGGTAGTTGAGAATCTGGGCGGGACTCTTAAACGTAGCCATCCTTAACCTCAATAGAATCCGGGATGAAATCGTCTTCGCTGTGTTTTTCAACTATCTTCAAAACCTCCTCCATCGACGGCTTATCGTCACGTTCCACATAAAATACCGAAATTAAAATCTGGTGCTCGGGATCATTCGATGGCGGCTTTTTCTTGTAGCTTATAACGAACCTCATCTCTTTCAACATAGCACCGATCCACCCGCGAATCTGCTCTGACGCGGGAATCTTTAACTTGCTCCCAGGAAGAATTTAAGCGTCGGTTAATAAAATTCTGGCATCCTTGACCGCCTTCCCCCAAGTTGATATTGCTACATTCGTAAAATGAATTAAGATACTCCCCTCAGCTTTGACAGGATTTCTAGCGTCATCTGATCCCTAAAAAATGAATAAAGGAATCTATTATGAGCATAAAGACAAAAAAGATTCTTGCTGTTTTGGTTCTTCTAGCAATTATAGATGCGGCATTCCTTCTTCCCATTCTCGGGGTGTCTCTCATATACATTGTGCTTCAGAGACCACCCTGGTTTATGAATATTGTTAGAGAAATCTATGAAGATCCATCCGTGTGAAGGTGAAAGGGCCAAGTCTTTTGTTATTGGTTGAGAAACCTTGGGGAACTGTGAAATCTTTTGGTGACTTAGCCTGTCAGCACCGAGATTGGATGGATTTCTCCTATTCTCCAATCACGCAGAAGATTATACTGAAGCGTCGTTTAATTGCGTTCTGAATCTTCTGGTGGGTCTTTACCGTTGCCGGTGTATTCGGCTTTTTGATTTCTTCTGCTACGGCTGCGGATAAAGCCAATAAAGCATCCAATAGACAATCACACCCGTGAGCGAAACATACAGCCAAAGAGGGAGTGTCCAACGGGCAATCCGAACGTGATTAGCAAAATTCTTGCTCCAGGCACGATAAATCGTAGTCAAAGCTAATGGAACGATAATGGCAGCCAGAACGATGTGGGAGATCAGGAGAGGGAAGTAGATCAATCGAATTAAACCCTGTCCAGGAAAGGGTACCGAGCCGACCTGGTAGTGGTAAATCAGATAGGAGACCAAAAAGAGGGATGATATCCCAAAGGCCGTCAACATACAGAACTTGTGAGCCGTCTTCTTTTTCCTTCGGATGAAGAAGTATCCGACGGTGAGTAAGGTGGCGCTTGTCCCGTTAAGAAAGGCGTTCAGCGCAGGCAGAGCCGAAGCGTTGAAATCTCCTGTGGTCTGTACATTCCGACCCAACAGGATAAATCCCACACTCGAGAGCACTAGAAAAGACACAATACCAATACCCGAGAGAAATAAGCGGTCTCTCATTCCGTTTTCCCCTTGACGTCTCATCAATTGCGTTCTAGAGGTCCTACAGCGACAGGAAACCAATAAGACAAGTACGTACTCAGGTCTTCGTGAAAGCTATCGGTACATCTTTGCGGTTACTTGCGGGTTCGCCAATAGGCTGTGCCGGAGGTTAATTATATATGCTATCCTCCCTAAAATCTTCTGCTTTTGATTTCGGGGGAATTTACCCGAAGCGAACCTCCCAATTCTCCTTCTCACTCTATCATAGGCCGCAGTTGCGTGCCTGATGGTCTTCTCACTGACTTTCAGCAGCCCATCGCAATAAAGCATGATTGCAAATCCATGAATGGCATGAGCTTTTAATTCCTTTCCCTCAGCGTTGGCTTGGTTTAAATGGGAAAATCCATACAGTAAACGCGATACCAGCTTCGATCTACTCCGGGGCCGGGTGAAGTTATATTGACGCGTTAAACGAGCCAGCTCTTTTCTTCTGGGGTTCAGTTCTTCTTGAATAATTCTATTTGAGTCCTCCTTCTTTTTCCGTCGAGCAGCCTTTGACAATTGCCTCTGCCAATCCTCTATCTTCTGTACGAGTTCTACTGCACGCCATGTTTCTTTTTCGGTCGACATCTTCTTGCTAAATCCTCTTTGGCGGTGCTTGCTCAGAGAGGATGCCTGCTTTACCTCCTCTATGATGTCCTCTAAAAACTCTCTATTTATTCCCACATTTTTAGTGAGAAAATGAACTGCTTGCTTTCGGTTCTCTCTAAGATCAGGCTTCTATCTATACTGCGCCATACTTAGGTATTACTCGCCTATTTCACTCGATTTAGTCAAGTGGCTCCTGGAGAGTGGTGTCACGATGCGGGTCACTGAAGGGGTTCACCCTACTAGGACGGCCCTGTATGTCGACCCCGTAGGGCAGGGCCTCTTTCCCTTGCGCCCGCATGCCAGAACCGATCCCCTCGGAGGTTTTAATCTTTGCCTGCGTATTGGCTTTTTCCTCAGCTACGGGATGGTAAGAGAACCGATACGCCAATATGCTGCGTAGGACTCAATTAAAGCGTCGTTTAATTGCGTTCTGGCAGCCTGACATTGAGGAAATCGAGGCCCAGAGTGGCTCCGAGCGTATTTAGAATTTACATTTTATGTTGCAGAAAGTGAGGTAGGGCAGAGACAATATTCCGGTGGGTTTTTACCTATGCCTGCGTCTTCGCTTTACGCTGCTTCTTATTTCCTTCTCAAGATTATCTACAAGCAATAGAGTCTTTTTGGCATATTTAAGGAGAATCCTCCCCGCCGGCGTAGGTTCAATTCCTCGACCATTAACCGTGTAGAGATTTAGTCCATACTCTCTCTCCAACAGCTTAATTTGTTGGGTAACGGATGGCTGCCTGATACGTAGTTCGTCGGCCGCCTTTGTCATACTTTGGCGTTTTGCAGCGGTTGTCCAAACCTTGAGCTGGTGCAGGGTCATTAACTGGTTTTCCTCTCTGCTTCATTGATTCTGACGTCAATCTAACAGTGCTAGTCATTAAACTGTTCACCTAGCATACTCCATAACTGAAATCTACTTTTAGCCCATTCTGGCTAGATGTATCCTACCAGCTTGATGTTCCCAATTGTTCCTTGGTGCTCAGTTTACCCCCTAAATAATATAGAAGCACATCTATAGCTATTGACATAGGCTCTGCCATCTAATAAAGCCACCGATACGTACTAATTAGAGCCTCCCGTCATTTCCAAATCATCTTGCTCGATGTGAGGCCCAACAGAGGGTCAGCGATGTTCCTCAAGCGGGGATTCGTGAAGCTAACATATATAAGCCTGTTCCCTGGACGATCCGTCGCCAGGGTTTGCTGGCTTTTTTGATTTCAGAGAGGGGGTTCCTATGAAGGTTACAAAATTATTCATTCTTGGTCTGGCAGTCGGTCTATACTTGCCGGGGGTGCTATTCGCTGACTACACCATTGTGCTTGAGAACGGGCGGCGTATGACTGTCAAAAAATACTGGGAAGAAGGCGGAATGGTTAAATTCCAAGGTCTGGGAGGAGAAATTGGTATTACCAGGAATCAGATCGAGTCAATTGCGCAAGCGACCGAAACAGAACCGCAGGGTGTTGTTATCGCTATGATCCAAAATTCTCCTACGATGATTACACCGACAGTGAATCTTCTCGCTTCTGGGGAGGATGTAGCAGAGACACCACCCTCACCGAACGTCCGAGAATTTGAAGTCGAAGATCAACTGGCGAGGGAATACCAGGGTACGTATAGAGATCTTACACAGCAAATCGAATCAAGACGAGAACTCCGCTGGTTAATTACTAGAGGTACAACCAGCCCAGACCCTACACTTCTTAACTCTCTCCGGGTTATAAACGCTCGCATTGATGATCTATTGTCTAGGGTTAAGGATGCAAAGGTAGATCCAGCACAATCTAGGGGCACAGGAATAGTCAATTTAGAGGTGGGTTCTCCTTTCGGTGGTGGTCGGATGATAATGGGACTTCGTCATGGTGGAAAGTTTGTTCCAGGAAGGGTGATCACTCACCGGGCAGATGTGGCCCGTCCAGGTAAGGTAGGTTTCCCGGATCGCGTGTCCCCTCTACCTGGACATCAACTACTTCCTGAATATACATACCAACAAAGGGAACTCAGTAATCTAAGAAACCAGCTCATTAATTTGTATGACCAGAGAAAACGACTCATTCAAGATATGAAAGACAGGGGGATATTTACAGGGTCCATGCCATTCGAAGAATCTCCATAGTGCGAAACACCCTGGCGATGAATTTGGCGGCGGCCAACATTCGGGCAGCCGTTTTTGGTTCTGGTGACGCCAGGATGCAATTAATGCGTCGATTAATTACGTTCTACGATGATTGACAACCTTTTCCCCTGTGATATCGGTCTCTTAGTCACAAACCAATAAGCATGAGGCCCCCCATCATTGATAAGGCTTCAAGCGAGATGTGAGGCTAATGGAGGGGAGAAATGGAAAGTTTAGAGCCAGCTACTTTTGCAGTGCTGTGCAGGCTCCTTGCTTATTTGTATTAAGGACACCAAATACGAGGAGATTCAAAAATGAACATTCAGCCACTCAAAATTAGCGTTTGGCCTATACTATTACTTGTCTTCTTGATCAATTATCCTGCATCTACCTTTGGATCTATATTTTCGGACGGAAGACATATAATGAAAGGCCGTGACGCTCTCTTCCAGGGCAATCCCAAAGCTGCTTTGCCCAATTTTGAGGCCATCGCCCAGTCCAACTCCAATTATATTAATTGTGAATCAGGTTTCTGCGTAGGGAACTGGACCTATCTTGGAAGGACCTACCATGAGCTTGGGGAAAATCATAAGGCACTCGAAAGCCTCAAGAAAGGCAAGGGCCTCCATAGCAGGGACCGCTTAAATCAGGTTTATCTGGGACTCGTAATGGCTCAGACGGGACAGACCAAGCAGGGCAAAGCAGAGCTTGATGCTGGACTTAAGGTGCTGGGTGATTGGCTTGCTAGTTTTGCTGGCAGGGGCTTCACGGGTCAATACTGGGACCCAGGGGAGAAACTACAAAAAGCTATTGCTGATACCAGAAACCTGCTACAGGGAAATGAAATCAATTGGGACAAAGTTAATAAAGACGTCCAGTGGCTGGGGGTGAATTTCGAGCAAGAAGTACGAGATGTTCGCCGAGACAAGCAATTTGATCGCGGCAGTGGTGATGGCGAATAAAAGTAGGACGCAGCCTATTTCACGCCTATCGATGGGGGGTGGTCTGTAAATCTGCTAGCCGAAGCCATAGACACAACCCCTACTCAAAGAAAATGGCGGTCCACATCGGGCCGCTATTTTCTATTGTGAGAAGCGTTAAAACTGCCCAAGACGCATGCTCATTAATTGGTCAATACTGGGACCCAGGGGAGAAACTACAAAAAGCTATTGCTGATACCAGAAACCTGCTACAGGGAAATGAGATCAATTGGGACAAAGTTAATAAAGACGTCCAGTGGCTGGGGGTGAATTTTGAGCAAGAAGTACGAGATGTTCGCCGAGACAAGCAATTTGATCGCGGCAGTGGTGATGGCGAATAAAAGTAGGACGCAGCCTATTTCACGCCTATCGATGGGGGGTGGTCTGTAAATCTGCTAGCCGAAGCCATAGACACAACCCCTACTCAAAGAAAATGGCGGTCCACATCGGGCCGCTATTTTCTATTGTGAGAAGCGTTAAAACTGCCCAAGACGCATTTCACTAGCTCATTAATTGCGTCCTGCGCCACACGCAATTAAAGCGTCGTTTAATTGCGTGTGGGATGAAACCGGCCTGTAAGTACCCGCCAAGACGCCGGTTTCTAGCCTATTGACATGCACCCCCGGACTCTACTAGTAAGGCGAGTTAGGAAGAAAGTAACAGCCTCCCTTCAGCCGAGTTCATAATCGACGGCGGCAAGGCGCAGATTTCGAAAAAAGGATGGTGAAAGGAAAGGAGGGCGTATCATGAAACCCCCGATTAGTGAAATTGCCTTTACCCCTATTGTCAAGTCGGCCCAAGAGAAACGTGGCTCACGCACCTCCTACGCCAAGATGGAACAGCGGGGCGAGCAGGGTCCCTGGCGGGACGTGGTGACGCCGGAGCTTGCACAATACATCGCCGAGCGAGATTCCCTGTACTTGGGCACCGCCGGCGCGGATGGGCAACCGTACATTCAGTACCGCGGTGGTCCGAAAGGCTTCCTCAAGGTACTCGACGAACACACGCTCGCGTTCGCGGACTTTGCAGGGAACGCCCAATACATCTCTCTTGGGAACCTGAACGAAAACAACAAAGCGTACATCTTCCTGATGGACTATCCAAACCGCCATCGGATCAAAATCTGGGGGACCGCCGAATTCATCGAAAATGATCCGGAACTATTGCAGCGCGTCGTCGACCCCGATTACGAGGCGCGCCGTGAGCGCGTCTTGCGCTTCCACGTGAAGGCCTGGAGTCCCAATTGCACCCAGCACATCAAGCAACGATTTACGGCAGAGGAAATGGTGCCGAGGGTTCAAAAACTCCAACAGTGTATCGCAGAGCTGGAAGAAACGATTGTTTCCCTAAGAAGGCAGCTCGGTGAAGCCGCACCTGAGCCCGCCGTGAGCGAACCGAGCGCGCAACTCATCGCAAAGCTCATCACTGAAGCACCATCGGAAGGACCAGGGTGTGGGATTCGCTGACGGGTGGCTGTTTTGGGAATTCTTCGATTCTTGGTTGCCACTCCTCAAAAGCAGATTCGTAACATTTAGGTAGGGAGGAACGAAAAATGAAAAAGTCAACACTCACCATAACAATCCTGGCAATCCTGATCGCCATCACACACGCAATCCCCGCTTGGTCACAGCAGGTCGCAACGCACTATAAGACAGTTAAAGTGAATGGAGTGAACATTTTCTACCGTGAAGCAGGACCCGAGAAAGCACCCACGATTCTTTTGCTCCACGGCTACCCTACGTCATCCCACATGTTTCGCAACTTAATCCGGGACCTGTCAGATCAATATCACCTTTTGGCGCCTGACTATCCCGGTTATGGAAGAAGTGAACAGCCTCCCATGGCTAAATTTGAATATACGTTCGATAACATGTCAAAGATCGTTGAAGGTTTTCTTGAGGCGCTCAATGTCGAAAAGTTCAGCATCTACCTCATGGATTACGGCGCTCCCATTGGATATAGAATCGCAGCAAAATATCCGGAAAGGGTAGAGGCATTGATTGTGCAAAATGGCAATGCTTATGAAGAAGGCCTCAAAGAGTTTTGGGATCCCATCAAGAAGTACTGGAATAAGAAGACCGTCAAAAATGGTAAAGCCTTGGAGGGTTTTCATTCTCCGGGGGGATTGAAATGGCAATACACGAATGGGGTGCGGGATGTTGAGAAGATCAGTCCGGATAATTGGCATGTTGATCTGCAGCATTTGAGTCGGCCTGAAAATAATGACATTCAATTAGCCATGTTTTATGACTATCGGACCAATGTTCCTCTCTACCCGGCATGGCAGGCCTATTTCCGCAAATATCAACCTCCTACGTTGATCGTGTGGGGAAAGAACGATCATATCTTTCCGGCAGATGGTGCTCACCCGTATAAGCGAGATCTCAAGAACATTGAATTTCATTTGCTCGATACAGGTCATTTCGCGTTAGAAGAAGATGGCAAGGCTATTGCTGCGCTGATTCGAAACTTTTTGAGTAAAAATGTGGGGCAAAGATAAAAAAGATCAGTACTTCCTCGCTCGCTGGGATTAGAATCAACTGTGTTCTATGGCCATGAGGTGGTCATAGTCCAAGAAAAATCCGCTTCTAACTCAGCTAAACTCAATTCTCCCTGAACACTTCGAGGCCAAGGAAGCAAATCTCCCGGGGCAGGAGGATATATTTGACAGGTCCTAGCGGTCTAACACTGAGCAAACCCACGCCCAGAGCGGCTCTGAGCCTAAATTGAATTTACAAAATCGTGAATCTGAGTAGGACTCCGTTAAAGCGTCGTTTAATTGCGTTTGGCGTGGAAATGGGGGTTAGAGAATCCAAATTCAGCTGTAGCATTTTTGCTACACAGGTGTAGCAAAGAAGCTACACTTACCCCTTTTCCTCCAATGTCTGTTAAATTCAGCTCCCAAACATTCTCCCACTAATTCAGCACCTTATCGTGAGCCCCTGCAATTCCGCGGAATCGGCATACCCCTTGCTCTATGAATCGGGTTATTGGTAGGGCCTGATCACCGAGGCTGAGTTTATGGAGAAACTGAAGGCGGAGAGGGCTGCCTACCAGGTGATTCTAAATAAAGTCGGTTGATACTTAACCAACTTAAAGAAAAGGGGAGAATTACAATGAATGTTATTCTAGCCATACTTTGGATTATTCTGTTTTGGGGATCGAGTTCTTTCGCCCAGGGCAAACACCAGATGCCTCATCCTTGGAGTAAAGGGAATCTATTCGATTCCGAGACGAAGACTTATTACATCCCCTACGAGTTGTGGACGGGTGCTCCATGGAATGGTGTGAAGGAGAAGAAACTCCATACAGTAGATCGGATTTCCAAGAGCGGTAACAAAACGATTAAAGGCCCGCGACAATGGACTCACCCGTATTTGAATAATCAGACTTTCAATGTTTACGAGCGATTTAATACTCGGTCAAATAAACTTCAACTATTCATTATGAGAGACAAAGGGTGGGGCAGAGTATATGACAGGCGACCAAAGAAAAACCGACTAAATTACATTGATGGTGGCGTAAAATGGCCAGCGGGAGGTGGCTGGAAACCAGGGGAGAGGTTTCATTCTTGTCAACGGAGGTGGAAAGAGGGTCCTAAGAAAAAGCAACGATGGCGGCGCCTTTCAATAGAGATACCCAAGGACGGCCTGGAATGGGGTACGAACGATGTTCTGGAGTCCCTTGTTTCTATGTATTACATCAATGGTGAATTAAACTATACATACATCTTTAAACCAAATCGTGGTCTGGTCAAATCAAAATTTGGTGGACGAGCAGGAAAAAACTATCAAGGCCGCTGTGAATAAAAATGTGGGTAATGGGGGAATAATACCAGCAACAATCTTTCGGTGGCCTTTACCCTGTGATATTGGTGCCTTCTTAACAATACAGGAGACCATTATGAAGCTCAGGACCATTGGGCTCATCAGTACCCTAGTCCTCGGACTACTTGCTGCGTCGTTGCCCTCCGAGGCGCAGCAGACAGGGAAGATACCGCGGATCGGTTATCTTTCGCGCAAGGCAAGCCCAGGTGGAACCGATAGAGCCTTCCGGCAGGCTCTGCGCGACCTTGGCTGGGTTGAGGGGAAGAACATTACCATCGAATCCCGGTGGGCGGCATTTAAGATGGACCGCCTCCCCGCCATGGCAGAAGAGCTGGTGCGCATGAAAGTTGATCTCATCGTGACGGCGACCCGGCGGGTAACCCTGGAGGCAAAGAATGCTACAGGGACAATTCCCATCGTCATGATGTACGCCTCAGATGTGGTGGAAAACGGGCTCGTTGCGAGCATTAGCCGGCCTGGCGGAAACATCACAGGGCTGTCCGAGCGGTTCACAGATTTACACACGAAACTGTTGGAACTGCTTCATGACACCTTGCCGAAGGTGACACGAGTCGCTTTTCTCTGGAACCCGGACTCTCCAACTTACATACGCACCCTTAGAGCCGCACACGTCGTGGCTCCGAAGTTGGGGCTTACACTTCAATCCTTGGAATTGAGACGGAGAGGTAGAAGCATGAATGAAAGAGCTGAAGAACTTGAGAGCAGGTTGGCAGCAGCAACACAGGAGCGAGCGGGTGCACTGGTGGTGGGGTCTAGAACGTACGTTCCTTTTAGACGGAGAATCGCCGAGTTCGAAGCCAAAAACCGGGTGCCTGTGTTTTCTATTCTGCCCTCCGTGGTAAGGAAACATTTCGGCCTGTTAGCATATGCACCGGATTTTAAAGATATGGCCCGGCGCGCAGCAACGTATGTAGACAAAATCTTGAAGGGCGCCAAGCCGGCGGATCTCCCCGTGCAGCGGCCGCAAAAGTATAGGTTTCTAGTCAATCTCAAGAGGGCCAAACAACTTGGTATCACGATCCCGCCCGAGATCCTTTATCAGGCCACCCAGGTGATAAAATAAGCATTGGCCAATTTAACTGTCCAAGACGCAATTCAATAGCTCATTAATTGCGTCTTGGCGGTCTAACACCGAGCAAACCCAACCCCAGAGCGGGTCCGAGCCTATATAGAATTGACATTTAATGAATCACATCTGAGCGGTCTTAAAAGACAGCAAACCCCAATCACGGCCCTCCTGCAGAAACCAGTGCAAATTTCTTTTAGTTCCGAGATCACCGCAAGTAAGTTGTGAATCTTTAGAATTACCGCCTTCGTTTTTTATTCGCTAAATGCTACTCTTGGAATACGAATCGCTTATCTATTGATTACGAAAAATCGGGTTAGGATGTACCTTGGGGTCCTACCGGACCAGCGAACGCACGTGATAAACAGCTATCTTGCTTGTGTTATTGGGACCGGGAAAAGGAAGGGATCGTCTATATTCAGTTTTTAGAGCCGTTGTAACGCTCTGGTGCCCTGGTACCATTGGCTACGGCAGGTATGAGATCGGTTTCGAAAAGATCGTAAATGGCCCAACGGAGCATTCTTCGCTCGCGCCGTTCTTGCCTGGGCATGGTGGATGATGTGGTCACGGCGGTCAGTTTGAGATCAGGGACAATGAAAATAAATTGTCCTCCGTGTCCATAACCGAAGTAGACCTGATGCCCGTCGAGAGAGTCAATCCACCAGCCATAGCCGTATTCCCGCCCGCTCCATCGTGAGCGGGTGCGCGGCTTGAGGGATTCTCCAATCCATGCCTCGGACACAACCTGATTGTTGCCTATGCGCCCGTGGTTCAGGTAGAGCTCCCCAATCTTTAGCATGGCTCGCGGAGTGAGGTGCATCTCGTTGCCGCCGAAATAGATTCCCTGCGGGTCCCGTAACCAGGGACGTATGGCAATGCCAAGGGGATCTGCCAGGTTGCGGCGGGCAAACTCGAAGGTGCTCATACCCGTGGCTTTTGTGAGGATCGCTGAGAGCAAGTGAGAGTTACCCGTACTGTAAATCATCCGACCCCCGGGTTGATCCACCATGGGGCGGGTGAGCACGTGCCTCACCCAGTTCCGACTCTGTACCCACCTCCCATAATTCCTTCTGCTAGTGGTTTCCAGCCCCGACCGCATAGTCAAAAGGTTCTCGATGGTGATTGCATTCTTGGCGGAGTCGGAGATCTGGCTGAGGTGCTCGGGGAAGAAGTTTTCAATGGTAACATTGACGCTCTTCATGTAACCCTTATCGATGGCGATACCGACGAGGATTGAGAGGACACTCTTCGAAACCGACTTCAGATTGGCCCAGTTGGAGCGTTGGGCGCCGTGGTAATACTGCTCCGCGCCGAGTTTTCCATTCACAGAAACAAGCAAGCTACGGAGGCGGGGTAGATGAGAGGCACGGTTCATGGCTCGAGCGTGGAGGGTTGGTTCCAGCAAGGGTGCCGGATCTGCCGCAAGCGCCGTCTCTCCCAGGGTCAAAGTATTCCACAGCAACAGAAGAATGAAAAACGATGGGCGGACTTGGGTGCCGCGTGTTCTGTGAATTGTCGAAATCTTGTTACCCACTTATCCAATATTGTAAATTTTCGAGACTTTAGGATCAAGCAGGGGTGTGCTCTTTTTGCGAAGACCATTGTCTCGCGGAGAGAACAGGAGGGTAGCGTCTTGCCCCCCTGTCCCAAACCAATATGCGACGAAGGGGGCGAGAAGCACAGCGGCGAAATTTAGCTAGATAGTCCGTAGAACCGGCGGGGGTTCTCGCATAGAATCTTTTCGATCACCGCCGGCGGCATGTCCTCCCGTTTTCGCATGACTGCTACCATCCCACTGTCCTTTGACTGATCCAGATGGCCGTAATCGGAGCCAATGATCATGTTGTCTTCACCGATATGTTTAACCAGGTAGGGCAGGTCCTCGTCAGTCTCCATGGCCACATAGAGTCGATAATCGCGGAATAGCTTGGGGCCCCACTCCAGTGTCGCATCGGCATCTCCGCCTGACTTGCCGCCTGAGCGGCTGGAACGCTGCAGGTGGTGGAGAACGTAGGGGACCCAAGAAGCAGCCGCCTCGATGAAGCCAACCCGTATATCAGGGAAGCGTTCAGGGATCTTGTGGGCAACGAGGTCACGGAAGGCGAAGAGGGGGAGGGAGCGCACATGGGGTAAGTTGTGACTGACGGTACGGTCAAACACACTAGTGACGCCGGGGGAGCCGGCACCGGTGTGAATACAGATGGCCATCTTCAATCGGTTGGCAGTTTCGTACACAGGATAGAAGTAGGACTCAGCCAAGGAGCGATCGCCCTCAACCCCACGGAAAAACACGCCCACAGCGCCGTTGTCTCGGGCAGTCTCAATTTCACGGACCGACTCCTCGATATTGCGAAGCGGTGGTACCACCACCCAACGCAGGCGGTCCCCCGCCTCCCTCCATGCCCGCGCCATAAAGCGGTTGTAGGCGCGGCAGATGGCCACTTCCAGATCCACATCGTCAGTAACGTAGGCGAGGAGCAAGGTTGGGTACACTACCTCCGCCTCGACGCCCCTCTTGTCCATATCACGGATGCGGGCAGCCGAGTCGGTGATATAACGAACAGATGCATCGATATCGGTGCGGGCATTTTCAGAATCCGAACCCCCCACCGCTACAATGGCGCTTCCCTTACCCGATCGTTTGGGTATAGCTGTACCGTTGATGAGCCAGACCTGATTATTACTTCCGTAAACGCTGTCGGAAGTGGTGGAGGCCAGGACCGGGCGCCGGTGGTACATTTCCTTGTCGAAGCATTCCCACATTTCTGGGTGTTCGATGATATGGGTGTCGGCATCAATTACGCGTGCCATATAATGTCCCTCCTTAATCAAATCGTAAAGTCTTTAGATCCGTGGCTACCTGGTATAGAAGAAAAACTTTAGTTGGCTGCTACCCACGCGGTGAGAATTGACGGCATATCGGTGAGGATTGGTTCCCACGAGTCACCACGATCTCGGGTCATATAGAAGGCTCCCTTACCCCTATCTCTAGCATCGAAACCAAAACCACGTGTCCCGTCACCCATGCCTGCGAATACGGTTTTTACATCGTTGGGATGGGGTACCAATACCCAGGGCATCCATGGCATGGTATCCGGTATACCGGCCGATGATACCCTCCAATTTTCTCCGGCGTCATCACTGATCAGGACTGTACCCTGTGGGTCTCTTGATTCGTTTCGCCATACGCCAGGGGAACCCTTGCCGCCGCCGAGAATCATCCGGGGTGAATTGCCTGGTAGAAACAGCCAATCATGGGAATAGCTGTAAAGCTCCGTGTAGGCCCAGGGCATGCCGTTTTCTACTCGTCGCCATTGATGACCACTGTCATCACTCCTGAAAAATCCACGCGCCGAAGAGACATAGTAACGGTCTTTGGTCCCAGGATAGTTCCTCACTAGATGCATGTCCAGGTACGGTATTCCAGAGCTCGCATCTTCCCAACTCTTGCCGGTGTCCCGGCTGGTGACGACCCCACCATGCTCGAGCAAGACAACGAGGAGGTTCGTGTCGTCGGGGTGAATGAAAATATGTCGTATGTGGGGATGATGTGTTGCTCGATATACCTCCGGAACCGTCCACTGCGCCTTGACTTCATCCGGCATCTCAAGAAGCCCGTCCAACGGTTCCCAATTATTGCCACGGTCATCGCTGCGGAACAGGCGGATGGGTCCAATCCCGGCATAAACGACTTGGTTGTCATGGGGATGAACAGTAAAGGTCCGCACGTCACCGTCTAATATCTTCTCCCATGTATGGCCTCCGTCTTGGGTTCGGTAGCCGCCGTCAAAGGCGACGGCCGCAAAGACCACCTCCGGCCTGTCATGGCAGCCAGTCAAATCCTCAAGTGTCTGCCCTTTAAAGTGTTCCCCCACAGTGTTCATGGCACCGGGGCGGCCCCGCATCACCTGGAGTCCTCCGTTCAGCGCAATGTAGTAAGTCAACTGCTCATTCATCGCGGCCTCCTACGCCAGCAACCAAACTCTATCCCATCACGTTCCATTCCTCAATGTGCGCTAACCCCGATCCGACATTAAACGGTCAAAGAAATCATCTATGCCGAGCACCAGACTTTGTCAAAGAGTAATTTGCACCATGTAATCCAAAACTCTCTGTCAGAGACGTTACTGAACCATCTCCCCTGTGGCTAAAACTCTTGCGAAAAGTACGCCACGGTCGTGCAGATTTTTATTTTTTCGTCGGATCGGGGCTAATCAGTGTCAAAGTCACTGGGCAAGCCAATATTCCTGGCCTGAAGCAACTTGACGTAGTGGTTCCAGCCAAAGTTTTCAACTCCCTGGAGCCGGTCCCGCCATCCTCCGCGAACCTCTCTGGACCTGCCTCCGCGGCGATCATAGCGTGCGATATCTTCATCTGAGATATTTGGGGCCTCGCGGCCCGAGAGGGCAATGTCCCACATGATCTTCGCAACCTTGTCGAAGCGAATGGCGAGCTGGGTTGCCTGCTCTACCGAAGGGCCGGTGGCGGTGATGCCATGACCTTGCATCAACAGTACGTCCCGTTGGTCCATGGCTTTTAGCATGTCTGCCGCCAACTCCTTGTTAATGACCGTAACCGCCCGAGGATAAACAGGCACTCCTTTTAATATGAGGTCCAGTGATGATGGATCGTAGGCACCGAATACGGGCCGAAACTCCAGTCTCGTAACTCCGCATAGGAGGGCGTAGTAAGGATGGGCGTGGACAACCGACTGCACCTCAGGGTGCGCACGGTAGATCTCACCATGGATGGGCGTTTCATTAGGTGAAGCATGTTTGTCGCCGACCCCGGGACCCTTACCGTCGAAATCCGTACGGCGCACATTGTGCAGGCCAGTGAACTCCAGGCCGCATTCATCGCCGCCACGGCACCTGATCCACATCTCATCGGTACCCGGTATACGTGCGCTCACATGACCAGTGGATCCGCCCACGAGACCAAGCATACCAAGAATGCGACAGGAGATTGCAACTTTTATTCTGATTTCGTCTACGGTACTTGCCATATTTTTCCTTCCTTAGATTTCATCCAATGGTGCTTCAAAAGATATCCTTTTTACTTAATAGAATCATAAGTGTTTGTTTGCCGGCATTCAGTCCACCGTGGGGGTCTGATGGTTGAGAGTGACGTCACTACGCTTCTTGCTAGACTGCTCAATGGCCAAAAGCACCTCCAGCGTTGCCATGCCCCATGCCCCATCCGCGGGTAGCGGACGGTGCTGTACGATTGCATCGTAGAATGAGTTGATCCGTCCGTCCCGGCCATCCTCTCCTTTGACTCCCAGGTTGATTTCCTTGACTTCCTCGTCGCCGTAAACAGTGAGCCCATGGGGAGTGAAACGGACGTCTCCTTTATCGAAGCTCACGATGGTGGGCCCGCCCATGATCCACCCCAATGACGGTTGCGCGGGTTGCGGCTGCACGCTTTTGCGTGCTCCTCCATAACGTTCCTCCCGCGCGGCCTGGGCCTCCCACTGGGCGCTGGGTGCAACCCGCAGCTCTCGCCGTGCCCTTGCGTAGTTTTCGGGATCACTTGCAGATCCGTGTTTGACGAGTTCCGTGGAATCAAAGTGGTCATAGCCGCTTGTGATGGCAGTTGCCAGCGCTCCGTCTTCAAAGTCGAGGTAGGCGGCGTAGGCGCCGGGTACACGTCGGGCTGGATCCCAGGTGTCGACTTTGCCACGCAGGCTTCGCACCATCCCTCCGCCGATGGTCCTGAGGATGTCGATCTGGTGAGGACCCTGGCGCCACAGGATTCCTCCTCCTGGTTCCGGCGTTAACTCCTCTGGCGTGCGCGGGCGGTACAGCCAGTCGGCATAGCGCCAGCTATTAATCATGCGGAGCTTCCCAAGTTCTCCCGTTCGTACCATCTCCTTTAAGCGTAAGACGCGAGGCTCGAAACTGTGCTTCACGTTCACACCCAGGAGCGCGCCATTGCGCTTCGCAGCGGCAATCAATTCCTTCGACCCTGCAATATCAATTGTCATGGGCTTCTCGATAAGAACATGTTTCTTGCTTTCCAAAGCCATGCTGACGTGCTCGGCGTGGTATCGGTTTGGTGTTGCTATGTAAACCAGGTCTACCTTGCGGCTCTCACACAATCCTGCCGCGTTTTCATGGGCCTCAGCCTCAGGAAAATCTCTGCGGAACCTGCCCAGGATCCCTGGATCCACATCCGCCGCAGCTGCGATACGGGTATGGGGATTCTTGACAAACTTCGGGACCATGGCAACGGCGGCACCACCGAGGCCAATAACCCCGATACCTAAGACTGTTTCGTTTGCTGCCATCTTATTCGCTCTTACTGTGGTACGGCCAGGAGCATAGCCTTTGACCGGTTGCCTCTCTGTTCCCTAGCTGTCCCATCCGTAGAGCCTCAAGGCGTTATCGCAGAGTATGTTTTGCTTTGGCTGGTCTGAGATATCCTTTCGTCCCCGTATGGTGGACACAACATGGGGGAACATGGAATCCCAGTGGGGATAATCCGAACCGAACACGATCTTGTCCTTACCGATCCTTTCGATGACATAGGGCAGCATCTTTTCCTCGGGCTCAGTGGCGAAAAACCAGTTACCATTGGTCACATAGTCACTGGGCAATTGCTTACAGAGGGGAGCCTCCGCCTTCCCCCGTTTCTCCCATTCCTCGTCCATGCGCTCCATCCAATAGGGCACCCACCCTACGCCGCATTCCATAAAAGCCGTTCTTAGCTTGGGAAACCGCTCTGGGACACCCCCATAAACGAGACCCACAAATTGAATGACGCTCTCTGTGGGACGGCCGATGGTGTGCATATAGAGAAAACTATCGAAACGATTGTCACCGGCAGGTCCCTCCCGCCGGTTATGCACGCAGAGTGGGACGTTGAGACGCTGGATCTCCTCGTAAATGGGCCAGTAGGTCTGGGAGCCGAGGTGCTCCCTCACGCCCTGGGTGGCAACGGTGATGCCAACCAATCCCAGATCAGTAATGGCACGGTTCGTTTCTTTGACCGCCGCTTCCACGTCCTGAAAGGGTATAAGGCCCACGGCCTTTAGCCGCGGACTCTGCTTACAGTAATTGGCAATGAAATCGTTATAGGCACGTGCGTAGGCGATGGCGTACTCCCGTTCAAAGACCTTGCTGACGGCGAAGCTGGTGGTGGGAAAGAGCACGGAAACATCAATGCCCTCACGGTCCATATCTTTTAAGCGCACCGAGATATTGCTAGCGTCAATCTTTTCGAAGCGGCCTTCCATACGGGCGTCCAGGCCAAGGCCGGGCATTAACGCGCCATCCCGTTTGTCATAGGGGGGAGGAAGATAGGCCTTGATGTCCCTGCTGCTCTCTTCGATATGGCCGTCCGCGTCAATAATCTTCATTGGTTTGTCCTCCTTGGTTTGCGTGCCGGGATAAAGTCCAGTGCTGCCACGCGCCTTCCTGCATATCCCAGGCTATCCCTTAGCCACAGTGCATCGGGCCTTTGTCATTGAGTCTGTTTTATGTCGAGGACGACAAATTCATCGGAATCAAGTGCCTTTTGCAGTGTGGGTCTCACATCTTCGGGTCGAGTCACCGTAAAACCCTTTCCACCAAATAGTTCGGCGAGACGTGCGAGATCGGGAACAAAGAGATCGGTGCCGATCACCCTTCCTCTATGGTTCTTGATCTGATCGCGTTTCATTCCACCATAGGCGTTGTTACGCATTACCAGAACAAGAACTGGGATGTTGTGGAGACCGGCCGTAGCCAGCTCTTGCTGTTCCATCATGAAAGAGCCATCTCCGGTGACGCAAATAACCCGTGCGTCTGGGCGTCCGAGTTTAACGCCTAGGGAAGTCGCTAGCGCAGTACCGATGGCCCGGAACTCACCGGCGTGAATGATGGGTTTGCATGCGTCGATGTTACGCACCACCTCACCCGTCATGCCGGAGGCCACCAGACTTTCATTACCCTTTAAGAGTTCGTTCAACGTAGTAAGAACGGAATCGTTGGTGATACCTTCGCTCGCCACCTTTTGCTTACGGTCCGTCAGCCAGGCCTGTTTGGCTTCCTGGACTTCCCGGGCCCTTCCACGACTCGCATCGAATTGTGAGGATGGTTTTTTGTTTTTGATGCCATCAAGGATGGCTCGAAGGGCGGCCTTGGCGTCAGCTTGTATTGAAAGTTGAGTCGGATAGTTCCTCCCCAGCTCCTGGGGGTCAATATCGATCTGGATGATCTTTGCCTGTTCAGGAATGACTTCTCGGCTAAAACGTAGGGTTGTTCCTTCGCTGAAGGTTGTGCCCAGTGCCAGGATAAGATCGGAATCAAGGAAAAACTTACGGGCGTAGGGTCTACCGCCTACCCCGAGGCATCCTAATGCAAGAGGATGGTTTTCCGGAAAGACTCCTTTGGCCGTGTAGCTCACGGCCACCGGAGCAGCCAGGATCTCGGCCAATTCCCGTACCTCTTCTCCAGCGCCGGCCCAATCGACACCTGTGCCGCAGAGTACCACCGGCGCTTTTGCCTTGAGGAGCATTTCAACCGCCGATTCCGCCGAGCGAGAATCAATGGATGGAGCCAAGAGATTACCCGCCTTCGAGAACCGCACCGGTTCGGGGAGAGTCGCAGCCTGCATATCGGCGGGGATCCCGAGATAAACGGGTCCCTGTCTCCCTCTGGTGGTCTGATCAAAGAGGGAGTCCAACACGGTGCCGATCTCTTCCGGCCTCTCGAGCTTGACGCTCTGCTTGGTGATAGGTTGGAACAGCTTGGTGTGCTCGATTCCGTGCCAGGAAGAATAGTACCCATGAGCAGCCGAGGGTGTGTGAATCTCAGAGGAAATGACGAAGAGGGGAACGGATTCTTTATGGGCTTGTGCCACGGCGGTTGCGATATTGGTGGCGCCGCCGCCTGCGGAAACCAGGCAAACGGCTGGTTTCTTGGTTACACGAGCGTATCCCAGGGCCATATTTCCGGCGCCTCCTTCATGCTGCGTATTAATCAAGCGGAGCTGAGGTCGTTTGGCTATGGCATCTGCCAGATCAAAAGACGTATGGGCAAGGACTCCAAAGACGTATCGGACATCTTTTGCGATAAGATATTCTACAACTGTGTCGGAAAGATTGGTTTCTGCCATAGTTATTCGTCCTCCCTATTTCATAGGCTTCAATTAGTGCAGACAGGTTAGAAAAGCAACCGGATTTTGACGCAAGCAATAGGGAAGGATTGCCTGGCTCTCCTCGGTGAGCGAGCCTACCGGCCGTGGGCAATTGAGCTGTACCATAAGGGCTTCGGCACTCCCCTCCCCTCGATCTTCCTCGGGGTGGTGAGCAATGTCGAACCACGCTCCACGGGACTCCAGCAGCGACCCACCGGGCATGCGCTCGCACGAACCTTGACATTCGGCTGAGCTCAGTCGAAGCCCCGGGTCTCAGATTAGCCGTGGGTGGACTCCGGCTTTCATGCGGCGCCGACCACGGTGAGTAGCCCGCTGCTTCGTCCATGTTTCTCTCGGGGAGCACCTTCAGCCGTCCGTGACTTCTTCTCTTCCTCCACTCATTACTCAGCACTCATTAACTCGTTGCTCACCTTGGGGCGCAGGGGACCAGGAAGGCGCTTTGCGCCTTGGAGCATTGGAAAATGGAGAAGTAGATCAGTGGAGCGAACAGAAAGACGGTAATCTCCGAATTGTCTATTGTTCCAATGTCCAATGCTCAATTGCTCTCGGGCGCGAGGCGCCCTAATGCGGCCCATGGGCTCCCGCTGAGGGCAGGCCCTTGAGCCCTTATTCTCAACTTTAATTTTTCCAACTCGCACCCCAGCGTCGCCTTCTTGATTAGGGCGAAGGGACCTTGGAAGCGTCAAGACTTGTGTGTAAATTTCTTAGGGGCATTCTCACTCCAATTTTGGTTCAAGTGATGAAAGACAGAAAAAACGATTCTTTGTATGCTTTGGGTATTTGCCATCACCCCCATAGGGCGAGTCCTGCGCCTGACTTCCCGGAACGATCTTTCTATGAGGTTGGTGGTTCTCAAGCGGCTCCAAAGCTCAGGCCGCTTGATCTGAAAGAAGTAAAGCAATTGATCGAGATCCTTTTCCAAACAGGCCACAGCCCTTGGATAAGCCTTCCTCCAGCGTGAACCAAACCGCCAGTAAGCTTCCGTAGCTTTTCTATAATTAGGGGCATGACTGATACGATTTAGAGCTTTTTTGACCGCTGGTTGATCGGCCCTTTTTACCTTGTCCAACACGTTTCTTGTCTTATGGGCCCAGCAGCGTTGGGCGAGGATCTTAGGGTAGACAATCTGTAAGGCTCCATGCAGCCCCGTTCCCCCATCGGTCACAATCAGCTCACAACACCCCCCCTCTAGCCCCCTTTGATACAGGTCCCTTAACAACGCTTCCCAGCAGGCTTCAGATTCAGTTGGGGCCGCATAGAAATCGATCATCTCCTGCCTCCCATCGACCGTGATCCCGAAGGCACAAAGTAATATCTTTTTCTGTACCTTGGCAGCCCCCTTGCTCTTTAACACCACCCCATCAAAGAACAGATAGCGGTACTGATCCCTAAGGGGACGGCTATGGTAAAACTTAACCTCTTTATCCAGATCCCGGGCAATCCTGGAAATCGTTGTGGCCGAGACCCGCTCCCCTACAATAGGAACCAGCACCGAAGCGGCCTTTCGGGTGGATAGTCCCAAACAAAAGCAGGCTAACAACACCCGATCCACCGAACGGCACCTTCGGGCGTAACGCTCAAGGAGCTTGGTGGGAAACCCTCCCTTACGGCTCCTTGGCACTAAAAGCTCTAAGTTTCCCATCTCGGTCAACAGATGCCTGGTAATAGTGGCCATTGCGGTAGTCCACTCGGTCCGCCCCATGCTCGTAGCGTGATAGTCCTATGTACTGGGCCATCTCTTCGTCCAGCCGCTTCTCCACCAGGTGTTTTAGAGCTTGGCGGGCCATCGGTTTAAAGTCGCCCTCCCACTCAAAGGCATTGATCTCTTTAATCGCTCGCGATACATTGCTTGGTGTTGCTTGCTCGAGCAGCATAGGGGTGCCCTCCTCATGTTTGTATTTGTCGTGCAACTCTGGAGTTAGCACCCCTTCTGTCTTTTCCCAATCAAAAAATACCCTAGGCCTATCCCTTAACCACCTCGAGATCTTCGATTCTCGGCCAAATGTGAAAGCCATTTTCCTCTCCACTCCCTTCCCCCCACCAAAATTACACATAGACTGATACATCACCAGGGACCTTGTTGCTATTGACGTAAGTTGTGAAATGGGTCTAGGTTGAGAGTCGGAATTACGCAGCAGGAGGAAAACCATTAATGAAACTTCCAATCAGGGATAAGATTGATCTAGGTGCAACGCCCTATGAGGCGTTTTTGGCCAAGGAGGAGCTTCCGGTCATCCGTGGCTATTTTCTAGAAGACTTCAAAACTGTGGACGTTAAGCCGTGGAAACGAATGGGGGCATTTGGCTGTTATCTCAACATGGGAGAACAGGATGATACGGACGCGTACGTGTGCGAGATTCCTCCCACCAGCCAGACATTACCCCAGCGCCATATGTTCGAAACTCTTGTTTACGTGGCCACCGGCCGGGGAGCCACAACCCTCTGGCACGACGAGAACTCCAAACGAACTTTCGAGTGGGGCCCGGGCGCCATCTTTGCCATTCCCTTGAACGTTTCCTATCAACACTTCAACGTTTCAAAGGATGAGCCGGTTCGTTTCCTTGCCGGAACCAATCTGCCGCATATGATCAACTTGTTTCATAATGAAGAATTTATATTTCGTAATCCTTTTCAGTTCCAAGATCGCTTTAGCAGCGATCCGGACTTTTTCAAACATAACGTGCAGCTAACCGTCCGAAGTTGGGAAACAAATCTTATCCCTGACGTAAACACCTTCGCCCTGGACGATTATCCAATGAAGGGAAAAGGCGTACGCATCATGCGCTTCGGTCTGGCGGGCACCGTATACGGTTGCCACATTCAACAAATTCCTATTGCTAGCCGTAGCACCTTTCACCGGCACGGAGCGGGTGCAATTGTCACCGTAACCCAGGGAACCGGCTTTGCCATGGTGTGGCGCGAAGACGAACCGCGCCAGCGGTTCGAGATTCGACCCGGGTCCGTCTATTCACCTGGGGACCTCATGTTTCACGGTCACTTCAATACCGGCCACGAAACCATGCGACACTTTGCCATGCGCGGGAGGAGTCCGAAGTTTAGCCAGGATCGCTATCGTACTCCCCTCCATTACATGATCCCCTTCGATGAGGAACCGCCCGAAATTCAAAAGGAATACCAGGAGGCGTTGAAAAAAAATGGCGTAGACGCTGAAATTAACATCGTCAACGACTGATCACGGGGTACGACAAGGCATGCGATTTCTTACCGCTAATATTTTTAACAAAACGAATTCAACAATTTTTTTCGCGCCAAGCCGCCAAGATCGCAAAGAAAACTCTTTTGCTAAATTCTCCAAACTTAGCGTCCTTTGCGTCTTTGCGCGAGATATATTACCTAGGGTCCTGACAAATAATTTCATCAACAAAAATTTTCAAAAGCGGTTTTAGATTAAGGATTCAGATGAAGCACAGCACTGACAGAATTCTTACAACCCATGTAGGGAGCCTGCCGCGCCCTGACCACATGCTAGAGGCCCTCGGCGCCAAGATGAGGGGGCAACCTATTGACCAGGTGGCATTCGACTCCCTGCTACCCGGTGCCGTGGCCGAAACGGTTCGTCGGCAGGCCGATCACGGGCTTGACGTGGTCAATGACGGTGAGGTGGGCAAGCCCAGTTTTATCCTGTACATGGACGAGCGCATGTCAGGATTCGAGCAACGGGAAGTGCCGGTGAGCGAGGTGGACAAGGTCAGTCACTACCTAACGGGCTCCAGAGAGTTTTTAGCGTTTCCTGATTACTACCAACCGGAACTGATCGCTCGACGTCCAACGGGAGGTCAGCGGCCCCGCCAGCCCGTGTGCACGGGTCCCATTGCCTACAAGGGTCACAAGCAGCTCCAACGAGACATTGAAAACCTGAAAGCGGCCCTACAAAAGGTCCAGGTAGAGGAGGCGTTTTTACCTGCCATTTCCCCCAACCAGATCGCCTACCGTCGGCCCAATGAATACTACCGAACAACAGAGGAGTATGAGGTGGCCATCGCTGATGCGCTGCACGAGGAGTACAAGGGGATCATAGAGGCGGGTTTGCTCTTGCAGGTGGACGATCCACAGCTTGTGACCCATTACATGCGAAGTCCTGATTTGACCATTGAAGAGTACCGACGGTGGGCAGAGCGGCATGTGGAACTGCTTAACCATACCCTTCGCGACCTTCCCCGCGACAGGATCCGTTTCCATACCTGCTACAGTGTTGCCTTTGGTCCCCGTGTCCACGACCTGGAATTTAAACATGTGATTGACCTGATCGTGAAAATCCATGCCGGTGCCCACTCATTCGAAGCTTCCAACCCGCGCCACGAACATGAATGGAAGCTCTGGGAAGGGGTCAAGCTGCCGGAGGATAATATGCTCATTCCCGGTGTGGTGACTCAATCGACAGCCACTGTTGAGCATCCGGAACTGGTGGCCCAGCGCATTGAGCGCTTCGCGGGTATTGTTGGTCGCGAGAACGTTATTGGCGGTGTGGACTGCGGCTTTGCGAGCATCGCGCGCTTCGCAGATATGCCCACCAGCGTCATTTGGGCGAAGCTCCATGCTTTGACGGAAGGGGCTGAGATCGCAAGCCGCCGCCTCTGGGGTCGTGGGTAGTGGATTGTTGATACGGTTACTGTTGGACGAGACGGTTCAATTGGAGTATAGGAATGTTGCCACGGGAAGACCTGGTAGCAGGCGGCCAAGGTCTCGACTATAAATGTGAACGGTATTGCTTGTGTGTAGGAGATACACGAAAATGTTAGCTCGCAGCAAGTTCATTACAGCAGGGGCATTGGTCATTCTCAGTTTGCTCCTCGGAAGTCGCGGTTCGGGTGCCCTTGCCGCACCATTCTACGAGGGAAAACAGCTGGTTGTGGTGGTGGCTTACCGACCAGGGGGAGCGGGACATTTACGTACGCAGATTGAGGCCCAGCATCTGAGCAAGCTTCTGCCCGGGCATCCCACTGTGGTTTTCAAATTCGTGCCGGGCTCCGATGGTGCGGCGGCGGCAAACTATATGTCCAATGTGGCCAAGCGGGACGGACTGACAATCGCCAATATCGGCACGGGGATGTTTTACAGTGCAGTCTTCAAGGCCCCCGAGGCCCGATTCAGCCTTGACGACTTCATTTTCTTTGGTACTGGCTACGGGGGTGGCCCCTATGCAGTGGAAATTCGGCCAGAGCTAGGCCTGGACACTATTGCAAAGCTTAAAGCCTATAAAGGAATGCGCTTTGGCCAAAGGACCATCGGACATCCACAGTATATCCTGGACCGCTTGATTGCGTATGTTCTTGAGCTCAAGGATCCGAAATTTCTGGTTGGTTATAGCAGTCAAGACATCATTACGGCGCTCACCCGGGGGGAAGCAGACGCACATACAACGAATGTTTACAGTTTTTTGTGGCGGGATGGGCTCAATAAAATTAAGAAGGGCTATACGGTCCCCATTGTGGTGAGAAATACAAAGGGACGTGGGGTAGAATGGGTCCCAGAATTTCCGCGTAGACCTCACCTCGACGACTTCGCCGATACGGAATTGAAACGAGCCGTTATTCGGTTTCACAACTCCATCAAACCCGGGAGCACTAATTTCTTGGCACCCAAGGGGATACCTGAAGAGGCCCTCAAGGCGCTCCAGGAGGGCTTTCGCAGAGTGTGGAAGGATCCCGAATTTGCGATGGAATACAGACATTTGACTGGCCAACCCTCTGACCCGGTAACTGGAGAGGAAATCCACCGGGCCATAGAGCAGCTTCCCAAGGATCCCAAGATCGCGCGGATCTACAAGCAGATCACCGAAGGCGGTCCTCTTCCCCCGGTCCGTTAACCATTCACTTATTCTTTTTTAGCAGCCTGATAGGTGAACACCAGGAATAATCCTTTGCTTCGCCTCCTTAGAGCAACCGGGTATTCGCTCACGGGACTTTGTGCCACCTTTCGTAATGAACCGGCGTTTCGCCAGGAGCTGTTGGTCCTGCTATTGGTTATTCCACTGGCTTTCTGGTTTGGAAAGGACGGTGTGGAATATGCGTTGCTTATCGGTAGCTGGCTTATTGTGATTACGGTGGAATTGTTAAACACGGCTATTGAAGCCGTGGTCAATCGAATCGGTACGGAACGTACCGAGCTGGCGGGACGGGCAAAGGACTGTGGCTCCGCCGCAGTTTTCATCGCTATTACCCTTTCTGTTGTGGTGTGGTTGCTAGTGTTGTCTTTTTAACCTACCGGTCCTGCGCTCGCACGAACCTTCCGGATCTCAGATTAGCCGTGGGTGGACTCCGGCTTTCATGCGGCGCCGACCACGGTGGGTAGCCCGCTGTTTTGTCCATGTTTCTCTCGGGGAGCACCTTCAGTTGTCCCCGACTTCTTCTCTTCTTCCACTCAGTACTCAGCATTCATTACTCGTTGCTCACCTTGGGGCGCAGGGGACCAGGAAGACGCTTTGCGCCTTGGAGCATTGGAAAATGGAGAAGTGGATCAGTGGAGCGAACAGAAAGACCGTAATCTTCGAATTGTCTATTGTTCCAATGTCCAATGCTCAATTGCACTCGGGCGCGAGGCGCCCTAATGGGGCCCATGGGCTCCCGCTGAGGGCAGGCCCCCGAGCCCTAAATCGTATTGGTGAATGAGTGTTTCCGCCGGTGGACCACTAAAGCGTGGTTCGACTTCGCTCACCATCTCGAGCCTGTCGAGGAAAAGGAATGTCAGCTTCCACAAAAACAGGCTGTGTCCGTTGCCACGACTGGGGTTCTCAGCGCACCACCTCACTCTTGTCACGCTACAGGTAAGTTCTTCTTGCAAGCGTTCATGAACCTGACTAAACTGTGGCCCGCTCTGTGGATCGTTTGATTAAAATTGGAGGAATAATTTAATGAAACTAGGGAGGGATAACCCATGGCTAGATTGACCATTAGTGACCTGCAGCACATGAAACACGACGGCAAGAAGATCGCCGCTGCCGTTGTCTACGATTTTCAAATGGCTCAGATATGTGAGAGGGCGGGAGCGGACCTCTTGTCTGTTGGTGATAGCCTAGGGAGGCGCTTCTTGGGACATGCTAACGCAGATGACTGCGTCCTCGACGATATAATTCCCTTCGCCAAGGCAGTAGCGCGTGCCGCCCAGCGGGCGGTGGTGAACGTGGATCTGCCCACGGCCACCTGCAAGGGTGGGCCCACGGAGGTTGCCAAGGCAGCGCGGCGCATTAAGGACGAGGTTGGGGCCGACATGACTAAGGTGGATATCCGCCAGCAGGAGGAGGAACTGTTCGACGATGTCCGCGCCGTCCTCGAAACTGGCCTTGCTGTGTACCCTCAGCTGGGGTTCCCTGCCGGGCCGGCGAGTACTGGGCTCCATGGTACCCCTGCAGACCGCGAGCATATTTTGAAATGGGCCCATGCGTTGGAAGACGCCGGCGCCTCAATGATTGATCTGACCAGCGTATCTCCGGAGATCTACGCCGAGGTGTGCAAGGGGCTCAAGATTCCGGTCATTGGTGGGCAAACTGGACCCGAAGCGGACGGGAGGATCTACGTCAGCTATTCCATAGTCGGCTACGAGGCTCGGGCCCTGGATCAAACGAATCATCCCAGCGCCGCACAATTTATTTTTGATACCATGAAAAAAGGCGTGGACGCAGTTCACTCGGGTAAATGGTAGGCGGGGAAAGTAAAAAAGTAAATTAGAGAAGTGATATCTGTTTACATTTAAATTTTCACTTCTTCAGAGATCTGGTGTTTCTGCGATTGCGTCAAGGTGCAAAAAGTCGATCAGGTTCTGGGAAATCATCTTGCGTTTATCTTCGTCAGACGCCGATCGCATTTGCCGCCCCAGGATCTCGTGTGAATGTGGCCAGGTGGTCACTACGTGGGGAAAGTCGCTCCCCCAGATGATACGGTCCACGCCAACCTGATGACGTAGGTTCATGCCCACGGCATCGTCGAAGAAACCCCAGTAGGCGTGCTCTTTGATGTACTCGCTGGGAGGTCGGTCCAGGGCCAGGGCGCCGAAGAGTCGTTCACCCCAGTGATGGTTCCGTTCCCATTCCAAGTCCATATGCTGGTAGTAATAAGGTAGCCAACCCACGTTGTTCTCGGCCCAATAAACTCGAAGCTTCGGAAAACGTTGAAAGACTCCGCCCATGACCATTTGAAGGGCTTCGACTCCCCCTGTATGGGGCTTCGCGTTCCGATACATGCGCAGATAGAAATCATCGTCGGGAATTTCTCCATCAGGTTTTTTAGAGTACGGGAGAAAAGTGCCACCACGGATGCCACCCAGGGAAGTGTGGATGGAGAGCGGCATTTCCAGGTCCATGGCTGCGGCCCAAAAGCGGTCATCACCCCGAGTAGGATAAGTTTCTCCACCGGGGTAACGACCCAAAACAATAGTGGGAAGCCCCGCCGTTTTGCAGTACTCCAGTTCCTGGATGTCTCCCTCGAGTCCACGGAGGGGAAGCACACCCACACCGAGGAGTCGGTGTGGGGATTGGGCGCAGTACTGCTCAGCAAGGTACTCGTTGTAGGCATGGATCACGGCTGTGAAAGCACGGTCGTCTCGGATGCCGCGACACGCCTTCATAGCCGTATTACTGGGAAACAGAAGCTCGGCTTCCACACCATCGGTATCCTGCTCCCGTAGACGTTGGACAGGTGATCCGGAACCCACCGCTGTGTCCATGTTCTCAGCAACCATGGGATTGAACATCTCGGGCAACTTTCCGGCGTAGTGGCCCGTGCCTCCGAAGATAACCTGAGATCCTTCGCCCACAAAGCCATCTCCTCCTCCCGGCATCCGGATCCGCTGTGGTGCCTGTTCTCGGTATTTCTCGGGGACTCTCGGAGTCCACCAATCACAGGGAATTTCCAAGTGGCTATCTCCCGAAATTACGCCATAGGTTCGAGCCATGATCGTTCTCCCGCTTCAACAATTTGTATCGCGCCAGGAGTCTAAGCTCGCGAAGAGTTATTCGCCGCCGATTAACGCTGACGAAAAATGGCAAAGAGCAGAGCGCATAGCGTCCTTGCGGATTCGGGACCACTGACTACCGACTACTGACCTCTGACCCGGATCCAGGGATTGATGACCGGGAGTCCGTAGTCCGTTGTCCGTAGTCTGTTGTCTCTTTGCGCTTCTCACTCAGTCCTCAGTACTCGTTGCTTGTCACAAACGAATCGCTTTGCGTCTTAGCGCGAGTCATCGCTTTACTCTTTCTTTTTCAGGCGTTTCAGCTGGTTCTTAAACTCATCGCAAGGGTCCATTTTCACGCGGCGTGGGGTGAACCAAACGAAGTCAAAGGGTAATGTGTTGAGGCCGAATCCCGCAGCATAGGCTTTGGGAGTGGATTTACCCTCTTGAACCTCCATAAAAGCTAGACTGATCACCGACTGTTCCCTCGCCCTGGCCCGTATGTAAGTTGGTACCCCGTAATCGATTCTAGCGTGCCCGGCACCAGCGACCAGCACCAACCCGTCTGGACCATCAGCCGAAATCATACGCTCTGCCATACGGGCATCACGGGCTCTCTGTATCATAATCATGGTTTCTAGATGGTCCTCAGCGGCATAGCCGCAATGGGCCCTGCGTAGGTCGTCTGCCATTGTCTTCCATAGATCTGGAGGTACGGGCCGGTCAAGTTCTAGCTTGCGGACCAATTCTCGCTTGAGACCCGCGACACCGTCTCGGCGCAGGGTCTTCACGATGGACCGGCGAAGATTCATTGCCACAATGGGTAGGCCGGCGTCGAGGGCCACCTGGGCGATGGGCTGATAATACTTCCAGTCGGGCCAACCCCGTTGTTTCCATCCCACCGCTTTCCCGAGACCCGTTGCGTCCTTTGGAGCCCGGGCCAAATGTCTGGCAATGGCCGTTTCGTCGTCGAGGTCGAGCATTTCAAATCCAACTGCAGGCCGGCGGCCAACGTTAACGAGCCTTCGGAGTAACTCCGCCTGTAACCTGTGGTGGTCGGGATTGTCGTGGTTTTCGCCGAGGAGTACGAAACGGGCGTGCGCCATGCGGCTCACAAGCTCGGTGCGGTCAATGAAGCTGGCAGTGGAAACGTCCCAGATTTTCCCCGTGAGCGGGTGACCGAGGCCATGAGTGGTTTCCCATTCGGAAGCCGTGCACCCCGATCCAATGAACAGTACAGAACAGAGGAGCAGTTGAGCCGGAGATAATAAGAACTTACCTATGATCATCCACCGTGCTGGAACTGGGAACGATCCGATTGGGTTTATTCGAAAGTAGTTCCCTGACCGAATTGCAGGACCTTGATTTCCATGGAGGAAGGCAGAGCGTCCTTGCTGACCACGAGAGTGTCCGTGTCCAGGTATTCGGCCCTCAGTCCTTGGGTAAACTCCTCGATCACATAGGGGTCGCGGTAATGCATGGGAATAACGATCTTGGGCTTGATTTGCTGCAATACCTCGAGTGCGAGGTCTGGTGCCATGGTGCGCCATCCACCAATGGGCGTTAGGGCTACGTCCACTTTCCCAAGCATCTTAACTTGCGCCGGGGTCAATTTTTGGCTGAGGTCGCCAAGGTGGGCAATACACAGTTCCCCCAGGTCAAAAACGAAGGCAGCGCCTTTAATGGCGTCGACGCTTTCAGCGTAGTGATAGATGGGTACATTGTAGATAAAGACGTCCTTGAAGCTCGTGTTGACCTTGTTCCATCCCCATCCGCTGGGGGACAGGCCACGAAGGATCAGCGGGTCGCCGCCAATAATTTCGACAAAATTGTGGTTGTAGTGTTCTCTGCCAATGGTAATGACGTCGCCCTCTATGATCGGAGTGGGATACCGTCCCGGCCCCAAAGGATCAGTGACGATGGCAGTGCCTTTTTTAGTGGTGATCAGAAAAAAATTGTGACCAAAATATTGAATAGTTGCGTCTGGCTGGGCCGCGTACGCTACGGAACCACGAGAGCGGGCCACCGTCAAATCCCGACACTTGCTCCAGGCAGGAGAATTTCCCACCAGCAGTACTGCTACCCACACGGAAGGGAGAATAAAAGCGGCTAGAAATTTTTTGCACCCTGAGCCCATCTGCAGGTATGCTAATCCATAGGGTAGGGAAAAACAATCACCCCATAAAAAATCTTGAGTTTCGAAGACTTAATGTCCTCTCTTTTCATTCTCCGTGTTAAGCCATCAAAAAATCTAACCCTAGCGGGATTCGTTGCGTCATTACAAAATCTAACCGAAGTCGTCTCGCATCTGTCGTTTCATGTCCTGTTGTTGGCGCTGTAGTTTCTTGCTGAAGGTCCAGTTTCTCCACGGCGTTTGTTTCAGCGGTGGTCTCTCTCGTGGGGCTCTGTCTGCATGGCTGGCCAGCTTGTAGATCCGCTGCAGTTGCTGATCGATTCGGGTAGAGAGCTCGAAGGGATCAGTTGTCTTAAGCGTGTGCTTGAGGGCTGCCAGCTTTTTGGGGTCTCCCTTTCGGGACTCCACGACCCGTTCGAACGGGGTACGAGGCGTGTCATAGCGGCGAATAAGTCGAGAGCCTATACGGATCTTGCATCGCAGCTTCATGGAGGGCTGGAACAGATTCTGGAAGATCCTAAGCTCATCATAGAGCTGGTTGGCGGCCTCTTGGGCCTTTGCGGTGTCGTAGCGATCCCAGCCCATAAGCTTTCTGACATGGGTCCAGTTTTTCTGCTCGATGTGCGCGTTGTCATCTTTTTTGTAGGGACGCGAGCGGGTGAACTGAATGGTGTGGCCAGCTGGGCGTTGTTGACAGAAGGCAAGAAGGCGGTTGTTGATAAACTCACTGCCGTTGTCGGAGTCGATCCCCTTGAGGGGAAAAGGAAGCTGGTGTTCGATCTCGGTGACCGCATTCAAGACACCCAAAGCGCTCTTACCCATGACGGCCTTGCGCTCTACCCAGCAGGTAGCAATGTCGACACAGTCCAGACTATGGACAAACTCCCCAACCGCTGAGGCCCCTGAGTGTGACACCAGGTCAATCTCCAGATAGCCCGGCCGGTTCACATCCCAGTGATCGGTCTTAATCGGGATCATCTGCTTTAGTAGCGATCCGGGCCGAGTGGTGCCATAGAGTCGGCGTTTCACGATGTGCTTGGTTTCCCTCAGGCGCCGATCCATCTGACGGGCGCTGATGGCCAGGAGCTGATCCTCTAACGGTTGGGTCAGCTCGAAGTGTTGCCTTATCCAGGGCAACCAGTGTACAAGGGCGGCCTTCAGACGTTGGGAGCACAGATACCCCGAGGCCTCCCACACCTTTGCCAAAATCCTTACCATTGCCCGATTGTATGTAGGAGAGCGAGGTGCACCCCGTTTGCGTACAGTTGCCTCGGGCAAGGGCCGGTTTAAAAGCCAGATGGCATATTTGCGGTTGTAGCCGCAAACCTTGCAGAATTCCTCTAGCATCGTTCCCTTCTGTGCCCGTGGTGCGTGCTGATAACGATCATAGATGGATCGTAAATACTCCTGCTTGGATCGTCGTGCCATGGTGAACCCTTCCATTGTTGCCCTCCTTGAGCTCTAATGTGAGCCCTTGGAGGGTTAGAATCACAAATGGCGCAACGTATCGCCCTTGGGTTAGATTATACATGGCGCAATACGTGGTCCAACCGGACTACACTTCCGCTCGCCTGAAAATCGGTCATTACTTAGGATCGGCCATCTCGCCAGGAGGAACATTTATCATGGGCAAAGAACAACTCTACGATCAGCCTCGTTTTACTCATGCGGAGCGGGAGCGGCGGTGGACCGCTGTACGCCAGGCCATGGAGAGGGAAAACCTTGACTGTCTCATTGCACCGAACAACACCGGCCATTCCACGCACTTCCAGGCGGAGGCTCGTTACCTTTCGCACGTGGGCGGCGGTGGTGATGCCGATATCGCCTGTGTCTTTCCCCTACACGGGGAGGTGGCCGCGGTAGCCACCAGTTGTGAACGGTGGCTCCACGTACAGGATTGGGTAACAGACCTTCGCGAGGCACGTCGGGCCTACGGAGCAGCGGTTGTGGGCAAGCTGCGTGAAGTCCCACTGCCCCGCAGGCGAGTGGGGATCATCGGGCTTCGCAATTACGTGCGGGCCCCCGAGGGAATCGTCGGGTACGGTTTCATGCGCGCGTTGACGGACGCGTTCCCGGATGTGGAGTGGGTGGACTTCACCGAGCAGCTCCAAGACCTGCGCATTATCAAAAGCGCGGAGGAGATTGCTTTCCTTTCCAAGAGTACAGAACTCGTTGAACGGGCCATCCGCCGTGTACAGCAAGTGGCGCGGCCCGGGGCCAAGGATTACGAGGCCTGGGGCGCGGCCATCAGCGAAATCGTCATGGGTGGAAGTGAGCTTCCATTTCACAATCATTGGGGAAGCGGCATACACCCGCACACCCTCACGCGGGCCAGCCACGCAACGCTGGAGCGCGGCTATCTCATGGTCAACGAGATCGAGGCCGCTTACGGCGGTTACCATGCACAGGGGGTACAGCCCTTTGCTGTGCAGGACTGCGACCCTGTTTATAAAGACCTCTATGCGATGCACACGGAATACTGGCAGCGTTGCTTCGAGGTCCTGCGAGTTGGAATGACGGTCCGTGAGCTGGATTCGGTTTGCTCGTCAAAGGCCGCTAAACTCCTCCCGAGCTGGTCGAGATACCGGGATATCCGGGGGCAGCTCCTCATGCATGGCCGTGGGCTGGGCTCCGATGGCCCTCTCGTGACCGGCCACGCAAATGAAGCGACATTCAACCAGGTGCTTGCTTCGGGTTGGGTCTTTATCTTCAAGCCGACCCTAAGCTTTGATGCCGACGGGGGAAGCTATAGCGGTGCCTGGGGAGACACCGTGGTGCTTTCCGTGGACGGTCCCAGGAGACTCGGCAGTCGTCCGCCAGGACTGGTTTTCACTGGCGAGACGATTTAACCTCGGCCATTCTCACATTGACCTCCATGGGGGAATTTGATAGTTGTCAGGTGCTGTCCATAGGGGAAAGGAGCAAAACCATGGGAAAGAAACTACTTCTTGAAGGAACGACCCCCTTCCAGGGGTTGCCAGAGTTGGTGGCTTACGACGAAGGCCTTTTCACGGCAGAGGGGCTGGATGTTGAATGGGTAAAACGCGGTCAGGAGGCCCCCAAGAAAACCGACACCAACGTCACAAGCTGGATTGGGCTTAACCCTTTCCTGAGCCATGGTAGCAGTCTCGAATCCGAAGATGCAGTCAAGGCGAGCATGTACAACGCGTGCGAGTGGGGCAATTACAAACGGGTGCAGGAGAGTGGGGAAGGGGCGCGACAGCTGGGCAGGCGATCGATCATCGCCTATGGGGCACTTATCGTGCCTCCCTGGTCGCCGGCCTATACCGCTCAGCAATTGGCCAACAAGTTGGTTGCGCTCCCATACTTTGCCGGTACCCACTATCTAGGCCTCTTGATGATGGAAGGGTTCCTGCCACGGAACACGATCAAAACATGTTTGGGCCCCAATGGCTCGGTTAATATCTACCGCTCGCTAATGAATCGAGAAGTTGACGCAACCGTTGTCTACGAACCCTATATCACAGTGGCGGAGAAGGCAGGCTGCAGGATACTTTGTCTTGCACCTTACCACGGTTCGGAAGTGGCTACCGACGACCTGGACGAGGACACCTATGCCCGCTTCACCCGTGCCATCAAAGAGTCGGTTCACCGTATCCAGGCAAACAAACGAAAGTACATCCAATATTTCATCGAGTGCCACAAATCCGATCCCGCGGTGGCAGCCTTAACCGTTGACGATTTCAACTTGAGCAGGCTCCAGGTGGTTGAACCAGGCCCAATTCCCCCCGAGGAATTAGAAAGGACCCGTCAGTGGATGGTCAGTTGGGATCTGCTGGATAATCAAACCGGTGCGGATAGTCTGGTCAGACAGACCCCACCGAGTCAGACCGTCTAGAAGGCCCAGAGAATTATTTTTAAAAGAAAATTAACCGCAGACACACGCAGATTAACGCAGATGAAAAAAGGCAAAGAGCAGAGCATCCTTGCGGATTTGGGACCACTGACTACCGACTACTGACCTCTGATCCGGATCAAGGGATTGAGGACCCGGAGTCTGTAGTTCGTAGTCCTTTTGTCAGTCGTCCCGTAGTCGTTTCGTTCTTTGCGTCTTGGCGCGAATTCTCTTCTTGTCGAATCCGTAGTTCAAAACTCGAGCGACAAATTCAAATTTAATTCGCTACCCTTTGAAACCAGCAATAGTGGCCCGCCAACCGTCATCATTTTCACCGGGGACAAAAGGAAAGTAGTAGCTTACCCGATCCAATAGACCGCCGTAATCCTTTCGTACCAACTCGGGTAGTTCAGCCCAGCTCCCGCGCAGGGCAAAGGTGCTCATCATTTCCTCAGTGATCAGACCGGGCATTTCCTTCCACTTCCCTCGTGCTGCCAGGACGCTTAGATGCTCTGCCACTTCTCCCCAACCATGGATGTCGAACACCGGTCGATAGGGCGGCGTGCTCGCATAGAAAGAGATCTGTTGGCGGACCTCGGACTCGTAGATGGCTGCCTGCTTGGGATCGTCCGTGGGAATGACGAAAACGCTACTGCAAAGCTCTATATCTTCACGACGCCGACCTGCTTTTGAAAGCCCCGTCCCGATGTTTGGCACCACCACCTCTTTGAGGTAGCGTGGGCTCTTGAGCGGATGAACGTGAAAACCCTCGCAAAGTTCTCCAGCGAGGCGGCACATCTGGCGATTCACACCGGCGATGTAGATCGGTACGTTAGGATATTCGTGGGGGCCCGGACTGAAAAACGGCGTCATCAGAGTGAGCTTGAAATACTCCCCTTGAAAGTTGAGCTTGGTCTTATTTTGCCAGCAGTCCCATATGGCCCTGATGGCCAGCACCACGTCCCTCATCTTTGCTACGGGTTTCTCCCACTTCACTCCAAA
This sequence comes from uncultured Binatia bacterium (SeqCode), assembly GCA_965215595.1. Taxonomy (GTDB): domain Bacteria; phylum Desulfobacterota; class Binatia; order UBA9968; family CAXXLF01; genus CBDCDW01. The sequence continues at coordinate 1,102,190 of CBDCDW010000007.1, read as the reverse complement.
ACGTCGCTCGTTGTGTCCTTTCACCTGCGTCCCCAACCCCAGAATGAAGCGACCTTTGGAGAAACGGGCCAGATCCCATCCGATATAAGCCAGGATAGTGGGGCTGCGGGCAAAGGCCACGGCGATGCTCGTCCCCACCGTCAGCCGTTTGCTATGTTCGGCTGCCAAAACCAGCGGCAAAAAGGCCTCATGGGCGGTCTCAAAAGTCCACAAGCCGTCGAAATTCATCTCGTCCGCGGCTCGAACCAGGGCCGGCATTCGGTTTAGATCGTGGACCAGTAGCCCAGTATCGATTTTCATAACAACACCTCAAAGAAAGTTAAAAGTAAAAAGGCAAAAGTGAAAACTAAAGAGTAAAAAGAGTAAACACAAGCAAAAGCTTGGCGGCATCTGGGAACAAGCAAACTAGTAAAAAGGTCAAAGGCAAAAGGCGCAGGGCAAAGCGCAACAACCGTGATCGAGAATGGGGTTGATGAAGCAAGAAGCAGACAGACGCTGTCAATTGAGTTAATTTCCGTGGCTCGGGGTTTACACATAGAAGAGCAGAGATATATAGTGGGCCGTTTGACAGAAATGCTTGACTCACATTGGAGGAAACATGAGCCGACTACCAGGGGTTAACCGAGATTCACTGTCGCCAGAGGGTCAGGCAATTTGGGATCGCATCGCAGCGGTCCGTCCCGGAGTGCGTGGGCCCTATGGGGTTTTGATGCACGTACCAGGCCTCGCCGAACGAGTGGGGAACCTGGAAGACTATTTCCGTTTCAACGCGGCACTTCCGGCGGTGGACCGTGAACTGGTGATCCTGGCGACCGCACGTGAGATGGAGGCCCACTTCGCATGGGCAAGGCACGAGGCCAGAGGGCTCCAGGTTGGCACACGTAAGGAGGCCATCGAAGTTGTCCGCAACAAGGGAGAGTTAGAGGGATTGGTGCCTCGGGAACGCTTGCTCGTGGAGATCGTGCAAAGCCTACTGCGTGTCCGGTCTTTGTCCGATGAGTTATACAACCGCGGAATAACGGAACTGGGCAGTCAGCAACTCATGGAGACCATCACCCTCACGGGCCACTACAGCCTCATAGGTTTAGTCATAAATGGATTTGACGTCAGGCTTCCGGACGACACCCCGACTTTCTGAGCGTGGAACCATGAGCTTTCCTTACATGGGGGGGCAGCGTCTTGGGCCCATGCCTTGCAGGAGCGATTTATGACTCCAGCCAGAGTTAGGTGACAACGCCTTGGGGACTGTTCAGGCTCCTCGCGGTGGCGGCCCTTTTGAATGCGCTTTTGAACAAGGCATGGACCAAATCTCAGAAAGGGCAACTCGCGCTATCTGCCTGACCCTGTATTTGTCTGTTGCCTCTCGGTAGGGATTAAAGCTATATATTCCGAACGAATCACGGCTCTCCCGTGACGGCTATGCATCATTGTACGGTGGCAGGGAGAGTTTTCACCATAGCAGGATAGGCGAAAGGAGACGTTTACATGGCGAAGGCACAATCAGTCATCGGCGCGAAGGTAGGACGGGTGGAAGGGGTCGAGAAGGTGAGCGGTCAGGCTAAATACGCTGCCGACGTTCCGTACCCCGGGGCCCTGTGGGGAAAGATCCTTCGGAGTCCCTATGCACATGCCCGCATTGTGAGCGTTGATACCAGCAAGGCCCGGGAGCTTCCGGGCGTAAAGGCAGTTGTTTCGGGAAAAGATTATCCTGGCCACTATCAGGGTAAGGCCATAAAAGATATCCCGGCCCTCTGTTGGGACAAGGTGCGATTTATCGGGGACCGAGTGGCGGCCGTTGCTGCCGAGACCCAGGACGCGGCGGAGGAAGCGGTGAACCTCATCGAGGTTGAGTACGAGGAATTGCCGGCAGTATACGATCCATTAGAGGCCATGAAGGCCGGCGCCCCATTAGTTCATGATGACCCGTCCGCCTATGAAGGGGTACGGCAGGAAGCCGTGGTCAAGGATGTGCCAAACGTAGCAAACCGTAACTCATGGGGTAGCGGTGATGTAGAAAAAGGATTTAGCGAATCTGACCTGGTGATCGAACACACCTTTCGTGTCCCCATTCATCATCAAGGCTACATCGAGCCCCAGGCGTTCCTCGTGGCAATTGAAGAAGACGGGCAGATCCTTACATGGTCATCAACCAAGGGGCCTTTTGGTACCCGGGCCCAGTTTGCCAAAACCGTTGGCGTGAGCCCCGAGCGCGTTCGAGTCCATGCGGTCAACGTGGGAGGCGACTTTGGTGGCAAGAGCGGAGCCGGAGATCTCCCAATCGTCTATTTCCTCGCTAAAGAGGCGAAACAACCGGTTCGAATCGTACTGAGCCATACCGAGGAGCTGACTGCTTCCAACCCGGACCACTATTCGGTGATTACCGTGCGTACGGGAGTCAAACGTGACGGAAGGATGATGGCACGGTATCTCAAAGCGGTGCACGGTACCGGTGCCTACGCGGGGCAGAAACCCGGTAGCGGCAGTATTGGCGGTGCGGGGTCGGCGGGACCCTATCGAATTGAAAATACCTCCATGGAAGCATTCCAGGTCTACACGAACACGGTGCCCTGCGGATTTTGGCGGGCACCGGGAGCAATCCACGCCATGTTTGCCGTGGAATCTCACATGGATCTCTTGGCCAAAGAGCTCGGTATAGACCCGGTGGAGTTTCGAATGAAAAACCTGGTGCGCGAGGGAGACGAAAACGCCCTAGGCCGGACCTGGCGTGGAGTCAAGGCCCGTGAGACCTTGCAGGCGGCCCTGGATGCGGCGGGATGGAATAAGCGTAAGCCTGGGCCGAACTTTGGCCGGGGCGTCGCCATGTACGAGCGCGGTACGGGGGCCGGCAAAGGTTGGATCCTTCTCACTGCGGAATTGGACGGGACCCTCACTGTATTCACCGTCAGCGGAGATCAGGGAACCGGTTTGCGAAATATCTTATGCCAAACTGTCGCCTCAGAAATGGAGGTGCCTCTAAATCGTGTGGCCTGTCGAATCGGCAACACTTCAGAGGTGCCTTACAGTGTGGATATCGGCTTCGGTGGAAGCCGGTCAACCAATATCGGTGGCCATGCAGTGATTGAGGCGTGTGGACAGCTGAGAGAGAAATTGCTCGCCCAGGCAGCTAAGATGCTTCAGTGTTCCGGAGAGGAAGTCATTTATAAGGGGGGGCAGTATTCAAGCAAGGGGAACCGTCGTAAGGTGCTTGGGCTCGGTGAAGTCGTGGCAGCGGCAAATGGCCCTGTCACCATCAATGTAGAGGTAGAGGTTCCGAGGAGGGGCGATTCCACCTCATTTGTTGCGCAGGTGGCGGAGGTGGAGGTGGATCCGGAAACCGGTAAAGTGCAGCTTCATCGTTTTGTCACCGCACATGACGTGGGGACCATTATTAACCCCCTTGGCCATCAAGGCCAGATTGAAGGTGGTGCGATGATGGCTATCGGCACTGCCTTGATGGAGGAATTGGTGGACGATAACGGTAAGATCACCACCCAGAATCTTGGGGAGTACAAGATCCCCAATATCGCCGATGTTCCAAGGCTCAAGACCGTATTGATCCAATCCGACGGAGGACCTGGTCCTTACGATGCGAAGGGTATCGGCGAACATGCCAACGTTAGCCCGCCAGCGGCCATTGCCAACGCCGTGGATGATGCCATCGGTGTAAGACTCTTCGAGTTGCCCATTACGGCTGAAAAAATCTTCAAGGCAAGGGACTAATCCCACCAAACCAGGGGGTGAGAAGATGGTGAGCCCAGAGTCGCTTTTGCCCGGTGCGAGTAACAGGATCAAGCAGGTGAGTAGAACAGACCTTCCGGGTGGAGGTCTTGTCAGGGTAGAAAATGGGTATGGTTATGTGGGGCATATCGACCCGCCGTACGGTACCTCCATCCTTGACCTGAGAGATCTCAAGCATCCAAAGGTAGTGGCTCAGCTGGAGGTTCCCCCCGGAATTCACTCTCACAAGGTCCGGGTCAGCGGGGACGTTATGCTGGTTAATTATGAGAGATTTCAAACCACCCAAGAACCCCAGGGTGGCCTAAAAATTTTCGACATTTCTGACAAATCTCATCCCCGCGAGATTGCGTTTTTCAAAGCCGCAGGCAAGGGTGTCCATCGCTTTACCTTCGATGGACGATACGCCTACCTCTCCCCGGTCATGGAGGGTTATGTAGGTAACATTGTTCTAATTCTAGATCTCAAGGACCCAACTAAACCTGAAGAGGTGGGTCGCTGGTGGATGCCGGGGCAGTGGACCGGAGGAGGCGAAACCCCTACCTGGGAGGGCACTGACTGCCGCTGCCATCATCCAATTCGGAATGGTGATCGGTTGTACGTGAGTTACTGGCACGGGGGGACCGTCATTCTGGACATTTCGGACATGAGCCGGCCCAAACTCGTAAGTCATTTCGATACGCACCCAACCTTTCCGTCCCCGACCCACACGGCCTTACCCATCCCCTGGAAACTCATGGATCGAGACATTGTCGTAGTGGCCGATGAAGAGGCCCAGAAGAAGCGACCCGATCCACCAGCCTTCCTTTGGTTTTATGATATCACTGACGAGGAACAACCTATTCCCATCTCGACCCATTTTCTTCCCCGCGTCGATGCCCCCGGCAAAGTGGGCGCTCACCAACCCGCAGAGCAGGTCTATGACAATATCCTGTTCATGACTTATTTTTCCGGTGGACTTCGCATGCTGGACATTTCCAATTCGTACTCACCGGAGGAGGTCGGCTACTACGTTCCTCGGCCAGCTAAGGGCCAGGTTGCGCCCATGAGCAACGATGTCTTTCGCCGCGATGACTCCATGCTGTTCCTCATAGACCGCTTCGATGGTCTAGAGATCTTGGAACCCGAGATTTAAAAATAGGATTTCGTGTAAGTCCGAAGGTGCCCATGAGACTCGCTTCCTGGAACGTCAATTCACTTAAAGTTCGCTGGCCACAGGTCCAGGAATGGTTGGCATCCCAGGGGCCCGAGGCTCTCTGTTTGCAAGAGACCAAACTGGAGGACATAAAGTTTCCAACCGACGAGATCGTGGCGGCGGGATATCAGCCCGTTTATTCGGGTCAAAAGACCTATAACGGTGTCGCGATCCTGTGCCGAACGTCACCAGACGATGTCCAAGCAGGAATTCCTGGCTATGATGATCCGCAAAAACGCGTTGTGGCCGCTACGGTAAATGGTGTGCGTACCATCTGCGTCTACGTTCCAAATGGTGAGAGCGTTGAGTCCGACAAGTATCAATACAAATTGGAGTGGCTCAAACGACTCACCTCATGGATCAAGGACGAGCTGGCGGCTCATCCGCGGCTTGCTGTTCTGGGTGATTTCAACATTGCCCCAGAAGAGCGCGACGTCCACGACCCAAAGATATGGGAAGGGAAGGTGCTGTTTAGTCCCCCCGAGCGTGAGGCATTTCAAACCCTGGTCCAACTAGGGCTGACAGATAGTTTGCGCCTTTTTGAACAGGGTAACCGTAGCTTCACATGGTGGGACTACCGTATGAACGCTTTCAAGCGGAATCTGGGGATGCGCATCGATCATATCCTCCTGTCGGCGGAACTGGCTGAGAGCTGCAACGGGTTTTCCATCCACCGTGACATGCGGTCTCGGGAGCGTCCGTCGGATCATGCTCCCGTGTCGGCTGACATCACAATCTAAAAGCATATCGAAAGTGTTTCCGTTCTCTTATAATTCGAAAAAAAACAAACAACTGATGTTTTTGTTCTACAAACGAGAAAAATGGGGGAGAAATGCGCATTGCAGCCGTGGACCTCGTAAGTAACACCTGTTTCCCTGCCCTCGCTGCGGAGGAGCTGGGTTTCTACAGGGCCGAAGGTCTGGATGCCCACGTGGAGCTGTTTCCCCAGCTCATGGCAACCAAGGCGCTAAGAGATGGCAAGGCCGATGCCATGGTTGCGGGCACAGTGTACGATCTCCTGACGGTGTTTCCCAGTTGGAAAGGGGTCAAGCTGGTGGTTGCCCTCTCCCAGGGAACGCCTCATCTGCTGGTTGTTCGTAGCGATCTCCCTGCGAAGCGTGGAGACATCAGTGCGCTAAAGGGGCTTCGCATTGCAGCAGCCCATGGGCCCGACCTCATGTTCAAACGGTTGCTTTTGGATGCTGGGATAGAAGCCCATGGAGACGGTGTAGAGGTCGTGCATCCTCCGGGCACAGATGGTGCAAAGGTTTCCTTCGGTGTCTTTGCGGCTGAGGCCCTTGAGTCAGGCCTGGTGGATGGTTTCTGGGCCAATGCTATGGGAAGCGAGACTGCGGTTAGGCGTGGGGTAGGGAAAATTCTTCTGGATGTACGACGCGGCGATGACCCTGCCGACGTCCGTCACTTTACCTTCGCGGGGCTTGCCACCACCGATGAAATAATTGCGCGCGATCCAGAGTGCATCGCTTCCGCTGTGCGTGCCATTGTGAGAACGCAACGGGCGCTTCGTGAAGAGCCAGCCAGGGCCGCGGAGGTGGGGCAGCGCCGTTTCCCGCCTGAAGCTGCTGCACTTATTCAGACCCTCGTGGAGCGGGACTCTCCCTTTTACGATCCTGTCATCTCGGAAGATGCGGTGCTTAAACTTAACGACTTCGCGCAATCAGTCGGTTTGCTGCCTGGCCCAGTGCCCTATCAGGAAGTAGTGGCGGTTCGTTTCCGTGATCTTTGGACTAGTGCGCACGATTAGGTGACACCGCGGATACAACTTGAGGAAGAACTCTTTAAGATTCTCACCGCAGAGACGCAGAGTGCGCTGAGAGAAGAAGTTTTGCCCAATCGGGAAACGACGATTGGGCAAAAGACTCAATCTTTAAAAGAGCTAAGTTTTTGTTTGTCGTCGTCTCCCGACAAACAAAAAAAGGAATTCTCTGCGACCTCTGCGCCTCTGCGGTGAACAAATTATTATCTGCGTTAGTCTGCGGTTAATAAATCTTTAACGTTTCTCAATCTCAGTTAGGCATTTTTCAACAACCTAGACAAAAACTGACAAATCCCTAATTGATCATCGATTCGACGAGGGAGACCCCGGGGGCGGGTAATCCAATGAACCCCGGAGCTCGCCAATTTTCTCTGGTGGAAACTCCGGGAGATATAGCGCCTTCTGCTCTCTCCACTCTTTGACTTTGGATTCAGCTTCTCGGGCTAAACCGTCGTCAAGCCCTTTCCCTCTTTCGAGATAGGTGGTCTGTGCGGGAACGGCAAAGGAAGAACCGGCTTCCCGTACAATGTCCATAATTCGTAGATTCAAGTCCTCCGACACTTCCAGGAATTTTCCATAGTCCGTCTCCGCGATGTAAGCGAAAATATCCAGATCCAGAGAATAGTCCCCAAAACCAACAAACCGTACTCTTGCCGGATCAGGATAGACTCTGGGATGGGAGTAAAGAAGTTTACGGATTTCCACGAGTACGTAACGAAGCTGGTCCGGTGTGGTCTCGTAGCGGAGCTGCAGCCGGGGGTGGTACCAAATTTTCTGACGTTTGGAATAGTTATCAAGGTGAAGGTTCGAGAACTCCGCATTGGGAACGCTCACAAGGGTATCATCCAGAGTGCGTATTCTAGTGGAGCGAAGCCCGATCTCTTCCACGGTTCCCAGAGAACTACCAAAGCGGCAAAAGTCTCCCACGCGCACAGGCTGCGCCGTATACAGAGTTATCGCACCGATCAGGTGTTCAATGGATTTTTGGGCGGCCAGGGCTACGGCTATACCGCCCACGCCGAGACCTGCTAAAAGGGCCGTTACGTTATATTGGATGTTATCTAACCAAATGATTACCCCAATCAGGATCAAAACAACACGCATGGCGTTACCGATGGGTCTGAGCAGCACTGTTGCGGACGCCTGTCCGCTCCTTCTCAACCGATTGCCTAGTTGATCGAGGAGGACATCGCATAGGCGCATAGCGGTCCAGACAAACGCAATGATGAGAAGCACCCCACCCTTCATCATTTGCTGAAGGGCCACAGAGGGACCCATGAGCTCGACCCATGCCTTCCAGAGAAACACGAAGATTAGAAAGCGTCCGGGGCCGGTAACGATGGGAAGCAGTTGATCGCCCAGCGGGCCTTTGACATAATGCAACGCGAAGACAAGAAACTTCGCCAACAATATGGCAGCGAAATAAGCCAGTACGCCCAACACTACCAGGGCAACCCACCACCATGCCTGGAGGCCAAGCACCTCAATGTCAAAGAATACAGCGGGCAAGATATCGCCAAACCATCCGTATCCAAATTCTTCATACAGTTGGGGAACTTTCGCTACCGTAGTGGAAGCGAATTTCCAGATTTGTGTTCCATCTTGACGGGGGACTCGCTGGAGAAAAATACTAACGGGCCGTGACTTAGCATCGATGCGGCCTACCCAATCACGGTACGAGGGAAGACTGTCATCCAGGTGACCCTTGGGGTCGGTACTCAAGATATCGAGATCCATTAGCAGGGCTTGATCGAAGACGATCTTGAGCTCACGGGCCAATTTAGGACCCTGGCTCTTCTGCCTTGAAGGAGTTAATCGGCGAAGATCCAGGTATTCGGCTGCACGTTTGAAATCTTGGTTCCGCGCCGCCTCCAGGAATCCGTCAACGGTATTCCGGGGAGTTCCCCTACCGAATTTGTCTTCCGGTATAGCTGCCTGCTTCAGTTTCTTTTTAATCTCCTCTTCCTTTGACGTTGCAGACGCCGCCTTTTCGGGTACGGGCTTCAATTGAGCTGATAGGCTTTCCGTATCCACAAAGGGAGTCAACCAAAGGCTGACGGCAAATATTATGAAGTAACGTATGGAGGATGTAGGTACCCCCCTCATTATTAGTATATTCATAAACTAACTCTTCTTCCCTGAAGGGTAAATTCAGAATTAAAACAAAGAGACTTTCCATGGAAACCCGCTGCAAATGAGCGGGTCACTCATTTGTCTTAACGGGGAGGCACTAATAAGTCAAAATCAGGCTAGAGCGCTCAAGGTCGTCTTTGTATGGAGATGGCCTAATACCCCAGGTCCCGAATCTCGCTCTCATCCATGCCGAAGTAGTGGGCGATTTCGTGAAGGAGCGTTGCACGGAGTTGCTCCCGCAATTCATCAGGATCTGGAAAATCTTGCATCAGTGGTTCGGAAAAGATGGTGATTTTGTCGGGGAGGAGTGGGGGATGAGTGGCAGATCGTTCTGGTAGCGGAGTGCCCTCATAGAGACCGTAGAGGGTATGACGATCGGGATCCAGCCCCAGGGTCTTTAATTTGTTGTTCCCTGGCCTCCTCTCAACGATGATTGCCACATTCTCAAGGCGGCTGCGGAATTCCAAGGGGATCCTATCCAGGATTCGGGTAATCTCTCGCGTCAGTTCCTTCTCATCCAATGTCTTCACTCCTGATAGCTAAACACCTAAAAATACTCATCTGTTAATTAGGCAAGTCATGGGTACGTTCGCCGGGTAAAGTCACGGAAAACCAAATCTGGTACAATTTAACATTAAGATAGAGATTAGTTAAAGGAGTGAATCGATGCGAAGATTGTCCTCGGTTTGCGCACTTCTTAGTCTGCTTCTCAGTACACAGGCCAGCGCTGGGCCATTGGCCGTTAAGGATGTACCGGAGCCACTAAAACCCTGGGTTCAATGGGTACTCCATGGGCAGGAGGAAAAGCAGTGCCCGTTCCTCTATAACAACGCGGACCAATATCGTTGCACATGGCCGTCCGGGCTTGACCTTGTTTTGAAGGATACGGGAAGTTCGTTTAGCCAACAGTGGCGCGTGATGGTAGAGGGCTGGGTATCGTTACCCGGAAGGCAGAGCCAATGGCCACAGAACGTGAAAGTGAACGATATGCCGGCCTTGGTGTCGAACCGGAGTGGGGTCCCAAGTGTTTACGTTCTATCTGGCCTGCACACGGTATCCGGAGAGTTCAACTGGGAACGGCTTCCGGAATCCGTGCAGATTCCAGCAGAAACGGGACTGGTCACGGTTACACTCAATGGTCGGAAAATCTCATTTCCCGACATAGACAACAAGGGGCGGCTTTGGCTCGATCGAAGGGGATCAGGACAGCAAACGAGGGACGGCATGCGGAACACCTTAGACCTACAGGTATTTCGCCGCATCGTCGATCAAATTCCCCTGCAGATTATTACTCGCATGGAGTTAGATGTAGCCGGTGATCACCGTGAGGTACTGCTTGGACAGGCATTGTTGCCGGAATACATTCCCATGGTTTTGAACAGTCCTTTACCCTCTCGCCTGGACCCGGATGGGAGGCTCAGGATTCAGGTCCGGCCAGGGCACTGGACCGTGGTATTGGTTGCCCGGCACCCGGGACCGGTGGACTCCATAGCGCTCAATTCTCAGAAGGGTCCCTGGCCATCAGAGGAAGTTTGGGTGTTTGAGGCCCGCAACCATCTGCGTTTGGTTCGTATTGAGGGTGTGAATTCCATCGATCCCCGTCAAACCTCTCTACCAGCGGATTGGAAAAAACTGCCAACCTATCGGTTGCGGCCCGGGGACACATTGTGCATGGAAGTGGAGCGGCGCGGTGATCCTAATCCAGAACCGGACAAGTTATCGCTCGTACGAAGTCTGTGGTTGGACTTCGATGGGCGTGGCTACACTCTGCAGGACAAGATCAAAGGTACGATGACCAAAAGCTGGCGCCTGGAAGTGGCCCCTGACCTAAAGCTGGGGCGCGTTGTCGTGGATGGTCAGCCCCAATTCATTACCCTGCATGAGGGCACCCAGCGCGAAGGAGTGGAGCTCCGGCGCGGGCGCGTCCAGCTCATTGCAGATAGCCGCTTCGAAGGAAGTGTTTCACGTATCCCCGCCATTGGGTGGGAACATGATTTTCGGCAGGTCCGCGGCACACTGCACCTGCCGCCAGGTTGGCGTCTGTTAACGACCACTGGCATTGACGAGGTAAAGCACACGTGGATAAATCGTTGGAGTCTCTTTGATCTCTTTGTGCTGCTGATTATTGCGGCGGCGTTGGCTAAGCTCTGGGGTTGGCGTTGGGGTGGAGTGGCTTTGGTGACACTTGCCTTTATTTATCATGAACCGGGAGCTCCTCGACAGGTTTGGTTGCATATCTTGGCTGCAGTGGCCTTGCTTCGCGTGTTGCCATCCGGTCGCTTCAAACAGCTCATCAGCTTCTATCGCTACGTTAGCCTCATCGCACTGGCGATCATCGCATTTCCGTTTGCGGTCAATCAGGTCTTTGAGAACGGGTGGGCCTGTTTCCACAGCTGGAAAGGCCGCTGCAGGTGGTGGGCGAGGTTGGACGCGGGAGGGCGGGAGGAGCCCTCATAGAAATGGCGGAGGATAAAGCAATGGTCGCACGCCGTAGGGCTCCGGCCGAAGCGCCATCGTCAGGCATGGCGCTAAAGCAAAAGCGTAGTGCTGATATTAAATCGAGACTCAGTTCCACTCGTTCCTTTGGGTATTACGACCCGGGGGCTGTTATCCAGACGGGTCCTGGCCTACCGCGGTGGTCGTGGCGAGCCGTACGATTGAATTGGAACGGACCCGTGGAGCGGGGTCAAGAGGTTAAACTGGTGTTGCTCCCACCCAAGGTCCACCTCGTCCTACGTATGGTCTCTGTTTTGCTCCTGGCGATACTGTTCTGGCGGGTATTGGATCTGACCTATGGCGGTAGATTGCGTTTCAATAAATTAGGAGGCGCCCTGCTCACGATACTGATCACCGCAGGCGGCATGCCGGGAATCGCTCGCGCGGAGTTTCCTTCGGATAGAGTCCTGGATGAATTGCGGGAACGTTTGCTGGAAAAACCCGCATGCTTGCCCGATTGTTCCCAAAGCCCGCGCATGCGACTGGACGTTAGCGATGACATGATCCGATTACGAATGGAAATCCATGCCCTCACCGATCTGGCCGTGCCGCTACCGGGTAGACGAGGTCAGTGGCAGGCGCAATCGGTTCTCGTAGGAGGAAAGGCGGTACGCGAGGTGTTTCGTGACGACGTTGGTCGCCAGTGGTTACGTTTGCCAAAGGGACAGCATCAGGTTTTGCTTGAAGGCCGTTTGCCCGCCGTGGATCGTATACAAATCGATCTCCCTTTGAAACCCCACAGAGTAGAAGCAAAGGCTCAAGGTTGGATCGTCGAAGGAGTTCATGAAAATGGAATCGTAGACGGTCAGCTACAACTCAAGCGTAAACGTGCCAAAGGCTCGGAACAGGAACTGAGGGCACTTGAGCCCGAGGCACTGCCGCCCTTTGTGCGGTTGGAGAGAGTCCTGAAACTCGGCCTCGAATGGCAGGTGCAAACTCGAGTGGTGCGGGCGTCACCAAGGGGTTCCGCCGTGGTTGTGGAGATTCCTCTTCTGACGGGCGAATCCGTCACCAGTGGAGGGGTGCGGGCCGAGCATGGAAAGGTTCTGGTCAATATGGCGCCGCAGCAGTCACAAATGAACTGGCAGTCGGTTTTGGAGAAGGGAGACAAGATCGTTTTATCGGTGCCGAATACCACGGAGTGGACCGAGGTGTGGCGACTCGATTTGAGTCCCATCTGGCATGTGGAAAGCAAGGGTATTCCAGTTGTTCACCATCAAGATCAGGGTCGTTGGTTGCCCGAGTGGAGGCCATGGCCGGGAGAGTCCATATCCCTTACAATCACGCGTCCCGAAGGAGTGAAAGGAAAAACCCTTACAATTAATGCTTCGACCATGACCATTAAACCGGGTCGGCGAGCGACAGAGGTAGAGCTAGCTATCACGCTTCTTAGCAGCCAGGGAGGGCAGCACCACCTGACTTTGCCGGAAGATGCGCTGCTGCAATCGGTGCGTATCAACGGCAAGTCGCAGCCGATTCGCCAGGAAGGTCAGCGAGTGTCTCTCCCGGTGACCCCGGGTTCGCAAAACCTGAAACTTTCCTGGCAACAACCAACGGGTATAAGCAAGCGCTTTATCGCCCCGGCGGTGGGACTCGGGATTGAGAGCGTTAACTCCATAGTTAAGGTGGTGGTACCCCGGAATCGCTGGGTGCTATTTACCGGAGGTCCGCCTCTGGGTCCCGCAGTCCTATTTTGGGGCCTATTTATTGTCATCGTATTGGTTGCCTTTTTTCTGGGGCGTATACGACGCATACCGCTTCGGACAGTTCACTGGATGCTGTTGGGTCTGGGACTGACTCAAGTCCCCGTGTTTTTGGCTTTTATCGTAGTGGGTTGGTTATTCGCCTTGAGCGCTAGAAAAGAAATTTCAGATCGCCTCAGCAATGGAGGATTCAACCTAATACAGATTGCCTTGGGTGTACTTACGGTAGCTGCCCTGGGGGTCCTATACTTTGCCGTGAGACAAGGGCTTCTGGGTTGGCCCAACATGTACATTGCTGGGAATGGGTCGAGCTCTTATGTCCTCCAGTGGTTCCAGGATCGGGCAGGGATGGAGTTGCCAAGGCCCTGGGCTCTTTCTTTGCCAACCTCAGTGTATCGTGTGCTCATGCTGGTGTGGGCCCTGTGGTTGGCCTTGGCCTTGCTCCGATGGTTGAGGTGGGGTTGGGACTGCTTCTCAGATGGCGGTATTTGGAGGAGTGTGAGTTTCTCTTGGAGAGGCACTAGACAGGGGACGGCTGCGCCCGCGGCGCCGGAAAAGGCGGAAACATAGAGATGTGAGGAAATTTAATCGACGAATGGATTACGCTTTTGGTTGGTCTTCCCTCCTTGTAGACTTTTAACAGCTACCCTCAACCGCGTGGGACGCGCTTTCGACCGCTGTGACGTGACTGGTCTATCGATGTCAGAACCCTGAGGAAGAGCTACGCGGTCGCAACACGATGTACTTTAAGCCTATGGAATCGGTGTCCGAAGGCTATGCAAAGGTATGGCAGTAAATTTCTTCTATCTCCTTTTTTGTGGTCCACTTTGATTTTCTGAAAGTTCGACGATCCTGACCTATAGTGGTAAGTCTCCTTTGCGTAAAGCTCTTTAGTGGCTCTGAGTTTGTCCTTGCGAGAGATACTCCGCCACTTCGTTTGCAGTCCATTCCCCAAATTTGCGACCCAACCATCTTTCGAGGAACAAAAGAGAGACGCATGGAATCCAACCAATGAGGAGAAAGGTAAACATATCCGATGAGCCTGACTCACTGGCAGCTGCGTTCATTAGAGATCCCACGGACCAAACTGTAAGCCAGGCCAGCAAGAAAACCACCGGGCCCAAGGCTCTACGAACTTCTATTTTAGCGGTAGAACCCGAAAGCTGGACACTTCCCTTGAGTGGGACGAGCCAAGAGAACCTAAAGTCTGCAGGAAATAATCGAATTCTGGGGGCAAAGATGCAAAAGTCCGGGTATATGAATTTAATCTGGATGGTGTCCAGTTTTACGAGTTTCCCGCCGGCTACCGTGGATGGGTTGGAAAGAGGGTACTCCGACTGGTAGGCAACGGGTCCTATTCCAAAGGAAATGTCCGTTAGTAGAAAAATTGCAAGGATCTCGATAACGGCAAAGATCCCAAAGACAATGCCCGTGATACTGGCGGTGGCCAAAAGTGTGATTCCGAAATAGAAGGCAAACATTTTATTGGTTCCGTAGTTCGAGGTACTTCTCGTACGGTATGTGGAGCAAAATATGTGCCTTCCAGGCTGACTGGCGATTGCCGTCCGGTAAGGGATATTTGTTTCATGGAATTATTTTGGCCTGTCCAAAATTCGGCCTCGGAGGGCGATCTTGGACTATTATTTAGATGGGTGCTGATACTTCACATGATTGACAAGCCACGTTTACCGAGATTAAAGTACGGCCCAGTTGACCGGCAGGTATAAGGGTAAAAGCTTAGACATAGAAAATCGATCAATGGCGGGAAAAACTCCACGGAGAAACCGTAAAGAGATGAGCGAGCTTCCGCGAGTGGCAATGGTTATCACTGGAGGCACCATCGGCTCGGTGGGGAAAGACCGCCTCGATCTTGCCTGGTACATCGAATCCGGCAAGCGACTCAAAAGGGGAGAGCTGCTGAGGGAGCTTCCGGAGCTCGCTTCCTTGGCCAAGATTGAAGAGGTTCCATTTCGCCGGCTCCCCAGCCATGGACTCGTGGACAGAGATTGGCTGGACCTGGTTCGGACCGTCCATACCATTTTTGATGAGCAACGGGCGGATGGCGTGGTGGTCACCCATGGAACCAACACCATTGAAGAGACGGCTTACTTTCTCAACCTAACCCTTAAGACGGATAGGCCAGTCGTGCTAGTGGGTTCCATGCGACCATCTTCCGCCGTGAGCGCCGACGGGTTTTTGAACCTCGTCAATGCAATTCGGGTTGCCTCCGATTCGTCCTCTAGGGGGAGGGGAGTGCTCTTGGTCATGAACGACACCATCCTTAGCGCAAGAGATGCGACTAAGACAGCTACTTACCGGGTGCATGCGTTTCAGGGACGTGACCTCGGGCCCCTGGGATTTGCCGATGCCGACGGCAAAATAGTTTATTTTCATCGTACCGAGAAAAAACATACGGTGGAGACGGAAATCGATGTGCGCCGGCTCAACTCACTTCCCCGGGTGGATGTGGTGGTCTCCTACGTTGGCGCCGATGGAGCTATGATCGACGCTGCTGTGGGTGCCGGGGCCATGGGGATTGTGAGTGCTGGGACTGGCGCAGGGCGCCCCACGCCCGCGGAAGAGGAGGCGCTGGATCGAGCAGTGAAAAATGGGGTGACTGTTTGTATCGCAAGCCGGGTCGGATCCGGCCGCGTGGCGCGCAGCCCGGGGCTCATCAAGCGTGGGATGGTGGCCGCGGACAACCTTCAGCCCTGGAAAGCCCGCGTTCTCTTGTCTCTGGCCCTTACAAAGACTCGTGATCCTGATGAAATCCAGGGTATGTTTGATGTTTACTAAACCGTATCTTTAAATTGGGAGGAATCAAAAAATGGAAGGTAAAGCAGTTGTCGACTCGGTGGTTAGGGAGATTGTTCAGCCCGGCGTAGAGCGCCTCATGGAAAGCCGTTATTTCTCGGAACTCCGGGAAGGGAAGCTTTCCATCCGGAGAATTCAGGGATGGGCAATTCAACACTACCTTCACAACCGGGCTATCCTCAAAGGCTTCGTCCTCGGGATGGTGAAAAATGCTCATGACCCTGAGCTCTACGGACGCTCTGTGAACCAGTACTATGAGGAAAACACCCATCCCGATCTGGCAAAGAGCTTTGGTCTTGCTATCGGTTTAACAGAGGAAGACTTTGCCGATGCCACACAGATTTTTGAGTGTCATATTCATACCTGCCGAACCGTAAGTAACGTACTTCTGGGAATCCCTGCGGT
Organism: uncultured Binatia bacterium (SeqCode); assembly: GCA_965215595.1. GTDB lineage: Bacteria > Desulfobacterota > Binatia > UBA9968 > CAXXLF01 > CBDCDW01. The sequence continues at coordinate 1,085,932 of CBDCDW010000007.1, read as the reverse complement.
TAATCGAGCATCTGCCTTAACCAGCGAAAGCATGGTTTGTCGTTATTCAGGAGAGTTCAATACTTACCTGCGCAAACACTACAGGCTGAGTGATCCTGCGCTCGAGTTTTTTACGGTTCACATGACTGCCGACCAAGAGCATACGAAACGGTCCGCCAATCTGATGGCCCAATTTATCAAGACTCCAAGGGATGAACGACTGGTGCGGGAAAGCGCCCAACACATGGTTCGCATCAAATTGGGCAAGTTTGACGGGCTGTATCAGGCCTACTCTTAACCCCGTTACTAGAAGAAACGATTCAAAGTTATAAAGAATTGTAAATTATGGAATCGGAAAAAAGATAGCTCGCGCAAAGCCGTAAAGCTGGCCAAGTTAGAAGAAAATAGATCAATATCTTTCTTTGCCCCTTGGCGTCTTGGCGCAAGAAAATCTTCCCAGCTCGTTCTTAGATATCCACCAACGCTCCGTTTAGGACACTTCTTGCGTATTATTGTCCAAAATAGTACCCCCTCGTATAGCCTTGAGAAACCTAAAATCCCCCTAAACTCAACGAAATCTGGATGGCACATCTTTTGCCATTCTACCTATACAAATTTTCGGATAAGGAGGTTCAACATGGATTTTGCAAGCTTTCTTATCTTGCTGGTAATCAGCATGGTGGTCTCGGCGGTCATGCACTTCGGGATGAATTATTATGTCACCGCGGGCCTTAGTTCGTATTTCTCCAAAGTTGTGATTGGTTGGCTCGGCGCCTATTGGGGAATGCGGATGTTGGGTGCATGGTGGGAAGGTCTCAGCTATGGTCAGGTCTATTTTTTACCTGCCATTTTGGGCTGCCTGGGATTGCTGGTTTTTATGGTGGACTTCGTGAAGACTTGGCGAAGCGCCCCTGGGGCGGTCTGAGTTTGAAACCGGCCCATAGGGACTTCCCAGTCCAATCGAAACCGGGGGGGGCACCGTGCAAGGGCGCCCCCCGCTTTAGGTCTTTATCTCGCCATCCTCAATAAGCAGATCCAGTTCTCTTCTGAATTTGCCCATTGATGATACCTCACCTCGGTTGGAAATCGCAAAGATTGTAACTTACGCGTCGATGGTTTGTCCTCCATCAATCACGAGAGCGTGGCCGGTGACAAAGGAAGACTCTTCAGAAACCAGGAAGAGAACTCCGTAAGCAATCTCCTCCGGCTGGGCCATGCGCTTCAGGGCGCGGTTGTTGTCGCCCATCCTTTTTCGTTGTTCCTCTGTAGCTCGATCCAGCGATGGCTGAGGTGGGAAGCCTCGGAATCGCGGTGTTTCAGTGGAGCCGGGACACACGCAATTTACCCTGATTCCGCTGGGACCATAGTCCAGGGCCATCTGACGGGTCAGGTTTACGATAGCCGCCTTCGTGGCACAATAGGCTGGGTACTGCTCGGTGGCGAGTATTCCAAAGGTGGAGGCCGTATTTACAATGCTGCCCTGTCCCTGGTTGAGGAAGTGAGGTAGGGCTGCCCTAACACCTCGAAATATGGCGTTCAGATTTAGATTTATGACGAAATTCCACTCATCATCAGTGAACTCGTGTATTTTTTTGCGTACTCCGCCACCAGCGTTGTTGAAGAGAATATGGAGGCCGTGGAATCGTTCCAGGGCCGTTTCGATGCTTCGATCCCAGTCGGCCTGACGGGTAACATCTGATTGCAGGAAAATCGCCTCCCCGCCGTCCTGTTCAATGAGCTTGTCTATCCTAGGAGATACTGTCTCCTGGATGTCACAGCATGCTACCTTCGAACCTTCCCGGGCAAAGAGGCGCGCGGTGGCGCGCCCGATGCCACTGTTTGCTCCCGTCACAAGGGCTACCTTCCCCTGCAACCTTCCAAGACCCTTCCCGAGTCCTGCGTGTTCTTCCCTAATGGCGTCCGCCATAAAATATACCTCCTTTTAGATGATGGATGGTTGTTATAAATGAGGCTGTCTCTTCCTTACTCCAACGGAAACAAATTGCCAACCTGTTCCGCGGGATGGGTGTCTAGACATTTGTCCTACCATAAGATAAGGAAAAATAGATCCCCAGCAGTGGCGCTCGGCTATTCTTTCATTCTGTTAGCCAGTGAGTATTCCCGGAGGGGAACTAATTGGATACCAAAAAACACCTCCTATTGGTTGCCCACGCGCCCTCGCCCAATTCGCGCCAGTTATCTGATGCCGTCCTTCGAGGAGCATCCTGTCCAGACCTCGCAGAGGTAGAGGTGCGACGGAAAAACCCCTTCGAAACGGTGCCAGAAGACGTTTTCTGGGCCAATGGAATTATCCTGGGTACCCCCGAAAACTTCGGTTACATGAGTGGTGCCCTGAAGGATTTTTTTGATCGAATTTATTATTCCTGTCTCGGTAAGGTTGATGGGTTGCCCTACGCACTGTTTATCCGCGCGGGCAATGATGGCACTGGTGCACGAACAAGTATTGAACGCATTGTAAGCGGGCTCAAGTGGAAGCTGGTTCAAGAACCGGTGGTATGCGCCGGAGACTTCCCTGCTGAGTACAACCTTCAATGTGAGGAGTTGGGCATGGCCATGGCAGCGGGTCTGGAGGCAGGCATTTTCTGATTGAAGTGTTCTTGGCAAAAATAATTTGTTACCATCTTCTCCGAACTTGGCGTGCTTTGCGTCTTTGCGGCTCGCCCCGTGGAAAATTCTCGTGGTGGGGGTGTTAGTGTCCCACCCGTGAAATACTGACTCGACCGACATCGAGTTGTTCACCCGGAGCGTATTGCGCCATGTATAATCTAACCCAAGGGCGATACGTTGCGCCATTTGTGATTCTAACCCTCCAAGGGCTCACATTAGAGCTCAAGGAGGGCAACAATGGAAGGGTTCACCATGGCACGACGATCCAAGCAGGAGTATTTACGATCCATCTATGATCGTTATCAGCACGCACCACGGGCACAGAAGGGAACGATGCTAGAGGAATTCTGCAAGGTTTGCGGCTACAACCGCAAATATGCCATCTGGCTTTTAAACCGGCCCTTGCCCGAGGCAACTGTACGCAAACGGGGTGCACCTCGCTCTCCTACATACAATCGGGCAATGGTAAGGATTTTGGCAAAGGTGTGGGAGGCCTCGGGGTATCTGTGCTCCCAACGTCTGAAGGCCGCCCTTGTACACTGGTTGCCCTGGATAAGGCAACACTTCGAGCTGACCCAACCGTTAGAGGATCAGCTCCTGGCCATCAGCGCCCGTCAGATGGATCGGCGCCTGAGGGAAACCAAGCACATCGTGAAACGCCGACTCTATGGCACCACTCGGCCCGGATCGCTACTAAAGCAGATGATCCCGATTAAGACCGATCACTGGGATGTGAACCGGCCGGGCTATCTGGAGATTGACCTGGTGTCACACTCAGGGGCCTCAGCGGTTGGGGAGTTTGTCCATAGTCTGGACTGTGTCGACATTGCTACCTGCTGGGTAGAGCGCAAGGCCGTCATGGGTAAGAGCGCTTTGGGTGTCTTGAATGCGGTCACCGAGATCGAACACCAGCTTCCTTTTCCCCTCAAGGGGATCGACTCCGACAACGGCAGTGAGTTTATCAACAACCGCCTTCTTGCCTTCTGTCAACAACGCCCAGCTGGCCACACCATTCAGTTCACCCGCTCGCGTCCCTACAAAAAAGATGACAACGCGCACATCGAGCAGAAAAACTGGACCCATGTCAGAAAGCTTATGGGCTGGGATCGCTACGACACCGCAAAGGCCCAAGAGGCCGCCAACCAGCTCTATGATGAGCTTAGGATCTTCCAGAATCTGTTCCAGCCCTCCATGAAGCTGCGATGCAAGATCCGTATAGGCTCTCGACTTATTCGCCGCTATGACACGCCTCGTACCCCGTTCGAACGGGTCGTGGAGTCCCGAAAGGGAGACCCCAAAAAGCTGGCAGCCCTCAAGCACACGCTTAAGACAACTGATCCCTTCGAGCTCTCTACCCGAATCGATCAGCAACTGCAGCGGATCTACAAGCTGGCCAGCCATGCAGACAGAGCCCCACGAGAGAGACCACCGCTGAAACAAACGCCGTGGAGAAACTGGACCTTCAGCAAGAAACTACAGCGCCAACAACAGGACATGAAACGACAGATGCGAGACGACTTCGGTTAGATTTTGTAATGACGCAACGAATCCCGCTAGGGTTAGATTTTTTGATGGCTTAACACGCAGAGGCCATTGCACTGCAAGAACCTAACACCAAGGCGGGCTATCGTATCATGCAGGTGATCCCTTGGCAGCGCACCGAAGGGGATATCAATATCTCAATCAACTTTACCAACGGTACGGTAAAGATCGACCGTCGCAGCTTTCTGATGGAAAACGGGTCGGAGTAAGATGTTTCCCTAGGGGTTTGGGTCAAGCTTAGGATTCCGTTGAGGCTGCGGCAGGTGGAAAAAAGGCGAGAGTCCGAATTTCAATGCTCTCCCGTGACGGAGCGTCGGGCGAACTATTGGGGTCCTCGAATGCCGCATGGGCGGAGAACCGGGACCTGCCATCCTTTTCCGAATCGTAGCACTTGAACACCAGGGCTTCCTCTCTTTTCATTTCCGGAAAATAGAACCATCGGTGGGACGGGTTAAAGGTGATATGGTAGGTCTCACCAACCCGATCCGGGTACCTCCGTTCAGTGGGAATCAGGTCTGTGGGTGCGATGCTCATGGCGTCGGCAATGGCCAGGGGCGCTGTTTGCACGGGTTTTCGGATCGGCCGCCATACTTGAATAACTGCAAACCGGTGTTGCAGCAGTTTTTCTGCCTCGTCAGGGGGAAGAAGGTCGCGCACTCGCTGTGGACCGGACCACTCGGTGTAGTCGTTGTGAACCCTCCTGACAGGCTCGCGCACTTTTTTTTCTTCCCGTGTCTCGTTGTCCTCAGCCCTTAGGGTGTGGTCGAAAACCAGCACTCGAGAGGCTCCGGATAGATCTTTCACCAACTGCTCCATTTCAGGGTAATAGATCGATCGCAACTCGTCTTGGTCGTAGAAATCCTTCACCTTTGTCTCATGGTTGACAAAAACGAATCCCTCACGTTCCAGTGAAAAATTTTCGATTATGGGACGGCCGTCCTGGATGGTGACCGTGTGCGCCTCGTATTTTCCTGACCGTTGTTCGGGTGTGGCCCCCGGTTTGGCTGTGTAGGTTACCGGCTTCTCTCCTGTGTCAATGATGTAGTTAAGGGAAGCTTTTATGGAGTCCGTCGATTTGTTTTGCGTCTCAACTCGTGCCATGGCGAACCTCCTGCACCATCAGCCCAAATCATTCCGAAACGTCAACCAAGACTCAATGCTTATCCTGGTGATCAGGGAGCAGCTCTCCCTTAAGTTCTATGCGATTACTTCTCCGTCGATTCTTTTTCGTCCTGACGGTCCTTTGAGTCGGGGTTTGCAAGGTCAAATCCTTGGCGCCCTTTGTATTGCTTGCGGGTTTCATAGTGCACGTAAGTGCTTTCTCCCTGGGCACCGGCACGGTTCCCCATGAGGACCATGGGCTTATCTCCGGAATTTTCCAGTTGGTAAAAGGCCCCGCCTGGGATCATGGCTACCATGCCGGGTTTCATGACAATCTTGTCACCGGCTGGGAAATGCATCGTGCATTCTCCATCCACAAGATAAAAGGTCTCGTCGTAATTGTGAGCGTGCATGTCCATTTTTTTCTTGGGCGTTTTATAGACGTGGACCCAGGAGGAAAACTTAGGACGGTCGAAAAGGACCTTTCGTTGTCCTCCCCGTGCAATCTCATTGACGTCTACGACTTTGACTGGATTGTCGGGCATTGTGTCTCTCGGCCCCAGGGTGAATTAACGGGCGCTCACCGCCGGTGCGTCTCCGGTCACTGCCTGGGCTGGTTTGGCCTTTTTCGGTAACATCTCCACAGGTGTCTGGCGCGGTCCAAAGCCCTCAAAATATTTGTAGGTTTCCGTGTCGTATCGACCCTGGTTGAAATTGCCTGCCTTTTCGCTGCGGATAATCACCGCCACGGTTCTCTCTCCGACAGTTACCTCGGCATGGACCTCATACGGTTTCACCAGATCAATCATCCCAGCGCTAACCAGAGTATCCGTGGTCTTTTTGATCTCAGCGTAGTCGGGTTTGGAGCGATCGTCGGTTCGCTCGTAGCGCTCTACCTTTTCCCGGCCGCTCAGCACTCCGTAGAGGGTGTAGATATGGCCATGGTCGTGGACCCGCGTGCGCGCACCTTGTCTGGCCTCGCCCTTGGTCAGGCCGTTGATAACGAATTTGTACTCTGGGTCTTCATAGAAGATCAGGTTTTCTGCCCGTCCGTCCCGAGCAACACAGTCAGGCCAATGTTTGGAGGCTTCAATGACTTCTGGGTCAGCGAGTAGTTCCGCGAGGATTGGAGACAGTGCCGCCCATCGCTTCTCCGGATCCTGCTCACCGGCGAACAATTCCCTAGTTTTGCTAACAAACCTTTCCATTGCGTTTTGGTTTTTGTGTTCCATGGCTAAGAAATCCTCCTTTGTTGCTGAATTGCGGGTTCAGATTTTGTCAAACTGGGTGCATCGGTAACTGAATAAAAGCGGGCACAATTATCCCAAAGAATCTTTCGATTGTCCTCGTTTGATAATTTGAGCTCGAAAAAGTTGTCCACCGCTGCGGGATATTTGGAATCACCGTGAGGATAGTCTGTGGAAAACACGATCTGATCACTTCCGAACTCGTTGATTACGTGTCGTACCGGGGCTTCATCCGGTTCCACAGAAACGTAGCATTGTCGCTTGAAGTACTCGCTTGGAAGCATTTTGAGGTCCCGCATGAACACGTCGCCTTCCCGTTCGTAACCCTCATCGAGCCTCCAGATCAACCAGGGTACCCAGGAACAATTAGCCTCTAGAAATGCCACGTTGAGTTTCGGGTGCCGCTCCAGGACACCTCCGCCAATGAAGCTGCCAAGGCCTAGCATTTGTTCCACAGGCTGGGCATAAATGCGCCGCAGCCCAAAATTGGGCTCGAAATGATCTCCCGTCTGGCGCGAACGCGATCCCGTGGCCTCATGAAATCCTATGGGAACGTTGAGCTCTTCCAGGGTGTCCCATAGGGGTTCGTAGTAGGGATCGTGCCAGGTCTTGCCATTGACAATATTAGAGCGCACAAAGACAGCACGGAAACCTAACTCCTTAACCGCCCGTCGGGCTTCTTCAACCGCATCCCGCACATCATAAATGGAAATCATTCCTGCACCTAGGAGTCGCGTGGTATCCAATTTACAGAAATCGAACATCCAATCGTTGTACGCTCTGGCAATGGCAGCGGCGAAACGTGGATCTCTGTCGGGATGGGTGAGCACACTCAAGCCGCGGCTGGGAAATAACACGGCAACATCAAGGCCCTCCTTATCCATTGCCTCCAGTTGGCACTCGGGCCCCCATTGCCGTTGTGAGTGGTCTTTGTAGAGCTTTTGATTTCGTTCGTAGTTATGTCCGCGATGGGGGACCCCAGAGGTTCTTCTCCCCACCGGCTCTCCGTCCGGGAAGGACAGACCCAGGTCGCGTACGTTCTCGGATGTCCTCCCGCGTGGAGCAATGGAACGGAACTCCGGGTCAATATAGCGCTCCCATAGATCGGGAGGTTCCATAATGTGCATATCGCTGTCAAATATTAGATAACCATTTTTTGCCATGGGTCCTCCTTGTCTTATTAACTCTGCTCCAGTCGGGACCGCAAGGTCCTGCGATGAAGGAATAAATTGGTAAAATTAAAGGTGAAACCTGTTAATCAGGCTCTTGAGAGAGAGTATTGAATCCATGGTGACTTGTCAAGGATTAGTAGCGTGGGTTTGAACCCGCAGTGTTATCTTAAATATGCATGGAAATCCAAGTACCTAGAGTAAAGAAATGGAAGTTAAGTTGGATTGGCTTTTCCAAGGGTCTCCCGTGAGGCAAAGGCGAGGAGTGCAGCGGCCAGGAGGAGGAAGGGGAAGTAAACAAAGAAGGTCGCACCAGGATTATAGGCGTCGGCAATTATACCCCCGAGTAATGGACCAATAATTCCACCAATGTCACCGATGGTTCTGCGCAGCCCTTGGAGCTGGCCCCTGCTTCTTTCCGGTATGACATCGTATGTGGTTGTGGCCACAGAGCCAAGGGAAAGACCATTGGACATGCCGATCAGGGCAGAAAGGATAGAGAGCTGCGCCATGCTATCAGAAAAGGGATACGCGGCGAAGGCAATAGCGGGTAGGGCAGTGCTGGGAACCGTGGCTGCTTTTCTACCCACCTTATCGGTGATGATTCCAGCGGGGATGATCATCACTATGACGAATACGCCAATGATCCCAAAGAGAGAGCCTATTTGAGTGGTGGAGAACCCAAGTTGTGTCCCCACAAATAAAGGAAGCATGCTGTGGAGAGTCGTACGATAGAGCATCATCGTGAAAGTCGTAAATACCAGCACCAGATAGGTGATTCGATAAGGCTTCTCGATCTCCCAAAACTTTGTGAGGTTGAAGGTCAGAGGTCCCAGCTCCTTGTGCTCGGATTTCTTCTCACTGAATGTCAGAGAGGTGAGGAGTGCTAATATGGCGATAAACAGGTAGACCAAAAACACTACGCGGAAACCCATTCGATCGGCGAGAATTCCACCCACCACGGGACCAATGGCCACTCCTGCCGAGGAGAATCCCATGAAACCACTCATTAAGCGGCCTCTTTGGTCGGGTCTGACCAGGTCCACCCCTCCTACTTCTCTACCCAACATCCACACGCTTTCTGCAATGCCCATGATAAACATGGCTAAAAGGAGCAGGCTGAAAAGCGGGGTAATAGTTGCCAGTAAAGCACTCGCTGACATCAATATTGTGCTCAGGATCAAGGCGAACTTGCTGCCCCGTCGATCAACAATGATACCGCCCGGAATTTGAGAGACGGCGCGTCCAATCGCCTGTGCAGTGATCAGTTGCGCAGCGAGGCCCGCAGAAATTTTGAAGGAGGTTGCAATTGTGGGTATGACGGGAAGGAGCATCCCGGGTCCGAAGGCCATCAAAAAGGTTGCGGAGTAGAGTTTGACGAGCCCGGTAGTTTCTGCGCTCAATTGGATTTTCACAGTTATATTGTCAATCGATGTAGGAAAATAGGTTAGTGGTTTACGGTATCTTGTGTTGTGCTGGTTGTTAACACCCTTGAAGGCAGAACGGAAGCTCGATTCTCTATTTTCGAGATAGAAAATCTTTAGCGAACTTCAGTAGCTCATGGCTTCTTGTGTGTCCGGTGCCGTGGATAATGTCAAAACCTACTCTGCAAGGCCAACCATTTGCAGCTGCAAACTTCTGTAATGCAGCCACCCAATTTTGTGCTCGTTCTCGTCGATCTACTCCTTGTAAAACCAACAAGTCATAGCCTTTGTAGTGGCGCCTGAAGGCACTTTGGGTGGAGTCGTCTTCACCAACAACGATACGCAGATCGAGATCACAAAGATTGCGTAATCGTGGTCTTACCCCACGTGGCAGACTCTTGGGATTTATACCGATGGGATAAGGAAGTTTCTCATCAGGCCACATATACCACCCTGCGGCGCCGGCAACCGCGCGATCAATACGGTCTGGATTGAAGGCGGCATAGCGGTGTACAAACTGCCCGCCACCGGAAAAACCAAAAAGGAAATTCTTATTAGTTCGGATGCCCGGCAATAACCGTCCTATTTCTTCGATTAGTCGATTAAGGTTCACATCAGCACGTCGACCAAAAAGATTTAATCGTTGGTAGTTGTTGTCAAATCGATCTTCGTCGAATTGAGGTGCTAAAACTACCCAACCTTTTTCATCTGCAAGATCTGTCAAAACCTGTGCATCTTTCTTTACTTTCCTGTCTCCCCTAGCGTCGGTTTTTCTCCCTCCATAGCCGTGAATAGATACCAGTAACCGGGCTCCCCTGGGTCTATCTTTGACTTTACGAGGAACGTACAAGTAGATAAGCTGATTGTCCCCTAAACCCAGTTTGTTAAATCCTTCTCTCAGGTCACCAGCGTTTAAGGGTTTTACGTGAGTTAGGAACAGGACGTATCCAAGTAGTAAAACTGTTGAGACGATAATAAGGTAAAAATTCCGGATCCTGGTGAACCCTGTCAGGTCTATCGCTGTGAAAGGAGGAAGTCTTAGAGCGGAGCGGGAAACTGGCAGTGCGGTTGGGCGTAAGGCCGGAGTCAGTGTGCCGGGTTGTACGACGAGGATCTCGCGACGGCGAACGTTGGGGCAGGCTGCTGGAATCGGAATGGTCGGGAAAGCCACGAAAGTCGCAATGTCCCCTATAGCTGAACTGGCTGCTTAGAGGGAGGCAACTGGCAGTTCAGTGAATGCCTTGAGAGTTTCCTCTGTGGCCTCTACCCAACTCACCTCTTTAGGTAAAACCACGGAAGCGGAGCGGACTCGGTATAGCTCCGGATGATCAACACCGGGAGGTGTCACCCCCAGCTCCCGCAGCGCCTTGGCCGCATTCAATAAAATTCGTCGCACCTGGATAATCATGGTATCGCTGGTCCCCAGATGCTCCCTGGTTCGATCGAAGACCGGTCCCATGCTCTCGGTCACCGCTGTGTCTTGCAGAGGAATGGTGGGGATCCCGGTGAAACTGACTGTCCGTTGCTTCTCCCGATCGATCATGTAATCGTTGGTTGCATTCGCCCTATTCCGCCACCGGCCTAGCCAATCGGTGGTCTGTTCCATATAACCAGGGTCAATATAGCCTCCAGCGCCGCCACCACGGTACCCACCACCTGACGGAATGGGGCCGTCCGGCTTCCAGATAAGGCTCCACACTATGTGGTTATAGTCATCCAAGGGTACCCATATATGCCCCGGGACCCCGGCGGCACCGCCCGGCGGGAACAGGGTGTGGAAGGGCATCATGTACTGGGTGATGCGCCAGTAGTAATTGTTTTCGTCTTGAACCCGGCGTGCCCCGTACTTCACGCCATAGTCGGTAGGCACTATCTCCAAGCGCGGGGATTTGTCCGGATGGTACGCCCCCACTCGCCCTTTGTCGCCAGCCTCGATCCGACTGTGCAGAAAATAGAGATGACTCGTGTCGATGTCTCCTTCCAAGCCCTGCATCCAATTACACTGGCGCAGGGTCTGGGATATGTTGCGATTCTCCGGCGGCAGTTTCGTCCACTCCAAATCAGGGAAGAGCGGCGGCTCCCGCCGCGGCCCCATGTAGGTCCAGATCACCCCGCCATGCTCCTGGCAGGGATAGGCCACATGTTGGATCTTCTCCTTGAAGTTGCTCTCCGGAGGCTCGTTGGGCATGTCCACACACCGTCCTTCCACGTCATACTTCCAACCGTGGTAGACACAGCGCACCCCTCCCTCTTCATTGCGCCCGAAGAACAGGGAAGCCCCCCGATGGGAACAATTGTCTGCCAGGAGCCCAACCCGCCCCTGGGTTTCCCGAAAAGCGATCAGATTTTCACCGAGGAGCCGCACCCGTTTTGGCGGGCCATCCTTCTCCAACTCCGATGAGAATATCACCGGGGTCCAGTACTGCCGCAGCAGCTCTCCCATAAGCGTGCCTGGCCCAACCCTGCACAAAAGCTCATTCTCTTCGCCAGTAATCATAATGCTTCTTTTCCGAGCATACCTTCTGATTGCTCTCGCTTTTCGATTGGCCCCTGACTGGATAACAAGTCCAAGTATATATGGACGTAGTTAATTTCAGGTTAGTTGGTCAGTGTTTTGGGTGATTTTAATGCAATGCCGTCACCTTATACAAGGGAAATCCAACCCAAAATCTGCAGACACTTCACGCTTTGCCAGCCTATTGAGTTCTTCTTTGACAAGATGCAATTAAAGCGTCGTTTAATTGTGTCCTAGCGGTCCAATTCAAAGCAAATCCAAGCCCAGAGCGTTTCTAAAGCCAACTAAACGTGACATTTAATAAAATCGGTCGGAAATTGACAACGACGTGCGGGCCGGACTAGACTACGGTTCGCTTTTGGCATTCCTCGAAGGCTCTAGAATGTGTGGAGGGAGCGCCCGAAGTTCAAGGCTCAAGAATTGATCATTAACAGGTCCGACTTTTAATGTCACCGCAAGTTACTCTCAACGAACCCCAATCCCAACAGAAAGCTATGCGCTTCGGAATCTACCTTCCCAGCGTCGGGTGGGATGAATTACCCACGCCTTCTGAACTAGTTGATTACGCGGTGACCGCTGAGCGGTTAGGATTTGACTCGGTATGGGTGGAGGATCGACTGCTCCATCCTCGGCTGGGCATTTTGGAGGCGCTCACGACGCTTAACTTTGTGGCCTCCCGTACGGAACGAATTCGGCTGGGTACCTGTGTTCTGTTGGTCAATCTCCGAAATCCTCTTTCACTGGCGAAGAGTCTTGCCACGCTCGATTACCTATCCGGAGGTAGGGTCACGGTGGGTGCTTCCCTGGGGGGCAGTCCCATAGAATACGAGGTAGCGGGAACACAGATGAAAACCAGGGTTACCCGGTTCGAAGAAACCCTCAAGGCGCTACGTGGCTTCTGGGGGCAAGGATCCTTTGAAGGTGTGTCGCGATTCATTCAGCCTACGGATATATCCATGGAGCCGAGACCCGTACAGCAACGAATTCCTTTGTGGATTGGCGGCAAGGCGGATCCCATATTTAAACGCGTGGCTGTCCTAGGTGACGGTTGGTTGGCGTCCAGTAGCAGTAGCGCAGAAGACTTCACTCGCGGCTGGGCGAAGGTTCAGGAACATGCCACGGCCGTTGGGAGGGACCTAAATACTATCACGCCAGCAAAGTTCATCTACATCCACATCGATGATAACACTGATAAGGCTTTGGCCGTACTTTCTGAAAGACTACCGAGGTATTATCCCTCTTCCTATGATGCCCCGCGCTATACCCTCCATGGACCGCCCGCCCGCTGTGTTGAACAGGCCAGGAAGCTTGTGAATGCCGGTGTACGAACGATGATTTTTTCTACTGTCACCCATGATCATACTCAACTTGAGCGTCTAGCTCATGAAGTGCTACCGGAACTCCAGACAATAAAGTAGTCTGTCAGCTTATTTTATGAAGACGTGACAGAGAGCTGTTGAGCAAGTAGGAGGAGTTTATGGCTAGAATACGAGGAGTCACAAAAGATGAGGCGCCTGATGAGGTTCGACCCCTCTTTGAAGAGCAGGAAAGGCGCTATGGGTTTGTGACCAACACAGCGCAGGTGTATGCCTTGAGGCCCACTATACAAAAGGGGGTCGGAGCCCTTGCCGATGGAATTCGGGCTTCAGGGCTTATCGAACCAGAATTACTTCATCTTATTTGTGTCAAGACGGCCAGTATCAATGGCTGTCCATACTGAATCGATATCAATGCATCCAGTGGGATGCAACGTGGGGCTTCCGCAGAAAAGGTCGAAGCGGTGTTGGGAAATTACCGAAACAGCCGTCTTTTTACTGTGCGTGAGCGTTTGGCACTCGAACTGGCCGAACGGATGACCTATACGGGAAAACGCGTCACTGATAAGTTCTTTAAGCGTCTTCAAAGGCATTTTAACGATGAAGAGTTGGTGGAATTAGCGGCCATCATCGCCCTGGAAAACTTCCGCAGTAAATTCAATCCGGTTTTTGCAATCGAAGCTCAAGGTTTTTGTGCCCTGCCAGCCGTTCAGGAAGCTTCAGCTAGTGCTGCAGAACGCTTGCACAGATGAAATAAAGAGCTGGGGGTGTTTTTACTAGACCAGATGGACGAAATCCAACCTGGAAATATGCAAGGAAATCTACAACTGCGTCTGCCTTGTCCCTCACTCCACTTCCGTGTTAGTGTTTGCGCCTGTTTGAAGAAAGAATCCACTATGAGCTTTAGCCACCAGAGGTGGAGTTATGCCGAGCATTGTGCACATCGCCCTAAAAGTTGAGGATCTGGATAAGACCAGCGAATTTTACGAGAAAGTCTTCCACTTCACTCCAATGGAAACCAGCCGGGTGCGTGACCACACCTCTCGCCATTTGAGTGATGGCTCTATCGATCTGGCGCTGATCAAATACGACAGCGAAGAGTCGTCTGAGGCCAAGGCCGCAGGCGAGGGTCCCTGCATCCATCATTTTGCTATCGAGGTTGATGATGTCGACAAGTACACGGCTGAGATCCGTAAATTTGGCTGCGAGATCATCAGCGATCCTGGGGTGATACCTGTCAAATTCCGTGCCCCAGGTGGAACAGTCGCCGAGATTGTTTCCACGGGAAGATACCAAAAAGATAAGCCATAGATGAGCTGATAAACTAAGTTGCAAAAACTCTTGATCAAAACGTGATAAGCGCGAACACTGCTCGCACATATGGAAAAGCAGACTAGCCGAAGAGAAGCGCTCACTGTCCTCAAGGCGCAATTGAAGACGATTTAATTGCATTCTGGGCGGTTTTTTATCGAGTAGGCAAAAATGTCAATTCGTTTTAGCCCCAGAGCCGCCCTGGGCTTGGGTTTGCGGCGTATTGGACCGCCAGGACGCAATTGAAGAGCTAATGAATTGCGTTTTGGGCTGTTGCCAAGGGAGCCCATGCGCTCGCTAAACAGTGGACAAGTGCAACTCTAAGTAACGCGGTGGTCACGGGGATAACTCCTTTGCTTGACAGTAAGTCGATTTCAGACCTGATGTCCGTCACAAAATCACGGCTTCGTGAGAAACGCGATTCCTAGAACGCACGGCCGCGCAGCACTCCAGGGGCCGCTTTGGCCCGAAGGTAAGTGATGACGGCCAGCGCCCGGTCACGGGTCGCGAAGAACTTTTCGAGTTCGGCGTTTACCGCCCAGTCCTGGAAGAACACCACGGACACGCCGGTCGTCATATCGCTGAAGCCGACTTGACCGTAAGAGCCGCTGGAATAGAGGACGTCGTGCTCTTCCATGTAATAGCTTTGCGAGCCGTAGGTGATGCCTTTGCCCAGGAGTTTCCCAGTTTCATTTTCACCGAACCTGGTTTTGCGCGTATCCATGGCCGAAGCGTAGTAGCTCTTGGTAGCCTTGCCTTGTGCGATCCACTGGTGGAACAGGGCATAATCCCGGGCGGAGATGCTGATGCCGTAGGCGGGCGAGGTGGTGCCTTCCTTCGTGAGGGCGATGGAGCCGTCATAGTTGGCGCCAAAGGCGTCAAACAACTCGGACAATAGTTGCGGAAACTTCTTCCCGCTGACTTGCTCAGCTAGCAGTCCCAAGGTGTCGGTGTTCTTGTCGGAATACATCCAAGCTTCTCCGGGTTTCGCCGTCGCCGCGGTGGACTTGATGGCATCGCGATGACCTGTCGGCTTGCCTGGCTGCATCCCTTGCTCGACTTCAAAAAGCTGCCCCGGAGCGCCAGGAGTGTGAAAATCCAGCAGAGTTGGGAGACCGCTGAGCATATCCAGTACTTGCTGCACGGTAGCGGCACCAATGTCCGAACCGTTGAAGTCCTTCAAATAAGTCTCGACCTTGGCTTTGGGGTCCAATTGGCCTTTGTCAATCAATTGATGGGTGATGACACCTGCGAAGGTTTTGGCAGCGGATTGCAGCAGGTTAGTGTCGTCGACCATGAAACCGTTGTCGTAAAACTCCGCCAGGATCTTGTTGTCCTTCATGACCACGAAGCCCTTCACCTGGGTGGCCTGAAGGGACTCGATGAAGGATTTGCCGTTCTGGAATTCGGAATTCATGTCTAGACGCTCTCCCTGTTCCAGCTTCGCAGGATTGGTAGAACGCTTGATCTTTGCGGTCCCATGAAGGGCATAGTCGTCCCAATGGGCGCTGACATGCTTGTAGTAGGGCCACTTCTGTTGGTTCTTGGGCGTGATCTCCTTCAAAGAGAAGGGCTTGTAAAAGTCCTGCACGTCGAAACCGGAACCGAACGCTGAGGGCGGCGCGGCGAGCGCTACCTGGCTACCAAGAAGGCTAGTCGCAATTGCGGCGATGACTGCGTATCGGATTTTCATGGCTTTTCCTTTTGAGTTTGGAGTTTCTTACAAAAAAGGTCCATTTGCGAAAAAAAGTTAATTGACAGGAATCGGCTTTTGAGGAGTGGCCACCAAGAATCGTATTACTAAGGCACTAATATCACAGGGGGAAAGGTTGTCAATCGTTACCAAACGCAATTAAACGACGCATTAAATGCGTCCTGAGAGGAAGTTGAAGATTCCCGCGTCAGAGCAGATTCGCGGGTGGATCGGTGCTATGTTGAAAGAGATGAGGTTCGTTATAAGCTACAAGAAAAAGCCTCCATCGAATGATCCCGAGCACCAAATATTAATTTCGGTATTTTATGTGGAACGTGACGGAAAGCCGTCGATGGAAGAGGTTCTGAAGATAGTTGAAAAACACAGCGGAGACGACTTCATCTCGGATTCCATTGAGGTTAAGGAGGAGTACGTTTAAGAGTTTCCCCCAGATTCTCAACTACCCCGTAGCTGAAGAAAAAGGTGGTCTTAAGCTGGTTTCCTTGCTGCCGGTTTCGGCTCCACTACCGCGGACCCCTGGCGATGCACTGCCGCAATCTCAGCTGAGTGCCTCAACTTCGAGACGTTTCCATTTAATATGCCACCTTTGGAAACTACCAGGGAGTCGGTCTCTATGTCTCCGGAGACCCGGCCCTTGGAGGTGATCTCAACGTTCCCCGTGGCCACCATATTGCCCTCATAAACCCCCTGGATCAGAGCGTCCACCGTGTTGACATTGGCTCGAACGATCCCCTTGTCCCCAATGACCAATCTCCCCTCGACATTGATCTCTCCCGCCACCTCGCACTCGATTTGTATCGAATCCCCTATAGTAAATTTTCCTTCAAGGCTGGCGGACTCACCCAAGACTGTGAGCAGAGGGCCTCCCTGTCTTGCGCCGTTCCGCTTTTTGTCTCCGAACATAAACACCTCCTTTCTTGAATAACAGTTACAGTCCCTCTTCAAGGCCTCACATCGCGCAAGATGCTACGCATATGTTGGGGAGAGGTTGTACGCAGGCACCAATATCACATGAAAAAGGGCTGTCAAGGAGGCTCTATTTCATCCCAACACGCAATTAAACGACGCTTTAATTGAGTCCTAGCGCTACCAGACAAGAAAACGGTGGCACGGAATAATAAAAGGGCCGAGCACTAGGCTCGACCGTATGCCGCGGAAGCAGTGCAACTTGCCGGTTAAAGTCCGGTGCGGGGAATTAACGGTTCACCCCGCTAGCGAAGATCCGGTTTTGAGGGGTGACTCTCAGGGCTAAGTGGATCGAGAAAACTTTCCAAAAGGAGAGGATCGCAAACTTGCAGGCCGTACTACAAGGGAACCCATAGAGCCTCGTAACTTGCTGATTGAGAGTGCCGACCCTGTGGTCAAGAGGGGAAGGCCGGTGCCATCTGTGGAATAACCGGGACGGAAGCAGATGGGCTCTCCGGGGTCGTCGGGACGGCATGTGGGGGAAGTTGTGATGGGTAACGCGGGAGATCTCGTTCGTCGCGAGTGATGGCCGCGATGGGTCAGTATAAGGGTAACCGAAATCTGAGCCAGGCGGGCGAGAAGTCGGAGGGGCGAGTAATACCGAGGAAGCTGGGTAATGCCGGCTGAGGGAAGGCGCCCTACTTTCATTGTGTCCCTTAAAGAGGGAAGGAGAGGTGATTGCCGTGAGGCTACGAACACCTAGCAAGATTCGAGACCTCCAGCGGGGACTGTATCTCAAGGCCAAGAGGGAGCCCAAGTTTCGCTTCTACGCGCTGCATGACAAGGTTTGGCGAGGAGACGTAGTGCAACATGCCTACCGACTGGAACGCAGCAATGGTGGAGCCCCGGGGATCGACGGGGTGACTTTCCAGTTTATAGAGAGTGGAGAGGGCGAGGCTGAGTTTATCTCAAAGCTTCAGCAGGAGCTAAAGGAGAAGACCTACCGCGCGCAGCCAGTGCGGCGGGTGTTCATACCCAAGGGCGACGGAAGGAGAAGGCCGTTGGGGATTCCTACCATTCGGGACCGAGTGGCTCAAATGGCAGTCAAGCTTGTAATTGAGCCGATATTTGAGGCGGACTTTGAGGATAGTAGCTACGGGTTTCGCCCCAAGAGAGGTGCACATCAAGCAGTAGGAGCTATTCGGGAAGCGCTCAGCACGGCACATCCGCATGTGCTCGACGCGGATCTTCAGCAGTACTTTGACACTATAGCGCATGATAAGCTCATGAAGTTGATCGCCGGTCGGATCAGTGATCGGCACATTTTGAGATGGATCAAACAGTGGCTAAAAGCGCCGGTGGTAGAAGAGGACCAAGAAGGGAGGCGGCGTACGAAGAGGAGTCAATGCGGAACACCGCAAGGGGGAGTGGTTTCCCCTGTGCTGGCCAACATCTACTTGCACCTTTTTGACCGAGTGTTTCTTCAATACTGTCGTAGCACGGGTCTGGCGGCAAAGCTGGTTCGCTATGCGGACGACTTTGTGATCTTGATGCGTGGAGGGGCGAAAGAGACGCGGTTGAAAGTGGAGGAAATATTGGCACGGATGGAATTAAAGCTCAATGAGGAGAAGAGCCGAGTGGTGGATGCACGAGGAGAGAGTTTTGACTTTCTCGGATTTACCTTTGGTCGCAAGAGGAGTGTGCGCAGGGCGAAGGTGATTACCCTGGTAGAGCCCTCAGGCAAGTCAGAGCAGCATTTTCGGGATAAGGTGAGAGGTTTGACCAGTCGGAACAGCCACTGCATGCCACAGCCAGAAGTGATGGAGCGGGTTAACCGCTATGTGCGAGGGTGGGTGACCTACTATCACGTACACAACTCCACCCGAGTCTTTAAGCGGCAACGATTCTTCTTAGAGCAGCGGATGCGCAAGTACCTGCAGAAGCGACGACAGATCAAGGGGTTTGGATATCGGCGATGGCCGGTGTCTGTGCTCTATGGAGTGTGGGGGCTATACGCCATACCAGTCCATGCTCCCTATGGGCACGCTCGTATGCCTTGAGGTGAAGATGATCGGAAAGCCGTATGCGGGAAAACTGCAAGTACGGTTTGATGAGGGGGGACAGGAACGCTTGTTACGGAAGTGCCTAAACGGGCACGAAGCTGGAAACGGTGGATACAGCCAAGGTGCGGCCTAAAGCAAGCTAAGCCTGTCCTCTACTCTACCCTTTATGCCATGCCACATGCATGGTTCAAAATCTTACACCCCTTCGTCAAAGATATTGGTTCTAGATCCCCTGCTGGCTGTCAAGAAAATACAACGGCCCAATGTGGACCGCCGCTTTCGCAGAGCGCCGTCGTAAGAGATGAGGTTCTAGCTAGGAGTGATTGAAGATGTCACTCATGCTCAGGATACCGACAATTCGCTTGCCGTCAAATACTGGCACACGTGATACACCTGATTTGTTCATTACTCTTCCACAGTACTTGATCGAAAGACCGGGGGATACCGTGATCACGGGCTTGCTCATGATCTCGAAAACCTTAGTGTTGGAGAGATTTTTTCTCTTTGGACCGGCATCAATCACCTTTTTGACGATATCCGTCTTGGTAAGGAGGCCGTATGCATCATCCTTATTTCTCCGGTCAACGATCAGGCTGGATAATTTTAGCTCCTTCATTTTTCGTAAAGCCTGGGTGACATTAGAGCTGCTAGAAATCATTTCTACTCCTTTACGCATGACGTCTTGAGCCTTCATTTCTCTAACATTAGCCATAAGGCACCTCCTATTTTTTAAAAGCCTGGATTAAATTGGTCCAAACGCCGCAATAGATTTAACTAAAAAGCCAGCACACTCTGCCGATACAAGACCGCAAAGCGACTGGCTTCAGACCATTCTGTTCATATTCCCCCTATCAGGAACGCGTTTCCGTTCCACTGTTCAGCCTCACATCACACCAGATGGTTCGCCAAAGTTGGGGGAGGCTCTTACTTGCTTTTTATAAAGGCACCATTATCACGTAGAAAAGGATAGTCAAGGGGAACCGCCTTTCGGGCCAGAACGCAATTTAACGACGCTTTAAATGCATCCTGTAATAAACAAGCTTAAACAGCCCGCCGGTTTTTGAGTCCCTTTATGAGGCTTTGTTGCCTCTTGCGATTGACGTCACGAGTAAAGCCTACAGCTGTCAGGAAAGTTGTGTTGAGGGCGGCGACAAATCCTACAGGCTGGTCCGTAGAAAGGCTGATCCCCGGTAGACCCGTATGAGCCTCAAAGGCGGTGGTCATCAAGAAACCGCCAAGGGCAACCCCTAGAACGTTTCCCATGCTGAAAAAGACATGTATAGTTGGGGAAGAGAATCCGCACTAAATAATTGCCTGTATTTATCATTGATCTGCGCATCTCCAGAAGTATTCTGGATCAACTGTTCAATATTTGCTCCCTTCACAGGGTCAGCACGCTGAGCTATCGATGCTTCCTCAAGATGGATGATAAAAACGGACAAAATCGCCATAATCATTACACTAAAGTTGAGGGTTTATGGTATAAATAGTGGCTAATGTGACTGCTTTAGCCAAATGTTTATAAATATGTGTCAGGTATGAATAAGAAAATTATCATCATCAATCCCAACAAACATTTAGGCGATTTGCTGATTGGCTTGAGTGTTGTGCAAAAAGCTTGTGAACAGATGGTCAAAAATGGGGATCATGTCTCTGTATTGCTAGATGAAGCCTATAAAGACTTGCTTGAGGGGGCAATCCAAACTAGTAGGGTTTATTACTATCCCAGAAAAGCATTGATGTCCGGCAACCCCATCAGAAGAGCCCATCGCTATCTCAAGGTAGTGACGGCGCTAAGAGCGGTAAAGGCAGATGTCGCCATAGATGTGGTAGCGGATTCTGTATCATCTATGCTGACCTTTCTTTCCGGTGCCCAACACAAAATTGCTAAACCGGGAGCAGTATACAAACACAGATACGATCGAGTTGTCGATGCCCACCCAGAGCAACACGAATACTATCGGATTCACAACGCGCTGGCACAGGTGACAGATCTATCTTCTCATGGGGCTTCCTATGGATATATTGTTAGAAATGAAGTTGCGATATGGATATATTGTTAGAAATGAAGTTGATAACAAGGTGGAAGGTTTATTGAGGAATAATAATCTGGAGAATGCAAACATCGTTGTGATTCATCCCGGCGCAAACAAGCTTTATAAAATGTGGCCGCAGGAGCATTTTGCATCGTTGATTACATTATTGCGTAAAGCTGACTATAAACCGGTGTTGATTGGTGCAGGTGAGGCGGATGGGTCAGTCAACAATGCCATTAACCATCGCTTGGAAGAACCAGTGCCCGATTTTTGTAATCAACTAAAACTGCGGCAGTTGGCCTGCCTATTCAGCAAGGCACTATTCTATATTGGCAACGATAGCGGACCTATGCATTTGGCATCCGCATGCGGTATACCCGCCATTGCATTGTATGGACCATCCGATGAAAAAATTTGGGGGCCGTTAAATTCCAGGACCTTGATCCTGCGCGGTGAACAGGGCTGTGAACCCTCATGTCGTAGAGGTAAGGGCTGCCAGGTCAATTTCCGTTGTTTGCGGTCAATTTCACCCCAGAAGGTTATTGAATAAGTACATGGCAATTTTGGATAAGGCTGTCAATCCTGGATTTTATGTCTCTCTTTGATCTGCATTGGGCTTATATCTATTTTCGGGAGGCTAGCCCGATCAGCGAAACAACTGATTTCAAAGTCCCGCCTGCTGGAAGGTACGCGAAACAGGTTGACGAATTCTAGAAAAGGTTGGCTGACCTGACGGGGGGTTGGCATTCATTCTTCCAACTAGTCTAAATAAGACTAACGGAACCCAAATCCAGATTAGAAAACTCACGGCATGCGCAATGGGAGGCGACCTCGCCCCTTCCCAGATCTGAAGTAACGGATCCACCACGAGCATCCAGGGATGGTCGGGAGATTCGGCTTTATGACGGACCACGCAAACGTTGCCGCTCCGGTAGCCTATGCCGCTTTTAGACCGTAGCCCAATTCGTCCGCGGGCCACCTTCGGACTCCTCAATGCCGTTAAGATTGAGACTCCTTATGAGGCCTTGCTACCTCTGGACAATGACGTTACGAGACCAAGCAGGCTCAGGACTACGGCTGCCAGGAAAGTTGTGTTGAGGGCGGCGACGAATCCCACCGGATGGTCCGTAGAAAGACTGATCCCCGGGAGCCCCGTATGGGCCTCAAAGGCAGCCGCCATCAAGAAACCGCCAAGGGCAACGCCCAGAACGTTTCCCATGCTAAAGAAGACGTGATTGATCGCGGTGGCGAAACCGCGGTGCTCCTTGGGCATCATGGAGATCATCGCCTTGGAGTTGGCCGGATTAAAAATTCCATTTGTGATCGCTCCCAGGGCGATCATCGATCCGGGTAGCAACCAGTGGGAGTTCGGTTGGAAATAGTAACCGAGTAGAAGCGATGAGGTTAAAAATATGATGCCGAAGCTGGCAGGGAATCGCGGCCCGAATCGGTCCGCAATGGTGCCGCTGAAGGGAGCTAGGACTACGGTCATGATGGGAGGAACCATGAAAAGGAGACCAATGAACGACGGCGACAGCGAAAGCACATTTTGAAGGTAGAAGGGAAGAAGAAAGAACGGGATCGAGTAGCATGTAGAAATGATCAGGAGACTTACGGCACTGCAACTGAACAGGCGGATCTTGAACAGTGAGAGATTGAGAAAGGGGCTTTCGGCCTTTGACTCGTAGGCAATGAGACCGGCAACACAACCCAGGAAGACCACGGCTATGGCTATCTTAATCTCGCCCCCCATGATTTCGAGCGACCTGCGGTCAAAAAGCAAAATAAGGGTGGTGGTGGCTGCGAAAACCAGTGCGGCTCCGATGTAGTCGATGGAGACACGATTGACGGATGGAGGGCGGCGTTTAACGTTCGCCAAGGTCAGCAAGGAGCCTATCAGTCCGATAGGAAAGAGAAAGAAAAAGGTCCAACGCCAGCTTAGATAATCGATGGTGAGCCCACCGATGCTGGGACCCAATAGAAATCCCGTATGATGAGCCGTGGTCATATAACCCTGGGCTCGCCCGCCAAGATGTTCTGGTACTGCATCCGCCGCCAATGCTCGACTAGAGGACTGGATCATGGCAGCTCCAATTCCCTGAAGAAATCGAAACCCGATGAGCTGGTACACGTTTTGAGAAACGCCGCAGAGGAGGGAGCATAACGAAAACACGATGAATCCCAAAGCAATAATTTTTTCCCTGCCCCAGAGGTCCGCGAGGCGACCAAAGATGATGGAGAGTCCGATATTTGAAAGTTGGAAGGCCAATAGCGCCCACGAGATCCCAAGGAGGTCGGTGCCCAGATTCGCAGCTACGGTGGGCATGGATATGTTAAAGATCCTGGCAGCCGTTGCGGAAAAAAAAGTCCCCAGCATGGCAGTGCCAAGGAGTAGGTAATTGACGCGGGTCTCCACTTGGATGTTGTCTCTCCCTAAACGAATAATAGTTTGATCGTATTCTAAGGGTATCGCCGAAGCTGTCGCTGGATAAAGTCTGCAGTGCCTGCGTTCCGCAAGATGGATATAGGAGTCGATCCGTCTTGTTTTCCCGCAATGATTGCAGACACGGCCTCTTCGCAATATCACCGCCCTAGCCTTACTGTCAACGCAACTAATAGAATGCTGTTGCACCGCCCCTTTTCAGATTTAATCCACGTAGTCAACGACGTTCCCTATTGCTGATTCTATCAGTGCGAAGGTTGGATTGTATTCTTCTACTAGGCAATCCCGTGCAAGGCTGGACTGTTGCGTCTTTTAATTGCGTCTTGGCTGGAATCAATTCCTTCCGTGCCTTGGGAAGTGAGAGCGAAATCTACTGCCTAGTTTTCTTAGCACCTGGTCAATTTACCGTCTAACCGTTTAGACACCTAGCTCATCTGTAATAATCGTCTTCTTTTACCCGCCCATTCCGTTTTCTTTTTAATTTTAGTCAATTGGCCCCCAACGCGCGGATGAATGAATCAGAGGCATCTGCTTGGCACACACCTTGCACTTTCAAGAGAGCGAAAGGGAAGAAAGAAACTAAGGCATCTTTATCAGATTGATAAGTGAAGAAGGTCAAGGAGGTCCTATGGATTCATACATCATCACCGAAGGCGTAAACAGTATATCGAACTCATATATTCGTTCAGCGAAAAAGGATCAGCTTAGCTCGGCGGATCTAAATGTACCAGCAGGAGAAAGGCTTTATGGATTGCTTAGGGGTGAGCTGGAAAGGGCGGGCTGCTTCAGACCGGCTCCCTGGTTTACTCTAGCCAACGCAGTCCTGGTAGTGACCATGTATTCAGTTGGCTTCACGGTGTTATTGCTCACGAGCGGCATGGGTGTTCGAGTTTTAGCTTTGTTACTTCTGGCATTTGCGAATGTGCAGGCCGGCTTTATCGCTCATGAGGCGGGACACGGCGCAATCACCCGTAACCAACGACTCGCCTCGGCCTATGGACACTTTCTCTTTACGTTCCTCACTGGACTTTGTTACTCACATTTCCAGAATATTCACCGACTCCACCACCCTCATTGCAGCGATGAGGCGGTGGATCCGAATATGCAGTCGGGTGTATTCAGCCTGTACGAAGACTCAGCCCGCCGGAAGACAGGCCTCGGTAAACTGATCACGCGGTATCAAGCCTACCTGATCTGGATTCTGGTATCGTTACAAGGATTTAAACTGAAGATAGACGGTATTGGTTTCGTTCGCCGAAATCCTAAGGTCACCCGTGCGGACCAGGTTGTCTTTGCCCTGCACATTGCTCTTTGGTTCGGTCTGCCACCTCTGATCCTTGGTCTAGGCGATGCTCTGATAAATTATGGGCTGATGACATGGTTTATCGGTCCGTATCTCGGGACTGTTTTTCTTGTCAATCACCTCGGGACACGAGTCATCCATCCGAGCGAAAGAATCTCATTTTTTCACAAGCAAATTGCTCTAACACGGAATCTAGGTACCTCAAGAATGCACGACTTTCTGTTCGGGGGACTTAATAATCATATCGAACATCATCTCTATCCGTCTGTACCGACCGTCAGACTTCGCACCGCTCGTCCTATCACGAGGGCGTTCTGCAAACGCCATGGTATACCCTATCGGGAAATGGGATGGCCAGCAGCCGCAAGGGAAGTGTTTGGGCACTTCAAGGAGATGTCGAAATTCGCATGGAATTAGTTCCTACTTCGAACTAGGGGAGGGACGGAAGGACCTCTCCAGCCTGAGTCTCGAATTAACAGCAAGAAACATGATCACGGGAGAAATTGTGACGATCACCGTCCCCTTGCCTACTCCAACATTCACGCTGGTAGAGGAGGCCAGCTCCCAAGAGGGGCAACGGAGAATTCAAAGGATATTGATAAGGAGAATCCATATGGAGAGAGAAGACATACTAGGGACCACTTTGGGCGGGACTTTTCGGACGGTGATGTGAAATACGTGAGATTTAAAAGGGAATCAGTCCTGAGTTTACTTTATTTGATTCTTAACAAGCCTCTAACAGGCCAGATAGGCACCAAACGCATTTAATTAGCTCTTCAAATGCATCCTAGCGGTCCAACACTGAGCAAACCCAAGCCCAGAGCGGCTCCAAGCCTAACTAGAAATGACATTTAATGAGTTTGCTTCTGAGAGGGCTTAGAAGGGCTAATTGCCAACTGAAGGGGTCAAATCTTTGGTTGACAAATAGCCGAACAGAAATCTTCGAAGAGGGATAGAGTACGGTCGAGCCCTTATTGTAATTTTGCGATAGCCACTGATATAGGATGGATTGGTCGCATCCCTGGGTTCGCTTGATTTTGAAATTACCCATTAAAGCTGGGGGAGCATGATAGGGGGGCTGCTCTTGACTCTTAAGGAACGGGGAGCGGTTAGAAACGAGAAAGCAGTGAAGAAAGAAAAGGAGGCGGGAGTCAGTTTCTTACGTGGGGAAGAGATACTGAAGCTGCTTTTCTCTGTATGAGTTAGTGTGAATAGAAGACTTTCAAAGAGCATAACAGATGAGGACAGATCGTAGACCATCTCAAGCGGGGGCTTGTCGGGAGTACGAAAAAAGCGGCGGCCAAATCAAGATTCGTATCCCACCCTCCACCAAATTGAAGCCTCTATTCGCGCAAATTGGCGTCGCTGCGGATGAAGAGGATAGTGCAGGCCTAAAACAGGCTTGTTCCGAATTCCTCGGGGGGCTTTCCCTATTCTATGCCATACCAGCCCCGAGTTTAAAGTTGCTTGGCCCGCGACCCCATTCGACCTACGAAAGGGTGTTGGCGTCTGAGCTTTTTGGCGACTATGACCTTCACCAGGCAAGAATCAGAGTTTGGACCCGGACTGCCATGAAGAAACGCTGGACATCGAGCAAAACAATTTTATCCACGCTTTGCCATGAGTTTATGCATCACCTGGACGTCATTCATCTAGGCTTTCCCCACACCTACCATACCGTGGGCTTTTTCGAGCGCACCCACAGACTTTACCTCTCTGCCGTAGGGCATCCCTATTATCCTATTGCGTGGCGTCCCAGTGGGCCCTCCATGCAGTCCATAGACTGGTCTGAAACGAACCGGCGCAAGGCAAGAGTTCAAGCAAGAGCCAGGTGAAGATACGTACATTTTGCATCCCACAACGCCTACCAGTTGACACATTATCCCGACAGAATAGGGGGTCAAGACTGATCTTGGCTCATAATGGTACATTTGCTGTCGAAACTTCCATGAGTCGGCCGCACAGAGTGGATTTTGATAGTGCCCTCTAAGATGTGACATTTCGGGGTAATACCCGAAAAGACATATTCCATGACCGTAAGGATCGCAAAGCATTTTTGGAGATCTTGGTTGCGAATTTTCTGGGCCTGCACTAGGGTACAAAAAGCCGGAGGGCGTACGAGCGATGACACAAAAACAAGGCTTGAAACTCTTGTAAGATGACGGACAGCACGGAAAAGAAAGTTGAGCTTTTTCGATCGGGCTTTGTGGCAATCATAGGCCGGCCCAACGTCGGAAAATCCACGTTGATGAACCAGCTTTTGGGCGAAAAGGTTGCCATCGTAACCCCCAAGGCGCAAACTACCCGTAATCAAATCAGGGGCATCAGGTCGGCTGTGGACTCGCAGATCATTTTTCTCGATACTCCGGGGATTCACCGTGCACGTTCCCTGATCAATCAGCGGATGGTGGAGGTGGCCAAGAGCACCCTAAGGGAAGTGGACCTCACTCTTTGGCTCGTGGATGCCAGGGATGGGCTTTTCAGGGAAAACGAGGATATCGCCCGGATGCTTTTGGATTCGGGAGGGGTTGCTTTGGTATTGCTGAACAAGATCGATCTCGTTTCCAAATCAAAGCTGCTACCGATGATGGACCGAATTTCATCGCTCTTGCCGGGCCGTGAGATTGTTCCCATCAGCGCCCGCACTGGCGAGAACCTTCCCCTGCTGGTGGACTTGATATTAAAGTCTCTGCCGGAGGGGCCCAGGTACTACCCGGAGGATGAAGTTACGGATCAAACGGAGCGGTTTATCGCTGGCGAGACGATTCGGGAGAAGATCTTTTTGTTGACGCAGGAGGAAATTCCCTACGGGGTCGCGGTGGTCATTGAGGAGTTCAGCGAAAAGCCTGAAAAGAATGTTGTGGTCATCAAGGCCAGAATTCACTCGGAGCAGGAATCCCATAAACCGATTCTCATTGGTAAGAAAGGGGCGATGCTCAAGGAAATCGGCACGCAGGCGAGGAAAGAACTTGAGGGCCTGCTGGGTTGTAAGGTTTACCTCGAACTTTTTGTGAAAGTCGATCGGGGATGGACTCAGGATCCGAACGCTTTGAAGGAATTCGGGCTATAGCGGAAATCATCACGGACTCCCAGGGTCGGTCATCGTGGGTCGACCCAATGTGCAAACGAGGGGTACTTGAGCTTGGGGGCAAGCCACTCTTGGCTCCTTGGGATTGGTTTAAATGAGTTTATCGTTTCATAGGACTCCATTTCCGTGAGACCATCTTTGGCCAATTGACAAGCCGGAATGACATCGGATAACGTCGTGCCATTGACTCACATCTGTGATCTTGGAGCGCTGCCGTTTCGGAGTATTAGAACAATCATCCCCGTGCTCACCCCGATCCGTAATTTTGAACGCTGTGCATGGCTTCCATCTCACAGGCACTGCATGGTAAAAAGGGGAAGTTTTCGCTGTCGTATCCTAAATCTTTTTTTAGGATCGGGGCTCAGACGACGAGCCTAACCTGGTACGGGGCAAGGAGGACAACATGCGTGTTATCGATGCGGATGGACATGTATCTGAATCCAACATCCCCTGGCGGGATCTGCTGCCCGAATCCTACAGTTCCCGGGCACCCACGGTGGTTAAGGATAACCGAGGTGTTTCCATGATCATGGTGGAGGGGAAGTTATGTCCCAAACCGGTTGGCAAAGGTTGTGGATTTGTGGGTGCTCTGCGAGGTCGTTCACCGCAGGCTACCACCGGGATGTCAGATCCCGTGCGACGCCTTCAGGACATGGACCTCGAGGGGATTGAGGTGGCGGTCCTCTTTGGTTCGAGTCCATTCCTCAGCCTTCCGTTCTTTGAGGACAAGGATCTTGCCTGCGCCATTTCACAGGTTTACAACAATTGGCTCGCTGGGTACTGCAAGGCGGATCCCAGCCGGCTCAAGGGAGTGGCACTGGTGCCCATCCAAGATCCACCTGCAGCAGTAAAAGAGTTGCGCCGTTGTGTGGAGGAGTTGGGTTTTGTAGCGGTAGCTGCGCCAACCCACTCATCCTCAGGAAAAAATCTTGACGATCCGGAACTCTACCCTTTCTTTGCGGAGGCCGAACGTCTCAATGTCCCGGTGGATATTCATGTGGGGGCGGGTGATGGGGTATCGGCAGGGATCGATCGATTCGACCATCCTTTTTATACCCATGCTATGACACATCCGTTTGAACAAATGATCGGTGTGCTGTGTGTGGTGGTGGGTGGTTTATTGGACAGATTCCCACGCTTGAAAGTGGCCTGTATGGAAGCGGGGGCGGGTTGGGTCCCTTACTGGATGGAGAGGCTGGATGAGCACTACGAGAATATGCAACCTACCGTACCCTGGCTTACCAAACCTCCGAGTGAGTACATGCGCAGCGGCCAGCTTTTTTACGCCTTCGAGCCGGATGAGAAAACCCTTGGCTTCGTCATAGATTTTGTGGGATCGGAGCGCCTAGTTTTTTGTTCCGACTACAATCACAGTGATGGCAAGTTCCCGGAGGCGGTCAAGTCCGTTACACAAAGAGAGGATATTCTCCCGGAGACCATGGCCAAGATTATGGGTGAGAATGCCTGCAGGCTCTATGGCTTTTGATCGGGAGTATTTGGGCTGACAAGGTGCTGGGGGTAAGCGAGAGATGGCCATTCAGAAGTGGGACGGGGACGTAAGGGTTGCGGTGCTGGTGACAGTCATGTTCGAGACCTGGTCTGAGAACAGGTCACCTGGCTATTCGCCTATGGCGACACCCCTCAAAGAAGGGACGGTGGACCGACATGGGATCTCCTGGTCGGAGTATGGAGGTAAAACCGGTATATGGAGACTCATGCGGATTCTGAATAACTTTGGCATCCGGGCAACGGTCTGCGTGAGCGGCAAAACGGTGGAGCTCTATCCAGATGCGGTAAAGGAGATCCTCCGTGGTGGACACGAGGTGGCCGGTCATTCTTACACCCAGGATGCACTGGTCTGTTATTTATCCCCGGCACAGGAAAAGAAAGTCATCCAGAGGTGTTGCGGCATCATTGAGACGGCTACGGGGTCGAAGCCGGTGGGTTGGTTGAGCCCTCGGTGCACCCCCACGCAGAATACTGCCGAGTTCCTGGCGGACGAGGGATTTCTTTGGCATGGGGACTACAATGATACGGACCTCCCTTACTATATGAAGACACCTAATGGTCCTGTGGTTGTTATACCTCACTCCGATTTCACGGATAACAGGGTCCTGCGGGGAAACCCCGGGGATTTTTTTCAAGTCTACAAGAACACTTTTGATTACCTATATAAACACGAGCCCACGGGGATGATTAATCTCACGGTTCATGCTCACTTTGGTGGCCGGCCTCTCATTTCTGCTGTGGTGGCGGACGCGCTAAAGTACATGAAGGGGTTTTCCGGGGTCTGGTTCGCCCGCCATGACGAAATGGCACGATGGGTGATTGAGCGAACTGAAAAAGGGTAAAGCCCCGGCCCCATTAGTTAAGGTTTTGACAAGGCAAGGGCCGGGGCATATTATTTTACTCGCCCGGTGGATTTGGTCATGAAAGGCAGAGGAGATTACGATTATGGAAGAGCCCAGAACTTTAGAAGTTTTTTCGGATTACGTTTGACCCTGGTGCTACCTCAGTACCGGGCGTATTGAGAAACTAAAGAAAAATTTCGGACTGAAAGTCAAATTCATCCATTTTCCCCTCCACCCCGACACACCTGAGGAAGGGCGATCACTAGAGGACCTTTTCGGCCCGGATAAATCCCGCGCCGAGTCGAGGCGCGGCAGGATGAAGTCCCTTATGGATCAAGAGGGCCTACCCTATGGCGAGCGGAAAATGACTTACAACAGCCGTCTGGCCCAGGAGCTGGGTAAGTGGGCCGAAGGGAAACCCAACGGGGACCGCATTCATGAGGCTCTGTTTCGGGCTTATTTCGTGGATAACATTAACATCGGAAAGCCAGATATACTACTAAAACTGGTGGAGCAAGTGGGGCTGCCCGTGGATGAGGCTCGCGAGGTTCTTGCAAGCCGCATATTCAAAGACGAGGTGGACGCTGACTGGAAGCGCTGCGGGGAAGTTGGGGTTACTGGTGTACCGACGTTTGTGATGGATGGATCTGTGGCCGTGGGCGCACAGCCCTACGAAGTATTGGAAAGGCTTGTTAAGGAATCCAAGGGAAGCTGATGATCCCGGGAAACTGGATAGAATTGGGCCATCGAACTCACCACTATCAGAATCGAAAAACCCGATGACATTAACTTCGTCCTAGGGCAGAGCCACTTTATCAAAACGGTGGAGGATATCCACGAGGCGCTCGTCTAGGCCGTACCGGGGATCAAGTTTGGCCTCGCCTTTTGCGAAGCGTCGGGCGCAACCCTTGTGCGCTGGACCGGTACAGACGATGCAATGATCGGACTTGCCAAGCAGAATGCCCAGGCCCTCGCGGCTGGTCACAGTTTCATTTTGTTTCTGGGTTCGGGCTTTTTTCCGGTAAATATTCTCAATTCCCTCAAGATGGTGCCGGAAGTGTGTCGTATTTATTGCGCTACGGCGAATCCTGTGGAGGTGGTGATTGCAGAGACAGAACAGGGCCGAGGCGTTCTCGGCGTGATTGACGGGGCTAAGACGTTAGGGGTGGAAAAGGATGAGGATATCGCTTGGCGAAAAGATTTGTTGCGGAAAATAGGCTACAAACTTTGACGTTGTTCTAGGATGGCCCGGCGAGAATTTCTTTGACTTTAAAATTCTGCCGGGCTCCTGAGTCGAGTCCGAAGCTACTCTTGGACCTGCGCATGCGTTGTTTGCGTCGTAATAACTGGGCGCGCTCCTGTTTCAGGGCTCTTGAGTGACTCCGACAATTTTGTATCGATCATCTCATGGTTGGGATCCCGCATGACACCCATTGGATCCTGACCCTGCTGTACCTTCTGGATGTTCTCGCTGAGGAGTTCTCGGTAAATTATGACCCCTCTGTCCGAAGTGGTCAGTCGTTCCCTTGTTCGATCTGCAACGGGCCCCTGGGTCTCCCAGGCCATGTGGTCCTGCCCGATGACCTTTTTCATTCCCGTAGCAAAGTTGGCTGAGGGATAAAGACCCTTTGCAGGTTCTTTGTATGGTTCTACGTAGTCCACTTCGGTATTTTCGTCTTCTTCCACGAGGCTGCCGTCAGGGGTTGGCTCAAATACGATATGGAAGTGGATGGTGTGGGTATCGTCAATGGGCACCCGGTACTGGGCGGTCTTTCCTTGACGAAGAATATTGGGAAAGATCAGCGGGTGACAATCTACCTGGCCATTCTTGTAGGTCCGAATCTTCAGGATGCCGTAGGAAGTAGTTTCAAATTCGTAGTGGTCCACATCATCCACGAATCCCCTTGTGGTATTGACAGGTTTTCTGCCTCGACCAATGACGGTCTGGTGCAGAATTTCCAGATGAGACGGGTCCACAGAGTTCTCCATGGCCTGAACCCAGTTACAGTCGAGCTGTGGGTGGAGACGGATCATTCTTCGACCGTCTTTGCGCACCAGCAAGTCGTACTTCGGGATCGCCGGGGCCGGCTGAGGGCCCATGTAGGTCCAGTAAAGACCGACAAATTTTTGCACCGGATAGGCCGTTTGCTTTATAGTCAAGCGAAATTTGCTGTCCTCGGGTTCTGGGGGGGGCTCCAGGCAGTTGCCCTGTGTATCATACAACCAACCATGATAGGCGCAGGCGATTCCCCGTTCTTCAACCCGGCCGTAGAGGAGAGAAGCTCCTCGGTGGGGACAGCGGTCACCAATCAAACCCACATTACCCGTCTTGTCACGGAAGAGCACGAGGTTTTCGCAGAGAACTCTGACAAACTTCGTGGGGTTTTCGTCAGTCAATTCACTGGCAATGGAGATGGGATGCCAGTAGCGACGCAACAACTCACCTCCCGGTGTGCCAGGGCCTGTTTGGGTCAACAATAGGTTTTCTTCTTGTGTGACCATATTAGCTCCTTTCGCCTCACTGCCGCTTGGCCATGCCTATCCTCTCATGTTATTAATCCCTGCTCAAGGAATTTGGCCGAACCAAGTTAAGAGGGATTCCTGCTACCAGCATATTCCATATGACTCCAGTCTTGTCAAGTAGTTATAGGCTGTACGGCTTGCTCTGCTCGTCGGCTTGCCGGACGTAAGCGCTGGCGGCCTGGCCCTAAGAAATATATATAATGAGGTTTGCTCAGAGAATATCATATATTCTGCAAGAGGTTCAGATTTATCTATTGTAAGGGTTCAGTAAACGGAGTCCAAGTCCTGTGTGAATTTGTTGGAAGGAGGACGGATTGAATATGCCATTAAAGAAAGCAGCTCGCGTAAAAAAGGAGGTCTTGAAGAGACGTCGCTTTCAGCTTCATTGGGGAGGTGGTTGGATCACGGAAGAAGCCCGCTCTGAGACGCAGTATCATGAACCGTCCATTCAACTCCTAGCCTACGATTCGGGGGACCGGGCCATACGGTTCTGTTATTACCACGACGGCATGTATCAGGGAGGTCCCTTAATTTTGAGTGAAGACAATCTGAAGGATTTGAGGAAGGAGATCCGCAAAAACAAAACTATCCTTTCCTTCCTCAAGAGGCTGGTTTAATAGTGCAAGACTCTTCGCATCGATATTATGCTGCGATCAACAGTTTGAATAGGGGATCGAGGGAGTCGAGATCCTCCAGGTGGTCAATCTGTCTAAGCACCTCGGTTGCGGCTTCACTGCTTATGGTTCGACGGGCGCAATCCGTGAACTTCGATTCCAATTCCTGAGAGCTAAGGGTACCACGCTGAGCCGCATGACCCGGTCCTATGGATTCCTGTAGAACTCTCCCGTCTTTCTGGCGCAGGATGACTTTACAGGGACGACTGACATCGTCGTTTTCCGGGAGATCGGGGTCTAATTCCATCTCGACCTTTTCTCCCAAGCTGCGAACCGCGGGATCCCCACTAGCTTGCTCAGAAAAAGTATCCAATCCTAAATTTCCATCTATGAGGGCTCTAGCCACGATGTAGGGCATACTGAATTTGGTTTGAAGGGCCGTTTCCGGCAGCCGATTTAGGATTGTATGAAATACATATGGAGTCACTCCCACTTTGATGGACTCCACCGACTCTGGAGAAATTTTATACTGCTCGCGTAGCTTCAGTATGATTTGGACGGTGGGATGGGTTAATCCGCCGCAGGGGTAAAGTTTGAATCGGATACCTCTGGTAACCAGATCGAAGGATTTTCCCAGTTCTTCGAAAGGGTGGAGATCGGATGGAATATCTCTCGTGAATGCTACAAGGAACCCCTCATTCTCACCCAACAGCGTCGGATTTGCATCAAAACCAGATCCGGCCAATTTGGCGGCTAGCACACCGTTTTTCGCCGCCAATCCAGCATGCAACGGTTTTGTCATGGTGGCAAAATTAGCTCGTAGGCCAGAGGCCATGGAACAGGCGATTCCCAGAGTCTGTTGAATTGCCTGGGGGGTAAGCCGTAGTATCCGGGCGCAAGCCACTGCAGCGCCAAGAGACCCTAGGGTTGCCGTGGCGTGCCATCCTCCCGGATTGTGCCCGGGCATGGAATGACACAACTTTGCTATCACTTCAAATCCAACAACATAGGACGCCAGAATTTCTTGCCCACGTACTCCTACCTTTTCGCCCAAGGCTAAAATAGCAGGTATCAAGCCGGCGCTGGGTTGTCCCATGATAAAACTGTGATCGAAATCCAAAGCATGTCCTGCGGTGCCATTGGAAAAGGCAGCCATGACAGGGGATGACTTGAATCCCTGCCCAATAACAGTCGAATCTTGGTTTGAGCTCTCTTCCTTGGCCAATCTGGCACAGATCCTGGCGCTTTCCTCCTTACTGCCCGCCAGCATAACTCCAACACAATCCAGGATTGCCCTCTTGGCTTCTCCCAGAGCCGCACGTGGAATAGATTCAAATGTAGTTAGTGACACAAAATCGGCGACTTTTTGGGTGTAGTTCATGGTTTGGTCTCAAGCTGCGGCGGGAAGCCGGTTCCGATCGTGTTTCCACTCCAGGTGATCCAGGGTCGGTCCCATGGGAATGATGCCGGTGGGGTTCACCTGACGTTGACCGTAATAATTTGCCTTGATCTGATAGAGATCCAGGGTGTCTTTAATACCCGGCCACTGGTAGAGCTCCCGGAGGTAGTTTGCCAGGTTCGGGTAGTCTTGTAGACGTCGGATGTTACATTTGAAATGGCTAAAATAAACGAGGTCGAAGCGAAGCAGCGTCGGAAACGCGCGCCAGTCCGCCTCGGTGATACGATTCCCAACGAGGTAGCGGCCTTGTGCGAGTCGCGTCTCTAGGGTATCGAGGCCGTGAAACACTTTGGCAACCCCTT
Organism: uncultured Binatia bacterium (SeqCode); assembly: GCA_965215595.1. Classification (GTDB taxonomy): domain Bacteria; phylum Desulfobacterota; class Binatia; order UBA9968; family CAXXLF01; genus CBDCDW01. The sequence goes on along the minus strand of CBDCDW010000007.1, from coordinate 1,050,898 downwards.
CGTCGTAGGCACCCTGGGTCTTGGCAAAGCCGGTTCGGTAAACCCCGTTGTTCAGATGGTCATAGACGAAGTCGTTTATACTGTCGATCTCGCTGCGAAATTCCTTAGGGTAAAAATCGGAACTTGTGTCCACCCACTTACTGAACGCTGAGTTGAACATACGGATGATCTCCGATGATTCATTGTTGACGATGGTGCGGCGCTTACGATCCCAGAGGGTTGGCACCGTTATTTTTCCCGTATATTCAGATTGAGTTGCCGCGTAAACTTGATGTAACAGGAAAACGCCGTCGGTACCCGGTTTCAGATCGTCAATGCCTTGCGAATAGGACCACCCCTCCGTTTTAGGCCGGTCCGCAATGGATATGGATACAATGTCCTCGAGTTTTTTCAGCTTGCGCATGATGATGGTGCGGTGTGCCCAGGGGCAAGAGGGGGAAACGAAGAGGTGGTAGCGGTTGCATTCAGCCTTGAACCCACCGTCACCGGTAGGACCGGGGTTTCCGTCAGCCGTGATCCAATGGCGGAACTTTGATGCCTCGCGGATAAAATGCCCCTCGGCATCACTGGAGATAGTGGCGTCGTTGTTCCATTCGCCCCGAACCATCAGACCCATATCAGGATCCTCCTTTAAGTTGAGTGGATCGGCGATCAGATCCCGACCTTATCCAAAGTGGTCCCTTCGGGTCAAGACCATGATGGCACCTTTACGGAAAGTGTGGCTCAGTGAACCGATAACTCCAGCCCCCCAAGAGATCGAGGTAGACTGATCAGGAACTGCTGTCCGTTCGCTTCAGTGGTCCCTCGGCGGGCAGCCTCGAAACTCGCTGCGCTCAAACAGTCGACGCTGCTTTTCCTCATCTTCGCAGAGGCTTCCAGCGCCTCCGAACCAAACCTCCGCTCAGGCACAACAGCTCCTATTGCATTCTCCGGGGGCTGAGGGAGCTTCAGGAGCGGAGCATGGACGGAGCAGCGGGCAACCCACCGTGATCGGTGCCGCATGAAAGCCGGTGTCCGCCCACGGTGAATCTGAGATCCGGAAGGTTCGTGCGAGCGCAGGCCCGGTGGGTCGCTGCGGGAGTCCCGTGGAGCGAAGGGAGCCCCCGAAGCCCAAAAAAACAATAATGAAGAATGTGACAAAATAATCGCTGTACTCGGGAACCATCACAGAGACATCTCGGGATTCACGCGGTGATAAACATCCTCCCACAAAACTTCACGCTTCCCTGAAAAGCGTTGTCGTTCAAAAAAGCGGCTCATTGAGGTTGTAATGAGGGGCCGGCCCGGCTAGTATCCAACGTCGGAGAGGAGAAGGTATGGCACAGAAACGACTTAAACCTATTCGAATTGGCTATCGGCATAACTTAGAGGTGCTGACATTCATATTGAGGGACTCGGGCCTGCTGCAAAAGTACGGCTTGGAACCCACAGTGCGTCACGTCCCGGACTCTACAGAGGGGAACCAGATGCTCTATAAGGGCGAAGTGGATTTTTTCCTTGGCAACCACATTAGCCCCTATGTCGAGCGTAAACGCACGGGCGCGCGGTTCGTTTACCTGGCCCAACCCTCCAACATCTGGCCGTCCAAGCTTATCGTTAAGCCTTGGATCAATAGCGTAAATGACCTGAAGGGCAAAGGGATCACCTTCCGGGGTGAGCGGGGATCCCATGGGGACTTGGCCAACCGTGGCAAACTGGCATACGCGGGAATCGACCTCAAGCGCGACGGGATCATCGAGGTTAGGCAAGACGACAAAGATATCAACTATGTCGAACGGTATAAACAATTTCTCAATAACGACGATGCGGCAGCAACCCAGCTATCTCCGCCCTATGACTTGATTGCCAAGAGGGACGGGCTCAAGGTCCTGGAGATCCCCGAGTACCCGCAGATTCATAATGTAACCATCAACTCCATTTCCGAAACCATAAAGTCCAAGCCCGGCGAGACCATGGCCTTTCTCAAGGCCTACTGCGAAGCCATCTGTCTATTTAAAACTCAGAAGGAGCGGACCAAAGAGCTTCTTTGGGAGGCCCTTAGCGCCAAGCTCCATTTTGACGACGATGCCATCGAGCGGCTTTATGAGGACGTGGACAGCACGATGCAGAAAAAGCCGTATCCCAGTACGGCGGCGATCAACAACACCTTCGCGCTGGCACTGGAGGACTATCCCGAGCTCGAAGACATGAATCCGGTCTCTATGTGGGATCTCCATTTTCTTCGGGAATTGGACGATGAAGGGTTCATCGATGGGCTCTATAAGAATGTGGAATAAGTTTTAAGCACTGGAGGTAAAGGGGCAGTTGCCCAGTGAATTTTGACCAGGGGTTCAAGGGGCAGGGATACGATATGGCGAGTATTCGTGAACGGTTGGTGGAGGATATGAAGTTGGCTATGCGGGAGAAGGCTGAGCTCAGGCTATCGACCATTCGAATGATTCGCTCGGAAATCCTGTACAAGGACAAAGAACATGGCAAGGAAGCTGGCGAGGAGGATATCCTCAAAGTGCTCCAGTCCATGGTCAAGAAACGGGAGGATGCGGCCGAGCAATATACCAAGGCCGCGCGCGAGGAGCTTGCAACAAAGGAGCGCGAAGAAATCCGCATCATTCAAGACTACCTGCCCTCACAAATGGACGATGTTGAGTTGCGCCAGGCCGTCCATGCTGCTGTTGCTGAGACGGGTGCCTCTTCCTTGAAGGAAATGGGTAAGGTCATGGGGCTTTTGACCAAACAGCTCTCGGGGCGTGCCGCGGCTTCCCGTATTAGCCAGGTGGTTAAGGAGATGCTCGGAGAATAATCCTTGCAAATGAGCGGTAAGGCAACTATGAGTTTCATTGAAGAGGTAAGTATAACTTAAATATTAAATCGGCCGTTTGGATCACCATCGGTCTAAAATCAAAACTTTTTATTAGGAGGTATCTATGCAGACGTACACAACAGATATGATTGAAGGCATGACAGCGCAAACCGTCAATATAAAGGGAGCAAACGGGGATACCATCAATGCCTATTTTGCGAAACCTTCTGGGAAGGGGCCCTTTCCCGGCATGGTCCTGATCCATCACATGCCCGGATGGGATGAGTGGTACCGTGAGGCCACGCGGAGATATGCCCATCATGGCTATATAGCAATCAGTCCTAATCTATACTGCCGGGCCGGTCACGGCACCGTAGAGGATGTGACCGCAAAAGTTCGTGCTGCAGGCGGAGTTCCAGACGATCAGATGCTAGGCGATTGCCAAGGGGCGAATCAGTACCTGCGCGGGCTGCCCGAACTAAACGGTAAGGTGGGAGTCTTTGGCACCTGCTCGGGAGGCCGCCAAACCTTCCTAGTGGCCTGTCGTGGGAAGGATTTTAACGCTGCGGTTGAGTGTTGGGGAGGCGGTGTGGTGCAGAAAAAGGAAGAACTTTCGCCCGCTCAACCCGTGGCACCCCATGACTACACGAAGGACCTCACTTGCCCCCTCATTGGCATCTTTGGCAACGATGACAAGAGGCCGTCGCCGGAACAGGTCAACCAGCATGAAGAGGAATTGAAGAAACACGGCAAGAACTATGAGTTCCACAGATATGACGGGGCGGGTCATGGATTCTTTTACTACGACCGAGGAGCCTATCGGCAAGAGCAAGCAGTGGAGGGCTGGAAGAAGATCTGGGTCTTCCTTGACAAGCACCTGAGTGCCTAGATCGAGTGGCGTTTCTCTTAGTCGAGCAAAAAGAGGAGTGTAAATATGTGTACTTCAATAATCAATCAAGCTTTGATCGATGGGTGCGGCAAAGGGGCCACTGGTTGGTTCAAGGTTAAAGAGGTTAATGTCTCTTATGATCACCCGGTTCACGCGTCATACGAACATGCCGTGAACATCGATTTTGCCAATGAGGCGGAAGGGGTAGGGGCCCGAGTGGGAGTGGAGTTGAGTATGGAGTCGGCGCGTAACCTGATCGAAACCATTCAGGCGGTATTAGATCGCGCCAAGGCAGAAGGTCACCTGGAAGACGAACCCCTCGCTGCAGTCCGCTGACTTGAAGTGTCCTTATGAAGGGGAACTCACAGTGTGAGTTCCCCTTTTTCATTTCGGACGGTGTGAACTTACTCTAGCTCTCTATCTTTGATCCACTGGGCAATGGTGCCAGCCACCTCCGCCTGTTTGTCCTCTTGACCCGTCATAAAGTGGGTGCCGCCTTTGATCCAGACCAGCTTTTTCTCAGGGTCAGGCGAGGCGCCGAAGATGTCCTGTGAAGCCCGTGGACCCGATGCCTCTGCAGTGCCACAGATGACCAGCACCGGAAGATGGCAACGGTGGAGGTGCCTCATGACGTCGAACTGGGAGGTGGCAAGTCCCCGTTGGCTCAACCACGAACGTGCGGTAAATACCCTCAGTCGAGTTGACCTTCCTCGTAGAGGGCCCACGGTGTAGTTGGTTATACGAGGGTCCTCGTCCCAAATGGTGCGCCCGGATCGGTCTGATGTATCGATGCTGGAGTCAAGGTAGTTTAGATTCGCATCCGTACGGTGGACGATAAAGGGAAAATCCTTCAGCAGAGGATTTCCTACGTGTTTTAGTTCGTGTAATTTTCTTTGACACCAGCGTGTGATTTTAAAATTGCGCTCCACCTGGGCCGCCTGGTAACGTTCCTGAAATACTTGTGAATAGGGTGGGCCGTTCTGGGGATTGTACATGTCTAAGGATGGATCGTAGCGAAGCGGGTTGTTGCCGTCGTCTCCTCCAACGGACGGGTCCAGTCCGCGGGTGATGCTCAAGGGACGGCCTTTGTGGGAGTTGAAAAAAATTAGTCCGTCCATGGCGGGTAGAATGGCCCTGGTCAAGTCCGGGGGGTCTCCCAACGGAGTTCCGGTAATGGTAGGATGCTCCACCTGGCTCTGGTACACGGCGATGATTTCGCCTCCACCGCTGTTTCCGATTCCTACGACTCTAGAATATCCCCGCGATCGAAGGAACTCGATGCCTGCGGCAGTGTCTAATATCGTATCCTCCAGGATGAGGTCTGCCTCCCGACCCGTATAGCGTGTGGTGAATCCGAGGGCGCCGAGTCCACGCTCGGCTAGATGTTTCAAGATGTAATGGTGGCGCCAGTCGGCGGTGGGGTGCATGATCGTAAAGGCTGTGCATTGCGGGAGAGAGTCGTCGAAATGAAGTGTCGCCTCAACCTTCACTCCATCCCGGGCGGTCAGGGTAACGGCTTCTTCACAGATCATGAAAGATCCCCTGTTAGCGCTGTATTATCTTTACTCTCGAACCACAAAACCCCTTGCCAGTAGACCGCGAAATGAAGGTTTCGGATTCCCTACAACCTTGTGGAGTATGACCCATGATCGAGATGAGTGGTTTCCACCGAAAGGTTACTCGATAGGGCAAAGCTACCGGCGTAAACTCATGGTGCGGAGTCAATTGGCCAATTACGAGTATCACGATTACACCCACCAAAACAATGACCCTTTGATGCGAAGGGGCGCACATATCCCAAATTTGAAGGGCTGAGTCCTGTTCCCAAGTGGGACGTCTATAATTTGCAGGAACTTGACGACGAATGCTCTAGTGATGGCCTCTATGAGAATGCCGGTGCTTGAATTTGGTATGAAATGAAAAGCATGGAGGTATGGGACTGTAGCCTTGGTGTCGACGACGTGGGTTTCAGGCTTTACTGCTTCTTCTGTCCATCTGCTTCAACAGGGTTTTTCTAATTCGGATGGATTGAGGTGTGACTTCCACCAACTCGTCTTCATCGATCCATTCGATGCCATTTTCCAGTCCCATCTCTCGATGAGGAGTAATGAGAACATTCTCATCGCTGCCTGAGGCTCGTACGTTGGTTAGTTTCTTTTCACGGCAGATATTTACAGTGAGGTCGGCGTCACGTGAGTATTCACCGATGATCATTCCTTCATAGACCCGGGTCCCAGGCGCGATAAAAATCGTCCCTCTTTCCTGCATATGAAATATGGCGTATGGGGTTGCCTTGCCCTCCCGGTCTGCCACAATGGCACCGTTGGTTCGTCCCTGGATGGGACCGTTCCAGGGCGCCCAGCCGTCGAACAAAGTGTTCATAAGACCTGTACCTCTGGTTTCAACGAGGAAGCGTGAGCGAAAGCCAATAAGCCCACGTGAAGGGACGGAAAATTCCAAGTTCACCCGACCCGATCCGGAATGGTCCATCTTTTTTAATTGTCCACGTCGCACTCCAAGGAGCTGCGTGACCACACCCACATAGGTTTGTGGGACATCGATTATCAATAACTCAGTTGGCTCATGCAGATTTTGATTGATCTCACGTGTCACCACGGTGGGCCGAGAGACGGCCAGTTCGTAACCCTCCCGACGCATGGTCTCGATCAAAATTGCCAGTTGCAACTCGCCTCGGCCCGTCACTCGCATGGCATCCTGGGAATCGGTATCCTCAATTTTGAGGCTTACGTTTCTGCGCTGTTCTAACACAAGTCTCTCACGCAATTTACGTGAGGTTACATAATCCCCTTCGAGCCCCGCCCAGGGTGATGTGTTCACTCCAAACACCATGGTGATGGTGGGTTCTTCCACGTGAATGGCCGGCAGGGGTCGAGGTTGTTCCCGGTCAGTGATGGTCTCTCCTATGTAGATGTCCTCGATACCCGCCACAGCGGCGATGTTACCCGCCTCAGCCACCTCGAGATCCATACGCTTCAAGCCGTGCCATCCGAAGAGCTGTGTTACTTTAATGGGGAGTTGAGAGCCGTCACTACGGCAGAGGGTGTAAAGACCGCCCGCTCTCAGAGTTCCATTACTTACTCGTCCAATACCCAAGCGACCCACATAATCGCTGTAATCCAGGTTGTTGATTTGAAATTGGATAGGTGCGTCGAGATCCACCCGGGGGCCGGGAAGAGATTGAAGGATAAGATCGAACAGGGGGGCTAAGCTATTGGAGCTTTCCTGCAGATCTCGGGTGGCGGTTCCCGCGCGAGCGTTGGTATAGACCACGGGAAAATCCAGTTGCTCCTCCGTTGCGTCCAGATCGATAAACAATCCGTAGATTTCATCCAGCACCTCTTGGATGCGGGCGTCCGCCCGGTCGATCTTGTTGATGCAGACCACAGGGGGAAGTTCCAGCTCGAGAGCCTTTTTCAGAACAAAGCGGGTTTGGGGTAACGGGCCTTCAGAGGCATCCACCAGTAGCAAGACTCCGTCCACCATGGTCAGGGTCCGCTCCACCTCTCCGCCAAAATCTGAGTGGCCAGGGGTATCTACGATGTTAATCTTGACGCCATTGTAATCGATGGATGTGTTCTTCGCCAAGATAGTGATTCCTCGCTCTCGTTCCAGATCGCCGGAGTCCATGACCCGCTCCACCACCTGCTCATTGGCGCGAAAAATGCCGGTTTGGTGCAGCATGGCATCCAGCAAGGTTGTTTTGCCGTGATCCACATGTGCGATGATGGCAATGTTTCGGATATCTTGCCTTGCGTTTGGGTCGTGTTGCATCGTGGTCAATAGACGAAGGGGGCCTGTTCAGCCCCCTGGATAGTCTTCCTTGAACACTACTAATTTATCAGCCGCCCACTCTGTCCTCAAGGGGTGCGGCTTGCGGTGTCAACGCACCGCGGCGCTCAGAGTGGGCAATGAATTTAGCGTTGGCGCTCCATAAAAACTGTTTACCCCGTACCACAGAACGCCCCAGACGTGAATCCGGGGATGAATGTTCCGAACTTCCCCGAAGTGAAGTGCCCCAAAGCCACGGACGTAAGTCCGTGGTACGGGGTTTACCGGTAAAAGAACACACTAAGATTGGTCTTCTTTCTTGATCAGGATAGATGATAAGAATAGGTGAATGCAACTCTTGTTAAGAGGAAAATTCAGTTTGGCAGGTAGGGCGCCCCTTAATTCGAGTGGGCGTAAGCGGCAGATGGTTGATTCATCCCATGATTACTTTAATAGACTTTCAATGCGGGATGCGAGGTGTGAAAAGGTAAAGGGTTTAGAAATGTAATCGTTACAGCCGCCTTGAATGCACTGGGCTCTGTCTTCCGGAAGGAATCTCGCGGTCACCGCCAAGATTGGTATGTTTTGTGTCTTTGAGTTCTGCCGGATGTTCCGAGCTACATCGAGTCCATCCATATCGGGTAACGTGATATCCAAGGTTATAAGATCTGGCTGTTCGGAGGAGGCCAGATCCAAGGCTTGCTTGCCGTTCTTTGCCGGAACGGTATCATAACCCAGATGTTTAAGATTCAATTCGAGAATACGGGTCAGGTCTTCATTGTCCTCCACGATGAGGATTTTTTGTGCGATTTGACTGTTGGTGGTGCTGAGCATTTGGTGGTCCTTTATTGGATGGATTGACGGATGAATAGTAGCGAAAGACATGCCAATACCCGAAAGAAGAAAAGTACTCGAAATATCGGGGTTTTTATATGGTGCGGCAATGCCTGCTAATGATGACCGTCTTAAAATGAGAAAACCGTTGCAGATTTCCTTCTTACTCGGACGGCGCGACCACTATGAACAAAAGGAAAATAGACGTAATACCCGTCAGAATGTTAAGCTGGAATAACCATGAAAACCCTATCTCTGTTCTACGCCACGAACCGAGGGCACGAAGGTAACAACCGCTTCCGACCAGGGGGCTACGGAGCCAAATTTAGCGGTGATGGTTCTGAAAACCTTCGGTTCGGGAAACGGACCATTCAGGCTGATGAACGAAAGATCAACGAGTTTCTCAATGCCCCGGCGGGGATGGGGTGGGTAACGGAAATGATCTGGCAGAATACTCTGCCTCACGGGCGAGCACGGCAAAGATCCAAGCCGCCAGGGAACGAATCAACCCGGGATTGCAGATGTCAATCAACCGAACACTTATGAGGCCCCCGTTTGTCAAGAGGTATGTTCAACGAACTCCGGGGCTATATGAGAAAACAGACAGACGTTCTCATCTACATATATGGCTATAACGTTTCGTGGAGCGGTGCCGAAGGTGCTGCCCTGGCACTTCAGGAAACGTTGAATCAATCTCAGAACAGGGACCCAAACCAAGAGGTTCGCGTGGTACTTTTTAGGCTGGTGGGCGAGGGCGCTTGAGGGGAGGACCAGTCAGGGTGTGCCGTTCATTTAGCTCGATGATGTACCCGTCAGGATCCAGAATGTAAGCCATGTGGTCTCGACTTCCGGGCCTGTTGGGATGAGGTTCTTGAGAAAATTCCACGCCAGCCGATTTCAACTTTTCACAGAGCGGGTACAGGTCGGAAACCATGATTGCGATATGGCCTGCCCACGCTGGTATTTCAACAGAATTCGTCGCTTCGCCACTCTGGATCATCTCCAGGGCTGGCCCCTCGTCCTCGCTGCCATAACCCAGGTAACCCACTCGTGTGGTTTCGTCCTGTTGGCGCAGGCGCATGATATCCATTCCGAGCAAGCGAGTGTAAAAATCAATGGTTCGGTCGAGATCGCTCACGGGCAACATGGTATGCCTGAGCCGGAACTTGATTTCGCTCATAGGTTTAAAGCCAATTTCTTGTTTAAATTCAGAAATAGAAACTCAGTTAATAAGGTCAATGTCTATTGGGTACAGTTCGTAAGTCTCCACAGGTTACTGAAGGTCTGGATTTGGGAGTGCGACGAGAGTACGTTTTTTAAAGACGATGGCAGCTGTGGCGTGCTGGCTAGCTGGCAAGAAACTTACTATAGATGCCCAGGACGTCCTCACGCTCATTGTGTAGGAAGTGCCCCACTCCTTGCACCACCTTGGTCTCGCAATCAGGGATTCGGTTGGCTAGAAGGTCCAGGTCTTCCAAATTCATAATGGTATCATGCTCGCCGTTGATGATTAATGTCTTTGCCTTGATATTGGCGGGTTCCATTACCTCGTCGATGCTGTGACCGTCTTCCAGAAGCCTGCCATGTTCATAGAAGGACTGAAATTGCTCACTCTTTATGGTATCGAATTGTCTGCTGATCTTCTCCTTGTAAGCATCCGATAGATGCTTGCCAAAATTGTCAATGATCAGGGCACTTACTTGGTCTCCATGGTCGGTTTCATAGAGTCTTTTCCCTTCTTTTAAGACCGCCAACATCCTGTTACTGGTTTTGGGGCTAAAACTAGCCAGAATGATCTTTTCCACAAATTCCGGATGCTGCGAGGCAAAGACGGCTACCACGACTCCACCCCAGGAGGCACCCACCACGTGAAGTGTCTCTTTAGATTTTTGAGCTAATACGACCTGATAGAGAACATCGAGCTGTTCGTCGAAGGAAATTGCGGTGGGCCCTGAGAGTACTCTAGCCCTCCCCTGTCCAGGGAAATCGAATAAGACAATTCTATAATCTTTGAAAAAGTAAGATACAACGGACTTCCAGACCGCCATAGTCTGTTGCGCACCGTTGACACAAACAATCAATCGGCCGGTTTCACCGTAGACCCGATAGGGAACCACAAACCTACCTGAATTTAGTTCACCCTTTTCTATTTTCATTGAATATCTACCTAAGGTAGTCCCTGCCTGGCTTTCAAATAGCCTGAATGGTTAGAGAATGCAATCATAAATTCTGGCCATAGCCAAGTACTAGCGAAGATATTAGAGATCAATTAGCTCCCACAACTCGTAATTTTACTAGTTTTTCGCAAGAAAATTATGGGTCGGACTCCGGCACTAATAGGCACATTAAAACCTGTCTGTTTTCACTGCTTTTTCCCTTACGCTCTTATTTTGCTCTTCAATAATTCGTTCTTCAAGGGCCCCGCTGGCGCCATTGGGACGGCCTATACCAGATTCGTGGTACAATCTGGCTCATGGTGATCCAATCGGTTCTTCGATGTTTCGCAGCATTATGCTAACCAATAGCTTCGGTGTCGGTATATGAATCGTCCCTCGGGAACCATTCCCCTAGACTCTCGGCACAACTTAACTTCCCCGAAGGAAAGCACCCCAAAGCCAAGGACGTAGATCCGTGGTACGGGGTTTACTTGGTAGGTGTGGAAGCAACCCTTGTAATAGGACAGTTGATGTGATGGTGGTCTTGTTCATTTTGACCATCGTAGGTTGGAGCGCTCACAGGAACTATAAAGAGGTATAAGACGTTTAATGATAGACTTGGTCAGCTCCATGGAATACTCAAGTTTTGAGAGCGGGAGGCATAATGCGTAAGTACGGAATATTCTCAGCTGTAACAGGTTTGATCCTCATATCGACTCAAATGGCCATGGCGATAAATGAGCTACCGTCAAAGCAGGAGTTGGAAGAAGAGTATTTGTCTAGTTCATTTAGGGCTGCCCCCAGAGATGCCTTCCCCGTTCTTTTCGACCCACCCATGGGCGAAGTGGAAGACGGTGACCGAGTCCTGGAGCCCAATGAATGGATTATTGGTATTGCGCTAAAGGGCGAGGCGAAGGCCTACCCGGTGGACGTCATGGGCTTTCACGAATTGATCAACGATATGGTGGGGGGAATGCCCATAACGGTCTGTTGGTGACCGCTTTGTCAAACGGCTGTGGTGCACAGTCGAATCATCAGAATCAAAGACGAAAAAATTACATTGGAATTCGGGCATGAAGGCGTCCTCTATAAAAAATCGTTCATTATGTACGACAAACAAACCGACTCCAAGTGGAACCATTCTACCGGTCTTGCCATGGCGGGAAAGCTCGCGGGTACCGAACTAAAGATTTTGGCAAGCCGGGTGATGCGCTGGAAGACCTGGAAGGAGATATTTCCGAACACGAAAGTTTTAGCCCGGGAAGGCCGCGGTGGCTTCATGGGAACCTATGTGGCAGACAGTCATGCCACCGAGCTCGGTCTAAGCGTAGGGCAGGGGCCCAACGCCAAGCTTTATCCTTTTGACGTTTTGCTGGAAAAGCCGGTAGTGAACGACATGGTTGGTCCTTTCTCTGTTCTTGTGGTTATGGATCGTGTCAACAAGCAAGCAGTGGCATTTTCCCGGACCGTGTCCGGCCGCGTTTTGACGTTTCGAGCGGTGAGTGCACCCGACAACGCCACTCCGTTAATGCGTGATCATGAAACGGGAAGCCTCTGGAACCGTGTGAGTGGGCGGGCCATTGAGGGCCCTTTGAAGGGTTCTGAGGTTCTACCCATCATCTCGGTTCCCTGGCTGAAGGAACGCTGGCGGCATATTCACGAAGGCGGCGTCGAGTATCGGGGTTCCTAAGAAAAACACGCCGGGAAGAAATCCGCTGTCAGGCCAGATCGAAGAGCAAGATTTCCGCCTGAGCCATGGTGCTAGCTTCGAGAATTTTCTCCTGACTTACGGAAGCCCCATCTCCCTGCAACAGCCGATTGTCGTTCAAGACCACTTCCCCGCGTGTGACCTGAACCCACGCGTGGTGCTTTGGTTGCAGTTCATAAGTGAGCTTATCCCCTGGATCCAAAAGTGCAATGTAAAGCTCCATGTCTTGATGCACTGTGACGGCACCATCCCGGCCGTCCTTGGCCGCCACAATTCGCCAGCGACTACGCTTTTCCTCTCTCGAAAATACCCGCTGCTCATAGCTGGGCTCGATGCCCCGCTGATCTGGCAATATCCATACCTGCAGAAAATGGACCCTTGAGGTTTTTGACGGGTTATACTCGCTGTGTCTGATGCCGGTGCCAGCACTCATGCGTTGCACTTCGCCCGCACGGATGAGCGAGCTTGTGCCCGCGCTGTCCTTGTGTGCAAGAGTGCCTTCCAGCACGTAGGAGAGAATCTCCATGTCCCGGTGCTCATGGGTTTCAAAACCTTTTCCAGGTTGCACCTTATCTTCATTAATGACACGAAGTTGTTGAAATCCCTGGTACCTTCGATCATGGTATTCGCCGAAGGAAAAAGTATGGCGGCTGTCCAGCCAGCTCAGCTTCGTTTGGCCACGATCCTGACTAGGTCGTATGCTGATCATAGATCTCCTTTTACCTTCTTAGGGATTCATAGGCCGCGATGAATCGTGGCGCCCGTTGTTTCAAATTGTCATGGTCGACCCTTCCGCCCCGTGTCATATAATCGTAGGCGAAGGAAAGAGGGTCCAGTTGCATGATGTTTCTCAGGTTTTCGTACCACATGAGGCTCCTTTGAGCGACGTCGAGCAACTGACCACCTGGCGGCCTTCTACTTTTTATGAAGTTTTGCAAGGCGGCCTCCACGTATTCCCCATGGGCCTGGAGAGCCTCGGACAGTGCAATGGCATCCTCCAGGGCCGTCCTGGTGCCAGAACCAATAGAAAAATGAACGGTTCGCAATGCATCACCAATCAGCACAACGTTCCGATAGCTCCAGTTCTTATTACTAACCACAGCAAAATTAAGCCACATTGATTTGTTCGATAAAAGGGGGTGTCCATCCAAATCCTCTTTGAAGACCTCCTCGCAGTAGGTACGGCTTTCTCCCTCGGACATGGAAGCCAATCCCGCCTTTTCCCACGTCATAGCGTCGCATTCCACGATGAATGTGCCGTTGGTGGGGCTGTATCTGTATGCATGGCTGACAAAAATTCCATCCTGGTTTTCATGAAAGATCAACGAAAGGGCATTAAACACCTGCCCTGTACCATACCAAATGTATTTATTTGAACGAATTTCTACCGTCGGTTGAAAGGTTTCATTGTATCTCTGGCGTGCGATGCTGTTTACGCCATCAGCACCGACAATAAGGTTGCAATCGGCAAAGTGCTCTAAATCGGTGAGGCGTGTTTCAAAATTCAGTTGGACTCCACGGCGTCGGCAGTGCTTTTGCAAAATTTCCAGAAGATGGATCCGGCTGATTCCCGAAAAATGGCTCCCATCGATGGGCACAGGCTGTCCTTTGTGGACAATGACCAGTTTATCCCAGGTTTCAAGGCTATCTTTAATCTCTGTGTATAAGTCCGGGTCACTGGCTTCCAGAAATGACAACGCCCGGCCCGAGAAAACTACACCCCATCCGTAGGTGTTGTTAGCGGGATTTTGCTCCACCAGCTCGATGGGCCAATCTGGGTGGAGCTTCTTTGTGAGAAGGGCGAAATAGAGCCCGGCGGGGCCACCGCCAATAATTCCTATCCTCATTTACCCAAGAGTTTCCCTGTCTATGGTGTTCTCAATTTTTACAACGGCTGAAAGAGCCAAGTCAAAGGATGAGGCTATAAAATTCATTGACATGCTTCCTGCGATTTCATAGAAATCAAATGTCTCAATAAGAAATCGCCTCCCCTATCTTTGGCAGATCATCGAGTGTGATATGAGGCCTAACCGGGAAATTTATAGGTTCCTCCACGGGGGAAGATGAAGAAAAGAGTTAAAAGCCGACCGCTCTGCATTCTACTGCAGCGTGTGCCGGCTTTTTTGTTATGGGTCAACTGAAAGGAGATGGTTATGGCGAGTTATATTGTTTTGCTCAATTACACAGACCAGGGAATCAAAAACGTCAAGCAAAGCCCGAAGCGGAGAAAGGCCGCAACCGCTGCGGCTGAGAAACTTGGGATCAAGGTTAAAGAGGCTTACCTAACCATGGGTCCCTGTGACATGGTGGTCTTGGCCGATGCGCCAAATGACGAGGCCATGACAAGCTGGGCCATGAGTGTCGGCTCCTTGGGTAACGTGCGAACGCAGACCATGCGTGCATACCCATCGGATGAGATGGACGGGATCATCTCGAAATTGCCGTAGATACGACATCCCGGTCACACGCGTTTTTATTTGTTGGCTGGGTTTGGGTGGAATTTACAGTGCGCAGGTGCGAAAGCCTGTCAAAACGTCACGACGGAAGGGTTCAAAAAAATTACGGTAGGTGTTGTTGGCAAGCCTGGATCGAGTGGTCCAGGCGCCTCCCTTTAACACCTTGCGGCTACCAAACCACGGAGCTGAGTATTCTTGGTAGGGCCAATCCACAATGTATCCGGGAAAAGGATAAAAGGTAGATTCAGTCCATTCCCAAACGTTCCCTAACATCTGGCGGCAGCCAAACGCGCTATCACCTGCCGGGAAAGACCCAACACTCACAGTACCCAGATGACGAGAGTCCAGGTTCACTCGAACTGGAGTAGGGGGATCGTCTCCCCACGGGTACCTTCGCTTGCGTTTTTTGATTCCCTTACCATTGGCTGTGGGCTCCGCGCTGGCTGCCAGTTCCCACTCGGCTTCAGAGGGGAGCCGCCTCTTCGCCCAGCGACAATATGCCTCTGCTTCGAACCAATTCACATGGACGACGGGGGTGTCTTTTTCCAGTGGAACGAGTTTATCAAAATACCAGCGGAACCAGCCATTCCGATCCCGTTTCCAATAGTTGGGTTGTGTCGCCACCCTTTTGGTGCGCCATACCCATCCCTGGTGGCTCCAGAATTCGCTGCGTAGATATCCCTCGTTATCAACAAAGGCGGCGAATTCGCTGTTGGTGACAGGAGCTCGGGCTATCTGGAAGGGTGAGACTTTTACTGGATGCGCCCATTTCTCGTTATCAAAGAGGAATGGTGTCCCTGGGCCCGCACCCACCTGAAAGGTTCCTCCGGGGATCTCAACGTCACCAGAAAGCGAGCCCTTATCGCTCTTAACAGTCTCTGGGCCACCCTGATGGATACTGAGTTGAGGCGGAGCATACTTGAGAGTCTGCCTCATCATGGTCAAGGCCTCATCGTGCATGTCCTCGTGCAGGACGGTGAGGAGATAGAGGTAGGTTTCCTTTGCATTGGGCTCGTGTGAGCCCAACCAGTCCACAGCCCGTTCCATCACCCGTTGCATATAATCTAAGGTTTCTTTCCTCGAAGGGAGTTGGAGATCCCAGCGGTCTTCGTGGTCAACCTTGAACGAATCATAGATATTGTCCCCCCCACTTAAGAGGAACTCTTTGGTTTCAAGGTTTCTGAGGAGGAAAACATCGTAAAAAAAGGCAACGTGCCCTAACTCCCAGATGACCGGGTTGAGAATGTCAATATTCGGCACCACCAATTGCTCATCGGACAGATCGCGGACCAATTCCAGTGTACGACTCCGAGCCTCTTGCACATGTTCAGCGAGTTCGGCGGATGGAAGGGTAAATGCCTGGTCGGTCTTGGAGCTCATAATAATTTGAACAGTCCCTTGATATTATTTCTGTGAACGGGCCGGCTAAAACGATTGGAGGTAAAAAATTACATTTTTTACTGTTCCTGTCAACGTGTTGCTCTTCCTAAGTGCAGATCATGACCTTTTCGAATGATTTGCCGGGATCGAACGCCTGGTTTCAAAGGTCAATTTTCGTTTTTGTCATCTCTTCCTCCATCATGGCGAGCTCAGGGACATCTAGTGGCAGATGGCCATGGATGAGGAACAGCACGCCAGCATTCTTATGGCCTGCAAGGCCATAGTCGAGAATTTCCAAGAGCCACCTACTGATCCCAACTTTGCTGGGGAAAAGACCGACCGGCTCGAGGGGCAGATCCGTACATACCTGGGTAAGGGGACCCCGTCGATTTCCATAGCAGAGGCTTTTAAGATTGCCCTGGAGGTAGAGTGTTCCGAGCTCGACGCCATTTACAGTGAACTTTTGAAACCTTGTGGTCCCGAAGTGGCAAAGACCATGGAGCATGTGGGAGTCCCGGCAAGCGTCCAAAGGCGCAAGCTAGCCTCAGCGGTCCATCGCTTTACTAGCGACCCAAACTACGGGCGGCAGCTGAGAATCTTTAGTGACCCTCCTTGCGCAAAGAATAGCAGAGACTCTCACAAAATGAGAAATCGGAGTCCGCAATCAGGATACGTGGCATCTTAATATAAGCCGATCTCCGGTGATGACCGTAAAGCGGCAGCGCACCTGCTGGGAATCAGTCTCTCTTCCCTCTATCGGAAAATCGACGAACTTGGCATCACTTAAATCAGATGTCAATGTGAACAGTCTGACGACCAGGCAAAAGAGTGGTATAGTGCTGGGATATGCCAACTCTCAGACAGGACCCCACCACGAAGGAATGGGTTATTTTCGCCGCTGAAAGGGCGAAGCGTCCCGACGACTTTGTTAAAGGAGCAGCGCAACCAGACGACAACACCGATCTCTCCACCTGTCCGTTCTGCCCGGGGAATGAAGCTCAAACACCACCTGCTGTCTTAACTTTTCCTGATGGAAATCAATCGGAGTGGTCTGTTAGGGTGTTCCCAAACCGGTTCGAGGCCCTCGGTCCTGGAAAAACAAAGATGCAAAAACCGGCTGGGACTTTTTTCATTGAAACGATGGGTGTCGGAAGGCATGAAGTCATTGTTGAAACACCGGAACATGATCAAACCCTCGCCTTGATGGAAGAAACAAGTGTTCTGGATGTTCTTAAAGCCTATCGACAGCGGTACCACAGTTTAAACCAGGATCCATCCATCAAAGTCATCTTGATCTTTAAAAACCATGGGGAGTCGGCAGGTACCTCTCTTAAACACTCACATTCCCAGGTCATTGCAATGGCTGTGGTTCCAAAGGATATAGAGCAAAAATATGAAGTGGTAATTTCCTTTTATGACGATACGGGCATGAGTCTCTATTCGGAGCTTGTCAGAGAGGAATTAAAGTCGAAAGTGCGAGTGATTTCACAGTCTGATGGTTTCGTTGTCTTTCACCCCTATGCATCCCGTTTCCCCTTCGAAACATGGATTGCTCCAAAGGTGCAGGAGTCTGCGTTTGGGAATATTTCTGATGCAGATTTGTCCGACCTAGCACAGGTGCTCAAGTCCACACTGCGGGGGCTCTATCGTGCCTTAGATAACCCCGACTACAACTACATCATTCACTCGCGACCAGTGGAGAAGAGTCACAAGGGTCCCTATGCCTGGCACATACAAATTATTCCCCGGTTGACAAAGATAGTTGGCTTCGAACTCGGTTCAGGAACGGCCATCAATACGATGCTTCCCGAGGAGACGGCAGAGTTCATGCGCCGAACCCGCTGACAGTCATTCCAGAAAAGATCCTTTCTTGCGGCTCCCACTTCCGCCAGCATATAGGGACTATTCTTTACCCCGACGTCGTTTGATTGTTGCACCTATCTTTCAAAATAGTCGTTTCGGTGTTCCATCGAGATTTCTGCCTGCGTTGTGCACAATGAGGGACGCACCGATTGCACTGAGCTCGCGGGATTATCATTGTAATTCAAAGGTTTATGATGATATACCGCCAAAATAGGCTAGTAGTAATTTGGCCAAAAACTAGTAATTTTACGAGTTGTCAATCTTGAGCCGGTCTTGATATAAGGAGGGGCCAGAAGGAAGGCATTGGTTATCACGGTGGGGAGATCAAGATCGTCGCCAGTTCCGATGCTACTTTGAATTCCTTAACTTTCAGGGGAGGTCGGAAGTGAAGAGTTCAGTGACAAAAGGCATGGTGGAACTAGCCATTCGCAGTGGCGCAATCCGGCGAAGCGCCGGTTCCACAACACATAGACTAGGAATAGGAATGCTCGATACCAGCTCTAAGGGGATCCGGTGTCGGGCTGCGCGTGATATACCGAGCTTGGAGGGAATGATCAAATCCCTCGCAAAGGGTACCATCGTATTCGAGCTGGTAGGCGGTAGTTGCCATTTTGTCAATGTGTATTGGGACCATGGAGTGGATTCGCTGGTATCCCCTCAGGAAATCGTGGTTAACGATTCGGCTCTGGTTTGGCATTGATTGTTACTTGAAATAATTACTTTAAGTGCTCCTTCGATTACCGTTCCATTAATTAAGTTAAGGGAGCTGGTCTCAATCTCCAGCATCCTTTTCCTGCGCAATGCCAGGTTTCTTGAAATCAAGGCTTTTTATCCGATAGTCTCTGGCCCGAAATCCGATCTATTGGGTGTTTCTTTGGATACTGTGTTTGGAAAGGGGGCGAGGTGATGCGCGAAACTTTAGCAGAACAAAGCCCTCCTAAGGTTTCCATCGTGGGATGAAAACCTGAATACGGTAAAGAAAGTAGCGGGACTTAAGGGGCCTAATGAGCTTGATTTCACGCGCGATGGGTAAAAAATCCACACCCGTATCGCCTTATACAATTCAATCGTCGAACGACTTTATTGCAATCTCTCCAGGTTGAAATTTCCTGAGAGAGTCATGGCGACCTTAAGCTGGTTTTTTTGCTGTGGCTTCGGGGTCAATGACTGCGAACCCTCGTCGATGCTCCGCCGCAATTTCAGGGGCGTGCCGCATATTTGTCACGGTTCCGTTGAAGAGGGCACCTTTTGAAATAACCAGGGAATCAGTCTCTATGTTTCCGGACACTCGCCCCGAGGCGGTAATCTCGACGTTTCCGGTGGCCACCATCTTACCGTCATAACGTCCATGAATCAGGGCGTCCACCGTTTGCACATCGGCTCGAACCACTCCTTTTTCCCCGATAACCAGCTTGCCCTCCACATTGATCTCTCCTACCACCTCGCATTCGATTTGAATGGATTCCCCGATGGCAAGTTTTCCTTCGAAGCGTGCGGACTCACCCGAGACTATGAGCAATTGGTTTCCCTTGCTTCCACTGTTTTGCGTTTTATCTCCGAACATTGAATGCTCTCCTTTTTATCAACGATATAATGAACTTGTAATTCCCCGTGGTCTTGCCACGGGGACACCTTATAGTAGCATGGGTGGATGGGAGCAGGCGAGGTTGAGAAAGGTAGTCATTGTGCGTGGCAGATTCACTATCATATTGTGTTTCCGGTGAAATATAGGAAGGCTCTTTTGAGCGAGGAAGTGGTAGGGATCATCGTGGAAACAGCCAAGGGGATCAGCGAGCGCTATGATATAGAGATGGAAACGATAGGGTGCGACAGAGAGCATATTCATCTTCTATGCACGGCGCATCCGAAGATCTCGCCGGGGCAGATTGTACGAGTATTCAAGAGCATTACGGCGAGAGAGATCTTTCGTAGGAAGCCGGAGGTAAGACAGGAGCTTTGGGGAGGGGAGTTTTGGACAGACGGTTACTACGTGGGGACAGTCGGAGAGCGGGGCAACTGGAGGGCTGTAGAGAATTATGTGGAGAGCCAAGGCAAAGGTGTGGGAGAACTTCGTCAGCTGAGCCTCTTCTGATACCCCGTGGTCTTGCCACGGGGTTCTTCATTTGATCTTTGAATTGTAACATTAACGACGCAAGTAGCAAAGTATTTTTACTGGGTTCACCGGGTAAGGTGCCCGCTATTTGATAAGGGTCTCACGCCCCACCACGGCTAAAAGTACGGCCGACGACAGTAGCAACGGGGCATAAACCAGGAAGGGGGCACCTGGGTTAAAGGCGTTGGCTAAGAATCCGGCAACTAACGGACCAGCAATCCCGCCGATTTCAGCTACTGTCCGACGAGTCGCCTGCAGCCGCCCGCGTACGGCTGCCGGCACCACATCGTATGTCGAGGTAGCGATGGAACCTAAGGACAGACCGTTGGCTACACCCACGAGCGAGACGAGCACGGCGAGTTCGGAATATGTGTGGGAATAAGGGATGAGCAAAAAAGCCAGGGCCGGAATCGCTGTACTGGGAACGGTGGCCCACTTCCTGCCCAATTTGTCTAGGATAAACCCAGCGGGTAAGATCATGGCAAACACAAACACCCCTGAAATGCTGAACAGAAGGCCGACCTCCGTGGGCGTAAAGCCGAGATGCGAGCCCGCGTACAGAGGAAGCATGCTCTGGATAGTAAGCCGAAACATGATGCTCGTGGTTGTGGCGACGACAAGAACCGCGTAGGTGGCACGCAAATAAGGCTGGATCTGCTTGAATAGGTCTGTGAATTCGTGAAGACGCTGGCTCAAGCGAAACACCTTCAGCGGTTCGGAGATGTACTGGGAGGGTTTAGTGGATTGTACGTGTCGGGCCATGAATCCAAAAACCACCGCGAGAGTCGCGCAAATCGTGTAGGCGACGAACACGGCCCTGAAATTCAACGCCTCAGTGAGAAACCCGCCAAGCAAGGGTCCAAGAGCCAAGCCACCGTTGTGCATACCGTGGAATCCGCTGATGAACCGTCCTCGCTGGTCCAGGCGGACAAGATCGATACCGGCTACCTCAAGGCCGAATGCCCAAAGGGTGTCCGCTGCGCCGATCAAGAAGCATGAAACCAGGATGCTACTGAACCACGGTGTTCCCAGGACGAGAAGTGCTGCGATCCCGCCCGCCAACGGTCCCCCCACTAGCGCAGCACGCGTGCCGAAACGGTCCAACACAATCCCGCTGATGGGCGTGCCCACAAACCTGCCAACAGCGTAAGCAGTGACTGTCTGGGCAGCGGCTCCTATGGAAACACCGAAATAGACGCTGAGTACCGGGATGGTGGGGATGATCATTCCCCACCCTAAACCCGACATCAAGGCTGGAATGTATAGGTTGATAAGGCCACGGACGGTGGGGTTGAGGTTCATGCCAGGTTCTATGCTCACGTCATCTTGGTCTAGGTTTTAATGAGGGTGCTGAAGTACCAAGCTTTGTTAAGGTATCTCTGAAGCATAGCAGAATCGTTTATTGGCGGACAATCGGGGCCGAATACAATGAAGAGTTACTTGACAAGGAACCAACTCAGCGGTAAACGAGCTATGTTTCGTGGCCAAGGCCCCTATCAAAGCTATGGTGAAGATCAAGCCCCAGATTTTTTTCGATTTGCTGATCCTGCTCTTTTTCGGCTACCTCGTTTGGGAGGCAACTGAGTGGAAGCTTCAAGCACGCCTCTTCCCCTGGGTCATTGGTATTCCTATGTTGATCCTTGCAGCAATCCATCTCGCCATCGAATTAGGGGGGGTAACCAACTCGAACTCCTCAGAGTCCACTCCCGTTGATTTTCAGTTCGCCAAGGGTATAGATCCCCTCTTAGCCCGATGGCGTACCATCAGTTGTTTCTCTTGGATTCTTGGCTTTCTCGTGGGTGTTTGGCTTGTTGGGTTTTCCATATGTATCCCCGTAGTGGTCTTCCTCTACCTTAAATTCCAGGCGAGGGAGGGGTGGTTTTTATCGGTGGTGCTGACAAGCGTATGCTGGCTTATCTATTGGGGACTTTTCGAGCGGATTCTCTTCCTGCCATTTCCGGAAGGGAAAATCTTTCTTTGGATGGGCTTTTAAATTAGAGGATGTATTGCGAAGTCGACACTTACAATTAGAAATATTTAGGAGGTGCTCTATGAAAAGGATACCAGCCTGTAAATTAATTCCCCTCTATCTTTTGCTTTTTCTTGCGTGGGGAATCGGTACGAGTCCGAAAGTCTGGGCACAGACCCAATTTTATAAGGGCAAGACTGTGAGAATAGTGGTGGGCTTCACCCCTGGCGGATTTTACGACCGCTGGTCCCGCCTGCTGGCCCGTTACATGGGGAAATATATCCCGGGTAATCCCGACTTCGTCGTCCAGAATATGCCTGGTGCAGGGTCAAGAATCGCTGCCAATTACCTTTATAACGTCGCAAGACGTGATGGGCTAACCATGGGTACCATCAACAAAGGTCTTTTCTTTGACCAGTTAATCGGCACCAAAGAGGTCAGGTACGACTGGTCAAAATATAACTGGCTAGGCACCCCTGAGTTACCCTTATTTTCTGGAGGAAGTCTATAACCAGAAGCGGTGCCCGATGTCTTTTATATGAAAAGCGCCGCCCCTTTTAAATCTTTGGACGATATCAAGAATGCCGGCACGCCGCCGAAATGCGGCTCCACCGGGAGAGCGAGCACAGGCTTTCTAATACCTGCGCTTCTTGAGAAAACAGCGGGAATCAAATTTAAAATGGTCCTGGGCTATCAGGGAGGGCGGCAGATCGATCTGGCAGTGGAGCGGGGCGAGGTTGTATCCGGGCCATGTCTATCAGTGCCCACTTTGGCCGGGAGCCATTTCTTTCCTGGCACAAGAAGGGCTCTGATTGGCATCTGCTGCAAACGCGCGACAAGCGGGTGCCCATTGCTCCGGACATTCCCAGTATCTTCGAGATCGCCAAAAAGTACAACGCTTCCGAGGATGATCTCAAATTGATAAAACTGGCCGCTTCCACCAATTTCGGCAAACCTTTTGCCGCTCCTCCGGGGGTTTCTAAAGAACGAATCGCAATTCTGCGCAAGGCCTTTACCTTGGCCCTCAAGGATGATCAGGCCATTGCAGAGGGAAAGAAGTTAAATATGGAGGTTGAAATGCTCACAGGGGAGCAGGTCCAGAAAATGGCCAAAGACGTGCTTTCCATGGATCCGAAAATCGTCAGCCAATTCAGAAAGTTAATCGGCGAGTAGACTCAAGAGATAGGAACCCAAAGTGGACGAGGACTGTTTGCATGCGCTGTGCCGGTGAGCGGGTACTAGGAAGATGTTGTTTGACGCTTTTATTTCGGGTCTAACCCAGGTTTTGTCCTGGCCGGCCTTTGGATTTCTACTCATCGGCTCGGCTGTCGGTTTTATTGTGGGAATTCTCCCGGGGCTGGGTGGGCTCTCCACCCTGGCCTTAATGCTTCCTTTTGTCTGGACCATTAAGGAGCCGATTTCGGCTTTTTCTTTCCTTCTGGGGATGCACGCGATCACCGGCACCACCGGGGACATTACTTCGATTCTTTTTGGTATTCCGGGTGAGGGGACTGCTGCTGCCACCATCATCGATGGCTACCCCATGACCAAGAAAGGGGAGGCGGGAAGGGCCCTCGGGGCTGCTCTCATGAGCTCCCTTGTTGCGGGACTCGAAGGCGCTATTATTTTGGCTATCTCCATTCCCATCATGCGTCCGTTAGTCCTTTTCTTCGCATCCCCAGAGCTATTTATGCTTGCGATTCTTGGTATCACCTTCATTGTTTCTCTCAGCGGAGACTCCCTGCTCAAGGGGCTCCTGGCTGCAGGCATAGGATTGATGCTGGCAACGATTGGCGTGGATCCTCAGACTGGGGCACTGCGCTATACGCTGGGTACACTCTATTTATGGGACGGGCTCAGCCTTATACCCGTCGTCATAGGACTTTTTGCCATTCCGGAAATCGTTGATCTCTCAGTGAGAGGGACAAGCATTGTTGAAGACAAAGTGGAAAAGCTCGAAGGGGTCATGGAAGGAGTCAAGGATACCTTCCGTCACTTTTGGCTGACCATGCGCTGTGGGCTTATCGGCGTGTTGATCGGCGCGTTGCCTGGTCTGGGAGGTGGAGTCTCTCAATGGTTGGCATATGGTCACGCCGTGCAAAGCTCTAAAGATCAGTCCCGTTTTGGCAAGGGGGCAGTGGAGGGGGTTTTGGGACCCGGAGCCGCCAACAATTCCAAGGAGGGAGGGAACCTCATTCCCACGGTGGCTTTTGGCATTCCGGGGAGCGCTTCCATGGCGATCCTGCTGGGGGCCTTTCTACTTGTAGGGCTACAGCCAGGGCCGGAGATGCTGGCCAAACATTTAGACATTACATTTGCCATGGTCTGGATCCTCGTGATAGCCAATATCGTTACGGCCGCTGTTGCCTTTCTTTTTCTGAATCAGTTGGTCAAGATCACCTTTGTGCGCGGTGGCTTGCTTATCCCATTCCTCCTGATGTTTGTTTTCCTTGGCTCTTTTACGGCGCACAACAGCCTCAGCGATATCGTGGTCACCCTTATATTTGGCCTTTTAGGATACTTCATGGTTCTTTTCGAATGGCCCAGGCCGCCTTTTGTTCTAGGCCTGGTTTTGGGCAGAATCGCCGAAAACAACTTGTGGATCTCGAGCTCTGCCTATGGGGCAAGTTGGCTCCTTCACCCGAGCATTATTGTAATCTTCGTAATGATTGTCACAACCCTTGGCTATTCAATAATTAGTGCCAACAAAAGAAAAGAGAAAGCGGCTAGCAATGAAAGTGGAACATCCGGATGAAGGCAATGCTAGAGGTTTATTTTAAGGGCTTTATCGCGTTCAGTCTATGTTTGTTCATGCTGGGAGTGGTTGGATGTGGTGACGACCCCAAGCAGATGTTTGAGACCGCACAGTTCGAAGAACTGCAAAACAACCACAGCCATGCACGCGAGTTGTATGAACGGATCATCCAGGCTGATCCGGACAGTGACCTGGCAAAAAAGGCGAAGGAACGACTCGCAGCGTTGAAAAAGAAGAAGCAGAGATGAAGTAACCGAAGATCAACCCAGGCTAATAAATCTCATTAAGAACTTAACCGCAGACTCACACAAATTAACGCATATCATTTTCTGGCCAATCTGGCCATAAATTAAGTCTCTTTATCTATGTCCATCTGGGTAAATCGGCGGTTAATTACTCTTAGCATTATCCTTTGAACGCTTTGCGCTTAGCGCCATGCGCTTTGCTGTTCAAACCCGAACAGCCGTGCTGGGTTTTGGACCAGGATCTGGTTCCTGATGGACTCGTCGGGCGCGAAGTCAAGCATCAGATCGAGCAATAACCCGTCGTTTGGTGTGTGACCATACTCGAACATATTACCATGGGGCCAGTTGGTGCCCCATAAGACACGATCCGGAGCCGCCTCGATCAAGGCATGGACGAAGGGTACGACGTCACTGTACGGATACGGCGCGGTGGTCCGCTGATCTGCACCAGAAATCTTCACCCAATAGTTTGGCCTCTCCATCAGCTCCAATAATATTCTAAACGCGGGCTGATGGATCCCGTCTGCAGTCTGGATTCGTGCCATGTGATCGATGACGGAGATGAGGTCCAAGGCGCGGAACCAGTCGGCGTTGACAATAAGCACTTCAGGATCTACATGAAGCTCCACATGCCACCCCAATGGGCGGACGCGCTCCATCATCCGTTCAAAGAGGGGTAGGTTCGTGCTGCCCTGGCGACCGGCAACAAACTCGAACCGGATACCGCGAATACCGCCTTCATGCATTAACCGGATCTCACGGTCGGTGGTGTCGTCGTCGATGCGTCCTACCCCTCGTAGCCGCCCTTCGCTTCGGGCAATCGCGTCCAGGGAAATACGATTATCGGTGTCATGTACATTAGGCTGCACGACAATGCCCCGGTCGATACCGATGATGTCGAGCATCATCATATAGTGTTCGAAGGGTGCTGCGGGTGGAGTGTAGCGACGTCGTTCTGAATATGGGAAGACCTCCGGTGGACCGAAGATGTGACAATGAGTATCGCAGGCCCCTGTCGGAGGGGTAAACCTTGGCTTTTTAGGGTTGGGATCTGGTGGCATGCACACGCGTAGCTTTGGGTCCATTGAAGTGGTCCTCCCCTTATTCGGCTAACTCATTAGGAGTCGGGCGATAAGCTCAAAGTCTCTACGAAATTGTGCCAGTTTGGCATGGGAGCCACCGATGGTGGTGACGGAACTTCCCCCCAAACTGATGGCGGCACTGATCCGTCCAGGGGCGAGGTCAGCCAGAGAGGTCAATGCACCGGCAGTCACTGTCGGGTTACGGGTGACGGTATTGGTAACACCGGCCGCCAATGTAATGCGCTTCATGTTGTACGCGCAGGCGGTGAGCTTCACGTAAATATCCGGCGCGAGCAACTGAGAATCGATGATCCATGCCGTGTCGTAACCGAGCTTCTCGGCAAAACAAACCTGTTCGACAATTTCTTTGAACGGTTTTGAACTCCAAATCTGTACGCCGTAACGGATGGGTCTCATGGGTTAGATGATAAACGGAAAACCAGGTGGTTGAGGAGTCCTGGGAAACTCCGGGCTCCTGTAACTGAACGGAAATTACTCGCTAGTTATCACACGGGTTAGGTATGGTCAATTCACCCTTGATTACCCATCAAATAACCCACCCTCACCATCTGAAGCCTTCAATGGTACATAAGACTCAACTAAGGCGTCGTTCAGTTCAATCCTGTCCTTTCGCAGGGGCAGAATTTACCCACCTTCGGGACGCTTTAACTTCCGTTGTTAAGCTAGATTTGCCGCGGACTGATATCCTGATACACCGTGAAAATGGCAGTGTATGCAGGTGTTGATACGCTTGACAGGATCATCGTAAACGAGGAAAATTATTAATGGTTCTACCATTTTATGTTGAAAATCTTGACCCTAATACACCGCAAGAATCCTGGCAGTAGACTCTATAGTTAGGCAGACCAAATTTTTGTTTCTTTTATGAGCAAAGATCAAAACGATCCGAACTGGCGACAACGATTGTACCGCGATATCCTTGAGCCTATGCTCATGGATGTCGGGTTGTCAGTTTTTCTTGGATTAGTGCTCATGCTGGTAGTCTTATTTGGCATGAGATGGTTAATTGCATTATTTCGATAATCTCGTCTTGGGAATGATTCCGTGGCGGTTCTCGATGATATTGCTGAATTCGGTATCAAATTTGTTTTTCATCTCATAATTGAGAACGTCTTTTTCTATACCGGAGAGATTATTTTATATATCGTCACCTTTGGTTGGAAGAAGCCTCGATTGGTGGATTGGATTCTTTTTCTGGATTTTCACCATTGGGTGAATAGCGAGGGAGTTGCTGAAGTGAACTAATGGCGACCTATACCTAACCACCGGCTTGAGACAGACCTTCGTCCCGCCGCTATATGGACGGGACTCGGCTGTTCAGCCTGAACGTTATGCGTCGCGATGAATACATAGTGTGGGCTGTATCCCTAGTTCTGGTTCTATGGGGTGTTTACCAGTTCGTTGCTCAAGTGGAAGGTACTTGGTTGTTCCTACGACACGGATTGTTCTCTTCTGATAGTGATGTCAAGTTGCGCTTCTGGCTTGTCCTATTCTTGGTGTTTTCGGTAGTTGTTCCCTTGCTTACAGTGTTTGCAGGTTGGGGTGTGTTCAAATTTAGGCACTGGGGACATATGTTAGCGTTGGTTATTTGCACATTAATGTTTATTGTGAATTTTGTCGGTAGCATAAATTTCGCGGTTCAGAGCTACAAAGCAATTGATGCTCCAACCCCGGTGATTCCAAAAGGCTCCGTTGCTGTGTACCAGAGCATGTGGCCAACATACATAACTGCAATTGTCAGTGGGGTCTTGGTCGTAATATTGCGGTGGAGACCGATTAGAAATCTGTTTGCTGGAAAAAGCTACACATAACCACTGGCTTGAGACAGACCATCGTCCCACCGCTTTATGGGCTGGACTCGGCTGCTCAGCCTGAACGTTAGCCGGCAAAAATTGTTGATATGAAGTATTGGAGAGAATGTCTATTCCTATTAATTGGGCTGTGTTTTCTCACCCCTCCCGCTGTTTACGCGCTCGATTGTTCGAAGCTGGAAGACGCCCAACTCGCTTTTATGCTATCGCCCCTTTCAGATAAGAAAGTAAATCTTGCAAGGGGCGAAAAGTATACAGAATTCAATCTCTTACTAGCCTTTGGATTGCCGTACAAAATCGAGTCGAAGGCCGTTGATTCCAATAAAACAGATCCGTATGTAGAGCGAACCTGGTATTTTAAAGGGTTGACGATTAGAGCGCATTCAATTCATCAGTACTGGGTCGCAGAAGTCACCGTGCAATCGCCGGAGATCGAGCTTAAATGTGGTCTGAGAATTGGTCGTCCTGTTTCAGAGTTTGTTACTTATTTGGGCGAACCAAAAGAAGAGGATTCAGGTTCTGTGAAGTTTGACTTGGAAATTCCTGGATTTCATCCGAAGTATCACAGATGGATGTCAGCAGAAATTTGGCTCACTGTACGTGATGGTCGTGTTGAGTCGCTTCGGTGGGAGCCAGGGTCAGGACATTGATAACTGGCTAACCACCGGCTTGAGACAGACCTTCGTCCTTCTGCTTTATGGACGGGAGCCGGCTGCTCAGTCTGAACGTTAGAAGTATGGGAGATTCCAGGTTGAAAACAACAAGTGGCTTGCGCGTACGGATTTTAATTGCTGTTTTTCTATTATCCATCGTTATCTCTCAAGCAGAGGTTTTTGGTCAGTCTTCAAACGAGATTTTAGTCACAAAGCGTGCAAAACAGGACAATCTCTTTGAACCGCAAAAATTCGAGTTTAGTATCGGCCATGCCACATACCTTATCTTGAGTAATGGAGACGGTGTTAGGACTGATTCCAAAGGGATATCTGAGAATTTCACGCTGCCTTTGGATGCAAGATTTAACGTGGAACGACTTGACTATCTCGACAGAGATGGAGATCTCATAATCATATATGGAGTTACAGACAATGATGCTGCAGGAGGTAGTGTGATTCGGATCGATAGAATTAAGCTGAAAAAGAAATGGCTTGCAGATGTCCCAGGATTTAACATAGGCGAGGCGGTAGTGAAGCATCATTACCTGTATTTGAGCGCAATAGGATTCGTAGGGAAGCTGGATCTGGATTCCGGTAAGTACGTCTGGCGACACGATGGTTTGTACAAGAAAAAGCCGGGGATATTTAACAGCTTTGAGAGGCCGATCATTCAAGGGGAAATGGTTGAGTTCCGGGAGTCGTTACCGCTCTATGCAAAGGGTACATCGGTGACAATCATGATAAACGACAAAACCGGCCAGATCATTAGTCCCCATTTTTAGGATCAACTTCTAACCAAATTGCTGCAGCGGACGGGGCTAACGGTTTCTTTCGTATTGCAGTGCTAAGTACGGAAGGTCAATCCTAAGCAGTCCTTCAGCTCCACAGCTGAGTTCGGCCGTTCGACCATCGATATTGGATGAGCAACTAGCCATGATGCGAGGTCATTTTAGGCGCGAAGCCATATGGATGGTAATTGTCCCAGTTAGTCTGGTTATCGTTGCTTCGCTGGCAGCATTTGTAGTGCCGAGACTTGTTAGCAATCTTACTGGGGCAATTGTTGCCCTTCCCGATAGCGGAATACCCCCACCACTCGCTGACATATCCGCAAGCGATCCTAGCTCATTTAGACCAACAGGAACATTGGAGCGTGAATTCGCCTTTCGCGACTACGTTGTTAAGATTTACCGAGGTGAGGAGACCGGCTTTGGTGCTTTTGAGATTCTGAAGATTGATAAACGTGTCTACGCAAAAGTGGGATTTAAATTTCAACTGGGCAGTATTTATGAGCACGAGAAGAGAACCAGCCTGATCGACATTGGCCGGGACATTACGGGAGACCGTTCCCCAAACCTGGTGATCTCCGAATGGACTGGGGGAGCTCACTGTTGTTTTTTCTTCTATGTCTTCGACATTGGCGGGAACTTCCGACCTGTCGGTCAAATTACCGCAGGGCACAGCGATAAGGCAGACTTTCAGGATCTTGACGGTGATTCCAACCTGGAGTTCGTGACCCCCGACTGGACCTTCGCATATAAGTGGACCTCTTTGGCATTCTCTCCAGCACCAGAGGTGATTTTACGTTACGGTGACGGAGGTTATCATTTTGCGGAGGATTTAATGCGCAAACCCTCCCCGTCTGGTGAGGAACTAGAATCTTATGCCCACCGAATACAGGAAGCTTTCGACTGGCAAAAGGGGAGACCGCCCATAACCTTATGGAAGTATATGCTGGGATTAATTTATAGTGGCCATGCAGATTTGGCATGGCGGTTCTTTGAGATGGCCTGGCCTTCGGGTCTACAGGGAAAATCGGAATCCCTCGGTGAGTTTAGACAGCAACTATTTGAAAGCCCATTCTGGAAGGATATTCAAAAAATTAACGACAATTAGTCCATAGGTGAATTACTTATCTGGACTTGGCTGCTCAGTCTGAACGTTAGGTGCAAAAAAAGCTATCTGAGATTAAACGATCGCTCACACTCTGAGTGCAGTTGGATTTGCAGCCAGGAGAAAAAACGCTATGCATTCTTTGAAATTATTAGGATCTGTCTTTGTTGCTCTTTTCAGCATTAGCCATTTTACCCTAAACATAGCAGATAGTAATGATCTAGAATTGGAAAGTCCTAGTAGTCATTCGTACATTGCCTATGACCTTGGTGGTCCTTGCAAGGACAGTGGATCGTACGAACCTTCCCGACGTGATATTGACAGAGAAGTTACCAGTAAGAACTGGATCAGAGCTATAGAACTTAGCAAGCTGTCGGTTCGCAACATGTGTACGAATCAATATCGCTGGTACGAACTTGGTGAAATGTTAATTGCCGCTGGCAAGGAAGCGGAAGTGATTCAGATGTTAAATGAAATGCTTCATCGTGGTTTTGATGTAAAGCCTTCAGACATGCGTTATCAGCCAGAATTAGTAAGTTTTTTGCAAACAAAGAGATTCAGAGAATCAAAGGTTGGTAAAAACATAGCGGCAGCACTGAAAACTATGGAAATACGTCGCATTGAATTCCGAAAGAAACTGAAAGAACTGGCTAGTAGTGGCACTCCCAGAATGAATTATGTCGCGATGGACGTTTGTCCATTTGAATGTTGTGCTTACGGTGATTGGAATACAACCGTTAGTACTGACTTGGTTGACCGACCAAAGGGGACTGATTTGGTAGCAACAATCCCAGACGGGGTTAAGGTAACGGGGGTAACAGGTAATGTATATCTTCGTCCCTTACCACTAGGTATCATCCATGACCATCCCCCATTCTCTGCGGGTGATCTCATTTTTCTATTGAATTATATGGGTGAAGGATATTATGCATATTGGTGGGACGGAGAAATCAGTAAAGCCGAAATTTACTCTATTGCAACAAAGGAAGATTGTATACGCCCTACTAGGGATTGTTGGGTAATAACAATAGATCAAAACACATCTTCCGATAGTGACTGGTGGGTTAAGATAGCGCTTCCTGGAGGAGGGTTTGGATGGACGAATCAGACAAAGAACTTTAGTGGGATAGATTTATGCAGTTAGTGTTGAAAAATAAATGCAATGATAAGTTGTATCCATCTCTATGGTCTAACAGTAGGCAATAACTGACCAAGCCGAGTTTATGGGTTGAAAATCAGCTTTGTCGTTCGGAGACCATTTGTGGGATGAAGCGTCCTTTGAATCCGAAAACGGTTTTGAAACTTGTTCGACTCTGGCCTCACGCGAGGAGGCAGGGGAGGGAAATTGGTCAGGTATATAGGGTAGGTTACTATTGCAGGCATTGCGGGATGGATTGTGTGTGGCTGGTAGATTCCAAAGGCAGATATGATTGGACTGCTGACCACTCTTGGATTGAAAAACATTTTGTTGTTATCAAAGCGTCATTTGAAAGGTCGCTATATGGACAGAATAAGCCCTCGTTGCGTCATCTCAAATAGGCCGCACCTAACAAAGCGCTTCACCCCGACGCCCGCAAGCGGGTTGTACACTTGCGGGCGCGTGTGAGCTTAAACGTTAGGTTTCAAAATGAAGCGTCGATCAGCTCTAGTGTTTTTGCTTCTGGCGGCGACAGGAACCTTTGCTGGCGAGGCGTCCTTCGACGAGAAGTTCTGGACCCTGTACGGGTTCCCGCTTAACGATGTCTCGCTTGGCGCGGTTCAAGAGCGCCTAGGCGCATCTCAGATCTTCGGGGTACCTGAAGGGCACCACGAACGCGCCACTTGCTACAGGACCAGCGATGAGTCGGTTGTCGTGGTGTTCTCGAGCGGTGAACTCGGCGGCGGAAAACAGCTGTCGGGCGTATCACTGGAGCGACAATCCCTGCACAGATACCATTGCTCGACACCGGCTTCTGAATTATCCGCGGTGTTTCCGATGGGCCTTCACCTTGGAATGAGTGAACAGGAATTCCTAAGAACTGCTGGAGTACCGTTCGAGAAAGTTGATTCCACTACGCTACGACGATTCGCAGACCTCAAACGCCCCATCACCAAGGCGGAAAGCGACAAACGCTATGGAAGCGGAGAGATCACTCAGTTCATCCAAGAACGCGGTGGCATGGACGTTTCACAGACGTTCTGGGTCACGCTCCATGAAGACAAGGTGGTGGCTTTCGGCGTATGGAAGGGAGAAACATTTTGAAACCTAACTACCCGCTCCACGCCGGCGCGCTGGCAGGCACGGCTGAGCTTAAATGTTAGGCTGATCAATCTCCAAGACTAGCTAGTTCAGGGATCGGTGCCATGGATCATACCACCAAGATTGCAGGAAGAGACGTTCCCATCGAAGCGGGCGAGCTTGTAACCTTGCAGTTTTCGGCTGGACGTGGCGGCAAGGTGGAAGCTGGTGCGTGTGAGTTTTGGACTGTTTTCAACGACAGCCGTTGCAGCACCGCGCGTTGTCGTGCTGGAAATGATCCGGGGGAGCGCTTCCGCAGAATGGAAGGATCACACGGATACGAGACGCACTGGGAGATTGCGGCTACTTCCAAAGCGGTTCGGCCAGCAAAACAGAATGAAGTTGTTGCCTGGTTGAACTCGCACCCGGAGGATGCGAAGTTCGCGGAGTCTTGTCAGATCGGATCCAAGAACATGAGGGTCGTGCAGATAGCAAACGGATTTCGATTTGAGTGACAATCTCAGTTGGCGGTAAAGGGGTTGGGAGCCTTTTGGATGCCTAACCACCGGCTTGAGACAGACCTTCGTCCCGCCGCTTAGGGGCGGGACTTGGCTGCTCAGCCTGAACGTTAAGCAGCGATCATATGGACCACAAAATCTTCCCATGGGAACTAGCGTTACTTTTGACATGGCTTACTGCTCCAGCACAGTCTGTGATGGTTGCTGTCCTCTCGGCTCTCATTTCCATTCGCGGTGCATTTGCCAGGCCTTTCCGCCTCCGTTCTGTTTTGGTGTTGGTTGCCGCGTATACATTTGCACTCGCGCTCACTGTGCCGCTGTGGGTGTTGCTACCATCATCTTTGTTACCGGCCTCCACGCTCCTGGACAGGTGGCCGTCGTTGCCTCCTCTCGCATTCGCACCGGCTTGGATTTCTTGCTTCGTTGTGGGTGCGGCTGCGTGGTTCGTCTTGCGCGTCTGGCTGGGGACGTCGCCGCTTAACCCGCCGCTGGACCCGACAGCGAGGTCTAATGATGGTTGATTCTAATTGTTGTAGCGGCCCAGCGGCATAACGTTATAGCCTCATATTGAATTGAATTCTCCCTCAATCAACTTCCACAGGACGCAGTTCATTAGGTCTTCAATTGCGTCTTGGCTGTTTAAAATCGAGCAAACCCAGGCCCAGAGCGGCCCTAAGGCAAACTAGAATTGGCATTTCATTGAATCGGTTCTGAGAGGTCTTAAAAAGCCTAATTACCAATCAGACCTTTGTCCGAGTTTTTTCCTAGAGCAAGAGCATGCAAGCCCCGAAGGCTGCCAAGAACGCAGACCTCTGGGGCTTGAAGTGGTTGGGTTGGTTAGGAGCTTTGGGCTTAAGCTGATTTAATTCTGGACGTCGAGTCGGGTCATTGGAAAACGAAGTTTTCGTAGAGCTTTTTGCTCGATCTGACGAATACGTTCGCGGGTGATGGAGAACTTTTCGCCCAGTTCCTCCAAGGTGTAGTTTCGAGCCTGGCCGATTCCGAAACGAAAACGGAGCACGGTTTCCTCTCGCGGAGTTAGCGTGGCAAGAGCCTTTTTCACCTGCATGTAGAGGTTGGATTTCAAAGTCGCTTCCATAGGATTTGGAATGATCTTATCCTCCACGAAATCCCCCAGACGACTTTCACCGTCATCACCAATGGGGGTTTCAAGGGACACCGGCTCCCTGGCAATCCTTGTGAGTTTGCGGATATCCTCTTTGGAGACATCCATCTCAGAGGCGATCTCTTCCGGTAAAGGATCCCGGCCAAGTTTTCGATGCAGAGAACGATGGGTCCGGATCAGCTTGTTTCTGGTCTCGATCATGTGGACCGGGATACGAATAGTAGGTGCCGAATCAATGATGCCCCGCGTGATGGCCTGGCGAATCCACCACCCCGCGTAGGTAGAAAAACGGTATCCCAACCGATAATCGAACTTCTCTGCTGCCCGCATAAGGCCTACATTTCCTTCCTGGATGAGGTCCAGGAACTGTAGCCCGCGGTTCCCATATTTCTTTGCCAGACTTACCACTAGGCGTAAATTGGCCTCCACGAGTCCCTTCCTGGCAGAGCTGGTCTTTGATTCCGCTTGCTGGATGGAGCCCACTTGACGTTGTAGCTCATCAGGCGGAAGCATTGTCTCGTCCTCAATTTCCCGCATTTTTAAAAGCAGGTTTTCCTGCTCCTTTCTCTGAAGCGGTTTGGCTTTAACTCTCTGCTTCAGTTCGTTTATGAGTGCAGCGGAAGATTTTAATTGGTCGGCGATATCTTCGACGCGCGACCTTGAGAGCCGGAGATCTGTTAAAACGGCTTTGATCTCTTGGCCTTTTTCGTTGATTCGTTTCTCAAGATGAGCTCTTCTCTTTTTCGAAGTCCGTTTCTTTGCCAGCTCCGAATCCATCTGATCGTAAGACCTGGCTAAGTGGCGAAGCTTCATTATCCCGTCGAGAAAGATTTTGCGGTCCTTCCCATTTTCTGTGTACTCGTCTTCACCATCCGGTCCCATCAACACATCACTCAGCTCCAGTTCATTGTTTTTTATCATGTTACCCATTTCCAGGGCATACGGCAAAGCAAGGGGGGTAGAGAGGACTTTCTCCATGAATTCCGTTTGGCCCGCTTCCATTTGTTTTCCCAGCTCTACTTCCTGTTCTCTGGTGAGTAGGGGAATGGAGGAGATGTCGCGGAAATATAACCCAACGGGGTCCGAGCCCTTCTCCAAACCTTCCGGTTCGGATTTGGTTTCTTCCTCGGGTTCCTGGTCACCTTCCTCGGGCATAAGGAGCTCCTGCCCCTCCTCCTCTTCAGTTTCAGTCGCGATGTTTTCTGTCTCGTTAATTGGATCCGCTAAATACTTATCCATCGGCTACACCTCTGCTGCAGTTAAAAGGGTGGTCTCCTTTCTCTTTTAACAGGCTCGGTCGCCTGTGGTACCAGTGGTTATAAATCAAAGCGCACAGAAAGAAACTCAAAAGCCGGTTTCTGCTGCAGCACAGGTCGGCGCTTGGATCCTTTTGTGCAATTCACCTAAGAGGTAGCTGACAGCTAAAGCAAGTTCTTGGAACTCATCGGGGTATTAAAGTAACCCCATATGCTTCTAAGAGGAAGGAAACCCCTATAATGATTTTTATTAATACAGATAATTTATACAATTTATTTCGAATGTCAATATACAATCTTTATTAAACTTTAGGCGTAAAAATGCTAGATAAATTAATAACTTAGCCACTATCCCCGGGGCCGATCCCCATTCCTATCTCAAACAGCCAACTGGGACTGGCCCCCCATTGCCCGCTACTTAGGACGGATCCCGGTAGGTTGGGCCGGATTCCGTTCACCGATTCAGCTGGGGTGGAATGGTGGATGCCTCGCCTTTTAGAGGCGGTTTTGAAAAAGAGGACTTCCCATTTTTCATGAAAGTGTTACCTTTTTTAGGAATGAAGGTGCTATGGTTTTCGTAAGCGTTATTATTCCTACCCATAATCGCTGGCCAATGATTGGCGAGGCCATCGAATCTGTAATGAATCAGAGCTACAAGGATTTTGAAGTTATCGTGGTGGATGATGGGTCGGATGACGAAAGTTTGAAGGAATTGGAGACATTTGGTTCGAAAATTAACGTGGTGGTTCAGGCTAGACGCGGTGTGGCAGCAGCGCGGAACTTCGGGGTAAGTCAATCTAAAGGAGCTTACCTTAGTTTTCTGGATTCTGATGATCTGTGGCTGCCCCATAAACTCGAAACACAGATAACATTCATGGGAGCGAATCCGGAGGTGCAAATTTGTCAGACAGCGGAAGTCTGGATTCGTAACGGTGTTAGGGTTAATCCCAAGAAAAGACACCAAAAGCCCTCGGGTGACATCTTTCGTGCCAGCCTCGGTCTCTGTCTAGTGAGTCCCTCCAGCGTAATGATGAAACGGGAACTGTATGAGCGAGTGGGGGGATTCGACGAGTCCTTCGAAGTCTGCGAGGACTACGATCTGTGGCTTCGCATCGCTGTGGATACTCCGGTGTCGCTTATTACCGAACCCCTGGTTGTCAAAAGGGGAGGGCACACAGACCAGTTGTCCCGCTCTACCTGGGGTTTGGATCGGTTTCGCGTCCGGGCAATCCAAAAGCTTCTGCGCTCGGGGTTACGAGGAGAAAAAGGGAGGTGGGCCCTCGAGACACTGGCCATGAAGGTGGCTGTTCTGGCCAAGGGTGCTCGGAAGAGAGGGTATGAAAGTGAAGCGAATAGATACGATGCCATTCTGGAAGAAATGACTGAGGAGATGAGCAATGACAGATCAAACGATTCTCGAGTATGGAAAAGAGAGAGGAATACGAAACCAGACTCTCAAACGTTGGCTTGACTTACCCGAGTCTGACCAGGGGGCCCTACTGGACCTGGCCAACGGACTGAAGATCGGTGAGAATCATTTACGAGACCTCCTGGACTGGGCAGAGGAAATTTCCCTAAGGGATGGTTTGAGCCTTTGTGGATTGATCAAGGGAGAGAACCTTGAACCCATTTGGTCGGATCCTCGCTTGGGTCGAGGTGACAAGCTCAGGCGGATCAAGGAGGAAATGCGTCGCCTACGATTTCCACGGCTGGTAACGATGGAGAGGGAAATTCAAAAAAGGATTCGAGCTCTGGGGATAGGCTCACAAATCCAGTTTTCGGTTCCACCGGGCCTGGAAGGCGGGTCCCTCACCGTCCATCTGTCGGCCACCAATGAAGCAGATATGAAAAAGCTTGGTGAAGAGTTGGGGAAACTCTTGGAAAGGTCAGAAATAAAGGACATATTTGAGTATCTCAG
The DNA here is from genome assembly GCA_965215595.1 of uncultured Binatia bacterium (SeqCode). GTDB lineage: Bacteria > Desulfobacterota > Binatia > UBA9968 > CAXXLF01 > CBDCDW01. Next base: position 1,013,448 of record CBDCDW010000007.1, on the reverse strand, counting down.
CGGACGAGCAGTGGAGAGTTAGTTTTAGGGACAGGTTAGAATGTTCGTAGAGTTTAGCCGGTGGTGAATTAATCCCATGAAAAATTATCAACCCCAGGAGGTTATTGTCGAGGTTGGCGTTGAGCATGGTACCGTGTACGAGAACTTGAAACGTAGCCTGCCAAACATTCCTTTCACATTCGTGGAGGATCCGCAGCATTATCTCTCCCAACTACAGTCATCTGAAGATCCCCTTGGAACGGGCAAGAAGCGGCTGCTGTTGACCCGCCACAAAGGTAATTTTCTCAAGAAGTGTCCCGGCAGTGAAGGAGCGATTTGCTGCAATTATTTTGTGATCAACTTTGCCAGTAATTGCCCTATGGATTGTAGCTACTGTTACCTTCAGGACTACCTGGCGCACAATCCTGCCCTAAAGGTTTTTGCCAATGTGGATGATTTGATCGAAGAGGCTCGTGAGCTCTTTAGCCGCCAACGAGGGTTCTTTTTCCGCGTCGGTACCGGCGAGATAACCGATAGCCTCGCCCTGGATCCCTACATAGGATTTTCTGAACAGATCGTGCCTTTTTTTGCAGAGCAACCCAACGCCTTTCTGGAGCTCAAGACAAAGAGCAATTGCGTGGAGAACTTGCTGAATTTGGATCCCAAAGAGAAAGTGGTGGTCTCCTGGTCCATGAACCCTGAGAGAGTCATCCAACAGGAAGAACATCTTACGGCATCCTTTGAGGAAAGACTGGCGGCTGCTTATGATTGCCAACAGGCCGGTTATAAGTTGGGATTCCACCTGGATCCAATCATTGAATACACGGGTTGGGAGGAAGACTACAGGGAAATGGTGGAAAGAATTTTTACGGTTCTCGACTATCGGAGAATCGCCTGGGTCAGTATGGGCGTCCTGCGGAACACTCCAAGTCTCAAACGCATCATGCGCCAGAGGTTTCCATCCACCCCGCTTCTGTCCGGAGAACAGGTCCTTTGTCCGGATGGTAAGATGCGTTATTTCCACCCATTGCGGGTCAACATCTATCGCAAGATGCTTCAGTGGATTCGCAACGCTTCGCCCACTGTGTTCGTTTATCTCTGCATGGAGTCGAAGGAAGTGTGGGAACAGGTGTTTGGCTTTGCGCCAAGTTGTGAGAAGGAATTGGGAAACCAAATGGTCTCGGGGGAGTAACGTTATTAGTTATTAGCTATTCGTTGAATCGTGTTATATTTGAGATTATTAGTCGGTATTCCAACGGTCCTAGCCACAGCTCAACCTGAACGTTCCCGTACCCGTGCTCTACAGAACTCGCCCCTCGGACGCCTTTTATGATCTCTTGATTACCAACTCATTAATCTATTGGGACCAGGTGACAATGTGCGCGATACGGGCAAGGCAACGGTTAACGAAAATGTGAGTAACGAATTTTAAATAACATATACACGAGCAACCACTATACGAATAACGTATAGACGAGTGACGAGTAACGAATAAATGAATTACGAGCCAAACGCTTGTAGTAAGTTCGAGGAAACGGTATTTTAAATTGAGACATGATTGATTTGATTAGAAAGATTGTCGGGACGAAGAATGACCGGGAGCTCAAACGGATTCATCCGCTGGTGGAGCAGATCCGTAGCCTGGAGCCTTCCTTGGAAAAACTGACTAACGCCGAGCTCATGGCCAAGACCGACGAATTCAAGAAGCGGCTTGCTGATGGAGCTACTCTGGATGATCTTCTCCCTGAGGCTTTCGCCGCGGTGCGCGAGTCATCTAGACGAACCATAGGCTTACGTCACTTTGATGTTCAGATGATCGGCGGCGTGGTGCTCTATGAGGGTAAGATCGCTGAGATGAAAACCGGTGAGGGTAAGACGCTGGTGGCGACCCTGCCTTTTTACCTTAATGCCCTGGAAGGAAAGGGGGTTCATCTAATCACCGTCAACGACTACCTGGCTCGTCGGGATGTCCAATGGATGGGACCGATTTACCATCTCCTGGGCCTTTCCGTGGCCTCCATCGTTCACGACGCGAGCTATGTCTTCGACCCCACCTACATGACCAAGGATTACCGTTATTTGAACCTGCGCCCGGTTTCCCGCAAGGAGGCCTATTTTGCCGACATCACCTACGGAACAAATAACGAATTTGGGTTCGACTATCTCCGTGACAACATGAAATTCTCACTGGACGAGTACGTGCAGCGAGACCTGAACTTTGCCGTGGTTGACGAGGTGGATAATATTTTGGTGGATGAGGCCAGAACGCCGCTCATCATCTCCGGTCCCACTGAGGAATCCACGGACAAGTATTACAACCTCGATCGGATCATTCCCAAGCTTGAGCGCGGAGCTGTCATTCAGGGGGACCCGTCTCAAGAAAACCGTGCCGCCATTGAAGCCCAAGGGGATTATACCGTTGATGAGAAGAGCCGTACCTCAACGCTGACGGAAACGGGTATGGCGAAGGTGGAGCGCCTTCTGAGTATCCATAACCTTTACGATCCTAGGCATATCGATACTCTCCACCACGTCAATCAAGCACTGAAGGCTCACAGTCTTTTTAAACGCGATGTGGATTACGTTGTCAAAGAGGGTGAAGTCATTATCGTGGACGAGTTTACCGGAAGACTCATGCCGGGACGACGATGGTCGGATGGTCTCCATCAGGCGGTTGAGGCGAAAGAGCGTGTGCGAATTCGCGAAGAGAACCAGACCCTGGCAACCATTACCATTCAAAACTATTTCCGAATGTACAACAAGCTAGCCGGTATGACCGGTACCGCCGACACGGAAGCCCCAGAGTTCAAGAAAATATACAAGCTGGATGTCATGGTGATTCCTACCCATAGAAACATGGTCCGAACGGATTTCGCGGACGTGGTCTATCGAACCGACAAGGAAAAATTCGAGGCCGTGGTTGAAGAGATTGCCGATTGCCATGGGAGAGGCCAACCCGTTCTGGTGGGAACGGTGTCAGTGGAGAAGTCCGAACACTTGTCCCGCATGCTCAAGAAAACAGGGATATCGCATAACGTGCTCAATGCGGTCAATCACGAGGCCGAAGCGTCCATCATCGCACAGGCGGGCAGATTTGGTACCGTTACCATTGCCACGAATATGGCAGGGCGGGGTACGGACATACTATTAGGCGGCAATCCGGAATTTTTAGCCCGCTCTGATATGGAGAATGAGTGGATGAGCCGAGCCACCAAACTCCCATTCGAGGGGAGCAAGCGATATGAGGACGCCTTGAGGGAACTCAGAGAAAAATACGAAGAGGATACCCAACGCGCGGAGAAACATTACCGGGAGGAAGGGCAGACCTACGAGCAACAAAGGAGCGAGGCGCTGAAGGTTTCCACTAATGTCCATCGGAGTCTCCAGGGACTTTCTCCATTCCGTGAGCTCAGAAGTGAATATGAAGAGGTCTCCACCACCGAATTAATCGACGCCTTGCATTCTCAGCATAACATTCCCGATCGCTATATGGAGATAAAGACCAGTCTGGAGAAATCCATTTTGGAATCCGGCGGTGCCGATAACTCCAAAGCCCGGCACGGTTTTGAGGAAGCCCTCACGGATCTAAGCAATTATTTGGAGCGATGGCAGGATTCCGATGGTGAAAGACAGAACTTAATAGAAATTGTGGATGAGAAGCGACGCACTTATGAGGAGCTGCTGGATCAGTATGAATTTTCGGTGGCAAAGACGATTCTTTCTGCGGGTGAGCACGCCGCGCTTGTGAAGGAGTACGACGAGGCGCGTTTGGCATTTGACCAGGCAGAGATTAGCTGCGAGGAGGTGCGGGGACCCTACGAGGAAGCTATTCGGGTGGCTCAAGAAAACTACGAATCCAAGCGGCAAGAGTACGCACAGGCAGTGGATAAGATCCGTGAGGATCTGGAAAAGGCGCCGGATACCTATCGCCAGCGGTTCGGAGAGGTCCTGGAACAGTACACAAAAATGAGTGCGGAAGAAAAAGACAAAGTCATTGCGGCTGGGGGCGTTCATATCATAGGAACAGAGCGACATGAAAGCCGACGGATTGACAATCAGCTCCGCGGTCGTGCTGGGCGTCAAGGAGATCCTGGTTCCTCCCGGTTCTTTCTTTCTTTGGAAGATGACCTCATGCGTATCTTTGGGGCGGAACGGATCCAGAAGATCATGACCCGGTTGGGGATGGAAGAGGGGGTCCCCATCGAACACGGATTGGTTACCCGAGCTATCGAGAACGCTCAGAAAAAGGTTGAGGCCCACAACTTCGATATCAGAAAGCATCTTTTAGAGTACGATGACGTCATGAACAAACAACGGGAGGTCATCTATGCGCAGAGAAAGGAAGTCCTCGGCGGGGAGAACCTGAAGGAAGAGATTTTAGCCATGGCCGACGGTCTGGCTCAGGCAACTTGCAAGAGTTGCGCCGATTCTCATCTCCCTGCCGCTGAATGGGACTTTAAAGGGCTTTCCGAATCTCTGTTCCACCAATTCAATTTCCGATTCCAGCTAAATCCCGACGAGCTGGAGGATCTGACTCCCGAGGACCTCGAGGAAAAGGCCTTGGATCAGGTTAGCAAATGCTACGAAGCTAAAGAACAGAACATAAGTCCCGATCTGCTTCGACAACTGGAAAAGATTATCATGCTGCAGACCATCGATAGCCTCTGGAAAGATCACCTCCTAGCCATGGACCATATGAAGGAGGGTATCGGACTGAGGGGTTACGGACAGAAAAATCCGTTGCAAGAGTATCAAAAGGAAGCATTTGGGATGTTTGAGGAAATGGTTCAAACCATCCAGCAAGATATGGTCCAAAAACTCTTTACCATCGAAGTGGCTCATGAGGAGGCCTTGGAGGAGTTGGAGGCGCAGCGCCGTCCAAAGAGGATGGTATTGAGTCACGGTGAAGGAGACGATGGGCCAGCTCGGGTGGCAACCGTCAAGCGAGAAGGGGGCAAGGTGGGACGTAATAATCCTTGTCCTTGTGGTAGCGGTAAGAAATACAAAAGATGCCACGGAAAATGAGGATCACGGTTCCTGGTTTTCGCTTTGCTGGCGTAAAATGCGGTATCAAGGAGAGCAAGAAACGAGACCTGGCGCTAGTTTTTTCTGATCGTCCCGCCACAGCCGCTGCAATCTTTACCACCAATCAAATTAAAGCCGCTGCGGTCCTAACCGGCATGAAGAAGATCAGGTCGGGCAAGATCCAAGCTGTGGTCATCAATAGCGGCAATGCCAACGCCTGCACTGGAGCGAGGGGGAGTCGGGATGCGGAAGAGGTCTGTGGATTGGTTGCCGCTCGACTTTCCATCTCGCCGGGACTTGTCTTTCCCTCATCCACTGGTGTGGTGGGTGTTCCCCTACCCATGGCCAAGTTGAGACGGGGGATTAACCAGGCATCGACTCAGCTGTCGGCAGAATCCTTTTCTCAATCGGCCGAGGCCATCCTGACCACGGATCGTTTCTCCAAAACGTCCATTGGGGGTTGCCGATTACAAGGAAAAAGGGTCATCGTGGCCGGCATGGCCAAAGGTGCAGGGATGATTGCTCCAAACATGGCCACCATGCTGGCCTATGTTTTTACCAACGCTGCGGTGGAGCGGCCCTCACTCAAGAACATCCTGGTGCGCGCAGCCGGGGGCACCTTTAATTCCGTCACTGTGGATGGGGATATGAGCACTAATGATACGGTTCTCTTTCTCGCAAATGGATCTGCCCAGAACCGTCCCGTCAAAAAAGGAAGCCAGGACGAAAAGACTCTGGAACGGGCGTTTTTTAGGGTCATGAAGGACCTGGCTCTGAAGTTGGTGCAGGATGCTGAAGGTGGCACCAAAGTGGCTGAGATCTCTGTGGAGAGGGCCCGTTCTGTGGAGGAGGCCAAGCGAGTTGCCTTTTCAGTGGCCAATTCCAATCTGGTTAAGACTGCATTCTTTGGCGAGGATCCAAACCTCGGCCGAATCATGGTTGCGATCGGATACGCAGGCGTACCTGTCCAGCCGGACAGGATCAGTGTCTACCTTGGAGGAATCCGGGTGGTGCAGAAAGGAATCGTTTCAACTGCTGCCGAGCGGAAGGCGGTCCCTGTCATGCGCCGCCCTTCGTTCAGAGTAAGGATCAATCTCGGGCAGGGGAAGAAATCTGCTTCGGTGTGGACCTCTGATTTGACCTACCAATATGTGCGGATCAATTCTGCTTATCGGACGTAGAATAGCCGTCAGCTACTAGCTATCAGCATTCAGCTAGAGTTTATAATCCGGACAATCAATTAAATTAGCCACGGTGATTTGGCTGACAGCTGAAAGCTTTAAGATTCGATCTTTTTGCGTAGGATGTCATTCACCATTTGCGGGTTGGCCTTGCCCTTGGTGGCTTTCATCACCTGCCCCACTAGAAAGCCAAACACCTTATCCTTGCCAGCCCGGTAGTCAGCCACCTGCTGTGCGTGGTTCGCCAGGACTTGATCCACGTCTTTTTCGATGCTCCCCAGGTCTGATACCTGCTCGAGACCCTTTTCCTTGACCAGCTTTTCCGGAGATACCTGCTTGTCTAACATCTCCTCAAAGATGGTTTTGGCGATCTTGCCACTGATTTTGCCCTCGTCAATCATACGAACCATATCTCCCAGGTGCTCGGCGCGTACAGGCCACGAGGTGATTCGGGGACTCTCGTCGAGCTTTCGCTCCTTGATAACGCGAAAGATATCACCAACGATCCAGTTGCTGATTGCTTTGGGATTGGCATGGACCTTGACGGAGGCCTCATAATAATCCGCTATATCCTTGCGGCTGGTAAGAAGTTCAGCATCATAGTTGGGGAGACCGTATTCAGCCATGAACCGATGCTTTCGGGCTTCCGGGAGTTCGGGCATGTTTCTCATAATTTCCTGAATCCAGGATTCATCGATGATCAGAGGGAGTAAGTCTGGATCAGGAAAGTAGCGATAGTCGTGGGCATGTTCCTTAGACCTCATTGAGCGCGTGACCTCGCGGTCTGCGTCCCAAAGACGGGTTTCCTGAACCACCCGTCCGCCTTCGGATAGCACCTGCTCCTGACGGCGAATCTCATACTCCAGAGCTTTTTCCACGGCTTTGAAGGAGTTCATGTTTTTTACTTCTGCTTTGGTGCCAAGCTCCTTACTCCCTTTTGGTCGAATCGACACGTTTGCATCGCAGCGAAAGCTTCCCTCCTCCATATTCCCATCACACACCTCGAGGTATTGCAGGGTTGCCCGCAGGCTCCTTAGGTAGTTCCCCGCTTCCTCGGCACTGGTAACGTCCGGTTCGCTGACAATTTCCATGAGAGGTACTCCCGCCCGATTGAGGTCCACCAGACTGTGGTCACTCTTCGGGTCGTGAATGTTCTTCCCAGCATCCTCCTCCATGTGGATACGTGTCAGTCGGACCCTTTTTTCATTGCCGTTCATTTGCAAGTCAATGTAGCCGTTGATGCAGAGGGGCAGCTCGTACTGACTGATCTGGTAGCCTTTGGGAAGGTCGGGGTAGAAGTAATTTTTTCTAGCCCAGCGACTGGAACGGGCAATTTCGCAGTGGGTGGCAATCCCCGCCCGGATGGCAAACTCTACAACCTTTTTGTTTAGAACCGGCAGGACCCCGGGAAATCCCATGCATACGGGGCAGGTATTCTGATTAGGCTTATTTCCAAAACGAGTGGAGCATCCGCAAAAAATCTTGGACTCCGTTAGCATTTGAGCGTGGACTTCGAGTCCAATCGTAGGTGCGTAGTCCACGATTTTATTTCTTTTCTGACGCCAATAACTCGTCGATGGCCTGCTTGAACTGGGGGTAGGGTTGAGCACCTCTTAGCATTTTAACGGCCTTTACCTTTGATGGGTCTGATTCCGTATATCCCAATAAAAATGTTGGTGTGCCCCTGATCCCAACATTTACTCCTGCGGCGATGTCTTTACGAATCTCCTTCGCGTGCGTTCCGCTGTCCAGACAACCCTCAAAGCCTGAAAGGTTTAAGCCAATGGCTTTCGCGTAGGCCGAAAGGTCTTTACGTCGCATCTTTCTTTGGTTGGCAAAGAGTTGATTGTGCATCTCCCAGTATTTGCCCTGATCTCCGGCACAGTTGGCGGCTTCGTGGGCTTTAAAGGCTTGTTTGTGGATGGATTCCAGCGGGAGGTCGCTGAATACATATTTGAGCTTACCGGTCTGGATGTAGTCTTTTTCGATTTGGGGCAACGTCACACGGACGTGCCGAGCGCAGTAGGGTCACTGATAATCGGAAAAATCGATAAGGGTGAGTTTGGCGTTTCTATCTCCCTTATATGGATCATTCCCCACGTCCATGACGACGGGCTTAAAGGCACTAGCCGTCCGCCTGCTTCTGCCCCTAACGGCCTTTTTAAGGGTCTCCAGCTCCCGCTGAAGGTTTTGCTGATTCTTTTTAAGGCTTTCGAGCTCATTTCTGATGGCCTCGAGGTCGGCATGGGATTGAGTCACAGCGATTTGGGAACCAAAAAGGAGCAAACCAACTGCCAAAAACAAAGCTAGGCTGTTTTTAATCATCTTACCTATAAAAATACCAGGTAGTGGGTGACCGCGCAACGGATGATTTCGAGCTAGAGAGACGGTTTTCTGTTGTGCCAGTCCGTGGCCTGCTCATAGGCGTAGGCGACGCGGAGGACGGTGGCCTCATCCAGGGGCTTCCCGATGATTTGCAGTCCGATGGGGAGGCCTTTGGTGTTGAAACCGCAGGGCATGGAGAGCCCTGGAAGGCCTGCCAGGTTGAGCGAGTTCGTGAAGATATCCGACAGATACATCTGCAGGGGATCCTCGGTCTTCTCTCCAATCTTGAATGCAGTGGTTGGCGCAGTAGGGGCAACGATTACATCACAGGATTTGAAGGCCTCGTCGAAGTCGTTCTTGATCAGTCTCCTAACCTTTTGAGCCTTGAGATAATAGGCGTCGTAGTAGCCTGCTGACAGGGAATAGGTTCCAAGCATGATTCGCCTCTTCACTTCTGGTCCGAACCCAAACTCCCGGCTCTTAAAGTAGGTCTCGGTGAGATCTTTTGCCTGTTGGCGAATGCCGTATTTCATTCCATCGTATCGCGCGAGGTTTGAGCTGGCTTCTGCGGTGGCGATGAGATAATAGACGGCCACGGCGTATTCGGTATGGGGCAACGACACTTCCACCAGCTCAATACCGGCTTTTTCCATTACGCGGATAGCATCCCTTACCGCTTTTTCTACTTCCGGCTGGGTTCCAGGGATGAAGTACTCCTTGGGGATCCCCATCTTTAACCCCTTGGCCTTCTTTTTTAGAGCGGACGAATAGGACGGAACAGTGGAATCCAGGGAGGTGGAATCCGACGGGTCGTAGCCCGCAATGGCCTCCAACATCAAGGCACAGTCGGTTACATCTTTTGTCAGCGGCCCCACCTGATCCAAAGAGGATGCAAAGGCGATAACGCCATATCGGCTCACCCGCCCATAGGTGGGCTTGAGACCCACAATACCGCAGCAGGCTGCTGGCTGGCGGATGGATCCGCCGGTATCAGTGCCGAGGGCGGCGATGCACTCGTCGGCTGCAACCGCGGCCGCCGATCCACCGGAAGAACCACCGGGAACGCAGTCCAGGTTCCACGGATTTCGTGTGATTCCGTACGCGGAATTCTCGTTGGACGAGCCCATGGCGAACTCATCCATATTAGTTTTTCCCAGAGTTACGGCCCCGGCCTCTTTCAGTTTTTTAACCACAGTCCCGTCGTATGGCGGAACAAAGTTACTGAGGATCTTTGATGCGCAGGTGGTGAGAACCCCTTTGGTCAGGAAGATATCCTTGATGGCAAGGGGGATGCCCAACAGTGGTGAGTGGGAACCCTTGCGACGCAGTTGGGTGTCGGCTTTCTTTGCCTCTTCCAGGGCCTTCTCTCCGCAGAGGGTTATGTATGAATGGATCTTTTCGTCGACCTGGGCAATTCTTTCCAGGGTGGACTTCGTTAACTCCACCGAAGAGATCTCTTTCTTCTTAAGCTTCTCTTGGAGTTCGTGGATGGTGAGGGAATGGAGATTCATTCAATGATCTTGGGAACCTTGAAAAAATTTTCTTCTCGCTCGGGGGCATTCGACAAAAGGGGATCGACGGCCGGTTTGTTGGTGACCCGATCTTCACGAAAGGCATTGATGATGTCTCCCACATGGGCGAGGGGTTCCACTTTGTCGGTGTCCAACTGATTTAATTTCTCGATGTAATGGAGAATTTTATCGAGCTGCCCGGCCAACAGCACTTCTTCTTCCTCTGTGAGTTCCATGCGTGCCAGGGTTGCCACATTTTTCACGTCTTCCCGTGTGAGACTCATATAATTTTTATTAACATAGCCCGGGAACGAAGTGCAAATTAACAAATTCAGCTATCAGCTAACTGGCCACTCGTATTATTTTATTTACCCCGAACCACGAGCTCACGTCTGTGGGACTCAGGGGCTAGCCTTGTGGTGTATTAGAATATTCGTTCTCCCCTCGTCCCGATCCGACCAAAGAGGAAAACCTGTCCGCGCTCTTGTGTCAATCGCTTCATCCTCCATGCCTTATTCCGGCGATTCATTTCGGATCGGGGCTCGTGCAAAGAGTTTTTGTGGTTCGGGGTTTACACCTCCACTGCTTTTGGGATAAATTTACCTCTCCATGAAAGGTAAGCAGGAAGCGCTCTCGCCAGGTTTGGCCCTGGGGTTACAACAGGGTGAGTTAGAGGAGGAAGGATTCTCACTGGGATTCAAGACCATAGCTGGTTTGGATGAGGTGGGAAGGGGGCCGCTGGCTGGACCGGTCATGGCTGCTGCTGTGATTTTTCCCCGAGGATTTGTTCATCCAGAGATAACGGATTCTAAACTTTTATCCCCTAAAAAGCGTGAGTCTCTTGTTCCGTTGATTCAGGAAAGTGCTTTGGCGTGGGGAGTGGGTTCCGCCGAGCACCATGAAATTGACCGGATTAACATCTTACAGGCGAGCCTTTTGGCCATGGCCCGTGCCCTTCAACAAATGGAGTTGGAACCGGACTATCTCTTAATCGACGGCATCCACAGGATCCCCCAACCGTTTCTCGTTGATTCGTTGAATCGTGATTCGCATCATCGGAATACTGAGGACTATAGTCCGGTTAACAGTATGCCGTACCAGAAAACGGTAAAGCACGGCGACAGGCTCTGTGTGTCCATAGGTGCAGCTTCGATTCTGGCGAAGGTTACCCGTGATCGGATGATGGCTGAGTACGATCTGCGCTATCCGGAGTATGGCTTCGCCGGCCACAAGGGTTACTGCTGTGCTTCGCATTTGCGTGCAATCCAGCAACACGGGCCTTCGCCCATACACCGAAAAAGCTTTAGACCGGTTCGAGAGAGCCTGATGCCACAGCGGTCTGATGACCAGTCAACACTCTCCTTTGGTCCCTCTATGAAAACCTCTAAAGACTAATCCGTTCTGAATATGGATGGACAGAAACAGAATTTGGGGAGAGAAGGGGAAGGGATTGCCGAGCGCTATCTTAAGAAACAAGGGTTCAAGCTCCTGGAGCGGAACTACCGCTGTCCCGTTGGGGAATTGGACCTGGTTGCCCTGGACCGCAAGGTTCTGGTCTTCGTGGAGGTGAAAACCCGAACCAGCGACAGCGCAGGGTCGCCTTTGGAGTCGGTGGATCGGCGCAAGCAGCGGCAGATCATCAAAACGGCCCTTTATTTTCTCAGTCAAAAGCGTCTCCATGATCAGGATGCGAGGTTCGATGTCATTGGGATTTCGTTGGGACAGGGTGCGCCCGTGGTGGAACACATTCGGAATGCATTTGAGGTTCGTTAATCGTTGATTTGTTACTCGTTGACTCGCGGCAAATCACTGCAGTATCCAGAATCCCGCGATTTTGCCCGATTGACATACGGTGTCCGCAATGGGAAGGGTCTTGATTTGACATTAGCGATTATACGAATCACGATTAACAATAGGATGAAGAAATAGCGAATAGTCCATTAACGATTAAACGAATAGACGAATAACGATGTTAGACGTGAAACTTTTGCGTGAGCAATTAGACCAAGTGAAGGAACGGATTGGTTCCAGGGGGGCAACCATCGATTGGGAAGAATTGGTTGCCGTGGATCGCCGGCGCAGGGAGATCCTCGCTGAAACGGAGAAGCTCAAAGAAAAGAAGAATCGCCTGTCTGGGGAGATCGGCAAGATCAAGAAATCGGGTGGGGATGCCGGCACACTTATGGCTGAGAACGAGGGACTTTCGGATGCCATCCGCAAACTGGAAGGGCCATTGGGAGAGATCGAAAAGCGGTTTGAGGATTTGATGCTCGTGGTGCCCAATTTGCCTCATGAATCCGTTCCCAGGGGGGCCGATGCGCGAGACAATCCGGAGGTGAGGCAGTGGGGTGATCCACCGAAGATTGAATTTAAGCCGAAAAACCATTGGGAAATTGGCGAGGAACTGGAAATCCTAGACTTTACGCGGGCGGCAAAGATTGCAGGTGCCCGGTTTGCGCTCTACCAGGGACATGGCGCACAATTGGAGCGGGCGTTGATCAATTTCATGCTCGATTTTCACACCCAGCGGGGCTACACAGAAATCATTCCTCCCTTTCTGGTGAATCGGGATTCGGTACTCGGGACTGCACAGCTTCCCAAGTTCGAAGCTGAACTGTTTCGGACTCTGGATCCCGAGCTCTATTTGATTCCGACTGCTGAGGTCCCTCTGACAAACATCCATCGCGGGGAAATCTTGACCAAGCAGGAACTGCCCATCTGCTGCGTTGCCTACACTCCGTGTTTTCGAAGAGAGGCGGGATCCTACGGCCAGGACGTACGGGGGCTCATTCGTTTGCATCAGTTCAACAAGGTGGAGTTGGTAAAAATTACCGAGCAGCAAACGTCCTATGATGAATTGGAGAAGTTAACCGCCGATGCGGAGGAAATCCTCCGGCAACTGGGGCTCCACTATCGTGTTGTGGAACTCTGTACCGGAGATCTGGGCTTTGCCGCAGCAAAGACCTACGATCTTGAGGTCTGGCTACCGGGGCAGGGGACATACCGGGAAATCAGTTCCTGCTCCAACTTTGGAGACTTTCAGGCGCGACGTGCAGACATCCGTTTTCGATCCGATAAGAAGGCAAGACCGGCGTTTGTGCATACCCTCAATGGTTCAGGGTTGGCGGTGGGGAGGACTTTGGTGGCGGTCTTGGAAAATTATCAGCAAAAAGACGGAAGCGTTACGGTGCCAGAAGTCCTTCGCCCTTATATGAGGGGTCTCAAACAGATCGGCTGATATCTTCTTTACAATTCTGTTAATGGTCTTTATTCCCATAGGGCTCAATCGGACCTGGGTTAATTGGTCGTCAGAGATAGCTCGATATCGATATTCTCTTCTCTTTCAACTTCGGCAAAGCGTGCTTTCAACTCATTGATGTTGATGGTCGTGGGAACCGCGATCTGGGCTTCTAACCGAAAAATGGGCGTGCCGCTCACCGGCGCGGCATAGGTTTTGGTTTCCATGGATTCAATGTTGATGGCAAGACGACTCAGAATGCTGCTTAGTTTGTGAACCACGCCTGGGTGATCCATTAAAGAAGCCGTTAACCGATAAGGGAGCGAGGCTTCAGCCGTCCTTTTTCCGGCGGGTGTCTTTAACGAGATGTTAAGTCCCGTCTGCTCTGCCAGCTGCCCATACTGATCGCCTATTTTTTTCAAGTCCTCGCCTGCGCCGGATATTAGGACAATCAGTGCAAACTCGCCACAGAAGACTGCCATTTTACTGTCTTCAATATTGCAGCGGCGCTGTGCGATGAATTCTGAGATCTTTTCCACGAGACCAATCCTGTCGGGCCCTACGGCAGTCAAGATACGGTTATCTTTTTCCACCATCTTGAATCCTCCAATTTAATTGAGCACGACGCTATACATAACGTCGTTATTAACTTTTTGAATTTCGAAATATCTTGGTAATTCAGCGAAATTCGTCGCTATTGACATGAGTACTCAATTTTACTAAAAGTCCGGGCTGGCTTTGAGTAAAATCCTATCCCATATTCCCTATGCCTGCCAGCATCTTTTGATGTTTCACCAGAGATAGACCAAAGAGAGCATGTAAAGTGCTAAAAAGACTACATAAAATTTACATCTTGGCAGCAGTTATAAGCTTGGGGCTGTTTGGTATACAGGCAAACGGTCTGGCCGCCCCTGGGAAATTTTCAAAACCCCGAATATCGGATCATAGTACTGTCCAAGGTCTCCTTGACGAGGCAAGAGTCTATTATCGCAAAGGAAAATACGGTGAGGCGGAACCGCTGCTGGAACGCTCAGTGGAGCTAAGTAAAAAGCTGTTCGCACCGTTCCATCCAGAGGTGGCCACTTGTCTCAATGAACTCGCTAGCCTGTACCGAACCCAAGGCAGGTACCCCGAGTCGGAGGCGGCTTTCAAACAGGCACTTATCATAAGAGAGAAGTCTTTTGGGGCGGACCACGCAGCCGTAGGAGAGAGTCTTAACAGTCTAGCCGTGCTCTACAAGTCCCAGGCCATGTATTCCAAGGCGGAGCCGCTCTATAAAAGGGCCCTGGTAATCATTGAGAAGGCCCTGGGACCTGAGCACCCCCATTTAAGCGCTAGTCTTAACAACCTGGCAAACCTTTATTATGCGCAGGGTGAGTATGAGAAGGCTGAGCCACTGCACAGGCGTTCCCTGGAAATCAGGGAAAGGTCACTTGGACCTGAACATCCGCGAGTGGCCACAAGCCTCAACAACCTGGCCAACGTCTACTCCACTCAGGGTAAGTATTCTGACGCTGAACCCCTCTACAAACGGGCCCTGCTAATCGCAAGAAAGAACATGGGAGCCGAGCATCCCTTCGTGGCAACCAGCATGAATAGCCTGGCAAGGCTCTATTTTGCACAGGGAAAGTACGATGAGGCAGAACCCTTGCTGCGGCAGGCGCTTTCCATCCGGGAAAAATTCCTCGGATCAGAGCACCCGGCGGTTGGGCGGAGCCTCAATAGCCTAGCGGTGATATACTTTCTTCAGGGCAGATACGTCGAAGCCGAACCTCTGGTAAAGCGCGCCAAGGCCATCAAAGCCAAGCACGTCCAAAAGTCGCCAAGCAAGTAAGCCATAACCAAAACGTGGCTGGGCTCCATTTAACCACCTTAAAGACTGTCGGAAAAAATTTAACTCGTGAAATCCAAGTCTATCGACTGGTGCTGAAGGATCATCGCACACCTAGGATCGCGAAGATGCTTCTCGGTCTTGCCATAGGCTATGCGGTTTTACCCTTCGATATCATCCCGGATTTTATTCCGGTGATTGGTCACCTGGATGATCTCATCATTGTACCTGCCCTAATCATTGCAGCGTTAAAGATGATTCCAAACGAGGTGGTGGAGGATTGTAGGGCCAAGGTCAATATTGACGATAATCGTCACTGACGAGATCCGGGTCCTGACTCAAGAGGCTCTGGTTGCCTTCCCAGCGTTTGAAATCAATCTGACGAAGAGCTAATCTCCATTTTCTTAATCCCATATCATTTCGAATTATCGACCCTAGACTCAGGCTTAATTTTCGGCCCTACCTGTTCCAGCCCTTTCTCGCTTTTCTTTCTTTGCTCCTGCTGCTCTGGCTAGAGGGAGCTCATCTGGTACAAACCGTCATAATTGCCGCCATTGGTTCAACGGGATTCGTTCTATTTACGACCCCTCACAGCGCAAATGCGTCGCCACGCCGTGTGATTGGCGGTTATCTGATCGGCCTAGTCATTGAAAGCGCCATTGCATTTTTCGACACTACCTCAGGAGTTCAAGAGCTCCTTACCTCAGTATGCCATTCCTCTTCGATGTTGAAGCAGCGTTAGGGGTGAGTCTGAGCATCTTTTTCATGGCTGCCAGTGACACGGAACATGCGCCTGCGGCAGGTACGGCACTGGCCATGGTGGTTCAGGGTTTTAGCTAGTCATTGGTGTTCTTCGTTGCTAGCAGTGTAATCGGCCTGACCCTGATTCACAGACTGCTGCGTCCCTACCTCCGGGATCTCCTGTAGCTCGCGAGCTTTTACATTCACTTGACACAACCAAATACTGGGATATAAGCTCCGCCGATAAGGCAATATCCAATACCCATAAGGGGGCTGCAATGTCGTCAAATGATCCGATACAAGAACTCAATCGGGAGGTCCGAGAGAAAAACATGGAAGGACTCTGGGATGAGGCCTGGGAAGCGAGTGCCAACATCCTGACGAAAGATCCCAAGACCCTGGTTTTGCCATGCCTTTGGAAATGGGATGATATTTATAAAAATATACAAAAAGCGGGGGATCTGGTTGGGCTGGAGGGTAAGGTTGAGCGGCGTACCCTGCGACTGTTGAATCCCGGGCTAAAAAATCTTGACGGGGCAAGAAGGGCAACCACCCATACGATTCACATGTCGGTTCAGCTTTTGAAACCGGGCGAGCTGGCAGGGAGCCATCGACATAATTTTGCTGCGTTTCGTTTCGTGATCAAGGGGAAGGGAGCCTATACCGTGGTGGAGGGAGAGAAGTTTGTCATGGAGGAAGGGGACTTGATTCTCAATCCCCCCATGACCTGGCATGGCCACGGTAACGAGGCCGGCCCCATAGTTTGGTTGGACGGACTTGATTATCCGTTGTTGAATTCACTCCAGGTCATCACATGGGAACCGTTTCCAGGTGAGTTTCAACCCATCAAAAAATCATCTGAACATTCCATACACAGGGTTGGGATGGTTCGGCCGGTGTGGGGCGAACAGCCTTCCGGCCCACTGTGTTACAAGTGGAAAGATACCTATCAGACCCTGAAGAATCTTATGGATACTGAGGGGAGTCCTTTCGATGGGATCGCATTGGAGTACGTTAACCCAATGACCGGAGGACACACCTTCCCAACCGTTGCTTGCTGGAGTCAAATGCTGAGACCGGGAGAAGTGACCAAGACCCATCGGCACAACAGCAGTACCGTTTATCATGCCTTTAATGGTAGCGGCACCACGATTATTGATGGGAAGAGATTTGATTGGGAGACAGGTGACTGTTTCGTCGTTCCGTTATGGAGCTGGCATTCTCACGAAAATCGCTCGAAGGATCAAGAAGCGATCCTGTTCTCCATGAATGACAAGCCGGTCATGGAAGCCTTGAAGTTGTATCGGGAAGAGCCGGGAGAAGGGGCGTGAGTTGGAGGAGGACTGATGGTGTTTTCAGGTCCGGTTGCTAGTGACAAACTTTACTTTGAGCAGGTTCGCTACGGCAAGGAAGAGCAGGAACGCCGAAAGGAGGGTCCTGTCTTCGTTTCCGGTGAAGAAGCTTTTCGGATTCTGGAAAACGCCAATGGCGTTTACCTCGTAGATCCCCGAATGGGGTTCAACAATCGAACCCATCGGCTATTTATCAGTAAACATCTTCCATCTGAGGCTGAAGAGGGGCAGATGTGGAAGACCTTGGGACATCGGCACACGGTGGAAGCGGTAATTCATTGGCTAGCAGGAGAGGGCTACAGTATCATCGATGGGAAACGTTACGATTGGGAGGCGGGTGACTTCATCTGCGTGCCCATGTTCGCCTGGCATCGTCACATCAACACCGGTAACACCCCTGCGCTCCATATTGCATCCACAACGGGTCCCCTCTCCATGGAAATTGGCCAGGCCGTTTATGAGGACGAACGCTATCCGGAATACTGGGTCTATGCCCAACAGGGTGAGGACGCGCTGCGAACACTGCTTCCCGGCGGTGACGCAAAGGCGGTTGACGATAAAATGGGGCGCGAGGCTCAAAGCGAGTCGGGCCGGCTTTATGCCGAGCAGGTGGCTTTTGCATCTACGGAAGAGCAAAAACGTAGAAACAGCAAAGTACTGGTGAAGTCGAGCGGGCTTCGTTTCGAGCCCACTGCTATGGGTGCCGTGGCGTACGTGGTGGACAGTCGAGTAGGGTTTTATGTTAAAGAGCTTGCAACACTAGTGGCCGAGATTCCCGGAGGTAAACATTCCGGGGCACATCGGCATTTTTATGATGAGATCGATTATGTATTGTCAGGGGCTGGTCATTGCGTTGTGGATGATAAGACCTACGACATCAAAAAGGGTGACACCCTAGCGATTCCTGTCTTTGCGTGGCACCAGTACTTCAACACAGGAGAGGTGCCGCTTCGGATCCTGGCGCACAGTACTCGTACTCTGATGGAAAACCTTGGGTTCTCACTCACCCATCAGGGCGAAGTGGCTGACTATTAGGTTCGCATTAAAGGTCTGCAGCATACCGATTTAGGGTTTTTCCGTTTTGGCCACGCATTTGTCGTCTACGCTACTCGACGGCTCCACCGCCAGCCTTTCATGAGGCAGCCGAAAGATCCCCAGAAAAAATATTTGCTCAAGCAGCAATCACGATTGTCAGAGGGTTTGCATTGATCATCCATTCATAAGAAAGGGAACTCCATGGCGAATTTCAAAAACGTCCGTGAACACCTCGAAGCTCTTGAGGCAGAGGGCCTATTGGTTCGAGTTGATCGGGAGATCAACAAGGACACCGAATTGCATCCCATGGTACGGCTTCAATTTCGTGGTCTTGGGGAAGCCGAACGAAAAGCTTTTCTGTTTACGAATGTCAGCGACGTGCTGGGTCGCCGATTCCAATTTCCAGTCAGCGTATGCCATCTGGCTGCATCCCGTCGAATTTATGCATTTGGGATGGGATGCGCTCCAGACCAAATAACACAAAAATGGACAGAAGCGCTTCAAAACACCATAGAGCCCGTGTGCTTGGATGAAGGCAGCGTTCATGAAGAGGTCTATATGGGTAATGATTTGGATGATCCTGCCAAAGGGATCGAAAAATTTCCTTTACCCATCTCGACTCCGGGCTTCGACGCGGGGCCATACATCAGTGCGGGGCATTGGGTAACGAAGGACCCTGATACCGGTATCCGGAATATCGGGACCTACCGAGGAATGATGAAATCTCGAACCCGATTGGGCATGAATGCCGGTGACAAGCAGCACATTACACAACACTGGAGTCAATGGCAGAAGATCGGCAAACCCATGCCGGTTGCCATCGTCATGGGCGCGCCGCCAAATGTTTCTTATACATCTGTAGTAAAGATTCCGTACGGCGTCGACGATTATGCGGTGGCTGGGGGCTTGGTGGGAGAGCCTGTACCATTGGTCAAAGCCAAAACAGTTGATATTGAGGTGCCCGCCAACGCCGAGATTGTCATTGAAGGTTATTTGAGCACGGAATTTCTGGAACCTGAGGCTCCCTTCGGGGAATACACCGGCTATATGGACCCCCAACAAATGAATCCTTTTTTGGAAATCACTTGTATCACACATCGCAAAAACCCAATTCTGGTTACCATGCTTAGCCAGTTCCCGCCATCCGAATCCAGCAAGATCCGAGCGGTTGGTAGCGAGGGAAATGCGATTTCGTATTTACATGGTTTGGGCTTTGAATGCGTCAGGGATGTTGCTTACAATGAGTCCAGTGGAAGCTGGGGAATGTGCTGCATTCAGGTGAGCAACCCCCAAAAAGGTGAGGCCTCTCAAATTCTAGATGCCTGCGGAGGTTCGGCAGTCATTGGCAGCAAAATGATCGTTTTGGTGGACGACGATATTGACCCTAGGGATACCGAATCCGTCGTCTGGGCCATGAGCTATCGGATGCAACCTCACCGGGATACCAAGATCGTGCTAACCGATTTATTCATCCCCGATTGGTCCATGTTTCCACCGGGCACCGGTGATGCGGGAGGCTTTTACGCCGACTCGGAAATGAAAACTTCAAAGATGCTGATTGATGCAACCCGTAAGTGGTCCTATCCGCCCGTCTCGCTGCCGTCAAAACCCATTATGGAAACTGCAGTTTCAATTTGGAATGAGCTTGGTTTACCATCGCTGCAACTTCGTACCCCATGGTACGGTTATGAACTGGGATGGTGGTCCGATGTGGAACGGGAGGCCGGACAGCTTGCGGTCAAGGGTCGCTATTTCGAAACCGGAGAAAAAATGAAACAGGGCCGTGTGCCTGCTCAACGCGACACCAGGAAAAAAAGTTAAGCCGGGTCAACTTTCACTGGAATGAGTGAGGATATCGGCGTTTCCCCAAATGGAGTTGCTTCAGCAACCACATGATTCAAAAGCCCATTAAAGCCTTTGAAAAATCTTTAGCAGGGTGTTTACATGAGAAGGAGGCGGAATCTAAGGAAGTGGCTAAATCTTTGAATATACAGTGAGGAGGGGTGGGTGAGCGGTTTAAACCACCGGTCTTGAAAACCGGCGACCATTTGCGTGGTCCGCGAGTTCGAATCTCGCCCCCTCCGCCACTTTACTGTTCCGCCTAATTCCACGATATACTCAGGACGTCCACAAAAAGCCTGTAAATAAGGGAAGCTAGCGTCCATTGTGGGCTTGAAAGTTCCGTTTGATTCCTTTAAAATCCCCATCCAGCCGTGTGAAATAATGTTGGAAACAAGAATGGAGGGAATGGAAATGGGACGGATGACTGTGAAGAGGATTGAGGCGACCACGAAACCGTGGTTCTATGGTGACGGTGACACACTTTACCTGTGCGTGTCACCCCGGGGAACGAAGTCCTGGGTTCAGAGAGTTGTCGTACCCGATGGCAAGCGGCATGATATCGGCCTCGGTGGATTTCCTGTCGTGTCGCTAGCGAAAGCCCGGCGGCGTGCCTTTGATAACCGTGTGTCCATAGCGGACGGCCGCAACCCGTTCGCCGAGAAGCAGGCCGATAGACGCAAGGCGACTATCCCGATATTCCGCGAGGCTGCCGAAAAGGTGTATGAGGTCAACAAACCGCGCTGGCGCAATGGCAAGCACACACGGGATTGGCTCCAGGTCCTGGTGAAGTACGCGTTTCCCGTTGTCGGTAATGTCACAGTGAACCAGATAGGGCGAGAAGATGTGCTCCGAATTCTGACGCCGGTATGGACAAACCGCCCGGAGACTGCCCGGAGACTCCGGCAACGGATTCGCGCTGTTCTGCGTTGGTGCGAAGCTCACGGGTACGTGGAACACAACGCCGCCGGTGAGTCGATAGCCGGCGCATTGCCTGTTATGCCGCGCATCAGGGCACACTTCCGGGCGATGCACTACTCGGAGGTCGCGGCGGGGCTTGAGACGGTGGAAGCATCCGGCGCCAGCACGGCCGCGAAACTCTGCCTTCGGTTTACGGTGTTGACGGCTGCACGAAGTGGCGAGGCCAGGGACGCAGCCTGGGCCGAGATCGACATGGATGCGCGGGAGTGGCGGATCTCAGGCTCGCGTATGAAGAGCGGCGCAGATCACCGGGTTCCGCTGGCAGAGGCGACCCTTGCTGTGCTCGAACAGGCGAGAATGCTGGACGACGGTTCGGGCTTGTTGTTCCCGTCTCCGATGAAGCGCGGCCGGTCCCTGTCCGACATGACGTTGACCAAGGTGTTGAGAGAGACCGGCCTTGCGGATCGGGCCACCGTGCACGGGTTCCGTTCGTCGTTCCGCGACTGGTGCGCCGAGACGGGCAAGCCGCGAGAGATTGCCGAAGCGGCGCTGGCTCACACGGTCGGTGGCGTGGAAGGGGCCTACTTCAGAAGCGACCTGTTCCAGCGGCGCCGGCGGCTCATGGACCAGTGGGCCATCTACGTGATCAGCGGCAGCTCCGGGAAGGTGGTGAGTCTCCATGGATGAGCACCGCCGGAAAGCGTGGGAAGAGGCCATCGCCAAACTGGACCGAGGAGAAACAGTGCCGGAGGAGGATCACTCCGCCTTGCTCCGGGAGAACATGTTCAAAGGGGACGACAAGGTGGCGATTTACGAGGAAGCTAACCTGTTCCTGCGATACTGGTATCACGCGAACAGCATTAAGCCGATCCCTTGGCTCGGCGAGCCAATCGCCAACTACTGGTTTAGGATTCGCGATTTGGATAGGCAATCGGGTAAAAACCGGGCCGAAAAAGCTCTGCGGAAAAACATCGACAAAAACGATTTCGACCATTGGACGGCATTGAATACGATCTGTGCCAGGTTGCACCGCGAGCGTCAACCGTTTCCCGATATCCTTGCCGACTGGGCTGCCGAACGCCATGAGGGGAAGCGCGAACGGCCACCGAAAGAGAAGGGGGACCAAGGTCGGCCACCCTACGCCCACGAGGACCGCAATCGCATCTACGCTAACGCCGACGACTGGCTCAATGAATACGGCATGGCCAAGGCGGAGGATCGGATCGGCGTCATTGCCCATTGGAGCGGCGAGGATGAGTCTGTCGTTTCAAAGGCGCTAACGCGTTGGCGCAACAAGAATTGGCGCTCTGCGCCCTGGCCCGAGATTCCATAGGAATAGTTCGAGAAGCTATCGCGGGACAGCGTATTAGGTGTCGTGACCGAACATGGGGTACCTTGGCGGAAACTAACAAGCTGAGGAGGTATTCCATGGACGATAAACTCCTGACCCGCCCCGAAGTCGAATTGCATATCCGGCTTCGCAAGTCGGCGCTCTACCGGCTATTGCGAGACCCCAACAGCGGATTCCCGCTGCCAATCCGGATCGGGTCGAAGGCTGTTCGATGGCGTCGATCCGAGGTAGATAGCTGGCTCGCAAACCGTCCAAGGGCGACAGGCGAGGCCGAGAACACGCGGAGGCGGGGATGACCGCAACTCGCCAAAACGCGAACGAAACTTCAACAGCGGGTCAGACAGAGAAAAATATTCCATCAGCGGAGGCTATCGCCCGCGGCTTGGAGTCCCCACGTCGGTGGGGCGATCGCTGGGTTGCACGCTGTCCCGCCCATGATGACCACCTTCCCAGCCTATCGATCCGCGAAGTGGCTGGCAAGGTTCTGGTCCATTGCCATGCGGGTTGTGCCCAGCAAAAGGTCATAGCGACCCTGAAGGAACGCGGCCTTTGGCATGGTCGAGCGCGTAGAGCTTCAAGACACCGTTCGATTGTCCTGCCCCATCCCCATCAGCAAAGTGTCAAACTTTCCAGCGTCGCACTTGATATCTGGCGATCCTCTCTACGTGCTGAGGACACGCCGGTCGAGGTTTATCTAGCCACGCGCGGTTTGACTATCCCGCTCCCTCCCTCGCTCCGATTTCAGCGCAGTCTGAAGCATCCGTCGGGTGGGTTTTGGCCCTGCATGGTGGCACTGGTGACAGGGGTTGCAGACAACGAGCTGCTGGCCATCCACCGCACATTTCTGGCTCGCGACGGGTCTGGCAAAGCTCCGGTCGATCCCGTGAAGATGATGCTCGGCCCGTGCCGAGGCGGTGCGGTCCGTCTCAGCCAGCCCGGTGACATGCTGATGGTTGGGGAAGGCATCGAGACATGTCTCACCGCGATGCAGGCGACGGGCCATCCGGCCTGGGCCGCGCTGTCCACTTCGGGGCTACGGGCGCTCAATCTGCCCGAGAGCCTGCGCGAGGTGATTGTTCTCGCAGACGGGGACGACCCGGGCGAGGCCGCAGCCCGCGACTGCGCCCTGCGCTGGCAACGGCAGGGCCGGCGCGTACGCATCGCCCGACCACCACGCGGACAGGATTTCAATGACATGCTGACAGGCGCCGTATCCCGCCACCGGGAGGGTTCGAAATGACAACAGAAATGCTCGACAAAACCGAAACCCCGGATGACGGTCAGCACATGGCGCCGAATGACGACGAAAACCCTGTCGCCGCCGCCATCGATGAGGCCGAGGAAATCACCGATCCCCTCGATGGGCTGATAGAGAGGGTTGCTGAAGATCCCGGCGCGCTCTTCGCACCTGAGGTGCTCGAACGGCTCTCTGCGATGAAAAAAGAAGACCGAGCTGCTTTTGAAGCGCTTCGAGCGAAGTTGAAGAAAGCCGGATGCCGCGTCACCACCCTCGACAAGGCGATCAAGAAGAAAAGCGGCGACGGTGGGCGAGGGCCCACCCAGTCCGACATTCTGATCGATCTGACGGACATGGATAAACTGTTCCACACCGCCGACGGAACCGCTTTTGCCGATCTCGACATAAATGGTCATCGCGAAACCTGGCTGGTCCGCTCCAAGGGGTTCAAGGAGTGGCTGGAGAGGCAATTCTACGAGGCGACGCATGGCGCACCGAGTTCGGAGGCCCTGCAATCGGCCCTGAACGTGGTCGAGGCGAAGGCGCATTTCGACGCCCCGGAACGGCCGGTTTACATCCGCGTCGGCGGGATCGACGGAAGCCTCTATCTCGACCTCTGTGACGAGGCCTGGCGCGCCATCGAGATCACGACGACCGGATGGCGCGTGGTCGAGAACGCCCCGGTGCGTTTCCGCCGCGCCGCCGGCATGCAGCCCTTGCCGGTCCCGGTACCGGGCGGCTCAGTCGAAGCCCTGCGGTCATTCCTCAACGTGAAATCGGACACCGACTTCGTGCTCGTGGTCGCCTGGGCGCTGGCCGTGCTGCGCAATCAGGGTCCCTATCCCGTGATCGTGCTGACGGGTGAGCAGGGTTCGGCCAAGTCCACCTTCTCAGCCATTCTGCGCTCATTGCTCGATCCGAATACCGCTCCCTTGCGCGCCCTGCCGCGAGAGGACCGGGACCTGTTCATCGCCGCGAACAATGGACATGTGCTGGCCTTCGACAATGTCTCGGGCCTGTCGGTGTGGATTTCGGACACTCTCTGCCGGCTGGCAACGGGCGGCGGATTCGCGATGCGCCAGCTCTACACCGACCAAGACGAGGTGCTGTTCAACGCGGCCCGCCCGGTGATCCTGAACGGCATCGAGGACATCGTGACCCGGCCCGATCTGGCCGACCGAGCGGTGTTCCTGACCCTGGAGGCCATCCCGGAGGAGCGACGCCGCCCCGAGGCGGAATTGTGGTCTGCGTTCTACGCCGAGCGCCCACGCATTTTGGGCGTGCTGCTCGACGCGGTGGTTCACGGCCTGAAGATGCTCCCCAATACAACGCTGGAACGGCTACCGCGCATGGCGGATTTCGCGCTGTGGGCGACAGCCTGCGAGACGGCGTTGTGGCCCGCAGGAACTTTCTTGTCGGCTTACAGTAGCAACCGAGACGAGGCGATCGAAAACGGGATTGAGGCCGATCCGGTCGCAGCCGCTGTCCGCGCTATGATGGAGAAGCGGACGGAGTGGAGGGGCACGGCGACGGATCTTCTGAGCGTCCTTGCGAAGGCAGCGGGAGAGCGCGTCGCCAAGTCGAAGACCTGCCCGGGCAGTCCTCAGGCATTGTCCGGTCGTTTGCGTCGGGCAGCGACCTTCCTTCGCAAGATCGGCATCGAGATCGACCATATCAAGGAAGGCCGGGCACGCACCAGGGTCATTCACATCAAGGCTGGAGGAAATTTTGGCGGCCCGGATTATGGAGGGTTGCAACCGTCCGCACCGTCCGCATCGTCCGCGAACCCACCGGAAGGCAATGGAACCAACGCTTTCAACTACACCACCATGCGGACGGTTGACGGCGCTGCGGACGTTAGGGCGGACGCTGGACAGGACGACGCGGTCTCGACCGTCCGCGCCAACTCCTTGAAATCCGCCGATACAGACGGTGCGGACGCAAAGGACGCAAAATCTCCCTCTCAATCCGGTTTAGAGAAAAAGGGCCAACGGGGCTGGAGGACGACGTTATGAAGGCAGCAGAGGCCCTGCGGACAGCTCGGGCCGCCGGTGTCGAAATCACGCTCGACGGAGACGACCTAGTTCTCGAAGCCTCCTCACCTCCGCCGGAACGCGTTCTCGACGCCCTTTCCAGAAACAAGATTGGGATTGTCGCCCTGCTGGGTCCCGATGGCGATGGTTGGTCAGCCGACGACTGGCAGGTCTATTTCGACGAGCGGGCCGGGATCGCCGAGTTTGACGGCGGCCTCCCGCGTCCAGAAGCGGAGGCCCAGGCGTTTGCCTGCTGTGTCAGCGAATGGATGAACTGTCATCCGGCGACATCGTCGCCAGAGCGTTGCCTTGCCAGTAGTGGGGGTAACCGGCCTGGCGATCCGCTGTTGCCCCATGGGACGGCAACGCATGGCCATGCCTGGCCGCATTCCCGCTGCTGGCCCGGTTGGTATGAAGCCCAGCAGGCCGAGGCCGCCTCGGCTCTCGTGGCGATAGGGATCGAAAAACCGGTCGACTTTCCAAACGATTTCGGGAAAAACGGGAGCGCATGATGGGTGGTATCGGATCGGGACGGCCTGCCGGCCTGGGGCGCGACAAGGTGGAGTCCTGCCGCGCCATCGACGTGAACCGGCTTCACCGGGAAGGTTGCCTGCGTCCCGGATGGTGGGGCGGTTGGCAATGGAACCGAGACGGGGAAAAGGTGGCTTCGATCAATCTGTGTGCTGAGGAAGACCTCCTGCACCTGGCCTATCGGGCGTGCATCGCCAGTGGCGACTGGGAAGATGTGGAGGAGACCGTCCGCATCGTTCGCGTCCCCTGCCGATTCGGCGGCACGCGGCCCTATTTTATCTGTCCCGGAGTCGTGAACGGGATCCCCTGCGGTCGGCGTGTCGTCAAGCTTCATGGTCCGGAAAGGTGTTTCCTGTGCCGGCATTGCTATCGCCTAGCGCACGCTAGTCAGAGCGAGGGCACATGGGATCGGGCATTGAGGCGGGCCAACAGAATCCGCATGCGTCTCGGCGGCGAACCCGGCATGGCAGCGCCGTTTCCGCCCCGTCCTAAGGGCATGTGGCGACGCACCTACGAACGCTTCCGCGAGGAAGCCTTCGATGTAGAACGGTTTGTCAACGACGTCTTCCTCATCCGCGCCGAAAAGCTGCTGACCCGAATCGACAAGCCCAAACGGAAAAGGACCTTCTGGCCATGACCAAGACCCAAGACATCTTGCCGGCGGAGACCGCCGGAACCGAAATCACCCGCTTCAACGCGCTCAAGCACGGCGTTCTCTCCCGTTACACCGTGCTGCCCTGGGAAGACGCCGACGAATACCGCGTCCTAGCGTCATCCCTGGCGGACGAACATCGTCCGCAGGGGCCGACCGAAGAGCACCTGGTCGAGGAACTGGCGGGCATCCTATGGCGCAAGCGACGGCTGCGTCTTGCCGAGGCCGCCGCCCATCAGCACGGCCTTGAGGAAGCCACCAAACCCTATCGCGGCACGGTCAAAGCGGCGCTAGCGCATCTGGACAGCGGCAAGCAGATCGAGCCGGTTGTCGATGCGATCCGCGCCACGCCCGAGCATACGGCCAAGGAAGCCCGTGATCTCGACGAAGACGAGGAAATGACCGAGAAGGCATTGGCAATTTTGCGTGCCCGGAAGCCTGAAGCCTATGAAAGGGCCGTCGCGGCACTGCGGGACGATTCCCGTGAATGGTGGGAGGACGTGCTTTCCAGCGACCCGGAGGTTCTTGACGAAGATCAGGAACCGGCAACACCCGACGGGGATAGTTTACGCCGGTTCATCGAGAAGGAAATCCTGCCCTGGTATGCCCAGCGACACAAGGATCTGGAGAACCGCCCGCTCATCCAGGCGCAGGCCTTCGGCCAGTCCCTCGATCCCGACAAGCTGTCACGGCTAGCCCGTTACGAGGTGCATCTGGACCGCAAACTGGAACGTACCCTGGCCCTGCTGCTGCGCCTCCAGGACCTGCGGCGGAAAACAGGCGGCCAATGATCCGTTTCGAAAAATGTCCGGATTCTTCCTGGCAGTAGTCCTATGTGGAAGGGCAGGTCGCGGTGGATCGCCGGCGTCAGCCCGGATTTGTTGGGAATCCACCGCGAATCCATTGCGGTTTCGGCCAAATTGGTCAAAACTGGATAAATCACAGGTGGGGAGCCCCATGCAGACCCTGAGCGCGAAAGATGGTAAATATGGCTTCGGACGGCTGATAGATCTTGCTCGCGCCGAGCCGGTGGCCAAGCACGGGCGGCCCGTCGTGGTGATGGCGGTTGAGAAATATGAGCGGCTAAAGGCGCTGGACAAGCCCGGAACACCGCCCGCGAAGAGGGAACAGGCATGAGCCGGAACGACACGATAGAGCGCTGATCGCAATGGACAAGCGAAACCTCTCAGAACGCGACATCAGTACCAAGTTCATCACGCCGGCCCTGCGCAAGGCCGGATGGGACGAGATGGCGCAGATCCGCGAGGAGGTGAGCTTCACCAAGGGCCGCATCATCGTGCGGGGCAAGCTCATCAGCCGGGGCGAGGGCAAGCGGGCCGACTACATTCTCTATTACAAACCCAACATCCCCATCGCCGTGATCGAAGCCAAGGACAACACCCACGCCATCGGCGACGGCATGCAGCAGGGGCTGGACTACGCCGAGACCCTGAACATTCCCTTCGTGTTTTCCTCCAACGGCGATGGCTTCGTCTTCCACGACCGGACGGGCGCGAGCGCCGAGCGGGAAACCACCCTCGGCCTTGACGCCTTCCCATCGCCGGGAGACCTGTGGGCGCGCTATCGCGCCTGGAAGGGGCTGACGCCAGAGACTGAGGCCGTCGTTCTTCAGGACTATTTCCAAGACGGCGGCGGCAAGGCCCCGCGCTACTACCAGGTCAATGCCATCAACGCGGCCATCGAGGCCATCGCCAAGGGGCGACGACCGCATCCTTTTGGTCATGGCCACCGGCACGGGCAAAACCTATACCGCTTTTCAAATCATCTGGCGGCTTTGGAAGGCGGGCCGCAAGAAGCGCATCCTGTTTCTGGCCGACCGCAACGTGTTGATCGACCAGACCATGGTCAACGACTTCCGGCCATTCGGCGCGGCGATGGCGAAGCTCTCGACGAAAGCCAAGACCATAGAACGCTTGGACGGCTCTTCCGAGGAGCTGACCAACGCCATCGACGGAAGACGGCGCATCGACACCGCCTACGAGGTCTATCTGGGCCTCTATCAGGCGATCACCGGGCCGGAGGAACATCAGAAGATTTTCCGCGAGTTCTCGCCCGGCTTCTTCGATCTCATCGTGATCGACGAGTGCCATCGGGGCAGCGCCGCCGAGGACTCCGCCTGGCGGGAGATTCTCGAATACTTCTCGTCGGCCACGCAGATCGGCCTGACCGCCACCCCGAAGGAGACCAGATACGCATCCAACATCCATTACTTCGGCGAGCCGGTGTACACCTATTCCCTGAAGCAGGGCATCCAGGACGGTTTCCTCGCCCCCTACAAGGTCATCAGGGTCCATATCGATCGCGATGTAGAGGGCTACCGTCCCGAGAAGGGGCAGCTCGACCGCGACGGCGAAGAGGTCGAGGACCGACTCTACAACACCAGGGACTTCGACCGCACGCTGGTCCTGGACGAGCGGACCAAGCTCGTGGCTCGGAAGGTCACGACGTTCCTGAAGGAAAGCGGAGACCGCTTCCAGAAAGCGATCGTCTTCTGCGTCGACCAGGAACACGCCGCCCGCGTGCGCCAGGCGCTCATCAACGAGAACGCCGACCTGGTGGAAAAGAACCACCGCTACGTGATGCGCATCACCGCCAACGATGCGGAAGGGCAGGGGCAGCTCGACAACTTCATCGACCCGGAATCGAGATACCCCGTGCTGGTCACCACATCGCGGCTCCTTTCCACCGGCGTCGATGTCCAGACCTGCCGGCTCATCGTGCTCGACCGCGAGGTGGGCTCCATGACCGAGTTCAAGCAGATCGTCGGGCGCGGCACCCGCGTGCATGAGGACACCCACAAGTTCTACTTCACCCTGATGGACTTTAGGGGCGCGACCAGCCATTTCGCCGATCCGGATTTCGACGGCGAGCCGGTACAGATATACGAGCCCGGCGAAGACGATCCAATAACGCCGCCCGAAGATATTCCGCCTACAGACGACTGCGTTTACCCCATACAGTCGGAAACGGGTGATGACAACCCCGTCGTTAAAGACCCGCCCGACACCACCGTGCCGAATACCGGCGGTGGCTTGCGCAAGGTCTATGTGGACGGCGTCGCCGCGACGATCATTGCCGAGCGGGTGGAATATCTCGACGAGAACGGCAAGCTCGTCACCGAGTCCCTGCGCGACTTCACCAAAAAGGCGCTGAGGAAGCGCTTCGCCAGCCTCGACGATTTCTTGAAGCGCTGGAAAGCCGCCGAACGCAAGCAGGCGATTATCGAGGAGTTGGAGGCCGAAGGCTTGGACCTCGGCGTTATCACCGAAGAACTGGGCAAGGACCTAGATCCCTTCGACCTCATCTGTTACGTCGCCTTCGACGCCAAGCCGCTGACCCGGCGCGAGCGAGCCGACAACGTCAAGAAACGGGACGTGTTCAGCAAATACGGGGAACAGGCCCGCGCCGTGCTGGATGCTCTACTCGCCAAATACGCCGACGAAGGCATGCTCAACTTGGATGACGCCAACGTGCTGCGCATTCCGCCCTTCACCCGACTCGGCACGCCGGTGCAGTTGATCGAGGCCTTCGGCGGGCTGGAAGACTTCGTCGAGGCCGTCCACGAGCTTCAATCCGCCCTCTATCGAGAGTCCGCTTAGCCCATGTCCGTCCGCACCCTCGTCAAATCCATCCAGAACATCATGCGCCAGGACACCGGCGTGGACGGCGACGCCCAGCGCATCAGCCAGTTGTGCTGGATGTTCTTCCTCAAGATCATCGACGATCAGGACAGGGAACTGGAAGTGATGCAGGGCAATTACAAGTCTCCGATTCCAGAGAAGTTCCAGTGGCGCGCCTGGGCGGCGGACCCGGAGGGCGTCACCGGCGAAGAACTGCTCGCCTTCGTCGACGACAACCTGTTTCCGGCCCTGAAGAACCTCCGGATGACAGGACATCCCGGCGACCGCCGCCGTGTCGTCGGCGGCGTGTTCGAGGACGCCCATAACTACATGAAGTCCGGCCAGTTGATGCGCCAGGTGGTCAACAAGATCAACGAGGTCGATTTCAACAACCTGACCGAACGCCAGCATTTCGGCGACATCTACGAGCAGATCCTCAACGATCTGCAATCTGCGGGCAACGCCGGCGAGTACTACACGCCGCGCGCCGTCACCGCCTTCATGGTGGACCGCATCGACCCGAAACTTGGCGAGACCCTGTTCGACCCCGCCTGCGGCACCGGCGGCTTCCTCACCTGTTCGCTGCGCCACATGCGCGGGCGCTACGTGAAGCGGCCCGAGGATGAGCAGACCATGCAGGCGGCGCTCCGCGCGGTGGAGAAGAAACAGCTCCCGCACATGCTCTGCGTCACCAACATGCTGCTGCACGGCATCGAGGACCCGGGCTTCGTCCGCCACGACAACACCCTGGCCCGCCCCTATATCGGCTGGGAGCAAAAGGACCGGGTGGACATCGTGCTCACCAACCCGCCCTTCGGCGGCAAGGAGGAGGACGGCATCGAGTCGAACTTCCCGCAACATTTCCGCACTCGCGAGACCGCGGACCTGTTCCTCGCTCTCATCATCCGCCTGCTGAAGCCGGGCGGGCGCGCCGCGGTGGTGCTGCCCGACGGATCGCTGTTCGGCGAGGGAGTAAAGACCCGGCTCAAGGAACATTTGATGGAGGAGTGCAACCTCCACACCATCGTCCGCCTGCCCAACTCTGTCTTCCGGCCCTACGCCTCCATCGGCACCAACCTGCTGTTCTTCGAGAAGGGCGAGCCGACCGGGGATATCTGGTTCTACGAGCATCTCGTGCCCGAGGGCCAGAAGGCCTATTCCATGACCAGGCCCATCCGCTTCGAGCATTTGCAAGGCTGCATCGACTGGTGGGGCGGGGCGACGCGCAAGGGCCGGAAGGAGACCGAGCGGGCCTGGAAGGTGACGGCCGGCGAGGTCAAGGCGCGCGGCTACAACCTCGACATCAAGAACCCGCACACGCAAGGCGACGACCACGGCGATCCCGACGAGCTTCTGAAGAAACTAAACGCCTCTGAGGCCGAAACGGCGTCCTTGCGCGATCGGTTGAAGGCGATCCTGGCCGAGGTGCTCATGCGATGAACGCCGAACGACTGCTGGCCCATTACGAAAGGATCGCCGACGCCCCCGACGCCGTCCTCGCGTCTGCGCCGTTTCATTCTCGACCTGGCCGTGCGCGGCAAGCTGGTGGAACAGGACCCGAACGACGAACCGGCGTCGGAATTGTTGAAGCGAATCGCGGCGGAAAAGGCGAACGCAAAAGCGGCCTCAAAGCGTGGCTGTCAGACCAGTCAGATCAGCTTGGGGGATGTTCCTTAGAGAAGACTGGTATGCCGTTCCGCTACGCAACTGGGCCAGCGGATCTGGGTTTGGGCCAAAGAACGGCAAGAACGATCTTAGGGATTTACTCGAGATGATAAACGGGTCAGCGGTGATCCTTCCGGAACGGGAAAACCGAGCATCAAGTTTACGAAACTAACTATGGATGCGAGATCGGGTGTCCAGCTTCGAATGAAGGCGATATTCTTCGAGGGGAATCGACCTATTTTCCCGAAGATCGGTGAAGATCGGAAATTTGATTAACGGCTTACTCACTCGTGGCTTCCGCGATTGCCCGTAACAGTACTTTAACAATCATGCGCCACGGTTTTCCTCGGAATCAGTACATCTTCTTATCTGCTGAGACCCTCCATCATTTCACCGACTTGATCGCCGGAACGGTGTGCCGGCCAAAGATGAACCAAACGAAGATGCAACAGCATATCGATTGCCCTCCCACCCCTCGCCGAGCAGCACCGCATCGTCGCCAAGGTCGATGAACTGATGGCGCTCTGCGACCGGCTGGAGGCGGAGCGGACGGAGCGGGAGGCGACGCGTGACAGGCTTGCATCGGCAAGCCTCGCCCGTCTCAACACGCCCGATCCCGACCCGGTCACATTCCTAAACCACGCCGCCTTCGCACTCTCAACAACCTCACTCCCCTCACCACCCGCCTCGACCAGATCAAGGCCCTCCGCCAGACCATCCTCAACCTTGCCGTGCGCGGCAAGCTGGTGGAACAGGACCCGAACGACGAACCGGCGTCGGAACTGCTGAAGCGGATTGTGGTAGAGAAGGTGCGGCTGGTGAAGGCGGGGGAGATCAAGAAAAGTAAGTCTAAGCGGGTCATCAAGTTCAATCACACTTTATGAGCTTCCGAAGTCGTGGAAATGGGCTACCCTCCGCGACCTCTTTTTATACGATGCTGGCGTCAAACAACAACCCAAAAATCTTAATCAGAAGCTACGGCTTCTGGAACTCGAAGACATTGAGAAGGACTCCGGACGATTGCTTGTTCGGATCATCGCATCTGAGCGAGCTATCAAAAAGCACCAAGTCAGAGTTTCATGTTGACGATATCCTCTACGGAAAACTGAGGCCTTATCTAAACAAGGTACTGGTCACCGACCGCCCTGGATATTCGACAACCGAAATCGTAGCCCTTCGTGCCATTGCTCCGTCAATTTGTCCCCAGTATTAGTTCTCTAGCTTCTGCGGCGTCCCGACTTCGTCGACTATGTCAGACGACTTGGTCACGGGTAACGAAGATGCCGCGTTCTGAGGAGAGAAGATGCCGCAGTCGCGCCATTCCCCCTCCCACCCCTCGCCGAGCAACACCGCATCGTCGCCAAGGTTGATGAACTGATGGCGCTTTGCGACCGGCTGGAGGCGAGCCTCTCCACCGGCGACGACACCCGCCGCCGTCTGCTTGACGCGCTGCTGCACGAAGCGCTGGCAGCCGAGCGAGGAGGAATCCGGGAGCATAATCTCCATCATCGCTCAAAAACGTGCCGGACAAACTGCCCGGGCCACCCAAAGTGCTGACTGAGTCAACACCGATTCGTACGTGAACTGAATGAGCCTTCCAAACGTCAAATTCGAGAGTGTTCGCCCGTTCGACGGAGGATGCCATCACGCCGGGGTTCGAGGGTAATATGTCGACTAACTCGCCTTTTTCGAACCAACATCCACGGGAGAAAACTGTACTATCGAAAGGGTCCTGTGGCGGGGACGGAGGTATCGACGTCGACTAGCGGAGTGTAAGCATGAGGTTTAAGAGCGCCACAATCAAAGACTTTAAACGGTTCACCAACCTGACCGTTCAGAGCATCCCTAACACCGCGCGCCTGATTGTGCTCGCAGGTCCGAATGGATGCGGAAAGTCATCCTTCTTCGATTCGCTCCACACTTGGTACAGGTGGAAATCGCGTAAGCATCAATCATGGGAGCAAGATTACCACGGCAAGTCTGGTTCGCCGAACCGCCAAAGATTGGGCGACGATGTCGTGTTGGAGTTTCACGACTCTTTTCCCGAAGAGCAAAAAAAGGTCTTCTACGTTAGATCGGCTTATAGAAACGACCCTGACTTTCAGATTCATCATCTGCAACGAACTGGAAATCCTTTGGATGAAGTGCGCATCAGCCGCATGATCGACAACGATGCAGCAGTCAGTCGAAACTACCAGGGACTTGCTAGCAAGGGTCTTGAAGACTTGTACGAATATGGTGAGAGGTCAATGACATTCGGCAGGTATCGAAAAGAGAGCATTGGGGACGTCCAAAAAGCCCTGGGTGGATTGTTCCCCGATTTAGAAATCAACAGTCTGGGGAATCCGCTAGAAGAGGACACTTTTCGCTTCACGAAGGGTGTCAGCCAAGGATTCGTGTTCAAAAACCTGTCCGGGGGTGAGAAGGCTGCGTTCGATTTGATCCTCGATCTAGTCGTCGCGCGTCGCGATTATGACAACACGGTGTTCTGTATCGATGAACCCGAGTCGCACATGAGCATGCGCCTTCAGGCTAAGCTTCTGGCCGTACTCTACGGTCTTATCCCGGAAAACTGCCAGCTGATGCTGGCAACACACTCCATCGGATAATGATGCGCAGGGCTAGGGACATTGAATTTAACACACCAGGAAGCGTAGTATTCCTGGACTTCGGAGACCGCAATTTCGACACACCTCAGATTATCCAGCCAGCGAAGCCGGATCGGACCTTCTGGCATCGTGCTTACGAAGTCGCACTCGACGATCTGGCTGCACTGGTGGCTCCCAGTCGGGTCGTCATCTGCGAAGGTG
This sequence comes from uncultured Binatia bacterium (SeqCode), assembly GCA_965215595.1. Lineage (GTDB taxonomy): Bacteria > Desulfobacterota > Binatia > UBA9968 > CAXXLF01 > CBDCDW01. The sequence continues at coordinate 978,550 of CBDCDW010000007.1, read as the reverse complement.
AAATGGGCAAGAACTCCGTTGACGCACCGTGCTACGAACAAATCTTCAAGGACGAGTTTCCGGACACACGATTCGCGCCGATGGGCAGCGCAAGGGAAATCGAGGACGATAAACGGGGCTTGGCGGAAGCGCTTCGGTTGGTGATCGGCGGTTTGGTGGTTGTGCGACTGATCGATCGGGATGACCGAACTCACATTGAGATTGCCGATCTGGCAGCGAAAGGCATTCGTGTTCTGTCACGGCGCAACCTGGAATCCTACCTGTTCGATAACGAGGTTCTCCGGGCGCTGGCGGTATCAACCGATAAGAAAGAATAGGTCGACAAAATTCTCGAGGAGAAACGGTCCATCTTGGCCACTAGACCCCAAAACCTGCCGGACAATCTCAAACCGCCGTGTGGCGAGATTTACAATGCGTGCAAGAAGGTTTTGAGCCTTACGCAATGCGGCAACGACGCAAAAACATTCATGCGAGACACGCTTGCACCGCTCATCAAACCTGGAATGGCCGTATACGAAGTATTGAAGTGCGATATCTTCGGTACCACTGACCCGAACGTGTAACGCAGGTCATTGTCATGTCTGACAAGAACAACGGTTGCGCGAGTTGTGATGCGGATTCGATGATTGAGAATGCGAAGTCTTTGCAGCGTGTTGTGAAGGAATTGGAAAAGAACGGGTATGAAGCCGGGCAATCGGACTATGGGCTTTTCCGGGGTATGTTTTGGCGGGTCCAATTCTATTATCGCTCGCGACAGAGATCGCACTGAAGGCTTGGCAGTGTCTGGAACGAGAAAAATCCCCTGACCGAATTCATGATTTGCTGAGATTGTTCGACCGCTTGAAACGGGACACACAAGAGATGCTTGAAGCAAGGATGCGGAAAGTAAGCCTGCATTCTGTCTGGGCAGAGCAACTACGGATGCAAAACTTGAACCCGGACGTACAAGACATGTTGGGAGCAAGGATGCGCCCACTTTGCTCGGTTTTGTCTTCGCACTGTAAGGCGTTCGAACGCTGGAGGTACCTATATGAGGAGGACTCTTTCGCTAAATTTGAGACAGCTGAAATCGACCGCGCACTAACTGTGATAATCGACGCCTATGCCGAAAGGCAGAGGTCATAAGCACACCAAGGCCGGATCATTACCGGCGAATGTAGCCGCAGAAACGTCGGGGATTTATATACCTTAGTATCAAGCGGTAAGGTAACACTATCTGTTTGATCAATATCTAAACTTTGTGTACGGCAAAGATATTTCTATGCTTAGAATTATGATTTACATTAGAAACCATTGCAATTTGTAAGGCGTTCCACAGCTATACATATTTCCCTGATACGGGTTGGACAAAAGATAGAATAGTCGGGGGTTTCACTGTCATGACGAATCTCGACTCTCACAAAGTTTCACAAAATCGCGTGGAAAGATTGTTCCCTTCCATTACGCATCCAGACGTCAAAGACCTTCAAGGATTATTAGGTACGAAAGGTTTCACGTATCGCGATTTTTCATGAGCTCACTTCCTGAAGCTATTGAAAAATGGCTTACCACCTACAATGACTGCCCACAAAAACGTTAACAATTCATCCATCGATATGACACCATCGTATCGGAATCGAGAATGCTGGCCGAAGAACTAGATGTAAACCCCGAATAAGGAATAACCCTCTAAAGGCCAGCAATATCTCTTTAGCTGAGTGGGCTGGGTCAAGACTCACAATAGGCCGCGAGTTGACACTTGAGGAAGTCCGGCTTACCTCACAGCAGTTGGCCATGTTGGGATTACATCACCACCATCGAGTTTGGTGTAAATCGGCTCGGCATCGCGCTCGATAAGTGGGCTAAACTCATCAGGATGCTGCGCGTACTGGCCCACGAGGAGGCCAATCCTTATGCCCTCAGAGTCAAGGTAGCAGTTGATCATTTCAACCCCGTTCTCGGTCCGGCGGTATGTAGATTCGGATCCATTGGGCCAGTGGACCCGAAACCCACACATCAAGTCCCGGGCGTCAACCAGGATCTCCATGAGCCCCTTGTAGTGAGGGTCATATGGCACCGCCTTTTGTTTTTCGCGACCCCAGACTTGTCGCGCAAGCAACTCGACCTGGAAGAACGCAGCGATGAAGGCCTTTGCTGAGGCGAGGGTGTCGTCGAGTTTCTCGTACGGTATTCGGAAAGCCATTATCAGGTTGGAGCTCCCGCGACACCGGAAGTCGTCGTCGGCCAAGATGTAGTCGGAATGTCCGACGGCGTTGCGAAGGTGGTTGTCGTAGAAATCGTCGAAAATCGTTCCGACGTTGGGAAGGCCGGCCTCTGCGGACAACTCTTGAATCATCTTGATCTTTCGGCTGGTGGAGATGCCACGCTTCCTGAAAGACCTCTTCTCTGTGTCCGTGAGGAATTCGAGGAACGCGCTCGGGCTATAGCCCTTGCCGAGCCGGAAGCGGAGAAGGTTTGTCAACACCGCATACGGCGCGTCCATCTCAACGATGTGGCTGTAAAGAAAGAGCCCGATGCGCCAAAGGGTCGCATTGCGGTCCGGGAAGAGATCTTCCGGTAGGTTGAGATCGAAGAAGCTGTTCAAGTCCTCCAGGGTCGCGCGTGACTCAGCGTACGGATCCCACCCACGGTCCTCCAAACCGAATACTCTGAGCAGGGATGCGAAATAGTTGATGATGTCGTGGCTAACCGGGTCGTCGGGCAGGAACAACGGCTTAAGAATCTCGATGTACTTGTCTCGCTTGGCGTCGTACGGACTTCTGGTATCCTTCGACATGGTCTGGTCACGAAGTATGCCGGAAGCGGGTGAAAATGTCATCAGCGTCAACGTATTCAAGTCGCTTGGCTATCAAATCAACGGAGTTCCTTGCATTCCACTCTTTCCACTTGTTTCGTATGGCACCGCGTGCGTTCGAGACGAGTTCGTCAGGATTCGGGTGAATGATCAGGAGGCTTCGGCCGCGGCTCGCGTAGTACCACTCAACTATCGCTGTGTTGATTCCTTTGTCCCCGAAGCTGTACCCGCAGACGAGCAACCGATCGGCTTCCCGAAGTGTCGAACGAAAGCGATGGTGGAGATCGAGGAATATCCCTTTACTGTATTGCTCGAACTTGTTGAAGGTGCCGATCAGCAGCAATGGCCGACCGTCAACAGCATCCCGCCAATGGCCGGCTTTCGTTTTCGTGTGATTGTAGTCGCCATCGGGGGGAATGCCGATCCTGTCATCGTACCAAGACTCGGGATTGGGAGGTCTCAGGCGAAACCAATCGACGGAACCGTGAAGTTTTAGGAACGGAATCCTACCCTTCGAAGCGAGGTCGCGGGTCCAGTACCGAACACCGGCCTCTTCATCGGCGAATCCATCAGCAAGGGATATCCCTTCTGTTCTCAGATGCTTCTCTACATGGGTGTCGTGACACAGCGTGGCAATGCCGGTGATACTACCAGTCCTGCAAGCCTCTACGAATACCTTCAAGTGATCCGTGGCCATTGGTTTTCCGCAAAGACTTCTCCACACGACATCTAAAATGTAATTGCCCGTCTCATCGAGCAGAGTGCAGAAATTGTCCGGAATACCTAATTCATATGGTTTATCCGGGTCTTGATTGCTCGCGTCGGCAGCGTCCACCAATGATGACATGTCGGCTCTTAACTCGGAGATGAACGGGTGAACGGCTGGGTTCTCCATCTCGTTTAGGTCTTCGTCTGATGCTTGCTTGGCCAAGTAGAACAGGTCCTCGTAATTGACCGTTCTCTCATGGTAAGCGGCAAAGTAGCGTTCCGCCTTCGCATGAAGCCGCCGCACCATACGGTTGGGTAGCCCCACTGCGCCCCACGCCGGCTGCGCAGAGCTCTTGAGGTAGTATGTCCCTTCGGAGTGCCTCTCGACGCCGTCACCGGACAAGACTAGATCGGTCAGACACTGGGTGCTTGGGAATCGGGCCGGCAAGGACGAACCGGCACCTAACAGAATCGCGGTTTTCATGTGTGTGGAACTCCGGCTTTCCGCTCAGCTGGCAGCCGTACGTGGTGATGAACAATTCCCTTGGAATGTCCACCGGCAAGCGGCACATCCTGAAACGCAGGATGGACGACGGTCCGAGTTACTTCGTCACCTCCTCAATCCTCTCAGCAAACCGCTGCTGGCGTTCGTCCAAGAAGTCCGAGAACCGTCCCTCGCGGAGAGAGGAGTCGGTGCCGCCGGGAAGGAGGTGCGATTCCAGGACCTTGCCCAGGCGCTCGGCACCGAGCTCGTCCTCAATCTCGGTCAGATAGTTCGCGGGCGCCTTCTTGCCGATCCGGATGTTAGTTTCCTTGTCGATAAGCGTCCGGTTCAGCACGCAGTCTTGAAGCGTCGCGGGCACCTCCTCCCCCGAGTCGGCCAAGTAGCCCCTGGGAAAGACGTGGTGGTCGTGGATCTCCTTCTCAAGAACCATGCTGGCAGTGATGCGGTTTCCGGAATGGAAGTCACGGGCCTCGCTGCGCAGGATGAGCGCGACGCACCCGCGATAGAGGGCTCGCTGCCGGACCGTTGTCTCGCGGAGGACATCCGGCTCGAACCGGAAGTTGCGTAACGAGTCGGGCTCTGCGCTCCCGGCGAACCAAGAGGTCAGCTCGGCAACGTCCTTCACGGCCTGCGAGTTCGGGGCGTTCTCGTAGACTTGGCCGAAAACCGAGCACCAAAACCAACGTTTCATCTTGTTGCGGATGGCCCCGATCTGCGGCCCCGTGACGTCCTCGTGCTTGGCGAACACCGCGCCTGCCGGTATCAGGATGGGGTTGTACGGCAACCAGCCGGGAAGAACCACACCGCAGTCGTCCCGAAGCATCTGTAGCATGTCGGCCACGCCGCGAACCACGGGCTCCCAGCCTGTCTGGATCTGCCCGACCTCCATCTTGAGCACGTCGCCCCGTTTGCACGACGGCGCGGCCTTTGCGGTGAAGATCGCGATCGCCTGAAGGATGTAGTACGGATCGACGTCGAACTCTTCAAGGATGGGGACTCGGTCCGCGCGTCATCCCAGAGGTCGCGAAGCCTCACGTTCTCGGGCCAGAAGCGCGCTACGAGCAGATCGAACACGGAGAGCTTCACCCCGGTTCGGTTCAAGGTCTCGAAGATGGTGCAGACGGCTTCGGTCTCCGTCTCCTCGGCCAGCGTCACGACCGGGAACTCGTAGTCCTCGATGTTCTGGATCCAGGCCTTCCGGAGATCCCGTAGCTGTTGCTTGAGCTCTCTGCTCGCGTCCTTGTCCTCGTCGCGCCGCTCGAGCACCTGGTCGAGCCACTCCTCGAAGCCGTTGGGTTGCCCGAAGAGGACCTCAAGCGGGAAGACGAGTTCGCTTGCCTGCTTCTCGATCGAGCCGAATCGACGCTTGGCCCTGCTCTGGCGCAGGTAGAAGACGCAGTCATCGAGGTCGCCACCGTCGAGCAGCCCACGCAGGTTCACGAAGTAGCGGTGGTTGCCCGTCCCATAGAGCGCCTGGTAGAGCGACGTGAGGCGTTGCTGCCCGTCGAGCACGAGATACGAGGGGGAGTGGCCGTCGAGGGCGGGTGCGCCGGCGACCTCGCGCGGTGCTAAAAAGAAGCCGTTCTTGTTCTTGATGCGAAGCAGGCTCCCAGCCGGGTAGTTCTGGAGGATGCTCTCGATGAGCTCCTCGGTGGCGCGAGGGTCCCAGACAAAATCGCGTTGGAAGTCAGGCAGTGCCACTTCCCGGTTGTGGATGCTGTCGAGAAGGAACCGGAGCTTCTCGGAGGTCGGATAAAAGATGCGTCCCATAACCCCCCCATCATGGCGCTGCCCGCCGGGCACGCCAACCGTCGCGTTCGTCAAGCGCTACCGGCCGCGGCCGGACTTGTTCTTGGTTGGGTCGACCAACTTGTACATCATGCCCTTCTTCGGGGTCGGGGGGGAGGCGCTCAACTTCACGGAGGTGACCTCCTTGACCTGCCCATTTCGCGGTCCCATCTGCTGATACTGCCGGCTGCACACCTTCATCGGCTGGAACAGCTGACGTCGCAAGGGTATAGAGCCATCGCGGCGATTGAGCCAGACGACCGGGCCGCAACCTCTGGCGCGTTCCACGTTGTCTTCCCGGCAACGAATTTAACAAGATGTAGGGCGCCGTGCAAGTGGCCGTTGGCAGTCTTCACACCCTACGCACCGGCAGCGATATCGACGGTCGCGGGGGTTTACCTGTTCGATTTCACTGAAGGGCCCCACCTGATTTCAACGAAGGGGAGCACTGAAATCGGCGGAGCGAAGCGACGAAGCGATTTGCCTATTTACATTAAGCCTCCCTGGTTTTTCAAGCCGGATCTTTTCTCCGTGAGTTTTTCTCTATAGGACTTCTCTCCTTTCAAAGTGATTTTCTGGCTGGGCTGGATCAGCCGATCAACGATAGCCTCGGCGATCACCGGATCCTCAAACAGTTTGAGCCATCCCTGGGGCTCGACCTGGGAAGTGACGATGATGGGAGCCTTGTGGTAGCGCTCTTCGAGGAGGTCCATCACAGAGGTGGCCTCTTCGTGGGTGTAGTTTCTAAGCCCCAGGTCATGGAGGATCAAAACCTTGGCCTTAATGAGACTTCGAATGTAGTTGAGGTAACGGCCAGCAGCCTTGGCGGCCTGGATTTCCTCGAACAGGAAGTTGACCGGCAAGAACAGTGTGTGGTGGCCTTCCTGGCACAGCCGTTTTCCCAGAGCGATGGCGAGATGAGTTTTACCCAGGCCGGTTTTTCCTAGGATCAGAAGATTCTCCAGGTTATGGAGGAAGCTTAATTGACACAGTTCTTGGATCTTGGCTTTGGTTAGATCCTTGTGGAAACTAAAGTCCCAGTCTTCCAGATCAGCGCGGAAGCGGAAACGGGCCTTGGTGGTAAGCGCTTTGGCCGTTCGGTCTTTTCGAGACAGCGCTTCATCCTCAAGAATGAGTCTTAAGAACTCCAGGGGATGGAGCTGTTGGGAGAGAGCCTCTTGAGCTCTTCGTTCGCAAGCTTCGTGGATGCCAAAGAGCCGCATTTGGTAAGTGAGGTTTCTGATTTGATCAAGCATCATGGCGGTGAGACCTCCTGGTACAAAGACTGTTTTGGGGGGTAGCCAAGGTATAGGCCAAAATGGACTGACCCCCTGCAGTTGGACAGTTTGAGGGAGCAGTTTAGAATGCCTGATGGGAAGGGGAAAGGATCTCATCATGGCAGAGAGAAGAAGGTTTACAGCGAATTTCAAGCGGCAGGTAGTGGAGGAACTCCTCAGTGAGAGTTCCACGTTGGCCCAACTGAGCCGCCGCTACGACATCTCCTCAGGACTTATTCGACATTGGACGAAGCGCTACGAACAAGGGGGCCTGGTGGAGGGCCCCTCTCTGCCAGAGAAGGAACTTCGAGCGCGCAATGCGGAGTTGGAGCGGATGGTGGGCAGACTCACCATGGAGAATGATCTTTTAAAAAAAGCCGTAGAGTACACACTGCGGCGGAGAAAAGAGAATTCGTCACCCATCACGGCCAAGAGTTTGGCAGCATCCAAAGGGGGTGTGAAGTGATGGGGATAGCGCGTAGCACTTTTTATTACCGAACCCGGGAGCCTTCTATGCTCCACGAGATTGAGGAGGCGGACTTACGGGACCGGATTGAGCAGGTAGTGGAGGAGTATCCGCGTTACGGCTATCGGCGAGTCACCCATCATCTGAGGCGCGAGGGCTTTAAGGTTAATCACAAGCGGGTGTCGAGAATCATGCGGGAGGAATCATTGCAATGCCAGGTCAAGCGGCACTGGGTGAAGACCACTGACAGTGATCATCCCTACCGGGTCTATCCGAACCTCCTTAAGGGACTAAGGGCCACAAGACCTAACCAGGCATGGGTGGCCGATATCACCTACATCCGGATCCTCACGGGGTTTTTGTACTTGGCGGTGATCTTGGATCTGTTCTCACGTAAGGTTATTGGGTGGGCGCTTTCTAAATCGATCGATACCGAGATGACTTTAATGGCTCTGCGGATGGCTTTAGTGGAGAGAAGGCCGCCCTGGGGTTGTATCCATCATTCAGATCGCGGAGTGCAGTACGCCGCCCATGCTTATGTGGAGGAGTTGCGGGCAGCGGGGATCTTAATCAGCATGGCCCGCAAGGGCAATCCCTATGACAATGCGACAGCGGAGAGCTTCATGAAGACGCTCAAGCATGAAGAAGTCTACCTGTGGGAGTACAGGACGGCGCAGGATGTGAAGCAAAGGGTTCCTTATTTTCTGGAGGAAGTCTATAACCAGAAGCGGTTGCACTCGGCTTTGGGGTACTGTCCACCGAATGAGTTTGAGCAGGCCTGGCAGATGAAAGCCGAGGTGGTGTGTGAGGCCTGAAGGGGGGGGTACTGAGATATCTACCCGGTGTGAGATCGTCGTTTCTAGGGCAATTGTGAAAGCCGTTTTGACCGGCCACCAAGACAAGAGGCATAGGGAAGGGCATAGATCACAGAACTCACAATGTGGACTCTTGCAAACAGGAAGGGAACAGCATAATTAATTCAACCACCCCGGAGGGCATTCTAATTTCAGCCCAGTGACTGTCCAACCAATGGGGTTCACTCCATAGACTCTCTTATCGCGGTTAACTTAAGGCTTAAAAGAGCGATTAATTTATTGCCAAAATATCAGGGAGGAAAGTCAGAAATCGATAAATTAATTGAAGAAATCTTCGAGCAAGCCGACACTTTGCATACGATCAATAAAAAAAACGAGCCCGCGGTCGGACGTCAGATGGCGCTTAATGATCCACCATTAAAGGCGTCCACTGCAATTGTTGCCGACTGGGTTGAGCTAGTGACAGTAGCCAGTTTAAAAGGCACGTATGCACTTTCGAGAGTACAAAGATTCTGGGACACTCACCGACAATCTGAAGATACTGATCCGGAGGGACAGTCGAAGCGAGAAGATGATACAGACGAACAGGGTGTGAGTGGTACAGACGATAATGCGTTTCTCGATGCGATAACTGATGAACTTGCTGAGAGGTATAAAGCGTGTTAAGCCATCAAAAAATCTAACCCTAGCGGGATTCGTTGCGTCATTACAAAATCTAACCGAAGTCGTCTCGCATCTGTCGTTTCATGTCCTGTTGTTGGCGCTGTAGTTTCTTGCTGAAGGTCCAGTTTCTCCACGGCGTTTGTTTCAGCGGTGGTCTCTCTCGTGGGGCTCTGTCTGCATGGCTGGCCAGCTTGTAGATCCGCTGCAGTTGCTGATCGATTCGGGTAGAGAGCTCGAAGGGATCAGTTGTCTTAAGCGTGTGCTTGAGGGCTGCCAGCTTTTTGGGGTCTCCCTTTCGGGACTCCACGACCCGTTCGAACGGGGTACGAGGCGTGTCATAGCGGCGAATAAGTCGAGAGCCTATACGGATCTTGCATCGCAGCTTCATGGAGGGCTGGAACAGATTCTGGAAGATCCTAAGCTCATCATAGAGCTGGTTGGCGGCCTCTTGGGCCTTTGCGGTGTCGTAGCGATCCCAGCCCATAAGCTTTCTGACATGGGTCCAGTTTTTCTGCTCGATGTGCGCGTTGTCATCTTTTTTGTAGGGACGCGAGCGGGTGAACTGAATGGTGTGGCCAGCTGGGCGTTGTTGACAGAAGGCAAGAAGGCGGTTGTTGATAAACTCACTGCCGTTGTCGGAGTCGATCCCCTTGAGGGGAAAAGGAAGCTGGTGTTCGATCTCGGTGACCGCATTCAAGACACCCAAAGCGCTCTTACCCATGACGGCCTTGCGCTCTACCCAGCAGGTAGCAATGTCGACACAGTCCAGACTATGGACAAACTCCCCAACCGCTGAGGCCCCTGAGTGTGACACCAGGTCAATCTCCAGATAGCCCGGCCGGTTCACATCCCAGTGATCGGTCTTAATCGGGATCATCTGCTTTAGTAGCGATCCGGGCCGAGTGGTGCCATAGAGTCGGCGTTTCACGATGTGCTTGGTTTCCCTCAGGCGCCGATCCATCTGACGGGCGCTGATGGCCAGGAGCTGATCCTCTAACGGTTGGGTCAGCTCGAAGTGTTGCCTTATCCAGGGCAACCAGTGTACAAGGGCGGCCTTCAGACGTTGGGAGCACAGATACCCCGAGGCCTCCCACACCTTTGCCAAAATCCTTACCATTGCCCGATTGTATGTAGGAGAGCGAGGTGCACCCCGTTTGCGTACAGTTGCCTCGGGCAAGGGCCGGTTTAAAAGCCAGATGGCATATTTGCGGTTGTAGCCGCAAACCTTGCAGAATTCCTCTAGCATCGTTCCCTTCTGTGCCCGTGGTGCGTGCTGATAACGATCATAGATGGATCGTAAATACTCCTGCTTGGATCGTCGTGCCATGGTGAACCCTTCCATTGTTGCCCTCCTTGAGCTCTAATGTGAGCCCTTGGAGGGTTAGAATCACAAATGGCGCAACGTATCGCCCTTGGGTTAGATTATACATGGCGCAATACGCGCGCCCAGTTGCGAGTGATCGTCAAGCGCATCCTGCGCAAATACGGTTATCCGCCGGACAAACAGGAAAAGGCGACGCAAACGGTGCTGGAGCAGGCTGAAGTCTTATCTGAAGCATGGACGGAGGGCTGAATCGACCCGGGTTCCGCAGAAAGAACTACCTGAGCAATTATTTGCCCACTACGACCACCTGGACGAAGACCTGAAAGCGGAGTTGCCTTTGAAAAGAATTTGGACCGTGGCCGTGCAGGAAGAAGAATAACGCCGACCTGCTCTCACGCTTCCCGTCTTCCTCAAGAGGGTTGCCATTAACCTCGCTGTGGGGAGACGGAAATAATGAGAAATTCTCGCTAAAACCGTCGATAACCGGCCCTAAAAAGCCCTTTGTAGGTCCTTTTAACCTGTAAATAGTTGGCCTTCCGGCGGCCGGATACGAGCAGGCGCCGTTTGATGCGGGTTGTCTCGACCGTGTAGACCCGGGCGAGCTTGCAGGCGCCGTTCACCGCGATAAGCGCCGGGCACCGACATGAGCCGAACCCGGCGCCGTATGACGGTCTATCTATTTAATGAGACCAGCCAATATACATAAGTGGTTGCTGATCGAAAATAAAAAATGCTTGACATAGTCGGTTAAAGTTATTAGCTTACGGTACATTTTGAGAAATATGGTCAAACTAGATTCTTTTATGAGGTGATAAGCATGTTTGAGAATTCCACTCTGATAAGGAGCGTCCTAATGAAGTCAAGACAGGTCTTTGTCGGCGCACTCGCCGTTGTCGTCGGTCTGGCGTATGGGGCATCGGTTCAAGCGCAATCGAGCTTGTCGGCGAACGTCAAGCTCACATCGAATTACGCTTTTCAGGGCGCTTCCGACAGCGACGGGCTCCCGGCGTTTCAAGGCGGTTTCGACTGGTCGCACAGCTCCGGGCCGTATGTCGGAATCTGGGCGTCCAACGTGGCAAGCGCGAGCGGCGAAGGTGTGGGCGGCATCGAGCTCGATTACTATGCCGGATACGCGACCTCACTCACCGACAAGATCGGCGTCAACCTCGGCGTTTTCTACATTCACTATCCGGAAGGCGACTCCAACACGAGCGTCTGGGACAGTTTTGTGCAGCCCAAGGTGGCCGTGAGTTTCGACGCAGGCTTCGCTAGCTTCGGCGCCAGTTACCGCCGTGCATTCACCGACAACCCGCAGAACCGCACCGTTCTCAGCGCCTCCGTACCGCTCGGCAAGAGTCCTGCCACCTTTTCCGGTAAGTTCGGGATCAACGACTACGAGAACAACGAAGAAGGCAATGACTATTACTGGTATCAGGTGGGAATCGACACCGAGATCAAGGATTACTTCGGCATTAACTTTTTCTACACAGACCGCGACACAGCCGGTTCGGATGGCATCGTGGGCGCTTCCATATCACGTAGCTTCAACTTCTTCTAGTCGGAACCTTCCAGACTGGAGGTTTCCAAAATAACGAGCGGTCGGCCGACTTGGCCGACCGCCGTTCATGGAAGGTCAGACACTGGAATAACGATATTAAACTCTAAGAAAAGGGGGTATTTAGCAATGCAATTATTTAAGTCACTGGGCACTGCCGCTGCGGTCGTGTTGCTCGCAGCCGGTATAGCGAACGCCGCCACGCTGGACGACGTCAAAAAGCGCGGCCATCTTCAATGCGGCATCAACACCGGCCTGACGGGATTTGCCGCACCCGACGACAAGGGGGTCTGGCGAGGTTTCGATGTGGATCTGTGCCGCGCCGTCGCCGCCGCCGTGCTGGGCGATGCGACAAAGGTCAAATACACCAGCCTGACCGGCAAGACCCGCTTCACCGCACTGCGCTCGAGCGAGATTGACATGCTGTCGCGCAACACCACCTGGACCTTCAGCCGCGACGTCGATCTGCAGCTCACCTTCGTCGGCGTCAATTACTATGACGGACAGGGCTTCATTGTCCCGAAAAAGCTTGGGGTCACCTCGGCCAAGAAGCTTGGCGGCGCGTCGGTCTGCATACAGACCGGGACCACTACCGAACTCAACCTGGCCGATTTCTTCCGCGCCAACAATATGAAGTACCAGCCGGTGCCGGTCGAGACCAACGCGGAAGCGCGCAGCAACTATCTGGCCGGGCGCTGCGATGCGTATACCACCGACGCTTCCGGGCTCGCCGCCACGCGCGCCACCTTCAACAACCCGTCGGACCATCTCGTATTGCCGGAGATTATCTCCAAGGAGCCGCTCGGCCCGGTAGTGCGCCATGGCGACGACCAGTGGGCCGATATCGTGCGCTGGACGCTCAACGCCATGATCACGGCGGAAGAGTTCGGCCTCACTTCGAAAAATGCCGCAGCCATGGCCAAGACCACCAAGAGCCCCGAGGTCAAGCGGCTGCTAGGCGAGGAGAACCTGCAGGGCCGCGAGGTGCTCAAGCTGTCGAAGGACTGGGCGGTCAACGTCATCACGCAAGTCGGCAATTACGGCGAGGTCTTCGAAGCCAATCTAGGCAAGAACACGGCACTCGGTATCGCGCGCGGCGTCAACGCGCTGTGGACAAACGGCGGGCTGATGTACTCCCCGCCCTTCCGCTAGAAGAAATCCTTCCATCACCCCGCGGCGGTCCCGCGGGGTGATTTTCTTTGAGTTCACGCTCAACCGCCGTGACAAACCAGTCGCTAACCAGCCGGACGCTGCCGCCGAAGCCGCCGTTTCGTCTGTCACGGTTGTGGCGCGATGAACGCCTTCGCGGCGTCGCGATCCAGATTCTCGTGGTGCTCGGGTTCTTCGCCGCCACGGCCTGGCTGATCGGCAATGTGATGGTCAATTTTGCGGCGCTGGAAAAGACCTTCGGCTTCAGCTTTCTGTGGGAACTGCCGGCCAATTACGACATCAACCAGACACTGATAGATTACACCAACCAGGACACGCACCTGCGGGCCGCCGTGGTCGGACTGATCAACACCCTCCTGGTGGCGGTCGTCGCGATCGTGATCGCCACCGCCCTGGGCTTCACGCTGGGGGCTATGCGGCTGTCGTCAAACTGGCTGGTGGCGAAGGCCGTCTACTGTTTCGTCGAATTCACCCGCAACGTGCCGGTGCTGCTCCACATTCTTCTGTGGCACGGCATCATCATCAACACACTGCCCCATCCGCGCCGGGCAATCGGGTTTGGCGGGTCCGTCTTCCTGGCCAATCGCGGGTTTTATATCCCCAGGCCGTTGTTCGAGGAAGGCGCGTGGGTGCTCCTCGCCGCCTTGATCGTCGGCATCGGCGTCGCCTATGGCGTCAGCCGCTATGCAAGACGCCTCCAGGACGAAACCGGACGCTATTTCCCGGCACTGTGGGTCGGCGCCGCGGCCATCGTGGGGCTGCCGCTGCTGGCTTATCTTGCCGCGGGCGCGCCGGTCTCCTTCGAGTTTCCGGCCTTGAGCGGCTTCAATTTTCAGGGCGGTCTGTCGCTCATTCCCGAATTCGTCGCGCTGACCTGGGCGCTCGCGATCTATACCGCCGCCTTTATCGCCGAAAACGTGCGGGGGGGCATTCTGGCCGTTGACAAGGGGCAGCGCGAGGCCGCCCAATCCCTCGGCCTGCGGCCCGGCCGGGTACTCAAACTGGTGATCCTCCCGCAGGCCCTGCGCGTGATCATCCCCCCCCTCACCTCGCAATATCTCAACCTGACCAAAAACTCCTCCCTCGCCATCGCCATCGGCTATATGGATCTGGTGGCGACGCTCGGCGGCATCACGCTTAACCAGACCGGCCGCGAGATAGAATCCATGATGCTGGTGATGCTGATCTATCTGTCGCTGTCGCTCGCCATCTCGGCTTTTATGAACTGGTACAACAATCGTGTCAGGTTGGTGGAACGATGACGCGCACGGAACCGCCGCCACGGGCCTATCCGCCGGGCCAGCATCCCGATCTGCCGCCGCCCATGGGGTCCGTCGGTGTGCTGGGCTGGCTGCGCGCGAATCTGTTTTCATCGATATCCAACACCGCATTGACGATCTTCTTCGCCTTTCTTCTGGTCCAATGCGTCGTCGCCGCCATCGACTGGCTGCTGCTCGACGCGGTGGTCGACGCCGATTCGCGGGTCGGGTGCCGCAAGATCGGCGACGGCGCATGCTGGGCCGTGATCGCTACCCGGGTCGAGCAGTTCGCCTACGGCTTCTATCCGGCCGCCGAGCGCTGGCGCCCCAATCTGGCTTTTGTCTTGCTGCTTGCCGCCCTGGTGCCGATGCTTTACGACCGAACCCCGTATCGCCGGCGCCTGGTGCTGTTCTCCCTGGCCTACCCCTTTATCGGGGGCTGGCTGATCCATGGCGGCCTCGGGCTCGAGGTGGTCGATACCCAAGTCTATGGCGGGTTTCTGCTCACGCTGATCGTCGGCGTGACCGGGATCTTCGCCTCGCTCCCGATCGGCATCCTGCTGGCGCTCGGGCGGCAGTCCAGGCTATTAGCCATCCGCATCATCTGCGTCAGTTTTATCGAGTTCCTGCGCGGCGTACCGTTGATCGCACTACTGTTCGTCGCCTCCACCATGCTCAACTACTTCCTGCCGGCCGGCACCAGCTTCAATCTGCTGGTCCGGGTGCTGATCATGGTGTCACTGTTCGCATCGGCCTACGTCGCCGAAGTCGTGCGCGGCGGCATTCAGGCCATCCTCCGCGGTCAGTACGAAGCCGCCGATGCGCTGGGGCTGTCCTACTGGAAGACCACTTTGCTGATCACCCTGCCCCAGGCGCTTAAAGTTTCGATCCCCGGCCTCGTGAACTGTTTCATATCTCTCTACAAGGACACTACGCTGGTGATCGTCATCGGGCTCCTTGATCCGCTGGGAATCGGCCGCGCCGTGCTCGCGGACGCCAAGTGGAACGGGCTTTCCACCGAAACCTATCTGTTTTGCGCGCTTTTCTTTTTTATCAGCTGTTTCGCCATGTCGCGCTACTCGCTGTGGCTCGAGAAACGGCTCAGCACCGATCACCGTTAGGAGTAACGCCATGTTGGACGCTTCCGCCGCACCTATCATCGATATCACCGGCATGCACAAGTGGTTCGGCCCGTTTCACGTCCTGAAGAACATCAACCTGACGGTGGCGGCGCGCGAACGCGTTGTTATTTGCGGGCCGTCGGGCTCAGGCAAATCGACTCTGATCCGTTGCATCAACCATCTCGAACAGCATCAGCGCGGAACGATCGTGGTCGATGGGACGGAACTCACCGGCGATCTCAAACATATCGAGCAGATCCGGTCGGAAGTCGGGATGGTGTTCCAGCACTTCAACCTATTCCCGCATCTGACGGTGCTGGAGAACTGCACGCTGGCGCCCATCTGGGTGCGCAAGATGCCCAGGGACAAAGCCGAGGCGCTGGCGCGGCAATATCTCGAGCGGGTCCAGATCTCCGAACAGGCGGATAAATTTCCCGGCCAGCTATCGGGCGGTCAGCAGCAGCGCGTCGCGATTGCAAGATCCCTGTGCATGCAGCCCAAGATCATGCTGTTCGACGAGCCGACGTCTGCGCTCGACCCCGAGATGATCAAGGAGGTGCTCGACGTGATGATCGAGCTTGCCGAGAGCGGCATGACCATGCTGGTCGTGACCCACGAAATGGGGTTCGCCAATCGGGTCGCCGACCACGTCATCTTCATGGACGGGGGCGAGATCATAGAGCAAAACCGGCCAAAGGAGTTCTTCGACAACCCGCAGAACGAGCGGACCAAACTGTTCCTCAGCCAGATCCTGTCGAATTAGCGCAGGACCGATTAAACCCGAACCGGGGCCCGTATCAAACAGCTTGAAAGTCTTATCCTCGGGCTTTGCAGAACGAATAGAGGGTATCAGTCAACGACACATGGGGGCAGATTTAGTTGGACGGCATGGGACCATAATGGACGCTATATCAAATTAACTTTATGATTTACAAGGGATTTTTTGATCTTTTGGGGCGGGGGAACTACATTACGCTCGCAAGTCATTGATCGGTAGGGAGATCAGTTTTAAGAAGCCGAGCTATTGCCCCCAAAGTTGCCCCCACTGATTCTCTCCTTGTCCTCTTTTTTCGCTGTAACTGCCTTAAGCGCCCAACAGGGGCTAATGCTTGACAGATAAATGCCCGCCCACTCTCTGATGGCGGGTTCAATCTTAGCCTGCACACTCCGCACCGGCGGGTAAGGCCCGGTATCGGCGGCCTCGCGTTGAAGAATGTGTTGCAAATATTCTTCCATGGTCATTTACGCGGTCTCTTCTGTTGCGGGCGATCTTGTGGCTCCGCTGCTGGGAGCCGGCGCCGTAGGCGTCACGGCCTTACCCATGGCGAATATCGCTGTGACTCCAGATCGAGGCGTCATGATAACGGGCCACCAGAAGGGAAGTCCCCGCCAACCCCTGCCTTCATCGCCTTTCTGGCGAAGGAGCATGAGGACCGGGACATCGTCGGCCTTCGTTCGCACCAAATCCATCTGTTGCTTGGTATCAGGAGCGTTAGAGAACCGTCCCTCCTCGCGGTACCGCGCCACGTCGCGATCTTTTGCTACCAACAGCCACATCTTGCCCTTGAAATGAGGTTTCTTGCATGTCCGGGACAGGTGCCCCAAGGCTATGATATGCGCTTCCCTGTCATCATCGGTCACGTCATCGAATTCGAGGTTATCGTACGCCAGTTTCAGGAGTTCAATGCCTTCAGCCACGTCGATGAGTACCGGTTCCTGAGATGAACCCACCCGATCTTCAACCCGGCTATCCAGGGCCTTCAGGTTCTTAGTCCCCCGCGATTTATAAACCGTCTGAAAGCCGGACAGAACCAAACGCTGGCCCGGCCGTATGCTCACCACATCCGAGAACAAGAGCTTATTGGGCGAGCAGGGGATCAACCTATTGGAGGGGTCCTTCTGGATAAAGTGGACACCGCCTTCGGGTCCGCCGAATTCGTATGCCTCCCTGAGCGCCGCATCGAATTCGTGTATTCTTTTCATCACCTGGTAGACATGCTGAGGGGAATAGAACCTCGCCGCCATCTGTGGAGGATCGAGCCCCATACATCCGTGAATGCTGGAGAACAGTATCCTGCTGGAAGCGATTCGGATTTCGCCCATAGTAAAACCCGATCAGATTGTTGATGGTAATACCGCGGTCAAGAATCTGGCCGCCGATTTGAAGGGCGTTCTCAGCTTGAGCTGCCCGTCATCGGCCAGCAACTTCTTTACGTCGTTGTCGGAATTCACTTTCGGATCATGAGTTGGCCAGTCTCCATCGACTCGACGACGGCCTTCATTACGTCTTCGATGCTGGGCACCGACACACCTTCGAGTTCAATTGATCTCCGGAGATCCACGTAGGCTGCCTGAACCAGCTGGTGGAAGAGGGGACTATCCGCGCGGGCTTGGTCCACCAATGCACGTATTGCGCCATGTATAATCTAACCCAAGGGCGATACGTTGCGCCATTTGTGATTCTAACCCTCCAAGGGCTCACATTAGAGCTCAAGGAGGGCAACAATGGAAGGGTTCACCATGGCACGACGATCCAAGCAGGAGTATTTACGATCCATCTATGATCGTTATCAGCACGCACCACGGGCACAGAAGGGAACGATGCTAGAGGAATTCTGCAAGGTTTGCGGCTACAACCGCAAATATGCCATCTGGCTTTTAAACCGGCCCTTGCCCGAGGCAACTGTACGCAAACGGGGTGCACCTCGCTCTCCTACATACAATCGGGCAATGGTAAGGATTTTGGCAAAGGTGTGGGAGGCCTCGGGGTATCTGTGCTCCCAACGTCTGAAGGCCGCCCTTGTACACTGGTTGCCCTGGATAAGGCAACACTTCGAGCTGACCCAACCGTTAGAGGATCAGCTCCTGGCCATCAGCGCCCGTCAGATGGATCGGCGCCTGAGGGAAACCAAGCACATCGTGAAACGCCGACTCTATGGCACCACTCGGCCCGGATCGCTACTAAAGCAGATGATCCCGATTAAGACCGATCACTGGGATGTGAACCGGCCGGGCTATCTGGAGATTGACCTGGTGTCACACTCAGGGGCCTCAGCGGTTGGGGAGTTTGTCCATAGTCTGGACTGTGTCGACATTGCTACCTGCTGGGTAGAGCGCAAGGCCGTCATGGGTAAGAGCGCTTTAGGTGTCTTGAATGCGGTCACCGAGATCGAACACCAGCTTCCTTTTCCCCTCAAGGGGATCGACTCCGACAACGGCAGTGAGTTTATCAACAATCGCCTTCTTGCCTTCTGTCAACAACGCCCAGCTGGCCACACCATTCAGTTCACCCGCTCGCGTCCCTACAAAAAAGATGACAACGCGCACATCGAGCAGAAAAACTGGACCCATGTCAGAAAGCTTATGGGCTGGGATCGCTACGACACCGCAAAGGCCCAAGAGGCCGCCAACCAGCTCTATGATGAGCTTAGGATCTTCCAGAATCTGTTCCGGCCCTCCATGAAGCTGCGATGCAAGATCCGTATAGGCTCTCGACTTATTCGCCGCTATGACACGCCTCGTACCCCGTTCGAACGGGTCGTGGAGTCCCGAAAGGGAGACCCCAAAAAGCTGGCAGCCCTCAAGCACACGCTTAAGACAACTGATCCCTTCGAGCTCTCTACCCGAATCGATCAGCAACTGCAGCGGATCTACAAGCTGGCCAGCCATGCAGACAGAGCCCCACGAGAGAGACCACCGCTGAAACAAACGCCGTGGAGAAACTGGACCTTCAGCAAGAAACTACAGCGCCAACAACAGGACATGAAACGACAGATGCGAGACGACTTCGGTTAGATTTTGTAATGACGCAACGAATCCCGCTAGGGTTAGATTTTTTGATGGCTTAACACGACCTTCGCCTTTCCCGCCGGGCTCTGGCAGACCGCCGCCCCCGGCCTCGCGGAGCTCGGCGAGCGCTACCACGCTCACCGCAAGGCGCTGATGCAATCCCTCTGGCTCGGCCTGACCAAGGTCTACAACCTTTTCCACGCCCGAGAGCTATCGCACGAAATGGTCACCAAGGTCTCGAATCAAGATGCCGACACCGCCGCTGCCGGTTTTGCCGCCTTGCTCGAACTGCGTCGCTTTCATGTCGAACTCGACCTCGCGGTCCGCGATGCCTACGGCTGGGAGGACCTCGACCTGGAACACGGCTTTCACGAAGCTGAGACTCTCCCCGAGAACGACCGCGTCCGCTACACCATCAGCCCCGGTGCCCGTCGCGAGATACTCAAACGTCTGCTCGTCGAGAATCACGCCCGCACTGGGGCCGAGGCGAAGCACCCCAGCCCCAGACGCACGCGCGGCGGCCGCGAGGGCATGACCGCCGCCAGCCCCGATCCCTTCAAAAGTGGAGTATGAAACGAAGTCGAGACGGATGACGCGGAGAGCATCTAACGTTGTGTGGCCGTTTCACTCAGCAACTGACCAGGGGTCAGATTCACGACCTATACAGCCTGACGGGACCGGCGCTGGAGCTGAATCTGCGGCTACGCTACAACGGGGCTCCGGTATAGTACTTCGCAGCGTGCCGGCTCGATAAGGACGGGAGCCGCGCCATTGTCGGCCTGCGCTGGGGATTGGTGCCCTCCTGGGCGAAAGACAGCAAGATAGGAGTGCGCCTCATCAACGCCCGGGCGGAGACCGTACACACCAAGCCGTCATACCGCGCCGCCTTCCGTTCACGGCGCTGCCTAGTGCCGGCCAACGGGTGGTTCGAGTGGCAGCGGACCGGATACGGAAAGCAGCCGTACTTCCTGGCGCATGCGGACGGATCGCCGCTGTCGTTTGCCGCTCTGTGGGAGAGCTGGGACAAGGGGGGGGAGAATCCCTTGAGTCCTTCACCATCATCACCACGGCGGCTTCTCCGGGGCTAGCGGACATCCACCACAGGCAGCCGGCGATCATCGATCCCGCCCGGTTCGACGAGTGGCTCTATCTGACGTCGCCGCCGACGCGGCTCCTCGAGCTGGTGCGCGAACCTCGTGCCGGCCCTTATGAGAGTCGCGCCGTCAGCACGAGGGTGAACAGCGTCCGGAACGACGACCCGGATATCCTGGTCTAGATGCCTTGGACCGTGTCTGCGACATGGAATTGACTCCCATGCGGCAGGCCGAGGACTGCGCAGCCCGGCAGGTCATCGACGAGGCGGCTGCGCTGGTGCTCAGCGTCGACCCGGCGGTCATGGCGGACTGGCGGCAGGGCTGACAATCACCAACGCGCGCGCTCCGGACGTTGACGGAAGTGAGGGGTAGGACAGCTAACTCCCGGTCGTTTCGACAGCCACAGCGCTAGCGACGCACACGGGAAACCGGCTTGTCCTGGCTCTCACGTCAGCATCCACGGACGAGCACGCCGACTATGACAACTACTAGGAACGCCGGAGCGAGAAGCCGGCGCTTGATGAAGTAACTCTCCCGGCTAGCCCAGAGTTGCGAGGCTCAACTCGTGGTGTTGCGCTGGCCGGAAGTCCGAAAAATGGACGACGAAGCCGATGAACTCGCCGACACCCGTGTGAAGCGTCGTTGGAAAAGCTGAACACAGGATGCAAAACAGACGTGATTCTAGTCACTTAGCAAGTGTTTTCGAATCCCGCCCCTCCGCCAATTGATCTATTTCCCCGGAAGACCACGCGCTGGCAGAAGTTTCTTGTCACACCCCACCGTCGCTATTGCTCAGGGTCATGAGCTAAATCCATGCTGAACTCTATTCTCGCTCTCGAACGAGGGTAGGCGCGTAGAGAATTTACTCCACACTTGGACGAATCGTATCCTTTGGAAGAGACCGATCGGGTGTAACGGAGGAGGCTACTCGAATCGCTTCAGAACCTGTTGAAACGCTTTTAGCAGGTCTGTGGAAGTCACGATACCGGAGACACGGTCGTTATCGTCTACCACGGGTAAGCAATGAATATGACGGGTCAAGATTTCCCCAACGGCGATGGAAAGAGGGGTATCACGTTTTACCTTCACCACATTTTGCGTCATCACCTGGGCGATGGTAATTGAACTCCAGTCTTTGTTGAGGTTCATGGCCCGCAGTAGGTCCCGGTCTGATACAACCCCGGCAAGAACTGTGTTATCCCCCACAACAGGAAAGTGACGAAAGGAGTTATTGGCCATCATACCAATGGCGTCCTGAAGCGAATTGCTAGGGTTTAGCGTTACGATATTGGTAGTCATCGCCTCACCCACGGTGGTGGGAATGCTAAGGGTCTCGGTGGGCTTGCCCGAACCTAGGATGTTGGCTGTGCCTGCAGAATTTCTTTTATCGGCCATAACTTATCGCTCAACATTTGGAGGCATATTAAGGACCTAAACCTATAGCAATAATACTACTCCTTTTGATCCAGCCACGCAATTTAATCCATATTGGGGGATTAAGGTCGAGGAAATATTCAATTGGAATGGTTTACATTCCGGATCTTATGAGGGAAAATAGCCCTTGGAAATCCTATTCAATGCTTAAAACGCTTTACCAAAAAATCGGCGGCGAGGACAAGCTGAGGCTAATCATCGACACCTTTATCGATCGGGTCTTCGATGACAGGATGATTGGGTTCTTCTTTCAAAACGCAGACAAGGCGCGGATCAAGGAGATGGAGTTTCAATTAACTGCAAAATTCCTGGGGGCCGAGATCGACTATAAAGGACGGCCCCTGGATGAGGTTCACGCGAAGCACCCCATTATGGGAGGGCAATTCATGCGTAGGTTGCAAATATTGCGTGAAACTCTCGAATATTACAAAGTTCCTGATGAAGTTCGTGAGGCCTGGCTCTCACACACCGAAGGGCTCCGACCGCTGATTACTCAAGACGCTGGCTCCGATTGTGATCCCCACCAGGCAAAAAAGAGAATACTCGGGTAGAGATCAAACGGCGGATCCTTTAGAAAAGCCTCCTCACACATTTGTGGTAAATCCTATTCCTACTCTTCATCTCCGGCGAAAACTTTCATTCCAATGGCAGTGATGAACCCCGCAAGGCACAACTCGCTAAAATCAGCCTTTAGGGTACTGGTTAGCAGCAGGATGATGGTAGCCCTCCTCATGGGATTTTCCTGTGGCCTGCCATTGTTGTTAACTATTTCCGTACTACAGGCCTGGATGAAAGATGAAGGAGTTGATCTCGGCGTCATAGGGTTGATGGCCCTAGTGGGGCTTCCCTATACCCTTAAGTTTCTCTGGGCGCCAGTTCTAGATCGCTTTACTTTGTCACTTTTAGGTCGGCCACTTCTGGGTCGGCGGCGGGGTTGGCTGTTGGTGATTCAGACTGCCTTAATGCTCTCCATCTCCGGTTTGGGGTTCACCCGTCCCATGGAGAGCCCATGGATGGTAGCCTTTGTGGCTTTTTTCGTGACCTTCTTCAGTGCCAGCCAGGATATTGTGGTGGATGCCTACCGTCGGGAGGACCTCGCAGATGAGGAGCTGGGGCTCGGCTCATCAATGTACGTCGGTGGGTATCGTGTGGGCATGTTAGTGGCCTCCGGTGGCGGTTTGATCCTGGCCGATCAGATTTCTTTCACCTGGGTGTATCAGATAATGGCGGTGGGGATGCTGGTGGGAATCGTCACAACGTTATTTGCCCACGAACCGAGTATAGTGGAAGGCACGCCTCGATCACTAAAAGAGGCTGTGATTGCTCCTTTTGCAGATTACTTTGCACGCAAAGAGGCATGGGTCATTCTTGCGTTCATTTTGCTCTACAAAATCGGGGATACCATGGCGAGTGCCATGACCATACCATTCTATCTCGATATCGGTTTCTCTAAAACCGAAATCGGGTCCGTAGTTAAGTTGTTTGGGTTTTGGATGACAATCGCCGGTAGTGTTTTAGGGGGCCTAATGATTTTATCCCTGGGCATTTACAGGTCCCTCTGGGTATTCGGCTTTTTACAGGCCATATCCACGGCTGGTTTTGTTCTGCTCGCCCAGCTAGGTTACAACCTGCTGGGTCTTGCTGGAGTCATCGCCTTCGAAAATTTGAGCGGTGGCATGGGGACCTCGGCCTATGTGGCCTTTATGGCGAGCCTTACCAATAAAAAATTCACCGCCACGCAGTATGCATTGCTCACCGCTCTGATGGGTGTGCCTAGGGTGCTTGCATCCGCACCCACGGGTTACCTTGCCGAGATTATGGGCTGGATGGGGTTCTTTACCCTCTGTACGCTCATTGCCATACCCGGGCTGTTGCTACTGCTGCGGTTTTCGCACATGCAGGCAAATGGTCGAGACACAAGCCCTGTTTTGGAATCCGTGTAGAAAACAATCATAGGTTTTTGTGCTCTCTCATTGCGCCAAGTGGATGGATTGGCAATCTTGACAATGTCCACCCTGGGAACCTATAATCCCCTGCAGTTTTAAACTTTGCTAGTGCCCTAAGGAGGGCGTGAGTCCAATCCCAGGAGGTCAGAATTATGCCGAAACCCTTACCGGATCTTGTGCTCGGGAATAAGATGAGAGAGCAAGAGGCCAAGGAGTACGTGGATGTGCTCTATCAGAACATGCATGAGCGCTGGGAGCAAAAGATCAACCAGGGAAATTTTATGCGTGAGGTCATCGCCGGGTCTCTACCCATGGAAGGCATTCGCCTCTTTTGGCAGAACTGGTCCTACTATGTATTCGAGGTCAATAACATCATCGCATCGACCTATCAGAAGCACATTGGGTTTTTTAAAAGACATCCGGACCTCCTGGCCAGCTTCAGCGCCAAGGTGGCCGATGAGTATATTCACCCCCGTCCACCGGGACATGTCTTATTGGTGTTGGAACAAGGCAAAGTCTTCGGGCTCACCGAAGAAGACATGATCGCCTGCGAGATGATGGCGGACTGCAGGGGTATTCTTGAATTCAAACGAGGACTCCTCCACGAGGGAGCGATCCTGGAGTGGTGGTCTTCCGTGGCCACGGAAGAGCCCATCGGTCATTGGGCCGGCAAATGGAAAGAGTCATTAACCAAAAAGTATGGTTTGCCTCTGGCCCAGGCAAAATATTTTCAGACCCATGAGGAAGCCGATCTAGAGGAACATGAAGGGGTTTTGGCCCATGGTGAATTCAATCGAGCCGTTTTGCAGCGTTTGCTGCAGACGGGAATGGTCGACTTAAGACCTGGTTTCTCGCCACAGTACGTGGTTGATGTCTCCGTTGATTTTTACAGCCTTTTCTTTGAGGGTATCTACCACGCGGTGAAAGAGAAACAAGTCGTGGCAGCGTAGACCCGTCTTGAGCAAATAGTCAACGAGACTGGGCGCATTGAAAGGAATTTCTTAAGAGAGAAAACACTTGGCTGATGGCTGCTGAGTCTGCCCATACACGGGTGGCCCATGGAGGCTCCTCAGAGAGTCCTTACGCCGATCCTTTCAAGAGTAGTTGGCGCAGCACGAATTCCAGGATGCCCCCGTTACCGTGGTAATCCAGCTCCGCTGGTGTATCGATACGGCAGGTGACTTTAAATTCTTTAACTTTTCCGTCATCGCTTTGGGCCCGAACCGATAGTTCTTTTCTTACCGTGAGTCCATCCTGAATTCCTGTGATCTCATAGGTCTCGAATCCCGTGAGACCTAGGGAGGCGGCGTTTTCTCCCCCCTTGAATTGCAAAGGAAGAATTCCCATGCCGATCAGATTGCTGCGGTGAATTCTCTCGTAGCTCTCGACGATGGCCGCTTTGACTCCCAGGAGCCGTGGTCCTTTCGCTGCCCAGTCCCGCGAGGAACCGGATCCGTACTCCTTCCCGGCAATCACGATGAGAGGTACTCCCTCTTTTTGGTACTGCATCGCGGCATCGTAAATGAACATCTGTTTTTTCTCCGGGAGGTGGACCGTCCACCCGCCTTCGGTGCCGGGGGCTAACTGGTTTTTGAGGCGCACGTTGGCGAAGGTGCCACGCACCATCACCTCATGATTTCCCCTCCGCGCGCCATAGGAGTTGAAGTCCTTGGGTTGAACTCCGTGATCTTTAAAATACTGGGCCGCGGGTCCGTCCTTTTCAATGGATCCAGCGGGAGAGATGTGGTCAGTGGTGATGGAGTCGCCTAGCAGGGCCAGGGTGCGGGCACCTTTGATATCCTGTTGCGCCTTCGGTTCCCGGGGTAGGTCAATAAAGTAGGGTGCCTCCCGCACATAGGTTGAATTTGCATCCCAAGAAAACATAGTGCCCTCAGGGACGGGCAGTTCTTTCCAGGTTTTGTCTCCTTCGAAAATTGCAGCATATTGCTGCTTGAACATGTCAGACTTGAGGGAGGTTTGAATGGTATCCCGAACTTCCTGTGGGGTGGGCCAGATGTCTTTTAAGAATACAGGGCTTCCTTTTGAATCCTTTCCGAGTGGGTCTTTGTAGAGGTCCAGGTCCATACTTCCGGCCAGGGCATAGGCCACCACAAGGGGCGGTGAGGCCAGATAGTTTGCTCTCACCCTCGGGTGAATACGTCCTTCAAAGTTTCGGTTGCCGGACACCACCGATACCGCCACCAAGTCACCCTCCTGAACCGCAGCATCGATGGATTCGGGTAAGGGGCCGCTGTTGCCGATGCACGTAGTGCATCCGTAGCCCACGAGAAAGAAACCAAGCTCTTCCAGATATTGGATGAGGCCGGTCTCCTTGAGATAATCCGTTACCACCTTCGAGCCCGGTGCAAGGCTGGTTTTGACCCAGGGCTTCGACTTGAGACCTCGTTCCACCGCCTTTTTGGCAAGCAGCCCGGCGCCAACCATAACGGATGGGTTGGATGTGTTGGTGCAACTCGTGATGGCTGAGATGACAACAGAACCATGAGCGAGATCAAATTTGCCTCCGTTGGATGCCACGGAGACACTGTGAGTCGGGTTACTGCTCTTCAGCATGCTGGGAAGAGATTCCTGAAAGGCCTGTTTGGCCCGCGCGAGTGGTACCCGGTCCTGAGGCCTCTTGGGACCCGCCAGGCTCGGTTCCACGACCGCAAGATCCAGTTCCAAACTATCGCTGAAAACCGGGTCTGGGGTGGAATCGGTTCGGAAAAGCCCCTGCTCCTTGCAATAAGCCTCGGCCAGTTGGATCAGCTCCGGATCACGACTGGTGAACTTGAGGTATTTTAGAGTCTCGTCGTCCACCGGGAAATACCCAATGGTGGCCCCATACTCTGGACACATATTCCCGATGGTGGCCCGGTCCGCCAGGCTGAGGTTGGAAAGGCCGGAGCCGTAAAATTCCACGAACTTTTCCACCACCCCTTTTTTGCGCAGCATCTGCGTTACTGTAAGGACAAGATCCGTTGCGGTGGCTCCCTCTGGCATCCGTCCATGAAGCTTGAATCCGATTACTTGGGGAATCAGCATAATGAATGGCTGCCCCAGCATGGCCGCTTCTGCCTCGATTCCTCCCACGCCCCATCCAACAACGCCAAGTCCGTTGATCATGGTGGTATGAGAGTCAGTGCCTACGAGGGTGTCCGGATATGCGACGGCTTTCCCGTTCTGATTTGCCCTGAAAACCACCTGACCTAAATATTCCAGGTTGATCTGATGAACGATTCCCGTATCCGGTGGGACCACCCGGAAGTTATGAAAACCCTTTTGCGCCCACCGCAAAAAGGCGTAGCGTTCGCCATTTCTCTCCAACTCGAGCTGAGCATTGTGTTGGAAAGCCTCTGCAGAACCGAATCGGTCCACCTGAACAGAGTGATCGATAATCAAGTCCACCGGTTGAAGGGGATTGATGAGATCTGCTTTGCCGCCCATCCTTTCCATGGCGTTTCTCATGGCGGCGAGATCAACGATGGCCGGGATTCCAGTAAAGTCCTGCATGAGCACTCGCGCCGGCATGAACGCAATTTCCTTGTCCTGCTTGGCTGTAGCGTTCCAGCCTGCAAGTGCCTCTATATCGTTCTTTGTGACGAATTTACCGTCCTCTAACCGCAACAGGTTTTCCAGCAGAACTTTGATGGAGACAGGCAGTCGAGAGTTGTTTTTAATACCAGCCTTCTCGAGACTGTCCAGGCGAAAAATATCGTAGCTCCGATTGCCCACCTTGAGATTTGAGCGAGCGCCAAAACTATTTGAATTGCTAATTGCCATTGCAGATCTCCCGAAAATAATTGATTCAAATATTTGATGGTTCGAAGGTTGTTGCTATTGATACCCCAAGGACCACCGTATCACAAGGTGTAGCTAGGCCGATATTTCTTCCGGAAGAATCGACATCTTAATCCGCGAAAGTGCTAATTCATTGGTTGAATTCAAGGGGCGCTTTCTGACCGGGGATTAGATCACTTTTTCTCGCCGCAGAGCACTAATGGTCTGGGAGTCGTAGCCAAGTTCTTTCAGAATCTCTTCGCTATCCTCGCCCAAGTCAGGAATCCGGTCGTAACGGGCTGGACTGTCGGTTAAACGTAGCGGGGTGCCGATGACGGGGACGGGACCCACGGGGGATTCCACCTCGCGAATGAGCTTGCGGGCCACCACTTGAGGATGGGCAAGGACCTCAGCGATTCCTCTAACCTCTCCGTAGGGAAGCTGGGCTTTTTTAAGCCGCTCCAGCCATTCTCCATGGTCACGCTCAAGAAATACTGCTTCGATGGTTTCCTCCAGCACGGCGCGGTTTTGCCTTCTCTTCTCAACCGTGGAAAAGCGTTCATCGGAGAGGAGATCCGGGCGCTCGATCACTTCACGGCAGAAAATCTGCCAGTCCTGAGGAGTAGCCACGGCCAGGTTTACGTATTGGCCGTTTCGGGCGACGTAAGGTCCGTAGGGTGTTACGTAGTGGTGGCGCATTCCCATACGCTCAGGTTCCTCCCCCTGGTGCCAGTAGTGATGCGGAAAATATCCGAGCCATGAGACCAAGGATTCGAACATGGAGATATCCACGGCTTGCCCACGACCGGTTTTTTCCCGTTGCAACAGGGCAAGAGAAATACCTAGAGCTGCATACATGCCCGCCGCGATATCGACGATGGCGATGCTCGCCTTGGCTGGTTTGTCCGGATAACCGGTGGTCGCGATCAATCCGGCCTCGCCTTGGATCAACAGATCGTAGGCTTTGACGTCCCGATAGGGCCCATCCTGCCCGTAGCCGGAGAGGGAACAATAAATCAGCCTCGGGTTCAGGGCTGAAAGCTCTTCGTAGCCTAGACCTACCCGTGCAGCCACCCCAGGGGATGCGTTCTCGAAGAAAACATCGGCTTTTTTCACGAGGTTATGAACCAACTCCCGACCTTTGTCTTGCTTTACGTCCACGGTAAGACTTCGCTTGTTACGATTGAGCCACACGTAGCCGGAGGAAAGACCCCGGACAGCGCTGTCCCAATGACGAATCAAATCCCCTGTACCAGGCTTTTCTATCTTGATGACCTCGGCCCCCATGTCACCTAAGAGCAAGGTGCAGAAGGGACCGGAGAGAACCTGTTCGAATGCGACGACCCGGATACCGCTAAGAGCTGCGACATGGTCGGACTTACTTGGACTCACTCTTGACCTCCGGAAAGAGATTGCGTTTGGGGGCGTGGGCATGCTTCCAGACCATCACGGAGCGCGAATAATCGATCACTACCGTGCCGTCTTGCTTGATGCCGCGGGTGCGGACCTTGACGATTCCCCATTGAGGCTTCGATTTTGACTCGCGCTTGTCCAAGACCTCGGATTCCGAGTAAACCGTATCACCGGCGAAAACCGGGTTTGGTAGCTTGATCTCATCCCAGCCGAGGGCAAAACCGTTTTCACTCACGTCGGCCACTCCCAAGCCCGCGACGATGGCCAGTGTGAGGGCGCTGTTGACCAGACACTTTCCAAACTCAGTCTGCTTACCATACTCGTTGTTGAAGTGTATTTGATTCGTGTTGTTGGTGAGTAAGGTGAAAGAGATATTGTCCGCCTCCGTGATGGTACGCCCCAGGCGGCAGCGGTAAACGTCACCCACTTCGAAGTCCTCGAAATATCGGCCTTCCCAGCCAGGTTTCACGGCCATGATCGGTTCCTCCCTCTTGAGTTTGTTGTATCATACAATGAGGAATGAAAAGTGCAAAGCATGAAGACCATCGAATTTTGCATTTCTAAGCCTGGCAGATATACTACGCACGGAGGTATAGGAGGCGTCCATGGACTTCAATTTGACTCAGGACCAAATGCAGATTCAGGAAGAGATCCGTAAGGTTTGCCATGAGTATTCTGATTCCTACTGGCGAGAGGTGGATCGAAAACGAGACTATCCGGAGGCCTTTGTGCGCAAGCTCACCGAGCTGGGATGGCTTGCGGCCCTGATTCCTGAAGAATTCGGCGGCAGCAATCTGGGCATAACAGAGGCGAGCATCATCCTGGAGGAAATCAATCGTTCGGGAGGAAACTCCACCGCTTGCCACGCCCAGATGTACACCATGGGAACGCTTCTCAAACACGGAAGCCAGGAGCAAAAAAAACGCTATCTACCAAAGATCGCTCGCGGGGAATTGCGTCTTCAGGCCTTTGCGGTGACCGAGCCTGACGCTGGTTCGGAAACCACTCGAATTCA
Organism: uncultured Binatia bacterium (SeqCode); assembly: GCA_965215595.1. Classification (GTDB taxonomy): domain Bacteria; phylum Desulfobacterota; class Binatia; order UBA9968; family CAXXLF01; genus CBDCDW01. The sequence goes on along the minus strand of CBDCDW010000007.1, from coordinate 948,634 downwards.
AACCCGGGCAGAGCGCAAAGGTGATCATTATCTCATTTGGGGCCAGAAAATTTTCATCTCCCGCGTGCGCCAATCCGACCTGATGCTTCTCCTGGCCCGCACCACTCCCTATGATGACTTGAAGGATAAGACTCAGGGGCTTTCGGTTTTTATCGTGGATCTCAAGGAGGTGGAAGGTAAGCTCGAGGTGAAGCCCCTGGACCTCATGATTAACCAGCACACCAATCTTCTCTTCTTCGACGGACTCAAGGTGCCGGGGAAAAACCTCGTGGGTAAGGAGGGGATGGGGTTTCGTTACATCATTGATGGGTGGAATGCTGAGCGTATTTTGGTGGCTGCGGAAGCCATTGGTGACGGTCGCTGGTTTATCCAACGGGCGGCCAAGTATGCCACGGAGCGTGAGGTTTTCGGTCGTGCTATTGGTTCCAATCAGGGGATTCAATTTCCCATCGCACAGGCCTACTCCCGCATTGAAGCGGCCAATCTCGTGCGCTTTTTGGCGGCTACGAAGTTCGACCGGAAGGAAAAGTGCGGGGCCGAGGCCAACATGGCAAAACTTTTGGCCTCAGAGGCTTCCTGGGAAGCAGCCAACGTCTGTCTTAACACCCATGGGGGGTACGGTCTGTCCGTAGATTACGACGTGGAACGAAAATTCCGCGAGACACGCTTGCTTACCATTGCCCCTGTGAGCAATAACCTGGTGCTTTCCTATTTGGGGCAACATGTACTGGGCATGCCGAAGTCCTACTAATCGGGCGCAGCAGAGCGCAAGGCGCATAGCGTCCTTGCGGAATCAGGACCACTGACTACCGACCTCTAACCCGGATCCAGTGATTGACGACCGAGAGTCTGTAGTCCGTTGTCCGTAGTCTGTTGTCTCTTTACGCTTCTCGCTCAGTACTCGTACTCGTCACTAATTAATCGCCTTGCGCTTAGCGCACGTCCCTCGGTGTCCATCTGCGTAAGTCTGCGTTTAATTGCATTTGACGCTTTGCGCTTAGCTGTCCTCGCTTTACGCCTTTGCACGAGTATTCGTTTATCGGATATGTTTGGGTAGCCTTTAACAGTGGCTTAGCCGTCCACGGACATCTCTTTTCTTCCCGCTTTTTGTGAGGAGCCGAAAAATTGGGATCCCCACAGAACGATCAAGAAGGTAATTGCAATCATGAGCGGTCCCACGAAGAAGAGACGGATGACACCGGTGAAGGTAGCAATGACTCCTCCCACACTGGGACCCAGCACTACCCCGAGGTCCCCTGCGGCGTGGAACACTCCGGAGGCAACGCCTCGGCTCACACGAGTCTCATCCACGTCCTGTACGATGCTGATGGTGTTAGCAACGAGGACGATGGCCCTCAGGAATCCTACAACTACTAGGACCACTACCAGTGTGGCCGTCTTGTCAAAGAAGGGAATCAGCATCAAGGTGGCTGCCTGCAGCGGCAAGGCCACACGGGAGAGACTCTGGTGACCAAAGCCTTTGGTGATGTAACCGCTGATGGGCCGGGTGATGGCATTGCAAAGGGCGTGGGAGGCTTTGATAATTGCAGCTTGAGTCAGTGTCAATCCCACGGCGAGGCAGTAGAGGGGAAGAAAGGTCACGTGCAGTTGATGCAGCATGTTTAGGAATATGGCGATCACCACAATGATGGCCATCTGCGGGTTGATGATCGCCTGGAGTGTTTGGCGAAGGGTGGGCATTTTCTCTTCACGCTTGGAAGGGTCTCTGGGTCGAGAAGGGGTGAATCGAATCAAGAGGAATAGGACGAGGCCGCAAAGTGCAACGAGAGCCAAGGACCAAAAGCTCATCACGTAGCCGTATCGGTCGGCCACCACGCCTGCCAGTAATCCACCACTGGAGTGCCCGACGGCAAGGGTCCCGGAATAGTATCCCATGGCATGGTGGCGGTCCTCGTTCGGGGGAAGTGATTCCACGAAATAGGCCAGATAGAAAGTCATGGCCGCACCCATGACAAATCCGTTCAACGCGTGCACAATGATGAAGGGTACGGGTTTTACGGCAAAACCGTATGCGAGGTTACACAGCATCGCCACCACAAGGGCCACGGAAATAAGAGTCTTTGCACGGGCTCCTCGATAGGCGAAACCGGCGGGCAGCCGGGCCGAGAGGGAGAGCATGGGTCCCACCGCGAACAGAGCACCTATGGCAGAGACGGGATAGGCCAGGTTTTCAAGGAACGGGGGGATAATGATCCCTATCCCGGAATGCTGGGCCGTGATTAGGACTACCGGAAGGCAGAGCTTGAGGGTGCCGACTTTCATACAACCATTATTTGCACCGCATAAGGATTATTGTATTTTGAAAACATCCGGTGCTTCAGACCGGGCTCGAAGGATTGACGTTTACCATTTGCATTACGATGGAATAATTTGCCAAAGGGTATCCGACCCTTGGGTGGACTGTCAACCTGAAGGAGGCCTGTAGCGCGGAAAGTGCGCGTCCGCTTCGGTGGTCCTCAGCGGGTAGCATAGTATAACGACGGGATAGTGTGCTTGCGGGCCTGTCCCTCAGTGGGAGCCGATGGGCCTGTACCACGAGGCTCCGTCATTTAATCCGGCATGTCAATGTGATTTGAGTCTCTAGTATCAGACGTCTCCCTTTCCTCGGGCCAGGCCCCCTGCGCCCAATACGTGTGGCGCGACGAAGGGGAGTGAGACGTAAGGCCGTGGGCATCGGACGTGTAGCCCCAGATACTCACTGGCCTATTGCCCGCGGCCGGAGGCTCGCTCCCCGAGGAGCCAAAAGTTAAGATCACGTCTCGATCATTTTTTTGGATACGGAGCCCCTGAGAATTCTTGACAACTCGAATAGACAATTTACTGGCGTTGAGGTAATGAGATTGGCAGTGGGAGGTTGTCCCTATGGACCTTAAACGTTCCTGGATGTTTGTGCCGGGTCACCGGCAGCGCATGATTGATAAGGCGATGGGTCTCAACACCGACGCCATCATGTTGGATATTGAAGATGGCGTGGCTCCAAGCGAGAAAGATGCGGCCCGTAAACTGATCAGCGACGCATTGGGGCACGAACGTCTCCCCAATTCACCCGCACGTTTCGTTCGCATCAATGCCATCGGACATGAACGAATGGATTCGGACCTGGAAGCGGTTATTCGGCCAGGGCTGGACGGTCTGGTGCTTCCCAAGGTGGAGACGCCAGAAGAGGTGCGCCAGGTGGATGGCATCGTCACGAGGCGAGAAGCCGCACTCGGGATGGAGCGAGGACTCGTCCGGTTCCTCATAGCAATCGAAAGCCCTAAGGGACTCCTCAACGCTGCAGCCATTGCCTCCTGTTCCTCGCGGGTCATGGGATTAATGTTCGGGGCAGAAGACTTTAGCCGGGAGGTGGGTCTTCCCCTGGTGCGCAAGGGAGAAGCGCAGGATTTGATCTACGCCCGGTCGGCCATGGTCGTCGCTGCTGCGTCGGCCCATGTTCAGGTGGTGGATGGGGTTTGGGTTGATCTTAATGACGCTGATGGTCTCTGGGGGTTTGCCCGGCAGTCTCGGCGCCTGGGATTTACCGGCATGTCGTTGATTCACCCTTCGCAAATCGATACCATTAACAGTGTCTTTAGCCCGACGCGGGAAGAGATGGAATACGCCCAGAAGGTGATCCAGGCCTACGACGAAGCCGTAGCTCGGGGAGACGGTTCCGTTTCCTTCGGCGGCCAACTGCTGGACCGCCCCATTGTGGAACGTGCCCGTCGAACCCTGGACTTGGGAACGGCCTTGGGTGTCAGTTCCTCGGACCAGTCCTGACGTTCAGGCGACCGTCCTTTAGATGCACAAGCTGCCCAGACATCTCCATGCCGGCCTCAGCCGCTAGCAGAAAACGGGCTCCCATATCCTCCGGGGACTTCATTCGCTTGCGCGCTTCCTCAGGAGCATCTTCGGTGGCAAATGGACCTTCCGGGGCCACAATAATAACGCATATGTTGGACTCGCGAACCTCTTCGGCCACCATCCGGGTAAAACTTCGGATGGCCTCCTTCGTGACCACATAGGCGCAAGCCCCAGGTTCGTTCCCGCCGCCGTGCACATTTAGAATATGCCCGGACCGGCGTTTTTCCATGTAAGGGATTACGTGTTTTGTGCACAGGAAGGTGCCTCCCACGGCGGTTTGGATGGCAGTGTCCCAAAAACTTTTTTCCATGTCACGGATCAGGGCCCATTTTGGTATTCCCCAATTAAAGTGGGGGACGATGGCGGCGTTGTTAACCAGGACATCGATCTGTCCGAATCGGTCGGCAACCTGAGCCACGAACCCGCGGACTTCGTCTTCGTTTCTGACGTCCACCTTGGCGCTCAGCGCACCCGAGGTGATTCCCTCCAGCTCCTTACGCGTTTGTTCCAGGCGGGCGGTGTCGATGTCAGCAATGGCTACCTTGGCTCCTGCCTTGGCGAATCCATGGGCAATATAGCGGCCGATGCCTTTTGCTCCCCCGGTTACAATGGCTACCTGTCCTTGCATTTTGTCCTCCCTTAACTGGTCAGAGGCCGTCCCAGTGGTCCGCGTGATTACTGTTCCCTGACCTTCAAACGGCCGTCCGAGAACATGAGCAGTTTTCCCGATAACTCCATACTTGCCTGTGCGGCCAGGATAAAGCGGTTCCCTAAAGATTCCACAACTGGCAGTCGCTGGCGTGCTTCCTCGGGCGCATTTTCCGTGGCGACTGCACCCTCAGGTGCATGAGATACCACGCAGATATTGGCCCCACGGACCTCCTCGGCCACCATACGTGTAAAGGCGCGAATGGCCTCCTTTGAGACCACATAGGCACAGGCCCCCACATCACGTCCTCCACCAAACAGATTCACGATGTGACCCGATCGCCGCTTTTCCATATAAGGGATCACGTGTTTGGTGCACAGGAATGTGCCTCCCAGATTGGTCTCGATAACACGGTCCCAAAAACCTTTATCCATATCCCGGATGGCTGCCCATCTGGGTACGCCCCAGTTAAAGTGGGGGACGATGGCGGCGTCGTTAACCAGTACGTCGATTTGTCCGAAGCGGTCGTTCACCTGAGCCATGAACCTTCGCACATCCTCCTCGTTTCTGACATCCAGCTTGGAGCTCATCACCTCGGATGTGATGGACTCAAGCTCCTTGTGGGTTTTTTCCAGACGGGCGGTGTCGATGTCGGCAATGGCCACCTTGGCCCCTTCCTTGGCAAATCCGTGGGCGATATAACGGCCAATGCCTTTGGCTCCCCCCGTTACGATGGTCACTTTTTCTTTCATTCTGTCTGCCCTCCCGAATCCTACCAGGGGTCAATCACGTTCAATTGCCCATCTTTCAGGTTCACCAGTTTGCCTGAAAACTCCATGCCGGCCTGTGCGGCCAGGATGAACCGATTGCCCAGGGACTCCACCCCCGGCACCTGCTTTCGTGCCTCTTCCGGGGAATAGTCGAAGGAGACTGAGTGCTCGGGTGATACGGTAACAACGCATATGTTGTCCGCGCGCACCTCTTCAGCCACCATACGGCTAAAGTGCCGTACGGATTCTTTGGTAACCACGTAGGCGCAGGCACCGATGGTACCGCCCCCACCGTGCATATTCACGATATGACCCGATTTGCGTTTCTGCATGTAGGGAATGACGTGTTTGTTGCACAGAAACACACCCCCAAGATTGGTCTGGATGACTCGGTCCCAAAAGGACTTGTCCATGTCCCTTATGACGGGCCATTTGGGTACACCCCAACTGAAGTGGGGAACGATTCCCGCGCAAGTAACCAAGATATCAATCTGGCCGAAGCGATCGGCAGCACGGGCCATGAGATCCTTAACTTCGTTCTCATTGGTTACATCGGCCTTAACACTGAAAGAATCCGAGGTCATACCCTCCAACTCTTTGCGAGTCCTGTCCAATGGCTCAGTGTCAGTATCCACGATGGCTATCCGGACACCTTCACTGGCTAATCCCTGAGCAATGTAGCGTCCCACTCCTTTGGCACCGCCAGTTACCACCGCTGCTTGTCCGCGCATATAATTTTCCTTTCCTTTTGTTTGTTGTTCGCGGCCTTGATCTCATAAGGCGTAAAGGCGCTTTGCGTTGTCGTACAAAATCTTGTCTATGATTTCAGGCGCCACGGTGCCTTCTGTTTTTAGTTTAGGCAACGCCTTAAGCTCTGCGGAGGTGTCGTTGTGTCCGTAGTCTGAACCGATGACGATGTTATCCTCGCCGGCACATTCGAGTACTTTGGGCAGGTCGTCGGCAGTCTGACAGGCCACATAAATACGATTCTCTTTCAGGAGATCCGCCCCCGGCCACCTCATGCCACGTTTGCGAAAACGAATCTCCAGGTCATTCATGGCGTAAGGTATCCACTGTGCGCTGACTTCAATGAATCCCCATCTGAGACCGGGAAACTTGTCGGGGATTTGTTTCATGATCAGGTCATGAAAGGCCCCCACCACGGGGAGTTTGAAGGTGGAAAAGCCCGAGTCCTGGCCGAAGATATCGTGCATGGCAAAGCTTCCTGAAGTGGCATGAACGCAGGCAGGTAGATCGAGCTTCTCCGCCTCTTTGTAAAGCGGGAAGAAGTAGGGTGCCGAGAGACGCCGATCGCTCTCGACGCCATGCAACATAAAGGCGCACGCACCGTGGTCTTTTGCCCAGCGGAGCTCCTCCAGGGATTTGTCCATGCTCAATAGGGGAAGGACGGCTGCCCAGCGGAGGCGGCCCTTCCCTTTTTGCCAGATATCTCCCATCCAGCGGTTGTAGCTTCGATGAAGGGCCACCTCCACCTCTGGCCGGCGGGTCAGCGGTGCCAAAAGACTCGGGTAAAGGACGTGCATGTCGACCCCCAGTTCGTCCATGTGGGAAAGACGTGCCTCAACGTCCGATGCCTCCCGGGCCCCCGCCGACATTTCATTGCTCACGAAGCCGGACAGTTTGGAAAAAACCCTCCCGTCGATGATCCAAAACTCCTGGACCTCGCGAGAAGTCCCTCCGACCCCCCCTGCCACGTTTACCGCCCGGCCATGTTTTGGAACCACCACCACCGGCCTGAAGGCCTGTTCCTCTTCCGCCATAAAATCCCAGGTGTGCTCGTTTTCTATCACATGGGCGTCGGAATCAATGATCTGCATAGGTGATGACCTCCTCTGTCATTGGGATGTGAGTTAGCCCCTATGCAATACCGAGTTTTCTGTTAGAATGTCAATGAGAATGCGGTAAGCGAAGCGAAGTAGACTTGCAACGATCATGGCACAAGCATTGGATAACATTCGTTGGTTCACAGCGGACAATCCGGGACCCATGACCCTCAACGGAACTAACCAATACGTTCTGGGCCGTGATGCCACCACAGTAATCGATGTGGCTCTGCCCTCGTCGGGGAACATAGATGGCATTCTTGAAAAGGTGGAGGCCATGGGCGCAAAAAAAGTGGAGCGTATTCTTATCACCCATATCCATCGAGATCACTGCGGAGGGGCGCTGGCGTTAAAAAAGCGGTGTGGAGCGAAACTGGGTATCTCTAGAACCCGTGCTGGGTACCTGGGAGGAGAAGACTTCCAATACGGAGAGGGAGACCGGATCCCCTACGATGGCGGCGAGCTTACCGTGGTGCACACACCTGGGCACGAGTCAGGACACTGTTGCTTCTATGAGAGTCGGCAGGAGGTTCTTTTTACCGGAGATCATATCCTTGGTCGGGGAACCGCGGTCATCGGCCCTCCCGATGGTGACATGGCCCACTATATGCAATCCCTCGAGAAGCTATTGGACCTTAAAATTAAAGTGTTGCTTCCCGGCCATGGGCCCCATATGGACGATCCCTACGGTAAAATTCGAGAGTATATCGAGCATCGTCGGATGCGCGAACAACAGATTCTTGGGTGTTTGAAAGACGGACGTCACACCATTGATTCCATGGTGGAGGTCATTTACGAAAAGCTCATTCCCGTGCTTATCCCTGTGGCAGGTCGCTCCGTGGAGGCCCATCTAATAAAACTGGTCCGTGAAAAAAGGATTGTCCAGCAGGGGGATGAATATTTTCTGAGCCCAGCTTCCTGACCGCTGTTGATCTACTCAGTCTTCCATGATGATGGTGGGGATTCCTTCCTTCGCCAGCTGGCGGGCGTGGTCCTCCGCTGCGCGGCGCTCGGAAAAGGTGCCTGTTTGGACTCTAAAGTAAATGGAGTCATTGCCTCGGAATAGTACGATGGTGACGGGTTGGGCCCAAGGATAACTTTTAACTAACCGACCTTTCAGTTCTAAGGCGTTTTCTACTTCAACGAACGAGCCCAGTTGCAACGTATAATCGAGATTCTCACGAATCATCCGAATTCTGTGGATGCCTCGTTCCACCAATTCAATTTTTACAGGGATTGTCCCTGGATCCACCATCCCCAGGGCATTGGCAGCAGCATAGGAAAGGTCAATGATCCTTCCCTTCATGAATGGACCACGATCATTAATGGCCACCTCCACCGATCTGCCATTTCCCAAGTTAGTAACCATAACATGACTACCCAGAGGCAGGGTTTGGTGAGCTGCAGTGAGTTCGAACTGGTTATAGATGACGCCACTAGCGGTGGGCAGGCCGTGAAATCCAGGACCGTACCATGAAGCAATGCCGGTTTGACTGGCACCTCCTGGGATGGCATGTAGACCGGGCAATTCAACTTTTGCGGGAGGTAATGAGCAAGCGAGGAGAAAAGGGAGGAGAATTGCTGGGAACCTTCCCAATCGCCGAGCTGCGGTCCAAACTTTTGCAGGTTGGTACGGTGAAAGAATTGGCTTGACCATTAAGGCGCTGATTATACTAGATTGGACGTCCGGACGAAAGAAAATATCGGGGCAGAGGCGGACCATTTACCCACGACCCATATTATGTTAAGAAGAGTGCTATAATCCCTCACCGTAAGCCTGCTACTCTGATTAGATTTATTGAGCGAGGATTCTGTTATGTCAGGCCATTCTAAATGGAGTTCCATTAAGCACAAAAAGGCCGCCAAGGATGCCAAACGTGGAAAACTGTTTACCAAGCTCATCAAGGAGATCACGGTGGCAGCCCGTATGGGTGGCGGCGACATCGAAAGTAACCCCCGACTGCGCACTGCCGTACTAACCGCGAAGGCGGCCAGTATGCCTGCCGAAAACATCGATCGAGCCATCAAGAAGGGAACGGGGGAATTGGAATCGGTTACCTATGAGGAGGTAAGCTACGAAGGCTACGGTCCGGGGGGGGCGGCCATGATGGTCAACGTGGTGACTGACAATAAGAACCGGACCGTCTCTGAAATCCGACGTATGTTCACGAAATACGGTGGCAATATGGGTGAGAGCGGGTGTGTAGCGTGGATGTTCGATAGGAAGGCCTTGATCACGGTGGATAAGACCCAGATTGAAGAGGACCGTTTGATGGACGTTGCCTTGGACGGTGGGGCCGAGGATGTGCGCGAAGAGGACGGTCATTTTGAAATTGTCGCCCAACCGGAAAACCTTGAAAAGCTCAGGGAACGTCTTGAACGAGAGAAAGTCCAGATCGTAACGGCACAGATCTCTATGATTCCCAAGAACACGGTGGCCCTGGACCTAAAACATGCTGAACAAGCACTCAAGCTTGCGGAAGAGCTTGAGGACCATGATGATGTCCAGACGGTTTCGGCAAGCTTCGACATCCCGGATGAATTTCTCGATACGACCGGTTAACCGGTCATTGGCGGGTTCATAGTCTTCGTGCCCAGTGGTTAATGGAAATTAACGAGGAAAGAACTTTGGGGATCGATCCAGGGACCGTTCATACGGGGTGGGGGGTTATTGAACTCCACGGCGGTTCCCTCCTTCACGTGGCCCACGGAACCATTGGGTCCTCATCCAACCAGGGGCAGGGAGCCCGGCTAAAACGTATCTATCAGGGACTACAAGAAGTGCTGCGACGCTATAGGCCGAACATCATTAGCGTGGAAAAGGTCTTCTTTGCCCGTAATGCACAAAGCGCATTGAAGTTAGGGCAGGCCCGCGGTGTAGCACTGCTGGCCGGGGCTGAGAACGACCTGGACGTACAAGAATACTCTCCCGTTGTAATCAAGCAGTCGGTGGTGGGCTACGGTCATGCCAGCAAGCTGCAAATGCAAAAAATGGTTAGCTCACTACTTCATCTCACCGAACCAATTGGCACAGATGCAGCTGACGCTCTAGCCGCAGCCATTTGCCATCTCCACCAGCGGACCTTTCAATCGCGTATCGAGGCAGCGACACCACCGCGGCGCCAGGTGGGTGTCCATGGTCAAGCCAGTAAGGATGTGACACGCCCGTGATAGCGAAAATAAGCGGCTCCCTCGCCCAAAAAGAACCCGGCGAGGTGGTAGTCGACGTTGGGGGGGTTGGCTATCAACTCTTTATCTCCCTGGGCGTGTTCTACCGTTTACCGGAAATCGGTAAACCGGTGAGCCTATTCGTTCATACTTATGTACGGGAAGACGCCTTGCAGCTGTTTGGGTTCCTCGAACACGATGAGAAGCAAACATTTTTAATGATGAATGGAGTGTCCGGGATCGGTCCAAAATTGGCCATTGGTATCCTTTCGGGGATGCCATCAAAGGAACTGGTTCGCGCCCTCAGGGACGGGGACCAGGTTCGCCTTGTTTCGATTCCGGGAGTTGGGAAAAAGTTAGCGGAGCGCATGATTGTTGAGTTAAGAGACAAACTGATGGCCTTTCCCGAGGAGAAGCAGATGGGCCGACCGGGTGGTAGCTCGCAATTGATTCGGGATGCCGTTTCCGCCCTTGTGAATCTGGGATACCGGCGCGGAGAATCGGAAAACATAGTACGCGAAGTGGTTAACGGTGAAGCGGGGAACCTGGAAGTGGTTTTGAAAGAAACCCTGCGTAGGTTGAGTCAATAAGGTAACAACCCATGGCACAACGAGACGTCATCGAGCCCAAGGGGACTTTGGTTTCACCCATGGGGGATAGTTCCAGCCAGATCTCAGCAATACCTACGGAAGAGGATCTGAAATTCGAGATGGGTCTTAGGCCCCGTGCCTTCGACGAATATGTGGGGCAGGACAAGATCAAAGAGAACCTCAAAGTTGCCATCGCTGCAGCCCAAGGACGAAATGATGTCCTCGACCACTTTCTCTTCCATGGACCGCCGGGGCTGGGGAAGACCTCATTGGCCTATATCCTTTCCCGGGAAATGGGGGTCAACATTAAAGCCACCTCCGGCCCTGTGGTGGAGCGACCCGGGGATCTGGCGGCGTTGCTCACCAACCTGGAGGAAGGCGATATCCTTTTTATCGACGAGATCCATCGTCTCAACCATGTAGTGGAGGAGGTACTCTACCCGGCCATGGAGGATTACCAGATCGATGTCATGATTGGCCAAGGACCTTCTGCTCGATCCATCAAGCTGGAACTCAAGCGCTTCACGCTCATCGGCGCAACCACGCGATCGGGACTCCTCACGCCTGCGCTGCGCAACCGTTTTGGAGCCGTCTTTCGCCTCGATTTCTATTCCCCGGAGACCCTGGTTCAGATTCTTCAAAGGTCCGCTTCACTTCTGGGGACGAAGGGAAACTATGAGGGTATGGCAGAGATCGCACGCCGATCCCGTGGCACTCCCAGGATTGCTAATCGTCTGTTACGCAGGGTGCGGGATTTCGCCCAGGTGAAGGCAGCCGGTATAATTACTAAGGAAGCCACCCAGGGTGCCCTGGAAATGCTTGAAATAGACCACATAGGACTCGATAAGATGGACACCATGATCCTACTCACGTTAATCGATAAATTTGGCGGGGGACCCACGGGGATAGAGACACTTTCTGCCGCAATTGGTGAGGAAAAAGACACCATCGAGGACGCCTATGAGCCCTATCTGATACAGGTGGGCTATATTAACCGGACCCCCAGGGGACGAGTGGCCACCCCTCTGGCCTATGAACACTTTGGCCGCAGTAAGGAAACCATGCCGCCGAATGCGGGCGGCAAGCAGCAGAATTTGCTTTGATTGAAGGTGAAAATTTGCAGTCATGGGCGAATTGGGCAAGGTCCTTGTTCTCGGTGGTGTACTGCTGGTGGTTCTAGGAGTAATTTTCTCTCTGGGAGGCAAAATCCCGTGGTTGGGGCAACTCCCGGGTGATATAACCCTCAGGAGAGGTAACCTTACTGTCTATTTTCCTTTGGCCACATGCCTACTTATCAGCGTTATCTTAACCCTTGTCCTTTACTACTTCAAAAGATAGAATCTTTCCACTTTCGGTGACGGCCCACGGGGGGCCGGATAGCTTATGGCCTCACAGGACAGGTCAAAAGGAATAGAAGACAGCCTCAGGCAGGAGGAGGCTAAGAGGAGAAAGCGCGAAGGGATGGTGATGCTTATCGCCACCCTGATGGTGCTGCTCTTTGCCGTCTTTGAAGTGCTGATCCCCGAAATCTCCACCGAATACACCCTCACCAACAATATCGCATTCTTTCTCCTTGTTAACATCAACATTATTCTTCTCGTTTTGTTGGTCTTTCTAGTGGTGCGCAACTTGGTCAAACTTCTGTTCGAGAGAAGGAGGAACATACCAGGCTCACGACTTCGAGTGAGACTGGTTCTTGCCTTTATTAGCCTCTCGCTGATCCCCACCTTGCTCCTCTTTTTCATTGCTGGTGGATTCGTAACGAAATCCTTTGATAAGTGGTTTGGGGTACAGGTGGCAAATGCGCTGCGAGGTTCGCTGGAAATTGGTGAGACTTATTACCAGAACTCAGCAAATAATGCTCTGTTTTATGCCCGCCAGCTTAGCCAGCGTATCACCGCGGCAGGGCTCTTCGATCCCAAGTCAATGGATGGCTTGAAGGCCTTCGTGGAGGCCAAACAGCGCGAGTACAATTTGGGAACGGTGGAAATCTTCTCTCCTGATCGTAAGCCCCTGGTGGTTGCCTTCAATGACAAAGTGCCCACCGGCATCACGGTCAAACCCGAATCCGAATTCCTCAATCGTGCATTGCGTGGTCTGGAGGTGACACGGACTCAAGGGTTTGGAGAGGGGGACATTATCCGGGGAGGGGTCCCCGTAAAGAGTCGGGACGGTAAAATCCTGGGGGTTGTGGTGGTGGACTACTTTGTCCCAAAGAGTATTACAAAGAGAGCACTTCAGATCAGGCGCTCCTATGATGAGCACAAGAACCTGGCTATTTTTAAAGAGGATATTAAAAACACTTACATGTTGACCCTGATCCTCTTTACTCTTGTCATTATCTTTTCTGCCACCTGGTTCGGCCTTTACCTGGCCAAGGGTATTACCGGTCCCATTCAAAAGCTTGCCGAGGGAACTCATGAGGTGGCCCACGGGAATTGGGACTATCAGATCGACACCAGCGGTGATGATGAGATTGGTATGCTTGTGGGTTCCTTTAACCAGATGACCCGAGATCTCAAGCAGATCAACACGGAACTGGAACAGAGAAGACGGTTCATGGAGACCCTGTTGACCAACGTTACGGCAGGGGTAGTATTCGTGGATCGACAGGGAAAGATCACTACCATTAACCGAGCTGCAGAACAGGTCTTGGGTCTGGATGCGGGTAATGTGCTGGGACAACGATACGACAAGGTGTTTCAGTCTGATTCACTCGTGGTTCTGGGGGAGATCATTGATCGTGTACGGGGCAGCAGAGGCATCGAGCGCGAGATTAAGGTTACCAGAAGCGACCGGATCCTGACTTTGCTGGTGACCGCTGCTACGTTGAGGGATGAAGAAGAAGAAGTGTTGGGAGTCATGATGTTTGTGGAGGACATCACCGAGATCCAGAAAGTACAACGGATGGAGGCATGGCGCGAAGTGGCTCGGCGCATTGCCCACGAGATCAAAAATCCTCTCACTCCCATTCAGCTTTCCGCCCAACGTTTGAGAAAACGCTACGAGCATCTTCTGGAAGGCGACGGTGCTGTACTGGAGAAGTGTACTTCTACGATCATTAAACAGGTGGAGGAACTCAAAAACCTGGTGAATGAATTCTCTAACTTTGCCCGTCTACCCACGGCGAAGCTGTCCCCCAATGATCTCAACCAGGTGGTTAAAGAAGCTCTGTTTCTTTTCAAGGAGGGACACAGAGGTTTGGAGTTTCGCTTTGATAAGCGGGGGGACCTCCCGTTGCTTGAGCTGGACCGGGAACAGATCAAGCGCGTCTTGATTAACCTGCTAGACAACGCTGTGGCTGTGGTGGAAGATGGCGGAAGAATCGAAATCTCCACCGAGTATGCCCCTTCCTTGCGTATTGTTCACCTGGAAGTTGCCGACAATGGTTATGGATTGTCCCCCGAGGTGAGAGAGAATATTTTCGAACCTTACTTTTCCACTAAGAAAGAGGGGACGGGTTTAGGTCTGGCCATCGTGAGCGCCATTGTGTCGGATCACCGTGGATATATACGGGTACGTCCAAACGAACCCACGGGTACGCGGTTTATCATTGAATTACCCGTGACCGCCCAGGACCAACCCGTGGAGTTGACAAAAAGAGAGCATGGACTTTCAATTTAACCCCGATCCGACAATAATGAGGAAGCCACATACAATCCTGTGGCAAACGTATCAACAGTCGCCCACACTTTGGTCGCAGGACCGGAATGACACTAAAGTTGGGATATCGATTTATGGCACAAACAGATCTGGAGCCCCATCTGATTCTTGCTGGCGATGAAATTTTGGACCGAGTAATGTCGGATCGGGGTTAACGGCTGGTCAAATTGACTTAATGGCGGAGGAGAACGCGGAGTGAAAAGGAACGAAAAGACCATTTTAGTTATCGATGATGAGGACGGTGTGCGAGAGACCATAAGAGAGGTCCTTACGGACGAAGGCTATCGAGTGGTAGAGGCAAAAAACGAGGCCATGGTGCGGGATTTTATCCGCAACCAGTTGCCCCATCTCGTCTTGCTAGATATCTGGATGCCCGACGTGGATGGTATCGATATCCTTAAACTGATCAAGGAGCAACACCCGAACCTTCGAGTGATTATGATTTCAGGTCACGGTAACATCCATACTGCTGTGGCGGCAGCCAAACTGGGTGCATTTGATTTTTTGGAAAAACCGCTTTCCCTGGACAGTTTATTGGAAACAGTTCAGCGGGCCTTGGACGAGCAACCTGCCGTAAAGAAGGCGGCAAAAGGAAAGAAAGCCAAAACCACGAAAGGGCAAAGGCGTCCTAAGGCGGTGACAGCGAAACGATCACGTAAGAAGACCCTGAATCAGAGGACCCTGAAAAAGAGTGTGGTGGGCGCCGGCCATGGACTTCACTCCGGGGTAAAAACAGGCCTCATCCTCCATCCATTGCCTCCCAATAGCGGCATTCTTTTTGCCGGTATTTCGGCCGATGTCACTGTTCCAGCCCATCTCAACTACGTGCTCTCCACCGGGTATGCCACCTCTCTTCAAAGGAAGGGCATCATGGTCAAGACAGTGGAGCATTTTCTCGCCGCGCTACACTCCTATGGAATAAGTAACCTGCTGGTCAAAATGCATGGGGAAATTCCCATCATGGATGGATCTGCGTTGGAATTTTGCCGCCTCATTGAAGAAGCCGGCATTGAGGAGCAGGATGCCCAGTGGTCGGAGATTGTGGTGGATAAGCCCTACCGAACGGAAACGGACGGGGGGAAATGGATTACAGTAGAGCCTGCAGACAGCTTTGGTGTCCACTATATTCTTAACTATCCAGCTCCCGTGGGTGTCCAGGAGCACACCTATATCTACTCCGGTGCTGATTCCTTTCGAGAGGAGATTGCAGGGGCGCGTACCTTTGGATTTGTCAAAGATATCGAACAGCTGGAAAAGATGGGCCTGGCCAATGGAGGCCGCCTTAGCAATTGCATCCTGATTGATGACGAGAAAATTATTAACACGGATCTTCGTTTCCCCGATGAATTGGCCAGACACAAAATTCTGGACATCGTAGGCGATTTTTATTTGCTCGGGAAGCCCATTCGAGGCATGGTGACGGCTTGTATGACCGGACACTCTGACAATATTGCTTTACTCAGAGAAATGAAAAAGGGAATGGCCCTGGAGGATGAGCCTGGAGTCAGCCCTAGCTAGCCATGGCAAACTTCCAACCCTTCCCTCGTCTATTCACTGTGGCCGAAGCGAGGTCCCTTCTTCCCACTTTGCGTCCATTGATTGAACAGGTCTTTCAAAGCCTCGAGGTTATGAGGAGCAAGAGCGAGGTCCTGATTCGCAAGGAGGGTCTAAGCCCCGACAGTCCTGATTTGCAAAAGAAGCTCAATGCGGATGATGAAGTTGCCAACGTCATTCGCCGCGTGGAAGAGTTAGTGGAGCGGATCAATGATCTTGGCTGTGTTTGCAAGGGAGTGGAGCAGGGGCTCGTGGATTTTCCTTGCCAGTTAGGAGATGAAGTCGTGTTTCTCTGTTGGCAGTACGGCGAAGAAGACGTTAGCCATTGGCACAGTATCCGTGATGGGTTTCCGGGCCGCCGAACTTTGCTCGACCTAGATCAAGAAAAAAAGACTTCCTATCACTGATGGGAACCCTTCCCAAGGGTCCTCCTCGCCTTAAGCACCGGAATCGTGTCAATTTTCTCCTGAGAAATCATGGACCAATATATTCCGCGCGGCTTTCCTCTGCTTGGCCCAAGAGCGAGGATGTCTTCCGGGGTAATGATTGCATTTAGCGGTATGTCATGTTCGGTCATAGGTAATTCCGAATTTAGCAGTTGCAAAGGATGGATCGTGGTGACGATAGGAGTCCCTGCATCCACTTTTCCTTCTTCCCTCAGCAGGGCATATTCCAGGTCCGAATAGCCTCCTCCCTTGCCCACCCGCGCGCCTTTCCTATTCACCGCCACGGAACCGCAAACAATGAGATGGATCTTTTTCATCTCCTCCATGGCCACTGGGCGTCCAAACTTTGTGGCCCCTTTGATGGAGGAGGCGTGGAAAGGAGAGACTTTCAAGTGTTTTGGGTCCAATTCGATAAAAGGCTTCAGGCTTTGAAGTCTCGGCACCGCCATATAAATGACCTTACCTTCCTCCAGGGCCCTTTGACGTACGGCCCTTTGAGGTGAATCCGGATTGGCCTTGATCCTTTTGGCTTGCTGCCAGGAAGGTAGCTGACAGAGAAGAGGAGCACATCTTTCGGAACCCACGAAGTTGGGAATCCTTCCCCGGGGGCCAGGGAAGCGTGCCACGTGTTTTTCTTTCAAAAGTCGCCAGACCCACTCGCGAATTTCGTCCTTTTTCTCCATGGCGACGACCTAGGACTACTGGAATTGAATGTAGGAAAGCTGCGGCTAGCCTTGGGAAAGCAAATTACTCAAATCGATGATACCGGCATTGGCACGGGAAACATAGGATGACATCACCAGAGAGTAATTCGCAGTAAAGCCGAAATCCGATCCATTGAGAAGCATGGGGCTCCATACGGTTCTTTGCGTTGCTTCCAATTCCCGGATAATCTGTTGGACACTTCTCAGGGCATTCTTTTTCTCCAGAACATCCTTGAAGTCGATCTCCACCGCCCGTAGGAAATGGATCAAGGCCCAACAGGTTCCCCTTGCCTCGTAAAAGACATCATCTAATTCCAGCCAGGGTGTTTTTATCCCTACTTCGAAATTCGGCACGGTGGATTGTTGTGCGTCAGCGTCACCCGCCAGATCCGTGTTGATCCGAATTTGCCCCACACTGGCGCTCAAGCGTTGGGATAGGCTCCCCAGACGGTTGGCCACCACTTTGAGCCAGTCGCGGAGGTTATCGGCACGGGAAAAAAATTGCGTCGTCGTATTTGCAGTGTCCGCCACCCCGGCCAGATAACCCTTTAATGACACAATTCCCTTGCGGTATTCAGTCTCCGCCGCTGGGAACAGCCATGCTTCGTTATCCACGTTGAATTGCGGCTCTGCCTTGGCCAGATCTACGTTCTCCTTTGATTGGGTTTGACCGCGGCTGATGTCGTTTCGTAACACTCGTGTAAGATCACGCACCTGGACTAACACACCATATTCCCAGCTGGGCATGTTGTCCATGAAAACGCTGGGTGGCAGCATGTCGTTGGTCAAATAGCCACCGGGTTTGTCGAGTAACTGATTTGCTACCATGATCAGCGTGCTGGTGGTCACATGGCCGGTCACTAAATTTTCGTTGCGGCCTGCGGCCTTTTCCTTGGCCACCTGCCGAACATTGAAAAGTTTCGGCTCGTTGCTCCAATAGACAACCACGCCGAATAAAAGCAAAAAGATCAGCACCAGGGTGAGGCTTACCACCCGCAATTTACCCCGGAGATTCCAATTTGCTAGATTCAACCGTGACAGGATCCGTTTCATGGGACTTTGAGGTTGAATGGTTTCTGTCTGGATATCGGGATCAGCCACAAACACTCTCCTTTGATTTCATTTGCAAAACGGCATGAACGATTCACACGTGGGATCAACGCCAGACCGTCGTATGTTCATTAATAATACTCGACTCCGGCACGGAAAGCGATCTTGATCCTTGTTCAATGGCCGCAATCCGGCATCGTGGCTGGACGCTGCCCTCTGACTCATGGTATATCGAGACATCATCCTGTGCCATTGTATCACTTTCGTTTCGTGAGGGAGATCACCCCGATCCCCCAGCGCTGGAGATCCCTCTGAGTTCACCGACTCCCGAAAAGGACAAATCTTCGCCAGTGCCAGTGGCCGCTGGGAAACGCCACAGAATACTTCAGGCAGTATTGCGGAACCGCGCCTTTGAGGTGATTGGGTTCCCCCAGTTTCGTTTGCTCTGGTTCGGGCAATCATTTATGGGCATGGCCACCTGGATGGATCAGGTTGCCAGGGGATGGCTCATGTATGAGCTAACCAATTCGCCGGTGCAGCTTGGATTCGTACGGGGAATCCAGGCTATCCCAATTCTTTTATTATCGCCGTTGGCTGGCAGCGCCGCCGATCGCTATGACCGAAAGACCCAGCTGATGATTGTGCAGATACTGGACTTCTTAATGTATGCTACCGTCGCCTTTCTCATATTCACGGATAGCATTCAACCATGGCATGTGTACGTGAGGGCGGTGGGGATGTCTACCGTCCAGTCGTTTCAGCATCCCGCCCGCGCTTCCATGGTTGCCGACTCTGTGCCCACGAGTCATCTGACCAACGCAATTGGTCTAAATTCCGTAGTCTTTAATGTAAGCCGGAGCACCGGCCCAGCGCTGGCAGGTCTCCTCATCGCGATGTTCGGTACCGGTAGCTCCTATGCCGTCCAGGCTGTTTTTTTATAGTCGCAACTGCCTATACAGTTCAGCTCCGTCTAGGCTCGCCTTCTTCGCTCAGCTCTCAAGGTCACGGCATGAAGAGGACGTCCCTGGGCCGGAGCATTCTGGACGGATGGAAGTTCAGCTGGAAGACCGAAAATATTCGCACGGGGCTACTAATTACAATCGTTGCATCGCTGTTCATTATGCCTTTCTCCACTCTCCTGCCGGTGTTCGCAAAGGACGTCCTCGGAGTTGGCGCCACCGGACAGGGTTTGCTTCTCACCGCTATGGGTATCGGTGCCTTGTTGAGCTCCGTTCTCATTGCTTCACTTGGGGACAGGATGGCCAGGGGCATTGTCATGCTGGGTGGAGTCGCTCTCTACGGGGTCAGTGTCATCGCCTTCGCCTGGTCTCCATGGTTCAAGCTCTCATTTCCCCTGATGATATTGGTAGGTCTCTTTCATGTTGCCTCCCACGCCCTGGTGCAAACTGTGGTCCAGTCCCACGCCCCGTCGGAGTTCCGCGGCAGGGTAATGGCCATCTATCATCAGACCCACTTCGTTCAGACCATGGGTAGCGTGCTGGTTGGGGCCCTCGCGTCAATCTGGGGAGCGCAGTGGTCGGTTGCATCCATGGCTGCAATGGGTGCACTGTCCATGGTGATTATCCATGTGACCATGCCCCGTACGCGGCTCATTCGGTAGTCAAAACAAGACCCATACCACAGGGTCATGTGGACGACAGCCACCGGCGCGTGGTATAAATCGGGGTTGTTCTGAGCCACGGTTTAGTTCCATGGTTAAAGATCATCCCCACGGCCCAGTCTTGGAGATTCCCTGAATTCAAGCACCACGGAAAACGAAAAATCCGCCACCTCCGCAGGTACAACTCCAGAGCCGGCGGTGAGTGAACCCACTTCACGATTCTTCCGGGTGTTAAGCCGATTCAGAACCTTTGAAGCCCTTCGCTACTATGAGTTCCGTTTGCTCTGGCTGGGGCAGCTGGCCACAGCCATGGGCACCTGGATGGATCAGGTGGCGCGGGGTTGGCTCATCTATCAGCTGACCAACTCACCGGCCCAGCTTGGTCTCGTGCGGGGGGTTCAAGCCATCCCTATCCTTTTGTTGTCGCCCATAGCCGGTAGTGTAGCCGACCGCTACCCACGGAAGAAGCAGGTTATTGTTGTCCAGCTTTTGGACGGCCTGATGTACGCGGCAGTAGCTGCACTGATCCTCACTGGAAAGATTCAGCCGTGGCATGTTTACGTGACCGCCTTCGGAATGTCCATTGTCCAGACCTTTCATCACCCGGCTCGTGCAGCAATGGTAGCCGACGCTGTACCCCTCAGCCACCTGACCAACGCCATCGGCCTTAACTCGGTAGTTTTTAACATGTGCCGTAGCATTGGACCGGCCTTGGCAGGGGTTCTTATTGCCATGTACGGCACGGGGGCCTCCTATGCGGTTCAGGCTGCTTTCTTTTTCCTGTCTACTTTCCTCACCTGCCTTCTTACCATCGGACAGAGTTCCCCTGCGAGCTCCCATGGCGAAGCTAAAAGGGAAGCCTTTGGTCGGAGCATCGTCGTGGGTTGGCAGTTCAGTTGGAAAAACGAGACCGTGCGCGCCGGTCTTCTTATCACTGTAATAGCGTCGATGTTTATCATCCCATTCACAACCCTGCTGCCGGTGTTTGCCAAGGACATTCTAGGAGTGGGGGCCACGGGCCAGGGATTTCTCCTAACGGGTATGGGAGTGGGCGCCCTCTGCAGTGCCTTCTTAATCGCTTCCATAGGAGACCGGGTACAGAGGGGTATCATCATGTTGGGAGGTATAATTTTATACGGGCTCAGCGTCGTCGCGTTCTCAGTATCTCCTTGGTTTCATCTTTCCATCCTGTTGATGGTCGTGGTGGGCCTGTTCCATGTTACCTCCCACGCATTGGTGCAGACGGTAATCCAATCCTATTCTCCTCCAGAATTCCGTGGCCGAACCATGGCCATTTTTCAACAGGGACACTTCGTGCTCACCATGGGGGCCATGTTGTACGGGATCTTGGCGTCCTTGTGGGGTGCCCAGTTGACCGTTGCCATGATGGCCACCGTGGGTTCGCTGAGCATGATACTGATTTACATCTTTCTGCCCAGTGCCAGACGCATACGGTAGCAATCCTAGATGCCAAGCATGCAAAAAGTATTAGCCGTAGATTTTTGCGGACTAGAGCACATCAAAACCCATTGCGTTCTTGCAGATTCGGGACCACTGACTACAGGACTACGGACTACAGAATTTAGAAAGACAGTGTGCAGATTGCAGCAAGATTTTTCAGAGATGAAGGTTGATTGCTGATAACTCGTTTCACTTAACCCATTCTCTCCTACACCCTACACCCAACCCCCTCCACACTCAGATCTCAGCAGTCGTTACTCGTCACTAATTATCGCCTTGCGCTTAGCGCTTTGCTATTCTCTCTTTGCGCCTTTGCGCGAGTGGTTGTTTATCCGAGTCCTAGAAATTTCAACGGATTAATTCAAATAGGGTTGATGGTTATTTTATTGGACACTCAGACATTGAACAAGAAATGGCTCACGTCGCCATCATGAAGGACGTATTCCTTGCCTTCC
This sequence comes from uncultured Binatia bacterium (SeqCode), assembly GCA_965215595.1. GTDB lineage: Bacteria > Desulfobacterota > Binatia > UBA9968 > CAXXLF01 > CBDCDW01. The sequence continues at coordinate 926,795 of CBDCDW010000007.1, read as the reverse complement.
AGCCTCACCCGTCCATGCTTTTTTGCTGCGGCCATGTTACCTGCCTTAACCAAGTCTTCGAAGGTTACCACCTCCGCCCGAATAAAACCTCTCTGGATATCGGAATGTATGACTCCTCCGGCCTCAACAGCTACTGTGCCTTCGCGGATGGTCCAGGCCCTTACCTCGTCTTCACCCACAGTGAGAAAACTGATTAGACCTAACAGGGCATAGGATGACGCAATCACCCGATCCCTGGCGGGCTCATGAATTCCAAGGGATTCCATGAACTCCTTTGCGTCCCCCTCGTCCAATTGAGCCATCTCCGCCTCGATCTTCGCGCTGAGGGACGCCACGCGACGTTTGGTGGAGGAGAGTTCTTCCAACGGGCCAGGTTGGGAGATCTGGTCTTCTCCTAAATTAACCACCACAAGGCAAGGCTTCATTGACAGGAACGTGAAGCCTCGAAGTAGTTTTTCTTCCTGTGGAGTGAGCTCCATTAGACGAAGGGGTTTTTCCTCCTCCAGGTTGCTTTTGAGACGGGACAAGAGATCACATTCTACGGTCCTTGACTCTCGTTCTAGACCCGAAAACTTTTTTATCTCTTTCTGCAACCGATCCAGCCTACGCTCAATGACCAGGAGATCCGAAAAAATCAGTTCAAGCTCCAGCTGCGACAGATCACGCTGCGGGTCCACTGATCCCAACGGATGGGGAACATCCTTATGCTCAAAGGCTCGGACCACGTGAAGCAACGCGTCGGCGGTGCCGATATAACTAAGAAGTTCGGGGGACAACTCCTTCTCCCGTGCATCCCCGCCCTTGAATCCTCCCACGTCCACGTATTGCACCTCGGCGGCGGTGACTTTGCGGGGCTTATAGATCAGTGCCAGCGCCTGGAGCCGTGGATCCGGGACCTTCACGGCAGCTATATTGGGTTCCAGCTTTCCGGAACTGAAAGCGGCGGTTTCCACCGTTTGACCAGTCAAGGCATTGAAGACGGTTGTCTTGCCACAGTTAGGGAGTCCAACGATTGCGATCTTCATTTTTCGTTCAGGGTACCTCAGGTAGAGTATAGCCGCTCAGATTAAAGTTGGCAAAATAGAAGAGGGGGAGATAGCGATTGCATATGTTCCATTCCTATTAATTTGGGCCTCGGCGACTTCCTTGGCTCTTCTCGGGGAGCGATCCTCCGGCCGCGGGCAACAAACCTGTGAAAATCTGAAGCTGAACGTTCGATGCCCACGGCCTCCCGTGTCGCTCCCCTGCGTCGCTTACCCCGATTGGGCGACAGTGGCCTGGCAAGAAGAAAGGGAGACGTCCGATACTGTTGACTCATGCTAGTTTGGTGTGTCGAATCAATTGACGGGGCCTCGAGATATAAACCTGTCGGCTCCCGCTGAGGGCAGGCCCCCGAGTCGTCAGCGGGTTTCGAGGTTCAAAGAAACGAGAAGTCTTGATTTGTGGCGGTTTGAGGTGATACCAAAGAATTAATTTGTTCAAATTGGTCTTGAAGGCGAAAGAAGGAAAACAAACATGGAGAGGGAAAGAGTTAGAGAAAAGGAACCCGCACCGCGGGACGAAGGGGAACATTATGAAGAGACCCTCAAGCGCCACGCGGCTACCAGGAACCGTGCGAAGACCGGCAAGATAGTGCTGAGGGGCAGGGAGGTTCCCTGGCGGCAGGGTAGACAAGCGTTATCGAAGTCGTTTCTCTCCTCCCATGGAAGCGACGATACAGCAGCAGAGGATTGGGTGTGTTTTATCCATGATGTCAAACGTCAATCTGGTAAGCACCGGCACCAGGGGGGCATTCAGTTGTTTGTCCTGGATGGCGAAGGGTACACCGTGGTGGATGGAAAGAGAGTAGATTGGGAAAAGTGGGACCTGATTGTTCTGCCTGTGAAGCCCGACGGATGCGAACACCAGCACTTCAATGAAAAGGGAAAGACGGCCAAGTGGATGGCCTTCCGTTACAGCCCCTTTACAAAGGTTTTGGGGAGTATGTTCGAGCAGGTTGAGGATTCACCCGACTGGAAGAGTGCTGGAAAACCGTCCGCACCTTAGTTGCGGCGCCGGCGAAATTCCAATCACGAATTTGCCGGAGAGCCCACAGGTTCCTGCTCTCCCCGCCAATCACGCGCACGCGTGTCCCACCGGCGTCCCCAATAGATAAAGGGCGTGTCCACAGCCGCAATGACAATTTTGATGAGATACTTTGATACGCCCAATTCTATTGCCGTGGGAAGATCCACGATCCCCCACCAAACCACCAACGAATAGATGAGCGTATCTACTCCCTGTGACACCATGGTGGATCCGTTGTTTCTCAACCATAAGTGACGGACTCCGGTGCGGTTGCGGATGGCGTGAAAGAGGAATACGTCCAGGTGCTGGCTGATGTAATACGCCGCAAGGGAGCCCAATACGAAGCGAGGGGTATAATCGAACAGCGTAGTAAAGGCCTCATGGATGGCCCGCGAAAATCCTTCAGTTTCGGGGTTCGTGGACGGTTGGAACATCAAACTGATGGAGATCATCACCAAAATGATGCAGCTGACGAAAAAACCGATCATGACGGCGCGGTTTGCCTCCCGCTTGCCGTACTTTTCGCTCAGCATGTCGGTGGCAAAATAGATTCCCGAGTAGATAATGACACCCATGCTCGTCTGCATCCCCATAATGATGATAAGTTTCGGGCCCTGCAGGTTGGCAAGCAGGATGGATAGCACCACGGAGGCATAGAGTCCCATCCTGCCAAATAGTCGGTACATAATAAGGGCCGAGCCAAGATCTAACGTAACGGTCAATAGCCAGAGCAACTCCTGTCGGCTGGCAAAGTATTCAGTGAGAAATTGAAGCATGGGTCTTTGAGTTGAGATCTGAACCTAAATCTTTCAACCAACGATACGCAATGAGAGATAGGGTACCAGGTTGAAAAAGAGGATTCCTATTTTAAAAATCGTGATACCTGCATAGTGCAGGGTATCGAACCGATCCAGAGCTATGTTGTACCACCGACTGTGCATTCGAAAGGTCCAATCGTGGGCAAACGTGAAAAATAAAAACCACCAAAGGAGCAATGCAAAATTAATGAGGGTACACCACCCCAGGGCATCACGAATAATTTCGAGTGTCATGATTATTCCTCCTCTCTTCGTAGCTAGCTTAGATTAACAAATAGATAGGTCCAGCGCGACATCCAATCCTTGAAGTCATCAAAGGAAGTAACGCAAATCAAATTGAAAGGGGTTCCTTGTCTGAACCTGGAAGCTCTCCCGGACCCGTGTTATAGCTTGCAAGACCAAATCGAGCCATTCCGTTGGCAGCTTCGTAAGAGGTTGTCAGTAACCCTCGTTTGTGGAGACTAATCTGCCTACAGCCCACACTGATAAAGAAGACCCAGCCCTCGGGCATGGTGGAGCCGCACCATCGGCTGCGGCTGCAGAGCCCCGAGGTTTTCTAAAGGTCCTTTTGCGATTTCCTATCTTCGAGGGCTTTCGCTCTCGTGAGTACCGGTTACTCTGGTCAGGATTCGTCTGTATGGCCATGGGGCTATGGATGGATCAGGTTGCACGTGGCTGGCTCATTTACGAGTTGACAAATTCCACGGTTCAGCTGGGATTGGTTCGAGGAGTCCAGGCCATCCCAGTCCTCTTTTTGTCTCCCGTGGCAGGGAGCATGGCCGACCGCTACAGTCGTAAGATGCAGTCACTGATTGCCCTGGTACTGGACGGGTTGATGTATGCCGCTTTGGCGTTTCTTATTATCTCAGGCCGGATCGAGCCTTGGCATGTGTACGTGACGGCCCTTGGAGCGGCCGTTGTTCAGACCTTTCATCATCCATCCCGGGCTGCCATGGTCGCGGATGCTGTGCCAAAACGACACCTGACCAACGCCATTGGGCTCAATTCGATCGCCTTCAACGTCAGTCGCAGCACTGCGCCGGCGCTTGCCGGCCTGCTCATCGCCAAATATGGTACCGGCGGCGCCTATGCGGTCCAGGCCGCCCTTTACTTCCTGGGAAGCTGGGCAACAATCCTCCTGGGCATTGGAAGGGGCGCCCCGGGCGGCTCTCATGGTCACGCTAAACGAGAGACTTTTGGTCGAAGCATTATTGAGGGGTGGAAGTTTAGTTGGCAAAATGAGAAGGTACGCGCCGGCTTGCTCGTAGTGATGTTGGCGTCGCTGTTCATTACCCCCTTCACCACGCTTCTCCCCGTATTCGCCCGCGACATTTTGAGAGTCGGAGTGACGGGGCAGGGTCTGCTGCTGACGGCAATGGGCCTGGGTGCCCTGTGCAGTGCAGTTCTCATCGCCACTGTGGGCGATCGGCTGCCAAGGGGCATGATTATGCTGGTGGGAGTGGCCCTGTACGGGCTCACCATCATCGGCTTTGCGGTTTCCCCATGGTTTGAGTTGACTATGGGCCTAATGGTGTTCACGGGTCTGTTTCACGTATCCTCCCATGCCCTGGTACAGACCGTGATCCAGGCTTACTCGCCTTCGGAGTTCCGTGGCCGCACCATTGCGGTCTTTCAACAAAATCACTTCATGATGACCGTGGGAAGCATGCTCCTCGGGTTTATGGCCTCCCTCTGGGGAGCCCAGTGGGCCTTGGCCTTGATGGGTATAGTGGGCACGGTATCAATGTTAATGATCCATTTGATTCTCCCCAGCGTGCGGCACATCCGCTAATTAATAGAAATGACTAGTGTTTTGAAACTCGAATTTTAGTTCTTGACATTTTAGTTTAGTAACTATACAATTCTTTGGTAGATGGATCGAAACGCAGCCAGCAGGGAAGTGATGGAGCTCTTCATCAGGGTAGTAAACCAGTACAACTCTTTGGAGAGGCTGCCAGTGAAGCAAGGGGCAAAACTCGATCTATACCATTCGGAACGTCATATGTTGGATCAGATCGCAGACCATCCGAACTTAAACGTTTCTCAGTTAGCTGACACGGTTGGGGTCACCAAGGGTGCCATCTCGCAAGTGGTAAAGAAGCTAGAGGCCAAAGGTGTGGTTCAAAGGTACAAGAAGAGCAGTAATGATAAGGAGGTCTTCGTGGAGTTGACCAGAACTGGGATGGACCTGTTTCGAAGACACCAGGCCGTTAACCACGAGACCGTTAGGACGCTGTCCAAGGAGCTGGCGCAATTTTCCGATGACAAGGTGGAGTTCCTGGTAAAGATGTTCCACTGGTTCAGTTCCTTCCTGGGCCATAGCGCGGTGAAAATGAAGAGGCACACGCAAAGCTAAGAAAAATTTTTAACTCAATAGTTTAGTAGCTAAATGAAAGGAGGTGAAAACCATGCAGATATTTAACAGCCGTGGATGGGGAATGGGCATACAAGGAAAATGGCACAAGCTGCTGGGTTCCCTGTTGGCAACCATCGGGTTCTTCTGGCTAGCCCACAAGGCCGGTTGGATTCCGGTGTCGGATGGTGGTTCCGTGAATTTCTGGCCGCTGGTCACCATTGTGCTCGGACTGATTATCCTCTTTGGTTCCGGGCGCGGGCAGACCAAGGACAATCAATAGGAGTACGTGACGGTGGGGGGGGGGGGCGGGCGAATATCCTGCCCCTTTCCCGTTTCTCTCATCTGTTTCATGTCTTTCATCGCTCCTCATCGCCAAATGACCACTCGTCCTTTCAATGTTTGCAATCAAAATTAGTTCGTTCTCCGCTGCTCTTTGCCAAAGATGCCGAATAATACGAGACCTAAAGATACAAGAGCGGCTGATATGAGGTACATGGCAGAGAAGTTTCTGTCCAACAGGTCCAGCAAGCTGCCCAACGTGATCGCGCCTACTACGTTTCCCAGGTCGTGAAAGGTCTGAAACTGAGCCATGGAAAGACCTCGCCGGCCAACAGGGACCTGATCAATGGCCAATGTCATCAGGCCTGGATGTGCAAAGGCAATTCCTACCCCATTGATAGCTGCAGCAATGAGTAGAAAAGAAGTGGACGGAGCTAGTGCCACGAGCACGAGCCCACAGAGAATAAGCGTATAACCTGGAAGGATGATCGCCCGGCGACTGAAGCGGTCTGAAAGAGGACCGGCAATTGGCCGGCTAATCAGCACAACGATCCCCTCCATAGCAAAATACAGTGCCGGGTTTCCGAGGTCCTGCTGCAGCATGTAAAGAGGAATGTATGTCGCCACGCCGACATGACCAAGGGCGATGAAGGACATGGTCACTGCGGGAAGGAGGGACTCCCTAACGAAAAGGAGCTCTAACCAACTTCTGCGACGTCTTTCTTGGGGGGAAGGCACGTGACGATCTTTTATTGGAATCGAGAAGAGAACGCTTAAAGAGATCACACCAAATACGGTTAGAAACATTCCGTGAAATCCAAAGCGTTCGTAGGCCGCAAATCCTGCAATGGGGCCCAACGCTGCCCCCAGGTTGCTGGCAAGACTCGCATAGGAGATCATGGTTCCCCGTTTGTTGCTTGGGGCAATATCGGCGGCCAACGTGCTGACCGCTGTGGTGCAGCTCGACCACCCCAGGCCATGCAGAATCCGAAAGACCACCAGGAAAATGATGCCGGGGGCCCAAGCATAGCCCAAGGTAGACAAGGCGAAGATTCCTATACCGAGAAGAAGAAATATTTTGCGCCCTGAGCGGTCGATCAGCAGTCCCACGAATGGACGACTTATGGTCGCCGTCACGGTAAGCGAGGCCATGACAAAGCCAATGAGGGACCCTGACGCGCCCAGGCTTGCCAGGTAGACTGGAAAAACCGGCTGCATCTGACGGAAAGCAAAGAAAATACCAAAGCGAGAGATGGAGAGTAGAACGAAATCCCGCAACCATTTAGGTTGTTGTGGCTCTTCAGATTCCGCCATCAGGATTGATTCCTGGTTAGCCCTGTATTCTGAGTAAGCTGCATGGTCTTACCAACAACTTTTAATAAAAATCGAATCGCCTTTGTGGAATCGTAGTGGTGTGGCACGTGGATGAAACCGAATGGAACACCCATACGGCGATGCTTCAGGTAATCTAGAATAACATACATAGAGAAATTGCAGACGTAGTCACCCGCGTCTTTCGAATATCTGGTTTCCCTGCCGGGATCCAATTTGAGGTTGGTCGAAAGCGTTCGCTTTCCTCCCGTTTTTATAGGCATGGACTTTGTCCTCGTGTCATCCCGTCTCCTATTGACCGCCTTGGTTTCAATTCTCAAGCGCCGGCCGCCATTACATTGTCCTAACCCCAGAATCACGTCTGGTTTCGTTTCCTTGACAACTTTGATGAATTGTCCCCTATGAAATTTCACAGGGAAGATGATTTTTTTGACGCCGCTGCGCCTTGGGAATCGCCGTAACACCTTCTCCGTGATGTTTTGGTGAAATTTTTGATATGGGCCAAAACCATAAATGAGAAGGCGCATTAGATTCTTACCGTAGAATGTTCAACAGCACGACGTCAACAAAGTTATCCGTGTCAAGACCCCAAGGGAACCTAGTAGGCAGGTAGCAGTGAGCAGTATGCAGTAGGTAAATCTGAATTTAAAAAACCCAGGCAGAGGGTTTGATTTCCTACTGCTTGCTATCTTGTAATCCGTAGTCCGAATTGCTGCCTGCTGCCAACTGCTCACTGCCAGCTTGTTTCGCTTTGTCCTTTGCGCCTTTGCGCGAGTAATCAGCGATTTCTACGATGCCTGCCGTGAAGCAGAGGAGTCTGCTGCCAGCAGTGGTATCACCTTGGTGGCAAACAATTCCATGGTGTGGGTCACTTGGCCATGACTCAGTCCGCCAAAGCTAAACATTCCCACCAGGCTATCTGGATTTGCAGTTTGGATCATGGCACGGGCGTTCCGGGTTACGGATTCTGGGCTACCGATGAGTGAGGTCTGCCATTCTCGCATCCGCTCCAGGGTTAGGCCTCCCTGGAAGTAGGCAAAGCGCTTGGTAAATCGGGTAAGATCCTCAGTAGTAACTGGTTCCGGGCGCCACACGTTGTCACTAGCCAGTTGCCAGAAGCGTGTGATCTCCGGGCCGGCTTCTGACCACGCCTGCTCGTCTGTATCGGCTACGTAGATATCCCGTACCAAGATCGCGTCGCCACCATTGGGAGAGTCACCGAGGGCTACTCGTTCCGCCCGGTAAGACCTGATGGACTGAGCGCAGTTGGCGAGGGGTTGCCGCGAAACGGCTAGATTCCAACCTCGCCGTGCTACCTTTGCCGGACTATCAGGAGAGGTGGCGCCGTAGTAGATGGGTGGATGAGGTCGTTGGATCGGCTGTGGGCGGCAGGAAATTTCATCATAGCTCCATGCCGTACCCTCGTAACTGAAGGTGTCTTCAGTCCAGGCCTTTATCATAATCTCCACTCCCTCTTCGAAACGGGCCTGAGCCGTATCACGATCGAGTCTGTGCTTGAGATCATCGCGCGGTACCCCTCTACCCAGGCCCACGTTTAGGCGTCCTCCCGTGAGGATGTCCAAGATCGCACACTCTTCCGCCAAACGCATGGGATCGTGGATGGGAAGGGCATTGACCAAATTGCCGAAGCGGAGTCTTTTTGTACGGTTGGCGAGGGCGGCGATGATGAGATTCGGGGATGCCAACATTCCGTAGTCCGAATGATGATGCTCGGCAAACCACGCCTCGTCGAATCCGAGCCTTTCGGTCAATTGGATCTGCTCCAGCAGTTCGTCGAAGGCCTGGCGCTCTGGTACCCATGGTCTGGCCTGGTTATAACTGAAAGTCCCAAACCGCATGAATTATACCTCCTTATGGATCTCTCTGGAACGGTTGCATGTAAGTCTATTTTCAGAGCTATCAACAACCAATACTAATTTGCTAAGGTCATGGCAAATACTGAAACAGCAAAGAGCAACGCTCATTGCATACCACTGGCTTTTGTTTCCTGCTACGATTTTCCGCGATCTTCAATCCTCAATCTTCAATCCTCGATTCTTGCTGTTCAGTCCTCGTTGCTAGCCCCAGGGTCTCCGTGCATCCCCGGCTAGCAGCTAAGGTCATCCCATGGACCTGCTACGCTGTGTGTCACTAGGGTAAACGGATTTGCGAAAATTTTGGTCTAAAATGGTACCCTCAGAAACAGGCCATAATATAAAAGTCTTTATTAATCAGGTGTTTAAGGTTTGGCACCGCATTTGCACTCAAATACCCTAGAATGAAGAAGAAAATCATCCTCATAGTAGAAGACGACCTATCCTTGGTGGATGCATACAAGCTGGCGCTGGGGGACTCCTTTGAAATTATAGTTGCCTACAACGGCAAGGAAGCGTTGGAGGCGACGAAATCTCATGTTCCAGATCTTATCTTAATGGATATCATGATGCCGGAAATGGACGGGATAGAGGCGCTAAAACATTTTAAAAAAAATGCCGCAACGGAAAAGGTGCCGGTCATTCTTGTTACGGCAAAAGTGCAACACAAGGAGGTATTGGACGGATACCAGAGCGGCGCTGATTACTATATCACAAAGCCATTTACCAACCTTGAACTGATGAATGGAATAAATATGTGCCTAGGCAACGATACGGAATAGTCTAACCCGCTTCACTCTTCCCTTAGCTGTTATCGTGTTTTTCTTCGCTTCCCCATCAATTTGGTCAGTTGTTTTTTCATCGTATCAACGGCCGGGGCTGCCTGGCGAAAAACATCCTCTATTTTGTTGAATTCGAAAAGCCGCACATCACTGATATCGGGATAGACGTATAGGTCAGGCTGCCGGTGCTTCATCTTTTCAGCCAGAACCGCAGTTTGGAGGATATCGAAAGTTCCAAGAACGGATTCTATGGTATTGGGAACCCGGTCGGTCCTGATACGTGTCCCGATTACGTTTACGGCGATGGTGATGTCGGTACGGTCCAAAAGGTGATCGTAAGGCACTAAGTTGACAACGCTCCCATCCACCAAGACTCTTTCCCCAATGGAGACTGGGGCCAATACCCCGGGCACGGCGATACTGGCTTGAATGGCAGGCAGAAGGGGGCCTGATTCAAAGATCACCTCCTCGGACTTCCAGTAGTCGGTGGCAATGACCAGCAGAGGAATCTCCAGTTCTTCAAATGAATGCTTTTTAATCTCGCTAAAGAGGTATTTGAAAAACCCTTCGGTTTTGATGAGACCACCCCGAGAAAACTCAGCCGAAAAGGCCTTGACCCATTTCAATAGGTCAGATCGCTTCTCGATTACGTCGCGCCAGGTATCGTCTTTTAGAATCAAATGATTCTCAAGTCGTTCTCTGATCCTCTTGCCGGGGATGCCGGAGGCGTAAATGGCTCCCACGATGGCACCCATGCTGCTCCCTGCGACAATGCTAGGCTTGATGCCGAGTTCGTCAAGGGCTTCCAGGACCGAGATATGGGCCAATCCTCTAACCCCTCCACCGCCAAGGGCCAAACCGATCTTCAATTGTTTTATTTTTGCCATTTTATGGTGAACCAGTAGGTCCAGACTATTAAAATTAGCTGCAGAGGGACACGGATAAGCAGGTAAACCGGTCCCAATTCGTGGCCTCCCAAGGGGACATTGTTCAGCGCCGCATAGATATTAAATGGAAGGAAGGATACGAGCATTAATATAAGAACCCAACCGACTTGTCTCCGGCATCTTTGCAGCATGACAAGAATAGCGGCTGCAATTTCAATCACTCCCGTTGCATAAATAATTGCATGACGTAGTGGAATGAAGGCTGGAATCATCTCCACCATGGGTTCGGTTATTATGAAGTGGCCAACCCCGGTAAATGCAAAAACAAGCGTCAGTCCAAGTGTTCCGGCGGTTTTGTGGGACTCAGGGGCCTTGCTAAATATTCTTACGAAGAGATAGGGGATTACAAGTAGGAAAAAGATGATGAAAGTAGTTATCATAGACAGGTGTTTCTTACCTGACTCTCAGCGAACTCTTTAAACCGCCGTATGTCTTTTAGGGATTGGTTCCTGAACATACTGGGCATAAAAAATGCCAAGATTCGGAGAATGCCGTTGCATCTGAACTCAGTTTCAAATACCCATTTGGTTTGATTTGGGTGGACTGACCCCCTGCAGTTGGACAGTTTGAGGGAGCAGGTTAGAATGCCTGATGGGAAGGGGAAAGGATCTCATCATGGCAGAGAGAAGAAGGTTTACAGCGAATTTCAAGCGGCAGGTAGTGGAGGAACTCCTCAGTGAGAGCTCCACGTTGGCCCAACTGAGCCGCCGCTACGACATCTCCTCAGGACTTATTCGACATTGGACGAAGCGCTACGAACAAGGGGGCCTGGTGGAGGGCCCCTCTCTGCCAGAGAAGGAACTTCGAGCGCGCAATGCGGAGTTGGAGCGGATGGTGGGCAGACTCACCATGGAGAATGATCTTTTAAAAAAAGCCGTAGAGTACACACTGCGGCGGAGAAAAGAGAATTCGTCACCCATCACGGCCAAGAGTTTGGCAGCATCCAAAGGGGGTGTGAAGTGATGGGGATAGCGCGTAGCACTTTTTATTACCGAACCCGGGAGCCTTCTATGCTCCACGAGATTGAGGAGGCGGACTTACGGGACCGGATTGAGCAGGTAGTGGAGGAGTATCCGCGTTACGGCTACCGGCGAGTCACCCATCATCTGAGGCGCGAGGGCTTTAAGGTTAATCACAAGCGGGTGTCGAGAATCATGCGGGAGGAATCATTGCAATGCCAGGTCAAGCGGCACTGGGTGAAGACCACTGACAGTGATCATCCCTACCGGGTCTATCCGAACCTCCTTAAGGGACTAAGGGCCACAAGACCTAACCAGGCATGGGTGGCCGATATCACCTACATCCGGATCCTCACGGGGTTTTTGTACTTGGCGGTGATCTTGGATCTGTTCTCACGTAAGGTTATTGGGTGGGCGCTTTCTAAATCGATCGATACCGAGATGACTTTAATGGCTCTGCGGATGGCTTTAGTGGAGAGAAGGCCGCCCTGGGGTTGTATCCATCATTCAGATCGCGGAGTGCAGTACGCCGCCCATGCTTATGTGGAGGAGTTGCGGGCAGCGGGGATCTTAATCAGCATGGCCCGCAAGGGCAATCCCTATGACAATGCGACAGCGGAGAGCTTCATGAAGACGCTCAAGCATGAAGAAGTCTACCTGTGGGAGTACAGGACGGCGCAGGATGTGAAGCAAAGGGTTCCTTATTTTCTGGAGGAAGTCTATAACCAGAAGCGGTTGCACTCGGCTTTGGGGTACTGTCCACCGAATGAGTTTGAGCAGGCCTGGCAGATGAAAGCCGAGGTGGTGTGTGAGGCCTGAAGGGGGGGGGTACTGAGATATCTACCCGGTGTGAGATCGTCGTTTCTAGGGCAATTGTGAAAGCCGTTTTGACCGGCCACCAAGACAAGAGGCATAGGGAAGGGCATAGATCACAGAACTCACAATGTGGACTCTTGCAAACAGGAAGGGAACAGCATAATTAATTCAACCACCCCGGAGGGCATTCTAATTTCAGCCCAGTGACTGTCCAACCAATGGGGTTCACTCCAGGGCTATGTTCCAAAAACCGATTCACAGCTCGATTCCAAGCTCCTTTTGCTTCATAGCTATACGTGACTTCTTCGGGGAGAGATTCGGTCTCGATGGTCTCCGTCATCTCTATAATTCTGCCGCCCATTTTGTGTTTCAGTCTTAATTTTGCCCCTTTTTGACCCGGAGTGCCGCTCAAGGGTTCGAAACTGGTGAGACTGGGCTGCCACCTGGGCAGGTTATCAGGATTAGTAAATAGCTCTATCACCTTATTGCGTGGCAATTCCAGGACAGCTTCCAGCATGTATTTCATGTTGCCTGCCTGCTAACCCCTAAGCGGGGCTGGAAATACGACGGCTTTTCCCCTTATTGGGGATGATTCGAGTAGCCAGTTGGATCGTTGGAATCGACATCACTGAATGCGTCGAGTTCAATAACGTTTCGATCCGGGTCTCGAAAAAAGATGGCCGACATCTTCTGAAAACTAAAGGACCCGGTTATCTCGATCTTTTTAGACCCTATAAACTTCCTGGCGTCGTCCAAAGAAGTGACCGTCAGTGCAATGTGAGTGTAACCAGGATATTTCTCGTTAACATCCATCAGAATGTTAGTGCCTTCCGACGCGTTTGCTGGGCCAAGGAGGTTCAGAACCACACCGCTGGCATGCCTCATGATCACCGGGTGGCCTTTCTCGAAACCCACATCTTGAATCAACTTAAACCCAAGACTTTCATAGAAAGTCACCGAACGTGTCTTATCCCTTACTCGAATCCCCACATGATTGACCGATTCAATGTTTAGCATTGACATTCCTTCTTTGCTCGAATGAGCACCTAATGAAAAAAGTTGAGGACGCTCGAGTATTGTACTCGAGTGAACCCTTGATTGGACAGGGGTCCATGTCCACAGTTGGTCACGTAGTTAAGCAGCCTGGGGCAGCGTCTTTAACTGTCGCGCGATGAACGTCTTCATCATCTCTATGGCACGGTCCGTCTCGGGTCCAGGCCGGCGCACCCATTGATGCTCGCAGCCTTGAAAGATCTCGAAGTCGCATTGGCCGCCGGCCGATTGATATGAGTCCACGAATTTCTGCTGCATCTCAGGGAGGACGTTATCGTCTGCCCCGCCTTGAAGCACAAGGAGGGGCGGCAATTTTCCCGCCGCGCCGCGGTCGAGGATCTTCTGCGGATTGCCTTGGGTAATGGTATCCCAAGGGTCGAAGTACCTTTTAGTGCGCTGGAGCATCTCTTCACGGTCCATTTCCTCCGCGTGCAAATAACGGACGAAGGGATCGCTGACCGGGGAACGGGTCACTACGTATGACATCGTTGCATCGACGCCTGGTGCCTCGGGTAGCGGAATTGAGTTGTATTGTGGGTCATCCGGGCGCATGGCGATCAGCTCAACGACGTAACCGCCGCTGGAGCTCCCCAACACACCAACGGTGGCCGGGTCGCCGTTCTATTGGCGTGCCTTGGCCTTGAGCCAACGTATTCCGTAATGGGCATCGGCTACGGAGGCAGGGTAGGGTGCTTCTTGGGCAAGGCGGAGGTCGATGGCCACGGTGAGAATGCCGCTTGCCGCTAGCCTCTCGTCAATGTCCTTGTTGGACATACGGTCCCCGCTGTTCCAAGCACCACCGTGCACATCTAACAACGCGGGGAAGGGCCCGTTCCCTTGAGGCTGGTAGATTCGTGCCATTAAATTTCGTAGGGGGTCGCGCCGAAACTCGACGTCCCAGACTTTGAATTCGAAGTGATCAGAAGGATTGTAAAGAACGGCCATGGCTTTTCCTCCTTTGGCCTTCCATCACTACATTGTCTTACCGGTAAACCGATTCGGGCATGCTAAACTCGCCCCCCTCTTTCTCCAGTGCCGAAATAAAATCCTTGCGAATTTGAGGGTCCTCGTCTCGGTACTCAATGGTATTGCCGCCCTGGTTCTGATCTAAATTCCAGGTGTGCTCATCGCCCGGAGCCCCAAAATAGGGCCTGGGCCATCCGCCGAGATAGGCAAGAACCCGGAAATTCCCCTTGTCGGTACCAAAATGGGCGTGGTACCAGTTATCGCCGCCCGGGGCTGCGCTGACGAGCCCGCCCGCGGTATAGTCTTGTCTCTTAACCAGATGCCCTTTACCGTTTTCCCACGGGCGAATGCCGATGGAGGTTGGCCAGGTGATGGAATATCCTTTACCTTTTAAGCAGACCACCACAGGTCCCGAGGGGTGGTAGTGGGCCTTGGAGTATCGACCGGGGGGGTACTCGGCCAGGAATCCATGAAAGGTGTTGCCTGAGAGTTTCCAAGCAAAGTGACGGTGCCCCGCTCCCCGTTGGTTTTCCAAGGGCACTTCGCAGTTCAACGTATCAGGAATGAGATTGCTGGGATTCACGTAACGGCCCGATAACGGGTTGGTGGCCAGCTGTTCAGCGGGCTTGAAGTAGTCGCCGTTGGCCTGGTAGCGGTCTCCAAACTCGTAGGGATTGTCGAAAACAAATCGGTGGCTCCGATAAAGAGCCATAATAGGAGGGGCATTGGTGGCAGCTAACAGTAATGCCGGAATCGAGGCCGCATTGACCAAACGGTGGGTGGTATTCATTGGAGGGGCGAACAGACTACCCTGCTGCCATTCGAATACCTGTTTTCTGTGGGGGTTGCTGTCGCTCCAGATTTCGGTGGTGCCCCGTCCTTCCACAACGTAGAAATTCTCTTCGTACATGTGTTTTTCGGGATTGAGAGCCCCTCCTGGGGGTATCTCCAAAACGAAAAGACCCGATTTGCCACCGACTCCGTTAAGTTCGAGATAGGCGCCGTTGCCACCTGTGCGTTTCCAGGGGCCCAGGGTTAGGTCCCTCACGTCATATACGCCGAGACCCCGGACGATGGGAATCCCTTCCTCTTCAATAAAAGTCTCGTATTCCGTGGGAGGACGGCTCCAGCGAAATTTACCTACAACCTCTAAATTTTCGTCAGTCATTTATTTCCCTCCAATTAAATTTGCAAATCAAGCATTTAGTTGCTGACCCATTGTGGACCCCAATCAAGGTTCCCGGGCACCACAACGCCCCAAAACCGACGTGACATTTATACCTATTGGTGAAAAAAGATCAATGGGCAGTTTTGAGGGCCAGGTGACCTGGTTAACCTCGGGTGGGCTCACTGGAGCGGGGAGTCAAAAGTGCCCGGTTACACACGAAGTACACTTTAATGCGCGGCACTATCTTACTTTTGAAGCGGCATTGTATAACAGACGGCACTGCCATCAAGAACCACGGTGTTATCGGCCGCCAGGACACGTGTGTTTAATTCCGTGATGGGTTTGTCGATGCGTACATTGATTACCTCCACTTCGCCGGTGATGGTGTCGCCGGGTCGAACCGGGGCCTTGAAACTCCGGTTGACCTGAAGGAACACTGTGCCCGGGCCGGGCAGAATTTCGGCCACCACTGCGTTCAGGATCGCGCTGGTGACACCGCCCTGAACCACGATACCGCCGAAACAGGTGGCTGCTGCGGCTTTTTCGTCATAGTGGATGGGATTACGGTCACCGCTTATGTCAGTAAACAGTTCGATATCGTACGCTGTCACCTCTCTCGATCGCTGGGCCTTTTGGCCGACTTCCGGCATACCGTTCGGCCATGCCTCGTTTATTTTTGCCATACCCACTCCTCCTTCAGAACGTAACCGCATTCCACGGATAGTGCCAAAACCTTTCCTGCCCTTACCATTGGAATGTTCAACCAAACGACTTTAACAAAGATTTTCGCGCCAAGACGCCAAGCCAGCAAAGAGTAAAGATGTTATTGCCTTTTCTGAACTTCGCATCCTTTGCGCCTTTGCGCGAGTTGTAGTTATCTGAATCCCTAAACGCGGATCCAAAAGAAGTTTGTTTGGATAAGATGTTAGTTACCATCTGTAATTTTAGTTCGACGTTCAAAATTCGGCTGCAAGACGGCTAATTCCGTCACCGGTGACACGATGCACTGTCCATTCATCCATAGGAGATGCGCCAATGGATTTGTAGAATTTCCACGCGGGCTCATTCCAATCGAGCACCGACCACTCTATACGACCACATTGTCGTTCTTTGGCAAGATTTGCCACGTAGGCAAGCATGATTCTGCCGAAGCCTTTCCTGCGCATATCCGGCTTGACGAACAAGTCCTCGAGGTAAATGCCCGGTCGGCCAAGAAATGTCGAATAATTATGAAAGAAGAGTGCAAAACTGACAGGCTCCCCCTCAAAGTCTCCGAGAATCACTTCCGCCACAGGTCGCAAACCGAAAAGCGAGTCACGGAGTACCTGTTCCGTGGCCACCACCTCATGTGAAAGCTTTTCGTACTCCGCCAATCCTTTGATCAACGAAAGAACAACAGGTGCGTCGTCGACGTTTGCTTGCCGGATCGTGAAGCCCTTTATTTTGGTAGCATTCTTCATTTGTCTTCTCCAAATGTAATGTTTTCGTTGCCTATGGCAGGTTGTGAACTGCCTTTGTGAAACACGTACTGAGTTTTCACTATGTTGTAGCCCATTTTCTCGTAAAAGGGACGAGCCTCCGTTCGCTTCATATTTGAATGTACCGACACTGTTGAATAACCTCGATTTGCTGCCCATTTCTCACAGCTCGTAAGGAGGCCTTTTGCTAACCCATTTCCTCGATATTGCGTATCCACCACTAAGCCTCCGATCTCTGCATATACGTCTTCTTCAATTAGCCGGACAGCGTATACCTGGATCCATCCCACTACTCGCCCGTCTGCCGTCTCTGCCACATAGGCACTGAAATCAGCTCCCTGGCTCATTTTGTCAAGGCGCTTTTTAAGGGAATTATATCGAATAGTGCCCAACCCAAGGTTTTACTTGGGGCGGGGGAAGGGCGATGCTCAGGGGGCTTGGAGTCGAAGCGGCTGTGGGGGGTAAGATGACCATCTATTCCCAAGTTTGGGCTTGACAAAATCCCTATCCAGAAGTCATACTGCAGTGGCCCACCACCCTCATCTTACCCTTTATACCTCTTGACACCCCTTACTATGTCGTCTTATATTGCTCCTAGTCCCCCTTAGGAGCATCTAATGAATGATTTAGAGAACAGCGTCTTGATGCAACTGAAAGAAAACTCCGAGCAAATAGCTAAGGAACTTCGAGAGTTCTCAGCGACAGCACAATTGCTTTCTGACGGTGAGCAACGTCTGATTAACGATCATCCCTTACAGTGGGTTGGCCTCTATAAAAGTGAGGTACAGTGTGCCTCCACAAATCTAAAAACACTGATGGAGCAATTAGCAGAAAAAGACATACCTGCGAGCGAGACTATTGTTCGATTCATTGATAAAACCCAACGTACTTTAATATTATAGGATGATAAAGGGAAGGTTCGGCGACACCACAGGACGGCCCTGTGTCGAGGGCAAAGTTATAATCCCTCGGCTTAGCTTAAGCGGCAACGTATCGTTCATCTTCGACACTGGAGCCGATCAATCCCTTCTGATGCCACTCGATGCGCAACGGTTTGGGGTGGACTACGATCAATTGAACGACAAAGAAACGTCTTTGGGGATCGGTGGGGCTTCAGAGAACTACATCGAGACAGCCCTGATGGTCTTTGCTGATGATAACCAATTGTATATCTACTCTATAAAATTAGGGATATCCACACCATCAGAAGAAATAATGGACATCCCGTCATTGTTGGGGCGAGACATCATAGATAAGTGGCGGGTAACTTATGACAAGTCTCAATCAGAGTTTACCGCTGAAGTTGTTGCTTCGGACGTGCGTTTAGATTTAAAGAAGTGACAAGTTTGCTCTCGAGGATACTTACCGCAACCAATAACCGACAATAAGACCTATGATCCCATAAGCCCATTTTTTGGAATCATGACCAGCGGATTTATCCAGGACTATATAAAGAGCTACAGATAGAACCGACAGGCTCACCCCAATTGCACCACATGCTTTTACCCAGGAAGGTAACTGCTTGGACGAAACACGGATCATCGATCTTTTCGAATCTCCTTAAACGCATCAATAACTTCTTTTATATGAGTTCCTATCATCGGCTCTTCTTTTTCTGAGAGGGTATCCGATGTTTCCCCACTAGCCTCTCCAATCTCTTTGCCTTTCTCCAGGGCCTTCTGCTTTATTAATCGTAACAACATCAATAGTGACATAGCACCTCCATATATCACGGGTGGGGAGGCGTTACTACCGTATGTTTCATAGCTCCCCCCATACTTGTGCCGATGGGATAAACGCCAAATAAAATGGCCACAATATGTAGCCCAGGCAACTACGCCAGAGGTCGGGTCAGGACCCGGCGTGGCTTACCCTTCATCCCTATTGTCTGGAGGTCCATTACGCCATCTCATTAGCTCCGGGGTTTAGAGATGAAGCGGATAGTTGCGGGCCGCGTCAATGCCTTGGCGGCGTCTTCCGGGGTCTTGCCTTCTAGGTGGCTTAGGTCAATCGCTTCTTCCAATTCTGCCTTGCTGGGCTGGTAGTCGGAACGCACTATGTCTATGGGGCGTTGTTTCATGGTCGGAATCTGGTGGCTTTTGGACTGCTTCCCTGTTTTGGGTTTGGTCATGATTGGTTCCTCCTTAACCGTCAGTTCCAATGAACCGACCTTGTAAATTATCCGCTTTGATGGAGGATTATGGCAATCGCTTGAGATTCTTTTGTGCCACTCTTTTGATTGATGGCTCTGGGGGTAGTTTTTCTGGCATTGTTCCACCCAGCTCTTTAATAGTCTGCCTAACTTTACTACCAACTTCAAGGTGGGTGTGCGTAGCTTTTATTTCGCCTTGTATATTATCATTGGTGAGGCGTTCCTCGGTTTGTGTAATACGAAATTCATTTGCAGCTAGTTCTGTTCGCCCACTACAATCTAAGAGATCCTCGTTATCTGGAATCCCCTTCTTTCGCTTAATGTCCCTATAGCTCAATTCATAGAGCCCACGATATCCCGCATCTTGAAAGACACCAAACTTTTTTACACCAGCTTGCTTCGCCGCAATGCTTAAATATTTGTTCGCGTTTCTTACCCGCTCGCGTTGAAGCAGTCGTTTCTCTTCATAGGTTAGTTGGTCACCCAGTTCCTGCCGTCTAGTTTGTACCGCAAAATATGCTTGGGCTAGACCAACCTGTAATTTCTGGCTGGGGTCACCATTCATGGTTACAAGGTAGCAAGCGTATCTAGTCCTAAAATAAGCGAGCTTCAAGACGATCGGTGATTTCCATGTGGGCGAAGGCCCAAAGCGGGGTGCCATGCCCCGCAACGGGTCTTTGCGGCAGGTTTTCTATTCTGCGTAACCTTTATGGCCGTCATGCTGTCGTCGGGGGTTCAACCTCGATCAAATGGTCACCGGTTTTGAGCAAACCCCGTCATCTGTTTTCTTCCCGTTTCCCATTGTCTTGCGGCCTGACCCGCACTCCTTCAGACGAACTTCGATCGCCTGATGAACTCCCAGGCCGAGAAGAAGTCCTTCAGCCACGTATTATAACCAAGCAACCGGTAGATGATCTTACCTCCCTGACGAACGATCTGGGCCGGTAACCAGATCATCGCATGCAAGAAGCCTCGGAACTCCATCCTCAGCAGTTCGGCTTGTCGGTCTTTGAACCGAACCATCATCGCGAACCATGCCTTCAGGTTCCATGCCAAGGCGGCCATCACCATGTAGGCCCAGTTGCTTACCAGATTGTCCACTGGCATGCGCAGTGCATTGACACCGTTCTTCAACTGCTCGATGACATTTTCCTGATCGCAACGCCCGTTGGCCAGTTCCACGACCTCAGTGGCCGTCAGATCCTCACGGGTAGTGATGTAGAACAAATATCGAACATCGTCGAACAGCACCTGCTCGCCCTTCTCAATGCTCAGGTTTTTCCGCACGACAACCATGCGATACTCGCGACTACACTTTGTGGGCCGATACGGAAATTCGGTTACATGCTCGCTCTCCAGGCGAATGTTCTTGAACTCCCGCTGGCGCACGATCTGCTCTTTGACGTTGTTCGGTCGCTGTCGATCACGGGTCTTGACTTCGTAGGTCGGTTTGCGTTTCAGCACCACCCAGTCGGCCTCATCGTGCACCTCGGCTCGTTCAATGAAGCTCTTGCACGCGTCCATGCCAAAGACAAAATCAACCCTGTCCGCCCATCGATCGAAGTTAACCGTCAGCGAGAAGTCCGTATCCCCGCGCAGCGTGATCCAGCGCGCATGCGGCCCGACCAGCTCAATGGCTTTGTCAATCCACTCGGCCGCACCTTGATGACTGGGCACGTTGCCAGGACGGTTGACCATGTACAACACCTCCTTGGTATTGGCTAAACTAACGATCAACGGATGGTAGCCCCAGATACCCTTGTAGCTGATGTCCATTTCCTCCTTGCACTCCCCAAGGGTCGCGGCTATTGTCCCGTCGATGTCAATCAATGCATCCTTCATAAGCTTGCGCCCTCTTTTCTTCCATACCCGCTGGCGCGTGCGATTGACACACTCCATCAACGCCTCGATGTCCCCCGGTTCAAACCGACGGGTGAAATCACCTGCTGTGGTCGGATCTGGAATCCGCTCGGCATCCAGCGCGTTGAGAAATACTTCGTCATTGCGTCGAAGCTCGATGTCCTCCAGGCGCATGCCGCCCAGCAGCACGTTGTAGGCAATGTTGAGCACGTGGTCCGATTCCCAATAGGGCGCGTGAACCTTGAGCAGCGACACATCCCTGTTGACCTCATCGACAAACCCAAGCCGTCCCACCATCTGATGAATCGCCCCAATACCGCCGTAGCTGATCCCTTGACTCTTCTCGGCCATCTCATAGTGGATGTTGCTAGCCGTCATGATCGGCTTGGGCTGATCTTCGTACTGCTTGCGTGCCAGACGACGCTCAATTCTTCGCTTGCGGTTACGGATGATTTTCAGGTAAGATCGACTCACTTGAAATGCCCCCTTTCATTGGCGTGTGCGTTTTGGTCAATTCACACTTTAACCAATACTGGCGGGCATTTCGAGTATCTACTCACCTCTTTCGTAAAGAAATCACGCTTGTATAAGGTCTAGTCAGCCGGTAATCCCGTCTTCGTCCCATCGCTCCACTGCCAACCCTGACCACTTGAACGGTAGTGTTAAAGTGGTTGTCGGGATTCTTGCCACTGGTTTCGCAAGCCCGCATTGCCCTTGCAATAACGGATTCGAAATTGTGCCAAGCCTCGTACCCAAGCACTGCTTGCAGATCTCTGGCCATCCAATATTCAACCGTTCTATCGGCCCCTAAGGCCTGGATATGCTTAATTTGAGCTAGCTTTTTATGGATATCATCAATACTCATTAGTTCATTGCCCTCCGTTCAGATCTGGCTAACCTCAAGAAGTAATGGTAGCAGATTGTTGCCAGAGTACAAGCAGTTTTCTATCATTATTGACAGTGCCCTGGTGGCTGTGGTAAGGGTCCATGTTGGAGGGATTGCCATGGTTGATTTCCGAGTTCAATTGGAACGAAAGATGGAGACGAAAAAGGAAGAAATTGTTGAGACTGAGGCCAAATTACGAGAATTGCGAGCATTTCTTCAGGGACTACAAGAAGCCTTGAAAATATTGCCAAAAGACAGATCGGTAGATACCGGCCGCATATTACGAGAAGGTAGCAGTATGGCAAAAGCGAGGGATTCCCTCATAAAATCAGGAAACCCAATGCATATCAAAGATATTTTAAGGGGCATCGGTAAAGAAAACACGAGAAGAAATCGTTCCTCTGTCGGGGCATCATTAACCAGCTATAGCAAAAAGGGAGAAATATTCAGTAAGACCGCCCCGAATACCTATGGCTTGGTTGAGTTCGAGCAACATCAGCAAATGACTGACAAGGGGTTGCCGGGTCCTTTTGGTCTGGATGATGATTTTGAAGTGAAGATCAGCTAAGAAGCCGTGTTTCTCCCTGCTTCATTTCGACCCCACCAAATCCCTATACCGCAATCGCCTTCCCACCATGCCATGAACCATGCGACGCATTTGCTCAATCGTATCAGATGGCCGGTTATTGTGCCGCCCCGAAAACTCCGTGACATAGCGGCCCAGGTGTTTCCCGCTCACATGATGGAACGTCCCATGATAAGCTCGCTTCAATAAGGCCCAAAGGCTCTCAATCCCGTTCGTGTGAGCCATGTAGTTTACGTATTCCCGAGCGCTGTGCTTCACTGATTCATGGTTTGGCAACCTGTCGTAACCGGCATGCTCATCCGTGTAAACCTTGGCCCCAGGTTCGATTTGTCCAAGCACGAAGCCTTGCAAGGTAAACCGATCCGTTTCCTCAATGGGTTTCGCTACCACCGCATTTGTCTTTCTATCCTTCATGCCGATCACAGCAACTTTCCCAACTGCCCCACGTCCCTTTTTCAGCTTCTTCGAAGCGTGCTTATTGCTTTCTACCCCACCCACATAAGTCTCGTCAACTTCTACCGGGCCAGCAAAGGTTACTCCGTCCTGTGTCAAGGCTTCCCGAAGCCGGTGAGCCAGGTGCCATGCGGCCTTTTGACCGATGCCCAGATCCCGGTGCAATTTTAAGCTGCTCACGCTTTTCAGATTCGTCATGAGCAGGTAGGTCGCTATGGCCCACACCTGGTAACTCAGGTTCGACGCTTGCATAACTGATCCAGTGCGGACACTGAACCGTTTGCGGCAATTACGGCACCGATATGGCATAGTCTTGTGAGACGCTCCGGACTGGATACTGGCAGAATTACAATATGGACAATGTACGCCATCGGGCCAGCGCGTATTGATAAACCATGCTTCAGCCGTTGCATTGTCTGGATACATGCGGGTGATTTCGATGAGGCTTAAGCCTTTTCTGAATGATTTTCCTGGTGCGTTTTGAGACATTGTGTAACCTCCTGATCTATACACAGATTACACTATAGTGCCCACATTGTCAAGGAGAAAATGGGCACTATTCGATATAATTCCCCTTTTTAATATCCGCTTCGGATGATGAATATCCCAGTTGCTCCGATAGAGCGGCCACCTCTCTGGAGTCCTTTTGGGTCATGGTGCGTATTACCATTGACGACCCTCCTTTGTCCGCCGAAATTGAATAGCTACGGGTGTGGGTGACTGTGCTGCTCTCGGTGCTGGCGTAACAGGTCTTTACCGTAATCGTTGCCGTTTGGCGTTCTCACGATGGTGTGGATGTGGTGACGCGACGGTTCATCGTTGTCCAGCACAATGCCGCTCTGGTGGTCAAATTCGATAAGGACAACTGGACTATGGATGCGGTAATAGAAGACACTGTCCTCGGCAAACCCGCCCATCCATGCGAAATACGTTTCGCCCAGATGGGTCCGCACTTCTTCTAACTTCACGGCAGCATGACCGGGTTGAATCCGGTTAATATAGATTCCCATCAGGTTAAGGAGAAGGCTCTGGTCCCTGCTGCTCAGGTCACCATAACGAACGCCCTCATAGCGCAGCTCGAAGTTGTCACGGAATGCCGTGGTGAACACTTCTCCTGGAAGGTCGTTGGAGAGAAGAGCCTTTTTCTGTTGCCCCGCGGACAAGGACTGCATGAGCGCAAGTCCCTTGCTTTCCTCGTCCCGGAACACGCTTGTTCCTTTGTGAAGGCCTTCCTCTGCGACGCAAGGCTCAGAACCCAAAAAACTCGGTGTGGCAACGAGTTGGTCCCCTAAAACGAAGCAATTAATGATGAGATGGTGGCCGTCAATCTGCCATCCCCACGGTTCGCCGGACGACGGTTGACCCAGGATGCTTATCCAGTACAGCCATTCGCCGTACTCTTCGCCCCTACCCGTCATTTCGCGCACGGTATCGTTGAGCTTCATCACATTCCGGACCGTCGCAAAACCTTGAGGGCTCAGAGAAGCCTGGAGAACTGCGAGGGCTCGTTCCCGTTGCTCCAAACTCATCTCGTCGAGCATGACGCCGTGGCGTAGCAGGAACGGGTGGATGTTGCACCACTGGCGCCAGGCATCGCTGTCAATGTCGAAGAGAGATTTCGCCTGTGCCTCCCGATCTAGGGATGCGAGAAAGGCCTCAGCTGTTTTTCTGATACGGTCTGTTTCCAAACCTGCCTTTTGCAGACGAAACAAACCAGGAACCACTTTCCCATCACTGGTGATTCCTTTGAACTTTTCTGCGATGAGACCCTCAGCCTCAGCGAGGCGTCTGCGCGGACCGTCCGGCAGATTGGGGAGTAGTTTCCGGCCAGACCCCGGCCGACGCTGTCTGATATTGAAACCGCTGTAGGGGAGCGCCATGGGCTTATCCCTCCTTCGTTGTTGTGTGACCTGAATGATTAATGATCCATCATCAGTGTCGCAGAAAATATCTGATAACGTCTCACTATGTCAATGGGAGCAGGTAGTCAGGGAATTCTCTTGAGTCGAAGTTCACCGAACAAAAGTTAGAATTTAGCAAAGACTACTTTCTAGGAGCTTTGGTAAACTGTTTCCGCTCGAGCTCGTTTATATCTCCCATAGAGTGCTGGAGCCATTGGCGGATGTCAGGGTCCCAGCCTTGGGTAAACTCGGTGCTTAGCCAGGCATCGACAATTTCTCTTGCAATCGTCGGGGTCGTGATGAATCCGCCCAACGTCAACACATTGGAATTGTTGATGGAACGGGATTTCTCTGCGGCAAATGCCGTCTCGCAGATTGCGGCAAACACTCCTGGGTGTTTGTTGGCAATGATACTCATCCCCATCCCTGTGCCACATACAAGGATGCCGCGGTCTGCCGAGCCATTGGCTACGCGCTTGGCTGCGTCTGAGGCGATGTGATAATAGGGAGTCTCGGATTCTACCTGGTTCACTCCCAGGTCTTCTAGTGTGATATCTGACTTGTTGCTCAGGTACGCATTTATGGCATCCTTGAGTTCCAGTCCGTACGAATCGGCTCCGATAACAACCTTCATCTCCCGCCTCCTTGCTGGGACCATCACTACCTATATCGGGTATCGGGGATAGAGTTTTTGTGAAAAAGAATTACATTTTTGTCGGCGAATTCTACCTCTGCTTGCCACCGATGGGCGAGCCATTGGAAAGTCTGCCGGGAGTAAAAGCATACATGGGTAAGATCCCTCTTGTAGTACCATTGGGAAAATGAGAGGCCATCTTCAACCAGCTGGGTCATGATCCCCAAATGGCCACCGGGTTTGAGGAGAGTCCATAGCCTGTCCAACTCTTGTCGTGGATTATGTAAATGTTCCAAAACTTCGGTGGCGGTAATGAATTCGTAGCGCCTTGTTAGTACGGAAGGTTCCATCGCATAAAATGTGTCGTAGATCTCCATGGGATGTCCGATTTCGTTAAACATGACTGACAGGGTTGGACCGGGACCAGAGCCGAAATCCAACCCACAACTCCCCGGCGGCAATCTCTTTTGTAGCGGAATTAAAAGCCGGCTTAAAAACTGCCGGTACCTCTGGTCATCGGGGTTGTTCTGGTGTTGATCGTATCGGGCCCTTTCATCAGTGGGGGACAAGAACTGGGTGGATGGTACAAATATCAATTGACAGGTCAGACAAAGAAAATAATCACGGTACTGGTCGTAAAAGGTCTTTTGCACCTCTGTTCCATTGCACAAGGGACAAATCATGTCTTCGATAGGGTTGTTCACTCTGGGTCAATTTTACTTGGATTTCATCGCTCTGGCAAAAAACGTCAAAACCTTAATCCTGCGAGTTAAATTCTCATGGGCCACGAGTGGTTCCTTTGAGTATACTGAAAGCGGCCCGGGCTTCTCCAACAAATGCTTCGACTTTTTCCCGGCTCTTTCGGCCTGTGGCATTTTCCACTCCCGTATGAGAGTCCACCCCTGCCGGCTTCACCTCCAGGATTGCCTTGCGGACATTTTCGGATGTCAGCCCGCCGGCGAGGATGACAGGCCGATCAGACAATTCCACCAGGCGTTGACTCACACTCCAGTCATGTGTATGACCGGTGGCCCCGGAGGCACCGGTCTTTGGGTCAAACGTGTCGATAATAAAGGCATCCACAAATTCGGACAGTTCCTTCATCATTGATTCGAGGGCTTGGTTATTTTGAAGCCCAACGATGAGGCTTTTGATTACTGTAAGGTCAGGACGGAGAAGTTTGAGCTGATTGAGTTCATTGGGAAGGATGTCCCCATGAAGTTGAAGGATTTTGACTCCAAGGGTTTGGCATAAATCGTCTATCTCAGCAGCGGTGTGGAGATAGGTAATGAGCACGCCGTTCACCAATGAGTCCAGACCTTTAATAATTTTTGCCGCCTCTTTGACCGTTAGATCTTCTTTGTGAACGGAGAGCCTTAGTGGAAAACCCAGATAACTAATACCGCATTGTTGCAGCATTGCAGCCTCGGCTTCGTCCATCACTCCAGCGATTTGGATCAGGTTGCTCTCAAGCATGGGACTCTGCGTCAAGTAGTTCCTGCAGTCGTGAGGTGTAACCAAAAACTTCGCGGAAAATCGCCAGGGCTCCAAGGCCAAGTGCATCTTGGGCCGTCCATACACAGTCTTCCAGGATTAACGTATTGAATTGATGAATCGAGGAGCTTTTCGCAGTAGCAAAAACACACACATGGGTCTCTACTCCCACAATCACAACGGTCTGTACTCCTTTCGTCTGTAAGAATTGCAGCAGCTCCGTTTGGAAAAAGCCATCAATGGTGTGTTTTTCGATTACTTTCTCACCAAGGTTGGTGGGCTTGGCATCAATTAGCCGGGAGACGGGTTCTATAATCGCGGTACCCCAGCTATTGGGTTTGCACGGGAAATGTTCGCGATGGGGTTCTCGCGTTCGAAAAGGAGGTAGGACGACGAACTCGCGGCTGTAAACCGCTTTTAGATAGGCGATGGGTCGATGCTTTGCCCTCGCATGTTCAATGACAGAGCAAATTTTGGTTGCGACGGCTGGCAGAGAAGTGGTGCGATAGCTGAACTTTGTCGGAGGAGCCACGCCTGATTGACCCATAATACGATTTCTAAGTTCCATGGAGATCTTCCCTGAGGCAACCTGTAAGTCCAGGTCATCCCTGCGGGCGTAGTATCCTCCCGCGGCCAGGAAGTCATTTTGCATATCCACGACGATGAGGACCCAATCTTTAAGCCGATTCAGGTCAAAGTTTTTTTTCACTTACTCGCCCGTCTATAAATTTGTCCTCTACTCAATGTCATATCTACACACTACACTGCTCTTGACCCCACCCGCAATAAGTGCAATACCGCAAGGCGAGAAATGAAATTGGAAACAAACATTTCCAACTTCAGCCTTTCTTGGAATGTGTGAGGAGGAGAAACATGCAGCAGCAACGGCGCACCGCAGCAATACAGAACTATTACGAAAATTGGATGATGGAGGAGGGGGTGCCGATCCATGAGGCCGTGGCCGGACTCGATGATGTCACTGAGCTGCCTCGGAAACCCTGGCCCCGCACAGGTGGATTAGGAGCCTTCATACATATGCTGGGCCCCAAACAGGCGGAGCGTGGCATCTACGTTGGGGAAATCCCGGGGGGGAAATCACTGAATCCTGAAAAACATCTTTACCAAGAGGTTATTATCGTCCTGAAGGGATTAGGCAGCACCGAGATCTGGCAAGAAGGTATGGCAAAACAAAGCTTCGAATGGGGCGAAGGAAGCGTCTTTGCGCCTCCACTCAATTGCTGGCACCGGCTCATCAACGGCTCGCGGGAACCCGCGCTGTTTCTTGCCATAACCACCGCCCCCAAGGCCTTTAATCTTTTTTGTGGGGAGGATGCTATTTATAATTGTGATCACCGCTTTCTCGACCATTTCAATGCAGAGGTAGAGTACTTCAAAGAAACGCAGAGACGGGAGACGGTGGGAAGCTATTCCGAATCCATCTGGTTTACCAATTTTATTGCCAACGCAAATACTGTTCTTCTCGAAGATTTAGAGCGGAAGGTGTCTGGCGGACAGCTGACGGGTTACAGGATGGCAGGGGGCTTTCCCAGTGGACATGTTTCCGAATGGCCTTCCGGACGGTATCACAAGGCCCACTTCCACGGTCCGGGAGCCATCCTGGTAGGTTTAGAGGGCCAAGGTTATGTGCTTGTATGGCCATCCACACTGGGGACTCAACCATATGAGGACGGTCACGGGGACAAGGTGCTTAAGGTCAATTGGGGGCCGCGCAGTATCTATAGTCCACCGGACGCATGGTTTCATCAGCACTTTAACGCGGACAAGGGGCCCGCGCGGCACCTGGCGGTCTACAGTGGTACTGAGTCAACCGCTCCGGGTTACCAATACAGCTTTGGTGACGACTTCAGCGGTATGGTTAGCTTAAAAGACGGCGGCACCCTTATCGATTATGAGGTAGAGGACCCTCAAGTGCGAAAAGATTTTGAGAAGACCATTGCCGAAAAAGGAATTAAACTCCAGATGCCGCCGGTCACCTATCGCCAATAGCGATTTTCACTGGTTTCCGTCTTGAAGCGTAAGTCATGAATCAATTCACGGCATGAGGCTTTCGGGCGGCGGATTTGATTCAAAGGGTAGTTTGGTCTTGGAAGTTTCTTTTAGCTTATATAAGTTGATAATTTCACAGGCAGTGGTGTACAGGTTAAACAGTTTCTTTTGGTAGTGATAGGTGCCCACTAAAAAGCTGCCGAGAACTATAAAGAATAGCACCGATACATAGTTTCCATTTTTCAACGCAAGAAAGACAGCAATAACGACGGCAGCGAAAACACACCACAAAATGACAGCAAAGATGCGTATGCTTTGCGGGGCTTGGGACAACAACTTTGTTTCCTTTTCAATGAGTCTAAGTTCTTCCTTAAGTTCTGCTGAAATCTCCGTCTCCATACACTAGCCCTCCATTTTATTTGTCTATCCGTTGATTGACCTGGCTCGCCAATACCGTAACCTCAGAGCTTTAATCAGCAAGGACGAACCATGCGAGAACTCCCAGTGCCGGAAGAAGAACAATCCAGCCAAACCCACTACGGTTCCGTTGGACGTTCTTCAGTTCAGCTTGAATTACAGGGTCAGATCGGATGTATCCCTCCACCACCTCTTTCGCCTCCACTAGTTCAACGCCTCGCTCTTCACGCACGATTTTGATGGCTTCAATCTTTTGCCCCTTCATCAGCGCACGCACGGCCACCGGCGAGATGCCGGCTTCGGTGTTTGATTCACTTTGATTGTCCATTTGGATCAGTAACTTATCAATGTATCGATTTTGCCTCCGGGTCCTACTCCTGGGGTCTTTTCCCCTGCCTAAGATCAATTTTACTGCTATTCCGGGGACCTGGCAAAGAGAACTTGAAGCCCATAAAAAGGGTTGACCCCGTATCCTCATCGCAGTAGATTGTCGCCATGGGAAACGACGGTGAGTTCGAAGTACAGGAACAGGACGTTGAATATTTCAACCAGGGTGGAAAGACCCTGCTGGCTCGTGTCTATCAGCCCAAAGGAAACGGACCCTTTGCCACCATCATCGACGTACACGGCGGTGCATGGCACAACGGAGATCGGAACAATAACGTCGGCATCGACCGCTGCTTGGCGGCCAGGGGTATAGTGGTGGCGGCCCTGGATTTCCGGCAGCCACCAGAGGCGGGCTATCCAGCTTCCATATGTGACTTGAACCTGGGAATTCGCTGGCTCAAGGCCCATGCGGCCGAGTTCAAGGGGACAGATGCTGTCGGGGCCTTTGGCAATTCCAGCGGGGGGCACCAGGTGGTGCTCAGTGGTCTTCGGCCGGGGTACGAAAGCTATACTTCGTTGGAGTTACCAAAGCATCCAGAGGTTAATGCCAGCCTATCCTATATTATCGCTGCATGGCCGGTCATAGACCCGCTGTTCCGATTTAACTTTGCCAAGAAGTCTAACCGCGAACAGCTCATTACAGCTCACCTGGAATACTGGAAGACAGAAGAAGCCATGGCAGAAGGCAGCCCGCAGACTGCCGTGGAACACGACAATCAGGTGGAACTACCTCGCGTACTCCTCCTGTTAAAGGAGAACGATACCAACCATCCGCTGGAAATGCAGGAGCGCTTTATCGCGTCCTATCGAAAACGGGGTGGTGAGATAGAGGTGCATACGTTTGAAGGCCTGGAAGAGCACCGTATGGTCCCATCCCCTGACAGGCCTGAATCCATGCGCCTCATCGAGACCGTCAGCGCATTTGCCCATGAGCACACCCGTTAGTGTCCCTATGGCCCGCTGTCAGCCTTCTGGTTAGTGGTAATCCGTTGAATTAAATTGTTGGAAGGTTCGCTGGATGGACTGATGACTTTTTTCGAGGCTTCAATCCCGCTGGCGGGCAGCTCTTCCTTGTGGATTAATCCAATTTGGGCGAGGACAGAGGCCTGGTCCCAGTAGATTCGCTCACCTGAAATCTTGCCGTTTTCAAACAGGACCACCACTATAACCGCAACCTCAACTCTTTTACCCGTGGGCGCTACACCTGGAAGCATCCATGGCATCTCCACCGTGTGCGTGAATTTGTGAATGAGTTCGTCCACAAGGCAGTCCTTCCCAACTGTGCGAGCCACCGGTACGATTTCGGTGTCCGGCGGTTGGGCAGGGATGAAATACGTGCTGTAAAAATCACGTACCGCACGGCCTCCAACCCCACCTGTCATTACAGCAACGTGATTTACAAAAGGGTCCGCCGTCATTGTCTCCATGGTTGCGTCGACGCTTTTTTCTTCGAACTCGGCAGCCATGTGTCGCTCCCATGTCTCAACCATTTCCAGTTGCTGGACATTGAGTTCTTGTTCAGCCATGAGTTTTGCTCTTCCTTTCAGTCGCGCTTATTTTAGGGTTTCCCTTGGAGTGGGTTAGGTGAGCCGGCATGGGATGTCAGACAATAGGCTCCCAGTGTTACGACGGTGGTAACGGTGCCCACCACCGTGAAAGCTACGAGAATGGTAGCGGCCACAAGGCGCAGGGCCATGGGCAGTTTACGCGGCGATGTTTCATAGGAATCGGGTGATTCTATGAGCCCAACAGAATTGACCCGGGGAAGTTCCAGAAACCTTGTTTGGTTTTGCCGTGACATCATTAGGGACCTCAGTCATGGATGGTCCAAACGTCGTAAAGAAGCTCCATCCGTCGCAAGGTTACTTCTCGGGTTTGCTCTTGCAGCGGAGCCGTACTGAGGTAGCGCAGGGCGATTTCCTCGGCCAGAGTGCCATGCTCTTCGTCAGCTTCAAAATGCACGCTAAAAAATCTCACCTGCTCCGGTGATAGGCCATAGTTTTCCATGAGACCCCGTCCCAGGGCTGCCACAGCGGGTGGAAATGTCCCTTCCGCGCCCATTTGAGCCGCCATAACCACAAACCAGGGAAGGGTGTGGACAATCAGCTCTGCGTAGTAGAGATGCGCAGCCGTTGCGGGACGAAGGGGCGCGGATTCCAGCTGCTGGCGTGTGACGCCAATGGATTCAGCGAATTCGACAAACATGTCCGGATGCCCGATACTTCCGGCACGAAGGCCGCGAGTCTCGTCTTCAACCACCTCGTAAATCCTAGGCTGGAACTCCGGGTCCGTGCATGCCAAATAGCGGAGCATGGAGATACGCGGGACCATGCGCCGGAACTGATAATCCTGGAGTGCCCACGTGCGAATCTGCTCTATGGATGCTTTCCCCGTGGAAACGGAGAGGACAAAGGGGTGGTTGGCACGCAGCTTCGGTGAGCTTCTGATTTCATCTTTTAGGCTGCGTACAAAACTTTCTGATGAAAGGACTTGGGATTGGTTGGGCATCTCCTTATCCTCCTAGTGACTCTCGGCTGGCCTCGATTCTAGCCGTCCCACAATTTACCTCCAGCCGTGTCCGGAATCCAGTCCTTCGCTTTGATGCTAATTACCGGGTTCGATTGTACTCGTACCTTTCCACCTCACCGGCCCCACCGCGCAGGTCTGGTCGTGCCTGTGGGCGCTTCAGTTGTTCATGGGCGTCAAGGGCCTCCTGGTTGGTCCAGCGTTCCAGGAGAATAATCTTGTCGGGGTTTACGATGCTCTGGAAGGCCTCGAAGTGTTCGCAGCCTGGCTCTTTCATGGTATCCGCACATCGATCCGGATAGACCTTTG
This sequence comes from uncultured Binatia bacterium (SeqCode), assembly GCA_965215595.1. GTDB lineage: Bacteria > Desulfobacterota > Binatia > UBA9968 > CAXXLF01 > CBDCDW01. The sequence continues at coordinate 894,288 of CBDCDW010000007.1, read as the reverse complement.
CCAGCTCGGAACCTTTTCCCTCTTTTGCGTTAATGGTTACAATGAGTCGAAGGGCCATAGTGTATCCTCCATAAAATTGATAGAAATACGAGTCGCGTTTCGACACGAATATTCCATGGATGGATAACACCGTATGTCAAAGGTTGTCAAGAATGGAACCGGCCGTAATCAATCCCTTCAAAGTTACGAAGGTCTGTCCGGTGGTGGTGGGAGCGGCTCGTCTGCTGGGAGCCTGGCAATAATCTCTTCAGCAATGCCGACGTGTTCCACAAGAAACTTCACACGCTCTAAATTCTTTATGGGTTCACTGGTCGCCTGGCCATTCGATTTTATTATGATCTTCTGATCAGCCATGATTCCTGTGACCTGGTCTTGGGTATTGATACGAGCATTCAGGGCAAAGTTAAAAGGACTCCAGGCACGGGTTCCCTCGTAGTACTGATCATACGCGGACACAGATACATCAATCGCATCGATCCGGCACCAGACCCCGTCGAGGAGATGCAGGGGACGGCAGAAAAATTGCCACTGCTCGGCGCGTTTTTCGAACTGGATCTGTGCGGCCGGATGCTGAGTCCTACCGGGGACACCTTCCTTTAGTGGGATAGGGCGCTCAGTGAGCATGGAGCCATCGACCAAGTATTGGTCGCCATCGAGTGTGACAACAACGGTCCCGTGATTGGGGCCACGAACGGTTGGAGAGGTCAGCATCGTGGCGGAGACCCTTCGAACCTCAAAGCCTAACGCTAGTAAAAGGTCGTGCAAAGCGTGACTGACCGCCCAACAGGTGCCTCCCGTGCCGTAAGCCAGCCAGTCCGTGAAGAAATCTTTCGCAGTATGGCCAGGCATTGGACCTAATCCACCGGCGGAAAGGTACAATCGTTTTTGCAAGTTATCAAAAGGTACCTTACGGCACCATCGCTTATACAGGGTTTTCAAGCCGGTCAGATCGTTCCCGGGGTAGTTTTCCAAGCCCAACCTCTGAAGTACCCGCTCAACCAGCTCCGTTGTAATCGTCCCGTCTTCCAATTGCATCTCCAGGTATCGGTATTTAATTTGAATATGGGAACATGTCAATCTGTGAAATACCTTATGGGTTCATGGCTGCAGAGATTTGTTAGATGGCAGGTCAGCTAAGGTTTCCAATACCAGCACAAGGGTGTCAGCGAAGGAGGATTCATCCACCTTGGCCTCGAAAAACCACGCTCTGTTCTTGTTTACTACCACACCGCTGATGGTGACTTCAGGTAAGTCTTTTGACTTTTTGTAGGAGACCATGGAATACAGAAAAGACGGATTTTTTCCCAGGTAGCCGAGGCGCCTTTTCGCGATGATCTGAGAATTGGGATAAACGCCGGGTATGGATGCCACAGCCTGATCATAATATGCATGGGGCAGTATCCGGAAAGGGGACATGTGCTTTATATTGAGCTCTTGCCCGTTTTCCAGACGTACATGCTTGGAGTTGTTCTCAGATGCTCCTACCATTGACGTAAGATTCACTAAGAAGATGATCATGAAAGTTTTCATTTGCTTTTGAGTGATTGAAAAGCTGGCTGGCATATTCAAGGGCACCTTTCTTGGCCTTGAGATAAATTTTACTGCGATTCGTGAACCTGGGCAAAGAGAATTCCACGGTCAGAGAGCTCACCTATTATGATATCGTGAGTGATTGACAGATTCTCTGCTAATCATTACAAAGGGCGATTAAAAAAAGGCTTAATGACTATAGGGAGATACTCATGAGTAAGACCGAGTCTTCAAAGGAAATTGCGGCAGCGGGGGATCACTCCACGGGAAAGGGCCCTCTTGTCTGGCTTCACATGGACCAGAAAGAACTCGACGACGCATACGATCAAGCCTGCTGGGCGCCAAATCGGGATGAGGTCCAGAAGCGCCGCCGTAACGCGAGCGAACAGACGATCGGACGCATCGGGCTACCGAAGCGCATGGCTTATGGGCCCACCGAGATTGAAAAGCTGGATATCTACCAGTGCAATAGACCCAACGCACCCATTAATGTCTTCCTCCATGGCGGTGCCTGGCGAGGTGGCTTTGCCAAGGATTCCGCTTACATGGCCGAAATGTACCTTGCTGCTGGCGCAAATCTCGTGATCCTCGATTTTGTCTGGGTTCAGGATGCGGGGGGTAGTCTGATGACCATGGCCGATCAGGTTCGCCGCGCGGTGGCATGGGTCTATAACAACGCCACGAGTTTTGGTGGGGACCCAAATCGTCTCTATATTTCGGGCCAATCCTCGGGCGGCCATCTTGGCGGTGTGGTTGTGGTGACGGACTGGCTGAGAGATTTTGGCCTCCCGGCCGATATCATCAAGGGCGCCCTGCTGATCAGTGGGATGTACGATCTGAAGCCCGTGCGCCTGTCAAAGAGGAGTAAATACGTCAACTTCGACGATGAGACCGTGGAGGCCCTCAGCGCCAAACGACATATCCATATGATCAACATGCCTCTGATCATTGCCCACGGAACGCTTGAGTCGCCGGAGTTCCAGCGTCAATCAGGTGACTTTGCCGCAGCGGTGAAGGCTGCGGGCAAACCAGTGGAATTCATTGTGGGAGAGGGGTTCAACCACTTTGAAATGCAGGAGACCATGGGAAATCCCTTTGGCCTGGGTGGCCGAGCTGCACTATCGATGATGAAACTAAAGATCGGCGAGATTTGAAAGCTGACTCGGAAAACAAATCGATAATAGTACTTAAGTTTGGGGATGACTTGGCGTTCGTTGGAAGCGCAACCAGAACTTTAAAAGCCTGCCCCGACGCTTGAGCTATAAAGCAGGTTTGCAACGGATCCACCTGAAAAATGCTCGCCTAATCCGATTGTAAATATTAAATTTCCCCAAATAGCGTGCTCAAAGCTGGCGCAGATCACGGATTTGCTTCTGTGGTAGGTGTAGGCAATGATACAGCCGCCCAGTGCGGTAAGGGCAAGGGCCTGCCAATTATCGAATAGCAAGTGGGAAAAGCTAAACAAAACCCCGCTGATCAGGATCATATGTATGTAATTGCCCTTGATAAGGGAGCCATATCGCTGAAACAGAAAGGAACGAAAAATTAATTCTTGGGGGTATACGGACAAAAGCGGGTACAGCAACATAACCAGGCACCAAAGCTCTAGATTGCGCCTCGGGAATGCAAGGAATTGTTCAGGAGCCGCTATATAAGTTATTCCGGAAAGGAATAAGCCACCGATGGCAAAGCGGCCTACGATTGGTTTGAAGTGTTGCCCTAATACCTTAAACGATAGCAGCGATTTTCTGTCGAATGACCGATCCCTCAGTAAATGCCAGACGCAGTATACGGCAACGGCAAAGAGAACCGGTATGACGATTTTGATGGATTCACGTCCTATTTAGATAAAAGGCGCAGGGAACACCAAGAAATAACAGTAAGAACTCTGTTACCAGATATATTTTTCTTTTCACGGCAGGATTTGCAAGTCTCAGCAACAGCGTAAGTCTCTCAATTAAAACACCAAGTGCCTTATCTCAATTTCTAAATCCCAGTTAATTTCGTGTTCGCTTTTCAGTTTTAAGTATGAATTGTACTGCTATTTTGATGTGTTAGCAAGAAAAAACTTAAGGTTGAGATGAGTATGTGGTCTTATGGCGCTGAAAGTGGAGAGTCTTTGGTTTGAAAAGTTATGTTGCTAAACAGATTACCCGTGCCTGCTAGCGCACTATGAACCGAGGGGTGGGCGTACTGCCTTTCGTTGCAGGCAATACCATTACGATTGCGAAGGTCACTCCAAACATAACCGCTGCTAGATAGAAGGTGGCGGTGATCCCTGCCACGGCTGCAACCGCCCCTGCTATGACCGGTGCTGCGCTCCCAAGGGCCATTCCCGTAATGAACTGTGCAGCCGTAACCGAGCTGTGGAGCTCGCTTGGCGCGATGTCGAGACTGAGGGCTCCTAATAGCACGGCGGAACTGAACAAAAAGAGACCTATAAGGCTTACCACGGCCAGCAGCGACCATTTGCCGTCCACCAGAGCAAGAAGCGGGGTCATAGACATTAGCACGATGATACCGGGTAAGAGGGTTGCCTTGCGGCTGGTGCGGTCGGAGAGGTAACCAAGCACGGGTTGCGACACAAGGCTGAGCCCCATCAACAGGGCGAGCAAGACTCCCACGAAGCCAGGTCCGAGATTCAGGTCGTCTCGTGCATAGATTGGAACGAAGGTCATCAGGATACCCTGTCCGGCCGATCTCGTGGCTGCAGCCATGATGGACAGAAGCAGCGGCCGGTATCCCATGGCCTGCCTGAGGGCGTTGATATAGCCAGCCAGCGAAACATGCCCACGTTTATCCCCAACGCCGGTGCCCCGAACTACCAGAAAGAACACAACGGCCAGGACCATAGCAGGCAGCAGACTGGCCTGGAAGATTCTGTCCCGCGAAACGATGAGTAAGAGTCCCCCTACAACCAATGGTCCGGACAGGTCACCCACGCTGGCGCCTATGCCGTGGATGGCGATGACCGATCCACGTCGGTTGGGAAACTGAGTGGACAGAAGTCCCACAGCTGGAGGATGCCAGAGGGCAGGGGCGACTCCGAGGACCGCCGCGAAAATGATGATCCACGTTTGATTCGGCGCGATGCCGATCAAGAAGTAGGCGCCTCCGTACCAAAACAAACTTGCGGCCATGAACTGCGTGCGGCGGTGGGCGTACCGATCCGCCACCATACCCATGGGAATGTTTGCCACCGCACCTGAAAGGCTGCGCGTTCCCATAATGGTTCCCGCTGCCAGGGGGCTGAGTCCCGTGCTCGCCACCAGTTCAGCCAGGAGCAGGGGAAACGCCTGTGTGAACCAGTGAACAACCGCGTGCCCGCACGCTATACTCCCCAGCAGAGTCAGGTTGCGCGGGCTAGTAAGGCTGGTATCTTGCTCCTGGGTGTTATCCATGGTGGAAAAGGGCAGCGGACCAACAGATCCGTGACCGTGGGGTTTGCCTACTGTAGCGGTAAATGCGTATGTACTTCCAGCAATCGAGTGTCCAGTACCACCCGTCGCTTTTCAAATAGCCACGAGCTACTGGTTTTCACAACTTCATCCTCGCTGTGACCCACCGCGTATAAACTTGTCTTTCCCGCCTCCGTGGTACGGTAGACCACAAAACTTGATCTAACCGTTGCAGCTTTACCTTGGAGGTTTATCTGGATGTTTGACACCATATGAATTCGCTTTGCCGTATCAAGCACATAATTGGGCACCAGGGTCATTCTCTTTACCAGCTCATCTTTGTTGAGCTTTATCATGTAATCGTCCACACCGCCTATATCCTTGTTATGAAACAACATTTCGTATTGCGCTGTTTCCGAAAAGAGTTCAGTCCATTGCGCGATTCGTCCTTCGTCGAGCAAATGGGCTGCTCTTAAAAGTAGCTCCTCTACTGCGTGATTAGAAGCCCAGTCTGATGGTGTGGATGCCATGGAGAAACCTACAAATATCAATAAAGCGGATTTTTCACTGAAAGGATAGTCAAGAATTTTGCTGGTCATGTCTCATTGAAGAGACTGCTGGGCGAAGCCAGTGCCTTCCAGGGAACCCATCGACTTATAGTTCCGATTCCAACGCAGTGTCCAGGCTTACATGTCCTGCGTATGAGAGTCTTAGGTGGTCATTTGCCTATTGGTGTACTACAGTACGGCGAATAACCAAGGGGCGGCTGCCCCATGAAAGCATACCACTGCGGCTTGCCTTGGAAGGGAGGTCTCCTATATGGGCATTAACGGTCAAGGCGTTAGACCTGAGAAGGTCCCCAATCTGCCTCGGACTCATTTTATTGATACGCGAATTTATACCGACCCAACGATCTTTGAGGAGGAGCGGTCAAAGATCTTCGCCAATGTATGGAATTTCGTGTGTCATGAAAGTGAGCTTCCCGACCCGGGGTGTTTTCGGACAGCGATCATTGCCGATTTTCCCCTGTTATTGGTTCGGCAGGAGGATGGGGGTATCAAGGGCTTCTACAATATTTGCAGACATCGGCAGGCACAGGTGGTGAGATCGTGCAGTGGCCAGGCCAAAGCATTTCAGTGTTTTTATCATCTATGGACTTATGGATTGGATGGACGGCTTTTGGGGGTGACACTACCCGAAGGCTATGCCAATACCGGGTTCGAGGCCACTGATTTTGGCTTGCGGGAGATTCGGGTGGAGTCGGTAGCGGGACTAATTTTTGTCTGCCTCAGTGAGGCGACGGTATCTCTGCGCGAGTATTTGGGAGAGGTTGCCTCGGTTCTTGAGAGGTATACTCCTCCTGAGGGATTCGAGGTGTTTCACCTGCACCAGTCAGAGATCAAGACAAATTGGAAGCTCTTTTTCGAGAACAATTCGGAAAGATACCACACAGCCCTCCATTGGGCACACAGGAATCGGGCCAATTGGGGTAAACCAGGCGGACCTGCAGATTCTTGGACCTTTGTGGGCAATGGCCACAATTACACCCCGTTTGATCAGGGCAAATACATGGGAAAAAGCAAGAACATCGGTCTTGAAGAGCGGGATAGGTTTACTTTACCGGGTCACCAGGGGAACGTGACAAGCTCGCACCATCTATTTCCAGATATATTGCTGGTTACCATTTCAACAGTCCTCAGAATTGATCATCTGATACCTTTAGGTCCGGGTCGTACGTTAGCTGAGTGGCGTGGGCTCGGCGTTAAAGGCGAGGCTCCGGACGTTCGTAATCTGAGAATCAAACATCACAATGAGTTTTGGGGCTACTCGGGCGCAAATTTACCCGAAGATATTACGGCTGCAGAATCGCAATGGCCGATGATGGCTGCGGGTGCAGTTAGATACAGCGTCATTGCGAGGGAGGGAGAAGCCTTCAGCGACGAAGCATTGCGACACTACTACAAAGAGTGGAGCCGCCTCATGGGGCGAAATTATTGGGATCCCTTTGGAGAGCTTGAAGATAGGGTTCCAATGGGATTTAAGGCCTCAACCCACCAGTGACCGCTGATCCTGCCCCCGATTGTGTCGTCGATGGTTGTAGCTGACAGCGGATGTCAGTCACGGATGTCCTGGAGGAACCATTGGGTGGGGAGTTCACGTCCAAGTCCGGCTTCGCGAGCCTTTTGATAGACCACGGATCCGACTGCCGCAAACTGAAGCCCCTGGTTTCCACCGTTCAGGTAAAGAGTGATGTCGTCTACCGATTGCCGGGTCCCGCCTTTGCCCGCCACCAGGTCGGTGAATGTCGGGTAGCGCTCGGCAACTCCCATTCGTCCCAACTGATGGCCAGGCTTCGGTAACCGAGCCATTTCCCTATCGTTTCCGGCTACATAGGCCACAGGGCTATGGCCCCGGCCGTATTGAATGCGAGGGTTGTCCTCGTTGAGCTTTGCCCCGCCCACACCCTGGCGGACGATGGCGGTGGCACGCTGAAAGACTTCATCGTCGAGCTCGTAGCCGCCCAGGTTAGTGACGTGCATTCCCGGCCTGAGCCACTGGCCCTTTAGCACCGGCGTCATGGTGTCCGTGCAGGTGGAGACAATGTCGGCGCCCCGTACCGCGCTCTCGGCATCGCCCACCGGCTCCACCTCGATGTTTAACATGTCCCTCATCTGCGATGCGTAGCTCTCTCTATGATCTTTGGTGGGACTGAAAACGCGAACCTTGCGGATGTCTCGCTCGTTGCAAAACGCTGCCAGGTAAGTGCGGGCCCCCCTGAGCCAAGCATCGCCACCACCCGGGAGTCTTCTCGCGACATGTACCGCACTCCGAGCCGGCACCTCCCCCAACCCGCATGTGCTGGAGATGGCCGTCATTAACTTGTAATTCCCCGTGGTCTTGCCACGGGGACACCTTATAGTAGCATGGGTGGATGGGAGCAGGCGAGGTTGAGAAAGGTAGTCATTGTGCGTGGCAGATTCACTATCATATTGTGTTTCCGGTGAAATATAGGAAGGCTCTTTTGAGCGAGGAAGTGGTAGGGATCATCGTGGAAACAGCCAAGGGGATCAGCGAGCGCTATGATATAGAGATGGAAACGATAGGGTGCGACAGAGAGCATATTCATCTTCTATGCACGGCGCATCCGAAGATCTCGCCGGGGCAGATTGTACGAGTATTCAAGAGCATTACGGCGAGAGAGATCTTTCGTAGGAAGCCGGAGGTAAGACAGGAGCTTTGGGGAGGGGAGTTTTGGACAGACGGTTACTACGTGGGGACAGTCGGAGAGCGGGGCAACTGGAGGGCTGTAGAGAATTATGTGGAGAGCCAAGGCAAAGGTGTGGGAGAACTTCGTTAGCTGAGCCTCTTCTGATACCCCGTGGTCTTGCCACGGGGTTCTTCATTAATGGCAAGGGGCTCGCCGTTCACCGTGCTGAACAGAAAGATCAGGCCGCAGTAGGTACCGGGCTCAACACAATACTTCTCCTCGGTCCAGTTGCCCTCGCTGTCCACCGGCCACGAAATCACGTCCGACTTCATCCGTATGGCGAATACGCCGAGATCGCGGCTTGCACCTTCCATGGTGCCCCAGCGGTAATAGTCTTCCTCGCGGCCCGTGGGAACATAGACATCGATGCGAGGGCGGTGGATAGAGCCGCCGTCCACGAGCCCACGAAACGCCTTGTCTAAAGAATCGATGGTGTCGGAGATGTTGAGTACCTGACTAACGGTCTCATTGTCGATGAACAGCATGGTCTCGTACCTCCTTCATCTATTATACTGGACCTATCCACGTTGACCCCGGAAAAATTGAATTACGCCACCTCTTTGACAAAGTCTGATAACCGCTCACCGATCATAATCGAAGTGAGGTTGGTGTTTGCGTGGCTTACGGTGGGCATGATGGATGCATCGCCCACCCACAGATTCTCCATGCCGTGAACGCGAAGCTTTTCATCCACCACCGCCATGGGATTCGAAGCCGGACCCATCATGCAAGTTCCCACACCGTGGTGATAGCTGTCGTAGGTGGAGCGCGCAAATTTTTCCCAGTCGTCATTGGGTTCAGGCTGAATGAGTGGCCCGTAAAACTCCCGCGCCGGACCTTTATGTACCATTTCATCGATAAATTGCATCGCTTCGATCATGGCCTTGAGGTCCTCTGGATGTTCCAGCAACGTTGAGCCCACACCAGGTAATTCACCGGGGTCTTTACTGTTAAGATAAACACGGCCGCGACTGCGCTGCTCCAGCATATAGGCAGTAATGGGCATCATGCGTTTGATACCCGGGATCTCCGTAGACGGCCGCATGATAATATGGAAATTGCCACAATCGTAAATTGGATTCTTTTTAATGATGAGCCGAAAGCGTGGCACTACCCAATCTGGATTGAAGGACTTCGGTCCCTCGAAGGTCATAACCACCCCTGGATGATCATGATAGTTTTCTCCAATGCCCGGCATATCATGGACCAGCGGGATGTCGTGTTTTTCTAGCTCCGGCTGGGGTCCTACTCCAGAGAGCATGAGGATCTGCGGAGAATGGTAAACTCCGGCAGTGAGCAGGATTTGTCCGCCCATGACGGTGTGGTCTTGGCCGTCTTTTTTATAGCGAACGCCTTCCGCTATCTTTCCGGATAGCACCAATGACTGGGCAAGGGCTTCGGCGATGATAGTCAGGTTCGGCCGGTTCCGTGCGCTGTTGAGATAGGCCACCACCGTGGACTGACGCTTCCCGTCCTTTATGTTGTATGGGGACTCACATACACCGTAGGGTTCGGGCACGTTCAAGTCCGGGCATTTCGGTAGACCCATGCCAAAGGCGCTAGCAAGATAGGCTTCCACCGGCGGGGTCGTTGGCGAATCAAGTTTAAATCGCCGCCTAACGTAAAGGGGGCCACTATTGCCGTGGATGGGACTATCGGGAAAATCTTGATCCGACTCGATCCGTTTCATTACCCGCAAACAGGTTTCATAGGTCCAATCTGGGTTTCCCAGCTTCACCCAGTTATTCAAATCAGCTTTCATGGGGCGCAGCACTGACATCACATTAACAGACGAACCGCCTCCCATGATTTTCCCTGACAAAGCGTAGTAAGTGCTGCCGTCCAGGTGCCGTTCAGTGGGGTACATGCGCAAGAAATCGGATTCCAACAAAAGACGTGTCTGTTTGTCCGCATCGGCCACTAGCTCGGGCAATGGCCAGGGATCCGGGCCTGCTTCCAGTAGTAATACTTTTCTTTTCGGATCCTCCGAAAGACGGGTGGCCGCCACGCAACCCGCCGATCCTCCCCCTACAATGACTACGTCATATTGATCTGCCATGACGGACTCTCCTCCATTGGATTCGAGCTGCCGACTAATCGGTAAGCCCTTTATTCAAGCGCCGTGTGAATTCCTGGAGTACCAATGTGGCCGTGGCCCTAAGAACCATCTCTCCGACAATGGCAAGGCGGCCATTGATTTTCACGTCGGCTTTATATTTCATCTCTGTATTTTTTGCCGAAATTTTGCTCAAATCCACAGTCATGTCGGCAGTGACATTGCTATTTGTAACCGAATCCGTTCCTTCCGTTCGGACCACCATTCGCTCCGGTGGTTGACTCTCCAGAATCGTGGAACGGAAGCTGAACTTTCCCGAAATGGGTCCTACCGTTGCTGCCAACGTGCCCTCAAAGGTCTTGTCGTCGATCTGTTTGACCTCTTCGATGCCTGGCAAACAGGTGGTGAATTTGTCGATATCAATCAAGAAGTCCCAGGCGTTTTCTATGGGAACCTCGAGATCAATTTTGCCATCAAAGATCATAGAATGTCTCGAATTTCTTTATTATACCTTCCATTGATAATGAAGATGGGCTTCCTGGCTGCTATCGGTATCTCGCCTCAGTTATAGTGTGGGATGATTTCCTTAGACCAGAGAGCCATTTGCTCCACCATGCTATCCAAATTGGGATAGATGATCTTCAGCTCGAAGTGGTCGACACCGGCTTCGATGAACTCGTCCACTCTGCGACGCACGTCGTCAACAGAGCCGATGATATGGCGGTCCAAAGCAAACTGCATGTCGTTTACATCCCGCTCGTAACTCTGACTACTTTCATTAATTGTTGGAAGTGCCAGCTTCAACGCATCGTCTCTGGTGCGCCCAATGGCCGAGAGTTTTTCCACAGCAATATTGATCTTGCTCGGGTCCCGGTTATGCTCCTTGGCGGTTTTGTTTAGAATGTCACAGCCGCGCTTCATTTCTGCCGGGGATAGCCATCCTGGGATCCACCCTTCACCGAGTCTTCCTGCACGCATCGCCGCTTGGTCCATCCATCCTCCCACCCACACTGGCGGATGGGGCTTCTGAACCGGCTTGGGGGCAACCTCGGCGTCCTTGAAGCTAATATACTTGCCTTCATAGGAAGCAATCCGCTGGGTCCAAATGGCTTTCATGGCTTCCACATACTCATCCGTTCTCCGCCCCCGAGGCTGAATGGGAACGCCAAAAGCCTCGAACTCTCTGGACTCACGCGTGGCCTTGGAGCCCAACCCGATCCCGACGATCAGTCGCCCGTCGCAGAGCCAGTCCAACGTGGCACACTGCTTTGCTGCGTAGACGGGGTTGCGGCATGGCATGACCAGACAAGCGACGCCAAGAGTAATTTTCTTGGTCTCAGCGGCGAGATACGAAAGCGTCATCAGTGCTTCATAGAAGTTCGCCTCCTGATTTTCGGTGATGGCCTCGGTGGCACCGGAGGAAATGTGGTGGCGGTGCATCTCTGAGCTCCATACCACGTGGTCGTGAACCCAGACCGAATTGAAGCCCAACTCCTCAGCTTGCTTGGCTGCCCTCACAATGTTTTCTTTTCCTGCCAACGGCCCTGAATTGGGGACTCTGACGCCAAACTGGATCTTCTTCATAGCTTTCTCTCCTATCGTTTAGGCTTGAATAATATTTTTCTTCCTCTCAACTCTACAATATCTGGTACTTGAGGATATTGGCCACAAGGTTCACGAGTAGGCTTTGTAGATACCATCAAACTTGCCAAGTTTGAAGCGTACCGTATGATGTGCGGTTTCCCGCACCAGCTGTTGATCCCGCTGGGAGTTGGTAACGCGGGTAAGGATCTCGACCGCTCTCCTGGTATGATCCTGGTCTGCAACCGTGTGCGCGGTAAAAAACTCACATGCCTCATCTCCGAGGCCGTAGTGTTTTCGCAAATAAGTATTAAACTCTTCCGAATGGCGACAGATCATGGTTTCGTTAACTAGAGCCGAGGTGCGACCCTCTGGTAATGAACCCAAAAGCATACCGCGAATGGTCGCACTTGTGTGCGCTAAGCACTCAAAGATCTGCGTGGTATTCTGAAAATCCTCCTCCGTGAGTCCGATGGCAAAACCGAAGCGTTTGGTCAGTTCCGGATGATCCTGCTCTTCGTTGAGTTGGTATAAAAAGTATTCGTAGAGCTGAGGATCATGGGCATATTTAACTATGCAGAGGGCAAAGCCCTTTAAGAGAGCGATGTTACGGAGATACTGTTGCAGTGCCCATCCCTGGAGTCTCCGGATCGAAAGCTTCCCCTCTCGAAGCTCAGAGAAAAACCGGTTTTCCATTAGGCGCTGCAGTCCAGGCTCGATGATCTCCTGAACGACTGAATTAACGAAAGCTTCGTTTGCCATACTCTCGCCGCTCCTCGTTTGTGAGCAGTCATAGCCGATAGCGGCTTATTTAGTCAACCAAAAGGATGGTTAACAGACGCGCCTCGGTGTCGCTTATTTCTTGCTTTTCTTTTTCGGTTCAATGGTCACGTTCAGATTGAAGCCACACTTTGGGCACCGGGCATAGACGGGAACCTTGCTGTCCGGATCTTGAAATCCATGGATACCGATACGCAGGTAGTCCCTACATTTGGGACAGGTGCGGTAGATGTATTTTGTGAGAGATAGGTCAGCCATTCTTAGTTATCATCACGCGGTTATTCTTAACTATGTTTTTTCACCCAGGAAAGAATGACGTTGTTGGTTTCTTCTGTGGCCTGCCAGAAAAATCCATGGGACTGTCCGTTCAGAACCTTTATCTCCGCACTACGAATTCGTTCTTTCAACACTTGCGATTGAGCCATGTGATTGCTTCCCACCGTGTCGGCCTCGCCGATGAGTACCAGTGTCGGTGCTTTTACGTCACCCAGACGGTGCGTGCCTTCAAAATTGTGGCGTGCTATGCACAAGTGAAGGTATTCCGGAAGCTTGGCGTGAGTTGCCCAGGCCAATTTGTAAAATTCCTCAACTTCAGCACGATGGCCTGTACGGTAATCTTTTGTAAAAAACGTGTCCGATTCAACGATCTCGTGATAGATGTATTTCTCAAATCCTGTCTCAACCAATTCCACCACCAGTCGGTGCGGTAAGCCGGGAATGCAGTCCGGTCCGGATCTGGCTGCTGGTCCAGAACCGCTGGCTGCCATGATCAAGCTCTTTACCCGTCCCGGAAAATTCTGCGCTAGAGACAGCGCAATCCGGCCGCCCATGGAGTGGCCGATCAAATGGGCCGAGGAATGCTTAAGATGATCCATCAGCGCCACGATATCCAGGGCCATCTGGTCAATTGTGAAAACTCTTTGCTCGGCCGCTGAGCGGCCGCAACCACGTGGATCGTGAAAAATAACGTTAATCGATTCTGCTAGCGGCAGCTGAGACGGTTTCCAAACCTCACCGGAAAAGGCCGTCGACGGCACGAAGATCAGCGGCTCGCCCTGCCCGTGGGTTTCGTAATAGAGGTCCACTCCGGTTGGTAACTTAACATTGGGCATGAAGCGATCCTCCCATGATAAATTTTAGTGCGATAACCGACCCACAGCTGCAATGTGTTGCATCGAAAGATCTGCACCCGTCCGTTCGCTGTCAATTACCCTGTTTTTATAAAATTGGTTAAGACTCTGTTGAAATCCTCAGGATGCTCTCGAAAACTGTGATGGCCGGCCTGGTTAAATATATGCATTTGCGCACGGGTTGAGTGCGCGCAAATCATTCTGAAGAGGTTGAGCCCCAGGTCGAAAGGGGCAGACGGGTCATTGAGTCCCCAGATGACAAGGGTAGGGACCCGAAGCCTTCCTTCCTGTATCCAACCCAAAGTCTCTGCCTTTGCCCGCTCGAAATCAGCGAGGAAAGGCGCCCTCAGTTGTCTCATGTTTTCTTTTATCTCAGAGTACTTCGACAATCGCGTCATTTCCTCCATATGATCGAGCCACTCCTTAGTTATATGCGAGGGTGAAAATGCATGGGCAGCGTAGATAAATTCGATGTATTCCCTTGTACCCACCGGCGCGGTGTTTTTTTCAGCAAGATCTCTGTTAAAAGACCCTTTCAGCGCGTGGTTTGGTGACATTGATCCGCTGTCCACAATCACGAGATTCTTAACCATCTCAGGATGTTCCAAGGCGAGCCGCGTGACCAGGTAGCCCCCTCGGGATTGTCCGACAAGATTCACCTGATCTAGTCCTTGGGTTTGCATAAACTCATAAGCATGATTGACCACCGCGCCGATTGTATAATCGCTATGGGTTTTAGGATTGTCGGTGTAGCCCATTCCTAGTTTATCCACTGCGAAGACGTGAAAAAAATTCGCTAAACCCTTGATGTTGAGGCCCCAGGCTTCGGCGTTCATCATGTTCGCGCTGCCAAATTCTGCTCCGTGAAATAATACGACGGGTTCACCTGATCCTGCTTCAATGAAGCGAGTATTAACGCCTTTTACATCAATAAATCTGATTTTGCTCATAGCCTCATATCCCCTGGGAGTTTCAACACTATCGATTAATCTCTCCTAAGAAACGTTAGCGAAATCATATCACTCCCTTTTCTTTGAAGTCCGCGATTGTCTTCTCGTCATAACCAAGGGTGTTAAGAATCTCGCTGTTGTGTTCGCCCAACTCCGGTGGCGGGGCGGGGTGTGGAATTTTCGTCTCGCTGAAGTCCAGGGGGAACCTCACGGTGCGGATGTCGGGTTTGTTTTGCCGTTGGATTTTGATTTCCATGCCCATATGTTTGATCTGAGGATCCTGGAAAACCTCGGCAATATTGTAGACGGGAGTGCAGGGGACTTCGTTGGCGTCAAGTTGTTCCAGCCAATAAGAGCGTGGTTTTTCTTTAAAATATTGCCGGAAGGTCTTATTAAGCTCCAGGTAGTTTTTCCTGCGGTTGAGCCGAGTGTGAAAGCGCGGGTCGTCGATCAATTCGGGATGTTCCACTGTTTTGCAAAGACCCTCGAAAAATTTTTGTGGTGAGGACAGGTGGATGGCAAAGGGCAGACCATCTGCGGCGGAAAAAGCATGGGTTTGGGAAGCAACTGGACGGCTGTAGGGTCCCGGAGGGGTGCCGGTGGTCAGGGTAGCGGTGGCGGGGCCAATGAGAAAGCCAAGGATGGAGCCTGCCATTGTGGCATCCACCTGCTGTCCGACGCCGGTTTGTGACCTTGCCACCAAGGCTCCCAACACTCCTACACAAGAAAATAGGCCGCTCAAACTGTCGGCATAGTTGGGACCAATGGGCCGCGGATTGTCAGCCTCCATCAAAAGACTCAGCATGCCGCCAAGCCCCTGCCCAACCGTGTCATAGGCGGGTCGATTCTTATAGGGACCCGTAGGCCCCGTTCCTGTGATCGAGCAATGGATGAGCCTTGGATTCAGCGCGCGGAGAGATTCGTAGTCGATTCCCAGCTTCTTCATCACGCCGGGCCTGAAGTTTTCCAAGACGACGTCAGCAGTTTCGGCCAAACCAAGAAATATCTTCTTGCCTTCCGCGGTTTGCAAATTCAAGGTGATGCTTTTCTTGCCGCGATTGAAGGCCCAGAAATTGGGTTGGTCACCGCCCAGGTCCCAGCCGCGGAACGGGTCGCCGCCTTTAGGATTTTCCACCTTGGTCACTTGTGCTCCCATGTCCGCAAGCAAACACGCCCCATAGGGTCCGGATATAAAATTGCCGAGCTCCAGAACCTTGACTCCTTCTAACACGCCTTTCATGGGTCACTCCTTTTCAGAGGAATCATGGTGTTCAATTCAGCTCTAACGAAACTTGGCAAGATCCTTGGCTTCGCTTGGGAACCATCCTCCGAGCCTGTGGTATGCCTTCAAGTAACTGATCTGTCCTTGATTGGTCATGGCGTTTTCCAACACGCTGATAAGGCGAATGGCGACAGTGGGGTGCGGTTGATACTGAGGCTCCTCTAGTTGCCGTGTTAATTCCTCTTCGGTTGCTGTGGTGAGGTAGGATTTCATTCGCTCGTAGCTGGTATCGTGGTAGGCCAGTATGGACTCCGCTGAGGCACGAAAGACCCGCACCTGCTCGCGGGTGTGTGTGACCGAGCGGCCGAAATCCGAGGGATTGGGTGGCATGCCGAATCGAGCAGCCCAGCCACTTCCGATCCAGAGCTGCTCCTGGCCCGAAAGCCGCGATACGTTGTTGTCCATGACCCGGGTGAGGCGCCAGGCAAGCCACCCGATGGGGGGATGGGGCTCCCGGGTAAGCTCGTCCTCAGTGAGTTCAGGCAGAGTCTGGTGTAAGGACTCTTTAACTCGTGTGAACCCGTCTAGTAAAACGTCAGCCGCTAACATTGCAGACCACCTTTCTTCTGGACTGTGTTGTCAATTCGCGCACCCACGCGTTTTGACGCCTCTATAATTATCTACTGAGCAAAGAAATGGATGTCGGTTGGGCGGGATTCTAGCGCGACTCCCAGACCTTAACAAGGGTTAGTTGAGGTTCGGTGCGGTTGGACACAAAGCTGGTTTCGTGGGGTGGGGTTTGTGGCGTCTAATGATTTGTAAAAAAAGGGTTGGACGGTTCCCAGGGGGCTGCAAACCTGCTTCAACCCGTCAGTTTATTTGAGTCATAATCCACCGACGAGTCCGATTCGAAACGCCAGAGGGCCCGATCCGAAGTCCACTTCCCTGTAAAGACGTCCTGCAAGAAAGTAGTGAACATCCCCCATGCCGCCTCGGCCGATTCGTGGTGATAGCTGTGTGACTTGAGATTGAGCCAGGCATGATCCGTGTCACGGAAAATACGTATCTGATAGCTCTTGCCGTGTTGCTCCATCTCGTTGCGAAAGCGCTGGACATTCGCCAGAGGCACCCGCGGATCCCGCTCCCCGAAGAGTCCGAGTACTGGGCAGGATAACTTGGGAATAAAATCGGCTATTGGCGCCTGCCCTGCAAAGGTGCCGTCAAAGTCCCGTGTGTATACCCCACCATGAAATATAGCCATGGCTTTTGCCTCGCGTGCCGCAGCGAAGGTCAGCGAAATCCGTCCACTCATGCAGAAGCCCGCGACCCCGATATGCTCGCTGGCCACATGGGGGAGGGTTCTCAGGTATGCGATAGTTTCGTCCAAATCGGCAAGATACTCCGCGTCACCATAGTCGATGCGGGATTCCTGGGCTTCAATGGGTCCACGGTCCCCTGTGAATCGATGGTACAGGTCCGGGACGCATCCCACGAAGCCGTCGCGGGCTAGCCTCTCTGCTCTGTCCCAGCTGCCATCAATATCGATGGGCCCTCGACGCCCGTGCATAATGATGACGGCCGGCCGTTTCATCGCCGAGTCGGGACGCGCGCACCAGATTTGCATGCCACTGGCGAGTGTTAGTTCATCGAGCATCCGGACCTCCTTGCGACGATGTTGGTATTAATTACCCAAATTGCTTTACTCTACGTCTTGTCCCCGATCGTTATCGGGGTGGTTTATTGTGCCACTCTTCCAGTAGCCGTGGGTGAGGGCGTTGGCTCGGTCTATCTCCCGATCACTCAATAGGTGGCGACGGATATTGCGCATGACGCCGGCTTCGCAGCCTAACCAAATCCTGCCATTGCCTTCTGGGAACGGGAAGTTGTACACGGAATCTGCTAGTTTCTGTCCCACCTGACCGGCGGCCCAGCCGTGGTGCAACCAGGTAACTTGAAACGGGGCTGGTGACTCCATGTCTAGCTCCTCGTCTTTGTTTCCCACCTCGACGAAGACATGAGCAGCGCAGGATGCCGGCAGTGCCTCGAGGAGCGTTGCCACGGCGGGCAGTGCCGAATCGTCGGCCGCGATCAAGTACCAGTCCGCTTCGGTGTCAATTTTGTAAGTGCCCCCCATCTTCCCCGACACAGCTACTACCTGACCCGGTTCGGCTTGTTGCGCCCAGGTGGAGCCGGGCCCCTCACCATGGAGCAGGAAGTCGACGGTCAGTTCCCTGGCCTTTGGATCCCATCGTCGCGGAGTGTAGGTACGATTCAAGGGTCGTTGCTGACCTTCCATGAGGATCGGACCATCGGGCCCCCATTCAGGAAGCACTACATTTGATTCACCTGCGGGTGGCAGGAATACCTTTAAATGTTCTGCAGGACCTTGGCTCGTCATTCCCTCCAGTTCGTCCCCCGCGAGAACGACGCGAATCATATGTGGCGTGAGGCGCTTTACCCGGACAACCTCAGCCCGGCGCGGCTTTGGCCGCACACGGCGAGGTTTCTTGGGTTGAGCGACATTCATGTAAACTCCTTAAGAAGTTGCACCACTGCAATGTTAATGATTTTGAATGGGTTCTCAGAGCATGCTGCCGGCGGGCTCCTCGATCAAACGTCTTTCATGTTGGACGTCACGCCGTGCTTTTGGCATTCCTCGTCAAACAGCGCCCGGACCTCCGACCGCTCGTCCTTGAACTCGATCTGAATACTGGGCGATTCCATCCGGGCCTTGCCCTGGTGCCTTTGCCCTTCGCGAATTCCGAATAGTGGGTTGCCATAGCGGAGGACCAGGTAGCGTGCGGCTTCACCGCTGGGATTGAAGTGCTGATGGCCCGCATGGCCGTTTGTCATTAATGAATGTCGTTTAAATCTATATTGTTTAAACTCGACCCCCGGACCTGGCGTTGCTCCTGGGGCCCACTGGAGATCGTAGCCGTCGCCGCTGAGGAAGAGGTAGCTGTTCTCGTTGTTGAGCCCGGTCCGGCTGGGTCCACCGGTGGCCGCGCCTCCGGCACCAAAGCCGTGTGCCTTCTTATACGATGCCGGTGGGAATTCGGACACGTGGCAGACAAACCGGCCGCCAGCCATGAGGACATGGGTGTTCGTGCCCGGACCTCGGTAGCTATAACCGTCCAGCGATAGCCGTGTAACGCTGGGGACAAAATTCGACTTTAGGAG
Source organism: uncultured Binatia bacterium (SeqCode) (assembly GCA_965215595.1). Lineage (GTDB taxonomy): Bacteria > Desulfobacterota > Binatia > UBA9968 > CAXXLF01 > CBDCDW01. Next base: position 875,193 of record CBDCDW010000007.1, on the reverse strand, counting down.
CCGGTCCTCGAGCTTCGTGGCCTGGCGGCTAAAATACTCATCGTCGTTGGGATCGAATCGATCGTTGAAGGTATTGGAGCAGTTGAAGACGAACTCGGGGCTACCGTAGAGGTTGAATGGGGTAGGCATATTGGTGGCTGCGTAAAGCCTCACGCTTTCCGAACCGCTCCCATTATGGATTTCGTGCCACGTGTTCAGAGGTATGGCAAAGACGGCATCCTCCTCCCATTCGAAGGTTAGTTTGGGGGAACCCTCATTCCACACCTCGGTGGCGCCTCGTCCCTTTAGGACATAAAAGATTTCTTCGTACATGTGCTTTTCGGGCTTGAAAGTACCCCCCGGAGGTATTTCCACGAGGTAGCGGGTTGTCCCCTGGTTGTTGATCATGACTTTGTCCGATGGCTCCTGTGTCATATCCAGCAGCGCCGCAAGACAACCGGTCCGCTTCCATGGTTCCAGCTCGACGGAAAGAACGTCGGGAACCGTGTGAGTCGTTATGACCTTCAACCCTTCGGCCTGCACCCACTGTTCAAAAGGGGTCAGTCTTATATGAGAAAATTTCGAATAGTCCATGTTTCCTCCAAATCAAATACAAGGCATATGATCTTGACGTCGGACCGCCAGAGCCATCTTTCAACCGATAGACCATAACGTATAGCTGTGAAATTTTCAATCTCACGGTGCCTGTGTGACGAATCTTAGGGCCTGGCAGGGCCGGGATCTTGGTGCGATTTCTTTTTCGTTGGAATAAAATAGTCTGCACTTGACACTCCATACCCATGTGCTAGAGAGACTATCGCTCGCGTGGATTTGAGTGGCAATAATGTGCGGGATTTAACAATGACCATATAGGAGGAGGTGCTAGATGTGAAGAACTCGTTCAAGCTGGGTAGCGGCACTGAGGGAGAGGTTTTTGCCCGTTGGCCTGCTGACCTTTGTGTTAACCGCACTGTTAGTCCCGACAATGGTTGGTTTGGCTGTAGCCGATCAGTGGGACGAAACGCTAGCGAAGGCCAAAAAGGAAGGTAAACTCGTGGCTGCCCTTGGTGGCTCAGCGTCCCGCAATTACCGACCGATCTTCAAGATTTTTGAAAAGAAGTTTGGCATCCAGACGGTGGTCTCCACCGGCGGTGGGGGCTTACAGACGGATCGGCTCCTGGCTGAGCGCAGGGCCGGCAGGTACGCGGTGGATATCTTCATGGTCGGGCCTACCGTCGGGAACACTCGGATCATCGCCCACGGCGCGGCCGATCCCATCAAACCTCTCTTGTTTCTCCCCGATGTCGTAGACCAGTCCCTGTGGTACAGGGGCAGGCACCACTACAGCGACCCGCAGCAGAAGTACATTTTTGCCATGTCGGCCTTCAGCGGCGCCGATTTTGCACCTGTTGCCATGCGCTTCAACACGAATAATCTGCCGGTTAAGGAGGCAATGAAGATCGATTCCGTATGGACGTACCTGGACATGGCGCAATACGCGGTACACTGGCAAGGTCATCGCCCTTCCACCGACGGCTGCAGGTTCCCTCGGGACCTACGTCACCGTCCAGGTCCATCCGGATCTGGGGGAGAAGTACCTGCGGCGTTTCTTTGACCCGGAGCTGGACATCCAGTTCACCCACGATTTTCGACAGGTTGCTGATGGCGTTGCCAAGGGAAAGTATACCATGGCAATCTTCGCGGGCTCCGCCGGACGCGATATTGACAGGCTCGGCAGGCGAGGTTTGCCTGTGGCTAACTTTGGGCGGCTCCTCAAAAGGCCGATCAAGGAGCGGCCCCTCCTCCAGGGGAGCGGGTCCAGCAACTCCCTCATGGTAATCAACCGGCGGCCCCATCCGAACGCCGCGACGGTTTTTGTCAACTGGTTCCTCTCCAAGGAGGGCCAGACCCTCATGCAGACAAAGAGCGCACGAACTCCTGACCAGTCGTTCCGCAACGACATAACGGATATGGGCAAGGTAAATCCAGCCGAGATTCGTAGGCCGGACGTTGACTACATGACGTTCTCGCATGATGCTGAGGTCCTGAAAAAGCAGAGTTGGGCGCTGAAGAACGCTGCTAAGCTTTACCGACAGATCCGGGGCAAATAAAATTCCTCGCGGGAGGATTGCGTTTTAGTCTCCAGATGAATAACGAATCCGAGTCACAACAACACGCGGCCCGACTGAGAGGACACCTAGCCTCAGGTCGGGCCGTAGCTTAATTCACGTATCCTCGTAAGAACTCGTTCAGTATCTCGTAAATAACTCGAAACCAAAATAAAGTTATCAACCTATGGATACGCAGGCAATCTTTGGATTGCAGTTCCTCTTGAGTCTCATTGTCTGGGGGGTAATTGCAAAGTGTTTGGTGTCTCCCTGGTTAGCGGCAAAACGGGTACACGAGGCTCTTTTCTGGCTGACCCTGCCCCATGCCTTTCGCCACATTGGCATGGTCTTCCTTGTCCCTTGAGTGGTTGCGAGTCCGCTACCAGACGTTTTTGCAATACCTGCTGCCTTTGGGGACCTGGCTAGCGGTGTTTTGGCTTTGCTAGAGCTGCTTGCCCTTCGAACCGGGACGGCTGTTGCTTTGGTGCTTGTCTGGCTCTTCAGTATTGTCGGCACAGTGGATCTTCTTAATGCTTTCCGTCACGTGGATGTAGCACCTTATTTTGGGGCGGCCTGGTATATTCCGACATTTCTTGTGCCATTACTCATTGTGACTCACTTCATGATATTTGTCCGGCTGCTCGAGCGCAACGGATGAATGAAGTCCGCATGTCACCAGTAGGGAAGCAACGGTCCACAGCCGGCCTCCGATTTGTTGTCCTGTGATTCAGTCTTGGCCTATGCCTGACCTTCGTGCTCGAGCCAGAAGTTAGCGATGTCGATGCAAGGATAAAAACCCACCCCATCGTGCGCCAGGGCATATTCGATAAATTTATCCAGGAGCTTGCTCATACCTGGTGTCCCGCTCACGTGCACGTGGCAGGCGTAGCAGAACTTCATGGGATGCCTCTGAGACTCCTCGTAACTGGCGTCGAAGGCTTCCTTCAATTGATTGAGACCAGCAGTGAGACCCAGGGACGTGAGACGGTTGTCAGTGAAATTGGGCATGACATAGCCCACGGATACAATCTTTTTTCCATTCACGTCGATGATGTACGGGACGTCCGAATCGGAATAGTCGGCTGTCCAGACAAACCCCAGCTCCTTGCAGATTTCCAGGGTGTTTGGCGTCGGACGCGGCCCCTGGGACATGTACCCGACGATTCGCTCCTTGGCGGCCTGTTCAAGTGCGGTAACGGATTTAGCGACCGAGTCTCGTTCCTCGTCTTTTGTCTTAAAGACGGGTGCGTGTATGGATTGGTCCCACCCGTGGGTGGCCAGCTCGTGGCCGCGTGCTCTGACCTCTCGTACGCTTTCGGGAAAAAACTCTGCCACAAGACCGCTCGTGATTACCGTGGCCTTGACCTTGTGCCGGTCCAATACGTCCAGCAGGCGCCAGATACCAAACCTCGCGCCATACTCGCGTGTGCCTAGTGCCAGATAGTCGAATGTGTGGTGTGCTCCCTTGGGCAGGGGCCGCACGGGTTCGGGTACAGACTCCCATTCGTGCAGCAAGAGGAGCACGACTGCCATCCGCCTGCCACCGGGCCACTCGCTGAACCAGTCAGGTCGTTTGGGTTTCTGCGGTCGGTAATTCCACTGGTACGCCTTTTCTAATTCTGGAAAAGCCATAAGGGTCACGCTCCTTCACATGAATTCGACACCTGATTCGGTGGATTCAAGTGTCCTCGGTCCATGAGAATACGATCACCAGCCCCTTCATTGCAATACGGTTAGGCTACGTTGCTTGAAAAAGCCGGTTAGACGACAAGAATATTTGATTCCCGGCATGGCATAGCGCGCGCTTGACTCCCTAAACCGATGTGCTAAAGAGTCTTTCCTTTATAAGGTAATATTTCTTTTGGAGATAATGAAATCAACAATCAAGAGGAGGGTTTCTACAATGTTTGGAATTGCAAGTTCCATAGAGTTGGTGAAACTAGGGAAAAGGTCCGCGCCGGTAGGTCTGCTGGCCTTTCTAATCACGGCATTTTTAGTCCCCACAATGGCAGACTTGGGAAGAGCCGATATGTGGGACGATACGCTCGCGAAAGCCAAGAAAGAAGGTAAGCTAGTGGCAGCACTGGGTGGTTCAGCCTCCCGTAACTACCGGCCAATCTTTAAAATATTTGAAAAGAAGTTCGGCATCGAAACGGTGGTATCCACAGGTGGCGGCGGTACACAGGCGGACCGGCTCCTTGCGGAGCGTAGAGCTGGAAGGTACGCGGTGGACATATTCATGGCCGGGCCCACCGTCGGGAACAGTCGGATCATTGCTAACAACGCCGGTGAACCCATCAAAGACCTCTTGTTTCTCCCTGACGTCGTGGACCAATCACTTTGGTACAAGAAAAGACACCAGTACAGTGACCCGCAGCAGAAATACATTTTTGCTCTCTCTGGTAACGCCGAATTTGCCCCTATAGGCATGCGCTTTAATACCAACAAACTTTCCATCAAGGACGCCAAAAAGATCAAATCCTCATGGGAGTTCCTGGACAAGCGATTTGCGGGACAGGTGGTGGCCCTTCCGCCGACCGCTGTGGGTGCCCTCGGGACCTACGTTACCGTCCAGTTCCATCCAGATCTGGGAGAAAAGTTTCTGCGGCGCTTTTTTGATCCGGAGGTGAATATCCAGTTTACTCACGATTTTCGACAGCTTGCTGACGGAGTTGCAAAAGGGAAGTATACCATGGCGATCTTTGCGGGCTCGGCCGGAAGAGATATCGACAGGCTGGGAAGGCGGGGTCTGCCGGTGGCGAACTTTGGCAGGCTCCTCGACAAGCCCATCAAGGAACGCCCTCTTCTCCAGGGAAGCGGGTCAGCCAATAATCTTATGGTGATTGATAAGCAGCCCCATCCGTACGCCTCGAAGCTTTTTGTTAATTGGTTTCTCTCTAAAGAGGGACAGACTCTTATGCACACCAAGAGTGCACGGACTCCCGATCAAACATTTCGAGAGGACGTAACGGAAATGGGCAAGGTGAATCCCGCGGAAATTCGCAGGCCGGACGTTGATTACATGAACTTCTCTCACAATCCTAAAGTCCTTGGGAGGCAGAGTTGGGCGTTAAAGAACGCGGTGAAACTCTACCGGCAAATTCGGCATAACTAGGATTCTTCGGTGGAGTATTTCGTTTTTGCCGTGGGAGGCTTAACGAAATAGAGTCACAACAACACGCGGCCTGACTGAGGGGGAGACGAAAGCTCACGCCAGGCCGCGGATATGACCCCGATTGCTTCTCGAAACTCAATCCGTGGCTCCTACATAGATCAAAACCATAAGTCAGTTTGTTGGCGATGGATACACAGGCCATATTTGGATTGCAGTTTGTGCTGAGTATTGTGGTGTGGGGTGTAATTGCTAAATGCCTGTTGTCTCCCTGGTTAGCGGCCAAACCCACCCATGAAGCTCTTTTTTGGTTAGTCTTGCCCCATGCGTTTCGCCACATTGGCATGGTCTTTCTTGTCCCTAACGTCCTGGCGCGTCCGTTGCCGGAGGCCTTTGCCATACCAGCTGCCTATGGGGATTTGGCGAGCGGTATCTTAGCATTGCTCGCACTCCTCGTCCTTCGAACTGGGTGGGCTGGTGCGTTGGTGCTTGTATGGATCTTCAATCTGGTGGGTACAGCGGATCTTCTTAATGCGCTCCGCCACGTGGACGTGGCAGCGAACTTTGGAGCAGCTTGGTACATCCCTACGTTTCTAGTGCCCTTACTTCTTGTGACTCACTACATGATATTTGTCCGGCTGCTTAAACGTGGCGGATGAGTAGGGCTAGAAACTTCCCCTTTTGCAACTTCGGATACAGCGACAACATAAGATCGCAGAGTAAGCGCCAATTAGCGGCACGAGAATATAGATCCATACTAATGCGATATTATCACTAACAATCGCCGGAGCTAACGAACGGGCTGGGTTCATGGATGCTCCGGAAACAGGGCCGGCAAATAGGGCTTCTAATCCAACTACGGCACCAATGGCAATTCCGGCTACAATTCCTTTTTCCTTTGCACCGGTGGCTACATTGATGATGGTTAGCATCAGAATAAAGGTCAGGATAACCTCCAGAATAAAGGACTGTGTCCAAGAGCCAGCTGGAAGGGTTGCCCCAAGAGTTTGATGTTCTGAAAATAACAAATAAACCACTTGGCTTGCAGCAATGGCTCCTAATATCTGGCTCAATACGTAGAACGAAGTATCCCTTCCGGAAATACGACCAGCACGCCAGAATGCGACGGTGACCGCTGGATTGATGTGAGCTCCCGATATGTCCCCTCCGTATAGATAATTGCGGCCACCACAAGCCCGATAACCATTGCAATGCCGACATGGGTGATCACTCCTCCACTTATGTCATTGATTACGATGGCAGAGGTGCCAGCAAAGACGAGGATAAAGTTTCCAATGAATTCTGCGATTGATTTTTTCACGTTTTATTCCTTAGCAATTCGCCTGCTTTTTGAATCAAAGACCCACTGCGTTGCAGTTCACTAACGCTAATTAACGATTCTTTCTTCTGGTGTCCACTGCCGGCGCACCATACTCGGCTTTGAATTTATCGAAGACTTTTTCAACTTCTTTATGACTTGTAATGCCTTCGAAGTTTTCTAGTAAAATTGTAAGTAAATAGTTATTTCCATATCCGTATTTTTCATTCAATGCCCTTAAGATTTTATAGGCTTTATCAGACAATGCGACATTAAAACGTTTTGGCAAAGAGTATCGTCTGGTGCTCATTTTGATTGATGATTCTTTTCTATTGTTTCTGAAAATTGTGGCCCCAAATTTACCGCGAGTTCCATGGGTTAACAAGTGATCACCCCAATAATGTGATCCCAAAGATTTCAGAGCATTTCGGACTTCAAATAGATCTGAAATGGTACAATTCGTATGTAATTCAATTGTATTTCGCCCTGAAATTGACTCTCCTTGACAGCCCATTCCCATATGATATGGGTTCTTTTTTCCCATGTGTCAAAGGGGTGCTGGCTTCATGGTTTCAGTCCCTTACGTATGATAACCGTAAGACGCATGGGGGAGTTGATCCAGTTCAAAGGAGGTTAGGAAAGATGCGTAATAGAAATAGTTCGGGAATGGTATCGCAGATGAGAACGCGGCGGACCTCTGTAGACATGCTGGTCTTTCTATTAACAGCACAGTTGGTTATGGCCATGGTAAGTTTGTCTAGAGCCGATACGTGGGACGAGACGCTCGCCAAAGCCAAAAAGGAAGGAAAGCTCGTAGCCGCTCTGGGCGGTTCGGCATCCCGTAACTACCGGCCTATTTTTAAATTCTTTGAAGACAAATTCGGCATCTGAACAGTGGTTTCCACTGGTGGCGGGACCCCCCAGGCGAATCGGCTCTTCGCGGAGAGGGGTGCCGGCAAGTACAAGGTGGACATCTTCATGGTGGGCCCCACCACCGGGAATAGACGGATCATCGCTAACGGTGCGGCGGATCCCATCAAACCTCTGTTGTTTCTCCCCGAGGTCGTAGACCAGTCCTTATGGTATAAGGGCAAGCACCACTACAGCGACCCAGGGGAAGAGTACATCTTTGCCCTCTCGGCTAACGCCGAATTTTCGCCTGTCTCAATGCGCTTCAACACGAACAAGCTGTCAATTAAGGAGGCTAAGAAGATCGACTCCGTATGGTCGTTTTTGGACAAGCGGTTCGCCGGCAAGATCGTTGCCATCCCGCCGACCGCTGGTGGTTCCGCCGGGACTTACCTTGTAGCCCAGGTCCACACGGATTTGGGAGAGAAGTATCTACGACGATTGTTTGACCCGGAGTTGAACGTCCAATTCCTTTTGGATCATCGCCAAATCGCTGATGGAGTTGCCAAGGGTAAGTATATCATGGCCATCTTCGCGGGCTCGGCCGGGCGCGATATTGACAGGCTTCGCCGCCGAGGTTTGCCTGTGGCCAACTTCGGACGGCTCCTGGACAAGCCCATCAAGGAGCGACCACTCCTCCAGGGGACCGGGTCAGGTAATAATCTTATGGTGGTCAATCGGCGACCACACCCCTACGCAACAAAGCTTTTTGTTAATTGGTTTCTCTCTAAAGAAGGCCAGACTATCATGCACACAAAGAGCGCTCGACAGCCTGACCAGTCGTTTCGCAACGACATAAAAGATATGGGCAAGGTTAACCCGGACGAGATTCGAAGGTCGGATATTGATTATATAACATTGGCGCATGACCCTGGAGTTGCAAAAATCCAGACCCGGTTACTGAAGAACGGGGAGAAACTTTACCTAGACAGCCGGAGGAAATAAAATTAATCGGAGGGAATGGGTTCCCATCTCGCCGGTGGCGTTAGGAAATCGGTTGATGAGGATGCGCTTCAGAGCGCAGCCGGACTATTAGTCAGATTTAGTAAATCTGATTCCAATAGAGAGACAGTCAATTTGTGTCTCAAGGTCCAGCGTTAACTGAGGGAGCACCTAACTTTCTCCTGAGACCCACCAGTTCGAGAATTGTGCAGCCGTGCATTCGGAGCTTCCACGTGAAAATCTTCCAAAAAGATTGAGGCGTGGATTCTTCCTTGACATGCGAATAGGCGGAAGCCAAGGACTCTTCCTGAAATACTACACTGTCTATTACACCGACCCCTTCGAGATCTTCCGAATAGGGCTCGGGATCCAAAGCAAAAAAGTCTGAAAAGGTCGCATAAGCAGGCCGTTTGATCATCAGATACTCCTTGGACGAAAGGCGATTCTTGAGCATGCGGTGGACTACGATCACATCGAAGCCGAAAAGCTTCTCAAAGCCCTGTATGGGCTCAATTGACACTTCGCCAAAATGGACCACTTGTTTGAGACGCAGGTTGCCAATGGTGGTACAGGCATCGCAAACGCATGGGGGACACTGCTGCATTGCCTGAATCTCCTGCTTGAAGGCTCTGAACAGTCGAAGTATTTGTATCTTGACTTGCTCGATAGGTGAAGGCCGGTCCAACTGCATAGAAAAAGACCGCATCGCCCTCAAGCTCAGCCAGCCGTAACGGAGGCCCCGAAACTTGAACCATCGCTCGAAGGAGTCGGACAATTATTTGTCTGGCGTGGCTCGTCGCCAGTGCATGAAGCCGCATGAATTCAGTGAAGCCGCTGATGTCTGCAATGAGGAGAAGTGCGCGAGATGTCTCGTTCATCTTGTACCTTTAGTCATTTAAATTACCAATCATTTCAAGAGCAAAATCGGCAAGGGAAATCAACTTTAGGTCCGCTGAATCAAACTCGTGGTCCTGGAGCTGACCTGCGGCAGGAACGGCAACAACTGACATCCCCGCGGCTTTTGCCGAACGGACTCCACGCACTGAATCTTCGAAAGCAATGCATTCATTTGGTTCGATACCGAGTTGCCGGGCCGTGGTTAAATAGACTGCTGGGTCGGGTTTACCACGTTCCTCATTGACCGCGGAACACATAACGCAAAAATATTTTCGAATTTCTAGCTTGCAGACTACCGTTTCAATCAGGCTGGGGGGCGAGGACGAGGCCAGCCCAAGCTTCAGGCCCGTGTCGCTTAGCATGCTAAGAACGGTGTACACACCTATCAGGGGTCGTCCCCGAGTGGAAATGAGCCGTTGGACGGTAGCCATGAGTTCCATTTGGATCTTTTCAAGACTACTTCCGGTCCAAGGAAATCTTCTGTACCAATATGCCACAACTTCGTCGGAACGTAGTCCAATAGTCTCATGACACATTTCGTCAGTTAGATTGATTCCAACTGCCCGGAAGGTGGACCGCTCTGCCTCTCTCCATAGAGGTTCCGAATCTATTAGGAGACCATCCATGTCAAAGACAGCTGCCTTCATCGTGATCTAATCTCCGTTGTCGTGGTGCCTTATTGGTAATACACAGATTTGTGTACCTGATCCCTGGCAAGTATAATGCCGGGGCACCGGTATAATTTTCGGCGTAAGTTTACTGCGAATCCATTAGTCTAACAAGAACATAGGATTGCTATGCGCCAGCTCCAGGCCCGCTGAATTGTTAGGCTACGCAGCTCTGGCGTTTTTCTCGAGGACGATAATCATGGATCTACTGAGAAGAAGAGGAGCGCTGTTGATGCGCCTGTAGATTTCTTTATTGCGTTGGCCCCACTCTTTGGTCCGGCTTGAGTTGAAGAGAAGCCATGACCACGGCCGACCAAACAGATAGAGGGCTGCATAGATGGGGAATAGGATTTTACGTTTGTAGCGATCACCGAGAACGTCATGGACGTCAGCACCGTAGTACTTCGCAAAGTATCTAATTTGAGTATACGAAATCGGAGAAATATGACCGAGATCCCCCTCTAGGTCCTGTATATCTGGATCTGGAATCTCAGCTGGGCAGAAACCAAAAAAGGTTCCAGTCAACAGGTACTGTAACCTTGAATAGTAATTCATAATGTTGGGTGTAGAAAGATATACCCGTCCAGTCGGTCGGGTGACACGAATGAGCTCCGCGAGCAGATTTATGGGATTAAAGACGTGTTCGATGCCTTCGAGACAGGTGACTACGTCGAATTCGTCAGTCTGGAATGGGAGAGGGAAGTTCATATTCGCGCAGACGTAATCTGGTTTGTTCTTATGGACATCGGCAGGCACTACCTCATGGCCAAATTGACGCAATTCCTCGACGAACTGACCGTGACCGGCTGGGATGTCCAAGATTCGCTGACATGGCCCCATAGTCTGAAGCGATGTAGTAACCGTGTTCATGTAACCGGTATATTTGCGTGTAACCATGAGTATGCAAACCTTAAACACTGGACTGATGCAGAAGGCCGAAACTTTCCGCTCAGAGTTACGTGCCAGGTATGCCGTGAAGAGCGTATACTAAAAATTGGGCGCGTTTCAATAGTTTAACAAGATGATTTTGAAAAGAGGAGAGTGTCAAACCGTATTGATTTGCGGCAAATTAGAGGGCAGAGCGAAAGTAGGCGGCGCCTTGTGTTCCCAGGCTATCAATCAAAATGTCCGGTCCTGACCTGTATTCCGATCCAAACGACAAGACAACCCCAAAGCTCAATATCTACAGTATATACTCCCAGCTATGTTTCAGCAGCGGGTACTTGCGGGATAAATTTACGATGTGTTAAAAAATCCAATTGATCAGATCGATTTAGCAATACTTGCTAAACAGTGAGGTGTTGTATGTGGAGAAACGTTAGACTCATTTTAATCATTTCGATAGTTGGTTTCACATCTATCTTCATTATAGGTCAAATAATGGCAAACAAATGTTTACCCAAGCAGGTTGCTGTCATCGGTGGGGGATTGGCGGGGATTTTAACTGTTTACCATTTGAACAAACTCGCCTGTCTCGAAGTTCAATTGTTTGAAATGAGCAATCGTCCCGGTGGAAGAATTAAGTCAGGCAAAAGTTTATATTCGGGGGAGGCGCTGAGTTTAGGCGCTGAATTTATTGATTCAAACCAAAACGATATTCTCCATCTAATTAAAATTCTTAATAAAGGTCAATCGGCAAAGCTCGAACTTTATAGTTGGGAGGAAAACGACAATTGGGCTGATGGGACTCTTTTCTTGAGAAATAGTGATGGCCAGATAATCTCCATATTACAAAAGGAAATGATAAACCTATTTTTTGAGAAAGAGATTAAAATGTTGCTTCAACTCGACAAAGTCCGTAATGCCGTTTCCCGACATTTTGCCAGAAAAGGCGATGAAGTGGACCGACAGCTAGTTGACCGGTTGGAGAAGGTGTCCATCAAAAGCTTTTTAACGAACTTTGAATGGGAACAGCCTCCAACACAAATGTTTTATGACTATATTGAACTGAAGATTCTGGCTACACAGGGGAAAAGACTTGAGGAATTGAGCTCACTCAAGCTTTTAGACGCTGTTGATGTATTGTTCAAATCCAATTCTAAGGATGGTTACAATTGGATTAAAACCTTTGCGGCTCATGACGAGAAGTTCCGTCTTAAGGGTGGGCCCATTCGAATAGTTGAGGCGTTAGCCAAACAAATCGATCCGAAGATAGTGAACATGAATCATCGACTGCAAAGTATTAGCAGAGGGGACATATACCGGCTTACGTTTAGTGCTCCACAGGGGCCGAAGGTTATCGATTTTGATTATGTAATTCTTACGATCCCTCTTTATGCTCTGGGCAAAATAGAGTTCGAAAATATTCCGAAGTTTCCGTTGGATCAGCTTGCAGAGCTCGTTAGCAGGACTCATTTTACATCTGTGGCCAAAGTATTCCTCCACTTTGATAAACCAGTCTGGAGGGACCACAAGCATTTCGGAGTTACTTACCACCCAGAAGGATTCACTGCTTGGAGTACTAGCAATGGGTTGAAAAGAAAACCGCCGATTGTAACTCAGGCCATCTATGTTGCTGGCCAGCAGGCACGTGATTTGGCTTTGGATAATCCGAGTCAACGGGAGGAGTTTGCAAATATGGTGGTAGACCGCTTTGAGTCCTTATGGCCGGGTTCTCGGCAAAGCTATCAACGAGTTAGATCACAATGTAGGGTTAAAAATAGAAATAAAAATTGTCCCATCGAAATGTCTTTTTGGGATAAGGCCTATTCGGGCGCTCAACCAGCCGGAAAATATAGTGAAGATCTTGAATTTAATTTCGGTCCTGTTGACGGTCTCTTTTTTGGAGGGACTTATTTTAGTGACCGTCACGATAGCAGCTTCATGAACGGGGCAGTTAAATCTGCTCTCAAATCTGCTTGCTTCATAAAATGTCAGTTAGAAACCTGTTCGGATAATTACTGCCAAAAAACAAATTAAAGCAGCCTACGGACTTACTTATGGGCTTTGTGGCCTCACCAGTTCTTTCTTCAAACGTGTTTGGCGGCACCGTGGGCCCATGGTGGGGACATTGTAAGAATCTTGGCGAATATAGCGCAACTCTCCTTGTGAGCGCCCGGCAAATAGCCGGTGCTCATCAAAAACTCCCCAACGATTTCGCCACCGGTGAACTTGAAGTTAGTCTTGAAGAGCTTGACCCATTCCGCCTTGTTCCTGGGATGGTGAGACGCTAGCCAATTTGCAAACGACCCATGCTCGTTTCGTAGTTTCACGATTCGAAGAGCATTCTCAATGGCGGCATTCACCTTTAGCTTATTTCGAATTATTCCAGCATCACTAAGAAGGCGCGCCCTATCATTTTCCCCGAATGCAGCAACGACATCGATGTCGAATTTAGCATATGCTTGCCTGAAGCCTTCACGCTTTTTTAGTATGGTTTCCCAGGATAGCCCCGCCTGATTAATCTCCAAGACGAGACGCTCAAATAGCTCATTATCGGAGTGAAGTGGAAATCCGTACTCCAGGTCATGGTAGGGCCCATGAACCGGATGACCAACTGCCGAGTCGCAATACCTGCTCATAAACTAGTCTCTATTATCCAGCGCTCGAGCTAGCGTGGGATTGCCGGTTTCTTGCTGTGACGCCGGCGTGTCCAAAGCCCATGACCTAGGGATTGGGAACGTTTCCGCTTAGCTTTTCATTCGCCTGCTCAAAAGCTCGGATGGTTTCTGCTACGTCATAGGGACGCTCTTCAAAGGACTCAGGATCCCATTCGCTACGAGGCGTAGCAAAGAAATCTCCGCCATAAACATGAATGGCTGCGGTAATCTGATCGAGGGGATTCGTTACAGCGTGAATAATCGCTGAACCCAGCGGGATCGCGTCCTTCGACCGCAACTCCTTTGCACCGTGTTGTTTCAACCCCTGCTCGGCACGTTGGTAGAAGAAGTTCTGCTCGAGACCCCCAAAAATGCCGATGACGGCCCACATCCGATGATCGTGGGGTTTAGGCTCATCTTTGGCCCCCAGCCGAGATTGAGGATGGTCAGATCATCCGCCCTATATATCGTCTCGACCCCGGCACGCCGCGGCTCTCCGAGTGCTCGCACGATTTGCGCGGGATCGCTTACAGCACTGGCTACCAGCTCGCGGACTGCAGCATGCGCGTCCCGCTGCTTAAGGGCTGCTCGACATTCTTCAATAAAACGCTCTTTATCGAACATCCGATTTCCTCTCTTCTAGGTGAGCCTAATGTCGTGCTAGACTGCAGTCGCCCGCATCATGGTTTGACTACTCCGCCTCGACCCTCAATCGTCCACTGTTTGCCTTGGTCAAATCCACCTTCAGCCGTTTCTGAGTCCAGCCATGAATTTTGTCGTGGGCCTCGATGTAAACTGTCGAAATGCCTGCCGGAACAGTCACACCATTCAGGCTCCGGGTAAAGGGTTGTTCCTCAACATGGGGGTGGTAGAGCACCCGGTTGCCCAGAATATTACCCTTGTCATCCACTAGCCGCCAGTTGTTCGCGTAATGGTCCCAGCCGGTGTCACCATGCTTGAGAGTCACGTTGACCGACCAGCGATTGCCGCCACTGCTGTGAAAATCCGCGACAACGATCCTTACATCGTCGGCATTTGTTGAGTTATTTACGATCAGAGCTAGCAGAACTGTCGCCAGGACTATAGTTGTATAGAATTTATTCATAGCAATATGTAGTTACCGGGATAAGTTTACTGCGAGTTCATTAGCTTAACAAGATGATTCGGCGGGGATTGGTGTATTAAAACATTTGACAGGAAATATGAATTGCAAAAGGATAATGATGCTCCTTTATTATTGTTTCTGTTTTGGAAGAGCAGCAGAGGATAGTATAGGGTTCGGGTGGCGTTCGTTGATCTGAGGAATCTGCGAAATAGTGATTGCAGTACTTGCTTGAAGCTGCTCTTGGGTTTCCTGTTGTTTCGTAAGCGTAGAGGATGGAATTATTTGAAAATATGACAGAATTTCTAGTTCGTTGGTCTTAGGATCCAGCCTATCAAGAACATCGTCAATGGCTTTTTCCAGCAGGTTTTTTCCTTCAAGCGAAGATAGGCTGCGTTGAAAGATAAATTGCATCAGGTTAGCTGTCTGTACAAAATCATCGTTTCGTTTAAGTTCATCGTAACTCTGTGGGGCTTTTAGTGATTTTACTAATCCCCTATCCTGAAATGCTAGTGATGATATGTAATCTAATTTGAATACTGGCAGCCCAATGTTGTGTGCGGTCATGTCGATGGCAAGAGTGGGTTTTGACAAAATGGATGGGTTATATGTGGACCGTAATTCTGCAATATTTGAATCCGGTGCCTCGTGAATCAGAATGGCTACCCCATCGTCTTTCAGGGTGTTGGTAATATTGAGCACAAAGTTGGTTGCAGCTGTTTGAGAAGTTGCGAAATAGAGTAGGTGTGATGCAGCAGCAATATCAATATGCTTTGCGGTTATGCTACCTTGCTTAAACGTATCGCCGATTTCAACCTCTACCTGATTTATGTAAGGGATCGATGTCAATCTTCGTGTCGCGGAATTTACAAAAGAATCACTAATATCACTTCCACTGATATTAATATTTCTTCCACTGATTTGATAGATAGCTTTGGCATTTTCTTGTGCCTGAAATCCTTCCCCTATGCCAGGTACATATAATTCCACTGGAGAATCGCCGGAAAGAATGATTCCTTTAGCAACCAAGTCCCTTATGAGAACATAAAATATCTCTCCAGTTATTTCTTTTTGGTTGGTAGCTTTAAGGAAGGCAATAAAAGCGCTATCCGCATCGAAGTTTCCTATGGATTGCATGGCTGGTCTCCCCTGAAATCATCATCGTGTGAGTGTTTCTTTGGATACGTTAGTATCCATATCAGTAGACCTCCAGTACAGGTTTTTCGTTCAGCAGCCTGGGCTGAAACCGTTGCAATGCTACGACCTAGATAGGACCCCCGTCATAATTTAAGATCAATCCACATGCTGTCGAGGTTCCGATGCCGCGTCATTGTCTCACCTACGGTGTGTTCTATTGCTCGAAGTACTCCTATATGAGCGATGACCAGAATACACCCTTGTAATGTTGAAAGATGCCTTAGACCTCTGAATACCCGGTCAACAAATTGGTGCCATGATTCACCACCTGGTATTTCAACAGGATTACCAATTCGCCACTGTTTCATTAATTCAGGATATCTTTCTTCGATCTCTTGCGCTGTTAACCCACTTATTTCGCCATAATGGCGTTCATTAAGGTCGGTTAAAGGTTCCAATAATGATATCTCCATCTCGTGGGCCATGATGGCCGCGGTTTCCCTTGCGCGCTGGAGACATGAACTAGCCACACAAGTGAATTGGTATTGGCCAAGAGAAACACAGGTCTCTTTGGCCTGAAGGCGACCAACGTCAGTCAATGGAGGATCAGCCTGACCAGCCCATCGACCGTCTTTATTCCATGTCGATTGACCATGCCGTGCAACATATACTCTATTCATTTCCCCTTTTTCATTCGTATAAAAAGTAAAATACTGAACAGTGTATCACAGTCGTGGTAAATGCATCATTTGAGATGCCACGCGATTCCAGGTGTAATATTACTGCGAGTTCAATAGCTTAACAAGATGATTTTGGAGTGAACCCCATTGGTTGGACAGTCACTGGGCTGAAATTAGAATGCCCTCCGGGGTGGTTGAATTAATTATGCTGTTCCCTTCCTGTTTGCAAGAGTCCACATTGTGAGTTCTGTGATCTATGCCCTTCCCTATGCCTCTTGTCTTGGTGGCCGGTCAAAACGGCTTTCACAATTGCCCTAGAAACGACGATCTCACACCGGGTAGATATCTCAGTATCCCCCCCTTCAGGCCTCACACACCACCTCGGCTTTCATCTGCCAGGCCTGCTCAAACTCATTCGGTGGACAGTACCCCAAAGCCGAGTGCAACCGCTTCTGGTTATAGACTTCCTCCAGAAAATAAGGAACCCTTTGCTTCACATCCTGCGCCGTCCTGTACTCCCACAGGTAGACTTCTTCATGCTTGAGCGTCTTCATGAAGCTCTCCGCTGTCGCATTGTCATAGGGATTGCCCTTGCGGGCCATGCTGATTAAGATCCCCGCTGCCCGCAACTCCTCCACATAAGCATGGGCGGCGTACTGCACTCCGCGATCTGAATGATGGATACAACCCCAGGGCGGCCTTCTCTCCACTAAAGCCATCCGCAGAGCCATTAAAGTCATCTCGGTATCGATCGATTTAGAAAGCGCCCACCCAATAACCTTACGTGAGAACAGATCCAAGATCACCGCCAAGTACAAAAACCCCGTGAGGATCCGGATGTAGGTGATATCGGCCACCCATGCCTGGTTAGGTCTTGTGGCCCTTAGTCCCTTAAGGAGGTTCGGATAGACCCGGTAGGGATGATCACTGTCAGTGGTCTTCACCCAGTGCCGCTTGACCTGGCATTGCAATGATTCCTCCCGCATGATTCTCGACACCCGCTTGTGATTAACCTTAAAGCCCTCGCGCCTCAGATGATGGGTGACTCGCCGGTAGCCGTAACGCGGATACTCCTCCACTACCTGCTCAATCCGGTCCCGTAAGTCCGCCTCCTCAATCTCGTGGAGCATAGAAGGCTCCCGGGTTCGGTAATAAAAAGTGCTGCGCGCTATCCCCATCACTTCACACCCCCTTTGGATGCTGCCAAACTCTTGGCCGTGATGGGTGACGAATTCTCTTTTCTCCGCCGCAGTGTGTACTCTACGGCTTTTTTTAAAAGATCATTCTCCATGGTGAGTCTGCCCACCATCCGCTCCAACTCCGCATTGCGCGCTCGAAGTTCCTTCTCTGGCAGAGAGGGGCCCTCCACCAGGCCCCCTTGTTCGTAGCGCTTCGTCCAATGTCGAATAAGTCCTGAGGAGATGTCGTAGCGGCGGCTCAGTTGGGCCAACGTGGAGCTCTCACTGAGGAGTTCCTCCACTACCTGCCGCTTGAAATTCGCTGTAAACCTTCTTCTCTCTGCCATGATGAGATCCTTTCCCCTTCCCATCAGGCATTCTAACCTGCTCCCTCAAACTGTCCAACTGCAGGGGGTCAGTCCATTTGGCAGGAGGGAGAGAATTAAAGGATTTCGATTTGCAGCGATTTAAAGAGAGGAGGGATGGGTACCGAGGCCTTCCTTATGACTATCTGTACAGCTAACCAGGGGCGATCCGACGATGAAAATAGCAAAAAGGCAAGTCTGACACCGACCTCCCGACACATTTTTATTTCACGTGCTAATACAGGCCCAACGCATCCATCTGTTGCTTCAAATTTAAATAGAGATCCCTAATAAGAAAATAAGACCAGATACTGATACCAACGACACCGATGGTTACAATGACTTTGGTGATTGTTTTGGAGTGCGGATGTGCCCAAACTAAAGGCAGGGCAAACGGGCCGACAGAAATCAGAGCGAAAACAATGAAAGAGGTTGCAAAATACCACTTTGTTTTTGGCAGGTAGGGTTTGTCGAGAAACTCATTGCAAAAACGACACTTGATGGCCTCATCTTGTATCTCTTCTGCACAGAAAGGGCATTTTATCATAATTCGTATCTTAACGTTTAAGCTCAACCGCGCCCTCAGGTGCCGGTCTGAAGCGCATTGTCAGGTGTCGCCTTTGTTTTTTGCATCTTACCTTCAAGATGAATCTTTCGTGCCTCAAGTTTACGATTACGTTCTTTCTCACGACATCCCCGACAGCGAATTGCGGTAGCAAGAAAGTATCCACCAGTTTCCTCATGCCATCACTTTTGTTGGGATGCCTTCCAAATTTCGGCCGACCCGCAGTCCTGGCACGTGAACTCAAGGTCGTAGTAATATTCGGGCGGGGAATCATAAGTGTTCCGCATGTTAAGCTTCGAGGCATCCACCGGCAGTCGCGTTGCTGCTTTAGTTTTGCCCCGAATCTCCTTGCGGCTAGGCATTACACTTGACACCTAAACTATTGAATATACTGATAAGTCTATTACAGCTCTCAGGATATCACCGGAACTCACCTGCGTATTGCGCCATGTATAATCTAACCCAAGGGCGATACGTTGCGCCATTTGTGATTCTAACCCTCCAAGGGCTCACATTAGAGCTCAAGGAGGGCAACAATGGAAGGGTTCACCATGGCACGACGATCCAAGCAGGAGTATTTACGATCCATCTATGATCGTTATCAGCACGCACCACGGGCACAGAAGGGAACGATGCTAGAGGAATTCTGCAAGGTTTGCGGCTACAACCGCAAATATGCCATCTGGCTTTTAAACCGGCCCTTGCCCGAGGCAACTGTACGCAAACGGGGTGCACCTCGCTCTCCTACATACAATCGGGCAATGGTAAGGATTTTGGCAAAGGTGTGGGAGGCCTCGGGGTATCTGTGCTCCCAACGTCTGAAGGCCGCCCTTGTACACTGGTTGCCCTGGATAAGGCAACACTTCGAGCTGACCCAACCGTTAGAGGATCAGCTCCTGGCCATCAGCGCCCGTCAGATGGATCGGCGCCTGAGGGAAACCAAGCACATCGTGAAACGCCGACTCTATGGCACCACTCGGCCCGGATCGCTACTAAAGCAGATGATCCCGATTAAGACCGATCACTGGGATGTGAACCGGCCGGGCTATCTGGAGATTGACCTGGTGTCACACTCAGGGGCCTCAGCGGTTGGGGAGTTTGTCCATAGTCTGGACTGTGTCGACATTGCTACCTGCTGGGTAGAGCGCAAGGCCGTCATGGGTAAGAGCGCTTTAGGTGTCTTGAATGCGGTCACCGAGATCGAACACCAGCTTCCTTTTCCCCTCAAGGGGATCGACTCCGACAACGGCAGTGAGTTTATCAACAATCGCCTTCTTGCCTTCTGTCAACAACGCCCAGCTGGCCACACCATTCAGTTCACCCGCTCGCGTCCCTACAAAAAAGATGACAACGCGCACATCGAGCAGAAAAACTGGACCCATGTCAGAAAGCTTATGGGCTGGGATCGCTACGACACCGCAAAGGCCCAAGAGGCCGCCAACCAGCTCTATGATGAGCTTAGGATCTTCCAGAATCTGTTCCAGCCCTCCATGAAGCTGCGATGCAAGATCCGTATAGGCTCTCGACTTATTCGCCGCTATGACACGCCTCGTACCCCGTTCGAACGGGTCGTGGAGTCCCGAAAGGGAGACCCCAAAAAGCTGGCAGCCCTCAAGCACACGCTTAAGACAACTGATCCCTTCGAGCTCTCTACCCGAATCGATCAGCAACTGCAGCGGATCTACAAGCTGGCCAGCCATGCAGACAGAGCCCCACGAGAGAGACCACCGCTGAAACAAACGCCGTGGAGAAACTGGACCTTCAGCAAGAAACTACAGCGCCAACAACAGGACATGAAACGACAGATACGAGACGACTTCGGTTAGATTTTGTAATGACGCAACGAATCCCGCTAGGGTTAGATTTTTTGATGGCTTAACACGGTGGTCGGTTGATTCGGAATGGAAGAAGGAATGGTGGAATTTTGAATTGCGGCAATTTAAAGAGGGGAGGGATTGGTACCGAGGTTTCCCCCATGAACATCCGTAAAGCTGTCTGAGCCTGATTCGACGAATTAAATAGGAAGACGCCTAGCGCGACTCTCACGTTGGGTCGGCTAGCAATTCTTGAATTGCCATACTTGTGTTAACCAGTGTCGTTTTGCAAGACCGGACCCCAGCCACCAGCCATAACAAGACGATTCGGAAGGGAGGAGAGTATCAGAGGACTTCGATTTGCGGCAATTTAAAGAAAGGGGCGGCAACTAACGGGGCCTTTTTTCTGGGAAATTTGTCAGGGTATTCGGGGCTGATCCTGAGGTATTGCTACGATGATACGGGCTGTTGCCCAAACCTCGGTTAAATAGCGCAATAGATCCAACCGAGCTATAACGTGCGGTGTTTGTTTGCTCAAACCACCACGGCTTGCTGCAAGGCCGTGGGATGGTGGGTCGCAAAGCGAATGGCCACCTTCGTTGCTGCAGCCAAAACCGCTCTTGGTTTTGGCCGTGCATGATTAATCAATAGCTCGATGTTCTGCACAATCGCTATCAAGTAATCTTGAATCTGCACCCGCCAACGACCACGCCACCGCGCTCGTTTCAGTCCATATCGTCTCCCTTGAGCAAACGATCGTTCCATGAAATGCTGACGGACCTTGATATCTCTTCTTGCCCATGGGCTCTGTGCTCGCATACGCACGCTATCCAATATCTCCTGGCGCTCATGGCGTTTGATGGTTCGCCCCGCACTTTGAGAACGAGTGCATTGAAGCCGCAAGGTACACTGCTGGCACACCCCGCGGCTCGTCACGTACTCAAACGCCTTGCGCTCCACCCAGTGCTTACGCCGCCTAAGCGGTTGCCCGGCAGGACATGTATAAGTGTCGGTTTCTGGGTCATAAACAAACATACTTTCAGGAAATATCTTGCTCCGACGCTCCTGCTTATCCTGGGTCTGTTTCAACACCGGAATGTGTGCCAATATCCCACGGTCGTAGCAATCTAAGAAATTAGCTGTTGTCCCGTACTTGCTATCGGCTACCACCACCTGGGCACTTCGTTGGGTATGGGCCTGATGATCCTGGAGAAGCTCTGTCATGCGATGTGCTTCGTTCTCGTCCCCAGGGCCAACCACCGTCGCGGTAATTACCCCATACGCCCCGTCGATCCCACGGTGGGTCTGATAACGCAGCTTAGAGTCCCCCTTCTTTCCCTTGCGTACCACCGAGGCATCTGGATCGGTTGCCGACACGTAGCGCTGGTTGACAACGTTACGCCGGGGAGGGTTCTCGGGTGGATCCTCATGGTTGTCCTCTCTTGCCTCTTCCCGCTCCTCTAATCGTGCCTCCAACTCCTTGTATGCTGGGCTCAGGTAACGTCTAAGCCCCTGGGTGTCTATAACCGAGTTGCGTGAAGCATCCGCTTCAATCAAACTGGAGTCGCAAAAAAGCTTACTCCCGTCCACTAACCCGCTCTCCACACACTGCCACACTACTCGCTCGAAAAAGGATCGAAACAACTCTACACCCCAACGCCTCCTCGCCTTGCTCAGCACGCTATGGTGCGGTATCTCCGAATCCAACTCCAATCCCAAAAACCACAACCAGTCTAGCCGCTCCGGCAACGTTGCCATCAACTCTCGCTCGCTACGAACGTTGTAGAGCACCAAAAGCATCATCAGCTTTATTATCATTGGCGGTGCAACCGATACGTTGCCGTTGTATCCATATCGATCCTTGACTTCTTGGTACACAAAATCAAAATCCACCATCCGTGCTACTTTGCGCAACATGTGGTCCGCACGAATCCGTTTTTCCAAATTAAATCCTGTGTAGAATAGTGCAGGCTGAGGGGGTGGCTGATGACCCATCATGGCTTTGCTCCCTATAATAATTGAGAATAACTGAGAGCATTATAACCAGAGAGTTCTGTTAACGCACTCAAATTATTGATTTGGGCAACAGCCCGGATAGACCTGACCGTATGCCGCGGAAGCAGTGCAACTTGCCGGTTAAAGTCCGGTGCGGGGAATTAACGGTTCACCCCGCTAGCGAAGATCCGGTTTTGAGGGGTGACTCTCAGGGCTAAGTGGATCGAGAAAACTTTCCAAAAGGAGAGGATCGCAAACTCGCAGGCCGTACTACTAGGGAACCCATAGAGCCTCGTAACTTGCTGATTGAGAGTGCCGACCCTGTGGTCAGATGGGGAAGGCCGGTGCCATCTGTGGAAATAACCGAGACAGAAGCAGATGGGCTCTCCGGGGTCGTCGGGACGGCATGTGGGGGAAGTTGTGGTGGGTAACGCGGGAGATCTCGTTTGTCGCGGGTGATAGCCGCAATGGCTCGGTATAAGGGAAACCGAAGTCAGGGTCAGGCGGGCGAGAAGTCGGAGGGGCGAGTATTACCGAGGAGGCTGGGTAATGCCGGCTGAGGGAAGGCGCCCTACTTTCATTGTGTCTCTTAAAGAGGGAAGGAGAGGTGATTGCCGTGAGGCTACAAACACCTAACAAGATTCGAGACCTCTAGCGGAGACTGTATCTCAAGGCCAAGAGGGAGCTCAATAGGCGGCCTCGCATGCCTTGAGATGAAGATGATCGGAAAGCCGTATGCGGGAAAACTGCAAGTACGGTTTGATGAGGGGGGACAGGAACGCTTGTTACGGAAGTGCCTAAACGGGCACGAAGCTGGAAACGGCGGATACAGCCAACGTGCGGCCTAAAGCAAGCTAAGCCTGTCCTCTACTCTACCCAGTGACAAATCGGTCTTGAATCTCGTGCGCGACACTGATATAAATTTTGACTTCTCTAATGCCTCCAATTCTCTCAAATAAACTAGGAGACAAATGCCGATTCAGATTGACCGGGCCAGGGCTAAGGACCTCGCACCTCGCTTAGACGAAGCTCTCGAAATTGTGCGCAACGAGTTCGAGGGAGTCGAACTACACCGACAATACCGCAACGCCTTTGCCCGGGTGCTGAAGCCGGATCCGCTCGGCCGCGTACAGATGATGGGTACCGACCAGCCTGACATGTTCGTCCCGGAGCTACGCCGGGTCATCGAGGCGTATGTCCCGAGCGACGGTCACATCATCGATTTCGGTGCGGGAGACGGTCAGACCTTCGGCTTAGTGGCTGCTTCCGTTCCGAAGGGCACCCGAGTCTCTATCGAGGAACCCAATCCTGATTACGTGGCGGACTACACGGCGTTCCTCAAGACTCAAGCGCATCTACGGCCCGGGATGGCGCTAGTGGCGGGATTCGATGAGATCGACGCGGCCGCTAATCGTTCCGGGGCACCGCTGCCGCAAGATGGGGTCATCGACGTTGGCCTGGCGCTTCACATGATCTACCATTTGAACGACCTGTGAGCCGGCTTGACCCGGATGGTGCGCTTCCTGAAGCCCGGAGGCGTGCTGTTCTCCGTCGTTGCCGACGAGGCCGAAGGCTACACGGGCCTTGTACTGAAGAGGTTCATCGAGACGGGTGGCGACACCGGCGACAACGCGCGACACCTTTCCGCGATCGCTGAGCGGCGCCGACTGCTAGGATCGCCCGCGGAGGGCGGTGGTGAAATCATCGCGGCGCTGCGAGCCGCCGGTGCGCCGACGGAGCTCGAAGCGCACCGCCAGCCGAGTCGCCTCTACGGACACAGCTTTGCCGACCTGATCGCACTCTCCACGTTAGCGGTTCTGTCTGGCGTCGAGAGCTTGACGAAGTTGGAGGCCGCCACCGACTTGCTGCTTCACGACCCCGAATCTGTGGACTTGCGAATCGAGGACGACGGCCCGCGTAAGGGCATGTGGAGCGTGGTGCAGCCCTAGATAGTCTCTATAGTCCACCGCTCGCGCTAGCACCCAATCGCCAGTTCCCAACGAGGAGGAAGGAGGGTTTCGATTTTCGGCAATTTAAAGAGAGGAGCGGCAGCCAACGAGGCTTTTCATTTCTGGGAGATCTGTCACGATATCCAAACTTACCCGACGACTTAACCCCTGCATTAATGACGAAAATAGCAAAAAGGCAAGCATGGCCCCAAACTATAAAATTCTAAAGCACGATGTGCCGCGGCGAGCAGGTGCAGCGATTGGTCCAGCACGAGACTGCACCTATTCTAAGACCGCGATGGGCCGTCCGGTCAGCGGCCCTTTAGGTAGCGGTAATAGACGACCGATGGCATACTTCCCCGGCCCGGCGATCAGGATCGGTGCCAATAGTCCGATAAGGGCCAGGTTGAATTCGAACCCACGCGTGCTGAGAAAGAACCCGTTCTGGCCGTGGACCGTGGCGATGGCACCGAGCATGATCACGATGAGTGAAGCCGCTGAGAAACGGCACAGGAGACCTACAATTAGGCCCACACCACCGAAGAACTCACCAATAACAACCGGGTAGCCTATGAGTCCCATCTGCTCCACCGTTGCGGCCAAACCTGTACCTCTAAAGGCCCCGAATAGCTTCTGCGCTCCGTGCGCGGCAAAGATAATGCCGACGATGACTCGTACCACGAGCAAAGCGTAGTCTACCGCCGGTCGATCTTGTGACACGATTGGGTTTGTACTCATGATTGCACCTCATTACCATTGATCAAGGATTCCTCGGCGCCGAACGAGTTGTTAGTCGCCGCTGCGTTACGCATAACCCCAAAGGATACCAATTGAAACAGAAATGATGACGGTGAACGTCAGCGACATACCGGTTACCCGATACCGATGGTCCTCACTAACCTGACTGACACCGTAAGCATGTACGATTCGACCCACTAGCAGGACTGTACAAAGCAAGTGTATCCATATACTGCTAACCGTATGAATCTCCAAAAAGTAAATCAGCAGTATTGAAATCGGTACATACTCTGCGAAGTTCGCATGAGCTCGAGCTGCGCGTTCAAGTTTCGGCTCGTTACCGTAGCCGATGGCAACTCGTAGCTGGCGTCGAAGTCGTAATGTACGAACACTGAGAGCAACGAATATAAAAGCAAAAATAGCTGCGTAGGCCGGGGTAATTAGCATGAAATTTCTTCGGCGCCTAACTAGTACTGATCTGTTTATCACGGTCGCTAGTCAGTAATTACCAGAACCTCCACATCATGCCAGGTGTAAGTTTACTGCGAGTTCAATATCTTAACAAGATGATTCGGAAGAGGGTATAGCATCAGTAGATTTCGATTTGCGGCAATTTAGAGAGAGAAGCGGCAGCCAACGAGGCCTTTTTTGCTGGGATATTTGTCAAGATATCCAGGGCTCATCCCGACGAAATGCTACGATCCTAGACCTGACCCACATCACGGCCAAGGCAAGACTCCGTGTCACAGATAGTGTTGAAAGAATTCGGTCACCTTAGATAAATACGCTTCCCGAAGTGGCGACGGATTGATGTTGTCCGGCGCCAGCCGCACTCCCTCAGTATGTTGACATCCGGGCAAGACCCACATGGTCGCACTGGTGGGGGCGACCGAGTGAAGGCGCTGCAACGACTCGACGGGGATGATAGGATCCTGCTCACCGTGAATCAGCAGAACTGGGCGCGGGGAGATCGCAACCATTGCCTTTTCCGGAGAGGTCTGATCAGGATTCATCCCAAAGCGCCATCGTGCGATAAATCCAAGACCGGGCGCTAGTAACCGAGTCCATCGAACTGAAAGACCCGTTCGACGTGCGACCTCGCCGAGCATCACGTCACGCACGTCAGCGAAGGCGCTGTCAGCGACAACCGCCTCGACCTCAGGGATCTCTGCTGCCGCCAGCAGCGCCGTTGCGGCGCCGTAGGAAGTGCCATGAAAACCTATTTTGCCGGCCTTGAACCCGCGAGCCAACAGCAGGTTTACCGCTGCGTGCAGGTCCTGCCGCTCGAGCCAGCCGAGGCCAAGGGTCCCACCGGATCGGCCTTGCCCGCGCGAATCGAATAGAAACACGTCAAAGCCCGCATCGTGGTACGCGCGGGCAACGTCTGGTGCTTGCCCGTCCCAAGCGTGGGAATAGATGCCGTGCACCAGGACGATCACCCGGTCTCCGAAAGAGGGGACAAGCCACCCTGCGAGGCGGACTCCGTCCGACGCACCGAACAAAAGCTCCTCCGCGTTCGGAAAGCCAAGTTGGCTTGGACGTAGCGGTGCCGGTTTCCGGTCCAATGTGACCATAAACCGGACGACGTACCAGCAGGTGGCTAGGTACACGCCGGACAAGAATGCGAGGAATCCGATTATTGCTGACGCTCGTTGCATCATCGTCTCCCACGAAGCTTGGCGACCGATCACACTTCTTGAACACCGTCAGCGCTCGATGCCAGAAACCGGATCGGTCTAACTAATAATATGCTGGTCAGTATTTCACAGGCGCTTCCGGATCGGTTTGGGCGTGATTTTAACGCGACTCCGATGCCTTAACAAGGAGCATTTGAAGCTTAGTGCTTTGACAAACACTGCGAGGCTGGTCAGTATATTACGTCCACTATTCTGGATGATTCCGGATGGAAGGGGGGATGGGAGGGTTTCGATTTACGGCAATTTAAAGAGCGGAGCGAAAGCCACCGAGGTATTTTTGACTGGGGAATCTGTGACGATATTCGAGATTGACCTCGCCGACTTGCCCTTAGCCTTAAGGAAGAAAATAGCAAAAAAGGATGCCTGAGTCTGGCTGCTAATTATCAACCAAAGATTTGACCGTATGCCGCGGAAGCAGTGCAACTTGCCGGTTAAAGTCCGGTGCGGGGAATTAACGGTTCACCCCGCTAGCGAAGATCCGGTTTTGAGGGGTGACTCTCAGGGCTAAGTGGATCGAGAAAACTTTCCAAAAGGAGAGGATCGCAAACTTGCAGGCCGTACTACAAGGGAACCCATAGAGCCTCGTAACTTGCTGATTGAGAGTGCCGACCCTGTGGTCAAGAGGGGAAGGCCGGTGCCATCTGTGGAATAACCGGGACGGAAGCAGATGGGCTCTCCGGGGTCGTCGGGACGGCATGTGGGGGAAGTTGTGATGGGTAACGCGGGAGATCTCGTTCGTCGCGGGTGATGGCCGCGATGGCTCAGTATAAGGGTAACCGAAATCTGAGCCAGGCGGGCGAGAAGTCGGAGGGGCGAGTAATACCGAGGAAGCTGGGTAATGCCGGCTGAGGGAAGGCGCCCTACTTTCATTGTGTCCCTTAAAGAGGGAAGGAGAGGTGATTGCCGTGAGGCTACGAACACCTAACAAGATTCGAGACCTCCAGCGGGGACTGTATCTCAAGGCCAAGAGGGAGCCCAAGTTTCGCTTCTACGCGCTGCATGACAAGGTTTGGCGAGGAGACGTAGTGCAACATGCCTACCGACTGGAAGGCAGCAATGGTGGAGCCCCGGGGATCGACGGGGTGACTTTCCAGTTTATAGAGAGTGGAGAGGGCGAGGCTGAGTTTGTCTCAAAGCTTCAGCAGGAGCTAAAGGAGAAGACCTACCGCGCGCAGCCAGTGCGGCGGGTGTTCATACCCAAGGGCGACGGAAGGAGAAGGCCGTTGGGGATTCCTACCATTCGGGACCGAGTGGCTCAAATGGCAGTCAAGCTTGTAATTGAGCCGATATTTGAGGCGGACTTTGAGGATAGTAGCTACGGGTTTCGCCCCAAGAGAGGTGCACATCAAGCAGTAGGAGCTATTCGGGAAGCGCTCAGCACGGCACATCCGCATGTGCTCGACGCAGATCTTCAGCAGTACTTTGACACTATAGCGCATGATAAGCTCATGAAGTTGATCGCCGGTCGGATCAGTGATCGGCACATTTTGAGATGGATCAAACAGTGGCTAAAAGCGCCGGTGGTAGAAGAGGACCAAGAAAGGAGGCGGCGTACGAAGAGGAGTCAATGCGAAATACCGCAAGGGGGAGTGGTTTCCCCTGTGCTGGCCAACATCTACTTGCACCTTTTTGACCGAGTGTTTCTTAGGTACTGTCGTAGCACGGGTCTGGCGGCAAAGCTGGTTCGCTATGCGGACGACTTTGTGATCTTGATGCGTGGAGGGGCGAAAGAGACGCGGTTGAAAGTTGAGCAAATATTGGCACGGATGGAGTTAAAGCTCAATGAGGAGAAGAGCCGAGTGGTGGACGCACGAGGAGAGAGTTTTGACTTTCTCGGATTTACCTTTGGTCGCAAGAGGAGTGTGCGCAGGGCGAAGGTGATTACCCTGGTAGAGCCCTCAGGCAAGTCAGAGCAGCATTTTCGGGATAAGGTGAGAGGTTTGACCAGTCGGAACAGCCACTGCATGCCACAGCCAGAAGTGATGGAGCGGGTTAACCGCTATGTGCGAGGGTGGGTGACCTACTATCACGTACACAACTCCACCCGAGTCTTTAAGCGGCAACGATTCTTCTTAGAGCAGCGGATGCGCAAGTACCTGCAGAAGCGACGACAGATCAAGGGGTTTGGATATCGGCGATGGCCGGTGTCTGTGCTCTATGGAGTGTGGGGGCTATACGCCATACCAGTCCATGCTCCCTATGGGCACGCTCGTATGCTTTGAGGTGAAGATGATCGGAAAGCCGTATGCGGGAAAACTGCAAGTACGGTTTGATGAGGGGGGACAGGAACGCTTGTTACGGAAGTGCCTAAACGGGCACGAAGCTGGAAACGGCGGATACAGCCAAGGTGCGGCCTAAAGCAAGCTAAGCCTGTCCTCTACTCTACCCTTCGTCCTTCGTTGGGTGAGCCTGAATGAACAGGCCACTGACCCCTAGAGCCACATCTCCGTCAGGACACTTATACTAAATCCTTTCTTGCCCCGTCACCCGCAAAATCCTATGGTAGACCCCAGCGACTGCCGCGCCCTGTTTGCGTCAGCTGCAGCGAAAAGTGAAATCTATTTCTTTTCCAATTGTGGCTTATATTTGTTTGGAACAAATTCCTTTATCATTTTGATTAGCGAGATCAATTGCTCAGAATACCTACGTGTAGATATCGATTTCGTAACTTTGTTCTGTGTGATCGCAATAGCTGATCGTATGCCGCGGAAGCAGTGCAACTTGCCGGTTAAAGTCCGGTGCGGGGAATTAACGGTTCACCCCGCTAGCGAAGATCCGGTTTTGAGGGGTGACTCTCAGGGCTAAGTGGATCGAGAAAACTTTCCAAAAGGAGAGGATCGCAAACTCGCAGGCCGTACTACTAGGGAACCCATAGAGCCTCGTAACTTGCTGATTGAGAGTGCCGACCCTGTGGTCAGATGGGGAAGGCCGGTGCCATCTGTGGAAATAACCGAGACAGAAGCAGATGGGCTCTCCGGGGTCGTCGGGACGGCATGTGGGGGAAGTTGTGATGGGTAACGCGGGAGATCTCGTTTGTCGCGGGTGATAGCCGCAATGGCTCGGTATAAGGGAAACCGAAGTCAGGGTCAGGCGGGCGAGAAGTCGGAGGGGCGAGTATTACCGAGGAGGCTGGGTAATGCCGGCTGAGGGAAGGCGCCCTACTTTCATTGTGTCTCTTAAAGAGGGAAGGAGAGGTGATTGCCGTGAGGCTACAAACACCTAACAAGATTCGAGACCTCTAGCGGAGACTGTATCTCAAGGCCAAGAGGGAGCTCAATAGGCGGCCTCGCATGCCTTGAGATGAAGATGATCGGAAAGCCGTATGCGGGAAAACTGCAAGTACGGTTTGATGAGGGGGGACAGGAACGCTTGTTACGGAAGTGCCTAAACGGGCACGAAGCTGGAAACGGCGGATACAGCCAAGGTGCGGCCTAAAGCAAGCTAAGCCTGTCCTCTACTCTACCCTGTTTATATTCCGGGAAATGGGAAAAATCCTTTAAAGTGACGAACTCATCCAATATCCGTTCCGAAAGTTGACTAATCTTTTCAACAGTCTTGCTATCAATACTCACAGTTGTTTCATTGATTTTGGAGGCGCTCTCATAGACCAACAAAGTGACACTCTGATTCGGATGAATATTGAATGAAATAGTACCAATAATGCTTGCAGACGGTTTTATAGTGACCGAAACAGATTTCTCTGATGCAAAGCTACTGCTGCTAATCAATAGTAGTAAGGAAGTTAGCAAGTATCGCATCTTTACTCCGTGAGGAGAGTACCTGCGGATTTCGATTTGCGGTAATTTAAAGAGGGGGAACGATTACTACTGGACTGACCCCCTGCAGTTGGACAGTTTGAGGGAGCAGGTTAGAATGCCTGATGGGAAGGGGAAAGGATCTCATCATGGCAGAGAGAAGAAGGTTTACAGCGAATTTCAAGCGGCAGGTAGTGGAGGAACTCCTCAGTGAGAGCTCCACGTTGGCCCAACTGAGCCGCCGCTACGACATCTCCTCAGGACTTATTCGACATTGGAAGAAGCGCTACGAACAAGGGGGCCTGGTGGAGGGCCCCTCTCTGCCAGAGAAGGAACTTCGAGCGCGCAATGCGGAGTTGGAGCGGATGGTGGGCAGACTCACCATGGAGAATGATCTTTTAAAAAAAGCCGTAGAGTACACACTGCGGCGGAGAAAAGAGAATTCGTCACCCATCACGGCCAAGAGTTTGGCAGCATCCAAAGGGGGTGTGAAGTGATGGGGATAGCGCGCAGCACTTTTTATTACCGAACCCGGGAGCCTTCTATGCTCCACGAGATTGAGGAGGCGGACTTACGGGACCGGATTGAGCAGGTAGTGGAGGAGTATCCGCGTTACGGCTACCGGCGAGTCACCCATCATCTGAGGCGCGAGGGCTTTAAGGTTAATCACAAGCGGGTGTCGAGAATCATGCGGGAGGAATCATTGCAATGCCAGGTCAAGCGGCACTGGGTGAAGACCACTGACAGTGATCATCCCTACCGGGTCTATCCGAACCTCCTTAAGGGACTAAGGGCCACAAGACCTAACCAGGCATGGGTGGCCGATATCACCTACATCCGGATCCTCACGGGGTTTTTGTACTTGGCGGTGATCTTGGATCTGTTCTCACGTAAGGTTATTGGGTGGGCGCTTTCTAAATCGATCGATACCGAGATGACTTTAATGGCTCTGCGGATGGCTTTAGTGGAGAGAAGGCCGCCCTGGGGTTGTATCCATCATTCAGATCGCGGAGTGCAGTACGCCGCCCATGCTTATGTGGAGGAGTTGCGGGCAGCGGGGATCTTAATCAGCATGGCCCGCAAGGGCAATCCCTATGACAATGCGACAGCGGAGAGCTTCATGAAGACGCTCAAGCATGAAGAAGTCTACCTGTGGGAGTACAGGACGGCGCAGGATGTGAAGCAAAGGGTTCCTTATTTTCTGGAGGAAGTCTATAACCAGAAGCGGTTGCACTCGGCTTTGGGGTACTGTCCACCGAATGAGTTTGAGCAGGCCTGGCAGATGAAAGCCGAGGTGGTGTGTGAGGCCTGAAGGGGGGGATACTGAGATATCTACCCGGTGTGAGATCGTCGTTTCTAGGGCAATTGTGAAAGCCGTTTTGACCGGCCACCAAGACAAGAGGCATAGAGAAGGGCATAGATCACAGAACTCACAATGTGGACTCTTGCAAACAGGAAGGGAACAGCATAATTAATTCAACCACCCCGGAGGGCATTCTAATTTCAGCCCAGTGACTGTCCAACCAATGGGGTTCACTCCACTACTGAGGCTTCCCTTTGCAACATCTGTAAAGCTGTCTAGGCGCGATTTCATTTAAAAACAAGAATCAACAGACCTGATCGTATGCCGCGGAAGCAGTGCAACTTGCCGGTTAAAGTCCGGTGCGGGGAATTAACGGTTCACCCCGCTAGCGAAGATCCGGTTTTGAGGGGTGACTCTCAGGGCTAAGTGGATCGAGAAAACTTTCCAAAAGGAGAGGATCGCAAACTTGCAGGCCGTACTACAAGGGAACCCATAGAGCCTCGTAACTTGCTGATTGAGAGTGCCGACCCTGTGGTCAAGAGGGGAAGGCCGGTGCCATCTGTGGAATAACCGGGACGGAAGCAGATGGGCTCTCCGGGGTCGTCGGGACGGCATGTGGGGGAAGTTGTGATGGGTAACGCGGGAGATCTCGTTCGTCGCGAGTGATGGCCGCGATAGGTCAGTATAAGGGTAACCGAAATCTGAGCCAGGCGGGCGAGAAGTCGGAGGGGCGAGTAATACCGAGGAAGCTGGGTAATGCCGGCTGAGGGAAGGCGCCCTACTTTCATTGTGTCCCTTAAAGAGGGAAGGAGAGGTGATTGCCGTGAGGCTACGAACACCTAGCAAGATTCGAGACCTCCAGCGGGGACTGTATCTCAAGGCCAAGAGGGAGCCCAAGTTTCGCTTCTACGCGCTGCATGACAAGGTTTGGCGAGGAGACGTAGTGCAACATGCCTACCGACTGGAACGCAGCAATGGTGGAGCCCCGGGGATCGACGGGGTGACTTTCCAGTTTATAGAGAGTGGAGAGGGCGAGGCTGAGTTTATCTCAAAGCTTCAGCAGGAGCTAAAGGAGAAGACCTACCGCGCGCAGCCAGTGCGGCGGGTGTTCATACCCAAGGGCGACGGAAGGAGAAGGCCGTTGGGGATTCCTACCATTCGGGACCGAGTGGCTCAAATGGCAGTCAAGCTTGTAATTGAGCCGATATTTGAGGCGGACTTTGAGGATAGTAGCTACGGGTTTCGCCCCAAGAGAGGTGCACATCAAGCAGTAGGAGCTATTCGGGAAGCGCTCAGCACGGCACATCCGCATGTGCTCGACGCGGATCTTCAGCAGTACTTTGACACTATAGCGCATGATAAGCTCATGAAGTTGATCGCCGGTCGGATCAGTGATCGGCACATTTTGAGATGGATCAAACAGTGGCTAAAAGCGCCGGTGGTAGAAGAGGACCAAGAAGGGAGGCGGCGTACGAAGAGGAGTCAATGCGGAACACCGCAAGGGGGAGTGGTTTCCCCTGTGCTGGCCAACATCTACTTGCACCTTTTTGACCGAGTGTTTCTTCAATACTGTCGTAGCACGGGTCTGGCGGCAAAGCTGGTTCGCTATGCGGACGACTTTGTGATCTTGATGCGTGGAGGGGCGAAAGAGACGCGGTTGAAAGTGGAGGAAATATTGGCACGGATGGAATTAAAGCTCAATGAGGAGAAGAGCCGAGTGGTGGATGCACGAGGAGAGAGTTTTGACTTTCTCGGATTTACCTTTGGTCGCAAGAGGAGTGTGCGCAGGGCGAAGGTGATTACCCTGGTAGAGCCCTCAGGCAAGTCAGAGCAGCATTTTCGGGATAAGGTGAGAGGTTTGACCAGTCGGAACAGCCACTGCATGCCACAGCCAGAAGTGATGGAGCGGGTTAACCGCTATGTGCGAGGGTGGGTGACCTACTATCACGTACACAACTCCACCCGAGTCTTTAAGCGGCAACGATTCTTCTTAGAGCAGCGGATGCGCAAGTACCTGCAGAAGCGACGACAGATCAAGGGGTTTGGATATCGGCGATGGCCGGTGTCTGTGCTCTATGGAGTGTGGGGGCTATACGCCATACCAGTCCATGCTCCCTATGGGCACGCTCGTATGCCTTGAGGTGAAGATGATCGGAAAGCCGTATGCGGGAAAACTGCAAGTACGGTTTGATGAGGGGGGACAGGAACGCTTGTTACGGAAGTGCCTAAACGGGCACGAAGCTGGAAACGGCGGATACAGCCAAGGTGCGGCCTAAAGCAAGCTAAGCCTGTCCTCTACTCTACCTCATCACGACCCTCATCACTCATCACAGGCTTAATCTTGACGACTTAACCCCTTTATCCTTCATTTATCGGGCCGCCAGGGGAAGGGTCCCATATGCATATCTAACATCACTCTCCAGGTATTCAGGGGCAAAAATTCGTTGTACATTGCCCAATGTTCATACTTGGGAAGCTTTACGGTGCTTGGAATTTTGCCGAACGGAGTTCCTTTTTTGAATTCAGCTACTATAGCCGCCTGTAAATCTTCTATAAATTCACGAGTGCGAGTCACATCTGACTTAGTACCGAAACGCTCCTTAGCATGGGAATGAGAGTATATAGCTGTTTGGAAATCCATTTTTTCAACTTCTGTTAGGGTCCGTGTCCACTCTTTGATATTGAAATCCGGCACGATAGCGAAAAGAACTCGATTCGGAGTCACAATGTCAGCGATATAGGCGATTTGTTCCTTAGGCAGTAGAAATACGGTCATGCCAAGCCCGTGACTCATTCCCAAATAATGTAACTCAATCGTTTTGCCGCCTAAAACAATATCCTTTCGGTTTCCATCCCAGACTTCATCAGGCAGTGCAAGATCTGGATGTCGATTGGCTTTCATCCACTCATAGGCTTCCACGTGTGCCACGATTTTTGCGCCTTTATCTCGAAAGACTTGTCCTCCTTTGGAGTGATCCCAGTGATTATGACTGTGTAGCAGATAGCGAACCGGTTTCTCTGTCACACTCCTGATTGCCTTCAGAAACCCCTGAGAATGCTTAATACTCACAGATTCAATTGCAATAACTCCTTCATCGGTTACCACAAACATTGAATAATACCCGTCGCCGGGGCCATACCCGTAGACTCCATCGGCCGCTTTCCAAACATGCTCTTGTGAAAAAGCGGAGTTCATCATTAACATAATTGTTAAAATGCCCGCCATTACGACAAGTAAACGCTTTGCAATGGACATCATATTTCCGACACCTCCATATCATTCTCGGCGTAAGCTTACTGCGAGTTCAATAGGTTAACAAGATGATTCGGTAGAGATTGGAATACAAGAGGGTGTCGAGTTACGGCGATTTAAAGAGGGGAGGGATGGGTACCGAGGCTTCGATTAAGTTTATCCGTAGAGCTGTCTGGGCACGATTGTACGTAAAATCAAAAATCAATAGACCTGACCGTATGCCGCGGAAGCAGTGCAACTTGCCGGTTAAAGTCCGGTGCGGGGAATTAACGGTTCACCCCGCTAGCGAAGATCCGGTTTTGAGGGGTGACTCTCAGGGCTAAGTGGATCGAGAAAACTTTCCAAAAGGAGAGGATCGCAAACTTGCAGGCCGTACTACAAGGGAACCCATAGAGCCTCGTAACTTGCTGATTGAGAGTGCCGACCCTGTGGTCAAGAGGGGAAGGCCGGTGCCATCTGTGGAATAACCGGGACGGAAGCAGATGGGCTCTCCGGGGTCGTCGGGACGGCATGTGGGGGAAGTTGTGATGGGTAACGCGGGAGATCTCGTTCGTCGCGAGTGATGGCCGCGATGGGTCAGTATAAGGGTAACCGAAATCTGAGCCAGGCGGGCGAGAAGTCGGAGGGGCGAGTAATACCGAGGAAGCTGGGTAATGCCGGCTGAGGGAAGGCGCCCTACTTTCATTGTGTCCCTTAAAGAGGGAAGGAGAGGTGATTGCCGTGAGGCTACGAACACCTAGCAAGATTCGAGACCTCCAGCGGGGACTGTATCTCAAGGCCAAGAGGGAGCCCAAGTTTCGCTTCTACGCGCTGCATGACAAGGTTTGGCGAGGAGACGTAGTGCAACATGCCTACCGACTGGAACGCAGCAATGGTGGAGCCCCGGGGATCGACGGGGTGACTTTCCAGTTTATAGAGAGTGGAGAGGGCGAGGCTGAGTTTATCTCAAAGCTTCAGCAGGAGCTAAAGGAGAAGACCTACCGCGCGCAGCCAGTGCGGCGGGTGTTCATACCCAAGGGCGACGGAAGGAGAAGGCCGTTGGGGATTCCTACCATTCGGGACCGAGTGGCTCAAATGGCAGTCAAGCTTGTAATTGAGCCGATATTTGAGGCGGACTTTGAGGATAGTAGCTACGGGTTTCGCCCCAAGAGAGGTGCACATCAAGCAGTAGGAGCTATTCGGGAAGCGCTCAGCACGGCACATCCGCATGTGCTCGACGCAGATCTTCAGCAGTACTTTGACACTATAGCGCATGATAAGCTCATGAAGTTGATCGCCGGTCGGATCAGTGATCGGCACATTTTGAGATGGATCAAACAGTGGCTAAAAGCGCCGGTGGTAGAAGAGGACCAAGAAGGGAGGCGGCGTACGAAGAGGAGTCAATGCGGAACACCGCAAGGGGGAGTGGTTTCCCCTGTGCTGGCCAACATCTACTTGCACCTTTTTGACCGAGTGTTTCTTCAATACTGTCGTAGCACGGGTCTGGCGGCAAAGCTGGTTCGCTATGCGGACGACTTTGTGATCTTGATGCGTGGAGGGGCGAAAGAGACGCGGTTGAAAGTGGAGGAAATATTGGCACGGATGGAATTAAAGCTCAATGAGGAGAAGAGCCGAGTGGTGGATGCACGAGGAGAGAGTTTTGACTTTCTCGGATTTACCTTTGGTCGCAAGAGGAGTGTGCGCAGGGCGAAGGTGATTACCCTGGTAGAGCCCTCAGGCAAGTCAGAGCAGCATTTTCGGGATAAGGTGAGAGGTTTGACCAGTCGGAACAGCCACTGCATGCCACAGCCAGAAGTGATGGAGCGGGTTAACCGCTATGTGCGAGGGTGGGTGACCTACTATCACGTACACAACTTCTGGTTATAGACTTCCTCCAGAAAATAAGGAACCCTTTGCTTCACATCCTGCGCCGTCCAGGTAGACCGTCTTCATGAAGCGAGTCTTTGCCCTTGCGGGCCATGCTGAGCCCCGGCCCGCAACTCCTCCACATAAGATACTCTCCGCGATCTTAGAGCAGCGGATGCGCAAGTACCTGCAGAAGCGACGACAGATCAAGGGGGTTTGGATATCGGCGATGGCCGGTGTCTGTGCTCTATGGAGTGTGGGGGCTATACGCCATACCAGTCCATGCTCCCTATGGGCACGCTCGTATGCCTTGAGGTGAAGATGATCGGAAAGCCGTATGCGGGAAAACTGCAAGTACGGTTTGATGAGGGGGGACAGGAACGCTTGTTACGGAAGTGCCTAAACGGGCACGAAGCTGGAAACGGCGGATACAGCCAAGGTGCGGCCTAAAGCAAGCTAAGCCTGTCCTCTACTCTACCTCATTACTCATTACTCATTATGTTTTATCCTTTGCGGGCTGCGGCTAACGAGTGTTTCAATTCAAGCATTGGGTTTATATTTCTTCTTAGCCGGTGGTATGAATTTGGTTTTGGCAAAGGATTCACTTACTTTAATTTTGAGCAATTCTACCTTGTACCCAAAGCCCCACAGCGTTTTTGTTGCATTGTTTAAATTCACACGTGAAAAAAAGGGGAGATAGACATCGTCCCCTTGTGAGTCACTTATTATTCCAAACACAATGGTATACTCCTTATCTGCAGGTCTAACACTTGTGTTGATGAGGTTGGAAAAGGGTGGCTTCATTCTCGCTACTACTTTTTTCGAAATTGGCCATCAAGTTGTAAGAGCTGACCGGATACGAATCCCTGAGAAAATAAATGGCTGAAGACGGTGGATTGTCCATATTTTTTGATGTGAATTAGCTCTTTGTCTTTGGAAAACAGATCGCAAAACTCCACCTGTCCTTGTCCACCACCGTGAAAAATTCTTTTTTTATCGTCCATCAAAAAGTACCTATCTGGGTGGGATGCCGCAACACTTTTGTTATAGGCCCCTTCTGTCCCTCCGTTGTATACGGGTCGCGTTAATGGTGAGTGACCTATTTCCTTAAAATGCTTATTGGTTCTTGTGACAAAGTCATTGTTTATGCGAAACCATTGGCCCCCAGTAAGTATGTACTTCTGGCTTTCGTGATCGACCTCTGCGTATATGCACTTGTAAATGCTCCAGTTGTTATGTACTGGATTGTGTTCTGCGTCGGCACACTGGACACGGCGATTTTTCAGCTTGTCTATTGAAATATCATCCCGGGTTTTTACCGTTTCCAAGAAACCTTCTAGATTAATGTCGGGATAAATAATATTCTTCCCACCTTGATATACAAAGCCTTTAATCAGTTCCCATTGTATTATGTCCGGGATTGAAATCCAAAGATTTGAAATAGGATCGGTCCTGAACTTGGATACCAGAATTTCATCGAGTTGATCAATTAGTGCTGAGGGTCTGTTAACTTGAGATATATTGTTAACCCATTGGTAGTCAGTGTCGTTCAACTTTAATTCATATTTGATTCGATACGATTGCAGAAGATACGGTAAATCGCTTAAGTCCATTGGAACGGTAACCGACAGGGAATCCATTCCAGTCATTCGGTGCCCGAGAGACGGATCAATGGGTGTGCCAACGATCGCCTTGAGAATATCTTGTTCCACATCACGACCGAATTGGTCGGGCGATGTCCCTTCATTAGATTGAATTCTGGTATGACTTTGAATTGTATCAAAAGACTGCTTGTCAATGCATCGAAACGTAGTTTTATCAACACTATTTAGAGCAGTTACCAACCCGAATCTTTCTTCAAAAACATCATTCCGCACAAGAAATCGGCCACTTGCCCCGAACGCAAGGACGAAGTATCGGCTATAGACTTGAATAACAAATACCGCTGATATTGCGGATGTCTTCCCAATTTTCCTAATGTCGATAGCAGGCGCAAAAATCGAAGCCCATTTGGGTAGTTTGGCAGCAGATTTCCAAATGAAGAGTTTCCCTGTCCCAAAGCCGGCAATAGGAATTTCAACCGGAGGATCACATTTATCAAGGCGAATCAT
Organism: uncultured Binatia bacterium (SeqCode); assembly: GCA_965215595.1. Classification (GTDB taxonomy): domain Bacteria; phylum Desulfobacterota; class Binatia; order UBA9968; family CAXXLF01; genus CBDCDW01. The sequence goes on along the minus strand of CBDCDW010000007.1, from coordinate 836,234 downwards.
TTTGTCCAATGCTGTAATTGACTCTTTGATTAAGAAAACATTGAGAAAGGTGTTAGTTTTCTTAGCAGCCAAAGTTCCGTCCTCGTAACTAAGATTTCAGTCAATAAGTTCGATTGGGTCGAGTGCCTTGTGGATTCTTAGTACTGTGATCCAAAGAACAAAAGGCACCGGGAGCTTGTTGCCAAATCCCGGTGCCTTAATCTTTGAGTGTTGCATTGGCCTACGTAAGTATACGTAGGCATTTGTGATTAGTTGCCTATTTTACAGGCAGTACATTATATCCACGCTAGCCTCATGTCAACATCATAGTGAGAATTGGAAAGCCGCACGCAGTAACCTGACCGAACGGACCTAGAGACCCGAAAATGATCTGCTCTCGTAGCTGGGATGAACGGTTGCAGGTACTTACCCAGTCCAGCTTGGAGGATATTATCCCGAGGTAGCCCTTAACAAGCTTTTCATGAGTGACCTCGGTATACCCCCGGGTCAAGTTGACATAATTGTCCGATTTCAGATATTGTCGCCCAAAAGTACGAAGGCTTGGCCAATTTACCACTCCTGTGGCGGGACATTCCGCTTGATGAGCATGAGAAACCACATGTAGATTAGAAGCCACTGACGCGGCCTTATTAGAAACGACGATTGCGACTTTGAAATCGCGCATCTAAGCGGCAGATAAAAAGCTGACAAGACTGCACCAAAGCAGAGACTTTGCCATGATGTATATTACAAAAATAAAGCTTAGCAATGTCCGGTGTTATGAAGAGGCAACGATTAATTTCGATGAAGCTGGCACGTCGATTCTAATTTGTGGCAACAATGGAAGCGGTAAAACGGCATTACTTAGAGGCATTGCTATGGGTCTGTGTGATCAAGCAAGTTCCGGAGCGCTTCTTCGTGATCTCCCCGGGGATTTCATCCGCAAAACGAGCGATCGACAAGAATCTAGAGAAGCCATTATTAATGTGGAAATGGGCGAACCTTCGGTAGGGGACCAACGATACTCGATAGAAACTAAATTTAATACCAGATCGGATGCAATATTTGAAACGGTTGAAACTGTGACGTACCCTCAAGACTTCCCGTGGAATAGCATATTCGTTGCTGGATATGGTGCAGGTTTGAGAACACGCGGGACAGAGGATTACGTGCAGTATTTTGCGCCGGATGCCGTATATTCCCTGTTTGAGTATTCATATCCCCTTCAGAGTCCGGAATTGGGGTGGAGAAGGCTTATCGATGCCGCACCTACTGCTCAAGAAAAGGAAAGCGTCAAAAATAATGTCAGCGCGGTACTGAAGAAGGTTCTAGGGCTCGATAATAATGACCACCCCTCTATGGAACATAATGGATTATTTATAAAAAGTTCTTGGGGGAAACACGAACTTAACGCTCTAGGGGATGGTTATCAGGCGCTAGTTACAATAATACTTGATATTCTCTCTTGGAAATTATTGGCGAAAAACCATAAGGCGATTCTCGATGCTTATGAAGCCAATGAAGAACCGGAATGGCAACCGATACTAAGTACCGAAGACTTAGATGGGGTGGTGATAATAGATGAAATTGAAAAGCATCTTCATCCAAAATTGCAACACAATATAATCTATCTTTTGAAATCGGTTTTTCCCAACATTCAATTTATTATTTCTACTCACTCACCTCTCTGCGTTTCTGGTACTGCAGATGTAGAAAAGGGCTTGTTCAAAATCTTCAAAACATATAGTGATGCGAGTGGAACTATTGATCTCATTGAGATGGAAATACCTGTTGGTTTATCAGCAGATGAAATTTTCGAAAGATACTTTGAAATTGGCGACACAAGAAACAGCAATCTGCAGAGAGAATTAGAAGAATATAGGCGACTTTACCTAAAAGAAACACTCATCGGTGACGAGAGTGACAGGCTCAAAGAGCTTGAGACAAATTTACAGGACGTAATTGGAGATACCCTAAAAGATCGGCACGAAATTACTCAAGAGCGAATAGCGAAAACGTTGGATGATTTGATTAAAACTATAAAGGGTCGGCATGATCAGAGTTAATATTCCTCTCAGTCCAATATTTGACTCGCTGGAGAAAGAGGCCTCTTATTCAGCATCTGTATTATCTGCACTAGCAGAGATTCGCTCGAAACCCTCAGGGACACTAAGGTCAGACGATTTCAAATCCCATTGGAAAATATTTAAGTACAATCTCTGGATCAAGCAGCATAGAAAGTGTTGTTTCTGTGAGCAGAAAATCAATGAACAGGACAGCCAAGTCGATCATTATCGACCTAAAACACGAATTAAAACGAAACATGGTGATATAAGTGGGTATTGGTGGTTGGCATACGAGTGGCTGAATCTTATCGCCGTATGCGCAACTTGCAATAGACAAAAAACATCTGATTTTCCTCTTGTCGTTGAAGCAGCAAGGGTGGTAAATGAAATGTCGCTTGACGCAGAGGGGACATTAGATAGTGAACAGCCAATGCTAATCAACCCTAGATTTGATGATCCAGAAAGTTATTTTGAATATGATGTCTCCCAGTGTTCCCGAATAGGCGAAGTGTATGTCAAGGGGAAAGATAGTGACACCACCGAACTGCAAAGAGGGAATACCACGAAAAAGTTGCTTGATCTCAATCGACAGCGTGTGAACAAAGAAAAGGACAGAGATAATCTTCCGGGCAAAAGAGGGAAATCATATTTGACAATAAAAAAACTTTTGGATAATTACGCACATGACACAATTCATTTACAAAAATTAAAGTCTGATGTTTTGCCAAATTTAGATACTCGCTTTGTCGAATCTGTGCAAACCCAGATACGCCAGGTGGAGGAAGATGTTGCGAAGCTAGAGGAACAGATTAGAACTTCAAGTTCGTCGGAGAATGAATTTGCGGGATTGATCCGCTGGTATACTTCTATGAGGTGTGATTCGCTAAAGGGTAACTCATGATGTCTAAGTACAATGAGCTCAAATCATTTCAAACACCCGCGTTTATCTACTTAGAGCCTGAGCTTCATCGCATGGCAGAGCCCGTTTTCGATGGTTGCACGGCGGCAGGAGTGAAACTGTTGTTCCCGCTTAAATGACGCGACACAAACGGCTCTCTACAGAAATTTGACAGAGAAAGATGAATAAGATCGAGGAAGCAAAACGACTAAAAGTAGCCTCATATGGCTACGAACTTATCCTCGATCTTCATGGCTGCAACCCAAACACTTTTACCCGGGACCACCTGGACCGCTATTTCACTGAACTTTGCGACTTGATTGAAATGGAAAAGTGCGAGGTTCATTCTGGGACGATGTCGATTCCACCCGAGGAGCAACAAACGGAACCGCACACTAAGGGAACATCAGCCGTCTGCTTTATTCTTACAAGTACGATTGTCGTCCATACCCTTGATCGCTCATGACAGTGTACGTCAACATCTTCTCCTGCAAAGGCTACGAGGCTGACGTGGCAGCGGAGTTTACCAAGAATTGGTTTCGCGGCGAAATACGAAACTCTACATTTATAAAAAGGCGGTATACAGCAGTTTTGTGCTAGACACTAAGGGAACATCAGCCGTCTGCTTTATTCTTACAAGTACGATTGTCGTCCATACCCTTGATCTGCTCAGGACAGTGTACGTCAACATCTTCTCCTGCAAAGGCTACGAGGCTGACGTGGCAGCGGAGTTTACCAAGAATTGGTTTCGCGGCGAAATACGAAACTCTACATTTATAAAAAGGCTTTAGGTATACAGCAGTTTTGTGCTAGAGTTCGCACAATTCAAGGCGCTACTTAACCTCGGGAGTGTGTGCGTGCAAGTCAGAGAAAAGGTCATAGCCCTTCCAGCACCTACGAACGGCAGTAACCTGATTGACAATATCCGGCTAGGCCTGGAATTTCATCTCAAAGCCAACGAGATACCGGTCCGCTTTGCGGTAACGGAGTCCAAAAAACATCAATACAAGTGTGAGATCGGTGTTATCGACGATGCACCACTTGAGCTCCGGGAACAAGCCGCAGATTTGTTTGAGATACGAAGGCGCAAACTGGAAACGACTGACAGTTTCAATGCCATGCTGTTGGTTCCCACGGGCATTGGCGCTGAGATTGGTGGCCATGCGGGGGATGCCACGGCAGTTGCGCGCTTATTGGCCGAGAGCTGTAATAAGCTGATCCTGCACCCCAACGTCGTCAATGCATCCGATATCAACGAGTTACCCGACAATGCCTTGTATGTAGAGGGCAGCATCGTGACGCGCCTTCTAATGGGGACGATCGGTCTACATGCGACGCGTTCAAATCGTATCCTAGTCCTGCTCGACGATCACATAGACAAGCACTTTGTGGATGCCGCAATCAACTCTGTAAGCGCCGGTCGGGCTACATACGGGCTCAATTGTCCAGAAGTCGTTTGCCTGAACCCGCCTATCCGTATGTTCTCTGAGTATTCGGACTCAGGGTGTGCTATCGGACGGATCGACAACCTGGAACATTGCCTACACGTCCTGAAAGAGTCCGAGGGCACTTATGATGCTGTGGCGCTGGCCTCTGTAATCCGGGTCCCGCAGGAATTTCACCTCGATTATTTTCGCAGTGAAGGCAATATGGTCAATCCATGGGGCGGTGTCGAAGCCATGTTGACCCATACGATTTCATCGCTTCTAGACGTTCCAACAGCCCATTCGCCTATGTTTGAATCCAGAAAAGTGGAAAACCTTGAGCCCGGTATTGTGGAGCCCCGGATGTCAGCGGAGGCGGTATCGCTTTCGTTCCTCCAGTGTGTCCTTAAAGGTCTCCAGAAAAGTCCTAGGATTATTCGAGATGAATCATTGTTCGCTCGACCGGACGTGTTTTCTGTAGAAGATGTGTCTTGCCTTGTTATCCCGGATGGTTGCTTAGGTCTACCAACGTTTGCTGCGCTTGAACAGGGTATTCCGGTCATCGCCGTGCGTGAAAATAAAAACCTCATGCGCAATGATCTTTCGCAACTTCCCTGGAAAAAAGGACAATTCAATCAGGTCGATAATTATCTCGAAGCCGTTGGTGTCATGAACGCTTTAAAGGCAGGGGTAACCCTCGAATCCGTACGCCGGCCAATATCTGCCACTAAAGTGCGAAAGGCGATCGAGGAACACGATAAATTCGCGGCCGCCACCAAATAACAGGTGGCAAGGAAATCCTATATCAGTTAATAGCGGCGGTTTCACACGGGGCCGCCGTTTCTCTTTAGAAACGGGTCAAGTCTACGAATGTTGGTTGACGGTGATTTGCTCAATCCCGTCTTTCCTGTTCGATAGCCCCCAAAAAATGTCCATAAGTGACTTTCCCCTTAAAAACCATCGTCCTCGCTAAGTGGTTAGGTTCGGCTGATAGGATATGGAAGCAGGTATGGAAAGAATGCCAGGTTCTAGCGCGAGGAGTCCGCAGCCAAATCAAAATATATCCCTTTCATAGATAATTCTCAAACCTCATATCCTCGGGTAGGTGATTTTAGTGGGTTTCCTTTAGTGTAAAAGGAAGTAGAATAAGGCCTGGGAATGAAGGTGGAAAAACATAAAGATCTGGTGGGGTTGAGTTCCTACATTAAGGAGGAGGCGCAGAGGTTGGGGTTTGCGTTGGTGGGGGTGTCGCCGGTGAAGGCACCGCCACATGAGGAGAGCTTTGCGGAGTGGTTGAGGAAGGGCTTCGGGGGCGAGCTGGCCTACATGAAACGGACGGAGGAGTTGCGGCGGGATCCAGGCAAGCTGGTTCCTGGATCGGTATCTGTCGTTTCGGTTGGGATGAATTACCAGACACCGTCGCAAAGGACGGAACCGGATGGGGTGAAGGGTTGGATCTCGCGTTACGCTTGGGGGGACGACTATCACGATATTATTAAGGAGAGGCTTAATAGGCTGCTCGATCTCATAAAGGAGGCGAGTTCTGAGTCCGTTGAGGGTAGGGCGTTTGTAGATTCGGGACCTGTGTTGGAGAGGGGCCTGGCGGGGGTAGCAGGGATCGGTTGGATCGGGAAGAACACAATGCTTATCTCGCCCCAGAAAGGTTCATGGTTCTTTCTGGGAGAGCTCTTCCTCAATATAGAGTTGGAATATGACAAGCCCATCAAGGACCGCTGCGGGAGCTGCGATCTCTGTCTCAAGGCCTGTCCCACCGGTGCTTTCGTTGGTCCTTATATTCTCGACGCAAGGCGGTGTATTTCCTATCTCACCATTGAACTGAAGGGTGCCATCCCGCAGCATCTGCGGCCCTTGATGGGAAACCATGTTTTTGGCTGCGATATTTGCCAGGAAGTCTGTCCTTATAATGTTAAGGCGAAGCCGACGGACGAGCCGGCTTATTCTCCACGAGAAGGGCTCTTGGCTCCCGAGTTGATACCGATGTTGTCTCTCAATGATGAAGAGTTCAAACGGTTATTCCGTGGTTCACCTGTACTGAGGACAAAACGTTGCGGGTTCCTGCGCAATGTGGCGGTGGCACTGGGAAACCTCAAAAGCCACGACGCAGTGCCGGCCTTAAGTAACGCACTTCACGATCATGAACCCCTTGTCCGGCAGCACGTGGCCTGGGCGTTGGGAAGAATAAAATCCGATGAGGCGAGCGCTGCACTGCAAGGACGCTTGGAAGTTGAAACAGAATTGGAGGTACGAGAAGAGATCCAGAAAGCTTTAGAAGGTTCTGACTGATCTTTTCTTTTTCGGGGCGGTGGGGGTAGCTATGGAGATGGAGAACTTCATCTTGTCCAGCATGTCGGGCAGCATCTTGGTGATCTGACCCTCGCGGTCCACACAGGCGTGCTTGGTCCAACCGGTGGCGAGGAGCTGGTCGTCGCCTTTACGCAGGAGTCGATAGGAAAAGATCAGAGACACCGGCGCAAGTTCGGTGAGTGAAGTCTCGATAATGACTTCATCATCGTAACGGGCAGGGTGGTGGTAGCGGCAAGAGACTTCGGTGACCGGAAACATAAGCCCGCTCTTTTCGACGGAAGTGTACGGCGTTCCGATCTTCCGCATGAAATCGTTCCTGCCCATCTCGAACCACTTCAGATAATTGGCATAATAGCTGACACCCATCTGATCCGTGTCACCGTATATGACACGATAGGAGACACTGTAGCTTTTTGAGTTATTATTTTCGCCCATGAGTGTAAGGGGAGTTATAGAAGGAAGCGGGGGAGACGTTAGCGGGAAGTGCGATCGTATTCCCTTCGGTTTACACCGACTACGTCTATCTTGACCGATTCCTCCTCTCTGAGAATCTTGAACGAGATCTTTTCTCCGGGGCTCTTCTTCCACATCTCACGATAGAGATCCGGACGGGTCTTAATGGTCTTGTCTTCCACTCCAAGGATGATGTCTCCCTCTTTTAGCCCGCCTTGTTCGGCAGGTCCCCCGGGGGTCACACCGGAAATTACCAGGTGGCCTGCGTAGAGTTGAGCGTAGATACCCAACCAGGGTCGGGGCGCGCGGCTTTGGACCCTGCCGTGCTGTTTTAGCTCTTGCTCGTTCTGGAGGTAGAACTCTATGGGGATGGACAGGGAAAATTTTGCCAATTCATTCAAGTTGTATGCACACACTCCCATCATGCAGCCTTTGAAGTCCACCAGGGTTCCGCCGCCAAAGCCTGGATTGAAGGCGCTCAAATGGATGCCTTTTTCCAGGAGGTATTCCCACTGACCGTCGTAGGAGTTTAAAGAGGTAACGTATCCTCCGTGCACGCGTCTTTCTGTGTTACCGGTACTGGCAACAATGAAAGCTGCCTGACCCATTGCCAGCTCCTCTGCGGGAGCCGGTCGCATGTAGGGGAATTCTTTACCGGGGACCTTTACCAATGCCAGGCCGGATTCCGGGTCCTGGGCGGTCAGGTCTCCCTTGAGCTTCTCTCCATCAAACATAGTGACCGTGATGGAGTTCGCACCGTTCACCACGTAGTTGACTGTGAGGATATAACCGTCCGGATCCACCACGGTGCCGGATCCCATGCGTTCTGTTCCCAGGTTGCGGGCGGATTGGTGAGACTCCGGAACGGTGCTCTGGAGATCCACGGTGGCCGGCAACACAGAATGAATTAAACCAAGACGTCCGTTCACAACGAAACACCCTCCATGACACTCTGCGAAGGAAATCCCCCATGGAACTTTCCCTGCCAGGTGTCCCTTTGCTCCAGTTCTCTACGGATCTCGTTGTGCATCCCCAATTTGTTAGGGGACCAATCCGGCGCCACGGTGAGTGACCGATAGGTCTCGCCTGTGAGCCGGTGGATCACGATCTCTGGAGATAGGAGCTCAACAAATTCGATGAGGAGAGATATATAATCCTCTTTGCTCAAAAGTTCAAAGTGTCCCTGGAGGTATATTTTTTCCAGGGCGGTGTTCTTGATGACTTGAAGGTTGTGGAGTTTAATCCCGTCAATCCCCATCCGGTTCAGGAACCCCGCAGTGTCGAGGATCTCCGCACGGTTTTCTGTGGGAAATCCGAGGATCAAGTGGACGCAGAGCTGGAGGTCCCTTGTCTTGGTCCTTTCCACCGCGTCAATGAATTCCTTCACTCCATGTCCTCGGTTGACCCACTGAAGGGTCTTGTCATACATGGACTCTAGCCCCAGCTCCAGCCAGAGATAGGTATCCTGTGAGATATCTGCCAGGAGATCCAGGACATCGTCCGGAACGCAGTCGGGACGGGTGGCCACGGAGAGACCCACCACATCGGGATGATCCAGGGCCTCGCGATAGAGGCCTTCCAGTTTGGATACGGAACCATAAGTGTTGGTGTAGCTTTGGAAATAGGCAATGAACTTCTCGGTCTTGTGGCGGCGTCGTACGGATTCCATCCCCTCGGCCATCTGCTCTCTGATGGGCACCCGGGGCCGGTATCTCTCCGGCGTGTGGCTCGAGTTGTTGCAATAGGTGCAGCCTCCCACGGCCACCTTCCCATCTCGATTGGGGCAGGTAAAGTCCGTTCTGACACTAACCTTATGGACCCTTCGATGAAAGTTCTCTTTGAGAACTCGGTTGAAGGAGTTGTAGCGAACGCCACTCCACTTTTCGTATAGGTCAGAAGGAAGACTCATCGTGTATTGACGATCGTTAACAGAAAGCCTTTCCGTTCTCAAGGGAGACTTGTACTTTATGCCCGGTACAGGGTTAGCCGCGATCCAGGAAATCGCTGACGGTCTTATTTATCTGATTATAGGAGATGGAGTCGATGGTGTATACAGTGGGACTTCCCACCCGCTTTGCATAGAATTCGTCGTTTTTTCCGATGAGCAGGGTACCCAGCTTTTCAGCCTCACTGTTCTCCAGTGATATGGAGAGAGTTGGGGAATCTAGTTGATACTTCTTCAAGTCCGTGGGCTTGTGGTCGGCAAATTTCCTGGCCTTGAGATCCAGCAGGGCGGTCAGGTATTCAGCGACTACCTGTCCTTTGGCCGTACCCTGTTCCGGAGCCTCGATTTTCCAGCTGCCATCTTGCTCTCGAACCAGAACGAGGGATTCGTTTTCCTTTTGGATCTCGAGCTTGGCCACTCTCGTCCGGTCGATGCGAAAGATCCTTTTGTCGCGAAAATCTTCCGGACTACGTTTCAGACTCACTCGTACCGCGGCATCGGTGAGCAGGACTTGCGACTCGTTTCTCCGTTTCACATAGGCCGAGTATCCGATGGGGGTATTTTCTCCCACCAGTATGGCCGGGAGGGTTTCCCCGTTTTGCAGACCCACCTGAACGGTCACCAGGGGCTGATCCAGTCCGAAGGCCATGAGGTCCGCCCGGTTGGGTTTTTCCTCGATGACCCTGCTCACCTGGCTCACGCTGAGCGCGGAGAGAATAGCCCTGATGGTGGATTCATCCGCGGCGGCCGGTGGGTCTTCGTTCAGTACCCATTCCCCGGAGAGGCCTTTGCTCATGCGGATCCTTTGACCCTGATAGTCAAGGTCAAGGGCCTGAACTTCATCCACCTGAAAGGGAAAGAGTCTCTCGCCGTCTTCTTTAAGTTCAAAGAGGTAAATATAAAGTCCAAGGATAATGAAGAGCGCAGCCGCAAGGATCGTTTTTCGGGTACGCATCCTCTATCTCCTATTCCACCATACAGCAAGACCCAGCACCAGGAAGATCTCCGGGAGGACGAGGAATGAGAGATAAAAGATGGTGCTCCCTTCTTTAGCCGTCAAATCCATACGCGAGGATCGAATGGAGCGGGGACCGATGGTAATGAGCTGATCCTCTCCTACCAGCCAATTGGACAAATTGAGGAATAGGTCCCGGTTAAAGAAGACCCGGATGAATCTGTTGTTTGCAAAGGTGGAGCTCCCCAGGACTGCGATCCTGGTCTCACCTTTTCTTTTAAGATCCGTCGTTACGGCGACAGCCACAGAGATGGGTCCTTTTTTATCCCCGATGCCAACGGCGGCCTTTCCTTCTTCGAAAATTCTTTCGATCTCCGTCTCCGCCCAGCTGCTGGGACTGGTCTTTACCAGAGAAGTCGCTTGAATTCGTTTCCCGTTGCGTTTGATGACGTCCACGGAGCGCACCATGGGAAAGATGGTCCTTTCCTGGAAGCCGCGGGTAATGGGGTGGTCAGGACTGTAAGTGTTGGCTATGGGTTGAATCCCCAATCGTGGACCGGAAAATAAACGGATCTCCTGATCCACCACGAGGTTGTTGCCCACCTGGACGCCCCGCTTCTTCAAAAATTTCTCCAGGAGTACCGTATCTGGGGGAGGATAAAGGATGAGTAGCCTGCCTCCCTGGTTTGCATAGTTTTCGATGGTATCAACCTCGTTTTCCAGTAGAGGTTTTTGTGGTCCTGCGATGACCAAAAGGGACGTATCCTTTGGGACATCTTTGCGAGAGGAAAGGAGTAGCTCGCTCACTTGATAATTCTCGTTTTCCAAAGCCTCTTTAACCAGGGCGTAACCCTGTTCCGTATCACTATCGCTAATGTTGGGTTCACCGTGGCCGGTTAAGAAGTAGACCTTCTTCTTGGCTATACGAGAGAGCTTGATGATAGCGTTGGTAACGGCTTTTTCCGTTGGCTCCGAAACGGTTGTGGAGTCATCCCCATATCTCAGGTGCAGAGTGTTGGCCTGTTGGATTTTAAACCGCTTGACCAGATCCGGATGCTGATCGGGATCAACGATCCAAAACTTGACTCTGGACGATTGGTAGAGATAGCTCTGAAGAAGATCTGCGGCAGCCCGATTTTCCCCTTGTTTAAAAAAGGCGTAGATCTCCAGATCCTTGTTGAGTCCACGAACCACCTTGATGGATTGAGTTGACAGGCTAAAGACCTTGGCCTCCGTGAGGTCCCACCTGAGGTAGTGGCGGGTGCTTAAGAAGTTCACCAGGATGATAATGAAAAAGAATATGAGGGTGTAGGAAAGGGCATGGAGCCCGTACAGTGTGGACTGCTGGCGCAGGGAGCCCAGGAGAGTTGCGCCCCTTGTAAACAGAAAGATCAAAAGCAGGAGGACACCCAGCCCCAGATGAACCTGGACGTAAAGGTTGTCTATTTCCCGGGGTGGGAAAATGTAGGCAATGAGGCCAAAGACGGTGAGTACCGAACCGGTAATGCCGATGATTTGAAGGACTTTGCTCATGGCTATCTCCAGCGAGACGACTCCACGGCGCGCTGGGTGAGGAATAGGCACATAATATTTATACTCAGGAAGTAGACAAGGTCTCGAGTGTCCAGGAGTCCTTTGACGATGACACTAAAGTGCTCCACCACGGACAGATACTTCAATAGGTCCCCCACGAAGGCGCTGGTGCTGCCGGCGGGCCAGGACATGGCGTAGAGGAGAAGCAAGATCACGAAGCAGATGACTGCGGCTACGATCTGATTTTCCGTCAGTGAGGAGGTGAAGACTCCCACGGAGACGAATACGGTGCCTATGAGGAAAAGGCCGAAATAACCCATGGCCAGAGGCGGGATTTCTGGATTGCCGTAAAACAGCAGGATGGCGGGATAGATGCCCGCCGCCAGGATCATCAATGAGAGAAAGAAAAGACAGCCAAAAAACTTTCCCAGCACCAGCTCAGTGACCGACACCGGGGAGGTCATTAGGAGCTCATAGGTACCACCCCTCTTTTCTTCAGCGAAACTTCGCATGGTGATGATGGGAACCATGATAATGAGAATCATCGTTAAATTGTGGAGCAGCGGGGACATGACGAATTGGTTGAGGTTCAGCCCCTCCATGTTCTCATAACCCTGGAGGTTTGAGTAAACGCTGAGAACGTAATTAAAGCGATAGAGGAGATTAAAAAAGAACCACCCGCTTATAAGAAGGAACCCGGTGAGCACCACATCGGCAATGGGCGAAACGAAAAGTGATCGCACGTCTTTTGCCGCGATGGTGAGAATGTTTCTCATGAGGGCAAGGGCTCCTGGGTTACCTCGGAGATGGTACGAATGAAAACTTCCTCGAGAGTCGTGCCGCGAATCAGCTCATTCAAGTCCTGCTCCAGGACGAGCTTTCCTTCGTTGATGATGACGAGCTTGTTACAGATCTGAGACACCTCGGGGAGTATGTGTGTGGAAAGGATAACGGTGCGGTCCTCTGCCAGATCGTTAATGAGGTTTCGAATCTCCAGTGTCTGCCTCGGATCCAGGCCCAAGGTGGGTTCGTCAAGGATAAGAACCGGCGGATCATGGATCAGAGCCTGGGCAAGACCCACCCTTTGGCGATAGCCTTTGGACAGATGGCGAATGAGGCGGTTGGCCACCTTTTCCAAGGAGCATTTTTCCAGGGTGGCATCCAGGGCGGGGCGGACACCTGACTTTGGGACACCTTTAATACGTGCGACGAACTTTAGATAGGAACTGACCGTCATATCCGAATACAGGGGAGGGTTCTCTGGCAGGTAGCCAAGACGTCGGCGCACCTCATGGGATTCCTTGAAGACGTCGAACCCAGCCACGGTAACCGTGCCCTGGGAGGCGGGCATGAAACCGGTGATGATCCGCATGGTGGTGCTTTTACCCGCACCGTTGGGGCCCAAAAAACCTAGCACTTCACCCATCTGAGCGCTGAAGGAGATGTGTTGGACCGCTGGAAAATCACCGTAATATTTTGTTAGGTGAGATACCTCGATCATCAGTTTCTCTTATTTTGTTGACAAGGTTTGGGGTCCTGAAAGATCGCAGTGGATTGGCCGTGTAATCCAAGCCGGCTGATAAAGAGTGGCATGCTGGCTTAAGTTCAATCAATTCGAAAGTTAATAATAGCAGATTTTTAACCAGATTCAATAAATATTTGAAACCTCGTTCTAATGCTAAAAACCTGTTAATAAATCAGATTGTTTTGAGGGATTCAGAGGAGGATCTTTGTCTTGACATCAGTGGGAATATCCTGAATACTTATGCCTGTATTTTGCACGGCGGGGCTGGTTCTTGAAGATAGCCGTAAACCAGATCACAGATTCTTTCAAGGAGATTGAATTTGAGGAAGGGTTAGAGGATCTGTGCCGGAACGATGCGGGTCAAAAGCGAGGAGACTTCCGGTACCCACCCTTTCTGAATGTAAAGCTGTCATATTATCGATCTGGCCAGGACCTGTTCTTTCTGGGTCACATAGAAGCGGTGATAGAGGGGTGCTGCAGTCGTTGTCTCAGGTACTATTCCTTTCCTCTGGAAAAAGACTTCGACTTCGTTTTGGCTCCCAAACCGCCGCCTGCCAAAAGTAGGGAATTAAACCGGAATGAGTTGGGGCTGAGCTTTTATACGTCTGAGGAGATCAATCTATCCCCATTTATTAGCGAACAGGTACTTTTGGCGCTTCCCACGCGTCCCCTATGCGACGAAGAGTGTCGAGGGCTTTGCCCGAGCTGTGGCCTGAATCTCAACCAAGAGTCCTGTCTATGTCCCACTTCATCAGGTGATCCTCGAATGGCCTTCTTTCGTAACCTGAGGTTGGATCGATAGCCTTCCCAGGCTGGTCTGTTGAGTCTCCTCTGTCCTAAGTAGCCAGGAAGGAATTTTTTAGATGCCAGTACCGAAAAGACGAACTTCAAAGAGCAAGAGGAACAAGCGCAGGTCCCATGACAGCCTGGTGGTACCTCAATGGAGCGTGTGCGCCAAGTGTGGGGAGACCACTGCCCGTCACCGTGTGTGTCCCAGCTGCGGTTATTATCGTGGTAAAGCTGTGCTGCCTACCGAAGAGGCGTAAAAACCCCATTATCAATCCATGATACGGATTGCCGTTGATGCAATGGGCGGCGATCGTGCCCCCAGTTCAGTGGTTGAGGGCGCGGTTCTTGCCGCAAAAGAGCTCGATGTCGAAGTGGTCCTCGTGGGTCAAAAGGATGCGGTGGAGCGAGAACTTAAGGGCCGCGCGTCGAACCATCCGGGTATTGAGATCGTGCACGCCTCGCAAACCATAGCCATGAGCGCATCTCCCAGCGCCAGCCTGAAAAAGAAAGACACCTCCATGCGGGTGGCCTTTGAGCTCATAAAACGAGGAGAGGTGGAAGCTGTGGTAAGCGCGGGAAACTCGGGTGCGATGATGGCCATGGGGATGGTTATTCTAGGAAAACTTCCCTACGTTGAAAGACCGGCCATCCTGGTTGTTTTTCCTGCCACTCCCGGTAAGGGTCCCGTGATGATCGATGGCGGCGCCAACACGGAATGTAAGCCACACCATCTCGTGCAGTTCGGTGTTATGGGTTCCGTCTATTCAGAGAAGGTGCTATCCGTTTCGCGCCCCCGTGTGGGGGTTCTGAGTAACGGAGAAGAAGACGGAAAAGGCACAGAACTCACCCGGGCAGCCAACGAACAGCTTCGGGCAACTTCATTGAACTGCATCGGTTATGTGGAAGGTCGCGATATGACGAACGACAGCGTGGACGTGGTGGTCTGCGATGGATTTACCGGCAATGTGGTTCTCAAGACGATGGAAGGAGTCGCCAGTTGGGTGGTGAGTGTATTGAAGAACGCCTTTCAGCAAAGTCTTCTAAGCCGCCTGGGCCTTTTGATGAGTCGTAGTTCCTTGCGGGCGGCCTATCACCGGATGGACTATGCGGAGTACGGTGGCGCCCCATTAATAGGGTTGGACGGAGTGGTGATAATTGCCCATGGAGGGTCGTCGCCCAAGGCAATCAAGAACGCCATTCGCGTGGCGAAGGAGACGGTGTCGCAAGACGTGAACCGGCACATTACTGATTCCCTGGAGAGTCTCAGCGACGGTGGTGAGGGTAAGGACAAGAAGCTTACCCGCAGGGTCTGGCGGCAAATCAAGTCGAAGATCGATACTCTGAGTGACAAGCCAGAGGATCAAACGGAAGATGGAGATACCGAGCGTGACGGAAAAAGCTAAGGTCGCGTTCGTGTTTCCCGGTCAGGGCTCCCAGAGTGTGGGCATGGGCCAGGAGCTTTACAATCAGTTTAGTGCAGCGAAAGAAGTTTTTGACGAGGCGGAAGATGTGTTGGAGTTGCCGTTGAAGCGTCTATGCTTTTCCGGCCCCAATGAGGAACTTGTCCTGACAGAAAATACCCAGCCAGCCATTCTGACCGTGTCCATTGCTGCCTTGCGTTCCCTGGAATCGGAATCTCCCGCGCGGCCTCAATTTGTTGCCGGCCATAGCTTGGGTGAATACAGTGCGTTGGTTTGCTCTGGTGCCCTTAGTTTTCGCGATGCCCTGAGAATCGTGCGTGAACGTGGCCGTTTAATGCAGAAAGCTGTCCCCCAGGGTGAAGGGCTCATGGCGGTTGTCCTGGGTTTGGAAGCACCGGTCCTTCAGTCGGTTTGCGATGAGGCAGGGCAGGGCGAAGTGGTGTCTCTGGCCAACCTCAATGGCGGCGGGCAAGTCGTCATTGCAGGAAAGCGAGAAGCCGTCCTTCGAGCCATGACCCTGGCATCGCAAAAGGGGGCCAAGAGGACACTTGAACTTCCCGTGAGTGCGCCATTTCACTGTCGACTCATGCAACCCGCGTCCGATGGACTCAAACAGGTCTTGGCCGACGTGAAGGTGAAGCCCTTTTCCGTTGGAGTCGTCACCAACGTGGAGGCAGAGGTCAATTCTGACCCTGACCGGGTTGTTCCCCTCCTGGTTGAGCAGGTGGTGAGTCCAGTTCGCTGGGAGGAATCGGTCAAGCGCCTGAAGGAGTTGGGTTGCCAGCGTGTTTTGGAAGTTGGGCCGGGAAAGGTGCTCTGTGGCCTCATCAAACGGATAGACTCTAGCCTAAAATCAATAAACGTGGATAGTCCCCAAAGCCTTGCGGCGATCGTTGATTGAGCATGCAAATGGACATGACTCTAAAGGGGCAGGTAGCGTTAGTAACTGGCGGAAGCCGGGGGATCGGCAGGGCCATTGTATTGGCCTTAGCTAGACTTGGAGCGCAGGTTGTTGTTAATTACAGGGAAAATAAAGAGGCGGCTGAGGAGTCCCTTCACAACGTCGTGAGCGCAGGGGGCTCAGGTGAGCTCTGCGTCTTCGACGTGGCCGAAGAGGACCAGGTGGAGGAAGCAGTGAAGAAAATCGTTGACCAGCATAAAAAAATTGATATTCTAGTCAACAACGCGGGCCTCACCTCCGACAACCTTCTGGTACGTGCCAGCGCCAAGGAATGGGACCGGGTCCTCGGTGTAAACCTAAAAGGGACCTTCCACTGTACCAAGTCCGTTTGTCGGGGGATGATTCGCAAACGATACGGCCGAATCACTAACCTGACCTCCGTGGTGGGACAGATTGGCAATGCAGGACAATCCATTTACGCATCAACAAAGGCCGGGATTATCGGGTTCACCAAGTCCATGGCTCGCGAAGTGGCGTCACGCGGGATTACAGTGAACGCGGTGGCACCGGGGTTTATTGATACTGCAATGACTGCTAAACTCAATCCCAAGCTTCAGCAGTCTTTTTTGCAGACCATTCCATTGTCACGGTTTGGGACCAGTGAGGATGTGGCAGAGACAGTCTGTTTTTTGGTGGGTCCTGGTGCCAGTTACATCACAGGACAGGTGATCAATGTGAATGGTGGACTGTACATGTAAGGAAAAAGTTGTATAGGAGGTGAGAGCGATGGCAGCAACGGTGGAAACTAGGATTAAAGAGATTGTCTGTGAGCAACTCGGTGTGAGTGATGAGGAAGTGACACCGCAGGCCTCGATCATAGACGATTTAGGGGCTGACTCCCTCGATATTGTTGAGCTGGTAATGGCCTTGGAGGAGGAATACGAGATAGAAATCTCCGACGAGGACGCCGAAAAGATCAAGACCGTTCAGGATGTCGTCACGTATATCGAGGGTCACAAGTAAATAATCGTCATCTTACACGGGGGACCTAGGAGTAAGTGCCGGGCCATAAGTGCGGCAGGGTATTTACTAATCAGTTTGGGAATACATCGCAGGAGTCACCGTGGCGAAGGCCAGGCTTCTGCGATTTTTTTATGGAGAGGCTTTAAGAGCTAGCGTTTATGATTGCTATTGGCTGTGACCATGGGGGACTGGAATTGAAGGAGCATTTGGTCTATGTCCTTCAATCCAGAGGTGTGGATGTGGTGGATATGGGAACCAACGACAAAGTGTCCGTAGATTATCCAGATTATGGTCGTTTGGTGTCCCTGGAGGTATCGACGGGGCAAGCGGAGCGTGGAATCTTGGTTTGTACCTCTGGTATCGGGATGTCCATTTTGGCAAACAAGTTTCCTGGTGTCCGCGCAGCGTTGGTGCATGATCTCACCGAGGCCCAGATGAGTCGGGAACACATCAATTCGAATATTTTGGTTCTCGGCGGTGGTACAACGGCAAAAACCATGGCTGAACAGATCTTGGAAAGTTGGCTACAAACCCCATTTGCCGGGGGCCGACATCAGCGCCGCGTGGATAAGATTACTCAAGTGGAGCGCGAGCTGGGGACACATGTCAAAGATTAGACGAGAGCTGAAGCCAGAGAACGGCTCTACCCCTTCAGGTTTCGGATCTCCGCACGCATTTTGACAGAGGAGGGATCTATTTAAAGTATGTCTTTCCTTAAGCAGGCGGACACGGAAGTTTTTAACGCCATTCGGAAAGAAACCGAGCGGCTGGAGTCCAACCTCGAGCTGATCGCTTCGGAGAACGTGGTCAGTGAGGCGATTCTGGAGGCTCAGGGTTCAGTAATGACGAATAAGTATGCGGAGGGGTATCCGGGGCGGAGATATTATGGAGGTTGTGAGTTCCATGACGTGGTGGAGGACCTGGCCATCTCCAGAGCAAAGGAACTCTTTGGTGCCGACCATGCGAACGTTCAACCGCATTCCGGTTCACAGGCCAACATGGCGGTCTATCTTACGGTGCTGAACCCAGGGGATACCTACCTTGGTATGAACCTCGCCCATGGTGGCCACCTGTCCATGGGAAGTCCAGTGAACTTCTCAGGGATGATTTACAAAGTCGTCCCCTATGGGGTGGGCGAAGATACTGAAACCATCGATTACGACGATTTGAAAAAGTTAGCACTGGAGCATCGCCCGCGGCTCATCATCGCTGGGGCGAGCGCTTACCCTCGAATACTGGACTACAAAAAGTTTCGCGAGATTGCAGACCAGGTGGGAGCCCGCCTCATGGTGGACATGGCGCACATTGCAGGGCTCGTTGCAGCGGGGCAGCATCCAAGCCCTGTACCCTATGCCGATTTCGTCACAACCACGACCCACAAGACCTTGAGGGGTCCACGTGGAGGGATGATCCTGTGTCGGGAAGAGCATGCGAAGGCCATTAACAGTAAGGTGTTCCCGGGACTTCAGGGAGGTCCCCTCATGCATGTTATTGCTGCTAAGGCGGTGGCATTTAAGGAGGCCTTGGCGCCCGAGTTCAAGGTTTATCAAGAACAGATTAGAAAAAATGCCAAGGCCCTTGCGGCGGCATTGACGGCGAAGGGATTCCGTCTCACTTCGGGCGGTACGGACAACCACCTGATGCTGCTGGATCTACGCAAATCGGAGTTGACGGGAAAGGTAGCTCAGGAGGTGTTGGACAGGTCACGGATTACGGTGAACAAGAACACCGTCCCCTTTGAGACTCGGTCACCCTTTGTTACCAGTGGTATCCGGATCGGAACACCTGCAGTAACGAGCCGCGGAATGAAGGAGAAGGAAATGGACACCATTGCCGGATTTATCTCCAACGCCTTGAGTCATGTGGCGGACGACGGTGCACTCAAATCCATCGGCGATGATGTGCGGGAATTTTGCAAAGGCTTTCCGGTCTATCCCCACAGATTGGGAAAAGATTAGGTAGCCGGTTATTGGGAAAAGATGACTCGCGCAAAGACGCTAAGTGAAGATAGCAAAGCGCTAAGCGAAGAGCGCAAAGCGACTAATTTAGTGACGAGTAACGAGCAGTGAGGACTGAGAGAGCAGTGAGAATAGAGAATTGAAGATTGAAGATCGAAAAAGGGAAGAAAAATAAATCCGAACGCTATGCGCCATACGCTCTGCGCTATGCAGATTTGAACTGAGGATAAAAACCATTGAAGTGTCCCTTTTGCCATGAGCTTGATAATCGGGTGATCGATTCCCGACTCAGTAAAGACGGCGATATGGTTCGTCGTCGGCGGGAGTGTCCCAAATGTACCCGTCGGTTTACCACCTATGAGAGGGTGGAGGAAACCATGCCCCTGGTGGTGAAAAAGGATGGGCGACGGGAAACTTATGATCGCATGAAGATCGTTAACGGCCTAAAGAGAGCCTGCGAAAAACGGCCTGTTAGTATCAATACTATTGAGACTGCTGCTGACCGCATTGAGCGGGAGCTGCAGGAGCGGGGTGAAAAGGAAATCCAGAGCTCCATCGTCGGTGAAGCTGCAATGCGAGAGCTCCACGATATTGATCCGGTGGCCTATGTTCGATTCGCCTCCGTTTACCGTTCCTTCAAGGATATCGGTGAGTTCATGGTGGAATTGGAAGAGCTGCTGAAAGAGCGCAAGGGGTTGAGCCTTGGGAAGTCGGGGGTCCGCGCCCAGAAAAAGGTTTAAGGGGGTCGGTTTTCCGAATGGGAGATGAGCTCCATGAACGGTACATGCGCCTGGCCCTCGGCTTGGCCCTCAAGGGAGCAGGTAGGACGAGTCCTAATCCAATGGTGGGAGCAGTGGTGGTGCGCGGGGGAAAGATTATTGGCAGGGGGTACCATCAGCGCGCCGGAGGGGATCATGGAGAAATTGCTGCCCTCAAACGGGCAGGTAAAAGGGCTCGTGGGGCCACTCTGTACATTAACCTTGAACCCTGCACCCATCAGGGTCGAACTCCACCGTGCACACCGGTTGTAATTCAGTCTGGAGTTAAACAGGTGGTGGTTGGCATGGTGGATCCGAATCCACGGGTGTCGGGTCGGGGAATCAAAAGGCTTCGTCAGGCGGGAATCCAAGTGCGAGTTGGGGTACTCGAGGGAGAATGCCGAAGGCTGAACGAGGCCTTCATCAAATTCATTCGCCATCACGTTCCATTCGTCATTCTAAAACTAGCGGCTACATTGGACGGCAAGATCGCTACCTCCACAGGGGACTCCCAGTGGGTCACCGGGGAAGCCGCGCGGGGTTACGTTCACCGATTGCGGAACCGAGTGGATGCTGTAGTGGTTGGCATCGGTACTGTGCTTGCCGACAATCCAAAGCTGACCTGTCGTATCTCGAAGGGTCGTGATCCTTTCAGGGTGGTCCTGGATGGGCGGTTACGGATCTCTATCCGCGCCAATCTGCTCAGTCAGCGCAATTCCGAAAAGACAATCGTAGTTACCAGCCCTCGTGCCTCGGCAAAGAAGGCCAAGGGAATCGAAAAAACCGGCGCCGAGGTTTGGCGCTTCCCATTGCGCGGCGGATGGATTCCCTTTCCTGCTCTCTTGAAGAGGTTAGGTCGATTGGGATTCCTGAGTATTATGATTGAAGGGGGAGGGAGCACTGCGGCACGAGCCTTAAAGGAAGGAGTAGTGGATCAAGTGGTGTTCTTCTATGCACCCAAGATCATTGGTGGTGAGGGCAGGGGGATGATCGACGGCTTGGGGATTAAAAAGATGAGCCGTAGCAGGACCATCAGGGAAATGGAGATGAAGAGATTTGGTCAGGATATAATGGTCACGGGATATATAAATAAGTAAAAAGGTAAAAGGAAAAAGTTGAGAGAAAAAAATAAGAAGGGAATAAAGAGAGCGGAAGGCAGCAACAAGTAAAAAGGTGAAAGGTAAAAGTAAAAAAGTCGGGAAAAAAGATGACTCGCGTCCTTCGAGAACCTCAGGACCCCGAGGGGAATCGAGTGGCAAAGACGCAAAGGGCGCCAAGACTAAATAGAATTACAAATTCGAAACTCGAAATCCGAAATTCGAAACAAATCCGAATGATCAAAACTCTGAAATTCCCAAACAGTCTTTTTTTGGACTTTGAGTTTTTGAATTGCAAATTGGTTTGTTTGATATTTCGTGCTTCGGAATTCGAATTTTATTTGATGGCGTCTTGGCGTGAAAAATTAGTTAGGTTAGCCTTGTCGAATTTTTAACCCATAACGAATAACCAATAACTACTAACGAAGAACGATGTTTACTGGTCTTGTTGAAGATGTGGGTAAGGTTAACCGATGGCAAGTCGGTAGGAGAGCCGGGAAGCTCACCTTCAGTACCCGGCTGCCAGGACGGGATATCAAATTGGGCTCCTCCATCGCCGTGAATGGTACTTGTCTAACCGTTGTCACCAGATCCAAGGGTCGTCTAACGGTGGATGTCTCCCCTGAGACACTGGCACGTACTAACCTGAACGGAGTTAAGGTTGGAGATCCGGTTAACCTTGAGCGACCGCTCAGACTCATGGACCGTCTTGGCGGTCATCTGGTAACCGGGCATGTGGATGGAATAGGGACGGTCAAGGCCATTCAAAAACGAGGAGAATTTACTTTATTTGAATTGAGGGTTTCCAAGCCCATTTTTCGAATGCTGGTGCCCAAAGGGTCTGTTGCCTTGGATGGGATCAGTTTGACCGTTAATGAGTGTGCAAACCAGTGTTTTTCCATTGCAATTATTCCGTTTACCCTCCAGCACACTAATTTGCACAGGCGTAGGGTTGGTGATAAGGTCAATATCGAAACAGACCTGATTGGAAAATACGTTCAGCAGCTTATCAAGCCAGGCAAATCAAGCAAATCCAAGTGATTTGCCTACAAACCGATTCTGGACAGTGAGGGTTGAGCCGTGCCCATGGCATCTATTGAGGAAACCTTAAAATCATTACATGAGGGTGACACTGTCATCCTGGTGGACGAGGACTCTCCGGAAAGTGATGGTACGTTCTTCATCGCCGGCGAGAAGGTAACCCCAGAGGCGATAAATTTTATTCTCAACTATGGCCGCAGCGGGATTATCTATCTGACTTTGACAGAAGAGAAGATGAAGGAGCTGGGTATTCTCATACCGGCCCAGCCCAATTTGCCTGCCCTTAGCGCGCCCATCGGGGTCCCCATCGATGCCAAGAGCGTATCCGGTTTTGGTGTCTCGGCCGCAGGTAGGGCCCAAACCATTAGGACCGCTGTGCATGTGGGAGCGAAACCCAGCGACTTGAGAGTGCCGGGCAATGTTTTCCCCGCCAAGACTCGCACTGGCGGAGTCCTGGTGAGGACCGGGCACACTGAGGCGTCGGTGGACCTGGCACGTCTTTGCGGGTTACAGCCGGCAGGGGTCATTAGCCGGATCCTGAGGGAGGATGGAGCCGTTGCGTTAATGCCCGATCTCGAAAAACTCGCAGCCAAGCACAAGTTGAAGATTGTTTCGGTGGCGGATCTAGTTGCCTATCGGCTGCGCAGCGAGTTCTTGGTCAAGCGGACGGGAGAATCTGTCTTTAATACCGTTCACGGCAGTTTCAAAGCAATTTCCTATCGAACTAATGTGGATACTAACGAACACCTGGCTCTGATTAAAGGAGACCTCCCAGACAAAGGGAACGTCCTAGTACGGATGCATTCGGAGTGCCTCACTGGGGATGTGTTCGGTTCGGAACGGTGCGATTGCGGGGATCAGATCTTTCAATCGCTCAAATTAATAAGCGAAGCGGGAAAAGGTGTACTGGTTTACATGAAGCAGGAGGGGCGTGGCATCGGGCTGACCAACAAGATCAAGGCCTATGCTCTCCAGGACCAGGGCATGGATACCGTGGAGGCCAATCTCGAATTAGGTTTTAAAGAAGACCTTCGGGACTATGGCATCGGTGCTCAGATCTTGCGGGATTTAGGAGTCCAGAAGTTGAGACTGCTAACTAACAATCCGCAAAAAATTATCGGACTACAGGGCTACGGTCTCACCGTGGCTGAGCGGGTTCCCATAGAAATTACTCCGCATAAGTCCAACATCGGTTATCTTCGAACGAAACAGGAAAAGTTGGGTCATCTCCTGTCCCAGGTGCAGGCCAATCAAAAAAAGTAGGGATTTATCCCCACCGCGGACGAACATGAGGGTCATTGAGGCCAAACTCGATGCAGCGGGATTGAATTTCGGCATCATTGTAAGTCGCTTCAATGATTTCGTCACGGATAAGCTCCTGGATGGCGCCCTGGAAGCGTTGAAACAGCATGGGTGTGAGGACAATAACATCTCCGTGGTACGGGTCCCGGGCTCATTTGAAATCCCCCTGCTGGCTTCCAAGATGGCTGCCACCGGAAAATACGATGCGCTGGTTTGTCTCGGCGCTGTTATCAAAGGTGAGACGGCTCACTTCGAGTATATTTCGGGAGAGGTTACCAGGGGGATTGGTCACGCCATGTTGGAGCATGGGATTCCAATCGCCTTCGGTGTTCTCACCACCTACACCGTTGAACAGGCCATTGAACGGGCTGGCAAAGAATTGGATAATAAGGGATACGAAGCAGCGCTAACGGCCATCGAAATGGTTTCCCTGGGTCAAAAAATTTCATAGAAGTGTCAACCCCGATCCGATATGCGGTGCACCAGACCAAGTCGAAGAGTGGTATGTACCATGTAATCCAAAACTCACTGTCGGTGAAGTTTCGGAACCATTTTCCTTGTGGCTAAAACTCTTGTGACAGGTACTCCCCGGTGGCGGATATTTTAGTTTTTTTTTCGGATCGGGGTCAACTTCACCCTTGCTCAAAACGGTGGTGTTTTGCCGGCACCAGGCGAGGGTATCGGTCCTTGAATCATTATGGGTATTAGGCGGAGAGGTAGGGAGCTTGCCCTACAGGTTCTTTATCAAATTGATATCACCGGGGACGCCTCCCATGCTCCACTGGAACTCTTTTGGAGCTATTTTGAAGGAAACGTCAAAGCGAGAGTATTTGCCCGCCGATTGGTTGCCGGAGTGGTCACGCATCGGGAAGAGATTGACCAACTCATTGAACAATCCACGGATAATTGGAAGATTAGTCGAATGCCCAAAGTGGATCTCGCCATCTTACGCCTTGCTAGCTATGAACTCTTATTCTGTCCTGATATCCCGCTGAATGTCAGCATCGATGAGGCCATTGAGGTCAGCAAGCGCTTTAGCTCGGAGGATTCGGCCACATTCATCAATGGTGTTCTCGACCATGTGGCGTCGTCAAGCGGGACTAAAGAATCGCTCTGATTTCAACGCCAGGTAGGCGCGGGTCAAGCCATGGACGAAAAATACCACCCCGAAATTATCGAACAGAGATGGCAGAAGGACTGGGAGGAAAACAAGAGTTTTCGCGTGACGGAGGACTCTAAGCTTCCCAAGTATTACCTCCTGGAAATGTTTCCTTATCCTTCCGGCGAAATACATATGGGTCATGTGCGAAATTATTCCATTGGGGATGTTATTGCCCGCTATAAGAGGATGAGAGGCTATAACGTACTCCATCCGATGGGGTGGGACGCCTTCGGACTGCCCGCGGAGAATGCGGCTATCGAACGAGGAATTCATCCGGCCAAATGGACCATGGAAAATATTGCCGCCATGCGCCAGCAGCTGAAGAAAATGGGTTTCAGCTATGACTGGGACCGCGAATTCGCTACCTGTGAAGAAGGCTATTACCGTTGGGAGCAGCTATTTTTCCTGGAAATGTTCAAACGGGGATTGGCCTACAAAAAATTATCCACGGTAAACTGGTGTAACCACTGTCAGACCGTGCTGGCCAATGAGCAGGTGGAAGAGGGTCGTTGCTGGCGGTGCGAACATGAGGTTGGGACCAAAAAGTTGGATCAATGGTTCTTCCGAATAACACATTATGCTGATGAGTTGCTTCGGGTCTGCGATACCCTCAAGGGTTGGCCCGACAAAGTCCTGACCATGCAGCGTAATTGGATTGGAAGGTCTCTTGGGGCTGAGATCAAATTTCCTTTGGAAGACAAAAATACGCGGGATCTGACTGTCTTTACCACCCGCCAGGATACTGTTTACGGTGCCACTTTTGTCTCCATTGCTCCAGAGCATCCCTTGGCACTGGACCTTTCTCGAGGTAAGGACGAAGAGAAGGAGGTAAGGGAATTTATCCAGGAGATTAGAAAAGTAAACCAGGCTCAAAGGGTAGAGCCTGATTTTAAAAAGGAGGGAGTCTTCACCGGAGCCTATTGCTACAACCCCTTCAGCGAGGAGAATATTCCCATCTATGTCGCGAATTTTGTCCTCATGGAGTATGGCACCGGCGCGGTGATGGGTGTGCCGGCCCATGATCAGAGAGACTTTGAGTTTGCTGACAAGTACGGACTTTCGGTACGAATCGTGATTCAACCCGAGGCAGCGGAGTTGCTAGAGGTGGCCCACCTGGCCGAGGCCTATGTGGAGGAAGGCATCTTGGAGAACAGCGATCACTTCTCGGGCTTTGAGAGTGGAGAGGCCCGAGATAAGATTGTCGCCTTTCTCGAGGAGAAGGGTTGGGGGAAGGGGACGGTTCAGTATCGGTTGCGGGACTGGGGTATATCACGGCAACGTTATTGGGGTACGCCCATACCGATCATCTACTGTGATGCCTGTGGAGTTGTGCCGGTTCCCGAGCAGGATCTCCCGGTGGTTCTACCCAAAGACATCGAGTTATCTGGAGAAGGGGGATCGCCGCTGTCCAACCATCCTGAGTTCTTCCAGGTGAACTGTCCGAAGTGCAAGGGTACAGCCAGGAGAGAGACCGATACCATGGATACCTTTGTGGAATCATCGTGGTACTTCGCCCGTTACGCTTCCCCGGATGAGCTAAAGGCACCACTAGATAAAAAACGTACCGCCTACTGGTTGCCTGTGGACCAATATATCGGCGGCATCGAGCATGCGGTCCTCCACCTTCTCTATGCTCGGTTCTTTACCAAGGCGCTGAGAGACATGGGCTGGTTGGGGATCGACGAACCCTTTTCCAATCTATTGACCCAGGGAATGGTCATCAAGGACGGTGCCAAGATGTCCAAGTCCAAGGGGAATGTGGTGGATCCCAACTTTTTGATTGATAAATTTGGTGCAGATACGGCCCGTCTATTTGCGCTGTTTGCTGCCCCTCCGGAAAAGGACTTGGATTGGAGTGACCAGGGGATACAAGGGGCCTATCGGTTTCTAAACCGGTTGTGGCGTTTCATCTATCAAAAAAGGGAGGTCTTGCTGCAGGTAAAGGGGGATGCCTCCAGTAAAATATCCGATGACCTGAAGGAGCTGCGCCGGCAGATCCACCGAACCATCAAGAAGGTCACCGAGGATATTGAAAACAGGTACCATTTTAATACGGCCATTGCTGCTGTCATGGAGCTTTTCAATTTCTTGAGCGCCGTGGACGAGAAGGAGATTGCGAAGAAACAAACGGCGGTGCTGGTGAAAAGTGGACTGGAGTCCATTGTGGTGCTGCTCTACCCTTTCGTCCCCCACATCTCCAGTCAGCTATGGGAGGAATTGGGTCACAAAGAATCACTAGAAGGCGTGGGTTGGCCGGAGTACTCAGATGACGCCTTGGAAGAGGAGACGTTACTGATCGTAATTCAGGTTAATGGGAAGGTCCGTGGAAGGATTTCAGTTCCAGTTGACACCAGCGAAAAATCCATTGAAAAAGAAGCATTGGCGGATCCAAAGGTCAGCGCTTTCATCAAGGGCAAAAAAATACAAAAACTCGTGCAGGTTCCAGGACGTCTGATCAATATTGTGTTGGAAGGATAACGCAATGAACCGCTGCAGAGCTGTTTATGAATTAGTAAAATCAATTCACCTGGTAAGATTTTTTGCTGTTGCAGCACTGCTGTTTTTTGCCTTTTCGAGTTTTAGCGGTTGCGGTTACCGCTTTACAGGAAAAGGGGAGGCCTTCCCCGAAAACGTTAATTCCATTTATGTGGCGAATTTTGTCAATTCCAGTAAGAGCGTGGGGCTCGAGAAGGAGATAAGCCTGGCGTTAAAAAGTGAGTTTCGGCGCAAGGGGATGGTTCGACCCGTTAATCAACTGGATCAGGCGGATGCTGTACTCAGCGGAGTGGTCCGTTCCCTGGACACTAACGTTGTCTCGGTGAACGCCAGTGACGAGGTGCTGCAATACGAGGCCATTTTGGTGGTGGATCTGACGCTCAGGCGCCGTTCCCCCAATGAACTCCTGTGGCGCACGGAGGGCAGTTACATTAAGGAAACCTTCGTGGGTGCCAGGGGGGCCGTTGTGACCACCTCGTCGGCATTTCAAAGGCGAACATTAAATTCAGAAGATATTTCTCAGTTCACCGATGTCCAGCTTACGGAAACCATGAGTCGGGAAACCAGAACCGATTTGGTAAACCGGTTTGCGCGTAAGATGCATCAAAAAATCATAGAAATGTTCTAGAATGAACTAACCGATCATATTTAAATTTTCGCTTAAAGTTGAATTGAGGGAATCGGATTAAAAACTACTCGCGCAAAGGCGCAAAGGATGCCAAGTTCGGAGAAACAGGAAAATAATCTTCTTTGCTGGCATGGCGTCTTGGCGCGAAGAATTTTGGTGAATTTTCTCGCGAACAGTCTATCGGTATATAACTGGGTTTCAGAATGGGGGAGGGTTAGCTGGCCGTGGAGGCCACATGAACGGCGCGAGCCAATCGAGACATCCTGCGGGACGCGGTGTTGTGCTTGAGAACTCCCTTGTTCACGGCATTATCGAGGATCTTGTTGACGTCCCTTAGTTGGGTCACGGCAGTGGCGTGATCCTTTTTATCGATGGATTGTCGGACCTTCTTGATGAGATTCTTTACCCTGGATTTAATCTCCTGATTTCTTGCCCTTCGCTTTAAATTCTGGCGATGGCGTTTGATAACGGATTTGTGTACGGCCAATGTATCCCTCCTAAGCCACGAAATTTAGCATTAACCGATTGAGGAGTCAACGCAATGGATGAGGTGGAAAAAATTACCCGGGCGGCAGGAGTGGTTGGTTTTTTTACGCTCCTTAGCCGAATCTTCGGGCTTTTGCGTGACATCCTCATTGGTTACCTGTTTGGCGTCCGTGGGCCTGCCGACGCCTTTTTTATTGCATTTCGGATTCCCAATCTCCTGCGCCGATTGACCGCCGAGGGCGCATTTTCCGCAGGATTTGTACCGGTATTTACCGACTATTTGACCAACCGCACCAAAGAAGAGGCACTGGAGGTTGCGCGATTGGTCTTCACTTTCGCCGCCCTGGTCCTGGGGGTGCTGACAGTTTTAGGGATTTTATTCGCCTCTCCCTTGACCTATCTCTTCGCCCCGGGTTTTTTTGCCAATGCGGAAAAGTTCAACCTCACGGTTTTCTTGACCCGATTGATGTTCCCCTACGTCTTTTTCGTCAGCATGGTCGCTCTGGCCATGGGATTCTTAAACTCGTTCCGCCATTTTATGGCCCCTGCGTTGTCCCCGGTTCTGCTAAACGTCTCCATTATCGTCTGTGCCCTCATGATCACACCCATGCTATCTAAACCGGTAGTAAGTCTGGGCTACGGCGTTTTGGTGGGTGGCATAATTCAGCTAGCTTTGCAGATTCCTTTTCTTTCCCGCTATGGCCTGTCCTTTGTGCCGTGTTTTCGCTTCAAACATCCAGCTCTAAGACGCCTTCTTCTCCTCATGGGACCGGCCGTACTTGGGGCGGCGGTCTACCAGATTAACGTCCTGGTGAGCTCGATCCTGGCTTCCATGCTTGCCGAAGGAAGTGTTTCTTCCCTCTACTATGCGGATCGATTGCTCCAGTTCCCACTGGGGGTGTTCGCCATTGCCTTGGGGACTGCGGCCTTACCAAGTTTTTCCTCTTTAGCGGCCAGGAAGGATTTCACTGCACTGAAGGAGGGGCTTTCCTATTCTCTTCGCCTGGTAAATTTTATGACTCTTCCGGCGACCTTAGGACTGATGGTCTTGTCGATACCGGTCTTTGCGCTGTTGTTTCAGCGCGGGGCGTTTGATGCGCAAGCAACAATGCTCGCGGCCCAAGCCCTGGTATTGTTTTCCTTTGGCTTATGGGGAATTTCCGGTACGAAACTCGTGGTGCCGGCTTTCTATGCCCTGGAAGATACCAAGACACCCGTTATGGTTGCACTGTTCTCCTTTGCACTGAATTTCTTATTGAGCCTGATCTTGATGGGTCCGGTTACCGCAGGGCAGGATGCCGGTGGGTTCGCCCCTACTATCGCAGCCATGTCAAAAACTTTGGGGGTATTTTCTCTCTCCCACGGGGGTTTGGCCCTGGCCAATTCTATATCATCAACCTGTCAGTTTCTGGTTTTGCTTTTCATTTTGCAAGTTCGGATAGGTCGATTCCCGTGGAGGGAGTTTTCAATTTCATTCCTCCGTAGTCTCTTCAATGCCTTGCTCATGGCACTGCCGCTTTTTTTGATTGCTCGTAGGATTGACTGGATGGGGTTGGAGGGATCGGTGATAACCCTGAGCGTACTGTTCTTATTTATACTGGTAGGAGGGATTATTTTGTACGTTGCGCTAAGTTTTCTCACGCGAAGCCCGGAACGGTATGTCATCGTCCGGGCTGCATCTGCAGTTATTAGGAGGGTAACTAACCAAAAACTCCCAAGTGCATGATCTTCATAGCTTTGTGGGGGTTACAACTTAGGCAGTTTGTTCCCCCGCGCTATTTCTGGCCCTCTGGCTATGGTCTATTTGGACTTATTCACAGCTTGTAAACAAAAACTGTGGATCTACTTCCGGAGCGTCTTTTTAAATATCGCTTCGGCTCTATCCGCTGCTCGCTCGGACCTCGTGGCTGCAGTCTCGGCACGGGATGCTGCCGAATTGGCAGACGACGCCGCTGATTCAGCCCTTCTTGCCGCAGTATTGGCTCTTGACGCTGCTGAATCCGCATTAGATGCTGCCTGTCGGGCTGCCCGTGTGGCCTCTTCAACCGCTTTTGTATCTACACCGATGTCGGGATGTGTATGGTTAAAAGGGGCACAACCATAGGCAGACAATGCTAATAAGGCAGGACCTAATGCCAAAGTTAAAACCTTCTTCTTCCACTCCATCATGCGGAAGACCTCCTTGTGTAAGTTTCAAGTCCGCACTAATAGCCTACTTTCTGGTTACTTGCAAGCTTTTTTCTTAGATAATAGGAATCATTAGAGATGCTTTTCTTGGGATCAACCATGAGCCACAGGCGATAAATTTGGAGTCTGCGATCAGTTGTAACTTTGTAATGCTCAGCAAGACCAAAACTGTAATTAGATCCAAAGGTAGGTTACAATTTAAAATACAATACAATAACATATTGCAGCATATGGAGTGAACCCCATTGGTTGGACAGTCACTGGGCTGAAATTAGAATGCCCTCCGGGGTGGTTGAATTAATTATGCTGTTCCCTTCCTGTTTGCAAGAGTCCACATTGTGAGTTCTGTGATCTATGCCCTTCCCTATGCCTCTTGTCTTGGTGGCCGGTCAAAACGGCTTTCACAATTGCCCTAGAAACGACGATCTCACACCGGGTAGATATCTCAGTACCCCCCCCTTCAGGCCTCACACACCACCTCGGCTTTCATCTGCCAGGCCTGCTCAAACTCATTCGGTGGACAGTACCCCAAAGCCGAGTGCAACCGCTTCTGGTTATAGACTTCCTCCAGAAAATAAGGAACCCTTTGCTTCACATCCTGCGCCGT
The DNA here is from genome assembly GCA_965215595.1 of uncultured Binatia bacterium (SeqCode). Taxonomy (GTDB): domain Bacteria; phylum Desulfobacterota; class Binatia; order UBA9968; family CAXXLF01; genus CBDCDW01. The sequence continues at coordinate 805,275 of CBDCDW010000007.1, read as the reverse complement.
CCTGTACTCCCACAGGTAGACTTCTTCATGCTTGAGCGTCTTCATGAAGCTCTCCGCTGTCGCATTGTCATAGGGATTGCCCTTGCGGGCCATGCTGATTAAGATCCCCGCTGCCCGCAACTCCTCCACATAAGCATGGGCGGCGTACTGCACTCCGCGATCTGAATGATGGATACAACCCCAGGGCGGCCTTCTCTCCACTAAAGCCATCCGCAGAGCCATTAAAGTCATCTCGGTATCGATCGATTTAGAAAGCGCCCACCCAATAACCTTACGTGAGAACAGATCCAAGATCACCGCCAAGTACAAAAACCCCGTGAGGATCCGGATGTAGGTGATATCGGCCACCCATGCCTGGTTAGGTCTTGTGGCCCTTAGTCCCTTAAGGAGGTTCGGATAGACCCGGTAGGGATGATCACTGTCAGTGGTCTTCACCCAGTGCCGCTTGACCTGGCATTGCAATGATTCCTCCCGCATGATTCTCGACACCCGCTTGTGATTAACCTTAAAGCCCTCGCGCCTCAGATGATGGGTGACTCGCCGGTAGCCGTAACGCGGATACTCCTCCACTACCTGCTCAATCCGGTCCCGTAAGTCCGCCTCCTCAATCTCGTGGAGCATAGAAGGCTCCCGGGTTCGGTAATAAAAAGTGCTACGCGCTATCCCCATCACTTCACACCCCCTTTGGATGCTGCCAAACTCTTGGCCGTGATGGGTGACGAATTCTCTTTTCTCCGCCGCAGTGTGTACTCTACGGCTTTTTTTAAAAGATCATTCTCCATGGTGAGTCTGCCCACCATCCGCTCCAACTCCGCATTGCGCGCTCGAAGTTCCTTCTCTGGCAGAGAGGGGCCCTCCACCAGGCCCCCTTGTTCGTAGCGCTTCTTCCAATGTCGAATAAGTCCTGAGGAGATGTCGTAGCGGCGGCTCAGTTGGGCCAACGTGGAACTCTCACTGAGGAGTTCCTCCACTACCTGCCGCTTGAAATTCGCTGTAAACCTTCTTCTCTCTGCCATGATGAGATCCTTTCCCCTTCCCATCAGGCATTCTAACCTGCTCCCTCAAACTGTCCAACTGCAGGGGGTCAGTCCAGACATTACTTATAGTGAGACAGGTTACCTATACAATTGATTTATCAGACCCTTCCGAGCCGGTGCTGCGGCGTAATCTCAATGACGGCGCCGGTGCTCAACCCCTAGCTAACTACATCGAGGATTTACAAGTTAGTCTTGGTTATGACAGAAACAGCGACGGAATCATCACGGAGGTGGGAAATACGGCCAACGATGACGAAACTGTTTTTAACAGGGCAGGGGAGAGCAACGCAATGGAAGCTCCCACGAACCTTAGAACCATAAAGGTCATTTTGGTGGGAAGAACGAGAACGCAAGACCCGAAGTTCCAAGGGTCTCTCCCAGCGATCCTCGATCGGGTAGAGGGGGGGGCAGATGGCTATCGCAGGAAGACTAGAGGTGTGAGGACGCAAATCAGGAATTTAGGTGTCTAGTAATTTCAATCGGCTCTCTCAATGGCAGAAAAGAACAAATATTACGGTCGTCTGGTTCCTCAAAGCAAAGAGGACGGTATTGTTATGCCCGTTGCCTTAATCATTATGCTGTTGCTGACCGGCCTTGGACTCGGCGCCTTGTCCAACAGTTCGCTGGATCTTCTGACGATGCGCAGTCATAAGAAGGGAAAAGAGGCTTTCTACGCCGCTGAGGGCGCTATTGTCTATGGGATAAAGGAGCTAAACAGCTTGCTGTCTGCCACACTCATTCCCTCCACGGAACAATTAGCCGCGATTGATCCACCCTCAATTCCAGGCTTCAGTTTTGACGCTTTTTCCATTGTAGCGTCCGCGTCTCCTAGCACGGTGACCCTCACAAGCGGACCCTATGCAAGTCTCAACTCCATCTCGACTCCCTACACTATTACTGTTCAAGCCTCCGGTATTAATTCGGATAGTGGCACGGTTAGGCTCTCCCAAATTCTCCAGGACCAACAAATCCCCTTGTTTCAATTCGGCGTCTACTACAACAATGATCTCGAAATCTTTCCAGGACCCACCATGACCTTTAACGGTAGGGTCCATTCGAATGCGAATATTTACCTTGGTGGTAATGCAGTTGTCGATTCATCAATAAGTTCGGCAGGGGCTATTTTTCGCTGCCGTAAGGATAATCCCTTGGATTGTGATAGTGCGGAAATTAGAACGCTGAGCAATACTCTTCTCGATTTAGACTATGATCACAGTGACCCAGATTGGGTGAATCGAGCCTATAGTGACTGGGGAGGATTGGTCCAAGACATGGCTCACGGCGTACAAGCATTAAATTTGCCAGTTGAAGCAGGTGACCTGTTCGATCTCATCAAGCAGGGTGACGCTATTGATCCGGTTGCCTCATCCGAGTCACAGGCCCTAAAAGAGATTCGCCTGTACTGGCAGGCTGACCTGAGGATATTGGATGGTATTCACACCGGTCCAAGACATGGCTCACGGCGTACAAGCATTAAATTTGCCAGTTGAAGCAGGTGACCTGTTCGATCTCATCAAGCAGGGTGACGCTATTGATCCGGTTGCCTCATCCGAGTCACAGGCCCTAAAAGAGATTCGCCTGTACTGGCAGGCTGACCTGAGGATATTGGATGGTATCGCTTATAACAGAAATGGTACCCAGCTAACGTTACCGGTAGGTGCGGTGTCTACATCTATGTTTTTTGATTTTCGTGAAGGTAAACCTGTCAATGTCAGAGATATAGACTGTAGTATTCTAGGAAATACTGAACTGGATAACGGTATTCTTTACGTCTCCGATCCTCAGAACACTCCGGGGGTTCTTATGGCGTTGCGACTTGCTCAACTGCGCGACACTGGCACCGGCTGTTGGTCTCACGGTAGTGTCTGATAATCCAGTTTATGTCAAAGGTGATTACAACATCCATAACAAAAAGGGAGCAGCCATCTTTGGGGATACGGTGACTTTTCTCTCCAATAATTGGAATGACGCAAATTCGGCAAATGGGAGTAGTCCCTTTGGATATCGGGTCGCTACGGGAACCACAGTCAATGCCGCGATAGTGACTGGAAACACCAGCACAACCGTTGGGAGTTATAATGGCGGATTGGAGAATCTCCCACGTTTTCTAGAAAACTGGAGTGGAGTCAACTTTGTGCTAAGAGGTTCGATCGTTAATCTATGGGAGAGCCGACTGGCAATTGGGCCATGGGCATACGGTTCTCCAATCTACAAAGCCCCGAGGCGCGTCTGGAGCTACGATACCGACTTTAACGACCCCGTGAACCTACCCCCGGGAAAACTTCGAGTACGAACACTGGCACGAGCTCAGTGGGCAAGGCAATAAACTCTTCTAGACGGCAATATTTCGGATTAGCTAGATACCGGATAAGCATCTGTTTTTGCGTTGGAAAGCAAGTTCAGGCTACGTTTATTCGCCACATTTCAAATGAGCACTGTTAATACTAACCTCACCCTGCTGCCTTTTTGACTATGCGAAGAGTGTCTCTTCAAACAATCGTTAGACGATTAGGGTTGAAATTTGGTATCCTAAAGTACCATTATGAAAACCCAATTACCCATAAAACCTCGTTTGTTTTCCAATGAATCCGTCACTGCTTTAAAGGAGCAGGTGGCCTATTCTGAGCAAGTGAGGGAAATTACTAACCGAATTCATGGTGCAAAGGATCTCGATCAGATTTTTGTCGAATTGACTGGTGAGATTCTTAAACTGTTGGATGCCGAACGAATCACTCTCTATGCCTTGGATTTTGATAAGCGCGAGATCTACTCCAGATTTGTAGACCCTCAGGCACTTGGCGATATTAAAGAAATTCGGGTCCCAATAGACGAAAGGAGCATCGCGGGGTTTGTTGCCAAAAACCGTAAAAGTGTCAATCTCGCTGATGCCTATGACAAAAAGGAATTGGCCATAGTCAGTCCCTCTCTCTCCTTTGATGATTCCTGGGACAAGAAGACCGGCTTCAGGACTAAACAGATGCTCACAGTGCCGGCATTGGCCAATACCAATCTGCTGGCGGGATTGGTCCAGCTGATCAACAAAAAAGGCGCAGACCGTTTTACCAAGGAGGATGAAGACAAGATTCAGGAAATCGGCAGAACCCTCGGAATTGCCCTTTACAATCAATACCAACTCTCCAAGAAAAGGCCGACAAAATTCGACCACCTGGTGTCTTCTAATGTCATCACCCAAGATGAGCTAAACAATGCCATTACCGAAGCACGAGAACAGCAAAAGACAGTTGAGTCAATCTTGATGGCCAAATACAAAATCGAAAAACAAGAAATTGGAAAATCCCTGAGCCTCTTTTACAACTGTCCCTTTATTGAGAATGAAGGAAAGAATTTTATTCCACCTGAGCTGGTGAAAAATATTAACCCCAGTTATCTAAAGGCAAATTTTTGGGTTCCCATGCGCCGTAACGGCGATGCCATTGAAGTCTTGATCGACGACCCCACCTCCTTTCAAAAGGTTCAAGACATCAAGCGTCTGTTCCAGGTAAGGGAAATTAATTTTTCCGTTGCATTGCGTGAGGACATTTTAAAATATGTAAATTCACTGACCGGCGATTTGAGCCCTGAAGCAAGCCAAGATTCCATAGCTTCTATTCTTGGCGAATTGGCTACCGAAGAACAGGACACTGGGGACCTAGAGGGACCCATTTTGGACATGAACGACAACGTGATTGTCCGCCTGACCCACCAAATCATTATCGACGCCTACCAGGCCGGAGCGTTGGATATTCACATTGAACCCTATTCCGAAAAAATGGATACGGTCATTCGATTTCGTGTGGACGGACAATGCTATGAGTATCAGAAGGTTCCACCCAGCTATCGAAGGGCATTGACATCCCGATACAAAATTATGTCTCGCCTCGATATATCGGAGCGTCGCAAGCCTCAGGATGGCAAAATAAAGATTCGCCATCAAAATAGGGAGATCGAGCTACGCATCGCTACCATTCCAACCCAGGGCGTTGACAATGAGGACGTGGTGCTGCGGATCCTGGCCTCCAGTGAGCCCATTCCTATAGATAAACTCAATATGTCCGAGAGAAATCTCCAGGAATTTAAACAAATATTGACAAAGCCCTATGGAATAATTTTATGCGTAGGCCCCACCGGTTCCGGAAAAACTACCACCCTCCACTCTGGCTTGGGAGAAATTAATGATCTGGAGAAAAAAATTTGGACAGCCGAGGATCCAGTGGAAATTACCCAGTATGGGTTGCGGCAGGTACAGGTTCAGCCAAAAATAGGGTTTAATTTTGCCGCCGCTATGAGGTCATTCCTTCGCGCCGACCCAGATGTGATAATGGTGGGTGAAATGCGTGACCGCGAAACCGCGGAAATCGCTATTGAGGCTTCGCTCACCGGGCATTTGGTCTTTAGCACCTTGCATACCAACAGTGCGGTGGAGACTATTACCAGACTACTGGAGATGGGCATGGAGCCGTTCAATTTTGCCGATGCGATCTTGGGGATTTTGGCGCAGAGACTGGTCCGGACCCTCTGTAAAAATTGCAAAGAGAAATATCAACCATCGAAAGAAGAGTACGACGCGTTGGCCAGTGGATATGGGAACGAGGCCTTCGCCGGACTTCATATTCCCTATAACGATGAGTTTTTTCTTTATCGTGCAAAGGGGTGCATCGATTGCAAACAGAGTGGCTACAAAGGGAGGACTGGTATTCATGAGCTCCTGATTGCTACTGATGAGATCAAGAGCATCATCCAATCTCGAGGTACGGTTCAAGAAATGAATAAGCTAGCAAGAGAACAGGGCATGATGACTCTCCTGCAGGATGGAATATTGAAGTGCATTGACGGATGGACAGATTATAAGCAAGTGAAGGCGGTTGCACTAAAATAGCCTGAATAAAAACCTTGAGAACTCATACTTCTTTTTCGACCCAGCAGAAACTGTGAAACCTTATTAGCAACCTACTTCAAAGAGTCCTTTAGTTCTAAATCACCTTAGGCAAAGGATGGATTACAAGACATTAGTTCGACCATTTATGATCGGCGGCCCTCTAGCCGTGATCGTGCTCCTGATTTACCAGCTTAACCCGCTAAATCTGGCACACTTCCTTGAGCTGAAAAGCCTAGATTTGAGATTTCAAATCCGCGGTGAAGTCTCCCCAGAGCTTCCCATAGTGATTGTCAGCATTGACGAGGATTCTTTCGATGAAATCAATCTCCCTTGGCCCTGGCCACGAAATTTACATGCCCGCTTGATCCGCAAACTGACACAGGGCCACGCAAAACTTATTGCCCTTGATATCGTGATAGATCCCGAGGGAAACCCGGAAGAAGACGCTGCCCTTGCCGATGCTATTAGAGAGGCCGGAAATGTGATCTTGGCGGCGGCATACACCGAGGCTCCGAGTGCCTTTGGGCCCAAAAAACGGATGGTTTTGCCAATACCATCCATTCGCCAACATGCTTTGAGTTATGGGCCAGTGAACCTGATGACGGATCCTGACGGCGTGATACGTGCAGGAAGCACTGCCTTGGTATTTCAAGACCGAGAATTTCCGCATTTTGCTTACCGTATTTATCAAGCCATCAACGGAAACAAACCTCGTGATTCACAAAAAGTCTCGCCAAAAGCTACTATTATTAATTACCGTGGTCCAGCACGAACCTACCCGGTGATTCCCTACTACCGAATCCTTAGAGATGAGATTGACTCTAGTTTCTTCCGAGACAAAATTGTTCTCGTTGGTACATTTGCACCCATTTTACATGACGTGTTCCCTACACCTTTTAGCGCAAACCAACCGACATCAGGAGTTGAGATCCAGGCAAACTTTGTTGAAACCATTGCAGCCGGCAACCCTATTCGTACACTCAATACCTGGGTGCATTGGACAATTTTCCTTGCCCTATGCCTCATGGCCATCTGGGTTTCAGCACGGTTTAAACCCGTTAGTGCCCTGGTGTTTGTCTTTGGAATTATTTGCTTATTTGCAATGATAAACTTTTATTTTTTTTGGGCGATCCAGATCTGGATCCCCGCAGTGCCATCGCCGCTAGGAATTGTATTAGTTTACAGCGGAATCACCGTGGACAATTACGTGAATGAGCGGAGGGAGCGCATTCGGGTACGCAGCACCTTTGGAAAATATGTTTCTCCCGACGTCATGGAGGAAATCCTCAAGGACCGAAAAGGCCTCGCTTTAGGCGGGAACCGGAGACATATTACCGTTCTGTTCTCAGATATTAGAGGATTTACCAGTATATCGGAACAAATCGAGCCGAAACAGGTTATTACGCTTTTGAGTGACTATCTAGGCCAGGTGACCAACATTGTCTTTAAACACGGCGGAACCGTAGACAAGTTCATTGGCGACACAGTCATGGCAATTTTTGGCGCTCCTAACTCTTACGAAGACGATGCCTTCAGAGCCGTGGGGGCCGGACTGGATATGATCAAACTTGCGGAGTCCCTCAGTCCCAAATGGTCAAAACTTATTGGAAGTTCACTTAAAATTGGAGTAGGAATTAATACGGGAGATGCGGTAGTGGGTAGCATCGGCTCAGAGGTCCGATCGGACTTTACCGCTATTGGTGATACAGTAAATTTGGCTTCGAGGTTGGAGGCTTTAACCAAAGAATTGGGTGTGCCAATGCTCATCAGCGAATTTACCGCCCTGGAGGTCATGGAAAAGATGCCCTTGAATGCCTTGCGTCATGTTAAGGTGGCTGGTCGAGAAGGCTCCCTACTTGTTTATTGTCCAGAGAGCTTGAGCAAGCACCATATCCAAGTGAGCGGGAATTCAGAGGTGTACCAACAGCAACACAAGTAAGAACTGACTGATATAGGATGGAGATGAAATTCCAAGTCATAGGATGTTCGGGAGGCCAAGTCCCAGGGCACCATCTGTCCAGTTACCTACTGGATGGAACCTTGCTGATCGATGCGGGTTCAACCACCGCGGTATTGGATCTGGAAGAGCAACAAAAAATCAGAAATATTCTGATCACTCACGTGCACCTGGATCATATTATGAGTCTTGCAACCATGGCGGACAATTTGTTCGGCCGCTGCAAGACCACCATCGATGTATGGGGAACAAGGGATGTCGTCAATAGCCTGAAATCCTCTTTTTTCAATGATTCCATCTGGCCCGACTTTACTCAGATGACAAGTGAAATGCAGCCCCGGCCTGTTATCGCTTTCCATAGTATGGCCGAAGAAGAGCCTACGGCTATCGGTGAATCCATGGTAACCATGGTACAGGTCAATCATGTGGTCCCAAGCGCGGCCTTTTTTATTGAAATCAATAATAAGACGCTGCTCCATGTGGGGGACACCGGGCCAACAGAGAGAGTATGGTCGCTGTGCAAATCCAAGACGAATCTTTGTGGGGTGGTGCTTGAGGCTTCTTTTCCGAATCGGCTCCAGGAACTGGCTGACCTGAGCCGTCATCTCACACCTCAAACCCTGGCCAAGGAGGTTGAGAAACTCGGAAACCTTTCGGTGCCGATCCTGGTAACCCATTTGAAACCCCAATACCGGGAAGAGATTATAAAAGAGTTAAAGAAAATTAGGTGTAATTCCTTGAAGGTATTGAATGAGGGAGACTCGTTAAAGCTCTGATATCAACCGTTTGACCGTCCTATGACAACCCTTGTAAAATCTCCATAGATCTCTCTGGTGGCGATTTAAGCCGCCTGTAATACAGAGATATTAGCTCCAGATGACTACCAAATATTGTCACAGATCCCGTAATTCGCCATTGATCTAATCCCCTTTTTGCTTTCCGATTTAACATCTAGCCCACGAAATTCCTTTTATATCCGTACGTTATAGGGCTTACTCCCAGCGGCATAGTTATTGCCAATTTAACTTGGCGAATGGCCCCCTGCTTTTACTTAGGCGGTTCTTAGGGGGGCATTCCTCCTGTTCCGCCTAAGTACTCTAAGTTGTTCGCATTGGGTCTAGATAAAAAGGGACTAAGAAATGAAAAATCTTAAAAGTCGACTTGTGAGTTTGCTTGTGCCCCTAGTTCTAATCCTTCCGAGCCTCGCGAGGGCGCAAGAACCGGTGGGGATCGTAACTGCGCTGAAAGGCACCGCCCGCCTCACTCGAAAGGGAACTCAGTCGTCTTTGAGCTTTAAGGATAGCCTCGTTTTACGTGACATCATTGATACTCAGGAGAGTTCTTTGGTCAGGGTCCTATTCGGTGGGAAAAGTACAGTTACCGTACGAGAACTGTCTCGCCTGGAAGTAACCGAGGAGCTTCTTCCTGGTGGCGGAGTTCGTTCGGTTCACAACTTGTCCTCAGGAAGCATCCTGGTTAACGTCGCCCGTCGGCTTATGAAAAAAGGGGACGAGGTAGTCATCCGCACACCCAACGCCGTTGGGGCCGTTCGGGGAACCATCATCTTTGCGCAGTACAATGCGGCAACCGCCCAAAGCACATTTGTTCTGTTGACTGGCAAAGCAGTTGTAACCCCGCTGGGACAACCTCCTATAACTCTAACACCCGACAGTGCCATCACAGTGAGTGGAGATGCGTCAGTGGGGGTTCAAGCGGGACCCGTAGTGAGTGTGAGTAAAGCGGACAGTAAAGAAATCTTACAAGAATCAGAAACCGGGGTAACAGTCACTGAAGAGGCTAACCAGGAGCAAACTGCCAAGGCTCAAACGGAAGAGGCGGCTCAACTAGCCTCTGCGGTGGTAGAGATGACTACAGGGGAAACAACTGCCACGTCCTCGGAGACTGAACAAACCAACGAAGGGACGAACGAAGAGAGCGAAGCTGAATCTTCAGAACAAAACAGCGAACCAGCTGAATCCAATTCCGCAGAGCCAGCCACGGAAGGAACTGAGACAGCAACGAATGAATCCGCTGGAGGTGAGATTCAGACGGCAAGCAACGATCCAATCACCGGTGGAAATGAGAACGGAACGCCAACCAACACGCCGGAAAACACCGTAAACGAGCCTCCTCCCGTGACCGCCGGCGGTACGGGAGAAACAGTAACGGAAACAACCCAGAATTCAGTACTAACTCTAAACGGAGAAACTCAAAATCTTTCAGGACAAACCCTTTATACATTCGACGGTGACACTACTTCAGCCGCCAGCCCTTTCATAGAAGTGATAAATTCGAACGTCCAGCAGACAGGCAGTTCTAGTCTGATTCTGGTGAGCTCAGGAGCCAATGCGACAGTCAGCGGAACGCTTCTCGATTCGGATCCAAGCACGATCACGACAGTAGGGGATATTTTCAGGATCGAGTCGAGTGCAAACTTGTCACTTTCGAATTCACTCTTTACGGATATTGGTGGTACCATAACGGCGGGGGACAATATTCTTGCTATTGACAGCGGAGCCGTTACGGGCACTAGTAACAACCCGTTCATAAATTTCAACAATAGCACCGTTTCCACAGGAAACGAATTCTTGTCCATGAACGGCGGTTCCCTGAACCTGTCTGGACCACTACTTACTGCTACAAACGGTAGTTTATCCTTCACCTCCTTGTTGGGCCTGACCGGTGGTGCGAGCCTTATTTCAGGCGGGTCCCTTATGGATTTGACAAACCTCAACCTAAACCTGGGTACTAATTCACTGGTCCAGATCGCTAACGCTAGCACGTTAAACAATACCAGTGGTCCGCTTTTTAGAATTACCGGCGGCTCTCTAACGGCGGATGCTTTAGTGAATTCGGATGATTCCGGAAACACATTTGACCTGACCGGTTCGATTCTGGACCTTACAGACACCACCGTTACTTTAAACACCCTGGGACATGATAATGTGAATAGTTCAGATCCGGATAATTTTACCCTGTCTCTTCAAAGCAATGAGCCAATAGTCCGGGTTAACAATAGTACGCTTCATGTGACTGGGATATCATATCCAGGGGAGCTATTAAGTATTGATGGGGATGATCTTCTTGGTGCAACCTTTGACGGAACCGCTCTGATAGCAACGAATAATAGCTCTGTCATTAATGATGGTGGTGGTTTATTGGATCTGTTAGGTGATTTCAGCACTACCTCCACGCAGCCTCTCGTTCAGATCAACAATTCCAGTGTCACGACCAAGATAGACCCCCTCTTCAACGTGTTCGTGGGAAGTCTAGGATCAACCAATATCAACATGGCTGGCCCCCTCGCAAGTGTGGGAAGTACTCTAACCAGTGAGAAGAATCTATTTCAAATTACGGGCGGTGCGGTCCTGACGAGTACTACAACGGATCCTTTTCTAGATTTCAATAATGCCACTGTCAACGTGGGGCCAGGAACAGCCCAATTGTTTGAAGCCGCAAATGGGCACCTGTTCCTCGCTGATTCGCTTCTACATGCCACGAACAGTAACTTGACCTCGTCTGATTCGTTCCTCAGGGCTTTCAGTGGGAGTCAGATTACCAGTAGCGGTAGTAACAACCCGTTTATTCTATTGGACAACAGCGCTGTTTCCGTAGGAAACGAGTTGATTGGTTTGAACGGAAGTTTCCTGAACTCGTCCGGACCTTTGCTGAAGGTGACAGGTGGAAGTCTTTCCACTACCTCCCTGTTGAACTTGGCAGGAGGAGCAATCCTCGTATCAGGTGGGTCGCTTATGGACCTAACCAACCTCAATCTCAATCTAGGTAGCAACCCGCTGATTCAAATCGCTGGTGGGAGCACATTGCAAAACACAAGTGGTCCCGTAGCCCAGATCACTGGTGGCTCCTTGACGGCGAATGCCCTAGTCAGCTCCGATAACTTTGGAAACACTTTGAACCTTACGGGTTCGTTATTGGACTTGACCAACACTAGCGTTACCTTAGGCAACCTGGGACATGACGATACGAATAACACGGACTTTGTTACCATGTCACTGCAAGGGAATGAGCCCATTCTCAAACTTGAGAACAGCACGTTACATGTGACAGGAACCATACCTCAAGAAGAACTGATATCCATTGACAGTAACAATCTTGCTAGCTCCACCTTTGACGGACTCGCATTGATCGCCAGCAACAATAGCGCCATCACAAATGACGGCGGTGGCTTACTTTCTCTATCAGGTAACTTCAGCACCACCTCCACAGAACCCCTCGTGCAGATCGATAGCTCCAACGTAACGACCAAAATAGATCCTCTTTTTAACGTCTTCGTGGAAACCTTAGGATCGACCAATATCAACATGGTTGGTCCCCTTGCCAGTGTGGGGAGCACTCTAAGCAGCGAAAAGGATTTATTTAAAATATCGGGGGGGGGGGGGCGTTTCTAACGAGCAATACGATGAGCCCTTTTATTTATTTCGATAACGCCACTGTTAACGTAGGGCCAGGAACAGCCCAATTGTTTGAGGCCGCAAATGGACAGTTATCGCTCATGGGCCCACTGTTGGATGCCACGGACAGTACCCTCAACCTATCTGACTCCTTCCTCAAGGTTTACGGTGGGAGCCAGATCACCAGCATGAACCCCGATCCCCTGGTCAGTTTATCCAACACCTCGGTGATGCCTCTAGGCGGAACCCTAAATCATCTGCTTTACCTCGACGGGTTTGGGACCACAATCAGTGTTGCAGACTCTATGTTTACGACCCAGAATAGCGATCTGACGTTTAACAACGACCTGATCAGGATTTTAAACGGTGGCCAGATAAACACCATGTCCAACAATGCTTTGGTCCACCTGGATGGAGGAACCCATACCCTTGGATCCTCTCTGATGAATTTGTCGGGAGTTAATCTCGATGGGATGGGGCTTGGTTCCGACCAACCGGTTTATGGAATGAATGGTATGGGTTTTATGACACCCTCCGGAGCCCAAGCCTTTAACCCCGTTGGGCAACTATTTAAAGCCATCAACGGTGCTAATGTAGACGTTGCAGGAAGTGCCGTACGTCTAGATACTGCTCTCTATGAAGCGACTCTACCCGTCATTGAACTCATTGGTTCTGTTGGTGCGGGTAACCCCGATACCATCCTGACTAGCAACAATACTTTTGCCGATATTATCAGGAGTCGGATTGTCTTGGAGCGTCCCTTTGTGACTCTCGATCGAGGACTCATTAATGTGACAAACGGCCCATTCTTGCATCTATCCAACGGAAGCCAAATGTCTGTGGCCGATTCTCTACTCAAGTTATCCAACGGAAGCAGAATCAATGTGGTGAATGGTGCGCTCGTAGAGGTGTCTGGAACCGGTAGTTTATTGGACGTTGCGGGTGCACTAGTGGAATTTGGTGGATTTGGCGGCAATCAGATTATTGTGAGAAATAATCTCTGCTCTCCTTCATGTAATTTAGTCAAAGGGGTCAATGTCCTCACTGCCACCGGCGGACAAGTAAACATCATTGGAAACAACCCAGTCATTAATCCCGGCTTAGGAACCATTGACGTAAACTCCACGGATGCCCTGATCAAGGCCGTGAATGGCGGCGTAGTCAATATTGCAGCTCCATAGCTGCTTGACCTGGAAGTAAAACCTGTAGACCTATAAGGGAGGATAGAGGATCAAAAATACCTAGTGATCCTCTTTCTTCCATTTTCATTTCTCGGTCCCACCGCTATCAGTTCGCCCCGAGTGGCTCAATACTCCGCTGACCTAAAACCCCCAGGATATGCTAGTGGTTACAACATGCCGGTCGTAATCGAACACGGCGAGATTGGATTTGTTCATGTCGTAAAGGTAGTCGATGGAGACTCTAAAATTAAATCCTTGGATCACAAAACTCTTTCCTAGACTGGTAAAGATAACCCTCTCATAATCGCTCCTCTTTTGCGTAAATCCCGCACCGGCGGGTAAAAGGCTGTGGAGGTTCTTATAATTGCGCCAGTGAATATCCAGATCAACACGGTACTGTAGATCCCACCAGGGGAGGGTGTACTGAAGGCCTGCGAGCAAACGATTGCCCCAGTAGCTCCAGTTGGCTCCCCTTGCGTCCTCGGAGTCGTATTGATAGCCCGCCTTGAGATAATGACGGCCACCGCTGAAAAGAAAAAAATGGGTGGGTCCGATCATGTAGTTGAGCGCATCACGCACCTCTCGCGAAACCACTCGATCGTCATTGAAGAAGTCTCTTGCTTGGAACCGAAATTGAAGATTGGTCAAATTCCAGGAATTGACTGCCAGGGAAAAGTAAGGGCTGACAATCCAACGCTGCACAAATTTCTCATTATCCAACAGAATAAAGTCATAGGTGGTTTGGAGCCCGGTGAAATAAGGAAGTTTACCGAATGGGGTCTTGAGGGCACCTCGATTGACAAAACTAACGGTAGGCGTGTGGCTCTGGTTGTTAAAGTCGGGGAGATCATTGTTAAAGGTCTGAAAAAATCGATAGGATACGCTTCCTTCCCAATCTAGGGATTTAAGGAAGGTATAGGAGAGATTTGCTGTAATTTGCTCTCCGGGACTAGTCGAATCCTTAAAATCACCCCGAACCGTCTGGGCCACTAGGTCGCTGCTTGCGTTGGGCACAACCGGGACGTTGGTGTCATAGAAGAGGCCAAATCGAAGGTCCCACGAGAATCGCCGTTCCTGCTCGGCTTTCTGTTCCAATAACTCTCCAAACCTATTGGCTGGGGTCGAAAGGGGAGAAACCGGCTTGAGACGCATGGCTTCATCAATCTCTTTCTTAGCCTCTTCGGGAAAACCCAAGGCGCTCATGGCCAAGCCGCTATAAAATCGTGTAAGCTGGGCAAAATCATTGTCACTTGGTACTGTATTTCGGAAGAACTTGACCGCCTCTCGGTATTCCTTCTTCCTGTATTGCATGAATCCCAGGTAGTAGCCAAGATTCTGCCGGTACGGGTCGGATTTATACACATGCCGAAGTAAAGGCTCAGAACTCTTATAGTCTTTCTGTCCAAAATAGAGAGCGCCTAGCTGAAATGAAACCTCAACGTCTCCAGGCCGCAGTTCTAGGGCTTTTTCAAGGGAGTTTACGGCTTCAGCATGCCGTTTTAAATTAACCAGCACTATCCCCTGATAATAGAGCGCATCCACGTAAGTTGGATTCAATCGGAGGGCTTCTTCCAGCTCCAATAGTGCTTCATCATAGCGCTTGGCATCATAGGCAAGCACCGCTCTATCAACGTAGACCACTGCATCCGCCGATGTCTGGGACAAAACGGCCTGAGGGTAAACAGATTGCAGGAAAATAGCGCAGAGTAGAGCTGCTAAAGCTTGACGCACGCTCACAGTTAGACAAATTCCTAACTTCAAATAAGTTGCTCGAATGAAACTAACGGTAAGAGACTAACCTAAACATACTAGAGAAATGTCCATATAACTTCTTGATATATTTAGTATATTCCTGTGGAAAACTGGCAACAACAAAAAAAATCAATGGACTGGCGGGACGTTCATAAGTAGCTGAATTAACTTGATTTTATTTGATATTTTTTGAATGAAGAACCCCGTGGCAAGACCACGGGGTATCAGAAGAGGCTCAGCCGACGAAGTTCTCCCACACCTTTGCCTTGGCTCTCCACATAATTCTCTACAGCCCTCCAGTTGCCCCGCTCTCCGACTGTCCCCACGTAGTAACCGTCTGTCCAAAACTCCCCTCCCCAAAGCTCCTGTCTTACCTCCGGCTTCCTACGAAAGATCTCTCTCGCCGTAATGCTCTTGAATACTCGTACAATCTGCCCCGGCGAGATCTTCGGATGCGCCGTGCATAGAAGATGAATATGCTCTCTGTCGCACCCTATCGTTTCCATCTCTATATCATAGCGCTCGCTGATCCCCTTGGCTGTTTCCACGATGATCCCTACCACTTCCTCGCTCAAAAGAGCCTTCCTATATTTCACCGGAAACACAATATGATAGTGAATCTGCCACGCACAATGACTACCTTTCTCAACCTCGCCTGCTCCCATCCACCCATGCTACTATAAGGTGTCCCCGTGGCAAGACCACGGGGAATTACAAGTTAAATCAAAAGCATCCTAACCAATTCTTTGCGCGGCTCTTGACAGATATTTGAGATAGATATAAATGTGTTTTGATTTCGTGTTGGGTTATTAAAATATAATCAAGGGCTTATATGGGAAATAGAAGGTTTAACTTTATTAGTGTTTTTTTGGCGCTATTGATAGGAATTCCAGTCATATCTTCGGCCGAGGATGCCATCGGAGTGGTAACTGCACTTAAGGGCAAGGTCAAATTGACACGCGGCGCAAGGGAGACGGATCTTGGAGTCAAGGATGGGTTATTCTCCCGTGATGTAATCTCCACAAAGGCTAAGTCCCAAGTCCGAATCCTCTTTGGTGGTAAAAGTACCGTTACCGTTCGTGAACTTTCCCGGCTGGCAATTGTGGGCACCCTCGATTCCACCGGGGCCCTTCGTACGATTCATCAATTGAACGAAGGAGAAATTCTGATGAATGCCCCGCTACAGCTGAGCCAAACTAGAGATGAAATCCAGATTCGTACACCCAATTCCCTGGCTTCCATACGAGGTGCGAGTCTTTTGACCAGGTGTGATTCAGTGCCGGGGACACCCTTGCTCCGGTGTAGATTTGTCACACTATCAGGGACGGCCATCATCACTCCTGTGGGAAGAGGCCCAATATCCCTTAGTTCTAACGCTAGTTTAGAAATTCAAGGAACTATACCCAGATCACTCCAAGTCGGTTCCCCTTTACAACTGCCCCTAGGGCAAGTGAGCAAGATACTTCGTGACCAGGAAATGGCTGTTGCGGTGAGGAAAGAATCTAATCGTAAGGAAATTGGCCGGTCTCAGGCTGACCAGGCAAGCCAATTGAGCTCAGCCGTTGTACAAGCCATCGCCGGAACTCCCCCCACAACAGAGTCAAAAGAATTGGCTGCCACGCTAACAGCAGAGCCGTCTAAGAACTTCAATCTCGAGGATACCATCGAAGGCAGTCGGCCTGTAAAGCAGTTGGACAACCCGGCCTCGCTAATCACTGCCCCAAGTGAGGGTGGAACGGTCCTTCTTTTACCTACGCCATAATCTATTGTGGGTCGGGTCTGATTGCTGCCGTCCACATCTTATGGCTTTTACGGTTTTGACCGCATTGCTTCCTTTACTTCCTTAGAGATTTAGTATATTTGCAGGAGCCAGGGATAAGGATAACCTATGGATATTACTCGATTGCTAGCCTTTGCGGTGGAGCAGGGGGCGTCTGATTGCCACGTGAGTGCAGGTGAACCTCCCATGCTTCGTATTCACGGTGATCTGAAGAAGCTGGACAATTCTCCTTTAACTCCCGAGGATGTCCATTCTCTGGTCTATGACATTATGAGCGACAACCATAGGAAGACCTTCGAAGAAAAAAAGGAATGCGATTTCTCTTTTGACATGGGTGAGATTGCACGCTTTCGCGTGAACGTATTTACGCAGCGAAAGGGAGAAGCAGCCGTATTCCGTATCATTCCGAGCAAGATCATGACCCTGGAGCAACTGGGAATGCCGAAAATTGTTAAGGAGCTCTGTATCAGAGAAAAAGGGCTCATCTTGGTGACCGGTCCCACTGGTTCGGGCAAGTCAACTACCCTGGCAGGGATGATTGACTTTATTAACAGCGTTTTCGAAGGCCATGTCATAACCATAGAAGATCCCATCGAGTTTGTGTATGAATCAAATAAATGTCTGATCAATCAAAGGGAGCTAGGGGCCCATACCCAGTCCTTCTCCAACGCCCTGAGAGCTGCCCTGAGGGAAGACCCTGACGTCATCCTGGTGGGAGAAATGCGGGATCAAGAAACCATTCAACTTGCCCTCACCGCCGCGGAAACCGGACATTTGGTGCTCAGCACGATCCATACCTCCAGCGCACCGGATACCGTCAACAGGGTCATTGATGTATTTCCTGCCACTCAACAGTCCCAGATCCGGACCCAATTTGCGGAATCGATTCAGGCTGTGATCACCCAGACGCTACTCAAGAAGAAAACTGGGGGCCGGATGGCTGCAGTGGAAATATTAACTGGGACCACTGCTGTCAGAAATCTGATTCGAGAGGGTAAAATCCATCAACTGACAGGAACTATGCAGGTGAGTCAAAAGGATGGTATGCAGACCATGGACATGGCTCTTTCAGATTTAGTGACGCGAGGTCTTGTGCTTCCCGAGGAAGCACAATCTAAAAGTGCCACCCCGAATCTCTTCGCGCCCATTGGCACCAAGACCTTTGCGCGCTCCACGGTAAATCGTTAAGCATCAGTGTAGGGAAACAAATGGAAATTCACGATCTTCTTATGAAGATGCTAGAACGAGACGCCTCCGACCTCTATCTAACTGCCGAAAGTCCTCCCATGCTTCGCATCGAAGGGACTACCCAACCCGTCAATGACCAGATGTTGACCACCAATGAGCTGTCCGAGCTGGCTGATTCTATAATGGATGATCGGCAAAAAAAGGAATTTACTGAAAATTTGGAAATGAATTTGGCACTGGCTCCCACGGGTCAAGGCCGGTTTCGTGTCAATATTTTTCGCCAGAAGGGGAGTGTGGCTATCGTCATTCGTCAGATTAGAGTTGAGATTTTGACTTTGGATCAATTGGGCCTTCCCACAACTCTTAAAGATGTGGCCATGACCAGAAAGGGGCTAGTTCTTGTAGTGGGCGGCACCGGCTCCGGTAAATCTACTACCCTGGCAGCTATGATCGACCACCGAAACTCCACCTCTGGTGGGCATATTATCTCCGTTGAAGATCCCATTGAATTCGTGCACCGACACAAGAAATCCATTGTGAGCCAGCGGGAAGTGGGATTCGATACTCACTCCTTTCCGGGAGCGCTGAAGAACGCCATGCGTCAGGCACCGGACGTGATTCTTATTGGCGAGATCCGGGATACGGAAACCATGGAGTCAGCCATTACCTTTGCAGATACAGGACACCTGTGCTTGGGTACTCTTCATTCCACCAACGCCAACCAATGCTTCGAACGTATTCTCAATTTTTTTCCGGAAGCGCGCCACGACCAGGTGCTCATGCAACTTTCCCTAAATTTACGCTGCATCGTTTCGCAACGACTTGTTCCTTCTGAGAACGGAAAGCGAATTGCCGCTCTGGAAATCCTCGTGGATACTCCGCGGATAATGGACTTGATTCGAAATGGGGAGGTGGATGTCCTGAAGGAGGCCATGGAACTGGGTATACATGAGGGATGCCAAACCTTCGATCACGCCCTGTTGTTGCTTTACAAAGAGGGAAAGATCGGTTTGGAACAGGCACTAGCCCACGCCGACAGCACCAACAACCTTCGCCTTAAGATCAAGATGGAAGGCCTCAAAGGGACGGAGGCTATGGAACGGCTACTCGAGGAGACTGAACCGGAGCAGGATAAAGCCTTTCGAATTAGGGGTAGTGGCTAGCCCCGATCATGATGACCTCTCAGAATCACACAGAACAAGCGGAAAATCTTGCCTTGATTAAATGGCCTACTTTGACAGCCACCTATTTATCATGATACGGGGCTAGGCCGTTCTGAGTATGCGCTCATGTCCCTTTTTTGAAATGGGCGCCAGCCCGCTATTGATTAAAGACCAGTGATCTCCGCCGTCCTCACTGCAATAGACCTCGCCGCCCGTGGTTGCAAAAAAAACTGAGAACAACTCCCCATAGCTCTGCAGACATAATGCCCCGGCTTCGTGCTTCATCCGGTCTGTCAGCCCATTACGGAGTATCTCCCAGGAACGCCCGCCGTCAGTGGTACGATAGATTCGCGTACCGGAAACGGGGATTTTGCTCTCATGCCAAGTGCGTGGGTTGTGTTCTGCGGCTGAAACAAACATGATGTCTGGCTGGTTTGGGTTGAGAACGAGCCCGTCAGGATAGACGTCTGCGGCCCAGTCTGGGCTGGTCCATCGCTCCCACTGGTTGCCCCCATCATTGGTAACGTATAGGCCCGCACCACCGCTCACATAGATCCTCTGCGGGTCACGGGGATCAACAACTGCCTTATGAACGTCGTAGAAATGTTCCACCTGGCGTTTCTTGTCTGAGTAGAATCCCACCGTGTTTAGCTCTTTCCAGCTCTGTCCGGCGTCCTCACTTTCCAATAGGGCGCCCTGTTCGATACAGACGTAAATTTTGGCAGGATTGAACGGATCAAAGGTGATAAATTTTGTGTGAGCAATGTGGGGTGGGGCAGGGAAGCTCCACTGGGGTGTACTGGGTACCGATCTCAGGGAAGGTAATTCCGTCCAATGGTGACCCTGGTCCTCGCTATAAAAAAGATGGGCAGGTTCGGTCCCCGCATAGACTCGAATCTTACCGTTCAACTTTACTGAGGCCAGGCTATAGACATCATGCACCGTCATGCCGTTATCCCGCCGCTCCCAAGTTCTGCCACCGTCCATACTGGCGTGTACTGTCCCGTAGAAGGCACCGGCGAAGATCGTCTTGCTTTCGGGCTCAATGATAATAGAACTGATAAACTGGTCGGGTAAGGCATGGTGCACCACATCCCACTGAGCACCGGAACCCCGTTTGAGAATAACGATACCTTCCTTGGTTCCGACGAGAAGCTCCTCGGTTCGTGATGGTGAGGAGTAAATATTTGATCCGCCGTGAGAGAGTGCAATAGCCATAATCATGCCCTCCTATTGTTCAATACCCAGGTCCTGACCTAGCGCATTTTATGCTGAGAGGGCATAGGAATTCAAGGTTCCAAGGTAGAATTTATTGGGACTCATTGAATCTACCCCTGGGATCCCTTAGTAAGGTGGAGGATCCCGATCGTCACGGGCCATAAAAGGAGAAAACAGTGGTAAACATCGCACCCGATACTTTTAGAGTCACCCTGCTAGGCACAGGGGGCCCCCCACCAATAATGGAACGGTTTGGGCCATGCACCTTAGTTGAAGCCGGATCAGAAAAATTTCTCTTTGACGCCGGCCGAGGCGCTTTGCAAAGGCTCTTTCAGCTCAAGATCCGATTTGCGGAAATCACCGGCCTTTTTCTCACTCACCTCCACTCTGATCACGTGGTCGGTATCCCTGACCTGTGGCTCACTGGTTGGCTAAATCAGGCGTGGGGCGGCAGATTGGTTGCCCTGCCGGTTTGGGGACCCAGAGGGACAAAGGAGATGATGTCCCATCTCGAGCAAGCCTATCAGTTTGATATACAAATTCGGACTCATTATCAAAAGGAAGGGGTACAGGTGATTGCCGAGGAGTTCAATGAAGGGGTTGTGTACGAAAAGAACGGCTTGAAAATACGGGCCTTCTTAGTTGATCATGGTCGAATCAAACCTGCTTATGGTTACCGAATCGACTTTGCCGGCAGGTCTGTCGTCCTTTCTGGGGATACGCGCTTCAATGAAAACGTCATACAATATTCCCAAGGAGTCGATCTTCTGGTCCATGAAGTGGTTGGCATGTCGAACGAATTCCTGCAAAAAAGTGAATTTGGTAAAATCATAGCGTCGAATCACACTACGCCTGAGGATGCGGGACAAGTTTTTAGTCGCGCGAAGCCAAAATTGGCAATCTACACGCATATTTTATATTTTGGTGATTATTCGGTGACGGATCTAATCCCTGCTACAAGAAAAACTTATTCGGGCCCCCTGGAAGTCGGTGAAGATTTGATGTCCATCGAGGTAGGAAAGCAGGCGGTAGTACGCCGCACATTCGACCTTAGACTCTGAAGTGATCGAATTAGCTGACAAACCTCCATGGGCAAGCGCGGCAACAAAGTGGCTGAATCCCCAGAATGAATTCACCTTTAAAATCGGATTTCAAACCTGAAGCGGAATCCCGGCGTCGTGCATCGCCTTGAGTTGCTGCCAGGTGGAACGGATCCATTGGGCGCATGCGACATTGTGTTCGAACAGCGAATACTTTGCGTTTTTTCCGTAATCAACGGTGTCGATCATTTCGGTATTCATAAAGCGAAGAGGGCTATCGGGATGGGTGAGATGATAGCGTAGCACCTTGCGCACAGCCTCCTTGGATACTTCCAGTTTCCAGGCATGCCATGGAGAATGCCACTGGCCTGGCTCGGGCCTGAAAAATGGGTACTGAATACCTCTTCCTGGGCTGCCGTTCTCATCCATAGCCCAAATGTTCTTGGGATTATTCGGAACCACAGGGCGAAACTGCGCGTACACCACCATGTTCATGTCAAGCCACCGGTCACACAAATTTCCCGGTTCGTAGGGATCAAGTACTATGCGCCCAGCATCCACATCTTCCCTGATTCCAGAGCGTTGTAACTCCTCGGGATTATCAATCTTAAAAACGCAATGGCTATAGTCGAGCGTGAAGTTGAAGGGCACGCCCCTGGCACGGACCATTTCCGCAACGGGAGCCACCCGCCTGAAATCCTCCGACCACATATTCACATGGAGCTCGAAGGTTGGTTGGACACCCAATCGGTCCCCTAGCTCCCAGGTGCGGCAATAGCACTCCACAATCTCCTCATCCGAAACTGCGTGTCCGTCGGCATGATGGGTGAAGATCATGATATTGTGCATCTTCAGGCCTGCCTGTGCAGCGTTGTGCATGTATTCAGTGAGGAGAGGTTCATCACGTCCGAGCTGGTAATACCATGTGCCGGTATGTAGAGGAATTCCGTACTTTTGGGAGCAGCGGATGTATTCGTCCAAAACATCAGACGGCGGAAGTCGATCGAGATAGTCAAAGACTCCTGCATCTCGGATCATTTGGAACTGTGTTTCCACAGGCACTTCACGGGTGTGCTGTACCCCCCTCCACTGACAGCCAAGCAGAAATTCCTTCGCCATTTACTTCCCTCCCATTGCCTACTCTGGTTATCAGATCGGAAGCGTCAAGACTTGTGTGTAAATTTCTTAGGGGCATTCTCACTCCAATTTTGGTTCAAGTGATGAAAGACAGAAAAAACGATTCTTTGTATGCTTTGGGTATTTGCCATCACCCCCATAGGGCGAGTCCTGCGCCTGACTTCCCGGAACGATCTTTCTATGAGGTTGGTGGTTCTCAAGCGGCTCCAAAGCTCAGGCCGCTTGATCTGAAAGAAGTAAAGCAATTGATCGAGATCCTTTTCCAAACAGGCCACAGCCCTTGGATAAGCCTTCCTCCAGCGTGAACCAAACCGCCAGTAAGCTTCCGTAGCTTTTCTATAATTAGGGGCATGACTGATACGATTTAGAGCTTTTTTGACCGCTGGTTGATCGGCCCTTTTTACCTTGTCCAACACGTTTCTTGTCTTATGGGCCCAGCAGCGTTGGGCGAGGATCTTAGGATAGACAATCTGTAAGGCTCCATGCAGCCCCGTTCCCCCATCGGTCACAATCAGCTCACAACACCCCCCCTCTAGCCCCCTTTGATACAGGTCCCTTAACAACGCTTCCCAGCAGGCTTCAGATTCAGTTGGGGCCGCATAGAAATCGATCATCTCCTGCCTCCCATCGACCGTGATCCCGAAGGCACAAAGTAATATCTTTTTCTGTACCTTGGCAGCCCCCTTGCTCTTTAACACCACCCCATCAAAGAACAGATAGCGGTACTGATCCCTAAGGGGACGGCTATGGTAAAACTTAACCTCTTTATCCAGATCCCGGGCAATCCTGGAAATCGTTGTGGCCGAGACCCGCTCCCCTACAATAGGAACCAGCACCGAAGCGGCCTTTCGGGTGGATAGTCCCAAACAAAAGCAGGCTAACAACACCCGATCCACCGAACGGCACCTTCGGGCGTAACGCTCAAGGAGCTTGGTGGGAAACCCTCCCTTACGGCTCCTTGGCACTAAAAGCTCTAAGTTTCCCATCTCGGTCAACAGATGCCTGGTATAGTGGCCATTGCGGTAGTCCACTCGGTCCGCCCCATGCTCGTAGCGTGATAGTCCTATGTACTGGGCCATCTCTTCGTCCAGCCGCTTCTCCACCAGGTGTTTTAGAGCTTGGCGGGCCATCGGTTTAAAGTCGCCCTCCCACTCAAAGGCATTGATCTCTTTAATCGCTCGCGATACATTGCTTGGTGTTGCTTGCTCGAGCAGCATAGGGGTGCCCTCCTCATGTTTGTATTTGTCGTGCAACTCTGGAGTTAGCACCCCTTCTGTCTTTTCCCAATCAAAAAATACCCTAGGCCTATCCCTTAACCACCTCGAGATCTTCGATTCTCCGACAAATGTGAAAGCCATTTTCCTCTCCACTCCCTTCCCCCCACCAAAATTTACACATAGACTGATACATCACCTATCAGATCCATGAGTTTGACACAAAGACCGCTTCTATCCTATAGTTCTTGGCCGGAGGAACAACTTATTGAGGCGCAATATCTCGAAAACGATATCTTTTTTAATCATCGTCGGATTTATGTTTTCTGCACAAATTGGAACCGCATCACAAGATGAATGGGAGAAGGTCCTGGCCGCAGCCAAGAAGGAGGGGAGGGTAGCCGTCATGGGGCCCCTAGGGACAGATACCAGGGACGCTCTCACTCAACCTTTCATGAAAAAGTACGGCATTACGGTGGATTACTTCGGTGGAAGAGGCGGCCAACAATCAACCCGTTCCGGGCTCGAACGCCGGGCGGGCAAGTATTTCTGGGATGTATTCATAGGGGGCACCACCACAGGGCTTACCGCCATGATCCCTATGAAAGCCTTTGATCCCCTGGAACCGGCCCTGATTCTACCGGATGTAAAAAATCCTAAAAGTTGGCGTGACGGTCATCTGGAATTCGTCGATCCGCGGCGTGAGATGCTGGTAATGCTCCCCACTCAGCGTGCGATTCTCAGTGTCAATCCGGAGCTTGTGATACCCGGGGAGTTCAAGTCATACAAAGATATGCTCAAGCCAAAGTGGAAGGGTAAGATTGTTTTTGCTGATCCCCGGCGCCCGGGTTCCGCCCAGGCGACGTTTATGTTTTTCCTACTTCATCCCGATTTGGGTGAAGACTTCATAAGGGCCTTGGCCAATCATGACCCTGTCATCATTGGAGACCCGGCACTGGCAATGGACTCTGTCACCCGGGGTAAGTATCCTATCCTTTTGGCCCCTCGGTCTACCATTTTATCCGATGCCCTTAGGCGAGGTCTCCCAATAAAGATCATCAAGCCTACTGAACTCAAGGAGGGTTCCGACATAAGCCCTGGCGCCGGTGCATTGGCCTTGTTCAATCGAGCCCCTCACCCCAATGCAGCAAGGGTATATATTAACTGGCTGTTGACCAAGGAAGGTCAATACGGACTTGGAAAGGCCATAGGCTACGTAAGCCGTCGTATAGATGTTCCTAATGATTATTACGAGTCCTGGAGGGTCCCACAGCCAGGGGCCATCAAGACCTACGACCAAGCGGCCATGAATGATAAACCAAAATTACGAAAGCTTCTGAAGGAGGCCTTTACGGGCAACACCAATCGCAGGCGAAAAAAATAACAACTCTACTGTCTCTCCGGTCGGAAGGTAGACTACTCAATTCCAAGGGATTTGATTAGCCTCAAGAAGTATTTGGGGTGGAGGCCAAGGAATTTAGCTGCAGCTGCACGATTCCCCTTCGTCTGGCTCAAGGCCTTTAAGATCACATCTCGTCTGGCGGCATCCATGGCCCCATGATACGAGAAGTCGTTGGACACGGTTTCGGTTTTAATCGTGGTGAAAATATCGGGTAGGTCCTCAACGGAGATGTTGGGACCTGAGCCGAGGACAATGGCCCGTTCGATGACGTTCGCAAGCTCGCGAACATTACCTGGCCAATCATAAGAGAGAAGTTTTTCTTTTGCTTCCGCGGTGATCTCGCTAAAGTGTTTTCTGGTCTCAATAGAGTATTTCTGCAAGAAATACTGCGAAAGGGGAGGTATATCATCCTTTCGTTCTCTCAGGGGTGGAAGGGTGATAGGGACAACGTTCAGGCGATGGTAGAGGTCTTCACGAAATAGCCCCTCTTTTATGGAGACTTCCAGGTTCCGATTGGTAGCAGCAATGATCCTGATATCAACCGTTATGGATTTGGTTCCGCCCACGCGCTCGAAATCCCGCTCCTGGAGGAACCTCAAGAGCTTGCTCTGAAGTTCCGGCGAAATATCTCCCGCCTCGTCCAGGAAGACTGTCCCTCCATGGGCCAGCTCCATTTTACCTTTCTTTAGGTGGTGAGCCCCCGTAAAAGCGCCCTGTTCATGTCCAAACAGCTCGCTTTCCAACAATTCTTTGGATAATCCCACGCAGTTGATCGTGACAAATGGCTGCCCCTTCCGCTCACTCCAGTTGTGGATGGCGCGAGCGAAGATCTCCTTGCCCGTCCCGCTTTCACCCAATAGTAAAACGGTGGCGTTGCTTCCTGCTGCTCTTTTGGCCAGATTAACAGATTGCTTCATCTTGGGGCTCTCGCCCATAACCAGACGATATCGCTGTCCTATCTCCTGGGACAGGATTTCAACTTCCCTCTTAAGCCGCTCTCGCTCCAGGGCCTTCTGCACCACGAAGGCCATATGATCCGGCTCAAATGGCCTGGTGATAAAATCGTAAGCCCCCTCTTTCATGGCCTCCACTGCCCGTTCAACCGATCCGTAAGCCGTTATCATAATCACAGGTGTGTCAGTTCCACTCTTACGAATCTCCTTCAATACATCGAGCCCGCTCAAATCGGGCATCATGTAGTCAAGAATGATTAGGTCCGGGGGAGAAGCCTCGATTTTCCTTAGGG
Source organism: uncultured Binatia bacterium (SeqCode) (assembly GCA_965215595.1). Classification (GTDB taxonomy): domain Bacteria; phylum Desulfobacterota; class Binatia; order UBA9968; family CAXXLF01; genus CBDCDW01. Next base: position 778,672 of record CBDCDW010000007.1, on the reverse strand, counting down.
TACTGGTACCGTCATTAGCCGTTTCTACGGCGTAACCCCTGTCAATCAGTTCCTCCCCTAAGATTTTCGCATTTGACGCTTCGTCGTCAGCGATCGATATCCTGTTACTCATTGTGCTGCTTGGTTCGAGCCTTACCTATTTTCTCCGAACTTGGCGTCCTTTGCGCCTTTGCGCGAGTCGTCTTTTGTTTTTGCCTAGCCGCTCCTTGAGTGATCCAACGGGAGCGTGACTGTAAACGTAGATCCTTTCCCCGGCTCACTCTCAACAGCGATCTCTCCGCCTAAGAGTTTCAGGGACCTCTTTACGATGGCGAGACCTAGACCAGTTCCATTGTGGTTGCCGCCGTTCGATTTATTGCCTTGATGAAACTCCTCGAAGATCTGATTTAGATCTCCCTTTTCAATTCCTATCCCAGTGTCCGAAACCGCTAACTTAATTGAACTGTTTTCCTGTAAGGCTGAGACCTTGATCTCACCCTCTACCGTGAACTTTGCGGCATTGCCTAAGAGGTTCAAGATGACCTGTCTCAACTTTTCCCGATCCGTGTTTAGAGTTGGTAGATCCGGGTCAATTTCGCGAAAGAGTCGAACCTGCTCGTGATTCAACATCGGTTCTATCGTGGAAGCTGCCCCCCGGATTAACTCATTGATTTTGACGGGCTCGAAGCGCACCTCTATCCGACCGGCTTCGATTCTGGCGAGATCGAGCAGGGTGTTGATCAAGTTGAGAAGGCGTTCACCAGTTTTTAGAAGTTCTTGAAGATTCTCTCTCTGCGATTGAGAAATCTGTTTCTCCGTCTTCCGTAGTACTAGACGTGCATAGCTTATAATCGAGCTCACGGGGGTACGGAGCTCATGATTTACGTTGGCAAGGAACTGGGACTTATGACGTGTTGATTCGCGAAGTTGGGTATTTATGGTCTGGATTTCCGCGGTCCTTCGAGTGATTCGATCCTCTAACGTTTGGTTCAAGTCTCGTAGTTGCGCCAGAGCGAGTTCTTTTTCATTGATATTGCCCTTCAAGGCTCGGGCCATATCATTAAAGCTCACTGCAAGTTGCCCGATCTCGTCCCGCGATTCCACGGGAATTGTCTGGTCGAGATTGCCGTCCGCGATTCGCGTGGCCTGATCAGTTAATTGCTTGATAGGCCGTGTTAGCCGTCGTGAAAACACGTAGATAATCAGGGCGCTTAAGAATACAAATACAACGAGGAGGCCTCCTCTCCATTCCAGTAATGTAGCGAGGCGGGAATCAACGTTCTTTAGCGACAGGCCAAGCCTCACGGTACCTATGGTTCGCTGCTGTGCCTGATCGGTAGCTCCAAGTCCTTTATCAATGGGCCCCATCTGAAGCTCGTATGATGTTGGCGTCTCCTGTAAGACAATCGGTACCAAGAACTCAACGAATCTACCTTTTTTACCCGTGACACGTTTGTAAAAACTCTGACGGTTCCCAAGCAATTGATCCTTTTCGCTGGCGGATAGCTCCTGGAGATGTCTTTTGACATCCGTAACTTGCTTCTCCAGATCCGCAAGAATCGTCCAACCTTCTCCATAGATCAACAAATAGGCAAAATCAGTATCAGCCGTTACGCTCTTTGTAGCGGATTCCACGAGGAACTTGTTTTCGGTAAATACTGCTACCTTACTAGCTTGTGCAAGATTAGCAGCCACCGCGTCACCCCGTTTTATGAACTCTTCCTCCGCCAGGCGCCTTTGCACCCGAAAGTCAATCACACCCAGGAGGATAACCATTAGGATGATAATCGGGATGAACGACCAAAAGATTCGTGCTCTAAAGGTGCGAAGGCCCTTCACTTGATCGATTTCTGATTTTGAATTTTTGATTTTGGATTCCAAAATACAATTCCTAAAACAACACTCTTTTAACAGTTAGCGATCAGAAAGAATGATTTCCTACCCCTATGTTTTGAGCTTTCTCTTCCAACCAAAGTTCAGCAATTACATATCCAATATTCAAAATCTTAACTGTTTTCCGAGATCCCCTGATCTAAACTCCAAAATCAAAAATCTAAAATATGGTTATTGGATTCATTCAACTACTGGTGCTTTCACAACTGACCGTCCCGAGGGAGAAGATTTTCGTCCATATTTGATAAGTTCCATTTCTATATGATCCGGGATACTCCAATCAGTGACGTGTTTAGAGATCTTTGCGATTAGCTTAACTACGCTCTTAGTTGCTGGACTGTAGAAATAGACGATTTCGATCCCTGGTTCGTGCTTACCCTCTCCGGGGCTAGGAAAGGAGATTCTCCGAATTTCGACAACCTCGAATGTTCCAGCAGGGGTCTCGATGGGTTCGGCCAGCGGACCTGCAACTTCAACCTCTGCATTGATCATTCTATGCTGCGAGCTCCGAACGGTGGGTAAAAAGCATATTCGTGACTGGAATAGCGCAATCTCCACTTTTTTCCCGGGACAAGCGGAAAGTTGAAATTCTTAATCTCTGGATGATTTGTATACACAGAAGCCAATGGGGGGTTGTCCGTTAGGATTAAGGGGTCGTCACCCTGAAACTCCCCGTCTTTATAAGTAATCCGATATTCCTCCGGCGGTTTTTCATCGTTCTTGACTCGAAAGACCCACCAATCACCGTCTACATAAACCGGTGCCTTAACGTTGGAAGCTTGCTCCCCGAGTTTGATAATATTCATCTCTTTATGATCCGGAATAGACAGATCATTAATGGCCTTGGAAAAGTTGCTAGGAACTTGGTGCCCGTATTTGACAAGCTCCAATTCGAAGTGTTTTCCGCTCCTACCTGGACGTAATACGTTAGCTGTAAGCTTGACTACGCTCTTAGTTTCAGGGCTATAGAAATAGACGAGTTCTTGCGTGGATGGATTTCCAAGACCGTGTGAAGAATAATCTATTCTTCGAATCTCGATAAATTTGAGTTTTCCAACTTGTGTTTCGAAGTCTTCGACCACCGGGTCTATGACCTCAGACTCAGCGCGACCCCATACACTGGACTCAGCCTTGCCTACATCTCTATGATAATTGAAATTCCATTTCTTACCTGGGACGAGCGGAAAATTAAGACTTCTTATCTTATGATCATTTACATTCACTGAAGCAAAAGGGTAGAATCTTGGGGAATCTGGGTTATCAGCCTGAGTCAAGAATCCGGGGTAGTCACTCTCGAATCTGCCATTCTTGTACGTGACTCGGATCTCATGTGATTCGCCCCCATCCATTCCGATATCCCCTTCATGTGCACCCTCAGCCTTGACCCGAAAGACCCACCAATCTCCCTCTTCATAAACAGGCGCTTGGATAGCGTTCGCTACCTTTGCAAGAAGGCTATCGGGTACCTCAACATTCAATTTTCGAGCCACCTTCAGGTTGACGCTAAGTTTAACCTGACGTGGCGTTGTATAAGGAGTCCTTGGTAACTTGCCTTCCCTGAGTATCTTGTTGGCCATCTCTCCGGCCTGTCGGCCCATGTCCTTGTTGCTTCTAGAAGATAGGGAAAGAAGGGCTCCCATCTCGGTTTGTTTCTCAGATAATCCCAGGACTGGGATCTTATTTTGGTAAGAAAAAAGGAGCATATACTGGAAAATCTCATCGGCGAGGATGGTCTCGTCGGGTACAATCCAAAACGCGTCAATTTTACCCCTCAAGGAGTTCACAGCTTGAATCGCTTTGTTTGCAGCTCCTATCTGTCTGGTAACAAGCTGTATTCCTTGCTTTCGAGCCACAGGCATGTCCTTTATTACGAGATTCCCACTTTTGGCTGGATTAAAGACTACTCCTACGCGTCGGATATTTGGGCTTAATTCCTTTAACAGCTGGATTGTCTCTTTTACCGACACGTTCATGCTGACCCCGGTGATGTTCTTCATTTCGGTACCAATAATGCTGTCGGGATTGAACACCATGGAATAGACCGCAGGGAGAGAGGATTTTTTTTGACTGGCGACCTGAAGGGCTGGGGTCCCGACAGTGAAAAGAAGGTTGGGGTTGACGGTTGATTGGAGTTTTTCTAAGGCCTTGCGTCCGCGTTCATAGTCATCTCTCATGTCGTACTCAGCAACAACCCGGTGGCGGATCGTTTGCCTGAAACCCTCAAGAGACTCTTTGTAGACGGCTGCACCGGAGCTCTTGATGACGGCCACATCCCCGGCGTAGATCGGACCGACCACGCCGGTAACTAGGATCAGGATGAAAATCTTAAAAATGACCTTTTTCATTTTTCTCAGAACTTGGCGTCCTTTGCGTCTTTGCGCGAGATGTCTCTACTCCGATTTAGGCTCTTTTTCACACCCCTCCTTTTGCATGCGTCTATATCACGGAAGGGAACGGCGATCTAGGGTAGGGCATCAGCTAGCTCTACGGATTGCAATGGCCATGCCAATCCAAGGAGATGGACGCCAACAAAAACATGAGGATTTATCACAGGAATTTTTGCGTCGGGTTCAACTAGACCAACGCAACCAAAGAAAAGGTAACCTTTAAGTTCCCCATGGTCATAAAAAAGTGACCCTGCCCGGCAAGTAGAAATTTCTATTAAGATTACAGGCAATTACGACAACTTTGGGGTCTTGTAACAGCTTTTTTTTGATCTCGACCAGCGCCAGAGGGTCACTTAAAAGTAACCCTCCCTCCCTCCTTCCTTCCGTCGGTCTGAAAAACAACACCATCAAAAAGTTTCGCTCACGAATTCATCACGTTACCCTAATTTGGTGTCAGTCTCCTGCAATTGGCACCGCGTTTGCCAATGATAGCTGGCAGCAACCAGCTGTCAGCAGGCAGAATAGCCGTCAGCAAACAGCTATTGGCTATCAGCGGTAGCCAAAGAGAAAAAGGGATTGAGTACTTTGTTGATACGCAAGGCGTAACTAGACGGAACCGGGAACCGTTTCTAGGAGGAGGGGATATGAACAGAAGAGATTAATGACAGCTGCTCTGAGACTTTATCGTTAGGGTGTACTGGCGATGCAAGCAGATTTCTTTTCGTCCGCAATTAAATAGTTTCAAATACTAAGGAGGTATGAGATGCAGAAAAAATTAACGGCACTTTTCGCTTTTGCAATCTTTGTGCTGCTTGTCGGTTGGGCCAACACGCCGGCACAGGCACACCCGTGCGATAGGGATCCGGTCCCTACTCACAAACACTGCAAGGACAACGAGCCTGGCCCCGAACCCACCGGTCCGCGCATCGCGATCGTGGCAAACAATTTCGGGGGCGGCGGTGCGGCCGCGTATATCACCAAAGCATTGTTGGGGGGAAGCTATACCAAGCTCCAAATTAAGAACTTCAACACTTGGGACGCAGTTATGCCGCGCGCGGAATTCGACGTGCTGCACTTCGCTTACAGTTCCCCTCCCTCCATCGATGCCAGCTGGCCTAAACTCGAGGCTTTCATGATGCTAGGTGGCGGTATCCTCTTCGAAGATCCGTCGAACAACATTGAAGACATCGACGGTCTTAACCTTGACGTGGTGGAACTGCATGTACCAGGTAATGATCCTGCTATAGTCCAGTTCGAAACAGGGTCATTAGGTACAGCAGAGGATGTACTGAGCACTTTTACCCCTAATTTGAATGGCAACAGCACTGGCAATTTTCTCCCCGGCAATGGCACTGACTGTGCGGACAACCCCTTTTTCAATGGAACGAAGCGCGGCCTCGGGTACGGCTGCTTGGTCAATAACCACATCACATTCATGGAGGACCCTGGGCTTGGGCTGGTACCATTTCTCAGGCTGGTAAGTAATACCAATCCTGGCCCTGTAGTCGGAGTCTACGGGATGTTTGGGGATGGTCAAATTCTCATTACCGGCCCCGACAGTGGTTTCCACGCAGGTGGAGGCGGTGGGGACTTCCAGACCAACCATTTCTGCTTGCTGACGAACGAGATCATCTGGGTCTCACAGGTTGACCCGACGGTTGACCCTGCGAAGGATGCAGTGGAAAATTGCGTGACTCATGCGGAAAATTTTCTTGTGCTGCAACAGTAGGAGTAAATTGACCGTAGAAGGCGTGGCCCGCCGCAATGCTTCGAGACACGGGGAGGGCTTGGATAGTCGATAAAGAACTGATCGAGTCTTCGAGAAGCGCAACTCTTTGTCAATCAATATTATTCAAGGGGTTGCGCTTTTCTTCTTCGGGAAAGCAAAAAGCACAGAGTCATCCCAACTTATAAAAGCAACGGCGGTTCCAAAAGGAATTTCCTATCATTCAAAAACACGGAGGTATGAAATGCAGAAAACACTAAAATTACTTTGGGGGTTTGCATTCTTTGTGCTGTTTGTCGGTTGGGCAGTCACGTCACTCCACGCACATCCTTGTGACCGCGAGCCGGGCCATAAACACTGCAATGGCGAACCCCCACCGCCCGACAGCGGTGAGCCCGCCGAGTACAGCGTGGAAATTACAGGGGCTGTGTCGGGCCACAGTTTCGATAACTGGCGTACTCAATCGGCTCACGGCATTGGCTGGAGCGACCCGCACGGCTTGGCTGGTGAGTTTACGAATCTGAGCTTTTTCGAGGATCATTTCAACGGGCTTCAGGTAGATACAGGCTCTAATTGCTTCCGCGATGTTGAATGGCTATATGGGAATTTTAAGCAGAGAAAGGGCAGTGCAGGAGGCTCCTTTTGGATCAATGGCTGGACGGTCGATGGGATCACTCCGGTTGTTTACCTGTTGCATGTTTTCGGGGACCCTGATGGCAGCAATTGGCCCCGTCCCTCGATAATAGGTGTTCCGATCTCATTTGATATGACCGGCTGGGAGATGGGGATAACGAACGGACAGTCGGATCTCTTTAACATCTCTTGTATAGACGAGGGGCTGTTCGACGTCGGCGACCCCATGATTATTGAGGTCACAAGAGAGAACTAGGAATCAGATCGACGCCTGGCCTTCGAACGCAGTTGGGATGAGTAACTTCTCATGACCACTCGAAGTACGGTCTAACGGGGACAGTTCCACAATACAAGGGCTAAACCCCTACGGATACAACCTTTTTTCTCGGGCTAGCACCGAATGAGTTTCGACAGGTGAGAGAATGCTCGGTACAGTAATGGAGAAGTTTTTAATCGGAGTTTTTAATCCAATTCTTGTGTAGGGGCGCACGGCTGTACGCCCCGACGGGAGTACAGGGGAACTTCTCAGTTCTGTTATCAACCTCCGAATCTTCGGAAGTTAAGAATTCCATTCCAGGGGGCGATGGCGATGGGAGTAATAGGGACAGAAGTTTTTAAGGACTTACAGTTTTAGGGACATCTTCCGTGCGGCGGCTCCTGGCAGCTGGTTTGCCTATAGCATGATATCCGTGCTATCATGGTTCAGTGATCCGGTATTTCGAGGATTCCGGCACTGAGGACATTTTTAACGGCAAGAATACGCAACAGGCTCGTAGGACGTGTCCCAGGGCTCTCTGGTCGATTGCGGCTAGGAAGCTCGATCAGCTCGACTCAGTAGAGGAAGTGAAGGAACTAGGTGTTCCACCGGGTAACCGGTTGGAACGGCTCTCAGGTAAACGGAAGGGGCAGTATAGCATCCGGATTAACGAGCAGTATCGCATCTGCTTCGTGTGGTCGGATGACGGGCCGCTGGGAGTAGAGATTGTAGACTACCACTGATGAGCAAGCTTGAAGGAGATAAGAATGATTCGTGTACCGACACACCGAGAACCGACACACCCGGGGGAGATGCTTCTTGAGGAGTTTCTGAAGCCAATGGACCTCTCCCAGCGGGACCTAGCCGAAGCCATCCGGGTTCCGTATCAGCGAGTCAATGAGTTGATCAATAAGAAACGAGGGGCAACGCCCAGCACCGCTCTCCGGTTGGCGAAGTTTTTTGGCAACTCACCTGGTTTCTGGATGAATCTTCAGCTTCGGTGGGATCTCTATCAAGCTCAGCAGACCGAAGCGGGTGTACTCCGTCAAATTCACCCTGTTCGAGCTTCCGGCTAGGTAGCTCTCCGTGTTAGGGGACAAGGTCGAAGAAAAGATCAATAAATAGAGGGACACTATACTCAATTCTTTCCTTTTCATTGCCCCCATTGCTTATACTGGTAACATCTCTCCCAAAGTATCGCGCCACTTCAGACATATGGAGTTATCACAGGAATTTTTGTGGCCGGTTGCAATAAGACTAACGCAACCAATGAAAAGGTCACCTTTAAGTTCCCCATGGTCATAAAAAAGTGACCCTGCCCGGCAAGTAGGATTTTCTATCAAGATTACAGGCAAGTACGACAACTTTAGTGTCTTTTGACAGCCTGTTTTTGATCTCGACCAGCGCCATAGGGTCACTTAAAAGTAACCCTCCCTCCTTCCTTTCGTCGGTCTGAAAAACAACACCATCAAAAAGTTTCGCTCACGAATTCATCACGTTACCCCAATTTGGTGTCAGTCTCCTGCAATTGGCACCGCGTTTGCCAATGGTAGCTGCTGCAACCAGCTGTCAGACGTGAGATATCAGCGGTCAGCAGGCAGAATAACCGTAAGCAACCAGAAGTCAGAGGTCAGATATCAGAGGTCAGAAAAAAGAAGACGCTTGAGGAAAAAGTTAGCTAATAGCTAATAAAAAATGTTTCAGTACGATGTCAGGTTTAACCAGACGATCCGACAATCGTTTAGGAAAGAGGAGGGGATATGAACAGAAGAGTTTAAGGCCAGTCGCTCTTTGATTTTGCTTCTAGGGTGTAGTTGGCGATGCAGGCAGATTTCTTTTCGTCCGCAATTAAATTGTTTCAAATACTTAGGGAGGTATGAGATGCAGAAAAAATTAACCGTACTATTCATGTTTGCAATGTTTGTGCTGGTCGTGGGTTGGGCGATCACGCCGGCTCAGGCGCATTGTTCTGGCGATCCCAATCACAATGCAAAACATAAGACCGACCGTATGCCGCGGAAGCAGTGCAACTTGCCGGTTAAAGTCCGGTGCGGGGAATTAACGGTTCACCCCGCTAGCGAAGATCCGGTTTTGAGGGGTGACTCTCAGGGCTAAGTGGATCGAGAAAACTTTCCAAAAGGAGAGGATCGCAAACTCGCAGGCCGTACTACTAGGGAACCCATAGAGCCTCGTAACTTGCTGATTGAGAGTGCCGACCCTGTGGTCAGATGGGGAAGGCCGGTGCCATCTGTGGAAATAACCGAGACAGAAGCAGATGGGCTCTCCGGGGTCGTCGGGACGGCATGTGGGGGAAGTTGTGGTGGGTAACGCGGGAGATCTCGTTTGTCGCGGGTGATAGCCGCAATGGCTCGGTATAAGGGAAACCGAAGTCAGGGTCAGGCGGGCGAGAAGTCGGAGGGGCGAGTATTACCGAGGAGGCTGGGTAATGCCGGCTGAGGGAAGGCGCCCTACTTTCATTGTGTCTCTTAAAGAGGGAAGGAGAGGTGATTGCCGTGAGGCTACAAACACCTAACAAGATTCGAGACCTCTAGCGGAGACTGTATCTCAAGGCCAAGAGGGAGCTCAATAGGCGGCCTCGCATGCCTTGAGATGAAGATGATCGGAAAGCCGTATGCGGGAAAACTGCAAGTACGGTTTGATGAGGGGGGACAGGAACGCTTGTTACGGAAGTGCCTAAACGGGCACGAAGCTGGAAACGGCGGATACAGCCAAGGTGCGGCCTAAAGCAAGCTAAGCCTGTCCTCTACTCTACCATGTGTTGGCGCGATCGACGACATCACCGTCGAGCTAAGCGGCGGGGCGTTCGTGTTCGAACACGGCCCCGCGGCCGTCACTCCGGAATCCGAGTTTGAGCTGAAGGGTGACGTGGATGTCCATTTAATTCGTCCCGGCGGTGCTGAGTTTGCCCCTGATCAAGCGTGCATCACCGGCACGGCTACCGATCCGTTGTGCATAATTTGGAATGGTGTGTTCGACCTGTGCGGCCTGCTCGGACCGTCAGACATGGTGGACGTCCCCGAGTTCTTCGCCCCGGCTGGCCGGAAGGGGTGGACGGTCGCAAAGGCGGGTGCTGAGGTCTGGGTCAGTTTCGGATTCCCGCTCGATTCGCCTCTCAGTAGCGAGCCCCTGTCTGTCGCACTGCAATTGAAGGGTCCCTGCCCAGATACCGAGTGCGGGCTCATCCCGGGGTCCGACTTGGTGATCCCCCTGGACCGCTATTCGATCCACTTGAGAGGAAAGGGCGGAGTAACTCATAACGCCGCGTGTCACGCGGCCTTTAACCAACTCCTCGGCGGTGACACCGACCTGGTGATCACGGCACCAACACCCTGAGGAGGCTGGGCTGCGGGGGGGGGGGGGGATTAACCCAGACGATCAGGCGCTAACGGGAAGACGCACCACGTTATCAGGCTGGCTGCGTTGCAAGAAAAGGGGACAGGCTAGTTTTTTGAGACCGTGGCCATCAGGAATCAGCCAACCGAAGGCACAGAATAATCCCTCACTTAAAAGTAACGGCGGTCCACATCGGGCCGCCGTTTTCGTTTACATGTTAGCCCGACTTAGCGGATTCGCGGGGTTCAGTGCTCGTAAGTACCTGTAAATCAACGAGAGCTTTCAAAAGGTCTTCACTACATCGAGCTATTTCGCCACTTCACCTTTGGCCGTAACACGGGGAGGCAGCTGACTGGGCAATGAAAGCCGCAGCTGCTCAAGCAAGACCTGGAGTTCGGGCTCAGGCTGTGTATAGCGTGACATGATCACCTTGCGTCCATCAGTGGTTGGCAAATGCACGTCTATCATCTGAACAGCACCGAACTTTTCCAGAACCGATCGCGGTGTCAATCCCGGTGCCAAATCCCGCAGGTGGCGACGCAAGGTCACATGCATGGCGTAAGCCATGAAGGCTACGAATATGTGAGCTTCGATGCGTTCCTCCTTCTGGTGGTGGATCGGACGGATCGCCAGATCACCCTTGAGGTTCTTGAACGCTTCTTCGACCTGAACCAGTTGCATGTAGAACTCCCACATCTGTTCAGGCTCGCGTCCAACCAGGTTCGTTCTCAGCAAGTAACGTCCTTCTCGGCGCCGGACCTTTTGTAGCTGGTCCTTTCGCAATGAGAACTGCACCGACCCATTGCCATCAGGGATGTCGATCCGAACCAGTCGCCAGGCCGAAGGCGATTGCTGCCTGGCGGCCCCGAGTTTCAGCAACAGCTCGTCACGCGTCAACTTCATGCCTTGTAGCTGCTTAAGCCGCCTCCACAGCTTCTTTAGTTGCCGACGCCGCATGGAGCGCTCCTTGTTGATGCGATCACGACTCTGTGCCAACACATACAACTCATCGTCTTGTGGTAGTAACTTGACCTCCACTCCTTCGCGCACTGTATGCCACGGCTTGTCGATCAGCTCCTTCTCGTAACGGCTCAGTCGTCCCTTAGGCGTTCCCACCAGGTAATAGATCGGCGGAGTGCTTTCGCGCATCTGCTTGAGAACCTCCTCGGTCGGAATCCCCCGGTCCATCACCCAGATGCGCTCCGCTTTGCCGTACTGCTCCTCGATCTTGTTGAGAAATCCACTCAACGTAGTCTTGTCGGCCGTGTTGCCGGCCATGACTTCATAGGCTAACGGGAACCCTTCCGGGGTCACGATCAGAGCAATCACCACTTGGACACAATCGAAACGCTTGTCACGGCTGTAACCATACTTTCGCTTGTCGTTTTCCGAAAAGGGTGGATTGCTCTCAAAGTAGGTGCTGGTCAGATCGTAGAGCAGCACGTCGAACTTTGCATTGAACAGATCCTTCCACCGTTGTGTCAGGTGATCAAAAAGCGCTTGCTTGTGACCCAGGAGCTGGTCCAGGCACTTGTAGAGCTTGTGGATCTCCACCAGTTCAAAGCCCGCCCCCAGACAATCGGCCATCGCGCTGTTGTCGTACCAGTGCCGATGTAACCGCCACTCGCTGCCAGGATCAATCAGCCGGTAGCAGCTCAACGCCTGCGTGATCAGATCCCAGCGCGTCCCCTTGCGGCTCGGCTCCAACCGTGTCGCCCAGAACTCATCGAGCCCCAACTGCTCGTACAGGTGACAGGCCAGCCAGCATGCGCCCCACTGTCTGGGCCGGTGCAGTTCCAGATCCTTCAGCCGGATCTGCACCACTTCGTCGTCATCAATTTCTACAGGCCGATCCTCGGCAAACAGTGCTATCGTACGCGGCAATACGGCTCCATCCTCGAAGACCTCGATGGTCTTACGCCACGCCTGATGCTGAGAGTCGTTGATCTCACCGAGATAGAGCACCTGGCGCTGAACGACTCGTCCACCTGTTACCCGGCGGTTCTCCACCACATTCCAGTAACGGTGTTCCTTGCCATCTTTGTTGCGTTTCGTGCAACGTAAGAACATAGCGCACGTAGAATACTGCGTGTTGGGCAACCCTGAAAAGGGGGTAGGTCTTCACTACAGGCTGTTTAGGCCCATTTCGGGCTCACCTCGCCTTGGAAATTGGCTACTTAAAACGCGAAAAAAGTTATCGAGGGGGTCGAATCCGCTAAGTCGGGTTAGGGGAGGTTGCGACTTTTATGGCTTTTCATTTCGATTCGAGGAGCCTCCGCCAGGCATCTGTATCAAATGCTAACCGAGCCGGATGACCTACCCATTTTAGATTTTAGATTGCCGATTTTCGATTAAGAGAGGAAACAGGGAAGAGGGAAAAGGGGAAACCGAAGAAGGGTAGCCGTCAGCTATTCAGCACTGAGTAACAAGTGCTGAGTACTGAGGAATGAGTGAGAATAGCTATCAGCTAGTTGCGAGGAAGAACAAAAGATACTTAACCGCAGATTTACGCAGACGATATTTTCACCGCAGAGACGCAGAAATCTCTCGGAGTCGATCGCAAGACGGAACATGCTATCGGGAAAAGGAAAAGGTGTCAGGAACCTTTTTCTTGTTGTGCGTTACGTAGTTACTGAGGGAGGCCGTTTTCCGTCTCCTCGCAGGACGGATGTGACTAGCCCCATAGTACACACAGCGGCCGTGACCCAAAAAGTGAAATTCACTGCTGCCACAAACGCTCCTGGCATAGTTGGGGTAGGTTGGCCAGTGGGAATACCCGTGGAGATTCGGAAGCCTGTCACCATGAGCAGGCTCGCGAGGGAGACACCGAATACAGCACCGAGGCCGAACATCAGGTTGATGGTCCCTGAAGCAAATCCCAAATGATGTTTGGGAGTATAATGGATGATCCCCACACTGTTGGCCGGATTGAAAAATCCATTGGCGAGGCCCCCCAAGGTTAGGATCAGGGTTGGCAACAACCAGTGAGAATCTACCTTTAACACTCCACCCAAGAGAACTGATGTCAGTAAAGCGGCTACGCCAATGGTTGCGGGAAATCGAGGGCCATAGCGGTCGGCTAGGGAACCGCTTATGGGTGCGAGGATGACCGTGAAGATCGGGGGAACCACGAATAAGAATCCAATAAAGCTAGGTGAAAGCTGTAAGATGTCTTGAAGATAGAAGGGTAAAATCAGGCTACTGATGACATAGACTATCGCCATGATGAGTAAGCTCACGGCACTGAACGAAAACATCCGATCCCGGAACAGCTCAAAGTTGACGATGGGACTTGGGACACGGCGCTCCCAAAATACAAAGCTAAGGGCGCACAGAACAAAAACAGTGGCCAGAAGCATCTTCAAACCCATCTGTTCCCAGCCTACCAGGCGCCGGTCTATTAAAAGGACCAGTGCCATGGCACTGACGAAAAGGAGTGTCGCGCCCAGGTAGTCCACGCTGGCCTTCGTCGGGCTTGCCGGACGGGGACCTACCTGCTTGAAATGCACAAAGATAAGCAACGCCCCTAGCGCGGCGAGAGGAACGAAACCAAAAAAGGTCCAGCGCCAACCTACATTATCAATGGTGAGCCCACCCAAGCTGGGGCCCAGTAAAAAGCCCATATGGAACGCCGTGGTCATGTATCCCTGTGCTCTCCCTCCACGTCCTGGAGCAGCGGCCTCGAACGCCAACGCCCGACCCACTGCTTGGTTCATGGCCACACCCAGTCCCTGCAGTACGCGGAAACCAACGAGTTGGACAATATTGCGTGCCAGGCCACAGAGGAGGGAACCGGCAAGAAATACTAAATAACCCAGACCATACATCTTGTGATGGCCGTAAAGGTCGCCGATCCGGCCGAACACAAGTGAGAGCCCACTGGCGGCGAGTGAGAAACCCAAGACCGCCCACATCACCCCCACAAGGTCTGTCTCCAGATCGGCGGCCACTGTGGGCATGGCCACGTCAAAGATCCGAATTGCCGCCCCTGAAAGAAACGCACCCAACAACGCATTCGCAAGGAGAAGGGAATCACCGCGCGGGTTCAGTGCTGCCAAGGGGAACTCCGTAAATTAAAGTTGGCTAATTCTGGTGGGTTGAGAAGGCAGGCGGCAACCAACCACGAACAACACGATTGATTCTGGATTAATAGGAAGAGAAAGACCCAGATAGTGAAACACAAGGTGAAAAGAAACAAGTAAATCCGGGTCTTTCCTTGATTGATTACGCTCCGCCGTTGTGGGGGTGATCCATCCGCACGGGGGTGCCGCGTTTTTCGCACTCGCGCAAAAAGGTTGAGTGGATATAGTCTGCCAATTCGGGCTCGAGATCTTCCATGTCGTACTGGTTCCCGCCTTCTTTGACGCTGGTAACCGTCCCATCGTGCATATGGGTTAGCGGGCGTCTCAAGCTATTCAACTTGAGGGCAAGGTGCTTCCCAGGTTCTTTTGAAGTAACGCAGTGCATGTGCCACCACCAGGTGGGTGGGACCAACATGGTCCCAGGCTTCCAATCGACCCTTTTCTTTTCACCTCCATCAGGGAAGGTCAGGGTATAGCCCTCACCTGCAAGCCAGATCACATGGGCCCCAGGGCCATGGCGGTGCAACTTGCTGTAGATTCCAGGGGATATCTCCAGGATATGCGCTCCCAAAATACCATTGGCCATTTCAATGAGGTAATTGGTCGTTCCCTTACCTCGACTTACTTTTGCTCCTTCTTCGGCTGGCATCTTGAGATTGTTGACATTTGCTATGAGATTGGACTCGAGGACCTGATTGACCGAATCGTCCGATCGAGAGAAATAGTCGCTCTTCCCGTCATAGCGTTCAGGGAAGACGGCGGAGTTATTAAAAACAAATTCCGGATTGCGATAGAGGCTTAGGACAATCGGAGCAGTGGTGACCGAAAGGTAGCGTAGGGGCGTGTGGCCCTCGGCATTGAAATGCTGGTGCCATGCATTCAAGGGAATGGCAAAGAGACTTCCGGGTTCCCATTCGAAAGTGAGCTTAGGCAGGCCTTCATACCAAACCGAAGTTGCCCCTCTACCCGACAGGACATAGATCATCTCTTCATAGATATGGCGCTGGGGTTTGAGCTCTTTGCCGCCCTCCATCTCGCACACATAGGCGCCCGCCAGGTCCCCCGTACCTTCCAAGTCGATATGAACGGCTGCGGCCCCGATTCGGTCCCACCATCTGAGGCCCAACTTCATCATATCATCGATATGAAAGCCGCGGATGATCTCCATACCTTCATGCTCTACCCACTCTTCGTAAAAGGTTTTCCGTCCTTCAAACATTGGCCTTCCTCCCACTGCCTATAGTTTTCACCATTATAGCTTCACGGTCTCGGCCATAATCAATTCATCCCAATTGGACTTCATTGGGAGCTGCGCCGAATGTTTCTTATCTCACGCCAAGCTCATCCATACATCATTCTGTACACTTTATCAAAGATTCATGACGTTGTGAGCTAAGGGAATTCTTTAAACCAAATTTTCCGCAACAGGGAACGTTGGTAAATATATACCTCTTCAATCAAGCGAGCTCCCCAACCGCTCAGGGGCATTACGACCCCCACCAGACAATCAACTAAAACCCAGCGTCGCACCTTAGATTACCCCCCATACTGCCTTGTTTTCTAGGCACCTCACCTCGCCAACTGCCAAAAGGGTTATACAGGACGCCAGCATTTCTGAGCTCAGCCTTTTTCTCCTGAGAACATTTTACCCTTATAAAATAGATAGATAGCTAAATCCCTCTTAACCGTGCCCCGCAACCGTATGAAGTGGCATACCAGTTGCAATTAATAGTCTCCAAATGAGCCAAATGTATTCAAACAATTAGGCTCGCATTCCGCTGAGAGGTAGGAGGCTCAAATAATGAAGATATTCCATGCGCACATCGTGTTTTTGGCAACAACTCTCACCCTGGGCGGATGCATGACTGCCGCGCAACACCGTGCAATGATTTATGACAGCGAATCTGACCGCCTCACGTTGGGAACAGTTCAACGCAAAGTCAAGATCGGCATGCCGGCATCCAATGTGGCCGCCGCGCTCGGATCACCGAACATTGTGACCACCGACGAATTGCGTCGAGAGGTTTGGGTCTACGATAAGATCGCCACAGACCGAGCATATTCAACTAGCGAGGGTGGTATCGTAACCTTGATATTGTTCCCCTATTTCGGTCAATCCGCAGGGGCAGCCACAACAAGCCAAAGGACCTTGACGGTAATCATCAAGTTCGATGAACAGAAAGCCGTGCGCGATTTCGCCTATCACACTTCACGATTCTAACAAGAACCATGTTAAAGCCATTTCATCTCTTATTCGGAGTTCCATTGATCTTTCTAGTGCTCCAGGGGTGCATCCCGCAGGGCGGCCGGAGGATGTTCGATTTAACTGCCGAAAGTTTGGCCCTGCGTGAAATGCAAACCCGGAATTTCGATATGGTAGATGAAGAGACCCTTATGGCAGCTGGGGTCGCAGTGCTTCAAGACTTGGGATTTACCGTGGCATCTACCGAGGCAAGATTGGGACTGATTATTGCTTCCAAGACACAAAGCGCTCACGATCCCATGGAGTCTCTGCTGGCCGCTATTTTCACCAGCGTAGCCATACCTGGCAGCTACAGACAGAAGGTGAAGGCCTCGCTGGTTGTGATACCGCTTGAAACGGTCAAAAACCGAATGAAAGTCCGCATTACCTTCCAACGGACCGTTTCGGACGCCCAAAGCCAACAGATAGGGCGAGGTAAAATCAAAAATACCAAAATTTACCGTTCCTTTTTCGAACGGCTAACTAAGGCCGTATTTCTGGAGGCACATGAAAGCTAGAATTGGAAGAAACTTCCGAACAGGGGTTCTCTATCTAGCTCTCGGGTTGGCCGTCCCCGGCTGTCAATATTCGGTTAGGGAGCTACTAGAATCGAAAGAGAGTCAGGTGAAGATCAGAAGCGTCCAATCACGAGCCTTCGACACGTCGGACCGCACCGCCACTCTGCAAGCCATCATCGCGACTCTGCAGGACGTTGGTTTTATCATCGACCACGCTGATTACACATTGGGCTCGGTCACTGCAACTAAATTGGAGTTCCACCAGATCCGTATAACGGTAACGGTACGCCCCAGGGGGCGGAAACAACTACTCGTGCGGGCAAACGCTCGATTCAATATCAGACCGATCCTAGAACCAGAACCCTACCAGAGTTTCTTTGCCTCCCTCAGCAAAGCCATGTTTCTGGAAGCCCAGCTGGTAAATTGAGCGGAGACGTGGAATTCAGAGATTCAATCGAATTCTCAGCTGACTTCAAGGGTTATCTGGACCGGGCCGTTGCCATGGGAGCTTGTATTCTTTTCACGGTCAAAACTCAATGAGTGTCCCCTGTGACCGATGGGTAAGGAACGTATGATCACGGCAACAGATCTAGCTGGCCCGCCTACTTCAGCATGAATGGCAAAGGGTGCCACCAGGTCGACTTTACCGGCTGACCCTTCGTCCACGTAGTCGAGCTCGATCTCCGCGTAGCCTTCTCTCTTGCCGTCATCGAGCCGGCGGTAGTGCTCCAACTTTTCCGATCCATCAAGGAGGCCGTAGGCGGTCCAGCTCTCACCGTGGTCGTGGGCTCTCCCCTTACGACCCGGAGTCCGCACAACCGCATTGATAGCAAATCCATAGTCCGGATCCTCATAGAGGAGAAGATTCTTGGTGGGCGGTCCTTCCGTTGAAGGCCACGCTTTGGAGCTCTCTCGCAGCACCTGATTGCTCACCAGGCCTTCGAGCAACTGTGCAGACCGTTTCATACGTGATTCAACATTCTGCTGTTCGCTCCAAGCAGTGCGCATATCCTGGATAAATTTGTCAAATACCTCTCGTCCTTGCGACATAGTTTCTGGCCTCCGTTAAAATGTCATGGGTGAAACCGTCCGCTTACATCCCCAGTGGAAATCCATAGTACGACGCACAGTTGTCCCAGAGGATTTTTCGCTTTTCATCATCACTCCATGGCAATTTTAAAAACGTATTGATGGCATCGGGAAACCTGGAGTCTACATGGGGATAGTCGGTAGAGAAGACTAGGCGATCGCACCCCATTTGGTCAATGACCGTCCGGGCAATATCTTCATCCGGTTCAACCGATACAATACATTGTCTTTTGAAGTATTCGCTGGGCGCCATGGTCAAACCTTTGGCGAAGACGTCGCCGTCGAGCTCAACGGCTTCGTCCAACCTCCAGAGAACCCAGGGCAACCAGCTACAGTTGCCTTCCAGAAACGCTACCCTTAGTTTCGGGTGACGCGCTAGAACTCCCCCGGCGCAAAAACTTCCCAAGGCCATCATTTGTTCCAGTGGCTGGGAAAATACTCTTCGAAGCAAAAAATTGGGTTCAAATCGCTCGCCGGGATTGTTCACGCCGGTCCGTGAGGCCTCATGAAAACCAAGAGGCAGGTCCAATTCTTCAAAGGTTGACCAGAGGGGTTCGTAGTATTCATCGAACCAGTTCTTCCCGTTTAAGATGTTGGCGCGGATGAAGGCCGCCTTGAAGCCCAGTTCCTTAGAGCAGCGGCGTGCTTCCTTTACCGCCTCATCAATATCAAAAGGGGATATCATAGCGGCACCATAAAGGCGCTGAGGATTTTCATTACAAAAATCGTACATCCAATTGTTGTAGGCCCGGGCAATGGCCGCCGCGAGACGTGGCTCCATGTTGGGTTCAGCCAGGGCAGTGAGTCCTCGAGTAGGGTAGAGTACGGCGATGTCGATTCCCTCCACATCCATGGCCTCGAGCTGAACTTTGGAAGACCATCCTTGGTCGTAGTAGTATCGAAAAACCAATTGAAGGCGTTCAAAATTTTTCCCTGCGTTGACGCGGCCAAGGTCGACCCCTCTAGATGGGTTGTGACCCCATGGTTTCCCATCGGGGTGCTTCATTCTAAGTTCTCTCAGGTTTTCACCGGTGAGTCCTATGGGAGCGTATGCTTTGAATTCGGGCTCAATGTAGCGCTGCCAGAGATCGGGTGGCTCCATAACATGCATGTCACTGTCAAAAACCTTGAATCCGTTTTTTGCCATATAACTCTTCCTCCCTTAGGTAAGTTTAGGTTCGTACCAATTCAAAAGAGCTTTGCGCGCCAAGACGCCGCCGAATTAAATCCGAGGGGCGAGTCATCATATTCCCTGTCCCGCTTCCAACTACCCTAGATGGAAACCATAATAAGAGGTGCAATTATCCCACAATATTTTCCGTTTTTCTTCATCACTCCAAGGTAACTCGAGGAAGGTATCGATGGCATGCGGAAATCTCGAATCGCCATGGGGATAGTCGGTGGAGAAAACGAGATGGTCACATCCCATTTGATCAATAACAGTACGGGCAATATGCTCGTCCGGCTCCACGGAAACAATACATTGCCTTTTAAAGTACTCGCTCGGTGCCATAGTTAAACCCTTGGTCCATGTATCACCGTCAAGTTCTACAGCCTCGTCGAGCCTCCACAGCACCCAGGGCAGCCAGCTGCAGTTTCCCTCCAGGAAGGCCACACGCAGTTTGGGGTGGCGAGCCAAGACACCTCCAGCGCAGAAGCTTCCCAAGGCAAGCATCTGCTCCAGTGGCTGAGAGAATGCCCTTCGAAGCATAAAATTGGGCTCGAATCGCTCTCCTGGGTTGTTCACCCCGCTACGCGTGGCTTCATGAAAACCCAAAGGAAGATCCAATTCTTCGAAGGTGGACCAAAGGGGATCGTAGGATTCATCGAACCAATTCTTTCCATTAAATAGGTTGGCTCGAATGAAGGCTGCTCGGAAGCCCAACTCCTTCTTGCAGCGCTCGGCTTCTTTCACGGCCTCATCGACGTCGTAGACTGAAATCATGGCGGCACCAGAGAGGCGCTGCGGATCTTCACTGCAGAAATCGTAGAGCCAATTGTTGTAAGCGCGTGCGATGGCTGAGGCGAGTGGGGGATCCATATTTTGCTCGGCTAGTGCGGTGAGGCCCCTGGTGGGATAGAGTACGGCAATGTCGATTCCTTCCACATCCATGGCTTCGAGTTGAACCTTTGAGGACCAGCCCTGCTCAGAATAGTAACGATAAATGGTTTGAGTCCGCTGAAAGTTCTGACCGCGGGTGGATTGGACCTTATCTCTGGACGGGTTGTGACCCCATTGCCGACCATCAGCGTGGGACATTCTCAAGTCCCTCACATCGTCACTGGTAACGCCGATGGGTGCGTGCTCCTTGTACTTGGGTTCAATGTAGCGCTGCCAAAGATCGGGGGGCTCCATAATATGCATATCGCTATCGAAAACTTTGAATCCATTCTTTGCCATCTCAGAACACCTCTCCCAAGGGTAATTAAGATTTTTCTTACCCCAGGGATGAGAAAAAGTCCAGGTTTTCCTAATTTCTAACTATTGATCATGTACGGAGATACCGGTTCGCGGCAGGGCGGGAATCACGCCAGTACTCCGCGGGTTAGCCAGTAGCCGATCGTATTATCAGACTCTCTAAGCTTTCTAGTAAAGACGCATCCTGCATCTCGAGGCGCAGGGATGTTGCCTGTTCAGGTTCCCTAACTGCGGCCATTCCCCCAAGGGGCCTTACCTACTTATCTTCAAAGCTTTAATTGTTACTTGCTAACCTATTGGAATTGCGGTAGAATTAAAATCATATTATTTGGGCAGTCTTGCCCGATTTTATTACAACACCACAGCATATTGTCCCGTGTTTTCAGTAGCTTAGGGGAGCTACAAAATAAATTTATTTGCCTTTACATGGCGAACTGAGAGAGGCTATGCCGAAACGCACCAAACAAACAAAACAACCCAAGGAACCCAACTCTGCCACCGAGCAAAGATCGACAGTAACGGCCGTCGAAATGGGGGCTCGTCAGCGAGAGATCTCTGTTTCTGAATTTTTTACCAAGAACCGCCATCTACTGGGATTCGATAACCCTAGAAAGGCTCTTCTTACCTGCGTAAAAGAAGCCGTTGATAATGCCCTTGACGCATGCGAGGAGGCTGGAATCCTCCCTGACGTAACCGTTAAATTGGAGGTGGTTGCAAACGGCGGGCCTCCGCTTGCTCCGACCCAGGCGACCCGGTTCCGGGTAACGGTAATCGACCACGGTCCTGGTATCGTTCGGCAACAGATCCCACGAATATTCGCAAAGCTCCTCTACGGGTCAAACTTCCATCGGCTGCGCATGAGCCGGGGACAGCAGGGAATTGGCATATCGGCCGCCGGTATGTATGGCCAGCTGACGACGGGAAAACCCGTACAGATTATTTCTCGAACCAGCGCTAAGACACCAGCCAACTATTTCGAAGTCCAGATCGATACAAAGAAAAACGAGCCTCGGATTCTCGAGAAAAAGCAAGTTCAATGGGATAACCACACAGGGACCCAGGTGACCCTGGAGATCGAAGGCCGCTACCAGAAGGGCCGGGCCTCCGTGGACGAGTATATAGAGGAGACATCCATCGCCAATCCGCACGTAAACCTTGTCTACATCACCCCTGAGGGAGAGACCAAGGAATATCCCCGTACCATTCAAGAACTGCCCCCCGCGGCACGTGAAATCAAACCACACCCCTACGGCATCGAGTTCGGGATGATGCTCAAGATGCTTCAAGACACCAAGAGCCACTGGCTCTCGGGGTTTCTGAGCAGCGATTTCAGCCGCGTGTCCTCAAAGGTCGCCGAGGAGATTTGCAAGACCGCCAAAATTTCGCCCCGCTCAAGGCCTCGGGACGTTAACGGAGAGAATGCCGAGGCACTCTATAAGGCAATTCAATCCACCAAGATCATGGCGCCACCGAGCAACTGCATCTCGCCCATAGGTGAAAAGGCGATCCTCTACGGCCTATACAAGCAAATTACAGGTGACTTCTATACTGCGGTAACCCGTCCTCCAGCCGTCTACCGCGGCAATCCCTTCGTTATTGAGGCAGGTCTAGCATATGGCAAAGGGCCGGAAGACGCGGCCAAGAACCAAGAAGAAAAGAATGAACCTCTAGCGGAAGGTGAGAGTCGGAATAACGGCAACGAGCTGGCCCGCGTTATCCGCTACGCCAATCGAGTTCCGCTACTCTATCAGCAATCAGCATGCTCGACCTTCAAGTCAACTCTGGAAACCGCTTGGCGCAACTATGGTGTTCCCCAGTCCAGAGGCGCGCTGCCATCCGGTCCCATGGTGATCTTCGTTCATATGGCTTCGGTCTGGGTTCCGTTTACCAGCGAATCCAAGGAAGCCATAGCCGACTACGACGAGATCAGAAAAGAAATCAAGCTCGCCCTGCAAGAATGCGGTCGGCGGCTTGGGAGCTTCCTTAGACGTCGCGAACGTGCAAAGGGCGAGTTTCGTCGACGCAATATCTTTGAACTCTATATTGAGGAAGTGGTTGAAGCATGCAACCACTTAAAGGGTGGAAAGTTACCCACAGAAAAACTCAAACAGCAGCTCCAAAAGATTGCCATGAAGCGCACCGGTGGCGAGAAAACTGATGAACTGTTAGGAAAAAACGGGGATGGCCCTGAGGGGCTCCCTTTTTCCATCATCGTTACACCAGAAGGGACCGAAGGAGAGGTTCCCGGTATGGGTGGCAATGGACATGTTGAAGTCGGTCCCCCGCAGGAAGCCTCCGAAGGAGAGGAACAAACTGTCGAACCCGAGGAGATGAATGGGAACAAGAAGCTGACGGCCAAGGCGAAAAATAAAACACCAGGTTCCAAAAAGCCTAAGGGTAAGAAGAAAGCGGTTTCAAGCAATGCAAAAGCCAAGAAGAGCGCAAAGCGCGGGAAGAAATAGGTAATGGCATGGCACGGAAAAGAGTAAACGATAACGGCGCAGTGGCAAAAAAACTTGTTGGAGTCGCTGACACGGTCATTACGGCCGCGCAAAAGAGTAAGGACCCGACACTCGAAATTCCTGTACGTTCACTTTCCAATGTCAAGTTTAACGAAAAGAAACGCATTATCGAGA
Source organism: uncultured Binatia bacterium (SeqCode) (assembly GCA_965215595.1). Taxonomy (GTDB): domain Bacteria; phylum Desulfobacterota; class Binatia; order UBA9968; family CAXXLF01; genus CBDCDW01. Next base: position 755,458 of record CBDCDW010000007.1, on the reverse strand, counting down.
TGGGTAAAAACAAGCAGGCCCGCTCCTTTTTCAATGTAGGCATGGCAAAAAAATTCATGCAGACGGTGCTGGTAGCGGATGCCCTGTCCGAGCTCCAAAAATCGAACCTCACAACCTCCCTCAGGGAGATCTACTACCGCACCAAACATACGATTAAAGATTCACACGAAAACACCTTCGACGGCCAAAACGAATCAGATCCAGTGATCGAGGATCTCGAAGTGTCGCTGGAAGCCCTTCGTGAGGAATTACACGTCCGTGCCGACAACGGCGGTACCGTGATCGGACCCCTTGTAATAGTCGATGACGGCGACCAGGTGGACTGTACGCGGCTTGGGAAAGGGGGTTACTCCGTTCCCTCCATCGTCGAGCCTGAATACATCCAGATCCGGAGATGCACTGCTGATTTCGTACTTCTTGTTGAGAAGGGCACCCAGTGGAATCGGCTTTCGGAAGACAAGTTCTGGCGGAGATACAATTGTGTTCTCCTTACAGGAAATGGCCAGCCACCGCGAGGTGTTCGGCGCCTAGCGCGGAGGCTGCACGAGGAAAAGGGGCTTCCGGTCTATGTCCTCGTGGACAATGACCCTTGGGGTTACTATATCTACTCGGTCATCAAGCAGGGTTCCATCAATCTTGCCTTTGAAAGTCAGCGCATGGCCATTCCCAAGGCCAAATTTATCGGCCTTTCCAGTACCGATCCAGAAGAGTACGGCCTTCCGCGTAACGTGGGCATCAAGCTCAACGATAAAGACATTACCCGGGCCAAAGAGCTTATGAACTACCCATGGTTTCAAAAAAAGGAATGGCAGGCAGAAATTAAGCATATGCTCTCCATGGGTCTCAAGTATGAACTGGACGCCCTGGCCAATAAGGACTTCCAGTTCCTCACCAAAAAATACCTGCCCAAAAAGCTCAAAGACAAAGACTGGTTAGATTAACCAGTGTACCAGAAATTAAGCTTGTTATTGTTTTTTCTCGCTTTGACATCATGTGCTGATGGCAAAGACCAGAATCAAGTTTATAAGACTCATTCCTTCCAGGCAGTAGTGAAAAAAGTGAGGCTCCAGTCTGAGCTTCTCAAACAAGGGAAGAAAAACACGGATACGGTATCGGTAAAGGTCCCGGCAATTCTATTTGACCAGCCAATTCGAATTGCTGACGTCAGAAAAATTGATGAGAGTTTTGGTCCGGAAATAGATTTTTTCATCGCTTATATTAAAGCGAACATCCGAGGTTCAAAAAGCGACATCCTTTCATACTGGCACTCCAGTGCGAAGGGGCACATTCAAGAAATGCTCAAAAACGACGAGCTCTTTAAAAAGAATCAAGCCTACATGGCTCGGAATCCAGGCCTTGTTGTACATGGGTTGATTAAGCAGAAAGACGCCATATCTCTGCTTCAGGGTAGAACCGCAGTGTTGGGAATAACGATGAAGCACGAGAACGGCAAGCTACATTTAGTAGAAAAACCTATGGCCGATCTCGATGGACTGACCCCCTGCAGTTGGACAGTTTGAGGGAGCAGGTTAGAATGCCTGATGGGAAGGGGAAAGGATCTCATCATGGCAGAGAGAAGAAGGTTTACAGCGAATTTCAAGCGGCAGGTAGTGGAGGAACTCCTCAGTGAGAGCTCCACGTTGGCCCAACTGAGCCGCCGCTACGACATCTCCTCAGGACTTATTCGACATTGGACGAAGCGCTACGAACAAGGGGGCCTGGTGGAGGGCCCCTCTCTGCCAGAGAAGGAACTTCGAGCGCGCAATGCGGAGTTGGAGCGGATGGTGGGCAGACTCACCATGGAGAATGATCTTTTAAAAAAAGCCGTAGAGTACACACTGCGGCGGAGAAAAGAGAATTCGTCACCCATCACGGCCAAGAGTTTGGCAGCATCCAAAGGGGGTGTGAAGTGATGGGGATAGCGCGCAGCACTTTTTATTACCGAACCCGGGAGCCTTCTATGCTCCACGAGATTGAGGAGGCGGACTTACGGGACCGGATTGAGCAGGTAGTGGAGGAGTATCCGCGTTACGGCTACCGGCGAGTCACCCATCATCTGAGGCGCGAGGGCTTTAAGGTTAATCACAAGCGGGTGTCGAGAATCATGCGGGAGGAATCATTGCAATGCCAGGTCAAGCGGCACTGGGTGAAGACCACTGACAGTGATCATCCCTACCGGGTCTATCCGAACCTCCTTAAGGGACTAAGGGCCACAAGACCTAACCAGGCATGGGTGGCCGATATCACCTACATCCGGATCCTCACGGGGTTTTTGTACTTGGCGGTGATCTTGGATCTGTTCTCACGTAAGGTTATTGGGTGGGCGCTTTCTAAATCGATCGATACCGAGATGACTTTAATGGCTCTGCGGATGGCTTTAGTGGAGAGAAGGCCGCCCTGGGGTTGTATCCATCATTCAGATCGCGGAGTGCAGTACGCCGCCCATGCTTATGTGGAGGAGTTGCGGGCAGCGGGGATCTTAATCAGCATGGCCCGCAAGGGCAATCCCTATGACAATGCGACAGCGGAGAGCTTCATGAAGACGCTCAAGCATGAAGAAGTCTACCTGTGGGAGTACAGGACGGCGCAGGATGTGAAGCAAAGGGTTCCTTATTTTCTGGAGGAAGTCTATAACCAGAAGCGGTTGCACTCGGCTTTGGGGTACTGTCCACCGAATGAGTTTGAGCAGGCCTGGCAGATGAAAGCCGAGGTGGTGTGTGAGGCCTGAAGGGGGGGGGTACTGAGATATCTACCCGGTGTGAGATCGTCGTTTCTAGGGCAATTGTGAAAGCCGTTTTGACCGGCCACCAAGACAAGAGGCATAGAGAAGGGCATAGATCACAGAACTCACAATGTGGACTCTTGCAAACAGGAAGGGAACAGCATAATTAATTCAACCACCCCGGAGGGCATTCTAATTTCAGCCCAGTGACTGTCCAACCAATGGGGTTCACTCCACGAACTTGCGATCATTGAGGCATCGTTCATACGTTAAACGCTGCGGGAACATAAACAATTACGACATATCCTGAAATTTCAAACCTAACAGGACCCTTCCGAGTATCGCCCCGATAAACCTTATCGGATCAGTACATACTTTGGCTTTCAAGTGTTTTACAGTGTATCGTACGACTTATAATCAAACCATAGGAGGATACTATGAGAAACTTATTACTTATTTCAGTGTTGTTTCTTATTCCTTTCCTGAATACTGGTTGTACGAATCCCCATACGCCTGCCGGGAATGAAGGGTATGTCTTTGAAGAACCGCGAGCTTTTGGGACCGGGGGATTTCGGAGAGTCATCAAAGGCCCGGGAAGTTTTGGTGTATCGTTGTGGCGAAACAGGGTTACAAATATCGATCTTCGCCCACTCACCTACGATGAAGATCTTAAAATACTTGCTAAGGACGATTTAAATGTTGCCTTTCGATTTCATGCGGTCATTTCAATTGCACCGGGATCGGTGACAGAGGTGGTGCAAAATTACGGTGGCAAGAACTGGTACGTTCGATTTGTAAAAGAACCCTTTAGGACATTCATCCGGGCTTCGGTTCAGCAATACTCTAGCCGAGACATCAAGCGGAATCGCGAAATTATCGCTGGTCAGATTACAACTAAGCTCACGAAACATATCAATGGAACACCTTTCCAATTGGTAAGCTTGGTAGTTGGAAATGTGGATTATCCGAAAGTGGTTTCTAATGCCGTTGAGCAGAAATTAGCGGCGCAGCAACTGCTAGAGGAAAAGACGGTTCAAAAAGAGATTGCCCAGCGGGATGCAGAGATAAAGATAGAAGAGGCAAAAGGTATCGCAGAGGCTCAGAGGATTATAAATGAGACGTTAACGACTAACTACCTTCAACACGAGGCTATTATGGCTCAACAAAAGATGGCCAGTTCACCAAACCATACAACGGTTTATATCCCTGTGGGATCGAATGGTATACCAGTTATATATACGCCAAAATAACTTTTGCAGCAATTTTCGTACTGCCGAACTTGGTCTGGCTAGCGACTTCCACTCTACGGATAGAAACCAGAAGCCTCAAGGATCTACAAGATCTAGGATATGGTTCCTGTGAAACTGAGTTTGTTATAAATCCTTTGGCCAGCGGTGATTGGATATTTGATTTCCTTCCTTTATGCGGTGACGACACTTTGACCATCCGCATTGGAAAGAACAAATTCTGCCAGATTTACGTTGAAGGAGAACTTTACCATATCGACGTTGAGATTCATTCGCCAACCAAAGTCCTTTGCGAGTACGACGATCCGTTTTCGGGATTGTTCTTTGGCAAGATGTTTTTGTAATCACGTGATGGCTAGAGAAATATGTTTCTCGCCTTAATTGTCCTCGTTCCGATCCTTTTGCTCTCCATTTGGGCGTTTTTTAAATTCTCTCCAAACATGGAAGGCAGGAAGGTGATCCTCCTGTTTAACCTCAGCGTCCTAGGGGTTGGATTGTTGCTTTCTGCTCTTTTGACTCTCAAAGTGCATGCAAATTTGGCAGCCGGTCCCGATCGGGCATGGTGGCCCATTCTCTCAGCTCTGGGAACTCTGGTTGTGTTTCCAGTCGTGCTTTTGGCAGGAGGTCTGCTCAGGAACGGCCTTGTGTTTAGGCCGCCGAACAACCACGGTTAGAAGGGGTACGGGATGGAGATGATATGATTCGTGAGATTTATTACTTCCTCCGATTTGGTCCCAGTATCCAAAAATTACAGCAGGAATTGGGTCCTGTTGAGTTCCTAAAAACCATGGCGAGGGAAATTTATGTCGAGAGCCTCGCACAGTTCGGAACAAAGCTGCTGGGTGACCTCGAAGGAGATATCCTTGAGATTGGGACAGGTGCCGGAGCAACGTGCTCCTACTTACCTTCCGAAGGCTAAGGTCACCGCCATGGAGCCAGACAACGATCTAAGGGCTGCCGCTGAAGAAGCGGCAAAAATTTCCGCGGCCGAGATCCGTGTCCTCCCCAGGGTAGGAGAACAACTTCCGTTTGAGGACGCTACCTTCGATGCAGTCAGCGCTTCTCAGGTCCTTTGCAGTGTGACCTCTCCTTCGAAGACTCTTGAGGAATTGAAACGAGTCCTTCGGCCTGGAGGAAAGATTCGATTGATGGAACATTTCCGCAGCGAACACTGGTTGGCCGGCAGGTTGATGAGTTTACTTAATCTAATTTGGCTCCAGATAAACAAGGTGGGCTGGAATTGGAATCGCAAGACCGTAGAAGAAGTTCAGAAGGCGGGCTTCAAGATTCGGTCAGTTGAGGCCTATAAAATTTATTCTAAAGTTGTACCCGCTACCTTTCCGGGCCGAATCATCAAGGGAGAACGTCCAATGTAAGTCCTTAGATTCATAGTCTTTGGGAGCTCCTGCATGCTTGCGTTATTGACCGGCCTTGGCTAACTTGGCCCTTCGACAGTCTCAGGACAGACGGAGGGGTTCACAGAATGACGAACAGTCAGGATTCCTATAATGATCCGAACACTTTGTTTGGGAAGCTTCGCTCCGCATGTGCCAATGAATGGGACGCGTACTGTAACCATGAATTCGTACGCCGTCTGGGTAACGCTACTTTACCCGAAGAGAATTTTCGCCACTACCTAGAGCAAGATTACCTATTCCTTATTCACTTTGCCCGGGCTTGGGGCCTTGCGGTTTACAAAGCTGAATCCCTCAAAGACATGCGAGCTGCGGCTACAACTCTTAATTCCATTCTCACCTATGAGATGGATCTCCATGTAAAGTATTGCGCAACGTGGGGACTCAAGGAAGGAGAAATGCAGCAGATCAAGGAAGCCAGGGAAAACATGGCTTACACCCGGTATGTCTTGGACCGTGGATTGGCAGGGGATATCCTAGATTTGTTTGTAGCTCTGGCCCCCTGCACCATAGGGTACGGAGTGATTGGTATGAAATTGGCGACTGATACGGCAACCCAATCGGGCAGTCATCCCTATATAGAGTGGATAGATGCGTACGCAGGTGAAGAGTATCAAAAGGTAGCCAAGGAGGCGATAGGCCATCTTGACGAATTAGCCGTATCGCGCATGGGACCTGGAAGATATCAAAGCTTGGTCACGACTTTCCGTCAGGCTATTATTCTTGAGATAGGTTTTTGGGATATGGGTTTAAATTTGCAAACTTAAAGATATAGAAGGGGACAGGGTAGCAAGATGGCAATCGCAGGTTTCGATCATGTAGCAATTCCTATCGAGAGGGTTGATGATATGCTCGTTTTTTACGAGCGCCTTGGATTCACCGTAAAGCAATGGTCGGAATCCCGATTTTCCGTTCACTTCGGCGACAATAAGATCAACTTCCACGGACCCGCCGCATGGCAATCTGATGAATTTACTCTCAAGGGTCCAACAGCTCGACCAGGGTGCGGCGATTTTTGCTTTGTGTGGAGCGGCACGCAGGATTCGTTAAGGGAGCTATTAGAACGGTTAGCCATCCCTATTCTGGAAGGCCCAGTCACTCGATCCGGAGGAAGGGTGGGTGGCATGAATGGTGAGAGTATCTACTTTCGAGATCCAGATCAGAATCTCATGGAGTTTATCATCTATGAGTGAAGGGCGAGTTCGAGAAAAAATTTCCGTGGTGGTGTTAAAGTCCCATCTTCTTCAGTACGTCTTTTCCGGTGGTACGCTCTGGAGCCTCTCCTGGTATATAAAGCATAACCCCACCTCGCGCAGGGCGGGTTTCGATCACCCCTTCAGAGGCTAGCTGGTTCGTCCATTTGATGGGATCTTCGTTGAAATATCCCCGAAATGCCTCATTGAAACCTGAATAGACTGAGTGGATACCTTTATAGGGATCTTTTCTCAGCTTTTGGATTGCCCGTTTTACAAAGTCGGCCTGAGTTAATTTTTCTTCTTGCTCAGCCATTTTAACCTCCTATACCCGTAGCAAGATCCAAATGGTTACAAATGTACCAGCAACAGCGCCTCCGTAACATATGACGGCAAGGGGTTTACCTATGGCTTTCAGTCCCATGTCATTCAGGGTAAAGTAAAACCGATGAGCCCAATGATAAAGAGGCAGACTGATAAGCACAAAGAGGTAAGCCTTGACCCACCACTGTTGATATAACACGCCGTTATCCGAGATCCAACCAAGGGGGACCGCAAAACCAACAATAACAATATGGATGGGGATCAGAAAGGCGGCCACCACGCCCCCTGCAGAAAACAGAGCCCACCAAAATGGTTCACAGGTCTTTTTCCCAGCCACTTTTAACTCCGAAGTGAAATGAATAGAATTAAAACCACAGCAGACGCTACCACCCAAGCTCCAAAGTGGAGTGCCATGACAGCCGAACGTGGGATCACTTGTCGCCCGACCTTTATTTGAAGAACCACCGAGCTTGTTTGGAACCAGGTAAAAGTGTGATAAAGGGCGAACAACAGAGCCACCACGTGAAAGGTGATCCACGCTGGAGAGCCGAGTCCTTGAATAAAGGCAGTGTAGGACTGCTGGCCATTGGCTAATTGGTAAATCTGAACCAGAAAAACAACTAGAAAGAGCGCTATAAAAACACTGGAAAGCTCCCTCACCATGAAGAGAAAGTAAGTGCGCCTACTCAACCACCACATGGTAGGCATGGTGGGATAATAGAGTTTGGACTTATCGGGTCCGGGACTGTTCATCTCTCGATTCTCCTCGAAATGACCCTGAGCTTAGTCGAACGGGTCATTTCTGGCCCCAGGGTAAAAGCAAGGAGGTGAACCATTCCTTTGTGGAATTGACCTTGGCGCGCTGGATGGCAGCAGCTGGATCCACATGCTTGGGACAGACCTCACTGCATTCGCCCACGAAGGTGCAGTGCCATACTCCGTCGTGACCTCCTATGACCGATTCCCGCTCCTTATTGCCCTCATCCCGTGAATCCATATTGTAGCGGTACCCTAGTGCAATGGCCGCGGGCCCCACAAACTCAGGCTCCAAACCATAGATTGGACAAGCCGCATAGCACAGCATACAGTTGATACATTGCGTGAATTGCTGATAGGCATCGAGTTGTTCCGGCGTTTGTAGGTACTCACCTTCGGATACGGGCTTTTCCGCATCACGAATGATCCACGGCTTAACGCTCTTAAGTTTGGCCATGAAATCACTCATATCAATGACCAGGTCGCGTATAATCGGAAAATTTACCAATGGCTCCACACGGATCTCTCCCGGATAATAATCGCGCAAGAACGCCGCGCAGGTTAATTGGGGCACATTGTTGACCATCATCCCGCAACTGCCGCATACGCCCATACGGCATGACCAGCGGTAGCTGAGTGTCCCGTCTATCTGATCTTTGATATAGTTCAACGCATCCAGCACCACCCAGTCGCTACGATAGGGGACGGTGTATGTCTGCATCGTCGGCGTCAAATCCTGACCTGGCCGGTAGCGGGTAACCTTCAGTGTGACCGTCTCGTCGCTCATCAAAACTCCTCTTTCACCATGGGGCTAGCCCCGATCCGAAATACTTGCGGGAACGGTGGCTTTCTGATTTCTGTCAAATTCTCCTCAACGGTCTGTTTGGGTTTTTCATCAAAAAACCCGATCCGGCTTAATTATGTACGGGTCCCAATATTTTCACTCCTTCATGCTGTCGGATCGGGGCTAATATTTTCGCTCCTCCGGCTGCCAACGAGTGATGGTTACCGGCAGGTATTCCACCTTTGGCTCTCCCTGGGTACGATAGGCCAGAGAGTGCTTGAGGTACTGGCCATCTTCCCTGTTCGGGAAATCCGTTCGGGTGTGCGAACCACGGGATTCCTTGCGTTCCAGTGCGCAATGGGCCACGGTCTGTGCGATATCCAGCATGAAGTCTAGTTCCAGGGCGCTGGTGAGTTCTGTATTGAACACACCTTTAGCATCTTCAATTTTGATATTGGCAAAACGTCCCCTGAGGTCGGCCAGCTGATTGCAGGTTTCTTTCATGGATTGCTCGGTGCGATAAACCCCTATTCCTTCTTCCATAGACATCTGCATCTCGCTGCGAATATCTGCAATGCGCTCTTTCCCGTTCTTGTTTTTAAAGAATTGGCTATCGATTCGCTTCTGCTCGTCGCGTGCAAGGGCCTCCAGAGTAGTGGAAGTTGGAGTAGACTGCCCTTGGATATATTCGGAAGCTGCCTTTCCCGCACGGGCGCCGAAGACAAGGCACTCGGTCAAGGAGTTGGATCCCAAACGATTAGCGCCATTGATGGACACACAGGCAGTTTCCCCCGCGGCATAGAGGCCCTCAATTGGTGTTTTTCCCGAAATGTCGGTATGAATGCCCCCCATCATATAGTGAACCACCGGACGAACCGGGATGGGTTCGTAAACCGGATCAATACCCACGTATTTGCTGGCCAACTCTCTTACAAAGGGGAGCTTCAGATTGATCTTCTCCTCACCCAGGTGCCGTAGGTCAAGGTGCACATAGTGACCATTGGGGCCTTCAAAGGTGCGACCTTTTTGTAGCTCCTGCATGTGGCAACGGGATAGAATGTCCCGTGGGCCAAGCTCCATCTTTTTATGAGTTGGCGTATCCGAGGGAGGGCCCAACCCATAATCTTGAAGATAGCGATAACCGTCTTTATTTTTAAGCCAGCCTCCCTCTCCCCGTGACGCCTCGGTGATCAGGATGCCCGTGCCCGGTAAACCCGTGGGGTGATATTGGACAAATTCCATGTCCTTTAAGGGCACTCCCGCACGGTAGGCAATGGCCATCCCATCGCCTGTCTTTATGGCTGCGTTTGTGGTGAAAGGGAAAATCCGCCCCGCCCCGCCAGTGCACATAATCACGGCCTTGGCAGAGATCCCTTCCAGTTGACCCGTATAAATGTTGAGTGCTGTTACGCCCCGAACTTTGCCGTTGTTCGACAATAGGGAAGTCAGGAAGAACTCGTCGTAGCGCACGATGTTGTCGTACTTTAGCGAGGTCTGAAACAGGGCATGCAGCATGTGAAAACCGGTTTTATCAGATGCGAAGACTGTACGATCAACGCTCATCCCTCCAAACGACCGCACACTGACTTTCCCGTCAGGATCGCGGCTCCACGGACAACCCCAGTGTTCCAGCTGGATTAACTCCCCGGCCGCTTCGTTGACAAAGGCCTCCACAACGTCTTGGTCGGCCAGAAAATCTGCCCCGAAAATAGTGTCCTTGCAATGGAGTTCATGGCTGTCGTTTGGGCGTAGGACTGCTGCTGCTCCACCCTCGGCGGAAACCGTATGGCTCCTCATGGGGTAGACTTTAGAGACAACGCCGATAGACAATTTGGGAGAGGATTCTGCGGCGGCAATGGCGGCTCTCAGGCCGGCACCGCCTCCTCCAACAATCACGAGGTCGTGGTTTACCATTCCTTACTTGTTCCTCTTCACCACCTCATACCCAAGCTCCTTTATTGATGAAAGGATCTCCGCAACGGCAGTCACGTCCTGAATCTCAGCGTGACCGAGCCGGACTCGAACCGCGTAGTTACGACCATATGGGTGTTTTTCTTTGTGGTACCGCATAATCTCACGGGCGAGGCTCACGGGGTTGGGTGATTTATCTTCCATAGTCATGAGCTACGATTTGTCTGTCTGGCAATAACCCTTGGTTGGCATGCCGGCCAGTGCACCGAGTGCGACCCGGCTCGCTAAGATAAGCCAAGGTTATGGACCGAGGGAGTCCTAGGTAAGCATATTCACCTTGGATTCGACTGTATCCGCTGACACGAGGTGTCGTTTCAGGTCCAGGTCTTTGGTGTCAAAGCCGAGAGCCATGGCCAGGAATTGTGGTAAGTGGATAATAGGAAGCCCGATATCTTTTCCTTCCTGTGCTGCCGCCTTGGACTGGTTCCCATCCAGGTTCAGGTGACATAGGGGACAAGGAGTCACCATGCAGTCAGCCCCTTTGTCCTTTGCCTCGCCTGTGTGCTTTCCAACCATAGCAAGGGAGTTTTGTTCGTTTGCCGTTAAAATGGGAAAGCCACAGCACTTGCCCATACCGCTGAAGTCCACACACTCGGCGCCAAGAATCCTTATTAAATCATTCAAATATGTCTTTCTTGCGGCCTCTGCTTTTGTGGGGACAACAACCTCAGGAGGCCGGCGCAAGAAACAACCATAAAAAGGGGATACCCTGAGCCCCGTAAGGGGTCTTTTGATCAAAGACTTTAGCCGCTCAATGCCGTAGTCTTCAAAGAGAACCCAGAGGAGATGCTTCACCTCAATGGTTCCTTTGTATTCGAGCCCTTCCTCTGCAAGATATTCCTTATTGATCATGGCTCGATAATCTGAATCATTTTTGAGCCGGTAATTGGCCTGAAGCATCACACCCTGGCAGGTGCTGCAAATGGTCATGATGGAATGACCCAATTGTTCCGCCTTGGCAAAGGTACGGGCATTAATTGGGTCGGAAACGGCCTGGGGCAGGACCCCGGCGCCCGTGCAGGCCACATCCTTCATCTCCTCCAGTTCAATGCCCAACACGTCAGAAACTTTCACCGCCGATGGATAAAGCTCCGGGCATCCCCCACGGGAAACGCAACCGGGATAAAAAGCATATTTCATTTTTTCTCCTCTTCTTTCTCAAAGATCCTCTTGATCCTATCGGCCCCAGGCCTCTTTGAGTGCATATAAGGAATAGGGGCTTTTCCTCTAATCAAAGCCTTTGCGGCTGTGGGGAGAAGTCTTGCTAGACCCTTGATGTTTGTCAGGCCTTCAGATTCTATGGCGAGGCGCCCTTCGTCCAGCCACCCGCTCTCCTTGACAGAGGCAGCAAAACTCTTGTGATGTCGCGCGACTCTCTCATTGCTAATACCAACCTTGAAGGCCTTGTCCCTTATGGCCATGATCCTCTTTGTAGGGTCGATACCCCTGGGGCAGTGTTCAGTTGCCTCGAAGCAGTGTACGCAATCCCATATTCCTTTGGATTGCTCGAGGACCTTTAAACGATCCTTGCCGGCTGTATCTCTTGGGTCAAATGCGAATCGATATCCCTTGGTCAATGCGGCCGGCCCCAGAAAATCAAAATCTACGGGTAGAATGGTGCATCCCTCATCACAGAGACCACAATAGTAGCAACTCATTACATGCCGTAAGTCCTTCATTTCCTTCTCTGTGACCGGATTTCCATTCGAAGCTGGTTCACCAGGTTCCAGCCATGGTTTAACTGCTTTAATTTTATTCCAGAGAAATTTGTCCCAATCGTAGACCAGGTCCTTGATGATCGGCATATTTCGGAGCGGTTCAAGTTGGATCTCAGGGCCTTTTTGGGTAAACGTCTTTACCTTGGCCGTACAGCCTAAACAGCCTTTGCCATTCACACGTACAGTGCACTCACCGCAATAACCCCTGAGACACGATGCACGAAAGGCGAGGGACCCATCCTGCTCATCCCGAATCTTGAGTAGCCCGTCCATCACTGTGCTATTCTCTTCGACGTCCACAGTATAATTGGAGTGTCCCGGCTTATTGTCTTTCTCCGGATCCTGACGGTAAACTTTGAAGGTAACTTCCATGGATTCCTCCTCCTCTCTCCTTACCCTGTGCTGCTAACTGGCTTACTTTCCAGTTTTGGTGAACCGTCTACCAGACGAATCGAGGTGTGAACCTTCCAATTCGTGTCATTCTTCTCAGGAAAATCGACTCGAGCATGCGCCCCACGGCTCTCAGAGCGGGCCTGAGCCGCAAGCGCCACAACCTCTGCCAATCTTAACATGGAGCCGGCCTCAAGGTACGCGGTGAGCTCGTAATTAAAAATTTTGGAACTATTTTTTACCCGAAGCTTCGAGTAACGTTCCTTAAGACTTTGAATGCGACTCTGGGCTTCTTCTAGTTCTGCTCCGCGACGGATAAGCCCTACCTTTCCAGTCATTAATTCACCAAGCTCGGTGTGAATTTTTCCCGAGGAATCTTGCGAAGATTGTCCTGAGATAAAGCCCCCGATTCGTTTTTCTTCGACAGCCAACTGAGTGCTAGGAATGGTCTTCTTTTGATCTCCCTTAGCATGGGCTGCGGCTTTTTCTCCGACCCTTTTCCCAAAGACCACCGATTCGGTCAAAGTATTCCCGGCCAGGCGGCCAGCACCATTAAGCCCGTTACAGGCACATTCGCCGACCGCGGAGAGTCCCTCGATGGAGGTTTGCCCGTCAGCGTTGGTCTCAATACCCCCCATGGGGCGGTGGGCCACAGGACGAATGGGAACAAGCTCTTTAGTAACGTCCAGACCCGCAACCGCGCGAACAAGCTCATGAGTTTGAGGAAACTGCGATAGAATTTTCTCTTTACTCATGGCTTTAAAGTCGAGAAAGAGAGAGTCAGACCCGTTTTGCATCATCTCGTTCATTGCAAAGCAAATCTTGTCTCGGGAACCCCCCTTAGACTTTTCGAGCTTGTCTCCCTTATCGTTGACTATTTGCGCTTCTTCACTCAGCACAGCCTCTGTTATCAACAGCCCCTGTTTCCCAGGAAAAACAGTGGGATGAAATTGAATTAGCTCCATATCCATGAGGCGGGCCCCAGCTCGATAGGCAAGCTCCTGTCCGTCTCCCGTAGTTCCTATGGATACGGTAGATGGACTATACAGCCGAGTAAAACCGCCTGTTGCAAGTACCACGGTACCTGCAGCGAAGGAGTCGAATTTTCCGGACCTTAGATTGAGCGCAATGGCGCCCCGACAGGCTCCCTCATCAATAACTAGGGAGGTCGCAAACCACTCTTCGAATGAGGGAATCTGCTCCCGTTGGAACTGCTCATGAAGCACCTGGAGGACAATGTGTCCGGTTCTATCATCCGCATAGCAGGTTCGACTCCGACTGTTTGCTCCAAAACGACGAAGAGCCAACTGGTCCCCCTGGCTTCGGTTGAAAGGAACCCCCATATGCTCGAGCCAAAGCACCTCTTTGGATGCCTCCTGCGCGAAGGTTCGCACGACATCGGCTTCACACAAACCATCTCCAGCCAAGAGCGTGTCCTTAGCAAAGGCCTCTGGGGAATCGTCCTTCCCCAAAGGGGCATTGAGGCCGCCCTGCGCGAGGGCCGAATTAGTCCTTAACGGATGAACTTTTGTTATAAGACCAACTGAAGCTCCAGCGCTTTTTGCGGCGAGAGCTGCGCTCAACCCTGCGGCACCCCCACCGATCACCAGGACCTCAAATTCATTCACCTAATTCCATTCTCCTTTCCAGCGTCTATAGCAAAGGACTCCTAAGGCGTCAAGTAAACTATTGTTTTTGGGAATTCTTGGCTCGCACATGAGTAAGATTAGGTTGCGGATTCTGCCATCGATTTCCGACTCTTTGTCCCTGAATAGCACGCATTACACTTGGAGCAACAGCCTAGTAAGAGGCAACGCATATGTGGTAGCAAGAAAATGAGTTTACTTGCAATGGAATCGTTGACGAAACTGCAAAGAACTATTATACGGTGTCACAAGTGCCCTCGGTTGGTACGCTGGCGTGAGCAGGTATCCAAAGATCCTCCTCGACGGTATCGTGGTGAGAACTACTGGGCAAAACCTATTCCGGGATTTGGGGATCCAGCGGCACGGATTCTTATTGTCGGGCTGGCACCGGCCGCCCATGGAGGAAATCGAACCGGCAGGGTCTTCACCGGTGATCGGAGCGGAGACTGGTTATACGGGGCACTTCATAAATATGGATTTGCCAATCAACCTAATTCGGACCACCTCAAGGATGGACTGCAGCTGCAAAACTGTTACATCACTGCCGCAGTACGCTGCGCTCCTCCCGCAAACAAACCCCTGAGGGAAGAGTTTGAGAAATGCCATCCCTACCTCGCCCAGGAACTTCATCTATTGGGGCAGGTGCGGGTGGTTATTGCCCTGGGAAAGATCGCGTTTGATTCTGTTTTTAAAGCTCACTTGGATAATGGGGGCACCCGACTTAAACCTCGTCCTAAGTTCGGTCATGGGGCAACGGTCCAGTTGGATGGCCATCTGACTCTCATCGCATCCTATCATCCAAGCCAACAAAACACCTTCACTGGTAAACTGACCCGTGAGATGTTCCATGGCATCTTTGATCGGACTAGGGAAATCCTAACACACGGGTAAGGCTTATCGCGCCAAGACGCTAAGGGAGCAAAGAGTTTTAACCGCAGATTTTCGCTGATTATCGCAGATGAAAAATGGCAAAGTGCAGAGTACATAGCGCATAGCGTCCGGAAGGGTAACCTGAGCTCTTAACACTGATTTATTGTTTCAAATCTACTGCTGCCATTATTCTTTGCTCATCAATACTCTATCCTCGATTCTCATTCCTCAGCCTTCGTTACTTAGGAGTGTTTTTTGTATAACGTTTGCTGCAGACTGCCTTCTACTCACTCTTTACGCCTTGCGCCATGCGCTTAGCGCGTTGCGTCTCAGCGGTTAGATATTCCATTTCTTTTCGATCATTTGTCGATACTCGTTCGAAAAGACGTTTACCCGAGGGAATTTCTCAATCCACTGATAGGGGCGGCAGGCATCGATAATAACCCGGTCCATGGTGTATCCTTGTGTTGACCGTGATGCAGGGGGGATTGCAGGTTCGGCAGGGGACGTCCATACATTTTTCACTAAATCCACCCCTTCACGTACGCTACAACGCGTTGCCACGGCCCAAATGACCTCGTTGAGGTCACTGATGTCCACATCCTCGTCTACGATAACCATAAACTTACCTCCGTAGGCACCGGCCCTTGCCCCGCAAGCTGCCAAAGCCGTTTGCTTCGAGTGGCCGGCGTACCTTTGCTTAATGGCTATAACGGTGAACGGTCCGGGTTGGGCCCCATAGACAAAACCCCATACCCCCTTGATGTCGGGAATTCCGGCCTTCTCGAGCTGATCCCACAGATTCGCCGCTCCCACGGGGATCGCCACGTATTGATTGGGTGGCTTCAACGGAGGCACGCCAAGGATAATCGGATTGTTTCTAAAGTAGATTCTTTTAACCACCATCAAAGGGCCTTCCGTGGGTAAATCCTTTTCTTGGTAGGGAGGAATCTCTCCCTCCAACACAATCTCCGCCGTGGCGGGAAGGGGGATTCCGGCTAGTGGTCCCGCAACAACTTCAATGGGTTGGTCCTGGAGCCAGCCGGCAAATTCGTACTCTCCCACCCCGGCCGGAAGTGGGAGCTGGGAGGCCAGGAAGATGCTTGGGGTCTGTCCGATTGTAATGGCCAGGGGGCAGGGCTTGCCTGAGGCATGGTGCTTTTCCATGGCCATGCGACCGTGCTTTCCCTTGTTCATCTTAACGCTGATCCTGTCCTTCCCCTGTATCATGCATCGATAGGTACCGATGTTAATATGGTCTGATTCAGGATCCCGGGTGATCACTCCACACCCCGTTCCGAGATATCTCCCGCCATCACCTTCATGCCAAATTGGCGCTGGGAACTGCGTCAGATCCACTGTCTCTCCCTCCAGAGTGTTTTCAAACAGCGGTCCGGTTTCCGCCGCCTCCGTTGGGAGGGGACGGAAGTCCTGAAACCTCCTGCGCCATGCGTTCAGAAGCTCTACACCGCGAAGCTCCAGTGGGAGGGCAAGGGCAAGGGCAGATCTCTTGTGGGTGCAAAACAGGTTCGAAAGGATCCGGTATCCCGCCGGGTAGCCTTTGATCCTATCAAAGAGCAAGGCTGGTCTCGCTCTCCCTTTTAGCTCTCGCTCTCCTTTTAGCTCTGTGATGGCACCGATTTCTGCTTTTTGGGAAGCTATTGGCCAATCCGCGCCTTCAATTGATTCCAGCTCACCTAAATCGCGTACCTGGTTGATAAAGTCGCGCAGATCTCTATGCCCATTCATGGGTTCCTCCTTAATAACTACCGGAAGCCCGTCTGATCTTCTTTTCCTCACTCCACGTGAGCGCTGGATCCATCGGCTTTCTAGACCTATGGTCCAATGCTTTTTGGGAAGCTATCCGAGCATGAATGGGGTGTCAACATCCTGAAGATTATACTGCGAAGGCCAATCGGCCAAAACGGCTAGCCAACCCGTTATGGGCGAGGGGCATGCAAGGTCACCTTTATTGGGCTAACAACCGATTGCAGTTGAAAGAATTGCTCTATTCAACCGTAATCTTGTGTGCTAGGTAGCAGCTGGCAGGACCATAGAGCCAAACCGAAGCCTAATCCCGGTACGATGATTTTTGGAATATGTATGAACCGTCGGTAATCTCGACACCAAACAGACACTTATTTTTGGGTTTCTCACCGAAAGGAGAAAGAAGATGATAATTGATATGCATGGCCATTGGATGGCTCCTGGGCTACGAGAGTTCTTCTGGACAGCCGTGAGCCTCAGGAATATCTCGGACACCGCAAAGCCGGTACGTGGCATCGACGATGAGAACGAGACCAACCTCAAGTGCATGGACGAGCGGGGTATCGACATGCAAATTCTTAGTATCCGGCCTGTGTCCATGCTCCACAACGAGAACCCTTACATCAGCATCCCATGGGCTCGGGTATTCAACAACGTGCTGAGCGAAGCGGTTGCCAAAAAGCAAGATCGATTCCGTGGCCTGGCAACCCTACCGCAGGCAGACCTGGAGGCATCCGTACAGGAGCTTGAGCGCGCGGTACGCGAATTGGGTATGGTGGGGGCAATTGTGAACCCCAATCCAAAAGGTAACGATACGATGGAACCACTGGATGATGACTACTGGGTGCCTTTATGGGAGAAGGCCGTGGCCCTGGACGTGCCGCTGTTTCTGCACGGCTCGTACCTGACTGGTCCACGATACCTGCGCAACCGGACCTCCTATCTGGTTGGCCAGACGGTGGAAGAAAGTATCTCCGGGCCAACGCTAGTCTATGGCGGGGTGCTGGAACAGCACCCGAAGCTTAAGCTCATCCTCTGTCACGGCGGAGGTGCCACACCATACCAAATTGGGCGTCACCTGACCCCTCCGGGGCGCGGTGCGGGTGCTATGTACGGGTCCAAGTACAACGGTTCATTCCTCGATGGATACCGGAAGATGTGGTTCGATGGGACGCTGTACACGCAGGAGGCCCTGGAACTTCTCATCAAGGTGGTAGGACCGGACCGCGTGCTGTTTGGTACGGAAACGCCAGGCCGTGGCACCTTTCAGCACGAAGGTCGGATGTTGGACGACCTGCGGCCAGCGGTAGAAAAAATAAGCTGGCTAGAAGCGGGTCAAAAGAAGATGATTTTCGAGGACAACGCTAGAAAGGTGTTCAAGTTATAGGATCGATCTTCACCCCCAAAGTAATTGGCGTATTACAAGATTCTAACGGTCGACTTGCCCACAATTGTCGCCGGCTCCTCGTCTTCCATGCGCGACAAGGCCTACTATGGTACCGGGTGGCAGTAGTATTGTCTGGACGGCAATGCTGTGGCATATATGATGTAATTCTAGTTGTTTAGGAGTCCGCGCATTGTCGGCCGTCAATCTTTACAACCTAACCCTTGAGCAGTTACGAGAGAGCTTGGTGGGCCTTGGCAAGGAAAAGTTTCGTGCCCAGCAGCTCTATCAGTGGGTCTATAAAAAAAGGGTGGAAGACTTCGACCAGATGTCGAACCTGTCGATTCCCTTTCGAACTGAGTTGAAAAACATCTTTTATTGCGATCTCCCCAAAGTAGTAGAGAAAGTTAACAGTAGAGATGGAACCATCAAGATTTTGGTGGATGTGGGTGATGGGCAGACGGTTGAAGCAGTGCTGATTCCAGCGGATGATCGGTTAACACTCTGTCTGTCCACTGAGGTAGGTTGCAATCTGGCCTGTAAATTTTGTTTTACCGGGAAGCGATTGCTCGCAAAGCGATTATCCACGAGTCAAATTGTCGGTCAGTTCCTACGGGCTAAAGATGCGGTGCCAAACGGCCAGCGTATTACCAACATTGTTTTCATGGGAATGGGCGAACCCCTTGATAATCCCGAAGCCGTGTTTTCTTCCATCAAAATTCTTATCGAAGGTGTTGGTATCAGATTTTCTCGGAAAAAAATCACGGTTTCAACGTCAGGTCTTTTACCCCTGATTCCACTGGTTACTGAATCCGGCACGCGTTTGGCTGTGAGCTTGAACGGCTCTAATGATGAGGTGCGTTCCGCCATCATGCCCATCAACAAGAAGTATCCAATTAAGGAGTTGCTCGAGGCCTGTCGACGCCATGCGCGGGATTCAGGCGATAGGGTCACCTTTGAGTACGTGCTACTCAAAGGGCTGAACGACTCCATAGGGCATGCACGCCAACTGTTTCGGCTGACTCGGTCGGTACCCAACAAGATCAATCTCATTCCCTTTAACGAGCATCCGGATGGGGATTTTGTTCGCCCTAGCCAACAAATAGTACTCCAGTTCCAAAACGAGCTGATTCGTCTCGGGGCCCACGCATTGGTCAGAAAAACCATGGGACGGGACATTTACGCCGCCTGCGGTCAGCTAACTTCAAAATTCCCCGAGCACCCTGGGCGTATGCCTCGTGAACAGTTTGAGAAAGCGGGTTACTCAACCGTTTGAAACGAGCTGAAGTATAGGGCACCAAATGGAAGGATTACTGATCAAAATTTCCTGATTTGACCGACCATAGCCATAAATAGGCGATCTTTTCGTTGTGGAGTTCTGAATAGCCCACATGGCCATAGCGCGGGATCAAGACCAAATGGGTTCCCCGAGCGACAGCAGCGTATTTGCGTGCCATGAACATTTCCCGCTTATCCTCGATTTGATCCCCTTTGACCCAGTGACCCTTGTCATTTTCACCAACCAGAAGAAGTACGTAGATGGTCTTTAACCAGCCCGGGTCCGGCTCCTGGAGGTGATCAAAGTACTCTTCGCGAGACAGTCCGGTTCTTTTCGGATATTCTTCTAAAATCCCCACAGCACCGGTGTGCTGATTATCGCAAAGACTGGTCTTCATCTGCGATCGAATGTTGCAGACCAGTTCGATGTATTCCTCTGCTCCTCCCCATGGGGTCAAGTCCAAGGGATCTTCATACTTCGATTCTCTAAAGCTCTGGGGTGAGCGCCTGGAGATCTTCTCAAGAGGGATCTCATTATACTGCTCCACTTTTGTGGAATCTTTCCACTCTTTGCGCCAACCGTCCGGCCCCCCTGTACCAAAGCCCACAAGCCCGATTACCTTTGCCTTATTGGAAAAGCGCGTTAAATGTGCTGCCATGGGGCCACCGGTGGAATGTCCAAATGCAATAATACTCCGACCTGCTAAATGATTATCGGTTAACAATCCTGCGCCCTGCATGATGGTGTTAAAAGTGCACTTAAGATTCCGATCGAGGATTTCCTCCTGGGATAGGTCTCGATCCAGTAAATAGATTGGCATTCGATCCGGTACCGGCGTCTGCCAAACTCCTCCCGGGGGATAATGGCCAGGGTAGGTAAGATTCAAGGTTTTAAAACCCTGCGAGGCGAGAACACGAGCCAGACCAGGTCTTCCATCCGGTGTCAGGTCCATTATTTTCTCGCTACCGGCGCCGCCGTGGAACATCACAAATGCCGTGGTTGGATCGGCTTCCTTCTCTGGTGTGTATAGTGAACCGTGCATATCCCATTCATAGCCGTTTCTCGCAAACCGAACGGTCACATCTTCGGTAGAAAATTTGACTTCCTGGTAGGGAGGTGAAACTTTGAGCCACTCATCCCACGTCATGCTAAGCAGAAGCTCCGCCGACTCGAGGTGGGCCAAGAACCTTTTGATGTCTTTGGCGTTGTTAGCCATAATACGGTCTCCTGGAATTTGGGTTGCGCTCATTATATAGACCTCTTGGCAACTGTTAAAAGAGGGGTCTCAGTGCTTATCGGATTGATGGGCTGTATATTTTAAACTCAATGTAACATTATGGGTGCGTGACAAGGCATCATTCGCTATGCCATTGGGTAATTCAGGTGTCCTGGAGGAGCCATTATGGATTTGAAGTTCGCTCACTATCGCAATCGATTCTGCATGTTTCGCACCTACTACGCCCTGGCCAATGGCTTGGTCAAACCCGACGGATTTACCCTTTCGGTCACAGAGCTGCCGGATCCTCCGAGCCACGAGTTGGAGGAGGCCCTCATCCAGGGCGACATCGATGTGGCGAATCTTTATCTACCCAATTTCCTGAACCGAATGATTGATGGGGCACCCATGGTGGGAATCGCCACGGAGTGGAAATCCACTGCCAAAGGAAACGGTATGTTTGTCATGGCCGATGGCCCTGTCAGAACAGCCCAAGACCTTGCCGGGCGACTCATTGCTTCCCATCACAAGACTCCTCATGTAACCCATCGTTTCATGTTAAAGCATTGTTACGATGTGGACGAGACCAGTCTCCGATGGGTGTCCTATCCACAGGAAGAGCTCCTGGGCAGGTTGAAGCAAGGCGAGGCAGATGCCGTTGTGCTGATCGACCAGTTTTTCTTTAAGGGAGAAACCGACAATGCCGTTCGGTGCCTGTACACTGATGGCGATGGCTGGAAAAAGCTCCATGGTTTCTCCGAATTCATTAAGCATATGATTGCCGTGCGCGAGCCGCTACTCAAGAAGCACCCCGATCTCAGGACGAAACTGCTCAATGCATTCAAGGCATCGTTTGCCTACAGCGAGGATCATCTCGATGAAATTGCAGACGAGTTTCTCAAACGTTACCCCGGGGACAAAGAGGCCGCTCTCGCATCGGCCCGTTACCCCAGGATCGAGTTTAGCTTTACAGAGACAGAGAGGAAGATCGCAGAGGCCGAGATGGAAATGCTGGTGGAGATGGGAGAGATCTCTCGAAAAGTCTCCATCCCTTCGGTTTTTTTAACTTGACCCACCACCACACGAGCTAACCTTGAACTTGGACCGTAACGGATAACCATTTTGGAGCCAAAAGGGTCCATCTGCTTAGGATTTAGCAACTTGACAACCAAATCCTGCGATTGGTATGGTTTTGGCCTTCCTCATTTCAGTTTAATAAACAGACGGAGGTTTCGTTTAACAATGGCCACGAACAAAGAAGCAGTTAAACGGGAAAATGAAGAGAAAGTCGAATACGACTGGGGCACACTATGGCCACACTACCATAAGGAAAAAATGAACTGGGCCACAGGCTTTCGAACGAGAGGGGACGTCGACATTCTTTTCCTTTCTGGGTCGACGGGACGAGATCCTTTTGAAGACGCGCCTTGCAGAACACCTGATCAGGAACGGGCCGGTAGAGGAAAAGTGGTGGGTGGCATAAAGGAACAGACCCGCCAGTGCCTTGAAGACATCAAGAACAATCTCGAGATGATGGGAGCCAACCTGAAAAACATCGTCATGTTTCGTTACTTCTTGAAGAGAAGAGAAGATGTGTTCGACATGCGAGATGAAATGTACAGTTTTTTTGAAAAGCATGAACCTGACCTACGGGAACATCCTAGACCCGCCACCTTGCTCAGGGAAGTGGGTGTTGACCTGCCCGACATGCTCGTCGAGATTGAAGCCTGGGCGGTTGTTCCCAGAAACAAATAAGCTAACTCAGCCTTAAAATGAGCGATTTGAATTTAACCTTGGCCTGCGAGGACTATGACCGCACTTGGGCCTTACGCGACGGCTCTGTAAAACCGGAGGGGATTGATCTCACCTATCTAGTGCTACCGGTGGAGGAGATCTTCTGGCGCATGCTTCGCTTTGAAGACTTCGATGTTGCGGAATTATCCCTGGGGGCATTTTTGGTTACTGCGGCACAGGGGCGGCGCCCGTTTATGGCTATTCCGGTTTTCCCTTCACGGACCTTCCGGCACCGCTGCTTCTTTGTGAACACTGCCTCCGGTATTAATCGACCGGACGATTTAAGGGGGAAAAAGGTGGGGGTGCCCGAGTACACCATGACGGCCTCCGTCTGGCTGAGAGGACTTCTGGAACATGAATACGGGGTGCCTCCCGAGGAAATTCACTGGTTTCAGGGAGGAGAGGAACAACCGGGACGGAAGGACCGGGTCGACTTTGACCTACCTCCGAACATTATGCTGAAGGTTATTCCTCAGGATAAAACCCTCAACGCGATGATCGAGAGCGGCGAGATCGATGCCCTGATGTCGCCACGTATGCCTTCTTGCTTTCTCAGCGGCTCGCAAAAAGTCCGCAGGCTATTTCCTGACTACAAGCGAGTTGAGATGGATTATTTTCGCAAGACGGGGCTCTTTCCTCAAATGCATTTAGTTGTAATCCGTATGGGAATTTATGAAAAAAATCCCTGGGTCGCCCAGAGCCTTTACAAGGCATTCTGTGAAGCCAAGGATCTTTGCTTTAGAAAAATTTACGACTCCAACGTTCTGCGTACCAGTCTCCCGTGGACTCTTACCGATTATGAGGAGACCAGGCTCCTTATGGGCGAGGACTACTGGCCCTACGGATTCGCCGCCAACCGGCATGGCCTAGAGACGCTGCAGTCCTTCCTCTTGGAACAGGGATTGATCAAAAAGGGCCTGGACCTGCAAATGCTCTTCGCACCGAATACCTTAGAGGCATTTAAGGTATAATTCCGACAGGCTCGGACTCAAGTTAAGTATGAGTCAAGTGGGCCAGTATTCAACGCAATCGTACAAGGTTCTTTTTTAAACTCAGACCGCAATTAAAGCGTCGATTAATTGCGTCTTGTGATGATTGACTACTTTTCCCGCTGTTGTTCCGCTTTACGGATTTTTGGTCGTGTCAGCTGTAGTTCTGGCTAAAAACTCATGACGACTCGTAAGCCGTAGTCGTTGTAGTGAAATGATGGAATAAGCGAGCTCCGTGCAGCAGAGCGGCTGAATTTTACATAGTGGCGCCAGGAACCACCGCGCGAAGCCCGTTTCCTTCCTGAAACTGGTCCCTGTGGGTTTTTATTCGGAGATCGGCAGTAGTATTCGCGATCATAAAAATCACTGCACCATTCGTGAACACCTTCGCTCATATCGAAGAGGCCAAATCCGTTAGGCTCCCCTAAGCCGATTCGCTCTGGACCTCCCGCAACCTGGTCATAGCCCACATAGGGGCGTTCCGCGGGGAGATCGTTTCCCCAAGGATATATTTCCCCCTCTTTTCCGCCTCTTGCCGATTTTTCCCACTCCGCTTCTGTGGGAAGCCGACAGGTTTTTCCCATGATTTCGGTCAACCATTTACAATAGGCAATGGCATCGAACCAATTGATCCCGACAACTGGCTTGTGGGGATGAGAAAACATGCCTTGTGACCAGAAAGGTGGTTCTGGGTAGTCCGTTCGCTCCACGAAGGCTCCAAACTCCCAGTTGGTAATTGTGGTGGTTGGGGTGGATAGAGGGGGAAACCGGAAATCTCCCGATCATGAAGGCGTCCAACCAGACTCGATGCAACGGTTTTTCAATATCCGGTCCATCCTCGCTTCCCATGAGAAAAAAGCCCTCGCAAAGGAACACGAAATCCGGGGTTAGCCCGGAACCCAATTTTGGACGTGGAGTATCGGGCTTCAGCAGCATTTTGAAACCCCTGGAGGTCTAGCTATGTCTACGTTGATTGTCCTAAAATTCCCTTGCCTCATATTCTGTAGCCTTATTGCTGTAAATTACGGGGTATCATTTCGGCGAATCATAGCACCCCTTATAGCTAGAATTAAGCCGTGTTAAGGAGCTACTCAGAATCAATTAAATCGTCGTTAAATTGCGTTCTGAGATATAACGGGTCCTGCCTGAAGGGGGGCAGGGTGCCAATTAGTCTAGCCCCACCGTGGAAGTAACCTCCAGATGTGGCGGTCTATCTGAAAGGTCAGCCCCTGGTTGATAAAATAGCCCTTTATTGAATATTGTCCACCCAAAATGAAGGAGGGCTGGCCCATTTACCTGTCCGGCGCCCGCTTGAGGCTCTCGGTGATATGACCATTTTGAAGAAGGCCCTATTTTATCGCGGTTATATCACTCCTTGCGGTCAGCTGTTCCATTGAGTTTTAGTATTGATTTCATAATAATGGATCAATATAATCGACTTGGACTGACCCCCTGCAGTTGGACAGTTTGAGGGAGCAGGTTAGAATGCCTGATGGGAAGGGGAAAGGATCTCATCATGGCAGAGAGAAGAAGGTTTACAGCGAATTTCAAGCGGCAGGTAGTGGAGGAACTCCTCAGTGAGAGCTCCACGTTGGCCCAACTGAGCCGCCGCTACGACATCTCCTCAGGACTTATTCGACATTGGAAGAAGCGCTACGAACAAGGGGGCCTGGTGGAGGGCCCCTCTCTGCCAGAGAAGGAACTTCGAGCGCGCAATGCGGAGTTGGAGCGGATGGTGGGCAGACTCACCATGGAGAATGATCTTTTAAAAAAAGCCGTAGAGTACACACTGCGGCGGAGAAAAGAGAATTCGTCACCCATCACGGCCAAGAGTTTGGCAGCATCCAAAGGGGGTGTGAAGTGATGGGGATAGCGCGCAGCACTTTTTATTACCGAACCCGGGAGCCTTCTATGCTCCACGAGATTGAGGAGGCGGACTTACGGGACCGGATTGAGCAGGTAGTGGAGGAGTATCCGCGTTACGGCTACCGGCGAGTCACCCATCATCTGAGGCGCGAGGGCTTTAAGGTTAATCACAAGCGGGTGTCGAGAATCATGCGGGAGGAATCATTGCAATGCCAGGTCAAGCGGCACTGGGTGAAGACCACTGACAGTGATCATCCCTACCGGGTCTATCCGAACCTCCTTAAGGGACTAAGGGCCACAAGACCTAACCAGGCATGGGTGGCCGATATCACCTACATCCGGATCCTCACGGGGTTTTTGTACTTGGCGGTGATCTTGGATCTGTTCTCACGTAAGGTTATTGGGTGGGCGCTTTCTAAATCGATCGATACCGAGATGACTTTAATGGCTCTGCGGATGGCTTTAGTGGAGAGAAGGCCGCCCTGGGGTTGTATCCATCATTCAGATCGCGGAGTGCAGTACGCCGCCCATGCTTATGTGGAGGAGTTGCGGGCAGCGGGGATCTTAATCAGCATGGCCCGCAAGGGCAATCCCTATGACAATGCGACAGCGGAGAGCTTCATGAAGACGCTCAAGCATGAAGAAGTCTACCTGTGGGAGTACAGGACGGCGCAGGATGTGAAGCAAAGGGTTCCTTATTTTCTGGAGGAAGTCTATAACCAGAAGCGGTTGCACTCGGCTTTGGGGTACTGTCCACCGAATGAGTTTGAGCAGGCCTGGCAGATGAAAGCCGAGGTGGTGTGTGAGGCCTGAAGGGGGGGATACTGAGATATCTACCCGGTGTGAGATCGTCGTTTCTAGGGCAATTGTGAAAGCCGTTTTGACCGGCCACCAAGACAAGAGGCATAGAGAAGGGCATAGATCACAGAACTCACAATGTGGACTCTTGCAAACAGGAAGGGAACAGCATAATTAATTCAACCACCCCGGAGGGCATTCTCATTTCAGCCCAGTGACTGTCCAACCAATGGGGTTCACTCCAACCGTATATTTATAAGCGCGAAATCTTTAAATAAGGATACTCATTAGTTGTTTTATGCCAGTACACGTAAGTCATCTATACGATAAGCCGGTAGGCAGCAAGGTAGTCATATCAAGGCAACCTGATAGTGCGACAACTCCAGAGGTGAAGACCGGTACTTATATTCGAGTTCCTGTCACTCTTGGCGAGGTTGTTGACCCGCTTACCTCTAATAATGATTCCATCTATGGACTTTACAAGGAACTTGAAATCCCTTTGCATGAAGGATCTCGAAAAATCAACAAGGAGGGTGCTTCGGGCAACCCTGAAGGCAGGCCTCTGATTTCGGTGAACGGCGAGCTGTGGGTGCCATTGAAGGACCTAGAGCAAGCACTGAAAAACGAAAATTATTCGAGCTGCATAAGATGGTTTAAAAACTTACTTGCTTATGAGTTCATAAAACCTGAGTTTGAACCCTGGATGGCGTCGATCTACGCAGATGTGAAAAAACATGCAAAGGTGGTAAAAAAACGTTTCTTAGGTTAATTAATCCGCAGTGCAGAAAGGTCATTCAATATAGTCAACTACGTCTCATACCAAGTGAGCACTGGCTCTGTCCCTTACGGCGATCCATAACGGCCACTGCTTTTCTTGCAAAAAAGCTTCTAAGGGCACCAAACGTAATTCAACAGCTCTTTAATTTCATCCTAGCGGTCTAAAACCGAGCCAACTCAGGCCCAGAGGGGACCTGAGCCTAGCCAGTAGTGACCTTTAATTGAATCGCATTTGAGCAGTCTTAGAAGGGCTAATTGCCATTCAAAGTATCTCCGATCACTGTCCAGGTTTTGTCCGAGAGCAGGAGCAGCCAAGCCTCAAAAACTGCCAAGTCCGCAATCCTCTGGGCATGAATTGGTTGCGTCTTTTAGGCGGTTTCAGGCTGTCCTCACCCCTAGGAATCGACTATGAGTCAAGTGGAGTCGCCTCACCGAGGGGCCACCGCCTTGTTAGCTTAAATTTGTCTCATAAGTGTTTGATCCAGTTCATTTGGAGTCGATCTCCAGGCAAACCCCCTCGAAACCTGAAATAAGAGTAGCAAGTATGGTCTTGAGAGGATCACAGGATAACCGCGAAATTGCCGTAGAAATTCAAAAACGAATTGAGGGGGAAGTGCGATTTGAACGTTATTCCGGCTTATTGTATGCCACTGATGCCTCCGTGTATGAGATCGAACCCATCAGTCAATCGGGGGGCCTCAAAGGCAAATTCAAGGAGACACTTGTAAAGACTAATATGGGGATCTATCTGGAAAAATAGCGGGCAGAACTATGGCAGGGTGTGATCAGTACCGGCGCTTAGAGCCTCTCCTGCAAGGCGGCTCTGCGGAATCGCATTGCACTTTCGAACACGTCAACGGGTAACTGGCTGCGATTGATTGCATGTTGATCCGATTTGTCTACCTTGGCAACAATCAGCCACGGTCCAGGTTTGTGAAATGCTTGTCGGGTGACCTCTCGCGCCGCTGCGATCTCCATCACTGTGGAGGTTTGGGTCATACCGGGCCCTCTCGCGAGTTGCTCGATGTCGGTCGCCGATGCGGTAGCCGTTGGCGATCGTCCCGACCCGGTTGTTAAATAGGACTCATTGTCTAATACGATTACGATCAAATTTTGTGGCTTATAGCGTGCAATGCTCGTCAGGACACCCGGCCCTGCCAGCAAGGAGCCGTCACCTTCAATGGAAACCACTTTTTTTTCTGGCCAACCTAGCGCAACCCCGAGAGCCATTGGGGTAGCGTATGGCATATCCATATTGTAAATCGTCATGGGATGATCGGCCTCGGTTGCGATTGGATAGTTGGCGAGACCCGGGCTGATGATCATTGCTGCGCCTGCCCTTACATCGCATATTGCCTTAAGAAATTCGATGCGGTTCATACCCCCTCTTTCAGGCCTCCCGCATAACGTGGCTTGGAACGAGGACGGCTACCGGTATCTTCTGTCCTTCGACGGTGTGCTGCGCTTCGATAATGACTGTCCGAATCTGACTTGGGTCCAAGAGCACGTGATACGGAATACCAAGAGCCTTCAATATCGGTTCTGCAACCAGCCGTGTCGCGCTATGGTAATCATAGCGTTCCCCCAGGGTGCTGTTATGGCTGACAACCAAAAGGGTCGGTGTCCTCTGGACAATGCCACGAGCCAGGATTAGACCGGATAGGCCAATCCCCGACCCTTCCATCATAACGACTGGCTTTTTTCCCACCAGAAAGCTCCCCATTGCCATTCCCACTCCCTCATCCTCGCGCGAACATTGAAAAGCATCCATCGCCCCACGTTCCAAAATCAATTGCTCGATTCCGTCGAGCATCGTGTCCGGTAGAAACACAACGAAATTAATGCCAGCGCTATGGAAGCCATTATAAAAGGCCTCCATGGCTTCGACTCGATAGTGCGGAGAGTCACGACGAGGCAGAGAGTTTGCCGAGTCTAACGGATCCTTAGCCTGTTTGTCCAAAACTTTTCTCCATCTTCGTCACACAAAGGAAGAGGACCATCATGAGGTCCTGCCAACAACAGCATCTAATGCAAAGCCTTAAAATAAAACTTTCTCTTGAAAATAGTGTTTCGTTCCCACCAACAACACAAGGTCACACTCAACTGTAACGGACAGTGAGTATCCGACAACATCCAAAACATGTCAAATTGAGGTCGGCTGCTGAGCAAACGTTCCCGAAACATGATATAAGAAGGTCGAATATGGAATCTAGTCGAGCAGAGAATTACCGCGAAATTGCCACTGAGCTGGAAAAACGAATTGAGGGGGAAATCCGTTTCGATCATTTTTCGCGCCTCCTATACTCCACGGACGCCTCCATGTATGAGATCGAGCCCATAGGCGTCGTCCTGCCACGAGATAAGGGTGACGTTCAGGCCGTTATCGAGGTGGCAAACAAATTCAGCGTTCCCATCCTCCCACGAGGGGGTGGGACCTCTCTGGCCGGACAAACGGTGGGCCACGCTATCGTCCTTGATTTCTCCAAGTACATGAACAAGGTCCTTGAGGTGGACCAGGATGGCCTTTGTTGCCAAGTTCAGCCAGGTCTAGTTCAAGACGAATTAAACTTACACGTCAGGCCCATGGGCCTCCTCTTCGGCCCGGATACCTCAACCTCCAACCGGGCAACCATTGGCGGCATGACCGGCAACAACTCCGCTGGCATGCACTCTATTGCCTACGGCAAGACCCTGGATCACGTATTGGAACTCACCGGTTACCTGGCTGATGGTAGTGAGGTCCTCATGAAGGATCTATCGATTGAGGAACTGGAGCTCAAGTGCCAAAGCCAAACTTTGGAAGGGCATGTCTACAGAGAATTAACAGGCATCATAGGTGATCAACGGGAGAATATTCTCGCCCGCTATCCAAAGATCATGCGCCGGGTATCCGGTTATAACCTGGACGAATTCGTGAAACCGCAACCTCTTAACCTTTCGCGCTTGGTGGTGGGCTCTGAAGGTACGCTGGCATGTGTCGTGGAAGCCAAGTTAAGGCTTGTCCATAGGCCCAAACATGTGGCATTAGACGTGATTCATTTCCGCGATGTCTGGGAGGCCCTGGAAGTCTCACCGACCATAGTGGAGACGGCTCCCTATGCCGTTGAGTTGTTGGATAGGCAAATCCTCGATCTTGCCCGAAAAAACCTGGGTCGGTCCAAGCAAATGGGATTCATCCAGGGGGAACCCAATGCGATCCTGATCGTAGAATACGACGGGGCTACAGAGCGAGAAGTAAGGGCTAAAATTGAGAAACTGGAATTGCTCCGAAAGCAGCAGGTTATAGGTTACGATTCTATTCAAGCCTTCGACCCCGATGACGTTCAAAGGATCTGGGGTCTACGTAAGGACGGCCTAGGTCTTCTATTGGGTATGAAAGGGGATAAAAAGCCCATTGCCTTTGTGGAGGACACGGCTGTGGACCCTGCCAAGCTCCCCGCGTTCGTTAAGGGATTTCGGGAAATTCTCAAAAGTTATGACGTGAATGCGGGCTACTACGGTCACTGCTCAGTAGGGTGTCTCCACATTCGTCCCTTCATCAATCTCAAGGAACCGGCAGAGATTCGCAAGATGACAGGGATCGCAGGTGAAATTTCAGACCTGGTCCTCGCATCTGGTGGAGCCCTTTCCGGAGAGCATGGGGACGGTTTGGCCCGTAGTCATTTCAACGAAAAACTCTTTGGTTCCGATCTCTATCAGGCCTTCCGTAGGGTTAAAGGGGCCTTTGATCCTAAGGGTATGATGAACCCGGGCAAGATCGTTGATGCCCCACCGATGACTGAATCACTTCGAGCGGACCCTTCTAATAACAATACTTGGGAACCCGAAACAACGCTCGATTTTAGCGAGCAAGGTGGCTTTGCAGCGACTGTAGAGATGTGTAGTGGCATGGGTGTATGCCGGAAGAAATTGGCCGGAACCATGTGCCCTTCCTACATGGCGACGTTAGACGAAGAGCACTCCACAAGGGGTCGAGCCAATGCACTTCGGGCTGTGCTTTCAGGAAAGGTCCCAAAGGACGAATTTACCGGGAAAAGGCTCTACCAGACGCTGGACCTCTGTCTGGAGTGCAAGGCGTGCAAGGCAGAATGCCCTTCAAATGTGGATATGGCCAAGCTCAAGTATGAGGTCTTGTCCCACTATTACAAAGCCAATGGGCTCCCTTTGCGCAACCGGCTGTTCGGTAGGATCGAAGGCATCAACCGTTGGGGAGTCCGTCTTGCTCCGGTGTCAAACCTATTGCTTAATTCGCGTATCCACCGTTGGCTACTAGACCTTTTTATGGGAATCGACCGCAGACGTCCCTTGCCGCTCTTCGCGAATGAAAGCTTGGTGGATTGGTTCCGTAAGCGGTCGCCTGAGGGAGATGGTTCAAAGGGCGAGGTGGTCTTTTTTCATGACACCTTTAATACGTTCAATACTCCTGCAGTGTCCATGGATGCCATACGAATACTAGAGCGAGGTGGTTACCGGGTAGTGCTGCCCCGCAAGGAGTGCTGCGGGCGGCCCCTCATTTCTAAAGGAATGCTCAATGAGGCCAAGAAGAACGCTTCCATCAACGTGGATCGGCTCATAGGATATGCAAGCAGCGGAGTTCCAATCGTGGGGTTGGAACCATCCTGTTTACTTACACTACGAGACGAATATCCAGACCTACTTCGCAGTGATGATGCCAGGCAAGTGGCGGATCAAAGCTTTCTCTTGGAAGAATTTTTGCTGCGCGAAAGGGACGCAGGGCGACTGACTTTTAATCTGCAAAAAAAAAGCGGCAAGGCCCTTCTCCACGGTCATTGCCATCAAAAGGCATTGGTGGGTAACAGGGAGACGGTTGCCATGCTTAGCTGGGCTGGATATGATGTCGAGGAAGTGGACTCAGGCTGCTGCGGCATGGCAGGCTCCTTCGGTTATGAAAAGGAACACTACGAGATATCCCTCGCCATTGGCAACCGCCGGCTCGCACCAGCCGTACGGGCTGCGGGGAATGAAATGGAAATTGTTGCCTCGGGAATCTCTTGCCGCCAGCAAATTCACCAATTAACGGGTCGGAAAGCCAAACATCCAGCGGAACTCTTTTGGGAAAGCCTGTCACAAGAAAGAGGTCAATAATTTTAGATTTGAGATTTTTGATTTTGGATTTGAAATTTCGGATTTCTGAA
Organism: uncultured Binatia bacterium (SeqCode); assembly: GCA_965215595.1. Classification (GTDB taxonomy): domain Bacteria; phylum Desulfobacterota; class Binatia; order UBA9968; family CAXXLF01; genus CBDCDW01. Next base: position 723,396 of record CBDCDW010000007.1, on the reverse strand, counting down.
TTGGGGAAGGAATGACTCGCGCGAAGACGCAAAGGGCGCAAAACAATCTTTGTGACCCTTTCGTTCTTGGCACTTCGAGTGATCCAAACTTCGTGACCTTCGTGCTCTTCGTGGTGACAGACTGTTTGACCACGAAGGACGCGAAGTACACAAAGGAAGAGATACAAGGGAGAGATGACTCGCGCGAAGACGCAAAGGGCGCCAAGTTCGGAGAAAATAGGAAAAGTTCTTTCTTTGCCCGAAACATCTTTATATGGGTGGTTAGATTTTAGATTTGTGAATTTAGAGAGGGAAAGAGGATTATGGGGTTAGTCAAAGCTTTGCGCTGCCCGAAGTGTGGAACGGAGTCACCTTCGAGAACCATCTTCGAGTGTCCCTCCTGTTCATCTGTTCTCGAGGTAGTGGTCGATATATCCCATCTGACTCGATCTCACCTGACAGACATTCGCAGGTCTACGGACCGTACCCTTTGGCGGTGGTTTGATTTTTTTCCGATCCAGAGCCGTTCACAGATTGTGTCCTTAGGGGAAGGCTACACCCCCCTGCTGAAACCGAAGCGGCTATCACAGGAGGTGGGTCTGAACCGCCTTTACCTCAAAAACGATACGTTGCTACCGACGGGTTCCCTTAAGGATCGGAGCAATTCTGTTGGGCTTTCTAAAGCAAAGGAAATGGGTTTCGAGACAGCTGCCGCGCTATCCACAGGAAATGCAGCTGCCTCGGTGGCAGCCTATTCGGCCGCTGCGGGGCTGAACTGCATTGTCATGGTGCCTTATGGAATTTCACGCGCAAAGATCACGCAGGCAAGAGCCTATGGTGCGACCGTTGTTCCATTGGAGGGTGATTTAGACAATGACGGAGCCAAGCTTTACAGCGCCGCCATTGAACGATTCGGCTGGTATGACTGTTTATCCTCCAACCCCTACCGCAACGAGGGTAAGAAATCCTATGCTTATGAGCTTTTTGATCAGCTGGATGAACATGTTCCCCATTGGATCATTCATCCAAGCGCGGGGGGAACAGGGCTCTATGCTATTTGGAAAGGCTATCAGGAGCTCAACGGACTTGGTTGGGCCCATCGGTTGCCGAGACTCGTTGCTGCTCAAAGCCAAGCTGCCGCCCCCATCGCAGTTGCATTTGAAAAGGGCGAAACCGAAATCGAGCCAGTTCCCGTTGGGGAGACCGTGGCAGAGAGCATCAAGGTGGGTAATCCAAGTTCCATGGGATGGCGTGCCCTAAAGGCTATTCGCGCATCCAAAGGAACAGCCCTTTCTTTCAGCGACGAAGAAATCCTTGAAGCGCAGTTACTTCTAGGACGTTTTGCCGGCGTCTTCGCGGAGCCCGCAGGGGCCGTTTCCTTGGCTGCTGCACGGCGAATGCGGCAAGAGGGAACCATTGATCAGAATGACATGGTCATTTGCAACATCACGGGCCACGGTCTCAAGCAACCGTCCGCAATCTTGGATCCCCAAGAAGAACTCAAGCCCATAGCACCGAATCTAAGCGCCCTCAGACAGCATCTTGAGACGCTTAACGACTAAACTCATCTGTATGGTGTTCCCGGCTGGGTTAGTCGAATTCGCCAATGGTGACAAAAATGGGAAAACGCTTCATAGGAGTGATCTCGGATACCCATGGACTGGTAAGACCTGAAGCGCTCCTGGCACTGAAAGGTGCAGAGCTAGTCATTCATGCCGGGGACATAGGCAAATCAGAGGTAATCCAAACACTACAATCCATTGTCCCTGTGGTGGCCATTCGGGGAAACGTGGATCAGGGGGATTGGGCACGCGGTTTTCAGGAAACGGAAGTCGTCGAATTAGACCAGCTGCTCATCTACGTGCTCCACGATCTCAAGCGGCTGGACCTTGACCCGGCAAAGTCCGGTTTTACTGCCGTAATCAGCGGGCACTCTCATCAACCCTGGATTACCCATCACAACGGAGTCATGTTTTTGAACCCCGGAAGCGCCGGACCTCGACGATTCAAGCTTCCAGTTGCCGTGGCTCGGCTGCAAATCAACGGCCAATCCATGGATCCCGAAATTGTAGAATTGGACGTTTGATGGAATAAAGGAGAATCCATGAAATCACGTGCAGCAGTGGCCAGGGAACCAGGTAAACCATTGGAGATTGAAGAGGTTGAGCTAGCGGGGCCAAAAAATGGAGAAGTTCTGCTCCGTTTGGTAGCCACAGGGGTTTGCCACACGGACGCTTATACGCTTTCCGGCAAGGACTCTGAAGGAGTCTTTCCCGCAATTCTTGGGCACGAAGGAGGGGCAGTTGTTGAGGAGGTGGGCCCTAGTGTTTCTGCGCTGAAGCCCGGCGACCATGTCATTCCCCTCTATACACCCGAATGCGGGCAATGCAAATTTTGTAAATCCGGTAAGACAAACCTTTGCGGAGCCATTCGTACCACACAGGGAAAAGGCCTGATGCCCGACGGAACCAGCAGGTTTTCTCACCAGGGACGGACCATTTACCACTACATGGGGACGTCGACCTTTTCACAGTACACGGTCCTGCCGGAGATCGCTGTGGTCAAAATTAATCCCGCGGCGCCGCTGGACAAGGTCTGCCTACTCGCCTGCGGTATTACCACTGGAATCGGAGCGGTATTGAATACGGCCAGGGTCCAACCGGGTTCCACGGTCGCAATCTTCGGTCTGGGAGCCGTGGGCCTGAGTGCGGTCCAAGGGGCGGCCCTTGCCAAGGCGGCACGCATCATTGGCGTGGACACCAACTCCAGCAAATTCGAAATGGCTCAACAATTGGGGGCCACCGATGCACTCAATCCCAAGGACTATAGCAACAAGATACAGGACGTGATTATAGAAATGACGGACGGTGGGGTGGATTACTCCTTCGAATGCATCGGAAACGTTCATACCATGCGTGCCGCGCTGGAATGCTGCCACAAGGGTTGGGGAGAGTCAGTTATTATTGGAGTAGCGGGCGCAGGCGAAGAGATCAGCACTCGTCCTTTCCAACTGGTAACGGGAAGGGTATGGCGGGGAACCGCCTTCGGTGGGGTCAAGGGACGTTCCCAGCTCCCCGGCTACGTGGAAAGATACCTGAATCAAGAGATCAAAGTGGATGAGATGATCACCCACACCATGCCCCTAGAGGACATTAACCACGCCTTTGACCTAATGCACGAGGGGAAAAGCATCCGTTCTGTAATCTTGTATGAATGACGCTCTTCCCCTCCATGTAATAATATACCCACACTTTTCAATCACAAAAATCGCCCGTGTCGTGCAAGCAATTGAATTGGTCCACGGTCGTTGGGGCGAGCGGCACAGCACCGTCCGTAGCAGGGGGAACACCAACAAGGGTGAATGGGTACGCGATTGTTAGGAAACAGAGGTCATTGAGGTCGAGGAAGTCCGGGTCTACGTCCTACACGATACAAAGCAGATTATCCTAGATCCGGGCGCGGCAGGTTTCCGGTGCGTTATAAGTGGTCATTCTCACCGGCCGTCGATTGCGGAGCATAACGGGGCTTTGTTTGTGAACCCGGGTAGCGCAGGTTTGCGGCGGTTCAAGCTCCCGGTTGCCGTCGCGCGGCTCCGCATCAAAGGCGCAAATCTTGATCTGTTTCTCGCCTACGCTTTGTGTGAAACGCTCCAGAAGTGGCAGTCCCGCGAAGGACTGGGTGACTCACCACGCATCATCCTCACCGAGCTTTCACGCAGTCACTCGGCAGACATTGTGTTGCCGCTGGCTAACGGCTCAAAACGGGAGTTGCGCCTTCGCTGTGTGGTATGGCCTGAACACGAGCAGACGCTACTTCTACAACGTCTCGGTCTTTTGCTCCCGAAGCGACTCCACCCGCCCTCGATGGCCGGTATTTTGTGCCGACTTGAAGCCCCAACTTGTTAATATTACACAATTCAGAACCCCAACTGTGGAAGTCGGGCTAGCGCTTCGATCTGCCGGGGGAGCTGATCGGCCGAGTTCCGACAGGGGATGATGACGCTGAGCCTCATCCCTGGCGTTTGGCTCTCATCCATAGGGTGCCGCCCTCCTTCCTAATCGGTTGATTCGTTCTAGGCCCGCATCCATCAAGGTGTTCACCTTCACCAGACCCTGCCTGCTAGAGCGTCCCTTGCCTCCTCGACCAAGGCGGCAGCCTTCTCGGGCCAGCGCGATTCCTGGCGGCGGAAGACAGCAACCGCTTCCTTCAGAACGGCGCCGGCGTAGTGGAGGGGCAGCCTGCCGCGCCAGGTCCTCGGTACATGAACGAAGTATTCCTCGGCGAAGGCACGCGCGACCACCTTACAGCGACCGTCGTCAGGCAGGTCAAATCGGAAGGTTAGGCCAGCAAGGTGAGCCAGAATTCTGGCGGGATCCAGGATTGGGTCGGCCTCAGCAAAAAAATCAAGATCGAGGAGGGCGAGACGGTCGCCATCAAATAAAATATGATCGGTCTTGAGATCCCGATGGGTCGGCCCGGACGGGACTTCTTCGAGGCTCGCGGAGATGGTACCAATGATTCGGTCGACCTCTGCTGCCAGCTGGGGACAGGCCCACCGGAGAATGTTCCCTTCCGACTTCAGATCTGAGATTTCGTCCTCTTGCGAGTGGCGCCGCATCGTGGCCACGTTATCTTGATTCAGGACAGCCAGGGCCCGGACGGCTTTGCGCACCGCCGCCACCATATCGCGGCCCTGGAGAAGGAGTTGCTCGAGTGAGGTCCCGGTGGCCTCCCCCTGGAGGAGGGTGTGAAGACTGCTCAAATAGGCGATAGGCATTTCCACGGTGAAACTGTCTCCTCTGGCCTCGCTCCTCCTCCACAGCGTCTGAAGTGCTTGATAGGTTCGCTCACCTTCTTCGTCGCGGTAGACTTTTACGTAGAAGCGCTTCTCTCCTCTTCTACCTGTCGCAGCATCCCGGGCCTGCACCGCGTACTGGAGCACCGCTCTCGCTCCGACCCGGTACCGGATCGGCTCGATGTTCCACGCCTCGGCCTGCCAGTCGCCAGGCCCGAATCGGGTGAGGAGCAAACGCTCCAGGTCTGGCGATGGTCCCGCCATCAGGATGGGAAGGGCTGGAAGCCGGCGGTCGAAGGGGAAGACCTGCACCAGGATCCTGAGGTCAGAGATGAAGGAGACTGGTTCAAAAGTCAGTAAGCCCTCGGGGATCTCCTGCTCCAGACTGGTGAACCGAAGCTTTTGCCAGATCCGCTCGGACCGACCATCTGCATCAATCACGCCGGTTAACCATTGGGTCCGCTCGTCACCTGTCCGAGGCTCCACGAGGCGCAGGGTATATTGCAGCGTGCAGCGGGCGCTCCGAAAATAGCGCACCCAGGAGAGAAGGCAATCCTGCACGTAATAGGCCCTACCGGGGAGCTGGCGGAGGTATCCTCGGAACACCTCTCGCATCAGCACGGGATCGGTGGCGATTTTAAGCTGAGGAAGGTCAGGATCTGTGGGGAAGGCCTCAAGGTTCATCATAGGTCTCGTAATAAGCGCACGTCCAATGGCTTCACGGGCGGACAGAGGGGGCAAAGGCCTCGTCAACCGGCTTATAAGTAGATGACACGATAGCGCAGGCTCCCTTCCAGCCGTCCCACGCACTGACCGAGCCTCCGCACCCAGCGCGCCCAGTCCGACTTGCCATGAATGCGAGGGAGGCGCCGCATTAGCCGCAGCCACTCCTTCAGCCCGACCCCGATTGAGTGTCCCGACATACCGGCCGCTCGGTACCGGCGGTACAGCAAAGCGTCGCTCCTGCCTGAGAGGTGCGCCTGTCGGAAGATACCGCTGAGGCTCTCTCGATACCGGTAGCGCACCGTCGCGTTGTGCACCAAGCGCAACGGTATCCCCGCGAGCTGCACCCGCCAACAGAAGTCGACATCCTCGCCTCCCAGGAGGTTCTCATCGAAGCCCCCCGCGGACTCGAAGATCGAGCGCTTGACGCCGGTCCTGTTCCCCCCCGCATGGGGCAAAAAGCCGAAAAAGTCCCTGAACCCCTCGTACGGGTGTGTGCGCCGACTCAACCGGACCCACCCCGTGTTGAGCGACTCACTATCGCGGTGGGCAGCGACGAAGTCGTAACGCGCCAGTGCATCGGCCATCGCAGGTATGTAGTCTGGCGCAATCTCGTCGTCGGCGTCGAGGAATAAGAACGCCTCGCCTGAGGCCGAACGCGCCCCGACGTTGCGAGCATACGATGCCCCCCGCCGTGCCGAGGCGTCGACGACACGCAGGTGCGGTAGGCGATCCCTAAACTGTTCCGCGACCGCGCGCGTTCCGTCCGTTGACCCGTTATCGGCAATGATCACCTCCCACCACCCTTGCCACTTCTCGCGGGCTAGCGCCTCGATCTGCCGAGGGAGCTGGTCGGCCGAGTTCCAACAGGGGATGATGACGCTGAGCCTCATCCCTGGCGTTTGGCTCTCACCCATAGTGTGCCCTCCCTCCGACCCGGTTGATTCGTTCGAGGCCCGCATCCATCAAGCCGGCGGGAATGACTCCCGGCTCATGCAAGGTCTCCTAATAAGGGCTCGGCCAGATGGGTCCACTGGGGCCAGAGGGAGTAAAGGCAAGCCAAGCGGAGGAGGGAAGACTTGGTGTGCGCGTCGACCCTGGTGGGAAAATCCTGGGAGGGCGCCGGCCCATAGGCAGCAAGAAAAGCTTCTTCCATATGGTCGGGCTTTCCTGAATGCTGCAGGCCCGCCAACCGCAGGTGGGCCAGAAAATTTCCGACATCGATCGCCGGGTCGGAGAGACAGAGCGTATCGAAGTCGATGAGGATGGCCTGGAGTCCTTCCACCAGAATCTGCTTCTCGTAGAAGTCCCGATGGACTAAGGTAGCCTTGAAGATCTGGCACCGATTGAGAGCAAGCTGCACCCTTTTGAGAGCGTCCTCTAAAGCATTTTTTAATCCAGGATTCACCTGCGAAACCACCCCGACCCACCCCCTTAACAGCTCCAGCTCATCCTCAACGGTATGCCGCCCAGGGACCTCTAGGGGACACTGGTGTAACTTGGCGAGGGCCTTTCCCGCTGTATCGATCGCGGGCTCGATCGCCGACCCCTTTAGGCTCGCCAGGGTGGACCCAGGGGCATCTTCCATCAGGAGCAGCTGCCAATCCGGCAGATAGGCTAGAGGCCTCGGGATCCGGATTCCGTCCTCAGCCCCATCCGAAAAGCCCTGCTCCCAGAGGCCTTGCATTGCGGCGAAGACCAGCCTCCCACGGTCCTCTCGAATTTTGTACACCTTCCCGATAAGGGATCGGGGAACCCTCCGCTCGGTCTTCGGATCCAGAGACTCCAGGCGATACCGCATGATGCATCGCTTTCCCAGCCGATGACCCAAAATTTCGATGGCGCATTTTTTTGTCACATCGTCCCCGTCGAGGGACAGGTAGCGAGACACGATTGGTCGAATCGTCAAACGTTTTCGGATGTGTCTCAGACCAGGGAGTTTCTCATCTATTCCGGCAAACCGCAGGATAAGCCCCAGATCCGGGAGGCAGGTGACGAGGTCTGTCTGGATGGTCCGCGAAAGCTGCTTCCCCCTCGTCTTCTTCAACTGTTCTATGATCTCACCACATCGTTTCTCGGCATTTTCCCCGACCAACTCTCCAAAGACGCGCTCGATCCTTTCTCCGCTCTCGTCGAGGAAGTGCATTTCATATTCGACGAGGAACTCATTTTCCTCCCGGGGATACACACGGGTCACCTGACAGTCCCTGAGGACCAAACCCCGCCGCTTGAGGTACTCCCAGTCTCGCCTCAGGGTTTCCAGCATCGTCGCCGAGGACATGGCCGCCTTAAGCTGCCTGAGCAGCGAAGGCTCATATTGCGACTGCCTAGTAAAAGGATCAGGCCTCCGATGTACCACCGTCATTTACACCTCTCCTATCGAAACCTTCCTGGCCTTGTGCTGGGCTATCTTGAGGTCGTAAAGTTGACTGTACTGCTCATTCCTGGCCACGAGGTCACTATGCCTTCCTCGCTCGACGATACGGCCCTCTTCTAGAACCAAGACAAGATCTGCCTCGGACACTGCCTGTAGGTCATGGGTGATCAATAGGCAGGTCCTCCCGTCCATGAGGCGCTCTAGGGCCTCCTGAATCTTTGCTTTACTCTCGCCGTCAAGTCCTGTCATCGGCTCGTCCAGGATCAGGATGGGGGCATTCCGGATAATGGCCCTGGCGATTGCGATCCGCTGCTTCTGGCCGCCGGAAAGGGTCTCGCCCCGCTCGCCGATGGTGGTTTCATACCCGTCCTCAAGCTCCAATATGAAGTCGTGGGCGTTGGCCGCCTTGGCAGCGGCCACGATCTCCTCCGTGTTAGCATCTAGCTTCCCGTAGGCGATGTTCTCCCTGATGGTCGTGCCGAAGAGGACCGACTCCTGGAGGACAACGGCGATCTGGTCTCGTAACGAGGCCAGGGAGTAGCGGCGGATGTCGGTCCCGTCAATGAGGATCCGTCCCTCGACAGGGTCGTAGAAACGAAGGAGAAGGTTGGCAATGCTCGATTTCCCAACTCCGCTCGGCCCCACCAGGGCCACCATCTGTCCCGGCTTCACCGTAAAGCTTACCCCATTGAGGACCCGCTCCCCAGGATGGTACCGGAAGTCCACCTCCTCGAAGACGATCTCTCCCTGGAAGGGGGGCGCCACGATCGCGTCGGGGGCATCCTTGATCTCGGATTCTGTCTCGAGGATCGAGATGACCCGCTCGCCGCAGGCGCTCGCCTTGGCCATCCGGCTGGTGAGGCCAGACAGCCTGCGGATCGGCTTGTACAGGCCACTTAAGTAGAACGTAAAGACCAGGAGGTCGCCTGGAGTAAGAACCCCGGCCAGTACCTTCTTGACCCCCATCCACAAGACGGCGCAGGTCCCCGCCGCTACGAGGATCTCGACAAGCCGGTTGAGGTTCGCCGCCAGACGAGTCGCCTTGATCCCCGCCTTAAGGCTGGCCTTGTTCTGGCGCGAGAAGCGTTCGCCCTCGTACCGCTCTCGAGCGAAGGCGTGAACCACGGCGATGCCGGAGATGGTCTCGCTGATGACGCTGGCGACCTGGCCCTCTTTGCGCCTCTGCTTTTTGGTCACACTCTTGATCTTCCCTGAGAAGCTCATGGCCACGAGAGTGAGGATAGGAAAGATACTGATGGCGATGAGAGTAAGCTGCCAGTCCATCCAAAACATGATGGCAAACATCCCCAGGAGGACGAGGAGGTTTTCACTCAAAAAGATGACCGATCCAACGATGAGTTCGCGAAGCATCAGGATGTCGCCGGTCAGCCGCATCATAAGGTCCCCGGAGTGGTGGCCGTGGTGAAAGGACCGGGAGAGGCGTTGGATATGATTGAAAAGCTGTCGGCGAATGTCGGCGACTACCTTCTGGCCGACGCTATTCGTGAGAAACTTTTGCCCGTATCGAGCGAGCCCTGCCAGGACGGCGATGAGAAGGATGGAGAGAGCGATACCGGCGAGAAGGGTTTCAGTGCTTCCCCCGAGCAGGGGGACGTGCTCCAAGAATCCTGCCTTGGTTTGCGGGACGAGAATGACATCGAAGATCAGCTTAATGGGCCAGGGCCGGAGCAGTGCCATCGCCGTCGCCGCCAGCGTGCAGATCCCCGCGAGGAGAAGAGTTCGCTGGTGCGGGCGCAGCTGAGGCCCGAAGTGGCCGAAGATCCGCCGGATTGCCCGGGGCTGGATCTTTCCGAGAGCTGGATTTAATCTCCAGAAAGGCTTCATCCGTTCTTCACCAGTCGATTGCCAAGGGCCATCACGTTACGGGCATTTCGCTCCCAGGTATGATGACCGGCCTCCTGCGACGCTGCAGTCCCCAGGGCTTCGCGAAGTCCCGGAGTATGGCGTAGCCGCTCGATCTTTTCAACGAGATCCCCGGGGTCCCCGGGCCGCACAAGGAGCCCCGTTTCCGCGTCTTGGATCACCTCCTGGATCTGGCCGATTCGGCTCGCGACCACAGGCTTCCCAACGGCCATGTACTCGAAGAGTTTCAGCGGGGAAAAATAGAAGTTTTCCAAGAAGGGATAGGGGGCCACTGCAACATCCATCCGTTGGATCAGTCTGGGGAGCCGGTCGTAGGGGACCCATCCTGTGATGGTGACCTTCTCTGCCAAGCGGGCGCCTTGGATATAACCCTCGGTCCAGCTCCTGAGGGGACCATCGCCGACGAGGAGGAGATGGTAAGCTAACGAGTGATCAAGAAGCGTCCGGAAAACCTCCAAGAGCACTTCAATGCCGTGCCAGACCTTTAAGCTCCCAACGAACCCAATGACAAACTTTTCATCGGTGCCTTTCAAGGACTCCGGCTCGACTACGGGATGGAACCGTTTGATGTCCACACCGTTGCGGACAACGAAGGTCCGCTCCGGGTTCCCCCCCCTGGCTATGGCGTAGGCCTTTACCTCCTCGGAGACTGCTAACAAGACATGAGCACCGCCAAAGACCTCGGCCTCAATCGCTTCCGCTTCTGAATTCAAGGCTAACTTGCGGTACTTCCGCTGCTCTTCCAAGAGGGGGGCGTTTACCTCAACAAGACACGGGATCTTCAACTTCTGGGCCGCCTTCACGCCAGCCGCGCTCCAGAGGGAGTACCGCTCATAAATCAGATCGAATCCCTCCGTGGCATGGAGCGTCAGCAGACGTTCCAGCATCGCGTTACCGATGCGGAGTGAGCGTTGTTCCTTGGCGATGGTCTTCTCTTGCCCCACATTAGAAAGTGCTTCGGGGGCCAATGGAGGGATCTCAGCCTCGACTTCGATGACCTCCGCCTTAAGGGGACATAACATTGTTCCCCGACTCGCTACGAGGATCGTGACCTGGTGACCTAAGGTACTCAGGGCGTTGGCCAACTCCTGAATGTGGACGGATGCACCTTTGTTTCCGAAGACCGGGATGCCACTATCCGACGAGAGGTACGCGATCTTCATCAAGAACAGGCTCCATAGTGCGATCCGGCCCGACCGTTGATCGTGTGAAGAGGCCTCGGAGGATCTGAGCATTTTTTTGGATATCGAAGACCTCCTCGGCTTTCGAGCGCCCCTCCCGTGCAAAGCGCTCTTGGAGCCCCGGGTTCGCGAGGACCTCCCTGATGGCCTTTGCGAGGCGCCTTGGATCCTCCGGCGGGACGAGGTGGCCTGTCTTTTCATGCTCAATAATCTCGGGGATCCCAGCCAGGGTGGTAGAGATCGCCGGCAGCCCCACCGCTAAAGCCTCCAGCAGGACAGTAGGGAGTCCATCCTGGTCCCCTGTTGTGCTTACTACGCAAGGCAGGACAAAGACACTGGCCTCTCTCATCAGCTCCAAGACTCGTCCCTGAGGCTGGGCCCTCAATAGTGTAACGTGGTCTTTGAGCCCAAGAACGGCGATCTGCCGGCTCAAGGAATTCTGCTCAGGTCCGGATCCCACGATGAGGCACCGGAAGCGACACCCCGCGTCCTTCAGACCTCGACAGGCCTCAACCAGATGGCGAAATCCTTTCTTCTCAACTAACCGACCAACCGAAAGGATCAGGCCCGGCTCGCGGTGGGCCAGGGGATCAGACTGGAACCGGTTGAGATCGATTCCGTTGTAGAGCCGAAGTACCTTACAGCCGGAATCTTCTCCGGCCAAATGTGCTAGGTAACGTCTGTTATAGTCTGAGACTGTGATGACGAATCGGGCCCGCGTCATCTTCATCTTGAGCAGCGTAGGATCAACGCTCTCATCGTAGATGTCCTTCGCGTGGGCGGTAAAAGAGTATGAAATACCGCTAAGCCTTCCCGCTAGCATAGCCGCGGTTGTCGCGTCGGTGCCGAAATGGGCATGGAGGTGCTGGACACCTTTCGCCGCAGCTAAGCCTGCCACGGCAGCCGCTTGAAACAATAAGGTGGCAGGCGCCCTCTCCTCGTGATTGAACAGCTTTTGGAGCGGTTGCTCGGAGAAGCATCCGTCGGTGTAGCGCCCTTCTTGTATATGACACTTCTTCAGGAAGGCATTCCGGGGAAGATAAGTTACCCGGGCGCTGACTCTGCTCAAGGCCTGGTGCCTGAGTCCGTCTTCAGGATCCAACAGCGAGAAGATCTCCAGCGAGGTTCCCTGGCGCTCCAATTCAAGGATCTCGTTTAGGATAAAGGTCTCGGAGATACGGGGAAATCGCTTGAGGACATATCCGATTCTTGGTACCGACGTATTGCGCCATGTATAATCTAACCCAAGGGCGATACGTTGCGCCATTTGTGATTCTAACCCTCCAAGGGCTCACATTAGAGCTCAAGGAGGGCAACAATGGAAGGGTTCACCATGGCACGACGATCCAAGCAGGAGTATTTACGATCCATCTATGATCGTTATCAGCACGCACCACGGGCACAGAAGGGAACGATGCTAGAGGAATTCTGCAAGGTTTGCGGCTACAACCGCAAATATGCCATCTGGCTTTTAAACCGGCCCTTGCCCGAGGCAACTGTACGCAAACGGGGTGCACCTCGCTCTCCTACATACAATCGGGCAATGGTAAGGATTTTGGCAAAGGTGTGGGAGGCCTCGGGGTATCTGTGCTCCCAACGTCTGAAGGCCGCCCTTGTACACTGGTTGCCCTGGATAAGGCAACACTTCGAGCTGACCCAACCGTTAGAGGATCAGCTCCTGGCCATCAGCGCCCGTCAGATGGATCGGCGCCTGAGGGAAACCAAGCACATCGTGAAACGCCGACTCTATGGCACCACTCGGCCCGGATCGCTACTAAAGCAGATGATCCCGATTAAGACCGATCACTGGGATGTGAACCGGCCGGGCTATCTGGAGATTGACCTGGTGTCACACTCAGGGGCCTCAGCGGTTGGGGAGTTTGTCCATAGTCTGGACTGTGTCGACATTGCTACCTGCTGGGTAGAGCGCAAGGCCGTCATGGGTAAGAGCGCTTTGGGTGTCTTGAATGCGGTCACCGAGATCGAACACCAGCTTCCTTTTCCCCTCAAGGGGATCGACTCCGACAACGGCAGTGAGTTTATCAACAACCGCCTTCTTGCCTTCTGTCAACAACGCCCAGCTGGCCACACCATTCAGTTCACCCGCTCGCGTCCCTACAAAAAAGATGACAACGCGCACATCGAGCAGAAAAACTGGACCCATGTCAGAAAGCTTATGGGCTGGGATCGCTACGACACCGCAAAGGCCCAAGAGGCCGCCAACCAGCTCTATGATGAGCTTAGGATCTTCCAGAATCTGTTCCAGCCCTCCATGAAGCTGCGATGCAAGATCCGTATAGGCTCTCGACTTATTCGCCGCTATGACACGCCTCGTACCCCGTTCGAACGGGTCGTGGAGTCCCGAAAGGGAGACCCCAAAAAGCTGGCAGCCCTCAAGCACACGCTTAAGACAACTGATCCCTTCGAGCTCTCTACCCGAATCGATCAGCAACTGCAGCGGATCTACAAGCTGGCCAGCCATGCAGACAGAGCCCCACGAGAGAGACCACCGCTGAAACAAACGCCGTGGAGAAACTGGACCTTCAGCAAGAAACTACAGCGCCAACAACAGGACATGAAACGACAGATGCGAGACGACTTCGGTTAGATTTTGTAATGACGCAACGAATCCCGCTAGGGTTAGATTTTTTGATGGCTTAACACGACGAACCCATCATAGTCCCACCACCTCGAGGATCTCTCTACGTATGAAAGTCTCCGAGATCTTCGGGAAGGTCTTAACTAGATAGGCTGTTTTGACGACCAATGAGTTCGTCGTCATGCAAAGCAATCCTCTTGAAACGTATCGATTTCATCACCCAGTTCCGCGTGGTCGCTTTCGCGAAGAAGGGCGTTAATATTTTTCCTGACACGCGGCAAAGCGGAAAAATCAAACCGCGGCTGGACGGAAGAGGCGAGACGGCCCGGCTGGGACAATTCGATGACGGCGTGCATTAAATTCGTCGGAGTCATGACATCAGGACGGAGCACACGAAAACAACCCAGGTTAGCCATTCGTTGGGCGCGAATCCACTGCTCCATTACCGGTTGCACACGTGGCACTAACACTGTGGGTTTACCCAATGACAGCAACTCGCAAACCGTATTGTACCCGGCCATCGACACCACGGTGTCTGCGGCATTCATATAACTCATCATGTCCGAGACGAATTCACGGACTTGTACCCGGGGATGGCGTGCCGCAGCTTGAAGGATTGTCTGCCGTTGTAAGGGGGCCATCTCTGGACCGCAGACAATGAGACTGTCAAAGGATTGTTCGGACGAATATGCGGCGAGGCCATGAAGATAATTGTCAATTAAGTGACAGCCGTCTTCTCCCCCGCCGACCGTCACCAATACTAATTTGTCTACTATTTTGTCACATGCTAGCTTAAGCTCTTTGCGCACTTCGTCGAGACTGCGGGTCGGCGCAGGGGGCTTGATGTAGCCGCAATAACGTACTTTGTCTGCTACGGAATGAGTGAATCCATACTCCTTCACAGTATCAAAGACTTCTTTCAGACCAACAATCAAAACGCGATCGTAATAGCGTTGAATGGCCTCATAATAACCGTGCTTCTTCCACACTGCGGTGGTGGCGTCGACACTATCCAGGATATCGCGCAGTAACAAAACGATCTTGGTATCCGGTAGGCAGGTGCGCGCAAAATGCAATGCGCGTCGCAATTCATGCTGGACACCGTATGGTTTTTTATCGATCAACATGAGATCGGGTTTGAAGCTCTTGACTGTCTGTAAGATGAGCTCAGACCGCAAGCTCACAATTTCAGCGAGGCCTACACCAATGGTTTTCACGGAGTAACTCTCAACCGTCGTGCGCGAAAGACACGGAAGCTTGATGTAATCAATTCCACTTTTCATACGAAAGCTATGGACCATCGGCGATCCGGACACCATCAGAATGGACAGATCAGGAATAGTCTCGATCAAATGATTGCACACATTGAGCATGCGCCGGATGTTTCCGAGACCATAGGTATCATGGGAATAAGCCAGCAGCCTCTTCATCGGTAACCCCAACTAGTAGTCCGGCCTTTGCAGGTATTTTACGGGAACCCCTTTGGAACCCCATTCCCTTCGTTCCCTCATATTTCTAATTGGTCTCCCCTATTCCAATTTGTACTTAATATAAGCAATAATTGTGCCCAGTCTTTCGGATGGGTGTAACTATTTGATGTTATGGGCTTTCCGTTTGAATAAGTGAGATTTAAGGCTAGTACGCAGGCATTTGCCCGCAGGCATTTGCCCTGTGTGTGGATTTACCCCTGGCTCCACGGTTGACAGACCTGCTTGCCAAATTATACTGCTGCCGATTCAAACCAACTCCTCCATCCTAGGTATCTTTGAAACTCCCATAACCGTAATCTCCTCATCCTCACAAAGCCTGTATATCAGTCTATGAACCGTCAGCCTTTCCTCAGTCATTCTCTCCACCTCTAACTCATGCTGAATGTGTAACTCGATTCCCTTGGTGGCCTCCATCCTCGCCATTCCCCGCTCTCCCATTCAATCGAGTCTTACGAAGGGGAGTCCTTCAATTAAGAGCCACTCTTAGACTTGTCTACTGCACGATCAATACCCCACAGCACTACCCCTCGACTAGCTAGATACAAAAAAGCAAAGCAATAATGCCTCCTAGGGTTTACACCCGTGGTCTGCTGCGAACGCGGATAAAAAGACCGCTCGCTCTCTGCCATTTAGCACGGGCCAGAAACCGCGGGGAAAATGAGCCTGGAAATAAATTCTGTGGGAACCCGCCAACAACTCTCTACCCCTGTTGACATGCCTTACATAGTCTATTAAATGGGCAAGCTACGAGGAGGTAAGTGACCATGGTTCCGAGTTCTTTATAGCGGCTTGATCCCATGATTGGACGCGAAGTTGATTTCAGAACGGCAAAAGATAACTCTTCCTAGACGACAGGCAAGAACCTTCGGTTTGGTGGTTCTTGCTGTCCTCGTGGTTGGGTTTGGTTACTTGGCCTTCGTAATGTTCACTTCCCTCCTTCATCCCTACCGATTCCCAATTCCCTATGCCGTCGCTATTTTCGACACTCCCTTCGTTCTTGCCGCCATAGGTGTCGGATATCTGTGCTTAGAGCGACATCGACTTTGGCAGGACAGCCGCTCCGCTTTCCTGGGAACTTCCCTCTGGCTGGCAGGACTCTTTGGCTTGGCCCATATCCTGACTCAGCCGGATTATCCTGGAACTCCGACCATACATGCCGGCGTGGCTCCCTACTTCTTTTTACTGAGCTGTACGGTGGGGTTTGCCGGCATCGGTCTGGCTGCGCACAACGGTGACCGGCAACTCCCTCTGAGCGACCGCGCCAGGTTCTGGATCGGTGTGGGAATCTTTTTTTTGTTCCTCCTGGTGGTCATGGCGGTCATTCTCCTCCGTCCCTTGCTTCCGTCCCTAGTTATGAATCCTGGACGCCTCACTCCCTTCGCCATCGGGGTTGCTGGAGTGTGCTGTGGCCTCCTCGGCGGATGGGCGCTCTGGGCAGGCGCGCAGAAGGTCCTTGGGAAGACGCAGGACTGGTTCGCTGGATACCTCATGCTCGCCGCACTCATCTGGCTGCTTAGCGTGATCGGCTTTCTCATCTACCCATTTCGGTACGGGGTGACCTGGTATATGGCTGGACTCGCCCGTCCCATCGGCGTCGGGGTGGTATTCGTCGGTTTGCTCTGGGAACAAGTCTGGCTCTACCAGCAGGCCCGCGCTCGCCACCGAGACCTGGAGGTCCTCCACAACGCAGGTCAGGCCATAGCAACCACCCTTGACCAACAGGCGCTCGTGGATACTATTACGACCCAAGCCCTGCAGGTAACCGGCGCTGAAAGCGCCATCCTGTTTCAACTGGACGAGCATGCCCAGATCCTGCAGCGGGTTAGTCAAGCAGGACAAAATTCGCAGAAGCGTGCATCTGCTCACGAACCGCCGGTCGAGACCGGTGTAGCTGAACTCGCGGTCACACAACGGCAGCCTGTGTGGACCTCGAATATCCAGGTCGATGATCGTATTCAGTTACCCTCTAACATAAAACTAGGTGTACACGAGCACAGTCCCAAGGCCGTCATGGCCATACCGCTAATGACGAAGAGCGAAGGGCCCTATAGATCCCTCTCGGTCTCCTATAGCGCGGAGCGAGAGTTTACCGACACGGATGTCGACCTCCTCTCTGCCTTCGGGACCCAAGTCTGTGTGGCAATGGAAACCGTGAAATCCTTCGAGCAGTTGGCCGTCAAGGCCCAATGCGATAGAACCCTCCAGACCTTCGGCCAGCGGCTCCTCGAGGCGTCTAGCGAGGAAGCTATCCTCAACGAGGCTGTGCGGGTGACTCGAGACCTCCTCGAGGCGAACTATGCAGGTCTGTTCCTCTTCGATCCCAAGCCTGGGCAACTCCGTCTCAAGGCAGGGGTCGGATGGGGACCGGGGAACGTTGGTGTGATCTTGGTGTCACCGTCCGCCGAGTCGTCGCTCGGCTACTCCTTCGTGAATAAGGAGTGCGTGCAGGTGGAGGACTTCTCTCGAGAATGTCGCTTCTCAGAACCGCCCTACCTCGCCGCACATGGTGTCCAGGCGGGCCTTCTTGTTCCTCTAGTAGTCCGCGACCAGCCGGTCGGCGTGATTGGGGCCTACTACCAACTGCCCCATCGCTCCAGTGAAGAAGATATCCGGCTCCTTATGAACGTCGTCGATCACGCTGAGCTTGCGCTAGAAAAAGTCCGCCTTTACGGTGAGCTCCAGGCTAATCTCAAGCGTCTCCAAGAGGCCCAGGCCCAACTGGTACAGGCGGATAAGCTAAAGGCACTCGGGACGCTACTCTCGGGCATGGCGCATGAGCTGAACAACCCCCTCTCGTCTATCATCCTCTCCACCCAGCTCCTAAAACAACAGTCCACACTGCCTGATCCGGTCGGGCATCGAGTGGAGGTGATCGAGCAGCAGGCCGAGCGGGCCTCGGGGATCATCAGAGACCTCCTGGTTTTCGCCCGACGGAGCCCCCCCGACCGGCAACGGGTTGACTTGAATGAGGCGGTGGAAAGGGTCTTGAGCCTTCAAGCCCCAGATTTTGATCTCAACGTCATTCATGTGGTTAGAGACCTTGACCCAGCCGTTCCAAAGATCTGGGCCGACGGACACCAGCTCCAGCAGGTCTTCCTCAATCTATTTTCAAATGCCATCCATGCGATGAAATCCGTGCGCGGTCAACGAAGCCTAACGGTGCGGTCATACGGACATGGGTCTGATGTGTACCTCGATGTGGATGATAACGGCCCCGGAATTCCCCCGAATGTGCTCGGTCGGATCTTTGAACCGTTTTTCACAACCAAGGGTTTGGGTGAGGGGACCGGGTTGGGACTGACTCTTTCCTTCGGAATCATTGACGCGCACGGGGGAAAGATGCAAGCAGAAAACCTACCGGGCTTGGGCGCTCGCTTTACCGTTAGACTGCCCATAGGACAAGGAGAGGAGCCTGTCAAGTCTGTGTCACTGGATCCCCTCATAGCCACGGGGCGCGCGCGCATCCTAGTCGTCGACGATGAGAAGGATTTTCGCAAGATCCTGGTCGAGATCCTCAGTTCCTTTGGTCATCAGGTAGAGGAAGCGGCAACTGGACAAGAGGCTATGACCAGCATAGGCGAGCGGGGCTACGATCTCGTCGCCCTCGACCTGAGGCTGCCAGACCTTGACGGGACAGGAGTCTGGAGATGGATCCTATCACGGCATCCGGCCTTGGCTTCCCGAGTCGTCTTCATGACGGGGGACATTTTGAGCCCGGAGACAGAGACTTTCCTACAAGAGGCAGGACGACCTGTCTTGACCAAACCGCTGACTATGGCGCAGGTCAAGCGTACCGTTGATGAGGCGCTGAGAGAAGAGACTTCTTGCACTTCCTAGTGTGACCTGGGGGCCGAGCTGGATTACCCCGGCCCGGCAGGCTCGGGTGCCGGCGTGACAGTTAGCATCCTGACCCCGAACTGCCGCAGTTAGCCCTGATCCGATATTAATCAGTCCAAGAAATTATCGTTAGCGAGCATCAAATAGGGTTCCAGAGCTGTTTGTGCCATAAATCGATAACTCACCCCGTAGCGTACTACGGGCCTACGACCAAAATATCGGCGACCGTTGAAATGGCTGGCCCAAGATCGTACATGGCCCACTCATTTTTGTCGGATCGGGGTTAGCACACCCCAAAATCGTCAGGCCGCACTGTCCTACGGTAAGGGTAGGCAATCAGCGGGGAAGTCGCCTTTAAAGGCGGAAAGGTGATCCACGCCCGCGACACCCGGGGTATGACCATGGGTAACGAAGTCTAGATGTCGTTGTATGGTAATTCCCTGGGGAGTAGCTCGTTCCACGACTGGGAGGCCCGTTTCTAGATCGGTTCGCTGTAGACTTGCGACGGAAGGATCTCCTTCATACACACGTAACCAATACCCACCGACTCTATTAAGCCCTTGCATGGCTAATTCAGCGCCAACCACCGGAGCATCGCCTCGGTTCAGAAGCTCGTAATCAAGAATCGCCTCCAATTTACCGTCCCCTGACTTGTCTGTAATGATCCCGTTTGGATCAAGACCCATACCGGCCGTGACCCCGGCAGTGGAAGCGAAGGCCGGTGCAACACCACGTTTCAATGCCCCTCTATCAAGCAGTGGCTTGTAGTCGTCGGCCAGTGAGCCACTATCACGATTTCTAAAATCGATCCAAACCGTGTACAGAGTGTCGGCTCGTGCATCAGAAATTTCTACTTCGAGAACGTAGTCGTCAATTTTAACGTCGGCTATACCAACATCGCTCATCGTTAATTGGTATTCACAGCGCACACCCGGTTCATTCCTTGCAACTGCTTGGCTTCCAAACATCACTAGTCCTAAAATAAGCGAGCTTCAAGACGATCGGTGATTTCCATGTGGGCGAAGGCCCAAAGCGGGGTGCCATGCCCCGCAACGGGTCTTTGCGGCAGGTTTTCTGTTCTGCGTAACC
Source organism: uncultured Binatia bacterium (SeqCode) (assembly GCA_965215595.1). GTDB lineage: Bacteria > Desulfobacterota > Binatia > UBA9968 > CAXXLF01 > CBDCDW01. The sequence goes on along the minus strand of CBDCDW010000007.1, from coordinate 703,442 downwards.
TTTATGGCCGTCATGCTGTCTTCGGGGGTTCAACCTCGATCAAATGGTCACCGGTTTTGAGCAAACCCCGTCATCTGTTTTCTTCCCGTTTCCCATTGTCTTGCGGCCTGACCCGCACTCCTTCAGACGAACTTCGATCGCCTGATGAACTCCCAGGCCGAGAAGAAGTCCTTCAGCCACGTATTATAACCAAGCAACCGGTAGATGATCTTACCTCCCTGACGAACGATCTGGGCCGGTAACCAGATCATCGCATGCAAGAAGCCTCGGAACTCCATCCTCAGCAGTTCGGCTTGTCGGTCTTTGAACCGAACCATCATCGCGAACCATGCCTTCAGGTTCCACGCCAAGGCGGCCATCACCATGTAGGCCCAGTTGCTTACCAGATTGTCCACTGGCATGCGCAGTGCATTGACACCGTTCTTCAACTGCTCGATGACATTTTCCTGATCGCAACGCCCGTTGGCCAGTTCCACGACCTCAGTGGCCGTCAGATCCTCACGGGTAGTGATGTAGAACAAATATCGAACATCGTCGAACAGCACCTGCTCGCCCTTCTCAATGCTCAGGTTTTTCCGCACGACAACCATGCGATACTCGCGACTACACTTTGTGGGCCGATACGGAAATTCGGTTACATGCTCGCTCTCCAGGCGAATGTTCTTGAACTCCCGCTGGCGCACGATCTGCTCTTTGACGTTGTTCGGTCGCTGTCGATCACGGGTCTTGACTTCGTAGGTCGGTTTGCGTTTCAGCACCACCCAGTCGGCCTCATCGTGCACCTCGGCTCGTTCAATGAAGCTCTTGCACGCGTCCATGCCAAAGACAAAATCAACCCTGTCCGCCCATCGATCGAAGTTAACCGTCAGCGAGAAGTCCGTATCCCCGCGCAGCGTGATCCAGCGCGCATGCGGCCCGACCAGCTCAATGGCTTTGTCAATCCACTCGGCCGCACCTTGATGACTGGGCACGTTGCCAGGACGGTTGACCATGTACAACACCTCCTTGGTATTGGCTAAACTAACGATCAACGGATGGTAGCCCCAGATACCCTTGTAGCTGATGTCCATTCCCTCCTTGCACTCCCCAAGGGTCGCGGCTATTGTCCCGTCGATGTCAATCAATGCATCCTTCATAAGCTTGCGCCCTCTTTTCTTCCATACCCGCTGGCGCGTGCGATTGACACACTCCATCAACGCCTCGATGTCCCCCGGTTCAAACCGACGGGTGAAATCACCTGCTGTGGTCGGATCTGGAATCCGCTCGGCATCCAGCGCGTTGAGAAATACTTCGTCATTGCGTCGAAGCTCGATGTCCTCCAGGCGCATGCCGCCCAGCAGCACGTTGTAGGCAATGTTGAGCACGTGGTCCGATTCCCAATAGGGCGCGTGAACCTTGAGCAGCGACACATCCCTGTTGACCTCATCGACAAACCCAAGCCGTCCCACCATCTGATGAATCGCCCCAATACCGCCGTAGCTGATCCCTTGACTCTTCTCGGCCATCTCATAGTGGATGTTGCTAGCCGTCATGATCGGCTTGGGCTGATCTTCGTACTGCTTGCGTGCCAGACGACGCTCAATTCTTCGCTTGCGGTTACGGATGATTTTCAGGTAAGATCGACTCACTTGAAATGCCCCCTTTCATTGGCGTGTGCGTTTTGGTCAATTCACACTTTAACCAATACTGGCGGGCATTTCGAGTATCTACTCACCTCTTTCGTAAAGAAATCACGCTTGTATAAGGACTAGGCCAGCACTCAGAATAGCCATAATAATGTATTGTTTGTTAAACATGCTCTTCTCCTTTAGTTAGTCCAAATACGAGCGTACACCGATTAATAATAGACGATCCTTGGGGGATACTCCCACAAGGGAGTTGGCTCGGTTTGACGACCGGACTCTAGTCGCAAGCTCCCCCAGGAGGCGGGCCACCTCCGCTTGTAGCTTCACAGACTTAATAGGCTTTTCGAGGAAGCCAACGGCTCACGCCTTTAGAATCCGTTTGCGGCAGTTATTCTCAGGATGCGCTGTAATCGTTAAAATCTTGTTAGAGTCTATTACCAGATCCTCCTTGACCTTCTTGGACATCTGACCACTGCGGGCTGCTTGGACCTCATACCTACCCCGTCTCAGCTCACGAATTCTACCAAGTCGTAGCAAAGCCTCGGATGATCCTCAATGACAAGGATTCGAGGACTGTCTTTTACAGTTTCAGGCATCTTGCAGGCAAGTTGAGACTGCTTAGACTCCTCGCCAGTAATTCGGCAACGCCTGCTAGCCGTCCGAAGTGCACCGAGATGATCAACGACATCACTCCCAAGTCTTGAGCACGCTTCTTGCAAGACACGTGCCTGGTCAGAGATTCGGCCTCGACGATTGTGTGGCTCGTTCCTAAGTGCCAGCAATATGTAGGATCTTGTGCGGGCGGTCTCCATTAGGTGAAAGGCATATGGGCAAATGCCCGCGGGCATTTGCCCAGAGTGGGCATTTACCCACTGGCATGGATTGTGGTATTAAGCGCTAGGCTGCAAGGAGGCCAATGATACGTTTAACCATGAGGGATATGTCGCTTAGCCGCAAGTTTGCAGTGCTAAGTCTGATCATTATCGCTCTTATCACCACGGTCCAGGCGATAGTCCAGTGGTCTTTCCTCCGTGAGAACCTCCTGGATGGTGAGCGGACCAACAGCGCGCCGCTGATCCTCGAGGGAGCATTTAAATTCCTACGAGCGGAGGACTTTGCGAATTGGCAGAGCCCAGAGGCTCAGTCGCGCTTTGAGCTCTTCTTTCGTCAGACCAGTCTCAACCCAGAAATCCTCAGAGTGAAGCTGTACGATGCCGAGATGCGAGTAGTCTGGTCCGACGAGCGGCGTCTCCTTGGCGAATATTTCTCTGAAAACGCTCACCTGGCACAGGCCCTCCAGGGGCACACAGTTGCGCATCTCGAGTACATGGACAAACCCGAGAACCTCTACGAACGGGACTTTCCCCAGATGGTCGAGCTCTATGTTCCTCTCGCGTTTTCTACTGACCAGAACTCCGGCGTTGCCAACGTTGTCGGCGTCGTGGAGGTCTACAAGCATCCAGTACGTGTGCTGGCCAACATTTGGCGCGGCCGGTTGTCGATCGTTGCTACATCACTGACCGGAGCTCTCATCTTGTATGCCGCCCTCTTTGGCATCGTAAACCGTGCCTCGCACAAGCTTCAGGTGCAACACGAGGACCTTCAGCGTCATACCGTGGCCCTCGACTCGGCCAACAGGGAGTTGACCGCAATGCAGGAACAGCTCCGTGCCACCGAGCGTCTCGCGGCTATCGGCGAGGTCAGTGCGGCTGTGGCTCACGGTATACGCAATCCCCCGTGTTAAGCCATCAAAAAATCTAACCCTAGCGGGATTCGTTGCGTCATTACAAAATCTAACCGAAGTCGTCTCGCATCTGTCGTTTCATGTCCTGTTGTTGGCGCTGTAGTTTCTTGCTGAAGGTCCAGTTTCTCCACGGCGTTTGTTTCAGCGGTGGTCTCTCTCGTGGGGCTCTGTCTGCATGGCTGGCCAGCTTGTAGATCCGCTGCAGTTGCTGATCGATTCGGGTAGAGAGCTCGAAGGGATCAGTTGTCTTAAGCGTGTGCTTGAGGGCTGCCAGCTTTTTGGGGTCTCCCTTTCGGGACTCCACGACCCGTTCGAACGGGGTACGAGGCGTGTCATAGCGGCGAATAAGTCGAGAGCCTATACGGATCTTGCATCGCAGCTTCATGGAGGGCTGGAACAGATTCTGGAAGATCCTAAGCTCATCATAGAGCTGGTTGGCGGCCTCTTGGGCCTTTGCGGTGTCGTAGCGATCCCAGCCCATAAGCTTTCTGACATGGGTCCAGTTTTTCTGCTCGATGTGCGCGTTGTCATCTTTTTTGTAGGGACGCGAGCGGGTGAACTGAATGGTGTGGCCAGCTGGGCGTTGTTGACAGAAGGCAAGAAGGCGATTGTTGATAAACTCACTGCCGTTGTCGGAGTCGATCCCCTTGAGGGGAAAAGGAAGCTGGTGTTCGATCTCGGTGACCGCATTCAAGACACCCAAAGCGCTCTTACCCATGACGGCCTTGCGCTCTACCCAGCAGGTAGCAATGTCGACACAGTCCAGACTATGGACAAACTCCCCAACCGCTGAGGCCCCTGAGTGTGACACCAGGTCAATCTCCAGATAGCCCGGCCGGTTCACATCCCAGTGATCGGTCTTAATCGGGATCATCTGCTTTAGTAGCGATCCGGGCCGAGTGGTGCCATAGAGTCGGCGTTTCACGATGTGCTTGGTTTCCCTCAGGCGCCGATCCATCTGACGGGCGCTGATGGCCAGGAGCTGATCCTCTAACGGTTGGGTCAGCTCGAAGTGTTGCCTTATCCAGGGCAACCAGTGTACAAGGGCGGCCTTCAGACGTTGGGAGCACAGATACCCCGAGGCCTCCCACACCTTTGCCAAAATCCTTACCATTGCCCGATTGTATGTAGGAGAGCGAGGTGCACCCCGTTTGCGTACAGTTGCCTCGGGCAAGGGCCGGTTTAAAAGCCAGATGGCATATTTGCGGTTGTAGCCGCAAACCTTGCAGAATTCCTCTAGCATCGTTCCCTTCTGTGCCCGTGGTGCGTGCTGATAACGATCATAGATGGATCGTAAATACTCCTGCTTGGATCGTCGTGCCATGGTGAACCCTTCCATTGTTGCCCTCCTTGAGCTCTAATGTGAGCCCTTGGAGGGTTAGAATCACAAATGGCGCAACGTATCGCCCTTGGGTTAGATTATACATGGCGCAATACGCATGGCCGGGCAACGTCCGGGAGCTCTCCAACATTATCGAGCGGGTCGTATTACTCCACGAGGACGACAAGATCGGCGGTGATGCCCTGGGGCTCAAAGGTATCTCCCTGCACGGCGGGTCGGTAGAGGTAGACAGTACCGGCGTACGTGTGGACTTCTCCCGGGGCGGTATCAGCCTGGCGCAGCTCGAACGGACATTGATTATTCACGCGCTCGAGGCAGCCGGCGGGAATCGGCGCCGCACTGCGGAGCTGCTCGACATTTCCCTTGAAACGCTCCGTTACAGGCTCGAGAAATTCGGGCTTGCATCAAAGGAGACAAAACCTCCACAGGCTTAGAGCCTTTTCCAAGCTTGACCGTGTGGGAGGAAAGGTTTTGAGAGGGTGAGCTATGTTGAAATTTGCCGATTACTATTTCAAATCTGGTGATGGACTTATAACCTGATTCATTGTTTCCTGCTTGACCTAGAGGAAGTTTAATCATGGAGTATAGGACGCTTGGCAGAACCGGCCTCAGGGTTCCCGAGATAGGATTCGGCTGCGGAGCCACCGCCGGCCTTTTGACCCGTGACTTGCAAGAGAAGCAGCTCGCTGTGGCGCAACTGGCGATGAGACTCGGCATCAATTACTTCGACACTGCGTCCGCCTATGGAAATGGAACCTCCGAAACCAATCTTGGCGAGGTGCTGAAGAAGATAGGAGCCAATGTGACTGTCGCAACAAAGGTGCGAATCGGGCCAGGGGATCTAGCCAATTTGCGACAGGCTACCATTAGTTCCGTCAACCAAAGCTTAAAACGCCTTGGAATATCATCGGTGGATCTCATTCAGCTCCATGGACGAGTAGCACCCACAAGGGATGACCAAGCCTTTGCCCTGACCGTATGCCGCGGAAGCAGTGCAACTTGCCGGTTAAAGTCCGGTGCGGGGAATTAACGGTTCACCCCGCTAGCGAAGATCCGGTTTTGAGGGGTGACTCTCAGGGCTAAGTGGATCGAGAAAACTTTCCAAAAGGAGAGGATCGCAAACTCGCAGGCCGTACTACTAGGGAACCCATAGAGCCTCGTAACTTGCTGATTGAGAGTGCCGACCCTGTGGTCAGATGGGGAAGGCCGGTGCCATCTGTGGAAATAACCGAGACAGAAGCAGATGGGCTCTCCGGGGTCGTCGGGACGGCATGTGGGGGAAGTTGTGATGGGTAACGCGGGAGATCTCGTTTGTCGCGGGTGATAGCCGCAATGGCTCGGTATAAGGGAAACCGAAGTCAGGGTCAGGCGGGCGAGAAGTCGGAGGGGCGAGTATTACCGAGGAGGCTGGGTAATGCCGGCTGAGGGAAGGCGCCCTACTTTCATTGTGTCTCTTAAAGAGGGAAGGAGAGGTGATTGCCGTGAGGCTACAAACACCTAACAAGATTCGAGACCTCTAGCGGAGACTGTATCTCAAGGCCAAGAGGGAGCTCAATAGGCGGCCTCGCATGCCTTGAGATGAAGATGATCGGAAAGCCGTATGCGGGAAAACTGCAAGTACGGTTTGATGAGGGGGGACAGGAACGCTTGTTACGGAAGTGCCTAAACGGGCACGAAGCTGGAAACGGCGGATACAGCCAAGGTGCGGCCTAAAGCAAGCTAAGCCTGTCCTCTACTCTACCCGCAGGAGGTCCTCGGAGCAAGAGGCGTTCTGGAAGGGTTCAAGGCCTTAAGAGAGCAGGGCAAGGTGCGATATTTTGGAGCACCGGCCTTGGGAGATCCCCAATCCCTTCATGCCCTCGTCGAAAGCGGAGAGTTTGACACGATCATGGTGTACTATAATTTGCTCAATCCAAGTGCCGGACACCCTGTGCCGAAAAACTTCAGTGCCTTGGATTACGGCCCCATCATTGAGAAAGCCGCGGTATTGAAAATGGGAATTATCGTCATTCGCGTGTTGGCAAAAGGGGCACTTACGGATACTCCACCGAAAGCAACCGGGAGTGAAAACACGCTGTCTCCCGGATCCGACTATGCCGTGGATCTCCAAAGAGCACAAAAACTCAAATGGCTCGTCAGTGGAGATGTAACAACATTCCCGCAGGCCGCGATTCGTTTCGCCTTGAGCAATTCCCAGGTCTCAACGGTCTTGGTTGGATTCTCCGAGCTTAGTCATGTAGAACAGGCCGTATCGTGCTCCGGGGCCGGTGGACTTTCTGATCAGATCATGGGCCGATTGAGGAGTTACTGGGAGAGTGACTTTTCAAAAACTGCCTAAAACTCGAAATTCGAATAGCGAAATTCGAAACAACACTAAAATCCCAATTCTAAAATCTCAAAAGCACGAAAAAGATGCCTCTCGTCTTTCGAGAACCTCCCTTCGACGGGCTCAGGGTGGTGAGGGAACTCGAACCACAGGACCCCGTGGGGAATCGAAGGGTCAAGACGCGAAGGGCGCCAAGTATAAATAAAATTTCAAATTCAAAATACGAATTTTGAAAGTAAAAAGAAATAATCTAAAATCAGAAATCTAAAATCTGATAACGGTTGCCTTTAGGCACGACTCCATTAAGCTAGAGGCTCAAGCGTACCCGAAAGGGGGATAACGGTGCCCCATCTCTGGAATCCACATACATGGGCTGGCTTCATGCCCAATGGGCTTGGGCAGGTAAAACCCAACCATTACTTTGAAATCCTAAGAACCATCTGGCAAAACCGGAAACAGCTCCCCTTTGCCTGGCGCATCCTACGCCGAGGGGTTTGTGACGGTTGTGCCCTTGGAACCACAGGGTTGCGGGATTTCACCATGAAGGGAATCCACCTCTGTAGTGTTCGTCTAAATCTGCTACCCCTCAACACCATGTCTGCTCTAGACACGAGGGTACTCGAGAACGTAGAGAAGTTGAAAGAAAAAAGCGCGGCTGAATTAAGGGCATTGGGACGATTGCCCTATCCAATGATTCGTAAGCGTGGTGACGCAGGTTTTCAACGCATCAGTTGGCAGGCCGCCCTCCAATCCATTGCCGCCGGAATCCGGAACACCACCCCCGACAAAATCGCCTTTTACTTAACTTCCCGCGGAATCACTAACGAAGTCTACTATGTGGCCCAAAAAGTCGCACGCTTTCTTGGCACAAACAATGTCGACAATTCCGCCCGACTCTGTCATGCCCCAAGTACCGTCGCGTTAAAACAAACCCTGGGGGTTGCGGCTTCCACCTGTTCCTACAAGGATTGGATCGGCAGCGACCTGCTAGTTTTCCTCGGCAGCGACGTTCCCAACAATCAACCCGTCACCACCAAATATCTTTATTACGCAAAGCAAAATGGCACAAAGATCGCAGTGATTAACCCCCTTCGAGAGCCAGGATTGGAACGCTACTGGGTCCCCTCGGTGCTGGAAAGCGCCCTGTTTGGAACTAAATTGACCGACGAGTTTTTCTCCATTCATACGGGAGGGGACATCGCTTTTATCAATGGTGTCCTCAAGTCACTCATTGAGCAAAACGGTATTGATCAGGGTTTCATTCAGCAACACACCTTGGGTTTCGATCAACTCAAGGACGAATTGGAAGGACAATCCTGGGAACTACTGGAGAAGTACTCCGGAACCACAAGAGCGCAAATGCAGCGATTTGCCGAGATGTATGCAAAAGCAAAATCCGCGGTTCTTATCTGGAGCATGGGGGTTACCCAGCATTCATTTGGTGTCGAGAACGTGAGAGCCATTGTCAACCTTGCCCTGTTACGAGGTATGATCGGACGGGAAGGGTGTGGTCTCATGCCCATTCGAGGACACAGCGGTGTTCAAGGGGGAGCCGAGGTGGGCTGCGTTCCCACTACATTTCCAGGTGGAGATCCGGTGGATCAGGTATCGGCGGAAAAATTCACCTCCAAGTGGGGATTTGAGGTCCCCTCCACAAAGGGACTTTCGGCCGTGGAAATGATCGAGGCCGCACATGAAGGCGCCATTCAACTCCTCTATTCAGCGGGAGGAAATTTTCTGGAGACCCTACCGGAGCCCCAATATGTCCAGGAAGCCTTGAGTAAGGTCGCCTTTAGAGTTCACCAAGATATTGTTCTCTCAACCCAGATGTTAGTGGATCCCGTCGACCAGGTTGTATTACTTCCGGCACAAACACGCTATGAGCAAAGAGGAGGTGGAACGGAAACCAGCACGGAGCGATACATTCTGTTCAGTCCCGAAATCCCCGGCAGGCGTATCGGTGAAAGCAAGGCCGAATGGGAAATACTAATGGATGTGGCTGAGCAGGTATATCCGGAGCGACGTCAACAAATCCACTTCGATAGCGCTCAAGACATTCGAAATGATATCGCGTCCTCCGTTCCGCTTTACGATGGAATTCAAGATCTAAAAATTAAGGGTGATGCCGTCCAATGGGGAGGGCGCATTCTCTGCCGTGACGGCAGATTTAATACTGTTACCGGCAAAGCCATTTTCAGTCCGTTGAAGCCGCCCCAGAACGATTTCCCTGAGGGCTGGTTTCTGCTAAGTACACGCCGAGGAAAGCAATTTAACAGCATGGTTCAGTCCACCCATGACCCTCTTACGGGCGCCAAGCGGGATCACGTCTTTCTCAATCCGGCCGATGCTCGCATTCTAAGGATCCATGAAGGGAGCCGGGTACTTCTCAGATCCGAAGTGGGTGAGTTTGAGGGGAGGGTAAAGTTGATGCCAATTCAACCGCGGAACGTGCAAACCTTTTGGCCGGAGGGAAACGTTTTGATAAGGCGCGGCAAAACGTATCCCCTTTGCGGGATTCCAGATTATAACGGCCTGGTTCAGATCATTCCCATACCGGAGCCAAGCAATGAGAACTGGAGATAGTTTCATGTCCTTGAAGGGGCCAAGGCCAACAAGCACGAGGCGTCTCTCGGTGCGGAAGATTACCGGACCACGAGGTGAGTCCAGTGAAGATGTCCTGGTGATTGAGGAACCGCTGGAAATTAGGTTGATCTCCGGCCAGGGGAAGCAGCGCACGGAGAGGAGTCTCTCCGTAACCATGCGAACACCAGGCAACGATTTCGAACTGGCGGCAGGTTTTTTATATACGGAAGGAATCGTTCAAAAACCCGCTGATATAGTTGAGATCGCATATTCCGGTCCAAAGCGTCAGCTGGGTCAGTGCAATATCGTGGGTGTCCGTCTACATGTCGACGTTCAATTCGAACCGGAACTCCTTGAAAGGCACTTTTACACCACATCGAGCTGCGGGGTATGCGGCAAAGCTACCCTAGAGGCCCTGCGCATTAGAAACCGTAGTGCGCTAACTACCAACGGGAGTAAAATCTCCTACGAAACCATTAAACTGGTTGCCGAACGACTCCGACCCGCACAAGAAGTATTTCAGCAAACTGGTGGCCTGCACGCCGCCGGTCTCTTTGATAGATCCGGTAACCTGACCACTCTCTACGAGGACGTGGGAAGGCACAACGCGGTGGACAAGGTCATTGGAGAACAACTGCTGAACCAAAAACTGCCTCTCCACGACTCTATTCTAATGGTGAGCGGCCGGACTAGTTTTGAGATCATGCAAAAGGCCCTTATGGGGGGAATCCCAGTTGTTGCGGCCGTCAGCGCCCCGTCGAGCCTGGCGGTGGATCTGGCCAAAAACTTCAACATGACCCTGTTGGGATTTGTGCGGGGTAATAGCTTCAACATTTACACCGGGGCAGAACGCATTCAATCCGTCTAGGCGCATACCTGCGCCTTGAAATAGTCTAGCCATTTTAATAGAGTAACCTTCTCGAAACACCCGAGACTGTTGAGTTGATGGCTAAGGAAGCGCGTCCATGGCAAAAATGACCTTAACCTTCGCGGAGGAATGTATCGGCAAAATTAAGCTCAAGGCGAAAGAGGCAGGAGTTGATGTTTCAATTGCCGTAGTTGACGATGCAGGGGGCCTGGTGGCCTACGCCCGAACCGGTGACAAACGGGTGGGTTTCGGTGAAAAAGTCGCCGTTGCCAAGGCCAAGACTGCAGTAGCTTTTAAAAAGAACACCCAGGTCGTACGCGATCAATTTGCCAGCCACCCCGGCAATTACAATATCATCGGCCTTTCGGCCATGTATCCGGGCGAGTTCTGGGTAGGCCCAGGGGGGCTTCCTTTAATCATCAATGGGGAGTTGATTGGTGGCGTTGGAGTTGCAGGACCGTCGCCGGAAGACCTGCAAACCTGGGTGGCCAAAGCGCTTGAGGGTCTTAATGATACGGTACCTTGAACTAATAGTTCTTCGTTTCACCTCCCTCAGGTTTATGCAGGTCACTAATTGTTCGACGCTCAATTTTGACACCGGAAGGAAAAAAACATGGCGATGATGGGTATCAATAAAACGTGGGACGACCAACGACTCAAGAGTGACCGTCTCATTCGAGCCCAGGCCCAGATGAAACAACGTGGAATTGGGGCCATGTATCTGAGCGACAATACGGTAGCGGGGAGGTATCTGCTCAATCAAAAGGTTCCGGGTGGTGAACTCTTTATACCGGTGGAAGGTGAGGTACTTGCATTTATCCGGGGACGCGATGTGGGTTATGTGAAAGAGCACCATGCCAATGTACACGAACCCTTCTATCGTCGCGATGCCGCACGGGACGGCACCAACCCGGACGAAGTGAAGCATTTTGGAAAGGCCATTTCGGATCTTTTGAAAAAGCATGGACTAGCCGGTGAGGTGTTGGCTGTCGATCGTCTGTCAAGTTCATTGATTCTGTCACTCCATGACGCGGGAATTCGTCTCACCAATGCCGAACCTGTGATCGAACATGCAGGGGCCGTCAAGACACCGGACGAAATGGCCATTTACCGTGTCACTGGCGAACAGTACTTTCATACCATGAGCGTATTCCGTGATGCCATTCGTCCAGGCATTAGCGAGAACGAACTCGCGGCCAAGGTGGTGACAGCCTGGTATGAAGTCGGTGGGGAAGATATCGCGCAGCTTAATGTGTGCTCCGGAGAAAACATGAATCCGTGGCGCCGCTGGCCCACCCAGCGACAGCTAAAAGAGGGAGAGTTCGTGGGGATAGATCTCCATGGGCGTGGTTATAATGGTTTGCGCGGTGATGGATCTCGGACTTACTTCGTGGGTGACCAGCCAAGTGGAGAACAGAAAGGTCTCTATAAACTCGCCTACGATTATTTGCTGGGAGCAATCGATGTCTTTCAATGCGGGCGATCATTCGCCGAGGTTTTAGAAAAAGCGCCGAAGGTTCCGGAAAAGTACAGGGCACAGCTTTACAACTACAATATCGGCCACGGCATGGGATTGGGATCTTCGGGTTACCCGCACATCACAAAGAAAAAGGCTCAGGCGGACGCCTTTTTAGAACCCAATCAGCTCATCGCTGTGGAATGCTATATTGGCGCGGCGGGAAGCACACAGGCAGTGAAGCTCGAGGAGATTATTGTCATATGCGAGGGAAAGCCGGAGTTACTGAGGCCGGGGATTCCCTATGATGAGCGCATGTTGAACTAGTCGTATCGTAGCCCACTACGACTAACCAGAGATAATAGCATGGGGGCATGGATCAGAAGATATGAGAGGAGAATTGAGCGGGAAATTCTCGACCGCAAGCCCAGAGGCGTACGAACCGCCGCAATGTCCGCTGCCGTCGTATCCTCTGACTCTCAAAGTGAGCAGCCAGGAGAGGACCCCCGCCGTAGTATCCCCCCCCTGGGATTACGCGAGTACTGGTATCCAGCGCTGCCCGCCAGGAAAGTAGCCAGGAAACCCCTTTATTGGAATATGCTGGGAGACGACCTGGTACTCTTCCGTGATAAACAGGGAGAGGTAGTGGCATTGTCTGACATTTGCCCGCACCGGGGCGCGAGCCTGAGCGAGGGAGCCTGTTTTTTTCGCGGCTTTCTTTCTTGTCCCTACCACGGAGCAACGTTTGACCGCCACGGCGAGTGTGTCGCCTTCATTCCGGAGGGACCGGACTCCAAGATGGTGGCGAACCTCAATGCCCGGACTTACGAAACCCGGACTCTACATGGGTGGGTGTTCATATGGATGGGCGACGGCATGCCCGCTCCCATGGAGGAGGACATTCCGCCGGAGTTTTTCGAAGACAATAGAGTTGTGCTCAGTTCCTATACCTATTGGCCTCTCAATTGGCTTTTGGCCATTGAGAACCATAGCGACTCCCATAATGCCTCTTATCTCCATCGCAACTCCATTAATCAGCTCACCGGGCTGTCTCCCGGTCGGACACGCACACCAGTGAGCGCCCAAGGGCAGATTGTCAATGGGCGGGGATTGGTAACAACTCACGCGGGAGCAAACTTTTATGCCAAAAATGGCAAGGTCCCCTACCAGATGTACTACCCGGGTGTGGACGGGGTGTGGCCACTTCATCGATGGCGTTTACTCTGGCAGTGGTTTTTCAAACTGTTGACCAGGTGGAGGACGCGCAATCCCTTCGAAAAATACGAAGAGTGGAGACAGGGACATCACCTTCCCGGTGTGGTCCGCACCGGAGGTGGCAGCACGAGGTACGCTGTGCCGGTGGACACCAACTTATCACGTATTGTCTATTTTTATTTTCCGCCAGCACGTAGCTGGATCAGCCGCCTCTGGAAAAAACTGTACTTTCAAATTATCCACAATCCATTGGAGTACAACTTCAGCAGCCAGGACGGCAGGGGAGCTGCTTCCTGTCGATTCTGGACCCCGGAGCACTTCGCGCCCACGGACTCACAGCTCACTATATTTCGCAAAATGATCATTGAACTTTCCCGAGACGCTACGCGGAAGAAGTCTCAGCTCCAAAAGGGGGAAGAGATTCTAGCAGGTGACGGAAAAGAGTTGCGGAGCGCGCGGTAAACCCCGTACCACGACTTTATGCCCCTGGCTTTGGGCCACTACCCATGCGAGTAGTCCGGAACAATAAACACCGCGTTTACACACGGGGCGTTCTGTGGTTCGTGGTAAAACTGTTCCCCATTTTCAGCCTACCATAAGAGCTAGAGGACATCCGTTAAAATTAGGCCCAATTCCCCATTCCGTTACTAATATCGGTGTGAAGGACTGCGCTTCCAACCATGACTGAGAAACTCGTTAGAGAAGAATTTACCACACTGTTGGTGGTCTGCATCGTGATGTTTTTGTTCTCATTTAGCTTTTACAGCATCAACATTGCGCTACCCTTCATGCAGGGTGAATTCGGCACCAGCCTGGCAGCGGTCCAGTGGATCTCAATAATTGGCAATGTTCTGATGACCAGTTTGTCTCTTTCCATTGGACGGCTCGGCGATCTAGGACTGAGGAACAAGCTCTACAGGATCGGCGTGGCGCTTTACGCCCTGGGTTCGGCGTTGTGTGCTTTTGCCGTAACTTTCCCACAATTACTTTTGTTTAGGATTTTTATGACCATTGGTCTAGCCATGGCGCTGCCCTTAACCGGCGCGATCGTAGTGGCACGATTTCAGCCAGAGAGGAGGGGAAGAGCCCTGGGAGTCGTGGCCACCGCCATGGCCTTGGGAAGAATCTCAGGACCCGTAATTGGCGGGCTGATTTTATCATTGTGGAGCTGGCAAGGAATATTTTTAGCCGGCGCATTAATTGGCACATGCGCATCAGTGGTAGTGTTCATTGTACTAAAGGGCAGTGATCAACGGTTGGATGAGCCCTTCGACTTGTGGGGCGGCCTGGCTCTGTTCGTTGGTTACCCGGCCCTGCTCATTGCCTTGAGTCTTGGCCCGAGTTGGGGTTGGTGGACTTCTCTGGTCCTATCTTGTTTCCTTCTCTCTATCATAGCATGGGTCGGTTTCTTTTTGATCGAACTCCGTACGGAAAAGCCTCTGATTCGCCTGGCACTTTTTCGGAATCCATCCATGACGATAGCCCTGCTGTGTATGATTATCTGTTGGGCAGCGTATTCACCCATTCTCATCTTTGCTCCCATTTATTTGCGCAACGTGTTGGAACTGTCGCCCGCGACTATAGGTCTAATCTTGACCCTGCCACTATTATTTATAGTGCTGCTGTCGCCCATAAGCGGTTGGTTTGCCGACAAATATGATGGCCGAATGATGGTAACCCTTGGACTGGGCTTCATTCTTCTAGGCCTCTACTTTTACTCTCGATCGGGTCCCCTGACCTCTTACCCGTGGGTCGGAATGACTTTAGTGCTTGTTGGCATTGGCATCGGTTTGTTTCAACCAGCCAACCAAAGGATCGCCTTTTCCGGCGTCAGTGAAAGAGAATACGGGGTCATATCGGCGATGCTTTTCTCTTTTGGTCCGGCAGCAGGCTCACTGGGGACGGTTGTGGCTGTAGCCATTTTGGAAGGGAGGTTGGGAGGTAGGGAGATGTTTTCTGATCCAATGAAATTTGCAGAGGCCCAGCAGTTTACCTTTTCCTGCCTGGTACCCCTGGCTGCATTAGGGGTGCTGCTTTCCTTCGCCGGCCGTTGGAAACGGCTTACCCGATCTGTTTAATTCAGCGGTAACCCTATATCTAAACCCTTCAAGGGTTTTTTCGAACGATTTGCTATGATTCCGGTAGGTAGCCACGCTCACGGTAATATCTTGCTGCACCCTCCAACAGGGGCGCCCCGGTATGAACCGCAAATCGCGGTGAATAAAATGTGGAAGAGCTAATATAATGGGACAGGGTGTAGTGATCGATTGCCCTGGCGATTCGATAACCCATTTCTGCCGGTAGATCGCTGCGCGCGAAGACGGTAAATCCCTCTGCGTCCAAAGTACAGATTCTTTCGTGCTGGTGCTTATAGGTTTCCGCTTCAATGTGGCTCGCCTTCATGCCCATTTCAGTCGCAACCTGCCGTACCTGATGTTCAGTCAGTTGAAAGAATTTCATGTCAGCCCGTTGGGAGACATCGTAGCGGATGGGGCTGTTCTCCCTGAATAGACCATCGGCGCCACCCGTTGCTAGCAACTCTGGTACGTTATTGAAGTTGGTGATAATCTCCCCGCCCCACTTTGGAATATCCGTATAAGGATCCAAGCCAAAGATCCTGAATATGGCCTTGACAGGGTAGGAGACAAGCATATTGGGTGAGGGAAGGCAAAGGCGGAGCGGGGGATGCTCCTTAACCAGATCGTCAAAGGACGATAGTCCCGTGTCAGCCCGAATCATATTGACAAACCAGTGATTCGGATACTGAATCTCGGCAATACCCATAATCCCAAGTCTATTTTCGTAGGGCGGCCTGCCAAAGTAGGCCTCACGTGCTCCAAAGGTAGTGCTTACAGACAGGTCTGCCTCCCCGCTGTCTACGCGATAGGCCGATTCCGGGATCTCGGAACCACGCTTCAGCAGTTCAACCTCCAACCCCGCGGCCTTCAATCCGGCCGCAAGCCAGTTGCCCAGCCGCCCCCAGGTGCCCCCCGTTTCGATGGTGGCTAATTTGATCTTATCTGCCATGACACAACTTTGTCTTCCCTACTCGAGCGTAAATATTTAGTCAAGCCGGTCAGATTTCTCCTAACCTCTCGCTACTTGACAACCTAGCACGCTCTATACTAGTTCAACATCGGAGCGGCTTATCGAGCCTTCATAACTCAGCCACTTTGTATAAACGACTAAAATCGTCTTTCGGATGAAAGGAGACCTTTATGTTAATCGATATGCATGGTCACATTACCGCACCGCCGGAACTGCAAGCCTATCATATTGGTTTAATGTCCAGCCGCGGGGCCCACGGGCGTGGCAAAGTTAATGTGAGTGACGAGCGTGTTGAACAGGTACTCAATAGTCCAACCTTCGGACCTAAATCCCATATGGAGCATCTCAAGCAGGGACAGATCGACCTCCAATTCATCTCGCCAAGGCCGTTTACACAACATATGTGGAAACAACCGGAGAAGATCGTACATTGGTTTGCCGAAGAGACCAATAACCTTATCGCCCAGCAGTGCAAACTCCATCCTGACATCTTTCGCGGCGTGGCCGGCCTCCCACAGTCCCCGGGGGTCAGCCCCAAGAACTGCATTGCAGAGTTGGAGCGTACCGTTAAAGAATTGGGTTTTTTGGGCTGCCTGATCAACCCCGATCCCGGGGAGCGGGGTGGTGACGAAACGCCGGGGATGGGAGATGAGTTCTGGTATCCGCTTTACGAAAAGTTGGTTGAGTTGGACGTTCCTGGCCACGTTCACACGGCAAGCTGCCAATCCTCTCGCTTGACCTATAGTCTCCACTTCATCAACGAAGAGAGCATTGCCATTATGTCGCTACTTAGCTCGAAGGTATTTCAGGATTTTCCCAAGCTAAAAATTATAATCTCCCATGGCGGCGGCGCCATTCCGTACCAGATGGGACGCTTTATGGCACCTAGATATCAGCGGGGTGGCGAGCGATTTGAGGACGCCATAAAAAAGCTTCATTATGACACCAGCCTCTATTCAAAAGACGGGCTAGAATTGCTGTTCAAAGTCGTGGGTACCGATCGCTGTATGTACGGTACAGAGAAGCCGGGTACGGGAACCGCCATTCATCCCGATACCGGACAGTACCTGGACGACCTGAAGCCGGTGATCGAGAGCATCGAGTGGCTGAGCGAAGCGGACCGGAGGGCGATTTTCGAAGAAAATACCAAGAAACTTTTCAACCTGAAGCTCAATTAGTTGGTCCATATAAACCCGCGAGAGAGGATTTATGACGAAAGCACAAACCATCAAAGAACTGAAAAAGAAGGTCGCCTTTTCCTGCCGTATCCTTGGGT
The DNA here is from genome assembly GCA_965215595.1 of uncultured Binatia bacterium (SeqCode). GTDB lineage: Bacteria > Desulfobacterota > Binatia > UBA9968 > CAXXLF01 > CBDCDW01. Next base: position 685,959 of record CBDCDW010000007.1, on the reverse strand, counting down.
TTCGTGGCGTCACCCAGGGGTCTTTCGGGCATGTCAGCGTCAGGATTCCCGGCACTGATAGAATTCTCATCAAGTCCAAGGGGCCGGATGAGGCCGCTCTTGAATTTGCCACCGAGAGGGACATCATCACCATCGACATCAATGGGAAGGTCATCGAGGCAGCCAAGGGCTTAGATGCGCCCCATGAGACTGACATGCATCTGGCAGTTTTCAAGGAAAGGGAGGATGTCCAGAGCGTAATTCATACCCATCCGGACTGGGTGGTGGCCTTAACGGCTGCCGAGAAACCCCTCCTTCCCATATTTGCCGCCTATAACCCCCAGTGCATGAGACTCTGCGTTGAAGGGATTCCCCTCTATCCCCGTACCGTTACCATCATTAATGAAGAATTGGGCAAGGATTTCATGAATGTCATGGGCGAGAAAAATGCCTGCCTTCTCCTGGGTCACGGCTTGACCACTGCCGGGAAAAGCGTTGAAGAGTCCACATCCATCAGCCTGAACGTATTCGAGCTTGCCAGGATAAACTATATGGCCTATGCGATTGGGACCCCCAAACCAATTCCTGATAGAGATATCACTGAATACCAAGAGAGATGGGCGAGGGGAGCACGCCGCAGGCTTGAGGGACCGAGCACCACAGGAGAGCCCTCGTATTGGCGTTACTACAAAAAACTTCTTCAGAAGTAATTCGCACCAGGCCATGGCCAACTACGATCTGCCCAAGGACCCATCGTGTTAAACGATCAGGACAACGAATTGCTCACACGGATTGGTCCGGGCACACCGGCGGGTGAACTCCTTCGTCGCTACTGGCACCCCATCTCCGGTGCGGGGAAGCTCACAGAACAAAATCCCACCAAATTTGTCAGAATCCTTGGTGAAGACCTCGTCCTGTTCAAGGACAAGAAGGGAAGGGTGGGGCTGCTGGCGGACCGGTGTTCACATCGTGGGGCCTCTCTTTCATACGGGAGAGTCGAGGAACGGGGCATTGCATGTGCCTACCACGGGTGGCTTTTTGACACTGAGGGCAACTGTTTGGAATGTCCTGCAGAGCCTCGAGAGAGCAGATTCCATTTGACCGTAAAGCACAGGGTCTACCCGGTGCAAAAATTTATTGGCCTCTATTGGACTTACATGGGCCCACTACCAGCCCCAGTCATTCCAAAGATCGATGTCTGGGTACGCAAAGATGGCATAAAAAAACTTACCGTCAGACCGCAGCTCGACTGCAATTGGCTCCAAGCCATGGAAAATTCAATGGACCCTGCCCACCTGCAAATTTTACATCAGGAAGTAACCAACAGGGGTAGACAACCGCCAAGTACAACTAGAGGATTTACCGACGACATAGTCAGTTTTGATTTTTATCTTGTCCCCAATGGTATTATGAAAAAACGAATCTATACCAACGGGTTCGTTGACGAACACCCATTAATTTTTCCCAATATCCTGAGAGAGGGATCGGGAACCCATATCCGTGTCCCAATGGACGACACCCACACCAGGATCTTCCATGTCAACTTTGAGCCATTACCTGAAGAGGGTGCAGCGGTTGGAGAGGAAACGGAGCAGGCCATCGTCTATCTAAATCCCTTCAAGAACCCTCCACAGGGGCTACACCCATTTGCCCGCTTCAGGATGGACCGGGTAGACGCACAGGACTATATGGCATGGGAATCCCAGGGACCTATTGCCAATCGATCGACTGAGCGTCTGGCCACCTCGGATCGGGGAATCGAGCTATTTAGACAGACACTGAAAGAAAATATTGAAAAGGTACAGAAGGGTTTGGACCCCCTCGGTGTCATACGAGACCCTGCGCACATGATGATCGACACAAAATTATCAGAATCGCTAGAACAGATGGCTAGTTCAGGGAGAATTCGAAGACGGAACCTGGCTGCTGTTTAGGAGGGCAATTCAATTACGATGCGGGCTTACCTACAGAAGAGACTTATTCTTTTGGCTTTATTGCTAATATTTATAATATCTCCAACCAGCGCTGTCCTTGCTCAGGAGAAGGACTGGCAGGCCACCGTCAAGGCCGCGGAAAAAGAAGGAAAGGTGGTAATTTATGCTGGGCATCCGTTTCGCGGGTATTAATCAATGCTAAAGGCTTTCAAAAAGGCCTACCCTGCAATCGAGGTCAAATTCGAGCCTGGCAGGGGATCGCTGCTGGGTCCAAAGATCGTTGCGGAGCGCCGCGCCGGTAGGTACATTCCAGACATTTTCATCGGCGGCAAGGGTTCGAATTTTGGCACCCTTTATGTCAATAAACTCACGCAGCCCATCGCCCCACATCTGAGTCTCCCCGACGTGGTGGATGAATCCAAGTGGTGGCACGGAAAGCACAAGTATCTGGATCCACAAACGAAGCATGTTTTTGTCTTCGTGGCGAACGCTGGGGGTGTGAACATCAATTACAACACAAAGCTGGTGAATCCCAAGGAGTTCAAGTCCTACAGGGATCTCCTAAAGCCAAAATGGAAGGGAAAGATTACCGCCATGGATCCTAGAATGCGGGGAGCAGACACTCCGCTTCTGTTTATGTACTACATGCCATCCCTGGGTCCTGAATTTATGAAACAGCTCTACGGCGGTCAGAAGGTGACCATAGCCCGGGACTATCGCCAGCCCATCGATTGGCTCGCCAAGGGCAAATTTAGTATCTGTCTACCCTGTCCGACCTCCGAGGTAGGCGACGCCATCGATCAGGGACTTCCCCTGGGGCAAATCAACAAACTCAAGGAAGGTGGCACTCTAAGTTCTGGCGGTCATACCATGAGTTTCCTCAAGAAGGCAACTCATCCAAATGCAGCAAAGGTATTCATGAATTGGCTCCTCTCCCGTGACGCCCAGCTGCTCATGCAGGAGGGAAAAGACGTGCTGAAAAGAAGACGGCCCAATTCCCTCAGGATAGACGTCCCAAAAGATATGATCCCTGAGGAACGGATTAGGGTGGAAGGGCGTCCCTATTTCGATGGGGACGACTCCAAATTTGTGGATCGGAGACCAGCCGACAATCTATTGGACAAAGTTTTCAGAAAGTAGGGAGGATATATGGCAAATGTGCAGGAACTCAAAGAAGTCGTTGCGGAGTCTTGCCGCATCCTTGGAAAATTAAATTTGACCAAGGAAGCTACGGGGCATGTGAGCGCTCGAATTGAAGGTACCGACAAGGTCCTCATCAGGGCGAGGGGACCCGAGGAAGAAGGGGTTAGGTTCACAACCGCCCGGGAAGTCATCACGGTTGATCTCAATGGGAACAAACTGGAAGGAGACGAAGGCCTGGCCCGGCCCCAGGAGGTCTTTATTCACACCTGGATCTATAAAACCAGACCTGAGGTGCAAAGTGTCATTCATATTCACCCGCCCATCGTGGTCCTTTTTACCATCTGCAATAAGCCGATCCTTCCCCTTTATGGCGCCTACGACCCATCGGGACTACGAATCTATACGGATGGCATCGCAAAATACGGACGGAGTATCTTGATTTCCAATGACGAGCGAGGCAAGGAGTTCGCACAGGCCATCGGCGATAAGAGAGTGTGTCTCATGCGCGGCCACGGCATCACTTCAGTTGGCCAAAGCGTTCAAGAAGCAACGATCACGGCCATCAAACTCAACCAGCTTGCAGAGATGAATTACCAAGCGTCCCTTTTGGGTACACCGGAACCCATTTCTGACGAGGACATCAAAGCCTTTGAGAGCATTGGGCACATGACAGCGGAAGGAGGACGTCGAACCACTGGACACCTCACTTCCGCTTGGCGCTTCTACTCTAGATTATTAGGTAAGCCTGATTAAACTGCATACGGGATCGGAATCGGCTCAAAGGTTTAAGTTTTCTATTTCTTCTTGCCCTTCCGTGATCGCTTCATCAGCTCTCCCTTTCCGATCACTTTGACAGAGAGGGCAGGGAAATAGGGATCTTCGGGATCTTTGTATAAGGTGACGACCACTTTATCCGTTTTCTGAAGGTCCTTGATGGTTAGGTCCTTTTCACCTTTCTTGATTCTGGTGATTGAGGCGATTCCAATATACCTCGTACGAATCCTTCCCCTCCGCTCTACCTGATAGCCGATGGTAGCACCACCGACCTCGCTGATTACCACCGTCATCTCTTTTATGCTCTTGCCAGTGGAGCCTCCCCTCCTTTGCGCCCAACTGCTGTCAAGAAACAAGAATAGGGCCAAAGCCGCAACAAAAAGTATTCGGACTGTTTTCATAAGCACCTCCCTTGAGTTAATGGCCGCAAAAATTTCTAAAGACTCGTGGAATACACCGGGGTCTTGCGTTTAATCCAGCTAACTAAATCACGATAGCTACCGTCAAGTCAATGGAGTGGCCGCCTTTGGTGATGTATCAGTCTATGTGTAAATTTTGGTGGGGGGAAGGGAGTGGAGAGGAAAATGGCTTTCACATTTGTCGGAGAATCGAAGATCTCGAGGTGGTTAAGGGATAGGCCTAGGGTATTTTTTGATTGGGAAAAGACAGAAGGGGTGCTAACTCCAGAGTTGCACGACAAATACAAACATGAGGAGGGCACCCCTATGCTGCTCGAGCAAGCAACACCAAGCAATGTATCGCGAGCGATTAAAGAGATCAATGCCTTTGAGTGGGAGGGCGACTTTAAACCGATGGCCCGCCAAGCTCTAAAACACCTGGTGGAGAAGCGGCTGGACGAAGAGATGGCCCAGTACATAGGACTATCACGCTACGAGCATGGGGCGGACCGAGTGGACTACCGCAATGGCCACTATACCAGGCATCTGTTGACCGAGATGGGAAACTTAGAGCTTTTAGTGCCAAGGAGCCGTAAGGGAGGGTTTCCCACCAAGCTCCTTGAGCGTTACGCCCGAAGGTGCCGTTCGGTGGATCGGGTGTTGTTAGCCTGCTTTTGTTTGGGACTATCCACCCGAAAGGCCGCTTCGGTGCTGGTTCCTATTGTAGGGGAGCGGGTCTCGGCCACAACGATTTCCAGGATTGCCCGGGATCTGGATAAAGAGGTTAAGTTTTACCATAGCCGTCCCCTTAGGGATCAGTACCGCTATCTGTTCTTTGATGGGGTGGTGTTAAAGAGCAAGGGGGCTGCCAAGGTACAGAAAAAGATATTACTTTGTGCCTTCGGGATCACGGTCGATGGGAGGCAGGAGATGATCGATTTCTATGCGGCCCCAACTGAATCTGAAGCCTGCTGGGAAGCGTTGTTAAGGGACCTGTATCAAAGGGGGCTAGAGGGGGGGTGTTGTGAGCTGATTGTGACCGATGGGGGAACGGGGCTGCATGGAGCCTTACAGATTGTCTATCCTAAGATCCTCGCCCAACGCTGCTGGGCCCATAAGACAAGAAACGTGTTGGACAAGGTAAAAAGGGCCGATCAACCAGCGGTCAAAAAAGCTCTAAATCGTATCAGTCATGCCCCTAATTATAGAAAAGCTACGGAAGCTTACTGGCGGTTTGGTTCACGCTGGAGGAAGGCTTATCCAAGGGCTGTGGCCTGTTTGGAAAAGGATCTCGATCAATTGCTTTACTTCTTTCAGATCAAGCGGCCTGAGCTTTGGAGCCGCTTGAGAACCACCAACCTCATAGAAAGATCGTTCCGGGAAGTCAGGCGCAGGACTCGCCCTATGGGGGTGATGGCAAATACCCAAAGCATACAAAGAATCGTTTTTTCTGTCTTTCATCACTTGAACCAAAATTGGAGTGAGAATGCCCCTAAGAAATTTACACACAAGTCTTGACGCTTCCGCCGCCTTTCTTGACAACCGTCAAGGTACCTGGCCTTTCACTCCCCAAGGGGCCTGAATGCCTACAGCGAAAAGGTGGAGGACAGGGCAAGGGACCAGATCGAATATCCCAACGAAGACCCGTGGATCAGAGAAAAATTTGCAGGGGAACTGGCGAAGAGAGGACTGAAAACCTTTATGCCCGCGGAGGCCTATCAGGATAAAAATTTTGAGTGGAGCTATGATGAGGCATAAGCGCCTCTGCGATGAGAATAGATATTCATTCACCGGGCAGACTCGGAGAACGCTGAGAGTTTATCGAGCAATAGATCAGTGGATCAATAGACCGCATAAGGGCGCCTTGCGCCCTGGAGCAATTGAGCATTGGACATTGGAAAAATGGACAATGCTGAGATTGCGATCTACTTCTCTACTATCCACTGCTCCAATGCTCCAAGACGCGAAGCGCCTTAGGGATAGGGATTCTCCATGGCAGCTCGCTTCATCTGGGCGTGAAGTTCCACCATGGTTAAAGCACAGTACTCCAGAGAATAGCCTGCCTTGAACTCCACATGTCCAGTCTCCAGAGCACGCTGAAGAACTGCGCGATTGAAAGTCCCATGACCCATAGCCTCATGACCACCCTGGCCGAGGGCATGGGGTTCTAGGTCGGCTTCCTCGTGGGTAGAGAAATAGACCGCCTGTTCCCTGGTAAAATTGTATTTCGTGGTAAGCGCCTTGAACCAGGTCCCGGACCAGTGGGCCAAGGATTCTTCGAACACATGCATTCCCCACAACTCCACAAGGGAGCCGTCAAAAAAGACCTTGTGAGTAAAGTCATTGAGAGCCCGGGCCTCCGGTAAATAGGGATCCTCTAACACTTCTTTTTTACTCAGACCCATGGCTTCCGCGGTTTGAATCAAGACAAGCACGTGCCCCGGAGGCCTGGGCGAGATCAGCTCATCCGCGATCTTTCCGCAGAAAGGTCCAAAGAGATCAAAATGCTGAACGAAGAAGGGAAGGTGGGTGTGATAAGAGAGCGCATTCAGCGCATTGACTTCCAGGGAGAAATGGCCCCAGTTTTTGAAAAACTGACGAATGACTGGCATGGGCAACTTTCCCTCACATAGCTGGGTCATAAAAGAACTATTGGGTATTTTTGTCTGCCAGTGCGCGTACATTTTCGCGTAAAGATGTTCCACGTAGGCTTTGGCATCCTGGGGAGACATCTTGGCGCCGGTGCGCAGTTCTGAGACTTGAGCCATTCCTGTTCCTCCTCGCAGTCGAGATAATTCGGGTACTTACCACCGGTCCTGAACCTTGTCAAGAAACGACGGTTATGCTTTAAGTAACAGGACTAAACCAAGAGGGAGAAATACTCATGGCTCAAGATACTCATGTGGCGCGTCTGGCGAAACTCGATACCTGTGGCGTTTCAGACGCCCTGGATCGACTGGGATTAAAGGGTGCCACCATTGGGATCCGCCCCGTGTGGCCTTGTCCGAGAATCGTCGGCCGTGCCGTCACCGTTAAGATCAAACCTGCCGGTCTGGATAAGTCCACCCAGCATATCGGGACACCAGCCATCGAGGCCGCCAAGCCAGGTGATGTAATCGTCATTGATAACGGCGGACGACCGGATGTTTCCGTTTGGGGTGGCCTTCTCTCCCTGGCCTCAAAGGTCAAAGGACTGAGCGGCGTGGTTATCGATGGGGCCTGCCGGGACGTTGACGATTCCCGGGACACGGGATTCCCGGTGTTTGCCCGCGCAGCAGTACCCTGTACCGCCAGAGGCCGCGTGATGCAGAAGTCTTTCAATGAGGAGATTGCCTTCGGCGGCGTACAGGTCCATCCGGGGGATCTCGTCATTGCCGATCACAGCGGGGTTGTTATTGTTCCCTGCGACAAAGAAGAAGAAGTTGTGACCCAGGCCGAAGAACTGGTTGCCACGGAAGCCCGCATGGCTGAAGGCATTCGAGCGGGTCGCCCTGTGGTTGAAGTCATGGCCAACCTTGGATATGAAACGATGCTAAAAAAGTAAGGAGGATGAACAAAGATGGATGCTCGGATAGAGGCCTTTAAGGAACTGTCGGTTGCAGCAGTTTCGGATGCCATAGATCGTTTAGGTATGCATGGCACCTGTCTCGGAATTTCACCCCTGGCAATGGGAAACCGTATGGCGGGCCGGGCCTTCACCCTAAAGTATATCCCCGTCGGAGTAGTCAAAGGCACGGTCGGAGATTACATCGATGACGTGCCCGTAGGTGACGTAGTTGTCCTTGATAACACCGGCAGGCTCGACTGCACGGTTTGGGGAGACATTCTGACTTCCATCGCGCACAAGCGCGGCGTGGCGGGCACGGTCATCAATGGCGTGTGCCGCGACGTTGCCAGAAGTTTCGAACTTCACTATCCGATATTTAGCCGGGGCAAATTTATGCGCACGGGCAAAGACCGGGTTCAGGTGGATGGAATGAACGTCCCTGTTTCCTTGGGTGATGTCCAGGTCTGCCAGGGAGATATTGTTCTCGGCAGCGACGATGGAGTCGTGGTGGTTCCCAAAGAAAGAGAAGAGGAGGTGCTTTCAGTCGCGCAATCCATTTCCGAGGCAGAAGCCAATTTACTGGGCGAGGCTTTGAAAGGAACCCGACTGGATGAGGTTCGTAAAAAATATGGTTACCATCAGCTCCAGACCCGTTCATCTAAAGGCTAAAAGGATATACCATGGCTGAAACCAACGCAGATTTTACCCGTCCAAATGCGGCACTCATCAAGCGCGCAGCTTCTTTTCCATCGGCCACCTTTCACGAGGCCATGGGAAGAAAGGGAGCTCTGCCCCACGAAATTAAACCCATAGCACCAAACATGCCCCTGTGTGGTCCTGCACTCACCGTGAGTTGCCCCCCCATGGACAATCTGGGTATTCACCGAGCCATCTACCTTGCTAAACCCGGCGATATTCTCGTGGTTGGTGTGGGCGGGGGATATGAGGGTGGCTACTGGGGAGAGATTATGACCTTTGCCGCTCAGCAACGGAAGATTGGAGGGCTGGTGATCGATGGATGCGTCCGCGATCGAGACCTTATTGAAGAGATGGGGTTTGCCGTCTTTTCACGCGGGCTTGCAATCCACGGAACCATCAAAAACGGAAAAGGGGTCATCAATTCCCCACTCAAATTTGGCCACGTGCTAATCCACCCGGGGGATCTTCTTGTTGGAGACAGCGATGGCGTGGTGGTTGTCCCACAGGGAGAGATTTCCCAAGCAATTGAGGCTTCGCAACAGCGAGAAGACAAAGAGGATCAGTACAAAAAGGAACTCGCCGAGGGCAAATCCACCCTTGAAATCATTGGGTTGAAGCTTTAAAGGTTCCCCTCCATTCACCTTTGAGTCCACGGGACGGTTACCAAGAACAGCCTGCTACGTCTCATGACTTGAAGAACCTAAACTTTTGGTATGTGCTGTTGTTGGATTCTCACGGCTCACGTGGAAGCCTCTATCAAATGGCTATGATGTGCTTCACTAACCTCTTCCATGGAGGACAGTTATGCTGAACCAAAAAGAAAACCAAAACTTAACTCGTGTGGGCCCAGGGACTCCAGCTGGTCAGTTCCTGCGCCGATACTGGCAACCGGTTGGGGTGGCAGCAGAGTTGAAGGATACTCCCATCAAACGAATCCGGCTCTTGGGTGAAGACCTAGTGCTCTTTCGCGGTGATGACTATGGTTACGGTTTGGTGGGCGAGCAATGCCCTCACCGCGGCACGTCCCTGGCCTACGGTAGGGTGGAAGGTCCAAACATCCGGTGCCCATACCATGGCTGGCTCTATAGTAGAGAAGGCAAGTGCGTTGAACAGCCGGCAGAGCCGCCAGAGAGCACCTATAAAAATCGTATCAAGCACCGTGCCTATCCCGTAGCCAAATTGGCAGGCCTCCTCTACACGTATATGGGTCCAAAGCCTGTCCCCTTGCTTCCACGGTTCGATGTGTTGGTAAGAACAGACGGACAGCGTAAGCTCCTAGTGCTTCCTCAGCTGGATTGTAACTGGCTGCAACCCATGGAGAACTCCGTGGACCCCACACATGTACATTATCTCCATGGCCAGGGCAGCGGTAGCCCCGTCCATGGTGACGGCAGCAGACCCATTACAAAACACGAATTTGAAGTATTTGAGTACGGAATCATGAAAAAGAGATTTGCCTCCAACAGTAGTGGAAAGTTGGAACTGTTGAACGCGCACCCTTTGGTCTTTCCCAACATGCTCCGGCAGCATCATGGCCGGGAACACTATATCCAGTATCGAGTTCCTGTGGATGACACCCATACGCGATTTTTTGAAGTCTATTTCATTGAATCGGAAGATAAAACAAGCAGTGAGCAGCTGGACAACCCGCCGGTGGAATACGCGGCCCATCACAAGGACTCTCATGGCATCTATGACTTGAGTAGGGTGTGGATGCAGGACTACATGGCGTGGGAAACAGCAGGGGCGATCTTTGACCGAACCAAGGAGCACCTGGCCACCGCAGACAAAGGGATCATCGTGTTTCGCAAACTCCTCAAGAAAGAAATTGAGAAAGTAAAAAAGGGGAAAGACCCCATAGGAGTAATTCGAAATTCCAAACAGAACAAAATGATTACTTTCCCTACGGTAACCGACACGAGACGAGAAGTGTGGAGGGCTCGTTGAGGTTCGGAATTGCCGGTCTTGGTAACGCAGGTTACCAGGTCTTACCCTATTTTCAGAAGGTGGCTGGGGTCGAACTTGCGGCCATTGCCGATATTAGAAAGACAGCTCTGGACTCACTGCCAGCACAGTATCAAGGGGTCCGAACCTTCGAATCCGTAGCCGAGTTGTGCCAATCTCAAGAGGTGGACGCTGTTTGGATTGCAACACCCAATGAGTTCCACGCAGAGCATGCCGTTGTTGCTGCCAATCATGGTAAGCACATTATCTGTGAAAAGCCCATGGCTGTAACCCTCGGGGAATGCGACCGCATGATTGAAGCTTCGGAAAAAAACAAGGTAACGCTATTGCTACATTCAAAGGCCAACGATCCCCCGGTCGCTAAGATAAGGGAGATCATTTCCTCCGGCCGGTTGGGTCGATTGATTCAAATCAACACTTGGAATTACAAGGGCTGGCTTCGAAGCGCCCGGTTACCCTCTGAGGTGGATACCTCCAAGGGCGGTGGAGTGGTGTTTCGTCAGGGATCACACCAGGTTGATATTGTTCGCTACATTGGAGGCGGTCGGATTTTAAAGGTGCGTGCTATCACTGGGAAATGGAATCGCCATTTCGATACGGAAGGGAACTTTACCGCTCTATTGGAATTCGAGGACGGAACTCCAGCCACCCTTGTCTTTAATGGCTATGGTTTTTTTAACATGACAGAAATGACCTGGGGTATCGGAGAGGGTGGCACTATTGCTACAAAGCGAGCCTCTAATGAGAAGATCCCCACTGGACCGGTGGACCCGTCTCTACGCTATGCCATGCCACGCCTGTCAGAGACGAGGAATAGAGAAGGGCAAGTGTTTCAACCGATTTTTGGTTTGACCCTGGTGAGCTGCGAACAGGGAGATCTTCGACAATCGCCCGAAGGCCTGTTCCTCTATACGCACAAGGGAGGGCAGGAAATACCTTGCACCCCCTATTTAGATCGGGAGACGGAACTACTGAACCTTTTAAATGCGGTCAATAACGGTATGCGGGTAAGTACGGATGGGAGATGGGGCAAGGCGACTCTAGAGGTGCTTCTCGCAATACTCAGGTCATCGAAGGAAGGTCGAGAGATTACCCTGTCCCACCAAGTGGGCGATCAAAACTGAGCTTTGCGATTGGTGTTCTTGACAAAATTATGTAGCCTCGGATATATCAGGTCCGCTAGTTGGTTCATTTGGGAGGATTTATCATGGCCAAGCTCGTAGAGATTATCGGCATCACTCACAATCCCTTTCTGCCGTCGCTCATAAAATCTCCCAATCCTGACCCTGTCATTGAAAAAACTGCGAAGGACTATGATTGGATGCGACAAAAAATGGCCCAGGCCAAACCCGACGTTTTGATCGTAGTTGCAAGTGATCACTTGAACCAGTGGTTCATGGATAACATGCCGGCGTTCCTGGTGGGAAAAGCTCATTCCACGGAAGGGCCTGCCCCGGGTGAGATACGGGCATTTGGACTCGCCCCCTACCGCGCTAAAATCGATACCGACACGGCCAAGGGCATTATCCGCGAAGGTTCTCGACTAGGAGTGGACTTTGCGTTTTCCGATGAATGCCTAATTGACCATGCCTTCACCGTTCCGCTGAACTTTGTACGTCCCGAGATGGATCTCCCAATCGTTCCCATTTGGACCAACGTCATGGCGCCGCCGCTACCGTCTTCCCAGCGTTTTTTCGATGTGGGGCGCCGGATTCGAGAGGCCATTGAGGCCTTGCCCAACGGCACCCGCGTGGGGGTGCTTTCCAGCGGACACCTTGCCGTGGAGATCGGGGGGCCCAAAACCTCGGACTATTCTTCCGATACGGAGTTCGACCGCCGAATGATGAACTTGATCTCCGCCGGCGACGCTGACACCGTTATTCAGGAGGCAAGCTACGAACGCTTGATCAAAGCGGGCAATGTAACACCGGGGTTCTTAAACTATATTCTGCTCATGGGCATCGCCGGAGGAGCAAAACCCACGGCAACAGGTTTAGACTTTCCACAGGTTACAGCAGCCATGCACTATATGGACTGGGAGATGGATGGAGGAAATACACTGTGAATAGGTACCAAGTGAACAAAGTAATGAGGCAGATCCTTCAGGAACCGGAATCCTTCCGTGCCTTCAAGGAAAACCCCGGAGCTTTTTTGGAAAAACAAAGCTTGAGCCCGGAAGAACGAGATGCCCTGATCCGAATTGATTACGCGACTCTTTACGCTGCCGGTGTGCACCCATTCTTGCTCAATGGATTTGTAAATCGCCTATCGCCGGGGGACCGCGCCCAATTGATGGCAGAGTACCGTGCCAAAGTTGCCCCTTTCGGTTACCCAGACTTCTCCACCTGATGGTTTTTGGGACGCATTTGGTTATACTGTCTAGTGAAGGAAATCTACTATGGAATACCGGTCTCTGGGAACATCCGGACTAAAGGTTTCAGCCCTCGGGTTGGGCACCAACAGTTTTGGCGGACGAACCGACGAAAAGCAATCAAAGAGAGTCATTGACCAGGCTCTGGACCTGGGGGTTAATTTTCTCGATACGGCAAACATGTACGGGCCGTGCCTGTCTGAGGAGATCATAGGAAAGTCATTGAAATCTAAGAGGGGGCACGTCCTTATCGCCACTAAGTTCGGACGTGCCATGGGAGAAGGACCCAATGACCGCGGTGCGTCACGTAGGCATATCATAGAACAACTGGAAGGTAGTCTATCTCGGCTCAATACAGATTACATCGACCTCTACCAGCTTCACATCCATGACCCAACCACACCCATCGAAGAAACCCTGCGCGCCCTCGATGACTGCGTTCGCAGTGGAAAAGTGCGCTATATCGGATGCTCCGTGATTAGCGCCTGGCAAGCTTGTGAAGCCATATGGACATCAAAAACGTTGAATCTCAATAGTTTCGTCTCGGTGCAACCCTATTACAACTTGCTGAAACGGGAGATCGAGAGGGATTTGGTGCCGTTTTGCCGGGCCTATGGTCTCGGCATTATCCCTTACTTTCCCCTGGAGGGAGGTCTTCTCACTGGCAAATATCGCCCAGGAAAACCTGCCCCTGCAGACTCACGATATGCCGGAAGAACCGAATCAGAGAAACGATTCTCCAAAAGGAACTTTTCCATCTTGGCAGGCCTTGAGCGGTTCGCTGAGACTCATGGCCGTCTGGTGCTGGAGTTGGCCCTGGCGTGGCTCCTTGCCAATCCCTCTGTGAGTACCGTTATTGCCGGCGCAACTAAACCGGAACAGGTGGTGGCCAATGAGCGCTCCCTGAACTGGAAACTTTCAACTGAAGAACTCAAGGAAATTGACGAAATCGTAAACACCAAAGGAGAAAAATCATGAGCATAAAGTTATACGACTATACCACCTCGCCAAACTGTCAGCGGGTAAAGGTGGTACTTGAAGAAAAAAAACTGCCCTATGAAATTGTTCCAATTGATCTGCCGAAACGAGAGCAGAAGCGCCCGGAGTTTCTCAAGCTCAACCCCTATGGAAAGGTACCCGTGATTGGTGACGGTGACACGGTCCTTTACGAGTCTTGCCTTATCAATGAGTATCTCGAAGAAAAATATCCCGAGCCGCCACTATTGCCCAAGGACCCCGCGAAAAAGGCAAAGGTCCGTATCCTTATCGACTATGGCATGAGTCATCTTGACCCCCCATATCGTAATGTTCGTATGGAACTTGTAAAGGAAGAAAAGGAACGAAACCAACAGGCCTTGGAGGAGGGCAAAAAGGAACTGAAAGAGCTACTGGTTAGGTTCGAAGAAGGACTTGGCGATCAGGCGTACCTGGCAGGTGACTTTTCACTGGTGGATGCCGCATTGATCCCGCGCTTCAACCGACTGGCTGATTGGGGTCTCTTATCGGATCCGGCCTTTCCCAAATTGAGCCAATGGCACAAGAGGATGAAAGACCGTCCGTCCGTCAAGGCTATTATGTAACAAAAAAATTCTTGGCTTTTCCCGTTGGAGTTTTCAACGGAACAACGTCAAGAAGATTTTTCGCGCCAAGGCGCCTAGCGAGCAAAGAAAATTAGGTTTCTCTTTTCTCCGAAATTGGCATCCTCACGTCTTCGCTCCGCTCTGAATCTCAGATGCAAAATTTCAGATTTCATATCTGAGATTTGCCATTTGCAATGCGCTTCGCTGGTCTTTGCGCGAGTCGCAAGTTATTAAAACTTGACGAAGATATCCTGGGCTTCGTCGCCGGTGAGTTGCTGGATGGTAGTGATCTTATCGCTGAATTCCTTGAGGGTCCCAAATGAACTCTGGCCCACATCAATCAAGATGGAAAAAAGGGAGAATCCAAGACGGTCTTTTTCCTTGCGGAAGTTCTGCGCCCAATCTTCACCTACCTGACACTCACCGTCGGTGATAAAAACCACATCTCCCTTCTTGTAACGGGAGTTTTTAAGGCAATCCAGGGCCGTATCCAATGGCTTTTCGAAATCTGTACCGCCGCCCGGAAAGAACTCCGCCAGGTCCATAACCTTTTCCATTTCCACCTCGTAACGTTCCTTGGGGTTCATGTCTAAGATCTGGAGGGGAGTCTCGCCGGATGAGAAGCATATGGACCGAAAGAACCTGCGTTGACGCCGCGCAATTTCCAACAAGGTGAGAGTTACTGCCTTGGACCACACTTCCTTGTCTCCGGCCATGGAAGAGCTACCATCCAAACAGACCACCATGGGTCCCTTTCCTTTCTCTTCGATCCCTCTGAGGGAATACTGGAGCAACTCTTGATCAAGAAAACGGCGGGAAAAATCTTTTCGTAGCACAGGATGATGAAGCATTAGCAACTCATGGGGGAGCAGGCGATGAAGCGAATCCCCCCGCTCCACTTCCAGGATCTCCTCGCTGGAACGCTCGAATACTTTTTTGCGCAGAGCCAGGGCATGGAATTTCATCCGTCCCACCATACGCGCCAACTTCTTTAATTTTTCGTTTCCCGCGAGTCGCTTACCCAACTCTAACTGCCGGCCTGGTGGCGAACGGTAGCCGGAACCTAAGGTTAGACTCCACTGTTCTGCTTCCTCAGCCGTGTCCTCCAGTTGTTGGGCCACCTTGATCGCTTCTGCTTGAAAGCGGCTCGCCGCCTGTTTCTCCATCTGCTGGAACTCTTCCTTAAGCCGGTTGGCTTTTTGCCTTAGAAGAGCCTCGGCGCCATCGAATTCACTTTCGATTTTGTCCTTGGCCTTTTTTAGATTTCGCTGAGCCTTTTTTGGAAGTTCCTGTTCAGAAAGTTCTTCCGCATCCTCCAGTTGATCCCTCTTTTCCTCCAGGATCTCTTCCTGTTTGTTCACGTCCCACAAATCGATCATATCCCGACGGTTCAATACCTTTTCCGATCTAAGTAACCCAAGAATTTTCTCACCGAGGAGCAGGGTACAGAGCCCTGCCTTGGGTTCATCGAGAAGAGTGAGCTCGCGCAGGATCTTATAATGCTCGCCTTGCTGCAATGCATTTAACAGAATTCGATTGAAAAGGGCGCTGGGAATGACCTCATGATCCTTCAAATATAGGACGTTGTACTTGAACAGCAGGCAAAAGATGTCCTGGAGCAAGGAAGGAAAGTGGGGGAGGAAGGTGCTCCCTCCCTCTTCCAGCGCTAGCAGGGACGGTGCCCCGTCCCGGATACTCTGAAATACGTGACGATCATAGGAGTCACTTTCAATCCAGTGACTGTTTTCCGGCAAGCGGGGAAGGGTTCTCTTCTTGGCAGCGGCCTTTTTGCGTTTTGGAGGCATTGGATTCTTGCCTATGAAATATTCAATAAATCAAATTCAAGGATCATTATCGCGCCAAGACGTCAAGCGTGCAAAGAAAAAGATTTTTCTCTTGTCTCTGAACTTGGCAGCCTTTGCGTCTTTGCGAGAGCAATCTTTATCTCAAAATCCAATTCGTTCTTTTGGCTAGAATTTTTCCAGCATCTGCTGTTGGATTCCCTTGATTTCTTCTTGAATTGCTCCCACCTGGTTCAGCGGTCGACCCTGCTTCTCAGCCTTTTCTTTGATCTGGTCCACCTTGGCCAGGATGTTTTTGAGTTTCGTATGGACTTCCACCAGGGCGTGGGCACGCATTTCATTGGTTTCCCAGGGGCGCAGGGCGTAATCACGCATTTCCCTGGATTGGTAAAGCAGTTCCTTCACCTCCCATTCGTAACCCAGCAGGAGTTCGTGGATGGTGGAACGAACTTCAGGCTGATCCCCCGGGTCGCGCCACAGAGCATGTTCAAGAAAAAAGAGGTTATTTTCGGAAACGTTGTTCTCACCGGAAAGGTAAGAATGAGCCCTGAGCAGGGAGAGGCACTGACGGTAACGGCGATCCGAAGCAATGATATTCTTCTTGCCGAGTTCCCTACGAATATCTGCCATAGTGCGGTAGATATAATCCGGCACATGGACGTCGTGGACCTGTGACTGTATCTCCCGTAGGTCCTCCAAGCTGATAACGGTCCGCTCCGGATTTTCTGAAGCTTCTAACATTCTGATAAAACGAAAATCTTCAGCAATATAATTCACCACGAACCGCAGCAGAAAGCGGTCGTAGAGAGCCATCAACTCATCGTCCTCAGGCAGCTCATTGCTTGCGCCGAACAGGGTCAGTAGGGGTACTGAAACCACCTCCTTGCCATTGTGAAACATCCGTTCGTTGATCAGTGTGAGAATGGCGTTGAGAATGGAGGAATTGGCCTTGAAGATCTCATCCAGAAAAGCGATATGGGCTTCCGGCAGTTTATGGGAAGTAACCCTGCGGTAGTCATCCTGCTCCAGTGCTTTGAGGCTCACAGCCCCAAACACTTCCTCAGGAGTGGTAAACCGGGTGAGTAGCCACTGGAAATATTCTGCGTCTACAAGCCGCCGGCACATCTCGTCGGCTAGCATGGATTTAGCCGTCCCCGGGGGACCTACAATCAATACATGCTGGGAGCACAGGAGAGCAGAAAGGACACCGTCGATGAGGTCGCTCCGTTCCAGGAACGTTTGTGTTAGCTCCTCACGGACCTTGCTGAGTTTTTCCTGGGGAGTCATGGGTTACCCCTTAGAATACTTCATCGGTCAGGGGCTCAATCTTGTACACTCGCTGTACGTAAACCTCCATAGCCACTGGGCATTTACCGCAGTATGGGGTTTACTATAATTTAATATTGTATATAACCGTAGCAAATGGGTCCACAGGAAACAACCATTGTTAGGAGACGTGACTTTCCTTTGATACATCAGTAAAATAAGAGTTGAATTCTTTTACGGAGGGTACGCCTATGCCGATCATTACCATTTATCGCGGTGCGTTCAGTGGTGGTCAGGCCGTGGCCGAACGGGTTGCCGGTGAACTGGGATACCGTTGCTTGAGCCGTGAAGTGTTGCGGGAAGCCAGCCAACGTTACGGAATACCTGAAACAAAGTTCACCGAGGTCCTGGAGTCGGAACCCCGTTGGTGGGAAAGGTGGCGGGAGAGCCTGAGACTCTATCGGGTAGCCCTTCAGGCCGCCATGTGCGAGGTGGCCCAGGGAGGGAGTTTGGTCTACCACGGACATGTGGGTCATGAGCTCCTACGCGGAATCCGTCATGTATTAAAAGTCCATCTCACTGCCACCATAGAGTATCAGGTAGCCCAAGTAAAGGAACGCGAAGGTTTGGGTGAAGCTGCCGCTCAACGTTACATTGAACAGGTCAACAATGCACGGACCCGTCGGCTGGAGGATGTGTTTGGTGCCAACTGGCAAGATTCCACTCGATACGACCTGGTGCTTAATATCGCGAACATGACACTGGAAACGGCAACCCATTTGATCGTTGAGGCTTCGAAACAGGAGGAGTATCAACCAACGCCAGAATCGGAGCAGGCCTTTCAGGATCTCACCATTGGCTCCAGAGCGGAGGCGGCCCTGGTAACCTCCCCGAAGACGCGGAATTTAAGCGTCCATGTTCAAGCAAAAGAGGGGGTGGTTCGGGTTTCGGGGATCCTCACCCAACCAGCCCTACAAGAAGAGATCGTCAGTATCCTCGAAAAGGTGGAAGGAGTCAGCAAAGTCGAAGCGGATTTGGAATCGCCCCCAATTGAGTATATGTTTCCCTAGCCAGAACGGCTCGGGCCAAATGAACAGGCGCACCCGGGACGTGCGCTGCTAAAGGGCCCACTAGGGCATGGCTTGATTGTATGCCGCGGAAGCAGTGCAACTTGCCGGTTAAAGTCCGGTGCGGGGAATTAACGGTTCACCCCGCTAGCGAAGATCCGGTTTTGAGGGGTGACTCTCAGGGCTAAGTGGATCGAGAAAACTTTCCAAAAGGAGAGGATCGCAAACTTGCAGGCCGTACTACAAGGGAACCCATAGAGCCTCGTAACTTGCTGATTGAGAGTGCCGACCCTGTGGTCAAGAGGGGAAGGCCGGTGCCATCTGTGGAATAACCGGGACGGAAGCAGATGGGCTCTCCGGGGTCGTCGGGACGGCATGTGGGGGAAGTTGTGATGGGTAACGCGGGAGATCTCGTTCGTCGCGAGTGATGGCCGCGATGGGTCAGTATAAGGGTAACCGAAATCTGAGCCAGGCGGGCGAGAAGTCGGAGGGGCGAGTAATACCGAGGAAGCTGGGTAATGCCGGCTGAGGGAAGGCGCCCTACTTTCATTGTGTCCCTTAAAGAGGGAAGGAGAGGTGATTGCCGTGAGGCTACGAACACCTAGCAAGATTCGAGACCTCCAGCGGGGACTGTATCTCAAGGCCAAGAGGGAGCCCAAGTTTCGCTTCTACGCGCTGCATGACAAGGTTTGGCGAGGAGACGTAGTGCAACATGCCTACCGACTGGAACGCAGCAATGGTGGAGCCCCGGGGATCGACGGGGTGACTTTCCAGTTTATAGAGAGTGGAGAGGGCGAGGCTGAGTTTATCTCAAAGCTTCAGCAGGAGCTAAAGGAGAAGACCTACCGCGCGCAGCCAGTGCGGCGGGTGTTCATACCCAAGGGCGACGGAAGGAGAAGGCCGTTGGGGATTCCTACCATTCGGGACCGAGTGGCTCAAATGGCAGTCAAGCTTGTAATTGAGCCGATATTTGAGGCGGACTTTGAGGATAGTAGCTACGGGTTTCGCCCCAAGAGAGGTGCACATCAAGCAGTAGGAGCTATTCGGGAAGCGCTCAGCACGGCACATCCGCATGTGCTCGACGCGGATCTTCAGCAGTACTTTGACACTATAGCGCATGATAAGCTCATGAAGTTGATCGCCGGTCGGATCAGTGATCGGCACATTTTGAGATGGATCAAACAGTGGCTAAAAGCGCCGGTGGTAGAAGAGGACCAAGAAGGGAGGCGGCGTACGAAGAGGAGTCAATGCGGAACACCGCAAGGGGGAGTGGTTTCCCCTGTGCTGGCCAACATCTACTTGCACCTTTTTGACCGAGTGTTTCTTCAATACTGTCGTAGCACGGGTCTGGCGGCAAAGCTGGTTCGCTATGCGGACGACTTTGTGATCTTGATGCGTGGAGGGGCGAAAGAGACGCGGTTGAAAGTGGAGGAAATATTGGCACGGATGGAATTAAAGCTCAATGAGGAGAAGAGCCGAGTGGTGGATGCACGAGGAGAGAGTTTTGACTTTCTCGGATTTACCTTTGGTCGCAAGAGGAGTGTGCGCAGGGCGAAGGTGATTACCCTGGTAGAGCCCTCAGGCAAGTCAGAGCAGCATTTTCGGGATAAGGTGAGAGGTTTGACCAGTCGGAACAGCCACTGCATGCCACAGCCAGAAGTGATGGAGCGGGTTAACCGCTATGTGCGAGGGTGGGTGAACTACTATCACGTACACAACTCCACCCGAGTCTTTAAGCGGCAACGATTCTTCTTAGAGCAGCGGATGCGCAAGTACCTGCAGAAGCGACGACAGATCAAGGGGTTTGGATATCGGCGATGGCCGGTGTCTGTGCTCTATGGAGTGTGGGGGCTATACGCCATACCAGTCCATGCTCCCTATGGGCACGCTCGTATGCCTTGAGGTGAAGATGATCGGAAAGCCGTATGCGGGAAAACTGCAAGTACGGTTTGATGAGGGGGGACAGGAACGCTTGTTACGGAAGTGCCTAAACGGGCACGAAGCTGGAAACGGCGGATACAGCCAAGGTGCGGCCTAAAGCAAGCTAAGCCTGTCCTCTACTCTACCCGATAAACCATGATTACCGCAATTGTTCTCTCCGCGGGTGAATCCCGTCGCATGGGCTCCCCAAAAGCCCTGCTACCCATTAAGGGCAAAACTTTTATCGAGCAAATTATTCTCGACCTGCAAGGGAGCAAGGTCGGTAAGATCATTGTGGTGTTAGGGTATAACCCGGAAGCGATTCAACGAAAGATCCAACATCTCGATGTTGCGACTATAATTAACAGAGACTACCCCAAGGGTCAGCTGTCCTCTCTGATTACAGCCCTAAAAGCCCTCCAAGTGGAGGAATCTGGCCAGAGGATCGATGGAGTCCTGGTCCATCTTGTGGATCATCCTTTCCTGAACACTGAATTGACCAACCGCATGATCGACCAATTTTACGCATCAAAGAAACTGATTGTCGTCCCCACTTACCATGGCAAAAGGGGACATCCGGTTATTTTTTCAAAAGCGCTTTTTTCAGAACTCCTCAATGCACCCATGGATCAGGGGGCAAAACCCGTGGTCCATGCCCATGACGAGGAAACATTGGAAATTCCAACAGAGCTTGAAGGGGTAATTATCGACCTCGATACCCCCGAAGAATACCGCAATCGGTTAGGAGAATCGGGATGGCCAAATTAAAACTCACTCTGGGGTGCGGGGATTATGACACCCTAAGGCCATTGATTGACGGAACAGTTACCCCAGCAGGAGTGGATCTCAATGTGCTGACCATGGCTTCTCCGGAGAGGCATGGTAGGATGCTCCGTCATGGGGAATTTGATGTTTGCGAGCTCTCCCTTGTGGCCTACATTCTCGCCCGAGATAAAGGAAGGGAATTCACTGCCATCCCCGTGTTTCCTCATCGCCGCTTTCGCCATGGTTATGTGATCAAGCGAATGGACTGCGGCATCGAAAAAGCGTCTGATTTAAACGGTAAAAAGGTTGGATTGGATACTTTACAAAACTCCGCAGGATTATGGATGCGGGGTATCCTGCAGGATTATTACGGCGTGGATCTCAAGACCATCGAGTGGTGGTGCCAGGAAGAAGAAGACGTTCCCTTTGAGCCGGCCGATTGGATGAAGGTGCATCGTGTACCGGAAGGGAAGAACATCGATCAAATGCTACTGAACGGTGAGCTGGAGGGCGCCATTTACCCTGAGACGCTACCGTCCGTGAGAACCGGCTCCCCTAAAGTGGGGCTCGTTTTCCCCGACCCAAAACAAGAAGAGATGGAGTATTTTAAAAAAAGCGGGATTTATCCTCCCATGCATACGGTGGTAATAAGGAACGAAATATTGGATAAAACTCCCTGGGTGGCGGTAAGCGTGCTGCAGGCATTCCAAAAGTCAAAGACCATTTGCTACCAACGAATGCGCGATCCGAGGAGTTTTGCGCTGGTGTGGGTGAAGGAGTTGATGCAGGAACAGGAAAGTCTCTTTGGTACCGACCCCTGGCCGTACAATCTCAAAGAGAACCGAACCGCTCTGGAAGCCGTGGTTCGCTACGAACACGAACAAGGGATGATTCAAAATAGGCCCGAGATTGAAGAACTCTTCTTCCCGCCAAGTCTGCAAGAAATCCAGCACTATATTTAGTTGCCTATTCTTTTGGACTCTCAACCATTGAAAGATTCCATTGCAAACCTATTTGTATCGTACCGCCCTGTTGGCGCTCTTTCTCGGGATCGCACCTATGGCCGCCTCGGGATTTATTAACCAGGGACAGGATTACCGAACGGCCAATCGGGATAGCGCCGGTATCGCCCCCAACCCGGAAAAGACACCCGAAGCCGTGGTCCAGGTTTATTCCGCCAGGGCCTTCAATTGGCGGGGCATATTTTCCATGCACACCTGGATCGCCACCAAAAAAGAGAACTCGCCACACTATACGGTACACCAGGTGGTGGGCTGGCGGCTGAGACGCAACTTGCCCGTTGTGAGTTCTAGCACAGACATTCCCGATAGAAACTGGTTTGGTCATACACCGGAAGTGATCGCAGATCTGAGGGGCGTCGAGGCTGCGGCAGCTATAGAGAAGGTGACCAAGGCAGTGGAAAGTTATCCTTATCCGGACCAGTACAGTCTATGGCCGGGCCCAAACAGCAATACCTTCACCGCCTATGTTGCCCGACAGGTTCCCGAACTCGGCGTGGCCCTCCCGTCGAACGCTATCGGCAAGGACTATCTCTCCAATGGTCGCGTAGTGGAACGGGCCCCGAGTGGTACGGGTTTTCAATTTTCTCTTTTTGGGATGCTGGGATTTCTAGTAGCCCGTGATGAAGGCCTTGAGGTCAATATTTTGGGCTTGAATTTCGGGATCGATCCCCTGGGTCCCGCCTTGAAGCTACCCTTCATCGGCCGGTTCGGGTTCAATCTAAACCGCCGAACCCGGAACACCAACGGTTCAAAGGCCCCTGAATCTCAGCCCCATCCTGAATAACATAGCTCCGCAGGCCATTTCGAAACGAAAATTTGATTGCAAATTCCTGGGAAATCAGTCATCTTTCTCTTGCCAATTTACGCGGAAGGAGCAGCCAGTGGCAAACCAAGTCGTAGGAAATCCCACTCCAAGGGTCGATGGTGAGCTGAAGGTTACCGGTAAGGCGATGTATACCGTGGACAGGACATTGCCTGGGATGCTCTGGGGCAAGGTGTTAAGGAGCCCCATCGCCTACGGCCGCATTAAAAGCATCGACGTGAGTAAGGCACTCCAGCTCCCGGGTGTGAAGGCCGTTGTGACTGGTGAGGACGTCAAAGGCCTCAAAATCGGCCGGCGCATCTACGATATGCCCATTCTTGCCCAGGATGTAGTGCGCTTCATTGGTGAAAAGGTAGCCGCCGTAGCTGCTGAGACCGAGAAGATAGCGGAAGAGGCGGTGGAACTCATCGAAGTAGAGTACGAAGACCTGGAGCCGATCCTTGACTCGGTGCAGGCGATGGACTCCTCAGCCGAGCTGCTTCACCCTGACGTTTTGAACTACAAAGGGCGTCCCGGAAAATTGGATGCTCCGAGCAACGCTTTCATTCAGCTATCTTGGGGTAAGGGGGATGTGGAAGCGGGCTTCCAGCAGGCCGACATAATTGTTGAAAACACTTATACTACCGACAAGGTTCATCAGGCTTACATCGAGCCCCACTCCTGTATGGTAAACGCGGATCCATCTGGTGGCGCCGAGATCTGGGCCTGCTGCAAGGCACCCTATGGCTTGCGAGAACAGTTGGCCAATGCCTTCGACATTCCTGCCGAAAAATTCGTGCTGCAACCTTCTTATATCGGGGGAGATTTCGGCGGCAAAGGGGACTTTATGGATGTCCCGGTATGCTTTGCCCTCTCGAGGAAGTGCAGACAACCCGTAAAGATGGTCATGGGCTACGATGAAGAGTTTGTCGCCGGCAATCCGAGACACGCTTCGATCATCAAAGTAAAAAGCGGCGTCAAGAACGATGGCACCATCGTCGCTCACAAGATGGAGTTTGTTTTCGATAGCGGTGCCTACGGGGCTTTCAAGCCAGTGGGTTTTCTGGGTGGTCCCGCCGAATCGGCAGGCCCCTACAAAATGGAAAACGTCCTGATCGAAGAAAAGATGGTCTATACCAACCAGATTCCCTGCGGCCATATGCGCTCACCCGGGGACCCTCAGGGATTCTTTGCCAATGAAAGCCAGTTGGATCTTATTGCAAGGAAGCTCAACATGGATCCCGTTGAGTTTCGAAGGAAAAACCTGATGCACGATGGCGATCCGTCCCCTACGGGAAAGCCCATCCCGACCATCAAGGCAGAAGAGACCTTGGATAAAGCCCTTCAGGCCGCCGGATACTTCAAAGCCAAGAAGAACAATATCGGACGGGGAGTTGCTCTCACACAATGGCTGACCAATGGCGGTAGAGGTACGGTAAACCTCACCCTGGACGAAAAAGGAGAGGTAACCATTTCCTCAGCCATGGTGGATCAGGGTGGCGGGACCTACACGGTCTTGTGTGAAGTGGTAGGTCAGGAGCTTGGGATTCCGGTGGAAAAAATTCGAGCCCAGAGCCTCGATACGGGCCAGGGCATCGAGGACACCGGTATCGGGGGTAGCAGAGGCACAAGGGTGTATGGCAACGCCGCTTACGAAGCCGTCATGATGGCGAAGGAAGAAATAAAAAAAGCCGCCGCAGCCGCAATGAGGGTTTCCTCCGAGGAGCTCGTTGTATCCAAAGGCGCGGTCCAACAGGCCAAGGGGAAGCGACGCATGTCGTTGAGTGAGGTTGTCAAGTCACATGGCTCACCGATCTCGGTGGCAGGCTCCTACGATGACACTGCGAAGAATCCCGACGCCTCCATGTGCGTCCAGGTTGCGGAAGTTGAAGTGGACCCGGAAACCGGCGCCATCAAGCTAAGAAACTTTACCTCTGCCCACAGCACGGGCAGGATCCTCAATCCCCTTATGCACCAGGGACAGATCGAAGGTGGTGCTATGATGGGTATTGGCTATGCTTTGATGGAAGACATGGTGGTGCAGGACGGTAAAGTCCTGACGGCGAACTTTGGCGACTACAAGATACCAACCATTCGAGATGTCCCCAATTTCAAGACCGTGGTTTTGGAGATGCCCATAGGAGGCGGACCCTACAACAGCATGAGCATCGGCGAAACTTCCAATATTCCAACTGCCGCAGCCGTCGCCAATGCGGTGGAAGACGCCGTGGGGGTAAGAATCACGTCCCTCCCCATTAACCCAGAGAAGGTGCTGGAAGCCCTAAACCAGAGAGGCTGAGTTTTTCTCGGGCACACTTTAAAACCGCCCGCCCCTCATTGACACGCGGACCTTCTGGTTATAGTCTAGCGTCCGCAAAACAAGCACAAAAACATAAATGCCTACGTACACTTACGTAGGCCAACGTGGACCGTCGAGTTAATGGCACCGGGATTTGGCAACAGACCACTGGTGCCTTTTTGCTTGATCAAGCTAGGCTAGATTAACCTCGACCAAATCGGCAACTATTTATCGATCCTCGGGCTAAAAAACATTAGCAAGAATGCATCCCTGACCACACTTTTGAGAGTTATATTTAAACTATATAAAACAATTGGAGAACTAAAATGTCGCGTCCACAAAAAACTATTTATATTAATTTTTTTGACGGTATTGACCCAACGAAAGTTAATAAATTCATTGACTTTACAGTAAACGCAATCAATCAGCATGACCCGACTGAAATATATTATTTCATATCTTCAAATGGTGGAGATGTGGACTCTGGATTTACTCTTTATAATTTTCTGATTTCTTTGCAAAGTAAAACCACAATTATAATGCACAACATTGGGACGATAGATTCTATTGCAAACGTAATCTTTGTTGCTGGACAAAATCGGTATGCAGCCCCAAACGCTTCATTTCTTTATCATGGAATCGTAATAAATTTTAGTGCTGGTGGGTATGGAAGGACTATTCTCAAAGAAAATCTGAGCAGGCTAGACGGAATGGAGACAAGAATGGCCGATACGATCAGCAAAAACACGAAGTTGACCATTGAGGAACTTAAGGATTTCTTTCAACAAGGCGAAGGTAAAGATGTAAAATTTGCACTCAGTAAAGAAGTTATTGATGAAATAAGGATTCCTTCCGTTCCCCAGGGTGCCATTCATTTAGCAATGTCTTTTGTATGAGGCCAAAATTACTTATGCAAGCAAGCTCTGAGAGTAAACATTGAAGGGTTCGGCTCAGGCCCATGGATTCTTTTTTTTATCAGGCGCAGGCGGGTCGGACCACGATATCCCATTGAGATCCAACAATAATCCTGTCAACATGCCGTAAATTTTGCGCTCAAAATGACATCTTTGATAGGCAAAATGTAGCTTTAAAGCAAAACTGATGAAGCAGAGACGATAAAGCGGGGGCAGGCTTACCTTTTTGCTATTTGAAGAGTGAAGCAGAGGAGAAGTCTACAAGAAGTGACGATCGCACCGATTGTACGGCCCTTTCAATCTGAAGAGTGGCGATTGTACCGTGACCTCCGGCTCGCAGCCCTGGCTGACTCACCGAATGCATTTGCTTCGTTGCTCGCCCTTGAACAACCTCGCACAGGCATGGAATGGCAAAAACAATTAGCTGATGCAGTCCGTTCACCTTCGGACCTTCCACTGGTTGCGGAGCTTGATGAGGAGCCATGCGGGTTCGTGTGGGTTAGAGTGGAGCCTCCGGAGCAAAATACGGCCCGCTTGTATCAGACGTGGGTGTCGCCGCAAAATCGACGTGCTGGCGTTGGAAGGTTACTGCTCGAAACGGCTGTGACGTGGGCACGGGATATGGGTGTTCGCCAGGTGACTCTCGCCGTTACATGTGGCGATACCCCGGCCTATCGCTTGTACTCTCGGGCGGGATTTATTGCCATTGGGGAAACCGAACCGCTGCGCGATGGCTCGGACTTCCTCTGTCAAGATATGCGGCTCGCATTGGGAGACCCCGGTCCATGACGAGTGTATGCTGAGCAAGAATAGGAGGCATGCATCGTCAGGTAGGTTAATAATTAGCTCTCGTTTCAATTTGACTAAAGATTGAAAATGACCACTGATTACAATTTTCCAGAAGCACCCAGCCAAGGACGGGGGGCGGGTCTATTGTTGACAATTAGGCCATAGGTTGATAGCTGGGTGTGCATGGCATGAGCGTTACGCGCGGTCTGTCCTATGATTAAAAACGGTTGAAGGGAGCCTTTTAATGCCTCGAAAAATTCATATCTGGCGTCCGTGGATACTGTCCTTTCTAGGGTTTTCCCTACCATGCCTGCTGTTCGCACATGAGGTCCGGGCACAGGCTGATTATTTTAAGGGTAAGACACTTACCATCATTCAAGGCCGCCGGCCCGGCGGCACCGGGGACCTGCGTGCCCGATCCATCCTGTCAGCCCTTAATAAACACATCCCGGGCAATCCTGTCCTCCTTTTCAAGTTCATGCCCGGCGGGGGCGGCCGCGCGGCAGCGAATTACCTATACAAAAGAGCTCGTCCCGACGGGCTCACCATGGCCAATATTAGCAGCACCTTCATAGACGCCGCTATCCTGGGCCAGAGGGGAATAGAATACGACATCGACAAGTTTATTTACCTGGGATCGCCTCTGGCCGGTGGCCCGCAGGTCCTGTTCACGCGTAAGGAATCGGGCTTCGACAGCATGGAAAAGTTGCGCACCACCGAAGGTGTACGACTCGGAACCCTATCCGTGGGTCATAGCATCTATTACACCCCGAGGATCTTCGCTTATATCCTCCGCCTCAAGGAGCCTAGATTCGTTGTTGGCTACAGTGGTCCGGAGCTTAATGTGGCGCTCCTCACTGGAGAAGTAGACGGTCGC
The DNA here is from genome assembly GCA_965215595.1 of uncultured Binatia bacterium (SeqCode). Taxonomy (GTDB): domain Bacteria; phylum Desulfobacterota; class Binatia; order UBA9968; family CAXXLF01; genus CBDCDW01. Next base: position 658,046 of record CBDCDW010000007.1, on the reverse strand, counting down.
AGTTCGGGACCGGATACTGTTATACGGCGAAACATAATCGATCAAGTTGACCTCCAAGGGATGATTGAGCTCCCCAAAGGAAAAAAGTATCCCCACCCCGCTTTTTCCAAGGTGCCCGCCCTTGAGACCTTTGCCAGATCGGATCTCGAGCGAAGGCTCCTCGCGCTCTGGCGCTCGTTCAGGGGTGTCGGTTCTCCTTTTATTCTGCCTCCCGGAACACCCCCAAAACAGGTTGTGGTTCTGCAGACAGCATTTCGGAAAGCTCTCCGCGACCCGCTGTTCCGCAACGAGTGGAAGAGTCTCACGAACGAGGAAGCTACGCCTCTGATGCCCGAGGAACTGGAAAATCTCGTGAGAAACCGCCCACAGGATCGTGAAGCAATTAAATTGTTCAAGGTTCTTTCCGGTGCGGGGCCTCTGCCGACACCCCCGGGCTGAGCCGCTTTTCGCATTACACCGGGTATATACTTAAGGGTAGAGTAGAGGACAGGCTTAGCTTGCTTTAGGCCGCACCTTGGCTGTATCCGCCGTTTCCAGCTTCGTGCCCGTTTAGGCACTTCCGTAACAAGCGTTCCTGTCCCCCCTCATCAAACCGTACTTGCAGTTTTCCCGCATACGGCTTTCCGATCATCTTCACCTCAAGGCATACGAGCGTGCCCATAGGGAGCATGGACTGGTATGGCGTATAGCCCCCACACTCCATAGAGCACAGACACCGGCCATCGCCGATATCCAAACCCCTTGATCTGTCGTCGCTTCTGCAGGTACTTGCGCATCCGCTGCTCTAAGAAGAATCGTTGCCGCTTAAAGACTCGGGTGGAGTTGTGTACGTGATAGTAGGTCACCCACCCTCGCACATAGCGGTTAACCCGCTCCATCACTTCTGGCTGTGGCATGCAGTGGCTGTTCCGACTGGTCAAACCTCTCACCTTATCCCGAAAATGCTGCTCTGACTTGCCTGAGGGCTCTACCAGGGTAATCACCTTCGCCCTGCGCACACTCCTCTTGCGACCAAAGGTAAATCCGAGAAAGTCAAAACTCTCTCCTCGTGCATCCACCACTCGGCTCTTCTCCTCATTGAGCTTTAATTCCATCCGTGCCAATATTTCCTCCACTTTCAACCGCGTCTCTTTCGCCCCTCCACGCATCAAGATCACAAAGTCGTCCGCATAGCGAACCAGCTTTGCCGCCAGACCCGTGCTACGACAGTATTGAAGAAACACTCGGTCAAAAAGGTGCAAGTAGATGTTGGCCAGCACAGGGGAAACCACTCCCCCTTGCGGTGTTCCGCATTGACTCCTCTTCGTACGCCGCCTCCCTTCTTGGTCCTCTTCTACCACCGGCGCTTTTAGCCACTGTTTGATCCATCTCAAAATGTGCCGATCACTGATCCGACCGGCGATCAACTTCATGAGCTTATCATGCGCTATAGTGTCAAAGTACTGCTGAAGATCTGCGTCGAGCACATGCGGATGTGCCGTGCTGAGCGCTTCCCGAATAGCTCCTACTGCTTGATGTGCACCTCTCTTGGGGCGAAACCCGTAGCTACTATCCTCAAAGTCCGCCTCAAATATCGGCTCAATTACAAGCTTGACTGCCATTTGAGCCACTCGGTCCCGAATGGTAGGAATCCCCAACGGCCTTCTCCTTCCGTCGCCCTTGGGTATGAACACCCGCCGCACTGGCTGCGCGCGGTAGGTCTTCTCCTTTAGCTCCTGCTGAAGCTTTGAGATAAACTCAGCCTCGCCCTCTCCACTCTCTATAAACTGGAAAGTCACCCCGTCGATCCCCGGGGCTCCACCATTGCTGCGTTCCAGTCGGTAGGCATGTTGCACTACGTCTCCTCGCCAAACCTTGTCATGCAGCGCGTAGAAGCGAAACTTGGGCTCCCTCTTGGCCTTGAGATACAGTCCCCGCTGGAGGTCTCGAATCTTGCTAGGTGTTCGTAGCCTCACGGCAATCACCTCTCCTTCCCTCTTTAAGGGACACAATGAAAGTAGGGCGCCTTCCCTCAGCCGGCATTACCCAGCTTCCTCGGTATTACTCGCCCCTCCGACTTCTCGCCCGCCTGGCTCAGATTTCGGTTACCCTTATACTGACCCATCGCGGCCATCACTCGCGACGAACGAGATCTCCCGCGTTACCCATCACAACTTCCCCCACATGCCGTCCCGACGACCCCGGAGAGCCCATCTGCTTCCGTCCCGGTTATTCCACAGATGGCACCGGCCTTCCCCTCTTGACCACAGGGTCGGCACTCTCAATCAGCAAGTTACGAGGCTCTATGGGTTCCCTTGTAGTACGGCCTGCAAGTTTGCGATCCTCTCCTTTTGGAAAGTTTTCTCGATCCACTTAGCCCTGAGAGTCACCCCTCAAAACCGGATCTTCGCTAGCGGGGTGAACCGTTAATTCCCCGCACCGGACTTTAACCGGCAAGTTGCACTGCTTCCGCGGCATACGGGCAAGCCTGCGCTTGGCTTTTCTGCATCAAGGAGTTTGATGTGAGAAGCTAAGGACAGCCTCGTAAAAGTGGATCGAGTGCAAAGAGCCCTTTTGGATTGATGGAAATCATTTTAGGGATCTTGGCCGTCTATGGCAGGCTGGTGGCAAATGGGCCTTATTCAACGGTCTGCTAAATGAGATTTTTCCCCACCATCAGTGTATCCAGATAGTCTTTACGAAGGTTCTTATGTTCCGGCGACAATTCCACACCGACAGCGTCCGCCATACGTGAAATAAAGTTTCTATAGCTGGTGAGGGCTGCGATGCTGAGAATCTCCCGATCACTCCACCCCGCTTTTCTTAGCGCAGATACGTCGTCTTCACCTACCTGGGCCGGTGACAGGGTAATCTTTTCCGTGTATTCCAACATGGCCCGATCTTTTGGATCCAGGTTGGCCTTCCTAAAATCACGGGCAATAGCCATGACGAGATCGTAGTCGCCGTCTATTTCCTTACGGAGAAACTCTCCGTGGGCGACCGTTCAATAACTGCAATTGAGGAGAGAGCCCACCAGCACAGAAACCATCTCCTCACGTTTGACGCCAAGACCGGATCCACCGAATTGAATGGCCCGGGAGAATTGATGCTGAGCCTCCAACAGCTCCGGACGAAGGCTAAACATCTTCGCAATATTGGATACCCTCCCGGAATGGTGGTTTTTTCTCATATTGTAAACCTCTTGGATCCTCCCCTCGGCCTCGGATTCGTCTACTGTTTTAATATAAGCCATTTAGCTTAACCTCCTTGGCGATCCTATTTAGGAATTCCCTTGGCGAAACCATTTCACACCTATGGTTTGAGATCGCCCAGCATTGTCTGAATCAGCGCTCACACCATCCGATGGAGATGCACGGCCTGCTGAATAACCGTATCAGACGTGGGTGTCGCCGCAACATCGCCGTGGCAGCGAGTCTATTCCTAGCCCTAAATTTCCTGTTCTAATTTGAGCTGCTTTCTGGCCTTTAAATCCCACAATTAGGCTAGATCTCGTCCTTACCCTGGTAGCTCCCTTGCTATTATAGTTGCCAATTTTTCCTCATAATCATCCTTAAGAAATAGTGACAAGTAGCTGAAATGTATAATGAACTAGCTTAATTAATGTGGTGTTTCATTAACTTGAGCCCCAAATTTTAGGGCACCGTCCGGTTTGTTTCTGGCTGTGGCACATACTTTGTTACCCATCATGTAACAACCCATGCGAATCAACAAACGACTGCTCATAGGGGTTCTATTGGCCGCTGTCATTGCGGTCGTATTCTGGACCCAATCCCGTGTTCCTGCCCTCAACGAGAAGGCTCAAATGGGGGCTCGAACCGATTTTAGCGCCATCGCGTTTGATGTACTCCTGCCTGTTCATGCCGAACAATCGACGATCCAGCGCGTTTTCAGATCCACGGTCAACTGGGCATACACAAATTGGAAGGGCATGACTTTCGGTTTATTGTTTGCCGCTGCAGTGCTCACACTGTTGGGCGGATTGGCACAGCGGAGCTTTAAACGTCCGTGGATGAATGTCCTATCGGGTTTATTGATCGGTGCGCCCATGGGAGTCTGCGTTAACTGCGCCACACCCATTGCCCAGGGCATGTATGCCGCAGGCGCTCGACTAGAAACGGCACTGGCCGTTCTGATCAGCTCGCCAGCACTGAATGTGATCGTCCTGAGCATGTCATTTACCCTGTTGCCCTGGAAGATTGCCGCCATCAATGTTGTTGGAGTTTTTTTGTTGCTTTGCTTTATCCCATTGCTGTCCCAACGGTTCACTGGTGCTGTTCCACCAACGGCAAATTCTACCGAGGTGGATGGCCCTCAGACAAGTATAATACCCCCGGCAACCACCCTAGTCCTGGGAATGGACTCCTATGGAAACGCAATCTTAGCGGTGGGAAAAGATTTTGTTGCTAATCTGATTTTTATTGTTCGATTGGCCTTGCCCTTTATGTTATTGGCCGGTTTTCTAGGTACAGTAATTATTGAGGTAGTCCCCTTCGATCGGTTCACCGATCTTGAGCCCACTTTGCCCGTGTTGCTGGCCGTTGCCATTGTGGCAACCGCCATTCCCGTCCCCATGGCCTTCAATGTCATTGTAGTAATGGCCTTGTTGGCAATGGGAATGCACCCGGGCATTGCAATCGTGTTTTTGTTTGCCCTCAGTGTTTACAGCATTTATCCCGCCATCATCATCGGCAGATACATATCTATTTCCCTAAGCGCAGGCATCGCCGGATTGGTGGCGTTAATAGCAACCCTGCTTGGGGTGTCGACTACGGTCTATTTCGACTATCGGCAAGGCGTTGAATGGCAGGCCATCTCTGCTGGTATCCAGGCCCCTGGGCAAGCAGCGTATAAAAGAGCTGTGGCCGTATGCCAGGAGTTGCCAGAGCTAGCCCATCTGGCCTGCTTTAAACGGAACATTAAACAGTTTGAAACCGTCGTGGAATTGAGCAAAATGTGCCACACATGTCCAAGTGGCGTTGACTTTGAGGAGTGTCAACAGTCGGTGAACCTGTTTCGTGCCATAGATGCTGCGAAGCAACAGGATTCAATTGCACCGTGCAGTGAGTTGAATGATCCAGCTGACCGTTCCCAGTGCGAGTTTTCCTACGCCCTGAGCTCCGCCGTCGGCCATCACGACATCAGTGAATGTGGGGCAGTAGCCAAGCTGGGGTTGAAACAGGCCTGTCGAGACCAATACCTGAACAAGCGCTTGCGATTCAATCCGGACGAGTCGGTTTGTCATCAATTGGAAGGGCAGGAATTGACAGACTGTAAAACCAACGCAGCCATTTATCGCTTTGCGGACACACTTGATTTTTCAGGTTGCGCCTCCCTCCACGACGTGAGGGCACAGGCTTATTGCCGCTACACCACCGCCTCCATTATGATCGCGAGGAGCAACAATTCCAGCGGCTGCAGCAAAATTGAATCGGAGGCCACCAGGCGTCGTTGTAAAAGTCTCGTCGCGATGTGGGAAGCGCAACGAAATCAGTCCTTCACTACATGTGAATCACTGGAACCGGCAGATCTGCGTCGTAACTGTTGGATGCGGGTGGCCCGCGCCCGCATTGAAAGCGTCGTTACGGAACATATTTTGACCCTCTCACCACCGGCGACGGACCCATCTTTGCAAAGAAATGGACTTGCCGAGAGCGTTTCCATTGCGGAGTTATCAGCGAAACCCTTGGTGTGGGAAACCGTTCACCAAAACGGTTTATTCTATATCGAGAGTACTCCCTATCAAAAACGCACCAACAAACATGCGACAAGATTTGAACAGCATACGGCGGCAGACCTCGGTATCAAGCGAAACTGGAACTTCCAATTTACCGACTTCTTTGAACCATTCATTGTGGGAAAAGGTATCGCATCCGGCGACTTCAACAACGACGTGTGGCCTGATCTGGTCTTGGCTTCAGAACGCGGTGCCTTGCTTTATAAAAATATCGGTGGCCGCTTTGCACTGATAGATGTGGAACAAGGTGATTTGGTCCAAGAAAATCTGTTTTTGGTAGCGCTGGTGGACGCCGATGGCAACGGCACTCAGGACCTGTTTGCCTCGGTCTATGGCGGGCGTAATTATATATTGTTCAATCTAGATGGCGTATTTGGACGGACCCGACTCGTGAAATTACCTGGTGATCAACGTTTGACATTGGCGGCCGGGTTTGCCGATTTGGATCGGAATGGTGAACTCGATATCGTGTTAGGTAACTGGAGCAGCGGTGTCGAAAAATGGTTCGCGCCAGAGCAGTCAGCCAACGCAGTGCTATTTCGTAACGGCGGGAGGTATGAGCAAAAGTTGCTACCCGGATTGAAAGGGGAAACCCTTTCCATATTAGTCACCGATATCAATAATGATCAGCAGATGGATATTCTGGTAGCGAACGATCGCACCATACCCGATAGCTACTATTTCGGTAGAACCAACCGACGATTTGAACTCATCTCAAGAGCTCATCGGCTATTTGATGTCACTTCCATGAATACCATGAGTCTTGAGGTGGCCGATTTTAACAACGATCTGCGATTTGATTTGTTTAGCACCGATATGACTTTTGCGCGCGGGTCAAGGGAGGATTACTGTGCGGATGTCCCCGGCAATGGCACCCGGAAAGCATGTTGCAAGCTTGTCGCGGCTTATGCTGTTTTCGATTCGGGGAATGCGACGGATTGTGCGGGATTTGAGCCGATGTATCAGCAGCAGGCCTGTTATGCGGTTTTTGCGGTGAAAGCGGCTAAGAATCTCAAAGACCCGAGTTACTGCAACAAAGTGCCAAAAACGAACCAGGCTTTGCGCTCCCTTTGTTTACACCTTGCAAAGCCTATTCCCAAAGAGCCAAGCATCGATCAATCTACTTATATTTCCCAAGCCCAGCGCAATGTCTTGTTGAGGCAAGAGGAGAAGGGATTCAGAGACCGTGGGCGGGAGATGGGTGTCGATTCGAGTTTCTGGAGTTGGAATGCCAAGGCGGTGGATCTGGACAACGATGGTTGGCAGGATATTTATATCGGAAACGGATTTCACTTCGGCGATAGCTTTTACGGAATCCAGGAGAACGTGCTGTTTCACAATCTTGGCGGTGAAAGGTTTGAGGAGGTTGGCGCCCCATGGGGACTCAACGACCCCATCAACACGCCCAGCTACACTTTGTTGGATCTCGACCTGGACGGGGATATGGATATCGTTGCCACCGGGGTGTTGTCACCACCGCGGGTATTTATTAATCAGAATGCGAAAAATCATTCCATCAGCTTTATGTTGACAGACGATTCCGGGCATAAATCGGCAATTGGGTCAGTTATTACCATTAATTACGGCGAGGGACGGACGTTGCGGCAACTGAAGCAGTTAAAGCTGAGCGGCGGCTTCATGTCGTTTGACCAACCTGTTTTGCAGTTTGGTTTGGGCAAACACCAATCCATTTCAGGGTTTAGCGTTCAATGGCCGGACGGGAAGGTGACAAAATTAAACACTTCTCTCGCAGCGGGTCGTGTCTACCGGGTGCGCCGGTTATGCCCAAAGCAATAGTGGCTCTCAGGCCTACAAATGGAAGAACAGGAGCTTTGTGGTAGAGTTGAGTACAACCATCGATTGACAGGAGATTTATCATGGAAGGATTGTCATCCATCAACGGTTTAGTGGTGATTCAGCAGAAGGAATGGGGTGAGATCCTCTCGGGTTTCGAGACCAAGAACAAATATACCATTTCAGACAGGTCCGGCGGCCGGCTATACTTTGCCGCTGAGGAAGCCGGCTCCATGCTACTCCGTTGGTTTCTGAAGGGATTACGCCCATTTACTATTGCTGTCTTGTCAGAAGACGGTCAGGTGGTCTTGCGGGTCATGCGACCATTTCGATTCTACTTTCACCGAGCCGAGGTTGTTAATGCACAGGGGCAATCTTTAGGAGTAATAGAGAAACAGTTCTCAATAATGCGCCGCATCTATTCAGTGTTCAATAGTTCTGGCGAAGAAGTATTCCAGCTATTCGGCCCCATACTGCACCCCTGGACATTTCAAATCAAAAATAACGGGGTCGAGTACGGAAAGATAACAAAAAAGTGGAGCGGTCTATTGAAAGAAGGCATGACCGATGCAGATAATTTCGGTGTGACGTTCCCAGCGCAATGGGATGTGAAGTTGAAGGCTCTCTTTTTGGGTGCAGTGTTTTTGATAGATTTTGTCCATTTTGAGAACAAGTAGATTATCCATCGTTTGTTTGAAGTAAGTGATCCATAGAGTGAACCTACCAAAATCACGGTAGTATTAAACCTACAGCATAACGTTAGCGTCGGTGATTACGACTCAGTATCCATGCCAGCATCTTACTGAGATTGCTGTTTTACAGTAAGGTAGATCAATTGAGTAAAGAAAAATCAGAATGAATGTCCCGTTAATAATAGGTGTGGTTTTACTAGGGGGGCTTAGCCTGGGCTGGGTGCTACACCGCCGGTCCGTGGGCCACGTTTTGCCAATACTGAAACGTGTTGCGGTGGAGACAGACGGCGAAATTAATTGGCAAGGGCCGTTCGTGATGCCGAAACTGGTCTTTACCCATTCAGGCACCGAGGTGGAAGTTTCCAGCGCATCCACCGGAACGGAAGGAGAATCTATTAGATATACTTATGCGTTGTTCAAAGGGCTGACATGGAAAGATTTCGAGTTCCGAATAGTTCCGCGTTCACTTCAGACTGTGGCAGATCAGTAGGTAGGGTTGAAGAAGCCGATGGGTACCGAGGTGGGCAAGCTCAAGGATCGTCTGGTCATATATACAAATGACAACCGGCGAATGGTAGCTATACTTTCCGAACGTATTCAAGAGGATCTCCAATTTTGGGCCCATGGCAAAAAAGAAAATCGGATCAGCGATATTCGGAACTATGACGACAAACTGTTATACGCGGTCACAGGTACCCTCGACAACTACGAAGAGTTAAAGTTGCTCATCAGGTCCGCCTGTAATTTTTTTGATTCTGTTAACAACATGATCTCCAATCCATCTGCATCCAACAACGCCTAACCATCAAACACGCCTAAACGCCACCACACCTGTTTTGATCATTCTTTCGATCTTAAAGTTTGGGCCACAACCAATTTGCAATGTTAATACGTAAAAGAGGAGAGAAGAAGAGCTCTCCTTCGTCTTTGACTTTACTATAGATGAGCTATCAATTGGGTAGCAGGGCTCTTCCTAGCGTTGCGCCAGCTACCCAAAATGATGGTTTATTCGCTCCGGCCGGCCGGTTTTAGTATCCTAATCTGTGCCCCAGTCTAGGTCTCAAGATCAGTGACTTTATCGCTTTCAGTTCCTCACCGGTGTTTTTGACCAGTTTCAAGAGCGCCACATGGGAGTTTTTCTGATTTTTGTCTCCTGCCATTGCCTCTTCACGCTTCTTGAGGAGACTAGCTTTTTGGCTGAGCTGGGACATAAGTGCATCGATTTCACCCTGATATCTCGTCTCCAGTTGCTGTAGCGCGGACTCTCTTATCAAAAGAGTTTCGTCTTTTGCTCGCAGCTGGGATTCCAGGGACTGGATCTGTGACTCCGCGTTTGTCTTGAAACCCATTAACTCCGTGTGTCGCTCTTCTAACATTCCCTTTTCGGCCTCCATTTGGAGCTCGAGATCAACGATCTTTGACTTCATTTCGTCTTCAGCCTGCAGGTGTGCATCTAAAACTCCGGCCTGTATTTGGGTCTGCTCCGTGACTCCTGCTATGGCTTCCTCGCGCTGACTGAGGAGTTTCTCTTCATTACTGAGGTTGACCACAAGCTTATCAATCTCGGCCTGGTGTTTCGCCTCCAGTTCCTGCACAGCGGTATCCTTTGTCTTTAACGACTCGTCTTTTTCGCGGAGCTGTGTCTGCAGAAACTGAAGCTCAGAGGTCGCCGATTTCTTCAAATCCGAGACCTCCTGGTTGCGCTCTTCTAAAATTTCTTCCTTGGTAACCAGTTGCCATTGAAGATCAGCAATCTTTTCTTGCAACTTCCTTTCCGTTAGTTTTTCTGACTGCAGCAATTGGCTCTGGGATTTGGCTTCCTCCTCGACCCCGACAATGGCTTCCTCGCGCTCCTTGAGAAATTTATCCTTTTTAATGAGTTGATTTTGGATTCCTTCAAATTCAATCTGGAACGTTTCCGCCTGTTGTTGCAGTGTAAGCGCTCTTTCCTTGAGAGTCTCCTCTTTTTCATGAAGCCGGGCTTCCAGAGATTGTATCTGGGAGTCGACTTTGTTTCTCAACTCTGCGACCTCAACTTCACGAGCCTTTAGCGTGCCCTCCTTGGCCTCAATCTCAGCCTGTAGGTCAGTGATTTTAGCCGTCAGTTCAAATTCCGTCCGTTGCTCCGACTCTAGCAACTGCCTCTGGGACTTAGCTTGCTCCTCCGCCGCGGCCATGGCCTCTTCACCTTCCTTCAGCATCGCCTCTCTCTGGCTGAGCTGGGTTTGCGGGTCGTCGGATTCAACTTGCAATTTCTCCCCTTGTAACTGCATCCCTGACTCTTTTGTCTTGAGCGCTTCGTCTTTGGCCAAACGCTTGGCTTCGAAGACTTGAGCTTGAGACTTCATCTTTTTCTTAACAGTCGACAGTTCTGCCTCACGTTTTTCCAAGATCCCGTTCTGGGCCGCAAGTTGTCCCTGAATAACACTGAGCTTTTCTTTCAAATCATTTTCCATCTGTTTTTCAGATATCAGCGATTTATTTTGAGTTATTGTTTCCTTGCTGACGCCGGCCATAGCCTCCTCACGTTCGTTAAGAAAGGTTTCATTTTCAGTGAGTTGAATCCGAAGGTCGTTGATCTCACTCTGCAAACTCTCCCCCTGCTGCTGCAGCGCAGATTCTTTGGCTTGTATTTCATCTTCCCTTTCTTGGAGCTGGTGTTTCAAAAACTCCACCTGTGGGTCCACTGTTGTCTTGAGTTCGGAGACCTCCTGGTCGCGAGCCTCCATGTCCCACTCTTCGGCTATCAGTTGATTCTCAAGTTCAGCGATTCTAGCTTTGAGGTCAACCTCCGTCTGTTTCTCGGACTGTAGCGATTGGCTCTGGGACGAGGACTGATCCCCAAGGCCTGCAACGGTGGCTTCTAACTCTTTTAGGAGGAGCCCCTTTTGGCCAAGCTCGTCCCGGAGCTCGTTGAGTTCCTCCTGGTACCGTTGTTCCTGTATTTGGAGAATGGACTCTTTACTCGCTAGTGCTTCATCCCTTTTATGGAGCTCCGCCTCCAGGGTCTGAAATCTGGGCTCCGGCTTTGCTTGGCTGTCAGGGTATTCATTTTGACGGGTTTCTACGATGCCTGTTCCGCCATCCAGTTGCATCTCCAATTCAGCAATTCTAGCCTTTAGTGCGCTCTCCGTGCGCCCCACCGATTCCGATATTTCTACATACGCCTTAAGAGACTCAATTTGAGACTCCAAATTCATCTTGAGACCAGAAATCTCAGTTTCACGCTCGGACAGCATATCGCCGCTAGCATCCAGTTGGGCCTGTAATTCACTGAGTTTGGCTTTGAGTTCGTCTTCCGTCGAATTATCTGTCACCAAAAAACCGCCATCCAATTTAGCCTGTTTCCGGGCACTTGCATCCCCATCATCGACTTTTCCGCCTTTGCCCTTCGTCTTGCCGGCGCGTTTATTCGATGCCTGATTCTCCAATTCGAAATCTGCCTCCCGCTGCTCCATAGTAACCTCCTCTTGGAATCCCAAACTTGCGGCTTTTATGAGCAACAAATATGCCCACTTCACCGCCAAGTAATCAAATTGCACCCAAAGGATAACCTTCTAATAATAAAGGATAAAATTTTCTTAAGAGGGAACCAGATATTCGCCGAAAGGAGAGGACTCTGGGCAGCTACCCTAAATGTGTCTCAAATTGTCGAGGGATCAGTCAGAAAACTTTATAATTATTAAATATGTATTTAATATAGCTATATATAGGTCATTATTTCTAGGGAAACTTAAAGTCTTCAATTTCACAATTTGCCACCCCTTGCTGAATCAGGGCAGGTAAATCCAGGCGAGATTCTGACTTTTCGACTGCTACCAAACTGGCTTTGGTATCAGGGTGGCGAGGGACAAACAGTTGGCAACAGTCCTGATCGGGGAGGGCTGATATATCAAAGGTTTTGATTCTTCTTCCCTGATCGATGATCTCCTGTTTATCCATACCCACTAGGGGTCGAAGCATCGGTAACGTTGCTGCATTCTCAATCACTGAGAGGTTCTGAAGAGTCTGCGACGCCACCTGGGCAAGGCTTTCACCCGTAACCAGGGCAACGGCCCTCTCTTTTGTCGCAATGGTTTCCGCAATTCTGACCATCATCCTTCTGTAGAGAACGACTCTTAGAGGACGCAGCACAGCGCTGACAATTTGGCGCTGGATTTCGCCGAACGGTACCAAATAGAGCCGTGACGCAAACTGGTGTCGTGTGAGGATCTTAACCAGCTCTCTGACCTTCTCCTGAGAAGTTTTATCCAGGTATGGGCTGCTATGGAAATGGACGAATATCAGTCGACATCCCCGCTGCATCATCCGGTAGGCCGCAACCGGGGAATCGATGCCACCGGATATGAGGGAAACCACCCTACCGCTGGCCCCAACGGGCAGTCCACCGGGACCAGGAATCTTGCCCAGGTTAAAAAAGGCATCGCGGGAAAGAATCTCAATACCGATGGTGAGCTCGGCGTTCATGAGATCCACCCGAGCGCCTGAATACGCTTTGACCGCTCCCCCCACTTCACGATTGACCTCCGGTGAAATGAGCGGAAAGCTCTTGTCGGCTCGTTTGGTTTGAATGCGGAACGAGTCAAATTTCTCTCCCTTCAGGGACTCAAGGATTCTTGTCTTCAGGGCGTCCAGGTCAACCGGGGTCCGTTCCACGAAGGAAAAATTGGCAACACCAAATACACCGGTGAGGCGCCGGCTAATCTCGTCACTGTCCGCTTCCCCATTGAAATCCATGAAGAGACGGCCCTGCAAGGTTTTGATTTCCCTAAGCCCGAGGCCAGCCACCGACGACTTTAAATTCCGCTTGAGTAACTCCACAAAGTAGGGACGGTTACCTTTCTTTAGGGCCACCTCATGATAACGGATCAATGCCGAGTTCATGAACTCAAACTACCATAGCCTTTCTCAATTTGCATCGTCTAGCCATCGTGCTAGGATTCCCCAGGAGGAGCACCCATGGAAGAGTTCAAGAAGGTTTCAGAGGCCATCCAATTTTCACCGGATAAGATGAAAAAAAACGGATTGTTCGAGACCGACAGGATGTTCTGTGACCTCTACTGTTTGGAACCGGGACAATCCCAGTCGGTGCATAGCCATGAGGGCTCAGATAAAATCTACTTTGTGGTTCAGGGGAAAGGCCTCTTTCAAATCGGAGACAAGGAGAGAGAATTGGGAGCGGATGAAATCGTCCTAGCATCCTCGGGTCAAAAACATGGGGTCAAAAACTCAGGTCCGGACCGGCTGGTTCTCCTGGTTTTTTTGGCACCCAAACCTACCCACTAGTGTCGTGTCGCTGAAATACCATGAAAAGGTCGGATGCTTTAAATCATTGACCATCAAGCAATAAAACCCATGGAATTATTCACCGAACTTCGGAGACGGAACACTAGCAGGTTGTTGAAAAAATCTTTTTGCAGGCTGGTCAAAAAGATCTCAGAGGCGAGGCGCACGAAAAATCGACGAACGGAGGCGCACTTAGGCGGTACCTTGGAGCGACTCCGATTGGAGCGAAATGATTTTCGCGGCGATGAGCGCGACAATTCTAACCGCCAGCTTAGCGCAGGCTGGAGGCATATGAGTCTTTTTCAGCAGCCTGCTAGGGAGAGTTGGTGATGACCAAGGACGAAGGAGAGGTCTTCAAGACCAACGAGGCTTTTTATAAAGCATTTGAAAGCCTTGATATAAAGGAGATGGAAAAGGTTTGGCTCAAGGAAAATTACGTTCAATGCATTCATCCCGGGTGGAGATCACTGACAGGCTGGGATGATGTGATCACCAGCTGGCGCCAAATTTTTGAAAACACCGTGGAAATGCGCTTCCTGCTCACGGACGTCAAAGTTCAAGTTCGAGATTCGCTAGCTTGGGTCACCCTGTACGAAAACATCAATAGTCGTGTAGGACCCGAGACAACTTCCGGAGTCATCCTATCGACCAATATCTACGAGAAACGCCAGGACACATGGTACATCATCCACCATCATGGTGGACCCACAATGCCCCCTGAACAATCGGAATCGAAAACCACCTTCCATTAATACAATGACGCAACTGCTGGCAGGCAAAGTGTCCATCGTTACCGGGGCAAGCCAGGGCATCGGCAGGGCCATAGCGATTCTCCTAGCCCAATCAGGGTCACGGGTGGTTCTGGCTGCCCGTAGCGAACCACACCTTAAATCTGTCAGCGAAGAAATAATTCAGCAGAACGGGGAGGCTTTGGTCATCCCAACGGACCTGACCGTGGATCAAGAGATGGAACAGCTCGTGGAGCAAACTTTCCAGAAGTGGGGTTCCGTGGATATCCTCATCAACAATGCAGGGTCGGGAAAAGTAGCACCGGTGGTGAAGGCTAAAGTCTCGGATTGGGACGAAACTTTTCGTGTTAACCTGCGCGCACCAATGGTTCTGAGTAAGTTGGTTCTTCCAAAGATGATGGAAAGAGGAGAGGGATCCATCATCAACATGTCTTCCGTATCAGGAAAATCGGGCCAGGCAAACGGCTCCGCCTATTCGGCCTCCAAGTTTGGTCTGATGGGGTTCACCCAGTCCCTTTTCGATGAAGTCAGGGAACACGGCATTAGGGTCGCTTCAATTTGTCCGGGGTTCGTGGATACCCCGTTGATTCCCCAGATGCGCCGCATGGATAGAAACAAAATGATCCGCCCCGAGGATATCGCCCAAACGGTTCTGTTTATTTTGACTTCTCCGCCAACTGCCTGCCCGGTGGAAATCACCGTGCGCCCGCAACGTACACCGTACGTTTAGCAATCAGTTATCTGGTTTTTTTCTGTTTACGAGCGCGCGGTTTAAGACCGTTAAATGGCTCGTTACTCACTTTGGTAACGTCTGGAAAATAATTCACATATTTAATCTCGGACCATGGGCCGTCCACCTCGAAGGCACTCAAGGTACCGTTATCGATCCTGAGTCGTCGGAACTCTTGCAGAGGAAGCATTAAGTAATGACAGAGAATTGCTCGGATAACATCCCCATGGGAGACAAAGAGAAGGCGGCCTTTTGGGTAGTCCCTGATGGCCCGCCGGATCGCCTTCAAGCCACGCTCTTGCACGTCAACGATGGTCTCGCCCCCGGGCACTGCAACCTTGAGGGGACTGCGCAAAAAACGATGGTAGGCCTCATCCTTGATCAGGTCATCGAATCGATACCCTTGCCAACGACCAAAGGCGACCTCAGTGAGATTTGGATTGATCTTTACCGATCTGTGACATTCCTTGGCAAGGATACGCGCAGTCTCCACCGCACGCCTTAATGGGCTGGTGTAAATGGCCCGAATCTCCAGGTCAGGCAGAAGTCTAGCGATCCGTTTTCCTTGCGCGATGCCGCTTCGGCTTAGGGGAATCTCGAGACGTCCCATGACGCGCTTTTCCTGGTTCCAGGCAGTCTCGCCATGCCGCATAAGAAAAATGGTTGCCATGGATTTGTCGACAAAAGAAAGGCCGACACAAGCATCGGCCTTTTCTAAGTATTCTCAGTTGCGGTGTATTATAAGGACTTATGCGGCATGTGATTCCGCGACACTGCAGAACTCCTCGTAATCGATGAGTTCGTGGATCGAAGGTTTTTCCCCGCAGACCGGGCAATCCGGGTCCTTCCTGAGGTTCAACGTAGTAATTTCCATGGAAAGGGTGTTGAAGCAAAGGAGTTTTCCCACAAGATTTTCGCCCACCCCCAGGATGAGCTTGATGGTCTCGAGGGCCTGAATGGTTCCGATTAGACCTGGTAGCACTCCCAGAACCCCGGCCTCGGCACAGCTTGGAGCCATACCAGGAGGAGGAGGTTCGGGATAGAGGCAACGATAGCAGGGACCCTTACCCGGGTAGAAGACTGAGGCCTGGCCGTCAAACTGAAATATGCTTCCATGCACGTTGGGTTTGTTAACCATGACACAGGCGTCGTTGACTAAATAGCGAGTAGGAAAGTTATCGCAGCCATCCACAATGATGTCATAGTCCTTGATAATCTCCATCACGTTCTCTGAGGTCAGCTTTTCCTGATAGGTATTGATGCGCACGTCAGGGTTCAGGGCCTGAAGGGTCTGCTTCGCGGAATCGGTTTTCGGCTGCCCAATTCGATCGTTGGTGTGCAGGATTTGTCTTTGTAGGTTGGACAGATCCACTACATCAGGATCAATGATCCCCATTGTACCTACGCCTGCCGCCGCGAGGTAGTAGGCCGATGGCGAACCCAATCCCCCCGCGCCAACCATCAACACTTTGGCATCGAGGAGTTTTGCTTGACCCTCTTCACCCACCTCAGGAAGTAGAAAATGGCGGCTGTAGCGGGTCATCTGTTCCGGAGTGAATTGACGGTCCTGAGCCGTCTCGTACCCAGCGGCCTTCCATGCCGAGTAACCCCCTGACATAGAAATAACCTCTTGAAACCCCATCTCCTTCATGTCCTTGGCCGCCAGCAACGAACGGACACCGCCCGCACAGTAGGCGATAATGGGAGTCGACTTTTCAGGGATTGCGCTCTCCACCCTCATCTCGAGGAAACCACGGGGGATGGATACCGATCCTTCCAAATGGCCGTCTCGGTACTCTTCCTTTTCACGCACGTCCACCAGCATGTATTTGCCGTTTTTAGCTGTGAGTTTCTGGACCTCTTCAACAGTAAGCTCTTTGACCTCCTTGCGGGCATCACTCATGAGTTGATCAAAGGTCTTTGCCATACCGCCTCCTTATAACTTACTGATTTATCAAACCTTTAGCCTAAAGCCAGACTCTTAAGATCTAAGATATGTTCTATTGTTCTGCAAGTCAAGATAGCTGACATAATTAGTCAAAATACGAACTTATTCTAAAGATGCATTTATTTAACATTTTTCGAGGTTAAAAACTACCTAAAAGACCACAACAACAAAGCACTATTGGTACATTCTCCAGGAATTTAGGCCAATCCGTAAAACCTCTTGGCATTCTGTGAAAATATCTTGCGCTTGGCAGAATCCGAAATATCATCACGTGCCGCAAGTCCGGGGATGTCGGGCAGGAAATCCAACCGAGCTCGTTCGTGGGGATAATCTGACGCAAAAAAAACATAATCTTCACCAAAGAGCTTCAGAACATAGGGAAGGGTGCGTTCTTCCGATTCGATTGAAACGTATACACATCCGCTTGAGATATACTCACTTGGCAAACGTTTTAGATGAGGTGCCCATTTCTTTCCCCGTCGCTTGTAGTCCTCGTCGAGACGATCCATCATGAATGGAACCCAGCCGCTCCCGGCTTCTAAAAAGGCAACTTTGAGGGTTGGGAAGCGTTCAAAAACACCTTGAAAGACCATATTGGTCAAATGAATCATGAGGGGTAGGGGATGCTCGAGGGCATGTACCTCCACAAACGTATTAAGATAATCAAAACCCAGGCCACGGCTCGGCGCTCCATGAACAGACAAGGCCAGGTCCAGTTCGCATGCCGCTTCATAGAGGGGAAAGAAGCTCTCATGACCGTAGCCTTTTCCAAGACTGTTGACTGAAGGAAGCACAGCAGCCGGCATACCCAGCTCATTTTTTACACGGCGCATCTCCAAAATGGCCGCCTCAACATTGTGAATAGGAATTAATGCAGCGCCGAGGATACGTGGTGTCTTTTGCATATACTGTGCGTGTAACCACGAATTGTAGGCACTGGCTAGATCGGCTGCCCACGATGCATCTTGAATCAAACCAAACGCGAGGCCTGCGGTAGGATAGACCACAGTCTTCTCAATTCCACAGTCATCCAAAAAGGATAGCCAAGTGTCGCAGTCCGGATGATCCCGGCGTCCCGGTGAGCTTGTATTAGAGGACCGTGCCCACCCGTCCAACGAAGGGAAGAGGGGATAGGTCTGCACCAAAGTTCCGTCCTTGCCGGCGCTACTGCTGTACGTCTGGCCCAAGAACTTTACAAGCTCGTCTCCCCGCTCCATCACATGGCCGTCACCATCGATGACGGGATACAAGTTTTTTCGCATGATCCATTACCCCTTGGTCAGGTGGTTAGAAAATATACGTCACCTTGAGTCGGTGTCAACCCTGATCCAAATTTACAAAACTGAAATGCCTAGAACCAAAAAAAACTCCAGCAACGGGCTTACTCACAGGGCGTTCTATGACAAGGATTAAAAGGAAAATGAATTTTCCCCGATCCGGAAACGGGTTTAAATTGGGTTTTAACCACCTTGATACGTGTGGGGACTTTGGATCGGTGTCAACCCAGACGGATTTTACTTGTCTCTTTAAATAACCGACCCAGCCCAGATATGTAACCGTCAAGTCCAAGCCTTTGGCGACAGGCCCAGAGGGTGGCCTGGTTGCTCGTCACCACTGGTCGAGATAACGTATCTTCACATTTTTCAATAGCATCGATCATAGTGGTGTTCGTGCAACTCAGAAAGTAACCCTCGGCTTCAGCACACCTGTTTTCCATTGCAATTGCCATCCAGTCATCCGGGGTAAGCTTGAGGTATTCGTCAGCCCCGGTCAATCCAAGCCCATGCTCATGAATCACGTCAAATCCAGCCTCCTGCAAATATTGCACCTCATGGATGTTTGTCTGTTTTACATATGGGCTAATCATGACCAATCGTTTTACACCCAAGGAGCCGAGGGCCTCCCTAACCGCCTGGCCAGTGCTCAAAGCAGGACATCCAGTGGCCTCCTGAATCGAAGCCAGCAGTTGAGTCTCACTGGCCAATCCCTCTTCCATTGAGCTGGCGGTGCAGTGAAAAACAACAACACCGGGTTTAACATCGGAAAGGGTCCGGGCGGCCTCGAGGATTGCTTCGATGAGCTGCGGAAGGGGCTTATGCCACTTCCCGGTCATACGAACTCGGGTAACGTGAATCCCAATCTCATCGTTAGCGTACCTGTTGAACTGGGGTTCCGTGACCCGATTGCTCGAGGGGATAATCAGGCCAATGCGCACCTGAGGATTCACTATGCCCATGATTGTTTAGCGACGCCGACGGCTCTTGGCTCCGGTAGATTTTTCAGCGAGAAGAACTCGATAGCGTTGCGGTGTAGGATTCGTTCCTTCTCGTCAAAATTTAGATCTTTAGCTTCGAGAATGTCTTTTACGGTATACGGGAATCGGCAATCCCAATGACAATAGTCAGAAGCGTATGCGACGCTTGCCGGACCGGCAGATTTGAGCACACGATCCAGGCCGCTCTCCTCCGACTCGCAGGTTAGCATCACCTGCTCGCTTTGGATGATCTCGCTGGGCCTTCTCTTCAACCCCGGCATTTGGGGTGCCAGCTTTTCCACGTGCTCGTCTAACCGCTCCATCCAGAAGGGCAGCCAACCAGCTCCTCCTTCCATGAACCCCACCTTCAAATGTGGATAGCGATCGAAGACCCCCTCACCAATCATGTGCATCATTGCAATCATAAGCTCGAAGGGAAACGCAGTCATATGCACGTAGACATACTTCACAAAACGCTCACTTCCAGCCCCCATGACTCCCGAGACCCCTGGGGTTCCATCGTGGCCGGTCTGGGGATGGACGCACAGAGGCATGTTCAGGTCCTGTGCCTCTGCAAAAATGGGATCGAACATGGCGTCTCCCATATTTATGCCGTACACGTTATTTGGGAGCATGGCGGTTGGCACATCGTGTTTCGCAAGAAATTGGAGTTCACGAACCGCAGCCGAAGGATCCTGGCAGGGGATGAGTCCCACGGCACGCAGGCGCGCCGGGTCCGTTGAACAGTAGTCTATCAACCATTGGTTAACTGCATGGCAAAGCGCTGCGGCAAGATCCTTGTTCATCAACCCATTGACGGTGAGAGCGATCTGCGTACCAAATATTACCGCTACGTCGATGCCTTCGATGTCCATGTCTTTCAATCTCTGGTGGGGATCAGTCATACCCGGACGAGTCTTTTGGGCCTTGTCAGTAAAGGGACCTGAAACCCCTGGAGCACGCCCTTCGGCATTGGGCCAGATCCTGCCTTCCAGAAGCATGCGCGGATGACCCCGGTTGTCTCTCAGTCGTACTGGCGCCTGGGAGCGAAATTTTTCGGGAAGCCATGTGGCAATATCCACATCGCCTTCGTTCACATGGCCGTCGGCATCGATCACCAGAGTTCCAGCAAATTCCTCCATAGCCTTCTCCTTCCTCTCAAGCGTAGGGGGTAGAATAGAAAGAATATGATCGAGAGTAAAGCCAAGACGCACAACCCTGGCCGAACCTCCGATTGCCTGCCAGCAACCAAGTTGCGAAATGGGTAGAGGACCTCCCCCCCCGGTGATGCCATTCTCACTGTTAAAGGCACGAGAGTTCGTGAATAGCTCACAGGCGCATTGAATCCTGATGATTGTAGGCCATTCGATTCACGCACGCTTCCTATACTATTGGAATCGGAGTAGAATTTTAGCTATTGGCTTACAGGCCAAAATACATAAACCTTAAATATTCACAGGTTATAGCTGTCCACGATTCCTTATCAGGTGTTAGTACCATGACTAGAGTGATCTGGCTAAGATCGTTAAATTATTTTGGGAAATTCCTTCTCTGCTGGTTTGTCCTGGAGACGATCCTGTACTACGTGTCTGGCGACTTTTTTATTGATCTTGATGACGTTTCATACCTCTTCAATACCGATACCCTAGAGGCGCTGCATGTGACCCTCATAATGGCAGTCTCGGTCTCATAATAGTGATCATGGGGCCCTTTCTCATAGAAGGTAAGTGGGTCGGCATCGTGCTGGCAGTTCTATACTGGGCATTGGGTAACAGGATCAATCCATTTTGGTATGTTTTCCCAGCTCGGTGGCAAGGAACACAAGATCACGCCACGTCCTTGCTCTCGGGAATCGACCTTGCCTGGTCAGGAATCGTACTCCTTGGAATCGCTGGTTTCTTTTACTTTAGGCGCTGGAAACCGATGGATGAGCCGCAAACCGAGGGTAGGTCCGAGGAAGACGGTTCCCCCGCCTGAAGTGTTCCACATCAAAGCTGCCGCTTGATCGAAAAAATCTTCTTGAACAAGGTCTCCCTACTGTAAACACAAACTCGAGTATTCGGAGGCGGGTCTGACTATACTCTGGTGCACACCAAATTTACCGGGATCTCGCAATTTCCGTCTGATTTTTCAACCCTCGATCTCCAGAATCACCAAATTTCTCTGCTCATAACCAGTTTTTAAACACTTTAGCTTACCCTTCCTATACCATTGAATTAGGAGTAAAATTTTACTTAAGAAAACTTCTATTTACTCCCAAGGAGGTCGTTTCATGGACGCACCAAACGACTTAAAAGGTAGCAAATTCAAGGTGTTCCAGCCCTCTGATTTAAAGTTTCGCGGAGAAAATACACCGGAAAAGAAAATGGCTGAAGTCCGGGAACCTGAGCCCCAAAGCCCCCAGGCCGAGAGTCCCAAGGTCCCAGAGCCCCAATCCAACCGTCCACAAGTGCCTGAAACGGCGCTAAAACTGACCCTAGAGGCCATGAGATCCGAGCAAAGCTTGGCCATGGGTATATTCGCCGGGTTTTTTGCGGCAATCGCGGGTGCCGCCACATGGGGTCTGGTTACAGCCTATACGGGATATCAAATCGGTTACATGGCTATTGGCGTCGGCTTTCTCGTGGGATTTGCCGTACGGGTCGCTGGCAAAGGGATCGATCCTTCCTTTGGAGTCGTCAGTGCTGTGCTGTCATTGCTAGGATGCGTGTTGGGTAATCTCTGGACCATGACCTATTTCCTCGCGGCGAATCAAGGTGTACCGTTTTTAAAAGCCGTCGCCCAACTGAACCCAGATGTCGCTGTCAATATAATGGTTTCAACTTTTAACTATATGGACATCCTATATTACGGCCTCGCTCTCTATTTTGGTTTCAAGTACGGTTTGGAGTGAACCCCATTGGTTGGACAGTCACTGGGCTGAAATTAGAATGCCCTCCGGGGTGGTTGAATTAATTATGCTGTTCCCTTCCTGTTTGCAAGAGTCCACATTGTGAGTTCTGTGATCTATGCCCTTCTCTATGCCTCTTGTCTTGGTGGCCGGTCAAAACGGCTTTCACAATTGCCCTAGAAACGACGATCTCACACCGGGTAGATATCTCAGTATCCCCCCCTTCAGGCCTCACACACCACCTCGGCTTTCATCTGCCAGGCCTGCTCAAACTCATTCGGTGGACAGTACCCCAAAGCCGAGTGCAACCGCTTCTGGTTATAGACTTCCTCCAGAAAATAAGGAACCCTTTGCTTCACATCCTGCGCCGTCCTGTACTCCCACAGGTAGACTTCTTCATGCTTGAGCGTCTTCATGAAGCTCTCCGCTGTCGCATTGTCATAGGGATTGCCCTTGCGGGCCATGCTGATTAAGATCCCCGCTGCCCGCAACTCCTCCACATAAGCATGGGCGGCGTACTGCACTCCGCGATCTGAATGATGGATACAACCCCAGGGCGGCCTTCTCTCCACTAAAGCTATCCGCAGAGCCATTAAAGTCATCTCGGTATCGATCGATTTAGAAAGCGCCCACCCAATAACCTTACGTGAGAACAGATCCAAGATCACCGCCAAGTACAAAAACCCCGTGAGGATCCGGATGTAGGTGATATCGGCCACCCATGCCTGGTTAGGTCTTGTGGCCCTTAGTCCCTTAAGGAGGTTCGGATAGACCCGGTAGGGATGATCACTGTCAGTGGTCTTCACCCAGTGCCGCTTGACCTGGCATTGCAATGATTCCTCCCGCATGATTCTCGACACCCGCTTGTGATTAACCTTAAAGCCCTCGCGCCTCAGATGATGGGTGACTCGCCGGTAGCCGTAACGCGGATACTCCTCCACTACCTGCTCAATCCGGTCCCGTAAGTCCGCCTCCTCAATCTCGTGGAGCATAGAAGGCTCCCGGGTTCGGTAATAAAAAGTGCTACGCGCTATCCCCATCACTTCACACCCCCTTTGGATGCTGCCAAACTCTTGGCCGTGATGGGTGACGAATTCTCTTTTCTCCGCCGCAGTGTGTACTCTACGGCTTTTTTTAAAAGATCATTCTCCATGGTGAGTCTGCCCACCATCCGCTCCAACTCCGCATTGCGCGCTCGAAGTTCCTTCTCTGGCAGAGAGGGGCCCTCCACCAGGCCCCCTTGTCGTAGCGCTTCGTCCAATGTCGAATAAGTCCTGAGGAGATGTCGTAGCGGCGGCTCAGTTGGGCCAACGTGGAGCTCTCACTGAGGAGTTCCTCCACTACCTGCCGCTTGAAATTCGCTGTAAACCTTCTTCTCTCTGCCATGATGAGATCCTTTCCCCTTCCCATCAGGCATTCTAACCTGCTCCCTCAAACTGTCCAACTGCAGGGGGTCAGTCCAGTTTCAAACATGTTTCCGACGAGGAGTTAAGTCCATCTTGAGGAGGAGCCATAGGCGACTCCGTATGAATTTACGAACCAAAGCCACCTACAAGGAGCTCAGTTCGGTTGTTTATAACGGCAGTCAAGACGGGAAACACATTCCATGTTAGACAACATGGTAGCTCATGGTGATTTCTCCAGCATTGACTAAATCCTGGGCTTTCCGCGGCCTCAGTGTCATGGCCGCCTGTCTGCTTACCACGTTCACCTTCCCTATCATTGCGAGGATATCCTCCGGCTTTCTTCCGACATCCTTTTCTAACCTCTTCCTTTTTCTGTCACAGTTCGTCTTTCCTTATGACATGCTGGTTGTGGGCGGAGAATTTCCCTTAAGTAAAGCGTTTCAACCTGTCACAGCTCTGGCCCTTAATCTGTTCAATTGGATTAGCATCAGCGTGTTGTTTGCATGGTATTTCAAAAACATGAAGAATCTCAATCTGCTAATCCTGTGGGCAGCCGCTACGGTGTTCCTCGTAACCATCACCATGCAAATCGTATTTGGAATACTAGGGTTCGAACTATTACTAGAAGGGCCTTAGTTGAGTCCAATCTTGAGGGCAATTTGACTCCGAAGCTCGTATCAAAAAGCAGTTAAAAAATCGGGAGACTAATATGCAAATACTATTTACAATGAGTCCATTTCGAAAGACTATCATTGCCGTTTCATGTTTATATTGCACCGTTTTTTCAATCTATTATTGGTCCGATCCGGTGGGATTCTGGCGCGCGTTACAACAAATGAGTCGTTTTCCCCTATTTGGTTTCTTGATCATGACCTATGTCTTTGTCGCTATTACTGTGGTGGAGTTCTTTAGGACACTACTGCTCATGGCCATTGGATTCATGATAAGACCAAATTCACAATAAGGACCTAACATGAATTTTAAATATATCATCGGCAGTCTGGTGGTCGCAATTGTAGGCATCACGTATTTTTTTGTGCTGCAAAGCTACTTTGGCAAATCGACACTTCAATCCGAAATTCGTGATGCCTACAGCGAAATACAAAAGATTTCTGATGAACTTGCCACCACAGAGGAACCCGGAAGAATCAAGGAATTGGTGGCAAACTTTTCGACTCAGGTGGTGGATGGAATCAAATCCGGTTTCAAGGGGAACAACTCTAATCTCATTCAATTCAACGAAGCGCGTCAAAAGATCAAGGTCACTGATGGATCCCGGGGTACCACCCAATGGAAGAATAAAGAAAAGTTCATAGGCGTGATTCGAAACGACTCAAAGTATTCGGTAAGCCAGCTCCGAGTCAACCTGGTCTCCTATTCGAAGGAACGAAAACTGATGGATGTTTCCGTAGAGTGGCTCTCGGCCATCAAACTCCTGTCTCCAGGCGAATCCATGCCTTTTACCGTTGAACGAGCATTGGGAAGTCATTCACTGAGCGTTGAGGAGCTCAATTCGCGCAAAGCAGCGGACTTCGAAATTAAGGTGGTGTCTTTTCAGGTTGTAGATCTAACCGAGAAGTAATTACGATTTACTTACCGGCCCAAAAGAATCGTAACTCGCTACTTCCCCAGCCAATCTGTAAAGTTACTTCGTGGCAAAGGGTCCGACATCCACGAGGTATCCGGCTCTGGAAGCTCCAGGGCTTCTCGCACCGTCAGCCAACCATTACCCAATGGCATTAATCCAGTGGTTCCTCTACGGGTGGTCCATGCAAAGGAACCTTTCTCTTCGCAAAGTTGGGCCACATTCAAGGCAATACGAACATCCTGAACAACATAATCAATGACTTCCTGAAACTGCCTTTGTGCCCAAAGTTGCGGGGCCAAAAGACCTGACATGCCGGCAGGTTTGCCCGGTGTGCCCATGGCATGGGCGGCCTTATCCAACGCCACGGGGAACCCACGATCGCAGAAAATGTGAAACATCATATCCACGTGGTCTAAAGCCAACTCTTTACATGGCCCCGGAGCATGGGCTTCTTCTGCCAATACGTCAAAGTCAAATCCCAGGCCATTCCAGGTCAAAAGGGTGTATCCGGCTAGGGCCATTTCTCGCAGTTGATCCACCATACCATGGGCTTCCACCTGGGACATTTGGTTAGCCGGATTACCGTCCGAGGATTTGCCGTGCCAAATGATGGGCTCCTCCTCGTCATTGGCCAGGGCAGCCGCACATGTGATCCCAAGGGGTCTATGGTCCCGCCAGTTGAACTCCGGCCCCGGAACATTTGCGGCAGTTTCAATGTCAAAGGCTAGGTATTTGCGTGCCATTACTCTGTCAGAAATTCATTCTTGGCCAGTAGCTCAACTTTGTGGCCGTGGAACTGGACCCGCCCTTGGAGAGCAAAGGAGGTGGCACGGCATCAGTTCCACAAGGTAATACCCATCAATAAGCGGCCCTTATCCAAGTCCTCCATGGCTTCATTGATTTCTGCAAAGGCGTACGTTTTCGAAAGCAACGATTTTACATCGATCCTGCCATCCCTGGCCATTAGAAGCACCTCGTCGACGTCGTTGGCCCTACGGCTCTGCACACCCGTCACCTTAATCTCATTGAAGGCGAATCTTGCATCGCTAAAGGTGATAGGTCTCCGCCCCAGCCCTCCTACGATGACGGCCGTGCCGCCAGAACAGGTGGCATTTACAATCTGATCAGCGGTTTTCACGTTTCCAATGCACTCGAAGGACTTGTTGGCACCGCCGTTGGTGATCGACTTGGTGGCCGCAATGGGGTCATCCTTGCTGGCATCCACTGTATGGGTGGCACCGAATCGCTTGGCAGCCTCCAGTTTCTCTGGCAGCACGTCCACCGCAACGATGGGATAGGCTCCGAAGCATTTCAAGAACTGAATTGTATTCAGGCCGATCCCTCCACAACCAATCACCAGGGCGGAGTCTCCCGGTGCCAACTCGGCACCATGTTTTACCGCGTTGAAAGCCGTGGTCACACGACACCCTATGAGGCTCGCCTCTTCAAGGCTCACCCCTTCCGGTATTTTGTAAACCATATATCCGGGAGCAGGGAGGTACTGGGTGAAGCCACCCACATTCCAGGGGTAAACTTCACCGCCGTCTTTTTTCTTGCGCGGCGCCGGCCGCGGTCGGTTGGAACAGAGGTTCTCCCTTCCTGCCATGCAGTATCTACACCTACCGCACTTGTACCTCATTCCAACAATCACCTGATCGCCTTCCTTGAAGAAAGCACCCTGGTCTTTGCCCACCTGTTCAATGGTTCCGGATACCTCATGACCCAGAAGCGAAGGGGACTGAAAGGGGGTGGTCCCTTCCACTGCTTTGAGGTCCGTATGACACACTCCACAGGCTGCCACATGGATGAGAACATCACCGTCGTCTATGGACGGCATCTCCATCTCTTCGATCTGCAACGGTTTCTTTGCTTCGTACAGTACTGCAGCTTTCATTGTAACCTCCTAGATTTGGTAAAATGTTCTGGCATTATCTCCTAAGATCGCCATCTTGTGATCGATTTGTATATCTTCCCGTTGCTGGATCTCGTCAATTTCCTCCATGCAGTTGCCCAGCGTAATCTCATGGGGAAAATCAGATGCGAACATGAACGGTTCAGGGCCTACCCGTTGGATTGCATAGGACAGGGCCTTTTCGTTACCCTCGCAACCGACAAAGAACTGCCCGCTTCGAAAATAGTCTTCAATCTTTCTTGGCAAGTCCAATCCACCGTATTCAGTCTCCCGCTCCAACCGATCGAGGACCAGAGGAATCCAGGCTGTCCCTCCCTCCAGAAATCCTACCCTCAATTTGGGAAAACGATCCAGAACACCGTCGACTATCATCCCCGCCATGGCGATGGCAAGCGGAAACGGCATTCCCAGGGCCCGAGTCGCAGGAAAATTTGTGTAGGTATTGAACCCCAAATCACTGTAGCTCCCTCCATGGACCGCCATGACACAACCTAGCTTCTCCGCCTCAGCGTAAACAGGCCAAAACTCTTTGGCGCTTATGTGCCGCTTGAGGCCATTGGATGGAATCATCGCTCCCACCATCCCCAATTCGGTCACCGACCGTCTCAACTCTTCCACCGCCAGCTCCGGGTCCTGCATGGGGATGAGGGCAATCCCCTTAAAACGAGGACTGGCCTTTAAATACTTTTCGTGGAGCCAATTATTGTACGCCCGGGCAAATCCCAATGCCCACTCGGGATACTGGATATGGCCATAGGCCAGCGCCCCTGTGGTAAAGAGCACCGAGAACTCGATGCCGGTCTTTTCCAAAAATTCCATCCATTCCTTTGGCCCCACGGTCCAGTCAAAGGTTCCCTTGCGGGGAAGTATCCCACTTGGCGTGTGGAACTCATCGAGGCTCGGCATCATCCGGCTCTTGGTCATATAACCCCAAGCGGTAAAAGGAGCTTCGATGAACTCGTTCAACTCTTGCTCGTTGATCATCACATGGCCATCAGCGTCAACGTATTTCTTACCCACGGCTATCCCTCCTCATTAAATCCCTTTGTTATCTCAATAGCGTTTTGTAGCTTGCCACGTCAATGGCATTTTTTATAAGATTTTCCTCCGCCTTGAGGGTCACCTTTGCTACCCGCTCCGTGGACGTCTTTGGGAAGCTTTTTCGAAACTGCACATAGCGCGGCAGTTTGAAATCTGCCAGGCGATCTTTGCACCAATCAATAACTTCTTCTGCCGTGATGGATTGTCCTTCCCGTAGAACAATACAGGCCATTACTTCATCTTCCCCGAGCTCGGCAGGGACAGGGATAACGGCAGATTCCAACACCCTTGAATTCTCGTTCAGAACCGTCTCCACCTCCATGGCGGAGATATTTTCTCCACCTTTTCGGATGATGTCTTTTTTACGGTCAACAAAGTGAAAGTATCCGTCCTCATCTCGAAAGCCCTGGTCACCAGTGTAAAACCAACCTTGGCGAACGGCCTCTTGTGTCTTTTGCGGCTCTTTGTAGTACCCCTTCATCATCACTGGGCTTCGCACCAACATTTCACCGACTGCACCAGTGGGGAGTTCTTCACCATTGTCATCAGCAACCTTCATTTCAGAAAAAGGTATCAGGTTCGGATGCTTGGCCGGAAGGCCAATACTCTTCATCTTGATGACACCGCCTATGGGATTTTGCGACACTGCCGGCACTTCCGTCATTCCATAGGCATCGATAACATTTGGGATTTTAAACTTCTCGGTAAAGGTTTTATAGACGACGGGGCTTATGCCGGCACCAATGGCCACGCGAATGCTGTGTTGGGGACAAAACTCTTCCAGTGGACGGGCACACAGGATTGTGCCGATGGTCCCCACAAAGTTGAATTCTGTGGCACCGTACCGAACCGCCTGCGACCAAAACTCACTAGCGCTAAACCGATGAATTAGAATGATACTGGCCTCAGCGGCGATGGCCCCCCAGGTACTGTAAAATTGCGAGTTCATGTGAAAAAAGGGAAGAATGGCCATGATTCGGTCATCGGAATCAATCTGGGCTCGCGTGACAAAAGCTTCACCCGCTAGGATTGAGGACTTTTGAACATGCATGACCCCTTTGGGAAAACCGGTGGTTCCGGAAGTGTAGAGCACAGAAGCAAGATCTTCGCCTTTGACATCAAAGCCCTGCAATGAGGTGGGCATATTGCGGTATAGATTTTTAAAAGCGCTAACCCCTTGGGGTAATTGGCTCACTTCCACATCAACGCAAGAAATCCACTTTAGATGGGGGCAGTCTCCTTTGATACGAAGGGCCGTTTCGAGATTTTCCCTTGAGACAACGAGACCCACCGCCTCGCAATGGTTAACCACATACTGGGCCTCACTCGCTTTGAAATGTAGATTAACGGGTACGGAGACAGCGCCGATTTTGTTTAATCCAAACCAGCAATGGAGGAAGTCGGGGATATTGGGGAGAATCAGGCAAACGCGATCTCCCTTGCTAATTCCCAGATCAAGAAAAACGTTGGCGGCCTGGTTAACTCTTTGATCAAACTCCCCATAGCTGATCATCTCATCTTCATAATAAAGGAAGATCTTGGTAGGGCTCTTGTGAACCTTGCCCTCCCAGTATGCTCTCACATTATTTTCGACCATAGCCGGTTCGCCCTTTGAACAGTAAGGCTAGGTCATCCCGGGGACGGATTCAAGATTGTTCGGCGTCACCCACACAGATTTGCCCTATCCAACTTTAGCATGGCCGCGGCGTCAGCATTTCCGGCGGAAAAGAGCCCTCGCCACGATTCTCAAACGCCAAGATTCTGGCCCCAAATTTGCGTTATATTTTCATCTTTAGGCCAACAATCACGGGCAGTTCGGTATCATGTCACATCGCACTCTTACCATAATGTTCAGCGATATGAGGGGGTTCACCAGTCGAACCAGCTCCCAGAGTCGTGCGGCAACCGCAGATATGATCAAACAGCACAAAGAGCTGCTACTGCCAGTGATGATTGACAGAGGTGGCAAGCTCATCAAGACCATTGGGGATGCGTTTTTGGTCACCTTTGAAAGTCCCACCGACGCTGTGTTGGCCGGCATGGCATTGCAAAATACGCTGCGCAAGCATAACAGCCGAACCCCGGCAAAATCGCGCATTGAGATTCGAGTGGCCATCAATACGGGTGAAGTGATTCTTGAAGAAGGGGATGTTTATGGTGAGGCCGTTAACATCGCTTCGCGTATTGAAGGTATTGCCGAGCCCAATGAGATCTATTTCACAGAATCCACTTATCTCTCGATGAACAAAACGGAAGTGCCATCGGCAGAAATCGGCTATCGTCTTCTACGCGGAATCCCCGAGAGAATCAAGATCTACAAAGTACTGAAAGAGGGGGAAATTAAACGGCCACGAAGGATACCTGATACTCCCATTGAAATATCGGGACAATCAGGGGCACCGGCCTGGCGCCGATTTGCAGCATTTGCTATGGACGGGGCGATTATCGGGTTGATTACGGGGGCCTTAATGGCGAGTGCATTCGCTCGCTTGTCTGTGGACCAGGATGAGGAGCTTAATCGTCGTGCAGACGAAATGCACACAGTGTTACAGGGAGCCCAACCGGGCAATCGTGATCAGGAGGTTGTCCAATTGGAGGCCGAATTGCGTCGGCGGGAGGATGAACTGAACAGAAGGATAGAGACCTTTGAACGCAGGCGGGACAGGCTCGCATTGGCTGAGGAACGATTACTAAGACAACAGGAGAACTTGGAAGGTGAAGCACGAAATAATTCACCTGGCAGCGAAGGAACGTCCCGGCCACAGCAAAGCGGGGAGTTCAGACGATTTGAGGGAGAATTCCATCGGCGTGAAATCAGGTTAGTCAGGAGGGGTGAGAGACTAGAACGGGGCAGGGAAGTACTAGGGCAGATGGAGACCGTATTGCGCCATGTATAATCTAACCCAAGGGCGATACGTTGCGCCATTTGTGATTCTAACCCTCCAAGGGCTCACATTAGAGCTCAAGGAGGGCAACAATGGAAGGGTTCACCATGGCACGACGATCCAAGCAGGAGTATTTACGATCCATCTATGATCGTTATCAGCACGCACCACGGGCACAGAAGGGAACGATGCTAGAGGAATTCTGCAAGGTTTGCGGCTACAACCGCAAATATGCCATCTGGCTTTTAAACCGGCCCTTGCCCGAGGCAACTGTACGCAAACGGGGTGCACCTCGCTCTCCTACATACAATCGGGCAATGGTAAGGATTTTGGCAAAGGTGTGGGAGGCCTCGGGGTATCTGTGCTCCCAACGTCTGAAGGCCGCCCTTGTACACTGGTTGCCCTGGATAAGGCAACACTTCGAGCTGACCCAACCGTTAGAGGATCAGCTCCTGGCCATCAGCGCCCGTCAGATGGATCGGCGCCTGAGGGAAACCAAGCACATCGTGAAACGCCGACTCTATGGCACCACTCGGCCCGGATCGCTACTAAAGCAGATGATCCCGATTAAGACCGATCACTGGGATGTGAACCGGCCGGGCTATCTGGAGATTGACCTGGTGTCACACTCAGGGGCCTCAGCGGTTGGGGAGTTAGTCCATAGTCTGGACTGTGTCGACATTGCTACCTGCTGGGTAGAGCGCAAGGCCGTCATGGGTAAGAGCGCTTTGGGTGTCTTGAATGCGGTCACCGAGATCGAACACCAGCTTCCTTTTCCCCTCAAGGGGATCGACTCCGACAACGGCAGTGAGTTTATCAACAACCGCCTTCTTGCCTTCTGTCAACAACGCCCAGCTGGCCACACCATTCAGTTCACCCGCTCGCGTCCCTACAAAAAAGATGACAACGCGCACATCGAGCAGAAAAACTGGACCCATGTCAGAAAGCTTATGGGCTGGGATCGCTACGACACCGCAAAGGCCCAAGAGGCCGCCAACCAGCTCTATGATGAGCTTAGGATCTTCCAGAATCTGTTCCAGCCCTCCATGAAGCTGCGATGCAAGATCCGTATAGGCTCTCGACTTATTCGCCGCTATGACACGCCTCGTACCCCGTTCGAACGGGTCGTGGAGTCCCGAAAGGGAGACCCCAAAAAGCTGGCAGCCCTCAAGCACACGCTTAAGACAACTGATCCCTTCGAGCTCTCTACCCGAATCGATCAGCAACTGCAGCGGATCTACAAGCTGGCCAGCCATGCAGACAGAGCCCCACGAGAGAGACCACCGCTGAAACAAACGCCGTGGAGAAACTGGACCTTCAGCAAGAAACTACAGCGCCAACAACAGGACATGAAACGACAGATGCGAGACGACTTCGGTTAGATTTTGTAATGACGCAACGAATCCCGCTAGGGTTAGATTTTTTGATGGCTTAACACGAGACTCAATTAAGTAACGAACAACAGTCTTTGGCACAAGAATTCGAGCGCCTATCCCGCTTGCACGAAGGAAGGAATGGGAACAGGGACCAGGAATCCATGAGTCCAATCAACGAAACTCTCTGGGGTCCAGATCCGCCTCCCACGGGAACCCCACACTACCAGGAGATTTCAGATTTTCGTGCATTGGTTTCGGATGTATCGGCGCGCAATGATGATCTCAACTTTCAGTCCATCCTCTTATGGATGATAATGTTTCTAATTTATAGCGCCATACTGCTAGGGTGGAAAGGACGTACCCTCGGAAAGATGCTACTCAGGCTCAGGGTCTGCGGCATCCGTGGAGAACGGATTAACTTCATTCGAAGCTTCGGCCGCTGTCTATTGTATATCTTGTCAGCTTTACCCTTTGGGATGGGGTTTGTCTGGATATTAATCGATGGAAATCACCGGGGCTGGCACGATAAAGTAGCAGAAACAATAGTAGTATTCGAAGAATCCTCCTAGCATCGATGGGACCCTCTGTGCCACGGGTGATCCCCGGTGCCAGGACCTCTCATTGCCACACCCGAATGGTCAATAAAATCGCAAGAGCTCTTCCAGGGGTTCGATCTCATCCTTGGTGAGTGCCTTGACCTCGTCCACATTTCCCCCTTCCGAAGTCTCTTCATAATGGTGCCAAGCCGTTAAGTCTCGATAGCGGAAACGAGTCAAAAGATGGCGTAGGGTAGGGGAGGAGCCGTTGGTAAAATAGGGATGTTTTTGTTGCACCCGTCTCAGGCTGGGTACTCTGGCACCCGCTCGATGAACATAAGGCTTTATACCGGTCTTCGTGTAGAAAGGGGCCCCCCAGACCAGGTCTTTACCATTGGTCTCAAGCCATCCGCCCCATTCACTGAAGGGTATGGATTCGGGTTGTCGTGTGGAGACAATTGCCTGGTGACAGTACTCGCATCTATCACGGAATACCGCCAATCCTTGCAGGGCCTTTGCACTTAGCTTTTTTGAGCTGAGGCGCCAGGGATTGGGTCGATGGGTGTATTCCACAAAGAAAGAGAGAAAGGCCGTTCGCAGGTCCGGAGGTGATAAGACCTTTGGTAAACCTTCAATACCTTCAAGCCAAGGATGCTTTGATGTATGGATGGAAAAGGAATCCTGACGTTTCTGGTTGGCAACTCTAAACTCTGCTAGTACCATTGCGGATAGGGACTTGTCTCCCGCCCTTGAAAACAGAGGAACGTTATTGGCCAGGCCACGCAACGGCTTGGTGGTGGCAAAGACATGCTCTCGCCCCGTGTAATGAACCCGGCCATCAATGTTGCCTTCATAATGGCAAGCCTCACAAGTAAACCTTGAGAGCTCGCCTTCACTGCGATTGTTAGGGGTCAGGAGATTGGTAAAAAACAGCAGTTCACCGACGCGGCTTTGCCAGGTAAGCTTCGATGTGTCAACGGGATTTTCTATTGACCTTCCAAATGAAGAAGCACCGGCACTAAGCTTCACTTCATAAACTCGGTCTAATAGTGAGTTTGTCATAATCATGCGTGTCACATGGTTATTACCGGTGCTAGAGCTTCCATTTGCCGGCGCCATGGCGAAGTCTGTGGTTCCAGGGAGGACATCATAGGTTCGAGTTAGCTGGGCTGTTCCCTTGCTAAAGTTAAATCGCGCCATCTTTGTGGATCCAAAACCAGCAACCCAAAGGGAATGAGAATGGTTGGATTCCATGATCAATCGGACAGCCTTTGGTGTGATTACGTTGATTTCGGAAAGATTGATTTGGCTAAAGTGTTCAGGTTTCTCCCGATCCAAAGCGCTCCATCTATAGACTCCATCCCTACGCGCAACCGTGTACAGATATAAAAACGAATCGATGTAACCGAATTCGCCCCCCAGGCGGTTAAGGGGACGGTTTTCTACTCCGGTAGCAGCAATTAATAATGAATCGGGTTTTGCAACTAGGTCAAAGCCCCAGATGGGTCCGTCATGGGTAATCCGCGAGCTACGAGAGAATTCCGGCTGGCCTTGAGATAAGGGCACAACCAAAATCGTATGTTCCAACAGCAAGTTGATCAGCAGATGATTTCCTTCATGGCGAATTTGCAAGGGACCGGCACCCAGGGGATAAAACTTGATATGGGCCCTAATGCGTTTTTGAGTCGGCCAGTCTACCGGTAGAGTCGCTTGAACCAAACGGCCATCGAATTCGTCAAGAAGGAACAAGCTGCGGCTGGAGGGGACGTAAACCAGATCCCGGATGGATGCCACGCCGTGGAGCTGAATTTTCGTCCGCCGAATAAAACCTTTGCCTGTTACTTCGAATACCTGGACTTCCGAAGCCAACTCACCAGCGATAAAAAGAAACCGATTTTGTACCAGGGCCCAACCGGTAGGCGATTTGGGGGTCCCCGCACGATGAAGAGGATTCAGCGCTCCATCAGTCAGCCAGACCTGGGAGCGGTTTCTAAACAAAATAAGGAATTGTTGCCGAGCAGGAAGATAGTGGATCTTGAACGGGTCACTGCCGAATGAATCAACCTGACCTCGGTTGAGATTCTTTCTGTTCTTTTTAATTAGTTGTTGTTCATGCCGGAGAAGCGCTTCTAGCAACGGAGTCTTGTTGGCAATCTCTCCACTAGCAAGGGAGATTACCAGTGCGAGCATAACGGCGACCAGGGTGAAAATTCGAGGCATAAGCTCCTCGAGACGTAAGGTCCCGTTGGTTATGGTTTAAACGGCACGGGAACGAGCAGGCAACTCTAGGAGCCGTATTGCCCGCTACCAGCCTGAGCTTTCTGTCTCCTCGCCCTTCAAGGTAATGGTCACCTGATGTTGATGTGCCTTGAAATCACCATCACCAGCGTCCTTGGTGGATCGGATCATAACGGTTGTGCCGTCGCGAAGATCCCCCTTCTGAACTGACGTCAGGTTGACCTTGTGACGATCTTTAGATTTTCCCCGCAGTGTGTATTCCGTTTTCCTCCTGTTTACGGAATTAACGGTGATGTTGTTATCGTGTGTGTGGCTCGCCACGGAGGGTGAGGCAGCACCGATCTTGACTTCCACCTCCTGCTGGGCCTGGACTCCAACGGCCAGTAGTGTCAAACTCAAGCTAAGTACTGCCATTACAACGATCTTGCCAAATTGATTCATTATTGACTCCTAATTTTAAAAAATGGCGTCGTTTAAACGTAAAAAAAGATAACGGCAATTTCCTGCAGTGTCAACGGGGGTCCTATAAGGAGAGGGAGTATGCTGAAGATTTCTACCGAAATATTATCAGCTTGGGGTCCCTTGCCAATTCGAATCGCTCTGGGTGTGATATTTATCGCCCACGGTGGGCAAAAGCTCTTCGGTCTCTGGGGGGGGCAAGGGCTCCAGGCAACCTTGGACACATTCGAGCGCAATATGGGAATCCCACCATGGCTTACCTTAATGGCAGTTATCGCAGAGTTCTGCGGCGGGTTGGCGGTTCTGCTTGGTTTTTTGACTCGACTGGCTTCCGCATCCTTGGCCATCGTCATGCTGGTTGCCATATTTGAAGCCCATTTGAAACACGGATTTTTTATGAACTGGAGTCTTGTCCGCGGGATAGGACACGGCATTGAGTTCAATATAGCACTACTCGGCATGTCCATGGGGTTGATCCTCTTGGGGTCCGGACAGTTATCGCTGGACTGGCTGTTTGGTATTGAAAATACTTAATTGGGTCTTTGTGCAAGCTTAAATTATGAGACTTCTGTTAACCGGGGTTCCTGGAATCGGTAAGACCACGGTCATACGCCGGATCCTGAGAACGATCCAGGAAGTCAAATGCGCTGGATTCTACACGGAGGAGCGTCGCGTGCGGGGGCAGCGGAAGGGATTTAAAATTTGCACCTTAGACGGTAAAGAGGGCATTCTGGCTTCGTCCAATCCCGGCAAGGGACCTAAGGTGGGAAAGTATACGGTTCACGTGGGAGAGTTTGAAGAACTGGCCCTGGCCCGGATTGACATGGAGCAAACCCCCGCAGAACTCTACATCATTGACGAGATTGGCAGGATGGAGCTCGAATCTACAAAATTTCGCACCAGCATCATCGAGCTCTTAGCACGGCCGTCTAATCTCTTGGGTACCGTGGCCAAGAGGGGAAAGGGATTCCTGGATCAGGTCAAGGTAAGAAATGATATCGAGATTATCGAGGTAACAAAAGAAAATCGAGACGAACTGCCAGGAATCATCGCTGAACGGATTATCAATCAATCAAAGGTGTAGTAAATGCATTACCCCAACGTGGTGATCAACAGTCAGCATTTTTGGATTTTCGGTGCGATTAGCTAATAATAGACCTCACGCCAACCAACAATCTTTCTCAAGGGAACTGAAGGCACTGGATTGGTGGCCAGCTGCTGGCTGGTGGAGCCAGAAACAACGCTCGGTTTTGACTGTGGGCGAGCCCCGTCGTTCCAGTGGACTACATGAGATGTCTGAACGCTTTAACCTTGAGCGGCAAGCCTGCAACAACGTCATCGATGGCGGTGGAGCAATACTGCACATTACTGTTTCCCCCACCAGAGGTATCAAAGGTCGGGGGGCCTAGCTCATCATCTGCATTTCCAGGGATACCGTCTGGGCCAGGGGTCAAATTTGCGGTGTTGGCTACCAGGATGCCGCCGCTTATGGTCCCATTACCCCCACCATTTCTCTTCATGTACCCCTCACCGATCACCAGGACAATTCCATCGTAATTGACGTTACCGCGAAAGGTGAGTTGACCGATAACAACAAGAATCCCTGCCCCGTTACCGTTCAAGTCAAAATTGCCATTCACCACGACCACCTTCGGATCACCTGGAGTTCCTACATTAACGGTACCAGCACTAGAACCGCCCGGCGCAACTGTGGCAAACGAAATGCCCATTAGCATTGTAACAAGCGCGTCCAAGTCATTGGGATCAAGCAGATTTATTCCATAGTTGTTTTGAATGACAAGTAGCATGCTTGTCGGAATCACAGACGCAATAAGATCAGGCCGGCTCGATGCCGTCACATCTAATCCCAGCTCGTCCTTTGTGTAATAGGTGTCCGGCTTCGAACCATTGATGTTGCTTTGTACCCCAAGGAGATCCATCGGGAGGATTGAGGAAATGGCAACAACCGGCTTCGCTGGAAAAACAACCGGAGTAGCGCATTGATCATCACCGTGCAGCTCTTTTGCGTTACTGTTTCCTCCAGCAAAGTTTGCTCCTTCACCCAGCAAAGTAATGGCCCCGGGGAAATTAAAGAATTCATAGGCCGAGACCGTGGTCTCGATGACGGCTTCGTGACCCTGCGGCCCGGAAGCAACAGAGGTAAACATCACGGTTTTGTTGGTATCGATTGCATTCGAATATCCATCGGTTAAATCATTGGTTAGATATACGGTATAGGTCCCATTGCCCAGGGTCGCGTTAATGATAGGAAGATCATCCGATCCGCTCACATAACCGTCTAATATACCATTACTCCCGCTAGCGGTGGCAAGCTCATCCGTGAATGAGCTCGAATCCGTACTAGTCGCATTGATTTCCCTGAGTACTTCCCTAGCGTGTTCTGTTCCTGCTTGAGCTGCGTAAAACATCTCTTCGCTGTCCTTGTAATTATCGCTGATTTTAATTGCCCCACGAGTCTTCATGACGGCGGCGCTTCCCATTGCGCCCAAAATCACCAAGAACATTAATACCACGGCAAGGACTATTCCTCTTTCGTTCCCATACGCTGCCTTTAGGCAATTCTTCTGGACTCTAGTATCGGGTTCCATTTTAGAAAACCTCATATTCGCACTCTCCGGGTCGGCAGCGAGGCTGGGTTGTCCAACGAAGAGAGATTGTAGCTAGCAGGCTAATTATTTACCTCACGCCATGAAGTTATGGCGTAGCTGCCAGGCTTTGAGACGTTGATATCGGAAAAAACTCCGGCGTGATTACTGCCTCTACCGTTGATGACGAAGCAGTTGCAGGAATATCCCCTGTGGATCTTATTCTCACATTGGGGAAGGTTGGGTCATCCGGAAATACTTCAACTACGTAGAACCCTTTGCCTAGGGAATTATCCCCCGTAAAGGCATCGCTGGTATCCGAAAGTCCGTCGATCCAAGTCGAACTTGCATTTAGACTTCCAACCGCCCTTTGAATGCCTGATTCGGCGGCATAAAAGGACTCCATATTGTGGCTGTAGTTTCCACCAGCCTTGATATCTGCCCTGGTCATTATCACCGCGGAGCTCTCTATAGCCGCCACGATAATCATAAACATTAATAGGATCGCAAGTACGATTCCCCGCTCGTTACGCAAAGGTGAATGTGCCAATGACATAGTAGCTTTCCTTACTTTATTGCCCATCATCAATTGAACGTTGACAGAGTACATAGCCCGCTGTTTAAATAAGCAACCTACGTGCCACATCACAGATACTGTTTACTAAACATGCCGGGAGCCAACCGAAACCTGAACGTCTACAATTGATACCACTGGATACTTAATGAGGAGGTTTGGTGTCGTTTTTTACCGGGGTCGAGCCTGAAGAGCGCTGGAATCAAAAACGTCCCGAAGCATTGCTCAGGGACGAATAAAACGGGTTACCTGATCCTTAACAAGTTAAGGCACGGAGAGGAATTACATCAAGTGATTGAAGGCGACGGTTCTTGGCGGTACGTCCCTCAAGGCCTGTTCCATGGCCGTGGAACAATAGGAAACACTGCTGTTTCCTCCCCCGTTGCTAAGAAAAGTAGGCGGTCCCAACACGTCATCCCCGGTTCCTGGCACCCCGTCAAGGCCTGCGGTGTTGGCCACCAGGATCCCGCCGCTTATGGTGCCGTTTCCCGCACCGTTACGCACCATGGACCCCTTACCGATTACGAGGATCATGCCGTCAAAGTCAATGTTACCGTTAAAAGTGAGCTCTCCTGTTACCACTAAAATGCCGGCCCCATGGTCCTTCAACCAGAAGTCTCCATTAACCACCACCACCTGTGTGTCGCCTGGGGTGCCGACATAGACGGTGGTGGAGGTGGTTCCTCCCCCGGCAATGTAATCGGCAGCGTTCTCGACGGTTTTAACCAGCTCATTCAGGTCATTGTAATCCAGTAGATCGATGCCATAGTTGTTCAAGATAATGGTCAAGGTGCTTGCGGGAATGATGGTTGAAATTAGATCTGGATCCGTACTTGCAGTTACCTGAGCACCCACCAGGTCCCTTGCAAAATAGGTGTCAGGCTTGGAACCATTGATGGCAATTTGCAGGTTGGGCACGTCGGCTATATGGCTTACTGCCACCACCGGTCTGGTCACACCGATGGGATCAGTGGCGCACTGATCATCACCGTGCAATTCCTTTGCATTACTGTTGTTACCAGCAAATGTAGCGCCAGGACCCACCAAGGTTATTGGTGCTGGGGGAGGGAAGAGATCGAAAATGGCTACGGTGATCTCTATTGTTGCCTTTGAACCATTGGGGCCAGTGGCTACAGAAGTCAAAGTCACTGTCTTGTTGGTATCCGTGAGATTTAAGATCCCGTCCTCCGAATCATTGGTTAAGTACACGGTATAGCTACCCTCTGCCATAGTATCAGAGGCAATGAGGGGGACATCATCAGTCCCTGCAAAGTAACCGTCTAAAAGTCCGTTACTCCCCGCGCTATTTCCAAGCTCATCTGTAAATGCGTTTGTAATGGCGCTACCAGCGTTCACGACCCTTAGCTCTTCCCGAGCGTGTTCTGTGCCGGCTTGTGCCAGGAAGAAGGCCTGTCGTGTTAAGCCATCAAAAAATCTAACCCTAGCGGGATTCGTTGCGTCATTACAAAATCTAACCGAAGTCGTCTCGCATCTGTCGTTTCATGTCCTGTTGTTGGCGCTGTAGTTTCTTGCTGAAGGTCCAGTTTCTCCACGGCGTTTGTTTCAGCGGTGGTCTCTCTCGTGGGGCTCTGTCTGCATGGCTGGCCAGCTTGTAGATCCGCTGCAGTTGCTGATCGATTCGGGTAGAGAGCTCGAAGGGATCAGTTGTCTTAAGCGTGTGCTTGAGGGCTGCCAGCTTTTTGGGGTCTCCCTTTCGGGACTCCACGACCCGTTCGAACGGGGTACGAGGCGTGTCATAGCGGCGAATAAGTCGAGAGCCTATACGGATCTTGCATCGCAGCTTCATGGAGGGCTGGAACAGATTCTGGAAGATCCTAAGCTCATCATAGAGCTGGTTGGCGGCCTCTTGGGCCTTTGCGGTGTCGTAGCGATCCCAGCCCATAAGCTTTCTGACATGGGTCCAGTTTTTCTGCTCGATGTGCGCGTTGTCATCTTTTTTGTAGGGACGCGAGCGGGTGAACTGAATGGTGTGGCCAGCTGGGCGTTGTTGACAGAAGGCAAGAAGGCGATTGTTGATAAACTCACTGCCGTTGTCGGAGTCGATCCCCTTGAGGGGAAAAGGAAGCTGGTGTTCGATCTCGGTGACCGCATTCAAGACACCCAAAGCGCTCTTACCCATGACGGCCTTGCGCTCTACCCAGCAGGTAGCAATGTCGACACAGTC
Organism: uncultured Binatia bacterium (SeqCode); assembly: GCA_965215595.1. Taxonomy (GTDB): domain Bacteria; phylum Desulfobacterota; class Binatia; order UBA9968; family CAXXLF01; genus CBDCDW01. The sequence goes on along the minus strand of CBDCDW010000007.1, from coordinate 617,163 downwards.
CAGACTATGGACAAACTCCCCAACCGCTGAGGCCCCTGAGTGTGACACCAGGTCAATCTCCAGATAGCCCGGCCGGTTCACATCCCAGTGATCGGTCTTAATCGGGATCATCTGCTTTAGTAGCGATCCGGGCCGAGTGGTGCCATAGAGTCGGCGTTTCACGATGTGCTTGGTTTCCCTCAGGCGCCGATCCATCTGACGGGCGCTGATGGCCAGGAGCTGATCCTCTAACGGTTGGGTCAGCTCGAAGTGTTGCCTTATCCAGGGCAACCAGTGTACAAGGGCGGCCTTCAGACGTTGGGAGCACAGATACCCCGAGGCCTCCCACACCTTTGCCAAAATCCTTACCATTGCCCGATTGTATGTAGGAGAGCGAGGTGCACCCCGTTTGCGTACAGTTGCCTCGGGCAAGGGCCGGTTTAAAAGCCAGATGGCATATTTGCGGTTGTAGCCGCAAACCTTGCAGAATTCCTCTAGCATCGTTCCCTTCTGTGCCCGTGGTGCGTGCTGATAACGATCATAGATGGATCGTAAATACTCCTGCTTGGATCGTCGTGCCATGGTGAACCCTTCCATTGTTGCCCTCCTTGAGCTCTAATGTGAGCCCTTGGAGGGTTAGAATCACAAATGGCGCAACGTATCGCCCTTGGGTTAGATTATACATGGCGCAATACGCAGCTCTGCCTGAAAACCGAGATCGGGTTGACATAATTCCCCTTATCGGATACCGTCTGGGCCGAAATCGGGTTCCATGGCGAGTCGGCTTCCCCTGCTAGCTGCTTACGACTCCCAAATGGGGGTTGGCACGCGGTTACTGGCAGCATTCTTGGGGTCTCGATCGCTGAACCCCAAAAGGGAATTCCTATCATTCGACAAGGTGATGTCCGCCTTCTCCGCGTCATCGGAAGAGCAGAGGGTCCCGCGTCGAAGGACCTGGAGGAAAAGATCCTATCGCTCATCGCGTCGGGCCGGGGGAAGCTGGTGATCGACATGTCCCGGCTCGACTACGTCGGCAGCACGGGCCTATGCGTATTCCTCCTGGCAGCCAAGCGCATGGACGCGGCGAAAGGCAAGATGGTGCTTTGTTCTCTCCGTGACGAAGTCCGGCAGGTCTTCGAGATCACGGGTTTCTCTTCTTTCCTTACCATTGCGGGCTCCGTCGAAGAAGCCGTTAAGATGATGTAACCGCTGTAATTTCAGGCTCTTCCTTGCGGCGTGACTTTGTGCGTGGTCGTCAGGACGTAAATGCGCCGACGCCCAGGGCAGGAACACGGGTAAGCGAACATGGCATTGAACAAGACCCTGTATCTGGCCAACCCCTATGGTTTCTCCGCCCAGCAGCGCGAGGGGCCGCTGGCGGCGCTCGCGGCGGCCTTGGCGGCCATGGGCGCAGAGGTATGGGAGCCGTTCGCCCGCAACAACCAGATCGACCGGGCGAGCCCCGGCTGGGCCTACCGCATCGGACAGGCCGACCTTCGCGACGTGCGCAACGCGAACGGGCTGTTCGCCGTGGTTAACGGCTGCCCTCCGGACGAGGGGGTGATGGTGGAGCTCGGCATGGCCATCGCATGGGAGAAGCCGGTGTTCCTGTTCCGGGACGACTTCCGCCGCTGCACCGACAGCGAGGCCTATCCGCTGAATCTGATGGTGTTCACCGGCCTGCCCAAGGCGGGATGGAAGAATTTCTGGTACGAATCGGTGGAGGAGATCGCCGATCCCGGCAAGGCCCTGGCGCTGTGGCTGAAGGAATAGGCGCCGGCGTGAGCCCGGCGCGGAAGCGTCGAAAACGCCCGGATATCGGCTACCCGCCGAACCGCCAGATGATTCCCAGGCGCACGATGCCCAGCTTGTTATCGATTTCGTAAGGACACGCTCTTCGCGGCATTCCCGGCCCGCAGGCATTGTTGCCGGAGCGGTTCACGTAATGGGTGCTCCGCCCGAAATCTAGGTACAAGCCCTCCAGCCGCACTGTCCAACCGTCGGCCAGCGGAGCCTCGACGCCGAAACCGATCACCCAGCCTACCCTCGTCGTGGCGTCGCGAAAGGAATCGTCGGGGTCTACCCGCGTCGTGATATTCGGGCCGAAATCGATGTCGGTTACCGAATGATCGATCCGGGCGGCCGCCAGCCCGCCGGAGGTGAACAGCATAGCGGGGCCCACGGGCTGCTCGATCCCGGCCCGCGCCGTGGCGATCCATCGAAACTCGGATCTCACCGTCTCGTCCAATCCCACCGGATCGAGCCTGTTCGATGCCGCCGACAAGCCGCCGAACGTGCCGTCGAGCTCGATCCTGAGGGGCACGCCGCCGACATCGAGCCTCTTCCCAACCAGCGCGCCGCCCACAAACCCGGAGTTGTCGTAGTCCAGAGCCGAGCCGGGGTTGCCCCAGTTGGCGAAGCCCTCGACATCGACGATCCGGTTGTCCGCTCCGCCGAAGCCGACGAAGGCGCCCGTGTAAGCCCCGGTCCAATCGAATCCGGCATCGTCGCCAGCTTTCGCGGGACCGGAGCCCGCCAACATCAGGAAGGCCAGCAGCGCAATGGCCGCGTGCCGCCACGTGGAGCCGTGCCCGGAGTTATCTTTCATCATGTCTGCCTTTCCATACGGATTCCGCGGTATATAAGGTTGTAAGAGTGGAGCATGGTTGGATCGATGTTCCTTTTTTCGTCCCGGTTGATCCGGCCGGCGCGGCGGGGACAGGCAATCATAATGCCACTTTGCCGTGTACGGTTGCAAATGCCCGGCTCGACTGCCCGGTGCGACTTTGTGCATAATCATCAAAGCCTAAATGTGCGGTAGTGTCTCAGTTTGAAATTTGTATTTAATGCTATAAGAAGACGGTTTTTTTCGGGTACCGGGGAAAGGGGAGGGGTAACGGTGACCGCACGCCAAGCGTAAACTGAAGATCTTCGTGAACTACACGCCTACTCGATTTCGGAGGCGGCGCACTACCTTACTTTGCCTGCTGCGACCGTTCGCTAGTGGTTGGTAGGTCAAGGTGACCACAATTCACTCATTACGGTGTCCCAATCTTCACCGGCGCTGCTGTTTTCGTTCCTCAACCTCTCGGAGATTCACGTTCCCGCCGCTATCCGACGCGAGCATGTATTTGCGACGCCAAAAATTCGAAAGGCCATCCAGTACTTAGTGGAGAAAGTTCCGGTAGAGGGGACTAACGGCAAACATCCGTTGCTCAATCACAATTCGGAGACAGATGGTTTGGACCTGTTCATCGAGCGGTATGGACGATTAATCAATATTAATCGAGAGGGCCGGACGACCATGCGAGAAACTATCCGCGCCGCCCTGAAGCGGATTGATCGTGGCCCCAACGGTATTCCCAATAAGCTCTATCCATGTACTAGGAATTCCATAGAAGACGCAACGTCAGTTGTTGCCATGGACCCAACGATATCGGCTGGGCGCCCCATTATTAATGGCGCTGGGCTTACCACCCAGATTGTTGCCGAGCGCTATACGGCAGGTCATTCAGTAAAAAAAATTGTGCGGGACTATGAACGCACTGACGCCGAAATCGAAGAAGCTCTCCGATGCGAGCACCGACTCGCAGCGTGAAGAGCCCGTTCACCTGTTCTAGGATCGAAATCTCGGAAAACACGCCGTGGCCGGGAAACTCCGTTCGTTTCGTTCGTTAGGGATGAAGGTTGAGGTACATGACGATCACCTCCTGCCGGATGCGCCGGACGAGGATTGGATCGCACTTGTTGGGAAAGAGGGCTGGTTTTCGCTCACTAAGGACAAAAACATCCGCCACCGAAGGGCCGAACTCGATTCTATTGGGCGGTCAGAACTGATCGATCTGCTGCACCTGCGCACTGACCTTGGCCGCGACGCATAGTTTGGTCAGGAGCCCGCTTGGGGTGATCTGGGCCGGACCGAGCCTTGTTACATTTTGAACGCTAGCGTTCATCTTGACGCCATGCTTGCCGAGATCGCCGGTGATCTTGTTAATCCAGGCCTGGGCCTCCCGCTCGCCGTTCGAAATTTGCTTCGACAAGTCAACCACCGCTTTTTGCTCAACCAAGCTTTCGATGCTTCTATCGTTGATCCATCCATAGACATCCGTCGCCAAGAGAACCAAATACAGGGCTCTACCGCTCCAAGATGAATCCTAACCTGAAGAGAAACTTTGCCCTGTTCCCTGTCCTGGACTGGATCGCGGAGATCACCACCCACATCCCCAATAAAGGCGAACAGTTGGTCCGTTACTATGGCGCCTACAGTAACGTCTCCAGGGGAAAGAGAAATAAGGAGAAAGTCGAAGAAGAACCGACCCAAGTCACGGAGGTCCCACCTCCACCCATATCGAGGGAATTAAAGAAGCGCTGGTCCCACTTTATCCGCAAGGTCTATGAAACAGATCCTCTTATCTGCTCCAGGTGCCAGGGGGAAATGCGCATCATCAGCTTTTTTGACCAGCCGGACGTCATTAAAAAGATTCTTGAGCACTTAGGTCTGTGGGAAGAGGCTCACGCCCCTCCGGATAGCGACCCCGCGAGAAGAGAGATCACGCTGGATCTTTCTTACAGCCAGTTAATGTAAAGACCCTCACCCTCTCCCAGATCGAGGCAACGTCCAGCTCTGCCTGAAAACCGAGATCGGGTTGACATAATTCCCCTTATCGGATACCGTCTGGGCCGAAATCGGGTTCCATGGCGAGTCGGCTTCCCCTGCTAGCTGCTTACGACTCCCAAATGGGGGTTGGCACGCGGTTACTGGCAGCATTCTTGGGGTCTCGATCGCTGAACCCCAAAAGGGAATTCCTATCATTTTCATTTCATTCATTTTGAATGACCGTTGTATTTACCAAGTTTTACTAGACTGATTGATCTGTTTCGTACGTATTGACAAATACTTTTAGTTGTTTATAACCCTACCATCTATTGACGTAACGTACTGCTTCATAAGTTCAGAAACCTTTGGCATTCCGAACCATGAGGAGTGCCACAGCCTGTTCCCGACGCTTGTCCCCGCAGGCTTTAGCGGCGGGGAGTGGTGGACTCATACAATGAGAGTATTTAGAAATATAAAGGAGGGTGACATCATGAAAAACTTCTTATTTGTGCTGTTGATCATCGGGTTGCTGCTTTCCTCCGGCCCGGTGTTGGCCAAGGACGGATTTTACATGGGGATGGATTTAGGCGTGGCCGTGGCCCCGGACATGGACGTGCAGACCGGGGGATTCGATGATTGGACCACGGACGCGGCGCCGGTTGATTTCCCGGGCGTCCTATGCGACACGACTATCTTCCCGGAGCGTCCGGCTCCGAGCAACTGTGGAGACGATCCGGCGTCTTGGGGGCCCGCGAAGGAGTCGTTTGATGGCGGCTCGGGGATTCTGGCGGGATTGGCCGTGGGGTATCGCCTGGGGAGCTTCAGGATCGAGGGGGAATATTTCTATCGTGGCACCCGGTATGGCAGCACGGATGAACCCATCTTTTCCGACGGCTGGAAACCCAGTGATTCGACGCAATACAACGATGGCGTCGAGGATGCCGTCGATAATCTGATGTCGCACAACGTCTTTGCCAACGTGTACTACGATTATCGCACGACCTCGAAGTTCACTCCGTATGTGGGCATTGGCCTCGGACTCGCCCGGGTGTCAGTCGATTACCGAACGCGGTGGCATCGCAACCCAAATGGCGATGAGATCAACGTCATCCCGGCATCATATGGTGTGGAGTTGAATCAACGATTAGCGGGTTTGTTGTCAAATGACGAGGCCACCATGTCGGATACGCTGTTCGGGTATCAGGCGTTGGCCGGCGTGGATTATCAGGTGAGCGATCCGCTCACGATTGGGCTCAAGTTCCGGTACGCGATGTTCGGTGAATTCGAGGACGACTCGGAATATACGCGGCTCCGTGGACATGCGTCCGTAGCCGGGAATCTCCGACGGCCTGTGACCTACTATATCAGAACGGATGACATTCAATTCTGGGGCGTGAGCCTCAACATGAAGTATCAGTTCTGACCGGCACCTATTGGAACGGTCAGAAACGCCGCATCCGCAACGATTTCCCGCTCAGCCGGAACTTTGCCGTAACCATTCGCTGCCGGCTGGGCGCGTCGTTGATGCGATAAAGGCCCCCTTCTGTTATCCTCGACGCTTGTCCTCGACATTTGTAATCGAGGATCTAAATCGAGGATCCAGTGTCTTTCTCTTCTGTCCCTCCATTCATGCGGACTCGCCTGGAACAGACCCCTGAATTCGACCCCGCAGGTGTTAGCGGGGATCAGTTCTTATGATCAGGGATGAAAGAAAGCGTCCTCGATACGAAAATAGCTCTCTGTCATGCACTTTTCATCTCTTCGAGTGCGGATCACATTCATGGCATCCTGGGTTGTTCTCAATGTGGCGGTCTCATAGGTCCCGAACGAGGACCGCTTATTGACGACAAAAACGCCTTATTATAAACTCCGCTGCATTAAAATAGGGTGAGGCCAAAGCACGCAGAAATAATACATGGTGGGTTGAAAGAAGCATACAAGCAGTTGCTGCATCTCGTGGGTAGATGCGACGGCCGTGTTCCGAGCTCTAGGGATTGGCCGGACTTGCTCGACGCCTATGCCAACGTTACGTTTTTCACTTATAGGGCACGAGGCGTGAACGGCCGTTCGGTGCTGGACACTTGGGGCGTGCACAACCAGAAATCGCAGAAGTGGTGGAATATTCACCGCTGGCTCCTCTTGCTATTCAATCCCAAGCGTTATCAGCGACCTTTCACGGTCGCTATCTGGTTGTCGGTTTTCGCCTTCCTGCTTCAGATTTTCACCGGCTGGGCTGGACGAATCGGTGATCCCGACACACTGAGTGTTCGATTTCACTGAAGGGCCCCACCTGATTTCAACGAAGGGGAGCACTGAAATCGGCGGAGCGAAGCGACGAAGCGATTTGCCTATTTACATTAAGCCTCCCTGGTTTTTCAAGCCGGATCTTTTCTCCGTGAGTTTTTCTCTATAGGACTTCTCTCCTTTCAAAGTGATTTTCTGGCTGGGCTGGATCAGCCGATCAACGATAGCCTCGGCGATCACCGGATCCTCAAACAGTTTGAGCCATCCCTGGGGCTCGACTTGGGAAGTGACGATGATGGGAGCCTTGTGGTAGCGCTCTTCGAGGAGGTCCATCACAGAGGTGGCCTCTTCGTGGGTGTAGTTTCTAAGCCCCAGGTCATGGAGGATCAAAACCTTGGCCTTAATGAGACTTCGAATGTAGTTGAGGTAACGGCCAGCAGCCTTGGCGGCCTGGATTTCCTCGAACAGGAAGTTGACCGGCAAGAACAGTGTGTGGTGGCCTTCCTGGCACAGCCGTTTTCCCAGAGCGATGGCGAGATGAGTTTTACCCAGGCCGGTTTTTCCTAGGATCAGAAGATTCTCCAGGTTATGGAGGAAGCTTAATTGACACAGTTCTTGGATCTTGGCTTTGGTTAGATCCTTGTGGAAACTAAAGTCCCAGTCTTCCAGATCAGCGCGGAAGCGGAAACGGGCCTTGGTGGTAAGCGCTTTGGCCGTTCGGTCTTTTCGAGACAGCGCTTCATCCTCAAAAATGAGTCTTAAGAACTCCAGGGGATGGAGCTGTTGGGAGAGAGCCTCTTGAGCTCTTCGTTCGCAAGCTTCGTGGATGCCAAAGAGCCGCATTAGGTAAGTGAGGTTTCTGATTTGATCAAGCATCATGGCGGTGAGACCTCCTGGTACAAAGACTGTTTTGGGGGGTAGCCAAGGTATAGGCCAAAACGAGATCGTCGTTTATAGGGCAAATACGGCGGCCGTTTTTGTGTGCTCCTAGCTCGGTGGCATGAAAAGTGGTGTTGAAGCTTGTGCTCATAGGAGTTCCTCCTCCACCGACGGCAACGACCGTTGGGGATCTGAGCCCGAGTTAGCAGCCTGTTGGTGCAAATGAACACTGTCGGGTTTTCTGTGTGGGGCGAGCAGCGTGGGTCTTTGACCATGGGTGACAAAGTAAAGCGCGCAGTCTTTGATATAGGCGAGCCTTTTCTTGTTGAAGACCATCGCCCGCTGGCAGGCATGGTCCAATGCCTCAAGCGTGATGGGATAACGTTTGGAAAGCCGTAAAATCCCTTGGACCCGTCTTAGGTGGCGTAGCGGATGGTGGCCTGAGAGTAGCTCGTCGACTAACTTCTCGACATGGGGGCCAAGCTTTTTTGCCTGTTCTTTTGCATGACGCACTTCAAAGCGCGCCACGCTGAGCTTGGCTTCAGGATAATGGAAATCATAGGTTGAGAACTGTCCGATCCCCATAAGTCTTGTGTGAGCAGTAAGGGGATGGCTGTCCTCACTAAACACTTCCACCATCTTCTCGCTGAGCCTGACCCGGACCCTTTGACTGACATAGACAAAAGGGACGGAGTAGAAGTTTTTTTCCACCTGGATATGGCAGTCGGGATGAACCTTAGCCTGGCGCCACTCGCTGATCTCGAAGGGAGAGGGCGGCTGGGCCTTTAACTGCTTTTTCTCTTCCTCAAAGCGCTGGTTGCGGCTCACCCCGTAGTCTTTCATCACCTCGCAGCTTAGCCGATAAAGATAGTCTCTGAGGGCTTGATTCAGCTCTTCGAGACAATAGAAGACACGGTTACGGACTTCTTGGAAAAACCCTCTCTGGACTACTCCGATGGCCGATTCCCCCGAGCCTTTGTCGCGGGGCTTGTAAGGCCTGGCCGGTAGTACTGCAAAGCCCATATGATTGGCAAAGTCACAGTAGGTGGGATTGACATCGGGGTCATACAGATGGGCCCGGTGAACGCCGCTTTTGAGATTATCCACCACGACATACGGCGTAACCCCGCCGAAATAGGCGAACATCCGCTGCTGAACACCGATAAAGGTGGCAAGCTTTTGGTCTAAGACAAATTCCCCGAAGGTATACGAGCTGAAGGGTAAGACCCCTAAGAAAAACTGTGTGAGTATCTTCTTTCCCGTCCCACGCTCGGTGATAAAAAGACCGTCTGAGAAGTCGATCTGGGTTTTTTCTGCCGCCTTGTGATGAAGCCGGATGGTGACTTGTTGGGGTGAGGCTTGATGGCCAACCTTTTCCCGAAACTGACGCCAAAACTTCACATACGCTATCTCGGGAGCCACCTCCCGCTGGATCTGCTTGACCGTGGTCCCTTTGCCATAGACTTCCCGGCGGACATAGTCCCAGTCAACCGTCTCAACCCAACCGCCACCCTCACTGGGCGGCTGTGCGGTAGGCTCCAAGTACTTACGCACGGTCCTGCGCGAAAGCCGTAGTATCCTGGCAATACTGCGAATTGAGTATCCCTGCTCGGACAGGGTCTTGATTTGAGTTTGCATACGAACGCTGGTCCTTTCTTTGGCCATGAACTGGATCCTCCTCCAGCCGGCCAAGATACCATCGTTCGTCGCTTCGCTTAGAAAACGAAGGGGACCACCTGAAATAGGGTGGGTCCCTTCGTTGAAATTGGGTGGGTCCGTAAAGTGAAATCGGTCACCATGATCCGGTCTTTCGGGTCTACGGGGTCGGGTTGGTCGGAGCGCAACCTCAACCCCTTGTATACGTAGCTCCGTTCTCCGTCTGTCCTTCGGCGTGTCTTGGCAATGCCGAACGCGGCCTTGAGATCGCGGCCTAGGGCTTCTTTGAAACCGGGATTGCAGTTGGCCCGCTCGCTCCAGTCCTTCCATGCTGTCCAGGCGTTGTCTACCGGTACCCAATACGTGGAGCCAAGCATACATCGTTCGTCCACGAAAGCATAGATCGGGTTCGCCGTGTTCACCATTTCCGCGATGGCGGATTCGGTCTTCTCCGTGAGCTCGAACCGCCCGCGTTCCTTCAGTCGTTCGTGGCCATCGAGCGCCCAGGTGAGCACTCCCGGCAATTCCTTCAGGAGAGCCTCCGTTAGATAGGGGTCTTCACGGCCATAAACGGAGTTGTTCATCTCCATGACGATGAAACGGGATGCCAGCGCCCCGGAGGCGTCTTGGAAAGACGGCAATTCGTTACTGACAGCCAGGAAGCGCGCGGGGATGTGGACGTCGAGATCATTTCGGTACTTGCGCGGGATGGTCACCCGGTCTTCCCCGGAAACACACAGAAGCTGCTCCACGGCGGCACTGTTGCGGCGGTTGACCCGCATATCGGCGAGCACGCAGAGCTTCTTCCCGATCAAGGCGGCGAGACCGAACTGTTGCGCGAGATTCGATAGGGAAGGAGAGCATACCCATTGGGGCCCTATCAGTTGGGTGAGGATCCTGACCACGGTTGATTTGCCCGTTCTTTTCGGACCTACGAGGAGCCCGATCTTCTGGAGGGCGGTCTCCCCGCCGACGATGTAACCCACGAACTCCTGGAGGGTGTTCCGCGTTGTGTGGTCTTCCCCGAACGCTTCATCAAGGAACCGTTGCCAGCGTGGCGCCATTGCATCGGGGTCATAGTTGAAGGGGAAGCAGTGCGTAGCGAACAGGTGCGGTGTGTGGTCGAGCAGCCGCCTTTCGCGGAGGTCAAGCAAACCGTTCTGGCAGGGTATCAAGTCGTGGGCGGGAGGTGCGCCGGGAATCTGCCTGAACCAGAAAGGCGGGTCTTCACCGCCGTCGAGGTAGCAGATCGCCCTTGCGGCCCTGATCACGTTCTCAACCCGCGACCGGTTAGGATTCCAGGATACGGGTTTGCCCCGTTTGCCGCGATATAGCGCGTTTTCCAGGTCGATCCAGATAGCATTTCCAGAGCTCCGTCCTTCAGCTTCTGCCAGTAAGTCGGGATCCGGGAATACCAGTCGCCGCGGTAGTGGTGTAGCCCCTGCGGGAACCTCCTGCCGATGAAATAGCGGGCGCTGGCCATGACCTCGCTTGGCGGTGGCCAAGCAGCAGCGTCATCAGTGGTCGGCTGCTTGGGTAAGGCGGTTCTCGCGTTGCCATTGTTCAATTTCGTCGAGCCTCCAGCGGCGAAGTTTCGGGCCAAGCTTACCGGCTTCAGGGAATATGCCCTTTTTCACCCATGAATAGATAGTGCTCCGTGCTACTCCTAAGGTCTTGGCGACTTCGTCGATCTTCAGCAGCTCATCTCTCATCGTTACTCTCTCCGTACTAGTGGGCCTCCCGGGCAAACTTTCTCAGGAGGTTGTTGGCCTCCCTGAGGATTTCCTCCTTTACCAACGGCTTCCCGTCTATCTCGATAGAACTCAGGACGCCGGCAGCGTCCTTCTTAACGTGGAAGTCATGGCCGAGGTAGCCAGCCAACCCGAGAGCCGTCATGATGCTGATGTGTCGCAAGCACTCCGTAAGAGGATTGTCGCTCTTCAAGAACTCGCCGTTCTTGATGTCCTCGACCTTCACCGCGATCATTTGCCCCCGGCTGACCATTTCCGATAGCCAGAGGGATTCCCGCAGGGCCTCCTTCCGCGTCGTCGGCTTCTTAGGAGCCGGGAAGCCACGCTCCTTGTAGAATTCGTCTCGAACACGGGTCAGCGCCTCGGCGACAAAATCGAGCGACTCCAATTGCTCCGGCGGTATCCTCATTGGGAAACCATAGTCCTTCACAGCCATATCCACCTCATTTGTTGATGTTTATACAATTCTTACAAATTACTACTATAAACCGCTACTGATGTCAAGTACCACATGACATGAGCAGTATATTTCCCCATAATTTCATAGCTATAGCTTTTTACATTGATGTTTGTACGAATCTGACGAACCTCTACTAAGAATTGGCACAGGTATCAAATCCACTATGCAATGCGGAGCACATTTCCCTGTTTCGGGTCAAGGAATGTCGCCCACGAGTCCATGACGGCCCGACGCTTCTCCAGCAGATCGCTCCGAGCGTAGGCGGCTTCGGTCTTGTCCTTGATGGTGTGGGCAAGGCTAGCCTCCAAAACCTCGCGGCTGGCATGGGTCTTCTCGCTGGCCCACGTCATGAAAGATGTCCGAAGCCCATGAACGGTGGCTGGTATGCCGAGTTCGCGGAGCAGCTTTGAGAGGGCGGAGTCCGAGAGAGCGCGCTCGGTAGGCGACGGGAACACCAAGTCGCAGCACTTCAGTTTCGCCGCGTCTCGGACCACCTGGAGGGCGCGTGCGGACAATGGGAAGCGATGTTCAATGCCGGCCTTCATCCGACTCGCCGGGATGGTCCAGATCGCCGCATCAAGGTCGAACTCTTCCCACCGTGCGCCCCGGACCTCCCCGGACCGGCTGGCAGTTAGGGCGATGAATTCAAAGGCCAGCTTCGTGTGCGGCGCGGCGTTCGACTCGTGGACCCGCTTGATGGCGTCGGCGACCTCGGAATAGGGGAGGGCCTTAAAGTGCTCGGCCTTGGGTCTCTGCCGCGGCAGCACACTTGTGAGGGCATCGCCGGCGGGGTTGTGCTCGCAGTGCTCTTTTGCCACGCACCAACGCATAACGGTGTTGATGCGCTGGCGGACCCGGTGGGCGGTCTCGGGCTTCTTGTGCCAGATCGGCGTGAGCACGTCGAGGACATCTCGGGACGTGATGACGTCCACCGGGCGCCGACCGAGTTGGGGGAAGGCGTACGCTTCGAGCGTGGACATCCATTGCGCGGTGTGCTTGGCATTCTTCCACCCCGGGGACTGAAGCTCGATGACGGCCTTAGCAGCCTCGGCAAAGGTGGGGACAGCCCGCCGACGATCAGCCAGCGGGTCGCCGCCTTGCTGTGCGATCTTGCGAAACTCAAGCGCCTTCGCACGGGCCTCGGCGAGACTCACCAGCGGATATGGACCATGCCCGACTTGGCGCACCCTGCCGCGGATGCTCAACCGCTGTATCCAGCTCTGCGCGGCGGTCTCTGTCACCTGGAGGTATAGGCCGTTGCCGTCGAAGTAGCGCCCTGGCTCCGTCAGTCCCCTGATTCGCTGTACCGAGAGCAGCTTCTCCGGATGACGGCCACGCTTGCGCCGCTGAACCCATTTGCGCTGGCCATCCTGCACCTCGAAATACTCTGAACCCTTCCGTTGTGCCATCGTGTCCCCCTGTCCTTGGCTGTCCCTGGTGCCCCTGCTTGGTAGGTATAGAATCTATTCAATGAAAACAGTTATCAGCATCTGTCCCCGGTGTCCCTGGTAGAAACTTTATTGTTTTCCCATCTGCTGCTCGGGATGAATCCCTAGGTTTTCTAGTCCCTATCCTAGCCCCTATTCGTTTTAGGACTGTATAGGACACATCCGCACAATGCAAGACGTAATGCACGGTGATGGACTAACTTGACTATTGTTTTCGAGAGGTTATCGGTATGTGTTGAATAATGGGCGACAATGCAATACTATGCTGGATGGTATTGACGCAGACTCCCTCTCCGCCAATCCTTTGGGTCGTTATGCTGCTGACAGCTCCGGCATGTTGGCGCTGACGCCCCGCTCTTCCAACTCTTGGAAGAATAACTCGCGGATGCGAGGGTCTTCTTCCTCGAACTCGATCTGCACGCCACCGGTCTCCCTATACCTCGCGCTGGCGGATCCGCTATAGCGTGGATTGCCGTAGCGAAGTACGAGGTAACGGGCCGGTTCGGCACCCACGTTAAAGTGTTGATGGTAACCTGTTCCCGGAGACATCAGGGTGCCAGTGCCGAAGTCCAAGCGCTCCCATTCAACATCCGGGTTAGGTTTAGTGCCAGCAGGCCACTGGAGGTCAAACCCTTCACCCGATAGGAAGAGATACGCAACGCTGGAGATGAGGCCAGCTCGTGCCCTAGTGAACTCACCGGTATGGGCTTTCTTGTAGCTCCCCACAGGAAATTCTGAAACGTGACAGATAAAGTGACCGCCTGCCATGGAGTACATCATGTTTGCACCGGGACCCCGCTCCACCCAACGGTCTAGGGATACAGCGTGGACATCCGCTATGAAATTGGTTTCCGCGAATCGATCACGGAGTTTGCTGACCCGTCCGCTGAAATATTTATCGTCGGCAGGGTTGTAACGATCATGGAAGATCATGGGGCAGTTGAACACTAACTCGGGGCTCGCAAAGAGGTTGAAGGTCGTCGGCGCGTTGGTGGCAGCGTAGAGTTTCACCGTCTCGTTGCCTTGGCCGTTGAAGATCTCGTGCCAAGTGTTCAGCGGTATGGAAAAGACGCTGCCTTCCTGCCATTCGAATGTCTGCTTGGGCTCGCCCTGGTTCCAAATGGTGGTGGCTCCCCGCCCTTTCATTACGTAGAAAATCTCCTCATACATGTGCTTTTCGACCTTGAAGGAGCCACCTGGGGGAATCTCGTACAGGTAACGGGTTGTACCCTGGGTGTTAATCAGAGTGTCTTCCCAGGGTTCTGGAGTTAAATCAAGAATTGCGGCCTTGGTCCCCGTGCGTTCCCAAGGTCCAAGTTCCACTGCGTGGATATTCTGCACCACCTGTTGCGAGTGTACACGGAGCCCCTCTTCCTTCACCCACTTTTCAAAGGGAGTCAGAGACCATGGTTGATAGCGTTCGGTTGTCATGGATCACCTCCTGAATGCATTCAATTGATTCGCCTACCGCCAAGGAAACGTTTTTAGTCTGGGTTAGGTTCGGCATGGACAATATCCGATATTGAGCAAAATTGTCAACCAAACTTATGAAAAGAAGTATTGAGGTAAGAGGTGATTAACCTTTGCGGTACGGGACTTAATAGCAGTGGCTAAAGAGGATCCGTGTCCGCTGTCCTCCGTGGCTTGAAGCCGTCAGACGAGTGTAGGAACATCCATAGTGGCGAGCGGGACTGAAATAAAAGCCGCCCTGACGATGGTGATAACCAAAGTAGAAGCTTCGATGTTGGTAATGGGGGCGGTAATGATGGAAATAGGGATAATCTCTGTGATGGGGCTCCTGAAACCTCTGTTGGTGGATTTGATACTTATCCCCTCGATCATAACGAGTGTGAGCCTCATAGGATAAATCATGTGACCAAGCATTGGTCGCACACCCTAGGACAACACAGGTTGCGGCCATGGTCAAAAATATTTTCATAGTCCCACAATTCATTTTTGATGCTTCTTTAATGGTGGACTCATGCTCGGAAGAGGTACGGTAACAATCCCCTGTTCCCAATTGTTCCCCAATGGCCAAATTGTAGCACCAACGTTGATTTTGGGCCAGTAATACCAAGTCGCTCTGTTGACAGCATTTCCATTCTTTACTAAACCTTCAGACTCCCAATGATGAGCGTTGTCCTTTAACCCCGTTTCACGAGGGACCGGCTTCCGATCTGTATCGTCATGAATACCATCAAGATTGTCCTACCAGCCATCCTTATTTTAATTTTTGCCGAGTCTCTGGCTGCCGCATTGATTGATGATCAGAGGTCCTCTGAGCCAGCTAAGATATATGGGATCACCCTTAATAATACTCTTTCGATGGAAGTTGCTCTCATCGAAACGTCCGGTGGCCAGCCCAGTGGCACTGCTCACGCATTCTGTCTCGCTTTGACGTCTGAGCAGATTGGATTCGCAATCGACACCCTGGAAGCATTGGGTATTGACGGAATGCTAACTGAAGGTCAGGCCCATTCCCTGGTCTCGAAGCTGCAGATCGCACAAAGTCGACTCAGCACTGAAAATATTGTCGCTGTGTTTAAGCAGTTGGAAGAATTTATCAATAAAATCCATTTCCATACGAAAAAAGGAAAGCTCACCCCCGACAACGGCATGCTGTTAATTAACTCCACACTGAGCGTCATGTGCAGAACCTAAGTCAAATTCGGTTGCCATACCACTCTTCTCGCCGAAGTCATGGAAGGTTAAGGGATTGGTTGTTCAATGATGTTCCTCGATGCACCAAAATGTGACATTCAAGATGCTTCGGCCAACAAGTTTATCCCTCGTTGTATTGACACCCCTCCCATTCTTTATTAAAAAATCAATCCTCGATTTTCAGCAAATGCTCTGCCTAGTCCCAATCACGGTGCCATCCCATGCCGTAAGTGATTTGGAAACTGGCGGCTCTTGGTGTGAGCGGGTATAAAACAATTATTGCTCTCGGGGCTTATCCGATTTCGCTGTTTCTAATCGCCCCCTTTGTGGTTGGCGCGGCGGTGCGAAAAAATTTTCAAGGTTTTCGTCTTGAGATCCAGCGCGATGAAGCAACCATGCGGCAGCGTGAAGAGAACTCACCCACCTGATATCGCACTGTCCCCCATGGGTGTCCCCATTTAATTGGTGAATTTGTTATGAGGGGGAATCTGGTGGTATTTATTTACTAGTATATTTGTCTCCCACCCGAACTCTCATTTCACTCTCAACCGCGGCTATGGTTCGACTCCTTTCCTTTTCCCCTCGGTAAATAGAGGCAAACAGAAATGCTCCGCTAAGTAAAAGGAACAATGAGAGCGGAACCAGATCAAGGGTTAACAACAATAGCCGATGAACTTCCAGCGCCTGCTGGGGGGTGTGAAACCAGTTGACGAATGTTGATGCGGCTTGCTCCATGAGATGGGTGGATACAAGCCAATGAACCAGCCAGAGCAGATCCATTTCAAACCAATGATCTAGATTAAACCATGTATAAACCTGAAATCCTAAGACACACAGGCCGGAAAGAATAAGGGTGCTACCTGCATAACGAAAAATGCGCCTAAAGACTGCCACGATACTAGACCTTTGTTAGGTGACTTATACGGATTTCCACTAAAATAGTTCACCTCGCCTTTAAACCCATTGTATCCTACATTTGCATTTGGTGAAATCCGCTGAAACACGGTCCTTGCCTACTACGCCGAAGCAGCTTCGGCTGCTAAGACCGGGTGCTCTTCGAGCTTCGGAGGGTTGAGTTGGGCATTTATTCAAGGACTAATCCCGCAGACTTTTGCGAAGTTGGATAAATTATTCCTACCCTAATCACTTGGAGTGTCGATTTTGATTTGGTTAACGTTGGAGAGCTTGCAGATCTCTTCATGAAATATGCCTCCGAAGACCCAAGAATGCCTGAATCTGCATCCATATCGTTTTGTGACGATAGATTGATCAAAGTCTCAAAATGATTTGGTTGAAATTAACAAAAATCCTTTAAATTCAATGTCTTTTCCATTGGCATTGGAATTGCCACTATAAACCTAAACGAGAAACAACCCACACACGAATTTTACCGGGAAGCCCTCTGGTGGTTAATTTACTGGTGAGCCTTCCGTTTGGTTCGTTGGGAATATGAAAAAGGAATAGAGAATGTTATGAAGAAATTAGCAAAAAGGTCGGAAAGGGGCTTTACCCTCATCGAATTGTTAGTCGTTGTAGGCATCATTGGCATCCTTGCCGCCATTGCTATGCCTCAGTTGGGAGGATACCGCAGGCGCGGCTACGATGTTGATGTGAAATCTGGCATCAAAAACTTTACCACTGCACAGGAGGCGTATTTTGTGGAAATGAATTCCTATGGTTCAGGTAGTGGCAATGATGTCAAATTCACTTCCAGGGGATTTCGGCAAAGTACAAATGTGAACATTTCCACCGTAGGGAACGCAGCGAATTTTACTGTTACCGGGACTGCTGTATTGGGTTGCATAACCGGAACCGGGGTTTGGACTTTTGACAGTTCTACGGCAGTTGTGTTTGGGTTCGATTGCAGTTGAATTGAATAGTAAAATTCCCGCCTAAATCTTGACCCGCCATGCACCAGCTCCCATAACTACGGTGCTAGTGTTTCACCAATACGGAATGGACTGGGTTTAGGATCCTACACGGTTGGATAATACAAAGATTCGAACTTTCAAGGTGAGCAACTTTCACCCTTGGCGAGAGAGTTGTTTTTTCCGTTATGGTTTGGTAGCAGTTTTTCTATTCGAGGGAGCAGTTCCTCGAAGGTAAAGGGCTTGGCAATAAAATCGTTACAGCCCATTTGTAAACATTCTTCTTCCGCGTTACCGTTAACGCTCGCGGTTACGGCGAGAATTGGAATGGATCGAGTCATGGGGTTCTTACGAATCACGTCTGTTGCCCATAGGCCGTCCATTTCGGGCAGCAAGATGTCCATAATGATGAGATCTGGCCTCTTGCTGTTGGCCATGGCTACACCCTGCTCTCCGTTCAGCGCCAGATAGACTTCGTAGGATTTTTTGAGAAGCAGCCTTAGAACCTTGATGAGTTCCTGGTTGTCTTCCACAATGAGGATTTTCTTCTTCATTTGATGCCGTATTCTGGGGATAGGGTCGCAAAAGGGGTGCCACGCTGTAAACAGGTGAAATAACATAATTCTCTGTTTTTGGGGCCGTAGGAGGGAATCGGTTGTAGCCAAATAATTGACAAAAATGCCCCACCTCGGCATCCTGAGCATTGCCCCCGATCCGGGAAGTCGCTTTTCCCTGTGGCTGGTAAGGCTAAAATGAAACTAAAAAGTACCTCTATTATCTTGCTTTTTCTTGTTTGTGCCCTTGGCTGCTCTACCAGGGGCAGCACGGATGCCGTACATGATAGATGGCTTCCTTTTCTGGAAGATGGAGCAACGAAAAAACTCGTGATCGTGTCTAGGCTAGGTCGACCTTCCGCTCAGTTTCAAAAGGGGAAGATCTTTACCTACCGGCTACAAATGGATCACCAGGACATTCTGAGACCAGTTTCCCAGGGCTTGGATGAGTTCGTCATAGATAGGAAACTGTATGGCGAAGAACCTATGTATAGTTTAGTCCTGATCTTTGACAACGATGACATTCTAAAGCAACACCGCCTAGTTGAAGTCCTACCATGAGAACGCTCTTGCCCTATGTCACCGTACTTTTTCTGATATTACACGCTGGGTGTGCTCATTTAACAGGTGAGGCCAAACGAAGAGATCTTGCAGACACAAACTTGGATTTCATGACGCGAGAAAAGACCGCAAAACAGGAGGTGCTCTTGAAGCTAGGGGAACCCTTCAAAGTATGGCGAGGGGAATCGAGATTTCTATACGCTGATTTTACCAAAGATGGAATTCCCTTGGGGCCTGGTTTAGGTGTGCAAGTGAGTCAGAACCTATATCTGATTCTGATTGAGTTTGATGATAACAACCGGGTCAAGAAGTTCGAGGTGAAAAAGAAGTCCCTGCCTGGTAGTACCAATACCATTAAGAGTAACGTTTACCTTCACCGCCGTGCGGTCCTTGAGCAGCTGCGGAGATGGGTAAACCAGATAATTGGCTCGTCGTAATGGAGTGACAAGATTCAAGCATCGACGAAGGGCTGTATGGTCCCGGAACATAAAAAATTGGCCACCAGGATTGCGGTATTATCAAGCATGCTGATACTGGCTGTTCTCTTATCCGGATGCAATGTTACTCTCAGTCCGAATATCACTTCCTTGGAAACCATCAAGGTCATCCCCCAAGACATGGGTTTTTACTTTAGTCCCGAGTTCCGGAGTTATGAGTTCCGCTACGAAGGCTATAAGACATCAGGTGACTCAGGAGATAAGGAGATCTTCGCCATTGGCGAGGCTAGCGTAGACCTTTTCAGACAACTCCTCCGGGGTATGTTCAAGAGCGCGGTGGAAGTGCATAAGAGACCGCCGCCTTTTTCGAGTGGGGCGGCCTTGGCAGGTGTGATTGAACCAAACATCGAAGAATTTAAACTATCGTCATACCAAGAACAATCCCGTAGGGAAAAACGTTACAGAGTTCGATTGACCTATCGCTTTACATTATACGCTCCTGATGGAAAGATTGGCGTCTTCTGGTTAAGTGGACACGGGAGTAGCATGGGCCGGCGATTTGCCACCAAAAGCAAGATTTACAGTGAGGCCACAGATCAGGCCATAAAGAACGCTGCAAAAAGATTTGCCACAGATTTTCAAGAAATTCCTGAGATCCAACGATGGCTCGATGCCCTCGGAGATATAAGTCAAAAATGAATCGTAGTTCATGGCCGGTATCCGCCCTATTGTATCCCGTCTTCTGACACCATTGTTTAGGTTGCCTGCTCAATCGGTGGGTTTACCCCGTACCACAGAACGCCCCGGACGTGAGTCCGGGGATGAATGTTCCGAACTTCCCCGAAGGGAAGTGCCCCAAAGCCACGGACGTAAGTCCGTGGTACGGGGTTTACCACCAGCCAAAACAATTTAGGTAGACATTGTCCATATAAGCACCCCATCTCGCCTTTTTGTGTTGTGTTTTTAATCTCTTAGTTTTGGCACCTCTTTTGCCTCTCTCCAAATCGAGGTAACACAGACGGTTTTTGTTGTGACCGACTCCAAATTGATTATGAAGAGATGTATCGTGCTCATGGGAGTATTTTTCTTTGCGTTGGTATCTCCGGACACCGAGGGGATGACGTCGCCAGGGGATATTCGACCATGGGGGCTTGAGACATATTCCTTAAGTACGAATGTGAGCGACCAAGCAATCTTCCATTATCAGAGCGGTGAATTTGCTGAAGCAGAGCCACTATTTAAGCGATCCATTGCCATCAGAGAAAAAGTTCTGGGTGAATTTCATCCTGAGGTGGCTCATAGCCTCAACAACCTTGTCGGACTGTATCAGGCCCAAGGGAAATACCAGGAGGCAGAGCCGCTGTTGAGGCAAGTAGTGGCTATACGGGAAAAGGCCTATGGACCTAAGCATCCGTCGGTGGGGGAAGGCTTAAACAGTCTCGCGGTGATTTACCGACGCCAGGGTAGGTACGCTGCTGCGGAGCCACTCTATGAGAGGGCATTAGAAATCTTAGCCGATGCCTTTGGACTTAGGCATACCCGTGTAAGCGCAATTCTCAACAATCTGGCAAATCTCTACTACACCCAGGGTAAATTCGTTGAAGCCGAGCCTCTTCATAGGCAAGCCCTCAGGATCGATGAGAGCTTATTGGGAGCGGATCACCCCATCATAGCAAACAGTCTCAACAACCTCGCTGCACTCTATCAGGCCCAGGGCAAATATGTTGAAGCGGAGCCGCTGCACCAGCGAGCGCTGGCCATCAGAGAGAAAAAACTAGGGTCAGAGCATCCCGACGTGGCCCAAAGCCTCAACAACCTGGCAAATCTATACTACACGCAAGGAAAAAACCTTGAAGCGGAGCCACTCCACGAACGAGCACTAGCCATCAGAAAAAAGACTCTAGGACCAGTGCATCCTGACGTGGCCCAGAGTTTCTACAATCTTGCCGGGCTTTACCAGGCCCAGGGCAAACATGTTGAAGCGGAGCGAATGTATAAGCAGTCACTATTGGTTTGGGAGAAATCCCTTGGCCCCAACCACCCCTTTATGGCCAAGGGAATGGAGAATTATGCCCACCTGCTCAGGGAACTCAACCGTGAAGAAGAAGCTGCAGAGTTTCAAGCCCGTGCCAATGCAATCCTAATTAAGTACGTTCGCGACAATCCAGTCAAGTAATCCTCGAAGCATGGGCTAGCGCCAGTGCATTGAAGATTGGTTCCATCAGGGAAATGGGGTCATTCCATTGAGCTGAGTGTTATTTTCTGTAAAGCGGACTAAATAACTTGGATTGACAGATTTGTACCGCATCAGATAGAGTCCGTTTGAGGAGACGCAATGGCCACTGACTTCAATCCAACCCTCAAACGAGTTTTGCGAGAGCTTCAGGCACTGAGAGCAAGGATAGACCAGCAAATTATGGTCTTGCGACGAGTGATTCAGGCTACCGCATCTCTCAAAACAGGAACTCAAAAAAAAGCAAAGAGGACCTCTCGCCCAACCTCGGTTGGTTACGCTCAGGATCGTCGAATCTTGTTAAAGCGCAAGGCCATCCGGAGGCCCCGTTAAAACCGAGCTCGTCCCCCCGATACCACCCTTTTTAAAAGAACCTGACTTTTGTTGTCGTTGTATCAAGTGGTTCGACGCCACAGACCCCATTTGCCGGCAGGTCCAACAGCGCGAAAGAAAACGAATATAACTTTGGAATCGAGCAGACGCCGGCGGTTAGTGAACCGGGCGACAATTAATCCGTGAGAGACGCTTCAGGGTTTTCTGTCTTGGAGGAACTCTGCCTGCTGGTATGTTCTGCTGTTTGGGCTAACGAGTTTTTCCCTGAACGCAATGTAGGCGGGGAAGGCAAGAGCAAACAGGATAATTAAAATGGCGACGTTCAGAAGAAACTCAACTAACGAAATACCCCCCGAATCTTGCAATTTTTCAAACATGGAAATTTTCCATAAGACTCGTTTCGTAGTCGATAAAACGATTGTGAATCAATAGGTTACGTGACATTAATGAACTATTAAATGAATCGTGTCGTGATGAAAAATACGCTGTCGAGTCGGATATGTCAACGGCGTGTAATTATTTCTTCCAAGTTTGAAATTTCCGCAAAAATTGTTTCTTATAATGTGCGTGCTGGGGTATGAGGAGAGAGATCTATGATCATTCGGGGAAAAGAGAACAGGAGCGGCTTATGAATAAACCCAAACCAATTGAATGGCCTGAAAAAGCCAAGATTTGCGTCACGTTTATCGTTCCATGGGAGATCTGGCCGGAGAACTTCGGTACACGCGAATCACTTCAAAGGCAGAGTGGCAGGACACCGCCAGTCAATGCAGTGTTCAAAAAGAATATGGCTGCAGTCACAGAGCGTGAATATGGCGACCGTGTGGGCATCTGGCGTCTCATGGACCTTTTTGACCGTCATAACCTAAAAGTTACCTTTTTGATGAACGGTCTTAAAGTAGAGCAGTTTTCTGACGAGGTCAGAGAGTTCCAGGCCCAGGGCCATGAGTTTTCCTCCGAAGGGTACGAGCATGAGTATTCCTTTATGTACACCCGAGAACAGGAGCAGGAATCCATCCGGAAGTCGGTTGCGGCTTTTGAAAGGATCCTTGGCCAAAAACCGACGGGTTACCTTTCGCCCGGTCACGCCTCCACTGACAACACATTGGATCTAGTCGCTGAGGCAGGTTTTGTCTGGTGGGCAGATCCACTGAACTCGGACATTCCCTACACAATAGAGGCACGGGGACGAAAGGTCATTGTTGTCCCCTACAATGTCCCGGGATGTAACGACTACTCTACTTACGGGTCTGGGCGTACCCCACGGGATCTTCTGCAGATCATGAAAGATCAATTTGACTATCTCTACTGGGAGGGTGAGCAAGGGTCTCCAAAATACTTTGCCTTTAACACTCATCCCTTTGTTTCCGGCGTGCCCTACAGGACCAAGATCTTGGAAGAGTTCATTCAATACGCGAAAGGTTTCGCAGATGTCTGGTTCGCCCGCCGCATCGAGATCGCCAACTGGTGGTTGGAAAAGGGGTATTGAATCGCGTTGTTTGCCACATTGGCAATTAATTTTGGAGCCAGTGGTGGGTAAACGCAATGGCTAGGTATCTTTACGGACAGGTCTGAGTAGACGTAAAAACAATGTCGTGGTGAGTGTTAAAGAGATAACTGAGGTGAGTATTAATCCGAAAGCAACGCCAAAGATATTCGCGAATGTCCCCATGACCATGGATCCAACCGAACGTAGACCTTGATCCATTTGGAAAACACTGATGGCCCTTCCCATTAGTCCGTACGGCACTTCGGTTTGAATCACAACGCGGGCCATGGTGCGATAGCCCGCCTGTCCCGCCCCCACAAAGGCCAAGATAACGACGGATAACGGAAAACTCCCCGACAGGCAAAAGAGAATAA
This sequence comes from uncultured Binatia bacterium (SeqCode), assembly GCA_965215595.1. Lineage (GTDB taxonomy): Bacteria > Desulfobacterota > Binatia > UBA9968 > CAXXLF01 > CBDCDW01. The sequence continues at coordinate 593,639 of CBDCDW010000007.1, read as the reverse complement.
GAAACGTGGGTGGGATCGTGACCAATATCCAGAGTAAAGCTTCCTTCCTGCTTTCCTCTGACAGGTTGGCGAGGAAGGTTAGGGAAAGGATAGCGCCGATTCCAGGCGCGGACATAAGCACTCCGAACCCTCCGGGTCCTACGTTTAGGATCTCCTTTGCGAAGATCGGTAGAAATCTCTGATAGGTGGTCACGAAGACGCTGAGAATATAAGCGGCGCCGATGCTGCCCAAAATCACCGGCTCGTGCCAAATGTATTGGACCCCCTCTTTCATCTCCCTTAGGAAGTGTTTTCCACCACTCCCTAACTCCCTTTTGGGTAGACGGATCAAGAATAGTTCCAAGCCGGATATAACAAGGCTCACCACGTGAACCACGAAACACCCTCCGACGCCGATCCACAGAATCAAGACTCCACCCACGGATGGACCTATGACCCGGGCGGTGTTAAAGGCGACGGAAAAAAGGGCCACGGCATTCATTATTTCTGTCTTGGGGACGAGCTCGCGAATGAGCGATTGGGATGCGGACGGATTGATTCCCCTAATGGTTGAATGAACGATCTCCAAGGTAAGGATGTGCCAGAATTCCAGGACACCCAAGAAGTACAAAATCACCTGGGTCAAGATAGGGATCGTTGTCACGAACTGGACCCATATCAGTAAGCGGAGGCGTTCGTAGCGGTCAACGAGAACACCAAAAATTGGTGCAAGAATCAGGCGTGGAGTAGCCTCGCAAAGCCCCAGAAGAGCTAGCGAAAGGGCTGAGCCTGTAATTTCATATACGTACCAGTAAAGTGCGACTTCGCGAATGAGGGCGCCCACCGAAGCGAGAATGTCACTGGACCAAAACAGGGCGTAGTACTTATGACGTAGTGAACGAAAAGTGCGAATAGGGTAATTCCCCTTCGAGAGACAAGGTCAATAGCGTTCCACGGGGTCTTTGACCGCTATGGGCAGGGTTCCTACGAAGTACGCCTGCTGCATGCTGCCAGAGGATTCGAGTATAGCGGAACGGAAGAAGAGAGGGCAAACCGAATTGATTCGTCTTGAGGAAAGATATCCGAGTTATATGTACGCCTTTGCCGTTGACATGAATATTCCAATCAACTAGAAGCATACGTGTTTGCCTGACTTTCCAGTGTAATATTCGTTTCGTTCCGGCGAAACATTGCGACATCGCCGAGAATGGAGAAAGATTCATGTGGTACCTCATACACCGTCGGTCGATTCGACCAAGAGAGGAATGGACCGTTACATTAGACCAACATCTTGCATGGATGAAACGTCAACATGATGCAGGAAAGATTCTCCTATCTGGTCCAACGCGAGATCGGAAGGTTGGTATTTATGTGATCCGCGCGGAGTCCCGCGACGAAGCTGAAAAAATCGCTGCCAGCGACCCCTATACGGAGGGTGGATTCTGTAGCTTTGACATCTACGAATGGGAAGTGCATCAGATCCTTGGAGTTGGTGGCTTTGGTAATGCCAGCTAAAGTCTGATCGTATGCCGCGGAAGCAGTGCAACTTGCCGGTTAAAGTCCGGTGCGGGGAATTAACGGTTCACCCCGCTAGCGAAGATCCGGTTTTGAGGGGTGACTCTCAGGGCTAAGTGGATCGAGAAAACTTTCCAAAAGGAGAGGATCGCAAACTCGCAGGCCGTACTACTAGGGAACCCATAGAGCCTCGTAACTTGCTGATTGAGAGTGCCGACCCTGTGGTCAGATGGGGAAGGCCGGTGCCATCTGTGGAAATAACCGAGACAGAAGCAGATGGGCTCTCCGGGGTCGTCGGGACGGCATGTGGGGGAAGTTGTGATGGGTAACGCGGGAGATCTCGTTTGTCGCGGGTGATAGCCGCAATGGCTCGGTATAAGGGAAACCGAAGTCAGGGTCAGGCGGGCGAGAAGTCGGAGGGGCGAGTATTACCGAGGAGGCTGGGTAATGCCGGCTGAGGGAAGGCGCCCTACTTTCATTGTGTCTCTTAAAGAGGGAAGGAGAGGTGATTGCCGTGAGGCTACAAACACCTAACAAGATTCGAGACCTCTAGCGGAGACTGTATCTCAAGGCCAAGAGGGAGCTCAATAGGCGGCCTCGCATGCCTTGAGATGAAGATGATCGGAAAGCCGTATGCGGGAAAACTGCAAGTACGGTTTGATGAGGGGGGACAGGAACGCTTGTTACGGAAGTGCCTAAACGGGCACGAAGCTGGAAACGGCGGATACAGCCAAGGTGCGGCCTAAAGCAAGCTAAGCCTGTCCTCTACTCTACCTGCGGTCTCTCGTGGTGGAGTTTGTCCAATTAAAAGGAACAGAAAATGGAAATAGAAAAGAAGTTGAACTCCCTGGGCTTCGAATTGCCGAATCTGCCAAAGCCTGCTGCCAATTATATTAGCTATGTAAAAGTCGGGAATCTTCTCTTTCTTGGAGGCAATACCGGTCGTATCAATGGAGTTCGAAAATATTCGGGTATCGTAGGCGACACTGTAACCCTGGAGCAGGGCTACGAGGTGGCGCGCGATTGTGCCCTCAACCATCTTGCCATGATAAAGGATGCGGTGGGTGACCTGGACAAGGTGGAGCGCATTGTCAAGGTAACGGGGTACGTCACCGTTCCACCAGGATTCAAGCAAATGCCACAGGTGATCAATGGTGAATCCGACCTATTGGTCAAATTGTGGGGGGAACGGGGTCAGCATGCTCGAGCGGCACTGGGAGTTGTCTCCCTCGGCGCCGATGCGCCAGTAGAAACAGAGATGATCGTTCAAGTTCGGGACTAGTTTGCGCCGTCTCTTTCAAATTATTTCTGCTGCCATCCGCTTAAAGTGCCCAAGATGCACGCTGAATGCCCCAGCTGCCATCTCAAGTTTGAACGTGAGCATGGTTTTTTTGTTGGTGCCATTTATCTAAACTATGCCGCCACAGTTGCCATTGCCATTCCGGGATACTTTCTGCTGGATTATCTCACTGAAATGACTCTTACCCAACAACTCGAATTGTGGATTGCTTTTGGAACTCTTTTCCCTGTTTTCTATTTCCGGTACTCTAGAAGCCTTTGGCTTGGTCTCGATTATACTTTTAATCCGGAGGAGAGGTAGGAGATTTTTACCGACCAAGGCACAGCAAAGCGCATGGCGCATAGCGCAAAGCGTTAAGAGAAATTAACCGCAGATACACGCAGATTTACGTAGATAAGGATTCGGACAGCTCACCGCAGCGACGCAGAGACTACCCTTTTTGTTTGTCGGGAGACAACGACAAACAAAATCTCATCTGCATTACGGTCTCTCAACTGGCCTTTGCGATTCTCTATCCTCGATCTTCTATCTTCAATGTATTTGGCTCAGTACTCAGCACTCGTAACTCAGTACTGACTAGCGCTTTGCTGTTAGCGGGTTTCGCTTGGTTAGCTCTTCAGAAAACTTGCGGGCATGGGCATCCTGAGGATTTGAATCCCCTCGGTGTTTTCCACATGACGGATGAAGCGGTACTTGCTTTCCACCTCATCCATGGCAAGGGGAGGGACCTCAGCGCGGGAAAGCTCAACTTTGGCCCCTATTAGAGTCAGGACATTGCCTTTCAAAGCCTCTGCGGCCGCCCTTTTGAATTCCTCAACTGATTGTACCAATACGGCGTTATTGATACCGGCGGATCTCGCCATCCCCACCAAATCGGTACCATGGGAGGTTGCGGTTTTGATTTCCCCAGAAGACTCGTAGGCCTCGTTATCAAATACAATGTGCAGTAGGTTTGGAGGATTTTTTTTGGCGATGGTGGGCAGGGCGCAAAGATTCATGAGTAAGGAACCGTCGCCGTCTAACGCAATGACTCTTCGCTTTGGGAGTCCCAGCGCCATACCGAGGGCTATGGAACAGGTTAATCCCAAGGTGCGCGAACGAATGTTGCCATCGCTGGGCCTGCAGGCATTCCATTCCACCGTGTTCGCGCCGGCGCTAGTGACCACCAACGCATTACCCGCCACTTCTGCCAATGCCCTTAGACAATCAATCCTTTTCATTGCAAGTGACCTTTAATTATTCCCCTGGTCGCCTTCTACCAAGAATGTCCTTGGTTAGTAGAACCGCCACCGGCCTTTTGTAGTCCATGGTCAAAATCTGTGTCCGACGAATGAGGTCTTTCACCTCATCGGGCTCTCTAAGAATGTAGCTTCGGATACCCAGCGCATTGAGAACTGGCTCGGTGGCCGCACCCGTTGTACTGAACGTGCGATCTCCCAGGTCACCCGCGTAGTAGATTAGCAAAAGCAGTGGGACCTGGTATTGAATTAAAGTGGAAACAATACCATTGACGCTGTTGAAAAGGCCCCCGTTCTGCATGATGAGCGCACATTTTTTTCCCACCAGATACGCTCCTGTACAGATCCCAATGCCCTCTTCTTCCCGGCAGAGGGGAACGTGTTCCACGCTGCCATCGGCTTCAACCAACCCGAGGAGTTCCCTAAGATTGATATCGGGAAGGGTAGCGATAAGATCAATTCCCGCTTCTTTGAGTCCCTCTAGGATAAGTTTTGATCCCGATGGGGCGGCCATGGATCTTCCTTTCAATTATTGAATGGTTGCCCGGTGGAACCAGTGCCTGTGTCTCACTCTGGGCCCCTGTGTCTGCTACGAATCATGATCAAGATTGCGTTGCCACTCCACCTGACTCCAGGAACCCAAGGACAGCCTCGTTAAAGGTCTTTGGGTCTTCAAAATAGACAGAATGACCGCAGTTTGGCACTTCGAGGAACTGAGAACCGGGGACCAACCGGTGCGTGGCAGCAACCACATCCGGCGGGATGAGGACGTCGTCCCGGCCTACCACAAACATGATGGGAACTTTCGTGTCCGCCAGTTCCTGGGGTGTGTACTCACTGCCAAAACTACCTCCAAGATTCGAACGGTTTACCATATTGAAGCTGTTGATTTGCGAGTATAGCTGCCTTTGTACTGGCTCCTTCTCGCGGAATGTCCGGCCCAACACTCGTTCAAGCTGTGGCAGTTGTTCTGCGCCCTTGCGTACGTTTGTCATGCGGGAGGCGAGCTGTTCCGGGAGTTTCATCCCAATAATCGTATCGGCCAGAACGAGAGCGCTCACGCGCTCCGGGTACCGAACAGTGAAGCCGGTACATGTTCCGCCGCCCATAGACTGTGCCACGAGAGCAGTTCTTTGGATGTCTAAGTGGTCCAGCAGTGCCTTCAAGTCCTCCACGAAACGTGACCTGCCTGGTCCGTTCGTATCGTCCCGTGAGTTGCCGAAGCCGCGGTGGTCGAATACCACCACTTGGTTCAACTGAGAAAAAACGGGAATTTGATTGAACCAGATTGCGTGGTTTCCACCGACACCGTGCGCAAATACGACAGGTGGACCTTTCCCATGGACTTCGTAGTACAACTCAAATCCGTTCATGGGTACGGTAGGCATGGATCCGCTTTCTGTCCCGTGGTCACCTGGTTGTGAAGACTGTGCTTCGACGACCGATACACCAAATGTGAAAAGATACTATGAAAATCGATCGACATTAGCAAGAGGGGCAATAGCTGGCAGGTCGTAGTGCGAAAGTGTGGTGCGGTGAATTGAGAACCCCAAATCTGGCAGGGATTGAGAGTGCATTTACAGGACCTGGCATCCCTTCGCTTCAGTGGCCCCTCGGCGGGCAGCCTCGAAACTCGCTACGCTCAAACAGTCGATGCTGCTTTTTCCTCAGCTTCGCAGAGGCTTCCAACGCCTCAGAACCAAACTTCCGCTCAGGCACGTCAGCTCCCTTTACATCAGTAAAAGGCTGAGGGGGTTTCCCACGCTCCACGGAACTCCCGCAGCGACCCATCTGGCTTGCTCAGCTCTTCTCGGGGAGCGAGCATCAGGCCGCGGGCAACAGTCCAGTGAATATTTGAAGCTGCACGTTCGATGCCCACAGTCTTACGTCTCGCTTCCCAGCGTCGACACCCAATTTGGGGTGCAGGGTGCCTGGCCCGAAGAAAGGGAGACGTCCGATACTGGAGGTTCAAAACACATTGGCATGCCGGATCAAATGACAGAGCATCGAGGCACGGTCCCATCGGTTCCCGCTGAGGGGAAGGCACCCGAGCCCTCTATTGCATCGGTGAACTAAATTTTCCGTCAAGAGACCGCTGAAGCGCGGTTCGACATGGCTCACGACCCCAAGCGTGTTGAGGGAAAGGAATGGCAGCTCCAGTAAACGAGCCAATCTGGCATAGGGGCACGACTGACGCGTAATCACATCCCGACTCTCCTTCGAACAAGCCTTGACACCGGTCTGTGAACTTCGATAGAAGAACTGACCGCATTCGACGGTTTAGGAAGGAAGTCATCGCATTGCCCTTTAGAGATTTAAGAGAATTCATTGCTGCCCTGGAAGAGATTGACGAGCTTCGATCGGTTCAGGGAGCAGACTGGAATCTGGAAATCGGGACTCTGGACGAGCTCAACTATGAAAGGCTGGGTCCAGCCCTGTTGTTTGACGAAATCAAAGATTATCCCAAGGGCTACCGGATTTTGACCAATGCCATGGATCCTCTCCGCCGTGCACTTCTAGCGTTGGATCTACCCTTGGATCTGGATGTTGATACTGCCATTGAGCATTACGAAAAGAAGGTTTTTGGCCCCTACGTGCCGAAACCTCCTGTGGTGGTTAAATCCGGGCCCATTCATGAAAATGTTTTCACGGGGGAAGAAATTGACCTGTGGAAATTTCCCACACCCAAATGGCACGAGGGAGATGGAGGGCGTTACATCGGCACGGGATGCATGGTGATCATGAAAGACCCTGATACCGATGTTATCAGTTTTGGGTGCTATCGGGTCATGGTGAGCGGCAAGCGCACTGCGGGACTCTACATTTCTCCCTCCCACACCGGTGCCACCATTGAAAAGAAGTATTGGGAGAAAGGTCAGAGTTGTCCCGTGGCGGTTTCCATGGGGCAAGACCCGGTGCTGTTTTTAGGGGCCGGGCATTTTTTCGGTGAGAAGAGACAGGTCAACAAATATGATTTGGCGGGACAGATTCGCGGCACGCCAGTAGAGATTATTCAGGAAGATGCCACGGGGCTGCCGATTCCTGCTACCTCCGAGATCGTCATTGCGGGGGAGATACCCCCTCCAGATATACAATCCGAAGAGGAGGGGCCATTCGGTGAATGGACCGGATACTTTACATTGGGAAGTCGGCCGGAGCCAGTCATACGAGTGAAGGCCCTGTATCATCGCAATGATCCGATTATCCTTGGAATGCCGCCAAAAAAATATCGACGCCCGACTCTTAACTATGGCCTTCCCACAAAGGCAAAGGCGGTCAAGGAACGCCTGCAAGGATTAGGAATCGAGGAGGTTCTCGATGTATGGCACTTGGCGATTCCAGGTTTCACGGTGGTCCAAATTCGGCAGCGATATCCCGGCCACGCCATGAAGGCTGCCTTGGCCGCATCGGGAGACTATATGGGCCGGTTTGTGGTTGTGGTGGACGAAGATATCAATCCCCGTGATCCTGAGGATGTGCTGTGGGCCATTGGCACCCGGTGCGATCCAGAGACGGCTTTAACCGTTCTGAAGGGTTGCACCTCTAGTGCGCTGGATCCCCGGATACCTCCTCAGCGAAAAGAGAAAAGAGATTTCACCAGTTCCCGTGCGATCCTTATTGCCTGCAAACCCTACTCGTGGATGAAAGACTTTCCCAAAACGAACATCGCGGGCCCTGAGCTGCGGAAAAAAGTGGTGGAAAAATGGGGTGAAATGTTCTCGGTTGACACTGCCGTGAATGGCCGAGGACGCCGAGATTTCTAGGGAAGTTGTTTTAAAGCTTGCAGGATTTGTTCGTTGTTAGGGCGGTCTCGGTAGTTTGTTTCGACGAAACGCCAATGCACTATGCCTTTCAAATCGATGACATAAGTTGCGGGGTGAGGCCAACCGGGACTTTCAGGATTTAAAATCCCGTAGCGGTCAATGACTCTGTGATTTTTGTCTTCCAGCAGAGGAAAATCGAATTCCCCGGGATAATTCTCCGACAGCTCTCGGATAAATCGCTTGGAATCTTTATGTGAATCGATACTAACTGCAAGGATCTGTACCTTTGTCTTTTCTTCTTTGATTAATAAACTTTGCAGCTTCCCGAGCTGCCTTCCGCAGAAAGGTCACCAGTGGCCCCGGTAAAATACTAAAACCAGTTTCTTGTTGTTGTGAAATTGGGAGAGGGAAATTTTTTCGCCCTCCGAATCTTCCAAGGTAAAATCCGGCGCTCTGTCACCGACCTTGACCCGATCTAGCTCCACGGGAGTCAATTCGTCCCCATCCCTAGGTCCGAGCTGAGCGTGGCCCATAGAAATAAAAAGGAGCAGAACTGTCAGAAAAATAGTCGTGGCGATGCTGCGGGGAACCATCACATCTCCTATGCTCTATTAAACGATGTGTACCCTTCCGTGGTTCCCAATTCAAACCAGAGGTCCTCCTTTTTCAGTTTCTAAAACATTGATTTTTCTGTTATTTGTCTTGTATGTTAAGGGAGAGTTACGACAAGGCGGTCCAATTTTATGTTATAGTCTCCCAGCCTGTATCAGAACTGGGAAAGGGTGAGGCGAGGAGAGGTGGCCGAGCCCGGTTTAAGGCGCACGACTGGAAATCGTGTGTACCCCTAAAAGGGTACCGGGGGTTCGAATCCCCCCCTCTCCGCCAGCTTGGGTATTAGTTACTAGTTAATTGCGGACGAGAATTCGGGTTATACGGATTGTGCTGGAGTTGAAATCCAATAACGAATAACCATTGACTAAAATGGGATGTTGATTGCTGATAGCCGGGTCCTGTGCAAGGTGGTTCCGTGAACCCCGTCAGGTCCGGAAGGAAGCAGCGGTAGCGGGTTTACCCCTGTGCCACAGGGAAGCCTGGCTGTCAGCAATGGCCATCCCAGCCTCGCTAAGCGAGGCATTTTAGATCTCAGATTTCGGATTTGTAATTTGAGATTCCCGAACGGAAAATATGTCTTACTTGGTTTTAGCGCGTAAGTGGCGACCCCAAAACTTCGGTGATATCGTGGGTCAGGGGCATATTACTCGAGTTCTCACCAATGCCATCTTATCCAACCGGATCGCCCACAGCTATCTGCTCAGCGGTGTCCGTGGTGTGGGGAAAACTACGGTAGCTCGAATCATGGCCAAGGCCCTGAATTGTGAGAAGGGCCCGACTCCAGAGCCTTGCGATCAATGTAGCCATTGTGTGGAGATTAAAAATGGAAACTCAATGGACGTCTTTGAGATTGATGGTGCCTCGAATCGTGGAATTGATGAGATTCGACAAATCATCGAAAATGCCAGGTATCAGCCAGCCAAGAGTCGATTTAAAATTTACATTATTGATGAGGTTCATCAGGTTACCAAAGACGCCTTTAATGCGCTGTTAAAGACCCTGGAAGAGCCTGCCTCCTTTGTCAGATTTATCCTCGCCACCACTGAACCCCATCGTCTTCCGGAAACCATTCGATCCCGTTGCCAACGATTCGATTTTCGGCGGATCCCTGTCCATGAAATCGCGGGACGACTGGGGGAGATTGCGCAGGCGGAGTCTCTGCACATTACGGAGGGGGCCTTGCTGTTGATTGCCCGTGAGGCCCAGGGAAGTATGCGGGATGCACAGTCACTGCTGGAGCAAGTGCTTTCTTATGCAGCCCCTGTTGAAGGGGCAAAAGGGGCCGTCATCGAAGTGGATGAACGACTGTTGCAGGATATTCTCGGAATCGCGGAGCGTAGGATCCTCCACGAACTATGCGCGGCGGTCATGGATTGTAAACCAGGGAGATGTGTTGAGTTGGTGGCAGAAGTCGCTGCAAACGGGTTGGACTTGACTCGATTGTCCCAGGAGTTGGTGGAGCAATTCCGAAATTTACTGGTGGCTCGATTGGCGGTAGGGCAGGACGGCAGGGAATCTGCCTCCTCGTCCCAGGCATCAATGTCCGGGCAACTCTTCGACCTTCACGACCAGGAAATTGAGGAACTAAAACGTCAAGTGGCCGATGTGCCCGCGGAGAGCCTCATGGACTATTTCAGGGTTATGTCAGAAGGAGATGAGGAGGTGGCTCGCTCTCCCTATCCTCGTTTCGCCCTGGAAGCCACTTTGGTGAGGCTTGCCACACTGCCAAGGTCCATGGACATTACCGAAGCCCTCCATCAGCTGCAGAGCTTGGAACGGAGACTCTCAGCAGGAGGGGAGCTGGAGGAATCACAGCTCAATGAGGAAACGCCCCCGGAGCACCTTGAATCCCATGAGGTCCATGAAACCATAGCTCCACCATCGGAGGAACCACCGAAAGAAGACAATGGGGATGTTTGGAAGAAATTTGTCGCGTTTGTCATGAAGGAAAAGAGGTTTCTCGCCTCTCATCTCGAGAAGGCGAGCCCATTGGAATTTCCCCCGGGGACGTTAGAGATTGGTGTGGAGGACCGCCATCATCTGACCTATCTTCAGGATCGGGAGAATCTTTCCATGTTGAAGGATCTTGCCAATCGATTCTTCTCCGGCGATGTTAAGGTAATGATCTCTCCTACTATCAAACCTCGGGAGTCGCAGCAGGGTACGGATGCGAGCAAAACTACTGCAGGTGAGGCAGGGGACGTGGTGGAGGAAGCATTGCGAATATTTGGTGGTTCCATAAAGGAAGTAAAAGAAAGGTCTTAAGTGCCGAGCCGGGAAATGTAGAGGGCACAGAACAGAACAGAACAGGGAATGGGGGAGTCTATGGCTAAAGGAATTGACGGAATGGGAAACATGGGGAACCTTCTCAAACAGGCACAGGAGATGCAATCGAAGCTGGCACAGGTTCAGGAAGAGATGGCGCAAAAGACCGTGGATGCGTCTTCTGGAGGAGGGATGGTGAAGGTAACGGTTAATGGGCAACTGGTGCTTTCTTCGATCAAGATCGATCCTACCGTGGTAAATCCTCAAGAGATCGAAATGCTGGAGGACCTTATCCAGGCAGCCATCAATGAAGGAGTACGGCGGGCACGGGAAATGGTCTCGGAAGAAATGAGCAAGTTGACAGGCGGGTTTAAGATCCCCGGGATGATGGTATGAACGGACTTCCAGTACCTCTCGAACGGCTCATCCAGGAGCTAAGCAAACTTCCTGGAATCGGCGAGAAGACGGCAGGTCGCCTGGCTTTTCATATACTCAAGGCCGCGAAGGGCGAAGTCATGGCCTTGGCCGAGAGTATTGGTAAACTAAAAAACGAGATTTCTCTCTGTGCCACCTGTTTTGGTCTTAGCGAGGTGATGCCAGGAGGAAATGATGCCGCAGACTGTAAGGTTTGCCGGGATTCACGCCGAGACAAGGGGCAAGTCTGCGTGGTGGAGGAACCAGTGGATATGATGGCGGTTGAAAGGTCAGGGGAATTTAAGGGAGTCTATCACGTACTCCACGGGGCGATTTCTCCTTTGGATGGTATGGGACCGGAATCGCTGAGAATCGAAGATCTTTTGGCCCGGATCAAGGCTTCGGAGATGCAAGAGATTATTCTGGCTACTAATCCCACGGTTTCTGGGGAAACAACAGCGCTCTACTTGGCCAAAGTAATCAAACCATTTGGAGTCAAAGTTAGCCGAATTGCTCGAGGCCTGCCCATGGGTGGTGAATTGGAGTATACCGATGCGATGACTTTGAGCCAGGCCCTTGAAGGACGAAGAGAAATTTAGGTCATCAGGTTTAAGACTGGGAATGTACAAATATTCTGCTGGCACAAAGTCTCCTCAGTACTCGTTCCATTGGCACGATAAGGTTAAATACTATTAATTATATCAAAAGGTTATATGTGATTTATTATGTATAAGATTAGAAAATTAAAAAAATCGAAAAGGGGAAGCCTTATGGGTAAACTGTCATTACTTCTGTTGGTCGTCTTATTACTTGCTGGCTGTGCTTTTTCCGGAAAACAATTATCCGAAGCCAACGTCAAGGATATTCAACCAAACGTGACCACCAGGGAACAGATTCTCAGTACCTTTGGAGAACCCGGTCGAAAGGGGAGCGATAGCGGTTTTGAGACATGGAGGTACAGTTACCGTAACTTAGTCGCGGAAGGTTGGGTGAATCGAGACCTCTACCTCATTTTCAACCCGGATGGTACGGTACAAAAATATTCCTATACCTCTAATCAAAATTGAACCCATGGGGAGTGGGTACCAGGTGTTTCGTGAGGCCAGATCAACAGCAAGGGAGGGGGTTTTCAATCAAATTGAAAACGTGGTCAAAGGTGACTTCGTTAATAGTTTTTTGAATTTTAAAGAACCGCGGAGGTTCTTTCTCCAAAAGTACGATGATTGCGGTTTCAACCGGTGGACAACTCGGCTTTACGCAGGGAACCTCTTTTACAATGACCGGGGCCTGATTGGGAAATTCTAGAGCCTGTCTAACCCATATCTTGATCTGATCCAAAGTAAAGGATGAAATTTCATCGGCGGACGTGGCTGCCCCATTCCCTGAACCATCGCCATTGGTGGTGACGATACAATCCTTGAATCCTGTCAGCAGCTTCTGCTTATCCAGATCACGACCGATAAATACAAGTCGATTCAAACGCTCCTCCCTGTGGTTCCATTCGCGTCCGGGTCGTCCATCGTACATCATATGCACACCATGAAAGACAAACTGGTGAGGATCGCCTTGAAGATTAATGATCCCTTTCATGCGTAAAATTGAAGCACCGAATTGGTTCATCACAGAGCGAAACCATTGGCTGAGCTTTTCCCGGTGGATCTCTCCGGCCTCCACTAGAGAAAGGGTGGAGTAGAGGTTCGTGTGATTGTGGGATTTTTTGCTTTTGAGGTCCAGGGCATCATCGTGCTTGTCCTCCAGATGAAAGGAGCGGGAATTGAGGAGGCCTGAAACGTCTGCATCGGCATTTCGTGTGCGCAGGATGGAGGCAGATGGGTTCATGGTACGAACCTTTGCTTCCAGTACATCGAGCTCTTCCGGTGTGACCAGATCCATTTTGTTGAGCAGGATGGTATCCGCGAGAGAAATTTGTTCTTGCACCTCGGTGCTACTCCCTAAGTGATATCCCACATGTTTTGCGTCCACCAGGGTCACCATGGCGTTCAGAGAAAATTCTGAGCGAATCCTGTCATCCAGCAGGAAAGTTTGGAGCACCGCTAAGGGGTCGGCCAGGCCGGTGGTTTCCAGGAGCAAGGTGTCGAACGTAGATTTCCGAGCAATAAGCTGAAATAGAATGCGAAGGAGATCGCCGCGCACGGTGCAACAAATGCATCCGTTGTTCATTTCCACGATTTCCTCGTCAGCCGCCATCAGTAAATGATGGTCGATTCCTTCCTCTCCGAATTCGTTTACGATCACGGCCACACGATGGTGGTGTTCGGAAGTCAATATACGGTTTAGCAACGTGGTTTTACCGGCACCCAGAAAGCCGGTTAGGATCGTGACGGGTGTCCGCGTCTGCGTGGGGTTCCTCATGGTGCTGGACTTACCTGGCGGGGGAGTTGTTGGGTAAATGGACAAAACCATCCATGAGAAGGCGTGCGGTTCGCGCCAGGGCGCCCTTGGAAAGTTTTAGCTCACCGTTGGCCTGTTCCATCTCGATTTCCACCTGTATGGTGCCCGAGGGATGGCCAATCCGAACGTCGGGTGGATTGCTTGGCTGGGATTTTTTAAAGATCTCATTGACCACGGTTCCCTCAATCTTGGCGGCAGCTCCAAGACAAACAGCTCCGGTAACGGCGAAGGCCTTGTGCAGTTTTTGCAGGGCGGTCATCCTGGCAATGATGTCCACTTCCGATTGCTTAATAGGTCCTTGGGGTGTTTGGTATTGAGTTGGCGGAGAGACCAGGGCTATCTTTGGCACTCCGGGGCTCGTGCGGGTCGCGTCCTCTTTTTTTGCGATCCCCATGATCTCGGCGACAACCGACCGAATTTCTTCACAATGCTCAAGCAATTTGACGTTGCCAGCCACTTCTTCCATGGTCTCGTTTCCCTTGAGCTTCAGGTCCCGAGCACTGACGAAAACAAAGGGGTTTGCTGCGTCCACCATGGAGACTGCCAGCGTACCAAGGGTAGGGAATTTGATCTCTTCCTTGACCTTCCCTGTGGGTAAGAGCTTTCCCGTCACCGAGCCACCTGAATCGATGAAATTGAGAAGGATCTTAGATCCGGATCCCGGTACTCCATCAATTCTGAATTCTCCTTCACTCTGGAACTCTCCGTTGCGAACGGTGAATTCGGCCACGATCACCTTTTTTGTGTTGGTATTGTAGATGCGAACCTTGGTCATGGGTTCCTTGGGCTTCACCAGGCCGCGCATCAGCGCAAAAGGACCCACAGCGGCGGAGCTATTCCCACAGTTGCCGGTGTAATCGATGACTGGTGTGGCGATTCCAACATAACCGAAAGTGTAATTGATATCCGTGCCGGGCAAGGTGGGGGGGCCAATGTACGCCACCTTGCTTGTGAGGGGGTCGGCACCGCCCAATCCGTCGATCTGACGGATGTCCGGGCTACCAAAGGCAGAGAGGACCGCCTGGTCTCTCTGTTTTGGATCCTGTGGCAAGTCATCCTCCAGGAAGAAAACGGGTTTACTCGTTCCGCCCCGATACATGGCGCAGGGTAATTTCATGATGTCTCCTCCAAGACCAATATCATAACCTTTTAGAGACCAACTTTCATTGCCGCTGCTTAATGGCCCGGTAAACCCTCTCGGGAGTCAGCGGAAGGTCGTGGATCCTAACACCCAGGGCTCTGGCCACCGCGTTGCCTATGGCCGCAGGTGTGGGGGCCAGGCCGGGCTCACCTAATCCCTTGGCCCCATAGGGGCCCTCCGGTTCCGCATGCTCCACGATGATGGGGATCATCTCCGGCACGTCCAGGGACGTTACCAGGTGATAATCCAAGAATGAGGAGTTGCGGGCTTTTCCACCATGGTCAAGGACGAGCTCCTCATGCAACGCGGATCCGATCCCCATTGCGAGACCTCCCTCGATCTGTGCCACGCAATTCAATGGATTGATGGCTTTGCCAACGTCGTGGGCCGCCGCCATGCGCAGGAGGCGCACTCTCCCTGTTTCTTCGTCCACGGCCACTTCGGCGGCTTGGGTGGCGTACATGTAGAAGGCCGAGGCGTGATCGCTGTGTCCTGTCTCAAGATCGAGGTCTTTTCCTAACGTATAGGTGTAGGATCCGTCTCCCTTGACCACACCGTCGGTTCCCAGTTTTCGTCGGATCACGTCTCCCATGGAAAGATTCATGCGAGGTTGATCTTTGATGGCTACTGTACCGTTAGAAAACACAAGATCTGTTTCCTGGGCCTCGAGCATTGGAGCAGCCATCTCTGCCAGTTGCTCACGTACTTGAATTGCAGCCTGCTTTACGGCGTTACCCATATGGTAGGTGCTTCGACTAGAGGTGGTGGAGGCGTCGAAAGGAATCACATCTGTATCGAGGGGGGCCATGCGGATTGTTTCCATGGGAACTTTTAATTCCTCGGCGGCCACCTGAGAAAGAATAGTATTGCATCCCTGGCCGATTTCTACCGTTCCTGCCCGAATGGTGACCTCTCCCTTTCCGTTGACTAACACCGAAGCGGCGGATGTACTTGGAGTGCGTGTGGGCTTGGAAATACAAGCGAGACCGAGGCCCACCTTGTTAGACGGCGGTTTGTCCCAGCCAACGGCTTCGGCCGCCTTGAGTAAAGTCTCTTTCAACCCGACACTGTGAAGACGTTCTCCCCAATAGGCAACATCACCGTTCACAAAGACGTTTCTCAAACGAATCTCCAGGGGATCCATTCCCAAACGTAGGGCCAGTTCATCCATATGCTGCTCACAGGCCCACGCACCCTGGGGAATTCCATAACCCCTAAAAGCCCCCGCCACTGGTTTATTGGTATAGACCGCATAGCCGTCCACTTTCACATTCGCTATGCGGTAAGGCCCGGGAGCAGGCAGGCTGCCCCGGATGCAAACGGTGGCGCTCTTTTCCCCATAGGCCCCGGCTCCCCAATAAATGGTCATCTGTCGAGCCACCAACTGCCCATTGTTCATGATCCCGCTTTTGATATAAACCACAGCCTCGTGCCGTGTGAGGGTAGAGACGAAGGTTTCCTGACGATCGAACTTCACGCGTACAGGCCTTCCGTTGGTATGGAAGGCCAGGGCAATGGCAATTGGCTCCACTTTGAGGCCACCTTTTGAACCGAAACCTCCTCCCTGCAGGGGATTGATCAGCCGAATCTTTTCCTTGGGTATTTCCAGGGCCTCTGTGAGTTCAGTCATCGCACGAAAGGGTGCATCGTTGGCCACCCAGATGGTGAGATTGCCGGTGGTGGGATCCACCTGGGCATGGGCGGAATGGGGCTCCATTGCGGCGTGTTGAATCACAGGAATTGTATATCGTTCCTCGAGAACCAGATCGGCGGCGCGGAACCCTTGCTCTACGTCACCGGTCCTGAGCTTGAAGTGCTCGCAGACGTTTGGCAGTGGGGCGCCCACCACAAAGTCTGCCTTACGATAGGAGTCAAAGTCTTCATGGATGGCTATGGCATCGGCCTTACATGCTTCCTCGGGGGAGAAATAGGCCGGGAGATCTTCGTAATCCACCTGGATGAGCCCCACGGCCTTCTGGGCCGTATCCTCATCCACCGCGGCTACAGCTGCTACCGGTTCACCCACATGGCGGACTTTTCCCCGCGCTAAGAAGGGCTGATCTTTGATGGATTCTCCATGGGTCCAGGAAACGTCTTCACCTGTGATGACCGTGACGACACCGGGTAACCGCTTGGCCTCGCCAGTGTCGATTCTCTTGATCTTGGCATGGGGTCGCGAGCTGAACAGGACTTTGCCATGGAGCATGTTTGGCAAGACGAGATCGTATCCGTAAACCGCTCCACCAGTCACTTTATCCTCAACGTCGACCCGCCCCACGGGCTGACCCACGATACTGAGCTCGGACATTTTATTCCCTCCTGCCTTCTCGAAGCTCCTTGGCGGCATCTTTGACCGCCAGGACAATTTTTGCGTAACCAGTGCAGCGGCAGAGGTTTCCCGACAGGGCGAACCGGATCTCTTCGTCGGTGGGATTCAAATTTTCGTCCAATAGCGATTTCACCATCATCAACATGCCCGAGGTACAGTATCCGCATTGGACCCCGCCGTCTTGAATGAATGCCTTTTGAACTGGGTGGAGCTCAGACCCTACTTTTAATCCTTCGATGGTTACCAGCTCCGCCCCGTCAATTTCTCCAGACAGCACCAGACAAGAATTCACCGGCTTACCGTTGAGCAAGACGGTACAGGCGCCGCAGTCGCCGGTACCGCAGCCCTCTTTGGTCCCAGTGAGGCCAATATCGTCACGCAGCAGATCTAACAGGAGTCTGTGGGACGGTATCTCTAGGTAGGTTTTGTTACCATTCAATAGGAATGACAGTTTTTTCTTCATTTCGATCTAGTACCTTTTATCTCTCCTCTGTGTCCAGGGGATGAGGCCCTTGCGTCCCATTGCTGCATTGAGCAACGCCCGTTTGGTATTAACCGACACCATCTCCCTACGATAGTCCGCTGAGGAGCGAACGTCGCTAATGGGCTTGCATTCCATGGATGCCTCATGGCCGGCTTGACTTGCCAACTCCTCGGTCAAGACCTGCCCTGAGAGGACGGACTCTGCTTTTCTTGCCCTCATGGGAGTAGGTGAAACAGCTCCAAGAGCGATGCGAACTTGTTCAACCCTTTTCTCTTTTTCACTGAGGACTAGGGTAACCGCAACCCCGATGGTCGCTAAGTCCATCATCTCTCTTGGTGAGAACTTGATGTATTCACCCACTAGTTCTGACGGAACGGGAGGGACAAGGATTGCCACAAGGATGTCTCCTGATTCCATTGCGGTTTCACCCGGCCCGCGAAAGAACTGCTCCAGATCCATTACCCGCTGTCCCGACTTTCCTGCCACTGTGGCCTTGGCCTCAAGGGCCAACAGTGCAGGGGCCAAATCGGCCGAGGGAGTGGCGTTGGCTATGTTTCCACCAATGGTGGCCCGGTTTCTGATCTGGATAGACCCAATCTCTGCGGCACTTTGCGCCAAAAAGGGAAATCGTGCTCTAATGATAGGAGAGGTTTCCACCTGTCGCATGGTGGTCAAGGCGCCAATGGAGATACCTCCATGGGCTTGTTCTTGTATGATTGCAAGAGCGGAAATTCTTTTTAGATCCACTAAATATTTGGGGGCCAGCCCCTTTTCTTTGATGGCGATAATGAGGTCGGTCCCTCCAGCGAGGAAATGCCCTCCGGGGCCTCTGTCTCGAAGGATCTCACCGGCTTCTTTGATTGAGCTTGGCTGTAATATTTCCAGGAATTCTGGTCGCCTCATAGTTTGGTTAATCGTTAAGGGTTATTTGTATATTAGTCATACCTAATATTTAATCCCGTATCTTTTTCGAATCACCAATCACGATTGACGATTAACTACTCCGGAATGGGTTTTACCATGCGTCCTATGGGTTTCCCCACCACCTGGCCGTCGCGCATCTGGACATGGCCGCGCACCACTGTGCAAACGGGAATTCCCTTGATCTTCCAACCATGCCAGGGGGACGGTTTGTTTTTGCTGTGGAGTTTGTTGACGTCGATGATCCCCTCCTTATCCATGTCGACGATGGTGATGTCACCATCTGATCCAAGCTTGAGGGCGCCCTTTTGCGGGTAGATTTGCCAAACCTTTGCGGGGTTTTCCGAGGTTAGTTTGACGTATTGGTTCAAGGTCATTCTGCCTTTGTTAACCTCGGTTAAGATCAGGCAGGGACCAGTCTCTACACCACAAAATCCAGAGATGCATTCCCAGATGGTGGGTTTCAGCAACTTTCCGTTTATGTCCGAGCCCTTTTCTTCCAAAGTATGTGGGGAATGATCCGTGGCGATCATGTCCACGTAGCCGTTCAAGAGCCCATCCCACAACACCTCTCCATGGTCCTTGTCCCGCACAGGTGGGTTCATCTTCAGCAGGGACCCCACTTTTGCCATTTCCTTTGACTCTCTGAGCAGGTAGTGGGGACCCGTCTCGGCAGTTACCCTCAGGCCCCTAGCCTTGGCGTCGCGCACGATCCATGCTGCCTCTTTGGAGCTCATGTGAAGGACATGGAGCTTCGTGCCGTACGTTTCAGCGAAGAAGAGCGCATGGGCAACGGACTCGGCTTCACAGATGCTCGGTCGAGAGGACTCCCAGTAGATGGGATCGTTTTTTCCTTCGGCCTTCAGTTTGTTGAGGTTGTAGTACATGATCTGGCGATTTTCTGCGTGAATGCTTAGGGGTAGCTTGGTTTCTGTGATTTTTTGGAAGACCTCTGTGCAGACACCATCATCAGGGAAGGGAAGATTCCCGATGGTCTCACCGAAAAAGATCTTGAATCCCAAAGCTCCGATCTTTGCCATGGGGAGTATCTGATCGGCATTGGTCTGAACCACCACTCCTAATATACTGAAATCCACCAAGGATTTTACTTCAGCAAGTCGCTGCTTTTCCTCCACCTGTTCAGGGCCGGTGACGGGTGGATTGGTATTGGGCATGTCCACCACCATGACCACTCCTCCGCACACCGCCGCTGTGGAACCTGTACCGAAATCCTCTTTATGGATGAGCCCCGGCTCCCTGAAGTGGACATGGGCGTCAATAATCCCTGGGAGGATATGATTGCCCTTGGCATCGATCTCCTCCTTACCTTCCGGGAGGGTGTCGTCAGGGCCAATGGAGACGAATTTCTCATTTTGTATTGCGACTCCGCCCTTAAAAGTCTGCTCGGGAGTCACCACCCAGCCATTCTTAATTACTAAGTCTGCGCTCATTCCCCCTCCTCAGATGATTTTGGCAAGCAGGGATTCTATCGCCAGGTTCCTTGTTTTCGCCATTTGAACGGGGTAAGGGATTGGGTATCCATCTATCGAGAAAGTTCATGCAAATTAATTACTTAATCTATCCTATCCTTGTCAAATTTGAAACTAGGGCTTGAAATGTTGAAGGGTTCTATGGAAAGATAACCACCGCCTGGATCCGAGGTAGGGATTATCTCCATTAAGGGGTTACCGAGGCAACTGGAGGAGAAACCATGGCCGAAGCAAGAAGCATGGTACGAATTGATGGGCTGGAAAAGTTTTTCGGTGAAGATCGGGAGAGGGTCCATGTTCTGAAAGGTGTCTCTCTGGATATTCCGGAGGGATCCCTATACACCCTGCTGGGACCCAGCGGTTGCGGTAAAACCACCACACTGAGATGTGTGGCCGGGTTGGAGCGACCGGAAAGCGGGAATATCAGCATCGATGGAAAAATGGTATTTAATTCCGCAGATCGGACTTATGTTCCGCCCAATCACCGTCCCATCGGAATGGTTTTTCAGTCCTATGCGATTTGGCCCCACATGACGGTATTTCAAAACGTGGCCTACCCATTGACCATTCAGCATCGCCCCAAGCCGGAAATAAAAAAGCGAGTTGAGGACGTGCTGAAAGTTGTGGGTCTGCACGGTTTGGAGGATCGACCTGCGCCCAAATTATCCGGTGGACAGCAGCAACGGGTGGCCTTTGCACGGGCTCTGGTGAACGAGCCCAAGGTTATGCTCCTGGACGAGCCCTTGAGCAACCTCGATGCAAAGTTAAGAGAACAGATGCGCTACGAAATCAAAGACCTCCAAAGAAGGGTTAACATCACCACTATCTATGTCACCCACGATCAAGCCGAAGCACTTGCCATATCGGATCAAATCGCCGTAATGCACGGTGGAAAACTTATCGAGGTGGGAGCTCCTCACCAGCTCTATTCGCGACCAGAGAGAAAATTCACCGCAACCTTTTTGGGCCTTACAAACTTGATTGGTGGACGAGTAGTGGAGTTGGGTGGGGATAGCAAGTTGGGACGGATGGAGACCAATAAAGGGATAATCTCATTTATTCCCTCAAGCCGACTGGTAAAGGGCCAACAAGCCGTTATATCCATCCGCCCGGAGCACATCCAGGTTCATAAAGAAAAACCTCAGGGTCTTGATAATATGGTGGAAGGGCTGGTTAAAAACTCGGTGTTCATGGGAGATGCCTATCATTGTCAGGTGGCGGTTCAGGATCTGTTATTGCGGGTTCACACCCATCCCTTTCTAAGCATGTCCGCCGGCGAGAAAGTCTATCTCCAGCTGGATCCCCAGAGTTGCAACGGCTTGCCCGCCGAGGATACCGAAGGCATGGACGATTCCATGTTGGGAGCATGAATTTCGTAAATCGTGTATTCGTTATTAGTATAATGGTTTAAAAAGAGGCTAGTACCGAATATACGAGTACAGCATGCCGAGTATATGAATAACAATTATACCAAATAGCGAATTGACGAATAACGAATAACGAATAATAGGAGATCAAACATGGCTGCATTAGAAGCTAAAAAATTTGCTGAAAAGGAAATCAAGGCGGGGAAAACCCCGACATATACGGATTTGCGGGATTGGCTCGACGTCGTAGAGAGCCTAGGTCAGCTCAAGAAAATTGAAGGGGCTGACTGGAATCTCGAGATGGGTACCCTTGCGGAGCTGGTGGCCAAGGAGAGTCCTGGTGAGGTCCCGGCGGTCCTCTTTGACAAGATCAAAGACTATCCGGCAGGTTTCCGTGTTCTCTTTGCTCAAAACGCTTCCTTTAAGAGGATGGCTCTGAATCTTGGATTGCCCCTCGATCTAACTGGGCTGGATCTGGTCCGCGCCTTCCGTCAAAAGCTTGCCGGCCATAAACCCATTCCCCATGAGGTGGTTACCAAGGGGCCCGTCTTGGAAAATGTCCTCTCAGGAAAGGACATCAATCTCCTCAAATTCCCCGTTCCCTTCATGCACGAGCTAGATGGGGGTCGTTACATTGGTACGGGATGCCTGGTGATTACCAGGGACCCGGACGAGGGATGGGTGAACTTCGGAACTTATAGAGGGATGGTCCAGGACGAGGGCCATATGAGTCTCTATATCTCTCCTGGGAAACATGGCAGCATCCAGCGGAAGAAATGGTTTGATCAGGGAAAGCCCTGTCCGGTGGCCGTCTCAGTAGGTCAGGATCCGGTGCTGTTCATGGTCTCTGGCAACGAAGTGGATTACGGCATCTCTGAGTACGACTATGCTGGCGGCCTGAAAGGCGCGCCGGTCCAGGTCATTCAAGGAAAGGCGACGGGACTTCCCATACCTGCAGATGCCGAGATTGTCATTGAAGGGTTCATGCATCCAGGAGATGTGAAAACCGAAGGCCCCTTTGGTGAATGGACGGGATACTACGCCAGTTCATCCCGGCCTGAGCCTGTGATCCGGGTTGAGAATATCTATCATCGTAACAACCCTATCCTATGCTGTGCGCGACCGGGAAGACCCCCGTCCGATTATTCCTTGGCAAAGTGTTTTGTTAAAGCCGCCCTTATCTGGGATCAGGTGGAGAGAGCAGGGGTGCCCGATGTCAAAGGGGTCTGGTGTCATGAGGCGGGTGGTGGAAGGCTCTTGAATATTATCTCTATTAAGCAGCGTTACCCGGGGCATGCTCGACAGGCGGCCTTAGTAGCTTCACAGGTCCATGCTGGGGCCTATCTGGGACGTTACGTGATCGTGGTGGATGACGACATAGACCCCACCAGTACCTTCGATGTCCTTTGGGCCCTTTCCACTCGATCGGATCCAGCGGAATCCATTGATATCATTAGACGGTGTTGGAGTGGTCCGCTGGACCCGCGTATCCAACCCGGCAAAAAGGGATTTAACTCCCGGGCCATCATCGATGCCTGTCGTCCCTTCGAGTGGATGAAAGACTTTCCACCGGTCGCAGAATCCACGCCGGAGCTAAGGAAGAAAATTTTCGATAAGTGGAAGACTGTTATCCAAAGTTAGCTCAGTAAATAGCGGGCAGGCCAAGGGCCTGCCCGCTATTCATTCAACTACTTCATTCCCCTGCCTGTTTGAAGATTTCGAAACGAGCCTTGAGGTTCAAAAAAATAGTCCGTGTGGCTAGGGATTTATTCAACGTGTAGAAGTGAATCCCCGGTGCTCCACCGCGTAACAGCATCTCACATTGGTTGGTGGCGTGCTGAATTCCTACCTGGGTCACAGCCTCGTTGTCTCCTTCCACGGCTTCTAACTTGGACAGGAGGTCGCCCGGAAGTTTCGCGCCACACATCTGAGTAAACCGCTTGATTTGGGCGACATTTGAGATGGGCATAATGCCGGGAACGATGGGAACATGGATGCCAGCCGAGTCTGCCCGCTGAACCAGGTCGAAGTAATCTTTACTATCGAAAAAAAGTTGGGTGACGATGAATTGACCTCCGGTCTCCACCTTCCGTTTGAGATTGGCAAGGTCATCCTCCTTGCTAATCGCCTCCGGATGAACTTCCGGATAGCCCGCCACTCCAAGACAAAAACTTTTTTTGGAGCGGATAAATTGCACCAGCTCGCTGGCAAACCGAAATCCGTCTGGATGGGGAACAAAGTTGGTTTCTCCCTTGGGTGGGTCTCCCCGTAGGGCCATGATATTCTCAATTCCCGCGGTTTCTAGCTCGTCCAGGAGTTCAAGGATTTCTCCCCGGCTATGACCTACACAGGTGAGGTGAGCCATGGCCTCGATGCCGATCTCTCGCTTGATGCGCTCTGTAATATCGAGAGTCTTTCGACGGGTGCTCCCCCCGGCCCCATAGGTCACGGACACAAAGGATGGGGTGAGTTGCTTCAAGGTCTCGATGGTCTGGAAGAGGGTATCGGCTCCCGCGTCATCCTTGGGCGGGAAAAACTCAAATGAGATGACAGGCTGTTCGTTTCCGAATAGGCTTTGGATTTTCATAGATTAAATGGGCAGAGCTAGAAAGGATAGCCGTCATTGGGGTTTCCTGTCAACCTGCGGTGGAGCCAAGGAAGCGTCAAGACTTGTGTGTAAATTTCTTAGGGGCATTCTCACTCCAATTTTGGTTCAAGTGATGAAAGACAGAAAAAACGATTCTTTGTATGCTTTGGGTATTTGCCATCACCCCCATAGGGCGAGTCCTGCGCCTGACTTCCCGGAACGATCTTTCTATGAGGTTGGTGGTTCTCAAGCGGCTCCAAAGCTCAGGCCGCTTGATCTGAAAGAAGTAAAGCAATTGATCGAGATCCTTTTCCAAACAGGCCACAGCCCTTGGATAAGCCTTCCTCCAGCGTGAACCAAACCGCCAGTAAGCTTCCGTAGCTTTTCTATAATTAGGGGCATGACTGATACGATTTAGAGCTTTTTTGACCGCTGGTTGATCGGCCCTTTTTACCTTGTCCAACACGTTTCTTGTCTTATGGGCCCAGCAGCGTTGGGCGAGGATCTTAGGATAGACAATCTGTAAGGCTCCATGCAGCCCCGTTCCCCCATCGGTCACAATCAGCTCACAACACCCCCCCTCTAGCCCCCTTTGATACAGGTCCCTTAACAACGCTTCCCAGCAGGCTTCAGATTCAGTTGGGGCCGCATAGAAATCGATCATCTCCTGCCTCCCATCGACCGTGATCCCGAAGGCACAAAGTAATATCTTTTTCTGTACCTTGGCAGCCCCCTTGCTCTTTAACACCACCCCATCAAAGAACAGATAGCGGTACTGATCCCTAAGGGGACGGCTATGGTAAAACTTAACCTCTTTATCCAGATCCCGGGCAATCCTGGAAATCGTTGTGGCCGAGACCCGCTCCCCTACAATAGGAACCAGCACCGAAGCGGCCTTTCGGGTGGATAGTCCCAAACAAAAGCAGGCTAACAACACCCGATCCACCGAACGGCACCTTCGGGCGTAACGCTCAAGGAGCTTGGTGGGAAACCCTCCCTTACGGCTCCTTGGCACTAAAAGCTCTAAGTTTCCCATCTCGGTCAACAGATGCCTGGTATAGTGGCCATTGCGGTAGTCCACTCGGTCCGCCCCATGCTCGTAGCGTGATAGTCCTATGTACTGGGCCATCTCTTCGTCCAGCCGCTTCTCCACCAGGTGTTTTAGAGCTTGGCGGGCCATCGGTTTAAAGTCGCCCTCCCACTCAAAGGCATTGATCTCTTTAATCGCTCGCGATACATTGCTTGGTGTTGCTTGCTCGAGCAGCATAGGGGTGCCTTCCTCATGTTTGTATTTGTCGTGCAACTCTGGAGTTAGCACCCCTTCTGTCTTTTCCCAATCAAAAAATACCCTAGGCCTATCCCTTAACCACCTCGAGATCTTCGATTCTCGGCCAAATGTGAAAGCCATTTTCCTCTCCACTCCCTTCCCCCCACCAAAATTTACACATAGACTGATACATCACCTGGAGCCAATCGCTAAATGCCTCCGATGGAATCATCATCAACAACGTAATCCATGTGATGAATTACGATAGTGGATTGCTGGAATTGAGGACCAGGGCCTGGGGGCCTGCCCTCAGCGGGAGTCGATGGGTCTTTGCCTCGGGGCTCCGTCATTTAAGTCAGCTGGTCAAGTTGGCATTAATCTCCAGTATCGGACGTCTCTCAGGCCCCCTTCGCCCAACACTACGAGTGCGACGAGGAGAACTGTACAATTCCTAACGGGATCACTGCCACGTGCGGGTACGCCACGAAGGCCCAAGAGATCAAAGGTGCGGTAATTGAGGATCCACAGAGTTCCCCTCAAATTGAAAAAAGTGAGGGTACCAGTAAATATTGCCGCATTGTCAATTGTTATGGGCTTTGGTAAGCTGAGCCGGTATTTTTCTCGGCGGTTATATCATGAAACGCGATTTCAAAGTTGTGGGACAAAGCGTTGCGCGGGTCGATGCCATAGACAAAGTCACCGGATCAGCAAAATTTGTTGGCGACATCGTCGTCCCTGGGATGCTTTGCGGGCAAATTTTGCGTAGTCCTTATCCTCATGCACGGATTGTAGGTATCGACGCTTCAAAGGCGGAGGCCCTTCATGGCGTCGCCGGAGTGCTGACTGCAAAGGATGTGGCAGATGTAGATCCCTACTACAATGGACGTGCCCTTATTGCCATTAAAAAGGTGCACTACGTCGGAGAACCTGTGGCAGCAGTGGCGGCGGAGGATGAACAAATCGCACTAGAGGCGCTCTCGTTGATCAAGGTCGACTATGAAGAGATACCCTCCTCGGTGGGCCTGGAAGAGGCCCTTCGCAATGGGGCCCCGTTAGTCCATGAGGACCAGAAGGACAACATTTGCGGCCATGAACATGTAGAGAAAGGGGATGTGGAACAGGGGTTTTCGGAGTCCGAAGAGATTTTCGAGGATCATTTCACTTTCCCCATGGTGTATCACTATTCCATGGAGCCCCATTCCGTTATCGCCAACTTCAACAATGAGGGGATCAGCATTTGGTCCTCGGCCCAACATCCATTCCAGGTGCAGGAAGACCTCTCACGCATCTTCAAACTTCCTGTGACCAAGGTTCGCTTGGTGATTCCATACCTGGGCGGTGGCTTTGGCAGTAAATCCTACACAAAATTTGAACCTCTGGTGGTTGCCTTGGCTCGCAAAATTAGCCGACCGGTAAAAATTTGCCTGTCGGTTGCCGAGGCGATGAACACCGTTCGAAGGCATGGAGCGAGGGTAAGATTAAAGACAGGAGTAAAACGAGATGGGACCCTGGTGGCCCGGGAGGCTGAAATTTATCTGGACACCGGCGCCTATGCAGACAATGGCCCCCAGGTGGCGGTACGCGCGGCCACTCGGGTTCTCGGACCCTACCGGTATTCCCATATTCGTAGCGACGCCTATGCTGTTTATACCAACTGTGGTGGGGCAGGTTCCTTTCGTTCCATCGGCGCACCCCAAACAATATTTTGCTGCGAATCTCAAATGGACAGTATTGCCGCCCGCCTGGGTATGGATCCAGCAGAGCTCAGACTCAAGAATTTACTCCGCAAAGGAGAAGTGCTGCGGCCAAAAATTAAAGGCATGGATGCCAACCTTGCCACTACATTCAAGCGTCTGGTGAGCGCGAGCCACTGGAAGAAACGGAGCAGGAAGAAGAATGCCCCGGTGGGGCTCGCGTGCGGTGCTACCAATGCAGGTGGACAGCCCATATCGGTTTCAGTGGTTCGTTTACAAGGAGACTTGAGCGTATTGGTCATGGCAGGCAGCACCGAGATGGGGCAGGGAGTCAGGACCGTGCTTTCACAGATTGTGGCCGAGGAACTCGGTGTACCTTTGGAAACTATCCATGTGACCGGAGCGGATACGACCATTACACCCTACGATCGTTCCACAGGCTCCAGTCGCTCCACGACCCTCATGGGGCTCGCGGTTCAGGGGGCAGTGGGGGATTTGAAAAAGCAACTCATCGCAATTGGCGCCCAGGCCTTTGGCGTCCGGCCCAGACAGGTTCGGATAGTGGATGGAGCAATGGTTTGTGGAGAGTCGAGACTATCCTATGGAGAAGCCCTCAACCGTCGCTTTGGAGCGAAGGGCGCCGGTGAGCTCCTGGGCAGAGGGTACGTAGGTCCTGAGGTCGCACCCACCTTGCCGGTGCTCTGGGAAGTGGGCATGGGAGCTGCAGAGCTTGAAGTGGATCGAGACACGGGACAAGTTTCCATTCAGAGCTATATCTCAGTGGCGGATGTGGGTAAGGCGATTAATCCTATGCAGTGTGTTGGGCAGGAAGAAGGAGCAGCCATGATGGGTATCGGCCATACCCTCTTTGAACAGATGGTATATGATGGCGGACAACTAGTGAATTCCAACCTGGTGGATTACCGGGTTCCCACCTTTGCGGACCTACCCAAGGAGTTTCACTCAGAACTCGTGGAAAACGGCGACGGCCCCGGTCCCTACGGTAGCCGAGGAATGGGGGAAGGGGGCATCTTTTCAGTGGCCCCTGCAGTGACCAATGCCCTGGCGCGGGCCACGGGTGTCCGGATCCATGACCTTCCACTCACCCCAGAGCGAGTCTGGCGGGCCCTCAAAGAAAAGTACAAATAATTTATCCACCCATTCTAATTCTCACAGGGGCTTCGGTAACTCTTCGGAAATTTTTAATGCCACGATGCGAGTCAAGGGCTCGGGAGCCCGCCCCTCAGCTGGAGCCGATGGTTCTCTGCCTCGAGGCCCCGTCATTTAATTCGGTACGTCAAGTTGGCATAAAACTGCAGTATCGGACGTCTCCCTACCTTCGATGCAGGCCCCCTGCGCTCCAAAATCGGAACACGAGGAGGGGTGCAAGACATGAGCCGTGGGCATGGAATGAGCAATGTCAAATGGAGCATGGTTTGACATTGATCACCGCTTCGATCAAATCATTTGTGGTTAGCGATCGATGAGGAAAAGGACCTCTTTCAAATTCGTAATGCAAGTGAAGTCACTTTGCTGGCGAGCCTTGGGATCCAGCAGCACTCCTTTGATGCCTGCACCTTCGGCCCCGGCGACGTCTGCCTCAGGAGTGTCTCCGACGAAAAGCACCTCTTCTGGGCTGACTTCATGTCGAGTGAGGGCCGCTTGGAAAATTCCCGGATCAGGCTTGGCATGTCCAACCTGGCTTGAGATCAAAACAGAGTCAAACTGTGATGCGATCCCCAAGCCGTCAAGAATGCCAAAGAGGCGTGAATCGAAATTTGAGATGCAGGAGAGAATAATCCCCCGCTGACGCAAAGTGACCAGAGTCTCCTTTGTGCCGTCGAACAAGGACCAGGCTTCGGATCGACTGAAATATTCAAAGAGGTCGGAGAAGTAGTCATCAAATTTTTCAAATGGTCCAAAAGGTGAAAATACATTTCGAACCAACTCTTTCCACCAATTACGCTCCAACTCCTTAAGCCGTTCACCCTCGATTCCAGCGAAAGCGAGGGAAGGGGACGAGGAATGACAAATTTGAAAGCGCCGAGCCAGTTCTTTCGCGGAGACTTCCATCCCGTATTCCTTCGCGAAAAGGGCGTAGCTCTGCCCGATGGGTCTTACGGAAGTAAAGAGGGTGCCCGCCGCGTCAAAAAAGACGGCCTTGAAGGTCATGATGGGAGGCTTTTTGACATAGTGGCCATGCAATTGCAACCATTTTTGGTTAAGCTATAATTTAGTGATGCAGGCTCACGACGCTTTAATCCTGGTTGATGTCCAGAAAGACTTTTGTGCGGGCGGCAATTTGGCCGTTCCTGACGGGGACCAGATCGTCCCGGTATTGAATCAGTATATGGAGGAGTTCAAAGGCGCTCATTTGCCCGTATTTGCAACGCGGGACTGGCACCCGGCGGAGACCATTCATTTCAACACTGGCGGTGGTGTTTGGCCCCCCCATTGTATTCAGGGCACCTCAGGGGCCGAATTCCATTCGGATCTTGCCTTGTTTAAAGATGTGGTCATTATATCATCAGGAACCCGTCCTGATGAGCAGGGTTTTTCAGGGTTTGAAGGTAAAGATACGCAGGGCAAGCCCCTTGTGGATCTATTGCGACAACATGATGTTAATAGGCTCTTCGTGGGAGGCCTGGCCACTGATTATTGTGTGAGGTCCACGGTCTTGGATGCGTTGAGTCTTGGTTTTCGGGTTGTCCTGATCAAAGATGCTATTAGGGGAGTGGATTTAAAATCGGGAGACTCCCAGCGTGCTATCGAGGAGATGATTCGGGAAGGAGCGGAGATAAAAACGAGCCCGCCAGATTCCGATTAACGAGTGCTAAAGCAGATGGAGGAAAGTTTTTAATTCGTATCGTGTTTTCTTCCCCATATCAGGGTCCAGAAAGCAAAAGTCTCAAGAGCGAAGGGCCCAAACCCCAAAAAACCCAAAGCCGGCATCTCGAATATATGTGGCATATCCCAAATGGGAACGGTATAGACCCATTTGGTATAGGCCCAATAATTCCAGAACTCCCAGAAAAAACCGCATAGGAATCCAGCAAGTACAATGACAGTGGTCCTTCGATACTCTCCATTCTGCCAATCTCCGAGGATGGAGCTACGACCGAGCCGGTAGTTGATGGCCTCCATTAGGAAAAACGGACCTACCCACACGGACCAAAAAAAATGTGTTGGCAAGACTAGGGGGAGAACCGACAGACAGATACCTAAAATAATCGACGCAGTCTGCCAGTTTGCGGGAATGATTGAGCGGCTCTGGAGTCTCCTCCCTTTTGGGACAATACCCTCTACCAACTCCGTAGTCTCATACAGCGCTGGAATAACGGTGGCGAAGGAAATGATCTTGGTTACGGTTCCGATCCACACCTCTTCGGGAGTGTTGATGTAGAGCCAGTTTTTGATCGCAAGATTGTACCACTCAAAAAGATACCAGTAGAGAGCGGAGACAGAAAACATGAACAGGAACTCTCGTCGGCGATGGAGTGTAAAGGAAGTTCCATTGAGTCGGTGGTTCAGATAATCGAGAACGAAAACGTAGCCATACCAGAATAATGGAAAGACGTAATGGGACCAGGGAAGAATATGAAAGACGCTCAGTCCTTCTCCAAGGATGATGAGCAATAGTCCAAAAAGGCCGAGCAAATGCATGGGAGTCAACAGCGCCTTGTCAATTGTGCGACTTCTGTTGTTTAATGTCTATAAGGGAGCAAAAACCATGAGCCACGAGAACCATCTCTCCCATGAGCTGAAGATTGCCGAAAGAGCCGCCAGAGAGGCGGGTGAAATTATTATGGCCCTATACGGAAAGGACTATCAAATCAGAGAAAAGGGTATAGGACAGCCGGTGACTACAGCCGATCTGGAAGCCAATACCAAGATCCAAGAAATAATCCAGGGCGAATTCCCCAATGATGGATGGCTTTCGGAGGAGAGCCGGGACGATCCCGGCAGGCTAAAAAACTCTCGAGTCTGGGTAATCGATCCAATTGATGGGACTCGGGAGTTCATTCAGTGCGTTCCTCAATTTGCCGTGTCCATCGCTCTGGTGATTGATGGGTCTCCAGCCGTTGGCGTGGTGTACAATCCAGCACAGGAGAAGTGCTTTGTGGCCATGCGAGGCTTTGGTGCTAGGCTCAATGAATCTACCATAAAGGTTTCTTCTCGGAAGGAGCCAAAAGGGGCCCGTCTTCTGGTGAGCCGTGCGGAGCGGTCTCGTCGTTTCCACCCCTTTATCGATCGGTATCAGCTGGAGCCCGTTGGAAGCATCGCCTATCGGTTAGGCCTGGTGGCTGGAGGAAACGGTGACGGGACGATCACTCTTCACTCTGTGTCGGAATGGGATATTTGTGCCGGGGCATTGATTGTAGAAGAGGCAGGTGGAGTGGTGGTGGACGGTGACGGGAGGAGTCTTGATTTTAACAAAGCGGAGCCAACTTATCGCGGCCTAGTGGCATCCAATGAAAGTTTGGCTGAGGGTATTCGCGAAATTCTGGTTAACCAAGTCCGGTAGTGTGGGCAAAAAAGTGCCCGAAGGTGAACAATGGCTCGATGCGCTTACTGCAATGATTCGGCTGGATTATGGTCAACTATCTGTAAGGAGTGTAAAACACTCATGGCACGGGTGAATGAACTCCGGGGCCGGGTTGGATACGGAGAATTTCTCAGTGGCCTTGAAGAGACCGGCGTTTCACCGAACAAGATTATGGTTTTTCTTAAGGCAGATCCTGAGGGAAAGGGCAGTATCCAGGACCAGGTTACCGCTGATATGGCCAACGAACTGTTAACTGTAATGGGAATTCCTGAACGCCAAAAACCAGAGGACGTAAAGCGCATTCGTAGATCCACCGAAAAAGGAAAATAGTTATTAGTTATTCGTATATTCGTAAACCGTATATGCCGGTAACGAGTCAAGGAATAACGAAATGCTGCCATGGAATTAACGATTTACCTCTCCCTCTTGTTTCTAGCACTTTACTTACTGAGTTTTATGGTGCGCAGGTTCTTTTTTGTACGCCATAAAGCCCAGATGGAAAAGAGAGGCCAATGGGTGGGGAGGATCATTGCTCGGGCGGAGGAGTTGTCTCCAGGATCGGTAAAAAAATTTTGGCTCATCTGTCAAAAGGCCAGAGTTGACGGATTTCTAATCAACTATCAAGGAAACTATCACGCCTACATCAATAGATGTCGTCACATGACTACTCCTCTCGATTTCATTCGGTTTCAGTTCTTCACCGACGACCGCCGACACCTTATCTGCCTTACCCATGGAGCAATCTATGAACCGGATACGGGCATGTGCATCGATGGTCCATGTAAGGGACTTTCCTTAATCCGTCTGCCAGTGTTGGTGGATCAGGGGGATGTCATGGTCAGTTGCCCCCAGATGGATCTTTCTTCGCTGGATGACCTGGTGGATTGAAGGGTGGGTTATGCAGGAGTCTGAGAGGGGCTTAGTGATTGGTACCACAGACGAGCTGGTGCACGGCACTACGAAGAAATTTAACTTGAATTGCCAGGGGAAGACCATTGAATGTCTACTGGCTTGCTACGAAGGAAAACTTTTTGCGTATGCGAATCGCTGTTGCCATTTTCCCTTATCCATGGACTGGGTGGATAACAATTTTTTTTCGAATGATAAACGTTATTTAATCTGCGCGAATCACGGGGCCACCTATGAGCCCACAAACGGAGAGTGTATTTGGGGACCTTGTTACGGTGAATCCTTGCTGAGCATCCCGATTCAGCTCAGCGAGGGCAAGGTGCTTGCCTATTGTCCAAAGGACTGGGAACTATAATCCATGGGGGAATCTAAGGTGAACGAATGTATTTTTTGCGCTATCATTAAAGGAGAGCTTAAAGGGGAGATTGTTTATCAAGACAGCTCGATAATAGCCGTAAAAGATATCAACCCTCAGGCGCCGCTCCATCTATTGGTGATTCCGCGCAAGCATATCGCTACGCTTTTGGATCTGGAGCCCGGAGATGAAAAAATCATGGGTGATATTGTCTCGGTGGGGAGCAAACTTGCCAGAGATCACGGTATCTCCGAAAGTGGGTTTCGACTGGTGGCGAACTGCGGCTCCGGTGCGGGTCAAAGCGTATTCCATATTCACTTTCACCTGTTGGGCGGACGTCCTATGAAGTGGCCTCCAGGCTGACGGATTTTGGATTTTGGATTCTGGATTTCGGATTGGGGATTTAGAATTGAATCAAAAATCGAAAATCTAAATTCAAAAATGGGGAAGGAGTAGCGTGGGAGGAGTATATGGGAAACGTTGAGTGGGATAGTCCAGCGAGCGAGTTGGCTGTCAAGCAGTTTGAAATAGTCGCTGAGCGACTGAACCTTGATCCTAACGTTGCGTCCCGGCTGAGGCGTCCGGATCGGGCACTGATTGTTAGCGTTCCAACCAGATTGGACAGTGGCCAGGTGCGTGTCTTTACCGGTTATCGGGTGCAACACAACGACGTCCTGGGGCCCTTCAAAGGGGGATTGAGATACCACCCCGACGTAAACTTGGGAGAGGTGTTTGCCTTGGCCATGTGGATGACGTGGAAATGCGCCCTGGCGGGCTTGCCCCTGGGTGGGGCAAAGGGTGGAATCGCTTGTGACCCCCCAGAACTATCCAGGAATGAGCTTCAAGGTATGACCCGTCGCTTCACAGCGGAAATATTGAATTTTATTGGGCCGGAAATCGACATTCCAGCTCCGGATATGGGGACCGATGAACAGGTGATGGCCTGGATTATGGATACTTATAGTCAACACAAAGGCCACTCGGTTCCCGAGATCGTCACCGGAAAGCCAGTGGCTATAGGTGGCACCCTTGGCAGGAAAGAGGCAACGGGACGAGGGGTGATCTATACGATTATAGAGGCAGCAAAGCATTTGAAAATAGAACTAAGTCGATGTAGCGCTGCGGTGCAAGGTTTCGGCAATGTGGGTCTGGTTGCGGCCAGAGATCTTGCCCTGTTGGGGGTGAAGGTCATTGCTGTGAACGATCGGTCAGGTGGGCTTGTGAACAAGCAGGGTCTTCCTTTGGAGAATCTGATTCAATACAAGGAAAAAACTGGAACCCTCGAGGGATTCCCTCATGCTGAAGAAATTTCGGGCAAGGATCTTTTGGAACTCAAATGCGATATTCTTATTCCTGCTGCGCACGAACTCCAGATCACTGTGAAAAATGCTAACCGGTTGAAATGCAGAATCCTGGCCGAGGGAGCCAATGGACCCACCACATTGGAGGTAGATAGGATTCTCGAGGATAAGGGTGTCTTTATTTTGCCGGATATACTGGCCAATGCGGGGGGTGTCATTGTCTCCTATTTTGAGTGGGTACAGGACCTTCAGAATTTTTTCTGGACAGAGGCGGAAGTCAATCAGAAACTCAAGGAAATGATGAGCCGAAGTTTTGGTGAGGTTCTACAAATGAGCAAAAAAGAGAAAGTAGGCATGAGACTGGCGGCCCAGATGATCGGCGTGAGTCGGGTGACTCACGCGATGCTATGGCGGGGTCTTTATGCATAGCATCATGCAAAGATGGTGTTACAGTGCATTAGTCAATATTGGTAGGATTGAGGGTCTCGCCTCGGCCATTGACTATTGACCATTAACTTTTTAAAAATTGGGATTATGCTAATCAATGCGACACAACTTAGAACGGGAATGTTGATTATCCATAACGGGGATCTCTACCGGGTCAGTTCCATAAAGCACATGACCCCTGGTAATAAACGTGGATTCGTACAGACCAAGATGAAAAGTGTCCGTACCGGTGTGGGGACAGAGAACCGGTTCCGCTCGGAAGATAAAATCGAGCGAACGACTTTGGATACACGACCCATGCAGTATCTTTACGGAGAAGGAGATCTGCATACCTTTATGGATACGGAGAACTTTGAACAGACTACGTTATCCGGGGAGCAGATCGGTGAGATCCTGCCCTATCTTCTTCCCAGTCTGGTGGTGGAGGTTGAGTTTTTTGAGGGAAATCCCGTGGGGATGAACCCTCCTGCCACCGTTGACCTAGAGGTGGTGGATACGGAGCCGGTTCTTAAGGGCGCTACCGCTAGCGCCTCCTATAAACCTGCTAAGATGGAGACAGGGATTACCCTCCAGGTTCCCCCATTTATTCAGATCGGCGACCGGGTTCGTGTGAATCCGTCGGAGGGTCGATATCTGGAACGAGTGAAGTAGAGATTATTTCCTCCCAGACTTTCCTTACATTCGGTTTGAGTTCGTGAGGTTCGCCGGAATTGTCTATAACGAAATCGGCGAGCTTTTCTTTTTCCTTTAAGCTCATTTGGGCCCGTAGGTGATTTTCAATCTCCTCATGGCTAAGTCCATCCCTCTCTCGCAGTCTTTTTTTCTGAGTGGCTAAATCGCAGGACACTAAAATTACAGGACGGAGCCAGTGGTGGACTTTGTTTTCGAAGAACAAGGGCGCCACATATATGACGACCTGCCCACCTGCAGTAGCTAATTGCGCTATTTTTTTCTCCGCCAGCTCCCGGATCCGGGGATGAGTGATGGAATTTAGTTTTCTTCTTGCTTCTACATCGTTAAAAATAATCTTTCGTAACTTTTCGCGATTGATGGATTGATCCTGCTGGAGAATATCCCGGTCAAAGGTTCCGATGATATCGTGCCATGCCTTTTGTCCGGGTTGGACGATTTCCCGGGCAATTTCATCCGCATCCACCACCTTGGCGCCGAATTCCTGCAAAAGGGTGGTTACGGTGCTTTTCCCAGTGGCTATTCCTCCGGTTAGACCTATGACTTTCATAATGAGTCGACCTATTGCCAGCTAACAATCACTTCCAACGGATTACCTCTCTATGATATACTATAAGCGTGTCTTACCAAAGCCTGGCAGATCTATTCCTTTCTCAAGTAAACCTTCACCGGGATCGGATCCTTTACCGATTCCCCTACCGGGAGGGGTGGCAAACCTACACTTGGGCTGAAAGCTTGGAATTAGTGCGAGAAATCGCTCTTGGTCTGGTGTCCTTGGGAATAAAGAAGGGCGACCGAGTCGCCATCTACTCGGCTAACAGAGTTGAATGGAGCCTCATCGATTGGGCTAATATTTGCATTGGGGTACTAACAGTTCCAGTGTATGCCTCAAATACTCCAGCGGAAGTTGATCGATTGGTAGAGCATTCCGATTCCTCCCTGCTATTTGTGGATACCTCCGAGCGCTGGGCAAAACTTAACTCTTCTGGCCTTGCTGCTCCGGCTTTGAAAAGGGTTGTTTTGATCGACTCGCCAAGTGCGGATCCTCCTAGATCCGATGCCCTTCAGTTGTTCTCTCTTGATAGAATTCGAGAGCTGGGAAGGCAGCATGCTCTGGCGAACGAGAATATTTTTGACCAAATGGTTCATTCTCTTCGACCCCAAGACGACCTTACCATCGTTTATACTTCAGGAACCACGGGTGAGCCCAAGGGGGTTCTTACCACTCACAGCCACTACCTGTTTATGGTCGAAGCTGCTGCTTCGGCGATTCCTTCCATCGAAGAAGAGGTAACATTGCAGTTCTTGCCCTTTGCCCACTCCTTTGGACGCCTGGAACACTTCATGGTTGTGGCAAAGGGATACACCTGTGGATTTGCCCGTTCCATGGAGACCCTTGCCAGAGACTTCCTGGTAATTCGTCCCACCATTCTCTTTTCGGTGCCGCGAATTTACGAGAACGTTTACAGTCGAATCAAATCCAGGGCTGCAAGCGGTGGATTCATTCGCAGGTTAATTTTTCAATGGGCATTATCTGTGGGAAAACAACTTAGCCGGCGGCAGATTGACCGAAGCACAATATCCTGGCGGCTGAGAACGGCACATTTCATTGCCCATAGGCTTGTATTTGCGAAAATTCACCAGGCCTTTGGAGGTCGCTTACGATTGGCCATTTCGGGGGGAGCCCCATTAGCTCCAGAAATTGCCGAGTTTTTTCACACCCTGGGAATCCTGGTGTTGGAGGGATATGGACTCACTGAGACATCAACGGTGTCCCATGTTAACCGAGCCGACCGGTATCGGTTTGGGACGGTGGGCATTCCCTTAGATGGAGTGGAGTGTCGTATAGCTTCGGACGGGGAGATTCTACTTCGCGGGAGAAATATCTTTAAGGGTTATTATCGGGATCCAAAGGGGACACAGGATGTCCTAGACGCTGACGGCTGGTTTCATACTATGGATGTGGGAGAGATCGATGAAGACGGATTCCTCCGCATTACGGATCGAAAGAAGGATCTCATCGTGACTTCTGGAGGGAAGAAGATTGCTCCGCAAATGATTGAGAATCTTTTGAAAACAGATCCTTTGTTCAGTCAGGTCATGGTCCTGGGAGATCGCAGTAGTCATCTGATTGCATTGATCACGCTGGATGAGTCCGAAGTCATGGATTGGGCGCGGCAACAGGGATTGACGCTTAGCGGAATCGAGGAGGCAGCCACCCATCCCAAGGTGGTAACTCTGGTAAGGGAGAGGGTTCGGCAGAAGAACAAAGGACTCGCTTCATTTGAAGCCATCAGGGACTTTCGAATCCTTCCTCAGGATTTTTCTCTTGGCCAGGGTGAGCTTACCCCCACTCTGAAATTGAGGCGACAGATCGTTATGGAGCACTGGAAAGAAGTGGTGGAAGATATGACGAAGAAACGACGGATTAATCTTTAAAACAATGTTATAAGGTTTGAGTTTAAAAAGCACTCGCCTCATATGGGGTGCTATGTTAAAATAAAATAGGAGCCGTCTATAAATGAAGAAAAAAATGCTTCTGGTGGAAGATAACCCAGCAACCATGGATATAATTCAGACCGAGCTTGAGTTCTTGGGCTACGACACCCTGGTTGCGGATAATGGCAAAAAGGCGGTGGAAATGGCCGCGTCGCATCTACCGGACTTGATCATCATGGATATTTCCCTGCCCAAAATGGACGGACTAGAGGCTACTTCGCTGATTCGTAAGAACCCCAAGACCAAGTCAATTCCAGTTCTTGCCGCCACGGCGCGGGCCCTACCCGGAGACAAGGAAAAGTGCCTGAATGGTGGTTGCGACGGTTATATTGCCAAGCCTTTTACCCACCGAGAGCTTGGGGCGGCTATCAAGAGACTCATCAAAGAGTAGCGGGATGACTTGCCAGACGGAGACCGTACAATTGGGATACAATCTGCGCAATAAGTAAGTTGGAGTCCTAAAAATAATTCGCTTCCAAGGAGTACATGGTAATGATCCCAGCGGCCTTCCCTCTTACGATGATTGGCAGCGCTGCATAGGAGCGTAGATCCATGGCCTTGGCCCAAGAGTCAATCTTGAGAATCTGTTCTTGTGAAATGTCTGAAACTATAACTGTATTTTGGTTCTGCATTACCCAACCAGGGATCCCCTCGCCATGTGGATAACCATGTTTTGCCGCATTAGAAAGATCTTTGATTCCAGCCTGCTGGACGATCTCGAGACGCTCCGTTTCTGAATTCTGCTCATAGACGTTAACTAAGGCTGGTCTGATCAAGCGTAGAATGCTGTTGGTTAACTCGTCACGGATAATCGTTAGATCAGTCTCGGTGAGGCAGACTTTGGAGAAACTCTGGAGATACCATCTGGCGTAATGTTCCCCATGGAGGTTCGACTGGATATTCCTGTACTGGAGGTAATAGTAGACAACGGTTCCGATGAGTAGGGGATAGGTCACAAGGAGAAAGATTAATACGGGGTCGATTCCTTGGGAGAATTCGTAGCGTAGAACGGTAAGAACTGACGTGATCAGCCCAACGGTAACTATCACAGAGATGATTCGGAGAGGGGTCTCTCCTACTTGTGATTTGCAGATCACGGTGAGTTGAAACTGACACAAGTGATTTGTGGTTGTCAAATGGCACCATTAAAAATAAATCGAGCCATGAGCCGCAATGGATTTACGCTCGTAGAGGTTATCGTCATTTTAGTTGTGATGTCTATCCTTGCAGCCGTGGCCGTGCCCGTGGCGTTGCGTGTTTTTGAGACTGCGGCGGAGGACGCCACTCGAGGCGAGATGATAAATCTTAAAAAGGCCATGATTGGAAAACAGGATCGAAATCAGAGCATCTCCCGCGGCAATTTCGGTTTCATCGGCGATATGGGTCGTCTTCCCGCCAATCTTGAGGAGCTTTATCGTCAAGGTTCACTACCTGGATTTTCATACGACAATGGAAGACAGGCGGGGGCAGGATGGAAGGGTCCCTACATTACAGGTGGGTTTTCCGGGGAAGAAGCCGATGCATTTACGAAGGATGGTTTGGGTAATGACTATATTTTGACTGTGGGGTCGAGCCGATTGGAGGGAGTGCTTATTTCATCTGGGCCGGATGGGCTCCCTGGCACGGCAGATGATATTGCATTGGAAATATTGCCAGTGG
This sequence comes from uncultured Binatia bacterium (SeqCode), assembly GCA_965215595.1. Lineage (GTDB taxonomy): Bacteria > Desulfobacterota > Binatia > UBA9968 > CAXXLF01 > CBDCDW01. Next base: position 554,454 of record CBDCDW010000007.1, on the reverse strand, counting down.
AAACCACCGCCACTCTAAGGGGCGCAGTAAAAGATGCTCTCGGAAACGGCATCTCCAACGTTTCTGTCAATTTAAACTTTGCCTCCAATGGCATCCTGACTTTGGTTACTGCCATCACCGATGCCAATGGTAACTATAGCTTTAGCTCGGTTCCCTTCGGTGCCCGCAGTGTCCAAGTGGATCCTCCGGCAGGACTACTTGTGCTTTCCACCGGCTCGGTGACCACCAGCGACAACGGTAGAAATATCACTTTTGTGGTTTCCAATATTTCGTCTAATCCGGCCGTCATTGATTCAATGATCGTGGACTTTGGATCCAGGGGAGGTACCAACTACGATCAAATTCGCATCAATGGACGAACCGTGGATCGCGGAAATAACTTTCGCAGCCGGCGAGTGGTTAACATTGTCCCTACTTCCGTGGGTGGTAGCCCCGTCAGTATGGGACCCCAAAGGGTTATGCTGGACTCCTCTGAAAGCCAGCTGTCGGATTTTATCCTGAACCAGGGGGCCCCTGCGACCATTGAGCTTAGGCGGTTTAACCGGCGTATGAATGGAACCTCTTTTGCGGTCACTTTACTTTCAGGGGGCGGGACCCAAGTGGTGGGTGTGTTCAACTTCGTACCATAAACGCGAGTTTATTCAGACGCCGGAGGCCGATTAAGGAGAAGGCATGGAAAAAAAGAGGATACTGATTATTGACGATGAGGTTGGGTTCACCAATCTAGTGAGACTAAATCTCGAGGATACAGGAAACTACGAGGTCAGGGAGGAGAATGAAGGTCTGCGCGGTGTTCAAGCGGCCAAGTCTTATAGGCCGGATTTGATATTTCTAGACATCGTAATGCCAGATATGCAAGGTACGGATATCGCCCGCCAAATGAAAGAGGATGCCAGTCTTAAGAATATTCCCATCGTTTTTTTAACCGCCATTGTGTCGGTGGAAGAGACGGATTCACATGGCGGGATGATTGGTGGAAATCCTTTCCTGGCCAAGCCCGTAAGTTCGGACAAACTGATTGAGACCATTGAAAAAATGGTGCCTTAGTTGACGAGGAGGAGTGAAGGGTGACTGGGATACTAGATGCCCCGAAAAAAACCACTGTCATAAGGCTTCGATGGCCAGTGGTTATCATTTGTGCCTATCTTCTAGCCAATGCTCCAGGGAATTGGATCTCCCCTGCCTATCTTCACGCCTTTCTTGTTTTCTACCTAATTTCCAATTGCGCCCTATACTTTCTGAGCGAGCGATACTTCGATTCCATCTTCTTTTATATTCCCTTAGTCTTATTCGACACATTTGTTCTTACGTCGTCCCTCATGGTGAGTGGCCAGGCAGGGACCATGTTTTACCTTTCTTATTTTTTGATCATCGTCCTGTGTACCATCTGGCAGGACATTCGAGGGTCCATAGGAATCGCGGTTTTGATATCGTTTCTGTACGGATTACTGCTCTATAGGACCACTGGGTTCCAAGATCCCGGTGTCTATGTCCGTTTCTCCTTCTTGTTTGTGGTCTCCATCTTCTACGGCTATTTCACCCATATTCTGCGTGCGGAAAAGGCCCAGAACGAGGAAGCAGAGTCGGCAAGGTTACGATCCGTAACAAGCCTCGCTGCCGGGGTTGCCCACGAGGTAAAAAACCCCCTGGCCATATTGCTTCAGGGAGTAGATTATCTCTCCAAGAAGGTGAATCGGGATGATAAGAACATGTCCTTGGTCTTGAAAAACATGCATGATGCGGTCAAGAGGGCGGATTCCATTGTCCGGGGGTTAATGGATTTTTCTATTTTGAAACAGTTGAAGATAGTGCCGGAGAATTTAAACTCCATTATTGAGGACTCGTTGATGCTGGTGAAGAATCATCTGGACAGGAATCAGATTGAAGTTATCAGGGAATTGAAAAATGAAATTCCACACACGAGCCTGGACAGGAATCGAATCGAGCAGGTCTTTATCAATCTATTCATGAATGCCGTGGATGCCATGCCAAACGGTGGTACCTTGTGGGTGAGTACCTATATTGAGAATCATAAAAGAGACAAGGAGATGCTGGTCGCGAAAGTTGAGAATACTGGGTCCGGAATTCGACGGGATGTCCTACGTCACATTTTCGAGCCCTTCGTGACCACCAAGCGCGGCATGGGTGGAACAGGACTAGGCTTATCGGTGGTAAAGAACATTATTGATATGCATCACGGGCAAATCAAGGTGAGTAACAGAGAACGTGGAGGGGTTAGTGTTACCCTGGGATTCAAGACAGAGTCCCTAATGTAGGATCCCAGGCCAAACAGGTTGCCATTGGAAGAAAAGCCGTGCAACAAAAAAGGCGCCCATGTGGGCGCCTTTTTTTGTTTGTCACTGGATGAGGTACACGAAGGAGGCTTATTGAGTTACAAAGATAAACCCGGTATCGTCGCCAGCCAGGGAGGTGGACTCAGGGCAGGTCTGGAACACTCCGTCGATGCCTGCAGAAAGAACCCATCCATATCCGGTGCCGGCGGTGTTGATCTTGCTTCCGTTTTTCTCGATGGCACCGACATGGGCCACATAGTAGTTGCCGTAGGGATCTTTGCCTACCTTACCAACGTAAGGTCCTTTCCATTTCCGATAGTCCACACCAGAACCACCGGTAATGGCGTCACCGTTCGGATTGTTGATGACGAGATGGTTGAAGGCGTTGTTTTGATCTTCATTGGATGTCACAAGATTCGTAGCCGCATTCCAGGCCACGGAACAAGCGACACCGCCATCCATGGGAGGGATATCCGAAGCGGCCACAACGCTGCTATCCCCTTTGAAGACAAGAATTTTCAGGTCATTGCTGGTCCCATTCAATGGATCACAGTCAGTGGCGCTGCATGCTGGAAAGTGCCTGTTGTCCGTATAAAAAGTCGTAAGAGCTGATGCCATTCCCTGAAGATCCGCGTCTGCTCTCGCTTGATCCGCTTCACCTAGTTTATTTAAAGCCAGTGGAATTAAGATTCCGGCCAGTACTACGATTATTGCGATCACAAATACCAATTCCACCAGTGTAAACCCCCGATGTCCTAACTTTGCCCTCATCATACGATTTCTCCTTTCCCTTAGAACCTGTTTAAATGCGTATTGTTATTTCATTCGTACGCCCATATCGTCGCCAGCAATGGCAGTGGATGCGGGGGCCGTGTCAAAGATGGCATTGGGTCCGGCGGAAATGATCCAGGTGGGAGTCGTGTTCCCGCCTATGAGTGTCGAGGCGTTAATCTGATAGGCGTTTCCCCACGGGTCTTCGTTGATTGATTGAACGTAGGGCCCCTTGAATTTACGTCTTCCAGTAGTGCGATAATCTCCAGTACCACCAATGGTGGCATCCTGATTAGGATCGTTGTCAACCAAATGCTTTGTAATGTCCGCACAGGTGGTTCCATCACCCCAAGAGCCGCCAAGTTTTGTCCCAGGGCCACAGAGAAAAGTCGTTTGGACAGTAGCCACAATGGGGAGCTTACTGCCCGGATACTGCCCAGTGTCCTTGATCAGATCATTGAGCACCAAACTTATGGATCTCACGTCCTCCTCGGCCCGACTCTGCTGTGCCTCTGCAATGTACTTGAGGACCGTAGGGGTTACGATCGCCACAAGGATCGAAACCACGGCAAGAATAACGATGATTTCCACTAGGGTGAAGGCTTTGCTTGACAGGAGTGACGAACGAAAACCTTGTGCCAATTTGGCATTCGTGGAACCCACATTAATGTTCATTTTTGCGTCTCCTGGGCCTGTAATTTGTCAAATTAAGATGCAACCCCCGTGCCAAAGAAATTTTTCCGGGTGCACCCGTTAGGGGCCGCTTGAGAAAGTACTAACGAAATCAATAAATTATAATGGCAATGGGTACTGTGTGAGGTGGTAGGAGAGGCGGAACAAAGTCTACAAATACTAGATTATTGGTAGTGGATCTCGAATCTTTGGACGGAACTTATCATTATTGTTCGCTTTGTTTGGTTCAATGTTGTGCTTTTTTACCTTGTGCCAAAGATTCTTATGACTCAGGCCCAGGATCTTTGCGGCTTCAACTTGGATACCTCCACTCTTTTTGAGTGCTCTAACGATAAGTTCCTTCTCGAATGCTGCAAGCATTTCATTCAGCGAAGCCCTCTTAGTGAGCCAACCCCTCTGGGACTCTTCAGCCTGGGCGGTCGAGGAATTTGAGCTTATGGGAAGATCCTCTGATTGAATCACTAAACCGTCAGAGAGAAGTGAAGCTCTTTCTATGGCGTTTTCCAATTCTCTAATATTGCCTGGCCAAGCATAGGACAGGAGACGATCCAGGGCCCGCCGTGACAAGGATTTTTTCTGCTGACCGCTTCTCTTGGCAGCCTCCTCTAGGAAGTGATCCGCCAAGACAAGGACGTCAGACTTTCTTTCCCTCAGCGGAGGAATGCCGATGGTAATCACATTCAGACGATAAAATAGATCTTCACGAAATCTTCCCTGCTGCACTTCTTCCTGCAGTTCTTTATTGGTTGCGGCGATAATCCTCACATCAACGTTCTTTACCTGGTTCCCACCCACCGGCATAAATTCTTTTTCCTGCAGCACCCGAAGAAACTTTACCTGTGTTGCAGGGGTCATGTCCCCAATCTCATCAAGAAAGAGGGTTCCTCCATCTGCCACTTCAAACTTTCCAGCCCTCCTCCCTATGGCTCCAGTAAAGGCACCCTTTTCATGGCCGAAGAGTTCGCTCTCCAATAGTCCCTCAGGAATGGCTGCGCAGTTGAGCTTAATTATGGGCCTGTCAGGGCGTGTGCTCAGGCGATGGATGGCGCCGGCGATGAGCTCCTTTCCCGTGCCGCTTTCTCCTGTGAGAAGGATGGTGGAGTCGGAGGGTGCGACCTTAGCCACGAGATCTAGAACCTCGGCAAACTGTTTGCTCCTACCAACGATCTCGGGTAGTTCGGGGGATCGGTGCAGCTGTTCGGTGAAAGTTAAAATGGCCCCGAGAAGTCCACCGGGATCGCTCTTAATTTTTAATGGCGAGACCTTAACAGAGAGAATGAGTTCCCTGCCCGATGAACAATGGAAGGGAACCTGATTGTGGACCCTTTCCCCTTCCCCCTTAAGGGTGCTTTGCACCAGCCGAAAGAGAGTTCCATTGTCTGGGGTCGCACCCAGTAGCTCGTTGAGGCTCTTGGTTCGAGCCTCGGCGAGCGTAATCTCCAAAGTTTCCTGTGCGTTGAGGTTCATTCCCGCGATTTTACCTTCAGAGTCAACGGCCACAATTCCTTCGTTGATACCATCGAGTATCTCTCGGGCTTGTACGAGTTCAATAAAAGAGAGATAGGCTTGATCGAAAATTGTCGATAAGGCCTTCAATTCATTGGCCGCTTCAATAGGCGGAGGATTGGCCTCCACAAAACGGATCATTTTCAGCGCGTCCAGTATGGCTCTTCTTACTGGCCTGATGATCCCGTATGCCAACAGAGCACCCAGAAGGCCAGCTAGCAACGATGACCCTACAATCCACAGGCGCAGCGCCAGTAACGAGCTGGAGCTAGGATCCGTTGAGACAAGAATCTTCTGGGTCAAGGTCATGGCCAGTAGCCCGACGCCGAGAGACACGAGAATGAAAATCAGCGGGATGACGATAATCAGGCGAAGGTTGAGACGTTCCTTTGATGATTCGTGCGGAGTCATAGCCTAGCAACTTAGTCGAATGTCAGAACTCAAAGACCAATGATAGAATGGTCTTGTGGGTGGGTAAAACGTTATTTGCAAATTTAAAATAAGCAGGGCTGTTATATAACCCGATTATAATTGCTTTCAGTTATGATCACTAGTATAATCAACAACTTATAGGTGTGTCAAACACTTTCATTTGATTATGGCCATAAGAGAAGAGTCTCTCAAAGAAGCTCAGGGGCTTAAACCCAGTCAACCTGCTAAAGGCGATACCCGCGGGCTCGCCTTGCAAACCCCGCCAGGTAAGCCGGTCAATTCCATGCTGCACCGCCCGTCCTTTGCCTTTTCAGGTGAAGGCAAAATCGGGCAGCTGGCGGTGGAAGCAGGTTTGATTACGGACGAACAGCTGACTTTCGCGATCCATGAACAGGAGAAATTGGGTAAACACCTCACTGATCTGCTGCACGAACTCTATGGTGTCAGTGCTGAGACCACGCAATCCCTTCAAGCTCAAGATGCAGGGATCGGGTCGGTGGACCTTACCCGGTTACGCATTGACCCCTTGGCTCTTCAGAAGGTCACCCGGCAGTTTGCTTTGGAAAACAAACTGATTCCTGTTTCTCTTTCAAAGAATCGCCTCACTGTGGCCATGTCCAATCCCTTTGAGCTTGCCATCCTGGACGAGCTTCAATTCAAAACCAGGCTGTACATCGATACCCGTTATGCCGCCGAATCCAAGATCGTCGAGGCCATTCGGATGTATTACGAAGGTGAAGGCGAGGGAAAACCCGCTCAACCGAAAAAAGAAGAAAAAGAAGACTACACAAGAGACAAAGCGGGGGAGGGAAACGTCGGGTCACAGGTCATCCGTTTGGTGGACTCCCTGATGAACCGAGCCATTAAGGAAGAGGCCACGGACATTCATATTGAGCCGGAAGGGGATAGCCTGGGGGTTCGATTTCGAATCGATGGCATCCTGCATGTCCGACCCTTTATCAATAAGACCCTTCAGCCTGCGTTAATCACCCGCATCAAGATTATGGCCAACATGGACATTTCGGAGAGTCGTCTTCCTCAAGATGGTCGCATTAGCTTTAAATGGGAAGGAAAGTCCTTCGACCTCAGAGTCTCTACATTTCCCACCATTCACGGGGAAAAAGTGGTGACTCGAATCCTTGACAAGGAGCGGGTCATCTTGGGGCTGGAGCAATTGGGACTCAAGCCGGCAGTTCTCAGCATATTTAGGAAAAGTGTTACCAGGCCCCATGGGGTCATTTTGGTGACGGGCCCCACTGGTTCTGGGAAAACCACGACCCTTTATTCCACTTTGAACTACGTCACCTCAGCCGAGAAAAACGTGATGACCTTGGAAGATCCCGTGGAATACGAAATTCCCAACATCCAACAGTCCCAAATTAACCCGAGGGCTGGTTTGACCTTTGCTTCCGGTTTAAGGGCCATGCTGCGTCAGGACCCCGATATCATTTTGGTTGGGGAGATGAGAGACCCGGAGACTGCGGATGTTGCCATCCGCGCAGCCTTAACCGGTCACCTGGTATTTAGTACTCTCCATACCAACGACGCCATTGGTGCGATTCCCCGCTTGTTGGATATGGGGATACACCCCTCGCTCATGGCATCCACCTTTGTGGCCATCATCGGGCAGAGGTTGGTGCGGCAGATTTGTCCCAATTGTAAGGAGCCCGTAAAGAACGATGAAGCAGTACTCAAGCTCCTGGGTATAGAGGAGAGTGGGGAGCATGTTTTCTATCGGGGCAAAGGCTGCATGCGTTGTTACGAAACTGGATACCGAGGGCGCATCGGGATCTTCGAAGTGCTCGCGGTGTCTGCCAATCTGGCACAGATGATCACCTCCAAAATCACGGAAAGTACGATTCTGAAGATTGCTAAGGAAGAAGGGATGACAACCATGATGGATGATGGTGTCGAAAAGGCCAAGCAGGGCCTAACGACTCTTGATGAGGTCATTCGAGTCGCCTATACGGTGTGACTATTCGTTAATGGTAAATCGTGAAGGACAGAAAATCATTGAGGTGGAGAAGAGTACGATTAACCAATGACTGTTAACCCCGATCCGAAAAAAGAGACCGTGAAAAATGAACTTTCTCTCTCGTGATTTTCTGTATCATCGTGGGTTTTCTAAAACCACCGATATGGGAACCTGGAATCGGTCTAACGTCTGGCGTCTCGGGTCTTTGTGCCTAGGGTTTCAGCCGTACTTCGCATGGAAAAGAATTTCGGATCGGGGTTAACTACTGACTAGCCAAAGACGATGCCGCGCTTTAAATATCAAGCCAGGAATAAGGTTGGAGAAAAAGTGGTTGGGGTGATGCTCGCCAACGACGAGGAACAGCTTGCCATAACGTTAAGAGGAATGGATCTCTATTTAGTCCGTGCAGAGCCGGATAGAGTTTCCACTCCCATCTATCTCACCCGGCCGGTGAATCGGCGGGAACTGATCAATTTCACAACGCACCTAGTGACGGCAATCAAAGCGGGAATCTATCTCACCCGGCCGGTGAATCGGCGGGAACTGATCAATTTCACAACGCACCTAGTGACGGCAATCAAAGCGGGAATTGCCCGCCGATTGGTTAAAGTGTGAATTGACCAAAACGCACACGCCAATTCTCCAGGCCCTTGAAGATCTTGAGAGCCAGACCACCAACCGGGCTATGAAGGCGGCCATTCAAGTAATCATGCAGGATCTTCGTGGCGGTGCCAGCCTCTCCGCTGCCCAATCCCGTCACACCCATATATTTAACGAAGTGTATATCAGTGTAACTAGGGCAGGGGAGGCCAGTGGAAGCTTGGACAAGGTGTTGGATCATTTAATTCAGTTTCTTGAATGGCAGGATGCCTTGGCCTCTGAAATTAAAAAAGCCACCATCTACCCAGCCATCGTTTTAACGGCCGTTACCGCACTTATGGGTGTGCTGGTGGGATTTGTCTTCCCCCGTATGCTCCCCATGATCCAAAATCTCAATATACCTCTTCCCATTGTGACACGTATTCTAATTGCCACAGGGGAATTTGTAAATTCCTATTGGTATTTGCTCCTATTGGGTCTGGTGGGTCTGTTCATACTCTTTCGAATCTTCAAGTCCAGTGAAGCGGGGAGATTTGTCGTGGACGCTATGAAGCTAAGGATCCCCGTTATAGGGAACCTTGTGGAGATGGTTTGCCTGTCGCGCTTTGCCCACCATGTTGGAACCTTGATGGGAACGGGAATTGATATCACTCAAACTCTTACCATTACCGAACGGGTTGTGGGAAACGCCCTTATTGCCCAAGGCGTCCGAGAGGCAAGAGAAAAAGTCAACCAAGGGGTGTCCTTTTGGAAAGCCTTACAAGAGACCGGCGTTTTTCCACCCCTGGTGATCCGCATGGTTTTTGTGGGTGAGAGTAGCGGGTCCATTGATACCAGCCTGGAGCGGGTGACTGAATATTTTGATCGTGAGATCCCTAGCAAGGTCAAAAGGTTATTCGCCATCATGGAACCCTTGATAGTCGTTATTCTGGCCACGATTGTTTTGGGTGTTGCGCTTTCAATATTCATTCCGTTGTACAGCGTTCTTGGAAGGATTGGTGCGAGATAGGCATGGCAGGCGTCGTTGGAATCGAGTTGGGAGTTGAACAGATACGATTGGTTCACGGCTCCAATGCTGGCACGGTGCTGCGCCTCCATGATTTTGAATGGGAAGAGGTCCTCACGGCCAATCCTGAAAACGTGGTGCAGCAACTGGAAGTCCTAGTTGCTCGTAAGGGTTATCGCTCATGGCCAGTGGCCCTTTCCCTTTCCGGACCAGGCGTCGTACACAGGCTCCTGGATTTTCCGTTTATGCCTTTGGAGGAGTTAGCGGTGGTGGTGCAACGAGAGATGCGGTCCTTTGAGGGGGGTGAGGAGGTGACCGTCGACTGGGAGGTCACAGACGAAATTGTGACCGGGGACCTCAAGCAACTCAGGGTCCTGGTGGCCATGGCACCTAGATCCCAGGTGGATGAAGCCCGCCAGATACTGGATCGTTGTCATCTAAAGCCCGCCCTCATTACCACAGCTCCCATTTCCTTGCTTCGAGCCCTCAAATTGGTGGAAGGGGGCGAGAGGGGGCTACGCGTACTTCTCTTCCTGGGAAGCCAGGAGGGTTATCTCTTGGGGACCATTGACGGGGTTTGGAGTTTTTACAGGGAGTTCTCCAGCGGGGGGTTAGATGGAGGGGTTCACCATCTGGTGGGTGAGGCAATGAAGGAGGCCCACCGCGCTCTTCTCTATCACCGGCAGCATTTCACGGATGGGGGTGGTTTGAATTTTCTCCTGGCAGGAGAGCGCGGTTTAGAGGAACTCAAAGCACGGCTCAAGAACGAGATGGATAGCGATGGTGAGATCGTTCGACCTGGGCCGTCACTGGATCTCACCGCGCTCAAAGAACGGGCACAACATTTTCAGGAGGATTTCCCCAGATTTATCATCCCGCTTGGTCTTGTGGCTGCCACCAGTGTTAAAAAGGGAATCAATCTGATACCGGAAACCGCCCGTGCCACGGTGCGCAACTGGCCCACTGTGAATCTGTCTTTTCTCTATCACCCCGTTTCAATGATGATGATCTTGCTTATTCTCACCGCCTTTCATTTTTATGTGGTACGTGCGGAACGACACTACAGGGATCTTCTCTCGGAGAGGAAGGCCCTCTATGCCCAATGGCTCCCTGCCATCGAAGTGGCAAAAAAGAGTCGTGCGCTGCATGAAAGCCAAAGGCTTCTTAATCAATCATTAGGCCCAAACCAATTAAACCACCGTTCCCCCTCATGGATGATGCTCTTTAAGGTCTTAAGTCGCCTTGCCCCACCAGATTTGATTCTAAAAACCATGAGCGTGGAGAGAGATAAAGGGTATTGGCTGATTATACTGAAAGGGGAGGTTGTCTCTCCAGACGCGTATATGGCTCAAGTTGCCTTTAACGGTTTTTACTAGAGCTTGAAAGGGTCGCTGAGCATGCAGGAGCTAGAGCTGCGTCCACTTCGAATGTCGACCTTCACGGAAACGGTTCTGGGTTCAACGGTGGGAAAGCCTGGAGTCACTACCACGCAAGTTGGCGCGGACATAGAGAGGCAGGGGGTGCAAATCAAGAAAACCAAGATTCAGTTTGAGGTCCGTGGTCATATGAGGGAATTCTAAGTGAGCTGGCAGGGTCTCAACCGCAGATCGCTTCGGTCGTATTTCGCTCTCACTGTAGGGGCGGTGACTATAGCGGGTACTATTTTTTGGGGCATCAAGATTCACCGGATTCGGAACCTCCTACGGGAGGTTGTTCATGTGGAAACAGAGCTCGCCGCTGGGCAAGAGCTGTGGCGGAAGTTCCCCCCTTTAGATCCTGGCGAGAAGAAAGCACTGCAAGAAGCGCAGGAACGACTGCTCCGAATGTTGCCTGTGGATAAGGATCTTCCTACACTTCTTCAGCAGGTCAGCCTTCTTACCCTTGAGTACAACCTATCGGATGTTTTTTTAAAGACTGAGGAATTCAGTCCATCGGCCTCGGCCTCAGTAGTGGCGGCCTCAACGGCTGCCCAAAGGGCGAAATCTGCAGAGTATTCCAAGTTAATCCACTCTTTCCCTGTGAGAATTTCTTTTGCTGGAGATTATCGAGAGGTCGCTTATTTTCTTGACGCGTTACAGAATCTCCCCCGGCTAGTGCGGGTCGATTCGCTAAGGTTGCAGAGAGGAGTCCCTCTCGTTAAGTCAGAGGTGACATGGAAGGCCTATTACAAAAACGGGGATCTGCCGGTCAAGGAAAATGACTAGAGAGCTGTGGTTTCTTCTAATTTCGGTTTCGGTTTTTGTGGCAGTTGCCTATGTCAGTCGCGACCGGATACTCATCAAGGCGGATGCGAGCAGAGTAGCAAGTAACTTGTTAGATAGCGGTGATACGGGGAAACACGCTGCATTGCCAAAGTTGCCAGAAGTTAAGGCGGCTGATGAGAGAGCCCAATGGGGGCGCAACCCCTTTCTAACCCCTGAGGAGGAGGCGACGGGAGGCCGCCCCGAGACTGGCGGCCTTGAGATCAGGGCCATTATTGTGGGGCAGCACAAATCGGTCGCAAGCATTGGTGGTCGCACGGTTGCTGTCGGTGAAAAGATTGGAGAAGAAAAGGTTGTGGAAATTCGCCACGATGTTGTGGTTTTGGAGAGGGACGGCCGCAGGAGGGATCTCAAAGCCCCGCCTGTGCGTGCGAAGCCGCCTTCAAGAGGGCCTCTTCCGGAATTGATTGTCGTGGAGATCGAGCAAAAGAAGGAGCCGGAGAGAGTTTACACTTTCACGCTTCGCGATGCAGAAATCCGTGAGGTTCTACTAGCGATTTCCAAGCAGACCTCTTTTAGTATTGTGATGGATCCCGCTGTTCAAGGCCGGGTTACATTGGATCTCAAGAAGGTCACCTTGACGAATGCCATGGATACACTCTCTGATCTGCTTGGTTTAACTTATAAGTTTAAACAAAACTCGATCCGGATCTCTAAACTGGCGGTGGAAACGAGGATTTTTTCACTTCAGTACGTCCATCGAAAGCGGAGCGGGACATCGCCGGCTGCAGCTCAGATCGGTGCTGTGGAAACGGCCACCCCTGGAGTTGCTACCGAAGGAGAGACTGGCGGCCTAACTACGGTGACTGCGGCCACGGACACCGATTTGTGGACGGATGTGGAGGCGGGCGTGAAGAGCCTCCTTTCCGCAGAAGGCAAGGTTGTTGTAGATAAGAAGAGTGGCAACATCGTTGTGACGGACTTACCTGAGTTTTTAGATCGGGTTGCGTATTTCCTGGAAAGTACGGGGGGATCGGTAACACGCTAGGTTCTCATGGAGCGAGGGATTCGAGGTCAGCCTGAATGGACAATTCAGCTTTGGTATTAATTGGTCAGCTGATGCCCATGGTGTTGCCTTGTGGGGAAGTACGTCTGCGGTTAGGGTCTTAAACCAGGCCTTGGCACCGCTGAGATTTCGGCACGCGATCTGGCCAGGTTGAAAAAGTTAAAGAGGGTTTCCCCTTGGTAGTCTTAACTCTATAGACGTCGAGGGAACTGTTATGAGGGAACAAGTCATGTACGAGGAATTTTACGGCCTTAAGGAAAAACCCTTTAACCTGACCCCGGATCCACGATACTTTTTCCTGAGCGAAAACCACCGGGAGGCCTATGAGCACCTGCTTTACGGCATACGGGAAAAAGAAGGGTTTATTCTGATCACAGGAGAGAGGGGGACTGGGAAGACAACCCTATGCCGCACCCTTTTGAACCAGATCGATCCCAATGCAACAGACGCCGCCCTCATTTTCAACCCCATGTTGTCTGAGCAGGAACTCCTCCAATGTATTCTGAGCGACTTTGGGGTCAAAAGTAGGGCAAGGGCCAAAAAGGGTTATCTGGACGAACTCAACCAGTTCCTCATCCGCCAACAGTCACTCAACCGTCATTCCGTCCTGATCATCGACGAGGCACAGGCGTTGTCTCTACCTGTCTTGGAAGAGATCCGTATCCTGTCAAATCTGGAGACAGAAAAAGAGAAGCTCTTGCAAATTATTTTGATCGGTCAGAATGAGCTGGGAGAAAAACTTTCCCATCCGCGGTTGAGGCAGCTAAACGAGAGGATTTCTATCCGCTACGCTTTACGGCCCCTGCGGAAGGACGAAGTGCCACGATACGTCCAGCATCGGCTCATGGTTGCAGGGTCTTCAGGAGATATCCAATTCACTCCAGGCGCTATGCATCAGGTGATTCGCTTTTCCCATGGGATCCCTCGACTCGTCAACCTTGCCTGTGACCGTGCGTTGTTGGCGGGGTATGCGGCGCAGAGTAGGGAGATACAGCGCCGGACGGTATTGAAGGGACTGAAAAGCCTGGAAGGCCAGGATGCCCTTCCAGCTACCCAAACTTTCATGAAGCGCGTCGCCCTCACCTTTGCAGCCATGATGATTTTCTGTTTGGGTCTGGCGGCAGCAGGGTTCTTTGTGGACTTCAAATGGTTGCTGTTTAAGAAAGATTCTAAAGGATTCCACGCGGCTTTGCATGACCAGCAGTCCATGGCGAGCATCGAAAGGATCCCCTTTTACACGGTCCAGCTTGGTGCCTTCCGAACGAAGGCTGAAGTTATGGAGGTGGCCCAGAGGGTGAAGGCCACCGGCTACCCCTTATTCGTCAGTAAGGCAGAAATCGAAGAGGGTCCAAACCCGCATCGTATTTTTATCGGGAAGTTCAATCGTAAAGCACAGGCCGAAGAAGTGGCAAAGACCTTCGAGAAGGCGGAGGGGTTTGCGAATATCAAGGTTATTCTAACCACCAGTATAGTACTTCAGACACCAATCCCATGAGCCTACTAGCGGATGCATTAAAAAAGGCGCAGGCCAGTAGGCTCGCGAGGCGATACCGTACGGATGAGCCTTCCGGTGCCTTACCTCTCGTGGAGGAAAAGAATCGTAGCGGTCTGGGTATTGGCATCAACTCCCTTTTGAAGGGACGTAGTCTGTCCCCAACTCTTGGACTTGGGCTGGCCTCCTGCGTGATCCTTTTTCTTGTGCTGGTGATTTATTTTTTTTACGGACCCGGTCAAAGGGTCAATTCCTCCTCATCCTCCCTGGCAGCGAAAAAGCGCCCTGTGGACTTGATTCTAACTCCTCCTCCATCTGTTCCCGCCCTCGAACCTCTTGAAGTGGAAAAAGTATATGCGTTAGCCCAACAATCGCTGGGGGGGGTACAACATCCTCTGATAAACGATGCTGAACTGGTGGCTGGAAATGGAAGATGGCGTGGAAGAAAGGGTCAAGCGAAAGATAAGAGAACTCTAGAAGGGAATACAAACTCTGAGGTAAGTGTCACTTCAGATTTGTTGGAACAGGTGCGATATCGTTTTAATCTTGCGCTTTTATATCAGGAAGAGAATGATTTCTCGCAGGCCAGAAAAGAATACGAAAAGGTTATTCGGATCTGGCCCCTTCATGCTGAAGCGTATAACAACCTAGGAGTGGTTTATAAAGAACTTGGGAACCAGGTTCAGGCCATCTACCACTTTGAGAGAGCCTTGGCTCTGAACCCGAGTTATGTTAGAGCGTATCACAACCTGGGGGTCATCTATCACCTAGAGGGAGACCTCAAACGCGCCATAAAAAACTATCAGGTGGCCCTTTCTCTCGATCAAGGCAATTTGAGTTCGTTGAACAACCTCGGTTTAATCTACCGCGAGGAACAACGCCTCTACGACGCGCGTGAGGTCCTGGAAAAAGCGTTGAAATTAAAGCCAGCATTTCCCCAAACGCAGTATAACCTGGCCTTGGTCTTAGAGGGGTTAGGGGAGTACGAGCAAGCGCGAGTCCACTATCAACAATTTGTAACCCTTGCAGGTCAAGATAATCGAGCCCTGGCCGAGAAGGTGGAGGCCCACCTCCACACGCTGCCGCAGCAGAAGAAGTAGGAAACGAATGGGTGATTTCATGCCAAAAGTCATTGTATATACGAGAGACTATTGTGCCTTCTGTCGGTATGCAAAAGCCCTGCTCACCTCCAAAGGTGTAGAATTCGAAGAAATCAACATTGAAAATGACGAAGCCCTGCAGGAGGAGGTCATGCGTAAGTCGGGGCGCCGGACTGTGCCTCAGATATTTGTAGGTGGAATCGCGCTTGGGGGGTACCAGGAGATTCAGGCACTGGATAGCAGAGGCGAACTCGACCAAATTCTAAGGATACAGAAGTGATATTATTTAGTTAGGTTATGAAATCAACTAGGTGCGCTGATTCAGTGGTTCTGAACCAATCTAGCTAGTTTTGTTTGAACAGTTAAAACGACGTTCGAAACATTCCTAGGACGATCCCCACCTCATTTCGGATCATTTGGTATAAATATTGCCTCCTATAAGTCTCTTGGTGCAATTAGGTCGAGTAGTGAATTTAATGGCGGAAAGTAGCCTATTCTGCAGCCGAAAATAGGGGTAGGCCTGTTCTGCTCGGTAATAGGCGTACAAATTTGTAAAGAAGTGGAGGGTGTCTAAACGGTTATGAGCTACTATTGGTCGTTGGGACTCAATAAAGAGCCGTTTTCAACCAGCCCAGACCCAACCCTGTTTTACGCATCGGAAGCTCACAAGGCGGCCCTGTATCGCTTGCAAGTGTCAATCAAGTTGAAGCGGGGAATGAGCCTTATCTTGGGGGACGTGGGGACAGGCAAGACAACCCTGAGTCGGAGGCTGTTTCAAGAAATTAAAAAAGAAAAAAATGTCTCTTCCCATTTGATGCTCAATCCGTTTTACGAAACAGAAGCGGAGTTTCTCGCTGCGCTCCTAAAGCTCTTCAGGATTGTTCCTGAGACCGAAACCCCCTCCATTGTGGAATCCCTGGAGCTCATCGAACGTTTTCTCTATGAAAAAGGCATCAACGAAGAGGAAACCGTAGTGTTGTTAATCGACGAGGCTCAGCGTTTAAGCTCGGCCTCCCTAGAGCTGCTACGGGCACTACTCAACTATGAGACCAATGAGCACAAGCTCCTGCAACTTATTTTGATGGGCAGATGGAGCTGTTGCCCCGTGTTAAAGCCATGAACAACTTCTGGGATCGTATCTGCTATCGTTCCGTGATTCCTCCCCTCGATATGTCCGATACTGAAGGTATGATCACCTTTCGATTGCAGGAAGCGGGGCATACCACGCGAACCAGCCTCTTCACGACGAAAGCAATCCAAGAAATATACCGTTATTCCCAGGGCTATCCCCGTCGGATCACGACTATCTGCCACGATGCATTGGAGCTTTTAGTCGTATCAGGCAAAAATGATGTCGATGAAGCCATCATTGGGGCCGTGATTGGCCAACGATCCCATCTGCTGGAGCAACATATCCTGGGCTGATCTAGCAATGGTTAACCAGAAGGTCACGCCGGAAGAAAGACTCCTCCGCCTCATTGAGTCCGATGGCAAGCCGGAGGCTGGGGAGCACGAATCCCAGAAGGCTTCCTTCTGGAAAGTAGGCTCTTGGTCGAGGATTCTATTCCGAAGCCCCAATAGTTCTATCCGACGTCGGTACTTTTTTCAGGGGATACAACCCGAGTTTAACCTCAAGTTGCTCAACCGAGTCCTGGTGGGAGTTCTTGTTTTAGTGGTCATTGGGATAGCGTTTGAAATGAATGACAATCGGGTCATTCCAAAGGATCTGGAAGCTCAACCGGAGCCGTTTAGCACTTCCTTCGGTGACCCGGGAGAGGGGGAATTGAAATTAGCTTCCATAGCCCCCCTAAGGGAATATCTCAATGAGGTGGCGAAAAGAAACATTTTTGCGCCCATGCCTGCGCCTACCGTTAAACCTCGAAGACCGGAGCTTAAACAGGCGACGTCATTTAAGCCATCCCCGCCCAATCCAGTACGGATTCTGCAGGAGAAGGTTAAATCCCTCGCGCTGGTTGGGATTTCTTGGGGGAGTGATCCTGTCGCAATGATCGAAGATAAGGCAAGTCAACAGACCTCGTTTCTTAAAGTGGGTGACTCCATTAACGGGTTAAAGGTTAAGGCTATCCTACGGGACCGGGCCATCTTAAGTCATGGTGATGCGGAGTATGACCTATTTTAGGAGACAACTCCTTTTCCGTTTCAATGAGGAGCTGGAGCTTCCTAAGAAAAGATTTTTACTATGAGAAGGAATTGGGCGGGATTTGGTGTTGCAAGTCTAGTCATAGTCTCTTTCCTACATTCCTCCTGTTTGCCGGGAAGTTCCCCATCCGCCAATTCACCGGCTGGCCACTCGAACCCACCTGGGGCGCAGCGGGAAGCTGGCTATTACAAAATACCGGGTAGATCTGAAAGGGGCCTGCCAGGGGCAACCTTCATGCTTGGTACCGGGCCAACTCCCTTCCCCAGTAAGACCATCACCGAAAGCGGAACCCATCAATTGCATAATTCCATGGCTCGTCCGGAACACCTGGGATTGCAGCCAGGGGTCAGTCCACCGTACGTGGTTCCAACCAGATTGCCACGGGAATTGGAGTTGCGATTGGACTCCAGTGAGGTATCGAGACCACTGCGCCAGGATGTCCCAAACCCACAGCAGTCGGATCCTTCAATTGCCAATTCTTCGATGAGTTTATCGGAGACTTCCCAGGCAAGGCAACCTATGAAGAACCTGCCGGATGCGCCGGGGCAGGTTTCACCAGCCGTACCTGTAGCGGATCGTTCCCTGTCCGTGGCTCAAATGCGGTCACCGATGATCTCTGAGACCAAGGTGGCTCCAAAAAAAGTGTCGGAACTGCCTGTGAAAGTTCCCTTCAAATCACAGTCAGCTGGTGTTGCAACAATCGTAGGTTCGCCAAAGTCGTCAGAGACCTTTGAGGTCATAGCAGGCCCAGGTGGTATAAGCGATACCGTGGTGAAGGTCCCAGTTAATTCTCAGACTGAATTGAATGCCATGACCACAGCGTCGGTTAATTTATTTGAAATAACTGAGACCAACGAAATACTAAAGGACCAGTTGGAAGCACAGGTGGTCCTACCCGTAGATAGTTCGCTGGCAATGGCTCGATCGGAGTTGCCAGAGGAATCCGAGGTTGCTCTAAGACCCGGTGATGCATTGGAACCTGAGGTGGGAGACGGGGATAAATCACTTGCAGCTGAAGTATCTGTTACCAGCTCAATAGTGAGGTTTTCGAAAGTATCGGAGACCGAAATAAGCTCAGATGTTTCGATGCCGTTGTCCCACGAGACATCAATTCTGCAGGCGACCACATCACTGATATCCTCTCCTGTCGCCAAACTAAAGGTTGGATCCGAGAGTCAGGAAAGGGAGCAGGCTCTCGGGAATGCTGTGGCGCAAGAGGTTGCCAGGTTACAGCCCGTGGATGATTCAGTCACCATGTCGCCAGTGAGCCCATCGGAGGAGCTTGAGGTTGAGCTAGGCTTCGAGGATCCAATGGATATTGCAGAGGAAGACACAGTGATTCCGGAGCCCACGGACACCCCTTTGTATGCAGCTATGGTGCAGGTTTCAGGGGCAGCTGAAGCTCAGACAGGTACCAATGAAATTTTGGAAGCACCGCTGCAGAAGGTCCTTGGAAGCGCGCAAAGGGATAACCCGCTGACCATTGAATCACAGAAATTAACCGACGAATCAATACAGCTGCCTTCTGTGCCCCAACTGCCTTACCGTATTCAGGCGGGGCCGGGTCCAATGCAGATCGCTGTTCGAGAAACGGGTGATTCGCGTCCTGCCATGACTGCCGTTGCTGCGGTTCCAGATCCTCCTCGGGGGCCGAAAAGTTCCCCAGCTGAGTTCAGCTCCAATGTGACTGAAAGACAGAATCAGCTTCCTGGCCTGGATGTCAGAATCTCCGTGGACCTCAGGCAGATGGACATACTGGCGGTGATGAAGTTTCTTGCAAAGGAGGGAAATCTCAATATCGTCGCCGGCAAGAACGTGGGGGGGCGTATCAGTCTCACGTTGAAAGAAGTCACAGTGCTGGACATCCTGGACATCATTGCCTTGAGCTATGAACTCGCTTATGTGGTTCAAAACGGAATCATCCATATGATGACCGAGGCGGATTATACTCGTCTGTTCGGTGCCCCATTTGCGGACCAGCGAAAAGTGAGGACCATCCAACTTGAGAATGCCGATGCGAACGCAGTGGCGGCCCTCTTGAATAACATGAAGTCGGCGGTGGGACGTGTAATTGGTGATCCCCAGACCCGTATCCTGGTTCTTATCGATGTGCCGGAGAAGCTCGGGCCCATGGTAACAGCCGCCGAGAACATGGACGAGGCTACTAAACTACAAACCCAAGTATTTGAATTGCACTATGGCAAAGCAGAAGAAGTCCAACCCGAGATTGAAAAGGTCCTGACTCCGAATCTGGGAGGTGTACGGCTTGATAAGCGTACCAACACGCTAGTGGTAACGGACCTTGCTTCCCGAATGAACGACGTTCAGCGAGTCCTTCGCGCCTTCGACCGAAAGACCCGTGAGGTCAACATTGAGTCGAAGATTATCCAGGTGCGCCTTAGCGACAAGTACCAGATGGGAGTCAACTGGGAGGTCTTATTCAAGCAGCTGGCCGATTTGAGATTACAGGGGACCTTTCCTATTGCACCACCCGTTGGTGCGGCGGGACCCATTGGTAGGTTGACTGTTGGTACCCTTGCAGATGATGATTTTACGGCTGTTTTAGACCTTCTCCAAACCGTTGGTAAGACCAATGTCCTTTCCACACCGCAGATCGCTGTGGTGGAAAACGAGGAAGCGAAAATTCTAGTGGGGACATGAGAGGCCTTCATCACCTCATCGGTGACCTCAACCACATCGGCCACCACCACGGCAGAGGAAGTAACCTTCGTTGACGTGGGGGTGTCGCTTACAGTGACCCCCACCATCAACCGAGAAGGATACGTCACCATGAAGATCAAACCAGAGGTGAGCTCCGTGAACAGAACCCTCACCACGGCCTCTGGCAACCAGATTCCCATTGTACAGACCTCCACCGCTGAGAGCACCGTCATGGTCAAAGACGGCGTTACCATTATCATTGCCGGACTCATAGAGGACCAAAGTATACAGACCACAAATAAGGTCCCCTTGCTGGGGGATATCCCCTTTCTCGGAGCGGCATTTCGAAATAAGGACGACGAAATCATCAAAAGCGAGCTGGTCATTTTTCTAACCCCTACGATCATCAGTGGCAGAGATTCCATCGCCAGTGGGGCCCCAACCTTTCCATAGCCGAACCTAGGTCCCAAAACATGACACTTTTCGTTATTTCCATTCCTTCCCGTTAATTCTTGTACACCCGGGTACCTGTGGCATCCCGGGGAGATTCAATTAATTCAAATAAATGGACAACTTAAATGGCTCTTGCAGCGTGGCATGTGCCTTGCCTATATTGGTAGGTCCGGTGGGGCGAATGCCTGTGATCCAACCAAGCGGTTGGAAATGCCTGAGGTTGCGTGGTCTGCAGATTCTTGGTCGGGCGGTAACTGATATTTGAACTGAAAGAAAATCAAACCGATGACGACGAACAGTAAAAAGAAAATCCTGTGGTTGACATTCACCGTTGCGCTGGTCCTGCTGGCCGGTGGGGTGGTCATGGCTTACTCGCTTTACAAGGAGCTTGAAGCCTCTCTTCAGGAAGTTCGGAGCGCTTACTCCAAGGAGAAACGCGGGTCAGAAAGGCTTGCCAAAAAGGTAGACGAATTATTAGACACAGTGAAGGAGGGTCGAGAAAGGGAGACGAGCTTGCGGGAAGCTCGGCGTGAGGCTAGGGACGAGAAAGTTGAAATGGAAGCAAAAATCTCAAAAATGGAAGCAGCCGTTGTACGCTGGCAAACCGCCTATACCACCGAGCAGGCCAAGACCAGAAAACTTACAGAGACGGCAAGAGATCTATTGGGCGTGATGGAGCAGGCACAGGTTCGGATCAAGAGCTTGGATGACGGGTACAAAGTCGCCCGGAAAGAGAAGTCGCGGCTGGAAGCGAAGACCAAGACCCTTGAGACGGCTCTCAAGCGGTGGCAAACTTCCCACGCCGCAGAGCAGGCAAAAAATAGAATGCTCAATGAGAGAGCTGAAAAGCTAACAAAACTTGCAGAACAGGCCCAGGATCGAGTCCATACATTAGAGCAGATCGAAATTGGGCGGAAGACGAAACTGGATTTAGAACGTAAATGGCAAGAGAGGGCAAAAGGTTGGGGCAAAAATATCAGTAAAGGATTTAGGTTCGTCTTCTTCTAGATTCTTGGGCATGGCATATTCAACAGAACGACTTCAATAAAGTTTCTCCCTTCGCCAAGACTGCGCAAACGGCAAAGAGCAGAGCGACCTTGCGGATTCTGGACCACTGACCACCGACAACTGACCTCTGCCCGGATCCAGGGATTGAGGACCGGGAGTCTGTAGTCAGTAGTCTGTTGTCTCTTCACGCTCCCCACTCAGTCCTCAGCACTCGTTACTCAGTACTGAGTCCGCTTTGCGCGATTCGTCAATTATCCTATGGATTGTCCCGTTTCCATCGGTTGGCAAACTTGACGAGGAGCTGATCCAAAGATTGCAGTACAAAGTCTTGGGTATCAGATACCCGCGCCGCGACGATTCCCCCGGTTTGCCATACCCCTCCGGAAATAGGCAAATCGATGTCGTTGATGGTGACCATGCGCACGATGCGAACGCCAATATAGCCGTAGGAAAAACTGCTTCTTTCTTGAACTAGGACACGGACATGCATAAAGGGGCGTATGGACGGTTTTAGCACCAGCCGCGGAAGATTCAATTGCAACCAACTCACAACATGGGCGTGGAGACTTTCCTTGGTCATGCCAAAGTTCTCTAGCCTCTCATGAGCCTCGATGTTAATCCTGGTTTCATTAAATTTCGTCAAGACACCGGCGCTTACTGATCCCACTGGTAGGGTCAGCGCTAGCGCTAAAATGATGAGGGCTCCATAGAATCGGCGCATGGGTGATCCTCCTTGAACTGATTCAATGTTCCCATCACCCATTGGAGCTGTCAAACCACCGAAGAGCTGGCTAACCCCGATCCGACATTAATAGCTCGAAGAAATCATCCAACCTGAGCACCAGACCAGTCCGAGGAGTGGTTTCCACCATGTAGTTCGAAACTCACTGTTGGTGGAGTTACGGAACAAGCTCCCCTAAGGCTGAAACTTTTGCAACATGCACTCCACGTTCGCGCAAATCTTAGTTTTTTCGTCGGATCGGGGCTAACGCCGGGGCGAGCCACATGAAGGTTGGGTCTCTCGGTAAAACGGCGTCCTTCTGCCTTTGTGAATTTTTCTACGATCGGCTTCCGGTACGGCAGACTTTCATGGACCTATCGTGATTTCATGGGTTCCCATCTTTTCCCTTATTGTCCTACGTCGCTCCATCCAATTTTTCTTTCACAAAGGTCAGCATCGTTCGTATTTGTTCCATTTTCTTGACACTTTCCGTCATTTCTTCCGCTACCCGTCAGTTCTCGTCCCGGCAGTGAGCATTGGGGTACAAACCGACTCAGAATACGTTGAAAAATCAACAACTTAAGTCGGGCTATGCTGTGGCATATGCATTGCCTATGTTACTGCCAAATTCTCAGTTCCTACTATATTTAATTAAGCCTCATTGATGGACGATTTACGGAAACAAAAAAGCCTCCGCACCGGGATACTCGTCGCCGGGGGCGCGGTCCTGCTTCTCCTCGCTAGCATTACCATCCTTATCGGCAGCCCTCTACAATTGGCCCTTCACAACTGCTTCGAATTACACCTTCGACTCGCGCAAGATCGAAATCAACGACGGTCAGGCGATCCTGAAACTCTTTCCACCTGCCGTCGTGCACGACAAGCAGTCCGATTTTTCCGGAACTCACAACAACACCCAATGGCTAACGGATCACATCGAATTAAATCCTGCCGGTCTCAGCACCGGATTTGGCACCTACACCTCGCAGCCTATGGACTCGGGCGCTGCAGGGACCGTGTGGGGGAGACTCAGCTGGACCGAGGCACTCAGTCAGGGTGAGGCCCAGTTTAGCTCGACGAAGAGCATCGGGACCCTTGCTGTGGGCAGGTCCGTGTTCGGTGCCGACATCGACGGCGATGATGACGTCGACGTGATTGCTGTCCAGGACAGCCAACCCGCCGTCCTCTATTTTCAGAACAACGGCGCTCAGGGCTTTACCCAGCGCACCATCAGCAATGGCGGGCCGCAAGGTGCTCAGGACCTCCATGTGGCCGACATCAATCAAGATGGCCGCCGGGACGTTGTGGTGCTGGCATCGGGTGTACTGGAATGGTTTGAGAACGGTGGCGGTTTGCTCCCCACCTGGCAGAGAGGGATCATTGCCCGGCCATCGGCCGGGACTGAGGTGGAAGTGGCCGATGTGAACGGCGATGGCGTCCCCGATATCATCATCGGCGACGGGACCACCGTCAGATGGTATCAGAACAGTGGTGCTAATCGTCCCAGCTGGATCGCCTGGACGTTGGACAACACGTTGAGCTCCGTGGATGCCCTCTCCACCGGCGATCTCGATTCGGATGGGGACCTGGATATTCTTGCCGGGGATCAGAGTGGACTCTATTGGTACGAAAACAATGGAGCCAATCCGCCCCTCTTCGCCAAACACAACATCGATCTCTCGCTCTCAAACGTAGAGTCAGTGGTTGCAGCCGATATCAATAACGATGGGAAGATGGATGTGGTGGGAGTGGGAGGAAATGCGACAATTCTCAATTGGTACGAAAACGAAGGATTGGTCTCCCCGGTCTTCACCAAGAGGACCATCGATACCGGTCCGCTCTCTCTACCCGTTTCTGTAGGGGTGGGGGATCTGGATCGCGACGGTGACCCGGATCTGGTCCTGGGGACGAACACGCAAGTTCACGCGTATCGAAACAATGGTGGAAGTCCCCTTTCCTGGTCCAAGGCAACCCTCGCATCAGGAACCGTCAGCAGCGGTGACCATGTATTCGTGGTGAACCTGGAGGACGACCTGGACGGTGATGACGATCTGGATATCCTGGTTGCGGAGGCCTCCACGATTCCCTGGTGGGAGAACCTCTTGCCCCATTCCGATATCCGTATCCAGCTCAGCACCAGCGAGGATGGTACTACCTGGTCGGCCTGGCAGGGACCAGAAGGGCGGACCACCAGCTCATACACGGAATCCGCGGGTGAGACCGTTACCGTCAACAGCGGGCGTTACCTTCAGTACCGGGTCCACATGCGGACCCATAACCGCACCAGCCTCAACGTGCGGCTTTCCATGGTGCGGTTGGAGCCCGCCAACGGTACCTATCCCAATGATGCCCCCACCATTCAAAATGTGACCGGCACGAGTTTCACAGAGATCACGGCCTTTAAGGAAACCATTGGATCTGGGAATCAGGGCCTGGTCAGATATCAAATTTCCAATGATGGAAGCAACTGGTACTACCACAACGGCTCCCGCTGGTCGGCTGCTACAAACAGCGTCGGCCAAACCAATACTGCCGCTGAGGTCAATGCCCGCATCACCTCCTTTGATAATGACGTGGGTACCGGCTCCTTCCATTTCAGGGCATTTCTAATATCTGATGGGGCCCAGCAAGTGATACTCGATCAGATTACCATCGACTATTCCTCAGACCCGCAGGTGGCCTCCACGCCACAGGTTGCTCCTACCCCGCAAATTGCTCCTACTCCTCAGGTTGCCCCCACGCCTCAGGGCTCGGACGTCACGCCGCGAATCATTGCCAGCAAGAAAGATTATAAGTTGCAGTCAGATGCCGATTTCGATTTCGAATACACCACAAAGCAGCGCTTGCAAAACCGTGGGAAGTGGAAACAAGAGTACGAGCTCTACGAGGAGAAGATTGAAAGACGCAGAGAGAGATTAAAAACCCGCCGGGTGCGGAAGAATTTTAGAAAGGCGCGGCGGAGGCTTGCCAAGGCAAATGAGAGCGTAGAGACCTTCGTCTATGACGCCCAGGGTAAACTGACCGACATCGAGGGCGAGATCGAAGAGCTCAGGGAAGGCCGTTTTAACGTCAAATTGCCGCGAAAGAGGGCCCGCAGGCCGGGTAAATATAAACTCCAGGTCAAGCTGGTCAAGGACGGCGTGACCTACATTGAGGAGAAGGAATTCACCTGGGGCGTCCTGGCCATCAACATCGACAAGTCCTTTTACCTGCCAAACGAAAACAGCTCTATCGCCATTGGCGTCCTGGACGACGCGGGCCTTATGGTCTGCGACGCGGACGTGACCCTGGAGATCGTCGACCCCTTGGGCGGCAAGACCACCCTGACCACGGCCGATACAACCATAAAGATCAGCCCCCAGTGTGAATTCTACGGCGTCACGGACCTGCCCGACTACTATACCAATTACCAGGTATCGGTCCTGGGCGACTACGTCATGAACCTGACCGCCGTCACCGAGAACGGCGTGAGGAGCATACAGGACAACTTTGAAGTGGTCGCTGCGGTGGATTTTGATGTGACCAGGAGCGGCCCCACCCGTATCTATCCGCCCGTCCTCTATCGGATGAAATTTACCGTGAAGGCCAACAAGGGTCATAGCGGACCCGTGAAGGAATACGTCCCGGATAGCTTCGTGATCACCCCCCAGGAGGGAATGACGGTCACAACCGTGGGTGGCGCCAAGGTGCTCACCTGGAACGACGAGACCTTTGTCCCGGGTGGGACCTACGATATTTCGTATGAATTCGATGCCCCGGATATCAGCCCGGAGTTTTATTTGCTGGGGCCTTTAGAAATAGGCGCTTGGAAGGAAGGCAGGCAGTGGCAGATTGCAAATGACGCGCCAAATTTAACTATAAGTTCAAAAGTTGTGGACACTAATCGGGTGCCATTCTCAGGGGTAGGAGTCGATGCCAATCTCACAGATCATGACAAAACCACAAAAATAATTTATGCCATTGAAGTCGATACTGGTGGCAACGGGGATTTTCGTTCACCAGACAATACCACCTGGAGTTTCAGAGTTAATGGCGGCGCCTGGACTCAATTGACGAGCGCGTCAACTCCGGCCAAGCTTATTGCCGCGGGAGACGCCACTTTTATTGATAATGAAACCGTTAGCGCTGGTGAAAGAATTGTAAATACCGCCTGTGCGGGGGGGGTTACTCCGTCACTCAGGGAACATGAAACAGGCAATCCACTCTCTGCTTCTTCCAGAGTTAGAAACGATGAGTGTTCAGAGACACAGGCATCGATTGATCTAAGTGCGGCAGCTTTTGGGGATGATTTTGAATTTAAAATAGACCAGGTGGAAAATAGTGCGTATTGCGCCATGTATAATCTAACCCAAGGGCGATACGTTGCGCCATTTGTGATTCTAACCCTCCAAGGGCTCACATTAGAGCTCAAGGAGGGCAACAATGGAAGGGTTCACCATGGCACGACGATCCAAGCAGGAGTATTTACGATCCATCTATGATCGTTATCAGCACGCACCACGGGCACAGAAGGGAACGATGCTAGAGGAATTCTGCAAGGTTTGCGGCTACAACCGCAAATATGCCATCTGGCTTTTAAACCGGCCCTTGCCCGAGGCAACTGTACGCAAACGGGGTGCACCTCGCTCTCCTACATACAATCGGGCAATGGTAAGGATTTTGGCAAAGGTGTGGGAGGCCTCGGGGTATCTGTGCTCCCAACGTCTGAAGGCCGCCCTTGTACACTGGTTGCCCTGGATAAGGCAACACTTCGAGCTGACCCAACCGTTAGAGGATCAGCTCCTGGCCATCAGCGCCCGTCAGATGGATCGGCGCCTGAGGGAAACCAAGCACATCGTGAAACGCCGACTCTATGGCACCACTCGGCCCGGATCGCTACTAAAGCAGATGATCCCGATTAAGACCGATCACTGGGATGTGAACCGGCCGGGCTATCTGGAGATTGACCTGGTGTCACACTCAGGGGCCTCAGCGGTTGGGGAGTTTGTCCATAGTCTGGACTGTGTCGACATTGCTACCTGCTGGGTAGAGCGCAAGGCCGTCATGGGTAAGAGCGCTTTAGGTGTCTTGAATGCGGTCACCGAGATCGAACACCAGCTTCCTTTTCCCCTCAAGGGGATCGACTCCGACAACGGCAGTGAGTTTATCAACAATCGCCTTCTTGCCTTCTGTCAACAACGCCCAGCTGGCCACACCATTCAGTTCACCCGCTCGCGTCCCTACAAAAAAGATGACAACGCGCACATCGAGCAGAAAAACTGGACCCATGTCAGAAAGCTTATGGGCTGGGATCGCTACGACACCGCAAAGGCCCAAGAGGCCGCCAACCAGCTCTATGATGAGCTTAGGATCTTCCAGAATCTGTTCCAGCCCTCCATGAAGCTGCGATGCAAGATCCGTATAGGCTCTCGACTTATTCGCCGCTATGACACGCCTCGTACCCCGTTCGAACGGGTCGTGGAGTCCCGAAAGGGAGACCCCAAAAAGCTGGCAGCCCTCAAGCACACGCTTAAGACAACTGATCCCTTCGAGCTCTCTACCCGAATCGATCAGCAACTGCAGCGGATCTACAAGCTGGCCAGCCATGCAGACAGAGCCCCACGAGAGAGACCACCGCTGAAACAAACGCCGTGGAAAAACTGGACCTTCAGCAAGAAACTACAGCGCCAACAACAGGACATGAAACGACAGATGCGAGACGACTTCGGTTAGATTTTGTAATGACGCAACGAATCCCGCTAGGGTTAGATTTTTTGATGGCTTAACACGCAGTGGATGGAGTGGACAACTTCTTGGTGGAGGCCGCCGGCGGGGGCAACATAGGGACTCAGGCGGCTGGAACTCCATTTAGCATTGACATCACCGCGCGGGATTTTCTCGGTAACACGGTTACCGGCTTTACCGCCACCGCGGATATTACCTCTTCCGGCTCCCTGTCCGCCGGCGGAGGGACCACGGTGTCCTTTACCAATGGTGTGCTGTCCTCCCATAGCGTGACCATCTCCAATACGGGGAGTTTCACGATTACAGCCACCGAGACTTCCTCGACGCCAAACGGCGTATCCAATGCCTTTACCGTCGACCCGGGTCCGCCCACTCAGTTGGGCTACAGTGTGCAGCCTTCAAATGAATCCGCAGGCGTAGCGATCGCCCCGGCGATCAAGGTCCAGGTGCAGGATTCCCAGGGCAACCTGATACCGACGGCGACGGACTCCATCACGTTGGCGATCAACAACAATCCGGCTAGTGGGACGTTGTCCGGGACGGTGACGGTAGCGGCGGTCAGTGGGGAGGCGACGTTCAGTGACATCTCCATAGACAATACGGGCAGTGGTTACACCCTGGATGCCACGGCGACGGGGTTGACGACGGCGACGTCGGTAAGCTTCGACATTGTGGGAGTTCCCACTCAGTTGGGATTCAGTGTGGAGCCTTCAAATCAGGCTGGAGGCCTGTCGATCGTTCCGGCGATCAGGGTCCAGGTGCAGGATTCCGGCGGGAGCATGGTACCGTCCGCGACGGACTCGATCACGTTGGCGATCAACAACAATCCGGCTAGTGGGACGTTGTCCGGGACATTGACGGTAGCGGCGGTGAGCGGCGAGGCGATCTTTAGTGACATATCCATCGACAACGTAGGCGTTGGCTACACCCTGGATGCCACGGCGACGGGATTGACGACGGCGACCTCTGCCAGCTTTGATATTGTTTCTCCTCCGGATCTCCAGCAGATTCACACCCGATGGAGGAACGATGATGGCGGAGAGGGTGGCCTGGATACCGGTACCGGCGCTGACGGCTCTGTTACTCTTGCAAGCACACAAAACTTTAACACGGCTATATTGGGCTCAAACCGTGTGGGTAATCCTGATGGGGTGCTCACTGTGGTCACGGCAAACCCCACCGGCACTTCCATTTCCGTTTCCGATAGCACCGGTTTTGCGGCCAATGATGAGATTCTATTGATGAACCTTCGGGGTGCGTCGGGGGACACGGCGGACGTCGGTAACTACGAGTTCCTCGAAGTTGCTTCGGTTCCCAACGGTACCACAATAAATGTTATAGCCGCGATTCAGAACTCCTACGACGGCACGGCCTTTGCCAACCAGAAGGTAGTGGTACAGAGGGTTCCCCAGTGGACCACGGTTACGATCAATTCGGGCGGTACTTTGACGGCCAATGCCTGGGATGGCTCATCGGGCGGTGTGCTCGCTTTCATGGCCACGGGTACCGTCACCGTCAACACGGGCGGGAAGATAGACGTCACCGGCATGGGCTACAGCGGCGGTGCCGGCGGTGTCGCTGACGGCGGAAATAACGGCGAGTCCTACGACGGCCAAAACGGGAAGGGCGGCGACGATGGTTTGCAGGGCACGTTGGGTGGAGGCGCCGGGGAGGAATACGCCACTCGGGACGACACCACCGGCACCCGCGGCGGCGGAGGCGGCGGCGGTTCAACAGGTAGTATCGGCGAGGGCGGCGCTGGTGGCGGAGGCGGCGGCTACGGCGGCGGAGGTGGTTCAGACACAGCCAACTATATTTCAGGCGCAGGCGGTGCCGGCGGAACCACCGGCGATAGCGCCGGCGGCGGCGGCTGCGGCGAAGACAGCGGTACTTCAGGCACGGGCGGAAATGCCGGCAGCCCGGGTAACGACGGAGGCGACTGCCCGGGCGTGGCCACGGGCGGAGGCCTTGCCGGCAGCGGTGCCACTACCGGCCAAGGAGGCAGCGCTGAGGACACCGGAGATTCCCCGGGCGGCGGCGGTGGCGGAGGCGGGAACTACGGGGTTGCGGCCCTAACCCAACTCTTCTTCGGCTCAGGAGGAGGAGGAGGCGGCGACTCAGGCGCGGTTACGGGAAACGGGGAAACTGGAGGAGCCGGCGGCGGCATCATCTTTATCATTGCCGACACTGTTGACAATAATGCGACGATCCAGTTGTAAGGCGCGGCCGGGACGACGGCGACCGACGGAGACGGTGCGGGCGGCGGCGGGGCAGGCGGGAGCCTCATGATCATGGCCAACACGTTTGACAACACCGGCGGCACGGTTACCGCTGCCGGAGGTACCGGCGGAGCCAAGGATGGGAATGATGATGCCGGGGGTGGCGGCGGCGGCGGCGACGGACGCATTCGGATCGAAGCCGACTCCATCACAGGCTCAACCACTCCCACCGCTTCGACTAGCGGTCTTCCGACTGGGGGAACCTTTGCTGCGGCGGAGGACGCCATCTTTTTGCATCTTGCCAAGAACACCCCGAAACGGCTGAGGTTTGAGATCTCCAACGAGGGCACAGGGGCCGCCAATGTCACCTATCGGCTGGAGGTCTCCGGGGCCAATCCCGCTGCCTGTTCCTCGGCTAGCTATGCCGCGGTTCCCACCGCTGCCACCAGTCATTGGCAAATTGTCGATTCAGTCAACCTCACTGACGGTTCTGCCACTACTAATGTCACAGGAGGCCTAACGGATGAGAACCCAACCTTTGTGGCTGGTGAGATAAAGGATACGGGGAATGAGACTACGGGCATTACGTTATCGAATACAGAGTTTACCGAAATTGAATACTCGGTTCAGCCTACTTCCAACGCAACCAATGGAGCCCACTACTGTTTCCGATTGACCAACGCTGGGTCCCCTACCAACTTTACTTATAACCAGTATGGGCAAGCGACAGTGGATGGTGCGGACAACTTTTTGGTAGAGGCTGCGGGTGGGGGTAACATCGGCACCCAGGTTGCAGGGACTCCATTTAACATCCAGATGACCGGTCGTGATTTTCTTGGCAATACAGCCACCAGTTTTACTGGCACCGTTGATATTACCTCTTCGGGCAATCTGTCGGCGGGAGGTGGGACCACGGCGTCGTTTACCAGTGGAGTGCTTTCCTCCCATAGCGTGACCATCTCCAATACGGGGAGTTTCACGATCACGGCCACCGAAACGTCCTCGACCCCAAGCGGCTTGTCCAATGCCTTTACCGTCGATGCGGGTGCGCCCACTCAGTTGGCTTACAGTGTGGAGCCTTTAGGTGCATCCGCAGGCGTAGCGATCGTCCCGGCGATCAAGGTGCAGGTGAAGGATTCCCTCGGCAACCTGGTGGCGACGGCCACGGACTCCATCACCTTGGCGATCAACAACAATCCGGCTGCCGGGACGTTGTCCGGGACGGTGACGGTAGCGGCGGTCAGTGGGGTGGCGACGTTCGGTGACATCTCCATAGACAATACGGGCAGTGGGTACACTCTGGATGCCACGGCGACGGGGTTGACGACGGCGACGTCGGCAAGCTTCGACATTGTGGGAAGTCCCACTCAGTTGGGATTCAGTGTAGAGCCATCAACTCAGTCTGGAAACCTGGCGTTCGTTCCGGCGATCAGGGTTCAGGTGCAGGATGCCGGCGGGAGCATGGTACCATCGGCCACCGACTCGATCACGTTAGCGATCAATAATAACCCCAGTGGCGGGACATTGTCAGGGACTTTGACGGTAGCGGCGGTGAGTGGCGAGGCGATCTTTAGCGGCATATCCATTGACAACGTAGGCGATGGCTACACCCTGGATGCCACCGCGACGGGATTGACGACGGCGACATCTGCCAGCTTTGATATTGTTAATGCGGATTTGCAGCAGGCCCATTACCGCTGGAGGAATGACGACGGCGGTGAGGGTGGATTGAATACCGGGACCAGCGCCGACGGATCCGTGACCATTTCCACCAGTCAAAACATCAATACGAATATCTTGGGATCGCTTCGTTCAGGCAATGCCGACGGTATTGTAACGACAGTCGCCTCCTTTGGTAGTGCCACGGGTGGGACAACGCTGACGGTGGCGTCGGCCACCGGCTTTGCTGTTGGAGATGAGGTCCTGGTGATCAACCTTCAGGGAGATGGTACAAACAACGGTAACGTCGGCAACTACGAATTTCTCAAGATCGCATCCATTTCAGTCAACACATTTACCTATTCAACAACCATTCAAAACCTCTATGGCGCGACAACTTCCAATCTGGTTATGACCGGCCAGAAGGTAGTCGTCCAGCGCGTTCCCCAGTGGGTCAACGTCACCATCCAGTCCGGCGGGACATTGACCGCCAATGCCTGGGACGGGACATCAGGGGGTATCGTAGCGTTCAGGGCCACGGGCACGGTGGATGTCCAGAGCGGGGGCGCGATCAACGTCGATAACTTGGGCTACAGGAGTGGGGCCGGCGGTGTGGCTGACGGCGGAAGCAACGGCGAGTCCTACGACGGTCAAAACGGGAAGGGCGGCAACGATGATTTGCCGGGCACGTTGGGCGGAGGCTCCGGTGAGAATTACAGCACTCAGAACAACACCACCGGCACCCGCGGCGGCGGTGGCGGCGGTTCAACAGGTAGTATCGGCGTGGGCGGTGCTGGCGGCGGTGGCGGCGGCTATGGCGGCGGCGGCGGCGCTGGCGGCGGTTCAGACACAGCCAACTATATTTCAGGCGCAGGCGCAGCCGGCGGTACCACCGGCGATAGCGCGGGCGGCGGCGGCCATGGTGAAAACAGCGGGACATCCGGCGATGGCGGAGCCGCCGGCAGCCCGGGCAACGCGGGAGGCGTAAGCGCGGCCAAGGGCGGCGGTGCTGCCGGAAGCGGTACCACTACCGGCCAAGGAGGCCACGCTGAGGACACCTCAGATTCCCCGGGAGGGGGCGGTGGCGGAGGCGGGAACTACGGCGTTGCGGCCCTAACCCAACTCTTTTTTGGCTCCGGCGGCGGCGGCGGTGGCGATTCCGGTGCCGGCTCTGCTGGTGGACCCGGACTAAATGGAGGAGCTGGTGGCGGCATTATCTTCATTATCGCCGACACTGTTGACAATAATGCGACGATCCAGTTGCAAGGCGCGGCCGCGACGACGGCGACCGACGGAGACGGTGCGGGCGGCGGCGGGGCAGGCGGGAGCCTCATGATCATGGCGAACACGTTTGACAACACCGGCGGCACGGTTACCGCTGCCGGAGGTACCGGCGGAGCTAAGGATTCGAATGATGATGCCGGCGGTGGCGGCGGTGGCGGTGTCGGTCGAATTAGGATCGAGGCTGACTCCATCATAGGTTCAACGACTCCAACGGCTTCCACTGCCGGCACTCCCGGTACTACGGGGGGAGCTACCTTTGCCGCGGCCCAGGACGCCGTGCTCGTCGGTGCCGTCAAAAGTACTCTGAAGCGCTTGAGAGCTGAGATCTCCAACGAGGGCACTGGGGGTGCTACGGTCCTCTATGAGCTCGAGGTTTCGGGGGCCAACCCTGCTGCGTGTTCCTCGGCTAGCTATAGTGCGGTGCCCACGGCAGCCACAGGCCACTGGCAGATCGTCGATTCGGCCAATATTACCGACGGTGCCCCCACTTCCAATATCGCCTCCGGTCTTACCGACGAAAGCCCCACCTTTGTGGCCGGTCAGTTCAAGGATGCAGGAAATCAGACCACAGCGATCCACCTTGCAGCATCGGAGTTTACCGAGTTTGAATACTCGGTTCAGCCTACCTCCAACGCCGCCGATGGAGCTCTGTACTGTTTCCGATTGGTCAATGCTTTTGCCTTTCCCGTTGTTACTTATAATCAGTATGCGCAGGGAAGCGTCAAGACTTGTGTGTAAATTTCTTAGGGGCATTCTCACTCCAATTTTGGTTCAAGTGATGAAAGACAGAAAAAACGATTCTTTGTATGCTTTGGGTATTTGCCATCACCCCCATAGGGCGAGTCCTGCGCCTGACTTCCCGGAACGATCTTTCTATGAGGTTGGTGGTTCTCAAGCGGCTCCAAAGCTCAGGCCGCTTGATCTGAAAGAAGTAAAGCAATTGATCGAGATCCTTTTCCAAACAGGCCACAGCCCTTGGATAAGCCTTCCTCCAGCGTGAACCAAACCGCCAGTAAGCTTCCGTAGCTTTTCTATAATTAGGGGCATGACTGATACGATTTAGAGCTTTTTTGACCGCTGGTTGATCGGCCCTTTTTACCTTGTCCAACACGTTTCTTGTCTTATGGGCCCAGCAGCGTTGGGCGAGGATCTTAGGATAGACAATCTGTAAGGCTCCATGCAGCCCCGTTCCCCCATCGGTCACAATCAGCTCACAACACCCCCCCTCTAGCCCCCTTTGATACAGGTCCCTTAACAACGCTTCCCAGCAGGCTTCAGATTCAGTTGGGGCCGCATAGAAATCGATCATCTCCTGCCTCCCATCGACCGTGATCCCGAAGGCACAAAGTAATATCTTTTTCTGTACCTTGGCAGCCCCCTTGCTCTTTAACACCACCCCATCAAAGAACAGATAGCGGTACTGATCCCTAAGGGGACGGCTATGGTAAAACTTAACCTCTTTATCCAGATCCCGGGCAATCCTAGAAATCGTTGTGGCCGAGACCCGCTCCCCTACAATAGGAACCAGCACCGAAGCGGCCTTTCGGGTGGATAGTCCCAAACAAAAGCAGGCTAACAACACCCGATCCACCGAACGGCACCTTCGGGCGTAACGCTCAAGGAGCTTGGTGGGAAACCCTCCCTTACGGCTCCTTGGCACTAAAAGCTCTAAGTTTCCCATCTCGGTCAACAGATGCCTGGTATAGTGGCCATTGCGGTAGTCCACTCGGTCCGCCCCATGCTCGTAGCGTGATAGTCCTATGTACTGGGCCATCTCTTCGTCCAGCCGCTTCTCCACCAGGTGTTTTAGAGCTTGGCGGGCCATCGGTTTAAAGTCGCCCTCCCACTCAAAGGCATTGATCTCTTTAATCGCTCGCGATACATTGCTTGGTGTTGCTTGCTCGAGCAGCATAGGGGTGCCCTCCTCATGTTTGTATTTGTCGTGCAACTCTGGAGTTAGCACCCCTTCTGTCTTTTCCCAATCAAAAAATACCCTAGGCCTATCCCTTAACCACCTCGAGATCTTCGATTCTCCGACAAATGTGAAAGCCATTTTCCTCTCCACTCCCTTCCCCCCACCAAAATTTACACATAGACTGATACATCACCTATGCGCAGGCGACAGTGGACGGTGTGGACAACTTTTTGGTAGAGTCTGCGGGCGGGGGTAACATCGGCACCCAGGTGGCGGGGACTCCATTTAACATTCAGGTGACCGGTCGTGATTTTCTTGGCAATACAGGCACCAGCTTTACTGGCACCGTTGATATTACTTCCACCGGTACCCTCTCGGCAGGGAGTGGAACCACGGCGAGCTTTAGCAGTGGAGTCCTATCCTCCCACAGCGTGACCATCTCCAATACGGGGAGTTTCACGGTCACCGCCACCCTTACTGCCGGAACGGAGAACGGTACTTCCAATTCCTTCACGGTGGATGCGGGCCCGCTGGATCACTTCGTGGTGGAGGCTCAGGGTGGTGGTGCCATCGGGGCCCAGGGTGCCGGGGTAGCCTTCAACATCCAGATTACGGCACAAGACTCCCTCAACAATACAGTAACGGCCTTTACCGGAGCGGGCAACACGGCGGATATCACCTCCACGGGAACACTGTCCGCTGGTGGCGGAGCCACAGCAGCCTTCACCAACGGTTTACTGGCCTCCCACAGCGTGACCATTACAAACCTGGGAAGCTTTACGATCACGGCCACGGACAGTGCTGGTGGATTGGGGACGGGCAGCGAGACCGGTGTATCGAACTCGTTCACAGTGGACCCGGGGCCGGTGGATCACTTCGTTGTGGAGGCTGCGGGAGGCGGTGCCATCGGGACTCAGACGGCGGCAGTAGCCTTCAACATTCAGATCACGGCTGAGGACTCGGTCAACAACACGGTAACGGCGTTTACGGGCGCTGGGAATACTGTTGATATCACGTCCTCGGGGACTCTGTCAGCGGGTAGCGGGACCACGGCGACGTTTGTCAACGGTGTGTTGGCCTCCCACAGTGTGACCCTCACAAGCGCCGGGAGGCCAGGGCGCCAATATCGCCTTCAACATCCAGATCACGGCGGAAGACGCCAACAACAACACGGTGACGGCCTTTACCGGTGCGGGCAACACGGCGGACATGGTGTCTTGGCCTCCCACAGCGTGGCGATTACGAATACGGGTAGCTTCACCATTACGTCCACGGACACATCTACCGGGACGCTGTCTGCAGGTGGTGGAGCCACGGCGACATTCACCAACGGTGTGTTGGCCTCCCCACGGCGACATTCACCAACGGTGTGTTGGCCTCCCACAGCGTGACCATATCGAATACGGGTAACTTCACGATCACTGCCACGGACAGTGCCGGTGGATTGGGCACAGGGAGCGAAACCGGTGTTTCGAATAGCTTTACGGTCCAGCAGATTCTGGATAATTTCCTAGTGGAAGCCGCAGGCGGCGGAGCTATCGGGACGCAAACGGCGGGGACTTCGTTTAATATCCAAATTACGGCAAGGGATACCATCAACGCCACGGTGACAGCCTTTACCGGTGCGGGCAATACCGTTGAGATCACGTCAACCGGCACACTGTCTGCGGGCAGCGGGACCACGGCGACGTTCACCAATGGTGTATTGGCCTCTCACAGCGTGACCATATCCGATACGGGTAGCTTCACGATCACGGCCACGGACAGTGCCGGTGGGCTGGGCAGTGGTACGGAGACCGGGGTATCGGGTTCGTTCACAGTGGATCCGGGTTCGCTGGATCACTTCTTGGTAGAGGCGGCGGGTGGCGGGGCCATCCCGACCCAGACCGCAGCAGTCGCCTTCAACATTCAAATCACGGCGCAGGATGCCAACAACAACACAGTGACGTTGTTTGACGGTGCGGGCAATACAGTGGATATCAGCTCCACAGGAACCCTCTCTGCCGGTAGCGGCACCACGGCGACATTTAGCAACGGAGTGCTTGCTTCCCATAGCGTAACGATCACCAATACAGGTAGCTTTACGATTACCGCCACAGACAGTGCCGGCGGGCTGGGCGGTGGTACGGAGACCGGGGTATCAGCCTCCTTCACGGTGGATGCGGGACCGTTGGATCACTTCGTGGTGGAGGCTCAGGGTGGTGGTGCCATCGGCACCCAGGGGGCAGGCGTAGCCTTCAACATCCAGATCACGGCGGAAGACGCCAACAACAATACAGTGACCGCCTTTACGGGTGCCGGCAATACGGCGGACATCACCTCCACGGGGACTCTGTCAGCAGGCGGCGGTGCCACGGCAACATTTACTAATGGTGTACTGGCCTCCCACAGCGTGACGATTTCAAACATGGGTAGCTTTACCATTACAGCCACGGACAGCGCCGGTGGATTGGGCACGGGCAGTGAGACTGGGGTATCGAACTCCTTCACAGTGGATCCGGGGCCGGTGGATCATTTCGTAGTAGAGGCCGCAGGCGGCGGTGCCATCGGGACCCAGACTGCAGCAGTCGCCTTTAATATCCAGATCACAGCTGAGGACTCGGTCAACAACACGGTGACGGCCTTTACGGGCGCTGGGAACACTGTTGATATCACGTCATCGGGGACGTTGTCTGCGGGTGGTGGTGCCACGGCAGCGTTCACCAACGGCGTCTTAGCGTCCCATAGCGTGACCGTTACGAGCGCGGGTAGTTTTACCATCACGGCCACGGACAGTGCCGGTGGCTTGGGTAGCGGTACTGAGACCGGGGTATCGAACTCCTTTACAGTGGATCCGGGTGCCTTGGATCACTTCCTGGTGGAGGCGTCAGGCGGTGGGGCCATCCCAACGCAAACTGCTGCAGTTGCCTTCAACATCCAGGTCACAGCACAGGATGCCAACAACAACACGGTGACCCTGTTTGATGGTGCGGGCAATACAGTGGATATCAGCTCCACGGGAACCTTGTCAGCAGGCAGCGGTACCACAGCGACGTTTACCAACGGTGTATTGGCTTCCCACAGTGTAACGATTACTAACACGGGTAGCTTTACCATCACGGCCACGGACAGCGCTGGCGGCTTGGGCAGTGGTACAGAGACCGGTGTATCGGCTTCCTTCACTGTGGATGCGGGACCGTTGGATCATTTTGTAGTAGAGGCTACGGGTGGCGGTGCCATTGGGAGCCAGGGATCCGGGGTAGCCTTCAACATCCAGATTACTGCTGAAGACGCCAACAACAACACCATGACTCTATTTACCGGTGCGGGCAACACGGTGGATATCACATCAACTGGAACGTTGTCAGCGGGTGGCGGTGCCACGGCGACGTTTACTAACGGTGTACTGGCCTCCCACAGCGTGACGATTACGAACCTGGGTAGCTTTACGATTACGGCCACTGACAGTGCGGGTGGATTGGGGACAGGTAGTGAGACCGGTGTATCAAACTCTTTTACCGTGGATCCAGGACCGTTGGATCATTTCGTGGTTGAAGCTGCAGGTGGCGGAGCCATTGGGACCCAGACGGCAGGGACCTCCTTTAATATACAGATCACGGCCGAGGACTCTGTGAACAATACGATTACGGCCTTTGACGGTGCGGGTAACACGGTAGACATCACCTCAACGGGGACTTTGTCAGCAGGCAGTGGTACTACGGCGACGTTTACCAACGGAGTTTTGGCCTCTCACAGTGTAACGATCTCGAACACGGGTAGTTTTACGATTACTGCGACTGACAGCGCGGGTGGATTGGGAACGGGTAGTGAAACTGGTGTATCGGGCTCCTTCACAGTGGACCCGGGACCACTGGATCATTTCCTGGTGGAAGCTACGGGTGGCGGGGCCATTGGTACCCAGACGGCGGCAGTTGCCTTCAACATCCAGATCACGGCCCAGGATACACTGAACAACACGGTGACCTTGTTTGACGGTGCGGGCAACACGGTGGATATCACCTCCACAGGGACTCTGTCAGCAGGAAGCGGAACAACTGCAACATTCAGCAGCGGTGTGTTGGCCTCCCACAGTGTGACGATATCGAACACGGGTAGCTTCACCATCACGGCCACTGATAGTGCCGGAGGGTTGGGGACAGGTAGTGAGACAGGGGTATCCGTGTTAAGCCATCAAAAAATCTAACCCTAGCGGGATTCGTTGCGTCATTACAAAATCTAACCGAAGTCGTCTCGCATCTGTCGTTTCATGTCCTGTTGTTGGCGCTGTAGTTTCTTGCTGAAGGTCCAGTTTCTCCACGGCGTTTGTTTCAGCGGTGGTCTCTCTCGTGGGGCTCTGTCTGCATGGCTGGCCAGCTTGTAGATCCGCTGCAGTTGCTGATCGATTCGGGTAGAGAGCTCGAAGGGATCAGTTGTCTTAAGCGTGTGCTTGAGGGCTGCCAGCTTTTTGGGGTCTCCCTTTCGGGACTCCACGACCCGTTCGAACGGGGTACGAGGCGTGTCATAGCGGCGAATAAGTCGAGAGCCTATACGGATCTTGCATCGCAGCTTCATGGAGGGCTGGAACAGATTCTGGAAGATCCTAAGCTCATCATAGAGCTGGTTGGCGGCCTCTTGGGCCTTTGCGGTGTCGTAGCGATCCCAGCCCATAAGCTTTCTGACATGGGTCCAGTTTTTCTGCTCGATGTGCGCGTTGTCATCTTTTTTGTAGGGACGCGAGCGGGTGAACTGAATGGTGTGGCCAGCTGGGCGTTGTTGACAGAAGGCAAGAAGGCGGTTGTTGATAAACTCACTGCCGTTGTCGGAGTCGATCCCCTTGAGGGGAAAAGGAAGCTGGTGTTCGATCTCGGTGACCGCATTCAAGACACCTAAAGCGCTCTTACCCATGACGGCCTTGCGCTCTACCCAGCAGGTAGCAATGTCGACACAGTCCAGACTATGGACAAACTCCCCAACCGCTGAGGCCCCTGAGTGTGACACCAGGTCAATCTCCAGATAGCCCGGCCGGTTCACATCCCAGTGATCGGTCTTAATCGGGATCATCTGCTTTAGTAGCGATCCGGGCCGAGTGGTGCCATAGAGTCGGCGTTTCACGATGTGCTTGGTTTCCCTCAGGCGCCGATCCATCTGACGGGCGCTGATGGCCAGGAGCTGATCCTCTAACGGTTGGGTCAGCTCGAAGTGTTGCCTTATCCAGGGCAACCAGTGTACAAGGGCGGCCTTCAGACGTTGGGAGCACAGATACCCCGAGGCCTCCCACACCTTTGCCAAAATCCTTACCATTGCCCGATTGTATGTAGGAGAGCGAGGTGCACCCCGTTTGCGTACAGTTGCCTCGGGCAAGGGCCGGTTTAAAAGCCAGATGGCATATTTGCGGTTGTAGCCGCAAACCTTGCAGAATTCCTCTAGCATCGTTCCCTTCTGTGCCCGTGGTGCGTGCTGATAACGATCATAGATGGATCGTAAATACTCCTGCTTGGATCGTCGTGCCATGGTGAACCCTTCCATTGTTGCCCTCCTTGAGCTCTAATGTGAGCCCTTGGAGGGTTAGAATCACAAATGGCGCAACGTATCGCCCTTGGGTTAGATTATACATGGCGCAATACGCACCACGTTACCATTCACCAACGGAGTCCTTCCTTCTCACAGCGTGACATTTTCCAACACGGGAAGCTTTACCATCACGGCCACCGACAGCCCTGGAGGCCTGGGCACCGGCATCGAGAGCGGAGGATCTAACTCTTTCGTGGTCAATGCGGGTCCCCTGGATCACTTCCTGGTGGAAGCGGTAGGTGGTGGAGCGATCGGAACCCAGGCGGCCGGAGTTTCCTTTGACATTCAGATCACGGCTCAAGATGCGAACAACAATACAGTCGTTGCCTTTGACTTCGTTGGGAATACGGCAGAGGTAAGTTCCACGGGAACCCTCTCAGCGGGAGGTGGGACGACCTCAGCCTTCGTCGCCGGTGTCCTGGCCTCCCACAGCGTGACCATCAGCAACACGGGAAGCTTCACCCTTACGATCACCGATAGTCCGACTGGTCTTGGGACTGGAACCGAGACCGGAGTATCCAATTCGTTTGCGGTTAACGCAGGAGCCCTAGATCACTTCCTGGTGGAGGCCGTTGGAGGAGGATCCATCGGAACACAAACGGCGGGGATTCCGTTCAGCATCCAAATTACGGCGCAGGATTCTAGTAACAACACGGTCACAACCTTTGACGGAGTCGGCAACACGGTGGAGATCAGTTCCACCGGGACCCTCTCGGCGGGTGCTGGCACGACGACCACCTTTACCAACGGTGTGCTGGCCACGCACAGCGTGACCATCTCGAATACCGGTAGTTTTACGATCACGGCCACGGACAGTGTCGGTGGCTTGGGGACTGGAACAGAGACAGGGGTTTCCAACTCCTTCACGGTGGATCCTGGCCCGTTGGATCACTTCCTGGTGGAGGCCGTAGGGGGAGGGGCGATTCCGAGCCAGGCAAATGGAATTGGATTTAATATTCAGATTACGGCCCAGGACGCGAACAATAATACCATGACGTTCTTCAACGGGGGAGGCAATACGGTTGAGATCAGCTCCACGGGGTCGTTGTCAGTGGGCAGCGGGACTACGGCCATTTTTACCAATGGTGTGTTAGCCTCCCACAGCGTGACCATCTCGAATACCGGTAGCTTTACCTTCACGGCTACGGATAGTGCCGGTGGCTTGGGGACTGGAACAGAGACAGGCGTTTCCAACTCCTTCACGGTGGATCCTGGCCCCTTGGATCACTTCCTGGTGGAGGCCATAGGAGGGGGAGGGGCGATTCCGAGCCAGGCAAGTGGAATTGGATTTAATATTCAGATTACGGCCCAGGACGCGAACAATAATACCATGACGTTCTTCAACGGGGGAGGCAATACGGTTGAGATCAGCTCCACGGGGTCGTTGTCAGTGGGCAGCGGGACTACGGCCATTTTTACCAATGGTGTGTTAGCCTCCCACAGCGTGA
The DNA here is from genome assembly GCA_965215595.1 of uncultured Binatia bacterium (SeqCode). Taxonomy (GTDB): domain Bacteria; phylum Desulfobacterota; class Binatia; order UBA9968; family CAXXLF01; genus CBDCDW01. The sequence goes on along the minus strand of CBDCDW010000007.1, from coordinate 512,515 downwards.
CCATCTCGAATACCGGTAGCTTTACCTTCACGGCTACGGATAGTGCCGGTGGCTTGGGGACTGGAACAGAGACAGGCGTTTCCAACTCCTTCACGGTGGATCCTGGCCCCTTGGATCACTTCCTGGTGGAGGCCATAGGAGGGGGAGCCATTGGAACCCAGGTAGCAGCGGCGGCCTTTGATATCCGTGTGACGGCCCAGGACACGAACAATAACACGGTAACGAATTTTGACGGGGCGGGAAATACCGTGGATATTAGCTCTACGGGTACCTTGTCTGCCGGCAGTGGGACCACAGCGACGTTTACCAACGGTGTGCTTGTGGCTCACAATGTGACCATCTCGAACGCAGGTAACTTCACGATTACGGCTACGGATAGTGCCGGTGGATTGGGTAGCGGCACTGAAAGCGGCGTATCCAATAGCTTCACAGTTGACGCTGGACCGTTGGATCACTTCGTGGTGGAGGCAGTAGGTGGGGGAGCCATTGGAACGCAGGTGGCGGCGGTATCCTTTGACATCCAGATTACCGCCCAGGATGCGGGCAACAACACGGTTCTCGGCTTTGACGGATCGGGGAATGCCGTAGACATCAGTTCCACCGGGATCTTGTCTGCAGGAAGTGGGACGACGGCAACGTTTACCAACGGAATCCTTGCTTCCCATAGTGTGACCATTTCGAACACGGGTAGCTTCACGATTACTGCTACGGACAGCGGTGGCGGATTGGGGACGGGTACGGAGACCGGTGTGACGAATTCCTTCACGGTGGACCCAGGAGCATTGGATCACTTCCTGGTGGAGGCCATTGGTGGCGGTGCCATTGGCACCCAGACGGCTGCGGTGTCATTCGATATACAGATCACAGCCCAGGATGCGGGTAACAACGCCGTCACGGCCTTTGATGGTGTGGGCAACACGGTGGATATCAGCTCCACGGGGACATTGTCCGCAGGAAGTGGGACGACGGCAACGTTTACCAATGGTGTGCTTGCTTCTCACAGCGTGACCATTTCGAACACTGGTAACTTCACCATCACGGCCACCGATAGCGTAGGGGGATTGGGCACAGGTGCAGAGGCTGGCGCGAGCAATTCCTTCACGGTGAATGCAGGAACGTTGGATCACTTCCTGGTGGAGGCGGTCGGTGGTGGGGCCATCGCGACTCAGACCGCTGCAATTGGATTCGACATCCAGATCACGGCAGAGGATGCGGGTAACAATACCATCACGGCCTTTGACGGTGCGGGCAATACGGTGGATATCAGTTCCACAGGCACGCTTTCAGTGGGAAGCGGGACCACGGCGAGCTTTACCAACGGTGTACTAGCATCCCACAGCGTGACCATTACGAACACGGGAAACTTTACAGTTACGGCCACCGACAGCGCCGGCGGGTTAGGGACAGGCGCAGAGGTTGGAGTGACAAATCTCTTTACGGTTGATGCCGGTATCTTGGACCACTTCCTGGTGGAGGCAGTGGGAGGTGGACCCATAGGCACGCAGACTGCCGGGAGCGGATTTAGCATTCAAGTCACAGCGCAGGATGCCCTTAATAATACCGTGACAGCGTTCAACAGCTGTACTGCGGATGTCAGCTCCACGGGTACCTTGACGGCCGGTAGCGGAGGCACGGGGCCGTTCATCAACGGTTTCCTGGCCTCCCATAATAATGTAACGATTTCAAACACGGGCAGCTTTACTATCACTGTTACGGATGCCTCAGGTTGTCTAGGGACAGGTACAGAGACTGGAGTGACCAACTCCTTCACAGTGGACCCGGGGGCCATGGATCACTTCCTGGTGGAAGCGGTTGGTGGTGGAGTCATCGGCACCCAGACGGCAGCGCTGTCCTTCGACATCCAGATCACGGCGCAGGATACGAACAACAACACGATCACGGCTTTTGACGGTGCGGGTAATACCGTAGAAATCACTTCCACTGGAACCTTGTCCGCTGGTAGCGGTACCACGGTTACGTTTACCAACGGTGTGCTTGCTTCCCACAGCGTGATCATATCGAACACGGGCAACTTTACCATCACCGCCACGGACAGTGTTGGAGGGGTGGGTACCGGTAGCGAGAGTGGGGTTTCGAATTCCTTTACGGTGGAACTCACATTGGATCACTTCCTAGTAGAGGCATTCGGTGGTGGAGCCATTGGGACTCAGACCGCGGCAACTGGATTTAACATCCAGATTACCGCGCAGGACCTGGGCAACAATACGGTAACCGGTTTTGATGGGACAGTAGAGATCACCTCTACGGGAACGCTGTCGTTGGGCGGTGGCACCACGGCAAGCTTTACCAACGGTGTCTTGGCATCACACAGCGTGACTATCACCAACACGGGTAGTTTCACCATAACTGCCACAGACAGTGTCGGCGGTATGGGGACCGGTACCGAGACCGGTGTCTCGAATTCGTTTACAGTAGATGCTGGGGCGTTAGATCACTACCTGGTGGAGGCTGTCGGTGGAGGAGCGATCTCCACTCAGTCGGCTGGTGTCGCCTTCAATATCCAGATCACGGCTCAGGATGCCAACAACAATACAGTGACGGCCTTTGACGGTGCGGGTAACACGGCGGACATTACCTCCACGGGAACCATTTCCGCGGGAAGTGGGACCATGGCACCATTTACCAACGGTTTCCTGGCTTCCCACAGTGTCACGATCAGCAACACGGGTAACTTCATGATTACGGTGACGGACAGCGCAGGCGGATTGGGAACGGGCAGCGAGAATGGCGTGTCAAATTCCTTCACTGTTAATTCAGGAGCGCTGGATCATTATCTAGTTGAGGCGATTGGTGGTGGGGCCATTGCAGACCAAGCGGTTGGAATAGCGTTCAGCATCCAGATCACTGCGCAGGATGGGAATAATAATACGGTGACGGCCTTTGACGGTGCGGGTAACACGGCGGAAATCACCTCCACGGGTACGTTGTCTGCTGGAGGCGGTACGACGGCGACCTTCACCAATGGGTTCCTCTCCTCATTGAGTATAACGTTTGCGAATACGGGCAGCTTCACGATTACGGCCACAGACAGCGCAGGCGGATTGGGCACAGGCGCGGAGATTGGTGTGACGAATTCCTTTACGGTTGATCCAGGGCCTCCGGCTCAGTTGGTATTTGTGACCCAGCCGGGTAGTGGTACCGGAGGACTAGCATTGGGTACGCAGCCTATCGTTGAGGTACGGGATGCTCAGGGCAATGCGGTAACCTCGGATCCAGGTGCACCCAATGAGACAGTTACCATGACCTTTACGGTTGGAACCAACGGCGAGGGTGCGACTCTAACTGGCACCACGACGGTGGCTATTAATTGGACTACGGGTCATGCTTCATTTACGGATCTTACGGTGGACCTGGTAGGGAGCTACCAATTAACGGCAAGTACTAATCTCGGGGTATTCACAACAGACAGCAGTGCATTCACTGTCACCGAGGGACCGCCGGTGCAGGTTGCTTTCAGCGCGCAGCCTTCGAACGCGGTCTCCACGGTATCCATCGCACCTGCCATTAGGGTTCAGGTGCTCGACGCGGGAGGAAACCAAGTAATTGCGGCAACGAACGCGATCACGCTGGGAATGAGCAATAACCCTGGGGCGGGTACTCTTTCTGGGACCTTGACCGTGGCAGCGGTCAATGGGGAAGCCACGTTTTCAGATATATCGATTGATAAGGCGGGTTCGGGTTACACCATCAATGCAAGTACCACTGGCCTGCTCCCTGCCACTTCGGTGGGCTTTGATATCACGGGAAGCATCGCCACCCAACTACTATTCAGCATTCCGCCATCCAGTGCCGAAACAGGGGCTGCGATAGTACCTACCTTGTCAGCTGGAGGTGATAGATGCTGGAGGCAACTTGGTTACGACTTCGACCAACCTGATTACCCTTGCTATCGGGAATAATCCTTCTGGCGGCACGCTTTCCGGTACTTTCACGGACGTGGCCGCAGTAGGAGGACGGGCAACCTTTAGCGATATATCGATTGATCTGGCAGGTAACGGATATACCCTCGTGGCCAGTACGACGGGCTTGACCCCTGCTACTTCTGCACCGTTCAATATCACGCTGAGTATCTCCAGTCAGATTGCAGGAATACAGACCTCAGTGGGCGTCATCCAGAATGAATTAGCAATCGCCTCGCAAGACACGGCAGTGATCGCGCCCACCACCACGTCGATCCAACAGGATACGACGGCCATCAAACAAAACACAGCGACTATTGTGCAGGACACTGCGACAATACTACAGGATACAGCTGAAATTAGAGAAGATACCGTTGAAATCAAGGCAGCTACCGATAGCATCAGTACCTTTGGGGAACAGATCGAAACCCTTCCAGAGCAACTGGCTTCTATAGAGGCCGAGGTGGCAGCGAAGATCCTGACGCGTCCGACGACAGTCAAAAAGGGGGAAAGCATCAGTATTCAATTCCAGAGTGAAACTGGGTTAAGCCCAACCCTGACCCTTTACGACCCAGAGAACGTACAGGTTGAGACAGACCTACCCATGACCGAGATCGGTGACACGGGTATCTATAAGACCGATGTCCCGGTGAACAGTGAATGGTTGAACGGTGATTATACCGCCATGGTGTCAGAATCGGTTAAGGGCTCCCTGGAGAGCATGGTGTTGACGATAGGTGACACGGATATCCAGAGCCTGAGTGGGGATATCGCCGGTGTCCAGGGACAGGTCAGCCAGGCCTCATCGGCTGCGTCTGCGGCTCGTGATATCGTCGAAGAGGTTAGGAATGAACTGGGCGCTGAGGGGCAATCACAAACAGCCTATGAGATGATCGCAAACCTTGAAACGGCGCTGAACACCATCAAAGAGAGCATTGGAGAAATTCCCCAAAGCCTCGAGGTTGAGCCCATGCACAACACCATCCGTGAGATCAATGAGTTATTGCAGCAGATCACCAGTGAAAACGGGGTCAATCTAGATGTGATGTACGGCTCCATCGATGAAACTACGAAGGATGTGGATGAGCTTCAGAACCAAGTGGAGCGACTGAGGGTTCTCATGAACCTCAACCGTGAGCTGTCCGAGAAGATCCTTGACAGGTCACCGCCTGAGGAACCCATCATCAAGACCTGGTTTGAAACAGGCTCATGATGAAATCTCTTAGTACCGTATGTGGCAAGAGCCCTCGGCTGTGTTCACGAAGGAACAAATTGCCCACTTTGCTGAACATTTCTACCTATATCTAGCTAACCTACAGTAATTTATCAATTATTTTACGCTTCCTTTGGGAACTGGCTGGACCTTCCGGGTTTGACAACGTGGAAGGCGGTATTTCGCCAGTACAATTAAGCAATTACCTTCGTTTTCCAAGTGTGCCCCCAGCCTAAATGACTGTTCTATATCCGTTGAGTGTTTGTGCCTTTACCTTAAGGTATTGAAACGTGACTAGGAGGAGCGGATAGGGGTAGAACATCCCTTAACGTTTTAATTGTGGAGAGAACTATCAAATATTGTTGTAATTAATTGTTTAAGGCAGCATCATTGTGCCCCTTCGTAGGCCCAGATATGTCCAAATCTGCCAGTTTTGTCATCCGCCAAGATTACAAAGATTGTCAGCCCAGACCCCAAAAATCCTCTTGAAATCAGATAGTTAAGGCTGATGTGAGGGTGTTCCACTGGCATAAGCCTTGCGTACTTTAATCCGGATCAGGATTGTCAGGTAACAGCGAGGTACATCAGTGAATATCATGACTAATTCAAACAATTACGCCAAGCTGCATGGAACGACATTTGTCATTGTGAGGCAGATCCTCCTGTTATTCGTCACTTTTTGCCTCCTTTCAGGCCCGGTAGGCGCAGCCCCGCTATTGAAGATCGCCTGGCTGAGCGGGACTGAGACAACCAGTGGCGCCAATATCAACCAAGGCGCGGCTGTTGCTCTCAAGTGGATCGGCAGCTCATTTGACGACGCCTACTTTGACCATTCTCTGGTCATCAGTCCAGAGCGGCTCCTCATTAAGAACGCGGGTGATTACCTGGTGGCGGTTACGGTTCCCATGTCAGGGTCCGTCTCGAGGGCCGCAGTCCAAACCGAGGTGAGGGTGAATGGGACACCAGTCGAAGGCGCTATCGGGGAATCGTCATACATAAGGAACGGTACTGGTCATAACGAGTCGTCGGACCATATTGCTGTTCTACTGACAAACTTGGCGGTGGATGACTACATTGAAGTCTATGTGAAACGAACTGCGTGGTCGGGGACAATAAACATCAGCGGTCAAGCCAGCCTCTATGTGGAGAATATTGCGCCGGAACGAATCGTTTTCTCGGCCACCACAACCAAGACCACGAATTCCACCAACTTCAATCAAACCACGGCCTATCCATTGGAATGGACAGGAAGTCGGAAGGATACTGGTTTTACCCACTCAGATTCTACCAATTCAGAAAATATTATTTTGGACGAATCGGGTGACTACCTTGTATTCGTTAATTTACCATTGAGCGGGTTTGCCACTAGAGGAAACGTCAGACTGGTAATACAGGACGATGGGATTACCGTTGCAGGTGGTGAGGGGAAACAGGGATATATCCGCAATGCCAGTGGACACAACGATTCTTCCATCCATTGGTCGGGTTTAATCAGTAATGTGGAAGCGGGAAGCGTCATCACCATTCAGACTGAGCGTGAGGGCGCTGCCGGTAACATAACTGTCCCAATAGGGAAAAAGGGATCGCTTTACCTAGAGAAGGTTGATGCTTCGAAAAACATTTACTCCGGGCGGGGCAATGGATTGACCGGAGGGACCAACTGGAATCCTACCGCTGCTCAGTCCATAGAGTGGATCACCGACGATATTATCGATTCCACATTTTTTACTCATGCAACCGATACGAACCCTCATCAAATAACCGTCAAGACAGCTGGTGATTATCTTCTTGTCTATAACGATTCATTGACATCGACTCGTTTCCGGTCGAATCCAAAGATGACAGTAGCGGTCAATGGCACGGGCCTGCCCGGGGCGGAAACAAAGTCACACTATATTCGCGCTGCCAGCGGGCACAATGAGTCATCGGGTTCCCTGGTTTACCTGCTCAGAGACCTCGCCGTTGACGATGTAATTACCATCAGTGCAGTGCGGGAGGCTGCAACCTCCACGGTTAACGATAACCAGGATGGCATGCTCTTGATCTGGTTCAAAGGGGATGCCCTGGCACCGGTTCTCGTTTCAGCTGAAGTGAACCACAAATCTTTGGTCTTGAACTATACTGAAATCAATGGTCTTGACACCGCATCGAAACCAGCCACCACTGATTTCAGTATTGACACCGACGGCGCTACACAAACGGTCACACAAGTGGTTGTTGACACCAACACTGTGACGCTGTCTCTGTCCCCCGGTGTTGCTAACGCTGACATCGTCACTGTTAATTACACGGCCGGGAGTGACCCGATTCAAGACGTGGCCGCCAATGCTGCGGCCAATCTTGTGGACCAGGTAGTATCAAACAACACGGCTAAACTCATTTTCATTACGCAGCCTGTAAGTGGCAGCGTAGATTCCATACTGAATCCGCAACCTGTGGTGGAGATTCAGGATGGGGGAGGAATTCCGATCACCACCGACCCCAACGATTCGGTTACAGAAACGGTCTCTTTGGCCTTTACGGTGGGCACGAACGAGGAAGGGGCAGTCCTGAACGGAACCTCGACACGGTCCATCGACTGGAGCACCGGACGCGCCACTTTCAGTGATCTAACGATTGATCTTATTGGAAGTTACCAGTTGAACGCGAGCACCAATACTGTGCCTTCCACTGTGGATAGCAGCATCTTCAGTGTAACGGCGGGGGCTCCCGCGCAGCTCATTTACAGCGTAGAGCCCACAAGTGTCGAGTCGACAACGTCCATTTCACCGGCCATCCAGGTCCAGGTGCAGGATGCCTTTGGAAATCTGGTAACCACCGCTACAGACTCCGTCATACTAACGATTAACGACAACCCAGGGGGGGGCTCCTTGTGGGGAACACTCACCATTGCTGCGGTCAGCGGCGTGGCAACCTTTAGCGATATCTCCATTGACAAGGCAGGTAGTGGGTACACGCTGGATGCGACGTCCACAGGCTTGACCACAGCCACCTCAGCAGGTTTTAACATCACCGTGGGTCCAGCCACGCAATTGGTTTACAGCGTGGAGCCTACGAATGCCACGTCCACCACATCCATCGCACCATCCATTCAGGTTCAGGCGCTGGATGACGGAGGCAATCTGGTGCCCACCATGACCGCCCCCGTCACGCTAGCCATCAACAGCAACCCTAGTAATGGAATATTATCCGGTACAGTGACTGTTTCGGCAGTGGGTGGGGAAGCTACCTTTAGCGATATCACCATCGACAAGGCAGGCAGCGCCTACACGCTGGATGCGACGTCCCCAGCCCTGAGCGCAGCCACGTCAGCAAGTTTTGACATCACCATGGGTTCAGCCACGCGGTTAGCTTACAGCGTGGAGCCGACGAATGCTGTGTCGACAGCATCCATCGCACCAGCCATCAAGGTCCAGATACTGGATGACGGGGGTAACCAAGTCAGTACTGCCACGAACCAGTTGACCCTAGCGATCAACGATAATCCAGGCAATGGTACTCTGTCCGGAACCTTAACCGTATCCGCTGTGGCCGGCGAAGCGACTTTTAGTGACGTTTCCATAGATAAAAGGGGGACCGGGTACCGCCTGGTCGTCGGCGCTTCTGGAATGACATCGGATGTCTCTGAGGAATTTAACATTGTGGCATCGGATGAGGCCATCCAGCTCGCCTTTAGCGTCCAACCAACGGATTCGGTTAGTCTGGCAACCCTGGTGCCCGCACTCAAAGTTCAGGTGTTGGATGCCGGTGGAAACCTCGTGGAGACGGCGCAGGACCCCATTGAACTGGGGATTATCAGCAATCCCGGCGGAGGAACTTTAGCTGGGACGTTAACGGTCATAGCAGTTGGGGGTGAGGCCACCTTTAACGACCTGTCGATAGATAGGGCGGCGAGCGGTTATAGCCTCGTGGCCAGTGCCTCAGGATTGACCTCTGTCATTTCATCGGATTTCGAAATCAAGGTGGGAAATGCCACCCAACTCGTTTTCAGTGCTGAACCCACCGATGCCGAGGTTGCATCCCCCATCGCACCCGCAATCAAGGTACAGTTGCGAGACTCCGGTGGGAATTTGATTACAACGGCCTCCGACCTCGTGACATTAGGAATCGGAACCAACCCAGGTCAGACGACCTTATTAGGCACCACGTCCGTAGCCGCGGTGGGAGGGGAGGCCACCTTTAATGATGTTTCAGTTGATCAATTGGGCAATGGCTATACCCTTTTCGCTCATGGCCCTGGATTGATTTCCGCGACCTCCACCGCATTTAATATTACGACGGGGGAACCTGCAAAACTGGTCTTCAGCGTTGAACCCTCCAATGGAATAGCCGCATCGCCACTCTCGGCTGAGATCAAGGTCCAGGTACAAGATGCGGGGGGAAATCTGGCTACCACGGCTACTACGGCCATCACACTTGCCCTTAATGATAATGCGAGTAGTGCTACCTTGGCAGGGACCTTGACCGTAAACGCGGTGGGAGGAGAGGCCAGCTTTATTGATATCACTCTTGATGAGGCGGGGGTTGGCTACACCATTCAAGCAAGTGCTCCTGGTTTGACCTCGAGCACCTCGGCGGCCTTTAATATTACCGCCATTGAGCAGTTGGCGGGCGGTGGGAGTCTCACGGCGATCCTTCCCACCCGGGCATTGTCCATTGAAAGTATCGTGGTTGCCTCGGCTGATGCAGGAGGCGAAGAGCCACCCGATGTGGAACAAATAAAAGAAAGCGACAATATCATCACGAGCAGGGTTGAGAGGCCCCTAACCCAGGGCGATTTATTCACCGAGAGGGCCCTCCAAGGGATTTCTCAGAAAGCTGCGGTGAGGGAAGACAACAGGTCCGGCCTGCTAAATCGAGAGAGAGTGGTTGCAGGATCTTCGGTTACGATTCGGTACCGCTCTACGCCTGGATTAGCTCCCGAAATCGATGTTTACGATGCCCAACATGCTCGTATGGTGACTGCTGCCCCCATGAAAGAGGTGGGGAACACCGGGGTTTACGAATATCAACTGATCCTCGATCCCGAATGGGAATCCGGTGACCTTTCCATCATTGCGTCAGAGAGCACAAAGGGAACCTTAGACTGGATGACAATGACCGTAGCCGCCACTAACGGGGCAGATGTGCACCTGGTTGATACGAAAGACGGAATATCGGTGCCTGCGTTACTATCTGCTGTCCAGGCGAAGTTGGACTCGTTAGAGAGCAATCTGAACGAGGCTCAGGGAGTGTCGAATGGGAATCCCAGTGCGCCCACCGAGAGGCCAACAAAAGACCCCGATAGCCCCGAGATTAAAAGGATTCATCAGAGCATCCGTGAGATCAGTGAGCTCTTAAAGCCGGTGAGCCAGGGAAATGGGGTCAACCTGGATACCATGCACGAATCCATCAATGAACATAGTTCGGATATCAATGAGCTTCAGGAAAAGGCCAAGCGACTCAAGATATTGCTGGATCTGAACCGAGAGCTTACAGAAAAGATCGAAAAGGAGTCCAGGAGGCCAGTTACGAAAACCTGGTACGAAACTGGCAGCGTAATTTTAAGGATTCTGGTGGTCAATCCTTCCAAGACTGAAACGCAGAAGGTGCCGGTAAAGGTCTACCTACCCAAGGAGATTAGTCCCAAAGACATTCTTGACCTCGAAGACTTGAAGTTAGACTACGACTCGGAAAAGGGATCGTACTACGCTCACAATGAAGTGGAGCTAGGTCCTGGACAGTCCATTACCAAGATGGTTCGGATGGAAGACATATGGGTTTTCCCGGAGGAAGAACTCTCAGCCTATCTAAGTCAGGCCAATGAGATGGAAAGCGAGTTGCGAAAGACTCCATATGCCGAAGAGGGAGCGGCCTTTCTCCTTGCCATTGATTCCAAGGTTCAGGAGATTCTGGAGACGCAGAAGAAGACTGTTTCAAATCCTGCTGAGCATATTCAGGCCTACCGACAGGCCACCAGCCTTGTTTCCTCAATCAAAAATGATCTTTCAGCCTTATGGCAGTACCAGCAGAGGGCTTTGGAGTTTCATGATAAGACTAACATCCCTTTGGCTGAGGATGCCCCGTCCCCTGTAGAAATAACTGATAATAATTTTCCCCAGGAGCAAGTATCCGAAAAAGTAACCGAAAAGGATGATTGGGAATAACCCTTCGTTTCAGTCCGGTGATGAACAAAGTTAAGTATGTGCTACTCCTACTCTTGAGTTGGGTCAGTGCTCCCATTTTCCCGGGCACTGCCATGGGAGCCTCTGTCATCATGAAAATGCAGGTAGAGAATCCCTCCAAAACGGACAGCCAAACCGTGCCGGTGAAAGTGTACCTCCCCAAGGAGGTCAGTCCAAAGGATATACTTGACCTTGGAGATCTTAAACTCGATTACGACCCGGAAACCGGTATGTACTATGTTCACAACAGCATTGAACTTGAACCGGGACAATCCCAGATTAAGCAAGTGGAGATGGCAGACGTCTGGGTGTTCACTGAGGAACAGCTGAACTCCTTCGTGAATCAGGCCAAGCAAATTGCCAGCGAATTGGTGGACACACCCTATGCCGCAGAAGCGTCGGCACTTGTCATTGGGATCGATGAAAAAGTGCAGGGCATCTTGAAACGACAAGAAGAAACAGCAGAGCAACCTAGCGAGCATATTCGGGCCTATCGCCAGGGGATCTCGCTGATCAATGCCATTCGGCAGGATGTGAACGAATTGGAGAAGCTGCTACTGGATACCAGCGGGGGAGAGGATCAACAGAAAGGGCCTAGTTCTCAGGATGCCCTGGCAGGAATTGGAGATGCAGATTCTCGAATGGCACTACTTGATTCGGGAGGTGCTTCTGAAGGGGGGGCGCCCCTGGGACGAAGCATTTCCATGACTGCCGCTTGGCGCATGATTTTTGCCATTCTCGGATTCCTGGGGGTTTTGAGTTTTGTGTTTTTCATAACCTGGCATCGTTTGCTGAGCAAGCAGCAGGGCATGCCCATGGAGGAATTGGAAGGTGGGGATAATAAATTTGATCTCCTGAACTCCGAGGATAAACGAGCACAAGAGGGCGAGGAGCCCAGCAAGGCAAATGTTTAAGGTTCTGATTTGTGATCAGGAGCAAAAGCTCTATGACGATACGGTGATTCAAGTCAGCCTTCCGGGTGCGGAGGGTGAATTCGCCGTACTGGAACTGCATGCCCCCATCATTAGCCTTCTCCGAGCAGGGAAGATCCTGGTGGATAATCGGTTCCTTGCCATACGTAAGGGCATCGCAATGATGAACCAGAACGAGCTGTTGGTTTTGGTTGAGCGATGAAGACCCTGAGCATTATTTTAATCCTGGTCATTAGCACCTTGGGCCCATCTTTTGTGATTGCGGCGGTGGGGTACTCCAGTGTTCAAGCCCTGGGGAGAAACCCCGCTGCGTCACCAAAAATTATGACTTCTATGATCATTGCCTTTGTTTTCGCAGAAGCGATCGCGGTTATTTCTTTATTGGTGATCTTTCACCTCTTCGTAAGGTAACACATGGTATTTTGGCAACTCATTCTGATTCAGGTGATCACCTTCGGGCTTTTGGCCTTTCTACTGCGGCAGTTCTTGACCCAGCATGTCACCCAATCCCAGGACAGGCTGCAACAATTGGTGCAGGGAAACCGGAAACGAGAAGAGGATTTAAAGGAAAAACGAGCCCTTTTGGAAACCGAGTTCAAAACCAAACTGGCGCAACACAACGAGGAAATGGGGCAGTTGAAAAGCGTAGCGGAAACCGACGCCCAGAAGCTGCAAGAAGAGGCTCTGGCCAGGGCTGAAGAAGAACGTAAGAAACTGCTGGCGAATGCCGAAGCGCAAAAGGAATCATTCAAGAAGCAACTGGTTATGGAGATGGAAGAAAAGACTTTGAATCTGGCTTCAGACATCATCCATCATGTTTTTACCGCAGCGGTGGCCAAAGGAATCCATGGTCAGCTGACGGACGAGCTTATTGGAGAGATAGAAGACTCCGATGGTCGGGGAATGCAGTTTGACGTGGAAGAGGTAGAGGTCCTGGTGCCTTACCCGCTGACAGACCCTCAGTTGCAAAGGATCAAGACCATATTTTCTAAGAAAATGGGAAAGCCAGTTGAGATCAAACAGACGATTCAACCGGACGTTATGACCGGTATGGTGGTCCGGCTGGGGAACTTGGTCTTGGATGGGAGCCTGAAAAACAAACTTAAAGGAGCGATGGCCCATGTTAGAGGCAGTCTCTCTCGATAAGTTTAAATCCCAGTCCTTTGAGATCAAAGAGGTAGGAACTGTCGTAGAGGTAAAGAAGGCGGTTGCTAGTATTGTGGGGCTTCCTTCATGTCTCTACGGACAGATGGTTTATTTCCCCAATGATCTGGAGGGGATGGTGGTTGGTTTTGACGAGAATACGGTGAGTGTCCTGGTATTTGGTGATGTGACCAATATCAAGCCCGGAGATCAAGTCATTGGTAAGGCAGAGCCCTTTTTGGTTCCCGTCGGTAATGGGTTTGTGGGTAGGGTGGTAAACGCTTTGGCCAGGCCTCTGGATGGAAAGGGAAAAGTGGAACGGGACGATTTGTACCCTGTTTTTCGTGTGGCACCGGGTATCATGGAACGGACCCCACTCTCAGATCCCTTGTACTCCGGTACCAAGATATTCGACGTGGTCCTTCCTCTTGGCAAGGGGCAGCGTCAGCTCATCGTCGGAGACCGGATGACTGGCAAGACCGTTATTGGTCTCGATGCCATCCTGAATCAAAAGGGTCAGAACGTTATCTGTCTGTACTGCTGCGTGGGTCGTAGCCACGCCTCACTGTCAAATATCCTACATCTCCTGGAGGAAAGAGGGGCCATGGAGTACTCCTTCGTGATCGCGGCCACAGCCGCGTCTTCCGTGGGCGAGCAGTTTCTGGCACCCTACACCGCTTGCGCGCTGGGAGAGTACTTTATGTATCACGGGAGAGATGTGCTGGTGGTTTTTGATGATCTGACCAAACATGCTTGGGTCCATCGGGAGATCTCCCTTCTCCTGGAACGTTCTCCTGGCCGTGAGGCCTATCCGGGGGATGTCTTTTATATTCATTCCCAGATGATGGAGCGAGCAGGGAGGTTGAACGAAGAACGGGGTGGTGGAACCATGACATTCCTCCCCATCATTGAGACCCAGCAGGGGGACGTTACTGGCCATATCCCAAGTAATCTTATTTCCATCACTGACGGTCAGCTCTACATCAATGCCAATATTTTTCTTGAAGGGTTCAAGCCTGCCATCGATTTTGGCCTCTCGGTTTCCAGGGTTGGGAGCAGGGTCCAGTGTAAAGCCATAAAGGAGTTGGGAGGTAAGCTCAGGTTGGAATACCTGCAGTATAAGAATCAACTGAAGTTGACCAGTGTGACGGCTACCCTTTCTGCAGAGGCAGAAGCCCGCATGAAGAGGGGAGCAGCCCTGACCCGGATCTTTAGACAGGATAAGAACCGCCCCGTTTCTGTGGAGGAACAGATCGTTCTCTTCTACGGCATGAACAGCGCCGTCTTACAAAATATGGATGCTTCTGGATGGGAAAGGTTTAAGGAAGAGATCTTTCCCTTTTTGATCAAGACACGTTCGGCCCTGGTCAAAGAGATCGGGACCAAACAGGAAATGACTCCACAAATCAAGGAGCAACTGGATAAAGCATTTGGCGAATTTCTCGAACTCGATATGTCTAAAGAGGAGAAATCATGAGCCAGAGCGCCGTCATCAACGTCAAAAAGGAGCTCAGAACAACCAACGACCTAATGGACCTGGTTGACGTACTTAAAAGAGTGGCCGCTGCACAGTTTCAGATGCTCGAAGATACGCGCAAGCAGTCGGGTTGGACAAGGATAGAGATGCCCTCTGGAGACGAGAGTTCAGCAAGCCATCAGGATCTGCAGGAGTCGGATGGATCAATGGCCACGGCCAACGCCAAATTAAAATCCCCTCACGTCTCTTTGACGGCCATGGTGGAGGCTTTTCTAAGCCTCATTCCTCCTCAGCAATGCCGGCATCCCTTTCTACAGAATGCCTCAGCCCCTCTGGGCATCGTCATTATGGCTACGGATGAGGGATTCTTGGGAGGGTTGAATGCAGCGGTTATTCAAAAGGCCTTGGCGGCCCGTGGCAATCAGGAAGCCGAGTTAATGGTGCTTGGGGAGTGGGGCGGGATGGTTCTAAGGGACCACAATGAGATGTTCACCTCTTTCCCGGCGGTGGGTGAGAATATCAATTCCCGCGAGGTGGAGAGATTACGGGATTACATTGTTGAGAAGTACCTTCTCCGGAAGTTTTCTACGGTCTTGGTTTGCTATCCACGGTGTTACTCCTTCACACGTCAAGAGGTAGAATCATTTCAACTCCTTCCCTGTCAGCGGCCATCGTCCGGAGGCGTCTCCTCAGGTTCCACAGAACCCATTTTGGAACCGTCGGCTTCTTCAATCATCGACTATCTCGTTAAACTCTGGTTGGGCAGAAAGCTCCACGAAGTCTTTTGGCAGAGCCGGCTCTCGGAGCTGGCCGCTCGTGCAACCCATTTGGAGGGGAGCCTTCAGGGGTTGAAAGATAAGAAAAAACAGCTGACCTTGCAGTATTTTCGGAGCAAACATGAAGTGGCGGATACGGGTATTCGGGAATCCTTTGCCGGGATGATCAGTAAAAAGAAGAGAGATTAGAGAGTCACCTGTGAAACAGACCGGAAGAGTCGTCTCCATTCAGGGTCCTGTGGTGGAAGTCAAGTTTGCTGCTTCCGGCGACCTCCCTGCCATTCACGATATTATCGAAACGAGTACCTACGATGGAGAGAAGGTGGTGTTGAAAGTCGAAGAGCACATGAAGAACCATTTGGTGAAATGCTTCGCCATGACCTCCACGTTCAATATCCCAAGAAATATTCAGGCAACGGCATTGGGCACTCCCATGGTGGTGCCTGTGGGGAATGAGGTATTTGGTCGTGTGGTCAATGCTATGGGTGATCCCATCGACAGGAAAGGGGAGATCAATGCAACAATGAGTCTCCCCATCCGACGCAAGGATATCTCTCAAGAATTGTCTTTCGACGATGCCCACATCGGGGAGATCGAGATCCTGGAGACCGGCGTCAAGATCATCGATCTCATGTATCCGCTGGTCAAAGGTAGCAAGTCGGGTATTCTGGGTGGCGCCGGATTGGGAAAGAGCGTTTTGACCTTGGAACTGATCCACAATGTGGTGGAGAGACATCAAGGGGCCTGCATCTTTACCGGCGTGGGTGAGCGTATACGAGAGGGCAACGAGTTATACTATGAAGTTGAGCGCGCCAATCTCCTTAATAAAGTGGGCATGGTCTTCGGTCAAATGAACGAGCCACCGGGGGCACGATTTGAAGCCGTTTTGACCGGGATCACCATGGCTGAGCATCTCCAGGCGCAGAAACAGGATGTCCTCTTTTTTGTGGATAACGTCTACCGGTTTGCTCAGGCCGGTTCGGAGATCTCCACGCTCATGGGGAGGATACCTTCCGAGACGGGCTATCAGCCCACCCTCTTTTCTGAGATGGGCGGTTTTCAAGAGCGGATCCGCTCCCGTAAGGATGGTTCCATTACTGCGCTTGAGGCGATCTTCATGCCTGGAGATGATCCGACTGATCCTGCGGTGGTCTGTATCTTTAGCTATCTCGACTCGGTTATGGTGTTGACTCGTGAACGTATTCAAGCCGGCCTCTATCCGGCCATTGATCCTCTTCAATCTTCCAGCGCATTTATGGATCCGGATATCGTCGGACAGAGGCAATTTGAAATCGCCGCTGAGGTCTTGAAAGTTTTTAATAAATACGAGGAGCTCAAACGCATCGTTATGGTCATCGGGGTTGAGGAGTTGTCCAAGGCGGATCGTTCCACCTTCGAGCGGGCGAGGAAACTGCAAAATTTCCTCACCCAGCCCTTCTCCGTTGCGGAGTCGTATTCGGGAAAGAAGGGGGAGTACGTTGCCATAGAAGATACGATATCGGGTTGTGAAAGAATTCTTTCGGGAGATGAGGATCGTACTCCAGAGGAAAATTTTTACATGATCGGGGCATTGGAGAAAAAGAAGGCTGCGTAATGGCTAAGTCGATTGGGACCATTCTAGTTGAAAAGAAGCTGGTAAAGCCCGAGGAGCTAAGCCTGGCCCTTACCCAGCAAGAAAAAAACGGGGATTCCGTGGGGTCGGCCCTTATCAAAATGGGGACCATCTCCGAGGTTCAGTTGCTGCAGTCTTATTCAGAGCAGCTAAATATTCCCTTCAAACATCTCAAGAATCTCCCCATCGAGCAGGAAGTTATTCGGAGGGTACCAGCACGTTTGGTGCAACACTACAAGGTGATGCCCATCGGGTGGGATAACGGCGTCCTCACTGTAGCTCTCTCCAATCCGCAGCACCTATGGTCTTTGGAAGATATTGGATCGCACCTTGGTTGTACCGTAGAACCTGTGTTGGCCAGTGAGGAGGAAATCCTGGAGGCCGTCACAAAATACTACGGGGTTGGGGCCGATACCATCGAGAAAATCCTTGCTCAAAAGCAAGACGATATGGAGGAGTCCACAGTCTCCATTGAAGAAAAAGCCGAGGACATTGAAAAGCGAGCTGAAGAGGCCTCGGTGATCAAGCTGGTGGATCAAATCCTACAGGAGGCCATCCAGCAGCGAGCCACGGATATTCATATTGAACCTGATCGGGATGAGCTTGCCGTCAGGTACCGGGTGGACGGAATCCTCTACGATACACGGGTGTCTCCCGATATCAAATACCTCTATGCCAGTATCATATCCCGAATCAAGATTATGGCTCGACTGGATATCGCTGAACGCAGGGTTCCCCAGGATGGGCGCATCAAGATCAAGCTGGGGGCCAGGGAGTTGGATCTCCGCGTCTCCGTTCTCCCATCGGTCTACGGAGAGCATATTGTCATTCGTATCCTGCCCTCTGAAATGCTTTTCAGCATGGAGCGCATGGGGCTTCTCCCTGAGGATATGGAAATAATTCAGAAGATCATCGGGGGTATTATATTAGCAACCGGACCCACGGGCAGCGGAAAAACGACCACCTTGTACGCCTCTATGAATCAGTTGAACAGCCGGGAGAGAAAGATCATTACCGTGGAGGACCCGGCGGAATACGAGCTGCGGGGCATTACTCAGCGGAAAAACGACCACCTTGTACGCCTCACCAACGATGCGGCGGGTGGGGTAACCCGGCTGATGCATATGGGGATCCAGCCCTATCTCATTGCGTCTGCCGCAAGGGCTATCATTGCTCAGAGACTTGTGCGTGTCATCTGTAGTGAATGCAAGGAGAAAGTCTCTGACGATGCCCAAGGGATCCTTCCTAACTATGAACAGTCATTCTACTTTCGTGGCAAAGGTTGTGAGTCGTGTCGATTCACCGGGTACAATGGGAGGACAGCCATCTATGAAATTCTGCTAATCAATGAAGCCATTCGAGAATTGATTCTCCGCAAGGCCTCATCCAACGAAATCAAAAGCGAAGCCATCCGTCAAGGTATGAAGACCCTCTATCAGGATGGATTGAAAAAGATCGCCGGCGGGTTTACCACTCCCAACGAGATTATGATGTCAACGCAATCTGAAGGCTAAGGCCCCAATATGTTGGAAGGATTAATTGCCACGGTCAATAAGGATTTCAGACGGATGCTCCTACGGCCGTTCGGTGTGAGCCGGAGCAACCGGGTCGTTGTTTTGGAAACAAGTGGTGAGTGCTTAAAGCTCGCGTTGGTAGAATGTAGTGCCAAGAGTAAGAAAATCATCAAACTTGCAGCTCGAACGGTGGTCCTTCAAGAAGAGTTGCCAAAGACCCTTTTGGGTTTGGTGGATGAAGGGCTTATCCCTACGGAGTCGGTTCTTATTTCAATTCCCAGAAATCTGGTTACCGTTCGTAACCTCCAGCTTCCCACCACCGATCCTCGGGAACTAGAGGAGATGGTTAACTTACAGGCGGTGAAACAAACCCCTTTCTTGAAAGAAGAAATCATTGCCGATTATCATGTGGTTCGGAGCAGTCCCGAAGGCTTTACGGATGTGATTCTGGTCACCACCCATCGGAGTGTCCCCAATTCAAACCTCAACACCTTAGACGAGGCCAATCTCCAGGCTGAGGGAGTACGGTTGAGCTCGCAGGGAGTCTTCCATGCCTACCGACTATTTCAGCGGCCTTCTCGTGACGACGAGTGTGATCCAGTGGCGATTGTGGATATCGATTCGGCTTTTTCAGATTTTGTTGTCGTGGTGGGCGGTCACATAGGATTTACCAAAGCTCTTTCCGTTGGGCCGGCTAAGTTGATGGTGGATGGTGAAGGAGGAATTAAGGAAGTCGAAAAGTTTACGGATGAGATCCAACGGGCGATCGATATTTATGGGAACGAAGGCATTGGCGAAAGAATATCCAAACTCGTGATCATGGGCGCAGAAGTAGAAATACCTAGTCTTATTTCGGTTCTGCGGGAGAGACTGAATATTCCCGTTGAGAAAATTTCTCTGACGGACGGTGTCCAGGTGTCACCTGAAATGATGGATGTTCCAGAAGCTCAGAGAGGTTCCCTATCCTTTAGCTCCGTGCTGGGGCTAGCCTGGGAACCCAACTCTTCCCTAATCGATTTGACGCCTCCTGAAGTTCGCCTCAGAGAATCTCTAGCTCAGAAAGGGAAAGCCCTCACATCGCTGGGAGTGCTAGTGATACTCATCCTTATGGCGGTGACCCTATTGGTCTCACAAAAGATCTACTCCAAGAAACAATATCTTGAGCAGTTGAGTGAGGAGGTTCAGCAGAGCCAGAAAGATGCCAGCAAAGTGGAGGCCATGAGGAAAAAAATCAAACTAATAGGCAATATTGGCGGCTCGGGAAACTCTTCTTTAGAAATCCTAGCGGTACTTTACAAGAACATCCCTAGGGATATCTATCTCAAGTCCATAAATTTTGAAGACGGGTCACACCTCATCTTGAAGGGAATGGCCGAGAAGATGTCTGGAGTTTTTGGATTCCTTGCCACATTGGAAAAACTGCCCAATTTTCATCATGTCCAAACGAAACACGTTACAAGGTCCACCAGAAAGGGAGGAAACGGGGAAATTAATTTTGAGATGACGTGTCTCCTCGCCAAGAATGACGAAGCTTAAGGAGTTTTTTTCCAAGCTTTCGAGAAGGGAGCGCCTGATTCTATACGGCGCGCTGATGTTGGTTTTCCTGGGTGGCTTGGATCGCCTTTTCTACCGGCCCATGGAAAATTTATTCCTTGAGTTGGATCAAGAGATCGTATCGCTGGAGAACCAACTCCGGAAAAACATGAGAAACCTTGCAATTCGTGGAGCTATTGAACAAAGGTATTCGGCCTATGCGGCCTATTCAGTGGCCAATGGAGCCGATGAAGAAGAGGTGGCGAGTCTTCTCAATGTGGTGGAAGGGCAGGCAAGGAAGGCAGGTCTTTCGCTTTTGAATATAAAGCCCAAGCCTGCCACGGCCACGGAGGTGGGCAAGGAGTATCCAGTGGAGGTGGAGGTGGAAACTCGGATGGGAGACCTTATTAAATTTATTCATGGACTCCTGAACTCAAAGTATATCCTTAGGGTTCAAAAGCTACGTCTGGTTCCAAAAGGGAAGAGTAAAGCAGAAGTCAAAGGCTACCTCTTAATCAACAGGACTGTGATCCGGTAGCTGCATCAGTTCTAACAACCGCTGCCAATGGTTTAGTGATGCGAAATTTTATCTATAAGGCCAAAGACAACAGCAAGGAGCTGATCACGGGAACTCTGCAAGCAGAAACGGAGCAAGAGGCCTTGGGGATATTGAGTCAGATGGGTTATTTCCCCCTGTCCATCGAGAGTGAGGAGACCGCCTCTTCAGAAGGAAATAAGGATCCCGTTTCTGTAGGATGGTTTTTCAGGGTTCGTAAACGAGATATTACTTTGTTTACCCGGCAGTTGGCGGATCTCCTTGAGTCGGGAATTCCTCTAATGAGGGCTCTCGATATTCTGCGGGAACAGACTGAAAACCGTCGCCTACAGGATATCTTGTCCAGTATCGCATTGCAGGTAAGGGATGGTAAGAGCTTTTCTGAAGCATTAGCTTTTTTTCCAAAGGTCTTCTCCAATCTCTACGTGAGTATGGTCAGATCGGGAGAGGTGGGAGGAATGTTGAATGAGGTGTTGGCAAGACTGGCAGATTTTGGTGAAAAAGATGAAGAGCTGCGTGCAAAGGTTCGAGCAGCCTTGGCCTATCCCATTTTGATTCTTTTTGTGGGGATGGCAACTGTGGCGGTGCTGTTGATATTTGTGGTTCCAAAATTGGTTTCCCTCTTTCAAGACATGGGTCAAATCCTGCCTCTCCCCACACGAATCTTGATCGAAGTGAGCGAAGGATTGGTTCGCTACTGGTGGGCCGTCCTCTCTGTGGGGGTGTTGGGGGGCTTTCTAATGAGGCGAGGCAGATTGTCACAGGGGATTCGTTTGACCCTGGACGGGGTTAAACTACGACTTCCGATTTGGGGGACTCTTATAAAAAAAGTGGAGATCGCTAGCTTTGCTCGATCCTTGGCAACACTGCTAGGCCATGGGGTTCCGGTTCTCCAGGCCATGCAGGTGGTGGTTCAAGCCACAGAAAATGAGTTGCTCAAGGGAGAATTTAAACGAATTGGTGAACAAATCAAAGGCGGGACGACCCTATCTCAGGAAATTCGGCGAGGCGGTATGTTTCCTGCTCTGGTCACCAATATGGTCGCCATCGGAGAAGAGGCTGGTACCCTTGACCGATCCTTGTTGAAGATTGCAGATACCTATGAACGGGAGGCTGATCGAGCCATGAAGTTGATGACTTCATTAGTGGAACCCGTCATGATCCTAGTCATGGGGTCCATTGTGGGTTTTATTGTAATTGCGATGCTTATGCCGATTTTTGAGATTGATCTATTAGCACGTTGAGTTGGGAGTGGATGTATTCATGAAACACTTTAAAAGCAACCAAGGGTTTACCTTAGTGGAACTTATGTTGGTAATCATTATCATCGGTGTCCTGGTGGCCATGGTGGCCCCTCGTTTGACGGGTAGAAGTCGACAAGCGAGGGAGGCCGCTGCACAGGCGGACATCAACGCCCATCTCAGCGCATCCCTGGATCTGTTTGAGTTAGACAATGGGCGGTTTCCAACCACCAGTGAGGGACTTGAGGCCCTGCGTATGGCACCCTCGGGAGTGCGTCGTTGGAAGGGACCTTATTTAAAGAGACCCATTCCCACGGATCCTTGGGGTCGCGCTTACGTCTACCGATTCCCGGGACAGCATAACCGGGAGGACTATGATTTGTTTTCCCATGGGTCTGATGGTGTCGAGGGGAATGAGGACGATGTTACCAACTGGAAATGATTCTACCAAAAGGTGTTCCGGAGCCGGATTTACCCTCCTGGAGCTCATGGCGGTAATAGCAATCATGGCGGTGGTGACGGGATTCTCGGTGCCACGCTTTCGCCGCACTTTCAATCATCTTCAGCTCCAGGTGTTTGCCAACAACGTGGCGCGCTTATTGGCCTACGCGAATCAACGAGCCGTCACCCGTGGAGAAGTACTCAGGATTCATTTTGATGTGAAAGGGCGAAGGTATTGGCTTTCACGTACAGATGAGACCGGAAAGTCCACGAGGATCGCGAGCAAGTTAACTCGTGTCTCACCTATACCCAAAACCGTTTTACTCGATCCCAGTAGTGATGAGGTTAACTTCTACCCCGATGGAGGTGCGGACCGTTTTGAGATGGCCATCCTTGGTCCTCAGCAGGATGGATACCGATTGGAGACAAACGTCTGGACCGGCCGAACCAAGCTTACGGATGCCAATGGTAGGTAGCCCAAAACCATCTGTAAAGAGAGTCTCGAGATTCCCTTCGGGGCAGGGTGGGTTTCTGCTGTTGGAGACCCTCCTGGCTATAGTCTTTTTAACGGTAGGTTTGACTACAGTGCTACGGTCCTATGGGAGCTCGCTGGCTTCTTTGGGGATCTCGGCGGGTTACACCAAGGCCATGGTACTTTTGGAACAGAGCCTCTGGCCCTACCAAGCCAAAGGATCCATTGTCCCTGGAACTTATACTGGCGAGTTCACAGACGAATCCAAGGGTTTCCGGTGGGAGATCGAAGCCCTTGAGCTCACGGAACTTGGCATCTGTGAAATCCGCGCTACTGTATCCTGGCAACAGAAGGGAAAAACTCGTCAGGTCTCCGTTTTGACATACTTGCGGCGGGAATAGAAGGACAATGAAGAACCTTGGAAATCAGCACGGATTTACTCTGATTGAAATGGTTGTGAGTTTAACCATCTTCTCCGTTATATCACTTTCGGTATATTCTTCCTTTGCCGGTGGAATCACAGTGTGGCGCAAGGCCGAGGAGTTCAGCTCGGTTTATCAGACGGCGCGCTTGGTGCTCGATAGCATGGCACTGGAACTAACAAACACTGTTAAGGTTTCTGGAACCGAATTCGAAGGGGGGCCGAGGATCATTTCCTTCATTACTTTGCGGCGAGGTGCCCGTGTAGCGAGTTTGTCGAGAAACTCTCAGATCGCCAAAGTGACATTTGAGGTTCGCAGAGATCCGGCCGGAAGGGGCTACGCGCTGTTTCGCCGACATGCCACAAATCTCAAAAGGAGGGGAGAGGCCGAATTGATGGTAGGTGCCCTTGCCAGTCTAGACTTTGAATATACTTATCAAAACAAAGTTGGTGAGCTACTGCCATGGGTTAAGGTCTGGAAAAGGGAAGAGGAAATACCGCTTGGGGTAAAGATCACTTTGAAACTCGGGGGAACACAATTCACCAAGTTCGTGTTCATTCCACATGGCTTTCGAGAAGACCAAGAGGTTTAACTGCCTATCCGACCATGGCTCGATCCTTATGGTCGTGCTGTGGATTCTAGCGTTCCTTGTTCTTCTAGGTCTTGGGCTTGGCTATTCCACGTCCATCGACCAAAGACTGGTGAGTTACCAAAGGGATCGATTGATAGCGCTCTATCTGGCCAAGGCGGGGTACTTCAGGGCCACGGTAGAGATCATAAATGATGAAACTCCCAAATTGGATTCGTACCTGGACATCTGGGCTAACAATTCAAAACTCTTTCAGGAGGTACGGCTCGGGGAGGGGACTTTTACCGTCAGTTATCCCATCTCCACAGAGAAGGGATCGGAAGAAACCCTTTATGGGGTGATGGATGAAGATCGAAAGGTAGATATCAATACTGCCTCGCAAGCAGTTCTACTGGGTCTACCCGGTATGACGGATGAGATTGCAGATGCTGTTTTGGACCGGCGCGCCGAGCATAAAAAATCGGGGGAGAGCCTTGGGATGGTGGAAGACAAACCTTTTGGAGCCGTAGAGGATATCTGGTTACTTGAGGGGATAACCCCGGAGGTCTACGAAGGGCTACGTCCCTTTGTCACGGTCTACACGGATGGAAAAGTTAATTTGAACAGCGCCCCAAGAGAGGTGCTACTGGCCCTAAAGATGGACGAAAAGCTGGTTGATAAAGTTCTGCGCTTTCGTCGCGGGGCCGATGGCATCCTTGGCACTGAAGATGATCAAAGCTTTGCTGGTCTGGGTGGCGCAGAGCAACAGTTGAACGCATTTGAATCTCTGACACCCCAGGAAGCTTCCCAGGTGACCAATCTAGTTACCCAGGGTCGTCTAAAAGTCAGCTCCAGCGTATTCAGTATCCGCTCTAGTGGTCGTGTACGCAATGGAAAGATTGTCCGAACCGTAGAGGGAGTTGTCAAACGGGGACCAAAAAAATCCAGTCCCCTTACTCTGCTGTCATGGCACGAGTTCTAAGAATGCCATGAATGGTTGTGGAGAAAGTAGGCGTAGCAATAAAAATGAAAATCAAAGGGTTGGATGCCTCATGAGGGAGGAATGGATGAAAATCAGATTTTCCCTCACATGGGTAATGATGGTGACAATATTACAATGGTGCGGGCCATTAACAGTGGCGGGGGACAGCACTCACCGAAGCCCTTTGAGAGTTAGCTCTAACGACTCCCTTCGCAGGATTATTTTTAATTCTGCTTCGAATCAAGGCGTGGATCCCGGCCTTGTTGAAGCAATTGTCGCAGTGGAATCTGCCTTCAATCCCACTGCTGTGTCAGTAAAAGGTGCGATGGGACTGATGCAGTTAATGCCACAGACTGCCGTACGTTACGGAGTTGCTGATCCTTTTGATCCTAAACAAAATGTCCACGGCGGTATCCGTTACTTACGAGACTTGCTATTGCGTTTCGAAAACCTTCTACACGCACTGGCGGCCTATAATGCGGGTGAAGGGGCTGTATTGAGGTACCAGGGTCTACCGCCCTATCCGGAAACCCACGCCTACGTGAGAAAAGTCCTGGAACGTTATGGGCCTGGTAGGAATCCAATTGCCTCATCTTCGGTTTTGTTCGTCGGCCAATCGGCAGGGGAAACTATCCGAGCCCTAGAGTGGGCAAAGAGAAGATACCAGGAGTCTGCCACCAGCAGTGAACGAAGGAATACACCATTCAATGGCCGTAGCTTGGAGAGCTTCATACGCCCAAGGTCCCCCAACCCACGGCCTCTAACACAATTCTCTATTAGGTCTCTGGTGGAAACTATCCCGCTGCCGCGAAATTCTGTTGAATTTCGCGTGCATCACCGACAGTAAACTCTCCCGAAATGAGGTAAATCGTGAAATTGCGTCCACGGATTGCGATTAGCCTTGCAGCCGAGGCTATAACGGGAAAACCGATGAGTAGGGCGCAATAATCCATAGAAAAAATTTCGCAAGATCCGCAAATAATCCGGTTGGACCCCGCTCAAAATGCTGCTAAAGCTTTCCCTGAAATTTTAAATGCTCGATGCGTTGTCTAACGATATCCCCAAAGTCTGTACTTGGAAGGGAATTGGAGATGGGAGGTGCGTCTGCACTTAAACGAGAAAGCCTGTCATTGAGTGCGTCAAGATCCGAGTAGATTCGTTTGTAGTCCTCAATGTGTAATCGACAATCAAGAATCTTTTGATCGATGGCATCCAGACAGTCGCCTAGCCTGGTATTCTGGTGCTCGAACACCTCTTTCAAATACTCGACGTTAGCCTGAACGATCTGATCTTCCAGTGGTCGGATTCGCGTTTGGATCTCGTTCTTCATGTCGAGTAGAGCTTGCAGTAGGCGTTCATAGGTTTCTTCTCTTTCCATAAATCCTCCTCCGCTTAGTGATTGATTTTTTTTTCTTAGTTTCGATCAAAACAGGGTGGCTTTTTCTAGGGTTGGTTTTTTAGCTTTTCCAAATTCAAAATGCAAGACTTTTAACTTGTAATTCCCCGTGGTCTTGCCACGGGGACACCTTATAGTAGCATGGGTGGATGGGAGCAGGCGAGGTTGAGAAAGGTGATTGAGATTCACTATTTTTGTTTCCGGTGAAATATAGGAAGGCTCTTTTGAGCGAGGAAGTGGTAGGGATCAAAACAGCCAAGGGGATCAGCGAGCGCTATTATAGAGATGGAAACTAGGGTGCGACAGAGAGCATATTCATCTTCTATGCACGGCGCATTCTTTGTACGAGTATTCAAGAGCATTACGGCGAGAGAGATCTTTCGTAGGAAGCCGGAGGTAAGACAGGAGCTTTGGGGAGGGGAGTTTTGGACAGACGGTTACTACGTGGGGACAGTCGGAGAGCGGGGCAACTGGAGGGCTGTAGAGAATTATGTGGAGAGCCAAGGCAAAGGTGTGGGAGAACTTCGTCAGCTGAGCCTCTTCTGATACCCCGTGGTCTTGCCACGGGGTTCTTCATTTCCGGCGGGAGGTGAAAAATGAAGAAATATTTTTGTAAAAAAATATTAACTGCGGTTCTTTCCCTAATGAGTGAGTTTGCTCCTGTGGATAACTCGTCAAAGGCTTAGCAATCGTAATGAAATCATCTAGGTGGTGATGAGGGGAAGTCTTGATGAAGGGAGGAATGGGGGTGGTGGCTTATGCAATGGATAGAATCTCAGTGGCCTTAAACCATATCCTAGTTTTTAGAATAACCGGGTCGTACCGATTGCAAAGTATAGACAACGTGTCTATAAGACAATATGACCATACGGAGATTTAAGGAGGTTCGGCAATCCATTGGTTACAGTCAGGCAAGGCTGGCGAAGGAGTTGGGGGTTACGATTCGTACCGTCTCCAGGTGGGAACATGGCGACTCCCCTCTGCCGAAGATCGCGGAGTTAGCACTAAGAACTGTAGCCAGGGACGCAAATGGAAAATGATCGAGCTAGGGGTTGGCCGGGTGATCTTGTGATAGCTGCATCGCAAGTGAGTTCAGAGATTTGCAATGGTGGTTGTTTGAAATTGCCGTAATTGGATCAGTCGGGGCGGATTTGGAGGCGGCGGGCGGATTCGAACCGCCGCATCGAGGTTTTGCAGACCTCTCCCTTAACCACTTGGGTACGCCGCCTTAGAACTGATCTTACACAGACTTTATTGGACTTTCAACGTGGCTATAAAACGTTGACAATAGCGGTAGATGAAGTAATTTAGAGGGGAAAATACCAACCAAGAGCAAAGGAACAGGCAGAAAACATGGAGGAAACGGACAACAAGCCTGAAGCAAATTCAGGAGAAGTAGGGGCTTCAACCCCCGAGACGACTACGGAAATCAATGAGCAGCCGATCTCCAGTTCCACGGAGGAGGCGGGGTCGGCCATTGATCCTATTAAGGAAAGGATTTTCCCTGGAGAAATTCCCATTTCCTTTCAAGAGAGTTTGCAACGAATCCCCGAAAAGGAAAATAAAGGGGGGAGAATTCTAACTCTGATGATGCAGCCCATCCTGGGAGCCCTGCCAAATCAGGTTAAGAGGGATTTGGAAGTCACTGTGGGAAACGGAATGATCTTTTCCGCTGCGGCAGCCACCGGACTTAATATACTGTTAAATTTTCTGGGCTATCCAGTTTTGCTGATACTGGTGGCCATTGGCTTGAATGGGGTGGATGTGGTTTTCAGTCAAAAGCTCAATGGCTTCATCCTGTTGGGATTTTCCATCGGGTTTTTGGAAGGGTTTTACAGGATAAGAGAAGGGATCATGTATGCGCGGCCGGTGGAAGAAATGATTCTTAGAGGTTCCTTCTACGGAGGTCCTCTTTCACCACTAGCTCCGTGGTTTGCGGGGCGGCATAAATTGTTGCGTGACATTCCGGTTCCCGTGGAAGGCTTCTATGAAAAGGGATTTGTGGACAAAGTAGAACGTGAGAGACGCTACGGTCATGCCTACACCATCGAGGATTTGGGGACTGCCTACCACCTTCGACTCGAGTTTCCTAGAAGGGTTCCCGATATTGCTCTGCTAACGAACTCCGACCTTCCTGCTGAAATGCCAGATTATGATTATGATCTAAACTTGAAGGATGGTCATTTTGTCATCAAGGGAAAGTTGACGGACGACCGGGTCAGGCGATTCTGCGGGGGTGTTGGCGCTTTCCCGGGTGAATTCACTACGGTTATTCCGCTGAAGGAAGCAGTTGAAGGATTTTCCCACCGATTTGAGAACAAGCTTCTGGAGGTGCTGCTTCTAAAGGGCAAAGCTGATAGTAAATCCATGGGGGCATAATAAATTCAGCATGAAAGGGTCCCGGGAAAAAATCCTTGATAGGTCGGAAAACATTGGCTTTCCTGATGTCGATCATTCTGTGGCACTCAGGGAGGTTAAATTAGCAGATATCGACCAAATGATGGCTATCGAGCGGGCCTCGTTTACCAGCCCATGGAGTTCCGGTTTCTTTATTGAGGAAATCCGCGTTTCCTATGCCAAATCTGTTCTGGCAGAGGTAGAAGGACGGATCGTCGGGTATATTATTTATTGGCAGTTGCCGAAGGAAGTGGATATTCACAATCTTGCGGTTCATCCTTCCCACCGACGCCACGGCGTCGGGCGCATTTTGTTGACCACGGCCATTGATGGTGCCAAGGGTCAGGGTACCGATCGGGTCACTCTGGAAGTTCGGAAATCTAATCAAGCAGCGCAGCAACTTTACCATTCCCTTGGTTTCGAAGAACGTGGTGTGCGGAAGGGGTATTATTCGGATGATGGAGAGGATGCCGTGGTGATGGTGCTCGATCTTGTCGATAACTAGATTTTACTTTAAGTCTGCTATATTTAACGCAAAGTGTTGCATTCATTTAATATCAATAACTACTTGATTATATTAGTTATTTGATTTACTTATCCGGTATTGTCTCAGTTTGAAATTTTATAGGGTCCACGGGGTCCTGAAAAAATCTTAGAAGCGCGCGCATCCATTAACCCCACAATCCAATTCATATCGTGTAGGCTTGAATCAATACCAGCTTCCATCGCAGGGCTTACTCTTAGCGTCTTGTGGACCCTGCAAAAGTTGTAATGCAGAAAGTAGAGAGAGAGCATATGGATATGGTTCGCCAGTTTTTTCGAGTACCCATTGGTTAATCTGGTAAACCGCCTCATGCCCATCCGCATAGTCAAATTTTGCCGTTCCACATAGCTAGTCGAAATGTGGGCCGGGTCGGGGTCGCCCGTAACCGGCGTCAGCTTTGCTCCAATGCAGGAAGCGGGGCTATATCGCCCGTCTCTTTCCAGTGACGACCCGTAAATCTTTACGAGCTGGGCATAGTCTACCTCACTCCCGAAAGTGTCCTCAATGGCGTCCAGGTAAGCCTTGTGGCCATCTGTGGTGAGTTGCACCCGGTTAGTCAAACGTTGGGCTACATCGGCCATGAATTCGGCGGCGTATCCACTGTCACGGCCCCCGGCCAAGTATGAAATAATGAGCTTGCTATCGGCATCAATGGCCGTCCAGGTCCACACATCACCGGCCCCTTTGGGCGCTTCCTTGGCCATGGGGACATTCTTCTGCTTCGCATAGACGAAGGCCCATATCTCATCGCACTGTACCCGCCGTGACTCCACTTTAAGAACGTGGCTATCGTGGTAAGTCGCGCATGCTTCGCCAGCTTCCACCAGGAGCTTAGTAACTGTATTGATTGAGACGCCGACTGTCCGGCTAATCGCCCGCATGGACATGCCTTCAACCAGCATGTTCAGGACCATTATGCGCTTGTCTGTGGGTAGCTTGTTCATGTGAATAATTATACTGAACTATATGCTTGGTGTCAAGCGAAAAGGTGAGAAATCCTCAAACTTAGTTGATTGACCTTGACTTTTGCAGTAAAATTCTTTACTAGGCATTCTTCCAAAGAACTGAGGGCCGAGTATTATATGGGACAAAGACAGGACATATACGGGAACATAAATCCTAGAGATGTCCCAACATATACCATAGCTGAGGCAGCCCGATATATCAGGATTCCCTCAACTACGCTCCGGGCATGGGTTGACCCTCAACATACTTTACAAGTTACCTCACTTATTTCTCCCCCACAGCTCAACCCCTTGCGCCTTTCTTTCAATAACGTCATCGAGGCATACACTCTACGGGCTTTACGAACAAAGCATCAGGTCTCAATTGCAGCAGCTAGGCAGGCAATAGATGTTGCGGAGGAATATTGTGACACTCAAAGGCTATTGCTTTGTCCAGAACTGCGTACCAGTGCGGGTGACTTGTTACTCGAGAAATATGGAGAGCTCATCAATCTAAACAAGGCTGCACAGTTAGCTATTAAAATCGTGCTTCATGGTTATCTCAAGCGGATTGAATATGATAATTCGAAACTACCAATCCGCCTCTATCCTGATCCGGCTGGAAGTAAGGTTATCGTGATGGATTCCCGAATTGCTTTTGGTCGGCCAATTATTGCTCGTCGCGGCATTTCAACGGCGGTTATTGTTGATCGCATCAACGCCGGCGAGCTTGCGAACGAAATAGCAGAGGACTATGATCTGAAACCTGCGGAAGTAGACAATGCGTTAGTTTTTGACCAGGCAGCCTAGGGCATGGTCTTCTTTACGGACCGCGATCTGGGGGCCACCTTTCCTCGCATTTTGTCAGAGAATGGCATCGACACCAAAAGGCACGACGACCATTTCACAGAAAAAACGGATGATTGTGATTGGCTATAAGAGGCTGGGCGTAGGAATTGGTTTGCAATATCGAGAGATAAACGCATCCGCTACAAGCCAAACGAAACAAACGCAACGATGCGAGCTGGTGTTGGACTCTTTATCGTTATCGGGATTATCCCTCACGAGACTCTCGCTCACAATTTCGTCGCCACTGTCGACGCTATTGAACGCTTCGTGAAAAAGAACAACCGTCCCTTTATTGCAAAAGTCTATCAGCCGTCTTCTGATGCCAAGAATAAGGCGGGCCGTGTTGAAATCTGGCTCTCACATAAGGAATGGTCAAAGTAGCAAAAACGACTTTATCCTTGACGCAGAGCTTCAAAACCGCTACATGTAGAAACGGCCACGCAACATATGGTGGATGACCGTTTCCTTGCCCCCGTAGCTCAATTGGATAGAGCGGCTCTTTAACGCAGAGGCAGGTTGTAGGTTCGAGTCCTGTCGGGGGCGCACTACTTCAGCGGAACTATGTCTGTAGAGTACCCTTCTTGGCATTGGCCTTCCATCGCGCACTAGCCGCCCTCTTGGCAATCTCGGAGCGACGTTCCGGGGACAACACCTCTGATCGTTTAACCGCTCCTGACCGACCCAGTATCCTGGCGGCCTTTTGGATGTCCATCTCCTGTTCTTCCAGCTCCCCTATAGCAAGTTTGGCTACTGTTACCGCACATCCCACCACGTCACCAGGGCGCTTCTGTCCTTGTGGTCCTTTCATAACACTCCCCCTGTTATGTGTCAATTTACACAAGCATAATAATAGGCTAGCTTGTAATGTCAACCCTAAAAGGTTCCACTTTTCAAACTGAGACAATACCACTTATCCCTATGCCTTGACTGCGATCAAAGCACGTAGTATAATCAACCCTCGCTGTTATTAGCGGTCAGTCTTTTCTGGCCGCTTTTGTTTTTCTTCTTTCTTAAAATGGTAGAATGGAACTTAATTTTGCCAGCTATTTGGTTCACCCGTTTGAGAGTCCGTTTTCTACCAAACCAGTCATATCATCATAATATCGTACCAGCCTCACAGTCCCTGGCGACTGCTGCGAGTTATAGGGAAAATCTGATAGGAGGTCTATATGTTTAAAGTCGGAGAGAAGGTGGTGTATCCTGCACACGGGGTTGGGCAAATCGAAGCGGTACGTACCCAAGCGTTTTCAGGGTTTGAAAAAAAGTTTTATATGCTGAGAATCCTTGATACGGATATGAAGATCATGATCCCTATCGACAATGTGGAATCCGTGGGCCTTAGAAAAGTCATCGATAAACAGATGGTCTCTAAAGTCTATAAGGTTTTGCGTCAGAAGAAAGTGGAGACGGACCAACAGACCTGGAATCGACGCTATCGAGAATACACTGAAAAGATCAAAACAGGTTCCGTATTGGAGATTGCCACGGTGCTTCGGGACCTATTCCTTCTTAAGGGAGACAAAGAACTTTCCTTCGGTGAAAGAAAAGTATTGGATACTGCTAGAAACCTTCTGGTCAAGGAGCTTTCCATAGCGCGCTCTCACTCGGAGCAGAGAATTATGGACGAATTGCGTCACATTTTCACTTCTTAGCTGTTTCGAGTTTCCTGAAATCCTTTAAAAAGTGGCTGCGGCCTAATTCTCAGCCTAATCTAGGGTCATAATTCCTATGCGTGTCAACGGTGTGATCGTTGCAGCCGGTGATGGGACCAGGATCGGGAAAAAGACCCCCAAGCCGTACCTGCCTATTGCTGGACGACCCATGATTCTCCATACCTTGGATCGTTTTGTAAGCTCCCGTACGGTCAACAAGGTCATTTTGGTAACCGGGGAGAGGGAAGTTACCAAATGTAAGGAACTAGTGGGTTCCGATCCCCGCTTGAGCAAACTTGAATGCATCGTGGAAAGAGGAGGTCCTAGACGACAGGACTCTGTGGGACGGGGGTTGGCACGATTGGACGATGATTGTGAAGTGGTTGTCATTCATGATGGTGCGCGCCCCTTTGTTTCTGCAGCAATCATCGACCGGTGTGTTGAGGCAGCGTTTAGAGTTGGTGCAGTGGTGGTGGGTGTACCTGTGGAAGATACCATTAAGGTGGTTTCGGCCAAAGGGGAGGTGCAACAAACCCCTCCAAGGGATACTCTATGGAAAATCCAGACCCCTCAGGTCTTTCGAGTTGAGGTTATCCGCGAGGCCTATGAGCGGGCGGTGGCAGAAGGGGTAGATGCCACCGATGATGCCATGCTGGTAGAACGCTTGGGTAGAGGCGTTACCGTACTAAAAGGTGACAATAGCAATTTTAAAGTGACCTTCCCCGAAGACCTCCTACTCGCAGAGATGCTGGTGAGCACCGGAAACATCTCTACCTAGAAATATATTTCTTCAGCCTATGGAGGGTCCATCTCACCAGATGGTAGGATGGGTTGGCTTCCGAGATCAAGGCTTACGAATAGGAACCCCACATTCTTTAGACGCTGCACGATGTGCTCCCGCATGGTGGTATCAAAAAATCTAGGGAACTCCTGGGAGGGCGCTTGAATTCGAACCATTCCACCATGCAGGGTTACATGGCATTGCGTAAACCCATACTCTCTGAGTAAGCGCTCGCATGCCGCGCTCTTATCCTGGTCATCCATTCAAACGTAATGGTAAAAGCTGATGTTGGAGGGACTTTAGCCTTAGGTATCGCTCACTTCGGGTGGGTTTTCAAACGTCTCCGTGCTGAGGTACCGCTCACCTGTATCACAGAAGACGGTAGCCACAACTGAGCCTCTGCCAAGTCTGTTGGCTACTTTAAGAGAGGCGTAGGCTGCGGCTCCAGAGGAGATCCCGACGAATACCCCTTCCTCCAGGGCAAGCCGACGCGCGTAGCGTGCTGCATCCTCATCGCTAACCGTGATGATCTCGTCGTAAATTTCCCTGTTGAGAACCCGCGGGATAAATCCTGCACCAATTCCCTGGATATTATGGTAGCCCGGTTCGCCCCCAGAAAGAACCGGGGAGGCTGATGGTTCCACAGCAAATATTTTTATGCCCGCCATTTTTTCCTTTAACACTTCCCCCACTCCACTGATGGTTCCTCCTGTCCCAACCGCTGCAACGAATGCATCAATACGCTTAAACTGTTTGAGCAGTTCCACTGCGGTAGTCCGGCGGTGCACTTCGGGGTTTGCTGGATTATTAAATTGCTGGGGCATGAAATAATCAGGATGCTCGAGTGCCAATTGTTCCGCCTTTTGAATGGCCCCACCCATCCCCTTTGTGTCTGGCGTGAGAATGAGCTTCGCTCCATAGGCCGTGAGAAGGCTACGGCGTTCTTCGCTCATGGTGTCCGGCATGGTGAGAATTAAACGGTATCCCTTGACTGCTGACACCAGGGCCAGGCCAATCCCGGTATTCCCACTGGTGGGTTCCACGATGGTGCCACCGGGTTTTAGTTTGCCCTCCCGTTCAGCTGCCTCAACCATGCTTAGGCAAATTCGGTCCTTGACGGAGCCTCCTGGATTCATGGACTCGAGTTTACCCCAAACCTCTCCATCCTCCTTACCGGGTAGGTTTCTCAATTTGATCACAGGTGTTGAACCGATCAGGTCCAGGATGGAGCGAACACCGTTTAAACTAACCATGATGTCTGATACTCTGAAACTTAGAGGGGTAGGTTGTCAAAACTAAACTTAGTGTGATGGTATATGGTCCATGTTGGAATGTCAATTGGAAGACCAGGTGGGTCCGGTAATGTCCGTCAATGAGCATACTGACTGATGGCAAGGGACTGGTAGTTTTCCCGGGGGCCTTGGGCGATTTTCTGTGTTTTTTGCCCACCCTCAAGGTCATTTCGCAGCTGCACGCAGGGTCCCATATAGAAATGGTGATGCGCTCGGACTTTGCGGACTTATTGGGCAATCGTTATTCGAATGTTTTTGTCCGCTCTCTGGATAATCATGAAATAGGTCGGTTGTTCGTATGTAATGGCGCGGAAGGGTCAAAACTGAAGAATAACCTTACTCCATATGACTTTATCTATTCTTGGTTTGGAGCTCGTTATACGAATTTTGTCAAGAATCTGAAGGCGTTATGTGATGGAGATTGCAGGATTTTTCCCTTCCGTCCATCCGATACCGGGACACACTTGATGGATTATTATGGTTCTTGCCTGAATGTGAGATACGCAGCACAACACTATCCAGTAATACCGATAACGTCTTCAGCGCTTGCATGGAGCGAGCGCTATTGGTCCGAACATGAGCTCCACGGTGAGCGAGTCCTTGCCATTGCCCCGGGAAGCGGTGCGAGGGAGAAGAACTGGGCACTTTCCTATTATTTGGATGTTATACGATGGTGGAGAAATCGAAAGCGCGGTAAAGTGCTGGTTATATTAGGTCCGGCAGAAGAAGGGTCTGCCGCCAAGGCAGTACTTGGAGACCATGCCATACTTGTTCGTCACCTCGCGTTGGGGCAGGTGGCCGCACTCCTGGCTCAGTGTAATATTTATTTAGGTAACGACAGCGGTATCACTCACTTGGCGGCAGGGGTTGGAGTAAGTACCGTGGCTCTTTTTGGTCCCACCGACTCAGACCAATGGCGTCCTCGTGGGAAGAGGGTAACGGTCATCAGCCGGGGTGTGGAGTGCTCGCCGTGTAACCCTTCAGCCATGAAGTCCTGTGACCATCGGAAGTGTCTATCTCGATTGGTCCCAGATACTGTGATTAGGATTTTAGATACGATGCTCGCTCAAGGTTGTCTTGACAAGGACAGAATCGAGATTTAAAATTAAATATTGTAAGTAATACTGTTTTGAAAAACTTCATTTCTTAGACCCATCAGTAAAAATGCATACCTTTAGACGGTAAGCCTGGAAGACGAGATTCCAAGGCATGGCTCATTCCAGGGGAGACTCAATGGCAGATGATTCTGAAAAAGAGGGAGATAAAGGGTTCAAGGTTCAAGATCGGCGCCGATTTTCTTTCGAAGACAGTGATCCAGCCGGAGATACAAAGCCCGAGGCACTACCACAAGCGCCAAATCAAGAATCGGAAAGTCCACCAGCTGAGGAGACGAAAACTGCCTCTAATGAGGCGCTTCCAGCTATTAACTTTCCCACCTTTGTTATTAGCCTAAGCACCCAGGCCCTGATGCACTTGGGAGAAATTCCCAATCCCCTGACCGGGAAAGTTGAGAAGGAAATCCAGGCAGCCAAACAAACTATCGATATCCTTTGCCTAATGCAGGAAAAGACCCGGGGTAATTTGGATCAAGGAGAAGACAAACTCATGGAGGAGGTCCTCTACGATCTCCGCATGAAGTACGTGGAGGCGGTGAGGAACAAATAGGAGAACTTAATGGAAGAAAAGGTAACATGGCTGAGCAGGGTTGGGATGATGGGGCTCCTACTTTTAATTTTCGGTTTTCTTTGCGTAGGGATCCTGGTGGCACCAAACCTTCAGTATGCTCCCCCCAGTGGAAAGTTACACTTCACAGAAATGGCAACCCATGCCCATGCCGCCTCTACGAACCCGCAGGGATTGCCGGATTTCGTTAACCTCGCAAAGAAACTCAGGCCGGCAGTGGTGAATATTTCAACGAGCCAAGTGGGGGGGGGCGGAGGACAACCACCGTCACACCCGAGCCCTTTTGGAGAGGAGGACCCCTTTAGCGAGTTTTGGAGACGGTTTTTTGGTGACCCCATGCCCCGGGGGCCCCACCGCCAGAAGAGTCTTGGTTCGGGATTCGTGGTTGATCGCGACGGTTATATCTTGACGAATAACCATGTGGTGGAGAGCGGTGATAAGATCATCGTGAGACTTTCTAATGATAAGGAATTTGAGGCCAAGCTAGTGGGACGGGATCCAAAAACCGATATTGCCGTGATAAAGATCGACGCGGACATTAACTTACAGATCGCACCTTTGGGCGACTCAGACCAACTGGAGGTGGGGGAGTGGGTGCTTGCCATTGGTAACCCCTTTGGATTGGAGCACAGCGTGACATCGGGAATTGTGAGTGCCAAGGGGCGTCATATCGGCGCCGGGCCATACGACAACTTTATCCAGACCGATGCTTCGATTAATCCAGGAAACTCGGGGGGGCCGTTGATAAATCTGCAAGGTAAGGTGGTGGGGATCAACACGGCTATATTCAGTCGCGGTGGAGGCAACATTGGAATTGGTTTCGCCATCCCAATCAATTTGGTTAAGGAGCTGTTACCTCAGCTTAAGTCCAAGGGGAAAGTAACCCGCGGCTGGTTGGGCGTGGTCATTCAAGGGGTGACACCGGCCATCGCCGAGTCTTTGGGCATGGATGAAGCGAGAGGAGCACTGGTTGCAAATGTTAATCGTGATGCGCCCGCCGAGCGCGGTGGAATTGAAATTGGCGATGTCATCATTGAATTTAACGGCCAGCTCGTCAAGGAATCAAATGACTTGCCTATCATAGTGGCGCGGACGTCCGTGGGTAAAGAGGTGAGTGTGATCGTCCTGAGAGACGGGAAAGAAGTAAAGCTTTCCGTCACCATTGGAGAATATCCGGAGGAGGAGGTTCTCGCATCGGCCAAGGGAAAGGGAGACCTCGGATTAACGGTGAAAAGGGTGACACCTCAAATTGCGGAGAGTTTGGGGCTGGACCGTGCCCAGGGTGTGGTGATCACCATGGTGGAGCCGGG
Source organism: uncultured Binatia bacterium (SeqCode) (assembly GCA_965215595.1). Classification (GTDB taxonomy): domain Bacteria; phylum Desulfobacterota; class Binatia; order UBA9968; family CAXXLF01; genus CBDCDW01. Next base: position 474,701 of record CBDCDW010000007.1, on the reverse strand, counting down.
AAGTCCAGCGGAAGAAGCGGGGTTGCGTCCGAGAGATGTCATTGTAGAAATTGACCGGAAATCCATTCTCAAACTTTCGGACTACCAGAAGGCCGTTACGAGAATCAAAAAGGGGAAGGGAGTTCTTTTCCTTGTACGCCGTGGGGAGACCACACTTTTTCTTGCCCTCAAAACCCGCGAATAAAGTCCCGCAAGTGATTTTTCTAAATCCATTGGTTTTCCACAGGGTCGGGCGTAATTCGCCCGGCCCTTTTCGTTATTTTTGACACGCCTAGGGGTTAGTGATAAGGTCGAAAAGTAAGATGCCAGAGTCATCAAAAAATCCTCGAAAAATAAAGTACTTAACCTTCCTTAGAATCACCATTTTTGGCTTGGTTTTATTCGCTGGTGGAGGGGTGTTCCTCGGTGTGTGGTATTTGAGGTACCTGGAAGGAGTGGTGACTGCTAAATTTGATGGCCGAAAATGGAATTTCCCTGCTAAGATCTTTTCTGACAGCTATCTGATCTATCCCGGCCTGTCGCTTCCCATGAAGGAGCTGGAGGCTAAGCTGGAACGCTTGGGATACCGTACCACTGTTGGAAGACCACGAAGTGCGGGTGAATATCGCCTGCGAAAAAAGGACGGCGTTGCAGAGGTATACCTTCACAATTTTCTCTACCCTTTTGGACAGTTCAAAGGATTTCCTGTCCGCTTGACCATCGTGTCCAATACCGCCACAAAGATTCATCATATGGTCACAGGAAAAGAGGTCTATGCCCTGGAATTAGAGCCGGAGCTGGTGACCGGATTTTATGATCGTATCTGGGAGGAGCGGCGATTGGTAAACCTGGCGGAGGTTCCGCCGTTGCTGGTTCGCGCCATTTTGGCCATTGAGGACGAGCGATTTTATCACCACATGGGGATTGATCCCATTGCGGTAATAAGGGCATCCGTTGTCAATTTTTCCAGAGGTGGAATTGTACAAGGTGGGAGCACCCTGACCCAGCAATTAATGAAGAATTTCTTTTTAGGCAGCGAGCGGACTCTTAAGCGCAAAGTGAAAGAGGGTTTGATGGCCCTTGTGGCGGAATGGAAGTATTCCAAGGACGAGATCTTAGAGAATTATTTGAATGAAATCTATTTGGGACAAAAGGGGACTCAAGGAATATTTGGAGTTTGGGAGGCTGCGCAGTTTTATTTTGCCAAGGAGCCGGCTCAGCTGGATGTGGGTGAAATGGCTTTGCTGGCCGGATTGATCAAAGCCCCCAACCGTTATTCTCCCTATCCAAGTGTGGAGGTGGCGACACGTAGGCGAAACTTGGTCTTGGCCAAGATGTTCGAGGAAGGATTTATTACCCGCTCCCAATACGAGAGGTCTTTCAGGAAAGTTATCTTGCCACGGGAACAGGTAAGACTCGCCAACGATGCTCCATTCTATGTTGATTTTTTAAGAAAGGAGCTGGCGGAGAACTATTCCTCCGAGGTGTTGACGGTGGAGGGATTGAGGATCTTCACTAGCCTGGATCTTCATCTCCAGAGAATCGCGGAAAGCTCATTGAGGGGAGGACTGAACCGGTTAGAAAAAAAATACAAACACCTGCTTAAGACCGGAGAGGAGGACCGACTCGAGGGGGCCATCATTGTGATCAAGCCGCAGACGGGTGAGATCAAGGCTATGGTGGGCGGGAGAAATTACCAAAAATCCCAATTCAATCGAGTGGTCCAAGCCAAACGCCAGCCTGGATCCATTTTCAAGCCTTTTGTTTACCTTGCCGCGGTGATTTATGGTCCAGAAAACAAAGAGGAAACATTTACTCCTCTCACTTTTGTGGAGGACAGTCCATTTACGTGGAGTTACGAGGACAAGGAGTGGAAACCGGAAAACTACCAGGAGGCCTATTACGGAATTGTCAGCTTACGGCAGGCATTGGAGCGATCCCTGAACACAGCTACCGCCCGGATTGCTCAGCGCGTGGGTATTAAAAGAATTCGTGACTTGGCCTATCGACTCGGCATTGAAAGTCCTCTACCGCTGCTACCTTCGTTGGCTTTGGGTGCTGTGGAGGTGACCCCGCTGGAGATCGCCAGGGCATTTTCGACGTTGGCTAATAACGGTGTACGAACCAATCCTCTAGCAGTCAAGCAGATCATAGATCAACAGGGACAGGTTTTGGAGAAACGGGATGTCCGAGTCAAGAAAGTCATTACACCTCGGGTCGCCTTTACCATCAACCACATGTTAAAGGGAGTCTTGGATCGAGGCACGGGCCGTGGGGCAAGATGGCGGGGTTTTCGTCGACCGGCTGCGGGCAAGACTGGTACCACCAATGATACAAGAGATGCCTGGTTTGGCGGGTATACTCCAGACCTATTGGCAGTGGTATGGGTGGGATTTGATAAAGAGAGCGAGCTTGGCTTGTCGGGTGGGGAGGCTGCTTTGCCCATTTGGACCGAGTTTATGACAAGGGCCACGGAGGGAACTCCCGTAACGGATTTTATTCCGCCACGCGGTATCGAGATGGTTGAGGTAGATCCCCTGAGCGGTTACCGCGCTACACCCAATTGTCCTCAGCCTATTGAAGAGGCTTTCTTTAAAGGGAGTGCTCCAGAGGATTACTGCCCATTGCATCCGGCACCCATAGTATTCAAAGAAACCACACCGCTTCGTCGTTCGGGGTGGCCGGTGAATCCCGGTGGAAACTAGGGGAGTGAGATTCACCGTGAATACCGAAGAGGCGAGGATCCGTTGCTTCCTTCTGGCCAAGGCAGGGACCTTGGCAATGATTTTTCTTTTAATGATTTCTTCTGCCTGTACGGCTGTGCGCCGGAATTCCAATTTGTTTTCCCAAGAAACATTTCCTCGGCCAGGGGACGTGTTCCTCGAGGAGACTGGGACTTCCTTGCCTCCTGAGGCGTCTTTGATCGGTAAGATTGACTCTCGTACACCACCACAGCAGGCTGCCTCCTTGCGATTGACCGACCACGGACGTAAGCTGATTGAGTCAGGAAAACACACAAAGGCCCTGACCCATTTAGAGAAAACCCTGGCATTGGATTCAACCAATCCGTACGTCTACTACTATTTGGCAAAGGCTCATTTTAAACTGGCCAACTACAGGCAATCGGTTGACTTTCTCGACGTGGCTGAGTCGTTACTGGACAACCAACCCTATTGGATGGCAGAGGTCCTTAGCTTGAGGGGGGAGTATTTCCAGGCCATGGGTCTCCTAAAGGAGGCCAGTCTGAGTTATGCTGATGCCCTGCATCTCAATCCAAAAAATCAAAAGGCAGCGGTGGGGTTGAACCGCGTGGAGTGGGCTCTGGAAGTTCCTTCTGTGCGGTGAATACTGCCTTAACATTTAGCTGAGTTTATTTGATGTTAGTGTTGGGAGTAGAGAGTTCATGCGATGACACGGCGGCGGCTGTTCTGTTGGATGGTCATCGCATTTTATCCAATCTAGTGTCCTCCCAGGATGAGGTGCATGGTCCCTACGGGGGAGTGGTTCCAGAGTTAGCGTCTCGTCAGCATATCCGTCAAGTGCTCCCCATTGTGGATGAGGCCTTAAAAAGAGCAGGGGTTGGACTAAGTGACCTGAACGGTCTTGCGGTCACCTTCGGGCCGGGTTTGGCGGGTTCGCTCCTAGTGGGGCTTTCCTTGATCAAAGGACTTTCATTCCGGTGGGGCATCCCCTACGTTGGGGTTAACCATTTGGAAGCTCATCTCCTGGCAATTTTTCTCGAAAAGGATGTCCCCTTTCCATACATTGCCCTCTTGGCATCTGGAGGTCACACGCTTCTCTACGTGGTCAAGGACATTGGTGATTATCACTATGTGGGTGGTACCCGGGATGATGCCGCCGGTGAGGCCTACGACAAAGTCGCAAAGCTCATGGGACTGGGATACCCAGGAGGAAGAGTCATCGATCAACTGGCGAAACTTGGCAATCCTAAAGCCATATCTTTTCCGCGTGCTCGCATTAAGAAGAGCTCTTACGATTTTAGTTTTAGCGGTCTAAAAACGGCAGTCTTTCATTACTTGAAAAATAACCCCGAAAAGGTTGGGAGTGAGCGCAAAGCTGACATTGCGGCGAGTTTTCAAGAGGCAGTAGTCGACATGCTTATCACTCCAACCATGAAAATCGCAGATGAGTTAAAAATAAACCGTGTGGTATTAGCTGGAGGAGTCTCAGCTAACAGCCGTTTACGCGCCAAGATGGCGGAGAAGGGAGAGGAACAGGGAGTTGAGGTTCATTTTTCTTCTCCTGGTTTCTGTACCGATAATGCGGCAATGATTGCCCTTGCGGGTTATCACTTGCTAAAAGAGGGGCGATGGAACGATTTTACTTTGAATGCCGATGCGGACCTGACCCTGTGATCTCGTTAATCGATAATCGTTAATGATCAATAGTCCCCTCGATTCCCTCCGCTGAGTTTCAATTTTCGATTGACGATCAACGAATAGACACTAACCGTGCCTTCTCTTTACCAAGAGGCCCAATCAGCCTGCCATGAGCTGGGATTTCGTCCCAGAAAACGACTGGGTCAGCATTTCTTAATCGATGAAAATGTCATCGACGCGACCTTACGGCTAATGGACCTTTCAGAGGACGATGAAATATTAGAAATCGGTCCTGGCCTTGGATTTCTCACGCGACGCCTCGTGGCAAAGGCGAAGAAGGTTTGGGCAGTGGAAGTGGACCCCCTGTTAGTACAATGGTTGCAGCAAAGTCCCATGGGGGACAATTCTTCCCTGAGCCTTGTTCACGCCGATGTGCTCAAAATCTCGTTGGGTGAGATTCTTCCCAACCGCAAGGTCAAAATGGTTGGTAACCTTCCTTACAATATTTCAACACCGGTTCTCTTTCGTATCCTGGAAGAGCACGAACATTTTTCTCATCTGGTCTTCATGGTGCAACGGGAGGTTGCTGAGCGTCTGGCAGCCTCACCCGGCACAAAGTCCTATGGAACCCTCTCCATCTGGTGCCAGGTCCATGGAGAGATTTTGGCAAAAGTCCGTGTCTCACGCGGGGCCTTCTTTCCACAACCGAAGGTCCAGTCTACCATTCTCAATATTCGACTTCGCTCCGAGCCTCTTATACCCGATAAATATTTCCCATTCCTGCGGGATGTGGTTAGAGCAAGCTTTGGCCAGCGGCGCAAGATGCTCAGCAATGCCTTGGCCAATTTACTAAAAAGAGAGCGGGGGCAGATCGAAAGTTTATTACGGACGGAAGGAATCGATCCCCGACGTCGCGGGGAGACCTTAAGCGTGGACGAGATGATTCGGCTGGCCTATAGCCTTAAATCGTGGGAGTCCACTAATAAATGAGTTCATCAATAGTTAGAGGAGTGACCTAGCCCCTCATTCTCGTGCCGAGCACGTCGGTTGCCTGATAGCGAATATTTATGAACAGCCGGGTCCTACGGGTGCCTCCGAAAAGAATTTGTTTTGATCATTATGCCTGAACTTCCTGAGGTTGAAACTATTTGTCGTTCCCTGCGGCCGCTAATCTGTGGACAACGCATCGTGAGGGTTCAAGTGCTTCAGCGCCAACTCCGGATCCCTGTGGCGGAGGATTTCGAGGCACGACTTGAGAACAAAACCGTTGGGGAGATTAATCGCAGAGGCAAGTATGTTTTGGTGGAGCTGGATCCAGAAGACGTATGGGTAATTCACATGGGAATGTCGGGTAAGCTGACGTATTTTAACAAATCATGCCCCGGGCAAAAGCACGATCATTTGATTGTTGGTTTTGACTCCGGGCATGAGCTCCGGTACCACGACCCGCGGCGGTTTGGTCTTACCCGGGTTCTTCACAATCAAGAGCTTTCCCAATGGCCTCCCTTGAGCCAACTGGGTGTGGATCCTCTGAGCGATCAATTCCATGTGGATTATCTTTATTCTGTCATGCGCAATTCCAAGCGGAGGGTCAAAGACCTTTTAATGGATCAGACCGTGGTGGCGGGTTTGGGAAATATCTATGCCAACGAAATCTTGTTTCGATCGGGGCTTCGGCCCACTCGCAGAGCCGCGCGTATAAACCACAGCTATGCACGGCGTATCGTTGAAGTTACACCCGTGGTCCTGGAAGAGGCAATTCGTTTACGGGGCACTTCGTTTTCAGATTACCGTGATGGTGAGGACAAGAAAGGAGAGTTTCAAAAACATTTGCAGGTCTATGATCGAGAAGGGGAAATGTGCAGGGTCTGTTCTGGTAAAATCAAGAAGCTGCAGGTGGGCAATCGAGGCGGTTTTTATTGTGGTACCTGTCAAATCTAGCGACTCTCCATCTTTCAATCTATAATCCTGTAGTCTCCTCCCAGGTAACTCCTGCCGAGACCCACATAGGTGGAAGATCCCATCTTGATCCAGTTGAGGGCTTCCCCACTAATCTCCTTCTTTACTTTGGCGGGAGTTCCCGCAGCGAGGACCTTGGGGGGTATCTTGGTGTGAGGGACAACGACACTACCGGCGGCGATGAGAGATTCCTCTCCGATTTCCGTGTTTTCGAGAAGAGTAACGTTCATGCCAATGATTGCAGCTCGACGTATAACGCATCCCTCCATGATGGCGGCATGTCCAACCGTGACATCGTCACCAATAATGGTTGGTGCTTCCCCTGAATGGATCACGCAGTTGTCCTGGACACTTGTGCGGGCGCCCACCACGATGGGATTGGCGTTTTGATCTGACCTCAGGACCGCGCCAAACCAGATACTGGCTTCATCACCGATGGTTACGTCTCCAATGATAACGGCTGTTGGAGCAATAAAGGCCTTGGAAGAAATCTTTGGTCTTTTTCCCTTGTATTCAATAATCATGGTGGTACTCACCTCCCTTGTGTATGAATTGGGTCGGATATCTCAGCGCCATAAGACCTGGTGTTAGACTGGTCTATGAGAAAGTCTTGGCTGCAATTTCACAGATTCTTTTGCCAATGGCAAGGGATGCGGTGGCACCCGGAGAGGGTGCATTGATAACATTGACGGCCCTGGAACTTGAGGAGATGACGAAGTCATCAATGAGCTGCCCACTGGAGGAAACCGCCTGGGCTCGTACGCCCCTACCCGAGGGGATCAGATCCTGGCGTTTTACCTCGGGCACCAGTTGTTGGAGAGCTCTGATGAATGCCCCTTTGCTTAAAGAACGGTAGTATTCTTCGAATCCGGCCTTCCAATGAGTTCCAGCCATGGCCCAAAATCCTCGATAGGTCAGGGTCTGCCATAGCTCCTTCGGGTTAAAGTCAAACATCCGATAGCCTTCCCTGGCGAAGGCCAGAACTGCGTTAGGACCGACCTCAACATTCCCGCCCATGGTTGGAGTAAAGTGAACCCCAAGGAATGGTAAAGTGCTGTCTGGGAGGGGATAGATCAAACCGCGAATCAGATTACGACTCCCCCCAGTTAGCTTGTAATACTCGCCGCGGAAAGGAATGATTTGGGAAGACGTTTCCCCTGATGTAACAGCAGGGCTTTCTTGATTGGTCAGCCGGGCCAATTGATCGGTGTACAAACCTCCACAATTGATCAAATAATTGCACTGGAGATCACCGCATGTGGTTTTGAGTATTAATCCCTCCGGCTTTTGTGTGACCGCTTTTAGGGCTGTGGAGGTTAGAATCTCTCCTCCGCGCGTTTGAAACCTGATCGCGTAGGCCTGGGCAACTTTGCTAAAGTCAATGATTCCCGTATTAGGGGAACGAAGCGCCATAATACCTGAGGCGTGGGGTTCAATCTCATGAAGGCGATTCGGATCGATCAACTCCAAACCCTCGACGCCGTTTTCCTTCCCCCGCTTCATGAGTCCCTCAAGTTGAGGAACTTGATCCTCGCTTGTTGCCAGAATCACTTTCCCACAAATGTTATAGGGGATACCTTCCCGGTCGCAGAATTCTAACAGGTCCCTTTTTCCGGACACACACATCCTGGCCTTGGCGGATCCTGGTTTATAATAAATACCCGAGTGGAGGACACCGCTGTTGTGACCCGTTTGATGCATGGCCAATGCGGGCTCTTTTTCTAGCACTACGATCTTGCTCCTGGGGTTTTGCTCGGCATATTGCATGGCGGTGGAAAGACCGATAATTCCACCACCAATCACGGCAAGATCGTATTTTTGAGATGACATGGATCCATGCAAGTCAAGGTGACTTGCCTTAGGTAGTTCGTGGGCCTTGTCCTCGAAACATGGGATAACCTCCGACACCTTTTTGCATGATTAATGTTTAGCTGTCAATAATTGTTAAGGCTTCGGCGAATTACTTGGTTCGTCTCGGGGAACGAGTCCTCAGGTCGTGGGCAACAGCCCTATGAATATCTGAATCTGCACGTTCGATGCCCACGGCCATCCGTCTCACTCGCATTCGTTGCTTTGGCGAATTGGGGTCGCCTGTGATGTTATCTAAGGTTGACGACCTCTAGGCCTGATTGATTTCTGAAACATAGATATGACCAGAGCAATGATAGATATGAGAAGGGAAAGAAAAAATGCCGCATGGAGAGCTCCAAGAAACGACGCAGTGGCAATTTGTTCCGGGTTGACCGCAGAAGTATAGCCTTCCATTAGGGAGTTTCGGCGAGCGGTGAAATAGCTGCCAACAATGGCGATTCCAGTGAGGCTACCTAGGTGTCGCATGGTACCGTGGATTCCTCCGGCAATCCCCACCCGCTCCGTGGAGACGGAACCCATGGTTGCACTTAGGTTAGGTGACTGGTAGACCGCCTGTCCCAATCCCAGGAGGCTTAGCCGTAGAATAATCCCAGGGACGGAAGAGTTCTGTTCAAGAAAGGTCAATGAGTAATAACCCAAGCAGGCCAATAGCAGCCCAAAGACGGACAGCCATTTTGTACCCATTCTATCGGCAAGAAAACCGCTGACAGGTCCCATGATGATTATCATGACAGTTAAAGGGAGCATGATGAGGCCAGTGGCTTGAGCGGAGAACTTTAAAACTTGTACGAGGTAGAAAGGCGTCAAAAGAAATATTCCAACGCTGGAAACATGGATTAAAAAGTTACCGGACTGAGCAATGACAAAGATCCGGTTCCTAAATAGGGTAAGGTCTAACATAGGGAGCGAGACCAGTGCTTCGGTAATGAGAAAGGCCGGCAGTGAGATGATGAACAGGGCATACAGAAAGAGCACACTAGGTGACGTCCAACTGAGTTCCCGTGTCCAATTGATTGCCAAGACAAAGGAGGTAACAGTTACCAGAAGTAAACATCCGCCAAGGATATCGATTTGAACTTTTCTTCGTTCCTGTGGCGGTGGGGTGATCATCTGAGATAACACGATCCCAAAGAGTCCGAAGGGGACATTGTAGAGGAAGATGGCGCGCCAACCGAATAGACCAATGAGTATGCCGGCGAGGGTGGGGCCGATGGACAGAGCAATGCCCACGAGGCCGGCCTGAAATCCAAGAATCTTACCCCTTTGGTCCGCGGGAAAGGCCGCTGTTACGGTTCCCGGACTCGTTGCAACAATCATGGCTCCACCAATGCCTTGAAAGACTCTGAGGATCACAAGGAGTTCCACCGATTGAGCAAGACTGCATAGTAGTGAGAAGACGGTAAAGATAATGAGTCCTATATACTGGACGGTAAAAGGGCTGACGAGGTCTCCCAATCTCCCGAAATTAATGAGCAGGCTGGAAGTCGTTAAAAGATAAACAAGTAGCACCCACTGAGTACTGGCAAGGTCGGTTTGGAACCCTTCTGTAACAAAGGGAAGCGCGACATTGACCACGGTTAGCGCACTGGTGGCGAGAAAGATTCCGGCCCCAGTCATGGTAAAGATCAACCAACGGTGAACGGTAGAGTTTTGTTTTTCGGTCATTCCATTCAGCGTCCTAACCTGTCCGAATTACATAGTGCCTTAACAGTTTTACACCCTTGTCCCTTGATTTTTTTGGCGGCAACCGCCGAAACATTCTCGGCTGTAAATGCCGAGCACTCTTCGAGTGGCAGAGGGTTCGCCATGGGCACTCGGCCATGGGCTTACACCCGTGATTTGCCGCGAAGGCGGATAAAACGAGAGCCTGCGATTGGGAACTGACGTTCCATTTTATATCCAAATGTCAGTTTGTGTCCTTTGTGAAGCAGAATAGCAAATCAAATGAGCCGTGGAATTCGGAGTTTATTAGGGACTGTGCTCGTATCCCTATGGGTTTGTTTCCACGATTGATCCGGATACTTGACAGGGCCGACCATTGGCTGTATTAGTCTCCTTTGCGGTAAATTCATAAGTAATAATCAATATTTCAACGAGAGGAACTATCAGATGAGCTTAGGGAAAATAAAACTGCTTTGTAGTGCCATCTCTCATATGCCGTTACATTTTGTCTTTCGGGATTCCGGAGTAACCGAAAAGCACGGTTTTGAACTGGAAGTGGATATCTCCAGGTATCCACAAGGTGGTCGACCAAATCGGAGCATGGCCGATCGTGCACCAGCACTCCTGAATGGTGAGTACGATTTCTTGAGCGGGCTCCACCACGAACCCTATGTGTACCGAGCCAAGGGCGATAAGAGATTCGTTTATTTGGCACAGACCCAGAACAACTGGGATGACCGAGTGATCGCCCGTCCGGAGATTACCGACGTGAAACAACTGGAGGGTAAGAGGATCTCCACAAACAACGCTCCCTGCGTGAGCGGCAACCTGGATCATGCTCTGGCGTTGGCCGGTGTGGACACTTCCAAGGTCGAGTTCCTGTTCAATGACAAGCTCTCCGGCAAAGGACACCTAGCCGTGGAGCGAGTGGCCAAGGGGGAGATCGATGCCGCCAACGTGGATATACCCTTTGATCTTCAGGCCAAAAAGCGAGGCCTAAACGTGATTACGCTCCCGTCGGTTCCGGTGATCCACAACACCACCGTCTGCGCTAGCACAGAATACGTGCGAAAAAATGAGGAAAAAGTTACCGCCTTTTTGAAGGGGATCATCGAGGCGACTCACTTTTTCAAGACGGAAAAGCAAAAGGTTTGTGAGATTTTGAGCCGCGAGCTCGCTCCCATGGTGGAGCTCGAAGGGGATGATGAGGTAGAGTATCTCCAGGAACAGTGGAGTGAATTGCTCAGTGAGAAGCCCTATCCGCACCCCATGGCCATTTGGAACGTCTACAATCTCGATGTGGCCCACGATCCCAAGGTGAATTTCATCAGTCCACTAGAGACCTGGGACACTCACTATCTAAGACTGATTGATGATAGCGGTTTCATCGACCAGCTTTACGGCAATGGAACCAAGCAGCGTATTTCGGCTTAGTTGGAACTGGGATTCCACAGAAAAAATCGTAACAATTTGAGGTGGATGTTGAGGCGTGGCCAGGTGCAGGGTCATTAGTTTGCCATGGATTCATGGATTGGAATGAGAAAAGCCAATTCATATTAATTACTTAGGAGGGGAGTTCTATGAAAAAGTGTCAGTTATTACTTGTAGCCTTTGGCATGATGCTAAACCTGGCTTTCCCAGTAGAAGAGGTCTTTGGTGCACCCAAGCGTGGTGGCACCTTAACCATGGCCATAAGGAAAGACGTGAGCACCATGAACCCACTCGTGAGGACTTTTTCTACTGACCAGTCCATCCGTGATTTGATCTATCAGGCGTTATTGTTTCTAGATGAGAAGGGAGCCATCAAGCCGCAACTGGCGGAATCCTATGAAGTGTCCAAGGACGGTAAGGTCTATACCTTCCGCCTGCGGCAAGGGGTAAAGTTTCACAATGATCAGGAAATGACCGCTGAAGACGTGAAATATGCCATTGATTATACCTTGAATCCCAAGAATGGGGCCTATGGTCGTTCGAGGCTCGCGCTGTTGGAGGGCGTAAAGGTCGCCGATAAATATACTTTGAAGATTTATCTTAAAAGCCGCAGTGCGGCCTTTCTATCCGCGTTGACCGATATCAAGGCCTTCTCAATTATTCCTAAAGACTCCATCAAGTCCATCAAGCCCAAGGAGTTTCCCGTGGGGACGGGTCCATTTAGGTTTGTCGATTGGAAGGTAAGGCAGCGGATTATTTTCGAATTGAACAAGGACTACTGGGGGCAGAAACCATATGTCGACAAAGTGGTTTTACGGCCCATCCGAAATTCCACAGTGCGATTCACCGCCCTTCGTGCGGGGGACGTTGACATCATTGAGCGGACTCCCTACGAGTGGGTCAAGCAGGTTCTCAGTGGCAAGTTTAAGGGTTTGGGAACTGCTAAAGCTGCCACATCCGGCTACCGGGCGCTGTTTTTCAACGTGCTTAACTCACCCTTTGACAATAAAAAACTACGTTTAGCCGTAGCCCATGGGATGGACAAGAAGACGATTCTTCAGGCAGCCTTCTTCGGCTTTGGAGAGACGGCGGATCAAAAGTATCCAAATGGCCACTTCTGGTATGTAAAGGGGCTAAAATCACCAACCTACGACCCTGCAAAGGCAAAGAAGCTACTGAAGGAGGCTGGTTACAAGGGTGAAAAGATCGTCATGAAGATCGAGAAAGGTGAGACAGTGGAGGCAATGGCCACGACCTTCCAGGCCCAGATGAAAAGAATAGGGATGAATGTTGAACTGGCCGTGTTTGAATACGGCGCCCGTCGGGCTCAGATCCGATCGGGAGACACAACCGTGGATATGGTCGGGGGCGGGTACTACGCCGATCCCATATCCACTTACCGGAGCCAATACATGTGTGGTCAGGACCCAAAGAAGCGCGCATCCAACTGGAGCGGTTATTGTGACCAGCGGGTAGCGAAATGGTTCGAGGAGTTGGAAGTCGAGCTCGACCAAACAAAGCGCCAGGAAATACTTGGACGGATCGTCTCCCAGATCAATGATGACGTTCCAGTGATTTCCATTGGCTTCGTGCCACGGTTTTTTACCTTCCGTGACTATGTAAAAGGCTTTACCACGGACAGCAGCGGAGGACGATTTGTATGGGGTGGGGGCGGATTGACCCGCACCTGGCTGAATAAGTAGTCAGATTCCAGTGTCGAATACGCTAAGGGTGGTGGTCTGTAGCTGGGGTTTTTTAGGTTCTAGTTATTAGATCCGTGGTCTATTGTTGTCTGTACAATGGCAGGATCTTTGTGGGCAGTTCCCTCAGAGTCCTGCCATTACGGTATTTATACATCGACGTTTGTCGCTTAAGTTAGATTTCGCTATCAAAGGAGGTAATCCATGTTAGAAAGTCCTAGCTCATATATTCTCAGTGCATGCTTGGGCTTGGTCCTGTCTGCTGGGGCCCTTGGTTCCCCCGCCATTGCAGCCTCATATTATGACGGCAAGACCATAGTGGTTATTGAAGGCCGGAGACCCGGAGGAACCGGGAGTCTTCGCACCCAGGCTGCAATGAAATATGTACAGAAACACCTGCCCGGCAACCCCTCCATCGTGTATAAATATATGCCTGGTGGTGGTGGCACGGCTGCGGCGAATCATATGGCGAATAGGGCAAAACGGGATGGACTCACGATCGCCAATATTGGTACGGGTCTATACTCCAATGCCATGTTTCGCGCTCGGGGAGTTCGTTACAAGTTAGAGGACTTTGATTTCTTAGGCACGGGTACCTCGGGAGGCCCATACCTGCTGGTGGTTCGGCCGGGTTTGGATCTGGACTCGGTGGAGAAGCTGAAGGCTTACAAGGGACTGCGCTTTGGTCAAAGGTCTGTTGGACATTCCATGTACACCTTGGACCGGCTCATGGCCTTTATTCTTGAACTCAACGGGCCAAAGTGGATTCTAGGCTATAGCAGTGCGGAGATCATCATGGCGCTTGGCCGGGACGAGGCTGATGCGCAGAGCACCAATCTGTTTTCCTTCGTACGGCGAAACAGGCTCGAAACGCTAAAGGAGGGATACACGATTCCAGTTTATTTCAGGAACACCAAGGGACGAGGGGGTGAATTCGTTCCACAGTTTCCCAGACGACCCCATGTGGACGACTACGCTGACACAAAATTGAAACGGGAAGTCCTGAATTTTCATAATTCGAGCAGACCTGGTGGCTCCAATTTCCTGGTCACGAAAGGTATACCTGATGCAGCCCTCAAGGCCTTGCGGCAGGCCTTCGCAAAGACATGGAAGGACCCGATATTTGCCAAGGAATTCAAAAAACTGACTGGCGAGCCGGCTGATCCGGTGACCGGGGAGGAAATCCATCGTGCGCTTGAGCAAATCCCTGCAGATCCCGAGATAAAGAAGGTCTACAAGCAAATTGTCGGGGCCGGGCCTCTTCCTCACGCTCGGTAGATAACTCACTGAAAACTTTCTGTACAGGGAGCTGACACAATATGTATGAAGCTGCCGTTCAGGGATTTTATAATCTCCTGAGTTTGAACGTCGTATTCGCAGTGCTGGCAGGTGTCGCGGTTGGCACGTTTACTGCGGTCACTCCCCAGGGACTGGGGACCCCGTTGATGTATGCGCTCTTTCTCCCTGTTGTCATCAAGTGGGAACCCTTCGTAGCCATTGCCTTCCTTATCGGGATGGATGCCGTGAGCAGCATCTGCAGCGCCTATCTTCCAATTCTCTTCGGTATTCCGGGAGGCGCCGGTTCTCAGTCCACGGTAATGGACGGGTACCCCATGGGTCGAAATGGCGAAGCGCGCCGCGCCCTGGGTGCCTCCTTTATGGCCGGCATGATGGGGAGCCTGATCGGCACCTTTACCTTGGCGTTCGCCATTCCTATAGCGAAGCCGATCATCTATATGATGGGTTCCCCGGAACTTTTCGTAGTGGTCCTGTGGGGTCTGACCATGGTTGCCCTTCTGGCCGGGACCCGACCCTTGAGAGGACTCATCGCCGCGGCCGTTGGACTCTTGATCGCTGTGGTGGGGATGCAGCCTCAAAGCGGTGTCTTTCGCTTCGTCTTTTTTGATGAACCCTATCTTCTCGACGGACTTCCCATCACCATTGTTGCTCTGGCGATGTTCGGTATTCCAGCCGCTTTGGATCTCGCTCTTACCAAGGTAGGTGTTGAGCAGGAGGCAGTTCCGCTGAAAGGGCGTTTGCTGGACGGGGTCAAGGACACCTTTCGGGAGTGGTGGCTGGTGGTCCGATGCAGCTTTATGGGTGTCTGGGTTGGTGTCATCCCGGGGCTTGGGGCTCAGGTAGTGGACTGGCTTAGTTACGGCCATGCCGCTCAGACCTGTAAAGGAGCAAAAGATACCTTTGGCAAGGGCGATGTGAGGGGAGTGATCGCCCCTGAGTCCGCAAACGATTCAAAGGATGGGGGAACGCTCATCCCCACTCTGATCCTGGGGGTGCCGGGGAGCCTGACATCAGCGCTTTTTGTTTTCGCCCTCCTCGCTATGGGGTTTGTCCCGGGACCGCAGATGGTGAAAGAGCATTCCGACGTGATTTACAGTATCGTGTGGATCTTAGGAATTGGAGGGGTTCTCGGGACGTCCATCGGTTTTTTATTTGCCAACCAGCTCGCCAAGCTGGCAGAGTTGCGTTATTCGCTGATCGTGCCCATGATTCTCAGTTTCGTACTCATGGGTGCCTTGAGCGCCACTCGGCATCCCCTGGACATGTTGACGGTAGTGTCCATCGGGGTGTTGGGTTACTTCATGAAGCGCTTTGGGTATCCGCGCCCTCCGCTCATCCTCGGTATGATCCTAGGGAGTCTCGTGGAGAAGTATCTCTACATCTCGACGGCCGCTTACGGCTTTGCCTGGCTCAGCCGCCCCGGGGTCATCATTTTGATGGTTCTGGTCTTTGGGACGCTTTTTTACACCGTATGGAGCCGTAGGGAGACAAAAGATCGGCCGGTAGATGACCCGTCATTCAGTCCTAAGTGGACTTTGCGATTTAAGCCAGAATCGGCTTTGACTCTATTTTTCATCGCAGTGTTTGTGGGCGCCATTATCCGAAGCTTGGATTGGCCCCTGATTGCGAGGCTTATGCCCATCTACGTGGCAGCGATTCCGGGTCTTTTGCTGGCGATCGTTCAGCTCGGCCAGGACGTGATCGTACGAGAACAGGGTTCCGCTGTCGCTCGTGGCGGAATCGAGATGGACGAAGTCTTTAATGAAAGTTTGAACAGGAGGGTTGAGGTCAAACGGACCCTAGGTTTCTTCAGCTGGTTTGCCGGTGGGGCGGTAGGGGTTTGGCTTTTGGGTATCGTCATTGCCCTTCCTCTGTTCATATTCCTGTACATGCTGTTTGAGGGAAAAGAGAAGTTGTGGATGTCTATCCTATACGGTGCTGGGTCATACCTTATGGTCTGGGGATTGTTTGAGGGGGTATTCAAGATTATTTGGCCGGAAGGATTGCTATTCTATTGAACGGTTAGGTAAACTTCAAGTCCAGCCCCGCAAAGCCCATGGTTTTGGCTCATCGGCGGGTCCTGACCAAAAAGATTCCTATGTTAATCAACGCGCGGTCAATTCTCAATGGAGTTTTAGTGTGTCTGCTCCTGCTCTTTGCTATCACGGTCACCACAGCCAGTGCAGCACCGTTCTATGCGGGCAAAACCCTGGTCATGGTCCAGGGGGATGCGCCGGGTGGAACCGGAGATTTACGAACCCGGGCTGTGACCCGGTATTTGCAAAAACACCTGCCGGGTAAACCTACCATTGTTCAACAATACATTCCCGGGGGTGGGGGTGTGCTGGCGGCCAATCACTTGGCCAATGTAGTCAAGAGAGACGGGCTCACCCTCGGATACGTTCATTCCAGCGTTTACTCTCACGCCATCCTTGGGGCTCCCGGTGTACGATACGATTTGAAAGACTTTATTTTGTTTGGTGGACCCACCCCAGGGGGACCTTATACACTGGTCCTTCGCCCAGCCTTGGGAATTGACA
This sequence comes from uncultured Binatia bacterium (SeqCode), assembly GCA_965215595.1. Classification (GTDB taxonomy): domain Bacteria; phylum Desulfobacterota; class Binatia; order UBA9968; family CAXXLF01; genus CBDCDW01. The sequence goes on along the minus strand of CBDCDW010000007.1, from coordinate 457,919 downwards.
CGGTTGAAAAATTGAAGGCATACAAAGGACTCCGCTTTGCCAACCGGTCCGTGGGGCACAGCATGTACAACATTGATCGGGTGATGGCTTTTGTTCTCGATCTTGAAAATCCTAAGTGGATACTCGGTTATAGTAGCCCAGAGATTGACCCAGCACTCGAGCGCAAGGAAGCGGATGCGCGAAGTAACAGTATCCCCTCATTCATGCGCAGAACCCGTCACTTGCTAAATGAAGGCTTCACTGTTCCAATCGTCATGAAAAATATTAAGGGAAGAGGGGCTGAAGTGGTGCCCGGATTTCCCCAGGATCCACCGGTGCTTGAACAGTTTGCCAACACCGAGCTCAAGCGGGAGATCCTGCGCTTTCATCGAAATGTCAGACCTCCGGGGGGGGTTGTAGCGCTCAAAGGGATTCCCAAGGCTGCCGAAGAAGAATTACAACGGGCCTTCGAAGCGTTGTGGAAAGATCCTGAGTTTGCCAGCCATTATAAAAAACTGACCGGGGCAGATGCCGACCCAGCCAGCGGAGCAGAAATACAGAAGGCTCTTCGGAGTGTTCCTAAAAATCCCGAGATTATGAAAGTTTACAAACAATTGATCGGTGGAGGTCCGCTCCCTTCATCCTAAATATCGGTTCGCGTGGACTTCCAATCCAAAGCCCTCGGTTTGACATTCAAGTCCTTGACGGATATTTTCTATCGGGCAAGAGTAATTTGAGATCTCAGACAGATGGGAAGGAAAAAACCGCAATGCAATATGGATTCGTAAAAAATTATTCGCTAGCCATTGCTTTCTGTTTCATGCTGATGCCGGTAATTGTGGCCAGCGATGGAAGTCGTGCTGAGGCCGCTTACTATGATGGGAAGACAATAAAAATTCTCTGCGGGTGGCGCCCCGGTGGTACGGCGAATTTACGTGCTAGGATAACGGTTAAACATCTCAGGAAGTATATGGGAGGAGATCCCGTGTTTGTGTTCCAATTCATGCCGGGAGCTGGGGGCATTGGTGCGACTAATCATCTGGCTAAATCCGTCAGACGTGATGGCTTTACCATTGCCAGCGCCACCAGTGGAATTTTCTCCAGCGCATTTCTTGGGGCTCCCTCGGTTCGATACAACCTAGATGATTTTGTCATTCTGGGTGCGGGATCCCCTGGCGGAGTGACAACCCTGATCATTCGTCCAGAGTTAAAGATCGACTCCATAGAAAAGCTTAGGGCCTATGAAGGATTGAGGTTTGCCAATCGCGCCGTCGGGCATAGTCTATATAATCGGGACCGAATTACCGCTTATATGTTGGGTCTCAAGAATCCGAAATGGATTCTCGGCTACAATACGTCTGAAATCCGGCTGGCCCTGGAGCGGGGTGAAGCGGACGCATCTTTTGGCGGTATCGCTGGTCTATTGAGACGTTCGCCCCACTGGATCAAGGAAGGGTTTACTTTTCCTGTGGTCATGAAAGATGTGAAGGGGCATGGAGTCGAAGTCTTTCCGAGTTTTCCCCAAGGTGTACCGAGCCTGGATCAGTTCGCCGATACGAAGCTAAAAAGGGCGGTTCTTCGACTGCACTACGCCAGCACCCCGGGTGGGACCTTCTTTTTCGTGCATAAAGGGGTTCCAAGCAAGGCCTTAAATACCCTCAAGAGCGCGTTCGACAAGGTGTGGAAAGACCCAGGGTTTGCAAAGGAATACGAGAAGGTGACCCGGCAAAAGGCCGAGCCTATGACAGGAAAGGACTATATGGACCTGCTGGGCAGCCGGCCGAAGGATCCTAAAGTGACGGAGCTTTACCAACAGATTGCTGGTCCGGGCCCACTGCCTCAAGATAGGTGATCAATATCTTCGAAGCAAACCATTGCAGGATCACCGAGCATAAAGCGATCTTTAAAATTTTCAAGGATGAATCGATTAAACGACAGTGATTTCAAATTTCTTACAATGGAGGAGAAACGATTATGAGATTTAGCTTAACCAGAATTCCTATCATGGCTGTATGCATTTGGCTTGCCCTGCCCCTGATCGCAACATTGGGAATAGCCCAAGCCGGGTTCTACACGGGGAAGACCATAAAGGTCCTCGAGGGTAGGCGGCCGGGCGGCACTGGTAGCCTGCGCACAACAAGCACCGTCAAACATCTAAAGAAGTACCTGGGCTTTAGTGCAGCTGTATTTCAATATATACCAGGAGCAGGGGGTACGGCTGCGGCCAATCAGGTGGCAACCAAGGCCAGACGTGACGGTTTGACTCTCGGCAACTCGAGCAGTGGGATCTTCTCACGAGCGATTTTGGGTGCCCGGGGTGTTCGTTATAAACTCGAGGACCTCATTATTTTGGGTGCTGGATCACCAGGTGGCGTACTTGCCCTTACAATTCGACCTGGCCTTAAAATCACCTCCGTGGAACAGCTCAGGTCCCGCAAGGGGTTTCGGTTCGGTAACCGCTCGGTGGGTCATAGCCTCTATAATGCAGATCGGATGACTGCCTTTATCATTGGCATGAAATCTCCAAAATGGGTTCTCGGGTATAGTTCCAGTGAAGTTCGTTTAGCCATGGAGCGTGGTGAGATTGATATGTACATGGCGGGAGTTGCCGGCATAATACGTGACGCGCCCCATTGGGTTAACGAAGGTTTTACATTTCCGGTGCAGATGAAGGACGTCTTGGGACAAGGGCTCGAGGACTATCCAACTATGCCCCAAAAGGTTCCGACTCTGGCGGAGCTCGCTGATACTAAGATTAAAAAGGACATTCTACAGCTCCACAATGCTACCACACCCGGGGGATCTCTCTTTTACGTGCAAAAGGGAATTCCAGGTGAAGCTCTCAAAGAGCTTAAGGCTGCATTTAACAAAGTCTGGAAGGATCCAGAATTCCTCAAAGACTATAAGCGCTTCACTCGGCAAGCGGCAAGCCCGGTTTTGGGAAAGGATTACGAAAGATTTCTTCGCAACCGTCCCAGAGACCCACATGTGTTGAAGGTCTATAAACAGCTTACGGAAGCTGGGCCTCTTCCCTCGGGAAAATGAAGGTCCGATTGTATAACTACGCATACTCCCTTTGTGGGACATTCGACTGATTCCTTAGGTCATACTTTCTGAGGATGACAATTATGAGGGTTACATTCGATGATTTTATCCATACTGGGCCTGACACCCTTGCGGGTAGGTATTTGCGTACGTTCTGGTCGCCTGTGTATCGATCCCAGGACCTTGCTCCGGGGGACGTGGTTCCCATAAAGATTATGTGCGAAAAGTTCAGCCTGTATCGAGGGCAGGACGGAATTCCGCATCTGCTGGCTCCAAATTGCGCCCACCGGGGGGCCCCATTATACGTGGGGCATGTGCAAGGTGACAGCCTCCAATGCATGTACCATGGCTGGAGGTACGACGGAAAAGGACAGTGCGTGGAACAGCCCAGGGAGGATCCGTCTCTGTGTGCGGGAGTGACCGTTCGAAGTTATCCGACCTTCGAATACATCGGACTCATTTTTGCCTATTTAGGCGATGGTGAGCCGCCTCCCTTGAGGCAATTTCCCGATATGGAGCAGCCGGGGGTCTTGGAGGCTTGTGATCCTGAATTCTGGCCCTGCAACTATTTTAACCGTCTTGACAATGCATGTGATCTTGCCCATGTGGGATTTACACATCGGGAAGCCATATCCCGGGCAGGGAGGCCCGATCGAATCGGTGATGGCGAGGTGAAGGTGGAAGAGACGGATTATGGTATCAAATGTATTTGTGAGAATCCGAAGCAGATCACCCGATTCCATATGCCTAACATCAATCTCGTGATGGCCAATGTGCGCGTTGAGGGCTCGATGCAAGATGCGGCGACTCTCGCGGTGGACCGCCTCTCCTGGCGGGTCCCTGTCGATGACGAGAATACGGTGAGCTTCAGCGTTGACCTCATGCATGTGCATGGCGAAGAGGCAGAGCGATATAAAGAGCGCCGAAAAAAAACTTTGGAGTTGGGTAGGTCAGTCTCACCGACGGACATCGGCGAGTCCATTCTTTCTGGAAAGATCAAGGAGCGAGATTTAGACAAGGGGTTGAGTACGGCCACCCTGTTTTCCGTCGAGGATTATCTAATGCAGGTCGGCCAGGGAAAAGTGAACCGATCGAAGGATCGCCTCAGTCGGATCGATATCGGAGTTATCTTAATGCGTAAGATCTGGGAGCGGGAATTACTGGCATTTGCCATGAGCCGTCCACTGAAGCAATGGAAAGCAGCAGGCCTCCGGACCTGAGGGGAGGTAAATCCATGGATATGAAACTCTTTGCAGCGGTTAAGGTCGCCCGCCAACAAACCGAGATCCGTGAATTTACGGTCCCCCAAATCCCAGCGGATGCCGGACTATTGAAAGTGGAAGTGGTTGGGGTGTGCGGTTCGGATGTGCATACTTACCAGGAACCTTTGTCCGGTAGTCCGTTTATCATGGGGCATGAAAATGTCGGGACCATCGCCAAGGTCGGTTCCCTGGCTGCGCAAGGGTGGGGGCTTAAGGAGGGGGACCGAGTCCTAGCTGAAGGCTACCGTGTTTGCGGGCACTGCGAGTCGTGTCTTTCCGGTTATTTCGGTTTCTGCCCACAAGAAGGGGGACAAGATCATCCTCCGGAAGAAAGTCCAGACTCGCTTATTCGTTTTCAGCCCTCGCGGCAGGGAGGTTTCAGTCAATACTTCTATCTCCATCCGGGAACCCGGCTTCACAAACTTCCCCAAAAAATTCCCTTTGAACAGGCTACGCTTGGAATCCCCTTTGGGAACGGCTGGCAGTGGGCCTATTTTGACGGTGGCATCGGTCCCGGAAAGAGCGTCTTAATTCAGGGGCCTGGGCAACAGGGTTTGGGTTGCATTCTGGCTTCAAAGGAGGCTGGGGCGGAATGCATTATCGTATCCGGCCTTGCGCGGGATGCGAGGCGTTTAGAGGTAGCTCGCCATCTGGGAGCCGACCATGTCATCGATATCGAAAAGCAAGATCTTGTGAAGGCTGTTAAAGATATAACTGGCGGCCGTGGTGTGGATCTGGCTATCGATGTTGCGACAGGGGGTCCAGCCACTGTTTTGCCTGCTCTCGATGCCCTTGCGGTTCAGGGGATGTTAATCGTGGTGCCCAGAGGAGACAAGATCAACCCCTTTCCGTTGAATCTGATTCAAAGAAAGTGCCTTTCCCTTAAAGGGGTACGAGGGCATAGTTATCAGGCTGTGGAGATGGCCCTTCGCGTCATCGCTGCAGAAAAGTATCCCCTGCATGAGTTGGGCAGCCACCGATTCGGTCTAGGTCAAGTAGACACGGCCATTCGTTCCGTAGCCGGCGAGGGTCCCGAAGACGTGATCCACGTCACTGTGGATCCCTGGTTAACCACCTAATATTTTCACATCAGTGACCCCAAATAGAGAGCTAGTCGTTTTAGCCACAAAATGACTGGTGATCCTATGGCTGCACCCACGTCATTGGCCGTTAGGGGGACAGAAGCCTGCTATCATTCCCAGACATCCGTTCGCATCATCCACGCTTATGGTCTGCATGAGTCCGTTCACGCCGATGCAGGCATTAAAACCGGTAGTTGCCACCGCTTGCACCTGGGTGCCACTGCTGCTGTCCCAAATCAAAGTTGGATTCTGGATAGGGCTGCAGGATGGGGTGCTCCCGTTGAATACTGTTTCTAGGTCGCCGAAACAGGGGCATGATAGAGTTACTTCGTTCACACAGGGTGGCATTGTGTCGGTCATTCTTAGATACTTTTCCCCTAATTTCGTGCATGAATTGGCTGAACCTCTGGGGTCGTTACCATCACAATCCAGAGCTTCACAGTATGCGTAGCACAACCCACGAGGCCATTTTCCCTCCACGTCCTTACATACTGATTCCTCAAGCCGTAACTTGCTCAGCATCCTTCGAGCGCGTTCCCCTCTGTTGTTATGGTGTCCCTCGTTATCGTCGTCATCATCGTCTTGCCTTTCCTTGCGGCTCTTTTTCCCACGATGATCATCATCATCGTCGTCTTGCCATTTTCCCTTGTGGTGCTCCTTCTCTCCCCGGTATCCATTGTCGTTATGGGGTTCCTTTGCCACAGCGGTTGCGGGTATCAAAATCAATGTTAGTGCCAGGAGGACAATTTTTATCACCGATACTTTCATAGGCTCACCTCGTAAAATATTAAAATTGTCGTGCTAACTTCCAGGGTGGACAATTGACCTGGCGTTCATCATGAGCTCCCTCCCCCTGGAATGGAGCCATCATTACGCAAATAAAATGCCCAGCCAATAAGTTCATGGTTTTCCAGGAGTTACGGGAGAAATGTGAAGATTTCCACCGTATTAAAATTGGACTTTAGTGGCAGAATGCTACGGCATGCTGAATTGAAAGGAGATGAAAATTAACTAAAAATGGGAGTGGTAGGCAAGAATTATCGTCCCCTGGCAGGACAAACTAAATGTCAGGATTCTGTATCACGGGGGGCAACTTGGGACCAGAAAAAGTTTTTTAGATCCTAAAACCTTGGAGATACGTCTGCTAGTATTATGATGTAATATGGGAGGTTAAATCGGGGATCTGAGTGAAGCCATGAAAATCATCAATCAGTGGAATCCCATTGGCTGGGTTGTCATTGCAGTCACATTGTGTCTGATGTTTGCGGGATTAGCTCTTCAGGACAATGGCCGCGCTGCACTGCAGGGAGCCAAGGGGTCAACGGAGCCTTCAGATCGAGGGATAAGGTTTGCGGGTGGCTTCCAAATCGAGACACTCGCTTCGGGTTTGGATACTCCCTGGGACTTGAGCTGGGGACCGGACGCAAGAATCTGGGTGACCGAGCGCACGGGGGCCATTTCTCGTATCAATCCTGTCAATGGACAGGTCACCCGGGCCGGTGGGATCCATACTATTGCGGTTAGCGAAAGCGGTTTGATGGGCTTGGCCTTTCACCCCGACTTCGCTTCCCAGCCTTATGTTTACGTCGTTCATTCTTACGGCTCCAAAGGAAGCATCAAAAATCGACTTATACGTTTGCGATTCAATGGCATTTTTCTTGGTCAACCGGAAATCTTGTTGGACGATATCCCCGGCGCGCCCAATCACAATGGAGCCAGGCTGACGGTGGGCCCTGATGGATACCTCTACATCACCACCGGTGACGCAGAAAATCCCAGGCTAGCCCAAAAACACTCTTCCCTAGCCGGCAAAGTTCTACGCCTGACCTTGGACGGTCAGCCCGCCCCAGGAAATCCATTTAACAATGCCGTCTATTCCATTGGACATCGTAATGCCCAAGGAATCGTGTTCAACCCGATGACCCATGCCCTGTACATTACAGAACATGGACCTGCCGATAACGATGAGGTCAATCGAGTTAAAAAGGGAGGAAACTACGGTTGGCCCGAGGTTCGGGGATTTTGTGATGGTGACGTTCGGGGGGAGAAGAAATTTTGTCAGAAAAATAAGGTGGTGGAGCCACTTGCGGTCTGGACACCTACCATCGCTCCGTCAGGGTTGGAGTTTTATAATTCGGAGTTATTTTCCGGTTGGAAGGGGAGCTTGCTGTTTACAACATTAAAGGGCGCCGCTCTTTATCGCCTCATGCTGTCTTCCGATGGTAACCGAGTCATAAAAGAGGAAAAATATTTTGAAGATCAATTCGGTCGCTTGCGTGATATCCTAGTTGGTCCTGACGGAGAAATTTATTTAGCCACAAGTAACCGCGACGGTCGGGCATGGCCAAGCTCTGGAGACGACCGCATCCTTAGGGTCAGGCCTCGGCCCAAGAGTTGAACGGCGAAGGAATACTCCGTCAAGTTTTGTGCAAATTCATCTGATATACCTTGTGAGGGTCCTTGTTTTGATACTCCTGATGGGTAACGTTTGGGGATTTCATCAGGATCTTTCCCATGGACAAAGCTCGTGCCCGCCCACGGCCAGTGATATTGAGGGTCCATATTACGTGCCGGGTGCGCCAATCCGTTCTAGAATTGGCAGCGGGTTGATCATAAAAGGGACCGTTCAGAGTAGTGAAAATTGTGGTTCGCTGCCAAGTGCGAGAATTGAATGGTGGCAGGTTAACCCCGATGGTGTTTACGACGATGCCCATCGAGCTATTCTAATTACAAAGGAAGACGGCAGCTACAGGCTCGAAACTCATGCCCCCGTCACTTATTTCCGGCGTCCCCCACATATCCACGTCAAAGTATTTGTTCAGGGTTATGAAACCCTGACAACACAAATCTATCCGAAAGTGGATGAAAGCGAGATCCAATTCGACTTTGTGTTGAGACGGAAATAATAGAAATTTAGGAGGTCCCATGGAAAGATTTCTTGGAAGCTACTCTCGGTATATTTACGCGATCATGCGAATCGTTGTGGGTCTGCTATTCGCCTGCAACGGGGCCCGCAAACTCTTCGGAGTCTTTAGCGGAATGGGAGGTTCCGGCGAAGCCGCTTCTCTTCTTTCTCTAATGGGTCTTGCCGGAACCATCGAGTTTTTCGGGGGATTATTGATTGCAGTGGGTTTTCTGGCAGGGTATGCGGCTTTTGTAGCCAGTGGTCTAATGGCGGTAGGCTATTTTATGGCTCATTTTCCTAATGGGTTTTGGCCCATTTTAAACGGTGGAGAAAGAGCCGTCTTTTATTGTTTCTTCTTTCTCTACATAGCCAGCCGGGGAGCCGTAGCCTGGGGTGTCGATTCCATTTTGAGGAAGCCCAATGAAAGCTTGTGATTTAAAGTCTTTCGAACTTCACAAACGATAAAAATGTGATTGCTGTTGACAAATATTGTCGAACTCTTGGAGTAGGAGAGATAAACGTAGATGAGGCGGTCAGGATATCCTAGTCGGTGGTGTCTCCGCTATGGAGGGCTTGAATTCGCTTTTGTATCCGTACCCTACGACCTGTGCGGCGTTCGCGGAACATCTTGGTGAAGTCTTTCAGTCTCTCAATCTGCTTTGGCTCCAAGAGTGGCTTGATCCGGGTTTCCAATTTGGCAATTATTTTGTTGGCATGCTCATAGGAACCAAGACGAACGGTAAGTAACTCGATGCGTGCTTGGGTAATACTTGGGATAATCTCGGTCTTTTGCTGGTCGGACAAGTTGAGTTCTTTGGATAATCTTGCAATAAATTTGCGATCGTACCTGCTGCCCGATTTGCCGCGATGGTCCTTCCCTTCATCTTTTCCTAAGGAGCCATAGACTGTCGGGTAGAACCTACCCAACAGGACTCCACTCAGAAGACCAATGATGAATACTCCCAAGACTACAGTGAGGGCCTTCCATTTCATTTATGATTGGTCTCCAACCACGAGTTTAGTATGGCATCGGGTTCCTCACTGAGGGGTCCGAGCTTGCCAGATCCATCTTCCATCATAGAGATAATCGAAATTTTAGCGTCCTGTGACTCAATTTCCGGAGCCCAGAAGAAGACACCCCCTGCAATTAGAAGCAATAGAAGGGCAAATGCAGGTGCCATGCGACGGCCCAATAGAACGAATAACGAACCGAATGACTCCCGCCGAGCCAACTGATCCTGGATCTTTGCAGCAACCGCAGGCCAGAGGGACCTTGCAGGCGCCGCAGCGGGCGCTGCGGCAAAACATTTCTGCCAGAAGTTTTCCTCCTGAACAAATTGTTGACAGTTCACGCAGGATTGAAAGTGTTCCTCCAGCTCCCTGGGCAGTTTATTTGTGAGGTCTGCATTTTCGAGTTTCAAAGTGTCTCTGAATTCTTCGCATTTCATTTACTACCTCCTTAGCAATTCCGGTGCATGTGCCGCAAGTACTTGCTTGAGCTTTGAACGGCCCCGAGCATGCCTGGATTTTACAGTTCCAACCGAACAGCGGAGAACCTGACTCACCTCTTGATAGGAAAGTCCTTCCATGTCTTTCAAGGTCACAACCAAGCGTAACCGCTCAGGTAGGCTTGCTATGGCGCCCGTTACCAGTCGGCTAACCGTTTCAGTTTGGGGTTGTGCGTCCTCTTTCTCTGCATCGGCAGGTGGGTTGCCCATTTGATCAATGGACTCTTGCGATACTTCTTCGTTTAGTGGAACCCTGTTGGATTGCTTTTTTAGTTCATCGCGAGCCCGGTTAATTGCTATACGAGTGATCCATGTGCGAAAAGAAGCGTCTTCCCTAAACGATTTGAGCGAGAAATAAGCCTTTACGAATACGTCTTGAACCACGTCTTCAATCTCTCCGTGACCACGCCCCAACAGTCGACTTACAAGGCGATACATCTGAGATTGGTAGCGTTCCACTAAAGGGCGATACGAGTCAGAATCGCCTTCCCGGGCTTTGCGAATCCAGTCCCTCTCCGCTTCCGCATCCTCTTTCAGGTCTGGATACGCGAGAGTCTCCGCCATCTCTAATCCTTGCCAGACTGTCCCTTAGTATATAGGACGATTGGGGGTTCCATCAATGCCAAGTGGAAAGGGAACCCACCCTCGTCTAATGTGAAAGGTCTCAGTTTTTCTATGCAAGCCAAAAGTATAATAGCTAGAGCTCCCAACCGGGCCCCACACCCCAGGAAATCCTTATTTGGCAGCGGCGTCCGTGGGGCATCTGAGGAACGTCCACAGGCCCCCACCGAAATGTCCAATTCCTTCAGCGCCTTTCTCTTTCAACCCGACGCGGTGTTAACCAACGACTATCTCGAGACCATTCGCAGTTCAACCCACCTTGAGCCGGAAAAGGAACTGATGCTGGCGGTATTGGAGGATGGGGTCAGTTGTTTTCAGCGGAATCTCTTCGCCAACAGACCCCGCAATAAGACGCAATTCCATGAGGCAGAGGACTGGATTTTAGAGGAAAGTCGCCATTGGCTCTTCTCCTTTGAGATCATCTGCGAGGCCCTTGATATTGATGCTGACTATCTGCGCTCTAGGTTAATTGGCTGGAAACAGTCTAAGCTGCGTGTCATTCCCAAAAAGTGCAGTGACCCATTGGGATTAGGCTTTGCCACTAGGAAGATCCGAGGATAACACTTTATCCATGTCCATATTTTGAGGATGGACTTGGAATCGACAAACTTACCAGAGACCTCCTTCGTGAATTTGCATTCTTCCCTCCCCAAGTGGAACACTAACCACTGCTCTAAAATTTTGCGTTGCGAAATTTTGGTGGAGCCGATGGGGATCGAACCCACGACCTCTAGAGTGCGATTCTAGCGCTCTCCCAGCTGAGCTACGGCCCCACAACCTAGAAAATAACCATTGCGCCAGAGCCCGTTGAAAGGCTCTGCAAACGAGGCATTCATTTTTGAACTGGTTATTTATTGTAATCAATTGTCCTTTATAAAAGCAACTGCTCAACCTTAATCTACCATTCACCCACTACTTATGGTAATTGAAAGCGACGCCTTTCTGGTCACTTTCCTAAAGATCTGAGATGTCAATGCGTTCCATTATCGCCTCTGTCAGTGCCAGGGTACGCGTGTTTAGTGCCCTGCGCTATCGGAATTTCCGCCTTTATTGGTTTGGTCAGTTGGTGACGGTCTCGGGGCTCCAAATGATTATCCTGGCTGAGGGATGGCTCATTTGGATGCTACGAGGATCGGAATTTCTTTTAGGAGCCGTGGGTGGAATCAGGGCGGTGCCGGCGGTCTTGCTGAGTCTCTTCGGTGGAGCCGTTGCAGATAAGGTAGAACTGAGGCGTTTCCTTATACTGATTGAATCCGTTGCCTGTGTTGCACTCTTCATATTGGCTACCCTCACAGTATCAGGACTGGTTGAGATCTGGCATATTTTCGCAGTGGCCTTCACCTTTGGGATCATTCAGGCCTTTGATCAGCCGGGTCGGCATGCACTTTTTCCACATCTCCTGGATCGACAGGAATTGATGAATGCAGTGAGCCTGAACTCCACCATTTGGCCGGCTACAAAAGTTTTTGGGCCCGCGCTTGGGGGTTACATTATTGCAGCCCTCGGTGGGGTGTCCGATTCCCCTTTACTGGGCGCCGGGACCGTTTTTTACATTGCCTCTCTTGGATTTGCCTTTTTTATCCTGGTGCTTTTTGTTCTGCGTATCCCGGCCTTCCAGCGTTCCCCGGGGCGCAACATTCTTTCAGAAATAGGTGATGGTTTGAAATTTGCCTGGAGTCAAAGCCCGTTCAATTTTCTAATCGTTATTAATTTTTTGGGTATTTTCCTTGTATCGACCCATGCGACGCTTTTGCCAGTTTTTGCTAGTGAAGTCCTCAAAGGGGATGCTTCCACCCTGGGGACTCTTCACGCCGCGGGTGGAATTGGCAGCCTGGTGGGAGCTCTGATCGCTGCAAACCTGGGCAGTTTCAAGGGAATAGGATGGTTAATCGTGGGAGGGCTGGTCACCCAGGCCTTGTTTGTGATCCTATTTGGATTTTCCAGTATTCTCACCCTTTCACTCGTGTTACAGCTCTTGGCGGGTTTGAGCCATGCCCTGTTCATGGTCGCTGCCCAAAGCACAGTGCAATCCCAGGTTCCGGATCACCTGCGGGATAGGATGATGGCTATCTGGGGGATGAACTACGGTGTGGTCTTTCCCCTGGGGCAAATACAAATGGGGGCCACAGCGAGCTTTTCTCGTTTCTATCTGTCCAGTGCACTGGGCCGGTATGCTGGTGCGCCGTTTACCGTGATATTGGGAGGGATGATCATGCTAGTGGTTTCATTGTTGGGAATAGGCAAGATTCGCAATTTGGGTCCCGTTGAGCTTGGACCGACAACCGGGCCCCAGAGAACTGAAAATCAAACTGATCATTAAAACAAAGGGCAAAGTTAATATCGCTTTGCCCTTTGTTTTTACATTTGATTCCTTTGAAAGGGTTTTATAGCACAACCGGCTCTATCTCTCCGACCGTCTATTGCGTAGGTTAGCGGCAACCGGTTTTCGCGTTTTGTAGTCGATGATTTTGACGTCTTCCGTGCTACCTGACCGATTCCCCATCATCACCATGGGACCTGTGCCACTGTTTTCCAACTGGTAAAAGGATCCGCCGGTAATCAGGGCAGCCATATGGGGTTTAAGGACTTTCTTAGTGCCATCCGGAAAGTGCATTGTGCACTCCCCATCGATCACATAAAAGGATTGGTCTGCATTGTGGCAGTGCATGTCATCGACATCGCCCGGCTCAGGATAGTAGTGGAACCAAGCATGGAAGCGGGGAGTGTTCATGATAACTTTACGCTGCTTGTGATTTCTAGCCAGCTCGTCCATGTCAACGAATTCTATGCTCATGGGTGTTACCTCCCACTCTTAAAAAGATTAACGAAATCCTCAATCTATGCCTTTTATCACTGTTCCCAATGCGAGTCAAAGGACGTTAACCCTTGGAGTCCCAAAACTGGCCGTCGAAAGGTGGCGGACAGAACTGTTACTCTACCTTGACAACCTCACAAGATTAGTGCGAGAAGCGTGATGCTCTACGTGTTACACGACCGCCATGGAGCTATCCGCGATAATCGATAGTTTTGATTCCATTCGCACATTACAGATGACTCTTGCTTAATGGGAGGAATGAAATGAGTTACTATCACGATTTTAGGGAATATCTTAAAAGACTTGAGGCAATTGGCAAACTCCGAACCATCTCGGCCGCTGTGGATAAGGACCGGGAAATTCACCCTTTGGTGAAGTGGCAGTATCGAGGAATAGAAGAAGCGGATCGTTTTGGATTCCTGTTCGAAAAAGTTGTTGATCGCAAGGGAAGATCCTATGGAGGCAGAGTGGCTTCATCTGTAGTCACCCCGAATCGGGAAGTCTACGCCCTGGCAATGGGCTGCCCGTTGAGCGAGGTCCACGAGCGCTGGCATCATGCCATCGGTCACCCCATTCCGCCCCGTACTGTTACAACGGGTCCGGTCAAAGAGGAGATCCACCGCGGCGATTCTCTTTTGGAGCACGGTGGCATCAGGGAATTTCCAATACCCATTGCGACCAACGGCTGGGAGGCCTTCCCTCGTATCACCGCGGGGGGGTTCTTTACCCGAGACCCCGAGACAGGTGTGATGAACGCGGGCATGTATAACAGCCTTGCTTTAGGACCAGCCAGAGCAAATATTCGGACGGCACGCCATTTACGTCTGCACTGGAACAAGGCTCGTCGAAAAGGCGTCCCACTCGAAGTGGCGTTGGTGGTCGGGGCCGTACCCGTTGTCTCACTGGTTACTGCCACGGATATCCCCCATGGGACCTATGAGTTGGATGTAGCGGGCGGCCTCATTGGAGAACCTCTCGATGTGGTTCGCTGTGAGACCGTGGACCTGGAGGTCCCGGCCACGGCGGAGATTGTCATCGAAGGAGAGATTCCAACGGACCGGATGGATATAGATGGTCCCAGCGGCGAAAATCGAGGGCATGTGATGCCCGGGGGGATCGTCCATGCCTTTGAGATCAAGTGCATCACCCATCGGCGGGATCCCATCTGGCATGATGTTATCTGTCAGTTCCCGCCGAGTGAATCCAGCATGATGCGAATCGTCAATTGTGAAGGGCGCGTCCTGTCCGTATTAAAGTCCCATGGCATTCCCCACATAAAAGATGTGGCCTTTCACCATTGCGGCAGCGCCAGGCATCTCTGTGTGATCCGTTTCCGCAACATTGACACTGCCCCGGTGCGGAACGCTGAAGTCTGGCAGTCCCTCTACACGGTCATGTCCGTGGACTCGGGTTGGCCAAAGATCGTCATTGCCGTGGATGAAGATATCGATCCCTGGGATCTGGAGTCAGTATTTTGGGCCGTCTGTAACCGTTATCAACCGCACCGGGATATGAAGGTCATGCAGGGAAGAACCGCAGGCTTGGATGAATCTGTGGCTCCGCGCGAGCAATCGTCTCCATCGCGCGGTTATCCGATTTCGATGACCAGTCCTCAAGGGGCCTCCATCATGCTCATGGATGCCACGCGGAAATGGGCCAATCCGCCCATTTCACTGCCCAAAAAGGATTACATGGAACACGCCCGTGACCTGTGGACTCAATTCGACCTGCCGCCGCTAAAACCGAAGGAACCGTGGCACGGTGTATCCCTGGGATTCTGGCCTGAGGAGGAGGAGACCCTGGTCAGCCTTTCAGAGCAGGGCCGCGAGGACGAGGCAGCTGAGCGCCTGTTGAATAGACGACCCGTGTTGGCGAACTCTGAAGGCGAGTGATTCAGTTGCACGTGTATTGGAGAGTTGCTATGAGATCCACAATCAACTGCTAGGAGGAATAAAAAAATGTCGTCAGCGTACCGTTCATGGTTCGTGAAATACAACGGGATCAAGACCCACTTTGTGGAAGCAGGGGAGGGGGACCCGGTGGTGCTGGTGCATGGTGGCGGACCCGGGGCATGTGGAGAGCACAATTGGTCAAACAACATCCCGGCCTTAGCCAAGCATTTTCATGTCTTTGCCATCGATCTCATCGGTTACGGTTTAACGGATAAACCACCCATTGAGTATACGTACCAAGCCAAGGTGGCACATGTGGCAGGCTTTATTGATGCCCTTGGTTTGGAGCAAACCCATTTGGGAGGGAACTCCATGGGTTCCTATATTGCAGTGCGCTACGCATTGGATAATCCCGAGCGGACGAAGAACGTGCTCATGGTGGCAACGGCAACGGTTGCCAACGCCATGGGGGTTGGGCAGGTAAGCCAGCAGGGCACCACTGTGAGGCAGGCTGTGGGGGAGGAGGTTAACGAACAGACCATGCGCGACTGGCTGGGGATGTTGCTCAACAATAAGGAAAGAATTACCGATCAGTTGATCAAACGGAGAGTTGAATACGGGAACTTACCCGGCGCTAAAGAGGCTCAGAAGTCCTATCGGAATCATAGCAATCGGATCAAGACGGATCCCAATCTGCAGCAGTACTTTGACATCAGCCACCGTTTACCTAGAGTAACTTTTCCCCTGGCCTTAGTATGGGGAAAGAACGACCGATTTGCCCCCACTGAACTGGCGACGAATCTCCAAAAGGTTTTACCCAACCTAAAAGAGTTTCATCTGGTTGAGGGTTCGGGTCATCAGGTCCAAAATGATCAACCGGATAAATTCAATGAGATCGCCATTAATTTTTTATCGAGCAAATAGAGTTTAATGCGGCATTGCGGACACTCAATGTTTGCGGTCAGGAGGAACCATGGCAAGACGTAAACTCGTGGAGATAAAGGGTCATCCCGGGCACCGAAACCCCATACCGGTGTGCGTGACTCTGGGGGATCTAATTCTTCCCTCCGTTATCGGTGGTAACGACCCCCACGCAGGATCCACATCGCCGGATCCACAAAAACAAATAGAACAGGCGTTCCGCAATATGAAGGAGATAGTGGAAGCTGCAGGGGGCACCACGGATGGCATCGGTAAGATCATTTTCTATCTCCAGGATATGAAATACCGGGAATTTGTCAATGTGGAGTGGTTGAAGATGTTTCCCAAGGATGACGATCGACCGGCACGCCATGTGATCAAGGCCGAGCATCTTACCGGCAATACAGTGATACAGATGGATGTCATCGCGTCCCGCTAATGGATCCGGAAGAAACACCAAGGAATCCTTTCAAGGATACAGGGGAGAGGGATTATGACGGATCCGAGGGTAAGGCTCCCACGGGACCGTAAAGAAAGAGATTAACAGGAGTGTCGATGAAAATTGTTGTAACGGGAGGGTCTGGGAAGGTTGGAAAATACGTTGTCACGGATTTGGTGGAGGCAAAGCACGAGGTTACGATCTTTGACCCATTTCCCCCGTCCCAGTTACGAGGGGTTCGCTGGGTGAAAGGAAACCTACAGGATCTGGGTGAGGTGATTAGCGGCTTTGCAGGTATGGACGCTGTAATTCATCTAGCCGCGTATCCCATTCCTTATCGAGAAATCCCGGATCATGTGCTCTTTTCCAATAATACGCTTGCAACCTATAACGTGCATGAGGCAGCGTTCCGGCTGGGAATATCAACGGTAGTTTCAATGAGCAGTGGCGCGATCGTTGGATGGGCTTATGGAAGTCGGGATTTTCCGCCAGAGTATCTACCAGTGGACGAAAACCATCCACTATCACCACAGGATCCCTATGGGCTGTCGAAGCTTTGCGGCGAGCATATTGCTCGATCCTTTACACTCAAATGTGACATGGACACCATAGCCCTCAGGCCTGCCTGGGTACTATTCCCTGAAATGGTGGAATTTCTTCGGCGTCAAGGGGGCAGAAAATCTGCAAAGTTTGACGTTTTTACCTACATCGATCCACGGGACCTTGCCACCGCTACCAAACAGGCAGTGGAGTTGTCCGGCGTCGGTCATGAGGCATTTTATATTGTCGCCGATGACAGCACCGCCAACGAGCCATTGTGTGATCTCTTGCCGCGATTAATGCCGGAGTTGGGAGATATGGCACAGGGGTTGACGGGCCAGCGGGCCGGCATATCCAATGAGAAAGCAAAACGTGGACTCCATTGGCAACCTCACCATTCCTGGAGGATGCCCGGGTAAAGGACTTCACCTAACCATTCTCCAACCAGCGGGTTAGAAACGTTCCCAACCGAGTCAGGATACTTTCTGATAGCCCTGGCTTGCCTGATTTAAAGTATTGCGATCCGGGGAATCTACGTCTGACAATTGAGCTTGCCGCGCCGTTTTTGCGGCGAATTTGCGCCAGACAACGATACCGGTATCAATGGAAGAGAGACTCTCACAACTGTAGTCTTGAGACTCTATGAGTCGCTTGTCCTGTTTTAAAAATGGTATTTGCAACGGTTGCATCCCAACATGCCACCAAAGTCTGAGTCCAAGTTTGCGAATCTGTGTCTTTGGGTGGGTAACGATAAAGCCTACGTAACGGGTCCGATTCTTGTCTATGGGAACCGGCCAGCCCACGTTGACGTGGTCCACGCCAAAGAAGGGATCCCGCATACAGAGGATGAGGTAACCGGGCATACGGAGCTCCGCAGAAGGGGTTGGGCCCCTCATGCCGGATATAGCGCGCCACCAAAGACTCCGTGGAAACTTACCAAGTCCCGGATAGTCGGCCTGAAGGCCTCCACCAATGGCCCGTAAATTGAAACCTTTGCCGTCTGGAAGAGGCTGTACGGACATCTTTGCCCATGCCGCCACCTTTCGAAACAGCATCCTCAGGGATGTCCGATGGACGAAGGGGGCGTGGCACATATCTGCGTAATTGTCTGTTATGTGGCGCCAATTACATTCCCACTCCCAGACAATAATTTGCGAGAAGGCATTGGGTTGTAGCATGGGTGGTGGTAGGTCCTCATCCAAGGGTGGGGCACTCCCTTCACCCATATAGGCCCAAACCAATCCGTGACGTTCATCCGTTTGGTACGCTTTGACCCGCACCTTTCCCGGCAATTGGGAATCCGGGCCCTCCACAATGGCGGCTACACAATCCCCCTGCGCATTGTACGTCCACCCATGATAGCCACAACTGATGGTTCCCGGAAAGAGAACGCGCCCGCGCGACAGCATGGTCCCACGGTGGGGGCAGCGGTCTTCCAGGGCAGCGACCTTTCCACCTTCCGCACGAAACAACACGATGTCCTCACCGAGAACGCGAATGGATTGCGGTTGTTTTCCGACCCTGCGCGATTGAGTAATGGGATACCAATAGTTTTTAAACCCGAGCTCGGGAAGAAAGTCCCAGGTGGCCTGCGGATCGTTGGTTTCCTTTTCGATATTCTTTTCCATGGACCTCTCCTCAGCGGTGCCAAATTTATGGGACGGCGTTTAGAGCCCCAACTCCCATAACTGTGCCTTATCCATACCCATGGATTGTGCTCAATCAGTTTGGAAAAAGGTGGCAGTCCGCTTTGCCATATCCTATGGTGAGTCAGAGCGAAGATTCTAGGTAGTCTCGCAATTTATCCCTTGAAGCGCAACCCCTTCTTTATTGCATTTGAGTTTCAGGCGCTGGGTGTTTGCAGCATAAGTCCAATTTAAAATAGTGCGCCTCTCGATGTGTCCTGTCAGTGGGAAGCGTCAAGACTTGTGTGTAAATTTCTTAGGGGCATTCTCACTCCAATTTTGGTTCAAGTGATGAAAGACAGAAAAAACGATTCTTTGTATGCTTTGGGTATTTGCCATCACCCCCATAGGGCGAGTCCTGCGCCTGACTTCCCGGAACGATCTTTCTATGAGGTTGGTGGTTCTCAAGCGGCTCCAAAGCTCAGGCCGCTTGATCTGAAAGAAGTAAAGCAATTGATCGAGATCCTTTTCCAAACAGGCCACAGCCCTTGGATAAGCCTTCCTCCAGCGTGAACCAAACCGCCAGTAAGCTTCCGTAGCTTTTCTATAATTAGGGGCATGACTGATACGATTTAGAGCTTTTTTGACCGCTGGTTGATCGGCCCTTTTTACCTTGTCCAACACGTTTCTTGTCTTATGGGCCCAGCAGCGTTGGGCGAGGATCTTAGGGTAGACAATCTGTAAGGCTCCATGCAGCCCCGTTCCCCCATCGGTCACAATCAGCTCACAACACCCCCCCTCTAGCCCCCTTTGATACAGGTCCCTTAACAACGCTTCCCAGCAGGCTTCAGATTCAGTTGGGGCCGCATAGAAATCGATCATCTCCTGCCTCCCATCGACCGTGATCCCGAAGGCACAAAGTAATATCTTTTTCTGTACCTTGGCAGCCCCGTTGCTCTTTAACACCACCCCATCAAAGAACAGATAGCGGTACTGATCCCTAAGGGGACGGCTATGGTAAAACTTAACCTCTTTATCCAGATCCCGGGCAATCCTGGAAATCGTTGTGGCCGAGACCCGCTCCCCTACAATAGGAACCAGCACCGAAGCGGCCTTTCGGGTGGATAGTCCCAAACAAAAGCAGGCTAACAACACCCGATCCACCGAACGGCACCTTCGGGCGTAACGCTCAAGGAGCTTGGTGGGAAACCCTCCCTTACGGCTCCTTGGCACTAAAAGCTCTAAGTTTCCCATCTCGGTCAACAGATGCCTGGTATAGTGGCCATTGCGGTAGTCCACTCGGTCCGCCCCATGCTCGTAGCGTGATAGTCCTATGTACTGGGCCATCTCTTCGTCCAGCCGCTTCTCCACCAGGTGTTTTAGAGCTTGGCGGGCCATCGGTTTAAAGTCGCCCTCCCACTCAAAGGCATTGATCTCTTTAATCGCTCGCGATACATTGCTTGGTGTTGCTTGCTCGAGCAGCATAGGGGTGCCCTCCTCATGTTTGTATTTGTCGTGCAACTCTGGAGTTAGCACCCCTTCTGTCTTTTCCCAATCAAAAAATACCCTAGGCCTATCCCTTAACCACCTCGAGATCTTCGATTCTCCGACAAATGTGAAAGCCATTTTCCTCTCCACTCCCTTCCCCCCACCAAAATTACACATAGACTGATACATCACCCTGTCAGTGTTGGACATTGACAGAGAACAGCGAATCCAATATCTTGCTGGAATTCTCAGCGTTGTGGCTAGTAGCAATTTTGTACGAGGGTTGATTATTTTAGCAGTTGCGCTTGAGCAGAATATGGAAAAGGTCCCACTTCAAGCACGAGGTCTGGTGAAACGATTCGGCTCTGTGACGGCCGTTGATGGGGTTTCCTTTACCGTGAATCAAGGTGAGCTGGTCACCTTGCTTGGGCCCAGTGGCTGCGGGAAGACCACCACGTTAAGGATGGTGGCTGGATTTGAAAAACCCGATGAAGGGGAGCTTGAGATTGACGGTCAGCTCGTAGTTTCCACGAATCGCCGAATCCATATTCCGCCGGAGAAACGCGGCTTGGGTATGGTATTTCAGAGCTACGCGGTGTGGCCACACATGACCGTATACGAGAATGTGGCCTATCCCCTCAGTACCCGTAAGATGAAACGCGAACAAATCAGGGATCGTGTGCATGAAACGCTGGCCCTAGTTGGCCTCGAAGGCTTTGGGGATCGTCCATCGACCCTTCTCAGCGGAGGGCAGCAGCAACGGGTGGCCTTGGCCCGCTCCCTTGTCTACTCCCCCAGCATCCTGCTATTGGATGAGCCCTTTAGCAATTTGGATGCGAAGTTGCGTGATCAGATGCGATTAGAGGTCAAACGTTTGCAGGACCGTCTATCCCTAACCGTCCTGTTTGTCACCCACGACCAAACAGAGGCTTCGAGTCTGTCCAGTCGAATTGCAGTAATGCACGATGGGCGAATCGAACAAATGGGGCCACCTAACGACCTCTATGAACACCCCAAGACGCTTTTTGTGGAGAGCTTTTTTGGGTCCACCATTCAATTGGATGGCACCATCGTGGCAGAAAATCATCAGGGAATGCAGCTGGAACTTTTGGCTGGGGGTAGACTCCAAACCGCGCTGAGTAACTCCATTGACAGTTTGAGCCCGGGGCGTAAAGTTACGGTAACCATTCGGCCAGAGGACATTGTCATTCAACAGAACCACACCTCCACACTACAAAACGTCCTTACTTGTAAAATTGAATCCATAATCCGTCTTGGAACCTCCTATGAGGTACTGGTGCAGTTGGGTGATCAATTCCACAAGTTAGTGGTCAGCCGGGAAGCAATCCAATCCACTAAAATTGCCGGTGGTCAATTGGTGCATCTACATTTCCCCATGGAGTCCATGCGCCTGTGGCCCCGTGAGGGGTAAGCAGTGTTAGAAACCCTCGTCAGACCGTGGAGTTACGCAGTTCATTACCTCAGACCGGTTCCTTGACAGGGTAGAGAGTGTATTGTAAAAGCGTATCCCTGCTCGGTAAAAGTGGAAACAGCATCGCCACATAGGAGGTGACCATGAGGAATGTCTATTCTTTGTTAATTGTTTTAATCGGCTGGGTACTGTTTGCTTGGCCCACCGGCAGCGTTGCCGGAGAATGGGAACAAGTATTGGCTGGTGCCAAACGGGAAGGAAAAATCGTCATCATGGGTCCCGGTGGGGCCTCTACACGGGTGGCTCTGACGCAAGGATTTCGAAAAAAGTACCCTTGGATAAAAGTGGATTTCAGCGGCAGTAGAGGCTCGCAGATTCCGCCCAAACTGCTGAACGAACGTAGGGCCAATCATTATCGGGTGGACCTGGTAATTGGCGGTACGACAACGATGCTTACGGGATTGATGAGAACGAATACCCTCGACCCTGTTCAACCCCTCCTTGTTGGACCTAACATTCAACCTTCGAAGTGGCTGGGTGGGAAGCTAGATTTTGCAGACAATGCAGGAAAGTACGCTCTCGTGATGTCGTCCTATGTGAAGGCAGCGATTGCCTACAACCCAAAGATAGTTTCCGAGAAAGAGGTCAAGTCCTGGAAATCTTGGAAAGACTTCCTAGAGCCGAAGTGGAAAGGGAAGATGTCGTCGAGAGATCCAAGCAGCGCAGGAACTGGCCAGGCCATGTTTGTTTTTTGGTATTCTACCAAGGGACTTGGAACGGAGTATATCAAGCAGATCCTCGCGCAGGACGTTGTGCTATCTAACAGAGATCGCCAGCTCATCGATTGGCTTGTTCGCGGCCAGTATCCCATTTCCCTCGGCCTATCCGAGCGTTCAGCCCTTCCAATAATGAAAGCAGGCGGGCCGCTCAAGTTTTTACAAGCGGACGAGTTGCGGGAAAAGTTTTACATCACAGCGGGAGCCGGCAGTCTAGGCGTCGTTAACAAAGCGCCTCATCCCAACGCACTCAAGGTCTACCTTAACTACTTGCTCGGTCATGAGGGGCAACTTGCTTTCAGCCAAGCCAACGGTTATCCGAGCCGGCGTGCCGATGTATCAAGAGAGCATTTGACGGTTCGTAAAGCTCCAACGGTGGGAGTGAATTATCAGCTGAATTACAAGGAACCATTCGTGGATATGAGAGGGGAGATGATTAAGGTCGTTAAACCGATGTTGAAACGTTGAGCCCTTTGGTTAGGGCCGGCAAAGCAATTCAAGATCCTGGACTGAAGCCTTCGAGCGGGCATAACCGCGATAGTTTTACTGTTTGTCCTCGATTCAAGCCGCGTTCTCAGGGCCTTTACCTGAATCCTGGATCCGTTCCCCTTGTCCGATACTCACTTCAGTGGCCACTCCTGTGAGCTTGGCTTTCCTGGCAATTATAGGGGCAAGGTGGCGCCAAGCAACGATACCCGTATCAATTGAGGAAAGTGACTCTGATAAGTAGTCCTGAGTTTCTAGCAATCGCTTGTCCTGACGAAGAAATGCATAGTGTAGGTATCGGTAGTACTTCCACCACAAGTTCAAAAACCATCGCTGTAGAGCATTCTTTGGGTAGGTGATGATAAATCCCACATATTGAGTCAGATGTTCGTCTATGGGAACTGGCCAGCCCACGTTATCATGCTCCACTCCAAGGAATGCATCCATTTGCCCCCTAAGAATAAGGTATCCCGGCATTCGTAGCTCGGCTTTGTAACCGAATCCCTCAGGTCGATTCTTTTGCTTGCGCGATATTACCCTCCACCAACGCGAGCGAGGATAAGGCCCAAGTCCAGGAAACTCAGCCTCCAACCCGCCACCCACGCTTGCCACGTATAAGCCCTTTCCACCTGGTATAGGCTTCACCGACATCTTTGCCCAGACTGGTACCTTAAGGAAGAGAAATTTCATGGATCGACGATGAACGTAGGGTGCGTGACACATGTCAGCATAATTGTCCACAACATGGCGCCAATTAAACGCCCACTTCCACATGGTTAGTTGGGGATAGGCATTTGGCTGACTTAATGGTGAGGGCAGATCCTCTTCCAGTGGAGTTGGTTCACCGTCCCCGAGGTAGATCCACACGAGTCCAAACCGCTCCTCCGATGGATAGCTCTTTACCCTGACCTTACCTGGTATTTGGGACCCTGGTCCTTCCACAATGGCCGCCACACATTCCCCGCGCTCATTGTATGTCCAACCGTGATATCCGCAACTCAACGTTCCCGGAAAAATGATTCTCCCTCTCGATAGCTTTGTTCCTCGATGGGGACATCGATCCACCAGTACCGCAATCCTTTCCCCCTGACTCCTAAACAGCACCAGTTCCTCTCCCAAGATCTTTATGGGAACAGGTCGACTTCCCACTCTCCTTGCCTCAATGATTGGATACCAATGGTTGCGAAATCCTAGCGTAGGAAGGGAATCAGCAGCACTGTGTGATGGGGAATTTGCCGTTGGTGCTGCTGGGGAATTCATGGTTCAACTCCTTGGATTAGCCGTAGAGAGTTGAAGCTTTCAAAAAAGCGCATCTTTCCATTTAGACCGGAGATTGGCAAGCAGGTCTCGGTTCGCTGCACCCACGGGCGGGAATTCCTTACGCCAGTGGAAGGGACGGGTAGCATCAATTATCAAGCGAGAATTTGTGAAATTACCGCTGGCTCGCTGCTCAGGGGATATACGGGGGTCCAATGGAGTACTCCAACAATTTCGAATGACCTCCGCGGATTCCGCAGGGTCTGATCGTGTCCAAATGGCCCAGAGAACCTCGTCGGTGTTATAGGGGTCGATATCCTCCTCTACGACAATGATGTAACGCCCAAGATAGGCCCCGGCACGACACTGGGCCGCCACCAATGCCGCCTGTTTTGAATGACCTGCGTATTGTTGGGCGATGGAAATTACCAGGAATCCGGGTCCTGCCGACGGTAAGCGTGCAACGCTTTTGATTTCCGGTACACCGGCTGCTTCCAATGCGTCCCAGATTAGCGCGTGCTTGATAATGGCCGAGATATGATAATAGGCACCGGGTAGCCGAGTTGGCTGGTACCCCAGAGCAATTGGATCCCCACGGTGGTAAAGAGCTTCGACCTTTAGGTAGGGCTCGGAACGGGCTTGACTGGCATAGCATCCGGTGAACTCTCCGAAAGGACCCTCGGGTTTCAACTTGTCTGAGTAGACAAATCCTTCGACTGCGACCTCAGCGTGTGCTGGTATCGGAAGCCCAGTGACAGGACCACGGAGCACCTCCACGGGTTGATCCTTGACGGTGCCAACCCATTCATACTCATTGGTCGACGACGGTAAGTTTTCGCCGCCGGCGACGGGCATAGGCTCACCGCGCGCGAAATACTTGTCTCGATGGAGTCGCCCCTGCTTGCCCGGCGAAATGTACAGGCCGATCTCATCACGCC
Organism: uncultured Binatia bacterium (SeqCode); assembly: GCA_965215595.1. Classification (GTDB taxonomy): domain Bacteria; phylum Desulfobacterota; class Binatia; order UBA9968; family CAXXLF01; genus CBDCDW01. Next base: position 432,908 of record CBDCDW010000007.1, on the reverse strand, counting down.
CCAGCACCATCATCCGGTAGGTCCCAACATTAATCTGACCCGACTCAGGGTCGCGCGTGATCACGATATCACCCGTACCCAAATAACGGCCTCCATCACTTTCATGCCACCGCGGCGTTGGAAAGGCGCCGAGATCAATCTCGCCTCCGTTGAGAACATTCTCCAGAACCGGGCCGTCTTTGACCTCCCGAACGGGCGTGAGGCGCATATGCTTGGATTTTTCCCGCCATGTCTTAACCAGTTCTGTTGGCGTCAGATGGGTCGGTAAACCCAACGCTGCCGCTGCCAGCTCCCTTCCCGCAACGGCGTTGGTCATAACTCGCCAGCCCCGGGGATATCCTTTTATATTGTCAAATAGCAGACAGGGCGTATTGTCTGGATGGAGCTGGAGCATGAGCTCGGTCAAACCGCCAATTTCCAGATCCCAGTCTACGCCGCTGAAATTTTTAAGCTTGTCTAACCTATGGGCTAGCTCAACCTAGTCCCGAAGGTCTTTGAGCTTGTTTCCTGCGACGGGCTCCATTGTTGATTTCCTTTCAGTGGTCAAAGACGAATCTTCAAAATAGTTAAATCATTGGGATATGGTTTTGACCATCAGATGTGGTGCGTCGAGGTGTTTCATCGCTATTTCTTACGCCTGCACTCGAAGATTGTCAACGTTCCGCATGAAACCGCCAGGTTATGAAACCTCAAAGTGACGAGCGCCAAGGTTGAAACGTTTTATCGAGCCCGACCCGGGTTGATTCTATTGACAGTGAAGTGGGTATTTCGTAAAAGCAGGACGAGGTCGAGGTAGTACGCAGTAACGTTTAAGATTCCAGGTGTAACCGCAGCAAGCAGTGGGCTCCATTCGTCTCGCGAGAGAGTTGCTGCGCTCGGGAATCCCGGTCAGACTTCATGACTGCCTAGTACCCAAGCCGTCTGGTGATTTCAATTGGAAGTGAATAATGAACAAGACCATGCCACCGTTCCTAGCTCTGTTGAATCGGTCAAATCCTGACGAGCTCGACCCATGTCATCGACGGACATAAGAGTCGAGACCCACGGTTTTCGATCGCTTTCGCTGGAGTGGTCCACCTTACTGATGGTAATATTGCTGGGGGTGGTGGCGTTTCTCGTTCTCACGCCGCTTGCCCTTACCGTTGTTGGTAGCTTCCAGCTTGCACGCCCTGGTCAACCACCGGTTTACGGACTGTATGGCTGGGCTCAGGTGTTTAGTGATCCTTCCATCCTTCGTGCGCTTGGTAACACTGTTTCACTTGCCGTCTCCCGTCAGCTCATCGCGTTAGTCGTTGGGGTCTTCCTGGCTTGGCTGATTGCCAGGACAGATCTTCCGTGGAAGGGTGGGCTGGAGTTTATGTTCTGGATCTCGTTCTTTATTCCCACCTTGCCCGTAACGGTCGGATGGATCCTTTTGCTCGATGGGGAGTTCGGTCTACTGAACCGGTGGCTCCAAGCACTTCCCTTTGTGGATGGTCCGGTGTTTAACATCTACTCCTACTGGGGAATTGTTTGGGTTCATCTCTCGGCCAGCAGTCTGGGCGCCAAAGTGCTTCTCCTTGCTCCCGCCTTTCGTAACATGGATTCCGCGTTGGAGGAATCGTCGCGTGTTTGCGGAGTAAGCACATTGGGAACTCTGCGGCGCATTGTTATTCCTATCATGGCCCCTGCGATCCTAATTGCAACGACACTCGGTCTCATTCGTTCCCTCGAAGCTTTCGAAATTGAACTCTTACTGGGAGTTCCTATTGGAATACAGGTCTATTCGACTATTATCCACCAGTTCGTGACTTTTGAACCTCCCGATTATGCGCCGGCAACCGCACTTGGTAGCTTCTTCCTGGTCGTTCTTTTGTCCTTGATGGCGCTGCAGTGGTGGGTCACTCGGCGCAGAAACTACCGGACGGTGACGGGGCACGGGTTCACTTCCCGGCCCACCACCTTGGGACGATGGAGGTATCCTGCGTTTGTCGTGGTAGGACTGCTCGCTATCGTGATTACTGTCGTACCAATGATCATGCTTGTTATGGGAACCTTTATGACGATCGCTGGCTATTTTGATCTCCCTGAGCCTTGGACTTTAAATCATTGGCAACTAATATTCAGCGATGAGTTACTAATGAGCTCCATCGTCAATACCTTAATTGTCGGAATAAGCGCTGCGCTCGTGGGTATGGTCTTTTATAGCCTTATCGCTTATGTCGTGGTTAAAACCCGCTTCGCTGGACGCAATTTGCTGGACGTCATCTCTTGGCTGCCGTGGGCAATACCTGGAGTCCTGCTTAGCCTGGCCCTTCTCTGGACTGTCTTTCAGACACGGATTCTCTTGCCCATTTATGGTACCGTTTACCTGCTCACTTTAGCCATGATTATCAAAAGTATGCCGTTGGGTGTGCAGCTCACGAAAAGTGTGCTCGTCCAGATCGGCGATGAACTGGAGGAGGCTTCTCGCATTAGCGGGGCATCCTGGAGCCGGACCTACCGACGTATCCTAATACCGCTGCTCATGCCGGCATTGATTGTTGTGGGGCTTCTTATATTCGTATCCGCCGCCCGCGACATTAGTACGGTGGTGCTTCTTGGCACAGGCCATACAAGAACACTGGCCCTTTTGTCTCTGGATTACGCCATGGAATCAAACTTTGAAGGTGCAACCGTGGCTGCTACTATAACGGTGGTTTTGGTTGTTGTGGCCGCTGTATTGGTTCGAACCATCAGTAAAAGAATGGGGTTGGGCACCTTTTAGCTCATGCGGGAATGGGTAGCTTCCGGATTGGACCGAGGATGACAAAGATGACGTTCATCGTGGTAGCAGTGCGTTGGGGGGAACGACCATGACATATACTCGCCTGTTTGAACCGGTGCAGATTGGTCCCAAGACTGCGAAAAACAGAGTCTACATGTCGCCCCATAGCACGGGATTTGCCCATCAAGGTCACGTTACGGATCAGTACGTTGCCTATATTGAAGAACGGGCTCGGAATAATGTCGGCACCATATCCACTGGACACTACCTGATCATGCCAAACGCCGTAAGCTCGGCTGGGGAGCTCACCACCATCCATAAGGAGTGTGTCCCTGGCATGTCCCGTTTGGCCGCTGCTATTCACCGTCATGGGGCGTTGGGCTTGGTCCAGCTGAATCATAAAGGCCGCCAGTCGGATACGACTTTTGGAAGGTCGTTACTCATCGCTCCTTCGCCCATTCCATACTCAGGGATCCGGCAAATTCCCAAGGAGATGGATGCCGGGGACATTGCCGCTGTGCTGGAAGCCTTCGCGCAAGGGGCCCGGTACGTTTGTGAAGCTGGATTTGACGGGATCGAACTCCACGCTTCCACCGGATATCTGATTGAACAGTTCCTATCTCCCTACAGCAATAAACGGACAGACGGTTACGGCGGGTCATTGGAGAACCGATGCCGCTTTCTCTTTGAGGTGTTGGATAGGTTGCGCAAGGCCTGGAGCGGGGAGCCAATGATTCTGGGGGTAAAACTGACGGTGCGCCAGAGAATTCCCGGCGGCCTCACCCAGGAAGATGGATGCCAGGTGGCAAAGTGGTTGGATCAGCAAAAGAGAGTGGACTTTGTGCACGTCTCGCAGGGGCCCTATGAGGATCGGGATCGTTTTGGGCGGGGCATGCACACTCCCCTGGGCGATCTGGTAAACGATGCAGCGGAGGTCAAAAAACAATTGAGCCGTGCCCTGACCATTGCAAATCAGAGAATAAAATATCCTGAGCAAGCCGAACAAATTCTTGTAGAGGGTAAGGCGGACCTAATTTCACTGGCACGAGGACTGATGGCCGATCCCGCCTTCGTGACCAAGATTCAAAGGGGTGATCCCGAATCCGTGCGCCTTTGTATCGGCTGCGATCAAGAATGTTTTGGCCGTGTTACCCGTAACCTCCCTATATCCTGCCTGCAGAATCCCGCTGTGGGTAGAGAAAACGAGTGGGCGGATCATCAATTGCAAAAACCAAGTCGGACTCTACGGATTGCCGTGATCGGGGGCGGACCGGCGGGTATGAAGGTGGCAGAGATCGCAGCGCAGCGCGGGCACCAGGTTAGCCTCTATACAGAGGGCCCGGAGTTGGGAGGGCAGATCCTTTTGGCAGCACGGGCTCCCCTCCGGCAAGAGTTTGGTCAAATTACAAGCTATCTGGCCAGGCAGATCAAGCAACTTGGAGTGAAAATTGAATTGCGCCATCGTATGTCGACGGAGGAAGTACTTGGTCTTGGGGCAGATGCCGTGGTGGTGGCGACGGGTTCCCATGCTGAGGCACCTCAGTTACCCAATTGGAAAAGTGCCCTGCCCATCTATAGTGTACGCGAGGTGATGGAGGGAGCCGACATGGGTGCCCATGTTTTGCTGTGGGACCTGGACGGACATTGGCCCGGCATGGCCACAGCAGAGCACCTAGCAATTTTGGGGAAGCGGGTCACATTTGTGACTTCCATGCCCACATCCGGAATCGATATTCCTACCGGAGGCGATCGGATCGCAGCGGTTCGTCGTTTGTATCCCATGGGCGTCCAGTTCTACCCTGGCCATATCATTCAGGGAGCCGAGGGCGATGACGTGATATTGCTTAATAGCCTCTCGGGTAATGAGGCGAGGGTAGTGGGAGTCGATGCACTTGTGTATGCTGGCAGCAATCGTTCCAATCAAGAGCTCTATCAGGACCTGAAAGACAGAATCTCTTCACTATACGCCATCGGGGATTGCGTGGTACCTCGCCGAGCCACCGAAGCCATCTATGAAGGCCAGCGGTTGGGCGCTATGATCTAAATAATTGATTGGTTCGAGCTGTACCAGGGATTCTGAATCTTACCATCGGTAAAAGGAGTTATACCGTGAAAATGTCTGTTGCTCAGGTATTGGTTCGCTACCTTAAAGAATTGGGCGTTCGTCAGGTTTTTGGACTCATCGGTCATTCAATTTTTGAAATAACAGATGCCATTTACCTTGAGCCGGAAATAAATTTTCTATCCGTGCAGCATGAGCTGTCTGCCGCTTATATGGCTGTTAGTTACTCCAAGGCAAAGAGGGACCTGGGAGTTTGCCTTGTGTCTTCGGGGGCCGGTGCAACGAACCTATTGACCGGTATGGCAATGGCATTTAAAGAGTCTTGCCCGGTGCTTGCCATTTCATCTGAAGTTTCGCGAAAGGTATCAGGGAAAGGCGCTTCCTCTTGGCATGAAATTCCCCAAGAGGATCTTTTTAGGCCCATAACGAAAATGAGTCAGACCCTTAGCAATGCAGAGGATGTCCTGTCCCTGGTGCGGGAAGCCGTCAGCCAGGCTACCACAGGGAGAAAAGGCCCAGTCTATCTCGGTATACCCGCCGATCTCCAAAAAGAGATGATTGAAGTTCCTTCTCCCCCGTGGCACGTGGAGGTCCCGGCATCTCATACCGAGGTTGATCCTAAGGTACTTGAAAATGTCGGTGATGAACTTGTCCGGGCCTTATCTCCTACCATCATTCTTGGAGGTGGGGTTTACTGGTCTCAGTGTGCAGACGAAGTTAAACAACTGGCTGAGTTGGTGGGAGCTCCTTTCGGCACATCTCCTTCTTATAAAGGCCTCATTTCGGAGGAGCATCCCCTTTCCCTAGGCGTTTTCGGTTTTGGTTCCTGCCCCTACGCCAATAAAGCGTGCCTGGAGTCGGATGTGATCCTGGCCGTAGGGGCTACTTTCAGCGAAGGCATGACATGGGTCTATGGAAACCGTGTCATACCTAGCAGTGCGAGGATCATTCAGATCGATATGGATCCTAAGGAGATCGGAAAAATCTATCCGGTAACTCATGGAATCGTTGGTGATGCAAAGGTAATCATCAACCAATTAATTGCACACATCAAGAAAAGAGGTATTCCTGCGGCGAAAGCTTCGCCACGGATGCAACGTATACAAGACGAAAAACACGCGTGGCGGGAGGAGGTCAAAAGACGCATTGAAGTAACGGAAGGGCCGATAACGCAATGGCACCTTTACGCCGCCTTGAGGCGTTCCATCAGCAAGGACACCGTCGTCGTGGTGGCAGGTGGGACAGGTGAAGCTCTGCAACGCTTTGAGGCAACGTCCGATGTGTACCATGCAGGAGAGCTACGCGCCATCGGTAGTGGCTTTACCACCGCCATGGGCCTTAAACTGGCCTTTCCCGAGAGGTCGGTGGTCTGTGTCACCGGTGATGGGTCCTTCATGCTTGAGCTACAGGAGTTGGCCACTGCCATGTCCTTAAAACTACCGGTGGTTGTAATCGTCGTCCATAACTCCGCTTATGGAAATATGAAGCGGGATCAAATCAGGCACTTGGATAATCGTGTTATTGGCACTAACCTGACCTTACCGGATTTCTGCGCATTGGCTAGAGCTTTTGGGGCCTATGGGGCCAGAGTGGAGCGTCCCTCAGATCTAGTCCAAGAGATCGAAAAGGCCACGGCGGTTGGAAAGCCGGCGCTGTTGGATGTGATTTGTCCCGTTGAAGATACCTAACATTATTGATTGGCCTTGCTGGCATCATCTCCCTTACATACTAAAGAGTTCATACCTAAGTAGCCATCAGGTCTCCAAGGGGTGAGGCCAGATGAGCACGGGCACAGCAGCGCAAAGTTTACGTTCAGACCCTCGCGGTGCAAAGTACCGCCCTTGGAGCAGAGGGGGAGGCGGCCATTCGGTTGAGCTCTCTTCGGCTCTGAGCCTCATATTTCGAGTACGTCACTATGACCCTAAGCATGGTGGAAGGGTCAGGGTCGAAGACAGGCTGAAGCTTACATGGTACAGGTCCATTGACCGGGTTGGAGCTTTGACGGTGAGCTTCGACGAACCGAAGGGTTTGGCCCCAGAATGGCCATACACGTCATTTGTGTAGAATCTACAAGAAATCAATAATAAGTTACGGTTGGCTCGGTAGAACCACTGCGTGTTGCCTAGCTGAGGTAACAAGCTCTGGTGTTTAATTTGCGGGGATGGTGTGTTATTGAAAAAACTGAATATTGGGTTGTTGCTGGAGGACTCTATGCCCGTCGTTATCGGGGTCCAATCCATGAGTTCGGAGGGAGTGTACGATGACGAAGGAAGAAAATGAATTATTGACGCAGACCGATCGTGGGACTCCTTGTGGGGTAATGATACGGCGATACTGGCAGCCTGCTGCATTGTCCGAAGAGCTGCCTGAAGGAGGAGCTCCGTTGCCGGTAAGGATACTGGGAGAAGATCTGGTTCTCTTTCGAGATGACCAGGGACAGCCCGGGTTACTAGGTATTCATTGTTCTCATCGAGGGGCAGATCTGAGTTATGGACGGGTGGAAGATGGAGGGTTACGTTGCATTTATCATGGTTGGCTCTACGATATTCGCGGAAATTGCCTGGACATGCCGGGAGAACCGGAGGGTGGCAAACCAGAGCAAAGAGCGTCTATTCGGCATCCCGCCTACCCATGTCAGGAGCGCAATGGGATTATCTTCGCGTATTTAGGCCCAGGGGACCCACCCCTGTTGCCCAATTATGAATTTCTTACCGTGCCGGAAAACCATGCCTCGGTTACCAAAGTATTTCACGAGTGTAACTTTCTTCAGGCTAGCGAAGGGAATAATGATCCCATTCACAATACCCTGTTACATTATCCCTTCCAGGTTCGAGGAGTTGATATTACCGGTGTAGCGTCCTATCAGGGGTTTCGTGGCGGCAGAGGAGCGGCCCCCGGCATGGATACGATTGAAGCTGAGATCACAGAATTTGGGGTAAGGCTTTCACGAACATGTCCTGCTGGTCCGGACAAAAAATATGTCCGGATCTTTTGTTTCATGCTGCCAAATTTGACGGCGTTTCCGGGTGGGCCCCAGGGCCCGGAAGGGTATTCCGTCAATTGGCACGTACCAATCGATGACACCCACCATTGGAAATACATTTTTAGTTTTAGCCGGGAGCGACCGGTGGCCAGAGATCTGGTAAACTCCGGGAGAGGGGCCGGTGCAACGGCAGACTATAAGCCTCTTCCGAACAAAGCGAACCGTTACATGCAGAATCGTGAGATCATGAAAACGACGAGTTATAGCGGCATCGATGGGGTCCCTATGCAGGACCTCTGCGCTGTGGAAGGGGCCGGTCTTATCCAGGACCGGAGCAAAGAGCACCTTACATCATCGGACAGGGCCATCGTTGCCCAACGAAAGTTGTTGAACAAGGCTATCAAGGACGTGCTTGAGGGAAAAGACCCTCCCCATATCATACGAGACTCTGCGCAAAATCGGTTTCCAAACATCATCATCTATGTGGGCGTTCTACCCACCTCTGTGGCATGGAAAGACCACTGCAGGCTACTGGAGGCCGAGATTAGAGCGTAGTAGGAGTAAATCGGGTCGTACCTATACTTCTCCATACGGCGAAAAAAGATTGACCATCCGGAACAATTTATGCTGTGGCAAGACTTGCGTCATTATCTGGAAAAGCTGGAAGCACTGGGAGACCTGAAGAAGGTCCAGGGGGCGAACTGGGAAGAAGATATCGGAGCCATTACTGAATTGATGACCGAAAGGGGTGGCCCGGCACTGCTTTTCGATGAAATTCCGGGGTACCCGCCTGGATATCGCGTTGCCGCAAATTTATTTACTACACCGCAGCGAACCGCCGTTGCATTTGGTATGGATCCCACGGCAAAGGGCCTGGCGGAGCTCTGGCATGAAGTCATAAAGAATTTTAAGCCCGTGCCGCCCAAGGAGATGGCCTCAGGTCCCGTGTTGGATAATGTTCTTATGGATGATCAAATCGACCTCTACAAATTCCCCACTCCGAAATGGCATGAAAATGACGGGGGCCGGTATATTGGCACGGGGTTGTGTGTTATTCAAAAAGATCCCGATACCGGATTTGTTAATGTGGGGGCATATCGTGTGTCAATCCATAATAAGAATACCTGCACTCTATTTATCGAGCGGGGAAAGCACGGCGACCGTATTCGGAGAAAGTATTGGAATAGGGGAGAAAAGTGTCCCGTCATGATCTCGGTGGGACAGGAACCCGTTTTGATGGCGCTAGCTGGGCCATCTGTTTATATGACGCCGGAGGGAATCTCGGAATATGAGGTAGCAGGGTTTTTACATGGAGAACCCTATCCCGTCATCAAGGGACGATTTACCGGGCTCCCAATGCCGGCTCACAGTGAAATTGCCATAGAGGGATTTATTCCTTCCCCCGATGATGCCCTAGTGCCGGAAGGACCATTTGGTGAGTGGACGGGCTACTATGCCCATGGGCGACGATCGGAGACAATCATCGAAGTGAAGGCTATTTACCACCGTAACGATCCCATCATTTTTGGCCAACCGCCGCTCCGGCCCATCGGTGTTTATAACAATCCCAATTTGGGTGGAGACGACATCGCCTCGAAAGTGCGCTTGGAGCAGGCCGGAGTTCCCGGGGTGCAACGAATTTATTTTCTCGGTCGGCCTAATCTCAGAGCCGTTGCCCTTAAGCAGATGTCTTCGCATCACGTAGAGGACGTAATTCGGGTATTGGTTCCAGGGGGAGACCAATATATGGGACACCATATTTGGATTTTGGTGGATGAGGATATTGATGTGACCAACCCTCAGGAAGTGTTCTGGGCCATGGCGGGGAGATGCGCTCCAGAGAATGGAGTGCAAGTGGTGCCGGGGACAGGGTTTTGGCAATTGGATCCTAGAATACGTCCTGAGGATCGCTCGAACCCGGACAAAGAAGAGGGTAGGAAGAATTACACGGCGCACAATCTTGTGATTAATGCCTGTCGACCCTACGATTGGATCCATGACTTTCCGCCCGTGGCAGTGAATAGCCAGGAACTGCGGATGAAAACTCAGCAACGATGGAGGAATCTGTTTGAGTTATAGCATTCGATCTGGCTTGGTAGCTTGTTAAAGTAGCCGTAAGTTTCTTAATTTTTGGATTTCGATTAAGGGAGAGCTAATGGGAGAAGTACTAGGGATTGGGATGCCCCATGCGCCCCACCTTCAGTTTACCGATGAGGACATGGCCAATTTGGTGCGCCGTCTCCTTACGAGTGATCGTATTCCAGAAAAAATGAAAGATCCGAGTAACTGGCCCCCCGCCATGCGCGAGGAGTGGGGGGAAGACAGGGGGCTATCATCAGCAAAAAAGCATCGTTCTGAATTGGTTCAAGGGCTCCGCGCAGCCCGGGCCGCTCTGGATGATTTTAAACCCGACTTCGTTCTCATCTGGGGGGACGATCAGTATGAGAACTTTCGGGAGGATCTTCTAACTCCCTTTTGCGTCTATGTGCTGGATGAGATTGACTGTGCGCTTTTTCAAGGTAGCAAGGGCCTGGGGGCGTCAAAAAATGTTTGGGGTGAACCAACGGACAAGTTGGTCAAGGTGAAGTGTCATCAGGAGGCAGGAGATTATTTGGTGCGAAACCTGATATACGGTGGCTATGATGTGGCGTGGTCCTATCATCTGCATCATGCCAAGATGTTGGGACATGCCTTTCTTCGAACCGTTCTCTATCTGGATTACGACCGAAAGGGGTTTAATTATCCTATTGTGCCCTTTCATGTGAACTGCTATGGCAGTGACCTTCGCATTCCTGCTGAACAGCTCACCAGCTCAACCGGTTTGAACCTACGGCCACCCCCTTCACCGTTTCCATGGCGCTGCTACGACATGGGAAAAGAGATAACCAAGATAATCCAACAGAGTCCATGGCGTGTTGCAGTGGTTGGTTCCTCAAGTTGGTCCCATGGTTCCCTAACGGCCAAACATCATTTCATGTACCCTGACACAGAAGCGGATCAGCAACGCATGCGGGAATTGAAGGCTGGCGAGCTGCACAAGTGGCGGCAGCTGGACCCCAAAAAGATGCGGGAGTCTGGCCAGCATGAAATGCTGAACTGGCTCTGCCTGGCTGGTGCAATGGAAGGTCGGAAGGCCCAAGTGCTTGCCTACGGTGAGACCTATCTCTTCAATTCAGATAAAGCCATCGTTCTATTTCCCACGGGAGATGGAGCTCGCTAGTTTTTTCGTCAACTGCAATCATCGTAAATTTGTATTGAGTGGCTGAGAAGGTGCTGGGTAGTCTAGAACCGATAATGTCATTATTGTCACTTGGCTGTGGAGATTGAGACAATGAATGATGGAAGAACTGTCATCTTTCCGTCAGGAAAACGAATGGCCTTATCGGTGCATTTTCCGGTTGAGTGGTGGTCTCAAAAGGATGAGGATTATCTAATCAATTATCGACGAGAGTACGGGGTTAATGCTGGAGCTTGGCGGTTGCTCGACGTATTTGATCGGGTGGGCATAAAGGGTACCTGCCACATGAACGGTATCGTTGCTGAGCTATTTCCTGACTTGGCCCGAGAGATTGTTCGGCGCGGACACGATGTAGCGGGGCACGGTTATGATCAATCCCATCCCCAGTTTGCTGTTGGTCTATCAGAAGAAAGAGAAATCGTGAGGAAAACCCTTTCCACCATTGAGAGTGTCACCGGTTACAGGCCGCAGGGATGGGTTTCAACAGGGCGGAGAATTAGCAAGAATTCGATCCAAATATTCGCGGAGGAAGGTATACTCTGGCATAACCACCACGACCTGGGTGACCTTCCTACCTCAGTAAAAGCGGATGGGAGAGTGATCCTGGATATTCCCATTCAGAGGTATCTAAATCTTGACGAGAGAAGATTCCTTGGATTTGACGGAAAAGGGCCTCCCATGAGTTTCAGCAGCATTTTACAGTTTTTTAAGGATCAACTGGACGCTGTTAGAGGGGCTGCCGAAAATGAGTACCTGTGCCTTCAATTCGGGGCCCACGCCTACATGTCCGGCCTACCAGCCTACTCTTGGACCCTTGAGAAAATGCTAAATTACTGTCTTTCTTTTTCGGATGTTTGGATTGTAACAACGTCAGGCCTGGCCCAGTATTGGTTGGAAAACAATGTGAGCAGGTAGGCCTCCAGATTCTTGGCTGGCTGGGGGGGTGTCCCGTTGACAAATTTATCTTTCATTCCGCTTTATTCCTGTATAGACTAAGAGAAGAGTAGGGATTCAAGAATCCTTATCTTCCCATCATTAATCCTTATTATTAAAGGGAGATCGATGAAATCTGCTCTATTCGTGCTGGTTCTTTCGACCCTATTGATTGGTGGATGTGCTGCCCGAAAAGAGCGATTGAGGCTTTTGGCGGAATGCAGATACATGCTTGTTAAATATCCAGGTGTCAAATCATTGCACGCACCGGACTGTTTTATCCTCGGGCCCGGCAAGCTTGTCAAGGGAGCAAGTTTTATTGCTTCATATGATTTCGAAAGACTTATCCAGTCCATTTACCCTCCGAACTTGACTTTGGTGGTCACTCGAAAGGGTTCAGCGCTTCCGACACCGATACTTATCAAGACTGGGAAAGCCGGTGAGAGAGTATTTAAGCCACTCAATCATACGGTTGATTACACACGGAATGTTCACAGGTACGAATTCGGGCGCTATGCCATGAACGCCATTCAAGGAATTAGCGGAAGGCGTTGGGACTATAAGTTGATATTAGCTGTTGAACCTCAGAAGTGATGCGGTGGTGAGAAATGATTAGTCCATTTTAGTGGACTGATATCATCCCTCCAACTTCAACCCTCAGGGAATGTGTCTTGGCCGTAAGGTCCATTTCATCTCAATGGTGAGCACAAAATTGTCCTGGCGTACCACCTTGCGAAAAAAGTCTCAATTTTAGCCGTCCAAATCATTCGAGAGCTCGAACAAACCTCAATTGTTTCAGTGGGTTATGCGCGTGCTGTGTCAAAACTGCGATGGTACAACGGTTGCCACTGACAAACGGGGTGCAGAGGCAAAACAATGGAGGAAACCATGGTGATGAATCCTTTCATGCCTAAGAAAAAATCCGCCGGCTTTACTCTGATCGAACTGCTGGTTAGTGTTGCAATTGTTGGAATCCTTGTGGCAATCGCGATTCCTGCGTACTCCAGCTTTAAGGAAAAGGCTAGGATCGCTCAGGCCAAGTCTGAGCTCAAAGGTTTACAAAGCGCTATTGCAGCACTCGCGAACGACACGGAGAATTGGCCGGGACCAAGTCCCGTTGGTGCTGTGGCGAATGCGGAGGTCTGGGATCTTAATTCTGCCAATGCCGGATTGGTTGTGGGTGGGACCTTTACTAATTGGAATGGTCCTTATGTACCGTCCGTTAAAAAGGATCCTTGGGGGAGTGATTATTTTTTTGATCCAGACTATAAAATCAACGGAGTAGATTATCCAGTCGTTGGATCTTTTGGACCTAATATGGGAGGCCAAAACGCTTACGACTCTGACGATATCTATGTGATCCTATCCACTCTATAAACGGAGCTCCCATTCATCGGAAGATTTTCGACATTTTAGGAGGACTGGTATGGAATACCTCTGGGATATTTTAGACGTGTTAGCAATAGAGCGTTGGGAAGCTATCTTATTTGCCCTCCTTATCGGCGCCTATGCCGCCATGGGGTTATATAATTCCGTGTTAGTTATTGCCTTTGGCTTTACATTCTACTGGGGATTTAAGAATTTCGCTTTTCTCTCCGACAATATTTTCGAGGGAACCCTGGTGGTGTACGTGGTGTCAGGCATGGCCATCCTTGGATTGCTAAGCTTGAATTACTTCTTAAAGGAGCGCGTGTAATTTTAGGTAAAGTCATAGCCTTACTGTCTTCTCTTGCGTTCCATAGCCTTAGCCATCAGTTCCCAGTAAAACTTACTGACCGGCCTGGGATCGAGAAATCCCAACATTGGATAGTCTTTACCCTCCACTCTTCGGTCAGCCGCGAGGACATTGTCCTTCGGGATATCGATCCTCATGGAGTCTGAACCTTCCAAAACAACGGTATTCATCACCTCTTGCCAGGTCCTCTGTCCTTCCTTGGAGAGGAACCAGTTGATCAAAACCTTTGCGGCGTTGGGGTGGGGGGCGTCCCGCAAGAACGCTATCACACTGCTGTTCCCGCCCCCGAGCTGTCCCGATTCTTTAATATGGTCAGCTGGAAAGGTCTCTACTGGGAGTCCTTGACGCTTGGCACGTTCAATGTCCCTGCACATAAAGCACAAAGGGTATTTCCCTCTGCCAAGCCAGTCGGTGGCCTGGCGTCTGCTGCGCGATATGGTGAGGTCCATTTCATTAAAGAGTCGCTGCAAGAATTTTCTGCCGACCTTTGGATTGTAATAGAGGGTAAGCATCGGCGTTGGAATCGAGCTTCCACCTCCGTAGCTAAAAAATCCGATTTTTCCCCTCCACTTAGGATCGAGGATGTCCCAGTAGGAACGAATTCCACTTAAATCGGTGAGCTGGTTCGTATTATAGGCCATGCTTGCGCTACCAGGTGTTCCTTCGTAAAGAAAAATGTATTTCTTTTCAGGATCTCGATAAAAGTGTTGCCCTCTATACCAGGCCGACATGTCATTGACATCGGGTAGCATGAGATGGGGTGCGAGGGGCTGTAAATATTTGGCCAGATAGGCTGTCCGGGCTGCGTTGGGACCATAGGAAAAAACATCGGCGATGTATTTACGTGCCCGTCGCTCCGCATCGATACGCAGGATCAATTCGGAATGTCCCGAAACGGTAACCACCTTGATGCCCGGGTATCGCTTGTTAAATACCTTCAGGATCTGCGGATGGGTTATTTCGGCACCCCCATAGATAGTGACAGTCCCTTCCTCCTTTGCAGCCTCTAGGGTTCTTTCCCACTTCGCCTTCTCGGACGACTTGTCTTGTTGTGCACTGCTTGGAGATCCTAGGGTGAAGATAAACACCCATAATCCTGCAATGGTGAATATTGTTTTGAATATTAGCTTCATGGAATGCCTCCTGTGTCACGTAATCCCTATGGATATTGGGTAAATCTCCAATAATTCATTGAGTTTTCTTATATGGTCAATAGGAAGTCAAAAATAATCATTCGGGTTAGTACCACAGGTGTCCAAAAACTACAATGTCACTGGTGATTGAGTGACTAGGCAAAAATACCTATTTCCCGGGCAGGCCAAATCGCCTGTGACGACCTAGATGCAGGAAAAAAGGGGCAATTAAAAACAAAGTTGCTGATCATCTTGACAGGGTTGCTGGATGTGATAAGAAAGGCCTCTGGTTTGAAGCGACAATGCGTAATTTGAAGCATTAACTCCAGCCTAATAACCATAAAAAACATTGGATAAATCTGTTTAAATCCACAAGAAAATAGAAAATTCCAGGCCTGAGTCCAGTCGACGGCATAAAGGAAAGTAATAAGGAGAATTTTATGGAACAGGGAAAGCATTGGTCAGAGACTGAATTGGCTCAGATTGGACTGCTTCTTGTGCAGGCCTTCAACAACCTCGAGCGAGGCGAGGATGGCCAGTTTGATGTAGACTTGGGAGGCAAGTGAATCAGGATGGTCAACGATTCGATTAATGGCCGGGTGGTGATTTTTGAACTCTCCAACTCCATGGAGGAAAGAAAATGGCATTGGGAGGTGGCAACTCAGGTGAGACGCGTGAGTGATACAGAGAGTCAGGATCGGTTAGAGACCAACACCCCTTAGTTGGCCACAAAAAATTACGCTCTTCCAAAATAGTATTTCCATACTCCCTTCAGCAATACAGCAGCCCCACAGTGGTACATTCCCTAGAGTCCTACACGATATTGAGAATCAGCTGGCAGGATCGGACCGATCTTTCTTAATCAGAGGAGAATAACACATGGATATGGAATGGAAGGCATTTGACAGTCTCCAGGAGTTCGTAGAGGCTTGTAAACAAATCGATGAGTGGCGTGAGATAGAAGGGGCGGACTGGAATGAGGAGATTGGTGCGCTTAGGGAAGTAACCGCAGAATCCATTGATGATCCACCGATGCTCCTATTCGATCAAATCAAAGGATACCCTGCGGGATTTCGTGTGGTGGGTCTCCTGATGTCGTCCTATAAACGGGCCGCATTGGCCCTGGGCCTTCCATTGCATTTACCAAAGTCGGAACTTAACCGTCTGGCAGCAGAGAAGCTCAAGGATATCAAACCCATCCCGCCCGTGGAGGTTTCCACGGGACCGGTTATGGAAAATGTCATGACCGAGAATGAAGTTGACCTATTGCGTTTCCCAGTGCCGCGTTTCCACGCCATGGATGGGGGGCGTTATATTGGGACGGGGGATTCTATGATCAATCGGGATCCCGAGAGCGGTTACATCAATGTGGGGACTTACCGGATGCAGGTTCATGAACCCGGTCTCCTGGGTCTGTGGATGAGCCCTGGCCAACATGGGCGGCAGATCTGCCAGCGGTATTGGGATCAGGGTAAAAGCTGCCCGGTGGTGGCCGTCTTCGGAGAAGATCCCCTGTCATTCATGGTTTCCCACAGCAAAATTCCCTGGGGGCACCCCGAATTGGAGCAGATTGGTGGGTTGCGAGGAAGACCACTGGAGATTATTAAGGGCCCCATAACTGGCTTGCCGATACCGGCCCATGCAGAGATTGCCATAGAAGGGGAGGTCCCTCCACCTAAGGAGGAAGCACGTGATGAGGGGCCTTTTGGAGAGTGGCCGGGATACTATTCGGGGGGAACCATTGGTACCGGGGAGGCTCAGCCTGTGATTCGGGTAAAGGCTATTTATCATCGAAACAATCCAATCCTTCAAGGCGATGCACCCATGTGGCCTGGAGCGCGTCGAGGCGGCTTATCGGGAGGGGCGGGCCGAGGTGGGGTGGCAGACCTGACTCGTGCCGGTATTCAAGATGTGGTGGCCGTGGGGAATCACATGGGGTATATCCGCGTGGTAGCCATCAAGCAACGGTATCCGGGACATGCACAGCAGGCGGCCCGAGCCGTGTCGTCGGTGACTCGCAACGGTCGATGGATTGTAGTCGTGGACGAGGATATCGATCCCACTAACTTTAGCGAAGTGCTTTGGGCTATGACCACTCGAGTGGAACCCGCAAAGGATATTGAGATACTTGAAAATTGCTGGAGTACGCCGCTGGATCCACTGATGCCTCCTGATAAGCGTGACTCCGGTGATCATACCAATTCATTGGCCGTCTTTTATGCGGTTCGCCCGTTTCATCGGCGCAATAGTTTCCCCAAAGTGAGCCGTAGCCCCCAAGACCTGCGGATGAAGATGATTGAAAAGTATAAGTCTATCCTTCCGTTCCCGGACAAGTAGTAGGAGCGCGAACCCGGAAGATAATCTGTATCCAATTGGAATCGGGGACAAGGTCTACCTTTGTTTCCGTAGCAACCTGTTGAGAATCCTCCCGCGTTGCCAGCTATCAAATAATCCATTTGGTGGGCCTAAATTGATGTATCTGCCTCCTTTGACCTGTCTTTGGGATATTTCCATCCAAATAATATTCTTTCTCATGTCCTCCATTGGACTCCCGCCTAGTAGTCGTAGTTATTGATCCCGTTTCCGCATGTTTCAACTGGCCTCCATCAGAGGGAAATTAAGGGACAGTTGCGCCGTATTCGACTACCAATTTATTGGGGCTTGTGATAAATACCCAACACCTGATGACCCTGTCCCTGAAAAAACTGTTTATAAGGGTATCCCAGTCTATAGACAGGTAAAAACATAACGGGAGGTTATGCCCTATGAAACGTTGGTTATTCATTGGTGGCGGCTTGGTGGGCGGTTTAATTGTCGTAATCGCCATTGTTTTGTACTTTGTGTTTTCCTCGTTGGATTCCATCATCAAAGCAGCAGTTGAGAAATATGGATCGGAGGTTACCCAGGTGGAGGTACGCTTGGACGGCGCAAAGGTATCCATCACGTCTGGTGAGGGTGCATTGCGGGGCCTCACGGTGGGAAATCCAGAAGGTTTCAAAACGGATCATGCTTTCAGCTTGGGAGAAATAAGCGTTGTATTGGATTTGGGAACGGTCACCCAAAATCCTGTTGTTATCAAGGAAATTGTTATCTCGGCTCCAGAGGTGACTTATGAGCTGGGTTCCGGGGGTAGTAACATCGACGTGATCCAGCGCAATGTCAATGCCTATGGCGGAAGCGGGAAAGGCAAAGCGAAATCGCCCACTAGGGAAGATGACCAAGAAGGAAGGAAACTAGTGATCCAAAATCTTTACGTAAGAAAGGGAAAGGTTACTGTTAGCGCTACAATGTTGAAGGGCCAAAAGTTGAGTGCTGCACTTTCAGAAATTCATCTAAAGGACATTGGGAAACAAAAGGGCGGTGCGGATCCGAGCGAGGTGGTTGAAATACTAGTGAGGGCCATCAGTCAAAGTTCCGTGAAAGCAGTGGGGACCCTCGACCTCGGCAAGGTGCTTGGTTCGACGATGGAATCAGTGGCGGGTATGAAGGGCCAGCTTGAGGGTGCCAAGAGATCATCGGAAAGCGCCAAAAAAGCGGCCGAAGCGGGCGCAAAGAGTCTGGGTGGTGCTTTCAAAAAAATGCTCGATAAATAAGCGTGGAGGGTTCTGCTAGCGCTTAAGAGGCCACTTGTTGGAAATCGAATCTCATTTCAACCATAGGAATTCCTGATGATGGCTGTTTCCAATCAAATTGCCCAATCCGTTCAATTCCTCAAGACGGATATCTGGCGCATTCGTACCAGCAAGCTTTCTACGCAAAAATCGTTTTGGATCAGACAGCTCAGGATAATCCTCCTTGCCATCCGCGGATTCGGCGAAGACAAATGCCAATTGCGTGCCTCAGCATTGACGTTTTTTCCCCTGCTTTCGGTTGTACCTGTGGTTGCAATGGCCTTTGGGGTTGCCAAGGGATTTGGCTTTGAAAGGCTTCTGGAAAGACAACTGGTCGAAAATTTACAAGGCCAGGAAGAGGTGCTGGAGAAAATTATTGGCTTTGCAAATTCACTTCTGGCGAACACACGGGGAGGGATTATCGCTGGTGTAGGAATTGGGGTATTATTTTGGACCGTAATCAAACTCCTGGGTAATATTGAAAGTTCCTTTAACGATATCTGGGGTATCAAAACTCCAAGAACCATGGGGCGCAAATTCAGTGATTACTTGTCAATGATGCTTGTGTGCCCATTGCTATTGATCATGGCCAGTAGCGTCACGGTTTTGATAACAAACTATGTGACATTGATCGTCGATAAACTTTCTTTTTTGGGCCCGCTGGCTGGCGGTATTCTTCTTTCCCTCAAAATATTGCCCTACGCCGTCATTTGGATCGTTTTCACTTTTATGTATTTCTTCATGCCGAATACTAAAGTCACCATCAAATCCGCCTTTTTAGCAGGCATCATCGCAGGTACCATCTTTCAGATGCTCCAGTGGGGTTACATTACCTTTCAGGTAGGTGCTGCAAAATACGGAGCCATTTATGGCAGTTTTGCCGCACTCCCATTGTTTTTAATCTGGTTACAATTGAGTTGGCTCGTGGTGCTTTTTGGAGCGGAGGTCTCTTTTGCAGAGCAGAACGTTGGTACCTACGAATTTGAACCCGACAGTTTAAAGGTCAGCCGAAGGTTTAGGTCTCTGCTTACCCTGAGGATCAGCCATCTCTGCGTTAAAAAATTCCAAAAAGGAGAGAAACCACCGAAGGCAGATGAAATATCGGATCAGTTGGAAATCCCCATCCGGTTGGTTCGTGAGATTCTCTTTGAATTAATCGAGGCCGGTATACTCTCGGAGGTTAAGCTGGATGACCCCGAAGCCATCGGATTTCAACCGGCCCGCACCATTGAGAAAATCACCGTATTTGGCGTCATGGATCAATTGGACCAGCAGGGCATCGACTCCATACCCATCTCTCAGTCAAAGGATTTAGATAAATTAAAGGCAAGTCTGGTGCGCTTCCATGAAATGCTGCTCAAATCGCCGGACAATTTAAAGCTGAAGGATGTATAGAAACCCTACCGAGGCGGCTCGGTTGGCCTTGACACATAGCAGAGAATCTACGATAGTACGCTACATTTATCCGTTTTCTAGCCAGAAGGAGGTTTTAATTCCATGAGTGAAGAAAAGCGTTTGGAGGCAAAGGTCATCTATCGGTCCAACCACTCACAATTGTCCATGATTACCATCCTGGATCGCGCGGGGATCTGGGATCGCCTGGGAATCGACGTGACCCGCATGGAACTCAAGCGCAACGCAACCGAAGCAGAAGAGGAACTGCTCTCAGGCAAATGCAACGTGATCTTTGGTTGCCATATCACACCTCACCTTAGGGTTGCCAATGGCGATCCATTGGTTTGTATGGCTCAGGCAGTGAACGTTGCTGAGGACATGTTGGTGAGCACGCAACCCGTCTATGACTTGGCTGAGCTAAAGGGTAAAACCCTGGCCGAAGAAAAACTATGCGATGATCATGGACATCTCAACGGTCATCCACGCGGCACCCATGAGCTCTACCTGCGCGACGCCGGCATTTCGTCGGATATGATGGGGATCGAAGCACCCACGAAGGGGCATAGCAGTGTGCAGTTACTTCAGGATGGTAAAGCCGATGCGTTTTTCACCAACGCCACGCGCGAGGTGGAATGCCAGCGCCTTGGCCTACACACGAAGGTCATGCCTGTGTTTCCCATGGTCAACTCCATTACCCTGACCAGCACGGTGCCCCACGTCCAGGAAAACGCCGAACTCTACCGACGGATGACCAAGGGGCTCGCCTTAGGCATAGCCTTCATTCATAAAGAGAAAGAAAAGACCCTTGAGATGCTAGGAGGGCAGGTGGCGGAGAGATTGGGCATCAAGGATGACGATGAGTTGGAGCACTACTACGAAAGACTGCTCAAAATCCTGAATCCGCGTCTCTGTCCTGATTACCAGTCTTTATACAATGCGTATCGCATTGCTGAGATCGTTTATCCGGAGGTCAAGGACAGGGGGAATCCAGTGAAGCTCTGGGATCTCCACTACGTACGCCAGCTCGAGTCTGACGGATTCTTTGACGAGATTTATAAGTAATTCGTTAAACCCACTCGTCTTTGACCACGGGCGAAAGTTCCATACATCAGTTGCAAGCCAGAGGCCCTGAGTGGAATCTCACTTGGGGCCTTTTTTCGTGAGTCACCTCCTGAAACAGTAATTAAAAAAGTTGTAGATCATAGTTGTAGTTAGGGGGGTAGCGCATTGGTTGGAAATAGATCAGCGGGGTTACCAGTCCATCAGGGGTGGAAAAAAAAGACAGAGTATGGCAAAAAGAACCAAGTGCTTGAAATTGTTGGTGCGAAAGGGGGGACTCGAACCCCCACAGGTGTTACCCCACAGGATCCTGAATCCTGCGCGTCTACCAAATTCCGCCACTTTCGCACTGAGGGTGAAAACACTCCTATCTTAACTCGGGCATGGAACATGTCAAGCTGACAATGACAAATAGTCGGCTCAGCGAACACAGAGATGGGAAAAATATTACTCATCGGACCCAATCGAATTCTAAACCAAGCCGTTAGTTTGTATCTTTTTCCTAACCATGACGTTCAGGTTAGGTCCAATCTGGAGGAGTTGGATCCTAAAGTTTTCCAGGATTACAACCTCATCATTGTAGACTCTCCTGCCGGTGCCGACGCGAAATCGGCCACGGCGGTAACTCGTTCCATACAAGAACTCAAGACACCGACCCTTTGGCTAGAGGTTAAGGGTTCAATCCCTTGTCCTACGAGGGAGCAGATCTTAAGCATCCAGATGCCCATTGAACGGGGGGCATTTCAAAAAGCCCTGGATCATCTCCTTTCAAGTGCTTCCCAGAATAAAAATGAAAGAAACTCCCTTGGCCTTGGGGTTGCCTTAAAAAAAGCTACTCAAAATAAGGGAGCCAAGAGAAGGGAATCGAAGTCTCTGCCAGAGAATTCCCAGTTAATTGATCTAGTGGATGTCGTAGAAGAGGAAACGAAAACGGCGCCTGGTCAAAAACAACTGAAATGAGTTCCATCAATGCCAAAGCAATTGGATAAGGCCTATTCCCATAAGGAGGTGGAAGGACGATGGTACGCTCCATGGGTTGAGGGTGGTTTATTTAGTCCTTCACCGGGGTCCAACCACACCTTTTCCATAGTCATACCACCTCCCAATGTGACGGGCTCTCTTCATATGGGGCACGCTCTCAACAATACGCTCCAAGATATTCTCTGTCGTTACAAGAGAATGGATGGCTACAGTGTTCTTTGGGTTCCCGGTACGGACCATGCCGGGATCGCAACCCAAAACGTTGTGGAACGGCAGTTGGCAGACCAGGGCCTGAGCCGATTCAAGCTGGGCAGAGATAAATTCGTCGAAAAGGTTTGGGCATGGCGTGCGGAAACCGGCAGTACGATCCTAAACCAGCTTAAGGCTTTAGGGGTGTCTTGCGATTGGAGTCGAGAGCGCTTCACAATGGACGAGGGGCTCTCCCGGGCTGTGAAGGAGGCCTTTGTTAGCCTTTGGAAGGATGGACTCCTCTATCGGGCTGAGCGGCTCATCAATTGGTGCCCCCGCTGCAAGACGGCCTTGGCCGATATTGAAGTGATTCACGAAGAGTCAGATGGGCATCTGTGGCACATTCGCTATCCCTTGCAGGATGAGCCGTCGGAGAGTTTGGTGGTGGCAACCACCCGACCCGAAACAATGCTTGGAGACATCGCAGTGGCCGTTCATCCCGAGGACAAACGTTATCTGAGTTTCATCGGCCGAACGGTTTCCCTCCCAATCGTTGGCCGCGCTATTCCAGTTATCTCCGATTCATTTGTGGATCCAAAGTTTGGAACCGGGGCACTCAAGATCACTCCGGGACATGACTTTAATGATTTCGAGATTGGGGAGAGACATGGATTAGGGATCATCGGAATTTTTGACGATGAGGCTAAAATCAATCCGGCCGCCTTCAAGGATGAAGAATCCCAAGGATGGTTGGAGAACTACGCCCATAAGGATCGGACCGAGGCAAGGCGTTTGGTTGTAGAAGAATTGAAAGAAAAGGGGCTTTTGGTCAAAGTTGAAAACTATCGCAATGCCATTGGTCATTGCTATCGTTGCCATACGGTCATTGAGCCTTACTCGACACCCCAGTGGTTTGTGAAGATACAACCCCTGGCCCAGCCCGCTATCCAGGCGGTTCGCAATGGCAAGATTAAAATTGTTCCTGAGGGTTGGGCCAATTCTTACTTTGCCTGGATGGAGAACATCAAGGACTGGTGCATCTCACGACAAATATGGTGGGGGCATCAGATCCCGGCCTGGTACTGCAAGAACTGTGAGAAGGGAAAGGCTCCCAATGGAGGCGACGTCACCGACGGTTTTGTGCTGGGCCCCGATGCTAGTCCTATTGTCCAGCTGGAGGCTCCCAAGACCTGTCCCAAGTGCCGAGGCAAGGATTTCTTTCAGGATCCAGACGTCCTCGACACCTGGTTTTCGTCGGCCCTTTGGCCCTTCTCAACCCTGGGTTGGCCGAAGAAAACCAAAGATCTAAAAACTTTTTATCCTACCTCAGTGCTCGTTACCGGCTTTGATATTCTTTTTTTCTGGGTGGCCCGTATGATCATGATGGGGATCAAGTTCATGGGGGACGTTCCCTTTCACGACGTTTACATCCATGCATTGGTCCGTGACATGGAAGGTCAGAAAATGTCCAAGTCGAAGGGCAATGTAATTGACCCTTTGGAAGTTATGGATCGGTTCGGCACCGATGCCTTCCGTTTTACCCTGGCCTCCCTGGCAGCCATGGGGCGTGACATCAAGTTGGCGGAAGAAAGAATCGGCGGCTATCAGAATTTCGTCAATAAACTGTGGAATGCTTCGCGCTTTGCATTGATGAACATCAGCGATGAAATTCAGATCAATGGTAAGTCATCCAATGAGCTGCTGAAGGGAAAGAAACTCAACTTGGCTGACCAGTGGATTCTTTCCCGTTTGGCCTCCACCATTGGTGAGGCAAGGAAGGCCATTGACTCCTACCGCTTCAACGAATATGCCCATTGCCTTTACCAGTTTACCTGGCATGAGTTCTGTGACTGGTATATCGAAATGAGTAAACTTTCTCTCAACGGCCGGCTCAAGGATGATCCGTTGAAGACCCAAACTGTTTTAGTGGTTGTGCTGAGAGAGGTGCTTCTCTTGCTCCATCCATTGATGCCCTTTGTTACCGAAGAGATCTGGCAGGGGCTATCATGGGAAGCTGGAAAGTCCGTCTCCCGCGGTGGTAAGAAAGTTACGACACAAAATACCATTATGATTCAACCCTACCCTAAAGCAGAGGCAGGTTGGATCCAGGAGCCTGTGGAACGAAAAGTTGGGTTTTTAACGGACGTGATTCGAGCCATAAGAAATCTTCGTACTGAAATGAATTGCCCACCCTCAAAGGAGGTAAAGGTCATCTTCTCCGGTGGAGAGGAGGATCTGGATTTTCTACGCTCCCAAGAGGCTTATCTCATTGCCCTTGCCCGCCTTAGCGGTTTGGAGTATGGAGCTCCGGGGCAAGGACCCCAAAAGGCGGCCACGGCAGTGGTTGGAACTGTGGAGATCTACCTACCCTTTTCCGACTTGGTGAACCTGGGGGAAGAAGAAGCCCGGCTTGCTAAAGAGGTGGGTAAAGTGGAATCGGAGCTAGACCGAACTCAAGGTAAGCTGAACAATCAACAGTTTCGCAGCAAGGCCAAGCAAGAGGTCATTGAGACAGAGGAGAGAAAAGCTCAGGAAATGAAGGAAAAGATTCAAACCCTTACTCGTAGCCTCAAAAGAATCCAAGAATTGCAGGGGCAAGGGGGAGGGACTTAATCTATGGATCTACTTATCACACCTCAGATCGAGCAGCTGCTCAAAACTGCACTCGAGGAGGACATTGGGCCCGGAGATCTGACAACCCTCAACACCATACCTCCAAATCTCAGATCGAAGGGGTTGTTTCGTGCCAAGCAAGACTGTGTGGTTGCAGGGGGAATACTCCTGCAAAGAATATTTTCCTTACTAGATACGGATATTAAGGTTCGAATTCTTTATCACGATGGGAGCGCTGTGAGCCGTGGGACCGTGGTGGCCGAAGCGGAGGGCGCAACCAGGGCACTCCTTATGGTTGAGCGGACAGCCCTTAATTTCCTGCAACGTCTTTCAGGCACCGCCACCCTGACCCGCAGTTATGTGGATGCGGTGGCTGAATTCCCCTGCAAAATCATAGATACGCGCAAAACAACTCCAGGGCTTCGAGCCTTGGAAAAATACGCAGTTCGGATGGGTGGGGGGACCAATCACCGTCTCGGACTCTACGACGCCGCCTTAATTAAAGACAACCATATCGTTGCCTCGGGGTCCATATCCAAGGCAATTGGGAAGGTCCGTGGCCATGCCCCGTTCATGGCACGGATCGAAGTGGAATGTTCCGACCTCAAGCAGATTGAAGAGGCGCTCGACGCATCAGCCGATGTCATTATGCTAGACAATATGGGGACCAAGGAAATGGCCGAAGCGGTAAAACGGATAAACAAAAGGGCCTGGGTGGAGGCCTCTGGGGGGATCAATATGCAAGTGGTACGGGAGGTGGCTAGCACCGGAGTGGATTTTATTTCTTTGGGTGCTTTGACCCATTCCGCTCCATCGGCAGACTTTAATATGAAAATCGAAGCCGGAACACCAAGGCAGTAACCTTTTATGAACCAAAGTAACAAAATTGAGCTTACCCATGAGCTCCTTTCCCCGGATGACATTCAGAAGGACATTTCTACAAAACGCCTCGGTAAAAAAATTCACTGGTTTGAGACCCTGGCCTCAACCAATATTCGGGCCCACGAACTAGCACGGCAGGGGGCCGCCGAGGGTGAAATAGTTGTTGCCGAAGGACAAACCCAGGGCAAGGGGAGGGCGGGGAGGGGCTGGTTTTCCCCTCCTTATCTGAATCTTTACCTCTCTTTGATCCTGCGACCAACGCTTCCGCCAAGCTGTACTCCTCAGATTACATTGATGTCGGCAGTTGCATTAGCCGAAACCATTCAATCCTTTTTAACGACACCCCCGGAAATTAAATGGCCCAATGATATTCTCGTGGGGGGGAAAAAGATTGCCGGTATTCTTACGGAGTCCTGCTGTGAGGCCCAGGGGGTCATCTATGTGGTGGTGGGGATTGGGGTCAACTTGAATTATTCCAAAGAGCAAATGCCCAAGGCGATCCAAAGCGAGGCGACTTCTTTCCTAATCTTGAACCAAAAACCCATGGATCGAAAGACCTTTACCGCCCGATTGATTCAGCACCTCGATCAATGCTATGGAATCCTGGAAGGGAAAGGGTTCGCCCATATTGCCAAGCGTTGGGAAAGCTTTTTCAGACTGCGGGGTAAGCAGGTGAGGGTGGAAATGCCAGATGGGGCTATCCATGGCAAGGCAATGGGTATCGATACGGATGGGGCATTGATCCTGGAAGAGGAGGGGGGGCACCGTGAGAGGATCCTTGCGGGAGACGTAATCCCTATCCGGACATAGACCATAAGAGCCATAGAGTTATGCTGCTAGCTATTGATGTAGGTAACAGCCATATCGTTTCAGGTGTCTATGAGGGGAAGAAACTACTCACTCATTGGCGCCTGCTAACGCAAGCAGAACGAACGGCAGATGAGTACGGCGCCTTGATATCTCATCTGTTATCCGCTAGAGGAATTGCCTCCCATCAGATCCATGCCATCATCCTTTCCTGCGTGGTCCCGCCCGTGCTTAGTACCATGCAGGAGCTTGGGCAGCACTTCTTCGGTTTAACTCCTCTGGTGGTGGGACCGGGGGTCAAAACCGGTATGCCGGTGCTTTACGATACCCCGCGCGATGTAGGCACGGACCGCATCGTTAATGGCGTGGCAGCCTATGAGAAATGCCACGATGCCTGTATCGTCATTGATTTTGGCACCGCCACCACCTTTGATTATATTTCCAAAAAAGGAGAATACCTCGGGGGGGCTATCGCACCGGGTTTGCTGATTTCCACTGATGCCCTTTTTCAAAGGGCATCGAAACTTCCGCGGGTCGAGTTCTCCAAACCCAAGGAGGTTGTGGGAAAAAATACCGTCCATTCCATCCAATCAGGTATTTTTTATGGGTCCGTGGCAATGGTGGACGGCATGGTGGATCGGATTCAAAGGGAAAATCGATCTCGTGCCCGGGTGATCGCCACTGGCGGTTTAGCGTCACTCATTGCCGAGGAGTCCACCGTTATCGAAGAAGTGGATGAATTTTTGACACTGGATGGTTTGAGAATTATTTACGAAAGAAATGTCGTTCAAGAGGTGAAAAAAAAGGCACAATAATAAATTAATGAGGTGGATTTATGGCTACAATGGAAGTCGATAAATTTCGAAACGTGGGTATCCTCGGTCACGGGGGGTCCGGAAAAACATCTCTAGGGGAGGCCTTGCTCTTTAGTGGCGGCGCCACGCAACGTCTTGGCAAAGTGGATGACGGATCGTCCGTGCTGGACCACGAGCCGGAGGAGACCAAACGACATATTTCTATTTCCGCAGCGTTTCATTCTGTCAAATGGAAAAAGTGGACTCTCAGCTTGGTGGATACGCCAGGTTATTCCACATTCCTGCCGGACTCACTGCACTGTATGCACGGCTTTAGCGGTGCGGTATTCCTATTGAATCCATCGGTGGGACTACGAGTTGAGGCCGAGCGCCTATGGGCTCAAGCCAATGAACGTAATGTCCGGCGACTCCTATTTGTGAGCAAGATGGATCGAGAGGAAGCCGACCCCGCTGATCATGTAGAGGATATACTGAACGGGCTTGAGGCTAAAGGTGTCCCCCTCCAGATCCCCATTGGATTTGGGGAAAGCTTCTCGGGCGTCGTGGACCTCCTAACCATGAAGGCTACTAACTTTGAAGGTGATAGCGGAAAGTCGCTTCAGTCGGAAATTCCAGAGGTGCTAAAACAAACGGCACAGGATACGCGTGTTTGTCTCATGGAAGGTGTCGCCGAGACGGACGACGCAATGCTGGAGAAATATTTAGAGGGCCAGGAACTCACTCTGGAGGAGGTCAAGCAAGGAATTCGTAAAGGAGTTCTTTCGGGTAAACTCTTGCCGATTCTCTATGGATCAGCAACTCGCCAGATTGGTATCCCGCAGCTTCTGGATGCCATGGTGGATTATCTCCCGTCACCCATGGAGGAAGCCGAGGTTCAAGGGACAAATCCCGTCACAAGAGAGGAAGAGAAGCGGTCCTTTGATGCCAGCGCCCCCTTTTCGGCCTTTGTATTCAAGACGGTTATTGATCCTTTTGCCGGGAGACTATCAATCATGCGTGTGACATCCGGAAAGATTACGACAGACATGGGGGTGTACAATGCCAATAAACAGAGTAAAGAAAAAATCGGCCAATTGCTAAAGCTGGAAGGAAAGAAAACGGAGCCGGTCACCGAGGTATGGGCGGGAGAAATTGTTGCCGCAGCGAAGCTTAAAGATGTCTCCACAGGGGACACACTTTGCGAGGAAAAGGCCCCCATTCAGTTTCCCCCTTTGGCCCAGTTTTCGCCTTCCATTTCTTTTGCCCTGGAGCCGAAATCCAGGGCCGATGAGGATAAAGTGGCGCCAGGTTTGCATCGCATTATGGAGGAGGATCCTGGAGTCCAGATGCACCGGGACCAGCAGACACGAGAATTCATTCTTTCCGGCATGGGTCAAATACACATCGAAGTGATTGTTGAGAAGCTCAAGCGTAAGTATGGAGCGGAAGTGGAGCTCAAGTCTCCCAAGGTGCCCTACCTGGAAACTATTAAGGCTGGTGCCAATGCGCAGGGTAGATATAAGAAACAATCGGGGGGAAGGGGACAGTTCGGTGATACTTGGCTCAAAATCGAACCCTTGCCAAGGGGCAAGGGTTTTGAATTCGTAAACGGCATAGTTGGGGGTGCAATTCCAAAAAATTATATTCCAGCAGTGGAAAAAGGGATTAGAGAAGCTATGGCAGGTGGGTACGTTGCCCACTATCCCATGGTTGACGTTCGCGCCACCCTCTACGATGGCTCCTACCACGAGGTGGACTCTTCCGATATGGCCTTTAAGATAGCGGGTTCCATGGGATTTAAAAATGCCTTGGAAAAGGCCAAGCCGATCCTGCTGGAGCCGGTCATGTCCGTGGAGGTCACCGTCCCTGAGGATTGCATGGGAGATGCTATCGGGGACCTCAACAGTCGTAGGGGGAGAGTCCTTGGAGTGGAAGCGAAAGGGCACAACCAAATTATCAAAGCCAAGGTGCCTATGGCGGAAGTTCTCAGGTACGCTCCCGACTTAACCTCAATGACCAGTGGCCGTGGAGAATTTCAAATGGCACTTTCACACTACGATGAATTGCCGGCCCATTTGACCGAAAAGATCGTCAAGGATAGTAAGGTAGCAGACCAGGGAGAAAGCAAAGAAAAACACTGAGGGTAGGTGGAAGAGAGTTTTAAGAATTTTCAAGCGACACTCCTGTACTGCAACAAGTGTCGTCGTGCGATGCCTGTGCGAGAACGCCTCCTTCTGGTTCTTCCGGACGGGAACCTGTACGACTACACCTGTCAGGGCTGTGGTGATTCCGTGGGCTCGAAGAGCGACAAGGTCCCTGCGAATCGAACCATTACAGACCCCCTGGTGCGATGATTCTAAGGAAGCCCTCCCATTGGGTTCCTGAGGAGTCCAAGGAAGTTTTTGTTTGGCCATTCGGCGGCGCACATGGGTTTTCCGCTCCCGCAGCATGGCTTCATTTATGTGTATTTAAAGTCGACATTTGTGCCTTAAACTTAGAGTATTCCATTAGTGATTTTCTGGTCATTGACGAGACTCGACTGCAGCACTATAAGGACGGTGATAACTTAACAGAAGGAGGAATAGTTAATGGCTAAAATTAGACATGTTGCGGTATGTACCGAAGATCCTGCAAAGCTGGCAGAATTTTATCAGACCACCTTTGGAATGAAGGAGGTTGCCCGCGGCACTGAGAAAGAAGGAAGGCAGGCCATCTATCTGTCTGACGGTTACATTAACCTTGCTCTTTTGCCGGCTAGGGGACGACGCGAGGGTGTGGAGCATTTCGGATTCCAGGTGGACAACATTGAAGAGTCCGGCCAGTTGGCTAAGGCTCAGGGGGCGAAGCAAGGGCTGGCACCTCGGCCCCGGGATGGCCGATTTGCCGAGTTTCGGATCCATGATCCTGTTGGTATTCCGGTGGATCTATCTGAAAATGGGTGGAAGACAACTTGAGGGAGTAAGGCTGATTCAATCGCGGTAGGCCACGTGCCACAGGACGAGACCCGCGGCGAAACTCCACCGGGCGCGCAAATTGAAGGCCATGATCGGCAGCGTGCTTACCCTCGGGACATTGCCTAGTTCGGACTAAAAGCACGTAATAACGGTGTTTTTCCAACTGTTTATAGGGCCCATTGACAATTGCCCGTGACGTCTTAAACTGTTATCGGAGTAGCCGATGGTTGTTTACGATCTGATTTGCGAACAAGAGCATCAGTTTGAGGGATGGTTCCCAAGCGCCGACGGGTATGAGGAACAGGCCGCGGGTCAACAAATTTCGTGTCCCGTCTGCAGCACAACGAAGGTAGTGAAGCTACCCCATGCCTGTGCGATACACACCAAGAAAGTAAAAAAGAACAAGCAACCTCGGCGGTCCAAGGCGCCTTCCCGTCCC
This sequence comes from uncultured Binatia bacterium (SeqCode), assembly GCA_965215595.1. GTDB lineage: Bacteria > Desulfobacterota > Binatia > UBA9968 > CAXXLF01 > CBDCDW01. The sequence continues at coordinate 402,354 of CBDCDW010000007.1, read as the reverse complement.
CTCACTGAGGCGGAGGCCAAGGAGGCCCTTCTTCACGTGCACCACTATGTTCGTGAGAACTTTGAGGACGTGGGCTCCCGTTTCCCAGAGGAGGCTCGCAAGCAATTTCACGGGGAAGTTGAAAAGAAAGCGATTTACGGTACGGCCACATCGGAAGAGCGAGGGGAGCTGGATTCCGACGGCGTTCCCTACGCCACACTTCCGAAGTCGGAACTGGATAGCTAGTCCTCTTCTCCATTAATTTGTTGATAGCTCCGCAACGGACTGACCGATTCCTTCCGTTAAGCCCAATAATTGACAAATCACCCTAGGCTCTGATACGTCATACTATGGCTATGGACGCACGTGAAATCCGTAACGTTATGGGGCATTTTGCCACTGGCGTGACGGTTATTACAACGAAAGACTTATCTGGAATCCCTTTTGGGCTTACAGTCAACTCCTTCACCTCTTTATCCCTCGACCCCCCATTGGTCATCGTTTGTGTGGACAAGACGGTTGATTGCTACACTTGCTTTGATGAATCAAAAGTCTTTGCGGTTAATGTTTTAAGCGAAGAACAAGAGGAACTATCACGTCACTTTGCCACCAAGGGAATTGAAAAGTTTGAGGGGCTTAAGTGGCGCATGGGGGAGCATGCATCACCTCTCCTTGACGGTGTAGTCGCGACCATCGAGTGCAAAGTGACCCGCAGCTATGAAGGCGGGGACCATACCATCTTCCTGGGTGAAATTTTGAACGCCACCGCTAAAGGGGATAGGCCTCTGCTCTTTTTTAAAGGAAATTACAATCGTCTACCGCAGCCCTAGACAGAAATCACCCGCCACGCGTTCCATACCCATAGTTATAGTGCTCTAAGGCTTTCAAAAAAACGATGGTTGGATTTCTGCCTGCTGAAATTCAAATGGATATGTCAAGCATCTGGGATGCTTGCGGTTCCGTTGAATTTCAAGTAATTAAACAGGACAATTATAAATCTGGGCATAACAGCTAGAACCTCAATCCCTGCGTCGGAAAACGCCCTGCAATGAGGAGGTAACCAATGCCAATTTCAAGTGAAAGTTTCATCATAGAAATCCAAGAAATGGTGCAAAAAAAGCATTCAAAGGATCACCCTGTGATTGGAATGATCGAAAATGGGGAGCTGAGTAAGGAGGCCCTTAAAGGATTCGTTGGCCAGTTCTATCTATTCTTCCCCAAACCGTTTCCGAAGCCTATTGCCGCAATGTTGGGTCGGTGCCCTGACGATGAAGTGTTAGAAAAAATGTGGATTGAGAATGTGGTGGAGGAAAGCACTGGGGAAATTTCAGGTACGGACAGCCACAAGGGGCTTTATATTCGCTTTGCTGGGGCCTTTGGTTTTTCCAAAGAAGAGCTGAATCGAGTGGAACCTCTACCCGAAACATTGGCCTTTGTGGATTGGCGCGAGTTGCTGATGTACCAGAGATCCTGGTTGGAGCTCTATGCAAGCCAAGGCTTCTGTCTCGAAGGGACGGCGGGCCCACGCATGTCAAGGATTGTAAAAGGTCTAACTCAACATTACGGTTTCAAGATGGATTCAGAAGACATTCGGTATTGGACCCTCCATATGGGGGTGGATGAAGAGCATATGAAGGTTGGGCCAGAGGCCGTTAGAAAATACGCGGTGACCGATGTCCAACAGGCAGAGGTACGTCAATCGGTACAAAAGACTCTCGATCTTTTTTGGCTGGCCTTTGACGGCATTAAAAGAGCATTCGTGGACATTGATCCATTGTATTCAAAGTGGAGAAACGGACGCTAAAGGGAGGAATCGAACAACCATGGAAATGGTAGACCTTTCACGCGTGATCTATGACGGGATGCCAAAGATCCCCGTGCTTCCCGATGTTCATGTGAACAAGTGCTTTAGTTTGGACAAAGGGCACGCCCTCAACGTCACTGAAATTTCTCTACCGTGTCACGCAGGGACTCACGTGGATGCTCCTGTTCATATCATAGCCAACGGGAAGTCCATCGAGGAGATGCCTTTGGAGTCCTTCGTGGGACCCGGTGCGGTGATCCCGGTGCAGAAAAAAGGAGGGGAGGAGGTCACTGCAAAGGATTTAGAAGAATCAGGGGTGACCGTTAATCGAGGAGACATCCTCATGCTGTTTACGGGTTGGGATGCTAAATTCGAGAGCCCTGATTACAATCTCCATCCCTATCTCTCCGTGGACGCAGCTCAGTGGATCGTTCAAAAAGGAGTCAAGCTATTTGGGATTGACTGTATCACAGTTGATCTTCCAACCACTTTGAGGCCAAAGGAATTTGCCTTTCCAGTACATAAGACTCTTCTGGGAAATGAGGTGCTCATCGCCGAGAATGTAAATAATTTGGGTAACCTAGTGGGAAGAAAGTGTCGGATCCTGGCCTTTCCGCTCAAGGTCAAGGGAAGTGACGCGGCCCACGCGCGGATCATTGCAGAAATCCTCAATTAGCCATTGCATCGGAGGAAAGAACTATATGCCACTCGACAAACCGGTTCACGGTATCATCGGGGCTTGTTTAACTCCCTTTGGAGATGATGATCGAGTTAATTTTAAAGCGTTGGAGCAAGAGATCGAGTTTCTGGTGGCCGACTGTGATGCTATCTCCATCGCAGCCGTGGAGGCTGCGGAATACACCATGCTCACCAGGGACCAGCGTAAAGAATTGGTTCGTATCGGGACCGAAATGGTGGGAGGACGTGTGCCGGTGCTGGCTGGCTGCTCCTGTCCGTCTCCCTATGAGGTTATTGAACTGGCCGAATTTGCCGCCAGTGTGGGTGCCGACATGGCGCAAGTCTTGATGCAGCTTAGACCCTGGGGCCAGCAGCCCACCATAGCAGAGCTGGTGGAGTACTTTACTCAAGTGGCTTCCGCTAGTCCTCTGCCCATTGTCACATACCATAATCCCGGCCCCGGTGCTGATCCACCCATCGAAACTTTTGTGAAACTGAGTGAGTTGACCAATATTCAATATTTTAAAGAAAGTTCCCGTGATATTAGCAAGATTACCCGGCTGGTGGAGCAGATCGAGATGGCAGGGAAGGGGCATTACTTCACTACCATGCAACCGCTTCTTGCTACCCTCATGATGGGTGGCTCAGGCGCTACAATGCCGCCTCCGGGAACTCGTATCGGTGCCCAGGTGGTCAAAGCTTTCCGTGAAGGTGACGTGAATCGTGCACGGTATTGGCAGCGCTGTTTCGCTCTGTTCCCGGGGAAGTGGGGGGCCTACGGATTACCTCCTGTGATGAAGTCTTCGTTGAAACACTTCGGTGTCGATATTGGTGATCCAGTGCGACCCTATACCCAGGTGACTCCTAGGGATCATGCACAGATCGGGCAGTTCTTTCGCCAGATCGGTTTATTGGGAGACGGCGTACCAAAAGAGCTTGCAATCAAGGAAGCCGTTGCGGGGTTGGAGCAGGAAGACACATTTCTCCGTTAGCGTACGGACTCTTTTCCAAATAAATTGTTGGTTGGATCTTACATTGTGGTGGTCCATAGGTTGAAGTGATGTTTCGACGAATATTTGATTGGTTCATGGAGTGTCTTAAGGCTTTTTCGGATGCAGTCCTGGTGATCTTGCTTCGAAGCACCTCCTGGTTTGGTCGGGAGCTCACCCAGGATGGCGAGGTGGAGCAGGACATGTGGCGTGAGCAACGACTCAGGAACATCCGCGGCCTCGGACTGATTTCGCGCCGCCGCTATACTAGACAGAAGGGAAATGAGTCCAGCTAGCGGGGCGGAAAGGTTAGTAGCGGGAAGCCAAGGTGATTAACGGACGGGCGCAAATTATAATTCTGGGTGGCGGTATTGGTGGTCTTGTGGCAGCCACCAAGTTAGGTCGTACCCTTGGATCCAAACACGATGTGATCCTCATCGATCGACGGGATGAACATTTCTTTACACCGTCTTTCCTATTCCTTATGTTGGGTCAGCGTAAGCCGGAGGACCTAAAAAGGAAGCTGAAGATGCTTGAAAGGCGCAAGGTCAAAGTGATTCAAGATGAGATCCTGGATATCGACCCGGGGCGTCAGGAAGTGGTTCTAGATAATCAACGGGTTCCTTACGATCACCTAATTGTGGCCCTTGGCCTTCAAACTATGCCCGAAATGATTCCCGGTTTCAGCGAGGGCGCCAACCACGCCTGGGAAATGGATGCAGCATTAAAAGTTCAACTCGCCCTGAAAAATTTTAACGAAGGCCGAATCGTTGTGGGGGTCCCGTTGGGTCCCTATCGCTGTCCTCCCGCACCCTATGAGACCCAATGGCTTCTGGATAGCTATTTCCGCCAGCTGGGTCGTCGGGACCGTGTGGAGATCGAGTATTTCACGCGAGAACCTGAGCCCGCCGGGGAAGCCCATGACCCGGTGGTTTGGATGGACGCCCAGAGCAAGAAGAGAAATATCAAGCAACACTATGAATTTATCGTTCACTCCGTTGACCACGAGAAAAAAGTCGTGGTGGGTCTATACGGTTACAAACTGTCCTACGATTTATTATTTATGATCCCACCTCACAGACCCTCGCAAGTCCTCAGAGACTGTGGTTTGGCCGATACGGAGAACGGTATCAGAGTGGACTATGAAACGCTGTCCACCAAGTGGGACAATGTCTATGCCATTGGTGACTGTGCAGAGATGCCGGCGTCAAAGGCAGGGATGGTAGCTCACCAGGAGGCAGATGTGGTAACGCACAACCTGGCTGTGAAAATCACCGGTCGCGGCGATCCCACCACCCTCCGGCTGCATACCATATGACTGCTGGCCTGCGGCGCAGGACGCGCCGCCGCAAATCGAACCATCTATCCCCGCGGTTGGCCGCCCTTCGGAGTGATGGAATCACGCTCCTGGGGACCTTCGCGTATGATCTATTGGGCCAAGCTCGGTTTTGAAAAATGGTGGCTGTGGCGGTATTTTTGATTTAGCGCGTGATGGGAAGATTCTGATCGTTCCAGTCAACCATTCCTCCGCGGAGATTCGATACCTGTTCAAATCCAAGACCTGTTAGGATTGCTGCTGCCGTGGTACTGCGCACCCCGGAGCGACAGATAGCCACCACATGGCGGTTCTTGTGATCTTCTATCTCATTGGCCTTTGACGGTAGCTCTTTGAGCGGTATCAGAAGGCTTCCAGCAATATGTCCAAGCTCACCGGTATACTCTGATGGCTCTCTGACATCCAATAGTAGGGGAGGGGGGGATGCCGCAAGCAAGACCTGCACATCCTGGGGTGATAACTGACGTACTTGATTCAATTCCGCCAGAGACGGAAAAGCAATTCGGTCGTCGTCAAGTGCGGTCTGGTTGGGTTGTAAAACTTCCTGGATATTGTCGGGCAAGGGTAATCCCAGGTTGGCCATAATGTTCACATAGGCCTCTTTTGTTTGTCCTGCGACCCGTGGATTTAACCGCTTTTCGTCCCCAATGGTGGACATGGTGTTGCCGCGGTAATCATGGGCGGGGAAGACTTGAGTTTCCTCTGGAAGTTGGAAGAGTTTCTGGGTGATGGCTTCAAATTGAGCCCCCGCGTCACCACCCGCAAAGTCGCATCTCCCGGTACCTCGAATGAGCAGCGTATCACCCGTCAGGACCTTGCCCTTCACATAAAGACTCATGCTGTCGGGCGTGTGTCCGGGAGTATGGAGAATTTTGATAGCAAGATCGCCAACGGTGACGGTTTCCCCATCATCCATGTGTATATCAACGTATGGCGCTGGGGCGCGTCGGTGCATGATCACGTTGGCACCGGTCAAGTCTTTGAGTTCAAATGTAGCAGTACGGTGATCCGCATGAGTGTGGGTATCAATGATATCGTCAAGTTTTAACTGGTAATAGCCAAGTAATGAAAGGTATCGGTCGATCTTGTCTCTAACAGGGTCAACAAGGACGGCCCTATGGGTGTTCTCGCAGGCGATAAGATAGGTTTTGCATTTGCCTAGGTTGAGCTCTCGAAAAATCATGAATGTATCACCTCCGTTTATTGCAGCGAGAGTAGCCAAGGGTCACCTTGGTGTCAATTCAATTTAACCCTTCCCCATGCAACGAGTTGCATTAAGGGTTATTCCTATGCATAATTCCGCTGTGAACGAGGAAACGAAAAAATCCCCCCAGACCATGAAACCTTCCGTTGAACATACCTGCAGTCACTGCCTGTATTTCCATGCGGTAAAGCCGGGACGGCGACCCCTGAAAGGGAATTGCAGCTATCATAAAGAGTGGATCGAGCATGCCTCTTTGTATACCTGTAGTGAGATGAGTGCGCTTTCGTTAAAGCCAAAAGGAATCTATCGAATGGAAACCGATGGGGATGGGGGTTGGGTGCATGTACGACGGGAGACCAAGGTACGCTCCAGACTGTTTTTAATTAAGGGTGGAGAAGCGGAACGGGGGAGGAAGGGTGGTAGGGGCCGTGGGGATGTTAGAGAAATTCGTAAGTTTACATAATGTATCTTATCAGACGTTTCATTATGGCATCAATTTCTTAGTTATTCTTCAGAAGTTCCTTTCATTTTCTGTTCCAACTCTTGAATCCGTAGACTGATTTCTACCGATCTCATAGTCCCCGGGTAGCTAGCCAGGTATTCGCGATAGATATTTATGGATTCGCCGAACTGGCCGATGGTCGCGATGCACCGGGCCTTGGACAGGAGGGATTGTTCTTTTTGTGGACCATCCAATTTAGCTGCCTTGTCATAGGCGTCGATGGCTTCCTTGCATTGATTGGCCAATTCATGTGCGTAACCGAGATTTGCAAGAGCCAGTTGTTTCATAAAGGAGTTCCTGGGTATCCGGGTCAAAAAGGTCTCCAGGAGTGGAATCGCGTCTTTCGGCTGCTTGAGGCCGATATGGCTGTGGGCACGATAAAGGATCGCGAGGCGCTGGTAGTTGGGGGATCTGTATTGGTCCACACGGTCCAGAAGGTCTAGGGTTGTTTGGTATTTACCCTCGTGAAAGGCCTCCAACGCGGTGGCATAGGCTTGGGAGGCTAACCGGTTTTGTTTGGATAGGTGTAGTTGCCAGCCCCAGATGCCCGCGGACACGGCCACTACAAGAACAGCGGCCAGGATGAATTTGCCCCGGTGTTGCTCAAAAAATCTGATCACTCGAGCTGTAAACGTAATAAACTGATCTGGTTGCCGGATTTCTTTACGAGTGATTCTTTTACGCGAACGCACCATCCGTGTTGCGGCTTATTGTGATCTTTGGGTAGGAGTTACTCGAAAAAAGAATTAGGTCTTGTATTTAAAGTCGTCCGGCGACATCTTCTCCAAGATTTCTGCCCATTTTTCCTTGGAGACATTAGCAAAATCTGGTTCTTTGCCCTCCTCCGCCTGCTGGAGGATGCTGGATGCCTCTAAAACGGCCTTGGCCACATAAATTGGACTCTTTGTTCTAAGGGCCAGGGCGATGGCGTCGCTGGGACGCGAATCAATGGTGAGTTTCTTGCCGTCGATTTTAAGATTTATCAAGGCATAGTATGTGTTTTCTTTCAATTCCGAAATCTCAACGTAATCCACCGATCCGCCCATTTCGGCTAGGGTATTCTTAAGGAGATCGTGTGTCATAGGACGGGCCATTTTGATTCCTTCCAGCTCAGTTGCCATGGCAGTTGCTTCGAGAAGACCAATCCAGATAGGCAAATTCAACTTGTTATCGGCATCTTTCAGGATCACGATGGGGGTCTTTGTGACTGGGTCTAAGGTAAGGCCACCAACCGACATCTGAATGGAATCGCTCTTCATCATCCTGTCCTCCTTACTCTATTTCGCCCATGAGGGAATTGGCGGTTGCTCCCGTTATTCGGACGTCGATGGTTTTGCCTAGTAGGCTCTTTGATGCTTTGAAATTAACCACTTTGTTGGTCCTCGTTCGTCCCATCATTCGGTCCTTGTTGAGTTTAGATTCACCCTCGAACAGAATTTTTTCTAAGCGACCTATCAGTTGCCGGTTCTTTCTTAGGGAAATACCCTTCTGCAATTCCAATACGGTTTGCAGCCGAGATTTTTTCGTCTCCTCAGGCACATCATCGGAATTTATTTTTGCCGCAACCGTTTGTGGTCGCGGTGAATATTTGAACGCAAAAATCTCATCATACTCCATATTTTCCAGGATTTCCAGTGTTGTTTCGAACTCCTGGTCTGTTTCGCCTGGAAAACCCACGATGATATCAGTGCTCAGGGCCACACCAGGGCATCGATCCTTTAACCGGTAAATGCGATCCAAGTATTCTTTACAACTATATCCTCTGCGCATTCGTTGCAGCACTGTATCAGAGCCCGATTGGACTGGCAAATGTAGGTGTTCGCAAAGCTTTTCAAGCTCTGCGTATGCGTTAATCAACTGGGGTGAGAGATCCTGAGGGTGGGATGTGGTGAAACGAATTCGGTCCAAGCCATTGATTTCATTGATCTTGTGTAAGAGCTGGGCAAAGGTCAACTCTCCATGACGAGTCTTGCCATAGGAATTAACATTCTGCCCCAGAAGCATGACCTCCCGTACTCCCTGACCAGCGGTCAATTCCCGCACTTCATTGATGATGTTATCGCTTGGCCTGCTGATCTCTCTCCCGCGCACATGGGGAACGATGCAGAAACTACAGACCTTGTTACATCCCTGCATGATAGTTACGTAGGCCTTGGGTCCATGCACCTCGGGTCTCCCATGCTGATCTTCAAGGTAGGCGGGGTCGCGGTAGAAGGCCACTTCCACCGGTCGGTTTCCCAGGTCTTGAACCTCACGAACCATTTCGCCGAGCTTATGAATATTGTGAGTTCCGAAGACCAGATCCAGATAAGGAACACGACGCAAAAGGGCTTCTCCTTGCTGTTGTGCAACGCAGCCCCCGACACCAATAACAAGCCCATGGCGTTGTTTCTTCAAATCACGCCAACGCCCCAAGGCGCTGTAAACCTTCTGTTCCGCCTTATCCCTTACACTGCAGGTGTTCAGGATGATCAGATCCGCCTCTTCGGGCTGCATTGTGGGAGTATATCCCTGCTGCTTCATCACCTGCAGGATACGAGCCGAGTCATACTCGTTCATCTGGCAGCCGTAGGTCTTAGTGTAAATTTTCATGTGTCTTTCGCACTAAATAGAATAAATGATCAGGGAGCTTAGAAATTAACATAAGAATCACGGCGAAACAAATAGGGGGATTTGCCTGAAAATTGCGGGTTGCGAAAGGAGCATCCATTCTATAATCCTAGGAGTTTAGTTTTAATGGAATTGGGATTTTAGGGGTCCACTGGTGGCTGGCAATGTTCCAATAAATGCCTCGGCGATTATCCTTAGTCGTCCTGGGGTGGACGGGGAAGTCGAAGTGTTTATGACCCGTTACCCTTCAGGTCAGTCCGCAATTGAGAACTACTCATTTCCCGTGAGTCCGGTTCAAAAAGAGGACACCCATGAAGCAATGCTAAACCTATGTTATGGATTAACTCCCAAGGAGGCCCGTGATGCCCTTGGAAGCGATCTGACCCCCGAGCTTTCCCTGGGCCACTGGGTGGCGGGAATCCGAGGTCTCTATGAGCAGACGGGGATTCTTTTGTGCACCCCAGAGGGGAAAAGGTCCCGGGCAAGTTTGGGCACAGGCTTCAAAGACGAGTTCACAAAAAATAAGCGGCTGTTTGTAACGGGGACCATGAATTTTCGAACCCTTTTGAAAGCCGAAGGACTCCTTTGTGACGCAAGGCACCTCAGTTACTTATCCCATTGGCTCGCGGCGGAATACTCTCAAGGGAATTATGATATCCGATATTTTTTAACCTCTCTGGCGGCGGATCAAGAACCCAGAATGAAATCATGGCATCAGTCGACTGGCATTTGGATAAACCCCGAGCGTGGGCTGGATCTGTTTCAACAAAAGTCCCTTTTCATGACATTTGCGACCTTTGCCTCTATTCGTAGTTTAGCGGACTATGATTCTTGGGAAAGCCTAGTATCAGAACACGGGCTCTTTGAAAAATACCGGCCAGGAAATTAGTTGTGTCTTCCCTGCCCTTTGTTTTCAAGACCAACCCCATCATTTACGAGGAAAGACTAAGGGGAATTATCCGATTCGCCATTCTGCCTTTGAGGACCTAGATCTTCCTCTAATTCATTACCACCGCGCATAAAGAGGTTTGCGGGAAGCCCCAGGGTTTGTTCAAATACACCTAAAACTCCACCCTGGATCCCTCTGGTTGGAATATGGTCCAGTTGTAACTTGGCGAGGGGGCCATGGACATGGTACGCCACTACTAAAATACTTTGATCCTTCCCAAATAGAAACGATCCGACTCCAAGGTGCCTCACCAGCGGAAGGTTTGATGCCGCCCGAACGACCCTGTCTGTTAGTTGAAGGGGTTGTACCGCAATATGTGCATCACAGGTGCGCTTTACCAAATCTAGCTGTCCGGTCCCCCCGGCACTTAGAGAGGGACTGCGAAGCCGGAGATTCTCCGTCTTGGCGATGCCTTTGTCCAGGTGGAAGACCGCGCTCATCTCATCGTAAGCCATTCCCTTGCCGCCGGGGCCTTTGTGAAAAAGACCGGTAACGTTGATTGCGGTTAGAATCCTCTCAAGGACAAATGAGCGGAGGATGTTTCCGTGCACTGCTTTGAGGTTCACCTTGCCCTTCAGAGATGAGAGCCATTCCAAATCAGGTCCCGTGGTAAAATTAAGCGTTCCATTGGCCTGTAGTTCCCCAGTTGCTAGACCCGGCAATTCTTTGTCCGTTTTGGTTACCAAAATACGTTCCACGCGGGCATCCGTCAGGGAAAATTCAATGGGCCACTTCCATCCATTCTGTTCACGTTTACCTTGAAGCGTTGCTCGAAGTTTTCCCCCTCCCCAGTGAGCTTCCAGCCCATGACTTTCAGCTGTTGACTGGGTGAATCGGATCTCCCCTTGTAGTTTTTCAATGGGTTCCGGATGGCCGCGAAGGGTGAGGGAGGAGTCTGTGGTCGCAATGTGACCGCGGTATCGCGGCATCGCACGGGGACCCTGAATGCTTAAGTCCAAGTTAGTTATGCCCTTTGCTGCAGATATTTCCGGAGACACTATACTGGCCAGCACTGTCGGGGCGTTCCCTCGGATCGTCAAATTCATCTCCTTGCCGATGGTTCCCCCCAGCACAATGCTTGCGCCCTCCCCTTTTAGGGTTACCGGCGGAATGGTGAGTTGTCCCTCCTTAAAAGTGAGTTCGATTTTACCAGCCGTCTGGAATGAGTAACCTTGAATTTCCAGTCCTGCACTGCCGAGGTCTACGGTTACCAAATCAGGGGTCTCCTCTCCCAGGTAACCACTCAAATTGATCTCACCAGTCCCGACCCCACTCAGCTGCGCTGGGAGCCGATCCTTTACGATCCGCAAAAGGGAGACGAGGTCTCCCTTTGCCAGCGTGATCGTCCCCTTGTACGGAAAATTGGTCTCGGTCAAGAGGTCACCCCGTAGTGTATAGCCGCGGTCAGGTAAGTTTATTCGCCCCGTCAATTGCCGCTTCGGTCTGTCCCAGTTAAAGGTCCCTTGCCCGGATCCGAAGCTCGAGCTCCCATAGGCCAAGTGGTCAAATTCGACCCTGGCTGATAAATTCTCCTGGCCCACCGCGCCCTCACTTTTCACTGACAGAATCGTTGCTGTTCCGGTGAACCCTGCACGCCTAAGGCGAGCCACGCGCTGGATAGAGATGGGGGTGGAGCTGAGGTTCCCTCTTATGTGACCGTCGAAGCCAAGCTCCGAGCGGCCGGTAATCTTTTCGTCTGCATTTTGAATTTCGATCCCCTGTAGCAAGATCCGCCTTTCCTTCAAGCGCACGGTGGCCTGCGCCCGTTCCCAAGGCATCTCAAATACGGTGAAATCTGTGACCCCGAGTCTGCCTTGTCCGCTGAGGTTTTCAGGTGTCCCCTGGATGTCCACCTGGAGTTGCATGTTGCCTGTAATCGGGAGTTGCTTTTTGAAAAATATTCCAATTAATTGCTCCCAGGGACCTTCGATATCACCGTCAATTTTGAGCTCGAGGTCCTGTTTAAGCTTTAGCTTCCGATGAGGCGGTTTCGGCAAGAGCGTGAGGCCTACGTTAAACTTGCCGCGCAAGTCTTGGCGCATCGCATCAAGGGACGGTGACTTCAAGGTCCGTTGAGCCAATGAAAGTTCTACTGGACCGCGCACGCTCGCCAGTGTGACCCCCAGTAGTGTTGCATTGGACCAATGGAGGTCGCCTTTTAGGACTGGATCCCCAAGAGGTCCAGACAACTGCCCCTTGAACTTTACTTCTCCGGCCAGCTGATGGGGCTTGGATCCAAACAAGCCTGCTATTTGATCAAGCTTCGCCGTCTGACCCACAACACTCATGGTGAGATTTTCGCCTGGTTCGAGTGTCCCCGCTGCACTCAAATGAGTTTGAGCAATGGCCACCTCTAACTTTCGAACCTGGACACGTGTACCTTGGCCCTCGAGGGAAATTCGTACATGACCCCGCTCCTCAGGACGTTTGAGGAAGTGAAAATCTTCAACCCCAATTTTGATCTGGCCTTTGAGTTTTGACAGGTCAGTCCCCTGCCCCACTACCTGAGCCTCCATGGTGGTGTGACCTCCGACGTAGGCATTTCCCGCCACCAGTCGAAGTATCCGAGTTAGATTGACTCGCTTGCCGAGCAGGCTTAAACGGTATTGGAGACTCTTCCAGGTAACAGTCAAATCCCCGGTCAAAGTCCCATCCACTCCCCTCATTTCCAGTTGCTTTAGGCGAAACTCACTACGATTTCCCTCCACCACCATGTTGATGCTTGAAGTTGAGAACTGCCCTAACTTTCCATGCTTGATCTTGGCTTGGCCGGTGAAAGTTGGGTCCATGATGGGTCCGGAAATACCTCCCTCAAGATGAAACGTTCCCAAAAGACGTACAGGCGGTTTCCGTGGGAATAGATCTTCAATTTCACCACTGGCGTTTATAGCTAGGTTGATTGCTGGGTCATTTAGGATGCTTCGGATCTGCCCCTGGCCTTCCATGACGCTTCCCAGAGCGGTGAGGCGAATTTGATTAACTTGAAAATTATCTCCCTGAAGCTCACCGCGTAACGCAAGATCCGTGACCGAAAGCGACAGGTGGCCGGTCTCGATCTTTATTTCCGCAATCCTAAGGGACCCTTCAACATCTCTTGTTTGGGCGCGAAATTCACCTTGCAGGCCGGACATTGTGATCCGTTTTCCGGTCTCTTCCCACAGCACCTCCCCGTCTTGGATCAGGAAACGCTCTATACCCAATGGCAGGGCTAGAGACTTAACGGTAAAAGAAATTTCTTTATTACGAGCCGTCGCTACCTTAGATGGCTGAATGCTGACTCTAGGGCGACTCAACAGGACCCGATTCAATTGAAAGCGTAGACGTAGGAGACTCCATAGGTTCGGGTAGAGTTCAACACCTTCAATTTCGACGGAGGCATCCCTTTGGGGCTGCTCATGACGCGAAATACGAAGTTGAGAAATCTTGACAGATCGGAGCAGAGGGTCAAGATATGCGCTTCCAATCGCTACCTCAATATTGAAACGGGCCTGGAGATTAGATTCAATTCGAGACCGGATTTCAGCTTGAATGAAGGGTAGGCGCACTAGCAGGGACAGGCCCATCAGTACCATCAGGATTAGCCCTAGCGCAATCCCGGATCCAAGGAGAAATCGTTTTACCCCTCTACTCAATTGCATTTGGCTGCTTACTAGTTAGTCTTTGCGCAATAGGAAGTGTAGTTTTTTTCTAAATCCGAAAATATTCCAGATGAAAGGTCGCCACTTTTAAGCGTTAGATCGATTATAACATCTAAATATAACAGAGTCGGCCCGGGAAATCTGAACACCTCTGGTTCCCATGGATCTGAAAGACGCTCATTAACAACCGGTAAAAAAAGCCCCCGATTGATCAGGGGCTTTTTCTGGCGATTCATGAAGGTGAAATCAATGATCTTTTGCTTGGCAAGAACCGTTAGGAAACTCCCGGCGGCTTGTTGCTCTTATCATAGTAGCTGCCTGAAAACTCGGGTTTGCGCTTATCGGAGAAAGCAGAGGATCCCTCATCATAATCCTTGCTCTGGCGTAGGTGGGCATAGTACTCCCTGTGAAGCTTGAATCCTTCCTCCCACCCTTGGATCTCGTACAATAATTTGTACATGTACTCCTTCGTGTGCGCCGCAATCAGCCTCCCGTTCCGGTTGATGGTTGCGCAAAGTTCCAAACAGTCATCCATGAGCTTGTCGGGCTCGCAGATTTTTTGCACGAGCCCAAGTCGGAAGGCTGTCTCAGCATCCACCATTTGACCCGTGAGGGCAAACCAAAAGGCCCAACCGGATGGCAAAGTACTCACGTATGAGGGCCAAGCGGCCATGTGGGACCAACGCACCTCAGAGCAACCGAACTTCGCCGCGGGAACGCAGTATCGAATATCGCAGTTAAGGGCCAGGCCGAAGCCACCGCCAACGGCAAAACCATTGATGGCTGCAATAATGGGTTTGTTGAGCTCTAGTTCTCGTAGACTGGGATAGGGTCGCGGCCCAAATCGAGGTCCCTGGATCTCACCACGGGCTGCGGCCAAATTTTCCTTCAGGTCGCCCCCCGCGCACCAGGAGTCACCTGAGCCAGTAAGGATAATGCTCCAAACATCATCGTCGGCCTTTGCCTCTTGCCAAGCGTTTTCCAAACCCCAGTACACATCGCGATTGATAGCGTTTTTTTTCTCTGGGCGGTTGAGTCGAATAACGGCTGTGTGAGGCTCGTGTTTTTCGTATAGGACAACAGATTCTGCCATTTCAGTTCCTTTCTCTTTCAAATTTTCCTTTCATCCTGATTTCGGATCGGAAAAAGATCACTCACGCAAAGGGCCTAGCGAAACCAGCTGGCAGTGAGCAGTTGGCAGCGGGCAGCAATTCGGACTACGGATCACAATACAACAAGCAGTAAGAAAGTAACCCCTCCGCCTGGGTCTTCTAAATTCAGATTTGCCTACTGCTTACTGCAATCTGCCTACTAGTTTTCCTTTGCATGCTTAGCGTCTTAGCGAGAAAATATTTCTTGAAGTCATCTTGTGAACCATGAACCCCTAAACATCTAAGTCAGTACACCCTCTGTTTCCAATTCCTTGATTTTTTCATCGCTGAGACCCAATAGTTTGCTTGCCACCTCGTAGGTATGCTCCCCCATGAGAGGAGCTGGGCCTCTCACTTTGCCTGGCGTCTTTGACAATCGCACAGGGAGTCCCTCCGTAACCATTTCACCGCCTTCAGGTTCGTTGAGTTTCACCATGAACCCACGGGCGGCTAATTGCTTGTCGCGCTTGAACTGGTCCTCCACATCCTGAATCACTGCGGCACAAATGCCAATACCTTGCAATTTCTCCATGACCTCATAAGGATCCAATTGGCTGGTCCAGCCCTGGACCCACCGGTCCAACTCCTCTCGATGATGAACCCGCTCCAAGTGAGTGGTGAATTGTCCGTTGGGATCCAGTCCAGCCTCCCCCAGCAGCCGCGAGAAACGTTCCCATTCCTCTTGATTGTAAACGGCAATGACGCACCATCGGTCATTACCCTTACAAGGATAGGCACCATAGGGCGCTGCAACTAAACTCTGGTTTCCCTCAGGCTGTGGTTCTCGGCCGTTCACAGAGTATTCCAGGTACCTCGGCCCGAGCAGAGACGCGCCGATCTCAAGCTGTGCGTTGTCGATCCACTGTCCCCGTCCGGTTTTCTTGCGGTGCATTAAGGCGAGTACCACGCCAAAGGCCCCCGTAACCCCACCCATGAAATCAGGATGCTGTGATCTTGGTTCGGAAGTGGCAGTGGTGGCTCCCGGGTAATTCCAAAGGTAAGTACCACCCATAACGTTCGCAACGTTGGGGCCATAGGTGAGATCGGCTGCGTGCGGTCCGGTGCTACCCAATCCCTTAACACGCACTAAAATACAGCCTGGATTCAAATCCTTGAGCTTAGTATAGTCAAGTCCCCACCTTTCCAAGACTCCCAAGCCATAGTTTTCAATCAAAACATCGGAGATCTTGACTAGCTCTTTCACGAGCTCACGGCCCTTGTCCTTTGTCATGTTGACCGTAATCGACTTTTTCCCTCTATGGAGCTTGGCAAAGTCGGGTTTCTGATTCCACTTCTTAGGGTCCTCTCCCCTGTGCCCGTCACTCCGAGTGCGCGTCTCAACACGTATGACCTCAGCCCCAAATTCGCACAATACGCGTCCACATGTGGGTCCGGCGGCCCCCGTGGTGAGCTCTACAACTCGAATTCCCTCTAGTGGAAGTTCTTTCATGGTCATTTCTCCCGTTTTGCCGAGTTATCTTTCAGATCACTCCGTCAGCTCTTAGGGCTGCCATATCCTGCTTGGAAAAACCGAGTTCTCCACAATAAATCTCCTCATTGTGCTCACCGAGCAAGGGCGCGGTTCGGCTTACCCGTCCTGGGGTTTCGCTAAATCCTGGGACTGGGCCGAATTGCAAGTATTTACCCACCACCGGATGTTCCATGTTGACAAATATCCCGCGGGCCTTGGTGTGGGCGCTCTCCATGAACTCGCTTGCAGTGTTGAGTGGGGTTACGCTAATTCGGCGTTTCTGCCCCTCGTCGTAAAGCTCTTCTTTCGTATGGCGCTTGCAGAATTCGGTGACGGTCTTCATGACGATCTCTGGATGCTCCCGTCGGTAAGCCATTTTCTCGAATTCCGGCCCCGCGATGGCATCCGGCCGCCCCATCCAGTCCACTAGCCGACGCCATTGCTCCACCGGGATGATGAAGATCCTGACATACCCGTTTTTCGTTGGGTAGGGGTCGTATAGGTCCGTCTCCTCCCCTCTCCGCGATAGCCGGCTGGCCTTCGCGCCTGTGTACGCGTAATTGGGGATAAAGTATCCAGCGATGTGGGCGGCACACTCATGCATGGAGACTTCGATTTGCTGTCCCCTGCCGCTCTCCTCTCGATCGTACAGAGCAATGGCGATGCCGAGGGCTCCATAGGTTGAGGCCATTCCGTAAGCAATCTCGCCGGGTCCCTGCAGTGGGGGCTCCCCGGGTTCTCCAGTTAAGACCATTAGATTGCTGAGGGCCAAGCCTGCAATGTCCGTGGCCTTGTAATCCCGCCAAGGTCCTGTCTGCCCGAAGGGTGTTATGGATGCAAAGATCAGGCGGGGATTTACGGAACTCAACTCACGGTACCCCAGTCCCAACTCCTCCATTTGGCCGGGCCGGTGGGTGTCAACCACTAAATCTACGGTACGAGCGAGTTCCAATAAAATGTCACGACCGTCACGTGAGTCCAGGTTCAGGGTAATACCGCGCTTGTTGGTATTGTAGTGCAGAAAGTAGAGACTCTTTTCCAGATGAGGCAAATCATCCTTAAAAGGAGGAACGCGGCGTGCTTCATCTCCGCCTGGCGCTTCTACCTTTATGACGTCCGCACCCATATCGGCCAGGAGCTTCACGCAATGGAAACCGAGGGGCCCGGCC
Organism: uncultured Binatia bacterium (SeqCode); assembly: GCA_965215595.1. Classification (GTDB taxonomy): domain Bacteria; phylum Desulfobacterota; class Binatia; order UBA9968; family CAXXLF01; genus CBDCDW01. The sequence continues at coordinate 384,874 of CBDCDW010000007.1, read as the reverse complement.
AGATCCAACACGCGGTACCCAGACAATAGGGTGCCGTCATTAATATTCATCGTAACCCGTTCTTTCCATCCATAGAATGACAAAAGTTAGTTACTCGTATCGTAGCATCATGTCAAGCGCCATGAATATTGGTTATGTTGACAACTCTTGCTGGCTTCTGTTATGACTCCCGCTGATTTATCCAGCAAATCTGAATAGTATTCCGGAACAGACTAGCAGGAGATCCACATGTTAAACGGGAAGCTCAGAATCGCCCCCACCTGTTATCACACGCTGCATATTGTCCCCATCATTACCGCCTACGAGATGAACTTTTTGTACGACGAAGGGCTGAAAGACGCCCACGGGTCGGCTGCATATGAGATCCTGCGTGACCCCATGGTGCCCTTTGGGCTGGAGAAGCTGGGGATCTCCCAAGCCATGAAGGAAAAGTCTGTGGACATTGCCCTGGATGTCCAGTCGCGGACGGTTTTCTTTCAGCGTGCCCGGGGCGCGGACCTGTACATTATAGCGGGCTGGAGAAACCAACACACGAATACCTGGATGGGACCGCCCCATATTAAATCGCTTAAGGACCTGAAAGGTAAGCGCATCGGAATAAGCGACTTCAACAGCATTCGCCATTGGGCGATACAGATTCAAGTGCGCAAGGCTGGGCTGGATCTGGAGAAGGATGTCGAGTGGGTAAGGATAGGTGTAGCCAGGGAGCTCCATATCGAGGCCCTAAGGAGTGGCAGAGTGGAATGTAGTCCGGTAGCGTCATGGGATGCGGTGGAGCTCAAGAAGGAAGGCTTCAACGCCCTTGTCAGTCCCGCAGATCAGTATCCCGACGGACGTCCAGAACGGATCATCGCTGCCACGGGACGGATCCTTGAGGAACGGCCCGATATGGTCAAGAGCTTCCTCAAGGGGCTCATACGTTCTTATTGGTTCGTACGTGACATGCCAAAAAACTTTGAGTATCTCTCTAACCTGTACCGAAGGTTACTCATTCAGACTCCAGATCCGGAGGAGCGAAAGAGATCTACCTGGCGCGAGCCTCGCGATCTGGAGGCGATGCCTTTTCCCATCGACGGGTTGGCAACCGGCTTTGAGGACATGCTTGCGGAAGAGGGAAAACTTGGTGAACTCAACTACGACGTACCGCCCATCAAAGACGTGTGTGCACAGGATCTGGTTAAGGAAGCCGTCAAAGAACTGACGGAGCGACAGGAATTGGCACCGGAGTACCAGCGGGTCAGTGCCGTCGCGCAGAAATGGGGTTATTGAAACAGGTCAATTGAGATTAAGGAGAAGCACCATGGGTCAAAGAATTTTTATGAAGTATAGATTTGTATTAATGAATCTTGTACTAGCCGTCTGGTTTCATACCCCAACGGCGGTGGTGCAGGCCGAGGAAGAGTTTTTTAAGGGGAAAACCATACGGTTTATTGCTGGCTCTACACCCGGTGGGGGAACCGATGTTCTGATACGGCTTCAGGCCCGTCACCTTAGCAAGCATATCCCTGGAAAGCCCAGGATCATAGTAGTCAATATGCCGGGGGCAGGAGGGCTGATTGCAGCCAATTACCTCTACAACCGAGCAGGGAAGGACGGCCTGACCCTTAGTAACTTGAACAACGGATTGTTGTACCGGGTGGCAACCCGTGATCGTGGCGCTAAATTCCAGTTGGATAAATTCACCTTTCTTGGACAGGTCGCCGCGGAAGGTCAGGCGCTGTACCTTAGGGCGGACACGCCATATACCAGCCTTGAGGCTATCAAGAAGGCCGGTCGCAGGCCTAAGCTGGGAGCCCAGGCGAAGGCGCACTCCTCCAATGTTGTGCCCAAGGTCATTGAGCGCGTCATCGAGGGCGTAAAGTTCGATGTCATTGCCGGATACCCCGGTACGGCAGAGATTTTGCTTGATATTGAGCGGGGCGCTCTGGACGGTCGCTCCCACAGTATCGGTTCTTTTCTGTCTCGAAGGCGAGATTGGGTGGAGAAAGGATTTGTTAAAGTCTTGGTGGTCAGTTCGCAAGGCCGTGATTATCGACTGCCAGAGGTTCCGACTCTCGCAGAGCTAGCCCCACCCGGTAAGAAGCATCTGCTTGAGGCCCTTTATGCGATCCAAGGGCGTAGAATTGCCATGGCTCCCGGTGTTCCACCGGAGCGTGCTAAGATCCTGCGTGACGCCTATGCAGCGATGCATAGGGACAAGGCGTTTGTAAAGGAGGGGAAGCGAATGGGTTGGAACATCGAACCGATCCGTGGAGAAGAATTAAACATCCTTTATACAAAGCTTATTAACAATAAGGAACTGATGGCCTTGTATCGACAAGTCCTCGAAGGAAAATAAGATAGCCCTCAGAGGTCTACGCAACCGATCTGCGGGCTTGTGACTTAAGGGGGACGCACCGAAAACCCTGTGAGGATCGCTCCATGGCGATGGGTAAGGGAACGTATGGGGCGGATGGTGGGGTTACCTTGTTTAGTTTGTAAAAGTGCTTGAAGCGATCCATACAGCCACCGGCGAGATCTTTACCCTAAGCCGCTTGGCCCTACTCTTCACTGGAGTTATCCTGGGAATGTTCATCGGTGTCGTCCCCGGACTCTCGGGTCGAGTGGGTCTAGCCCTGCTCCTCCCCTTTATCACCCAACTCGATCCTGCCAGCGCCCTAGCCCTGATGGTTGGGGTCCATGCCATCACAAACACATCCGATACTATCCCAGCAGTCCTCTTCGGAGTTCCCGGAACCAGTGGCGTCACCGCCACGATATTAGACGGTTTCCCAATGGCCAAGAAGGGAGAGGCCGAACGCGCATTTGGTGCCGCGTTTCTGTCCTCCGCCATTGGAGGTCTAATCGGTGCCGTTACACTGCTGGTGGCCATTCCAATACTAAGACCCTATGTTTTGTCCTTCGGTAACGCAGAGCTTTTTATGACTGTGCTTCTTGCCATAGTGATGGTTGCCCTCCTGACTACCCGTGGCGCTCCCCTCAAAGGGTTAATTGTGGGTGCCATAGGGCTCCTAATTGGAATGGTGGGAGAAACTCTTCACACAGGGGAACAGCGATGGACCTTCGGTATCCTCTATCTCTGGGACGGCCTACCTCTCATACCCATAGCCCTGGGTATTTTTGCCATCCCTGAGTTTGTCGACATGACCCTGGGCGGGACGAAGATCGCCTCCGGATCTGGTCAAGAGGGATCATCAAGCAAATGGACAGGAGTCCAAGATGTATTTGCGAACTGGTGGCTAGTCCTTCGTTCCAGCCTGTTAGGGACTTGGATAGGCATATTACCGGGATTAGGTAGTCCATCGGCCATCTGGCTTGCCTATAGCCATGCGGTTCAAACCAGCCGGGACAATTCCAACTTCGGCAAGGGAGATGTCCGAGGGGTCATTGCGCCGGAGGCGGCCAATAACGCCAGTGATTCGGGTGCGTTCGTGCTCACCTTGGCCTTTGGGATCCCCGGGAGTGCAACCATGGCCTTGATCCTGGTGGCGCTATTGATATTGGGGCTAACGCCCGGTCCTAAAATGCTTACCGATCATCTCGACCTTACCCTCATCATTGTTTGGAGTCTGATCCTGGCCAACCTCCTTGCCACCTTTCTCTGCTTTGCCTTTGCGTCTCAATTGGCGCGGATTACCAGATTCCCGGTTCACTACCTTTTCCCCGTGCTCACCGTAGTGATCTTCGTGGCCGCCTATCAGACCACGCGGCACTGGGGAGACCTCTTCGTCTTGCTTGGGTTTTCCCTTTTGGGTATCTTCATGAAGAGGTTTGGTTGGCCGAGGCCGCCCCTGATCGTGGCCATCGTGTTAGAGCGACTCGGTGAGACCTACTTCTTTCTTGCGACGCGGCTTTATGGGATTTACTGGATGACACGGCCCATCGTGGTCGTCCTATTTCTCTTGATCGTGATAACCCTTGTCCATAGCTTTCTTCGCGAGCGCAGGGACAGGCGCAAGAAAAAGGCGGCGTGATCGCGGATGAAGATCAATTCGTCTCTTTGGCTTTCGCTCTTCTTTGCAGTCCTCCTAGGGATTGCCGTCGTGACTGCGATTCAGTGGTCCTGGGACACACGACTCTTTCCCTGGACCATTGGCATCCCCGCCCTCTTCCTGGCCCTGTGCCAGGTCTTTGTGGATCTGACAAACTCTGAGGTAGATGGCGATGAAGCGTCAACAAGGCAGATTTTGGACATACCCACGGATCAGAGCCTACCCAAAGAGGTGACCAGGCGGGGCACGGTAGTCGCGTTTGGGTGGTTAATGTCCTTCGCTGTCTCTGTCTGGCTAGTGGGCTTTTTGGTCGCCTCTCCTCTTTTTATTTTCTTTTATTTACGGTACCAAGCCAGGGCGAAGATGACGTCGTCGTGCACGGTTGCCGGCCTGACAACGCTATTCATCTGGGGTCTATTTGACCAAATTATGCATGTGGCTTGGCCCGACGCGGTATTCTTTAAACTGCTTAGTTTTTAATCCAGGGAGGATCCATTGGGCTTTTAATAAATTTGGCATATGGGAGTCCAAAGAACCGACATTGACTCTGTTGCCTTTCTCATCGATTTCGGCAGCACTTTCACTAAGGTGACAGCAGTAGACCTCTCGACTTCTACGGTGATGGGGAGAAGCCAATCCCCGTCAACCGTGCTTACTGATGTGCGTGAGGGATTGATCCTCGCCCTCATCCGGTTACATGAGCAGTCCTCTTTGTTTACCCGGCGCCCCGCTGATTTGGAGGTCTTGCGAGGGAGATTGGTGTTTGCATCAAGCAGTGCGGCGGGCGGTTTGAGGATGGTGGTCGTAGGGTTAGTCCCGGGCCTCACCGTTCAAGCGGCGAATTTAGCAGCGCTGGGTGCTGGCGCAAAGGTGGTGGGATCATCGTCGTTCAAGCTAGATGAGAATAAGATTCAAGAGATCGAGGATCTTCGGCCCGATATGCTCCTCCTCACGGGTGGCACCGATGGAGGTGATTCAGGGACGATACTCCACAATGCCTATCTACTGGCGGTGGCGAAGCTCGACGTTCCCATTGTCATAGCTGGAAATCAATCGGTGGTGGATGAGGTTTCGGAGATCTTGAGAGGCGGCGGTAAGGAGATCCGCACGGCCGCCAATGTCCTGCCTCAACCGGGTAAGCTCGCGGTGGAACCCACCCGGGAAGAGATTCGGAAGCTGTTTATGGAGCGAATCACACACGCGAAGGGTCTCGATGAAATCAAAGAAGTGGTTTCAGTAGTTCTGCCCACTCCCATGGCTGTGCTTCAGGGCGTCCTCCGGGGAGCCCAAGGGACTGAGGGGCAAGCAGGTTGGGGAGAGATGCTGGTGGTTGATGTGGGTGGGGCCACAACGGATGTCCATTCCGTAGGCTACGGAGAGCCTTCTGGTCCAAACACCATTGTTCAGAGCTTGCCTGAACCATTCGCAAAAAGAACTGTTGAAGGGGATCTGGGGATTCGTTTCAATGCTGTTACTTTGTTGGGCCGGGTGGGCCTGGACAATCTTGCGAGTGAGCTTCATACTCGGTTTCCCGAATTTCCCGTTTCCTCTGAAGAACTCAGCCGTTACATCGAAGAGATCAGCAAGGAAACGGCTCAAATCCCCCGAGCGAAGTGGCAGGGAGCAGCGGACGCCGTTTTAGCCCGTGTGGCTGTTGATTTCGCCGTGGAGCGACACGTGGGTCGGCGAGAAAAAATCTATTCTCGAGAGGGTGAGACTTGGCTCCACCATGGCAAGGACTTACTCGAGACGTCAACACTTATTGGAACTGGAGGTGTGTTTGTTCATAATCCCTTTGCCGCTCATATTCTGGGGGGCAACACGCAAATGGAGCGCTGGGAAGTCTTGCGACCAAAGAATCCTAGGCTTTTCATCGACTCTTCTTACCTCCTGTACGCCGTCGGACTCCTTGCGGATAGTCATCCCACAGTAGCCAGCCGGATATTTCAAGAGCACATGACACCCGTGAGACTATAAACGGACCCCTAAGAATAATAAAAGCCCCGCTTCAGGCGAGGCTTAAAGATGGAACGAGTGATCCCTGATCGCATTTCTGAATAACCCGGGGCCCGAAGAGCACGGCTTTTTCCCCGCATTCCAGTATTCTTCCCTGTTATCCTTCATACAAATCTTTCTGGCGAACGTCTCGGTTGATTGCGGTCAATGCTGGATTGTTCTTAACCGCCTCCAGTGCTTCTCGCCATGAATAACAACCACTCTTCTGCCCGCATCTGGCATAGATTTCCTGTATTAGTTTCAGATCTGCGCTGGTGTCCACTGTCCACCGAAAGGCACTCAAGTCCTCACTGTTTGTGACGGAAAGAAGCCGGAAGGTCTCCGGATGTTGATATATGTACGGGGTCACATGTGACCTTTCGTGCGGCTCCCTTGCTTCATTCCAAGCTTGGCCAAGTGCCTTAATCGTCAACACCTCAGTGTCCAATCCTTGCGGGTACGTCCGTTCCAGCGAATTGGATGCGTAGTCGACACTGCCCACCAGGAATTTTCTGACAACGAGATCGGTAACTTCAGGGTCAATTAATGGACAATCCGCAGTGATACGGACAATCACGTCAGCCCGGAATTGCCTGGTCGTTTGATAGAAGCGGTCGAGCACATCCTCCTCGGATCCCCGAAAAAATTGAACGCCAAGGCGTCTGCATTCTTTCACCACTGCATCATCAGCGCGCGTGACTGTAGTCGCCACAACGAATTGCCCGATTGATTCCGACATTCTCAACCTCTCAACAACCCGAGACAACATGGACGTGCCAGCAATTTCCATGAGGACCTTGCCAGGTAACCGGGTGCTGCCCATTCGCGCTTGAATGATGCAAAGGACTACTCCTGCATTCATCCCACTATCTCCAAAAGAAACATACTATCGACGTTCTCGGACTGGGAGTACCGGTAATGCTCTTCTTTGATCAACCTAAGGTCCGAAAAACGGTCCACATACATTTGAGAGAAATTTCCCTTCCATAGCAGGCCCTTATGGCCCCGATAATCGATCTCCGTGTGATTTTCGGCCCAATATTCGAATCCCCAGATGTACCGCTTTGAGGAGCGATGGATCTCATCCATTGCGATGATTAGGTCTCTAGGCGAGAAATGAATAAGGACTCCCGAAGTGAAGACCAAATCAAAAGAGCCTTCTTTGTGAGGTATATCAAATGCAGATCCTTGGATGAAATTCATGTTTCTGCTATTTTCCTTAGCCCGCTCTATAGCATAGGATTGCAGTTCGATCCCATACAGATTCTCAAAACCCATGCCTTGCAGGCCTTGCAACTGCGAACCAACGTTTGCTCCGACCTCCAAAATTCTAATTGATCGGTCAAGGTTCCCAAGGAACTGACGATTGAATTCAGATCGAGTCTTTCCAAATCTCAACATGTAGACTTTGTCCATTGCTTCAATCGTAAGTGGATTCCGGTCTGTGTACTCCTTTCCAAAATCAGACTTCCAAGTCAGACTTTGTTTGCTTTTCTGGTCCATAGTGTTTCGACACTTCTTTGTAGAATTGGATTACAACAGAAACAAAATGAGTCTTCACAAACGGGTGGGGATGCCTTTAGCGGCGAGAAACTGCTTTGCTTCCATTGGCGTTTGCTCCGTGAAGTGAAAAATGCTGGCAGCTGCGACTGCCGAAGCCTTCGCCTTGGATATGGCATCGACCATATGGTCATAATTTCCAGCACCGCCAGAAGCGATAACGGGAATAGTGACGGACCGTGTTACAGATCGGATCAGGTCGAGGTCGTAACCTTCCATGGTTCCATCGCGTTCTATGGAGGTGAGGATAATTTCTCCTGCCCCACGCGCCTCTGCCTCTTTCGCCCAATCGGATGGTGATAGGCCCTCCGGCTTGGTCCCGGAATGGGTGTAGACTTCGTAACCACCTTCACGCCTTTTCCTTGCATCTATTGAAATTACGATGCACTGGGCGCCAAACATGGCAGCGGCCTCTGATATCAACTTTGGGTCTTGGACTGCTGCCGTATTGATGCAAACTTTGTCTGCCCCTGCCCTTAACAGTTTCCTGATATCCTCAACGGTTCTCACTCCTCCTCCAACCGTCATTGGCATAAAGCATTCATCTGCGAGCATATCGATTTCCTCGTAGTCAATTGTGTGACCTTCTGATGTGGCTACAATGTCAAGAAAGACCAATTCATCTACCTGGCGGGTGTTATAAACCTTTATCGCAGGCAACGCTGTATCCACTCGACGCCAGCTATCGAACCCAACGCCTTTTACAAGCCCATAATCTTTGAACAATAGTGTTGGAATGATTCTCACCTTCAGCATATAAATCAAAGACCCAGAAAATTCCTTATTAACGCGAATCCAACTCTTTGGCTTTTCTCTGGATGGAACTGGACCCCATACACGTTTCCTTTGTTCACTGCAGATGCAAAGCCTCCACAATAAGGTGTGGTTGCAATCGTATTACCTGAATCCTCCGGAATAAAATGGTAGCTGTGAACGAAATAGAAATCCTTTCCATCCTGTATTCCCTCAAATAGCGGACCATTCCATTTCTGGTTCACTTCGTTCCATCCGACGTGAGGGATTCGGTCCGATTTTGCATGTGGGTGTAGCTTCACGACCTTGCCGGGGATCAACCGCAACCCTTCACTTCCGCCACCTTCCTCACCATAGCCTGCTAACAACTGCATGCCAAGGCAAATACCTAGCAACGGGATTCCATTCTCCACGACTTCCTTGCGCAGGACATCGTACCACCCTGTTCGCTTCAAGCGCTGTATCCCTTCCATGAAATTCCCTACTCCGGGAAGAATTATCTTTGACGCTTCCCTTGCCAGATCAGGCTGGTCCGTTATAATTGCGTTGCCGCCACATTCCTCTACAGCCCTTTTCACAGAATCGAGATTGCAGAGGCCGTAATCAACGATAATCAGGTTCATGCATTATCGTAGAGGATTTTCGTCAGGTCTCCACGTGAGTCCTTGACAAGTTCCCCTCGTGAATCTGTTTTGAAGACCTTTTTATTGGTGAATCGATCGCAAGTCCTAATGAATTCATCCAATGAGAGGCCCAAAGGAAACAGAATATCCTCCAGTTTCTTGCCGAGATATGTCCATGGAAATTTGCCATCGTGGGTTTTCACAAGTTCCATTCCGTCCTGCCGTGTGATTCGGCCTCGTCGAATGTGGAGACAGGCGATATCGCTCGCCCTTCCGAACCCAAACTTGAGGAACTTAAAGTAGTCGTGAATTCCCGTTTGGCAATTGTCAAGATTCTCATAATTGACAATTGAACCCTCTACTGTGGTTTGCAGCGTCGAGAAGCCGTGTGCCTGCGCAAGGAGTGCATGCGAGTACCCGTCCCAAGGCAAATAGTATCCAAGAAAAATCCCGGTAACCTCAACTCGTCTTAGCTCTTCATCCAACGGATAAGTATAGGGAATCAAATTCTTCTTTTCTATGCCATCCATACCAATCAAATCTGAGACGCGTAACCCTAAAAGCTGCCAAATTCTTCTAACCACCTCCGGTCCAAAATGTTGTTTCTTTCCGCTGCGCCTGGCCCACCATATTCATTTTGAGAATTCTCTCCCCACACGATGAGCGGGACATCAAATTGCACCGCTGCTCGGACCGGAATGGTGAAAATACCCACATGCTCTGGCCATGAGATATCACCGACTTGGGTCAAACCAATTCGGTTAAGTTTCTGTCGTATTACTTTGTTAGGCGAAAACTCAACGTAATCCACGCCCAGCCTTTTGATATTCTCAATGTTGCGGCGACCGATTTCTGAGAGATCACACGTTGTCGCCGTTACGCACAGGGGATTCATACCAAGCTGTAGCATCCGAATGGTTTGAGTTGTGCTGTCTTTTCCGCCGCTCACAGGCACCACGCAGTCCCATTTCGTTGAGTCTTTGGATCTGTACCTTTCCAGGATTTGTCGGAGTTCTGCTAGACGTGTATCCCAGTCGATCTCTTTTCTTTTTTCATAGCTGCGGCAAGCATTGCACACACCCTCTTTGTCCAAATAAAGATTTGGCTTTGTGTCTGGCATCACGCATGTCCTGCAATATTTCATATCTTACCTCTTAGTATTGGTCTCAGCCTTAGCCATAATCCGGGATGGCACTCCAAAAAAGCGGAACCTACTTGGCAGCACTTTTATTCTCTTTGGACCGACAGGAAATTGATTGGAATTTCTTTATCGAGGTCGGCCACTGAGAACTCAAAATTGTCCGCCAAGGACCGTTTATCTGCCCGGATACGAGAATAAAGAGGACAATAGAGGGATGGCCTAGCCCTTATGCCCTACTTGCAAGGGAGAATATTCGATAAACGGGTCTTATGTCAACTTCAGCGCGAGTTCCAGGACAGCGCTGAAGTTGGGGTCAAATATGGAACAAAAATAAGGGGAACAGCCATCCGAGCCTAATTCACTATCCCCCTATGCCATGATCAGAAATCTGCGTTTTCCTTAAGGTAGGGATGAAAGACGAAGTAAAAAGGATTGTTGCGGCGTCACGGACCGCATGAACGGGCTTGCAGGGATTGGAAGCTTCGGCCGACCTCGCCAAAAGAAGGGGAAGTTTGGAGCGGGTGATCGGGGTCGAACCGACGACCTTATGCTTGGCAAGCATACGCTCTAGCCAACTGAGCTACACCCGCATATGGAAAATTCTTACACGAAAGCGGGAATGTTGTCAATTTACCTGTGATCGATTCCCGCTGCTTCTGCGCTGCATCAATCGGATAAATTTAATGTGGTAGTTTACGGCCGACCACAACGCCACCGCAGTGGCCACCAAGAGAAAATACATACCCACCACATAGAAATCCACACCCAGATACGTGTAGTGGAGCACCAGGGCAAATACAGCCGTTGCCTGCAGGACAAGTTTGTATTTTCCTAAAGTCTCAGACTCCATTACAATCCCTTCTGTCAATGCAATCCCTCGAAGGATCGTAACCGCAGTCTCCCGGGCCACAACAATCACCACCAGCCACGCGGGCACGACAGCATTGTCGGGACGATCCATGGCAGCCAGCATGATCAATGTGGCCACAATCATCAATTTATCTGCCAACGGGTCAAGGACTTTCCCCAGATTGGAGACGGTCTTATTGCGTCGAGCCAGGTACCCGTCGAAATAATCCGTTGCGGCTGCCACCAGGAAAAGCAGCGCGGCAAGGGCACTGGACAGCGGGTCCGTGTAGGTCAAGATATAGACCAGCAGCGGGATAATCGCGATCCGAAACAGGCTCAAAAGGTTGGGCACGGTCCACATGGGATTACGAGTTATTGTGAGGTTGTCACGGAGCCAAGCTGACCCGTTATAAATGGGCTCCTTCTACGGTAAAAATCATAGTACTTCAAGACACGCCTCACGTACTTTCTCGTTTCTGAATAGGGGGGAATGCTTCTGTAACGTTCCACGGCTCGGCTCCCTGCATTGTAAGCCGCCAGTCCCAACTTGAGGTTCCCTTGAAATCGATCAAGGAGCAACCGGAGGTGACGTACACCTGCCCGGATGTTCTGGCTTGGGTCATGAATGTTGTCCACCTGATGCTGACGTGCCGTTGCTGGCATGAGCTGCATCAGGCCCCGCGCCCCTTTTATTGAGACCGCCTCCGGATTGAAATCGGATTCCACCTTCATGACTGCCCATACCAAATTTGGATCCATTCCGTATCGATTCGAAGCGGAACGTACGAGCTCCTCAAAACTTAGAGATTGGTTTGGCACACTAGTATGTTGACTGGGGTTCCGAATAATCACGCGGTAACCGGAATGGCTGGGGGCATTGGTAAAGGTCATGACTCCACGTGGATCACGATGAACATAGATATCAGCCACCACCCATTCTGCCAAAAACAAAGCAAAAATGAACAGCAGCACAGTTATTTTCATACTAAAAATTTCTCTCCTTGATTAATCAGAGTACTCTCTTGGCCCATTTCCGTCAAATTCTTAGGACTTTCATGGGTGGTGGAGGGGCTAAGGTATCATCATTCCAAGGGAGTACCGGTATAAAATCAGCGGGAGCATGTGCTTCAGCTGCAATTGACATGATTCTTTTCACCATGATATCAGTGATGCGCGCCCTTGGATGTTTATGGCTTGAACCGACTCGTATCTCAACGGTACGTGCACCAACCAGTTCGATGATCAATCGGAGGTTATTATGGCAGATGACGGGCTGATCGACTGTCATATTCATTACATGCCGTCCGTATTCGGCGATCGCCTCAGGGAAATCCTCGCGGGCGATAACGTGCTTCGCAGCGTGGTGGCCTCAAGGCAAGCGTGGCGGGACCTCTCGGTTCATCGTGACCTGATGCGGAAGTCAAATGTTAAGATTGCCATAGTTCTACCCTATGCGACAGAACTCATCCGTGGCCTGAAGAGTCTAGGAGGCTCGCTTAACGAAAATATGGAGGCCTACAACCGCTCCATGTCCGAAGATCTATCGGCTACCAATGGACTTTTATTGGGTGCAGCGGTGGTGGACCCTTTTGGTGGTAAAGATGCAATTACGCAATTGGATCGTTCCCTCTCTCTACCCTCCATGGTGGCCATTGGACTGAATGCCAGCTATGAGGGTATTAGCCTTGATGATCCAGCCTTTGAACCCATTTATCATGTGGCACGACATCACGACGTACCAGTTCTTGTACACCCGAGCTCAGTTGCTCAGTCTTGGGCTGACACACTGCGATTGGACAACATGTTTTTGCGTACCGGTCTTGGATTTTTCTTGGATGACGCACTGTGTATCTTTCGCCTGGCCATGAATGGTGTGTTCGACAGATACCCTGACGTCCGGTTTATGTTTTGCCAACTTGGTGGCGTCTCTCCCTTCTGTTGTGGTCGTTGGGACTATTCCCGCGAGCAGGCGAAGATTTTACAACAGGAAAGGGGGGTGCCGTTACCTTCCTGGGTCAATAAAACCCTGGGGGATTATCTGTCCCATGTTTGGCTCGATACCCATACCCAGGACCGACATGCACTCTCCCTCGTGATCGCAGAGGCCGGTGAACATGTTGTGGTCCTCGGCGGGGACCATCCCTACACGCCGCCGCAAGGGGGCATACCCTATGCCGTAGCAGAATTGGATGCAATGGAAGTCTCTCCAGAGCTCAAACGTAAAATCGAGCGTGAGAACGCACTGAACCTGCTCGGTAAACGGGTCCGCCAGGTGGCTGGGGAATAGTGAATCGACTGCGGCAACCCAACGGATATCCTTATTTACGCAGCAGTGCGTCATTTAGGCTAAGGAGGTATGGATGGAATTGAAAGAAAAACTTCCCTGCGAAGATCTCCGTGATTGGATTGAACGTTCTCAGGCCGTGGGTGAAGTAGTCAACATTAGTGGTGCGGACCCTCACCTGGAAGTGGGCGCGCTTGAAGAATACTCCTTCCGTGAGTTTGGCGGAGGTCCTGCCATTTTGTTGGATCAGCTCACGGGTTACGACCCCAGCTACCGAATTCTACTCAATCAGCTAACCTCCGTTCCTCGCATCGCCATGGCGCTAAACCTTCCCATACCAGGAAGCAAGATGGAGCTTGTCCAAACATGGCGTAGCCGGGTGAAATCCATAGAGCTTCAACCGGTCCAGACGGTGGATAGCGGCCCGGTGACGGAGAATATCCAAGAGGGACCGGCCGTCAACCTGCTCCAGTTTCCTGCTCCCCTATGGCATGAGGAGGACGGTGGTCGTTACCTCGGGACGGGGAGTCTCACCATCACGAAGGACCCCGAGTCCGGTTGGGTCAATGTGGGGACCTATCGAGCCATGGTGCATGGGCGTGACAAGCTTGGGCTTTATATTTCTCGTATCAAGCATGGACGTAGGCATTTGGAAAAGTATTGGGCCCGTGGGGAGCCCTGTCCAGTTGTTCTCGCCTTCGGGCAGGACCCTCTGCTGTTTTTAACCAGTTCCATGCCGCTTCCAGCTGATGTCAACGAACTAGAATATGCGGGGGGAGTCCGAGGACGCCCCGTGAAGGTACTGCGCGGGGAGATTACCGGTCTACCCATTCCGGCCCACGCTGAGATCGTCGTGGAGGGAGAGATTGATCCTGACGATAGTTTGCCAGAGGGCCCTTTTGGAGAGTGGACCGGATACTATGCCAGTGCCACCCGTAACGAACCTGTGGTGAATGTAAAACGGGTCATGTTCCGAAATCAGCCCATCGTTGCTGGAGAGCCTCCCCTACGGCCCCCCAATGCGCACACCTACTGGCGTACTTTTTTCAAGTCCGCTCTCATCTGGAACGATATGGAATTGGCAGGAATACCGGACGTCAAGGGTGTTTGGCTGGATGAGGCTGGAGGGGCTAACCTACTATTGGTAGTCTCCATCAAGCAGCGCTATCCGGGGCACGCAATTCAGGCGGCGGTGGTTGCCTCTCAATGCGGGGCAGCCATTACCTTGAACCGGTATGTTGTGGTTGTGGACGATGATATCAACCCCTCGGACCGTGACCAGGTCCTCTGGGCAATCTGTACCCGTTCCGATCCCGAGCGGTCCATTCAGATCCTTCACCGATGTTTTAGCAGCGCATTGGATCCAGCAATTTCGGCCGATCAAAATCGTCATCACTCGCGGGCTATGATAGACGCGTGCAAGCCCTGGGAACGCTTGCACGAATTTCCGCCTGAAATCACCACAAACCAAAGGTTGCTAGATCAGGTAAAGAAGAAGTGGGAACCTACCCTGGCCCCCTATACCCGCGCCAAAACCTAACCAACGAGTGACGGGTCATGTCCGGATGATATTAATTTGGCGATAATTCTTAAACCTAGAAAGGGTCAGATTTCTGTCTTCGCGTTGTGAATCCCGAGACCGTCCGCTTCAGGCACTCTGAGTATCCCCTGCTTTACCTGCAAGCCGGTAAATGGGTCACCGGTGATGGTTGCAAATTCTCCAAGTTCACAGAGGGGTGAAATGCTCACCGCCGATGCCGCTAGCTGAAGGGCGGCGGCATCTCCTATCATACAACCCGCAGTATTTCCCAAGTGACAGCTCACTCCGCTCAATCCACAGAGTTCGGCAATTTGTCTGGCTTCAACGAGTCCTCCCGCCTTGTGGACGCTGGTATTGATGGAGTCAACGATACCATTCTGGATCAACTGGAAGGCCTCCATCACCGAACCAGCGGATTGATCCGCTTCAATTTTTATGGGCGATTTGTTCTTGACCTCCAGTAAGGCTTGGATGTGAGACCGAGGCACGGGTTGCTCAAAGATCTCTACCCCTAGATCCGCCAAACTCTTGGCCAGCCTGATGGCGGATTTTGCATCGAATGCCTCATTGGCGTCGACCTTTAGGAAGATTTCGCTCCCAACCGCGTCCCTCACCTTTGATACTCGTTTGACATCAAGGTGGTATTCGCCACTTACCTTTAGCTTTAGCGCGGTAATGCCTTCTCCAATGATACGGCGGGCATCTTCGGCCATCTTGTCCGGTTCGTCCAGGCTCATCAGCCTGATGATTTTGATTTCTTGTTTAACCCGACCACCAAGGAGTACGTGTACGGGAACATGAAGGCTTTTGGCAATGAGATCATAGAGTGCCGTCTCAACTCCCGATTTGACTCGTCGATTACCCATGAACGCCCGGTTGATGGACTGTTTGATCTTGGCCAACTCCTTAAGGTCCTCGCCTAAAAGTTTTGGTTTGAGTACCGTTTCGATGGCATATTGGGCGGACCCAATGGTTTCGCCGGTTCTTGGGAAGACATCGATATAGCCATAGCCGGTTAGGCCATTATCTGAATGCGCTTCCAACAGTAATCCCTCTGCGTTAAAAAATTGATTAGCTGAAGTGATAAGGGGTTTGATGTAGGGCAGCTTTAACTGTGATATTTCTATGGCTACAATCTTCATGGAAAAGTCCTCGCCTTTTCGTTCCGGGCTCAGTGCTTTTTTCGTAACAGGGTATCTACGGCCACAGCGCCCTGCCCTTCGGGTAGCACCACCAGAGGGTTTAGTTCCACCGTTTCGAGTTCTTCACGTAAATCGGATGCCATTTGTGATACCTTTAAAATGATATCTACCACCGCTTGTTGATCTGCCCGGGGTTTACCCCTCGCACCGCGTAGGAGTTCGTTTCCTTTGACTTCATCCAACATCTCCCAGGCATCTCTGTGGGAAATTGGCGGTAGTCGTAGGGATACGTCCTTCAAGATTTCAGCGTAGATACCGCCTAGTCCAAAAAGGATAACCGGACCCAGTTGCCAATCATAATTTGTTCCTACAATGACTTCGGCAGTTCCTGAAACCATCTTTTGAACCAGGATTCCCTCTATGGCAGCGCCGGGTACATTATGCTTGATCTTTTGGCTTAACTCCTGAAACCCTGCTTCAACCTCCTGACCCGATCGAATGTTGGTTAACAGGGCTCCCACCTCTGTCTTGTGTGGCACGTCCGTGGAAATCACCTTCATGACCACGGGAAACCCTATGGTCATGGCTGCTTCAAGGGCATCACTGGGCGACTGGGTCAAAACCTCTTTTGCCAGGGGAATCTCATAGGCCGAAAAGAGTTGTCGAGATTCGAGGTGACTTAAAGTCTCGCTTTTGGCTGCTGCCACCAGAGACTTGAGCTGGACCGGATTGACCTTCACTGTTGAACCTTGTGATGCTGATGAAGCCCTGGCAGCTCCTTGATCACCAGACCACCACAATAGATCTTTCACTGCGCGCAGACTTTTTTCGTATTCCAGAAGGAACGGGACTTTCATTTCAGAGAAAAATTCAAACCAAGATCGATCCAGATTCTCGCTTGCCCGTGAGAGGAAAACGATTCCTTTCCCTTTCTCCTTTGCCACAGCGACGCAGCGGGAGTAGAGACCCTTGAGACGTTCGTTGGATATCTTTGGAAGACTCAACCTGCAGCAAACCAGGTTAAAGGCCTCCTCCGCTGAAAACACACGCAGACAATCGTAGAACTTTGACTCATCTGTTTGGTGAAGGTCTTCAATATCCAATGGGTTACCATTAAATTTCGCTTTGCCAAAATAAGGTGTCAGTTCCTGATAGGTTTTTGGGCTGGGGTCAGGTAATCCCATTCCGACTCTCTCACCGATGTCGGACAAAAAACTGCAATCACCACCTGAGATGGTCACGATGCCCACGCCCTTGGGAGGACCTTCTAGTGTGCCACATGGATTGTGAGCCAGTACCATAGTCGTCTCAAGCATCTGATCCATATTGTCCACTGAAATGACGCCCTTCTGCTTGAATAGGGCCTGCCATGCCGCCCCCGAGGTGGCGAGGTTTCCTGTGTGAGAAACAATGGCTCGGCTCCCCTTGGCCGATCGTCCCACCCGTAGAGCCACGATGGGCTTTCCCTTATCCCGTGCTTGATCGAGGAGCGCTATCATTTCGTCTGGTTTCTTCACCGACTCAATGAGTGTAACGATGACCCGTACCTCGGGATCGTGAATCATCCAGGCGAGATAATCGGTGAGACCCAGACCCATCTCGTTACCGGCAGCAATGGCATAGCGAAAGCCAAGACAGCGATCAGCTGCTGTATTAAAAAGTAGATTCAAGAGGCCGCTGCTGTGGAAAACCGCACCGATTGATCCTAGTTGTAGCTGATTTGGTAGTGGAGACGTCCAGAGGGCGGCGCCCCCTTGACCGGAGAAAAACCCTAAGGTGTTGGGTCCGCAGATAGAAATGGAATGCTGGTTGGCAATTTCGGCGATCTCTTCCTGTAGCTTCAGCCCTTTTTCATCAAACTCACCGAACCCAGTGGCGACGAGCAACAGTGCCTTGATCTTTTTCTCGATGGAATCCTCCAAAACCTTAAGGGTAGCGCCCGGAGGGATTGCCAAAACAGCAAGATCCACAGCCGTGGGAATGTCAGTGAGTCGCGAATAACATGGCCTGCCAAGAAGGGTCTCGTAGCGGGGATTAACCAGGAAGAGGTTTTCTGCCGGAAAATTGAACCGTTGAAGATTCTGAAGCAAGGCGGCAGAATAATGGTTTCTTTCCGACGCCCCAACGATGGCGATGCAATTGGGGTGAAGGAGACTTTGTAGACTTCCCGCGGGTTCAGGTTGCTTCATGATGCCCGTTGCCCTCTTCGTGAGCCGCCTCGCGGTATATCCCCAGGGCTTGAAGGACGGGGGAGTCATTCATGGAGAATAGAATGGCCTCTTCCGTAGAAGACGGATTGATGTGCCTATGGGATGCCCAAGTGGGCAGGCAGAAGATATCACCCTCTGTCCAATCCAACTTTTTTCCGTCAACGACAGTGGAGCCACTTCCTCGTACCACGTTGTAAATTACGCTGCTGGTGTGGCGATGGGCTTGAGTGTGTTCCCCAGGGCGGAGGAGTTGGATCCAGCAATCTATGGTTGGCATTACGGGACCACCGGTAAAGGGATTGGTAAACTGCATGGCCACCCCGTCATAGGGGCTACCTTCGTGATCTTTTAAATCCATCAACTTCTCTTCCGTTCGGGCCCAGCGGTAATTCAATAGCGGAGAGTTGGGTCCGGTTTTCCTTTCACCCACAGGTAAAAGGCCCCCGCCGCTGTAACGGCGGATGGACTCGTCGCGTGGCGCAGATGCCGGCTGTAGCTCGCCAGGGTAGTCTTCATAGAAGTTTGCTCCCAAGGAGAACACCAGGGGTACATCCAGCCCGTCCATCCAGAGCATAGGTTCTTGGTGTTCGCTGAAGTGTCCATGCCAATACCAGCTAGGAGTCAATAGAAAATCGCCCTTCTCCATTGACTCGGGCTCTCCATTGACCACAGTACAAGCGCCCTTTCCTTCCTTGATAAACCGCAGCGCCGCTGGGGTGTGACGGTGGGATGGTGCCACCTCCGTACCGTGAACCATTTGAATAGCTGCCACCAGGGTGTGGGTTGTGCCCATTCTGTCAGGGGGAAGACCCGGATTGTGTAGGGTCAACGTGCGCCGTTCGGCTCCCTCTTTACCGATGGGTATCAATTCGCCAGCCTGGAGAATACGCTGGCGCATATGTGCCCAACTCCAAACATGGGCCTGGATTGGCGTTCGCAGGCGACCTTCTCTTTCCGTTGTGGCCACCCACAAAGGGTACAGGTGTTCCTCTCTGACGGTTTCCTCGAACTGGCGGAGAGTCAGCCCATAACTCAATCGATTTATTGCACTATCCGTAGATTCCTGTGTGGGGTTTACCATAAAGAACTCTTCCTTGGGTTGGATTTTATGAGAGGCTATCATAGATTAATTCATTAGGTCAGACAACCATGAACAGCGAACGTGAGAGAGTACGTGGGTGGGATGTTCACGTTGGCCTACCTGCAGGGTCAGACGGTGTGTCCCTCGCTGAGGTTCTTACGAGTAACCGCCCAGTTCCTATTGCATGTTCCTTGGTGTCAGTTTATGATCAGATGTTGAATAAATTTGTGCGGTTCGCATTCCTCTCGGATTTTCGATTCCCCTAGGCGGAGAAAAACAAAAATGTCAGTGCCCAGTGGCGGTGTAGCTCAGTTGGTCAGAGCACGCGGCTCATATCCGCGGCGTCGGTGGTTCGAGTCCACCCACCGCCACCACTTTTCCCCCAGGTGTTTTGCTGCGTTGTCACTATTTTAGCGGGAGCAGGTATTCGAGCGTAGCAACTTCAAGAGAATAGAGAGTGGCGTCCCGACATGGTCAAATACCTCTACTGCACCTGTCCAAATTGCAATGACTACCCAGGTACTGTGGCCTCTGAACCTCCTGAGCGAGCGGCGGAGGTCCTCATTGTCGCCCGCTGTCTTAGATGCGGCGTCAATTCAGAGGGAAAATACTACGTTTGCCAAAAGTTGAGAACGTTTTGAATTATACAATTTCCCGGGTGTGAAGATGAACAAGTACGTTACTACCGAAAAGCCCAGAGTGGCTAAAAAGACCAGATTGATGCGTTATGGCATTGACCACTTCCTGTTAGGTGTCGATTCCCAACTCTCACCCCGGGCACTGGTGCTCGACCCTGGTGCAGGAAATTGCAAGCACAAGAACTTTTTCCCCCATATCAGGTACATTGCGCTTGACATCAATCCACAGCGAAAAAGAAGATACGGTGACTTAGATATTGCCGGAGACATATACAGTCTTCCGTTTGCCAGCAATACCTTCGACGCCCTCTTAAACGTGGACGTCCTAGAACACCTAAATGAGCCAAAAAACGCACTCCAGGAGTTTAATAGGGTCCTCAAACCTCGAGGTAGGCTTTTCTTGATCGCTCCACAAGGATACGGCGAGCATGGGGCACCTTATGACTTTTTCAGGTTTACGTCCTTCGGCTTACGTTACCTTTTCAACCAGGTTGGACTAGAAACTCTTTCTATAGAGCCCTTGGGAGGTTACTTCTGATATTGGGGCCATCGAACTTCCAATCTTTTCCGTTACCTTTTTCCCTCAGACCGTAGTGCTTTTTGGAAAATTTTTGATGCGCCAGTTCGTCATCCAACAAGACTTTTAACAAGAACTTTAATTCCGTATCTTTGCTTTTACCTGGACAAACTTGACAAAGAAAAAAGTTTTACCCTCAACTATGGATGCGTATGTCAGAAACCGCTACAGCGATGATAAAGTAATGCCATCTACTCTCGACAATTTCCGCCCTCCGCATCGAGAAGGGAGTTTCCAATTGGCTCTAAGGACCAATCGATTCATTAGGGCATGCAGATTTCATTGAAGCAGCTAAGTGAGTTTCGATATCAAATTCAGGCCATTTGCCAACGCTTCGTGGATACTCTATTTATATATCAGGCTAAGGAACTCCAGAATACTGCTGACTGAATGAGAGGGTCTGAATGACAACGGGAGTACCAAAGGTATGTCGTTAAAGGGAAAGGTTATTCTTCTCCCTGGGGGTACCGGTTCCTTCGGTGAGAAATTTACTGAGATAGTTCTAAAGGAACAGAATCCAAAGGCCATTCGCATTTTCTCGCGGGGAGAGCTGTTGCAGATGCAGATGGCACAGCGTTTCGATCAAGATCCCAGACTCCGTTTTTTTATTGGTGACGTTCGGGATAAGGAGCGACTGGATCTGGCCATGAATGGAGTGGATGTTGTTGTGCATGCGGCTGCACTGAAGCAGATTCCAGCCTGTGAGTATAACCCCTTTGAAGCCATCCAGACCAATGTGGTGGGTGGAAAGAACGTCATCGATGCCGCCATGAGCCGTGGTGTCTCCAAGGTGATGGCCATCAGCACTGATAAGGCGGTGAATCCGGTTAACCTCTACGGTGCCACCAAACTCTGCGCTGAGAAGCTGTTCGTGCAGGGCAATTCGTACACCGGGGATCGCGGACCTCTCTATAGCTGCACACGTTACGGCAACGTCATCGAGAGTAGGTGCAGCGTGTTCGAGGTGTTCAAGAAACAACGGGAGAGCGGAAAGATTACGGTAACAGATGAACGCATGACCCGCTTCTGGTTGACCGTAGAACAGGGAGTTCGTTTTGCCATTGATTGCATTGACAAGATGAAGGGTGGCGAGGTGTTTGTGCCAAAGATTCCCAGCATGCGAATCATGGATCTTGTGAAAGGGATTGCCCCCGGTTGTGAGGTCGAGTTTATCGGCATCAGATCGGGTGAAAAATTACACGAGGTCCTTATTTCACGGGACGAGTCACGACACACCCGTGAGCTGGACAATGCCTTTGTCGTTGAACCCGTTCATCTGGGGTGGAGGCAGTCTAATTCGATCCATGGAAAATCTGTCCAGGACGGGTTTCAATACGCGAGTGATGAAAACAATCGCTGGCTGTCCATTGAGGAACTTCGTGGGGTGATGAAGAACCTGTAGCGAAGTGAATAAATGGGATTAATTGAGTGAAATGATGCTACCTTATGGTCGACAGTGGGTGCAGGATGATGACATTGACGGGGTCGTCGAGGTACTTCGGTCTGACTGGTTGACTACTGGGCCCAAAGTGGAGGAATTCGAGGGCGCTTTCGCCGAGTGTGCAGGTACGGGGGAAGCTGTCGCTGTGAGCAGTGGCACCGCAGCGTTGCATGCCGCCATGCACGCCTTAGGGATCTCCGCGGGAGACGAGGTTATTGTCCCGTCTATGACATTCGCTGCTACTGCAAACTGCGTTGTCTTTCAGGGTGGAACGCCGGTTTTTGCTGACGTCGATCAAGATGCCTTGCTCATTGATCCCGTCAAAGTTGAGGCTAAAATTACCCCTCGAACGAAGGCCATTATAGCTGTTGACTACTGTGGTCAGCCCTGTGACTACGATGCTCTTCGTTCCATTGGAGATCGACACCAACTGGCTCTGGTGGCAGATGCCTGTCATGCGCTGGGGGGACGCTATCGAGGACGCCCAGTGGGATCTCTAGCTGACTTGAGCACATTCAGCTTTCATCCCACGAAGAACATTACTTCGGGCGAAGGTGGAATGATTACTACTAATGATTCGAATGCGGCTAGACGCATGCGAAGCTTTCGTAACCACGGTTTGACTAAGGATAGCCACGAGCGCGCGCAGGCCGGTTCATGGCTCTACGAGATGGTGGATTTAGGCTACAACTATCGACTGACGGATTTGCAGTGCGCCCTCGGGATGAGTCAGTTACGAAAGTTGCCCACTTGGGTGAGCCGTCGGCGAGAAATCGCTAAGCGATACAATTCGGCCTTTGGTGACATGTCAAGTATTCATCCTTTGCGGGTCCGCGGAGATGTTTCTCACCCCTTTCATCTTTACGTCATTCAACTGGATCTCATACAACTGCACACCACGCGGGAGAAAGTGTTCACCGCCCTGCGGGACTTGGGGATCGGTGTCAACGTGCACTACATCCCGGTCCATCTCCATCCCTTCTATCAGAAGCGCTTTGGCACAGGTCCGGGGCTGTGTCCGGTGGCAGAAAGCGCCTATGAACGAATTCTTTCCCTGCCCATCTTTCCGCGGATGACCGATAGAGAGGTCGAAGTTGTCATTGCCGCCGTGGGTCAGTTGTTGGGTGACTTAAAGGCGAGGTAATATCCTTTTATCGGTAGACTTTTGAACATGCAGATGGCGGTCCTAAAATGAGGTTTCATAGGGCGCGGCCACCTGGGGAAATTAAGGGGCAGTTGTTCTTTTAGGTAGCGGGCTTATGAACCGGTTGTGCTGGTGCATCGGATGACAAAGGAAGAAATCGTCCCATCTAAGTTCTATTCCAAAGGGTCTAGGGACCTTACAGCTTTTCCTTGTTATGGGGAAATCAAAAACAAGTTCATAAAAGTAAAAACCATAGCGATCCTTCAAGTACGGATGGGCTTATCAGGTGAAACCCACACTAGTCATTCGCGCTGATGCTGGTACCCAGGAGGGGATCGGCCACATCATGAGGTGCTTTGCCTTAGCCCAGGAGTGGCAAACTGCGGGGGGGGCAGTGGAATTCGTGTCAGCCAGTGACAGCAATCATTTGCGCCAATGGATTGCCTCAGGAGGTTTTCCATTGACTCCCGTACGCAGTCCTTATCCCCATCCATCCGATTGGGAGAGTCTCTCACTCGTATTGGCAGCCCAAGGGGAGGCTTGGGTGGTGTTGGACGGATACCACTTTGATGCCTCCTATCAGTCCCGGATCAAACAAGCCGGTTACCGTCTTCTGGTGATTGATGATATGGCCCATTTGGATACATACCACGCTGATGTGCTGTTGAACCAAAACCTCCATGCTGCGGAGTTGTCCTACCATTGTAAACCGGACACGCAGTTACTGTTAGGTAATCGTTATGCCCTGCTGCGTGCCGAGTTTTTGCGATGGCGGGACTGGGAGCGCAAAATTCCCCCAGTTGCTCACCGGCTACTCATTACCATGGGGGGAAGCGATCCCCATAATCAGAGCATGAAAGTCGTCCAGGCGATACGGCAACTCCAATTGGACAGTCTCGACGCGGTGGTGGTTATCGGTCCCAGCAACCCCCACGCAGCGGCGTTGAATTCTCTTGTCCAAGAGTGCGAATTTCCCATCCGTCTAGCTCGAGACGTTGCTGATATGGCTGAACTGATGGCATGGGCAGATTTTGGCATTTCCACTGCGAGTAGCACCTGTTGGGAGTCGGCGTTTATGGGACTGCCTAGCGTCGTTTTGGTCACGGCCGAGAACCAGCAGAAGATCGGTGCGGGTCTGGCCGATCGTGGTATCGCCATCAGTTTGGGATGGTTCGCTGATGTTAGTGAGAATGCGATCGCGAAATCATTGCAAACCCTCGTTTTTGATTTAGATCGTCGCAAGCAGATGAGTGTGCTGGGACGGCGGGCGGTTAATGGTAACGGCGCTAAAAATGTTATTTCCGCCATGGATCAGCAGATCCAGTTCGAAACGGACGCCTTGCATTTTCGTTACGCGGCTCCCGGGGATGCGAAGTTGCTTTGGCAATGGGCGAATGACCCAACGGTGCGGGCTAATTCATTCAATTCTGACGCCATATCCCTCGACGAGCATATGGAGTGGTACAGGGGGAAACTGAATTCGCCGGATACGCGGTTTTGGATCCTGGAACTTGGCCAAGCCCCTGTGGCACAGATCCGATACGACCGAGTCGATTCACATACAGCGGAGATTGCCTTCTCCGTGGCACCCCATTGTCGAGGTCAGGGTATAGAGACGAGGGCCCTGATGTTGACAACGGGTCCGGCCTGTAAGGAACTAGGGGTTCAGCGGTTCCTGGGGTCCGTGTTGAATTCAAACCGGTCTTCTATCCGGGCATTCACAAAGGCCGGGTTTAAGTGTACTGAGCAGAAGCTCATTCAACAAAAGCCCAGCTCTATTTTCGTCATGGAGAATCCGCAAACACTGGACTAGCACTGTGGAGAGTATCATCGAGATCAACGGCCGTCGAATTGGTCCTGGCCTCCCGACTTATATTGTCGCCGAGATGTCGGGTAACCATAACCAGAAGTTTGGGGATGCCGTTAGGATCATTGAGGCGGCCAAGGAAGCGGGAGCAGACGCGGTCAAGCTCCAAACCTATACGCCAGACACGTTAACCATCGATTGCGACAATGAGTATTTTCGCATTCAAGGCACTCCGTGGGAAGGCCAAAAGCTTTATGACCTGTACGGTCAAGCCTTCACCCCCTGGGACTGGCAACCCAGGTTAAAGGAAATCGCGAATGGAAGTGGACTAGATCTCTTTTCCTCTCCCTTCGACGAGACGGCGGTTGACTTTCTAGAGGGCATGAAGATACCAGCCTACAAAATAGCCTCCTTTGAGATTGTGGATATCCCTTTACTACGCAAGATTGCAAAAACCGGTAAACCGGTGATTCTCTCCACAGGAATGGCAACGCTTAAAGAGATCCGCGACGCCGGGGAAGTCCTTGGGCAGCATGGCAGTCCTATGGTCCTATTGAAATGCACCAGCTCCTACCCAGCCCCGGTGGATGAAATGAATCTACGCACCATTCCGGACCTAGCCAAAGCCTTTCAATGCCCTGTGGGTCTATCAGACCACACCATGGACATCGCAGTGCCAGTTGCGGCGGTAGCATTGGGCGCCTGCGTCATCGAGAAGCATCTGACCCTTTCCCGCGCCGCTGGAGGTCCTGACAGTGCTTTTTCCCTTGAGCCTGGGGAGTTCGAAAGCATGGTGAAGGCCGTACGCGTAGCGGAGGAGTCCTTAGGCAAAATCCATTACGGCGTAAGCGAACATGAGCCGGATAGCCGAAAACTTCGGAAATCGTTGTTTGTGGTTAAAGATATCAAGAGGGGAGAAAAATTCAACTCTGAGTCGGTGCGTTCCATCCGCCCAGGTCATGGATTGAGTACGAAGTACCTGGAAGAGATTCTGGGATCTACCGCCGGTTGCGACATCAAACGCGGCACTCCGCTTAGCTGGGAGTTGGTGGCTGGCAATCGGCGATGAGGATTTAAATCAGACCTTGGACCCAAAAAACGTGCTATTCGTACAGAAATTGCCCCACAAGGCCGGCGCTCAGTCCTGTCTAGCCAGGGTCCTGAAAAAACTCAGGGAGAGGGCCTTGGAACCCATTCTATTGATCTCAGAGGAGGGGTGGTTATCCAGAGAGTGTCAACAAAACGGCATTCGGGTGCTGCGTACACGGTTTCCCAGTTCGAGATCAATCCTCGGATACCTCTACCAGAATCGTTCCTTTTCCAAGAGGGTTAAACAGAAGCTAGACGAGTTGGGTGTTGTGCCTCCCATCATTCAGGGTAATGATCACCCGGAAGCCCTGCGCACCCTCCAACTCGCTCAACTCTTGAATGCCAAGAGCAGTCTCATGTTAAGAACGCCAACCATGAAAAGCGGGGATTACTTCAAGTATCAATGTGCTCAATCCGATCTCATAATGGTGGAAAGCAACCACCTGAAAGATACCGTCAAGGTTTGGGATGGAAATAAAAGAGTTGTGGTCATCAATAATGGACTTGCAGATGAGGAGTTTCTACCCCCAAAGATTCTAGCCTCGACGCTAAGCAGAGTTCTCGTGCTTGGTAATCCTTCAGCGAGAAAAGGTTGGCAAGATGTGCTGGATGCACTTGGAATCTTAGAGGACCGAAATGATTTTCCCGCAATGACCGTGGATTTCACAGGCAAACGGCCAACTTCACTGACAGCCCCACAAACCCTCTCAAGGTTTTCCTTAAACTTCATCGGACATCATGACAATTTCAAGGAGCTCACGCGGAAATATGACCTTGTTATTAACGCCTCCCGACGGGAAACCTTTGGAATGGCTGCGCTAGAAGTCATTGCGGCGGGGATTCCCCTTCTCTCAAGCCGGACTGGAGTCATTGAGAGCGTCATCGAAAATGAAGGCTTACTCTTTCAGCCGAAAAACCTTCAGAGTTTGGCTGATGCCTTTGCCAGATTGGTTAGCAACTGGAGAACTATGGACTTTGATATAGCAAGACAACAGGAAAATATTCGCCGCCAATACCATATTGACACTACGGTTAACGGGCTGCTCACCGAGTATGGAGAGAGTTTATGCTAACTTTCTCTTCTACGACGGCGCTTGGTTGTGTTGGTTTTTAGCGACATGGGCTGGGTGAGTTCTGGCGAGATCACTCAGTTCCGTTTCAATTTCATCAAGATACTTTGCCCAAGAATACTTTTCCGCTACCTGCCGTGCCTCCCTGGAAAGGCTTGGCCACCGATTCTTGTCCAACTGCCGTAAGATTTTGGTCCTGAGTTCTTCAGAATCATCGAGGTCCGTAAGGATCCCTTCGGTGAGTTCTCCATTCAGCTGATCTGTAGAGCCAAGATTCGGTACCGTAACTACGGGAAGTCCAGAGGAGAGGGCTTCGAGAACCACATTACCAAAGGCATCATGGATGGTTGGCAACACAAGCAGGTCTGCGGCAGCGTAATAGTCTTCCACCCGTGATTGAGCGCCCACAAAGATGACCTGGCTCCCAGACCATCGCCTGCGAAAGTACGGCAACCTCGCATCATTTCCCACGATTAAGAGATACACGCTTGGCATCTTTCCCGCTGCCCAAATGGAAAGCAGACGGTCCAGACCCTTGCGCCGAAATCCGGTGCCCACGAATATCACTACTGGCGCGTCTGGAGGAATACCAAGATTGTCTCGAATTTCTTTCCCTTCCCGTAAACGGCGCGCGGGGTGGAATCGTTCATGATCTACACCGTTGTGAATGACTCCTACTTTTTCATCCGGAAGGCCGTAGGTTTCCAGCATGTCCCTTTTCCCTTGCTGGTAAACGGTGATGATTTTCCGGCATCCCCCGGGCATCATCTGTCGTTTTTCCAGGGCCATAAGTGATAGGTGATAGGGGCTAATCCAGTACCAAAGGCGCCGCCAGAGGCTGCGGTTTTCGGACATCTTACGGACATATACTCGATGGGGACCTCCACCGCTGCGGAAAAGGTCCTGCTCGAGGATGGGATGGAAACTCATGATGACGTCGCAGGGATAACGGTTCATCACCCTGGGGATAAAAAAAGCGAAGCTTAACAGGCGAGCCGTGCGAGGCCATTGAATACATGGGACCCGATGGGCAGTAGTTCTGGGTGGGGCCGGAATGGCGTATTGGCCGCAAAACAAATGTACCTCGTGTCCCAGGTCCCTTAATCCCTCGGCGGTCCGATAGAGTACTCTTTCGGTTCCCCCCTTGAGGGCGAACTGCTTATGAACCAACGCAATCTTCATGGGACTATAGAGATATTAATATACAATAGCGAGTTATCATGCAAGAAACCGTAAACCGTTGAATCGTATCATCATTGTACCTTTGGAGTAAATCTCCGTCCGAGGAATTGTAGCGTAGGAGAACAGAAAAAATAGAGTTGAAGTAGCGATTTATTTGACAAAAATAGTCATGAGCTATACTTTTACAACACATTCAGCGATTTCCACGAACCTGAAGCCTGCGGTGTGTGGTGGCAGAACGATGCATATTCCCGATCAGAGAAAAGAGACCTCAGTAAGAACTAATTTTGCTCCCTTTGTTCGTACTTTTGCTGCAAAATCGAGAGTCCTGGATGTTGCCTGTGGCCAGGGTTTCATACTTCAAATGCTTAAGGAGGCTGATATAGAGGGAGTAGGAATCGAATTTGATGATCAGCTTGTGATGGAGGCGCGCTCCGCGGGACTGAACGTATCACAGGCAGAAATGTTCCAATACCTTCATTCCACAGAAGAGATGTTTAATGGATGTATAGCATCTCACATCGTTGAGCACTTCACTCCCCCCAAAGTCCTGGAACTATTGCAGCTAATGAGCCGTGTGGTGCATGAAGGCGGAAAGTTGATCATTATCACTCCCAACATCGCCGACCTTCGCCGCGCGGTGGGTGACTTTTGGCGTGACCCCACCCACGTGCGGCCCTATCCCATAGAGGCTTTGGATAAATTACTCACAC
The DNA here is from genome assembly GCA_965215595.1 of uncultured Binatia bacterium (SeqCode). Classification (GTDB taxonomy): domain Bacteria; phylum Desulfobacterota; class Binatia; order UBA9968; family CAXXLF01; genus CBDCDW01. The sequence goes on along the minus strand of CBDCDW010000007.1, from coordinate 356,043 downwards.
GTTCCGGTTGGAAGAAGATCGCTTCCAGATACCATTCTGATAAACGGTTTAGCTTACCGAGAACCATCGTCCATTCCATCCGCAATATGTTAATCGGTCACTATTGGCGTGGAGAAGATCTCTATGTGGTGGCGAGGAAGGAATGAGCCGAGTCGTCCAGGTTTCAGACCATTTGCCAACTTCGATAACTGACGAGTTAACTTCCAAGCAAAGTCCCCACCTCGAGGCCGTGTCGTTCCGCAGCTTCGTCTGCTGGCATCTCATTGAATCCTTCATGTTGCATTCGATTCACCAGCAAACTCCCCTCACCGGTGGAGACCACCATGCCTTTTCCCTTTTCGATGGCTTGAACTCTTCCCGAATCCCCCTGTTTTGCAGACGATCGCTGGGAGGTCAGCTCTGCCTTCCAAATGAAAAGCCTTTTTCCATGCAAGAGGGTAAAGGCCCCGGGATATGGGTGAGTTACAGCACGGACGAGGTTATACACAGAGAGCGCAGAGGAACCCCAATTAATTCTGCCGTCTTCCGGACGCCTTCCGCCAAACTTGGAAGCCAATCCCGGGTCTTGAGGAATTCGTGGTGCTTTTCCCTCCAGCAGCAGCGGGTACGTTTCCCTTAAGAGCTCTGCTGCAGCGACTGTGAGTTTCCGGTATAGGCTCAGTGCGGTGTCATCAATTTCAATGGGAACTCGCTTCTGGGTAACAATATCCCCCGCGTCGGCTTTCTCGATCATGTGGTGAAGTGTAACTCCGGTTTCGGATTCACCATTGACAAGCACCCAATTGACCGGAGCCCTTCCCCGATACCTAGGTAAAAGGGATCCGTGAAGATTCAACCCTCCTAACCGTGGGACTCTGAGTATCTCCTTTGATAATATCTTGCGATAATTAAACGAAAATATCAGATCCGGATTTAATTTCCGTAGCTGATCAATAAATTGAGGGGTATTGGGATTCACCGGGGTGAATACAGGCAACCCATGTTGACGGGCCAACTCGGCTACAGATGGAAACCAAATTTCTTCCGCTTTGTCATCCTCATGCGTCACCACTCCCACTATCTCTTCGTTCCACTGTAAAAGAACGTTGACGCACTCATAACCAATATTGTGATAGGCAAAAACAAGAACTCGCATCTGTTTAGAGGTTTCTTTTGGTCAATCCAGTGATTGGATCATCTAATTTGTGTAATGGTTTGGCACGGCCTTAAAACTACCTGTCTTGGCAGCTGTCTCTAATCGTTCGCTGAAAGTGTCCAAAATAGCCCTGTGTCCTTGAATTCGTTCAGGGGACACCTTTTGCATTAGTAAAGAATAAGGGAAATCAAAGGAAAGGTAAAGTATGGAAGCGATGAAGAGCTCCAGACATTCTTCACTCGCAGGAAGTCTTGCAATGGCTTTAGAGATTGCGGATGAGAGCTGGGAAAGATCTAAACAATGCTCTATGCCCTGCCCTACGTGGAGATACGGGAAATATTCTCCGAGAACCAGTACAGGTTTTTTTAGCATCATTGCTTCCCAACCTGCTGTACCGGTAATCACACAGGTCAAAGCGGCCCGCCGAATCAAGTCAAAGGGCCTCTCGTGCGCAGATACCAGAATAACTTTTGGTATTTTGCTCAACGCTTTATAAAAGCCAACCGGCCTCCGTCCAATCATTCCCGGATGTTCTTTTACCACTAAGTCTGTCCCCAAAGGGAGGCACTTCGAAAGGGACTCAATGACCGCTAATTGATTTGTTTGATGGGGGCTGTATACCATCGTAGATTCCTCTGGATCTAGGTGAAGTGGAAAATAGACGAACGGTTGATCAGGAATCTCACCAGCGGCGCGAAACGGGCTTCTTAGCAACAACCGCAACGATTTTAGATTGACCCGCAATAACCAGGTTCTTCGGCTCCAATCCGTGGGCTCGTTGCACTCACGATGGGGTCGGATGACCTTAAGCGCGGCCAATAGGACTCTTGACACTTGACCTGGTAGCGCGAGAAATGACTTCTTTTTCTGTTCAATTTGCTCATATACCAGTTGATATTCAGGTTTTTCCGGTGTGGTCCTGAACTGTTTAAGATACTTTTTCGCCTCCGGTAAGAATGGTCTTACGTCCCTCGGGTCGTTTAATGCGTTTTTATAAGTTTCACACACGATTCCCAAATACCCCTCAGTGGTGTCATCCATAATGTATTGACTTCTGATCCTTGTGGCTGTCAATCGTCTGAACGGCACGCCAAAATGTTCGCATACTTTTCCCAAGGCATAGGCGGGTGCTTCTGCCACAACGTAACAGAAGACCAGATCGGGTCTGCGTTCAGCGAAGAGATGAAAAAGAAAGTTAAGCAGTCCTACCACATAGCGCCTGATTGCCTCCGTATCTTTAGACATTCCCATTAAGGGAGTCTTTGCTATGGTGCCTCCAGTGATCCATCCGTGACCGATTTGCCGGCTGGCAATCACAATACGATTTAAAATATCCGGCCCGAGAATCTCCTCATATCGTGCAAGCTCCTTTTTTGAATATGGGGTTTCCAACCATTCCTTTTCCAGAATGTAAAGCCTATAGAGTGGAGTGATGGGGGGAGTTTTTTGTCCTTCAACTTTGCGACAGACACGCTCTTTTCCTGCCACCAACCCCATAAATTCTGTGGAAGGATGACCTACGGATAATTTCCGAGCGATTGCGAGGGGCCACTCATGAAACATGGGGGAGAACAGAAAGAGGTATCTCATGGAGGTTTCCTACTCGTTTAATCCGTTTGTAACTTAAGCATTTCCTCATGCACAATTGCAAGCCAATTTACTCACTTCACCGCTAACTACTCGCACCAGATCTCTGCTAGTTAAGGAATCATGATATCATTCCCAAGACCCTCGGCAGCCATAGAATCAGCACTGGAAAGATGACCAGGATGATGAGTCGGGCCATGTCAGCCACAAAGAAAGGCAAGATCCCGGCAAAAATTGTCGGAAGAGACTCTTTCGGTGCCATGCCGTGTATAACGAAGACGTTGATCCCGATGGGTGGAGTAATGAGTCCAATCTCGATGACCATGACATTGATGATCCCCCACCAAATCGGGTCGTAACCAAGTTCGAGAATCAATGGAAATACGAATGGCAAGGTGATGATCATGGCCGAAACCGTCTCAAATACACTGCCAAGCAGCAGATACATCAACAGGAGAGAAAAGATCACCATCAGGGGTGGCCAGTCTAAAGAGGCAATCCCTGCTATTAAGGACTCCGGGAGTCCCGACAGGGTCATGGAGAAAGTGAAGATAGAGGCGCCTATCAGAAGAAGATAGATCATTCCCGTATTTGCGGCTGTGTCAAGTAGCACTTCCCAGACTGTTTTCCATGTCAGTTTGCGGCGAAACACTGTAAACAGAAATGCGGTTCCCGCCCCAACGGCTCCGGCCTCAGAGACTGTAAACACGCCACCGTACAACCCACCGAGTACTAGAAACGCCAGTAGCAGGACACCCCAAACCTGCCGGATAATGATCCATCTCTCCTTCCAGGAGAGCCGTGGAGCCGCTGGAGCAGCTTCCGGTCGTAGCCGGACATATAGAGCAATAGCAATGCAATAGAACAGTACGGTGATCAGCCCCGGGACGAGTGCGGCTGTAAACAGCGCGATGACAAATTGCTCTGTTAGGAATCCGTATAGGACCATGATGATGGACGGAGGAATGAGCATGCCGAGGGTCCCGCCGGCAGCGATACACCCCGTGGCCAGTTTCGGCGAATACTGGCGTTCCAGCATCTCTGGTAGCGCCACTCGGGTCATGGTGGCGACGGTGGCCACAGACGACCCGCATACGGCACCGAATCCGGCAGAACCTCCAATGGTGGCTATGGCAAGGCCCCCGCGGAAATGGCCGAATAGGGCATAGGCGAGCCGATAAACATCAGCCGAGAGTCCGGCAGCTGAGGAAAATCCCCCCATGAGAAGGAAAAGAGGGATGACCCCGATATCAGGATTGGATAAAAGCCTTGCCGGCTCGCTGCCGAAGAGCGTGATTCCCACCTTCAGGCTCTGCAGCACGGAAAAGCTAAGGAGCCCGGCAGTGGCCATTGCAATACCGATGGGAACGTGAAGGGCGATCAAAACGAAGATGCCCACCAGACCAAGAATGCCAACCAGCAAGGGATCCATGAAAAGACCAGGGAAGCTCTAGGAACGTTTAATAGTGAAGGTCAAAACTGCATCCCTTCTTCAAGATCCCGCGGGGCGCTACGGCCGGTCACATCTCGAAAAAATTTGGCAAACACAAGAAGGGCTTGCAGGGGTACGCAAGATGCCACGACGCAGGTGGTGATCCACCACCATGGCGCCATGGGCATTTGAATGACCCAGGTGTGTTCTCCCACGGATTGGAGGTCCATGGTATAGAGGGCAAACTGCCAAGCAACAAGGCTAAAAAATAACAGGAGCAAAATCCCACCAAAGAGATTCAAGTAGGCTTCACATGGGTGGCCCAGGGTCTTACCGAGAAAGCGAATGGTAACGTGTCGGTGCTGCAGTAATCCAATGGGAAAGCAGGAGGTGACGATGATGGGCATGAGCACTCGGGAGATGTCCCCTACTCCTTCAAAGGGCTTGTCCAGCAGCCATCGCATGACAATATCGGCAATAATAAATAGGGCGAGCAAAAGAAGTACGGATAGGCCGCAGAGTGCGACCCACCGGGAAAATAGATAGAGCCCTTTATCCATCTGAGCCCAGGTCATTCTTTAGTCTCGCATTTGGCTGTAGGGGCTTCAACGATTTCCACGGATCTCGCCAAGAATTCGGACAAGGGCATCGTAACGTTTCGCCCCGTGATAGGTCTTCCACTTCTTATGTAGGGGTTCGAAGAGTGCATCCATCTCTCGTTTTTCCGTGACCGTGGGCTTCGTCACCGTGTGCTTTGGATTGGACTTGACCATATTCAAGTATTGATTCCGGGTGGCATCGAAAACCTTGCCGTTCAATCGTGATAGCATGTCTCCGCTTTTATCAATAACGGCTTTTGCTTTTGGTGAAAGACCCTTATATTTCCCCTGATTCATGGCAACCACCATGGGGAGCACCCCGAGGCTGGCTTCGTAGTGATAATTTGCCACCTGGTTAATCCTAAAAGGGACAAGTGCGGTCCACGGTATGATGGCACCAGCGATGACCCTCCGATTTATATTTTCTGCAATCTCAATGATCGTCAGTCCCATGGGAATGGCTCCCAATGCCCTCGCGATGTCGTTGTGAATCCTTCCTCCGGTGCGGAGTTTCATTCCCTTCACATCCCGGTAGGAGCGAATGGGTTTGGCTCCATGGAGGTTGAAGGCATCTAGGGTAAAAATGCCTACCAACTTTACATTCTCAAATCCCGGGATGAGCCCTTCCTGGTACATCCGCCAAACGGCCAGTGAGCCTTCTGTGGAGTTTTGTACCAGTCCAGGGAGCTGCAGTAGAGACAGGTCGCTAAACCGTGCAGGAGTGTAGCTTGGCATGGCATAGGTGATATCCTGAACACCATCCTTCAGCAGTTTTAGTTGTAACACCGGATCCGGTCCCAGCACACCTCCGGCAAAGATTTTGATTTTTACCTCATCACCTACCTGATGGTGAACCCAATCCGCCCATGGTTGAAGGGTTTTTTTGACGGAAAATCCTTGGGGAGATATGAAGACACCAAATTTGAGTTCCATGGGTGCCGTGGCCGCTGGTGTCGCGCCAAGCAGTAGGGCGGAGATTATAAGTGCGAGGATTAATGCCATTAGTAGCCTCGGATAACGGATCTATTAGAGTTTCACACAAACATTTTTAACTTCCGTGTAGAAATCCAGCGAATGGCGGCCACCTTCACGTCCAATGCCGGAAGTTTTCATTCCACCGAATGGCGTTCGCAGGTCTGGGAAGGACCAATTATTCACCCAAATGGTTCCAGCATCTATCTGTGCGGCGACCCGATTGGCCCGCTCCGGATCTTCCGTCCATATCACGCAAGAAAGGCCATAGGGGGTATCGTTTGCCAAACCAATCACCTCTTTCTCGGTATCGAAGGGTTGTACGTGACAACAGGGTCCGAATATTTCCTCTTTGACGATGGGTGAATCCTCTGGAAGACCTGTCCAGATGGTGGGCTCAATCCAGAACCCATTGGCAAGCTCACCTGGCATATTGGGGATGCCTCCCCCAGTAATCAGGTTGGCACCGAGCTCCTTCGCCTTCTGGTAAAAGCTATGCACTTTTTCTCGGTGTGCCTGGTTGATGAGGGGGCCCATGGTGGTCTCCTTCTCTTTTGGGTCTCCAAGTTTCAGAGACTCTGCCCCCGCTTTCATACGCTTGACGAACTCACTCAAGATGGGTCGCTCCACATACACCCGTTCGGTGGCGAGACAGACCTGACCGCAGTTTGCAAACACGGAGCGCATGGTACCCTCAATGGCCTTGTTCATATCACAGTCGGAGAAGACAATGGCTGGATTTTTACCTCCCAACTCCAAGGATATGTCGTGAAGGTTTACTGATGCATTCTTCATGATGGCAGATCCGGTTTTACTTTCTCCGGTGAAGGTAATGGCATCGATACCGGAATGCTCGATCAAGAGGGCCCCAGCTGACTGAGGGCCATAACCATGCACTACATTGTAGACTCCAAAGGGGATACTAGCCTCATTCATAACTTCACCCAGCAGGGTTGCGCTAGTTGGTGTCTCTTCCGAAGGTTTAACTACGACTGTATTACCGCAGGCGAGGGCTGGTCCGATTTTCCAGGTGAGGCTAAGCAAAGGCGCGTTCCACGGACAGATGACCGCAACGACCCCCTTGGGTACTCTGATGGAATAGTTGAGGGCCCCTTTGCCGTCGGGTGTTTCGGTTTTAAGGCTTTCCACTGGGGTGTCTTTGATGACATGAGGCAAGACTTTAAGGTTTGCGATGCTTTTAGGAACGTCGAGAAAACGGCCAAGAGTGTAGGGTCTCCCTGTGTCTGAACATTCGGCTTCGACGAACTCTTCAAAACGGGCGTGAATTCTCTCGGCCACCCTGTTGAGGCACTCCAGCCGTTGGGCTAGCGGCAGCCTGCCCCATTCACCTGCGACGGCAGCCTTGGCGGCAGCAACGGCATGGTTAATCTCCTCACTTCCCCCTTCGTGAACCTTGGCGATGATCTGACCGTTGATGGGGTTCACATTGTTAAAGGTCTTTCCGCTCTTTGAGCCCAGAAATTGGCCGTTGATGAAATGCTTGATCTCACGGATGGATGAAACCATCTCGCCCCTCCCCCATCTAAACGCACGCTCACTTGGGACCACAGACGAAAACGTGATTCCGAAATCCTGCGACGCTCTAAAGTACACGAATTACTGGATTGGCTTTGGAGTGTACTAGGCTCAATCTTGGGCAGTCAAGCCCGTGGCGTTCAATAGCGCAGGCTTTGCATTTCATTGAGGCGAAAGCGGGAAGCCGCTTTCGCCGTTAGATTGCCTGCGTTCAAAGGTTGTTTGCGGCGGTTCTAGCTTTTGACCTCTAGTCGTGTTCGAGGGTCTGGGTAACCGATCGGTGTTGCTCGAGAAAGAGTTCCCCCTTGGAAGCTGCGTTGGAATAGCTCGAAATGTTCTCTAGCCAACTCTTGGTCTTAATCCTCATGTAAGGCGAGGTATAACCGTTCAGAAGCCTCTCGATCCTGCCTGGTTTGGAATAGTATTCTTTATGGGCCCAAGCCGTTAGCCTCCCCAGGTCTTCTCTGGAAAGGTATTTGGTTCGACAGACCGGATGATGGGCGTCCCAGTATCTCAGGTCCGTCACCTCGATGGCTCCGAGTTTAGTATACTCGCGCCAGAAGGGAGATCCCACGTTGGGGTGGAAGACTCCAAGGGCGGCGAAATCCGGATCAGCTTCATCCACAAACGCGAAACGTTCCTTGATAGCCTTTTCATCGTCCTCCCACAGTCCCACCATCCAAGTCCCAACGGTGGCGATGTCGTTCTCTCGGAGCCCTCGAATGGCCGTCTTGATGTCATTGACGGTGATTCCCTTATGAAGCCATTTTAGCTCTTCGTCCGAAGATACCTCAATTCCCAAGAGGACCTGGAAACAACCGGCCTTCCTCATCAGAGGGAAGATATCCATATCCCGTACGAAATGACGGGCAAGACCCAAGAAGCACCACTCGATGGTGAGTTTCCTTTCGATGATCTCATTGCAAAGCTCGATCATACGCTCGCGATCCACATTGAAGTTCTCGTCAAAAAAGAAGGCTACTTGAGTTTTGTAAGTTTTCTCAAGAAGCTCCAATTCCTCGGCCACCTTCTTTCCTGACCTTGCCCTCCATTGGGACATGTCCTTTCCGGCTTGGCGCGAGTCGAACTTTGACCATACCCAGCAGAACTTACACAACTCCGGACATCCCCTGCTGGTGATGGGTTCCACATAGGGTTGGATATAGGTAAAGCCAGTGTATTCATTCATGGGGAACAGGTCGTAGGCGGGCATAGGAAGCACATCGAGATCTTCGATTAAGGGTCGCCTTTCCGTGACGACTACCTCATTGGACTCCTGCTCCCTGTAGGCAAGTCCCTTGATTCCCCTTAGGTTGGGTTTTTCCTTTTGGAATTCTGTGGTCAACTCTCTAAACGTATACTCCCCCTCACCGTTGAGGACGAAGTCTACTTCGGATTGCTCTTGCAGGACCTCACGGGGGATGGCTGGGAAGTAAACGCCCCCAACCACGTTCTTGACATGAGGCATTTTGTCTTTGACCTTTTTCATGGCCTTATAGAGATTGGGTACAAAGGCTACACCACCGTTGGCATGGATGGGTTCCCCTAGGTAGACCATGTCTGGCGAAGTGGCTTTAACTCGATCCGCCAAATCGTCCCACTTGATATCCAGAGCCGTGCAATCCAGCACTTCCACATCCACTGGATCGCCAAATGTTTTATCCCTCAAAAAAGCAGCAAGCTGGGCATGGACAGAGTTTGGCACGAAATGCTTCCCAAAGGTGGACCAACTTCCCCTCGGGGGTGTCAGGAAAAGAACTTTCATCTATTACTCTCCTCTCAGATTAAACCTGAATTTTGGGACCAACAGATTCCTTACTTGTAGAAGGATGGGGCGAAACCCAACAAAGAAAGGTATCTTAATTAATAGTTAATACGAGAAATATATATATTGGAAGAAACGCACCCTGTCAAGGGAAAAAGATCGCCTGATTTTTCCAATACTTATAGAGTTGTTGACATTCCCTCAATTTGCTCACTAGACTACCCTCGGGCGGTCCTTTACTGAAGAGGAGAAATTCGAGATGGCCAATCATTACAAAGTATTTGATGCCGATGGGCATGTGTATGAGCTAGACCACGAGCTGGTAGACTATCTGGAGCCTCCCTATCAAGGGAGAAGGGAGCTGCTGCGCAACCCCTTCTTCCCCGCCGGGGACGGTTGGCACCGTACGGCGCTGAGCTTAGCTCGTGGTGGGGGCTTGGTGAGTGGTGAAATTACAGTAGAAAAATGGGTTGGTGCGTTGGACCAGGCGGGCATGGACGGCTCGGTTCTTTACGCCACTTCAGGATTGGCCATCGGATTGATTAGGGATCCGGATTGGGCGGTGGCATTGGCAAAAGGATATAACAACTGGTTGTCCGAGTGTCTGTTAAAGAAAAGCCCGAGGCTCAAGGGCATGGCTGTCCTTCCCATGCAGAGCCCTTCTGAGGCGGTCAGTGAATTGCGTAGAGCGGTAACTCAACTGGGCATGGTTGGGGGTATCTTGCCCGGTGGAGGCCTCAGAAGTTTTCTTGGGGACTCTTCATACTTTCCTGTTTACGAGGCGGCTCAGGAACTCGATACCGTGTTAACCGTACATACGGCGTTTCCCCAAAAGGGTCTCGCTTTTGATCTCGACCAGTTGGATCGATTGACGGACCTTCGTTGTCTTCTCCACCCGGTGGGTCAGATGACTCAGATGACGAACATGATGTTCAGTGGGGTATTCGACCGTTTCCCGCGTTTACGGGTGGCCTTCCTGGAGGCAGGCTCAGCTTGGGTCCTCGGCATGTTGGAGAGGATGCAACGAGAATACGAACATTGGGGCCATCTGTTGAAGGATATAAAACAGGAACCCAAGGAACCCCTATGTAGTGGGCGCATATTTTTTGAGGCGGAATTGGGTGATGAGATGTTACCCTACATCGTGAAGGTTCTCGGAGACCACGTTCTCGTGTTCGCGTCTGATTTTCCTCACTTCACCTCACCCCAGGGGATTGCAAAGCATATTAGTGAATTCCAGCAGCGCACTGACCTGTCCGAAGAGACCAAGAGAAGAATCCTTGGCGAGAATGCTAAGCGACTCTATAAGATCGAGCACTAGGACGCTCCCCCCTACTCCACCTTGTAGCTAAGGCCAACGCCCGCGCTGGGTTGGAAACTGGTTCCAGAAATCCTCAAACGCCTTAGGCCCTGCCCGGTTGTATACCCGACGGTGCGCTGCCTGATCCGGTTCATGTTCCATTAGCCGTTCCGAATAGCTAAGGTGGGGAACCCGGTCGGGGCTCGCTGACAGGCGATCCCATGCGACGAGTTCCTCCAGATAGTTCCGTAGGTCCTGCGGATCCGCAATGGTGCTCCTATAGGCGAGCCTGCCGTCTCGATGTATCACGAACAAAGAGGTGGGCCAGGGTCCATAGCTTCCATGGATGGCTCCTTCCAAACTGTCCACCAGGATAGGGAAGCTTACATTCTCTGCTACCCGAAAGTCTCTAGCGTGGGCACGCTTTTGATCCATGGAGGTGTGGTGAAGGTAGTGCTCGCCGGGGTGAGATTCTTTGACGTAGACCAGGTAGAAATTCACGCCATGTTCGCTAAATTCGGTATGCATCTGATTCATGCCGGGCATGGCAATAGTGCACATTGGACTCGTAATGGACCCCATCATCAGTACTACGTGGCGTTGTTCCCGCAGGTCACGGAGTCGGACCACCTCACCGTCCAGGACTGGCGCCTCAAAATCAGGTGCCATCTCCCCCACCCTAACCGGTATGGTCTCTCCCAGGCGCGCCGGGTCGGGTAGTTTGATTCTAAAATCAGGAGTGTTGTATGCTTTTGCTTGGTCTGCCATCCTTTGACCTCCTCAATGGATTAAAACAATCGATTAGCCGACATTAGTCCCTTTATGCAATTAGTAGAAAGAGTTAATGCTAATTTCGGGGTGCTCATTTCCGCCATGGCTAACACCAACCATACGACGTGTCAACGTGTTATGACCAAGAGGTAGCTGCGCTTTCACCGTCTCTTCACACCACGCCAATGGGATACCCGCCATGCGTCTCGAGATTCGGGCACAGTAATTGCTTCTAACGTATGTGTTAAAAATCTGGAGATTTGGACGATGGTTCGGAGTGCATCATGAAATTGCTCAAGTGGGTGAATTTATTGATGCCTCACTAACTCGAAGGGGGCCAAGGCAATGCAAGTAAATCTTCTCACAATGAACCTGGTGAATTTCGAGATGGGGTTATTCCTCCTCGCATTGCTATTGGGGACCAGGTCCTTTAACACGCTCATTTTCCCGTTCATGTTTGGTTTTCCATATTGCGTTTACTGGGCCATGAGAGGTTGGGCCGGGTGGGGAGGCACGCTACTCTATTTGAAAACTCCTTGCTTCAGGATACTTGTTTTTTTTGTCCTCGCATTGATCCTGATACTCCTATTTCCGGATCTTTGGGGTATTCTAGCCAGGAGCGAGGGTGTTTCACTTGGATTTGCTGCAGGCGTTTGCATGGCTATGGCTAGAATAGCTATCTCAAGAGAAACCAGGTTCAAAACCATTTGCGGAGTACTGGAGTCTTTGAAGGTTTACTTAACTCCGGATGGAACATACGAATTGAAGACCATGACGTGGCCGGATCCGTCGGAGGACTGAAATCCCATAAAGTCATGGGGATACTGGCTCACCCTGGCCTTCAGTATTTGGATGAAAAAATCTAACCCTTTAGGGTTTTTTCCACAGTTTCAATGGTGGATTGCATGAAGGGATCGTCTTTCATTCTCTTTTCAATGGTCTTAGAGGCATGAATCACTGTGGAGTGGTCCCTGCCGCCGAATTTATCTCCAATGACGGGAAATGAGGAGGAGGTGTGCTTTCGGCAGAGGTACATGGCCATCTGCCTCGGTAATGCAATGTTTTTGGTCCGCCTTTTTGACTTCAACTCTCCCATTTTGAGACTAAAGTGCTCGCAAATGACCTTCTGGATATTTTCAACGGTGACCTCTTTGTGGAGCCCTCGCAGCATGTTGTGGAGGACCTCCTTGGCCAGGTTGATGGTAATTTCAGTTTTGGTCAAGGCGGAAAATGCACCCAAGCGAGTGAGGGAACCCTCCAGCTCTCGGACATCTGAGTTGATGTGCGATGCAATGAAAACAGCAACGTCGTGGGGAAGTGGGACCTGCTCCATCTCAGCTTTTTTGTGGAGGATCGTGACCCTGGTTTCCATGTCAGGGGGGTGAATGTCGGATATGAGTCCCCACTCGAATCGATTCCGAAGACGGTCCTCAAGTCCAGAAATTTCCTTAGGAAATCGATCAGAAGTAATGACGATCTGTTTGTGGTTTTCGTAAAGGGAGTTAAAGGTATGAAAAAACTCCTCCTGAGTTCTTTCCTTGCCGGCCAAAAACTGGACGTCATCGAGGATAAGTAAATCGATATTACGAAATCGGGCCTTGAACTTATCCATCCGATCCCTGCGCAACGAGGTGATCAGCTCGTTCATGAAGGATTCCGAAGCCAGGTAAGCCACTTTGAGATTGGGGTTCTTGGCCAGAACTGTATGGCCGATGGCGTTCACCAGATGGGTTTTACCGAGACCAACTCCACCATAGAGAAACAGCGGGTTGTAGCACTGCCCCAGTTGATTGGCGACGGCGAGACAAGAGGCATGGGCAAACTGATTCGGGGAACCCACAACAAAATTCGCAAAGGTATACTTGGGAATTAGGCCGTTGGGCTCGACGGGTTTGGTCTTCGGCTGTTCTTCAAGGTTAACTGGTTCAATGGAGCGCTGTATTTGTGGGTTTACGGAAACTGCGACGGTAACCGTTTCATGAGCTAATTTAGATAGTTCATCCTGGATCGTAGAGAGAAAGTGTTCTTCCAACCAGTCCCGGAAAAATTTGCTGGGGACTTCCATGGCCAAGTGATTGGTGTCCTCATTTACAATGTGGATGGGCTTTATCCAGGTTTCAAAATTATGCGATCCGAGTCGAGCTTCAAACTGTTGTAAGGCGTCTTGCCACAAACTCATCTTAGCCTCGAGTCACTGAGCCTAGATTTCCATGCCCCACTCTTAGGGCCGGGGCGAACTTATCCACAGGTCTATCAACACCTGTGGATAACCTAATTTCTGATCTAATGCTGATGTAGTACAAAAATGCTAAACGAGAGAGCTTGCCGCCCACAGAGAATGTCAATAATTGCATCGCCAGAATTTTAGTTTGATTAACAAGCGGCAGCGGAAACTTTCTTAACATAGAAATTGTGCGAGAAAATTTTTTAAAACTTTTTGAGTATCATTGCAAGAGAAAAATTCTCTTAGCGTTAAAATAATTCGTTTGAAAAAAAATTCTCTGTAGTATTAGCTGATTTGAGTGTTTGTGGAATTGAAAATTCGAATTTACCACCGGTGTGCCTCTTAGGGTAAAAGATTTTTCCTGGGCGAAAGACCTGCACTTGCTCTATCAGTTCAATCCCATTATTAGGTAAACGCGAGCCTGCCATTCATATACAGAATCAGGATCCAGTAATCATGTTCGAATTGGTTTTTACATCCATTGGCCCCGGTGGGTTCCGCTGGGGGGGGCTTTTTCGGCCCGAACAGTTTTGGTCCAGTCTTGAATTGTAACCTTGGCTCAAATAAACTTACCTGGTGGGATTTTTAGGATTCGGAATAAAAAAAGTAGAGGTGGCTTATGGTTCTCATTCCCGTTGCATTCCTAGTGTTATTGCTGGTTCTCATATATTACGCAGCATGGTGGGAGGCTTATAAGAAGAAATGAGTGACTCTACCATGACGGGTTCTGGGGGTCGGCTATTTCTCATAGATGGAAGCGCCTATATCTTTCGGGCTTTTTTTGCGCTCCCTCCATTGACCAACGCTGCAGGACTTCCTACCCAGGCCATTTATGGGTTCACCACCATGACGCTCAAATTTCTTAAAGACTATAAACCGGAGCATCTCGTGGTTGTCTTCGACGCTGGACGTAAAACATTCCGCAACCAAATCGCGGATGACTACAAAGGCAATCGACCGGAGGCACCTCCCGATCTTATCCCCCAATTCCCCTATATACGCAAAGTTGTTGAAGCCATGAATATTGCGGTTATGGAGCAGGAGGGGTTTGAGGCAGACGATTTAATTGCGACCTTGGCCAAAAGGTTTGCTGGCCAAGATCTCGAAACCGTCATCGTCTCCGGGGATAAGGATTTAATGCAACTGGTTGGTGATTCGGTGTGTCTTCTCGACACCATGAAATCGAAATGGATTGGTGTCGACCAGGTGAAGGAAAAATTTGGTGTGGAGCCCGGTGAGGTGGTGGAGGTCATGGGACTCATGGGAGATTCCGTCGATAATATTCATGGAGTAAAAGGCATAGGAGAAAAAACAGCCATTGCATTGATCAAAAGCTTTCACTCCTTAGAAAACCTTTATGATCATTTGGATGAGTTGGAGCAATCAGGCGTCAAGGGGCCTGCTAGGGTTCGCAAAGCACTTTTGGAAGGTAAAGAATCCGCCTTCTTGAGCCGTGATTTAGCCACAGTCCGAACCGATGTCCCCATGGATGTGGATTTGGACCGGTTGCGATGCCAAAGACCCAGTAACGAAAAATTGAAGGATCTCTTTACAGAATTGGGGTTTACACAACTCATAAAAGCACTTGAGGTGGAAGGCTCAGCCGGGAACTGAATTATGATCCAGGAAGAAAGACTCAAAAACTTCCTCATGGAGCTTATCCGGATCGATAGTCTGTCGCGCCACGAACAAGCCATCGCCCTTCGGTTAAAAGGAGAAATGGAAGCAATCGGTGGGAAGGCATGGGTGGATGACGCGGGTGAAAAGGTAGCTGGGAACACCGGAAACCTGATCGTTCACTTCACCGGCAATGTCCCGGGATCCACACCCATCCTTCTGTCTGCGCATATGGATACGGTGAAACCGGGAGAAGGAGTGGTTCCAATTCTCGATGGGACGGTGCTTCGCAGCGATGGTCGCACAGTACTAGGGGGTGACGATAAAAGCGGGGTTGCCATCATATGCGAGGTTTTACGTGTTCTCAAGGAGAACCATCTGCCCCATAGTGATATCGATTTGGTGTTTACCATCTGTGAGGAAGTTGGACTTTTAGGTGCAAAATGCCTCGACGTGTCGCGCCTGGGGGCAAAATTCGGTCTGGTGCTCGACAGCGATTCCGTCGGATTCCTGTTCACCAGGGCTCCTGCCGCAAACCATGTTGAATTCGAGATCCACGGCTTGGAGGCCCACGCGGGTATATGCCCCGAACGAGGCGTTAGCGCCATCCAAGTAGCCGCCGCCGGCATCTCCAGAATGAGGTTAGGTAGAGTCGATGAGGAAACAACGGCAAACCTGGGGTTCATCGAAGGTGGCATGGCCCGGAACATCATACCCAACTCGGTAAGCCTTAAGGGTGAGGCAAGAAGCCACAGTGAAGAAAAACTGGAGCGACAAATACGTGAGATGACTCGATGTTTGGAAGAAGCGGCATCCTCATACGCATTGGAGGTTGATGGTGAATTGTTTCAACCCACGGTAGAAACAAAGGTGGAGCGCCTATACGACCCCATGAATCTTTCCAACGAATCTCCCATAGTGAAACTGGTTCATTCCGCGGGTCGAAATCTCGGGATGCAGGTTCAGACCCTGGCCACAGGGGGCGGTTGCGATGCTAACGTCTTCAATAAAAAAGGGGTAGAAGTTGCGAATCTCGCCACGGGGATGCGGGATATCCACACGGTTAAGGAATGGCTTGATTTAAAGGATCTCTTCACGTCAGCTCGCATCGTACTTGAAATTGTTCGATTGAATGCCGTTCCCGATTTGGCGGCCAACTTTAAGGGTTGAATGCATGCAGGGCGAGGAACTAGGAAGCCTGCTCCGGAATGAGCGAGGACAATTTCTGGAGTTTGTCAGTGCCTTTGAGCAAAATAGAAAAGGGGCGCTGCCAAAATCCTCGGAGGAATTGGCCCGGGAGATTGCCCGAATACTGGGCGGAATGGCAAACGCAGATGGGGGTACCCTGCTCTTAGGAGTCGAGAAGGACAAAAGCATTACCGGTATCCCTCACCCGTCCGAGGAGTTTCAGACGCTGCTCCAGGCTCCGCAGACGCTTTTGAGTCCGACCCTCCATCCTTCCTACCAGAAACTGCAACTGGGGAACCTCCAGCTCCTTAAATTTGAAGTTGGGCCTGCAATGGAAGTGCATCGCGTGATGGGAGGACGGACCTTTTATCGTGTGGCAGCGGAAAACCCATCCATACCAGCCGAACAGATTCAAAGCCTGAGAGAATCTAAAAGAACATTTCATTATGAGAGGCAAGCCATTCTTGGTGCCACCTGGGAGGCACTGGACCTGGAGGCCATCAAGGCTTTTGGGGAAAAAATTGGAGATCCGAGGGATCCCAGGGACCTTTTGGCCAATTCCTACCATTTGGTGGATGGGTCATCTGCCCCACCCTCTTTGAGAATGGCGGCCTTACTTCTCTTTTCAAAAGATCCTTCCCAATGGCATCCACGTTGCGGGATCGATTTTGTTAAGTATGACGGTACCGAGCGTGAACAGGGTGAATCCTTGAATGTCGTCAAGCGAATCAGATTTGAGACTCCCCTTTGGCGCCTCATCGATGAGGCTGTGGGACGGATAAAAGAACATATCCGTGAGAGGATGGTGCTTCACGACCTCTTTTTTCGTGAGCGTCTCGAGTATCCCACTTTCGCTTGGCAGGAGGCTTTGGTCAACGCGGTTGCCCATCGTGACTATTCACTTACCGGAGCTTCCATAGAAGTTTGGATGTTTGACGATCGAATCGAAGTGCGAAGCCCCGGAATGCTTCCCTCCCCCGTCACGCTTGAACAGTTGAGGCTGCAAAAGAGGGTTCACTTCTCACGTAATCCATTGATGGTCCGAGCTCTTGGGGATCTGGGATATCTACGAGAGATGGGAGAAGGGATCCCCAGGATTTTTCAGGAGATGGAACATTACGGTTTACGGCCTCCTGAATTTTCCACTGAAGGGTTCTTTTTCACAGTCACCCTCCGGAATACACCTGTTTATGATGAGGCTACACTCAAATGGCTGAACCAGTTTAGTCGATTTCAAATCAGTCTGCGTCAAAGGAGGCTTTTGGTCTATGCCTACTCTCATGCCAAAGCCCTTTCCACCATAGATTATCAGAGAATTGGTGAGGTGGATCGAGATACGGCTTACCGTGAAATCCGTAATCTTGTGAAGCTTGGTATTCTTTCGCCCCTTAAGCCCAAGAGCCGGACCTATCGAATCATCGAGCGAATTTGACAAATCCATGGATTTTTCCTCCTTGGTAGGCCTCGCATCCGGACATGTTGAAGCCCGAATAGTGCAGGTTGCGGTGAGCCTCGGTCTCTTTGATGCTCTCGAGAAGAAGAGCCAGAATGCCCTGTCACTTTCCGCGTACTTATATACGGAGCCCAGGGCGACTGAAATGCTCCTTAACGCCTTGGCCTCCCTTGGGTTGCTCAAAAAGGAGGCTGGACAATACTCATTGAATGAGACCTCCGCTAACTATCTGGTGAGAGGATCGTCCAAATACCTTGGTGATATGATTTTATTTGACTCCAGCCTCTGGACCTGTTGGGGCGATCTAGAAAAAACAATTCGTTCAGGTACTCCAGTGAGACCACCGGACATGTACCAAGGGAGGACACGGGAGACACAGCAGTTTATCCATGCAATGGATTCCCTGGTAAAAGCCCGTGGTGATGCTGAAATAGTGGCAGAAACACTGGATTTGAGTAACGTAAATGAAATTTTGGATATTGGTGCTGGTCCCGCCACCTATGCGATTCAACTGTGCAGGAAAAATCCTGCGCTTCGAGCCACTCTTTTCGACCTTCCCGGGACCCTTAAGGTGACAGAGGAGTGCGTAAAGGATTCTGGACTCTGGAATCGCATTAGGCTTGAGATGGGAGACTATCGCTCAGATCCCATCCCGGGCTCATATCAGATGGTATTCCTTTCCAACATTATCCACGGGGAAGGTGCGGATGAAAACAAGCGGCTTATGAGCAAGGTCTATCATTGCCTGGAGAAAAACGGCAAAGCGGTGATTAAAGATCATATTCTCGATGACTCTATGATTGATCCCCCTGTGGGGGCCATTTTCGCCCTGCTAATGTTGCTGACCACTGCCCAGGGCAGGTGTTATTCCTTTAACGAAGTAAAGGCATGGCTGGAGCAAGCCGGATTTAGGGCAATAAAAGAATTTCCGCTGCCACCCCCCCTTACCTCCTCCCTGGTGATCGGGGAAAAGGTCTAACCGGGCATCGCAATACTGAACTCGCCCCTCCCATCCGAGGCAAATGTGTTACAGATGCGTACTAAATATATAAAGTAACGCATTAACAACTTGCCTATATTTGATTAAACTTTCATGATGTATTATAAGCTACCCTGGTTTTGCAGTGGAATTCTCATAATTAGTCGCTCATATTGTCTCCTCTTGCTCAAGGTGGGTATATGCCAGGTCCAGCGGTCCATTTTAGTGTAATTGGGAACAAATCGGCTTGGCAGGCTTTTTGCTTTCTAAAAAGGCACTCATCATGAAACGCCCTACAAAAATTACGGAGGTTACTCCAATGCAGCTAGGAAAGAAAAAAATAGCAATCGGTATAGCTCTAGGGACGCTGGTATTTGCCATCCTAATCATTGACCACCATCGGTAGCGCTTCAAAATGCACCACGGAGTGTTCCGGTGCAGAAGTTACCGAGCAGTGGTTGACGGTAAAGACAGGCATGAAGCAATCAGTCAAACAGGCATACGCCGTATCCACAGTTTCTCATGTAAAATCCAATACTTCCACTAGCATCACCATGACCCAGGCGGTGCAACAAATCCCTAACAGCAAAGCCCGCGACGCCAGAAGGACTTCGACGGATAGAAACGCGGAAGATCTGAGGAAGGCGCTCATAGCGCTTCTCATCGTGGCAGCCACCGAGTCCATTCAGCAATCCATCTCCCACTAATAACTACCAACCGCGAAACCATGGGAACTTCACAGATACGAGTGAAGTCACGCCGTTACCTGTTTGGAAAGTCAACACACGTACGATCTTGAACACCGGCAGGGCCTGTATGGATTGCCGCAGAGCCACCTCTAGCCTATAACTACCTTGTTTTATTAGTAAAGCTGGAATAGAGAGCTGTTTCTGTGCTCCCTTCTCCCCTCGGTGACACAATGCACATTACAGATGCGTTCCTAGGCCTATTATAGACTCTAGTAGATGGAGACGTATGGTATTGAATTCCTAGCTAGCCGGGGAGCGGCTAATTGGAGAAACTTGAGTTAGCTCCAGAGGATGAGCCGGCGTGAAATACGGTATTCTTTGAGTTTACGGTAAAGAGTCGCCTTGGAAATACCGAGCTGCTTTGCGGTTTGAGTGGCGTTATACCCCACTTGGGTGAGGGCTTCCACAATGGCCCTTCGCTCCAGTTCCTTCAAGGGTACAATTTCGCCAGGGGTCGCTGCCGGAACTCCAGATGGGACCGGGGTGACTGTTTGGTAGGGCTGGGATACTACCGCTTCTTGAGGCGTTTGCCTTAAAATCTCTTCGGGAAGGGAATCGGGCCCAATCACGGTAGCGGCGGTTAACACCGCTGCTCGTTCCATCACATTACGAAGCTCACGAACGTTGCCAGGCCATTCGTATGCGAGAAGCAGTTTTTCCGCGTCGGCGGATAGACGCTTTCTTGGCCCTCCTCCTCGTCTTGCACCTACAAGATCGAGAAAATGCTGGGCAAGGTTGGCAAGGTCTTCTTTTCTTTCTCTCAGGGACGGGAGATGAAGGGTAAAGGTATTGATCCTGTAGAAAAGGTCCTGCCGAAACTGTCCCTTCTCGATCTTATCACCGATATCTTGGTTGGTGGCCGCGACTATCCGTAACTTCACCGGGATCTTTTTGTGGCCTCCTACCCGTTCAATGACCCCCGTTTCCAATACCCGTAAAATCTTGGCCTGTGTGTGTATCGGCATGTCACCAATCTCATCGAGGAAGGCCGTGCCCTTGTGGGCCAATTCAAATTTTCCGATTCTCTTTTCTGTGGCCCCCGTGAAAGCGCCCTTTTCATGGCCAAAAAGCTCGCTTTCCAGCAGGGTCTCGGGGATGGCCGCACAGTTTATAGCCACAAAGGGGGCTGCATGGATCCGCCCTGAGTAGTGGAGCAGCCATGCGATCACCTCTTTCCCCGTACCGTTCTCCCCCTGGATTAGTACGCTCCCGGTTTCATCCTTAATGATATCCACCAGGGCGAGTATCTTTTTCATCTTCTCATTATGCGTCTTCATCCAGAGCAGGTCTCTTCCCGGCAACACCTGGGTACGCAACTCCGGTATGACCTGCTTTAGGCTGCTGAGGAGACGAGCTAGATCTATATTCTCCACCCCGGTCATGGGGAGGTAATCCACCAGGTCTTTATGACCATTCATATCCTTTTCATCACGAGTGTCCGGAGCGTTCCCCAAAGCGACCACGGGGATGTTCGGTCGAGTCTTGTGGATCTTCTCCGCAGTATCGATTCCGCTGGGGAGCCCTTGGTCACACTCCATCAACACCGCCCCGTAGGACTTTGAACCAAGAGTGGATAGGGCTTCACTAGGTGTTGGAACCTGCTCTGTTTCTATGCCAAGATCTTTAAGAGCAGAGAACAGGGGAACGTATCTTTTCGAAGCACCAATGATTAGAATCGGATTAAACATATGCCTGCCGTGTCAATATGAATCGTTTTTAAAAGCAATTATCGGGCCAAGAAGTGCTCATAATGAGCCGGTTTGAGCGTCGACTTTCAATGGCTTGGAAAAACAACCAGTTATCAATTTCGGCATAGACGTTGCCAATACCAATAAAGGTAAACTCAGATTGAGAGTAGCAATGATTCACACTGAGAGAAGCCATTAAATGGTAATTATGAGACTGCAGGCCTTCGTCGCGAATTGATCCAGAACAATTGGAACCGATTATGTAAATAGGTTGAATTAAATAATCCGTACAGAAAATTCGGAATAGTCTTAGGGTGTAACAGCGAAAATGGATTTGTACTCGGCTATACCCTATTGTTCATGACTGTCTTGAAATTTCTGGGTAGTGAATCCGTTGTCATGACCAGGGCCAACATCAAGGTCTGCGATAATCTCAATTACAGTGAAAGGGCTTTCATTGCTGCACAGGGAGGAACGGAGCACGCAGGGGACGGACTAAGAATTGCCAATGCCGCGAGCATGGATACCAGCTCCTCCGCTGACGAGCTATTATGTGTGAGTGGCGCTAGTAAGCTCTTGATTAGCTATGCCAACAGGAATCTCGCGCAGTCAAATTTTGAGACCCTTTTGTGACACCTTATATATATTAGGAGATTCAGGTCTCCAAATGAAGGCGGTTGGAATTTAACTAATGTTTTCCAATTTAACAGCTGACATTATTAGGTTATTCCTGCTCACATTGCCCGATTTCTTGTACTACAAACATAATCGGTCCCGAGATCGTTTCTTCATATCTCGCTTCAGCTTAAAAATGCGGTTCAAATTAAGCCTTCTGTATCAATTTGATTCGCTTTGAAGGGTATTTTTGAGGTGACTCCATCTGCACAATTTTCTGAAAATCTAAATTTCCTTTTTAGTAACAAAGATTTATATGCTTTGGCACAGAGGTTGCCCTGGTAGAGGCATGCAGCGCATCAAAAGCTTGAGGAAAGGGATGACTATGAAAACTCTTCGCAACAAAAAAGGATTCACACTTATAGAGATCTTGGTTGCTACGACTCTGCTCGCTACCGCCCTGTTGGGGATGGCCGGTTTGACGGCAGCATTGATGCAGGGAAACAATTTTAGCAATCGACTGACGGTGGCCTCCACGCTTGCTCAGGACCGAATGGAAGAGATGACGAAACTGGGTTATGGCAACACCGCCGTAGCGGACACCACGATAACCGAGAACTACAATTCGATTCCTAACTTTCCCTTTTTTAAAAGAGTGACCACCACAGACGTTGACAACCCGGCGGCCGGTATGAAAACCGTTACGGTCGCTGTCTTTTGGGCTGCCGATGCCCATTCTGTTGCTCCGCAGACTATTCTAACCCAGTGAGCATCATCTCGGAGGTACATCCAATGAACCCTACCAGCAAAATGAATAAATTGAGCCTACGGTCAGCCTGCGGCAATGAAAAAGGTATTGTCCTTGCCGTGGTTTTAATGTTCCTGGCTATTTTGTCCGCCATGGGAAGCATTACGGTTGTTATGACCCGGGCTGAGATCAAGACTGGCGATAATTACAAGAACAACGAACAGGCGTTCTTTTTAGCCCAGGCGGGTGCGGAACACGCGCGGGAACAGCTCAGGGCCACAAATGCTGGCAGCGTGAATACGGGTGCTTTTACTGATGAGCTCGGAAACAGCACTGGGCTCAACGGGCTTTTAGATGGCTACGTTTCGGGTACGGATGATGTTCCCCTTATTAACACCGGTTCTCTTACAGAAGGTTCTTATAGCGTATATCTTACCAATGACTCCATTGACGGCATTTTTAATCTAACCGATACCAATAAGACTGTGACCTTGACTTCCGTTTCGACGGGCCCCAGCGGCTCGACGGCAACGGTAGAGATCGTGGTGACAATCTTTGATATCTTCACACCTCCCTCGCCGATCACCCTGGTGGGTCCCGGCGCCACCTTTATCGGCAACGATAGCAATGCAAAAGACTTGTATGCGGACGATCAATGCGCCACAGATCCCATAGGTGTCACGAGACCGGTTGTGGCTATGAGTCACCTTGCGGACCTTCCGAATATACAAGCCGCAGTTGCCACTTCAAAGCCTGGTAGGTACTTTACCAGAAACGCGACGGGTGGTCAGGTTGATGCGGTGACGGATCCGAATTTGGTTTCGACAACCATTCCAGCTAGCACCATGACTACGATTTTAAGTAACTACGGTGTGGACATGATGAATGCCGATGACTTGAACGAAATGGTTAAAACCGTTGCAAAAGCAGCGGATACCGTAGCACCGGGTGGCACTAGCGCGAGCAGTGTTTATGTGGGAGCCCCTGGTGATACTCAAGTGGTTGTGGTCAACGGTGATTTCAGTCTAAATGCAAGTGGGGCGGGGATCATTGTAGTGACGGGAGAACTCACGTTTCAAGGTAATATTAACTACGACGGGATGATTTATGTTATCGGTCAAGGTTCCATGGTCCGAGCTGGAGGCGGGACCAATACCATTAGAGGTGGTATCTTTGTTGCCAATACCATAGGGCCAGACAGCATCATGTACACAGCGGACGATGTACTGGGACCGCCAACCTTTGATACCTCTGGCGGAGGAGCTAGCAATATCCATTATTGCTCCACCGTCATGAACCAGGCGATAAAAGATGTCCCTCCCAGGACCGTCGCCTTCAATCACTTGATGTAGCCTTTTTTCAAGCATCTAACTGCCAGAGGCAGTTTCCAACCCTTAATTTCGCCCCGAGAGCAATGCTCCGGGGCTTTTTTATTTTTAATAATCCCAAGACTTTAAATCTTCGACAGAAAAAAATCTCTCCCATCATTCTTGTGTTTCTGAAAGATTCGCCCGCTTCAATATTAGACGTTATGCTCTTAGTTGCTTAAATAAAGCCATAAAACAAGCCATCACCAAATGGCATGGGGGTTGCTTGTATTACAAGTAACAGGAAACTGATCTGGTCAAATTAAATTGATTAAGGGACCAGGAACGAAGAAAAATGCAACAATGTCAATCACACATTCTATATTGCAAAACGATCGAGGAGTGATCCTTGCAGTTGTTTTGATGTTTCTTGTTATTCTGGCCGCCATGGGAAGCGCTACCGTCATGATGACCAGGGCGGAAATCAAGACAGGTGATAACTACAAGAATAATGAACAGCGTATTGCGCCATGTATAATCTAACCCAAGGGCGATACGTTGCGCCATTTGTGATTCTAACCCTCCAAGGGCTCACATTAGAGCTCAAGGAGGGCAACAATGGAAGGGTTCACCATGGCACGACGATCCAAGCAGGAGTATTTACGATCCATCTATGATCGTTATCAGCACGCACCACGGGCACAGAAGGGAACGATGCTAGAGGAATTCTGCAAGGTTTGCGGCTACAACCGCAAATATGCCATCTGGCTTTTAAACCGGCCCTTGCCCGAGGCAACTGTACGCAAACGGGGTGCACCTCGCTCTCCTACATACAATCGGGCAATGGTAACGGGGTGCACCTCGCTCTCCTACATACAATCGGGCAATGGTAAGGATTTTGGCAAAGGTGTGGGAGGCCTCGGGGTATCTGTGCTCCCAACGTCTGAAGGCCGCCCTTGTACACTGGTTGCCCTGGATAAGGCAACACTTCGAGCTGACCCAACCGTTAGAGGATCAGCTCCTGGCCATCAGCGCCCGTCAGATGGATCGGCGCCTGAGGGAAACCAAGCACATCGTGAAACGCCGACTCTATGGCACCACTCGGCCCGGATCGCTACTAAAGCAGATGATCCCGATTAAGACCGATCACTGGGATGTGAACCGGCCGGGCTATCTGGAGATTGACCTGGTGTCACACTCAGGGGCCTCAGCGGTTGGGGAGTTTGTCCATAGTCTGGACTGTGTCGACATTGCTACCTGCTGGGTAGAGCGCAAGGCCGTCATGGGTAAGAGCGCTTTGGGTGTCTTGAATGCGGTCACCGAGATCGAACACCAGCTTCCTTTTCCCCTCAAGGGGATCGACTCCGACAACGGCAGTGAGTTTATCAACAACCGCCTTCTTGCCTTCTGTCAACAACGCCCAGCTGGCCACACCATTCAGTTCACCCGCTCGCGTCCCTACAAAAAAGATGACAACGCGCACATCGAGCAGAAAAACTGGACCCATGTCAGAAAGCTTATGGGCTGGGATCGCTACGACACCGCAAAGGCCCAAGAGGCCGCCAACCAGCTCTATGATGAGCTTAGGATCTTCCAGAATCTGTTCCAGCCCTCCATGAAGCTGCGATGCAAGATCCGTATAGGCTCTCGACTTATTCGCCGCTATGACACGCCTCGTACCCCGTTCGAACGGGTCGTGGAGTCCCGAAAGGGAGACCCCAAAAAGCTGGCAGCCCTCAAGCACACGCTTAAGACAACTGATCCCTTCGAGCTCTCTACCCGAATCGATCAGCAACTGCAGCGGATCTACAAGCTGGCCAGCCATGCAGACAGAGCCCCACGAGAGAGACCACCGCTGAAACAAACGCCGTGGAGAAACTGGACCTTCAGCAAGAAACTACAGCGCCAACAACAGGACATGAAACGACAGATGCGAGACGACTTCGGTTAGATTTTGTAATGACGCAACGAATCCCGCTAGGGTTAGATTTTTTGATGGCTTAACACGCGAGCCGTCATGTTGCTTGCCCATGAACTCGTCCACGCACTCGGCGTTAACAGCCATGTTTCCCCAAACTTCGATACTATCATGGACAGCTCCGTGGGCGACGGCTATGCTACTGGCCAGGGTGTCCCGCAACCCCTTTCTCTCCTCTACCCAGTAGACAGGGAAGCGTTGCAAGCGCTCTATGGCCACCTGAGCAACGGCGACGATCCAACGTCGCTGGGATCATGGGAAAGCATGTCAACACATATCGCTGGCAACGGCCCATACGCCAACTTTGGCGTCGCCTTGCGCAATGGCTACGCGGAACCGTGGGCCAACGGCTACCTTCCCGAAACCAGCCTTGCCGATAACCCCGTACTGTCGGGAAGCGCGGCCTGGACCGGTACCCTGCTCGGTCTTACCCCTCAAGCCGCCGCCGTCACTGGCGATGCTCGGATAAGTATAAACTTAGGCACCATGGACGGGCGTGCCGATTTTACCGCCCTTGAAGCCTTCCCTGCCAACCGAACACCAGGTGCAGCGGGAACAGGGGTGCAATGGCTTGACGGTGACCTTGGTTATGATATTAATGTTCGCGGCAATACGTTCAAGCAGACTGGCGGTGATGATGGAACACTGACTGGCATTTTCACAGGTCGGCAACATGAAGGAGCGGCGGGAACTTTGGAGCGTTCCGACCTCACAGCCGCTTTTGGGGCGACACGCTAAGTAGGAATGAGACGCAACCACGCCGGGTCTTGACCCAACCTCCGGCGTGGTTGCTCTTTAGAGCAAAGAACAGATATGGCACATAAATAAAGTTTTCAGGTACAACTAGGTCAAACCTTTGAGTTCATCAACAACAGTGCCAATGCTTGGAAAATCGATGTGGACAGCGGCAACTACGGGGTCATTTCATTTACCGTCACCCTTGGGAGAGCGTTTCGTTTTAAGCCCACGACCCCTACGGTTCCGGTCATTACCATGCTTGATCCCGACGACATCATCAAAGGGGATAATGTCATCAGTATTGACTATAAGAAGGGAAACAATCCCGTCTAACCTTTGAGTAACAACGGCGTTAAGTCGATTCTTAGTTTCACTGTGAATTACCAAATCCATTATCCAATTAAATCCTCATACCTCAACCGCTCCGACTCCAACCCCCTAACCATCGCTCCCATCTGTTCCAATGTATTCAGCGACCGCAGATTGTGGCGTCCCGAAAACTCCGTGACGTAGTGGCCTACATGCTTGGTGCTCATATTATGGTAAGTACCATGATAGCCACTTTAAGCAATGCCCAAAAGCTCTCTATACCGCTCGTGTGGGCCATCCCGTCTACGTATTGACGGGCACTATGCTTCACTGATTCATGGTTGGGTAATCTGTCATAACCGGCGTGCTCATCTGTGTAAACCCTTGTTCCAGGTGCGACTTGCCCGAAGACAAAGCCTGGTACACCACGCACCAGACCACCACTGGCCAGCCACTAGCTCAAGCATGCTATCATTGATCCATCGAACGATACTTCGAATTTATTGGCTATCTAATAACACACCTTAGGCTAGCCCAATAATATAACTTCGTCCATTGAATTTATTTATTCGACTTATCAAGCACGAGGGGGGGGTGAAAACTTTTCGCAAACGGAAAACGGTTGAACCGTAACGTCCCCTTTTCATCTGTAAGCAAAAGTTTTTGGCGTCGGATGATGCTGAAATTTGCTCTATTAGGCAATTCTGTGTTTTTTGAGGTATCTCCACCGGCGAAGTTGTAGTGGTGAAAGTATGCTGGTTACAGTGAATTTGAGCTTCTTTGGGGGATAGAAAGAGCTTTCGGCATTTACTTCGGGCAGTCGAGAACGTCAATCCTGGGGCATCTTGACGGCCCTAATGCCCGCCCGCAGCAAGGTGGGGGAGTAAAAACTGTTTCGAGAACCAAAAGCGCAGTGAAGCTCGATAACCTAGAGCAGGACATGCTCGAAGTCCGATTCGTTACCGGGCGTCACGGCACGTTTCTTGGACAGGCAGGTGTACGGTCGCGGTAATCTAGGCCCTGAGTCAGTTAGGTTCCCAGGGCCATGTTGTCCCTAGTGTCCCCCGAGGATATGGCATTGTTTTTTCTCCCTGGAGAAGCCTAAAATAAATAGGGGTTTTAATAGGGGTTATAAAACCCGTGAGGTACTAAAGTTGCAAGTAATTTAAGTAGTTATGTGTATGATATGGCGGAGAGGGAGGGATTCGAACCCCCGTTACCCGCAAGGGTAAACCTGATTTCGAGTCAGGCGCCTTCAACCGGGCTCGGCCACCTCTCCGCAACTGATCTATATTGAAGCTAGGCAGAAACTTGATTCTTCTGCCGAAGTGAGAAAAAAAACCCGCTAAGTAACCTTGCGCACTGTTCTTTCAAGATACCACTCTTTACCTGCACAGAATGATTCAACCGAGGATCGTCGCAAAGACGATAGAGAGACTGCACGGCCCCACCTTTGGGGTCGTGACAACCAAAAACAAGGCGAGGAATACGAGCCTGAAGGATTGCCCCTGAGCACATGATGCAAGGCTCAAGGGTCACGTAGAGGGTGCAATCGTCGAGCCGCCAGCTTCCAAGGCTTGCGGCAGCCTCCCGCAGGGCCAGGATCTCTGCATGACTGGTGGGTTCTTGCAATTCCTCACGACGGTTGTATCCGGTGCCGATAACTTTTCCTTGATAAACCACCAAGGCACCTACCGGGACTTCATCTTTCACCAAACCCTTGGCAGCTTCCTCCAAGGCAAGCTCCATAAAACATTGATCATCACCCTTTTTGTTTGTGCCAGGCTTGTTCATGGGTTTTGCTCAGGATAGCACAAAATTTCCGCGAAACCGAAAATTTCCTTATGCGCCTTAGGGTTCGAGGTCGTATACCATGCTCAAATTGAACTTTAGACTCAACCCAGCTTCTGGCCACTCAAAAATTTCATAACAACACCATCGTGTTCTTCCGGGTGTTCCCATTGAGGCCAATGTGCAGCATCGATCATACAATAATACTGTGCACCCGGCATCAGGGAATGCACGTATTCCCCCACATCGGGACCAGCTCCAGGATTTTTTTCGGTCCATAGAACGAGGGTCTGCGCCTTAATATTTTTGAGATCTTGTTCGGGAATCATATATTTATCGGAATCCCCGTCACCAAAAGAGTTGCTAAAGACGTCCGTTAAGGCTCGACGTGTGTCGGGGTCACTATAGATGTTGTGACGTACTTCTACCAACTCGTCGCTAACCCTGTCCGGGGAAGCCATAAGCCACTCAAGTCTCTTGCGGATGGTTTCCCTCGTAGGGTCATTGATGGCAGCCAACGAACGTTCCCGCAACAACTTCCGTCCTTGTGCAGGGTGCTCGTCAACGACACCAGGCTTGAAGCGCACGCCCGCTGGCGTGTTCAAGATGAGTTTGTTCAATCGATCCGGATAATGCAGCGCGAACCAAAGGGCAGCCCATCCTCCCAATGACTCACCTTCGATGTTGGCTTTTTCAATACGCAGAGAATCCATCAGGTCGAGAACTTGACGAGCATAAGTAGGCACGGCTTGGCCCTTGTAAGGAGGTTTAGAAGAGAACCCGTGCCAGACGAGATCAATCGCCATTGCACGAAATCTTTGCCCCAAACGGACAATGTTACGGCTGTAAGCCTCCGCATGGCCACCCACCCCGTGAATCAAAATCAAGGGCTCACCTTCGCCCGCCTCAATCACTCGTGTCTTGAATTCGTTACCGTAATAACTGATCTGACTGCCCATCAGATCTACCCAAATAGTTGACATAGTGCATCCCCCCTTTAATAGGCCATGTTGTCGGTGAGCTTAGATTCATACCGGCTGGGAAGTCAACCCATGTGGAGAATTCTCACTGATTGGATTGGCCCCTTACAATCACTTCTACCAGTCCAATTTATGTATCAAATATCTAACAGGTACCTCTCGGAAGGCCTTCCATGGTTGACAGATTACCTTAGGAACGGCTACTCTCTTTGCAATGATTGAACCGAGGAAATCATGAAATGATCTATGATTAATCCTGCCCGTTTCCCTCTAACATCCTTCATACGAGGCCTGAGCCTCTTCTGCTTATTGGCACTTACTTTTCAATTGATTGGCTGCGGTTCAGAACCAGCTATCTACGATAGAAACACATCTTCCTTCCGTTTCAATTGGAGAAAAGAAAAAGACTTAACAAAGCAGCGCCAGGAGAAGTTCGAACTCGAGTCCGAGCACCACCTGCGTCTCCTGGAAGTGAAGTTGCAAGATACAGTGATCCTGGAAGCCTTGCGCGTTGCAAACAATCGCTACCGCGGTATTTCCCATGAACAGATTCAAGCACTGGACAAAACCTGGATTACAGCCGGCGACGACATTGTAGCAAAGATGACCGATTTTCAATGCAATGAAGCGTTGAGGATATTTCAAGCTGGTTATGGGGAGTTCAAAGAGATATTTGTCACCGGGATCAACGGATTGAATGTCTGCGTGACCAATAAGACTAGCGACTATTATCAGGCGGACGAGGAGTGGTGGACCCGAACCATCGAGCAAGGAAAGTCCTGGCGACAACCGAATTTAGAGTTCGATGAGAGCGCCGGAGTCTTTGCGGTGCCTATCTATATCCCCGTTCGTGACCCGGCCAACGGAAATCTGCTTGGGGCCGCTAAGGCTGTGGTTCTTGAATCTAAGCTCTAGTTCAAATGGGATTGAACCGCCAAGACCGCATTCGACTAATTAACATCACGGGATAGTTCGATACGATTTCCACTTGGGTCAACCACATAGACGGAATATCCAGGACCTTTGCCGTGGGGTCGTATTCCGTCCGTTTTGATGCCTTGCGCCTCCAACTCCTTAACCAGCGCCTCCGGATCATCCGGTCCCTCGATGTCAAATGTGTGGTGTGGGACACCTGGAGCTTGCTTTTGCGAGGAATCAAACAGTCCAAGGCCCGCCCCACCCAACCGCAAACGAGCAACGTCAACTCCTGAAACGGTGTGCTTCGTGCGTAACTCGGCACCGAGAACCCCCTGGTAGAAGTTGATCATCTGGTCGAGATCGTCTGCGTGAAAATTCCACGACCGCAGGCTCAGTACTTTCATAATTTTCTCCTCCTGCTAAAATTTTTTCCCTTGCCTATCTTTATCAAATCCACGGATAACCCTGCAAGTCGGAATTCCCCCTCAGTTTAGCCACAATTGTATGAGCACAGGTTTTCCTCAACCAGCGATAATAATGCGAATAATTGGCCAAAAATAGTACTCGAATCTCGGCTTATCTGCCCAAGATTGAGGGGTTACAGTTTGGCACCCCTTTTGCTCTAAAACTAGCCCTGGACGTAGCCATGAGAAATCCAGCTAAACATTCTAAAGTAAAGAAGAAAATTCTTATCGTTGAGGACAATCTGGACCTCACCTATATTCTCCTCCGACTGGTGGAGAATGCCGGTTACGATTCCATACTGGCCGTAAACGGTAAGGAGGCGGTTGACATTGCTGACGCTCAATTACCGGATTTGATCCTAATGGACATTATGATGCCGGAAATGAACGGCTTCGAGGCCACCCGGCTAATCCGTGATAACTCAAAGACACGCTGTATTCCCATCATTGCGGTGACCGCCATGAGCAGTCCCAAGGATAGGGAAGAGTGTCTCAAATGTGGCTGTAGCGACTATATGTCCAAACCCTTTACCCCCTCACTATTGGCTGCAACCATTGAAAAGCATTTAAAGGCTTCTTAATACCGCCGTCCGACCTCTTACATACAGTTAGGCTAAGAAGGCCGACGCCCAGTCACGATCCAGGCCGCAGCCTGCATGCGTACCCCATGAGGGGTCTCATGGGGTGCCACGGCCACTCGCAGGGCGTCTGCCAGAACCTTAAACTCTTCTGGCTGTGCCGCTTGTCTAATGGCAGCAGCCGCAGGTCCAAACTGACACAAGAAATCCACAGCGGCATCAAGGCTGCCACCCGAACCGATTGGGACATCCATAATCGACTCTTCAAATGCGATCTGATGGAATCCGACCTTGGACAGGACAGCCTCCAAACATTCGCTATTGGCGAAGGAAAATGGTCCCGGCGCATTAGGTAAGGACGGGGGCACTGCAATATACTTTGCAACCGCTTCAGTGGGCACAATCGCCCAATGGTTTTTTTTGAACTCCTGCCAGCACACAAAAGCAAAACGCCCTCCAGGACGAAGCGCCTGAAAAAGATTCTCAAAGGCCGCCTGTGGGTCCTGGAAAAACATTATGCCAAAGCGCGAGAAAAGAAAATCGAAAGATCGAGCTTGGAACCAATACGTCTGTGCATCGGCATCGATGAATCGAACTTGATACAGCCCCAACCCATCCGCCATATCCCTTGCCCGTCCAAGCATGATGGACGAAAGGTCGACTCCGATAACCTCCCCTGATGTCCCAACCCGCCGAGCAAGCTCGAAGGTCGTGTCAGCACAACCACAGCCTACATCGAGCACCCGCTCCTCTGACATAACCGATGCCCGATCCATAGCAACAACCCCGAAAGGACCAACATAGTTAATTATGGACTCCTGGTAGTTAACCCATTTCTGCCCAGTGGTTTCATTCCAAAATTGAATTTGCGTAGCGTTTGGTCCCTTGGCTTCCAGCATTGATTCGGTATACCCCTTAAGCCTCCCAGGAGGCCACCGTTAAATTGACATAACAGCCCGTTTTTAGTTACTCTCTCCCCAAATTGAGTGATAGGGGTAAATTTGGGCTTAGGCGTAGGTTTTCTATTCTAACACCAAACCAGAGATCGATAGATTAAACTAGGGACCAGGAAAAAATGGCACAAATGACAATTCTCGTAGGAACCGTTGGTCAAGGCATCATGCGGAGTAGTGACAACGGGAACATATGGAAGCGTGTGGGTATTCGCCAAGGGATGCACTCCGACGCAATAGTACGGGCGCTGGTAAATCATCCCCACCATCCGGAGATCATCTATGCTGGATCCGACCGGGGACTGTATCGCAGCAACGACGCTGGGGAGACATGGAGTTTGATCGATTCCCCTCTGAGTCGCTACAACGTATGGGCACTGGCCATGGATCCCCAGGAGCCTGCCTTCATGTTCGCTGGCACGGGTACCCCTACTCCGCCAGGACTGTTTCGATCTACGGATGGGGGGTTCATTTGGGAACAACGACCCATAGAGATTGCAGCGGAATGCCCTGCCGTGGGCACCCCGCGTGTTACGGGAATTGCGATCGACTCAACAAATGGAGACAACGTCTGGATGGGCATCGAGGTTGATGGGATTCGATATAGCACTGACCGAGGTGAGACATGGAAAGCGCTAGGCGACACGATACCCAACCCAGACGTGCACAATGTCCTTGTGGTAGAAGGACCCCCAAAGACCATCATCGTCGTGGTCAACAACGATCTCTTTACCAGTATAGATGATGGTGTCACATGGAAACCGCACCAACTCCGGGCGTCCTACGCCACGATCTACCCGCGGGGAATTGCCGTCCAGCCGGGCAATGGCAAGACGGTATTTCTGACCATTGGCGATGCCACGCCGGGAACCATAGGAACAGTGTTGCGGTCTCAGGACGCAGCCGCAACTTGGGAGGAATTTCCCTTCCGGTACCAGCTAATTCGGCTATGTGGACCGTGCACATGCAACCTACCAACCCCAAGAGAGTCTTCGCCGGCAGTCGGTATGGGTATCTGTACCAGAGCGAGGATGGAGGTACTACGTGGACGAAACTATCAAGAGAGTTTAGCGAGATCTCCAGCGTGGTATGGATACCGAATTAGACCCGTAGCAACGCGATAGTCGAGAGATTCACATTTCATCTTCAGGCTAACCGTGGACGGCCTGCCGTCACCCCTCCATCCACCACGAAGGTCCCACCTGTGATCTGTTTTGCACTAGCGGAAGAGAGATAGTAGATCAGGTCGGCCACCTCTCGGGGGAGACCCACTCTCCCCAGGGGAATTTGACTGGCAACTCTCTTCAGACTCTTCGGTGGCACCATGGGAGTATCCGTGGCTCCCGGGCAAACGCAGTTCACACGCACCCGATACGGTGCCAACTCCAAGGCAAGGACCTTGGTAAGCATGACGAGCGCCGCTTTGGATACGCAATAAGCCGACCCTCCCGCATAACCCACCAGGCCGCCGGTGGAGGATACATTGACAATGCACCCTTTGACCTTTCTTAAATAAGGCAGGGCCATTTGGGTGGCAAGAAATGCTCCACGCGCATTGACTGACATAACCTCATCCCATTCCGCAGGGGAGAGATCTTCTATGGGCGCGATCTTCTGAATACCGGCATTGTTACAAAGAACGTCCAACCGGCCCAATCGTCCCGGTCCCAGTTCCATCACACGCCGCACCGCTTCCTCGTTACTGACATCCGCCGGCACGAATAGGGCTCGACACGCAAACTTTTTTTTGATTTCGGCTGCCGCTTTCTCCCCCCTGCGCAGGTTGCGACCACAGAAAGCTAAATCATAGCCCTCCTGGGCAAAACGATGGAGAACGGCCTGGCCGATACCTGAGGTGCCTCCAGTTACGAGAACGACGGGGCGCTTATTCCTTGCCAAATAGAACCTTCGAGTTCGTAGGATCCAATGTCAATGCTCGGACTTTATCTGACAGAACGCCTCCACCCAGTTCACGCCACGTCGCACCACCGTCATCGCTGCGGCAAAGTCCACCACCGCGAATATCTTTGCCCCCTCGCGGTTTAGGTGGTGGTTGACAAACTCAATCATTCGGGGAGACGTCTTCCACCATCAGTCAGCCACAGCATCCAAGATGTCTTCTCTTTTTAACAAAGAGTCTTGCCCTTACTCTGCTAGTTTATTCAAGCATTCCCCAGGTAGAGTCTCTTGGCGTTTCCACCTAGCACAGCTTCCTTGTCTTGCTCGGATAGATCTTCGCGGGCAAGCAATTCATCGATTTCATGGCGACACTTCTTAGCGTCAAAGACTTCATGAGGAAAGTCGCTGCCGAAAAGAAACCCTTCCCTTCCGGCATTTTGCACGGCAAAGCCAAGGCCGCCGTCGTCCACATCAAAGCCAACGAAGATCCTTCCCTCACGCATCTGTTTCCTGAAATAATCACTGGCCTTTTCCCCACGCTTCGGACCTCCCAGAATCTCACCATTCAAGTCCACCTGCATATGACCCTCATGATGAGAGCGATCGAGCCTATCCAGGAAGAATGGCACCCAGGTGGACCCTCCTTCAAGATACCCAACGCGAAGATTGGGAAATCTATCAAAGATGCCGTGGGACAGCATGGCAGCAGCCTGGATCATAATACCCACAGGATGCCCAATGGCGTGAACCGGGTAGTAGGTGCTGAACGTATCCATACCCAGATGATGCAAAGATCCCACGTGCACCGCCAAGGAGCAATTGAGCTTCTCCGCCTCCTCGTAAATGGGCCAGTACAGCTTAGCGCCCAGATGATTCTGCAAACCCTCTCCATTCGAAGGTAACATGGCCCCAATCATTCCCAGTTCCTTCACGGCACGTCGCAGTTCCTCGACGGCACCGTCCACATCCTGTATGGGTATCAGGGCCATTCCCTTCAGCTTTGGGCTGTGGTTGAGAAACGTGTCATAGAGCCAGTTGTTGTAGGCTCGGCATGCTGCAATGGCCCATTCCATTGAGACGAACCGACCCATGGCCAAACCCCAGGTGGGATAGAGAACCGTCCAGTCAATCTCCGTCCTCTCCAGGAACTCGAGCCATTCTTTAGGACCGGGATTGCCAAACTCCTTTTGTCCAAAGGTTGGCTTCAGGTAATGAAAATGAAGGTGATCGAGTACCGGGAAGACCTGCGAGGCCCGGCAACCTTTAGGCATGTACTTGACAAGATCTTCGCTGCGAGCACCCTCGTTCACATGACCGTCCGCATCGATTACCTGCATATGATATCCTCCTTATTTCAAGGAATTGAAGCTTTGCAGGAATGCCCGAGTGCCTACCCCCGCGTGGCTCCAGTTTCATTTTAACGCCTCCAGGACTTCAGTCCATCCAAATGGGCCCACTTTTTTAGCACTTCATCTCTATACTCAGGACTTATGGCCGTAGCCTTGGGAAAATCTTTCATCCAGCTGTAGGGTCTGCAGGCATCCATGACAATACAGGAACTCACCCACTCGCTGCGCTTCCTGAGTTCCGGGGAAATCCTTGGATTGAGTGAGCTTGCTGCCACGTCGACTATTTCAGACGCCGTCTTGGGATCCCAACGCGAGGATACCGCCCATAGTACCTCGTCCATATTCGTGATGTCGATATCGTCGTCCACCACAATGACCATGCGCACGTCCCTGCCTCCATCCCGCGTGGCTAAAACCCCAAATCCCACCTGCTTGGCATGCCCGGGATACTTTTGCCGAATGGCAACCACAACCACAAACCTTCCTTGGTGCGGGAACCAAACACCTTGGATTTCCGGCAGACCTGAACGTTCCAATGCGGTCCAGATATTGGCCGAGCGGATATACAGGTAAATTTGACTGTTCAAATAGGTCTTGAGTGGAGGATCGCCAGTCAAGATGGGCTCCTTACGGTGGTGTAAGGCTTCCACGCGCACCACCGGGGCAGGGTGAACGTCGGATGCGTAGTATCCGGGCCATTCACCAAAGGGACCTTCGTCTTTTGCCTGTCGCTCCGGCGGTGGCACATATCCCTCGAGTACGATCTCGGCAGAGGCCGGTATAGGAAGTCCCGTCAGCGGGCCCTTGTGCACCGATACGGGTACACCCAGAAGCCCTCCAAGAAAATCGTACTCGCTTTCCTTCCAGGGTATTCCCACCGCGCTGGCAAGAATTAGGGCGGGGGGGAGACCGCAAACAATGGCCACGGGACAATCTTCCCCCTTGGACCAGTACTTTCGGGCGATAAGATCTCCATGTTTACCTGGGACGATGAATAAGCCCACCTGCTTTTCATCGTGGACTTGAATCCGGTAGGTCCCTACGTTTACATACCCGGTGTCCGGGTCTCGGCAGATAACAGCATCAAAGGTCCCGATATATCTACCACCGTCATCCTCATGCCACTGGGGAACGGGAAATTTTAGCAGGTTGACTTTCGCACCTCGATCCGTGTTTTCCAACCATGGCGCTATTGAAACCTCCCGCGGCGGAATCGGCTTGAAATTGCTTAGGCGCCCCTTGACTGCCTTCACCATTTCCATAGCCGTGGTTTCCGGCGGCATACCCAGGGCCAGGGCCTCTCTGGCTGGGGTCATCAAGACGTTGCTGAGGACCCGGTAGCCTCGGGGATAGTCGGGGATCTCATCGAAGAGAAGGGCAGGAGGCTTTGGGACTCCAGCATAAATTTCTGTTAACGCCCCGATCTCCTTGTTCCAGTGAGCACCTTGGATTTCCTGGAGCCCATCCATCTTTTTGACTTGGTTCAGGAATACCCTAAGGTCCAGTCCGCATTGAGCCTGCTCTACCTCTTTCTTCATAACCCCATTCCTTTACAAACGAAAATCAGGGTGATGCTGCATCTGCACAAATTCAGACGCTACTTCCTCCCACCAGGGCCAGTAGAACATAACTATCCATCGACACCCAGCGCCAGACTTCGTATTGAAATGCTGGTGCTCTACGCCCCCGGGCTTCACTGGAAACAGGATTAGATCGTCGGTTTGCCAGTCGTATCTCGTGCCGTCGCAAATGGTATAACCCTCTCCCTCAGTAACGTATATGATCAACCCTCCCTGGTGCTTGTGCTTCCCGGTATGGAGACGGATTTCCTGAGCAAACACGGTCCAGTCCTGCAGTGCGTTACGCTCGAACTCGGGATTGAGATAGTAGCAAACCTTCCCCATCCGGTTTTGCTCCCAACTCATCTCCGAGCCACGAACCAGCAGATTTCCCGTCTCGTACCTCTCTCGGATCTCCATCCAGCGCTGGAAATCACGGTCGTATTGAGTGCTTAAAGTAGCCGGAGCATCCCCTCGTTGCGGCGCGGCTGGTATCCTTAAACCATTTCCTGAGGTCAGGTCCTTTTCAGAGATCTTGCCACAGGCTTCAATTTCCTCAAAGCCGGATCCCTTATCCACTCCCAAAGAATGAGCCGTGTTGATTTCGCAGGCGAGGAAGGTGGAGTTGGAATCGTTTTCCACATTGAGGTGCTGGTATTCCACACCGTCTCTCAAAATGGGCAGGGTCAGGAGGTCTCCGGCACCCCAGTCGTATAGTTCGCCGTTAACTTTAGTGCGCAGCCTACCCTGGAGCATATAGAACAACACTCCCCCCTGGCATCTCTGCAGGCCACTCTTCCAACCCGGATTCACCTGCTGGGAATAGAGCACATAGGCATTCCATGCACTATCGAAGCAGGGGTGCATAAACCACTTCATCTTTCCGTGCTGGTTGTCCTCCCAGGTGACATCCTTGCCCTTAATAACAATGGGTTGTTTTTGTGCCACCAGGCGTTGCCTGTCCCGCAGCTCAAGCAGCTCATCAAAATGACTCATGAATACATGCCTCCGATACTGAT
Source organism: uncultured Binatia bacterium (SeqCode) (assembly GCA_965215595.1). Lineage (GTDB taxonomy): Bacteria > Desulfobacterota > Binatia > UBA9968 > CAXXLF01 > CBDCDW01. The sequence goes on along the minus strand of CBDCDW010000007.1, from coordinate 317,843 downwards.
AGCTAAGAATATTCACCAGCCCGCGGAAAATATTTGACCCGATCTAACCGTAGACACTTATCGCAGAACCATCCGGCAAGCTCAAATAATCCATTGGCGGTTAGGGTCTGACAATAGGGGGCTACCGTCGACCACGAGATTAAAAAATAGCCGTCACTGGAGAGAGGGGCACCACAACCACTGCATTGACCCTGGTCCCCGCTATACAGGTTCCGTTCAATGTCAGCAACGGGTCCAACGAAGGCCGGATAGGTCGAGGATTGACTTCCCTTCGATCGCAGGCCCCGATTGCTCACACGTTGCTTGTATATACGATCCCTCATCTGTCTGGTACCCTCCAACTCCAACCCGCCAGAAGGCGCACAAATGACGCCGTAGAGCTCCTTTGCCCACTGAGCGGATACCAGGCCTTCTTTGACATCCCGCACTACGGCGAGGGGGTCCCGCTCGAGGGGATCCCCCCATCCTCCCCCGCCAGCACCAGTACAATGAAAGATATCGTCTTCGTTGAGCCAATTGCGTCCAAAGGACTCAGGTTCCTCCCTATGACCTCCCACTACGGCTAGATCCTGGGGAAGGACTCCCTGCTGAAATAGGCTCGCTACCTTGCACTCCCTTATGATTACCATTTCGTTGCATGCAGCCGGGTATCCACCAGCCAAACCTACCGTACTTGGACAGGCAATGCCGTGGGAATGCAGGATCAAATGTGGGATGGAGGAGACTCCGTGGGGTTTGAAGGCGACGTCAATGCCAGCACCCCCTCTGAATTTCCCCGCACCCGCAGAGTCTCTTGCCTGGCGGCGGTAGAGATAGAGTATGGGGTAACGGAGTTCGTTGGTCTCGACGTTGGGGATCGCAACCTCGGGCTCGCTCCCGCTGCCTGTATCGATCCCATCTTGGGTTCCCCTGGCCCCCCCACCCATCCCCAGTGAGCAATCGGTAAATACCCCCGCAAATCTCTGACCATATTGATCCGCCCCTGAGAAATCCAGGAGCGGCATATGCCCCCTGAGTCCAGTGGTGGCCCACCGATCCATTTGGCCCTGGCTCAACATTTGACTTATGCAGCTGGTTACGGCCCGAAGGACGGCGTAGGTGCCCGATGTGGTCCCTTTGCAAACACCGGCAGGCCAAGAGCAATTCACAAAGGTCCCTGGGTCCGCATGAAACCTGCAGACCCGAAAGATTCCTCCCGGGCAGGGCGAGATGGCAAAGCCAAAGATAGTCATAACGGCCCGAACCACATAACCTTCCAGGGCCGGCCGCGTCACATTGATGACACCCGGAGCCTGTTCGGAGGATCCGGAGAAATCAAAATTTAGCACATCACGCTCCTTGGTCATGGTCATCCGGCACACATAAACTTGAAGTTTCTCACGATCAAAATAATCCAAATAGGCCACTTCGGACCAGGAGCCGTTGGGGATTTCGCTCAGCAGTGCCCTCAGTTTGCTCTCGGTGGTATCCATGATGCGCTGCATGGCCTCCTTCACCGTGTCCAGACCATAGCGCTCAATGGTTTCAGTGAATCTTCGTTGCATGATGGTGTTGGCCGAGATCTTGGCCCTGAGGTCAATGGCATTCTGTGCCGGCGTCCGAGATCGCTTTAAATAGTCCTGCTCGATGTCTTTTCTGACCACCCCTCCTTCCACGATCTTCACCGGTGGCAGAGGAGTCGCCTCCTCCCAGATGGACTGGGCGCCAAGAGAGACCTGCCCCGGGGTGGGGCCACCCGCGTCGGCGATATGGATTCCTGCGCCCGTCCAGCCGACGTTCTGTCCCTCCCAGTAGACCGGGCCCACCACCACGGTACAGGTTTGATGAGGCGTGCAGATATACGGATCATTCGACAGGAAAAGGTCTCCTAGGGAAAGACCAGGATTCTCCGCATAGTTTTGGTGAATATATTTGGAGGCATACATGCATCCCAGGGCGTGAGACACGATGGTGGGCCCTACGATCACCGCCTCACCTGTCTCGTTCAACAAGGCCACGTTGCAATCGTTGGACAGTGCCACAGTGGGCGAGCCTGACACATTGCGTAGGGCGATGGCGCCTTCACGAACAATAGTCATGAATCGGTGTCTGAGAATCTCAAAGGTAACAGGGTCTAGCATACTGGATCCTAATCATAAAATTCTGATCGTTTAGATCGCAATGATCACTCTGTATTCAAGTTGACGTTTAAATATTCGTCCATCTCAACCTTCTGCCCGGGATGAATCACAATGGTCGTGTTCGACGCCTCAATAATGGCGGGTCCAGAAAATGTGTGCCCCGGGGATAGGTCTTTGATTTCATATACTGGGGTTTCTTCGAATGAATCAGTGAAGTAAACCTTTCGCGTTGACCGTGAAATCGGTCGTGGAGAGCTTGGGTCTGGGGTTGCCTTAAGCATGACCATTTTTGCTGCCGGTGCTACGGAGACCACGTGAAAGTTAAGGATTTCCGTACCTGCCTCCCGTATGGCGCTCCCCACACCGAAGGTTTCTTCATAGAGACTCACAAATCGTTCAACCAGGCTTTCTCCCAGGTCCCTTACCTCCTCCCTCACTACTGGCACCCTGACTTCGTGAACCTGATAACGGAAGCGCATATCCACGAACCAAAGGTACGAAGCACTCTCCTCCGCAAGGCCCGACCGTTTCCAGTCCAGCCTGCTGGTTTTCTCCAGCTCCTCCAGGGCGGAGCGAATTCTCTTGTTATCAAATGGCTGACGCATGGGTTGCGCACGGGAGTAATGACGTCGAAGATCCGACGCGGCGATCCCAAAGGCTGACAGGACCGAGGCGTATAGAGGAACCACGACCTTCTTGACGCCAATCTCCCTGGCATAAGCACCCACATGGGTGGGGCCAGCTCCTCCGTAGGCAAACAATTCAAAGTTGCGCGGATCGTAGCCCCGCTCAACCGTCAGGGTCCGTACAAGGTCTGCCATTCGAGCATCCACAATATCCAAGATCCCCTTTGCGGCCTCAACCGGATCCATTCCAAGGGGACCGGCGATCTTTTTTTCCATGGTAGCCAGGGCACCCTCTTTGTCCAGCAGATTGCGCCCGCCAAAAAAATTTTCTGGATCGATTCGTCCCAGGACCACATCCGCATCTGTAACGGTGGGTTCTACACCGCCCCTGCGGTAACATACCGGCCCCGGCGTCGCACCGGCACTTTCGGGTCCTACCCGTAGTTCAGATGTGGCGATGTCCACATACGCAATGCTTCCCCCACCTGCACCTATGGAGGTCACCTCAACCGTCGGGACCCGAATTCTGTGTCGCTCAATCACCGCCTCATTGGCAAATCTTGGCTGCGAATCAATGACCAGCCCAACGTCGAAGCTGGTACCACCCATATCGGTACAAATGACGTTTGGAGCATCCAAGAGAGTCCCCAACTTCGCACAACCCATCACGCCACCCACTGGACCAGCGGCCAACGCCCTCACCGGCTGGAGTTCCACCTCTTCCCGCCAACCCAGCCCCCCGTGGGATTGCATGGCCAGGATCCTACCTGGAAGCCCTCTCTCTTTCAGTCGGTTTTCCAGAGTCTCCAGATCGTGCCGAGAACCCGGTGCCAGAAAGGCGTTCAAAAGAGTCGTGTTGGCTCTCTCATACTCACCAAGGGTCGGCGAAATCTCGGACGATAGGCAAACCAGCATCTTGGGAGCGTGCTTTTTGATGAGGTCCCTGACCTCTTGCTCATGACTGGGGTTGAGAAAAGACCAAAGGAATACCACGGCAACTGCCTCAACACCGTTCTTTTCAAGTTCCTTGACGGCTTTGACCACCTCGTCCCGGTTGAGAGGTACCACTACCTCTCCCTTACAGTCCATTCGCTCTGAAACGCCTTGGATCATGCCACTTCCCGCAAGCGGTTCTGGTTTGTTCCATATGGACAGATCATAACGCTGATCCTCCCGCAATCCCTCGGTCCTTGCCATGACCCTGCCAATCCTCATGACGTCCTCATGCCCCCTTGAGATAAGGACCCCAACCGGGGCTCCCTTTCGTGACACCACACGATTAGTCATGCTAGTGGTACCCAGAGAAAAGACCTGCGCTTCCCCGAGCAACTCACTCACGTTTTTCGATATAGAGCCGGAAAGGTTTTGCAAAGCAGCCAGGATACCCTGACTCAGGTCTTCAGGTGTTGTGAAGGCCTTATCCACATTCACACGACCGGTATCATCGATGGCGACACAGTCCGTGAAGGTCCCCCCAACATCAATCCCAATCACATACATCGAACCAGTTCCTCATCCCCATAATTTAACAATTGCATCCTTAGCATAGAGATCCGGCCCCAGTAGGTCCAGGGCCGCCTGATGCTGTTTGGGATCCGTGCCTGCAACACACTCGTGAACCACCACCGGGTAGTAATCCAAGGTCGTCGCCACCCGTGCCGTGGTAAGAACTCCCGAGTGGCTGGCTACTCCCACCAGGACGAGGGTCTTGATCCCGCGCAACCTGAGCATCTTTTCCAGGACTGTTCCTTGAAAACAACTGAAGGAGAATTTGTCAAAGACGAGTTCTCCTTCCCGAGGGGTGAGTTCCGTCACCACCTCATGCCCCCACGTGTCAAGAACCACGTTGGGCTCCCCTCCCCTCTGTCCCCGTCGGAGCAAGTGATGCAAATGGACCGGCGACTCGTCTGCACCGCCCGGGAAATGACTGGCACGAGAATAAGCAATCATCATCCCGGCGCGCCGTGCAGCACCTAATATATCTGCCGTTTGACGTACCGCTTCTCGAATTGATACCCCTGCGCTCCCGATCTTGTCAAACAACTTGCCCGAGGGGGCGCAGAAGTCGTTTTGCATGTCGTGGATCAGGAGGGCAGTATGCTGGGGTAGCACGAGTTCTGCTAATGTCTCGAAAATTTCCTTTCCACCTATCCGCTCCATGGATCACCACTCCTGTCCAACTAATTATCCACACCAACCATAAATCTCCGGGCAAATACCCGTATGCCGATGGCCAGAGCCACGAATCCGCAAATCATGATCACTGCAAGGGCCGATACAAGTGGAAAACTCCCATCCATCCAAGATTTGAGCAAATAGATGGAAAGGATCAGAGAATCCGGGGACCAGAGGACCGCAGCCTGAGAAGCGACTTTGGTAGACAGCACAAAAACATACAAGCCACCCGCCAGCAGAGATGGGAGGAGAAGCGGGACGATAATCCTTTTCATTACCGAAATGAATCCGGAACCGCTCACCATCGCAGCCTCTTCAAGTTCCTTATGAAGTTGTCTTAACCCTGCATGAGAGAAGCGGGTCGCAATGGGCAAAAAACTCACCAGGTAAATAAGAACCAGGATCCAGATTGTCCCATATATAGGATTGGGAAAAGCGAGAAATACCACCAAAAAACTTAGGCCCATTGCGATCCCTGGAATGGCATAGGGAATGAAAGCAACGGTGTCGAGAATCCTGCTCCCCCGGCTCTTTCTGCGAACGGTCAACCACGAAATGACAGTACCAAGCAAAATGGACCCTACACTAACAATGGTCCCTAACAATAAGGTGTTTTTTATGGCGAGAACAAAATCAGGATCGCCTAATAAAGTAAGATAGTTTTCCATGGTCAAACTAGACAACGCCCTAAACGACGGGACCTGATAGTAGGGCAACAACGATACCCAGGACAGCATCAAGAATGGTATCCCTATAGTTATAAAAAGATAAAACACAATAAACGCGCCTGCCGCGAGACGCCACTTTCCCAGGGGGATGACCCTTGGTCGAAACCCCTTGCCTGTGATGGTCGCAAATTGTTCCGCGTCGGTCATGAGCTTCTGGTAAATAACCAGGCCAATAACTCCAATAATGATCAATACCACGCTCATGGCAAAGGCATGTCCATAGGCAGGAGGTTGAACCTCCCGCGCGGCAATATAGATATTGGTGGCAAAGACCTGCACACCCGAGGACAGCCCCATTATAAAGGGCACCTCAAAGGCCTCCATACCACGGACAAATTGGAGCAACCCAACCCCTGCCAGGGCAGGCATCATTAACTTAAGAGTAATCCAGCGGACCGTCTGCAACTTACCGGCGCCGCACACTGTAGACGCCTCTTCCAGTGAGGGATCCATAGAGCGAAGGCTGGCCCCCAGCATCAGGAACGTCAGCGGTGTCATCGAAAGCCCCTGGACCCAAAACATGGAGGTGACCGTGTAGGCATTGAACGGCTTACCGAGTGCCATCCATTCGGTGATGTTATTTAGAATTCCGTTGTTCGGCTCCAAAACGAAAACCCAACCGATGGCCTTCAACATACTTGGGAGGATTAAAGGAACGAACATCAGTCCATAGGTCTGATTTCGGAAGGGCGCATCGGTTCGCTCCACCAGAAAGGCGATGATACCGCCAAAAAAGAAGGCCACCGTCATGGATCCGACGGCCAGAAACAGGCTATCAAAGAGCATAGATAGGGAGCTTGGATCCGCCAATGACTCGCGGAAATTCTCGAAAGTGAGGTTGTCCAGCCGCCAGTCAGAGATCGTGATGGCATCCACGGGCTTGAAACTGCTCCATAGCAAGAATGCAATAGGGATAAGTGACAATGAGGCAACAAAGACGATTATGGATCCAAGGAAAAGACTATCCGCCTTGATCTTCATGCTAATAGAACCCAGGTAAGCTCTTGGGTGGGTTGCGAATCACGTGGGTTAGATACTAAAGGGGATCGCTATGGGCACTCGAGCCGCCTGGCGAAGCCCCATAGAGCGATCCCCAATAATTGACCAGCCGGTATACCAGTCACAGGTGAAAAATCGTCAAGTTATTATTTCTTTTTACCGCGTCGAACTCCAAGGGTTGTTGACCACCAATTGGTAGCCTTCTTTTGATTCGCCCGAGTCTGGAACGCAATGGGAAGAACCTCAAACTTGACCCCTAGCTCATTGAGTTTCTTACCTGCAATCGATTTGGCCCGAACCTGTGGATCGATGGGTGGAACAGCATGTGCATCACTGTAGGCGAGCAGGCCTTCCTCCGATAGAAGATATTCGATTAGCAGTTTCGATGAATTCGGATGGGCCACCATTCGAGGTTGGGCAATGCATCGTGTGGACCCAACGACTTTATCAACCTTAACGAATTTCAACGGAGCCCCTTTCTGTTGAAAGAGCAATCCCTCGTTAATTGGATTCAACAGCAGGACTGCATAGGATCCTCCCACCAACAGTTCGTTAGGCCCTTTGAATCCACGGCCCACCCTTGGCTTATTGTTTTGGATCACTTCTCCCCAGTAGTCAAAGGCATTTTCCCAACTCAAGCTACCATCCTTATTCCTCCACTGGTAAGCAAACATGAGCGGTGCATTGGCGCCAGAAGATGAGATCAATGTCTTGCCTTTACCCCAGGTTGGGTTTTTTAGATCATCCCAGGATTTCGGAACTTTGTTCGCCGGTATTAGATTTGGATTGTAGGTTGGCAGAAATAGCTGGACCGTGATGTTCCTCCAATAACTATGGTCAGGCTGATAAGGCCATTTGTTCGCCTTGTCCGGCCAATCGTATTCAGATAAGGCGTTGGCAGCCTTCAAGCGAGGTAGTTGCCTGAGGCTGGTGATGACAACGTCCGCTGACCGCCTGTTCACCTTGGATTCCTCAATCAATTTGTTGGCTAAGGGAGTACTATAGGAGCTCCAAATCTTAACCTTTATGGAGGGGTATCGTTTTTTGAATCCAGCAAGGACTTTGTCCTTGTTGCGCATGGCAGTAACCCAAAATACTACTTCGCCCTCTTTTTTCGCAGCCTCAATGGTTGCCTGATCGGCCCCCTTTGAGATGGCCGGCGCCAAAAATAGCGTCAGTGCCGTAAGAACAGAAACGGATCGGATCAAACCTTTCATTGGATTCCTCCTATTAAAATTAGCTACCAATCAATTCGGTAACTTCCCCCACCTCATCCACATATATCCCTGTCACTTAGTATAAGTGCCAATTAGAGTCAAGCGGTGCGACAACTCACCCAAGGTGTCGCAGAGGTAAAACAAACTACGAGATGCCAACCTGGGCCTGCACAGGAAAACTAAGCTCTTCCATCGGCTATGAGTTGTTCGCAGTAATCCTTCCAACTTGTGGATGTGGGCACCACTGCGGAGTACACCACCATATGCGGGAAGTGGTTAAACTTGGGATCTCTGATCACATGGGCCGGATCACGGCCCTCCTGCACATCCTGAATGGCCTTTAACAGCACCTTCCTCTGTGCAACGATGCCCCGATCCGAGGATACCAGGTGTTCCTGGGTCCTATCCTGAATGGCCCCCATTCCCTCAGTCACACAGAGATCATGGATTTGAAAGTTGTAGCCGATGCCGCTGAAGCATTCAGATTTCATGGTCTCCCGATCCTGTTGGTAGCGATTTCCCCGATTACGAATTGGCTTAAAATCGGGGGTCATGTCCGCCCGTCCCCTGCGCATGAGCTCCTTATCAAGAGGCTTTTCACGATTAAAAGTAAACGTATACTTCCAATGGTGGGTATCGTCGATGGGAACATGCCAGTTACACGAGTATCCACCCCAACCCTGTTGGCCCCCAGGAAACGTCGCGAGGCTGGGCAGGACGAAGTTCTGGTACCGTAGGTCATGCTTGTCGGGTCCGACTTTTTTCACTTTACAGGTACGGATCCCAAAATCCATCAGCTCCAACTCCACGGTTTCCAAAGTGGCAGACAACCCTCTAGAGCAAAGTTCCGTGGTCGGATCTGCGCTGCTTCGAGACCCGCGATTAGTGTAATGCAGGAAGGAAACGTGAATAGGATCGAAGTTTCCCTCATTCCCTTGAAGGTAATTGCAGCTATGGTAGAGCTTGATGGCAAAGGCTTGTTCTTCCGGTACCGTAAGGAACTCATAATTGGGGAAGAGCGGAGGCTCCCCTTGTCCTAGATATGCAAAGATGACTCCCGACCGTTCGGTACATGGATAGGCTCGTTGACGAATCTCCTCCCGGTGCTTTCCCCCCTCTGGCTCGCCCGGTTGGTCAAGACAACGGCCGTTGATATCGTAAAGCCAACCATGGTAGATGCACCGTAGTCCTCCATCCTCTAACCGGCCATAACTTAAATCCGCCCCCCGGTGTGAACAATGAATATCCAAAAGCCCTGGTCGTCCTTGTTCATCACGAAACATAACCAGATCTTCGCCGAGTAGTTTGACCGGCAGGGGAGCCCCGCCGACCGGTAAATCCTCTGACAGCCCTGCCGGCTGCCAATAGCATCTCATCATGTCCCCACAGGGGGTTCCCGACCCGGTCTTTACCAACAGGTCATTTTCTTCTTTCGTCATTTACGGTTCCTCCTCGGACGGGTTCCAATTTCATCGGCCATGATCGGAACCCGCGCCGATCACACTTATAACTTCCCGGACTCCCTCAATACCTTCTTGACGAAATTCGTGACGTCGGCTTTCCTCTTCAACCACTCAGGTTGCTCCATGTTAATGTACTTAACACCTTTTTCCCGTCGACTCGTAACTGGCAGATAGTCTTTGGAAATATCCACTCTACGGGAATTGGGCGCGTCGGCCGGATGAAAGGATCTCTGGAAGGCAAGCTGACCCTTTGGCGACAAAAACCAATTAATAAAAACCTTGGCGGCATTGGGATGGGGATGTCTGTTGATAAGCGACAAGGCCCCGTACCCCTTGGCGCTCATATCGATACCCTCCTTCCAACGGACAATCATCTGATCCACGGGCAATCCCTGTGATTTGGCGACCGTGATACGTTGACAAAATAAACAGATATAGTATTTACCCACACTCAACCAATCCACGGGTTGGCGCCTATTTCTCGAAATCGTAATGTCCATCCCGCCAAAAAGCTGCCGCAGGTATTTTGGACCCAGCTTAGGATTGAAGTAAAGAAATCGGATCTGGGACCTCCCGGCCTGGGGATCAAAAGCCACCATCTTGCCTTTCCATTTTGGATCGAGAAAGTCCCGGTAGGATTTGAAACCGGCGGGGTCAACCAGTTTCGTATTGTAACTAGCCGATCCACCGCGTGGATTAGACGTATGCAAGAAAACATACTTGCCGTCATGATCTACATACTCGTGCTTACCTTCAAACCATTTTGAGGTATCCTTCACCGCCGGTAGGATTAGTGCGGGTGGAATTGGATCCAAGATTTTTGCCGCATGCATCTCCGGATAAGGAGGGAAGGCTCCGCTGATCATCACGTCGGTTAAATTTTTACCGGCCCGTCGCTCTGCCATGATCCGGGGGTACAAAACACTTCCTTTTCCCGTTACGCTGACAACTTTGATCTCAGGGTACTCTCTTTTGAACTCCTGCAGGAAAGCGTCATAGGAGACTAAGATAGTAACTTGACCCTCCTTTTTTGCCGCCTGAACGGTCTCTTCCCATTTGGACTGCCAATTCTGCTGAGCATCGACCGTTCGAACTGATCCTGAGATGGCTTCCATAAGAAAAAGTGCCGCTACAATTAAACCACGCAAAACAATCTCTCTCATTTTGCCCCTCCTTCTGCTAACTTGGAAAAATAAGTGACTTGATGATCACCGGCACTGCGCCGGATGATGGAATAAAGCTACCGATATCCACGAAGTCGAATTCATTCAGTTGAATGCCATCGATTGATATAACGGGATTGGGCACCTGGACCTCCTCCTTCACATGAATTCCCAGCAACCCGCCAATGTCGCCGTCGGACACCAATACAACGGGGCTCCCTCCTGCCAGAATTCGCTTCAACCCTTGGACAATGCCCCGGCACAGAGCATTGAGACGATGATACGTTGCGGAACCACTCCATTCGACCATAATGGCAACGGGATTTTCCGTTTGACCTAGATCAAAGCGCCGAAGGGCGCCCTCAACCGCCAATTCAACTGCTCCAGGATCGATCTCCTCCAGGAGTGCAAATTCAGGTCGAATCACCGGCATGTTACGGACCGGTACTGCTTCGAGAGAGGAGATGTAGATCGTACTGCCACTCACCTGGACGGTGTACTGGGAGGCGCCGATAACGGTGGCACGGATTCCAGCTACCGGCTCCAGCACCTCTGCACCATCGCGAGGCAAACTCGCGCGTATCTCCGTGGCCAAGAGCTGCCCTAAATCACCGAAGGTCTGGGTCTGACGATTGTATATGAACTCAGAGACCCCGCCGGAGAAGACGATCCCATGGACCTTTCCATCGTAAGCCAAGGGCGCAGTACGAAGGAGCTCTTGAGCGGAAGGCGGCAATGGCTCCAGCTGCATCACTCGCATCAGTTGTTCCACCATGTGGGCAGCCAGGGCCTTCATGTGTTCCACGGCAAGATGATCCCCTATGGTCAGCTTTAGGCCGATTCTTTCAGCAATGCAGTGGCTTGCCTCCTCGAGTCCGATGATTCGCTGAGCTTCGTCCACTACGACCAGGCGAGCGCCAACGTTCATAGCGGCTGTTTCTGTTACTTTTCCACCCTGACAAACAGCTAATTTGACTGTGCCACCGCCCATATCAACGTTCAGGATCGTTCGTTGACCTTCTGCTGAAAGGGCCACGGCACCCGAACCATGAGCCGCCATGATTGCCTCCAGGCTGTCTCCGGCACTCACAGCAACGAAACGACCGGCCTCCTTTGCAAAGAGCTCCGCAATGGCTCGTGAGTTTTCGCGATCCAGTGCGACACCTGTGAGGATCAGAGCCCCGGTGTCGATATCCTCCCGCCGCAGGCCGGCCAGATCATATTGAAATGAAATGAATTCCCCCAAGACCTCACCGTCGATGGTGGTTCCGGTCAGATAGGGAGTCAAAAGAATGTTCGATTCGTAGTGGAGCCGCCGATTAACCGTAACGTAACGGCTCTCTACCCGCTCGATTTCGAGACGGGAAAATATCAGTTGACTGGTGGACGAGCCGATGTCGACGCCGACGCTCGTCAGCTCGATGTGATCCTCTTCCGCTAACTGACGTCCAGGTGCGGTAAATCGAAGAGCTTCAGCCATAGAATCGAATCTTCATAAGCCCCGTGGCGCGTATACCGATTCGGACATTCGAAACTCGACACCCACCTTGGACAGCTCCTGCTGAAAGGTCTTCCGGACGTGGGGGTCTTCAATATCGTAGCCAATGGTGAGACCACCCTCCCGAATATCGGCGTTGGGACTGATGGTAATTTTTGGGTCTTTCTCTTTTCCACCACGGCGGCCACGCTGTTCCCCGAAGATATTGGGACCCAGCAGAGCCAGGAAGCGAAGCGGCTCCGTCCCCACACCATAATGGGCGTGAAAGAACCCAGCGCCGAGAGGTGACGAACACACCATCCCGCCGGGAACATAGTCCTGGCGCAAGACTTGATCGCTCTTATTATCCTTCCAGGGATTGATTCCTAGTTCATTGGGCCAGGTAAAGGTATAACCTTTGCCCCCTAGGCAGAGCAAAACCGCCGCCGTGGCACCCGAACCTTCGCCTCGATGGGCCATGGCGTAGCGCCCCTGGGCATGCTCCCCGACAAATACATGCAGTGCCTGGTTTCCCGCCATGTGCGGCTCGATACGGCGATACCCGGGACTTCTCTGGTTGTCCAATGGGAGTTCACATACGGCGATATCGGGAATGATATTGCTCTGCACAACCGCCCGACCCGTAACTGGATGAGGCACCACTTCGAGATTGGGCTTGAAGAACGAGTCGGCTTCATTATAGCGATCGGTGAAATCGAAGGGGCTATCAAAAATGAATCGCAGGTTATTGAACTGGTTAATGAGTGTGGGGGCGCTGGTAACTGATATCAGCAATGCAGGGCCTGAGGTGGCGTTTATCAAGCGGTGAGAGGTATTCACGGGAATAGAAAATAGGCTACCCGGCTGCCACTCAAACGCCTGCCTTTTGCCAACTCCCTCACGCCAGACTTCGGTACTTCCACGTCCTTCAACCACGTAAAACAGCTCCTCATAGATGTGGTGCTCGGCATTTAACGCTCCTGCGGGAGGCACCTCCACTACATACATGCCCCGGCCGGTGGTGCCCAAGAGATAGATGTAGGAACCACGACCGCCCATGCGTTTCCAGGGCCCTAGAGTCAGATCCCTGACATCGCGGATACCAATGGAGTTTCGGTAAACGGGTATCCCCTCTTCCTCCATAAACCGCTCGTAGGGAGACAAAACCCGCTCATAGCGTAGACTTCCAGCAACTTCCTGGTCGCCTTGTGGTTCATGAAAACCTGCCATTTTTCTCTCCTCTCAGTTTTCCGGCCTCACATGGCCATTGGAATCTTCCCAATTTTAACGGATACGAGACTTTAACTGTTTCAGGTGACCCCTACCACCGTGGAAAAAAGGTGTCAACTCGGGAGCATGGCTCTAATTAATCAGGAGAGGTCCTGATCTTGCTATTTAAAAAAATTTAACCACAGAGTACACAGAGAGCGCAAAGCAATCTTTGTGACCCTTGCGTTCTTGGTACGATCAGTGATCCAAACTTCGTGACCTTCGTGCTCTTCGTGGTGACAAACTGTTTGATCACGAAGGACACGAAGGAAGAGATACAAAGAACACCAACGGAGAGAGAATTAAAAATTTTTTGCCTCAAGTGTTGAGACTAACCCTAACACTGTGCCATAAAGTGTGGCTGGAGTTGAATGCAATGAAAACCATTTGGAGGAACGCTCAATATGGCAGGTGAGGCACCCGACGTAGCCATTCCCATAACGGTTGCCGTTAACGGCAAGACGCATCAAACCGAAGTGGAACCCAGGCTACTCCTGGTTCATTATCTCCGCGATGTTCTTGGGCTCACGGGAACCCATGTGGGGTGCGACACCAGCCAATGTGGGGCCTGCACGGTCCATTTGAACGGGCGTGCAGTCAAATCCTGCACGGTTCTGGCCGTCCAGGCAAACGGCGCAGAGGTGGCCACCATCGAAGGTCTTGGAGCCTATGGGGCGCTCCATCCTTTACAGGAGGGGTTTCACCAAAAACACGGGCTGCAGTGCGGGTATTGCACACCAGGCATCATCATGACTTCGGTGGACCTACTAAAAAATAATCCCAATCCCACGGAAGACGAGATTAAAAACGCCCTTGATGGCAACATCTGTCGCTGCACAGGATACGTCAACATTGTTGAAGCAATAAAATGGGCCGCAGCACAGATGAGAGGCGATCATGTTTCCAGCTAGCTTTGAATACGTCGCGCCCCATTCTCTCCAGGAGGCCCTCGAACTACTCACACGTCATGGAGATGATGCCAAGCTTCTGGCGGGTGGGCATAGCCTCATTCCTGCAATGAAGCTCCGGCTCACGGCACCACACACTCTGATTGATCTCGCCCAGATACCGGGTCTCAGGGGAGTACGGGAGGAAAATGGTAACGTAATTATCGGCGCCCTGACGGTTCATTCTGACGTTGCCTCTGCCGAGGCCGTAGGACGGCTTCTGCCAGGCCTGGCCACGGCAGCCTCCGGTATCGGGGATTGGCAGGTAAGAAATCGGGGAACCATCGGCGGTAGCATCGCCCATGCGGATCCAGCTGCGGACTTACCAGTGATACTTACCGCCCTGAACGCATCGTTCGTCTTGGTCTCATCAGCCGGCAAACGAAATGTTTCTGTTGATGAATTTTTCATCGACTATTACACCACCGCCCTGGCCGCAAACGAAGTCCTTACGGAGATTGTTGTTCCACTATCGCCTTCCGGTACCGGCACCGCCTACGCGAAGCTGGAAAACCCCGCATCAAGGTACGTGGTCGTAAGCGCAGGCGTACAGCTCACCCGCCGCTCATCCGGGCAATGCGAATCAGCAAGAATTGCCATTGGCGGCCTGGGAAGTGGCCCGGTGCGCGCGCAGGCAACGGAAATGGCCCTTCAGGGGATGACGCTCACACGGGAAGTGATCGCTGCGGCGGCATCCAAGGCTGCTGACGGGACGAATCCAGATGGGGACATCTATGCAAGCGCAGACTACAAGCGGCAAATGGCTGCCGTTTACACCCGGCGTGCAATGGAGGAAGCTGTGGATCGCATGGGAGAGTCAAACCGCTGATTACTAAATGCTACAGCGTGTTCGTGAGTCGTTCTCGTATTCTTCACGGATACGACCAACGAACACGAGTTATGGGTTCATTGTGAAGATTCAAAAAAGGGCGACAATATGACCAGCGAACACACTGGGACTGGACTGATTGGCGCATCTATTCGACGGGTAGAAGATGGCGCATTGCTTACCGGCAAAGGGTGTTTCGTGGATGACATCCAGTTGCCCGGAACCCTATACATGGCAATCTTGCGTAGCCCCTACCCGCATGCAAAGATAATTTCCATTAATACGACCGCGGCGAGGGACTTACCAGGGGTCGAAGCCGTTATAACCGCAGAGGACCTTCCCGAGGAGATTACCATGCCGGTCTCCCCAATGGTCCGTGGCATGAAGACTCCACCCCACCCAGTTCTGGCTCGCGGGGTGGTTCACGCCGCAGGTGCGCCCGTGGCTGCCGTGGTTGCTCAAACCCGCGCTATTGCTGAGGACGCTGTGAGTGCCATCGAAGTGGAATACGAATCCATGCCTGCAGTGGTAGATGCCGTAAAAGCTCTGGAACCGAACGCACCGTTGGCGCGGGAGGAAGTGGACACAAACGTCTGTTACACAACATCGAAAAAAGGCGGCGATGTGGATAAGGCATTCGCCGAGGCCGAACACATTTGCCGGATGCATATTGCCAGCCCTCGCCTGGTTGCCATGGCCATGGAAACCAGGGGCGCTCTGGCCAGCCCGGATCCAATGGGGCAAGGGCTCACCCTCTGGCTTTCAACCCAGAGCCCGCACCGTGCACGGGCGGATCTGGCCGTGGCCGTGGGTTATCCCGAGCACAAGATACGGCTTATTGCGCCCGACATTGGCGGAGGATTCGGTAGCAAAGGTCCAATTTACCGAGAGTATGTGCTTGCCTGTCACCTGGCGCTCAAGTTAGGTCGCCCGGTGAAGTGGATTGCCACTCGGAGCGAGGATTTTCTTACGGTAATTCAGGGTCGCGACCAAGACCTGACGTCCGAACTGGCCCTCAAGCGGGACGGCACCATGCTTGGATTGAAGGTTCGGGTGGTCGCCAACCTGGGCGCTTATCTACAATCAAATACGGCAGGCCCACCGCAGCGCATGATGGCCATGGCACCCGGTTGTTATCAGATCCCAAACGTCAATGTAGAGGTAGTGTCGGTTTTTACCAACACCGTCTCCACGGGACCCTATCGCGGCGCTGGACGACCTGAATCAGTCCAAAACATCGAAAGGCTAATCGACAAGGCGGCAAGGGAGTTGGGACTGGACCGGCTGGAGATCCGGCGCAAGAACTTCATTCGACCGGATCAGTTTCCCTACCGAACTGGTGTGAACGTTGAATACGACTCCGGTGACTATGAAAAGTCCCTTTCGGAAGCGCTCCGTATATCCGATTATGAAAACCTTCTTCGATATCGCGATGAAGCCCAAAGGCGCGGGGAACTGGTAGGGGTGGGTGTCTCCACGTTCGTGGAACCCAGTGGCGGTGCCGGTTTTGAAAGTGGTACGGTACGTGTGGAGCGAACCGGTGAAATTACCGTCCTTACTGGTTCCAGTGCCCATGGCCAGGGACACGAGACAGCCTTTGCCCAGGTGGCAGCTGAAAGGATGCGCGTTTCCATGGACCACGTGGCCATTCGACATGGAGATACGATTGCCATCCAACAGGGGGTTGGTACCTTCGGGAGCCGCAGCGCCGTCATGGGTGGCGGGGCCATGGCCATTGCATGTGACCGTGTCATTGAAAAGGCAAAACGCATTGCGGCCCATTTGATGGAAGCGGCACCCGAGGATGTGGTTCAATCGGATGGTGGATTCGCCGTGGCGGGAGTTCCCGATCGAACCGCCACGTGGAAGCAGGTCGCGAGCGCTGCATATGGAAGAGTCCCGCCAGGCATGGAACCGGGACTTCAGGAGACGGCCTTTTACAACCCCAGGCGGGACGCCTGGGGTTTTGGCGCCCATATAGCACTGGTAAGAATAGAACGAGAAACAGGAAAACCAACCATTGAAAAACTGGTTTTGGTGGACGACTGCGGCGTTATCATTAACCCCATGATAGTGGAAGGACAGGTCCACGGCGGCGTGGCACAGGGGTTGGGTGAGGCCATCTGCGAACAAATGCTCTTTGGTGAAAACGGAGAGGTGCTTACTGGCTCACTGATGGGGTATGCCGTGCCCCGCGCCAGCGACATGCCGCCACTTATACTCGGTGAGACTGTAACACCGAACCCCTTTCATCCATTTGGTGTTAAAGGGGTCGGCGAGGCGGGCTGCAATGGCTCACCAGCTGCGGTGGCCAATGCCCTGCTGGATGCACTGGCACCCCTTGGCATTGAAGACCTCAGCATGCCGTACACGGCCCCCAAGCTCTGGGAGGCCATCAAGGAAGCAGAAGCAAACACGAAAACTTCAACTGATAACTAATTAAATACTGAAACAGGTTCCTACGAATCTGACGATCCCCGAACGCCTGCCTTGGAAACATAATTGGTGCTCACGGGGAGACACCAATTCCATGTCCACAAACGTTTCTAGAATCCTAGCTGACCATTTCAGTCGGTCTAGTCAACTTAGATAGTCTCGATTGATGCGCCAACCAAGATACACACCAACTAGGCTACCTACGGAGCTAAGCACAAAGGCTGTCATCAGACCCCAACGATCTCCCAACCACCACCCTCCCCAACTTCCGAGGATCATACCAACGAATATACAAAGTCTATTCACGGCTTTTCTAAATCGTCTGAACCATCACTCGTTATCCAGTGATCGATGGATAAGTACAAAGTAAAGGAAGATAATAATGACGAAGAAACTCAACGGAAGCGCCAGAACGATCCAGCCTAGCTTTGTTGGGATTATGGGTCCAAACAACACGATCATCGAGAAAACACCCAACACGAGGAAAACAGAATAGAACAGGACGAGAATTGTGCGTTTGATTGCCTTGCTATATGTTACTTCAGGCTCCAATTCCGGTGTGGTTTCTACGACGATTGAGCCAACAATCAAGTCGTGGGAGAGTTGCCTTACTGGCTCAATGCGATTGAATGTTGGAAAGACGTTACAAGTTACAAAGGCTAGAACGTTTCTGAAAACCACGCTAAAAACCCCTAAATTTTTACCATCCATCTTGATCACTCTAATATCCATGATCTTGAATCCTGGAGTTTGAGCGAATCTGGAAACAGACCATGTGAAGTAGAAAATGATAATGGTGAGAATGAGAACCAAAACAGTGGCCCAGTTAAACGAATGCAGTTGGCGCAGGGATAGAATTCCCAGGATGAAAAGAGTCCCGGCAATCAGACCATCGATGGTGTTTGCAAAGTACCGATCTATCAGGTTGGCAAACTGATATTCACGGCCATCAATTTGCGCCATTGTTTTACTCCTAAGCTAGCTCACGACACTGGAACATGAGATGGATATCTCACTTTTGCCAACCGGTGATGCTTTCAACTGTAAGCCAATCTGAATACATTTTATTCCGACGTCGCTAATCTCTGGAGGTATGGCATATCCCTATCATGCCAAGGGGATTTTGCTGCGCCCAACCAGGCTACAACCCCCAGCCCCTTACAACTCTGAGCAAATATTTGGCGCGCCCGGAGGGATTTGAACCCCCAGCCTACAGATCCGTAGTCTGTCGCTCTATCCAATTGAGCTACGGGCGCGCAAGTCCCGGTCAGAATAAATGGTGGGGTAACGTTTTAAATCCAGCGCTCAAGTTAGCACAGTGGAGTGCCGTTTTCCAGAAAACCGTGTGGCACAAAGCCTCGCGAGTCAGTAACAAAGATTCAAGAGAATTATCATTCCTAGCTAGCTCAAGATCAGCCGGTACGGAGCTGCTCCATAAACCAGTCAGCGATATCCGTTCTACGATCAAAGCGTTTTTCACCGTGACCCACACCGTTCAACATGCGCCGTTTCGAGTTCACCGCTTTTTGATAGAGCCGAAGGGCACCGTGAGGGTCCATCACACGATCGTCCTTGCTGTAGCCAATTAGCATGGGGCATTCGATACGCTCCGCCCTACCTTCCAGGGTGAAGGCGCTCATCATTTCCCGTGCCTCACGCAGGTCTTTGGCCCCAATCAGCCAGCGCAATCGCTCCTGGATGGGTGGGTAATAGTCGAAGATATCCTCGCGCAGGCTATAGGCCGCGCTCCAAACCGCCACTGCTTTGATTCTTTTTCCCCCCGTTGCGCAGCGCGGCGCCGAGTATCCACCCATGCTCGAGCCATGAATGCCGATCTGGTTTGCGTCCACGTCGGGACGAGTTTCTAGATAATCAATAACGGCCTTGGCTACCCTTTCCGAATCAGGCGGGGCGTAAAGCCTACTCAGACGCAATGCTCCTCCATGTCCAGGACCGTCAATGTCCACAAAGGCCATACCCCTCCTCACATACTGAGCGGCTCCCGCACCCCCGTCGTTGCCCCTGTGCAAGATGCCGTCCGCCCCACCGTAATTATAAACCACCGGATGTCGTCCTCCTGGCTTGCCTCGAACAGGATAAAAGAGCCCCTCCAGCTTGTGTCCTTCATAAGGGACCTCTATCACCTCAAAGGGGGCTGGGATCATCTCCCAGGCCTTGTTAAACATCTGCCTCAAGCTGTTGTAAACGGGGATCATGCGGGGCTCTGACTCCGGCATGAAAACAACCGCACGGCGGTAAAAGTCTGCTGCACGCCGATAAAACTCATGGGCTGTGATTCGTCGACCAGCGGTTTCGAACCCCAAGGCCATATCCTCATTCTTCTCAGCCACCCTCAGCCACTCTTCGTACCAGCTTTCCGGGTGGTAGGGTTTCAAACGGCGGGCAACTTCCGAAATATCGGGGTCGGGATGATGCGACGAAAGCTCCATGCGAATCTCCAGTTGCCCTCCACCCGAAAGCCCAGGATGCGACAGTAGTCCTTTGGCTAACTCGTCGTCCTGAGGAACCGTTTCCTCTGTTCCCAGTCGATAGTCTTGTGCCATGGGTACTCCTTATTAATCACGAAGATTGGGAAGATCCTCCTGAACGGATAGCACCATACCTAACCGACCAGGATTAAACTTGTCAAGATTTCGTCCTGAACTATCGTGGGCCACTTAGGATTGACACTGCAGTTCGATTACGCATAGTCTCAGCCACAAACCTATCATGAACGTTCCATGACGATCACTTAGTGTGCTAAGCATAGGACGTTCAATTAGAAAAACCGAGGAATCTCGACAGGAAAGAAAAATGCCAAACTGGGAGGCCCGTATCGGATTTCTCTCTCCGTCGGTCTTTGAAATTCCGTCAGATTGGAATCTGATCCTACCACGAGAATTTTCCGTGGTGGCCACGGGTCTCAATGTTCAGGACCACACGCCCGAGGAGTTTGACAAGGCCATCGCGGCGCTAGAATCCACACTCTCGGTTTTCATTGCGGAAGAGGTTGACGCCATCGTGGTAGGGGGAATTACGCTGGCAACACAACGGGCTACAGGGCTGAACAGGAGGTCATGTCCAAGCTCTCTAAACATTTTGGACTCCCCATCACCACGGGCATGCAGGCAAGTGTTCAAGCCCTACATCATCTCAAGGCAAGGAAGATCGTTATTGCCACGGCCTACAAGGAAAGCATCAACCAAGCTGTAAAGCGTTATTATGAAGACAGCGGTCTAGAGGTGGTGGCCATAAGGGGCCACAATGTGACGAAGCCGGTAGAACAGGTCAAGCTCCCCGAGGACACATCGGCTAGGGTCGGGCAAAAACTTTTTGACGAGCACCCAGAAACAGACGCAGTTCTCCTGCAAGGGCGTTGGCCTTCAGTGGCGTGTGTGGAACGACTTGAATTAGAGCTTGGCCGACCAGTGGTTGCAACGGTTGCCGCGTCCCTCTGGTGGGTACTCCGGGCATTGGCCATGAAAGAACCCATCCAAGGCTACGGTCAGCTTTTACGAAGTTAAAAACTAACACAAACAAGTTGGACATTGTCTGGTAAACTCTGGATTACCGAGACCGGACAAGATGCCTCGCGCAAAAGGCTCCGCCAGAGGACGGATCAGCCTCGGGCTGAGCTAAGGACAAAGCAAAACCAGTACTGAGAGACTTTAACTATCAGCAGTCAGTTATCACTTGTTAGCCCGAAATAAGGAGCAGAAAAACAGTGTGCAGTTAGCAGTAATGAGTTGGGAGCTGACGGCTGAGAGTTGATGGCTTAAAAATCGGCGTTTTTCACTATGCTATTTGCCATAAAACACTGCGATAATCGGCGAAAATATGCGGTTAAGTGATAAAAAAAAGATGGCGGAGAGAGGGATTCGAACCCTCGGTACCCTTTAGAGGTACACACGCTTAGCAGGCGTGCGCCTTCAACCACTCGGCCATCTCTCCGTCCGAGAAAGATTGATTTATTCAAACTACCACAGCGGTTGCTGGTTTTCTACATATGATTTTGGGCCAAAACGAACTGATGGGATAGGCTGATGGCTATGAACGTCTCCTATATCTCTCAACCGCTGAATTGACTCCCACCTTTTTCCCTTTATCCCAAAGGTAAAAACCCTTACCGTTTTTCACTCCATAGAATCCGGCGGTTACAAGCTTTGAAAGCAGGTCTGGTGCCTTGTAGTTGGGGCCCAGCTCCCTCTCCAGCACTTCTGCCACGGCCAAAGTGGTATCGAGACCGACGTAGTCCAATGTCGTTATGGGGCCCATTTTGTGACCTAGGCAGAGTGTCGTTTTGTCCGCGTCTTCACAACTCATGACCCCCTCTTCCACCACCTTGACCGCTTCCATCAGAAAGGGCACAAACATTCGATTGATTCCAAACCCCGCCTTATCTTCGGCCACGATAGGCTCCTTGCCCAACTCTTTACAAAAGGCTCTTACCTTTTTGAAAGTCTCTTCCGAGGTGATAAGGCCACGAATCAGCTCGCAACCGGGTTGAACTGGCACGGGATTCATAAAGTGCATTCCCATATATCGCTCGGGCCATGGATACGCGCTGGCAAGGCGGGTGATGGAAATGGATGATGTATTGGAGGCAAGGATTCCCTCATAGCCTCCAGCCACCAAAGTCGCAATCATCTCCTTCTTGGCCGCCTCATCCTCCACCATGGCTTCGATGACAATATCACGATCCGAAAGCTTGCGAAGTTCTGTGGAGGTTTTGAGGCGGGCTTCTATTTTTTCCCTTTCATTAAGGGATAGGCCTGATTTACCGGAGGTCTTGTTGTGACATTCGACTAACCGTCCCAGACTCTCTCCGATCCTCTCAATGCCAGCTTTGATGATCTCGCGATTTACATCGACCACCACCACATCAAACCCACGTGTGGCAGCAACTTGTGCTATGCCGCTTCCCATCAGGCCAATCCCAATAACCCCTACTTTATGAATATCCATGACGTTCTTTCCCATGATGAGTTTACTCTAGATTTGGTCCCCATCGCTAACCTCTCCTGATGCGCTCAACCCTATTTTCCGATAGGACCATCCTACGGTAGAGAAACCTACATGAATGATTATATCGCAGAGACGAGAACAAAAACACTTGACTTGGTATGAGGCTACGGGCGGGTGATGAATCGCGAAAACATTCCCATGAGAGCAGGGGTTGCCAGGCCTACGAAGATTGGGACCAGCAAACTTGCCGCCATTCGGCATAGGGCAAATTCGACTCGCATGAAAGGAATTTCAAACATCAGCGTGCGGTTTAACGGGATCACCGCCCAGGACGTCATGAAGGCGGCCAGGGGTCCCACACTGGCGCCCTTGTTCTGGAGGGCCGCCAGAAGCGGGAAATGCACGTAGGGTCCGCCTGGAGTAAAAATCCCTGCAATGGTGCCAACGAGAATACCGCGAAATCCTGAGCCCGCCCCCATCCACTGGTGCACCAGCGCTGGAGAAATGAGCACCTGAATCATGCCGCCCAGAAGGAGCCCCAACACCATCCGAAACCAAACAAATTTGAACATGCCAAAGGAAGTCATGAGGCCGGTCTGAACCAGGTCCCATCCCTGGGAGAAGTAGACAACCAGGAATAGGGCTACGACAACTCCTCCCAATGCTACGAGGGAATAGTCCATTTTCTTTCTCCTTGTTGACATAAAACTTCCGACGTGAAGCTTTTAGATCGTCGCAACAATCTGGAATGCAATCCTACGTTTCATTCTCTTGCGAGTGCATACAATTGTATCTCGCACCCTCTCACTCTGGCTCGAAAAAATTGGAATATTTTTTAGCAAACTTGCAGAACGATTGGCCGCATCGAACGCCTGATTGAACACATTAGATAGGACGGGCTAAGGTACTGTCAAATTATTTTTTAGCAAAACGGATTGAGGATTGCCATCGGAGGCTGGATGAACCAAGCAATAAACTGTCTCCTGTGGATCTTCATTGCCGCTTGACATGAGTCGGGAGAGTCCATCAGAATATCATCCTTTAGGAGGTGAGACAGCCTGTGCTAGCGGGTATGGTTCATTGGCCGGCAGAATTTGCAAGCCGTTACCGAGCTGAAGGGTATTGGGCAGGGTCCACCTTAGGTGAGGCATTTGACCGTGCAGTGGCAACCTATTCCCACCGTGAGGCGGTGGTGGACGGGCCCAAGCGGCTCTCTTACCGGGAGCTCGGGCAACGGGTCAACCGCTTCGCTCTTTATTTAGCTCGGCGAAGGATCACGTCAGGAAAAAGGGTCGTGTTCCAGCTCCCCAATGTTTGGGAGTTTATCGTTGCCTATTTTGCTTGCCTCAAGGTAGGGGCAATCCCACTTACTTGTCTTCCTGCCCACCGCCACCAAGAAATAGAGTATCTGGCAAGACTCACTGAGGCGGCGGCCTGGCTCATCCCTACTGAGTTCCGTAGGTTTGACTATATCGCCATGGCTGAGGAGCTCCGAAACCGGCTCCCTTCCCTTCAAGAAATCATAGTGGTTGGCGAACGGGCAGGTTCGGGAATGACCCTCCTGTCGGATCGGCTCAATGATCCCATGGAGGAAAAACTCCCAAAGGATACCCTCGAGAGGCTGCGACCGGACCCGGATGACCCTGCGGTCTTTCAGCTCTCTGGTGGGACCACTGGTCTCCCCAAGGTCATCCCACGCACCCACAACGACTACCTATACAACTCCCTTGAGTCGGCGGTGGCGTCAAATTATAACTCCGAAAGCGTGCTGCTGGTTAGTGTTCCCATTGCCCACAATTTCCCCTTGGCCTGTCCTGGTATCCAGGGGGCAATCTTCCTGGGAGCCAAAGTTGTGCTCACGTCGGGACCTGAACCAGAGAGAGTCTTCAACCTTATTGAGCGAGAAAGGGTAACCTGGATCCCTGCCGTGCCGGCAATGGCCATTACTTGGCTCAATCATCCCCTACTCCACCAGACTGACCTTTCGTCACTGAAAACCCTGTGCGTGGGTGGTTCCCGGCTGAACTCTGAGCCGGCGCGTCAGGTTTTAACCCGGATGGGCCCCGTTCTAACACAAGTGTTCGGCATGGCGGAGGGGCTGCTCTGTTACACCCGTGCAGGTGATCCTGAGGAGGTCCTAGTGGAGACCCAGGGCCGCCCCATCTCGCTGGGTGACGAAATTCGGATCGTGGACGACGGCAACCACGATGTCCCTGCAGGAGAAATCGGTGAGCTCCTCTGTCGCGGGCCCTATACCATCCGGGGGTACTATCGGGCCGAAGAGCACAACCAGTTGGCCTTCACGGATGACGGTTTCTACCGCACGAGAGACCTGGTCCGGACGCATTCAAGCGGGAATCTTGTGTTTGAAGGTAGGAAAAAGGATCTCATTAACCGAGGCGGTGAGAAAATCAGTGCCGAAGAGGTGGAGAACTTGATTCTTGCCCCCCCCGGCCGTGGTCAATGCCGCGTTGGTGGCAATGCCGGATCCCATCCTGGGGGAACGAGCGTGCGTTTACGTGATCCTCCAGCCGGGAGAGAGTCTAGCCTTGGAAGGCCTAAGCCGCTTCCTCGAAGAAATGCGAATTGCTAGATTCAAATTTCCAGAGCGGCTCGAAGTGGTGGAGCGCTTTCCAACCACTGCAGTAGGCAAGATCTCTAAAACTGCCCTGCGCGAAGACATTACAGAGAAACTCAAGGCGGAGGGGAAAACCTAAATTTTTCCCGGCCAAATATTAATTGAAACAACAGCAATAAAGCATTTCTCGCCAAGACGCCAAGATCGCAAAGAAATATAATTTTTTCATTTCTCACACTTGGCGCCCTTTGCGCCTTTGCACGAGTAATCCTATGCCTGAATTGTAATTTAATAATCCACCCATGATTTCAACCGAACTAGGGGAAAAGTGAGGACGTTAAGCTGCCTGTTCAATGCGGTATTGGTGCTTTATCTGAAGGGACATGACACCATCACTCCCGGTCTGAGCCTCACAAAACCTTCGGATATCGTTTAGCACTGCAGGAGGAAAGTGGGGGGTACATTTTAGACTCAGAGCGTCAAGAAAACGATGGATCAATTCGCTGACAGCCAGAGAACCGTCGGCATATTCGCGAACATCTATTTCATTGGGATTGATCTCTTTCACCACCTCTTTAAACAGCTTTAAGAACAACTCGATTCCTTCCTCATCCAACCCTCTTGAGGTTTTATAAGCAAAATGATTTTTCATTTCCTTTCGAATTTCGTTCTCTCGGAATTTGACGCTCACTCCAGTGTATTTTAACCGACCCGGGACAATCTCAAAGCTCAAGGAATCCTCCACCCGTTCGCGGGAGCTTCGTACCACATACCAATCCTTCCCGTTGGTTACCTCGATGTATTCCACTATCATTGGGTCCAGAGATTCTCCATTGGGAAAATACCGCTCACCGATACTTCTAAGGGCTTGGAGCTTGTGGCCTGCATGCCGCTTCATGAACACGCCCCAATCATCCATGGGAACTTCTATCTCCTCTCTTTGATCCACAATATACTCCGGAACCTTGTCGAACAGACTCATGTGGTGAATCTCAGTGCAGTTGCGGCACCAAATGAATTTATCTTGAATCATGAGCTTTACTAATGTTTCAGTTGAGAGGGGTCGCCCTTACGGGGCTCCAACTGGCAGGGGAGTTTCAACACTGCATGGGTACCCACACCAGGTTGACTGGTGATCTGCAGCACGCCGCCGAGGTAATCTGTTAACTGGCTCGCTACAGTCAATCCTAGACCCAACCCAGCCACTTCACGGTTGGGATTGGTTAACTGTTGAAAGGGCTGAAAGATGTTCTTCATCAGATCTTGAGGAATACCGACTCCTGAATCCTCTATTTCAATATCAATATTACCGCTGTCGGTGGGCCACTCTGCCTTAACGGTAATTTGTCCTTCGTGAGTAAATTTGAGCGCATTGTGAAACAGGTTTTGAAAGATCCGGGAAACCTTGGAAGGGTCGCTCATTATTTTGATGCCCTCCTGAGGCAATTGCACGGAAAGTTTGATCCCTTTTTCTTTTACGGTCTTTTCGTACTTTTCTATGCTCTCACGGATGATGGTCCCCACATCCACTTCTTCGGCGACAATGAAAGTATCTCCGGCGTTCAAATAGCCAAGCCAGAGCACGTTATCGATCAGAACAAGCAACTCTTCGGAGCTCTTGTAAATCTTCTCCATCACTGCCTGTTGTTCTTCGCTTAAGCTTCCAATGGCACGATCGAGGAGAAGGGAGATGAAACCCAGCACTACGCTCAAGGGGGTCCGCAGCTCATGGGACACATTGGTGAGGAAGTCAGACTTGATTTGTTTGAGCCGCAACCTTGCTTTACGTCGTTCCAGTGCACGGCTCACTTGTGACAAGATATGATTGACATCGAAAGGCTTGGATACGTAGTCAAAGGCACCCATCCTCAATCCATCTACGGCGGTATCCAGAGAGCCATACCCCGTAATGATGATGGCCTCTATATCAGGATCGTGCTGCTTCACTTTTTCTAATAGCTTGATTCCAGAGATGCTTGGCATCTTTAGATCCAATGTGACAAGATCCACGGGGACCTGACCAAGGATCTCAATTGCCTCTCCCCCTCTCTCAGCCGTGTGGATGCTGTAGTAGGGGCTCAGGATCATCCGCAGGGATTCCCTGGGACCTATCTCATCATCCACAATCAATATATTGGCTTTGCCATTCATAAAGTACGTCGTTAAACGCGCACTCCATGAAATGCAATCCATATGCCATGAACCATGTTGGCTAAATTATTGAAATTGAAGGAGATTAAAAACAAAAGCACGAGAGGCGTAGTCCGCGGAGGGTGTTACCAAATTGAGACTACAATATATAGGGTATTGGAAAAATTTCCAACACAATATATTGAGCATTTAGGTGAATTAAGGCGAGAACAAACTTGGGCAGGCTTCGGACAGTTTTGTTGGCGGATCGACTTAAGCCCCGTGCTGACTTCGCCTGGCTATTTCGAGCAGTGCGCGGGGACAGGTTGTTCTCATGTCGCTCACGGTTCCATTTCGAAGGGGGCACCGTCTATCTTGAGCAAGCCCGCCTTGCGGGCGGGTGTGGAAAGGGTTGATTAAATCCCTTG
This sequence comes from uncultured Binatia bacterium (SeqCode), assembly GCA_965215595.1. Classification (GTDB taxonomy): domain Bacteria; phylum Desulfobacterota; class Binatia; order UBA9968; family CAXXLF01; genus CBDCDW01. The sequence goes on along the minus strand of CBDCDW010000007.1, from coordinate 290,293 downwards.
GTTTTCTTCGGAAATCCTAAGTTTTTCCATTTTATAGCGCAGGATCCTCCTGCTGGTACCCAACAGTGAGGCAGCCTTGGTCTGGTTGAAACCAGTCTTTTGCAGGACTTTTACTATGATCTCACGCTCAAATTCATCAACGGCCTCACTAAGCGGCCGAGAGCCCTTCAAGACCTCTTCCTTTAATGAGGTCACAAGATCCCGTTCACGCATCACCTCAGGTAAATCTTGGAACGAAATGGTGTCACCTGGAGTCAGAATGGTGAGGCGCTCAATAAGGTTTTCTAATTCACGTATGTTACCGGGCCATCCGTAGGACATAAAGCAATCCACCACTTCGGGAGCGAGGGACTTTATCGCCACGGTGTTTTCTTCAGCTTTGTTCTTGAGAAAATGATTCAAGAGCAGCGGGATATCTTCTTTTCTATCCCTTAGGCCCGGCAAATGAACCGACACCACATTGAGTCGATAAAAGAGATCCCGGCGAAAACCTCCGGTCTCAGATAATTTCCAAAGGTCCCGATTGCTTGCGACGATAACCCGGACGTCAATTTTGATTTCTTCCGTACCCCCCAAGCGAGCAAAACTCTCTGTTTCAATGACTCTAAGGAACTTTGCTTGAGTCCCTGAGCTCAGTTCGCCGATCTCGTCAAGAAAGAGTGTCCCCCCGTCAGCAAACTCAAAATGTCCGACCCTCTTTTGGTTTGCTCCTGTGAATGCGCCTTTTTCATATCCAAACAGCTCGCTTTCTATGAGAGAATCAGGGAGAGCAGCACAGTTCACCACCGCGAAGGGCTTTCCTCGTCGATCGCTATTGTAATGAATGGCACGAGCGATGAGCTCTTTACCTGTTCCAATCTCACCGGTGATGAGAACGGTGCTTTTTCTCGCCGCCACCAAACTGACGATCTTAAAAATATCAAGCATGCGTTCTGAACGCCCCACGATGTTTTCAATGCCATACCGCCGCCCCACTTCGATCCGAAGTTGTTCCAGCTCCCTTGAAAGCTGTATTTTTTCCAGGGCCCGAGCTACCCTGAGACGCATTTCTTCTACATCGAAGGGTTTTGTAATGTAGTCAAAGGCGCCCCGTTCCTTCGAATCCAGGGCCGGTTTAGCCGAATTGAGTGCCGTTAACATGATCACCTGACTATCCGACTCCATGGCCTTCACCTGTTTGAGCACTTCAAGACCGTCCGTCCCTGGCATACGGATATCCAGCAACACCACCTCAGGTCTTTCTGTTTTGAACTTTCGCAGGGCGTCTTCAGCCGACGCCGCCTCCGTGACACGGAAGTCTTTACCGAATACAAGGCGGAGCGATTCCCTTACGCCTGGCTCGTCATCAACAACTAGCAAAGATGGCTGACTCATATCCCTTCTTCTCCAACTCCCAAGCGTTAATTTAGCGCCAATGGAGTGGGTACCACGATTTTAAACTGTATCTGCAACTGACCCAGGTAATTGACCTCAATATCTCCCCCCATCCTCTCCAGCAGATCCCTGGCAAGAAGGACACGCAATGGGAGGGACTCCTCTTCGGTTTCCACAAGGGTTCCAAGTTTCTGGCCATGTAAAACCGGACCTCCTTCTTCCTGAACAAAGGACAGGGTCACTTCCCCCTCTTGACTCACATTCACCCTGATTTCCTCTTTTGCCTTGGTTTGGCCCAGGGCTGTACGCACCAAGTTTTTGAAGGCACAGCGGAACTGGTTTTGATCCACGACTACGTTTAAACCCTCACCCCTGTTCCCCCAACGAATGGAGGTATCCCGTTTTACACACTCCGGGATCAACTCCTCCAGAACCTGTTGTAATTGGCCGTACAGATCCACTGTCTGTAAATTGGGTTGGTCAAGTTTCGAAAATTCCACCAAAGCTTCCACAAGATCATCCATGCGTTCGATATCAGAGCCCACTCGATCCTGAAAGCTTGTCCGGAAAGTGGAATCATCAAATCTCTCTGCTAACAGTTGCGCAAAGGTTTTAACGGTTACCATGGGGTTTTTTAGCTCATGAGCCAGCTCATTAACGAAGGCCCTAAAGGTGGAAAAATCACCGTTGCCAAGTCCGGCCTGGGCCATTGGGCGACCTTCACCAAAGATTTCGCCAGTTTCGGAACTCCCCTTTGCCTGTTCCGTCACTGAGGGTGTTGGGATACCCGCAGCTGCTTCAGGGTCCCAAACGAGATCATCGGCCTCAATGGAGCCTTTCCTCAAGACGGCCAGGGTTGTCGCGATCACGGTTTCCAATTCTCTGAGGTTTCCAAACCAGAGATACTGACGGAGGCGTTCCATGGCCTGGGACGAATAACTCACTGTGCCCAGATTTAGCCGTCGGCTATAATCTTGCGACACCTGAGCCACCAAATCAGGCAGGTCGTCCTGTCTTTCTCTGAGGGGTGGCAGTTTTAGTGTCAAAGTAGCCAATCGGTAATAGAGGGCGTCGAGGAACTCTCCCCGGTAAACTCTTTCCAGCAAATCCACTCTTGAGCTGGACAAAGTCCAGATTTCCTTACCTGATTCTTCCTGTTCTTCCAAATATCGTAGCAAGGATACCTGGGCGGCAGGATCAAGGCACTCCAGACCGGCGATAAATAATGTTACACGCTGGAGTTCTTCTCCATCGTTAATGGTCAACAGAGGAAACTTTTGAATGGTTTGTTCGTGAACCATATCTCGTAAAAACACGGGAACCCATGGCCCTGCCTGAGGGTTCAGCGAACAGACAGCTCGAGCCACTTCTTCTTGCCCAGACCCCACCTCCCCAATGATCAGCAAGGGGAATTGGGCTTTGGCGAACCTTTGTGCAAGAGCTGCTGTGCTTTCAGGTAGATATGGATATTTAAGATACGCGCTTACTGGGTTATTTGCAACTATGTTTATCCATGAAGGCCCTGAGCTGCCGTCCAGTCCCTCCATAAGACGGTCAATCTTCGCCTTTAGTTCGTAGGGATTGAAAGGCTTCACGAGCCAATCTAAATTGCCTTTTCGAGGCTCCAAGCTTTCCGTAGGTTTGGTTTCTAGAAGAAAGAGCACAGGACAGGAAACTCGAGATGCAACAACTGAGAACGATCTGGTCTCGCTCCCGAACCTGCGGGGAAGGCCGAATATTAGGAGGTCAATGTTATCAGGGGATTGGGGAAGGCTTTTTTCCGAAACTTCCGAGCGTTGAACAACTTCAAACTCTCGACCCAGTACAATGGCAAGGGTTTCTCGAACCGCCGTGGACTCATCAATGACCCAAATCCTTTTCATTGGTCCCAGGCATACCATTTACTAGCCGATGGCTCAATTGGGCCGGCAGGTTGATGTAAAATGCCGTCCCCCCACCCTGCTTGCTGTCCGCCATTATGTAACCGCCGTGCTCCTGGATGATCTGATGGGAAATGGAGAGTCCCAGCCCGTTATCGTCCTTCTTGGTGGTAAAAAAGGGATTGAATATGTTCTCAAGATCCCCATCCTCTATCCCAACTCCGGTATCCCTCACCTCGATTTGGAGGAACCTCTCAGAGCTGTCTTTGGAAATCATGCGGGTGAAGATTTCCACCTCTCCCCCACCTTCAATGGCTTGAATTGCGTTTAAAATAACGTTCATAGCTACCTGTTTTATCTGCTCTTTGTCAATAAATATCTTGGGGAGCCCGGGAGCCAAACGGAGATGCAGGGAAACGTTTGTTTCCTTGGCTTCGGTTTCCAAAATTCTCACGATCCCCTCCACCAATTCATTGGCATCCTCCGGAGACACCTTGGGGGTGGACGGCCGCGCAAAACTCAAAAGATCGTTCACCAGTCCACAGATACGATCCACCTCTTTGAGCGCCAGGGATTTGAAATTTTCACGAAACTCCGCATCCTCGTATCGCTCCGGCAGAAGCTGGGTGAAGGTTCTATGGCCACCAGGGGATTACGGATCTCATGGGCTAGCCCTGCAGTCAACAATCCTAGGGAAGAGAGACGGTCAGCACGCTGAAGTACCGTCTGAGACTGTTTGAGGTCCTCGTAAAGCTTAGCGTTTTCTATGGCAATACCAACCTGATTCGCCACCGTCGAAAGGACCTCCAAATCATCGTTCGTGTAAAGCTCGTCCTTACGTCCCAGGTTAAGAATACCAATCAACTTCTCCTTAGACATTAAGGGAACAGAGACCTCGGCTTGCATTTCAGCCATCTTTGCAGCCATATCCCTAGTCATTTGACCGTTACGTGCCATTGCAAGTTCTTCCCGGATGATTGCCTCTGGACGTTTAACGAGACCTTGAACCAGGGGATCATCCTTGCGAAGGTTAAATCCACGCAAATGTTCCTGGTCCAGCCCCACACTTGCCTTGAGGCCGAATGTGCCTTTGGCCTCATCCGACAATAGCAATGAAGCTTTTTCAATATCCAAAGCCCTGCTTACGGTACTCACCAGCTTATGGGACAGGGTGTCCAGATCAATCACGGAGAGCATATCCTTACTGGAGCGGAGCAGGGCATTTTGGTAGTTGTAACTTTTCCTGAAAAGGACTCGCTCAAGCGCGTCTTCGGTTCGAAATTGGAGTGAACCCCATTGGTTGGACAGTCACTGGGCTGAAATTAGAATGCCCTCCGGGGTGGTTGAATTAATTATGCTGTTCCCTTCCTGTTTGCAAGAGTCCACATTGTGAGTTCTGTGATCTATGCCCTTCTCTATGCCTCTTGTCTTGGTGGCCGGTCAAAACGGCTTTCACAATTGCCCTAGAAACGACGATCTCACACCGGGTAGATATCTCAGTATCCCCCCCTTCAGGCCTCACACACCACCCCGGCTTTCATCTGCCAGGCCTGCTCAAACTCATTCGGTGGACAGTACCCCAAAGCCGAGTGCAACCGCTTCTGGTTATAGACTTCCTCCAGAAAATAAGGAACCCTTTGCTTCACATCCTGCGCCGTCCTGTACTCCCACAGGTAGACTTCTTCATGCTTGAGCGTCTTCATGAAGCTCTCCGCTGTCGCATTGTCATAGGGATTGCCCTTGCGGGCCATGCTGATTAAGATCCCCGCTGCCCGCAACTCCTCCACATAAGCATGGGCGGCGTACTGCACTCCGCGATCTGAATGATGGATACAACCCCAGGGCGGCCTTCTCTCCACTAAAGCCATCCGCAGAGCCATTAAAGTCATCTCGGTATCGATCGATTTAGAAAGCGCCCACCCAATAACCTTACGTGAGAACAGATCCAAGATCACCGCCAAGTACAAAAACCCCGTGAGGATCCGGATGTAGGTGATATCGGCCACCCATGCCTGGTTAGGTCTTGTGGCCCTTAGTCCCTTAAGGAGGTTCGGATAGACCCGGTAGGGATGATCACTGTCAGTGGTCTTCACCCAGTGCCGCTTGACCTGGCATTGCAATGATTCCTCCCGCATGATTCTCGACACCCGCTTGTGATTAACCTTAAAGCCCTCGCGCCTCAGATGATGGGTGACTCGCCGGTAGCCGTAACGCGGATACTCCTCCACTACCTGCTCAATCCGGTCCCGTAAGTCCGCCTCCTCAATCTCGTGGAGCATAGAAGGCTCCCGGGTTCGGTAATAAAAAGTGCTGCGCGCTATCCCCATCACTTCACACCCCCTTTGGATGCTGCCAAACTCTTGGCCGTGATGGGTGACGAATTCTCTTTTCTCCGCCGCAGTGTGTACTCTACGGCTTTTTTTAAAAGATCATTCTCCATGGTGAGTCTGCCCACCATCCGCTCCAACTCCGCATTGCGCGCTCGAAGTTCCTTCTCTGGCAGAGAGGGGCCCTCCACCAGGCCCCCTTGTTCGTAGCGCTTCGTCCAATGTCGAATAAGTCCTGAGGAGATGTCGTAGCGGCGGCTCAGTTGGGCCAACGTGGAGCTCTCACTGAGGAGTTCCTCCACTACCTGCCGCTTGAAATTCGCTGTAAACCTTCTTCTCTCTGCCATGATGAGATCCTTTCCCCTTCCCATCAGGCATTCTAACCTGCTCCCTCAAACTGTCCAACTGCAGGGGGTCAGTCCAGTACTGTTGTCACGCATCGTATGAATTCAAGTCGCGTCGATTTTCCCTTGCGTTTCTTTGGACAAACCCACTTGCATTGATGTTTAGAGAAGAGGTTTACGCTGTCCCTCATCGAATACATCACGAACGCACAGAACATTCGGAGGATCCATACGGCCCCCATCTGGGTTGGTGGGGAAGCTACCTAGCCGTTGAACTAACCAGTAGGATAAATACAGACATGAGCGAACGAGAATACGAATTGCTTAGCTCGAGTATCGCCCATATTGGTCTTAAACTAAATAACTATACACAGTTTAGGAAAACTGGATCAATGGAAAATACAATTCATTATTTATCAAGGGCAGTGTTTGCACAAATTTTCTGGATATACTTGATTTCTTCCGTGGGAGGGTTCCATTATGTGCTGGCTTGGTATTCCAGCATCTTTGTGATCACTTCGCTAATCAGGGACTTTAACTGGCGCGGCCACGGTGGCAACTCCCGCCATACAAAGAAGCCTGGATGGGAATTCGATCACAGGAGCTATGCCCTCAACCAGCGCTTTTACGGTTATATCGGGTCAGAATGGCATGACAATCATCACAAGTACCCAACCTCGGCAAACAATGGTTTTCTACCCGGACAAATCGATATTGCTTTTAACGTGATCCAATTTTTTCACAAATTTGGAATCGTCCAGTCTTTCATTGACTCATCTCGCAGATTCAAAGAAGAGCAATTGCATGCTGTGTAGGGTCTGGACACTTATTCATCCGCAAATTTAGGTCGGTTCTCTTCCAACTAACCCTTTTGCGCCTTCTCGATCTTAGCCCACGTATCACGTAAGGATACGATCCGATTAAAAACAAGCGCCTCCTTGGATGAATTTACGGAGTCAACGCAGAAATAACCTTGCCTCTCGAACTGGTATCGGTCTTCGGTTCCCGCATGGGCCAGACTGGGTTCAACACGGCAGGACACCAAAGTCTCAAGGGATTTGGAATTTAATGCATTCTTCCAATCATCCCCCTCCTCCACGTTTTCTGGATCCGGTTTCACAAAGAGATGGTCGTAGAGTCGAACCTCAGCCTCGAGGGACTCGTCAGCCGAAACCCAGTGGATGGTTCCCTTCACTTTGCGTCCGGCGTTGGCCAGGCCGCTCTTGGTATCCGAATCATAGGTACAATGGACCTCCGTCACCTCACCTGTGCCAGGGTCTTTGACGAAATCAACGCATTTAATGATGTAAGCGTAGCGCAGACGCACCTCACTGCCCGGAGCGAGACGGAAAAATTTCCTGGGTGGCTCTTCACGAAAATCGTCCTGCTCAATATAGAGGACCCGTGAAAACGGAATCTTCCTTTTTCCCATAGAGGAATCCTCGGGATTATTAACCGCTTCAAGTTCTTCGTGCTTATTCTCCGGATAGTTATCAATGATCACTCGCAGCGGGCGCAACACCCCCATGACCCGCGCCGCTCGTCGATTTAACTCTTCCCTGATACAGTGTTCGAGCATAGCCATATCAACCGTGCTGTTCTTCTTTGCCACGCCTATGCGTTCACAGAAGTTCCGAATGGATTCCGGCGTATATCCGCGCCGGCGCAAACCAGCCAGGGTCAGCATGCGCGGATCATCCCAACCGGCGACATACTTTTGTTCCACCAATTCCAAGAGCTTTCGCTTGCTCATTATCGTGTAATTGAGATTGAGCCGGGCAAACTCAATCTGCTGGGGATGATGAATGTTTAACTCGTTCAGGTACCAATCGTACAAAGGACGGTGATCTTCGAACTCCAAAGTGCAGATGGAGTGAGTAATCCCTTCCATGGAGTCGGACTGGCCATGGGCGAAATCATAAGTTGGGTAGATGCACCACTGATCCCCCGTTCGGTGGTGGAACGCGTGTAATATTCGATACATGACCGGGTCACGCATGTTGAGGTTTGGAGACGCCATGTCGATCTTCGCTCGGAGGGTCCGGGAACCATCTGGGAACTCCCCTCCCCGCATGCGCTGGAACAAGCTAAGGTTCTCCTCCACCGAACGGTTGCGATGGGGGCTATTCTTCCCCGGTTCAGTCAGGGTCCCTCGATACTCTCGGATCTCATCTGCACTCAAATCACACACGAAGGCCTTTCCGGCTTCAATTAACAGCAACGCGAACTGGTAGAGCTGTTCGAAGTATCCTGATGCATAATACTCATGCTGGCCCCAATCGAATCCAAGCCATCGAAGGTCCGACTTAATGGACTCCACGTATTCGGCGTCTTCTTTGCTCGGATTGGTGTCATCGAAGCGCAGATTACACAAACCCTTGAACTCCGAGGCGATGCCGAAGTTAAGACAGATGGATTTTGCGTGCCCGATGTGCAGATAACCATTGGGTTCCGGAGGGAAGCGGGTATGAACCTTCCCATCGTTTTTACCGGTTCTCAAATCTTCCAAGATGATGTTACGGATAAAGTGTGAGGGGCTTTCGCTTTTACTCATTTTACCTGGGCCTTACGATTAAAAATCATATCACATTCTAGCAATTCGGGAGTCTTTTTCTAATGTCGGCCATCAGAGGCTAGGTCGAATTCAAAGATTACCCGCAGGCCTTCACCGTTGACTGTATCCCCAACTTCCTGTTAATTTTTACTCATGCCACCCGTATGTACCCGGTTTGCCCCTAGTCCCACAGGGTTTCTTCACATCGGCAATGCCAGGACCGCTCTGTTCAGTTTCCTGTTCGTGCGCCAGCAAAACGGGCGTTTCCTTCTCCGTATCGACGATACCGACAGGCAAAGATTTAGCCAGGAGTTTCTGGACGATATATTCAATTCCCTTCAGTGGCTGCAACTCAGCTGGGACGAGAAACCCTCCTTCCAAAGCGAGAAGATTTCCATTTATCGCGAGAAGGTCGAAGAGCTGCTCCGGGCCGACAGGGCCTATCGGTGCATCTGCACACCGGCGGAACTTGAAGGGAAACGCAAGGCAGCAATGGCTGCAGGGAAAAACCCCATTTACGACGGCACCTGCAGGAACCATCCGCCGGAGATCAATAAAAAAACCGCCTTTACCATCCGTTTCAAGGCTCCTAGAGACGGAGAGACAGCGGTGGAAGACCTCATCAAAGGCAAAGTCGTGTTCCAAAATCAGGAATTGGACGATCTGATCATTCTGCGCTCGGACGGCACTCCTACATACAACTTCTGCTCAGTGGTTGACGATGCGTCAATGAACATTACCCACATCGTCCGCGGAGACGACCACCTGGCCAATACCCCACGTCAAGTACTCCTCTTCCAGGCCTTGGGAGCCTCTCTTCCCATCTTCGCCCATCTCCCTCTAATATTCGGCGCTGACCGTACTCCCTTGAGCAAACGACACGGGGCTACCTCCGTACGCAGCTACCGTGAGATGGGGTATCTGCCGGAAGCACTGATGAATTTTCTCGTCCGTTTGGGCTGGTCCTCAGGGGACCAGGAGATTTTTACCCGTGATGAGCTTGTAAGAGATTTTCGACTCGAAGATGTGGGAAAATCTCCGGGTATATTTAACGCCGAAAAACTTCTCTGGCTCGACGCCCACTATATCAAAGAACGCACCTTGCCCCAGCTCGCAGAGGAAGTTCGACCCTTCATCGAGAAAAAGGGCTACACTTTAAACAGTGACGCTGCTTGGTTGGAAAAGATGGTGGCGACACTACAACCACGTGCCAAAACGCTCACGGAACTAGTGGATTCCGCCCATTTTTATCTGAGCGATGACATCCCCATGGATCCCAAGGCAAGGGCCAAGTTTCTCACCACCAATATTCAACCGGTGTTCACTATGCTAAGGGAACGACTTGTAGAGCTCCATTCCTGGGACCTAACTGCAATTCAAGCGGCTTTCGAGAAGGTAATGGAGGAAAGTCACCTCGGGTTGGGCAAGGTCGCCCAGCCAGTTCGAGTGGCACTCACTGGCGGGACAGCAAGCCCCGGAATCTTCGAGGTTATGGAAGTACTGGGAAGGGATTGCACACTGTTGCGTCTCGACAAAGCACTCGCCTTGGTGAATGAGCCCCCCTGAGCGGAACTTGACTAACGCTACCCACTTCTTTAAGGTAAAAAATTAATTGAGGAGTCGGCTAATTGGTAAGCCACCTGACTCTGGATCAGGCGATTGTAGGTTCGAGTCCTACCTCCTCAGCCATGGTCCCATCGTCTAGCGGTTAGGACACCGGCCTCTCACGTCGGTAACACGGGTTCGATTCCCGTTGGGACCACCACATTCCCTCAACACCGGGTGCCCACTTAGTACTTCGACTCCATTAGACCCGAATTGGGCTGACACCATATTCTACAGACTCTGTCATTGCGCAAATTCAACAGCTCGGTTGTCACGCATATCCCCAGGGGGCTTCCTTCGAGGAAAATGATTTTGTCCCCCTTTTCAAAGTCGAAGCAGGACGTTCTGGCTTGGTATTTATCACCGTTGATAATAAAAATTTTATCCTTGTGGGCCACTTCAATCTCATGGCTGTCATAGCTGAGGCGGTTTTTGGACCGCCTGGCAGAACTCTCATTTACTAATCGTCTGAACACAAGGAGGACTTCTTGAAACTCTTGGGTTGAAAGCTGGTGAACTGTTTTCTTTTTGTCGATAATGTCCGAATAGTTCTGGATTCCACGACTGAGATCCTGAGCTGAGACTGAAAAGACCGTCGCAAAGACAATGGGCAAGGTAAATAGAGAGCGTAAAGTTAAGGCCTTCATATGGCTGGTAATCTTTTCAAGCGAGAGATCCGGTCAATCACCCTGAGTTTCAAACTCTCCCGATTTAAATGTGAAGCAACCGGCGTGAATTTCTCTCCGTAACCGACCTGACCGAACTAGAATCCGGCTGATCCTCTATCACCGGCATGGCCTTTTTCAGCGGGCCTAGGCCCCCACAGTAGTCCGATCCAAACACAACCCGCTCTGAACCAAGGGTGTCTAGGAGGAATCGCATGGTTCTCGCGTTTACGCTGGCCGTATCCACCAGGAAATGCTCGAGCAATATTTCCGAGTAACGTCTCTCCCCGTCCGGCCCCTTGTGTTTCCAGAATAATTTGTTGAGTAACAGTGGTATCCCCCCTCCGCCACTCCTAATCACCACCTGCAAATTAGGGTGCCGGTCAAAAACACCGCTTGCAATCATCCGAACCACGCACTCGGACACGCCGGCATCGGCCAGAGCGCTTGCGCTTACCCCAGCGCCACCATCCTCCAGTCTTTTGAGACTGGGATCGCTTCGGCTCCCCCCACCACCATGAAGGAAAATGGGAAGATTCAACTGGGCAATCTTTGCCAACAGAGGTTCACTTTCCGGCCGGTCCACCAGCACCTCACCTTTGACACTTGAATACATGAGTACTGCTCGAAAACCTTGAGCGGCCATTCGATCGATCTCAGCTACTGAACTTTCTATATTAATCTGCGAAATGGCCATGACTCCCATTAACCGATCTCGGTGATCGGCTAATCGCTGGGCCAAGAGATTGTTGGACTCCCGTACCAGATCCATGGCCTTGTCCGGTGGAAGGAAATCCGCGTGAACCCCAGCCCCCTGGCAGACCAGTTGCAGGTCCAGCCCCACTTCGTCCATCTCTTTTACCCTTTTGGAGAAATCGGGCGAGTCGTAGTCATCGATGCGAGACCTACGACCGCCCAGGGAGGCCAATCTTTCTACCAGTTCAGGCGGCGTGTGATGGGAGTGCCAGTCAATTAATAGAGGCACGAACCCTCCTCATTGCTTGATGGAGTACCTGCTGGGCTAACCGGCCTTGGCCATCTCTCTCTGAGTGCACGTGGAAACCATACTCCCCATCTTGCACTGGACGTTGATCTTGGCCAGAGCCGATTCGAACATCTCGTGGACCTTTGGATCTTCGTCTTCGTACTCGAGCTGCCCTCCGCCTTCCTTTACGCTTTTATCAATGGGTCTCTCGTCGGTGAGGCCAGCGAATCGAAAACGCCAGTTGTTCCAACGTAGCGCCATATAGCGGGCAGGCTCCGGACCAGAGTTGAAATGCTGGTGAAGCCACGTGGTGGGAGGAACCACAACACTGCCGGGTTTCCAGTTCACCCGCCGCGGCTCAGCCCCTTCCCGCCAGAGTAAAGAGTAGCCTTCTCCCTTTAGAATAATGACGTGGGCGCCGGGACCGTGACGATGGGCCTTTTTGTAGGTGGCCACGGGAAACTCCGAGATGTGAGCCCCCATGACATTACCCGCGAGATCAAAGTTAATGTTTTTTCCTCCCGCGCCCCTTTCCTTCCATTCGTAGAGCGCGATATCCCTTGTGTTGGGGACAAAGTTTACCGAAAGTTTTCGCGACCCCCAGTACTGTCCCTTACCGTTAAAGTAATCTTCTTCATCTGGCGCAAAACGGTCTTTAAAGATAAAATCGTTATCAAAGACGAAGTCCACATTATGAAAAAGATTCATTATGAAGGGCGCATTGGTAACGGCAAAATATCTCGCCGGAGCGTTACCTTGCCCATTGAAATGCTGATAGCGGGCGTTCAATGGTATAGCGAAAAGGCTTCCAGGATGCCACTCGAAGCTGTGCTTCTTACCGTCCTTCTGCCAAATTGAAGTGGCCCCATGTCCGTCAATGATATAGACCATCTCCTCATAAAGCTGCTTTTGAGGTTTCGTCTGCCCCTTGGGTGGGATCTCCAATACATAAGCATCATTACTTCCGCCGGTCCCCTCTAGATTAATAAACGCTCCGTTTGCGCCTTTAAAATCCCAGGGAGCCACCTCCACGTCCTTTATATCGGATATATAGAAATCTTTGTTAATGGGAATTTTCTGTGCCAACTGCCAGTCATTGTAAGTATCGACTCTTTCGTCATCGGTATACTTCATAGAATCTCCTTCTTCTAAACTTAAATGTTTAAGATGTTTTCGCCAAATACCATTGCGTCTGCGTTGTTAGATCCTTTTAACAGATCTGCGACAATTTGGGAAGGTTCCCAATCTCAATCCCGGATATCCTGGAGGAACCAATCTGTTGGAACATCCTTTCCCAATTTGGATTGCCTGACTAAGTCATACACCAGGGATCCTACGGTGACAAACTGCATCCCCTGTTTCAACCCTCCCCCCAACCTTCCCCCACCCGAGGCACTAATTTCTTCTTGGTTTAGCCTGCCCTTGGCTCGGCCAAGGATTAAATCAACTAAAGGTACCCTTCTTGCAGGTAAGGCGGATGAGGCTTCAGGTTCGGACTGAACTTCCTTTGCCAGTATTTGGTCACCATGAGCTGCCTGACCCCGCCTGGATCCTCTCGCCTCCCGCAAGGCATCCCAACTCCCTGCCAAATAGGTGGTGAATCCCTTAGTATCGTCCAATGGCACGCCGCCAATAACCTGGCTTTTTGGATCACCACCCACACATACATCAACCCTCGGGTAAACATCGTCCGCATATTCACCCGCCACTTGTGTGAGGTGCATCCCGGGCTCCAACATTCTGGCAAATACCGTACGATCGATGGAGTTGGTACAGGTGGCAAGTATGTCCGCTCCCTTCGCGGCATCTTCCGGACTCGCGCAGGGAATGACTTCAATACCCAGCTTTTCTGCCATTTCACTTGCGTAGAGCTCTCGGTTACCTTTGGCAGGGCTGTACACGTTTACCTTCTTAATACTCCTCACTTCCGTAAAGGCCAATAGATGGCTCTTTGCCATACCCCCCGATCCCAGCATCCCTACAACGGAGGCATTTTCCTTGGCTAAATATTTTGCCCCTAGAGCACCAAGAGCCCCCACCCTCAAATGTTGCAGGTACCCATCATTGATGATGGCAAGGGGCTCGCCATTGATGGTATCAAAGAGAAATATCAGCCCGCAGAACAGGCCCGGCCGAACGCAGAACTTGTCCTCCACCGTCAGTCCATTCCGTTGCGGCCAGCTCATCATATCCGATTTCATCCTTATGGCATGGCGATGTAGCCCCTTGCTGGAGCCTTCCATGGTCCCCCAGCGGTGGAACTTGCCCTTGGAACGTGTCTCGGTATAGATGTCCACTCGTGGCCGTACCACCAGTTCGGCCTTGGCCAACTCCAGATGCCCATCCTCCAGGACCCCGAGCACGTCTCCAATGGTTAAGACCTTTTCAACGTCCGCGTTGCTGATGAAAAGCATGCCCTAGCTCCAATAGCCGAATGTGACTCCATGTCCAGTGCCCGCAGGCGAACGATAACACGGTACGTAATCCACCAAGGTCATGGGGGAAGATTCCATGGCGCCGGCCACAACTACCCAATTGAGTATTTCTGGAGTGCCCGGTGCACGATTCAGGCGATCCCTCGGCAGGGAGCAAAGCCCCTGGACATCCCTTTCCTTCAAGGCATGGATCACCTGCTGGTCCAGTTCCTCATCGACAATCTGGTGACTGAGACCACCCGACGCCATAACCACGACCCTCTTGTCCTCCTTCCAGGACTCGATGGCCTGTCGCAGGGCCTGGCCCAGGGCATAGCAACGTGCAGACCTGGCCTGGCTCGGTAGATATCGACTGACGATTAATGGAACCATGGGAACCGTCCCATCGTTTTGATACAACTCATAAAACGTGCTGAAGGCCTCATCGAGCCCATGCTCCGCCCGAAACTGGCTTGAAGACGCTATGTCGAACCCTTGATCAATCAAACTATCGATCAGATGATTTGCTAACTGCGGAGATCCGGGAAAATGCCTCTGCTCCCTACGCGGCCTGGAGGTGGCCACCGGGGGCGGCCCCGTCATTGCAGCCACCTTGGGGTCAGAACTTCTTCCGGCTCCCCCAGGCGAACGGGTGGACAGTTGATCACCGGAAAAGACCCCAAAAACAGTCAGGGGGTCATCCGGTAGGATTCCGTGGGGGTTGCTGACCACAACCGCCACATCAGGCGCCGATTGGGTCACCACATCAGCAAGTTTTTTAATTGCCACCTGGCATCTGTCGTAGCGCTCCTGTTTCTTCTGCAGGGTGATTTCTTGTGCAATGGCCGGGCTCGCGTTTCGCAGGAGCTCTCCATAATCGTAACGGGGGTCCTTCTTATCCCGCTCAACAATACTATCCCACTGGCCTGGTAACGTTTTAATCGTGGGGCCGTGTGAACTCGCGAAACCCAAGACTATCTTTGCCATTTGTCTCCCCCTTTCATTCCCTCATAGCAGACCAATTAGATCCCGGAGCAAAAGGTCCTGTCCGCTCTTCATTGATACCTCTCTGGCAAACCGCCCGCGAAGAGATCTTCAAGCTTCATGGGGCGTCCGATCAAACCCTGTTCATAGGCCGTCTCGACGAATGCCTCCAGTGCTCGGCGATTGGGGCCGATCCCATAGGGCCACTGATCGTCGCCCATCAGATCACTCATCTCCTCCATCCAAATTTCGGAATTTTGAGGATTCAAAGAACTCGACTGCCCTTTGCCGAGGGCGTCTTCCTTGGCCTGCTGATAGGCATCGCAGAGGCTTATAAGCAACCGGGGTTCGCGTAAGGCGAGTTCTTCCTTGATCACCGTCACATGCATGATGGGAAAAACCCCGGTTTTTCTGAAATAGTCTTTCTGGGCCGCTAGACCATCACTGTAGGCAGGTACCGCAACTTCACCCAGTTGGTCTGCCTGGGTACCGGGTTGAGGGTTGCCTGGGCTCATACAGGCATCGATCTCCCCCACTCGTAGCAGATCAAGGGGCGTCCGGTTGCTGGTATCCTGGACAATCTTTACCTTCGAGGGGAACTTGAGACCTTCCATTCGCTCGCTTCGCGTGGTTACCCAATTGACTTCTTCCGGAGCGATTCCATACATCTGGCGCAAGACGAGCCTTTGCCAGACAGAGGATGACATCCAGTATTGTGAGACCCCCATTCGTTTTCCACGCAGCTCGGAGAGGTCCCGCATACCGGATTGTTTCGACATGAGAAATCCCCGCTGAAGAAAACGTCGGCCGGAAGTAAAAAGCGGCAGGGCCACCAGTGGCAGCCCCTGCTCTCGTCCCTTGACGAAGGTTGCGATTGACATCTCGGCAACGTCGAAATCGAGCTTCAGCATCCGCCGGGAGAGTTTATCCATACCATGCGCTACCTCCGGCCTTAGCCTTATTCCCTCGGGCATAACTGCCCCATCCAACAAGGACCGAGTCAGTGCCGACGACGTAACCGAGTAGCTGAGCTCCATACCCGCCATGGTATCTCCTTGTGAAAAACAGGGATCAGTCGCTGTCCCACCCAACGCACCTAAGGTCTTTGCGACGCTTGACCGTTAACCGGGAATACGGCTACACACTTGCAGGAATTGAAAATATAGGTCTCGGCGTAGGCCAGCACATTGGCTCTACGACCTTCCATGGCACCGGCAAGACAAATCCAGTTGCGCATCTCATGCTGACCGGACGCACGGAGTTGTTCCCGGTCAAACTCTCTCCACTTGTGGTGTTGTCCGGCCTTGAGCTCCTCGTAGCGCTGGCGATCGCAGTCAACATCCCCCCATAGAAATCCGTGCATGTTGGTTAAGGATGCGTGGGACCAGCTCGATGAGCCGATAATCACTGCTCGATGCGGACTTTCCTTGATGATCTGGCCAACCATCTTTCCCAGGTCGTAGCAGCGCCACGGCGGCGGAGAACCGGGAGGCAGGCTTTCCCCGCCCTCGATTCGGCGAGCCTTATCCTCTGGGTCCGGCAGACGGCCGATCCATTCACGTGACCCCAGATTGGGCATGCGCATGTCCTCTCCGTAACAGTTCACGTGAAAAGGGATGATTGGATAGTCGAATCCCTTGCGGTCCCAGTCCAGATAATCAAGGGTCCCAGAGAATGCATGTCCAATGGTAGTGACATTGTTTAATTTCGTTGACCAGCCGACCTCAAAGCCGCGATGAATCAACTCGGTGGCAATGAAAGTACCTATCTTCTTAGCCCCCTTAAACTTAGTCTGTAAAGGCGGGCGTTCCATGGGAAGTCCAACATTAGTGAGTCCGGTGTCCAATATGCCCTTGGGTCCATATTCAACCTTGATCCCACCGCGCCGCTCAAGGATCTCAAACTCATCATGAGCAAATACGGAAAAAGGAGGGAAAATATCTTCTTTAAAATTCTCGTACTGGTCGTCCCCAAACATCAAGACAAAATCTGGCTTGAAGTCGTCAATGGCTTCCCGGGCAGCCCGATAGCCATCAACCACCACCTTTCGATGATTACCTGCAGCTTTGACTCCTTCATCGTCCCCCCATTCCTCCCTCATTTGCTCAGGCCAATTCTTCGAATCCCTCCAGAAGGCCGGGGTTTTCTTATTCCTAAAATTGAGACGAAAATAATTATTCGCCATGGTCTCATCGGTAAAGCGAATGTGGGGTCCGTGAGGACAACCGATACCTAATATCTCACCCATGGCCGTCTCCTTCCCAAATATTCAACTGAGATAACCGCGTTCTTTCCAGAAACGCTCCGCCGCAGGGTGTAGCGGGATATCCAAAGGACCTTCCGGAGTATCCTTGCACATGCGCTCTAGGGGCAGCGGTCCGTCACCCTGCCAGGGGATATGCTCTTTTCTTGCCTCCAAGGCTGCGCAAAACGACGAAATCACTTCGTCTGAAACATTGGCGTGGGTATAAATGGGCCAACCACTGAAATCCAGGGCCAATACGTCAGCTGGCAGCTTTGGCCATCTCTTCTTTTTAATGTAGGACCGGCGAAACCCCATGGACTCCAGCTTTTCCATCACCGACTCCTTGAGGGGCAGAATCCTCATCCCCGCATCCAGGGCCAGCCCCACCCAAGCGTTGACCGCCTCGTCGAAGATGGCATCCACGTCACCGCGTTTCGCAAGATCCACTCGTGTTAGCTCATAATTTTTACCCGAGGTGGAAATGCCGTTGGGAAGCCCGGGATCATAGCGCACCTTTCCACCCCAGGACTCAATGTCCTGAAGAGAGAATCCCATGGTTTCCATCACGACTTTTTCGAGAAAGTGATTGCTATGGTCTCGTTGCCCACGGAGGGAAACACGAAGGGGATACTTCTTGTCCCGAATATCCTCCAGGCAAGTCAGACCCGTGCGCTCACTGACTGCAAAGGCGTAGGAATCAAGGGAGGGAATAACGGCAATTGCCCGTAAAGGAATAGGTTCCTTGAAGGGGCCCGTCCCCCGTACGGCGAGGGTAACGGGTTCCGCGGGGTTGATGATGGCCAGATGCACCTCCCCACGGGCCACCTGGTCGATGGCCTCAAAACTATCGCTCCCGAACAGGACCACGGGCTTTGCGTCCCCCCCTTGTGGTCTGAGGGTTATGCTGGCCTGCTGCAAGGGCCAATTGTTGTCGGCAGCCAACTGGCCGGCCATTTCCAGAACGAGTTTAGAACGGGTTACCACGGGACGCGCATAACGTGGGCGCTGCTGCATAAAAATTCTCCTTTCGATCTAACCGAATCAACGCTGAGACGGGAATCCTTCCTTAGAGTCGAGAGCCACATCCACTAGGGTCGGCTTGCCAGATTCCAGCCCCCTCTGAATCGCAGAGTGGATCTCATCCGGGTGTTCCACCCGAATCCCTTCGCATTTAAATTCCCTGGCGACATTGGCAAAGTTCAATCCAGGTACAAAGTTCATCTCCTGGCTAAGGGCATACTCCTTCATATGGTTTTTTTCCAGGAGGTAGGTCCCATTGTTGAAAACAACCACCACAATCGGAATGTTGTAGCGGGCCGCCACTTCCAATTCGGAGATGATACCGCACATGATCCCTCCGTCACCTTCAAAACAGATTACATTTTTATCGGGTGCCGCGAGTTTGGCCCCGATGGCCATGGGGATTCCAGTTCCAATGGCACCTGTGCCTCTGGGGGTAATAAAAGTGGGGCCAGCTTCCACAAAGGTGTGGCTTGTGGCCCACATGAACGGGCTGGAGCCATCGGATACCAGAATCGTATCGGGTCCGATAAAGTCCTGCACCTCCCTCAACAATCGGGCCGGATGAATGGGTACGACGTTGGAGTTAGCCCGCGCTGCGTTATCCTCACGCCACAGATGGAGCAGATTCTTGATTTCATCGGCCCGTGACATTTTCGGTTGAAAGGACTGTCTCCTCAGTTCGTTAACCAGCGCTTGCAGGGCAAGCCTTGCATCGGCATTCACCCCCACTCGCGTCTGGTAGTTTCTCCCGATCTCCTTCTGATCAATATCGATATGAATAAGGGTCGAACCCGGATCAGGAACGGACCAACGAGCGGTGGCCATCTCATTGGTGCGGGTTCCCACCAACAGCACAACATCTGAGTCTTTGACAATCCGTTCAGACACCCGTCCCCTTCCCAACCATCCACCCACCACGGCACCGGTGGGACCAGCGCTAAGGGGGTGCTTCTCCGGGAACGCACCCTTCCCGGATATGGTTGTGGCCACGGGAAACTGACCCAGTTCAGCCAGCTCCTTCAACGAGTCCCATGCACGGGAAAGGTTTACGCCGCCGCCAGCGATTATACACGGCCGTTGGGCCTGGCTCAGAAGTTCGACGGCCTTCTCAACTTGAGGCGGATCAGGAGGGATCCTCATCGCCGGGAAGTTGGCATATTCTTCTTCCACAAAGGGTTCAGCGTCGATATGATGCTGAGGAGAAAATGTCGCACCCATACCTCGGATATTTAGGACCACCGGGCCTGGTCTACCCGTGGTGGCCATGCGAAAGGCCTTGCGGAGCATCTCGGGTGCCTTGGTCACGTCCGTAATGTCACCAATCCATTTTGACACGGGCTTGACCATTCCGATCTGGTCCTGCTCGTAGAGTGCGTTTTTCCCTTCACTGGAAGTCGCGAGACCTTCCATGAGGACTATGATGGGAACCGATGAGTTCCACGCCTCAGTCAGTGCCATGATAACATTCATGGTACCCGGCCGGTTCAGTGTGATGACTCCGGGCTTCCCACTGATACGCGCATAGCCATAGGCCATGAGGCCGGCGGAAGTTTCATGATGAATATTGATGGGCCTGATTTTGGACAAGTCCATTTCGGGATACACGCGCATCCCAAAGACCTGCGGGATACCGTATTGGATCAGCATCTCGGTAAAATGGTTGTACACATGGGCTTTCATGAGTTGTCGTCCTTCTGAGAGATTGCCGTAATTTAGAAAAGTATCACGACAAGAAATAGCCGCGAGTCTCTGTCCAGCCCTACGTGGCAGCCGCCATTCCTTGAAGGGCAGCGCGCAGGGGTGAAGGCACCTGGTACTTCATGGTGATCTCCTTACGCTCGCGCCCTGATTCGATCATGGCAATACAGGCTTCGAGAGTCGCACGGCCCCAGCGTACATCAGGAAAAGCAGGTTTGTCCCCACCGATGGCATCCACCAGTGCCTGGATCTCTCCGGCGCGCAACTCCCGCTCCGTCATCAGGACCTCCTCTCTCCCCTTTTCCGTATAAACGTACAGACCGTCCTGGGACTGACGGATATCCCCCCGCTCGCAGCTCACCACAAGGAGGCCAAAAAAGTCTTGTTTCCTGAGACCGCCGGCGTTCAATGCCTCGATAGAATACTGCGGTAAATTGTAAAACTCCTCGGCGGCAATGGGCCCTGTCCCCCTTACCCTCGGTCCCAACAGCGTATCCTCCGAGGCGATCCTCCCGCCTTCGCCTATCCCCCACGTTAATTCGCGGATATCAAAGTTTCCGTAGCCGTTGAAGCTTACGGTTGCCGTGGCTCCATCTTCAAAATCCAAAAACGCATGGTAGTCTCCCTCTACCTTGTAGTATGGCTGCCATTTTCCTGCAGTCCCTCGCACCCCCCGAACCATGCCGCCAGCAAGATAGCGTACCACGTCCATCTGGTGTGGGCCCTGGCGGAAGACAGAACCGCCACCCCGCTTTGGGTCAAGGGTATGGGCTTCCCAGGGGCGTTGAATCCAATCGTTGTACATCCACGTGTTGATGTGAATCACCCTTCCGAGCCGGCCACTGGCGATGACTTCACCCATCTTGCGGACATAGGGGCGATGGATACGGCTGTGCCCCTGCACATACTTGACCCCATTACGCTCGATGGCGTCCACCATTTGGTTTGCCTGGTCGATGGAGATTGCCATGGGCTTTTCACAAATGACATGTTTACCGTGGTCTGCGGCAAGGATCGTATGTTCGGCGTGAAAATCGTTTGGCGTGGCTACCCATACAGCGTCAACGGAACCTTGCTTGAGCATGTCTTCGATGCGGGTAAACCCCTCCACACGGAAGCTCTTCTTAAATCTTTCTACTTCATCGGCCCTGAGGTCGCACACCGCAGCCAGCTCTGCACCTTCTGTCTGCTCAATGCTACCCAGCACCTGGCGTGCTGCAATTCCGATACCGACGATTCCCACTCGAACCGTTGTGTCTGCCATAATCTGCGATTCCTTTCTCTCACCAGCTAATCGTGAGAAACTCTCCTCACTTTCATGCCGTTCATCACATTTCACTAACCGCGCGGCCTTGCCGTACCGTAGGGCACCTCAAAAACTTCGTGCCTTGCGTCGAACACCTGCTCTCTGGATCGCCGTTGGTCTGTTTCATTGCCCTGGCTACGTGCCCCCGCGCGCACGTCACGTTCCGAGCACCAGCACTCGAGGTCGATCAACTCATTTTTCTGCGGGTCGCGAATGGTGTTAACCGGTTCCCCACCTCCACGAACCACCTCAATTTGCTCTGCGAGCAATTTACGATAGAGGATGATTCCTCGATCAGACATTCCCACGTGCTCTTCACCCCGCTCAAAGATCTGCCCCTGGGTTTCCCAGGCCATCTTGTCCTGACTATAGAAGGTATTCATTGTATACTCGCCATCAGGATGGGTCTGAGGCGGCGGGTCTTCCAGCGGCGGTTCCTCCGGTTGCGAAACAGGCTCCCCGTTTTCACTGGGTTTGAAATGGACGACATAGATTTCCGTATGGGCATCGTCCACAGGAACTCGCCAGTGCATTGCGCTCCAGATATCCGATTGGCGAAACATCGTTGGAAAAACCAACGGATTCCCCCAGCCGGATCCGGCAGTATCGCCTTCGTACTCCCAGCTTTTCAGTAATCCCCATTGAAACGGTTGGAAACCATACCGGGCAAACGGACGTCCCAAGAAACCGGTGGACATGGTGCTTCGTCCCGCCTTTTTGAACGAATAAGCGTGGAGGATTGAGGTATGGACAAAATCCATTGTGTTCTCGACTCCCTGTAGCCAATTGCAGTTCAACGTCTCCTGGCGCTCGATTCTCCGGTGACCCCGATCCCAGACGAGAATATCCCATCGCGGTAGCAAGGGAGCCGGTTCGGGCCCCATGTAGGCGAACAAAAGACCTGCTAGTTTCTGCACCGGGTATGCCGTGTGGCGGATGCTTTCCCTAAACCGTGGGTTCGGCTCGAAGGGCTGCTCAAGACAACTGCCTGAGCGGTCGTAAAGCCACCCGTGATAGGCGCACCTGAGGCCACCATTTTCCAGGAAACCGTAGTAGAGGGAAGTGCCTCTATGGGAACAGTGCTCCCCCAGGAGACCAAAACCGCCATCCTCTTCCCTAAACAGCACTAACTCCTCGCCCAGAACCTTGACTCGTTTTTTTGGTTGATCCTCCGTGAGCTCGCTTGCCGCGGCAATGGGATGCCAGTAGCGGCGCATAAGCTCACCGCATGGGGTCCCCGGTCCTACACGGGTTAATAACTCGTTCTCTTCTTTGCTGAGCATGGTCTCTCCTCGGTGTCATCCACGGGCAGTTCAAGCTCCCGCCGGTGATATCTCATCTCAACGATCTCCAGCTCCAGGGCGCGGCCTTGCAGCCCCAAAGGGAACCTCCACTTGCTCATGTCGCTGGTCGAATACCTCGTTTCGAGGCCTCTTTCGAGCAATCCCATCGGCCCAATAGGAACCCGTCCTGAGGTCCTCCTCGTGTTGCCATCCCGCCAGTTCAATACATCCATTTTTATCAGCATCGTAGACGAGTCCTTTAGGGTCTCCGCCGTTTTTGACAACTTGGATTTGCTCTTTCAGCATCTTACGAAAAAGGATGATACCCCGATCCGATTCACCTAAGTGCTCCTTTGAACGGTCGAATAGTGCGCCCTGGGTCTCCCAGGCCATCTTGTCGTGGCTGAAGAAGCTATCCATTACATATTCGCCATCGGGGAGCACCTGAGGAGCCATAAATTCAACCGCCGGCTCTTCAACCTCTTCCACGTCTCGTCCGTCCTCACTCAGCTTAAAATGAACGATAATGATCTCCGTGTGGTAATCATCAATGGGCACACGCCAGTGCAGCTGGGCACTGATGCGAAGCATGTTGGGAAAAACCAGTGGATGCCCCCATCCTTCACTGCCTTTCTCACCTCCATAAACCCAGCTCTTTAAGATGCCCCACTCAAATGGTTGATAACCGTATTTCACAAAAGGCCGACCAAATCCCACTTGGTCGTTGGCTCCGGGACGCCATCCTAGCGGTGGGTCCCCGGTGGCAACTCCTTTATTACTCTCCTTTTGCTTGCGGGCCCGATGCCTCAACGTTTGGATGTGCAAGAAATACGTATGGGTGTAATCAACTGAGTTTTCCTCGGCCTGCAGCCAGTTACAGTTGAGCGTTTCTTGCCGAAGAATGGTACGGTGACCGTTTTTCCACGCAAGCACATCCCATCTCGGTATCAGGGGCTTGCGGTCAGGAGGTCCCATATAAGTGAATAACAACCCACCCAGCTTCTCCACTGGATAGGCTGGATGAAGGGTTTGTTCCCGAAACTTTGGGTTAGGCTCAAAGGCCTGCTCCAGACATCGGCCGGTAACGTCATAGAGCCAACCATGATAGGGGCAGCGAATACCGCCGTCTTCCAAGAATCCGTAGTAAAGCGACGTACCACGATGGGAACAGTGTTCACCAATAAGACCGTAGCCACCTTTTTGGTCGCGAAAAAGGACAAGCTCTTCGCCCAGGATCTTGATTCGCTTCTTGGGCTGCGCCTCCGTCAGCTCCCCAACTGCAGCAATGGGTTGCCAGTAACGACGCAGGAGCTCACCGCAGGGAGTCCCTCGGCCAACTTGGGTTAAAAGCCGATTTTCCTCATTTGAGAGCATAAGAAATTCTGACAATGAGGGAAGTACCACCGTTGGTCAGGACTGTCAACGCTTTCAATGAGAGTGCCGATTCACCAGTGAAATCACGCAAAGGATCCACCTCCTGGGCATTTCACACCATCAGACTTCCACACTGAATTCGGCCAGGTTAATCAAGCATCCGGCGGTTTTTGGGCGACTTCTGAAGCATGCCGTTGCTCAGGCCCCTTCTCATTGAGAACAAATCGTTTAAGACCCGCGTATTGCGCCATGTATAATCTAACCCAAGGGCGATACGTTGCGCCATTTGTGATTCTAACCCTCCAAGGGCTCACATTAGAGCTCAAGGAGGGCAACAATGGAAGGGTTCACCATGGCACGACGATCCAAGCAGGAGTATTTACGATCCATCTATGATCGTTATCAGCACGCACCACGGGCACAGAAGGGAACGATGCTAGAGGAATTCTGCAAGGTTTGCGGCTACAACCGCAAATATGCCATCTGGCTTTTAAACCGGCCCTTGCCCGAGGCAACTGTACGCAAACGGGGTGCACCTCGCTCTCCTACATACAATCGGGCAATGGTAAGGATTTTGGCAAAGGTGTGGGAGGCCTCGGGGTATCTGTGCTCCCAACGTCTGAAGGCCGCCCTTGTACACTGGTTGCCCTGGATAAGGCAACACTTCGAGCTGACCCAACCGTTAGAGGATCAGCTCCTGGCCATCAGCGCCCGTCAGATGGATCGGCGCCTGAGGGAAACCAAGCACATCGTGAAACGCCGACTCTATGGCACCACTCGGCCCGGATCGCTACTAAAGCAGATGATCCCGATTAAGACCGATCACTGGGATGTGAACCGGCCGGGCTATCTGGAGATTGACCTGGTGTCACACTCAGGGGCCTCAGCGGTTGGGGAGTTTGTCCATAGTCTGGACTGTGTCGACATTGCTACCTGCTGGGTAGAGCGCAAGGCCGTCATGGGTAAGAGCGCTTTGGGTGTCTTGAATGCGGTCACCGAGATCGAACACCAGCTTCCTTTTCCCCTCAAGGGGATCGACTCCGACAACGGCAGTGAGTTTATCAACAATCGCCTTCTTGCCTTCTGTCAACAACGCCCAGCTGGCCACACCATTCAGTTCACCCGCTCGCGTCCCTACAAAAAAGATGACAACGCGCACATCGAGCAGAAAAACTGGACCCATGTCAGAAAGCTTATGGGCTGGGATCGCTACGACACCGCAAAGGCCCAAGAGGCCGCCAACCAGCTCTATGATGAGCTTAGGATCTTCCAGAATCTGTTCCAGCCCTCCATGAAGCTGCGATGCAAGATCCGTATAGGCTCTCGACTTATTCGCCGCTATGACACGCCTCGTACCCCGTTCGAACGGGTCGTGGAGTCCCGAAAGGGAGACCCCAAAAAGCTGGCAGCCCTCAAGCACACGCTTAAGACAACTGATCCCTTCGAGCTCTCTACCCGAATCGATCAGCAACTGCAGCGGATCTACAAGCTGGCCAGCCATGCAGACAGAGCCCCACGAGAGAGACCACCGCTGAAACAAACGCCGTGGAGAAACTGGACCTTCAGCAAGAAACTACAGCGCCAACAACAGGACATGAAACGACAGATGCGAGACGACTTCGGTTAGATTTTGTAATGACGCAACGAATCCCGCTAGGGTTAGATTTTTTGATGGCTTAACACGCCCGGGTAAAGGTAATTGGTGCACAACATGGATCCACCGATAAAAAGTCCAGCCGAAAAGACGGCCAACCTGCCACCTAAGTGTGCTACGAAAATTCCTGTGGGAGCCTAGCCAAGATGATTCAAACCTCGGAAGGTCATTTGAGAGATACTCATGACCCTACCTCTCATCCCCTCCGTGCTCGAATACTGGAAAATAACGTTCCGCGTAGTTCCCCACATGGTGTCGCTCATGCCCAGGATCAACAACAGAAAAAGCGAGAAGGGCCATACCTCAGAGTACGAAAAAAGTAAGTAGGTCAGCACATGGATGGTCCCAAGAACGTAGAGGGTTCTTCCAGGGTGGCGAAAATTCCCCATGAAAATGAGCGCCAGTGCACCTGTAATGCTGCCCACTCCCCTGGCGGACTGCATGAGGCCGAATCCGCCTGCACCAACCTGCAATATGTCTTTGGCAAATACCGTAAGAATCACCTGGTTTAGCGAAAAGAAAGAAGCGAAAGCCTCCAACAGCAATGAACCGCAGATGACCGGCTGACTGCGGACGTAATTGAGTCCTTCACATACACTCCGAAGTAACTGGGTACGCCCGGCACTCCCCACAGAAGTGGCACGAATGAAGGGAAGGGTGAATACCACCACAAGGTGAAATAGAGAATTCGCAGTGTAAGCCCCACCAATACCCCATGCCATGATGATTATTCCGCCAAGGGCAGGACCAATGAGGGCACTACCCCTAAAGAGTATTGAATTCATCGCCACCGCATTGGCAAGGGCACTTCTGGGTATAAGGCTGGGAAGCATAGCGCTTTGAGCAGGACTCCCAACCGCCTGAGCCGTGGCATTGGCGGCAGTAATTAGGTAGATGGACCAGGCTGTGAGCGTTTCAGAAAACGCGAGGGCCGCCAGGATAAAAGACAGGATTACCTGGATCGAAGTGGTGACGAGGACAATGCTTTTTCGTTCATAGCGGTCAGCGAATACACCACCAAAAATCCAAAGCCGAAGGAGGGGGCGGCACGAAAAAGACCATTTAAACCCACGCCTATGGCAGAGCCGGTGATCTCATAAAGCGCCCAGCTCTGAGCCATGATCTGCATCCACACCCCACAGTGAGACACAAACTGGCTCCACCAATAGAGACGAAAATCACGGTAACCAAAGGCTGGAAAGTAACCCTGCGCTGGAGGTGAGTCAGGAGACATGAAGCGCTCAAAATAAGCCTCTCAATTGAAAAAGACAATAACGATAGGGTGCTACGAACCTCCCCTATATGAAAGGTGCCTTGAAACACCTACTTCTCACTGCTCTCGCCCGCTGAGCTTGACAACCACCATCGCCAGGGTGCTCTCCTTTTTCATGACTCGAAAGGCACGTTCGATGGCCGGCCTCAAGTCAGCAAGATTCTCCACAGGTCCTTCAGCGTACGCCCCCTGAGCGCGGGCCAGGCCTGCAAAGTCGACTCTCGGACGCTGTATCTCCGTCGCGATGTGCTGATTGGCTGTGGAGCGTTGCCGGTTCTCCGATGTCCAAGTGACATGGGCCCCTTCGCCCACATAACCTCCATTATCTAAAAGGAATACCAGTAGAGGTATATGATGGTGCACAGCAGTCCATATGGAACTGGGCACATAAAGAGATTCGCCATCGCCAACAAACGCTACACAAAAACCACCTACCTTCTTCACCGCCAACGCAGCCCCAATGGAGCGGGATAACGCCGTTCCTAATCCTGCCGCTTTTTGCCCTCCCATGAGACTGCCTGGTTTTTCCAATTCCCAGAGGTTTCTTGTCCAACCTCCGATGTTCCCGGTCACGATCCAATCCTCACCTTTCACGCAGTTCCAGACTTCATGGGAGAGGGTCGCCAGTGAAATGTCCTCTCTGCTCGCTGCCTTATCAAGCTGGTCCTTTGCCCTTTGCTTTACCGCATCGTGAATTTCCTTGGCTCGGGCAAATCGTTCATCCGCAATCCTCTTTCGGTCTGGGTTTTTATCCAAAATATCCCGCAATTCTCGTGTGAGCTGGGGAACTGCAAGCCTCGTATCCGCAGCCACGGTGAACTCCACTGGCCACACGCGATCGAAATCCAACGTTGTGCTTTTGATCCATTGATCGAACAGGCCGATATTAACGATTTTGGTATCGGGCTTGATGCGACTCTCCTTCTGCCGATTGTAGCGGTTCGAAATGGTGAAGGTCTGCTCGAGTTTTTCCACATCCAAAAGGACAATGACGTCGCTACGAGTGATCAAATCGCCCCCGGTTACGTCAAGAGGATGAGTGCTAGGAATATTCAAACTCCCTCCTCCGTCGATGACTGGGATCGAGCCGGCCTCCGCCAACTGAACTAAATAATGGACCGCCTCCGGGTTCCTTCCAACCTGATCCGCAATAATGAGCGGCGCCTCAGCGTTGGCCAGCAATTCGGCAGTCTTCCGAAGGGAAGTAGGGTCACCCTGCACTCCAGTCGGAACTGCGTATTTACTAATATCCGGGATCGTCACAGGCTCGGAAAGTTTTGCTTCCTGCCAACCTGCATCGAGGGCGATGTAAACTGGCCCTTTGGGCTCTGTCATTGCCACTCGGTAGGCACGGATAAAAGATTCAGGGACACTCTCGGGATCATGGGGTTGATCGTCCCACTTGACATAATCCCTGACCAGGTTTCCTTGGACCAACGCCGTGTGTACCCAGTCGATCCACGGTCGCCTTCCTTTAAGGCTCATTGGGCCTGTGCCGCTCATGATGATTACAGGGGTTCGGTCCACATAGGCGTTGTATATGGCCATGGCAGCATGCAGGGTACCCACCACATTATGAACCAAAGCCACTGCTGGTTTTCCCGTTGCCCTTCCGTATCCCATAGCAATCCCAACGGCTATCTCCTCATGTAAGCACTCGATGATCTCGGGGGTCTTGTTTTCACCAAAATTAATGATTGAATCCAGCAGACCTCGATAGGTGGCTCCAAGATTCGCCGGGGCATACTCGATCCCATACTGTTTCAACATTTCAACTACGACATCCGAGCCCCATTCTGCTCTACCGGCCATAGGTCACCTCCATTAGATTTCCAGCTGGGTTAAATTAGAAGTTTTTCTCGTCAAGTAGATTGTCTATAACCGTCAATACATCGCCCTGAGTTCATGTGTCAAGAAATACGACAGGATATTTTCCTGTTGTCCTTGCAACTCAGGTGTGTTAGGAAAATTGTGTAGTAGAACACGTACTTAGACAGGATGCGACTCCCTTCAAACCCACTGCGGGAGGAATATTGCCATGCTACCTAAAGAGAGCAATGAGCTGATTACACGAACGGGTCCTGCTACTGCCATGGGTGAGTTGATCAGGCGATATTGGATCCCCGCCCTGTTATCCGAGGAGATCCCTAAACCGGACTGCCCACCGGTGCAGGTGAGGATACTGGGTGAGGAGCTTGTTGCCTTTCGCGACACCCAAGGAAAAATTGGACTCCTGAATGAACACTGCTCTCACCGGGGGACCTCACTTTTTTACGGCCGCAACGAGGACTGCGGCTTACGGTGTATTTACCATGGCTGGAAGTACGACGTGGAAGGGAACGTGGTGGACACTCCGGCGGAGCCTGCTAACAGCGACTTTAAGAAAAAGATGCGCCACCCCGCCTATCCCACCGTGGAGGTAGCCGGGATTGTGTTTGCCTATCTAGGTCCTGAAGAGAAGATGCCCTTGTTTCCCATGTACGAATGGGCCGAGCTTCCCCAGGACCACACCTATGTCACCAAGTGTCTACAGGACTGCAACTATCTGCAGGGACTTGAAGGAGAGTGCGACTCGTCCCATCTTTCCTTCCTGCACCGCGAGTTCAGCAAGGATCGCGTACAAACATTGTACCAAAGGGATAGCGCCCCGCAGTATGAAATTGAAGAAACAGACTTTGGTCTGAGGCTGATTGCTACGCGAAAGGCCGGTCCAGACAATACTTACATCCGAGTATCCAGCTTCACCGTACCCATTGCTTGCTGGGTACCCGCACGTAATCGCGAAACCCATATTTACGTCCCGGCGGATGACACCCATAGCTGGAGATACGATCTTGGGTTTCTCAAGGATAGAGCCGTGCGCGACGATGAGGTCCACCGGCGTAAACAGATCGGGCCCGATTATCGGAGGATACGAAACATTCACAATCACTACCTGCAGGATAGGCAGGTTCAAAAAACCATCAGTTACACTGGCATTGAGGATTTTCTAAACCATGACTCTTGCGCCACGGAAACCATGGGCCCCCTCTATGACCGCAGCAAGGAACATCTAGGTGTCAGTGACACCGCGGTCATTGCCATGCGCAAGTACCTATTGGATGCCGTTAAAACTCTGCAGGTAGGTAAAGAGCCCCCGCACATTGTGCGGGACCCGGCAAAGAACAACTTTGCCCACGTGGATACCATAGCCCAGGTGATTCCTTCGAACATACCCTGGCGAGAGTACTTCAAACATCTCACCAAAACAGGTCAGGCGAAGGGTTCGGCTACGGGCAAAACGAGGCAAAAGGCTTCTTAGTTCGCCAGAGCCCAATGCTGTCTTGGTAGAATCCGCCCGGGTATTGTACGACCTTTCCTATACCCAACCCCGATTCCAGCGCTCGCCTTTTTTCACTTTGTCCGCATAGTAGTTCCACTCCGCAGAGTGTTTGGCGGGCGCTCCTCCCCTACCTAGCTCCCGCGCACGCGCCATGAGCTTCTGTGAGGTGGCCTGAATGGACTGGATAAATTCCGGTGTTGGTCCCGTATACCCAAGCATATGTGCCATTGCCTGCATTTTCGCCGTGCGCTCTAAATAGAGAGCGTTCATGCAGGCTTCGTCCACCGTCTTTCCCACTGAGACGATACCATGTCCTTTGATGATCACCGCGGGAGCCTGTCCAAGGGTCTTGGCTAAGTCCGCTCCCTCCTGAGCATCAATGATAAAAATGGGGTCCGGATAGATGGGGACACCTTTGCCAAATCGTTTCGACTGTTGGTGCATGTTATAGACGGTCTTATCGGCCATGCTGAGGGCAATGCACATGGGTGCATGGGAATGAACTGCAGCGGTTACGTCCGGCCGGGCCTTGAATGCCTCGCTGTAAATGGCCGCCTCCATGGGTATGGTTCCAACACCGGACAGTTTGTTCAGCGAGTAGTCGAAGCGTACGAACCAATCCTTCACCCCCGGTTCCTCTGGGGGGCGGAATATCTTCACCGCGATTGACTCGGAATCCGGAAGTCGGGTAGCCACGTGGCCCCAGATATCCCCCATCTCCCATTCAAGGATTGATGAGGCAATCCTTAACTCCTCTTCCAATACATCAATGTCTGACATGCCCACCGCCTTTCGTGCTAGGTTTCCAGCGTGCCTGCTGCAAAGAAATCTTTGTTGGAGAGCTTCCTGCCAGTAATACCCTGGTCGGCGTTATAGGCGATATAGCTATCGATCATATTTTTGTTTGCCTTTACCCCATATTTCCAGGGGTCTCCCCAATCCTTTATCTGTTCCTCGAGACGCTCCCGTAAATAGACCACTGAGAATCCCGCCCGGTCGTTCAGGATATCCTCATAGGCCAGCTTTTTTGCCTCTTCGAAGGCAGAAAAGAGCTTTCCGGCCAGATCCGGATTTCCACGGTCCAGTTTTTTGCTCATTACAATCTGATGCATGGTGGCGTAAATGCCAGTCTCCCGATAAAGCCTCAGGTCTTCATCCACATAATTAGGGAATACACGTTTGATGGATGGATCTTGCTCAAGAGTACGGAAGGCTTTGCCGTCTGAAATATCGGTGATGATGGCGTCCACCTCTCCATCCAATAGGCGATTCACCGGGCTCTTCTTTGGATCCTCAGCAGCTTCAACTTTGGGTTCTGTTTTATGAAGGGGAAAGACCCTGCGTGGGCTGGAGGTCACCCACCGAAGCTTGGAGATATCGACTCCATGGCGATGTTGTAACAGGCCTTGCAACCAGATGGTGATGGACGTTGGATAGGAATTGCTACCGATACGCTTACCCTCGAGGTCCTTCGGGGAGTTGATCCCTGCGTCGGTGCGGCAAAACAGGAAGGTGTAAACCGGTTTCCTCTTTGAGAAGACCGGCAGCCCGATGATTTCCCAACCCGCCTCAATTGCGGGAAGCACATAGCCCATGTTCAAGTCACAGAGCCCAAAATTACCTTCACGGAGTTCCGGAACGTCGTTGAAAACCATAGAGCTGGTGCGCACCGGCTTTAACTCGACACCATCAATCTTAACCCGCCCTTCGAGTAAAGGCATGGTGTGATCGTAACGCATGATTGGAAATGCTACTTCCATATTGTATCCCCCAACAAAGCTTGAGCAGAATTATCACCCTCCCCTATGGCAGTCAAGGAGGAAGCGACTAGATCACGGAAGGTGATTCCGTGAGGTGAAGACCTCAGTCCAGAGAAAAGATTGCCCCTGCTCTTACAGGAGCCGCCGTCTCTTCGCTTCAGTGGCCCCTCGGCGGGAAGTCTTAGCTGCTCGCTTCGGGCAGCCTTGAAACTCGCTGCGCTCAAACAGTCGATGCTGCTTTTCCTCAGCTTCGCAGAGGCTTCCAACGCCTCAGGACCAAACATTCGCTCAGGCACACCAGCTCCCTTTGCATCGGCCACGGGCTTCGGGGGCTTGCTGAGTGAAACATGGACGGAGCAGCGGGCAACCCACCGAGGTCCGCGCCGCATGAAAGCCGGAGTCCACCCACGGTGAATCTGAGATCCGGAAGGTTCGTGCGAGCGCGGGCCCGGTGGGTCGCTGCGGGAGTCCCGTGGAGCGAGGCAAGCCCCCGAAGCCAATCTACGGTGTAATCAATTACTTGCCACAGATTCCAAAGCCGAAAAGCGATTTTGTCGGAAGTGGCTCTCTGACACGTTAACCAGGACCCTCACTTGACGAGATAGGGCCAGTGTTCACGCCAGCTTTCCTCTGAAGGAAATACTTCATGCACGGTGTCTACATGGGTCATGTCGTTCTTGGCAGGATCCGTAATGATATGAGGGGGCTCCGCACCGTTCTGAAATGACTTCACCGCATGCAGAAGATAGTTACGCACCGCAATGATGGCCTTGTCACTCACGCCTAACCGCTCTTTGGTACGATCGAAGATACCTGAATAGGACATGGTTTCCGTGGCACAGGCATCCTGGACCATGATTTCCTTGATTCCGGTAAAATTCTGACTCCGCATCATATCAGCGTCCTGGAGGTAGTCGTTGTTGAGATTTGGGATCTTTCGATAATCCGGACCGATGGAGGACCGACGGTGCACATCGTCGGGTGTGACGGGCCGGTTCAAATAGCCCAGATCGTAGCGCCAGGTACGGGTATCGTTAATGGGCACGTACATATGAATTTCCCGGTTAAAGACCGGAACCCACACTTCCACTGGCATGACGAAGCTCGAAACGCGGACATAGTGTTCCTTTGGATCGGGCTGCGATCGAGTGGCGATCAACCGAATGCCAAAATCAGTTTCCTCTGTCTCGTATTCAGCGGCCAGGTCCTGCAGCACGGGTCTTCCTCGACCGAACTTTTGGGCGCCATGGTGCATGATGGCCACGTGGGCGGTATCACACTCCCCTTCCAGCCCCTGCAACCAATTACATTCCAAGAGGACCTTGGTAACGTAGACATTCTCCTCTGGCGCTTGCGTAAAGCGATAGTTCGGATACAGCGGCATTTTTTCCCTTGGGCCCAGGTAAGCCCAGATAATTCCCGCAACCTCATGGGTAGGATAGGATAGGTGTTTGACTTTATCCCGAATAACGCTGCGGTCCGGTTCTCCGGGGGTATCCAATACGTTTCCCTCTACGTCATATTTCCAACCATGATAGATACAGGTCAGGCCACACTCTTCGTTGCGTGCGTAAAACAGCGAGGTTCCGCGATGGGAACAGTGTTCGCCCAGCAATCCGACCCTACCGTCACTGTCACGGAAAGCCACCAATTCCTCACCCAGTAACCGCACACGAACGGGACGGCCGTCTCGCTCGGGGATTTCCTCAGAGAGCAGCGCCGGTATCCAGTAGCGCCGCATCAATTGACCGAGGATAGCCCCGTTGTCCGTCCTGGTGATGAGATCATTGTCTTCTTTGCCAAGCATGTCCCGTTCTCCTCCCTGAAAAGCTCATCTTGATGCGACCTAGGTTTCTCTTACACTTGGATGAAAGAGGTCGTCTACACCAGTCCGTCCCTGGTTTAAACCCTGCTCCGCGGAGCTGCGGAACATCATCTCCAACATCTTTCGATTGGCCTTTAAACCCAGGGGAAAGGGATCATCACCGAAGCTCTCGGTTTGCCTCCTAATATCGTCTGCCAAAAACAATAGATACCCAGCCCCTTGTTGCTTTGCTCTGTCATAGGCAACTTCCTTGCTCTTCTGAAAGGCCTTAAAGAGCTCAACGGCCACCCAGGGCTCTTTCTCCAACACCTGATTCTTGACGACAACCATGTGGTTCACAGGTATAACGCCAGTCTTTTGATAAAACTCGGTAATGACCTGTCGCCCGAAATCCGGAAAAAGCGCACGAATCCTTGGATTCCCTTCGATGGTCGTACCTCCGTGACGATCGATGGGCTTTGCAACGCCGGGGTATTGGCGCGCCACCACGCCGTACGCCGCATCCAGCTCTCCCCTGTCGAGCATCACATCCAGCGACTGATCTTCCCCGAGCCAGTGAAGGTCAATTCCGGTGGGAGGGGATTCGGCCAAGCCCAGCTCAGCTCCGTGACTGTGATCGGTCGTTCTGCCATTAAACCAGATGATATCTTTGGCGCCAATTCCGTAGAGCTCTTTCAGAACGGCCTTCATCCAGACTGCTGCGGTCATATTGTAATCAGGGACACCCACCCTTTTACCGGCAAAGTCTTTTAGCCCATTAATCTTTGCCTTTGTATTCACATACAAAGTAAACCACATAAACGCCTTGGATAGAAAAACCGGTAACCCACTCCACTGCCACCTGGAACCGTCTCCCCGCTCCTTGGTCATGGAAAAACTGGAAATGGACATTTCAGACACGTCGAATTCTTCATTTTTTAGATTGCGGTAAAAGAGATTTCCCGGATCAATGATGACAAACTCGAGCTCGATGCCTTTTGGTTTTACAGTACCGTCGGCTAAAGGCTGTATGCGGGGATTGTTGGAAAATCCGATGGTAAGCTTGAGCATCGTGCCTCCTGGGCTTTCATGAGATGGTTAGTTTACACGCCATTACCGTAGCGGATCATAACAGAACATTAGCCTATGATGTCAACCGAAGCTTCAAGTTGAGAACTACCACATAGGCGCTTTAAATTGACAGGGTATGAGTATATGAAATATGTGAAAATGATTGATTCTTAGGGTCCCAAGGGGAGGATAAGCAGTGATTTTACTTATTGGTGGTATGGGGTTTATCGGTCTGAATACTGCTCTCCGTCTGTTGGACGTGGGAGAGAGGGTTGTCATTACCCAGTACAGCACACGACGAGTGCCTACCGTCCTTGAGCCTGAGCTGGATAAACGGGTCTTTATTGCATCAATGGATGTGACAAAGGGCTATGAGGTCATGGACGTTATTCAACGACACAAAGTGGAGAGCATCATTTCTTTTGCAGCCCCTCCAGCCCGAGGCATCAGCGCTCAGGAGGACTACCGTATCTACACCCAGGGACTACAGAACACCCTCGAGGCCGCGCGCGTTTTCGGTCTGCGCCGGGTATCTCTGGCCAGCTCCACCTCGGTGTATGGCAGCTTGCCGGAAGGGCCCTTCCGGGAGGACATGCCGCTACCGATGCAATCGAAGACTCAAATTGAGGCTTTCAAGAAAGCCATGGAGATCCACGCATTCCACTATGCGACTCGGATCGGTCTAGACCTGGCTGCGCTCCGCATCGGCAGCATCTACGGTCCCCACTACTACAGCATGTTCAACCCCATGAGTCGCATGTGCCAGGCAGCTTTGAAGGGTACGGACCCCGACTTTTCCGATCGCCCCGGCGGCTCCATACGCGAGGATGACGAAGGCGATTGGACCTATGTGGCGGATCTAGCCCGCGGTATTGAGCTGGTACACAGGGCGGAAAAGCTTGCCCACAACACCTACAACGTGGGCTCGGGCAAGGCCACTTCCACTAAGCGCATATTTGAAGCGGTGCAAAAAATAATACCAGGCGCGCGTTGCTCTGCTCTCAAACCCGGGCGAAGCGGAGCCATGCCGGTAAACCCTGTCATGGACTTAGGCCGGATTCGAAATGATGTGGGCTACGAGCCCGAGTACGATATCGACTCCGGTATGGCAGCCTACGTGGACCATCTCAAGGGACCCGCCTAACAGCAAGAACGCTTTTTAGCCCTGAGCGAAATACACAGGACCCCTCACGATACCGCTTGATTCGCACCTACACCTTCCCATGGTGAGTTGGAAAGGATGTCGCGATAGGCGTCGAGCCAAGGGGTTCCTTCATCGGCCACAAAATGGCCGCCGCGAACCCGTTCATAGTATTCTGGGTGTTCGACGCCAGGAGGCAGGGTTTTATCCTTCTCGTAGGCCAGCGCGCTCCGAATCAGGAGACGACGAACCTGGGTGATCATGATGTCGCTAGGGGCCAGATGCTCGATTGTGCGGTCAAGGATTTCCCCCATGCTCTCCTGTATTGCTTGGTCCTGCATTTGGACTCCCTCAATGCCGGTATAGCTTTTGGTACGCTGGATCTCTCGGTCAATGCCGTAGTCGTTGGTTGCGTTTAGGGAGAGCCGCCAGCGGCCGTACCAATCCGTAGTGTTGGGGAGATAGGGGTAGTTTCGCGAGGCACCGGAGATCTCACCGTCGCGAACGGGCCGATTTTGGAGATAGGCGCCCTGCTTAATCAATTCCACAATCATGGTGTGGGTGTCGTCCATAGGTACATAGGCACGGGTCAATACATTAGTTTGCAGAGAGTTGATGGGCGGCATGGTCCAGAAGGGGAATAGGAAATGGCCGAATCGCCAGTAGGTTTGACCCTCAAGGGCCGGTCGATGGGCGGCGTAGATGTATCCGTAATCGGTCTCCTGAATCTTGTAATCCGGCGCCTGGTTAGCAACCA
Source organism: uncultured Binatia bacterium (SeqCode) (assembly GCA_965215595.1). GTDB lineage: Bacteria > Desulfobacterota > Binatia > UBA9968 > CAXXLF01 > CBDCDW01. Next base: position 253,450 of record CBDCDW010000007.1, on the reverse strand, counting down.
CGAACTGCTGTTGGGCGTCCTGCTGAAAAGCGCTGCGGTCAATTTTACCGAAATGCATGATCCCCACATGGGAGGTATCTAATTCCCCCTCCAGACCCTGGAGCCAGTTGGCCTCGCGCTGGGTAAAACGGATACTAAGCTGCTCCCGTGGCACTAGCGTGGATTCCACAGGGGGCAAGGCGGGGGGTGCCTCCTGGCGCTCACCCATGTAAACGTAGACAACTCCGTTAAGCTCCGCGACCTTGTAAACACGCGCCTTCACCTTGTGTTTGAAGTCCAGATCCGGCGGCAAATTGGCCTGATCAACGCAATTACCCTGCACATCGAACTTCCAGCCGTGATAGACGCACCGGATTCCGTTCTCTTCGTTTCTACCGAAAAAGAAGGAGGCGCCCCGGTGCGGGCAGCGGTGGTCCATGACACCCACCCGACCCGAGGAATCGCGAAATGCGACGAGCTTCTCACCCAAAAGCACCAGCCGCATGGGATCGCCATCAGCTTTGAGCTCCGAGGACATGGCCGAGGGGATCCAGAATTGCCGCATTAACTCCCCCATGGGCGTACCACGCCCAACCTGGGTCAGGATCTCGTTATCGCGTATGTTGGTCAGGACCTTTCCTCCTCCGGCACATCACTTTCCGGCCGGATTCTCCTCCCATAGGAACCCCGACGGGTCAGGGTCATCAGGAACTTGTTAAAATCCTTTTCGTCTCGAAATTTCTTCATGTCATATTTCTCTAGGTGGGTCATACTGTCCAATGCACGACGAGGCGGAGGACTCACTGGTGTAGAAGGATACCCGATGGGGACAACGTGATAGATCTTCAATGGTTCAGGAACCCCTAATAGAACCTTGAGCATGGTAGACATATAAGGAGAGCTGGCATCGCTCACGTATTGAGCGCCCAGGCCTAGGCTGGTAGCTGCAAGATGAATCAAGAGAGTCGCATTGGCCATCCCACTGTAAAAATGGGAATCGGATTTTTCCTCCCGTGTTCGGATGGGATAGGACTCGTGCACCCTCGGATCGCCGAGAACGACGATATGCACCGGTGCATTGCGAAACCCGGCCCCCGTCATCTTGATCTCCCCTCGCACAGCCATTTCCATCTCTTTTTTATGCTCCAACTGCTTTAGGTATAGATCTGCGATTTTGTTTCTCGTTTCCTGATCTCGGACCACGATAAATTCCCAGGGTTGCCCATTACCCCCCGATGGTGCCCAACTGGCAATCTCCAGAATTTTTTTGACCAACTCCTCAGGAACATCCTTGTCCTTCTGATATCCCCGGATGCTTCGCCGACTCATCACCAATTGGCTGAATTCATCAATACTCAACATGGTCATCTCCAAACCCGGATTCAACCTAGAGCATGAGACTCTCGGGAAAGAATAGTTCCTCAAGTTTCGGTATTTTGTCTAAAAGTCCCTGCTGAACCTGGTATTCCATGAGAGTCTCCAAGGTCTTCCGGGCGCAGGTATCTAGCCTATAGGAAAATGGATCGTCCTCCATAACTTCCCGTTCCCATCGGGCTTCCTTCTTTTGCTCTTCGTTCATGTAATTCTCGGCCAGTGCACGGGCCTGCCGAAAGGCCTTCAACAAACTCCCCACAACCCAAGGATGCTCGGCCACCAGTTCCTCCCGCAAAGCCAAACTATGGATGATGGGAATGACCTGAGTTCGCCGGAAGTAGTCTGCCTCCACTCGAGACGAGTCTTCGAATAGGCGACGTAACTTAGGATTTTTTGCCAGGCCAGGATAGGGCTCCAGTGCAGCGTCTATCTCACCCTCTTCCAGGAGTTCAATCGCATGCTCCCGAGTTCTAGGCTCCGAAATGAACTGCACCCGGACGCGTTCGGGTCGAGGGCGCAACCCTTCTTCCCCCACATCGTTTTCGGCAACGTACCAATCCATCTCCTCAGGCCGTACTCCGTAATCGTTTTGAAGTAGTCCACGCACCCAGACAGACGTGGATGCGTTGTAACGATGGACGGTGACCCGTTTTCCTTTCAAGTCCGATGGCTGGCCCACCGATGAATTAGCCGGGCAATAAATGCATCGATGCCGAAACTGACGGGAAATAAATACTGGAAATATCTTTAACGACACTCCACGGTTACGAGCCAGAATAAACGAAGACGTCGAGCATTCCCCACCGGAGATCCTGCCCTCAATGATCCAGCGGTGGCGAGCACCCGTATTGTCGTATCCCTCGGAAAACTGACTCCGGCACTCAAGATCGATACCCTCTGGTTGAACTTGCCCGTCGAACAGGGCCTGAGTACGGTTATTTACGGACAATCCTAAAGTGAGGGGCAACGGTTTAGCCATCGTGCTGCCTCCCTTCTTGGCAGGAAGTTAATAGCCCTTGAAAAAGGCCCATTCATTAGACCACTGGCAGATTTGGCAAGAGTTTATGAGAGAAGCCGAGATAAATCAACTGCAGATTGAGGCGCTTAAAAAGGGACAGAAACCTCGACTTGAAGTCCAGCTCATTCTGGATTAATCTTTATAAGAATCGTTGGAAATTTCGGCCAAGCCACTTCTGACGAACCCCATGGAGGTCTAAAACTGATGGCAACGATGATTACTGCTGAATGCATCAATTGTGGAGCGTGTGAGCCAGAATGCCCCAATAACGCCATCTCCGCTGGCGATCCCGTATACGTCATTGATCCTTTGCTCTGTACTGAGTGTGTTGGCTTCCATGATTACGAGGCCTGCGCAGCTGTTTGTCCCGTGGATGTATGTGTAACTGATCCTAACAATATCGAAACGGAAGAGGTGTTGATTGTTCGAGCTCGAAAATTGCACCAAGATGAAGATTTAGGAGACAACTTTGAGTCGCGTTTTCGACAGGGAGAAAAAAAGCCGGAGGCAGAAGCCGGAACCGGCCCCGCCGCATCTACGGCAGAAAACCAGACTCCATCCACAGATTCCGCGCCTTCCGAAGCAGGGCCCTCTTTCGATGGCGGGAGGCTGGATCTCGCTAAATTTACGCTACCCGATGCGGCACAATGGGAAATCACCGTCCAGTGTATCAAATGCCACCAGGACTATACGACACCAGCAAAGCACTTCATGATCGGCAATGTCCTATTCTGCCCCCATTGTTATAAATCTATGGTTGTTAAGGATAACCTGAACTTTCAAATTCGATCCCTGCTAAAGGAATCCTACGAGAACTGGCAGCAAACACTGGAGGAGTTTCAGATTAAAAGGGAAAGGCTCATTCAGGAACTTCAACGGAAACTTGAAGAAGAGCAAAAAGGCCTTGAGAAAGAACAAAAACAAGTGATGGAGTCCATAAATATGCAACTCAGGGGAATTGCACAGTCCTACAAGGCACCCGGTAAACCCACCAAGAAAAAATCTGTCTTTGGTTTGGGTTGGGGGTAATGACCACTCCCCATGCTGAGCTTCTGGCTACACCTCATCGCCCTCACGGTCTATCTAGGGTCGCTGGTTGTTCTTTGGTTTTTTATTCTTTCGCCTCTCTCTAGCCACAAAACCCATGAAGAACAGGTGGCATTTCTTATCCGCCGTATCAAAATATACAATCCAGTACAGATCGGCGCCCTTGGGGTATTATTGATAACCGGGGCATTCCAACTCACTGACCTTAAGGATTCCCACCGCGCCCTATTCACCACCGAAGTTGGTGAATCCCTCAGCCTTAAACTTCTGTTGGCCTTCGTCGTTATCATTCTTAGCACCTATCAGGCCATGGGTGTGGGCCATCGATTCGTCAGGCGTAGTGAAGCGCCCGAACCTGTATCCCCTGGGGAGTTTCGGTCTGTGGCTACAAAGCTTCGAATCCTAACCCTTGTGGTATTTACTATGACTCTCGTCACTGCGTGGATAAGCATTAGGATTTGAGGGCTGCAGGGTACCTCGATACTCATTCATTGGGCGTTGCTATCTTTTGGAATAACAAGAAAACACTCAAAATAACCTGTCCCTGTTGACAATTTTTTTTGGATTAATTATAAGGGAATTTTCGGCTAGCAAACGCTCGTTGGCCTCTCTCATCAGATTGTTGATACATACTTCTGCTTTCACACTAGAGGTAACCACATGCCCAGGACAAAGAAATCCGCCAAAGGAGACGCAGCCAAACAGAAGAGTCGCTCCTCGGATGGCAGCTATCTCGACGACTCGGAAGACCAGGGGCTGCCCAGCGATGAGGCGGGCCGGCTAAAAATAAAAAAACACTACGAAGAACTTTTAGGCATTCGCCGGGAGAAGCTCAAGGGTCATGTCTTGAATCGAGAAAAGATTAACAAAAGTATCGAAGGCATCTATTTTATATGTGGAGAATGCAAAAAGGTTTGCCACAACCTTGATGAAGGCTTGATTCAGGACCTGGAAAATCAAGTCAATCTCTGTAGCGCATGCGCCAAAGGCAAAGGTATTCGCGCCGCTACGGCCTAGGGTTAAACCTTAAATATAACCAAGCCCACAAAGGTCACGCAGCGTCTCATAACCACCGTCTCTCTCCCGTCGTCAAAACCGTGGAGTATTACTCAAGCACTATCAATCCACGTCCGAATCTCCATAGGTAATCAACGGTGAAAGGACACGGCTACGCAGTTATCATGGCGGGGGGGCAAGGAACTCGATTCTGGCCCCTGAGCCGAAGCCATCGTCCCAAACAAGTCCTTAAGATCCTTAACGGTAAGAGCCTCCTTCAAGAAACCGTCGCGCGGATTCTGCCGTTATTTGGCAGGGATAAGATCCTTATCGTTACCGTTAAGGACCAGTTTCAGGAGATCTACAAACAACTCCACTTTCTACCCAAAAACAATTTTCTCCTGGAGCCTAAAGGAAACAACACCGCACCATGCATCGGGCTTGCCGCAATAGAACTGGAAGCGAGGGATCCCCGCTCCATCATGACGGTTCTACCCGCAGACCACTGGATCTCAAATCCAATGGGTTTCCACAGGGTGCTCAACGCCGCAATGCGTTTATCGGAAAACCACGAGACCTTGGTGACCATTGGCATCCGACCCCGTTATCCGGAGACCGGATACGGATATATCGTAAAAAGTAAAGCCATTAGAGGTCCCACGGGTCTTCGCGCCCATCAAGTCAAAGCCTTCAAGGAAAAACCCGAATTGCGAGAGGCCACTCGTTTGATGAAATCCGGATCCCTATGGAACAGCGGAATCTTTGTCTGGAAGGTATCAACTCTTTTCACTATGCTAGCAGGATTTGCCCCTCGTATTCATAGTGGGCTTCAGAAAATTAAAAAAGAAACCAATGGAAGGAGGCCTTCTAGACTAACAGCCAGGGACCAGGGAATCCTCCGCAGAGAATATAAAAAGATGCCGAATATTTCCATCGACCACGCCTTACTCGAAAAAGCCGGAGCAAAGGGAAAGGTCATAACCATCGAGGCAAATTTTCCGTGGAGTGATTTGGGAAGTTGGGCCGCTCTGCATCAGTTTCTCCCAAAAGACAAGATGGGTAATTCCGCCATTGGCCAGTGGCTTGGCATTGACTCAAAGGACTGTCTCGTCCATTCAGAAGATCGCATGGTGGTCCTCTTGGGGGCAAAAGACCTCATGGTGGTGGACACACCGGACGCGCTACTTGTAGGTGATATTAACCGCGCACAGGATATTCGAGTCGCCGTAAGGAAATTAGCACAAATTGGCAGGGGCAAGCTAATTAAATAATCTTTTCAAAGAGCCAACCGATCCCAAAACCCACCCCAGAGGCTAGGACTCCGAGCAAGGTCATTTCAAAGCCGGACTTCCAGGGATTGACCATTGTCAACCGGGTTTTCGCAACGCCAGCCACAAAGAGAAATAACACGGACACCACAATGGCTACCCAAATGGCGCTACCAGGGGTGCGAATGAAAAAGTACGGAACCAGAGGAGGGAGCGAACCGCCTAAGAATGAGATCCCCATGGTAAAGGCCACTTTGCCTGGGTCATCGAGGTGCTCATCCATAAGACCAAGTTCCTCCCGCTTCATAATCCGGAGCATGAGCTCTTTGTCAGTAGTGACCCTTTTCACAATGATATCCTGCTCCGACCCACTAAAACCCATCTCTTTGTAAATCTCCCGAAGCTCCAGAGCCTCCTTTTCTGGCGTCCTTTCAATTTCCCATCTTTCCAGCTCCACCTCAGACTGGAAGAACTCCCTTTGCGACTTCGTAGAGATATAGGCCCCAATGGCCATGGAAAGTGCTCCGGCCGCTATCTCAGCCACGCCAGCTAAGATGACAAAACGCATTTCCGAAATGGAAACGGTGACCCCTGCCAGGAAGCCTATGGTGGTTACCAGTCCATCGTTCATCCCAAAAATAACTTCGCGGATGGCTCTGCCTTTAGGGGTATGCCAAGCTTCACCGTGGTGTGCCCTCGGTCTGACGGCCATAATTTTCAAAAGCTAACACTTCCATTGGCTAAAACCAATGTGGACTGGATTTGACTTCTCATTCGCAGTCCTCTATTTTTCAGCCCTATTCTCTATGGATGAACTCCAGCCAAAGAAATTTCCCAGAGGTCCGTTGCGCGAAGATGAAACCGTTATATTCCTAGATCGAAAAGAGAGGGAATACCTGCGAAAGCTTAGGAAGGGCAGAAAGATTTCAATTCGTGGAGGTATGATTCTAGCGGACAACCTTATTGGCTCGGAAGAAGGGTGCATGGTACGCTCCTCCATGAACGAGCCATTCATAGTACTGCGCCCGACCCTTGCACAACTCATCCCCAATCTCCCACGTAAAGCGCAAGTGATCTATCCGAAAGACACAGGCGTCATTCTTCTATGGGGTGATATCTTTCCCGGTGCGAGGGTCATCGAAGCTGGAGTTGGGCCTGGAGCACTAACATTGGCTTTGCTGCGTGCAGTGGGACCGGAGGGTCAAGTGACCTCCTATGAGATCCGAGAAGACTTCGCGCAAATGGCACGGGATAATATTGCTGCGTTTTATGGACCCGCCCCCAATTGGAATCTTAAGGTCAAGGATATTACTCAAGATCTGGACGAGACGGATGTGGATCGAATCATTCTCGATCTCCCTGAACCCTGGCAGGTAACCAGCAAGGCCTGGGAGGCGCTGCATCCCGGGGGCATCCTTTTGAGCTACGTGCCCACAGTCCTTCAGATCAAAAATTGGGTGGATTCACTCAAGGATCATGGTGGATTTACTTGCATTGAGACCATGGAAAATCTTTTACGGTTTTGGCATATCAAGGACCTCAGCGCGAGACCCCAACACCGGATGGTTGCCCACACAGGATTCATCTCCCTGGCCAGACGCCTCGAAAACACAACCATAAAGCTCCCCGGAGCCTGATAGCTTAACGGCAGTGGATAGCTGCGCGTCTAGACAAAAAGTTTTTGTGCTAGGTCCTTGCCAAGGTACTCGCGACATTCAATATCGAATTTTCCAATGAACCCCACACCACGGCTTAGGCCCGTGCCTTTGGCCACAGCCCTTACAGGGCGTACGGAACATTCACTCCGTGAAATAATTTTTTCTCTGTCAGAGTTTTTATAGTCTCCACTAGCCGCTATTTCATCGGGTGAACCCCCATGCTGACCCCGATCCAGAACTTTAACCGCCACGCATGGCTTCCATATCACAAGCACTGGATGGTAAAAGGGGTATTTTGCCCTCGTCTGATCATGACTTTTTTTTTGGATCGGGGCTGACGCACTAGGTTTACAGTGGTACGGGGTTTGCTAAGTCTCAGATTCACTGACAGGCCACTCAACAACACTAAAGTCCTGAAATTATGAGTTTAGCTTGTCTAAAGAGGAGGGTTCGGTGCCCACCTGCCCCAATTCATCCCCCAAATCATTAGCTGGTGTTACTATGGTCCCCAAGGGCAATATGATACTGAATCTACTTCCTTGACCCGGTTCACTATGGACCTCAATTCTTCCCCCTAGTGCTTCAGCCATTTTTCTGCACAGACTGAGGCCTAGCCCAGTGCCTCCATACTGTCGGGTTGAAGAGCCATCCAATTGCCGAAACTCTTCAAAAATAACCTCTTGGTCCTTTTTTCCGATTCCAATGCCGGTGTCCGAGACACAGAACTCACCGAAGTCAGAACTCGCACCAGCATTTGGCCTGAATTCCAGAGTGATCTCTCCCCTCTCGGTAAACTTTAACGCATTGGTGAGTAGGTGCATGAGAATTTGTTGAAGCGTTTTTCCATCGGTTCGTACGGCTGGGATTGAAGTGTCCAACTGGATTCTAAATCGCACTGGTCGATTTCTTAAAAGTCTCCTTGTCATGATCTCCAACGCTTGAAACAACTCCTGCACGTTGATTTCCTCAGGAGTTGCAGTCATGGTGCCCGCCTCCACCCGGGAGAAATCCAGGAGACCATCCATGAGTTGAGAAAGATCCCTACCATTGGTCACAATACGTTCCAAGATATTCCGGTGGTCGCCATTGAAACCTGGATCTAAAAGGACCTCCGAATAGCCGAGAATCGTGCTGACAGGAGTCCTCAGCTCATGGCAAATATTTGACACGAACTGTTTCTTTTGCTCGGCCATTTGGAGCAGTCGTTTGTTCGCCGCCACAGTCTGATTGTATTGGTTCTCAGCCTTTTCCTTTGCTCTTTCGGAGTCCTGATAAAACATCCCGTTCTTGATGGATAGAGCTAACTGATCCGTAAGATTGGTGAAAAGACCAAAATCATCCGCACTGTAACCTCTGCCGGATTTCCTTTTACCAAGACCAACCATTCCAAGGAGTTTCCCCTCGAAAATCATTGGGATCAACAATTCCAGCCGCAATTGCTTGAAGACTCTCAATAGCTCCTCACGGTTGTCGCGGAAAGCCGGGTCCCCATCCACCTCGTCCTTAGAGATCCCTTTATTGCGAACTTCAAAGTAACCAACCCAGGGGTGAAGTAATTGATCGGGGCTCGGCACACTGGAGTCCCCATTTCCGTTTTGGATTACAGCAAAGGTGTTCTCCTGCTCCCCAGGCTGATAAAATAGATAGGCGGTTTGAATGCCCATGTGACGGCTCATTGAATTGAGGAATCTATTCGTGACCTCCTTCGGCATTGAAAGGGAACGAAGAATCGCGCTAATTTCCTTTTGAACTTGAACTGGATCATATTCCCTGCGGTATATAAAACGACCCACAGCCCCTTCAATCCAGCGTAAGAGGGGGTTAAAAACCAGAGCCACCAAGAGTGAGAACAGCAGCGGAACCAGCGGCGCGTTCTCATAGATACCGAAAGAGACACTGAGAACATATACGAGAGTGACATAGATTAGCAGAAGAAGCGCTGTGAGCCCTCCCCGGGTGAGCCCTACCTTGAGAATCGCATCGATATCAAAGAGATTATATTCCAAAAGTGCATAGGCAACGGAGAGCGGAAAAAATACGGCTGCAAGAAGTAGGGCATTGTGGGGGATGCCCCAGTCAAAGAAGCTGACCAGGACTGTACCAAAGGTGGGGATAAAGAAACCAAGGGCAGCGCCCACTAACATTACACGAAGGCGTGATTTCTCAAGATCGGAATGGGGCCGACAGAGTTCAACAGATAGCAGACCTAGGAAGACCAATGCTGCCAGGAAGCTATAGGAATAGCAAAGCTTTAATACTAACTGCCAAACCTCCACTGGACCATGAAAGCTAATACTGTAGGCTAAACCTAACAAGATAGAAATCGAATAGATGAGAAGAAGAACAAAACGACGTTTCCTTTTATCGTTAAGAATACTTGAAAAGGAAAGACCCAAATGAATCCCGGCGCAGGGTGTCAAGACAAACGCAAAGGCCCTTAACTCTTTTGGCAGGAATTGGCTGGTCATGAAATCAAAGGTGGACCCAAACCACAGGAACACAGAGCCTACCATAAAAAGTAAAGGCGCAGCGGACGCCGATGGTGTCCTCAGATAGAAGGGAGTAAAACCAATGGCAAGGAAGCTCAACCCTATAAGAAGATAAATCCCATAGGTCAAAAGCCAATCTTGGAAAGAGAACTTCATGGAGGGGATTGCCAAGGTGAAATTCTTTCCACCTCTTTGAACGGAATACCGGAAGGGTTTGCCTGGGGAATGCCCCTGAACGAGTTCGTAGATCTGGCTCGGACGAGTCACCTTCTTCCCGTCCATAGCCACAACACGGTCCATAAACCGAAGCTCCGTTTGCCTCCCACTCCAGGCGGGCAGGAAATCAGGGCTCAGGACTAGATTACTGTAAAGGAAAAAACCGGGGAATGGCTTGTTGATCCAATGGGATGAGGAAATAATATTCCCACCAATCACCAAAAGCGCAATAGCCACTACAACTATAACCGAAAGTCGACGTTGCCAGACCGTAAGGTTCATATCCTACCCTCCTTGGGTGCAGCCACTGACTGCATAGCCGTGGTCCCAATTGACATTAGCGAACCCCACCGGAGCATACCTTCCTTCGCCAAGGCTACGGAGGATTGCCCGCATCGCGGTGAAGCTCTGAGTCGAATTCGTGGCTTGCTGCGGAGGCCGGCAAAAAAATAGCCTCCTGGAATCCATCAGGAGGCCTAACAAGACCGATCAATATATGTCAAGAAAAATCTTAGCTTAGGAAAACTAAAGCCTTACAATCTTTTCAGATTCGATACCCCGGGTCAGGTTTCTCGCATCGATGACCAGCCGGGAAGCATCGACAATTTCTTGAGGATCAAACTGGGTGTGATCTGCCAAAATAACCACGGCGTCACAGGCAGAGAGAAAGTCTGGGTTAAATGGCTTACAGGTCATGGTTCGGCCATCAAATGAAACTTTAGCAATATGCGGGTCATGGTAGAACACTTCCCCTCCTTTCCGAAAGAGGAGCTCCATCACATCCAGGGCCGGAGATTCTCGAATGTCACTTGAATCCTTTTTGTAACCTACACCTAGAATAATGATTTTTGACCCGTTAACGCTCTTTTGCCGGCGATTGAGAGCGTCCACCACCTTTTCCACAACAAAATGGGGCATCTCCAGGTTGATTTCATCCGCCACCTCTATTAACCGCGCCTTGTAGGCGAATAGTTTCAGTTTCCATGAGAGGTAATGGGGATCCACGGGGATGCAGTGGCCCCCTAGTCCGGGACCCGGATAAAAGGGCATAAACCCGAAGGGCTTGGTGGCGGCAGCACCGATCACCTCCCACACATCTAAGCCCAGCCGATGACACATCAGGGTAAACTCATTCACCAGGCCAACGTTGACGCTACGAAACTGGACTGACCCCCTGCAGTTGGACAGTTTGAGGGAGCAGGTTAGAATGCCTGATGGGAAGGGGAAAGGATCTCATCATGGCAGAGAGAAGAAGGTTTACAGCGAATTTCAAGCGGCAGGTAGTGGAGGAACTCCTCAGTGAGAGCTCCACGTTGGCCCAACTGAGCCGCCGCTACGACATCTCCTCAGGACTTATTCGACATTGGACGAAGCGCTACGAACAAGGGGGCCTGGTGGAGGGCCCCTCTCTGCCAGAGAAGGAACTTCGAGCGCGCAATGCGGAGTTGGAGCGGATGGTGGGCAGACTCACCATGGAGAATGATCTTTTAAAAAAAGCCGTAGAGTACACACTGCGGCGGAGAAAAGAGAATTCGTCACCCATCACGGCCAAGAGTTTGGCAGCATCCAAAGGGGGTGTGAAGTGATGGGGATAGCGCGCAGCACTTTTTATTACCGAACCCGGGAGCCTTCTATGCTCCACGAGATTGAGGAGGCGGACTTACGGGACCGGATTGAGCAGGTAGTGGAGGAGTATCCGCGTTACGGCTACCGGCGAGTCACCCATCATCTGAGGCGCGAGGGCTTTAAGGTTAATCACAAGCGGGTGTCGAGAATCATGCGGGAGGAATCATTGCAATGCCAGGTCAAGCGGCACTGGGTGAAGACCACTGACAGTGATCATCCCTACCGGGTCTATCCGAACCTCCTTAAGGGACTAAGGGCCACAAGACCTAACCAGGCATGGGTGGCCGATATCACCTACATCCGGATCCTCACGGGGTTTTTGTACTTGGCGGTGATCTTGGATCTGTTCTCACGTAAGGTTATTGGGTGGGCGCTTTCTAAATCGATCGATACCGAGATGACTTTAATGGCTCTGCGGATGGCTTTAGTGGAGAGAAGGCCGCCCTGGGGTTGTATCCATCATTCAGATCGCGGAGTGCAGTACGCCGCCCATGCTTATGTGGAGGAGTTGCGGGCAGCGGGGATCTTAATCAGCATGGCCCGCAAGGGCAATCCCTATGACAATGCGACAGCGGAGAGCTTCATGAAGACGCTCAAGCATGAAGAAGTCTACCTGTGGGAGTACAGGACGGCGCAGGATGTGAAGCAAAGGGTTCCTTATTTTCTGGAGGAAGTCTATAACCAGAAGCGGTTGCACTCGGCTTTGGGGTACTGTCCACCGAATGAGTTTGAGCAGGCCTGGCAGATGAAAGCCGAGGTGGTGTGTGAGGCCTGAAGGGGGGGATACTGAGATATCTACCCGGTGTGAGATCGTCGTTTCTAGGGCAATTGTGAAAGCCGTTTTGACCGGCCACCAAGACAAGAGGCATAGAGAAGGGCATAGATCACAGAACTCACAATGTGGACTCTTGCAAACAGGAAGGGAACAGCATAATTAATTCAACCACCCCGGAGGGCATTCTAATTTCAGCCCAGTGACTGTCCAACCAATGGGGTTCACTCCAAACACATTTTCCAAGAGCTTAACCGTCTCCGCCGAATCCGTACTGCTTACGGGCACAACTTGTTCCACGATCTGACCATAAAGGGCCTTAGTTAGCTTGAGACAAGTCTTCGTCACACCCGCCACCACCTTTGGGGTGTTCACCAGATTAAAGGTTTGATTGCCGGGATCGATTCGCTCGGGCGAATAACCAAGAAAAAATCCATTGCCGACTTTGAGGCCAGTCTCTTCCATCACAGGCAGGAGAAGTTCTCGGGTCGTTCCGGGGTAAGTGGTACTTTCAAGAACCACAAGTTTACCAGCCTGAAGGTGGCTCGCCACCACACGAGCAGCCTCCAACACGAAGGATAGGTCGGGATCCCTGGTTTTGCTGAGTGGCGTGGGGACACATATGACTGCGGCATCCGCCTCCTGTAATAACGAGGAATCTACCGAGCAACGAATGGCTTTGGCAACCGGCCCTCTTAAGGAAATGCCCTCAACGGGTGAGATACCCTTACGGATTTGATTCACCTTGGCCTCATCCACATCGATCCCGATTACCTGGAAACCCACCTCGGCAAACCGAACGGCTAGGGGTAGCCCTACATAACCCAGGCCTAAGATTGCGATCTTGGCCTTCTTTTCCCTGATCTTTTCCAGTAGCGATACGTCGTTTTTTACCATCCTGATTCGATCCCTTTCGTCAGTTGACTCCACGCCCCAATTCCACTGGAGATCCTTGGCAAGCGACCCAGCCACTCCGTCCTGGTACGGTGTTACGCACCACCAAGTTTTGGGGAGGCTTAGCGGAGTCACCAGCTAGGATTACTTCCGCGAGGTCACGGAGTCGCACAACGCTGACCTTTCTATGAATCACCTCTGCCAAAAACTTTTCAAAAAGCGAGAAATAAGGTCGCCCTTCCACCTCAGCGTGGATCGTGTGAATATTCAGACCATTCTTGAAGTGTGACAGGAGACAACCATTGATATCGTTTTCCCGTCCCAATAACTCATCCATTGTGGGAAAGGTGGTTGGAAGTTGCAGGGTCGTAAACGATGATCCATTCCCGGCAGGCAAGAAGGCTGAACTCCCCCGAACATCGCTAGCATAGAGGAAAGTAAACTTGTTCTGAACCGCAAGGGACTGCGGCGTACATTTCCAACCGGGAGCCGCTGAGCTGGCCGGTGGAGCGCCAATGATGCGTTCATAGGCGTTGTGGGCTTTATTTAGCTCTGCCTCGATCTCCGTTTCCTCCATGCCGTCTAGCTGATCCTGCCAGCGAACATGGTCATAGCCGTGAATGCCCAATTCATGACCCTCAGCCACAATGTCTTTTAGCAGCGCCGGAGCCCCCTCCCCCACCGGAAGTGCTGGTAGCAAGGTCCCGGCCAAGAGTGTTTTAAACCCGTATAGTCGAAAAGGGTTGGTACGCCACATTTTAGCAATAAAGGAGGGCCTAAGGATCCATTTAATTGCTCGGCCCGAATGATCCGGTCCAAAGGTGACAAAGAAGCTGGCACGGACCGAGTAGCGCCTCAATAGCACAAGCAGCTGGGGAACCCCTTCCTGCAGTCCCAGCCTCGTATCTACATCAACCCTCAGTCCAAGTTGCATGCTAAACCGGATGTCAGAGATCAGAGATCGGCGATCAGGCTGAACCCAACTAGGGACATTGTTTTTAGAAGAGGCATGTTTTTGTTTGTGGTCGTCTCGCGACAAACAAAAGAAAGAAATTCTCTGCGCCCTCTACGCCACTGCGGTGAACTTTTATCTGCGTTAACCCACGCGGACCTGCGGTTAGTTGCTGCTGATTTCCTTGACTTCTGGCTTTCTGATCTCTGACCTCTGATCGCTCAAACGCAAAAACTCAATGAACCCAATAAACCGCACCAAACTCAATTAACTCAACGAACTCGATCAACCAAATTAGCTAAATAGACCAAACAGACTGAAACATCTATTTATGATGGCTGTCGCGATACCAATCGATAGTATCCTTTAATCCCTCCTCAAGGGACACCTTAGCTTCGACCTTCAGGAGCTCTTTCATCAATCGTACATCGGGAACGCGGCGAGGGATGTCCTCATAGCTTGGCCCATAGATTGATTCTTGCGAGACGAATTTAAGAGTGGACCGGGAACCAGAAAGCCGAATCATAATCTCTGCCAATTCCTTGATTGAGAATTCCCTATCCGAACCCACATTGATGGCTCTCCCCAGAGCATTGTCAGTGTTTGCCGCTGCCATGGTGGCCTTAATGGCATCATCCACATAGGTAAAGCAGCGTGTCTGCTCTCCGTTACCGATCACTGTTAAGGGATCTCCCCGCATTAACTGCCCGAGGAAAATGCTAATGACCCGACCCACATCAACTTGATCCAACCGAGGTCCGTAAACATTGAAATACCTAAGCACCACCACGGGCAGACCCAGCTTGTGAAAGGCAAAGCAAAAATGCTCGCCCACGGCTTTCGATGTAGCATAGCACCATCGATCGATGCGTGTGGATCCCATAAGCCGGTCACTATCCTCGTTAAATGGGACTTCCAAGTTTCTTCCATAGACTTCAGATGTTGAGCTAAAGATGACCTTTTTATGAAGCTTAAAAGCAACATTAAGAACCATTTGAGTCCCATTGACATTAATATTCAATACCTGATAGGGGTCACCTACATAGTGCTCCACACCTACAACCGCTGCCAGATGATAGACATAATCACACCAGGCAATTAGGCTTTCCAATATTTCACGATTGAGGACAGAATCTCGCACCATTCGAAATTTTGGATTCCCCAGGTTATGACTCACCTTCAGATCTGAAGCCACATCAAGTATAGTAACTTCATCACCCTGAGCTAGAAACGCATCGGTGAGATGGGAGCCCACAAAACCCGCACCACCAGTTATCAGTACTTTCACCCTATCGTTTGCCTCCCGTTGGTCGTTATTGGAAAATTCTTATAGGATATCTGGTCTATCTGGTCTCTTCAGTCAATCAAATTCTCTGAGTTTATTGGGTTTGTAGCGCTAGCTGGATTTATTGGGTTCGATTGGTCAAACATCAGAAGTCAGAGGTCACCTATCCAACATCGGACGTCAGACGTCGAGAGTTAGAGATCAGATATCGGAAGTCAAATGTAAGACATCGGAGGTCTGAAGTCAGACGTCAGATGGCTCAGGCTCGCGCCTAAATAGCGCACTTCAGTCCCAGGTCTCTTTGATTACATAGCGGGGTCGACGGCGGACTTCCATGTAAATTCGACCAATGTATTCTCCAATGAGTCCCAGGGCGAGAATCTGAAGACCAACAAAAAAGAAGAGGACCGCAAACAACGTAAAGATTCCTTCCGACTCCGGGCCAAGGATGAATCGTCGCATAAACAGGAACCCTGCGAAGCCAAGACCTACCAAAGAAATCATGATCCCAGCAAAACTGACCACTTGAATTGGCAGCAGGGAGAATCCCGTAAGAAGATCAAAGTTTAAACGCATGAGACGGAACGGACCATACTTGGACCTTCCGGTACTTCGGGCAGCGTGAGATACCGGGATTTCTGCCACTGATCCCGCAAAGGAATTAGCGAGGGCGGGTATGAAACTGGCCATTTCCTGCGACTCGCAAATACTCGCCACCACAGGCCTCCTATAGGCGCGCAGCATACAGCCGTAGTCTTTCATTTTTACACCGATGATGCGAGAGGAAACCCGGTTGATCAGAAATGAGAAAAATCGACGGACACTAGAATCCTGACGCAACTCTCTCCACCCACCCACCACATCGTATCCCTCCTCAAGCTTTGCTAACAGCTTGGGTATCTCCTCCGGCGGATTCTGCAAGTCACCGTCAAGTGTAACCACCACCTCGCCCTGAGACCGCTCAAAACCGGCAATGACCGCAGCATGCTGCCCATAGTTACGGTTAAAACGAATCACGACGACATGGGGATGATTTTCGTGGAACTGCTCCAGTTTCTTATGGCTACCGTCGGTGCTCCCATCATCCACATAGATAACCTCGTAGGACTTACCCGTTGCAGCCAGGGTCTCAGACAGACGGCAATTTAAATCCTCCAGCGATTCCGTCTCATTAAATACCGGGATCACAACGGACACCTGGACTGTACTGGGGTCTATTTTTGGGACTTCTCGCTTGCGAGCAACGGCACTATGATCGTCCATGGGGATTCCTCAATGGTTGAAAGTTTTTACCACGAGGCAATCGTTATGTCCACCAAACCCAAAGGAGTTTGACATGGCAGCTTTCACAGAGGCTTGCCGGGCCTCATTGGGAACGAAATCCAGGTCACAGTCCGGGTCAGGGGATTCGTAATTGATGGTGGGGGGAATAACCTGATGCTTAAGTCCAAGCACGCAGGTGATAAGCTCTATGGCCCCTGCGGCCGATATGGCATGGCCGATCATCGATTTTGTGGAACTCACAGGAATCAGAAATGCGTGTTCGCCAAACACCGCTTTAATTGCCTGAGTCTCCACCCGGTCATTCATGGAGGTGGAAGTACCATGGGCATTGATATAGCCAATTTCTGTTGGTGCTACTGATGCGTCCACCAATGCCTTTGTCATGGCTGCAATGGCACCGCGTCCATCGGGCGCCTCGTCGGTAATCCGGTAAGCATCACAGGAAGTTCCATAGCCGGCAAGCTCAGCCAGAATCGGCGCCCCCCGCCTAACGGCAGACTCCATCTCCTCTAGCACAAGAATTCCTGCACCTTCTCCCAGAACAAACCCATCCCGCTCCGCATCGAATGGCCGGCTTGCTTTTTCGGGAGACTCGTTGCGCCGCGAAAGAACCCCTAGTGGTGAAAAAATATGAAAGCCCATCTGGGATACAAGGCATTCTGAACCGCCGGCAATGGCCCGGTCAACGGTGCCACGTTGCACTGCCCTCATGGCTTCACCAATGGCATGGGCAGATGAGGTACATGCTGTGTTAAATGTTGTCACTGGACCCAAGATTCCCAATTCGTGGGCAATTCGTACAGCCGCATACTGGGGCAGAAATCGCTGAAGGACTCCGTCCATTCTAGCTCCCCAAATCCGGACAAACTCTTGTAGATCAATCTCACTGTCTTCACCTCGTGCCTCGTAGACGATTCGGGCAAGATGAGCAAGGCTGGGACGCTCTCCACTTGTCCCCATAAAAACACCGAGACGTTCGGGATTTAGGTTGTCCAGGCACCCGGATTCCTTTGAGGCCATCTGGGCGGCCACCAGAGCGAAGCGTACAAACCGCGGTTCTTGCTCACACGCCCCTGGGAGAGGCAGATCCATGTCAGGGCCTCCATCGCTGAGATAACCACCAAACCGGCATGGTAGCGCTTCCGGGTTGAAGTGCGTTACCAGCGAAACACCAGATCTCCCCTCGCAGACCGATTGCCAATAGGGTTCCACCCCGATACCAAAGGGGGTAACTAGACCCATTCCGGTAATCACAACCTTGCGATCTTTTCCTGATCCCTTTGCCACCAGATATCCTCAGTCGGAGCCTTGCGCACCCCACAGCTCCCATACTTTTCCAAGGGGGTTAGCGGTAAGGAGTTGATACAAGGCCTGAAGGCGCTCACAGGATTCTTGCACCCTGGGATCTCCATCGGGGCTTTGCAGTGTATATTCGAGCTTGGCATCTGCCACCCGTTTTTCCTTTACCCAGCCCACCGCTTTAACACAGTTGGCATTTGTGGGATCTATGGTAAGGCAAATCTTCAATTGATCTCCGGGCAACACAAAATGCCTCATACTCACTCTGGACAGTTTATTCAGCGCCACTCGGCATGAGAAATCAAAGCTAGCCCCCAGGAGAATCTCTCCCCCCTGCTCAAAGCTCCCGAGAATAATAGAGCCGGGAACAACGGGGTAACCCGGAAAGTGATCGATGAAGTAATCTTCGGTTTGACTGACATTCTTTACAAGAGTCGCACTCTCGCCCTTCTTAAGCTCTTCAATCCGATCAAAGAGAATAAATCTCATGCATCTATCTCCGCACTACCAAACTTGCCGTCTCCCCAAACAACCCCACAGCATTGAGCAGCACCGTATTCATCCCCTGACACACCCTTTGCTTATTGCGGATAAGATCTAAATGACAATCAGTGTCGGGGCTTTCACAATTTGCTATGGGCGGGATCACTCCCCGCTCGAGAATCGTCAGCGAACTTATTAGCTCCACTGCTCCTGCCGCCGACAAAAGGTGGCCATGGAGGGATTTTGTTGCAGTGACGGGTAAGTGAGGAGTTTTCGGACCGAACACCTCACTGATAGCCATAAATTCGGCACGGTCGTTAACTTGAGTAGCGTCGCCATTGGCATGGATCAAGTCGATTTCATCCGGAGACACCTTCGCATCCGCCATGGCCTGGTTCATGGATCGAATAAGGGCCTCTTTTCTATTATCTTCCCTCCCAGGTGCAGAGGAGGCCGACCCCACGACTTCACCATAAATCGTAGCACCACGATTTACCGCATGCTCTCCCTCCTCAAGCATCACCACACCGGCACCCTCCCCAACAAAACTTCCACCGCGAGAAGCGTCAAACGGCCCACACACTCTATCAGGGTCATTGCCATCTTTTGCCATAACCCCGAAGGTTGCCAAGTCGCACGTGATTCCATCTTCCAGCGACGCCTCTGCTCCCCCAGCCACAGCGATATCCAACTCACCGTGGCGAATCGCGTCCGCGCCTTGACCCACAGCAAGAATCCCCCCCCGCCAACCGTCGGCGATCAATCGAGAATAGCCTTGAGCTTGGTGTAAGATCGCAAGATGCCCTGCTGTGAGGTTTGGAAGAACCTTAAGTGAATAATCCACCGGATTCATACCTTCAGTCCAATGTCGATTGGCCTTCTCCGAATCCAAACTATATGGTTTTTCCTCGGATTCCGTTTTTCCAAGGTAATTTATAAACGAAAGCAACTCATAGGCGGTAAACCACGAGGCGAGAAAGATACCAGAACGGTTTGGATTTAGTCCGACATTTCCAAGGCCCGCCTCTTCCGCGGCAAGCGCTGATGCGACTCCAGCCAAGACCCCGGCCCTATTCATAAGCTTTTTCTGTTTTCTTGGAATCCGACTAACAAACTCCTCCAGGTCACCTTCGGGTACCATCGTGTTAAGCCATCAAAAAATCTAACCCTAGCGGGATTCGTTGCGTCATTACAAAATCTAACCGAAGTCGTCTCGCATCTGTCGTTTCATGTCCTGTTGTTGGCGCTGTAGTTTCTTGCTGAAGGTCCAGTTTCTCCACGGCGTTTGTTTCAGCGGTGGTCTCTCTCGTGGGGCTCTGTCTGCATGGCTGGCCAGCTTGTAGATCCGCTGCAGTTGCTGATCGATTCGGGTAGAGAGCTCGAAGGGATCAGTTGTCTTAAGCGTGTGCTTGAGGGCTGCCAGCTTTTTGGGGTCTCCCTTTCGGGACTCCACGACCCGTTCGAACGGGGTACGAGGCGTGTCATAGCGGCGAATAAGTCGAGAGCCTATACGGATCTTGCATCGCAGCTTCATGGAGGGCTGGAACAGATTCTGGAAGATCCTAAGCTCATCATAGAGCTGGTTGGCGGCCTCTTGGGCCTTTGCGGTGTCGTAGCGATCCCAGCCCATAAGCTTTCTGACATGGGTCCAGTTTTTCTGCTCGATGTGCGCGTTGTCATCTTTTTTGTAGGGACGCGAGCGGGTGAACTGAATGGTGTGGCCAGCTGGGCGTTGTTGACAGAAGGCAAGAAGGCGGTTGTTGATAAACTCACTGCCGTTGTCGGAGTCGATCCCCTTGAGGGGAAAAGGAAGCTGGTGTTCGATCTCGGTGACCGCATTCAAGACACCCAAAGCGCTCTTACCCATGACGGCCTTGCGCTCTACCCAGCAGGTAGCAATGTCGACACAGTCCAGACTATGGACAAACTCCCCAACCGCTGAGGCCCCTGAGTGTGACACCAGGTCAATCTCCAGATAGCCCGGCCGGTTCACATCCCAGTGATCGGTCTTAATCGGGATCATCTGCTTTAGTAGCGATCCGGGCCGAGTGGTGCCATAGAGTCGGCGTTTCACGATGTGCTTGGTTTCCCTCAGGCGCCGATCCATCTGACGGGCGCTGATGGCCAGGAGCTGATCCTCTAACGGTTGGGTCAGCTCGAAGTGTTGCCTTATCCAGGGCAACCAGTGTACAAGGGCGGCCTTCAGACGTTGGGAGCACAGATACCCCGAGGCCTCCCACACCTTTGCCAAAATCCTTACCATTGCCCGATTGTATGTAGGAGAGCGAGGTGCACCCCGTTTGCGTACAGTTGCCTCGGGCAAGGGCCGGTTTAAAAGCCAGATGGCATATTTGCGGTTGTAGCCGCAAACCTTGCAGAATTCCTCTAGCATCGTTCCCTTCTGTGCCCGTGGTGCGTGCTGATAACGATCATAGATGGATCGTAAATACTCCTGCTTGGATCGTCGTGCCATGGTGAACCCTTCCATTGTTGCCCTCCTTGAGCTCTAATGTGAGCCCTTGGAGGGTTAGAATCACAAATGGCGCAACGTATCGCCCTTGGGTTAGATTATACATGGCGCAATACGGTCAACCTCAACTCGGGATTGCTAGGAGGCTCGTACGGATCATCGATCCCGGTAAATCCTTTGATCTCGCCACGTCGAGCCTTCGCATACATCCCTTTTAAATCCCTCTGTTCGCAGACTTCGACAGGAGTGTCCACAAAAATTTCGATGAACCGATTTTCCCCGATCAAACTGCGCACTTGGTGGCGGATTGTTCGGTAAGGGCTGATCGCGGCGCAAACTACGACACCGTTGTGACGGACGATCTCCGAGGCGACAAAACCGATTCTAAGGATATTGGTATCACGATCTTCTTTGCTAAAGCCGAGGCCCTTGGAAAGATGCGTCCGTACCACATCGCCGTCTAGGACACTGACTTGACGCCCCTGCTCCATCAGTAGAATGGTCAAGATATCTGCGATGGTTGACTTTCCTGCTCCGCTGAGCCCTGTGAACCACAGGCAAAATCCCTGTCGGTGCAGTGGCGGCGAAACGTTTGCAAGGATACCTGCAGTCTCCGGTCGCGTGAACCACTCTGGCAATGTTCTGCCGTTATTTAAGTACTCAAGCCGAAATTCTGTTCCGGAAATCGAAGCTTTCCTCACCTCAGTCGGAACCTTATCCTTTTCTTCGTAGCGCTCCTCATCAGGTAAATACACAAGCTCTTTAAATGGAATCATTTTCACGCCAATTTCGCCCTCAAATTGTTTCAGCGTTTCTTGCGCATCATAGGGCCCATAAAATGGTTTTCCTTGAGAGTTATGTCCCGGCCCTGCATGATCGCGGCCTACGATAAAGTGATTAACCCCATAGTTGCGTCGAATAATCGCATGCCAGAGGGCTTCTCTTGGATCTCCCATGCGCATGGCGAGGGGAAGCAAGCTCAGGGTAGTGCGGCTCTTATCGTAATATCGATCTAGCAGGGTTTTATAAGTACGGACACGCGTAAAATAATCAATATCGCCAGGTTTCGTCAGTCCCACTACTGGATGAATAAGCAAGGTGCCATCAACCTGCTGTGCCGCACGCTTCGTTAATTCTTCATGGGCACGATGAATGGGATTACGTGTTTGAAAACCAACTACATTGGCATAGCCCATCACCTCAAGCATCCTCCGGACATCCAAGGGGGTCCGGCGAAGGTCAAGAAAATCATAATGAATTGGCAAGTTGAGAACCTTTAACGGCCCCGAAATATAAAATCGCTCCCAGGTAGCCATTTCGGCCACCATTGGGTGCCGACTATCAGTTGTTCCGTATACGAGAGCAGCCTCTCGTTCAAGGTTCCACTTAAACATCTCTTTGACTATCAATACCGCTATAAGCTCATTCTTTGTGCTTCGCAGTGATACGCTGTCCCCTATCCGAAATCCGTCGGCATGAGCTACTGGCATAGTGATCGGAATCGGGAACAACTTTCTGTTTGAAAGCCTCATCTTCTCAATAACCCGGTTTTAGTCCTCCTCCCCCATAAAGCATTCCAAAGGTGAAAATGCCCCGACCGTAAGCAACTCGATATCACAAAGCGAACGCGGAGATAACTGGATTGAGGGAAGAGTATTGGCATAGTGTAGTAAATCACTGCGGTCCTGCCCTTCTACTAGAAGGTTTACGAGCCTACCGCCATATGGAGAAATCAATTCAACCTTTTGTCCGGTCGTCCGGTCTAATTTGTCTATTATTTGGTTCATTTATTCTCCAGCGACGAGTATCTTTGTAAAAATTCCATAACAAGCTGCCGATCACCAGCCACAGCCCCAGAAGTTATTCGGGGACTCATTCGATTAAACTTAACCAAATTACCATCAAGTCTAGAGTAAACCTTGCCCGTTGCTTCCAAAAGGGCTAGCCCACCACAAATATCCCATTCAGATTTCGGTTGCACCCAAAATGTGAGATCTTCGACGCCGGCTGCTACCCGCATGAGTTTGTACGCAACGCTACCAACCGGATAAGTAGTCCCAACCAACCTCAAGTAAGAAACAATGCTGCGATCCTCTACTTCAGTACGGCTAACGGTTGCAGTCGCATCTGACAAAGTTTCAGCGGTCTGCAATTTAGGAGGTGTCATTCCCCAAAAGGAATACTCTCCACCGACGTAGCCCACTCCACCCTCGCTGGTCACTGGGTTGACGACTCCCCCCAAAACCACGTCGCCGTGGTGCACCAGTCCCACCGAGATTGCGAACTCCGGAATTCCACGCACATACTCTTTGGTTCCATCCAAAGGGTCTACGACCCAAACATAGTCGCAATCAAGGCGTCTCCGGTCGTCGACGCTTTCTTCTGAAAGCCAGCCTGCCTCGGGGAAAAGAAGCTTCAACTCTACCTTCAAGAACCGGTTCGTTTCCTTATCTGCCCTCGTCACCGGGGTTCCGTCTCCTTCATAGGTAACCCTTGAGTCGTCTTGGTACAGCTCTCTCACAATTTCAGATGCAGAAACCAAGATGTTTTTCAGCACGTTCAGGTTTATATTCGCCATGAACAACCCGCGATTGACGGCTTATTACCGTTCGCGCTGACTTTTATCCCGCGATCGGAATCTGACCACCCAGGTTTGAATCTTGCACTACCAAAGCACCAAAACCCATCTCTCGGAGGTTAACGCTGAAGGAAAAGCTGATTGCCCAGTTTGATTTGACGCTGGCGGTAATATCTCGCAACGAATTGTAACTTAGATACTAAGAATGGGGATCTCGATTGAGTTATTGAGTTGCCCCTATCGAGCTTCGCTAAATGTATTTTTTGAAGGGCGGAAACTGCTAACGGAGACATGGATTGACCCGTTATTCCATCGGGCACCTCCTAAAGATTTCCAATATTTAATAAAAGAAAACAAGAAAGGAAACTGCTAAGGGTTCGTTCAGGGTGCTTTTCGCCTTACTGCAACGAAACCTACGGCCCACCCCACCGATCCCTACCTCAATACAGCGCATAGGTTCCAAGCCCGAAGCCGTTTACCATGGAAAAGATATTTGAGTCTTGGACCAATGTCCCACTCGAAGCCGACCACACTGACGGCCCTCCCCAAATTCCGTCATCTACAATGCTCCAACCATTATAGTCACCGTCGTTAAACCCTTCCGATAGTAACGTCGCACCCGTAACAAGATCCTCCACCAGAATATCATCAAAGCGGCTCCCCGAATTACCTCTTGCATAAAGTCCAAGGCGACCCGAAGAGAAGCTCGAATCTGTCACAGAAAATACTTGGACCCCATCAATTGAGACCTCCAAGGTCGTACTGGACTGACCCCCTGCAGTTGGACAGTTTGAGGGAGCAGGTTAGAATGCCTGATGGGAAGGGGAAAGGATCTCATCATGGCAGAGAGAAGAAGGTTTACAGCGAATTTCAAGCGGCAGGTAGTGGAGGAACTCCTCAGTGAGAGCTCCACGTTGGCCCAACTGAGCCGCCGCTACGACATCTCCTCAGGACTTATTCGACATTGGAAGAAGCGCTACGAACAAGGGGGCCTGGTGGAGGGCCCCTCTCTGCCAGAGAAGGAACTTCGAGCGCGCAATGCGGAGTTGGAGCGGATGGTGGGCAGACTCACCATGGAGAATGATCTTTTAAAAAAAGCCGTAGAGTACACACTGCGGCGGAGAAAAGAGAATTCGTCACCCATCACGGCCAAGAGTTTGGCAGCATCCAAAGGGGGTGTGAAGTGATGGGGATAGCGCGCAGCACTTTTTATTACCGAACCCGGGAGCCTTCTATGCTCCACGAGATTGAGGAGGCGGACTTACGGGACCGGATTGAGCAGGTAGTGGAGGAGTATCCGCGTTACGGCTACCGGCGAGTCACCCATCATCTGAGGCGCGAGGGCTTTAAGGTTAATCACAAGCGGGTGTCGAGAATCATGCGGGAGGAATCATTGCAATGCCAGGTCAAGCGGCACTGGGTGAAGACCACTGACAGTGATCATCCCTACCGGGTCTATCCGAACCTCCTTAAGGGACTAAGGGCCACAAGACCTAACCAGGCATGGGTGGCCGATATCACCTACATCCGGATCCTCACGGGGTTTTTGTACTTGGCGGTGATCTTGGATCTGTTCTCACGTAAGGTTATTGGGTGGGCGCTTTCTAAATCGATCGATACCGAGATGACTTTAATGGCTCTGCGGATGGCTTTAGTGGAGAGAAGGCCGCCCTGGGGTTGTATCCATCATTCAGATCGCGGAGTGCAGTACGCCGCCCATGCTTATGTGGAGGAGTTGCGGGCAGCGGGGATCTTAATCAGCATGGCCCGCAAGGGCAATCCCTATGACAATGCGACAGCGGAGAGCTTCATGAAGACGCTCAAGCATGAAGAAGTCTACCTGTGGGAGTACAGGACGGCGCAGGATGTGAAGCAAAGGGTTCCTTATTTTCTGGAGGAAGTCTATAACCAGAAGCGGTTGCACTCGGCTTTGGGGTACTGTCCACCGAATGAGTTTGAGCAGGCCTGGCAGATGAAAGCCGAGGTGGTGTGTGAGGCCTGAAGGGGGGGGTACTGAGATATCTACCCGGTGTGAGATCGTCGTTTCTAGGGCAATTGTGAAAGCCGTTTTGACCGGCCACCAAGACAAGAGGCATAGAGAAGGGCATAGATCACAGAACTCACAATGTGGACTCTTGCAAACAGGAAGGGAACAGCATAATTAATTCAACCACCCCGGAGGGCATTCTAATTTCAGCCCAGTGACTGTCCAACCAATGGGGTTCACTCCAATATGGATACAACGGCAACGTATCGGTTGCACCGCCAATGATAATAAAGCTGATGATGCTTTTGGTGCTCTACAACGTTCGTAGCGAGCGAGAGTTGATGGCAACGTTGCCGGAGCGGCTAGACTGGTTGTGGTTTTTGGGATTGGAGTTGGATTCGGAGATACCGCACCATAGCGTGCTGAGCAAGGCGAGGAGGCGTTGGGGTGTAGAGTTGTTTCGATCCTTTTTCGAGCGAGTCGTGTGGCAGTGTGTGGAGAGCGGGTTAGTGGACGGGAGTAAGCTTTTTTGCGACTCCAGTTTGATTGAAGCGGATGCTTCACGCAACTCGGTTATAGACACCCAGGGGCTTAGACGTTACCTGAGCCCAGCATACAAGGAGTTGGAGGCACGATTAGAGGAGCGGGAAGAGGCAAGAGAGGACAACCATGAGGATCCACCCAAGAACCCTCCCCGGCGTAACGTTGTCAACCAGCGCTACGTGTCGGCAACCGATCCAGATGCCTCGGTGGTACGCAAGGGAAAGAAGGGGGACTCTAAGCTGCGTTATCAGACCCACCGTGGGATCGACGGGGCGTATGGGGTAATTACCGCGACGGTGGTTGGCCCTGGGGACGAGAACGAAGCACATCGCATGACAGAGCTTCTCCAGGATCATCAGGCCCATACCCAACGAAGTGCCCAGGTGGTGGTAGCCGATAGCAAGTACGGGACAACAGCTAATTTCTTAGATTGCTACGACCGTGGGATATTGGCACACATTCCGGTGTTGAAACAGACCCAGGATAAGCAGGAGCGTCGGAGCAAGATATTTCCTGAAAGTATGTTTGTTTATGACCCAGAAACCGACACTTATACATGTCCTGCCGGGCAACCGCTTAGGCGGCGTAAGCACTGGGTGGAGCGCAAGGCGTTTGAGTACGTGACGAGCCGCGGGGTGTGCCAGCAGTGTACCTTGCGGCTTCAATGCACTCGTTCTCAAAGTGCGGGGCGAACCATCAAACGCCATGAGCGCCAGGAGATATTGGATAGCGTGCGTATGCGAGCACAGAGCCCATGGGCAAGAAGAGATATCAAGGTCCGTCAGCATTTCATGGAACGATCGTTTGCTCAAGGGAGACGATATGGACTGAAACGAGCGCGGTGGCGTGGTCGTTGGCGGGTGCAGATTCAAGATTACTTGATAGCGATTGTGCAGAACATCGAGCTATTGATTAATCATGCACGGCCAAAACCAAGAGCGGTTTTGGCTGCAGCAACGAAGGTGGCCATTCGCTTTGCGACCCACCATCCCACGGCCTTGCAGCAAGCCGTGGTGGTTTGAGCAAACAAACACCGCACGTTATAGCTCGGTTGGATCTATTGCGCTATTTAACCGAGGTTTGGGCAACAGCCCGTTATGAGTAGTTTTTTCCGACAAACCCAATTGTTCCCTTCCCAACGTCGGAAATTTTTACACCTTATATTTTAGGCACACACAATCCCGCCTCCTTAAAAGCCGCCTAAGTTACCGAGATATAACCCCTTTGTGCGCTTGAGTCTAGAAGATTTTCCCCTCCACTAAATAGGGGCGCAATTCGCGTGCCAGTAACACCTTTTTTTAAGACCCTGGTATCAAATTGAGATTGTCGGGCTAAATTTTAGTCGGTTAGGTTTTTTGCGTTTGTTGGGCTTATTGGGTTTGTTGAGTTTCTAACGTTTGTAGGTCTGTCTGGTTAGTCTGGTTTATGTTTAATTGGTTAGGTTGGTTGGTTTGGTTGCCGAGGTTCATTGTGTGGCAATCTGGCTAGCCCAAGACCGGTTTTGCTGATACCAACTGACTAAGTTTTTTAGCCCGTCCTCAAAGGAGGTGTAGGGCTTCCACTTCAACAGTTTCTTAGCCTTGGAAATATTGGCCCAGGTAGCCAAAACGTCCGCCGGGTGCCGTGGGCTAAAGTTTTTCTTGGCCTTTCGATTGACCAGTTTCTCAACTTGTTGAATCGCTGCGTTCAATATGACGGGTTTGTCGGAGCCCAGGTTGATTACTTCGTAACCTAGAGGCATAAGGCCGGCTATGGTTCCCCGCGCGATATCGTCAACGTAAGTAAAGTCGCGCGATTGCTTTCCGTCGCCAAAAACCGTGACTTCTCTACCCTCGCTGATCCATTGTACAAAGCGGAATAGACTCATATCCGGACGGCCAGCTGGACCGTAAACCGTGAAGTAACGCGGTATAGTTATGTCCAGATTATAAAGGTAGTGATAGGTATAGCAGAGCGCCTCCGCGGCCTTCTTCGAAGCTGCGTAAGGCGAAAGAGGACCGTCAGTGGAGTCGGATTCGGAAAAGGGTTTGTTTAGTTTATTGGGTTTATCGCGTTCGTCGCGTTTATAGGGTTTGTTGCGTTTACCGGAGTTATCGAGTTTACCCGGTTGGGTTGGTTGACCATAGAGGCTGGAGGTGGATGCCAATACGAATTTTTTCACTACAAATTGTTTGCAGAGCTCCAACAGATTCAATGTGCCAGTAACATTCGTATCGTAGTAAACCCATGGATTCTCGACGGATTGGCGGACACCTGCACGGGCAGCCAGATTGATCACAGCGTCGAAGGGGGTGTTGGGTTTATGGGGTTCATAGCGTTTTTTGGGTTTATCGAGGTTTTTGGGTTCATAGCGTTCATTGAGTTTATTGGGTTCTGGACGTTGTTGAGTGTTTTGAACTGTCGTGTATTGTTCGAATAGTTGTTGTAGTGCTGGGCGGTCGCAGATATCCAGCCTGTGAAATTCAAAGCCGGGTTTGTCCTTGATTTGGGCGAGCCGCCAATCCTTAAGCCTGACATCATAGGCATCATTGAGATTATCCATTCCTACCACACTGTGGCCTTCAGCCAATAAAAATTCGCAGACTTTCGAGGCAATGAAGCCGGCAGCACCGGTGACGAGGATGTTCATTTAGTCTATTTGGTCTATTCCGTCCATTTAGTCTGTTTAGTCGATCTCGTCTGTTCGGTCTATTTGGTCGATCTGGTCTTTCAGTCAATTTTGTCAAGAAAATCAGTCACCAATTATCGTAGTTGTTGTTAGTTTCGGACGTTTGGGTTTTTCAGCGATTTCGTCAGTTTTGGGACGCTTGGCACGAAGATACTTGACCAGACCGGAAATTAGCATAGCGGTTTTATTTGCTTGTCTATAAATTTTGTCAAAATGCTCCCTGTCAACATAACCCTGATCCAAGACTACGTAGAGATGACTTTGGACCTCTGCCGCAGATAACATTGCGATAAACAAGAATTGGACGAATTCTTTATCAGATCGACGTATAAAACCTTCTGCAATGTTGGCCATTACAGATGTCGCAGATGCTTGGATCTGGCTGGAAAGTCGAATATCTTTTCTAAATTCTCGACCCCTAGTTATCTCGTAGATTTTATTTGTAAGGAGTCTGCCTTCTTGCCAACATTGAAGGTCTTCAAAACGGGTGATCTTCACGACGTTTCTTTGGTTTCTCAGGTTGGTTTGGTTGGTTTCGTACGTTTGGTCTAACTGATTTATCTCATCGGGCTGGTCTATCTAGTCGCTTTTGGTAGTCTGCACTTGTTCGGTTACTTGAGTTGCCCGCCGGCCTTCCACCTCTCATCGTTCGCTGTTCGCCTGTTACCGTTCACTATTTGCCATTGACTATTAACTGATAACTAATTGCGGGTGGGCTTCCGCCATTACTGCATCCGCTGGGGTCAGCGGAGGGAGTCTTCATGATCCCAAACTTTGTCTGTGTTGTTACTCAGTTTCCCGCTCTTTCAAGTCTTTAGGTCTACTGAGTTGGTTGCGTCTAACGAGTCAATTAGGTCTATTCAGTTAAATACATCTTTTCTGTCTGTCTGGTTCTTTCGGTCTTTTTCGTTATTCAGTCTATTTCGTCAATTGAGTCTGTTCGGTCTGTTGAGTTTATTGCGTTATTGCGTTCATTTGGTTATTGACCAATGACTGATTACTATTGACTATTGTCCAATCACCAAGCTAGGGACGGCTGATCATCTCATTTTTCAGAATTAACCGCGTTTGCCGGCCTAAGAGCTCAAGTAACACCGCTACCCGATCGCTACCCCGCATCTCTTTCTCAAAAACAGCATCTACGCCGGATAGAGGACCTTCCCTTACTAATACTGGTTCTCCGGCGTAATAAACCCGTGGTTTTATATTGGCCACTCCATCGGGGCAACGCTCACGAAGACCACCAATTATCTCATCCCCGATTTCGGCGATCCGATTACCGAATCTAACGAAATCTTTCACACCAGGGGCGTATCGAGCCGCTTTGCCTGCAGCGAAAAGATCCAAAGGACAAAAAAGATATCCGGGGAATAGAGGGTCTAATACCCGCAGGAAACGACTCCCTATCCTGCGCCGAAGGCTCAACCAGGGCAGGAAAACTTCAAGGTCGAGGTCTCTCAATCTTCGTTCAACTGTCCTTTCCTTCTTTGGCTTTGTCTGGACCGTGTACCAGTGAGGCCCGTTTTCAAAGAATACGCTTATTAACGTATTTTCTTTCATAAAACGCGCCGCCTAGATTATAGCTCCCGTTTCACCGGCCATCCTTATTAAGGTTGCAATATGACTCGGTAAGCCACCGGCTCGTAAGCGCTTTTCCATTTTCCCCACAGCGATCGTAACTGCGACTGGTTTGACTCCAAGGAGAGCTCCAATTTGGCGCAATGGTAAGAGAGTTCGTTTTCTGATTAGGTACATAGCAAGGTGCCTTGCTAGGGCTGTCCGGCGGCTTCCCGTCAAATCTTCCATCTCGCCAAACCCCATAGACAACCGTATCTTTTGAATAATGATTTCTGCCTTTTCGAGATCTGCCCCTTCTACGTGAGCGTGACCTGCTTCTGATGAACTAACTCTTGATGAAACGGAGTGCTTCAACTCCCTCGCTTCACCTACCCCGTGTCCCAACTTGCAGGTATGACCCTGACGAGTAAATTCCAAGAGGTTATTCTTAGCCACTAGATCACTTCTATACCGCCCGTCAAATAACGTGCCTCTTCTTTTGTACCTCCGGTTAAAGTAAGCGACGTAACTGGTTCCCAGACTCTGCATAAATTTACCTACATTTCCCCTGGGAGTCTCCAATAGAAGATGGAGATGGTTACTCAGGAGGACGTAGGAAAAGAGACGACAGCCGAACTGCTCCCGGTAGCGGTTCAACAGTTCAATGTAATGCCCTTGATCTTGAAAATCCCGGAAGAGCGGCTGGCGATTATTGCCTCTAACCGTGATGTAGTACAAAGCATCTTCAAACTGAGGTCTAAGTGCACGTGCCATAGACTTTAAAAATGAAATGAGTAAAATGAGAGAGCAACATACTTCACTGTAAAAGTAAGTCAAGAAAAAAATTAAAAGTCCGACCCTTTTTTGCAAAATTCAATAAAATTTTCTTTTGAAGGTCTGACCCCATTGGCTGTGAATAACAGAGTTAAGTCATGGCACATAAAGGATCTTCAAATCAAAATATTTAACTTCAACTAAACGTGATTCGCAGAATACCTAAAACGAGTTAAACTGATAGCCGTAATTGCCTAGGAAGGTTTGGTTGGATAGGTTTATGGCGTTAATGCGTTCGTTGAGTTCATCGGGTAATTGGGTTTGTTGCGTTGGTTGCGCTCATTGGGTTGTTTCAGTTTCTTCAGTCAATTTAATCTATTTCGTCTATCTGGTTGAATGAGTTCATTCAGTTTGTTGGGTTAATGCGTATATTGGGTTGATTGCCTTCGAGTAATCGGACGTCAGAAATCAGACGTCAGAAGTCGGAGACCAGAGGTCGGAGGGGGGCTGACTTGTTTGGTGAGCAAGGTTTATTGGGTTGGCGGAGTTTTTTGCGTTGATTGAGCTTGAAAGATCAGAGGTCGGAGATCGGAGGTCGGACATCGGAAATCGGCAATCGAAAATTTGACTCGGAAAAATATTATTCGCGTCCTTCGAGAGCCTCAGGACCCCGAGGGAAATCGAGGGGCACATACGCAAAGTAGGCGAAGTTCGGAGGATAAGTTCAGGGCAAGGGTAAAGAAACAGGACAGTTTTCAATCCATTTATGGATTAGGTAAGATTATTGGGTGACTATCAAACAAATCCACCTCAAGAAGATTCAAGCCTGCATCGGCAATCCTCTAGATCGAAAAACCATTGGAAGGAAGCAAATCGTCGGCATCATCGGTGATGCGCCCTCTCACTATGCCAAGAGCCCACCTATCTGGAACGAAGTATTCCAGCAAATAAAGATGAATGCTGTGTATCTACCGTTAGATGTGCAGCAAACTCGATTGAAGAATTTAATAGACGTTTTCAGAGAATTGGACCAGGTCATTGGAGCTAACGTGACGGTTCCTTACAAAGTGCAGGTCCTCGGACTCTTGGACTCCCTGGATGAAAAAGCAGCTCAAATTAAAGCGGTAAATACGATTGTTAGGACCAAACACGGGAAACTAGTAGGCTTTAATACTGACGGGAGCGGTTTTATCGAAAGTATCCTAAACCCACGGTATGGACAAGGCGCCCCATTCGTAAAATCGTTGAAGGGGATGAACGCTTTGATGATCGGTGCGGGTGGTTCCGCCCGTGCTGTCGCGTTTTATCTCGCCGAGCTCCTGGGAAAGGGAACCCTTTTTATCTGTAATCGAACGATGGATACAGCCGTATCCCTGGCGGAAGATGTTACAAGTCATTTCGGCAATGCGAAGGCGATCCATGAAAGAGACATCCCTGAATGGGCACCAAAGGTGGGATTGATCATCAATTGTTCCACGAAAGGTCAAGGGGGAATCAGAAAGACCTCTGAGGGAAAGGTAACCATACTGGAACCATACTCCGCTCTGGCCCCTGCCAATCCCGTAACCTTTCCTGGCTCCGACGAAGGTGAGCCTGAATTTTATCGCGACTGGCTAGACGCATCTCTATCTGACATAGAGGCAAACAACGAAGCATCGCTGAGACTGGCTGTGTCAATTCCACTCGACGTCAAGTTTTGCGACCTAATATATTATCCTTTAGAGACGGCATTCTTGCGTCATGGGCGTCTTACTGGGCATGGAACTCTGAACGGCAAGGGTATGAACGTGGCACAGGCGGCCGATGCCTTTTTCAACAAGATCTGCACTGGAATGCTTCGCGAAAAGAAGTTGCATAACCTAAAGACCTACCAACGTGTTGTAGAGATTATGTCTGCTGCCTGGTAAACTCCGAACCACGGGCTCACGTTCAGGCAACCACCAGCACACGGTTGAGGGAACCGTCCCTTTTCACTTTTTATTGGACTGAGATTCGAGTTACCTGTGGAACCACTGTGGTCCACCGAGATCGTTGAGATGGTAAGTTAATTGCTACTCACCCCGATCCGTAACTTTGAATGCCGCGCATGTCTGCCGTTTAAAATACAGTCGATGGCAAATTTGGGTATTTTTACCGCTCGTTTCCGACTGTTTCCTTTCGGATCGGGGCTCACGTGCCGGGCGTTTTGTGGTATGGGATAAACCCCGAACCACGGATTTACCTCTGTGGCTTGAAACGCTCCCCTCCGGTCGTATCGGAACGTTTGTCCCCTCAAAAGAACACAGTATTAAGGAAGCATTTTTCTTATTTTTTGGGAGGTTGGTTCAGGCTGGATTCAACATGACTCACGTCTCGGGCCTGATGTAGTTCGGGGTACAGGTTTTCCTCAGCATAGAGCCAGCCAGAAGGACAAGAATGATGGCTAGCCACTGGGCCTGTGTCATACCTAGTGCAAGTACTGGATTGACCCGCCAGAATTCCACCGAGAAGCGAGCAAGTCCAGCCAGGATCAAATAGAGCCAGAATATTACTCCGGGCGGATAGTCTTTTTTCCTCACTGACCAGAGAATTCCAAAGATTACGAGAGATTGAAATGTTTCGTAAAGAGGGGTCGGGTGGACCTTTACACCCTCAAGATACGGGATACCGGTCATGGGATGGACCCAGCCAATGATGGCGTTGGTGTATTGAACGGCCCAGGGAACTTCCGTAACCGTTCCCCAATCACCATCCCCTGCAATGTGACATCCGATTCGGCCAATGCCGTAGGCGAGCGCCACTGCGGGCGAACAGATGTCAGCCGTATGGAGCCAAGAAATCCCCTTTTTCCTACCCACCCAGCTGACCGCCAAGGCTCCGCCAAACAGGCCACCGTACCAGGTAAATCCGGCACCGCTCAGAATCAGATCAAGTGGGGCCTGAATAAAACGTTCCCAATCTTCAAAAATGTAAAAAATTCTGGCTCCGAGCAATCCACCCACAGCAGCCGCAATTACCATGGTAGAAGCAACGTCTGGGTCATACTGGTAGCGTTTGAGCTCGGATGACGCAATCCAGCCCCCCACGAGGGCTGCAACAGCCATGAGGGTTCCAAAGCTATATACCGTTAGCGGACCAATCTGGAAAAGAATGGGATACATTATGGTTGATCTCGTCTATTTAGTTTAATTGGTTGAACTAGCTGGATTCGTTTATTCTGTTATTTTGGTCTATCTAATTTGTGTTGCTTTTCTTGACTAAACGTCAACTTCCTTACTGATGGACCAGCCAATATTTATGGTACCCGGCAATTAATGATTAGTAAACACCGAATTTGGACGTATTGAGTTCAATGATCTTATTGAGTTTCTTTCGTTAGTTTAGTCTATCTCTTTGGATTGGTTGGTCTAGTTCGAGGAATGGAAGGGCAGAGGTCGAACATCGGTGAGATGGCTGACGTCTGGGGCGTGACCACTGATCCATTACATCTGGTGGGCACATTAATCCGGTTCCCTTGGTCGATGTTTGACTATTAATGGTTGACAGTTTACCACTCAAATCATGCGTCTTGTGATTCAAAGAGTTAGCGAAGCCAAGGTTACTGTTGAAGGGAACGAAATTGGCTCAATTGAGCGTGGCCTTTGCGTATTTCTGGGAGTCGCCAAAGATGATACGGAAGAAGACTCAACCTATCTAGCCCAAAAGACAGTGGACCTGAGAATATTCGCAGACGAAGAAGGCAAGTTTAACCGGACCTTAGTGGACATGGGCGGAGAGATTCTGGTGGTATCACAATTTACTCTTTATGGGGATTGCACCAAGGGACGTCGCCCCTCATTTAGCCATGCTGCAGCACCCGAAGAGGCAGAACGACTCTACCAGCACTTCGTCGGACAGCTTCGAGCAAAATCTCCTAAAGTTGCTACCGGTCAATTCCAAGCCAAGATGAACGTGTCTCTTGTGAACGATGGGCCCGTAACCTTTATAATAGACAGCAAGTAAATCAGATGTCGGATGTCGGAATTCGGAGGTCGAAAACATTATCGCGCCAAGACGCTAAGCTCGCAAAGAGAAACTTTTACTTTTTCTTCTCAACAACTTGGTGTTCCCTAAACCTTTGCGCGAGTTGTTGTTTATCTGATCCCCTTATTGCAGGCCTTTTTGATATTTGACTGTATGACCTCTGATGTCTGATGTCCGATCTCTGACCCATGAACGTCGTCCTCTACCAACCCGAAATTCCACCCAATACTGGTTCCATTGCGCGCCTGTGCGCCGCAACCAAAACCCCGCTACATTTGATCGCCCCGCTTGGCTTTAAAATTGATGACAAACATTTAAAACGCGCGGGTCTCGATTACTGGGAGTTTGTTGATCTGCGACTTCATGAATCCTGGGAACACTTTCTCGATCTTTATGGTAAAGAACGAATGTTTTTCTTTTCAAAAAAGGCAAAATGCTCCTATATCAAAGCGGATTTTCAAGGGGAAGATTTCCTAGTTTTTGGACCCGAGACTCGGGGTCTCCCCAAAGAACTTCTAGCGGCCAACCAGGAAAGGGCTTATGTGATCCCCATGATGAACAAAGGCGTACGCAGCCTCAATCTCTCCAATGCCGTGTCAATTGTTCTCTATGAGGCGTTGCGACAGGTGGGGCAAGTTTAAGCAGGCCGCTGAAAAAGGCCCATCTGCCCCCAGCCTGCATTAAGCAGGCCGTTAGAATAGTCCCGCTCGATCGCCGCGAAAATCATTTCCGCTCCAATCGGGGTCCCTCCAAACGTACTGCCAAAGTACGCCTCCGCTCGTCGATTTCTCGCGCGCCTCGCACCTGGAACCTTTTTGACCGGCCTGGCAACAGAGTTTTTCAACTTTATATGATCAAATTATCAGAAAGGGCCATTTTTTGACGGGAAAATCGTTTAGGACTTATGAACCGCAGATTTGCGCAGATTAACGCAGATGCTAGCGTTACGATATCCAGCCCAGCGCTCGGATAATCTACCCTTATTGCCCGCAGGGCCAAGTATCCCTTCGGGTCTGAGCCATATCGTTGGAGTACCTCACCATGACACTGAGCATGGTCGAAGGGTGACGTCCCGACCGTTTTTGACCGGTTTGGATTAAAAGGCTTTCATCAACCGAATAAGATAAAGAACCAACAAAAGGACTTGACGAGAGCGGAGAATGTGATTAATGTCTCCATCTGCTTGATATTACTAATTATGGAGGGGAATTTTCATATGTTGTCACGGCACTTAAATTCTACCTGGGCAAAGCTGTTTTCATTAGTTTTCCTGTGCGTCCTTTTAGGGTCAGTGGGCTCAACTTCTGCAGCCGAAAGCAAAAAGCCCTTCAACCTTATACTTTCTTACACAGACGTCACGGTGGGACCAGGCCAGGAATTCGAGATGGATGTGGACGTGGCCAACCCTGGGAAAGACCCCGTACTGGTCCTGCTAAAAACGGAATCGGTTCCAGATGGTTGGAAGGCAGCATTCCACTCTCGCTATCCCAGCTTCCCCGTGCGATCAGTAATGGTGGAGGGTGAAAAATCCAAGACTCTCGAGTTCAAGGTGGACGTTCCGGAGAAAGTTGAGGGAAAGTCCTACGAGATCAAGGTTTCAGCCAGTGATAGAAACGGCCAAAACGTCGTGTCGGAGACCTTAACCTTTCGCCTATCGCCCAAGAAGGTAGAAACCGGGGGGCTAAAAACAGAAAGCCAATATCCTGATTTGACGGGTCCCAGTAACCAGACTTTTAAGTTCAGTGTGGATCTAAAAAACGAGACGGACAAAGACCTCACCGCAGCTCTGACTGCCGAGGGACCCACGGAATGGAGGGTCCGCATCAAACCACAGTTCGAAGATAACGTAATATCTTCCGTGGCCCTCAAGAAGGACTCTTCCCAGACTCTAAGCGTAGAGATCGATCCGCCGATCCTGGCCAAGGCGGGCGAGTATCCCGTGAAATTTAAGGCTCGATCCGGGTCTTTTTCGGCAGAGAGACAATTCAAGATAAACCTCACGGGTACCTATGACTTCATCATGGGAGTTCCCACCATGGGCAATACACTTGCCCTAAAACTGAACACATCCGTAACGGTGGGTAAGAAAACAGATGTGGAATTTTTAATAGCCAACACCGGCACGGCTCCCCTGGTCAATCTTGGCTTCGACGCCACCAAGCCGGAAGGGTGGAGCGTGGATTTCGAACCCAAGAAATTTGACTCCCTCAGCCCTGGCGACGTCCAGAAAGTAACCACCACCATCCAGACCTCGGACAGAACCATTGCTGGGGACTATCTTCTCACCGTGAGCTCTAACAGCGCCGACGCAAGAAAATCCATCGATTTTAGAGTTACTGTGGAAACTCCCACCCTGTGGGGATGGATTGGTGCCGCCATTGTGGCGGCGGTGGTTTTGGGTCTAGGACTTGTATTCGTCCGGCTGGGGCGACGATGAGCTCCATTATTGATACCAGCAACCTGACCAAACGCTACCGCGACAAACTAGCGGTCAACAATCTCAACCTAAAGGTTGACCAGAAGGAAATTTTCGGCTTCCTCGGACCAAATGGAGCCGGCAAAACCACTACGATCCTCATGCTCATAGGGCTCACGGAACCCACCAGCGGAAGCGCTTCCGTCTGCGGTTTCGATCCCACGCGAAAGCCCTTGGAAATTAAGAGGCGGGTGGGCTATTTGCCTGAGAATCCAGGTTTCTACGAGGACCTGAGCGCCGAAGAAAACTTGCTTTACATCGCTCGCTTAAACCAAATACCCTTAGGGAATAACGGCGAGAAGATTGTGGATGTTCTGGAACAGGTGGGCCTTGCGGACGACAGACGGCGCCTGGTGAGGGAGTACTCTCGCGGTATGAAGCAGCGCCTGGGCTTTGCCGAGGTGCTGGTTAAAAAGCCTGAGGTTGTAATTTTGGACGAGCCTACACTCGGCATCGACCCAGATGGAGTCACTCGCATTCTCGATCTCATCACAGGGCTGAACCGAGACAGTGGCCTCACCGTCCTACTCTGTTCTCATTTGCTCCATCAGGTCCAAAGGATCTGCCACCGTATCGGCATCATCGTAAATGGGAAGATGATCGTACAAGGAAAGACGGACGAGTTGGGTAAGACGATTCTCAAGGAACACCAATGGAATTTTTTACTCGAGGTGGGCGGTCAGCCAAAGGACCTGGAGGCGGATCTGCGTGCCATCTCTGGCATTGGAGTGGTGGAAGAGCGCCGCGAAGGATGGTTTTTGCGGTGCACTAAAGATGTCCGACCGGATGTCTTTTCCTTGGTGACAAAAAGAGGTCTCTCTCTGCTCCAATTGCGCAGTGAGGATCCAACCTTGGAAGAGATATATCTTAAGTACTTTCGAGAAGCATAAAAAAGTCTGTTTTGTCCATTTGGTCTATTCAGTCTACATGAAATCTCTTGTTGTCGTTCCATTGCGCAAGCCACTAAATATATTCAACAAACTCGATGGCCTCAATGACTAAACAAACCGAATAGACGCTACCGACAAAATAGACTAGATAACTAATTGACGAAAGAGATGGAGCCACGATGAGCGTTGTTTTCTGGAAAGAACTATCAGACCATTTTAGTAGCCGTCGTTTTATGATCCTGCTGATGCTGATCATACTGACTGGATTCTGGGCAATATTTACCTCCGGCCAGGCCATTCGCGGGTTGGCCGACCAAGTACCTACCCGGTTTGTTTTTCTACTTCTTCTTACGTCACAACCCGGTGCTCTTTTTTCTCTAGCAGCGTTTCTCGTGTTCTTCGGACCACTAGTGGGCATCACACTTGGCTTCGACACCATCAGCGGAGAATACGCCAACGGGACATTGAGCCGCGTCCTCTCCCAACCCATCTATCGTGACAGCCTGATCAACGGAAAATTTCTCGCTGGCCTCACCACAGTTGCAATTTTTTGGGCTGCCATACTTCTCATCGTTATCGGCCTTGGCATCACTCTACTCGGTTTTCCTCCTAACGGAGAAGAGCTGTGGCGCATGCTCATTTTTACGCTGCTTGGGATCCTATACGTGGGCTTTTGGCTTGCGCTGGCCATGCTGTTTTCCCTGCTCTTCCAGCGCACCGTCACAGCCGCCCTAGCTTCCCTTGCCGTTTGGCTTTTTCTTGCCATCTTCGTCGGAATGATCGCTCAATCCTTTGCATCGCTGTTTGCCGCCAGCAGTGTTAATTTTGACATTATC
Organism: uncultured Binatia bacterium (SeqCode); assembly: GCA_965215595.1. Classification (GTDB taxonomy): domain Bacteria; phylum Desulfobacterota; class Binatia; order UBA9968; family CAXXLF01; genus CBDCDW01. Next base: position 214,029 of record CBDCDW010000007.1, on the reverse strand, counting down.
ATCAGCCGGATATCCCCCAATACACTTTTTGCCGATGCCGTTCGAATCTTGATTGATCCCGGAAGGGAAATTCTCGAGCGTACAACCCGAGGCCGGGCCGAAGGGATCCTGCCGACCCCCCTTGCTCTAGGACAGAGCCTTCTCTCTATATGGCCCCATTTGACCACCTTGTTCGCCATGGTGGCCATCTGTTTTGGGGTCGCTTATATTAAGTTTATGCGCGACGAAATTCGCACGTAGACGGGGGTCAGCGGACCTTCTGGTCTATCTTGTCAATTGAATTTTAGTCTAAATTGGCTGTTCAGTCTGGTCGGTCTATTCGGTCGATACTGTCTATTGCGTTGATGTAGTCTGATGATTCGTTTAGTTTATGAGTTTTTTGTGTTGGTTGGGTTTATCTGATTCGCTTCGTTTGTTTTGTTTATTTGCTCTTTCCGATCTTTCTAAAACCTAGCACCGCCGCCGCCCGCTACCACCTGCCAACTGAAAGCCCTTGATCACTAGCGACTCACTAATTAGTGTTACGATTTGAATTCCGAGTTGACCCGAGGCTTAGACGGCTAGCGGACTAAATAGACTAAAAAAACTGAACGAACCAAACAGACTAATAAACTATTTCCCCGCTCTCATCTTTTCCGCCGCCGTTAGGATGGACTCGACGATTTTCTTGTAACCGGTACAGCGACAGAGGTTGCCCTGCATAAACCGGATAACGTCCTCTTCCGTAGGGTTAGGTATTTCAGCAAGCATCGTTTTAGCCGTAAGAATCATGCCAGGTGTACAAAAGCCGCACTGAAAGCCGCCCTTCTCAATGAAGGCTTGCTGCAATGGATGTAGCTTGCCTTGCTGGGCAAGACCCTCAATAGTCAGGATGTCACGGCCACTTGCCTCAAAGGCGAGGAGGTTACAGGAACTCACGGGTCGACCGTCTAAGAGCAAAGTACACGTGCCGCACACCTGCATATCACAGGACCTTTTTGCACCGGTTAGGCCTAGACGATTACGCACCACATCGAGCAACAGCTCATGGGGCTCCACTTCCATCTCATGCTGCCTACCATTGACCGTAAACGTCACGGGAATGGTTTGCATGGCCCGTCTTACATTGCCGTTAGGCATGGGCCCCTCCCCCACGTCCGCTAGAGAAGTCCTCTTCAAGCATGTTTTGGAAGGCCCGCTTCAACAGTACCTGAATGATATGTTCCTTATATTCAGCGGACCCGTGCAGGTCACCGATTGCCTCAGCGGCACGGCTGGCCACCTGCCCGGCTTCATTCACTAGTTTGGAGGCATCACGAAGGCTTTTACCCTTCAGCACGGCTTCCGCTTCTTCCACACGACATGGTTTGGGACCTGCGCAACCCACTGCAATTCGCACATCTCGGATCAAGTCCCCATCTCCCAGGACCAAATGAAGCGCCACTCCCACACTGGGGCGCTGTAGATAGCCAAACTTGAGATATCGTACCGCTGATTGAGACGGGGGTAATGGAACCCGAACTTCAGTCAGGAGTTCATCCGGGTTCAGGCAGGTTTCATAGGCATCCACAAAAAATCTGTCCATGGGGATCTCCCGCATGTTAGCGGCATTTTGCGCAACTAGGCTTGCGCCTAGGGCCAGAAGGAGGATTCCCGGGTCCGCATGTGGTTCGGCAAAGGAAAGGTTTCCCCCCACCGTTCCAACCTCACGAACCCTGATATTGGCAACATTTGCCTCCATCTGAACAAAGGCCGGGAGGGATTGCTGTAGCTCGGTTGAGCATTCCAGTTGGCGGTGTGTTGATAGAGCGCCAATATGCACCGAATCACCTACTCGTTTAACCCCGTCCAACCCCGGAATGTTTTTTACGTTCACCAGCCGCTCGGACTGGATAAGCCCTTCTTTCATAGCCAAAAGTAACTCAGTCCCTCCAGCGTAGACCCTGGCAGTTTCTCCATAGCGGGATAGGAGATCGGAGGCGTCTTTCACTGTCTCAGGCTCGTCTAATTGGAATCTCCTAAGCATTTCAAGATTCCCCTTCTAACTTCTCTTTGATTGCTTGAACAAAATCCGCCACCACATGATCTGCTTTTCGTTTCATTATACTGTGACCCAAGGTAGCCAACTTTCCCAAGATATCAACCCTTGCCACCATTGAAAGAAGGGTCCCTGCTCCGTCGTCTGCTAATTTAACGTCCAGCTCGATTTTCATGAGACTGCCGATTTTGCTGTCGCTGCCCGAGGCGTGTGCCTTGATGTGGGAGATGGGCTCACTCTGCTCCACCTCTATCTTCATAGGAAACTCCACACGAAAGGGACCGACCTTTTCTACCATAATGGCGGTATAGACCTTGCCCTTTTCGACGGTCTTCGCCTCTTTACATCCGGGAACGCATGCAATGAACCGGTCCACGTCCCAGATAAAATCCCATACCTTTTGCCGTGAGGCCGAGATTGGTATTTGCTTCTCGAATTGCACCTGAAAATCCTACTGGCTCTGACAGTATTTGGGCTGTTTGGTCTGTCTAGTCGATTGAGATGCTTGAGTCAATAGCGGGAAGGGAGTCTATTTAGTTCACTTAGTTTATTTGGTCTATTTCGTTCATTGAGTTTTTTGAATTTATTGTGTTTGACGGATTCATTTGGCGTGGGAGCTCGGATGTCAGACGTCAAGAATCAGAAGTCAGCTGTATGACCGTTCTCTGATCTCTGATCTCTGATCTCTGATCTCTGATCTCTGATCTCTGATCTCTGATCTCTGATCTCTACTATCTGTTAGCCGTTTCATTGTGTCATTTCCAGATACCGCTTGAAGCGCTCCAGGGCCTCTTCGATGTTGTCCACGGATCTAGCGTAGGAGAACCTCAGATAACCTTCTCCGTTGGGACCAAAATCGATGCCCGGAGCCACACCCAACTGAACCTTTTCTAGGATATCCATGGCCAGCTTGAGAGAGTCCTGACCAATGTGTTTTGCGTTGACAAAGACATAAAATGCACCTTTGGGTTCGTGTTTAATGGTGAACCCTAGTTGCCTCAAGCCGCGAAGCAAGATTCGTCTTCGCTCGTCGAAAACAGAAACCATTGCGGCCACCTCCGACCCGGCCTGATGGAGCGCTGTGATGCCAGCCCATTGCACGAAGGCATTGGTGGAAATGAAGAAGTTTTGATGGATTTTTTGCGCGGCTCGAGCAAACTCCTGTGGTACGATTACATAGCCCAGTCTCCAACCCGTCATAGCGTAGAGTTTGGAAAATCCATTAAACACGAAAGCGCGATCGGTGAACTCCAGAGCCGAGTGCGCATTCTCCCCATAGGTAAGGCCATGGTAAATCTCATCAGAGAGGAGCATGGGACCCAGTTGTGCAATCTTCTGCATGGGTTCCTTAGCAAGCAACATTCCGGTGGGATTGGCGGGTGAATTGATCAAGATACCCTTCGTGCGAGCCGACAGCTTCGGCTGCATCGCCTCTGGATGATACTGGAAGCCATCATCCTCACTCACGCCCACGGCAATGGGAACCCCACCCTGAAAGTTGATCATATTGGAATAGCAGGCGTAGCCAGGATCCGGCAGGATCACCTCGTCGCCTTCCTCCAAAAGAGCGGATAAGGCCAAGGCGATACCAGGGGAGCTTCCAGCCGTGACCAGGATACAGTCTGGCGAGACCCGAACTCGATACAACTCCCAATATCTGTCGCTGATGGCTTCCCTGAGTTCCAGTAAGCCCATGCTGTGAGTGTAGCGGGTTTTCCCTTCTCTCAACGCGCCAGCAGCTGCCTCCCTAATGACCTGAGGGGTTTCAAAGTCTGGTTCCCCCAGCTCCAAGTGGATGACTCGCTTGCCCGTTCGCTCAATCTCCTGGGCCCGCTCCAAGACATCCATCACGAGAAAGGGTGTCATGGTCACGGATCTATGTGAGGTCATTGTGTCCTACCTTTTACTGGAAACGTGGAAAGTCGGCTGGTTTACCTGGATTGGGCAATCTGGTCTACTTCGTTGATTGAGTTCGTTGGGTTTGTTGGGTTCTTTGGGTTATTGAGTTCGTTGAGTTTGTTGGGTCTATTTCGTTTATTTAGTCTATCTGGTCTGTCTGGTTCGAGAGATTGGAACTCAGAAATCGGAGGTCAGCTGCATCACTGATCTCCGACGTCTGTTCTCTGACATCCGAGACACGTCATCCACACCACCTAGCCAACGTCAGCCAGGCCGTCTTTGTTGTCTTTGAACTCCTTCGTGAGGTATGTTTTGAGTTTTTTCTTGAGTCTTTCCTCAATCTGGCGCACTCGCTCACGGCTGATCCCGAACTCCTCTCCGATCTCTCTGAGAGTCAGCGGGCTATCGGTTAATAGACGCTTGTGGAATATATACAACTCCTTATCCTTAAGATCCTGTGCAAAATCTTGAATTTTTTCTTTTAAAAGCTGGCGATACTCCACCTCTGCGAGTTGATCCTCCGGGGTCTCCTTATCATCCGCCAGGAAATTGAGCAGAGTGAAATCCTGGTCTTCACCAATGGGAACATCCGTGGACATATCTCTATGGGAGAGCCGCTGTTCCATCTCCACAATCTCTCCCTCTTTCACTTCCAGGCGTTGGGCCAGGAGCTTTGGTCCTGGCGTGTAGCCCTCCGCTTCGAGCTTTTCCTTTTCCTTTTGCAAATTGAAAAACAACCTGCGCTGAGCCTGCGTGGTGCCGATCTTGACCATGCGCCAATTGTTCATGATATAGCGAATGATATAAGCGCGGATCCACCAGACGGCATAGGAAGGGAAGCGAATTCCCCGGTATGGATCATACTTCTTGAGCCCTTCCATGAGGCCAACGTTTCCCTCTTGAATTAGATCCAGAAGGTTTCTAAACGCCTTTTCATATTCTCTGGCAATCATAACCACCAATCTGAGGTTAGAGGTCAGGAGCTTATAGGCAGCCTTAATATTGCCATATTCCTTATACTCCACCGCTAACTGGTGCTCTTCCTCCCTGCTTAGAAGAGGGTAGCGGCGGATCTCACTGAGGTATCGTTGGAGTGAATCGAATGGAACGAGGGCCTTGTCAGAGGAATCCTCGCTCTGGTGGAAATCCCCCTCCTCCAGAACTTCTACTTCAGGTGCCTCTTCTTGAGGCTCTTTTCGATCATCTTTCATTTGCAGGCGGATCCTTGTACACCTCTGTTAAAAAATTATAAATCTTTTAGCCGATTTTGCAATGAGCACCGGCCCGTGGCGTTCAGGTTCAGGTGGAAGCCACTGTGGATAGGCCATGGGAGGCCATATACAATGGCCAGGGGTCCCTGGGTGGATCCTACCCCGAACATTGAGCCTGCTATCATGCAGGGTTTATCTTGACAGACCGCCTCAGTAACTTTATCTTCATCAATGGTGAGGTAATGCGATGGGCATCTGGAATGGTCTAAAAACGCTTTTCTGGGCATCTTCCAAGACAAACGGTGAAAGCAAGTCGCTAGATCTGCTGGAGACTCTAATGCATGATTATTACCTTCTGAGGCGGCTGGCCAGACAGATCGAGGCCCACGCCGCAAGGGCCCCTTATCCGTATATTACCAAGCGCCTGAAGCAAATCGCCCTCGAAAAAGACCATGATGCAGGGATTCTTAAGGAACAGATAGTACGATTAGGTGGGCAACCTGAGGAGGTGGAGCCGGATCTCCGCTCGGGGAAAAATCACTGGGCAAGAATGGTCCAGGACTCTGAGGATGAAAAGGAACTGGAGGATCGGTTGTTAGATGATGCCCTCCGATTCGGGACAGACGCACCAGAAATTGGTGATCTACTTCGTCGACTTGTTTCCAGCAAAGCCTTTCATCGGGACGACCTCCAGGATCTCGTTGCAAAGGCGGACCCTCAGGCATCTCAGAGCTAAGCTGGAAAATTTTAAAGGAATTTTAGGGAACAGCAGGGAACGTGACAGGAACTGTAACTCTTAGTGTTCCACCTCGGATAGCCCTCTGGTACGAGCAAAAGCCATATCCAGGGCCATACCGGTCATTATGGCATGCCAGGCATCATCTCCTGACAGTCCAGCTAATTTAAAGGACCGCGAAAGGATGATTATATCCTGCTCAGTCAAATCGTCGAAATTTTCGATCTGAAATTGCTCATTCTCTGCTACGACTTGATTCGCGTTCATCACACCCCCTAACCTAGGACTGGTTTTAGGTAGGTCGTGAAGCAATTTTCATACCACATTCATAACTCACTGAACTTGCAGATCAAGCAAATACACATTAGGGTATTTTCGTATGCATCGAATACAAATTTGGCAAATAATTGGCACTTTTTGTACAACGACTGCCCAGAATAGTTGGCATTGGTTAATGACAGGAGGATAGTGAATAGGAACGCAGAACTGGCTCAGTCCACCACGGCGATTCCGGAGATTTCTACCATACAATCTGGATTATAAAGACTCTTTACCTCCATGAGCGTAACTGCCGGGAAATATTTCCCAAATACTTCCCTATAGGCGCTACCGATAGGTTTTTTGTTATGCAGATAGGCCGGTAAATCAGTAATATACATAGTCAAAGAGGCAAATTGATTTGGTCGCCCCCCAGCTGCCTCAATGGCAATCTTAAGATTACCCATAACTTGTCTAAACTGTGCTACAAAATCTCCTTTCCCTACCACATTGCCAGTGGCATCGAATGGGGCTTGTCCGGCAATCAACACAATTTTTCCCGACTCGATCCTCGCCACGTGAGAATAACCCACCGGATTTTCCAGACCAGTCGGATTAATTAGCTCAAACGCCATATTCTCATCCTTTCATTGACAGCATAGCGCAAAGCGTCACTCTTAGGCCATTAGCTCTCGCCTCTCCGCCTATAGCAAACTAGTGGAAACTACTTAATCCTGAGTGTGTTAATCTCTAATCACTTAAAGTTCTTTTTGCTTTGCGCTATGCGCTATGCGCCTTGCGCTTTGCTGTCCCTTGGTCTGCGTTAATCTGCGGTTAATAGCTTGTGACGCTTTAGCTGATAAGTTTTCCCATGCTGGTTATAAAACTGCTAACCTCCCCCACCACATCCTCAGAAGCTGGAACATAGGGAAGAATAATACGGGTAGCGCCAGCTTCTCTATAGGGTTCGATTTTCGACCAGACCTCTTCAGCCGAAGTGGCGGCCACAAGCGGCAAGCCATTGAAGAGATGATCCGTGATCTCGGCGCGCGCCGCCTGAAACCCGGAAGTACGCCATGCCTGTCGCATGTTTTCCACCTCGGTGGAAAATCCCATGCGGCCTAAGAGGTCACGATAGTAATCTGCCAAGGCGTAATAGGTAAGCACCCCGCTCATGGCCTCACGGGCACGGGGATAGTCGGTAGCAATGCAGCATCGGACCTTGCAGATGATCTCCATACCTTTGGGATCTTTGCCACATTCCTCTGCCCCTTTCTTCACTTCAGCAACGATGCGACGAATTTGCGTCGGATCGGCCATATTGATAAGCACACCGTCAGATATTTTTCCCGCCAGCCGGCTCATTTGTGGTCCAAAGGCCGCAAGGTAGACGGGGATAGACTTCCCCGTTGGCTTGAACGCCGCCTTGAAGCCTTCTGCCTGGAAAAATTTACCATTGAACTTCAGTTTTTCACCTTGCATGGCAAGGCGTACGATTTCTAAATACTCCCTTGCACGCCCAATGGGACGATCAAAGGAGACCCCATGCCAGCGGGCAATGGTTGGGTTGGAGACTCCCACTCCTAACAGAAACCTCCCCTGGGAAAGCTCCCGGAGACCCAAGGCCTGCAGCGCCAGGGTGGCCGGGGTGCGACCAAGGATATGATAGACGGCAGATCCTATTTTGAGGCGCTTGGTCACCGCGGCCACAGAGGCAAGCATGACCGTGGGATCCTTATTGTTCGCCTCACCGCCCCAGGCACAATCGAAACCATTGTTCTCAGCTAGACAAGCCAGTTCAGGAATGGCATCCATTGGCAACTGGGCCCCCGAGTTAAATTCAATGTCCACTCGCATTTCCCGAACATTAAGAAGTCAAAAGTGATTAGTCAATGGCCAACAAACCAGATGTCGGAGAACAGAAGTCAGAGGTCAGCCGTATTAGCGATGTCCGATCTCTGGTTCCCGATGTCTGAACTCCGATCTCTGACTTCTGGCTTCCCGTCCCTCCAACTAGATCAACGCAACAAACTCATTGAACCCAAACAACTTGACGGATCCGATCGACAAGAAAACTGAATCGACGAAACGGACCATATAGCCGGATTAGACTAAATAGGCTTGTCATTGCCCCAGACCTGGGTTATAGACGAACCGTGATTATTGATGCCCACGCCCATTTAGCTCCGAAGAGCTGGTACAATCCCCGGTCCCCCCAGGCCATTTTCAATATCGATGGGGTGCTGGAAGAACAGGAGAAAGCCAAAGTCGATCTAACAGTCTTTGGCAACAACTGGATTCGTACTCCGCCAGGTTTACAGCCTCTGGACGTCGTTAAAGAATATAACGAGTTCGCGGCCGACGTGACCGCCAAATATCCGGGGCGGATGCTGGGCCTCGCCTGTTCAGTGGCCTTTGGCGACGATCCATTTCTCAAGGAGACCGAAAACGCCATCCGCGATTACGGCCTCAAAGGTATCATGATCAACTCCAGCGTCGAGGGTGAATACTTGGATTCACCCCGTGCTGCACCTTTTTTCCAGTTGGTTTCGGATTTGGATGTCCCCGTTTTTATCCATCCCCCACGCGTTACGATTGGGGCGGAAAAGATGGAGATTTTCCGCCTTCCGGAAATGGTTGGGAGGCCTTTTGACACCACCCTGTCTCTCACCCGATTCATTTTTACTGGAGGGCTGGAGAAATTTCCGCAGCTCAAACTGGTCTGCGCCCACATCGGTGGCGCCCTTCCTATGCTGCCAGGAAGACTCGACTTTGGATATGAGCTGAGAGAGGACAAAAGCTTCGGACCCTGGGAACCGGACGTGATGACCCGGCCCCCCAGTACCTATATTCGCCAGCTCTATTTCGACACCATGGGCTTTCACCCGCCAGCAATCAAATGCGCCGTTGAAACGGTAGGAGTAGACCACGTGGTCTTCGGCAGCGACTTTCCTCCGGTCCCCATCCCGCTCAAACGATCCGTGGATGCGGTCCACCAGACGGATCTTTCCAATCAGGACAAGGAAAAAGTCCTCGGTGGTAACCTGGCAAAGCTCCTCCGCCTGCCGGCCGGTCAATAAGAAATTGTCGACAAATTGGCAGTCAGTCTATCTCGTCTATTTAGTCCATTTAGTCGAATTCGTCCGAACTGGATGAAAACGAATGAACAGACTAAAGGAACTAGATCAACTCAATGAACGCAATAAACCCAAAGAACGCAACAAACGCATTAACCCCACAAACGCAAAAAACCCAATCGACTAAGCAGACCAGAAAGACTGAATAGACTAGATTTACCGAAAAGACAAAATAGACTATATGACCAGATAGACTAAAAGATGCGCCGCAAGGTTGGCGTAGATGGCTGCCACCACATCATCCATCAAGACATCAACCGCTCCGCTTTTTCTATCGAAATATGAAGCCGGGAACGGTTTCAGGATATCAAAAGTACGAAACAGAAGGAAAGAGAAGAGTATGAATATCAGGTTGCCCTGATAGATGGGACTCAAAAGAGCGATCCACTGACCCACCACCTCGTCATACACCACATAACTGGGATCCGATATCTGGGACGAACGCAAGATGACCGTTGTAGCCTTTAGTCCAACAATTACCAAGGCTAGCGCCACTCCAATGAGAATCAGGTTCAACTGCAGGAAGGGAACAAAGTAATAAAGCACCACTGCCACTGCGCTGGCAACGGTCCCTGATGCAACAGGCGCATAACCCACATAGCCAAAGCTTCCGATAACAACGGCCCACCGTGGCATAGCCTACCGCATCCTGTTTAGAGAACCATGTTGCATGAACAAGTTAATGACCGCTATTTGGGAAGGCATGACGTACTGTGCAAGTAATGGTCGCGCGTAACATTTACCTCGCGCCCATCTGATTTTTTATCTGATGGGATCAACCAATGCTTCTGAGGGTTACTTTGAATTTTTGGGTTTTCCCCTGCCGGAGGATGCTTACCGTCACCGTCTCACCTACCTGATGTTTCTCAAGCACGAGAAATAGATCCTTTACCGATTGGATTCGTTTTTCGTTAATAGCAACGATCACATCCCCAAGAATCACTTGGCCTGAAAAGTCGCGGTGCGTACCCCGTAAACCCGCCTTTGCCCCTGCGCCCCCCGGTCTCACCTCAACAATCAAAACCCCAGATAAGCCCATCTCCTGGGTCAACTGGTCCTCAGCCACCTGCACACCAAAACCGGGTCGAGTCACTTTCCCAAATCGGATCAGTTGTGGGACGATGCGGTTAACCGTATTTACGGGAATGGCAAATCCGATTCCCACGGACGTTCCGGAAGGACTAAAGATTGCCGTGTTCACGCCGACAAGACGACCCGAGCTATCGAGCAGGGGCCCGCCAGAGTTTCCTGGATTGATGGCAGCGTCCGTCTGTATCACTCCCTGTATGGGTCGACGTGTTACGGACTCGATCTCCCGCCCCAGCGCGCTAATGATACCCGTGGTCAACGTCTGGTCCAGTCCAAAAGGATTTCCTATGGCATAGACCTTCGGCCCCACTTGAAGATCGTCCGATGTACCAATTAGAGTCGGTTTGAGGCGACTCTTGGGGGCCTCTATGCGTAGCACCGCCAGGTCCTTATCCGGGGCCACTCCCACACGACGTGCCTTCCACGTGGAGTGATCCGCCAGGGTCACTTGTGCAACTTCAGAGCTCTGAATCACATGAAAATTGGTTACAATATGTCCGGTCTCGTCCCATATAATACCAGACCCGGTGCCTTCCGGGATTTGATACATATTGCGCGAAAAGAAATCTCGTTGCACCGCCAGAAGCGTGATATTAACCACTGAAGGCGAAGCACGACGAAAAAGCTTAATGGTGGACCTCTCATCAGCATCGAGTCTTCCACGGGGTGCAATGGGACGCGGATCCCCTCTTTGATCCGCAGCTCGATTTTCCCGCACCCAAACCTGCAAGGCGAGCATTAACACCAGTACAAGAACAACGAAGATGGTTCGAACATGCATTTCTCAATGAAGATAGCTTTCGACTGGGGATCTGTCAACGATCCGTGCGTTGGTCTATTCGGTCTTTCTGGTCTATTTAGTTATCTAGTCTATTCGGTCTGTCTGGTCTGTTTAGTTTATCTAGTTAGTTTCGTCACCAATGTTCTTTGTTTTTTGAGTTCATTGAGTTTTTAGCGTTTGTTGGGTTTATTGCGTTCATAGAGTTTTTCGCGTTCTTAGAGTTTATGGGGTTTGTTGAGTCTATGGACTGACCCCCTGCAGTTGGACAGTTTGAGGGAGCAGGTTAGAATGCCTGATGGGAAGGGGAAAGGATCTCATCATGGCAGAGAGAAGAAGGTTTACAGCGAATTTCAAGCGGCAGGTAGTGGAGGAACTCCTCAGTGAGAGCTCCACGTTGGCCCAACTGAGCCGCCGCTACGACATCTCCTCAGGACTTATTCGACATTGGACGAAGCGCTACGAACAAGGGGGCCTGGTGGAGGGCCCCTCTCTGCCAGAGAAGGAACTTCGAGCGCGCAATGCGGAGTTGGAGCGGATGGTGGGCAGACTCACCATGGAGAATGATCTTTTAAAAAAAGCCGTAGAGTACACACTGCGGCGGAGAAAAGAGAATTCGTCACCCATCACGGCCAAGAGTTTGGCAGCATCCAAAGGGGGTGTGAAGTGATGGGGATAGCGCGTAGCACTTTTTATTACCGAACCCGGGAGCCTTCTATGCTCCACGAGATTGAGGAGGCGGACTTACGGGACCGGATTGAGCAGGTAGTGGAGGAGTATCCGCGTTACGGCTACCGGCGAGTCACCCATCATCTGAGGCGCGAGGGCTTTAAGGTTAATCACAAGCGGGTGTCGAGAATCATGCGGGAGGAATCATTGCAATGCCAGGTCAAGCGGCACTGGGTGAAGACCACTGACAGTGATCATCCCTACCGGGTCTATCCGAACCTCCTTAAGGGACTAAGGGCCACAAGACCTAACCAGGCATGGGTGGCCGATATCACCTACATCCGGATCCTCACGGGGTTTTTGTACTTGGCGGTGATCTTGGATCTGTTCTCACGTAAGGTTATTGGGTGGGCGCTTTCTAAATCGATCGATACCGAGATGACTTTAATGGCTCTGCGGATGGCTTTAGTGGAGAGAAGGCCGCCCTGGGGTTGTATCCATCATTCAGATCGCGGAGTGCAGTACGCCGCCCATGCTTATGTGGAGGAGTTGCGGGCAGCGGGGATCTTAATCAGCATGGCCCGCAAGGGCAATCCCTATGACAATGCGACAGCGGAGAGCTTCATGAAGACGCTCAAGCATGAAGAAGTCTACCTGTGGGAGTACAGGACGGCGCAGGATGTGAAGCAAAGGGTTCCTTATTTTCTGGAGGAAGTCTATAACCAGAAGCGGTTGCACTCGGCTTTGGGGTACTGTCCACCGAATGAGTTTGAGCAGGCCTGGCAGATGAAAGCCGAGGTGGTGTGTGAGGCCTGAAGGGGGGGGTACTGAGATATCTACCCGGTGTGAGATCGTCGTTTCTAGGGCAATTGTGAAAGCCGTTTTGACCGGCCACCAAGACAAGAGGCATAGGGAAGGGCATAGATCACAGAACTCACAATGTGGACTCTTGCAAACAGGAAGGGAACAGCATAATTAATTCAACCACCCCGGAGGGCATTCTAATTTCAGCCCAGTGACTGTCCAACCAATGGGGTTCACTCCACTATGGGTTTTAGGGTTGATTACGTCTATCGGGTTTGTTGTGTTTATCTAGTCTATTCGGTCTTTCTAGTTCATTTAGTCTGTTCAGTGGTTTCCCTGCAGTTAGGACAAAATAAACAGAATAAATAAGATAGACGAGAGAGACCGATTGACAGGCTGCATACTGCCTCCTGCCCACTGGTATTTGCCGTCTATTGACCAATGACCATGGACTCACTACAATCAACCATTCTCGTTTAACCCTTCGTAACTAATTTAATTCACGCGTAACCCATGAATCTCTTTTCTCCATTGCTACGCCCACTCCTATGGTACTGGTCGCGTCAGGCTAAGCCTAAGTTTGAGGGCACAACTCCCATTCCAGGGTTAAAAGACAGAGTAAAAGTCCTTTGGGACTCATTTGCTGTCCCACATCTCTTTGCAGGTAACGAACATGACCTATTTATCGCCCAGGGGTATCTCCATGCCCAGGAGAGACTCTGGCAGATGGAACTAACCCGCCGCTTTCACTGTGGCCGGATGGCAGAGGTATTCGGTGATAGGACTGTTCCCTGGGAAGAAATTACGGTACGGGTCAAGGACAAGACCATAGTGGATCTAGATATTCTTATTCGCCTTGTGGGAGTGCGTCAGGCGGCATGCGATTCCATCCAACTTCTGCCACAACACTCCTTGAGTCGACTGCAGGCCTATTGCGACGGCGTCAATCGCTACATTGAGACTCATTTTAATTCTCTACCCGTGGAGTTTCGCCTCCTCCGTCATCGGCCCGAACCCTGGCGACCGGAAGACTGTCTCACCATTGGAAAAGGCTTTGCCATTCTTCTGTCCACATCGTTCTTTACTCGGCTGGCATTTACTACTCTCTCATACAAATTCAAAGATCAGGAAGCGAAAATGCGATCCCTTTTCCCCCAATATCCCGAATGGGGCCCCAGTATCACCCGGTTTAACTCCGAAAGCTTCTCAGAGACCTCTCAGGAACTGTTGCGCTTCATGGACGGTACCTTCTACAACAGCCAATGGAGCCCAGCGGGCCAAGGAAGCAACAACTGGGTCATTGCACCCTGGAAGTCTTCCGAAGGAAGGCCGTTGCTGTGCAATGATCCCCACCTTAGAATGACCCTTCCCCCGGTGTGGTACTTGATCCACATGGAATCTGAATCTCCGAAATCACCCGATGACGGCTACTCCGTCTGGGGAGCATCCATTCCTGGCTCTCCATGCATTCACCTCGGTCACAACCACCGCATTGCTTGGGGAGTCACTGCCGCCCTGTGCGACGACGCGGATCTGTATCACGAAAAGCTCCATCCACAGGACCCCGACCGCTACCTGGTAGGGAACCAATGGAGGAACATCGAACAAAGGGAGGAAACAATTGCCATCAGAGGAGGAAAAGACATTAAAAAGTCCCTTCGCTTCACCCACCATGGACCGATTTTAAGTGACATCACAGAAATACCCTCTCCTGATGGAGTCATTGCCCTAAGATGGACAGCCCATGATTTGAGTGAAGACTTTCGAGTGATCTACGGTGTCAACCGAGCCCGGAACTGGAGCGAGTTCCTGGAGAGCATCTCCTACCAGTGGTCTCCCACGCTTAACTACGTCTACGCAGACGTTGAAGGAAATATCGGCTACAGTTTGGCAGGGAAGGTTCCATTACGTCCCCACGCTCCCTCCCTCACCCCTTTACCGGGTTGGAGCGGGGAATTTGATTGGAAGGGACATATTCCCTTTCCAGAACTGCCGCGCCTGTACAATCCCCCCGAGGGTATTATCGCCACGGCAAACAACTCTATCGCGGATCCCTCTTATCCCTATTACCTATCAGCACTGTTCGATGGCCCCTATCGCATCGAGCGAATCAAGGAGCTTTTGCTCGCAAAGGAAAAACTCTCCCTCGATGATATGGTGAAGATTCAGGTGGACACGGTTTCCCTACAAGCCAAAAAGGTGATCAAAACTCTCCAATCCGATCTGGAAGAAATGGCCAGCAGCAACGACTCGGTCAGGGAGTTTGTTCAAAGGCTTACCCAATGGGATGGCTGCTGTCATGAACAAAGTCACGAAGCCGCCCTCTATCATGTCTTTTACCGACGTCTCATGGTGAATCTATTGGAGCCGGAATTGGGCGAAGAACTTTTCCTCGCCTATAGCGAAATATACAATCAGGCGCTGGCCCCCATGGATGAGATTCTCAGTAATCCCGACTCTCCTTGGTTTGCCACCAGCTCACGCCAATCACTCGTGGAAAAGAGTTTTCGTGAGGCACTGGCAGAACTGTCCTCACGCCAGGGTGACAACCCCGGTGTACGAAAGTGGGGGGAGATTCACACCTTGACCCTGGAGCACTCCATGGGGCGCGTTGGGGTTCTTGCACCATTTTTTTCAATTGGTCCCTTTCCAGTCTCAGGGAGTGGGGTCACAGTAAACAGTGGATTTTATCGCCACTCCCATCCCTATCACCAGATGGTGGGGACTTCGCTAAAGATGGCTATCACCGTCGGAGATTGGGAACGCAGTCGCTATATCCTGCCCTCAGGACAGTCAGGTCACCCTTTCTCAGAGCACTATCGTGACCAGTTTGAGATGTGGCGCTCGGGCGAATACATCCAATTGGCCCACCCGGTCGAGGAGATGGCAAACTGGCCCAACTTGACCCTAACCCCAACCAGCTCAAATTGAGCCTTGGTTAGACTCTTTCAAATCAAATGTTGTAGAAAGGATCATCCATAGAGTGTTTCGCGCCAAGATGCCAAGCGCGCAATGACATAACTCTTCTTAGTCCTACTAACTTGGCTTCCTTGCTCAGCCCGAGGCTGATCCGTCCTCTGGCGGAGCCTTTGCAGCTCGCCCCGTGGAATACCGACTCGACAGGGGTCAACTTGTTCGACTGAAGCGCTATTCCACGGGGCGAGTTATCCTTAATCCGATTCCCTGGACATAAATGTGAGGGAATATCGAAAAATGATCGGATAGAATTCTAAGCCATCATGCCCGCCTCCCTGTTCGCTCTTGGCACCGCGATCCTATTCGCCATCCATAACGTTCTCATCAAGAAAGGTCTCGCCACCTCAAACTCAACAACAGCGGTTTTTATTACTATCGGCATCAACGCAGCCTTTTTATGGTTCTTTGCTCTTCTGTTCACTCCCCTCCACTACCTGGCCACCTCAGCTGTTCTCATTTTTGTAGGGGTTGGCCTCTTTCAACCCGGTCTTACCCGCCTGCTCACCGTAAAGGGCATCGATACCCTTGGCGTAGCCATTGCCGATCCCATTCGAGCTATCACTCCGCTGTTCAGCTCCTTGATGGCGATCCTCTTTTTGGGAGAACAAATGACCTTCGCCATATTCTGCGGCACCTTCCTCATCATCATTGGCGTAACCGTCCTTTCACATCAGAAGAGCGCCGGCCGTCCCCTTCGCATCCTTTATTTATTTTATCCTATTCTGGCTTCACTTCTTGTGGGCCTTTCTCAAGTGGCAAGAAAATTCGGCCTCGTCTTCATCCCCCACCCATTTCTAGCCGCCGCTATAACCGCCACTTCTTCCTTTGCAGTGATCTCTTCTCTCCTTTGGTTTACTGGAAAACGGGGTTCGGGACTCCGTATCACTAAGGAATGCCTCCCCTTCTACGTCGCGGCTGGTATCTCCATCAGTATGGCCATGGCTTCGCTCTACTACGCCCTCTCCTTAGGTGAAGTGATCGTTGTGATTCCCGTGACCAGTACCGGCCCCTTCTTTGCCCTGACCCTGAGCGCCATTTTCCTGAGAGATATCGAGCATGTAACCCTTAAGATCGTGCTGGGGGCCGGCCTTATCGTTATGGGTGTATTATTGATCACTCTTTGGCAATGACCGCGCTCCTCCCGCCCTTCCTGCCAAAGCGTGTTTCATGATATATTATTTCGATGTACCTCCGATTCCTCTGGATTCCCCCGGTATTATTTCTTTTATTCATTCTCTTTTCTGCAGTTATTCCGTCCAGGTCCGCTGACCTTTACCGCTGGGTGGATGAGCGCGGGGTGGTCCATTTCAGCGATAATGAGCACAACATTCCATCCCAATTTAGGGAGGATGTCAGCAGAATCAGAGGCTTGTCACCTTCCAGGCCCTCCAACAACCCAGCCTTTACGGGCCGTGCCACGGTACTGCTCAAGAAGAAGGGCCTGACGGCAGTCGTGGAGGCAACGATCAACTCCACCACCACTGCCAACTTTATCCTGGATACAGGTGCATCCTATACGGTCATCTCCAAACACATTGCCAAAGAACTAAAAATCGATCTAGCTAAAAAACATCCAAAAATCCGGCTACAGACCGCCAACGGCATCATCAACGTCCCTTTGGTAACCTTGGACTCCATCGAAGTTAGCGGTCTCAGGATCGATGACGTGGCAGCAGCAGTGCACGATTTTTCAAAGGACACCAATATCGCAGGACTCCTGGGACTCAATTTCTTAGGCAAGTTCCGTATGGAACTGGACACGGAGAAAGGTGTCCTGATTCTAGAAAAAAAGTAATCCTTCTCTCCCTCTTCTCCTCAAAACAAAGTCTTGAGCCAGGTTTTACGCCCGTCCAATGGGCGCAATATATAATGGTGCAAAGTTTGCGCTGATGTACTAACCTCCATCATCATATTTTGACTTGTTCCGCCATGGGCCGTTTAAAGAGAGAAAATGGAGGAAGGCATGCCTACAGCAAAGGAACGTCGTGGATCACTACGCCAGCTAATGAAACGTCCCGCATTGATCGTGGCGCCAAGCTCGTTCAATGCCTGGAGCGCCTGTTTAATCGAAGCCATAGGTTTTGAGGCGATTCATGTATCCGGCAGTTCAATCAGTCGCGCTCATGCCTACTCAGATTTGGGCCTTCTCGGTATGTCGGAGATGGTTACCATTCACGAGCGCATCGTGGAGGCCACAACCCTTCCCATCGTGGGAGACGCCGAAGCAGGCTTTGGCGGACCCATTCAAACCGCACGGACAGTTCGCGCCTACGAACGGGCGGGGGTAACAGCCGTCCACATTGAGGACGAGCTGTTTCCAAAGAATGCTGGAGCTGACCATTCCGTACTCCCAGTGGCGGACATGGTGGCAAAGCTCAAGGCAGCGATTGACAGCCGTACCGATGGAGAATTTATTATTATCGCCCGTTCCAATGCCCGAGCCTGCGAATCACTGACCCAGGTCATGGATCGTGTATCCGCCTATGCTGAGACCGGTGTGGACGCCATCTGGCCCGGTGTACGGCGCGAAGACGAATTGAAGCAATTAGCACCCACCATTAAACAGCCCATGGTGGGGGTCTTCCCGCGCCAAGAGATGTCAAAGGAGACATACGCCGGTTACGGGTTCAGAATTGGATGCATTCCAAGCGTCCTAGGCCAAGCAGCCACGGTGGCCATGGCGGAGCTATTGCAATCCCTCAAACAAACCGGCTCAGAAGAGGATTACTGGAAGTCACGACCAGACACCCAACAGTGGCGGCAATGGTTCGGCAATTTGGGAAAGAAAGAAGAAGAGGCAGTGGCTCGCCTCAGTGGACAATCAAGCCCTTAAACAAGGTTAAGGAGAAGGGTCGACCTTCCACTCTTCCCGGAGAATTTTTTTTCTGATTTCACCAGCCGGCTTATACGAACAACCGCTCACTGCACCGCAGTTCATACATTCTCATTTCACTCGGAACTGCAAAGACTCGCAGGGAAAGGGGCCAAGTTTTCGCTGAGAAATACTAGCTTTTTCAACGGAAGCGTAAGGTCCCCTACCCTCCTCTTTCCTGCTGTTTCATCTCATTCTGGTAGCACAGAGGTAGCAGACCGCAACACTGCCTCCTCCATCCTGCCCCATCTGGATCGGAACGAATCCCAACATGGCTACAGTACTGAGAACTGTGGTCCTATACGAGCGATACACCTATTAAAAACGGGTCAATTTTATTGCCAGAATAGGCTAAAGTAGTGTTTATGAGGGAGAGTGGAGGTATAGGTCAGTGCACAATGTAGTCTGAATGTCCATTCCCACTAGGGGCTGGGCTGTTAGCTATCATCCTTGGAGTGAGTCTTTAAATTGGAGGCTTTCATGAAGCGGATTTGTCTTGTTTTATTGGTTGTTTTCGTTTTTGGCGGGGTCGTTGTCTGGTACCTTCTGAGGAGCCAAGGGACGGTCAATGAAGTCACTGCGAGAAACAGCTACGTTGGCAACGGTTCAACCACGGCCTTTACTTATGGCTTTAGGATTCTCACCAAGAATGACATTGAGGTTCTAATTGCTGGTGTCGCTCAGATAGTGGACACGGATTACACGGTAAGAGGGTTGGGTGACTCGGGAGGCGGGACCGTTACCTTTACCACGACTCCCGCCAGTGGCACGGCGGTTACTATTATCAGGTTGCAAAAGCTGGAACAGCAAACCGATTACCTTAACAATCAGACCTTTGCGAGTAGGGCGGAAACACTGGAAAAGGATTTGGACAAAGTAATCATGGGCCAGCAAATGCAAGCGGAGGAGTTGGACCGGGGCCTTAAGCTGGCTAAGCAAGCAACTCTTAAATATCCGGAATTAGTTGCCCCTATAGCGAGTGAATATGTCCGTTGGGATAATACGGGGACCAAGATTGAGCCTGGGGGATCGGCTGCGATTGCTACAACCAATTTCCTGGCCTCTGGTGTTGGTGCTGTTAGTCGGACCATTTCGGCCAAGTTGGGAGACTGGTGCTGTTAGTCGGACCATTTCGGCCAAGTTGGGAGACTTTATCTCAGTCAAGGACTTTGGCGCGGCGGGTGACGGCGTGGCTGATGACACCACGGAAATACAGGCTGCACTAACGGCGGCTACGGGGACAACTCTTTATTTCCCAGCTGGAACCTATGTTTTCAACTCTCAGCTTATCGTCCCGATAAACACCCACATATTAGGGGCCGGTCATGAATCAACGATACTGGACGCAAGCGGAGCAACAAACCAAGCATTTGGTTTAATCCAGGCACACGGTAGCATAAGCGGATCACTCGGCGGCGGATTAACCGGCTCGGTTACAGCCGGTGATCTGACGCTTACGCTAACGTCAGCCCCGACGTTGAGTCCTGGTGATCTAATTATTTTACACGATCCTGCCGACGGTTCATGGAATCCCGTCAATGTCTCATATCGAAAAGGCGAGTTCCTAATTGTCAAGTCTCTGTCGGGGGCGGTCATTACGCTCACCGGGGCGGTCATTGATGATTATCCAGCCTCGGCAGAGGTCTATTTGGTTACTCCAACCTCATCGAGTTTCCGCAATTTCAGGATAGACGGGAAACCAATAGATTGGACTGACCCCCTGCAGTTGGACAGTTTGAGGGAGCAGGTTAGAATGCCTGATGGGAAGGGGAAAGGATCTCATCATGGCAGAGAGAAGAAGGTTTACAGCGAATTTCAAGCGGCAGGTAGTGGAGGAACTCCTCAGTGAGAGCTCCACGTTGGCCCAACTGAGCCGCCGCTACGACATCTCCTCAGGACTTATTCGACATTGGACGAAGCGCTACGAACAAGGGGGCCTGGTGGAGGGCCCCTCTCTGCCAGAGAAGGAACTTCGAGCGCGCAATGCGGAGTTGGAGCGGATGGTGGGCAGACTCACCATGGAGAATGATCTTTTAAAAAAAGCCGTAGAGTACACACTGCGGCGGAGAAAAGAGAATTCGTCACCCATCACGGCCAAGAGTTTGGCAGCATCCAAAGGGGGTGTGAAGTGATGGGGATAGCGCGCAGCACTTTTTATTACCGAACCCGGGAGCCTTCTATGCTCCACGAGATTGAGGAGGCGGACTTACGGGACCGGATTGAGCAGGTAGTGGAGGAGTATCCGCGTTACGGCTACCGGCGAGTCACCCATCATCTGAGGCGCGAGGGCTTTAAGGTTAATCACAAGCGGGTGTCGAGAATCATGCGGGAGGAATCATTGCAATGCCAGGTCAAGCGGCACTGGGTGAAGACCACTGACAGTGATCATCCCTACCGGGTCTATCCGAACCTCCTTAAGGGACTAAGGGCCACAAGACCTAACCAGGCATGGGTGGCCGATATCACCTACATCCGGATCCTCACGGGGTTTTTGTACTTGGCGGTGATCTTGGATCTGTTCTCACGTAAGGTTATTGGGTGGGCGCTTTCTAAATCGATCGATACCGAGATGACTTTAATGGCTCTGCGGATGGCTTTAGTGGAGAGAAGGCCGCCCTGGGGTTGTATCCATCATTCAGATCGCGGAGTGCAGTACGCCGCCCATGCTTATGTGGAGGAGTTGCGGGCAGCGGGGATCTTAATCAGCATGGCCCGCAAGGGCAATCCCTATGACAATGCGACAGCGGAGAGCTTCATGAAGACGCTCAAGCATGAAGAAGTCTACCTGTGGGAGTACAGGACGGCGCAGGATGTGAAGCAAAGGGTTCCTTATTTTCTGGAGGAAGTCTATAACCAGAAGCGGTTGCACTCGGCTTTGGGGTACTGTCCACCGAATGAGTTTGAGCAGGCCTGGCAGATGAAAGCCGAGGTGGTGTGTGAGGCCTGAAGGGGGGGATACTGAGATATCTACCCGGTGTGAGATCGTCGTTTCTAGGGCAATTGTGAAAGCCGTTTTGACCGGCCACCAAGACAAGAGGCATAGGGAAGGGCATAGATCACAGAACTCACAATGTGGACTCTTGCAAACAGGAAGGGAACAGCATAATTAATTCAACCACCCCGGAGGGCATTCTAATTTCAGCCCAGTGACTGTCCAACCAATGGGGTTCACTCCAGATACAGTACAGAGGCCAATTATTCACATTCGCTATGGACGCAACAACTTGGTTGAAAATGTGAGGTTTAAGGACACGGGTTCAACGGCTATGGAAATTGTTGACTCCCTTTATCCGGTGGTACGAAACGTGGAAACGGGGAAATATATAAACGATGCGAGGCCTATTCAATCTAATGGTGTTAGCCTGGTGAGTGTGCAGGGTGGGATAGTAAAGGATAGCGTCCTTAATGCTGATCGTCATGCCGCAGCATTGACGGGGGGCGGGTTCATAGTCACCCGCTTTAGCGTATTTGAGCACAACTATCTTGCCTCACGGGTCACTAACGCGGCCAACTTTCACGGGCATGAGGAATTTAGTGGTTATCGTAACAACCACATTGTGAGTCATGGTGTTGCCGTTAATCTCGCGGGAGCGCGTAATTTTCTTGTTGGTAATGACATTTACGAGGGTAACAGCGCATCGTCAATGATTAATTGGAATAGGGCTGTATCGGTAGCTAATCTCATTCAAGGTAATCGGTTCACGATGTTAAATGCCCATTTTATTATTGATGCAGCTGCAGCCACGGATATTAATTCCGACACCACTGAGGACGGAATTTTCAAATTTTACGACAATGAGATTATAGATTTGTCCGGTGCGAATAGGTCATATATCCACATCATAAATAACGGCTCAACGGCTGACAACCGTTTTGAGTTCAAGCGCAACATAGTCAAGAGAACTAATACCGGATTCTTTGGTAACTTCCTATCGATGTCCCGTGTCAGTGGTGACAGTTTCGATCAACTGATTGTTGAGTATAATACGCTCCTCAACACGGGTATGGGTATTGTGACGGGTGTTACCGATTTTACTATTCGGGGGAATGACCTTACGATCCCCTCTAACAACTCTAGCCCTGGTTCGTTTACGGGACGGTCAGGCGGCTATACCATTGCCGAGAACAATACTATCAAGGGCGGTGATTCCAATACCCTAGTGCTGGCCGGTGCGGTTTCGGACAATCAAAAGCTCATCGTGGCCCGCAATAATACCATAATTGACGGACTTGGGGGGTTGTCGATTACTCGGGCAGATGAGGCAATTTCCTAAAACAATCGTGTTAGCGGTGCGGCTACTCCCATGAACTTTACCTCCATTGATGCCCTGACGGTTACGGGTGACGTCTATTTGGGCGACGGTCCGAATATATCGGGTGTCAACTGGAACCCGTCAAGTTTCCAGTTCCGAAAGACTATTTCCGTGGCGACCCCGGCGACTAACTTTGCCATCTGGACAATCCCCATCAATACGAGTTTTGTAGTCACACACGCACAAAGTAGGACCGACACCATTATCACGGCTACCACTGGCGACTTTATTTCAATTGGCGTGAACGCGGCCAATAGACGGGTTGATTATGGGGTGAACACAACTGCGGCCTCTTCTAGCCAACACGCTAAAAACTCAAAGCATAGGTTCATTAATTCATCCGAAGTGACTAACCAGATGGCGGACTCAGCAGAAGTCATAAGTCTTATGTCAGTAACATCATTAACGGACGGGGCGATCCTGGCGAGCAACATAGGTGGGGCGGCTGAAACAATTACCGCGCGTATTGCAGGACACTTAATCGGGGATATGGTCAATACGCCCTAAAAACCATGCCAAGAATTTCCACGGTCCAGAACCAAAGTGGTTTTGCTCCCTTAAATCTTCCCCCGCCACGAGCCGTTGATATTGACGGTGGTGCCGTCCGTCCGGTTGAGGGCTTCGGGGAAAGTCTGGAGAGAATTGCGGACAGGCTCCAAAGAAACGCAGATGTGTCATGCATTGTTGGAACCGAGAAAGGCCCGTAATGAAGAGTCTACGCTTTGAGGTGGGTATTCCCGAGATTGGTAGGGGAACCTTCGTTTAAGCTATATTGACAGATCTTGTTGGCCCTGTTCAACCACTTTTAAAATTGTGTCCATGCGACGAAGAACCATATAAAAACATTCTGCAATAAATGACACAATTGTTGTAAATAACCATATTGCAGATAAGCTACCCTCCGTCCACCAAGCGACGGCCATGACCCCCATTGCACCGAGAAAACCGATTTTAAACCATTCACCCTTGTCCATAAATTCCCTCCAATGACCTCCATCGGTCCATGGAGTTTTTTCCCCTTGTGTTGGTATCGCCCAAAATCTTCCCCCACAATTGTCCCAGGATTAACGATCTCACCTGAACATTCTAATGGATCGGCAGATCAGGCACGTCAGATTCTATTCTGAGCTGCTCAATGAACTCACGTCCCTTCGGTATAATCTCGAAATCCGTAGTTGTTTGGTGCTTGGCACTACCAACCGAAAGCGGATTGCTGTACTTGATCGTCACTAGTTCCAACCGAGAAGGCTCATACCCAAGCTCGGGAAAGTACCAGTAATTCCGTGCTTGTTCGCCATGATTAAAACTTGATAGGAGGCATCGCCGACTAGGCGACGGAACAGACCTCTCTTTATTTGTTTGACTCTTCTTTCCCTATGCCCATCTTGTCGATTTTCCGTTAAGTCTTGGTGACATGACCTACAGATCCGGCTTCAATGGCAGGACATAGATTTCAATGGACGTTTCATTGAGGTACGCCACAATATGTCCAGGGGGGAGATAAACACACCCAAAAACCACAAGAACAGGCGGGTTGACATGTCCATGCAGCTAATCAACACCCTCGATACCCTGTTGGCCGAGGTCAAGGCAGACGCGGTACGCAGGAATCCCCAGAACCCGGACGAGGCCCTGAACGCGGTAATAGAAACTTCCATCTTTGTCCGACCCAACGGAAGGCGGTTGGACTCCAATGATTTTCGGAGGCAGATTCTCTACCGCGCTCTCCACCTGGCCGGGATCAGGCGGGTGAGGCTCCACGATCTAAGGCACACATTCGCCAGCCTGTTGATCCAACAGAGGGAAGATTTGCTCTACATCAGGGATCAGCTTGGGCGCTTTTCGATCCAGATAACCGTCGATATTTATGGGCACCTGGTTCCTGGCGGGAACAGACAGGCGGTGAATAAGTTGGCTGACGACCAGTCCGGGGAATCGCCTGCTGGGAACGGTAGTAAAACGGTAGCAGACGACCCCAGGGCAAGCCTAAGTATGTGTTATTTACGAACAACCGCTTACAGCACCGCAGTTCATACATTTATAGCAGGCGCCGCTTCTAATCATGATGGCCCCACAATCGGCACAGGATGGGGCGTCCTGCTGGTAAAGATCCGTAGGAACACTCAATACCTGTCGGAGCGCGCCACCGCGAGGGGTCTGCACCGGTAATGAGACCAGCTTCTTGTTAGTAGCCTCTTCTTCCTCCGGCTTAATAATACCCACCTCCCGCTGCACCTGCCCATCCAAGAATTTAATGGCAAGCCATCGGAAGATATAATCCATAATCGACTTTGCCATTGGAATATTCGGGTTTTTAGTAAATCCCGAAGGCTCGAAACGGCTATGACTAAACTTGTCCACCAGGACCTTTAATGGAACACCGTATTGCAAGGCCATGGAGACAGCCGTGGCAAAGGAGTCCATGAGACCGGAGATGGTGGAGCCCTCCTTCGACATGGTGACGAAGATCTCTCCCGGTTGGCCATCCTCGTACATGCCCGCCGTGATGTAACCCTCATGACCCGCAATATCGAATTTATGGGTAATGGATTTTCTTTCATCGGGCAGCTTGCGCCGGTAGGCACGCGGCTCCGTGGTTTCTTCCTTATTCGGTTTGTCCTCTTCTTTGGATGTATTTAGCGGCTGAGTCCACTTGGATCCGTCTCGGTAGATGGCTACCGCCTTGAGACCTAGGCGCCAGGACTCGACGTACGCCTGAATGATGTCGTCCACGGTAGCTTCCGACGGCATGTTGATGGTCTTGGAGATGGCGCCAGAGATAAACGGCTGGGTGGCACCCATCATCTTCACGTGACCCATGTAGTGAATCGTCCGGCTGCCATTAAGCGATTTGAAGGCACAATCGAAAACAGGAAGGTGCTCTTCTTTAATATGCGACGCCCCCTCGATGGTCTCGTGATCGTCGATGTACTCCACAATCTCCTGCACCTGCCTGGAGTCGTAACCCATTCTCTTCAAAGCCCTTGGGACCGTGTTGTTAACCATTTTTAGCAGCCCACCACCCACCAGCTTCTTGTACTTCACCAGGGCAATTTCAGGTTCCACTCCTGTGGTATCGCAATCCATCATGAAGGCAATGGTCCCTGTGGGAGCCAACACCGAAATTTGAGAGTTTCTTACCCCTGACTTCTCACATTCCGCACAGGCGCGGTCCCAGACCTCTCTTGCCGCAGTCAACAGATCCAATGGCACATGGGACGGGGAAATCTTCCCCACATGACTACGATGTTTGTCCAACACCCGAAGCATAGGTTGGCGATTGACAGCGTAACCCCCGAAGGGTCCAATTTCCTGGGCCATACGAGCAGATTGGAGATACCCTTCCCCTGTCATTAGAGCAGTCAAGGCTCCTGCGTAGGCCCTTCCTGAGTCTGAGTCGTAGGGCAGGCCCAGAGACATCAGCAATGCGCCGAGGTTGGCATAGCCGAGCCCGAGCTCACGAAACTTGCCGGCGTTCGCAGTGATGGCCGGCGTAGGATACGACGAGTTATCCACCAGAATGTCCTGGGCCGTTATCATAATATCCACGGCACGACGGAGAGCCTCGTTGTCGAACACTGCATCATCTCGGAGAAACGTAAGTAGATTTAAAGACGCGAGGTTACAGGCGGAGTCGTCCAGGTGCATATACTCGGAGCAGGGATTGGAGGCATTGATCCGCCCGGTACCGGAGCAGGTGTGCCAATCGTTGATAGTGGTATCATACTGCATGCCAGGATCGCCGCAGACATAGGTCCCTTCGGCAATCATCCACAGTAAGTCTTTTGCTTTGTAATTCGCGCAGGTGGCTCCCGTGGTAACAAACCGCGTATTCCAATCCTGGTCATTGATCACGGCATTCATAAACTCGTCGGTCACGCGCACCGAATTGTTGGCGTTCTGGAAAAATACGCTCCCATAGGCCGGCCCATCCAGGCTTGAGTCGTAGCCCGCCTTGATCAAGGCCCATGCTTTCTTTTCTTCCTCTACTTTACAATTGATAAATTCCTCGATATCGGGATGGTCAACATCGAGAATGACCATCTTTGCCGCGCGTCGGGTCTTTCCTCCCGACTTGATTACCCCCGCCGAAGCGTCCGCGGCCTTCATAAAGGAGACAGGACCCGACGCCGTGCCTCCGCCTCCCAACTGCTCCTTGGAGGAGCGGATCCGAGAAAGATTCACCCCTGCCCCCGACCCACCCTTGAAGATAACCCCTTCTTGCCGGTACCAACCCAGGATCGAATCCATGGTATCGTCAACGGACAGAATAAAGCAGGCAGAACACTGCGGCTTCTCTTCGATGCCGCAGTTAAACCACACCGGGCTGTTAAAGCAGGCCCGTTGATGAAGGAGGAGATAGGTTAGCTCATCAGAGAATGTTCGGGCGTCCTCTTCCGAGGCAAAGTATCCATCGGCCATTCCCCAGGCAGTGATGGTAATCACTACCCTGTCGATTAACTGCCGCGCACTGCGCTCCCGCCGCGGCGTACCCAGGGGACCACGGAAATACTTTGAGGACACCACATTGGTGGCCATCTGTGACCAAAATTTAGGGACCTCCACATCGTTTTGCTCAAAAACCACATTTCCTTTGTCGTTTAATATGGTGGCGGACCGAATTTCCCACTCCACCTCACTATATGGGTCAACCCCCGCAGTGGTGAAGTAACGCTCCAGGCTGAGCCCACGGCGCACTCCAACTGCACTGCCATTTGTCTTCGCTGATACCTCTGCCGATGCTGTTTGTGCTATCTCAGTTGCTGTCGTGACCATCTTCCCCTCTTTCCTCTCTAAACTTTATCTACCACCTCATATTGTGCGACGCTCATTATGGGCCCCCATATATTGTGTTGTCAAGAAATAATTTAAAGTATATCCTTTTCTGGACGAATCACCGAGCCCCACGGCATGGAAAAGCTAGCAGAAATATTAGAAAAATCCCTCAAACGATTGGATCAGGGCGGTCGCCTCACCGAGCATGGGGTGTGGCCCATTTGGAACGAAACGGTGGGCACGACCATTGCCCGTAACGCCCAGCCGGAGAAGATCCGTAATGGAACGCTCTTCGTAAAGGTCTCCGGCTCCACATGGATGCAGCAGCTCCAGTATATGAAGGAGATGATCGCCGACAAGCTAAACCAGCGCCTCGGCAAACAGGTGGTCAAGAACATCTTCTTCGTGGTGGGCCGAGTCAACTACGAAGAGGCTAAAACCACTGCTCTACCCAGTCCTTCTCAACCTTCATCCGTTGTGGTCGAAAGGCTGGACGATGAAGTCCTTCGCTCCGTCAACGACCCGACCCTGCGCCAATCCCTGCAGCGGCTTCACGACGCCGTGTCACGCCGAGGTAGGCCCTGAAATATTTGGGTCAGCCGTCCCGACCGTTTGTAAGCTAGAGATTGGGCCATAGTCAATCAAAATCTTTGCGTGCTGAGCCGCAGAGAGCCGACGTCATACGTGGAAATACAGAGGACAGTTTTATTTCTGATTTCTGACCTCTGATCTCCGACTTCCGATCTACTACGGCCCCACGCCCAACATGGCGCTTACCTCTCCCATGTACTGCTTCCCCTTGGAATAGACCACCAGGGGCGCCATGACTTTGAGATCACTTCTGGCCCCTTTGATTCCCTCCACCAGGATCAGCGTCGCTGGCCCGCCCGCAAAGGAGTGGACAAATCTCACCCGCTTGGGCTCTATATCTTCATTTCTCATTCCCACAAGCAGGTCATTTGCGCGTGTGGCTGGATAGACCAGGGCCATCTTACCCCCTGACCGTAACAAATGGGCGCCCCCCCGGAGGAAGTCGGCCAGGGAGGCCTTGGCCTCATGCCGGGCTATATAGCGCTCCGGGTTAGGGTTCACCCGGCCGCTGTTCAGCTTTCGATAGGGCGGATTCGAAACCACAATGTCATAATCACGGGGAGCAAATTTTGGTGCCACCGAGCGGACATCCCCCTGGAGTATGGCCACCCTATCTGTCAGATCATTGATGGCGACGCTCCTGAGGGCCCTGTGGACCATGGACCTCTGTAATTCCATGCCCGTCACTCGAATCGAAGGGTACAAGGAGGCCAGCAGAAGAGCTATAACCCCGTTACCTGACCCCAGATCGAAAACCCTATCTCCCCTGCGGGGTTCAACAAAATGGGCCAGGAGAACCGCGTCGAGAGAGAAGCGGTATCCACCCTTACTTTGGAGGACAGACACCTTGCCACCACATAGCCCATCCAGGGTTTCGTCCTTGCCAGGTTTGGTTGATTTCATCATAACATTGCCAATTGGCGTAGTTTTTTGATAATATATCTAAAATTGTCCCAAATTTGAATTTTCGTTTGAAAATCAAATTCGACGTCCATGTCAAAAGGATAGGCAACAGGGAATCCGGGGGCACCGCCAGGACTTGTTACGCTCTTGAGCAACCGTTCACCCTGGTGTGCCCGATGATTCGGGATTACTGCAAACGTGGAAACTGAAGTTCTGGAAAAGGCGAAAGTTGAATCTTGGAATGGCAAGGCCAGTGGCGCTGGTGCCATCCTGTTGGGTCAGTTGATTGTTTTCGTAGGTTATGTAGGTCGCTCCACCCTCCACTTTCTTTCCGAAATGGGGAAGATGGTTCTCTTCCTTATTTCTGCCATTCTCTGGTTCTTCCACCCCCCAGCGCAAGTCCACCTCATCATCCAACATATGAAGAGTATTGGCGTCGACTCCCTCATGGTGGTTCTCATGTCCGGTCTATTCACCGGGATGGTGTTGGGACTGCAGGGTTATTATTCCTTGTCAAAGTTTCAGGCGGAGACCTGGCTTGGCTCTGTTGTCGCATTAGGCCTTATACGCGAGCTGGGCCCTGTGCTCGCGGGTTTCATGGTTACGGGGAGGACCGGTTCAGCCATGGCGGCCGAGCTCGGTACCATGAGGGTCACGGAGCAAATTGATGCCTTCTATTCTATGGCCATTAACCCCATCAAGTATTTGGTCTCCCCACGGATCATTGCTGGGCTCATCGCCATGCCCCTCCTGACCGCCCTCTTTGACGTGGTGGGGATCTATGGGGCGTACGTAATAGGTGTGGGACTCCTTGACGTGAGTTCAGGGAGCTTCTTTTCCGGCATGGAGAAAAGCGTGGTCTTTCAGGATGTCTTCAGCGGATTCCTGAAATCCCTCAGCTTCGGTCTGATCATTACCTGGATCTGTTGTTACAAGGGATTTAATGCCCCTCCGATGGCCACTGGGGTTAGTCGCGCCACCACCGAATCGGTGGTGCTCTCTTTTGTCCTCATCCTTGTGTGGGACTATTTTTTGACTTCAGTTTTACTTTAAGTATGGGGATGATCCAGGTCGTTGAACTGCATAAGACCTTTGCTGGCCACGAGGTCCTGAAGGGAGTGAACCTGACCATTGAACCCGGCAAGATCACCACGATTATCGGCGGAAGCGGTACTGGCAAGACCGTGCTTCTCAAGCACCTGAATGCCCTTCTTTTGCCAGACCGGGGGCAGGTTTTGGTGGACGGCGTGGATATAACCCAATTGAGGCAGAAGAGACTCAACAAGATTCGGGACAAGTTCGGCGTGCTGTTCCAGGGAGCCGCGCTGTTGGACTCGTTTAACCTCTTTGATAACGTGGCCTTCCCGCTGAGGGAAAAGACCGAGATGAGCGAAACTGAAATTGGAAAGAAAGTTATGGAGCGATTGGAGCAGGTGGGCCTTGAGAAATGGGGGTATAAATTCCCGGCAGAGGTCAGTGGCGGCATGAAGAAACGGGCCGGTTTGGCCCGCGCCCTGGTTCAGGACCCTGAGATCGTCCTATTTGATGAACCCACCACCGGTCTGGATCCCCTCTTGGCAAAAAGTATACACAATCTGATCTTCAGTTCCCATTCGCGCTTCGGTTTCACGGGAGTCGTTGTGAGTCACGACATCCCCGAGGTCTTTGAAATCTCCCATATAATTGCGATGCTGGCCAACGGCGTCATTGAAGAAGTAGGAACACCCGAGCAAATTCAAAAATCCAAAAATCCGATTGTCATGCAGTTTCTCAGAGCTGAGACTGAAGGTCCCATCCAAGTGTTGTAGGAGCCTCATTGATGAACCAGTCACGCGTCGATATTCTGGTAGGCATCTTCGTACTTGCGGGGATGATAAGTCTCGGTTATCTCGCCATTAGCCTCGGAAAACTGGAAGTCGTGGGGACTAGCGGCTACTTCGTTTATGGCGACTTCGCCTCAGTGGCAGGTCTCAAGGTCGGAGACTCAGTGGAAATTGCTGGGGTCAAGGTTGGAAGGGTCGAATCCATTGCCCTGGCCGACGGAAGGGCCCGCCTCGGGTTCCGGATCGATCTCGGCATCGAGCTCCAGGATGATGTAATCGCGTCCGTCCGTTCGCGCGGGCTCATTGGCGATAAGTTCGTGTTGCTCACCTTGGGTGCCTCGGATCGATACATTAAAAACGGGGGTAAGATTCGGGATACCGAGTCACCTCCCGATCTCACAGAGATACTCGGTAAATTTATCGGCGGCGATTTTTCATCCGGGAAGAAGTAAGCCCCGTACCACGGGCTTACTTCCGTGGCTTTGGGGAACTTCCCTTCGGTGCGGTTCCTAACATTCACTCCGTTCCAACAGTGCTGGATTGGCGACTATTTCTATTTCTTCGACGGAGTTAGTGCAGCGTTCACCCTTGGGCTCACGTCCGGCGAATTCTGTGGTTCGGGGTAACGACATTCGGTTGAGACTTACTCATATCCCACCGCGGTCACAATATTGGCTGAGGCCGCATCCCGAGCCGGCACATAAGCAGCTAACAAACAGAGAACAACTGCCAGAACCAAACAGGCCAGCGCTACCCCAAAGGGGTAGTGGTATTGGAACGTCCAGCCAGTGAGAACCTTCGTGTTATAGACCACATGCTGGTAGGAAATGATCGTCCCGGAAATCAGTCCGAGGATTCCTCCGGCAAGCCCCATCCAACCCGCCTCGGCCACCACCATCATTCTGACTTGGCCCTTCGTGGCACCAATGGCTCGCAAGACCCCAATCTCTCGGTTCCGATCCAAGACCGAAGTGAGTAGCGTATTGATCACGCTCAAAACGGACACCACAACGGCAACCAGCAGAACGGCATAGTTGACTATAAAGGACTGCTCCATTATTCCCACCACTGTCTCCTTCAACTCACGGTGGGTGCTGACAAACAGCTGGTACTTATCTCCGTAATTCCTCTTGACCGTCTGGATCACAGCCTGCTCGTCAGTGCCAGGGATAAGCCACAGATCGAAGGCATCCACAAGATTGTCGTTCCAAAACCGCTTGTAGAGTGCGCGGTCCATCAATACGCTGCCAGAATCCGACGAATAGTCCACGTATACTCCCAGCACTGTGAACCGTTGTGTTCCGGATGGTGTGGGAAGCTCCACCACATCCCCCTGTCCCTTGCCGAAGCGAGCCTTGAAACTCTCGCTCACAAGCACCCCCTCACCTCGTGCCATCCGACTCAGGGCCTCTGTCTTATTGCCCTCCACCATGGGCAGATCGCGTACCTGCTGCGAAACCCTGGCGGAGAATGACTCCACCAAGATGGGCTTCCCCTGATAGGTGGATCGAATCAATCGGTATAGATCAAGCACTTGAACGCCGTCCAAGTTGCGGAGCTTATCAGCAAGGTCGTCCTCTTTGAGCGGGACGTTCATGGGACCAGCCGTCTTTGAGCTGGAACTCACGATGAGATCTGCCGTCACCATCCGATCCACCCAGGATATGAGCGAACCCCGCACGCTATTGATAAAGGCCGCAATGATAAGTATGGAGGCAAGACTGATCATCAGAGTTGCAACCGTAATCCCACAGCGACTGGGGCTCCTGTCCAGATTGTCGATGCCCAATCGAGCTCCCACCCAGTTCAACCGCCCCATGTACAGTCGAAGGAAGCGAACACTCCAGTGAACAAACAGCGGAGAGAGAAAGCATATGGCTAGTAAAAAAATCATCGCCGCGAACATCCCCAACGTGAACCCCCGCACTCCTCCCAAACTATCTGGGGAATAGAGCCACATGAGAATAGAAGCTATGAGCAGAACAAAGCCCAAAACGGTCGCTCGAATCGGTCTCTGGGATTGGGGGCTCCAGACCGCCCGCCGGTAGTTCTCCAGGGGGCTCACCCGCATGGCCTGCACGGCCGGGTAAAGTGCCGCCACCAGTGAGACTCCCAAACCGCTTGCGAGTCCAATCCACAAATCGCGCCATGAAAAGGCCGTACTTGTTAGGTCCACCTCGAAGAAGAGATTACTCACGCTCTGCACAGTTAGCAGCACGGCCCCTTTGGCCAGAAGGAGTCCCATCAGGACCCCAGCCAGAGACCCGGGCAACGCGATCAGGAAGGCTTCCACCATTAGGAGCCTCAAGAGATCCCCCCGGAGCAATCCCAGACAACGCAAAGTGCCAATCTCCCGCTTTCTTTGCACCACAGAGATGGCAATGGTGTTGTAAATGAGAAAAAACCCAACGAAGAGAGCAATCAAACTCACAAAAAAGAGCCCCACGCGAAAGGAAGTGAGCAGCGACTCGATCTGTTCCCCCCGCTCCCTGGGCCGTTCCACCAGAGCTGCTCCCTTCAACGCGGCCCCGACTCTTTCCCTTACCGTATCGATATCCTCCCCTTCCTCAACGGTCAGGTCCACAATGTCGAGTTTCCCCTCTTTACCGAAGGCCCTTTGGGCTACCGGTAGATCCATCAGGGCGAAACTACCGCCGAAGACCTTTGCCGTGCCTTGCTCCTTCAGCAGACCACGCACGGTATAGTCCTGTGTGCCAACACTGGTGCTCAGCGTTATCTTCGAACCAACGGGAAGCCCCAGTCGCCGTGAAAGGGACTCCGTCACGGCAACGGAGTCTGGCTGGGCAATAAAATTCAACGCGCTGTCGAAGTTGAATAAAGTACCGGCAAACTGGTGGTCACGGATAAAGAAGTCTGTCAGGAAATCCACTCCGTAGACAAAAAGCCGCTCGCCTTCGAAGCCAATCAAGGGAAGAAACCCTTCCACCGCCGGCGCCGCCTCCTTCACCCCCACCGTGTCGCGGATGAGCGGGTAGAACGACTCGTTCACGCCGCTTTCTGCGTTTACCACCTGCAGTACTGCCTTTCCGGCAATGAGGTCGATGGTCTGTTGAAAGGAGACGCTCAGGGTCCTGTTGACGATGGAGATAGAGACGATAACGGCCACACCAAGTACGATCCCGAGAAGGGTGAGCCAGGTACGCAGCTGATGCCGTTTGAAATGTGGTAGGGTGAGGGAAGTAATGAGTCGGATCACGACCGGCTTTCCTCCTCAATGAGACCGTCGCTCAGACGGATAACCCGATGGCCGTAATCCGCGGCCCCGGGGTTATGGGTCACCATCACCACCGTACAGCCTTCCTCCTGGTTGATGCGGCGTATCAACTCCAGGATCGCCTCTCCGGTCTTCGAGTCGAGATTTCCCGTTGGCTCATCCGCCAGTAGGATGGGCGGAGAGAATACTAATGAGCGGGCTATGGCCACCCGCTGATTTTCGCCTCCGGACAGTTCCTCCGGTAAATGATCCCTGCGCTCGGAGAGGCCCACCCGATCGAGTAGGACTTCCGCTCGCTCCTTGGCCTTGGCCCTTAGCTGCTTGTCTAGTATCAGAGGGAGCATCACGTTCTCCAAGGCCGTAAGGGTTGGCATGAGATTGAAGAACTGAAAGATGAAACCGATATTTTGTCTCCTGAAAAGGGTAACGGGATTGTCCGGCATCTGAGAGATGATCCGTCCCGCCACCATCACTTCCCCCTCGGTGGGTCGATCCAATCCACCCATGAGATGAAGCAGGCTACTTTTTCCGGAACCACTGGGCCCCATGATGACGGCAAATTGTCCCTCGGGAATATTCAGCGAAACTCCTGCCAGTGCGAAGACCTCGTTTTTTCCCTGGCGATAAACCTTGCGGACATTGAACAGGCGAATCATGGTGGATGGAGTATAGACAGACAGGAGACGAAAGAGGCGGACGACCCTGTTAGTGGCCCTCTTAATCCTCCAGGAAAAGACGCGGTATCTGAAGTTGTGGAGCCGGCCCACCCTTTTCATGGGCAGCCTCGATGTCACTCAAGTTTGCCTTGACCCCGCCCATGAACGTGTCCACGTTCACTCTGCGATGTACCGGCCCATAGTCCGCAAGTTTTTCCAGCCCGGCGCGCATTAGCTTGATGGCTCCTATCAAGACTTCCTGCTCCCATTTAAAATAACCCGCGGCAACTTGAATAATACCTTGGTAAAACAGGCGATCAGGGCCATGGTCTTCCAGCCAGATCTCCTCCAGAGTCTCATGGCACTGGTAAAAAAGCCCTTGGTTAAACTCCTCCATCCCTTTGATGAAGCGAGGATCCCACTCAGTTTCTATGATCTTCGTATCCATGCTATGACTACAAAGCTCAAACATTTATAGCACGCTGATTGGGAACAATGACAGAGACAGGTCCTATTGCGAATGAAGTCAGGTTAAAGATTGATTCTCTCTCCTACGGTCCATACGGGATTGGCCGGGACCAGGGCCGGGTGATCCTCGTACCGCAAACCGCTCCCGGGGACGAGGGGGAGGTAAAGATCGTTGAAGAGAAAAAGAACTACGCCGTGGGCGAGCTCACTCGTCTCGTTAAACCCTCCACGGTGCGCCAGGTCCCGCCCTGCCCTCACTTCGGCAGCTGCGGTGGTTGCCCCTGGCAGCACATTGAATACCAGGCCCAGCTTGCCGCCAAGGAAAAGAGCATTACGGACGCACTGCAACGCATCGGCAAGCTGGATCAGTTTGAAATGCTTCCCATCCTCCCGTCCCCTAAGGAATACCGCTACCGCCGCCGCATCCGCCTACACACCGATGAGCAGAAGAGACTCGGCTTTCATAGGGCGTTCTCCCATGATCTGGTGGAGATCGATTCCTGCCTCATCGCCGATCCGAAGGCCGATCAGAGCCTGAGCACCGCCAGAGAGTGGATCAAACAACTGAACACAGAGGTTCGATACCTGCAGATTGTGGTGGGAGATCTGGGGAAAAAGGCCATCCTGGTGGGACGAGCAGATGGAGACTTCCGTGCAGAGGATGATTCGGTCTGCTCTCAACTGTTAGAGAACCACGGTGATATAGGCGGGTTGATTCTGTCCGGGTCGGGCTGGCGTCACCATTGGGGACAAGAGAAAACACTACTGCGATTGGACAGCAGCTCATGGGCGGAAGTGGACGGGGACCTCTTCATGCAGGTTAACCGAGAGGCCAACCATCGTCTGGTGGATCTCGTGCTTGAATGGGGAGAATTTAACCAACAAGACCGTCTGCTGGAACTCTTCTGCGGGGGCGGCAACCTTACTTTGCCCATGGCCCGTCTGAGCCAGGAGGTGGTGGCAGTTGAATGGAACCGCCGCTCCATCAGGAGCGGGGAGCGCAGCGGCCAGCTGAACCAGGTGAAAAATGTTCAGTGGCTTTGTTCCGACGTCTCCAGGGCAGTGTATCGATTGGCCAAAAGAAAAAAACGCTTTTCCAAAATTATCCTGAACCCACCCAGGACGGGCGCCAAGGGGTTGGAGCAGGATCTTGCGTCGCTGGGGGCCGAGAAGGTTTTTTACATCTCCTGCGACCCCACCACTCTGGCACGGGACCTTTCCGCCTTGACCAAGAATGGTTACCGCCTGACCCGGATCCAACCCATTGATCTGTTCCCGCATACCTTTCATGTGGAAACCCTCGCCGAGCTCGTCGGCTAGAACCTGATCCTCACCCGATAGCGGAGCTTCGCCTCTTCGTCCTTTTCCACAGGGACCTCGAACTGCACCGTATGGGCCTCCACCTTCTCATAGTCATGGCTGTTCTGCAGGATCTCCCAGTCACCAGGGATGGGCTCGATGACGCTCACCGTGACCGGTGTCTCCTTGTGATTGCGGATCTTGATTTCAAATGAAACCTCATAGAGGCCAGTGGCCAGCTTCCGCCACTCCGTCTGTTTCCGCTCGGCCACCACATCGAAGGCGTCTCCCATCTTCACCTTAATGGTCTCGTCCTTGGGGGTATGATCGATTCGATCCTCACCGATAAATTGCAGGCTACCGTCGCTGTCCGCCTTGTAGACACGTACCGTCCCCTTCGGGAGGGGCATCCCCAGGCGATTTTCTTTCTTGTTGGCGATCTCCACGTAGACCCCCACCTTTTGATTGGATACCGGCACACCGTAGCGGCTCCGGTAGTAATGCTGCGCCCCGTAATAAAGGAAGCGTTTGTTAACCGGTACCCCGTTGGAAGTAAGCAAGCTCACCTGTTTGGTCTGGTTGTTCTTGATGGTGGTAGGTCGCTGCAGGCTGTAGAGGTGGTACTCGAAGAAGGACTGCTCTGTAAACGGGACGTTCGCCGACTTTGCTACCGCTTGTTCCAACCTTCCAACGCTATCATAGACTCCATAGGCCTCCACCACCCGGTTAACGTCTCCCGCAACCAACTTGAGAGTCGCATTCCTGTACGTCGCGCCGCTTTTATTGTTCAGAGTCACCCAGCCCTTCAGGTCCATGATCCGATCATCCTTGTCGAGGACTGCGATATAGTCGGCCTTCCAGTTGAGTCCACGGGTCAGGTAGGTAGCCTCCACCTGCTGCACACCCTCGAGACGGTTTTCCAACAGCCAGAGCAGCGTTGGCTTGGAGAGGAGATTTTCCGGAAGGCTGGGAAAGATGAGGCGGCCTGGATGACCGGTAAAAATCCGATCTCCCATTTTGTAGACTAGGCCATTGTTGGTGCTGAGGATGGTCACCGGGATCTCAATACCATTATTCAGTAGCATGATTTCCTTGCCGACAAATTTTTCCAATAGCTTCTGAGGTGTCAGCAGATCGTACTCATAGTTCTGTTCGAGGATCTCCAGCAGTGACGGATCCGTCAAGGACTTGATATGAACCGTTTGCGGCATGATCTGCGCCGCAACACCGCTAAACTTGAGATCAGCCAGACCCAGAGGCAGCTGGATCCTTCGCACATCCTTAACTAATCCCATGTTGCTGTTGTACACAGTGACCGAGACACCTTCCTGGTCACCCACGGTGGTGGTGTGTTTATTTGTCGTTGCTAATTCCGCGGGGGCCTGACTCCCTTTCAACGGTGGCAGGTATGCCAACGTTGCAGCAGCAAAGGCCAAGCCGGTTGCTAATAGGATGGATCTTAAATTCGCTCTCATGTTGTCCTCCTCTGTCCCAATTCCAGGACGGTTATTTTAGTACTGCCTGGTTAGACAGAGGGAGGCAGGAAATTGTTCCAGATTTTTTAAGAAGGCTATAACCGCTTAAAATACTTAGTGTTTTTTATTGAGCTTTAGCGTTCGGCAGGATGGTGATCTGAATGCGGAGCTGTTTAGCCCCCGTTGGCGCTTCGAAGAGGGTAGCGGGCTCTACTTTGGATTCTTGCACCATTCCTAAAGTGGCCAGCTCAGATTTGAAACGCTGGTAATCCGTCGCCGGGATGGTTATCCAGATGGTCTTTGGTTGGGAAGGCGCGTCCTGTTTCATTTTCTTGACGACATCTAGCGGTTGTATGACCTGTCCTTGGAATTTTTTCACCAGCTTATCGAGTTGTTGCCGCAAATCCTTGCCCCCTGGGGCGAATGCCCGCGGCCCTAGGGCTAACCGGTACTGGCCAGCCTTGGCAGCTGGTTTCTTCGCCGATTCCGCTCTCCTCATTGGCGCCGCCCGCATCTCCTCCAGCGCCTTGTCTCGGGATCTCAAGGCGCCAACGGCCCCTACCACTTTATCGGCCAGCTCGGCCTTCTTCTGCGACAGGGCCATGGGCGCGGCAGCACGAGGCGCTTGTTGAGCGTCCCTCTCTTTGAAGTCCTGCCACAGGGCCATTTCCGACTCAGCGGGCAAAGATTTTGACAACTCCCGCTGAGGGGCCTCACTCTTTTGATACAGATAGACAGCGAGGATCCCCACCAGCACCACGGCCGTGGCATGAATGGGTATTTTGATATTGAAGGGTTGAAAGATGCGTTCCCATAGGCTGGGTCCTGCTGCCTCTTCGCGCACCTGGGCCATGACCTTTTGAGCAAATCCAGGTGGCGGATCAAAGGACGGTAGACTCGCCACGCTTTTTATACTCTCTGCCAGGTCGTCCGCCACCGCCAGGCAGTTAGGGCAGAGATAGAGATGGTCTTCCACCACCCGGTGTCTGCCGGATTCCAGGGTGCCTTCCAGATAGTCGGAAAGCCAGGCTTGGATCTCTTCACATTCCGTTACTGCCATTTTTTCCTACCAAAATAAGGGGCCAATTTGGTCCTGAGTGCCTGACGCGCCCGATGAAGCCGTGATTTGACGGTGCCAAGTGGAATGTTAAGCGTGTCAGAGATCTCCTCATAACGAATCTCTTGTAGATCATGGAGGAGGATAAGAAGCGAATCGTCACCATCGAGCTGGTCAAGACCCTGCTGAACCAAATCATGCCTCTCGCGTTGCTCCACAACTTCAGCCGGGTCAGAGGAGGAATCACCTGGCGTATCGGCAACCTCCGCAGCCTGCTGCCGCTGTCTGGCAAGTTGCAGGCTCTTTTGCCGGTTCTTTGCGTGGTTGACACCGATCCGATAGAGCCAGGTGGCAAAGCTTGAGTCGCCGCGAAACCGCTTGATGGCCCTGAAGGCCGCAAGAAAGACCTCCTGAGCCACATCCGCGGCCTCATCGTAGTCTCCCAGCCAGCGGTAGAGCAGGTTAAAGATCTTCTTTTCGTGGCGTCGAACCAGTGTCTCAAAGGCATCCGCATCCCCTCTTTGGACCTTTTGGACGCACTCCCAGTCGCTTCTCTCCTCATGCACCATTAGACATTAGTTCGAATGAAAAGGTTCCGGGAATTTTCGGCGGCCACTAAGATTACGCGGCCGCCAATTCCTTCAGGGCACGTTCGTGTAGTTGAACGATATCCGGGGCAAGTCTAGCGAGTTCCTTGGCCACGGCCGCCTGGTCTACGGCTCGGGCGATTTCAATGAATCCCGCATGCTGAATCATGGCGGGAAGATCGGTTTGCAGCTGGTTCATGACCCACTCACGAGCGTTCGGGGTTTTCGTCTTGTCGATATCGTGGTTTTCACTGTTTGGCCCGGGGGCATAATGGAAATGGGGCTTATTGTTAAAACAATCAAAACGGAGGGTCTCCACCTTTTTATCACCAATTTGACCAAAAATACGAAAAGTGGCACCCCAATCTCCCTGCCCTCCGCGGCGGGCCTCAACGATCACATGCACACCGCCACTTTCAAATTCGATCTTTTCGTTTGCCATAACCGGGATTCCCCCCCTTTTGGCTATATGTGGCTCACCCCTTTGGAGTCAAAGCAAACCCAATTTAACGCGTGTTGTTAAGCCGCGACCGATTTCTTTGCCTTGAACTTATTTAAGTATTCGAGCACATCGGCCAGGGGCAGCACGTCGGAATACTTTTGGTTCATATCGAAGAGGTCCATGGCGTGACACGCCTCGTGGCGGTCGAACACACATTCCTCGACAACGATCATACGGTACCGGTTAGTGCAGCCGTCGACGACGCTGGCACGCACACAGCCGCTGGTGCTCTCCCCGCAGGTAATAATCGTGTCGATACCCAAAAAGTTTAGATGTCCAACCAGGGGTGTCCCCCAGAAGGCGCTTGGGGAGGCTTTGCGTAGCACCGTCTCACCTTCAATGGGTTTCACCTCGTCCACGATATCGAACTGGCGCCTGCGACGATCGCGAGCCTCCGGGCTCGACTCGGCCTTAGCCTGTCCCGGACGGTAGGCCCAGGGCATGACGCCGGCACCGTCCAGGCCAGTGAGATGCACAACAGGGATTCCGGCCTCCCGTGCTGCTGCAAGGAGTTTCTGAATGTGGGGTAACGCGTTCCAACCGGCCATGCCACAACTACCGGGCCAGGTCTTGATGGCTTCCAATAACGGTTCCGGCTTGTCGCCGAATACCCACCGGTATAGATCGATGAGAAGCAAAGCCGGTTTGTCCCCAAATCCCACGGTCCTTGCCCCTTTCGCGGCCACATGGGCCTTATCCTGCTCGGTGAGAAACCCAAATCCCACGGTCCTTGCCCCTTTCGCGGCCACATGGGCCTTATCCTGCTCGGTGAGAAACCGTTCCCATACTCGCTCTGCCATAATAGACCTCCTTTGTTAGCTGCGCCTTTGACGTCACTATCGCTATTGCTGGCAAATTATCACCACACCCCGGTGGCGTCAAGTAATTGTAATGGAACAGTTTAGAAAGTCTCAAACGGAGCAACCACAACTCCGTGGGTGTGCATATGGCACTACCCTAAATCCGTTGACAAAAAAGTCCTTATCGGGTAACTTTCTCCCCGCGAAATTAGAGATACGACTCCAATTTACTTTCCCCCGGTAACTTGGACGCACAGGGATACCTCTTTAATGCATGGTGTAAGGGCTGCCGGCGGGATGGTTCCACGGGCGGCACAAAACGAGAGGGTCCTTAAGTAGAAAATGTAGGAGTAGGCTGATGGCATCTACCAAGCGGAAACACAAGCAAGGCAAAACAAAACTGGACCCGATGGATCTGGTACGCACTGGACCCGAGACCCTGGCCGGACGATATATGCGTAAGTTTTGGCATCCAGTCTATCGCGCCCAGGACCTACCTGCCGGCCAGGCAAAGCCAATTCGGATCATGTCGGAAGATTTCACCGTTTACCGCGGCGAGGGAGGAATACCTCACGTGGTGGAATCTCGCTGTGCTCATCGTGGGACACAACTCTCGGCCGGCTGGGTGGAAGGAGACTGTATCCGATGCATCTACCACGGCTGGTTGTACGATGGTTCGGGACAATGTGTGGAGCAGCCGGCGGAGGAGGAGTCTTTTGCTAAAAAGATCCGCATTCGGAGCTACCCAACCAGGGAGTATCTAGGTCACATCTTTTGCTATCTCGGCGAGGGTGAGCCGCCGACGTTTCCACGCTTTCCGAACTTCGAAAGAGACGGGTTGCTCGAGGTCCTAGCAGCGTTGGTCTGGCCATGTAATTTTTTTCAACGGGTGGATAACAACGGTGATACCGTCCACGTGCCCTTCGTGCACAGGAGCGCATACTCGGCAACCAATACTCGCAGTGGTATTCCCACCCTCTCCAAAAAAGAGAGTGATTGGGGAACCACCGCCTACGCCACCTTTCCGGGCGGCTGGACCAACATTTTTCAATTTGTCATGCCCAACGCCTACACCTTTAGAAATCCGTCGCCCGATCCGGAGCTTCCCTGGGACGATCGCATTCAGTGGGATGTACCCGTTGATGACGAGCATTCCTTGGAGTTTCGGGCGCGTCTTGTGCCTGTGACAGGAGAGGCGGCACGTCAGTACCAGGAACGCCGGGCCGCACTGCTTGCAAAGGACGGCGGCACTACGCCCGAACTAGGGGAGGCCGTTCTCTCAGGTAACATGGCGTACAACAACCTCCAGAGTTTACCGCTCGACCAGATCGCCCTCGTTCACACTCAAGACTACGTTGCCCAGGTGGGCCAAGGTAAAATATCGGACCGCCGACAGGAACACCTGGGCCGTTCGGACGTGGGGGTGATCCTGTACCGCAAGATCTGGGAACGAGAGTTACAGGCGTTTGCTGAGGGGCGGCGAATCAAGAAATGGGTCTGCCCGCAGGAAAGGACTCAGGAGTTCGCAGTGGGAAGACAGGAAAAAGATTGATACAGAACTCTCACCTTGCATCAGCGAATGGAATAATCGACCTCAATACCATGTTGGCTATTCCACTCACTGGCAACGAGGGATTCACCGGTTGTCCCAGCAGCGTCATCTGATGCCAGGTAGACGGCGCAGTCCCTGATAACGTTAGGGCTAAGCATTCTGTTGCCCTTTTTGGCGTGGATCTTCAGGATCGCCTCAGTAGCCACCATACCACCGGGGTCAAGGGTGTTGACCCTGATATCATAGGAATTGTTTTCCATAGACAGAACCTGTGACAGTCCTTCGATGCCAAATTTGGCGGCACAGTAGGGCCCTCTCAGGAGTTTTCCGCTTTTTCCTTGGGGGGAAGATATTAATGATCGATCCATTCCGTTGCTCCCTCATCACCTTCAAGACCTCCCGGCTGCAAAGAAACGTCCCGGTGAGATTCGTATTCAAGACCTTAAGCCAGACGTCATACGGAGTATCCACAAGCTCTAGATCTATAGGACCGCCTCGAGGCCAAGCAAAACCTGCATTGTTCACCCAGACATCGATCCGGTTGAACTTCTCTCTTATGCTCTGAATCAAGCGAATCACATCCTCCTCCACCGACACATCAACTGCCACACCCAAAACGCCTTCTGCCGGCAACCCCAATCTCGCCACGGCTTCATCCACATCGGATTGATCGAGATCACAGATGACGACCTTCGCTCCTTCCAGGGCATACGCATGCACAATCTCCCATCCCAAACCCTTTACCGATCCGGTGACAACAGCAACTTTACCGCTCAGTTTCATTCCAAAGACTCACTAACCTGATTGTCATTAAATATGGAGGGTGCGTATTACCGCAGGCGGTAATGAGGTACAGGATCCCTGGATTTAGGATCTCCCGATTCTTCTAACCATGACCCCAATGAGTCTCAAAGGGGTCACGGTAGAATTTCGTTCCCCATTATGCTGCTTGTGATTTCTTTGCCTTGAAGGTGTTCAAGTACTTGAGTACATCGGCCAATGGCAACACGTCGGAATACTTTTGGTTCATATCAAAGAGGTCCATGGCGTGGCATGCTTCGTGGCGGTCGAAACAGCATTCCTCCACCACCACCATACGAAACCGATAGGTGCACCCTTCCACCACGCTGGCGCGTACGCACCCGCTGGTGCTTTCGCCACATGTAATGACGGTATCGATGTCATGGTAGTTCAGATGCCCGATTAGAGGAGTGCCCCAGAATGCGCTCGGAGAAGATTTTTGTATCACCGCCTCACCAGGCAGAGGCTTTACCTCATCGATGATGTCATACATACGCGATTGGCGTTCAAGGGCTTCGCCCGTAAGTTTGGATGGCTGCTTGCCACGGTAGGTAGACCAGCCCTCAATTCCAGTCTTATCTAACCCTGTGGTGTGGATGATCGGGATGCCCGCCTCACGGGCTGCGCTCAGAAGCTTTTGGATATGTGGAATCGCATTCCAGCCTGCTAGTCCGCAGCTGCTAGACCAGGTCT
The DNA here is from genome assembly GCA_965215595.1 of uncultured Binatia bacterium (SeqCode). GTDB lineage: Bacteria > Desulfobacterota > Binatia > UBA9968 > CAXXLF01 > CBDCDW01. Next base: position 170,052 of record CBDCDW010000007.1, on the reverse strand, counting down.
TGATCGCTTCCAATATCGGCTCTGGCTTGTCTCCAAAAACCGCCCGGTAAAGGTCGACGAGGAGCAGAGCGGGTTTCTCTCCAAACCCAACCGGTCTCGGTCCTTTTGCCGCCACATGGGCCTTATCCTGTTCGGTTAGAAAACGTTCCCATACTCGCTCTGCCATAACAGACCTCCTTTGTTAAGTGCGCCGGGAATTTAACAAATACTAATGAAGGCAAATTATCACCACCCCCCGCCTGTCGTCAAGCAAATGTAATAGTGGAATTTAGTAGGCCGCTGCAACTGATTGGGCTAACAAAACTTCGCTTTGGAGATAAGATAGGGTTTGGACTAGGGGACGTTGCGACTTTTATGGCTTTTCATATTTTTTCGATTCCAGCAGCCAGCGCCATCGTTGGCCATCGAGAATTCCTCGTCGTGCAGCTCGGTACACCGACTCCGGTCTTACTCCCAATGGCACTGCCAGCTGCCTCCCGCTCCGCCCTAGACATTCCACCCACAAATACGCTACCCCCCTTCCCGTACCCGACATAGTTCTGCTCTACGACCTCCCCCTTCCACGCTTTCGACGCGAACCCTCTCTACTTGACACACTCGTTCCACAAGACTCTTTAGAGATATTGCTCTCCTATTCATACCCATTGACTCATCCTCAATCCGCTCCACCTCCTGCCGCATCTGCTCAACAAACTCCCTCCCTCCCAAGATCCGTTCATCCCCCGCGAAGCTTTCTCTGCCCCTCAGGAGCTTACGCACCGCCGATCACCCCCCAGTGCTGCGAATCAGTCCTCCCCCTTGAAACTCCGCCCGCCTCCCCCTTTCAACCCCCTCTGCTACATATCTCTCGTACCGAAACCTGGCCTCTCGCACTCTCTTGCCAAATTGTTCCAACACTATCTCCGTTTCTTGCCAACCATGTTCATGTCTGCCCAGCAGCGTTCCATGCCCACTATACCGATACCTGCCCAATTCCCCTAGATTGCGAACCACACCTACCCGAAGCGGATTTAGATGGAGATATCGAACCAATTCCAGAAAATATGGCTCCTCCTCACAAACGATTGACTTGTATCGATTTTGAAACAGATGCCAACTGCGACGATGACGACGGTTAAAACTACCCGCATAGCCGGTTAACAACGAGCGCATACTGCGTGCCAGTGGTCGTTTTGCCGTGCGCACGAGTAAATGGAAGTGATTAGGTAACAGAGCCCAGGCATATATACGAAATGCCCCAGAGTTTGCTAACTCCCCAAGACGGGTAACGAAGTCGTTGCGATCCCTGTTATCGCGGAATATGGCCTGGCGCATTATCCCACGGGCCATGACATGATGTAACACGCCTGGAGCATCCAATCGGGGACCACGAGGCATCTCGAACATTTACTATAAAGCCACAAAAGCCGCAACGTCCCCTATTACTTGATCCGCTTCACAAGGATTTTAACGCTCGTGTTGCCTGGGAAAGTCCCTGCTCCGATGCTTTGTTAAGCCAAATCCGTGCTAGATTGCGGTTCTTTCGTATACCAACTCCATCACAGTAACTTAACCCGAGATTGTACTGTGCGCGGCTGACACCGGCCTTTGCTGCTTTTCGAAACCACGTCACACTTTTTTTTGCGTCTGGTCGGGTCCCTAAGCCCTCTAGATACATCACGCCTAAATTACACTGAGAGCGTGCGTCACCAAGCATCGCAGACTTCTTATAAAGCAAGAATGCTCGTTTAAGGTTACGTTTAGTCCCGCGTCCTTTCTCATAGAGATAAGCGAGGTTCCCTAGCGCCTCCTTGTCGTTTTTCCTGGCCGCTAGGTTATACCAGTATTTCGCCTTCTTAGCGTTCCGCTTGACTCCTAGAGCCTTATCGAAGCAGATCCCAACGAGATTCTGACTATGAGCATCTCCGGCCTTTGCAGCCTTAAAAAGGTAAGGGAAAGCCCTTCGATAATTCCTTCTCTTCGAAGAAAGGCCGAAATAATACATTTGCCCAAGGTCGGAAATAATCTTTATATTCATGTTTTCCTTCTCACGGTTTGTTCGCTGGAACATTTACGACACAAATCCTCACAGGCGACCTGGGACAAAAAACGGATTGGGTATTATAACGCCACTTACAGGAAGGAATTCTGGATTTCCGAGGCTTTCAACATTCTTTTGAAATTGTTCTCCAATACTACGGCCACATAGAATCGCTTCCAGGACCAGTTGAAGATCATCGAAAAGGCCGAAGACTATAAAACCGACGACACTTTTTTTGCCGCCCTTCCGGGCAGTTTGGCCTAAGCTCCTGGCTAAGCTACGCTCGCCTTTTCTTTTTACCTTCCTTAACGTTTCAAGTTTGCCTATATGTTCTTTAGATGCATTTCCCTTTATAGCATTTTCAAGAGCGGTGTTAATTTGGTCAATCGTACTGTTTAGAGCAACCTCTCCCCCAGGAGTGCTAACAGACAACCTTTGAAATTTCTTACTTCTACCTCTTATTTCCCCAAATGGATCGATAAATTTAACCGGGTCATTGCTTGCATATGTATAAAAATTAACTTCATTGGCAATACCGAGGGGATCCTCCTGCAGGAACCGTCCAAGACTCGGATCGTAATACCGTGCACGGTAAAAATACAGCCCAGTTTCTGGATCCAATTCTCTGGCAGTGAAGGTATACGGCTGGATAAAGTTAGAATCTAGCTGAAATTCAATCTTTCCAAAAGAGGAGTAGGTGTACGACTGTGCAACAGTGCCAAGAGTGTCAGTTAGCTCGGTGATACTTCCAAGGTCATCTGCATGATAGAAGAAAGACTGCCCGCCTTTCTCCATAATCAGCGGTTCATCGATCGCAGATCCATGAGTATAGCGGGCGACGATGTTGTTTGAGCCGTCGAGTTCGAGGAGTATGTCTTCTCGATCGAAGATGTATTGAGTAACGACACTGTCTACTTCTTTCTCTATTCTTCTCCCTAACCCGTCGTACTTGTAGTTCACGATGCTGCCATCTTCACGGACGACACGGATTAGCCTGTTCTCTGCGTCGTACTCATAGAGAGTAAAGGCGCTGGTGATCTTGTTGGTCTTCTGTGTGAGGTTACCGTTGTTGTCGTAAGAATATGTGGAATCCGTATCACCTTCTAGCTGATTTGCGTTGTTAAAAGTGGAGGTGCCATTCTGATTGGAGTCGACGCGATTGCCCACTTCGTCATAGGTGAAAGACTCTAAAGGATTGGAAGGCAACGGATTGACAGCTTCGGTTAAGCGATTCAATGTATCGTAGGTGTAGCTGGCCACACCACTATTATCCGCTTTTGTCTTTCGGTTACCAACTTTATCGTAAGTGTATGTGAAGGAATTTATAGTCGCAGCCCCAAGCTGGTGGACTAAGGAAAGAAGCTGAGAAGCAGCATCGTAATTATAGGTTGTTACCACTCCGTTATCGTGGGTCATTGAGGTGCGGCGGCCGAGGGCGTCGTAAGCGAATGTCGTGGTCAAGGCTTCGTTATTGGTAATAGAAGTGAGTCGATTCAACTCATCATAATTGTACGTGGTTAGCCCAGTTGGGTCAATCATGGAAATGCGATTGCCGTTCAAATCGTAGGTGTAGATTGGATCAGGGTCAAAGTCTTCGTCTGCCGTGGCAGCGGCGAGGGCAATATATCGATTGGTATGTTCCGGTAGTACTGAGGACTGAGTGCTGAGTACTGAGTTTTCGGAGAATACTCGACGTTGGGGGTGGACACTATTTGGTATTTTGGATTGCACATTGGCAATTAGTTGCTTGAGATTAAGAAGGCGATTGGGAATTTCGGACTCAGAATGAGTAACGAACGTATCGGAGGCGATCGGTAACAAATTCAAAGACGCAAATTGGATGGGCGCTTCGAATTGGGCGTCGGCTTTCCTGATAATAGGGACTTCGTCATCTTGTGGGAGCAGCATGGCGATGAGCAGCTCGAAAAGTGTAGTGCCGTCTTGGCCGTTGGGCCCATCATTTCCAATTCCCCCAAAGGCAGTCACCTGGGTATTAAAGTCAAACCCTGTGGCGTCCTGATAGTAGATTGCTATACGACCCCCTCCTCCTCCTGTCTCGTTCCCATTTCCCCCATTGGCTGTTATCTGTCCCGCGCCGGCGAGTGTTCCCACATCGACCCTTACTCCTCCTCCACTTCCACCACCTGCGTCACCCCCTCCTAGTCCTCCATTGACTAATATAGAACCATCCAACTGGAAGGTCTGGGCTACTATGCGGATCAATCCCCCTCCATTGCCTCCAGGAGCACTACTTGTGGTTGCTCCTCCACTGCCTGGATCGTTGGGGTCTTGGAGGTCTCCGTAAACCGGATTCGAATTTCCTATAGCAGCTCCTCCTAACCCACCATAACTTCCTGCACTCCTACCCGTGCTGCCCTGCACAAACCCGACGGTCATACCTACCCTCCCAAAGGTGTTACCGAGCTGCCCGCCACCCAAAAAGCCACGGGCCGCTACGTCAATGCGGCTGCCAAGACCCACAGAAAGAGTATTGGCGCTGAGGTCCACTTTAAAAAAGCTTGTGGCAGTAGTGGGAAGCTGCGTGATAATGCCGCCGGTATTGATGTCAATAGTGGAGGCAATAGCCCGGTTAACAGGGATAAACTCTGCTCCCGATGATACCTCTAGAGTCCCCGTTAGATTTACTTGATCCTCGATTCTTACCCTCGCTAACCGGCGCACACGGAGATTGGTTAAGCTCGCTAGACCGGAAGGAGTAGCGAGAATCGGGGTGGACTGGGAAGGAGCTCCAATGTTGTTGTTGTCTACAATTAGCTCTCCGATCTCCCTTGCCGGCCCCTGTAGGAAGATAGTTCCAGCCCCACCCTCAGGCTGATCATTTCCAATCCCCCCAAAGGCAGTCACCTGAGTGTTAAAGTTAAAACCTGTGGCGTCCTGATAGTAGATCGCTATACGACCTCCCCCTCCTCCAGTCTCGTTCCCATTTCCCCCATTGGCTGTTATCTGTCCCGTACCTGCGAGTGTTCCCACATCGACCCTTACTCCTCCTCCACTTCCACCACCTGCGTCACCCCCTCCTAGTCCTCCATTGACTAATATAGAACCATCCAACTGGAAGGTCTGGACTACTATGCGGATCAATCCCCCTCCATTGCCTCCAGGAGCACTACTTGTGGTTGCTCCTCCACTGCCTGGATCGTTGGGGTCTTGGAGGTCTCCGTAAACCGGATTCGAATTTCCTATAGCAGCTCCTCCTAACCCACCATAACTTCCTGCACTCCTGCCCGTGCTGCCCTGCACAAACCCGACGGTCATACCTACTCTCCCCAAGGTGTTACCGGGCTGCCCGCCACCCAAAAAGCCACGGCCAGAAACGTCTATTTTGCTGGTTGCGTCAATGAGAAACGTCGTTGCAATGAGGTCTACTTTAAAGGAAGCCGTTCCGGTGGTCGGGACATGGGTGATGGTGCCGTTGTTGTTGATGTCTACGGTAGATGCGATGATCCGCTGGTCAAGGACCAATTCCGCTCCGGACGTGACCTCCAGGGTACCGGTCAGATTGATTGACTCATTCACCCGTACGCTGGCTGCTCTACGCACTCGAATATTGCCCAGAGTCAGCGGGCTCAGGGGGTCCGACGGTAGGGGGGTCGTTTGGCTTGCCGCGCTCACGCCGTTGTTGTCGACGATCAACTCCCCACTTTCTTTCCCCGGCCCCTGCAGATAAACCGTCCCCGCTCCACCGCCACTAAACGCGGCCCCCCCAAAGGCCGTTATCTGATTCAGGTCAAAGCCAGCAGTGTTTTGATAGAACACCGCGATCCGTCCTCCCCCGCCGCCTCCTCCTCCACTGGATGCTCCCGTTCCTCCGCTGGCCGCCATGCTTCCCGCTCCGCTCAGCGTCCCCACGTCAATGCGTATTCCTCCACCGCTACCTGCGCCGACATTGATCCCCGAAACACTGCCTCCGTCCGCTTTGATGGTCCCGTTAAGCTGTAAGGTCCCGGCTACAATCCGTATCAACCCGCCACCGTTGCCTCCCGGAGGACCGCTGCTCAAGCGGGCGCCTCCACTGCCGGGATCGTTAGGGTCTCTGATGTCGCCATAGATCGGGTTCGGACCTACATCAACCCTACCGCCCAGCCCTCCATAACTCCCTCCACTTCTTCCCGTGCTGCCTATCTGGAAACCCACCGTCAGCCCGTCAAAGCCCCGTATATTGCCGGGCTGACTAGCCCCTAAAAATCCGCGGCCCGTAACGTCTATTTTGCTGGTTGCGTCAATTTGAATCGTGTCGATCACTCTGATGTCCAGCTTATTGACTTTTACACCCGTCGTTGGGCTGTGTTGGAGGACAGCACCGTTGATCAGGATCACATTTGCAAAGGTGTGGGTACCGTTTACGGTCAGCGTACTGCCGTCCACCTGAATGCTTTGGCCCTCGAATTGAAAATCGTCTTCATCGATCACAGTATTGGTTGTGATGATTTGAAGCGGATTCACCGTGCCTTCCGTACCCGAGAAAGAGGAAACCAGCCGGTTGGCTAGATCATACTGATTGAAAACCCCCGTTGCCGGATTGATTACCGCAGTCAGATTGCCCACGGTGTCATAGTTAAAAGTCGTGATCTGAGGACCGGCCTGGCTGGGGCTGGGAGGCAAGGTTTTTTTTACCAGCCGGTTCAAGACGTCGTAGTCAAAGGTTAACACCTGGCCGTTTCGGTTCGTGGTGGAGGTAAGATTTCCGTTCTCATCATAGGTGAATGTTTCGGTCAAGGTCAGTGGATTCGTCGCGGAAATGAGCCGGTTAATGTCATCGTAGGCAAAGGTGGTGGTCTGGTTCTTCGCATCGGTAACCTGAATCAAATTGCCCGCATCATCGTAGCTATACTGAGTCAGTTTCGAATTCGGGTCCAACACAGTCACAAGCCGGTTCAAAGAGTCATAGCCGAACTCCGTCACTCTGTTTTCGGCATCCGTGGACTTCATTACGTTGCCTGCCGTGTCATATTCCAGTGTCGTTACATTATTTAGGGGGTCCGTGGTGGTAAGAAGGTTACCTCTGGCATCGTAGGTAAATGTGGTGGTGTTCTCTTCTGCCTCTCCTAAAGCCGAGGTCACGGCTGTGAGCAGTCCCTGGCCATCGTAAGTCATCTCCGTCCTATTACCCAATGCGTCGATGATGTCTGTCGGATTACCATTTGCATCGTAGTTGATCGTGGTAGTGTTATTTTTTGGATCGGTGATTGTAGTGACCTGGTTGAATACTGGGTCGTAGGTGAATACCGTCGTGGCACCGAGCGGGTCTTTCGAGGTCAGGAGATTTCCATTGGTGTCATAGGTCATTTCAAGTACCGCACCGTTGGAGCGGGTGATTTTAGTGGGGTTACCGTTTTTGTCCCTTTCGATCAGGGTCACCTGCCCGAGGGCATCTTCCTGGCGTGTTGTGGCTCCAAGGCTGTCAATCACAAAACTAGTAGTGTTCGTCTTCCCGTCGATCAATGTGCTGATGGCCTCGTTGGGCCTAGCTACGGGAGCAGGATTGTCCTTAGTCCCTACTCCGGAATCTGGATCAAAGAAACCAACCGATTGAATGTTAGTCGCCGCGATGGTGCTCCCGTCCTTAGTCGTACCGTTGGTAAATCTTCCCAAGCCGTCATAGTTCATTTGCGAGGTCTTGGCTCGCTCGTCGGTTTCAGAGGTCATAAGGTTGCTTCCGTCATAGCCGAAAGACTTGGTTGTGGCATCAGGAAATATAACCTGGGTAAGGTTACCCGCTGGATCCCGCTGAAAGGTAGTCGTCCGATTATCAGGGTCAGTCACCGAGCTTAAAAAGGTACCCGTATAGGTTAATGTTGTAACCAGGTTAACTGGGTCCGTGATGTTCTCGAGTTTTCCTTGAGGGTCATATCCGTAGCTCATGGCATTGCTGTTTCGGTCCACGGTCGATACATGGAGTCCCTGGCTGTCGAAGTTGATCCGGGTACCATCCGTGAGGATACGAGTGAAGGTACCATCCGGATTCTTTACAATATGCGAAAATTCCCCCGCCACAGGAAAAAAGTTCTCAAAAGGCGGGGTCTCTTCCTGGGGTTTGAAGTGCACCAGGGAGTTGTCTCCTATGATCACGGCGAGCGAGCCGTCGGGGTTGAAAAAGATCCGCTCCAATCCTTCAAGGGTCCACCCTGGTCCGAATGGACTTTGACTCTCATTACGGATCAATATTTCATCACTGGTATCCGAAGATACTCTGGACACCTGGAAAATGCTGGTTGTGCGAAGGATAATCAGGTGCACACCCGTGGTAAAATCCTTCGCGTCGAAGGACGCCGCTGTCCGTAGGGTCTCGTCCTTGCTTTCGTCGAGCCCGGAGGTATCCAAAAAGGTCTTTTTCCCCTGACTGACTCCACCGATGGAAACCTCGGACGAGAGAGTACGGGGAACAGCGGACCGAGACGATATCGTTGGCTCAAAGGGAATCACTGGTTTGGGGTTCGCCCATTGGGTATCATAGGTGAACTGCGGTGATCTTGACGCGCCTAGAGAACGGTATGACGGAATCGAGAAGCCTGTCTTGACGGAACCGTCCTTCATTTGTACGGATCTCGCACAGGGACATTCCGTAGCCTTAGCAGAATCCAAAATCGAACCAATACCACCCGCAATGGCGTCAAGGGCCTGTCGGATGGCCGCAGCCAAGCTGAAATGCCAGTCCGTGGCCCGAATACCTCCTGAAATTGTCTCGATCTTTGTGCCGTCGGATGAAACCAGTCCCGTACCGACTACCTTAAAGGTGCCCGACTCAGCATCCAACGACCAGATATCCGTCTGTGTCCCCGGTGGCAGATTGTCAATGTTGGGAAAAGTGATGGGTACTGGCGTGGAGAATGTCACTCCAACGGGCTGAATCGTTATCAAGAGTCCCGGATCGAGGTTAGAGGGCAGTTCTGCAGGCGCGAGATCCCGGGGGACAAGTGAAATAGAAAGCTGGCCGTTAAAATCATTCCCGTTCTCGTCCTTTGCCGTGCTGGGGGGAACGTTCAGTGTGACTCCTAAATCGGGGTTGGTGACAGTGGTAAAAAAGTTGGGGTTTACAGTGGTCAGACTGTTCATGGCAATTCGCGGCAAGAAAAATGGCCGGTCCACAATGTTATTTACACCGGCTATAAGCTCGATCTCCTCCCGGAAACCCGCGTAGGGAGAACTATCCGGGGCCGCATTCGCTGTGGAAGAATCGATGTCCAGCACGTGGCTACTCGCTGGAATACCACTGAGAGTAAAATCACCATTGCTATTGCTGGTGGCGGAAATACCCGTTCCCAAAAGAGAGACGGTGGCCCCCACGATTGGCGTGGTCACTCCGTTTTCAAAATCGTTGGCATCCAGCAATCTGCCGGTAAGGGCTGTAACTCCGGCTGGTGGTGGTGGGGGAACCGTGACCTTGATGGTTTCTGAAGTAGAAGAGGAATCATCTGATACTGAAAATGTCAGGTTAGAAGAACCTATCTGAGAGAGACCAGGTGAAAAGCTGAACTTGCCCGTTGAAGCGTTAAAACTGGCATTTGCCGCGAGAGGAAGAGGAGTAACCGAAAAGGTAAGCGGTCCACTTCCCCCACTGGCAGTGGTGGTAAAGCTCAAGGTGCTCCCAACGTTGACTGTCTTGTCACCAATGGGATCAAGCCCCGGTCCTGAAGAAACCGTGAATGACCAATCCGCTGCAGCTGAATTGGCCGCAAGGTCCAAAACGGAGACAGAAACGGTGTGAAGACCCTGACTCAAGTTACCCGGCTTGAAGGTAATATCCGAGCTGGTGACCGTGGCCTGGGAAGTTACATCGGCCCCATCCACTTCAATCGTTGCCGAAGCGGTATCGACTGCGGAAAGGTTGTCATTGAACTTGGCTGAAATTTCGGAAGGGGTCTCGCTGACCACCGAGAGGTCTGCAGGGGTCAATTCAGTGATGGATGGTGGGGTAACATCCACCGTAAAGGTTGAAGAGGCAGTTGCCTGATTGCCGGCGAGATCGGAGACGGATACAAAAACAATGTGGGACCCTTCATTTAGAGGAACCGTCAAAGGCAGACTAAAACCGTCTGCCGTGATGGTCGCCATGGAGTTAACGCTGGTCCCGTTGAGTTGAACCAGGACGCTATTCACATCAACACCTGAGAGGAGGTCCGAAAAACTGGCACTCAAGGTGGGTGTCGAGTCTTTTAGAAAAGAACCATTCCCTGGCTGAAGGCTGGTGATGAGAGGAGGAACGTTGTCGAGGGTAACATTGATTTCGGCAGGGCCGCTGGTAAGACCATCGCCATTGTGGGCGGTGGAAAATATCTGAAATGAATTCAGGTTATTAGCTACCAAGTCTAATGTTAAAGCGAAGCTTCCATCTTCCGTTTGAATGGTCTCGAGAACAGCGCCGTTACTTAGCAGATCCACCCGTGATTCAGGGTCGGTGGTTCCGTTGACTACAAAAGGATTTTGGTTGGTAAACGCCGGAAAAGTTATATAAGGAGACGGTGGCGCCCTGAATCGGATCACCCGTCCGCGACCCCTCCCCTCTCCATCCGCAATATATAGGTTACCGAAGCCATCGAAGGCCAGGCCCCGCGGGTCCTTGAGCCGCGAAGCGAAGTGGGTTACCCCACCTTCCAGGTCTACCTTGCCGATAACGTCTCTTTTCTGTCTCCTCCCATGCCTGAACTTCCTACCACTGGCATAAAGGGCCCCCAGAATGTCTCGAACCAAACCGATGGGCTCTTTGATTTCCTTCTCTGTGAACCGACTAACCTCTCCCGCACTGCCGTCGGTCTCAATGGGAACCTGAAATACCCCCTCATGATCGTGTCCGCGTCTGAAACGTCTTAGCCAGACCTTCCCAAACTTGCTTCTTTTCTCTTTGTGCTCTTCGGCTGCAGCAAAAACATACTCTGCATTGACCGCCAACCCCTCAATATCCTCGAAGCCATCGGCGAAAACTGAAAGCTGGCCATCTTTAAAGCGCAAAATCACCTCTCCATCGGATTTGTCTTCGCCCCCGTCGTCGTCATCGTCCTCCCTGTTATTATCATCGTCATCGTCGTCGCCTTTCCACTTCCACCACCAACGGTGACTGAACCAGCTGAATCTATGCCGGTGGCTCTTTTTCTTTGACTTCAGTCCCTCCGCCGAAATGTAGATCGAGCCGTCCCCGGCCACCGTGACCCAGCGGGGATTTTTCATTCCCCGCACCACAACGGTCAAACTCCTGTCCTCTTCCAACCGCAACAGACGTCCCTCATCCTCCTCCACAATGAGAAGACGCCCTTCCGAGTCCAACGCAAGGCCTAGCGGGTCTTCAAGGTACTTCACCAGGGTTTCAACTTTTCCATTCTTAATCTCAAACACTTTCCCTGCTTTACGATCGGAAAGGTAAACCATCTCCTCGTCATCCACCACGACATCCATGGGTTCGCGGAACCCGTCGGCTACGATGTCGAAGGGGGCGAGCGCATCGATGACTGATTTGTGTGATGGATCAACCAAAGGTGGAAGAAATAGGGTGGTAAGGAATATTGAGGATAACAGCGTCAGCTTTATCCTTTGATATGTGAAAATATTTTTCAAATTTGCTACCCGCAAAACTCAAGCCGGCCGATTCACTTGTGGACCGGTTTTTGAAGCCACGTCCCGCCTTAAAGGATTCAAGACAAATTAAATTTTTATGCTCTGGGGAGGCGGTTGGAATGCAAGGCCTACATACTTAATAGTCGAAACTACCCGAGTCAATGGGATTGGGGTATGATGGAAACATTAGTTCCAAGATTGAATTTTCTAAAAACCCAACCCCCCTTTCTAAGAGGGTCCAGGGCGTGATAGGGTTGTCCGGAAATGTTCGCTAGAGTTCGGAAGGGTCTCTAGGGTTGAGCGATTGCTGCTTTTTGTTATACACTATTCTTAATCAGGAGGGTCCACGATGAATCAACCCAAAAAGAGGAAATCTCCCAAAGTGACCATCATCTCCAGCAAGGGGGCCAGCCAGGCCATTAACTACCTGCTGGAAGACAGGGATCAGCTGGATTGGTTGGTGGCTATTGGTCGCAATAAGAAGGGAGACGTATTCTTTTATGACACCGGGGGGGATATCCTCCAGGATCTTGGAGCGTTGGAATACATCAAGGACCGTATTTTAAGGGACTACTTTGGAGATGGTGATGAATAAGGCCATCCGTCCTAGATCCCTATCACCCACCTCTCTTTCCACGGGGGAAATCCCACAGCCTGACAATGTTTTTAGAACGATAAGATCAAGGATAATTTAGATCATTGCATCCGCACCTAAGGAAAGACTTCCCGCGAATTAAAATTTCCCTCTTTTGTATTTGAAGCCCCATACGACGGATCTCCGTTCCTTCGGCCGTTGGGCGGCGCGCCCAGAGTACCCTCCGATTCGACCCATTGAACAGTTCACAGATCCTTTCAGGCTCATGGAAGCCCCCCCCGAGCTCTTCAAACGGCGGGCTCACCACACGAAATCCGGCATCTTGAAAATCAGAATATTTTCCATATATATTTGCACGACATTCGCACCATAATTATTTTTTCAAACAGGGCAACTTAATATTGACAAGCATTTAAAAGTCGAGATAGTATGTGGCCCCTGTTTCAAAATTTTTCGAAATGCTAAATATTTTTAATTTTCATCACGTTTACGAAAAAGGAGGGTGTCTATGTTGGGAAAGCAAAGCAACGGTGGTGGCGCAGGTCCACTGCTAACGGTATTAGGTGAATCCGCGCGCATCGAGGGAAAGTTCAACATAGGGGATTCCATCCAGATCGAGTGCGAGGTGGCGGGAAATGAACGTGGAGGGAAAGCTGGTGATTGCCGAAAAAGGGGTAGTTCGAGCCGATGTGAACACCGCCGAGGCCATCATCATGGGACAGTATGAAGGCAACATGGTGGCTACCGGTAATGTTGAAATCACCTCCACCGGGCGCGTTTCTGGCAACATTGAGACCGACTCCCTCGTTATTTCCAAGGGGGGATTCTTTAACGGGAATGTTTCCAAGATGCGGCGCGCAGGTGAGGTTGTAGCTGAACGTCGTCCGGCTGGTCCTGCACTGGTGGAAACTCCACAAGGTGCCCGGAAGCCAGCGTAACGGAAGCGTATCATTCGTAAGGTAAGCAGCAGATCTCATGTGGCGCTGGAAAGGGAATAATTCCACTCCTGACCAGCCCGCGATTTCCGTACTCGATCAGGGGTGTGAGCTTGAAGGCCATCTCGCATTTTCAGGTACGTTGGTCTTGAACGGGAAGTTCCGAGGGGAACTCTCATCATCGGACACTCTAATCGTAGGAGAGCATGGCGACTTGAAGGCTGATGTACGGGTGGGAGTGGCCATCGTCAGTGGCCAGCTATTTGGTCATATCACCGCTAAAGAACGGGTAGAACTCCGTAGCAGCGCTCGCATGTACGGCGACATTGTCACGCCGGTCCTCGTATTAGAAGAAGGGGTCATCTTCGACGGCCACTGCAAAATGAAGGGAGATGAGCTAGAGGCCGTCAATGAAAGATCCTAATTCATCACGGCAACACACATGGAATTGAACAAAAGCTACTCCGTACTCATCCTTCCACAATACGGAACGCAAATAAAACGCCTCGGGATCTCCGGCAAAGTCGTTCGAACCATTTTGTACACAGGGATCGCCATAGCGAGCCTCAGTGTCTGGTTCCTGGGCGACTACTTTTGGACAAAGGTCCAAAAAAGAAAGGAAAGCAGCCTCAGGGTTCAACTGACCCAAGAGGTCAAATCCCTTAAAACCAACCATAGTAGTGAAGTGACAACTCTCATGGCTGAGCATAGTGAGCAGGTGGTCACTTTGAGGAATCATATACAAACCCAGCGGCGAAAACTCGTGACCTTGCAGGAACGAATCACGGTTAGCCAACAACTCCTCGCCAACTGGAAAGGGTTGCGAACCAAGATCAGGGCCTCCTTGCCACGCAAGCGTAGGGCTTACCTCTCGGGGGCCCACGTAGTGGATGATCTAGAAGCAAGTCTCGGATCGCTCCAGGGAGAACTGGAGGGTCTCATCGAATCTATCCCTTCAAAATGGCCTACCAAGGGATGGTTGAGCTCCGCCTATGGAAACCGTCGATCTCCCTGGACAGGAAAAAAGGAATTTCATAGCGGCCTGGACATCGCGAATCGAAAGGGAACTCCCGTCCATGCCCCAGGGGATGCCATTGTGAAATTTGCCGGCAACGGTAATGGCAATGGCAAGCATATCGTCCTGGACCATGGCCAAGGTCTAACCACCCTGTACGGCCATCTCTCGAAAATCCACGTTGCGAAGGGACAAAAGGTTCGCAAGGACCAGCGGATTGCAAACATAGGCAATACAGGGAAAAGCACCAATCCCCACCTTCACTTCGAGATGAGACTCAACGGCGTACCCTTCAATCCACGTCGACACCTACTGAAAAAAAGTCCACCTAGGTCATAAACTTCAGAGTCATACATACCGTTAGACATTCCTGAATGCATCCACACGTGTCCGCTACTCTCTCCTCGCGCTCCAACTTCTCTAAATTGCAGACACAACTACCATGGAAGCGTCAAGACTTGTGTGTAAATTTCTTAGGGGCATTCTCACTCCAATTTTGGTTCAAGTGATGAAAGACAGAAAAAACGATTCTTTGTATGCATTTGCCAGCGTATGGAACGGGGAGTATAGGGTTCTGAAAACATAAACCATGAATCCATTCGTTGATAATACGATGATAAGGGCCAACACGCCAGGTTAGACTTAGGATAGACAATCGAAGGCCCATGTTTGAAGAAGTTTGAGAACAAAGAGGCTTCAGATTCAGTTGGGGCCGCATAGAAATCGAGCCTCCCAACCGTGATCCCGAAGGCACAAAGTAATATCTTTTTCTGTACCTTGGCAGCCCCCTTGCTCTTTAACACCACCCCATCAAAGAACAGATAGCGGTACTGATCCCTAAGGGGACGGCTATGGTAAAACTTAACCTCTTTATCCAGATCCCGGGCAATCCTGGAAATCGTTGTGGCCGAGACCCGCTCCCCTACAATAGGAACCAGCACCGAAGCGGCCTTTCGGGTGGATAGTCCCAAACAAAAGCAGGCTAACAACACCCGATCCACCGAACGGCACCTTCGGGCGTAACGCTCAAGGAGCTTGGTGGGAAACCCTCCCTTACGGCTCCTTGGCACTAAAAGCTCTAAGTTTCCCATCTCGGTCAACAGATGCCTGGTATAGTGGCCATTGCGGTAGTCCACTCGGTCCGCCCCATGCTCGTAGCGTGATAGTCCTATGTACTGGGCCATCTCTTCGTCCAGCCGCTTCTCCACCAGGTGTTTTAGAGCTTGGCGGGCCATCGGTTTAAAGTCGCCCTCCCACTCAAAGGCATTGATCTCTTTAATCGCTCGCGATACATTGCTTGGTGTTGCTTGCTCGAGCAGCATAGGGGTGCCCTCCTCATGTTTGTATTTGTCGTGCAACTCTGGAGTTAGCACCCCTTCTGTCTTTTCCCAATCAAAAAATACCCTAGGCCTATCCCTTAACCACCTCGAGATCTTCGATTCTCCGACAAATGTGAAAGCCATTTTCCTCTCCACTCCCTTCCCCCCACCAAAATTTACACATAGACTGATACATCACCAACTACCATATCTGCCTTGACAAGCGTATGGGGGGAGTATAGGGTTCTGCAAACATAAACCATGAATCCATTCGTTGATAAAATGATAAGGGCCGCCAGGTTAGACCCGAACCTGTTTGAAGAAGTAGAAAAAGACACCTCAGTAACAGGTCAAGCGGTGGGAGTGGTGGTTCTTTCAGCCATTGCCGCTGGTATCGGAGCCACGGGCGGTAATTTCGGGGGATTGTTGATTGGGACCGTCGTCGCCCTGATCAGCTGGTATATTTGGGCATACATCACCTACTGGATCGGAACCAAGATGTTGCCCGAGCCGCAAACCCACGCCACCCATAGCGAGCTGCTTCGGACCATTGGCTTCTCTGCATCGCCGGGTTTGTTGCGCATCCTGGGAGTCATCCCTTTCTTGCGCGAATTCGTATTCTTCGGGGCGGGCATCTGGATGCTGGTTGCAATGGTGATCGCCGTCAAAGCAGCTTTGGACTACGAAAGCACATGGAGAGCCGTGGGAGTTTGTGCTATTGGATGGATTGTACAGGCATTTATTCTGATTCTGTTCATATCCATAACGGGGCTTGGACGCCCAGCATAGTCAATTAATTGCGAAATTTAATAAACCAAAAGCATCTGTAGCAAAATCGACTAATATAAAAGGAACTCAAAAAGGAACCCTATGGCACAAAGAGGCGGAAATGGGCCGTGGAGTCGAGGCAGTGAGTGGGAAGAATTTCTCTCGAAGTTGCCGCAGCTCCCTAAATTCATGAAGGCTGGACTACCTTCGATCATCTTGACGGTAGTTTTCATCATCTGGGCCGCCAGTGGTATTTACATCGTGGGACCCGGAGAGCAGGGAGTGGTTCGACAATTTGGTAGGGTACTGCAACTCCCCACTAGCCCCGGCCTGAACTATCACTGGCCATGGCCGTTCCAGCAGGTAGACGTGATTAACGTCGAGCAGATCCGCCGTCTCGAGGTGGGTTTCAGGAGTAATCCGCGCCGGCCAAGCTTGCTTCGACCGGTTCCCGCCGAGTCCCAGATGCTCACTGGTGACGAGAATATCGTCGACGTTCAACTCATCGTCCAGTATCGGATCAAGGACCCCGGCAAGTTTCTATTTAGTCTCCGCGATCCTGTTACAACGCTGCGCGCGGCCATCGAGATTGCACTGCGAAGCCGCGTCGGTAACACCACCGTGGATGAGGTGCTGACGGTTGGTAGGGCTAAGGTTCAGGATGAGACCCGAGTGTTTCTGCAACAATTGATGGATACCTACGAGTCCGGGATTCTGATCACCGCTGTAAAGCTCCAGACCGTAGACGCCCCTGAACAGGTCAAAGACGCCTTCAACGAGGTGGTACGCGCCCGTGAAGACAAGGAAAAGCTGGTACGACAGGCGGAAGGTTACCGAGAGGACCTGATACCCAAGGCGCGTGGTGAGGCTCAGGAGATCATTCGGGCGGCGGAGGCATACAGGGAGGAGAGGATTCTCCGGGCTCGAGGGGATGCCGCAAGGTTTAATTCCGTTCTCACCGAGTATAAAAAAGCACCTGGAGTTACCAGGGAGCGACTCCACCTTGAAACCCTGGAGCGGGTGCTTCCCGAAGTAGAGAAGGTCGTCCTTCAGTCCGAAGGCAAGGGAGGAGTGGTCCCTCTCTTGCCGTTGAAAGAATTCATCATTAAACAGGCACCCAGTACCCAGTCGGGTCAGTAACGGAGGCAGATATGGCACGTCGGCTTTTTTCTAGTGTAGGACTCGTTCTCCTTGTGATTGTAGTCATCTTTGGCAGCCAGACTTTTTTCACGGTGGGCGAATGGGAACAGGCCATCGTCATCCAGCTCGGGGAATTCAAACGTGCGATCCAAAAGCCCGGATTGAACTGGAAATACCCTTTTCTCCAGCAGGTGATCAAAGTTGAGCAGCGGATCCTAGCCAGTGACGCACAGCCTGCCGAATACCTCACCAAGGACAAGAAGCGGGTCATGGTTGACCATGTCACTCGCTGGAAGATTCAAGACCCTCTGCTGTTTTACAAGACGGTCCGGGCTGAGCCGGGGGCGCGTGCCCGCCTCGATGAGATCGTTTTCTCCGAGCTTAGAGAAGAGTTGGCCAGGAGAAATTTTGCGTCGATCATCGCCGAAGAGCGCGAGCCCGCCATGGAGGCCGTAGCTGCTCGGTCAGCCGAAAAGGCGAAGGAGTTTGGCCTCGACGTGGTAGACGTGAGGGTCAAACGGGCCGATTTACCTCGCGAGGTTCAGGAGAGCGTCTTTGCCCGGATGCGCTCCGAACGTGAGAGGATCTCCAAACGCTACCGCTCTGAAGGTGCCGAGGAGTCGGCGAAGATCAGGGCCGGCACGGACAAGGAAAAAACGATTATTCTGGCCAAGGCCTATGAGGAAAGTCAGACCCGCCGGGGCGAAGGAGACGCCCTGGCAACGGCAATATACGGCAAGGCCTATGGGCAGGATCCGGAATTTTATAGTTTCGTTCGCAGCCTGGATGCCTACGACAAGTTCCTTGGAAAGAAGAGCACAATACTACTACCACAGGACTCACGCTTGCTTCGATACCTGTCCGACTCGCAGAAGCCTAAATAAGATCCAGGCACACTTTTTAACTTGTCGCCTCTATTCACTGCTCCATCGGTTGTGCCATCCAATAGTGATGGCATCGGTGCTTTCTTATTTCCGCCTCATGAAACCCGCGGTTATCAGCAATTGCCCTTGTCCCTTGAGTTAATTTTAGGTTTCAACTAAAGGCATATCGAGCATCCGAAATAATCTGGAGGCGTTTCCATGAAGGTTGAGAGCTTTCCGTCATTCGAAAGAGTGAATCGTAACGCAGAGCGGGTAGACACACCCTACGATGAGTGGGCTACGAGTCAAGGTGTCGATGTCTTTAAAGGGTATTTCATCGAAGATATCATGGCCTTGCCCCTCAAATGGTGGGAAAGAAAAGGCGGTTACGGAACCATTATCAATCTGGAGGGCGGTGGGTACCAGGACGATGCCTTTATCTGCAGCATCCAGCCTGGAAAAAGTCTCAATCCCGAGCGACACCTCTTCGAGGAACTCGTCTATGTCCTCGAGGGCCGTGGAGCAACCACCCTCTGGCAGGAAAACGGTCCCAAACAGAGCTTCGAGTGGCATAAGGGAAGTCTCTTCGCCATCCCGCTAAACACCTGGTATCAGCACTTTAACGGGCAGGGAGATCGGGAGGCGCGTCTCCTGGGGGTAACGGATGCACCCCTGGTCTTCAACCTCTTTCACAACGAAGATTTTATCATGAACAACACCTACGCCTTCGTGGACAGGTTCAAGGGGGAGGAGAACTACTTCGGCGGCAAGGCGAGACTCTACGAGGACCGTGTCCTTGAGACGAACTTTGTATCGGACATCACGACATTGGAACCCATAGCCTGGAATGAAAGGGGCAAAGGGAATGCCACGATGTTCTTTGAGCTTGCCGAGGGGACCATGGGAGCCCATATTTCCGAGTTCCCGGTGGGAATTTATAAAAAGGCGCACCGCCACGGACCGGGGGCCCATGTCTTCATTGTGGCCGGCGAGGGTTACTCCCTCATGTGGCCGGCAGGACAGGAAAGAATACGCTTTAACTGGAAACCCGGCTCGATTGTAGTGCCTCCCGAGAACTGGTTTCATCAACACTTTAATCCAGGAAACCGACCCGCCCGTTACCTTGCCCTCAAGATGCTCAGCCGCCGTTTCAAGCTCCAACCTGGACTGATCAACTCGGATGTCTCACTGAAAGAAGGGGGTTACCAGATTGAGTATGAGGACGAGGATCCGGAAATCAGGCGTGGCTTCGAAGAGGAGTGCGCACGAGCAGGCGTCACGGTAAAGCTACCGACGAAATAATGAAACTGGAGGATATGAAATGACCACACTAATCACCGGAATAGGGCTTGTGGGCACTTCTTTCGGGCTACCGGCGCTCAAGCGCGGGGAACACCTGGTTTATTTTGACCCACAGCCGCGCGAGGATTTTCTGCGGAGAAAGTTAGGAGACGCAAAAGTCGAAATCGTGCGTAAAGACGTCCGTGATCTGCCGGCCCTGATCCAGGCCATCAAGGACTACCAGGTGGATACGGTGGTTCATACAGCAGGCCTTATTGGCGGCCGGGTAGCGGAGGCCCTTTACACAGGTCTGCAGGTGAATCTGATCGGTACCATCAATGTAGCCGAGGCCATCCGGCTAACCGGAGTCAAGCGGATGGTGCATATCAGCACCCATGGTGTCTACGACCGGCGCCAGGGGAGTTCCTCTCCCATATCGGAGGACTTCGCCAAGGGTGGAGGCTCAGGCTACGGCAACTCAAAGGCAGCAAAGGAATTGATACTGGAGGCCTACCAACGTCAGTACGGATTTGAAACTATCATGCTGCGCCTGGCCAATGTCTATGGTCTGGGACATTTCTGGTCCGGCTCCGGCGGCGGTGAAATGGTCCAAAATCTTCTACAGAACGGGCTCACCGGGGCCGTGACTAGAATCGCCCAAGAGCAAACCAGGGACTTCGAGTACGTTTACTTCAAAGACGTGGGCCGCGCCATAGACCTGGCCGCAACCATCCCGATACCAGCGAAAACCGTGTTCAATATCGGAGCCGGTGTTATAACCAAGTTCGACGAGCTTGTGGGCACCGCCGAACGACTCCTTCCCAAGCTCCAGGTGGAGATCATACCTGGAAAGCCCCCGCACTCTGTCGCCCAGCCCATGGCCATCACCCAGGCCAAGGAGTTTCTGGGTTGGGAACCACAGTTCAACATGGAAGCAGGATTCAAGGACTTCATTCAAGACCTTCAATCAGGGCAATGAAAATTCAATATCTGCTTGACAAGCAAGTTAGCTCTCGGTTACAAGATACTCAAATCAAGTCCTAGGTGCCCACACGGGGTAATAGGGAAACCGGTGCAAATCCGGTGCGGTCCCGCCACTGTGATGGCCACGAAAGCCGCAACTGAGCCACTGTCGGCTTCGTTACTCGTTGATTCGTTAACTCGTTACTGGTGAACGCCAACAACGAATTACGGATAAACAACTATACGAATAACGAATCGATGGGAAGGCGCGGTGAGTAGGCAAAGGCCAGAGCCAGGAAACCTGCCTAGGGACATGAGGCCGGCCTCTCTGACGGAGAGAGGAGGGTCTGAAAGCATACCTTCGGATCCTTCCTTTCAAACCATCTTTCGGTAGAGAGCTTAGCTTTCCCTGGAGCGTTATGGAGATGGTTTGGTTTTTCCTAATCTCTGCCCTGATTCATTCACTGGTTTTGGCGCTACCCGCCTTCCACGATCAAGAGGGTCAAGGCAACGCCATACCCGTGACCCTTGTCTTGAGCACCAAGAAGGCAGCACCGGTTAAAACTCCAAGCAATAGTGCTGCTAAGCCGGAGATTCAGCGAACGCCTCTAAAAAAAATAAGCACACCAAAAGTAGTCATAAAGAAAAAACCGAAAAAAAAGGAAGTTAAAAGAACCCTTGTCAGAAGAATGGTGGCAAAAGTCCGCACTCCAAAGCCAAGCAAGCAGCCAAAAAAGAGAGAACCTAAAAAAGACAAACCCCGCGCGCACAGGAAGGCTGTTACCATGGCAACGAGCCAAAAGGACGTCCAAAAAGAGCAAACTGAAAGCCCACGAGAAATAGAAGACACGACTTTCCAGGTCGAAATTGAGGACTTCATCACACCCGAGCCTTTAAGACAGGACCCTGCTGAGGAACCCCCCACAAAGGTGGCCAGGGTTAACCCCACTACAAAGCTAGAAAACAAACCATCAACGATTTCGCATTCCGTGAATCAACTCCAGAAAGCCGCCAAAGAGGTCAATTTCCTGGGCAACGGCGAAAGAACAAATCGCTTTGTGGGTGTCCGCTATGCCCGTATTGCAAAGCCAAAGTACCCCGGGCATGCAAGAAAAATGGGCTGGGAAGGGACCACCCTCCTCAGGGTCTTGGTGAACCAAAAGGGAAAGACCAAGTTCATTGAGATCAGCCGAAGCTCCGGATTCACCACCCTCGATAAGGCCGCCATGAAAGCGGTTAAACGTTGGCGTTTCCAACCGGCTCGATCCGGATCGGAAACAGTAGAGAGTTGGGTAAAGATACCCATCGTATTTGATCTGGAGGAACTCAAAAAGTAGTCCAACGTATCATTTAATTGTAATTACATTGGCTGCAGATGGATGCAAGGGAAAGGGGTTAAAAGCCCCTGCTGCCCCGCAACTGTGAAGGCCACGAAAGCCGCAGGCGAGCCACTGTCCAAAAGAATTTTGGATTTTGGATTGGGGATTTTGGATTAACTCTAAAATCGAGAATCTAAAATCGGAAATCACTGCTTTGGGTGGGAAGGCGCGGTGAGTAGGACGAAGCCCAAGCCAGGAGACCTATCCGATCTGCCACAACACTCCCCTTTCGCGGGAAAGGAGTTTGTATGAAACTGTTCCTCATCATCTTCTTCCTCTTTCTTCTTCCCCTTGGGTCTCTTGCCGCTGAGGCTGAGCCAAAACAGGAAAAGACCCTCAAACCGGTTGTAATAACGGCTACTCGGCTCAAGGACGTGGAACAAGAAGCCTCTCGCATACCAAGCAAAGTCGTTGTCATCACGAAGGATGATATTGAAAGACAAGGGGCAAAGACTGTCCAAGATGCACTCCAGTATCAAACGGGCATTGTTCTCTACGACCAGATTGGCAACGAATTTCAGTCCACCGTGGACCTGCGGGGATTCAATGGGCTACCAGTGCCGGGTACCACCGTTTTTGTAGATGGCGTAAGGGTCAACGAACCAGATTTCAATCAGGTCAATTTTGACTTCATCCCCATCGAGGATGTTGAAAAAATTGAGATCCTCTATGGCCCAGGCACTGTCTACGGCCGCAACTCCCTCGGGGGTGTTGTCAACATAACCATGAAGCGAGGGTCCAAGGACAAACCGAGTGTCAGTGGCGAGGCGGGCGGTGGTAGCTATGGCAGGCAAAAATACAGTTTTGCAGCGGACCTCCCCTTACCCATCCCTAATTTAAATTATTACTTCAGTGGTACGAGGGAACTCTCCAACGGTTATAGACAGGAATCGGACGGTCGTATCACGCGGATATTCAACAAGCTCGGATATTCCAATGAGTCGGGAACAGACGTCGCCTTATCCTATACCCATGTGACTGACTTGCTGAAACAGGCAGGCTCTTTAACACAGGCCCAGCTGGACCGAAACAGACGAGACAATGCAACTCCAGGAGATTTTAAAGACAGCGACTACGACCTCGTCACTCTTAACCTGAGACAGAAGCTGCCAGCAGGTTTTTCCATGGCCCTGAACACCTTTTACCGAGACAATGATACCGAGAGTTTCGTAGTGGGTCTCACCAGTGTCTCCGATGCGTTTAATGATTACCAGCAGTGGGGCGGGACACTGCAATTCAGTAACGATCGCGTCCTCAACGAAAGGAACTCCTTCAATCTTGGAGTCGAATACGGCAACAATCATTTTACTAACGACACGACGGGGTCTTTCTCTGGCTTCCCCTTTGCCGCCCGCACCTCTGCCCATGAAGATGTGGTTGGATTTTATTTCCTCGATACGCTGGATATCTTTGAGTCTCTTTCAGTTACGGGCGGGTTTCGCTATGATTGGGACCGCATTGATCTGACGGATCGAATCACTCCGGCCTTTAGTTTCGTGAAGACCTTCGATCATTTTAGTCCCAGAGCCGGAGTCGTTTACAATCCTTTACCGAATCTAGGCTTTTACTTCAATTATTCCCAAGGGTTTCGCACCCCCACCGTTTCAGAGTTTCCCGCCTTTGATCCTCCCAACTTTGCCCCGGTCATTGCAGACCTTGACCCGGTGAGGTCACAGAATTTCGAGGTGGGAGTAAAAGGCAGATTGGCCCACTGGCTGGACGGGTCGGTGGTTTTCTTCTATACGCCGGTCAAAGATGAAATTTTATTTGTGGTCATAGACCCAGCGACCTTTTCCGGACGCAACGTCAATATCAGCGATAGCCTCAGAAGAGGGGTAGAAATAACCATCAACGGCCGCTATGGAAAACACCTCAACGGCTTTCTAAACTATACCTATACCAAGGCCACCTTTGAAACGGATGTCCTCCTCTTTTCCGGGCAGGTGAGAAAAGGAGACGAGTTTCCTCTCGTACCAAACCACCGAGTGGGTCTTGGGGTGAGTTTTCTTCCCACGAAGGGTTTGACGGTTTCTCTGTTCGGAAACTATGTTGGCAGGCAATTTCTCGCAAACGACGAGCCTAACGATTTCAAAAAATTGGATGATTATTTCGTTCTGAACGGTAAAGTCAGCTACAACTGGAAGAACCTCACCGGGTACATCACCGGGAGCAATCTCACCAACAATAAATTTGAAACTTTCGGAATCGTCGGCGGATTTCCTGCGCAACCCTTTCTGGTCCCTTTTCCCACCACAACGGTGTTTGCGGGGATAAAATTTCGCTACAACAAACAATGACATCCAACAATAAACCATCATAGCGAAACTTAACGGGTTTGCACCCGGTCATTCCGGGCTGTAAGGTTTGTGTCCCCTGGAGCGAATGGAAAATCATAGATAAAACCATGAAGTTGTCAGGTCATAGCGTCTCTATCTACGTTTGTTTACTATCATTACTATTATTCGGAGGCTGTAAAACGACCCCGGAAGATGACTGGAGGAGCGTAACAGATGACCTGGGGTATCAGGTGAAGATCAAGAAAGACATAAAAAGAGTTGTCTCACTGGTGCCTACAAATTCTGAACTCGTTTGTCTGTTGGACTGCGAACGACTATACGGAGGGACGCGGTACGATCGATTTCCCCAAGAGCTGGTCCAGCGGATCAAGAACAAGAAAATGAAGATCATAGGGGGTGGCTTTGATCCCAACCTTGAGCTGATCGTCGAGATTGAACCTGATCTCATTTTGGCCAACGGACCAAGCCAGCAAAAGGTAGTAACGCCTCTCAAGAGACTCGGCTACCCCGTGCTGAGTCTCTACGCTCAAAATATCGATTGGCTCAAGAAAGACTTTCTGCTGTTAGGAGAAATCCTAAATAGAAAGGCAAAGGCAAGAGCCATACTCGAAGAAGTAGATCGGGGCCTGAGAGAAATCGAGACAAAGACAGCACAGAAAAAGAAAAAAAGAGTGTATCTCCAAACCTGGCCCGATCCGATGATTACTGTGGGGAAGGGTTCCTTTTCTCAATCCCTCCTAACCCTGGCCGGAGGTATCAATATATTCGGAGATATGGCATTTGACTCAGGGAAGGTAAGCATAGAGTGGATCATCAAGCGCAATCCTGAAGTCATGATCTTTATGAACCACCACCTTGATTTTGTTAATCGCATTGTCAAACGCCCCGAATGGAGGGAACTCGATGCGGTGAAGAACAATCATGTCTGCTTGATCCATGAAGCAAATTTAAGGCGCAGGGTGCAATTCTTGGATGGGGTAAACAAAATCTATCGGTGCCTCTTCGAAAAGCATTCCAGAGCGCAATTTTTCAAGTTGGATCCTGGGAGTGTCCCATAGCATCCATGGTGAATGGAATATGAATCAATTTCAGGGTTGGATTGTTATCCTCTGCCTACTTCTCGTTTCCATCGCCTTGGCCCTCAGCACAGGGCCCGTGAAAGTTTCGCTCCTTAATATGTCCCCCACGGACAAAGTGATCCTATTCAACCTCCGATTGCCACGGCTGGTTTCCACTTTTTTCGTGGGGGGCGGGTTGGCCCTTGCCGGCGCGATATTTCAAGGGCTCTTTCGTAACCCCCTTGCGGATAGTTACATTCTGGGGATTTCCTCCGGAGCCTCATTGGGTGCGGCCACGGCAATTGTACTGGGGTTTACCTCTCCCCTGGCAGCGTTCACCGGAGTGAGCTTCTTTTCCTTTCTAGGCTCACTGGCCGCCCTCGCCCTGGTTTTCTACTTTGGCTCGAGGAATGGAACCATCTCACCGTTTCGTTTGCTGCTTTCCGGCTTAGGGGTCGGTCTGTTTCTTTCCTCACTGGTAGCTATTCTCATGATCATGGCCGAAGAGGAATTAAAGGCGCTGATCTTTTTTTTCCTGGGTGGATTTTCCACCTCCAGTTGGGACACAGCCTTGGTAACCTTATCCTTCGTGCCCATAGGAGTTTTTGTCGCTTTTTACTATTCAAGAGAACTGAATATCCTCTTGTTGGGAGACGAGACGGCAAAGAGCAGTGGTATCAACACAGTCTTTGTTCAATCCACCTACGCCATCATTGCTGCGTTTCTAACCTCGGTATCTGTTTCGGTGGCAGGTTTAATAGGCTTTGTGGGCCTCATTGTCCCCCATATGATACGCATGATTTTTGGCGCCGATCATCGCGTCCTGTTCCCTTTTGCTTTTTTTGTCGGCGGCACCTTCTTGATTTTTTGCGATATCATCGCGAAGGTGGTCATCGCTCCCTCCGAGCTACCCGTGGGTGTGGTGACCTCTCTATGTGGCGTTCCCTTCTTTCTGTATTTATTAAAGCGAGAGAAGGGGGAGTACGGGCTATAATGAATAAGTCACAAAACACCCTGCTCGAATCAAAAGGTATCTCCTTCCGTTACGGGGGCTCCTTAGTATTAAATGATATCAACTTCTCCATCCAGGCAGGAGACTTCGTCGCCCTCATGGGCCCTAACGGCTCGGGTAAGACCACGCTTTTAAAAACCATTCTGGGAATATTCTCTCCCATCAAAGGCGAGGTCCTCCTCGATGGCAAACCCATACTCTCCTACAAGGCCAAAGACCGAGCCAAGAAACTCGGCTATGTCTCCCAAGAGCCCACTTTTAGTTTTCCTCTCACGGTGGGAGAGTTAGTCACTTTGGGTAGATACGCCTATTCGAAACGCTTCAAAGAAACTCCCGAAGATGAAAAGTTGGTGGAAGAAGCGCTTCGACTGACGGATTCCCTTTCATTGAAGGACAAAAGATTCACCTCCCTAAGCGGGGGTGAAAGACAAAAAGTATTGATCGCCAGGGTCCTCGCTCAAACCTCACAGCTCCTATTAATGGACGAGCCGACGTCTCATTTGGACATTTATTTTCAATTACAAATACTGGAGACCTTGAAAAGGATCTGCCAGGAAAAACATTTAACCATAGTCGCTGTATTACACGACCTGAACCTAATCTCACTATTTGCGGATAAAGCTTTACTGCTCAAATCGGGCGAACTCGTGGCGTTCGGGAAGGTAGAAGATGTGGTCAATGAAAAGATCTTAGCAGAAACCTTCGGGGTGAACATTGTAGTCAAAAAAGAAGTTGAACACGGAACTCAATACTTTTTTCTGCGAAAACCCTCGTCTTAAGAATTAATTATGCCTGCCAAGGTTTTGATGGTTCAAGGCACCGGCTCCTCGGTGGGTAAGAGCACTTTGGTCACCGCCCTCTGCCGGATATTCAGCCAGGACGGATGGAAGGTGGCCCCCTTCAAGGCCCAAAACATGTCCCTGAACTCCTTCGTCACAGCCGACGGTGCGGAGATGGGAAGGGCGCAGGTGGTCCAAGCGGAAGCCTGTTGCATGGAGCCTATGGTTCAGATGAATCCCATTTTACTCAAACCAGAAGCCGACAACCGCTCTCAGGTGATCCTCATGGGAAGGCCCTTGGGGAGTATGCCGGCGAAAGAATACTATTCCTTGCGGGAGCGTTTATGGAATGCCATCACCGAGTCCCTGGACAGCCTGTTGGCCCAATACGAGCTAGTCTTGATAGAAGGGGCCGGAAGCCCCGCTGAGATCAACCTCAGGGATCAGGACATGGTGAACATGCGCGTAGCCCTGTATTGCGGAGCCCCCGTCATCCTCGCTGCTGATATTGACCGGGGCGGTGTGTTTGCCTCCCTGGTTGGCACTCTCCATCTGCTGGAACCGGAGGAGCGGGCTCTGGTTAAGGCTTTCGCCATTAATAAGTTCCGGGGCGATCTTTCGCTTCTCACGCCTGGACTGGAGTGGCTCGAAGATCGCACTGGCGTGCCCGTCGCCGGTGTAATCCCCTACTTTCATGACATCCATATTCCTGAGGAGGATGCGGTCTCATTGGAGCGACGCCGCACTATGAAGGCCAAGGAGGAATTTGTTCTGGATATCGCGGTCATTGGCCTACCCCACATCTCCAATTTCGACGACTTCGACCCACTGGAACAGGAAGACCAGGTTCGGTTACGTTACGTGGAGCCCAACGATAGCCTGGGATCACCTGACTTGATCATCCTGCCAGGAACCAAGAATACCATGGGTGACCTGGCGAATTTAAAGTACACAGGATTAGCGCAAAACATTCTCGCTTTGGCGCAGGCAGGCACATCTGTAATCGGCATCTGTGGTGGGTATCAGATGCTAGGCCGCATGTTACTGGACCCTGAACATGTGGAAAGTAACGAGACTCAAGCTTCAGGCCTCGGGCTTCTACCTGTGACAACGACCTTTGCAACGGTAAAATCGACTCATCAGGTACGTGGTCATGTGGTATTGGACAAGGGTATCCTGCGCGGGGCATCGAAGGTATCGCTAAACGGTTATGAAATTCACATGGGCAAAACTCATGGGGTTGACCTCTTAACCCCTTTTCACATCGAAGAGCGATCCCGTAGGGCTGCCATGAATCGGAGGGTTGCATCAGTCTCGACGGTAATGTGCTAGGGACGTACCTCCATGGCCTATTTCACAACGGATCTTTGCGACGCTCCATACTTGGAGAGCTGGCAAACAGGAAAGGGGTCCCCTTTCGCTCTGCCGAAAGAGTGATCTCGAAGGAAGAGCAATACAACAGATTGGCGGCCTTGGTTCGTAGCAGTCTTGACATGGAATGCATCTACCGAGCCGTGGATCTTAAAAGACCCTGAAAGGCACACGAGCGCGGAATGGACCCAAAAAACCAAACGGCCGCCAATTTGAACTAGACAGAAACTGTTTTTTTGATAAACTAAGCTGAGGGGGTAAACACCTATGGTGCAGGCTGATAAATCAGCGAAAGCCCAGCTCTCTGAGGTGGGCGGCTACATCGGTCAGGGAACCAAGATTTCCGGAAAATTCCAATTTGAAGGCACCACCACCATTGAAGGAGACATCAGCGGCGAGATTTTAGTCCATGGGAACCTGATCGTTGGAGAACACGCTTCCATTGAAGGTAAGGTGTTCGCCACTTCAGTCCTGATCCGCGGGTCGGTCAAGGGTGACATTCAAGCTGAGAAGAGAATTGAAATCCAACCCCCAGGTATACTGGTGGGTGATATCACTGCCCCCAATCTGGTGATTGGCGACGGCGCCATCTTCGAGGGAAACTCTTTCATGAAAAAGGAACAGAAAGAAGGCAAAGTCCTTTCCCTCATGCGCCAGGGATCTATTCTTCCACAATCAGAGGGACAATCCTCCGATTCTTAACCGAAATGAGCCCGCGATCTGTGATCCTCAGCGCCGGGAGAGTTACAAAGGTAAGAAAAAACAGCGGATAGATTGGCTTGGGAAATGGCGATCCCCTGTCCGCCAAGCAACGGTGAATTCTTTTTAGTCCCTTGCCGATTTCTTGCCACGGCGCTACAGAAAAGATCCCTCCCACGGGAAAGCTGATTTGTTCCAGTACCTCCCCGCGGTCCACCACAGCTAAGCCCCCTCCGTGCTCAATTAGCACATTAGCGCACCGGGCCATGTCTTCGTCGTTACTTCCGGCAACCAGCAGGGCATATTCATCGAGGTTCACCGTGGTACCCACGGCCCCCACCCTCACCCCAAACCCCTTGAGGAGGCCATGAGAAATCCGTCCACTCTCCGTGTGGCGGTCGAAGACCGCCACTTTCAATAGGTCGTCACCGGGATCAGCATGAATGGCACCGTTAGCAGAAGCAACCTGCATCATGGTCTCTCGGGTAATGGTGTGATTTAGCAACTCCATGGCGCGGACTTTTACCGACGGAACTGGACACGGAATCCGGAAGGCGTCGGGAGACACCGTGGGTCGAAGGTGAATAGACGCAGTGGTGTTGTCAGCAATACTGATAGGATCACCGGATACCAAAGATTCACCCCGGCGCGCCACCAGATGTCCACCAATAAATGTGGACTCCACTTCAAACATCTTCAGGTCCCTTAACAGGGTAAAATCCGCAAATCGTCCCGGGGCAATGCCACCGATGTCTTGGTCCAAACCAGCATATGTCGCTGGGTTCAGGGTCACAGCCTGAATTGCCTTGAGGGGCGCCAATCCAATCTCCACAGCACGCCGTAGCACAAAGTCCATATGGCCGTTGTCCTCCACATCGTCAGGTCCCGTACTGTCGGTGACCAGTATCAACCGTTGCGTGCTCAACTTGTGCTCAACCATGGGCCTTAAGGTTGGCTCCAAGTCACGGCGGAAGGATCCCTCCCTCAACATCACCCAATACCCCAGGCGGAGTCTTTCCATGGCATCACGTTCGTTAACGGGTTCGTGACAGGATGAGATCGACGCAGCGGCCATGGCCCCAAGCTTCCTGTCCCTGGCCCCTGAGGTGTGGCCGTGGATGATCTTACCCTGGCCGAGGGTCATCTCGATCCTCTCCAGGACCTCCGGATCCCTTTGGAGAACACGAAGCCAGGAAACGATTTCGCCCAATCCGATGACGCGAGGGTCCGCTAAACCCTCTGCTACTTCCTCTTGGGACAGCGAACGTGAATTGCAGAGAAGAGGATCCTGGGGAGCAACCATGGAAATAAGCGTGTAAACCCGCAATGGATGTTTTTCGACTTCATCGAGGAAGAGTCGAACGCCCTCGTATCCGAACACGGCCGCATGCTCGTCGCACGATGTCATTAAGGAAGTGGTTCCACATGGAAGGTAGGCCTGCAAGAACTCATAGGGCCGGCAGAAATGACCTATATGAGTATGACCATCGATAAATCCGGGGGAAATATATAATCCCTCGGCATCAAAAATCTCTGTGGACTCGCCTCGGGTATGGGCGGCACTCTCGCCCACATAGCAAACCCTGCCGTCCAGCACCGCAATCTCCATGCCTTCCAGGATTTCGCCGGAATAAACATTGACGAGTTTGCCGTGGGTCACGATGAGGTCCGTTTTGATCTCACCCAACGCACCCTGAATCAATCTTTCAATCTGACTTCTAGAGCGAACCATAGCGTTCATTCACCAACTTCGTTGAAGATCGTCGCCCATTCACGCCAACTGTTACTAGCCCACGTAGAAGTAAATGTCCATCTGGCTCCATGCCAAAACACCTTATGACGCGACCCAATAATTTCCTTTAGAACCCTGCCCTGGTTATTGTCTTCTGCTTGATCTTTTACTAACATCAAGTTGCATGATCACTCTCGCCGTCAATGACCTGACGAAGCGATTCGGTTCTATCGTTGCAGTGAATCAGGTGAATTTCTCCGTGGACGATGGGGAGCTGCTGGTAATCATCGGTGCAAGCGGCTGTGGTAAAACGACCCTGCTGCGACTCATTGCTGGACTGGAAGACCCTGATAGCGGCACCATCTACGTGGGTGGGGTTCCGGTCAACGACCTTGCGGCGGGAAAAAGAGGGGTTCAGATGATCTTTCAGAACTACGCCCTGTGGCCCCACATGAAGATCTTTGACGAGCGCAAATTCACCAACCTCACCTTTCCCCTCAAGATCAGAAAGTGGTCAAAAGAAAAAATCCGGGACGCAATCCGTCAAATCACCAATAGTTTAGGAATCGAAGATAGCTTTTTTTCTCGGCGACCCCAGGAGCTCTCCTCCGGCCAGCAGCAACGCGTTGCCCTGGGCCGGGCCATGACCACCACCCCAAGGATTCTACTGATGGATGAGCCCCTGAGCAATCTCGACCCTCCCAGTCGAATCAAGATGCGAAACGAGGTCCTCAATTTTCATCGCAATAACCGCCTCACCACCCTCTACGTAACTCACGATCTCTCGGACGCCCTTGCCCTGGGTGATCGAATCGGTTTGATGAGGGACGGCTGTTTTGAACAGATAGATTCCGCCGAGAGCTTAGTACAGCGGCCCGCCAGTCAGTACGTTGCTGACTTCTTTAGGGCGTCGGGGATTGGGGTTAGCAATCCCTTGAACCCATGGGGAACATGATGAAGATGGTCCGATGGTATACCTTCATGGTGTTTTTCTTTCCTTTGCTGCTGCTCCCCCACACACTGGAGGCAGGGTGCCGTAAGGTCAACGTGGCAAGGGGATTCCCCACACCGGCCTATGCTGCCTCAACCGATGCCACCATTACCTATCTCGGACACAATTTTTTCCAGCTTATCAGCGAAAACGGGACTCGGATTGTGACCGACCCGCTAGGACCGGGCTGGTATCCGGACCCGAATGTTTCGGCCCATGTGGTTACTGTCGGTAGAGAACACTTCAACCACAACTATGTGGAAATGGTTCGGGGAGACCCCATCATTTTGAGAGGTTTGTCGGATTTCGGAGCGGATTGGAATCGGATCAGCATGAGCGTGCGGGATGTATTTGTTTACAATATCCCGGTCTATCAGAACGGCGTAGATGCAGGCCTGCTCAAGGGTGCTGCCTTTATATTTGATGTGGGTGACCTATGCATCGCTCACCTGGGTGACTTGAGTCATCCGTTGACCCGAGGCCAGCTAAAATTGATCGGTGATGTGGACATCGTACTGACTCCTATCGGCGGGAGATTTACCATGGGCCCGGAGACCGCAAGGGAAGTTTTGCGCCAGCTCAAACCAAAGATCGCCATTCCCATGCACTATCGTGACAATCTTTACCAGGTGGAGGAGTTTGCGGAGGGGTTCCGAGTTCGTTACATGAAAACCAATACCCTAACCATGAGCAAATCCGCCCTGCCCCCTACTACGGAGATTGTGGTCCTAAGACCGCAAGGCGCGCTCCAGTACGAGTAGCTATAACATTTCCACAACCATGGGTCGGTTACGCTTAAAGGCGTAGAGAGAGGCCGGCCGATGAGCTCCGCGCCTAACCTCCGGTAACGGGTTGAGTAGCCCAAGAGCTAATATCTTTTTTCTAAAGTTACGCCGGTCCAATGCTCGATGCAGGATAATCTCGTAGACTTCCTGTAGTTCACCCAAGGTGAATTCCGGTGGCAGCAGGCTAAAGACAATATTCGTATACTGGAGTTTTGTGTGGAGTCGATCCATGGCTAGGTGGGCCACTTGACTGTGATCATAGGCCAGGGGCGGCAGTTGGGTGACCGGGAACCATTGCACTTCAACGTATTTTTCCGCTGGCTTTACTTTAACTTTCCGATGGGGAACCAGTGCCAGGTAGGATACCGACACCACCCGCATCCGAGGGTCCCTCTCGGGCTTTCCAAAGGTATAGAGCTGCTCTAGATAGACCTTCTTAAGACCGGTGCGGTCTTGAAGCTCCCTCAGGGCTGCCTCATCAAGGGACTCCCCTGCCCCAACAAGCCCCCCAGGGAATGCCCACAGCTTAGCAAAGGGACCTTCCTTCACCTGCACCAGGAGGCACTGCAAAGACTTTTGGGCCAAGGTGCAGATGACTAAATCTACCGCCACCAGTGGATGTCTCTGAGATTTGAAACGAGGTTGAACTGATCTGTGTAAATTCATGGCCACGCAAATGTCAGAGATGGATCCCAAGGGTCAGGAAACAGCGTTCACTAGAGGCGTCCTAGGCTTTCCGCCATCCTCTCCATAGCCTCCCCGATATTTTCATATGAATTCGAGTAGGCAAGCCGTAAGTAGCCTTCACCATACTTGCCAAAGGCCGAGCCTGGAACAGTAGCGACCAACCCATCCTCCAGCAGTTGCATTGCCACCTCTTCCGATGCCCGCCCCAGACCACGGATGGACGGAAAGACATAGAAGGCCCCGTCGGGTCGCACGCATTCAATACCTTTCATACGCTCCAGCCGTTCTAAAATCATTTTTCTGCGCCGGGCGAATTCCTTTCGCATCTCCTCCACACAGTCCTGCGTCCCCCCATAGGCTGACACAGCGCCGCTCTGCGCAAAGGAAGTTGCGCACATGGCCGTGTACTGGTGCACTCGGATGAGGATATCCATCAGTTCCCGAGGCCCCGCAACGTAACCCAGGCGCCACCCGGTCATCGAGTAGGCCTTGGAAAAGCCGTTCACGGTCAGGGTCCGCTCCCGCATTCCTGGCAATCGGCCAATGCTATGATGTTCGATGCCGTCGTAGATAAGCTTCTCGTAAATCTCATCGGCCAGGACCAGCAGGTTGCGCTCGCGCGCAAGGGAGGCTAGAGCCCTCAAGCCTGCCTCGGTTAGAACCGCACCGGTTGGGTTATGCGGCGACACAACAAGCAGCATCCGTGTGCGTGGGGTAATCGCCCGGACCACGTCCTCGGCATCGAGCCTGAAGCCATTCTCCTCACGCAACGGCACGCTGACAGCCCGGCCTCCTGCCAATGCCACGCAATAAAAGTAGTTCAGCCACGATGGATCGGGCACCAATACCTCATCACCAGGGTTCACCGTGGCCATGATTGCCAGAAACACGCCTTCGTTTGCACCCGCAGTGACAATGATTTCCGACTGGGGGTCGAATTCAAGCCCATTGTCCAGGCGGAGCTTGTCGGCAATGGCGTGGCGCAGTTCAATGATGCCATAATTCGACGTATAGTGGACGTAGCCTTCTGCTAACGCTTGAGCCGCTGTTGCTTTGATGTGGGCAGGCGTATCAAAGTCGGGGCGCCCGATTTCCAGATGGATCACGCGCTTCCCCTCCTGCTCCAACTGCTGCGCCTTCTCCATCATCTTTCTGATGCCGGAGAATTCAACAGCTTTCATTCTCTCGGCTTCCCAGGAACGCTCTATCACCATGGCAGCATACAATGATGTGATCAGGCCGTGGAGACGACGCGGGCCTCATCGACAAGTTTCACGAAGTGACGCACGTGCCGGACCACCTCACTGTGTCCTCCCTCCGACAACAGTTTTTTTAGCAAAGAGCTACCCAGAACAATGCCGGTCACTCCTAGTTCCACGTACTCCTTGATGTTATCCTGGCTGACACCTCCCGAGACCATAGAGCGGAGATCAGGGAACGGACCCAGCATCTGCCTAACGAAGTTTGGGCCTCCCAGGCAATCAGCGGGAAAGAACTTGACAAGGTCTGTGCCGGCCCGTATGGCGCCAACGATCTCCGTTGGGGTGGCGGCACCGCTAATGCAGGCAACGCCGGACCCTCGACAGATAGGAATGAGGTTGAGTTCCAGTGTGGGAGAGACAACAAACCGGGCGCCCGCGGCAATGGCATTTTGGGCATGCTTGTCTGTGAGCACTGTGCCTGCGCCTACGTAGAGGTTACTTCGTTTCGCCAGGGCCTCTATGACACCAAAGGCCCCTGGAATGGTAAGCGTGATCTCAATAAATTTCACGCCGCCCTCGGCTACCGCATTCACCGTGGCCAGTGCCTCCTCTGCTGTCTTCGAGCGCAATACAGCAACCAGCCGGTAACGGTGCATCTCGCTGATCAATCCATTTCCCATGGCGTCTCCTTCGCTGCCGTTCTGCTACATACCCCCCGCCCTTTTCTCAATCCTCGAGATCAGCTAAGACTCAAGCCACCGTCGACAATCAATGTCTGCCCGGTCACAAAGTCGCCTCCGGTCACCAGGCTGACAATCGCTGCCGCCACGTCCTCAGGTGTGGCGATCCGCCGCAATGGAAAGTTTGCCGATGCCTTAGCGACCATCTGATCGTAGTCGTCTTGATAATGGTCCTTCATCCACTTGGTGTCCGTAAAGGCCGGCGCCACTGCATTGACACGAACCTTCGGCGCGAGGGCGACAGCCAGTCCGCGGGTGAGATAGATCAGTGCAGCTTTCGCCGTTCCATAGGCCAGGGACGACGAGGTGGTAGTGGCAAGTATTCCTGAGATAGACGAAACGTTGACCACCATGCCCTGTGATTTAGACAGGAGCGGCACCGCAGCGCGAGTACAGCGGAAGGCGGCCTTCACGTTGACGTCCATGATTTCATCCCATACAGAATCTGTCAGGGCCTCTAAGTCAGAGATGGGGATCCATCGGGTCACGCCCGCATTGTTCACCAGGACATCCAGTCGACCAAAACGCTCCCCCGCCTGCTGCACCATCCGGCGCACCTCCTCGTCGCTCTTCACATCGGCGAGCACGCAGTGGGCTTCGGCGCCCATCTTCCGGACCTCCGACGCGGCCTCCTCGGCCTGATCTTTGGCAGTGCGATAATTGATAACAACGCCAGCCGCGCCGGATCTCGCCAAGTGCAAGACCGTCGCGCGCCCAATTCCTGTAGCCCCCCCGGTAACCAGCGCTACTCGGCCAGCAAGTTCCATGTTCTTCCTCCGAGCAAGAGATGGTGTGAGAAACCTACGCTCATTTCGCCTTGGTCTTAGGTCGGATTCCCCGAATCTTCCTCGTTGCGGTTTCATCTATGATCCACTGCTCGGGCAAACGGACCATTTCGTCCGCCCCGCCCATGAAGCGAACGACGACACCGTAATCCGTTGCGGCGGCCTCCGGGCTGATATAGCCTGCAATGACGTCCTCTCGGATACGCTCCGGGTCACGGCTGAACGGGTCTCCATAGCCAGCTCCTCCCGGGGTGTTCAGATGAACGACCTGTTGGGAGCTCAGATCCACCAACGCTTTGGGGTTCGGGAGAGCATCGTTGTCCAGGATGATCTCCCCACGCTCGCCCGGCTTGCCACCAAGCAGCCCAGGCGCGGGAAACTTCGTACGATCCACGATGCTGCTCATGCTCCACCGGCTATCGGCCCGGTTGGTGAATTCGGTGAGCTGTCCCAGACCCCCACGATAGGCGCCCGGTCCGCCGGAGTCAGTGCGAAGCTGGCGGCGACGCATTACCAGAGGCGTCAGGCTCTCGATGACCTCTGCAGGTACTCCGGCTACGCCGCTGGGAAAACCCACTGCACTTAGACCGTCCTTGGTGGGACGGGCCCCAGTGCCACCAACCTGAAAGATCGTGATAGTGAAAGGTGGATTCTGGCCACGCCACACGCTCAGCCATATCGGATCGGCGCTTGGGGCCATCAGGCGGCCAGGTAGGGCGTTTGCAAGAGAGGCAAAAATAGCGCTCGGTAAAAAATGGCCCACGGCCTGCCGGCTGGCAACCGGAGCCGGGTCCAGGGCGTTTAGAATGCTGCCAGGCGGAGCTGTCACATGGACCGGGCGGAAGCTCCCCTCGTTGTGAGGGACATCAGGATAGATCGCCGCCTTGACCGCAAAGCTGGCGTAAGCATGAGTATAGTTCAGCACCACATTGATGCCGCGCGTACTCTGCGGGGATGAACCTGTAAAATCGATAAAGATTTCATCACCGGCCACACGTACCGAGCAGCGAATGACGATAGGCTCTTCGAAGCCGTCGCTCCATGTCTCGCTACGCCACTCGCCGTCTGAAACCTCGCGGATGTGGGACCGCACAGTGGCCTCTGAGCGACGAATGATTTCCTCGACCACCAGCTCAATACTTTCCAGGTCGAACTCTTCCATCATCTCAAGCAGGGCGCGTCCGCCCGCATCGTTGCAGGCCGCCTGGGCGTGAAAGTCGCCCACCACCTCGTCCGGCAGGCGCACGTTCGCCCGAACGATTTGCAACAGGGTCTCGTTCGGCTGGCCGCGGTCGAACAACTTCATAATCGGCAGGCGCAGGCCCTCCTCGTAGACTTCCCGCGCTTCGGCGGAGAGTATACGGCCGCCGATATCCGCACTGTGACAAGTGTTGGCAAAAAGGGCCACCAGGCGCCTACCCTTAAAAATGGGCGTGGTGATGGTGATGTCGTTGATCTGGCCTGCTGTCATCCACGGGTCGTTGGTAATTAGCACGTCACCGGGCGACAGTGTCTCCGCAGGAAAAGCGGTAAGGAAGTGAGGCATGGATGAGGCCATGGCGTTGATGTGGCCGGGCGTACCGCTCACCGATTGGGCGATCATTCGGCCATGGACGTCGAACAGGCCGCATGCTAGATCCTGGCTTTCACGAACGATCGTGCTGAACGCTGTACGCATCAGTGCATCTTGCTGTTCGGTTGCCACAGACAGCAGCCGATTCCAGACCACCTCTAGCGTAACCGAGTCAATAGCGTTCTCACGCATCCAAGAACTCCACAATCACGTTACGTTGCTCGTCCACCCGGGCACGACCCTGAGGGCTCACAATAAGGGTGGACTCACGCTCCTCAACGATGGAGGGACCGCTGAATGTCGCACCAGGGGCTAGGGCGTAGCGATCGTATACCGGGGTCTCTACATTGCCGCCGTGCTCTGGGAAATATGCCAACCGCGAGCCCTTGAGTGCTCCGTTGCGAGCAGAAGCGGCCGTTGGAAGACGGAAGTCCAACTCTGGTCGTGGCCCGCTAGCAACCACACGCCAATTAATTACCTCCAGAGGCACGTCTGGGCCGTCACGCCCATAAAGCGCCCGGTAAACCTTCTTAAAGGCGGTCATCACCCGTTCAACATGGCGCT
Source organism: uncultured Binatia bacterium (SeqCode) (assembly GCA_965215595.1). GTDB lineage: Bacteria > Desulfobacterota > Binatia > UBA9968 > CAXXLF01 > CBDCDW01. Next base: position 131,932 of record CBDCDW010000007.1, on the reverse strand, counting down.
CATCCAGGGTACCGTCTGGCAGGGGCACCGAGACCTCGTGGCCCTGGCCCACATAGCGCATGTCCCCGCTGCGATGGTACGTGATCTCTGAGGGGGCCACACCGGAGCCCTCCAGCACGGTACGCCCCTCGCGAGTCATCTCGTCCAGGAGCTCATTGGCAAAGCTCCACTGCAAACTGTCCAGGCGACTATACGCACTGCGCACGAAGTCGAACGCCAGCGGCGCGACCAACAAACCAAAGGTAGAGCCCACACCGGCGCAGATGGGAGAGATGACCGACGGCAGGTGCAGGATTCCCGCCACCCGACAGCCATGGACTGGCCCCGCTCCGCCAAAGGCGAAGAGTGGCATCCCGCGCGGGTCCTTGCCACGCTCGCCCAGGTGCGCGCGCGCGGCATTCGCCATGTTCTCGTTTACGATCTGGTGGATGCCCCATGCCACCTGTTCAATGCTTAGCCCGAGCCGGTCCGCTAAACCGGACAGCGCGCGGCGCGCGGCCTCCAGGTCGAGCTGCATCTTTCCACCCAGGAAGTAGTCCGGATCCAGGTAACCGAGCACCAGATCGGCATCGGTCACCGTCGGCTGGCTGCCGCCCTGTCTATAGCAGGCAGGTCCGGGCTCGGCCCCAGCGCTCTCCGTGCCCACCTTTAACAGTCCCAGCGCATCTACACGAGCGATGCTACCGCCCCCAGCGCCAATCTCGATCATGTCGATGACCGGGATCTTGATGGGCAAGCCGCTACCGCGTCTAAAGCGGTACACCCGATCGACTTCAAACTCATGGGTCTTAAGAGGCTGGCCATCTTCCACCGCACACAACTTCGCCGTCGTCCCACCCATGTCAAAAGAGAGCAGGCTCGGGTAGCCAGCCCGCGCACCCGCATGGGCCGCGGCCAGGGCACCCGCGGCAGGACCGGACTCCAGTAGACGAATGGGAAACCGTGCCGACGTCTCAGCGGTGGCGATGCCACCGCTTGAGAGCATGACAAAGAAGCTGCCCACAAACCCTAAGCGACCCAGACGACCTTGCATCTCGGCCAGGTAGTTCGCCACCCGCTCCTGCACATACACGTTAGCGACCGTAGTGCTGGTGCGTTGAAACTCACGAATCTCGGCGACAACTTCTGAGCTCAGCGAGACCCTAACGGCTGGAGCAACTTCGGCAATTAGCGCGGCCGTGCGTTGCTCGTGCACGGGGTTACGAAAGCTATTCAGATAGCACACGCCAATGGCCTTGATGCCCTTGTCACGCAGCTCGGCCACCAGCCGGCGGACATAGGCCTCGTCCAGTGGCTCCAACACGCTCCCATCAGCTGCGATGCGCTCGGGCACATCAAAGCGGAGGTAGCGCGGGACAAGCGGCTTCGGTAGCTCCAGGTTCAGGTCGTACAGTTCATAGCGATGCTCACGCCCGATCTCTAGCGCATCGCGGAACCCGGCAGTGGTGAGCAACGCCGTTCGCGCCCCCTTGCGCTCGATCACGGCGTTGGTCACCAGGGTCGTGCCATGGACGAGAATCCCCCGCTCTGCGGCCTTTGTCGTGTCCGCTTCCAGCACCGGGCGCAGTGCGGTCTCCACGGCTAAGCTGGGGTCATTTGGAGTCGTCAGGGTCTTGCCAATAACAGCGTACCCATCCTGTCCTAGCATGAGGAGGTCAGTGAAGGTCCCGCCAATGTCCACGCCGACCCTATACATAACTCTCCTGATACAGATCGTTAGCCGCCATCACAAACGGGATAGCCATATTCCTATCGTAGTTGTCCACTTAGTAGAGTTAGTCTCGCCGCCCAGACAGGCATAAGCTTAATTTATAGTCTAATTGGACTGATATTTCCATTTTCCAATGGCTCCGCCTTTGCCACATGGAGCTGGGAGTCGCCCGCTAGGACTGTGCGAAGAGATCTAAGAGCCGCTGCGTTTGGCTCATAGCCGCCGGCCGGAGGAGGGGGATATGAACGCCAGCATCACGGTACTGTTGGACTCTTTTTCTCACTTCATCCGGTGTTCCAGTGGCGGTCATTCCTTCGACGTAGGAATCCGGAATGGCCTTGATCAGGGCCTCCATACCTCCCGCGGCGAATGCTTTTTCGAATCCTGGAATGTCATCTTCCTTGATGTAAGGTTCGCCCACTCGCATCTTAGGCCTTGCGATAAACGGAAGCTGGATAGGATCGAGCTTGGTGGCCACTTCCCATCGAATGGCATCCAGCGCCTTTTTGTGATCGTCCTCTATGGAGCAATTGACGAGTTGCATCACCTTAAACTTCGACCAGTCCCTGCCAGCTGCCTCTGCCGCCTCCCTGGCGATCTTGAGCGCGTTGGCCGTGTACTCCGGTGAACAGACAGCATTTAGGACAACTCCGTCGCCGATCTGTCCTGCCAGGCGTAGTCCTGGCCGGCTGGTAGCCGGAATGTACAGCGGAATAGAGGTGCGATGGGGCTTCCACCCGATCCCAACATTGTCGAAGTTCACCACCTGACCGTGATACGAGACCTTCTCTCCGGTCAGAAGAAGCCGCATGGACTCAATCCATTCCTTGAGCGTCAATATCGGATCCATGTGTTCGAGAGAATATAACCTCGCGTGGCTCTTGGTGCAGGCACCCGGGGCGAGGGTCATACGGCCTCCTGTCAGCTCGTCTAGGCTCATCAGAGTTTGGGCCATGATGATGGGGCTGCGCAGCCGCACAATTTGGGTCGAGCTCAAGATCAACCGTTTGGTCGCAAGACCTATAGCAGCAAGAGCTGTAACGGAGTCCCGCATTAATTCCACGGTTTCCGAGAAGAAACCCATCTGATAGCCCCGCTCTTCCGCCTGCTGCATCAAATTCGCTATCTCCCTGGCGTTTGTGAACTTGCCGTACCCTAAGGCATAACCAACCTGTGCCATGTTACTCTCCTTCTAGTTACGTAGCATCGCGTTGCCAAATTATTCGCTGTTGCTGCCTTCCCTTAGATTGTTTTACGTGATTTACACACCAGAATCATTCTTCTACCCCATGGAGATGCGTCTTATCAACCTCCTGAGGACGGAGGGCCTCGGGTTGTGGGCGAATGATCATGACTATTGACCAATGACCAGAGTTTTACGTAAAGTAAGTGGCATGATTGTGGGTCTCGATATTGACGGTGTGCTTGCCGACTTTCTCTCGCCGTTTTTGCTGCGATTGGAAGAGAAGATTGGTAACGGACCCATTCACGCCGACTCCATCACGGATTTCAACTTTTCGGACCACCCGGTTCTATCCGAAAAGGTGGTTTCGGAGTGTCTGGAGGAAGTTTCCTACGACCCGGCCTTTTGGCAAGGCATGTCCTCCCTTATTACGACAATAGAATGGAGCAAGCTGGAGAGCCTCAGCGTTGAGAAGCGCCTGTACTTTGTCACCCACCGTTATGTACGGGACACTTATGATTTTCACGGTGTCACCTCCGAATGGCTCAAAAGGCATGGCCTGAGCCAACCGGTGATCCATTTTACCAACGAAAGCAAGGCAGAACTGGTGAAAAGTTTGGGAATCCAGTATTTCATGGATGATCGCTACGAGAACTGTCAGGACGTGGCAGAAAAGACGAAGGCTATGGTCCTGATGCCTCACCGGCCCTACAACCGGTCGTTTAACCATCCCGCGGTGATAAGAATTCACAATTTTAGCGAACTCTTCTCACACCTTCCCTAGGAAAGTTCTTGGCAAAAGTTTACCCCGAACCACAGAACACCCTTGACGTGAGTCCGGGGATAAATGTTCCGAACTTTCAGAAGGGAAGCGCCCCAAAGCGACGGACATAAGTCCGTGGTACGGGGTTTACCAGCGCGGGCGAGCAACACTTCAAGATCACAGCCGTAATCTGAAAATGGAATAGGAAAGACGGGGAAGCTTAACGTTACGAACCCAAACGGTCCCACTCTTCCGGCGTCATGGTCTTTAGGGCCAGGGCGTGGATGCGTTCGCTTCCCAGGGCTTCTTCAAGAGCAGCGTACACCAGCTGGTGTTGTTCCACCAACATTTTCCCTGCGAAGGAAGAAGAAATCACCAGCACCTGAAAGTGATCGCCACCACCAGTGAGGTCCTGAACGTTAACGGTTGGTTCTGTCAGCGCCTTTTGCAAGGCCGCCTCTATTTCCGCTGAGCTGATCATTTCCAGAGTCTAACACAATTTGGACAAAAGGCCATACCCGCCAGGCCCGCACCACGGATGTGGGCAGTTGAATCTGACCCCCGATTCGAATCCTCTACCCAGTTGGGCCAAAAACTGACCCAGGCAGGAGTTCATACTATTCGGGGCCTCCAAATAGATCACATGCCCGGTTCCCTCTATGAGGTGAAAGCGCGAACCTGGTATGGCTGCTGCGATGGACTGGCAGTTTTCCCGTGGTGCGGTCTGGTCATGCTCTCCGGCAATGACCAGTGCTGGTTTATTTATCGCCGCCAACTCGTCAAAAATACTGGCTGCGCACATTGCTTGGTAGGCCTGCAGTTAACCTTTCGGTCGCAGGTCGTAGCTCGCCTTGGCCGTTTGCGCCACAAGTGCGGCGGACGCGCCCGGCGCCAGTGACTTTCGGGCACGGAACTCGGCGAACTCCTCTGGGGGCATACTCGCCACCTCCGTCCGCCTCGCCTCCCAGAGCTCTCGCAAGTGATTCCGGTCCATTGTATTGGATCCCGTCACCGCCTGAAGCAACGTTAGACTCAGCACGCGCGCTGGAAATCGGCGGTTAAAAGCAGCAATGACGATGCCCCCAAAGGAGTGGCCCACAAGGTGAACCGCTTCCACCGAAAGGGCATCGAGGAAATGGGCGAGCACATCAACGTAATCCCTTACCATGGGTGCCTCCAGGGAAAAATCCGTCGAACCGCCATAGCCCGGTCCATCCCAGGCGATTACGCGATAGCGATCTGAAAATGATTCGAATTGAGCTTTCCAGGCAGCGGAGCCTCCACCGAGACCGTGCACGAACATTAACGCCGAACCGTACCCCATTTCCCGATAGGTGATCTTCATCACCCCGAGTTCAGCGGTTTTTGCCTCCGGAAGGTTCATTGCCTACATCCTTTCGACGATCCGAGGATTAAAGTCACAACTAACCCACGGGTAATATCGCCTACATCCTTTCGACGATCCGAGGATTAAAGTCACAACTAACCCACGGGTAATATCGGGTACCCCAGGAACCATCCGAGACCATCAACTAGGATGGCGATCCCCACCAGGAATAGTACCGACACAATTAACCGTCTGCCCCACAGTTCTGAGAATTGCCTCCCACACCTTTGCCACCCGTTGAAATGCGAGGTCGCTGGCCTTGCCAAGGTACACCTTCATGATAATGAGACAGACCAGGGGTAGAATAAACATAAGATTATAGAACACCAGAGTAATAGCAGCCACTGTTGGTTTTGGGTCCACCCTCAGAATCTGATCGATGGCCCCGAAATAAGGGAAGGCACCGGGAAGTCCAATGACGGTGAGGACTGATCCCAGTATGAAACTCTGGCCTGGTGCCATGGATCCCGTCGCACCATGTTCACCGTGAGTTTGTCGAGAGTTGGCCAGTTTCCAGGCAAAAGCCATCATTACCGATCCCAAAGTGACCTGCAAAAGTAGATCCAGTGTATCCGGATGCTTCCAGCGTTGAGCCAGTTCAGCGCCCACAATTTGAAATAGGGCATCAAATCCCGCTAGGAGAAGCAGCCCACAGCAAAGGTAGACGATAAAGACACCCATGAGGAAAGCGGTGGAGCTAAGAATGGGTCGATTACCGCCAAGTATGGTGGCCAGCGGAACCACACATAGTGGAACGATAGAAGTGCTGTCAAGCAAGGCAATTGACCCGATAACCAACAGCAACTGTTGTGTCATGAATTGAACCCGAACCCTTGTAGGCAATTGGGCCGAAAAATAACCATTGTCCTCCTTCCAAGACAAATGCTACAAATTATTATTCTAGGACCTTTAGCGGCTCCTGTGGTTTCCCAATGGAATCATACAACCTTGTTAGTCTAGCTGGGATCTTTATCCTGCTGGGATTCGCCTGGCTTTGCTCCAACAATCGAAGGGTTTTGAACTGGCAACTTATCCTTTGCGGGGTTGGATTACAATTTCTGTTTGCCATTTTTATCTTTCAGGTTCCCGCCGGGGCACGATTCTTCCTTTTTATAAATAATGTGGTGGTAAAAGTCTTGGAAAGCGCTACTGCAGGGACGAAATTTCTCTTCGGTCGCCTAGCTCTCCCCCCGGGCACGGTCAATGAGTCAGGAGAACCCTCCCTGGGATTTATCCTGGCGTTCCAGGCGCTACCTACAGTTATTTTTTTTGCTGCTCTAGTGGGCGCCCTCTATTATCTCAGAGTGATCCCCTGGCTCATTCACGGTTTTGCCCAGATCTTCTCCCGGCTGATGAAGTTAAGTGGTGCAGAATCATTATGTGTTTCAAGTAATATCTTCGTAGGCATTGAATCATCACTCACCATTCGGCCCCACTTGAATGAGATGACCCGTTCGGAGTTGTGCACCATTCTTGCGGCTGGAATGGGCACCATTGCCTCCAGCATGTTGGCCCTCTATGTCTTCATACTGCAAGCAGAGTTTCCCACTATTGCTGGCCATCTCGTTTCGGCTTCTATACTTGCTGCCCCGGGAGCGGTGGTGATGTCCAAAATCCTATTTCCGGAAGATGGTATTCCGACGACTCTGGGGATCAATGTCGAGCCGCACTATGAGCGCGAAAGCAATCTCATCGAGGCCATTATCAACGGAGCCAACAGTGGTGTCCGCCTACTGGTGGGAATTGTGGCCTTGTTGCTCGCCTTTCTCGGGTTGGTGGCGTTGATTGATCTATTGTTGGGGGTGGCGGGAGGCTGGATCAACGGCTGGCTGAATTGGAAAGTTGATTTTTCTTTACGCGGGTTACTTGGCTATCTCTTTTATCCATTTACGCTGGTTATCGGCATTCCGCCGTCAGATGCCGCCCCCATTGCCAGGATCATCGGCGAGCGCACCGTACTGACCGAAGTTCAGTCGTATCAAGATCTGGCAAAGTTGTTGTCTCAAGATATCTTAAAACACCCACGCTCAGCAGTGATTGCAACCTACGCGCTATGCGGATTTGCCCATGTGGCGTCGTTGGCGATATTTGTGGGTGGTATCGCCGCCCTAGCCCCAAAACGTACTAGAGATCTTTCTGAATTGGGATTCCGAGCACTTTTAGCAGCAACTCTAGGATGTCTAATGACGGCAGCAGTGGCAGGAACCTTTTTCGCCAAAGGGACCATACTCATTGGAGGCTAGCAGGTCTCACAACATCAAGTTACCTCCATCCACCACCAGGGCCTGACCCGTAATGTATGAGGCTGCATCCGTGGCCAGAAAAGTTGCTACCCGGGCGATATCCTCGGTTTGTGCAATTCGCCCCAATGGTACATCTTTCGCCCTGGCGTACAGCTCTTCCACCGTGCGATGGCTTCTAGGCAATGCGGTATCTGCAATGCCCGGGCAAATAGAATTGACGGTAATGCCGTCAAGTGCCAACTCGCGGGCCAGGGATTTCACAAAGCCCACGATAGCGGCCTTAGAGGCAGCGTAGTGAGAGCCGCCTTTTGCTCCCTTGTAGGCAATGGCTGAGGCGATGCTGATGATGCGGCCGCCCTTTTGAGCACGCATCTGGGGCACAAAGGCGTGGGAGCAGAGAAAGTTTCCTCCCAGATTCGTTTGGAGGACCCGGTCCCATTCCTCCTCGGCCATCTCCAATGTGTCAGAATGGGGGTAGATCCCCGCGTTGTTCACCAGGATATCAACCCCGCCGAAGCGATCGAGGGTCTGATCTTTTAAGTTAAGAATCGACGCTTCATCCGAAACGTTGGCTCGCACTGCCAGCGCCTCAGCTCCCGCTGCAACAACCTCTCCACTGACTCCTTTGATTCCGTCTTCCTTGACGTCCGCGAGCACGAGCCTCGCCCCCTCTTGGGCAAAACTCAGCGCGATGGATCGCCCGAATCCCTGGGCAGCCCCGGTTATGACAGCGACTTTTCCTTTGAGCCTCATGATATCTACACCATCACCAGACCACCGTTCACATGAAGGGTCTGGCCCGTCATGTACGCACTCTCTGGCCCCACAAGAAAATAAACTCCCTCGGCGATATCCTCCGGGTTTCCGTTTCGCCCGAAAGGAATCTCCCGCTGCGCCCGTTCAAGGCGGGCCTCCGGTGTGGTTCTGGACATGACCCTGGGTGTATCCGTGGGACCCGGGGCGATCACATTGACCAGAACACCGTGGGGCGCCAGTTCCATGGCCAGGGACTTACTGAATCCGATGATGCCGGCCTTTGCCGCGGCATAGGGAGTGCGCGTGGCGCTCCCCGTGATCCCATAGTTGGATGCGGTATTTACGATGCGGCCCTTCTGGTGTCTGACCATCACGCGACCCACTTCGCGGCAACAAAGAAAGGTTCCTTTAAGATTGATATCCAGCACTTCTTTCCACTGGCTCCAGTTGAGCTCCTCGATCCTCTTTTGATAAAAGCTACCGCCGGCGATATTTGTAAGGATATCGATGCTGCCGTACCGACCCGCTATTTCATCCACTACTTTTTTGATCTCGGCAGAATTCCTGACATCCAATCCATAGGCGTCGGCGTCGCCGCCTGTACGCTTCACCTCGTCGCGCACGACTTCCGCCCCTTTCAGATCGCGGTCCACAATGGCGAGCGCTATCCCCGCCTGAGCAAAGCGGAGACAGACTGAACGGCCAATTCCGTTGCCTCCTCCCGTTACTATGGCAACCTCGCTCACGGGCGGTCCTCCTGATCAATACAGTTCTGCACTCCACACGCTCCTTGTCGTCTTATGTCCAACCCATAGCAAAGGATCAATAGGGGTGTCAACGAAAGCCACATCTTCGATGCCCACGCCCTTCCGTCTCACTCCCCTCGTTAACTTTCATTGTCACCCACTCAGAACTCAGCACTCGTAACTCAATACTCACTTCGGAGTAGGCCCCCGAGCTCCATTGTCTATCAGTCTGTTGACTCTATGGTCAGCATCTCAACAGTAGACATGACGGCCAGGGGTGTCATGATCCCCGCTCGGCGCGCTCCACCGAACACCAAAAGTCTGTTTCCTATTCCGACCGCACCCAGCCCGTGTCTACCCGTGGGGGCTGGCGGAGCGATCTGCCAAGAATTGGATAAAGGATCATAGACTTCATGACTATCAAAGACACATCCGTTCTGTAGGTCCTTACCTCCAATGACGTGGATCTTTCCGGCCGCCACCGCGACGGAAATCCCGCTCCGTGCCGTTGGCATAGGAGTGCGGCTTTGCCAACGTCCTGCGATGGAATCGTAGATCTCAACTGTCTCAAGATTTCGTCCTTTCCATCGACCGCCAAACAGATGAAGTGTTTTGCCGAGTACCACCGCCCCGTGGTGTTCCCGTAGGGAAGGAAGTGGAGAACCGAAAACCTTCCACGAGTTCGTTCCGGGGTTGTATTGCCAAAGTGCCCGAGCATCCTTCCCGACGCCTCCCACGGCTACTGGACCACCGTCGAATTCAACGAGCACGAATCCCGCCCGAGGTCCCGGCAGGTCGGCAATCCGTTCCCAAACGTCTCTTTTGGGATCATAGGACCATGCTGCCGCAGTGGAGCTCATTCTCAGGTCTGTATACCCGCCCGCGGCATAGACACGGTCCCCTGCCACCGCAAGCCCATGGTGATGGAGTGGAGTTGGCAGGGACGCGAGTCTGGTCCAACGGTCCTCTACAGTATTGTAAGCTTCGAAGGAATCCATGGAGCCCATGAGACCAATACCGCCACTCACATAGACCCTATCATCTGCACTCGCCACAGCGATTTCAGATCGAGGAGTAGGCATTCCATTACCCCATACCCAGGATGCTTCTTGAGTCAACCGAGGCAACTTGGAGGGACAGAGCGCACCGGGTTGAAACCTCAAATACGCGCCAAAACCCAAGAACCCCAAGAAGGCCACGCCCAACGCGGCTACGGTCCATTGCAAAATGCGGTGGGCAATTCTATTGCGTCTAATCATTCGATGCTGCCGCCAAAGTTAGCCGAATTCTTCTATTGACAGGATCAACGGATTAAAAGAGAATCCGTCATCGATCCATCGATGGTCTAGCATTGACCACGTTTCCATTGAGGCAGGCACTTGAATCCTTCGCCCACAGCCCTTGAGTATCCCAACAACGAAGTTACTGGCTTAGAAAGACACCACAGGGCCGAACCCATTGCCATATCCTTTCGCCTGTTGTTAGCAATCTACGGCGTCATCCAAATTGCCGCATTAGTGATTCTCGTTGATGCTCTCGCTTTGAACTCACGTTTAAGGATGAGCTTTCCCAATTCCCCGTACGATTGGTGGATCGTATTCGCACTATTCAACTATCCACATATCTTTGCGAGTCAGTTCAGCCTCTTTGATCGCGAATACGTTCCCAAATACCGGCGTCTGTTATTGGCGATCCCACTGGTTATCCTATTGGGACTCCTGCTTGCTTTGATAGGCAAACCCATTGGTTTTCTCATTTTTGAGCTCTTCACCATTTATCATGTGATCCTTCAGCAGGTGGGCATTACGCGGTTGATGATGGGAAAGGTCAATAATTCCTTTAATCTCTGGAAGTGGTTCTTCTTGAGCGCCTTTGCCCTCGCATACTCGGGTCTTGTCTTGAAGACCAATTATCTGTTTTTCGTCGTGACCGTCGGTCCACTGTTAATCCCCACCACTTACCTTGCCTATAGAATTGCAAAAAACTCCACCTCAGGCATCGGCAAGCATTACCTCTGGGCGAATCAGACGATGCTACTTTTTGTCGCGGGTTGCTACTCTGTGGGATACCCGGTGTTCAGCGTCCTCATTCCTCGCGCTGTCCATGACATAAGCGCGTTCGTCTTCTATATCGACCATGACGCCAATCGAAATCGCGTGAAGATCAAAAACAGCTTGTACCGTATCTTGAGCGTCGTGCCTATTTCAGCAGGAATCATGTGCCCGTTATTCGCTGTAAATATAAATCTCCTGCTGCAAACCTTCACTCGCCTCCTGGCAAATCCCTTCGTTTATATACCCCTTACCATGATTCATTATCACACGGAGAGAGTCATTTGGCGCGGGCAAAATATTCATCGAAAATCACTTGCTTTCAGGTCTTAACCCAGCCCCCAACCTTCTCGAACTCATTTCTTCAGCCAGTCGCGCGCGTCAAAAGACTTTCCTGTTACATCTCCCGACACCTCTGTCGCCAGGTACACAAAAATTTCCATAATCTCATCCGGGTGCGGTAATGTCATGGGATCTTCCTCCGGGTAGGCCTCGGCGCGCATTTCGGTTCGTGTCCCTCCTGGGTTCACAGCGTTAACCCGAATGTTCCGCTCTTTCACCTCTTCCGCAAGGACTTGAGTGAATCCCTCCACGCCGAACTTCGACGCAGAATAGGCACCCCACCGCGCCTTTCCTACCCTACCCACTCCAGACGACACATTTATGATCGTTCCCTCCTCACGCGGGATCATTACACCCAGAACTTCTTTCGTGACCATGAAGAGCGCCGTGAGGTTAACCTTTATCACCTCCTCCCAAGCAGCAAGTGGATATCGGGCAAGGGTCTCACGGGGTCCAAGCAAACTTGCGTTGTTGACCAGCACGTGAATGGTGCCGTACGATCGAACCACCTGTCGCACGAGGCGTTTTACGTCCCGGGCCCTGGACAGGTCAGCCACCTGCCCTTGTGCTTCACCTTCTGCGCTACGGATTTCTTCCACCGTAGCTTCCAGGCTCTCCCTGCCACGGGCACAGATGAATAACGTGGCCCCCTCGCGCGCATAGGCCATGGCGATTGCCTTACCAATGCCACGGCTTCCACCCGTTACCAGTGCGACCTTGCCGGTCAATCTCCCCATGATTGTTCTCCTGGTCTGATCTGCATCCTGAATTTTTAACATCGCAGCCTGGTTTTTGACAGGGCAAAGAACTTGTGTTTACTTGAATGTTAGTTTTCCGAGAAACTCATGATTCGTAAAATCTATCAACGGGTGTTTGTCTCCCTGTTGGCGGTGCTCTTTCTCATCTGCATTGTCAGTCCCTGGGGCGTAGCGGGCTGGGAGGCACTGCGCTCAGTCATACCGGCATGGGAAAACGTCCACTACCCGTTCTCCCGGATCTTTAATCGCATGTTCATGGTCCTCGCCATCATCCTGTTTCTCATCTTCCGGCACTTTCTAAAAATTGGGCCGCCAAAACAAAGGGGCTCACTTCTCTACGGCAGGGATCCGGGTATTTATTGACCGGGGTTACCCTTGCGCTGATATCCTTTATGGCGGTGGTGGTGGCCATGAGCGTAACGGGCGCATTCTGGCCCGAACTCCGCCTGACTTTGGGAGAGGGGTTTCAACGGTCCGCCAGCGCGATTTTCGCCGCAGCAACGGTGGGATTTTTAGCAGAGGTGTTTTTCCGGTGAATCATTTTCAAAGGACTGCTTGAGGACTGCAGACCAACTGGAGCGTTTATCTGGGCAAACCTATTCTATTCGGCCATTCACTTTGTGCGTCCTGCTCAAGCAAGCACCATCCAGGGTTTCGACCTCTTACTCGGCTTCAAACACCTTGCACAAACCTTCGCGCCGTTTTCTGACCCACTGGAACTCTTCCCCGGACTCTTTGGGCTGTTCCTCCTGGGTATCCTGTTGAGCTACGCCTTCACGCGGACCGGCTCACTTTACCTTTCCATTGGCTTGCATGCAGGCTGGGTCATCGGCATTAAGACCATAAAGGTCTACGGCAATTATACTCGGGAAGGATTGGGTTGGCTTTTCGGCTCCACGGACCCGAAATTTGTCAGTGGCGTGGCCACCTGGGTGGGCTTCCTGGCGGTTGGTTTAATCGTATACTGTCTTACACGTCGTCGGGCTATCCCCGCGTTCGGTCAGCCTCCAGCAAGAGCGGCTTAACTTTTTTCAATATCCGTTCCGCCATCAACGCGTAGCCGGCAGCATTGGGGTGTATCGTATCGGCCTTAAGCCTGGGGTCAGATAGAATGCCGTCCAGGACGTCAGGAATGAGCAATGCTCCGTGAATTTCTGCAATTTCTTCGTACATGGGACCGTATTCATCGCTGAAGATTCCGAGCCTGAGACCCACGAGAACCACCATGGCACCTTTTTCCTGGATGAGTCTCACCATCTTTTCAAGATCTTGCACGGTTCGTTCCAATGGGACTCGACGCAAAAAGTCGTTGCCCCCGAACAATACAAGGACCACGCGAGGATCTTGCCCCAGGACATCCCGATCCAGTCGTGATAAACCCGCCGCCGTGGTGTCGCCACGTCTCCCAGCATTAATGATGGGTTGACCAAGTCCTGCGGACAGAATAGTGGGATAATTCTTCCCTGCCCCAGCCCCAACCCCTTCAGTAAGACTGTCCCCAAAACTGATGATATTTTTGCCAGCAGATTCGAGGTTTCGGACCTGGCTAAAGTCTCCCCCATCAGGCCTGCAGGAGCAAACTACGAAACAGATAATTAAGCAACAAAACCTTTGAACGTTGGAGAGATATACCACTTCTATTAAGGTATCACATCTAAATATCGGGACACCATCCGCTATAAAAAGACTTGTTATCCGATAAGAACCTGATCTAGGAAACTTGAATTGGGCTCGAGGGCCCGCCCCTCAGCCGGAGCCGACAGGTTTATTCCTCGAGGCCCCGTCATTTGATTCGACATGCCAAGCTGAATTGAACCTCCAGTATCGGACGTCTCCCTTTCTTCGTGCCACGCCCCCGCGCCCAGGATTCACAGTTTGACGAGGGGAATGAGAATGATGGCCGTGGGCATTGAACGTTTCACTTCAGATATTCACAGGCCTGTTACCCACGACCTGAAAACTCGTTCCCCGAGGAGAACGTCACCCAGGGTAATCGCATTGGGCTCGAGGGTCAGCCCCGAGGCGAGGAACGAGTAATGAGTGCTGGGCACTGAGTTGAAAAAAAGAGACGAAGAGGTCTGAAGGTGCTCCGCGAGCGAAACATGGACGGAGCAGCGGGCTACCCACCGTGGTTGGCGCCGCATGAAAGCCGGAGTCCGCCCACGGCTAATCTGAGAACCGGAAGGTTCGTGCGAGCGCCGGCCCGGTCGGTCGCTGCGAGAGTCCCGTGAAGCGAAGGGAGTACCGAAGCGCCTGACACCCATCTTTATTGCCCGCAACCTGAATACTCGTTCCCCGAATAGTACTAAAGCTTCAGCCGTGGGCTCCGTGCCCTGTTCCGCGAGAAGACCATCGGCATCTGTTTTTGCAGGAAATCCATACAGTTTGCAGACCTGGTGATGTATCAGTCTATGTGTAAATTTTGGTGGGGGGAAGGGAGTGGAGAGGAAAATGGCTTTCACATTTGGCCGAGAATCGAAGATCTCGAGGTGGTTAAGGGATAGGCCTAGGGTATTTTTTGATTGGGAAAAGACAGAAGGGGTGCTAACTCCAGAGTTGCACGACAAATACAAACATGAGGAAGGCACCCCTATGCTGCTCGAGCAAGCAACACCAAGCAATGTATCGCGAGCGATTAAAGAGATCAATGCCTTTGAGTGGGAGGGCGACTTTAAACCGATGGCCCGCCAAGCTCTAAAACACCTGGTGGAGAAGCGGCTGGACGAAGAGATGGCCCAGTACATAGGACTATCACGCTACGAGCATGGGGCGGACCGAGTGGACTACCGCAATGGCCACTATACCAGGCATCTGTTGACCGAGATGGGAAACTTAGAGCTTTTAGTGCCAAGGAGCCGTAAGGGAGGGTTTCCCACCAAGCTCCTTGAGCGTTACGCCCGAAGGTGCCGTTCGGTGGATCGGGTGTTGTTAGCCTGCTTTTGTTTGGGACTATCCACCCGAAAGGCCGCTTCGGTGCTGGTTCCTATTGTAGGGGAGCGGGTCTCGGCCACAACGATTTCCAGGATTGCCCGGGATCTGGATAAAGAGGTTAAGTTTTACCATAGCCGTCCCCTTAGGGATCAGTACCGCTATCTGTTCTTTGATGGGGTGGTGTTAAAGAGCAAGGGGGCTGCCAAGGTACAGAAAAAGATATTACTTTGTGCCTTCGGGATCACGGTCGATGGGAGGCAGGAGATGATCGATTTCTATGCGGCCCCAACTGAATCTGAAGCCTGCTGGGAAGCGTTGTTAAGGGACCTGTATCAAAGGGGGCTAGAGGGGGGGTGTTGTGAGCTGATTGTGACCGATGGGGGAACGGGGCTGCATGGAGCCTTACAGATTGTCTATCCTAAGATCCTCGCCCAACGCTGCTGGGCCCATAAGACAAGAAACGTGTTGGACAAGGTAAAAAGGGCCGATCAACCAGCGGTCAAAAAAGCTCTAAATCGTATCAGTCATGCCCCTAATTATAGAAAAGCTACGGAAGCTTACTGGCGGTTTGGTTCACGCTGGAGGAAGGCTTATCCAAGGGCTGTGGCCTGTTTGGAAAAGGATCTCGATCAATTGCTTTACTTCTTTCAGATCAAGCGGCCTGAGCTTTGGAGCCGCTTGAGAACCACCAACCTCATAGAAAGATCGTTCCGGGAAGTCAGGCGCAGGACTCGCCCTATGGGGGTGATGGCAAATACCCAAAGCATACAAAGAATACAAAGAGTGATGCCCCTAAGTTTTTTCTTCAAAAAAGACCCTCCCTTTCAGATCTTCGACTTGAACCAAAATTGGAGTGAGAATGCCCCTAAGAAATTTACACACAAGTCTTGACGCTTCCGCAGACCTGGAGCCCTTGACAGGGCGTCGGTAGTAGGCTACTTTAACGCTCATATAAATTTATACCTTATCAAGAGTGGTGGAGGGACCGGCCCGCTGATACCACAGCAACCCGTTCCATCGATGAGATGGGGCTACGGTGCTAAATCCCCCCCTAAGGACCAGCATAAAACCGAGGGGGCAGATAAGGTGAGGCGAAAACCTCTTCTTATCCGGGAAGGGGTTTTTTTTTGGAGTTTTTAAGGCAATGACGATTCGGCTCACACCAGAACAGATCGAGCGATACAGCCGCCAGATCCTGATCCCGGATCTGGGAGGAAAGGGGCAAATCCGCCTGCTCCAGCGCAAAGTTTTGGTCATCGGAACCGGAGGATTGGGCTGCCCTGCGGCCTTTTACCTGGCAGCGGCGGGGGTAGGAACCTTGGGGCTCGTGGATAGTGATCAAGTGGAGGTCTCCAATCTGCAACGGCAGATTCTTCACTCTTCAAAAGACCTGGGCAGAAAGAAGGTGGACTCAGCCAGAGACCAACTCCATGGTTTGAACCCGGAAGTCGATATCCGTATTCATCCAGTACGGCTGACGGAGGAGAACGCCGCACAAATCATCAAGGACTATGATTTCATCATCGACGGAAGTGACAATTTTGACACTAAATTTCTCGTCAACGACACGGCCCTGGCGTTGGGGAAAGCCTTTTCCCACGCCGGTATCATGCGATTTCAGGGCCAAACCATGACCGTGGTTCCTGGAAAGAGCGCCTGCTATCGCTGTTTTTTTAAAGAGCTCCCTTCCCCGGGCGAAATCCTAGGATGCCAACAGATGGGGATCCTCGGTGCCATCGGTGGAACCATAGGCTCCATCCAGGCCACTGAGGCGATAAAATTTTTACTCGGCATGGAAGAGGAGCTCTTGGTGAATCGCTTGCTCACTTTTGATGGGAAACAAATGAGCTTCAGAACCATCCCGGTGCGTCGAGACCCTGATTGCAAGGCCTGTGGAGGGGAGAACATAGTCACGAAAAAAGCTAAGGCCACCTTTTGAACTGCAGGAGAAATGTCCATGGGTTTTGTACTGGGATTGGAATGTAAAGAATGTCATCGAGAATATCCGACGTCTCCCCGCTACGTTTGTGAAGACTGCTTTGGTCCCCTAGAAGTCGTCTACGATTACCCTGAGATAAGAAAAAACCTCAACCAGGACAAAATATCCTCGCGTACAAACAACCTCTGGCGCTATCGGGAACTCTTGCCCATAGATGGGGAGCCCACCGTTGGGCTCTACTCCGGGTACACTCCTCTGGTTCGAGCTCACAGACTAGGCGAATCACTCGGTGTGAAGGAGCTCTATCTCAAGGACGATTCGGTCAACCATCCCACATTCTCCTACAAGGACCGCGTTGTATCTGTGGCCATCGCCAAGGCAATGGAATTTGGTTATGACACGGTCTCCTGTACCTCTACGGGGAACCTAGCCAACTCCGTAGCCGCCCATGCCGCAAAGGCCGGACTGAACTGCTACGTCTTCATTCCTGAAGGTCTGGAACAGGGAAAGATCATTGGCTCTCAAATTTATGGTCCCCACACCGTCTCAGTGAAGGGTAACTATGACGACGTAAACCGACTCTGTAGCGAGATTGCCGACAAATACGCTTGGGCCTTCGTCAACGTTAACCTTAGGCCCTACTATGCCGAAGGGGCAAAAACACACGCCTTTGAAATCGCGGAGCAGTTGGGCTGGAAGCTCCCCCAAAATATCGTGGTTGCGTCTGCAGGAGGCACCATCCTACCAAAGGTGGCAAGAGCCTTCGAAGAACTCAAACAGCTCGGCCTCGTTCATGATAGCCAGTGCAAGATCTTTTCCGCTCAAGCAACCGGCTGTGCCCCCATCGTCCAAGCACTAAAGAGTGGAACTGACCTTATCACTCCCGTAAAACCCAACACCATTGCCTCATCCATAGCCATCGGTAACCCGGCGGACGGATACTATGTTATAAAGGCCATACAGGAGTCCGGGGGCTGGGGAGAGAGTGTCACAGATGATGAGATCCTCGACGGGATACGACTCCTGGCCACAACGGAGGGAATATTCACTGAACCAGCCGGCGGTACCGAGGTAGCCGTAACCAGGAAACTTATTGAGCATGGAAGGATCTCGAGGGACGAGTCCATCGTTATCAGTATTACTGGCAACGGGTACAAGACTCTGGAGGTGGTGGCTAAGGGTGTCCCACCACCAATCTGCATCGATGCTGATATTAAGAAATTCGACGATCTCTACCGTGAACTCAACATTCCCCGCCTGGAAAGGGTAAGGGCTGCCGAGGGCTAAGGGTCCATTGAAATAAAACTTTGCGTCGGCCGAGCTTCCCAACACGGAAAAGACCCCGTTGGTGGCGAGGCTTACACCCAAAGGCGGCTGCAGAAGCCGTCGGATTCGGCACCTTGAAAGAAGGGAGTGGAAGGTCTATATAAAAATAACGTTATATTTATCAAGGAGGTATGATGATGAACGCGCGAGTTCGGGTACCAACCCCCCTTAGGAAATACACAAAAGGAGCTGACGAGGTGGCTGCTGCTGGCGATACCGTTAAGGCCCTTGTGGACGATCTGGAGAAGAATTATCCTGGAATTAAAGAAAGAATCTGCGACGAATCAGGCAAAATTCGTAGATTTGTCAATGTGTACGTGAATGGGGATGATATTCGTTTCCTCCAAAACCTGGACACATCGGTTAACAACGGTGACAGTATCTCTATCGTTCCTGCCATTGCTGGAGGGCGCTAACTCCTTTTCCTTATTGGTATGCTAAAACCCGTCCGGCGTCTAGCCGAGGTCTCCGCAGGATCCACCGAGTTACAAAAGGTCGAATCTGTCGTGGATCTCATCGGAAAGACACCGCTCCTAGAAATTCAAAAGATTACCAGTGGACTTCCTCGGGGGGTTCGGATCTTTGCCAAGTTGGAAGGTTTCAATCCTAGTGGTTCCGTAAAAGACCGCCCTGCCCTCAGGATGATCCAGGAGGGGATCAAGTCGGGGAAACTGAAAAAGGGTAAGACCATCATCGAGTCCAGTTCCGGCAATACCGGGATTGCGTTGGCCATGCTCGGCAGGGCAATGCAGTACCCCGTGGAGTTGGTTATTCCCGAAAACGTAAGCTTCGAGCGCAAGCGGATACTGGCAGCCTACGGAGCAAAGGTCATTTTCAGCGATCCCATGGAAGGATCCGACGGTGCGATTCTCCTCAGTCGCGAGATCATCAAGAAGAACCCGGACAAATACTTTAAGCCAGACCAGTATTTTAACTCAATGAACAGCCTAGCCCATTATGAATCCACTGGACCGGAAATCTTTCGCCAGACCCAGGGTGACATCACACACTTCGTGGCAGGTATCGGTACCGGAGGGACTATCATGGGAACCGGCCGTTATTTGAAGGAACAGAACCCAAAGATCCGAGTCATCGCAGTGGAACCCGACGATGCCCTCCATGGATTGGAAGGTCTAAAACATATGGGCAGTTCCATCGTTCCCGGGATCTATCACGAAGAGGAACTGGATGAGAAGATACCCGTATCCACTGAGGACGCCTACACGATGGTCTATCGCATCAATCAAGAGGAAGGAGTGCTAGTGGGACAGTCAGCCGGTGCAGCCCTGCACGTGACCCTGGAAATAGCAAAAAAACTCCGCTCCGGCTCCCTGGTCACGGTTTTCCCCGATTTCGGAGGAAAATACCTTACTACAAATCTGTGGATTGGCTGGCAAGAGAAAATGAAAGTCGGAGATCTTCCATTCTCCATTTGACCTCTATCGTTCCATCCCATCGACACGCTGATTATTTGGTCATTGGGGGGTTAGGTATCGGCTGGCTATGGGACTACGATGTACCGTGGGGCAAAGTGGATATCCGATGAATAACTAGCATTTCGAGTCGGGTACGAGTCGTGATTTTCAGCCTAACAAGGCCATGGAAAAACATTGAGACCGCTCAACTGAACATGAT
Organism: uncultured Binatia bacterium (SeqCode); assembly: GCA_965215595.1. Classification (GTDB taxonomy): domain Bacteria; phylum Desulfobacterota; class Binatia; order UBA9968; family CAXXLF01; genus CBDCDW01. The sequence goes on along the minus strand of CBDCDW010000007.1, from coordinate 112,161 downwards.
AGAACATGAATAGTGAAGGTTTAAATTTTCTTTTTGATCAGCATGGTCCTCACAAACCCTGAGTAAAAATATGCTTGTCAAATGTCCCGGTTGCTATACCGCGTATCGCGTTGGCGATAACTTGATCGGCAGCAGCAAGCCAACCTTTCGCTGCTCTCGCTGTAAGCTCATCTTCGCTCTGGATTTAAAATCAAAAACCGCCGACGAACCCGACAACTCCTCCATTCAAACCACGCTGGGGAAAAGCGGTGAGGAGCCGAGCTTACCCTTTCCCTCCTCCACCGAGGCCACAGCAAAGGATAACGAGGAAAAAGAGTTCCTCTCTAGAGAGAAGACGGAGTCGGCTCCAACCCAACCGAAGGAATCACAATCATCGGGAACCGAACCCTCCTTGAGCAACGATCCGTTTGCCCAGAGGCTTGACCCCTTCGCTCCAAGCCAAGAATCTGCTCCTCAAAGTCAAGATCCGCTACACGAAAGCCAAGACTCCATCACTGAAATCCAGCGTTTTCTCGCCGAAAGCCAGGAACCCCCAGCCCAAGACCCAGAGACCTTCAACCGAGGCCTGGACTTTCCAATGACACCTCAGGAGACCACTGCCCAAAACGATGACGTTCTCTCAGAGAGTCAGGAATCCGAAACGCAAAGGGAAGAAACTTCCTCAGGAGAAAAGGATGAACCCCTTTCTGCCCACGAATTCTTCGCCAAGAGCCAGGAGTCTCTCGACCAAGAGGAAAATATTAACACCCAAATTCCAGAACCTGACACCCATGAACAGGAAACTTTCTACACTCCAGTTGAAGAATCCGTGGAGCAAAACAAAGAACCCACCGCGGCGACCCCCATGGACATGGATCCGTTTGATTTGGAGCGGGAATCCCCCAGCAGGCAAATAGTTCCTGACGCGGAAGAAGCACCTGATCAGACAACTACGAAGGCAAAGGTGAGAGCATACAAAGGCAAGACCTTCGGCATAAAGAAGAAAGGCTCCGCCTTGACTCCTGGCGGTGAAGACACTGGCGTGAGCCCTGAACCGCAGGTAGAAAGGAGGCGACCTCCTATCGCTACTCAAGAAACTCATAAGGGTGGACCCGTATCGGTCATCCCATACATAAGTCTTTTTGGTATTCTCCTGTTGACCTTTTCATTGGTGACCCTTGTCTACCAAGCCCAACCGGCAAAGTTGGAGGTCTATCTCAAATCCGTTCCCTGGTTTGGCCCTGTGATCTTGAAGAACAGTCACCTTCGACAGGGTGTCATCCTAGAATCCTTGCGCTCGGGATTTCAAAAAATTCTTGGCGGTCGGCAGGTCTTTGTGATCTCAGGAAAGATCTCAAATCGCAATCCGGTGAGTGTAAGAGAGATTCGCCTAGAGGGGTTAGTTCATACGGCAGCAGGAAAACAAGTCGGACGCCAGACCATTTCTGTGGGTAATCCCATCTCGTCAAAAATCATACGAGACATGACGGTACGGGAAATTGCCATCCTTCAACGACTAAAACCACAAAAAAGATTTGAGATCGCACCTGATGGGTCCGCGGCTTTTACCATCGTCTTTCTCAGGCCCCCCAAGGACATTAAGTCGTTCAGCTGCCGCGTCTTGACTACGAAGGGGGAAGCTTAAGAGGAGTCTTTGTCTCTTTTCTCTTTGTCCGCTTTTTCCTGGTCACCATCCGGCGTCACATCGATTTCATCGGATTGTTGAATGGATTTCCGAAAGCTACGGATCCCTTTGCCAAGACTCTCACCAATCTCAGGGAGCTTACGGCTAAAAAGGATTACGATGATAACGAGAATGATTACTAGTTCCCAAACACCAAAGCCAAACATAGTTTCACAACTTGAAGCAATCTTATCTTATTGCCTTCCTCATATGCAAACTGTGTCTGTATCTCCATAGAATCCTCCCAACCCATCACTTGCCCGGTAGTCTAACGATACGATAAGATTGATCTGTGCGTTCCCAAAGATTAACCATTATCCCCTTTTTCCTTATCTCTCTAAGCCTACACCTTGTTCTTTTCTTTACATGGTCTAACTCGCCGAAATTAGAGCAGAAACCCTTACCGATACCGGTAAGTTTCTGGCCCTTGCCGGAAAAACAGGAAGCCATCAGGAAAGAAAAGCTGATAAAACCTGCACCGGACAGCAAGTTGAGCAAGCGCACATCGCCCACGCGAAGGGCCCGGCCAAAAACCAAGAAGATCGCACCAAAATCGTCTTCCCCGAAGGTTAGCAAATCAGCCCTACCGGAGGGATTTAGATTTCAATCAGAAAGATCCAAGAAAGCTTCCCGCCCAAATAGGGAAAAACAATTCATTGTCCAACGTCCCCTTCCCTCGCTGAAGGAGCTTCTCCCATCAGTAGCAATGGCTCCATCACGTGACGTGGAAGAGGAAGTGGTTCGGTTAGATAGCACAGATCCGAACTACATCTCCTACCTTGCAAGCGTGAAAAGGGATATTGAGCTGGTGTGGGAGTACCCACCACCAGCCCTAAGTCAAGGAATACAAGGGGTATTGGTGGTGGAATTTAGAATTTAGAATTAAGAAAAACGGAACCTTGATGCAGGCCCAATTGGTCCGCTCCTCTGGATATCCAATCCTGGATGATGAAGCCATTCGAGCCGTCCAGGCAGCAGCACCCTTCCATCCAATCCCCCCATGGATCGGCAAGGAACGTCTCGCCATTAGCGCCAGCTTTGAGTACGACGATAATCGTTTGAAATACAGCTATACGCCCTAGCCCGCATTATTCATTGACCCAGGAAAAGTAACGACAGACTGACGATCTAGAGGTGAGACCGTAAGGGCGACGGCACATGCCCTGCGGGATCTCAAATTACAAATTTCAAATTGGGAATCTGAGATCTGAAATCTGCTTTTCCGAGCGTAGCGAGGAGAGGGCCGCTGTTAGGTTCAGCGATTTACCTTAGGCGCACTATCTTTTGGCTGTGACCCATCCCATTTAAGCACAAGCCGCCTTGCCGCACCTGCTTCATCGAGGCGACGCACCGGAGTGGAATGCGGAGCGGTATTCACCAGTACCGCATTTTCCTGCGCCTCACGGGCAATGGAGATCATGGCATCGATGAAATTGTCCAAGGTTTCAGGGGCCTCTGTCTCAGTGGGCTCAATCATAATGGCCCCAGACACCACTAAGGGAAAATATATGGTGGGGGGATGAAAACCGTAATCCAACAGACGCTTGGCAATATCCATGGTGTGAACCCCGAGTTTCTGCTGGTGGCGATCCGTGAAGACACACTCGTGCATGCAGGGCTCTGAGTAAGGAAGGTGAAACTGCTCTTCCAATCGTTTGCGGATATAGTTGGCATTCAGGACTGCCACCCGACTCGTTTCCTCCAACCCGTCAGCACCCAGGCTGATGATATAGGTGTAGGCTCGTACCAGCACTCCAAAGTTGCCCAGGAAGGACCTGACCCGGCCAATGGATAATGGAAAGTCCTCCTGTAACACGTAGCTTTTAGCGGCCTTGCTGATTCGCGGGATGGGGAGAAAATCTCTAAGGATATCCTTGACACCCACGGGGCCTGCCCCAGGTCCGCCACCACCATGGGGAGTGGAAAAGGTCTTGTGGAGATTCATATGAAGCGCATCCACACCCATATGACCCGGCTTTGCAACTCCCATAATAGCGTTCAAGTTAGCCCCGTCCATATAAACCAGGCCGCCCTTTTGATGAACCAACTTGGCAATTGCCTGAATGTCTTGCTCAAAGATACCGAAGGTGTTCGGGTTGGTGATCATCAACGCTGCCACTTCCTCGTCCATCACCGCTCTCACCTTTTCTACATCGATTATGCCCCGCTCGTTTGAGGGGATTTGAACCACATCGTAACCGCAAAGGCTAGAACTTGCGGGGTTGGTACCGTGTGCCGTATCGGGTACAAGTATTTTCTTCCGTGGGTTGCCCTGTGCGGTGAGATAGGCACGAATCATCATGAGCCCCGTGAGTTCCCCTTGTGCCCCCGCCGACGGCTGCAAGGTAACGTGGTCCATTCCCGTGATCTCCACTAGCATTCGCTCCAGATCATACAATAACTCAAGGGCTCCCTGGATAAGCGTCGTAGGAGCCAGGGGGTGCAAGAGAGAGAGGCCCGGTAAACGTGCAACCACCTCATTGATTTTCGGGTTATACTTCATCGTGCAGGAGCCCAGGGGATAGAACTGGCCCTCGATGCTGTAATTGAGATGAGACAGGCGGGTAAAATGACGCAACACCTCGAGCTCCCCTAATTCGGGAAACCCAGCAATCTCGTCTCTCACAAATTGGGAGGGGATCCAATTCGATTTCTTTTCTTGAGGCCAAGCAAAACCGCTTCGCCCTGGAGACCCGCTCTCGAAGATGAGGGGAGGCGCACTGCGCCTGTTATCTGTTCCCGGTGAAGGTTTCGACAAGTTGATCTATCTCCTCTATCCCATTCATTTCAGTGACGCAGACGAGAAGGCTTTCCTCCAGCTCCGGGTACCATGGCTTCAAAGGGATCCCGGGAACAATTCTTTTGGCATCAAACCGGTGGAGCTTTTCGGTCAACCCATTTACGTTCACGACGAATTCGTTGAAGAAAGGGACTTCGAAGGTGGGGAGCAATTTTGCTTCCTTCAGCAAGCGATCTCTGGTCTCGTGGGCACGGGCCACGTTAGACTCTGCAAGTCGCCGCATTCCTCCCTTCCCGAGGGTCGCCATAAAGACCGTTGATGCCAAGGTACAGAGGGTTTGGGTGGTACAGATGTTCGAAGTAGCCTTCTCGCGACGAATATGTTGCTCTCTGGTAGCCAAGGTCAACACATACCCACGCGTCCCCTCGGCGTCCTCGGTTTCGCCCACGAGCCTTCCTGGCATGGAGCGCACGAACTTTTTTTGACAGGCAAAAAAACCAAATCCGGGACCCCCGAGGGCCATGGGAAGGCCCAAACTCTGCCCTTCACCCACTGCAATGTCCGCGCCCCAGAACCCGGGGGGCTTTAACAAGGCCAGGGAAAGGGCTTCAGTGGTCACCGAGATCAGAAAAACTCCATGTCGGGTACAGGTGTCACGAATGGCGCCAAGGTCTTCGATAGCCCCAAAAAAGTTGGGATAACCCACCACCACACAGATGGCCTGGTGGTCCAATTCCTTGGATAAAAACTCCATGTCGGTCTCACCGGTTTCGGTGAATGGGATTTCAACCACTTCGGTATTCTCGAGGTTCTTTAGATGGGTATCGATAACCAACCGATACTGAGGATGGAGAGCCCGCGAAACAAAAACTCGATTACGTTTTTTTTGAATTCGCCGGGCCATGAGAACCGCTTCTGCCGTTCCAGAGGCGCCGTCATACAATCCCGCGTTGGACACCTCCATGCCAGTGAGCTGGCATATCATGGTCTGATACTCATAGGTTGCCTGCAAGGTCCCCTGACTGACCTCGGGCTGGTAGGGAGTGTAGGCCGTTGCAAATTCCCCCCGCGAGATTATAGCGTCAACTGTACTCGGGATTGCGTGATGATAAATACCGCCGCCAAGAAAGAAACTCCAATCGCTGGGTGTACTATTGCGAGCCGCGAGGGCAGCCATGGTCTTTCTTACCTCAACCTCTGTCAGGCCCAAAGGCAGAGAGATGCTTGCCTGATCTTTAAGACTTTGCGGAATGTGATCGAAAAGTCCTTCGATCCCGCTTAGACCAATGACCTCGAGCAGATGCTCTTTGTCGGAGTCTGTGTGAGGAGTGAAGCGCATGGGATAGGATCACCCTTCCTCATCCTCGTCGTCTTCTTCTTTCTCCCGCGCTACAAATTCTCCATACTCATCCGGAGCCAGAAGATCCTTGAGTTCGTCTTTATCCGACATCTGCACTTTGATCATCCAGCCGTCACCATAGGAATCCTCATTGACCAACTCCGGGCTGTCCGGCAGGGAATCATTCACTTCAACTACCGTGCCGCTCACCGGAGCAAAGAGATCGGAGACAGCCTTCACCGATTCCACAGAACCGAAGGGATCATCCTTGGTGATCTTCTCTCCCACGTCGGGAAGCTCCACATAGACCACGTCTCCCAGTTCGCTCTGTGCGAATTCGGTGATTCCTATCAATGCAACATCGTCCTCCACCATGACCCATTCATGCTCTTTTGTGTATTTCAAGTTATCAGGGTAGCTCATCATCTCCTCCTTTCGCTTCTAGCAAGCGTTTCTCATGGTCTGTGTTCCCGACGGTAAAAGGGCAACGCTACAACTTTGGCCTCAACTCTGCGACCTCGGACGTCTATCTCCAGTAGATTATCCACCGCAGCTTCCTCACTGGAAACGTATCCCATGGCAATGGGTTTGCGAAGACTCGGGGACATGGTTCCACTGGTAACCGATCCAAGTAGATATCCATTCTTAAAAATCGAATACCCGCTCCTCGGTATACCCGACCCAATCAGTTCCAACCCCACCAGCTTTCGCTTCACTCCATCCTTCTTTTGTTGCAGTAAGGGCTCACGACCCAAAAATTCTCCTTTTGAAAACTTTACCACCCACTCCAATCTCGCCTCCAGTGGTGTGGTTTGCTCGTCCAACTCATGCCCGTAGAGGGGCAAGGCCCTTTCCAGTCGAAGTGTATCCCGTGCCCCTAGACCAACGGGTTTCAGCCCAAAATCCTTGCCCGCCTCCATGAGAAGATTCCACAGATGTTCTCCCCCATTGGGCTCACAATAGAGCTCGAATCCATCCTCCCCGGTATATCCCGTACGCGAGACCAAACAGCGAACTGCGGACAGGTCACCGTAAGTATAGTGGAATGGCTTTAATTCGTCCAACGGAACAGCGGTAACACGTTGCAAGATATCGTGCGCCACCGGACCCTGGAGGGCAAGGAGCACATAGGAATCACTCACGTCATGTATTTCAACGTTCCCTTCCGAATGATCCAAGATCCAATTTACATCCTTAGCTGTATTCGCGGCATTGACGCATAAAAGAAATTGGTCGTCTGCCAGGCGATAGACCATGAGGTCGTCAACGATGCCGCCGCTGTCGTAAAGTAAAAGGTTGTACTGGGCATCTGACACTTTCATACGGGATACATCGTTGGCTGTAAGTTTCTGACAAAGCGCTAGGGCATCGGGTCCTTTGATTTCGATTTCTCCCATGTGGCTCACGTCAAAGAGGCCCGCATGAGCACGCACCGATAAGTGTTCTTGAATTACCCCATTATATTGGACGGGCATCTTCCACCCGGCAAATTCCACCAGCTTTGCCCCCAGACCCCGATGAACCGAATAGAGGGGTGTTCGCAATAGGGTACCGGTAGGTTCTGTAGCCGCTGCTTTCACTGACTTCGAATCAACCTTTCTGTTGCTGAGATTCCTTTGCTGCCTTTAGGGTGTTGAAGAGAAGCATACATATGGTCATGGGCCCAACCCCTCCTGGCACAGGAGTAATCCAGGACGCACGTTCCTTGGCGGTTTCGAACTCCACGTCCCCTGCCAGTTTTCCGTTGGGGAGCCGGTTGATTCCCACATCGATGACTACTGCTCCAGGCTTGATCCACTCGCCCCGAATCATATGGGCCTTCCCAATGGCAGCCACCAAAATATCCGCGTGATTCACCTCCCCCTGGAGGTCAGCAGTACGAGAATGGCAAAGGGTCACTGTTGCGTGCCGTGCCAAAAGCATCAGGGCTACGGGCTTTCCCACTATATTGCTCCGGCCCACGATCACCGCCCTCTTTCCCTTAGGATCGCACCCGATGTAATCCAAAAGCCGGATGATACCCAGAGGGGTGCAGGGCTGAAAACTTTCTACGCCCAGGAGCAGAAGGCCCTGAGTAAAGGGGTGGAATCCGTCCACATCCTTTGCCGGCGAAATGGCTCGAAGAACGGTTTCGGAATTTATCTGTGACGGCAGCGGAAGCTGGACTAAAATCCCGTGGATTTCATTATCTCGATTCAAACTGTCAACTAAGGACAGTAACTCTTTCTCAGAGACTGAATCAGGCAACAGGTGCTCTTTCGAACGGATCCCCACTTCCTGGCAGGCCTTTTCCTTGTTCCTTACATATATTTGCGAACTGAGGTCATTCCCCACCAACACCACACCCAACCCCGGCACCAACCCATTGGCCCCATGGAGTCTTTCAACTTCTTCCTTTACTTCGTTACGAACCTCCCGTGCGATGACCTTTCCGTCAATAATCATTCCCATTAATCCCAATGCGTAAAAGGAAAAATTTATACAGGAAAAAACTTTTTTGCAAAGACAATTCGACTTAACATGGAGCTAGGAACACGTCAACGGTATTAACCATGGCAGGATCAGTTTCAATACCCCAAACAGGGTGAAAAGTCCAGATCCGCCCAAACACGAACCAAGGCCATGGTCTATCCCGGCGCCACATAATTGGCTCCGAGGGTAGCGAGGATGAAGGGTGTGGGCATCGAAGGCACAGTTTCAAATAATCACAGGCCGTTGCCCAGCACCTGAAGGCTCGTTTCCGAGGAGAACCTGATCAAGCAAACTTCCTTTGGGCTTGGGGGCCTGCCAGAAGTTAGGAACGAGTAATGAGTGCTGAGTACTGAGTCGAAAAAAAAGAGCCGAGTAGTGCTGAAGGTGCTCCCTGAGCGAAACATGGACGGAGCAGCGGGCTACCCACCGTAGTAGGCGCGCATGAAAGCCGGAGTCCGCCCACGGCTAATCTGAGAACCGGAAGGTTCGTGCGAGCTCCGGCCCGGTGGGTCGCTGCGGGAGTCCCGTGAAGCGAAGAGAGTACCGAAGCCCCCAGCGCCCAGGATTCACTGGTCGACAAAGGGAATCAGTTTGAAAGGCGTGGGCATCGAATGTACAGTTTTAACTATTCACAGGCCTGTTGCCCACCACCTGAAGATTCGTTCCCCAAGGAGAGTGGCAGGTTACCCAACGCCTTAGGATCCGTTCTTTAGAAGCTCAACGGCCAACGGGATGCAGAATCCACTTGTTACTACATTTGCATTGCGACCTTGCGGCGGTTGGGGACTGCTCCCTCACGGTTTCAAGTGGCCAACCTCGAAGGGTTTATGTTAAAAAGGAAATAATTGAGGATTGGCTGTTATTAATGAACTCATTATTTGGTAGCCCATAAATCCTTATCATGGAAACCATCAAGGCAACTCTTTGGATCTACAGTATCGCCTTCAAACGATCCGCCCAACTGGTACGGGTAAACTGGGCTATAATCTTCGCACCCTTTGCCTATAGTGTTTTTCTTTCCGTTGCTGGTACTTTTCTACTTCCCTTCGGGTTAGTGGGAGGGATGCTGTTCCTACTGGCTGTGAATGCCTGCATGAGTTCTGGGCTTTATCTTGTGGAAAACATTCTGAACTCGAGAAAAGCTAACGTTAACGACTTTTTCAAAGGTTTTACTGTCTATCTCTGGGAGATCGTTCGTATCTCATTTATTCTCTGGATACCAATGATGCTGGTTTCATCGGTACTCGCTGAAACACCCAACGGCGACATCATTTTCACTTTCATTCAATTCGTCCTGTACATCATCCTAAATGCCGTCCCTGAACTCATTTACCAAGGCCGCGCATCGGGGGTTGACCTGTTGGGAGCCAGCTATCATTTCATCATTGAGAACTGGCCGGAATGGTTCACACCCAATATTATCATCACATTTATTGGATGGGCTGTGATGCGAGCCTTAAGTCCATTGACGGGTGTCCTTTCCACCCCCATACATGTATTTGTAATTGTCTCAATCATTGGGCTTTTCCTGACCTATCTGATGATATTTCGGGGGCTGCTATTTTCTGAGCTCAACGGCAGTAACCGTCGGGCCCGTGTCTACCGGTACAAAGTGCGCGAATCCAACTAAAGGCCCATCCAGGAGGACAAACATTTGGGCATGGAACGTGTGTTCTTCATTATTGGCTCGGTCTCGGGCTTGATTGCCGTAGCCTTGGGGGCTTTTGGCGCCCACGGACTTAAGGGTCGTTTGAGCGCTGAAATGATTAATGCCTTCGAAGTGGGCGTCCGTTACCAAATGTACCATGCCCTCGCTCTGCTAGCCGTGGCATGGGCTTTATCGCGATGGCCTCGGGGTGAGGTTACAGCAGCGGGTTGGTTATTTATTGCTGGAACCGTTATCTTTTCCGGCAGTCTCTACTTGCTCTCTGTGACCGGTGCACGCTGGATCGGAGCCATAACACCCATTGGAGGTGCAGCCTTCTTAATTGGGTGGTTTAGTCTCGTGTGGGGGGTATGGCGAGGATGAACCCAATTTAACAGAAATAGCAACTCAAGCTATTGTTTTATCAGGATATATTAGATTAACACTCTCTGCTTTTGACACCCCGAAATTGCTTTCCTTGACTGCTGATATAGACTAAACTACTTATTAATCTTCTTATGATTATCGGTGTCCCTAAAGAAATCAAAGAAGAGGAAAACCGAGTCGCCATCACCTCCACCGGGGTCTCTGCCTTTGTCTCCCATGGCCACAAGGTCATTGTCGAAAGGGGAGCTGGTCTTGGCAGTGGAATTCAGGATCGTTCATATGAAGCGGCTGGGGCAACTCTACTAGCGACTGCCCGAGAAATCTGGGAACGGTCGGATCTCGTTATGAAGGTCAAAGAGGCGGAACTGGACGAGCTGGAATATCTGCGTCCAGGGTTGATCCTCTATGCCTACCTTCATCTAGCTGCCAATGAAAAGCTGACCCGATCTCTAGCCAAGAAAAAGGTTACGTCAATTGCTTACGAAACGATTCAGCTGGAGGACAGGTCCCTCCCTCTGTTGACGCCCATGAGTGAGATTGCAGGACGTCTGTCCCTGCAAGTGGGAGCCTGGTGCCTTCAGGCTGAGAATGGCGGAAGAGGCCTGCTATTGGGCGGGGCCTCTGGGGTACGGCCTGGAAAAGTAGTCATCTTGGGGGCAGGTATTGCTGGATCCAGTGCCTGTCATGTGGCAACGGGCATGGGGGCATTTGTAAGCATTTTGGATGTGAATCCCGCAAAACTACGATATATTAACGATATCCTAGGGGGACGCATCACAACATTGATGTCGAACCGAGCCAACCTGGAAGAGGAAGTGGCGGACGCAGACTTGGTGGTGGGCGGCGTTTTGATCCCCGGAGCAAAAACCCCAAAACTTATTACCCGATCACTGGTCCGAATGATGAAACCGGGAGCAGCCATTGTCGATATCTCTATTGATCAAGGTGGATGCGGCGAGACTTCGCACCCCACAACCCACACTCAACCCATATACCTGGAAGAGGATGTGGTCCACTACTGCGTGACAAACATGCCTGCCATCGTGCCGTACACCTCCACATACGCCCTGACCAATGCCACCCTTGCCTATGGTCTCGATATCGCAGATAGGGGTGTAGTCAATGCCATGAAGGAAGTCCCGGCCCTGGCCAAGGGATTGAATACCTACCAAGGCAAGATCACTCACGAAGGTGTAGCAAACGCTTTTGGCCTTCGCTCAACGCCGGTGGAGGAGGTTCTCACCGGATGAGGCTGGTGACAAGGCCAGATTTTGATGGCTTGGTTTGTGGGTCAATCATCACCGCCATGGAAGAGATTGAGTCCCATCTCTTTGTTGAGCCAAAATGGATGCAGGATGGACTAGTGGATATCCAAGAAGGGGACATCATCGCAAACCTCCCCTATCATCCGAAGGGCACACTGTGGTTTGACCACCATATCAGCAATGAAGTGGAGGGATTCCAGACACCCATCGTTCCCGGAAGGGGCGGCTACCGCATTGCCCCTAGCGCAGCTAGAGTCGTGTTCGAGTACTATTCCTCAGACTACTGGAGCCAGGATCCAGATCTCCGCAGTCCAACGCCACCACACTTTGCAAAGTCCCTAAAGCTCATCACCTCCAACCGATTTGATTACCTGTTGGCGGAGACGGATAAAATTGATGCGGGGCAGCTCACCCCCCAGGAAGTGCTTCACCCCGAAGGTTATGTCTTGATCTCCATGACCATTGATGGAAAGAGAACGGAGGATGAACCCTATTGGCTAAGCCTTATCAGCCTCCTGCGTGACCACTCACTGGATGATGTGCTCAATGACAAGGATGTAAAACAGCACTGCCAACGGATTCTGGGAATTCAAGAGGAGCTAAGGAACATGCTCCTGGAACGAGCAACCCTCAACAGGAACGTGATATTTGTTGACCTCCGCGGCATAAAGGATATCACGGAGGGGAATCGATTCCTCCTATACACCCTTTTCCCCACAGGAAATATTTCCGTAAAAATCACCGCCGACACACAGCGTGCCGATCGGACTGCCATCTCAGTGGGCTACAATATCTTCAACACCACATCCAAAGTGAACGTGGGCGCCTTGATGCAAAAGTATGGGGGCGGTGGCCACAGGGTGGTGGGATCCTGCCGGGTTTCCAACGAGCACGCAGAAAAAGCCCTCAAGGAAATTCTAGCGGCAGTAAAAGAGTAAATTATTTTAGATTTATGATTTTGGATTATAGATTGAGGAGCTAGAGACAGGGACAGAAGAAAGGCAGAAACAGAGTTATTTTAGATTTTCGATTTGGGATTTGGGATTTGGGATTTAGCAATGATTTGAATCTGATTCTTAGATTCTTTACCTCGATAATCAACAATCTAAAATCCAAAATCTAAAATGGGTGAGATATGAAGGTCCTCAAAATCAAAGATGCCTTGACAGCGCTAGAAAAAATTAGCGATGAAATCAGCCATAGGAACTTCCTTGAAGAGGAAGGGTTTAGCATGGGATTCATAGCCTTCAAGCCTGGCGGGGCTAAAGATCCAAAGCAGATCAACCACCGGGACAAAGACGTTGTTTGTCACGTCCTGAGTGGACGCGGACGCCTCCGGCTCGTGGATCAAACCATCCATCTGGAACCTGGCATCATTTGTCACCTGCCCAAAGGAACTCCCCATGACTTTGCCGCTGAAAATGACGAAGAATTGGTTTTATTCTACTCTTTGATCAGGACGGAAGGCCAATCAGAGACGCTTTTAAACTCTAAATTCCCATGAAGCTTTTGAACGTTTCACTGATTGTCACACTGTTAGTGGTTGCTGGGGCAGGGTGTTCCTCAAAGAAGATCCCCCAGGAGCCTCAATATGAAGCAGCGGGCAACCTTCTTAAAACAATTAAGGACTTCCAGAGACTCGCCCGCGAGGATCTGTATCGATACTCCATTCCAAAGGATGTCACCGGAGCGAATATCCTAAAAGCAACTTTGATACGCCTGGATGACTATGAAGAGGGCTACCCCGATCAATATGCCGATCTCGTCAATTTTAACAAGGCCATGGCCTATGAGAGGCTGAGAGATTACAAACAGGCGGCAACTTACTATCGCAAGGTAGCGGCTTTAAACGGCCGGCTCAGTAACCTAGCCGAGCAGAATATAGAAGTTCTTGCAGCCTTCCAGGGAATCCTGAGTCAACCACTGTCGGACCGAGACCCTTTCGAATACATCAAAGCACTGGATGAGAAAGTTATCGCGTGGAACCAGCTAACAGCGCAATATCAGGGTTCCCCTTATGAGTATCTGGCAAGGGTAGAAGAGGAAAAGATCGATCGAGCCAAAGTGGCCTTCGCAGAAATCAACCGGCACCGGCTAAAGGATGGAAATCAATTGGTAATATTGGGATACAGCCAACTCATCACCAAGCACCAGGAGAGTAAAAACCTTTACCGGTATTTACTGGATTTCGGTGATTACTACGTCATAATCGCAAAGGAATACACCGCACAAAACGATCCAGAGGGGCTAAACTTTGATCCGAACACGTTTGATCACCTCGCCAAGTCGGCCCTTAAATATTACACCGAAGTCTCCCAGCAAGACGGCCTCACAGAAAAACTAGAGGCTCAAGGAAAGATACAGAGCCTTCAAGCCCTGGTGCAAAATACTAGGAGACTCAATCGGTGAAGTGGAGTATCCAACTATTGTACTTGGCCCTATCCTTCATGATTGTCATGACAGGTTGGGCCCAAGAAGACCCGGGGAGCAGTGACCGCTTCATGGAGAGGATCCTAGATCCAGTGCCTGAATTTAATCCATTTGATCAACGGGTCCGTTATCAGCCCAAGTATTTTCCCGATGAAACAGACAAACGAATTCGCCAGGCGATAATCGACAGCCTCACCGAGCCGGAAAGCTCCCTCCAGGATCATGTTCACTTTTTCACAGAAAAGGACAACCAGCTCATGGAGGAGAGAAAGACCGTCACCGGTCTGACGGAGCATGTCATAGACCTCCACAACAATACCATCACAGACCGCGAGGCTTATCTGAGGGCGCAAAAAAAGGCGCTGGACGCCGCTACCTCTGAAGAACAGAAGAAACTCATCCGCTCAAGAATTCGCAACGATGAATTAGCACAGGCCTGTGAGATGTTAAGGAGAAGCAAGACCAACAAATGGGCATTCTTTGTAAACCAATTCCTCAAATCGGTGGATATCGTAAACATTCTATCCGGTTCCTATGCCACTGCAGCGGCTGACGCCACCATCTCACAGCTGGCCGCCTTGCGCTCGAATAAGATGCCCTATGAGGAACGGAAGGCCCTGGACTTGTACCTTAAGTACCTCAAACGGTATCCTAACGATCCCCACAGACAGAAAGTCGAAAAAATTGTAGCAGACCTGCAAAACAAGAAACAAAAGGATTTGACCCATCAGCATATCAAGGAGGCGGAAGACGCCATGGATCGGGGTGAGGTCACACGCGCTGAACTCCATTACGAAATGGCGATCCTCATTGACCCTGAATCAAAGAAAGCAAGAAAAGATTACCACAAGTTAAGGGAGCGGATAAAAGAGGAATCTGAGGAAACACAAGAATCTCTTTCGTCTCCAAAAAAGCAAATCAAAACCAACGGAGTTCAAATTCATGACGCACAGCTTATCCAGCTTATGTACGCCTTGGCCCTTAGAAATCCAAAGTCCGTGGAGGTCTATGCTAAGGCCATAGAAAGGAGATACCCAGGGAGTTCCATCGGTGAGTCGGCGCGAGAGGCTCGGGTGGTGGCCCTAGAAATCCAGGGCAAACACGATGCGGCAAGAAAAATGCTAAGAAAGATCGCAAGATCCTCTAAGTCCCCCGAACAGCGAAAGAGGGCCAAGGTTCTACTGGAAAGTCCTGAATACAACAAGCTTACCCTTTTGCATAAGGCGCAGAATCGGCATCAACTGGATACCGTACGATACATTCTGCTGGGAGATAATTTCTTGGAGAAAAATCTGCTCATGAGCGCTAGGCCCTTTATCTATCAAGGCGTCGGAGGGGTCAGCACCATGGGTTTCGCTAACCTGATGTTCATGAGCTCCAATCTCTTTCATGTCCTTACCGCCGATCCCATCTCAAACCAACCCATCATCGACAAAGGCGTTGACTATATCCGGAGTCACCCCAACTCGGAAAATGCCAATGATGTATACCGTATCCTGGCCAAGGCTTATGAGGATGTTGGTGCCTACCATAAGTCCATTGCCTATTACCGGATGTCGGGAAGCGCCTCCGAGGAAAAGATTTCAAAATTAAAAGAGACTGCAGCCAAAGTCCTGCTGCGCCGTGCAGAACAGAGCCAAAGCAACTATAACAAGGAAATGTACTTGCGCTGGGTCCTCGACATGTATCCTGAGACTCCGGCCTCCAAGAAGGCCATTGGCAAATTGGCCAAACTGGTCAAATTGGAGAACCGAGGAACGCGTATCAGCAAAAAGTTCTTGATGGAGTACCCGGAACTGTACAATCTGGAGGGTCTCGGATTAAAATCAATACTCTTCGATGGCAATCCCAACAACATTGAGCTGGCTGATAGGGGGGTCAACCTATTGAACCGAAGTGAGATCATACTTCACTTTGAAACTCCATGGGGGAGTCAGAGTAAGGCATACCTCGTAAAAACGGAGACCATCGAACGGTTTCAGCGTGCACTCAGAAAGAGGCATTACGATATTGCCATGGAGGATGTTCATATCCGACCAAAAGGAAGCCCCGGGGGGATTACACAACTCCCTTCGGAGTTCCTCACTGAGAAGCGGGCCCCCAAAGCAAAGGAATTGGACGACACGAACTTGACCTTGGTAAAACGCGTGGGCGGCGATGAGCCGCCGACCTTTCAAAAGGTGCTGGATTATAAACTCGTTACCGAGCATGAGAAAAATGGTGGCAGTAAGTTTAAGCTCCCTTCCCTCCAGGGAAGCGTATCCACTGGAGGCTTTAATCTTAGCGGCAACCTCCCCGAATCCATCGGGGGAGACAAGATTTCCCTTGGAACCGACGGCACGACCCCGATAGGCGGGCTACAACTGCCGATCCCACTGCTGCAGGACTTTATCCCGGTGGATTTTCTCCTTCAGGGAAGCACCGGACGACCATCTCTTATTCCCCAAATACACAGATACCGTACGAAAGGGGATAGAACCCTTTACCGTTAACCTAAAAAAAGGTACAAGGTTTTCGAGGAGTAGAGAAATGAATCAGCCTACCGCTTTCACCGTTGCCCATATGGAATGTTGTCTATTAAAAGAAACCATTCCCGTGCTAACGGACCTTTTAGCTTTCAAGGTGATTACAGAGGGCCCCCATGAAACAACCTTAAGGCACCCCAATAGCCATTGGACGTTAACCGTCCATGAGGGGGGACCAAGCTCACCGGTGAAACAAATGCACAACCACTATGGAGTGCGTGTGGAGAAGAAAGCAGAAGTCGATGCGGCCTATGAGTACTTGACCGCGCATGAAAAGGATTACGGATTGGAGCAGATCGGGAAGCCGGACATTTCCCATGGCTCCTATTCCCTTTATTTCCTGGAGCCAGGCACTAATGGGTGGGAGATTGAATGCTTTGAGGACGTGCTGCGTAAAGAGGTGGGGGCTACCAGGCTTGGCGGTGTCCGCGGCCGACACTGGGACACACCTCTTGCCTCTGATCAGTTTTCAGGAAAAGGCTATGTCCCTCAGGCCTTCACCCATGGCACCCTCGCCTCAGATAACCTGGAGGTTTCCAAGCGCTTTTACACGGAGGTATTGGGTTTGGAGATCTTTAAGGCCTATGAGAAGGTGGTTTACCTGAAATATCCTCATTACAAATCCTATATTGTCTCTCTCGCTCGAGAGGGGAAAAAGGATTATTCAGCCAACTTCCGCTTTACGGTATCCGTGGAATCTCAAGACGCGGTGGTCCGGTACCATGGCTGGCTCAAAGAGGCTGGTGCTGAACTGGGAGCTAATGAATTAGGTGAAATTCAAACGCGAGGGAACGTTTCGTCGTTCCTGCTTCGAGATCCGGACTCAAACTGCTGGGAAATCTCTTCCCAAAATTAAAGCCGGTAAATCCTTCCCAACAAGGTGCCCGGTATCTTCCTTGGACCAATCCCCATTGGTCCCCTCCCCTTCAGATCTTGTCGTATTTCTCTCCATTGTGTTACCGGGCTGACCCTCCAAAAGACGACAAGATTGACTTCCAAGCTGCTTCGGTCTAGGAGAAAAGGCCATAT
Organism: uncultured Binatia bacterium (SeqCode); assembly: GCA_965215595.1. GTDB lineage: Bacteria > Desulfobacterota > Binatia > UBA9968 > CAXXLF01 > CBDCDW01. The sequence goes on along the minus strand of CBDCDW010000007.1, from coordinate 94,666 downwards.
GCCTTTGGATAAAGAGCTAGCGCAAAAGGTTTTGGCCACTCTGGACCGTGACGAGCTGGCACGGCTCGCCTGCGATCTCGTCAATATCCCTAGTCCTACCGGCAAGGAAAACGCGGTGGCCGAATTTGTCCTGAAATGGTACGAGGCAAACGGCCTCAAACCCATCCGGCAGGAGGTGGATGTAGATCGGCCCAATGCCGTCGGGATCTTGAAGGGACAGGGTACAGGCTTGAGCCTCATGTTCAACGGTCATCTGGACACAAGTTTTACGGGCTCCGATGAGGATCGGCGAATCGTAGCAAACGTGGAACCCGAATCAGAGCTCCGAGGCATCATTGAAGGCGAGGTGGTCCGTGGGTTAGGCATCTCCAATATGAAGGGCGGGGTAACCGCCTTTATGATGGCGGCAAAGGCCCTCAGAAAAAGCGGGGTTCAACTCAAGGGTGACCTTATCCTTGCTGGTGTCGTGGGCGAGATTTCTCGCACGCCCATTGGACCATTTCAAAGCCAACAGTACAGAGGCGAGGGTATTGGAACGAGGCACCTGCTGACCCACGGCATTCAGTCGGATTACGCTGTGGTTGCCGACGGATCGGACCTGAACGTGGTGTGGACACAAGTAGGCGTGGTGGACTTCAAGATTTCCACCTTCGGAAGGGCCCGTGCCGCCTGGGGGACCAAGAGGGTCAGTCAGCCCATGGTGGAAATCAACGCTATCATAAAGATGACAAAAATCATTGAAGCGCTGGAAAAATGGGCAGAGGACTTCGAGGAGCGCAACATCTACAACTCGCCCACCGGTCCTATTCTACCCAAGGTGAATGTTGGGGCCATTGAGGGAGGTGCACCCTATAAACCCAATTATCTGCCCGGCGTCTGTCATATCTACGTGGATGTCCGTACGCCTCCTCACCTGAGACCCCTCCAGGTGAAGTACGAAGTGGAAAAACTTCTCTCCTCCCTTGGTATTGAATACGACCTGGAATCTTATCGCTCCCTGATGGGGTACGAAGGCAAAGGAGTGGAACCTCTGGTTCAATCCCTGGAAACGGTTCATGAATATCTCTTTGGGTCCAAGCCAAAACCAGAGAAACCCGAAAGGGCAAGCATCTGGACAGACACTAACGTTTACAACGAACTGGGGATACCTACCATTAAATTCGGCCCCCGAGGCAAGAATATCGGGCCCCGGCGCGAGGAAATCCAGATCGAAGATATGGTTAAAGCAGCGAAGGTCTACACCCTGCTAGCCCTGGATATCTGCAACCGGGAGCGGACCGCAACGGGCTAAGCAACCGGAGGAACTAAGATGGCCCTTTTCGTTTCCTACGAAGAAACTCTGAAGCTCAAACTCGACATGAATGAGCTCATCGAACTATTTGAAGAGGCTCACAGGCTGCTGGCCCAGAATAAAGGGACCTATGGAAAACGGCTCCGTGTCGTATTCCCTACGGTAACTGGCCTAGGGAGCGGTCGTCCATGGACCCACGACATGAGAATTCTACCCGCCATTCTTCCCGGCATAGGTGCAGGACTAAGAGTTGGTACGACAAAAAAAGGAGCCAAGCCGGGTCAGGGGACCGGTGGATTTCTTCTTATTTTTTTCGATTCGGAGACAATGGAATGGAAGGCGGCAATTTCTGATTCCCTGATCCACGGGGTTCGCAGCGCGGTGCCGGACGGAATGGCCGCAAAGCATCTCTCCTTGGCGAATTCATCGACACTGGGCATCATTGGCTCAGGGCGCATCGCCCAGTGGGCCACCCGTGCCGTTTGCGCTGTAAGACCCATCAAGAAGATCAAGGTCTATAGCCCCAACCCCGACCACCGTGAGTCCTTTGTGAGTCTTTTCACCAAAGAGATGCAAGTCGAGGTGACCGAATTCGATAGCCCAGAACCGGTAGTTCGGGACTCGGATATTGTCGCCGCTGCCACTAGCACGGCAGTCCCAGTCATCAATGGAGACTGGCTCAAGCCCGGGAGCCTCTTTATCACCAATACCCCGGAGGAAATGGATAGGACAACGGCGAAAAGGTCTAAATTGATCGCCTCCATCATCAATGAGGTTAATTCTCACGTGCCACCCTACCAGGCGGTGGCGGATCTCATGGATTCCGGAGAGCTAACTGAAGCTGATCTCTCTGTGGAGATGGGAGATTTAATTTTAGGGAAAAAACCAGGGAGGACATCGGACGACCAGGTCATCGCCTACATGAATTCGGGGTCCGGCATCTACGACGTAGCGATTTCCTCTTACGTTTACAAAAAGGCTTTGGAACAAGGCCTAGGAGTCAGTCTCACCCCTTAGGAAGCACCAGGGGTGCCTAAAGTTCATGATCATGGAGTGATCCGGATCTTCACATCACTTCTTTCTTTGAATTCCCCTGGCGAATTTCACCAGTGCCCGATAACTCAACTTATCGTGCTGGTTTACAAATATATACTCTTTACCCTTAATTCTTCGCACCTCGGGCAAGATGTCCTCAGGAAGATCATCCCTGAGGGATGCTTTTCGAGGATTCATGGTATTCGCCAGACGGAATGTGATCTGTCCTTCACGGGATAGCCACCAGTTCATAAATACTTTGGCCGCATTGGGGTTAGGAGCCCTATTAACCAGGGCGATGGCCCCACTACCGCCTCCAACCCCCTGTTGTTCTTTAAATTGGTAGGGTGAAAATTCATTCACCGGAAGTCCCTGCTCCATGGCTATGGGAACCCTCCTGCAAGAGAAGCACAGGGCAAACCGCCCATTGGCCATCCGGTCCACAGCTCGTGAGTGGTTTCTGTATAGCGTCGGATCCATTTCCGTATACAGTTTGGTCAGGAATTCCGGTCCCATCTGTGGGTGGTGGTAGACAAAGTTGACCGAATTCAACCCGCCGATGCCTACAATGTCAGGGGCTAGTATTTTGCCCTTCCACTTTGGCTGAAAAATATCCCAGACGGATTTGAACTTCTTAGGGTCAACGAGGTCTGTGTTGTACGAAAGTTGAGCCCCATAGATGCTGCTCTCGAACATGAAAACATATTTTCCTTCCGGATCAATGTACGTGTGTTTCCCCCTCCACCAAAGGGATTGGTCGGTGACGTCAGGAAGAATCAATGCAGGTGGAACCGGTTCGAGTATCTTTGCCCTTCGGGAAAGGGATCGGTACAGCCTCGACGGTGAACCCATGATTAGATCCACCAGGTATTTGCCCGCCCTCCGTTCCATTAGCGGCCTTACATAGTAAACGTTGGGGCCCAGAACCGAAACTATTTTGATATTTGGGTATTTCTTGTTAAAGGCCTCACGGATAGGGGGGAAATGACCCATGTTGGCGCTTGCGTAGATCATTACCCTGCCCTCTTTGTTCGCCTTCTTCACCACCTCCGCCCAATCCTCCGCTCCCAAAACGATTCCTGGCTTGGCAAAGAAGACCATGGGCATCGCTAATAAAACAAGAACTAACCATTTACGAAGGGTTAAATACGATTTCATGTAGACCTCCAAATTGGTTACGTTTGGGTATCAGGGGCCTATAGGATACCCCGTGTATGAAGTCAAGGGCCAGACTCTGATGGGTTCATCAAATACCCAAATTTAATCAACCCCACTGCTTCACGGGAGGCAACCTAGAGCTGATACCGATTTTCTCGAGCTCTCGGTAATACTCTTCTCTAATAACAGGATCCTCCTGCTCATAGCTAATATTCAGTGACTCCGCATGGAAATCCGTGGTCTGGGCGGTGGGCGACACTCGGGTATAGTCTTTTCCCCAACCATACCTGATACCATATCCCCTGAAGGCCAACATCTTGAAAGTGGTCTTACCCGCATTGAAGTGCTGGTGAAACTCGTTGTGCTTTGGAGAAATAGCAGTATAGGGTTTCAAGGGGATTTTTTGTCTGTTTTTTTCTTCTCCTGGCATAAACAGGATCTCGTAGCCCTGTCCCTGCACCGTAATCACATGAGCCCCCGCCGTGTGTCGATGGGCCGTCATATAGGTTCCCACCTCAACCTCAGCGATATGAATTCCGATGGAGGTGGCGGCCATGGAGAGTCTTTGAACTCTGTGACGATGCCCCCTGACTGGATTATCATCCAAAGGAACCTTGCGAATGTCGGGGACAAAATTGGTTTCAAAGGTCCGATGCTGCCAGTGCTTTCCCTGCTCGGTAAAAAAGTTCTGCATCCCATAGGAATAGCGGTCTTTGAAGCAAAATGGATTATTAAAGACATATTCTAGATTGTGGTACCAGTTGATCACGTAGGCCATGTTGGTGCAGAAAAATATCCTACATGGCTCGTCACTGGACGCATTGAACTCCTGGTGCCAGACATTGAGGGGTATCGTGAGTAACGATCCCTCTTCCCATTCTACTGTGTGTTTGGATTCGCCCTCCTGCCAAAGGGTGGTAGCTCCCTGGCCCTTCATCACATACATGATAGCCTCGTACATGTGACGTTCCGGTTTCAGCTCTCCCTTGGGAGGGATCTCGATGATTTGAAGATTGTAGGAAGTTTCCTGATTACCTAAACGTGTGTACGCGCACTGCCCCCCTCTCCTTTCCCAATTGCCCAAGGGCAGCGCCACCAGGTCTTCCAGGGCACTTCCTTCGTAAAGGGGAACGCCTTCCTGCTGGACAAACTGCTGATAGGAGCTTTTCACATACCATTCATCGAAAGTTTCAGGTGTTTTATACATTTCCCATGTTTCCTTTGTTGAGAATCTACGGTTTGACAATGAGTGACGACTCCTCTGGCTGCCTCTTATCCTGAGTCATATACACTGCCAGGCTCTTTTGAATTAAACCATGAAGAAACGGTACTACCCCCAATCCACCCAACTCCCCGTCCTGTATGCACAGGGCAACTGCAAGGGCGGATTTTGCACGATCCTCCTTTTTGGCCGCGAGAAGATGCAGGGCCATGTCTTCCATTCTACGAGAAAAAAGCTGTCCCACATCTCCGACGAATAACGCCTGGACCATTTCTCGAACTATGGTCGAAATTCGCTCCTCCTTTTGCAAAGGGTTTAACACCAAGCGGCTTTGCTGTGCCTCCTGAACCCGGTCCATATAGGGGCGAATCCATTCTTCACTCATCACCCATGATTGGAACTCTGGCTCCTCTAGGAGCCTTTGCGAGTTCTCACGCCAGGAGCCCGAGCGAATCTCCTCGGGATGGAGATGATCGTAGACTGGATGGGCTCTCCCACTGGGTTTGGACAGATTTAGGTGGGCCCGCAGTGTGTGGAACTGTTCCAAGCCACTGCGCCCCTGGGCCTTTGCCTTCTCAAAGGCTTCGTAAAGAATGAAATCGGCATAGTCCCATGGTATGGAAATCATGTTAATTCCATGTTTCTCCTTGATCTCCGTCAGCATCTGGCGAAGTTCTTTGCGGCGGATCAACGATCCTCCGACTTGAACGAGGCCCTCGCGATCATTGAAAAATCCTTGAATAATCTGTATTCCGCTTCCGGCCTGAGGCTTGGCAAGCCAAATTAAACGGTTGCCTGCCGAATCGACTGAGGACATATATGCTTCGAGTCCAGGACCAAGGCTGAAACCTGGTTTCCCACTCTCTTGAGCTACTGGCTCACGTCGTGGGGGAAGTAGCCCCTGCTGACCCAATTTGAATAGAGAACGACGCACTTCCCGTTTGACTTCTTTATTCGTTGCCCTTTGTTCCAGCGAGACCAGCGCATCCAGTGCCGCAGGATCGGTAATTCGACCCAATAGATAGACCAGGGCCAGGTCTGCCTCTTTACCCGTTCCGAATTTGCCCTTTAGGATTTGCACTGCGGGGGGATTTGGATCCTCAATCGGGATCCCTTCCGACCGAAGGATCTCAAGGCCTTTTCGCAAAGACTTTTGGCGGGCATCCTGTTTAGCCAATCGTTCCTCCTGATGACATTACGCACCTGGTTTTCAACCACGGTACGGGGATTACTCTTGCCATATTTCCATTGGCTTGCCAAGGGTCCAGGAACACTGCTAACTCGGTACTCAACTCCTACACATGCAACACGGCACGTTCCTCGTAAACCCCGTACCACGGACTTACTTCCGTGGCTTTGGTGCACTTCCCTTCGGGGAAGTTCGAAACATTCATCCCCGGACTCACGTCCGGGGCGTTCTGTGGTACGGGGGAAACAGAGCTTACTGAGTCAGAAATAAACGGAGCAGCCAGGTTTCTCAGAAAATAGTATGCCTCATGGCCCCACCGAAGCGAGCCATCAGTAAAGAGTGCCGAGTTCTGGTAGCTGGACTTCAGCCTCTGGAAGCCGACATTGAGCCCGGGAGCCTGCCCCGAAGCGAGGAACGAGTAATGAGTGCTGAGTACTGAGTCGAAAAATATGAGATGAGTAGGGCTAAAGTTGCTCCCTGAACGAAACATGGACGTAGCAGCGGGCCAACCACCGTGGCCCGCGCCGCATGAAAGCCGGAGTCCGCCCACGGCTAATCTGAGATTCGGGGCTTCGACTGAGCTCAGCCGAATGTCAAGGTTCGTGCGAGCGCCGGCCCGGTAGGTCACTGCGGGAGTCCCGTGAAGCGAAGGGAGTACCGCAACCCCCTGCGCCCAGGATTCACCGGTCGACGAGGGGCATGATGATGAAGGGCGTCGGCATCGAACGTTTCGCTTCAGATATTCACAGACCTATTGCCCACGACCTGAAAATTCGTTCCCCGAGGAGCGCTGAAAATTTATCGGACCTATCTCTTTCTTCGTGACCGGTCACCTGCGCTCCAAACCTGCAGTGCGACCAGGGAAGTGAGACGTAAGGCTACGGGGGACACCGCGCATATTACCCTGTTACCGGCAACGGGAGGTGACTTGACATAGCCCACAAGGACCGTTAATTGATTGAGGAACAAATATCAGAACAGGAGGCTATCCATGGGGAACATTGAACAGAAAAAAGAAGGTGGAATTCTTACGTTGGAGATTAACAGTCCACCGGCCAATTCCTACACCCACGAGATGTTGCGTCAACTGGATGACTGTATTCTCCAGGCCCGTTTCGATGAAACCACCCATGTGATCGTCCTCACGGGAGCCGGTGAGAAGTTTTTCTCTGCTGGAGCCGACATCAACATGCTGGCCAAGCAATCTCTGGCGTACAAATACAACTTCGCCGTGCACGGGAACGAGGTTCTCTTGCGCATGGAACGGACACCCAAGCTCATCATTGCAGCGCTCAACGGCCACGCTATCGGTGGTGGACTGGAGATCGCCATGGCGGCTGATATTCGTATTGCAAAAAAAGATGCTGGGAGAGTTGGCCTGGCTGAGGTCAATCTCGGTGTCATGCCAGGTATGGGCGGAACTCAGCGCCTTCCTCGACTGGTGGGCAAAGGCCGGGGATTGGAATTGTGTGCCATGGGGAAGCAGATCGCCTACGAAGAGGCCCTTGAGTTTGGCCTGATTCACTATATCTATGAAAAAGATAATTTCATGAATCAGGTTATGGACTATGCCGGCCAGTTCGTCCCACCCAAAAAGGCAAGCCTAGCAGTGGGTAAAATCAAACGCGCCATTCAAGCGGGCCTTGATGGCTCTCTGTCCGACGGACTAGCCCTGGAACACGAGGTCCTCTATCAGACCTTTGGCAGCGATGACGGCAACGAGGGAGTCAAGGCCTACCTGGAAAAACGAACACCCAATTATCAAGGGAAATAACGATCACAAATCCAAGCTAAGCACTATTCACAGAAACAAAACCGGAGGTCATGAATGTCCAAGTTGTTAATCGGAGGCGAGCAGGTCGATTCTGGGAGTAAGGAAACATACGAAGTACGCAACCCCGCCACGGGCGAAGTTGTGGGTCATGCGGCCAAAGGCACGGCCAAGGATGTGGTACAGGCCATTGATGCCGCAGAATCGGCCTTCAAGGAGTGGTCAGATGTGACGGCTGAAGACCGTGGCAAGATGCTGACCAATGCCTGTGTGCTAATCAAGGAAAAGGGCAAGGAAATTGCCCAACTGCTCACCCAGGAACAGGGGAAAACCCTTTTTGAGGCCAATCTGGAGATCCATCATTTGCTGCACGGCCTCGAATTTTACGCCGGCCTAGCATCAAAGGTCCGGGGCTCCCATGTCCCCTTGCCTCAAAAGAACGCTTACGGCATGGTGATCCGCCAACCCATCGGGGTCTGTGCTGGAATCATTCCTTGGAATTTTCCCTTGACCCTTATGGGCACGAAACTCGGTCCAGCTTTAGCCGCGGGAAACACCATTATCGTAAAGCCTGCCAGCACCACACCCCTGGCAACTCTGCTGTGTATCGAACAAATTCAAAAGGCCACCTATGGTGAGGGGAAACAACAGAAAGGCCTTCCCAAGGGGGCCGTCAATGTTGTGACCGGACCAGGAAGTACGGTTGGAGAAGAACTGCTGAGTAACCCTAGAGTCCGCCGAATTGCATTTACCGGTTCCACCGACGTTGGACGTCATGTGATGGAGGTTGCGGGTAGGGAGATCAAGAGAGTCACCCTGGAGTTAGGAGGAAGCGACCCCATGATCGTCATGGATGACGCCAACGTCGACCTAGCCGTCAAGATGGCCGATGTGGGTCGTTATTTCAATTGTGGCCAGATGTGCCTCGGTGTCAAGCGTCTGTTCCTGCACGAATCCATTGCCGACAAGTTCATCGAAAACCTGGCTGAGCTGCTGAAGAAAAAGACCGTGGGCAACGGCATAAGCAAAGAAAGCCGTATGGGCCCGCTCCATATGGATTACCAGAGGAAAGAGGTGGAAGAACAAGTTGAGGACGCCAAGTCCCGTGGCGCCAAGGCAATCATTGGAGGGGAAAGACCAAAGGGAAAAGAGCTAGATAGTGGGTTCTTTTACCTCCCCACGCTACTAACCGACGTACCCGACGATGCCCGGATTACCACAGAAGAGTGTTTTGGTCCTGCCTTACCGGTCTATAGGTTCAAGGATCTGGATGAAGCCATCGAAAAGGCCAATAGCTCGATATTCGGCCTGGGTTCTTCCATATGGACCCGTAACATGGTCTACGCAAACAAGGCTATCGACAAGCTTCAGGCTGGAAACGTATGGGTAAACTCCCTCCACTATGGTTACGACGAACTCCCTTTTGGCGGCGTCAAGGCCAGCGGTGTGGGACGAGAGCACGGTCCGGAAGCCCTTGACTATTATTTAGAGCCGAAGGGGGTCGTGATCGTCAACGTCTAGCACTTTAGATTCTAGTGTCGTTCAAAAACCCTGATTACGACAAAAGGAAGGCCAGGATTACCAAAGCTGTCAGTACCACTAGGCTCAAAACAGAAATCAAAGATTGCCAATCCCTCTCAGGCAACCCCTGCCAGGCTTGAGGGTAGAGACTTTTGCCCGGAAGGTAAGAATCCTCGGCAAAAAATTCAAGGGCTTTTTCAATTTCGATGAGCCCGTGTTTTGCCTGTTTGTGTCGTAGCTCCTGTTGGCGTATATGACTAATGAGGAGGGAAGAAAAGACCACCACACCCAAGATCATGGCCCACCGCAGCTCTCCCATGGTAAGCCACTGGGAACTCGCCAACAGGAGCAGAACTAAAAGGGTAGCGCTGCCTCCGGTGGCAATCCACATAATGGACTGCCTTCTCCCGTAGACTTCACGCTTATAGATAGGATAGACGGTTTTGAGGACTTCAACACTCTGTTCATTCACACGGGTTGCCCTCTCAGCCATGGAACGAATTATACCCTCTCTGTGGCAAAGATGGGAACCCATCGTCAAGGTGAGCTCAAAGAAAATTCATCGGAAGAGGATGGATCGTTGAAGCACCGTGGCCGCACCTCAACATGGTTTTGGACCTACTCCTTTTTACCCGCCCGTCCATTTTGGATCAATAATTGAACCTCCTCTATTTGTCCCATGGGCACCTGGATGGAAAAATAGCCGGCACTAAACCTCTGCTCGAGTTGTATTACATTGTCCTTAACATCCATGACCTTACCCTCACGCTTTGAACCATTCTTCATTTGAATCTTTACCCATTGACCTTGCTGGGTACTGACCGTGTAAAGATCGATTTCCCGGTATTTATCCTGACGGGGAGGCGTCGGTGGGGGCTGTTTATCCGCGCCTCTCGCACTCTCTAGCAGCTTGGCCAACTCCTCTATTCTGACAACATCGAGGGACTGATAGGGCCCCCTGCCCTCTTGCGCTGTGACCAGTCCCTTTTGGGCCTCGCCAATTTTTTCCGTAAGTTTAGAAGGTTTTATAGCCCCCAAGTGCACATAGGTAATCGAACCCTTGGGATCGACGATAAAAGTTTTGGGTATCCCCCACACAGTATACTTTTTAGCAATGCTCCCATCGTCCCAACCGTTGGGGTAGCTAATTCCATACTTCTTGAGATAGCGACGGGCGTCCTTCTCGTCGTCGTTTTGAACATTGATTCCGAGAAACAAAACATCTTCACTTTTGTATTTCCTCCAAACAGCTTCAAGGTCCTTTGCCTCTTCCTGACAAGGCGAACACCAAGACGCCCAAAAATTGAGGACCACAACTTTGTCGCGAAGATCTTTGAGACGAACATCCTCGCCATCCACGAGGCTTACCACGAAAGGCGTTGCCAGTCGGCCGATGGTAACACCGCTGGGCAGATACAGGCTGATCAGCACCCAGACCATCGGGAAGGTCACCAATAAGCTAAAAAACACCTTCATCTTTTTCGATCAAACTATTAGAGCGAATTCCATCACCGCATAGGAAGGCCAGTGGAAAAATCGCTCCCTAATGTTCCTTGTTGTTCCGTATTGTTCCGTAGAGTCTTCTGACATGCTAGTTAATATTTTCTTGCTTATCCAGGGGAAGAGTCAAGGGGAATTGTAGGGTCGCAATAATTAAAAATGTTGAAGATGAGGGGGCGCCAAAATCCCGGCCAAGGGGCGTGGATACCCGTTTGGCAAGATTTCACCACCACGAGGAGGTAGCTGCAAATTTAGAGGATCAATCAGAGGATTGGAGATGAATCCGTGGTCACCGAAGGACCCCAGCAGTTGGGGAAAAAGTCCGTGAGCGGCGCAATTCCTAATGGCAACCTTAGGTTGAGAACTCCCGCTCTATCCCCTGTATTCAAGTTTGATAATGACGGTCTTTTTTTCTCCAGCCACCAGAGGAAATTTTGATTTATCGTACCGAGGGGCACTCATGACCACCTTTTGATCGTTTGAAAAACCAACGCCTTCCTTGGGGAACCCGAAGAAACTCCTGTCCACTTTTCTATTCCCATTCGTATCATGCACCACTGAGACTGCATACTCTCCTGCCGGCATGGTATCAAACACCATTGCCACTACGGTTTGCCCTCCCTTTAAAGGGATCCATTCCGCTTCATAGACATGCTCCAGGTGGATCGGATAACCTAGCTTACTATTCCAGAGTGCGACACCGATTTCACCTTTAAGATCCTTGATCCCCTCCACCCGCACCTCAAGCCGCGGGATCTTTACATTGCCTGCCTGCACGAGCGTCAGAGAGGATAACAGGCAAAGCGCTAAGAGCGATAGTATCTTGATCATCTCTCACCTTCTACGGGTCACTGCACCGGAATCAAATGAAGTACACTTTAGTTGATTCTTTTCAGGTTCCGCTTACGGAACAAATATGTCAACAGGAAATGAAGAGGATCCCTGGAAACAACACAAACGGTTGGAACGATATAGAACAACATGGAACAGGAGTGACACCGGAAGCTGCGGCACTCCTCGAAACATTGAGCACCATTGGTCAAAAAGGCACTGCATTGCGTGCATTTAAAGGTTCACCCGTCAAAGATCCCAGGGAATGGGTCCTGGCATTCCTTTTGCACCGAATATAGCCCTAGGTCGCTCTACCCCCCACACCGTGCAGCAAGGACAATGAATAAGAAGATCCTCATAGTAGAAGACAACCTTGATGTGATCTATATTTTAAGGAGACAGGTGGTGAACCTGGGCTATGACACCCTCTTGGCAACCAATGGCAGGGAAGCGGTGGAAATGGCCGCTATCCATCTCCCCGACCTTATTCTGATGGATATTATGCTGCCCGAAATGGACGGACTCGAAGCTACCCGACTGATCCGAGGAAATTCAAAAACAAATACCATCCCTATCCTGGCTGCCACGGCAAGGGTCACAATGAGACGGGCTGTTGCCCAAATCAATAATTTGAGTGCGTTAACAGAACTCTCTGGTTATAATGCTCTCAGTTATTCTCAATTATTATAGGGAGCAAAGCCATGATGGGTCATCAGCCACCCCCTCAGCCTGCACTATTCTACACAGGATTTAATTTGGAAAAACGGATTCGTGCGGACCACATGTTGCGCAAAGTAGCACGGATGGTGGATTTTGATTTTGTGTACCAAGAAGTCAAGGATCGATATGGATACAACGGCAACGTATCGGTTGCACCGCCAATGATAATAAAGCTGATGATGCTTTTGGTGCTCTACAACGTTCGTAGCGAGCGAGAGTTGATGGCAACGTTGCCGGAGCGGCTAGACTGGTTGTGGTTTTTGGGATTGGAGTTGGATTCGGAGATACCGCACCATAGCGTGCTGAGCAAGGCGAGGAGGCGTTGGGGTGTAGAGTTGTTTCGATCCTTTTTCGAGCGAGTCGTGTGGCAGTGTGTGGAGAGCGGGTTAGTGGACGGGAGTAAGCTTTTTTGCGACTCCAGTTTGATTGAAGCGGATGCTTCACGCAACTCGGTTATAGACACCCTGGACTGACCCCCTGCAGTTGGACAGGAGCGGGTGTCGAGAATCATGCGGGAGGAATCATTGCGTTGGGGTGTAGAGTTGTTTCGATCCTTTTTCGAGCGAGTAGTGTGGCAGTGTGTGGAGAGCGGGTTAGTGGACGGGAGTAAGCTTTTTTGCAATGACTCCAGTTTGATTGAAGCGGATGCTTCACGCAACTCGGTTATAGACACCCAGGGGCTTAGACGTTACCTGAGCCCAGCATACAAGGAGTTGGAGGCACGATTAGAGGAGCGGGAAGAGGCAAGAGAGGACAACCATGAGGATCCACCCGAGAACCCTCCCCGGCGTAACGTTGTCAACCAGCGCTACGTGTCGGCAACCGATCCAGATGCCTCGGTGGTACGCAAGGGAAAGAAGGGGGACTCTAAGCTGCGTTATCAGACCCACCGTGGGATCGACGGGGCGTATGGGGTAATTACCGCGACGGTGGTTGGCCCTGGGGACGAGAACGAAGCACATCGCATGACAGAGCTTCTCCAGGATCATCAGGCCCATACCCAACGAAGTGCCCAGGTGGTGGTAGCCGATAGCAAGTACGGGACAACAGCTAATTTCTTAGATTGCTACGACCGTGGGATATTGGCACACATTCCGGTGTTGAAACAGACCCAGGATAAGCAGGAGCGTCGGAGCAAGATATTTCCTGAAAGTATGTTTGTTTATGACCCAGAAACCGACACTTATACATGTCCTGCCGGGCAACCGCTTAGGCGGCGTAAGCACTGGGTGGAGCGCAAGGCGTTTGAGTACGTGACGAGCCGCGGGGTGTGCCAGCAGTGTACCTTGCGGCTTCAATGCACTCGTTCTCAAAGTGCGGGGCGAACCATCAAACGCCATGAGCGCCAGGAGATATTGGATAGCGTGCGTATGCGAGCACAGAGCCCATGGGCAAGAAGAGATATCAAGGTCCGTCAGCATTTCATGGAACGATCGTTTGCTCAAGGGAGACGATATGGACTGAAACGAGCGCGGTGGCGTGGTCGTTGGCGGGTGCAGATTCAAGATTACTTGATAGCGATTGTGCAGAACATCGAGCTATTGATTAATCATGCACGGCCAAAACCAAGAGCGGTTTTGGCTGCAGCAACGAAGGTGGCCATTCGCTTTGCGACCCACCATCCCACGGCCTTGCAGCAAGCCGTGGTGGTTTGAGCAAACAAACACCGCACGTTATAGCTCGGTTGGATCTATTGCGCTATTTAACCGAGGTTTGGGCAACAGCCCGGAGAGACAGGAATGAATGTATCCAAAATGGTTGCGATGATTATATCGCAAAACCGTTCACTCCATCCCAATTGGCTTCTACCATCGAGAAGTTAATAAACAAAAACTGACAACGGAATAACACCAAGCGCCTCGCCCATTTCATCTTTCCGTTTCCTTCCATCATCCACCGTCCAATCCTAAATTCCAGGTTACCCATGGAGCACAATTTTGGAAATTAATTGCTTAAATTGGCACGTCTCAACTCAGCCGGACATGGAAACACCATAAATATTCAATGGTTATAGAATGGTACTCCTTTTGCTGCAGTTTCCTCTTGGGGTCTAAGGTGAAAAAGAAGATTCTCATAGTAGATGACAATACAGACTTGAACCGGGTTCTACAGATGTCCCTTACCGAATCCTATGAGACCATTTCGGCCATGAACGGGGAGGACGCTGTGGATCTCGCCGTGACGGAAGTACCGGACCTTATCATCATGGATCTCATGCTGAATGGGATGAATGGTTTCGAGGCTATCAGTCTGATACGCCAGGTCCCGAAGACCAGGTCCATACCCATCATAGCAATCACAGCGGGACTTAGTAACACTGTGGAAGAAGAGTGCGCACGGATCGGTTGTAACGATTTTCTTTTTAAACCCTTCACAGCATCTCAACTGAGTTCCATCATTACCAAGCTGTTGAGTCAGAATGGCTCTTAAGGTTATCAACCATGGAAACCAAGCAGCAACCCATAAGAAAGAAGATCCTCATCGCCGAGGACGTTCCCGGACTGATTCATATTTTGGAGTTAGAGGTTCACCGTCTGGGTTACGAGACCATTCTCGCAAAAAACGGCGAAGGAGCTATAGAGCTGGCCAGTGCTCAACTCCCGAATCTCATTATGATGGACATCATGATGCCTGGGATGGATGGTCTCGAAGCTGTGCGTCGGATCCGCGAGAATCCGCAAACTTGTACGATACCCATCATAGCGGTAACTGCACTCAGTAGTCAGAAGGACAAGAAAAAGTGCTTAGAAGCTGGTTGCAATGAATATCTTAATAAACCGTTCACGGCCTCGCAATTATCTTCGAGTCTTAGACGCCTGTTGGATCAAAATAGAACGTAATTGAGGTGGCTATCGCCGAGGCTCCTTCTTATTCCGGCCCATCAACCGCTCTCGTAAGGTAGTTCTCGACCGTCGGTTGCCAACCAAACCGTACCATGCCAACAACAATTTCGTCTTATTTTGAGGATCACTCTCTTGTTCGGCTTGGTCTAATAAGCGTTTGGCCTTTTCATCCTTATCAGGACCATAGTGTTTACCCCACTGAAAGCCGAACCAGAGCGCAAGGCCCACAATCAAAAGATGCCAGATATCCATTAGTAAGTTGACAATTGAGCAAACAGATCAAGGCCGAGTTTATATACTCTCAGTATGGTTAACAAGCAAAAGAGAGGGGTTTAAATCTTGTCAGTTGGGCATCGAAAGCTAATAGTCTACAATGTCAAGCTGGGACATTTTACCAAATAATTGTACCGATTGGGTTTTCCCACATAACTCAGATCATGAAATATCCCTGAAGAACCAAATGGTTATGGCATGGCACCTCTTTTGCAACCACTTGTTCCAAGCGGATCCAAAATGAAGAAAAAAATTCTCATAGTTGAAGACGATTTGGACATGCTGAACCTTTACCAGGGGGTACTTAGCGATGTTTTTGAGATTATTCCTGGCACAAACGGTGAGGAAGCCGTGGAGTTGGCTGTTACCACAGCACCGGACATCATCCTGATGGACGTGATGATGCCGGTAATGGATGGTCTGGAAGCCCTCAAGCTAATCAAAGAGAATCCTACCATTAGTTCAATTCCCGTGATTCTCCTGTCGGCCCTGGGCGAATATGATGATATCCGAAGGGGCTACACCATGGGAGCCAGTTGCTATATCACAAAGCCGTTTACGAAAAAAGAATTGTTAAAAGCAATAAAGAGTTGTCTAGAGAACCAGCGGGCAGCTTAGGTTCCACAGTATCCTTTTCTCCTAAATTTGTTCTATACCGTTCACTGCCATCCTCGCCTCTGATTGAACTATCATCCTAAAACCAAAGCCATGTCTTCTTCCGCAAATTTGGCATAGTGGAAGGTCCAATTATGCTAGCACCATGCTCGACTACACTGATCATACGGACCAAAGATGAAATCAACATAGAGAACGAAATTTTAGCAATAGAGCAACGGAGCGCATTTCTCCCATTGTCTCCGCCTGCGGCGGATCCAATGCTCGAATGCCCTAAATTTTTACTTCGTAAAAAATTGGTGGGCCCACCTGGATTCGAACCAGGGACCTACCGGTTATGAGCCGGTGGCTCTAACCAGCTGAGCTATGGGCCCGGATGGCTATGAGGCATGATGGTGTAACTGAGGGAACCTAACCGTCCATGAAGCTCCTAAGCCTCTTACTTCGGCTTGGGTGCCTCAGCTTGCGCAACGCCTTGGCTTCGATCTGTCGGATGCGCTCACGGGTTACGGAAAACTTTTGACCCACTTCCTCTAGGGTATGATCAGATTTTTCCCCAATGCCAAAGCGCATTCTCAGCACCTGCTCTTCCCGCGGCGTCAAGGTTGCCAAAACCTTCTTAGTCTGCTCTTGAAGGTTCAGATTAATCACTGCGTCGGAGGGAGCCACCGCGCGCTTGTCTTCAATGAAGTCGCCCAAGTGGCTGTCCTCTTCCTCGCCCACGGGGGTCTCCAGGGAAATGGGCTCCTTGGCGATTTTTAAAACTTTTCTTACCTTATCCAGGGGGATTTCCATCTTCGCAGCAATCTCTTCAGGAGTCGGCTCACGTCCGATCTCCTGGACAAGGTAGCGAGAGGTACGAATTAGCTTATTGATGGTTTCAATCATGTGGACAGGGATACGGATGGTTCTAGCCTGGTCTGCGATGGCTCGGGTGATGGCCTGGCGGATCCACCAGGTAGCATAGGTGGAAAATTTATAGCCTCGTTGATACTCAAATTTATCCACTGCCTTCATGAGGCCGATATTTCCCTCCTGGATCAGGTCCAGGAACTGGAGACCGCGGTTCGTGTATTTTTTCGCAATACTGACCACCAAGCGTAAATTTGCCTCAATCAACTGTTTCTTGGCAAGATTAGCCTTGGTTTCTTCTTCAATGATGCAACGAACTCGACGCTCAATCTCACCCGCCGGTATTTCTAACTGCTTTTCAACCCATTTTACTTCTCTGCGTGCACTGCGAATTCCCTCGGCCATCTGCCGGATGGCTTCTTGACTCATCCGAAATGTCCCAATAATTCGCTGCCAATGCTTCTTGGCTCCGTTGCTAGTAGGAATCAGCTTGAGTAATTCCAGCGCCGGCTTGCCAGTTTTCTTTTCAAAATAATGAACCCTCCTTTGCAGTTGGTACAAGTGATCCAGGCCCTTTTTAAGCTGATCAACGATGGTGTCGATCTGTCGTCGATTGAGCTGGAGTCCCTTGAGCCGTTTAAAAATCTTGTCACTCTGCTTTGAGAGGGATTCCTGCAAGTCGTGTTTCTTTCGAGCCGACAAACCTGTTTTGTTTAGTTTCTTTTCAATATCATCTTTTTCCTTGACCAGACGACGCAGTTTACCCGTCTGCTCCAGGAGTTTTTTCTCATAGATTTCTTCTTCCTCAAGGTAGTCCAGATCATCGTCCGCATCCGTAACGACTTCACGGACCCTGATTTCGTGACGAGAGATCTTTTCCGCCAGGTCAAGAACATAATGGAGGGCCAATGGACAAGAGAGGACTTCGTCCACCACCTGTTTTTCTCCCTCCTCGATCTGCTTGGCAATGACGACTTCACCTTCCCGACTGAGGAGAGAAACGGTGCCCATTTCCCGGAGATACATCCGTACGGGGTCTCCGGTCTTGCCAGTAATGTCCCCGTCACTTTCTACTTCCGGCTCTCGTTCTTCTTCATCGTCCTCGGGAGCATCGTCACCCTGGCCTGCAACGACAACGCGCTGATTGGAGTCAACGACCTCAATGTCCATTTCGCCAAATATGGACATGACGTCATCGATTTGATCCGCTGACACAATATCAGCCGGCAATATATCATTGAGTTCATCGTAGGTAAGAAAGCCTTTTTCCTTACCTAAATCGATAAGCTTCTTGACCTCTTTGAGGTTCTTCTTACGCGCCCCAGACTCGTTGTGATTTTCGGCGATTTCTAATGCATCGCCGTTCTGAAACTGAATCTCTGCCGTTCTAAGTTGCGCTCTCTTTGTACGACCTCTTGCCATTCAAGAATCCTCTCTTTTCTGGCCTTGTCATCCTTTTTTTCTTCCGCCACGCGGATTGCTTTACATAATTCCTGTTCCAATTGTTTCAAACGCTTCACCTTCAGATGAACAATGCAGTCTTCTGTCATCTGATCACATTCGTTTTCCTCGATGTTCTCCCCCTGAATCATCAAGGCTGTAACCGTAGAAGCTAGGTCGGGCGCAAGGTCCTGTGTTAGCCTAGCCTGTTCAAGCCCACCATGCTCCCGCCACATGCAGAGGATCTTATCAACGACCTCCCACCACCTTGGACTAAATATTTGCTCCAACCCAGTCTCTCCCTCCAGTCGTTGGACCGCGCTGGGGAAGCGGAGCATAAGGGTTACAAGAGTAGACTCCGCCTTGTCCTCAGGCATTAGCGTCGGCGACTCCCGCTCCGGTGAACTGCGGCGTGGGTCCTGAACCTGGGAGTTCTGAGCCTGCGATTTGCGTATCAGTTCCTCTCTGATGCCCAAGTACTCTGCTGCGCGGCGAGTTAGTAAATCATACTCAAAGGGATTCTTCACCTTGGTCAGGACTCGACTGATTTCCTGAGCGATCTGGCTCTTACCCTCTAGTTTGCCACCGTATAGCCCCTGAAGCCAAGTAAAATAAAAATCCGCTAAGGGGATGGCCTGCTGGATTATTTCTTCCAAGGCGTCTTTACCATTGGAGCGGACAAAGGTGTCGGGATCATCTCCTAGGGGGAGAAAGGCACCCTGACCCAACAATCCTCCCTCAAGAAAAATCTCGAAACTCCGTGCCGCCGCTTTTCTCCCGGCCTCATCGCCATCAAAAAGAGCGATAACGTTCTTCGTATAGCGTTTCAGTATACGAACGTGATCCGGCGTAAGGGCGGTACCCAAGGTGGCGACCACACAGGGAAAACCCGCTTGACTCAAGGCGATGACGTCAAGATATCCCTCCACTACCACCACCCGGTCCATGGACCGGATAGCTTCCTTTGCCTGGTAGAGGCCGTAGAGTTGGGAACCCTTGTGAAAGAGCGGCGTATCCTGAGAGTTGAGGTACTTTGGCAGTCCTTCCCCAATGACCCTGCCACCAAATCCCACAACTTTTCCACTAGGGTCAAGAATAGGAAACATAAGACGGCCAAAAAATTTTTCCCTGTAGTGATCTTTTCCCTTTTCACTTAAAATTCCAATGGAGACCGCATCTGCCATGGAAACTCCGTCTTTCCGTAAAGACTGTACCAGTCCCTGTCCATTGGCCGGGGCATAACCCAAGTGAAACTTTCGGGCCGCCTGCTCCTCAACCCCTCTCTGCCTGAGGTAGCCAAGGGCTCGGGTTCCCTCAGGATGGTTTCGTAGTGCCTTAAAAAAATAGTTAGCTGCCTTTTCATTCAGCCTGAAAAGACCGTCCTTTTTCTCTCTCATGGGCGAGGGGCGTCCCACGGGGTCCACGGGTATCCCGTAACGCTTTGCCACCCGCTCCACGGCTTCCGGGAAAGTTAAACGCTCATAGTTCATCAAAAAGTTAAAGACGTTTCCTCCCACATTACAGCTGAAACAATGAAAGATTCCTTTTTCCTCATTCACGGTAAAGGAGGGCGTCTTCTCCGAATGAAAAGGACAAAGTCCAACGTGATTGCGGCCTGCCTTTTTTAGGGTCAAATGATCGGAGACCACCTCCACGATAGATGCGCGATCCCGAATCTCTGAGATCTTATCGTCCCCAATCATCCCAAACGCCTCAAGGGACGCAAAATCTCTTCTACATTTTGCTCCTCGAGTTCATAACTAAAGAGCGTGTCTTTCCCCAGTTCAACGAGCTCTCGGCCAAAACGATTCAGCGTCGGCACAAGCACGGAATCATCAACTCGCTTGCGAATGTCCTGTGGTAGGAAGGAGGAAGAGCCCACGAGGAACAGAATAAGCGCCAAAAATGCTGCGCCTTTTCCAGTTCCAAAAACGACTCCGCCTACGCGATTAAAGCCGCCAAGGAAGAGGTATCTGCTGGAGCGTTGTAACAACCATCCTAGCAGATTAAAGACAAAGTAGACCACAAAGAATATAAGAATAAAGCTTACGGCCTTAAGAATAATGGGTGAGATTTCCCAGTAGCCGTGAAGAAGATGGGATGCCTGTACATTGTAACGAACGGCGATAAGGATACCTGAAAATATCCCAAGGAGGGAGAAGATCTCAAGAAAGAGCCCCTTGAAATATCCCCTAACGGCAAAGAGCGCCAGGAGTAGAATCAAGATCAGATCAACGATACTCACAATGGATTACGTTGGGCTGGGTTTGAGGCAAAAACCAGAATCATTAACCGTTTCTCGCCTCTGCGACCATAGATTAAGAACAAAGCTTCTGGAACTCAATCTAAGCTAGTAAAAACGATAGTTTCGGGCTCGCTTCAAAGCCCGCTTCCTTGCCGCTATGGCCTTCTTTTTCTTCTTAATACTAGGCTTCTCGAAATGCTCCCTTTTGCGTAATTCTGCTAGAATTCCAGCCTTTTCACAGGTCTTCTTGAAACGCCGAATGGCACTCTCAATGGATTCGTTATCTCTAATTCTAACTCCGGTCAATGGATATTCCCCCACCGGCACGTAAACAATGGCAACACTACTACCCTAAACTCTTCAATATATCGAATTATTCCATCAAGTCAAGCTGGACCACTGCCTTTTTACACAAGGTGACTTCGCCTATCCAAGGGAATTTCATTGCCCCTTGCCTATTAAATAACCTCTTCATCACATTTTAGACTTGCTCTAGCCCCGCTTCCCCGTGCAGATGGGCTATCCCCTCTTCGTCAAATAAATAAAAAACTCCCTATTTCCCTTGGGGCCAAGTAGAGGTGACTCGGTAAGGCCGTTCACTTCTAATGCCATGGCCACAGCTGCCTCTTTTACCTCAAAGAGAACTCGCTCATGGTCCTCTGGCGACCGAACCACGCCCCCTTTACCCACCTTGCCTTTGCCCACTTCGAATTGGGGTTTGATGAGGGCCAGTATCCGTCCCTCTTCAGCCAATAGTTCCCTGACTTTTGGTAATACCAAACGGAGCGAAATAAAGGAAACATCAACAACCGCTAATTGTGGCTTTTCTGGCAGCTCCTCAGGCTGGAGGTAACGGATGTTTTTTTTCTCCATGACCATCACCCTTGAGTCGTTGCGAAGCCCCCAATCGAGCTGTCCATAGCCCACGTCTACTGCATACACCCGACTTGCACCTCTAGTGAGGAGACAATGAGTGAATCCCCCCGTGGAGGCTCCCACGTCCATGGCAATAATACCCTCTGCAACCACTTCAAACTCATCAAGGGCCTTCTCCAGCTTTAATCCTCCGCGACTGACATAAGGTGTGGCTTTACCCTGTAGTCGGATTGGGGCATCCCTATCCACCAGGGCCCCGGCCTTGGTGACGGACTGATCCTTTACCAACACCTCACCTGCCAGGATCCTTCTGCGACCTTCCTCCCGCGCCGACACCAACCCACGCAGGAGCAGCAGGGAGTCCAATCGTTCCCTCTTCCCCATTCCTCTCCTTAGTCCTCTAGAACCAGAGGTTTCCATATTGCTCTCGGTCCGGACATGAAACTCATAGCCCCCTAGGAGGCCTGTTCTACCACATACCGCGCAATTTCCCTGAGGGGCTCTGCCTCCTTACCAAAGTCCTTCAGTTCCTTTAAGCACCTTTCCAAGAGCTCGTTGGTTCGGGTTCTGGCAGCGGCAAGTCCCGCAATGGACGGGTAAGTGGCACTGTTTCGCTCCCCAGTGGGGGTGTCGCATCTAGAGGCGTCGCTCATTTCGCCTTTAGCGTCCAAAATGTCATCGGTAATCTGAAAAGCCAAACCGAGGGACTCCCCATATCGACTGATCGTGCCCAACTCCTTCGGTGCTGCACCGGCAATTATCGCCCCCAGCCGAGCGGACACGAGTATCAAGGCACCGGTCTTGCGCAGGTCAATATTTTCCACCGTAGCCAAATTTACCGCCTGATTCTCAGCTTCCAAAACCATTGACTGCGACAGCGACCGAACAACGTCAAAGAGCAGATCGTGCGCCAGCGGGAGTCCAACCATTTCCGTATCGGCCCACAAAGTTCCGTCCATACCGGCGGCACGAGCCACCTCATGAATCAAATCCAACACCACTTCCGACTTGAGAGTACGCACGGCTTTGAGGCGGGCCATCAGATCAAATGCCTCAGTTAAGAGCGCATCCCCAGCCAACAGTGCAATTCCTTCACCAAAGAGTTTATGGTTGGTGGGTTTCCCTCTCCGCAGATCATCATTATCAAGGGCAGGAAGGTCATCATGGATTAACGAATAGGTGTGAATCATTTCCACGGCGCAAGCAAATGGGAGGAGGAATCTCTTCTTGGCCCCGAACAGCTCACCCACGGCCAGGGTGAGGATGGGCCGGATTCTTTTCCCGCCGGAAAAGACACTGTATTGCATCGCTTTAAAAAGCGTTTCTGGATGATGACGACAATCGCCAAGGTACTTTTTGAGGTTGCGGTCTATGAGCCCCTGTTGCGCTTTGAGGTAGGCATGGACATTCATGATAGGAGCGGATTAACTTTCTTTCTCCTTGACATCATCTTCACCGAGGTCCGCAAAGGGCTTCAGTTGAAGCTTACCGTCCTTGTCCTTGACCAATAGCTCAATCTTGCGTTCCACCTCGGTGAGCCTCTGGTTACAGAATTTTACTAACCGGACACCGTTCTCAAAGGCCGTCAAAGATTCTTCCAGGGAAAGTTCCCCGGATTCGAGTTGTTCCACGACGTTTTCCAGCTCTTCCACTGCCTCTTCAAATTTCTTTTTTTCCTTTGCAGCCATGGCATCCTCTTGACCTGTCACGGGAAGGTTAACAAAAAACTACCGCCTTCCACCGTTAAATGTAGTTTTGGCAGAGACCATTTCGACCCGTCATTGTTTATCCCAGACTTTGTTTAACAACTCAAATGGGTCCACTCTTGCCCCATTTACACGTGCACCCCAGTGGAGATGTGGCCCTGAAACTCTCCCCGTCATTCCGGCCCGTCCAATCACCTCCCCTTTCCGGACCTTAGAACCTTCCTCCACTTGGAAACTTGAAAGGTGAAAATACATCGTATAGAGTCCGCCTCCATGATCCAAGACAACGCTCTTTCCATTGAAGTAAAATTTGTCCACCAGAACAACTTTGGCGTGGTTTGTGGCCAAAATGTCTGCACCTTCGGCGGCCCTCAAATCCACTCCGCTATGGGGAGATCGGGGCGACCCATTGATAACCCGGCGCCGACCGAAGGGAGAAGTTATGGCCCCAGGTACCGGTGGCACGAATGGCGGCTTCCACATTCGAGCGGCACTGGAGATGGACCATAGCCGCGTCATGCGCTTTTTTTCCCGTCGGATTCTCTTTAAGGTCGCCTCGTCAAATTGATCGAAGGAGGCGGGAAGGGAAAGACGCTCGGTGCCATAGTCCTTTTTCTTCACCTGCAAATACACGGGGACTTCATGGGTGCCTGTTTGACCTCGTGCTTTGATGACCAGCTTCTTGGACCCGGCGGCTTCTTGGAGGTCTGCCCCCAAAAGTGCTGTAAATATACCGTGTGAATCGGTGGAAAAAAATGGTATTTCCCACGTACCGCGAAGCACCTTCACCCTCTGCAGGCCTTTCCCCGACACAGTAATGGCCACCACACCCCCCTGGTAAACCTCCCAGGCTTTGGGAGAGACGGTAATCAACTGTCCCGCTGCACGAGACGGCGGGACCAGAGCACAAAGGACAAGCAATGAAAGAGATATAAACGGATGTGATCTCATTTCATTGGCTCTTTTCAACTCTGGCGAGGGAATTTCCACGTGCAAAAGTAACTCGGAGAAGGTCACCATCCTTCACCGACGCACTATCCTTCACGATCCGCCCTTCAGGCATCTTGTATGTAATACTGTAGCCACGCTCAAGGACAGACAGAGGGCTGAGACTTCCCAAGCGTCCAGCCAGGGGCGCCAAGCGATCTTTAAAACGGTCCAGAGAATTCTGACATCGGCGCCACAGGCTCAGGGAAAGCTCATCCACGCGAATCTGGTTCTCTCTCAAGCGGCGTGTGGGATCCACCAGCCTACGAGCCAAACGTTCCCATCGATCCCGCTGAAGGAAAATCGATCCTTGACATGCCCGAAGGACGCGCGCCTCAAAAATCTGGTTCTGGGCCATGAGGTCTGATTGACGTGGCACAACCATTTCAGCCGCCGCCGTAGGGGTCGGCGCGCGGTGATCGGCTACAAAGTCGGCAATGGTAAAATCAATCTCATGACCCACTGCAGAGATCACTGGAACAGTTGAAGCAAAAATGGCCCGCGCAACCACCTCTTCGTTAAACGCCCAAAGATCCTCCAGTGATCCCCCGCCTCGACCAACGATGACCACTTCAACCAATCCAGACTCAACTAAATCTCGAATCCCCTCTGCAATCTCTTGCCCGGCACCCTCCCCCTGGACCTTCACCGGCCGAATGACGATCCGACGATCCGGGAATCGATCCCCCAATATTCTGAGCATGTCCCGAATTGCTGCCCCCTGGGGCGAAGTCACAATTCCAATGGTTCGGGGTAAAACAGGAAGTGGCCTTTTTCTCTCCTCGTCGAACAGGCCCTCCTCTAATAGACGCTTTTTCAATTGCTCGAAGGCCATATAGAGGGCACCCTTACCCTTGGGCTCCACGGTCTCCACATAGAGCTGCAGGTCTCCTCGAGCCGCATAGAGGCTAACCCGCCCAAAACAGAGCACCTCCATGCCGTTCTCTGGTTGAAAGCCAAGGCCCTGAGCGTAGCGTCGAAACATCACCCCGGAAAGTTGGCAATTATCGTCCTTGAGAGTGAAATAACAGTGGCCTGAAGGTGGCACCCGAAAGTTGGAGATCTCTCCCACAACCCAACAATAATCCAGCTCCCTTTCCAGAGTTCCCTTGACGATTTCGTTCAGTTCGCTGACCGTCAGATTGGAACGTGCTTCCTGGAAAAGTGGTGGCCCAGATTCTTTGTTCATAGGTTCCTCTTGAAAGAAAATTGGTCCTTTAGGAGTACCCGGACGCAATCCTAAGCACCATCCACCCTACCGTTAGCGTAGGGACAGAGATCATAGAAGGTACTGCTGACTTTCAACGTTGTGTTTGGATTGCTTGGCGTTGTTGGATTTGGATGTAGGTGAACCCCTCCGCTGGGAAGGGACCCTCAATTTCAAAGCCAATATGAAGTTAGGAATTTCGTAAGACGGCTATCCATCAATGCTGGAAGACTGTCAGACGAAACTTATTGCGATTACGTAATCAGGCTGAACGCTTTTCCACTAGCTGCTTAAACACTTCCCAGCCCTTTAATAGCTCCAGTGCACGCCTGAGTTGGGGATCATTCTCAATGTCTCCAACTTTTCTCCGCAGATCGGATTTCTTTTCCTTTGTTTCCTTTGTGGCCTCCGGAGTATTTTGGTCTTCCTTGTTCTCCAGATGCCCGCGGAGGTTCTCTTCCCTCACTCTGGACCGGCGCTTCTTCGCCTGAACCTCCTGTCTGGTAGGATTTTCCATTATAATATCCGGCACGATTCCTTTAGCCTGAATCGAACGGCCCTTGGGCGTGAAATATCGAGCCGTAGTCAATCGTAGAGCTGAATGATCGTCCAAGGGGAGAATGGTCTGCACCGATCCTTTCCCAAAGGTTTTTGTCCCTAATACAATAGCCCTTTTGTGATCCTGCATGGCACCAGCCACGATTTCGGAAGCACTGGCACTGCCACGGTTGACCAGCACCACCATGGGGAATTCTGTCCAGGAGCCCCTCTTGTGGGCAAAGAATTTTTGTTTCTGGTGGTCCAAACGTCCTTCCGTGTAAACAATCAAACCGGAATCGAGGAAGAGATCGGTCACTTCCACGGCCTGAGTAAGCAACCCTCCTGGATTGTTGCGCAGATCAAGCACAAGCCCCTTGATTCCTCCAGCCTTGTCATTTAGTTCCTGTATCGCCTTGCGCAAGTCTCGGTTGGTCTGTTGCTGGAACTGGGCCACGCGGAGGTAGGCATACTGGTCCTCAATTGCCCGGTAACGGACGCTTCTGATCCGAATTGTGTCCCGCACGATGGTAAAGTCCAAAAGCTTGGACTCCCCTTCCCGCTTGACCGAGATGGTAATTTTGGTCCCTCTCTCACCCCGCATCTTCTTCACCGCCTGCATGAGGGTCATATCCTTGGTAAATTCATTTTCAATCTTAATGATCATGTCTCCGGCCTTGATCCCGACGTTGAACGCAGGCGTGTCTTCAATGGGGGAAACCACGGTCAGGACCCCATGCCGCACGGTGATTTCAATGCCCAAACCACCAAACTTACCCTGGGTTTCCATTTGCAGCTCTTTGTAGACGTCCGGGGTCAAATAGGCGCTATGAGGATCCAGGGAATTTAACATCCCCTCAATGGCACCCAAGATCAAATCCTTTGTTTTCACATTGTCCACATAATTTTTCCGGACAATGGCCAATATATTTGTAAAGGTTTCTATTGTCTCGTATTCGCTCTTAGCAAGCGCTAAAACATTAGTCACTGCCTGACCGCTGAGGGAAAAGCCCACTCCGACGCAAAGCAACATAAGGAGGACCACCGCTACATGTTTTTTCAAAAAACTCATGCAATTTCCCTTCTATTTTAATGACTCTTATTGTATCTGAAAACCTATCAAATATCTATCACTTCCGAAACCAGGGGAGGGGATTTAAGGGCTTCCCGTCTTTACGGATTTCAAAGTAAAGTCCGGGGCCCTGGAGGGACCCGCTGTCCCCCACCAGGGCAATGGGTTCGCCCCTTCGGACCGTTTCTCCCGGCCCCTTTAAGAGCTGGGAAAGGTGACCATAAATTGTATAGTATCTTTTCCCGTGATCGATAATCATCATCTTTCCATACCCTGAGAACTGGTCGGCAAAGATCACTTTCCCGCGCTCCACGGTTCTGATTTGTTCGCCCAGCGGAGCTTCAATGTCAATCCCGTTACGAAATAGCTCCTCGGAAAACTCCGGATGCCTGTTGGCCCCGAATCCCTCTACCACTTTTCCTTTGATGGGATAGTCAAGCTTGCCCCTGAGGGCCGCAAATCCTCTCCAAGGATAGGCCTTCAGGGATTTCTCGTTGCTATTGCGACCAATTTCATCGATCATCTTTTGAAGCCTGTGAGCCGCTTGCTCTAATTCCTTGAGGGCCTGAGTACGCATCTCTTTTTCTCCCCTCAATTTGGCAAGCATCCTCCATTTTTTTACCTTTTCCCCGCGAACCGCTCCTTTTGCTTTGACCAGGGCCCTGCGCTCCCTGTCGAGATGTTTTTTCCTGACCGCCAAGTCTCCTTTCAGTTCCTCCTGGCGTTCGGAATCTTTCAGAAGGTTATGGAGCAGGTCCTGGTCTTTAGCCAGCATCAACTCCAAGTAGCGCCTCCGACGCATCAATTCTCCAATGGACCCTCCTCCGTTAAGAAGAATAAACGAGCTTCCTCCCCTACGCCATTTGTAGAGGGCCTTTGCCCGTTTTTTTAACAGCTTCCTTCTCTCTTGGAGAGAAAGTTGCGCCGATTTCAGCTCATCCTCTGTTTTTTGAAGTCCCCGTAGTATGGAATCCAATCTCCGACTGATGCCCTCCAGTTTGCGGTTTTTACGGTTCAGGTCTTGTTCAATTGCTTCCATAGCCTTGAGCACGGATCCTTCTTCTCGACGAACCTTTGAAATCCCTTCTCTTTCCTTTTTGATTTTTTTTTGGACCCCCTTTAACTCCTGCCGCACGTCGACCCCATGGACCAGCGTAACCATCAGAAAGAATAGCACTGGTAACAGGGTCAGGCCCATTCGCAGGGGCATATTCATGTTTTTAGAAACCTCCTGAGAGAGAACAGAGTTCCCACCGCTCCCAATAACCACCCCAGCGACAAGAGATAAACCACGTGCCAGGAATCCAGGAAATGGAGCTGCCCCGTTGGCAGGAAAATTCCCAAAGAGGACGGCAGGCGTGCCCCGAGAATCAGCAGCAGCAACCAGAGAAAGAGGATCGAAAAGGAGGCACCCACCGTTCCCTGGATCATACCCTCGATGACGAAAGGTGCCTTGATCATTCCTTCCGAAGCACCCACTAGCTGCATGATTTCAATCTCTTCCTTGCGTGCCATGATGGCTAGCTTCACCGTGCTCCCCACAATCAAAAGAGAGGCCATGAAGAGAAACCCCCCGAAAATCCATTTCGCCCACTGAACTGCCAGTAACAGGATGCTTAGTTTCTCAATCCACTCCTCAGGATATTCGACGGCCCCGATGCCCTTCTCTGCCCTGAGGCGATTGGCCAAAAATTCTACCTGTGGCCGCTCTCGAAATTGCGTTCGCACGGTGATTTCCATGGATGAGGGCAGCAGTCCCACCTCCAACCCTTCCAGCACGCTGGACTGAGCCCCTAGATCCTTTTTAAAATCTTCCCATGCCTCCTTTTTTGAAACGTACCGTATGCTTTCTATCTCCGGATAGGACTTTAGCCGCTTTCGAACCGATTGCAGTTCCGAACCCTTTACACTTTCCTCCAGGTAGGCAAATATCTGGAGTTGATTACTCCACCCGCTAAAGAGCCGTGAGAGATTCTCCTGCAGGAGGAGAAACCCGCCAAAGACGAACAGAGTCATAGCCATGGTCCCGGATGTCAAAAAATGAGTCCAAAATAAATCTCTGAGGCTCCCGAAGACTCGTCGCAATACGAAAGATGCCTGTGATAGCGTCACGGGGTGTACTCCGGCGCCACCAAATCGGAATCCTCCATGATTCGTCCTCGCTGGAGTAAAACCACCCGTTGATTAAACCGCTTCATCAATCGGGTGTCGTGAGTGGCTATCAAAATGGTGGTCTGTTTTTCTTGAATCCTAAGAAAGAGACGAATGATCTCCTCAGCCATTTCCGGGTCCAGATTACCGGTGGGCTCATCGGCCAACACCAATGCCGGATCATTCACCAGGGCGCGGGCTATGGCTACCCGTTGCTGTTCTCCTCCAGAAAGGGTTGGCGGGAAGGTATCGTATCTGTCCTTTAACCCGAGCTCCCGGAGCAAATGGAAAGCCTTGCTCCTGCTCTCCCGTCTCGAAGTGCCGATGACTTCGGCAGCTAGGGCCACGTTTTCCAGGGCGGTCATATAAGGTATGAGCTTGAAATCCTGAAAGACCAACCCGATTTCCTGTCTCAGTCGGGCGAGACCTGCTCCCTTTAGCCGCGTGATATTCCGTCCACTTACAATGATCTGGCCTCCGGCGGCCTCCTCCGCCCGAAAAAGAAGCTTTAATAGAGTAGTTTTCCCGGCGCCACTGGGTCCGCTAAGAAAAACAAACTCGCCCTTTTTCACCTGAAGCTGAATATCCGTGAGGGCAGCATAGTTAGGAGGATAGACCTTGGAGACACGAAAGAGTTGGATCATAGAACAGGGCTGGTAAGGGAGAGAGTCCGTTGCAGATTTGAGCTTGACATAAAAGTAGGTAATTGATACCTTTTTTGTAACTCTACTATTGTGCCCAACCTGTATATATATAAGGAAAGTTGCCGGAACTTACAAGCGGGAATGAGCCTCGGTTGAGGCCTCTCTTTGGTTAATTCTATGATACAAATCAATTATAAAAAATTAAAAGTTGTACTCATTAAACCATCGAAGTACGACGATGAGGGCTACATCATTCGATTTTGGAAGGGAGTCCTTCCTAGCAACACCTTGAGCGTCCTCAATGGCCTCACCGAAGACGTGAAGAACCGGCGCATCTTTGGCGATCTCGAGCTTGAGATAGAAACCTTCGACGAGACCGCTGAAAAGATACCCCTAAAGAGGATCTTGCGTTGGGGCCGACAACCCGAAACCAAACTAGTGGTGGGCTTGGTGGGAGTGCAAACCAACCAATTCCCCAGGGCATTGGAATTGGGCCGCCAACTTCGAGCGTCGGGGATCGATGTCATCATGGGTGGTTTCCATACCAGCGGAACCATCAACATGCTCAGCGAGCAGGAGCCGGACATTCAAGAACTCATTAGGGAATCCATTACCGTAGTATCCGGTGAGGTTGAAGGGAGATGGGAGGAGATTTTAGCGGATGCTCTCAGGGGAGAGCTGAAACCGATTTATTCTTATGCCCAGGACCTCCAAAATCTCGTTGACCTGGGGGATGCTCCCCCACCTGTGGTAAGCCAAAAAACCATGAAGCACTTTGCCTATACTACCTTTGGGACCATGGATACCTCTCGCGGCTGCCCATTTGCCTGTAGCTTTTGCACCATCATCAACGTCCAGGGTCGCAAAATGCGAGAGAGGAGTCCCGAAAGCGTCGCTGAAATTGTGCGGAGAAACTACCTCGAGCAGAAGGTCCATTTTTACTTTTTCACAGATGACAATTTTGCCCGAAAGAGATATTGGCGCGAGACCTTTGATGCCCTGATTCGGCTCCGCAAAGAGGAAGACATCAAAATTGACTTTCTCATGCAGGTGGACCTAGCTCGCAAACCAAAGGACTTCGTCCGACTGGCCGCCGAGGCGGGCTGTTCCAATGTATTTATAGGGATGGAGAGCGTCAATCCCGAGAACCTGAAGGCCGAGGGCAAGGCCCAAAATGATGTGCGACAATACGCTGACATCGTCAAGGAGTGGCACAGCGTGGACGTGGCGGTCCATGTGGGCTACATCATCGGCCTACCTTATGACACGAAAGAGCAAACCGCTAAGGACATCCAGTACCTCACTGAGACCCTCCAGCCGGATATGGCATCATTTTTTATGATGACGCCTCTGCCCGGTTCCCAAGATCATAAGGAGATGAAAATACGCGGAGATTGGATGGATCCCGACTTTAACAAACGGGATTCCTTCCACGCCACCATTAATCTTCCTGGAATGTCGGCGGAGGAATGGACTCTGGCGTACCAGGATGCCTGGAAGGCTTTCTATGGCAAGGAAAATCTCATCCGCATTCTCTCCCGCTGGAATCACAATTCACATGTTTACTGGGCCCTCATGTCCAACCTATGCTGGTACAAAAATGCCGCCCTCATCGAAAAGCAACATCCCATGATCGCAGGTTTCTTCAATTTGAAAAATCGCACCACTCGCAGACCCGGTTTTGCCATCGACCCGTTGCCGGTCCATTTATGGAAACGGACGAAAGAGATCTACCATCTCTTTGTGGCCTGGGTCCGCCTCCTCAAGGAGATGGAGGACATCTGGCTCCAGACCCGTAAGAAGAGTGAGGTGGAAGTGAGATGGCTGGAAGAGATACAAAAGATCCAGGGGGAGATTTGGCAGACCCTAAGGATACCTGAATGGCGCAAGACCTACGGCAATGCCAAGGAAGCACTTCCCGCCAAGGCCAAGGCCCTACTGGACCCCTTTGAAGAGTTATCCACCAAAATCCTGCTAAGCAAAAAAGATCTGAACCGCTTTCTCAAGCAATGGGGAAAAATGCAGGTGAAAATTCAGGAGCTCCGGTACAGTCTCAGCGTAGAAGGAGAATCAGTCCAGAGATGGTTAGACGAGCTGAGTCGAATTCACGAGAACATCAAGCCTGGGAACCGGATACGAGAATGGCAGGCACACTTTTCTCGCCTCAAGCGCGGCTTCCCTTCTAAACTACGGCTTCCCCATGTGAGCTTTGATGCCTTAAGCAATCAGGCCTTCTATTCCAGGCAAGACGTACAGAGGTTCTGGGGAAAAACAGTGCAGAACGTAAGAAACCTAAGATTTTGGCAGATTCGTCCCGGTGTACTCTGTTCCGCCCTCTGGAAAGACTTGATGTTAACCAGGTCGTTCGCCTTCAATTTTAGAGCGGCGACTCGGTCCGCCGATATCAAGACGTAGACCAAACTCCACCAGAACACTAATTCAGCCAGTCGTAGGGGTGATATCACCGTGCTTCTGATATCACGTCAAGCAAAGCTGGGAGTTTCCTCTCCTTCACCACCTTGAGAACCCTCTCCAGTGCCGGTCGGAGATCCCCTGGTCGCAATACCGGACCCTCGCCATAGACGCCAAAAGATTCTGCCATCTTCGCAAATTCTACCGGCGGATTGTCCACGTGGGTCCCGATGCCCGCGTTTTCCAGCGCTCGGCCGCGGGATTTTGCCATACTAATGGCATGGTCTTCAGAGTTGTAATAGGACTGGTTATTGTACATGATCGTCAACAGCGGGATTTTATGATGAGCAGCAGTCCACAGAGCACTTGGGGTCATCATGAGATCACCATCAGCCTGGACGTTCACGCAGATTTTTTCACTACCAAGATGTGCTAAAGCGGCGCCTACAGCAGCCCCCATGCCATAGCCCAATCCCGCCCCACCACTGGGTCCTAGATACTGGTTAGGTTTCGTCCAGTCCCAAAGCCTCCGCGCCCATCCATTGAGATTACCGTTGACCAAGATCCAATCTTCATTCTTGATCACCTCACCAAGCTCGTGGGCGAGAAAAGCAACGGCGATCTCATTTTGGCTGGCGGTGGCACGAGCCTGTTCCAACCACCTTGCCCTGGATTGATCGTGAATTTTTTTGACCTCATTGAACCGAGCCTCCACTCGTTCCTTAACGTTACCTCCATTCGCCATCTTCTGGCGGCATAGCTTCGTCAACTCCGGCAACGCCACCGAGGTATCCGCGCTTATGGGAACATCCACTGCCTGTAAAGGCTGGTAATCGGCGGCCCAGCTCCGCACCAGCATATCCCTCAAGGAAATATCGATGACCTTCACGGAAGGCGAGGTCACCGGCGAGCTCACACGAGTCGTTCGATCGATGGTGGTTAGGGAGCCATAAAAGTCAAGTACATCCAGGCCCAGCACTACGTCTGCCTTCTTCAAGAATTCCTGTGCCGCGCCAGTCACATCTAACGGATTATTGTTCGGAAAATTGAATCGTCGCCCCTTATCGATGACGGGTATGGCCAGAAGTTCGGCCAATTCCACCAAATGATTTACGGCGTTGGGGTTACGCCCAAGTGCGTCAGCCACGATTAGGGGTGATTGGGCCTCAAATAGAAGTTTCGCCACCTGATCCAGGGGCTCATGACCTGCCTGGATTGGAGCCGATGGGGCGAACCGCGTAACGTCTGGTACCTCGATGATTTCTTGAATCTTATCCTCCTGCAGATCCGCATCGTAGCTAATGTAAACCGGTGCCATGGGTTCTGTGGTTGCGATTCGGTATCCACGGATGAAGGATTCCGGGACACTATCTAAATTCGCAGGTTGATCATCCCATTTAACGTATTCTCGAATCTGATTAGCCTGAACTTGGGCCGTGTGAATCCAATCAATCCACGGACGCCTTCGATTTGCTGCCATGGGACCGGCCCCACCGAGCACGATGATCGGTACCCGGTCACACCAAGCATTGAAGATTGCCATGGTGGCATGCTGCAAGCCCACGATGTTGTGAACGATAGCCACCATTGGTTTTCCCTTGGCTTTGGCGTAGCCATGGGCAATCGCCACCGAAATTTCCTCGTGGTGACAAAAGATAATCTCTGGCTTATAATTTCCACCGTAATTGACAATGGAGTCATGAATTCCACGAAAGCTCGCCCCTGGAATAAACGCTGCATACTCGATATCGAAGGACTTCATCAAATCCACCACAACGTCCGACCCGTATTCCGCTTGTTTCCTCTCGCTCCTGGGATCTGGATTGGCCATAATATTCTCCCTTAATCGCCACGCTGACGGGTAAAATTGACATTCAGGACAAATCCATCCCCTGGACGCTCTAAACGCCAACGCACTCAATATCTGTACTAGAGGCCTCTGTCAAGACTGGGCGTTGATGACGTCGATCATTTGTCGTAATCGACCATAATCAACTCGGCTAAAGGGGACTAACAGACGAGGGAGCTGAAGGGTATCGGGATCATCCGACTCCTCGGGCAGGGAGTCAGTCCTTTTAATTTTACCTGCGGTTAGCATGTCTTTAAAATCACTGTTCAATCGTTGAATAAGCTCATCCGTGGGTGGATGGACCATGCGCACCACCAAATTTTTATTCACATAACGATAGGAATGATAATTACGATAAAAGTTCTTGATTTCCTGAACCGCCAGTTCCACATCCTCAACGATTTTATAGAGACTTAAGTCCTGTTCGGAAATAAAACCCTGCTGTAA
This sequence comes from uncultured Binatia bacterium (SeqCode), assembly GCA_965215595.1. GTDB lineage: Bacteria > Desulfobacterota > Binatia > UBA9968 > CAXXLF01 > CBDCDW01. Next base: position 60,272 of record CBDCDW010000007.1, on the reverse strand, counting down.
CATCCTTTTGCGGACAAAATTTTCCCATTCCCGCCAGTATCCTTGTCCTGGCAGGTCCACAAAAAGGAAGGGTATAATCTGGCTCTTACCGGTCTGCGCTAAGGTGAGGGCTTCCCAAGCTTCGTCCTGGGTGCCAAAGCCACCGGGGAAGAATACTACCGCATCTGTCTCTTTCACAAAGATCAACTTTCGAGTAAAGAAAAAATGAAATGTGACGAGCTTGCGGTCGTTTCGAATAAATCGGTTTGCCTCCTGCTCAAACGGAAGGAGAATATTGACCCCAAAACTCTGTGCCCTGCCCGCCCCTTCATGACCCGCTTGCATGATCCCAGTTCCTGCACCGGTAATTACCATCAACCCCTCTTCCGCTAGTCTGTGACCCAGCGTCGTGGCCGCATGATAATAGGGATCGTCTTCCTTAACTCGGGTGGAGCCAAATATACTCACTTTACGTACCGACCGGTAGGGAGCAAAGATTTTGAAGGCATAGCGGAGTTCTTTGAGAGACCGACTGAGGATCTTGAGATCACCTCGACTGGCTTCATCCTTCGCCAACTTCAAGACGCTCTGGAGGATCTCTGCTATTAGGTCTTCATTCGGAGCCCCCCTACCCCACTGCAACCATTCAACCACCTTTTTTTCCAGAGTCTCAAGGTTCATGCTCCTACGATTTGCCATAATTCTTTCCTCGAGCGAACAAATCTCTATGGATATAAGTATATAACAAATAGAGTGACAAACGGAACGCTGGAATTAAAGGACTCTTGCTTGGATTCCTCAGTACTCAAAAAGTATGATCCTCGAACCAAACAGGAAACTTTAGGTCTATCAAATCAGGCATCAATAAGTTATTCCCAAAGTTACCCATTGGAAGGGAATCCACTCATTAGGAAGGTTAGTTGAACCGATTTGTGAAAAAGGAAGACTAGATGATTAGCTGAGAATATTTTGAATAGTATTATCGGTCAATAAATTACCGGTTTCCACCGCAGTTTCACCGCTTTTCCAAGTCGACCACAGGTCGGAAAACAACGTGGCAATATATCCTAGGATCACGACTGTGATCTGCCCAGACACCAGGTAAAAGGTCCCGGTGGAACCCAAACGACATAGAATCGGAATACATATCCTGCTCATGGAATGCACTTCCTTCCAAATTAGGCCTCATCTTAACGGCGAAGCCCCATTAATTATTTATTGGATGCGTGATAGAGCAAAATCTATGCCTAGCGGAGCTGTTCTGGTCAGACTAATGGCAAAATGCAATGCCGAGAACGAATGCTGCGGTAACTGATATCAACCAGAGTAATCCCTTGACCAGCGGCAGGGAGATCAGTTGGAGAAAGTCGTCTAACATTCCCTCCGCCGTGAGTCGCAATTTCAATGTCTTATGTGGGTCCATTCGGATCTTTGCCAACCGTTGCTGTCCCATTCATAACCCCCGATGAAAAAGATAAAGAATGTTAGAGGTCACTGGTGGAGTTATTTCGATAACAGTTGTGGAGCAAAAGGTAGGCCAGGCTATAACCTGTTGAAAATTAAGGGCTGCAAGTTTTTTTAGAATCTCAAAAATTACTTTGTTTGGTATTTTTATAAAAAATATTTCGTGTAACGGAATAATGCGTTGGGGGCCTCTAGATTATCGGGCTGGTCCTTGTATATTATAACATTTTTGGTAATGATTCGTCTTAAACGGTACGTTTTGTGGTACTTAGATGGTTCGAAGTTAATTAAATCAACAACTTACGGGTTGGCATGCCCCTTGCAGCCAATCCCACGAAACATGAAATCTACACAAGTAAAGAAGAACAAAAAGAAAAAACCCAAAATCACCGTGTGCAGGACCTGCGGTTATGAGCACAACCCGAAGTTTACCTGTCTGCAGGGCTGGCTTGCTTCCTCATCTCCCAATTGGAAGCCCCCCAGCAAGAAAGAACTCGCTGAGGCAGAAGACTCTCAAGAATAAGTGAGCACCTTCTCAAGCCCGTTTTGGGGCCGCGAATTTGCCCTAAATGTGGGGTTCAGCTTTTGAACTGATTTCTCAAATCGATCCGCTCCTCTCAAATCAATACAGAATTGGGCCTCATGTGAGTTAACCCAAACTGCATAGAAAATCATCCACATTTTCTTTGGCACCCATCTTGCTCCACTACCTGAATCATGGATATTCTCGGAATAGCCGAATCAGAGATGGGCGACTCGATGGATTGCCAGAGGTGTTTAGTGGACGAGGCCCGCTTCCACGTGTTGAGCGAAGTACTGAATATGAAGGTATGCGAGGCCTGCGCTGAGATCGCGCGTGACTTAGAGAAGGTGGCTCAGCTGATCCCTAGATTGCCGTTACGGTTACCTACCTGGCGCCAGGCGAGGCGTAAGTTCAGCTCTCTGAAGGCCGCATAGCACAGAGGGATAGTCGACTCGTCCCCCCAATAGGAATGAACCGCTGAGTTAGGTTCATTGCTGGACTTGGAATGGCATCCCCTTACCCCAATCTTGATTCAACGGGAGCGTCTGGCCCGAGACGTTTCTGCGACTACAGCCCAACTTTCCCAAACACCTGTTCCGCGTTCTTATGAAAGATCTTCTCCTTATCCTCAGCGGTTAAAAACGGGATGCCCTCGATTAGAGGCCTCACGTCATCGTACCACTTCCCAGTGCGTGGATCGATCTTTGACCCGGCCCCCGGACGCTCCGTGCCAAATAGGCAACGATCCGGCCCGACAATCTTGAAAAGCAGTTCCAAAGATTCGGTGTTGTAAAGTCCAGTGTCGAAATAGAGTTTCTTGAGGTGCTCATCGAAGGTTTCGGTATTGTTGGGACCACGGAGCTGTGATCTCCATCGTCCCACCTGGTAGGGGATGGACCCTCCACCGTGACAGATTACGAGCTTGAGTTTCGGGAAGTCTTCAAAGACCTTCGAGTGCGCAAGTGACAAAATGGCAATGGACTCCTCGGTAATGAAGTGACCGTGGAAGGACTCACGGGGGTTCCGACAACTGGCCGGGTGCACCAGTCCTGCCACATCAAGCTCCACCATCTTTTCATAAAGGGGATACCAGTATTCATCACCCATGCCTGGCGTCGAACCATCTCCCTCTCCTGGATCCGGATTGATCATGACTCCAACGAAACCCAGAGCCTTAATGCAACGGTTCAGTTCATCAAAAGTATTGCTGGGGCTCACACCCGCGCACTGCGGGAGCCCGCCAATCCCTTTAAACCGCTTTGGCTCCAGTTTCGCCGCAATCGCGATGGCGTCATTGGTTGCCTCACAGTACCAGTGAACGATCTTTTCCGGTTTCTCGGAGTGCATCATGGTGTATGGCCGAGGTGAAATGAGAGCCATATCCGTCCCCACCTCATCCAAAACTTCAGAATGCTTGTGGCCCTGCCACTTTGCTCGTGCAATACTATCCTCAGTAATGCCGTGATTCCCTTTGCCGTGAAACCCACGCCCGTTCAATAACCCTGACTGATAGTTGCCCAATTCTCTGCCCGCAACAACGTGATTGTGTGCATCGATTATCATGATTCCTCCTAATGATGTATGGCCAGTCTGTATATCAACTGATGGGTATCCTTGGCCGCGCGCGGCGCCGAGGAAAAATTTCTACTTAGTAAAGTCTCACAGGGATGTCAACAGCACATGACGCGGCTGCTACAAAGTTGTGGTCCGTCAAGGAATATCGAGAAAATAATATTTCGATAATCGTTCTTAACAAAAGAGCCTATGGTTTACCAATTCTAAAATAGCGAACTCTATGCTTATCCCAAACCGGAAATGCCAGTTATTCGCCTGTCAAGCCATCAGAAAATCTAACCCTAACCGGGTTCGTTGACAGGGTACGGCGATATCGGATACCCTTCCGTCAAGTTAAAATAATCACGTGACATCAATTCGAAAGTGAGGTTCCCATGGCTGAAAAAATGGCCCGTCGATTTCGTGAACGACTCGAAGGAAAAGAACTTCTCATTATTCCCGGTGGATTTAGTCCCCTCCATGCCCGAATGGCACAGATGGTCGGCTTCGAAGCATTCTTTATGGCAGGGTCTCAGACCGCGGCATTTGTCCACGGACTTCCCGACGTGGGCATCATCACCCTCAACGACATGGTTGATAATAGCCGACGTCTAGCCTCAAGCTGCAGCATTCCCATCTTTGCCGATGCCGATACCGGCTATGGAAACGCTGTGAACGTCTACTACACCGTACAGCAATTCATACGCGCAGGCGTTGCCGCCATTCACATCGAAGATCAGGAAGCCCCAAAAAAGTCCGGAACCTCGGCAGGTCGCAGCTGTATCTCCAAAGTGGAGGCCATAGGTAAGTATAAGGCCGCAGTGGCCGCAAGAGATGCATTGGATCCCGACTTTGTGATCATCGCCCGATGCGACCTGATTGGCACCGTGGGAGGAACCTTTGAAGAAACCATTGAGCGATGCATCGCTTACGTGCAGGAGGCAAAAGTAGACGCCATATGGGTCAACACCCTGCGAACCCGCGACGAAATCAAAGAAGCCTGTCGCCGCATCCCCGCACCAGTGCTGGCTCCCTATTACGGACCACCCCCATCCCCCACCCATGAAGAGTACCAGACCATGGGGGCAGCAGGCATCCTCTACCCCGCCCTCACGACTTCCATTGGACTCCAGGCCACGTGGGATTTCCTGAACGAGTTTCAGGAACGAGGACCGGTCGCGTTACAAGAGTGGGCCGAACGAGGGAGAGCAAGTCGTTGGGGTGCAGTCCCTCGACACAGCTCGCCGCTCCTTGAAGTGGACAAGATCAAAGAGCTGGAAAAACAGTATTTGACAGAGGAGAAGCGACCCGATTACGACCGCACCTTCGGTCACGGTTCTCATACCTAATCAATTTTATGCAGTCCACAGAAGACCTTCTTAAAGTTGACAGAATTTCTTTAATTGGGTACTTTCAGGTCAAGACAGTGTCGAAAAATGTTTCGAATAGATTTCGATTTACAATGTTCTGAGCATTATTAGATGGAGGTATTGCCATGGCCAATGACCTTGAACGTTTATACGTTGCAGTATGTTTACCCTATAAGCGGGGAACCACCGACATCGATCAGGCCGGATTGCGTGAATTCTTACGCTATTTTATGCAGCCGAAGTTTGTGGATGCCGGTGGGGGAATTGTCATCAACCCCGAAGCAGGTGAAGTGTTCTACCTGTCGCGGGAGGAGAAGCGACGCAACGTGGAAATCGCCATGGAAGAGTGTGGCGGGAAGGTTCCGGTCTTCGCCGGCGTCATCGCACCCACCACCAAAGACACCGTACAGGATGCCCGTGACGCCAAGGCTGCGGGGGCAAATGGAGTCTTTTTGATCCCACCCATGGGAGCCATGGATGTGACCGGTTCTTGGAACGCGGAACGCTACCCTGACGTTTGGGTGGACATGGCCAAAGAGGTCTGTGATGCGGTGGACCTCCCGGCCATTACTCACCCCGTTTCGTCCACCACCCCCAAGTTCGGCCACGGGCTTCCCCTATCCACAACCATCAAAATGTGTACGGATATTCCGCAGATCATAGGATGGAAGATGACCTATCCATACAACGGCTACCGGGTCATCGCTCGTGGTTTGCGCGAACTGCCTCGGCGCGTGGCGATTCTGGCAGCCTCAGCGGTTTGCTTTCATGAGTTCTGGGCCACGGGTCAGGTGGATGGCACCGTCACCGGCTCTTTCAATTACGCCATGGAACCCATGATCGATCACATCCAGGCGTGGCGAAACGGGGATATAGAAAAGGCACGCAAGATCTGGAACTCAGGATTAGCGGAGCTGCACGAGTACGTATACGGCTTTGGTGAAGACTATCGTCTGCACACCCGCTACAAAGTCGCTTGCTGGCTGCGCGGGCTCATGGCCGAGCCTTTCATGCGTCCTCCTATGCCGAAGCCGCGGCCGGAAGAGATTCGAAAGCTGCGTGAGCTGCTGAAGAAATGTGGATTAGAGGTGATCGAAGACCGCGCAGTGGATCGGCTGCTGGCGGCTTAGTTGAATAAGGAGTTGGTAATTTAGTCCAGCCCCGTAGAGAAAGAGATCTATACCAAACACAATTAAACCGTCGTTGAACCGCGTGTTAAACGTCTAGACCGAAATTGTCCATTTTGTCTATTAAATTGATCCATTGGGAGCTAGGCGTTTTGCTGGTATAGACCACCCCAGCCCTGTAAATCAATGCAAGAGTCAACGAGCCTCCCACCACTGGGAAAACATCCTGTGGCCGGCCTATTCAACATTCAGCAAAGGAGAAACACACAATGCGTATAATGGTAAGTTCAGCATTCATTGCGAGTTGCCTATAAACGGCTTCGTGCGACACCACCCAGGTTTACGATCACCAGGTGAAGACTCATCCATCACAAGGTGATGTGTGCGTCATCGAGGGTACCGCCGCAAAGCTCGTTACCTCGAAAAAAGGTGTTTCCGTCGTGATGGAAACAAAGGAATTGAAGCCTGGCAACGTTTACACTTTATGGATCGCGATCATGAACAAGCCTGAGGAATGCGCAGAGGCACCAAAACCATACAAACCGCCTGACGTGCTTAAGCACACGGCCAAGACCCAATCTGATGTCACCTATGGTGATGGCATCATAGCTCGTAGAGATGGGACTGGCACGTTTCGGTCTTTCATACCGGCCGGCGAAATACCCAACTCGTGGTTTGGCAACGGGCTACAGAAGCCGCTTAAAGCGGAGATTCACCTGGTAGTCAATGAACAAGGTCCAGTGATCCGAAGATTGCTTGTGTCGATGCTCACCTCCTATCGTGGTGGCTGTAGAGATAAGAGCCTTCCTCCCCCTTTTCCTAAGACGGCCAAATCAGATGGGATACCTGGGCCGAATTCATGTCGATTGGTTCAGGACGTTATCTTCCAGCAAAAGTAGAATAATTGTAATGAGCGGCGGTCCACATCGGGCCGCCGTTTTCTTTACTGGTAAACAATCACCGGCCCAAACGCAATTAAAGCGTCGTTTAAATGCATGCTGTGGTGATTGACAACCCCTTCACCTATGATATTGGTGCCTTAGTAAAACGGTTCTTGATAGCTATGCATCAAAAGCAAGTTCCTATCATTATGAATTTCACTGCCAGAGCATCGCTATCGGCGAGCCGGTGACTTGCTCACCCAGGTGAAATGCAATCGGCGCCCGGGTGAGTTGGCCCTGCGAGGATGGATGCAGATCCCAGTCCTATGAGAAGTTCGATTCGGACACCATCACGTCCGCGGCAAGCGGCATCAAGAAACCGCGGGACAGAGCGTCAATAAATGGTACGCAGTGCTTTGCGGTACGGATCTCCGCACTCAGGATGTCACTGTGCACCGCCGCAGGCATAGTCTTGAGCCATTCCGGCAATGCGTCTGAAGTCAGAACCGGCTTCGGTAATAGTGCCTCCCATTCTAGGAAGCAACGGAAAACCACCTTCACCCACGATCCCTTGCACGGCAGTCTACTTTTTCCACTGCTTCCGCAACGTGAAAATCACCGCGAAAATGACCGTGACCGTTACGAAAATGACCCCCAAAGCGTTGATCACAGGCGTGTGTGCCTTGCGCGCCTGAGCCGCAATCTCCGTGGTCAGCGTGCACGAAGCACCGATAGAGAACACCGTCGTGTTGTAATTCTCGAAGGACATCAGGAAGGCCAGCGCAGCGCTACTGAGAATGGCGGGCAAAAGGAAGGGGAAGGTCACACGACGGAACAGGAAGAACGGTGAAGCACCGAGGTCAAGCGCTGCCTCTTCCTGCGACCGGTCTTGTCGCTGGAGCCGGGCCATGATGATCAGCATCGGGAACGAAGCAATAAAGGTGGTTTGCGCCAATATCGTCGTGTAGAGATCGGCGCCGATGCCAAAATTGCGCCAGAACACGATGGTGGCGATGCCAAGTACGATTCCCGGCGTCAGCATGGGGGAGATCAAGAACGCATAGAGCACATTCGTCGCCCGCCCTTCGAGTCTGGTGAGCAGGATAGCGGCCGACAACCCGAGCAACACCGACGCCGGCACGACAAAAACGGCGATACGGAAAGAGTTCTGCAGACAGCCGATCAGGCGATCCTCCGCGAGTAGGCGCGGGAACCAAGCCAACGTCAATTCCTGCCAGTTGGTCACCGACGGTGGCGACACACTGTTAAAGGCCGCTAGCATCATGAGAACCAGCGGCAGGAACATGAACATCACGAACATGCCGATGAAGACGTTCAGTAGGGCGTCACCTCTGTCCATTTTCTTCCCGGTTCATCGCGCTAACTGCCTGAGTTTCACGCCGAAGATCGCCATGACGGCGAATATGAACACGATGCAGATGAGCAGCAGTGTGAATGAGTAAGCCGAGCCCAGATTCCAGTTCGACGATTCGAAGAACTTGTCATAAATGAGCTGTGTGAACCATTTGGGCTGAAGTCCGCGAGTAATAATATAAGGCACCGAGAACGACCCTGCTGCCAGCATGAAGGTCATGATGCATCCAACGGCAATTCCGGGTTTTGTGTGGGGAATAATAACGCGCCAGTGAATGCGCCATGTCTTGGCCCCGAGGTCCCGGGCCGCCTCCACCTGGTTCGGATCCAGCGTCGCCATTGTGTTGTATATGGGGAAAACCATGAACAGGATGTAGGTGTAGACCAGAACCACCAGCACCGTCCCCGGGAATCGATACCAGATGATGACCTCATCGCTCGCAAACGAGGCAAAGCCGGCAAGAGCCAGCAAGGTATTCAAGAGTCCATGCAGGTCGAACACCGTCAACCATGCATAGATCCGCATCAACTCGTTGACCGCATACGGTACAAAAAGCGCGGTGAATAGAATGACGGTTTTCACCGGTCCGGACCTTAGCGCTAGGGCATAGGCCACCGGATAGCATGCAGCCAGCGCGATCAGCGTGACGATCAGGGCAAAGGCAACGGTCTTGGTCAGAGTCCACGCGTGCAGTCCCGTCATTGCGGTGTAGTTCCTGGCCGAGTAGGGAAACTGCTGAGCCTTGGCTGCCTTGAGGTTCTGCTCCTCGACGAGCAGTGATTGAATTTTATCCTCAATTTCACGCACTTGTTGTTCCAACCGGAGTTTGTCTTCTTCCCCGAACTCCGCACAGCTCGAATCGCCGGTCATCATCGGATTGACCATACCCATGGGGTTGCAGGCCGGGCCGTTCACCAGATCGTATTTCTTGGTTCCCTTGTCGCGATACAATACGTCCAGATCGTTAACAATCTTCGTCAGGCGGTCGCCGCGTTCCTCGAAGCGAAGGCTGAGTTCGATCATGAAGAACTGGGGTGCGACGATGAGGATCGTCAGCCACAACGCCACGCAGACTGAAAAGAACGTGGTCAGCGGGCAGCCGTAAATTTCAAATAGTTGCTTCATCGCCTTGACGTCCCGTATCAGCGAGTTCCCCGCTGGCCATGACAATCGCATCGTCGGCGGCAAAGCCGACATGCATTGAATGATCGTGGTCGATCCCGGCGTCGGCGGCCTTGGACATATGGGCCACGATGGACTGCTCTCCCGTGGATAATACCCAGTTCACGTACGCGCCTTCCATGTCGCGGCGGACGGGCTTCACAGCCACGCGATTATCGGACTGGGACTCATCGCCGATTTTCAAGGCTTCGGGGCGCACGAACAGCATGGCGTCGACACCCACCGCCAGACCGGCAACTGCCCGCCCGCGCAAGTTGCCCAGTTCGGATTCGAGCGTCGCGATGCCGTCCCCTATCGCTGTTATTCGCCCCCTTAGAATGTTGTTCTCGCCCACGAAACTCGCCACGAACGGCGTACTCGGGCGGTCATAAATTCGATCGCTGGTATCGACCTGCTCCAAGCGGCCGTGATTCATGACTGCCACGCGGTCCGACATGGTGAGCGCTTCGCCCTGGTCGTGGGTAATGTAGATGAAGGTAACACCGGTCATGCGCTGAATGTGCCTGAGCTCGGCGCGCATGTGCTGGCGGAGTTTGAGGTCGAGAGCGGACAAGGGCTCATCGAGCAGAAGCACCGAAGGTTCTACCGCTAAAGCCCGGGCTACCGCAACGCGTTGCCGTTGACCACCCGATAGCTCATCCGGTTTTTTCATCTCCTCGCCGTTCAACGCAACGAGGTCAATCAGTTCCATGGCACGCTTGCGTCGCTCGGCTTTGCCCATCCCGCGCGCCTCGAGCCCAAATGCGATGTTTTCCCACACGGACATGTATGGGAAAAGGGCCAAGTTCTGGAAGATCAGTGTGGTAGGCCGCTGATTCGGCCGTACCCCCACCATGATGTCCCCGCCGATACGAATGCTTCCGCCTGCTGGACTGAGGAACCCCGAGATCATGCGCAGCATGGTCGTCTTGCCACAGCCCGAGGGCCCGAGAATCGAGAAGAACTCTCCCGCGTTGACCACGAGGTCGGTAGGATATACGGCGGTGAAATCGCCGAACTTCGCGGATACCTTTTCGAGGACTACTTCTTTGCCATGCACTGCTCGAGCCCTACATGAGATACGGACAGCCTCGCCAAGGAGGCTCGTCTCGTCAGTCGTTGCACGGAAAGACGGGGCCGCCTGTCGCGAGCGAGGCCCCGTCGCGATTGTAGAAAACCAGCGTCAAGCGTTGCTGATTTTCTCGACGTACTCCTGGCGCAGGGGAGCGAACCACGGCGTGTCGGCCTGCCACCACCACATGTTGCTCAACACGTCAGGGCGATAGACTTCCGCGAACTGCCGTTTGAAGGTGTCAGAGGTGAATTCTGATGAACCGGCGACCGCGGAGTTGTATCCCGTCTTGTTAGAGAACATACCGCCAACTTTTGGTGTCAAGATGTAGTTGATGAACTTGTAAGCTTCGTCGACGTTCTCCGCACCAGCCAGGATGCCCACGGAGTCAAGCCATGTGATGATGCCTTCCTTGGGCGCTCGGTACTTGTAGGCCGAGTCCTCTCGGGCAAGCAACAGACCCGTGGTATCCCACGTCTGCCCGATTATGGCCCCAGCATCCTTAAAGGCGGACGTGGCTTCGGTGGCGTTGTTCCAGAAGGCGCCGAACCAGTCCTTGCGCTCGATAATCCAGTCTGTGGTCTCGGACCATACACGCCGCGCGCCCTCTTCGGACTTGTAGACGTCGAGCATGCGATTGGATTTCACCACTCCGATGGAGTCCAAGTATAATCCCGTACCCATGATGACGGATTGCTGCCGAAAGGAGACCTTTCCCTTGACCTCCAGCCGCCACAGATCACCGAAAGAGATCTCCTCGTCTTTCAGGTTCAGAGTTTTGGAGTTGTAGGTGATGCCTTCGGTCCCCCAGTCAAACGGAATCAGATAGCGTTTGTCGCGATACACGGCACCTAGCTGAATCGAATCACGCAAGAACGAGGGGATTACGGCCTGGAGATTCACCCGCTTCTCGTCGATGGGTGCCAGCCAGATACCGCCCGGAGCATTGGAGTCCTCGTAGTTCGCCCGGTTGGTGACGGACGGGAAGATGACATCCCAGCCTTTGCCCCCGGCGGCCTTGGTTTTTTGCTCGGCTTCACCATTGGATCCGAAGGTGGTGAGATTGACCTTGATGCGGGTTTCCTTCTCGAAGCCATCGATCATGTCCTGGTTGACGTAGTCCACCCAGGCGAAAACATTCACCTGCTGGGACGCCGCGAGTACCTGTGAATTGATTATCCAGGGCCCAGTTGCCGCAGCCGCGACCATGGCGGACTTTTTGAGAAACGAACGCCGCGAAACGTCGCGCATGGCACGTGAGATGTTAGTTTTGTCATTCATGTCAGTTCTCTTAAGATAACATCTCCTCTGGAACCGGACTGCTCGCAGCGAGATCTCGCTACAAATTGCCGGTGTGCGGTAATGCTAAGGTCGGCGTTCACAGCCAACATATCTTTTTATTCGAATGAGATCGCGTTGTCGCCGGCGCCCCCAGAAACTCTAGCCCCGTCGTTCGGGGCGGGCAAACCGCAACATTCCTATATACCCTTTGCACCCGCCAAATCAAGGCTCGACCTGTGGGTCTAAAATCGCCGATTGTGTACTGAAATCAGGCCACTAGACAATCTTGTGACCGGCACCGCCATCCCCCTAGTCTTCGCGACTATGAAGACGGTATTGGTTCTTATCGTCCACCTTTTGGCCTCTGTCGGCAAGCGCCGATTGGCGTCGAACTTGCCTTTCGCGATCCTCTCGACTCTTGTCCACATGATGGTCTAACTGGATTTCCTGTGACAATTTTTCTACCAGAAATAGCGGAACTCATCACTTGCCATACCTCCTCGAACACCCCTCCCGAACTGATGTCCAAGTCTCCGTCAATTCTGCTGGTAGAATTCTGTAAGGGTGATACCACGAGTTCTCACGATAAATCCGCCGAATCCTGCTGGACGCACGGGGCGAGTGAAACAGGCCAATCTTAAACCATCAATGGGTGCTGTCTCAAACCTGCAAAAACTTGTCGATTCGGTAGGTATCTGCGTAGGGTTGCCAAGAGGAGTGTTCCGACAACCATCCCGGATGCAGATTCTCGCATTTCTCAAGTGCCGCACGAGCCTCATCGACTCTGTCGAGATTGGCGAGACAAATCGCCAAAACGGTACTGCAGATTTGCATCGTCGCAATATTGAGCAAACCCAAGCCCAGAGCGGCTCCGAGCTCTAAGAGAATTGACAAATAGTGAATCTGGCTAGAACTCAAGTAAAGCGTCGTTTAATTGCACCGGGCATGAAATAAGGACTTAACTATAAAGGAGGTTATGCAGTTAGCCGAATATGTCCGCGGAGCTAAACCTACCCCGTTCTCCTTGCTTATGAGCTCATCTAAGATTTAAAGTAATCCCAGGAGCAAACTATTATTAAAGTTTTGGAATGGAGGAAGATGACATGAAGCGATTTGTGTTGGCTGTGGGAGTCGCTTTGGTCGCCGTAGGCCTTTCGGTGGCTGTCGCTATGGCTGGAGGGTTGGTGAGCATCGGGACAGGGCCGTTGACTGGTATTTACTATCAAGCCACCTCGAATATCTGTAAATTGATTAAAGAGAAGTTAGGGAGTCAGGGCTATTCCTGTTACGGTCAGGTTTCCATGGGCTCCTTGTTCAACATTATTGCCATCAGTCAGCGCGTCATGAATTTCGGTCTGGTGCAGTCTGATATTAACTGGCAGGCCTATAACGGAAAGGATTATTGGAAAGGGAGCGCATACAAAGCCCTTCGAAGCGTTTTCAGTGTCTATCCCGAGACCGTGATGCTAGTGACCCGAACGGATAGAGGGATTTCGTCGGTAAATGACATCCGAGGTAAACGAATAAACATTGCTAACGTAGGATCTGGCTCACGTACAAATGCGGAGGACGTCCTACGACTCCACGGCATCAGAAAGACCACGGACATTGACGCTAAGCGTTTAGATCAACCTGAGGCCAACGGGCAGCTGGTATCCGGGAAAATCGATGCTTTTTTCTACACGGTGGGTAGTCCCTGGGGTGAAATCGTTAAAATTGCAAACAAGATCAACATCCGGATTATACCCATCAACAACCCCGGAATTAAGAAGTTAGTCGCCGATACCCCGTACTATGTAATGGCAGTTGTGCCTGGTGGAATCTACAAGGGAGTGGACAGGGATGTGCCGACCTATGCCGTGAAGGCAACCTTCGTGACGAGTGTGAATCAACCGGAGGAGGTGGTCTACAACGTTACGAAGACGGTTTTCGAAAACCTCGACCGCTTCCGGAGGATGCACCCCGCTTTCAAGTTCCTGAAGGCCAAGGAGATGCTCCAAGGGCTCTCAGCTCCCCTACATCCCGGCGCCATGCGTTACTACAAAGAGAGAGGATGGATGTAATTTTGCAATTTCTTTATTACCTAAGAGTAAGGAGTTTCCTGAGCTTTAAGGAAGGCAATCAGACGAGCCGCGATCAAACAGTTTGAGAAGCGGCGGTCCACTCCGGGCCACCGCTTTCCTTTGTGGGAATGGCTAAAACCGCCCAAGACGCATTTAAATAGCTCATTAATTGCGTCCTGGCTGTCTAAAATCGAGCAAACTCGTGCCCAGAGCGGCTCTGAGACGATATGCAATTGACAATTGTCTGGGATTGGTCTGAGCAGTACTAAAAAGGAATTGGAATCTCTGGTTCCTTCTCGGTAGCTCTTTGGAACAATTCAGGGGGCGTCCACCGGTTGGATACATTGGGCAAGATCGTTTTTGGGCGAGTTCACCATGAGCGAGACATAGTGGGACTCCATCTGATCCGCTGCAAAGGGCTTCAATAGCTCGCCCAGTTTCTGAGCATCTTTCCATTCTGGGTCCAACCACTTATCCTCGTCTTCCCTATTGAGTATTACGGGCATCCTGTCATGGACCGGTTTGAGCAGTTCATTGGCCTGGGTGGTAATAATGGTATAGGTCCTGAGCTCGTTACCATCCGGTTTTTTCCATCGATCCCATAGACCGGCGAAGGCGAAGGGTTCACCGCCCTTAAGAAAAAATCTCATGGGCGCCTTCCCCTTTTTCAGCTTGGCCCACTCGTAAAAGCCATCGGCTAGGATCAGGCATCTCCTGCTCGGCAACAGTCTCTTGAAGCTGGTCTTTTCAGCGAGTGTTTCGGAACGGGCGTTGATCATCTTATACCCAATGGAGGGCTCCTTAGCCCAGGACGGCACCAATCCCCACTGCATCATAACCAGCGTTTTGGTGTCCTCATTCACAACAACAGGAGCGAGCTGCCCCGGCGCCAGGTTGTAACGCGGCTTTAGCGCTACATCCTGCATACTGAAACCGAAGCGAAACATCAGAGCTTCAGGATTTGCTGTCTGTGTATAGCGACCGCACATTTGAATAAATAAAAAAACTATAGACTGTAATAACGAGTGGGATTCTCCATTAGAATTTTATTTTTAATTTCATCGGTGAGGTCGTCGCGCTTGGTCAATTCCGCAAGAAGGTTTCCCTCGGCCATAGGATCCTCGTGGGGATAGTCCGACGCCAGCATCAATCCGTCTGCTCCAATGCGCTGAATGACATAGGGGAGATCCTCGTCCGGCTCGCAGCTGACATAAACCTGACCCTCCCGGAAATAGTCCTCAAGGGGCTTTTTTGCGCGCCCTTCTCCCGCCCGCCGTCGACGGTCACCGAATCTGGTGGCATAGGAAACCCACTCGACACCAATCTCCAGGAACGACACCCTCAACCCCGGAATGTCATCCAGGACACCACCCGCGGTCATGGAGTTAAAAGCCATCAACAACGGGACGGAATTAGCCGAGGCGGTGTACCGTGTCTGGGTTCTGGTGTCGAAGAGGCGGTTAATGGAAGGCGATCCCCATCCAAGGTGGATAGAAACCGGGAAGTTCTGTGCCGCACATTCCTCATAAAAAGGATAAAACTGCCTGCTATCCAGCGGCAGGTCCCATACGAAACTCAATAGGATCGTGGTCACCGCACCCTGAGACTTGACACGGCTTATCTCATCAGCCGCCCTGCGGGCATCTCGAACGGGCAAAACCGCCGCCCACTTAATTCTACCACCGCTCTTCTGGGAGGCAGCTCCCATATAGTCATTGTAGGCCCTGCACAGGGCCGCCTCATAGACCACGTCCTCACATACGGGAGCGAGAAAGAGCGTCGGGAAAACCACTTGGGTCTCGATTCCCATGGCATCGAGGTCCTTGAGACGCGCGGGCACATCGGCCAGGGTTTGGGAAGGAATCGTAACGGCCTTTGCTTTTGCCACATCGGAGATGGGCGGCGAACCGAAGGTAAAATAGACCCGTCCATACATTTTGGGGAAAACTTCCCCGTCAATCAGCCAAAATGCGTTGAACCTACCAAAAGTTGTGTCATCTGGAAGTCTCACTGGGATGGGACGGCGTGCCGAAAAGGCCGGATCCAGCAACTTCCACATTTCTTCTGACTCTTCTACGTGGGCATCAGCATCAATGAATTTCATCACTTTTCTCAATCCTCCTCAGGTTGTTATCAAAGATGAATGACCCTTTTATATAGGATGATCGTTGTTATGTGAAGAGCGCGGAGGATTCCAACGCATGAGAAGCAGATCATTAATACAAAAAGGGGCTGGGGGGCCCGCCCCAATCTGGAAGGCGACGCAGGGAAGCGATGGGTGGTAGTTGACAATATCGATTGCCCGAGAGTAATCTGCGTGCGGATTACGGAGATCGATCAGGGTTGGTTTGGCGTTTTACATCAGATTATTGTCATGACGAAGCAACCTCAAACAACCATCGCGTTTCTCAGCGGAGGTGGAACCGGTGGTACCCGCGCACGGCACTATGATGGCCTGCTCGCCCTGGTGCCTGAGGGAGTTGAGTTACAGGTGGAAGGCCTGAGCCTCTGGCATGAATCGCACCGCCCCCAGCAAGAAATAGTCGATCAGTACGTTCAAAGGGCCGTAGCCCTTGTGGAGGAACACAAGTGGGACGCCATTGCACTCCCCGTGGCACCAAATGAGCTCCTTTACCCCGAGGCGATCCAGCGGATTCGTGCGGGTGTAACAATCCCAGTGACAACTGCTCTGGAGGCGAGTATCGCGGCAATGCGCGCCCTGTTCATTCGAAGGCCCCTGCTCTTAACTCCATTCGATGAAACGTTGAACGAACGCCTGGCGGTATTTCTCACCCGATCCGGAATCGAGCCGGTACTACCCACAAAATATTTTTCCAGCATCGAAGCCGCCGCCGCGGCGGCTCCCGACGAGGTCTTCGAGCTCGCAAAGCGTGAGCTCGCCGCCAACTCAGTGGCGGATGGGATCTACTTTCAGGGGGGCCGCCTCGATCCGCTGCCCGTCCTGGAGCGCATTGAGCACGATCTAAAGACCACCGCGGTTGCAAGCAACACGGCAATGCTATGGCATATTCTGTGCAAGTTGAATCAAACTTTCCAGGTTGAGGGCGGAGGTCGTCTCCTTCGTGAATGGCCCCTGCCACACAAAACGTAATTGACCTTACTGTAAAGTTAATCATGAGTCAGATTGGTAAAGGCTCAGGAATGGGAAAGCAATGAAGGATCCAACTCCTTTGCTCACAGGTAAAACCGTTGCAGTCATCGGCGCGTCAGAACGGAGCAGAGCCGCCGGGGTCTTCAGAAACCTGGAGCGCGTCGGTTTTCCGCGAGATCGGCTCTTTCCAATCAATCCCAATCGGAGTCACGTTTTCGGCTTGCCCTGTTTTAAAAGTATTTTGGAGCTGCCCGAACCGGTGGACCTGGCGGTCATTGCCACCAACCGAGACAATGTCCTTACGTCCGTCCAGCAGTGCATCGATAAAAACGTCAAAGGGGCCCTCGTCTTTGCAGACGGATTCGCGGAGTCCGGAGACGAGGGACGTCAGATTCAACAAAAAATTACCGATCTCTCGGAATCCCATGGGTTTCTCATATGCGGTCCAAACTGTATGGGCTACCTAGTTCCCGGAGAACACCTTGGTTTGTGGTCGGCCGACCTTCCTGAATCTTTTCCCGCCGGGAACATTAGCGCCGTGTTTCAAAGTAGTGGCGCCCTGTCCCTGTTTCTGAGACAGTTACCTTTGCGCAACCTCGGTTTTCGCATTGCCGTGTCCACCGGCAACCAGGCATCCCTCGCCCTGGAAGACTATCTGGCCCATATCGTTGAGGACCCTGAGACCCACGTGATTATGCTTTACATCGAAGCCATCACTAGACCTCGAGATCTGCTCAAGTCGTTGGCCCGAGCTTTGGAGCTTGGCAAGCCGGTAATTGCCATGCGCGTAGGAAAGACGGACAAGGCCCGCCGGAACGTTGCGGCCCACACGGGGAATCTAGCCGTGACGGGTAGGGCTTGGGATTCGATTTTAAAGCAAACAGGCGTGACCCTAGCTGGCAACTTCGACGAATTCCTAGAGGCCGTGGTGCTCTTTTCTGGTTTGAAAGCCCCACAGCCGATCCTACAAGGTGGGGTAGGATTTATCAGCATCTCGGGAGGGGATTGTTCATTTATCTCCGACCTGTGCGAGAGAATTGACGTCCAACTGCCGGAGCTTTCACCTGCGAAACGTGAAAAGATTGGCACTTATCTTGGCAAAACTACACTACTGGGCAACCCCCTGGACATTGAGAATCTAAGACGTCAAGACGAAGCCGGATTTTACGATTCCATCGAACTTTTCATGACCGAATCCTCCCTCGAAATCATCTGCTGCCGGCTGAACCTTCCCTCCAAACCCACCGATGCATCGAAAGAAGACTGTCGCCGCATTGCCCAATTTGCCGCGGACAATAAGAAGCTCGTGATCTTCATGTCGCGAGGATCGGAAGGCATTGATCTCAAGTGGCTGGAGTTTTTCTCTGAGCTGGGGATTCCATTCCTTCAGGAATACGAAAAGGGCCTGAAGGCCATCAAAGCCTGGTTGCGCTATCAGGAACTATTTCGACGAAGCAGCGATGAGATCGAGAGCCTCCCAAAATCCCGTGATGGTGTCTCCACCTTTAGGGCAACCATAGAAAAACACCGCCAAAAAGTCCTTCCCTATGAACTGGGGATTGAGCTGCTATCGCTTTACGCAGTTCCAGTAGCCCCAGGGGGCCTGGCTCCAACCCCTGACGCCGCTGAAGCCATTGCTACTAGGACTGGGTTCCCACTTGTGCTGAAAGTTGCCTCTCCGGATGTTCCCCATAAAACCGACGCGGGAGCAGTAATTCTCAATGTCCAATCCCTCGAAGATCTGAGACAAGGATTTCAGCAGATCGTTGATGCCACTAGGAGCACGGTCCCCAAGGCAGCCGTGGAGGGTGTGGTTGTGCAGAAGATGATCCGCGGGGCCACCGAGGTCATTGTGGGGATTTACACGGAGCCAGGGCTCGGACCAGTGGTCATGTTCGGTCTCGGCGGGGTTTTCGTGGAGGTCTTGAAAGACGTTTCATTTCGGCGGCCCCCATTTGGGCTCAACGTGGCCTATGAAATGATTAACGAGATTCGAGGGAAAGAAATTCTCCACGGCACACGTGGCATTCCAAAATCCGATATGGACGGATTGGCCAATGTGATCTGGCAGCTGTCCCAATTATCCATGGACTTCGAAAACGAAATCGATCAACTGGAAATTAACCCGCTCATCATATTACCAGAAGGTGGAGGGGTCACAGCGGTGGACGTCCTTGCCGTGGCTAAGTAAAGCAACTTAGCATCATAGTCCATAAAACGTCTTTGCGTTTTCGTACAGGATTTTTTTCACGGCGCTCTGGGGGACATCACCCTGATCGGCACGTTCCTGCAGCAAGCGGGGAAAATCATGCTCCATGGATTGATCCGCATGGGTATAGTCGGACCCGATCATCAGATTATCCTCGCCGGCGACCTTTATAATAGCAGCCAAGTCTTCATCCACCTGACATGTCACGTACAAACGGTTGTCCTTGAGTAACTCATTTTGAGGCTTGTATTGCAGAGTACCAAAGGTGGAACCACTGCCGAGCCTCTTGAAACGCCTCTTTAGTTCATACGCAACATAAGGTATCCATGAAGAGTTCGCCTCCACTATTCCAAAGCGCAGCTTGGGAAATTTGCCTGGAATGTCGTGGCGTACCAGCGTGTGAAAGGCATGGATAGCCGAAAGCTGCGATCGCATGAATTGCCCCAAGGAAACCTCTTTCATAGAAGGACGGTCGGGGGTTCCCGTGCCGGTGTGGAAACAGATAGGAATATCGAGGCGCTCGGCCTCCTCATAGAACGGGAAAAAATAAGGATCAGCTGGCCACTTTCCCGCCTCCAAGTCCCCTTTCTTCATGACACCGCAGGCACCATGGTCTTTCGCAAACCGTAACTCCGCGAGGGCCTCATCCATGGTCATTAGCGGTGGTAAGCACACCCAGCGCATACGACCGTTGGATTCAGCGCAACGGTCAGCCAACCAGCGGTTATAGCTACGACGCAGGGCGAGGGAAACCTCCGGGCGCCGGCTCACTTCCACAATAAATAGAGAGGGAAAGATGACTTGCACATGCGTCCCCATCTCATCCATGGCACGTAACCGAGCCGGCACATCCAGCAGCTCTCGGGTTTCAACCGTGGTACGGGTTCTTTTATCATCCCGGGTAAACCGAAGGTGCCGCTGCCCGTCGATCATCCAGTAACGGATGGGGGGCCGTGATGGGTCTAATTTTGCCGGATAGGCTGTGGTGGGCTTGTACTGAAGATCCTCTTCACGCATGTATTCCCATGTAGCTTCGGTTTCATCGAGATGAGTATCAGCATCAATGATTTGCATGATTTCTACCTCCCATTTTTTACCTTCGCGCGGCCGCTGTGACTGATTCATCGCTTTGAATGGATAACCAGGACCTCAATGTCTTAGCGGAATCTCCTCCGCGCCAGGAAAAAGCTCTCCTGCTCGAACTTTTGCCAGTAAATATCCGAAATTGACCCTCCAAGTCAACCTCCAAAAATGGGCGATGGATGGAATTTTGGTTCAAGTGATGAAAGACAGAAAAAACGATTCTTTGTATGCTTTGGGTATTTGCCATCACCCCCATAGGGCGAGTCCTGCGCCTGACTTCCCGGAAATATGAGGTTGGTGGTTCTCAAGCGGCTCCAAAGCTTGATCCCTCCTTTTCCAAACAGGCCACAGCCCTCCTTCCTCCAGCCTAAGCTTCAAATTAGGGGCATGACTGATGGATTTAGAGCGATGGCCCTTTTTACCTTGTCCCTTTCTTGTCTTATGACTTGACACTACACCCCTTCTGTCTTTTCCCAATCAAAAAATACCCTAGGCCTATCCCTTAACCACCTCGAGATCGTAGGTCATGGAGTATTTTCCGATCAAACTTGCGAGGAATCGTTATCACAGCATCAAAGTTCAGTGTCGCTTCATAAATCCCAATTTTTTCTCGCGGTATGAAGGGAGCCACGGATGCCTGAGCAACCCATAAAAGACAAGACGGCCATTGCAGGGATCGGTTGGACCGAGTTTTCACGACGATCCGGGTCCACCGCGTTAACCTTGGCTATACAGGCGAGTCTCAATGCCATCCGGGACGCCGGCATATCGGTCCAGGACGTCGACGGAATCGTCTCCCATTTCCATAAACACATGGACACGGTGGAGCCACGCGATATGGTCACAGCCCTTGGATTGAAAAAGTGCAATTTCGAGGTTTTCAATTCCATTGGCGGCAGTTGGAACTGCGCAGCCGCTCTAACCGCAGCTTCCCTCGTCTTTAGTGGCATCTGCAAATGTGTGCTCGTGTATCGAGCAACGAACCGCTACAGCGAAGGGCGGGGGCAACGAGCCCGGCGCGCCGAGGAAATCTCAGGGCCTGATCAGTTCTCCACGCCTTTCGGGCGGCACCACGCAGCGGCTACCTTTGGCCACCGAGCCACGGCGCACATGGCACGCTATGGAACCACCACCTTGGATTTTGCGCACCTGGCCGTCACCGAACGCCAGCATGCCATGCTCAATAAGAAGGCGATGATGCGAAAACCCATGACCATCGACGACCATCAGAACTCGCGCTGGATTGTTTACCCCTTTCGCCTCTTTGACTGCTGCCAGGAGACGGACGGCGGTGTTGCGTATATTATCACCTCGGCCGAGCGGGCTCGGGATCTCAAGCAAGCCCCGGTCTATATCATGTCCGGGGTGGGCGGATCCGGACAAACCGAAGGTCTGTGGGAAACCAATGGGGTCAACGCCGCTCCGCTTCTATACGGAGGCGCTGGCATCACCCCCAAGGACGTGAGCCTGGCAGAGATCTACGATCCCTTCACTTTCATGTGCATGACCCACATCGAGGACTACGGTTTGGTCAAAAAGGGTGAGGTGGGCCCGTGGGTCAGGGAAGGACACAACAAGCTCGACGCTGCCTGCCCGGTAAACACCCATGGCGGGTTGCTGTCAGAAGGACACATCCATGGACAGAACCATGTTATTGAAGCCGTTCAGCAACTCAGACCCGAAGGCGTGGTAGACGACCTGTGTGACGGGCCACACAGTTACGATCGGACCCAATGCCGTCAAGTGCGGGACCCACAGATTGCATTGGTATGCGGCGAAGGCGGCGGCAGTGCCATGTTGTTGCGGGGGGCATGACTCATGACGGAATATACCAAGCCACTTCCAGCACCCGATTCGGATACAAAACCCTTTTGGGATGCGTGTAAAGAACATGAGCTTCGGGCCCAGCGGTGCACGGCCTGCGGGCGCTTTCGTTGGCCCCCCCAGGGTGTATGCCCCTCATGTTATTCTTGGGATTTCGAGTGGGCCAAACTGAGTGAGACCGGCACCGTCTGTTCTTTCGTGGTGGTGCACTACGTCTCTGTGCCGGCATTCGCCGATGATATTCCTTACGTCATCGCCCAGATTACCATAGACGGGACCCAAAACCAGGTCATCCTGACAAGCAACGTTGTCGAATGCCCCTGGGAAACGGTCAAAGTTGGCATGGCGGTGCGTGCCGTCTATGACGACGCTACACCGGAGTATACGCTGGTGAAGTTTCGCCCCATCGCATCATCGTGACCCACACCCGTTTAACAAACTCTCGAGGTCATGGAGGTAAACCCTAATGGCTGGACCCTTGTCCGGAGTACGAGTTCTGGATCTCACTCACGTCCTCAACGGTCCCTTCTGTACCATGCTGCTGGCTCACCTGGGAGCGGAGGTACTCTAAGGTGGAGCATGGCTCAGGTGACCGTTTTCGCCACGCCTGGATGCCACCCGATGCAAAGCACGATGGGTATGAGTTTCTCATGGTGAATAGTAACAAGAAAGGGATCACCCTCAACCTCAAGCATGAGAAGGGCGGTAAACTCTTCCGCGAGCTCGCCAAGAAATCTGATGTGTTAGTGGAAAACTTCACAGTTGGGGTAATGGAGCGTTTAGGCTTCGGCTATGAGACCCTTCACGAGCTTAACCCGCGCCTCATTTATGCATGCAGTCGGGGTTATGGGGAAACCGGACCATACAAACATGTACGTGCGAACGCCGCAACGATCATGGCAATGTCCGGCTGGCAATACGCCGCGCAGGAACATGCCGCAAAGCCGGGGATGAAGGCCATGGGTATCGGCGATGAGGCGGCGGGGTTCTCCGTTGCCCTTGCCATTTGCGCTGCCCTGTACGCTCGGGAACAGACCGGAACAGGCCAGAAGATCGAAGTCTCCATGCAGGAGGCCCTCATGGGATTCATGGTAAGCTCCTTCCACACCCTCTTTGAAGACCGTAAGGTGGGCAATCCACCAAAGGAGTGTGCCGACGGTCATTATGCCTTCCACCTCCCCGATGTCACCGATGAATTGTGGGTCAAGCTGTGCGCGGCCATGGGAACGCCTGAGGTGGTCAAGGACCCGCGCTTCGCAACCTCCAAGGTCCGCAGGCAAAACCACGAGGAGGTAGAGGCATTGGTCTCCAAGTGGGTGCGCGGCAAGAGCCGTCGGGAGCTGTGGGACACTTTGAGCTCCTTCGGACTCTCCAGCGGTATGGTCCTGAGCCTCGGGGAGGTCGTTGAGGATCCGCATATCCAAGCCCGGCAGGCATTTGTGGACGTGGAGCACCCGGAGGCGGGAATCATCAAACTCCTTGCGCCCTGGATGCGCTTCTCCGCAACTCAAGGGATGATTAACAACCCGGCCCCCTTGATAGGACAACACAATGATGAGGTGTTCAGTACCCTGCTTGGTTTGAGCGACACCGAGATCAAGCAGTTATCGGAGGACGGCGCCATATAATTCTTCGCGATCTTTAGTTTGCGTATGGGGTGGACTTCGACCGTAAGAATTGTAGGCAATACCGACTGCGATATAACCAGGCCACACGGAGGGTCATTATGAATCAAGCCCTAGAAGATGTTCGAATCATCGATCTAACCCATGCACTCAACGGGCCGTTTTGCACCATGGTGCTCGGCCACTTGGGCGCTGAAGTCATCAAGATCGAACCGCCCAAGGGAGATAACTTCCGTCGTTCCTGGATGCCGCCAGGCTCCCCCGTGGACGGCTATGAGTTCATGATGGTCAACACGAACAAAAAAAGTGTGGCCGTGGACCTCAAGTCCGAGGGTGGGCGTGAGATCGTCCGTAAGCTCATTGCCGTCTCGGACGTGCTGGTTGAGAACTACCAAAAAGGGACAATTGAGAAATTTGGCCTGGACTACGAGTCGGTGAGGAAGATTAATCCAAGGCTAATTTATGCCTGTTCACGCGGCTATGGTGAGACGGGACCGTACTCGCCCTATGGGTCCAACGCCGGGGTCAATAACGGCATGAGTGCCTGGACCCACGCATCATGGCAGTACAATGGCGCACCTGGGACCAAACCCGTTGGAATAGGTGATGAGGCGGGGGGCATCAGCATGGCAGTGGGAATTTTAGCGGCTCTCCACGCCCGCGAGCACACCGGTAAGGGACAGAAGATCGAAATCTCCATGCAGGAGGCCGTGTTGGGATTCATGGCCAGCACGTACCACGAACACTTTACAGGCAACAAGATAGGCTCCCTACCGACCCAGGTGAGCGACGGTTATTTCACGCTTCGGCTACCCGAGATCACCGATGCGAACTGGAGGAAACTCGCAGCGACAATGGAGCGCGAAGACTTACAGGAGGATCCGCGGTTTGCCACTGCTGAAGGGCGACGAGCTCATCGTAAAGAGCTAAGCGAGATCCTCTTTAACTGGGCGAGGCCGAAGACTCGGCAGGAATTATGGGTTAAGCTTCGTGATCTCGGTTACTTTGGAGCGCCGGTGCTTTCCTTGGATGAAGTGATTGAGGACCCTCATATCAAAGCACGTGAGGCCTTTATCCGGCGAGAACACCCGGTGGCTGGGCCCATCACCTTGTTGGCACCGTGGATCCGCATGTCCGAGACCCCATCAAGCATTCGCCAGATGTCGCCACGGGTGGGACAACATACGGATGAGATCCTTCAGGACCTGCTGGGCTGCTCGCCCAACGAGATCGAGAGCCTACGCGCAGACGGGGCGGTACGCTAGGGACTCTACCCTATCGCCGCCGATCTACTCAAAAATAGCATCCGACTAGCGCCATGGCATAGGGCCCCCTCCGGCCAGCTGTCTAAAAATCTGGATGACTTGAGAGTCCTTTGGCAGTGCCGCTACTGCCTTCGCCTGGTCGTCCGGTAAAATAGGAGAAGGATCATCCCCGGTCCAATCTTTCCATGTCTTCGGCAACCTTGGGTCTTTATAGGTCTGTTCGAACGCCCGCTTCAGTATCTTGACACGATCCGCGGGGACCCCGGGGGGAAGCACATAGGGCGAACCCACCTGGCGGACGATCCGCCGAAGCTTCAGTACCTCCCGCTCCTCCTTAGTGTCGATAAAACTCTCCAGGGAGGGGAGGTCTGCAAAGTCAGGATGGTGAATCCGGAAACCTTTGGGGGCCTCCATCACGGCATGAGGTGTGATGACTTTCTTCTTTAGCCAGTCCCGGTTGCGTGTCGTAATGGTCCCGATGGAACTGGATCTCGCATCAAATTCCCCTCGCAACAAAGCCACGTCCATCTCGGGTCCAGAATAGCCGGCGACAAACCTCGCGTTTTTGAGGCCCAGGATCCAGGCGAAGAGCCGCGCTTGGATATAGACATCGTGCCCCACGTTTTGGGCTCCAATCCTGAAATTCTCCTTTGCCCGCATCATTTTGATGGAGGTGTAGCCTAGTTCCTTCAGGGAATAGAACGCCCAGCTACCCCGGCTATTGCCCGTGCCGAGATAGGTCATGTTATGAATATCGTACTTGACCCCACGCGCGCCCAAGACGGAATTCGCTATAAATCCACCACCTATGTTGGCCAGGGTCAATCCGTCTGGTTTGACCGAGTTGTAAACATGGTTGGCGGCCAATCTCCCGCCTCCCCCGGGCATGTACTGTGACACAAGGGTCGGCTTTCCCGGAATGTGATCTGAGAGGTACTGTATGATGGCTCTCGCCCGTAGGTCCCCTGTACCGCCTGGCCGACGCCCCTGGATGATCTTGATGGTTTTACCTTTATAGAAGGGCTCGGATTTAGCATGGGTCAGCGGAAATACCAGGGACGTCAGTATAAATAAAATCACAAAATGACCTAGCTTCTTTAGAATTCGCCTGTTCATTGTCATGACTCTCCTCCTTAAGGAAAATGAATTAGTCACCCATTATTTTGCCGAGATCGTTTCCCTGATGGACGAATCGGGCGAGCTATAAAACACCAAAGTTCATTTATTGTCAAGGGGACGTATTGCGCCATGTATAATCTAACCCAAGGGCGATACGTTGCGCCATTTGTGATTCTAACCCTCCAAGGGCTCACATTAGAGCTCAAGGAGGGCAACAATGGAAGGGTTCACCATGGCACGACGATCCAAGCAGGAGTATTTACGATCCATCTATGATCGTTATCAGCACGCACCACGGGCACAGAAGGGAACGATGCTAGAGGAATTCTGCAAGGTTTGCGGCTACAACCGCAAATATGCCATCTGGCTTTTAAACCGGCCCTTGCCCGAGGCAACTGTACGCAAACGGGGTGCACCTCGCTCTCCTACATACAATCGGGCAATGGTAAGGATTTTGGCAAAGGTGTGGGAGGCCTCGGGGTATCTGTGCTCCCAACGTCTGAAGGCCGCCCTTGTACACTGGTTGCCCTGGATAAGGCAACACTTCGAGCTGACCCAACCGTTAGAGGATCAGCTCCTGGCCATCAGCGCCCGTCAGATGGATCGGCGCCTGAGGGAAACCAAGCACATCGTGAAACGCCGACTCTATGGCACCACTCGGCCCGGATCGCTACTAAAGCAGATGATCCCGATTAAGACCGATCACTGGGATGTGAACCGGCCGGGCTATCTGGAGATTGACCTGGTGTCACACTCAGGGGCCTCAGCGGTTGGGGAGTTTGTCCATAGTCTGGACTGTGTCGACATTGCTACCTGCTGGGTAGAGCGCAAGGCCGTCATGGGTAAGAGCGCTTTGGGTGTCTTGAATGCGGTCACCGAGATCGAACACCAGCTTCCTTTTCCCCTCAAGGGGATCGACTCCGACAACGGCAGTGAGTTTATCAACAATCGCCTTCTTGCCTTCTGTCAACAACGCCCAGCTGGCCACACCATTCAGTTCACCCGCTCGCGTCCCTACAAAAAAGATGACAACGCGCACATCGAGCAGAAAAACTGGACCCATGTCAGAAAGCTTATGGGCTGGGATCGCTACGACACCGCAAAGGCCCAAGAGGCCGCCAACCAGCTCTATGATGAGCTTAGGATCTTCCAGAATCTGTTCCAGCCCTCCATGAAGCTGCGATGCAAGATCCGTATAGGCTCTCGACTTATTCGCCGCTATGACACGCCTCGTACCCCGTTCGAACGGGTCGTGGAGTCCCGAAAGGGAGACCCCAAAAAGCTGGCAGCCCTCAAGCATACGCTTAAGACAACTGATCCCTTCGAGCTCTCTACCCGAATCGATCAGCAACTGCAGCGGATCTACAAGCTGGCCAGCCATGCAGACAGAGCCCCACGAGAGAGACCACCGCTGAAACAAACGCCGTGGAGAAACTGGACCTTCAGCAAGAAACTACAGCGCCAACAACAGGACATGAAACGACAGATGCGAGACGACTTCGGTTAGTTTTGTAATGACGCAACGAATCCCGCTAGGGTTATTGTCAAGGGGAGAACGAACGGATTTCCTCTCCTGAAAATTGGCAATCATGCAGATGAATGGTGAAGCCAATCCTGGAGCGCGAGCAAATTTAGCCGAAGAGTAATGATCCTTGGCGCAAACGTAGCGGAGAAGCTTCGTCTATAGACAATCAGGCGCCAAGGCAGATTTAGAAATTATCCTGACTCGTTAATTGTGGTGCCGGGAGCCGGACTCGAACCGGCACGGGCCTTGCGACCCTCGGGATTTTAAGTCCCGTGTGTCTACCAAATTTCACCATCCCGGCGGGTACTTAGCTTGCATCTGGTTTTCTTATAGCCATTGCATCGCCATCCTGACCGATAAAACGCCTTAAATCGTCCAGGGTCGGCCTTGAGTACCGCCTGAAAGCGTAGTCCGATCTGTGGCCGGTGAATTGCTTTATCAGCTCTCTGTCCCATCCGTCCCGGAGCTTACGGGTAGCAAAGGTTGAACGCAGATCATGAAGCCATAGTCCCATGATCCCTTGCGCCTTACAAACCGCCCTAAAATCCCAACTCACTTGATACCGGGTCACGTTGAACAAAGAGTCCCCTACCTTCCTGTTCCTGGCCCTAGCCCTCAAGATCCCCCCTGCCCTTTCGCTCCAGGGCAACGGTCGTTTGAGCCCGCCTTTCCGTCTTATCCTGGCCGTATCAATCATGCCTCGCCTCACATCCAAGTCTCCCGCCCTGATGTCCAATACCTCAGATTCCCTAAACCCCATTTCCCAAAGAATCTCCACCACATCCCGGACTTCACCCTTGAGCCCTTTTAGTATCTTGGCATACTCCCCTTCCGTGGCCGTCCGCGTCCTCTCATTGTGTTCTGCCTGAAATAAGATGAAAGGCATCCGGGAAAGCACCCCATCCTGATGGGCCAACCGCAGGATTGAGCGAAGGCAAGCCAACTCCCGGTTGATTGTCGAATCTTTGAGCCCTTCTCCGTTTCTCTCCTCCCTGTACGCCTGAATACGTGAGGCCACTATCTCATCAAGCTGACAATCCCCGAAGTATTCCTTTAACCGCCCAGTGGACCGTATATCCTTGTCATAGGATGCTTTTGCCTTTTTCAAGGACAGGAATTTTTCTACCCAGGGAAACAGTTGGGGCCCCGGTTGCTTTGCTCTTTCAAAGTCGAACCCCTCGGCGGCCTGACCAAGGAGTTTGTCCCGTATCTCCCGAGCCTTTTGTAACTTTGGCCCGCCAGGGAACACCCGCCGCTTCCCCTTGGAGTCCGTCAGTCGAATATAGTAGCGGGTTTCTTTATACCCGGCCCGTGTTTTGTAGGTTTGTTGGTAAATATGAGGGGGGAGCTTGCGAGTCATTTAACCCTATTTGTTTTTCTTCGATCTTTATTTCGGTCTTAACCTATCAGCAAGGGCATAAAGCCCGATACCAGGCAGAGAGGACTTCCATTCGAGCAGCTTATTTCCCCTTCCTCTTCTCCAGCCACTCCCTCGCCATCCGCTGCGCCTCGGCGATCTGCTTGGAGGTCATTTTTTTGCTCAACAGGTCGCGGTTCTCGCGTGCTGTCTCATACCCACTAGCAGCCGCCAGGTTAAACCACATGTAGGCGAGACCATCATCCTTAGGTACCCCTTGGCCCTTGTCATACATGACACCAACGCTGAACTGCGCCGTGGCGTTTCCCTGTGCGTCTGCTGGACTCGGTGCCAGCATTCCGGCGCATAGGCTAAGAATCAGGGCAACTCGTACTGTAAACTGCTTCCTCATAGCGTTCTCCCCGCCCTGTACAGCGTAACTATTCTGTGCCCATTTTTTTGTTGTCTACTAAGCACCTGCCGACCTGTTGGCTAGGGTATTCCAAATCGTTGTCGTGCAGATATTCTACCCATGTCCTCTGCAATCGCAGTTACCATTTTCCAATGCTCATCAAACGCGAGCTTGAAAAATTCCCGGGATTCCGGGTAACCCCGGAATTCGCCAATTACATTTGCAGCCCAAAACTGTACCCACTTTCTGAAGATAGGTTGCTCAAAAAGAAGCGCGATGTTTCCCGCAACTCTTGGATCCGCAGCCATTGCCTTAGCGATTTGTCGAAATAAATCAGACTGCCACCTCCATACATGAACTCTCTGTCCACCGACTTTCCAATAGACCTTCGGACCGACAAAGATAACAGAGTATACCACCATACTCTCATCGTCTACTAATACGGTTTTCAGCAGGCCCATTATTACCCCTTTACTCTTGCCTGGTGCTTGGCAAGAAGCATCCTGACCCGCCACTGGAGTGAACCCCATTGGTTGGACAGTCACTGGGCTGAAATTAGAATGCCCTCCGGGGTGGTTGAATTAATTATGCTGTTCCCTTCCTGTTTGCAAGAGTCCACATTGTGAGTTCTGTGATCTATGCCCTTCTCTATGCCTCTTGTCTTGGTGGCCGGTCAAAACGGCTTTCACAATTGCCCTAGAAACGACGATCTCACACCGGGTAGATATCTCAGTACCCCCCCCTTCAGGCCTCACACACCACCTCGGCTTTCATCTGCCAGGCCTGCTCAAACTCATTCGGTGGACAGTACCCCAAAGCCGAGTGCAACCGCTTCTGGTTATAGACTTCCTCCAGAAAATAAGGAACCCTTTGCTTCACATCCTGCGCCGTCCTGTACTCCCACAGGTAGACTTCTTCATGCTTGAGCGTCTTCATGAAGCTCTCCGCTGTCGCATTGTCATAGGGATTGCCCTTGCGGGCCATGCTGATTAAGATCCCCGCTGCCCGCAACTCCTCCACATAAGCATGGGCGGCGTACTGCACTCCGCGATCTGAATGATGGATACAACCCCAGGGCGGCCTTCTCTCCACTAAAGCCATCCGCAGAGCCATTAAAGTCATCTCGGTATCGATCGATTTAGAAAGCGCCCACCCAATAACCTTACGTGAGAACAGATCCAAGATCACCGCCAAGTACAAAAACCCCGTGAGGATCCGGATGTAGGTGATATCGGCCACCCATGCCTGGTTAGGTCTTGTGGCCCTTAGTCCCTTAAGGAGGTTCGGATAGACCCGGTAGGGATGATCACTGTCAGTGGTCTTCACCCAGTGCCGCTTGACCTGGCATTGCAATGATTCCTCCCGCATGATTCTCGACACCCGCTTGTGATTAACCTTAAAGCCCTCGCGCCTCAGATGATGGGTGACTCGCCGGTAGCCGTAACGCGGATACTCCTCCACTACCTGCTCAATCCGGTCCCGTAAGTCCGCCTCCTCAATCTCGTGGAGCATAGAAGGCTCCCGGGTTCGGTAATAAAAAGTGCTGCGCGCTATCCCCATCACTTCACACCCCCTTTGGATGCTGCCAAACTCTTGGCCGTGATGGGTGACGAATTCTCTTTTCTCCGCCGCAGTGTGTACTCTACGGCTTTTTTTAAAAGATCATTCTCCATGGTGAGTCTGCCCACCATCCGCTCCAACTCCGCATTGCGCGCTCGAAGTTCCTTCTCTGGCAGAGAGGGGCCCTCCACCAGGCCCCCTTGTTCGTAGCGCTTCTTCCAATGTCGAATAAGTCCTGAGGAGATGTCGTAGCGGCGGCTCAGTTGGGCCAACGTGGAGCTCTCACTGAGGAGTTCCTCCACTACCTGCCGCTTGAAATTCGCTGTAAACCTTCTTCTCTCTGCCATGATGAGATCCTTTCCCCTTCCCATCAGGCATTCTAACCTGCTCCCTCAAACTGTCCAACTGCAGGGGGTCAGTCCACACCTCAGGTTGTAGCTGCTCTTTATAGCGGCAGTTCCCGCGCAACCCATACCGCCTGTCCGATCATCTCCGCCTCAGTGGGCCAGGGCATGGGTTCCCATGATGGGTGCTCGCTGACCAATTGCCAGCGGCCATTAGCTCTGCCTGCGTACTTCACGATCAGCCCATCCTCTGTGCGCACCACAAAGATCCGCCCTTCCCGCCGTCGCGTCCGGTTGCGGTCTATCAGAATCACGCAGCCATCCGGCAACGTGGGCTCCATCGACTCACCCATGACGCCGAGGATGTACTGCGCCTTGGCATGCCCTTGTTCGGCTGCGGTTCTACAGGCATCCGCCCGAGCTGCCCACTTCTGATTACCATCCAGGCACACGTCTAGAGGTGGCCGAGACCCGCTCTCGCTTTGTGCGCTTGCCAGACTTGGCACCAGCAACGCGGCGCATAGGCTAAGAATCAGCAGGATAGTGTTAGGTTTCATGGCATTCCTCAAGGGAAGAAGACCAGCTTGACCAGCAGTGCCTTAACCTTGACATGGCCGGAAGTTCGGCACATAATGCCAAGCATGACCACTCTCGCATTCGATACCCATAAGGCGGTGAAGGCCCTCAAGGAGGCTGGGTTCGAGGATGCCCAAGCCGAGGCAGTGGTCGCCACCGTGGGTGACGCCATCGGCGGGAATGTTGCCACGAAAGCCGACATCGCCGAACTGAAAGCTGACATCTTCCGGCATATGTGGCTCCTGGCTACCGGCATCGTCGGTCTCACCGTGGCGCTGGTGAAATTGATCCCGTAAGTCACCTTCTTCCTCACAGCGTCTTCGCCATCCATTTCACTTGTCCTATAACTTCTGCGGTATCGGGCCATGGCAAAGGCTTCCACTTTGGGTGATCGCTCACCAGAAGCCAATCCCCGTCCTCGTCCTTGCCCGCCCGCTTCACCACCAACCCGTCTTCTGTGCGTACCACATAGATATGCCCGACTCGCCGCCGGGTCTGGTTGCGATCCACGAGGATTGAGCAGCCATCCGGTAACGTCTCTTCCATCGATTCGCCTCGCACACTAAACACCGAGCATTGCGTCGGATCGAGGGCGTGACGGTCCAGCCAGTCACGACGAAACCACATGGACTCCCCTCCCGCCTCTGTATCAACCAACGCACCGCCTCCCGCAGCAATACTAAGCTCGTAAATTTCGACGGGCCGGGCGCTGGGTGGAACTATGGTCTGGTCGGAGACAACCGTATTCACTAATGCATTTTCGTCGGCGAGGTCATTAGCCATTGCCTTTCGCAGATGGTCAAGCCCCTCCTCCGTTCGCCGTAGTGCGCTCTCCATCTCCTTGCGCGGGTAGCGTATTGCGCCATGTATAATCTAACCCAAGGGCGATACGTTGCGCCATTTGTGATTCTAACCCTCCAAGGGCTCACATTAGAGCTCAAGGAGGGCAACAATGGAAGGGTTCACCATGGCACGACGATCCAAGCAGGAGTATTTACGATCCATCTATGATCGTTATCAGCACGCACCACGGGCACAGAAGGGAACGATGCTAGAGGAATTCTGCAAGGTTTGCGGCTACAACCGCAAATATGCCATCTGGCTTTTAAACCGGCCCTTGCCCGAGGCAACTGTACGCAAACGGGGTGCACCTCGCTCTCCTACATACAATCGGGCAATGGTAAGGATTTTGGCAAAGGTGTGGGAGGCCTCGGGGTATCTGTGCTCCCAACGTCTGAAGGCCGCCCTTGTACACTGGTTGCCCTGGATAAGGCAACACTTCGAGCTGACCCAACCGTTAGAGGATCAGCTCCTGGCCATCAGCGCCCGTCAGATGGATCGGCGCCTGAGGGAAACCAAGCACATCGTGAAACGCCGACTCTATGGCACCACTCGGCCCGGATCGCTACTAAAGCAGATGATCCCGATTAAGACCGATCACTGGGATGTGAACCGGCCGGGCTATCTGGAGATTGACCTGGTGTCACACTCAGGGGCCTCAGCGGTTGGGGAGTTTGTCCATAGTCTGGACTGTGTCGACATTGCTACCTGCTGGGTAGAGCGCAAGGCCGTCATGGGTAAGAGCGCTTTGGGTGTCTTGAATGCGGTCACCGAGATCGAACACCAGCTTCCTTTTCCCCTCAAGGGGATCGACTCCGACAACGGCAGTGAGTTTATCAACAATCGCCTTCTTGCCTTCTGTCAACAACGCCCAGCTGGCCACACCATTCAGTTCACCCGCTCGCGTCCCTACAAAAAAGATGACAACGCGCACATCGAGCAGAAAAACTGGACCCATGTCAGAAAGCTTATGGGCTGGGATCGCTACGACACCGCAAAGGCCCAAGAGGCCGCCAACCAGCTCTATGATGAGCTTAGGATCTTCCAGAATCTGTTCCAGCCCTCCATGAAGCTGCGATGCAAGATCCGTATAGGCTCTCGACTTATTCGCCGCTATGACACGCCTCGTACCCCGTTCGAACGGGTCGTGGAGTCCCGAAAGGGAGACCCCAAAAAGCTGGCAGCCCTCAAGCACACGCTTAAGACAACTGATCCCTTCGAGCTCTCTACCCGAATCGATCAGCAACTGCAGTGGATCTACAAGCTGGCCAGCCATGCAGACAGAGCCCCACGAGAGAGACCACCGCTGAAACAAACGCCGTGGAGAAACTGGACCTTCAGCAAGAAACTACAGCGCCAACAACAGGACATGAAACGACAGATGCGAGACGACTTCGGTTAGATTTTGTAATGACGCAACGAATCCCGCTAGGGTTAGATTTTTTGATGGCTTAACATGGGAAGCCCCCAAAGCTGTGAGCGATTATCGAGATACGGTCTCCCGAATTAGCGTGCCCATACACAAGATCCATGAACTGCTTTTGCTCCGCCACGATCTTTTCCCTGTATTTACTTCCGGCCCACGGGATGAGAGTCACGACGGCGGGAACGCGATTCAAGACAACGCCACCATAAGAGCGCGTCTTGATCCTGAGGCTCGATCCCTCCCCCTGCCACATGGACTCCAATTTGGTAGGCCAGTTCACTGCGCCGCTTCTGGTTTCCACTCCATGAAGGAGAATGACCGTATGATTTGCCATTACCTGTCCAGCCTCCGCCAGATGGCATCGACATCCTCCTTTGTATTTTCGTGACGCTCGTCGTCTTGCCTGGTGTGCTCCTTTTTCCATACATGGAGCTCCCTGACCGACCCGTTGATGTTGGCAATCCCCTTTAAGACCCAAGCTATAAGGAGAATGACCAGTCCCTGGAGAATGATTCCTAAATCGATCCCGAAATCGATCATTTAACCCCTCCATGTTCGAGCGAGTAGTGGTTTCCATCGTTGAACCGGCCGCCCCACCGTAGCGGTATCCCGTGTCTCTTGCCGAGCTTTTCCCAATACTCCCCGAACTGCCTATGTGCTTCCGTGCTCGTAAGATAACGGCCGTTAAGAAATAGATTTAAGTCCACAGCGAGGCGCTTTCGATGCAGGCTCTTCTTCCAACCGACCCCCGGCCTTCTCCACGTTTCACCGAAAGTCACTTCGTAACCTTGGGCGTACATCTTATCCAGGAGCCGGGGCAGGAACTTCGCGAACGACGATTGCTTTTGCCTGAGCGTCATCAGATTACCGAGCCGAGCGGGGGCCGGACATTGCCGGCCCCCGTCTCCTCCGCCATCTACTTATTATATTCTCACACTTATTCAATAGTTTACGGGTCTAGTGTGTGATTAATCCCCCTATTTAACCCACAATTAAAAATAGTGATACCATCAATCTCCTAATGTGAGATTCTCACAAAACAATTGAAAATTGAGCGGACCAGCGGACCACTTGGACCGTGGGACCATAGCCGTAACCCTGTGAACACAAGAGGATAACCGTACCGTCGCCTTTACATAGTCTAAAAACCTACAACCCCTTGAACCCTAACAACAACCAATGCCTTGGCTACGTCTCGAGGGGTTTTACCGTCTAGCTGACTCAGGTCAATTTCTTCTTCCAATTCCGCCTTGCTGGGCTGGTATCTTGGGCGTTCTAGCTCAATAATGCAGGGGCTGATTTCTTCTTTGCCGTGTTATCAAACTTCACTGGACTATTCTCCTTTCTCAAGTCGTAACAGACAATCGCTGTAAGATGACTTTGATATCATTTCGGACTTCGCGCATGTCCTGCTCTAGGTTATCGAGCCTCATTGCGCTTTTGGTTCTCGAAAAAGTTTTTACTCCCCCACCTTGCCGCGGGCGGGCATTAGGGCCGTCAAGATGCCCCAGGATTGACGTTCTCGACTGCCCGAAGGATACATAGGGTATAGCCGAAAGCTCTTTCTACCCCCCAAAGAAGCTCGAGTTCACTGTAACCAGCATACTTCATCACCACAACTTCACCGTCGGTGGTGGCGAAGTTGGCAACTATACGAGATTGTTGTGGGGATACCTCAAAAAAACACAGAATTCCTAATAGAGCAAATTTCAGCATCATTCGACGGCAAAAAAAACTTTTACTTACAGATGAAAAGGGGACGTTACGGTTGAACGCTTTCCCGTTTGCGAAAAGTTTTTACCCCCCCCACTTGTTCTGTGAGTCGAACAAATAAATTTCTATACTGAAACTCATAGGAGTCGATTAGGCTGAGGTATATTATTAAACAGCCAATAAAATCGAACCATCGTTCGATGGATCAATGGTAGCATGGTTGAGCTAGTGGCTGGCCAGTGGTGGCCTGGTGCGTGGTGTACCAGGCTTTGTCTTGGGGCAAGTCGCACCTGGAACAAGGGTTTACACAGATGAGCACGCCGGTTATGACAGATTGCCCAACCATGAATCAGTGAAGCATAGTGCCCGTCAATACGTAGACGGCATGGCCCACACGAACGGTATAGAGAGCTTTTGGGCATTGCTTAAAGTGGCTATCATGGTACTTACCATAATATGAGCACCAAGCATGTAGGCCGCTACGTCACGGAGTTTTCGGGACGCCACAAGCTGCGGTCGCTGGATACCTTGGAACAGATGGTAGCAATGGTTAGGGGGTTGGAGTCGAAACGGCTGAGGTATGAGGATTTGACTACAGAAGGGTAAACGTATGGGTACAGTTCAATCAAAGTATAAGGAAGGCCATGACCCTGTGTTATCAGAGAGTGATGAGGCCTTTGAAAAGATCATGAAGAGCTTAGAAGAAACCTATGAATCACTCAAGTCCTATCCTCGTCCTGACGAGACTCAATCCTCTTGACGCGTTTTTCTAGGGCCACAAGCCTGTCGTTGATCTGTTTGAAGTTTTGGTCCATTACCATTGCGAGGAGCACTAATCTATCATCAGCCATAGTTACTCCTTCTTGATTGTGAGTTGATGCCTAAAGGGGGCTAGAACGCCACATCCTAGCCCCCTTGTTTCTAAATTACTAGCTCTTATCTTCTCCCACCAAAAGCCGCAGATAAATCCTCACGTTCCACTGTACCCGCCATAGATTCATGGCGTGTGCCGAAGAATGATCCATTTACTGTGCCAGCATCGCCACCAGTTTGCGTGAAGCTATTACCATTAACCCCCACGTCATATGCAAGGCTACCAGTTCCCCACTGTGCGCCTGTCCCTTCCGGTGCTTGTCCTGTAGGCCAGTATTCCAACGCACTGAAATCCAGATTGCCAGTGAGGGTTTCAAGGTCAATGCCGAGGGAAGCGTTACCCACCACAGCCTCTACCGCCGGAGTAAACCCCACCAACTTGCCGTTCCAAGTTGCTATTCCCGTGAGATGCGTAATATCTCCCTGTGGGGCGGGTCCATCAATCCACGGAGTAAAGACCCCGTTGTTAGATCGAACTCCGAATGACACGTCATCAAAACTACCGCCAATGTTCATTGACGTATCGCTCCAATGGCCGAGTTCGTCAATGCGGTCGCCATTGTTCAGAAGGTAGAGGGCCGCTAGGCCATCGCGGTCTATTGGCTGTATGCTCCTAAGGGTGTTTGCATTGATGGCAGATACAAAATCCTCCACATGATCCGCCATACCCATAGCATGCATGATTTCATGGACCAGTAGCTCGAGTTTGCCAGATACCCACATCTCCCATCTATCGCTTATCCAAATATGGTTAGATAATGTCTCACCTTCGAGGCCAGTAGTAACGATTACTTGCGTGTACCCACCCGCATTGGGATAATCTACCGGCCATTCTGAATGTGCCGCAAAGTCAATAAAGATTTGACCGTTCGGTACCATTTGAACACGGTTGGGAACGTCCGTTCCTATGCGGATTCTGTTCTGGTAAGGCAAGGCGGAGTTTACTATTTCTATAGCGCGTCTGGTATAACTCCGTTCAAGGTCCGTTGTCCCCTCTGCCATATGCAGAGTTGGTGCAGTCTCAGGCCGAATTACTGAGGGGATTATCCCTAATCGCTCTTGATAAGGGTTGGCAATGGCATCATTCAAGTATCGAATCACGGTATCTCGGTCTGCGCTATCTTGAACAGGACCATGGGTTATCGCTATCTCTAGCGGTGGCGGCGTTGGTTCTTGTGTGCCGGTTCCCTCGGTGGGTTCTTCTGGTGTTTGGACGACTGGCGGCATCACTACGGGTGGCTCAACCATGGCCGTAGTCATCCCACTCCCACCGCATCCCGCTAGCAATAATAACAAAACTGCAAAAACGATATGTAACATAATCCCTCCTGTTGGTTAGAGAAATGTGCCGACCAGGCCAGATTGCCGGGCCAGTGCAAGCACCGCAACAGAGGTTGGTTGGTGTTACTGCTTATTCACCCAGGCTTAGGGAGCTACCCTTTGCCGGAATCGGGCTATTGTATTTGGCAGAAGACCCGACACAGGGCCTCTGTCCGGTACTTGCTTGATGGAGATTAGGAAATGTGGGATACCGTTGTCAATAGAAAAACGGGAGGGATGGAGAAGATGAGCAGGAAAAGTGCCCCACGCCCCATAGACCTGGTGCGCTCCGACTACCAGCCAACAAAAGCCGAAATGGAAGAAGAAATTGTCTTGGAAGAGAACGAGGGACGGACGCCCCAAGACCTAATCCGCCAACTTGTGCAACCAGTAAAAATCAATTTCATACCTAAACCCAGGAAGTAAATGAGCCTATTTCGGCCTGTCACGCGCCAGAGAGACTGGCTCACTTTGGCCCTTTTGTATATAAGTCCCCTCTGTTGCCACCTCTACCGAGCCATCGTTTCCACCGGAGCTACGATCGACTTCATGCTCTCGGGCTTGCTCGATGCCGCGGCGGCCATCCGCCTGTTCCGCAAGGCGCTGACTGATCCGTTACATCCTCAGCCCCGCGTCATCAAAACCGACCAGGCACGCCTCTACGGGGCGACGATTTCAGGAGTGAAAAAGGAAGGAATCGTGCTGCGCCGTTTTCGCCACCGGCCGATCCAATACTTGAACAACATCCTGGAGCAGGATCATCGAGCGATCAAACGACGAGTGAAGGCCAAGTAGGGCTTTGGTGAATTCCACGCAGCGCTACGAACGATCCAGGGATACGAGGCAGTGCACATGATCCGGAAGGGGCAGGCCGGGGGGTTCACGGGTGCATTTCAGACAGTCGTCATGGCAGAGCTACCAGAATGCTAGGAGTTTTTCCGACCTGATGGGGACGCGCTGGAGCACGACCGAGCATGCAGGAGCGCAGTTAATCGTACGTTTTCGCAGTCTGTTCAACTACTTGCATCATGGTGCGTCGGGTGTGAGCACGAAACGCCGAAGGGCGTCACCAATTCCGCTTCCTTGTTTCTCAAACACTCGGGCTGTGCAAACCGTTATAGCTTCGGCAGTTAGTCCGAGCATCACTATAGGAAGCACGAGGTAACAAAGCAATGCGGGCCGGCATGGTTCTCAACGGAGGCAATCACACGGTAGCGTTGCGCGGACGGTCTGCGGCAAGTGAACCCGCATTACCTGCATGGGTACACGAGATGGTGCCCGACAAACCATGCGGCGGTTTCAGCACTGGCCTCAGCACCGGGGCCTGCACTGTGCGAGCCGAAGTATCGGACTGGATGAGCCTGGTAGCGGGCGGAGGTGGCGGCACTTGCCAGAATTGATCGCCCTGCTCGAACCGCTCGTCCAGCCGGAAGCAAAGTAAGGGCGTTGCTCAGGGCTTGTAGATGCCGCAGCCGAAGATGTGGCCCTTGTGGCGGACGACCCATGAGGACTTGGGCACGACCTTCCCGGAGAGGGGGTCTTCCCACCCATAATCCACCCATGCGCCCTGAGCCGTGGCCTTGTCCAGAATAGCACGACCGATGTTGAGACCATTGGGGTCTAGCAGCGTGACCGTGTCGGAGCCGACAAGCGAGGGGGTCGCGGCGTGAGCGAGGATGGAGCCGCCCTTATCCGCCTTGATCACGAAAATGTAGAGGTCGGCGCGCCTGAATTCGGAGCCGGGACGGCGGGTGAAACGATCGAAGGCCGCCTCCGCTCCTTTCTCGTCAAAGAGGGCGACGGCTTTCACCACCATGGCCTGGGCCTGGGCTGGGGTGCCGCGCTTTTGCTCGTGCTTGCCGGCAAAGGCGGCAGCGGCGAGAAGCGCAAAGGAAACGATGAGCGCGATGTTTACGGTAACGACTTTTTTCATGGATTCGAGTCCTCACTGGGTTGCGTCTTTGTAACCGGAGTTAACCTTGCCTTTTTGCTATTCTGGGTTTTCTTCCCTTTCGGATTCCAGCTTGTATTGTACCAATTCTCTCTTGGAATGTCCTGTCTATTTGGACGCGGTCCACCAAAGCATAGGGTTTTCTCCTTTCAGGTTTGATGGCCGTTACAACCACCATCCTGCTGAAGCTTGACCCCTTTTTCATGTTACCTGACACCGGCCACAGGGCGATGGGCTCAGCAGCGCCCGCACGCTCATGCCTTGGCTCCTGGAGGGTGGGGCTTACGACATTTCCGAAGCGCGAACAAGCGCGTGAGACACGAACAAACACGGGATGCCTCCGTAAACCTGACATGGTTTTTTAGATGAATTTCGTCTTCCGTGGCACACCTTCCAGTTCCCGCACGCGTAATCCTTCGCATCGAGCTTCGAGTATCGCATGGTCCTATTCCCGTTTCAGACTCGCCGATGACTCCCCGGCCGGTTGCATTGTCCTGTGGACCCTGTAGAGCCCGGGCAAGCCGGGATTGACAAAAGCGCGGAAAGGGTCCGTGCAATGCCGAAGCCGCTTATTTCCGTTGCAGGATCTTGGGCCAGTTCACGTCCGCTTTGGCGATGTTGCCGGGGATGTCCTGCTCCCACTGCTTCTTGACACCCAGGCTGTAGTTGAGGTAGAGAGCGCCCTCCACGATACTCCAGGCGTCCGGGTCGGTG
This sequence comes from uncultured Binatia bacterium (SeqCode), assembly GCA_965215595.1. Taxonomy (GTDB): domain Bacteria; phylum Desulfobacterota; class Binatia; order UBA9968; family CAXXLF01; genus CBDCDW01. Next base: position 19,574 of record CBDCDW010000007.1, on the reverse strand, counting down.
CTGGCAGTATACCCCTGGCTTACCGCCCAGGCGCAGTAGCCGCCGTACCGGGGGGCGTACTTTTCCGGCTTCGCCTCGAACGATTCCCGATTCTTAGCGCTGGCAAAGTACCAGGTCGCCCCCATCCACTCGAGCCGATGGGCGCTCTTTCCCCGAACCGGCCGGCCCTCGGTGAAATATGCCACGGGGTCATATCCCCGGATGGCGCCGCCGAGATAGGTCGAGAACACCGGCTCAATGGCCAACGCCCTGCTCGCGGCGACTGTCAAGGCGATGATGAAAAGCATTGGAATCACCACACGCCCGATGTTTTTTCCGCGATTCATGAATCCCTCCTCCCATGAAGTCACCCAAAGCTCTCCCATCCGTCCAACTCCATGAACCGGCGCGGTATCCAGAGTCTCTCCCGCCGGTATTCTCACGGGTATACGCTTTCGCATCTAGCTTCGGGCGCCCCGCCGTGCTATCCATGTGCTTTTTATTTCGGAATTTCCTAGTTTAAGGTCTTGACATTCTCTTAAATTCATGGTAATATCCTTCCTATAAACGATAGAAAAGGATGTAACGCCATGAACATTATACGAATTTTTCAACAGTTTCCAACCCAAAAAGATTGCATCGCGCACCTGGAAAAGGCCCGCTGGAAAGATAAGCCGGTTTGTCCTTATTGCAAGTCTACCAATACCGCACGCAACCAGCATCGCTACCGCTGTTACGATTGTAAAACATCTTTCAGCGTGATGGTTGGCACGATATTTCACCATACCCATATGCCGCTTCAAAAGTGGTTCCTGGCAGTCATGCTGGTATTGAACGCTAGGAAGGGACTCTCAGCCCTTCAGCTTTCACGCGATCTCAAGGTGAATAAAAACACCGCTTGGAGAATTGCCATGCAGATTCGCAAATCCATGACTCAAAGCGAGCAACGCGGGATGCTAACAGGCATTGTTGAGATGGATGAGACCTATGTAGGGGGGAAACCAAGAAAAGGGACCCCGGGTGATGGACCTGGCGGTAGTCACAAAAGAGGACGCGGGACCCCTAAAGCTCCGGTAATCGGGGCTGTGGAGCGTGGGGGGAAGGTTACAGCTAAGTCTGTTGCAAAGAATAGGATGAAGAGCAGACACATGCGCGCCTTTGTACGAAATAGGGTTGATACATCAACTGCCCACTTAATCACGGATGAGTACAAGGGTTATCTCGGCATGTCCAAGGTTCTGCCTCATTCCGTCATCAAGCATCAGAACTGGTACGTGGACGGCGACATTCACACCAACACGATTGAGGGCTTTTGGGCACTTTTGAAGCGCGGTATGTTCGGCCAGTTCCACAGCGTGAGCCGAAAGCACCTGCAACGCTATGTTGATGAGTTCTGCTACCGTTACAATCTTCGCAGGGAAGACCCTTTGAAGGCTTTTAACGCTACCATCAATCGCGGACTGGGGGTGAGAGTATGAACAAGGCACCTTTGAAAGTAATCGCTGGAACGCCTGACTGTCCGCTCAAAATCAACGGAATCGAGATCCAGTGTTATGTGATTGAAGATGAAACGCGGGTGCTAAGTCAGGGTGGATTTGCACGCGCCCTAGGAAGAACGGGTGGACCAAAGACCATGCGCGTGGAGGTCTTCAATCTGCCTGTTTTTATCCGTGCAAAGAACCTGAAACCTTTTGTTTCCAATGACTTAATCACCTCTTCACAACCGATCCGGTTTAGGGCCGCAACGGGCGGAAGTGTGGCCACCGGATATCGTGCAACACTTTTACCGCAAGCCTGCGAGGTCTATCTTGCCGCACGTGATGCGGGTGTACTTCTTGCCTCCCAAGCTCACATTGCCGTCCAAGCGGAGATCCTCATTCGTGGACTTGCCACTGTCGGCATTATCGCCCTAGTCGATGAAGCGACGGGATATCAGAGGATGAGGGAAGAGCGCGCCCTTGTTACGATCCTTGAAAAATTTATCGCCAAGGAACTCCAGTCATGGACCAAGACGTTCCCTTATGAGTTTTACAATGAAATTTTTCGCCTAAAAGGATGGCCAGGACCGGACGGCGTAAAGCGTCCTTCCGTTATTGGGCATTACACCAACGATCTTGTCTATGAGCGTTTGGCTCCTAGGGTACTTGAAGAATTACGTAAACGTAATCCGGTGCAACCAAGTGGATCACGTCGGAATCGACACCATCAATGGTTCACACCAGACATAGGCCACCCCAAGCTAAAGGAGCATCTAGCCGGTGTAATCGCATTGTTACGGGCTGCTCCTAATTGGGACGCATTTCACCGAGGTCTTCAGCGAGCTTTTCCCAAACAGCATGAAGTCATCCCTATGGCACTGGATGACTAGGCAAGGACTTGTTTCATTTGCCTTTCATCAAGTCCCGGATCTCCGTTAAAAGAGCATTGCGTTCCTTAGACTGATAAACCATAAAGTAAAGCGGATATATGCCCACCGTAATAATAGTGAACACCAAGAACAAAATGAAATGACCGAACCTTTCAGAACCGCTCATAACAATCCTCCTCTATCTCTACTTACAACCCCAAGAAGCACCCATTGGCAGAAAGGACCCCGCTGGACTTTTCAATGTTGCTCTATATTTATAAACCTTACCTTGTCGCCAACTCAAAAACTCTTTTTTCATTGATCCAGGAGCCGAGACTGGTCGATTTCACTGAAGGGCCCCACCCGATTTCAACGAAAGGGACCATTGAAATCAGCGGAGCGAAGCGACGAAGCGATCTTTAACTGTTTACCTTAACCCTCCCTCTTTTTTCAACCCTGTTTTTTTCTCTTTGATCTTTTCCCGATAAGATTGTTCTCCATTCAAAGTGATTTTCTGACAGGGGTGGATCAAACGATCCACGATGGCCTCAGCAATCACCGGATCCTCAAAGAGTTTCAACCATCCCTGCGGTTCCACCTGGGAGGTGACAATGACGGGACCATTTTGATAGCGCTCTTCGAGGATGTCCACCACAGAGGTGGCTTCTTCGTGGGTGTAGTTTCTAAGTCCCAGATCATCGAGGATGAGGACTTTGGTTTTGGTCAAGCTTTTGACGTAGTGGAGGTAGCGGCCTGCAGCCTTGGCGGCCAGGATCTCTTCGAAGAGGAAGTTCATGGGAAGGAACAGGGTGAGATGGCCTTCATGGCACAGCCTTTTGCCCAGGGCGATGGCCAGATGGGTTTTGCCCAGCCCTGTCTTGCCGATGATCAAAAGATTTTCCTGGTTGTGGAAGAAGCTGAGGTGAGCGAGTTCGGAGACTTTGGCTTTAGGCACATCCTTGTGGAAGCTGTAGTACCAGTCTTCCAGGTCGGCGCGGAAACGAAAGCGCGCTTTGGTCACGAGTGCCTTGGCGGTTCTGTCTTTGCGCGATAACAGCTCCTCTTCGAGAAGGAGTCTTAAGAACTCCAGGGGATGGAGCTGCTGAGACAAAGCGATTTGGGCTTGTCGCTCGCAGGCCTCATGGATGCCAAACAGGCGCATTTGGTGAGAAAGGTTTTTCACTTGATCAAGCATCATAGCGGTGAGACCTCCTGGTACAAAGACTGTTTTGGGGGGTAGCCAAGGTATAGGCCAAAACGAGATCGTCGTTTATAGGGCAAATACGGCGGCCGTTTTTGTGTGCTCCTAGCTCGGTGGCATGAAAAGTGGTGTTGAAGCTTGTGCTCATAGGAGTTCCTCCTCGACTGGCGACGGTTCGGGATCTGAGCCCGAGTTGGCAGTGTGTTGGTGCAAATGGAGTGTATCGGATTGACGCTTGGGAGCCGCAAGCGTGGGTCTTTGGCCGTGGGTAACAAAGTAAAGTGCGCAGTCTTTGATATAGGCGAGTCTTTTCTTATTGAAGACAATCGCCCGCTGGCAAGCATGGTCCAATGCCTCAAGGGTGATGGGATAACGTTTAGCCAGCCGTAAAATCCCTTGGACCCGTCTCAAGTGGCGTAGCGGATGGTGACCTGAGAGCAGCTCGCCGACTAACTTCTCGACATGGGGGCCAAGCTTTTTTGCCTGTTCTTTTGCATGATGGACTTCAAAGCGTGCCACGCTGAGCTTAGCTTCGGGATAATGGAAATCATAGGTGGAGAACTTCCCGATCCCCAGAAGTCTTGTGTGAGCGGTAAGGGGCTGGCTGTCCTCACTAAACACTTCCACCACCTTCTCGCTGAGCCTGACCCGGACCCTTTGACCGACATAGACAAAGGGAACGGAGTAGAAGTTTTTCTCCACCTGGATATGGCAGTCGGGATGAACTTTAGCGTGGCGCCACTCGCTCATCTCGAAGGCACACGAGGCCAGGGCTTTTAAGTACTTTTTCTCTTCCTCAAAGCGCTGGTTGCGGCTCACCCCGTAGTCTTTCATCACCTCACAATTTAGCCGATGAAGATAGTCCCTGAGGGCTTCATTGAGCTCTTCGAGACTATAGAAGACACGGTTACGCACTTCCTGGAAAAACCCTCTCTGAAGCACTCCGATGTGGGTTTCCCCCGAGCCTTTGTCGCGGGCCTTGTAAGGCCTGGCCGGTAGTACCGCAAAGCCCATGTGAGTGGCAAAGTCACAGTAGGTGGGATTCACATCGGGGTCATACAGATGGGCTCGGTGAACACCGCTTTTGAGATTATCCACCACGACATACGGCGTAACCCCGCCGAAATAGGCGAACATCCGCTCCTGAACACCGATAAAGGTGGCAAGCTTTTGGTCTAAGACAAATTCCCCGAAGGTATACGAGCTGAAGGGCAAGACGCCTAAGAAAAACTGCGTTAGTATCTTCTTTCCCGTTCCACGCTCGGTGATAAAAAGACCGTCTGTGAAGTCGATCTGGGTCTTTTCCGCCACCTTGTGATGAAGCCGGATGGTGACTTGTTGGGGTGAGGCTTGATGGCCAACCTTTTCCCGAAACTGACGCCAAAACTTCACATACGCTATCTCCGGAGCCACCTCCCGCTGGATCTGCTTGACCGTGGTCCCTTTGCCATAGACTTCCTGGCGGACATAGTCCCAGTCAACCGTGTCAACCCAACCGCCACTCTCACTGGGCGGCTGTGCGGTGGGCGCCAAGTACTTACGCACGGTCCTGCGCGAAAGCCGTAGTATCCTGGCAATGCTGCGAATTGAGTAGCCCTGCTCGGACAGGGTCTTGATTTGAGTTTGCATACGAACGCTAGTCCTTTCTTTGGCCATGAACTGGATCCTCCTCCAGTCGGCCAAGATACCATCGTTCGTCGCTTCGCTCAGAAAACGAAGGGGACCACCTGAAATAGGGTGGGTCCCTTCGTTGAAATTGGGTGGGTCCGTAAAGTGAAATCGGTCACGTCTAAACCAAAACAGCAAAACTCCAGCTAGAAAAGTTTTGGCTGGATAGATCCACAGCAGGCTGCCAGGTACCTATCTACCTATCTCGGTAAGAAGCAAGAAAAGGGCGAAAGGGGCAACGTACGGCGTAGCCGGATGTCGATGCGCGTTGGATAGGATCATTGTCGCGAAGGCTGACTGATGCGGCACTCTTTTACCACTTTAGTGACATTTTGGCGTTTTTCAAAGACTGTTCTGATGTTGAGCTGGTCCAGAGTCATTGCTAATTATCACACGATTGTCCGAATCTGCTAACTACCAATTTCCAGGCTATTCTCTTTGCATAGGTATTGCGTCCCCTTTTTTTCAAACAAAAACGGCGGCCTATTGTGGACCGCCGTTTGCTCCGCTTTTTAAATGTTAATTTTCCAATACTTTGGCTGCTAGTTAGAAAAGTCAACAATCAGGTCAGCCTAGGTCACTTCGGAGGAATAATATCAATTAGGACAGCCTCAGGGTCGGCTCCGTACCTCCAGGGCAGCACCACGCTGCCAAGCCCGCGCGAGACGATGAGGAGAGAAGAATTGTACGTATAGGCCCCCTCGTCGAGATAAAATTGGCTGTGACGTACTAGAGGCGCGCCGTGTGGAAAACGAATCTGCCCACCGTGAGTGTGGCCCGACAAAGTAAGTGCAACGCCGTTGGAATCTGCTTCGTAAAAAACATCCGGGTGGTGTGCCAGCAGGAGATGAGGTGCCCCATGTTCTGATACCAACTGATCCCAATCGGGCTTTCCCATAATACGGTCATCGATTCCCCCAAGGACTAAGCTGCAATTGCCATGCGTTACGACCACCGACTCGTTCTTAAGTGTCGTGATCCCTATGGAACTAAGATTATTCCGGATAGTGTCAGGATCTCCGCCGTAATAGTCATGATTGCCGTAACAAAACCAGGCGCCCAATGAGGCCCCCGCCAGTGGTGCCAACGCCGGTAGAAATCCATTCAGATCACTCGACTGCCCTGTTACAATATCACCTGCAATCGCAACCAGATCAGGCTGTAGTTCCATCAAGGAACCGATGATATCCGATAAAAGCGCAGGTTTGAGAAAGATACCCACATGAATGTCCGTCAACAATAAAACCTTGAGCCGGGGGATCTTTTTCGGCCAACGGGCAGGTGAGATTACGATTTCGGCGACCGCCAAACGCCGCTCAAGAAGCCAGCTGTAAGGATTCCAGACTCGAAGCATATGGGGATACAAAAAGCGCGATACCATACGGTCCATTTCGCGCTCCACTATTTTGACGATCCCCTTTCTTGGATTCAGCCAGCGACGCTCCTTTCCTGTCATAGGTCGAGGCGGCCCTAGCTTTCTTCTTCTGACAACTTTCAATCGTATTTACTACCTTTGTAATTGTCGCGGTGTCGTTGCTTGGTGGGTCCGTTACACGATGGTCGCCCGACGTCGTCAGGACTTCTCGTTCCGTGACAAACCCTAGTCGATTTACTAATGGTTTTCAAAATATAGCGTCAATTATTCCTTTCACGCAAACAGAGCGGCTAATCAGCAGTACTGAGCAGCGAGTGCTGAGGCCTGAGGGAGGAGCGGGTCGGGTCTAGGGGGTAGGGTTTAGGAAGAAAAGCGGGAAGTGATAAGACTAAGGTGTTGGGTATTGGGTTAAAAGGTCTTGAACCAAAGTACCAGGTTTCTTGATAGCTCTTCCCTACCCCCTATACGCTACCCACGACTCCTGTCCGCCCTCTGTGGTGAGCAAATTCTTATCAGCGTTAATCAGCGTAAATCCGCGTTTAATTCTCCTCTTAAGATTTTTTATCAGGCTATTGTCACCAATCGAAACAAGTTTTTGTTTGTCGTTGTCCCCCGACAAACAAAAACTCAAATCCTCTGCGCCTCTGCGGTTATGCTCCTAAAGAATTCTGTTGTCCTCCAAACTTGGCGTCCTTTGCGTCTTTGCCCCTCGATTCCCCTCGGGGTCCAGAGGTTCTCGAAGGACGCGAGTCGTCTTTTTTGCGCTCCGCGCCTTGCCTTTTGCTGTTTGCTGGTCTGCGTTAATCAGCGTAAATCTGCGATTAATTTCTTTTAACACTTCGCGCCATGTGTGTAGCGCTATGCTTTCCCGGCTCAGTACTCAGCACTCGTTACTCAGTACTGAATAGCTCCATGCCCTTCGCTATTCCAAGGTCTGCCTGAGTCTGCGGCTAGTTTCCCCTGTTTGTGGAACTCTCCGCAAAACAAAAACGGCGGCCCGTTTTGGACCGCCGCCTAAAGAAATTACCGTATTCTGATTCCCAGTTGCCTAGGAAGCTTTCTTGCGGAGTCTGAACAATCCCAACCCGGCTAAACCAGAGCCGAGCAGGAGCATGGTTGACGGTTCGGGAACCGGATCAGTGGTGGTTGGATTGGAGTTAAAGGTAACGTTGTCAAACCCGATTCCATTAGGATCTAAATTGGTAAGCGACACACCAGCTATCAACATGTCAGGGCTCGCTTGAAAGCCGTAGTAAGGTATGGGGTTGCTAACAGGGTCAGGCAATTGTAGGTTGAAATTCTGGAGCGAGGAGCCGTCTCGAGCAAAAAACTGGACCCCTAAAAGCCCGCTGTCATGACCAATCACATCAAAGCCGAACACATCCGTATCTTGAACCAATAATATGGAAACCGCACCCTCTCCCACTGCTTCCGGAGCAAAGCCGTCAAAGCACGCATTCCCCCCGGAGGGACCACAGCCAACGAGAAGATTACCGTTGCCTAAGCCTAAATCAAAGACACTCAGATTGAGACCAATGCCACCCGGCAATAAGGTTAAAGGCACACTTGGCGTTCCGCTAAGGCCATCGTGATCGCCTTCGAAGGGAGGGACGGATGGGGGTGGCACAACAATCGATAGGGCTTGTCCCTGGAAACTTTCGCCATAACTCCCCCCCTGTTGATTTATTACGCTGTTTTTATCGCCGCTGGCAAGCCCATCGAAGTTGTTCGTTATTGAACCGGTAATCGAGGAGTCTAACATTATAGTGGCATTTGCGGTCTCGAAGCTCTCCAGCATTAGAAATACCAGGGTAGCAATCAAGATACGATTACACATCGTCTTGATTTTATACTTTCCCGTATCCATTAGAATATTCCCCCATGATTTTATGTGAATATGATTAACATTTAAAACTACAGGAAATTTGGATGCACTCAAATACTTACAAACCATTTGCTCATCACGCATTAGACATGACAATTGGTAAAGCTTGTGTTCTAAACAACTTTCCCACCAATCATATTTTGATATCCGTAAAGGATTCCGACTGTCTTTTTCTCTATGATTCGCCAATTAAATAGTCGAAAGATAGTAGGAAGGCGACAGTCTGGTAGCGTTAAACCCTAAGGCTAAAGGTGAGGAAATTTTGACCTTTAATCACTGCTGTCCGGGCGTTGAACGGCTGAAACGCGTTAATTGGTTGATCTGAAATAGATAATTCATGAGTTTTCTTGGTCTCGATTTGAAGTCCGCCCCGTTGATTTGCGATCCTGCGAGGAACTCACTCGCAGGAGGCATCCATGAACCTGGGCAAACTGGTTTTCGCGCAAGTCACGCAGCACTTGCCGCTGACAACGTTTCGTCGTTGCGTGGCGCGCTATGGCGGAGAGCACATGGTCAAGACCTTTTCCTGTCTCGACCAATATCTCTCGATGGCATTCGCCCAACTGACCTATCGAGAGAGCTTGCGCGACATCGAGGCGTGCCTGAGAGCCCAAGAAAGCAAGCTCTACCACATGGGCATCAAGAGCCGGGTGTCGCGCAGCACGCTGGCCGATGCCAACGAAGTGCGCGACTGGCGTATCTACGCCGACTTTGCCCAGTCGCTCATTGGAATTGCCCGTCGTCTTTATGCCGGGGACCCGTTTGGCGTCGATTTGAAAGAGACGGTCTATGCCCTGGATGCCAGCACCATCGATCTGTGCCTGTCGGTTTTCTCCTGGGCACCCTTTCGCTCGACCAAAGCGGCTATCAAGCTGCACACGCTCTTGGACCTGCGCGGCAACATCCCTTCGTTCCTGCACATCAGCGACGGCAAACTGCACGACGTCAACGTTCTCGACCTGTTGCTGCCCGAGTCCGGGGCCTTCTACATCATGGACCGAGGATATATCGACTTCGAGCGGCTTCATCACCTTCACGAAGCGGGCAGCTTCTTTGTGACGCGCGCCAAATCCAATCTCAAAGCCCAGCGCCGCTATTCGCATCCAGTCGACCGGAGCACGGGATTGATCTGCGATCAGACCATCGTGCTTTCCGGCTTCTACTCGCGCCAAGACTTCGACACGCCACTGCGCCGCATCCGATTCAAAGACCCCGAGACCGGCAAACGATTGGTGTTCCTGACCAACAACTTCGCCTTGTCGGCGATTACCATCACCGAGCTTTATCGTTGCCGGTGGCAGGTGGAGTTGTTTTTCAAATGGATCAAGCAGCATCTTCGTATCACAGTCTTCTTCGGCACCTCAGAGAACGCGGTCAAGACCCAACTCTGGATCGCAGTCTCGGTCTACCTGCTGGTAGCGATCATCAAGAAGCGGTTGAACCTCTCAGCGAGCTTGTATGAAATGTTACAGATCTTGAGCCTGACCATGTTCGAGAAAATCCCATTGGATCAGCTACTTAACAACATCATCACCGATGACATTCAGGCACTTTCGGCTAATCAACTGAATTTGTTCGACTAACACCCGGACACTAGTGACCTTTAATGTATCCTTAATTTCAACCGACCCAAGTCGGTGAGGGGTGGTACCAGATCGTCTGCACGACGCTCAATCCATTTTCAGCAAGGTTTCCAGATCACTCGCCACTTTTTCAAGAGCTTTTACCATTTCGCTTAAGATGTTCCGATCTTCGTATTGGTTTACTGCCCTCATTTGAAATTCTGAAGCCTCCCAAAGCGTACGCTTCGCAGCCTCCCACGCTAGATCTGAGTTGTACCCGGCCTTTTTCTCATTGTCTAAGTCACCCGCTGCACCGTATTCCACATCTGCTTTTTTCCAATACTCGAAGGTGAATGGAAAAATTCCGCTAAAATCGAGCGGACAGCCGTCGTCAAATATTTGGGGGGTTGGCTGACTAGTTGCATAAGGCCAGAAACATATTGCACTCCCTGGGCAACTGAGAGGGCATGCAGATCCGGGATTTCTCTTTCCGCATCTGGGGCTTTTTCAGACTCGCTGACTATGCCATACGCTGGGAGGATATGGTTAGTGAGAAGGCAAAGCACAAGGCTCGGGTGCTCACTTTCTGGGCCAAGCATGGAGCGGAGGCGACTGAGGAGGCATTCGGAGTTAAACGACAGACCCTCTATTACTGGACAGGGCAGGTGATGAAGGGGGGGGGGCGGGAAGCTAGAGGCATTAAACGAGGGGAGTAAGCCCCCCATAGGCGTAGGAGTCGTAGTTGGCCTCAGTTGGTGGTTACACAGATCCGCCGCATAAGAACGGAGCACCCTAATCTAAGCAAAGAGAAGATCTATCTTTCGCTCAAGCCGTGGTGCGATAGACAGGATCTACGGTGTCCTAAGCCCAGGACCATTGGCCGGATCATAGCTGGGGCTTCGGACAAGATGAGAACGGTACCCATGAGGATACGGCCTAATGGCCAGAGGGTAGCAAAGAAGCCAAAGCGGGCAAGAAAACCCAAGGGCTTTATGGCTAACTATCCTGGTCAGTGCGGAGCGTTTGATACGGTGGAGTTGTTCCTCGATGGGCTAAGGAGGTATGTGATCACGTTCACCGATGTATACTCCCGATTTTCTTTTGCCTGGGCGACTCACAGCCATGGTTCTGAGGCAGCCCGGGAAGTCTACAAAGTGGTCAGTGAGGTCTATCCTTATCCACTTGAGTATGTGCTCACCGACAACGGCTCTGAGTCCATGAAGCACTTTGATGAAGAGCTAAGAAGGCTACACAAGGTCCACTGGAATACTTATCCCAAGACCCCCAAGATGAACGCTCATGTGGAGAGATTCAATCGTACCCTACAGGAGGAGTTTCTGGATTATCATGAGGATCTGCTTGTAGAACCAGTGGTGTTTAACCGGGCGCTAATCCCATGGCTGTTGTGGTATAACGGCGAACAGCCTCACAGGGGGCTCAACCTTAAGTCGCCTGTGCAATTTCTAATGGAGCAAAGACCCGAAGAGTGCAAAATGTGGTGGCCCAATACACTAGGTTGCTTTCCTACGATGTCTATGGAGTGAACCCCATTGGTTGGACAGTCACTGGGCTGAAATTAGAATGCCCTCCGGGGTGGTTGAATTAATTATGCTGTTCCCTTCCTGTTTGCAAGAGTCCACATTGTGAGTTCTGTGATCTATGCCCTTCTCTATGCCTCTTGTCTTGGTGGCCGGTCAAAACGGCTTTCACAATTGCCCTAGAAACGACGATCTCACACCGGGTAGATATCTCAGTATCCCCCCCTTCAGGCCTCACACACCACCTCGGCTTTCATCTGCCAGGCCTGCTCAAACTCATTCGGTGGACAGTACCCCAAAGCCGAGTGCAACCGCTTCTGGTTATAGACTTCCTCCAGAAAATAAGGAACCCTTTGCTTCACATCCTGCGCCGTCCTGTACTCCCACAGGTAGACTTCTTCATGCTTGAGCGTCTTCATGAAGCTCTCCGCTGTCGCATTGTCATAGGGATTGCCCTTGCGGGCCATGCTGATTAAGATCCCCGCTGCCCGCAACTCCTCCACATAAGCATGGGCGGCGTACTGCACTCCGCGATCTGAATGATGGATACAACCCCAGGGCGGCCTTCTCTCCACTAAAGCCATCCGCAGAGCCATTAAAGTCATCTCGGTATCGATCGATTTAGAAAGCGCCCACCCAATAACCTTACGTGAGAACAGATCCAAGATCACCGCCAAGTACAAAAACCCCGTGAGGATCCGGATGTAGGTGATATCGGCCACCCATGCCTGGTTAGGTCTTGTGGCCCTTAGTCCCTTAAGGAGGTTCGGATAGACCCGGTAGGGATGATCACTGTCAGTGGTCTTCACCCAGTGCCGCTTGACCTGGCATTGCAATGATTCCTCTCGCATGATTCTCGACACCCGCTTGTGATTAACCTTAAAGCCCTCGCGCCTCAGATGATGGGTGACTCGCCGGTAGCCGTAACGCGGATACTCCTCCACTACCTGCTCAATCCGGTCCCGTAAGTCCGCCTCCTCAATCTCGTGGAGCATAGAAGGCTCCCGGGTTCGGTAATAAAAAGTGCTGCGCGCTATCCCCATCACTTCACACCCCCTATGGATGCTGCCAAACTCTTGGCCGTGATGGGTGACGAATTCTCTTTTCTCCGCCGCAGTGTGTACTCTACGGCTTTTTTTAAAAGATCATTCTCCATGGTGAGTCTGCCCACCATCCGCTCCAACTCCGCATTGCGCGCTCGAAGTTCCTTCTCTGGCAGAGAGGGGCCCTCCACCAAGCCCCCTTGTTCGTAGCGCTTCGTCCAATGTCGAATAAGTCCTGAGGAGATGTCGTAGCGGCGGCTCAGTTGGGCCAACGTGGAGCTCTCACTGAGGAGTTCCTCCACTACCTGCCGCTTGAAATTCGCTGTAAACCTTCTTCTCTCTGCCATGATGAGATCCTTTCCCCTTCCCATCAGGCATTCTAACCTGCTCCCTCAAACTGTCCAACTGCAGGGGGTCAGTCCACTATACAATCCTAAGGCCGCAAGGCTGGAGCCTAGAAGCAGCAGAGTTCCAGGTTCAGGTACGGGATTAGAGCCCGACCCGAAACCAACATACACTTTATCGGCGTAATGGCCGTCGAATTCTGTGCCGGACTCATCGTTGAAGATGTTCTCCCTTGAGGAAATCCTTAACCTCAGATAGTCAGTGCCAACCGGCAAGACCAGGCTCAAGGCGGCTTGCTCCCAGGAATTCAAATTATTATCGGCTATTATTTCACCATCCTGCTGAGCTAGTTCGTTATGTGATCCCGCCGGATCGCCCGAGAAGGCTTCTACTCTCACCTGGAAAAGCGTGTCCGTCTCTGAGTCTCCGACAACTCGGTTAAACCACGCCGAGGCAGTGACTACTGCCTGACCCGAGTTGATTAAGGCGTCATATTGGCTCACATCGATAAGCTGTCTGACGTCCGAGCCTACGCTAGAGCCTGGACCGTTGCGTTTCGAGTAAATGAAATGGAGCATCTGATCCCCCTCATTGGCGTTATCCCGTTCTGCGTGCCTACGATTTCAGACTTGTCCCCCCACCAGATACCGAAGGAATCAGAATTACCTTCAATTGTTTCTAACGTCTCGAAGCCGGGATTATGGATGGGCAGGGCATTAGCTGAATTAGTCAGGGTGCCCAGTAATGCTAGCCCGCTGAAAAGTCCAAGGATGTGAATTGCTAAAACCTTTTTCATAGTTACATAACCTTTCGGTACTCTTGTGGACACGATTTTGAGCAAAAAGAATGCCTAAATATGATTGCGTTGTAATTCAGCAGGTTAGTAATGAAACCTGCTAGCGGCGCACAAATTGTGGAAAGCGTCCCGACACTCCCGCACTGCGCTAAAGCCCATGTCGTGCGAAAATTCCACTCTGATGACATGCAATTTCAATCAGTTATCGAGATTTGCCGGAAGAGACCGCCTATGTAAAGAATACCGACGGTTTCTCAGTCCATTACGATTCCCATAATCACAAACAAAAATACGGCGGCCCGTTTTGGACCGCCGTTTTTAATCTTATAGGACTCTGGCTGACTAGGATGTATTTCTACGACGTCGATATAACCCTAAACTTGCCAGGCCAGAGGCGAGAAGCAGGAGCGTGCCAGGTTCTGGGACGGGATTAGAAGTAATCTGGGTTCCTGCGTCGCCGCCAATGATCAAGGCCCGCCCTTGACCACCGCTCTCTGTTGCCAACACGTCGAGCCCGAATATTTTTCCGTTAGAAAAGGGGCCATCAAAGGTAGTATGGAAAGGCTCCACATTTGTTGCCGACGCTGAGAGAATAAATGCCCCTGCTGAAGTAACCGAGATACCAAACAGTCCGCCGACACCAAGGTCCGTTGTATTGATTCCCCCTAGCGGAAACCAGCCATAGCCGCCTGCCACGTTTTGAGCAAAGGCTGCTAATCCACCACCTACGTTCACGAAGCTAACAATATCTGCTCCACGAAGATTTATAGCTGCTACTTGAGTAGCCGTGAGCCCGCCGGATATATCTTCATTGCTCGTGGGCATGTAGATCGCGTCGTAATTATTGAAATTGGCGCTGGCGATATCAGCGATAGTTGAAGCCACATCCATCATAAAGCCGAGGCCAGTAGCAATTGTAGAGGCATTCGTGCCAGAGCCGCCAATAGCTCCTCCGGGACCCAACAATAGGACTTTGGTTTGGGTACCACCAGCAACGTTCGAATTTGTCACCACGAAATCCATGATATCTCTAATCATATCGACACCTGGCGTGCCATGATCTTCCGGATCCATACCAGACAAAATTATCGGCCCCGCTTCTACTTTATTTAGGAATCCACCACTCAACACGACGAGCAGCATGAGAACAGTAACTAGGAATGCTTTTCTCATAAGCATACTAATTTCCTCGCTTTCATAGCTTTATCTACCCTGCTCACACATAAATCGGTCGCTGAATATGTACACTTCTCTTCTTTACTTTTCTCCTACCTTGAGTCTTGTTTTGTCGGGTACTCCAACAGTTTAATTTCGCAATCGGTGTGCCAACGATAAAATCGTTGTTCTTCAAACACTTGCCTGTTGGTGCTGACTGCAACTTTGTAAAGGAAACCGACGTTCTTTGAATCAAATACACGAAAAATCGACAAAACCGGACCAATAAGAATTGTAATGTAAAGAGAATTGGGCGTTGCTACTCGAAGGATGGAAGTTGTAAAGTATCTCGGCGCTTGAACGCTCAGTAATACTCTTGCAATGGAGCTGAATACTAATGAAATCGATTCGCCGCCTAAAACCCAAAGCACAAACAAAAACGGCGGCCCGTTTTGGACCTCCGTTTATAAAATCTCGTAAAATTGACCGATCAAACTACTTTCTTGCGTCGCCTAAACAATCCCAGCCCTACCAGGCCAGAGCCGAATAGGACAAGAGTGCTGGGTTCGGGGTGAGGGTTAAAAACCGTCCCAGACAGATCAGTTGTCCTCCGGAGATGGTTTTTTATGACTCGTCTCTTTTATCAATAACTTACACATTCCACCGACCAATACTGCTTTAATTTGATAAGTATGATCTCCTCTGGCTTCTAACATGTAGTTGAAAGTATCCGTGATTCTTCTAGACGAAAAGCGCCTTGGGGCCCCAATGCATTCGATTCCGATCACATGCGGCCCTGCTGAGACTTCTACCAGGTTAGATTTGGCAATTATCTTCCCATCCACAGACAGAATGGATGTGTTAGGACGCCGGGTAAATAAGCTTAGGCTGCCACCAGACGAAGTCTTAACAATTGCTATGCCGTTTGCCACCTCTTTGGGTAAGGTTGATTTGGATTCAATGATTGTTTTCGAGTTGGATGGTTTCTGGGGCTCTATAATTGCACAGAATTCTTCGGTGTATTCCGAGTTACCAACCGAGTTAAATGCTCGTACCCGGTAACAATACGTCGTTCCTACCGAAGCACTGGCATCTGTGTAGGAGGCGACGTTAGGTCCTACGCTGGCAATCTCCTCAAACCTCCCCTGTTCGCCTTTCTTACGCTCAATCCTGAACCCCTCTTCATCTTTTGAGTTATCGTCCCAAGTTAAAGAGAGCTGGGCAGCACTAGCATCACAACGCCAAGCAATAACTACTAGAAAGATAAGTTGAATCAGAATCCGCTTCATTAGTTGAATTAACCGCAGATTCACGCAGACAGGAATCTGGCCAGACGGGCCAGATGTTCCTTCAAAAATAGGTACTCGGATATTAACCGTAAAGGACTCCAAGGGAAATTCGTTCTTGGCACGAATTGTGATCCCGGAATTCGTGACCTTCGTGCTCTTCGTGGTGGCAAAATATTCAACCACGAAGGACGCGAAGCACACGAAGGAAGAGATACGAAGAACTCACGCAGACAACGCCCCTTTTTGTTTGTCGCGAGGCGACGACAAACAAAAACTTGCTCAATCGCGGACGATACCGAGACTATAACCCTCATCTAGACAAACAGAGAAAGTTTTTCGGCCTGTCTGGCCGAAAACATGGCCGAAGGGCATGAGAAAAAGAATCTGCGGGAATCGGCGGTAAATAATCTTCTCCGAACTTGGCCGGCTTGGCGTCTTTGCGCGATAAACTCTGTGGAATGGAGTGGAGATGGCCAGGTGTACGGGAGTTTTCTTTTACTCCATCTTCATCAAGGCTTCGAGGTCACTTGCCACCTTTTCAAGGGCTTTGATCTTTTCACCTAAATTGTTTGCATCCTCGTATTGTTTCGCAGCCCTCAGGTGAAATTCTGAGGCCTCGCGAAGCGCACGTTTAGCGGCATCCCAAGCTAGATCTGAATTGTATCGGGCCTTTTTTTCATGGTCAAAGTCGCCCATCGTTCCGTATTCCACAGCCGCTTTTTTCCAATACTCACTTGCCACCTTATAATTGCCTGAGGCCGACACTTTTGCTTCCCCGGCACCGTAAAGTGCCTCACCAGGATTGTCACTTCCTAGTGCCACCTTCTGTTCAGCGCGTGACTCATGGCCTATGGCAGCCTGAAACCTTAGTGATGCTATTTCTTCCCATTGCTTTGCAGTTTCCTGTGTACCAGCCTCTTGTGCGAAGCTGGGAGTTCCCCACGACAAAATACCGACACAAAATATCACCCCAGTGGCGAGAAAGTTTTCTAAATTCGATCCGCTCATCACCGATTTCCTCTTGCAGCGTAAGCAGCTATCTGCAAAACAGCACTGAGAACTGACAGAGAGATTGCTCGCGCAAAGACGCGAAGGTAGCCAAGTTCGGAGAAAGTAGGAAACTAATTCTCTCTTTAGAGCTGTAATTTTTTGCCCAATCGTCGTCTCCCAATTGAGCAGAAGTTTTTACCTCAGTGTACTCTGCGTCTCTGCGGTGTAATCTCCGAACGCTTATCTGCGAAAATCTGCGGTTAAATATTATCCCAAGAAAGCTATTCCAAATATTGTCCGCAATAGAACAAGTTTTTGTTTATCGTTCTCACGGACAAACAAAAATCCGATTCTTTTAGCTGACCGCTAACGTCTGATCTCTGTCTTCTCTCTGCGTCTCTGCGGTGAACCTTCTTGACCCTTTGTCCCGTGCTCTCTGCCCTTTGCTGCCCCCTTGTCTGTGACAATCTGCTTGTGTCTCCAGTTAATATCCCTATTAATCTTCTTTCCGAAGGATCTTGCTGCATACTGCCAACTGCCTACTGTCTGTCTTTTGTCAAACGACTCAGTACTCAGCACTTTTAACTCAGTACTGGCCTCACTCTGCGCCCTCTGCGTCTCTGCGGTGAACAATCCCTAATCGGCGAAAATCTGCGTAAATCTGCGGTTAATAATTCTTTGCGAGCTTGGCGTCTTGGCGCGATAAACTCTGTTGAATTGGAGTGGGATGTGGCCAGGGACGGAATCGAACCGCCGACACGAGGATTTTCAGTCCTCTGCTCTACCGACTGAGCTACCTGGCCGCGCTAAAAAAGATTGCCTGCTTAGATGCTTTAACCTAGTTGGGTCTTTCTTGTTAACATGCAGACAACCGATTTTACAATAACATTCGGCGGGTAGTCCATGCCATACCGCTAGGTTTCGATACTCAACAAACCTACTACTTCAACCCGGCCAACTTCTTGTACATCTTTAGCGTCTTCGGAGAGGCTTGAGCCAAACTTTTCATATCCGCTTCGATTGCTTCCCACGGGGAAGGAGAAACAATCACCCCTTGCCGCTCCGCATCTTTTATGAGCTTAGGACTCTTTACAGTCTTGGCAAAAGCCTCCCGTAAGACCGCAATACGCTTTTGTGGCACCCCAGGTGGAAGTCCGTATATCCGAAGATGGCTCCACGTCTTGAACAAATAATCGGCCAGTTTCCGTTGGTTAGTATCAAGTTTCAGGTCATCCAGAGTAGCCACTCCCGGAAATGGTTTGACCCGAGGGTCCTTGCCCAATATCAAAATGGGTCGAATCATGCCCTCGTCAAGGAAGCGACGGTAGGTCGTCTGTACGTTAGTCTGAGAGGTGATGCGGGCATCCACCTCTTTGCGTTCGATGGCCGCGAAGACGGCCGCTGAACCCCTATATCCAAGCACGTTCTTTACGGGAAGACCAATTGAGCGAAGGAATTCCCCTGCAATGGCGGCTCCAGTGGCACGTGACGATTCCCCTAATGCTATTGGCTGCTTTCTTTTCCTAAGGTCATCCAAATTACGGATGCCCATACCGGTCCGCACAAATAGCACTCTTGGGAGGGCGCCAATAGAGGGTTCTCCAAGCCAACGGTACCTTGAGGCATCAAATTTAACCGCCGGGTCCCCGAGAAACGACTGCAAAGCTACGTTGTAATGGATATTCACTAGGGTCAGGCCATCGCCCGGTTGCATCGCATAGACCCTGTTGGCAGCCACCAGGCTTCCTGCTCCCGGCATGTTCTGGACAATAATGCTGGGATTACCTGGAATGTGACGCTTCAGGTGTCTGGCCAATAGACGTGAGAACGTATCAAAACCCCCTCCTGGCGGGAAACCCACCACGATCCTGACCATCTTTCCTTTATAAAACGATTTCTGCGCCCACGCCGACCCCGTGAGAGAAAGCCCCAAGAAGACAACAGCCAACAGGGGAACCAGCCCCTTAAAACTCAGTCTCAAGCCACAAGTCATAAATCAACCTCCTGGTTAAACGATTCTGAGATCAAAAGACCCTATTGAATCGCCCAGCCCTTTGTCAAGCTGCAATTAACGTGGGATTCGGGCGAAAAACTTGAAGAAATTAACCGCAGATTGACGCAGATTGACGCAGATTGGGAAACAGCAAAGCGCATAGAGCATAGAGCAAAGCGTTAATCAGGAACCAGGGAACAGGAGGCAGTGGGCAGTAAGCAGCAGAGCAAAGGGTCTACGGATAACAGGACTAAAGACAGAGGAAATTAACCGCAGATTTACGCAGACGATGATTCACCGCAGAGACGCAGATAAATTCATTTTTTGTTTGTCGGGAGAGACGACAAACAAAAACATTGCTCCATCGCGGACGATAATCAGATTAATATTATCAAGAGGGTACTTAAC
>CBDCDW010000006.1:0-1232804 GCA_965215595.1 uncultured Binatia bacterium (SeqCode) | reverse complement strand
AAAAATACTGGTCGGTCCCCGAACGACAGATTCGTTCCTCTGTGGTATTGAGAAAGAATAAACGCAGCCTAGCACCCGCCCCCTAAGGTTGCATTGCCTCACATGCAAACGGACATTCGGTTCTTTACCGCTTCTCTTGTATAAGTCTGTCTCAAAGTTTCTTTTCATACCCCTCATACTAGATTCACCCTCTCAGTTATAACTCCCCATTTCGAATTTCTCACATGCGCTTGGGTTAAATTGCCATTCAATAAAATCCCCAACAATTCGATGTAGCAGCATATCTAGGCTTTGGCACGCTGGTAGCTGATGGTAGCAGCCTAGCCCGACTTAGCGGATTCGCGGGGTTCAGTGCTCGTAAGTACCTGTAAATCAACGAGAGCTTTCAAAAGGTCTTCACTACATCGAGCTATTTCGCCACTTCACCTTTGGCCGTAACACGGGGAGGCAGCTGACTGGGCAATGAAAGCCGCAGCTGCTCAAGCAAGACCTGGAGTTCGGGCTCAGGCTGTGTATAGCGTGACATGATCACCTTGCGTCCATCAGTGGTCGGCAAATGCACGTCTATCATCTGAACAGCACCGAACTTTTCCAGAACCGATCGCGGTGTCAATCCCGGTGCCAAATCCCGCAGGTGGCGACGCAAGGTCACATGCATGGCGTAAGCCATGAAGGCTACGAATATGTGAGCTTCGATGCGTTCCTCCTTCTGGTGGTGGATCGGACGGATCGCCAGATCACCCTTGAGGTTCTTGAACGCTTCTTCGACCTGAACCAGTTGCATGTAGAACTCCCACATCTGTTCAGGCTCGCGTCCAACCAGGTTCGTTCTCAGCAAGTAACGTCCTTCTCGGCGCCGGACCTTTTGTAGCTGGTCCTTTCGCAATGAGAACTGCACCGACCCATTGCCATCAGGGATGTCGATCCGAACCAGTCGCCAGGCCGAAGGCGATTGCTGCCTGGCGGCCCCGAGTTTCAGCAACAGCTCGTCACGCGTCAACTTCATGCCTTGTAGCTGCTTAAGCCGCCTCCACAGCTTCTTTAGTTGCCGACGCCGCATGGAGCGCTCCTTGTTGATGCGATCACGACTCTGTGCCAACACATACAACTCATCGTCTTGTGGTAGTAACTTGACCTCCACTCCTTCGCGCACTGTATGCCACGGCTTGTCGATCAGCTCCTTCTCGTAACGGCTCAGTCGTCCCTTAGGCGTTCCCACCAGGTAATAGATCGGCGGAGTGCTTTCGCGCATCTGCTTGAGAACCTCCTCGGTCGGAATCCCCCGGTCCATCACCCAGATGCGCTCCGCTTTGCCGTACTGCTCCTCGATCTTGTTGAGAAATTCACTCAACGTAGTCTTGTCGGCCGTGTTGCCGGCCATGACTTCATAGGCCAACGGGAACCCTTCCGGGGTCACGATCAGAGCAATCACCACTTGGACACAATCGAAACGCTTGTCACGGCTGTAACCATACTTTCGCTTGTCGTTTTCCGAAAAGGGTGGATTGCTCTCAAAGTAGGTGCTGGTCAGATCGTAGAGCAGCACGTCGAACTTTGCATTGAACAGATCCTTCCACCGTTGTGTCAGGTGATCAAAAAGCGCTTGCTTGTGACCCAGGAGCTGGTCCAGGCACTTGTAGAGCTTGTGGATCTCCACCAGTTCAAAGCCCGCCCCCAGACAATCGGCCATCGCGCTGTTGTCGTACCAGTGCCGATGTAACCGCCACTCGCTGCCAGGATCAATCAGCCGGTAGCAGCTCAACGCCTGCGTGATCAGATCCCAGCGCGTCCCCTTGCGGCTCGGCTCCAACCGTGTCGCCCAGAACTCATCGAGCCCCAACTGCTCGTACAGGTGACAGGCCAGCCAGCATGCGCCCCACTGTCTGGGCCGGTGCAGTTCCAGATCCTTCAGCCAGATCTGCACCACTTCGTCGTCATCAATTTCTACAGGCCGATCCTCGGCAAACAGTGCTATCGTACGCGGCAATACTGCTCCATCCTCGAAGACCTCGATGGTCTTACGCCACGCCTGATGCTGAGAGTCGTTGATCTCACCGAGATAGAGCACCTGGCGCTGAACGACTCGTCCACCTGTTACCCGGCGGTTCTCCACCACATTCCAGTAACGGTGTTCCTTGCCATCTTTGTTGCGTTTCGTGCAACGTAAGAACATAGCGCACGTAGAATACTGCGTGTTGGGCAACCCTGAAAAGGGGGTAGGTCTTCACTACAGGCTGTTTAGGCCCATTTCGGGCTCACCTCGCCTTGGAAATTGGCTACTTAAAACGCGAAAAAAGTTATCGAGGGGGTCGAATCCGCTAAGTCGGGCTAGTAGCAGGAATGGCCAGGTCGCCGTTCTCAAAGAGAATATTTTGGGTAAGATAACAAAGAGTTAGTAGGTCAGTCTCCCAATAGGGCGGAGGATCTACACCAAACGCAATTAAAGCGTCGTTTAATTGCGTCTTGTAATAATTGACAACATTTTCTCGTGTGATATTAGTGCCCTCATAAAATTCCCACCGCTTGCTACCAACTCTAATCGTGAGGATGCCATGAAGATGCGAATTGGCTATGAGAGGAAATTTGTTGTTTTCGCTAACGGGAGGGTTAGTCTTATGAAGTTCACCTTCAGTTATATAATGCCCTTTTTCGTCCTTATCTTCTTGAGCAGTTGTGCCACAGTGCAGGTGTCAAAGAACGTGCAGAGTGGCAGAAGAGCCTTAAAGCTCAATGAACCCAAAGAGGCCTTGACTCATTTTGAAGCGGCTGCCCGCGTCAATCCTAATTATACGACTCGCTTTACGCTTTTGAACACGGGAATCTGGACCTATGTGGGTAGAGCCTTTTATGAGCTAGGGGAGAAAGAAAAGGCGTTGGCAAGCCTGAAGCGGGCAAAGGAGAGCTTCAGTGGAGACTATTTCGCAAGTATCTATCTTGGCCTGGTTATGGCCCAGAACGGACGGAGGAGGGAAGGTATTGCAGTGCTTGAATCCGGGCTTAAAGGGCTAGGAAATTGGCTCGACAACATAACCTGGCAAGGTTTTGATGGACAGTATTGGGATCCTGACGGACATCTCAAAAAAGGCATTCTTCAGACACAGGAGTTGTTACGGGAAGAAATTATTAACATTGCCAAGGTCGATGAAAATGTACGATGGTTGGGGAGGGAATTTGAAGAGGAGATTGAGGATGTGCGCGATGACAAGCGACGTGAGCGCGAAGATGACGACCGTAGGTTTCGGCATTGATACGAAACCATCGGGTCGCGCTGATAGCCCGGGATTTCTAATTATCCCCATCTAGTTACCTTGGGGTGTGTATCGACAGCTTGGTATTAGCTCTACCCCTTCGGCGGTCCACACCGGGCCGTCATTTTTGTTATCAGGCACGTAGAACTCAATTAAAGCGTCGTTTAATTGCATGCTGGGATGATTGACAACCCTTTCCCCTGTGATATTGGTGCCTTCGTAACAAAATAGGAGACCATTATGAAGCGCCACCGCCGGGATCTGTAAGCTCCGCTTCCTTATCATCTTTCACACTTTCGATTTCTTCCTCAAGTGCCTTTCCAAGCCACTCTACATCGGCTGCGATACTTTGCCAATCGGGCCTTTCCGCCTGCACCATCTTCAGTGATTGTGAGATGCCATTTGCGATACGGTGATCTGGATCCCAAAGGTTAAGCTCCACGCTTGTAAAAGACAAACTTTCAAGCCAAACCGCTAACCCCTTGAGTCCGGATGCAAGTTCCGCTTTTCCTTCCCGCCTATTTCCTGTTTGAGCCATCACAAGCCCAAGATAGATTCTGCCAACATGGTCATCGTTAGAGCTCTCCTTCGCACGCTTCAGGCTTGCCAGCGCCTTATCTTTCTCACCTATTTCATAGTACGCCCTCCCCACGTAGGTCCAAATCCCTGTGTTCAAATCGGTAAAACGGGTCGTATAATTGGGATCCTGGGCTGCTGCAGCCTCAAATCGTGCAAGGGCCTCTTTGGGTTGATTTAATGTTAGGGCACTTCGGCCGCTCTGCACCTCCCGTGATACCTGGATGGTGGTGCAACCGCCTACAAAGATGAGAAGAAAAAATACCGAGCTAAGGTCAATTATTCTCTTCATATACGGGGCCCTTTCCCTCTGATCCGTCCCAAATCTAATAACTGAATAACTAATCTGTGTCTTAAAAGGTTCCCCCGGCTGACCGTTGGAACCGAGTTGATGCATCCGACATGGCTGGGCCCCAAGGGTGGAGCAATGTCTGGTCATCGCGGCATATCTCCTTTTTATGTCGGCATATTACATTTGGATCGATCAGCCCATCATTAAAATTCTACCCCAGTTTCAATGAGATACAACGGAAAGATTTAACCTCACGAATCGACAAAACACTGATCTGTATGTCGGCATATCACGGCTCAAGATAATCATTTCGCAGGGCTATTGACGGCCTTACCCCCTCTATAAAACCTTGGAACGGGTCAAAATAGCTCTGAAACGCAGTTAATTAGCTCATTAATTGCGTCCTGGCGGTCTGATACAGAGCAAACCTAAGCCCAGAGCGGCTCCGAGCCTATATAGATTTGCATCTTTCTGGATATCGTCTGAGCAGAATTAAAAGGGCATTGGATCTCGTAGAGCGGGTTGCAAGGATTTCCCCACTAGGTCCAGCGGATTAATCTCTGCTACCACTTTTGCTACCAGAATGAGCCAAAACGACCCGTACTGAGCAGGAAAACATTCTTCGTAATTCTTTAAATTTCAGCTATCTTTTCCTTCTGGTTCCTTCTCAGTATGCCCCTCGGGACAATTCGTAATCAGTAGGTCACTGGCTCAAGTCCAGCGGGTGCGTGCTAATTTTCAGCACTGCACTCGGACAGAACACTGACATGGAAGAAGTAATCCTTGCACTCTAGCGAATTAGAGCGGACTATTCGACTATTCCGCAATCGGACAGGGCCTGTCGCACCCGGTTTAGGACGGTTCACTGTCCGCTTTCTGTCCGTGTACTGGTTCAGACAAGCCCCAATAGCTCCCTACCAAGCAGCCCTCTAGGGCTTGAAACGCTTGGGTTATTTATGCAGGTTTAGGTTGTTGTCGCGGTAGGAGTTAGCCCCAAACTCTCACCCATTGGGGAGAATGACCGCCACCATGGCCTCCAAAGTTTCATGGGATTTAAAGGCCTCGTTCACGTCGTTCAGCGAGAATCGGTGAGTAATTAGTTTTTCCACCGGGTACTTGACCACCCGATCCATCATTTGCACCGTCCGAATGATATGGTGAGGCTTGGAGGAAATTACCCCGTTCAGACGGAGTACTTTTCTCGTAATCAAGTATGGAGAAATGGGCGGCGCTTGTGGTCCGTGGTCCCTCAGCTGACCCACCACAAGATACTTTCCTGCGACGCGAACCATCTCCAGACCTTCTTGGAATGCGGTATTCGCACCTGAGCACTCGATCACCACGTCAGGACCGCGCCCATCGGTCAACTCCCGCACCTTGGCGACTCGCTGCTTCGGTTCGCGGTATTCACCGATATCGATGGTTTCGTCCGCTCCCATCTTCTTGGCTAACTCGAGTCGGGGTGACGGAGCACCGATAACAATCACTTTGTTAGCTCCGGCAACCCTGGCCTGAGTAAGTGCCCCCATTCCGATGGGCCCGGAACCCTGCACCACCACTGTGTCGGACAGGCTGATACCCCCGATCCTCTCGATGCCGTTGAGCACCGTGTGATTGCCAATCACGCTCATGAGGGCACGGTCGTTAGACATACGGTCGGGAATGCGTAACAGCCATGGTGATGGGTCCAGATAGATGTACTGACCGAAGCCACCTCTTAGGTGGGGCGGTTCGTCGGCGGGGATGAACCCGTAGTTCTTGACCACCTGGCAGTTTTCACCAATGGAGCAATTAAAACACCTGCCGCAGGGAGTGGACCGAAAAATAATTCGATCCCCTTCCTTTAAGGGATGTCCCAGGACGTCTCGATCGACCCCTTTTCCCAAGCGGTCGATGGTCCCTATGTTTTCATGTCCAAAGATCATCGGATGGGGCCAGGCCGGACTGTAGCGGTTATGGACATCGGTGGCGCAAACGGCTGCCATGTCCATTTTGACGAGTACGGCGCCGGGCTCCAACTGGGGAATAGGAAACTCCTGCACTTCCAAGGGTTTGCCAGCCTCAACAAATACTGCAGCTTTGCATGTTGCCATGATCAGTCCTCCACTGAAAATCCGTAAAACCTTCTCGCGTTCTCCCGCAAGATCCCCTGCTTGGCTTCATCGCTGAGCCCTTCACATTGCATGATTTCTTGAGCCTCCCTGCGACAATCCTCGGGGCCAATCTCATGGGGATAATCCGATGCAAACAGAAAGGTCTGGGCCCCCACTCTCTCCACTTGATAGGGAAGGCCCGTCTCGTTGCCTTCACAGCCGATAAAAATCCGACCGCTCTTTAAATATTCGCTTGGATTCTTCTCAAGAGTCGGGTATCCGTAGGTCCCTCTGGGATCGATTTCAAGATGGTATTGATTGGATCGATCCATCCGGTCCATCCAGAATGTGGCCCAGCTTGCTCCTCCCTCAAGAAAACCAACCCGCAGACGAGGAAATTTATCCATCACACCGTGGAAAACAAAGCCGGAGAGTGCAACCATAAGAGAGACGGGGTGACCAAGACCAGCGATGGGTGCGTAAACGGTAAAGGAGTCAAAACCCATTCCGCTGTGACTCCCGCCATGAACGGCGAGGGCACAATCCAGTCTCTCTGCCTCCTCGTAGATGGGCCAATATTCCATAGCACCTAAATGTTTTGGCAGCCCCCTCGATGGAAGCATTGCGCCCAACATACCCAATTCCTTGACCGCCCTGCGAAGCTCCGTTACTGCTGCGGGGACATCCTGCATGGGCAAAAGCGCCATGCCTTTAAGGCGAGGACTTCTCTTTTGATAGGTTTCGTGCAACCAGTTGTTGTAGGCCTTAGCCACGGCAATCGCCCAGCCGGGAGAGGTGATCAGGCCCATGCCCAAACCGGCCGTTGGATACAAAACGCTGAACTCGATGTCTGCTTCATCCAAAAAGTCCAACCACTGCTCAGGCCCGATGGATTTCCCTCCCCCAAACGCCCCTGAACTCCGAAATCCCAGGCCAAAGTGATGGCCGTCCAGTGTCGGCCAAAGACGAGCTTGCCTTCTGAAGTTGGACTGACTCTGATAGGGCTCCTCGATATAGTCTGCTATGGCTGGAGCTTCAAATACATGCCCATCTGCATCGATCACTCGTTTTTCCATATTGGTAGCCTCCCGGAATGTTTTGTTCTGACCGGTGACTCAGTAGAATCCAGGGTCACCCAGTTGACCCCACGAAAACCCTATGGCAGTTTTGAACTAGTTGCAACGGAAAAAGGGATTCCATATCCTGATGTTATCAATCAGGTTTAGTTGAGGGTGAGCTAATCCATGCTAGATTTTTTACGTAAGAGAAAGCGATCCTGGACGATTTTCCTAATCGTCGGGGTGATCTCGTTTGTTTTTATCCTTTATTTCGGGTCCAGTAGCCTGGTGGAGGATCCAACCCTTGGACCCGTGGCAAAAGTCAACGGGGAAGCAATCAGCGCCGCAGAGTTGGAGACCCTGGTCTCAAGAGCTCTCCGGTCCAATCGTAGCAGGCAACGTTTTGACGAACTAAACCTCCGGATTGCCCTCTTGCAGGACTTAATTCA
Organism: uncultured Binatia bacterium (SeqCode); assembly: GCA_965215595.1. Lineage (GTDB taxonomy): Bacteria > Desulfobacterota > Binatia > UBA9968 > CAXXLF01 > CBDCDW01. The sequence goes on along the minus strand of CBDCDW010000006.1, from coordinate 1,225,088 downwards.
AACCCATCTCCTCCTCCAGGAGGCCCGCCGGATCGGACTTGAGGTGACGGATGAGGAACTGACAAAGACGATTGCTCAAAATCAGGTTTTCCAGACCGATGGCCAATTCAATAAGGCTCTTTATCTCCGAATGCTCCGCACCAACCTCATGACTCCCGGACAATTTGAAAAGGCGCGAAAGGATGAGCTCCTCATTGATAAACTCCTCGACATCACCCGGGACTCTGTCCATGTGAGCGAGGCTGAAGTGAAAGAGCAGTACCAGTTAGAAAGGGAAAAGATCAATCTCAACTTCATCCGTTTGGCGAGAAAAGATTTCGTACAAAAGGCCACGGTCTCAGCGGAAGAGTTAAAGAGTTACTACGACCAAAACCAGGAAGAGCTAAAAGAACCCCTTAAAGTCAGCGTCGAATACATTGCCAACCCTCACTCCCAATACTCCTCCAAAATTGAGGTGAGTGAGAAGGATACTGAAGAGTATTACAACCTGCACCGAGATAAGAAATTTCATCAAGACTACGCTATCAGATTGCGCCAAATCTTTTTTCGCAACCCTACTAGAAAGGACCCAAAGAAAAAGGAGGCCATCCGAGCCAAGGCAGAACAAGTCTTGGGACAGGCACAGGCTGGAAAAGATTTTGCCAAACTAGCTAAAGAAAATTCAGATGACTTTTCCGCTTCCAGTGGTGGGGACACTGGGTTTTTGTCCCGGGGGGATATTCTGCCTGTGCTGGAGGAGGCCGCTTTTGCTTTAAAAAAGGGAGAGATCAGCACCCTATTGGAGAGCCCCAATGGACTTCACATTCTTAAGGGAGTGGAAACCAGGGAAGAAAAAACCAAAACCCTGAAAGAAGCCAAAGATGAGATCATACGGACCATTAAAAAAGAGCGCGGCACGGAGCAGGCGCTCCAAGCGGCAGAGACAGACCGGGCAAAGGCCCTGGAAGGAGAAAGCCTGTCGGCCATTGCAGAGAAAAGGGGGCTATCCGTAAAAGTTACGCCCTTCTTCAGGGAGGAAGAGGGTCTAAAGGACGTTGGCCCCGTGGATGCGTTTTATACCACATCCTTTACCCTCACACCTGAGGAGATAAGTCCTGTCGTGGAGGGACCAAAGGCTACTTATCTGATCAAACTGAAGGATAGAAAAGAGCGCCACCTGCCAGCCCTGGAGGCCATTCGAGGAGACGTCACGAAAATGGTAAAGGAAAAGAAAGCCATGGAAATGGCCACTGAAAAGGCGGCTACCCTCCTTGCAGAGCTAAAAGAAAAAAAAGATATTCAACAACTTGCAAGCCAGGACGACCTCCGAGTGGAGGAGACCGGCCTGTTTTTCCGCAACCTGAAACAGGACATTCAAACGGCCAACGTGATGAGCAAGTTTCAAGGACTAGAGGCGTTCAGCACTCTGCGGATTCCGAAAATAGGTATTTTGGACGGAATCCCAACCGGTGGATTACCACTTTCGGCTCAGCAGCCCATTGCAAACGAGGTCTACAGCGGAAAAGATGCGGTTTACATCCTAACCTTTAAGGAAGGGCAAGCGGCGGACATGAAAAACTTCGAAAGGCAAAAAGACTTCCTCCTGGAAGCCGCCTTGAAAGCGAGACAAGAGAGTGCATTGGTTCAATTCATGGAGGGACTCAAGTCCCGAGCTCGCATAGAGGTGGAAACCGAATCCCTCTCATCCAGTTAATCCCGATCCGAATTTCTATATGCCGCCCATGGCGGCTATATACTAGACATTGGGACATTGGATGGTAATTATGGATAGTTTTCGCCGCCTCATTCTCCCTGGTTTAATTCGGATCGGGGTAAACGGTCGCCGGCCTATGATTACACTGCGCGTGAGTTATCGACCCTTAGAGGACCTCATGGTTCGAGTACCTCACCATGACCCTGAGCATGGTCGAAGGGTCAGGGCTGGGAGCGTGTCGAACCGGTTTATGGCACACACAGCTCTGGAGCCCTAGATATTCGCAAACGATAATTTCTTGGACTGATTAATATCGGATCGGGTTAATCAGACCGCACTTTTAACTCCGGTCCCGGGACAGTTACATGGAAATTCTTCTGTTACGGCATGGAGAAACCCTTTGGAATTTTGAGAAGCGCTGCCAAGGCCTAACAGACCTGGATTTGAACGAGACTGGGCTCAGGCAGGCAAGGGATGTGGCTCAGCATCTCAAAGAAGAAAATATTCATGCCGTATTTTCGAGCAATTTAAAAAGGGCCATTCAAACGGCCAACGCGGTCAGTGAATTGCATGCATTAGAAGTTATCACCGACAACGATTTCCGTGAATTGGATCATGGAGAATTTGAGGGACACACCTTCACGGAGATCCAGTCCACCTATGCGGATTTTATCCAGGCCTGGCGGGAAAAACCTGCCAATCTTGCCATTCCCGGCGGGGAAAGCATTGCTGAAGTGGATAAGCGGGCGTGGAGAGGAATTGAGAATATAAAACGTCATTTCCTCCATAAAACGGTAGTGATCGTGAGCCATCAATTTCCCATGGTTTCTATTCTATGCCGTATTACGGGAACTCCCCTTAACAATTACCGCTCATTCCACGTGGATCCCTGCGGCCTAACCCGAATCAGCTACAGCGAAAAACTAGGCTGGAAACTTACCCAGGCCAATGACCGCAGTTTCGTGGATCATTCCGTTGGGTAAAAATCGCGCAATCTGAAGAACATTTTTGTACATGAATGCACATATCGGTATTCTTTTGCCTTTTAAAGGACATAAAGGCATTGAATTCCGTACCATCTTCGCATATCGGTCATTGGTATGATTTTCGCTAGAACTAACCACCTGAACTCCTTTTTAATCGCTTGCTTTCCAAGTTCCTATTAACTAAGCTGAGCGGCCCTTAGGGAATAGATAGGCGAAAATTACCTCTATGGAGTCTTCAAAAGACAACGAAGCCCACCGAATAGCCTCTCTCGGCAACGACGTCATAGCGCTTAAAACAGCTCTCCTCGGCCAAATTGAAAAACTAGAAGTGGCTCTTAGGGCAGCCGAATTTCATGCCTCTGCGGAGATACGGAGATCCGACGAGCTAAGGCAAGAGGCCGATCAGAAAGTGACCCGCCTGGAGGCACTGTTAAAACAAAATGAGGATCTTGTGCAGTCCAAGGAGGCTAATTTCCAACGGTTTGAGGAAAGCCTCACCGCAGAAATTCAAGACCTGACCAATCACTTGAGTGAAAAAGACCGACTCTTAGAACAACGCGATACCGAGTTATCCGGTCTCAAATCCCAAGCAGTGGCGGAAGACAAACTGTCTGAAATCCATGAAGATCAGGAAATAGATTCTGTCACCATTGGAGGTCGCCTTGAAGGACCATCGAATGATCAAGGGGAAGTCCTAGAGCATCGTGGTCAGCTGGGTTCCAACCTTGCGTCGGAGTCCGAGGTTACCACAGTGCTATCCGCTACCAACCTTCAGGAGCGAGAAGAGGCTCTGCACACCAAAGAGTCTACCATGGAGCGACTGGAGGAGAGTCTCAACGCCGAAATCATGGACTTAGAAGACCGTCTCAACGAAAGTCAAGACCTGTCAAAGCAGAGCAATGAGGAGATGGCGCGGGTTAGGCAACAGGCGGAAGCCGCTATGGGCATTTTGGCAGACCACAAGGAAGTGGAAAAGGGACTCTACACAAAGATCGATGAACTTGAGCAGCAGTTGAAGGTCAAAGATAACGTTTTAGAGCAGCGCGACCAGGCGACTTCTGAGCTAAAACGACAATTGGAAGCTGCGGGAGGTTTACTTGAGGAGCAGAAGGAACTTACCAAAAATCTCACTCTTAAAATCAGTGCCATTGAGCAGCAATTAAGAGAAAAAGGTGATGCGCTAGAACAACGCGACCAGGTCATTTCCGAACTCAGGCAACAGGTAGAAGCCATATCGGGATCCCTCGCGGAACAGAAAGAACTGGCTAGAGGTCTCACCATCAGAACCAGTGAGCTCGAACAGCGATCAATGGAAATTGACAATGCCTTAGAGCAGCGTAATCGGGAGGTCGCCGGTCTCAAGTTGGAAATTGAGGCTAAAACTAGGGCGGAGGCTCAGTTCCACGAGAGAGAACAGGCCCTGCGAAAAAAAGAGGCTATTATGACGCAACTGGAAGAAAGTCTCAATGCTGAGATTAGAGACCTGGAAGAAAAGCTATCTACAAAGGAAGGTCAGTTAACGCACCAGAATGAGGAAATCTCCGAACTCAGCAATAAAGGTGGAATCTGCCCTTGGTCCACTGGAGGAACACAAAGAACTGGCAAAAGGTCTCAACCTGAAAATAAGCGATCTCGAGCAGCAACTGAAGGAAAAAGGAAACGTCCTTGGACAGCGTAATGAGGAAATCGCGGGTCTCAAGTCAGCGTTTGCGGCAAAGGCTTCGTCCACAGATACGCAACTGAAGGAACGAGAGGATGCCTTTCGAGCCAAAGAGTCCACTATGGAGCAATTGGAGGAAAGCCTCAATGCCGAGATCCAGGACCTGGAAGACCGATTAACCGAAAAAGAGTCACTTCTGGACGCCTCTCAAAATGAGTTAGAGGAACTTAGAGCGAAGATGGCTACCACTGGAGGTGAAGCCGAAGCCTTGGTAACTCTCAGAGAGGAGGACGTGGTTACCCTTGACAACGTGGTGGAGGACGAAAACAGCGCCGCCGATGCTTCATTTTTGCTAAGGAATTCCACCAAGGATTCACCCATCATCAAAGCCGAGACAGAAGATCTTAAGAAGACGCTGCGGGAAAGAGAGATCATGCTTTCTGCCAAAGAAACCGAGGTAAAGATGATCAAACAGTCCATGCAAGAAAAAATTAAGGAACTCGAAAAAATTATCCAGAGTCAGGCCAAACGCGAACCAGGAAAATCCCGCCTTGTATCCTTCCTCGCGAACATTGATAAGAGACACTGAACCCTTTTTTCCAACCAATTTGTCTCGCACAATTTGCACACAAAAAGCACCTAGAGAGCCCATCCAAAACTCGTTATAATCCGACCCCTTATATCTCGTCCTATCTGATTCATGTGCCAATTTACGGCATTTTGGATGGTCAATGACTGGGCATGTCAACGTTGGCACCCCCCTTTTGAATTGCCTTTCCCCTCTTCAAATTTTGTCAATTGCATGGCACGGCGATTGCAAATTTTTAGCCACAGGGATTCCCTTGCCGGAGCCATCTACCGATGCGAAATTTGCTTCTCTTTGAACTAACCATTCCAACATGGCACCTTGTACTATTTCTCAGCATCATCGGATGTTTGATGCTGATGAATAAGATGAAATTATGTCTACTGGCTACCTATCTGTTCATATTTTTCTGGGTTTTTTACCTCCATCGAGCCGATTTAGTCGCCCTCGCAGGTGGCGACCGTGTTCTGCTTGCCTCCTATCACCTTTTTGGCTTTATCATTGCTGTATTGATTCTCTATCCCTTCATTTCAACTGAAAAAAGTGCACCACGCCCTATGACTGTTGGCCCCGAGATGTCCAATCTGCGAAAAGCCCTCCTCAAGCGCATCGACAAGATGGAATCGGCCATCAAGGAGGCAGAATCCAAGGCAATGACTGAAGTTCTTCAGTCCGAAGGGGAAAAATTTGACGCCGAAGCTAAAGCAGCTTTGCTGGAAACCCAAATCGAGGAAAAGGCTGAAGTGCTTCGACGAAAAGAAGCAGCGCTAAAAGAGTTAGAAGAGACCCTGAATGGACAAATCCAGAACCTACAGCAGGAGGTAGAACAAAAAGACGGATTGTTAGCAATGCAGGGCGGGTCCGACGGTGATCCCTCTGAGCTGGAGGCCAAGGCCTCAGCCCTTGAAGCCCAACTCATGGACAGGGATGAAGCCCTCCGTGAGCGGGAAGCGAACGCCGCGCAAATGGAGCAGTCGTTTAACAGCAAATTCCAGGAGCTGGAAAATGAGTTGAGGCAAAGGGACGAGTTGCTGGCAATGCAAAATTTCGGGTCCAATGACGACCTCTCCGAGCTGGAGGCCAAGGCCTCAGCCCTTGAAGCCCAACTCATGGGCAGGGATGAAGCCCTCCGTGAACGGGAAGCGAACGCTAAGCAAATGGAGCAGTCGTTTAACAACAAATTCCAGGAGCTGGAAAATGAGTTGAGGCAAAGGGATGAATTGTTGTCAGCACATAACGGAGAGGCTATCGGAATTCGTTCTGAGCTGGAGGCCAAGACCTCAGCCCTTGAGGCTCAGGTGAAGGAGCACGAGGAGTCCCTGCGCGCACGGGAGTCAAACACTAGAGAATTAGAAGACACACTGAGCAGAAAAATCCAGGAACTCGAAACTGAGTTGAAACAGAAAGAAGATTTGTTAACGCATTTACAAATTGACGATGCTCAGAGGCAGGCAACCGAAACCGAATTAGAAGGGCTGAGGGCAGAGTTGCACGAAAGAAATGTAATTCTCCATGCGCGAGAGATGGAAGTAAAGATGATCAAACAAGCCATTCCTGAAAAGGTGAAAGAACTCGATAAAATCGTTCCGAAACAACCCGAAAAAGAATCTGGTAAATCTCGATTGGGATCTTTCCTAGCTGCCATTGAAAAGGGAAACTAGCGTTTAGAACTCCGTTACGGTTGCATAACTAATGAGCAAATTATTGGAATTAGATAGATTATGAGGATCATAAATTGAGCAATTGGCTCCAGCAAGCCATTTATAGCCTCCTGATAAAACGAAATCTTAAGTCATCAACAACTTTTTCACATGAGAAGTGAGTTTCTCTGTTTCGAATACCGTCGGGGAGAATTATTTGATCGTAGGGACCGTTCATGGTCATCGAGTAAACCCCGAACCACGGACTTACGTCTATGGCTTTCGGGCGCTTCCCTTCGGGGAAGTTCGAAACATTCATCCCGTTCCAACAGTGCGGGAGATAGGGGATGATTTGTCATTCCTCGATGGAGTTGGTACGGGGTTCATCCCCGGACTCACGTCCCGGGCGTTCTGTGGTTCGGGGTAAACCCTTGCTCGACACACAGCCTCGTTATAAGCTCTGTGCATCTTAACTGACCAGGAGGCTTACCATGATTCGTCATACGATGATCCGTGTCAATGACTTGGATGAATCCATCAATTTCTATTGCGACTTACTAAAGATGAAACTATTCAGGAAGAAAGAGTATCCCACGGGACGGTTTACCCTGGCTTTTGTTGGGTACGGCTCCGAGAAGGAACACAGTGTGCTGGAGTTGACATACAATTGGGATACCCACGAATACGATCTGGGAAACGGGTTTGGACATATCGCTATCGGCGTGGACGACATTTACAAGACCTGCGACGAGCTGCGAAGCAAGGGAGCAAAAGTCGTACGCGAACCGGGTCCCATGAAACACGGACAAACTAATATCGCTTTTATCGAAGACCCAAACGGCTACAAAATTGAGCTAGTTCATAACGGCCCTAGGACCTAATTAGACTGCCACAGGGTGTCCATGTCCCCCTGTTTTGGAGCAGTTGACAGGATAGCAGAGGAGGCGTAACTTTTTATATATGGACCAAAAAAAGCAGATCCTAGTAGTGGACGACGAGCCTGATATTATTAACATTGTAAGTATGATGTTGGAAAAAGAGGGATTCTGCGTTTCATCGGCAGACAATGGCGTTGAGGCCATGTCCAGCATTAAAGAAAGCAAACCCGACGTAGTCATTCTCGATCGAAATATGCCAGAAATGGGGGGGGACGAGGTGATGACACGGCTTAAAGAATCACCCGAAACCTCGTCTATTCCCATAATCTTGCTAACATCCTTAGACAAATATGAGGATGTATCCGGGGGCTATGGGATGGGAGCCGATGGGTATATCACCAAACCCTTTACCCATAGTCAGATCAGTAATGGCCTCAGGCTGGTTCTGACTCTGAGGCCCAACGTTTCTGACGACGCACTGAAATCTCATGCGATGGAGTTTCTTCAGGCCTGCTATCAACTATCGAATCGAGCAAAGGAATTGGCGGAAAACTGTGCGGCCCAGGAGGGTCTACCCACCAGTCAATGGCTATTCCAGGGCCTGGAAATCCGCCTAAAAAAAGAACAAAATCACTTCGGGAACCTCAAAAAATCCCCGGACTGGATGTACGTCTTCCGTGGCTGGGGTGTTGATTTTTACAATTCAAAATCGGGTGAACAGCTGAGCATGGCAATTGGCCCAGATGGTCGCTCTGACAGCTTCGATGAGTGGCGAATTCAAAACTACATCGAGACTGAGACTCAATGGCGCGGGCGGTTCACTGACCTCAACTCTCTGATCAAAAACCACAGTGATGCCACCGAGAGATTCATCGATTATTTGAGCTCCCAGGGATGGATTGAACGGGCCAAGAGTGAAGGAAACAATTTATTTGACGGCGCCATGGAAGCGCAACTGGAAGATCGCTGGATCGTCACTAGCAGTGGGGTTCAGATCGTACCATCAATTTAGGCCGAATCGCAAAGCGCATAGCGTCTTTGCGGATTCGGGACCACTGACTACATGACTACAGAATACAGAATCTAGGCAGACAGTAAGCAGTTAGCAGCAAGAGAATTCAGAGCTGAAGGTTGATCGCTGGCAGCTTTTTCTTTTTACACATTCTTCCCTACACCCAATCCCCTCCACACTCAGAACTTAGGCCTCAGCACTCGTAACTCAGTATTGACTAGCGCTTTGCTGTTCCCCAGTCTGCGTGAGTCTGCGGTTAATTTCCCTCTTTCATTTTGCTATCTTCGATTCTCTATCCTCGACTCTTATCTTTCCCAACTCAGCACTCAGTCCTCGTAACTCAGTACTAACTAACGCTTTGCGCTATGCGCTTAGCGCCATGCCGTGACCCGGCTATGCTCACGGTTCCCCAATCCCGGTAATTTTTACGCTCGCGTGTTTGGATTTGTACTTGCGGTTAAGCTGAATTAACACACCTGTAAGTCCTTCGATAACATAAGCGTTGCTTGTCGGTCCTGCATCAAGAGCCCTTGCGCCTATTTTTAACAGAAATTCCATCACTTTCTGTTTACTCTGCTGGTCATCCCCGCATACCAATACGTCTCCTAAAGGAGCCTCAGGTTGCTGCAGGTCCACGGCGGAAACGTTATGCAGGGCACCCACTAGTTGAGTCTCCTTTCCCAATATCTCCTGCGCCTCCATGAGGGCAGAGCCTGCAGGTGGGATAAAGGGCCTACCTTTTAGTAGCGGTACCACAGCGTCGATTATGATCTTTGTCCGAAGTTCCTCCCTTAACTCCGAGAGCATCGGGGCATGACCGTCATAGGGAACAGCGATGACCACCAATTCTGCCTCCCTGACGGCCTCCGGATTGCTTTTTCCTTCGAAACTCCCCTTTCCTATGGAATTTTTCAGGCTTTCAACTACTGTGTTGGCTTTTTCTTGATTGCGCGAACCAATGAGAAGTTTTATCCCAGGAAATGCCAATCGATGAGCTAACGCTTGCCCAAGATTGCCGGTTCCTCCCACAATGGCGATGGCGATCTCTTTTTCCACAAGTATTGCTTCAAAAACCGCGGAACAAATCCTGTTCTTCGGGACGGAGAAGTTCACGGACTGACCCCTGTGCCTGGGCCGCCGCTAAACCCCGAATCAAAGCTACAGGCACGCGATCTCTCTTGCCCATGATTAGAGCAGCAGCCGAGGCCAGTTCGTCGCCAATGGCCTCCACCGACGCTTTGAGTTCATATCCATAGCCGTCTGTCTTGCCGCGATCGTCTTTCAGCGGACTAAAACCTGCCACCCCAAGGGCAACCTCCGTAGTTCCTAGTCTCCACGGACGGCCAAAGCTGTCACTGATTATCACACCGGGGGCCACTCCGGTTAACCCACTTATTTCGTCTCTAATCTTTTTCGCTGATTTATCCGGATCCTGGGGTAAAAGGACTGCCTGACCTAGCCCTACGTTGGAAAGATCCACACCCCCATTGGCGCAAATAAAGCCATGATGAGTCTCAACGATAATGACTCCCCTTCCCATCTTGATAATCCTTCGGCTTTCTCCAAGGATCACCTCCAGCAACCGCGGGTCCTTGTCGAGTTTCACCGAAAGCTCCATTGCTCGTGCTGAAGGAACTATCTCACTTAAACGGGCAACCCTTCCTTCGGCCTTGGAGACAATCTTCTGGGCGATTACAAGGATGTCTCCACTTTTCAATGAAAGTCCCTGACAGGAGCATGCGTCGTGAATCATTTGGCCGATGGGGCTACCCACCACCACTTCACCAATTCCTTCAAGGCCTGTGACTTCCAACTTTTTCATTGATTAGCGTATCGCTCAAAAAGACCTTTGCAGGACGCGCCTCCAACTCCTGATGAGAGGAAAACTTCCAGATCTTGCAGGTTGTCGATATCAAGTGCAACTCGCTGGTTCTCTAAGACTCGGAGTGGATACCTTTTGGCACAGGCCTCGCTTAAGTGGTAGCAGAAACTGTCGAAACCGAATCGAGGTACGATGGCATCTGGTGGAGATAGTAGAAGAGCATTGGTTCCCATGCGATCCCGAGAAGGTACCAGCATCACAAAGGGAAAGCTGCCCTGATCCCTGGGGGCCAGTTCAAGAATTGATTCGACATCCTTCGAGCGCAACAATGGAAGATCGCCGGGGAGTATAAGCAGTGTTTCGATTCCCTGCTGTTTTAATCTTGCCGCAGCAAAGGCCACAGCTTCCGTTTCTCCCCTTTCCTCTTGTTCTCGAATCACCTGGGCCCCCACGGAGAGAGCCAATCGAGTCACCTCGTGGTCCGCCGTGACAACGTAGGTTGTTTGAATTCCATGTGCATTCCTCACTTGCTCCAGCACGTGTCGCAGCATGAACACGGCCAGGATCTCCCGCTCAACCACACTGAGGTGCGGAGCGAGCCGCTGCTTCGCGTTGGCAAATCCTTTGGAGGGAATTAGGACTGAAGTATTCATATAGTGGTCAATAGTTCACGCGCCAATTGTCTTTTATCACTGAGTGAGTCCAGTCGGATCGATGTGACCATAGTCTTTATCCCCAAATCCTTGATTCGAGGGATAAGCTCGCTGTCCTCAGGTCCAAGGAATAGGACATCAAGAAAATCCTGATAGGCCTGTGCAACACCAAAGGCCGATACCTCCATACCCAGGCACGCCATGAACTTATGCGTGGGGCCACTAAACGGCCTCCCTCCAACTATCGGGCTTACGGCAGCCACGGGTGCTCGGGTTTCCCTCAATGCATCTCTTATCCCGGGGACTGCGAGGATGGGGCCAATACTGGTCACAGGATTACTCGGACAGAGGATCACAGCAGATGCTCCCTGAATGGAATCCAACACTCCCGGCGCCGGCCGACTCGCTTGTGCTCCTTCATAGGAGATCCCTTCACATTCATCTGCCCATCCATCCCTTACGAAATACTCCTGAAATGAGACTACCCCTTTTTTGGCAGTCACGATCTTTGTTTGCACCCTGTCATCGGACATGGGTACTACTGCGCTGCGAACACGAAAAGCCTTGCAAATCTGCTCTGTCAGCTGGGTTAGGCTGAAACCCTCGCTCAAAAGGCGAGATCGGGTAATATGGGTTGCCAGATCCTTGTCCCCGAGCTGAAACCAGGTGTCCTCACCAAACCTTCCGAGCCACTTCATTACAGTGAAAGTTTCGTTCTGAATTCCCCACCCTTTAGTGATATCCGCAATACCAGCTAGAGTGTAGGTTATAGTGTCAACGTCAGGTGAGACATGGAACCCGTGCACCACGCAATCGTCCGCAGTATTGCAAACGACAAACAGCCTGTCAGGCTCCACCTCTAAGCTCAATCCCTGAATGAGTTTTGCACCTCCTGTTCCTCCAGTTAGGAGTACTATCATTCTCGCTGACTCACATGGGTCTTGAGGTTTCAACCGTAGTAAGAGGTGTGTCATTAGTGCGTGGCAGCTGGAGATGGTGGGAATTCTGCCAGCTTCGAATTATTTTGTATGTCGTCGATCGCTCAGCAGGGATACGATGGATCTCTGAAATTAGATTACGAAATTCATAGGGCCACATAATCTGTCCCTCTTGAGAACCCGCTAGGCGGGAGATGCTTTCCTCCATGAGGGTCCCGCCAAAGTCGTTGGCTCCAGATCGGAGGCAGAACTGGGACATCTTTCGCCCAATCTTGACCCAGGAAACCTGAATGTTTGGAATGAAATCGTTGAGCAGGACCCTTGCCAAGGCGTGGACACGGATATTTTCCTCGGGGGTCGGACCGGGCCGGGCAAGCCCCTGCTGATAGAGCGCGGTATTGGTATGAACGAAACCCAATGGCACAAACTCAGTGAAACCGCCCGTCTCCTTCTGGATTTCTCGTAGCAGAAGAATGTGCCGCACCCAGTGGCCCCCTGTCTCCCGATGGCCGTACATCATGGTTGAAGTTGTGGGTATCCCGAGACGATGGGCCGTGGTTATGACTCTCACCCACTGGGCGACACTCAATTTATTTTTCGAAAGCACTCTGCGAACATCATCGTCCAAGATCTCTGCTGCAGTCCCGGGTAGGCTGTCGAGCCCTGCCTCGCGGAGGGTCTTGAGATAGTCCTCAACTGAGAGGCGAGTCAATTCAACGCCGTAGGTAATTTCCATGGGAGAATAGGCATGAATATGGATCCTCGGAACCTGCGATTTGATGGCACTCAATAGATCCCGGTAATAGTGCGGCGGCATGTCTCGAGGCAGTCCACCTTGCATACAGATTTCGGTTGCCCCTTTATCCCAGGCCTCCTCCGCGCGCCGCCCCACCTCATTAAAAGAGTAATCCCAGGCATCTTGATGATTGGGGCCGGTACTAAACGCACAGAACTTACAACCCACGTAGCAAACGTTAGTAAAATTGATATTTCGACAGACCACATAGGTAACATGGTCGCCAACTTTTCTTTGACGAAGAAGGTCGGCAGTAGCCACTAGGGCGCCGAGTTCGTTCCCCGCTACATCACACAGCTCCATGCCTTCCCCTTCAGCAATTTCAAAACCCGCGGAGGCCTTCTCCAGGATTTGCCCCACTCTTGGTCTTATCAATGGAAGAAGCTCGCTCAGCCTCTCAGCTGGGTTATCGAATTCAAATAGAGTTTCCAATGGCTGCATGAAATTCACCGTTCCTAACCCCGATCCGAGATTAATAGGCCAAAAATAACTCTACTCGGCACTGGTTGGTAGCTAAGAGCTGTTTTCATCATGGATCAGCAACTCACCATTTGGGTACATACGAACTCAGACTAAAAATTACGGCATTCATGTAACATCAGCTCAGGATCGAATATGGTTCGCTTATTCTTGTCGGATCGGGGCTAACCAATCCGTCCGTACCACAGAGTTTCTCCACATAGGGGAGCAACTGAGGCGATAAATATTTCTCACTTTGAAAAACGAACTCCGGATAGAGGGGAAGTCGTGGTTTCAACACATATCCCGCCTCTGCTGTTTTACGACCAAGCATCTCCAGTTCGGGCCACGGGGCTTCAGGATTGATAAAATCAGGAGTAAGAGGTGAAACTCCACCCCAGTCGTTAATCCCCGCGCCGATGTAGTTTTCATAGTTTGCCGGCGTGAGATTCGGTGGAGCCTGTATATTCATCTCGCCTCCCAGAACAAGTCTGGCCAAGGCGATGGTTTTTAACATTTCTTCATGGGACGGTTCGGCCTGATCGAACATGGGTGTTCCAGGCTTTGAGCGAAAGTTTTGTACGATCACTTCCTGAATATGGCCATGGCGTTGGTGCAGATCCCGAATGGCAAACAGTGAGTCAATCCTTTCCTGCCAGTTTTCACCAATCCCTATGAGAATCCCTGTAGTGAATGGAATACGGAACTCTCCTGCCTGTTGGATGGTCTTTAGTCGCAGCTCCGGTTTTTTATCCGGAGCATTGAAATGAGGACCTGAAGACCACGTTAGACGTGGGCTGGTGCTCTCCAGCATAAGACCGAGGCTAATATTGACTTCTCTAAGCTTCAGGAGGTCCTTTCGTCCCATCAGCCCCGCATTGGAGTGAGGCAACGTCTCTGTCTCTTCGAGCACCACCCTGCACACCTCGTAGAGGTAATCGAGGGTGCGCCGATACCCCAGCTGACCCAGAAATTCTCTCATCTCAGGGTAAATGGCCTCCGGCTTATCGCCCAAACTAAACAGGACCTCCGTGCAACCCAAAAGTTTTCCCCGGTTAACGATCCGGAGGACCTCATCGAGTGTCAGGGTCTTTGCCCCTATGTCATTGGGAGCCTTACGAAATGTACAATAGCCACAGAAATCGCGGCAGAGATTCGTCAAAGGAATGAAAACCTTGGGAGAAAAGGTGATGGTCTTGCCCTTGTGAAGGTCGCGCAATTCCGACGCTGCTACAAGCAGCTCAGTGAAATCCTCGCCTTTAGCTGATGAAAGGATGAGGGATTCGCTTTTGCTTAAAGGCTTTCCGCGACGACACTCTTCAAGGATGCTTTGCACCATCCTAGCTTGCATAGCCGATAAGACACGCGGGGTCAACCTGCTTAAACCATTGTCACAAAAGTGTTTTACGCCACAAAGTCACAGCACCTGAGCGCCAAATTTCCGCTACCAGTTGCATTTTCCTCCGCTTGCCAAATTTTTTTTGTGTAAATTTAAAAGTTTTCCAACCAACGCGATAAAGCAGTTTAATACTGAAGCCTTGAGTCCCACAAAACGTTTTCAAGGCTGAAAACAAGACGCCCTCAGCAACGTCAACCACAAAACTTCCAATATATGCACAGGGATTTGGTTTGGCATCCAGCTTGCAAGCGGTGAACGGCTTCGGAGGAAATCTTGAAGAACGGGTTCCTAACTCCCTAAGAGTTTATCTTTTAGACCGGTATACCGATGGTCTTCCCGAACGTTCCGGATGGCCATCCAAAGGGCCTTCTTGCTGCCCACCAAAACCACCAGCTCCTTTCCCCGGGTAACGGCAGTGTAGAGGATACTTCGGTGTAACATTGGATAGTGAGAATTGTGCAGGGGAATCACAATGCCGGGGTACTCGCTCCCCTGACTCTTGTGGACCGAGGTTGCGTAGGCCAGGCCAATCTCGTCCAGCTCGTCGAAATCGTAGGGAACCATCGTCCCGTCAAAGTTGATCCTGAGTCGTTCCCCTTCCTTGTTCATATCCTCGATTCGTCCCAAGTCACCGTTAAACACGTTTTTGTCGTAGTTGTTTCTGAGCTGCATCACTTTGTCGCCAGTCCGAAACACCCATTTTCCTCTCTCTATGGAGTCCCCAGAAGGATTGAGAAGGTCTTGGAGCTGCTGATTGAGGTTAATGGTTCCAAGCAGCCCTCGGTTCATGGGGCTCAAGACCTGTACCGCGCGGTTTGGTTGGTCGCGAAACAACCGAGGGATGCGTTCCTTGACCAACTCTTTCAAAGTTTCCAGGATCTCTTCCGGGCTTTCCCGTTGGACGAAAACAAAATCAGGTGTCCCTTGATCATTTTCCAGCAGCAACGGCTCTCCTTGGAGGATTCGATGTGCGTTGACAACGATAAGGCTTTCCCCCGATTGGCGGAAAATATGCTGCAATACCACTACTGGGACGACCCTGGACTCAATGAGGTCCTTGAGTACATTTCCAGGTCCCACCGAGGGGAGCTGATCAACGTCACCGATGAGGATGAGATGACTGTGAGATGGCACCGCCCTAAGCAGATGGTCCATGAGAGGAAGATCCACCATAGAAGCCTCATCGATGATGACCACGTCTACTTCCAGTGGACTCTTCTCACTGCGTTGGAACCTACCATTGCGGGGGCTGAACTCGAGAAGACGATGGATGGTCTTGGCTTCGACCCCTGCCATTTCCCCCATTCTCTTGGCCGCCCTACCCGTGGGGGCGGCTAAGACAAAGGAAACGTCACCATATCGAAAAAGGGTCAGAAGATGGCTGAGTAGTGTAGTTTTTCCAGTGCCCGGTCCACCGGTGATGATGGAGACTTTATGCTGCAGGGCCTGTAGGATCGCCTTTTGTTGTTTATCCTCCAGCAATGATTCCACGGACACATGGCTTTGTTCCAGGTTCCTCATTCTGGCCGCAGACAGGAAGGACTGATTCGAGATTAGACGATGTATGGCTGCAGCAACGTTCTGCTCCGCTTGAAAGAGAAGGCGAGGGTAAATTCTACTGGATTCCTCTGTGCCTGGCTCCTTAACAACTTTTCCTTCTGCGACGAGTTCCCGGATAGCGTCATCAACAACTGCCTCGTCTACACTTAGGAGGGACACTGTATTGGACTTGAGGGTATCCAGGGCAACAAAACAATGCCCCTGTTCAGATAGCTTTGACAGGATGTGGAGGATCCCTGCCCGCACCCTCAGTGGTGAATCTCCTTTTATGCCCAATCCCTCGGCGATCCGGTCTGCCATAATAAAACCGATCCCATAGACTTCATCAGCGAGGCCGTACGGATTCCCCTTCACTTTAGCGACAGTCTCAGCTCCCAGAGCACGATAGATTCTAATGGCAAGGGAACTGCCAACCCCATGGCCTTGAAGGAAAACCATGATCTCCTGCATGCCTTTTTGCTTCGCCCATGCCTGCATGATCTTCTGCCAGCGGCCTCTACCGATTCCTTCCACCTCAAGTATGCGGTGGGGCTCCTGCGAAAGGACCCTCAAGGTATCAAGTCCAAAGGAGGAAACCAGGCGTCGGGCATAAGTGGGACCCATTCCTTTAATCAGGCCCGACCCCAGATACCTTTCGATTCCTTCCAATGTGGCGGGCTCGAGCTTCTGCCATTGCTCTGCCTGAAACTGGAGACCGTAACGAGGGTGCATTTTCCACAGGCCGTTAACCCTCACTTCCTCTCCTTCACTGATGGGAAAGATCTCCCCCACCACAGTCACATCGTGAGAGCCTTCCACCTCCAAGCGCAGCACCGTATAGCGCCCATCCGGATTCTGAAACGTCACCTTGGCGACGGTACCTTGGAGGGTTGAGCTCTCACCAGGGTTGGGAAGGGAGCCTTTTCGTGGTGGAAAGAGCCCGTCCATGGAACTTTTTCTCGAACTCACCCGCTCATCCTACTTCATCAGGATAGAGTCTGAAAAGGGGGACTTGTAATTTTTCGCCTATGGTCATAGATTCTAAGATTAGGGGTTAGATCCCATAAGAGGTATATCGTATGCCTAACGATAGGTATCGGTGTGCCAAATTTTATGGAGAGTTTCCACTCAAATTTAGCACGAAGCAGCAAGACAACGGCAGGGTCGAGGGTCCCGATCGCGGCTTCGGGAGGCTGAATCAGTTTATTACCTCCGTCTATGCTCGAACTTCTTCTGAAACCTAATGGTCGTCCCGCACCAACCTCTAAACAGGCTGCTAGAAAAGACTCATATGCCAATAGGCTGTTTCAAGCAGGCGTTTATGCAAGTGGGGATTAATCGGCCGGGAAGATTTTCCCGCCCTAAGCTGAGTCGCTCCAACGTACCGCTTAAGTACGCCGACCCTCGTCGATTTATCGCGCGCTTAGCCTCTGAGATCTTTTTGACCAGTCTGCAAACATCTTTTTTTAACAACCTCTAGTGACTTCCAGCCAAAAGTCTCTCTCTGTATACCCCGTAACCCACAACGCCCCATGCGCGAGCGCAGGGGTGAAGGTTTCGGAATTCTGGCGGTGCCACAATTTCACGGGCGCAAGTCACTGCTACGGGGTTGATTTACAAATTATGTAGGGAAAGGACAGGTTACCGATTTATGTTCCTAGAAAGTTTTTGGTTTGAAGTAGTACTCATTTTCGGCCTCATCTTGGTCAACGGATTTTTTGCCGCGTCGGAGATTGCCATTATTACTACTCGCAAGACCCGTATCGCCGCTCTTTTGGATAAGGGAACCAAATCAGCTGCTGCTGTGGCTCGCTTGAAAAACGATCCGGACCGTTTCCTTGCCACCGTACAAATTGGCATTACCCTGGTTGGAACCCTCGCATCCGCCATCGGTGGCGCTGCTGCCGTGCAATACCTCACACCATTGTTCAAGTCCCAAGACCTACCACTGATGGCGGAGTGGGGGGAATCTCTAGCAATCCTCGCGGTGGCACTCCCCATAGCCTATTTTTCTCTGGTCTTAGGGGAGCTTTTTCCTAAATCCTTGGCACTGAGGTATTCCGAGCAGATCGCCTTTTTTGTGGCACGGCCCATCGACTTACTTTCGCGACTCACTTCACTTCTGGTCAAATTTCTAACCGGTTCTAGCAACCTGCTGCTATGGGTATTTGGCGGGGGAAAGGATGCTCAAGGGGCCAGTTTCATCTCTGAAGAGGAAGTAAAATTCTTGATCCGGGAGGGTACCGCCAAGGGAATTTTTGATGAGACGGAAAAGGAGTTAATCCACAGCGTCTTTGAGTTTGTGGACACGCCGGTCAAGGCGGTGATGGTGCCCAGAACAGAGATTCATGCCATCGATATCAAGACCCCGCCCGAGGAGGTCATGCGGAGTTTCGTGGAAAGCGGGTTTTCACGCATTCCGGTCTTTGAAGAGTCCATGGATCGGGTAGTTGGCATCCTGTACAACAAAGATCTCTTCCGCGCCTTGCAAGAGAAAGAGCCTTTTCAAATTCGGAACCACTTGCATCCTCCTTTCTTTGTCCCGGGTTCACTTCCCATTAGCCAGTTCCTTAAGGACCTACAGAGACGAAGGATCGCCATGGCTATTGTGGTTAACGAGTTCGGCGAGGTGGAGGGTCTTGCCACCATTGAAGACTTACTCGAGGAAATCGTTGGGGAAATTCGCGACGAGTATGATCGCGAAGAAAAAGGACCGGTGGAACGGCTACCAGATGGTTCCATGGTAATTCAGGGTTCGGCACTGCTCAAAGACCTCAGGTCTGATTACGGCATCCCGTTGGAAGACTCACCTGACTACCGGACCCTTGCGGGTTTTGTTTTAGCCAAATTAAAACGAATTCCGAGGGGAGGAGAAAGGGTAGAACATGAAAGTTACAGACTTACCATTGTGGATATGGAAGGGCAGCGGATTGTAAAGATAAGACTGGAAGAGGCGCGAAAAAGTTAAAGATTACTGACTCTTACATGGATTCCAATATGGCCGACAGCGCACCAACAAAGGCGTCAGTCTCCTGCGGGGTCCCCACCGTGATTCGCAGCGTGTCACGGAGCTGTGGAACATCGAAGTAACGGACCAAGATTTTGCGTCTTTTCAACTCTTCGTAGATTCCCCTCAGGCTTTCTCCTGGCTTTCGTACCAGCACAAAGTTTGCATGTGAAGGGTAGACTATAAAACCTAATCTATTCAACGATTGGGACAGTTTCTTACGTGTCCTCTGCACCCGTTTCACATTCCTGAGCATCCAGGGAAGATCATCCAGTGCGGCCGTGGCCGAGACAAGACTCAAGCTGTTCAAATTGTAAGAGTCTTTGATCTTGATCATGGCTTGAATGATCTCTTCAGGGGCAAAGGCAAGCCCCACACGCATGCCCGCAAGGGAAAAAGCCTTAGAAAAGCTCCTAAGCACCACAAGGTTGGAATGACGGGAAATCAACTGTACGGCGGAAACATCCTTCCCTTCGGCGAAATCAATATACGCCTCATCCACAACCAGCACACCAGAGACGGAACGCGCCAACCGTTCAACCTGCTCTAAGGGGACCAGGGTACCGGACGGTGAGTTAGGATTTGCGAGGATAGTTAGCGAACCTGCCTCAGAAAAGAAAATTTCAGGAAGAGTAAAGTCGGGTTGATAATCCACAGTGACTTTTTCTCCCTCCTGAATGGCTATAAGAGTATCATAGAGGGTGTAGGTTGGTACGGGATAGACCACTCGATCTCCCTTTCCTACCAGGCAGCGGGCTAAAATCGCCAAGAGTTCGTCTGAGCCATTGCCGGCCAGCACATTCACCATCCCCCCCCCGTAAATAGTGGCTGCCAGGTCCCTCAGGCCATTGGAAAGAGGGTCCGGATATAGACGCAGGGAGGGGTTTGCGGCCTTACGTAAGGCCCTAAGTACACGGGGAGAAGGAGGGTAGGGATTCTCGTTGGTATTAAGTTTAATGAATTCAGCAGCTTGTGGCTGTTCCCCGGGGCTGTAACCTGCTAACGCGGCGATATTTTTTCTTAGCGGAAATGGCACGATCCGTGATTTTAGCGTCACCCGTGAGGCGTTGCAACATAAACTTTGCAACAAAGTCGTGATTTTGGTAACTTATTAATAAATGGAGAAAAAACGGGTCTCCACGGGTATCCCTGGCCTTGATCCTCTGATTGGAGGAGGGTTCCCTTCATGCAAATCCTATCTGGTCACCGGACAGCCTGGGACGGGGAAAAGTATTTTCTGCGTCCAGTTCGTCCTTAACGGCCTAATGAACGGAGAAAAGGCCGTATATGTCGCAGTGGATGAAAAACCCGCTGATATCGTAGAAGAGGCCGCCACCTTGGGATGGGACCTGTTGAAATTCATGGAAGAGAAGCGACTGTTAATTCTGGATGCGTCCCCGTATTTCACCAGTCGTGCCGGGTCGGCTAGAACTGGCGGCGTCGATGTGGCAAAAACGGTTGGAGACCTGGCAAGTTATGTAAAAAGGATGGAGGCCTCACGCGTCGTCATCGACCCTGTGGGTCCCCTGATTAGCTCCTCCGATTCCGCCTCTGCTACCCAAGAACATGTGCGCACCTTGGTCCACGCCCTCCAAGATCACATGGGGACCACCAATCTCCTAACCTCCTACAATTCCGTGGGACATTCGGGCCTACCTGGCGTCGAAGAATACATGGTGGCCGGCGTGATTGAGTTAAGTGTCTGCCGTATACGGGAGCGCCTCAGCCGAACCCTTTTGGTTCGCAAGATGCGTGGAACAGCCATCGAGCTCGTAGAGCATCAATTTAATATCCACAATGATAAAGGAATTACGCTGAAGCAGATCATTTAGGGGAAAAATATGCCTGGTGCCAAAAAAATATTCATCGCAGAAGATGCCCAACATTTCTGTGAACTTTACCAGATGGCCTTGGGAACAGAGGGCTACGAGGTCTATTGCGCCTACAACGGCAAAGATGCCTTGGCTATGATTCCCCAGCAGTCTCCTGATCTGATTATTCTCGATGTGATGATGCCCGAGGTGGACGGTTATGAGGTCTGTCGAAGTCTCCGGGAGTTGCCTGAGTTCGCTTTAACGCCAATCATAATGCTGACGGCGCTTTCCACAGATGACGAGAAGATTAAAGGGTATAACGTTGGGGCAGATGATTACCTGACAAAACCCTTCCCACTGAAAGTGCTCAAGGCCAAGGTGAAGAGCCTAGTGGAACGTCGGGCTGCAAGCAGGGTGAAACCACCAATACAAAAACTTGAACCACCGGTTTTACCGGCAGAGCAGCCACAATCCACATTCCAACCGTCAACCGTTTTTGAACCGCAAATGCCGGTATTTGAGCCAACTCCTCCACCAGCGGCACCGCCGGCCTCTACGTTCCAGCCACCGCCACCGCTTGAGGAATCACCAAAGCCGGAACCCCAACAATCACCGCCCGTCATAGAGCAACCCCCTATTTCTACCGTGCCTCCTCCACAACCAACGGTTCCTCAGCCAACAGCACCACAACCAACCGTCATCCGGGAGGTCATCAGGGAACAAGGACCGCCCGCAAGGGAGGAGGTAGTGGTTCTCGAGCGGGGTGCCCCATTAACCTCCATAATCCCAGGCGGAGATTTCCTTGCCTTTCCCTTTTTGGGCGCCGTACCCCAGGGGTCTAACATCCTCGTAACCGGTGGCTTAGGGAGTGGAAAATCCAGGTTTTCTCGCCTATTTTTCGGCCAGGGGCTTGAGAAGGGAGAAAATGGGGTTTTCATATGCCTGGATGACGATCCTTCGTCCGTGCGCAAGGAACTCGTAAAGTACAGTCCGAACCTCGCGACCCATGAATCACAAAACCGAATGTGTTTTGTGGATGCGTATTCCTGTGGTGGAAAAGCTAAATCCTCGGAGAAGTTCGCCATAAGAGGTGCCCTCGATTTATCCGATCTCTCCACACTAATTTCCGACGCTGAAGCGACGGTGGGTCAGACCGATGAACTGGAGGGCGCCGGGAGACGGGTGATTGACTCCATATCCAGCTTGTTCCTCAACTTTGACCTTCCATATGTTCAACGCTTCCTTGCCTTTATGGCGCGCTCCGGGCACTTCGCCGGGGTTTCAACGATCTTTGTCGTGGAAGAGGGGACCTTTGATGACCAGAGCCTTAACAACATCAAGTACATCATGGATGGGGTCCTCGAGTTTCGTAAAGACAAAGAACGATTTTTGGCCCGCGCACAGACTCTCAAGTGGACTGCGGCCAGGCCTGAGTGGAGCGACATAACACCAGAGTTGTCCGGTTAACCCCGATCCGAACAAAATGAGCAAGCCATATGGAATGCTGGGCCAAACGTTCCCAAAGTCAGCAAAATTTTGGTCACAGTTCTGTAATTGCACTAAAGGTCCGTTGTCGATTTACGGCACAAACGGATTTGGAACCCCATCTGATGCCCACTGGAGATGATTTCTCGAACCGATTAATGTCGGATCGGGGTTAAGATCAACAGCGCTATGAAAGTTGTCCAATTCGAAGATGGTAAGGGATCCTCCCGAGTCATTCAGGAGGGACTCGTTGCCAAGGGTGTCTCCGTCACCGCGGTGCAGGACCTCCCAGCCTGTCTCACACGGCTAGAGGCCGATCGCGAGGCAAGTGTAATGGTGGATTTAGATCTTAATCCTAAAGGGATCGAATCCGTTCAGCAAATTCGCAAGGTCTATCCTGATACAGTGGTTATTGTCTTGGCTTCGCTGGAACGGCTTACCATCGTGGATGAAGCTCTAAAGCAGGGGGCATGGGACTACGTAGTCAAACAACCGGACCTCTCACATGTTGATGAGATTCCGCAAGCTATAACACGTAACGTTGAGTGGAGAAAGCTCAGAGCGGAAAACCAGTACTACCAGGACGAGAAACGATGGCTCGCAGCGGCTTTGTTGGAATCCCCACAGGGAATATTTGTCGCCGACCAGGATGGCAAAATTGTTTTCACGAACCCCGAGCTGGAGAGCCTCCTCGGTTATGCAGATGAAGAGCTCGTGGGAGAGTCCATTGAACGGGTACTCTCCTCTTTTCAAACCAATGAATCCGCTTGGACAGAGGTATCCGACCCCTTTCCACATAAACGGTGGCAGGGGAATGTGATCTTGAGGAAAAAGGATGGTTCTGATTTTACGGTCAAGACCAAGATGACCCAGCTCCTGGATGAGGCAGGTGAAACCACCGCCTTGATAGGTTTCTGCCTGAACTCAACAGAGGATAGACCAGAACCTAAGAACTCAGCTGCCCCTTTGGTGCAACCCCCACAGGTGTCCACCAATGAGGTCATGAGCGCGATTGCAGGAGATTTCAAGCCTCCCTTGGCTGCAATGCTCGGTTACCTAGAGATGGCACTCACCATTAGTACTGACCAGGCTGAAGCCCATCAGCTTCTTTCCATCAAACGGGTTGAGGTCTTGGCCAAGCGCCTATACGACCTTGTGAACAATCACACCGAAGCCATAGACATGGAAGCGGGTAGATTTGAAGTCCAAAAAGCGCCCATGCAATTGGCTCGTATCGTAGACCAGGCAGTGAAAGATCGAGAGCGTGAGGCTAACGTTAAGAAGATAACCATTGTTCAAGAGATAGCAAAGGACCTCCCAACCGTATTTTTGGACGGGGTTCAGATGGAACGCGCCATTGGAATCCTCATCAGCAATGCTATCCACCTTTCACCTCTGAGTTCCAAGGTCACCGTAGGTCTGCTAGGTCATGAAAAACAAATTGTCGTAGGCGTCAGGAGTAGCGGGGCTCCATTCTCAGCGGAGGAGCTGCCTTTCCTTTTTGACAGACAAAAAAAATTACGCAGAGGGGGAGAGGAAATCAATACTGTGGGACTTTATGTGGCTCAACAGATTGTGGCCCAACATCAGGGCAGGATCGATGTCCAGAACGGCACCGACGAAGGAACCACATTGCTAATCTCCGTCCCAATGTAAGGAATCATACCCATCGCATGCCAAATCCGAGGAAAAGATAATATCCTGTCACACCATTTCACAGAGTTCTTCAGCCACGTACCCATAGTCCTGACGTCTTTCAATCCAGACGAAGAGCTTGCCTCCCGCTCCTTGCTTTTTCCCATTTTCAGCCAGTCCAAACATTCGAACCATTGATAATCCTATCTGCCTATAATAAGTGAAAATGATGCCAGCAGATTTCATTGCCAGAGAGTTGACAGAAATAAAACGCCAGGGGCTGTACCGAGAATTGCGTCAAGTGGACGGAGAACAGGGGCCCTCCATCCTTCTTGACGGTCGAGAGGTCTTGAACTTTACCTCCAATAATTACCTGGGGCTGGCCAATCATCCCGCGCTGCAAACAGCGGCCATAGAGGCCCTTGAGCGGTACGGCTGCGGCTCCGGGGCTTCCCGTTTGATTTCAGGAAACATGACCCTCCATCTGGAATTGGAGGAAAGCATCGCCAAACTCAAGGGAACCGAATCGGCCCTGGTCTTCAATTCGGGTTTCCAGGCAAACGTTGGTATCCTTTCAACCCTGGTGGGAGCGGGGGATACGGTTTTTAGTGATGCCCTAAATCATGCGAGCATCATTGACGGTTGCCGGCTTTCGCGGGCAAAGGTCGTAGTTTATCCCCATTGTAATTTAACCCACCTTGAGGCTGCCCTTGTGAAGGCGCCTCAAAAGGCCAGGAAGTTGATCGTTACGGAAACCGTCTTTAGCATGGATGGAGACATTGCACCCATGGGAGAGATCGTGGATCTGGCGGAACGTCACGGGGCCATGATCATGGTGGATGAAGCACATGCCACTGGGGTGTTTGGTCCCAACGGGGCGGGGGTCTTGGCAGAAATGGGGTTAAAGGAACGAGTGCTGGTCCAGATGGGAACCTTGGGTAAAGCATTGGGCGGGTTTGGGGCCTATGTGGCAGGCAACCGAAACCTGCGGGAGTTGCTCATCAATCGTTGCCGCAGTTTCATTTTTACCACGGCTCTCCCACCTGTCATGATGGCAATGGCAATCACAGCCATTGATCTTTTGGAGAAAGAGCCCGAGCGGCGCTTCACCCTCTGGCGCAACAGCCAACACCTGAAGAACGAACTCAAGGATCTCGGTTTTTCTCTAGGAAAGAGCAGCAGCCAGATCCTTCCCTTGATGATTGGCGACGCTCAAGACTGCATGAGTTTTTCCGAGTGCTTGCTCGCAAAGGGAGTCTATGCCCAAGGGATCCGTCCGCCTACAGTTCAGCCGGGGTCGGCGCGTCTGCGTATTACTCCCATGGCCACCCATACCGATGAGCATCTTAAGCAAGCAATCCAGGCCTTTAAAGAGGTCAAGGAAGAAAATGAGCCCAGACTATGATGAGCTAAAAAGGCTGGACCACACCTATCTATGGCACCCATTTACCCAAATGCAGGAATGGATGGAAGAGGAACCTTGCATTATCGCAAATGGGGAGGGGTGCACTCTCGTAGATATCCAAGGCAAGAAATACATCGACGGTGTCTCCTCCCTCTGGTCCAACCTCCACGGCCATCGTAGGCAGGAACTCGATGATGCCCTGAAAACTCAGCTCGACTCCATCGCTCACTCAACTTTTCTTGGTCTCACTCACGTCCCGGGAATCAGGCTCGCCGAAAGTTTGATCAAAGTTGCTCCGGCTGGGCTACAACGGGTTTTTTACTCAGACGACGGTGCCACTGCGGTTGAAGCCGCCCTCAAGATTGCCCTCCAATACTGGCAACTCAAAGGGGCAAAGAACCGTACTCGGCTCGCCACCCTCACAGAAGCCTATCATGGAGACACCTTGGGTGCCGTTAGCCTTGGATATACTGAAACCTTTCACCGCTTTTACCGACCGCTGCTCTTTTCCACCCTGCGCCTAAATCCCCCCCATATTTTTCGCTACTTCCGCAGGATGAATGAGCAAGAGGCTTTGAAGGCGGCCCTTGAGGAAGCCGAAGAGCAAATTTCCAGAGAGAAAGACACTCTCGCAGCCTTGATTATGGAACCGCTGATGCAGGGTGCTGCGGGGATGTGGGCGCAACCTTCGGGTTATTTAAAATCCATCAGTGATATTTGCCGTAAATATGAAGTCATTCTGATCGTCGACGAAGTGGCCACGGGTTTTGGCCGCACCGGCCGGATGTTCGCCTGTGAGCATGAAGGTGTAAGCCCCGATCTCCTTTGTGTAGCGAAGGGATTAACCGGCGGCTATCTACCCTTAGCTGCGACTCTCGTCACCGAGGAGATATTTTCTACCTTTCTTGGCGAGTACGGAGAATTCAAGAGTTTCTTTCATGGGCATACCTACACAGGGAATCCACTGGGATGCGCTGTGGCACTGGCCAACCTGGAGCTCTTCCAAACTGAAAGGACCCTTGAGCAGATGCAGCCCAAGATCCAAATTCTCAAGAGGAGGCTGGATCAAGAATTTCTCCCCTTGCCCCACGTGGGTGATATTCGTCAATGGGGTTTCATGGTAGGCATTCAACTGGTGGCGGAAAAGGAGACCTTGAAGGAATATCCGGCAGAATCGCGAACGGCTCACCGGGTCACTCTTGAAGCGAGGAGGAGAGGTGTTATTGTACGTCCCTTGGGAGACGTTATCATACTAATGCCGCCACTGAGCATCACCGAAGGCGAAATGAAAACACTCCTCGACGTGGTCCACAAATCCGTCCGGCATGTAACCGAGGATTAATGGGAAAAGGTCTCTTCATCACTGGAACAGACACGGGCGTTGGCAAAACCCTCGTGGCCTGTGGGTTGGCCAGCGCTTTGCGGGAGTTAGGTTCAAAGATTGGTGTCATGAAACCAGCGGAAACGGGTTGCGAAGACAGAGAAGGAGAGCTATTTCCACAGGACGCCTATTATCTAAAAGAGGCCTCGGGAAGCGAGGAGCCCCTCCATCGCATCTGCCCCTATCGCCTGTCCTCCCCTCTGGCCCCAAGTGTGGCAGCAGAGGAAGCTGGGATTGAGATCCAATTTCCCCTCCTCAGCCAGCTATACAAGGAGATGAGTAGATCAAATGACCTGACACTTGTGGAGGGAGCCGGGGGCCTTTTGGTCCCGCTCCATTCGCGTTTCACGTATGCGGACCTGGTGCGCCGGTTGAATCTCCCCGTGATTGTGGTGGTGGCAAATCGTCTTGGGGCCATCAATCATACCCTGCTCACCTTAGAGCATGCTTCGCGCAGTGGAATTGAGGTGGTGGGATATATCATTAACGATCTCGATAGCCACTCCTCCCCAGCAACGAAGACCAACGCCAGAACGCTGCAAGCACTAACCACCATCACGTGCCTGGGAAAGATTCCACACCTGACAGCGGCACAACTGAAGGGCGCCGATAATAGTATCAGACCATCGTTACTGTCGACGCTATTCCAAGAGAATATCCAACTTAGCCTTTTGGATCCTTGGTTAAAAGCAAAGGACTCCTCCTAACAATTGAGATGAGTGGCCTCGACATAGGGGTCACTCCATAGTGAAACTGCCACCACTCAGCCGGACTTCGAGAGAGCCCCGGTTAAATTCTTGGAATGCCGTAGATAGGACGAAAGTTTGGGGTTCGGGTTTTATCACCCTTTGAAAACTTTGAGGACCTCTTCGTAAAGCACCTTCAATGGAATCCGTTTCCTTTCGGCAAGTTTTTTTATTTCGTCGTATTCAGGTGTGGCCCTTTTCCCGTCGCCTGGCAAATCAACGATCTTGACGTTAATGGTTCCGTACTTTGTTTTAACCCGGTGGGAAGACCGCTTTAGCACGACTCGACCTACCTGGTAATATCGGATTCCTATGGTGGAGGTCTCCTTGAATACAATTTCTGCGAGTTTGTCCTTGGTTGAGGGCTCAGCAATGATCCGGAGTAGAATACCAGGACGGTTCTTCTTCATCTGAATGGGCGAAAGAGAGACGTCACGGGCACCCGCCGCAAACAGACGATCCAAGACATAGTCGTAGATCTCTGGATTCATGTCGTCTATGTTTGCCTCCATGACCAGCATTTCGTCCTCAACCCAGGTGGGATTCTTTTCACCCAGGAGAATTCGTACCAGATTGGGTCGGTCTGGAAACTCTCTTTCTCCTGCTCCATATCCGATCTTATGGATGGTCATCTGCGGCATATCACCAACATGAGAAGCAAGGGAGCGAACGATAGCGGCACCTGTTGGAGTTATGGTTTCACCATCCAGATGGGTCCATTGAACTGGAAGCCCTTTCAATAGTTCAACTGTGGCGGGGGCCGGTAAGGGTAATGAGCCATGTCTAGAGCGAGTCAGACCTCTTCCAAGGGGAATACGGGAGAACAAAAAAGAATCGATTTTCAGGTAATGGGTCCCTATGGCCACCGCCATAATATCCACAATTGAATCAACGGCACCCACCTCATGGAAATGGACCTTTTCGGGGTGGACTCCATGGATCTTTCCCTCCACCTTTGCAAGCTTCGCAAAAATATCCAGCCCTCGCTCCTTGACTTCAGAATCGAGGGAGCTTCCTTTGATGAGTCTGTGGATGTCCCCCCAGCTCCGCTCATGATCTCTTTGTTCGACGCCGACCCGAAATCGCGTCGCTTGAATTCCATGGACAAGTTTCTTACTGACCTGGAAGCGATACTTCACACCCCGCAGCTTGCTCAACTCTTGAGCAAGTTTTTGTCGGGGAAGACCCAGGTGAAGCAGGGCACCTACAGTCATGTCTCCACTCAACCCCGATATCAGATCAAAATAGGCTATTCTCATAAGGTGAAATATTGCACCGTTCTAACTGAGCCGTTTTGGCTTTAGGGGATACTTCTACTCTGCGGGAAGTGATGTTGTAAGCCCCGGTCCAATGGAGCCTTGATAACGGGTGGAATACTATCTACCACGCGGGGAGAGTGATCTCCGCCGCGGAGTATTCCACGCGAACCCGTTCGATTATTTTGGCACTTGACTCACGGGGAGGCCCTGGTGCTTTACACGTTTCCCAATTGAGGCATCACCTCTTTTTTGAAGAGGTCCAGCGAGGCGAGGACCTTTTTATGACTTAGATTGCCAATATGAAACATTCCCATGAAATGATCCGCCCCCACCTGGCCCATCTGTCCGTTGAGTTTTCGTGCTACGGTGTCAGGATTACCCGCTATCACGAACCCCGCTTCATCCAGCTCTTCCCAGCTGAGTTTCGAGAAGTCGATGCGTTCACGATTTCCCTCGCGAAAATAGCTAAAGGAACGATCGGTGTAAAGCGCTGCCCGAATCTCTTGCCGCGCGTCGGTTTCTTGACTTGAGCCCTGGTTGAATCCACGATTCAACAAGGAAAAAAAGTAACGCAGAGCAGGTTCGGCCAATTGACGGGCCTTTTCATCTGTTTCATCAACGTAAATGTGACGCGTCAGTATGAACTGTTCGGGGCCCACCTCCCAATTTCCGTCCATGGCCACCTTGCGATAATAATTGAACGTGTCCTCGATCTGGCTAGTGGTCTGATAGACTTGAGCCACCGCCTTACGCTGCTTGACGCACCACTCGATGGACTCCGAGCTACGGGCGGCAATCCAAACCGGCGGATGGGGTTGCTGAAGGGGCCGCGGCCATAGGGCACAGTTTTCCAATTGAAAATACTTGCCATGGTAACTCCAAGTGGGCTGGGTCCACGCGGTAATGATGAGCTCATATGCCTCTTCAAAACGACCTCGAGATTCATTAGGGTCGATATGGTACCACAAATACTCTGCAGGTATACCCCGAACGAACCCGGCGATGAGCCGACCACCTGTCAGACAGTCAAGCATGGCGTACTCTTCAGCCACACGCACCGGGTGGTGACGTAGCGGCAGGACATTACCCAAAACGCCGATCTTGATTCGACTAGTTTTTCGACTGAGAGCGGCAGCGATGAGGTTGGGTGAAGGCATCATGCCATAGCCGCTGTAGTGATGCTCATTGAAAACGACACCTTCGAAACCGAGCTCCTCACAGTACTCCATTTCATCCAGATGCTCCTGATAGTTTTGAATTCCCACAGCAGGCTCAAAGTAACTGCTTGGAACCGGGGTGCCCGGGGCATCCGTTGGAACCTGTGGATAGGCGAGAAGGTCGAAATTATAGATCTTCAATGGTTTCCCTTTCCCAGACTGTTAATTTCGTCGAGATGCTAGCACTAGGCCCTTGAAAGGGTCAAGAGCGTTTCGCTGAGGCTACCTTAGCTCTGCTACATCTCATCTCCCTCGTCGACCCGAGTTGTTGGGCGAAGGGGGCCGGGAAGGCGCTTTGCGCTCTAATTCCCTCTATTCTCGATCATCTATCCTCTATCCTCGATTTTCATTCTGACCAACTCAGTACTCAGCACTCGTTACTCATGACACACTTTGGGGCGGGCCCCCAAGTCCAAGTTCTCCTCGGGGCACGAGTCATCAGGCCGTGGGCAACAGGTCTGTGAATATCTGAAGCTGCACGTTCGATGCCCACGTCCTTCATCCTCGTTCCCCTCGTCGGCCTGCGTCGTTGGGTGAAGGGGGCCTGTCCCGAAGAAAGGGAGACGTCCGATACTGCAAGCTCAAGCCACAATGGCAGGTCAGGTCAAATGACGGGGCCTCGTGGTACTAGCCCATCGGCTCCCGCTGAGAGGCTGGCCCCCGAGCCCACTCTCTCCTCGGGGAAGTAGTACTGAGAACTGAGTTGAAGTTAAGTTAGCGTGAAGGGTGTAGCATAATACCACCCCCCTACACCCTCTCGCACGATTGAACTGGACGAACCCTAAGCTATCTTTGCCCCTTGGCCACCTGTCCAGTTGGAACCGTAGTTATTTCTTGTTCCTTCTTTTTGCGGTCACCTTCAGGGATGATGAGTAGACGGCGGTAATCACCCCTGCCCAGGCTCTTGGTGGTGAGCCAAGGGTCGTCTTCCAAGGCCAGATGAATGATACGGCGGTCACGTGCGCTCAGGGAGTCGACGCTCACTGAGGTTCTTTTTCTCTTAGCCTTCTCCCCTAATCTCAACGCCATATCCTCAAGCGTCTTTTTGCGCCGTTCGCGATAGTTTTCTGTATCGATGATCAATTGCGCACCATCAAGACCACACCGTTCGTTTACAACCCGCGTGAGAACGTACTGCAAAGCCTCCAGGGTCTGCCCACGGCGACCAATTAGAAGCCCCCCTTCCCCCCCGCCCGCCTGAATGTTGAGCAAGACCTCTTCCGGGCTGTCACCGGGCTTGATCTCGATGGTAGCCTCAATTCCCATAAGCTTAATGATTTCGGCCAAGACCTCTTTCCCATTGTCCCTCACGGCCTCTAGCTTTGCCTCCGCCAATCCTGCTTCTTGAGGTTCCTGCTCTTTCTGCCGACCCTCATTTTCAAGGGTCAGGGTCTCGCGCAGGGAAGCTCGAACCCGAGCCTTGCGGCTTCCGATTCCCAGGACTCCCCTTTTTGGCTCCGCGAGGATTTCCACTGTCACTCGGTCACGTTCTACTCCAAGAACTTTGAGGGCATTGGCAATGGCCCCATCAATGGTTTCGCCTTCAGCTTCCACATTCTCCATGAAAAAGATACCTCCAACACAGAGTGTTCTACTTTACCAAACGGTTGATAATATACTGTTGCCCAATGGTCAGAATATTGTTGATCAGCCAGTAAATCGTAAGTCCGGCGGGAAAGGTAACGAACAGAACCGTGAAGACCACTGGCATCATCATCATCATTCTTCTTTGATTCGGGTCGCCAACAGCGGGTGTCATCCACTGCTGCACGAACATACTAGCACCCATAAGAAGCACGAGTATAGGGAGCCCCACATGCCAGTCGAAAAAAGTGAAAGGCAGGGATTCATAATCAGGGCGAGAGAGGTCCTTGATCCACAGAAAAGAGGCGTGCCGCAGCTCGATGGGGGTACGCAATGCATTGTATAGACCAATGAAGACAGGGAACTGGAATAACATGGGAAGACAGCCTCCCAGGGGATTCACCTTGTTGCGCTTGTAGAGATCCATGATCTCTCGATTCATCTTTTCTTTGTCGTCTTTATATCGGTCACGGATACGCTGCATTTGCGGTTGCAGCTTTTGCATCTGTTTCATGGAGACAAAACTCTTGTGGGTCAGGGGAGAAAGAATGAGTTTGATTAGGATAGTGAGGAGAATGATATCCAAGCCATAGCTCCCCGTGAAACGGTGGGAGAAGCGTAAAACTTGGAGCAGCGGAGCAGCAACCAAAGTAAAATACCCAAAATCGATGGACCGCTCCAATCCTTTTCCCAAAGCTTTCAATGCATCCACGTCCTTGGGGCCGATGAAAAGGGTGGTGCTGACCCTTTGCCCTGAACCTTTGGGAGCCTGGGTCGTAAGATTCATTTGAAGTCCGGGTCCGGCCTGTTTCACTTCGAGGGTACCCTGGGCCGTGGTATCCGGCACCATGGCAAATAAAAAATATGTATATCCAAATCCGGCCCAATCAATCTGGCCGCTAATCTTTTTACCCTCTTTAAGGTCCTCACCACTTTCCCGCGTCAGTTTTCCACCCACCAGGGCCACCAGCCCCTCAAAGACCGCATCCTTGGTAACGGTCTGGTTGTTTGCCTCTGTGGTCAGGAGTAGGCTCGGTGGAGTCCCCCGACTTACCCCTCCAGTAGTGACTACAAGATCGATCGTGTAAAGGGAGCCCGTGAAAGTGAACTTCTTGATCAGAGTGGCGCCCCACGGAGTCTGGCCCTGAAATGTAAGTGCCCCTATAGCATCACCGCTAAGTTTGAGGCTGCTACCCCGGCTTTCATAAACGATGGTTTCGTCGTTGAAGGGCACGGGTTCCTGGTACTGCAACCCAAGCGGATAGGGGACACCCTGCGTTGCAGAGACCATCTCAAAGAGAGGACTGTCCTCGCCAATTGAAGTCCGGTATCGCTTCAACAGTAGACTCTTCAGTCGCCCGCCCCGGTTAGTGAAAAGAGCAATATAGTTATCCGTCTCCACCCTGAACTCCTTAACCGGCGCCTGAGTTTGTTGCGTTCGTTGCGTTTGCTGCTGCAGCGGGGTTGTTGGGGTGACCCTTTGAGCGTTTGCAATAGGCTTGGGTAAAGACCTTGGTTGAGGTGTGACTCCCTGAGAGGGTTGGGTCTCCTGAGGAGTCTCATAGTAACGGCTTACCCACTCTTGGTAAAGGATGAGAATGGCAATGGAGAGAACGATGGCTATAAGGGCGTTTTTTTCCATGGTGAGTACTAAGGAACCGGGTCAACACCACCCTGGTGAAGTGGGTGGCAGCGAAGAAGCCTAAGCAGCCCGAGCCAAATCCCCTTTAGGCAACCGTGGCGAGACACAGCCTCAAGGGTATACGCCGAACAGCTTGGGAAAAAACGGCAGGATGGGGGGAAGAGCGGAGACACGAACAAACGATAAGCCGAAAGAATAAAAATGAGCCCCTTGCTGCTTAAACCAGCCATACCACCTACCTCCACAGGGAAGAACACGCCTTCCCGAGTTCCCTCACCACATGCTCGTGAGAAAGATCTCCCGCCCCTTTCCTGGCAATGATTAACAGATCCCGGCAGGCAGACAGGGGGGTTTGATGCCTACGGAAATATTCGCGCAGAAATCTCTTAATCCGATTTCGGACCACAGCTCCCCCTATTCTCGCGCTTACCGTGATGCCTAGTCGATGGACTTCCTTAGCATTAGGCCTGCTAATGACTAAAAAATGCGGGGTGTAGACCTTCTTCCCTCCGCGTGAAAGGCTGAGAAACTCAGAGCGTCTGGTAATGCGGGCACTCTTTGGGAACCCCTCCGGGCCCTGCAGCAACTTCTTGCCCCGTCCTATGAGCGAGCCTGTTTAGGCGGTATCGTAACGGACAGTTTCCTTCGCCCCTTCGCCCTTCTCCGTTTCAGAACCTTGCGTCCCCCAGGGGTAGCCATCCGTGCCATGAAACCGTGGGTCCTCTTGCGCCTGATATTACTCGGTTGATATGTCCGTTTCATATGAGATCCTTAAACCAAACTAGCCATTAGTCCTCTATTTCAAGCATAGAGCGTCACCCTTGTCAATTTTGACCTCCCGTTTTAACGAGGAATATCGATCTTCGAATCAAGGGAGTTCACGCTTGAGACTCCGTTGCATGAGATCACGGACAGCCCCCACTGGGTCTTTATTCTCGTATAAAACCTGGCACATTTGGTCGACAATTGGCATCTCAATCTTGAGCTTCTGGGCCAGAAGATGCACGGAACGAGTATTACGGACACCTTCAGCTACCATTCGCGTGCCAGCCAGGATTTCACTGATCTTTCGTCCTTTCGCAATCTCCAGACCGACTCTCCGGTTTCGGCTCAACTGTCCGGCACAGGTCAATATCAAGTCTCCTAGACCTGGAAGCCCTGAGAGGGTGAGCGGGTCTGCGCCCATGCGTACCGCCAGGCGTGTCATCTCAGCCAATCCGCGGGTCATCAATGCAGCGCGCGCGTTGTCACCCAAGGCCAATCCGTCACTGATTCCTGCTGCTATGGCGATCACATTCTTCACTACCCCACCCATTTGCACCCCGACGACATCCGGCGATGTATAAACCCTAAAGTTTTGGGTGCTTAAGGTCTTTTGAACCTCACTGCCCACCTTGTCGTCGTAGGCAGCGAGGGTAGTGGCCGCCGGAAGTCCCCGAGCCACCTCAATGGCAAAGCTTGGACCGGAAAGGAAGGTCAGTTGTTTCCTCTTTGGCTCACCAACGAGATCCGTGAGAACCTCGCCCATGGTTAGAAGGCTTTCTTCTTCAATCCCCTTGGTCCCACAAACCAGAGTGGTGTGGGACGCCATATGGGACACAACACCTTGCAAGACCTCGCGTACGAAATGAGAGGGAACTGCAAAGAGCAAAACATCTTTGTCGGCAACCATCTTCTTCAGAGAACTGGTGATTTTGAGCTGTGGAGGTAGAGGAACCCCGGGAAGGTAGGTAACGTTTTCACCCTTCGCTTTCATTTCCCGAAGGGTCTCCTCCCCATGACACCACAGGGTGACCTCATTACCTTTCTCGGAGAGCAGTTTGGCTAGGGCCGTGCCCCAACCCCCAGCCCCGATAATCCCAATTGTCCGTCCCATGGCTGGTAAAAATGGTTATCCGTTATTCGTTAATTGGTTACTCGCAAACGTAAAGTGGAACCTGGTATTTCGTTAATCGTTATTCGTTGCTAGTTTATCGTTGGGGTGAATGGATGACTCGCGGCTGGATGAGGGTATATGGAGACAACGAAAATACGATTAACGAGGTTACTCATCCTGGTCCTGACCATTCGCTTCCTCCTCGTCCTCTTTTTCCGCCAGCCGAGCCACGGCTACGACTCGTTCTCCCTCTTCCATCTCTATGAGACGGACACCCTGGGTATTGCGACCGATGGTGCTGATGTCCTTTACCCTTAGACGAATGATCTTGCCTTTGTTCGCTACCATCATGAGCTGGTCATCATCGGTGACCTGATGGACTCCGATCACACGCCCAGTCTTTTCGGTGGTTTTCATGGTAATGATACCCTTACCACCGCGGGATTGGAGACGGTACTCATCCATGGCGGTGCGCTTTCCATAGCCATTCTCTGCCACGGTCAGGAGACTCGCGCCCTGGTTAAGCATCTCCATGCTCACCACCCGATCTTCCCTCTCCAGACTGATCCCGTTCACTCCAAAGGTTCCCCGTCCAGTGGACCGGACCTGACTTTCCTTGAAGCGAATAGACTGTCCGTTGAGGGTTGAGAGGAGGATCTCTTGCTGGCCATCGGTTAAACGGACTCCAATGACCTCATCCCCTGCCTCCAGGCCGATAGCACGAATCCCGGTGGAGCGAGGGTTGGAATAGGCCATGAGTTCGGTCTTTTTGACCACTCCCCCTTTTGTGGCAAAAACCACAAAGCGGTCCTCCTGGAACTCACGAACCGGAAGGAAGGCGGAAATCTTTTCTCCTTCTTCCAGATGGAGAAGGTTCACGATGGCCTTTCCCCTTGCGGCCCTCCCAGCCTGTGGTAACTGATGAACCTTAATCCAATAGACTTTACCAATAGTGGTAAAAAAGAGGATATAGGAATGGGTAGAAGCCACGAAGAGATGCTCGAGAAAATCCTCATCTCGCGTCGTTGCCCCCACCTTTCCCTTTCCGCCACGGCGTTGGGCACGGTAGAGGGTAACCGGGTTACGTTTGATATAGCCCTCGTGCGACACAGTGACGACCATGTCTTCCTCGACGATTAGATCCTCCACCGAAATGTCTTCGGACTGATCGATTATCTCGGTTCGGCGCGGGTCACCGTACTCCTTCTTAACCTCCTGGAGCTCTTCGACAATGATGCGGTAAACTTCCTTTTCATCGGCCAGGATCGCCTGTAGCTTGGAGATGAGTGCCGTGGTTTCTTGGTGCTCGTTTATCACCTTGTCTCGCTCCAGACCTGTGAGTCTCTGGAGCCGCATTTCCAAAATGGCCTGGGCTTGAATCTCCGACAAACCAAAGCTGGCCATAAGACTTTCCTTGGCCGTCCTGGGGTCCTTGGACTCGCGGATGAGCTTGATCACCGCATCTAGATGATCCAGCGCAATTTTCAACCCTTCAAGAATATGCAAACGCTCTTCGGCCTTGCGCAGATCATAGGCGGTGCGACGTGTAACCACCTCTCTACGATGGTCCAGGAAGGCCTTCAAGGCATCCTTCAAGTTGAAGATCTTGGGTCGCCCGTCAGCGATTGCCAGCATGTTGACACCGAAAGACTCCTGTAAGGCGGTATGTTTGTAAAGCTGGTTGATCAGCACCTCGGGCACGGCGTCGCGCTTAAGTTCCACGACGATGCGCATCCCTTCGCGATCGGATTCATCTCTCAGGTCTGCGATACCCTCGATTTTTTTATCCTGTACCAGCACGGCCATCTGCTCGATGAGACGAGCTTTGTTCACCAAATAGGGTATCTCACGGATAATAATTTGCTCTTTGCCTGTACGCTTCATCGTCTCAGTGAAAATTTTGGCTCGCATCTGGATGGTCCCCCGTCCCTCCCTGTAGGCTTGACGGATGGTCCCCTTACCATAGATGAATCCCCCGGTGGGAAAATCGGGGCCTGGAATAAAGTTCATGAGCTCGTCGATGGTGATATCCGGTTTTTCTATCATTGCCATCAGCCCATCCACCACCTCTCCCAGGTTGTGTGGAGGGATATTGGTCGCCATCCCCACGGCAATTCCCGAACCGCCGTTGACCAGGAGATTGGGAATTCGGGAGGGTAGGACTGTGGGTTCCTTGATGGAATCATCGTAATTGGTAATGAAATCGACGGTCTCTTTGTCAATATCCGCTAAAATTTCCCCGGCTATTCGGGTCATGCGGATCTCTGTGTACCGCATGGCCGCAGGCGGATCACCGTCCACAGAGCCAAAATTTCCCTGCCCATCCACCAAGAGGTACCGCATGGAGAAGTTCTGCGCCATGCGCACGATGGTGTCGTAGACCGCCACATCCCCATGGGGATGATATTTCCCGATGACATCACCCACCACGCGAGCGGATTTTTTGTAGGGTGTGTTCCAGGAATTGTTGATGTCATACATGGCATAGAGGACCCGTCGATGTACTGGTTTGAGTCCGTCGCACACATTGGGTACCGCCCGACCAATGATGACACTCATGGCGTAGTCCATATAGGACTGACGCATCTCATCTTCAATATATACAGGAACTTTCTGCTGCTTAAGGGTGGCTTCCATGACTATAAAGAAGGGGCAAATCGTTCAAGTGGTTCAAATGGTATTGAACTTATCGAACGCTTTGAACTGCGTGAGCGGTCTTCAACATTAAACGTCCAGATTTTTTACGGTGAGGGCATACTCTTCAATGAACTTCCGCCGCGGCTCCACTTCGTCCCCCATCAGGGTAGAAAAGACTTCATCGGCTTCCACAGCGTCTTCGATTCGAACCTGTAGGAGGACCCGAGTCTCTGGATTCATGGTTGTCTCCCAGAGTTGTTCAGGATTCATTTCTCCCAGTCCTTTGTAACGCTGAATGTACTGCCCCTTCTTCCCCCGCTCCATAATGTATTCCAAAAGTTCTTTTAAAGATCGTAGCTTCATCTCTGGCTCACCGTTCTCCACCTGGTACGGAGGCGAACCTGATCCCATGAGATCCGCATGAAGACGCTTAATTTCTCTATACTCGGGGCTTTGCAGGAATTCACGATCAATCACGGTTTGCATACCCGTTCCATTGGACCTGGTGGAGCAGATAAGCTTAAAACAGTTGTGCTCCGGATCCTCTTGGACTGTCGAGGACAAGGGTGCCCGTTCAGGGGCCAGGAGATTGATATAGGAGGCCAACTGCGTGGTTATCTGGTTGAGCTTGTTGGCATCCTTGAGGGTCTCCTCATTAAAATCCTGCTCCATCAGTAGGGCCTCGAGGATCGCGCGGTCCTTTTTCTTACGGCCCACCGTGTCCATGAGTTTGTCCCATCGGCTGATCTTTTTTATCAATCCCTGGAGGGGCTGTCCCGTGATAGTATTGCCGCCTCCGTTCAATC
Source organism: uncultured Binatia bacterium (SeqCode) (assembly GCA_965215595.1). Lineage (GTDB taxonomy): Bacteria > Desulfobacterota > Binatia > UBA9968 > CAXXLF01 > CBDCDW01. The sequence goes on along the minus strand of CBDCDW010000006.1, from coordinate 1,186,533 downwards.
GGACCCGCGTATTCTCCGTCCCCACCTCAATCAGATAGTCTTCTAGGGTGGAATCGTCCTTTAGGTATCGTTCCTGCCTACCACGTTTAACCTTGTACAAGGGTGGTTGTGCGATAAACAGATGGCCCCTTTCTAGCAAGTCAGGCATCTGGCGGTAGAAAAAGGTGAGAAGTAAGGTTCGGATATGAGAACCGTCCACGTCCGCATCAGTCATAATAATGACACTGTGGTATCTGAGCTTCTCCGGATCGTAGTCATCTTTGATCCCCGCCCCCAGGGCAGTAATCATCAAACGAATTTCCTGGGAAGAGAGCATCTTGTCGAAGCGGGCCTTTTCAACATTTAGGATTTTCCCCTTGAGGGGAAGGATGGCCTGATTTCGTCGGTCCCTTCCCTGCTTGGCCGATCCCCCAGCGGAATCTCCCTCCACAAGATACAGCTCGCTTAGGGATGGATCCCGTTCTTGGCAGTCTGCCAGCTTCCCCGGCAGGGAACCAGAATCCAAGGCTCCCTTTCGTCGCGCTAGGTCTTTAGCCTTACGAGTCGCTTCGCGGACCCTTGCCGCCTCAATTCCCTTCATCACAGCCTTCTTCGCATCTGCAGGATGCTCAGCAAAATGAGTTGCCAGTTTATCGTTGATCAGCGCCTCGACGATTCCTTTGACCTCACTATTTCCCAGACGGGTCTTGGTCTGCCCCTCGAACTGGGGTTCGGGCACTTTTATGCTGATAACCGCGGTCAGCCCTTCACGAACATCTTCCCCCTGAAGGTTCTCTTCGCCTTTCTTCAGCAGACCTTTTTCGGTGGCGTAACTGTTAATGGTCCGGGTCAAGGCAGACTTAAAACCGATGAGATGGGTGCCGCCCTCGATGGTATTGATATTGTTTGCAAAGGAAAAAACGTTCTCTGCATAGCCGTCATTCCACTGCATGGCAATCTCAATATCGAATCCTTCTTTTTCGCCTTGCAGATAGATGACCTTGGGGTGGATAGGACTCTTGGTACGGTTGAGGTGTTCCACAAAGGAGATAATTCCCCCTTTGTAGAGAAACTCGTGTTTTTTCTGACTTCTTTCGTCCTCAACGATGATTTTGACTCCCCTATTGAGGAAAGCCAGTTCCCTGAGTCTCTGTGAGAGGGTGTCAAAACTAAAATCGATGGTTTCAAAAATTTGCGAATCAGGCTTAAAGGTGATACGGGTACCTCTTTCCTTTGAGGTCCCCACCTCTTTCAGCTCTCCTGTGGGATCTCCGCGTTTGTAGTGTTGTTGATAGACTTTGCCGTCCCGTTTGATTTGCAATTCCAGGTCTTCCGACAGCGCGTTGACCACGGATAGCCCCACACCATGGAGTCCGCCAGAAACTTTGTAAGCGCCCTTATCAAACTTGCCCCCTGCGTGTAATTTGGTGAGGACCACTTCCGCGGCAGGTATTTTTTCGGTAGCATGCATGTCCACAGGGATCCCCCTGCCGTTGTCGATAACCGTGACACTGCTGTCAATATGAAGCGTCACATGGACATAGTCACACTGACCCGCCATGGCCTCATCAATGGAGTTATCCACCACCTCGTAGACGAGATGGTGGAGGCCTCGTTCGCTGGTATCTCCGATGTACATACCGGGCCGTTTTCTTACAGCCTCCAGCCCTTCAAGCACCTTGATATTGTCCGCTTTATAGTCAGACGGGAGTTGCGGTGTTGATTCTGCCATCTTGTGTTAAAAGAGTTATTAAAACTGTTGGTGAGACTTGAACTTAGGCGATTTTTGCACCCATCAAATTATAGCGAGAATGCAAAGAAAAGTAAAGCAAAATAGAAAGATTTTCGCAATTTGACCGTGCGGAATTAACAGAATCAAAACGATATTCTAAAATTATAATCTTTGTATATATGTAATGGGTTTAGCGGGCATCGCGATAAAATCGCTTGAGGTAATTTGGCGATACCCCAACCAAGAAGAGAACCCTCAGCGCCCACATCTTCAAAACCGTCACCCAAACCCCTTCCAATTCCCACCTGCGTGATGATGTTACAACCTCGGATCTTAAGCAGGCCACCTTACCTTGCCGTTTCAGGATCCGGGAAAATGCGATGTCTTCCATCAAGGGAAGGTCAGGAAATCCCCCCATTCCATGGAATACTTTACGGCGCACAAATATTGCCTGATCCCCAGTTGCAACCTTGGTCCATCGGGAGCGGAGGTTAATGAGTTGCCCGATCACTTGAAATCTCCAGCTAGTGGAATCCAGCCTCACATCGAAGCGCCCTCCCACATACCGGGAATCTTGCAACGCCAAGCAAATATCATTTACAGCGCTGGAAGGGAGCCGCGTATCGGCGTGGAGAAACAGGAGGATCTCCCCGCTTGCCAAATTGGCGCCATGGTTCATTTGCTGTGATCTAGGACTGGACGATGAGGCGAGGTTAGCGTGGGTCCGCGCTACTATTTCCTGTGTATGATCGGTGCTACCACCATCCACCACGATCACTTCCTTGGTTGCCAGTGGGATTAGGGATTCTAAGGTTGCTGCGATGGTCCTTTCTTCATTGAGTACCGGCACAACTACAGAGATTCGCATCCCCGCTGTTCTTACCGTCTCCACGCAAACCATCTCGCAAACAGAGTCTTCACAATGGGGGTCAATCTCTGTCTCATGTACTGATCACCGATTTTCTTTAATACTTCAGCCTGAGTTGGATAGGGATGAATGGTTGCAGAAAGAGCCGACACCTTCAGGCCCGACGTAATTGCCAGGGTCAGTTCGCTGATCATTTCGCCGGCATGGCGGGCTACAATGGTACCACCGAGCAACCTTCCGCTTTTTTTATCGTAGTGGACTCGTGCGAAACCCTCCTCTTCACCGTCCAGGATGGCACGATCAACATGACTCAGTTGCTCTGTCAGGGTTGCCACTTCAACACCAGGTAAGTCATCGGTTTCATAGACCCCCACGTGGGCCACTTCGGGGTCGGTGTAAGTGCACCAGGGAATTACAAGGCCGCTTGCCTTACGCCGTCCGAAGAAAAGGGAGTTGGCTAAGACAATCCGGGCCATGGCATCGGCGGCATGGGTAAACTTGAACCGTGAGCAAACATCCCCAGCAGCGTAGACGCGAGGATTGGAAGTCCTGAGCCTGTCATCCACTTCCACGCCCTTTTCAGAACACTTCACCCCTGCAACCTCAAGTCCTATCCCATCTACGTTTGGTCTACGGCCAACCCCCGCGAGAATGGCATCACAAACCAACTCTTCTTCCTGACCATCATTGGAGATGACGAGGACCGTTTCCCCACTCTTCTTCTGAACCCTCCTTGGTTCTGCGTTATAGAGGATTCGCATTCCCTCACGCACCATTCGCTGGCAAACGATCTGAGCGGCGTCATCGTCTTCTCTGGGTAAAATCCGTCTGGTATGTGTAAGCAAGGTAACCTGGCTGCCCAAACGTTGAAATGACTGGGCCAGCTCACAGCCAATGGGTCCGGCCCCCACCACAACGGTTCGACGCGGGCATTCGGTGAGCGTAAAAACGGTCTCGTTAGTATAGTAGTCTGCTACTTCTAATCCTGGAATATTCAGCTCAGCTGGGCGCCCTCCAGTTGCGATCACCGCCCGGTCAAACTCCAGACGCCGTTGATCTACTTCCACAGCAGAAGGACCCACAAACCTAGCGTTCCCTAGATAGATATCTACTCCGAGATCCTTAAAACGTTGGACGGAGTCGGCTCCACTGATACGAGCCCGCAGCCGGCGCATACGCTCCATGGCCTCGGAGAAGGTAACGGACGGTTTTGAGCCAGGCAGTACCCCAAATTCACGACTGTCCATTACGTCAAAGGCTGCTCGTGAGGCCCGGATAACTCCCTTGGACGGGACACAACCCACGTTCAGGCAGTCACCCCCCATCAAATTGCGCTCCACAAGGGCCACCTTAGCACCTAAACCCACCGCTCCGGCTGCGCTTACTAACCCCGCGGTACCGGCGCCTATTACCACCAGATTGTATTTCCCCACAGGACTAGGGTTGGTCCAATTTGACGGGTGACAGTTCTCCACCAATTGCTGATCGTAGCGATCCTCAATCAGTATTGAACGTTGGAACGATGGTGGAAAAGGCTCGCTTAAGTCAGGCATGCGTTAACCCCGTGTCCGGCCCCGGGTAAATCCAATTTAATGGAAGACTGTTGGAGGGTGATGAAGAACAACTCTCCCCCCTACCTTATGGGCAGCATCCACCTCCTGGGCCGCAGACATTTGGAGAAGTCTGGGTGACTTTGAAATCTTTTCCCTTAGTTTCACTGGGATGGCGCCTGACGTCCCGGCTACAGTCAAATGACCCTGCCTTTTCCACAGGGATTTCTTCCCTGGGCGGAATCAGTATAAATTGACCCTGGTAAGGAGGCTTGGAACAAATTTCATAGGTCTTGTCGCACACCGCAATTCGTACCCCTCGTGGGAAGGTATGCTGGTCGTCATCCACCACCTGTTTCCATGGGCCGCGGTAGATCAACGCGTGGTTTCTCTCAATACAAGGACCTTCCTTCCCCTTGTAGGCTGTCAGGGTAATGGAGCGAAATTCAATTCCTTGGACAGTTTGATACGGTTCCGACGGCAATTCCTCTACATGAATCCCATAAAACCCAACCGCTTCAAATGCATTCACCAATTCCTCTTCCTGAAAGGCTCCGGAGACGCAACCACTCCACAGTTCCGGATCCTCTTTCATGAATTCTGGCACCCCCTCATCGCTCACAATGTCCGAAATGGCGATCCTTCCCCCACGCTTCAAGACACGGTACATCTCGGCAAAGAGTTGCTTCTTATCCTCCGATCGCACGAGATTGAGAACGCAGTTCGAGACAACGACATCAATGGATTCATCCGGGATCATGGGCTGCTCACGGGAGAGCTTCTCTTCGAATTCCCTCAGTTTGACTAGTTCGATCAGAGAGCGAACAGGGTTAGCTCGCAAATACTGATCTACTAGTTCCAAGTCCAACCTGAGGTTTTGAATTTTTCCGCGGCGAAACTCCACATTGTGAAATCCCAATCGTTCCCCAATAGAGTCCTGATGACTTTTCGCCAGGACCAGCATTTCTTCGGTGAAATCCACTCCAATCACCCGGCCTTCCCTACCCACGATTTGGGAAATCATGTAACAAGCCTTGCCACTGCCCGAACCGAGATCGAGGACAGTCTCCCCTTGCTGAACGTGGCGCGAGGGGTCACCACAACCGTAGTCTTTCTTTATAATCTCTTCAGGGATAGCCTCCAGGAGCGCAGTGTTGTATTGGACGGGAACACACAGACCGATCTCTGGTTTATGGGCAGCCCCCCCGTAACGCTGTTGCACCGCGTGCTCGACATTCAGGTTTCCACCATTACTCCCATTGGAACCCATCAGTGACTCATGTCTTTCATCCGCCATAGAACCTCCTGAAAAGTTTTTAGCACACGCCCGGTAAAAATCCATCCCAAGGAGACTAGTAGGCAGGTGGCAAAAATTAAAAGCTCCGCCAGAGGCGGATCAGCCTTAGGCTGAAGCTAACAGAAAACAGCAAAGCCAGTGTTTAGGGAAGACGGCAAAGAGCAGAGCGCAAAGCGTCCTTGCGGATTCGGGACCACTGACTACCGACTACTGACTTCCGACCTCTGACCAGGGTCTAGGGATTGACGATTGGAAGTCTGTAGTCCGTAGCCTGTTGTCTCTTTACGCATCTCGCTCAGCACTGACTAGCGCTTGCTGCTTGCGGTTCTCAGTTAAGGTGACTACCAACCGTTGTTTCCCTACAGTACTGTATGACCTCCCAATGAATTGGACCACAGTGAATACACGTCTCCATGGGGATGGTCACAGACGCGGCCTCAAGAAGTCCGCACACTGGAAATCTGTCAGAACCCTCTCCACAGATATCGCAGGTAAGAATGATTTCTCTATGCTCGTTCATTTGATCTCAGCGTATGGTGGCAAGACAGCACAGTTATCGCTTGAAACGTTGACTTGCCTACCTCTGTCAGTATGCCTTCAAAGAGAATCCATAATGGCTCCACATGCAGGCTCCCTAACCCCACCCCTTCCACCAGGACATAGCAACGGCCTGTCACTCATAAACACTTGATGGCTGGCAAAAGTTCCTCGTTCCTAGGATCTGTTCCTATCTGTAAAACGTCATTTATCGGAACTTTTCATGCCGTAGGATTGTTGATGCGATATGGATCCCCACCATTCTATGAATAAAAGCGGCCCCTCCGTCGGGACCTCCAGGCTTCTCATGGGAAGCCACCGCCATTCGAAGGGAAGGACCCACATAGGGCCATCAGGGAACCGGAAGGAGGTTTCCATGCCTTATCGGCAAGGTCCCAGCGGAGAAGATAACGTCGCCGCCTTGTTTCAGCCGGACACCCTCCTCCCGACTCAGTACTATGAAACCTTTCACAATAAGGCAGTACTGCTGCCAGAGAAAAGACTCATGTTAGCGGTGCTGGATGACGCCATTGGGTGTTTTAAAAATTCCATGTTTGCCCAGGGCCGAAGGCAAGCCACTCTGTTTCGTGATGCGGACAGTTGGATACTTGGAGAGAATAACGATTTATTCTTTTCTTTTGAGAACATCTGTGAGACCTTAGGGATTGAGCCAGCATACCTCCGCCAGAAATTATTGGGCTGGAAAAAGATACAGATGAGCCAGGGCCCCAAAGGTTAAGGTTTCAATGGGAGTCGCCAACCAAATCTCCTGATGGGTCTCGAACGATAATCCCCAAGGCCCAAAACAATGAGCCGGGTTACCGAAGCAATCTCACAGCGTCGATTACTTTTCTTCCCACTGGACAGAAAGAAAGAGAAAAGGTCAGAATTCGAGCAAGTGGCTCTTCCCCAGCTGTCCTATCTCTACACCTCGGCCTTTTACCTCACCAGGGATAGGGCTGACGCCGAGGACCTGGTTCAGGAGACCTACCTGCGCGCGTTTCGTTTCTTCGATAAATTTCAACCTGGGACAAACATGAGGGCATGGCTTCTGTCCATCCTGCAAAACCTGTTTATCAATCGCTACCGGCAAAAGAGACGAGAAGCTTCAACCGTGGAATGGGAAAAGATAGACAAAGTATACGACTCCATGGTGGAGCGGGACGATAACACGGGAGGGGGCAATCCAGAGCAACACTTTGTTTCCCAGATGATGGACGATGAAGTTGAGAAGGCCTTGAGAGGGCTGCCAGAGGAATTTCGTGCCGCAATTGTTTATGTAGATATAGAGGAGCTGAGCTACGAGGAGGCAGCCAAGATCATGGAGTGCCCCATTGGAACGGTCCGTTCAAGAGTGTCGCGGGGACGTCGGATGCTACAGGTCGCATTGAAGGAATACGGCCAAGGGAAGGGCTTGGTCAAGGAATAGATATGGATTGTCAAAACTATAAGGACATCATTTCAGCCCATGTGGATGACGCCCTATCGCCAAAGGAACGGTGGGCGGTACAAACCCACGTCAACCAATGCCCAAAATGCAGACGAATGTATATTTGGGAGACCCAAGTGGCACGGGACCTGAATAGAAAACTCTTTCCTCTGGAGCCGCACCCTGCTTTGAAGGAGCGGATACTGAAACAATTGGGGGAAAGCCAGGGGGCAAAAACTTGGGCTTGGTCGCATTGGAAATACGGCCTGCTGGTCGTCCTCGCCCTTCTCCTCGTAGTGGCAGTCCCTTATATGCTCTGACCCAATGGTGTGGAGGAAAATATCTTTAACCATGCCATAGCCCAGTACCAGAAGGTGTCTTTGGGAAGAACAGCCACAGCACACAGGGGCGTATCAAAGACTCCCACCGCACGGCTTTTGGATTTGAGCTCATTGGGGTATCGGATTTTATCGCGGCAGAATCACTGGGTGCAGGGACAGCAAGGGCGAACCTTTGTCTATACTAGAGGATCCGGCGAAGAGTATCTGATGGCGCAGGAGTTTGAAGGAATGAAGATCTCACGCCCCCCGGGTGGTAGCGTTGTCCGAACTTCGAACCGCGATTTTGTGAGCTACAGCCAGGGTGAGGTAAATCTGGTTGCCTGGAAAGACAGGGACATGCTTTGTATTCTTGCTGCCAAGCTAACCAAGAAAAAACTTTTAGGGCTGGCTCGGAGAATTGCTCTTCCCGGTTTAGGGTAGGCAATATTTGTGATAAAAACGTACAAAAATTAGCACAAATTGCACAAATTTGTACTACTCTTATGCCGCATTGTCCTCTGAATATTCCTCTTCGTCAAAATTCTGCTCTGTGAGTGCCACGATGTCCTCAGCCGTGGACTTAAGCTCGCGCAAGAGTGCCTGGCGCCTTCGCCCTATACTCGTAGCCAGCCCGGGATCGCTACACCATGCATTCTCATAACCGCTGACCCTGTAAAGCTTGATCTGACGTCCATTGAGTTCTACTTCCCTCGTCATTTTACCATCCTCCTTGAGTTGTGATCGGCAATGTTGGCTGAGAAAGCAAGACACATGCCATTGGGGTCCATGATCGCAAAAAATGAAGTACTTCCTGGTCCCAAATCCTGTATTGCCCCACACCATTTTCCAACTGTGCTCCCACCTGCTCTGTTCCAAAAATAGGAATATTCACCAGATCCAGCCGGTGGTTCCAATCTGAGACCCAGCCGAACTCCAAGGAGAGGACTACAACGATTGAACTTGAAGGATTGGCCACGTATCAATAAGAGAAAGTTAGCGCGGAGAATGGAAAGTGGAGAAGTGGACCGCCATCTCAGAATTATCAATTGTTCCGGAAGGTAAATGGAGAATAGATCAGTGGACCGCATAAGGGCGCCTCACGCCCTGGAGCAATGGATCAGTGGATCAATGGACCGCATTGGCCCATCCACTCTCCACTCCTCCAATCTCCAATGCTCCAGTTCGCGGAGCGACCTACCCTCCATTGCTCCCCTTCTCCAATTCCCAATGCCCCAGGGCGCATAGCACCCTAATGTTGGGAGGTAAAATGAAAAAAAAACCCGACCCAGGCATGAGGTTTACTGAGCTCACCGGCATCATGGCCCAGCTTCGTGGCGACCATGGTTGTCCCTGGAACAAAGAGCAAACCCATACTTCGCTCAAAAGATATCTTTTGGAGGAGACCTACGAACTCCTGGAGGCTATCGAGAAAAACCAAACAGAGGAAATGGAAGAAGAACTGGGCGATCTTTTGCTGCAATTTCTCTTTCACTGCCAGATCGCCTCGGAGCAAGGTCGTTTTAATACGAAACAAGTCTTGTTGCGTCTGAAAGATAAACTAATTCGACGCCATCCACATGTTTTTTCGGACCATCGTTTGCCCAATTCCGAAGCTGTCCGGCAACACTGGGTGAAGGCAAAGGCCAAAGAAAAGGGAGCTGACGGAAAAACTCACTCATTGGGCGACCTACCCAAAGCTATGCCCGCCCTGGCACGGGCCCAACGAGTTGGCGAGAGGGCATCCCACTTTGGCCTCAACTTTCCGGGAGCCCATGAGGTGTGGGTTAAAATCGAAGAAGAGCTAGCCGAACTAAAATCTGTCGCTTTATCTCGCGACAAACACCGCATGGCGGAGGAGATGGGAGATGTCTTCTTTTCTCTGGTGAACCTATGCCGCTTCCTCAATATTGAAGCGGAAGAATCAGTAACCCAATGCGTTAACCGTTTCACCCAACGCTTCAATTACATAGAAAAGCAACTTCAGGAAAGGGGAAAGTCCTTCGCAGATAACTCCGTCGAAGAGCTGGACGGTTTCTGGGAAGAGGCTAAGAGAAAGCTAAGCCAGAATAACTCAGTCAGCTCCCACAGCTCAAAACCGGTGATCAAAAAAAGGTCCACCAAGTCCTGAGGGCAACGAACACACCGCTTCCCATCAAAAGAACTCCAGAAAAGCGATGGAAATAGGGTTCCAGATGAGGCGGTAGCATCCGTCTCCCACGCGCCACCAGGTAAACCAACAGGAGATTCAAGGTGCCCGCCCCAAACCAAAATCCCAGGGGAAAAAGAAGCGCTCCAGCGGGGCCGTTTTCCTCGAAACCCTGTCTAATAAAAATTACGCCCACCGTACCCCAATAAATATCGGGATAAGGATTCGTGAGATGGGTGACGACACCCTTTAGAAATGAAGGGAGTTCCCTTCGCTTCCAGGACCAACTGTTTCCACTGTTCGAGACGGGATCCAGTATAGCTGTGCTCACTCGCACGGACTGAAATCCCAGCCAGACGAGTAGGCATCCACCCATTAGTCCTAACCCAATTACACCCTTTCCAGTCACTAGGGAGGCTTGAAGCAGCAAGGCCAGTGGTAACATAACTGTGGCATCGATAATTTGCGGTGCAATCATCGCTAATACGCCTGCCCTGGGACCCTTTCTCAGAGTCTCAGTGGTGATGAGAACCAGAATAGGACCGGGTAGAGAGGCCACAGCAAAGCCTATGGCAAAGGCCAGAGGGAAACTCATTCAACGAAACCTAAAGCCTTTCGCCAAAAGCTGCAAACTTTGCGATTGGTAGCGGATAGCAAAGCGCCTGGCGCAGAGCGTGGCCAGTACTGAGTTAAAAGTGCTGAGTACTGAGTATTCAGGGAACAGAAAGAAGAAATTAACCGCAGACTGACGCAGTCAGGGAACAGCAAAGCGCATGGCGCTAAGCGCAAAGCGTTCGATTGCTATTAGAGGGCCCAAAACGATCTTTGTGGCCCTTGCGTTCTTGGCACGACGAGTAATCCTAACTTCGTGACCTTCGTGCTCTTCGTGGTGACAAACTGTTTGACCACGAAGGACGCGAAGCACACGAAGGAAGAGACACAAAGAACACTAAGGAATAAATCATGGGCTCAAAGAGAAATGCGCACAGGGTTAAACTGAAAACAGATAGCTCCTGCCCTTTAACACTGATCGCTCAACACTTTCTTTCCGCCCGCTGCCAACTGCCTGCTGCGTTCTGCGTGTTTTCTTTGTACGCTTTGCGCTATGCGCCTTGCTCTCTGCTCTTTGAGCTCAGTCCTCAGCACTCGCAACTCAGTATTTACGAACGCTTTGCCGGCCCCAGCTCTCACCCCCTTCGTCACACTGCGAGTTTGGGCGCAGGGGGCTTGTCCCGAAGAAAGGGAGACGTCCGATACTGGAAGCTCAAGCCACTATGGCCAGTCAGGTCAAATGCCGGGGCCTCAAGGTAAAAGCCCATCGGCTCCCGCTGAGAGGCGGGCCCCCGAGCCCAAGTTTTCCTCGTGACCTCACGAGTGTGTGGTCCTGGGGCTAGACAGTTTTAATTCATTTGCATTAAGATCTATCAACGGACAACACCATGGAAAAAGGCCATTTCCGACTTGTTTTTCTAGATGCTGCCACCTTCGGCGACGTCTCCTTTGAAAGATTTACCTCTCAATGGGATTGCACCTTCCACCAGACTACTAGCCCGTCCGAGGTATTGGAACGGCTGGAGGGATCTCAGGCAGTCGTGATTAATAAAATAATCATGGACCGCTCCGTCATTGAATCTCCCAAGGCCAGAGAACTTCAGTTGATTGCTGTAGCAGCCACTGGGACAGACAAAGTGGACCTGAAGGCTGCTAATGAGCGAGGGATTACGGTGTGCAATGTCCCAGGATACGCCACCAACGCGGTGGCTCAGTTTACCATGGCCCTCATGCTCGAGCTGGCAAGTCACGCTGGACGGTATGCTCAGTTGGTACGCTCCGGGGCATGGCAAAAGAGCCCGATATTCACCCGGTTGGATTTTCCATCCGTTGAGCTCACCGGCAAAACGTTGGGCATAGTAGGTTATGGCAGCATCGGACAAGCCGTGGCGCAAATCGCTCGGGGGTTCGGTATGGAGGTTTTGGTCTCAGCTCGCCCCGGTACTTCGGGTCCCGTTCCAAATGGTCGTATTCCCTTCGCTGATCTATTGGCCAGGGCAGATTTCGTCACGCTTCACTGTCCGCTGACGTCAGAAACTAAGTCCTTGTTAGACCAACGCACAATTCGTCTAATGAAACCCACCGCGTTTCTCATCAATACGGCCAGAGGAGGTCTGGTCAATGAGCTTGCCCTAATCGATGCCCTAAAGAAAAAGCACCTGAGCGGTGCAGCGGTGGACGTACTAACGGAGGAGCCCCCCTCTGAAAATCACCCCCTCGTAAAGGCAACCCAGGAATTGGAAAACCTCCTCGTCACTCCCCACTGTGCCTGGACCACCAAGGAAGCCCGCCAACGGTTGCTGGCGGAAGTGGAGGAAAATATCAAGGCCTTCCAGCGGGGTGACAAATGAAATTGCGTTTCGTGAGCAAATTTCCGCACCAGCCCATTCTACCGGGTGGTAATCAAGACCACCCCCGTAACTAACAGCATAGAACCAAAGAATAATTTGGAGGTCACCTGCTCCAGATCCCGTAGAAAGATGGCACTGAAGAGGACAGAGAAGAAAGGTGTCGTATTGATCAACGGAACCATAACGGAGACCTCTCCTTTGCTGAGCGCCAAGAAGACCAAAAACTGCGATGAAGCTGCAACAAAAGCGGAGATTACAAAATAAGGCAGGCTCGTTCGGTCAGGCCTAACGAGGCGGTATTTCCCTGAAACGACGATGGATACGATATACAGGGTTAGGGAAGTTGTAGTGGTGATGGCCCCACCCACGAAGGGGTTGGGAAGCAAAAGGAGCCCCTTCTTGGGTAGGTTTTGGGATATGGCGGCCACAATGGATGCACCAAGGGGAAATATAACGTCAAAGAGTCTCCATTGGCTCCCGCCCTCGTCACGATACAAGATGAGCCATACCCCCGCCATCGTGAAGAGCGTTCCACCATAGACAAACGAGTTAGGCTGCTCACCCAGAAAGGTCACGGCGATGACAACGGCAAATAAAGGGCTTGCGCCACGCAATGAACCCGAGCGGGCAACCCCAAGCCTTGTGAGACCAATGTAATGCAGCAATCGGGCTAAAAAGGGTTGGATTAGCCCGCTGAGGACAAAATAAACTGTTGCGGGAGTCCAGAGAAGATGGAGCGGGAAAAAGAAGATAATGATGATCCACAGGAGAATGGCAGTGATAAAAAAACTAACCAGTGCCGCGGCGTAAACGTTCGAAGTACGTACACCTTTGCGAACTAAGATGGCATCTGTCGCCCATCCCATGGCCGACATGATGGCGATGAACTCGGGCCACATGACAGTTAATTGGAATTTCGCAGCAAGGAACGAATCAAGAGACCGCTGTATGGGATATGGACCTTAAATTGGGGGGGGGGATCGAGGATCGTGATGTGCTAAAAGGGGATATCGTCATCCATGGGCGGGGCGTCTCCTCCGGCGGCGGGCTCCTCAACCGGGCCTCCGGCCTCTGGAGCCATGCGGCCCCCACCTCCACCACCAAGAAACCGGACCCTCTGGGCTACAATCTCGGTCACATAACGTTTGTTTCCGCTCTTGTCGTCGTAGGAGCGACTTCGAATGCTCCCTTCCACAAAAACCTGCCTCCCTTTGGCCAAATACTGCCCGCAGGTTTCTGCCTGCTTACCCCAAACCACGACGTTGTGCCACTCCGTTCTCTCTTGCCGTTGACCCTCGGCATCCATCCAAACCTCGGAGGTGGCAATAGGAAAGCGGCCCATTGCCCGCCCACTGGCAGTGAAACGGACTTCTGGGTCTTTGCCCAGATTCCCTATGAGCATTACCTTATTGACTGACATGGCGAAATCTCGATTCCCTAATCGCTATTGGACCAATGACATTAGTCCCAGCCAATTTCCGAGTCAACAAAAAAATCACAGTTTTATTGCTTTTTTCTCAACGATGGCATACAGTAAACTGTTTGTATTATTAGAAATTTTAAACTAATTTAATTACCTTTTGATGCCTTATAGTCTCAAGCTACTGCTTTTAGGCCTCCTCACTCTTCCTACAGGTACCCTGATTATCTCTTTGGCACCATTTGATCGAGATGGAAGGCTGGCCTACCACATTTCCCGGTTCTGGACTTGGTCTATTTTAAAGGTATTTGGCATTCGTCTAAAGGTGCAAGGGCTGGAACGGCTCGACCCAAATCGCCCCTATATATTTATCGCTAACCATCGGAGCTATATCGATATTCCCGCGTTAATGCAGGCTTTACTGGGATTTCAACTGCGTTGGATAGCTAAGAGAGAGCTACTGTGGATTCCCCTTTTCGGTTGGGCCATGTGGAGCTCCAAGCATGTGATTGTGAATCGACAGAACCTTTCGGAAGCCAGGGTTAGCCTCAGGAAGGCAAAGGAAAAAATCAACAGGGGGATCTCCATGGTCATCTTTCCCGAAGGAACGCGCGGCGTGGGGAAAGACCTTCTTCCATTCAAGAGGGGTGGATTTCTCCTTGCCATACAAACTCTTAGGCCCATAGTACCCGTGACCATTCGCGGATCAGGAGCCATTCTGCCCAAAGGGGTGTGGCGCATTCAGGGGGGACAGATAGAAGTGATTGTCCGTGAACCCATTCCGGTTGATCAGTATCGTGTGGAGAACTTAAATCAACTTATGACCCGGGTGCGAGAGGAGATGGAGCCAAAGAACCATTACCAGGCCGCCTCTACCAGTGATCTGCCGAATCAATCAGTAGAGTTTTTTCCCGCACAAACCGGTGTCGAGAGGAAAGGTATCTCTTGGATCCGCTGAGAATCATTCCCCTAGGAGGGCTAGGTGAGTTTGGGGCCAACATGATGCTCATCGAGTATGGCGATTCCGTCATCGCTATCGATTGCGGCTTGATGTTTCCTGGGGCGGATCTTTTGGGTGTTGATCTGGTGATTCCCGATATCAGCTATCTCGTGGATGGTAAGAAGAAATTTCATGGGATCGTCCTAACTCATGCCCATGAAGACCATATCGGAGCCCTCCCCTATATCCTCAAGCAATTACCCGTCCCAATTTATGGCTCCACACTGACTCTTGGACTGCTGCGGAATAAACTCAGGGAACACAATCTTGAAAAGACGACCACGCTTCATGAGATCTCTGCGGGGCGCCGGTGGGAGCTGGGCCCGTTTCAGTTGGAGGGGATCCGTGTCACCCATAGTCTGCTCCACTGTTTGGCCCTGGCCATTGAGACACCCGCTGGCGTCGTAATCCACACCGGAGACTTCAAGATCGATCTCACCCCCATGAACGGTGAGCTATTCGATGCCAACAGTTTTGCCGCCTACGGGGAAAAGGGCGTTCTGCTCCTTCTTTCTGATTCCACCAACGTGGAACGCCAGGGTCGTACCCGCTCGGAACGGGAGGTGGGAAAATATTTAGCGGGGCTATTTTCGGGCTGCGAAGGTAGAATCTTCATATCAACATTCTCATCCAATATTCCGCGCATCCAACAGGTGGTGGACGTCACGGAGCGCTTCGAGCGCACATTGATTCTCAGCGGCCGAAGTATGCTGAACAACGCGCGAATTGCGTCGGATTTGGGATGCCTCAATCTCCCTGATGATGTCATGACCGAAACGGAGAAGTGGCAGGACCTCGCCAAGGACCAGGTTGTGTTTCTGACCACCGGGAGTCAGGGGGAGCCCCTATCGGTGCTCCACCGGGTTGCCTTAGACGATCACAAGTGGATCAAGGTGGAGCGCGGTGATACCGTGATTCTTTCGGCAAGGGTGATCCCGGGAAACGAGAAGACCATCTCGAATGTGATCGATCACCTGTACCGCCGCGGTGCTGAGGTCCATTACGAAACCGTCTCGGATGTTCACGTGTCGGGTCACGCGAGTCAAGACGAATTGAAGACCATGATTGAATTGACTCGCCCGCGTTACTTCATCCCGATCCATGGGGAATACCGAAATTTAGTCCGCCATATCAATCTGGCTCGAGGAGTGGGGATTCCCGAGGAGAACTGCTTTCTTTTGGAGGACGGCGAAGTCCTTGAGTTAACCGACCGCGGCGCCGCACGGGCGGATTCCGTCCCGGTGGGCAAGGTCTTTGTTGATGGAAAAGGTATCGGTGATGTAGAAGACGTGGTCATTCGTGACCGCCGTCACCTTTCAGAACAAGGTATGGTCCTGGTGGTTATAGCCATCCATCAGCAAACGGGGGAGCTGGTGGCCGGTCCCGACATCATCTCACGGGGTTTCGCGGGGGCGGAGGAAGGGGAGGAGATTTTGGAACAGGCAAAGACACTGGTGTTGAAGAGTTTCGGGGGGTTTAGCCGTGAGATACGTACGGATCCCTTGGAGCTGAAGGAAGAAGTGCGCAAAACGCTGCGCCGGTACTTTAATAAAATACTGGGCAGACGACCTGTCGTCATTCCACTCATCATGGAGATGTAGCGAGGGGCATTAGAGTCCCATAATGGGAAACTCAAACAGGCTTTGGAACGAGATCGATGTTTGCTAATGCGAGGGACAACCCTATGGTAATGCGAGGTTCCAAGCTCATGCGGGAGATCTGGGGGGTGCTGATTACGGTCATTGCCATCCTGCTTTTCATAAGCCTGGCCTCCTATGATCCAAGTGACCGCTCCTTTAATACCCCATCTGGGAGCGTGAGCACTAGCAATTGGGGTGGGGTTGTAGGGGCCTATCTAGCGGATTTCCTGCATCAGGGTCTAGGACTAACCACCTATCTCCTCCCATTTTTTCTATTCGCCGTTTCCTTCCATCTGTTCCGTGAAATTCCTAAGGGCCTCCAGCTGCCAAAGGCTATTGGTTATGTGCTTTTTCTTTGGAGCGGGACCATTTTCCTGAGCCTTTCCCGCGTGTCGGAAACCGCAAGGGAAGCAGGAGGCATTGTAGGAGGGTATTCAAAGGAAGTTCTCATCTCTCTATTGGGTTTTGGAGGAACAATTCTCATCGCCCTGTCTCTTTTGGTCCTCGCCACGATGTTGGTGTCCCAGATCTCACTGGTGAGTACCCTCGAAACGATCCTTCGGCTCACCACGGAACTCCTCCTCCAGGCCCAACATGGAGTTAAAAGGCTCTACCTGTATTTCAAGGAGCGAAAAGAAAAGTTTAAGGCGGAGAATAAGAAAAAGGAACGTCGGGAGTTCAAAGTTCCACCCATCGTTCTAAAAGAGGAAACCAATACTGAGGATCCGTCAAAGAAGGTAAAGAGAAAAGCACCACCAAAGCCGGAGCAGTTTGAGCTGCCAGAAATTTCCCATGGCTACAAAATTCCCTCCGTCAACATTTTAGATCCCCCAAACGGCGGACAGATCAAGATCGATAAGGATGCACTGCAGGCCAATTCACTGATATTACAAAAGAAACTCAATGATTTCGGCGTTGCAGGAGACGTGGTGGCTGTGCGGCCTGGGCCGGTTATTACCATGTTCGAGTTCAAGCCGGCACCAGGGGTCAAAGTGAGGCGCATCGTTACCCTAGCGGACGATCTCTCCATGGTGCTTCGGGCCGTAAGCGTCCGGATACTGGCCCCCATCCCCGGCGAATCGGTGGTTGGAATTGAGATTCCCAACCTAAAGCGTGAGAAGGTGTTCCTAAAACAACTTCTTGATAGCCAACTTTATCAGAACTCCGAGTCCAAGCTGAACCTGGCCATAGGAAAGGATATCTCCGGCTCACCCTTTATTACGGACCTGGCCCGGATGCCGCATCTGCTGGTGGCCGGGGCCACGGGAACTGGAAAATCTATCTCCATCAATGCGATGATACTGAGCATGCTTTTTCGTGCAACCCCACAGGACGTTCAGTTCATTATGATTGACCCCAAGATGCTGGAACTCTCGGTGTACGAGAATCTGCCTCACCTCCTGGTCCCTGTGGTGGTAGAACCGAAAAAGGCCACCGCTGCTCTGTTCTGGGCCATGGAAGAGATGGATCGCCGGTATCGTCTCATGCGTGCTAAGGGGGCAAGAGACCTCGATCATTACAATCGAATATTGGCCAGGGAAACCGCCACGGAAAAGGTAATCGAGCTTGGGCAGATGGACGAAACCTTGGCGGAGGAGGAAGAAATGGGCGGCAGCCTGGAAGAAAGACCGCCCCTCGTACACGAAAAGCTTTCTCGTATTGTTATAGTGGTGGACGAGTTGGCCGATCTCATGATGACAGGAGGTCGGGACGTGGAGGAGTACATTACGCGTCTTGCTCAAAAGGCAAGAGCCGCAGGGATCCACATGATTCTAGCAACCCAGCGCCCCTCGGTGGATGTTTTGACGGGATTGATCAAAGCTAATTTTCCGGCGCGCATTTCCTTTCAGGTAACCTCCCGAGTCGATTCCCGCACCATCATAGATGCCATCGGCGCGGAACGTCTTCTGGGAGATGGAGACATGCTCTTTCTCCCTCCCGGCACAGCACGCCCAACTCGGCTCCACGGGGCCTTTGTCTCCGATCGAGAGATTCGTAAGGTTGTGGAATTTGTGAACCAGCAGGCAAAGCCCCGTTACCGACCCGAAGTACTAGAAGGAAAAAAAGAAGTCGCGGGACTGAACGGGGAGGATGACTTCGACGCGATGTACGACCAAGCAGTGGACATTGTCTCAGAGACCCAGCAAGTATCCATTTCCATGATCCAACGCAGGCTCAGGGTTGGATACAACCGGGCGGCCCGCATAGTGGAACAAATGGAAAAGGACAGGGTCATCGGCCCCGCAGACGGCGCAAAACCCCGAGAGGTTTTTGCGAGAAAAATCGATGTTTAACAGGTTATTAATCGGTCTTCTCTCCATTTGGTGCTGCTTGACCATGTTCGTCTTAACTTTTGGTCTTGTGGTTTCTGCGGAGGGAACTAAGAACGCTGAGTCAATCCTTCATGGCCTCCAGAAAAGGTACGAATCTACCGTCGATTTTGTGGCTGACTTCAGACAAGTAACGGAATTGAAGACACTGAACCGGATGATTGAGGCATCGGGAATGGTCTATTTTAGGAGACCCGGAAAAATGCTGTGGCGGTATGAGGATCCAAAGGGGCAGTTGATACTGGCAGACGGGGAGTATCTCTACTATTACCAGCCGGAAGAAAAACAGGTCATCAAGAGCCGTCTCAGTAAGGCATTTCTCTCGGACACCCCCTTGTCCTTTATGCTCGGAATCGGCGACCTCAAACGGGACTTTAACGGGACACTAATAAGAACTGAGACGGACCATTTCGTTATCCGGTTGACCCCAAATGAGGAATTGGGGGGGGTTGGTGAGCTTCGTCTGGGTGTTGGGAAGGGGGATTTCGATATCCTCTGGGCCCGGATCGAGGATGTAGTAGGGAACGTTACCACCATCCATTTTTCCGGCATACAAAGAGAAGTGGGATTTGCGGACTCTATTTTCCGACTCGAGGTTCCTGAGGGGGTTGACGTAATCGAGTTGGGAACGTAAATTGCTCTTGACACATGCTTAAGAATATTGAGATACTAGACGATTGATCGTTTACCAAGGAGTAAAGGAACATGAGAAAAGACTTTCTCAAAAAATCTAACGACTCCCTAACGGAGATGAAGAAGCAGCTCCTCCGCGAAATTCAGGATCGTCTCAAGGAAGAGAGCGAAGGATTGAAGGACGAAGGTCGTGACACCTACGACCTCGCTAGTGATGAGAGAGATCGCGAGATCAATATTATCCTGAGCGATCGTGAGAGGGATAAGCTGCAGGCCATTGACGATTCCTTGGAGCGGATCGAGGATAAATCCTACGGCATGTGCGAGTGCGGGTGCGATAACTGCGAAGAAGAAATCGGCATGGGCCGGCTCAAAGTTCTTCCCTTTACTCGCCTTTGTGTGAGATGCCAGGAGGAAACCGAAAAGGAATCAAAAATCCTCAAAAACATAGAGGACGAGCGGACCTATCGTAGAATCGCCACCTCGGATGTCGAGGACGATAATACGTAATCCGTACAGCTGCTCAGCTCAATCAATAGCCATCCCTTGCGAATCCCGTAAAATTTTTCGCGCCAAAACACCGTCATAGGACGGATGGGTCTCCACCTGCCCCAAGACCGTAGAGAATTATTAACCGCAGATTAACGCAGATACGGATTCGGAAATCTCACCGCAGAGCCGCAGGGGGCGCTCAATTAGTTCTGAGTGGCGAGGACTGAGTACTGAGTGCGGAGGGAATGGTTGTAGGGAAGAAAGTGTTTAGAGAAGAGAACTGGCAACGATCAGCTTTCAACTCTGAAATCTCTCGCTGCCAACTGCTTACTGTCTCTCTGGAAACTGTAGTTCGTAGTCCTGTAGTCAGTGGTCAGTAGTCCACTATCTTATAACGCTTTGCGCCATGCGCTGAGCGCTTTGCGTTAATCAGAAAATGGGATGACGAATCCGTCCCTCCCCCAGGACAAAAAAGATGATTGCCGTCGTCACCAGGATTGCGCAGAGGGTAGCGATGGCTGCCTTGGTGGAATCCAATTGATGAACCTTTTGGGTGCCAAGAAATATGAGATAAAAGCTGTAAAGATAACTAAAAATGCCGAGGGTCGGGATCCAGGCCAGGGTCAGGGTGACCCCAGCATAGGCACTAAGGCGTAACGTCCCTTCGTAGTCTCCTACTCCTTCGAAAAGGTACTGGCAGGCAAGCATTAGGATGCCTGGGCCGAAGATGTATGCTAGAAGAATCAGGAAAAAGGCGTTGACTGCGTCGGGTAGACCAGAAACCACCACTTTGAGAATGAAATACAAGACCCCTGAAACGACCAGGAATACCAGGGGATTCTCAAAGCCTCCTGTAGATGGCATATCACGATAAAACTCCCGTGGCTCCAACACCACTTTTCTCCAAACCTTTACAAATCCCTTGGGTCCATCCCGAAAAACAAACTCAACGTCGCTCATATAATTTCCCCTCATCCAAACGGGTTCGCATGGCGCAATATAGTTGATAAATTCATCGGGATGCAAGTTTATCTGTCCTGCCGGCCCTCGGGGACTTGCGCTTGCCTTTCTTACCTATACGTGGAATCCTCGCCGATCATAGTTCATCTATATATAAAGAGAATTTGATCGCTATTGAATTATCTAGCAGGTCCTGTGGTATCATTTTTAGATCGGGATTGACTGCCAAGGGGAGTTCAGAGAGGGAGGGATCCATGCTCAAGGAAAAGATTGGCATCATTGGAGCGGGCAAAATAGGTTCGGCCGTCATCCGCGGTATCCTAAACAACGGATTGGTGGGCAAAGATCAGGTAATGGCCAGTGCACCACGAGACTCCGCGCGGAATGCCCTCTCTCAAGAAACCGGTATCAAAGTCACCCCGGACAACGGCGCAGTTTGTGAATTTGCTGATATCATCATTCTCTCAGTCAAACCGCCTCAGGTGCCTTCGGTTCTCGGAAGTATTTCTAAGCAGCTTGGCAAAACCAAACTCTTGGTTTCCGTTGCCGCAGGCGTTCCCATTGCCAAGATGGAGACCTGCCTGGAGAAAGGTGCAAGGCTGGTCCGCGTCATGACTAACGTTCCCTGCGTAATTGGAGCAGCCGCGTCTGGATACGCCCTGGGGAGCCACGCCACCTCTGACGACTTGGAGCGTGTGAAAAGCGTATTAGAAAGTGTGGGGATTGCATTACCCTTGGAAGAAAAACACCTCGATGCCGTGACCGCCCTTAGCGGAAGTGGCCCCGCCTATGTTTTCCTATTCATCGAATCCCTCGCCGATGGCGGAGTTCAGGTGGGCCTCAGTCGGGAGGTGGCTTTGAAGTTGGCTCTTCAAACCGTTTACGGTTCGGCCAAACTGGTATTGGAAAGCGGCAAGCACCTGGCACAAGGGCGAGATGAAATCAGCTCCCCCGGGGGAACCACCATCGCTGGTCTCTATGCCCTTGAGAAAGGTGGGATGCGGGGAACCGTAATGGATGCTATCTTAAAAGCCACGGAGCGTTCCAGGGCACTTGGGAGAGGGGAATCCTAGAACGGCAAAGCGCTAGACAGTACTGAGTTACGAGGACTGAGTAACTAATTACCCTCGTTGCGGGACTTTTCTCTTTCCCTGCGTACAGCCATGACGAGCATGAAGATGAGACCTCCCCACACGATGGTCAGCACCAGTAGCATCACAACAATGCTCCCTGGACTCATGCTTCCTCCAGTGTTCGATGGGCCATCCAGCGATTCAGCCATACAAGGATGAGCAGTACCAGTCCCCACTGAAACAGGCAGGTTCCCACTGACTCCACCTTGAGCGGGTTCCACCAACCCCCGCTATCAGCACGAATCACTACCCAGAACCACCAGCCAATCAAAGCAATCACTTCCATGGGTATACAAACTTTGACCATTAAATCGTACCACTTTCCCACCCTGACATCGGTTCCCTCCGAATTAATATAAACATCTCGAAAACGAGAAACTCCGAAGCGGAGTACGGCAAATGTAAAGAACGCACCGCTCACCATTAAGCCAACGCCCCAGACCCAGTCCTGATTTAGGAAGAAGCTTGAACTCAAAGCAGACGGTATACCCATGACAAATCCAACGACTCCTACACCCACAATGGCCCGTTGGCGCTTCACCCCAGCGTCGTTGAGGACTCGAACCGCCAGCTCGATCATGGAAATGAGGGAGCTCATGGAAGCAAAAAACAAGGCTAAAAAGAAAACGATGGAGAAGAAATGGCCTCCTGGGAGACGTGAGAACAATTGCGGGATCCAAATAAAGGCTAGACCCGTGTTAAGCGGACCCGGCTCAGAAATCACCTCACGGGCCTGCAGCGGGATCAAAGCATAAACCGTGGCAAAGACCATAATCCCCGAAACGAGCGATAGCGAGTGATTGGCAAAGGCGGTCACGCTTGAGTTCAGCACGGTGTCTTCTCTCTTTCTCATGTACACGGCATAGGTCAAAATAAGTCCCCAGCCAGCACCGGTGCTCCAAGCATTCTGAGTCAATCCATCCAACCAAACTCGGTGGTCCAATAACAGGTCCCACCTCACGGTGAAAAACTGCTCGATTCCTCGCCACGCCCCGGGGAGGGTGACTGCGCGCACCAACAAGATCAGCAACAATACAACCAGTGAGGGGATAAACACCTGGTTGGCCTTTTCAATCCCTCGAACCACCCCCCTGAAGAGGATGAAGGTGCCAATGGTCATGGAAAATAAATGGAATAGAATTGGCTGGTAGCCATTAATGAACTGGTTCCAGAGAGCGAGTGACCCACTGGAATCCAACCCCTGCAGATCTCCGGTGAGTGCCGCTACCAGGTAGCGAAGACACCACCCGCTCACCACGGAGTAATAAAACATGATGGCCGAGGAGACGAAGCCCACAAAGGCACCCATCCACGCATACTCAGCCCCTATCAGCTTGGCAAAGGAACCTACTGTCCCCTGTCGGGTCCCTTTCCCCATGGCATACTCCATCAGGATGATGGGAATGGACCAAAGAAAAAGAAAAATTAGCCATGGAATTAAAAAAGTCCCGCCTCCGTGCTTTGCGACAATACGGGGAAATCGCCAGATATTGCCCGTCCCCACGGCAAGGCCAACCATGGAGATGAGTAAACTCCAACGGGAGCTGAATTGTTCGAGCCGCTCACTCGCCATCTACAGTGACTCCGCAAATACTGATATCAAATACCCCTGGTCTGCGTTGATGAAGTATCAAACCAACTGATAGAATCATACCATTCTTGAAATGAACTGTGGATGGGCTTTTTACTGGTCCGGCGATTCAAGGGCCCCTCATTTTCAAGGATCAAGACATGAACAGGGTGTTTAAACCCCCTGTTCACAGGCCGGTCAAAAAGGTTCCAGGTGCGAGGCTGGCATAAGCTCAGCCGAGCGGCGCGAGGAATCGACGAAGGTCGGAGTATTTAGCCAGTATGTTGGTGCGACTCCGTTTGGAGCGGAAACGATTCCCGCAACGATGGAGCTCAGCTTTCCTAGACGCCTGCTTATGCCAGGCTGGTGGCAGATGGGCCTTTTTCTACGGTCTGTTTAACCCTTGACCCGGACTCAGATCGGTCCTAAAGTTTAATAGCGTCATGGGGCACACGGCGTACAAAATGATCAAGACGTTTACCTCTCCGATACGAGTCGTTATCTTCCTACTCGCGGTTTTACATGGAGCTTCCATGGGACTCGCCGTCGAGGGGGGAGCGACATTTGATATGATCAATGAGGCTCGTACGATAGCCAGAACGGGTAATTACGCAGAGGCATTGGACAAGCTGCAAGAAGCCATCACCTCGGCAGGTGAAAACGAGGAAAAACTGGCCTTGGCCATTGCTTACAACAACGTTGCCGAAATCCACCGTCTACGGGGAAACAACATTGATGCCTTGGAATCATATTCTCAAGCCTTGCAAGTCTATCATGAAATGGGCCACCGTCCTGGTATCTCTAGTACGGGACAAAAGATCGACAAAATCCTTGGTCGATCAAAGAAGACGAAAACTTTGGCAAACCCAGAGACTGTCCAAAATCCATTAACAGTTCAACCACTAGAGACCGCCAAACCACCAGTGACGGTCCAACCAATTGGGACGGCCCAACAGCCAACAGTGATAGTCCAGTTACCAGAAACGGTGGAAACAACCCCACCAGTGGAACCCCTTTCTCCGCAGGCAATTGGTCCCATCGTCTCTAGAGATCAACGCATTGAAGACGCCATTAAACGCGTCAGGAATCGAGTCAAAGATCGCCAGGCGTTGCAAAGTTCAAGTGAAACCGTTGCCTCCGAGCTCCCCGAGTCCAAAGTCACGCCACCTCAAGAACCTCTACAACAAAGCGCCAAGTTAGAACCATCCCGTAACTACAATCAGACGGACTACAATGCTTATCTCAAAGAGGTGAAAGAGAACATCGTTGACGCATGGCATTACCCGGAGCAGGCCAGCGACCAAGGAAAAGAGGGTAAGGTGGATGTGGAATTTACTATCCTCAAAGATGGTCGCTTACTGCATGTGCGGATTTTACAGTCATCAGGATTCTCTACACTGGATCGGGAAGCTATTCGGGCCGTTGGGGCTGCTTCGCCATTCACACCCATCCCAAAGCAGATTGAGCTAGAACAGCTCAGCATTCTCTTCACCTTCAACTACACTCTGGAGAAGCGGCAGGGTTCTAGATAGCCGTTGTCCCTCTGCTCTAGCTGTCAAACCTTCAACCCGATCCGAACATTAATCGTTCCGAGAAATAATCACCAGCAAGCTCCGTACAATACGCTGGGGTGCAAGCTCATTCCTCCTGGGTCGAGATGAGATCCTACGGGACAAGCATCGGACTGCCTTTTGGAGCTGCCTGTACCCTGGTTCGATGACTCAACTGATATGTCGTTTTGGACTAGCGACGCTTACAATGTTGGTCTAGGTAAGCGTATGGACAGATTCTGTTTGTCGGATCGGGGTTCACTATTCGAATTTTAATTCAATGATAGCTTCAAAGGCGGCTTGATTATTAGGATCAAGCTGAAGGGCCTGGGCATAGCTGGCATCAGCCTGCCCCAAGGAGCCCAGGGCTTCGAGGTTTTTCCCCTTAAGGGCGAATACCCGTGCGTGCCAATAGGGCTCCTCGCTCAGAAGGGATTCTGCCACGTCTAAGAAGTTGTTGGATTGCTGGTAGTGGGTCAGGTGGTGATGGGCCAGAGCCAGATAGAAATAACTGTAGGGATTGGTGGAATCAATGGCAATGGTCTTTTCAAATCGCTGCAATGCCTTTTCATACTCTCCGGAATTGATATGCAATCTTCCTTCCTCGGTGAGGCGTAGTGAGGCTGCGCGTCGGGGTGCCGTCTTCGGAGTAATCTTTGCAATCAAGGAAGCTTGAACTGACGGCTGGGAAGGGATTTTATCCACCGTGCCTACAATTAATTCCTCTTCGGTTTCTCCCCTCGATCCGGGCACTCTCCCTAATTCCAATTCTCTAGTGGTCTCACTTTCACCCATGGCCTCTAACGGTGCCGTCTTTTCCTGAATTCCAGGGAGGACGGTAAATTTTCCTGGTTCCGGCGACGTCACCCAGGACGGAGTGGTCCGAGGTTTCTCTTGGAGGTCCTCCTCTTTGATCGCATTTTTCTTCTGCAAAGGGTAATCAGCCCCAGTGCTACGCGGGGTAAATACCTGTGTCGATAAGTTCGGATGTCCCGAAGACTGGGCAACCGTCGGGGACGGTGTGAAGGCAAAAAAAGCAACGAAGAGTATCAGAGTAATATGCAAATTCACCTAGGGTCTCCAGCTCAATACAATAAATTGGGTACGCTGTAACCTTCCAATGAGCTTATCCGATTAGAGATTCCTATGTCAATCCAGGTCCGGCATTATGTTGTAAGTTATGCCGGGAGTTAGCTCACTATTTGGATGAAAAATTACTTGAAGCAGAGCGCAAAGCAACGGCTGAGTGTAGGTTTAAACTTCAGCGCGAACTGTCACGGAACTTTGAAGGAAGGAACCTTTACGTAGTCGGAACGGCAAGGGGCCCCTGACACATGATAATAGTAGAATTGCCTCTTATCCTCGCTGTACAAGATAATCGTTGAGGAGACCGTGCCGTAACCTTCTCCGTGAACGCATATGGCATCTCTCGAGCCTCTGTCACCATGGATACTGTGATCGCTCAAGATCCCCTTAAATGAACCTATGAAAGAAGATTGATCACTCTGATCAATATGGTCTACGGCCTCTGTAAACAGACCATGGGCACCACTCGCTTTACCCGCGGGGGGATCATAAATGGAGGTGTTGCTTAGGACATGGAGGCCATGGTCCAAGGTCACGCAGACGATTTCTTTCTCGGTGTTAAAGGCTACAACTGCCTTAATGGCATTGGCAAAGAGTAAATTGAATGGCCGATATGCCATGGCCTTTTCCCGCCGCAGCATTGCAACCGCTTTTTCTGGCCCACTAGCCCTCAAAACCTCCAGACAAAGCAAACCTCTAGATTTGGTCTCCACTCCCTCCCGGATTTCTTCCGACCTGCGATTCACTATTCCAACCAACATACCGTGGCCATTGACCCCCAGCCAGGTCCCTCCAGCTAAAAGGTCCTTCCCTCCGAATATTCTGGCCTCGTCCACCAACACTTGAGGCGGGCCGGAAGGACGATCGAAATGTTCGTCCCTGTTGGCGGCAACCACGACGGGATATTCCGAGAACTGCTGGAAATATATCGCCAAGGTACACATAGGAGGGTTAAGATAGATATTGTTTAACCATGGTCATGGCCAATCCGTCATCGCGGGTCTCGTTTGTTATGTGCATAGTCCAGGGGTTTACTAAATTCCATTTGAATTGCAAAATTACTCAAAATATGGTTTAATTTCAATAACTTATGTATCCAACAACGCGCCCATAATGGACCAAATACCCACCCGCTCCAGCGGCTACACCCTGATCGAGCTGCTGGTCAATATCGCGATCATTGGGATCTTAACGGCTATATCTGTATCCACCTACATGACCTATAAGGAGCAGGCAAACATCACCCGTGCCAAGGCGGATTTAAAAAATATTCATCTGGCCATAGAGGCACTTGCAGTCGACACGGAGAAGTGGCCTGGACCCAATACCATCGGTCAAACAGCCAATCAAGAGATCTGGGATCTTACATCGGATGACGCTGGGCTGCTGTCGGCTACGAATGCTTTTACCAACTGGAGGGGCCCCTATGTTCAGACGATGCCACAGGACCCTTGGGGCAACAACTACTTTTTTGATCCGGATTACTACATTAATGGAAATGCTGTGCCCGTTGTGGGCTCCTTCGGACCCAATGGGCAAGGCCAAAACAATTATGATTCCGATGACGTTTATCGGATCCTTCCCTTTCCATAGGCTCAGCTTGCCGCCATTCCAAGCTAGTTAAAGCTACCGTTTTATGCATCGGCCCGAAGTACCTCCAGGGGCGGACGATCGCATATTCCACGGCTGTTGAGCAATCCCACAAGGATAGTAAGACCCGTGACAACGAATAGCGCAATAAAGATAGGCTCTCCACTGGGTTGATAAGAGACGCCGAATACAAAATTGGCCAGCGCCCAACTGGCAGCCAACGCAAGAATTATCCCGCTGAGTGCCGCCATGCTTCCCAAACATAGGTACTCGACAAGCATAATTTTTCTAATTTGTGCACGAGATGCCCCCAGGGTCCGCAACAAAACGTTCTCCCTGAGCCGTTGGTATCGACTGGTCAAAACGGCCCCAGCTAAGACCATGAGACCTGTCAGGATACTGAAAAGCGCCACGAAACGAACGGCAAAGGATACTTTCCCAAGAACCGAGTCCACCGTTGCTAAAATAAGTGTCAGGTCGATGGTGGAAACATTTGGAAATTTTTGCACCACGGCCCGCTGCAACTGAGCAGAGATGGCATTGGACGGAACTCTAATGACTTGAACGTAAAACTGAGGCGCTCCCTCCAGGATCCCCTCTGGAAAGACCATAAAAAAATTCGGTTGGAAGCGCTGCCAGTCCACCTCACGTATGCTTCCCACAGTGGTGGTGAGTGGCACTCCATAGATATCAAATACCAACTCATCACCAAGGGTAACCTGGAGGTCTTCTGCAACTCCTTTTTCTACGGAAATAGAAATCACCCCGGACGCCGGTTTCCCACTTCCATGCCATGAACCAGACACAAGGGTCTCGGTATCAACCAAGTCATTTCGGTAGGTGGATCGGTACTGTCGACCAATGGCCCAGTTGGGGACCCCCGAGTTTGGATCCTTGCGAATATCATCCACACGTCTGCCCTTGACGGAGAGAAGGCGCA
The DNA here is from genome assembly GCA_965215595.1 of uncultured Binatia bacterium (SeqCode). GTDB lineage: Bacteria > Desulfobacterota > Binatia > UBA9968 > CAXXLF01 > CBDCDW01. Next base: position 1,157,929 of record CBDCDW010000006.1, on the reverse strand, counting down.
TGGTGACAACCGGCGTTTCTTGGATAAAATTAAGTTGAAAGGTCTTTAATAAATCTCCCAGCCCCTTTCTTTGGTTCGCCTGAATTTCAAATAGGACTAGGTTGGGTCGATCATCGCCGCTGGCCAGTGAAACCATCTCCAACAGCATCCTCTGGGATTGATGGAGGGTCATGATCAGAAATGTTCCAAGGCCCAAAGACAACATGAGAACCAGGGTTTGATTGTTCGGACGGTGGAGGTTAGCCAAACCCTGGCGCCAAACATAGCTCCAGGAACCCGGAGTATATCTTCTGACCAATGTAATCATCAGCTTGGCCATCCCCACGAGAGAACAAAAGGCGAGACCCAGCCCAGCAACGAATCCCAATCCATGAAGCCAGCTTTCGGTTTGCAACAAAGCAAACAGCAACGTACCGAGAGCGATTAGCCCGAACAGTGCAGTCCGCAAAGGGTCCTTTGATTTGTACGAAATTTCCTGCAACGAGGTTCGAAGGGTGAGGAGCGGTGACGTATGACGTAGGGAAATCAATGGGAGTAGCGCAAAAAGCAATGCTACACCTAGTCCGATCACCAGGCCAAGAGTAAGTGCAGGCCAATAAATGGATTGCTCGATCTTTACGGGTAATAAATCGCCGAGAACTGTTGGCAATAAACGCTGAATGCCGAGGCCCACTCCGACGCCAAAAATAGCACCCGGGATGCCCATAAACAGGGCCTGGATTGCATATAAATGCAGGGTTTGGCTCGCCTTGGCACCCACGCATCGGAGGATAGCCACGGTTGGTACTTTCTGTTTTGTGTAAATATGAATTCCGCTGGCTACACCCACCCCCCCTAGCAACAAGGCAATAAAACCAACCAGATTGAGGTAACGCGTGAGATTGTCCATGATCCCACCGAGCCGCTCTTTGCGTTCTTCCACGGTATCCACCCGCAGCCTGTGGTCGCGAAGATGGGGTTGGAGGGTTTCCACCAACTCCTCCATATCCCGCTCGGGATCAAATTTAAAAAAGGCTCGATATCGGACAATACTCCCCTTTTTTATGAGTTTAGTTTTGGCCAATGTGGCCATGGGGATATAGACCCGAGGGTGAATCATGCCAATGGCCACCGCCTCACCCGGGATTTTTTTGAGCCTGCCCACGATATCATAGGTTTGGGCACCGATCTTTATGGGATCGCCCACATGGGCGTCGAATTGAAGCAATAAGCTATCATCCACCAATGCCGTGGGCAGCTTTTTAATAAAATTTACAGCATCCGGCGGCTCGGTTTCCAATACACCGTAGAATGGAAAATCCCCTTCCATGGCCCTGATCCGCGCTAACCTGGTGGATCGACTCTTGGGAAAATAGACCATGGAGGAAAAGCTGACTTGACGGGACTGTTCTCCTCCCAGGGAATTCATCACCTTCACAGTCTCTCGCTGAAACGGCTGCCGGCTCTTGATGACCAAGTCGGCCCCCAACAGCGCTTTGGATTGGCGATCAATGGTTCGTTCGAGATTGTTCTGAAAGGACGTGATGGCAACCAATACCGCCACTCCCAGGGTCACAGACCCCATGGCCAACAGCAGTCTTCGCCGGCTCCTTCGACTGTCTCGCCAGGCCATTTTCCATACCCAAGTGTCAAACAAATAAAGCTTCGAATTCATGGGAACAAAGGAATTAAACAGGGGTTGGCACAAAACCCATCATAGGGGCAGTGATTTCTGACGCTCGATTTCAAACACCTCGTCGTCGTTCATGGTATCCGAGAATATGGTTCCATCCTTCAACTGGATAACACGGGCTGTATTTTGGGTAAGTTCCGGATCATGAGTAGCCAATATCAACGTTGTACCCGCCACCGTGTTCAACTCGAAGAGCAAGGTGATGATCCTCTTGCCGGTCTCCCCATCGAGATTGCCAGTGGGCTCGTCAACAAACAGAATACGGGGGCGGTTAATAAAGCTTCGCGCTATGGCTACCCGTTGCTGTTCACCGCCTGAAAGCTGTGATGGGTAATGATTCATCCGATTTGCTAAACCCACGCAGTCCAAAAGCTCCAAAGCATGATTCTTTGCCTGGACCTCTCCGCAGAGTTCTGCAGGAACCATCACGTTCTCCAGCGCAGTGAGGGTAGGGATCAATTGGAAGGTCTGGAATACAAACCCCGTGTGTTTGTTACGTAACTCAGCAAGCTCGTCTTCGTTCAACTGATTCAGCTCGATATGATTCAAGGTCACCACTCCGGTGGTGGGGCGGTCCAGGCCTGCACAGAGACCGAGCAGGGTCGTTTTACCACTTCCCGAGGGACCCACGATGGCACAGGAGGTTCCCTTTTCCACGTTGAAGGAAAGATTTTTTAGTACCTTAATGGTACGATCACCGCTTTGGTAGGATTTACTGAGGCCGTTGACACTCAAGATAGTAGAATTTGTCATAGTCTCAAATTGTTCTTAAACTGAAGTTGGACGCTTGATTATTAGAATTTTTGAGCACTCAAGTTTGCTTGACAGAAACCAATTAAACAATAATAGATATACTATTCAGCGCAAGATGAAAGATATTTTTTTTCTTTTTCTCTGGTTTTTTTTGTGTTCGTTAACGGTGGGGCTGAAAGTGCCTATGGCGGCTAGTGAAACCAAGGCCATACTATTTTTGGGCAACAGCTTGACGGCGGGATACGGCTTGGATGCCACCCAAGCGTTCCCCACCCTGATCCAGAATCGCATCGATTCCATGGAATGGAAATTTAAGGTTATCAATGCAGGGCAGAACGGAGACACCACGTCCGGTGGGCTTAGCCGGATCGAATGGCTACTACAACGCGAGATCCATGTTTTGGTCTTAGAGCTGGGGATTAATGATGGGTTACGCGGTATCCAGACGGAGGTCACTCGAAAAAACCTTCAAGCCATCATCAATAGGACAAAGAGCAAATACCCGGAGGTCGAGGTGGTCCTTGCCGGCATGCAGGTGCCTCCAAATATGGGGAAAACTTACGCAGCTAGCTTCAAGGCGATGTTTCCTCAATTGGCAAACAAAAACGGAGTCCATCTCATACCATTTCTGCTTGAAGGGGTGGGGGGGGATCCCAGTCTCAACCTCCCTGACGGCATCCATCCCTCGGCCGAAGGCCACCAAATCGTTGCGAAAAACGTGTGGAAGGTTTTGGAACCGCTGTTGAGATCCTTAAAAGCTAACCCATTGCCTCAATGAATTAATCGTATTAGGATCACCCCGATTGCAAATCGGGTTGGGGGCCTGACGGCTTGCGCAGGATGGGGAAGGGCAAACCATCTATCACTAGCAAATTAAAGGGGAGCAATTATGATGGAGTCCCAATTCGTTCATAGATTCAAAATCTTATTTCTTCTTCTCCTAACCACCGCGCTGCTAGGCTTGATAACGGTACCCGAGGCGCTATCCGACTGACAAGAGGAGTGGGAAAGTGCTGTTAAGGCAGCAGAGGAGGAAGGAATACTTAACGTCGCGCCTGTGGGATCTTCATGGTACCCGGTTTTCATCGAGGCATTCCAAAAGAAGTTCCCAAAAAATGAAGCTCCCCGCCCCAAGGGGCGGGGTATCAGAAGAGGGCGAGCTGTCGGTCCTCATGGAGTTGCTGATAAACCCCTCCCTGCTCCTTGACGTAGTTCCTTATTGTGGCCTCATTCCCATGCTTACCTACTGTGCTGGCATAATACCCATCGGTCCAAAACTCTCCACCCCACAACTCTTTCTTGACATGAGGACACAGGCGAAATACCTCCCGCGCTGTGACACTTTTTATTATCCTTACCAACTTCGTGACGCTGTACGTCGGAACCGATTGCACCAGAAAATGGACGTGGTCCTTATCCGTGCCTATCTCCTGAAATTTTACCTGGTAACGCTTCTCTACCTCGAGACAAACATCCCGCAACACCTCATCCACAGCTCCATCAAACACCACCCGTCGATATTTTGCCGGAAACACCATATGATACAGCAACACCGTTACATTATGGCTCTTATGGATATACTCGCTCACGCGAGTACTTTACGCCCCAAGGAGCGGGGAATAAACCCCGGCGTGATTAAAGTCGTTATGCTACCCCCGGCAGGGCCCGGGGCCACAGGACAACGCGTTGTTACCGAGAGGCGAGCCCAGAGGTACCTCCAGGATATTTATATTGGTGGGGGTATCACGCCAGTGGCGCTGCTCTATCCCAATAAGGCTTTTGTACCCATCCGGCAGGGCCTAATCCTTCCCGACGTCCTGGACCAATCCAAGTGGTGGAAAGGCAAGCATCACTACGGAGATCCAGAGCTTAAATACGTCTTCTTTTTTGAAGGGACGGCGAGGAGCGGACCCATTTCTTACAATACTAATCTAGTGAATCCTAATAAGATTAAATCTTTCTGGGACCTGCTGAAACCAGAGTGGAAAGGTAAGATTGTATCCTACGATCCCACCCGCCCTGGAACGGCTGGCGCTGGTGCACGTTTCTTCTACCATAAGTTGGGTCCTGAATTCCTAAGCAAACTCTTTGGTGAAACCGTGACAACCGTATCACGCGACCGCCGCCAGATCATGGACTGGCTGGCCCGGGGACGATATTCCATCGCCCTGTTCCTCAGCTACCCGGATGTTACTAAGGCGGCAAAACAGGGACTTCCAGTGAAACTGTTCCCAACGGACCATTTCAAGGAAGGGGCTTCCCTGGATGTCTATAATGGTTCTACGGGAATTTTCGATCGTGCCCCTCACCCCAACGCAGCCAAAGTAGCAGTCAACTGGGTTCTATCTCGTGAAGGGCAAATGGCATGGATGAAGGTGGCTATGGAGAACGGTTATGACTATGCCACCTTGAGAGAGGACCTCCCGGCAGAAATGATACCTGCCGGTCGGCGTAAGAAAGGAGTCCAGTATATCTACACGGCAGATCCTGATTTGGGCAACATGAAGCCCATTAAGGATCTCCTGAAAAAGGCCCGCGCCAAGGCCAATCGCAGGTAAGGTTTCTACTGAAAGCGAGGAGGCTTAGGATGCTTTCCCGAGAGGAAAACGAACTTCTCACAAAAACAGGACCGGGAACTCCCATGGGCGAGATGATGAGGCGGTATTGGATACCTGCCTTACTGTCCGAAGAAATCCCTGAACCGGACTGCGAGCCGAAGCATGTAAGATTGCTCGGCGAGGATCTGGTGGCCTTTCGGGACACCCACGGAAAAATCGGATTACTTGAAGAGTACTGTCCGCACCGAGGGGTTTCCCTTGCCTACGGTCGTAACGAAGAGGGGGGCTTACGCTGCATCTACCATGGCTGGAAGATGGACGTGGAGGGGAACGTACTGGAGACGCCCGCAGAGCCATCTGGCAGTAGCTTCAAAGAACGCATCAAACATAGGGCCTACGCCACTCGGGAAGTGGCGGACGTCGTATGGGCCTATATGGGGCCTCTGGACAAGATGCCAGCCTTTCCGGAATTCGAGTGGACCCAGGCACCCAAACCTCAACGCAGCCTGTGCAAAGTATTCTCTGATTGTAACTATTTGCAAGGGGTGGAGGGGAGTATTGACTCTTCCCATTTGAGTTACCTTCATTCCTCTGAATTCAGCTCCCGATCCCGGGACAGCGCGCCGCAATTAACCGACCCACAAGACACTCCCTACGGTTTTCGGTACGCAGCCATCAGGAAGGTCGATAAGGGATCTTACATCCGCGTTACCCACTTCGTCGCTCCATTTCACGTCATTATCCCGCCCGCCAGAGCGGGTGGCGAAGACGTGAGGGCACACCAGACTTGGGTACCCGTCGACGATGACCACCACTACTTTTATAACTTTCAGTTCAACAACAACGGCCCCTTCACTAGGGATTACGCCGCCCAATTTGAACTCGACGCCGATTATCACCCGGCTCGTAACCGTCAAAACAAGCACCGGCAGGACCGGGCCGCAATGAAGGCTGGGAATTTTACCGGCATTAAGGGGATACGATCCCAGGACATTGCCATTGTTGAGAGTATGCTTCCCGTAGTGGATCGGACCAAGGAACATTTGGGGACTGCGGACGTTGCCATCATTCGGGCACGCCGCTGCTTGATCAATGCAGTGCGCAGCTTCATGGCCGGCGGCGAGCCTTTAGGCCTAGACCCATCGATTGAGTATCATCGCATCAAGAGCGAGGAAAAGATGGTTCCGGCAAACACCCCCTGGCAGGAAGTGCTGGACCGAACCTAGACCGCTAAGCGCAAAGGGCATAGCGCAAAGCGTAATAATATAAAGGACTACTGACCACTGACTACAGGACTACGGACAAACAAGAGGCAAGGGGGCAGGGGGTTAGTTAGGACTGAGTTGCAAGTGCTGAGGACTGAGCGAGAAGCGTAAAGAAACAACAGACTACGGACAACGGACTTCCGGTCGTAAATCCCTGGATCCGGGTCAGAGGTCAGTAGTCGGTAGTCAGTGGTCCCGAATCCGCAAGGACGTTTTGCGCCTTTGCCCGAGGGGCCTATCCGGCCACAGCCTTTTTTGGCTGGGCTTGCTGCCAGGTTTGAATAATCTCCTCTGAAGACGCCACCAGCCCAAAGTGTTTACGAATATTTTCCAAGGTAGATTCATGAAGAGCCTGATCGTAGGCAGCCGAGCAGTCACTCACCATGGTGACATAGTAATCATACATGAAGGCATCTCTGGCAGTGGTTTCCACACAGACATTGGTGGCGACACCGGTCACCAAGACACTCTCTACCCCTTTGGCCTTGAGAACAGTATTTAGGTCCGTATTGATAAAAGAACTGTATCGGTGCTTGATCACCACCCGCTCATGGGGAAGGGGTGAGATTCCTTCGTATAACTCTGCTCCCCAAGTCCCTTCACGACAGGTCTTAACATCCTTACCTTCCGGCTTGCGATAGAGCCAGGAAGGAGTGTCGGTCCATTCACTGTGGGTGGTCCTGATGTATACTACGGGGAGCGAAACCTTACGCGCCTCTTCAATGAGATGGACGAGCCGGGGGACCATCCCCAGTGCCGCAGTGACATCGCTTCCCCTTACGGCCGCGGCACCCTGGGGACTACAAAAGTCATTCTGGACATCCACCACGATCAGACACCCTACCTCAGGGCTACATCTATCTTGCAGACTTCTCAATATTTTCATCTTACCTCCCTAAATCCGTTGTGAAGTATATCGTATCTGGCAGAGAAACGGACCAAAGTGTTCTTTGTGTGTCTTCCTTCGTGTGCTTCGCGTCCTTCGTGGTCAAACAGTTTGTCACCACGAAGAGCACGAAGGTCACGAAGTTGGGATTACTCGTCGTGCCAAGAACGCAAGGGTCACAAATGCAACCTAATTCTCGATTAGGGCCCTTAAGATATCTCTTCCCGTCACCAAGCCTTGCAATTTACCGCCTTCAACCAAACGAAGCCCGTAAGAGGGCACGTTCGCTGACCACTGCAACCAGTTTGTCATCCTCCAGAACGGGAAAATGGCAGATGTGCCCCTTAGTCATGAGGTCCTTTGCAAGCTGTAAACTGTCGCTTCGACGCAAGGTCCGTACTTTAAGATTCATGATATCCCGTACCTTCTCTGTGGCCATAATCGTACCTCCTCTTCTAAGAACAGAAGTTGGGTTCTGATTTCGGCCTTCGAAAGAGATTTAATTGCTCCCATATCAAGCGGACGAGTAGTCGTCAATAGGTTCACTCAAGAAACCGTTTCCTATGACAGCGACACCCCGCGCAGATCTCATATCCCTAAATAAGCAGACTTGATATTTTCATTACTGAGAAGGTCTCGGGCGTCCCCGTGAAAGGCCCGGTGCCCATGTTCCAGCACATAGCCACGATCAGAGCACTGCAATGCCTGGACGGCATTTTGTTCAATTAACAGGATAGACACCTGATTTCGGTTGATCTCCTGAATCACGCTGAACATGTCGGCAACCAGCAACGGGGCCAGGCCCATGGAGGGCTCATCCAAGATCAACAGCTTTGGCGCCGACATCAGACCCCGACCGATGGCGAGCATCTGTTGCTCCCCGCCTGACATGGTACTCACTAGCTGTGACTGACGCTCCCCGAGCCGGGGAAACAATTCGAACACCCAGCCCATTCGTTTGCGTTGCTCGATTCTGCTCGACTTTGAAAAAGCCCCCATTTTTAGATTCTCCCGAACCGTCAAACGGGGGTACAACAGACGATCCGCCGGCACCTGCACCAGACCCATTTCCACCAGTTGGTGGGCAGGTGTCTTCACGATGGAAGAGCCGTTGTATCGGATGTCACCCGATTTCGGCCGCAGGACACCACTAATGACGTTCACCGTGGTGGTCTTGCCGGCACCATTGGAACCGATCAATGTAACGATTTCCCCCTTAGCAACGTTTAGGGAAAGACCGAAGATCACCTGGATATCATCGTAATAGACAGAAATATCATCGACTTCGAGCAAGCAGATCCCCCTAGCTTTCCTTCGCACCTAAATAGGCCTGGATTACATTCTGGTCTTTTGAGACAGAGTCAGGATCTCCCTCGGCGATTTTGTATCCATGGTGCAGGACGACAATGTGATGTGACAGTCCCATCACTGCCTTCATCACATGCTCCACAAGTAATACGGTAGTTCCCTGCCGGTTGATGTTCCGGATGGTATCCATCATTTCCAAAGTCTCAGTGGGTGTCAGACCCGCTACAATCTCGTCCAGGAGGATCAACCGTGGGTTTGTGGCCAAAGCTCTGGCAATCTCAAGGCGTTTTCGATCCAGAGGGATTAACTCCTCCGCTCTTTTGTCCGTTAATTTGTTGAGGTGAACGGATTCCAGTATGCCACGGATCTCTCCTTCAACCTTTGATGCCGGTATCTTATCCTCTCCCCGTCCATAGAGCATGGAGACTTTGACGTTGTTCGAAACGGACAGCCCAAGAAATGGCCTGACGCTTTGATAGGTTCGTGAAATTCCCAACTGACAGATGATGTCGGGAGAGAAACCGGTAATGTCACGATCCGCGAAGACCACCTTACCCAGTGAAGGGGTAAAGTTCCCTGCGATGACATTAAAAAGTGTCGATTTGCCTGCACCATTGGGGCCGATTATTCCGGTGATAGCCCCTTCTTCCATGTCCAAGCTTACTTCATTAAGCGCTCTCAAACCGCTGAAGTTCATGGTTACGCCATAGATCCGGAGTAACGGCGCCTTCATTTGTCCTCCTCGTGGATTCCCAAACGGCTAAGCAGCCTATCAATCGGGGCCAGGCGGGCCAATCCTCCGGGCATAAACAGACCCACCAGCACGATTACCAGGCCAAGCACAGCCCCTTGCAGGTAGGCCAGGTTTGTCCAAATCACCTCCTCCGCGGCATAAAGAAATACGGCGCCGATGATGGGCCCAATCAACAATCCCGATCCACCGAGCATGGCCATGGCGATAGGAGTCAATGCGAGCTTCAGTGCGAAAATATCATCGGGAATGATAAAGTTGAGTTGCCAAGTATAAAGGCCCCCCATGATGCCTGGAAAGATGCTGCTGATCATCATGGCTCGAGCCTTCACTGTGAAAGTGGGCACACCGAAATCCCGGGCCACACCCTCGTCCTCCCGAATGGCCTTCATGGCCAGTCCCAGCCGTGAGCGTCCGATCTGCCACGAGCAAAGGACCACCGCCACCACCACGATTAAACCCAGATAATAAACCTGTAAGGTACGATCCGCGGCTTCGATCTTCAATCCGTTGGATCCCCCGGTAAGCCAGGATAAATTGATGGCGATATGCTCCATCAATTTCACCAGGGCAAAGGTGGCCAGGGAGAAATAAGCCCCACGCAACCGAAAGAAGGGATAGCTGATGATACCGGCAAAGATCACCACCACAAGTACCGCCAATGGCAAAGAAACAATAAATGGGAGCCCTTTATTTAATAGGATGCCAAAGGCGTAGGCACCCACCCCAAAGAAAGTGATATGGCCCAGGTTGATGTAACCCATGGTGCCACCCACCAAGTCATAGCTCTGGGCCAACACGAGGTTGAGAAACAGGAAAGCCAGGACCTGCAGGACGTAGTTTCGAGCGTCCATGGGGATCAGCGGCAGGAGAAGCAGCGCCACTAGAACCGGCAAGATGAGGGTGCTGGGCTTCACACCTGTGAGTTACTCTCCGAATAACCCCTTGGGCCGGATCAGCAGCACCACCACCAGTAATAAATAGGCCACGGTCTGTCCCCAGGCAGGATGGTAAAAACCCACAAAGGATTCCCCCAACCCGATGATAACTCCACCCAAGGCAACACCAAGAAAACTGCCCAATCCTCCCATAACAACAATGCAGAGGTATTTCATTGTGAGGGGCAACCCGATATTAGGCGCCACATAGGAATGGATCACTTCAAAACCACCTGCGGCAGCGGCCAATAAGGAACCGATCCCAAAAGCAATTGCGTTGACTCGTAAAACGTCGACTCCGTTCAGCATCCCGCCGCGACGATTTTGCGTTACCGCCCTAATGGCGAGACCGAGGTAGGTATATTTTAGAAAAAGGAACAACCCCACGATCAACGCCATTACCAAACCGAATATAAGCAACTTTAACGTGGGAAGGTAGAGTTGGCCCACCACCCATGTGGGTAGAAATAGAGCCACGCTCTTTTCGAACTGCACATCTTTGGAAGCAAAGGCCGCAACATCTTCGATGATCAGGGCCGCCCCGAGAGTGACCAGCGCCGCCGACGCCAGCCGGACATGCTCCTTGTGAAAACCCAGGGGTTTGATGAGACCCTTCTCGAAGAAATATCCTATGACAAAAAAAAGCGGTGCTACCAGAGCAACCAACAGAAACGGGTTCCACCCCAAGTGATCAAATAAAAGGTAGACTATGAAACCCGAGACCATCAGGAACTCGCCGTGGGCGAGGTTCAACACACCGCTCACGCCGAAGATGAGTGAAAGGCCGAAGGCCGCCAGGGCATAGACCCCCCCTAGCAAAATCCCATTGATGATCAACTGTGCAAGGACGGCGGGTTCCATCACCACTTGCCGCTTTTGAACCGGTGGACCTTGACCCCGTCATCCACTGGCCACAGTGACACATGTTTCCCTCCCTGGATTTGCGTGGGCCAGGGGTGAAGCGTGCCGTATCCACGTGAGTCATGTTTCACAACCATCTTTCCGCCAAACAGAGGCAGGTTTGTCTCCCACATGGCCCGGCGGATGGCCTCTTTATCCAGACTCCCTGCCCGCTTCAGAGCATCTTCAATGCGCCGATAAGAATTGTATCGAATCCCGGACTCTGAAAACTGCCACGGCTCAAATCCCGCCGCCCGGCAGAGGTCCAGGTATTCCTTATGATCGGGAGTCTCACCTGCAAAGGAGTACATGGCCGACATGACGTTCTCCATAGACTTCCCCATGCCCTTGATCACCGCCAGGGAGGCATGACCTGCAATCACATCCTTCGGGTTTAGCCCCAATTCCCGTGCCTGTTTTAGAAATCCAATTGTCCACGGTGGTGAGATGGCTTCCACAAACACCACGTCGGGTTTTGTTTGTTTGATTTTTAGAATGATGGATGAGAAGTCCCTGGTATCCTTTGGCCCAACATTTTGATAGACCACTTCGAATCCGAACTTCCTCAGCCAATCTCCAAGACCTTCCATGGCCTGCTTATCGTGTAGGTTGTCCCAGGCCAGCAGGGCAAATTTTTTCACTCCACCCCTGCGCCGGTAGAACTCGGCCACCCTTTTGTACTCCCACTGGGCCGGTGCCAACCCAGTGGTACGCCACTTGTTGGGTTTCTGAAACATGATGGAATCATTGGCTTCGGACATGAAGAAGGGGATTTTGTGGGTGACGGTGGCCTGCAGCGCGGCATTGGTTATGAAGCTTGAAAAGGGGCCAATGAAAGCATTGACCTTGTCCACCGTCGCCATGCGTTCATAGAACTTGAGGGCGATGGGGGGACTACTTTGATCGTCATAGAGAACAAAGCGGATGGGCAAGGATTTGCCCAACTGACTCAGGTAGAGTCCGCCCCGCTTGTTGACCCGCTGAGCCCAGACCTCGGCCAGTTTGCCAAAGGGCTTAACAATGCCAAGAAACCTGCCGGACTGGGAGGTGGTACCACCTATTAGAATCTCCTGCTGTTGAGCCTGCGCTACCGGTCCAACTTGAGGTACCCCAAGCAAGATCGCCAATGCCATCATCAAGATTAAATGACCCTTGTTTGCTTCCATAACTCCCTTGAGAATCAGCGAATAATTCGTCCTTGTATATGGGAAATTGAGCACTTAAGATGGTTAGTTCAATTTTGCTAGTGCTCACCACCCATTTGCTGAGGGGAGAGACTATCTGATAATAAGCTGGCATGTCAACTTGACGTATTGCGCCATGTATAATCTAACCCAAGGGCGATACGTTGCGCCATTTGTGATTCTAACCCTCCAAGGGCTCACATTAGAGCTCAAGGAGGGCAACAATGGAAGGGTTCACCATGGCACGACGATCCAAGCAGGAGTATTTACGATCCATCTATGATCGTTATCAGCACGCACCACGGGCACAGAAGGGAACGATGCTAGAGGAATTCTGCAAGGTTTGCGGCTACAACCGCAAATATGCCATCTGGCTTTTAAACCGGCCCTTGCCCGAGGCAACTGTACGCAAACGGGGTGCACCTCGCTCTCCTACATACAATCGGGCAATGGTAAGGATTTTGGCAAAGGTGTGGGAGGCCTCGGGGTATCTGTGCTCCCAACGTCTGAAGGCCGCCCTTGTACACTGGTTGCCCTGGATAAGGCAACACTTCGAGCTGACCCAACCGTTAGAGGATCAGCTCCTGGCCATCAGCGCCCGTCAGATGGATCGGCGCCTGAGGGAAACCAAGCACATCGTGAAACGCCGACTCTATGGCACCACTCGGCCCGGATCGCTACTAAAGCAGATGATCCCGATTAAGACCGATCACTGGGATGTGAACCGGCCGGGCTATCTGGAGATTGACCTGGTGTCACACTCAGGGGCCTCAGCGGTTGGGGAGTTTGTCCATAGTCTGGACTGTGTCGACATTGCTACCTGCTGGGTAGAGCGCAAGGCCGTCATGGGTAAGAGCGCTTTGGGTGTCTTGAATGCGGTCACCGAGATCGAACACCAGCTTCCTTTTCCCCTCAAGGGGATCGACTCCGACAACGGCAGTGAGTTTATCAACAACCGCCTTCTTGCCTTCTGTCAACAACGCCCAGCTGGCCACACCATTCAGTTCACCCGCTCGCGTCCCTACAAAAAAGATGACAACGCGCACATCGAGCAGAAAAACTGGACCCATGTCAGAAAGCTTATGGGCTGGGATCGCTACGACACCGCAAAGGCCCAAGAGGCCGCCAACCAGCTCTATGATGAGCTTAGGATCTTCCAGAATCTGTTCCAGCCCTCCATGAAGCTGCGATGCAAGATCCGTATAGGCTCTCGACTTATTCGCCGCTATGACACGCCTCGTACCCCGTTCGAACGGGTCGTGGAGTCCCGAAAGGGAGACCCCAAAAAGCTGGCAGCCCTCAAGCACACGCTTAAGACAACTGATCCCTTCGAGCTCTCTACCCGAATCGATCAGCAACTGCAGCGGATCTACAAGCTGGCCAGCCATGCAGACAGAGCCCCACGAGAGAGACCACCGCTGAAACAAACGCCGTGGAGAAACTGGACCTTCAGCAAGAAACTACAGCGCCAACAACAGGACATGAAACGACAGATGCGAGACGACTTCGGTTAGATTTTGTAATGACGCAACGAATCCCGCTAGGGTTAGATTTTTTGATGGCTTAACACGCTTGAGCTCCAGACCGTTGAAAAAGGACCATTTGCCGCCAGCCTGCCCTGTGCAGGCGTTTACGATAGTTGCGCTCGATCGCCGCGGGAATCACTTCCGCTCCAAACGGAGTCGCTCCAACGTACTACCTGAGTACGCCGACCCTCGTCGATTTTTCGCGCGCCTTGCACTTGGAACCTTTTTGACCGGTCTGTGAATATATTATCCAACCGGCTTGAGCTTGTTTTGGCAGGGTTCGTCAGTTATTTAACTCGACAAGAGGAGGAAATCTCTATGTTAAAGTCTGATAAAGGTGAAACCATAGAGGTGGCTGGTATCAAGACCTATTACATCAAGGCTGGAACCGGCGAGCCACTATTGTTGATCCATGGCGGATCACCCGGCGCCAGTGCACTGGTAAACTGGGGTTTGAACATTGAACCCCTTGCCGCCGCAGGATTCACTGTAATCGCGTTTGACCAACCGGGATTCGGCTACAGCGATCATCCGCAGGACTATTCCTTAGAGTATCGGGTGGCCCATGCAAAGGCCTTCATTGATCGGATGAATCTAGATCACTTCTTTGTGATGGGCAATTCCCAGGGAGCTTACATCGCCGCGAGAATCGCGTTGGAAGAGCCGAGAACAAAAAAATTAGTATTGGTTTCCAGTGGTACTTTGGCACCCCCGGGGTCTGCACAGTCCCAGGCCCTTTCCAAGGGGCACGCGGAAAGACTGAGACAATACACACCCAGTCTGGAAAACTCGCGACAGCTCACCCGCGGGACTCTATTCCATGAAGAGCTGGTGACGGACGAGCTCGTTCAGTTACGTTATGAGTTGAGCATCGGAAAACATTTAACCGCTCAAGCAGAGCGACATAAGGCCACTCCCCCCATGCAGATTCGTGATCAGATGCACAATCTGAAGGTAAAGACGCTGATCTTTTGGGGAAAACATGACGGTGGGGCATCCGTGGAGCGGGGTCTCGCTCTCTTTCAGCTGATTCCTGGAGCAGAGATGCATATATTTGATGAGTCCGCACATTGGGTTCAGTGGGATCAGGCACCTAGGTTCCACAGGATTGTTACCGATTTCCTAGTTGATTAGGCTTTACAGACCCTAAGCTCGACTCGTTGACATAAAAACCTACCTATAGAATACTCAACAGAAGGGACATGAATCTTCCTACTCTTGACAGGATCAAGCGGAGAGGAAGTTCTTCATCGGTCCTTTTCTAGTTTCAAGTAGGACCCATTCAAATTGTAATGGTTCAGCCAGGTAGGAACTACGAACTCTGCCGCCATAGGATTATTCTATGAAAAAGATGAAAGCGATTGTAAAAAGATCTCCCGGCAAGGGTCTGGAGTTACAATCCGCTGACGTTCCGAGTTGTGGTACGAACGACGTCCTGATCAAGGTTCAAAAGACTGCCGTCTGTGGGACAGATCTCCATATTTACAACTGGGACGAGTGGGCACAAAGGTCCATCCGCACCCCTCTCATCATCGGCCACGAGTTCGTGGGTGAGATCGTCGAAATGGGGCCGGGGGTCACAGGATATTCCGTTGGGGATCGGGTCATGGGCGAGGGTCACCTAACCTGTGGCATCTGCAGAAACTGCCGAGCCGGCAAACGGCATCTCTGCCATCGGACGGCAGCCATTGGTATTCACAGAGATGGGGCTTTCGCGGAATACCTGGTTCTTCCCGAATTCAATGTTTTTCCGGTCCATCCCAACATCCCTTCCGAAATAGCCACCGTTTTCGATCCCCTTGGTAACGCCGCCCACTGTGTGTTGTCCTACGACATGGTGGCTGAAGACGTCCTCATAACCGGTGCTGGTCCAGTGGGGCTCATGGCCGTCGCCATCTGCCGCTTTGTTGGGGCCCGGCACATCGTTATCACCGACATCAATGAATACCGGTTGAACCTGGCAAGACTCATGGGCGCATCACGCACCGTCAACGTCAGCAAGACCACTCTGGAACAGGGGATCGAAGATCTTCAGATGTCCAGCGGCTTTGATATCGGCCTGGAAATGTCCGGAAATCCCCAGGCCGTCAACGACATGGTAAAGAATATGTACCATGGGGGCCGCATCGCCCTGTTAGGCTTCCTGCCGAAATCCACCCAGATCGATTGGGATGACGTTATATACAAGGGCCTGATGCTCAAAGGAATCTTCGGCCGTGAATTGTTCGAGACCTGGTACAAGATGGCCCAGATGCTCAGGAGCGGCCTCGATATCTCCAACGTGCTCACTCACAGATTCTATGTGGACGATTTTGAATTGGCGTTTGAAGCCATGCGATCCGGAAACTGTGGGAAGGTAATCCTGGGTTGGGAATAGGGTTGTGGATCCGCTGACGCCATGAGGGCCCCTACGCGAATTCAATATGCAGACCAAGGAGCACTATCAGCCTCAACTGGATCAGATCCGGTCCGAAGGCCTTTATAAAGAAGAGCGCCTCATTACAACGGCCCAAAGCGTTGAGATTAGAGTCGCCGAAGCGGGCGAGGTGCTCAACTTCTGCGCCAACAACTATCTCGGCTTGGCAAACCATCCTGAGATCATCGCTGCCGCGACCAAGGCCCTTCAGCAATTCGGCTTCGGCATGGCTTCCGTCAGGTTTATCTGCGGTACCCAGGGCCAGCACCGGGATCTGGAAAAGTCCATCGCAAAATTTCTTGGCACCGATGACGCCATATTGTATTCCTCCTGCTTCGACGCCAACGGCGGGTTGTTTGAAACACTCCTGGGAGAGAAAGACGCCGTCTTGAGCGATTCCCTCAATCACGCCTCCATCATTGATGGGATACGTCTCTCAAAGGCCGCACGTTTCCGTTTTGCCCATGGCGACATGTCAGACCTGGAGAAACAACTTGAAGCGGCAAAGGACTATGAGATTAAACTCATCGCAACAGACGGTGTCTTTAGCATGGACGGAGATATCGCCAAGCTCAACGAAATCGTCCCCCTGGCCAACAAATTTAACGCCATGATCGTCGTGGACGACTCCCACGCCACCGGTGTCATTGGAAAAACCGGGCGCGGTTCGGCAGAGCATCATAGCGTGCTGGGAAAAATTGATCTTTTTACTTCAACCCTGGGTAAGGCGCTGGGAGGGGCTTCCGGTGGTTTTACTGCGGGCAGACAGGAACTCATCGATCTGCTGCGCCAGCGGTCCCGGCCCTATCTCTTTTCCAATTCTCTCCCACCATCCCTGGTGGCCGCGGGTATGAAGGTCCTTGACCTCTTATCAACCTCCACGGTATTGCGCGACAAACTCGAAGAGAACACCCGTTACTTTCGGGAGCGGATCACTGCTGCTGGTTTTGAAATCAAACCCGGGATTCACCCTATTGTCCCCATCATGCTCTACGACGCCAAGTTGGCAAAGACCATGGCTGATGAGCTTTTAAAAGAAGGTATCTATGTGGTGGGCTTTTTCTACCCCGTGGTGCCCAAAGGGGAAGCACGAATCAGGGTCCAGTTGTCCGCTGCCCACGATAAGAAGCACTTGGACCTCACGGTGGCAGCCTTCTCCAAGGTGGGAAAGAAACTTGGAGTGATTAAATAAATCCTCCACGGGTGGAAAACCGAGTTATGAGGGGAGGATGAAATCTAAACTTCTACTAGGGATTTTTTTCACACGCTTTTCCCGCCAAAGCGGCTTTCCCACTGCTGAATCACTTCCTTATTAAACACGTTGTCCGGTACTTTGCCCTCCAGGGCCGCTAGCACGGAATTGGTAGCCCAATGAATTCCCGGACCGATTCCACTTCCAACGTTGGCAGAGACCATATGGGGAGAGAGCAGCACCTTGTCTCCCATTTTACGCAGCGGGCTGTCCAACGCCAGAGGCTCCTCTTCGAAGACGTCCAGCGCCGCCCCCGCAATCTGACCCTTTTCCAGGGCACTCAGCAGGTGGGTCTCGTTCACACAGTAACCCCGTGACGTGTTGATCAGGATTGCGTCTGGTTTCATCTGGGCCAGCTGATTAGCACCTATCATATACCGGGTCTCCCGGTTGAGAACCACGTGAAGACTCACCACGTCAGACTCCTTGAGGAGAGTCGGCATATCCGCTCGCCGCACACCATGCTCCGAAAACTTCACGTCGGGAACATACGGATCGCAGGCCAGAATCATCGCATTCCAGGGTCGCATGAGGTCGGCCACTCGGCTTCCGATTCTACCTAGACCGATCAACCCGATGGTAATTCCGGGATAACCATCTGAGCGGGAACCAACGTAGGTCCCTTCAAACTCTTTACGTCTCCATGGCCCACCGCTCTTCAGGTGCTGATCCCGCTCGCGAACTTTCTTGAGCTGGGTCAGCATTGCCGTAATGGTGCCTTCTGCCACTCCTCCCCAGTTAGATTCCGTGGGGCAATGGGTTACCAGGATCCCCAATTCGGTGGCCGCGTCCACGTCCACGTCGTCCACACCAATGGTGTACTTGGCGATGATGCGAAGCTTATTGGAACTCTGCATGATCTTCTTAGTGATAGGAGAGCTACGTATGGAGGTCCCTGTCAGGGCATCACACCCCGTGGCCATCTTTGCCATCTCCTCCTCGTTGTTCCCCTGGGGGGTTTCCCAGGAGGCTTTTCCCAATATCAAGTCGCAACCCTGTCCTTCGAGCTTTCGATGTGTCTCCTCCGTCGGATCCGCCGGGGCAAAAATGAAGACCTTTGATGCTGCCATGACTCTATTCTCCTCTTTTCTTTAGTATAAAATTACTTTTCAAAAAGATGACTCGCACAAAGGCGCAAGGCGTCTAATTACAAATTCATGAAGAAACCCACCGCAGAGACGCTGAGTACGCTGAGGGAAGAACTTTTGCTCATTCGGGAGATAACGAATGGGCAAAAGAGCTCACCTTTTTGTTTGTCGTCGTCTCCCGACAATCAAAAAAATCGGATCTTTTTTCCTTCTGCGTTAATCTGTGAAAATCTGTGGTTAATTCTCTTTTGCCTTTTCTCTGCGCCCTCTGCGCCTCTGCGGTGAAATCTCCAAATCCTCATCTGCGTAGGTCTGCGTGTGTCTGCGGTTAATAATTCTTTACTCTTTGGCTCAGCGAGAGTCATCTTTTCCCCTACTGTGGTCGATATTGGTCCTTTGCTATCTTTTCTCCTCCGCGGCCACGCAATTCGATAACGTTGCGATCGGGGTCACGTACAAAGATGGACACGTTCCCGTCACCGAAATCCACGGGCCCCCCGGTGATGGCGATATTGTTTTGCTCTAAGGTCTTAATAGTCTCCAATACTGAAGTGACCCGCAAGGCGACATGAGTATAGCCGGGATATTTGTCAGTGACGTCCATGAGTATGTTTTTGCCACCATGGTTATTGGTCCCGTTGGTGACGAGATTGATCTCGACGCCGTGTTTATTTTTTATAATCGTGACTTCGTCATCCGGAACTTTGTACGGGTCCCTAAACCCCAGTAGGGCATAAAACGCCACAGCGCGATCCACATCCATCACCCGGATGCCCAAGTGGTCGACCTTTTCAATTTCAATCACGGCATTATCTCCAGGATATCGAGCCTCATGGTAGAACTGAGGGCTTATATCATCCGACTAAAGAAGGGTCAAATTTAAGCCCTTTTGCAGCTTGACCCCGATCCGACATTGATCGGTTGAAGAAATCATTCATGCGGAGTACCAGTACTGCCGAAGGGTAGTTTGGACGATTTAATCCGAAACTAACCGTCAGTGAAGTTACAGAACAATCTTCCATACGGGTAAAGCTTTTGCCACGTGCACTCCACGGTTGCGCATATCTTATTTTATTGTCGGATCGGGGTTGACACTTATTAGGACGATGTCTAGCATAGGCACGCCCAGCGATAAAGCGCGGGAGACTCGAAGTGCACACTCAACATTTACAAGAAACGGAGGTTAAACCTTATGGCCGATAGCTCATCTTCCATCACCGAGAAGTACGTAGAGCTTAGTCACGGTAGGACACGCTACCTGGAGGCAGGGACCGGTTATCCCACAATCCTTCTCCACGGTGTGGGCTTCGGAGGTGGCGCGGACAACTGGCGCCTTAACATTGGTCCCCTTTCCAAGAAGCTACGGGTCCTGGCCATCGACTGTCTGGGTTGGGGTAAGGGAGATCCGTTCGATCGCGAATATTCATTCGCCTACCTGGTTGATCACGTGCGGGAATTTCAAGACGCCCTAGATTTAGCAAAGACTAACATTGTGGGCCATTCCATGGGGGGATGGATTGCCTCGGTTTTTGCTTATGAGAGTCTGAACCGGGTGAACAAACTGGTACTTGTGGCCAGTGGCGGGGCGAGGCCCCGGACCCTTTCCAGCATGACGGAATTCAAGCCCCCCACAAGGGAAACTATCAAGAAACAAATGATAGAACGTACGGATCCTGCTTATCATGGAGAACTGGACAAGTGGGTCGAGGAGGACTATGCCAAGACACAAATCCCGGGTGCCCTTGAAGCCTATCGAAAGATCCTCGCGCACATGAACGACAACCCGAACCGTGTCCGTTACAACACGATCCGCCGTCTTCCCCATATCGCGCTCCCAACCCTGGTGCTATGGGGCAAGAACGATCAGACCAACGCCTTTGAGATGGGTGAGGAGACTCATAGACTCGTCAAAGGTTCCAAGATGGTGGTCTTCGAGGCAGGTCACTTTTTACCCTCCCAGGTCCCTGGGCAGCTCAATCAGGCCATCCTAGATTTCCTGTAGCAGCACCCGGAGAGCGCCTGCGTCTCCAAGGGAAGGCCTAGGGAAAGGGCTGATGGGTCCCCACGGTTACCGTTAGCTCATTTCTTCCTGGCACCGCTCCAGGCATTATAGGCGAGTTTATTAATGTCACTCATATGCATCCATTCCGGACGGGCGGTGAAAAAATAATCCACCCCTTTCACACGTCTCTGAGAGAAATGAACATCCTCATTGGATATATCCTCTCTCATGGAATTGGAACCCATGCCGCTTCTTTTCTGAATTTTTGCATTCCTTCTAGCACTCGACTCGGGGATGTGTCGAGGCATGATGGCTACATGATAAATGTATACAGGAGCGATGTGCGAGAACCACAATTGTGCTTAAAAGCAGCTGTCACATCAATGCAAAATTAAAATGAGCTATCCCCAATATTCTGCTCAACGGAAGAAACGCTTCCTCGTAACTGCGGCGACCGGTTTCATTGGTTCGCGTTTTGGTAGCCTTGCTATGAAAAAAGGACACGAAGTTCGCACATTGTCCCGTTCAGATTGGTCCGATGAGCCCGCTGTGCCAGTCAGTCAGCGTTACTTCGGAAGATTTCCCAATCAGATACCTTCCAAGGCCCTCCAAGGTGCGACGGTCAAGGTCGCCAACTCGAAGCAGCCGTGACCTATCGGCAGGCGCTGAAATTCGATCCCGAATCCGCTGATGCCTATAATAACCTAGGGTGGTCTTTGGCAAAGCTCGGCTTTTATCAGGAGGCGATACCGGCATTTGAAGACGCCCTCCGTCTGCGGCCTGAGTTTGCCTTGGCCAAGAATAACCTCGCCTGGGCCAAGACCCAGTTGCCACCCGAAAAGTAACGCGGGACTGAGAGAGGGCTAACCCCGATCCGAAATTTTGCCGACACTGTACCGCACTGGTACGTGCGTCCCGCGGCTAACTAAGGCCCTCTCAATGGTCCCGGGGAGATCCATCTGCCAAAGACGGGCCGGCCCTCCATCTCTTTTCGGATTACGGCTAAGGCGAATGGGGTGGCCCAGCCAATGCCTTCCCTGGTTGCGCAGCAATCAGCTTGTCAAAATGAGCCGGCAGGACTTTACCATAACCAGGCGCGCTCATGATATCGCCAGGGTCGAGCACGATTTCTAACACTTCATACCCTAGCTCACCCAGGTTCCGATACCCGCGGAAATAGCCGTCCTTTAAACCTAGGATATGCCCAAACTCGTGCGCGAGGACGTTCTTGGCGATCTTCTGAGGAGGCAGGGCAACGTACCGGCCTGGTATGGCAAATGTCGAGTTGGCCCCGGTGGTGAGTACACCCCCATCAGTGGGAAAATGCTTTACATGTGCCCCGACATCGATGTGGGCACCTACGCGAGGGGGAAGACCCGGTCGATAGAGGTCCTGTGGATCTACGATTTTAACCAAGACCTGGACTCGATACTCTTTGTCACCATCTTTGATATGCCATACTCGCTCTATGGCTTCTTTGCCTTCTTGAAGAAATTTTTGATCCTGGATATCGGTGTACAGGGGTACTTGGACAATCCAGAGATTGGGGTGTGGTTGACGCACCATGAGAAAAGGTGCCGGTGTACCATGGTCACGCTGGGCGGTAATTTGATCGGTCAGTGCCTGCTCTCGAGCCCGCAGTTCTATTGTGATATCTGCTGGAGGTGCTTTCTTAAGTTTATCTCGAATCTCCTGGCGCTCAAGCACGTCGTCATGTAGACGCGTCAGCCGGTCGAAACGCGCTTTCTCTCCTGCAATCGCTTTTTGCCAGAAGCGGTTGTACCTGATGTGACTGTCGATGAGCCGTTGGTTGGCTTCAAGCCGGGTATACTTAGCGATCATCTTTTCGTACTTGGGACGCCGAGCAGCAACAGGATGTTTGGAGAGTTGCTGGAGCTTTTCCTCTAGACCTGCAAGCTTTGCCAGTTCTGTATATATAAGCTTCTCCGTCCGACCCCAGCTGCAAGCCCTCGAGGTCACCCGTAGAGGCTTAGTGAGAGGCTTGTCTGGAACAATG
This sequence comes from uncultured Binatia bacterium (SeqCode), assembly GCA_965215595.1. Classification (GTDB taxonomy): domain Bacteria; phylum Desulfobacterota; class Binatia; order UBA9968; family CAXXLF01; genus CBDCDW01. Next base: position 1,135,413 of record CBDCDW010000006.1, on the reverse strand, counting down.
TGGGGCACAATCTGGTAGCCATACGCGACCGGTTCTGGGGACTTGAGCTTCTTGGCGAGATCGGGAGCCTCCTGACTGAGCAGGGCGCGCATTGCCTCATATAACTTACTAAGCCGCGCCGTGTATGAAGGATAGCGACTCGTAACATCGTTACCTCGCTGGACATATGGCGGAAGAACAACATCCCTCGGCTCAGTGGCGAAGGCATGCGCAGGCTTGTGTTCCTCAGCGAGAAGGTATGGGTTAAGTGCAGCCGATACGAAGGCCATGAGAAGGAACAGCAAATACTTCAATATTAAGGTTAGATTCACCCTTCTCCTGGTTATCTGGCAGGGCCTCCGCTTTCCTGCGACCCGGGACGAACATGTCGTGGGTCCGAATGCGGCGGCTCTGGTTACTCGCTCCGGCTTATATATCACGCTGCCAATCGATTGAATAATGCCGTTGAAATATCTACACGGGCCAAGCCAGAAGAACATTTGACCAGCCAGATACCTCAGAGGTTTGAGAAGGGACGGTTTGTATTTACGCCGTCGTATCCTTTTCTTGGTCCGTAAGTCCCCTTAGCCTGCTCAGTCACCAACTCCTAACAAATTCCACGGCCTTTTTTCCTTGACACATTCTCCGCTTATGTGTTTATAAAATCTGTTTGGCTTGAACGCTAAGTCCTTTAGATCAGACTGAGTCGGAAGGACTATATTATGCTTCTTCGCGCTGCTTTCATAACTGTCTTTATTGTTGTGCTTTCCTTTGGGCAGACCACAGAGGCGAAGCCGCCACCGGGGCAAACTCCACAACCTAGAATCACAGATGTGTTTGTGGACTTCCCCAACACACAATTCATTATCACTGGCGAAAACTTCGGGACCGATCCCGTCGTCACCCTCTTCCAAAATGGTCTGCCTAGCGGTAACCAACCGAGCTTGCAATTGTTGGTATATCTACTGACACCGAGATTGTGGCAGTAATCCCGGTAGACATCATGGACGGTGACGTCCTTCTGAACGTCTCCACGGGGAACGGTAACAAATTTGACGAGTGGAATCTGACGATCGGCGCGCTCGGTCTCACTGGCCCAACTGGTGCAACTGGCGATACTGGCCCAACAGGTGCCACGGGTCCGACGGGACCAGCGGCTGTGAATAGACACTCAAGCGCCGCTGTGGCCTGCACCGCGACCACAATAGGTATTTCTTGTACGCCGGCCACCACTCTTGACTGTAGTAATGTTCTTTTAGAAGGTCCCGGGTCGATAGCAGTCGGTGGTGGCTGCGAGCTTGATAATACTATCACTAGCGGTCATGGCTTCACCGTAATCCGACCTACGACTACGGGAGGGTTTGAGTGTATAGCGACATGCCTCGCAAACGTAACCGGATCACCCACGCCGCCGTGGTGCAGCACTGATAATAGCGTTACTGCCTTTGTTCTCTGCACGGACGTCACCCCGTAGGGGTAGCAGCCCAGTGGCGGGCGGCTACTACCACTTGGCAAGTGATCTGGATCAGCCAAGCCCGCCTATAGACGTATCGAATAGGGGAGCCTGTGAGGCTCCCCTATTGCGTAGGCCGCGAGTCACCTGAACCGTATCGCGGTCTCCTGTGTTTGGCGCAACCTGCGGGGGACAGGCGCGACAGGCAACACTAGATCGGCTGGGCCGACTTTTGTGACCATCGTGTCGTTGACGTTACCCGTCAACGGTTCAGTCGCCCCGAATTCGGAAGGTACTGTGGGCCTACGCCCGTGGTATCCTTCATTTCTTCGGCGAAATCCGCCGAAGTACCCTCCTTGCCTAGTCCGCCGAAGCGGCCGCTTCGGCGACGAAGGTCGGAGGATCCATCACTCGCATTCATCCACGGTCTTACGGACCTGGTCTTCTACGAAGTCGGATTAATATAGCCCTAATCCTATAATAATCCCGGCCTTGCGCTCCTTGACACATACTCAACTATGTGCTCAAAGAGTCTGTTTAATTTGTACGATAAATCCTCTACATCAGACTGAATGGGAGGGATCAATATGCTGTTTCGAACTGTTCTCATTGCATCCCTTTTTGTCATGCTTCTTTTCGGACAAACTACACAGGCGGAGCCGCCTCTTAAAATCACAGATGTGTTTGTGGACTTCGACGCCGGTCAATTCATTATCACTGGCCAAAACTTCGGGACCAATCCTGTCGTCACCCTCAATTGTTGCGGTGATCCAACCCCGTTTGAACTTGACATTGTTGGTACACCTACTGCCACCGAGATTGTAGCTGAATTCCCCTCGGAACTTATGGAGGGTGACGTCCTTCTGAGCGTCTCCACTAATAACAAATTGACTAACGGGACGTTTGACACGAATCTGGATGGATGGACCATTGATGGCTCAACTACCACTGGTGTCACGGGGGATTCCGGAACGGCCCGTATCGGACAACCCGGTACGCCAGGGATCGCGGTTTTCTCTCAGAGGTTTGATATTACAAAAAAAAAGGTCTTAATCAGCTTTGACTACGAGTGGCAGGCAGTTCAGCCCTCGACAGAAGACGTATTCATGGTTGAATTGATATACGAAAGCACGTCGCGACCTGTCATCACTGAACTACTTTTGCAGGGCAGCGATAGCGCCAATTTCAATACCCCGGCGTCGTATCAGTCGCATTGTGTCACTCGCCGACATGGACGTCGTGTCTGATATCGGGGAAATACGGTTTACGCTCTCTGAGAACAACACTCCTGTGGGAACGCGTGTCCAGCTCGACAATGTATCCGTCCATCAGGTGTCGGATTTTGACGCGTGGAATCTGACGATCGGCGGTGCTAACGGCGCTCCCGGTCCCACAGGTGCCACTGGCGACCCGGGTCCTGCCGGTGCAACTGGCCCCACCGGGCCTCCTGGTGCCGATGGAGCCAACGGCGCTGACGGTGCTACCGGACCAGCGGGTGCCGATGGTGTTAATGGTACTGATGGCGCAACGGGTCCAGCTGGCCCTACCGGACCGGCAGGTCCTACTGGTGCCGCTGGCAATGATGGCGCTGCTGGTGCCGACGGAGCTACCGGACCGGCAGGTCCTACTGGTGCCGCTGGCAATGATGGCGCTGCTGGTGCCGATGGAGCTACCGGACCGGCAGGTCCTACTGGTGCCGCTGGTAATGATGGCGCTGCTGGTGCCGACGGTGCCACCGGACCAGCGGGTGCCGATGGTGTTAATGGTGCTGATGGCGCAACGGGTCCAGCTGGCCCTACCGGACCGGCAGGTCCTAGCGGTGCCGATGGCGCTACTGGTGCCGATGGCGCGACGGGGGACACTGGTCCGACTGGGCCGACTTCTGTGACCCTGCAGTCGTTGACATTACCCGTCAACAACTCAGTCTCCACGAATTCGGAAGGTACTCTCTCTAATTTCGTCACCGCCACTTGCGGCGCGGCTCCTCCCGTCAGAATCAGCGGAGGCTGTCAGATTAACCAGACTGATACAGGCGGGTGGGCGCTTACGCACTCAGCACATAGTGGCGGGACTAGTTGGTCCTGTAGAGCGATCTGCACGCGATTTATCGGATGCCCGGACGCAGTCGCAAGTGGGGTGACCATTACTGCGACGGCAATTTGTGCGCCTTAACGTGGGATAAACGAGAGGACCACGGTTGAGGTCGAAATAATTGTTTGCCTTGCTCGGCTAAAAAGGTTTTGAATGACCTGTTCTGTTTTTGTGTAGCCTCCCTCGCCGATTCGCACGTAGCGGATCGCACCTCCAAGTGAAGGCACGCCAAAGGAGAAACAATGCTCACCGCACAAGAGAATGAAGAGTTGACCCGCGTCGGTCCCGGCACGCCCATGGGTGAACTCATGCGCCGCTACTGGCACCCCGTGGCAACATGCCAAGAGCTTAAAGAAAATCCTGTAAAGGCCATCCGTATACTTGGTCAGTCCCTAACCCTTTTCCGCGATCGCCAGGGACGTCTGGGCCTCATATCCCAGCGCTGTGCCCACCGGTCTGTTGATTTGAAACATGGTATCCCCGAGAACGATGGGCTGCGATGCCCATACCACGGGTGGATGTACGACATCACGGGTCAGTGTATCGACCAACCGGCCGAGACCGCTGAAACCACCTTTAAGGCTAGAGTGAAGCTAAACTCCTACCCCGTACAGGAACTCGGGGGGCTTATCTGGACTTACCTGGGACCCAAGCCAGAACCGCTGTTGCCCCGGTGGGATCTGTTCGTAATGGACAATGCCTTTCGTCAGATTGGTACCACGGTGCTCCCATGTAACTGGCTGCAGTGCCAGGAGAATTCCGTAGACTCGGTGCATACCACTTACTGCCATGGCCGACTTGGCCAGTACGTATTAGAGCGCCTGGGTACCAAGGACCCAAAAAAGACCGCCACCTATCAACGCATGAGCGCCCCCCATACATTCATTGCCTTCGAGCGGGTTGAGGTAGGAATCCAGAAGTACCGGCGCAGGGAAGGGCAGCCGAAGGACGTCCAGAGTTGGCGCACCGGACACCCGCTGGTGTTTCCAAACTACGTGCATATCGGGGGCCCCGCTCGGCGGGAGTTCCAGATTCGGGTTCCCATGGATGACACGCACACCTGGCACCTGGGCTACCATGTCTATTTCCCAGGTCCCGACGTGAAGGTACCGAAGCAAGATCCCGTGCCGTCTTTCGAAGTGCCGGTCCAGGATCTTCCCGACTTCGTATTGGGTCAGGACATGCTCTGCTGGGTTGCTCAAGGGGAAATAACCGACCGGACTGTGGAGAGATTAGCCGAGACGGACAAAGGACTCGTAATGTTTCGTAAGATGCTCCAGGAGCAGATCCAAGTGGTAAAAGACGGCAACGATCCCATCAATACCTTCCGAGATCAGGCCAAGAACCAGTGTATTATCTTGGAAATGGAGGACTACGGAGGATTGCGTAACTACCAAAAGGGTGGTGTTCAGTACAGCAATCTGGGGACTTTCAGCCCCGTGCTCGACGAATTGGACGAGCTGATGATGAAGGGTGCGGACGCTACCAAGCGCACCGGCCAATGACACAACCACGGGCCTAAGCCCATGGAGGCTTCATTTCAAACTTGCCGCCAGCGCGTCATAGGAGAAGGATTTATCCTCCCATGTCTCCGCTCCGCCCAACCCATGCTCGATGTTCCACAGCATAGTGTCAAACATCTTACCCGTAATTCGGCTGCCGTCCTGGGAGGCAAGATACTGCACCAGGGGTACCATATGTTCGGGCATCATGGGCTGAGGCCCCCTTCTCGTAGATCCTGCCGCCATGCGCGCGCGGTTCTGTTCATCAAACCCGGTAGTTCGAGTGTGGCCGGGAATAACGATGTTAACGGCCACATTATTTTCCTTAACTTCATCCGCCAGGTAGAAGCTCAGGGTTGCCAGGGCCGCCTTTGACGACATATAGGGCATCTCCCGGCTGTTGGGGCGCAGTGCCATGTAGCCCCCACCGTGGGAGTGATGAATGACACCACTGCTGACGACACTAATAATGCTCCCCTTTCGCTTCTCGATCATAGGTTGAATGAAACGCCTGATAACCTTCAAGACACCAAACACGTTGACCCCAAACAGTCTTTCCCAGTCAGAGTCCTTCGTCTGCAAGGTTGTGGTGCGACCCGCGGGAGGAAAAAGGTCTCGCTGGCGCATGGCCGCATTGTTGATCAGGATGTCCACGGTTCCGAACTTGTCCAGGGTGGTCTTATAGGTCTGGTCGATCTGGGCGTCGTTGGTCACATCCATATCCGCCATCAACACGTTTTTTTCATGCGTTTGCAATTCTGCTTTAAATTCCTCTGCACCGGCCCATGATCGATCGGTGGCCACCACTTTAGCCCCGTCGGAAAGAAAAGCTCTCACATAGGCACGGCCCATTCCCCTCGCCCCACCCGTAACCACCACCACTCGATCCCGAAAGTCAGCTGTAACCTTTAGCTCCATTGTAATGTCTCCTCTTAATTTAAGATTCTAATCGCCAAACCGGTGGTCATGAACACAGTAATTTAGGGTAAGCCAAATTCCTTCCAGCGGTCGGCGGCCTTGTCAGAAAGCTCCTTGCGGACTTTATTGACCGGTGGAAACTTGGTTTCCTTGAATTTCATCGTTGCATCGATGCCCATCCCACGGCTTGGCGGATCAAAGTCCACCTCCCCCCTGGTGCGCTCCGCCCGGGGAAAGACTTTACCCATGATGACGTCCTTTTCCGGCTCCGACGCAGAAACAACCCTCCACATTACCTCTTCCCAGTCCCGCACGTTACAGTCCTCATCCACAACGATGACCCAGCGCCAGGCCTCGGTGTTCCAAATGGCCTCCATAATACGTTTTGGGTCCTCCTTTTCCCGGATCTCCGCCGAAACGATCAACATCCCGTGACGGCCCACCTCGGGGAAGTATACCTCCTTGATATTGGTCATCCCGCTCTTTTGTATGACCCGGGCTTGAATGGAACCCGACCTGAGTAGCTGGCGCGGATAGTCTTCCACCCGCTGACAGATCAATCCGTAGGTGATGGGGTTCTTGCGGTGGGTAATGCACTTGATCTTGAATACAAAGGCCGTTTTGTTCTCCCCGTAAAACCCCGTGGATTCCCCATGAGGCCCCTCTTCTGTCCGGACATTCGGTAGCACTTCTCCTTCAATGACCATCTCGGCGTGGGCTGGAACCAGCAGATCGCTGGTTTCACACCGAACGAGCTCCGTAGGAGTACCTCGCCAGCCAGCCGCTGCCTCATATTCCATAGAACCCTCTACGCCGTCAGCACTGGGCCGAACCGGACTACCCGAGGCCAAGGTAAGCAGTGGGTCCATTCCCATGACAATGGCGACCGGGGTAGGCCGCCCCTCTTTCTCATTGTCCAAAATGTGGTCGCCCCCGCCCGGCCCGGTTGATGATTCGCGCCCCCGGAGGCCGCCCGACAATGACAGGGTCTGTTTGTCCTTGAGCATGGCCCGGTACGAGCCCATATTCAAAAATCCAGTGATGGGGTCCCGTGTGATGATACCGGCCGTGGTCCCAAGGTACTGGCCGCCGTCCAACTCATGCCAGTGGGGCGTGGGAATGAAAAAAATGTCAATATCGTCACCCCTGATGATCACCTCTTTGCACGGCCCCGTGGATCCCACCACTGAAGCAATCCGTTGGTTCATTCCCTCAACCACCCGTTCATGGATCAATTCCTCATCCGCCTCGGTGTTAAAGGTGACCGCTAGCTGCTTGGTGGATGAGATGATGTTCGATACCAGGGGCTTGCCTTGGTAGCCTTTGATGTTTTCAAAGAACAGAGCAGGGCCGCCTCTTTCTAGCGACCGGGCAGTAATGGCTCCAATCTCGTCGTTTAGGTCCACTTCAGCCTTGATGCGATGGAGCAGCCCGGCGGACTCCAGCAATTTCAGGTAGTCACGCAAATCCTTGTATTGTACCCGCGGTTTGTTTGCAGCCATGGCTTTGGACATGTATTACCCTCCCGTGATTTTATCACGGGCACGCTATCTCCCCGCGTATCCTCTGTCAAGCCTTATGACATGGGGTATTTGCATTAAAAACAGTTGTGTCGGCAGGTCAAAGTCCCGACCGACGCGTGAGTTTATTGACACCCTATATCACCTATGATATCGCGAACCTAAATCCTCTGCGTTCCAGTCAACAAACGTTAAAAAGGAGTTATTCATGGCTGGTCTAAGACTGAGCTTTATCACTGGAGAACACGAGCGAGTTAAGCCTCTTTTGGATGGGAGGGTTAAGGTGGAAGGCGTCGACGAGATCACAACCACGATTTCAGATCCGTCTGTTACGTTCTGGCGCCAACTCACCTTCGAGGAGTTCGAGATCTCTGAGATGTCCATCTCCTCTTATTTGATCGCTCGGTCCAAGGGTATGGACATGATTGCCCTCCCGGTCTTTCCCGCGCGCCGTTTCATGCATACGGGTCTGTCCATCCACACGGACTCGGCGAAAGAACCAGGCGACCTCGTGGGCAAACGAATCGGTGTGGGAGACTACCAGCAAACCTCGGCTCTCTGGACACGTGGCGTACTAGAGCATGACTTCGGAGTCTCCCAGTACAAAGTGGAGTGGTGGATGGAAAGATCAGAAGGTTTGAGTCACGGTGGCGCTACGGGTTTCACACCTCCACCGGGCATAAACTTCCACCGCATCCCCGAAAATAAGAGCCTCGCTACCATGCTCGTCAACCATGAGTTGGATGCCGCACCGGTGGGCAGGGCCTTCCAACGAGGAGGAAACATCGTTGACCGTTCTACCCAAATTCGCGCAACGGGCGCGGATTGGAGCAAGGTAAAGCCCTTGTTCCCAGATCAGATGGCCGAAGGCAAGAGGTTCTTTCAAACCCATGGCTACATTCCTGCCAATCACACCATTATTATCAGAGGAGATATTCACAAGAGAAATCCCTGGCTAGCATTCAACCTTTACACGGCACTAATAGAGGCTAAACAATTGGCAGAGGAAACCTTGGCGGAGCGTATACCGGCAAGCCTCGTGTTTGGTCGCGAATACCTTAAAATGACCCGTGACATATTTGGCAATGATCCGTTTCCTTATGGTATTGAAGCGAATCGGAAATTCCTGCAGGACACAATCGACTTCTCCCACGAACAGGGGCTGACTCCGAGAAAAGAGAGGATCGAGGATCTATTTGCGACTAGCACCTTGACCGTTTAAGCTACAGAAAAACCTATGCTAAGCGTACAAGAGAACGAGGAGTTGACCCGCGTAGGCCCCGGCACTCCCATGGGGGAGCTACTGCGCCGTTACTGGTTCCCCGTTGCCACCTGCCAGCAGCTTAAGGAAAATCCCGTCAGATCCGTCCGTCTGCTCGGCGAGTCACTTACTCTTTTCCGCGATCGGCAGGGACGCCTGGGTCTCATCGCCCAGCGCTGCGCCCATCGCAGCGTTGACCTGAAGTACGGTATCCCCGAGCAAGAAGGGCTCCGCTGTCCCTACCATGGGTGGATGTACGACACCACCGGCCAGTGCGTCGATCAACCGGCTGAAACCCCTGAGGCGACCTTCAAACAGCGGGTCAAGCTAAAATCCTATCCTCCACAGGAGATGGGTGGATTAATCTGGTCTTGCCTGGGCCCCGAGCCAGTACCGCTCCTGCCACGGTGGGACCTGTTCGTAATGGACAATGTTTTCCGTCAGATTGGCACCACGGTCGTACCCTGCAATTGGCTCCAGTGCCAGGAAAACTCGGTGGACACAGTCCACACCTCCTACGCCCATGGAAGGTTCGGTCTCTACGCAGTAGAGCGTCTCGGCATCACTGATCCTCGCAAGATCAACCAGTTTCAACGGATCAGCCGACCCCATAAAAAAATCGCCTTTGATCGAGTGGAGGTTGGGATTCAGAAACGCAGGTTAGTGGAGGGGGAAACAGAGGAAGCCCAACAGTGGAAGACCGGTCATCCTCTGGTATTTCCGAATTATGTGCGCATTGGTCAACCAGGATATTCAGAGTTCCAAATCCGGATTCCCATAGACGATACTCACACCTGGCATCTGGGTTACCATGTTCACTTTCCCGGTCCCGAAGTGGATGTGCCACCACAGGATCCTGTCCCCTCCTTCGAGGTTCCCATCAGAGATCTGCCTGACTTCATCGTGGGCCAAGACATGGTGGTTTGGCAGGCTCAAGGTGATATCGTAGACCGGTCGAAGGAAAGACTCGCGGAAACGGACAAGGGCCTTGTCATGTTCCGCCAGATGCTAAAGGAGCAGATCAAGATTGTACAGGAAGGCGGAGATCCTATTAATATCATCCGTGACCCGGCGCAAAACGAGCGTATCGACCTCGAGATGGAAGACTACGAGGGTACGCGGAAATATCAGAAGGGCGGAGTATTTTACGGGAACCAGGGGACCTTTAGTCCCGTACTGGAACAGCTGGACGAATTAATGACCAAGGGCGCAGAGGCCTCAAAGCGAGCCGATCGCTAATCGACACAAGTAAATAATTCTTTAAGAACTTAACCGCAGATTAACGCAGATTTTCGCAGATCTTTTTCTGGCCTTCCTGGCCAGATACAAAAATCTCTATGTTTGTGGTCGTCTCCTGACAAACAAAAAATTGATTCTCTGCGCCCTCTACGCTTTTCGGCAGTTGAATATTCTTAATCCGATTATTGTCCGCAATAGAGCAACCTTTTTGTCTGTCGCTTTCTCTCGACAGACAAAAAATCTGGCCTCTGCGCTCTCTGCGTCTCTGCGGTGAATAAATCTTAGTCTGTGTATGTCGGCGTGCGTCTGCGGCTAGTAAATTTTAACGCTATGCGCCATGCGCTTAGCGCTCTGCTGTTTGCCGATCTGCGTCAGTCTGCGGCTAATTAAATCTTATTTCTTGAGGACCGAGCGAATCGCATCGGTGATGCGTGATTCTGAAGGGCTGATATAATCTTCTAAAGGTTCACTGTAGGGGACGGGCACATCGAGGGTGTTTACCCGCTGGATTCCTGCATTGAGCTTGTCGAAACCGGCCTCCACGATCCTCGCTGAGAGTTCCGCCGCTACACCACAACTCTGGTGACACTCGTCCACGATCACCACCCTCCCGGTTTTTTCCACCGATGCCATGATGGTTTCAAAATCCAATGGCACAAGCGTACGCGGATCCACCACTTCCACATTAATGCCTTCACGAGCTAGACCCTCGGCAACCGTTAGGGAGCGCTGCACCATATAAGAGGTGGCAATGACCGTGATGTCTTTTCCAATTCGCTTCACATCCGCTTTGCCGAAGGGAATCGCTTCGTCTTCCTCTGGGACGGGACCCCGGATGGAACCGAGGGCCCTGTGATCAATGAAGACCGTCGGGTTATTTGAGCTCACGGCGGATTTGAGCAGTCCCCTCACATCCCGAGGCGATGCAGGTAGGACAATTTCCAGGCCTGGAGAATTCCAGAACATTGCCTGTGGGCTGTGCGAGTGTTGCGCGCCTCCTCCTCCTCGCAGACCATGGGACATGTAAAATACCACTGGAGTCTGGGTCTGCCCGCCTGACATGTAGAGAGCGTTGGCCGCCTCATTGACAATCTGAGGCCAGGCCTCGAAGACGAAGCTACCGTTACCAAGGTCCACAATGGGTCGAAGCCCTGCCATGGCTGCACCGATACCAAGGCCAGCGGCACCCAACTCCGATATGGGCATGGAGCTGACTCTGTCGGGATATCGTTGTTGGATCTCCCGATAGGACCTGAGACCCCGGGCCATCAAGTGAACCTTGTCGTCGGCGGCAAAAATCTCCCGCAGTGCCTCTGACTTCGCCTCACTATATGTTAATTCACGCATGGAATATCAATTCGCAGTTATTAAATGATTCACCGCAGAGACGCAGAGGGCGCAGAGAAAAGAAAGAAGAGAATTAACCGCAGATTAGCGCAGAAGGGGCCGAGATCCGATTTTTTTGTTTGTCGGGAGACAACGACAAACAAAAAGGTGAGCTCTTTTGTCCAATCGCCGTCTCCCGATTGGGCAAAAATTCTTCCCTCAGCGTACTCTGCGTCTCTGCGGTGAAAGTCTTAAAAGTTTCTTTATCTGTGTCCATTTGCGTGAGTCTGCGGTTAAAAACTCTTTGTGTTTTAGCGCGAAAAAGAAGTACCCGCGCCTGAAAATTAGCTAAATACATCCTCTAGCGCTACTTCGAACGCTGGATCGGGGCTCGCCAGGGCAAACTTGATTGCCTGGTCAATGGCTGCTCGTGCATCAAGCTCCAACTGAACGATTTCTTCTTTGGTCGCCTGTTTTGCGGCCACAAGGTCTCGGATAAAGATGAGAAGCGGATCTTCGTCGCGGTACCAATCCCGTTCTGCTTCAGGAACCGGGGCCAAGTCCCATGCCAAGGAGGCGTCCGTAGGAACGGGTACCCTAGGCGAGTTTGTGGCGCTCCCCGGAAATCGAATGGTTTGCGCCTCGATGAATTGCGGTCCTTTTCCAGCACGGATCTTATTTATGGCCTCCGATACCAGGTTATATACGGCGCCAAAGTCCCTACCCTCCACCTGTACAGAGGGAATTCCATACGCTGACGAAATGTTGGTCAGGGGATTTGCCGCCATGCTCGCCGATCCTCGTGGTTTGCTACGACTCAGCATCCCATTGTTCTCGCATAAATAGAGAACCGGTAACTTCTGGAGTGAGGCCAGGTTAAAGGCCTCCACCGCCGCGCCTTCCTCCAAGGCACCATCGCCGAACAAGCAGAGAGTCACGGCGTTGTTTTTTTGTGCCTTCATGGCGTAGGCCGCGCCCGCCGCCAGGGGGATCATTCCTGCCACGATAGCAGAGGTGTGGGGTATTCCCAGTGAAGCGACAGTTGTATGGAAGGTCCCGCCCTTGCCTTTGTTGTATCCGTCTCGCCGTCCGAGGATCTCCGCCAGAAGGCGTCCCGGCTCCGCTCCCCGTGCGAGGAGGTGACCATGGTTGCGGTGGGTGCTGAACACATAGTCCCGTTCCTCCAGACATGAAAGCACCGGAACTCCAATGGCCTCTTGTCCAATATAGAGGTGGTACTCGCCCCTGAATCGTCCTTCCCCATAGAGACCCACAAGTGCCTCTTCAAAATAACGAATCAGGAACATCTTGCGGCAAGACTCTATGAGAACGTCCTTTGGCAGATTCGCTAGCATCCCCCTACCCTTTCGCCCTATCTGATAGGCCCAAGCACCTAACCTTGTCAAGGCCTCTGGCCACTGTCGGATATAGGTCGTCCCCTCTTTCGCTGGCCACGTAAAGCCCCCAGGGGGAACTTTCACCGCCCGGCATACCAGTAATTTTTTAAGTCAAAACTAGTAGATTTACGAGTTCACTGGGAAGGGAGAGGTTGCTATCCCATTAGGGACAATCAGCGTAGCATGCCAACGTTGACAGCCCGCTTGCAATAATATATTAGGTCTTGCTGCATATGAGTCGATAATTGTCAGGTTTTCTTGCATCCGACCTGACAAGAGTCTAGGACGATAAGATTTTCTCTAAACAGAAGGAGGGTTAAATATGGTTCAAAGGTACAAGAAATTCATTGGAATGGGGCTTTTCCTGGCAGTTTTATCGTTGGGGTTCGCGCATAATGCCGCAGCGCAAAAGATGATGCCGGATGCAACGGCGTCAATTACGCTAACTTCGCTGTCGTTCATCGGTGGTATCGAGTGGGGTAAGGGAGAACTTAACTTCAAGGGCAAGAACTACACGTTCAAGGTGAAGGGTCTCAAGGCGGGTGCCATTGGGATCAAGCGCGACTCAATTCACGCGAAGGTTTACCACTTGAAGAAGGCAAGCGATCTAGGAGGCACATTCGTGGCTGGGGAGGCTGCAGCGACCATTGCAGGTGGCGGTGGCGCTCAAATAATGAAGAATCAGAACGGTGTGGAAATGCACCTCATCTCGGTCACCATGGGTGCTGACTTTACCCTCGGCGCCAAAGGCCTCAACGTCCGGATGGACAAATAGTTTCTGCGCAAGCTTGGTTCACGGTCCGATGATTAACATGCGGCCGTGAATTTTCTCTCTTTTTTCCGCGAGGCATGGCAACAGGTCATTCCCCCACCTGATTTAATCAACTCATAAAGGACTGAGTGCTGAGTACTGAGCAAGAAGCGTAAAGAGACAACAGACTACGGACAACGGACTACAGACTCCCGGTCCTCAATCCCTGGATCAGGGTCAGAGGTCAGTAGTCGGTAGTCAGTGGTCCCGAATCCGCAAGGACGCCATGCGCTTTGCTGTCAGCTATCTGTGAGAATCTGCGGTAGTGTAGCGTTTGAGAATTTTAATTCGATTTTTGTCCGCAATAGAGCAATGTTTTTGTCTGTCGTTATCTCCCGACAGACAAAAAGCCCATTCTCTTGGCTGATCTCTGACCTCCGACTTCTGATCTCTGGATTCTCTCTGCGACCTCTGCGTCTTTGCGGTGAAACCTCATCTGCGTTAGTCTGCGTGTGTCTGCGGCTAATTTCTCTTAACGCTTAGCGCTTTGTGCTATGCTGTTCCCCCATCTGCGATAATCTGCGGTTAATATCTCTTTGCGGACTTGGCGTCTTGGCGCGGACCTATTAATCCGGATGCCCTGGAACAAATCGGAATGGACGGGGACGAAATGGAACAGCTCACTGAGAAAAATAATATTTTTTCAATCTAGTAAATTTACTAGTTCTCAATGCTACCCTCTGCTGGTAAACTTATAAAACTACACCCAGGAATGAAGGAACAACCATCACATGAAAAAGACGATTCTCATCGTGGAAGATGACAAAGACTTGGTTTACGTGCTTCAGCGGATGATCGGGCTCCTGGGGCATGACACCATTCACGCAAAGAACGGTAAGGAGGCATTGAAGATTGCTGCTTCTAAGCGGCCGAATCTTATTATTTTAGACATCATGATGCCCGAGCTGGACGGTTTTGAGGTAGCCCGACAAATCCGTGCAAACCAAGAGACTCACGAGATCCCAATTATCGCCGTGACCGCATTAACCGCCTTTAAAGACAAGCAAAAGTGTTTAGATAGCGGTTGTAACGACTACATCCCCAAGCCGATGATCCCTACGAAGCTCGCGGCCTCCGTTGAAAAACTGCTCAATAGCTCACCAGCTAAAGAATTAGAAAAGCGATGATTTATACCTAAAATTTCAAACCATTCAGTTTGGTGCCACACGTACGACTCCACTTCTCGTTGACATTATTTTCCTTCTTGGTTAGTCTCGGGCCAAAACTGATTCTTAAAACACTCAATTGAGGGGGCGATATATGCTAACCGCCGAACAGAACTATCGTTTCAGTCGCGTTGGACCGGGCACACCAATGGGCGAAGTCATGCGGCGCTACTGGCATCCCATCGCCGCCAGCGGTGAATTGAACGAAGAGGAACCCACCAAAGAAATTCGGCTACTGGGTGAGGACCTCCTCCTCTACCGCGATCTGACGGGCAAGGTGGGCTGCATCGAGCCTTCCTGTGCACACCGTAAGGCAAACCTTTCCTACGGCATACCCGAGGAAAACGGACTTCGATGTGCGTACCACGGGTGGGTGTACAACGAGACCGGTGCCTGTGTCGATCAACCGTCAGAGCCAGCGGACAAATGCTTTAAGGATAAGGTGCGCCTGAAGGCCTACCCCGTTGAGGAGTTGGGCGGCCTGATTTTCGTATACATGGGTCCGAAGCCCATTCCGCTCCTACCCCGCTGGGACATCCTGGTTTGGGGCAACGTCACCAGAGAAATCAGAAAGGTCATGCTTCCTGCCAACTGGCTCCAGTGCATGGACAACTCACTGGACCCTGTGCATTTCCAGTGGCTCCACCGATACTGGGGTACATGGGCCATCGGCCGCAAGAAACCACCAGAGGAACGTGACCGATTTGACCGCGCTACCCTGGGCCGCGGTCGGGACCATATCAAAGTTGGGTTTGACCGTTTTGAATACGGGATAATAAAGCGCCGGCTCATAGAAGGTGAGACTGAGGATGACGAGTGGTGGCGCATCGGGCACCCGATTCTCTTCCCGAACATCCTGCGAGTATCCCAGGGGAACTGGCACATGTTTCAATGCCGGATTCCGGTGGACGATACCCATACCCTGCACCTGCGTTATCGGGTCCAGGTTCCCAAGCCCGGCGAGACGGCCCCTTACCAAGACCAGGTACCCTATACTGAATATTCCCCGTATGACGAGAAGGGACGCCTGAACAATACCACCGTACCTGCCCAGGATGAGGCGGCGTGGATCATGCAAGGGCCAATCACCGATCGCACCAACGAGCACCTGGGCGTGACGGACATTGGGATCATCATGTTCCGCAAGATGATGGAAGAGCAGATCCAGAATGTGCAGAATGGGAAGGATCCCATAAACGTGCACCGGGACCCTGCAAAAAATGAGTGCATTACCCTTGCCACCGAACACACCTTTTATCCGGGTTACACAAAAACCGGTGGCCCATTCGCCGACAAGCCGCTGGTTCCCCCAGAGGTGGAGGCCGGTCTGAAGTAGAGCAGCCTCAGGCGTTGTACTCAACCGGCATGGGTACTTGATGTGTGAGTCGCACGTCTTTACCGGTACGCGAAGACTCCATGAGGCCCGTGATTAGTTCGAGTGTTGCCATTCCCCAGGCTCCGTCATGATAAACCGGCGCTCCATTTACCACCGCATTGTAGAGTTCTAACAGGTCCTCGGTGCCGGCCCGGTACTGAACATCTCCCATATCCATGTCTTCTCTACCGTTGTCACGGTAGATATACAAGCCAAACTTGGATTGCCGGAGCTCACCCCGCTCACAGGTGGCGATGAGGATACCAAGATTCGCCGGTACCCAGGGCTTACGTTCCTTCGGCCGCTCGCGCCAGGTAAGGCGCTCATGCTCCGACCCGATACGGAGATCTTGCTTAGCCGCAAACTCGTTTCGGGTTCCCGCCTTTATCTGTTTTCTTACCTCGATCCTCTGCTCCGGGGTGTAGCGCTCCAGAATTCCTCGTTCATCACCCCAGGGCACCAATTCGGCTGTCATGGAATAACCGTATCCGCTGTTAACCACGATGGAGCTCACCCCGCTTTCGAATTCGATGAATGCAGAGTAGTAACCTGGCGCCGCGCGCTCGGGCCACCAGTTACCCACATTGCCGCGGATGGTCTTTGCCATCCCACCGCCCAGGAGTCGCACCGAGTCCAGCTGGTGCGGTCCCTGCCGATAGAGGATCCCGCCGCCACGCGACTCATCCAACTCCTCAGGCTGACGCGCCTGGAGCATCCAATCAGTGTAGGTAAAGATGTTCACGGATTTCAGCGGTCCCAACTCTCCGGTTTGAATGATGCGCCGCATTTGCATCACTGGCGGGCTGAATCCAATGGTATGACCGCAAAGTAACTTGACCCTGTTTTTTGCCGCGGCCTCCACCATTTGCTCCGCTTCCGCCATGTTCAAGGCCATGGGTTTCTCTGAAACTACGTGCTTGCCGGAGTTTGCCGCGAGTACTGTGTGGGGACAGTGGAGGTAATTTGGTGTCGCCACCCATACCGCGTCCACATGGGGGTCTGCACATAGGCCCTCAGCGCTGTCATACACTTTCGCCTCTGGATAGCGCTTGGCAAACGCTTCCCGGACGTCGGGGCTAATATCCGCTCCCGCCACGAGATCGACCTCGGGTATGGACTCCATCTGCGGCATAATCTGTGTCGCGCCAACACCGATCCCAATGATGCCCATCTTGAGCGGCTTTACCGCAGCCGTGCCTGTAGAACCCGACTTTTGTGTATCTGCCATATCATCTCCTTATGTATATCCCACATTTTCCCGAAGTTATCTGTTAAGCCCAACCCAACAACCTTGTCAAGCATGAGCGGGCGATTCAATCTCTGTCGGCCAACAGGAAGCCAAATCCCCAATAACAGTGAGCTGTAGGCAATTAGCAGCAAGAGAGGCCGCGGCCGAAGGCTGCCGGCCAAAAGCTGATGGCTTAAGAATGCACGCTTTGTGCTTATCCCCTTGCTATTCCCAGGTAATGTTATAATTCTGATTTTTGTCCGCAATAGAATACATTTTGTTTGTCGACTCTCTCGACAAACAAAAAACCCATTCTCTTAGCAGATCTCTGGTTTCTCTCTGCGACCTCCGCGTCTCTGGGGTGAATAAATCTTAGTCTGTGTATGTCGGCGTGCGTCTGCGGCTAGTAAATTTTAACGCTATGCGCTATGCGCCATGCGCTTAGCGCTTTGCTGTTCCCCTGCCTGCGAGAATCTGCGTGCGTCTGCGGCTAATATCTCTTACCGCTTAGCGCCTTGCGCTTTGCCATCTCCCCATCTGCGTAAATCCGCGGTTAGTACATCTTCTACGAACTTAGCGCCCTTTGCGTCTTTGCGCGAAAGCTCTTCATTCCGGACCTTGTCCGCAATGAGCAAAGTTTTTGTTTGTCGGTCCCCGAACAAACAAAAAACCCCTTCTCCATCTTCTCTGCGTACTTTGCGTCTCTGCGGTGCGCAAATCTTATGTATTACGCAGTGCGCTTTGCCATTCCCCAGTCTGCGTTCATCAGCGAAAATCTGCGGTTAATATTTCTTATGTCTCCGCGGCTTATACAGGCGCAATCTCTTCCCGTAAATCCTCGGTTAATTTCTTTTGCCGCCCTACGCTATACGTTGAAGGGTCAATCGCAAAAGAATTTTAGTGAAACAACCGATCCTTGACAACATTTTGACTGTAACGTACATTACAGACAGAAAGGAAGGTTTACGGCTTATGGGACAAATGAGTACTGTGGATGCACGGAGTCAACTTTCGGAGATTATCAATCGGGCCGCCTTCGGAAAGGAGCGGATGATTCTTACTCGCCGCGGTAAAGAGATTGTCGGAGTGGTCTCTATCGAGGACGTGAAACTGCTTGAATCCCTAGAGGACAGGGTCGATCTGGAAGAGGCACGGATGGCTTTGGCAGAGTCCAAGAAAAAGGGAACAGTCGCATGGAAGAAGGTAAAAAAAGAACTGGGGCTTTAATTGTCATACCGCATCGAATTCGCACCGACAGCGGCGCGAGACTTTAAAGCCCTTGACAAGTTGATTCAGTCCAGGTTTGCCCGCCGGATTGACTCCCTGGCGGAGAATCCATTCCCGCAAGGCATAAGCAAGCTGGCAGGTGAAGAGGATCTTTACCGATTACGTGTGGGAGCCTATCGAATCATCGACCAAGTACAAGGTAGAAGGCTCGTAATTCTATTTGTACGTATCGGACACAGAGGCGATATTTACCGCCGGCTAAGACGTTAGAGTTACCGGTAACTGGCTATCGGTGATCAGCGACCCGGTGTCTAGTGTTAAGGGGTGAGGGCACTCAGCTGTCAGCTCCGGACTATTTTTGATAACTGCAAACTGCCCACCGCTTTCTATTCAATGCACCCTCCTCTGCGTTATTCGGCGGCAAAGTACTCTTTATCCGATTATTGTCCGCAATGAGCAAAGTTTTTGTTTGTCGGTCTCCGAACAAACAAAAAACCCCTCTCCATCTTCTCTGCGATCTCTGCGCCTCTGCGGTGAATCATAATCTGCGCGAATCTGCGTAAATCTGCGGTTAATTTCTTTCTCTTTATTCTCTTTCCTGATTACTCAATACTAGCTAGCGCATCCCAAAATTAGACGCTCGATCGTCATCCAGAATCGAAAACTTTAAAAAATTACTGGGTTACAGCTTGGCACTTCTTTTGCATTAGATACCGTCATGAAAGGCATCGAGGACTAAAGAGATCATTATGGATTTTCTAGGCCGATTTTTAATGATCAATACCGTTGTGTTGGGCGTCGCCCTAGCGTTGCTAGCATGGAATTGGCGCAGGACTCGTTACGAGGTATCCACGCACAATCGGATTCAACCTCCCAAACCCCGTGAGTTCACCAGGCCCGGGGATCTCGAAGAACGTGCCAAGAAGGTGATGTCCAACGCTAAGATCCTTGTTTCCCAGGGCGAAGTAAACGACAAGGACAAAGAAAAACTCAAAGTACATCAGGAGGCGTTTTATGCCCATTACTACGCTGCAAATGTCTACCGGTCCCAAGAAACCGAGGATTCCTTCAAGGCCTATTTGAAGGAGTTGAATCTAGCCGAAGAGGATATTGCCATTATGAAGACCGTCCTAAGAGGCTACCTCCCCAGTCTCAAGAGCCCGGTCCTGGCACCCTCCCATTCCTAACCCACAAACAAAATCGGCGGCTCCTTTTGGACCGCCGTCTTCATTCTTCATTCATATTAACGGACTCTCGTCGACTAAGCTGCTTTTCTACGACGCCGATACAAGCTTAAACCTGCCAGCCCAGGGCCAAGAAGTAGGAGGGTTCCAGGTTCAGGTGTAGGAGTGGGTTGCGCCTCGAGTGTTACGCTTGCAATGTACCAATTGTCTGTGCCTCCGTGTGCGGCACCGATCCAAATCATCGAAGCAGGTCCAAAATTAAGACCGTTGATCACACCGCCAACTCCATTGGGGATGGTGAAATCGACGAATCCCGCTACAGAAACGTTGGAGTCGATCAAAATGTCATACGTGTCGCCATTGAAATCGGTATTGTGGTCACCATCGACAAAGGTGATCCCGGTTAGGGAGAATTGGGTTCCTCCAGTAGAAGTAATGAAAATGGCCTCATCGCCGCTGCCATCGACGTCATCAATATCGTTATTGCAATTTAGGTTGACGCACACGCCGTAGCCCGTAGGAGATGAACCTGACAAATCCTTTTTTACAAAGTAATTCTTGCTCGCATTATTTCCACTGCCGGAGGCGTTAGCATTATAACCGCCGGCCGTTATTTTGATTCCCCCTAGATCGGGAAATAGGACCTCGGAAACGATTGAATCGTCATTGCCCGTCACAAAATCGAGAGTTATTGTCAGAGCATTTGCGTTGCTGCTTAATGCAAACAGGGCCCCTGCAGCTGCTAATGCATTCAGGTATAGCTTTATTTTAATCATTAGGACTTCCCAACCGTAAGATTAAGACATTTGCGAACTAAAAACGTCTCGTTAGGTATCAATAGCAAGGACCTGCACAAACCTTTTCTTGTTATGTTTCAGCTACTTATCCGCTTTGAACTATTAAATAATCGTAAAGATCTCCGGCAGGTTTTTCAGTTCCTGGATGATAAGGTGGAGAAGATCGAAGGAATAAAACCGGACAATTAGGAACATCAAGTACAGGGAACAGAGAAACAATAAATTTTGCGTGATGTTCTAAGATTTAAAGGTGTAAAATATCCTGGCGCCCTAAGGCTTATCAATTGTGTAGCGAAGGAGATGGCCAGGGAAGAAGGCTACCGTTATTACAAGGCAAGAATCTAAAGAAGTCCGAAGGATAGCGATTTTGAGCGCCGGGACCAACCAACCGGCGATCAGTTTCACCTGCTGGCTAAATTTACCCCGAACCACAGAACGCCCGGGACGTGAGTCCGGGGATGAACCCCGTACCAACTCCGTCATGAAAAGAAAACTCTCCCCATATCCAGCACAGTTGGAACGGGGTGAATGTTTCGAACTTCTCCGAAGGGAAGCGCCCCAAAGCCATCGACGTAAGTCCGTGGTTCGGGGTTCACAACTACGATAGTGAGCAACCCACCACGACCAGAGGAGCGTAGATCGTACCGACAGGCTCTGGCTCCTCGTCTATAGCGAAGTTGAGTTCTCCCGGCTGTCCCTTTATCTTGACTTCACCGGTCAAGGTCGCTCCCTCATCCACCACCAGTAGAGGGGTTGAGATATTTCCAACCGCGCGTGCCGTACTTCGCATCTCCATTCGCTCTCTTACTGTGACATCTCCTTTGAGCTGACCTTCCAACACTATGCTTTTAACGCAGCAATCAGCCTCCAGCACCCCGCTATCCCTCACGATTAAGGCGTCCCCGTAAACTACCTTGCCTTTTAGCTTTCCTTCTAAAACAAGGGTCCCGGGAAAGCGGAAGTTCCCTTCAAGCTCACACCCATGTTCGATTACAGTCACAGTGTCTTGACCAGGAACCGGATAATTCTGCTTCTTAATACGCCACATAATAATCTCAACTATAGGATTAGCATAGACTATGCCAAGTCAGGGAGATCGGCAGAAAGGGTTAAATCTCCAAATAGCTTCGCTGACAGGGTTAAAAAAAGACACGAAATGTTCAATAATAGCCGGTCCTAGCCCGACTTAGCGGATTCGCGGGGTTCAGTGCTCGTAAGTACCTGTAAATCAACGAGAGCTTCCAAAAGGTCTTCACTACATCGAGCTATTTCGCCACTTCACCTTTGGCCGTAACACGGGGAGGCAGCTGACTGGGCAATGAAAGCCGCAGCTGCTCAAGCAAGACCTGGAGTTCGGGCTCAGGCTGTGTATAGCGTGACATGATCACCTTGCGTCCATCAGTGGTCGGCAAATGCACGTCTATCATCTGAACAGCACCGAACTTTTCCAGAACCGATCGCGGTGTCAATCCCGGTGCCAAATCCCGCAGGTGGCGACGCAAGGTCACATGCATGGCGTAAGCCATGAAGGCTACGAATATGTGAGCTTCGATGCGTTCCTCCTTCTGGTGGTGGATCGGACGGATCGCCAGATCACCCTTGAGGTTCTTGAACGCTTCTTCGACCTGAACCAGTTGCATGTAGAACTCCCACATCTGTTCAGGCTCGCGTCCAACCAGGTTCGTTCTCAGCAAGTAACGTCCTTCTCGGCGCCGGACCTTTTGTAGCTGGTCCTTTCGCAATGAGAACTGCACCGACCCATTGCCATCAGGGATGTCGATCCGAACCAGTCGCCAGGCCGAAGGCGATTGCTGCCTGGCGGCCCCGAGTTTCAGCAACAGCTCGTCACGCGTCAACTTCATGCCTTGTAGCTGCTTAAGCCGCCTCCACAGCTTCTTTAGTTGCCGACGCCGCATGGAGCGCTCCTTGTTGATGCGATCACGACTCTGTGCCAACACATACAACTCATCGTCTTGTGGTAGTAACTTGACCTCCACTCCTTCGCGCACTGTATGCCACGGCTTGTCGATCAGCTCCTTCTCGTAACGGCTCAGTCGTCCCTTAGGCGTTCCCACCAGGTAATAGATCGGCGGAGTGCTTTCGCGCATCTGCTTGAGAACCTCCTCGGTCGGAATCCCCCGGTCCATCACCCAGATGCGCTCCGCTTTGCCGTACTGCTCCTCGATCTTGTTGAGAAATTCACTCAACGTAGTCTTGTCGGCCGTGTTGCCGGCCATGACTTCATAGGCCAACGGGAACCCTTCCGGGGTCACGATCAGAGCAATCACCACTTGGACACAATCGAAACGCTTGTCACGAAACGCTGTCACGGCTGTAACCATACTTTCGCTTGTCGTTTTCCGAAAAGGGTGGATTGCTCTCAAAGTAGGTGCTGGTCAGATCGTAGAGCAGCACGTCGAACTTTGCATTGAACAGATCCTTCCACCGTTGTGTCAGGTGATCAAAAAGCGCTTGCTTGTGACCCAGGAGCTGGTCCAGGCACTTGTAGAGCTTGTGGATCTCCACCAGTTCAAAGCCCGCCCCCAGACAATCGGCCATCGCGCTGTTGTCGTACCAGTGCCGATGTAACCGCCACTCGCTGCCAGGATCAATCAGCCGGTAGCAGCTCAACGCCTGCGTGATCAGATCCCAGCGCGTCCCCTTGCGGCTCGGCTCCAACCGTGTCGCCCAGAACTCATCGAGCCCCAACTGCTCGTACAGGTGACAGGCCAGCCAGCATGCGCCCCACTGTCTGGGCCGGTGCAGTTCCAGATCCTTCAGCCAGATCTGCACCACTTCGTCGTCATCAATTTCTACAGGCCGATCCTCGGCAAACAGTGCTATCGTACGCGGCAATACTGCTCCATCCTCGAAGACCTCGATGGTCTTACGCCACGCCTGATGCTGAGAGTCGTTGATCTCACCGAGATAGAGCACCTGGCGCTGAACGACTCGTCCACCTGTTACCCGGCGGTTCTCCACCACATTCCAGTAACGGTGTTCCTTGCCATCTTTGTTGCGTTTCGTGCAACGTAAGAACATAGCGCACGTAGAATACTGCGTGTTGGGCAACCCTGAAAAGGGGGTAGGTCTTCACTACAGGCTGTTTAGGCCCATTTCGGGCTCACCTCGCCTTGGAAATTGGCTACTTAAAACGCGAAAAAAGTTATCGAGGGGGTCGAATCCGCTAAGTCGGGCTAGCTCCGGCTGGGAGCAATTGTGCTCAGAGATTCCCATCAGATATCCAAAGGGGTGGAGGGCCACGAAGCAGAAGAAACGAAATCGAACCATCGTTACGCAATCTAAAGCCCAAACAAAAACGGCGGCCCGATTTGGACCGCCGTTGGTTACGATTGTTAAATAACTTTTTTGAATTCTGGCTTCTAGTCACAGGAGTACACAATCAGGTCATCCTGAGTCACTTCGGCGGAATGATCTCAATGAGTACAGCCTCGGGGTCGGCTCCATACCTCCATGGCAGCACCACGCTACCAAGCCCGCGGGAGACAATCAGGATAGAAGAATTGTACCGATAGGCTCCCTCGTCGAGATAAAATTGGCTGTGACGTACTAGAGGCGCGCCGTGTGGAAAACGAATCTGCCCACCGTGAGTGTGGCCCGACAAAGTAAGTGCAACGCCGTTGGAATCTGCTTCGTAAAAAACATCCGGGTGGTGTGCCAGCAGGAGATGAGGTGCCCCATGTTCTGATACCAACTGATCCCAATCGGGCTTCCCCATAATACGGTCATCGATTCCCCCAAGGACTAAGCTGCAATTGCCATGCGTTACGACCACCGACTCGTTCTTAAGTGTCGTGATCCCTATGGAACTGAGATTATTCCGGATAGTGTCAGGATCTCCGCCATAATAGTCATGATTGCCGTAACAAAACCAGGCGCCCAATGAGGCCAGCGCCAGCGGTGCCAACGCCGGTAGAAATCCATTCAGATCACTCGACTGTCCTGTTACAATATCACCTGCAATCGCAACCAGATCAGGCTGTAGTTCCATCAAGGAACCGATGATATCCGATAAAAGCGCAGGTTTGAGAAAGATACCCACATGAATGTCCGTCAACAATAAAACCTTGAGCCGGGGGATCTTTTTCGGCCAACGGGCAGGAGAGATTGAGATCTCGGCGACCGAAAAACGTCGTTCAAGAAGCCAGCTGTAAGGATTCCATACTCGGAGCATATGGGGATACAAAAAACGCGATACCACAAGGTCCATTTCGCGCTCCACTACTTTGACGATCCCCTTTCTTGGATTCAACCAACGACGCTCCTTTCCTGTCATGGGTCGAGGCGGCCCTAACTTTCTTCTCCTGACAACTTTCAATCGTATTTACTACCTTTGTAATTGTCGCGGTGTTGTTGCTTGGTGGGTCCATTACACGGTGATGGCCCGATGTCATCAGGATTTCTCGTTTCGTGACAGGCTCTTATGCGTATACAAATATTCACCGAAATATAGCGCCAATTATCCCCCCCACGCAAACAGAGAATTTAGAAAGACAGTAAGCAATTGGCAGCCTTCAGAAAAACAGTACTAAGGACTGATTGCTGAGTACTGAGGGAGAACAGTAACGAGATAACAGCCTACGGACAACGGACTTCGGACTCTCGGTCGTCAATCTTCGGACCCTGGTCAGTAGTCGGTAGTCAGTGGTCCCGATTCCACAAAAACCCTTTGCTCTATGCTCCTTGCCCTTAGCTCTTCCCTGGTCTGCGTAAATCTGCGGTTAATTTTTTTTCTTCTTTCTGTTCCCTGATTACTCAGTACTCAGCACTTTTTACTCAGTACTAGCCAGCGCCTCTCAAAATTAGCCGCCTGAGTGCCACCAACATTTGGAATCTCCAAAAAATTACTGCGTTATAGCTTGCACCTCTTTTGCGAAAAAACTCTTCGTAGAAAGAATCGAGGCCTAAAGAGATCGCTATGGATTTTCTAAGCCGTTTCTTCTTGATCAATACCATTGCTCTTGGCATTGCCTGCCTTGCTGGTCTGGAATTGGCGTAACCTCAGTTACCAATACTCCCAGTGCTGAGTGGCAAGGACGTATATACCAAGTGCAAGATTTGTGATGGAGTGAGCTAGAATACAAGCAGAAAGACTTTTTGCCCGATATAGCAGCAGCGTATAAAGAAGTCCTGCCATCATTCCTGCCAACCATCGTTGATGCTCCAGGCCAAACAGTAGTACTGTCCATACGAGCGAGGACCAACCAAACGTACCGAGTTTGACCCGCTTGAAATCAGTGTTGATCAGGTAGCGCAATAAAAACGACCGCCAGAACAGCTCTTCCATAATCGGTACAATCACCACCGCCCCGAATATGCGAATGCTTATCCATGCCATTGTCCCGTACCAAATGCCTTTTACTAATTCGTACGGACTAATAGTCTGGGATTGAGACAGCAGCGGATAGTATCCCTCCGTGCCGATCCAGAGCAAAAAAACAACCAATCCTACAGCGATGGCTAGCCATGAGAACTCCAATTTTACTTCGGAGTAGGCTCGTCTAAACCAAAACAGCAAAACTCCAGCTAGAAAAGTTTTGGCTGGATAGATCCACAGCAGGCTGCCAGGTACCCATCTACCTATCTCGGTAAGAAGCAAGAAAAGGGCGAAAGGGGCAACGTACGGCGTAGCCGGATGTCGATGCGCGTTGGATAGGATCATTGTCGCGAAGGCTGACTGATGCGGCACTCTTTTACCACTTTAGTGACATTTTGGCGTTTTTCAAAGACTGTTCTGATGTTGAGCTGGTCCAGAGTCATTGCTAATTATCACACGATTGTCCGAATCTGCTAACTACCAATTTCCAGGCTATTCTCTTTGCATAGGTATTGCGTCCCCTTTTTTTCAAACAAAAACGGCGGCCTATTGTGGACCGCCGTTTGCTCCGCTTTTTAAATGTTAATTTTCCAATACTTTGGCTGGTAGTTAGAAAAGTCAACAATCAGGTCAGCCTAGGTCACTTCGGAGGAATAATATCAATTAGGACAGCCTCAGGGTCGGCTCCGTACCTCCAGGGCAGCACCACGCTGCCAAGCCCGCGCGAGACGATGAGGAGAGAAGAATTGTACGTATAGGCCCCCTCGTCGAGATAAAATTGGCTGTGACGTACTAGAGGCGCGCCGTGTGGAAAACGAATCTGCCCACCGTGAGTGTGGCCCGACAAAGTAAGTGCAACGCCGTTGGAATCTGCTTCGTAAAAAACATCCGGGTGGTGTGCCAGCAGGAGATGAGGTGCCCCATGTTCTGATACCAACTGATCCCAATCGGGCTTTCCCATAATACGGTCATCGATTCCCCCAAGGACTAAGCTGCAATTGCCATGCGTTACGACCACCGACTCGTTCTTAAGTGTCGTGATCCCTATGGAACTAAGATTATTCCGGATAGTGTCAGGATCTCCGCCGTAATAGTCATGATTGCCGTAACAAAACCAGGCGCCCAATGAGGCCCCCGCCAGTGGTGCCAACGCCGGTAGAAATCCATTCAGATCACTCGACTGCCCTGTTACAATATCACCTGCAATCGCAACCAGATCAGGCTGTAGTTCCATCAAGGAACCGATGATATCCGATAAAAGCGCAGGTTTGAGAAAGATACCCACATGAATGTCCGTCAACAATAAAACCTTGAGCCGGGGGATCTTTTTCGGCCAACGGGCAGGTGAGATTACGATTTCGGCGACCGCCAAACGCCGCTCAAGAAGCCAGCTGTAAGGATTCCAGACTCGAAGCATATGGGGATACAAAAAGCGCGATACCATACGGTCCATTTCGCGCTCCACTATTTTGACGATCCCCTTTCTTGGATTCAGCCAGCGACGCTCCTTTCCTGTCATAGGTCGAGGCGGCCCTAGCTTTCTTCTTCTGACAACTTTCAATCGTATTTACTACCTTTGTAATTGTCGCGGTGTCGTTGCTTGGTGGGTCCGTTACACGATGGTCGCCCGACGTCGTCAGGACTTCTCGTTCCGTGACAAACCCTAGTCGATTTACTAATGGTTTTCAAAATATAGCGTCAATTATTCCTTTCACGCAAACAGAGCGGCTAATCAGCAGTACTGAGCAGCGAGTGCTGAGGCCTGAGGGAGGAGCGGGTCGGGTCTAGGGGGTAGGGTTTAGGAAGAAAAGCGGGAAGTGATAAGACTAAGGTGTTGGGTATTGGGTTAAAAGGTCTTGAACCAAAGTACCAGGTTTCTTGATAGCTCTTCCCTACCCCCTATACGCTACCCACGACTCCTGTCCGCCCTCTGTGGTGAGCAAATTCTTATCAGCGTTAATCAGCGTAAATCCGCGTTTAATTCTCCTCTTAAGATTTTTTATCAGGCTATTGTCACCAATCGAAACAAGTTTTTGTTTGTCGTTGTCCCCCGACAAACAAAAACTCAAATCCTCTGCGCCTCTGCGGTTATGCTCCTAAAGAATTCTGTTGTCCTCCAAACTTGGCGTCCTTTGCGTCTTTGCCCCTCGATTCCCCTCGGGGTCCAGAGGTTCTCGAAGGACGCGAGTCGTCTTTTTTGCGCTCCGCGCCTTGCCTTTTGCTGTTTGCTGGTCTGCGTTAATCAGCGTAAATCTGCGATTAATTTCTTTTAACACTTCGCGCCATGTGTGTAGCGCTATGCTTTCCCGGCTCAGTACTCAGCACTCGTTACTCAGTACTGAATAGCTCCATGCCCTTCGCTATTCCAAGGTCTGCCTGAGTCTGCGGCTAGTTTCCCCTGTTTGTGGAACTCTCCGCAAAACAAAAACGGCGGCCCGTTTTGGACCGCCGCCTAAAGAAATTACCGTATTCTGATTCCCAGTTGCCTAGGAAGCTTTCTTGCGGAGTCTGAACAATCCCAACCCGGCTAAACCAGAGCCGAGCAGGAGCATGGTTGACGGTTCGGGAACCGGATCAGTGGTGGTTGGATTGGAGTTAAAGGTAACGTTGTCAAACCCGATTCCATTAGGATCTAAATTGGTAAGCGACACACCAGCTATCAACATGTCAGGGCTCGCTTGAAAGCCGTAGTAAGGTATGGGGTTGCTAACAGGGTCAGGCAATTGTAGGTTGAAATTCTGGAGCGAGGAGCCGTCTCGAGCAAAAAACTGGACCCCTAAAAGCCCGCTGTCATGACCAATCACATCAAAGCCGAACACATCCGTATCTTGAACCAATAATATGGAAACCGCACCCTCTCCCACTGCTTCCGGAGCAAAGCCGTCAAAGCACGCATTCCCCCCGGAGGGACCACAGCCAACGAGAAGATTACCGTTGCCTAAGCCTAAATCAAAGACACTCAGATTGAGACCAATGCCACCCGGCAATAAGGTTAAAGGCACACTTGGCGTTCCGCTAAGGCCATCGTGATCGCCTTCGAAGGGAGGGACGGATGGGGGTGGCACAACAATCGATAGGGCTTGTCCCTGGAAACTTTCGCCATAACTCGCCCCCTGTTGATTTATTACGCTGTTTTTATCGCCGCTGGCAAGCCCATCGAAGTTGTTCGTTATTGAACCGGTAATCGAGGAGTCTAACATTATAGTGGCATTTGCGGTCTCGAAGCTCTCCAGCATTAGAAATACCAGGGTAGCAATCAAGATACGATTACACATCGTCTTGATTTTATACTTTCCCGTATCCATTAGAATATTCCCCCATGATTTTATGTGAATATGATTAACATTTAAAACTACAGGAAATTTGGATGCACTCAAATACTTACAAACCATTTGCTCATCACGCATTAGACATGACAATTGGTAAAGCTTGTGTTCTAAACAACTTTCCCACCAATCATATTTTGATATCCGTAAAGGATTCCGACTGTCTTTTTCTCTATGATTCGCCAATTAAATAGTCGAAAGATAGTAGGAAGGCGACAGTCTGGTAGCGTTAAACCCTAAGGCTAAAGGTGAGGAAATTTTGACCTTTAATCACTGCTGTCCGGGCGTTGAACGGCTGAAACGCGTTAATTGGTTGATCTGAAATAGATAATTCATGAGTTTTCTTGGTCTCGATTTGAAGTCCGCCCCGTTGATTTGCGATCCTGCGAGGAACTCACTCGCAGGAGGCATCCATGAACCTGGGCAAACTGGTTTTCGCGCAAGTCACGCAGCACTTGCCGCTGACAACGTTTCGTCGTTGCGTGGCGCGCTATGGCGGAGAGCACATGGTCAAGACCTTTTCCTGTCTCGACCAATATCTCTCGATGGCATTCGCCCAACTGACCTATCGAGAGAGCTTGCGCGACATCGAGGCGTGCCTGAGAGCCCAAGAAAGCAAGCTCTACCACATGGGCATCAAGAGCCGGGTGTCGCGCAGCACGCTGGCCGATGCCAACGAAGTGCGCGACTGGCGTATCTACGCCGACTTTGCCCAGTCGCTCATTGGAATTGCCCGTCGTCTTTATGCCGGGGACCCGTTTGGCGTCGATTTGAAAGAGACGGTCTATGCCCTGGATGCCAGCACCATCGATCTGTGCCTGTCGGTTTTCTCCTGGGCACCCTTTCGCTCGACCAAAGCGGCTATCAAGCTGCACACGCTCTTGGACCTGCGCGGCAACATCCCTTCGTTCCTGCACATCAGCGACGGCAAACTGCACGACGTCAACGTTCTCGACCTGTTGCTGCCCGAGTCCGGGGCCTTCTACATCATGGACCGAGGATATATCGACTTCGAGCGGCTTCATCACCTTCACGAAGCGGGCAGCTTCTTTGTGACGCGCGCCAAATCCAATCTCAAAGCCCAGCGCCGCTATTCGCATCCAGTCGACCGGAGCACGGGATTGATCTGCGATCAGACCATCGTGCTTTCCGGCTTCTACTCGCGCCAAGACTTCGACACGCCACTGCGCCGCATCCGATTCAAAGACCCCGAGACCGGCAAACGATTGGTGTTCCTGACCAACAACTTCGCCTTGTCGGCGATTACCATCACCGAGCTTTATCGTTGCCGGTGGCAGGTGGAGTTGTTTTTCAAATGGATCAAGCAGCATCTTCGTATCAAAGTCTTCTTCGGCACCTCAGAGAACGCGGTCAAGACCCAACTCTGGATCGCAGTCTCGGTCTACCTGCTGGTAGCGATCATCAAGGAGCGGTTGAACCTCTCAGCGAGCTTGTATGAAATGTTACAGATCTTGAGCCTGACCATGTTCGAGAAAATCCCATTGGATCAGCTACTTAACAACATCATCACCGATGACATTCAGGCACTTTCGGCTAATCAACTGAATTTGTTCGACTAACACCCGGACACTAGTGACCTTTAATGTATCCTTAATTTCAACCGACCCAAGTCGGTGAGGGGTGGTACCAGATCGTCTGCACGATGAGGGGTGGTACCAGATCGTCTGCACGACGCTCAATCCATTTTCAGCAAGGTTTCTAGATCACTCGCCACTTTTTCAAGAGCTTTTACCATTTCGCTTAAGATGTTCCGATCTTCGTATTGGTTTACTGCCCTCATTTGAAATTCTGAAGCCTCCCAAAGCGTACGCTTCGCAGCCTCCCACGCTAGATCTGAGTTGTACCCGGCCTTTTTCTCATTGTCTAAGTCACCCGCTGCACCGTATTCCACATCTGCTTTTTTCCAATACTCGAAGGTGAATGGAAAAATTCCGCTAAAATCGAGCGGACAGCCGTCGTCAAATATTTGGGGGGTTGGCTGACTAGTTGCATAAGGCCAGAAACATATTGCACTCCCTGGGCAACTGAGAGGGCATACAGATCCGGGATTTCTCTTTCCGCATCTGGGGCTTTTTCAGACTCGCTGACTATGCCATACGCTGGGAGGATATGGTTAGTGAGAAGGCAAAGCACAAGGCTCGGGTGCTCACTTTCTGGGCCAAGCATGGAGCGGAGGCGACTGAGGAGGCATTCGGAGTTAAACGACGGACCCTCTATTACTGGACAGGGCAGGTGATGAAGGGGGGGGGCGGGAAGCTAGAGGCATTAAACGAGGGGAGTAAGCCCCCCATAGGCGTAGGAGTCGTAGTTGGCCTCAGTTGGTGGTTACACAGATCCGCCGCATAAGAACGGAGCACCCTAATCTAAGCAAAGAGAAGATCTATCTTTCGCTCAAGCCGTGGTGCGATAGACAGGATCTACGGTGTCCTAAGCCCAGGACCATTGGCCGGATCATAGCTGGGGCTTCGGACAAGATGAGAACGGTACCCATGAGGATACGGCCTAATGGCCAGAGGGTAGCAAAGAAGCCAAAGCGGGCAAGAAAACCCAAGGGCTTTATGGCTAACTATCCTGGTCAGTGCGGAGCGTTTGATACGGTGGAGTTGTTCCTCGATGGGCTAAGGAGGTATGTGATCACGTTCACCGATGTATACTCCCGATTTTCTTTTGCCTGGGCGACTCACAGCCATGGTTCTGAGGCAGCCCGGGAAGTCTACAAAGTGGTCAGTGAGGTCTATCCTTATCCACTTGAGTATGTGCTCACCGACAACGGCTCTGAGTCCATGAAGCACTTTGATGAAGAGCTAAGAAGGCTACACAAGGTCCACTGGAATACTTATCCCAAGACCCCCAAGATGAACGCTCATGTGGAGAGATTCAATCGTACCCTACAGGAGGAGTTTCTGGATTATCATGAGGATCTGCTTGTAGAACCAGTGGTGTTTAACCGGGCGCTAATCCCATGGCTGTTGTGGTATAACGGCGAACAGCCTCACAGGGGGCTCAACCTTAAGTCGCCTGTGCAATTTCTAATGGAGCAAAGACCCGAAGAGTGCAAAATGTGGTGGCCCAATACACTAGGTTGCTTTCCTACGATGTCTATGGAGTGAACCCCATTGGTTGGACAGTCACTGGGCTGAAATTAGAATGCCCTCCGGGGTGGTTGAATTAATTATGCTGTTCCCTTCCTGTTTGCAAGAGTCCACATTGTGAGTTCTGTGATCTATGCCCTTCTCTATGCCTCTTGTCTTGGTGGCCGGTCAAAACGGCTTTCACAATTGCCCTAGAAACGACGATCTCACACCGGGTAGATATCTCAGTATCCCCCCCTTCAGGCCTCACACACCACCTCGGCTTTCATCTGCCAGGCCTGCTCAAACTCATTCGGTGGACAGTACCCCAAAGCCGAGTGCAACCGCTTCTGGTTATAGACTTCCTCCAGAAAATAAGGAACCCTTTGCTTCACATCCTGCGCCGTCCTGTACTCCCACAGGTAGACTTCTTCATGCTTGAGCGTCTTCATGAAGCTCTCCGCTGTCGCATTGTCATAGGGATTGCCCTTGCGGGCCATGCTGATTAAGATCCCCGCTGCCCGCAACTCCTCCACATAAGCATGGGCGGCGTACTGCACTCCGCGATCTGAATGATGGATACAACCCCAGGGCGGCCTTCTCTCCACTAAAGCCATCCGCAGAGCCATTAAAGTCATCTCGGTATCGATCGATTTAGAAAGCGCCCACCCAATAACCTTACGTGAGAACAGATCCAAGATCACCGCCAAGTACAAAAACCCCGTGAGGATCCGGATGTAGGTGATATCGGCCACCCATGCCTGGTTAGGTCTTGTGGCCCTTAGTCCCTTAAGGAGGTTCGGATAGACCCGGTAGGGATGATCACTGTCAGTGGTCTTCACCCAGTGCCGCTTGACCTGGCATTGCAATGATTCCTCCCGCATGATTCTCGACACCCGCTTGTGATTAACCTTAAAGCCCTCGCGCCTCAGATGATGGGTGACTCGCCGGTAGCCGTAACGCGGATACTCCTCCACTACCTGCTCAATCCGGTCCCGTAAGTCCGCCTCCTCAATCTCGTGGAGCATAGAAGGCTCCCGGGTTCGGTAATAAAAAGTGCTGCGCGCTATCCCCATCACTTCACACCCCCTTTGGATGCTGCCAAACTCTTGGCCGTGATGGGTGACGAATTCTCTTTTCTCCGCCGCAGTGTGTACTCTACGGCTTTTTTTAAAAGATCATTCTCCATGGTGAGTCTGCCCACCATCCGCTCCAACTCCGCATTGCGCGCTCGAAGTTCCTTCTCTGGCAGAGAGGGGCCCTCCACCAGGCCCCCTTGTTCGTAGCGCTTCGTCCAATGTCGAATAAGTCCTGAGGAGATGTCGTAGCGGCGGCTCAGTTGGGCCAACGTGGAGCTCTCACTGAGGAGTTCCTCCACTACCTGCCGCTTGAAATTCGCTGTAAACCTTCTTCTCTCTGCCATGATGAGATCCTTTCCCCTTCCCATCAGGCATTCTAACCTGCTCCCTCAAACTGTCCAACTGCAGGGGGTCAGTCCACTATACAATCCTAAGGCCGCAAGGCTGGAGCCTAGAAGCAGCAGAGTTCCAGGTTCAGGTACGGGATTAGAGCCCGACCCGAAACCAACATACACTTTATCGGCGTAATGGCCGTCGAATTCTGTGCCGGACTCATCGTTGAAGATGTTCTCCCTTGAGGAAATCCTTAACCTCAGATAGTCAGTGCCAACCGGCAAGACCAGGCTCAAGGCGGCTTGCTCCCAGGAATTCAAATTATTATCGGCTATTATTTCACCATCCTGCTGAGCTAGTTCGTTATGTGATCCCGCCGGATCGCCCGAGAAGGCTTCTACTCTCACCTGGAAAAGCGTGTCCGTCTCTGAGTCTCCGACAACTCGGTTAAACCACACCGAGGCAGTGACTACTGCCTGACCCGAGTTGATTAAGGCGTCATATTGGCTCACATCGATAAGCTGTCTGACGTCCGAGCCTACGCTAGAGCCTGGACCGTTGCGTTTCGAGTAAATGAAATGGAGCATCTGATCCCCCTCATTGGGCGTTATCCCGTTCTGCGTGCCTACGATTTCAGACTTGTCCCCCCACCAGATACCGAAGGAATCAGAATTACCTTCAATTGTTTCTAACGTCTCGAAGCCGGGATTATGGATGGGCAGGGCATTAGCTGAATTAGTCAGGGTGCCCAGTAATGCTAGCCCGCTGAAAAGTCCAAGGATGTGAATTGCTAAAACCTTTTTCATAGTTACATAACCTTTCGGTACTCTTGTGGACACGATTTTGAGCAAAAAGAATGCCTAAATATGATTGCGTTGTAATTCAGCAGGTTAGTAATGAAACCTGCTAGCGGCGCACAAATTGTGGAAAGCGTCCCGACACTCCCGCACTGCGCTAAAGCCCATGTCGTGCGAAAATTCCACTCTGATGACATGCAATTTCAATCAGTTATCGAGATTTGCCGGAAGAGACCGCCTATGTAAAGAATACCGACGGTTTCTCAGTCCATTACGATTCCCATAATCACAAACAAAATACGGCGGCCCGTTTTGGACCGCCGTTTTTAATCTTATAGGACTCTGGCTGACTAGGATGTATTTCTACGACGTCGATATAACCCTAAACCTGCCAGGCCAGAGGCGAGAAGCAGGAGCGTGCCAGGTTCTGGGACGGGATTAGAAGTAATCTGGGTTCCTGCGTCGCCACCAATGATCAAGGCCCGCCCTTGACCACCGCTCTCTGTTGCCAACACGTCGAGCCCGAATATTTTTCCGTTAGAAAAGGGGCCATCAAAGGTAGTATGGAAAGGCTCCACATTTGTTGCCGACGCTGAGAGAATAAATGCCCCTGCTGAAGTAACCGAGATACCAAACAGTCCGCCGACACCAAGGTCCGTTGTATTGATTCCCCCTAGCGGAAACCAGCCATAGCCGCCTGCCACGTTTTGAGCAAAGGCTGCTAATCCACCACCTACGTTCACGAAGCTAACAATATCTGCTCCACGAAGATTTATAGCTGCTACTTGAGTAGCCGTGAGCCCGCCGGATATATCTTCATTGCTCGTGGGCATGTAGATCGCGTCGTAATTATTGAAATTGGCGCTGGCGATATCAGCGATAGTTGAAGCCACATCCATCATAAAGCCGAGGCCAGTAGCAATTGTAGAGGCATTCGTGCCAGAGCCGCCAATAGCTCCTCCGGGACCCAACAATAGGACTTTGGTTTGGGTACCACCAGCAACGTTCGAATTTGTCACCACGAAATCCATGATATCTCTAATCATATCGACACCTGGCGTGCCATGATCTTCCGGATCCATACCAGACAAAATTATCGGCCCCGCTTCTACTTTATTTAGGAATCCACCACTCAACACGACGAGCAGCATGAGAACAGTAACTAGGAATGCTTTTCTCATAAGCATACTAATTTCCTCGCTTTCATAGCTTTATCTACCCTGCTCACACATAAATCGGTCGCTGAATATGTACACTTCTCTTCTTTACTTTTCTCCTACCTTGAGTCTTGTTTTGTCGGGTACTCCAACAGTTTAATTTCGCAATCGGTGTGCCAACGATAAAATCGTTGTTCTTCAAACACTTGCCTGTTGGTGCTGACTGCAACTTTGTAAAGAAACCGACGTTCTTTGAATCAAATACACGAAAAATCGACAAAACCGGACCAATAAGAATTGTAATGTAAAGAGAATTGGGCGTTGCTACTCGAAGGATGGAAGTTGTAAAGTATCTCGGCGCTTGAACGCTCAGTAATACTCTTGCAATGAAGCTGAATACTAATGAAATCGATTCGCCGCCTAAAACCCAAAGCACAAACAAAAACGGCGGCCCGTTTTGGACCTCCGTTTATAAAATCTCGTAAAATTGACCGATCAAACTACTTTCTTGCGTCGCCTAAACAATCCCAGCCCTACCAGGCCAGAGCCGAATAGGACAAGAGTGCTGGGTTCGGGGTGAGGGTTAAAAACCGTCCCAGACAGATCAGTTGTCCTCCGGAGATGGTTTTTTATGACTCGTCTCTTTTATCAATAACTTACACATTCCACCGACCAATACTGCTTTAATTTGATAAGTATGATCTCCTCTGGCTTCTAACATGTAGTTGAAAGTATCCGTGATTCTTCTAGACGAAAAGCGCCTTGGGGCCCCAATGCATTCGATTCCGATCACATGCGGCCCTGCTGAGACTTCTACCAGGTTAGATTTGGCAATTATCTTCCCATCCACAGACAGAATGGATGTGTTAGGACGCCGGGTAAATAAGCTTAGGCTGCCACCAGACGAAGTCTTAACAATTGCTATGCCGTTTGCCACCTCTTTGGGTAAGGTTGATTTGGATTCAATGATTGTTTTCGAGTTGGATGGTTTCTGGGGCTCTATAATTGCACAGAATTCTTCGGTGTATTCCGAGTTACCAACCGAGTTAAATGCTCGTACCCGGTAACAATACGTCGTTCCTACCGAAGCACTGGCATCTGTGTAGGAGGCGACGTTAGGTCCTACGCTGGCAATCTCCTCAAACCTCCCCTGTTCGCCTTTCTTACGCTCAATCCTGAACCCCTCTTCATCTTTTGAGTTATCGTCCCAAGTTAAAGAGAGCTGGGCAGCACTAGCATCACAGCGCCAAGCAATAACTACTAGAAAGATAAGTTGAATCAGAATCCGCTTCATTAGTTGAATTAACCGCAGATTCACGCAGACAGGAATCTGGCCAGACGGGCCAGATGTTCCTTCAAAAATAGGTACTCGGATATTAACCGTAAAGGACTCCAAGGGAAATTCGTTCTTGGCACGAATTGTGATCCCGGAATTCGTGACCTTCGTGCTCTTCGTGGTGGCAAAATATTCAACCACGAAGGACGCGAAGCACACGAAGGAAGAGATACGAAGAACTCACGCAGACAACGCCCCTTTTTGTTTGTCGCGAGGCGACGACAAACAAAAACTTGCTCAATCGCGGACGATACCGAGACTATAACCCTCATCTAGACAAACAGAGAAAGTTTTTCGGCCTGTCTGGCCGAAAACATGGCCGAAGGGCATGAGAAAAAGAATCTGCGGGAATCGGCGGTAAATAATCTTCTCCGAACTTGGCCGGCTTGGCGTCTTTGCGCGATAAACTCTGTGGAATGGGAGTGGAGATGGCCAGGTGTACGGGAGTTTTCTTTTACTCCATCTTCATCAAGGCTTCGAGGTCACTTGCCACCTTTTCAAGGGCTTTGATCTTTTCACCTAAATTGTTTGCATCCTCGTATTGTTTCGCAGCCCTCAGGTGAAATTCTGAGGCCTCGCGAAGCGCACGTTTAGCGGCATCCCAAGCTAGATCTGAATTGTATCGGGCCTTTTTTTCATGGTCAAAGTCGCCCATCGTTCCGTATTCCACAGCCGCTTTTTTCCAATACTCACTTGCCACCTTATAATTGCCTGAGGCCGACACTTTTGCTTCCCCGGCACCGTAAAGTGCCTCACCAGGATTGTCACTTCCTAGTGCCACCTTCTGTTCAGCGCGTGACTCATGGCCTATGGCAGCCTGAAACCTTAGTGATGCTATTTCTTCCCATTGCTTTGCAGTTTCCTGTGTACCAGCCTCTTGTGCGAAGCTGGGAGTTCCCCACGACAAAATACCGACACAAAATATCACCCCAGTGGCGAGAAAGTTTTCTAAATTCGATCCGCTCATCACCGATTTCCTCTTGCAGCGTAAGCAGCTATCTGCAAAACAGCACTGAGAACTGACAGAGAGATTGCTCGCGCAAAGACGCGAAGGTAGCCAAGTTCGGAGAAAGTAGGAAACTAATTCTCTCTTTAGAGCTGTAATTTTTTGCCCAATCGTCGTCTCCCAATTGAGCAGAAGTTTTTACCTCAGTGTACTCTGCGTCTCTGCGGTGTAATCTCCGAACGCTTATCTGCGAAAATCTGCGGTTAAATATTATCCCAAGAAAGCTATTCCAAATATTGTCCGCAATAGAACAAGTTTTTGTTTATCGTTCTCACGGACAAACAAAAATCCGATTCTTTTAGCTGACCGCTAACGTCTGATCTCTGTCTTCTCTCTGCGTCTCTGCGGTGAACAATCCCTAATCGGCGAAAATCTGCGTAAATCTGCGGTTAATAATTCTTTGCGAGCTTGGCGTCTTGGCGCGATAAACTCTGTTGAATTGGAGTGGGATGTGGCCAGGGACGGAATCGAACCGCCGACACGAGGATTTTCAGTCCTCTGCTCTACCGACTGAGCTACCTGGCCGCGCTAAAAAAGATTGCCTGCTAAGATGCTTTAACCTAGTTGGGTCTTTCTTGTTAACATGCAGACAACCGATTTTACAATAACATTCGGCGGGTAGTCCATGCCATACCGCTAGGTTTCGATACTCAACAAACCTACTACTTCAACCCGGCCAACTTCTTGTACATCTTTAGCGTCTTCGGAGAGGCTTGAGCCAAACTTTTCATATCCGCTTCGATTGCTTCCCACGGGGAAGGAGAAACAATCACCCCTTGCCGCTCCGCATCTTTTATGAGCTTAGGACTCTTTACAGTCTTGGCAAAAGCCTCCCGTAAGACCGCAATACGCTTTTGTGGCACCCCAGGTGGAAGTCCGTATATCCGAAGATGGCTCCACGTCTTGAACAAATAATCGGCCAGTTTCCGTTGGTTAGTATCAAGTTTCAGGTCATCCAGAGTAGCCACTCCCGGAAATGGTTTGACCCGAGGGTCCTTGCCCAATATCAAAATGGGTCGAATCATGCCCTCGTCAAGGAAGCGACGGTAGGTCGTCTGTACGTTAGTCTGAGAGGTGATGCGGGCATCCACCTCTTTGCGTTCGATGGCCGCGAAGACGGCCGCTGAACCCCTATATCCAAGCACGTTCTTTACGGGAAGACCAATTGAGCGAAGGAATTCCCCTGCAATGGCGGCTCCAGTGGCACGTGACGATTCCCCTAATGCTATTGGCTGCTTTCTTTTCCTAAGGTCATCCAAATTACGGATGCCCATACCGGTCCGCACAAATAGCACCCTTGGGAGGGCGCCAATAGAGGGTTCTCCAAGCCAACGGTACCTTGAGGCATCAAATTTAACCGCCGGGTCCCCGAGAAACGACTGCAAAGCTACGTTGTAATGGATATTCACTAGGGTCAGGCCATCGCCCGGTTGCATCGCATAGACCCTGTTGGCAGCCACCAGGCTTCCTGCTCCCGGTACTAAAGGTGCCGTTGAGCGTGTCGAAGCCGGCGTTGGTGTAGAGCGTTTCGACTTGGGCGCGGGTCGCGTGCGCAAACCCGTCGCTCATCACGAAGGGGGATGCCAGCGCATCGGCGAAAGACAGGCCCGTCGTCTGGGTAAGGTCCAGCCACTCCAGGTTGGTCATCGTGTCGACGGTAATGGTCGGGTCGCCGACCTTTTCCATGAGGATGGCATGCGCATTCGTTGCAACCAGGCAGCTAACCAGGGTGCAAACCAAGGCTAATCTTTTGAAAGATAGCATTGACATTTCAGAAACCCTCCACCAGGCAGCGGTGCTGTTGGACGCTACTTGAGCTGAACTTTTCATCTAGACCTCCTAAGATCTATCGTTTTTGTTGATTTTCTCTGCGACTCCAGTTTGCAGGCAAGCAACTTTCTCTCTACCTGCCCATCTAGAAATGATTGTATCCACATTAACATTTTGATGTTCCACGCGTTTGCCTTTAGTTGCTAAGCAACAGTTATAGCAGATGCCATACCAATCAAATAAGTCTTATTTATTAATGGCTTACGCGTTGCCGGTCTTTCCAAATCGTAAACCTTTCCGACAGTTTTTCAGGTCATGAATTCTATAGATGGATAGAATGTAACGCAAAATCAATATGTTAAGTCTATTTGTCCGAAGGAAGGGAAATTGTAAGAAATGTTGACAATTGAGGGGTAATTTTACATTGCACGGGTCGGGTGTCCAAAGAAAACGTTGATAGGGTCCAAATAATTATAATTAAAGATCGGGGAGACCTTAGTCCTAAATCCGGCAGTGCTGTTGTGAGGATCCTGGTTTGGGCAGCTTTTCTATCAAGGTGGTACCGATTGGACCATTGCAAGCGTCCGCTTGCTGGGCACAATCCGCGCACACTAGGATTTCTACGACGTCGCTTTTAACCTTATGCGTAACTATTCCATTCCCACACCGTTGACAATTCATTCATCACCCCCAAGCCCTGCGAGGCCAGGACCGGGAAAAAGAAATGTTAGAAACGTATAAGGGAATTGTTAAGCAAAGATCGTGCAAAATAGTTAGTTCTTGT
This sequence comes from uncultured Binatia bacterium (SeqCode), assembly GCA_965215595.1. Taxonomy (GTDB): domain Bacteria; phylum Desulfobacterota; class Binatia; order UBA9968; family CAXXLF01; genus CBDCDW01. Next base: position 1,094,921 of record CBDCDW010000006.1, on the reverse strand, counting down.
TTTTCAATAATTTCTCCGATGCCAATAACAAAATAGTTGTAAAGATTGCCGGCGGTTTTTTAGACCTAAACCAGGAGTGAAATTAGCCGGCCAAAAAGCGCTCGTAATTCAACATGTTAGGAGTGTTCTGCTCAGGATTGTAAGTGAAAAGAAATCCGACAGCAAATCTGCAGGTAATGTTGAACGAAAAGGATTTGAGTTATAAATAGAAATTTAAAATTATATTTATTTGCAGGTTATAGAAAGAACTTGCCGGTACAATTCGATGCAGGAATAAGTAGAGAACTTTATTTTACAATTCTATCGAATTATGAATCTCTGATCCGGAAGTTTCTCTTGTCCATCGCATGCAATTGGAGTTTTCTATATAACGTTTTTACGTCCATGCCGGAGTTTCGCGCTGTCCGAGCAATACTACCTCCGAACCGCTTGAGCTGCAGCGTAAGATATTCTTTTTCCTGCTGTCTCAGCCACTGACGCAAAGACAATGACGGAATGGAGAAATCCCCGCGCGCCTGGCCGCGTGACCGGGAATCAAGCGGATCTATTTTCTCTATTGTGCTCTGCATGGTGAGGACAATGGCCCTCTCGAGCACGTTCTGAAGCTCCCGGATATTTCCTGGCCAATGATATTCTACTAGTTTTCTTAATACAGTTTTGGATATGCCGTTAATTTTCTTCCTTTGGGCAACCGGATGACGCTCTAGAAAATCCTGAACTAGTAGTGGAATATCATCCCGCCGTTCACGCAAAGGAATCAGAGGGATGACCATGACGCTGATGCGATAATAGAAGTCGGAGCGAGTGTGGCCCTGCTCAACGAGATTTGTCATAGAGACATTGGTTGCCCCGATCACGCGCATATCGACTTGAATGGGCCGATGCCCACCCAGCCGTTGAACTTTTTTCTCCTCGAGAACTCGGAGGAGCTTTGACTGCATTGCCAAGGATATACTCTCGATCTCATCTAGAAAGAGCGTACCTCCATGTGCCATCTCGATCTTACCCGGCCGGGCTTGGTCTGCCCCAGTAAAGGCGCCACGCTCACAGCCGAAGAGCTCACTTTCCAGTAAGGTTTCGGGGATTCCCGCGCAGTTAATCGTAATAAAAGGGCCATTACGCCGGGGGCTCTGCTGATGGATCGCACTGGCGACTAGTTCCTTTCCGGTACCCGTCTCTCCTTCTACAAGCACGGTTGTATCCGTCGCCGATACCATACGAATCATCTCGAAAACTTTATGCATCTCAGGGGTCTTGCTCAATATCCCCCCAAATTCGAAACTCTTCTGGATAGAAGAGCGAAGCCTACGCACCTCCGCAAAAGCTTTAGCCCGTTCCAATCCGATTCGAGTCGATTCTTGAATTGCGGAAGCACTAAGAGGTTTCACAATATAGTCATAGGCCCCAAGTTTAAGCACCTCAACCGCAGTACCCACGTCACCAAACGCGGTAATGACAATTACAGGAACGTTCGGGCTTAGCTCCTTCATGCGGCGAAGAAGTTCCACTCCGCCTATTCCTGGAAGCCGCACATCCGTTACCACAAGGTCAATGTGGACTGACCCCCTGCAGTTGGACAGTTTGAGGGAGCAGGTTAGAATGCCTGATGGGAAGGGGAAAGGATCTCATCATGGCAGAGAGAAGAAGGTTTACAGCGAATTTCAAGCGGCAGGTAGTGGAGGAACTCCTCAGTGAGAGCTCCACGTTGGCCCAACTGAGCCGCCGCTACGACATCTCCTCAGGACTTATTCGACATTGGACGAAGCGCTACGAACAAGGGGGCCTGGTGGAGGGCCCCTCTCTGCCAGAGAAGGAACTTCGAGCGCGCAATGCGGAGTTGGAGCGGATGGTGGGCAGACTCACCATGGAGAATGATCTTTTAAAAAAAGCCGTAGAGTACACACTGCGGCGGAGAAAAGAGAATTCGTCACCCATCACGGCCAAGAGTTTGGCAGCATCCAAAGGGGGTGTGAAGTGATGGGGATAGCGCGCAGCACTTTTTATTACCGAACCCGGGAGCCTTCTATGCTCCACGAGATTGAGGAGGCGGACTTACGGGACCGGATTGAGCAGGTAGTGGAGGAGTATCCGCGTTACGGCTACCGGCGAGTCACCCATCATCTGAGGCGCGAGGGCTTTAAGGTTAATCACAAGCGGGTGTCGAGAATCATGCGGGAGGAATCATTGCAATGCCAGGTCAAGCGGCACTGGGTGAAGACCACTGACAGTGATCATCCCTACCGGGTCTATCCGAACCTCCTTAAGGGACTAAGGGCCACAAGACCTAACCAGGCATGGGTGGCCGATATCACCTACATCCGGATCCTCACGGGGTTTTTGTACTTGGCGGTGATCTTGGATCTGTTCTCACGTAAGGTTATTGGGTGGGCGCTTTCTAAATCGATCGATACCGAGATGACTTTAATGGCTCTGCGGATGGCTTTAGTGGAGAGAAGGCCGCCCTGGGGTTGTATCCATCATTCAGATCGCGGAGTGCAGTACGCCGCCCATGCTTATGTGGAGGAGTTGCGGGCAGCGGGGATCTTAATCAGCATGGCCCGCAAGGGCAATCCCTATGACAATGCGACAGCGGAGAGCTTCATGAAGACGCTCAAGCATGAAGAAGTCTACCTGTGGGAGTACAGGACGGCGCAGGATGTGAAGCAAAGGGTTCCTTATTTTCTGGAGGAAGTCTATAACCAGAAGCGGTTGCACTCGGCTTTGGGGTACTGTCCACCGAATGAGTTTGAGCAGGCCTGGCAGATGAAAGCCGAGGTGGTGTGTGAGGCCTGAAGGGGGGGATACTGAGATATCTACCCGGTGTGAGATCGTCGTTTCTAGGGCAATTGTGAAAGCCGTTTTGACCGGCCACCAAGACAAGAGGCATAGAGAAGGGCATAGATCACAGAACTCACAATGTGGACTCTTGCAAACAGGAAGGGAACAGCATAATTAATTCAACCACCCCGGAGGGCATTCTCATTTCAGCCCAGTGACTGTCCAACCAATGGGGTTCACTCCAATGTCTCCTTGCCGCAATTGCTCTATTCCTGCTTCTGCGGAGGCAGCAAGGGATACGGTATAGCCATTTTGAGTGTACAGACGCTGGAGCTGTAGACGGATTAATTCTTCGTCATCAATGACCAAAATGTGATAAGGGAGCATTTCTAGGTATGTCTGGGAGTTTAAGTATGTGGACGATGCACCTGCCCGGGGTGACGGTTTTTGCAAGGAACTCATAAATCAAAGATTCGTAAAGTTATTAACAGGTGAATAATGTTAAAAATAATATTGTTATGAGACTCAGAACAATTGTGAATAATCGACCGATACGATTCCTAATATACTAATTTATCTATATATATTTATTAGTTATTTACACATCATAAATTTTATTGATTACAGCAATCTGTTTATAACCTCTGAATAACTTTAGAGCCCGCTACTCATATGACAATGAAGCTCCCCGCCCCAAGGGGCGGGGTATCAGAAGAGGGCGAGCTGTCGGTCCTCATGGAGTTGCTGATAAACCCCTCCCTGCTCCTTGACGTAGTTCCTTATTGTGGCCTCATTCCCATGCTTACCTACTGTGCTGGCATAATACCCATCGGTCCAAAACTCTCCACCCCACAACTCTTTCTTGACATGAGGACACAGGCGAAATACCTCCCGCGCTGTGACACTTTTTATTATCCTTACCAACTTCGTGACGCTGTACGTCGGAACCGATTGCACCAGAAAATGGACGTGGTCCTTATCCGTGCCTATCTCCTGAAATTTTACCTGGTAACGCTTCTCTACCTCGAGACAAACATCCCGCAACACCTCATCCACAGCTCCATCAAACACCACCCGTCGATATTTTGCCGGAAACACCATATGATACAGCAACACCGTTACATTATGGCTCTTATGGATATACTCGCTCACGCGAGTACTTTACGCCCCAAGGAGCGGGGAATAAACCCCGGCGTGATTTAAACAGACAGGCAGGAGGTAAAAAACAGGAAATAGCAAAGCGCAAAGGCCAAAGCGAAAAACGTCTACGGGACAACCGCCGGGACGACGGACAAACAAGAAGCAATGTATGGGTTCAGGTATATATATTCAACTAATCGAGAGTTTGTCCGGCGACACCTTTGAGGCCGAAAACTGAATGTCGGTTCGCCGGAATTTCAATAATTGGTCTAAAAGCCAGTAATGCGGACTTTGCCAGCGATCTCAAGGCTTTTGTCAGAATACTTTACACCAACGAATCGAAGTCGTTAAGTTTCTGAAAAGCCCGATTTTTCCATAACGTAGGTCACATTTCCAGTGATTTTTACTCCGACGACGACTTTCAACGCCGGAGATCTTTACAATTGACTCAAATTGGTTAATTGAGAATCCATTGAATCTTGAGGGTTTACATACGTGGCATAAAAGTTGCTCACGAAGCCCAGTAACGCATCATTATTTGTTGAATGAGGCGCGAAAAGGGGGCTATAGAAATGATGATTGCCAAGAAATTATCTACTATAATGTTCGGTCTGTTAATGTATTTTGGTGTCGGGGTCGCAAACGCTACCCTGCTGACTAACGGGACGTTTGATATCAATGTGACGGATGGTTGGACCACTGTTGCCACCACTGGTGTCACGCATGATGACCCAACGGACACGGCCCATGTCGGACGACCCGGTCCGACAGGGTTCGCGGTTTTTTCGCAGACGTTTGATATTCCTATCGGCACGTCAGCGCTCTTAATCAAATTTGACTACGAGTGGCAATCCAGCATGCCCACGATAGAAGACTTCTTCAAGGTTGAAGTGGATTACGAAAGCACGTCGGGGGGGGGAATGACCATTGTCACAGAACTTTTGAATGAGGGCAGCAGTATCGGCATGTTCGGTACCACGGTGCTGTTTAGTACCGTGCTGCCACTCATGAACCTCGCCGCCGTCTCTCCAAACGGGGAAATCCGGTTTAGGCTTGACGAGGCCGCTGGGGGAGGGGGAACACGTGTCCAGCTTGACAATGTGTACGTCCAACCGGTACCGGAACCTGCCACCCTCATCCTCCTGGGCATCGGCTTAGCGGGGATGGGAATACGGTTTAGACGACGAAGGATTCGCTAACTCTCCTTCCGCCAATCTACTTGAATAGCCCAGTCTCAGCACGGGACTTCGTTTAATTGCGAACGACTGGAAGCTGGTCAGCACTGGTCGTGAAGTCACGGATTCAGGCCTGGATATCTTACACAATCTTTCGAAACGCAAAGGGCTACCCCATGGCGCGCTCAGTGCTGAGTACTGACCAGGGAGAGGTTTGGGTGGAGGGAGTCGAGTGTAGGGAATTAATTCTTAATCGACAAGAAGAAAACACAGGGACCGATGGGTTTGGCACTACCTATTATCAGGTGGCATTTGGATCGGCAGTGGCCAGGAAGATAGGTTCAAATATGGATGATTTGAAAAGTTATCAACATACTTACAACATATAAAAAGAATAGTGTTATAACACTTAAAACATAACCAAATAGATTTACCTTGTGATTTCTCCCTATTTATCAATAGGTTATATTTATTCCAGAAGTATTCTCGGTCAAAACAACCTGTGGATAACTTTTGGATTTCCCGGAATCCGGAGATTAATAGGATATCCGATGGGGGGCTGTCAAGAGGCGGGGAGGGGACGGAGAAGTCGGCAGTGGGCAGGAGGCAGTAAGCAGCAAGATCTTTCGGAAAGCATATTGAGAGAAATTAACCGTGGATTCCTGAAGGAAAGATGACTCGCGCAAAGACGCTAAGGACGCGAAGTTCGTAAGAACTTCAAGAACCGTAGATTTTCGCTGATGGGTAGATGACTCGCGCAAAGACGCTAAGGACGCGAAGTTCGTAAGAACTTCAAGAACCGTAGATTTTCGCTGATGGGTAATAGCAAAGAGCAGAGCAAGGGATAAGAGATTTTAGCCGCAGATTTACGCCGATTTTCGCAGATTAAGATCAATTCACCGCAAAGGCGCGGAGAACACAGAGATCGGACTTTTTGTTTGTCAGGAGAAAACGACAAACAAAAACATGTCTATTGCAGACAAGTTCTGGAGACTCGCGCAAAGACGCAAAGGGCGCCAATCAAACACAGATATCAGGTATCAGAGATCAGTCACCGGACGCAATACGCTAAGCGCATACCGTTAAGTGCTGGTAGCCAAACGTGGTCATAGATAGACACAGATTAGAAAAATTATTATCTGGCCCGTCTGGCCAGATATTGATCTGCGTTAATATACGAAAATCTGCGGTTAAAAAATGGATTTGATATGAAAATATTGTATGTATCGGATTGACGCTTGGGAGCCGCAAGCGTCTGGCCGTCTCAATCTGAAGCATGGGATTTGGTGTTTGTCTCATAGTGGCGTAGCGGATGGTCAGCTCGCCGACTAACTTCGGTGTCGAGGACTTCAAAGTGCCACGCTGGCTTAGCTTCGGGATAACTGGAAATCGATTCTGAATCCCCAGAAGTCTTGTGTGAGCCGTCCTCACTAAACACTTCTCCACCTTATCGGAGCCGTTACCCTTTGACCGTCAGACAAAGGGAACGGAGTTTGAGCCGGCCAGGGCTTTTAAGTAAAAGCGCTGGTTGCGGCTCACCCCGTAGTCTTTCATCCTCATCAATTGTAGACTAATCACGCGGGCCTTGTAAGTTCTGGCCGGTAGTACCGCAAAGCCCATGTGAGTGGCAATTTCACAGTAGGTGGTGATTCGACAGTCGGATCATACAGATTGGTGAACACTGCGTTTTCGCAGATTATCCTGATCCACGACATACGGCGTAACCCCGCCGAAATAGGCGAACATCCGTCCTGAGACACCGATAAAGGTGGCAAGCTTTTGGTCTAAGACAAATTCCCCGAAGGTATACGAGCTGAAGGGCAAGATTTCTAAGAAAAACTGCGTTAGTATCTTCTTTCCCGTTCCACGCTCGGTAAAAAGACAAGTGGCTTAAGTCATTGTTGGGGTGAAACTGACGCCGACCTCCCGCTGGACATCACATCCACTCTCACTGGGCGGCTGTGCGGTGGGCGCCATGTAAATCACCTTCGCTCAGAAAACGAAGGATTTTTTAGGCTAACAGAAAATATTCCCAAGTTCATAATGGCTCGAAGGTTCATTTCGCGAGTATCAGGAGCGTTTTTAATGTCATCTATTGTAATGTCGATATTGTTCCAGCCAGTGGCAAGAACAAACTGTCGATTAAAACGATCCGAATAGAGTTGTACACCTGTAACATGCTCCTTATCGTTGATCCGTACGGTGACCTTTAACGGTTCTAGAGAAGAGTTAAAAATACTCATGTGAAAACTTTCATGATCTTGCCAACTGGGGGGAAAATGATTTAGGCTTATACCTGAATACTTATCCGTCGTTAATTGGACTTTCAGCGAGGCTTTTCCTTCTCTGACGGTATTTTTATCAATCGCGATTTTAGTTCTGCCTTCCCACCTATCAATTTCAAAAGGGGTTTCGAAGTTAGATAAAATTGGAAACTGCGTTTTCGCAATCACCTGATCCACCAATACTGTGACTAATGGATACGTCATGAGAAGGATTAATAAGCATACGATTATTTGAGTTAGGCGAAGAAGATTTCTGGAAAGAGTGATACGACTCGGGGATAGAAACGCAACTGCTGCTATGCCGCCTATTACGTTCATTGCGATATCTTTTAATGAAAACGAGCGGCCAAAGGCACCCTGAGACCATTCAATTAACAAACCAAGAACTAGTGACAGTAGCAAGACTACAATAAGTTGTACCTGGAAAGACCTCCTCGCGAAACTCTTCCAGATCTTCAGCAAAGCATAAGTGTATAAAAAGAATAATCCGATGTGCCCAAGCTCCCATGCAAGGCGGAACTGGCGCGATGAATAGTAATCAGGTCCGCCGAAAAAGAGAAGCGCAGTCCCGATTATTAAGAGAAGGTATATGAACTTATTCCGCCAGCTAGCCCTCACACAACAGAAGCTATCAGCAGGCAGCCCTGGCTGCAAAGCGGTAGCGTTAAGATTATTTCACCGCAGAGACGCTGAGGACGCAGAGAGACACCCAAGATCAGAGGTCAGTAGTCGGAGATCGGCTGAGGAGAATTAACCGCAGATTTACGCAGACAGGAATCTGGCCAGACGGGCCAGATTGTCCACAAAAAACTCGTACGTTTAGCCGCAGAGACCGAATTCTTGTTTCTACGGCAAGGCCTAGAAACAACAACTTGTCTCATCGCGGACGACAGCTGGGAACCAGAGATCAGAGGTCGGACGTCAGAGATCAGCGAGGATAGCTCGCGCAAAGACGCAAAGACCTCCAAGGGCATCTCTTTCTTCGTGTGCTTCGCGTCCTTCGTGGTTAACCATTTTGTCACCACGAAGAGCACGAAGGTCACGAAGTCAAGATCACTTGTGGTACGATTTAAATCCTTATCCAGAGGAACAGTGATCATTTTTCGGCCGGTCCGGCCGAAATCATGTCCGCAGGACATAAAACAAAGTCAGCGGAAATCTGCGGTTAATTTCTTAGAGAGATTAGTCTGTGTGGGTCTGCGGCTAATAACTCTTAGCCTTTTGCTCTACGCTGCTCGGAGACTTTCTTTTCGATGAAGTCGATGATTTGGCCTTCGAGGTGGATTTTGTCGAGGGAGTTGATCTCTTGAACGCAGGTAGGGCTTGTCACGTTCACCTCCGTAACGTAATCGCCGATCACATCGAGGCCAACGAAATAGAGCCCCAATTTTTTAAAAGGCTCGACAAGAACGCGGCAGATGTCACGATCCCTCTGCGTAATTTTGGCCTTTACGGAGTTGCCCCCTACGTGGAGATTGGCCCGGGTTTCGTCTTCCCGCGGGACGCGCAACACTGCGCCGATAGGTTCACCGTTCAGTACGAGAACCCGCTTATCTCCTGTACGTATCTCCGGAAGGTAGCGCTGACCCATAACCGGAATCGTTCCGTCCACCGTGGCGAGCTCCAAAACCGCGTTCAGATTCCTGTCCTGGAGGTTGAGATGGAAGACTCCTTGCCCACCACAGCCCTCCAATGGCTTCACGATCATTTCCCCGTTCTGTTCCTCCATAAACTTTTTCAAGTGAGGAATACTGCTGGTAATAATGGACGGCGGAATGATCTCAGGAAAGTTCAAGGCGTAGAGTTTTTCCGTAGCCTCCCTGAGACCCATGGGATTGTTCACCACCAAACACTTTCTATCGTCAACAAGGCTCAGCAAATGGGTTGCAAAGAAGTAGTTCAGGTCGAAAGGAGGGTCCTTACGCATCAATACAACGTCAAACCAGTGGAGAGGTTCCGTGCTCGTTGCCTCAAACTGGAAATGAGGGTTGGCCCGGGCGACGTTGATCCGACGGAACTCAGCCGCTGGAATAGCATTCCTAACGTAGAGATCCTTCAGGCCCATGTAGTAGATCTCATGACCCCTTGCCTGGGCCTCGAGCATCAGGACAAAGGTGGTGTCCTTTTCGATGTCGATCTTCTCGATGGGATCCATAATTATACCGAAACGTAATTTATCCATAACAATATTAACTTTACCGCAGATTCCCGAGGATTAACACGGATACTATTTCTCATGCCCTTCGGGCATATGTTCGCCCATTCAGAGTTTACTTAACCGCAGATTTTCGCCGATTAGCGCAGATTCTTTTTCTTTTGCCCTTCGGGCATATTCAAAACCAATCTCTTTATTTCGACCGTTTGACTTTTCATGTTAACCAGAAGGCCGACTTGTATTCCCGTCCCCTTCAAATAATTCAATAACTGCGCTTCATGTAGTTTCTCGATCTTTTCCACTGTTTTGAGCTCGACGATGACCTTTCCTTCAACAAGGATATCGGCAATATACTCTCCGACTACATCCTCTTTATAGTAAACTTTAATTGGAACTTGGCTCTTAGCTGTATAGCCCCGCGCACGCAGTTCAACCAAAAGCGCATTTTCGTATACCTTTTCTAGAAAACCAGGGCCAAGAACCCTATGCACCTCGAATACAGCACCTCTGATTCCATATGTGATGTCATTTATGTCCACAAAAGAAAACTAATAGCTGGCCTGAATGGGCAGATATTGATCTGCGCAGATCTGCGGTTAAGTACCGCCTTGAGAACTATGATCCGGTTATTGTCTGCAATAGAGCAATGTTTTTGTTTGTCGCCATCTCCCGACAAACAAAAGATTCGTCTCTGCGTCTTTGCGGTGAAATCTCCGAATCCTAATCTGTGTAAATCTGCGTTAATCTGCGGTTAATAGCTCCCAAATTCTTCTGGACTAGGTGGGTGTGCGGGCCAAGTCGCGCACCACCCAAGTTCGAGCCAACAAATCATGCCAGGCTCGCTTTTCACGGCTAAAGACGATCCACAAAATTCCAATGCCAAAAAAGGCGAAGGCCACATAACCAAACCACCGAATCATGGCCTGACCATAGGAAACGCGGGCTTTGTTGGCGCCCACAACCTTTAATCCAAGGATCCACTTCCCAACAGTTGTACCGGTCATCCCGTGCAACAGAACAAAGTATCCACTCACCAGAAAGAACCAAGTTACAATAAAAAATTGTAAAAAGGAGAGGAAACGATCAAACGTAACAGTCTCTTGATGCGCGGCGAGCCCAACGCTGTAGCCTACATAGATCATGTAATACAGAAGGTATGAAAAAAGAGACAGTACTGCCATATCAATATAGAAAGCTATGGCCCTCCGGTAAAATCCTCCCCAACGGACTTCTCCAGCTTTTAGTTCCTTGTCCTTCAGAGTCGTATAGAGTCGATCGAACTCCTCGTCGATACGTAGCTTCACCCCCAACGTGCCTTGAGAACGAACCGTTTGTTGAACCGGGGTAGAATCGGGCTCTTCCGACGGAACACTTTCAGGAGGACTGCTCTCCAGGGCACTCTGCTCTAGTGTCGTGCTTTCAGGTTCTTTCTTGTCACGAGATTGGGAAAGGCCACTCAACTTCGCGCGATCTGCAGTCCAATCGGCCCCGCAGCGCTTGCAACTGTCCAGGTTATCAAAGGTTAAAAATCCACACTTAGGACACTTCATGATATGAAACCTATGCTAATGGAACTGACGCCAACGGGCAAGAGCGGATGATTATTCACCGCAGAGGCGCAGAGTACGCAGAGGTAAGAATCTTTGCCCAATCGGGAGACGACGATTGGGCAAACCACCTAAGCTAAGAATCCGGAAAATCAGGTCTTGAGCGCATTCGCCACCCGCACAATGCCCTCCCTCATTACTGGAACGTTAAAATTCAGCAGTAATCCGAGACTCAAACCTGAGAGCTTTAAGTATGTCAGAAGCTGAGCTTGGTGTATTGATTCTATTCTGTCACACGCTTTCACTTCCAAAACGAGAAGGTCTTGAACTACGACGTCAAGACGATAGCCGCAATCAAGGGTAACACCCTTATATTTAATTGGTAGGGGTTTCTGCCGCTCAAAGACAACGTTCTTTAGTTGGAGCTCGTGACATAAACAATTTCATATGCGGACTCCAACAGACCAGGTCCGAGTACCTTGTGAACTTCAATAGCTGCCCCAATCACAATTCCGGAAAGTTCGTTAATGGTCATTTACACGTATTTAGAACTGCCGATTCCGTTGAAAGTAGTCGAACTTAACTACTCTTTCAGTGGAAAAGTTTTTGTTTGTCGTCGTCTCTCGACAAACAAAAAACGATTTCTCTGCGCTCTCTGCGCCTCTGCGGTGAATAAATCTTATTCTGCGATAATCTGCGTAAATCTACGGTTAAACTTCCCTATTCTTTCTATCTTTGCTCTTTGCTGCTCACTGCCTGGTGCCTACTGTCTTACTTCCCCCGCCCTGCCCAGGTCGCCCCAGAGAAACTGCACAATGCTGAGAACCGCAACGGCGGCGGTCTCGGTCCTCAGCACCCTTTTACCCAACTGGACTGTGTGGAACCCGTGATGGGAGGCCTGTTCCACCTCCTCGGCAGTAAATCCTCCCTCCGGACCAATTACCAGCAGGAGAGCAGCTAGATGTTTTCGCTCGCCCTTCAATTGGTTCAATCCCAATACCGACTCCCCTGGACAAAATAAAATTTTCAAATCACAGGACCAGTCTTTTTGAATCACCTCATCAAAGTCGCAAAGCTCCAGAATCTTTGGAATCCGGGTGCGCCCCGATTGTTTCGCGGCACTGACAGCGATCTTTTCCCATCGGGAATGTCTCTTCTGCATCTTATCCGCGGTAAGGCGAGGTACCGTGTAAGAGGACACGAAAGGAAGAACTGCCTGCACCCCCAGCTCTGTTGCCTTCTCCACCACCCAGTCCATCTTCTCACCCTTGCCCATGGCCTGTGCCAAGGTAATATCCAAGGGTGACTCACGCATGGGTTGGTAGGAACGCTGGATTTCCAAGTCGGCGACTCCCGCGCCATAGGATTGGATAATTGCTTCATGCTCCCATCCTGTATCATCGAACAAGGTTACCCGCTCACCTGGTTTCAGGCGCAGCACTTTCTTCATATGTTCAAATTCGGGCCCGGTGAGCGTCCCCTTCTTGCCTTGGATATTTTCCTGAAAGAAGTAGAAGCGGGCCATCTTCAAGCCCCTCTATTAAACACCAGAGTCACCCACCCTTTGCTGCTCTTTTGACGATGAAGGACGAAAGGTTTCTTGAAGCAACCCATCACTTCTTCCACCTGCGGTGTCAGGATGCCGGAGATAATGAGATAACCTCCGCGGGCTACTCTCTTTTTAAGTACGGAAGCGAGACCGACGATCACGTCTGCCGTGAGATTGGCAACCACGAGCCTGAAGGGACGGTTAATGCGCTCCGGTCCCGAGTTGGTCAGAGTAACCGCCTTCCCTACTCCATTTTGGCGCACATTTGTCCGTGCAACTTTGAGAGCAATAGGATCGTTGTCCAGAGCCAGGATCTCTTTAACTCCCAGCTTGGCCATGGCGATAGCGAGTATTCCCGATCCGGTTCCCACATCAAGGGCGTTAATGATTCGAGGGCAGGTGCGGACAACACTCTCTAGAAATTCCAGACAACCCCGAGTGGTGGCATGGGTACCGGTGCCGAAGGCCATGCCTGGTTCGATCTCGATGACTTTACGTCGTGAGGGCTGCAAGGGATTCAGCCACGGTGGAACAATTAAAAACCCCCTGGCGACCTTTTGCGGGGTGAAGAACCTGCGCCAGGAATCGTTCCAGTTCTTGTTTTTCAAAACCGTCCAACGCAGTGAGTATTTGGTATCTTCGGGATAAATCTCACTGATACTTCTAAGGAAGCGGCGGATATCGCCTTTGAGGGTGGAACCGCTTCCTGCGGAAGGAAAAAATGCACGCACTTCGTTTTCCTTGAGGACAACGCCAGGAGATCCTCTCTCGATGAGGAAGTTGGAAATGGTGTCCAGGGCAGCCGGAGCCGCCTTGAGGGAGAGCTGCAACCACGAGGCTGTCACAGAATCGTTATGACATAGGCGGCGCGAAGGCGCAAAGCGCCTCTGGGTAGTGCTGAGTAGCGAGTGCTGAGGACTGAGTCGGGAAGGAGTTAGGAAGACAGAAAAGCGCAGGGCGCAAAGGGTGCCAGGAGAAAAACGCTAAGATTTTTTACCGCAGACCCACGCTGACTTGCGCAGACGAAGATTTATTCACCGCAGAGACGCAGAGATCGCAGAGTTTGGCTTTTTGTTTGTCGGGAGACGACGACAAACAAAATAAAGCTCCATAGGGGACTAAAGATTCGTTTAAACCTTTAAGAGAGCGCTTAACCGCAAAGTGAGACAGACAAATCAATATTCTTTTTAACCGCCGATTTTCGCAGATTAATAACTGCAAAGCGCAAGAGTCTTGACAAAAAGAAAGGATTGTGTAATTTTATTCTGACCATACACAACTTCGAAAAGCAAAGACCAAAGCGTAAAGCGAGAAATGACTACAGACTACTGAAAACAGACTACAGGGAAAGGGCAAAGCGCACTGAGTAGAATGCAAAGTGTCAAAAGTCAATAATGGATAAGAGGAGATAATCATGACCAGGGTACAGATTTTACTAACAGAGGAGCAGGACCGTCGTCTGGAGAAATTGGCTCGCCGACTGTGTACCTCAAAAGCCAAACTGGTTCGTGAGGGAGTTGAATATGTGCTTCAGCGTAAACAGGGAGGAACCGTTGACCCACTCTTAGAACTTATCGGCCAAGCCGGCAATGTTGGACGAAAAGATATTTCTCGTAATCACGACGCATACCTTGCGGCTGCCGAGCGGAGAACCTCCCGGTGACACTCGGCCGCGTCTTTGTGGACACCGGGGCGTGGTTTGCCGTTCAGGTGAAAGACGATGGACAACATGATGCGGCCAGTCGTGCCTTGCCTGTGATACTGGATGCGTGTCAGTCGCTTGTAACCTCGAATCTTATAGTCGGGGAGACCTATACTCTATTACGGCTTACTAAGGGCCATCGGGAAGCCAAGCGGTTTCTCGACAAACTCGCTCAAAGTGCAAAACTGGAACGGTTGTTCATCTCTGAAACTCTCGAACTACAAACCTACGACATCTTGCAGCGGTACGCTGACCATCCTTTTAGCTATGTCGATGCAACAAGCTTTGCCCTCATGCGACAGCAGCGCATCAGGTACGCTTTTGCCTTCGATGCTCACTTCGCTACAGCCGGCTTCCTGAGAATACCGGCTGACATTCGGCTTCCCGCTTAAAAAAGCTAAGCGCATAGCGCCTCGCTGCTAACTCATTAAGAAAATCAACGCAGAGGCGCAGAGATTAACGTTTTTTGTTTGTCGCGAGACGACGACAAACAAAAACATAGCTCTCCTAAAGACTAGGTTTTTTGCCCAATCGTCGTCTCCCGATTGGGCAAAATTTCTTCCCTCAGCGCACTCTGCGTCTCTGCGGTTAAACTCTCAGATATCTGTGTGTGTCTGCGTGAATCTGCGGTGAAGTTCTTAGAGAATTAGCTTTCGGACGCTTAGCAGGTATAGAGAAAATTTGATACCATGGACAATGTTAGGCCAATTCTTGCCAATTTGGATCAAAAATGGAGCCCCTTGATTCAAAATAGTCAAGGAGATCAGTGACTTGCAACGAATAGAAACCGCTTTCCGTGGCACATGTATTGCTTCTTTTTATGCGCTTGATTGGTACCAGAAAGACCCTCGATATCCTTAAGTATCTCGGCGGTATAACGAGATCGTTGTAATCATAACATGCAGGAAAATCTAAAGTGCTTGATCGATAACATCAGCTATGTCATTAGGGGCAAAGACGACACTATTCGGTTGGCCATCATTACTCTCCTTGCCCGCGGGCACCTGCTTATCGAGGATGTTCCTGGTGTGGGTAAGACGACCCTCGCCTCTTCCCTGGCTACTTCCCTCGAGTGCACCTTTCAGCGCATCCAGTTTACCAGCGATCTGCTCCCCTCAGACCTGTTAGGCACTGTGGTCTACGATCCATCGAATCAAGCCTTTAGGTTAAAGTCAGGTCCCATCTTTCATCACATTGTGCTCACCGATGAGATCAATCGATCCACCCCACGAACTCAAAGTGCTCTGTTAGAAGCAATGAACGAAGGACAGGTGACCCTGGATAGCGCCACCTACCCACTTCCTCAGCCCTTTATGGTCCTCGCCACTCAGAATCCCGCAGAGTTTGCCGGAACGTTTCCTCTCCCGGAGTCACAACTGGACCGGTTTCTCATGCGCATCTCCTTGGGCTACCCCGATCGGGAATCGGAAGAGCAGGTTCTAACCAACAATCACCAACCTAGTGAACTCAAGCCCGTCATGCATGCCGAGGAAGTTGTGGAGATGCAAAAACTCTCGGAAGAGACCAGTGTCGACCGGGCTCTCGTGGGCTACATACTCGACATCGTTGCGGCCACTCGCAACTCACCCGCCATAGCCCTGGGCGGAAGCCCCCGCGCAACAAAATCACTTTATCGGGCGGCTCAGGCCTTTGCTTTTTTAGAAGGTCTCGATTACGTACTCCCGCGACATATCAAGGAACTGGCGGTACCCGTCCTGGCCCACCGCCTGTTGCTGAAAGAGGGAGGGAGTCGTCCCACACAGTTGCGTCAGGCGGAGGGTATCCTCCAGGCGCTCCTCGAAGAGATCACCGTCCCTCTATGACGTTGGGAAGAAAAGTCTTCAGCCTAATATGGGAAATGGTAAAGGGCTGGAGCCGGTTTTTCTATCCCTACCGTCGTCTCCGCTTTACGCGTGAAGGCTGGCTCTTTTCACTTCTCTCGCTCAGCATAGGTCTCATCGCGGTCAACACGGGACACAATCTCTTTTACCTAGTGTTTGGTTTGTTGTTGGGGATGGTGATCGTCTCGGGCATGTTGTCTGAACGGGTCCTCAGAAAGGTCCGTGTGGAACGCCACCTTCCTTCTGAAGTTACCGCGCGGATACCCTTTGCCGTAATCCTCGAAGTCAAAAACCCGCAATCGAACAGAATCTCTTACTCTCTCAACGTTCGAGATGGGGCCAATTTTCACCCGCGGCAAACTTTAGGCTATATCCCCTCTTTGCCGCCGGGAGAGAGTAGAGTTTTTCACTACCTCGCACAAGTAGAGAGGCGGGGACGCTACCAATTCGGACCTGTGCAACTGGTGACGCGTTTCCCCTTTGGTCTCTTTGAAAAGACCAGGATCATTCCACTTAAGCAGAGTTTCATCGCATACCCTGGCGATCGGGAGACTTCTTCCGTACGGGCTCTGGCTTCGGGGAGAGAGCAGATCGGAAATAAGAAATGGCGCTGGGGAGAAGAGATCCTCGGACTACGACCGGCTGAGCTAGAAGACGACCACCGGATAATTCACTGGCGCACCACGGCCAGGATGGTAGAGTAGAGGACAGGCTTAGCTTGCTTTAGGCCGCACCTTGGCTGTATAGCTTCGTGCCCGTTTAGGCACTTCCGTAACAAGCGTTCCTGGTACTTGCAGTTTTCCCGCATACGGCTTTCCGATCATCTTCATCTCAAGGCATGCGAGGCCGCCTATTGAGCTCCCTCTTGGCCTTGAGATCCGCTAGAGGTCTCGAATCTTGTTAGGTGTTTGTAGCCTCACGGCAATCACCTCTCCTTCCCTCTTTAAGAGACACAATGATAGGGCGCCTGCCGGCATTACCCAGCCTCCTCGGTAATACTCGCCCCTCCGAGACCCTGACTTCGAGAGCCATTGCGGCTATCACCCGCGACTCTCCCGCGTTACCCATCACAACTTCCCCCACATGCCGTCCCGACGACCCCGGAGAGCCCATCTGCTTCTGTCTCGGTTATTTCCACAGATGGCACCGGCCTTCCCCATCTGACCACAGGGTCGGCACTCTCAATCAGCAAGTTACGAGGCTCTATGGGTTCCCTAGTAGTACGGCCTGCGAGTTTGCGATCCTCTCCTTTTGGAAAGTTTTCTCGATCCACTTAGCCCTGAGAGTCACCGCACCGGACTTTAACCGGCAAGGATGGGTCAGCTCATGGTCAAGGAATTTGTAGAGGAGACGGAACAGCCTCGCCCCGTGTTTTTTGATAACCGGGGAGAAGATGGTGAGGGATTTGAGAGGGCGGTGGAGGTTGCAGCGAGTCTCCTGCGCCTGCTGGTGGGTAAAGGGGTCCCCATCACGTTTTCTACCTGGGAGAATCACCTGGATTCCGTTGCAGGAGACCGCAAGATGGAAGAGGGGCTGCGTCTGTTGGCGCTCATCTCACCCACAAACGGTTCCACCACGAATGGATTCGATCAGTGGTGTGACGATACTATTAAAGAGGGCGGGGGAATTTATCTCCAGGGAGAGGTTCCCACTACACCCGCACTCCCACCCTGCGAGGTGGTGAGGACATGACAGGCGGAAAGCAAAGAGCATGGGGCAGAGAGCTAAGAGACTACTGACCACTGACTACAGGACTACAGACTTTAGAAAGACAGTAGGCAGGAAGCAGCAAGAAATGAAGACAGAAAAGACGACTCGTGCAAAGACGCAAAGATAGACAGAAGGCAGTGGGCAGGGATTAGTGAAAAACAGTGTTAAGTGTTAAGTGAAGAAAGCTATCCGCCATCAGCTTTCAGCAAAATAGACGAGAAAGACAGCAGGCAGTGGAGAGTGGGCAGTAAAGGATACAACTGAGGGTAGAGGATTGAGGATGGAAGATAGAAATACGAAAGGACAAATTAACCGCAGATTTTCGCCGATTAACGCTGATTGGGATATTTTCACCGCAGAGACGCAGAGTGCCCAGAGACAAAGACAGAAAATACTTAACCGCAGATTGGCGCAGATTAACGCCGATGGGGATTTAAGAGAATTAGTTTTTTGTTTGTCGGGAGACGACGACAAACAAAAAGGCAAGCGCTTTTGCCCAATCGGAGTTTCCCGATTGGGCAAAATTCTTCCCTCTGCGCTGAAATCTTCTTTATCTGCGAAAATCGGCGTGAATCTGCGGTTTATTTCTTAAAGGATTTAGCTTAGAAGCTTCTCGATTATGAGATTTTCCTTCATCTTTCTCGCTTCGTCGTACCTCCTGGTGGGTCTGGGCTATGTAGGCCTACTGTTCACAGGTGAGCTATCTTATCCTTACCTCCTGCTCGCAGGCTTCTCTATTATTCTAGCTCTGCTCGGTGAAGCACGGGGGGGCACCGGATTTCTCCCTGCTCCATTGGCAAACATTATTATGATGGGGGTCTTCGTCCTAACCATCGTTACTATCTTTATCTTCAAATCCCCTCCCGTACAGGAGGTGATTCATTTCCTCCTCGCGCTTCAAGCGGTGAAACTTGCGGCCCCCAAGAAGAGACGCGACTGGTTACAGCTCTACTTACTCTCTTTCTTCAGCGTGGTGTCCGCCGCCGCCCTGAGTGTAGAGGTTTCATTTGCGTTCGTCTTCGTCCTGTATCTCTTCACCGCTCCCTGGGTCCTGGTTGTATTCCACCTGAAAGACTCTATGGAAAGGGCAGGAAAGGACCCCGAGGCACAAAGCAATCTGGTCGGCTGGCCCCTATTCCGTCTGGTGGTAAAGATCAGCGGCTGCCTTTTCGTCTTTATGATGATCTTTTTCATTGCCCTTCCCCGATTTGGCACCGGCCTTTGGGGTAACTCCTGGTCCAATGGCTACGGAATGACGGGATTTACGGATCGCCTCTCTCTTGGTGACGTGGCGGAAATCAAAAAGATCACCGCTGTGGCAATGCGAGTCAGTATCAGTGGGATAGATCTGTCAAAAAAGAAACCGCGATATTGGCGTGGCATCTCTCTTGACCGGTTCGACGGAAAAAAGTGGGATAGAAGCGTTACGAACCTTACTCGTGTGGCAAGGGCCGGGGGAAGCTACATGGTGGGGAAATGGGAAGATAATCAGGCGCCGCTATTGCGCCAGGAGATCATCCTGGAACCCACGGGTTCACAGGCACTTTTCGCCTTGGGAAGACCGGTTATGATCTCCGGCAATCTCCGTCAGCTCTATCAGGACCCCTTCGGAAATCTGCGTTCGTCCTATCCCTTTCCCTTCCAAGTCTCCTATTCGGTTCTCTCTTACGAAGACGGCAAAATCAACGGAACCCCCGTGGGAGGCAACTTCCTGCAACTTCCCGACATCGACCCCCGTATTGCCGACCTGTCGCGGCAAATCACCGTAGGAATAAGCGGGCCCATCAGAAAGGCACAGGCCCTGGACAACTATCTCAAGAAAAATTACGGTTACTCTCTAACGAACCTTGCCATGGGAGAAACGGATCCCCTGGCGCGATTCCTCTTTGACGTTCGCGCGGGAGATTGCGAATACTTTTCTTCGGCCCTCACTGTGATGCTCCGCAATATCGGCATTCCCGCACGTGTGGTGAATGGATATATCGGCGGGGAGTGGAACCCCTATGGAGAGTATTACGTTATTCGCCAGAGCAATGCCCACAGTTGGGTGGAGGTTTATATCCGGAATCGGGGATGGGTTACCTTTGATCCCACTCCTTCCTACATTGGAAATTCACAAAGGACACTTTTTGCCAACATGTCCCATTTCCTAGATTTCCTCAGGATGCGTTGGTACCGCTACGTGGTCAATTTTGGCTTCAGTGATCAGTATCGAATCTTTTCCACGCTCCGGCAAACCTCCACCTGGTTCGACTCGGGTCGGCGGAAGGCCTCCATGGACCAGCTGCGCCGCTGGTTGACGGTGAAGAAGGGGTGGAAAAAACTCGGAGGGTTTTTCCTTATATCACTGGTACTGGCTTGGTGGATTTGGTGGATAAGAAAGAAATTTACCTTGACCTTCACCACCCGTCACCTCTCCCATGAGGCATCAGAGCGATACCGACATCTGCTGAATCTCCTCAGAAGAAAGGGTTTTAGAAAAAAACCCGGGGATACACCGGACGAATTTCGTCGATCAGTGGAATACAAAGAGCGTGGTCTGATCACAGAATTTACTTCCCTTTACCAAGAAGCGCGGTTCTCGGGACTGAAGGATTTCACCGCGGGACTGCAAAGGATGGACGAGATCTTCCTCCAACTGCGAAAACGTAAAAAACTCGCCTAACACCGTATAGCGCAAAGCGCATGGCGCATAGCGTCAAGAAGAATAAACCGCAGGTTTACGCCGACCTACGCAGACGAGGATTTATTCACCGCAGAGACGCAGAGATCGCAGAGACCGGAGCTTTTTGTTTGTGGGGAAGAAGCCACAAACAAAAACTTTGCTCTATCGCGGACGATAACCGGAGTAGAGGCATTACGAGAAGATTTAACCGCAGATTTACGCAGATTCTATTTCTCATGCCCGAAGGGCATGAAAACTAGTATCTACGATTATCGGTGAAAATCAGCGCTTAAGTACTCTCCAAAGAATCTTAATCCCGTTATTGTCCCCAATGGAGACATTTTTTTGTTTGTCGCCCTCTCCCGACAAACAAAAAACCTGATTCTCTTAGCAGATTTCTGACCTCTGACATCTGATCTCTGGTTTCTCTCTGCGCCCTCTGCGTCTCTGCGGTGAAATGTCCGAATCCTCATCTGCGTTAATCTACGAAAATCTGCGGTTAGTAAAGCTTAACGCTTTGCGGCCGTTCCGGCCAACCCAAATATCCCCTTTATTTTAACTGCGTTTTGGAATAGATTACGCGGGCGTGTCCGTACCGCAGGGGATACAACTTGTGGTCTCGGGAGGGTCCTATGCTCCCTAAGCATGATAATTTCTACGATGTTTTTTCCAAGGCCAAAAGAATCAAATTTCGTTGGCCTGAAGGTAAAAGGCTCTGCGTCAACCTGACGGGAAACCTTGAGGCCTGGACCGAAACGCCGGATCCCAAGCTCAGGAGGACCCGCCATGTGGGTGGGACTTCACCCCTGACCGCAGAGGACCTGAGGTGTCCTTACGATTTCAGAACAGCTAGCGAGAACGACTATGGGGGAAGGACTGGAGTGTGGAGGATCCTGAGAATACTCAAGAAGCATGGACTGCAGGGATCTTTCAACGTTAATGGGTTGGCTTCCATTAGATACCCCGAAGCCGTAAAAAACGTGCAGGCCAACGGACATGAGATCGTCGGACATAGCTACGCTGAAGATATCCAGCTGGTCCAGTTGTCGAAAGAGCAAGAACAAGAAGAGATCCAGATCTGTATCAAGATCTTTCAGGACATGTTGGGAGAACGCCCCTACGGGTGGCTGACTTCCGGTATGAGACACACGGAATATACCTTAGAGCTGCTCGCTCAGGAAGGTTTCCTGTGGCACGGGGACGCGGTCAACGACGATGTCCCTTATCCCATTGATATCCAGGGTAAGACTATTATTGAGCTACCGTACCGCAACTCCATCAGCGGTCTTAACGATACCGGCATGTATCGAAGCGGTAGGACCGCAAGAGATATACTCCAGGCATTCAAAGATGAATTCGACGTGCTCTACGAGGAATCCCAAACCGACCCGAAGATGCTAACTCTGGCCATGCACTGTCAGATGGCCTTTCCAGCTACGGGAAAGCTCTACGATGAGGCCATAATATATGCCAAGTCTTTCCCCGATGTCTGGTTTGCCCGTAGGATTGACATTGCCCGCTGGATTTTAGAAAACAGGCAATAACGACCTCTGGATAGGAAGGTAACCCAATGGCGGAAGAGAAATCCATCGAGCGCAAATCCTGCTATGAGCTATTTTTAGAAAAAGAGGGGCTGCCCGTTATACGGGATTTCTTCATTAAAGACATCCGCAATGTCCCGCTGGAACCGTGGGCGCGAAAGGGCGGTTTCGGGGTTTACCTTAATCTGATTGGAACCGGCAATATCAATGACGCCTACATCTGTGAGATCCCCCCAGGAAAAAACCTCAATCCAGAACGGTACCTTTTCGAGGAGATGATCTATGTGGCAAGCGGCCAGGGGGCAACGACGATTTGGCAGGACAACGGACAAAAGCAGACCTTTGAATGGCAGCAGGGCAGTCTCTTCTCCCCGCCCATAAACACCTGGCGCCAGCATTTTAACGGTAGCGGCGGCTCCCCTGCCAGGTTCCTATCCGTTACCAGCGCCCCAGTGGTGATGAACCTCTTTCACAATATAGACTTCATCTTCAATACCCCCTTTTCCTTCAAAGACAGGTATGATGCTGCGGAGGGATATTTCTCCGGCAAGGGAGAGTCCTACACACAGCGGGTCTGGGAAACCAATTTCGTACCCAATGTCGCCACTTTTCCTCTCAAGGAATGGAAGGAAAGGGGTGCCGGTGGATCCAATATTAGGTTTGAATTATCGGATAACACCATGGCCGCCCATATTTCCGAGTTTCCTGTGGGGACCTACAAGAAGAGTCACCGTCATGGAGCGGGGGCACATGTCATCATCATCGGCGGCAAGGGATATTCCCTCCTATGGCCCGAGGGATCGACCATCAAGCGATACGACTGGCAGGAAGGAAGTATCGTTGTTCCACCGGAGCTATGGTTCCACCAGCACTTCAATGCCGGTGCGACTCCAGCACGTTATCTCGCGCTGCGTTGGGGGAGCAGGAAAAACCCGTTTCTTACGGAGTTCAAGACCGATGAGAGCGTCAAGGAGGGCGGGGACCAGATCGAATATGAAGACGAAGATCGTCAGGTGCGCACCATGTTCGAGGAGGCCGTCCGCGAGGCTGGCATCGAAAGCAAGATGGCAAAATTCTATGTTTAAAGATGTCTCGGGCAAAGACGCAAAGGACCCCGAATTCGGAGAAAATATATTAACCGCAGATTCACGCAGACTTACGCAGATAAGGATTCGGAGATTTCACCGCAGAGACGCAGAGAGCGCAGAGTTTGGATACAAGCGTTTTGTTTGTCGGGAGATGGCGACAAACAAAACTTACTCCATCGCGGACGATAGTAGGATTCAAATCCTTATACAGATGGACAGAGATGGTTTTTCGGCCAGTCTGGCCGAAAACATGCCCGCAGGGCATGAGAACCAGAATCGGCGAAAATCTGCGGTTAATTTATCTTAACGCTTTGCGCTATGTATAATTAAGGAGGTCTTTATGGCTAGGGCTTTTGAAGTTATTGATGCCGATGGGCATATCACGGAGGGAGACGATGCGGTCAAAGAATACATGGAGGCCCCCTACCGCAACCGTCGCGCGACCATCTACCCAAGAGACAACTGGGACCGCTCCATAGGCGGGACACTAGGAACCAGTGCCAAAGATGCCCGGAGTTGGCTCGATGCAATGGACCGGGCGGAATTGTCCACCTCAGTTCTCTTTCCCACCAGCGGTCTAGGCTTTGGTTGGATCCGCGAGCCGGATTTTGCCGTGGCCCTGGCCCAAGCCTATAACAATTTCATCTCAGAGAGATTTCAAAAGGAAAGCCCGAGGCTCAAGGGAGTTGCCCTGATCCCGTTTCAGGACGTACCCGAGGGAGTCAAAGAATTACGCCGGGCAGTTAAAGAATTGGGCCTGGCAGGTATGATGCTTCCCGCAGTGGGACTACGTAAGCCCTTGGGTGACCAAGACTATTGGCCCATTTACGAGGAGGCAGAAAAACTGGACTGCATGTTGGCGGTGCACGCTACTGTACGCGGTCCTCATTACTTCGGCGCTGATCTGTTCGACCAATTCATCGATGTACACACTCTATCCCATCCCTTTGCCCAGATGATGCAGATGACGAGTATCATAATGCGAGGGGTCATGGAAAGGTTTCAAACGATTCGCATCGCCTTCATGGAAGCAGGCTGCACTTGGGTCCCCTACTGGATGGGAAGGATGGACGAGGAATGGGACAAACGCGGCGAAGCTGAGGCCCCTTTGTGCAAGAAAAAACCCAGCGAATACATCAAAAGTGGCCGCGTCTACCTCCATGCGGAAGACTACGAACCCCTTGTGGGAGCAACGGCAGAAATACTGAATCCAAACACGCTCTATTATGCCTCGGATTGGCCTCACTGGGATAGCGAGTTTCCTGAAAACATCGATCACCTGGCAAACCGTAAAGATCTGGACCCCGCTGCAATAAAATGGCTCCTGGCAGAAACGGCAAAGAGGCTATATAACTTGCAGTAAGACAGCAAAGTGCATGGCGCAGAGCACAAAGGATTAAGATCAATTAACCGCAGAGGCGCAGAGAGCGCAGAGAAAAAAATGGAATACTTAACCGCAGATTAGCGCAGATTAACGCCGATGGGGACTTCCGAGAGTTAGTTTTTTGTCTGTCGAGAAACGACAATCAAAAAGGCAAGCTCTTTTGCCCAATCGTCGTCTCCCGATTGGGCAAAATTTCTTCCCTTTGCGTACTCTGCGTCTCTGCGGTGAATAAATTATATTCTGCGAAAATCTGCGTGTGTCTGCGGTTAAATAAGATATTAAGGGATTTAAAGAGAAGGGAGAAGGAACATGGCTAACGGACGAAGTGAAGCTTTCGATCAAAGGTGGGGAACTTATCATGCGGAGGCCTGGTCGGATGCGATTGTCGCATCCATGAAGCTGGGTGGTATTGACAACCTATACTTCGTTTCCGGGTCTGAGACCGCCTTCTACCAGGAAAGCATAGCAAAGGCCCATGAACGTGGGTGGCCGGCGCCGCGACTCATAACCGTGCTACACGAAGGGGTGGCGTTGAATGCGGCACTGGGCAACTCTATGGTCACGGGCAAGCCCGCTGCCACCTCGGTGCATGTGGACGTGGGAACCTTCAACTATGGTGGGGGCATACACACCGCATGGCGAGGATCGTATCCGGTACTCATGACCGCAGGTAACGGGCCACGCGCCTATCCGGGTTCCATGCCAGGGGCGCGTAACAGTGCCGTCCAATGGATTCAGGAGCCGCGGGACCAGGGAGAAATTTTGCGGCAGTACACAAAGATGGACCACCGCTTGGAGCACGAGGACAATCCCGGCTACATGATCAGCAGGCTGTTGCAGGTGGCCATGAGTGAGCCGCGGGGGCCCGTCTACCTGACTTTGCCGCGGGAATCGGCCATGATCCCCATGCCGGGGACCACACGATTTCCCACACGCGATGAGTTGGGTATCGCGCGCCCCGCATGGCCAGATCCAAGCGATGCACGAAAGGTGGCTGAGTGGCTCATCAAGGCAGACAACCCTCTCGTCATCACCTCGAGCTCTGGCCGAGACCCGGAGTCGGTAGCAGACCTAGTACGACTGGCTGAGCTTTTGGGACTCCCCGTGCAGGAGGTAGGTCGATCGTGCGATCAAATGAATTTTCCCGCGACCCACCCGCTTTACCGGACAGGACCCGACCCCCAAGACGCTGATGTGATTTTGATAATAGATTCGGCCGTCCCATACATGCCTCCGGCCGGGAACCCTCGGCCCGGTACAAAGGTAGTATGGGTCGATGTGGACCCCGTCATGTCCCGTTACAAGACCTTGGATACACAAGCTGACCTATGGCTGCCCGTCACTGCGGCGGCGGCGGCCCGTGCGATCCACGAAGCCGCAACGGGAATGCTGTCACAAAGTGACATGACCCGAATCTCAGACCGGCGGGCCCGGATGGAGGAAAAAAAGCGTGAGATCAACGCTAGGATAGAGAGGGAGGCCCTGGAGGCAGGCAAGCGGAAACCGCTTCACCCTGGTTGGGTTGCCTACCAAATGGGTAAAATCCTGGAGCCGGACACTATCCTGCTTGACGACTCGCTGAGCAACTCGCGTAACGTGCAAAACCATCATCATCGGGACAAGCCCGGCACCTATTTCAAGAGTGGCGGGTCTTCCGGCGGTTGGGGAAGCGGTGCCGCCTTTGGCGCAAAATTAGGGAAGCCAGAGAGCGACGTGGTCCTCGCCACTGGGGACGGGTACCTAATGTTTGGCAGTCCCATCTCCGCCTTCTGGTGCGGTGCCCATTATAAGGTACCGTTTTTAACTGTGGTATTTGTCAACCGCTCATATTCCACAGGCACGAGCAATGTATCGCGTACCTACCCAGACGGAGTAATGGTAAAGTCCGGCAACTTCGAGGGCGGCGTCTTCGACCCGCCGCCTGATTTTGCCAAGCTGGCCGAGGCGGCAAATTGTTTTGGAGAGACAGTACGAGAGCCCGAAGAAGTGGCACCCGCCCTGCAGCGTGGAATGAAGCATGTACACAACGGTACGCCGGCGCTGGTTGCCATGATGCTGCCCACACCAATGGAGGAAAGTACACTCGCTAAAAAATAGTGATTGATTGGCGTAAAGATAAGTTTACCGCAGAGACGCAGAGGGCGCAGAGAGCTTCTTTTTTTGTTTGTCGGGAGACGGCGACAAACAAAAACATAGCTTTTCTAAAGACCAAGTCTTTTGCACAATTGTCGTCTCCCGATTGGGCAAAACATTCTTCATTTTGCATGCTTTGCGTCTTTGCAACTGGCCCTGTGGAGTATTGATCTCAACGCAGGCCGAGTATGACCCCGAAGGCATTACTCCACGGGGCGAGCCCCGTGGAATACCGACTCGACCGAGGTGAATTTATTCGCCCCAAGCTCTATTCCACAGGGCAAGTCACTCTCCTAACTTTTTCCTGCTATCTGCCTACTGTCTTCCTAAAGTCCGTAGTCCTGTCGTCGGTAGTCCCGTTGTCTCTTTACGCTTTACGCTTGGCGCTCTGCGCTTAGCGCTTTGCCATTCTTTAAAAGGCTCAGCACTCAGTACTCGTTACTCAGTACTAATTTAGAGACCCGGCATGCAGAGCTCTTGTCGGGTCACCTTTCCTGGGAAAACATCCAGACATTTTCCTTCTTCCACCACCACCTCACCATTGACCACTACCGCTCCTATTCCGGGGGGATGACGATAAACCTCATTATCGTCCACCTTCTCGGGGAGACGATCACTCACGAGATCCTTAATCTTATCCGCATCAAAGACGGTGATGTCGGCGGGCCATCCCAACTTGAGATTTCCACGGTTAAGCCTTAGCTTCGAGGCAGGGTGACCGGTCAACTTCCATACCGCTTCTTCTAGTGGAAAGAGCTTCTTCTCCCGACACCAATAACCAAGGATACGCGCCGGAGTTCCGTGCCAAAAAAATCGATTCAAATGAGCCCCAGCATCGGTCCCGATGAGTCCATGCGGGGACTTGATCATTTCGGCCAGGATCTCCATATTGCCGTTGGCCAAACCCTTGTACAGGAAGCGCGAATGGAGACGGTCTTGGAGCCATGTGTCAAAAAAGGTATCGACTGGAGACTTTCCAGTGGCTCGTGCTACCTCATCTACGCTCTTTGTCTCCAAGGATTTAAGACTCTCGTCCTCCATACGATCAAAAATCATACTGCCCCAACCTAACCACTCGGGAAAGGCCGGCTTGCCAGCACCTTCGATCCTTTCTTTCTCCAGCCTGGCCCTCACACTCTTGTCTTTCAGGTGGTGGGATAGCCCCTCGGAAGACGTCTTAATTGATTCCCACGTTGGCAAGCCATCAAGAAAGAAGCAGTCATCGATCCCAAATCGCCTGATATGCTGGTAGGGGATTACGATTCCAGTGATGTCTTTCCCTCTTTGCTTGGCTCCTTCCAGGTACTCAAGAGCACGAGTTCCTTCATCAGCTACCCCTGGATGCAGTCTGAATTCATTGCCGATCATGTTAGCGTTGATCAGATTGACCAGATCCGTCATGCCACTTTCCGGGTTAAGCAAATTACCAAAACCATTAAATTGAAAACAGCCACCGTACTCCCCTGCCAGGTTCCCGAGCTCCGCGATCTCCTGATGATTGGCAAAGGTGCTCGGTGTTCCGGCGTGCACCGCAGGCCCTCCCCGTGGACTCGTTGAAAAGCCAATACCCCCGGCATCCAGTCCTTCCCGCACCATTTTCTTCATGGCTTCGAGTTCATCAGGCCTGGCTTCCCTCTCATAGGCCGCCTCTCCCATTACCGATAGCCGCACCGGCGAATGGGGGACGAATGCCCCAACGTTAATCCCAACCTTTCCTTTAAAATAGTCCAAATATTCAGGGAAGGTCTTCCACTTCCACTCTTTGTCATCAATGTAGTCGTCAAGTACACGGCGCAGATATTTTACCAAGACTTTGACCGGCTCGTCCCCCGATGGCACCGGGGCCACGGAGGCACCACAGTCACCAATGACCACCGTGGTAACACCAAAATTCACCACAGGATTTCCATGGGGATAGAGAACGAGAAAGAGGTCCATGTGGGTGTGGGGATCGATGAACCCCGGTGAGACTACCTTGCCGCGAGCATCGATCTCCCTGCGGCCTCCACTCAGCTGCTTTCCAATGGCAGCTATCTTTTCACCCTCCACCGCAACATCCGCTTCATAGGCTGGACTCCCGGTGCCGTCAATAATAGTACCGTTACGAATAACCAAATCGTAGGCCATGGTCTTTCTCCTTATGTCCTTAAATACTTTACTTAACCGCAGACGACAGTTCAGTGTTTAGTGTTAAGAGAAGAATTCAGCATTTATCCTTTCCCTTCGAGCTTTCACACTTAACACTCAACACTTTCTCGGACACTCAGTACTCAGCACTCGCAACTCAGAACTGATTAGTGCCTCGCGCTGGCCTAGCCTTTGCACATTTATAAATGCACTGTCAACAACTTCAATTAGCCAGTAGAAAAAATCCGGGTCAGGCCTGAATCTTAAATAGAGGCCCGCAAGGCTTCGGTGAGGTCGGGGTATTTAAAAGTGTATCCCAACTGCAGGGCCTTTTCGGGTAGGACGCGCTGGCCGGTAACTACCATATCTGCCATTTCCCCCAACAACACACGCAAGGCAAAGGCTGGAACTGTTGCCCAGGAGGGTCGGTGTAAGACTTTGCCGAGGGTCTGACACAGCTCTTTCATGGTCACCGGATCGGGGGCCGTTGCATTAACCGCTCCCGATGCATCTTCCTTTTCGAGCACGTGGGCAATCAGTCCTACCTCGTCCTCCAGTTGAATCCACGAGACCCATTGTTTTCCACTCGCTATGGGACCCCCCACGAACAGTTTGAAGGGAAGGACCATCTTTGCGAGGGCTCCGCCGCCCTTCCCTAGGACAACCCCGGTACGAAGGCATACCACCCTGACACCTAAGCTCTCTGCCTTTTGAGCCTCCTCCTCCCATTCAACGCAAACTTGGGAGACGAAATCGTTACCCGGCTCGGTTTCCTCCACAACGGCCTCATCACCCCGCGGCCCGTAGTAACCAATGGCGGAAGAATTAATCAGGAGTCTGGGTTTCATCTTGGCTTTGCCCATGGCCACCACTAGCGCCCTAGTGGTGTTGATACGGCTGGATCGAATCTTTTCCTTTTGGGCTGCGCTCCAGCGCTTGGCAGGAATGGGCTCGCCGGCAAGATTGATGACAGCGTCCACACCGTCAACAGCCTCTTCCCATTTGCCCGGCTTGCTGGGTTGCCATGTAACCCACTCTCTTTTCGGCAGGGGTTGAGTTGGAGCCGGTCGGCTTGAAATCAATACGAGCGCATGCCCTAGCTCTGTCAGCCGATCACACAGAGCCGAGCCGATAAACCCAGTTCCTCCGGTAACAGCAATCTTCATAATGTGTCCTCCTTTAATAAGGAAGGTAGCAACTTTGCCTGCTTCGTACCTGATGCTCTCTTGGCTCAAGAACTTACCTCTTCCTATTTCCCTTCCCCCGTATCGGTCAAGGGGCTGTGCCGTGGTAATTTTACAAAGACATAGATATGATAGCGGGTGGCATGGATTTTGGCTAGACATCAGACGACAGAAAAATTTATATGACGTCGACCAACTCTTGGAATTACCAGGGAAATTGTGTTTGATGCGACGCGGGATACTGTTACTATCTGCTAAGTCTGGGATAAGACGGTGCAGCCAGGGGTTCTGGTGCCGTGTACATTCGGTAAATCGGCCAGGCAACAAAGACACCACGTTGAGGCGTTAGCATCTGCTTCAAAGAAAGGCTAAAGTTAACAGCGCCATGGGAAAATATCTCGAAAAAATCAACGATCCAAAGGATGTTCGGCGCCTAAAACTTGAAGAGCTCGATGTTCTTGCGGGTGAGCTACGCCAGGAAGTGATCTCGGTGGTTTCTGAGGTGGGAGGTCATTTTGCCTCGACCCTAGGGGCCATCGAGCTGACCCTGGCACTTCATTATTCCTTCGAGACCCCCAAAGATCGGCTAGTCTGGGATACGGGGCACCAGGCCTACGCCCACAAAATCATCTGTGGCCGGCGTGAGAAACTATCGTCCATCCGTCAGTTGGGCGGCATCAGCGGTTTTTTAAGTCGTGAGGAAAGTGTCTACGACGTCTTTGGCGCAGGCCACGCCGGCACCTCTATCTCTGCTGCCCTTGGCATGGTGGAAGCAAAGACATTTGAAAACTCCAATCACAAAGTCGTCGCCGTGATCAGTGACGGCGGCTTGACCGCAGGCCTCAACTTTGAAGGCCTAAATCAGGCCGGACATTTGGACAAGGACTTGATCGTCGTCCTGAACGACAACGCCCACTTTATTGATCCGCGTGTGGGGGCCATCTCATCCTTTCTCAGCAAACATCTCACCACGGACCTGGCGATCAGGATCGAAAAACACCTCGCGGCTATAGTTCGGACCCTCCCCCGGGGTGAAGACATGTACAACGTAGCAAAGAAGGTCAAGGAATCCTTTATAGGATTCGTGACCCCTGGAATTTTATTCGAGGCCCTGGGCTTTCAATACGTGGGGCCCATTGACGGTCACAATATCGGGGAATTGGTTCAGACCTTCGACAACGTGAAAAACCTGAAGCGTCCTATCCTAGTTCACGTGATTACCCAAAAGGGCAAGGGGTACGATGCGGCAGAGAAGGATCCGGTTCGATACCATAGCGTCACGCCTTTTCATGTGCTCACGGGCAAGCCAAAGAAGGCCAAGAGCCCGGTACCGACTTACACTGAGGTTTTCGGTCGTTCCTTGATCCAACTGGCGAAAGAAAACCCAAAGGTCATCGGGATTACCGCAGCAATGGGCAGTGGAACTGGTTTGGACAAGATGGCCAAGGAAATACCCGACCGAGTCTACGATGTGGGACTGGCCGAGCAACACGCGGTGACTTTTGCAGCAGGCATGGCCACTGAAGGACTCGTTCCTGTGGTGGCCATCTATTCCACCTTTCTGCAAAGAGCCTATGATCAAATTCTGCATGATGTTTGCCTCCAGAACCTCCACGTAATTTTTGCCTTAGACCGAGGCGGTCTTGTGGGAGCCGATGGGCCTACCCATCACGGCGCCTTTGACTTCTCCTACATGCGATCCATACCTAATATGGTGGTGATGGCTCCAAAGAACGAGAACGAATTGCAGCATATGCTTGCTACGGCAGTCCATCACAATGGTCCCATAGCGCTACGCTACCCCAGGGGGGAAGGTTGGGGAGCCGAGATGGATAGTGAAATGCGTTCCCTAGAGATAGGTAAGGGGGAACTGTTACGCGCTGGGAAGGATCTCGGAATCGTAGGAATTGGCAACACAGTTATACCTGCATTGAACGCGGCCAACGATCTGTCCAAATTGGGAATTGATACTGCCGTCGTCAACGCTCGTTTCGTCAAACCTCTGGATAAGGAATTACTGCTGGACCTGGCTCAGCAGGTACCGATGATAATCACGGTGGAAGACCACGTGCTCCAGGGTGGTTTTGGTAGTTCGGTACTGGAACTGCTGGCCGCAGAGGGTATCACCGGTCTCAAGGTGAAAAGCCTTGGGCTCCCGGATCAATTTATCGCCCACGGAACCCAGCCCGAGTTGAGAAAGATCTGTGGCATAGACACGGAATCCATCGCACAAATCGCCATCCAGATGATGCAGGAACAAAGGAAAAAAAGGGTATCATCCAAAAACCTTGATTCAGGCATAGACCGTTCACGGCAAACCAGGCGACGTTAGATCAGCAAAGCGCATGGCGCAAAGCGCATAGCGTTAAGAGCTACCATCCATCAGCTCTCAGCCGTCAGATCCGGACTCCTTACTGCAAACTGCCTACTGTCTTTCTAAGTTCGTGGTCAGCAGTCAGTCGTCCCGTAGTCTGTTTTCTCTTTGCCCTTCTCGCTCAGTCCTCAGGACTCGCTACCCAGTACTACTTAAAGGCGCACTGCGCTTAGCGCATTGCCCGCAACCTCAGGCATGATTACGAAGCATCAGTTCATTCGGGTTAGGCTGTAGATAGCTCTGACCTTGGAGAGAGGAGACATCGTATTTTTCTGCGTAATGGCGAATCAGCGTCAATGGAATCACCAAAGGAACGAGGCCTCTTCGGTAATCTCCAATAACACCACGGAGTTCTTTCCGCTCGTCTGAAGAAAGCTCCTTTGAGAAGTAACCGAGCATGTGCTTGAGGACATTGGTATTCCTACGCGTGGTGGCTCGGTGATCTAGAGCCTCCATAAAGAGGCGACCATACGTATTCATTGCGGCACCGAGACTCATTTTTTTTGCCTGCGCAACAACTCGTCCAAGCCGGCGCATGTGGTCTTCACTGTGGGCGCAGATAAGGAGTTTTTCCCGGCTGTGAAAGTCCATGAGTCTTTTAATAGACCTACCGTTGGACAAGAGTGCCTGCCACCGGTTATAGCCAAAGACCCGCTCGATAAAGTTCTCGCGAAGTTCCCGATCATAGAAACGTCCTTCTTCCTCAACGGGTAGGAGCGGAAGCGTGGTCATGAGGATCTGGGTAAAAAGCCCGCGCCCCTGGCTGTTTGGCCTGCCTTTCGGTCCATAGACCCCGTACCACGCATTGTCGTCTGTCGCTTTGGCTCGCCGCCCTTTTACGGAATCCGCACTCTTTCTCCCCTCACCTACTTGCGCGAGGCTCTGTGGTTCGGGGTAGACTCGGACACTTTCTACCCCGCAACTGGGGGAATTCTTTTTGAGAATATATCCGGACAGGTTCATCTCTTTTAGCCCCCGAACACGTTTTCCCGCATAACTTTGCATTTTTTGCGTCCAGTCCTTACCTGACTTGTCAGCGATCATCTTGGGTTTGGCAGCACTACCTACCAAGCGGACCGTCTCCCGTGGGACACCCATACCAACTTCAAACTCGGGACAGACCGGTACCCACTCCACATACCGACCAAGGGTCTGGGTGATTAAAGGTTCATGCTTGTGCCCCCCGTCATGGCGCACCTTATTCCCGAGGAGACAGCTACTGATACCTATGCGAGGCTTCGAAACCATTGTGCTACCATTAGAATTACGGCTTTGGGAAAGATTATAGCCTGAAATCTCTGTATCAAAAAATATTAATTTTACTGGTTTCGCAGCTTGGCTAAAAAAGCTAGCCTAAGATCGCAAAGGGAAATGCGCTCAGCGTCAAAAGACATTAACCGTAGATTAGCGCAGATTAAGATTTATTCACCGCAGAGGCGCAGAGATTTTATTTTTTGTTCGTCGGGAGACGACGACAAACAAAAACCTGTCTCTTCTAAAGACGGGGTCTTTTGCCCAATCGTCGTCTCCCGATTGGGCAAAACTTCTTCCCTTTGCGTACTCTGCGTTTCTGCGGTTAGTTTCTTAAATAAATCTTTACGAGCTTGGCGTCTTGGCGCGAAATTCTTAGTAAATATCGTTCTGTTGAACATGCTATCGCTAAAAAGCTAAAAAGGTTCAAGATGAGTTCAGTCCATGAAAAGGTTACCCGGCGCAGGGTTGTGGTCACTGGAATAGGTGTGTTGAGCCCCAATGGTAGTGGGACGGAGGCCTTTTGGCAGGCGACGAAACGCGGGGTAAGCGGGGTGGACCAGATCAGCCTTTTCGATCCCACAGGTCTGGCCTGCCAGATCGCCGGGGAGGTGAAGGATTTCCACCCTGAAGCCTACCTTTCGCCCAAGGACCTAAAGCGCGTAGGTCGTTCCGTTTCTCTAGCCATCGCCGCCTCCACCGAAGCACTCCATTCGGCCGGGGTGGAACCGGAGTTCATGACGCTGGATGAACGGCGGGACTGGGGTGTGGTGTTGGGTAGCGGTGGCGGTGCACCGGATTTTACCGAGGAGCAGTACCGACTCTTTTTCTCCGACCAGCTGCGCAAGACTAGCGCCTATAACATTTCCAGCTCAACTTTGGGTTCTTTATCGAGTGAAATCTCCCTGCGCTTTGAAATCAAAGGACCAAGTCATGTCATCTCCACTGGATGCACCAGTTCCACGGATGCCATAGGCTACGCCTTCAATTTGATTCGATTCGGTATGGTTGACCAACTGATCACCGGCGGCGTTGACGCCACGATAACCCCGGCAATCATGAACGGATTCGCCATCATGCGCGCAGTAACCGTATCGCACAACAAAGACCCCAAACAGGCCTCACGTCCCTTCGACCGGCGACGCGACGGCTTTGTCCTCGGAGAAGGGGCCTGGATCTTGATCCTGGAAGAGCGGGACCGGGCGTTGGAGCGCAATGCGCCCATCTTAGCGGAGGTTTTGGGCTACCACTCCACCTGCGACGCCTATCATGCGGTGCGACTTGATCCCAGCGGGGAAGAGCCCTCGAGGGCCATGACCTTGGCCATTCAAGATGCGGGCTTGGCAAAGGACGAGGTGGGATACATCGCCCTGCACGGGACCTCCACCGTCTTGAACGACAAGACCGAGACCCGAGCGGCACGCCTCTGTTTCAGTCGAAGGGCCTATGACATTCCCATGAGCTCCATCAAATCCATGGTTGGGCACCCTCAGGGGGCGTCAGGGGCAGCGGGAGTTTCGACCGCTATTATGGCAATGAATGACGGTTACCTTCCCCCGACCATCAACTATGAGGAGCTCGACCCCGAGTGCGATCTAGATTATCTGCCCAATCAAGGTTTGGCCAAAGAGATCGACATTGCGCTTTGCAATTGCATTGGCTTTGGCTCCAAGAACTCCGCGCTGGTGGTGGGCAGAGGCAATTGAAATGAAACGCAGTCGAGACAAAGAAATGATGGACCTCCCAGGGAATGCCGATTCTCTATTAGAGGAGGACCTAACCAATCTAAGGACCATCAACCGCTATCTCGGTGCGTACCGGGGAGTGTTAAGCTGCCTAGATCAATTAGTCAAAGGCGAAAGGGCAGGCACAGTAACTTTGCTGGATGTAGGCACAGGGTGCGGTGACATACCCGTGGCATTGGTCCGATGGGCGAAACAGAAGGGAATCTCCATTAGGGCCGTGGGTCTCGAGTCCAATCCAGTGACGGTGAGATTGGCCAAGACCCAAACGAAAGACATTCCAGAGATTTCCATTGTGATGGGGGACGCCTTTTCCCCCCCTTTCACTCCCTGTTCATTTGATTTTGTCTTTTCCTCCCAAGTACTGCACCACTTTTCCGAACCGGAGATTATCCTGCTACTGAGAACCTGGTCAAAACTCGCTCGCCGGGGAATACTAGTGAGCGACCTTATCCGGCATCCCATTGCTTATATCGGAATCCGCCTGCTTACGCGCCTCTTTACACGCAATCCCATGACCCGTATGGACGCGCCTCTTTCTGTTCGTAGGGCATTTACCATGCGGGAGTGGAGGGACCTCTTTAACCAAGCTACCGTGGGCCCAGTCATGCTTCGTCAGTTCTTTCCTTTTCGGGTCTTTGCACGATTTGAGCTTGGAAAGTGAAAGTAAACCGTTTCGATATAGGTATTGTGGGGGCAGGTCCGGCGGGGTCATCCGCTGCCATCGCCTTGGCACGGAAAGGTTACTCGGTAGTCCTGGTGGACAAATCCACGTTCCCGCGCAGCAAGCTCTGTGGCGACTTTTTAAATCCCATCAACTGGCCGCTATTTGAACGGTTAGGTGTGACAGAGGAACTCCTATACTTAAAACACGAAAAGATCACAGGATTTCGTATCTCGTGTGTTACTGGAGAGCAGGCATCGTTTCCCTTTCCCCAACAAAGTCGCCAATCCCTCTTCGGGCTCGGGCTCGATCGCCTTTACTTTGACCACCTTCTACTCAAGACCGCACGACGACTAGGGGCCACCGTTTTGGAGGGCAGAAAGGTAGGGGAACTAAGTAAGGAAGGAGGGCAGTGGAGGATTGCCCTTGCGGGTTTACAGGGTGAGGAAATTCTACGCGCGGCTTTCCTGATTGGAGCGGATGGACGAAACTCAGCGGTGGCCCAGCGTTTGGGGCTGGCAAACACTCGGGACAGCAAGGGAAGGTTTGTTGGTTTCCAGCTCCACCTAGGTGGAGTTCGGCGGATGAATCATCAAGTTCAGATCCATCTTTTCCCGGGCGGTTACGCCGGTCTCGCT
Source organism: uncultured Binatia bacterium (SeqCode) (assembly GCA_965215595.1). Classification (GTDB taxonomy): domain Bacteria; phylum Desulfobacterota; class Binatia; order UBA9968; family CAXXLF01; genus CBDCDW01. The sequence goes on along the minus strand of CBDCDW010000006.1, from coordinate 1,058,248 downwards.
GGAGTGGGAGGTGGAATCACGAATCTCTGCTTTGCCCTGGATAAGCAAAGAGTAAAAAACCATTGGTCAATAGATTCCATCTTGGAGAACTGTCTGTACAAAAACCCTCATTTAAAAGAGTCCCTCGGGGAAAGCGCTCAAATAGGCGAAACCCTATCAACTTATCCCGTTTACACCTCCCGGAGGAGCTCATCGGGAGATGGTTTCGTTCTAGTGGGGGATGCGGCATACGGGCCAGAACCCGTCACTGGTGAAGGGGTCTATTTCGCGCTCAAGAGTGCGGAACTCGCCTCCGAGGTCATCCACGAGGCATTTGTCAGGGGAGACCTCTCGGCCAACCAGACCGCGCGTTATGAGTCCGCTTGCAAACGGTGTTTATCCTGGCGCGAAAGATTGAACCGCTTTAATCGAGGATTGGTCTACCATCCTTCCCTCCTCCGTCCTTTTGTCTTTCTATCTTCCAGAACCTCTTATCCTATCGGCCCACTAATCCATTTTATAGTTAAAGACAATTATCAACGGAACTCGAACACATGATCCAGCTGAGGGGCAGGCCCTCGAACCCTTATTCTCCTCGTGGAATGAGCCTGCCGCCCAAGAGGTATGGTTCAAAAAATTCTCTCGCACCACACTGTGTCACGGTAAACTAATTTAATATTGACAACGTAATTTCCGCGTTGTAATGGAGAATTACGCCTTGAGTCTCCTGTAGGCGTGGGAAATTCGGTCAGAACTTCTGAATATCTCCTTTGAGGAGACAGGAGGTGTTAGCTATGGAAGGAACGACTCCACCAGGCTTTCATCGCCCGTCGGCTGCGGGCAACACGAGCCCGGTTAAGAGCTGCCTACGCTAAGCCTCAACTCCAGGGCCTGAAGGTACGGGTTCGCTGCGGCGAACATTTTAAAGGAAGGCCTTAACGAAACCTGAAGGTTTAAGGCAGCCTTGGCACGAACGGGAGTGTTGCATTTCCTGCCAACCGGCGGCGATCAAATTCAAATTGCCAGTGAGAACTTATTTGACGCTTTAGCGCCACGAACGGGCCCTCTTATCGATAAGGGGGCCCGTTTTTGTCTCACCATGACAGTGGCCATTAGCCTCCCGAGTTAGCTCTGACTCAACAAAAAAGCTATGATGCGTGCGACCGTACAGTGCTTGTTGCAAAAGCTTTAGCCGTATGGAAGGTTGTTCTGTAACTTCACCCCGTACCACAGAAGGCTCCGGACATGAGTCTGGGGGTGAATGTATCGAATTGACCCGAACCCCGTGGAGTATTGTATCCATGACCGAGATGAGTGATCTCGACCGAGAGTTACTCCGCAGGGCAAAGCTACGGACCGAAGTCCGTGGTACGGGGTTCACTGACAGTTATTTTTTGCACGACATGGTCCAAATCACTCTTCGTCAGGGCTGGCGCCCCGCATGAATGATTTCTTCCCTTCGAGAAGCTCATGGTTCTAGTACCTCACCATGACCCTGAGCATGGTCGAAGGTTCAGGGCCATGAGCTTGTCCTTCGAGAGCCTCAGGACCGTGAGCCCGTCGAATCGGTCGAATTGGCAACCGATTAAAGTCGGATTGGGGTTAGAACCATGAGCGAACAATTCACCGAATCTGAGCAAAAGAGTCTCGCTCCCTTTTTTACCAACATCAGCGAACCGGTTTTTGGACTCAAGCTACCCCAAGAAATCGCCGGTGCCCTTTTCTCCCGTTACAGTCGCTCTATCAAGAGTCTCAGGCGGACCTTTTTAGATGAGTTCCTCGGTGACCCTGAGCTAGCCATGAAGGACCTTTTGGGAGGGCAGTCGTCCGGGGCTGACCAAGGTCCCGCCCTCAAGAAGGCCAGAGCCTTTTATGAAAGAGTCCTCGTGGGCTATGGAGATGATTCCGTGGCCCAACTTGGCGGCGCCCACGTGGCATGCGAGGAGATCTCCAATGTGGCAGTGAAATTTCTCGAAGACGCGCGAATCGGTATCGCCCCTTTGGAGAAATCAACTCGATATGTCCGCTTCGACCAGAAGGACGCAAGGGGTGAATACCCATTTTACCGTGAACCCAAGATTATGGGCTCGTCCCACGGCCCAGCTTATTCGGAGGTGATGAATCTTCTTTTTGAAACCTACTCCAGCCAAATCGATCCCATGATAGAATTCGTCAAGAGATCGCTGCCAATTGAGGAGGTGGAGTTGAGGAACCCCCAAGGGGGTGGGACCCTAATGTATAAGGACGCTCAAAAAGACGAGAAGCTCAAGAAATGGGCGGAGACCGCTTATCGCTCTACTGTAAGAGCCCAAGCCTGCGATATCCTGCGTTCCTACCTGCCCGCAGCAACACTAACAAACGCCGGCTTCTTTGGGAACGGCCAGGCCTTTGAGTACATGATCACGAAACTCTACTCCCACGAGTTAACCGAGCTCCGGGATCTTGGGGCCAGCACTCATCGTGAACTCAACGAGCTCATTCCTTCGTTTGTGAAGCGGGCCAAGTTCAACAAATACCTTGCCGAAACCAACGCAGCCATACGGACCCTCGCCACACACATGACCATGGAGTCGCCCGTAAGCCCGAGCGACCCTGTCCTGTTGGTGGACTACGATGGAGATGCAGAGGAAAGAGTTATCTCTGCCATCCTCTACCCACATTCCCGACACCCCATTCATCAATTACGTGGTTTGGTGAAGCGGATGCCCGATAATGAGCGAAAGAAAATCCTCGACGAGTATTTAATGCGACGCGAACACCGCCGTGATCGTCCCGGGCGGGCCATGGAACAGATTTATTATACCTTCGACATAATTGGTAACCTTGGACTTTATCGGGACCTACAGCGGCACCGAATACTCACGCAGGAGAGGCAGGACTTCACCACAGTCCATGGCTATGATACCCCGCCGGAATTAGAAGAAGCTGGATTCAAAACCCAATTTGTAGATTGCATGGAGAAGGCTGCACATTTCTACGAACACATTCATCGTGAACTCCCCTATGAGTCACAATATGTGGTCCCCTTCGCCTATAAGGTCAGATGGTACATGAAAATGAACCTTCGAGAAGCGGTGCATATCGGCGAGCTTCGCACCATGCCACAGGGCCATCCAGACTACAGGTTCATCACCCAAGAGATGTGGCGTAAGATCGGCGAAGTCCACCCTACACTGGCTACCTATGCAAAGTTTATCGACTGGAAGACCTATCGACTCGGCCGCCTCTCGTCAGAGATGAGGACCGAGTACAAGAAGTCATCAATGGAGAAATAGGCTATGAACCTCATTCACACGGTCTTTCAACCTAGCGGAAAGGGCCCCCATCCCACCATTGTCGCAATGCATGGCCGTGGAGCCAATGCCTTGGACCTGCTCGGACTAGCCCCTCATATCTGTAACGGGCGCTTTTTGGTGATCTGCCCTCAGGCCCCTCATGAAGTTTCCATAGGGCCAGGAGCTACGGGATACGCTTGGTACTCTTCGGCGATCCCCGGCAACCCCGATGTAGAGGCGCTCCTTTCGGTTCGGGATCAATTGAAGGAATTTATCGATGCCTGCCTTGTCTCTTTTAAGATAGAACCACACAAGCTCGTTGCGCTCGGCTTCAGCCAGGGAGGAGCCATGGCTTATAGTCTAGCCCTTGACCAGCCAAAACGCTTCGCAGCCCTGGTATCCATGAGCTCCCGTCTGTCTCCCGGGTTGTTGGAGCGCACGCCGTCCGCTTCTTCAGCCCAAGGCCTGCCAACACTGATCCAGCACGGAACTGAAGATCAAACCATTGAAGTGGCCCGCGGCCGCGAGGCGGCAGACGCCCTTAGCCGCTTGAACATCCCGGTTACCTACCAGGAATACCCAATGGGCCATGAGATAAGCCCCCGTACCTTGAGTGATCTTTCCGATTGGCTTGAACAGAAAGTTCTCTAGCAGGCCGCTGATAAAGACTCATATGCCAACAGCCTACCTTAGGCAGACGTTTAGGATAGCTACGCTCGATCGCTGCGGGAATCATTCCCGCTCCAAGCGGAGTAGCTCCAACGTACCCCCTATGTCAAGTGATCAGTGTCAAGTGTTAAGGGTCAACAGATAGCAGACGGCAGCAACTACGAAAACAGACAGACAGGAGGCAGTAAGCAGTTAGCAGCAAAAGAATTCAGAGCTGAAGACTGACGGCTGAGAGCTGACAGCTAAGTTTTAAGCGCGCGCCTCGCCTCTAAGATCTTTTTGACCAGCTTGCAAACAGCTCTTATCAACATCCTGCTAGGGAGAGTCAACCTCGATCCGAGATTAATCCGCCCGAGAAATCCTCTCCAGCAATTTTCAGTGCAAGCTTCAGGGCTGACCGTAGGATAGTTCCACTGGTGGGCGTAGCGGTATCAACAACTTTTGAACGCAAAGCCAACCAATACTCAACTCGCAGTCTTGGACATTACGTAACTTAGTGAGATTTATGGGATTGGAGTCAATCGAGAGAATCTATTGACGGGGGTTTAAGAACAGTGGTTATCTGGCTTTCCCCACTACCTTGCCTTGAGGTACGGAGAGTTCGGCGTCATCCACTGCAGCGGACTGATTTAGATAGGTGCTCCCATCCAGCAATTCGATGAGAGCCGCTTTCAGTCTTTCATCTGCTTCCGAAAGCACATTGTTGCCCTTCCCGGCAGCAACAATTTGCGGTCGAGACTTATATGTCTTAGAGGGCAGGTGACCGTTAAACCCCCACTCGGTTAGTATTTCCCGGCAGCTCTGGGCTTTCTTAATATCGAGAATCTTAAACCCGCCTTTTGTGTCCGCCTCCACCACCACCTCAGCTGGTGTACCGAAAAGATTGTGACTGCTCCCCAGTGCTTCCTGATAGGCACCAACGAAAAGGATGGCAAGGGAGTAGGAATCTGACCAGGGCTCACTGTGGAGCTCAATGGTCGATTTGATCTCACGGGGATGAGCAAACTTGTCAATGACTCCATCCGAGTCACAGGTTAGATCTGCGATGATGGCCTTTATGGAAGGAACCTCCCTCAATCTGGAGATCGGCATAATAGGGAAAAGCTGGTCCAGGATCCAACAGTCCGGAATTGATTTGAATAGAGAAAAATTGAAGGGAAAAATGGTGGAAGAAATCCTCTCCAACACCGCCTGTTCTGATTTGTCGAATCGCCCCGTTCGTGCATAGCGGCTAGCCAGCTCTACTACCCTGGTAAAAGCAGACTCCGCCTGGGCCCTCTGCTCCAAGGAGAGAAATCCAAGAGAGAAAGCGGATAGCATTTCGTCTTTTTTCTGATAGGCGTCGTGCAAGTACTCACGCCAGTTCTTGCTATTGATCTCAACCGCCAAGTCTTCCAATTCGTTGACGGCATCCACACTGGAGGTTCGTCCTCTGGCACGGTGGGGTTTATGGTTGCGCTGCGGAAGCTCCAGTGGATCGATCAACAGTGCGGCGTGGTGAGCTACCAGGAATCGCCCCGTCTCAGAAATAATGTTGGGTTCCTCAATGCGCGCTTTTTCCGCAAGTTCTTTACTCGTGTATACGATATCGTTGGCGTATTCTTGAACGTTATAGTTGACACTCGAATCCGAGGAGCTATTACTCCCGTCGTAGTCGATGCCGAGCCCACCACCAACATCCAGACTCCTGAGAGGGACTCCCATCTTTTTAAGCTCTACATAGAACCTGAGGGCCTCCTGCAAAGCCTGTTTAAATTTTCGGATGTTGGTGATCTGTGACCCTAGATGGAAATGTAAAACCTGTAGCGCGCTGAGCAGTTTTGCATCACGTAGCACACGGGTGACATCAAAGAGTTCAGAAACCGTTAGCCCGAATTTGGAAAGGTACCCGGAAGAATCCTCCCAGCGTCCCGTGCCACTGGCATGGAGTTTAACCCGCGCTCCCAGAACAGGAGCGGTAGACCCCCGCGCAATCAAATCACAGATCAGCTCAAACTCGCGCACCCTTTCCACCAACACCACCACTTCATAACCGGCACCGGCCGCCACTGAGGCTAGCTCAAGATAAGACGAGTCTTTAAAACCGTTGCAGATGATAGGGCCTTGCCCCTTCTTGAGAAAGGAAAGAGCCGCACAAAGCTCCGCCTTGGTTCCCACTTCAAGTCCCAAGCTGTACTTGCTACCGGTTTTACAAAGTCGCGACAGGGTTGCTGGGCTATGGTTCACCTTAAGAGGATACACCGCTGTGTATGAGGAGTTGTAATTGAACGTCCTCATGGCACTTTGGAAGGCCTCGTGCAATTTTTCAATTTGGGAATCGATTATCTGCGGGAAACGAACGAGAACGGGGAAACTCTGCGATCGTTTCTGTAGCGCGTTCGCAAGATCATAAAGATCAACCCTTCCCACGCCATCGCGTGTTGGAAGAATTTCGAGATGACCTGCGTCGTTGACGTTTACGTAGTCCTGACCCCAGGTACGCCAGCTGTACAAATCGCCTTTTTCAAATGGTTCGATTTTAATTTCTCTCCCTAAAAATTAGAATAATCTCTGCAGGTTATCCTGTCAAGCCAATTTCGTTCTTTTTAATACAATTTGTGTTCTGTTTCTCCTCTGAAACTGCATATGGAGACATTGATGAACGCAGAATGAAAATGTCAGTTCGGATTGGAAAGTAAAGTCCATCGACGAGTTGCCACGAGTAACTGCGTGGTGGACTCTTAACCTCGATCCAAAAAAAATTAACTCCGTTGGAAATCTTCAGGACTGGCCATGGTAACGGTATACAGCTCTATGAATGGCGGCTTCCGAACATCATTCGAAGCGCATTCTCATTCGTGGCATCCCATGTAGACGGCTTTGTTACCATGGGCGTCATAATTCATTTCCACTGGCGATGAATATCAGATCGGGGTTAACGCTTCAATTGCCACGGCCGGCCATGAGCAGGGCCTGCAAATCATAATCCAGAAGCTCCCCAATCCGTTCAACGCCGAGATCTGCGGGCGGAAACTTGGTAAGATTCTCCTGGTCATGGGCATAGTGACCCTGACGGGGAAAGACGGTTGTGACCCGGTTGCCCCAAACGTTCTTAACCGCTGACAAGATTCGGATCTTGTCATCGATCAAAACGTAATGCTTGGCCGGGTAGCGACGCTCCACGTCGTCAAGCTCAAGTTCTTTATGGATATAAACCAGAACGTTCTTCCCCACCGCCTCAAAGAGTCCTGAACGTTCGATCTTACGTGGTTGAAAAACCACATCACCATCCGAAAGGATGACGGTCAATCCCCACTCCCTGAGTCGATAAATAACGTCAAGGGAGTTCGGGAAGAGACGGTTAGAAAATGGGTAATTGGAGAGAAAGGACGATACCGTGAGGATGCGGAGATCCCGAGGATGTTCCACCCGGTAGCGCTGAAGTGCTCCCAGATAGTCCGCATAGCCAAGCTCTGTACGCATCTCCTCAAAGATCGCCCAGTACTGTTTTTGACAGTCATGTCCCACCTGGTGGTCGAGGTGGTCCATCAAGTCGGCTATAACACGATCGTTGTCGAGGAGGGTATTGTCCACATCAATGAGGAAAACCTGTGGGTTCTCGTTCATATGGAACCGTCTCCCAAATAAATAGATTGATGAAGGCCCAACCTAGTTTTCTTCAAGGATCATTTCTCCTACCTAAATATATAGGGTTTTCAGCAAAGAACCAGCGTTCCCATGAAAACCAGTACGTTTTCGCCTGAAAACCAGTAATTTTACCAGTTGCCGGAACCCCATACCCATACTATTATTCCGTGACTATATGACTGAGTCTAGTGAAATATCCTTTTTCTGTGGTATCTGCGGACAGCATTGCAATCATCTTCCCACCGGAGGAGTGATCCATACCGATTCCATGACCTTCCCCATCAGGGTTTTGCCCCGATTGTGGGCCCTTCCAGAGGGAGGTCATACAAGTCTGCCGTGAATTAACACTCGGCATACTCCAAAATTGAGCTTCCCCCCGTGCCTATCCTTTCCAGCAACGGTACCATCCGCTCAGCTTGACTCGGCTTGACAAAGAGGTTGTGCCTCAGTATGCCGATGGTTGCAGTTAACCCACCGATAAATGAGTAATTTAGATGCCCGAGGCCTGTGAAATAAGTTTAAGCCGTCTCGATGACGATACGCTTCAAATCCGACTTGCAGGGAGCTGGCGGATTGAGGATGGGTTACCTTCCATCAATCAGATTCAAAAGGAGACAAATTCTCAGCCTCAAATACGACGCATCACCTTCGACACCGAGGAAATCACGGCATGGGATTCGGGGCTTCTTACGTTTTTGACCCGAGTGGTGGATCAGAGCACCCAGAGCCAGATCCAAATGGACCGTGAGGGATTGCCTGCAGGCGTGAGGCGGCTCCTAGAGCTCGCTGAAGCGGTGCCGGAAAAGGAAGGGGCCCGGGCAGTATCCACACGATCCTCCTTCCTCGAACAAGTGGGAATAGCCATTATCGGTACCGGGAGTGGGCTCCGTGAGTTGCTCAGCTTTCTAGGAGAAGTCACGATCACCTTCTTCAAATTGCTGGGCATGAAGGCGCGTTACCGGACTTCCGACCTGATGCTCCTTATCCAGGGCTGCGGGGCCGATGCCCTGCCTATTGTCACTCTAATCAGTTTCCTCGTAGGAGCCATCCTTGCATTCGTTGGAGCCGTACAGCTGCAACAGTTTGGAGCCCAAATTTACGTGGCGAACCTGGTAGGCATCGCCATGGTAAGAGAAATGGGAGCCATGATGACTGGCATCATCATGGCGGGAAGGACAGGGGCAGCCTTTGCTGCACAACTCGGCACCATGAAAGTAACCCAGGAAATTGATGCCCTCACCACCATGGGGTTCTCTCCCCTGGAATTCCTGGTGCTGCCCCGGATGATTGCTCTGATTTTGATGATGCCTCTGCTCTGTCTGTACGCGGATCTTATGGGTATCCTCGGAGGCGCTGCTGTGGGGCTTGGGATGCTAGACCTGTCGTGGACTACTTACGCCCAACAGACCGCCGGTGCCGTCAACCTGACAGATTTTTTCGGGGGCGTGTTCAAGGCTTCCGTGTACGGCGTCTTGATTGCAATCTCAGGTTGCCTACGGGGCCTGCAGTGTGGAAACAGCGCCTCTTCCGTTGGCGATGCGGCCACCTCCGCCGTGGTAACTGGAATCGTCTTCATCATTGGAGCTTGTGGAACTTTCGCAGTGGTCTTTTACATACTAGGGATTTGAAATGGAGTCAGCTAAAGCAAGAAACTCGACTCCTCATATCACTGTTCGCAACCTCACCATGGCATACGGTAACTTCGTCCTGATGCGTGATCTCAGTTTCACCGTCGAACATGGCGACGTCTTTATCATTATGGGCGGCAGTGGTTCCGGCAAGAGCACCTTGCTTCGCTATCTCATCGGGCTCAAGGAAACGGATGGCCAGGCGGAGATCTTCTATGGGGAGGACAACTTCACTAACGCAGATCCGCTGATGAGGGAAAGAATTCGGAGACGTTTGGGCGTCCTGTTTCAGAGCGGCGCCCTCTGGAGCTCCATGACCTTAGCGGAAAACATCGGTCTGCTCCTGGAGGAATTCACCAACCTTAACGCCAGCCAGATTCGTGAGGTTGCTGCGTTGAAACTGGCTCTGGTTGGTCTCAAGGGTTTTGAAGACTACTATCCGTCCCAGATCAGCGGCGGCATGCAGAAGCGAGCGGCCCTGGCACGCGCCATGGCCTTGGATCCTGAAATCCTATTCTTCGACGAACCCTCCGCCGGCCTCGATCCCATCAGCTCGCGGTTATTGGACGACCTGATTTTGGAACTGCGCGACAGTCTGGGTGCCACTGTCGTCGTCGTCACCCATGAGCTACAGAGTATTTTCGCCATTGGAAACAACAGTGTATTTCTCGACCCAGTCAGTAAGACCATGATCGCTAGTGGTTCTCCTAAGGAGCTACTTGCTCATTCGGAGGATCCGCGAGTGCGACGGTTCCTGACCCGGGGAAATGAGGAGGCTCCATGAATAAGAAAATGAGTCCGACTGCCGTAGGCGCTTTTGTGGTTGGTGCCATATTCCTGATCGTGCTCGGAGTTGTGACCTTCGGCTCGGGCAGATTTTTTCGCCACGTGTTAAGCCATCAAAAAATCTAACCCTAGCGGGATTCGTTGCGTCATTACAAAATCTAACCGAAGTCGTCTCGCATCTGTCGTTTCATGTCCTGTTGTTGGCGCTGTAGTTTCTTGCTGAAGGTCCAGTTTCTCCACGGCGTTTGTTTCAGCGGTGGTCTCTCTCGTGGGGCTCTGTCTGCATGGCTGGCCAGCTTGTAGATCCGCTGCAGTTGCTGATCGATTCGGGTAGAGAGCTCGAAGGGATCAGTTGTCTTAAGCGTGTGCTTGAGGGCTGCCAGCTTTTTGGGGTCTCCCTTTCGGGACTCCACGACCCGTTCGAACGGGGTACGAGGCGTGTCATAGCGGCGAATAAGTCGAGAGCCTATACGGATCTTGCATCGCAGCTTCATGGAGGGCTGGAACAGATTCTGGAAGGTCCTAAGCTCATCATAGAGCTGGTTGGCGGCCTCTTGGGCCTTTGCGGTGTCGTAGCGATCCCAGGCACTTCCATAAGCTTTCTGACATGGGTCCAGTTTTTCTGCTCGATGTGCGCGTTGTCATCTTTTTTGTAGGGACGCGAGCGGGTGAACTGAATGGTGTGGCCAGCTGGGCGTTGTTGACAGAAGGCAAGAAGGCGGTTGTTGATAAACTCACTGCCGTTGTCGGAGTCGATCCCCTTGAGGGGAAAAGGAAGCTGGTGTTCGATCTCGGTGACCGCATTCAAGACACCCAAAGCGCTCTTACCCATGACGGCCTTGCGCTCTACCCAGCAGGTAGCAATGTCGACACAGTCCAGACTATGGACAAACTCCCCAACCGCTGAGGCCCCTGAGTTGCCTGACACCAGGTCAATCTCCAGATAGCCCGGCCGGTTCACATCCCAGTGATCGGTCTTAATCGGGATCATCTGCTTTAGTAGCGATCCGGGCCGAGTGGTGCCATAGAGTCGGCGTTTCACGATGTGCTTGGTTTCCCTCAGGCGCCGATCCATCTGACGGGCGCTGATGGCCAGGAGCTGATCCTCTAACGGTTGGGTCAGCTCGAAGTGTTGCCTTATCCAGGGCAACCAGTGTACAAGGGCGGCCTTCAGACGTTGGGAGCACAGATACCCCGAGGCCTCCCACACCTTTGCCAAAATCCTTACCATTGCCCGATTGTATGTAGGAGAGCGAGGTGCACCCCGTTTGCGTACAGTTGCCTCGGGCAAGGGCCGGTTTAAAAGCCAGATGGCATATTTGCGGTTGTAGCCGCAAACCTTGCAGAATTCCTCTAGCATCGTTCCCTTCTGTGCCCGTGGTGCGTGCTGATAACGATCATAGATGGATCGTAAATACTCCTGCTTGGATCGTCGTGCCATGGTGAACCCTTCCATTGTTGCCCTCCTTGAGCTCTAATGTGAGCCCTTGGAGGGTTAGAATCACAAATGGCGCAACGTATCGCCCTTGGGTTAGATTATACATGGCGCAATACGGCCAATCCTACGAATTTGTCCTTTTCTTTGATAGTTCAGTAAACGGTCTTAAAATCGGTGCTCCGGTAAAAGTGAAAGGGGTAGAAATAGGAACGGTCAACAATATCCTCCTGGTCCTGAAGGAGGAACCGGTGGCTGGAGTCCCAATGGCAGCCATGCGTGAGGTCTCGGCACCCGAGAAGCCCAGTATTCCCGTCATCATTGAAATCGATCCGGAGAAGCTTACCAGTCGGGGAGGCAGCGGCGAAGCTTTGACGGATCCTGGAGAATTCGATGAGCTCATTCAACAAGGGCTGCGCGGGAGACTGGCAATGGAAAGCCTAGTTACGGGGCTCCTCTATATTGATCTAGACTTTATCCCCGGCAGCCCCATCAACATGTCCGCACCTCCAGGGTCCAAGTACCGGGAGATCCCTACGCTACCCACCACTCTGCAAGAGGTAGAAACACAGGTCCGGGACGTCATGGACACCCTCCAAAGGGTCAAGCTCGATCTGTTGGTCAATAAAACAATTAAAACCGTACAATCCATTCAACGATTGGTGGACTCCCCCGAAGTGATGAAAGCCATCCGCTCCCTGAACACGGCACTAACATCCGTTGACAAGCTGGTGCGGGAGGTCAATGCTCACGTGGACCCCCTGGGAAACAAACTCCAAAAAATCACACAAAAGACTGAGGATACAATAAACGATATGCAGCAGCTGGTTCGAAATATGGACAATCGGGTGGAACCACTGACAAAGAGCCTGGAAGATGCATCCAACGCGGTTCGTGCGGCCATGGTGCAAGGGAAGAAAACTCTCGCCACCGCAGATGGCCTCATCGCGGAGGATTCACAACTCTTTCACGGCCTTACCGACGCTCTTTCTGAACTCTCGCGTGCAGCTCGGTCTGTTCGAGTCTTGGCTGATTATCTAGAGCGGAACCCAAATGCTATCATCACCGGGAAGCGATAAAACCTAGAGGTAGCTATGCAGCGATTTTTTCTACTAGCAATCATCCTACTCGGGACCTCCACATTGATGGCGGGTTGTGGTACCAGCCCAGTCACACGGTATTACGTGTTGGCTCCCATATCCGATTCGCAGAGCAATGTTACGCCCGAAGGAAACAAGGATCACCCGGCCATAGGAATCGGTCCCGTCCAATTCCCGAATTATTTGGATCGGCCACAGATCGTAACCCGCAGCAGTCGAAATCAAATTGGCATTGCTGATTTCGATCAATGGGCGGAGCCTTTGAAAAATAATTTCACCAAAGTGATCACGGAAAATCTTTCCGTCTTGATACCGGGAGAACGTATCGTTATTTATCCCTGGAGTCGATCAACACCTATCGGGTATCAAGTGTTAATCGAGGTGACTCGTTTCGAAGGCGAACTGGGCGGAGACAGTCTGCTGACCGCTCGCTGGACCATTTTGGGTAAAGACAAAAAGCAGATTTTATCAAGGAGATCTTCCAACTTCACAGCAACCTCCAACGGATCTGGTTTCAAAGGTACGGTTTCCGCCATGAATCGAATCCTTGACGAACTTAGCCACGAGATCGCCGCGGCACTCAAGGCCACTTCCATACAATGACAGATGAAGAGTTCCGACACTCTTTGGATTTCGAAGTTCATTACTTTGCTCCAGTTTGTGTATCCGTTCTGGAAACAATAATGGACAATCGGGAACAAAGAGGAAAGATTGAGGACAACCTGTTTCGAGTTTCGGATCTCCTATCATGAATGTTTGTTCGCTTGTGACTGGGCAGTGTTGACCCACCCTTGATTAAGGCTATAGACCAGAAACAGAACAGCAAGTGAAAACACCAAATTTTGAAGGAGCATAAAGTGAAGGCAAAAATCTGGATATTGGTTTTTACGATGGTATTGGCTGTGGGCATGTTTGGATCCGTTGTGCCCGTTTGGACACAGGACAAAGCCGCAGACAACATGGAAATACTACGCAACAAGGTCAAGGCGGACAAGAAAGTCCTTGTGGCCATGAACATGGGATTGACGGAATCCGAGGCAAAGCAATTCTGGCCAGTTTACGACCAGTATCAAAAGGAGTTGGGCCAGATTAACCGTCGTACCCGTTCGCTGCTGGAGAGCTATGCTGGGGACTACAACAATCGGACCCTCACCAATGCGAAGACACAGAAACTCATCAATGAGTTTGTTTCTATCGAGAAAGCGGAAGCGGACTTGAAGGCTTCCTTCGCACCAAAATTAAACAAAGTAATCCCGGCCATAAAAGTGGCACGTTACCTCCAGATTGAAAACAAGATCAGGGCCATTATCAATTTTGACATTGCTGCTCAGGTCCCGCTGATTGAAAAATAAATGAAAAACCCCGTGGCAAGACCACGGGGTATCAGAAGAGGCTCAGCTGACGAAGTTCTCCCACACCTTTGCCTTGGCTCTCCACATAGTTCTCTACAGCCCTCCAGTTGCCCCGCTCTCCGACTGTCCCCACGTAGTAACCGTCTGTCCAAAACTCCCCACCCCAAAGCTCCCGTCTTACCTCCGGCTTCCTACGAAAGATCTCCCTCGCCGTAATGCTCTTGAATACTCGTACAATCTGCCCCGGCGAGATCTTCGGATGCGCCGTGCATAGAAGATGAATATGGTCTCTGTCGCACCCTATCGTTTCCATCTCTATATCATAGCGCTCGCTGATCCCCTTGGCTGTTTCCACGATGATCCCTACCACTTCCTCGCTCAAAAGAGCCTTCCTATATTTCACCGGAAACACAATATGATAGTGAATCTGCCACGCACAATGACTACCTTTCTCAACCTCGCCTGCTCCCATCCACCCATGCTACTATAAGGTGTCCCCGTGGCAAGACCACGGGGAATTACAAGTTAAAATAGCGGAAGAAGTTCTCATTGGAAGGTTTTGGATTTTGAGAATTCGAGATTTTGAAATTGTTTAGGATTTCGGTATTCGGTTTTCGAATTTTAACCGTGATTTGTTAAGGATTTCAGGTTTCCAAACTGTGCAAAGGGATTGAGAAGGGAAAACAATCTAGGAGGGAAGTTATGAACAGACTATCATACTTCATATTGGCTGTCCTTTTTCTACACGGGTGTACTCTTAGCGGAAACGAATTCTCATCATCCTCGGTTGGAAAAATCCAACCAAACGTTACCACGAAAGAAGAGATCAGCAAGACTTTTGGAGAGCCTTTCCGCAAAGGCATAGAAACCGGTTTTGAGACTTGGCGGTACAGTTACCGCGCCGTGATAACTCAGAAGGCAGGCTATGTGGACAAGGATCTGTTTCTGATTTTTAATAAGAACGGGACCGTTCAAAAATATTCCTTCCACACAAACATCGTGCCGCCGAAAAAGTCCATGACCGCAACCCCTGGGAAAACAACCGGGAACTAGTTCCTTCGAATATCCTTGTAAATTTATTGTGGGTTGTCCGGAACAGGAACAATCTAAGAGTAAACCAGGCGGATTCTTTAGCCAAGTGAATTTTGCCTGCCGGGGGCGAGCTACTTCCCGGATGCAGGGGCTCCAGAGTCTTTCACCTCTGCATAGATTTGGTCTATTTTCTTATCAAGGGCCTCCATAGCAGTAGAGATTTTGTAGGCCATTATGATCAGCTTCACGGAAACCAAAAACACTCCGGCTTCCAGGAGCAGGTCGTGTTTCAGCCCCTTGAAGAACAGCGCAGCCGCAAACAGACTAAAGGTTATGCTGATTACCGAAAGAGAACCCAGATCGAAATGTTTTAACATCCTACTTCTCCCTAAATAAATTATCGCCCGACTGGTTCTCTCTTTGACCCTAAGCACCACAAAGGTGTCGGGGTGGAATAAATGCAATAATCTTTCCCTTATCTTTTTTTCTTAGAAGGCGGTAATCCAGTCCTAATGGTTCTTCCACTAGACTGTAGCCACTCAACAACGGTTTCAATTCAGCCCTATTCTTTATACGGCTCACGATGAGTTGGCAGGGTTGTTCCTTGAGTATAGCAAGAAGCTCGGTCGGATAGACATTTTGTGGAGGGAGCACCGGGCGGAGATAGTAGGCCATTTTTTCTGGCGCTCGAACCATTAAGATATTCATTTCTGTCCACGGTCGCACAGATCCACTCTGCTCTCGCAGCACCTTTGCGTACTGCACCACATTCGATTTACTCTTAATATAGGGTTGTAGAATACCAAACCAAGCAAAAATTAAAATAAACGAGCCCACTGCGGTATAACCTGCCAATTGGATGCGACGACTCTGTAATCCCCCCTGGAGTATCCAGTTCGCAGTCATTAATATCGCAAAGGGGACCACCGGGAGTACGTAATAACTCCGTCGGGAGCCGCTGGCCGTGAGAAACGCAAATAACAAAAGGGTTGCCCAAGCAGCCCAGGACGCTCCCGGGTTTAACTCGCGCCAGTGGCGGACTGTATACCAAACGGCCGGAAGGAAAAAGAAAGTCCAAGGCATTAGGTACGCGGGTAAATAAATTAGATAGGTATAGATCGGCCCCTTATGGTCGAAGGGTTGAAAAAAACGAACGAAATTCTCCACAAACACCCTATGCAATCCACTGAGTCCATAGTCCTGATTCCCGATCACGCTTGAGGCCAGAAACGGAAGAAGATAAATCCCCAGGGCCGGCAACAGCGCTAGAAATAGGCGCGGATTCACATGTTTTTTCCACTGTCCTTTGGGAAGCACATCGGGAAGCAACACCATGACCGGTATGGCGGCGCCAATTAATCCCTTGGTGAGGCTGGTCACCGCAAGGATCAAAAAGAATATAGTATAGTTGGTAAAACTCGTGCTTTCTTTGTGCTCGAAGTACCAAACCAAGGCGAGCATCACCCCTGCGACATTGAGCATGTCCGTACTGGCAACCCGGGCCCAAAAAATAATAAATACCGTGGTAACGGAGATCCACCCGGCGAGCAGGCCCACGTGGCGGTTCATCAACTTGCTACCCAATCGCCAAACACATGCAATAGTGATCATTCCCCCAAAGGCTGAAGGCAAACGTAATGACCATTCGTTCAGACCGCCGGTGACGTAGGATAACAGCAACATGAGCCAATAGGATAGCAACGGCTTTTCGTAGTAAGGCCTGCCAAGCAAGTAAGGGTGCAGGTAATCGCCTCGCAGCACCATTTCTGTGCAGATGGCTGCCCAACGACCTTCCTGGGTCCATAACTCCCGGCTGCCAAGTAAGAGAAAGATCATCAACCCCGCAGCAGACCAGAGAAGCAACGGCATGGGTCGCGTTCCCCACAAGCGCTCAGTAATACTATAAATTCGAGGTTCGGCCATGTTTTTGATGGAGTCCTTTACATAGGACGCTCACTGCTGATGAAGGAATCTGCCTTTGGGAGCGGTGCACCATAAAATTTGTATTACATGAGGCCATACTTGTCTAGGAATAGACAGGAACGAAAATCGAGGATGGAGGATCAAAGATCGAGGATAGAAACCTGAAAAAGGAAAACTACTTGCGGTAAGACGCAGACAGACTCAAATAAAGAGTATTAATTTCTGGCCAGAACGGCCAGATATTGATCCGCGTTAATCTGCGGTTAATATTTCCGAACGATTTGCGCTCTACTCCCTAGCGGCATCGGGGGTCTCTGGGACCGGTACAAAGTGACGGTGTGGATAATGTTGCTTTCTCCTTCAGCGCAGGGCTGTCCTTGTCGGCCAGGGAGGCGGAAGAAGCGCATGAAGCGAGAAATATCACCATCCAAAGTACGAAAATCCATTTGATGCGGCCCATTTTTACCCTCCATTCAACAGCATTATTCAGTATCACTCATTGTACAGAGCATTATTCAGTATCACTCATTGTACAGATTTTGGTGCCTGGACTCCAGCCCTTGATTTGAGTCATTGGACCGATAATTTTTCTCAGCATTCTCGATCTTCCATCTTCAATCCTCGATTTCGGTCCCCAATTCATGTTTTTACCCCGTCGAGTGGACCCCTGGCGACATGTAAGAGTGACCCCCGAGCACTGCCCCAATGGCCGGGATCAGATCCCAAGCTGCGGATTGCACCAGCACAAAGCCGAGGGACCCTGCATCCATGGCTAGCTTCATCACCGACGGTTCGTCGTAGGTACTTAAAACAATAATCCCTTGCTGTGGATGTCGTTTCTTCAGTTGGCGTGCCGTATCGATAGTAATCGACAGTTCCATGATTACTATGTCCGGCTTCAAATGGTCGACGTTATCAAGCAACGATTCTGGGTTATCCACCATCCCCACAACTTCAAACCTAGGCTCCAGCGGATACTTCAAACCTTCAAGCATGACCTTATGAGTATCCGCTAAAAGTAAACGATGTCTTTTCATGGCAACGTCCCCAAACGATCCTATGGTGAGTCACGGTACAAAACCGAGACGACCAATCTGATGGACTCTACAAGGAATCAGCGTTTTCGGTAACTAGTAAATTTACGGGTTTTTGTTACAAAACTTTCGGGGTAACAAAGAGCAAGATTATGTATAACCCGTGAGGCAAAGTTTTAAGGATTCTGGTTACTTCGGGGTTTAGTGTAGAAAGTCGGCACCTAGTAATTATACCAGGTCGGGTGTGTCGCGGATCTTACGATTAAATAGGAAATCAGTCAGGCCGAAACGATCCCATGCTTGACTGCGTACTGGATCAACTCTGCGTTGGTACGGAGATTGAGATCCCCCATGATTCGGTATTTGTGGAACTCTACGGTCCGAGTAGAGATGTGCAAAATTGTGGCAATTTCCTTGGCCGAATGGCCCTCACCCACCAATTGCAGAACCTCTCTCTGCCGCGGGGTCAGTTCACGGTAGCCACGCCGTATTCCCAGGGACCCATCCATGAAGGTCTGAAGAACTTCTTTGGCAATCATAGGAGTCACATAAACACGCCCGTGCAGTGCCTCTCGAATGGCCTGGACGAGCTCGGAGGGCGCTGAATGTTTCAAAACGTAACCAGATGCGCCCGCTTCTAGTGCCCGGGTGGCATAGCTGGCATCCGGGTGCATGGTAAGGAATATGAACTTAGCCTGGGAATTTGCCTTCTTGGGCTGCTGGGCCGCTTCGATTCCGTTGAGTAAAGGCATTGAAACATCTGCTACAATGACATCCGGGTTGAGCCTTTGAGCTTCCGCCACCAAGGCACGACCGTCTTCAACTGTTCCAACCAGTTCAAATTCACCCTCCAGAATGCCTCGTAACCCTTCAAGCACGATCCTGTGATCATCCGCTAATAGGACGCGTGTTTTTTTCATTATATCGAACTAAAGCCGTACCTGAATCTAGCGTGTAGCCATAACCATAGACGCTGTCAACTGGTTAAACTACTAGTATTCAGTTCAAAATTTACTAATCACCTGATATCTGACTGGATCTCCTAAACTTCATTCATTTGGGTCAATGGAACACGGATCTCAATGGTGGTACCCCGTCCAGGCGACGATTGAATTGATAACTTCCCCTGGATAAGCCTGACCCGTTCTTCCATACTGGCCAGGCCCAATCCTCGCTTGCCCCGGGCCCTGGCTGGGTCAAAGCCAACACCAGAATCCTCAACCCTTAGAAGGACCTTTCCCTTATTGCAGCCCGAGGTAACGCGAGCTTTTTTTGTCTTCGAATGTTTGGCAATATTTCTCAATCCCTCTTGGGTCACCCGGTACAAACACAGGGACATCTCCTTAGCTGCTCCGCTGGGGATTCTATCCGAAGTAAACTGAACTGGAATCCCCTCAACATCCGAAAACCGCTGGTACTCTGACTCCATGGCATCCACAAGTCCCAGGTCATCCAGGATGGATGGATGAAGCTGACGCGATATGCGGTGGATGTCCCCCGCCAACCTGACGATTTGGTCCTTCATTCCCTGGAGCTTCCCGTGAATAATCTCTGGGGTGTAATTAGATTGCTGCTCCAACTTTCCGGCCTCTATGGCAATCACCGCCAGACGTTGACTCACGTCGTCGTGGAGTTCGCGGGCTAACCGGCGTCGTTCCTCTTCTTGGGCGCTAATCAGTCGCCCGCTCAGGCGTTGAAGCGCTTCTTCAGCACGCTTGCGTGTGATGGCATTGGCAAAAAGTTCCCCGATGAACTTAAACCGCTGCACCACTTCGCCAGACCACTCTCGTTCACTCACCATTGAAGTAATCCCCACGGCGCCTATGAACTCGCCGCCAACTTTCAGCGGAACACTTAAATGGGACTTGAACCCCGCTCGCTTCACCGCCTCACGTAACGCCTTCTGCTTCTTTGGTATGTCGTCTGCCTGTGCAAACACAATTGCTTCCCCCCGTTTCCATCTCTCGCCAAGTGTCGCTGTTAACAAGGACCGAGGAAGATTGCGTGCCGCATCCAGTCGTTCTGAACGCCAACGGTGACTCGAACGATTTTCATTACCATCTCCTGAAATCTCAACGACCGAACAGCGGTCCGCATCGAAGAATTCCCCCAAAAGCCTGAGTCCCTCTTCAATCACCAAGTCCACTTCCTTGGCAGGTACGTTAGCAAACCTTGCCGAGATGGTGGAAACCAACTCCTCGAACTGCAACCGTTCCTGTAGCTCCGACTCGGCCCGCCGACGGTCCGTGATGTCCCGAACGAAGGCATTGAAACTGAAAGTTTTTGCAGTGCGTGTGGGAACAACAGTCAACTCAATGGGAAATTCATGACCGTCTCGATGGAGGGCCGTGAGTTCAGTCCGTTTGTTCAGCAGGGGGCCGCTTTGTAACTTTAGGAATTTTACTAATCCTCGACGGTGTGCCTTCCGATGACGCATGGGAATGATGGTCTCGTCCATCGGCCGGCCCATGACATCTTCCTGAGGCCAACCAAAGATGATTTCGGCTTGAGGATTCCAGCCGGTGATCGATCCTTGCGTATCCATTGTGACAACAACATCGAGGGCAGATTGCACGATTAGGTGTGTTCGTTCCTCGCTTTTCCTAAGGGCCTCCTGCGCTATTCTTATCTCAGAGAGATTTTCTTTTGACCGATTTCGCTTATTAGTATCAGCAGTTTTACTCATAATTAATCCATACAGACGCTCGTGTTGCTTACCATTCAGGTCTTTTAGGGTCAACAACTCTCTAATGGAGGCTTAAGTTTTCGGAATTCTTGCGAAGCGAGGTAAAATCGGATACGCTGCGCGGGTCATTGGATGTTGAAACGAGTATCGGTAAGCAAAAACAATGATTAAGACGGAAGTCATACTGGCCATGGGCCTCCTTGCCTTCTCCCCGCCCGCATTCGGTCAAACAAAGAGCGATATCCAGCTTCTAATGAAAAAGGACCGTGTGATTCACCAGGGTGGGCAGTTTAAGATTGAGGGATATCATATCTGCCGATTGTACCGTCCCAAGCACCTTGGAGGTGGGGTAAGCAAGCCCTTCCAGGTGAGCGCCCGTGCGCAAGCACCAGTACAGGGAATTGTCAGCCGCGATAATTTTTTAGTCCTTTACACTGAGATCGCGTTGGGCCTACGGGTTAAATATGCCGCTGACATTATCAAAGGGCTGACCCCCATTCAGGCACTCGATGCGCTGCAATGCGAACAAATTGACGCACCTTTAGGAAAGGTGGACCTCGAAGTGGACGTAAATATGGACAACGAAGGCATTAAGATCGAGATCCTAAAACCAGCAACCGGGAAGAAACAGTCGCAGATCAATTCCTGGGAGGATCTCTTTGGAGGAGATTTCTAAACTTTCCTACTTCTGGGTTGATTTATGGCAGAGCCAAAGCGAATTGTAACGGACGTCGCCATCATCGGCACCGGTGGAGCCGGCCTGGCTGCCGCCATCGAGGCCCGTAACGTTGGCGCAAGGGTGGCCATGGTCGAGAAGGCGGAAACCCTCGGCGGGGCTTCCATCATTTCCGGCGGCGGATGCTGCATGGCAGGGACTCCATTCCAGCAAGCTAACGGGATTCACGACACCCCGGACCAGGCCTTTGAAGATTGCGTCAAGTGGGGAGGAGGCTCAGCCGACGAGCCCTGGGCCAATTTCTATCTTGAGCATTCACGCAACGACCTTTACCTATGGGCAGAGGCGTTAGGTGTCAAATGGGTTGGTTTGAACCATCAAGAGGGTAACCGTGTTCCCCGTTGGCATCGGCCCGAAAGGGGCGGCCTCGGTCTTACGACGGTACTCATCGAAGCGGTAAAGGCCCGTGGGGTAAAGGACATTATCACCTCCACCGAGGTCACCAAGATCCTCACACAAAATGGTAAGGCGTGTGGCTTAAACGGATTTAACACAAAGAGCGGCGACCCTGTGGAGATCCGAAGTCAAACCGTTGTGGTGGCCACAGGGGGCTTCAACTCGAACCTAGATATGATCCGGGAGATCCGGCCGGATCTCAAAAACTTCAAAATTATGGAAGGCGCAGGCCGGGGAGCAACGGGTAGCGGCCACCGAATGGCGCGGGAGATAGGCGCCTATTTAACCCACATGGATCACATCTGGTTTTACGTATACGCCACTCCGGACTATCTCGATCCCCAGGGCAAACGGGGTCTGGTATTTCGCGGAACTCCGGGCTACATCTGGGTGAACCAACAGGGACAACGCTTCCACGACGAATCCCGCACCGGTGGCGCTTCAGCCACGCCTGCACTGATGGCCCAGGATCCGCCCCATGCTTGGGCAATTATTGATACAGCTATGGCGGCCAAACTCAGCATCGCTGACCCTCATTATCGACAGGGAGACAAAGATATACGAGAAAACGTTCAGACCTTGCTGGACAATTCACCCTACGTCCGTAAGGCTAACTCTCTCGCAGAACTAGGACGGAAAATGGAAGTAGATCTCAAACACTTTCAACCCGCAGTGGACAGATACAACCAAGCCTGCGAGAGCGGACTGGAGCGAGAACCGGAGTTTGGCAAGGTTCTAAAAGAGTCGAAAAAATTCGATACGCCCCCTTTTTACGCCATTCAGCTATTTCCCTTAGCGCGAAAGAATTTCGGCGGTATCAAAACGGATCTCAGATGTCGTGTATTGAACGGCCACTTTGAAGCCGTTCCGGGGGTTTTCGCCGGAGGTGAGGTGGCCGGTATGGCCGGCGGACATATCAACGGGCGCGCGGGTCTGGAAGGGACCATGCTTGGCCCATCAATCTTTAGCGGCCGCGTGGCGGGTGCAACAGCGGCCAAAGAGGCTGGCTTCGGGCGTGGATTTGTGGGGAAGCCCCATCGCCCTTGAGCTATTCCCTTACCTAATTCATCTCTCCTAAAAACTCACTCCATTGATCAGTCAGAATTTTTCCTGCCGGCGTGGGCAATATGCAAGCCCACGAGGCGTGCGATTAAGACTACCACAAAAATCTGCCCTACAATTGCTTCTACGTAGGAAAAGGCCTTGGCGGGGGCGCTCAAGGGAACAATATCCCCGTAGCCCAAGGTCGTTAAAGTGACGAAACTGTAATAGAGGAAGAGTGGTGTTTGATGCTCCGGATGGTACCCGGTCGTTTCTGGTAAATATTTCTGTATCGTAAAGGAACCCGGTTCAAAAAATTCTATCAGGGAATAAAGCTTAGCCCAGGTGAGTCCAATCAAAAGGTAGACACATATCGCTCCGGAGATGGTGTCGAAGGTAACCCTTTTTTCTCGAAAGACATCCGACGCGATTAGAATCCCCGTGAAGGAGAGAAATAAGATGGTAAACCCTAAGTTGGCAATGTCCAGTGTCGGATCGCCAGTCACGTAGCCAATCCATGTCCCAGCCAACGCCCCTAGCAAAAGAATGATGGCAACAATACGCATCGCCCCTTTTTGGCTCACCGCATATATCGCAGAAAGGAGCACAACGGAAAAAAAGAAGTGCAGGACGATACGGGTAGCCGCAAACTTCAAAAAAAGAGGATGAATCAAAAACAAAAGAAGTAACGATAACAATAAATAGATGAATTTATGTTTTGCGATGAATTCAAGTGTACTCGTACCCATAACCCTCACTAACCACCTTAACTCTAGGCACTGCGGGCATCCAAGGACCCTAAACCTAACGCGAAACCAGATTGTAAACAACTCACCTCCATGGTAGGTAAGAGCAAATTCCCCGGTTTGTTAACATGGGAAACCCATTTTTCCACGCTACATGGCAGTGATTTCTGAGGTGATCGTGTCCGGATTGTGTGGACTGGTTTGGCATCACCAACTGATTCGCAGAATTCTAACCGCGTTAGTAATACGAATGAACAGCGATACAAAGGATGCTCCCGAAGCAAATGTCGCCTCCAACCCACAAGGTCACGGGCTTGGACGGCCCAGAGTCCGTTCCACACGGATGATGCCGTTAGTAGGAGTGGCCCCCCTACTCCTCCTTCTCGCCGGATGTATCAAACTCGGCCCGGATTTCATGAAGCCCAAGGCCCCCTTGGATGAGAAATGGATCGAAACAGAAAATCCCCAGGTCAAAATGGAACCGGCAGAGAAAATTGACTGGTGGAGTGTTTTCAGTGATCCGGTGCTCAACGCCCTCGTGGAAACCGGATACCGACAAAACCTTTCACTACAGATCGCAGGAATCCGAATCCTCGAGTCCCGAGCACGGTTAGGAATTGCCGTAGGGAGCCAGTATCCCCAGCAACAGGATTTATTTGGCGGTTATTCCCGCGAGCAGTTGAGCAACAATACCGCGAACACGCCCATTCAGGACGATTTCGATTTCTGGTCTACTGGTTTCGATGCCGCCTGGGAAGTGGACGTTTGGGGTCGCTTTCGTCGTGGGGTAGAATCCGCAAGTGCCGATCTGGGCACCTCCATCGCAAACTATGACGACATTCTCGTTTCTCTGGTCTCCGAAATTGCCTCCACTTATGTCCAGATCCGCACCTTCGAGAGACGCATGGAAGTAGCCGAGGAGAACGTGATTGTCCAGCAGGGCAGCCTGGAAATTGCGGATGCACGTTTTCAAGGCGGAGCCGTTACGGAACTCGACGTGTCCCAGGCGACTGCCCTACTACGGGACACTCAATCCACAATTCCGCCCCTGCAGGCTAGTCTTGACCAGGCCCGAAATGCCCTGAGTATTTTGCTTGGCCGACCACCAGGAGAAGTGCGAAAGGTGCTCAGGAACCGAAAACCGATCCCAACGGCACCCGCTGACGTTGCGGTGGGTATCCCCGCCGAGCTGCTGCGTCGACGCCCGGACATTCGAAGTGCTGAGCTTCAAGCCGCCGCCCAGAGCGCTCAGATCGGCGTTGCCAGGGCGGATCTTTTCCCTGCCTTTGCCCTGGTGGGTACCATCGCCTTTGAGGCGGAAGACGCTGGTAAGCTTTTCTATGGCGGCAGTTTGGCCGGATCCATCGGCCCTTCGTTTCGATGGCCCATCCTGAATTATGGGCGTCTCAGGGACAACGTCCGCGTTCAGGATGCCCGCTTCCAAGAACTCATTGTCACATACCAGGACACAGTTCTCCGGGCCCAACGGGACGTGGAGGATGCACTGGCCGCGTTCCTGAGATCTCAGGAGCAGGTCGGATTCCTCTCAGAAAGCGTCGATGCATCCAAGCGCTCTGTGGATCTTGCGCTGATCCAGTACCGCGAGGGTCTGGCAGACTATCAGCGAGTTCTCGATACTCAGAAAACGCTGGCAGAACGGCAGGACACGCTGATCACAAGTAAAGGTGATGTCCCCCGAAACCTGATTGCCGTCTACAAGGCCCTGGGTGGTGGCTGGGAGATCCGCAAGGGTAAGGACTTCATATCAACGGAAACGAAGAAGGAAATGGGAGAAAGGACCAACTGGGGGAAATTGTTGTCGCGCGAGGAGGTGGAAAAGCCACCAAAGTACAAGCCTGATTTCTGATTTTGATATCTATAATGTGTAGGCTAATTTAATTCTACCGATGAGTTCATCCGCAGCAAGCTAAATCCCTCATCCCGGTGTGCGCTTTTAACCCGACACCTCTTGTCCTGCCAGCAATTGGTCAGGCTATTGCCAGGTACTTGGTCATGAGACCTGTTCGCATCGATGAGACAAGAAAGCATCTCTCTGCGTGAGCGATCAAATTGGTGCTATGCTAAAGACCGTAAGGGTTACCTCCAATTCTCCCTGAATCTAAAAAATTTAGACCTTCCAAAGTAAGTTAATTGACAGCCAAAAAACAGCAAGAATTTCCTAAAAAACTAGTAAATTTACTAGTTGTAAGGATACCTCACCTGTGTTAATTCCTCCACTGATCTAAGGCCTTAGACAACCTACCCGCCTGCGAAAAATGGGCGGCTATCGGGCACCGAGTCGCCATGCTAACCAAAATTAGAAAAGGGCTGGATATCCCGATCACTGGGCAGCCGGAGCAGGTGATCTACGATAAGCCAGCCGTTACTTCGGTCGCCCTTTTAGGCCCTGACTATAACGGTTTAAAACCAACCTTGCAGGTCGCCGAAGGGGATCGAGTCAAGCTCGGTCAAACCCTCTTCACAGACAAGACAACCGCAGTCAATTACACATCACCTGGAAGTGGTGTGGTCAGTGCAGTCCATCGTGGTGAGCGAAGAGTTTTGCAGTCCGTGGTGATTTCTTTAGTGGGGGACGAGGAGGAAACATTTATCCCTTACTCCCAGGAGGAGCTCCCTCGGTTGAGCCGGGAGCAGGTCAGGGACAACCTTCTGGCATCTGGGCTCTGGACCGCGCTGCGTACCCGACCCTATAGCAAAGTCCCCGCACCGGATGCTTTTTCTTTACCCCAGTCCATCTTCGTCACCGCCATGGATAGTAACCCGCTCGCGCTAAAATCCGATGTGGTGATCAACTCCTATCAACAGGACTTCCAAAATGGATTGACTGCCATATCTCGGTTGACCGAGGGAAAGGTCTTTGTCTGCAAATACCACGGTGTGGACATCCCCACAAACGCTGGCAGTCAGATCACCATGGCTGAGTTTCAAGGGCGACATCCGGCGGGGCTGGTGGGAACTCACATCCACTGCCTTGATCCTGTCAGCGCAGCAAAGACGGTCTGGCATCTCAATTATCAGGATGTCATCGCCATGGGTAAACTGTTTACCACCGGGAGGCTCTGGCCAGAACGGATCATCTCATTGGCTGGACCCCTCGTGCGAACCCCACGTCTCATCCGCACCCGCTTAGGGGCCAATACTGAGGAGTTGGTGGAGGGCGAACTGCCGCCTTTGTACAGTCGTATCATCTCCGGCTCGGTATTGTCGGGCCATCGCGCCGCGGGGTGGGCTACTTTTCTGGGCCGCTACCATTCACAGATTACGGCGGTTCCCGAAGGCGGTCGGCGGCAATTGCGGGCATTTTTGGGCTGGCTGTTACCAGGGGTCAATAACTATTCCGCCATTAACGTCTTTTGGTCCAGTTTTTCCCGGAAACGAAGATTCGGTCTCACCACCCTGCTGAACGGAAGCCCCCGGGCCATGGTTCCCATCGGTAGCTACGAGGAGGTCATGCCGCTGGACATCCTGCCAACGCAATTGCTGCGGGCCCTGGTGGTTCAGGACACAGACGTTGCCCAGGCCCTGGGTTGTTTAGAGTTGGACGAGGAAGACTTGGCACTGTGTTCCTTCGTGTGCCCAAGTAAATACGATTATGGACCCGTGCTCAGGATGAATCTCGAGCGCATAGAAAGAGAAGGTTGATCCCCATGGACTGGCTACGACGCTGGCTCGAAGGAACGCAACCGCATTTCGCCAAAGGCGGGCGCTACGAGCGATTTTACGTGCTCTATGAAATGGTCGAAGGCTTTCTCTTCTCGCCACCGGACGTCACCCGGGATGCTCCCCATGTGCGTGATGGGATCGATTTGAAACGGGTCATGGTTTACGTGGTGTGGGCCCTCGGCCCCTGTATCCTGGTGTGCTTGTGGAATACCGGTTATCAAGCCAACACGGCTATAGCCAGTCTGGGCATGGATTCAGCACCCGGCTGGAGGGGGGCCGTACTCAACGGGCTCGGCGTCGGTTACCGTGTTAAGCCATCAAAAAATCTAACCCTAGCGGGATTCGTTGCGTCATTACAAAATCTAACCGAAGTCGTCTCGCATCTGTCGTTTCATGTCCTGTTGTTGGCGCTGTAGTTTCTTGCTGAAGGTCCAGTTTCTCCACGGCGTTTGTTTCAGCGGTGGTCTCTCTCGTGGGGCTCTGTCTGCATGGCTGGCCAGCTTGTAGATCCGCTGCAGTTGCTGATCGATTCGGGTAGAGAGCTCGAAGGGATCAGTTGTCTTAAGCGTGTGCTTGAGGGCTGCCAGCTTTTTGGGGTCTCCCTTTCGGGACTCCACGACCCGTTCGAACGGGGTACGAGGCGTGTCATAGCGGCGAATAAGTCGAGAGCCTATACGGATCTTGCATCGCAGCTTCATGGAGGGCTGGAACAGATTCTGGAAGATCCTAAGCTCATCATAGAGCTGGTTGGCGGCCTCTTGGGCCTTTGCGGTGTCGTAGCGATCCCAGCCCATAAGCTTTCTGACATGGGTCCAGTTTTTCTGCTCGATGTGCGCGTTGTCATCTTTTTTGTAGGGACGCGAGCGGGTGAACTGAATGGTGTGGCCAGCTGGGCGTTGTTGACAGAAGGCAAGAAGGCGATTGTTGATAAACTCACTGCCGTTGTCGGAGTCGATCCCCTTGAGGGGAAAAGGAAGCTGGTGTTCGATCTCGGTGACCGCATTCAAGACACCCAAAGCGCTCTTACCCATGACGGCCTTGCGCTCTACCCAGCAGGTAGCAATGTCGACACAGTCCAGACTATGGACAAACTCCCCAACCGCTGAGGCCCCTGAGTGTGACACCAGGTCAATCTCCAGATAGCCCGGCCGGTTCACATCCCAGTGATCGGTCTTAATCGGGATCATCTGCTTTAGTAGCGATCCGGGCCGAGTGGTGCCATAGAGTCGGCGTTTCACGATGTGCTTGGTTTCCCTCAGGCGCCGATCCATCTGACGGGCGCTGATGGCCAGGAGCTGATCCTCTAACGGTTGGGTCAGCTCGAAGTGTTGCCTTATCCAGGGCAACCAGTGTACAAGGGCGGCCTTCAGACGTTGGGAGCACAGATACCCCGAGGCCTCCCACACCTTTGCCAAAATCCTTACCATTGCCCGATTGTATGTAGGAGAGCGAGGTGCACCCCGTTTGCGTACAGTTGCCTCGGGCAAGGGCCGGTTTAAAAGCCAGATGGCATATTTGCGGTTGTAGCCGCAAACCTTGCAGAATTCCTCTAGCATCGTTCCCTTCTGTGCCCGTGGTGCGTGCTGATAACGATCATAGATGGATCGTAAATACTCCTGCTTGGATCGTCGTGCCATGGTGAACCCTTCCATTGTTGCCCTCCTTGAGCTCTAATGTGAGCCCTTGGAGGGTTAGAATCACAAATGGCGCAACGTATCGCCCTTGGGTTAGATTATACATGGCGCAATACGCACCCATGAGATCCCATATCTTTGACCAGTTGCGTCGGATCAAAACCAATCGCAAGGTTACCTTTTGGTACGGTGCGCGGAGCCGGAGGGAGGTATTCTACGAGGATGATTTCAATCAGCTTCAGGCTGAGCACGAAAACTTCAAATGGTTTGTGGCACTGTCCGATCCCCAACCAGAAGATAACTGGCAAGGCCACACGGGATTCATTCACCAGGTGCTTTACGAGAACTACATAAAGGACCACCCTGCCCCTGAGGATTGCGAATATTACATGTGCGGTCCCCCGGTGATGAACGCCGCAGTGGCCAAAATGCTGGAGAGTCAGGGAGTCGAGCGCGAGCAGATCATGTTCGACGATTTTGGCATCTAAATGAGTTACCCAGGATTTCCATTGCAGTATCGCCTAGCGAGCAAGTGGTATTTTACCGTCCTCATTGGGGCTTTCGCAATCGTATCATGTAGCCACGAGGCAAACGGCCCTGGGATGGTCAAGATCAACGGCCCCACCATGGGGACGGCTTACACGGTTAAATTTAGCGACCTGCCCTCTGGTGTGAGCGCACAGGACATCCAGGGAGGAATTGAGCGGATCCTGAAACGTATCAATGACCGCATGTCTACCTACCTGGAGGAATCGGAACTGTCACGATTTAACAAACGGCAGACCACAGAGTGGATGGAAGTCTCCAGGGAAACAGTTGCTGTCATCCGAGAGGCCATGAGGACGAGCAGGCTCACGGAAGGTGCCTTTGATGTCACCGTCGGCCCCTTGGTGAATCTTTGGGGCTTCGGCCCCACCCCAGGGGGTGAGACGATTCCGTCGGACGCAGAGATCCGTGAAGCTCTGCGAAAAGTTGGCTACGCCAAAATTCACACTCGGTTTTCATCTCCAGCCATCAAAAAGGATCGTCCGGATATGCAGATCGACCTCTCGGCCATCGCCAAAGGATACGCCGTGGACCAGGTGGCAGAGTATTTGGATAAATCTGAGGTCTCCAATTATCTCGTTGAGATCGGGGGAGAATTAAGGGCGAAGGGAAAAAATGCAAAGGGGGTAGCCTGGACCGTGGGTATTGAAAAGCCCCTTGCAAACCAAAGGGTCGTGCATCAAGTACTTCACCTCAAAGATCGGGCCATGGCTACCTCGGGAGATTATCGTAACTACTTCAAACAAAACGGGCGGCGCTTTTCTCACACTATTCACCCCCGAACGGGAAGACCCATCGAACACCAACTCGCATCCGTCACAGTGATCAGTTCCTCTTCCATGGTTGCTGACGCTTTGGCCACGGGGCTAAACGTCATGGGGCCGGAGGTTGGTTACAAACTGGCGGAGCAAGAAAGGATTGCCGCGCTTTTTATCATCAGGGAACGGGATTCCTTTTTCGAAAGGGCGACTTCAGAATTCGCTCAGGTCACCGCCGAATGAGTGGTTAATCAATGGAATTGTTTTTCATCAGCTTCGTCATCATTGGATTGGCCTTCCTGGGCATGGCCACAGGCGTGTTGTTGGGGAGAAGCAGCATCAAGGGAAGCTGCGGCGGCTTGAGTGCCGTTGGAGGTCAGGATGGCGGATGTCCAGTTTGTGGAGCAACTCGTGACGGCAGTGATACGGGTGCGGGGCTCGAGCGCTTGGCAAAGTGCGATACGGAGTAGGGTCAAAAGCTGATTGCTGACAGATTTGATACAGGAGATCTCATGCGCGCAAAGACCACAGCTCCACTAGCGGTTAAGGACTATATGACGGCCATCCCTGTCACTTTTACCCTCGAGACCGAGGTATTTGAGGCCATCCGAGCTTTAGTAGAAAATGGGCTTTCAGGCGCACCCGTGGTGGACTTACACGGAAACCTGGTGGGTATTTTCTCTGAACAGGATTGTATGAAGGTTGGCCTGCGTGCTGCCTATCATAACGATTGGACCGGTAAAGTTTCGGAATTCATGGGCCAAGGCGTCAAGACAGTTGACCCCGACATGAGCCTCGTGGAATTGGCTCAAAGGTTCTTAAAAGATCCATACCGTGGGTATCCGGTGGTCAAGGATAATAGACTGGTGGGCCAGATCAGCCGCCGTGATGTATTGAAGGCCCTGTTAGGGTTCCACGCACAGAGGGAGTCTCATTGATAACAATCCAACGACCCATAACTACGGTGTGAGGCTTCAAAGGCAATGTCAAAACAACAACAAAATAGATGCAAGGTTGATTGTGTTCTGAGTAGCCACGCGATCCTCGGGGAATCACCCGTCTGGGAACCCCGCGAAAAGATCCTTTTTTGGGTGGATATCGAGGCCCATAACATCCATCGGTTTCATCCCGAAAGCGGGGTGAACGATACGTTTCATCTAACTCAAATTGTCAGTTCGGTTGCCCTTCGTCAGCAAGGTGGCCTGATCGTCACCCTTAAGGACAGGTTCGCCGTCTTCAATCCTGACACCGCGACTCTGGACCTTCTGGGTGGTCCGCAGCTGGACATGTCGGAGAGCCGCTTCAACGATGGCAAGTGTGACCGGCAAGGTCGATTTTGGGCTGGCACCATGAACCTTGTGCAATTCGATGCGCCATCTGGAAACCTGTATCGGTTTGATCCCGACGGTCGCATCACACGGACTTTGAGCCAAGTGAGATTGTCCAACGGTCTGGGTTGGAGCCCAGACAATCGCGTGATGTATTTCGCAGAAAGCTTTCGTCATTGCATCCACGCCTTTGATTTCGATCCTGCCGAAGGTACAATTTCCAATCAACGTGTGTTTGCTACAGTGGATGAGAATTCCACGGGGGTCCCCGACGGACTCACGGTGGATGCTGAAGGCTGCGTCTGGAGTGCCCAGCCGGGCCTCGGCCAGGTCGTCCGATACAGCCCAACAGGTGATGTGGAACGTGTCATCGAACTCCCTGTGCCACGCCCCACCAGTTGCATCTTTGGCGGGGAGCATCTTGATGTGTTGTATGTGACCTCCGCCACAGAGACACTGACCGCAGAACAACTGGCACATTCTCCCTTGTCGGGCAGTTTGTTCGCTGTGTATCCCGGAGTTCATGGGTTGCCAGAACCGCGCTTCGCAGGATAGTTGAATCCCATTAGCAGCATTTTTGAAAATGACACACTTTTGCTATTTGCAATGATTCGTGGTTTTGTCATTTTCCGTGAGTTCAACCTTGCTCAGGAGGACTGAATGACTCCTAATCATTACGACCTTGTGGTTATCGGTAGCGGTCCCGCCGGTCAGAAGGGCGCCATTGCCGCCGCAAAGCTAGGCAAAAAAGTGGCTATGGTAGACCGGCAGGACGGAATCGGTGGTGCCTGTCTCCACGGTGGCACCATCCCGAGCAAAACCTTACGTCTAGCCGTCCTCTACCTGACCGGTTTCAGCCAAAGGTCATTCTATGGACAGGGTTACACCCTCAAAGAAAAGATCGTACCCTCCGATCTCCTCCACCGCTTACGCACCGTCACCGAACGCGAGATGGCGGCTATTAACCAGCAGCTCAGACGCAATGGTGTAAATATGGTTGGTGGCACGGCT
The DNA here is from genome assembly GCA_965215595.1 of uncultured Binatia bacterium (SeqCode). Classification (GTDB taxonomy): domain Bacteria; phylum Desulfobacterota; class Binatia; order UBA9968; family CAXXLF01; genus CBDCDW01. Next base: position 1,025,842 of record CBDCDW010000006.1, on the reverse strand, counting down.
AGATTCAATGATGCACACATCCTTGATGTCACGGGAACAGGAGAAGCGACTCAGTTAACGGCGGACCATGTACTGATTGCCTGCGGCTCACGTTCGGCCATGGACCCGAACATCCCTTACGATGGCCATTATGTCATTGTATCTGACGATATTGGACACGGGCGTGCGGAGGAAATTCCCAGAAACGTGATGGTTGTGGGGGCAGGTGTGATCGGACTTGAATATGCATCCATGTTCTGCGCCCTCGGTGTTAACGTGACCGTCATTGACCAACGGTCCACGATCCTGGACTTCGCTGACCAAGAAATTATCGAGGCGCTCTCCTACCACATGCGCCGTCAAGGCGCCATTTTTCGACTGGGTGAAAAGGTCGCCGGGGTAACCGTGAACGAAAGCGGACAGGTTCGAGCCACAATGGATAGCGGCAAACGGGTACAGGCGGACGCGCTACTCTATACCGTCGGCCGTCAGTCAAATGCAGACCAACTCAATCTAGAGGCAGCAGGTTTGAGTCACGACCCCCGCGGGCGCATCGACGTGAATGAGCACTTTCAGACCGCGGTGTCCCATATCTATGCCGCCGGTGATTGCATCGGTTTCCCGGCCCTTGCCTCTACCTCCATGGAGCAGGGCCGTCTGGCAAGTACCCACATGTTTGATACGGTTCAGGCAACCATGCCTCATTTTTTTCCGTACGGAATCTACACCATTCCGGAAATCTCCATGGTTGGCCAGACGGAACAGCAATTGACCGCCGCGAAGATTCCCTACGAGGTGGGGGTGGCCTCTTATGAGGACGTATCAAAGGGACAGATGGTAGGCGACCATACCGGGATGCTCAAGATCCTGTTTAATCCGGCTACGCTGAAGCTGCTGGGTGTGCACGCGATTGGTGAGGACGCCACAGAAATCATTCATATCGGTCTGGGTGTGCTCGCACTGGATGGCACTATTGAATATTTCCGGGATACCATCTTTAATTATCCGACATTTGCAGAAGCCTATAAAGTTGCCGCTTTCAACGGGCTAAACAAACTCTAAGTCAAAGCACTAAACTCGAAATTCGAATATCGAAATACGAAACAATTTCAAAATCTCAATGCTCAAAATCCGAAACTCTCTAATGAACTTTTGTTACACCTTTTTTAATTGTTTTGAAATTCGTATGATTTAATTTGTTTAGAATTTCGGATTTCGTGCTTCGGATTTAAATTTCCGTTTGTTTGGATCTGTCGTCGACCTGGCCTGGTAAATTCTCACCTAAAAACTAGTAATTTTACGAGTTGTCAAAGGCACTCTCCAATTGGTATAGACCGTGACATGAACCCTAGTGCGATGTCATTGACAGGCATTTAGTTGCCAAAACTCGAAGATGTCTAGATTTAGCACTTGGATACGGCACTTTGCACCACCACCTGAGTGGCAACTACCGGTCATTGTTCTTCTCGGGATCCTTACCGGACTCGGCTCTCTAGCTTTGTATATCTCCAACGCCGCCTCGTATCTGTGAGACGAGCCTGAAGCTTGTATGAATTGCCATGTCATGGCGTCAGAATACGCCACGTGGCAGCGAGGGAGCCATGCAAGGGTCGCGGTATGTAACGATTGCTTGGTGATCTTGTGGGCAGGCTGTGGTTTCTCACGGGACTACAATCAATCCACAGGACACTATTATGCTGTAGAGGACATAAGAAAGACGCTGCGTACCGGGACCGGCAACACTGCTACCTGTTGGTCTTGTAAAAGTACGGATGTTCCCAGGCTGATGAACCAAATGGGTGTTGGCGTATTTTAAAAAGACAAGTGGTACCGCCTGGGCTCGGAGGTGGTCAATTCCATCGGCTGCCAGGATTGCCATGACAGTCAGACCATGAGATTGCGCATCACCCGTCCCGCTATGATCGAAGCCTTCCAAAGACAGGGGAAGGATATTCAAAAGGCCATGCACCAGGAGATGCGCTCTTTGGTCTGTGCCCAATGTCATGTGGAGAATTACTTTAAAGGGAAAGAGGTTTGAGGAGTAAAACTGGTAGTTTTGGTATTCGATAAACCATCAAAGGCAGTTTAATAAACTTAAGTTATGGGATAAGAAGAAGTGTCGGACATTCTCATCCGTCCGGGAATACCGTTTCCATCAGGTCATTAAGGTGATCCACCGGGTACCTCACCTCGGTGCCCGAGCTGACTATGCCAAGCAAGCCATCCGCGATATACTCTTGGAATACAAACAGTACATACTCGAGCATGGTGGGAATATGCACCTGATCAACGGCTGGCGCTGGGGCCAATTCAGCTCATGGCCAGGGGCGGCCAGTTTCACCGACAACGACAAAGGATAGAAGGAGTCAAACATGGAACAGGCAACTCGAAGCAATCTCGATGAGCTTTGCATCAATACAATCCGGACTCTCAGTATGGATGCAGTCCAGGCGGCAAAGTCGGGCCATCCGGGGACTCCCATGGCCATGGCACCTGTGGCCTATAGCCTGTGGCAGCATTTTCTTCGCTTCGACCCCCAGGATCCCATCTGGCCCAATCGTGACCGCTTCGTACTATCCATAGGGCATGCCTCCATGCTGCTGTACTCACTGCTTCACCTAACGGGTACCAAGGCGGTGAGCAAAGATTACGAGACCCTTGGCGAGGTATCGGTACCGCTGGAAGATATCAAGAACTTTCGTCAGCTGGATAGCCGCTGCCCGGGCCACCCCGAGTATCGCTTGGCTTCCGGTGTCGAGGCCACCACGGGTCCTTTGGGACAGGGCGTGGCCATGAGCGTAGGTATGGCAATGGCCGGCAGGTGGATGGGCACATACTTCAACCAACCCGGCTTTGAAGACCTGATCAATTTTAATGTCTATTCCCTATGTGGGGACGGAGACATGATGGAAGGGGTAACGGGTGAGGCGGCGTCTCTGGCGGGCCATTTGAAGCTCTCCAATCTGTGCTGGATCTACGACAGCAACAGAATTACCATCGAGGGCAAAACCGTATTGGCATTCAGTGAGGATGTAGGCACACGTTTTCTCGGCTACGGCTGGAATGTCACACGAGTGGAAGACGCAAATGACATGGGGTTGCTACACCGCGCCTACCAAACTTTCCACGACACACCGGATCGACCCACGCTAATCATTGTGGACAGCCATATAGCTTATGGTTCACCCAACAAACAAGACACCCACGGTGCCCATGGCGAGCCACTGGGGGAAGAAGAGATCAAGCTAACAAAGCGTAACTACGGATGGCCGGAGGAGGCGAAGTTTTTAATACCCGATGGTGTTTACAATCATTTTACGGAAGGCATGGGCAAACGGAACAAAACCCTACGCGACGCCTGGTTTGGACGGATCAAAGAATACCGCTTGAAGTACCCTGACCTGGCGGATCAGCTCCACAAGATGCAGCACCGCCAGTTGCCGTCCGGTTGGGATAAAAACCTACCGAGCTTTCCAGCGGATGCTAAAGGCCTCCCCGGTCGAGAGGCGTCAGGCACCGTTTTAAATGCCATTGCCAAGTGCCTACCCTGGTTAATGGGAGGTTCCGCAGACCTGGCCCCATCCACAAAAACCCTTCTTAACTTTGACCAAGCCGGGCATTTCGCTGCTGATAACTATGGCGGGCGGAATCTTCATTTCGGTGTACGGGAACATGCAATGGGTTCAATTTTAAATGGGATGTCACTGGTTAAGGTTCGCGCCTATGGTTCCGGGTTTCTCATTTTCAGTGATTATGCCCGCGCAGCGATTCGACTCAGCGCATTGATGGAAATACCCACCATTCACGTTTTTACTCATGATAGCATCGGCGTGGGCGAGGATGGACCAACCCACCAACCCGTGGAACAGCTGGCCTCCCTCCGCTCCATACCTGGTTTCATTGTGGTGCGTCCAGGAGACGCTAATGAAGTGGTGGAGGCCTGGAAGTTAATTATGAAACTCCACCATGCACCTGCAGCCCTCATCTTGACCCGTCAGGCATTGCCGACACTGGACCGTACCAAATACGCCTCTGCTGAGGGCGTGAAACGAGGCGCCTATGTCCTGGCTGATGCAGATGACGGTAAACCTGAGGTTCTTTTGCTGGCCAGCGGCAGCGAGGTGTCGCTATGTGTGGATGCCTACGAGCAGCTCAAAACCGAGGGAATCAAGGCGCGGGTGGTCAGTATGCCCTGCTGGGAGCTGTTCGACGACCAGGAGGAGACCTACCGAGACAGTGTAATTCCACCCTCAGTGACCGCGCGAGTTTCAGTGGAACAGGCCTCCACCTTTGGGTGGGCCAAGTATACCGGTATCACAGGTCAGATGATTGGCATGAGGTCTTTCGGGGCTTCCGCACCTCTCAAGGATCTTCAGAAGAGGTTTGGCTTCACTGCCGCGATTGTTGTTGAAGCTGCTAAGGCTCAGCTGAAAAAGACAAGATAAACCCCGAATCACTGGCCTATACCATTGGCTTGGTGGCTCCAGTGGACTATGCTTAACGATTGAGATGAGTCGTCTCCACCGAGAGTTCACTCCAACGGGGTAGCCTGAGCATTCGTCCCCGCACCTACCCACTGAGCGTTCTATCAGTCAACCTGCCAGTTCGACAGGCGTACGGCCCTGACCCGTCGTACATGCTCAGGGTCATGGTGAGGTACTCGATCCATGAGGTTCTCGAAGGGGAGGCTCTCGACAGGTGGTACGGTATGAACGGTTCTGCGTCCCACCCTCCGTGTCATGTTTAGCCGGTAGAAGGTCCGACCCATGGAACATAACAGCGTACGGGGCATGAGAGGTTGTATGGGCTAAATCCTAAAGACCCCCACCAACTATTTGACATCAAAAGAAAAAATCCTTACAGTTCCGGTTCATAAATTCAGCATGTAATCAGGTGCCGCTCCGGGGGGTTGATTTCTGTGGATGCAGCAGGTATATTCGAACGATCGTTCGAACCAATCATGCCCCGGGGGAGGAAAGCCCATGGCGAGAATTACTACTTTTGATAATTGGATTGACTGTTTCCACGAATGGCATAGGGACATTGGCTATGATGCGTCGCTTTTGGGAGACTACAAATTCGAGACCAAGCTCGGTGAGCTCCATGCCTCTGAAATTGAATTCGGCGATTTCAAAGGACAGCCGAAGTGGAAAAGGACGACTCAGATTCCCAACCAAACCATTACGGATGCTCTATTGAACCTGATTGTTTATCAGGGAGATACGGAATTCGCCTCGGTGGAACAGCAAAAGAATCTTCTGGATACCGCCCCCACTGATTACGACCATGCCGCACTCATTCGCGTTAACAGCGATGAGATGCGTCATGGTTGGCAGATGTGCTACTTGCTGGTAACCTATTTTGGCGATACCGGCAAGCTGGAGGCAGAGAAACTCTTACAACGACGGGCAGGACAGGGAAATCGTCTTCTAGGCTCCTTTAACCGGCCGGTGAACAATTGGCTCGACTTTTATACCTACACTCAGTTCGTGGATCGCGACGGGAAGTATCAGCTCACCATGATGAGTCATTCCGCCTTTGCCCCACTTGCCGAGAGCGTAACGGCCATGCTTAAAGAAGAATTCTTCCACATGTTTACCGGAAACACTGGATTGACTCGTATCGTCAAGGCGAACAAGATTCCCCTGTCGATTGTTCAGAAATACTTCAATAAATGGCTATCCACAGCCTATGACCTCTTTGGGACCACTCATTCCTCCTCTGCACAGTGGGTCTATGTATGGGGCCTCAAGGGCCGTTACAATGAGCATGAATGTATGGAAGAACCAGACAAGGAACAGCTCAACGAGCAGGCGTTGGAGCATTATCTTAGGGAAGCTCATAGTTTGGTGGAAACCCTTAATCAGTCTATCCCTGAGGGAGAACCAAAGTTAACCGTCCCTGACTTGAAATTCCATCGCTCTATCGGTGAGCATGCTGGTAAGACTTACAGTGTGGACGGCCAGCTACTATCTCAACAGGAATATGATAAACATCTATCTCAGACTCTGCCTACGGAAGAAGACGAGCGGAAGCTGAGCGAAATCTTCATAAACAAGGACTGGGTTCTGCAGATGAACTGATCCCCGAAGAGTCGCCCACGAGTTTAGCCCCTAGGGAAGGAGATTTTCAGCAATGTCCATCTGTCTTGTCTGCCAGAACATCGATTGTAAGAGTCGAGGTTCTGAAGAGATCATGAAAGAGATTGAGAAAAAGGTAAATGAAAAAGGCCTCAGCGATGTGGAAGTCAGATCATACATGTGCTTTGGTGCCTGCCAGGAAGGCCCCAACATCGTCATTTACCCGGAAAAGACTTGGTACGCTGGAGTGAAGATGGAGGACGTGAATGACATTGTAGAGCATTTCTCGGGTGGACCCGACGTCAAACGACTCGACAAAATCGATAGCTCACTCAAAGACCTCATCTACCAGCTACTCGATTCTGGAGTATTCTAGGAGGGCACATGGAGGGAATTCTCTTTCCACGGGGGATCGTGGAAGGAAAAGAAGGCTTTAAAGACTATCGAGCGCGGGGCGGCTATGGCGCCCTGGAAAAGGCCATTAAGGGTCCTCCCGACGCCATCATTAGAGAGGTGACTGAGTCTGGCCTCAAGGGCCGTGGAGGGGCGGGATTTCCCACGGGAAAGAAAATGGCTATTACCGCTGAGTCCGCGGAGCAACCCCATTATGTTGTCCTCAACGGTGGCGAAGACGAACCGGGGAGCAAAAAGGATCGTGTCCTGATGGAAAATCTTCCCCACCTCATCCTGGAGGGTGTTATTCTCGTTGCCTATGCTGTCCAGGCCCCGAAGGCTTATCTCTATATCAATGAGACCTATCAGGCAGCAACCCAGAGCATGACCGAGGCCTTGGCCGAGGCGAAGACTGCGGGCTATTGGGGAACAAAGGTTCTGGGCAATAATTTTGATCTCGAGATTCTTGTTCACCCAGCGCCCACCAACTATGTGGCCGGGGAGGATTCTGCGGCATTGGAAGTACTCGAGGGCAAAGAACCAAAGCCCAGGGAGAAACCTCCCTTCCCTGCCACCGCCGGGCTTTTTGCTAAGCCCAGCACCGTCAGCAACGTGGAGACATTCGCAAATATGGCACCCATTCTGGCTAAAGGCGCAGAGTGGTACAGCGGAATCGGAACTGCGGATAGTAAAGGCACCATGCTCTTCTCCTTGAATGAGGAAGTGGAACGACCAGGAGTCTACGAGCTACCCTTCGGCACTCCACTACGTTTTTTGCTGGAGGATTGCGGCGGTGGAATCAAAGATAAAAAGAACATCAAGGCCATTCAGCCTGGCGGTCCTTCTACCGCCTTTATTCGTCCCGATAAGCTGGACACGCCCATGGATCACCAGAGTTACCACGATATAGGCTCTTCCATTGGTTGCGGTGTGGTCCGCTTTATTACCGAGGGACAGTGCCTTGTTGAGGATACTCTGAACATTGCAGAATTTTTTGCACGTGAGTCCTGCGATCAGTGCCCCGCCTGCCGTATGGAAACCAACATGCTGGTCGCAATCTTAAAGAAGGTACAAAAGGGTGAGGGGCAAGCAGCGCTCCTGGATCAACTAAGCAAAGTCCTTGCCTTCAATAGAGGAAAGGGATTTTGTGCACTGATTAATATGCCTGGACCACCCATTGAAAGCGCTGTGAAGTTGTTCCACGGCGATTTTGAGTCCCATCTCAACACCGGACATTGCCTCGGCAATTAAATTCATCACATGTAAGAGTCTTCGGTTCCGTCCCAGCGCCCTTTCAGAGTGGGAAAGCGCAGTGCCTCTTCCAATTGCTTGAGAAATACATTCCGCGGGACCTCTTTTGCCCCCAGGCTCAAAAGATGCTGATTGGTCATCTGCGCATCGATCACTTGAAAGCCCCAGGCTTTTAATCGCTGAAGTAATACCACCAACGCGACTTTCGAGGCATCCGTCTTACGAAAAAACATGGACTCGCCAAAAAAGCACTTTCCCAGGGACACCCCATAAAGGCCTCCTACCAGTTTTCCCTCGGACCAACTCTCTACTGAATGGGCATACCCCAACTTGTGTAATTGGATATACGCCTTCTGCATCTCCGACGTGATCCAAGTTCCCTCCTGCCCCTTTCTGGGTACTTCTTTACAAGCCTTTATAACGTCCACAAAAGCCTTATCGAAGGTTACCTCATAGATTCCCTTTTTCAGCGTCTGGCGAAGCGCTTTGGAGATGATGATATTATCGGGTTCGAAGATCGTCCGGGGATCGGGAGACCACCACAGTATTGGCTGTCCTTCCGAGTACCACGGGAAGATACCCATCTGGTAGCCTGCCAAGACTCGCTTTGCGCTCAAGCGCTCAAGTCTCCAATTTATAAATCGGCACCCACAGCTAAGAGCCCGTCCGGTTGGGCATCGCTGGGGGGCGGAAACACGACATCATCGATCAATTTATAAATCGGCATAGCGTCTAATAACCTATTTGTGGCCGAGGCAAATTTGGAGTTGGTCTTTGCCAGTGACTGAAATCAACAGTTAGACACTCGGGCACCGCAAGTGGCGTTGAAGGGAGAAGTTCTCTGTGTTAGCTTCTCCCTCACATTTCAGTATCAATTTTACGCTTATCAATCAAGCGTCCAAGAGGTGGAGGGTTTTGCAAAACCACCATACGAAATAGTATGCTTAACTGGAGGTAAGACGCCATGTTCAAGCGTATCGATCATGTGGCGCTGCATGTGAAAGATTTGGAACGTTCAGTGGGTTTTTATGAACTCACTTTCGGCTTTAAGAAATACTTCCAACATGTAGCGGGTAACGGCATGCAGATCGCCTATCTCAAGCTCGGTGACACAGTACTGGAACTCACTCATCGATCCGATGGCAGCATGAAAGGCTTTCATTTCTGTCTAGAAACTGACCATTTCGATAGGACAGTAGCCGAGCTCGAGAACAAAGGCATCGAAATCGCACAGAAACCTCACCCCACGGCTGCACGAGAGACCAGGGAAGAGGGCTGGCGAAGGGTTGTCTTTCGAGGCCCCGATGGTGAACTGATCGAAATTAGGGGATAATAGGCGAAAGGAGGAAACGGATCGATGTCAAAACTAAATGCTTCCACTATACAGGTGACCTGCCCTTGCTGCGAAGCCGTTCTTACCATAGATCCAGAGTTGGCGGCCGTCCTGCAACACAAAGTCCCCGCCAGGCCGCACCCTGTGGCTCAGCTAAAGGACGCCCACAAGATGCTTAAGGAAGAGGCAACCCGCCGCGATGAGAAATATAAGCAGCTAGCGGAAGCGGAAAAGAGCAAGGGGAAAGTCTTGGATCGCAAATTTCAGGATCTCCTTAAGAAGGCCAAGGAGGAACCCATCACGAAACCGTTAAAGGATATCGATCTGGACTAAAAGAAGTAAAGCGCATGGCGCAGAGCGCAAAGCGTGACGAAATAACAGGACTATGGACTACTGACCACAGGACGACAGGACTAGAGTCAGGGAAAAATTAACTGCAGATTTTCGCCGACGAAAAATGGCAGAGCGCAAAGCGCAGAAGGTATAGGAGCAAAGCGAAAGACGACTACGGACTAGTGACAGCAAGACCATCGATCCTCTATCTTCAATCCTCAACCTTCGATTTCGAATACTCATTACTCGTCACTAATTATACGCTCTGCGCTTTGCGGCTGCATGAGAGCTTTTTCCAATGAGCCAAAAAAAGTCAGACCCGCCAGAAGAACCCTCCACGGATCTGGACGATTCACCCTTTGACGAGCCCATTGTCCTGCCTCTAGAAGATTCAATTGATTTGCACGCCTTCGCCCCCAAGGATATCCCCAGTGTTGTGGAAGAATACATTCATCAGTGTCACCAGGCAGGATTTTTTCAAGTCCGTGTTATCCATGGACGAGGCAAGGGAATTCAAAGACGAATTGTCCAGTCGACTCTCGCAAAGAATCCACTAGTTTCTTCCTTTAAAGACGCTCCGCCGGAGTCCGGTGGATGGGGCTCAACCGTTGTCGTGATAAAGGGTCAAGGCACTGACTAGCCCCGATCCGACAATAATCGGCAGCCGATTCGAAGGGCTCACGCCCCTGAGCCTCTCGAGGGGCAGGCTCACGGGCATGGTGAGTTACTCGAACCATTAGGTTCTCAAAGGGTAGAAATCCTCGATACTGAGTAGCGGAAAGGAACTACCGGCTAAGATCGATCTCTGGAGTTAACCCACGGGCGATGAGACGAATCTGCCGCTCAAGCCAACGGATATAAAAACGATGGCTTCGACGCTTTTCAATTGCAGCGATGCATAGGAACCGGATGGACTCAGCGTACCGTGGCCAGTTTTCTCGCACCACACGCGGCAGCCTCAGGTAAGTGGGTGCATCGTCACAGAACAGTCCACTGCGGGCCAGGGTCCAAATATCACACTGTTTCTCACCTCCAGGGATCTTTGCCACGGTACGACTCTTTTTTTTGTGAGGAACCTGCTCTAACCCTTGCACCAGATGAGTCAACTCATGTCCTATGGTATTGTAAGCAAGGTTGCGAGCCCTTAGCCGGATTCCAATTGGGACGTCGGCCCCGGCCTGAACAGGCATAAACGCAGTGCCCAGGTAGCTCCCGGTGTATCCCACGGTGAGGGTCTTCCCCTCAAGTTCTGGGAACTCCCGCAGCGAGGTTTCCACCATGCGTATCACCCGAGGGGTCAGGCGTTTTTTCATTTGTGGCGTAAAAACTAGCGGCATGGTATTTTGCAAAACGAGCGTAGGACAGGCCAGACCGGTCCCAGCCCATTACGGTCCCGCGTCCAATGCTTGTACATGCTATGGACAGGTCTCTTAAAGATAAACCATTGATCACCCAATTTCATCCTTTGGTTTGGCAGTGGTTCCACGACCGCTTTGGCAATCCCACGGCTGCGCAGGAGACCGGCTGGAGGCATATCTCGCAATCCAATGACACCCTCATTGCGGCGCCTACGGGTTCGGGGAAGACCCTTGCAGCGTTCCTGTGGTCCATTGACCGTCTTGTCCGACGTGGGGCAAGGGGTAGACTCGACGACAGGACCAGTGTCATTTATATCTCCCCCCTAAAGGCACTGGGAAACGATATCCAAAAAAACCTCCAGCAACCGCTTTCCGAGATCATGGGCTTGGCGCAGACCATGGGCATCCAACTCCCCGAGATTCGTGCAGCTGTGCGGTCCGGTGACACACCCACTCGGGAACGACAACTAATGATCCGCCGCCCACCCCACATCCTCATTACCACACCCGAGTCATTCTATATTCTCCTTACCGCCAAGCGAAGCCGCCAGATCTTGAAGACCGCCGAGACAGTTATTGTGGACGAAATCCACGCGGTGGCCGGGGATAAAAGGGGGGCTCACCTGGCCCTTTCATTGGAGCGTCTCGATGCCTTGGCAGGCCACCGCCTTCAACGTATAGGTCTAAGCGCTACACAAAAGCCCATCGAGGAGGTAGCCAAATTACTGGTAGGAAACGATCGACTTGATCAGGATGGTAATACCGCCTGCACCATAGTGGACGTGGGGCATAAGCGAGACCTCGAATTATCCATCGAGTTACCCGATCAGGAGCTAGGTCCCATCGCCAGCCAAGAACTCTGGGCCGATGTGTACGATAGAATTACAAGCCAGGTTAAAGCCCATCGGACAACCCTGATCTTTGTGAACACACGGCGCCTGGTGGAGCGCGTCTCGCACCAGCTCAGTAGTCGATTGGGCGAAGAAAAGGTAGCGGCCCATCACGGTAGTCTCTCTCGCAAGACGCGCCTTGAGGCTGAGCAAAAATTAAAGGCGGGGGAGGTCCCCGTGGTGGTGGCCACTGCCTCGTTGGAGCTAGGCATCGATATCGGACACGTGGACCTGGTCTGCCACATGGGCGCGCCACGTGCCCTGGGAACCTTGCTCCAGAGAGTGGGAAGGTCGGGGCATTGGCTAGGCGCCATCCCGAAGGGAATCCTCTACCCATTAACGCGCGATGACTTGATTCAATGCGCTGCTGCCATCCGTGCTGTGCGGAGTGGTGATCTGGATCAGGTGAAGATCCCGAACAAACCGTTGGACGTCCTGGCGCAGCAGATGGTTGCCACGGTGGCCGCACTCTTGCCTCAGACCACTGCACAAGGAAATCTCCCGTTAGTTGAACAAGAGTCCCACAGTTCTGCTATGGAGGAAGACGAACTTTGGCACATGGTGCGTAGGGCCTATCCCTATCGTCATCTCACTCGCGAGGAGTTCGAACAGACCCTCGATATCCTCTGTGAGGGAGTGGCACCGCACCGAGGGAGAAGAAGCGCCTACCTCCACCGTGATCGTGTCCACAATCGAATTCGAGCGCGCAGAGGAGCACGTCTCACAGCCATTACCAATGGCGGCGCCATTCCGGATACAGCAGACTACGACGTGATTGAGGCGCCTCAGGAAACCTTCGTCGGCAAAGTAAATGAAGACTTTGCCATCGAAAGCCTTGCTGGTGATATATTCCTCTTGGGTAACAAATCCTGGAAGATCCGGCGGGTGGCGTCCGGAAAAGTATGGGTAGAGGACGCCCATGGGGCCCCTCCGACCATACCCTTCTGGCTCGGCGAGGCGCCTGCACGTACCACGGAACTCTCTAAAGCAGTTTCGGAACTCAGATCGGAGGTCGCGCTACGACATCATAACGTCCCTGAAGCCGTTGACTGGTTAAAACAAGAGACAGGTCTGCCCCAGGAGGGGGCGGAACAGGTGGTTAGCTATATCCGTGAAACCCAGGCTGTGCTCGGTTGCGTACCCACCAATGATTGCATCGTGGCCGAACGGTTCTTCGATGAGGCCGGGGGAATGCAGCTCATCCTCCACACCCCTCTGGGAGGTCGAATCAATCGCGCCTGGGGATTGGCACTCCGGAAACGTTTCTGCGTAACCTTCGATTTTGAACTTCAGGCAGCCGCCACTGATGACGGGATCGTACTGTCCTTAGGGGAGCAGCACTCGTTTCCCTTAGAAAGTATCTTTTCGTATGTCCTCGCCTCAACCGTAAAAAAGGATCTTGTGCAAGCGATGCTTGCGGCCCCGCTTTTCACTAGCCGGTGGAGGTGGAACGCATCCCGTGCCCTTGCGGTACTACGGTTCAACGGAGGACGAAGAGTCCCCATGGCAATTCAGCGCATGCGTGCCGAGGACTTGCTTGCGGCCGTCTTTCCCCAACAGGTCATGTGTCAGGACAATCGCACCGGCCCCATTGAGCTTCCAGATCATCCGTTGGTTAATGAAACCATTCAAAACTGCCTCCATGAGGCTATGGATCTGGAGGGTCTGTGCGAGGTCCTCGCTAAGATAGAACAGGGCCAGATTTCAACCGTGGCAGTGGAGACCTCCGCTCCCTCCTCCATGGCCCATGAGATCCTCAATGCAAACCCCTATGCATTCCTCGATGACGCCCCCTTGGAGGAGCGCCGGGCCCGGGCGGTGGCTCTTAGAAGGATAGACCCAGACCTGGCCCGTGGAATTGGTGCTTTGAGTTCGGAGGCCATTAATCAGGTTCGGCAGGAAGCATTCCCTGATATCCGCGACCTTGATGAACTGCACGATTTCCTCCTCGGCGTTGGGATATTACCTTTAGAGGAAACGCGAAATTGGCGAGGCCTGGCAGAGGAGCTCATGGCCACAAACCGGGCCACACTGGCACGATGGCGGCCAGAACAGGGAGAAGAGGAACGCTCAGGTTACGTTGCAGCGGAGCGACTCGGTTTGGCTCGAAGGGTCTTTCCCGAGATGAGAATCCACCCTGAGCTTGACCTTCCGGCGCTTAGTGCGCGCGAGACCGACGTCCCCTCGCGCGAGGAGGCCATCTGCCATGTCGTACGAGGTTGGATGGAGGTGGTGGGACCCATTAACGTCAGATCCCTTGCACAACGGGCCGGACTCTCTCCTTCGGAAACAAGACTGGCCCTTGCTGCTTTAGAGTCCTCTGGAAACGTGTTACAGGGTCACTTCAACCCGGGTGCAATGGGAGACCAGGAGGTGGATTGGTGCGATCGACGTCTCCTCGCCAGAATTCATCGCCTTACCCTAGGACGACTACGCCGCGAGATTGAGCCCATTACGGCAGCGGATTTCATTCGCTTCTTGCTCCGTTGGCAACATGTGGAACCTAGATCGCAGCTTCACGGTCGAGAAGGAATCTTGCAGGTCATCAGACAACTCCAAGGGCTAGAATTGCCAGCACCTGCCTGGGAGGAGCACGTGCTGCCTGCACGGATTGCCCATTACGACCCGGGGGACTTGGAAAATCTCTGTCTTGCAGGCGTAATAACCTGGGGAAAGTTAAAACTCAATGCCAGTCCCGTGGGTCATCAAAACAATGAAACAGATATTCCAGATTTGGACGCTCGGCTGGACCTAAGACCCAGGAAGGGTCGACGGCAGGCACCCACAAGGGTAGCACCAATCGCCTTTGTGCTGCGGGAGGACCTGCACTACTTCATAGAACCGGGCAGAAACCGTTCGTCACAGATGGAAGGCTTGACCGCTACTGCTCGGGACGTGGCAGAATATCTGGAACACAACGGTGCATCGTTCCTACTGGACATTGCCCGAGACCTTGGCCGGCTTAAGACCCAAACGGAAGCAGCCCTTTGGGAGCTGGTGGCCCGAGGGCAAGTGACCGGGGACGGGATCGCCGGTCTTCGCACCCTACTCACGCCTGAGATGAAACGGCAGAAAAGGACACGTCATCTGCGCGGCGTCACTGGTGGCCGGAGCACCACAGGGTTGATGCCCACCGGTCGTTGGTCGCTATGGAGAGGTGGAAGGATTGGTATAGAAGGAGACGACTCTGAACGGGTCAATGAGATGATGGCGCGCCAGCTTCTTTATCGCTACGGCGTAGTCTTTCGAGATCTATTGGCACGGGAGTCAAGGTTACCGGCTTGGCGAACTCTACTGCAAATTTATCGCCGCCTCGAGGCAAGAGGCGAAATTCGAGGCGGCCGCTTTGTTAACGGTTTCGTGGGTGAGCAATTTGCCTTACCGGAGGCTGTGGAGGCACTTCGCAGCGTTCGCCGTGGGGAACTGGATCACGAGGCAATGATTGTATCGTCCTCGGATCCTCTAAACCTTGTGGGCATCCTGACCCCAAGCCCGCGGGTTTCTCCGTATTCGAACATGGCAATTGCTTACAGGAACGGTGTACCGGAGGAGATTGGTCCCCTGGGCGCCGTCCTCAGCAAGCTACCCCGCAATCAGAGCACACTCCATAGGGGATAATTAACCGCAGACACACGCAGATTTACGCAGACTAACGCAGAGGAAGATTCATTCACCGTAGAGGACGCAAAATAATCTTTGTGACCCTTGCGTTCTTGGCACGACCAGTGATCCAAACTTTGTGACCTTCGTGCTTTTCGTGGTGACAAACTGTTTGACCACGAAGGACGCAATACAAAAGAGAACGCAGAGAATTAATTTTTTGTTTGTCGGGAGACGACGACAAACAAAAACATATCTCCCTTTAAGCCCTTAGGATTTGCCCAACCATCTTTTCCCGATTGGCCAAAAATTTTTACCTTGGCGCCCTTTGCGTCTTGGCGAGAGTCATCCTAGTCACTCAGCACTCGTAACTCAGTACTGACTAGCGCCATGCGCTTTGCTTCTTGTTGCTGAGAGCTAAGCGGTCTCTGTCTAAACCGACCCGCTCATCAACCTGCAGGGGTTGGGGGCGTCTCAGGTGTTGGAGGGGCCTCGGAAGCAGGGGGAGCGTCAGGGGTAGGGGGAGCATCAGAAGTGGGTGGTGCTTCGGATGCGGGGGGGGTCTCTGGAGCTGGGGGCGCACTCGAGGCCGGTGGGGCTGCAGGGGTCGGCGGAGCTTTCGCCGCTGCTGCTGCCTGCGCAGCCTTTTGGCGAGCTGCCTCTAGAGCCAGCTTACGAGTCTGGCGCTTGAGCCTTTTAATTTTCCGGCGAATCCGCTTTACCTTGCTATGGCCTTCGGGCGAAGCCAATAATTCCGTTTTTTGCTTTTTTAGCGCCTCTATTGCCTGCTTTACCGAGCTTATGGATATATCATTTTCCTGGGTTCCGACGCCAATGCCCTCAGCCTTCGATATGGCTTGAATCAACTGGTCCTTTTTCATACCCGCCACGCCTTGAAGGTCCGGTATTCCCTTGGCCTTCTCTCTCAATTGGGCTACGGTCATCTTCTTCAGCTCGGTTAGATCCACAGATTCCCTCCTATTGAAATTCTGCCTTTACTGCTATCATAATCCTTCGAAAAACAAAAATGGCACCAGGAAAGAAAAAAAAGGCGGACTCGCTGAAGAAAAAGGTTCCCCTTACGAGGATCACGGCCGAATTGAATCGGGTTCATGCCGATGCCAAGTTGGATCTTAACTTTTCCAATCCCCTGGAACTCCTTGTGGCGCTCATTCTGGCCGCTCAGGCCAGGGATGACCTGGTCAATCAAGTCACAGGCCAGATTTTCCCCAGGTTTCGCGTAGCCAGTGACTATGCAAACACACCATTGGCGGGATTGGAGCAAGAGATCCGCAAGATTAATTTTTATCGAAATAAGGCCCGGATGATCCAAAAATGCTGCCAAGAAATTGAGAAGCGGTTCGCTGGTAAGGTACCGGATAGGGTGGACAAGCTTACGTCTCTACCCGGGGTAGGGAGAAAGACCGCAAACATCGTGCTCGGCAACGCCTTTGGGAGACAGGCCATTGGGGTGGACACCCACGTGATGCGGCTCTCACAGCGACTTGGCCTCACTCGAAACACCAATCCGGACAAGATCGAATTAGACCTCGTAGACGTGGTACCCGAAAAAGAGAGGGTCCGCTTTTGCCACTTGCTTCAGTACCACGGGAGGAGAATTTGCATGGCAAAAAAGCCACGCTGCCCGGAATGCACAATCAATTCTCTGTGCTCGTTTCCGGAGAAGACCACGGGTCACTGAAGGGATAAACCGGACTGGGATGCGCGAGAACCAGGATCTCAGTCGACGTCGGAAGAGTGCCTCGACTTAACTGCAGCTGAGAAGCGTTCATCTGTCGAACAGGGTATCGTGTACCGATAAACTCAGTGAAGATTTCCGCTTGGACGACATCGTCATAATGCATGGGAATCACCACGGGAGGATTCACCTGCTCGATGACCCTCACTATATCCGCAAAGTCCAAATTCAATCTGGCATCGATGGGAATCATCATCACGTCTACCTTACGCATCAACCGTTGCTGCTCCGGGGTCAGAAGGTGACCGATGTTTCCCAGGTGGGCAATGCAGAGGCTTCCCATCTCGTAAACGAATATCGAGTTGGCAACTTGGCCCCACTCGAACCCGCGCTGGCTAGGTAGGTTGACGATCAGGATGTCCTTCACCCGGGTACTAATGGGGTTCCAGGTCTGCTCCAGTGTTATCCCTCTGAGAATCAAGGGATCCCCACCCACTGCCCCGATGTTGTTATGAGTGTAATGGTCATTGCTCACAGTGACAGCGTCGGCCTCAATGCCGGGTGTCACGTTAAAATTAGGATCCGTAACAATCCTCACCTCGTTAGCGGAATGAATGAGAAAACTTGAATGGCCGAACCACTGAACAAAGTAACGCCTCGAGGTAGCTCTTCCACCGTCTCGCACCTGGACCAGTTTGCGATGGCGACCCAACAGACGGGCCAGATGCGGATTACAAATGGCGTCCGCTATACCTCGCAACGGCAGCAGGAAAATACCCAATAGCAAGCCAATAAATCCTCGCCGTTTCATTTTCCCTCCTCAATGATCAAGGTAGTAAAATTTGATATCTGAGTATCCTTCGATTTCCAAGCATCCTTCGGTAGGTCTGCTTTGAGGCACACTTGGCTTAAAAAGGTTTGTATATTCCATCCGTACTCCGTGGCCACCTGAGGAAGTAAAACCCCCCTCTTATCTCCATTGGTAACGTGAAGACCTTGCTCACCAACGATCAGGGAGAGAGGTTCAAGAGACCGTTCCAGGGGAGATAGCACGGAGATGTCGACGTGGATGCCGAGTATTTCATCTTTTGTGACGGGTGAGAACCGATGGTCCTGAGCGGCAGCCGCCTCAGTCATTTCCACCACGGTTTCATGAAGGGGACTCCTGGGGAAACAAGTTCCCACGCAACCCCGTAACTCCGTCCCATTGCGTAAGGTCACAAAGGAGCCATACTCAGAACTCAACAAATAGGGGTCGTCCACCTTGCCCCATTGCCTTTTTGCCCCGTAAACAAAATCCTCTAGTGCAATACGGGCTAATTCGAGAAGCCTTCTCCGAGACTCGAAGGGAAGGTAAATAGCACCCATTTCGTTTCCCTCCGTGATGGGAGAGTTTAGTTCGGATCCCACTCCCTTACAAAGGCAATTGCCCTGGTCATTGGTGCAAATTCTAACTAGAACACGCCTTGCACTCGCCAAAGAATGCCAACTGATGGGAGGTCACGGTGAATCCTCCCCGAGGCAGGGAAGAGGGTAGGATCTCTTCATCCTCACCGACGAAGACGTCGTACACCCGCCTGCAGCTCTCGCAGATGAAATGCTGATGCCGGTCCACTAACGGATCGAAGTGTTGTGTCCGACCCAGGGTGAGCACTTGAAGCTTCCCTTCAGCCACCAGTTTCTGGAGATTCCGATAGACCGTACCAAGACTGATGTTGGGGATTTGCCTGCGCACCCTTTCGTAAATTTGATCTGCGGTGGGATGTGAGTTGTCGTTGGCCACCTCGTGCCATACAACTTCAAGCTGCTTGGTATTTCTGCTGGCGCTTTTTTCCATGGGACTCCCTAGGGCTCGATATCTTCCGCAAGTGACTGCCAGGTCTCTGGTACGAGTTTTGTCTCAGCCCTGTAGTTTGGGTGTTCAATGACTAATTTTATTTCATTTTTTTTATCAGTAAAACCCTCTCTCAGTTCTTTTCCAACCGGGAATCTCACATACTGGACTGTGCTAATTTTATCTTCCCTGCTGCGTCCTTCTTCAAATCGAGCACGGACTGTATCTTTATCACCCACCTTGAGAAAAAAGACCTCCGGGTAATTCACCGAGAAGGCGCCCCCGAACCCGCAGCAGACATCGGGCTTTACCATCTCCACCAGCTCCAGCCCTTCGATGCCGCCCAGCAATGTGCGGGGCTCCTGGCTGATGCCCAGCTCCTGCAGGGCGTGGCAGGCGTCGTGGTAGGTGGCCCGCACCGGCGGCTGCAGCCGTCCATCCAGCTTCGTGACCCCCAGGACCCGCACCAGAAACTCCGAGAGCTCGTAGGCGCGTGACGCCAGATCGGTCGCTTGGGCGTGCCGCGTGGGGTCGTCACGAAACAGCTCCCGGTAGAAGACCCGCACCATGGCCGTGCACGAGCCAGTCGGCGCCACATCCCACTGGCTGCCCCTGAAGACCTCCAGGAAGTGCCGGGCCGCCGCCTGGGCCTCGGCCCGGCAGCCGCTGTTGAAGGCTGGCTGTCCGCAGCAGGTCTACGCGCCGGAAAACTCTACCTGGAGACCCAGGTGATGGAGAACCTTGACTGCGCCCCCGCCCACCTCGGGAAAGAACTGGTCCACCAGACAGCTGGCGAAGAGAGAGACGGTCTTAGGCCGGACATCAGCCATTATCTCGCCTTGGGACAGGTTGGCTGTACCCTAGTAGGTCGGTTTGTCCCAGTAGGTGTAGGTGGTGGCGCCTCCGACCGCATTCCACAGCGGTATCTGTGGACTAATGCCTTTGCAGTCTGCAACTACCTCAACTTGTCGGATACACTGGAGACGACCGTTACGAGCACCTCGCTGAGATCAGGCAAGGTCGAACCGATCAAGATTCATCACCTTGTTCCACGCAGCCACGAAGTCGCGCACGAACGCCTGCTGCAAGTCGTCACATGCGTAGACTTCCGCGATGGCTCGGAGCTGGGAGTTCGAACCGAAGGCCAGGTCCACCCTGGTGCCGGTCCACTTGAGATCACCGGTCCCGCGATCGCGTCCCTCGAACACGTCCTTAGATGTGGACGACGCCTGCCACTCGGTGTTCATGTCGAGCAGGTTCACAAAGAAATCATTGGTCAACGTCCCAGGCCGCTTGGTGAAGACGCCGTGTTCAGACTGCCCGACGTTCGCATTCAGGACGCGCATGCCACCAACGAGCACCGTCATCTCAGGAGCGGTCAGCGCCAGCTTATGCGCCCGATCCACCAGCAGCTCCTCCGCCGGTCTCTTGTGTCCGTTTGCGAGATAGTTGCGGAACCCGTCTGCGGTCGGTTCGAGCACGGCAAATGAGTCCACGTCGGTTTGCTCCTGCGCCGCGTCCGTGCGCCCCGGCGTAAAGGGGACCTGCACGTTGTGCCCGGCGTTCTTCGCAGCCTGCTCGACGCCTGCGCACCCGGCGAGGACGATCAGGTCAGCGAGGGAGACCCTCTTCCCACCGGTCTGCGAGCTGTTGAACTCCGTCTGGATCCGCTCCAGGGTCTGCAGCACCTTCCCCAGCTCGGCCGGGTTGTTCACTTCCCAATCTTTCTGCGGCGCGAGGCGGATGCGCGCTCCGTTCGCCCCACCGCGCTTGTCGGTGCCGCGGAACGTTGCCGCCGACGCCCAGGCGGTCGAGACCAGTTGGGAAACGGGCAATCCCGATGCGAGGACCTTGCCCTTGAGGTCTGCGATCTCCTGCTGCCCGATCAATTCATGATCGACGTCTGGGACGGGGTCTTGCCACAACAGCGGCTCTGCAGGAACCAACGTCCCGAGATACCGACTGCGGGGCCCCATGTCACGGTGGATCAGCTTGAACCACGCCCTGGCGAAGGCGTCTGCAAATTCCCCTGGGTTCTCGTGGAAGCGCTTCGCAATCGGCGCATAGACCGGGTCCATCCTCAGTGAGAGGTCCGTCGTGAGCATCATGGGGGCGTGCTTCTTCGACGGATCGTGCGCATCCGGCACGGTGGCCACTTTAGATGCATTCTTGGGAGCATACTGCGATTTACCAGCAGGACTCTTCGTCAGCTCCCACTCGTAGCCGTGCAGGTTCTCGAAGTAGTTGTTGTCCCACTTCACCGGGTTGGTGGTCCAGGCGCCCTCCAAGCCGCTGGTGAACGTATCGCTGCCTTTGCCGCTGCCAAAGCTGTTCTTCCAGCCGAGGCCTTGCTCCTCTATGCTGGCGCCCTCTGGTTCGGGACCGACGTGGTCCTCAGGGACAGCACCATGTGCTTTGCCGAACGCGTGTCCGCCGGCAATGAGCGCAACCGTCTCCTCGTCATTCATGGCCATGCGGCTGAACGTTTTGCGAATATACTTTGCTGCAGCGACCGGGTCCGGGTTGCCGTTCGGCCCCTCCGGGTTCACATAGATCAGGCCCATGTGGTCGGCGCCGAGGGGTTCCTGGAGTTCTCCGTCGCCGCTGTGGCGCTCGTCCGCAAGCCACGTGCCCTCAGACCCCCAGTCAGTCTCGTCGGCCTCCCAGACGTCCGGGCGCCCGAAGCCGAAACCGAAGGTCTTGAATCCCATCGACTCCAGGGCACAGTCGCCGGCGAAGATTATCAGGTCGGCCCACGAGATCTTCCGGCCGTACTTCTGCTTGATCGGCCAGAGCAACCGGCGCGCCTTGTCCAGGCTCGCGTTGTCGGGCCAGCTGTTGAGGGGCGCAAAGCGTTGGTAGCCTGAGCCTCCACCGCCGCGGCCGTCGGTGATGCGGTACGTGCCTGCGGCGTGCCACGTCATCCGGATGAAGAGCGGCCCATAGTGGCCGTAGTCGGACGGCCACCAGTCTTGCGAAGTCGTCATCACCTGTTCGACGTCCTTCCTCAGGGCATCGATGTCAAGTGTCTTGAACTCCTTAGCGTAGTTGAAATCCTTGCCCATAGGATCTGACACGGGAGAGTTCTGGCTGAGAACCTTCAGGTTCACCTGATTCGGCCACCAGTACTGGTTCGAAGTCATTTCGTTTCTCCTTTCGGCTATTTGCTGAGTATGTACGCCATTCGGAACCGAGTTTACCGCTTGAAATGGGGAATGTCGGTTGTTATCGCAATTCCCTCATTGGATTTATTAATAATTGCTACTGTTATTAGCGAACCCCATACATCGTGTCAAGAGGAATATGTTCGCTTCAGCTGCGTGATCTCGTAATCCATCCGCCGAAGAGCTGAATCAGATGTGTCTTCTGCACCATAAATCAGGTAGTGCATCAATAGATCGGGGAGCTGGACTGGGATCACACCCGCTTCGGCATCATCTCGGTAAACCCTGTGGGATATGGTAAATCGGCGCGAGTACGCCCGGACGTAGAAGAGGCTCTTGCGCCGTAGAATCCATCCATAGAGGGCCGATCCAGCGATCCGATGAACAACGTTTGCTTGCGGGTTTCTCGTACGGTATAGACGGACCGGGTCGGTACTAAAATCGATAGTCCACTCGATCTTAAAATCCAAAAAGATAACCTCAAGAACGTAAATGGCTTTACATTCAAAGTACCTTCCCGCCACCTTGAGCTGATCTCGGGCATTTCGCATACAGTACTCAAAAAGGTCCTGCTCAATGACCCGAGAGATGTTACGTTTCATTTCAGCTGAATCGTACCCATCTGGATTGGAGTCGTGCAAAGGAGGAATCGCGTCGGTTGGATTAAAACCAATCTGATGGGTATCATCTTCCAGAGTCCTGCAAAATGGAGATGCGGCCTGTCCCATTTCTACCAAAATAGCCGCATGACCCAAAAGCGTTACACGCATGATACAACTCTTCCCTAGGTTCCAACCTTATAACCGGTACAGCAGTCCGTCACTCCTTTGTTTACAGCTAAACCAATACTACCGAATATCAGAATGGCAGGCACATAACACACCTTAGGCGCAGGCTATTGTATCGCCATTTCAAGCCCTTTCAAGTGGATGATGAACAAAGGAGCCCAGAACAGCCGCCCCTTCAGCGTTAAGGTGCAATTTGCTATGTTGGCAGGAAAGCCCCATGCGAGGTTATGATGATCTCCATAGATGAGTTCAGAAAAATTGAATTAAAAGTCGCTACCATTAAGCACGCTGAGCCTCACCCCAATGCCGATAGGCTCATGGTTTTGAAAATCGACCTAGGCTCGGAAGAACGTCAGCTGGTGGCTGGAATCAAAGGACACTACGCAGCGGAGGACTTGATTGGTCGACAGATCGTGGTGGTCGCAAACCTCGAGCCGGCCAAGCTCCGTGGAATAGAAAGCCAAGGAATGATGCTTGCCGCAAAGGATGATGACAGAATTGTGATCTTGAATCCGGAAAAACCGGTAAGCCCAGGGGCGAAGGTATCTTGATTCGCGTCAAACCAGTTGGCAGTGAGTAGTTGGCCACGGGCAGCTAACCGCAGAGCGCATGGCGCAAAGCGACTAATTAAGTTACTAGGAACGAGTACTGAGGACTGAGCGAGAAACGTAAAGAGACAACAGACCACGGACGATGGACTACGGACTCCCGGACGTCAATCCCCGGATCCGGGTCAAAGGTCAGTAGTCGGTAGTCAGTTGTCTCGAATCCGCAAGGACGCTTTGCGCCTTGCCTTGCTTTACCCTTCCAATCCGCCCCAGTGGCGAATGGCTCGAGCGATCTCATACCTTTTGTTCTCTGGTATCACCGGATAGACACAAATTTCTAAAATCGAAGCTTCACTGGGACCATTCCGACGGCCCCCATTACCGGTGCTCTGGAACGGCTTGAGGGTCGAGCAGTCGGCCATGTCTGTGGTCTTCGAATCGATTCCATGCTGCAGTAAATAATGGCGCAGATCGTCCCGTCTTTCAGCATCCACGGTGAGAGGGTAGTAAACATAGATATGATCACCCTCGGTGGAACTCGGAGCCTTGATTCCAGGAACCTCACCGAGTTTATCGGTTAGGTGGTGCGCATTGCGCCGGGCCCCTTCATTGAAGAAATCGATGCGCTGGAGCTGGCGCAGGCCCATGGCCGCCTGGAGATTCGAAAGGCGGGTAATCCGGGGTTTCGTGCTAACGAACTCATCGAGCAATTCATTTCCCACGGCGGAATCCATTAGCGGCCGACCCATAAAATGCATTAGCCGCAAAGCCGGATAGACGGTCATCCCAAAAATTAGTGGTCGGGTTACTAACCACTTAACCCAGATGGATAACGCCTCCTTTGTGGCCGCCATCATTGCAGGTTTCGGCGATTCGGCTAGGATCTGCCCCGCCCGCTTTGCGATTTCCTCATTAGCGGTTGCTATGGCGCCACCACCAAAGCAAGGCATGTTCTTTCCCTCGGCGAAACTGTACAAACCCACATCCCCAAAGGTACCTACCTGTTGGCCCGCTACCCTGACTCCGCAGGCATGGGCACAATCTTCCAGGACACGAATCCTGCGTGGCCGAGCCAGTGCCACCACTTCACGAATGGGACAGGGTTGGCCAAATAGATGGGTGGCGAGTATTGCGCCAGTCCGATCCGATAATTTGGGCTCGATGTGTTCGGGCCCTGAGTTGAAGGTAACCGGATCCACTTCGCAAAAGACCGGCTTGTAACCCAGCAGCTTTGCAACCATGGGCATCACAGGAAAGGTAAGAACCGGGAAAATGATCTCCGATCCTTTTTGGAGCCCCAGGGACTCCAGCGCCAACTGAAACGCAGATCGACCCGAGGAAGTGCCGAAAACATAGGGGACCCCCAGCCACTCCCCGAATTCCCTGTAGAATTCTTCAATGGAGGGACCCTCTTCTACTTTGTTGGTAACAACGCAGCTTAGGAGCGTGCGCAAACTACCCGGGGGGAGATTCACGCACCGTCGCGGTACGGTGCTCACGAATGCCATTAGTGTCCTCTTCGCCGGAGCCTGTAGCTGAGGTGCCAAATACCTTACGGATTCCTACGAGGCTCCAAAAAATATCCGGATTATGCCAGTAGAAACCAGCGTGCCGCCAGAAATGAGGAATGGCAAAGCTGGGGCGGAAGATGTAACGGCGGTAAAACTTTGAGCGTAACGCCACCAGGTCCTCAGCGGCTACGTCTGATGGATTGAATTTGGGCACGGCATAATGGAACATATTTTCCGCGTCGCTCTTCTCAATCTGGTCTTTATACTTCTCCCAGTCCGCGGAGCCAGGGTAAGGAGTATAGAAATGCACTTGAATGGTATCGGTATTAAGCTCCAAGGCGAGCTCAATGGTCTGTTCGATCTCTTTCCGAGTTTCGGTAGGATTACCAATGATAAAATATGCATTGGTACCAATGCCCAGCTCTCGTGTCCATTTGAAAGTCTGACGACACATATCTTGCCAGGGTCGATCCTTGTACTGTTTGATCATGTTGTTTAGGATCCTCTGGCTGCCGGACTCCACTCCAAACCCCATCATAACCAACCCCGCCTTTTTCATGAGGGCAAGAGATTCGTAGTTTACTTCATCGATGCGCCCCCGGCACATCCAAGACATCTTGGAATCCCGAGCGATGAGTTCTTCACAGAGGGCCTTAACGAGATTTCGATTGGACGAAAAACTATCGTCCTGAAAGGAACAAATGTTCACCCCCTGCTTAGCCAAGTGCTCCATCTCGTCCACAATATTCGCGGGCGAGCGTCCCCGGAGTTTTTTTCCAATGCTCACGCGCATCACTTCGCTGCAAAAGGTGCAGTCATAGGGACACCCTCGGGTTGCGATTAGATAACCCCAGACCACTTCCTTGGATAGCTGCACGGGAAAGATGGATTTATAGGCTCGCAGTTCCTCGGGGGTATAGTCGGCAAAGGCAAGGCTGTCGGGATCGTTCACTGTATAACGTTTACCGTCCAGGTAATCTTTCTGATAATGCTCTTTCCAGCTCCCGTCTTTTGGATCGCTTTTTCGGATCCAGTCAAAAAGTTTAAAGAATTCTTCTTCCGGTTCTCCAAGCAAAACAGCGTCGTATTCGCTTTCAGAATCGTCCATAAAAAAGTCATGCTGAAGATAGTATCCCTGACCAATACCCACCACGAGGGGGGCAAATTCTTGTCTCTTCAGCGAGACCATTAGCCTCTTGGCCACCGTAATGTCAAAACTCGAAGCTGAAACTACGACCAAATCCGGCTGGTACCGCCGGGCATGTTCCACCATCCGCGGAACTTCCATAGGATGGATCCAACAATCCAGAATATTAACGGTGACATCTCCATACCGCTCCAAACCCGATTGTATGGTTTTCAACGGATAGGAGGGGTCGTAAAACTGCAGGTGATCCACGTCCTTGTCAACTTGGCGTATTGCGCCATGTATAATCTAACCCAAGGGCGATACGTTGCGCCATTTGTGATTCTAACCCTCCAAGGGCTCACATTAGAGCTCAAGGAGGGCAACAATGGAAGGGTTCACCATGGCACGACGATCCAAGCAGGAGTATTTACGATCCATCTATGATCGTTATCAGCACGCACCACGGGCACAGAAGGGAACGATGCTAGAGGAATTCTGCAAGGTTTGCGGCTACAACCGCAAATATGCCATCTGGCTTTTAAACCGGCCCTTGCCCGAGGCAACTGTACGCAAACGGGGTGCACCTCGCTCTCCTACATACAATCGGGCAATGGTAAGGATTTTGGCAAAGGTGTGGGAGGCCTCGGGGTATCTGTGCTCCCAACGTCTGAAGGCCGCCCTTGTACACTGGTTGCCCTGGATAAGGCAACACTTCGAGCTGACCCAACCGTTAGAGGATCAGCTCCTGGCCATCAGCGCCCGTCAGATGGATCGGCGCCTGAGGGAAACCAAGCACATCGTGAAACGCCGACTCTATGGCACCACTCGGCCCGGATCGCTACTAAAGCAGATGATCCCGATTAAGACCGATCACTGGGATGTGAACCGGCCGGGCTATCTGGAGATTGACCTGGTGTCACACTCAGGGGCCTCAGCGGTTGGGGAGTTTGTCCATAGTCTGGACTGTGTCGACATTGCTACCTGCTGGGTAGAGCGCAAGGCCGTCATGGGTAAGAGCGCTTTGGGTGTCTTGAATGCGGTCACCGAGATCGAACACCAGCTTCCTTTTCCCCTCAAGGGGATCGACTCCGACAACGGCAGTGAGTTTATCAACAACCGCCTTCTTGCCTTCTGTCAACAACGCCCAGCTGGCCACACCATTCAGTTCACCCGCTCGCGTCCCTACAAAAAAGATGACAACGCGCACATCGAGCAGAAAAACTGGACCCATGTCAGAAAGCTTATGGGCTGGGATCGCTACGACACCGCAAAGGCCCAAGAGGCCGCCAACCAGCTCTATGATGAGCTTAGGATCTTCCAGAATCTGTTCCAGCCCTCCATGAAGCTGCGATGCAAGATCCGTATAGGCTCTCGACTTATTCGCCGCTATGACACGCCTCGTACCCCGTTCGAACGGGTCGTGGAGTCCCGAAAGGGAGACCCCAAAAAGCTGGCAGCCCTCAAGCACACGCTTAAGACAACTGATCCCTTCGAGCTCTCTACCCGAATCGATCAGCAACTGCAGCGGATCTACAAGCTGGCCAGCCATGCAGACAGAGCCCCACGAGAGAGACCACCGCTGAAACAAACGCCGTGGAAAAACTGGACCTTCAGCAAGAAACTACAGCGCCAACAACAGGACATGAAACGACAGATGCGAGACGACTTCGGTTAGATTTTGTAATGACGCAACGAATCCCGCTAGGGTTAGATTTTTTGATGGCTTAACACGCTTGGGAACTGACGCGTATCAGGAAAATAGAATTAACCTCCACGAACGGCCTCCTCTCTGAGCATTGTCTCGGGCGATTCTGCGATTTCAAGCGGGATCTCGTTCCAGGTGCGCAGACCAATCAAGTGCCGTATCGCCCAAATGAGCATGCCTACAATAATATGAAACCAGTAATCAATCAAGCGATTTACGACGGTTAGGGAGACCGCCAGAGGTGACGTCACACCTACCAGACGCAGGCAGCTGAACAATGTAACTTCCACGAGACCCGCTCCTGAAGGAGTCAATGGGAACGCCGACGCCAGAATCGGTACCATGGTCAAGAATATTGCCTGGGGAAAGCTAAGGGACATGCCAAAGGCCAGAACGAGAAGAAAAACCCACAGCGTTTCCAGGGCCCAAATGACCAATGTGAGCATCGCAATGGGAACGATCTCGCTTGCATTGGGCCACATACCCGTGTGGAAGGCATGCACCATCTCTCTGGCCTTTTCCGGTAACCAAGCAAGTGGTGATTTCTTCAGGAACACAAAAACCAGAATAATTGAACTGGTGGCGACGGCGATTACCCCGCCGGCAATGAGGGTCCAAATCACCGATGGCGCCATGGTAGCCGTAAAGAGGACCCAGGAGGCAACAAAGGCCGTCAGGAGTACCATCCAGGCATCCGCTGTGCGCAAAAAGACGAGAGAGCCCAGGGCCGCGGACCGTCGTACCCCAAAGTTGATGCGTGCCAAGTGGGCAGCGTAGAGGTCCGCTAACTTGGCAGGTACGAGATTATCCACAAAATTATAAAAAAAGACGATGAGACCGAATTTGCCCGGCCCTCCCTGCACAGAAAAATGAATCAGGCTCCTGCGCCATCTCAGACCCCGCACGGGATAGGTGGCATAGTGGGCTAAAGCGCCCAGAAAAAGAAGTTTCTTGTTCGCCCCAACTACCTCACGCCAAATTTCCTTCGGATCCAAGTAGGCGGCCAAACCAATAAGAATGACCCCGGCAACCCCAAGACTCAAATAGGTATACCACCCCCAGAGTGCAGGCCCCTGGAAGTTTTCGTCTGGGGCCGGACTGTTTTTCTTTTGAGTCAAATGGATTAGCTCCTCGAAAGGTCGCCAGCAAGGCCTGGCCACAGAGGGCGATGGATGCGGCAACTACTTCGTGGGCGCAACTAGCAGGTAGTTTCCTTCCGAGTCTATCACATAGCTGATGCGTCTCAGTATTTCAACCCGCTGGAGATGCATTTTGTGCATGATAACGAGGGCCTTTGGGTTCGAACGTAGATATTCAATCATTTTCTTATCATCAACGATGCGGACGGCCTTGCGATCGGCATAGAACAAAGCTGAGTCTTTTATACGCCCAAAAAACACCATCTTTTCTCCAGGGGCTGCCAGTGTATCGAACTTTTGAGCAAGGCCTATGGTTGACCGATAGGGATTAATCATTGGGGCAGCCAGCAGGATGAAAACGAGAAATCCCAATACCATCAAGCCGGTGGTGATTCCAAAACAGATTCGATAGTGATTTTTGAACAAAGCCACAAAGGAGAAGACCACGATCCCCACCATGACGAAACTGATCAGGCGTATTTTAGCCAGCTCCACGCCATATCTTTGCTCAACCACCAAGGGGGGATCCACCAGGGAGGGATTCACTAGCGCATAAATCAAACCACCAATTAAGGTCAAAACCAGCGGGAGAAAGGAGTAGATAAATCCCTTGTGCAACCATGGAGTGGACGCCTCAGACAGCTGATGCCAAAGATTGCCCACCAGCAAAGAAGCAGCAGGGAACAAGGGTAGCAGATAGGCATTCCCCTTTGAGCTTGCGGCGGAAAAGAAAAGGAAAATCGCGCCGAACCAGAGTACCAGGAAGAAGGTCCCCTCGTTGAGGGCTCTCCACCCGCTCCGAAAGGCATTGATGAAAACCAAAGGGAGAAAGAAAGACCAGGGAGAAAAACCGCCCATCAAGACGGGCACATAGAACCAAAAGGGACGGGCATGTTGGGCATTGGGGGAAAGAAATCGCATAAGGTTGTTTTGAATGAAAAAATAGCCTGCATAGTCGCTGTTATTTAAGCTGATCAACACGTACCAGGGTGCAGCGATTACCAGAACTATCAGTATGCCCCAACCCATCTGCATTTCTTTCAGAAAACTCAGCCGGCCTTTCAGCAGGAGAAGCAAACAGATGACTAAACCAGGAAGCACCACACCCAGGGGCCCCTTCGCCAGTACGGCAAAGCCCATGGAGGCATAAAAAAGAAGGAAATAAATTTTTCGACGGGCGTCGCTGGTATAACCCGAATAAAAGAAATAGAACGCCAGGGTTACAAAAAAAGCGAGGGAGACGTCATGGACCACAGACCGTGAAAGGGCAAGAAACATCCCGCTGGTTGTCAGGATCATTCCTCCCAAAAATCCAGTGGCGGATCCAAAAATTTTTTTCCCCAGCAGATAGGTGAGAACCACGCACCCGAAACCTAAAATTGCCGCAGGGAGCCGTGCGGCAAACTCTGTGAACCCAAAAATCAGGAAGGCAATGGCGACAAACCAGTTATAAAGAACCGGCTTGTCATAAAAGTTTTTACCGTTGAATGTCGTAGTAATCCAGTCACCGGTTAATATCATCTCCTTGGAAGTGACGGCATGCATCCCTTCATCCACGTCCCAAAGAGGTCTCGCGCCAAGACGGAAAAAAAGCAAAGTCAGACAAATGCAAAAAAGGATCAGTACGAGATTTCTTTCACTGTTCGTCATCACTTGTTACAAATGAGTTGCACAGCTACCACTAGGATCAATTTGCTGCGGAATTGGCCGCTCATTGAAACTCAAAGACAATCTAGCTAAAAACCAAACCTTGGATAGACGGAGTTGGATTTTAAAGGGACGGCCTCAGAGAGTCAAATGGGGTTTCATTTCGATACTTGCCATGGCCTTGGCGACCCTGACGCCGTTTGGGCGGCGAAATAAAGTGACGGGGAATCTATTGAGCGGCAGGTTTCCCCTTCGGATCCGATCCGTTCGGACAGATCCAGAATTCGCCGGGGAACAGTCGTTTTAGAGGAACCAAAGGAGCATCATAGATGGATCCTAACAGCATGCGTAAAATGGATTATTGGATCGGACGACCCATATGTCTTTTATTAACGGCACTTTACAAATTGCAAAGACTGGTGGGCCTGAAGGATCCACGGAGCGACCGGAAACCAAAAAACTTCCTCTTCATTGAACTGGCAGAAATGGGGAGTACCGTACTGGCCTACCCCGCTATGAATCAGATCAGACGAGTCTACCCCGACTGCAATATCTATTTTCTATTGTTCAAACAGATCAGGGAAAGTATGGACATCGTCGATTACATATCTAAGGAAAACATCTTTACCATTGATGACTCCTCGATTTTTTCCGTGGCAAGGGACACCGCGAAGCTTATGTGGTTGAGCCGGTGGAAAGGAATCGATACCACCATCAACCTCGAAACCTTCACCCGGTTTGGGACCATCTTGAGTTATTTGAGCGGGGCCAGGAAACGAGTGGGGTTTCACCGGTACCACCAGGAGGGACTTTACGTGGGTGATCTCCTTACACACAAGGTGAGCTACAATCCTCATATTCACTCGGCTCACTCGTTCATAGCTTTGATTGATGCACTCGATGTACCGGTGGATCAGATACCATTGGTAAAAGTACCGGTGGACAACAAAAAACTCCAGATTCCCAGGAGACTCTCGGACGAACAGGCTCAAAGCAAAATTTGGAATATACTCAAGGCCGAGAACCCCGACGTCGACCCCAACAAAAAACTGGTAATTCTCAATCCCAACGCAAGCAAGTTGATCACCATTAGAAAATGGCCATTGGAAAATTATGCTGCGCTGGTTCAAAGCCTTTTGCAAGACAAAGACGTGTTTGTGGCTATTACGGGAGTGGCATCAGAGAAACCGGACGCCGATTACATCTGCGATAGAGTGAAGGATCCAAGGGTTCTCAACCTTACCGGGAAGACCAGTTTGAGTAACCTGCTCGACCTCTTTAATCTGGGCAGAGTGCTTGTCACCAACGACAGTGGTCCTGCACATTTCGCGGCCTTGACGCCTATTCATATCATTGTCTTTTTTGGACCCGAGACACCGAAACTCTATAAGCCTCTCACCGAAAATTGTACCGTCATGTATTCTGATTTCGCCTGTAGCCCATGCGTATCCGCGTTCAATCAAAGACTCAGCGCTTGTAACGACAATCAGTGCTTAAAAACCATTGATGTGGACACCGTGTATAACACTGTGAAGGGTGTCATCTATCAAGCGTGATGTGCCCGGTACCGTAGCGCGTGCCTCACCGTCGCAGTAGATCCAAATTCCTGGCCTTTCAAAGGAACGTATGAATAGAGGACAAATGCTAGGAATGATTGGCAGATCCAACTGTGGGGTGGGCTCTCATTCTTCCAACCAGGATGTACGATCCCAAGGGGGCCCAAATCCAGATTAGGACACTCACCGCTTGCGCAAAAGGAAGCGTCCTCACTCCTTCCCATATCTGTAGCAACGGATCCACCGCGAGCATCCAAGCATGGTCGGGGGACTCGGGATTATGGCGGACCACCACTTGAACAGCGTTAAAGCGTTCCCGCCTCAGCAACTGAATCAGCTCCTCTTCGAGTCGATCCGGAGGAATCCCACGCCAGTTGGGGAGGCGAACCAGGTTCCAGACATAGACTGTGGAACCCCAACCGTGGCTGTCTGATGCGCCGGTCATAAGGAGATTGTTTTCTCTGCTCATTTTAACAATTCGAGACCTAAGACGAGGTGGAAAATCAAGGGCCCGTGGAGAGTGCGTCACGATTTCAAACCCTTGAACACCCCAGGCTAAAAAATCATCCAGATTATCCCAGTGTTTCTGCCAGTACTGAGGCAGGCTCGCAATTAGAATTTGATCTCTCGCCTGGGACAACTTCTGCACAAAGGACTGTATCCCCTGGTACCTGGTTCTATACTTTTGGTTTTCGAGGAGGGTCTTGTTACCAAGAAGAATCCAGTGGGATCTGAAAAGACTCACCTCTTCTCCCCGCATGGAAATCATGCCTAGTTTCGATTTACGATTCAGCGAGATCTCCCGGCCCTCTAATGACCCCTGGATAACATTATGATCGGTAATAAAATTGGCATGGAAACCGGCCCTTTCGTGCCAGAGGATGTTCTGCAAGGGTGAAAAGGAGCCTCTCCCATCGCCGGAGGCATTGGAGTGAGAATGGATGTTAAAGGCCAGCAAGTCTTGATCATCTAATGCGAGTCTAGCCATGGGGCGAGGAATAAAAACTGCAACAACAAACACAATAAAAAAACCCAGGTTGAGTAACAGGACTTTTCCCACTTCAACCAGAAATAACCTAATAGATAACGGGCTTCCGAATAACTTCAAAAACCGGACCCCTATCCAAAACAGGTTCACGGCAGAACCGAATGCGATGTGTTGTCTTGTACTGAGGATGGTAAAGTGATCTGCAACCTGAAAAAAAGGTGCGAATAGAAGGTAGGTAATGGGATAGTGAAGTCGGATTCCTCTGTTGAATTGTCCAGTGACGATGTCTTTGATGTCACTTGGATGACCGAAAACCTGCCCCAAAACAATTGCAACGGTTAAAACAATCGCAATGGTAAATGTGACAGGGATCCGCTTTTGAGGTTTTGTCACCAGGAATCCAGGAGTGGGCGCTCTCGAAGGGTTAGCGACCCTTATTATCGAAAATAACTCACCTTGAAGGGGGGTACTACGCTCCTCTGCGCGTCAGCACCATTTCAACGAAATGATGGTGGCCTGAAGAAGGTTCAATGGAGGCCTGAGTTGGCCCTACGCTTTCATACTCGTACTAATTGGCGGGAAATAGGTCAGCGTTCCACCCCAGTACCTTTCCACCTTTTTCCCTTGAAACCACACCCAACATCCGCTTGCCTCCCTCTTCGTAAAGAGTAAAGGTGGCCCTCCCTTTGGCGTCTTCTGCTACCAGTTTGCCATCTTGTATCCTTAGATTGCCACCTCCTGAGAAGACACCGATTGTGCGGGAGAAGCGAACCTCCACCTGCCTTGCTCGGAAATAGTCACCTCAACAAAATTATCACCTTGCTGTTTCGGTACCCTTCGGAGCCGACCGTTCCAATTTCCGGCCACTGATTTGAAGTTTGAAATTGCCACCGCCTTGGTAGGCCGGTTTTTTGGCATTTGCATTTTCCCACAGGCCGCCAGCAGCATTACCCCGGCCATGGCTAGTACCCAAAAGGATAGAGTTCCGTTAGTTTTGTGCATAAAAATTTCCTTACCTCTAATAGAAATTTTCTCCTATTAGACTGATGATGTCAACTTGAATTGGTTTTTCCCTCATAATATGTGATGTCGGATGTCTCCTTAGACTCTAACTCCTCGGGGAGCCATCGTCGGTTCGGTTGAGCTCACCGTCGAAGCCAGGCCGTTGGCAACTTTTACCTTCCCCCCAATTGCCTGGAAAATGTCCCTGTGCTCGTATATAGGAGTAATGACCAAGTCAAGATCAATCCCATGACTGTAGTTTAATTCGTCCTGCAGCCCAACCCAGCAACCATGTGTGGCATTGCCGGTATCTACCGAACGAACAAAAACGGAGCGGGCGACGAGGGTATCGTCGCCCATATGCTGGATAAGCTTGTGCGGAGAGGACCCGACGATTCCGGTGTCGAGCAGTGTGGCAAGGTCACAGCCGGCAATCGTCGCCTGGCGATTCTCGATCTCAGCCCTGCTGGACACCAACCCATGCGGAGCGCCAGTGGCCGCTACCTAATTACCTTCAACGGCGAGATCTACAACTATGAAGACCTGCTTCACGAGCTAGGGATGAAAAAGTCCAGGCTCCGTTCCGGTACGGATACGGAGGTTATTCTCCTCGCATGGGAAAGATGGGGTAAACAAGCCTTGGAGCGGATGGTAGGACAGTGGGCCTTCGCACTTTATGACAACCGTGAGCAATGTCTATGGCTCGCCAGGGATCGGATTGGGGAGAAGCCACTCTTTTATCACGAGAACAGCGAAGCTCTGACATTTGCGTCAAGTATTCCCGCGCTATTTCAGTCACCGTGGGTTCCACGCAACCTCGACCCCAATGCGCTGGTGGAGTACCTCACCATGCGCTACGTCATGGCGCCACGAACGGTTATCAGCGGCATCAAGAAACTAAGGGGCGGTCATGTATTGAGGGCCAGCTCGGAGGGCGTACGCGTGGAGCGGTGGTACAAGCCTGAGTTTGGCGGAACCCAGGCCCAACATCGTCCACGCAGTGAAATGTTGGAAGAGTTTGATCATCTGTTCGCACAGGCCACGCGTCGATGTTTGGTGAGCGATGTTCCCGTGGCGTTGTTACTGAGTGATGGGATTGACAGTAACAGCATTCGGGCGTCCCTTAAAAAGCAAGGTAGGCATGTTCCCTCATATACCTATACCCTTGCGGAGCAGGAATCCGGGCTCTCACCTGACCCTTCCCATGGCAATGGTGATGTCACACGCTTGTTCGTCACACCACAAGACCGTCTGGAACAAATGGTGCCGGCCCTGGGATCCCTCACTGAACCGGTGGGGGACGGGGCTGCTCTGGCCACCTGGCTCCTGATAAAAAACGCGCGGGACCGAGCAACGGTCTTTCTCTGCGGGCATGGGGGAGATGAGGTGTTGGGTGGCTATCGCTTGAGCCAGGACCGCTTTCGCCTCACGGTCCTGCACGCCCTGGCTTGCCTCCCCGAAGGAATTATCGGCAAAGCAGTTGACCGATGGGTATATGGTAACGAGCCCATACTCCAACGTCAGCGTGCTCTTCGAGAAGCCGCCACTAATCGCATACCCGCCGCTGCGCGATATATCATCCACCGGCCCCTGCCTACGCGAGACCTGGAGGAGTTATTTTCACCCAATCAAGTTCCATGGGCTCCCTACCTTGCGGCCGTGGATTCGTTGTATGGCGAATTCCGCGAAAACGATACGGACATCGACCGCATGCAATCTGTGCTACTGGCCACGTTCCTTGCGGAAAATATCCTCACCTTTGCCGACTCAGTTGCTATGGACTCCTCCGCCGAGCTTCGAATGCCGTTCCTGGACCGAGATCTGGTTCAGTTCGTTCTGTCGTTGCCTTCAACTGCAAGGGTCAGCAGATGGCCCGGACGCGCAAACACCAAGCTCGTGCTACGGTGGTGGGGCGAGGACAACCTACCCCACGACGTTGTGGCACGAAGAAAGGGTCATTTCCCCTTTGGAAACCTCCCAGAACTCATTACCAACGCCCATAAAGATATCTGTGGCTGGATCGTGGGATCTCCCGCCGTTCAGCAGATTCTGCCCTGCGCTGAACGCTGGCTCGACCACCCGCCCGAGTACTTCCGGGGCCCCTGGGAAGGAACCCTCTGGGCCCTGCTGGCTCTGGGGATCTGGTGCGAGGAGGTCGGAGTCAAATACTAACAGACCGTTGAAGCTGAATCGCTAAGGGCATAGCTTTAAGAGCTATCAGCCGTCAGCGATCAGCAAATCAGTGAAAAAGACTGAGTTCTGAGCGAGAAACGTAAAGAGACAACAGACTACGGACAATGGACTACAGACGCCCGGTCGTCAATCCCTGAATCCGGGTCAAAGGTCAGTAGTCGGTAGTCAGTGGTCCCGAATCCGCAAGGACGCTATGCGCTTTGCGCTATGCAGTTAAGAATCTGCGTGTGTCTGCGGTTGATTTCCCCGACTCTAGTCCTGTCGTCCTGTGGTCAGTAGTCCGTAGTCCTGTTATCTCTTCACGCCTTGCGCCATGCTCTTTGCTATTGCCGGTCTGGGAACAGGGTTTTTCAACACCCTGCTATGCTGTGACACTACACAACCGTCGCAAATCAGCCCCAATACCTAGGCAATTAACGAATAGGTGATAGAGTTCAGCTTTTGTCCCTCAATTTGCTCCCTCGGAGACCGAAGCTATGAATGAAAAACAAACGACAAAGCCGCCTGCCCCTGGTTGGCGCTTCAAACTTGGGGTCTATCTGCTTGTAGTGGGGGCAATCTGCCCCCTCTTCACCCCAGTGGTGGCCATGACTGGCCTCTCAACAGAATGGAAGGCGGCTCTCTCGGGTCTCTTGTTGGTAGGCATACCCGAGATCTTTTCGCTCATGGCCATTGCCGTGATGGGGAAAGACGGTTTCAACTACATCAAAGGAAAAGTGTTCGCCTTCTTTAAACGACAAGCCCTGCCAAAAGAGGTGAGTCTCACACGGTATCGCATTGGCCTAGTCCTCTTTTTACTGCCGCTCCTTTTCGGCTGGCTGGCCCCCTACGGTACCGAGATGATTCCCGGCTATGAATCTCATCGACTGGCAGTCAACCTGGGCGGTGATTTCCTTCTCATACTCAGTCTATTCGTGCTAGGAGGGGAGTTCTGGGATAAAGTGAGATCACTCTTCGTTTACCAGGCACGAACGCAATTACAGGCGTGAGGGGCCAAGGCGATGGGAGGGGAAGCCAAAAGGGATGATATGGTTCAAAAGTCCCTAGGGGTGACTTACACTCGCTTGAGTAAGGTTATGAGCTATGGATGAAAATCAGGAGGATAGAGCCGAACTCCTTCGCGGGACTCGGCAGTTACGACGCCTTGAGATTTTAATGGACGTAGTCTATGCACTCGTCATCTGGCGACTTTTCATGTTAATGCCGAGACCGGAAAAGATTGGGGAATGGCGCTCTCTTTATTCTTTTCTATCGTCCAACGTCGAGCTTTTTGTCATTGCCGGCCTCGGCCTCGTCATTGTAATCATCTACTGGATCCAGAACAATGCATTGTTCGGCTATTTAGATCGAACTGACGGTCGCCACACAGCAACATCAATTATTCAGCTCTTTTTTCTGCTCCTTTTCTTGTACTCCATCAGACTCAGCCTCGACTTTCCTGGAGAGAGTCATGCACGTGCCCTCGAAAGTGTGACGGTCGTACTCGTTGGAATCTCTTCCATTGCAGGTTGGCGTTACGCGATGAAGAACCGCCGTCTGCTGTCCCCTGAAGTTACTTCTCAGAGGGCCAACCAAATTTTCGATCAGAATTTGGCTGAGCCCATTGCGGCTGGGATCACCCTTCCATGCGCTTTCCTTGGACCCATGATTTGGGAACTCGCCTGGTTGTCCTACCTCCCGGTGAGTTACTGGCTACGACGCAGACGTCGGTTGAGGAAATCGCAGCAACAGAAGTAAATCAAGTGACTCATACATGGCCCGTCAATTGACGGTGCTCCGAAGGATTCGGAATAGGGAGGTGTTTAGTTGAACTGCAACCGTGAGGCTAACCGGCTATCTCAACGATGCGGTGGAGGTGCCGTTCGTCGCCTTCAACCGACCATGAGTGAGTGCCAACTCGGCAACGACTCCAAGGTGATCGGATATGGGATCCGGCAGTACCTTATGTGACACAAATTCAAATTCCGGTGACACCAGAATCCAATCTAGGCGCTCGCTAAATTTCGGAAAGGTAACGAGATTATTGTCGTAGGGCCTGTAGGTTTTAAGATTCAACGCCTCCATCAATAGATGTAATGCCGATGTGCCGCCGTTCCACTCAGCATTCAGATCACCCATGATAATGGTCGGCTTGCCACGTTCCGCGATGATCCTGGCTAGCTCTGTGGCTTGTTCTTTGCGGAGAGATCTGCGCAACGCCGCCAGGTGCACAGAGACAACGTCCACCTCCGTAACCCTTTGACCTGGCCAATCAATGGTGGCCACCACAAATCCCTTTGGGGCGGCGGCAACGGCAGGCGCAAAGGTGATGGCCAAAGGATTTTCGAGTTTGAGGTTGGATAACAAGGCGGTCCCGTAGGAAAGTTTCATGCGGTCAGCGTGCTCTCCCCTGACCTGGTAAAAAAACTGCCTGTCTGCCAAATAATTGACATGGTTGAAGTTGCCGCTCCAAAAGGATGGCCCGTCGGCCTCCTGCAGGGCAAGCAGGTGGGGCATCTCACGGCCAAGCACTTCACGAATCTGGTCCAGATTCCGGACAACTGTGGAACGGCTCTGGAGGAGTTGATGAAACCCGGTGCTTCTTCCATGCGCAATGTTAAGGGTCATCACCTTCAGGGTCGAAGCACGACGGTTGGCTGAAGTGACTGAAGTCGCGGATTTCCCGTTAGCGGTTACAATTTCCGGAACTTTACTGCGCTTCAATGTTGCGCAGGTGGACAGGGCTATGGCAACCACCGCCCATACAATGAGGATCGCGACCGGCCTCACGCTTCGTTTTGCATTCATATTCATTGGGATGCGATTATTTTAACCCGCCGACTGAAAAAATGGAATCCTGAAAAGCAAATGTACCATGATTTCAAGGATTTAGCTAGGATTTGCTCCCACCCTTTTATGGGCCTAGTTTGGGGCTCCTAGGGGAACGATACCCACTTTCGTAAGGACCCCTCAGGCACCCAGTTAAGGGAGAATTCAACCAAGAAACGTGCCAAGTCCCTTGAGTACCGATAGTCCACTGGAGGACTGATTTGTTTAAGAAGGGTTCAAGGTTGTGCGAACTAGTAAGAAGCTGTGGGATTGTCTTAACCCAGGTCACTCAAATCCCCGCGACCCAAGTCTAACCATCGTATACTGGCACGGGTCGCTTTAAAAGTTGACTAACTCCAATCCTGTGTTAATGAAGAGAAAATCACGAACGGAATTGAGGTAATCGAATGAAGAGAGATTCCCTTTTGGCTTTCTGTATCGGCATCCTGCTTTTCGGTTTTGCAATGTCCGCCCACGGGGAGGAGCGGACGGTGAGCGCCATGGCTCCGTGGGAGGGTGATGGGGAGATTTTCAAGGTGGAGCCCGAGAAACTCCTTTTCGTTGGGAGCTTCGATGGAGTTATGTATGTATCTGACGGAAAAGGTTCTCTTGACGCGGCTATTATGGTCTGTCCTGCCACCCGGGAATTTAACATGAAGGACAAAACCACACGCGGTCAGGGCCGATGCATCCTGACATCGCTGGAGGGCGATAAAGTTTTTGCTGAGTGGTCCTGTTCAGGTAAACCTGGGATCTGTATGGGCGACTTCAAGCTAAAGGGTGGCACCGGCCGGTTCAAGGGAATCACCGGATCGGGCCCATTGCATATTCGCACGATTCTCATGGGAATTGCGGCCAACATGAAAGGTGGTGGCACCGTGGAGGATGCCCATGGACTGGCCATCTGGCCAGAGCTAAAATTTAAGCTTCCTCCCAAGTGAGGATTGCTTGGAGCCTGCTCTCGTAAAGATTTTGCAAATTTCTGAAGAGACCGACATCACCGGCCGAACCCTATAGCTCCCCACTCTCCATACTACGCGTATGGCTGGGTGCCGACGCCGGCTTTACAACTTTAGGCAGATTTGTTATCGGGTTGCCTAGTGATGGTCTAAAATTCCCTCCATTCGTAAATTGACTCTAAATGACTCCCCTCCCTAAAGGACGACCCACCGTCTGTCTTATTGACCTCGGTGCCTTGCGCTGGAATTTTCGCCAAGTGCGGAAATATGTGGGACCACAAGTCAAAATACTATCTGTGGTGAAAGCCAATGCATACGGGCACGGTGCGTGCGAGACGGCCGAAGTTCTTCAAGACGAGGGCAGCGATGCCTTTGGCACTGCTACTGTGGAAGAAGGCATTGAACTGAGACAACGAGGCATTGAAACTCCGGTGGTGGTTCTCGCAGGTGTCTACCCCGACCAGTTAGAAGAAGTCGACAGGTATGAATTGACACCTGTTATCTGCGAGTCGGAAGTCCTTGGCAAGCTGAAAAAACTTACAAAGAAGCGGAAGAGGCCGCTCAACTTTCACCTGAAGGTGGATACCGGCATGGGCCGAATTGGATTTCCCGCTCAAGAGGCCGCCTGTTGGCTTCCCGAACTCAGCAGATTGGAGATGCTCAAGCTCCAAGGCGTATTTACCCACTTCTCTCGGGCCGAAAACGTTTCCCATAAGCACACAAGAGATCAACTCGAGTCATTTCGACAGGTCTTACTCCAGCTAGAGGCAAACGGACACCAGCCAAGTCTCGTCCACTTGGCGAACAGTGCGGCTATCATCACACTTCCAGAGGCTTATTTCACCATGGTCCGACCAGGCCTCATGCTCTATGGAGTTTACCCATCACCGGAGATGGTTAATGAGACCTCACTGAAACCAGCGTTGACCTGGAAAACATCCATACACCAGTTAAAGAAGGTGCCAAAAGGTTTCAGTATCAGTTATGGCCAGACCTTCACCACACGGAGAGAAAGCACCATCGCAACGCTTCCCTTAGGATACGCCGACGGCTACAAGAGGTCGTTGTCCAACCGAGGATCCGTGTTAGTGCGGGGTCAGAGGGCGCCGATCGTGGGGACCATCTGTATGGATTTGACAATGGTAGATGTTACCGATATACGCGGAGTGAGCCAGGGAGATGAAGTGGTGCTCTTGGGTCAGCAAAAGGACGCTGCTATTTCAGCCGACGAGATGGCACGCTGGGCCAATACCATTTCCTACGAAGTTCTGACATCCATCAGCGCGAGGGTGCCTCGCATCCACAACAAATAAAAAGGGGAGAATGAACGGCTGTGGCCAAGATTCAAAGGGCTCTAATCAGTGTGTCTGACAAAACAGGTGTAATCGATTTTGCTAAACGATTATCGGAACTCGGTGTTGAAATCCTTTCTACGGGGGGGACTGCTAACCTACTTAGGGAAAATAAAATCGCCGTAATAGAAATTTCTGAGTTTACCGGGTTTCCAGAGATTATGGACGGCCGGGTAAAGACGCTCCAGCCCAAAATCCACGGCGGCATCCTATCGATTCGGGACAATCCACACCACCAGGAACAGATGAAGCAGCACGGCATAGTGCCCATCGATTTAGTGGTGGTGAACCTCTATCCCTTCGAGGCCACCGTGGCAAGAAAGGCCCCTTTCGAGGAAGTGGTAGAGAATATTGATATTGGAGGCCCTTCCTTGCTGAGAGCCGCCGCGAAAAACCACGCCCACGTTGCCGTCGTCGTGGACCCTGAGGACTATAGTCTCGTGGCCGAGGAGCTAAGAGAACGTGGGGGAGAGCTCTCCGCCGAGACCAAATTCCGCCTAGCACGCACCGCCTTTCAGCAAACGGCCCACTATGACGACTCCATCGCTAACTACCTGGGGTCCCTGGACGCCAATAAGGAACCTACCTCCTGGAGCAATACCTATAACCTGCAGGTGACCAAGATCCAGGATTTACGCTACGGGGAGAACCCCCACCAGCGGGCCGCTTTCTACAGATCAACTGACAACCACGGTCCATCCATCGCCGCAGCCCATCAATTCCAGGGTAAGGAGCTTTCCTTCAACAATATATTGGACGCCGATGCGGCACTGCAGTGTTCCCTCGAATTCACTGAAACCGCTGCTGTAGCCATCAAGCACACCAACCCGTGCGGCCTGGCCGT
This sequence comes from uncultured Binatia bacterium (SeqCode), assembly GCA_965215595.1. Lineage (GTDB taxonomy): Bacteria > Desulfobacterota > Binatia > UBA9968 > CAXXLF01 > CBDCDW01. The sequence continues at coordinate 983,759 of CBDCDW010000006.1, read as the reverse complement.
ATCAAAGGTGTCTCTCGCCGATGCATTCCGCAAGGCACGGGCATCCGATCCCGTTTCCATCTTCGGTGGTGTTATCGCACTAAACCGTCCGGTGGACGAGGAGACCGCCAACGAGCTCAAGGAAATCTTTCTGGAAATCGTCATGGCTCCAGTATTCACCCTGGAGGCAAAGGCGGTTCTCTCCTCTGCCAAGCGCCTTCTCAATATTCGGCTTTTGGAGCTGGACATGGCACCAAAGGAGGAACGTGGCCACGATCTTAGACGTGTCCACGGTGGGCTGTTAGTGCAAGACTGGGATCAAGCTCTTCTCGATGTGAGAACCTGTAAGGTGGCTTCTGAGCGCACGCCCACAGAGGAGGAATACGATGCGCTGGATTTTGCCTGGAGGGTGTGCCGTCACGTTAAGTCAAACGCCATTGTTTTCACCTCGCGGGATCAGCTCCTGGGAGTAGGTGCTGGGCAAATGAGCAGGGTAGACTCATCCAAGCTGGCGGTGATGCGGGCCGACACCAACGGACTTGACCTCACTGGTTCAGCGGTGGGTTCCGACGCCTTTTATCCCTTTCGTGACGGGGTGGACGAGGCCGCCAAAGCGGGGGCCAAGGCCATTATTCAACCGGGTGGATCCATTAAAGACCAAGAGGTCATCGCTGCCGCTAACGAGCACGGAATCGCCATGCTTTTCACTGGCATCAGGCACTTCAGACATTGAAACCGGTTCAGGTAGGTGGCAGAAATAGTATTGCCTAGCAATCCGTCATCGCCATCACGCACAGGCACCTTGATATTAGTTATCGGTTCTAAGGCCAGGAGGCCGGAAATCTTTTGGCTTCCCAGCCCTCTAGACTCTAGTTAGGTTGTTGAAATAAGCTGTTGCAGGCTGGTCAAGAATATTTCAGCGGCGAGGCTTCGACGCTAGCTCAGCCGAGCGGCGCACGAAAAACCGACGAGGGTCGGCGTATTTAGTCGGTACGTTGGCGCGACTCTGCTTGGAGCGGACTTGATTTCCACAACGATCGAGCTTAGCTATCCTAAACGCCTGCCTAGGGCAGCCTGGTGACATATGAGGCTTTTTCAGCAGCCTGCTAGTTTTAGAAGGCAAACATGAAGATCTTGGTGATCGGCAGCGGAGGACGAGAACACGCACTTGTCTGGAAGCTCAGGCAAAGTCCTTTGGTGACCGAAGTCTACTGTGCCCCGGGTAACCCTGGTATCGGTGCGTTGGCGGAGCTGGTCTCCATTGGGCCGGAAGAAATTGAAAAATTGGCCGACTTCGCCAGCAATGAAAAGATCGACCTCACCGTAGTGGGCCCGGAAATTCCTCTGATCCTCGGTATCAGTGACCATTTCGAAAAAAAGGGGTTAAAAATCTTTGGCCCCAATCGGGAGGCGGCGAGGTTGGAGGGCAGCAAGGAATTCGCCAAGGAGATAATGAAAGAGAACGGAATCCCTACGGCCGCCTTCGCAACTTTCTCTGACCCTAAGGATGCAAAACAATTTGCCAGCCAGATACAGCCCTGTGTGGTGAAAGCGGACGGCCTGGCGGCTGGAAAGGGCGTGATTCTCTGCTTCTCCCTGAGGGAGGCCGAGGCGGCAATTGATGACATCATGATGCGCAAAGTATTTGGCACCGCGGGAGACAAAGTGATCATTGAGGAGCTTCTCACGGGGGAGGAGGCCTCCTTCATGGCTCTGATGGATGGAGACCACTTCCTGCCCCTTGCATCTTCACAAGATCACAAGCCGGTTTTTGACGGGGATCAAGGCCCCAATACGGGTGGGATGGGAGCCTATTCCCCCGCTCCCGTGGTTAACTCGAAAGTTCACCAAGAGGTTTTGGTAAAGATCCTGAAACCCCTTTTCTCCGGACTAAAGAAGAGAGGAGTCTTATACCGGGGGGTACTTTACGTGGGGCTGATGATCACCAAGGAGGGACCCAAGGTATTGGAGTTCAACGCGAGGTTTGGCGATCCCGAATGCCAGCCGCTGCTGATGCGGCTGAAAGGAGACCTTGTGCCCTTGCTGGAGGCCACCATCGATGGAAAGTTGAATGGGGTTGAAGCCCATTGGCAAGAGGCGTCCTCTGTATGCATCGTCTTATGTTCGCAAGGATACCCGGGGCCCTATGAAAAAGGAAAAGAGATTCGAGGCTTGGATCACTTGAACCAATGGAATCGTGGTTTCGTCTTCCATTCAGGAACCACGAGAAAAGATGGCCGCTGGTTCACCTCCGGAGGTAGGGTACTGGGTGTAACTGCTGTGGGCAACAGTATCGAAGAAGCTGTTAAAGAAGTTTATCATGCCGCCAGTCAGATCGGTTGGGACGGAGTACACTACCGCAAAGACATCGCCTCCCGCGCCCTACCACATCCCCTGGCGAAAGGAGAATCAAGAAAGTGAAAGCAAATTCCGCAAACCAACCCAAGGTAGGAATTCTAATGGGCAGCGACTCCGATCTCGAGGTGATGCGAGAGGCGGAAAAGCGGCTCGATTATTTTGGTATTTCCCATGAAACGCGAGTCCTCTCCGCCCACCGGTCACCTGCCCTTACCACGGATTATGCAGGCTCCGCGCAGCAAAGAGGGCTTGAGGTCATCATTGTGGGGGCCGGAGCGGCGGCACACTTGGCAGGCGTAGTGGCCGCACATACGACATTACCCGTTATCGGTGTTCCCATCGATAGCTCGCCACTCAATGGTATGGACGCCCTGCTGGCCACGGTGCAAATGCCCGCGGGAGTGCCGGTGGCTACTATGGCTATCGGTAAGGCGGGATCCGCCAATGCAGGAATACTGGCTGCGCAAATTATTGCCCGTAAGGACTCTCAGGTTTCCACTAAATTGGCTCAACTGAAGGAAGAATTGGTCGCAGGTGTCGAAGAGAAGGACAGAAATCTCAACAGAGAGCAAAAAAAATAACTCCAGGGCGTTGGGTCGGGCCGTTGAGGCCCTGAGATCCGGAGAAGTTATTGTCTTTCCTACCGAGACCTTTTACGGATTGGGTGCCAATGCCCTCGACGAGAAGGCGGTGCAGCGGGTCGCAACCCTAAAGGGTCGAGATGTAAAAAATCCCATTGCGCTGATCATTGCAGATATGGACATGATCAAAGAGGTAGCAACAAATCCTCCGCCCATAGCAGAAAGACTCATGCAACGTTTCTGGCCTGGGCCGCTAACCCTCGTCCTGCCAGCCAAGAAAGGGCTTTCGCCGCTACTTTGCAACCCCCATGGAGGTATCGGGGTGCGGGTTTCAAGTCACCCAATTGCCTCCGCCCTGGTCCGTGGATTGGGCCATCCCATCACGGCAACCAGCGCCAACCCGTCGGGTACTGAGCCGGCAAGAACCATCGCACAAGCCCAGGCCTATTTTGCCAACAAACTTAAAATATTCATCGACGCTGGAGAACTCACAGGCCAAAAGGGATCCACTGTTGTGGAATGTCATGGAGATCAATACAATATGATTCGGGAAGGAGAAATTAGCTCGCAGGAGTTGGATAGAGCCATAACAAACCCGCGCTAAGCCAGCTTTCCACACCTGCCGAGTAGCAAAGCTACAATGGTACGCATCGCCCCATTTCGTGGCATCCTCTATAATTCCAAAAAAGTGCGCGACCCATCCAAGGTAGTGGCTCCTCCCTACGACGTCATTTCACCTGAAGAGCAGGAAAGACTTTACCGGAAATCCCCCCAGAACGTCGTGCGTCTCATTCTCAATCAAGAGCCTAACCCTTACGATGAGGCGGCCCGCCTTTTCGAGCAGTGGCAAACCGATGGTGTCTTGGTTCGGGCTGAACAACCAGCCATCTATTTTTTGAGCCAGCGTTTCCCCTTGAAGAATGGGAAACAAATTGAGCGCTTGGGATTTATTGCCCTCACTCGAATTGAAGACTTTTCCGACGGAAGCGTTCACCCCCATGAGAACACTTTCCAGGGTCCCCGGGACGACAGAATGAAACTCCTCCATGCCTGCAAGGCCAACTTGAGTCCCATATTTAGCCTTTATTCGCAACCGAGGCAGACCATTACCGAAGCGCTGGAAGAACATGTGCGGGGTGTTTCACCTGACATTCAGGTCAAAGAAGACGGAAAGGGATCTTCTACCCTCTGGCAAATCACCGATTCTGACGTCATTGGCAAGGTTCAGCGGCAGATGCAGGACCAGCCTCTACTCATCGCCGACGGACATCACCGATACGAGGCTGCCATGAATTACCGCAACCAGCTGCGCGCCGAGCAATCCCAATGGACCGGTCACGAGGCCTATAACTATGTGATGATGTATTTCTCCAACATGACCGAGGACGGATTGGTGATTCTTCCTACCCATCGACTCGTCCGGGACTATGACTCAATTCCGTTTTTGCAATTGGAGGAATCACTTCAAAAGTACTTCAACGTTGACCAGTTTCCCAAGAACCAGGATGGGAAGCGTTCTTTTCTCCAAGAGCTGCAAAAGGGAGGGAAAAAACACCGACTTATCGGCGCTTCCTTCAAAGGGGATCCCCGGTATCTCATTCTCCGCTTGAAAAACAAAAAGGCCATGCAAAACCTAGGCAAGGAAATCAGTGCTGCGCTGCTGGAACTAGACGTAACCATTCTACACAATTTAATCCTTGAACAGATTCTCGGGCTCGCCCCCGAAAGGCAGGTCATTGGCGAAACCATCAGCTACCCGCAAGATGAAGAGGAGGCACTGAAGGCGGTGGAAAAAGGAGAATTCAAGGCCGCATTTATCTTAGGCCCGCCACGGGCTCAGGAGATTTTAGCCATTGCATTGGGCGGAGAGAAAATGCCTCAGAAGTCCACCTATTTTTATCCCAAGCTCCTGACGGGTCTCGTGATCAACAAAATTGATCATGATGAGCTGATCCGGGACGAACCAGAGTCCGGTGCCGCTTAAATCTATGAATAAGGCCGTAGGATAAGAGGAAATTAAAGGGAGGCAAGATGGCCCTGGTAATCGGAGAAAAAGAGACGAGAGAACTGATCGACATGAGTCAGGCTCTCACGGTAGTGGAAAAAATGTTCAAAGACAGGGCAGAGGGAAAAGTAAGCAGTCTACCCAGAAGGAGGCTAAGAAGCAGCTCCCGCCAACTCAACGTCATGGCCGCATGGCAGGCAGATTGGGATTTAATTGCTCTGAGGGCCTATATGGGCGGAGCCAATACGATTACCCTATACAACGGACAATCCGGTGAGCTAAGCCTGGTTCTCAACGCACGGTACCTTAGCAGTTTACGCACTGGGGCTGCCAGCGGAGTGGCAGTGAAATATCTCGCTCCTAAGAGTTCCAATGTCCTCGGACTCGTGGGCACGGGCAAGCAAGCCACCTACCAGTTAGAGGCCATCGTGAGTGCCTGCAAGGTTCGACAGGTGCTGGTCTTCGGACGCAATTCTGAGAGAAGAACGGACTTTATCCGGCGAATGAGCAAGTTGATTCCGGTGGAGCTAAAAGAATCGCCGTCCATCGAGGCAGTGGAAAAAGAATCGGACATCTTTGTGTTGGCTACGGACTCCACCACTTCCATCACGGACGGCGGTCATCTGAAGGATGAAGTGCTGGTCATCACCATGGGGGCAAATGCCACTGCCAAACACGAGATCTCAACGAATCTCATCCGGGAGATGGATCTCGTGGTGACCGACGACATTCCCACAGCACAATATGGCAGCGGCGATCTGGTGGATGCCTGCGAATCGGGGTTGACCCGATGGGAGGATATCATACCCCTGGAGAAAATAGTCAGCGGTGAAGGGCCCACCCGTCAGGGGAAAAGAATCCTTTTCCAATCAAATGGAATAGCCGACGAGGATTTGGCAGTGGCTCGTTACGTCTGGGACCAGGTCCAAAAGAAAAGTATCAAACTGAATAGCATTCCGGATCTTTAGCCCTTCCGTCATTTAACAATTAAAAACATGGACACGAGAAAATCGGACCACTCCGCCCGACAATGGGGCCTCTGGGAACGGTGGAAGAGATTCGGGAAGAGGATCGGGGATTTCCAGGCACGGGCCCTTTTGAGCATTTTTTACTTCATTATCCTTGCCCCCTTTGCCCTGATCGTAAGGTTGGTGAGCGACCCTCTGGCAATCAAATCTGACACTGGCAGGGGCTGGCAAGTCAAAACGGAAGGCGAAGGTTCATCCAGGGAGCGGGTGAGACGGCAATTCTAATGGATATCTTAGGCATCTCCTGCTACTTCCACGACGCCGCTGCAGCCCTACTCCGTGACGGCCAGATTCTTGCTGCAGCCGAGGAGGAGCGCTTCACCCGCAAGAAACACGACTACGAATTTCCTCGGCATGCTATTGAATTTTGTCTCAGAGTAGGCGAAATCGACGCTCGCAGCTTGGACTACGTGGCCTTTTTCGAAAAGCCCTTTGTCAAGTTTGAACGGCTTCTTTTAACCAGCATGCAGACCTTTCCTCGTTCTCACCGAGTCTTTCGCGAGGCAATGATCAGCTGGCTGGGTGATAAGCTATGGATCAAGCACCTCATCCAAAGACAGCTTGGCGTACCTGCGTCCAAGATCCTTTTCAGCGAGCATCATCTTTCCCACGCAGCCAGCACCTTCTTCTGTTCCCCCTTTCAGGAGGCTGCCATACTTACGGTGGATGGTGTCGGAGAATGGGCTACGGCCAGCCTTGGTGTGGGGAAAGACACCAACATAATAATCCTAAAAGAGATTAGATTCCCCCACTCTCTGGGACTTCTCTATAGTGCCTTCACGGCCTTTCTCGGATTTGAGGTCAACGAGGGTGAATACAAGGTGATGGGGATGGCCCCCTTTGGGGAACCTAGACACACGGACAAGGTTTATAAGCTGATCCGGGTAGGTAATGATGGTAGCTTTGAACTGGACATGGACTACTTCTCTTTTCACTACTCTGCGGACAGAACTTTCGGTGCAAAGTTTGAAGATCTATTTGGTCCCTCAAGGGATCCCAATTCCCTCTTTTTCACAGACGCGAGTGGATATCCGTCTTACTTTGGTGAAAAGCCGGTAAACTACAAAGAGCTGGAAAAGCGGAATCGGTATTATGCCGACGTGGCCGCAAGTATTCAATCTGTTACAGAAGAGGTCCTGCTCAAGATGGCCCACTGTGCATTCAAAGAAACAGGGGCGAAGAATCTCTGTATGGCAGGGGGCGTGGCCCTTAACAGTGTGGCCAATGGGAGAATTCTTCGAGAGGCCCCTTTTGAACAATTCTACATCCAGCCCGCTGCCGGAGACGGGGGTGGAGCCATTGGAGCAGCCCTCTACGCACATCACATGGTCCTAGGTCAGCCGCGGAGCTTCGTCATGGAGCATGCCTACTGGGGAGAAGAGCATCCACCTGGGAATATTGAGAGTTTCCTGAAGAAGGGTATTCGCTACCAGCGACTCGCAAAGAGGAAGAACTGATTGAGCAGGTCATCGACCGGCTACCTAGCCGACCCTCGGCGAGCTGAGATGAAAGACATCCAGCCTTTCCGTCCCTTCGCTCCGTCTGTCCTGTCTGAGATGGCCGTTGAATACTTCCAGCTGCTGGATCCACCGAGACATTACCCTGCCCGCTTTATGCTTTACGTGGTGGATGTGAAGGATACAAAACGGGATTTGATACCAGCCGTCACCCATGTGGATGGGACGGCGAGGCTGCAAACGGTTAGCAAGGAGACGAATCCAAGATATTATCAGCTAACCCGACTTAGCGGATTCGCGGGGTTCAGTGCTCGTAAGTACCTGTAAATCAACGAGAGCTTCCAAAAGGTCTTCACTACATCGAGCTATTTCGCCACTTCACCTTTGGCCGTAACACGGGGAGGCAGCTGACTGGGCAATGAAAGCCGCAGCTGCTCAAGCAAGACCTGGAGTTCGGGCTCAGGCTGTGTATAGCGTGACATGATCACCTTGCGTCCATCAGTGGTCGGCAAATGCACGTCTATCATCTGAACAGCACCGAACTTTTCCAGAACCGATCGCGGTGTCAATCCCGGTGCCAAATCCCGCAGGTGGCGACGCAAGGTCACATGCATGGCGTAAGCCATTCAGAAGAAGGGTATTCGCTACCAGCGACTCGAGAAAGAGGAAGAACTGATTGAGCAGGTCATCGACCGGCTACAAAAGGGTCAGGTGGTAGGGTGGTTTCAAGGACGTTTTGAGTGGGGCCCCAGAGCTCTAGGAAACCGAAGTATCCTAGCCGACCCTCGGCGAGCTGAGATGAAAGACATAGTTAACGTGAAGATTAAGTTCCGCGAGCCTTTCCGTCCCTTCGCTCCGTCTGTCCTGTCTGAGATGGCCGTTGAATACTTCCAGCTGCTGGATCCACCGAGACATTACCCTGCCCGCTTTATGCTTTACGTGGTGGATGTGAAGGATACAAAACGGGATTTGATACCAGCCGTCACCCATGTGGATGGGACGGCGAGGCTGCAAACGGTTAGCAAGGAGACGAATCCAAGATATTATACAGGCTGTTTAGGCCCATTTCGGGCTCACCTCGCCTTGGAAATTGGCTACTTAAAACGCGAAAAAAGTTGGACAGGCAACCGGGATACCGATCATCCTCAACACATCTTTCAACTTGAAAGGAGAACCCATTGTCAACACACCCCATGAGGCACTTCACACCTTCAGCCAAAGTGGTATGGATGTTCTCGTGCTGGGCGATTATGTGATCGAGAAGCCTTTGGGCTCATCGTGAGGAGGGAACACGCATGCGGTTAATCGAGAGTTTGATGAGTCGATTGGGCATCATGGGCGAACTTCTCTCATTTTTCTGGAGACTCAAATGGTGGTGGCTGACACCCATGATTTTGGTGTTGCTCCTATTCAGTGTCTTGGTCATATTCTCCCAGAGCGCCGCCGTCGCTCCCTTTATTTATACACTCTTCTAGCGACCTCGTCCCTGACGGCGTCAGAAATATCTGTTTCCCAGTCGATCAAGGTCCCGCAGCAGTGGAAGGTTATGAAATTAAAATCCTTCCGACCGCGGGGTCTTAAAGGGAAGACAATTAGAGCGTCCGATGCTGCAGATTCCTCAAGGGGTTAATCTCCCGCTTCCTGGAGCCGGTAGAGTTGCTGCAAGCTTTTTTTTGCCACAGTGTTTCTTGGATTGTGAGCTAACGCTTCACGAACATAGACAACAGCCCTCTTCAAATCACCCATTTCTATTGCTAAATCCGCCATCTCAAGCCAGAGAGTGTCGGACCGAAACTCTCCTTTATTGTTTTGTGCGTGCAAAGCTGCCCTCTCCAAATAGTCAGTGGCGGACTTAAAGTCCCTTTCAGCCGCGTAGACTTGAGATATCTTTCGATAAATTCGGTCCTTTTTATGCCCTTCTAGTTTCAAGAGGCGATGATAGTACATTAAAGCCTTTTCCGTCGTCAGAGAATTTAAAATAGAGCGACGGTTGAGGTAAATTTCAAACTCCAGATGAGCAGCAGCTTCTAGGTATTCCTTTTTGTCGGGTTCAAGGTCAAGAAGGTAGTGCAACTCTGTTCGTGCCGCCTTAAGGTTCCCCTTCCGATTTTCAATACGGGCAAGGGCCCAGTGAGCTTCGGAATCTTTCGGGTCCTGTTTTAACCATAGATCAACGAAGCTCTGGGAAAGCTTAAATGCGTTGAGTGCACCATAGGTGAGGTGGTAAGTCGCAATGTCCTTGCTTTCTCTGGTGGAGAGAGGGTGATCCTTAAGATACCGGGCAAAATAGATAGAAGACCCATCCTGTGGATGAAGCCTTTCATCATGAGAAATCAGGAGTTGTGAGCCTCTCCCCAGAAAAAAACCTTTTGGGGCCTCATATTCTAGGATTGGGAAAAGGTCTTCGTTAACCCTTCCCTTGCCTGCTGCATTTCTTATACCGACATCCGCAGTGACCTGAAGAGAGAAGATCGTAGCAAGAGATTCAATACCAACGCGACGAAGTTCCTCATTCACTCTTATATCTTTAAATCGGGTTAAAGACTTTTTGAAATCCACCGAAACCGGGACCGCCGAGCCAACGAGGAGAAAATCCCTAGCCATGGTACTCCAAAGGGTCACGTGTTCAAAGGATCTCGTAAACGTTCGTAAGACCAGCCTGACGGTCTTATCGGTCATCTCGTATGTATGAAACCATTGGACCACAATGCCGTCAGGCTCAAGTCGTTTCCGAGCATCCTGATAGAATTCAACGGAGAAGAGATTCCCAATGCCGGCAATCCAGGGGTTGGACGGCTCGCTGATTATGATGTCATAACGTTCTGGTGTTACCTTGAGGAACGTCTTACCGTCCTGTATGTGAAGCTGTAACCGAGAATCATTTAGCACGTTGTGGTTATGGGGAGCAAAGAAGTGGTTTCCCTCCACCACCTCGGGTGAGATCTCGACTAGGTCAACTTTTTCGACCGGATGGCGGAGCACTGAGCCAGCGGTGATGCCGCTCCCTAGTCCGATCACGAGTACTTTGCGAGAATCTGGCTTTAGGAGAAGAGGAACCTGGCCTGAAAGAATCTGGGTGGGTAGATCTCCCCGGGACGAGGCGTCGGGCTTGCCATTCAATTTGAAGATGATCTGGTTATCCTTTGCCTGGATTACAGCAACAGTCATATTCGCACCGTCCTTGTAATAAAGCACGTCATCTCGATGCCTTTTCTTGAAATCCGCGTAGGTTGTTCCGGCGTACATTCCTCTCAACCGAAAACTTCCGCTGGAAAGGATATTCTGATCCCAGGTAGGAAATAGGTTAAAATAGATGACAAAGAGGCCAAAGCTTGTCCCCAAAGTTAACATTTTCTTCCTTAATGTTAAGCCTGGGCCAAACCACAGAGTAGTAGCGCCTACAACGAGATTAATCAGGACACCAACCTCAATCAGCAACTTGATCCCCAAGAGTGGAAGGAGCACTACGCCAGCGAGAACGGCCCCTATAAGAGTCCCTGCGGTATTCGCTGCAAAGACATTTCCTATATTTTCTCCTAATCTATTAAGGCTCCGGCTTGCCACCTGGCTCACCAGAGGCAACGTCATACCTAAAAACAGAGTGGGGAGTAACATAAGGAGAAAACAGATAAAGAGCTGAGTCAATTGGTAAATCCAGAACGTTTCGGGGACTCGGACAAACAGGTTAGCCAACACTGCAAAATAGAATGGCAATCGTTCGTAAAGGGGAAGGGTAAGAACGATAGATAAGGCAATACCGAGTTCAGCGATTGCAAAAAGTAGATATGGCTCAAATTTCGAAACCCACCTTCGGGATACGATAAAGCTGCCCAGCGCAATACCGGAGATAAATGCCGCGAGCATCAAGGAGAATGAATAGGTAGAGGAGCCCAAGATCAAGGAGAGGAGGCGTATCCAGGCGATTTCATAAATCAATGCTGCGGCTCCTGACAAAGTGACACCGAGAATCATAGTACGAATCTGCCAGGGGGTATAAACAACTCCTGACGTGTCATTGGGAATGGGACGAGAAGCGCCACTCTCTCTCGTGGCCTTCTCCCGGGGCCGAAGAGCGAGGGCAGTGAATCCCACGATCAAGTTGAGGACGCCACCTGCAGTGACAGATAGGTTTAAGCCAAATATTGGGATAAGAACAAAGGATGCCAGAAGGCTCCCGACAACGGCTCCAATACTGTTGACAAAATAAAGTTTCGCAACTTCCGTTCGGATTTGGCCAAGGGATTGCACCACCACACGGCCCAGAACCGGCAGAGTTCCACCCATTAGGGTCGTAGGGACAAGGAGAAGAAGAATGGGCAGGAAAAACTTTAGGGTTACAGTAAGCAAGGAATCAAAGCCGAAACGGCTTACTATCCCAATATAGGCCGGCCCTAACCAGTCCAAAATGGACACGAATAACAAACCGTAGACCCCAATAACCAATTCCATCCAACCATAAAGTTTCAGGCCGCTTCCTGTACGATCAGCGATCTTGCCAAAAATACAATAACCCAGCGCCAATCCACCCATAAATGTTGCTAGTACGATAGTGTGGGCCTGTGTTGTATTACCGAAAAACAGAGACAGATGTTTGGCCCAGACCACCTCATAGATCAACCCGACACTCCCGGAAAGAAAGAAGAGAGAAGAAATGATTAAGCGAGTTCCCATGGTTTAATAAAAATATTCCTTTTTGAAAGGTACTGAATCTTCCAGGTAGGGATGGCCTCTCTTGGGGATCAACCGGTAGTCAGATTTCTCAATCCCTCCGCTCAATTCCCGAGCTAACCCACGAACCATTTGTCAAGCTCGGCCGCCACTATTTGAACCCTCTTAACCTCCCCAAGACGAGCAATTCTATCTTAAGTTTGCAGGACTTACGCCTACTTAGTCAAGAACTTTTCCCATAGTGGTTCTGTTGTGACATTAATGCCCCCTAGCGAGGGTTTTTTTATTTTGCTATGGTCTTTTATAGAGGTAAGTACACATGGCGAAGAACAAAATTCCCGCCAACGACAGACACAACAAGGAAGAAGAGTTCTACAAAGAGGTGGAAAATAAACACCTGATTCCCCTATGGAACATCACATCTACCCTCCTCCCGAAAGAACCACAGACAAAGGTTATGCCCTTCCTTTGGAAATGGGGCGAATTACGAGACCTGGCTTACCGGGCAGCAGACCTGGTGCCCATCGAGCGTGGTGGCGAAAGAAGGGTCCTCGCACTTGTGAACCCTGGGCTTGGCGGAAAGTATGCTGCCACTCATACCCTATGGGGGGCCGTGCAGATCGTGAAGCCGGGAGAGATCGCTCCTGCCCACCGCCATACGGCCTCGGCGATCCGTTTCATTATTGAAGGGGACCGATCTTACACAAACGTCAACGGCGATAAATGCGTCATGAGTCGAGGGGATCTAGTGCTGACACCCAACTGGACCTGGCATGACCACGGATGTGAATCAGACAATGCAATTATCTGGATGGACGGCCTGGACCTTCCACTGGTGGGAGATCTGGATGCTATTTTTTTTCAGCCTTACCAGGAATCCCGCTATCCCATCACGCTGCTCAATGATTCCGAAAATAAATTCGGCGGGCCTCAACTCCGGCCCACCTGGGAAAAACCGGAGACAGACATCCCCCCTCTGCTCAATTACAAGTGGGAACCCACTTACCAGGCATTGAAGAAGATTGGCGAGGGACCAGCCAGCCCTTATGATGATGTCTGTTTTGAGTATATGAACCCCAACACGGGTGGGCCCGTTCTTCCAACCATGGGTTGTTATATTCAAACCATCAGAGCCGGAGTCCACACCAAAGCCCACCGACAGGTTAACAGCGCCGTCTACCACGCCTTTGAGGGAAGTGGTTACACTATTATCAATGGCCAACGGTTTGATTGGGACCAGGGAGATTTTTTTGTGGTGCCCCCCTGGGCCTGGCACGAACACGCCAATGAAAGTCAGCAGGAGGCCATCCTTTTCTCAATCCAGGACACCCCTGTCATGAAAGCCCTCGGTCTATACCGCGAGGAGCCCTACGAAGAAAACGGTGGACACCAGAGACTGGCAAGCAAGGTTTAAATTCGACACAAGTGAGAAAGGGACCCATGGCCAAATTTCTTGAGTGCAGCGAATGTAAGAAGATTGCTTTTTACTACGATGACTACGTCGGAACCGAAAAACCCTTCTACCTAAAATTCATGAGATATCCCGACGGAACCAAGCCACAAACCCCTAAGTGCTTTAGCTGCGGAGCCGTTCCCCGGCTAGTCCATACTTTTATCAAAGAGGAAAAGCCTGGAGCCAAGCACGATTAGTAAATTAACCTCCTGATGGAAGGTTTCGTGAAAAACACTCGAGCTACCGCGAGGATTCCCCATACCAGAAGGATTGTCAGAAAAGAAAACTTGGTGATTGCTGCTAATCCAAAAATGCAAGCTGTAAGTGAGACATTCAATCCTGTTACTCGCCCATAAGTTTGACATTGTCCCTTGATTCTTTGCTAACTATGAGAGCTATCCTTTCCGAACGAGTCTAATTAGCTCGGTTTCCAGGTCCACCTTTTGCCTCCAAGCCAACGTAAGACGAAAAACACTACAGTTAGAGTCAAAGTACCAATAGAAATAATTAGCCCCCACATAAACCATCGAGGCTCATACCTAAACTCTACCCTATGCTCTCCAGCGGGTAAGCGAACCCCCCGAAAGAAATAGTTTGCTCTCAAAATCTTACCTTCTTGCCCATTAATGAAGACACGCCATCCCGGGTAAAAGGAATCCGCTAAGACCAAGATCCCCGGGCTCTCGAGGGACGCTTCAATATCCACTAGCTGATGCGTATAGCGTAGAAACTTTGCTTGCCCTCTGAACTCCTCTTTCGCATTTAGAGACAACGGCTCACTGAGAATAACCTCCTCACGAGGTTTAAACCCCTCACTTGAAAGCTGCTCCAAGATTTCCCGGTAATCATTCCTTACAATGGCCTTAGGTACTACATATATTCTTGGGATCACAGAGTCGATTTTGTATAACCATGATGGATACTCCGGAAAATGGCGAACTAGACTGATGTCACCTAGAGGCAAAGCATGCAAGCTGTTTACGTATTTTATATTCATACGGCCCAGTAAACGATATACACCATCAGGGGGGAGTTCATTGCCGATTTTGAGAAATCGGTCGTAGGGTTTTCTGCCTAACGCGTCCAGCTCCTGCATGTACTCGAATCCATAAAAAAGCCCTGTGTTAGGAATGAGGTTTTTATACACAGCCGCGGTTGCCTGGGCAAAGGATCTCGGGGACAATGTAAAATAATTGGGATGAAGGTAAGACAAGTTATGATTGTAAAACAATCGGAAGGGCTCCGAGTCGGGTTGATGGATCACCTCGGGAGTTTCGGAAGTAAAAGCTGGATTAAGGGGGAAGAGATAGGGTCGGTGTGCGGAGGATAGATCAAACAGCGTCACAGCGATTAATAAGGCTGCGAAAACCCTCCATCCAAGTTTACCCATTTTCCATAGAAGCAGTAATGACGAGAGCCCTATGACTAATACAATCAGTCTCTCTAGTTGAACCAATACGCCAGAAGAAGCCGCTATGGTGGAGAGATTCACGGTAGCAGATTGCTTTGCGTGAGCAATAAATCGGATCAAAGGTTCACTGTCAAAACGAAACCAAAGGTATGGCAGCAACAGTGCGATGGGGGGGACAGACAACGCCGCAATCAGGAAAGACTGGCGGCTCCAGTGGAGTTCTACGAAACGATGGACTCCACGCAGCATCATAAATAGGAGGAAAGCGGAGGTAACAAAATAGAATTTTTCGGGGAACCGGAGAATGCCCAGGAAAGGTACATATTGATACAATAGTGAAAAAACAGGAGTATGGTTGCCCATGGCGAACACCACTGACACTGTTACCAGGCACAGGAGGATCGCTCTTTCCCTGGCACCACTCGTCGCGAACCAAAGGCTGAGGCCAGGGAGGACAAGGGCACCCATGTAAAGACTAATGATCAACGGTACTTGTTGATTGAAGAAAAGCGATAGTCCACCAATGGAGTCGAGATTAACCTCCTTATCCAGAAAGAAAACATTGATTAACCTCAGAGGTTCAAGGGAATGCGCGGCCAAATTCAGATATGGAATACCATCAGCTCGCCAGGACTGCATGAACAGCTCAACTGTGGGTAGGATCTGGACCATAGCTAAACCCGCAACCAGGGCGTTACTGGCAAGGAGATGAGCGCCGAGTTTGCCGTAACTTAACTTTGTTTCGGACTTTATTCTCATCCCATCAATTATTAGAAGCCCCAGCGTCATGAAATAAAATTCCGGTGATCCCGCGAGAAACTGAAGTAGCAGGATCGCCGTGAAGAAAAGAAAGTTTTTCAATGATCGTAAGGCAAAATAGCGCTCCCCCGACAAAAGGACCCATGGAAGCCAAGCAGCAGTCTGAAAATGGTCCATCAGGTGACCCACCGAGATCATCATGCCACCAAATCCAAAAAGCATGGAACCCACGATGGAAAGATATATTGGATATTTCCACTCCCTGCACAGGAAATAGCACCCCAGAGTTGCAACAAGGTAATGGGACACGAAGATAACCCGGACGGCATCAAATATAGGGAGAAACGCATAGACTAGATGAAGCGGGTAAAAAACCCCGGCTTGCAGGTTCGCGAGATAAGGAAAACCCATAGACACATGTTTATTCCATAGTGGAAGCTCTCCCGCCTGGAAACTCTGAGCGAGGTTGAATCTCATTGGATAGAAGTAGGGAGCCAGATCTCCAAAAAATGGGACCTTTCCGTTTCTTACGATTTCATCATTGAACCAAAGAACCGATCCTACCAAAAGGCAGATCGCCCAAATGTCAGGAGGAAAAGTCGTTACGCCAACGAAATTCTTAAACCAGCGAGTATTCATCCTGGGAAACGGTGGGAAGGAGGTTTGGGAGGAACAAGCTTTCCTGCCTTAAACTTTTCCAGGAACGGATTCGTGTCGGGCGTCTCCTTGACAAAGATAAAGGCAACAGGATCCGAATAGACATAAATCCACTCTGGATCATTCCGCATGAGAGCAGTCACAGGATGTCGTCTGTCGGTAATAGCAATGTCAGTAGGGTATTTTTCCAATAACCGTCGCCACCCTTCCTCCCCATTCATCCACACCCAGCTTTCCGTTATGAGTTCTAATGGATATGCGGTGGTGTAGCGACCGTCAATGGAAACACGAGCCGTGGGGTAAAGCTTCCAGATAAAATATTCTCCCCAGTCGAAGGGATGGGCAATATTCCCCCGTACCCCGTTCCGTAACAAGAAGTCAGCCGCCTGAGTGGGGTATTCCTCCGGACTGACCACCAATTGAAAGCCGTGCTTCCAGTGAACTTTCAATACCCATAACGTCTGGGCGAGGGCCCCAAGAATCAACCCAGCGGCAAGGATACCCCTTACCGCAGTGACCTGTACCCTTGTCCACTTGTTTTCATTCTTCTGGCGCACCCATTGGAAAATCCTCTCAAGCCCTTGAGCCAAGAGAGGAGCCGCTGCAATGGCAAAGAGAGGAGTGTGACGCTGATGGCGAAAAGCCAATAAGGCCGCCAATATCGCTAGGGCGGATTCCCATGTTAACCACGAATCTTTTCGCACTGAAAGAAGAAGAACTAAAACGGCTAATTTGAACTCAAGAAATGACGACGACCAGAGCAGTATGGGCTCCCATTCGGTGATCTGACGGTCCAAGCGAAGATCATCCCACAGAAACTCAAGCAATCCTAAGCCATAGGGGTTGACCAAAACGGAAAGCAGACTAAGGGCAAAAGGGATACATAGCTTTCCGATCGTTGGACCGGTCCACTTTCCTGGGAAGGCGAGGGAGGCTAGAGTGAAAAGAAAACACAATCCCAGAGCGCCTAGCCCGGCAACAAAGCCTCCATGCATATTCACCCACAGAAGTGTCAGAACGGGTAAACAATAGAGACCGGCAAGACTTCCCGCGTTAACACGGTTTAGGAGAAAGAGAAACGCCGTAAACATTAAATAGGTAAACATCTGCGGCCGGACATTAAACCCTGGCGCGAGAAGTGCCATTACCCAAATCAATGCTACAAACCGGGCCCATGGATCAGACACCTTCGTGGCAACGGTCCTGTTCAGCATCCAGATGATCCCTCCTCCGAATGCCACTTTTAGAAAGATGAGTCCTGAGGATCCCGTCAGGGAGTAAAGCCGATAAAAGATAATTTCCGCCAACCACTCATGGTTGATCCAAGGGTAGTCGGGAGCCGTGTAGGAATAGGTATTTTTTAAGGGAAGTTGGCCCCCCTGAAGGATCTCCTTTCCGAAAAAGAGGTGTCCCCAAAGGTCGTTGTCAATTCCTGGAAAGGAAAAGAAAAACCAAACTGACGAGAACAGGAGGATTGAGATTAAGATAGTGGGGTTTTCTTCTAGGCTGAACGATTTCTTCAATGCTATTTCAGGTGCACTCATGTTTTAGTTCTGGCCTTACAAATTAACGAGCACCCCTCTCCCATCTGAATCCCAGGGACGTTGGGATCAGAAACTACGATGGTCATAATCCCTCCCTTCTTATCCTCACTCATTGCCCTCCCGATGGTTTCGTGACTCATAAATAAGGACTAAGGGAACTCCATACAAGCTCACGGTGCCGTAGAGATCTTTCGTCCGATCCAAAAGATTCCGCTGTTGCCTGGTGAACATACTTTGCCGGTTCAGCAGAATATAATAAGTGTAGTCATCGTCCTCAGTAATGCGAATATCCTTCCGGAGTCGGCCTTCTTTCTGATAATACTCAAACATGAAGTTACTGAAAGAAGCATTTACCTTCGCACTGGCCGGTAACTCCCTATTCAGATACGCCAAGAAATCAGGAGTCATGGCATCCATAAAGTAAGTCACTTCTAGACCACGTCGATGGGCCCCACGAACTCCGCCGACCAGCCTGTTATAGTAGCTCAACTCGTATGGATGGTACTTCACAAGGTCAATGACGGGAAGACTGAGCAAAAGGACAAAAACTGCGGTCACAATTTTTAGTTGACGGTGCTTCACATTTCGTAACGCGGAGATACGTTCTGATCTTTGTGAAAGCCATACCACAAGTACGAAAAAGCCATAGCCTGCTAGTCCCGCCAGGAATGGGAGGACCGGAAGCATCAGGCGGTTAACATCATGGAGAACAGCTCCAGGTAGGATGCCCAGAGAAAGTATAAATACAGCATTTAATAGAAAAAGAACCATGATTTGCGGTTTCGGCCGCGTCCAAGCGAATCCGATCAAACCTACCAAGATCATTGCCAATACAGTTTCTGGTACCGTAATCAGGGTCATGAAAAAAGAGTAGTACCAGGGGAGTTCGCTGCTTGGGAGTAACTGATTGAAAAATAATATACTATAGTTCGTCTCTTCCCGATAACCACGGCTGATTCCTTCGTATAGGAACGCCAAAATTCGCATGAAGGTTTTATGCCACAGGTAAGGCTGAGATAGGATCATCACCAATGGGGCAAGAAAGAACATGGAAAAAATATTATTGGTGTAAGCCTTCCGGTGATACAGATGGGCCCAGAGGAGCAACGGAACCGGAATTAAAAGGGCGGGAAACTTGGTCGATAGAGCAAGTCCCCATACGACTCCAAGAGTGACACTCCACCGCCAGTCCTTGAGCCCCCGCCAGAAGCAATAAACCGTGATAAACCACAGAGCGGTAAGCGGCATATCGGTCACTGCAATATGGGCAAAACCGAACAAATTAGGGAGAAGGACCAAGGTTAAGGCCGAAAACAACCCTGTTGCACGACCAAATAGCGAAGTCATCCACTGATACATTACTGTAACAAGCAGCGAGAAGAACAAAGCCGGGGCGAGCCGGTAAGCCACAAATTTGTCAGTTAGTGGTGAAAATATAACCTTTGTCAGGCCGGAGAGGATTCTAGAAAAAGGCGGATGGGGTAAGTGATAGCGATTCCAGTTCCAGGCCGAACTAATTTTCTCATCACTGAGAGCGGAAAAATCCAAGCCCATGGCTCCTGTAATTAGCTCAGACAGCCATTGGATCTCCAAGTCAGACCCATGAAAATAGTAAGGTTCATCCCAGGTAATACCGTAATGAGAAGCCGTGGAGGCAACCAGGAAAAACGACAATCCAGCTATAAGCCCATACAGAATCCAGGGGCGAAACCATTTTTGCACGTACAATATCCCTCTTATCGGTATTTCCACCAATGGTTGTACAGACGTATCTGGAACAGCCCAAGGAACGAGCCAATCGTATCCTTCCAAAGCCTTACTTTGGTCGCCGCGTCGTTGCGCCATCTCACCGGAATTTCAATGAGTCGATATCGCTTCATCCTAGCCAGGAAAAGAATCTCGGCGTCAAAGCACCAGTTATTTAGCTGTTGTCGCGAAAAAATTTCCTGGGCGACATCTCTTCGAAATCCTTTGAAGCCGCAGGTAAAATCTGAAACATTAAGGCCTAGAATCAGATTCGACAGATAGGTGTAAACCTTCCCCATGAATTCTCGATAAATGGGCTGATGCACCTCTACGATTGCCCCAAATTTATTTTTCCGGGTTCCAATAGCTAAGTCGAAACCTCCTTCTAGGTTAGCTAGGAACAAACTTAACGTCTCGATTGGAACCGAGAGATCTGCATCGGAAAAGAATAGAAATTCCCCTCTAGCTTGAAGTATGCCCAATCGGACCGCGCCACCTTTGCCCAGATTCTTACCGTTCTGGAGGATACGTACTCGGTTCTTTCCTGGGCAAATCCTGTTCACTGCCTCAACGGTCTGATCCTCGCTCCCGTCATTCACGATGACGACCTCAGAGAAATAGGGCTGAGCCTCAAGGAAATGGAGGATCTGTCTTAAACTCTTCGCAATACGACTTTCTTCATTATAGGCCGGTATAACCAAAGAGAGATAGACATTGTCTTTGGAGGAATTACTGATCACACGCAAACCTCGAGGGCTTCTTGGCCCTAATGAATAGA
This sequence comes from uncultured Binatia bacterium (SeqCode), assembly GCA_965215595.1. Lineage (GTDB taxonomy): Bacteria > Desulfobacterota > Binatia > UBA9968 > CAXXLF01 > CBDCDW01. Next base: position 963,335 of record CBDCDW010000006.1, on the reverse strand, counting down.
AACGGAAGAAACGATTTCACAATTGGGATCTTCTCAAGTCGCTTTTCCAGCAAAAGCACTGGCGGACATTTGTCAACAATCTGGGGGGGGAAAAACCCGAAACCTCCGATCTCAATCTCAGTATATCCAGAGTCCTGGAGGCATTGGCGATAACCGGATGCACCATATCGAAACGTTCCTTTTTCGCCCCGCCAGGTCATATCCTGACATAGAAATATCTGGGCTAGAAAAAGGGGGTTGAGACGATTGGGTTCGACAAAGACCACCTCTCCCCCCCCCTTTAGTATTCCATGCAGAGACTTGAGTCCTGACTTCAGGTCCTCCAGGTGATGGAGAAAAAACATTCCGATAATACTGTCGAATACCTCCCCATTGAATAGTTGCGTGGATGCAGCTATATCGCCCGCCTGTACTCTCAACTGATTCGCCTCAAGTCCAAGATGTCGAGACATCTGTTCTAATTTATCGAGCAACTCTTCAGAAAAGTCTAAGGCTGTGATACTTAGTCCCTTCTGAACCAGGTGCAGGGTAAATCGGCCTGAACCACATCCCACTTCGAGGACTTTTTTATCAGGGCTCATCTCGGTGCGTGCGAGGACCTCGTTCACAATGTTTTGTGCATAAAGACTGTCTGGATTATAATCCAGATGAGCATGAGGGAAAGCTTTATAAAATCGCTTTTGTTCCTCTGCCCAAGATCCCCCTTCCCCGCTATTTTGTTGCATTAGAATACTCCCCATTAGGTGGTTGAAACCAAAGCAGGTGCTGGCGACTTTTTTTCTCCACCGACTTGTTTAAGTGACCGGACAACAATCGAGCTAATTATGATTATAAAAAGAGTACCGAGGGATACTCCCAGGCCGATTGTGAATGAGACGGGGTTATAGCGAAACTCCACCTGGTGTTCGCCCTGAGGGAGAGCGACGGCCCGAAAGAAGAGATTAGCGCGAAGGATCTCTTTCTCCTCCCCATTCACATAGACCCGCCAACCGGGGTAGATGGAATCGCCGAGTACCAACACTCCTTCGCCACTGAGGGTAGCATGGATTTTCACAATCTGATTTCCGTAGTGCTCAAACTCTGCTGTCCCTTGAAACGGGACGGATTCGCCCAGTGACAAAGGTCGATGTAAGATTACAGTTTTGAGCGGCTCAAACTCCTTACTGGAGAGTAAATGCAATACCTTTGCTGTGTTTCGTTCCTCCACTGTATTACCCACCACATAAACTCTGGGAATCACCCGCTCGATCCTATACAACCAAGAGGGAAATTCCGGGAAGTGACCCACTTGGGTGCTTCCTTCCTCCGGCAATGAGCGCAGACTACTCACGTATTTAACGTTCAGAGCGCCTAGTAGACGGTAGAGCTGTTCCATGGGGAGCTGCGTTGCTACGCCCAGGAAAACACGGTAAGGCCATCTCATAAGAGCGTCCAATTCCTGCATATACTCAAATCCGTGAAAGATTCCCGTATTTGGCAAGAGATTTCTGAACACTAAGGAATTGAATTCAGGGAAAGGCGGTTGTCTAGTAATGGAATAGTAGCTGGGGTGCACACTAGATGGTCCGGGATAATAGAATAAACGGTGAGGCTCGGAGTCACGCTTGGCAATGGTTTTGTCTTGCTGGAAGACAAAACTGGGTTCCATAAGGTAGCGATGGGGCTGATGAGCGTCACTCAAATCGACAAACACAATGACGATCATTAGCGTCTGAAACAGCCACGTCTTCAATCGACCATGTTTCCATAGAGAAAGTAAAAGAAGAATCCCGAATACCAAAGCGATTTGTCTCTCAAGAAAAATCAGAATGCCGGAAGAGTTAGTAGTAGTGGTGGCAAAAAGGGGCGGAGTGCCTGCAGCCCATCCCACAAAGCGGATCAGGGATTCCGTCTCAAAGCGTAAGAAAACGTAGGGAACGAGCAACAAAACAGCGACTGATGTAAGAATTATTAAAGGCCGTTTGGCAGAGGACCGATCCCGCTCAAAAAAATGATAGAGCCCTCGAAGGGTTGCAACCAACAGAAACGCATGACTCAAATAAAAAAACTTCTCCGGAAATCGGAACAGCTGAGAGAAGGGGATATATTGGAAAAAGAGCGAGTACACTGGAGTATAACTCCCCATCGCCAGCAGAATAGATACGAGGATGAGCCCTAAGGTTATGCCCCTTTCCTGCCAAGATGCGTATACAAACCAAAGGGACATCCCGAAGAGGCATATCGCCCCCATGTAGTGGCTCACGAAAAAAGGAATACTCTTTAGGAAAAATGGCCTAAGGCCCACCAGTACATCGCTATCCACTTCTTTCTCAAGAAGGAAGAGATTGACCAGGTTCCAGGGATGGAGTGAAAATTCAATGCTCTCGTTATAAGCCATTGGACTAACTACCCGCGATTCTCGCGCAAGCTCCAGTGTTGGGAGAATTTGAACCATGGCGAGACCCACCACCAAAGCGTTGGATGCTACGAGAATTAGAAGAGCATACCGGTAGGAGAATTCTTCTCCTTCGGCTTTAAGTCTCACCGCATCTAGAAATAACAGCACCACGCTCATGGCGTAGATCTCCGGAGATCCTGCAAGGAATTGCACCAGCAATACTACCGTCAGTGCAAGGAAACTCCCCCACGAGCGCCAACGCAGAGCCCGCTCCAAAAGCAAGATCACCCAGGGAAGCCATACGGCCGCTTGAAAGTGGTTCATCACGTTACTGAGTGAAACCATGGTCCCGCCGAGGGTGAACAACAGCGCGCCTATGACCGCTAAGAAGGGAGGGTATTTCCAATGGCGGCAGAGCAGGTAGAAACCAGTGGAAGCAATCAGATAGTGTGATAGAAATAAAGCGCTAACGGCAGCAAAAAAAGGCAGAACAATAAAGACAAGATTGGGCGGGTAAAAGACCCCCGATTGGAAATTTGCCAGTAAGGGATACCCCATTCCCACATTGGGATTCCATAATGGAAGCTCACCGGCCCTGAGACTTTCCGAAAGAATCCACCTCATTGGATAAAAATATGGGCCCAGATCACGAAAGAAGGGCAAACTGCTTGTCCACACCATCTCATGGTTAAACCAAACAACCATGGCCACAACGAGTAACAGGGCTCTCGTGTCTTGGTTGCGGGCAAGGCGCTTCCAATTCATATCGTCACTCAGACCACTGGGAAAACCGATTGGATACATTTTTTGGGTAACGTTTTTGGAAGGCGGGGAAGGATAGGGAGGAGAATCAGATTATCCCCCCTATCCGCTCTATTTGCTAATAGAGAACTAGTAATACCAAATCAGCTGCATGGTGTGCCAGTGATGAGTCCGGTTCCGCTGGTAAAGGACCAGGAAACAGCAGTACATCCTTTTGCTGTCCCAGCGGTAAGGGTAAAACCACCCTGCGTACCAACCGCTGTTATAGTGACATTGGCGCTCTGGGTGAAACCGCGAGAAGTAAATGCCGCGGTATTGCCCGCACCCCCGGTATAGATATCATTATCTACAAAGTAAGCCTCTTCGGTTGTGGCCAGGTTCTTGAGATTGGACTTGACGTCGGCGTCGTAACCCCTTCTCCTGTACGCTGCAAACTGCGGGATAGCAATGGCGGCGAGAATACCAATGATGGCGATAACCACCAATAACTCGATGAGGGTGAATCCTTTCTCTGCCCTCATTTTTCTTAATTTATCCATAATTCGTCTCCTCTCCTTTGGGTTTTTTTATTCTTAACTCCTGAAACCTAATCTCATTGATTATTTTGATCTATATTTGTCCCACTTGGACCCATTTGGTACTAAGTTTTGACTATTCCCCTCAATTCCTTGATATTTTGGCTGCCTCATGGGCTGCTTTTGGATAGTAGCAAATTTTGGGCCAGCAAAATTTACCAGTTCCTGCCATTTTTTTTCATTTCTACAGGACAATAATCCTTACAAAAATAAGGACTTATGCCAGGGAGGACTCGATTGCAATAATTTGTCATTGACAAATTTAAGCATTAATTTTTGTAGTGACAAATTAAGGGATGATGATTTTTAACAGATATTGTCACTGCGGTTGGCCTTCCTCTTCGGCGAGCCCATGGCTTTTGATGCTTAGAAGCCCGTATTTTTCTAGTCTATGCCGAAACGACCGGTAGTTAATGCCCAGGAGTTCAGCAGCCTTCTTTTGCACCCCATTGGTTTTCTTTAAAGCGCCTAAAAGCAAGCACTTTTCATGGGTAGCCAGCTCGTCATCCAGGGAGATTTTCTTGCTAAAGAACGCATCTCCCCCCCCTGGCGAAGTTTTCTCTAATAGTTTCACTTCATCTGGGAGGGAAATCCCTCTGACTTGGGGCGGCAGGTCGTCCTCGGTCAGTACATTCTTGTTGGTAACTGCCACAGCATGCTCAATGATATTCTCCAATTCCCGAACATTGCCCGGATAGGTATAGGCCATTAGAAACATCAGTGAGGCGCTGGATATTTCCTCCACTTGTTTTTTATGGCCCTGAGCGAATTTCTTAATAAACTGCTGTGCTAGAAGTGGAATATCCTCTTTCCTGTTGCGGAGAGGGGGCAGGGCAAGCTGGACAACGTTCAGGCGATAAAAGAGGTCATCCCGGAATTGGCCTTTCTCCATTTCCTTCCTCAGGTCCCTGTTCGAGGCGGAAATGACCCGCACATCCACCGAAATCTGTTTGCTCCCGCCCACCGGTGTAAACACTTTTTCCTGCAGCACCCTGAGGGGCTTTACCTGAAGGTGAAGTGGAAGCTCTCCAATTTCATCTAAAAAGATGGTTCCGCTGTCTGCCTGTTTAAAGAAGCCTGGATGATCCGCCACAGCACCTGTAAATGCCCCGCGCACGTGACCAAAAAGCTCACTCTCAATGAGGTTTTCAGGTATCGCACCACAATTGACCGGCATAAAAGGGGCACTTCGGCGTGGTCCGTTGAAATGAATTGCCCGGGCAACCAGTTCTTTTCCTGTCCCGCTTTCTCCTGAAATTAAGACGTTCGTATTGGTGGTAGCCACCTTCTGGATGAGCTGATAGATCTTGTCCATTCCCCCGCTGTGGCCGATGACTCCTTCGAACTTAAAGCCCTCTTTCACCAAAGGCTCCTTCTCCTCCACCAACTCACGTTCTCTGCCCTTCCTCATCTCCTCTTCCAAGCGGACTCGTTCCTCAAGATCTTTCTGCTTCGTGATATCCTCAAAGATGGATACAAACCCGATGGGACCCTTCCCTGGATCGCTCAAGGGAGCGAGGGTCGACTTCAGTTGCTTGTTTTGTCCTGCCGGATCACTAAAAGAAAACTCGTTCACAGCAACTCGTTTGTTCTCCACCTCTACGTCAAAGTTATAGGATAGAGCCGGAAAGATTTCGGTCAAATTCTTACCCTTAACAGCTAAGGGTGAAATGGAAGTAAGCGCCTGGGCCTGATTGTTAAAGTAGCTGATGCTCCCTTTGAGGTCCGTAATCGCAACCCCGCTTCCCACACCCTGGATAAGGGCCTCCTTTAAGGCTTCCAGGTCCCGGACATCCTTTTCCTTTTCCGTTAAAAGTTGTTTGGTCTGGGAAACGCTGGTGGAAAGATACCCTGCCAGGAAGGCGATAAGAAAGAATGTTGGAATGTTCAATAGCAGGGCCATAATCAGTTGATCGGACGCTGAGAACAGGCTTCCATACAGCTGGAAGTGGGACCATAGGAGAAGAGTCCCGTAACAAATGGCGGACAGAGCCGCTGTAATCTGGCGCCTCTATAGAACAGGAAGATTGCGCCGTTCACAATTGCAAGATTGTAGAGGAGGGGGAAGGGGCTTATAACTCCCCCGGTGATCCAGACGATACTTGTGATCAGGATAACATCAAATTCCACCTGCCCGTGGGCAAAAACAACCAGATTCCTGATCCAGGGAAGGATCAGAGCCGAGCCTATGGATACGACAAATGCCGCGATTAAGGGTAACTGGAGAGAGCTGAACAATCCTGAGTCTGCTCCCTTCTTAAATAAGATGTATGAGACCGGCGGCCCCAAGGAAAAAGAATAGAATGACTACCCTGAGAAAGAGTAGCCACTTGATTCTTCTAGTCAATTCTCTTTTTTCTGTATCCAATAGTATAGATCTTCATTCCGTAATTTAAATTAATGCATCGTGGGTTGTATCCCTACGAGACGAGTGAACCCAATTGGAAGATTGGCAGATACATCGATATTACCAATCCCCCTAGGATGACCCCTAGAATAACCATGATCATCGGTTCCATCAGGGCCGTAAGATTTGCCACTGCATTATCCACTTCATCCTCATAGAAATCCCCTACCCGCTTGAGCATGGAATCCAGCGCACCGGTGTTCTCTCCGATGGCAACCATTTGACAGACCATCGGCGGGAAGACCTTACTCTTTTCCAAAGGCTCGGCCACCGTTTTCCCCTCACTGATACTAATCCGAGCTTCCATGATGGCTTTTTCGATGACCTTATTTCCGGCCGTCCTGGCGGTGATTGCAAGACCATCCAAGATTGGGACACCTGACGCCAAAAGGATAGACATATTCTGTGAAAAACGGGCCACCGCAACTTTCCGTAGGAGATCCCCGATGACGGGCATCTTCAGCATTATTCCATCGAAAACTAATCTTCCCTGTGCCGTCTTATTATACATTTGAATGCCCACAACCATGAGGATAATACCGCCTGTCATGTAGAGAAAATTGGCACGGAACCAATCACTCATATTGATGGTAATCTGTGTTGGCATCGGCAGGGCTTTCCCCATGCCACCGTATAGCTCGGCAAACACTGGAATGACGTATAGAAGCAAAATAGTTACCACTCCACAGGCCACCGCTACAATCGTGCAAGGATAGATCATTGCCCCTTTGACTTTCTTCTTTAGCTTGTTGGCCTTTTCGATGAACAAGGCAATTCTGTTCAAAATAGTGTTTAAAACTCCACCGGCTTCACCGGCCCTAACCATGTTCACATAGAGATCATCAAAGCACTTGGGATGTTTGGCCAAGGAGTCAGCCAGTGTGGAACCCCCTGCAACATCTTTTCTAACGGCCCGAATGACGTCTTTTAACGCTGAATTTTCAGTCTGTTCGGTCAAGACATCCAGACTTTGAACGATGGGAAGTCCGGCATCAATCATGGTGGAAAACTGCCGGGTAAAGATCATTATGTCATGGGCCTTAACCTTAGGCCCCAGACCTGGGATGTTGATCTGTCTGCTAAGTCCTTTTCCTTTTTCCTTGACCAGCCCGGGATTCGGCTGAATTCTCTGGCTTCTGAGACGGGCAAATACGGCTTCCAGACTTGCGGCCTCCATTTCCCCTTTTAGGACCTTTCCTTGAGCCGTTCTCCCTTCCCATTGATACAATGGCATAAATCCTCCCGCTATCTCGCAAATCAATGCTAAGCCGCCTGAAATTTTACCCTGCTCGTCTCAAACTTCATAAAGTCGAGGAAAAAACAGATCCAAAACCTTCGTCTGAGTCAGTCACCCGCACGGTTTCTTCAATGGTGGTCATACCCTCGCGAACCTTTTTAATCGCGCTCATTCGCAGAGTGCTCATCCCCGCCTTTACGGCCTCACGCTTCAGGTCGCTGCCCGACTGGCCTCTGATTATCGCGTCCTTCAAGGCATCGTTCATGACCATGACTTCGTAGATGGCCAACCGTCCTTTATAACCGGTCTGGTTGCATTCTGCGCATCCTTTGCCCTGAAAGGTTGAAAACCCCGCTGCCACCTCTGCCGCATCGACTCCGATGTTCATGAGTACATCCGAAGGGACTTCAATTGGCTCCTTGCAGGACTGGCAAACCTTACGCACCAGCCGCTGGGCAGCAATAAGGTTAATGGACGACACGATCAGGAACAGCTCGACTCCCATATTAATGAGCCGGTCGATGGTGGAAGGAGCATCGTTGGTATGGAGGGTACTCAAAACCAAGTGACCGGTCAAAGCGGCCTTTACCGCAATCTGGGCCGTTTCCAGGTCACGTACCTCTCCCACCATGATGATGTCTGGGTCCTGACGGAGAAAGGAGCGGAGCGCGGATGCAAAGGTTAAACCGATTTCGTCCTTCACCTGCACTTGATTGATGCCCACCAGGTTGTATTCCACTGGATCCTCAGCGGTAGAGACGTTGACAGCTGGTTCGTTCAGTTCGGATAGCCCCGAGTAAAGGGTGGTGGATTTTCCGCTACCGGTGGGGCCTGTGATCAGGAGCATGCCGTAAGGTTTGTGAAGTGCCTCCTTGAAATCAACAAGGTCCTTTTCCTCAAAGCCGAGTCTGGTCATGTCCAGCTGGAGATTGGATTTGTCCAAGAGCCGCATGACGATCTTTTCACCGAACATGGTGGGAAGAACGAAAACACGGATATCAAGCTCCTGATTAGCCATTTTCAGCTTGATTCGGCCATCCTGGGTCAAACGTCGCTCGGCGATATCGAGATCGGCCATGATCTTGATACGGGAGACCAAAGGCGCCTTCAGCTTCGGTGGGGGAGACATGATCTCATACAAGATCCCGTCGATTCGGAAACGAACACGGAAAATCTTCTCATAGGGTTCAATGTGGATATCACTGGCCCGGCGTTTTGCCGCATCGCCCAAGATAGCGTTAACCAGGGTAACCACCGGTGCATCATTGGTGGCCTGCTCGAGTTCCTTGAGGTTGACCTCTTCTTCCTTGATGACCTCCATGTCGTTGTCGCCCAACTTTTTCAAAACATCGTCGTAAAAATTGACCGACCCGAAACGTTCATCGAGGATCTTTTTGATTGCCGAAGCACGAGCCAACACGACCCTCACCCCGTAGCCGGTGACAAACTTAATCTCATTGATGGCCCCTAGGTTTGTGGGATCACTCATGGCGATGGTGAGGGTCGAGGTCATGAGCTTAAGAGGAAGGATATGGTATTTCTGGATGAACTGGACGGGGATGAGGCTAAAAATGCTGTCCGGGATATTAGCCTCTTCAAGTTCGATCTTTTCGATACCAAACTGGTCAGCGAGAAAATCGGTGACCTGATCCTCCGTGGTGTAGCCAAGTCGAACCAGTTCGTGAACCAAACTGGAACCGTTTTGCTTCACTACGGTCAGCGCTTCGTTGAGCTGTTCGCGGGTGATGATCCCCCCACGAACCAATATTTCTGCGGTACGCGGCTCCATAATATCCCGACTATAATTGTATAATTATCTTACGAAATGCCCCTTTGTGTCAATTTCAAGTCAGCGTGTTTGCTCCAATTTTGAACCATCAAGGGACAAAAAATGGCACTTTATGACGCACCATGGCACCCCGGCCATATAAGCAGCAAAAAACGGGCCGGTTGTGAGCTTAGCTACTCTTTTTCATGATAGCGGCTTGGGCTGCGGCCAGCTTGGCCACCGGAACACGGTAGGGCGAGCAACTCACGTAGTTCAGGCCGATTTCATGGCAAAAGACGACGGATTTGGGGTCCCCACCATGCTCGCCACAAACCCCAATCTCTAACGTCCGGCGTACCTTTCGGCCTTTTTCGATGGCCAGACGCATTAGGGCACCCACCCCCTCTCGGTCGATACTCACAAAGGGGTCCTCGGAGATGAGTCCCTGAGATATGTAGCTCGGAAGGAACTTTCCGGCGTCGTCTCTGGATAGTCCAAGGCAGGTTTGAGTCAGATCGTTTGTACCAAAGGAGAAAAACTCCGCCTGCTGGGCAATTTGGTCCGCCACGAGGCAGGCACGCGGGAGCTCAATCATGGTTCCAATAATGTATCGGACCCTGACGCCGTAATCTTTCATGGTTTGTTGGGCGATCAGCTCAACAATCTCCCTTTGCGCCCCGAACTCCTCCTGGCTCCCCACTAGAGGGATCATCACCTCTGGAAACGGATCATTCCCTTCCTTGCGTAGCTCGCAGGCCGCCTGAAAGATGGCCCGCGCCTGCATCTCTGTAATTTCTGGAAACGAGATTCCCAGGCGGCACCCCCTATGACCAAGCATCGGGTTAATTTCGTGAAGACTTTCTACCTTCGCCCGGAGAACCTCTACCGGGACGGAAATGGCGCGGGCAAGCTCCTCAACATCCCTTTCGGTCTTAGGCAGGAATTCATGAAGGGGTGGATCCAAGGTTCGAATTGTTACGGGCAATTTTCCCATGACCTTCAGAATGGCCTTAAAATCTGCCTTTTGGATCGGCAGCAGCTTATCTAGTGCCCTGCGCCGCCCTGTTTCGTCTGCTGCCAGAATCATCTCTCGTACAGCGGTAATGCGCTCACCCTCAAAAAACATATGTTCCGTGCGGCAGAGCCCGATTCCCTCGGCGCCAAAGGCCCTGGTAATCTCCGCCTGTCTAGGTTGATCAGCGTTTGTTCTAACACCAATCTTTCGAGCCTCATCGGCCCACTTCATGAGCTTTGAAAACTGTTGATAAATTCGGGTCTCTTTGGCATCCAACGTCCGGTCAATCAACACCCGTAAGATATCCGAGGGGAGGGTTTTTAATTCGCCACGGATCACTTCCCCGGTGGTCCCATCCACCGAGATCCAATCCCCTTCTCGCAGAATCGTATCCCCCACTCGCATTTCACGCGCAGCATAGTCTACATTCAACTCCTCACAGCCCACCACACAAACCTTGCCCATCTGGCGAGCTACCAAGGCGGCATGGGAAGTCATCCCTCCCCGGGCAGTGAGGATTCCCAGGGCCGCCTCCATGCCCCGAATGTCCTCTGGGCTCGTCTCCACGCGGCAAAGGATCACCTTCTGTCCCTTTTGCTTCCATTCCTGAGCGTCCTCAGCGTGAAAGACTATGCGACCGGAGGCCGCACCAGGTCCTGCAGGCAGACCTTTCGCAAGGACGTGCCCCTCTTCACCTGCACGTTTCTTGTCCTGGTTATCGAAGATGGGTTGCAGCAACTGGTCCAGCTGATCCGCTTCGATCCGAAGCAGCGCCTCCCGCTTCGATATGATCCGTTCCTGCACCATATCCACCGCAATACGTACAGCGGCAAAACCTGTCCGTTTTGCTGCACGGGTTTGGAGCATCCAGAGCTTCTCATCCTCGATAGTGAATTCAATATCCTGCATTTCCCGGTAACGCTTTTCCAAGATTTTACAGAGTCGGACCAATTTACCATGGGCTTTTGGCATGGCGTCCTTTAGTTCGGCGATGGGTCGAGGGGTGCGAATGCCTGCCACAACATCTTCACCTTGGGCATTCACCAAGAATTCACCATAAAGTTGCTTCTCACCTGTAGCAGGATTGCGGGTAAAGGCTACCCCGGTGGCGCAATTGTCACCCATATTGCCGAATACCATGGTCTGAATGTTCACCGCAGTACCCCAACTGTGAGGGATGCGGTAAAGATCACGATAGGCGATGGCACGATCGTTTTTCCACGAGCCAAACACCGCCCCAATTGCCCCCCAGAGTTGTTCCTGGGGATCTTCAGGAAGGTCGCTGCCTAGCTTATTTTTAATTTCTGCCTTGAACTCGGCCACGAGTTCCATAAAGTCTTCGTCGGTCATTTCGGCATCGAAACGGATGCCCCTGGATTCTTTCTTGCGTTCAAGGATGACCTCAAAGGGATCACGTTCGTCTCTTCCCGTGGGTTTGAGACCCAAAACTACATCACCGTACATCTGCACAAATCGGCGATATGAGTCATAGACAAACCGGGGGTTTTTGGTTCGGGCAATGAGCCCCTTTACGGCTTGATCATTGAGACCCAGGTTCAAAACCGTGTCCATCATACCTGGCATGGATTCCCGCGCCCCCGATCGAACCGAAATTAACAGTGGATTTGCCGGATCCCCAAACCGCTTTCCTATATCCTTTTCGAGCCGACCCAGGGCGGCTGCTACGTCTTTCTCTAAACCTTTTGGATATCGTCCCCCATGGCCATCGAAATAGGTGCACACCTCTGTGGAGATGGTGAATCCAGGCGGGACTGGTATTCCCATCTTTGTCATTTCGTGCAGGCCCGCTCCTTTTCCCCCCAGGAGTTCCCTCATAGTGGCTCTTCCATCCGACTTCCCACTGCCAAAGGAAAAAACTCTTTTCTTCGCTTTAGCCATTTTCCTTCTCTCCATTGAGCGATTCAATGCGACCTCTGATTTCCTCTACGAGCCTAGCAATAGGGATCCTCACCTGCGTCATAAGGTCACGGTCTCTTAGGGTTACTGTTTGATCCTTCATCGTTTGATGGTCCACGGTGATCCCATAGGGGGTGCCCACTTCATCTTGCCTGCGGTATCGACGACCAATGGAGCCCGCTTGATCATAGATCACGGAAAAATGCCGTTTGAGAATATCTCGAATCTCCTGAGCCTTCTCTGGTTGTCCATTTTTCCTGAGCAGTGGATAGACCCCCGCCTTAATGGGTGCCATCTTGGGATGAAAACGTAAGACGACTCTCTTTTCCCCTTCCGCTTCATCCTCATCGTAAGCATCAACCAGCAAGATCAGAAGTATTCTGTCTACTCCCACCGCAGGCTCGATCACGTAGGGAAGGTAGTGTTCTCGATTCTCATCATCAAAGTAAGTGAGGTCCTTTCCACTGGAGGTCATATGCTGTTTCAAATCAAAATCCATCCGATTAGCGATTCCTTCAAGCTCTCCCCAACCGAAGGGATAATTGTACTCGATGTCCGAACAGGCCTTAGCATAATGGGCCAACTCCTCCTTGGGATAGTGACGAAAACGAAGGTTTTCCTTTTTTAGTCCCTGCCTAAAGTACCAGGACAACCGCTCTTCGCGCCAGTATTCGAACCACTGTTCGTCTGTTCCTGGTTTGACAAAGAACTCCATTTCCATTTGCTCGAATTCGCGCGTACGGAAGATAAAATTTCCGGGAGTAATTTCGTTACGGAAGGATTTTCCGATCTGAGCAATGCCAAAGGGCAGTCTCATTCTTGTAGATTGAAGCACGCTCTGAAAATTGACAAACATCCCCTGAGCTGTCTCCGGCCTCAAATAAGCTGTGGCCGCCTCATCCTCCACCGGTCCTACAAAGGTTTTAAACATGAGATTAAACTGCCGGGACTCTGTTAGGTCTTTGCTACCGCAGTCGGGGCACAGACCATCGACGATATGATCTGCCCGAAATCGCTGTTTACATGCGCGGCAGTCCACCAATGGATCGCTAAATCCTTCCACGTGACCAGAGGCCTCCCATACCTTGGGGTGCATGAGTGCGGCACTCTCGATACCCACGATATTCTCACGGGACATGACCATATCCTGCCACCAGGCTTCTTTGATGTTGCGTTTTAACTCAATGCCTAAAGGACCATAATCCCACGTACTGGCGAATCCCCCGTAGATCTCACTGGAGGGAAATACAAACCCCCTGCGCTTGCACAGGTTAACAATGCTTTCCATGGATACTTTAGATTTCATTGGACAATTTCTTTACGGCTCGAATCCTCTCTACCGTTTGAGTGGTCTCATTCCGTGAACCTTATTCTTCAGGAGGAATAAAATCCTCGCTGCATCAGAAAAGAATCTATGGCATGCAGAATCTCTCTAAAAAGGGAACGGATTTCAATTCCTTGTTGATTTGGTACTGGATGAAACGAGGAAGAATAGAACGAGTCTCTTTAAGAGCAAGACCGGACAGGTCTGAATAAGATAGCAACCATTCCTCGGGTTCTTGCAGCCGAGCCAACGCGTTTAAGGCCTCTAAGGAAAGAGGAAAAGTTTCGTTCCTGAAAGGAAGACAGGAACGGCACAGGATACCACCATCCCGTGGACTAAAACTCCAACGGGGAATGTAGTCATGGTATTCCTCCCGATCCTTAACCAAGAATGGCTCCTTAGATTGGAGTCTCTTTTTCCCGCACCTGCGGCAACCCTCAAGCATGGGCTGATACCCCGATAGTGTAAGTAGCCTCATCTCAAAAAAGGTTAAATAAGATGCCGAACTGCCCTGTTCCTCAAGAAATACTAACCCTTGATTTAAATGTTCGAAGGTGGTGCGGCTCTCCTCCCGCTCTCGAGTGAGCTCATCGGTGATCTCTACCATGTACGACGCCATGGCGATCCTCTCCAGGTCAGATGTCAAATACTTAAAGACCTGTAGCCAATCGCAGGCATGAATAAAGACCAATGAACTCTGGGCGCGTTCTTGAAATCGAAGGTTCACCAGCGAGAACGGCTCCAAGGTATTGACGAACCTCCTCCGCGACCGCTTCGCACCCTTGGCGATTCCAGTAATCTTTCCGAAGTCTCGAGAGAGAAGAGAGACGATTTTATCGGATTCCCCGAAGGACCGCGTCCGCAATACAATTGCAGGACTAACAGAGAGAACCGGCATGTCCCAATTGTTCCTCCCTAAGACAAATATCATTTCCTGCCAAAACGCGCAAACTCTTTGAAATATCAACGGGTTCCGAGGGGCACTTCACCTTGACAAGCCGTCAGGTGATGATTACATAGTAACTCTTATAATCTTTTCGAGCCTGAGGAATTAATGAACGAGAAAGAAACCCAAGAGAGTACGCAACCCGCGGAGGCACAAGAAACGATTAGCCCTCCTGAACAGCAAATTAAGGAAGAAGAGCCCGTTTCAGAAATAGAAAAACTAAATCAAGAGCTCGCTGCGAAAGATCTCGAGAACAAAAAAAACTATGACCTTCTACTCCGCCAAAGCGCAGAGTTGGAAAACTTTAAAAAGCGGGCCGCACGGGAGAAGCAAGAGGCCATCAGATTCGGCAATGAGAGCCTAGTTAGGGACCTGCTACCAGTGCTGGATAATCTGGAACGAGCCGTGGAGCATGCCGATCTAGGGGGCAACGGCAACCTACTATTGGAGGGGATTGAGATGGTCCTCAAGGGTTTTCTCGAGGTCCTCGATAAACACGGTGTCAAACAGGTTTCAGCTAAGGGGGAGCTTTTTGACCCTCAAAAACACGAGGCTTTTGCCCAGGTGGAAAGCAAAGATCAAGCGCCCAATACGGTGGTGCAAGAGCTTCATAAAGGATACCTTATGGCCGAACGGCTCCTGCGCCCTTCCTTGGTAAGTGTTACCAAGGCACCGGAAACTAAAGAGAAGATCAGCGAACAAACAAAAATTGAAAAGACCGAGACCGATGATTAGATTGCTCAGCATGACCAATTCGACGTCTCATTCTTTGAGGAGAGCAAATAATGGCTAAAGTGATAGGTATTGATCTAGGGACCACCAATTCTTGTGTGGCCATAATGGAAGGGAACGATCCCAATGTTCTGGCTAATTCTGAAGGAACCCGTACTACCCCCTCGGTGGCCGCATTCTCAGAGAGCGGCGAACGTTTGGTGGGCCAGATTGCCAAAAGGCAAGCCATCACAAACCCCGAAAACACCATCTTTGCGGTCAAAAGACTCATAGGAAGGCGGTACGATGACACCTTGGTCCAGAAAGTCATGAAGGTTCTCCCCTATCAGGTTGTAAAGTCGGACAACGGCGACGCCTGGGTAGAAATGAGAGGGAAGCAGTACAGCCCGGCTGAGGTCTCTGCCTTTATTCTTCAAAAGATGAAGCAATCGGCGGAGGACTACCTGGGAGAAAAAGTAACTGAAGCCGTGGTCACAGTCCCCGCCTATTTTAACGATAGCCAGAGACAAGCTACCAAAGACGCGGGCCGAATCGCGGGTCTCAATGTCCTTCGGATCATCAACGAACCCACTGCGGCCTCATTGGCTTATGGCTTGGATAAGAAGAAGGATGAAAAGATTGTCGTCTTTGATCTTGGCGGGGGAACCTTTGATGTTTCCATTCTTGAACTTGGAGAAGGGGTGTTCGAGGTCAAGGCCACCAATGGGGATACTTTCCTTGGGGGTGAAGATTTCGATCAAAAAGTGATGGATTACCTCTCGGAGGAATTTAAAAAAGATCAAGGAATTGATCTGCGTAAGGACCGCATGGCCTTGCAGCGTTTAAAGGAAGCTGCAGAAAAGGCCAAATGCGAGCTATCCACCACCATGGAGACGGACATCAACCTCCCCTTTATCACGGCGGACCAAAACGGGCCCAAACATCTCAACATTAAGCTTAGTCGATCCAAACTGGAAGCTCTCTGTTCCGACCTCGTGGACAGAACAGAAGGTCCCTGTCGCCTGGCACTCAAGGACGCAGGCCTTGCTTCGGGAGATATCGATGAGGTGATCCTAGTGGGCGGAATGACGCGCATGCCCGTGGTGCAGGAACGAGTGCAAAAGATCTTTGGCAAAGAGCCGCACAGAGGGGTTAATCCCGACGAAGTGGTGGCCGTGGGGGCCGCAATTCAGGCCGCCGTACTAAAGGGAGAAGTCAAGGATGTCCTGCTCCTGGACGTAACTCCCCTTTCCTTGGGAATTGAGACCCTGGGTGGCGTGTTTACCAAGCTCATCGAGAAAAATACCACCATACCGACTAAAAAAAGTCAGATTTTTTCTACCGCTGCAGACAATCAAACCGCTGTTACCATCCGGGTCCATCAAGGTGAGCGGGAGATGGCCGCGAACAACAAACTCCTGGGACAATTTGACTTGGTGGGTATACCAATTGCAGCAAGGGGTGTTCCGCAAGTCGAAGTGACATTTGACATCGACGCCAACGGGATTGTTCATGTCAACGCCAAGGATCTCGGTACCAACAAAGAACAGTCCATCCAGATCACCGCTTCTAGCGGTCTCAGTGATGAAGAGATCAACCAAATGGTGAAGGATGCCGAGGCCCACGCTGCCGAGGACAAGGAGCGGAAAGAGGTAGTAGAGGCCCGCAATCAGTTGGATTCCCTCATTTATTCAACTGAAAAATCGCTAAATGATTACTCAGGTGAATTGGACGCATCCGTAAAGACGGAAATCGAATCGGCACTTGAGAAGGCCAAGAAGGCTGTGGAGAGTGAGGATCCCCAAACAATCCGTGCTGCTGCCGATGAACTAGGCCGCTCTTCCCATAAACTGGCCGAGGCGATGTACGCCAAAGCATCCCAACAGCAACAGCCACCTCCCCCACCCGAGGGGGGCAGCGCCGACGAGCAGGATGCAAAGCAAGGCGGTAAGAAGGAGGATGTGGTGGATGCCGACTTCGAGGAGGTTAAGGACTAAAGCGGGACAGGATAGGCTTTACTAAAGTCATTTAAAAGCCCCTGCTCCCGGCCATTTAAGGAGAGGGGCTTTTTTGTTATATAAGATCCTGCAAGGGGAATTTACCATTGAACGCGAAAAAGGACTACTATGATCTGCTGGGTGTCGGCCGCAGCGCCAACGATGATGAACTTAAGAAGGCCTACCGCCAACTTGCGTTAAAGTTTCATCCCGACAAAAACCCGGGAAACAAGCAGGCCGAGGAGAAGTTCAAAGAGGTATCTGAGGCCTACCAAGTCCTCACCGATTCGGATAAGAGAGCCAAATACGACCAGTTCGGGCATGCTGCCTTTGACGGTGGCAGTCCTTTCGGAGCCGGTTTTGATTTTAACTCTGGTTTTGAAGACATCTTTGGAGACATATTCGGTGATTTTTTCGGATCTAGTACCGGGAGGCGCCGCACTCGAGCCCAACGAGGGGAGGACCTTCGTTACAATTTAGACATCAGTTTCCAAGAGGCGGCCTTTGGAACAGAGAAAAAAATTAAGATTCCACGGCACAACACCTGTGAAACCTGCAACGGCAACGGTTCAAAGCCTGGAGCCTCGCCTCGGACTTGCTCCACGTGCCATGGAAGAGGGCAGGTCAGTTTCCAACAAGGCTTTTTTAGTGTTTCACGGACTTGTAGCCAGTGCCGAGGACAGGGAACCATCATTGGAGACCCTTGTCCCAGCTGCAAGGGGGCTGGAAATGTGCGTAAGCTCCATACACTCGGAGTGAAAATCCCTGGTGGTGTTGATACCGGTTCACTCCTAAAATTACGCGGGGAAGGTGAGAGTGGGTCACTGGGCGGTCCCTCTGGAGATCTTTACGTAGCTATCAAGGTCCAGCCCCACCCGATATTCGTCCGAGACGGTCTGGAAATCATTTGCGAAGTCCCTATCAGTTTTCATCAGGCTGCGTTGGGGGCAGACATTGAGGTCCCCACCCTGCACGGAAAGGTAAAGTTGAAGGTCCCCTATGGAACTCAGTCTGGTAAGGTGTTCCGTCTCAAGGGAAAAGGGTTAAAAGAAGTCCACGGCTATCATCAGGGTGACCAACATGTCCGGGTTAGTGTGGAGACACCCACCCACCTCACAGCGAAGCAAAAAGAGCTTTTAAGTGAATTTGCCTCTCTGGGTGGAGAGGAGATTCACCCCCTTTCTAAGGGTTTTTTTGAAAAAGTTAAGCAAATATTTGGATAATTTTTTGTCGCCTTTGACCCTCCCTCCGACCGTTTGTCTACCATGATTGAATGGTATTTTCTTGACGCGGACAACGGGCCCGAGTTAACGTTGTTATAAGGAGATTTATGAACGAAACAGCAGACAACCCTGAGAGCCAGGATTGGAAAGATCCTCCCGCCGAGATCCCCGATGTCATCCCACTTTTGCCCATACGTGACATCGTAATCTATCCTTATATGATGCTGCCGCTTTTTGTGGGGAGAGACATCTCCATTCGCGCCGTGGAAGAGGCCCTCGCCCGGGACCGTCTCATTTTTCTCGTAGCTCAAATGAACTCGGCGGAAGACAGCCCTGCCCCGAAGGATATTTATGAGGTAGGGACTGTGGCCACTATTCTGCGAATGCTGAAGCTAGCCGATGGCAGAGTCAAAATCCTTGTGCAGGGGCTCGCCAAGGGAGAGGTGCAAAATTTTCTCAAAGAAAAACCATTTTTTGAAGTGACCATTCGCAAAGTCATCGAACCTTCGGTACAAGAGGTTTCCATCGAAGTGGAGGCCTTGATGCGCAACGTTAAGGAAAAAATCGAGCAGATCTTGAACCTCAAGAGCCTACCTCCCGAAATTACTATGGTCACGGACAATGTGAGCGACCCTGGCGTCTTGGCAGATCTGGTAGCCTCCAATCTACGTTTAAAAATTGAAGAGAGCCAGAGTATACTACAAGTCTTTGACCCGCTGGATCGATTGAAAAAAGTTAACGAGCTCCTCAGCCGTGAACTGGAACTTTCCACCATGCAAGCCCAGATACAAAATCAGGCAAAAGAGGAGATGAGTAAGACCCAGCGTGAGTATTTTTTAAGGGAACAGCTCAAGCAGATCCATCAGGCATTAGGCGAAGGCGACGAGCGAACGGAAGAGCTCAGCGAACTTAGAAAACAGATCGAAAAATGCAAGATGCCCACAGAGGTGAAACGGGAGGCAGATAAACAATTAAAGCGTTTGGAACAAATGCATCCTGAGTCCTCTGAGGTTCCCTCGTGCGTACCTATATGGACTGGATCGTGGATCTTCCTTGGAGTAAACAAACCAAGGACAACCTAGATATTCAAATGGCTAAAAATGTCCTCGACGAGGACCACTATGATCTGGAGAAGGTCAAGGAACGGATCCTCGAATACTTGGCCGTCAATAAGCTCAAAAAGAAACTCAAAGGACCGGTCCTCTGCTTCGTGGGACCACCAGGAGTAGGTAAAACTTCTCTAGGGAAATCCATAGCCAGGTCCCTGGGAAGAAAATTCACCCGCGTTTCCCTGGGTGGTATCCGGGATGAGGCGGAGATCAGGGGCCACAGAAGAACCTATGTGGGAGCGTTGCCTGGCCGAATCATTCAGGGGATCAAACAAGCGGAATCAAAAAACCCTGTCTTTATGTTAGACGAAATCGATAAGATTGGAACCGATTTTCGGGGCGACCCATCAGCGGCCCTTCTCGAGGTGTTGGACCCTGAGCAGAATCACGCCTTCAGCGATCACTACCTGAATCTTCCATTCGATCTTTCCAATGTATTGATGATTTGTACCGCAAATATGCTGGATCCCATCCCTTCCACCCTGAGGGACCGCATGGAAATCATCGCCCTCTCTGGGTATACCAATGAAGAGAAACTGGTAATCGCCCGTACCTATCTCATCCCGAGACAGCTGGAAGCCAACGGCATTTCCCCCGATATATTAGAAATCTCCGATGACGCACTCCTGCGTATCATCGCTCAGTACACAAAGGAGGCCGGGCTAAGAAATCTTGAGCGCGAAATCGCTTCCGTTTGTCGTAAGGTTGCACGCAAAGTTGCCGAGGGGAAAAAAGAGTCTACCCGTGTCACGCGTAGAAATATTCACCTTTTCTTGGGACCACCTAAATTTATCCCTGAAACAGAAGTGGAAGAAAACGAGGTCGGTGTTGCTGTTGGGCTCGCTTGGACCAGTGTGGGAGGAGAGATCCTCCATGTGGAGGCCTCCTTGTCCAAAGGTAAAGGTACTCTCACGCTGACAGGTCAACTGGGGGATGTCATGAAGGAGTCCGCCCAGGCTGCGGTGAGCTACGCTCGCTCGCAGGCTAAGAAACTTGGCATCGAAGAGGATTTCTACCAAAAGTTGGACATCCACATTCACGTCCCAGCAGGTGCCATTCCAAAGGACGGCCCCTCCGCCGGAATCACCATGGGAACCGCACTTATTTCAGCGCTGACCCGAAGGGCCGTCAGCCGACACGTGGCCATGACGGGAGAGATTACCCTACGGGGTAGAGTACTACCTATTGCCGGCCTAAAAGAAAAATGCCTGGCAGCCTACCGTGCCGGAATCAAGACCATTATTATCCCCGACCAGAACGAAAAGGATTTGGATGAAATCCCAAAACAATTAAGGCGCAGGCTTCGATTCGTTACAGCTAAGACCATGTGGGACGTCCTGGATTGTGCGCTTCTAACCAAGCCGGAGAAAACCGCTAGAGCCTCAGCTAAAGAAAAATCCTTGACACCAGCGAAAGAAAAACGATTCAAAAAGAAGGGGAAAACCCAGGCAAAGGTGCCCAGAGAGAGAATCCTTCCCCTCAGGCCCTAAATGAAATTGCAAGAGATAGGGGAGTTTGGCCTTATCGAGAGGATTAAAAAATCCACCTCGAAGGGCAGAGGAGTGGTCCTTGGAATCGGAGACGATGCTGCTTGGGTGAGATCAAAGAAGGCTCCGCTTCTTTTCACATCGGATCTACTGATTGAAGGCGTGCATTTTAACCTCAAATGGACTTCCTTCTATGAGCTGGGCCACAAGACCGTCTCTGTAAACCTGAGCGATATAGCTGCCATGGGTGGGACTCCAGATTACCTGGTCATTTCTTTGGGAATACCCGTTGACTTCAAGGTGGAAGATGTAGAAGAATTCTACCGAGGAATTAGGACACTTGCGTCTAAAAATGGCGTGTCACTTATCGGAGGGGATACCAGCTCTGCCAATCGATTTTTCATCAGTGTTTTTCTGGTCGGACATGCACCCTATGAACCGGTCACTCGACGTGGGGCAAAGGTAGGGGATGATTTGTATGTGACCGGAACCTTGGGAGATTCGTCATTAGGGTTGGATCTGCTCAGGAGGTCTAAAGGGAGGCTCAGGACGGATGATGTCACCTACCTGACTTCTCGCCATCGCTTCCCAACCGCCCGTGTGAAGGCGGGATCCATCTTAGCGAAGGAAAAACTCGCCAGGGCGATGATTGATATAAGCGACGGCCTGATTCAGGACTTGACACATCTGTGTAAGGCAAGCGGAACGGGGGCGGTTATCTGGCAAGACACCCTTCCTCTCTCAGGCCCGTATCGACGCTTGGCCGTTGGAAAACGAACCCGGTACTCTTTAACGGGTGGGGAAGATTATGAGCTCTTATTTTCCCTCCGGGCTCGGGATCGTGCTCGTTTGCAAAGAATCAAAAAACGCCTGGACGTATCCGTTACCCACATTGGGAAGTGTGTACCTGCCCGTAACGGAATTACGGTAGTCAATGGCAAGGGAACCCCGCTTGCGTTGCCACAAAAGGGTCATGACCATTTCAATACAAAGAGTCGACTATTACCTGCAATTGCTATGAGTCGTCACTCGAACTAAGCCTAATATGTAGTGGATTGACGTCGTTTCATGATCCGTGCCACATTAGCGTAACGAGGAAAGTACAGGAGATGGACACCGAAAGGCTGGCGGAACTCTTAGAGGGAGTTCGTAAAGGCCAGGTGAGCGTGGACCGAGCGCTCAAGAGACTGAATCACCTGCCCTATGAAGATCTAGGTTTCGCCAAGGTGGATCACCACCGTTCTTTGAGGCAGGGATTCTCCGAGGTAATTTTAGGAGAGTTCAAACCTGTCAGTGCCATTGCTGCAATCACTCGTGCCATGCAAAAGCGCGGGACCAACGTCCTTATTACTCGTCTCTCACCGGAAAAAATGACGGCCCTCAAAAAACAAACGAAGGGTTTGCATTATCATGAGGATGCCAGAGCCGCGATATGGAAGGGTAAACCGATTGCCCTCAAGGGGAAAGGACAGATTTTGGTAGTCTGCGCTGGCACCTCTGATATTCCAGTGGCAAAAGAAGCTGCGTTAACGGGTGAAATGATGGGCAATGAAGTGGAACACCTCTTCGATGTCGGAGTCGCCGGTATCCATCGCCTGCTGGAAAACAGAGAGAGGCTCCTTTCCGCCTCGGTCCTGATTGTAGTCGCGGGTATGGAAGGGGCTTTGCCTAGTGTCGTAGCAGGGATGGTAGATAAACCCGTGATTGCGGTCCCCACCAGTGTCGGATATGGAGCAAGTTTCCATGGCCTTTCTGCTCTCCTGGGTATGCTGAACTCCTGTGCGGCGGGTGTGACGGTAGTTAACATCGACAATGGCTTTGGGGCTGGTTTTGCGGCCAGCCTGATAAATCGGATCAATTAAATCGAGGTTTTACTCAAAGATGGTTGGAGAGGGCTGAATCATGGACAAACCGAGTTACCGTACTATAAAACGTTCCTCAGACCTTGCGGTAAGGGTCTCCGGAAGGACACAAGAGGACGTCCTCACCCAGTCGGCCTTTGCCCTGTTTGACCTCATGACGGATCTCAGCAAGGTCGAAGTGCAGGAAAGTCTCCCCTTGGAGGTGGAAGGCGTCGACGACGAACTAATGGTGAATTGGATGCGCGAACTCCTCTATCTCTTTCAGGGTAGTGGATATATTCTCAAGGAATTTGAAATTCACGAGATGAAGGGACCCGCGGTCCGAGCCGAGGTCCGGGGGGAGAAATTCGATCCCGACCGACACGAAATCCGGTATGAGATTAGTTCCGTAGTCGCCCACCAATGTCGTATGGGTAAAACAGGAGAACAGTGGACAGGTCAGGCGACCTTCGGACTGTGAGAGGAAGCCCATACACCGAATGGAAAGCCAATACGAGGGAACCGCTTTAATTGCCGATCCCATTCATCGTTATATCCAGTTTACGGTGCCCGAAAGGAAAGGGGAGATCACTGAAAAAGAAATCATGGATTCCCCCTGGGTCCAGCGGCTTCGTCATATCTATCAACTCCAAAGCGCGCGCTGGGTCTATCCCTCAGCGGAACATAGCCGTTTTCAACACTCCCTCGGCGCCATGCACCTGGCGGGGAAATTCGCAAAACATCTCTACCCCTCGCTTCTCCGTATTTTAGGAGACGAATGCCCCTCTGGACCCTTCATCGAGGAGTACTTGAGAATTACCGGTCTCCTCCATGACGTGGGTCATGGGCCCTTCGGACATTTTTTCGATCACAACTTTCTCGAAGATTTCGGGATTATTCACGAAGATATTAGCCAGGTTATCATTCGGGACAAACTTGGAGAACTCATTGGTCAGTTACGCCGCAGCCCCAGTGGCCCCTTTGCACCGGGTGAAGAGCTCAAGCCAGAGGAAATAGCCTTTCCCATCAAGAAGGACGGAAAAGAGGATAAACTCAAGCCCAAATGGCTTAGGCTCCTCCAGCCGCTAACCAGCGGCATTTATACATTCGATAACCTCGATTATGTCTCACGGGATTCTTACATGTGTGGCGTATCCGTGGGACCCATCGATCGCGACCGATTGATTCACTACACCTTCCTTTCCCCCAAGGGATTAACCCTTCATAGGGCTGGGAACGCAGCTCTCACAATGTTTTTGAATGCGCGTCTCTATCTCTACACCAATGTTTATTATCATCGTACCATACGGGCCATTGACCTCCACTTGAAAGAGATATTTCCTGAAACGATTCGTAAGATCTTTCCTGGCAACCCCCTCCACCACATGGATCAGTACCTCTACCTCACCGACTGGTCTTTGTTGGAAGAGGTATCACGCTGGCGCAGGGAGAAACAAAATAACAGCGATCTGGCTCAAGAGTGGGGACGAATTTTGGATCGAGACGTAAAATGGAAAATGGCCTATGACCGAACCCTGTCATTAAACGAGTTGCACTATGGAACAAAATCTGTGGAAGGGACGGATTGGGAAAAACGCATCAAGGATTCCCTTCCTTCCTCTGCCCGTTCCGTGATTTTTCGCGTGGACATGGCAACTCAGGATCCAAGACCGGAGAGTCCTTTTGCCATGGGAAAGAAACAAATCTACATCTTCGATCCATCCACTCGAAAGATCGCCAAGGAATCCCTGGCCGACTTATTCGAATTCATTCCCTCAAAGGTGGTTCAATTCCGAGTCTTTGCCCTGGATCATGAAAACGACCAGCAGCTGGCTGAAACGGCCGAAGAGGTTCTGAAGGATAGACCCTACGCGGTAAAAAAGAGCTCCTAAATCAAACCCGCGCTGTGCAACAAGCAAGGTTGTAACCATCTCGCGCGATTGGCGAGAAGAATCCATTGACTTTAACTCAACGTCAGGCATCCATGGCGGAGACAGTGAAAAAAGATAAAGATCGATTCCAGACAATCCCGTTTCTTGACCTCAAGGCACAATACCAAGATATTCGGCATGAGATCCTGGAGGCCATGAAGGGAGTGCTTGACTCCCAGGCCTTTATCCTTGGCCCCACGGTGCAGCAATTCGAGGATAAGGTGGCTTCCTATCTCCAGTGTCGTGCCGCGGTGGGAGTCGCCTCTGGAACCGATGCCCTTCTTCTTTCGCTCATGGCCCTCGGAATCGGACCAGGAGACGCGGTCTTGGTCCCCACCTTCACTTTCTTTTCCTCCGTCTCCTGTATCACACGCTTAGGAGCAACACCCATCTTTGTAGACATTGACCCGGACAGTTACCTGTTAGACACCAAACAGGCTCAGGCCCTATTAGAGCATCGTTCCCCCAAGAGCGATCCTCTAATTAAAGCGATCCTACCCGTCCATCTCTTTGGCCAATGCTGTGAAATGGATGAACTTCTCAAGTTGGCCAGTCGCTACAAACTGCAAATTGTAGAGGATGTAGCCCAGGCCTTCGGCTCCAAGATCAAACTGGGAAAAGGAGAACCAAAGGCCGCTGGAACCATTGGAGATTTGGGCTGCTTCTCTTTCTTCCCAACCAAATCCTTGGGAGGATTCGGAGATGGTGGGTTGGTGGCCACCCATGACCAATCATTGGCTGACAAAATTCGAAAGTTCAGGGTCCACGGGCAGGGGGCTAAGTATTTTCACGAGGCTATCGGTATCAATTCGCGTTTGGACGCACTTCAGGCGGCTATACTGCAAGTCAAGCTCCGTTACTTGGACCAGTGGTGTGAACAGAGAATCCAACATGCCTGTTACTATAAAGATCTTTTTTCTTCCAGTGGAATGGTAAAGGAAAAAAAAATTCTCCTCCCTTCTTCAGGCACTGACACATCCCATATTTACAATTATTACGTCATCCGGGCAGAGCGGCGAGACGAACTCAAGCAGTATCTAGCCAAAGAGGGAATTCAAACCTTCGTGTACTACCCTCTCCCCCTCCACCTCCAACCCAGTTTTGAATACCTGGGCTACCATAAAGGAGACTTCCCCATCTCAGAACTCGTCTCCACTCAGGCGCTCGCCATCCCCATGTATCCAGAGCTCAATTCAGATCAGCAGGAAATCGTTGTTCAGAGGATCATCGACTTCTATCGCAAATAGGTTCGTCCTCAATACCGGTACAGCCGCGAGTTCTCGTCTTCAGCGACCTCCATTACTCCAGGGTTTTCTATTTACAGTGCGATCATTTCTATCCGCTGAATTTCTTCGCTGGAGAGTGTGAGCTGTTCCGCTTGTAGGTCTTCTTTCATATGTTGTTGGTTCGTGGTTCCGGTCAACGGAACCATCCCGATTTGCATAGCAAAGCGGAAGATTATTTGTGGGGAACCAGTACCTAACCGTTCGGCCATGGTTTGAATTTCTCGCTCAGCAAGGAATTCGGTATTGGCAGTTAACAGCGAAAAACCTTGATAGATGATGCCCTGGGCTTGGCAAATGTCCCTAACTTCTTTGTCCCATCCGAGGGCAGCAAAACATCGATTTTGCACCACCATGGGTTTATGATTCGCATGCTCACACAGCTGCCTGAGTTGTCCAGCCATTACATTACTGATGCCAATTATTTTGGTTCTCCCTGATTGATGGAGCCCTTCCATAGCCGCCCACACCTCCCAATCCGCTTCCCCCAAGCCTCCCCGCGAATAGGGCGAGTGTAATACATAGGAGTCTAAATAATCGGTGCATAGGTGGGTTAGCGAGCTGTCAAAAGACTGTCTAACCTGGGTGGTGAGGTCAGCCGAGGCATCGTAGGGGGGCTGATGGCCCTGGCCTCCGACCGGGGTAAACTTGGTTTGGAGAAACAAGGTGTCTCGCTTGATTCCTTTCTTTTCGAGTGACTGCAAGGCTTCACCTACCAAAGTTTCCTGGTAATGGATCGGTTGATTGGCTGTGTCGATGGCCGTGAAGCCCGACTCTACAGCTAATTCTACCAGTTGGGTAGTCGCCTCTTTTTTCCAAGCCGTGCCATACATAAAAGAAGGAATTGAAACGTTGTTATAGGCAGTCAATGTCATTTTGTTTCCTCCAGGTCAGTTAGATTACCCAGTTCCGGTGCCCTCTGTCCAGTCACCCTGTACCCATTCTGGCCGCGGGGAGAATAACAGCTCTCCGATATCATGCTGTGAGTTACGTGAAAAAACTTCTTAAAATTCCTCAGATGGTAAACCCCTTACCACTGTCTTACGCCCGTAGCTATGCCCCGTGGAGTATTATCCACGACTGACATGGGCGGTCTCAGTCGAGAGGTTACTCCACAGGGTTGCAGGGAGTCCGGAACATTTATCCCCGCGCTTACCCTGATCCGTAACTTTATAATGACACGACTTACTTCCATATTATCTGCAGTGGATCATCAATCGGATTAGCTTCTGCCGCCCTTTCCTTACTGTTTCTTTCGGATCGGGGCTTACGCACGGGGCGTCCTGTGGTACGGGGTAAACGTGCTTCACTGCGAAGCAAAGGTGATACTTTGATCCTAGACCTGACCCCACGTTCCATGGGGAATCGTGGTTCAAAGGATTGCTGATTTTTACCGGAAATAACTCAGACTGCCTTGACTCAAGGCGATGACTGTCGCGGTCCTACCCGCGTGAGACGGGAAGCTTCCACTCGTCGCCCCGCGTTGATTCATGAAACAGCTCGTCTACGGGTAAATTCCGGGTGATGATTCCCTGGTGTTGGGCATATCGAATCATGGTCCCGAGGACCTTCCGGTTGGCATCGTTTAGACCGTAGGCCCAAGGGGCGGGGCCCATGAGCTCTTCCTGTTCGCGCACTTGATTCGGGACCGCAAGAGGATGGCAGGATACAGTCAAGATACTCTATTCTCCGGCCCTACAATTCGAGTGACTTTTTGAGCATCGCCAGTAACTCCGAACCCTTTTTTGCATTAATCTTCTTTATGTTCGTTAGCTTCCACTGGATTGCTGGGAGCTTCTCAATACCCTTTATACCCATTACGTTCCAGTCCGGTTCCCCAGATTGCAATGAAACCAGGAAAGTTTTCTCGTTATCAGTCAGATCCTTTTGCAATAGCCCAATAAGAACGTCCCTTGCTTTGATCAAATCTTCGTACGGGATTTCCTCTGCCGCCATACCTGCAAACTCATTCTCATATATCTGCCGGACATCTTTCCGGGCGGGATCGAACAGCTCGTGGATTGGCCGGTTGTGGCTGGCGAGATAAACAACAAAGGCTTTGCGTATCTTGTCGGTAACTCCTTCGTTATCCAGGAATAGCTTTACATCGAATAGATCCCGCGGATGTTGGCGGTCCAATGCGGCGCACAATTTACCTCCGTAGAGGTCGGCTATGGAGAGCGTCTGCGCCGTCACTGAAAGCTCAAATAGACTTTCAGCATGCAGGGACAGCTCGCGTTCCTCTGCTGGGAATATCGATCCCCGAATGATTTCGTTCGGCTCGATTTTTATTCGCGTCGGTCCCGTCGCCACAAAAAGCTTTGTAAGGCGTGCAGGTTTCTGAGCTCGACTTTTCTGAACCTTCGCGCCAGTAATCGTCTTTTCAATTGCTACCGCAATGCGGCCAAGGGCATCGCTCATCTTTTTCAACGCCGCGTCACGCGGCTCGTCCACCGGCAGATATGCCAGGTCGATATCGACGGATAACCGTGGCATGTCCCGCACGAAGAAATTTATCGCTGTTCCTCCCTTCAATGCAAAACAGCTTTCCTCCGCGACGTGCGGTATAGCTCTGAGCATCAGCTCGGCCTGTTTATAATACGGGCTATCTTTCATGTGCGCCCACCCGTCGCGCTCTACCCCGTCTCTGTATCCGGGACGGTGATGTTGTATTTGGAATCAAGCCGTCCTCCCTTTACCAGCATGCGCTTTCCCTTACCGAATTCCACTTTCGACAGATCGAGCTTTTTGACCCATGCATGCCGGCAGCTCTCGGCGGACACCATAAACAGACGTTTGACCTTTACGGAAGTACACTGTACCAACAGCAGCTGTACGAGCTTAGTCCGCAATGTTGTGAGACCCTCCATAAGCAGCTTTGCTTCCTCGTACGATTCGTCGCGCGGTAGGCCATGCAAGACCTCCATGATGGCCCGCTCCGGTGTGGATAACTTTACAACATAAGACCCCATTTCTTTCTTCGTCAGGCCTGGATCCCCTTCACCGGGAAAAAGATTTGTCGTGGTATACCGGATCTTGATTTCCCAGTGGTATTGGCTGAACCACGTAGGTAGTTTTACGCCTGGAGGCCCGAACAGCGACACCGTTGCACCCCTTCCCATAGGCAGGAAGTGGGCGTATCCCTGCATTTGAAGCGCGGTCTTTCCACCCGCGTGTATAGGGAGTCCCATTTGTTCCTGTATCGGATATAGACCGCCGGTCCACTCGACCTTATCGCCCTCCTTAATATAGGCTCCCCGGCCCACCCGCCGCACCCACGAGGTTTTTTCATATTCATGAACCAACTGCTGATAGACTCCCTGAGTTTCGAGCCAAGACAGTACTGCCACTGTGCCGGAGGGCCACGCTTTAAGGAGTTGGTTTATTTTACTGGCAGTATAACTAGCCATACTTGTTAAAATAGACAATTACTAAACCAAATTCAAGTTCGAAAGTTTATTTAACCTCTAATATAACAATAATCCCTTGTTGTCTGAGAAATAAAATAAACTCAACAATCCACATAACCCCACACTCATTGACTATTTACACCCATGGTCCAAGGGAGTTTACCGAGAGCACCTCTGGCGAGGAGGCGGGGACCTGCGGTAGTGCCAGATGCCCGTTACACCGGCCCGCAGGCCGCGGAAACATGTTCGTGATCGTGAAGAGGATTGAGGTAACCCTGGTTCTACCCCCGAGAAATTGGGAGTTTCCACTCGTCGCCCTGTGTCGATTCATGAAACAGCTCATCTACGGATAGTTTCTGAGAAACGATTCCCTGGTGATGGGCATATCGAATCATGGTCCCGAGGACCTTCCGGTTGGCATCGTTTAGACCGTAGGCCCAAGGGTCGGGGCCCATGAGCTCTTCCTGCTTCTCCTGTGTGTACTGAAACCATGCCAGGGGTACCCTTCTAGGATTCTTCATTTTCCCGTAGGCAATGGCCTTTGCCTTCTCGAAGGCCACGAGCAGGTTCATGGGAACCCACGGGTACCGTTGGACGATCTCCTGCTTGATCACCGTCATGTGCATAATAGGGAAAATTCCAGTCCGCCGATAATAATCAACTTCCAGCTCATGATAGTTCTCGAAAAGGCGCTTTACCCGTGGATCCTTTCGGACGAAGGGCGCCACTGGATTGGGAGCAATGACGGCGTCCAACTCCCCATCTGCAAGCATGGTCTCCACCTTCTTGCCCTTGGGTGTCCGCTCGAGGTCTAGATCCACCGGAGGCGTAAAGGGCAGTTCCTCTTCGTTTTGCACCTTCCAGTGAATCTGTTTATGTGGGACTTGGAACTCGTCTTCCAGAATCCCCCGGATCCATAGGAGCGCCGAGCTCTGAAACGTCCCCAGTCCCATATCTCTGCCAATAAGGTCCGTAGGTTTTTCAATTCCCTTGTTCGAGTTGATAAATATAAAGCCGTGGCGAAAGCGACGATGGAGAAACACGGGAATGGCAACTAAGTCGTAGCCGCGGTCCTTTGCCATCAAGGTCGATGAACCCGACAGTTCACAGATATCAAATTCGCGATTGCGAACCATCCTGTCATGGCGCGCCCCTGAGTCCATATCCGTGAGGCAGGTTAACTCCATTCCATTTGGCTGAACGGTTCCTTCTTTGATCGCGCGGACGATTTCATAGTCCCCTGTGGCCAAAGTCAGGCGAAGTTTTTCGGACATGGAATCTCTCCGAAAGCGAAAATCCTTTGGTCTAATCCAACCCAATCGATGGATGGAATCTTTGCCCGGTTCCTATAAGCGCCCGTAACGAAGGCCTGACCTAGCGAGGCGCAGTGCTCAGTACTACCCACGCGTCACGGGCAGTTTCCACTCTTCACCACAGGTGGACTTATCAAAGAGCTCATTCACGGAAGGCTCCCTGGAAATCATGCCTTGATGAAATGAATACCGAATCAGGGCTCCAACGTTCTTCTGATTAGCCTCATTGAGACCGTAGATCCAAGGATCAGTACCCAAAATCTCTTCCTGTTCTTCCTGTGCATCCCGAAACCAGGCAAGGGGAACCCTCCTGGGGTTTTCCAGTTTTCCATAGGCCCATTGCTTGGCCTTCTCGAAAGCCACCAGCATGTTCATTGGGACCCATGGGTATCGGTCGACGATTTCTTGTTTGATCACCATCGTATGCATGATAGGGAAGATGCCAGTCCTACGAAAATATGCGACTTCGAGTTCCTTATAGTTATTGAACAGGCGCGTCACCCGTGGGTCCTTGTCTAAAATCTGTGAAGGTATGTCTGGATGAATGAGGGCATCCAGCTCGCCGTCCGCCAGCATCGTTTCAACTCTCTTCCCTTTAGGGGTGCGCTCAAAGCTTAAACCTGGGGGAGGCGTAAAGGGAACATCTTCGGCTCTCTCAGCCTTCCAATTGATCTCTTTAAAAGGGACCTGAAACTCGTCTTCCAAGATCCCTCGGATCCAGACGTGGGCGGTAGCCTGGTAGTTTTTAAGCCCCACATCACGCCCGATCAGGTCCGTTGGCTTTTTGATTCCCTTGTTCGCGTTGATGAAGATAAAACCGTGGCGAAACCTCCGATGGAGAAACACCGGGATTGCGGTCAGGTCTGTTCCCTTGTCCTTTGCCAACAGATAGGACGACCAGGAGAACTCGCAGATGTCGAACTCGCGGTTCCGGGTCATCCTCCATTGGCGCGTTGCCGTGTCCATATCGGTTAGGACGGTGAGGTCAATCCCGTCGGGTTTGACAATCCCCTCTTTGATGGCCCGAACAATTTCATAGTCGCCAGTGGCTAGAGTGAAATGCAGTTTTTGTGACATAGAAGACCCGCCGTTATTAATTATTTTCGCTTCAAACCTGCCTAATCAATAGATGTCCTCTTCGCGCGACGGACGAAATAGTCCCACATGGCCGTCAAACGCTGGGGGTGATAAATCTGCTCGAACTTGAGTTTCGCATCCGAGTCGCTGCTCCATGTTGGCTCCCCCGCGGCCATGGCTGAGAGCTGGATCCGCGCCGCTCTTTCCAGGAAAACTGCATAGAGGGTTGCCACCTCTACCGATTCCCCCACCACAGTGGATCCATGATTCTTCATGAGAAGACCATGACAATTATTTAGGGACTCTGCCACTTTAGCCCCCAGGTCAGGAGATCGAATCAACGCCGTTGTATAATCGAACAACGGAAGACCCTCGTGGAAGATGCTTCCTTCGTGGCTGATGGGACGAAGAGGTTGGCGTAGTGAGCCGAAGGCGATGGCATAAGGAGGATGGCTGTGCACCACGCTGTTGACATCGGGTCTGGCCTTGTAAATCTCCGAGTGGATAAAAACCTCTGAATGTCGCATGTATTCGCCACGGATCTTCTCTCCTTCGAGGTTACACACGATTAGGTGGTAGGGACGAATTTCCTCGAATCCGAAACTGTGGGGCTTCATCAAAAAGGCCTGCTCGCCTGGAATTCGGGCAGAGACGTGGCCTAGGATCTGATCCCAGTGGCCCTCAATGGCTAAGATATTGCATGAATAGGCCACTTTCTCTTTAAGTTCGTCGATGCTCATCTCATTTTCCTCATATGCTCAGGACCGTGGTTTCTCCCGCAACTTAAACCTTTGAATTTTTCCGGTGACGGTTTTTGGCAGGTCTTCCACGAACTGAAGCCAACGCGGATATTTGTACGGGGCAAGTTTTCTCTTGACAAAGGATTGCAGCTCCTCTTTTAACTGTTCGCTCGCCTGAAATTCGCTTTTCAACAAGACATAGGCTTTGGGTTTGATCAATCCATCCTGATCCTCTTCTCCGGTAACCGCAGCCTCCAGCACCGACGGATGCTCCATAAGAGTGTTTTCCACTTCGATGGGAGAAACCCACAGTCCTCCCACTTTTAACATGTCGTCAGAGCGCCCACAGTACCAGAAGTAGCCATCTTGGTCCCGGTAGTAGGTATCCCCCGTCTTGAGCCAGTCCCCCTGCATGGTCCTTTTCGTCTGCTCTTCCTTATTCGAATAGTAGGGAGCCGTAGCATCACCTTTCACCATAAGATGCCCCACTTCACCCACAGGGACTTCCTTTCCTTCATCATCAATTATTTTCGCCTCAAATGCCGGGGTTACCTCACCGCTACTGCCTGGTTTTGCCTTACCAGGACGGTTGGCCAAAAAATCATGGGTGGCCTCAGTGGAGCCCACTACATCCAATAACTCTTGTCCGAACTTTTCTTGCCACTGGTGGAAAAGGGTGGGAGGCAACGGCTCCCCGGAAGAAAGGCAGATCCTGAGAGAACTGAGGTTGTATTTCTTTTCCACCCGGAGAAGTCTGCTATAGAGCGTCGGGACAGAGAAGAAAAAGGTGGGCCGGTATTTTTCGATTACCTGGAGGATCTTTTCCGGTTCAGGCCGCTCTGGCCACAGGACAGTGGATGCGCCGTAGCGAAAAGGGAAATAGAGGGAATTTCCTAGCCCATAGGCGAAAAAGAGCTTGGAGGCAGAAAAACAGATATCGTTTTCATTCATGCCCAGGACGGGTTTTACGAATAGATCCGTGATTGTGATCATGTCCCTGTGGCGGTGAACGGCCCCCTTCGGCAAGCCAGTGCTGCCCGATGTGTAAAGCCACATGGCAATATCATCCCTGTTGGTTGGTTCCGCAGTTAATTCAGTAGAGGCTTGACCCACCACGGATTCATAGGAGAGGCCACGACCCTTTGGTGTGCCCACCACCAAGACGTTTTTGAGATGAGGGGGGCGATCCCAGATCTTCTCCACCTCCGGAAGGACGGATTCGTGAACGATCATCAGTGGCGCACCGCTGTCTTCAAGGAGATATTCGTAGTCCTCCGCCTTCATCCATGGATTGATCGGAATGGGGACCGCACCCACCTTGATGGCGCCAAAAAACCCAAAAGCGAACTCCGGACTGTCGGGCAAACCCAGAAGTACCCTTTCGCCAACTCCCACCCCTAGTTCTTTAATGGCATTCCCGGCTTGGTTGACCCGCTGAAAGAGATCCTGGTAAGTGAGCTGTTGGTCCAGGTAGTGGATGGCAATATTATTTCCCCGCCCGAGCTTGATATTTTCGTCCACAAACGTGGTGGCGGCGTTATAGGTGGGAGGCATCTCCAATTTCATTGCTTTGCTCAGAGAATCTATTCTCCCCCAACCACCTCAGACCTCTTTATCTATCGCTACCACAACAGACTTGGCCTCGGTGTAATAGTCAATGGCTTCATTACCATGCTCCTTACCCAGACCGCTCTGCTTGACACCCCCGAAGGGCAGCTCGTCATAGATAATCTGGGCGGAGTTAACCCAGGTGTATCCCGCCTCGATCTGCTCCGCCGCTGTCATGGCCTTATCGATATCCCTGGTCCAAACGGACGAACCAAGACCAAAGATGGAGCGATTGGCCTGTGCGATGGCCTCGTCAAGGTCTTTGACACGCAAAATGGGTAGGGCCGGTCCAAAGCATTCTTCCACAACGATACGAGCGTCCGGATCCACATCCGCCAGGAGCGTCGGCTGAAGAAAAAAACCCTTATCGAACTCAGGACCCTGTGGACGCTTTCCTCCTGTGAGAATCTTGGCACCTCGCTTGACGGCCTCAGCAACCATCTCTTCGACTTCTTCCCGTTGTCCCTTGGTGTGCAATGGCCCCAGCAAGGTCTCGCGCTTGAGACCCTCTCCTATCCGTAACTTAGCCACCTTTCCAGTTAATCGTTCCATGAACGTATCTGCTATCTTCTCAAAAAGGTAGAGCCGTTTAACCGCCAGACAGGCCTGACCGCAATTGAAGAATCGGCCCACAGATGCCGCACTCACCGCCCTGTCTATGTCCGCATCCTCACACACGATCATGGGATCGCTTCCTCCAAGCTCAAGGGTTACCCTTTTGACTTCCTTGGACGCTACCTCCATGACATGCTTACCTGTGCCCGTCTCACCCGTAAAACCGATTTTTCTAATCTTGGGATTCTGGAGGATCTCCTCTCCCACGACCCCTCCAGGTCCGGTCACGATGTTGATCACTCCCTTGGGAAACCCGGCCTGATGAATCAGTTCCACACACCGACTCGCGGTCAAAGGAGTGGAACCCGCGGGCTTGATGACCATGGTATTACCAGCCAGTAGGGCAGGACCCACCTTGTTACCCATCAGGGAAACAGGAAAGTTCCACGGTACAATCGCCCCGACGACTCCCATGGGCTTCTTTAATATGAACCCGTAGCGCCCGTCATCAAGGTTGACATAGCCTCCTCGCAGAGTCTTGGCCATACCAGCGTAATGTTCCAGGGTATGGGCAAATCGCCGTATCTCCAGTATCGATTCTCGAATGGGCTTTCCCTGTTCTTTGGTAAGGGTCGAGCTAAGCTCTTTTTCGTTTTCCCTTATTAAACGAACGGCTTCCTGAAGCAATACACCACGTTTTGCGGGGGACATTCTCGACCAAGCCTTAAAGGCTTCGTCCGCCGCGGCAACGGCATCACGCACATCTTGTGCGTTTCCCTTCGGCACGGTGTCCACTAGCTCGCCCGTGGCAGGATTTCGAATCTCTGTGACCTCACCACTTTTCGAATCCCGCAGCTCGCCCGCAACAAACATCTTAGCCATTAAATTCTCCCATCAGATAATTTTCTTCCCCTACAAAAAATCTCCGCCCACGGCTCATTCAGTGAAGGTGCCGGGCGGAGAAAGCAACCAAAACATTTTCCCCGCTTCTTGTCAAGAAACCGTGGTTTTTGCATCTAAAACCACCATTGAGTCCGTGATAGGTGGTTCAGACGTGATTAGATTCGCGTATTTTTGGCCCGAAACTGTATTGAATTAGAAGCCCTATGGCTTGGTCGGAAAGTAGTGCGCAGGGGCACCTGTGCGCAGGAACGTACACTCATTAATCATTGTACTAGACAGGAACTATTAACCCAGCCCATGGGGGTGAATGAACCGTAATCTCAACTTTCTATCAATCGCTTCAAATCCTCCCACTCGGTGACGGGGGCAGAACAGGTGGAGTGCTGGCAAACATAGACCGTCGGCTTGCCACCAATTTGAGTCTTCCCCTCCAGTAGCGGAGAAATCTCCCCCAATGGTTTTCCCGGCTCCACCACCTGAAGGATCTTGTTGGGAAGATAGAAGGACTGGAATTTGTCAAGCAAATCCCGCATGGCTGGGTCTTTGGGTGCCCCGACAAAGACCACCTCCTTTGGTCCCTCCATGTAAAAATCCAAAGCGGACAGCATGGCTGTCAGGCCGAAGGGCTGACTCTCCATCCCATCGTAGTAAAGACGCAGTACCTTTTCTGCTTTTTTCAAATAGTCCTCTTTGCCGGTAAAGTGATGTAGCCGAAGCAGAAGTTGAGTCGCTATAGAGTTACCTGAGGGCACCGAAGCGTCGAAGGCCGGTTTTGTTCGGCTGATGAGTTGTTCGTGGGAGCGGCCCGTATAGAAAAAGGCCCCGTTGTCATCGTCCCAAAATTCACGGATCATCACCTCTGCAAGCTGTTCGGCCCGCTGTAATAGATTTCCCTCGAAGAGAACCTCATAGAGATCCAAAAGGCCTGAAGCAAAAAAGGCGTAATCATCAAGATAACCTCGGAGCTTGGCCTGACCGTCCTTGTACGTGTGAAGAAGGAACCCATCTTGAAACATCTTACTGTAAAAGAAGTCAACGGTTCCCAATGCGGCCTCTCGCATCCTCCTATGGTCCGTGACCTTAGCAGCCGCAGCAATCCCGGATAACATTAACCCATTCCATGAGGTTAATATCTTTTCATCACGGAACGGCTTCACTCGCTTTTCTCGTACCTCGAGGAGTTTCGCCCTGGACTGTTCCAAAATTCCTTTGACATCGGCAGGGTCTTTCTTAAACAACCTCGCCGCCTGCTCTAATGATAGTGTGGAGTGAAGGATGCTTTTCCCCTCAAAATTTCCAACCTCGCCAACATCATAGACTCGGCAAAAGATTTTACCCTCCTCTTCGCCCAGGATGCCTATTACCTCCCCTTGCTCCCACACGAAAAACTTACCCTCTACCCCTTCACTGTCAGCATCCTGAGTAGAATAAAATCCCCCCTCCGGGTGTAGCATTTCGCGCAAAAGATAATCCACAGATTCTTCCACCACCTGCTTTAGGAGAGGATCCCCGGTTACTCGAAATGCATCCGCATAAATACCCAAAAGTTGGGCGTTGTCATAGAGCATCTTTTCAAAATGCGGCACCAACCATTTCTCATCCACAGAGTAACGGTGGAAACCTCCCCCGAGATGGTCATAGATACCTCCCTGGGCCATTTGCGTCAGGGTGTGAATGATCATGTCCAGGAATCGGCGTTCGCCCGAGTGTTTATGGTGTCGAAGAAAGAGTTCCAAAACTCCCACACTGGGAAACTTGGGAGCCCGCCCAAGCCCACCATGGTCATGATCATATGACTGGGAGAGGGCCTCGGCGCTTTTAAGCACTGTGTCATAGGATAAAGAACGCTCGCTCGCGGTAAAATTGCTGATTCGGTTAAGGCCCTCAATGATCTGTTGAACGCTCCTGGCTACCTGGTCGGGTCTCTCCCGAAATGCCTGGGCCACAGCATGTAACACCTTCGGAAACCCATGGACACCTTGGCGGTCTTCTGGGGGAAAGTAGGTCCCACCGAAAAAGGGCTTTCTCTCCGGAGTAAGAAACATGGTCATGGGCCATCCACCGCGACCTGTTAGCATCTGCACCGCGTTCATATAGATTTCGTCTAGGTCGGGCCTCTCCTCACGATCCACCTTAATATTTACAAATTGCTGGTTCATCAAAGTAGCAATTTCTTCATTTTCAAATGATTCATGTTCCATGACATGGCACCAATGGCAGGCGGAATAGCCGATGCTGAGTAGGATGGGTTTATTCTCTTTCCTGGCTAACTCGAAGGCCTCTTCCCCCCAGGGATACCAATGAACGGGGTTGTGTGCATGCTGCAAGAGATAGGGGCTAGTCTCATGAATGAGCTTGTTTGGTGGCATCGTTCAGCGTCCTAAGAAAACATCTTTGAAAGATAACCTATGCGATGGGATGCTGTGAGTTAGCAGTCGACCTCTAAATTGTAAAGCTGGCTACAGCCCATCAGGTTGTTGAAAAAAACTGTATGCAGGCTGGTCAAAAAGATCTCAGAGGCGAGGCGCGCGAATAATCGACGAGGGTCGGCGTACTTAGGCGGTACGTTGGAGCGAGGCGATTGAGCATAACGAAGCATATGAGGCTTTTTCAGCAGCCTGCTAGTACTTACGGATGACAGCCACCACGATACCGCGAACTTCCACCCGACCCTCGGATACCCATATGGGCTCCACTCTCTCATTGGCCGGTTGCAATCGAATTCTACCTCCATCCTCTCGATAAAACTTCTTAACCGTAGCGCCCCCATCCACCAGCGCAACAACTGTCTCTCCGTTTTCAGCGCTAGCCCGGGCTTGCACAAGGATGAGGTCACCGTCCAGGATCTGCTCATCGATCATGGAATCGCCTTTCACTTTGAGCAAAAACACATTGTCACCCCGGACCAGCTCATCGGGGACGGTTAGGTGATCGGCCATCTCTACAGCTTCGATGGGTGCCCCCGCTGCAACCATTCCTAGCAGGGGAACTTCCACGGAACCTCTTTTTCTCCGCCCATCGCTAACCACCTCCACAGCTCGACTTCTGTTTCGATGCCTCCGGATCAACCGTTTTTCCTCCAAGTTTGTGAGATGTTTGTGGACCGTGGCCAAAGAGGTCAGGCCAAAGCGAGTCCCGATCTCCGCGAGGGTCGGAGCGTATCCGTTTCGTCCCGTATAGGTGGTCACGTAATCAAGGATCTCCTTTTGCCGCTTAGTTAAAATCATAGCAGGGGTATCCGCCAAGCCACTTTATCTCAGGCAAAGAAAAATTCTAGTTCAAGTTTTGAACCCATTACTTCGTGGCGGGAATCTCTTTTACCTCAATGGACTCTACCCGCCATCGTCCAAGGCCGACACGGTCCTTATCTCCAAGATGGCTTTGCCACCAATGGAGGCTTTGGGTGACAATATCTCCGAGTTTGAGCCCAATCTCTGCATTGCTGCCACCTGTGAGCTCCTCGTTGATCATTTCAATCACAACCCTCTTCATTGATTACCCCCTACTAGCTTGGCAGCCATATCCTTACATCTAATGGCATCAGGATCCTCATCTCCAAAGGCCTTTTTGAGTAAGGCCGCCACCTTTCCAATGACTTCCCCATAATTTTTGGCAATCTCGCTCTGATTTTCAACGGGGAGCCCTGAGAACTGGTTGTCGATATTCTGCAGCCACCCCGCCAGATACTTCTTCTCCACCCGCTCTTCCCCATAGAGGTAACCCTCCAGGGACCCTAACCTGGCACCGAGATCGAATATTACTTGATTCAGAGATTTCTCCATGGGCTCTTTTACCATATTATTATGGATAAAATGAAGCGGCTCACGGGGTCGAGGCGTATCCCCACCAGGGAACAAACCGGCTGACGAACGTCTCAAGCAAAAATAAAATGATGGCAAAAAGTATAGGAAAGGTGCGTAGCGACTGGGAAACGCGCTGAAACTTCGTTGATTTTACCCTTTCCTTCAGGTCTGGGTTGATGGAACCCCCTGTCCTTTGGGCTAGTCTCTCCAATAATGGAACATTAAAACGATCCCGCGGCACTTCACTCCTGGGGTTAGCGGGGAGTGTAAAACCCACTGGCGGAAAGGAAGTCTCTTTTTTCCCTATGATCTCTACGAGCTCTATACGGTAGTCGCCAGGAGCCGTAATGGGAAGGCCGGTGCGGTAGTGACCTGGGGCGATGCTCCTGAGATACCCCCGCCCCTGGCTATTTTTACCGCGGTAAGTGTAACGAAAACGCGAAGACTTCTCCGTGTCTCCATAGAGAAACAAATCCAAAATCGACCGGCCGCTGCTTGGATTGATTCTCACCTCATGAGGTGGTAACGGATCCTCAAATGGAATCAGCCAATGAAATATTCTGCGCCAAAATTCTTCCAGCCCATCCCAACCAATCCAATTCTTCGTCCAGCGACCGTGGAGATCCGTCGCAAAGGTGACGGTCTTGCCTTTTCCATATTTCCATGAGGCGACTAGAGGAATTTCCTCATTTCCACGAGAGACCTTCACCTCTAGTTTCGCTCCCTTTTTTAATTCCGTCTCCACGTATCCCTGCAGGGGTGGCAAGGCCGCGTGAGGAAAAGTCTGAAAGATTCTTGATGCGCTGCCCAAAGCGGGGATGCGCTTTTCTTCCACTAGCGGATTCTTAAGCGGTTCTTCCTTTATC
Source organism: uncultured Binatia bacterium (SeqCode) (assembly GCA_965215595.1). Taxonomy (GTDB): domain Bacteria; phylum Desulfobacterota; class Binatia; order UBA9968; family CAXXLF01; genus CBDCDW01. The sequence goes on along the minus strand of CBDCDW010000006.1, from coordinate 923,150 downwards.
TCGCTTAACACGATCTGAGGCAATGTGCTGGGGTCATAGGTGTGGTGGTAGAGACCCCCACCGTACTGCGCAATTCTACGAAGCAGGGGAATATTAGCTTTGTCTCCTATGGCCACAGTGGAGACGGTGATCTTGAAGTTTCTTCTCATTGCAGAGACTAAATCGATGTAATCGCTGCCAGTCCCACCCGTCTCTCCGTCACTCAATATCATCACATGTTTAGAGCTCGCGTTCTTTTCCTCCAGTTGATTTCGCGCCTCCACAATGGCCGGATAAAGAAAGGTTCTTCCCCCAGCCTTCAGACGTTCCACCTGAGCGTCAAAGACAGGTCGCACCCGATCCAGCGAATCCACAGGGACCACTACGAATGGTGAAACATCAAAACCCACAACCCCCACAAGATCATAGTCCCTGAGGCTCATGGCCAGGGCCCTTGCTGCCTCCTTGGCATAAACAAGTTTTTTATCACGGCGCATACTACCGGATTTATCAATAACGAGCACGACGGCCCGATTTGTTTTCTCCTCCACTGGTTCCTTGAGATGCACGGGTAGTGCATCTTCAATGGGACTCCCTTTATATCCGCCCGGTCCAAAACTCTCCTCCCCACCTAACATCACAAGGGATCCTCCACGGTCAACGTAATCGGCAACGGAAAGCAGGTAACTGGGGGAAAAACGCTCACGTGCGGCATTGTTGAATATCACCACTTTAAAATTCTTGGGATCCGGTGGTGATGAATCCACAGCAACAGAGGTCACCTGAAACCCGAATCGCTTGAGAATTCCTTCAAGGACTCTACCCTCCTCCGTCTTTCCATTGAGAATCAGGATCTTCTCCCTACGGCGGACGGCCACCCAGGCCGTAGCTCGATTATCCTGTAGATAGAGGTCCGTCTTGACCTTCTGGGGAACGAATTGCGCCTCAAACGAGCTGAGCCCACTATTTGGAAGCACCCCATCAACCGTTATAAGCTGACTTCCTGGTTTGATCCTGACCGGCACGATGCTATCTACTTGACCGTTCAGCTTGAGGATTAATCTACCCCCGACTTCTTCAGGGTTTAGGTTGTCTACCGTCACCCGCAGCATGACCCCTTCCCCACCTTTTCCCGTTTTGGGCGCAAATACCTTCTTGACAATCACGTTGGCCACACCCATGGGTGCAGCAGGGAGCAACGGGAAAATCCTAAGGGAGGATGGCGAAACTGAGGAGACAGCCTTTTCCACACTTCCGTCCGTTTCCCAGCCATCCGTGAATAAATAAAGGGAGCGCCTTGTATCGCCGTTTTTCACCAGCTTGGAGATAAGGCTCTCCAGGTTCGTCCGGCTGGGCCGAATGGAATCCAAAGATATTTTACCTCGCAACCAAGCGTCCCAATTTTTCACCTCGCGAGAGTCACCGCCAAAGACCAACATAAGGTCCGTCCCTAAAGGAGAGAGGCGTTCTCTAGTAAAATCCTCCATCCAGCGGCGCATTGCCCTTGGAATGCTGCGGGAGAGATCGAAGGCATAAATGCGTAATTCCTTCTCCACCGCCCCCTGCAATACCTTTACTTGAACGGGTTCCGCGAGGGCGAGGACCAAGAACAAAAAAACCAAGGAGCGCGATGCAACCACCACCGGTGAGCGGTAACGCCACCGCAACCAAAAAACCGGCATCAGCATCAACATCAGGAATATGAAAGGTCTGGTAAATTGGATCTGGGAGAACCAATCACTCATGCTCTACGCTCCCGGATACCCTGAGCCGATGGAACAGCTCCTCGAGCGGCGATGGGGTTAAGGAACCACTCCAAGAACAAAAGTAGGATGGAGACCAGGACGAGGTAGGGCCATAAGGGAAGGGCTGCGGCAGGAGCAGGGGATTCCACTGCCATAGGTTTTAATTTTAGCAGGGCCGGTTGGCTAAGATCGGATTCCCTCAAGTTGTCAAAGTTAACAGCCTTGATTTTCTCCTTTTCCCCCAGCGTTACCCGATAAATCCCTTGCAAAAAAGTATCAGAAAAAAGCGCGTTCCCTTCGCCGATATGAACTCTCAACCCCTTCGGGCCTGTGAGCATGGCTCCCTCGTGATCTGGCAGCCTGAAGGGTTCACCGGTAACGGTTGTGGAGGCTCCCTTTTCTTCGAAGAACCAGCTCAACAGATTTAATGTAAATATAGACATGGGTAGATTAGCTTCAGAAAAATAAGGAAAAGGGTCGAAACCCAGGACCAGGTACCGATATCCATTCCGTCTCACAACAACTGCGAGGGGTCCCTCCGGCCCTTCAATGATAATGTTGGCCAAGATCGGGGGAACCAATGCGCGGCCATAGGTAGGCTGAAAAAGAGCGAAATTGACATAGCGGGTGAGCGAATGGGGCTCTCGCCAGTCTGTGATGGCTGGCTGGGATAGGGAACCTCCCAGAGAAACCAAGGGATTTCCCTTAGGCGGAAGTACAAAAAGGGCGTCGTTCTCGGGCAACGCTTTAGGAGCAGTGTAGTGGAATATCTCTAGTGTCTGTCCTTGTCCGCCATTGTCTTGATACGCGCGCGGTGAGATCACTTTAACTCTCAACCCAGGAATGTTGCGGAGACTCAGCAGCGCGGCCCTCCTGGGGGAAATCCCCAGTACGGATTTACCATCACGGCTGGGAGCAACGCCATAACGGACGTTATCTAGTGACAAAGCATCTCGTAATTGCAGCTCTGCTTTGTAGTATGAACGATATGGAAACCCCTCGAGAAAAATCGTAGCGGTCTTTCCCGGCGCAACCGTCGGAGTCTTGGTAGCAAGAGCTTTGCCGCCACCCTTGAGCAAAAGTTTAACTTTCCGCACTTGGGAATCATAATTGGTCACCTCCAGCGTGGCATGCAGGCGATCAGTGGAAAAGGAACGTGCGAGTTTAAAAGAGGTGATGGCAACATTGCCTCGGGATTTACCCACAGAGATGATTTCCATGGCCCCACTGGGTTCCTTCACTCGATGATTGGTGAAAAATATGATGCGATCATAACTGCCCTTCCTATACAATCGGGAGAGGAGCCCCCCGTATTGGCCCCGCGACTCCCCCAAATCATAGGGTCTCATGGGTTTCACCAATGGTAGCGCTTCTGCGGGAGTCAGATCCGCTCCATGAGATTTCAGCCCAGGAAGGGTAAGGAACAGGCTCACCTTCGTGTCAGTGGCAAGGCTACCCAGTAACTGTCGTGCCTTATTCTTGGCTATTTCGAACCGGCTCTTTTCATCCTCCATGGTCTGCATACTAGCGGAATTGTCCAGGAGAATGGCGATGGTTGCCGGTGATTGTGTGGTCAGCACGGGATCCCCAAACCCAAAGACCAAGAGGGCGAGAAACATTAGCTGGAGAAAGAATAACAGTGGTAAACGAATCCTGGCCCAAGATGCACTAGAAGCACCCACGGAGAAATCTCTGAGGAGAAGGAGACTGGAAAAGACAATGCGACGTCTTCGCCTTTTGAGATAAAGAATGAGCAGGAGTGGAAGAAGAGTAAGGGCGTAGAGACCTGATGGATTGAGAAATTCCATGACCGCTATTTAAATAGCCCCATGGAAGGTAGAGCCTGAAGCACGAAGTCACTGATCTCTTGGTCCGTCACATATAGAGAAGTGGGAATTCCCCCCTGGTGACAAAAACTCCTGAATTGCCGGTTATGGCTTGCCAACCTCTCTTTATAAGCACTGCGCATAGTACCGTTCCATTCCAGCCCTACTTCCGTATCGCTTTCCTTTTCCACCACCGCGAGGCTCCCTCGGGGAAAGGGGGGATCCATCTCCTCCGGGCTTAAAACCTGGATCGCAAAGACATCCAGGTTAGACGCCCTGAGAAGGTTCAACCCTCGCTGGTAAGACTCGGTTGCAATCATGAAATCGGACAAGACAATTGCCTTACCGGGGCGCCGAATCCGTTTCAGATGATCTCCCAAGCCGTGAGCAAACTCCAGCGGGCCTCCGGGAGTTAAGGAGGAAAAAAAATCGGTGCAGTCCATGATCCGGTGTCGACCCCGATAAAAAGGAGAGGCGGGAGGGGACGGGTTTCCTTGCAGAAAGTGGAGTTTGACATGATCGTGGTTGGCCAAAACGACGTAGGCAAGGGCCAGTGCCACCTCGCACGCAGGTGTGAACTTCTCGCGCGGAGACGGAAAGGTCATAGAGCCACTGGCATCCACAAAGAGATAGACAAAGAGGTCAACCTCCTCGCGGAACAGTTTAACGTAAAGCCGATCGCTTCGTGCGTAGATTCCCCAGTCAATATAACGGATATCATCTCCTGGCGAATACTTGCGGTAATCCGCAAACTCTAGACTAGTCCCCTTTCGTGGGGAAGAGTAACTACCAGGGCGCCCGCCCAAGACCTCCCTGCGCATCTGCACACGGAGACATTCCAAACGGCTTAAAAACTTAGCAGTAAAAAGATCCGGTAACACAACCTTACAAATCTTGATTCAGGCCAAGGTCAAGAATCCAAAAAATGAGCTCCTTCCCTCTCATTAAATCCTTGCAGCCTCAGAAACAATTAGTCAAGCACCAACCGAGCACTCCAAAGCCACAATCATACGGCTCATTTCCCTTGTCGCCTTCAGCATTGGGCAAGGGCCAGGTCCCCGAGAGTATTACCTCCTCGGGGAGCGAGCCTCGGTTCGGCTGAGCTCACCGTCGAAGCCCGGCCGCGGGCAATTGGTTTGTACCTGACAGGGCTTCGGCACTCCCCTCCCTCGATCTTCCTCGGGGTGGTGAGCAATGTCGAACCACGCTCCACGGGACTCTCGCAGCGACCCACCAGGCCTGCGCTCGCACGAACCTTGACATTCGGCTGAGCTCAGTCAAAGCCCCGGATCTCAGATTAGCTGTGGGTGGACTCCGGCTTTCATGCGGCGCCGACCACGGTGGGTAGTCTGCTTCTCCGTCCATGTTTCTCTCGGGAAGCACCTTTAGCCCACTAATCGTGTTGTCATTCGCCTACCCCTCTAAGCGATAACTGGTAGGGCTTAGTCCGAAGTGAGCAACGAGCAACAGGTGTTCGGGACTGTGGTGGAAAAGCTTGGTATCCAGTCCTGATTCGCTGATAACTGAAGGTTGAGAGCTGATTGCCATCTGATTGCGCTCCCGCTGAGGGCAGGCTTCCGAGCCCGTATTCTCCTCGTTGCCTTGCGAGTGGACAGCGTGGGGGAATAGAGGTTTCTGTTTCATTGAGGTTATGCCTCCCATCGTGGTATTTTGACTTTGAAACACGCATCCACCAAACCATTCCACAATACCCAAAAGTTCTTAAGACTATGGAAACTGATGATAGATCGAGATGGGACTCGAAACATGCTTTAGCAAGTGATCCCGGGGAACCATCAACCTTCTTAAAACAGGTCTTTCGAAACGGCAGCTGGAAGATCCAGCCCGGGCGCGCCCTTGATATCGCCACGGGTAAGGGAGGAAACGCTCTCTTCCTAGCCGAGAAGGGTTTCACGGTAGATGCCATCGACGTTTCAGAGGTGGGGTTAGAGCAGGCCCAGAGTCAAGCAGTGAAGCAGGGCCTCACACTAAACTTAATACAGGCGGATTTGGCAAGCTTCGAGTTCTCCGATTCGGTTTATGATCTGATTTTGAATATTAATTTTCTCCTAAGGTCCCTTATCCCCAAATTGAAAAAGGCTCTCCGGCCTGGAAGCCACATCATCTTCGACACCTATCTCATCGATCAGCAGGCCATGGGTCACCCTAGGAACCCGGCCTATCTACTCCAATACAATGAGTTGCTAGAACTTTTTGGTGATTTTCGAATTCTGTGTTACCGGGAGGGAAAGTTTTTGGACGGTGGCAGCGAGTCGTATCGGGCACAGCTACTTGGCCAAAAATGACTCAGACACTAAAACCAAACCCTAGCGGCGAATGCCCTTTAGCAATATCTCCCGTCAGCTGCTTTCCTCGGGCGCTCCACCGGACCGTGCAAGGTCTTCCACTTTAATCTTGTCGGGATTGAATTTCTCCAGCGCCTTACTCATTCGCCCCACGGCTTCGTCAAAGCTGAGGGGATCGCTGTCCTTGGGTCGAAAACGGACCGGATTAAGGCGCGCCACCACAAAACTCTTCAAATAAGGACTGGTGAGTCCCCGGGCCTTCAGGGTCTCCACCTGTTGAACCACTGCATCATCCAATTCCAACAACGTCTTCGCCCTCTTTTCCCGGACCTCCAATGCCTTTCGGAGGGGTTGATTCAGGAACTGATCCACTCGCCTCAGGATTGGATTGTAGGCCCCGCCGCTAAAGCGAGGTCTCTCTTCATAGCAAAGTCCCAAAGTAATGAAGGCCGGTTCCTCGAACTCCAATCTGTAGGCGGTTTCACTGGCATCATCAAGAGTTGAGAGCTCCCTGTACATGCGAATTACTTCCAAGGCTTTCTCCCGTAGATTGTGGGCCTTTTCCGTGTTCAGTGCCAAGATCTGATAGGCCAGGGAAGCCTCCGGCACCAAAAGCGCGGTAATGCTCTTGGCTCCCAAGGTACGCATGGCAGATAGACGGTGATGCCCATTGGGAGTCCAATACTTGACGTCACCCTCAGCGTATTTTTTTGCCCGCACGACTATAATGGGATCCAAAAAACGCCCGAGGGTACCGATGGCACCTTCGAGCTTTCGAACATGGGGGTCCGACAAATTGCGCTGATAGGGTGTAGCCTCAACCTGCTGGATCGGGAGAGCGGCCAATATTACCCAACGGCCAGCGTACGGTTCCCTAAAAACACCGAGTACCTTCCCGCCATCACTCTCTACCTCTTGCTGGATTCCGTCAATTTCCTGCGGCACTTCCGTTGGCTGGAGTTCTGCGGGGGCTAATCCAGTGGAGGCCCCCGCCGGTTTCCTACGCCGCCGCCCGGTGCTGGAACTCTTGGTTTTCTTCGCCTTCCTTTGAGCCATGTTTTACGACCCTATAAGGGAATTTGAAAAATCATAAATAAACCAACGTGACGCAAAATCCTCAGTCCCGCGGAACCTTCTTTAACACTGCCGCCAAAATTTTATCTCCATTGACATTATCGGCCTCTGCCTGAAAATTGAGAACCAACCTATGCCGAAGCGATGGGTAGATAACCGACTCAATGTCTTGGTAGCTGACATGCACTCTGCCTTCCGCTAGGGCGTTGCCCTTGGCCCCGAGGATAACCGATTGGGCCCCGCGAGGACTCGCTCCAAAGCGAAGGTAATCCTGCACCTCAGGTATGGGGGCTTCTCCATTTTTAACCGTCGGCTGAGTAGCGTATATCAACCGCACCACGTAGTCTTCCAGGGGAGGGGCAATAAGGACCTGGCGCAACAACAGCTTCATTTCTCCGATCAGTTCCACACTCTTCTCTGATAGCACCGGTGTGGACTCGTTAAGCTCTGTGCCGGTGGTGCGGTGCAGCACCTCCCTTAACTCATCCGGTGTGGGAGACGTCACAAGAAGTTTAAAAAAGAACCGATCAATCTGGGCTTCCGGCAGAGGATACGTCCCTTCCAATTCAATGGGGTTCTGCGTCGCGAGTACCATGAAAGGGGAGTCCAGGGGAAAGGTTTCACCAAAGACCGTTACCTGCCTCTCTTCCATTGCCTCCAAGACGGCCGATTGGGTTTTCGGCGTGGCACGGTTAATCTCGTCCGCCAGCACCACGTGAGCAAAAATGGGACCTCGCTTGAACTGGAAATCTCTTCGTCCGTTGTTCTCAGTGAGGATCTGAGTTCCTATAATGTCAGAGGGCATGAGGTCTGGAGTAAATTGCACTCGTTTGAAGGATAGTCCAAGGGCACGGCTCAATGATTTAATAAGAAGTGTTTTTCCCAGACCCGGTACCCCCTCCAGCAACACATGCCCACCCGATAGAAGTGCAAGGAGAACTTTACGGATGATATCCTTATGACCGACTATGGTCTTTCCGACTTCAGTCTCTATCTGTGAGAGGATCTTTTGCAGTCTTTGTGGTTTCATCAATACCCTATTTCTAGCGCAGCATACCTCGATACTCCAAAGGAATCCGTTGCTTCTCAAGGGGAGCATCCCGACGCGACCGCGAGGGTAACGGAAGGTTGCTAACAGGGACTTTTGGTCCATGCAACTCCCTACGACTTTTAGAGGTCACCGAAACTTCAGAGGCTCCCTCCGCTTCCGGGAGTTCCACAATGACATAGCGCGCCCCTTCGATTCCCTTCTCTCCTCTCTCGTCAGCTTTATAATAGCGCTGGGGTAATTTCCCACCTGGAATCTTACCTTGCCCGTCTTTGCTCCTCTCTCCCTCTTTCTCCGCCTTGGAGAGAGCTTCCTTTTCACTCCCCGTTCCATCCGCACTTCTGGGCTGGTCCTTCCCATGCCCATCTCTATCCCCTTGTTTCCTTCCGTTCCTTTCCGTCGTCACCTGCACTTGGGACTCGCCCCTTTCTTTTGTTCTTCCTCCCAATGTGGGATCTCCATTACTCCCACCGCCCCCTCGTACTGTCAACTTCTTCCGTTCGTTCATTCTGTTTCCAGCCTGCTGGGCATCCAAGTCGCCTCTTAGCCGTCTGCCCTTTTTCATGCTTTCCGCCAAGCCTTGCAGGGTTCCCGATGCTTGTCCTAAAAGATCGCTCCGCCCTTCTCCGCTACCACCGCCTGTTGCCATTTGCTGCCGAATTTGTTTCAGCAAATTTTGCACCCTGTCTTCGTTGCCAGCGTTCAATAGCCCTTGTTCTCGAATCCGAGCGGCAAGCTCATTCAGACTATTTCCCAGTTCGGCAGATGGGGGAACCTTTGAAAGCTGTCGCGCCAATACCGATAGCTCCTTGATTGAAGCAGCCTGGGACGAATTATAAAAACTTATCTGCAGGAATATATAGAACAACAAAACAACGACCAGAGAACCAACCAACGAGGCAAAAAAGAAGCTGCCGAATCGATAGGGAAAGTCTCTCTTGAGATTGATTCGGTCCAGAAACCGGGTGGCCTCCCGGCGCAGGTGAAGGATCAGAGAGGACGGATAAACGGTCGGATCGATAGTGGTTAGGGTTAGGAACCGGTCTTTTGCCTTCAACCTATCGTCAATCAATCGGGCAATGGACGCCATTGACAGATGAACCCACCCAAAGGACACCACAAGACCCAAGAGCAAGCCAAGACTTGCTGCCAAGGTGAAAACCGTCACCTCCATGGTAATCCATCCGGCAATAAAAAATTTGAACACTAAATAGTAGATGGCTAGAAATGGCGGCGAAATGATCAAGAGACAATCCCAAAATCCATGCCACCGGAGTCGACGATGCAGATCACTCACCAGATTTTCAGGGAGCCCCTTCTTGCTATATGAGCTACCCGCCATGCTCACATATATAACATGACTGGACCTGTAAGGGGATCGGTTGGCTCCGATCGTAAAAACACGTCTAGGCCACCTATTGAGCTAGATATAATTTACGGTTGGCAGAAAAGTTACCGCCCGGTGAAGCGGCGGCGGGACCTTTGATATTGGTTTACTGCTCGATTGTGCTCCCGGATGGTCTTGGAAAAGAAATGGGTGCCATCGTTCTTAGAAACAAAGTATAGATAAGCCACCTCGGCCGGCAAAAGGGCAGCCTGGAGCGAGGATAGTCCTGGATTACAGATTGGCCCAGGTGGAAGCCCTTGGATAAGATAGGTGTTGTACGGACTGGGCCGCCTGAGATCCTTTCGGGTCAAGTTCCCGGTAAATTCTTTGAGACCATAAATCACAGTGGGATCACTTTGAAGTGGAATCCCGCCCCGCAACCGATTATGAAAGACCGCTGAGACTAGGGGACGCTCCGCACTAACGCCGGCCTCCTTCTCCACGAGGGAAGCCAGGGTCACCACCTCGTGTCTCTCCAGTCCCAACGCTCTGGCTTGCTCTTCCATCAAAGGGGAAAAGCTCTCTTTAAAATGCTCCACCATAGCAATCAGGATGTCCTCTCCTGTGGCCGAAGCTGGAAAGTAGTAGGTATCCGGAAAGAGGTAGCCCTCCACCTGCTTGGCCTCGATTCCCAGCTTGGCAAGGATCTCCGGGTTTTTGGCCGCTGTTAGAAAACTCTCTCCTTCCACCAATCCTTCTTTGTCCAGGAGTTGAGCAATGTTTCCCTGCGTCAGTCCCTCCGGAACTGTAATGCGGTGAAACACTCCTCTTCCCAAAACCATTTGATCCAGGACTCTTCGGGGTGCCATGGGTAGTTCAAACCGATAAAGCCCCCAGTGAATTCGCTTATCAAGCGACCACATGCGCGCCCATAGAGTAAACAACTTCCCATTGGTAATTATCCCTTTCGCTTTCAGCCTTTGTACCACTGAATAAAAGGGCTCCCCTCGATCCACCTTAAGCTCCTCCACACCTCGCCCGTTTTGGGAGGGATTGGATATGTAGACGAGTAAAAATCCAACGAATAAAAACGTTGAGAGGGAAACGAAAATTGTCCCGAGTAGAATTTTCTTCACAGTTTGATTCCGAAACTTCTATTTTTTAGCCAAATTAAACAGCCCAATTAACGGAACATACGATGTGGGAAGGATTTTGAGGATGAAGGCCGGAACCAATTAATTTTCGGTAATGTTAACTTTCATCCAGCCCTCAATCTGTTTTAGAAAGCCCGTAAAGGGGTCTTTTCCTGGCTCGGGAACGAAATAAGCTTTGCGCATATAGTCGAGGGCGCCGGAGAAATATTCAAACTTCTTGGAGAGCTCCTGATAGAAAAGAAAACCCGTACGATACAGGGAAAGGTCCAACTCCGATACCGTCCAGTAGGACCGACTCCCCTCTTTCAGATAGTATTCGAGAAATCCATGATGTTCCACATAGGATCGAAAAAAGCCACTCATGAACAACGCGTAATCCCCAACATGTTTACGCACAGCCCTTTCCTGTAGTAGGGTGGGGCTACCCCGCAAAGTATCTTCTTTGCTTTCAGCCAGCACTTCCACCACACTTTCCAATTTCTTCTCCGGCTGAGATCGTATCTTGGTGAGGTTTTCAGCTCGTGCGAAATCGGTCAACACATCTGCCACATACTCCGTCACCGATGGGTCATTGATGCCGAGTTCCCAGAAGCTCTGACGGGTCAGCTTGAGAAAGAAGGTATGCATTCGTTCGCCAGTGATTGTCTTTTGCATATATTAAAATGATACCAAATTTATCTACCCTGGGGAAGGTCATTTTCACGGCCTGGAGTCACACCCTAAGCTACCCCATAACCCCTCAAGATTGTAACATTTTCCCCTGGCTACCTCATGCTCACAGCGATATAATAATATGGCTGGTGGAAGCAAAGGAGGTGCCTATGAAAAAGGATCTCAAAGAGGATTTTTTTCGCCTGGATGGAGCCTGGGCTTCCTTCGAACTCATGTCGATTCGAAGGCGGGAGGATTATCTCAAACCGTTCCGTGTGATTCGTTGCAAAATCGATGACCAGGTGGACTTCCAGAGTACGGAGCAGACCTTGAGCCGTACCGAGGCCTCCGTTCAACTGGACATCTTTGGAACCGAAGAGCAAGAAGTCGGCGTGGGGCACGGCCCAGTCCATGCACTCGACAATGCCATGCGAAAAGTCCTAGAAAAGCACTACCCGCAGCTTTCTGAGGTCCAGTTGATCGAGTTCGACGTCCGGTTGTTGCATCACGGTGAGCTTCCCGCCGATGACGACGAACTGGGAATCGGGGGACCCGTTCGAGTTCTGGGTATCTTTACTGACGGTCAAGAATCCTGGGGAACCGTCGGTGTTGCCAAGGACATTCTCCGAGCCAGCGTGGAATGCATAATTGACGGACTAGAATGGAAACTAAGAGGCGAACACAGGCATTAGGCCCGAACCGACATTAATCGGTTCAAGAAATCATCGCCAGTGGGCATCAGATGGGGGTCCAAGTCTGTTTGTGCCATAAATCAATAACTCACCTTTAGCGTAAATACGGACTTACATTCAAAATATCGATGACAGTTGACCGCGATCCGAATATAGTAACCCAGGATGAAGTAGCGCAAACTTTCCATTTTTACCATCCACTGTTTATGCTATAGATGCCATGCGCGTCATTCAAATCGGCGGATCGGGTTTGAAAGGTCTGGCCCAGCATTCCATATGGCTTGCTCATTTTTGTCGGATCGGGGTTAGTCCATCCATAGAATGTCACTTTCCTTACAACCCATATCAAACGCGGCATCCCTCACCCAAAACCTTCATAGAAAACCATTCGCAGAACGAGCCCGAAACGCACACGGGAGGCAGCCCGATTTATTCATGATACGAAGAAAATCACTGTCACAGGGTTGGTCGAGGGGGCGAGCCATGAAAGTGCTTGGCCTATCCGCTCCGCCTCTCTTCACGCTGTGCGCTCTATCCTTGAGTTTGAAGGCCGCCTCAAGGTACATACTTATTGCCCTCAACCGGAAGGGCTCGTTCCCGAGAGCAATGAATATTCCGGGCTAGATCCTGGATCAGGAAACGGCATGGCTCGATCTCGGTGGGTCCTGAAACTTGGCCTCCTCATCCCGTTCATCCTATTTCTCTGTAGCTGCCAGATGGAAAACTCATTAATTTTCTATCCAACCTCCGCCATCGACGGAACCCCTAAGGAGTTAGGATTGCCTTACGAAGACGTCTATTTCACCACCGAAGACGGAGTCAAGCTAAATGGCTGGTTCATTCCGTCATCGGAAGGGGAGTTCACCCTGCTATGGTTTCACGGGAATGCCGGGAATATCAGCCACCGGTTACAAAACATAAGGCTTCTCCACGACAAGGTTAAAACTCAAATTTTTATCATTGACTACCGCGGTTACGGACGAAGCGAAAGCCGGGTATCGGAGCAGGGAACCTACAGGGACGCTGAGGCTGCATTCCATTATCTTCGAAACCAAAAGGACATCCCCTCCAAGCGAATCGTCATATTTGGCCGTTCATTGGGCGCAGCCGTAGCCGCGCACTTGGCCGTTCGGGAGGATTCCCTCGCCTTGATTCTCGAATCACCCTTTAGTTCCATCCGCGAGATGGCTAAAGAGGTCTTCCCCTTCCTGCCCATTGGCCCATTCCTGAGAACCAAATATGACGTCCTGGGAAAGGTCAAACAGGCCAGGCAGCCCGTCCTTGTTTTGCATGGCGACCAGGATGATATAGTCCCATTCGCCCTGGGGAAAAAGGTGTTCGAGGCAGCGCCGGAGCCCAAGGAGTTCTACACCATCCGAGGAGCCAATCACAACAACACCTTCGTCGTAGGCGGGGATCCCTACTTTGCAGTGCTGAAAAGTTTTATTGAGCGTGCCACAAAGCGCTAAGCGCTAGTCAGTACTGAGTACTGAGCGAGAAGCGTAAAGAGACAACAGACTACGGACAATGGACTACAGACTCCCGGTCGCCAATCCCTGGATCCGGGTCAAAGGTCGGTAGTCCGTGGTCCCGAATCCGCAAGGACGCCATGCGCTTAGCGCTTTGCTATACGTCCTCGTAACTCTGGAAGTCCCTCGATCTTTTTAGCGATCGGGGCTAGGATGGGACTCCATGCGGGCTGTATATAAAGTCATGACCATTGCTGGGTCGGACTCGGGCGCTGGGGCGGGAGTTCAGGCGGACCTCAAGACCTTTGCCGCCTTTGGTGTCTATGGCACCTCTGTTATCACCGCCATCACCGCGCAAAATACCCAGCGGGTTACCCAAATCATGGAATTACCTCCGGCACTAGTCGCTGCCCAGATGGATGCGGTGATCCAAGACATCGGCACCTTTGCCCTCAAAACGGGCATGCTCGCCAACGCAGAGATCATTGCCGTTGTAGCGGACAAGATCCGGGAACATCGCCTGCCAAATCTCGTGGTGGATCCTGTCATGGTCGCCAAGGGAGGAGATCTCCTATTACGAAAGGACGCCATTGCGACCATGCGCTCTCGACTGATCCCCCTTGCCACCCTTGTCACCCCAAATCTCCCCGAGGCAGAAGAGCTCACCGGTATTCCAGGGACCCGAACGCAAAATATTAAGGACGCCGCCAGGTGTCTCATGGACCTGGGCGCTAAAAACGTTGTCATTAAAGGAGGACATGGGAAAGGCCCGGCCAAAGATATATTCTATGATGGAAAAAAGTTTCGTGAGCTGACGACTCCTAGGATTTCCACTTCTAATACCCATGGAACCGGCTGCACCTATTCTGCTGCCATCGCTGCGAACCTCGCGAAGGGTGAAAAATTAGAAAAGGCGGTTGTAGAGGCGAAACATTTTATCACCCAAGCCATTCGTATGGGCTTCCCCATTGGCTCAGGCCATAGTCCAGTTCACCACTTCTACCATTTCTGGAAAAAGATCTAACCAATCATATTTGAAATGTTCCCCTGAATTAACCGCAGATTATCGCAGATAAGGATTCAGACATTTCACCGCAGAGACGCAGAGAATTAGTTTTTTGTTTGTCGTCGTCTCCCGACAAACAAAAACATGTCTCCATTAGGGAATGAAGCTCCCCGCCCCAAGGGGCGGGGTTTCTTTCAGAACAACCTCAGCTGCTCGTAACTTTTGTGCTGTGTTTCCTGCCCTTGCTTCTTGATATATTCCCTTATCACCGCCTCCGTCACTTCACTCCCCACTGTCCGAACATAATACCCATCTCCCCAAAACTCCCCTCCCCATAACTCTTCCTTCACCTGCGGAAACTGCCGAAATATCTCCCTCCCTGTTATACTTTTTATCACCTTGACTACCTCTGCCGGTGAATACCGTGGCGGCGCACCCATCAATACATGCACATGATTCCCGTCCGTCGCCATCGTATCGATCACCCATCCATATCGCTCTCCTATTCCCCTAACCACTTCACAAAATATTCCGATACTCCCGCCCAAAACAACAAATCCTTACGGTATTTCACTATCCACACCAAATGATATCGAATGTCCCACCTGGTATGTGCCCCTCTTTGCGCCTCACTCACCCTCCCATCACTACCACACCCATAACCCCCTCTCCCACATCCCTCCCTTAAAGGTTCCCCGCCTCAAGAGGCGGGGTTTACATTGAATAAAGCCCTAGGTAGCAGGAAATAGGGGTTGACGGGTCCCGGTGGATGCATGTTATGCGTGGTCCCGACTAACGGTGGCCTGAAACGTTTCGGCAAACAGTAGGCAGGAGGAGAAAGATGTTCACGAGTTGGCGCGGGGTCGTTGGAGACGTCAAACCCACCTACCGACCGGGGTCCCTGGAAGAGTTCATCCGCCTCTTACCGGAAGGGATCGGCGTCATCCCCTTAACCGTGGGGATAAGCAGCGGCACCACCGATGAATTTCGCCAGGTACTTGATGTGTATAAGGAAAAGGTTGCCGAGCTGGCAGGACTACAGGTTGATTTGATCCACGTAGGCGGTGCCCCACCAATGATGGTCCATGGGTTCAAGGGTGAGGCGGAGATTATCGAAGAACTGGAGACTAAACATAAGATCCCTATCACCACCTCGGGAAAAACCCAGATCGATGCCTTCAAGGCCTGTGGCATCAAGAGCATCGTGGGCGTCACCTATTTCAAAGAGTCACAGAACCAGATGTTCGCCCGCTACTTCACAGAGGCAGGATTTGAGGTTGCAGCCATCGAGGGGATTGAGGTTCCCTTCCAGGACGTTGGCAGGCTCTCGTCGGAAGAGATCTACGCCCATACGAAAAAGGCCTTTTTGAAATACAAGGACGTTGATGGCATCTACATGCTCGGCTCGGGTTGGCGTCTGCTCCGTACCGTCCGTATCCTCGAACAGGACCTGCAGGTCCCGGTGTTCTACTCCCTGGCTGCAAAACTCTGGGACGTACAGAGGCGACTCCATGTACGCCAACCCATCAACGGCTATGGTCGCTTGCTGGAGCAGCTGCCCTCGATTCAGGCGGGTAGCATATCTCTGGCCGCGCAGAATGAATAAGACCGCTGAGACAAAATTGATCTGTCATTGTGAGAAAGGAGACATTATGAAACGACTATCGTTAGCGGCTGGCATTATGTTGTTGCTGGTCGTAACCCTACTCATCTCGACAAACAAACCAGCGCTTTCTTTCACGGAGGGGTAAACGATTAGTATCTTCCTAGGTGGTTCTCCCGGGCGCGGGCATGACGCCGAAGCTCGGCTTATTGCTCGTTGGATCGGTCCCTATCTCCCGGGGAAGCCGAAAAACATAATTGTCAAAAACTCCCCTGGAGCGGCAGGGATGGTTTCCACCACCCATATGTACAACCGAGCCAAACGGGACGGAACTGTCTGGGCGATCCAGTCGTCATCCCAAATGGGTCAACAGTTGCTTGGTGACCCAAAACCAAACTATGACGTCTCCCAAATGCCTCATATTTTTTCCGTTTCCGGGTCAGCGGCAGCCATTGTCCGCGACTTTTTGGGAGCCCGAAAAGGCAAGGATATCACTAAAGTCGATCCTTCGAAGATAGTCGTCTCAGGGTTAGGTCTACTTACCGTAACGTTCTTGTCGGACATCGTAGGCCTCGACCTCATGGGGATCAAGGGTTACAAATACGTTGTTGGCTATCCGTCAACATCCCAAACGACCCTAGCCTTCGCGTCCGGAGAAGTATCCTATGTAGGCGGTACGGGACTCCATCACGTTCTCGGTAAAAGCGGCCTATACTACGAGCAAATCCAGAAGGGGACGGCAGTTGTGCTTTGGCAAACGGGCAGAATGAGTTCCCAAGGTAAAGTGGTTCGCTCTCCTGGCACCGAGATCCCTACATTTGCCGAGATCTACCAACAAGTTCACGGCAAGCCACCTTCAGGTCCCGAATGGGAAGCATACAAATTGACCGGACCAATAATGCGCACTTTGAATCGCTCCCTCGTGCTGCCACCAGGGGTCCCCAAAGATAGAGTGGCCCAATTGAGAGGGGCGCTTAAAGAGCTCTATGCAAACCCTAAATTTATCAAGGAGTGGGAGAAAATCTTTGGATTACAGCTGGATTTCATCCCTGGGGAGGATGCAAATAGGAGTCTCAAATCAATGATGGGAACGTCACCAGGATGGGATTACCTGAAGGGGACATTCATACCCAAGTTGAAGGCAAAGAAATAAGACCCTCGAATTCTATCGAACGAAATTCCTAGGAACCGGCTGCCAGGTTGTACGGTTGAGAAAACCTACGCGCCTACTCCTGGGCGCTAATGAGCAAAAAGAACTTTTCGTCAGCTACTCCGAGGCCCAATAATGTATCCCGTCTTTAGATCACCAAAGACCTCACACCGATCCTCGCGCCAATACCAAAAGTAATAGGACATGTAAGCACACATTACTGCATCGATCCTGTCCTCCAGTCCCTTCAATTGCCTGCCCCGTAGGTCTTTGGGTTGCTCGTCAAGCAACTTTTCGAGGGCGCGAGAAGGGAGAAGTGGAGGAGTTTGCCGCAGGAGATTCTTACCCACTGCACGTTGCAACTGCCTGAGGCCCCGTCTTTTCTGATCAATGCTGCCCTTTTTATATTTAATGATCCTCTTCCGACCGAAAAACCCCACCTGCACTAGATGAGGGAATATTTCCAGTTGCCTCCTCCCCCACTTGAAGGGAAGAAAAGGATCCGGTGAAAATCCTTGGGCTGCCAGTTTGCTGCATAATCGAATGGGCCGCGCACATCGCTCCCGATTCCCGGGATATACCCCGGCGTGGAAACGACCGAACCGAGAGCTCACAATTCGGTCAACAGGCCTGGTAGTCTTAGGTGGATTGGGTGCAATTATCGGGGCATCGATGCCGACCCAAGACGTTGTCCCGGAACGCTCTTCCATCCAATTCACGATCTCTTCATCCGAAGTGAGATGGTCTGTCTCTAACAGGACACACCCCTTACCCTGTAAAACCATGTGCGCCACCCCGCTCGGATTCCTGTCAGACCATGCAAGGTCTAGACCCATAAAACTGGCAATTCTGGAGTGTCGCATAGCATGCACCTTCACATGTATGCTATATGGAAATAGTGTTTTATAAAAGTCTGATCCGCCCGCTCCTTTTCCTGAGAGACGCGGAGAAAACCCACGAACAGACTCTTTCACTGCTTTCTCATCTACAACTGCTCCGGGGCGCCCTGGAGACGCTATATCGAGTAGACGACGAGCGCCTGGAAGTCGGCCTGGGTCCCCTGACGTTTTCCAATCCGGTGGGATTGGCGGCGGGTTTCGATAAAAACGCTTTGGCAATAAAAACTTTGCCCGGATTCGGTTTTGGTTTCATAGAGATAGGCGCAGTAACCGCTCACCCGCAACCTGGTAATCCGAAACCACGGCTGTTCCGTCTACCGAAAGATGGGGCGTTGATCAACCGTCTCGGATTCAACAACGAGGGGGCGGCGGCCATCAGTGAAAGGTTGGACCGCTGGCAAAAGGACGATGGCCTTCCAACTATACCCATGGGTATCAACGTCGGGAGGAGTAAGGTGGTTGAGAACAAAGATGCCGCTGCAGACTATCTCTTCACCTTCGAAAAGCTTTTTCCCTACGGGGATTACTTCACCCTAAACGTCAGCTCCCCCAATACGCCCAACCTTCGCGAGCTGCAGGAAAAGAACCAACTCCAAGAGCTACTAGAAGCGGTGCGGAAAAAAAACCTGGAGATGGCAACCCAACAAAAGATTCAACCGAAACCGATCCTGGTAAAGATAGCGCCGGATTTGGAGTTCGGCCAACTGGACGAGATAATCGCAGTGCTACTGTCCCAGCAAGTAAGCGCCATTATCGCAACCAATGCAACGGCTTTTCTGAGAGAGAGGCTCCTCACCCGGTCGGAGGAACCTGGTGGCCTGAGCGGTAAACCGTTAAGTGCACGGGCTACTGAGTTCATTCGCCATATTTACCAGACCACCCATGGCAGTCTGCCCATAATCGGTTCTGGCGGGGTGTTCACCTCTGAAGATGCCTACGAAAAGATCACCGCTGGCGCAACTGCTGTTCAGATTTACACTGGATTTATATACGAAGGTCCGGCCCTGGTGAGAAAAATCAACCGAGGATTACTCAGTCTGCTTCAGCGTGATGGGCTGGAAGACATCCCAGCGGCGGTGGGAGTTAAAGCCCGCTAGGGCGAATTACATGCTTCGAGTTATTCCATTCCAGCCCCTTATTCCCTCGGTAAGGCTTGCCGATTCTTTTTGACAGCTAAAGTAAATTCTGATATATTGCATCCTATGTCAAGAAAGTATAGGAGATTTTGGATCCTCACTATTTTCTTTTCCCTGGCATTGTATCTTCCTAAACCAGCCGTTGGCCAACAATCTATTCAAGAAGAGACTATCCCTGCCCAAGAACAATCCGCTGCTAGTCCTGAGGGAAAATCCGTACCTGCTCCCGAGGGTGAGACCAGTGAAATGTCTCAGCAAGAGGCCCAGAATATCGGATATAACATCGGTTCTGTCCTTGCCAGCGCGGTCTACAGTCCCTTCAAAATTACCTATGCCGGACTTGGCCTCCTTACGGGCGGGTTGGGCTATGTGCTAAGCGGTGGTAGACGGGATGTGGCAAATACTATTATCTACCCTGCCGTACGCGGCAGCTACGTAATCACTCCGACTCAGCTAAAGGGCCAAAAACCCGTCATCTTTGTGGTATCTCCCCCGCAACCCGGTGGTCAGAAACAACAAACCCAGACCTCTGAACCAGGATCACCGCCCGAAAACTAACCGCCAAGACTGACCCCTCGCTCGGAAGACTTGATAAATTCTATAAGAGCGACCACGTCTGCGGAAAGTTTTGACTTTTCTTCGACTTCTTTGACTGCCAGGGAAAGATTTCTTCCCTTTCGAAATAGAATACGAAAGGCTTCCCTGATCTCGCGAATCCTCTTTTCATTAAAACCTGCCCGCTTCAACCCCACCACGTTCACTCCACGCACCGTGTGCTGCCAGTCGAGTATCGAAAAGGGAGGAACATCCCGGCTGGTTCCACTCAGGCCGCGCATAAGGGAAAGGGTCCCAATACGAACAAATTGGTGCACGAGACATTGCGCAGAGAGAAAGACCTGGTCGGCCACCTCCACATAACCACCCAGCGCTGTGCTATTGGCCATCACGATCTGGTTACCTAATCTGCAGTTATGTCCTACATGAGAGCAAGCCATCAGAAAATTCTGGTCTCCAATAACCGTAGACGATTCGGGTTTTGTCCCTCGGTGTATCTGGACATACTCCCGAATGATGTTGTTGTTTCCGATCTTGAGATAGCTGAGTTCCCCGTTATAAGTCGTATCCTGTGGAGTATCTCCCAAAACTGCGCCCGGATGTATTTCGTTCTGCTCTCCAATTTCCGTATGCCCCAACAGGGTTACGTGTGCCATAACGCGAGTCCCACGCCCGATCTGAACCGGTCCCTCTACTACAACAAAGGGACCAATGTCTGCTTCCGGGTGGATTTCCGCTCGGGAATCAATAACGGCTGTGGAGTGAATACTCATCAGATTAGACTTGGCTAGTTAAGATTTTCATCAGAATCATCGTCCTCTGGTTCTGACTCGTCCTCCAGAATCCGGCCCGAAATCCGGTATCTCTCCTCTGCCCACGCTCCGAGATCTATCAGCCGACACCGTTCAGAACAAAAAGGACGATAGGAATTATTGTCCCAGGATACTTTCGCTTTGCACTTGGGGCACTTAACGATCAGAGGCATCAACCCAGCCTTCCTTTCTATTTACTCCATTTGGTTTGCTCGCGTCCAGTATTTGTTACCCGCCCTGACATCGAAGCCTCGCGCGCTCTTTCATGGATTGATCGCCGCTTTGACCTCCGAATTCCATGTGCTATACGTCCACTGATGGTCACTTTTTGGCGAACATAATGTACTCCAAAATTTTAGTACCACTGGACGGATCGCAGTTATCCGAAACTATCTTACCTTATGTCCGCACCATTGCTGGCGCGCTCAAGGTTCCGGTTGAATTGTTGATAGCCATCGAACCCAGTGCCTTTTCGGCCAAAGGTCAGACCGATCCACAGAAAGCCAACGCAGACTATTTGAATCGTGTGGCCACTTCATTCCGAGAACCTAAATCAGTGGTCTCCTCCGTCGAGTTCGGCAACCCAGCGGAGGTTATCGTGGGCAAGGCCTCCTTGCAACCGGACGCCCTCATTGCCATGTCCACCCGTGGCCGGTCAGGTATACAACGCTGGATGATGGGCAGTGTGGCCGACAAAGTCCTGCACGCAACAACCAGCCCGCTACTGCTTTTGCGCGGAGAAGCGGACAACAAATCCAGCGGCGAGGCACCCCTGAGCAAAGTCATTGTGCCTCTCGATGGCTCTCCTCTTGCTGAAAAAGCCTTGCCACAGGTACTGGAGCTAGCCACGAAGATCAAAATGGAAGTGGTGGTGGTGCGCGCCCCGGCTGCGCCCAGGGCCGCCATTGTGGACCAGGATGGCGACCCTGAATTTCAAAAGATTGCGAAAGAGATTGTTAAAGAGGCTGAAACCTACCTTGAAGCGAAGACCAACGAGCTCCAAGCAAAAGGGCTGAAAGCCTCATCCCTACTGCTCGATGGGGAGGCGGCAGGAGAGATCATTGACCTGGCACGCAAAACACCTAGTAACCTCGTTGCCATCAGCACCCATGGCTGGTCAGGAATTGGACGATGGATCTTGGGGAATATCACGGAACGCGTGGTTCGCCACTGTGGAGACCCGGTGCTGATTATCCGCTAGCCGCCGTCATCCTTGTTCTGCGGTGTTTAGAAACTCAGCGCACCGAATTTCCACCGTCCACAACCAACACTTGTCCTGTAACGTAGCTTGCCTCTTCGGACGCTAAGTACAGCGCACAATAGGCAGTGTCCTCAGGACGGGTAAACCGTCCCAGGGGAATCCCTTCTGGTGAGCGCTCACGTGTTTGCGAGACTATCCGGCGTTGCCCGGGCTCATAAACCAAAAATCCCGGGGCTATGGCATTACATCGTATTCCTTTCGGACCGTACTCAACGGCAATCTGGCGGGTCAAACCCACGACCCCCGCCTTCGTGGCCGCGTGGGCCGCGTGGTTGGGGACGCCTCGAACTCCACCGGAACCGGAAGAGATGTTAACGATACTGCCGGAGCCGCGCTCCACCATGGCAGCCACGACATGCTTGCACCCGAGGAAGGTAATGGTCAGTTCGTGCTCAAGAGTAAAGTGCCAATTTTCGAGACTGGTCTCAAGGAGCGAGCCCATCCGTACGAGACCTGCCGCATTATAGAGGACGTCGACCCGCCCATGGCGGTTTACGGCCCCAGCCACCATGGCCCGGTTGGCTTCTTCCTGGGTGAGGTTCCCTTCAAATAACTGCGGGTCCCCTCCAGCCTTGCGTACCTGAGTGGCCACCTCTTCCAATCCCTCCCGATCCATATCGGCCAGGACCAATAAGGCCCCTTCCCGTGCGAAGACTTCCGCCGCCACCCGACCCTGACCGCTTGCAGCTCCAGTTATGATCGCCACTTTATCAGCAAGTCGACCTACCATAACGATTCACTCCCTTCAGATCTAGATTCGCATTTTACCACCAATGCAACTAGCGAACCTCCCATTTCCTGTCAATGACTTGCGTCTCCTGTCAGAAAGTGCGGTGCGAAATGTCTCCTTGATCGTGTCCGAATGGGGGAAATAAATTTAGCACATTTTCCATCCCTGTTACCTAGGGCATCGGCGACTTGCTTCGCTCCACGGGACTCCCACAGCAACCCCTCGAAGCCCGCACGACTCTCCTCGGGGAGCGATCCTCCGGCCGCGGGCAATAGGCCAGTGAATATCTGAAGCTGAACGTTCGATGTCCTCGGCCTTACGTCTCGCTCCCCTGCCTCGCCACCAGGTTTAGGGCGAAGGGGGCTTACCCCGAAGAAAGGGAGACGTCCGATACTGGGGGTTCGTATCAAATTGGCATGCCGGATGAAATGACCGAGCCTCGAGGCAGAGGCCCGTCGGCTCCCACTGAGGGGCGAGCCCCCGAGGCCGAAATCGCATCGTTGAACGAGGCTGCCCGCCGAGGGGCCACTGAAGCGTGGTTCGACTTTGCTCACCATCCCGAGCCCGTCGAGGGAAAGGTACGGCAGCTTCTGCAAAGGAGGCCTAGCTCTTGTCTGCAGTTTAGGCGAGGCCTTCGAGGCTAGTTGATGTGAAAAAAAGTTTGGAGCGGGCGACCGGGGTCGAACCGGCGACGTCCAGCTTGGGAAGCTGGCATTCTACCGCTGAATTACGCCCGCTCACGTCGAATGCGGGAGGACCAGTGCTCAGATTCTTTAAAATACTCTTTCCCGCCCCTAATCTCAATCCCCTTATTGAGATGACGCTGGCTAGCGTTCCTTGACAGCCCAATGGTAATCCTTAATGGTTGTCGATTAATAATCCGGGGCGGTTGTCCATTCAGAAACTTTATGACGTTCCGTAACTTGACCATTTTGTCGCTCCTTGTGCTCACCCAAATTTCCGTCCATGCACAAGAAGTTCATGATGCCTTTGCCGAATCGCGTAAACGGATGGTGGAAAGAGACCTGGTTCGGCGTGGCATCAATGATCCCCGAATTCTCTGTGCCATGTCTCTTGTACCACGTCACCTCTTTGTACCTAGTAAACATCAAAGCCAAGCCTACCAGGACCGGCCGGTGCCCATCGGAGAGCGTCAAACCATTTCTCAACCCTACGTGGTAGCATTGATGACCGAACTCTTGAAACTGGAAGGCAACGAAAAGGTTTTGGAGGTGGGGACCGGCTCGGGGTATCAAGCAGCGGTGTTAAGTTTATTGGTGAAGGAAGTATACAGCATCGAAATTATTCCTTCCCTGGCCGAAAGCGCCCAAGAGAGACTTGGACGACTTGGCTACAGCAACGTAAAGGTCAAATCAGCCGATGGATATTTCGGTTGGGAGGAGAAAGGACCCTTTGACGGGATTGTGGTCACCGCCGCTACAAGAGAGATTCCACCACCCCTATGGAGCCAGCTTCAGGAAGGGGGACGCTTGGTAATGCCTCTGGGGGATAGTCCAAAGCCACAAATGTTGGTCCAGGTATTGAAGATAGACGGCAAACCTCAGGTGGAAACCATTACCGGCGTAATCTTTGTACCCATGACGGGGGAGGCTCAGGAAGGGACTCCTTGATGGGCTCCGTTCTCCTTTCTTTTGACCCTGACGAGACAAATTGGTAAACGATTTCCCCTGGTAGGACCAAGCCCAGCTCTTCCCGGGCGATCTTTTCCAGGTACCGATTGTCATGGTGCAGACGGTTGATTTTGTCACGGAGGATCTCATTCTCACGATGGACGCGGAAGTTTTTTTCGCCCAATCTTTTATTCTCTTCCGAAAGACGCCACAGGTGAAGCAAGCCCCGTTCGCCAAAGGCGGTAAAAAGAGCAAACCCCAGAAAGAGTCCAAGGAGGGTAAGGCTCAACCAGGGACGATTTTTTTTTAGCGGGGGCATGGTTGGAGATAGTTAGAATATACCATATCTTAGTCCTTCATGCTCTTTCTTCAGCAGCAACCATTGGGGGTAATCGATGAAGATTGAAAAGGTTCATGCTCGCGAAGTCTTAGACTCCCGCGGAATACCAACGGTCGAGGTGGAAGTATTCCTGGCAAAAAACAAAGGGTGGGGACGTGCCACAGTTCCCTCAGGCGCCTCTACGGGAGAACATGAAGCGGTGGAGCTTAGGGACGGAGGCCAACGCTTTATGGGAAAAGGCGTACAGCAGGCAGTGAGTAATGTAAACCGCAGGCTCGCTCCACGCCTGCGCGGGATGGATGCAAAAGAACAACAAAAAATTGACGCGCTCCTTATCGAATTAGACGGTACTCCTGATAAGAGCAACCTGGGGGCCAACGCCATCTTGGGGGTCTCCCTGGCGGTGGCCAAGGCCGAATCCCAAGCTGAGGGCTTACCTTTGTACCGCTATCTGGGTGGAACACGAGCCAAGATCCTCCCAGTACCCATGTTTAACGTTTTGAACGGCGGGGCCCACGCCGACAATAATGTCGACGTACAAGAGTTCATGATCATTCCAATCGGTATGAACCGATTTTCCGACGCCCTCAGGGCAGGTGCAGAAATATTTGACTCCCTAAAAAAAGTGTTGGTAAGCAAGGGATACTCCACCGGTGTGGGAGATGAGGGTGGATTTGCTCCCAATCTAAAGGGTAACAGTGAGGCCATGGAACTGCTTCTTGAGGCAATTACTCGGGCATCTTATGGCCCCGGTGATCAGGTGGCGCTGGGATTGGACGTAGCCGCCAGTGAGTTTTATCAGGACGGAGGCTATGTCTTTAAAAAATCAGACGGCGCGCGCAGGGAAAAGGAAGAATTAATACGCATCTACGAAGAATGGGTGAGACAGTATCCGATTATCTCCATTGAGGATCCTTTGAGCGAGGACGATTGGGATGGCTGGAAATTAATTACCGAAGCCCTTGGAGAAAAGGTTCAAATTGTCGGGGACGACATCTTTGTCACCAACAAGGCAAGATTGGAAAGGGGCATACGAGAGAAAATCGGCAACTCTATCCTGGTGAAAGTGAATCAAATTGGTAGCCTCACCGAGACACGGGAAACCATAGACATGGCAAAGGGCGCCGGTTACACAACCATTATCTCCCACCGTTCGGGTGAGACGGAGGATACCACCATTGCAGACTTTGCGGTTGGAACTAACGCGGGGCAAATCAAGGCAGGAGCCCCCTCACGCGGGGAGCGAACAGCCAAATACAATCAACTTTTACGGATCGAAGAGGAATTGGGCAAACGGGCAGTGTATGCGGGAAAAGATGCTTTCCCTGCGAGGCAAGGACGTTAAATTCTTGCCAATCAAATTTTTCGTGCTAAATCCGAAAGAATTTTAACCGCAGATTTCCGCCGATTCTCGCAGATTAGGATTCGGACATTTCACCGCAGAGACGCAGAGTACGCTGAGGAAAGCCCCTTTTGCCCAATCGGGAAACGACGATTGGGCAAAAACTTACAGCTTAATCAAGAAATGTTTTTGTTTGTCGTCGTCTCCCGACAATCATTAATTTAAATCCCTCCGCTGGAGTAAAAGCCGTTCGCAGGCTGATCAAAAAGATCTCAGAGGCGAGGCGCGCGAAATTTCGACGAGCGGAGGCGTACTTAGGGGCTACGTTGGAGCGAGGCGAATGAGCGCAACGAAGCATATGAGTCTTTTTCAACAGCCTGCTAGAGTCGTTCAAAGAGCCACTCAGGCGTCAGGCTGATGGCATAGGCGTTTAAAAACGTCAAATAATCGGTAAGGATCAGAATCCCCACGACCAGCAGAAGAATTCCCGCGGTCACATGAACAGCCCGAATATAATGCCGAAAGCGTTGTGAGAATTGGAAGAAGGAATTCATTGCCAGAGCGCTTAAGAAAAAAGGCAAGCCCAGACCCGCCGCATAGGTAGCCAGAAGCAACATTCCCCTGTCCACCTCTGCCGCCGTGCCCGCCAGGGTCAATACCGCACCCAATATGGGCCCTACACAGGGAGTCCAAGCCAAAGCAAAGGTAATTCCAACCAGTACGGAACCAAAGTATCCCGTGGGCTTACCCTTCAGGTTAAACTGTAGGTAACGTTCCAAAAAGGGCACTTTGAAAACCCCGATGAGATAGAGGCCGACTAGGATGATCAGTATTCCGCCCAGGGTCCGAATGAAAGTACGGTAACCCACAAAGAGGCTGCCCAGATAGCTGGCAGAAGCACCTAAGGAAATGAAGACGATGGAAAATCCCAAAATAAAAAATAGGGAATTCAAAACCACCTGCCGGCGAATAACTCCTGGCACCGTGCCGCTGCGCATCTCTTCCAAGGACACCCCGGATAGGAAGGATAGGTACGACGGGATGAGGGGCAACACACAGGGCGAGAGAAACGAAAAAATCCCTGCGGTAAATACGACCAACACACTCACTTCGTTCATGGGTTGTTCAGCCTTTGTTCCCTTATCCTGGTCTTCGGTTGGACGGTTTCCATAGCTTTATCTTGGTGGCTTCAATCCATCTAGATAGTTGGAGAGCCAGACGTAACTCACTGTCATTATTTTAGAAACATTCATCCCCAGGGTAAAGTTCCCGTGCCAGCTTCTGCTTTGGAGCTAGGGTCATCGGGTAAAATCGGCAAGGAGAATCTCTTCCCCGAGCCTCTGCACAACCCAACGATGAATGTCATTCACAACTTCCTCCCAACCTTCTTCCTCCATCATCCAGTGGCCATGCCCGGGATACTCCTTAAACTCAGCGCCCAGGAGTCGCGCTCCCTGCCGCACTGCCTCCACTGGGATCACTCGATCATCCATACCCGCCATTACCAAGACTGGGCACCCAACCAGCGCCGGTTCCGAGGAGACCTGGGTCTTGAAGAGCCTTTCCACCAAGTAACTGGATTCCGGTACCAATCCTTTCAGGACTTGGCCATGGTCAGTCCTTGGTAACGATCCCAGCCAATAATGGGAAAAGTCATCCTCCTTGATGCGAATGGGCAAACGCAGAAAAACCGGCAAAAAGTATTTCAAACGAAGCAGCTGGAGGCTTCGCCCCATTGACTTGGGCTCGTCGCCCGGCAATGGCGGCGAAACCAGGATGAGTGCCGAGATATTTTTAACATCTGCTGCCTTCATGGCCGTAATCCCACCAACACTGTGCCCCACTAAAACGGCTTTCGGTCCAGCCGCATGAATGACCTCCTTGAGATCCTCTACACACTGCTCAAAGGTCAAGTGCGAAACGATCCTTTCACGGTTGTCTCCCACCCGACCCCTCATGTCGACTGACCAGCACTCCCAACCCAGGTTGGAAAAGCGCGTGGCCCAGCCAGACCAACACCAACTACCGCTCCACAAGCCGTGGACAAGGATCACCGGAGACCTAAATTTTTGTTTCTCCGGCGGTAATATATCCACCACGACTTCCCCAATTTGCTTTTTCATGGATCCTGACCCATAGCCATCAAGAGGAAAAATAGAACGCGCCTTATTTCTACCACAATTTTGAATTAAGGTGATCGAGGGAAGTTAACAGTCAGAGATGGTAGGGGAACACTAAAATGGACAAGGCCCTTCCGCCGTGAATGACTGAAGGGCCTTGACCTTTGGGTAGCCAGAACAGCCGCCCTATCGCCTGAGATTATGGAGGGTTCAAACCAACGCCACCACACCACATCCAATCACAGACAATGTTATCTTTTCTTTTTAGCCTTCTTTTTTGTTTTTGCCTTCTTCTTCGCTGCCATAGGCACCTCCTTTCTAGATTGCCTCCAGTAGGCATCTACGAAAGAACGAGGGAAAGTTAAATGCTCAGGCGAAGAGACTCTAGTTTAAAACCCCTCCCACATCTTGTAGACACTTTGATTATAGTTACACCACAAATAGTATGTCAAGAAAAAAATGATATTTTACAAAACATTTTTTCAAAATGAAATTCTCGAACCAAACAATCTTCTCTGATCTTATTCATTCATTAGATTCAATGGTTGTAGTTTTTTAAAAATAGCAGTGCGTTTTAGACCCGCACCAGCACTGCCTCTGAGGCCAATCACTCGATGGCTATTGTTCTTCATTTAGATCCTACTATTGCTATAACCGAAATGCTGAGATAAATTGCGGACATGCGTTCAATGAGGTAAGACATGGTCGATTTCTTCACCAAAGGGGGGATCTTCATGTATCCGATCCTCCTCTGTTCCATTACTGCCCTAGCGATTTTCATCGAGAGATTGTGGAATCTAAGATGGAAACACGTCATTCCACGGGAATTCATTGGTGACGTGGAGCAACTCATTCGCAGAGAAAAAATTCCCGACGCGGCTCTCCGCTGTCAACAAAACCCTTCCTCCATGGCGCGAATCCTTTTGGTGGGGATCAAAAACTTTGGCAGAAAACGGGAAGTCATTAAAGAATACCTAGAGGAGGTGGGCCGCCAGGAGAGCGCTTCCCTAGAACGATTCGTAGAAGGATTGGGAACCATTGCGGGAGTCAGCACTCTGCTGGGCTTGTTGGGAACCATTTCCGGCATGATTCAAATATTCTCTGTCATCTCATCTCAGACGGTGGTCAACCCTGGCTCCCTTGCGGGCGGGATCTCGGAGGCCCTCATCACCACCTACGCCGGCTTGACCGTGGCTATCCCAACTCTTGTCATGTACAAATACCTCCAAAGCAGAACTCAAACTCTGATTCTACAGATGGAAGAACATTCCATCCGCCTGGTGGACCTCCTCAAGCAAAAAGACGAAAGCGAGTGAAATGCGCTTTCGAACCCAACCCAAGAGCCAAAGCAGCTTCATAGACCTCGCTCCCTTTTTGGATACTGTTTTCAATTTACTGATCTTCTTCGCCCTGTCCCTAAACTTTATCTCGACGCCGGGGATTCGAGTGAATCTGCCAAAATCCACCGCCCAGGAGATCGTGCGTCAAGAAAAGGACCTGCGCATCGTGATTACCTTGGACAACCAGATATATCTCAATGAGAAGCCCGTCCAAAGAAACGAACTTGCGCAGCAACTTGCTGAGGCGGCACAATCAAACGATGAGATTCAGATCCTCATCCAGGCCGATGAACAGATCGCACATGGCACTGTGGTTTGGGTCATGGATCAAGCACGAACGGCCGGTCTTCACCGGCTCGCCATCATCACCCAACCCAAAGGTGAGTCGAAAGCAGCAAAGCGCTAAGCGCTCAGAGAAGTGAGCAGTGGTTAAAAGCTCCGCCAGAGGCGGATCAGCCTCAGGCTGAAGTTGGCAGTGCGCAGCAAGCCGTAGTCGGATGTCTGCCTGCTTCCTGCCCCCTGTCCTACTGCCTACTCCCAATGCTCAGTACTCAGCACTCGTTACTCAGTACTTAGTTGCGCTCTGCTCTTTGCTAATTTTTATCCGCGTTAATCTGCGTGTGTCTGCGGTTAATTTCTCTTAACACTTTGCGCTTTGCGCTTTGCTGGTTTAGACCGGCATTAACCCGTGTTTCTTTCTCGGCCTCTCCTCCTTCTTTTCACGAAGGACTTCGAGAGCCTGGATGAGACGGGTTCGCGTCTCTTCTGGCCGTATTGCTGCGTGGGCAAACTGCTTGGACAGGGCTTCGAATGGGCCGCTAAATCTCTGTGCGTACTCCTCCATCTTTTCACGTCTCGTTTTTTCCGGGTCCTTTGATTCCTGGATCTCCCTGCGATAGATAACGTTCACCGCACCTCCTCCACCCATCACCGCCAACTCCACTCCTGGCCATACGAAGAACTGATCGGCACCCATCTCACGGGTACACATGGCTTGTTTGGCTCCACCGTAGCCCTTGCGAAGCACAATCGTAATCTTCGGCACCGTGGCTTCCGCATAGGCGTACAGGAGCTTTGCTCCGTGACGAATAATTCCTTTCTCCTCCTGTTGCCTACCTGGAAAGAATCCCGGGACATCCATCAAGGTGACAATGGGAATGTTAAAGGCATCGCAAAAGCGGATAAAGCGCGCTGCCTTATCCGAGGCGTCCACATCAAGACTGCCGGCGAGAAACATGGGTTGGTTTGCAACGAAACCCACCGGATGACCGTCGAGCCGTCCTAATCCTATTACCAAATTGCGGGCAAACTTTCCCTTGAGCTCGAGAAAATCACCGTTGTCGACCATGGCCTTTATAACCTGAAGGACGTTGTAGGACTTACGCATGTCTCCTGGAACAATCTTGCCGATGCCTTCGAGAAGGCGTCCTGAATCCTGCCGCGAGCCATTCGTGGGTGGGCTCGATTGGCAATTGGACGGTAGGAAACTCAACAATCTGCGCAAGAGTGCAAGACAATCCTCATCGTTCTTGGCTATCAGATCTGTCACTCCGGAGACCTCAGAGTGGATTTTCGTTCCGCCCAGCTCCTCCATGGTGACCTCTTCACCAAGAACTTCCTTGATCACAGGAGGCCCCGTAATGAACATCTGGCTGGTTCCCTGTACCATGACCACAAAGTCCGTGAGTGCCGGCGCGTAGGAGGCCACCCCAATGCACGGACCCATGATTGCCGATATCTGAGGCACGGCACCAGATGTGATGCTATTTTCGAAAAAGATTTTTCCAATAGCAGTGGTCACGCTAAGCCCTTCTTGAATTCGAGCTCCAACCGAATCGTAAAGGCCAATAAGCGGAACACCGAGTCGACGCGCGGTTTGGATCACATAGGCAATCTTTTCGGCGTGAGCACTGCCCACGGCTCCCGCCAGTACCGTGCGGTCTTGGGCAAAAACATAGACCGCCCTTTCCTCTATCTTGCCGTAGCCCGCCACCACTCCATCCGTGGGTTGTCTCTTTTCCGCCATCCCAAAGTCGCTGCACTGGGTTTCCGCCAACATGAACTCCTCAACAAAACTACCCGGATCCAACAATCCCTCGATTCTTTCCCTTGCAGTGAGCTTGCCCTCATCGTGTTGTTTCTTTACGGCCTTGGGATCTCCTTCCAAGACTTTCTTTTCCATTTCGGATAACTTTTTTTCTATTTCATGACTTTCCATGATTCACCCATAGATCACGTTTTCAAATGATCCCCATCCCCGTCAGTACTGAAAGCATAATGGCCGCAGCGATCACGGATCCGATTTGTCCCCCCGCATTTGCGCTCATGGCATGCATCAAAAGGTGATTCTTCTTATTATATCTCTGCCCCTCAGTCTGCACCACCCGCGCCGACATGGGAAAAGCCGAGATCCCCGCCGCACCAATCAGTGGATTGATCTTGCCTCGAGTGAGAAAGCACATCAACTTACCAAACAGGACTCCCATGACGGTGTCCAGCGCTATGGCGATGAACCCCAGGATCAGCACCGTGATGGTTTGCAAACGCAAGAACTGATCAGCTTCCATGGTGGCCCCAATAGAGAGACCTAGAAGGAGAGTCACGATGTTGGTAATCTCATTTTCCGAGGTATGTCTTAGCCGCTCCACCACACCCGACTCACGAAGGAGGTTTCCCAACATGAGCATTCCAATGAGGGGTGTGCCCTTCGGGGCTATGAGAGAGGCTGCCACAGTCACCACGATTGGGAAAAGGATTTTGGTAGTCTTTGATACAGGCCGTCTCTCCATGCCCATGACGATCGTCTTTTCCCGCTGGGTAGTGAGGAGCCGCATAATGGGCGGCTGAATGAGGGGAACCAAAGACATGTAAGAATACGCCGCCACGGAGACGGCCCCGAGGAGATGGGGAGCATACTTAGAACTGACATAGATGGCCGTCGGTCCGTCACAAGCGCCAATGATGGCTACCGCCACCGCATCCAGTTTGTTAAATCCCACAGCCAAGGCCAATAGCAGTGTGAGAAAGATGCCAAACTGTCCCGCTGCACCGAGAAGAATGATTTTTGGATTCTCAAGCAGCGGGCCGAAATCCGTCATGGCACCGATGCCTATGAAAATGAGGATGGGGAAGATCTCGGTACGGATTCCGGTGTTGTAAAAGAAACGGAGCACGCCGTCTTCCTCCATAAGGCCCGCCAAAGGGATATTAACCAGAATGGCACCGAATCCAATGGGGACCAGGAGCAAGGGTTCAAACCCCTTGCGGATCCCAAGGAACAACAGTAAGGACCCAATGAGCATCATGAAGACTTGACCTAACTCGAGGTGTAAAACGCCGTCGAATAGACCCCGAATTCCAGCGAGGATCGCTTCTTCCATGGATCGCTTGTTAACCTTTTTTGGCGGGTGGTTCCGAAGCCGGAAAGGCCTTCTTGAGCAGCAGTACAAGGAGACTCAAGAACCAAAGGACCACCACTGTCCCAACTCCACCTACCAGGGCCACCGTTAATCCAAAGGTCCAGATGTCCATCTCTTCCCTATAGCCGCCGAACTACGAATGGAGCACTATTCGATCTCAGCCAAGATATCCCCTGCCTCCACGGCCTGCCCAATGGAGACTTTAATTTCTTTGACCTTGCCAGAACTTGGGGCCACTACGGGGATTTCCATTTTCATGGCCTCCATCACGATCACCACATCATCCTCTTCCACGGCGTTTCCCACCTGTTTTTCGATTTTAAAAATCTTGCCAACCATGGGCGCTTCAATAGAACTTGCCAATTTTTTATCTCCTTGGAGTCCGGTTTACTACCACTCCGGCGAAGCCATCTGCCATATAGTAATAGTTTCCATGTGTTGTCAAATAGCCCACTTTACCTCACCTTGCTTTTGCCCCTATTCTGCGATATGAGGTAACTGAAATTGGAGGAAAAAATGGCTAAGCCGGCTGCTAAAACCGAAAGCACTATGGACAACATCCCTTTCTACGAGAAGTGGCAAAAAAAGGAGGGGATTCCCATCCTTGATTCCTTTTTTATTCCCGATCTGAAAGAGGTTCCCTTGGAACAATGGGACCGAATCGGTCAACCGGCAATGTTTGTAAATATGGAAGGGGCTGGGCAGGCTACAGGTTCCTATATTTGCGAGATTGCACCCGGGAAGAGCACCAAACCGGTAAGACATATATTTGAGGAACTCCTCTACGTGGTGCGGGGGCGCGGTGCCACCACCCTCTGGAATGACAAGGGGGCGAAACAGACTTTTGAGTGGCAGGAAGGTAGCCTGGTCTCTTTACCGCTCAACACATCCCATCAGCATTTTAACGGGCAGGGAGGCGAACCCGCACGGTTCTTCTCCGTCAACAACATGCCCATCATCTTCAACCTCTTCCATAACGACGAGTTTATCTACAACACGCCTTTCGATTTTACCGACCGCTTCAATGGAGAAACCGATTATTTCAGCGGCAAAGGCACTTCCCATCCCGGCAGAATTTGGGAAACCAACTTTATTTCCGACGCCCGGAGTTTCAAGCTCCAAGAATGGAAAGAGCGCGGTGCGGCTGGTAAAAATGTCATGTTGGAACTGGCAGACGGGGTAATGGCTGCCCATATCTCGGAGTTTCCAGTGGGCACGTATAAAAAAGCACACCGCCATGGCCCGGGATTCAACGTTATCATCATTGGTGGTACGGGATTCTCTCTCCTGTGGCAGGAAGGCAAGCCCATCAAAAGATGTGATTGGAAGGATGGCAGTGTGTTCGTCCCTCCCGCAATGTGGTTTCACCAACACTTCAACACATCGTCGACTCCAGCCCGCTACCTTCCGCTCCGGTTTGGTGCCATCAAACACAGCATGGGAGCGGGGATGTTTGGTGATATCTCCAAAGTGGACAAGGATGTGAAAGCGGGTGGGGATCAGATGGAATATTGCGACCAGGACCCGTCCATCAGGCAGATGTTTGAAGAGGAACTAGCCAAGTCAGGGATTAAAAGTCAGATGGACCCGGAGGTTTACAAAAAGAAGTCTTAGGCCTAGTCCGTTCCCCAAATTACTACTCTTTAACGTGGCTGCAGCCTGCTTAAACTCGAGTGTGGGCTTCCTTTCTCTTACCCTGCTCTTCGCCTTTTTCCCGTCCGGCAGTCAAGCTCTGACCGAAACGATTGAAAGGAAGGGAAAGGTTGCTGGAGCAAGTCATGTCAATCTACGCTCTGGACCGGGCGTCACTCATCCGCCCATCACCATTCTCAACAACGGGGAAGAAGTCAAAGTGGAGAAGCTGGAGGGGAACTGGTACCGAGTCTCTCTCCCCGACGGCTTGCGAGGTTATGTTTATGCCGAGCTCATCCAATTTCTTCCAGGGAAAGAAGCAACGCTAGAGACCGCAGCCGAGGTTAACCTGCCAACGCCCACCATCGAAGTAACTCTAGAAGAATCCACTCCGCAACCCCAACCCGATATCGATGATCACAAGCCCTTTTATTTAGAACAGCCGGAAGAGTCCCCACCCATTCCCGTAGAGGCTCCGGTGGAGGTAGCGGTGCAAAACGCCCCTACCAGCCTGCCTGAAAGTAAAAATTCTCCTCCCGAGATCTTTGCCGTGGTGCCCCGTATGATCGAGACAGCCGTTCCCGTCCAAAAGAATCAATGGAGATTCTGGAAAATCTTGAGCTGGATATTAGCCCCCAGCTGCCTCTTTATATTAGGCTGGATCTTCGGGGGAAACTACTATTTACGAAGGGATCGCATCGAAAGGACAAAGCTCCGTTTTTAGGGCGCACCATTAGCACAGATGCACTCCGTATGGATCTTGGTTCTGGCCTACCTCATTGGTTCCGTGCCAATGGGCTACATTCTTAGCTCCGTCTCCGGCATTGATATACGTGAGGAGGGAAGTGGCAATATTGGCGCCGCCAACGTGGGTAGAGTCGTAGGGTGGAAGGCCGGGCTAATTACCCTCTTAGCTGACGCGGGGAAGGGTTTCATACCCGTATTCTTCACCGTTCAGATAGGTTTTGACTCTGAAACCTCCGCCCTGACAGCTCTGGCAGCCTTCCTGGGCCATCTCTATCCGGTGTTTCTTAGATTTAAGGGTGGGAAAGGTGTTGCTACAGCCATTGGGTGTCTTGCCGGTCTTGAACCTTTAATCGCCGGGTACCTTGTTGTGGCATTCTTCGTCATTGTCCTGGTCACGCGTTGGGTCTCTCTCGGTTCTATCGGCGCCGCAGCCTTAGCCCCACTGCTTTTTTGGTCCATTACCCATAAGCCACCCTACATCTGGATGAGCCTGGTGATGGCCATTCTCATTATTGTGCGCCATCGGGGAAATATCCAACGACTCATATCTGGGGAGGAAAGCAAATTTGAGATTCGACGCCACGGGCCTTGATATGTTATTTCGCTGCAAAATCAGTTAGTTTCCCCCGATCTTTTCAAAGGTCATAGTTACTTATCAACATGAGCGTCACCACTCTTGTTTTTGTTGGATCTCGTCAAGATCCTGCTGTTGACGTTTGACCTCCGCTTGATTTTCTTCAAGTTTCTGTTGCTGTTGGGTTTCCTTTTCATTTTTACGTTGCATCCTGTCTCCGATTAGGGCACCTGCGGCTAACCCAACGGCACTGCCGATTCCGGCTCCGGCCCCAGGCGAACCTACCGCACTCCCAATAATGGCACCCACCGCAGCACCAGAGAGCGTGCCAATGGCTGCCGATTTTTCGCGCGTGGTCAACTGTCCGGAACAACCCAAAGAACCCAGAAGCAAGGCGACAAGTAGTGGAGTAAAAATGACTTTCTTCATGTTTCCTCCTTTTCCTTTTTAGCCTACACGAAAAGGCAGCTTAGTTTATCAATTTACGGGCTAACCCTCAATTGAATAATAATTAGACCGGGCGTGAGGTGTGAGTTACCAGACCTAGGCGAGGTGTCGGCGCAGGACTCTACTCCCGAGCAAAAACATCACTACGTCAAAGACAAGGAGTACGACCACAATACGTAGCAACGAAGGCCCATTCCACCCGCTAAGGATCAACGACCGCATTCCATCCACAGCGTAGGTCACTGGATTAACCCAGGCCAGCATATTCATCCACGCAGGCATCGAATCGAGAGGTACGAAGGCACTCGAAAGGAAGGTGAGGGGAAGGACAGTGATCCCCATCACTGCAAAAAAATCTCCATGACTATCCAGAACAAAAGCTAGAACCAAAGAGATCACGGTCACTCCAAACCCTAGCAGCATACTGATAAGTAGTAGGGCAAAGACCCCGCTAATCCCTGTCGCAATTCGGACACCAAAGAGAAGGCCCAAAATGAGAATGAGAAGACATTGAACCAGAGTATTGATATTCACCGCTAGAAATCGGCCAACGAGAATGGAACCCCGGGAAATCGGCGCACTCATCAAACGCAACAAAAACCCATTCTCCTTGTCAAAAAGCAGCGCAATCCCCCCGCCCATACTATTGCCAAACGCTGTCAACGCCAAAATACCCGCCATGAGATAACCTCGATATCCTCCCTCAACCATATCGCCCATGAGACCTTGAAAGGCGCCACCCATAAAAATAAGCAGGATCACAGGGTTAACCAAGTTGAAGGCCATGCTGAAAGGTTCGCGTCGTAGCCGGATCAGCCAGCGCACCAATTGTGCTTTGGTTTCTTGTAAAAAATCGAGCATGATTTTCTAACTTTCGTCCATGGGGTGCCCCGTATGGTGGAGAAACACTTCGTCCAAGCCTGGCCGGCTGTGGCTGATGGAGTGAATAGGAACCCTTGCTTCCCGAACGGCTTCAAGGATTTTTAGCAGCGCCGTATCGTCACTCTCCACATAGACCCTGAGCCTGGTGCCATCTGCAACGGTACCTTGCACTCCTTCCAGACGGGACAGGGAGACCTCAAGGCTCTTAGTGGCAACCGTATGTTCTTCGTCAATTCCCTCCACTTCAATCAAGACCACATCCCTCCTAAGCTGGCCCCGGAGATCACTGGGTGCACCCATAACCACAATTTTCCCCTGGTCGATAATGGCAAGCTCATCACACAGGCGCTCTGCCTCATCCATGTAATTCGTGCAGAGAAAAATAGTTGTTCCCCGATCCTTAAGCCCCAGGATATAATTCCACACCTCTCTACGCACGTGAACATCCAGTCCCAAGGAAGGCTCATCCAGAAGAACCAGGGGCGGGCGGTGTATCAGTCCACAGGCCAAGTCCAGCTTCTTCTTCATGCCACCGGAAAAATATTTGACTCGCCTATCCTCAGACCCCACTAGTCCCAACAACTCCAACAGCTCGCTAACATGGGCCTCTCGCACCACGGAGGATAGATGATAAAGGTCGCCATAGTATTTTAAATGCTCGCGCACCGTGAGATAGGGATCCACCGTCAACTCTTGGGGCACATATCCGATGAGACTTCGCACCTTCGCGGGGTCCTCCAATACATCCACTCCTGCTACTCTCACCCTACCGCTATCGGGGCGTGCCAGGGTGGTCAGGATCTTGATTGTGGTGGTCTTTCCCGCTCCATTGGGCCCCAAAAGGCCAAAAATTCTTCCCTTTTCGATCTCGAGTGAAATGTCATCAAGGGCAACGATGGCCCCGTAAGACTTCCTCAAGCGCTCAATTTGAACCATATTCTCTGACACGGGGAGACCAATATATTACGGGAGGTCACTCAACTTCAACGGCTGACAACTTTTTGGTTGTTTTAGATGCTGCCCACGGTGTAAAATCGCCTCCTACGTATGAGGCATCTTTGGATCTTATCGGTGCTCCTCGTGGCCGTTGCCCTCTCCTCCCTCGCTCCCGCTTCCGAGCACATAACCAAACAGCCCGGTGGTGAACTTTCCATCACCGTGTACAAAAATCGCCGTCAGCTCTGGCTTTTTCGCGGTGAAACCCTGGCCAAGATCTACTCGGTCTTCTTGGGAAGTCGCCCTGGGGACAAACGGAAAAGAGGCGATAACAGGACCCCCGAGGGCGACTACCGGGTTGTGGAGAAAAAAAATTCAGACAAGTTTCATCGATTTCTTGGAATTGACTACCCAAACCTGAAGGACGCCAATCGGGCTTATGGCGAAGGCAGCTTGACGGCCGATCAATGGGTGGAGATCTTGCATGCTAATACAAAGGGGCTCAAGCCACCCTGGAATACACCTTTGGGTGGTTTTGTGGGCATCCACGGGATCGGGGACAATGAGAGTTTCAAATTACGACTCGTCGGAAACTGGAATTGGACCAACGGTTGTGTGGCCCTCAGGAACCGAGACGTGGAAGAGCTTTTTCAGCGGGTGCCCCTGGGGACCGTCGTTCGGATTCGTAAGTAGCGTTGAATGGTGGACTAGATTCATGGCAGAGCCCGAAACAACCGAAAAACAACAAGATAACTGGTGGGATTTCTGTCCTGTGTGCAGCTCTAAGCTCATGAACCAAAAATGTCGGTTCGTTTGTCCGAATCTAGAGTGTGGCTACTTTCAGAGCTGTTCGGAATTCGATACTTAGCCGGCGCCTTTATTCAACCCTCAGCTTCAAGCCTGGTACTTAACCAAAAATTTAGTGTATAGTTCACCAGTTTAGCGAACAAGGCCATTTTCATGTCCAAGACGGCAGGCATCATAATCATCGGCAATGAGATCCTCTCGGGTAAAACCCAGGACAGCAACTCTTTTTTTCTCTGCACTGAGCTACGTGCCCTTGGTGTAGACGTTCGGCGGGTCAGTGTCATTCCTGATGAAATCCACCTCATTGGCGAGGAGGCCGCCGACTTTGCTAAAAAATGGGATTTCGTATTCACCACGGGAGGAGTGGGGCCCACCCATGATGACGTTACCATGGCCGGTATCGCACATGGCTTTGGAGTTAAGGTCGTCCGACACCCTGATCTGGAACGGCGCCTCCATGCCCGCCATGGAAAGAACATTAACGAAGCCAGACTAAGACTAGCTGAGGTTCCAGAGGGTTCAGAGCTCATCGAATTGGATTTTATGTACATGCCCGTTACCAAATTTCGTAACGTTTACATCTTTCCGGGTATCCCAAAGATCTTCTACGATCAGTTTCGTGCAATCAAAGACCGGTTCAGGGACACCCCTTTCCACCTCAAGGTTATTTACGTAAAGGAGAACGAAGGGTCCATCGCGTCGACCCTTAACGAACTGCAGGCCTCTTATCCCCAACTAGGCCTGGGTTCCTATCCAGTGCTTGGCGATCCTGAATTCAAAGTAAAGCTAACCTTAGAGTCAAAAGAAAAAGAATACTTGAATCAGGCTTTCGAAAAACTCATCAGCGCCCTACCAAGCGGAGCCATCCATCGCATCGAGGAACACTGACTGGATGGCTGACGGTCAACGCTGGGGAATCCTTCCCCCCTACCGGAAGGCCTCTTTCCCAGCATTTCCAGGATTAATGGCTACCCTTGGACCGGGGGTTATCTTCATGGCCCTGGCTCAAGGTAGCGGTGAACTTATTTGGTGGCCATTCATAATCGCCAAATACGGGCTTACCTTTCTCTTTTTACTTCTGCCCGCCTGCTTGCTGCAATTCCCAGTGATTTACGAGATTGGCCGTTACACCACCCTCACCGGGGAAAGCATTTGCCAGGGGTTTATGCGCCTTAACCGCTATTTCGCGCTCGTTCTATGGATTCTCCTCACCCTCTCCTTTCTCTGGTTTGGCGCCTTTGCAGCAGCCGGTGGTACTTCCCTGGCAGCACTGACGGACTTCCCCGCTGGTTGGAGTCAAAGGGGCCAGACCCTTTTCTGGGCATATCTCTCAATGACAGTATTTTTAGTCGCGATTCTATTGAGCCGAATTGTGTACCGATTAATAGAGGTTTTCATGTGGGCCGTGGCCCTGTTAACTTTGGTTGGGCTTCTCTGGGCCTCGACGCATCCCGACGCCATCCGAGTCCTACCTTCTTTCATTCATGGCCTATTTGTCCCTCAACTCCCAATGCCAAGACCCTGGGACCCCAATGATGCTACAAAACTTCTCACCGCGATTACATTTGCCGGCCTTGGCGGATTCTGGACCCTCCTCTATTCCTATTGGATCCGTGACAAGGGGATTGGGCTCGCCCACTACATTGGCCGAATCACTGGTCCCATCACAGGCCATCCGGAGGTGATCCCCACCTCTGGATTTGTCCCTGAGGAGGACACAAATATCAAGGAGCTGTCGAAATGGCAACGGTATTTGGTTTTTGACGTTGGGATCGGTATTGGAGGCAATATCTTGACGACACTCATGACCTGCCTCCTGGCGTATGCGTTACTTTTTCCGAAGGGCATTCTACCCGATGGTTACGAACTAGCCGTGGTACAAAGCCGATTCTTCGAAGTCGCTTGGGGGCCTATTGGCAGAATTCTTTTCCTCATCGTAGCTGCGGCCTTTCTTTCCGACACCTGGCTGGCTACCGTGGACGGCGTTAGCCGGATTCATACGGACTTTGTCTATGGCTTTTTCCCGCGTGCCCAAAAGATTCCCGTGCGCTCCTGGTACCTATTCTTTGTTTTGCTTCTCTCCGTAGTCACCGCCATTACCATCCAACTCAATGCTCCTGGTCCCCTCATTTTGCTTTCCGCCGTCATCGGTTTTGTGGGTACCGTCCTATTCTCCATTGCCCTGGTCTTCTTAAACCACATCATCCTACCACGTCACCTACCCTCCGACGCGAAACCGGGGAGACTGAGTCTTTGTTTGCTCATGATTTCATGCTTGGCCTATCTCACCCTGGCCATCGCGTATCTTTTGAGTCTAGCAGGAGTAATTTGAAGGGGGGCTTTGATGGGTGAAATTGTTAACTGGATTATGGAGTCAATACGAAACTACGGCGCTTGGAGTGTCTTTGCCGGGGTTATTATCGAGTCGGTTATAGTCCCCATTCCATCACCCCTAGTAATCATGGGCGCTGCTTTTATTCTCATCAGTCCGCAGCTAAGCTTCGTTGAAGCCCTTACCCCAATTACTCTGGTGGTTGTCATACCGGGGGCCATCGGTTCCACGCTAGGTGCATTCATTGGATATGGCATTGGCTTCTGGGGCGGCAAACCGCTTGTTGATCGTTGGAAGGGATTCCTTGGTCTTGAATGGCGGGAGGTGGACGCCTTTCAACATCGCCTGCGCGGCGGGCAGGTTAAGGCGACGATTTTTTTTCTCCGGGCGCTACCCATATTCCCTCTGTCGTTGATCTCAGCGGCCGCTGGGTTTGTGCGCATGTCACCTACGACGTTTACTCTGTGGACACTTTACGGCAGCATCCCAAGGTGTCTGCTTCTGGCATATCTGGGGTGGGGGCTTGGGGATACCTACCATGGACTCGCCCACGGCATCGACCGTGCGGAGACACTAGTATCTCTTTCCATCGTCCTATTAACGATCGGCGTAATCGTCTGGTTACGAGCACGTGTGAGGAAAAGTATCTTCAAGAAGTGAAATTCTTGCCAGCAAGGTTAGGATAAATTCGGCCTCATCCCTTCCTGTGGATGGCGGAAAAGGGCTGGCCGCTTTGTGTGCCGATCCAGACTTCACCGCCTTCAAATACCTCTTTTTTCCAGATAGGCACCCTTTTTTTAATCTCCTCAATGGCGAATCGGCAAGCCGCGAAGGCATCCTGCCGATGGGCGGCGGAGACCGCGATCATGACGCTTGGCTCACCTATTTGTACCAGCCCAACACGGTGAACGATGGCCAGCCGGCACAGATTCCATTGCTCCTGTGCTTCTTGCCCCAGTAGTCCCAATTCCTTCTCTGCCATTTCCGGATAGGCCTCGTATTCCAGTGAGAGGACCTTTCGACTCTCGTTGTGGTTCCTCGCAGTGCCAATAAAAGTAGCTACCGCTCCGGCTTCAGGATCAGCCACAAAGTCAATGAGCTCCAGGAGCTCTAGGGTTTTTTCCGTCACACGATACATATTCTAACCGCCACTGATAGGTGGTACGAAAACCACCTCATCCATGTCCTTAAGCACATGATCTGTACTCACGTAGTCCCGGTTGACAGCATAGAGTAATTTCATATTCACTGGCGCTAGTTTTGGATAGTCCTTTTGTAGTACTTCCCACAATTTTCCCACGGTACAGCCTTCGGCCACTTCTTTCGTTGCCTCATTGGTCCCTGCACGGTCCCTGAGAGCTGCAAAGAACCTAATCTTTACCTTCATTGTCCTCGTAACTGTGAGACCATGTGACCCATTTCGGGGAGTACCAGCCGCCCCATGGCAAGTTGAACCGCGCCCGTGGAACCTGGTAGAGAAATCATGACTTTATCTCCCGCGATACCAGCACAGGCACGGCTCATGATTGCCGCTGAGCCAATGTCTTGAAAACTTAGGTAGCGAAAGATCTCTCCAAATCCATCGAGTCGCTTTTCTAAGAGACGATCCACCACCTCATAGGTGCCATCGCGCGGTGCGATCCCGGTTCCACCGTTCAGTATAATAACCTCAAGGTCTTTCCTCGCCAGAGTCTCACATAGGAGCCCCTCAATCTCTCTTGGCTCGTCTTTTACAATCTTATATCCCACGGTCCTGTGCCCTGCCTCCATCAACATTTCCTTAATTAACTGGCCACTTTTATCCGTTTTCTCATCCCTCGTGTCACTCACCGTTACCACCATAATGCCTAGACCTTGCGCCGCCTTATTTTTATGTTCGTGGACAGCCACTAGGATCGTCTCCTAATTAACGAAGTCACTACAGCTTCATGGGCATGACCACATACATGTAGCCGTCATCCCCGTCTTTCCTGAGTAGGCTTGGGCTCAATTCGTCTTTCATCTCGATCCCTACATCCTGCTCATCTCCCAACACACTAAGGACATCGATCAAGTAGCGCACGTTGAAGCCCACTGCCAGGGCTTTTCCCTGGTAGTCTGCCTCTAACTCCTCAACTGCCTCCCCCAAGTCCGGGTTATTTGCTGATATGGACATATTTGCCGGCTTCACCTCTATCCGTATCCCCTTGTATCGCTCACTTGACAGGATAGAGACCCTTTTCAGGGCTTGTAGGAACCCACGCTGCTCTACCCTAGCATTGTAGGGATTGTCCTTCGGAATTACCTTGCTGTAATCGGGAAAATCCGTTTCCGACAAACGCATAAAGAGCTCGACATTACCTTTCACGACTGATGCAATGTTCTCTTTAAAACCAAATTGAGCCATTTCATCGACCGATTCTTCCAGGAGTTTTTTTAGCTCAGTCAATCCTTTCCGTGGCAGGATCGCCCCTTTGGCTAATCCCAGACTCCCTACGGCCCTTTCAATAAGAGCCAGACGATGTCCATCGGTAGCCACCATTCTAAGCTTCCCCCCTTCACCTTCCTCTAGGAATGCCCCATT
Organism: uncultured Binatia bacterium (SeqCode); assembly: GCA_965215595.1. Taxonomy (GTDB): domain Bacteria; phylum Desulfobacterota; class Binatia; order UBA9968; family CAXXLF01; genus CBDCDW01. Next base: position 879,615 of record CBDCDW010000006.1, on the reverse strand, counting down.
AAGATTGGACCGAGTCTCATCAGTCGATACGGCAAAAATTGTCTTATCGATCATCTCCTTCATAACCTTCGCCGGAACAGAAAATAGATGATTAGCATCGAATTCAGGAAAACTAGGAAAATCCTTTGGATCCAAACCCACCATCTTAAAAACTGATTTTCCGCTTTTTATTTCCACCCAATCATTTTCCAGACGCTTCAATTGAATCGTATCTCCCCCTGATTCTCTAACAATTTCATAGAGTTTTTTTGCATTTACGGTAACGGCACCTTCTTGAATAATTTCACCATCCAGTTTCGCTCTGACCCCTACTTCTAAGTCCGTTGCCGTAACGCGCGTCTTCCCGTTCTGAAATTCGATAAGAACGTTTGCCAAAATGGGCATAGTGGTTCTGCGTTCGACTGTGCTTTGGGTCCAATAAAGCGCATTTAAAAAATCCTGTCGTTTAGCTTTGAATTCCATGGCTCCGACTCCTTCCACAGTTAACCTACCCTAATTCTTATCTCTTAATTAAAATATAGTAGTAGTAGTAATAGGTCCTGTGAGTAATAGGTAAAAATAACAAAAGGCCCTGAAAGATAAGGATTTTTTTTGTGCGTTTCAAAGGGTGGTTTACACCCTATCTGAATTTTGAATGCCATCATAGCTCATGTTGGGGGATTTATCCACGTTACTCCCCACGTTAGTCACAGGTTGTCCCCAGCTAGGGTTTCAGTGATTTAGTGAGTGTATCTATGGTGGCTTGGACGTACGGATCCTGTTTGATTTTTTCCTCAATGGTTTTTGAGGCGTGTATGACTGTGGAATGATCTCTTCCACCGAACTTGTCTCCAATGGTTGGAAATGATGTGGAAGTGTGCTTGCGGCAGAGGTACATGGCCATCTGCCTCGGCAACGCAATATTCCTGGTCCGTCGCTTCGACTTTAATTCTCCTAACTTTAAGTTGAAGTGCTCGCAAATAATCTTCTGAATATTTTCTATGGTCACTTCTTGGTGGATCCCCTTGAGGGTGTTTTGTAATACTTCTTTTGTCAGATCGATGGTGATATCAGTTTTGGTGAGGGAGGAGAAGGCGCCTAAGCGGGTAAGGGAGCCCTCTAACTCTCTAACGTTGGAGCTGGTGTGAGAAGCAATGAATATGGCCACGTCGTGGGGAAGGTTAACGTTTTCCATTTCAGCTTTTTTTTGTAAGATTGCGACCCTAGTTTCCATATCTGGGGGTTGAATGTCGGCGATGAGACCCCACTCGAATCGGTTCCTGAGTCGGTCTTCTAACCCAGGGATTTCCTTTGGGAACTGGTCTGAGGTGATAACAATTTGCTTGTGGGCTTCATAGAGTGAGTTGAAAGTGTGAAAAAATTCCTCCTGAGTCCTTTCCTTGCCAGCCAGAAACTGAACGTCATCAAGGATCAGAATGTCAATGTTACGGAAGTGGGCTTTGAATTGATCCATTCTATTCCTGCGCAAGGATGCAATCAGCTCGTTCATGAAGGACTCGGAGGCCAGATAAACCACTTTTAAATTAGGGCTTTTGGCAAGTACCTTGTGTCCAATGGCGTTGACCAGATGAGTTTTCCCTAAACCCACGCTACCATACAGGAAAAGTGGGTTGTAGTGGTCACCGGGTTGACTAGCAACGGCAAGACAGGAAGCATGAGCAAACTGGTTGCTGGCACCCACAACAAAATTGGCGAAGGTGTACTTGGGAACTAGGTTCACTCGTTTGATAAGCTCGCTCTGCTGCGGCTGGTTCCCTTTCAGAGGTACCTGACTTAAGACTATGGAAACGCGAGATCTCCCATTTGTGAGGGCATAAACGATGTCCTGAATAGTGGACAAAAAATGTTCGAGGAGCCAGTCATAAAAAAACTTATTTGGGACCTCCAAGGTGAGATAAACGGGTCGCGTCGCATGAACACGAATAGGTCGGATCCATGTTTCAACGTTTTGCGTTCCCAATCGTTGTTCTAGTTGTTTGACTGTTTCATCCCAAAGATACATTATCCAATCGATTCCTAAAGGCTATATTGTTGCTTTTACACTAGAAAAGCAGGAAAACTTACCAACAGGTTTATCCACAGATGTGAATAACTTATCGATGTTAAGCCGTAGGCTTAGCGACCAGGACCCCCCAATTAATGTGAGGAACCATGAAAAATACTCGTTAGGAATAGGACGATACGCTGGAGTCGAGGACGGTGAGAAGCTGGGCAAAAGTAACATCACGACGGACAACATTAAGTGCCTAATTCTTGACTAACATGTTGAGGCATTTCTTGTTAAGGAGTTGGAGGAGCATTTCATAATCATTTTCACTTCTCTTTGCAAGGAAAAAATAGGAAATGGGAATTTTCTCCTCTCGTCGTTGAAACGCCACTCATCTGGTGCTACGACGCTCATTAATCTATGGCGAGAAGCAAGACGAGTCAAATACTTTCCCGTGCATACAACAGGATCCCAGGCGGGGTCAACAGCCCAGTGCGCTCTTGGAAAGCTGTAGGTGGGACGCCGCTAGTGATCCAGCGCGGCAAGGGAGCCACCCTGGTGGACCTTGAGGGCAAGAAATACCTTGATTATCTCGGCTCCTGGGGGCCGCTCATCCTTGGTCATGCGGACCAACGAATTATAACCGCCGTGAAGCGAGCCGCAGCTAAAGGTACCACCTTCGGCGCTCCCACTGTAGGCGAAGTAGTGTTGGCTGAACTGGTGCATGAGCGAATACCCTCCATAGAGAAATTACGATTGGTGAGCTCAGGAACGGAAGCAACCATGAGTGCGGTTCGTCTAGCGAGGGCCTATACTCAACGTGACAAGATTATAAAGTTCGACGGATGCTATCACGGCCATGCGGACGGGATGTTAGCGCGGTCAGGGTCGGGGTTGGCCACTTTGTCGGTACCTGACAGCCCGGGAATCCCAGAAGGTTTTGCCAAGGAGACGCTGGTTGCGACCTACAACAACCCAGAGCAAGTGGCGGCTTTGCTACGCGAACACTCGGAGAACATCGCTGCCGTTATCGTCGAACCGGTGTGCGGAAACATGGGGGTCATCCCTCCTGCAGTAAATTTCTTGCAGTCCTTAAGAAAAACAACCCAGGATTATGGTGCGCTATTGATCTTCGATGAGGTGATAACCGGATTCCGGGTTGCCTTAGGGGGTGCACAAGACCTCTACGGAGTAATACCAGACCTGACATGTCTGGGAAAGGTTTTGGGCGGGGGACTACCGTTGGGGGCCTTTGGTGGAAGGCAAGAGATCATGGACCTTCTGGCGCCAAATGGTGCCGTCTACCAAGCTGGCACCTTGTCTGGAAATCCCTTGGCTGTAGCAGCAGGTATCGGTACGTTGCGAGTCCTTAAGAGTCGTACAGTGTATGGAAAACTCGAGGAGAGAGGGAGGCGTCTCCAGCAGGGAATAGAGCGGCTCTTGGCTCGGCACAAGATACGTGGCGTGGTGAATCGTGTGGGGTCCATGTTGACACTATTTTTCGGCGTGGACCGGGTCGGAAACGCTGAGGAAGCGCGGCGTTGTGATCGCGATCAGTTTGCCCGTTTTTTTCATGGAATGTTGGAACGAGGCATCTACCTGCCACCGTCTCCTTTCGAAGCCGTATTTATTTCCCTCGTGCATAGTGCCGCCGACGTTGCAAAAACCCTTCGGGGATTTGAGGACTGGGCACGATCGGAGAGAAAAGGTTGACCCCACAAGAGACCGATGCTAATGAAGATACGGAGTGAGCCAGCTGGAAAATGGCCATCCCTCTAGTGGCCAAGAGGGTAAGACTCCAGCCATTGTCAAGTTTAGCAAGTATGCCGCCATTGGTTTGGAGTTTCCCAGTACGATCCTGGGCGGGTTCGCTTTAGGTTACGTGTTGGACCGGCTCTTCGAGACATCTCCCTGGTTTATCGTGACCACCACACTATTTGCTCTGGTGGGGGCTTTTGTCCGGATGATTTTCATGCTGCAGAAACTTTCAGGTGGTAAAAAGTGAAAATGTCAGGGGCGAACTATCCGATACTCGAGGTTGTGCTCTGGCATACGACGCTAGTTATCGTATTGTTTGCTGTGCTGGTACCGCTGGGGATGGTTGAGTCCTATAGTCTCCTGGCGGGTGGTCTCTTTATGGGAGTAAACTTCCTGTTATTGGGCCTGGGGATTCGTGGTGTTCTGACCCCCTTCGCAGGAAAAGGCAAGATCCGTTCCGGTGTTATTTTACTGACACTTAAACTTTTGCTATTTTTAGCCTTGTTATCGGCTTTTTTCTTGAAATTTCAGTTTGATGCCCTGTCGTTTGCCCTTGGAATCTCCTGTCTCCTGGTGGTGGCGATTGCCCATGGCTTGAGGTACGGTAAAGACTTTATGGGGGCAACAAGGTAAGTGGAACATCCGTACACATGGAATCTCCTGGTTCCGTTTTTACCCCAGCATGTCTTCTTTGGCATTGTGGTAGTCAGCGTGCTCGTAGGGATGGGCTCCTTGGCAAGGCTCGCCTTATCCCGCGCCAAGGACCCCATAATACCGGATGAGGGTTTGAGCCTAAGGAATATGTTGGAGCTAGTGGTCACTATGATCACTGCACTTAGCGATGGGATTGTGGGTAAAAAGGGACGAAAATACATCCCAATGTTTGCGAGTTTTTTTTGTTTCATTCTAATCTCGAATCTCTCGGGTCTGCTACCGGGCTTTTCCCCACCCACGAGCAATTTGAATACCACGCTGGGACTGGGCTTGGTCTCCTTCGCGGCCTATAACGTGATTGGCATCAGGGAGCATGGGGCTGGTTATATCAAACAGTTCACGGGCCCGGTGCTGTTCCTCGCGCCCTTTTTTATTATCTTGGAGCTGGTATCCCATTTGGTGCGCCCGCTATCTCTCGGACTTCGTCTGTTCGGTAACATGTTTGGTGATCACCTGGTGATCGAGATCTTTACCGAATTGACGAAGGTGGTTGTTCCAGTGACCTTTTACCTGCTGGGAACCCTGGTTTCTGTGATTCAAGCTTCAGTATTTACCATTTTGAGCATTATTTACGTAGCCATGGCCGTTAGCCATGAGCATTAGGCGGATGGAAGGAGCAGGGAGGAAGAGAGAAGAGAGGAAGGGTCGCTCTCGGGTCCGCTGGAAGGGAGGGAAGAGATGAAAAGACTGCTATCGGTATTGGTTGGTGCAGGTCTGTGGCTCGTTTACTTGAGTTCCACGGCAGCGGCAGCGCAAGCCGCGGGTCAGACCGACTCGACAGCCAAGGCTGCCATTGCCATAGGAGCAGGTTTAGCCATAGCTATAGCTGCCTTTGGTGCCGCCCTAGGACAAGGTCGAATGGCTGCCACTGCGATGGAAAGCATCGGGCGAAATCCGAATGCAGCGGATAAGCTATTTACACCGCTGCTTCTTGGATTGGCCTTCATCGAGGCGCTTGCCATTTACGCTTTGCTGATTGCCTTTCTGCTTCAGGCTAAAATCTAACCTAAGAAAGGCAGAGAAAAATGAGGGCGGGGACCTTTCCCCGCCCTTTTTTATGTTCCCGGCAGTTGAACCTTTTCCATGTGGACTCGGGTGTTTCGGAGGATCTCCTCAAGTGTATGAACCTTGTAGGGCGACTCATAATAGACGTTCTTGATGCCGGTATTGACGAGGACCTTAATGCAGTGGATGCAAGGAGTGTGAGTCACATAAATGGAAGAGTCTTTGATGTTTGAGCCATTCTTCGCCGCCTGGGCGATGGCATTGATCTCAGCATGGATGGTGCGAAAGCAGTTCTGTTCCATCTCGCCATAGGGAGTCTTGGATTCGTAAATGAGGCATCCCGCATCCGTACAATGAGGCATGCCAGCAGGCGCGCCATTGTATCCCGTAGCCAGGATGTTTCGATCCCGCACGATTACGGCACCCACCTTTGCCCGATTGCAGGTGGAACGTTCAGCCACCTGTTGGGTAATGGTCATAAAGTATTGATCCCAGGTCAATCGGTCATTCATAGGGTCTTTCTCCAATATTCATAGGTCTAGGGATTTGCCTCGTACAAACGTGTCAGGAAATCGTTTTTTTGAAGGTTTGGGATCGGAGAATTCTTTCCGCGGGACCATCGGATAGCTGACGGCTATGGTTTCACCGGCGGGGAGCGGCTCAGTTACGGTAAAAGGTACCGGAATGAATGTGATTGCAAACAACAGGAGAGTCAGCCATCCACCCACGCGTCGGCGTGGATCCAGAGCAGAAAAATGGTCCCAAGTGGGTGGGTGGTCCACTCCGAGGAAAGAGAGCATGACCGCCCAGAAAAACCACCCGGGCCAACCCTGGAACCCTAAAAATAGTATCACCACAAGGAAGCCCCGAGATATCCATTTCTGATATCGGCCGAACAGGGCATAGCTGATATGCCCGCCATCGAGCTGGCCAACAGGCAGGAGGTTGATAAAAGTGACAAAGAGGCCCATCCATCCGGCTAGAGCAATGGGATGGGGCACGATAGTGACCTGATTCACTGAAACACCGAGGCTAAGCCATGTTAGCAATGAAAATAGCAGTGAATCGCCAAAGATCAGACCAGTCCCGGTTTGGATAGTAGTGCTCACCTGTGAAAATTGAAGTCCTATGATCACTGCTGGAACGGCTACAACGACTCCAGCCCATGGACCCGCGGCACCCACATCAAAGAGCACCTGGCGGTTGGCCGTTGGCGCGCGCATGCGGATAAAGGCTCCGAATGTGCCAATCAGGAAAGGTGGACCTGGAATGAAATAGGGGAGGCTAGCCTGCACACCGTGGGAGCGCGCCACGAGGTAGTGGCCCATCTCATGACACAACAGGATAGCCATTAGGGTGCATGAAAAAGGGAGTCCAACGATGATTGAAGCGGGATCCGACAGGGGGTTGGCACCCAACTGGAATGCCCCTGCCATTGAGGTGGTCACAAGGGTGGCACAGAAAAGTGCAATGTGCAGAGGCAGGTTAACTCTGTCTCGGCGCGTATCATTGGAAGATTCCGAGGAAACCTCAGAGTAGGACCAGGGCGCCGCCGGGATCGTCTCATTTTCTGGTGACCACAGTCGGCGTAATCCCCTGAAGGCGAATTTCGGCTTATTTTCCATTTGAGAGCGTTATTTCAACCGCTGCGCCTACCGATTTTCCCGTCTGCTTTGCGGCAGAGCCGTTTCGAACGGCGATTTCCAGGAATCTCCAACTATTCATTACCGCCACCACCTCGCCTTCGCGAACCGTGGAGTAGTTGGAGGAAATCCCATGGATCTGAACGGGACCTATGTTAGTGAAAAGCTTGTTCCTTGGGAAGGGGGCAATGGTTTCCTCTCCTATGTTGGTAATCAGGTTGCCGAAACCGTCAACGTAAATGATTTCGCCTTTTATAGACTTTTCATTCGTGATGACATCGGGCCAGGAGAGACGGATGAAATCCTTAACGGGGATTCCTAGCTTTTTTGGTGACAGTCCCATGGAAAGTTGCCCAGCTACAGGGGCGAAGATGTCTCTCCCGTGGAACGTGGCGCTTTTGGGTTTCAGATGATAGGTATCTTTTGAGAGCTCAACAATCTGTTTCGCTTTCCGTCCCTTCATCACCAGGCTAAAAATACCATTGTCCGGCCCAACGAAAATCTCCCGCTCGGATTGAATCAGAAGTGGGCGTCTCTCACTGCCAACTCCAGGGTCCACCACAGCAACATGGATAGTTCCTGCTGGAAAATATGGGACCGCACTCTTGAGAACAAGAGCCCCTGCCATAATGTCCTGTGGCGGGATGCCATGGCTTAGATCCACAATGCCCGCCTTCGGATTGACGCTAAGGATGACTCCCTTCATGGTGCCGACGAAGGCGTCCGTGTGCCCAAAGTCCGTAGTTAAGGTGATGAGGTTTGTCTTCATAGCCGTCCAGGAACAATTTAACGGAAAAGGCGGACAGCGTAAACCCCGAACCACAGACCAAAAGCTGTGGCCTTGGAGCGTCCCTTGGGGAATAACGCGACCAAGATCATAAGGGGACGATCGAACGAGACCAGCTGGGGGATATAAAAACATAGGTTATTGGTTTAATGCGTTTGGCGTTCTGGCGCTCCACCTGGGATTTCTCCCCGCGTGGTTCGAGGAATAGCCCGACCCCGGGTTCGTAGCCTCTCAAGGGAGATTATTTCTTTTGCAGCAATGACTCCGCAGGAGAGGGGTAATGATAGTTGGTCCCCGCTCATCGCCGGGGGATGTCGCTGGTCAATCTGAAATTCAGGTGGAAGGCACGCGGGGGAGAATCCCGATCAGCTCCGGAAAACCAGTGGCCACCGCCGGGCGGACTCAAGTGAAAGCCAGGCGATGGCAAGTTGGTTGGATCGAGAAGAAGGAGATGATCTAGAGTATTTTTTGCCGACGCACTCGATGGTCCACGATGTCCTGCACCCATTTCCAGAACAATTCTTGGTCCTCGAGTTTCGTACCGTGGTTGCGCATCTGCTCTTTCCAGCCCTTCATCACCTCCCCTTCAACAGGCCAGACGCGGACCCGTTGCCGGGGAATGGACTTTTCCCACTTTTGGCTCACCCTTGGGCTAGGATAGAGAATTCGGATGGTCACGTTGCGGGCTAGGTACTCCAGTGGTGAGACGTCGACTTTCTCATAGAGTCCCTCCACAATCCGCCGCCCACCGTCCACGGGCATGTCTGGGACACCATCGCTGATGATCACTATGGTCAAGGGGGCTAGGGCAAGACTACGTTTCTGTACCACCTCGGAGATGCGTTTGAAGAATGAATTGAAATCCGTCAAGTAATTCCCCTGGATGCTAAACAGCCCGCGCATCTTTGCCTCGATCTGGCGTGCGCTCTTTCCCTGGAACTCTTGAATCGGGTGGAACGCCTTGGGCTCGTCCGGTGTGTCCCCACCGATGGAACCTACGAACAGGGTTTTTACCTTTTCCATGCCGCCGATGCCATGCAGGTGTCCGTAGATATAGTAGGACAGAAAGCGCAGGGAGTCCTTGAAATGTTCCGATCGCCGATAGGAGCCGCTGATGTCAATTCCTACAAAGAGATTCATACGAGGGCCGGCGTTCTCTTGCGGGTGATTGCAGGCCGGCAATAACAGCAACGCGGCGAAAAGCAGGATCCGAAATCGATTAAACATAGGTGCAACCTCCTAGTAGGTTAGCCTCAATGGGAACCGCCCCCGTGGGATGAGCCATCCGGCATCTTCGCGAGCTTAAGCAGTTCGCCCGTTTCCATGAAGGCGTGGAGGGACTTGAGCGGTAACCTAAAGAGATAGCGTCCGGTGACGAAAACGGTAAAAAAGTTAATCGTGGCGGCAACAAGCTGCAAAGGAGGAAGAATATAGGCTTCTAACAGCTCCTTTCCAGTGGTGCGGAACCAGCCGATCTCTGCCTTCACGTGGGAAATCATTGCCTTGGTCCAAGCGAAGATCTCTGCCTCTTTGTCCTGCGATGAAGGGGGGGCGTCTACGAGGCCTTGTCCCGAAATGATGGATAGCAGCGTGGGGGTCCCGAATCTACCAAAGAGGAACCAGGTCATTCCACGGATTCCCATCCAACACATCGCTGAGATGGCGAGCACACCGAAAACGCCAATCCGAAGCTGACCACCGCTTTGCTGTGCAAGCGCGGGGGTTACGGCGTCCACGAGTTCGCGGTAGAGGAAGACCACCTCAAAGAACATGACAAAGATTTCCACGACGAGCATCTGAACCATGTCTTTGTAATTTTGCTGGTGGATGGCGTCGACCATAACTTGCATGCAGGCAAAGCTCCCGGCGATAAGCATGAACAGGATGAAAAACAGCGCGGGCTGGAGGAACACACCACCACTGGTCCCCACGAGGTCAAGAGCGATCTCAGAGACCATAGGGTATATAGTGTAACTAAACAGGCCCGCCTCGACACTAATCCAAAGAAAAGTGAGACCGATGGCGATCCACGGGATACCAGGGTGTAGGGTGCTTTGGGTGGCCCGCTTGATAAGGGAGAGGGGAAGCATGAGGACCTCGACGATTGCCAGGTAGAGCCCGCCGGTGACGATACGGATAAAACCCCAAATCCACCCCAGAGTTAGAAAGGCGGCCTGAATAAATCCTAACCAGTAAAGGACAATGGTTCGGCCGGTATCCCACCAAGTGGTGATAAGGGAGACGATGAAGGCGCCTCGCCCTGACCGGAAGGGGACGGTATACAAGGCGAGCATGGTAACCCACATGGCGACAATGAGATGTAGGGCGGGGAGCAGGAAGACAATGCCTTTCATAGGGGCTTCCACTGGTGTGGAGAAATCCCAAAGAAAATTCAAGATTATGGTGTGGACCTTCGGAATCCACGCCACCGGCAGGGTGAGAATATAAAGGATCAGTTCAATGGAGAAAGTGAATTCGCCGTTTGAGGTCATGAAAATTCCTCCGGTGCTTGGTGGTCTGAATGTCTAAAATTTGTTTGGCATTGAGCGTTTCTCATAGGATTGGAGTATGTTGGAGCAAATTTGGTGCCAGGGGAGGAATTCCTGGCCACCCAATTACAAGGTCTTTTCTCACTTGCAGGGGAGTTCCTAAAGATGGGGCCAAGCTCTTGTGACAACAGCTGTTTGCGCGAGATAGGGAGTTCCCCCAGTGACATCTGTGGACGAGAAAGTTCTCTTTTTATCGCAGCTGCGCCGGAATTGACCGAAATGTCCTATATGCTTTTTGCCGTCTTTGGCTAACCCAGATGATGTGACGAAATGCGCGCCTGGTCCTTAATTGTCCGGATCGGGTGGCCAAAATGGGTCCAGGGAAGCAAAAAGCTAAGCGCAAAGAGCATAGCGCAAAGCGTAATACGATAACGGATTACTGACGAGGGACTACAAGACAAAAAGAGTTAGCAAAGGGCAGCATTGTGTACGGAGCTGAAGACTGATGGCTAAGAGCTGATAGCCTAAAATCGGACGCTCTGCGCTTTGCTATTTTTCGTCTGCCTAAATCTGCGTGTGTCTGCGGTTAAGTTATTTCCGACTCTACGCTAGTTCCTCTAACACGGAGGCAAATAGTAATGGAACCATGATCTCGAGGTGTCCGGCAAAATGAAATCCCTTTCCACTGCCCAACGTTGGTCGTGCGACGACGTTAGTGAGGGGGCGGTAGTGGGCAAGAAAATCCAAGTTTACGGTGGTTAGGTTGTTTACGGTATGACCCAAGTTGCGGGCCAGGTTGAGTGCCTTCAAGAAGGTCTCGGGTAGAATCACCGCCGATCCCAAATTCACGTAGACCCCGTCCTTCAGTGTCGCTACTACCGAGGTGAGGGTGTGAAAATCTGCCAGACTCCCGGCGCCCAGGGCCGCCCCATTAACTTTGGGGTGCATGTGAATAGTGTCTGTACCGATACCCACGTGGACAGTAATGGGGATGTCCAATCGGGCTCCCGCAGCGAGAATGCTCAGACGATGATGGGGTAGCTTATTTTGAACGATGGCTTTGCCAACGGCTGCGCCAATTCCTTCTCCCCGCTCATGACCCATGGAAATTGCCTCGTTCAAAAAGGATCCAGTCTCCTCTGCCATTCCGAAACTTCCATCCTTTAGGCTCACGGCTACATCCTCAGAGGTTTGTCCCATTAACGCGAGCTCGAAATCGTGAATGATGCATGCACCATTCATTGCCACGGCGCTAATAATGCCCTTTTGCATGAAATCGATGATCAACGGACTCAGTCCGACTTTAATGGAGTGGGCTCCCATTCCAAACAGTACAGTCTTATTGCTCCCGTGGGCCTTTGCAATGTTACGTGTCACTTCCCTGAAATTTTGGGCAGCTAGGATTTTGGGTAAGCCGTTCAGAAAGGAGCGAAGCCGGACACCTTTAGTGGAGGGCTTGCCAAAGTGGTTCTGCTGGACCTTACTAATGCGCCTTTTCAGCGGGTAGGTTTTGGCCTTCGGGAAATTCAGGGGCTTAAAGATATTTTTCGCCATTGGGTGAAGCCGTGAGAGAGTTAAGAGGGAAAGAGCTTCTGGTCTACCATTTCACAGATAACATGGGCCACCAGGATATGAGTTTCCTGAATCCGTGCGGTGCTTTTCGTTGCCGAGACGCGCAATAGGAAATCGGTCCGTTTGGACATCTTCCCTCCATCCCCACCGGTCAGTCCCACGGTCGTGATTTTGAGTTTATGGCAGGCATCGATGGCAGCTAAGACATTAGCAGCGTTCCCGCTGGTGGAGATGGCCACGGCGAGGTCGCCTTCTTTTCCTAGTGCCCGCACTTGCTTGGAGAAGATCTCTTTGTAGTCATAGTCGTTGGCAATGCTGGTAAGGGCAGAGGTATCCGTGGTGAGGGCGATGGCGGCCAGAGGCGGCCTCTCGATACGAAATCGGTTCACGAATTCAGCGGCAATATGTTGGGCGTCGGCGGCACTTCCCCCGTTGCCGAAGAGCAACAGTTTGTTGCCTTTAGCAAGGACCTCTGAGATACGGTCAATGACCTTGACCAAGGTGTCGAGATTTTCATTGAGAAACGCCCTTTTGGCGTGAATGCTGTCTTCGAAGGCTTGGGTGATAATATCGTTCATGGTTTCCAGCTGATGTAAGTTAAAGTTTAGAAAGTACTGTTAAAGCCGCTGTGTTGGGCCAGCTCCTTCAAGCTAAGCCTGCCGGTATATCGGCGGCCGTTGATGATCCATGTGGGATAACTTCGAATGCTCATGATTCTACAAATGGTCGCCTGGGCGGCCCTTTGTCCCCCTGGGCTACATTCAACGTAAGGTAAACGGTGAACGGATGATCCGAACATCGCTTTTTGCTCATCGCAGTGGGGACACCAGAACGCCCCGTAGAATTTGGCATCGGCCTTCGTTAGGTGTTCCGCCAGGCTACGGAGCTTGGGGTCTTCAGCGATCCCCGGGGTTTCGCCCCCAATGCCTGTGTAATTCAGGTGGAGTGCTAGCACGAGGATGAGCCCGGCAGGGGCAGTCTTTAGGGTCCAGGAGCCCCAGGAGAAGCCGGCGAGATCTTTTGGCAACTGGTAGCTGACGGTGCCCAGGCTAGCCAGCATTAGGGATAACGAAGTTAGACAGTACGGACAGGCGGCGTCTAACTTAATAAACGAAACGGATGTCAGGTAGACGCTGTAAAAAACCCCCAGCAGAGAAATGATCCAAGCCAATTTCCAGTGGACATCGGTCCGCTTGATGAAGGATATGCCTCCAAGGCTGGCATAGGCGAGGAGGCCCCACAATGAAGTGGGTAATCCAAATAAGGTAGCCCAGCGGCTGTTCAAGACCACATCACAACCGCTCCCCACAGTACACCCTGCCACTTCTTTCCCTGCCCATACCGTGGCAGTGAGGTAGATGGTAAGTCCCATACCGATTAATGCCAGGCCAAGAAGCGGCCAGTTGGGTTTAGAACGGAGGGCGGGCGGTGCAGCCACCGCAATCGACTGATTTTTCTTTCTCTTGGATTTTTTAGCCATAGGACTTTTCTCGCTTCAGGATCAATTTTATATCCTGGGTGAGTTTGTGCAATGCCTTGGGGTCGGCGCTCTCGTAATACCCCCGAATTTTCGCTTCCCCATCCACCAACACGAGCCTGGAGCTATGGATGTATGCTGGGCCGTCGCTACTATTTGGAACCTGGGCGGCGCCGAGTCGGAAACCGTCCTGGGCCAGGCGATAGATCGCTTCCTTGTTCCCGGTTAAGAAATACCATTGCTCGGGGTGGGCGCCAAAGCGATTCGCATACTGTGAGAGGACCTCGGGTGAGTCTCGATTAGGATCCACGGTGATGGAGACCAATTTAATTTTTCCCTTGAGATCCAGGTCTGCTTGCAGTCGAGCCATGGCGGCGCTCTGAGCCGGGCAGGTCTCTTTACAGGTGGTGAAGATAAAGTTGGCAATCCAGATTTGACCGCGAAGATCCTGTAGGGTGATGGCCCTATCGCTCCGTTCAGTTAAAGAGAAATCGGGTACGGTGCCGAAATCCCCAGGCGTCTTCAAAAATTTTTGATCACCACCATTGAGGGGCCAGAATCCGGGTCCCACCTTGAAACTCCAGGTAAAAATTCCCCCGAGTAACAGGAGTAGGAAGGCGCCGAAGACGATATGGATGATAGGACGTTTGTCGGGCATCTGGGTCGTTTTGTCTAAGCTGTTTCTGGGCCGATTAAACCGGAGGTATCTTTTGGACTAAGCGTCCACCAGTATAGAGCTCGTACCCCTTAATGTGAAGTTCATACCCGCGTGGAGGGTGATCGCTGATATCAAGGACCACGAGATCTAAGACTATGGCAGTCTCCATCCCCCGGTGAATGGCAAAGGGAAGTTTGATGGGGCTGATCAGGTTCTCAATGGTGACTTCCTTCTGGCTTTTCTTCAGTACGCCTGTGACAGGTTCTAGTTTTAAATGGATCGCTTCGAAATGGCCCCGCGCCAGCTTGCCATTGAATATTACTGCGGAATCCTTTCCCGTATATCGGGTCAAATCCACCTGTTTCACTGATGGGATGAGTTCTTTCCATGCGGGCTTCGAAGGAGCCATTGCTGTTTTAGGACTGAGGCTCACAGCCTTGATACTGACTTCTAGTTTATCGAAATCACCAATGGCTTCCCGATGGTCCTTGAGACGGATCTCCAGGGTTCCTTTAGAAAACGGGAGAAAGGAAGCGAAATGTTCAGCGAGCCCCCCGCTACGCCAGATCCAAAATCCTGCGGTCACCAATCCTAGCACGAGGAGGATCACCAATAGTCGGCTTGCACGAGTCATGTTTTTTCAGATTCCCCAGGCCGAAATTCGACCTAAATTTTAAGACAATCATCGCTTATTTTCAGGAAACTTGTCGATGGGAAAGAACTCATAGGTGACCCTGAACTCTTTGAGTTCCTCAGGTACGTTCCAGTCGACTCTAAACACAAGGGGGAATTCCTTCTCTTCTCCCGGTGCCAGTGTTTGCTGAATGAAGCAGAAGCACTGAACAATTTCAAGGTGCTTCGAAGCCATTCCCTTGGGTTCATCAATATGGCGGGCCTTGGCGGTAATGGGTTTATCAGACAAATTTTTCGTCTTGTATATAGCCTGGAGTGTTTCCCCCGGTTTAGCCGAAATATGACCCTGCAGCGGTTGGAAACTCCAGGGCAGCCCTTCCATAACCTTCGCCTTAAATATAACTCGAGTGGCCCCAGCCCAGTTGAGAAACACGCGCCAGCCATCTGCTTCTTTGACCAGTTCCCATTGTTCTTCCCCCTGCAACATGGGGAGCCTGTTCTTATTCGTGAGGGTTTTTATCTGTTGCTCGATGGTTTGACTCTGTTCATCAGTAAGAGCGCCGAGACGGTCCAGGTCAAAATCCATAAAGATCCTTAGCAGGGTTGGATCGCTAGCGTCCGGTAGTCGGAGCTTGAAACGGAGGGTCGTATTCTTCCCGTGATAAGAACTGTGCACATCCTTGATCTCCATCTGACGAGCGAGGGCACTGAGTAGTCGTAAGGCGGCGCCTGAAAAGGACGGGTTTTCCCGCAGGTATTGCTCACGACTCTTTACCCGATGGTCTTGGGCTGAGATCCATTGGTACGCGGTGCTGTAATCACGGGCATAGACAGCGTTGAGATACTGTTCGAGACTAAATCGAGGTTGAGACGACGCTTGGGAGTCACGGGAAGATGGCGGCTCACAACCCCGAAGATACCATGCCGCACCTAGCCCACTGATAATAAAAATTGAGATGATGAGGTAACCGAGTGGTTTCATCTTCTCTTTCTTAGCAGGAACCGCCAGAATATTTAAACCGCCCACCGCTCTCAATGCGTCCTGTAATCAGCCCTGGAGCCAACATCAGAACTCCATAACGTTGAACAATAGTATATGGGCGAAGGGCCCAAAAGGCCCGGACATTAGAATGCAATCAAGTGGTGAAGGCTTTTCTTAGAGTGAGGCTGACTTCAACGACAATAAAGAGGCCAGTGGCGGTTAGGACGATCATGGCGGCAGAGGAGATATCGAGGTAAAAACTCAGGATCATACCGACCCCGCCACAAAGGGCACCAATGATGGGTGAGATGATGAGCAGGGAATGGAAGCTCCGCGTCAGATAGCGGGCAATGACCGGGGGAATAACGATTGCGGCGGCGACGAGGGTAACACCAAGGATCTGAGTTGACGCCAGAACAGTGATAGCGAGCAGAAGAACGAATACAAAATCAGTCCACCCCGTAGAGATTCCATAGGCAGAGGCCACCTCTGGATCGAAGGTGGAGAAAAGGAGCTGCCGTCGAATCATAATGATTCCCAAAAAAACCACTAGCGCGATGGAGGCAATAATCCAGAGGTCACTTTGCGTGATTCCAAGGATGTTGCCGAAAAGCGCCGCCTCAATATTTTTAGTGAATCGCCGGTAGGAGGAAACTATCGCTACGCCGATGGCAAAGCTGGATGTGGTCACCACCCCGATGGCAGCATCGGCACCCACCAATCTCCTGTGGGCAATAAGGTGAACCAGGGCGGCCGCCATTAGCGCCCAGATTCCCGCGCCAATGAAGAAGTTAATATTTATAGCTAAGCTGAGAACCGCACCCCCAAAGATGGCGTGGGCAAGCCCGTGACCGATGTAACTCATCCTTCGCTGGACTACGTATACACCTACAAAACCGCACAGCGCGCCAACGATGATGGCAGCCAGGAGTCCGTGACGAAAAAACTCATACTGAAGCGGAAAAGAAGAAATCATCGTATGGACTGGCTTAGCTCAAGGAGAATGGGGTCGTTCACCCACCATAATCATTCCCTCATGCTGGAAAACCACCATTTCTCCCCGGTAGGTTTCCTTTAGGACCTGGGAGTTGAAAACCTGGGGCGGCTGTCCTTCGGCTATAACCCGGCGATTTAAACAGATAACCCACGGTAGGTGCGCAGCCACCCAATTTAAGTCATGGGCCGTGAGGATAATGGCGACGCCTTGATGATTGATTTCGTGTAAGAAGTGAACGACATCGTCTCTGGAGCGGATGTCCAGACCTGCTGCCGGCTCATCAAGCAAGATGAGATCCGGTTCCCCTAGCAAAGCGCGACCCAGAAAGGCCGCTTGTTGCTGGCCACCGGATAATTCCCTGATATGGCGCTTGCCCAAACCCGCAAGATTGAGCCGTTCCATCATTTCATGGAGTCTCCCCCGGTCCTCTTTACTGATGCGCTTGAGCCAGTGGTTTTTTTGGTATAATCCCATCAGAATGACCTCTTCTACCGTGATAGGAAAATTCCAATCGATGGTCTCCAGCTGTGGCACCAAGCCGATCCTTCCCAGACTCCCCGCCGTAATGGGTCGTCCTCTAAGGGCCACCTCTCCGGCAGTGGGGCGGATGGTACCAAGGATGGTCTTGAGCAAAGTTGTTTTTCCTCCACCGTTGGGACCCACCACAGCCACAAATTGCCCGGGCCAAATCTTGATAGAGACATCCTGTATGACGGGACCATTCTCGTAACCGCTGGTGACGTGGTCAATTTCCAGCAGGGGGGCTTCTTCATGATGAGCCACATGGGGCGGTTCCATTGAGCCATGGGGGTGAAGGCTTCCGCGGCCTGTATTCGGGTCGGTTACATAGTGGTCTGGGCTCATGGGACAATTACTCCTTACAATCTGTAATTTGCATGGGAACCAGCTACGGGTTCCGGGTCGATGGCGTTGAGATCTTCCGTGGTGCCTCCTAGGGCGTCGAACATAATTCGGACATTGTAAAGCATCATGCCAATATAGGAGTGTTCAGGGTCTCCTGGGGAACCAGGAAGATAATCATCGCGAAGCTTGTCGATATATCTCGTCTCAGCCTCTTTCGCAATCTGCTCCAATACGGGGCTGGGAAACACTTCAGATCCAAAAACAGCAGGTACCTTTTGTCTTCGGATCTGCTCGATGAGTCTTGCCACTTCCCTGGGACTTGGATTGGAAAAGTCAGAGGGCTGAACGGCGCCGATGACCCGGAAACCGTAGCGGCGGGCGAAGTAGGGCCAAGAATCGTGGTAGGTCAGCAGCCGGCGGTTCCGATCCGGGATAGTCTTTGCCGCTTTGGCAATGGCCTGATCCAGGGCTTCAAGTCTTTGCAGATAAGTGGCGGTGTTCTGTTCGTAGATAGTCTGGTTCTTTGGGTTTAGACGACCAAGCTCACGGCTAATGAGTTTCGCATATCGCATGGCATATTTCGGGTTCAGCCAGAGGTGAGGATTCGGATGACCCCGATCCTTTGGAAAGCTGAAGTCGAAGACATAGTCTGCTTCGCTAAACGTCCTATTACCTAGAAGAAGGATGGTAGCTTCGCTCTTCTTGTTGGCCCTGGCAAGGTTCAAGGTTGGAATCTCAAGGTCTAGCCCGTTGAGTATAATGAGGTCAGCCTCTTCCAGTAGCCGGACGTCCGATGGGATAGGTTCGAAGGTGTGGGAGTTCATCCCTTCGGGAATAATCCCGGTAAGCTGAATTTTCTCTCCTGCGATGTTCTCAACGATACTGGTAATTGGGGCCACAGTTGTGACGACTTTGAGCTTGCCGCTATCGGGCCCCGATACTTGGTCGGCTTTCTTGTCACATCCGTTAATGATCATGAGAAGAGGCAATAGTCCCCATAATGTGAATTCACGAAGACGAAGCGGTAAATACGGACGCTTTGTCATCGTCGTCGCGGCAATGACGCTGGTTAAGCTGTGGTAACTTGAATTCGTGTTATGCATTTAAAATTCGTGCTATCAAATGGTAAAAAAAGGTTGCCACCCTCAATTCAGGCAACCGTTGTAACCAGCTTTCCATTTTCTACACCTTTTGTGGCGATAAGCCGACCAGCAACTCCATGAACCTTTTGGCTCTCTCCTTGGATGACGATCACCTCCAGACATTTATGCTCATCCAAATGTACATGCAAGCTTGTATTGATCCTCACTTCTGACCTGTGTTGCATGTCCGCGAGGAGATCACCCAACCGGTGCGTTCTATGGTCGTAGAGAAGCGTTACCACCCCAACAATCTCCTCATGGGAATTGCTGATTCGGTTCTGAATCAGGTGATCACGAATTAGATCCCTGATGGCCTCTGAGCGATTGGCGTAACCTTCCTTTGATATGTTACGGTCGAAAATCGACAACAAATCTTGTTCCAAGGACACCCCAAAACGAGATACCGTAGCCATAATTGTGGGGCAAACATACTGACTCGCAGGGCGTTTGTCAATTGACAAACTATGCGATTGATGTTACTTGTCTGCCGTTCGTAACACTATAACGTTCGATGATCATGCGTAGTTTGGCAGCTTCGTTGGCTTTTTTAAGCTTGGCCCTGATCATTTTATGGTCCATGGGGGGGGGATGGTTCATAGTGGGGAACTTGCCTCCCGGGCAGACCAATCAGGCCAGCAAGGTGACTCCAAGGTGCGCCGTGAACAGCAGGGCCTTTCCACAGGAGCGGTTGGTCTTCGCGATAGACTGGAAAGTACCGGAATTTTCGTCTGGGCCTCTTACACAGCGGATCTCTTGGGAAACCCGTCAGGGGGACGTGGATTGGCCTTTCGCTATGCGAAAGGACTGGAAATCGGTTTAAAATTCGATCTGGAAAGGATAATGAACCGAAAGGGCCTCTTGCTTGAAGTCTCTGGTGACTATCGTGGTGGCCACGATCTCTCGCGCGATATTGGCAACGCCTTTGCACCGGCGCAGATTTTCAGTATTGAACGAAGATTTGGAGACGGCACGGTACGCTTGTACCGTTTTTCATTAGAAAAACTCCTGTTGGATGATCGTCTTAGCCTATTGGCTGGGCGTATTGGAATGGGGGATGACTTTCTCACCTCGGAACTTTATTCAAACTTTGTGCAAGCGGCGTTCAATAGCAACCCGGCCGGCGTTGTGGTCAACCTTCCATCGTTTTCCGTTGGTCCAGTGTCCACTTGGGGTGGGCGGGTTAGATACGAAGGCGAAAATTGGACTCTCAAGGGAGGGATCTCCTACGCAGATGACACCCTCGGAGAAGACGACAAGCATGGGGTTGATTTTAGCATCCGGAGCGACAAGGGATTTATCCCGATCATTCAACTCGGCTACAAGCACAATCAGGAGAAGAACGCTACCGAGTTGCCCGGCAACTACTCTATGGCGTTTTATTACGACTCCAATCGGTTCGAGAATCTCGGTGACCCGGCTAAATCGAGGTATGGTAACTATGGTTTTTACTTTCACGCCGACCAGATGGTCTACGCGGAACCAGGTACGAGTCTGGCTCAGGGGCTCACTTCGTTCCTGGCCACCACGGTAATGCCGTTGACTGACATTAATTCATTTCCGTATTTCGTGATGGGGGGGATGGTTTACAAAGGGCTATTTCCGAAGCGTGACAACGACACGACGACGTTCGGCGTTGCGTACGGTCAGTACAGCGACCAGCTCGACAAAACCTACGAAGTCGCCATCGAACTGACACATGAGTTTCAAGTTACGTCCTGGTTGAGTCTCCAGCCAGACGTTCAGTATATATTGAGGCCAGGCGGCACTGGCAATATTCCGGACGCCTGGGTCTTGGGGCTTGAGCTGGAGCTGAAATATTGATTGAAGGTGAGGAAACGGTGCACTCAAGCAGATAATCAACTGCAGATTCACGCCGATAAGGGCACAGCAAAGCGCATAACGTCCTTGCGGATTCGGGACCACTGACTACCGACTACGGACCTTTGACCCGGATCCAGGGAATGACGACCGAGAGTCTGTAGTCCATTGTCTGTAGTCTGTTGTCTCTTTACGATTCTCACTCAGTACTCATTCCTCGTTACACGTCACTGATTGGACGCTTTGCGCTCTGCGCTTAGCGCCTAGCTGGAAATTTTCAAGGGAGGGAGCTATGCCATTAGTTCATGTTTATATGTTTGAGGGACGAACAGCGGAGCAGAGAAGAAAAATAGTTGCAGGGATTACTCAGGCCATGGTGGACGGCGCCGGGACCGAAGCTAAAGAGGTCCATGTGCTCCTTCACGATATAGCGATCACCGATTGGTCCAACGGAGGTGTTCTCTATTCGGAGAATCCGAGGTATATAGAAAAGCGCAAACGCCAGCAAGCGAAATAGGGCATGAGTTGTTTAGGAAAGATTTTTTTGAAGAGTCGGCAGCTCCCGCTGGGTTTAGGGCGCATTGACATTGGCGTTCGTCTAAGATTACGCTCGGGAAGGACCGGTAGGGTATTGTTAGGGCAGTAACTGGAGGATTTTATGGAACCAGTGCGAGACATGAGAAGTTTTGTTCGTCGTCTCGAGGAGTTGGGCGAGCTGAAACGCCTGGAGGGAGTGGATTTGAACCTCGAGGTGGGCGCTCTGACGGAGCTCATGGGAGAGAGGGAGGATTCCGCCCTTCTCTTCGATGGCTTTAAAAATTATCCCGGCGGTTTCCGCGTCATATCCAATGTCTTTCGGACCTGCCGTAGGGCCGCAGTGGCCATGGGGCTTCCCTTGGAGCTGAAGGGGGTGGACTTTCTTCACGCGTGGCGAAAGCGGGTCTCAACCTTCCAACCTGTCCCCGTACAGCAAGTGGAGGGCGGCCCGGTATTTGAAAACCAGATGGAAGAGAATGACGTGGACCTCTACAAATTTCCAACGCCCATGTGGCACAACCTGGACGGGGGGCCTTACCTGGGAACCGGTTGTGGAATCATTACCAAGGACCCTGAGTCGGGGAAGATCAATGTGGGGACATATCGGGTGATGATCCAGGAGAAGAACAAGGTCTCCGTCAAGATGAACAAGGGGAAACATGGTCGCCTTGCGCTGGATAGGAGCCATGCTCAGGGAAAAGCCCTTCCCGTGGCCATCACCCTAGGTCAGGAGCCAAGCCTCTTTTTGTCCTCACAGATGCCATTATCGCCGGACACGAGCGAGTATGAATTTGCAGGATGGATCCAAGGGGCGCCCATTCCCGTAGTTCGAGGGGCAGTGACGGGATTACCACTACCAGCGAACGGCGAGGTGGTCCTCGAGGGAGAGATTCCCCCGCTTCCGCCTGAGAAGCTTCCCAAGGAAGGTCCCTTCGGTGAGTGGCCGGGGTACTATACCGAAGCGACTGTGGGTGATGTGCCTTTGATGACGGTCAAGAGGGTCTATTATCGAAACGATCCGATTATTCTGGGGGCCCCTCCCCTCAAGCCACCCAACAGCTACCTCCCCATTCCACTAGGGGCCATTACGCTCTGGGAACAATTGGAAAGGGCCGGGGTACCGGATATTAAGGGTGTGTGGGGTTTTGTCTATGGGGGGCAACCCGGACCCTTTACCGTGATAGCCATAAAGCAGCGTTACTCAGGGCACGCCAAGCAGGCGCTTCTGGTGGCAGCGGGGGCTCGGGCAGGTGCTTATGGGGGTAAGATGGTAGTCGTCGTGGATGATGATATCGATATTACCAATCCCTATGAGGTGATTTGGGCTGTTTCCACGCGGTGCAACGCGCGGGAAGGGATCGACATCGTGAAAAACGTCTGGGCCTCGGTTTGCGAACCCACTATCTCACCTGAGGAAAGGGACACTAGGGGTTACATCAGCGATCGTGTCCTGATCGATGCCTGTCGCCCATATCAATGGATTGACCGCTTTCCGGCAGTTAACGCCTTTTCACGAGAGTTCAAAGAGAAAGTGGCGAAGAAATGGAAGGTTTAAAGTGAGTCCCTCCACACCCGGGGGCTCAGGTTGATTGCCCTGACCCGACTCCTGTCGGTCGGTACCCCTTGACAACCCTGACTCTGTCTGTTTTATGGTACAATCATGCAGTTTGCGGCGATGAAGGTAGTTCTCCATACTCGCCGGCTGATCGGGGCCGCCCTTTTGCTGGCGGTTTTTCTCCTCCCCCTCCACCTCCATCCCGTTAACCCGCTGCTACTGATCAACAAGGCTTGTACCTGTTACTCGATTGCGAGGACACAACTCGGTCTGCCTCATGCCAAAATCACAGTCGCACCCGTCATTCAATCCTTACCGCTTGTATTTCCAGAGGCTTCTTTTCTCGTTCTGCTTTTTGCTAAACCACACCCGAGCCGCGCCCCCCCAGCCCTCTAACCGTTTCGTTTTTTTTAAATCGAAAGGGCATTCTCTCCTTTCCTCATGAGCGAAGGGAGCGAACCGTTTGCATTTAGGGGGGAAATTCATGATTTCTTTAACAGGACGATTATTTATTTCAGTGTGCGTAGTGTCGTGTTACGTAACGTTGTTTGCCGGGGCGGGTTTGACCAAGGAGGACGAAGTTGCTTCTTTGAAAAAGCAGCTCAAGGCGATGCAGCAACAAACGCAGAAGTTACTCCTGCGGATCGAACGGATAGAACGAAAGTCGGAGAGATCAAGATCAGGGAACTCAGGGCAAGAGCCTTCTCAGAACCAGGCAAAACGGGAGAACGCCAGTGCGCCAAAGGGAGCGCAATCTAACCCAACCACGTCTGATAGAGCACGCTCCATTTCCAGAGCCTTTAACCCCGCCGTCAGTGTGAATGGGTTGTTTCTCGGTGGCTGGGCTTCCTCGGTTGATGCCGGTAACGAGCTGACGGGTCTGAACTTCCAAAATGGGTTCAACCTGCAGGAGGCAGAGTTTCGTTTCACTTCGGATGTGGATCCGTATTTCAATGCGGATATGACTGTGGCTGTCACTCCAGAAGGAAACGTGGAGCTGGAGGAGGGATTTGTTACCTCGAATCAGCTTCCCGGAGACATCATGCCGCGTGGGTTAAGTCTTAAGATCGGAAAGTTTTTTACCGACTTCGGTAAACACAATTTGCTTCATAGTCACCAGTTTCCTTTCATTGACCGTCCCCTGGTGAGTGAATCCGTGTTTGGCGATGAAGGGCTCAATGAACCGGCAGTTGGTCTGAGCTATCTCTTCCCCGTCCCCTGGTTTTCCGAGTTCACCTTTCAAGGAATGCAGGGGGATAATTCCAACCTCTTTGTCCTTTCAGATGACGCTTCGCCTCAAGGGGCCTTCCTCGGCCACTGGAAGAACTTCTTCGATCTCAGCGACGAAAGCACTCTTGAGTTTGGTAACTCCTATGTCGGCGGACGTAACTCCGGTTCGGGCTATTCGCAAGCTATCGGTGTCGACCTAACTCTCAAGTGGATTCCTTTGAAACGCGCTCAGGATCGGGCCCTCATCTGGCAGAACGAATACATTTATTCTTCCGTCGATCGAGACGATAGCGCACGGCGCGAGACGGGAGGACTGTATACTTCACTCCAGTATCGTCTCTCTCGTCTATGGTGGGTGCAGGGTCGCTACGATCTGCTTGGAGCCCCCAACTCCAGAGAGGGAATGGATCATAAATGGACGATACTGGCGGCCTTGGTGCCGAGTGAGTTTTCAGCCTTGCGGCTGCAGTATAGCCGGACGCAACGGGAGTTTGGGGAGGACATCGATCAGATCCTTTTTCAGCTGAACTACACCCTAGGCTCTCATCCGGCGCACAAGTATTAGGAGGCCCCTATGAAATGGATCAGCATATGGATCTTTCTACTAATTGTTTACTTATCTTTTCCGCCGGCCCCTCTTTGGGGAAAGCCTCTATCAGTGGTCACAACGACGACTGACCTTGCCGCAATTGCAGAGGCCTTGGGCGGTGAAAAGGTTAAGATAAGGAGCATTGCCAAGGGAGCGCAGGACCCCCATTACGTTGCCGCAAAGCCTAGCTATATGCGCTTGCTCAATCGAGCTGACCTACTGCTTTATGTGGGCCTACAACTTGAGATTGGTTGGCTGTCCCTTTTGGTGGAAGGGGCCAGGAATCCGGGACTAGTCTCACTGAACCTCTCCAAAGGAATTTCCGTCCTTGAAGTACCCGAAGGGGAAGTCACCCGCGCCCAAGGTGACATTCACCCCGAGGGGAATCCCCATTACTGGCTTGATCCAAGGAACGGATTCGTGATGGCAAGACGCATTTCGCAGCAGTTCAAGGCCCTAGCGCCTGATGATGGGCCTTATTTTGAACAGAGGCTGAACCTCTTCGAGGAAAAGCTACGAGACCGTATCCAAAAGTGGGAACAGCAAATGGCACCTTACCGAGGTCAGGAGATTGTTGCTTATCACAAGCAATGGGAGTACCTGGCCCATTGGTTGGGATTGCCCATTATGGGCTATGTGGAAGATAAACCGGGGATCCCACCGGCGCCAAAACACGTAGCGCGGCTCACACGAACGATTCGGGCGAGTAAAATCAAGGCGCTTCTGGTTTCCAGCTTTATCAATCCGCGCATCCCTCAGACCGTAGCCCATAAGGCTGGGACAACCATGGTCATCCTTCCTGCATCAGTGGGAGGTGTTAAGGGAGTGAAAACCTATAGCGATCTTTTTGACTCCATTGTCGGTAAACTGGTGCCGGCCCTGAAGTAATGAAGCGACGAGGAAGTGTGCCATGACTGAGTTTATAAACATCATGGGGCCAGCCATAGTGGCATGTCTTGTCCTAGCGGCCATCTATGTCTATTTCGGTATTCACATCGTTCGCCGCGGGGTTATTTTTGTTGACCTGGCCCTTGCGCAAGTAGCGGCCATGGGGGCCACTGTGGCATTTCTCGCAGGTTATCCCCTGGAAGGCGGCGTGGCTTATGTTTTCTCCCTGATCTTTGCCTTTTTGGGCTCTGTGGTTTTTACCTGGACCGGTGCCCAAGAGGGAAGGGTTCCCGAGGAGGCGATTATTGGAATCGTCTATGCCTTTTGCGCAGCCGCCGTGGTCCTCCTCGTAGATAGGGCTCCCCATGGGGCTGAGCATATTAAGTATCTTCTGGTGGGAAACATCCTGTGGGTGAAATGGATTACCATCGGGCAGATTCTAGCAGTGGCCGTCGTCGTGGGACTGTTCCACTTCTTATTCCGGGAAAAGTTTCTACTGGTCTCCTTTGATCCAGAGCTAGGTCGCCGTCGGGGGATATCCATCCCTCTTTGGGATCTCCTGTTTTACCTTTCCTTGGCTTGGGTGGTGACGACTTCTGTCCAAATAGCCGGGGTGCTTCTCATCTTTTCATTCCTGATTGTACCAGCGGTCTGTGGGCTCTTGTTTAGCCAGAACTTTAGGATGAGTCTTTTGGTGGGTTGGTTGGTTGGCGCCGGGGTGAGTCTGGCTGGGAGCTATTTCTCCTACAGTTGGGACCTCCCCACTGGAGCTTCTATTATCTGCACCTTCGGGTTCGTCCTCCTTTGCCTCGTGGTGCTAAAGAAGCTCATCTTGACCTGGCGACGGCCTTAACTTATAATAAAAGGAGGAGACCAGGCCATGGATGAAAACATATCCGCGAAAGAACTCCCGGAAATTTTACCGGTTTTTCCTCTGACCGGAACTTTGCTCTTGCCGGGGACCACCCTTCCATTGAATATCTTTGAGCCGCGTTACCGAAACCTGGTGGAGGATGCACTGGGGAGCGACAAGGTTTTCGGGATGATCCAGCCCTTTGTCCCTCAGGAAGACAATCGCCCGCTACCCGGTGCGGAAGCGGAGGCACCGGAGCTCTACCATGTGGGTTGTGCTGGCTACATTGAGAAATGGGAAAAGGCTCCCGACGGCCGGTACGGCATCTATCTACGTGGGGTTAACCGTTTTCGCTTGGAAGAGGAACTAGCGGTGCATCGTGGTTATCGTCGTGTGAAGGCAAACTATGAGGTTTATTCCGAGGCCAAACCCGATGAAACATGGCATTGCGACCGCCCGGCACTCCGTCGGGCCCTGGAAGGCTACGCCAAGGCGCTAGGTCTCCAGGTGCAACTAGAAGAGATCGACCGCATCCAAGACATGGAATTGGTGGATGGATTGTCTGTATCGCTACCGCTGCACCCTGCCGAAAAACAGGCCCTGCTGGAGGCCCCTTCTCTGGATGATCGGGCGGCTATCCTGCTCGATCTACTCAAGCTGGAAGGTGCCTCTGATCTAAGTCCGTCTGTCTCCTCATCTCGAACCATCAACTGATCCAACCTTCAGTCTCGCTTTAGATGGCTGATACCTGAAGAGGAATATGGCCTCGGTGCACGTGTACTGAGTCATACAATTTATTCTCACTCCCACCAATTGCACACTACTATTGAGCGAGGCCCAGGTCCACGAGCATACAGCCTCCTCGGGCAGCGAGTCTCCAGGCCGCGGGCAACAGGTCAGAGAATATCTGAAACTGTACGTTCGATGCCCAAAGCCTTCCGTCTCGCTCCCCAGCACCGCCGTCCGCTCTGGGGCACAACGTTCATAGCCGGGTGCCTTTCACTCATGTGGGCTGTTTGGTATAGTCTCAGCCGGCTGAAAGCTTTGCAGCCCATGCCAATGTCTTCCACTTTAATAAAAAACATCGGTGCGTTGGTTACAGGAGACCTTAAGGCGCCCCTCAGACAGGCGGATTCGGTCTACCTGGAAGATGGACTAGTTAGGGCTATTGGAAACGGTATCAACTATCAGGCAGACATCGTTGTTGACGCCTGCGGCATAACGGCCTTGCCCGGCCTGATCGATTCTCATTCCCATCCTACCTTTGGTGATTTTACGCCTGCTCAGAATGCCCTGTCATGGATCAATCATTATATGCATGGTGGTGTCACAGCATTGATTTCGGCGGGAGAGCTTCATGTTCCTGGATTACCCTTACCGCCCGAACCCAAGATTGCCCTATCCCTTGCGCTCTTAGCGAAGTGCTGCTTCGATAACCTGCGGCCTTCTGGGGTTAAGGTCCATGGTGGGACACTGCTTCTGGTACCTGGCCTCAAGGAAGAGGACTTCGATACCATCGCGGCGGCAGGAATTCGCTTGGTGAAGTTCATCTTCTACGACTACAGCCTGCTGCCAAACGGCGAGGCGGAACACTATGTCCGTTGGGCTCGGGAGCGAGGGATGAAAGTCAAGCTCCACTCTGGGGGAGTCTCCCGCTCGGGAGTGAGCCAAGTGGCAGGGTGGGAAATCGTAAATCGACTTCGTCCTGATATCGTGGGTCATATCACCGGTGGGCCGATTCCGATGCCAGAGGAAGAAATGAGAAGGATCGTTGACGAGGGAAGTCTATATTTCGAGATCTGTAGCTCTGGCAATTCACGTATGGTTCTTGCGTTGATCGATGAAGTGAAGCGCAAGGGAGCCTTTCACCGGGTCCTGATCGGGACTGATACCCCCGGGGGAACTGGCATTATCCCGCGTGGGATGTTGCGCGAGATTGCTTTCCTGTCCTCCTTGGGTCAGGTTCAGCCTGGAGTCGCCATAGCAATGGCCACGGGTAATGTTGGCAAGGCCCATGGACTCTCCATTGGCATGCTGGAGGAAGGGAGGGCGGCGGATATCGTTCTTTTGGATCGGGTGAAGGGTTCAGTGGCAAAAGATACCTTAAGTTCCTTTACTCAGGGAGATCTACCCGGTATCTCTGTGGTTATGATTGACGGAGAAATGACAGTGGCGGGAAGGAGTCAGCAGACTCCTCCCCCGGAACGTCCAGCGATCGTGGAAAGAAAAAGGGTGTGACGACTACATTTGGCGTGGGGCTGTTTCCCACAGAGCCGCTGCCGAAAATGATCCAGCTGGCGAAGCTATCCGAGGAGCTGGGTTATAGTCATATATGGATTGGGGACTCGCACCTGATCTGGCGTGAAGCCTATGTCAATCTCGCCGCCGTGGCGGTGAATACCAGCAAAGTAAAACTGGGGACCGGGGTCACCAATCCCATCACTCGCCACCCCTCAGTAATCACCAGTGCTTTTGTTACCTTGGAGGAGATGGCGCCAGGCCGCGTTAATGTGGGCATAGGTCTCGGCGACAGTTCCGTGGAAACCATGGGAATGAAGCCTGCCCGTTTGGCCGATTTTGAGAAAACCATCCACCAGATGCGGGCCCTTATAAGAGGAGATGATGTTGAGGTAGAGACAGGGACAATCCATCTGAATTTTCCCTGCAAGGATCCCCTGCCAATCTACATTGCAGCAAGCGGGCCAAGGATGCTTGAGCTTGCCGGCAGGCTAGCGGACGGAGTCATTATTCTTGTGGGCACAGATCCCTCCTACCTCCAGCAGGCCAACGATAGGATCGGAGCAGGGATTCGCACTGCGGGGCGTAAGCCTGGGGATGTTCATCGCGTCCTGTGGGTTCCGTGCGCCGTTTCTGATCAACTCCCAGCCAGGGAAGCAGTGAAAGCCCATGTGGCGCGCATTGTGGCTCATCCCCTGCCCTTTGCCTTGGGGCAGGAGGAACAAGAAGTTTTGAAGAAAATCCGTGAAGCCTACAACTACTACCAACATATGCAACAGCAGGCGAATCAGGCCAAGGTCATACCGGACTGGCTGGTGGACAAGTTTGCCATTGCTGGTACTTCTCAGGAGTGCCGGGCCAAGGTACAGCAGTTGAAAGAGAGTGGCATCGATCAGATAGCGATTATTCCCTATGGCGTTGGAGGAGATAGGCAGGAGACCCTTAAAGAGTTTGCTACGGCGGTTTTTTAGGTCACCTCTTCCATCGACCGCGCCTCGCCTAACATAAATGTGACGACCTGGAACAAGTACCTTCTGTTTCAAGTACCCGGCTGGATCATTGCGGCGCTTATCCTACTTGCCATGAGATACTGGGTAGGTTTGCCCATCTGGATTGCCTTGTTTGGCTTTGTCCTTTGGGTAATCAAAGACTTCGTTTTTTATCCGTTGCTCCGTGTAGCCTATCAGTCGGGTCCCAAGACGGGTGTGGATCAGCTCATTGGGTTACAGGGAGTCGTACGGCAAAGCCTTGATCCGCGTGGCCAGATTTATCTTCGGGGCGAGCTGTGGCGCGCGGAGATAGCTCCCGGAGTTTTACCTATTGTTTCTGGTAGCCGCGTGAGGGTGCTGCGGGCTGAAGGAATGACCTTGATTGTGATGGCTGATACCGTCGAAGGGAGCCATGGCACGGCTAGTTATGGTGCCTGAGGGTTTTTTCACAGCACTCTTTTCAAACTTTCATTCAACTTCGGAACCGTGTCGTAGGCTTCAACCTCTTCGGGCAAAATCCACCTGAATTCTGTATGCTCCCAGTCCAATTTTATCTCAGGTGTTTTGTTCAGTTCCACTAATACGGGGTGGACGATCCAGCTCTTCTTGGCTCTCTGGTCAGAGAACTCATAGGGTTCACCGGAAGTAAAACTGGAAACGTCTTCTATGTGAATGTCTAACTCCTCCTTCAGTTCCTCAAGGGCCTTTTGTTGGATAGACTTGGGCTCATCGATGTATCCGGCAACGGTATGCCATTTTCCTTTATAGGTGCCAACCCGCTCGCTTCTTTTCAGTAACAGAATTTGTTCCTCAAATTTTACGAAGCACGTTAATACTGGTGCCTTTTCGGAATGCGTATAATCTATCCTACCATCGGGGAATTTAGGCAGTCCATCAAACTCTTTCAGGATGGATTGGATATCTGGATTTGGCTTGCTCATGTGAAACCAACAGTAACATCGAGTTTAACCATAGAGTCTGTATAGTTCTTTTGCAAAGAGTGTGGTTTTTCGGCGCTAAGACCAGTTTACTATTTCATTGCTGGGCTCGGGGGCCTGCCCTCAGCGGGAGACGACAGGTTTATACCTCGAGGCGACGTCCTTTGATCTGGCGTGCCAAAATGATTCGAACCGCCAGTATCGGACGTCTCCCTTTCTTCGGTGCAGGCCCCTGTCGCCCGAAAGCGCATGCTGACGAGAGGGCGAGACGGAAGGCCATGAGCATCGAACGTACAACTTCAGATATTCACCAGGCTGTTGCCCGCGGCCGGTCTTCGACGGTGAGCTCAGCCGAACCGAGGCTCACTCCTCTCGGGGAACCAAGCAAACCTCGGCAGGGACGCCGTGGGAGTCTCTGTTAGATGTTCCGCTCAACAGGTTCTCCCGCGTCCAGTGCAAAGGGAACTAGTGTACCTGGGCGAAAGTTTGGTTCTGAGGCGTGGAAGCCTCTGAGAAGCTGAGGAAAAGCGGCATCGACTGTTTGAGCGCAGCGAGTTTCGAGGCCGCCCGAAGCGAGCAGCTAAGGCTTCCCGCCGAGGGACCACTGAAGCGTGGTTCAACGTTGTTCACCATCCCGAGCCTGTCGAGGGAAAGGGAAGGCAGCTCAGGTAAAATTAGACTCAATCCCTTGCCAGGGTTGGGGTCTCAACTCGCGGAATTGCATTATTCGCATCACACCTTCTGAAGACGGGCCCTCCCGGCTTGGCATGATTCCAGGTTCGTGATATGGATTTTTTCGGGGAGAGAGCCATGGGAAATCGGGCATATCAGAAGATCAAACCTTTGCCGGTTTATTTTATCGGGCTATTCTTTCCCCTATTATTTTTTCCGTCAGGAGGATCCCTGGATCCTCGCGAGGTGACCAACGCGGATTACAAGAAATTCACTAAGGCCACTGGTCATGCTGTGCCGGAACATTGGGTGGATGGACGTTATCCCGAGGGTCAGGAAAGTGAACCGGTAGTTTTGATCACCTGGCACGATGCGAACCAGTACTGTAAGTGGGCGGGTGGAAAGCGGCTACCCACAGTGGATGAATGGTTGGCTGTTTGCGAGGGGGGAAATCTAGGTAAGGAGGGGGACGTTTGGGAGTGGACTTCTACAGAGATCCCCACGGAAGAGGGTACCTTCATGGCGCTGTGCGGGCCCATGGATACCTGCGACTGTTCCCATCGCTATCTGCCTGAGTGGAAGAATATGGTTAAAGGGTTCCGTTGTATGGGAGGGTCCCTTCAGGTGACCTCCATAGGGGATCCCAGCAGGGCGCAGCCGTAGATTCGTTGGCGCTCAGTCCGAACTTGTGGTGGGAAACATCAATGACTTAACCGTGACGGGAATGACCTCGGATACCCCCATGGGACGACCAATATCGATATAGTCCAAGTCTCCCACGTCAATTCCATCCACCGCGATAATTTCTTGCTGTAGCTTGAGTTCTTCTTTAAGAACTCCGCCCAGGGACTTAGCCACGTCAATGTCCAGGGTTAAATAAAGCGGGGCACTGGTGTCCTTTGATTCATTTAATACTGCAGCGATGCCCTCTGCGAGATTCCTTATGGATTGATAGTCCGGCTGTTGGGGGAGGGAAACTGCCAGCGCTAGTCCCGAGCCGTAGGAGGATAGGTCAAATTTTGCCAGTGCGGTTCTCACCGCTTGTTCCACCGATTCCTTCTCTTTGATGAAGGGTCGGACCACCTTGAGTCCAAAGGCTGGTAAAACATCACGGTTGGAGATGTAGCTTGTATTGCCACTTGCTTGGATCGTGTACTCTCCCGCCCCAATGACAGTGGCCCGGATGCCTTCAGTGGACTCACGCAAAAAGTCTTTCTTGGGGACTTTGCTCAGATGCTCTCTCATACTCCTGGCCAGTAGGGGACCCATATCGCCGTATGAGACTTGGTCGCGCTCGTAGATATGCTCCGAGACACCCCCAGAGAAGATGATGAAATCGATTTGATTGATACCTACGTAGCCTTTAAGGGGCTCTGTGACCATCAAATCTTTTGCTAGCTGCGACCTAGGACCGCCTTCAATAACTTCAAAGATGAGCTTTGCCAATAGGGCGGAGAATTCTTTTTTTTCATTGTCGGTGAGTTTTTTGCCGAGGTCCACCGAGTTGCCCAGCTCCTTCATGATGAGCTTGGCAGGCTCTTCGACCCTCGTGACGACGTCGGTTTTGTCAAATGCGATGAGCCTTGCACCCACATTGATGGCGGCGGTCCGGGTTACCATACCGTCTTGGATGAGGGAGAATTTGGTGGTACCTCCTCCCATATCTACGTTCAAAACGGTCGCCTGGTGGGTACGTGAAAGCTCTGCTGCACCACATCCATAGGCAGCGAGAAGCGCCTCATGGTTAGGTCCGGCGGAGGCACAGATAAACTTTCCGGACTCTCTGGCGAAAAACTCCAAAATGGGCTTCGCGTTCTCTTTCTTCAAGGCCTCTCCGGTGATCACCACGGCACCGGTGTCGATATCGTCCGAGACAAAACCGGCCTCCCGATAAACATTCTGGATGAAGGTTTTTACCTTCTCCGTGTCAATCAGTGTCCCGGAGATATAGGGGGTAAGCATGATTTTGGAACGGAACAGGATCTCCCGGTCGGTGACTTTAAATTGAGCGGACAGGGCTGCTCCTTCACGTCTGAGGGTTAACCGGGAAAAAACCAGATGAGAGGTGGATGAGCCGATATCGATGCCCACGCTCTTGAGCGTGAACATTTCCAGGCCTTCGATTTCCTCTACGATGGTGTCAGGACCGGGATGAAAATGTTCTGGATTTTCGTCGTCGTCATGCATGATGGTGCCTCGTGAATCAGTTCAAATGGATATCGAACTCCGGCTATGCGGCAGAGGCGGAAAATTCAAAGATCTTGTCTTTGTAGGCTTGCTCAGGCATCAGGCTTGTACGTCCTCGTTTGCCCAGTTCCGCTTCGAATTTCTGACGGATCATTGGATCTTCGTCAGGATATTCGAATTGATCCTTCGCGCGGTCTTCAACTTTTTCGGCGTGCCCGTGGAACTGCATGGGTGGATGCAAGGCCAGATAGCGCGCGTAACTGCCACCCAAATTGAAATGTTGATGGAACCATTTGTTGGGGGGGACGAAAACGCTGCCTTCGTGCCAGGGGACAACGATTTTTTCTTTCCCCTCTTCCCATAGGATGGAATACCCCTCTCCTGCCGGGATGACAATGACCCGTCCCGGGCCATGGCGATGGGCTTTTTTATATGTACGAGCAGCGAAGACGGACATATGGGCGGACATTTCCGATCCGGGAAAACGCATGTAAACACTCTTTCCTCCAGCCCCTCGTGCCTTGTTGGCGTCGAGCTTATCCCATACCTGCATGTCAGGAAAAAAGTTGCCATACCAATAGATTCTGCCCCAGGTATTGATTTGGCTCACGTCGTTTGGATCGTCTAGGACTTTTGCTTCGGAGTAAAAGTCGTCTTCTTTCCCGAAAAGAACATCTTCGCCCTGATAGGGGTTGTCGAAGAAAAATCCAGGGTCTTGAAAAGCCGACATGGCCAGGGGAAGGTAGCTGTAACGCAACAGCCGCACGACATTGTCACCCTGCATGTTGGTTATCTGGTGGTTGTAGTTGTGAGGAATGAGAAACATGCTGTGCTTTTGCCATTCAAAGGTCTTTTTCGGTCCCCCCTCTTTGGCCCAAACGGTAGTTGTGCCGCGTCCCTCCACAACATAGACGATTTCGTCGAGGGCAAATTTCACGGGTGGAAGGGTCTTACCGGGTAGGACTTCTGCGATCCAGGCAGAGGTTACGCCCTCCTGACCCATAAGCTGCATGAACGCCGCGTTGCACTGCCGTTCCTCCCACCACTCAAGACCTACGGTCCTTAAATCCTCAATGTAGTATCCGCGGTGAATGGGAATTCCCTTAGACTCCATCCATCGATCATAAGTAAATACAGGTGGCATGGAAATTTCTCCTCTCTCTGAAACCTCAAAGATATAGTAGGAAAACAATATATAATAGGCTAAATGCAGGGGCGTCAAGGAGGACTTTTAACCTAGCTAGAAATTCCGTCTCACCTAGCCCTTGAGTTACCAAATTCTCCAACCATCTTGATAAGATATCGAATTGGACTCACCCAGAATTATTTCTCTCAACTTTGAATTCCACAAAGACTTAGCGATCAAACAGAGTAGCGCATAATGGATCACAATGAACGTCAATTTGGACTTAAAATATAGATTCGATCAGTAAAAAACTACCAGCTGTAGTGGTACTTGATAATTGTCCCACAATATCTTGTGCGGCACGGGCTTTGCGATTCAAAGAGCTTGGAGTTGTCTACAGCGATATGGAAACAGGAACTGCAGCTGATATCGCACAAATCGCTCTGTGCATCCCTGCCTGGCAGATCGGTATCTATATCGGCCTCAACAGCGTCTTCATGCTGATTCAGGAACGCAAGCTTTGCCTTGTAACTACCTATCTTTTCACGTTTTATTGGGGTTTTTACGTTTATGGGAACGAGTTTATGGTAGTTGCTGGCGGCTCCAAGCTCGCCCTAACCTTATATATAGTCTGTGGTATCATGCTGGTTACCTTTAGCCTTTACGCCTTTTTTCAAGAAAAGGATTGAGCTAATCCCGGTAAGACTTATTAGCCGCAGTTCGCCTCAGTCGAGTCACCCTAATATAATTTAACCGCAGCTTCAGGCCGACCAGGGCATAGCAAAGCACATGGCGCATAGCGTCCTTGCGGATTCGGGACCATTGACTACCGACTACTGACCTCTGACCCTGATCCAGGGATTGACGACCGGGAGTCTGTAGTCCGTTGTCTCTTTGTGCTTCTCGCTCAGTCCTCAGCACTCGCTACTCAGTACTACTCAAAGGCGCTTTGCTTCAAACGCAAAATCAAGGGAAAATTTTAAATATTTTTGGGCAGGGTTGTACCGTTAATCCGATGCCAATTTTTTCGCTTTCTCAATTACCTGCTCGATGGTGCCCACCATGTAAAAGGCCTGCTCCGGTATGTCGTCATGCTTGCCGTCGACAATCTCCTTGAATGCCTTGATGGTGTCTTGAAGTTGTACGTAGACCCCAGGGGTCCCGGTGAAGGCCTCAGCCACGTGGAAGGGCTGAGACAGGAAGCGTTGAATTTTTCTTGCCCTGGTCACTACGAGCTTGTCTTCCTCGGATAGCTCGTCCATCCCGAGAATCGCGATAATGTCCTGAAGGTCCTTATAGCGCTGTAGGATAACCTGTATTTGACGAGCAACCTGGTAATGCTCCTCGCCGAGAACCCGTGGATCCAGAATTCGAGAAGTGGAATCAAGGGGATCCACGGCTGGATAAATTCCTAGTTCGGCGATTTGGCGTGAGAGCACGGTGGTGGCA
The DNA here is from genome assembly GCA_965215595.1 of uncultured Binatia bacterium (SeqCode). Classification (GTDB taxonomy): domain Bacteria; phylum Desulfobacterota; class Binatia; order UBA9968; family CAXXLF01; genus CBDCDW01. Next base: position 843,838 of record CBDCDW010000006.1, on the reverse strand, counting down.
TCCAGGTGCGCAAAAGTTGTGGCCGGCGCCGGGTCCGTTAGATCATCCGCAGGGACGTAGATTGCCTGAACGGAAGTAATGGAACCTTTGTGTGTTGAAGTGATCCTCTCTTCCAATTCTCCCAGGTCCGTCGACAATGTGGGTTGATACCCTACGGCAGAAGGCATGCGGCCAAGAAGAGTGGAGACCTCAGAATTGGCCTGGGTGAAACGAAAGATATTATCAATAAAGAGTAGAACGTCTTTTCCCTCTTCGTCACGGAAATACTCCGCCAAAGTAAGGGCCGACAAGGCGACACGAGCCCTAGCCCCAGGGGGTTCATTCATCTGGCCATAGACCAAGGCGGCCTTATTGATGACTCCTGATTCTTTCATCTCTAGCCATAGATCATTCCCTTCACGGGTTCTCTCTCCCACACCGCCAAATACGGAATAGCCGCCGTGTTTCAGGGCGACGTTGTTAATCAGCTCCATGAGGATAACGGTCTTACCCACACCGGCGCCGCCGAACAGACCAATCTTGCCGCCCCGTGAGTATGGTGCGAGCAGATCCACCACTTTGATTCCTGTCTCAAAGGCCTGAACGCTGGTTTCCTGATCCGCAAACGAGGGAGCGGGACGATGAATGGATAAGCGAGTCTTTGCATTGATCGGTGGACCCTCATCTACCGGTTCGCCGATTACGTTTAAAATACGTCCCAGTGTTTCTTGACCAACGGGCACAGTAATTCCCTCACCCGTATCCACGACGTCCATCCCCCGAACCAGTCCATCCGTGCCGTCCATAGCAATGCAACGCACGGTGTTTTCTCCCAGGTGTTGGGCCACCTCCACGATAAGGTTCCCTTCCTGGTCGCTGATAGCAGGATTGGAAATTTTGAGTGCGTTGAAAATGGAGGGTAGGGAGCCATCGGAGAACTCCACGTCCACTACGGCACCCGTCACCTGAGTGATCTTACCCACGTTCATAGATTCATAACCTCCCTTTCGTGTCTCACCTCAATGCCTCGGCGGTGGACACCACCTCCAGGAGCTCCCGGGTGATGGAGGCCTGACGAGCACGGTTCATCTGCAAAGTTAACTTCCTGATCATATCCGTTGCGTTGGTTGTGGCGGACTCCATGGCCGTCATCCGAGCCCCTTGCTCGCTGGCAGCAGCTTCCAAGAGGGCACGATAAATGGTTACTTCCACAACCTTGGGTAATAGACTAGAGAGTACTGCCTGATCGCTAGGTTCAAAAAGATACTCGATGGATTGCTCCTGATCGCTCTGGTCATCCTTAGCTACTGGAATGAGTTTTTGCACGGTTGGAATCTGGGAGAGTGCAGACTGAAAGCGGCTATAAAGGAGATAACTCCCATCGGATTCTTCCCTTTGAAAACGGCCTATGGTTTTTTCTGCCATCTCGCCGGCCAAATCCTCCAGCGGTCGGTTCCCAATATTCACGTATCGATCACCGATCTCGACATTGCGGCGGCGAAAATAATCGGCTCCTTTGCGCCCGACTACGGTGAGAGTAACCTGGCTAGGGTCGGTGTGGCTGCGGAGGAAACCCTCTGCGGTGCGGATCAAGTTAGCATTGTAACCTCCGCAAAGGCCGCGGTCGGACGTAATCAGTATAAGCTCGATGCGGTTTTCCTCTCGATCCATTAGCAGCGGATGGGTTTCCTCTGATGTGCGGGATGCTAGATTCTTTAGCAGTGCAACCATCTTCTCCGCATAGGGGCGCGCCCTTTCCGCGGCCTCCCGGGCACGGCGCAACTTTGCCGCCGAGACCATCTTCATGGCCTTAGTAATTTGCTGGGTGTTGCGTACCGAACTGATACGCCTACGTATTACCTTGAGGGTTGCCATTACACTTTGAAATTCGCGTTGAAATCTTCCAGGATTTTGTTGGTCTTTCCCTTGATCTCATCGGTTAATTCACGTTTCTTCAGAATTTCATCAAATAGTTCAGGGGCCTTGGCCTCAACAAACGCAACTAGCTCTTGCTCGTATTTCTTGATGGCCTCTACGGGTAGGTGGTCCACGAAGCCATTGGTTCCTGCATAGATAATAAGGATCTGCTTCGCTACGGGTAGGGGTTCGTATTGTCCCTGTTTGAGAATCTCAACCAGGCGGCTTCCTCTGGCGATCTGCCGTTGAGTGGCCTGGTCCAAGTCGGACCCGAACTGAGCGAAGGCAGCCATCTCACGAAACTGAGCGAGATCGAGGCGCATTCCTCCCGCTACTTGTTTCATGGCCTTGATCTGCGCGGCACCTCCCACTCGGGAGACGGAGAGCCCCACGTTGATGGCCGGACGCACTCCGGAAAAAAAGAGATCGGTCTCGAGATAGATCTGACCATCGGTGATGGAGATGACGTTGGTAGGGATATAAGCAGAGACATCGCCGGCTTGTGTTTCTATGATGGGAAGAGCCGTCAGAGATCCGCCGCCAAGGGCATCGTTCAGTTTAGCCGCCCTCTCCAGCAACCTGGAGTGGAGGTAGAAGACATCACCAGGAAAGGCTTCACGTCCGGGAGGCCGACGAAGAAGCAAGGACAGCTGGCGGTATGCTACCGCATGCTTGGAGAGGTCATCGTAGATCACCAAGGCGTGGCCACCGTTATCACGAATATGCTCCCCAATGGTGCAACCACTGTAGGGGGCAATGTATTGGAGCGGAGCGGGCTCAGAGGCACTTGCGGACACAATCACTGTGTAGTCCATAGCACCATACTGTCTGAGCTTGTCGACGGCCTGGGCCACGGTGGATCTCTTCTGTCCGATGGCGACATAGATACAGGTAACATCACCTCCCTTTTGATTGATAATGGTATCAAGTACTAACGCTGTTTTTCCGGTTTGCCTGTCTCCGATAATGAGCTCACGTTGTCCCCGGCCAATGGGAATCATTGCATCGATGGCCTTGAGCCCAGTTTGCAGCGGCTCTTTAACGGGCTGACGGGCCACGATCCCTGGGGCCTTGAGTTCGATCCTTCTGTTTTCTGTGGACTCAATGGGTCCTCGTCCGTCGATGGGCTCTCCGAGGGGATTGATGACTCTTCCCACCATTGCATTGCCCACAGGTATCTCGACGATCTTCCCGGTGCGTTTTGCCGTGTCGCCCTCTTTGATGAGGTGAGTTTCACCGAAAAGGGAGACACCCACGTTATCCTCTTCGAGGTTAAGCACCATGCCGTATACATCGTGTGGAAACGACAGAAGCTCCCCAGCGGCCGCGTTTTGGAGACCATAGACCCTGGCAATTCCGTCACCGGTGGATAACACAGTCCCAACCTCTTCAATCTGAACGCCTTTATCGTAGTCCTGAATTTGCTGTTTAATAATCCTGCTGATTTCGGCTGTTCCTATGTCCATTTCACTCCTCCGACGTGTAAATCAATTCCTTTGGTCTTTACCCATTGAATATTTAATAGAACGACTTCAGCAATGTGTATCGCGGCAAGACTCCGACGAATTAAAATCCGAAATCCGAATATCGAAATACGAAACAATTTCAAAATCTCAATTCTCAAAATCCAAAACCCTCCCTTGAGAACTCTCCCGCGTATTTAAATGTTTTGAAATTAGTATTTTGAGATTTCCCTTTTTGTTTCGAATTTCGGATTTCGAGTTTCGAATTTGTCCCTCTATTTATACTTGGTGTCCTTTGCGCCTTTGCGCGAGTGATCTATTTCCCGTTTCCGGTAGCCAAAATTCACCTGTATATTTCAATTAGCTTACTGATTATCCTCGTTCGATGGTTTCCTTCATCCGCTCCAATTGGGTTAGTATGCTACCATCATAAACCTTGCCTTCCAGTTCAATCAGAAGTCCTCCGATGAGATCTGGACGGGTCTCCTCCTTAAGAATCACTTCTTTTCCACATATTCCTTGGAGTACCCGATGCACATTCTGAATCATTGCGGCTCCCAGGGTAGTGGAGGTAGCCATCCTAGCGACTACCCTACCTTTGGTTTCATCGAGAAGGCGGTGGTAGTGGATAACGATGGAAGGAAGATATACCAGGCGGTCCCGCTCAGTCAGGAAGGACAAAAGTCGAATCACCAGGGTGCTGAGATTCAAAGCTTGTGCGATTTCGACGGCAATATTTTTTCGAGTTTGAATTCCAAATGCTGGATTGGTCAATACCGAGTTCAGAGAAGGCGTATTGTAAGTTTCGACGAAGCGGTCCAGTTCCAACACGAAATTGTCCTCAACGTGTTCTTCCTTGGCTAGGGAAAAAATGGCCTTAGCGTATCGTCGGCTCAGTCTTCCCTCAATCATCGGACCTCTTCAATTCCGTGTAAGAACTGCTCCACGAAGCGTTCCTGGTCTACGGGCCGGAGATTGGCTCGGATGGCCTTCTCAGCGGCATCCCGAGCCATGCGTGCTATTTCAACGCGTATCTGTTGACGTGCCACTTTTATCTCTTGCTGTGAAACGAATTCCGCATCGGCCTTGATCTTTGCTGCCAGGTCCTCGGCCTCACTTAGGATCTTCGTTTTTTCTCGTTCACCCTCGCCTCGCAGGGTTTCCAGGAGGATTTTCATTTCATCGTCGGCAGCAGCCAGTCGATCTCGGTAGCTCTGTAAAGCTGCTTCCGCCTTTTCCAGGCTCTCGTCTGCGGATTGGACGGCACCGAGTATCTCATCTCGCCGTGAGGCAAGGATGCGTTTGATGGCTGGTAGTCCAAACCGATAGATGAGAAACACAAAGATCAGGAAGTTGATCAATGGGAAGATGAGGCTCGTCATGGAAGGTAGATGGCCGTCACTGCTGGCAGCCGCCCATGCTTCGGCGACATGAAAAATTGCAAAGGACGTCATGTCACTTTCCTCGAAAGTATCTTCTCAGCCATTTCCTGCGCAACGGCCTCCGCCTCCTGCAGGACGAGTTTTTGACTCTTCTGCATTTCTTCCTGAATCTGTTGTCGGGCTGTCTGGAGAAAGCGTGCGGCATCTGCCTGAGCCTGAGTTAAAAGCTGTTCTCCCGCCTGGAGGGCCTCCTGGCGAATTTCTTCCTTGAGCGAGTTTCCCTCCTCTTTTGCCCTGGTGATTCTCTCTTCGTATTGTATTCGTAACCGGTCTGCTTCTTCCAATAGCGTATCCGCTTTTATCTTCATTCCTGCGGTTCTTTGTTCTCTATCTTCTAGCAGCCGCTGAAAGGGACTGAACACGAACCGGGCTAGAAAAAACCAGGTTAAAAGAAACAAGGCAATTTGAATGAATATACTGTAATCTACGTCTATCATGATGAATTCTGCTACAAAAAAGCTAGGTTCAGAGAAATGGACCTAGCCTGACCCAACCTTATCTGAATCTATATTTTTAGGATCCGGAGAAAAGGTCTTCCTCGCGCGGGGCCTCGCTCATCACCACTAGTCATGTCACTGGAATCACACTCCGCTCAAGGCTTTCCTCTATAACATCGCGGTGAAATAATGTCAAAAGACGATTCACCGAGGGGAGTTAAGGGCGACGATCAGCGGTTTGTAAGTAGAATTTTGGGTTATGCAGGGCTTCGCTGGTTGTCCATCAACTTGCGCAGGATCCGTTCAAAGTCCGTTGTGGAATAATATTCGATCTCTATTTTTCCTTTTCCTGATCTGGACCGATGCAGGAGCCTGACCTTGGTTCCTAACCAGCGCTGAACCTCCTCGATGAGTGGAGTCAGGCTGGGATCCAGTTGTGAACCGCCTCTTTTCCTCCACTTCGGAGTCTTGAGACGCCCTACCAGACGCTCTGTTTCACGGGTGGAAAGTCCTTTTGCAAGAACCTCGCGCGCAGCAGATAGCATGAGCGACTCGGACTCTAGCCCAAGAAGCGCTCTAGCCTGCCCTGCCGGGAGCCGTCCCGAAACCACTTCCTTTTGGACCTCCGCTGGAAGAGAAGCGAGTCGCATGGAATTTGCCACCGCTGGCCGGCTCTTGCCTACCATCATCGCTATTTGCTCTTGGCCCAGGTTGAAGTCTTCCTGAAGGCGCAGAAAAGCGCGGGATTCATCCATGGGGTTAAGGTCTTCACGTTGAAGGTTTTCAATAAGCGCCATTTGAAGGGATTCGGTATCGTTGACTTCAATCACCATAACGGGAACTTCCTTGAGTCCAGCTCGGACCGATGCCCGTAAGCGGCGCTCCCCCGCAATTAGTTCATAACCATGTTCATTGCGGCGGACTAACAATGGCTGGATGACACCTTTCACTCGAATAGATTCCGCTAATTCCTTAATCTGTTCATCGTCAAATGAACGACGGGGTTGTCGTGGATTGGGGGAAATTCTTTCCACCTCCACGGAGAGCTGAGCAGTCTCTGGGGACTCGAGATCAGGAATTAGGGCGCTAAGGCCCCTACCCAGTGCCTTCTTCTGCATGATGCCTTTCCTCCTCGCTTCTTATGAGTTCTTTTGCCAAATCTAGATAACTCTGCGCGCCTGTGGAGCGCACGTCGTATAAAAGAGCCGGTTTACCGTAGCTTGGGCTCTCGCTGAGACGGACGTTGCGGTGTATCACCGTTTGGAATAGACGACCTGAAAAATGTTGCTGTACTTCTTCGGCTACCTGCTGGGAAAGACGGCTTCGGCCGTCAAACATGGTGAGCAAAATTCCCTCGAGAAATAGACTCGGGTTTAATCCCTTCTGAACTATCTTTAAGGTTTCGAGAAGAGAAGTTAATCCCTCCAGGGCGTAGTATTCACACTGAAGGGGTATGATCAATGAGTCAGCAGCCGTCAGTGCATTCAAGGTGAGGATGCCCAGGGATGGTGGGCAGTCGAGAATAATATAATCAAACTCGTCGTGAACAGATTTGACTGCTTTTTTAAGACGTTGCTCTCTTTCCGCTTCGCTGACCAGTTCAATTTCCGCACCAATCAAGTCCCTTGTGGCTGGAGCAACGGATAAGGACGGAAGTTCCGTAGGACAGAGTACATCCAAAAGGGGGCTAACCCCAATTAATACCTGGTAAATGCTTTTGGTGAGTGTCGAACGATTAATACCAAGCCCTGTGGTGCTGTTACCCTGAGGATCGATATCAATAAGAAGAGTTCTTTTATTTGCAACTGACAGGGAAGCACCAAGGTTGACCGAGGTGGTTGTTTTCCCCACCCCTCCTTTTTGATTGGCTATAGCAATAACCTTTGCCAATATAAATCTCTTTAAGATCAATAGGTTACACTGAACACCAATGTATTTTTTAGCACATTAAGGAACAAAAGGGAAGTTAAAAGATGTTTTACGTGAAACAGTCAATTCTTTGAGAAGATAAGGAGTGTTCGTTTCTCCGCTCCAATGGGAAGATGGTAGTTTTCAATTTGGCTTTTGACAAAGCCTAGCTCGATAGACTTATCCTTAATATAAGAGAACACAATGGGGCCCTTTGGACCGCTCATGAATAGACTCCGCCCATCTGGCCCTAGTAAACTAGCAGAGATATTAAGGAACTGATCCAAGGAACCGAAGGCACGCGCTACAGCCTCCTTATATAGGTTGTCCTGTGGTGGCTTGAGATGCTCTACCCTCGTCTCAAGCACCTCAATGCCCTTTAGATCCAAATCACGGACCACCTCCCTCATAAAAGTAGCTTTCTTTCGTTGTGAATCAACCAATGTAATTCTCTTGTCTGGGAAAATGATTTTTAGGGGGATCCCTGGAAAGCCAGGTCCGCTGCCAATATCTACCAGCGGGCTGACGGGATTTGTGAAGGGCGCGATGGCGAGGGAGTCAACGAAATGATGTCGAATAATAAGATGTGTGCTTCTTATGGCAGTGAGGTTGAATTTGGAGTTCCACAGTTGAATTAGATCAAGGTAGGATATGAGTTGCTCAAGTTGCTTTTGAGAAAGAGATATCCCCAGGGCCTCTGTACCCTGTAGGAGAAGTTGGCGGCTCTCCAGCAAACCTGAGCTATCCGGTGTTTTATGCAAGCTTTCTCTTTTTTAAATATATGGACAAGAGAGATACTGCAGCAGGTGTGATCCCTGGAATTCGATGTGCCTGGCCAAGGGAATGAGGTCTTACATGGGTCAGCTTTTCGCAAACTTCCCGGGATAGTCCCGAGATTTCCGTATAGTCTATGTCTTCAGGGAGGTGGACATCCTCCATTTTTCGGAATCTATCAACTCCCTCCAATTGTCTTTGAACGTAGCCTACATATTTTATCTGTAGCTCAACCTGCAAGCTCAAATCTGGTTGAGTTTCAATTAACCTGGATTCAAATTCAGTCAATTTTTGGAATGAAATCTCTGGGCGGCGAAGTAATTGGAGCAACGAAGTCGGTGTGCGCAGGGGAGCCGAGCCCATAGCCTCAAGCTTTCGGTTGTTATCAGCCGTAGGATTAATACGTGTCTTGCGAAGAAAGTCTATGGTTTCATCGAGTGAGGTTTTCTTCCGGACGGTCCGCTGATACTCAGCTTCCGTGGCAAGTCCTTTTTGAAAGCTTAATTCCGTAAGACGAAGGTCCGCGTTGTCCTCTCTCAACAGCAAACGATACTCCGCCCGTGAGGTGAACATTCGATATGGTTCACCGTCAGTTCCTTTTGTGACAAGATCATCTATGAGCACGCCAATATAGGCCTGATCCCTCGACAGAATGAACGGTTCCTTATCACGTAAGGAAAGAACCGCATTGATTGCGGCCATAATTCCCTGACTAGCGGCCTCTTCGTATCCCGTCGTACCATTGATCTGCCCGGCATGGTAGAGGCCTTTGACAATCTTTGTTTCTAGGGTTGGATTAAGCTGAGTAGGATCGACGTAGTCATATTCGATGGCGTAACCGGGTCTCATGATGTCTGCCTGCTCCAATCCCTCAATGGATCTCACCATGTCCAGCTGGACATCGAGGGGCAGGCTGGTGGATAGGCCATTTGGGTATACCTCTATAGTGTCGTATCCCTCTGGCTCCAAAAAGATTTGATGTCGGGATTTGTCTGCAAACCGAACGACTTTATCTTCTATTGAAGGACAGTATCGAGGCCCCCGACTCTTTATCACCCCAGAATACATTGGCGAGCGATGCAATGAGGCACGGATAATATCGTGGGTGTGACTGTTTGTATATGTTATGTAGCAGGGTATCTGTTTCTGAGTAATTCTTTGAGTGGAAAATGAGAATGGTGTAGGATTACTGTCCCCATGTTGAACCGCTAAGCGGGTTTTATCAATTGTCCGACCATCCAACCGTGGACAGGTACCGGTTTTCAGGCGGCCAATATTGAAACCTAGCTGGTCAAGAGATTCGCTTAACCCTTGAGCAGCAGAATCGCCCGCCCTTCCTCCAGGATAATTTTTATCGCCAACGTGAATTAAGCCTTTGAGAAAGGTTCCAGTGGTTAGAATAACCTTACGACCGCTGAAAACCTCACCGATTTGAGTCTCTACCCCTGTCACTTTACTATCATCAGTTAAAAGAGACTCAACGCTGCCTTGACGGAGGGTCAAGTTAGGACAATTTTCCAAGACCTGCTTCATCCTCAATCGATAGATGGCTTTGTCTGCTTGCGCTCGAGATGCTCGAACTGCCGGCCCTTTCCTTGTATTAAGCGTACGAAACTGTATTCCAGTCTCATCAATAGCTTTTGCCATCTCGCCACCCAGGGCATCAATCTCCTTAACTAGGTGACCCTTGCCGATGCCACCAATTGCTGGATTGCAGGACATTTGCCCTATGTGGTCCAGGTTAAGGGTCAACATTAAGGTCCTACAGCCCATCCGCGCGGATGCCAGTGCAGCCTCAATACCAGCATGACCGGCTCCCACAATGATAATGTCGTAAATTGTTCCCTTTTCAACCATGGTGTTTCACGTGGAAATGCTATTTAAGCTTTTTTAGATTATTAAGGCAACAGAATTTAACGCACTAACAGCTTGTAGAATAGCTTAAATAGGTTGTTTGTAGTTACTTTCCAATGCAGAATTGACTAAAAACACGTTCTAAAATATCATCATTTGTTACGATGCCAATGACTTCAGCAAGGTTTTGGCTGGCATCTTGTAGATCAACCGCAACCATCTCTGAGGGTAGGTTTTCCTTCAGGCTCTTTGACGCTTCGGAAAGCCCGGTCGCGGATTTCTCCAAGGCCGTTTTATGGCGTAGGTTAGTCAAAACGATGTCTGGTTCGGATTCCTCTCCCAAGAAGCTAATCCGTAGCTTCTTTTTTAGATCGTTGATACCCTGGCCTGTTTTTGCAGATAGAGACACAATCTCGTGGTTTGGAGCAAAGGATTTTAATTCGTTCATCGGTAGTTCATTTGGCAAGTCGTTTTTATTAATTACGACTATGCCTTTCTTTCGTTGAACTTCAGCCATGATAGCGTGGTCATCCTGCATAATTGGAGAGGTTCCATCCAATACAAGGATAAACCCTTGTGCTTCCTCGAGTTTTTTCAATGAGAACGCGACTCCGGCCCTCTCAACTTCGTCGTTCCCTTCTCGGATGCCGGCGGTATCCCACAGAACAATTTTAAGTCCGTCTAGGTTTAGACTCTCTTCCACATAATCTCGGGTGGTTCCTGGTACGGGGGCTACAATGACCCGTTCCTCTCCAAGGAGCGCATTTAACAAGCTGGACTTTCCGACGTTGGGTCGTCCCGCGATGCACACCGTTACACCTTCCCGATACAGTCTTCCCCAGTCATAACTACTTATAATAACTAGGATTTTGCGGTTTAAGGAATCAATTTTACCTGCTAACTCTTCCCTTCTGAGCAGCTCCAGCTCCTCTTCAGGAAAATCGATGGCTGCCTCCACTTGAACCAGGATATCGATTAGTTCTTCACGTAGCTCTCCCACCCATTTGGACAGTTCACCACGAACCTGGTCCACTGCCAAACCCATTCCCTTTTCGGTACGGGCATGGATTAGATCGAGAACCCCTTCTGCCTGTGCGAGATCCAGGCGACCGTTGAGGAAGGCCCTCTTGGTAAACTCCCCGGGCTCAGCATGCCGTGCCCCGCACTTGAGTACAGCTTCAAGAATCCGGTGGACTACGAAAGAACCCCCATGACAGTGAATTTCCAGCACGTCTTCTCCAGTGTAGCTGCGAGGACTGCGCATCACGGTGGCCAAGACGTCATCCAGAACTCTGCGATTTGCTGGGTCGCAGATGGTCCCGTGATGAAGTACATGGGATTGGAAGCTACCATTGCCGTTGACCCCTGTTTGAAAAATCGTATGGCCAATCTGCTCTGCCTCAGGACCGCTCACCCGTACAATGGCCACACCACCGTCTCCCACCGGCGTTGCTATGGCTGCTATGGTATCCTCTTTGTACATGGAAGAATTTTATCTTAGCAATTTTCGCTTAGAAGACAATCTGAAAGATTTATTGTCCGAGAAGAACCGGGGCTCGGGGGCCTGCCCTCAGCGGGAGCCGATGGGTTTATACCATGAGGCCCCGTCATTTGATTCGCAGTGCCATTGTAATTTGGACTCGAAGTATCGGACGTCTCCTTTCCTTCGGTGCAAGCCCCCTTCGCCTGATCGGAGTCAGCGACGCAGGGGAGCGAAACGGAAGGTCGGGGGCATCGAACGTGTAGCCTCAGATATTCGCTGACCTGTTGCCCACGATTTGAAGACTCGTATCCCGAGGAGAACACTGGGTCGGGGGCCTGTCCTCAGCGGACGCCGACAGGTTATTACCTCAAGGCTTCGACATTTGATTTGACATGCTATTGTGGGTTGAGTCTCTAGTATCGGATGTCCCCCCTTCATTCAGTGTAAGCCCCTCCGCCCAGGATTCACCGGTCGACTGCGGAAATGAAGACGTAGTGCGTGGGCATGGAACGAGCTTTAACTTTTCCTCGGGTGTTGTTGTTGGTATGATTGATAAATCATAAAAATTTGACAGAGTAGGAGGGTGACTCCACTGTCAGTTGATCATTGCGGCACTTTTGAATAAGGCCCCCCCTTGCTCATCCTTAATAGTAGAAGCGGTTGATTAAACAAAGGTCGGGAACCAAGGAGGTTACAGTTCTTAAAAAGTCGATTTCCCAAGGTTTGTTAGTTTCTCTCCTCTGTTTTCTTTCCAACGCCTGGGGTGCAGATGCTCCGCACGTTTCACGGAAGCTTCACTGGGCGGTGACCGAGAAAAAGTTTGAATTGGCAATGGAGCGGTTTCGGCTGAAAAATCCCAGCCAGCGAACTCCTGTGGTACTCGCTCATGGGCTGATGGTGAACAGCCGTTTTATGAATCTCACCCGCGAATATAGTCTGGCGCAGTACCTGGCTGAGGAGGGGTTCGACGTGTGGAACCTTTCGCTTAGAGGTACTGGGCGGAGTCTGAAACCCCTTAAGGCGCCGCCAAAAAAATGGTCGTTGGACGATATGATGAATGACGATCTATCTTCGGTCATAAGTTATGTCCAGAAGCAAAGCGGGAGTCCTAGGGTCAATTGGGTGGGTTACGAGATGGGAGGGCTTCTTCTCTACGGCTATCTTGAAAAGAAAAGGAGTCGATCCGGGATTGGAGCCCTGGTAACCATTGGAACCCCGGTTCTCTTTAACGATTCCAAGCAGGAACCAATGAAAGCCCTCCTTAAGCTGGAAAAAAGTCCCACCTGGAAAAAAATAGTACTTTATATGGATGGTCCTCTTTTTAAGCGCTTGCTGATCCCTCGTATTCCAGCGGTTGAAAAGTTTTTTTATAACCCGGAGAACATGGATACCGAAGTAGAGCAGAAATTGTTAGAAACGGCCCTTGCTCCGGTGAACCCCGGAGTGCTGGATCATGTGATTACCATGATCCGTAAGGGCGAGTTTGTTTCAGCCACAGGAAGCCATAGCTATCGAAAAAACCTTGCTAGAATTCGTGTCCCAGTGCTCATCATTGGTGGCGAACAGGACCCCTTCGCCCCGCCGCAGGTCCTCCGGACCACCTACCGTGAACTGAAGTCGTCGGATCGCACACGCAGAATTTTTGGATCACGACCAAAAGATTCCGTCGCCTATGGCCACTACGACCTCATCCTGGGCAAGAAGGCCAAAGAAGAGGTGTTCCCGCTAATCGCGAGTTGGCTTAAGAAGAGAAGCAGGTGACGGTAGCACCGCAAGACCGTTTTTCCCAGCTCTTTTTCCGGACCTGTCTCGTCGGTTGCTTCCTGGGCTTCGTCGCGACTCTCTATTTTATTGCAGGGGTGAATGGTTACGTCACAAATCCCCTGCTTAATTTCACCACAGCTACTGCCATTTTATTGGCCGCCCTTGCCCTTCTCTATGTGATCATCATCGAGATGCGCGGGGTAGGTAGACTTGGCTCTTTTATTTGGATCTTGATCCTTGGGATTCTTTTGGCGGAGGTGCTGCTAGGACTGGTTCCGCCCTGGGCTAGGGATGAGCTAACCCATCATCTTGCAATTCCAAGACTCTATGTTCGTGCCGGTAGGATCCATGAAATACCGTTTGCCCCCTATTCCTATTACCCCATGCTCCTAGATATGCTTTACGTTCCGTTCGTAAAATGGGGTTGGGACTCCATCCCAAAGCTCATTCACGGTCTTTTTGGGTTTCTCACAGGGGTCCTGGTCTATGCATATCTCGCGCGCCGTCTCAGCCCAATCTATGGTCTATTGGGATTTCTTTTTTTCATTTCCACCCCCGCTATCCTTCGCCTCAGCAATTGGGCCTACGTGGATCTTGGACTTATCTTTTATTCTCTGGCGTCTTTGCTTTGCTTGCTGTGGTGGTATGACACCTGGCAACCTCGATGGTTAATCTTAGCTGGTCTTTCAGTAGGCTTTTGCCTCTCCACTAAACCCAATGGATTGCTGGTGTTTTTTCTTCTCTGCTTTGGGGTGGTCTATTTGTTAGGAAAATCCTACCAGAAAGATATTTATAAGGTTTGTGGTTGGACCCTTCTATTCTTGTTCTTCGCGTCGATTCCTTTTACCCCCTGGGCCATCAAGAATCTCTTTCAGACGGGTAATGCCTTTTACCCGGCGTTTGCGGGCTTTTTTAGTAGCGTTGAGGGTGGAAGCGGTGGTGGAGTTGTGGATGTTGGGATCTTTGGTAAGCGAGCGCTTCTTTGGGGTGAGAGCTGGTGGGAAATCGCTGCCCTGCCGATTCGAGTATTTTTCACGGGGCGTGACGATGAGCCGCAGCACTTTGACGGAGTGCTTAATCCCATTTTGATATTGTTTTTACCCTGGGCATTTAAAGGTAAATGGACTGAGGAAAAGAAACTGATCTTTGGCTTCGTGGCCTTTTACTTCCTGTATGCTCTTTTCCTGGTGGATTTACGGATCCGTTATCTTCTTCCTATAGTTCCCCCTTTGGTGATTTTACTCGTTTACGGGGTACACAATATCTATTTACGAATCCTTCATCCCTCTATTCTCGCGGGGGGGATTATACTCCTGCTGGCATTCAACGGGGTCTACCTTTGGAACTATTTTCAGTCCGTATCTCCGCTAGGATTCCTCACCGGGAAGGAAAGCCGGGAAAGTTTTTTGCATCGTATGTTACCGGATTATCCTGCCGTTAAGTATATCAACCAAAAACTTCCCTCTACAGCTAAGATTTATTTTCTTTTTATGGGCAGAAGGGTTTATTATTGTGTTAGGGACTATTTTCATGATTCTGGGGATCACGCTTGGAGTCTTGTGAGCATGATTCGAGAGGCCCAGAGCGCAAGTGGTGTGAAGACAAAACTGGAGGCCATTGGACTGACTCACCTTTTGGTTCGAGACGAGCTGCTGCAAAGGTTTCTGCGCAACAATCTCAGCACCGAAAAGCAGAAACTCTGGGATTCATTTGTAGCGCTTCACCTGCGGCGGCTTTTCCAGCAACGGAGATACTCAATCTATCAAATCCATGGCTAAAGGCGCTGAAATTTCCGTTATATTGCCCGTCTTCAACGAGGCAAAAAACCTGGGTCGAGTGCTGGACCGGTTGGACTCATTGAAGCTGGCGGATGTAGAAGTGATCGTTGTTGACGATGGCTCCACGGACGAAACCGGTGAGGTGGCGAAAAACAAAGGGGCCCGGGTCGTGCGTCATCCCTACAATATTGGAAATGGGGCCGCGGTGAAAAGCGGCATCCGAGCCGCTAAGGGGAAGTGGTTGGTATTTATGGACGGTGACGGGCAGCACCGCCCCGAGGACCTTCCAGGCTTACTCGCTGAATCCCAGGATTACCATATGGTGGTGGGGGCAAGGGGCAAGGGCTCCAAGTTGAGATTCCATCGTTATGCGGCCAACCTTCTATACAACGCCTTTGCCGCCTATGTGACGAAGTTTAAGGTTAAGGATTTGACCTCCGGGTTTCGAGTGTTGCGTCGCAGGGATGCCATGCGATTTATTGATCTCTTACCGAACACGTTTTCTTATCCATCAACCATGACGCTGGCGTTCCTTCGGTCAGGTCTGACGGTGAAGTATGTACCCATTCAAAGTCTCTATCGAAGCGGCCAAAGCAAAATCAGCCTGATTTCCGACGGTATCCGTTTTCTATTGATCATCGCCAAAATCGCAACTCTATTCTCTCCCTTCCGCGTCTTTGTCCCAGTGAGCGTTTTTTTCTTCATATGTGGGATCGCTAACTACGCCTATACGTTCATGACCCAGTCACGCTTCACGAATATGTCGGTGCTTTTGTTAACCGCGGCAGTGATCATTTTTATGTTGGGTTTGGTATCGGAACAAATCGCTCTGCTGAGAATGGAACAGCGTGGGACTTTTACCCCCAAAGATGGTGAACTCGACTAAGGAGTTTTTAATCTGTTTCCATCCCATGGATTTGGATTTCATCGCATCCTGGATTGCTCACCGCCGGTAAATTAATTGTTTTGAATCACCCTCTCCAGCAGGGGAGAATATCACCATGGCTACAAAACAGGCGCAGCAACGGCACTTCTCTGAAATCTTGCCCGAAGCGGTGTATAAGAAGGAGAGTAGGGAGAGGAAAGCCAGGACAATGACAGCGGTCTTGAAGGACTTTCTCAGTCAGGATCTTAAAGACCTGGCTGTTTTGGATCTGGGCTCGTCGGGGGGTATTGTGGCAAATTATCTTGCCGATCATTTTAGCAAGGTCATTGGGGTGGATATTGATGGAGCGGCTGTACGCTCGGCCCGGCGTAATTATTCGAGAGACAATCTCAACTTCGCCCTTGTAAGCGGTACGAAGTTGGCTTTTTCCAACGAGGTTTTTGATGTGGTTATCTGTGCCCACGTGTACGAACACGTGGATGATGCCGATAGGCTCATGAAGGAAGTCTATCGCGTATTGCGCCCGGGGGGAGTGTGCTATTTTGCGGCAGGCAATCGACTGGCTATCAATGAGCCTCACTATCAATTGCCTTTTCTGTCCATCCTTCCAAAGCCTCTTTCCCATATTTACTTTAGGTTGAGTGGGAAAGGCCAGTTTTATGAAGAAAAATTTCTAACCCACGGCGCGCTGCGCAAGCTAGTTAATAGATTTTGGCTCATAGACTATACACAACGATTAATTCAGGACCCGAAAGCCTTCCACTTGGACTATTTACTCGACCAGCGGAGTTTCAAGGCAAAGATTGCCAATTTAATTGTACAACATGCCTATTGGCTTTGTCCGGGATACATTTGGTTACTTCAGAAGGGAGGAGATCCATCCAGAAGCTAAAACAAATGAAACCGGTAGTGACACGACAAGATGGAGCTTTGGGCGTTCTGATGATCACGTGGAACTTCCCACCCCGCCGTGGGGGAATCGAGAATCTCATGTCCAATCTCTGCCGTGGACTTCGGGCAAGCTTCCCGGTTTTTGTTATCACATCGGGAGCCGCTGTCCCACCCTCTGAAGAACGGGTTTTTCGTCCGCGCTGGCAAGGCCTCCTTCCTTTCTTCTTCTTTGCATTTTGGTATGGCGCTTTACTCTTGTGGAGGAACCGTGAGATCAAAATCATCCTGGGGGGAAGCGCGGTGGTGGCTCCCTTTATTCTTAGTCTGGCACGGATCTTTCGGCGTAAGGCAGTGGTTAACGTGCATGGCTTAGATTTGATCTATCCGAGTTTTTTATACCAAGTACTGTTTGTTCGTTGGCTCAAAAAACTGGATCACGTCGTTGCCAATAGTCAACATACCGCCTCTTTAGTAGTGGAGAAGGGGGTCAAAAAGGATTCGGTCTCCGTCATTCCGCCCAGCGTGGACTGCAATGCCTTCGCTTCGTTTGCGGACGACGAGGTGAAAAGAGAGTTGGGTCTGGAGGGGCTGAAGGTCATTCTGGCCGTTGGCCGTTTGACGCCGCGCAAAGGCGTTAAGGAGTTTGTGGCAAAGTCTCTCCCCGGTATTCTTAAAGAAGTGCCGGATGCATGTTTTTTGGTGGTGGGGGAAAATCCCACCGAGGCCCTGATCCGTCATGGTGAGAATGCAATGGAAGAGATTAAGGAACTGACGAAGAAGTTAGGGCTTGAGGAACACGTACGTTTGTTGGGGGGATTGGGCAATGGTGATTTGGCCAAGGTTTATCAGGCTGCCGACCTGGTGGTATTGCCCGCTTTGTGGATGAAGGAAGACGCCGAGGGATTCGGTATAGTCATGATCGAAGGAGCGGCAGCAGGACGGCCCTCTGTGGCCACCCGTGTGGGAGGTATTCCAGACGCCGTGGAAGATCAAAAGAGTGGCATCCTCGTTGATCCGGGAGATTACCCTTCGATAACCCGAGCCGTGGTAAATCTTTTGCACGATCAGGAAGCGAAGCGAAGGATGGGTGAGTTTGCCCGGAAGAGAGTCCGAGAAAAGTTTAGCATTGAATCCGTTGCGAGGCAGTACGGCCAGCTATTCAAATCTCTAGCATAGTTATTACGAAGCGTGCGAATCAAACCAAAAGCGATCCGAATGACTCAATTTAGGCCAAAGGCCGAACTGGTTTTACTGATGGCCCGCAATTCGCCATGGGCATTGGCTCACCAGCATCATTTCTGGGCGGTTCTGCCGTCTTCTAAGCGTTCCAGGATGTCATTCGATGTTGCGCTAGGCACTACGGTATCGACTGTCGAAAAAAAAGTTTCCAGTCGCTTTGAAAAATCCGTCCAACTTGGAACATCCATGTGGAGAGGAGTGGGCGCCTTTAACTGCGAACCTATGGCTAGGGCACAGCTCTGGGGATTGTCCGGCTCGAATAACCATTCGGGATGACCCACCAGAAGGTTTTTAATTGGCCCCACCGCTGGTGCAACTAACGGTGTGCCACAGGCAACGATTTCGTACGCCTTTTGTGGAAAGCAATAAAGCCCAAAGGGAGAATCCCGGTTACAGACGACTGCTACATCTAAGGCGTTAAACAAGAGTGGAACCGTTTCCAATGGTAAGACACCCAGATCATGAACCTGCTGTCCGCTGGGTAAGCGGCAATGACGGTCACGAGGACCTGCCACAGCCAGATGGAGGTTTTTGTCCATGGAGGCGAGGCGTTCAAAGCCACGAAATAGGGCGTGGATACCGCGCTCTTTGTATAAAGCCCCTGCTGTGCCGATAATCTTTGCACTTTCAGGGAGGCCGAGGTTCTTCCTACAAGTATTACGGTCTTGAGGGTAAAACAGATCCTTACGGACGGCGTTCTCCAGCACCATGATCGGGCCCTGACGGTGATAATTCTGTGAAACATGATCCGCTAAAGCTTGGCTCACACAGGTAACACCATGCGCATTTTTTACCGCACTTTTAAAGAGTGACAGAACCCCAGGCAACTTGGTGGCCCCGAAGGATTCAAAGTTGTCATAAAGATCCACCACGCTTTTTGTGTTTAGCTCCTTTGCAAGGGAAACCCCGAAGATGGCGTGATAGGCATCCGAACAAGCCCAGATGATATGAGGCTTAAATTGGTGTGCGATGCTTTTTACTTCACGGTAATAGCGAAACAGGCCAGGGATAATCAGACTTCCAAGGTTCAGTGAATGCCATGGAACTTGGACACCTTCGGTACTTCCGGAATCTGGGAAAAGTCCCTCGCTTCTGACGTGATAGCTGAGACAGATCCCTCTCACTTCATGACCGAGATTTGCCAATTCAAGGGGTAATTCGCGAATCCGTCCGAAGCGATCATCCACTAGATCCTTGCCCGTATATTGTCGCTTCGCTAGGACTAGAATCCTCATTGCCGTTGTAGTCTTTGGACGTGCCCTTTACCCAACCATTGGAAGGTGCTTGTGGGTAAAATCCATCTCGCGATGATCAGTGCGGTGAGTCGCATATAATCGAACAACCAAGTCTTAAGGAAATAAAACAAACTGCGCCGGTGGCGCCAAAGGAAGCGTGTCCTCCTATCAATTTTAAATGCAGATCTTCTGGAAAATAATAACATCCATATGCCCACTGGTCCCTGGCGGTGGTCATAGGGATTAAAGCCTGTTTTGGTGCGGTCGTTTAACACTACGGCATCAAGGACTACCCGGAGGTGATAACCAGCTTTTACGGCGCGTAAAGTAAGATCGTCGTCGGCAAAGAGAGATCCATAGGCCGCAGCATCGAAGAGACCCACGGTGTCGAATACAGTCATTGGAAAAAGCGTACACATACCGTGGAGCAGATCCACCTCCCGCACGCCTGAACCTAGGTTTGACAATGGTACATCCTTATCCAAATAATAGAAGCGATCGCTCCCTTTGGCTCGCATGCGGCCAGCAAAGAATACAGTGCCGGGTCGATCGAGGTAACAACACACTGCAGCAAGGATACTTTGGGGATAAATTCGAACAGCATCGGCCAGGGTCCGAAACAGGTCTGGAGTGGCAATGTTATCATCATTGTAGGCGAGCACATATTTGCAATTCAGTTCCCTTGCTTTACGGATGCCGAGGTTCATCGCAGCATCCCACCACATGGACGAGTCCCCCTCGACCAGCAATACTTGGGGATATTGTTCACCGACGGCATGTGTCGTTCCGTCGGAAGAGCCGGAATCCACAACGATCACACGATGTTCGGGAGGCAAGAAGTCAAACACGCTTTTCAGGGCGGCTAGGACGGTTTCCCGACGATTAAAGGTGGGTATGACGACAGCTGTAGGCACAAATGTTATCTTCTCAAAAATGCTTTGCCGATATCTTTTTTATGGTAACACAAGGCACCCTTTGAAGTGAAGAATCATAAAACCACACTAGGTAACCGAGGAATAGACTCGTGCCGATTCTTGTCACATTAAACCGGCCGGAGAATTCTTATAAAATATTGATGCTCTTAAGGTGTTAGGAGTCGAAATTGTGAAAAAGAATTGGCCCAAAATGATGCGAGACGACTGGGATAGGCGTGCAAAGGAAAACGCCATTTACTATATAGCCACGACAAATGAGCCCAGCAATCGGAACGTGGAAAGTTTCTTTAGAGAGGGAAAGGAACATGCCATTGCCCTAGTCCAGCCAATGTTTGAGCGGGTTGGATTCGTTCCTGACAGGAAGCGTATTCTGGAAATCGGATGTGGCATTGGAAGATTATTTTCCGGCTTCGCAGAACTGGGATTCCATGAAATGTGGGGGGTTGATGTATCTGCCGAAATGATTAAACAGGCGCGCGAGTTGAACCGTGATCCCAATACCCATTTCCTATTGACCAATGGGCAGGATTTGTCAGGTATAGAAGACAACTCTATGGATTTTTGCTTCTCCTATCTTGTGTTCATGCACGTGCCTGATCCAAATATTGTGTGGCAATACGTCGCAGAAGTATGGAGAGTGTTAAGACCTGGTGGAGTGTTCCAATTGCATTTTCGAGGTTATTACCCGTTTAGTTACCGTCTCCTGCGATTATTTCCCTCAAGCTTGCATCCTGCAGCGCAACTCTTCTATCAACTCGTGACCTTGCGCTGGTTACGTGGTGGTGCCATTCAATCTGTCTGCGTTCCGGGCCGTCCGGAGACATGGTCGGGTATCGCCATTGATCCAAAGCAAGTGGCAAATAGGCTCGCAAGGTTCGGATTTACGAACGTTGATGTTCTTCTTGAATCATCTCGCCTAGGTAGATTTTGGGCCGTAGGAGCGAAACCCTAGAATAAACTTGAGCCGGAAAAATCAAAACGAGCCGTACTTCAGGCAAGTTGAGGTCCAATAATTTTCGCGGCCGTCCCTTTGAATTGAGGTGATTTATTCTTCCTTTCCTAACGGCTGCGAATTACCAGTGGGAGTTTGTTTCGCCATCGGAGGCCACAATGCCGGGCCGAATTGATTTTCAATCTCGATATTCCCCTGATATTTTTGGATTCGTATCTTCCAGCTGGGCTATACAATTACTTACCCGACAATTTGCCGTTCTTAGGCAAATCTCCGCAACAGCCATTCGCCTGCTTGAACAGAGCGCATCGGAATGGACCTTCCATTCACAAAAGAAAGTTAAAGGTGAAAATTCAACACATAAAAATTTTAAAATCCTGTTTTATAAAAAACTCGTGGTACATGTCAATTGAGGCTTTATTTTGACGTTGTCGACAGGGAAAGTCCGAGTATAATTAAGGCTGTGGCGTGTTTCATCGACAAAAGACCACGGGACTGTCTGGCAAAAACGAAGCTTCAAGGAAGCTGAGGCAAGGTTCTCGATAATGATTTCCCATCAAATTAATGTCGGAGAAGGCGAAGAAGTGGGTGAAGCCCTCATCATTGAAGGATTGGCCCGAAAATTGCCTTAAATCAGCAAAAATATCTTCATATTTCTACAGTTAGTTAATCGTCGTGCTCTTTTGAATAATTGTAGCAGAATCCATTCTTTTCTAAGCATCATGGTCAGTAAAAGTTACAGAAATTAGAACCATAGGGGGTCAGATAGAGAAATTCATGAGTGTCGCTACTGAGATAACCCGGTCATCTCCGGTAGTGATTCGGCCGAGTTCAGGCTTTGTGCCCCTGAATCTGCGCGATCTGTGGGAATACCGAGAACTGCTCTATTTTTTGACCTGGCGAGACGTCAAAGTACGGTACAAACAGACCGTCCTTGGGGTTGCCTGGGCGGTCATTCAGCCTCTTTGCATGATGCTCATATTCACGCTTTTTTTTGGTCGGCTGGCCAAAATTCCTTCAGATGGTCTTCCATACCCCATCTTTGCCTTGACCGCCTTGCTACCCTGGCAGCTCTTTTCCCGTGCCCTGACAGATGCCAGTACGAGCCTAGTTACGAACGAGCGCCTCATCACTAAAGTCTATTTTCCTCGAATTTTGATCCCGACATCTGCTGTCATAGCAAGTCTTGTGGATTTCGCTATCGCACTAGGCCTATTGGTCGGCATGATGCTTTTCTATGGAATTGTCCCAACCATGGCGGTGTTAACACTCCCATTATTGATTTTGCTCGCTCTGATGAGCGCCCTGGGAGTGGCCCTCTGGCTCTCCGCACTCAACGCACAGTACCGAGACGTTCGTTACACTCTACCGTTCCTTACCCAGTTTTGGCTATTCGCTACGCCAGTAGTTTACCCTGCAAGTCTCGTCCCCGAAAACTGGCGCCTGCTCTATGGTCTCAATCCCATGACAGGTGTGATTGAAGGCTTTCGTTGGGCCCTGCTCGGAAAGAGTGGCGAGATGGAATCAATGATAGCGGTTTCGGTTATTGCAATCCTTATCACCTTTATCGGCGGACTTTATTATTTTCAACGGGTGGCGAGAACGCTAGCCGATGTGGTGTGATTTATGAATGTAAAGCCACAATTGATCCATCCTTACGGTGGGGAACTTGTTGAGCTGACCGTTCCATTGGCGGAGCGCGATGAGTTGCTACGGATGGCTGTGGGCCTGCCGTCGCTTCAGCTTTCTCCCCGTTCGCTTTGTGATCTTGAGCTCCTTGCAACCGGGGGATTTTCACCTCTTGACCGTTTTATGAGACAGGGGGATTACAAGCAAGTCTTGGAACAGATGCGATTGGGTAACGGGACACTATTCCCTGTACCGATCACATTACCCGTAACGGCGGAGGGTCTCGACTGGCTTGGGAAGTGGATTGCCTTGCGTAGCACGACCAATGAACTCCTTGCTGTAATGTTGGTGGAAGAGGTTTACAAATGGAACCGATTTGATGAGGCAATGCATGTCTATGGTACTACTGACCCTTGCCATCCCCTGGTATCAGAGATGGCATCATGGAGTCCTTATTACATGTCTGGACCTCTCAAGATTTTGAATTTGCCGAAATACTATGACTTTCCAGAAATACGTAATTCCCCGCGTCAAGTTCGTTGCCAATTGGAACTCATGGGTCACCCCAACGTTGTCGCCTTTCAGACTCGCAATCCAATCCACAGGGTTCATGAAGAGATGACCAAACAAGCCGCACGCGAAGTTGGCGGAAGCCTGTTGCTCCATCCGGTTGTGGGACTCACAAAACCTGACGATGTAGATTACTTCACCAGAGTGCGGACATACCGAATCTTGGTGGACAAGTACTATAATCCCGAGAGTACGCTGCTTAGCCTGCTGCCGCTAGCCATGCGTCTTGCGGGCCCAAGGGAAGCCCTTTGGCATGCCATAATAAGAAGAAATTTTGGGGCCAATCACCTCATTGTCGGAAGAGATCACGCTAGTCCTGGCAGTGACTCGGAGGGAAAACCATTTTACCGTGCCACTGAAGCACAAGAACTCTTGGCCGGATTCGCCCCTGAAATCGGCGTGAAGATGATTTCCTATAACGAGATGCTGTATCTCCCGGACGAGGACCGCTTTGAAGAGCTTCATCGAATTCCGCCGGGAAAGAAATGGATCGCTATTTCAGGAACCAGCGTTCGTAAGGATTACCTATCCAAAGGAAAACCGTTACCTCACTGGTTCACGCGACCGGAGGTTGCCGCTATTTTATTGAAAGCCTTTCCTCCTCGCCATCAGGAGGGCATTTGTATTTGACTTACCGGTCTGTCCTGCGCGGGTAAAACCACTATTGCAGAAATTCTCGCTGTGATGCTGAGGAGATATGGAAAGCAGATAACCGTGTTAGATGGCGATGTTGTGCGCACCCACCTTTCCAAAGGACTCGGTTTCTCAAAGGAGGACCGGGACACAAACATCCTGCGGATCGGTTTTTTTGCTTCTGAGATCGTTCGACATGGCGGTACGGTTATTTGCGCCGCAATAAGTCCTTACGAGCTTACAAGAAACAGGGTGCGTTCTATGATTGGGGAGAACCGTTTCTGTCAGGTATTCGTCAATACTCCGATCGAGGTGTGTGAACAACGGGATTCTAAGGGCTTCTATGCCAAAGCCAGGCGAGGAGAACTAAAAGGTTTTACCGGTGTGGACGATCCATACGAGGTCCCAAACGCTCCCGAAATCACGCTGACTACAACCGATTGTTCGCCAGAAGAAAATGCTGGTGTCATCGTCAGGTATCTGGCGGATCAAGGTATTTTGACGGAGACGCAGGAAGAGAGAGAGGAATTAGCAGAGGAGGAGGTAGGTCGGAACTATGCTCGGGTTCACTAAACCATGACTGATCTGGCAGTTCGTATTGAAGGTTTGGGCAAGCGCTACCGGATTGGTGAGCATGCGCCTTACAAGACATTACGGGACAAGTTGACCGGTATAATTCATGTGCCTTTTCGGGCTTGGGGGTCCGTGATGAATGGTGGAGGCGCTAAAAACGGCTCGCGGCCGTCAAATGACTATATTTGGGCCTTAAAAGATGTTTCTTTTGAAATTAAACAGGGAGAAGTGATTGGCATCATTGGCCGCAATGGAGCGGGCAAAACTACATTGCTAAAACTTCTTTCACGCATCACCGAGCCTACCGAGGGATATGCCGAAATCCATGGACGAGTGGGATCACTAGTGGAGGTAGGAACCGGTTTTCACCCCGAATTGACTGGACGTGAAAACATATACTTAAACGGCGCCATTCTTGGAATGAAGAAGCGGGAGATTGACAACAAGTTTAATACCATTGTGGCATTTGCTGGCGTGGAAAAGTTTATTAACACTCCAGTAAAGCGCTATTCTAGTGGTATGTACTTGCGCCTTGGATTTTCCGTCGCTGCCCATTTGGAGCCCGAGGTCCTGCTAGTCGATGAGGTGTTGGGTGTCCGAGATCTTGGCTTTCAGCAGAAATGTATAAGGAAAATGGATGACATATCTAAAGCGGGTAGGACAGTATTGGTCGTTTCCCACAACATGAGAGTTATTGAAACGCTCACCAACCACTGCATCTATTTGAAGCACGGTGCCTTAATAGAATACGGCCCAACTTTGGACATTGTGAAGCAATATCAGAGAGACTCCTTGGCAGGTCCCCAAAATGATGATCTTCCATCTCAATTCGATCTAGATATCAAAGTTCCAAGAATGGTCATTGACAATATTACCGTCCGAGGCGACGGCGAATCTCATACCAATACCGTTGAGTCTGGAAACTCAACATCGTTATCTTTTGACCTGGAAGCGTATGACGATATTTTACAAGCAGTCATTTGCGTTTACTTTTGTAAGGATAAAATAGTTGTCTCGGGAAACAATAGTGATCATATGGTGGGTTCCCTGTCGCTAAAAAGAGGCGAAAGAATACGATTTGACATCAAATACGAGTCCCTACCTTTTATCCCGGGTGATTATTCAGTCCTTATTTTCGTCCTGCCAGCATATTTCTCTCGAATTGAAGACACGTTGAGTAAGTTCCGTAGTGTCAAGGTTGTGATAAAAGGATCACGAAATCATGGAGGCGGGTATGTGAGTCTGAGGCAGAGTTGGAAAGTTAGTCCCCTGCAGGATCGGATAACAGAGAGTAGAGAGAATGAAAATTTATTATAACAAACAGCGGACTAACAGCAGACAAAAGCTACTATGCGTCACGCATACGGAGCGGCCTGTTGATCTCGATCGATGTAACATAAACTTTCTCACGAAAAGATTTTCCGACTCCACTCGTCTTCCTCCTCCCGTTCCTTTCGAGTCTTTGACTCCCTCTTCGAACCATACGCCTTACCTGGGAGACATTACCATCTGGGAATTTGTTGGAGACGATTTCCGCACCCCGCGGTTGCTTGCGCACATGAACCCAAAGGAATATAAGCCGCAATTTGCACTCTGGTATAAGCAGAGGTTGTGGGTATTGGGTGTTGAGATAATAGAAATTTACGATTCCACCCTATCACGGCTCGCGGTAATCAAAGATCCTTGGTTGTCAGGCGCTCATACCATTGTTCCAGACCAGACGGGGCACTTATTAGTGTCATGTTCAGCCAGTGATAGCGTGCTAGTGATTGACGAAGCCACATATGAAGTCGTGCAAACCCGAAGAATGCCTCAGGCCCTGTACGGATTCAACTATCCACTATCAAGGAAAGATTCGGTTGTAGACCATTATATCATCAACGATTATCAACTAACCCATCTAAACTGTGCCTGGCCCTGGCGCAACGGCATACTGGTTTCCACCTTAATTCAAGGGGCGATTGGCTGGTTTGATTATAATGGCAATTATAAGGAATTGCTGAGGGGGTTTATCGGCTGTCACGGTTCGCGTGTTACCCGGGAAGACCAGATTTACTTCTGTGATAGTTGTCTCGGGTCAGTTGTCTTTTTAACGCCAGAATTTGGTAGTGCGCACCGACTAGATACGGGATCGCTCTGGCTACACGATGCTCACGAGCTGAGCTGCCAGACCTTTGCTCTGTCCGTACCGGACAGAAATCAAGTTGAGATTATGAATTCGCTCTCCGAGGAAGTTCTTGGCGTTATTCCCTGCGGAGATTTTGGTGAGGGTACACAATTTGTGTACTACGGCGAGTAGTGGAGAGAATTCCGGGAGGTAAGGTGCCCTGGAGCAAATTGACGGCTCTGTGTAGAAAAAAAGCGCGTCGAGAACTTGTTGAGTAAAGTTTATGATAGCTAAAGATATGTTTTTTAAGACCAACTCCCAGTCTAGAATCGCGCAATCCAATTGGGATCAGCCTTTTGATAGATTGCGCCAGAAATGGTGTGAGATTCCAGCTGGGAATTCTCGTATGATGACCGGGCAGTTGTTAAATTTGTCGGATAAGGAACTGCTGCAACTATGGGAAAGTGTGAGGACGGCTGAAACCACTGGCGAGGCGTTCGAGTTACGTGGCTGGTATCATACGATTTATAAGGATCTCTTTCGAGGCAAGCGTATCATGGACTTTGGAAGTGGGTTTGGGATTGATGGGTTAACCTTTGCCCAAAACGGTGCTCAAATGACCCTGGTTGATATTGTTGAGTCTAATTTGGGTGTTGTCCAACGACTTTGCAAATTGCTTGGTCTGAACAATGTGGACTTTTTTCATGCAAGATCTTGATTCGCTATCCAAGCTGGGAAGACTGATTACGATGCGATCTGGTGCGTTGGATCACTTATCAATGCACCGTTTGATGTAATTCGTGCGGAGGCTCAGGAGCTCCTAAGGCACCTGAAGCCGGACGGACGATGGATCGAGCTGGCCTACCCTGAAACACGTTGGGCACGGGAAGGACGGTTGCCCTTTGATCAGTGGGGCGAACGCACCGATGGGAGTGGCACACCCTGGGTTGAATGGTACGATTTAGCAAAGCTACGGGCTGCACTTGATCCCGTTGAGTTCGAAGTAGTCTTGCATTTCGAATTCCACCAAGGGGAGTTCAATTGGTTTGACTTGAAGAGAAAATAATGAAGTGGGGAGATAGTATTCATCTGTGTGAAGTGTTGGTCGTTCATTGAGTAATTGGGGACCCAAATCTAATTGGTATTGAATGAATGGATGCGAGAGGTACCATCGCCACTGTAGTGTCGAAGTCAATAATGGATCGTTCCCCAGCCACTCTAGTATCAGGGCCACTCATCATCCGTGAAACGGTCTTCGGGATCGTCAATCGATTCGAGTTTTTTATCCAGCACATTGAAAGGTATCGTCAAAAGAAGGGGTTAGACGTACATGATATGAGAATCTTGGATGTTGGCTGTGGTACCGGTGTGAACGTTACCGTTCCCCTCGCAAATGCTGGATATTCAATTATGGGAATGGATTCAGATTCGGCCTCGATTGAGAGAGGCCGCCTTCTAGCAAAAGGTTTAACGAGCATTGATTTTTATTGTGGTTCGATTAGCGATCCAGCCGTTTCACGGCGCTATGATGTGGTCATTTGTTCCGAAATGCTGGAGCACTTGCAAGAGCCCGCTAATTTTATCGGGGAACTAAAGTCCATTATGAAAGAAGACGGCTTGCTCTTGGTAACAGTTCCCAACGGGTTTGGTTTTTTTGAGCTGGACAATTTCTTCTGGCAGTTACTTTCCCGATCTCCATGGCTTATTAAAAAATTATACAGATTGGTGGCCTCTTTCTGGAGTATTTTTGGATCCACTGAAAGATTGCAGCGAATGAGGGAGGAATACCGGCCGGAGCGCTACGAGTTAACCCTATCGACTTTTGCGCCGGACACGACTCATTACCAGTCGTTTACCTGTTCAAAGATGACTCGATTACTGGAAAATCAGGGTCTACGAATTTTGGCGGTCCGTAACAATACGGTCCTGGCAGGGAATTCTCTAAGTTTGTTTCTACGCGAACTTGACGGTCTTCTGGCATTGAATGCCCGTGTGGCTGATAGGTTGCCAAGATCACTTGTGTCGGGTTGGTTAATCGCAGCGGAGAGTTCGACAAGATAGGGAATTCAATTCCACATGTCAAATAGAAGCAGGGATTTGGAATTACAGAAACGGGCGGACTTAATGCCACTTTTGTCCGTTGTAGTGACATCGCGAAACGATGATCACGGGGGCAATGCCCTGTACCGTACGCAGTTATTCATTTCAGGATTACTTGAGCAGGCCAGGCGATATAATTTTGAGGCCGAGCTTCTAATCGTGGAATGGAATCCTTCACATGACCGCCCAAAGCTTGCTCAGGTTCTCACATGGCCGAGTACGGCTAGCCCTTGCACGGTGAGGTTTATCGAGGTGCCATTCGCGATTCATAAGCGCCATGAATACTCGGATCGATTGCCGCTGTTTCAAATGATTGGAAAAAACGTGGGCATCCGGCGTGCCCGGGGACGGTTCATTTTAGCTACCAATATTGACATCCTTTTTTCCGATGAGATGGCACGGTTCTTTGCATCTGATCAAATGAAGAAGGGCCACCTCTACCGGGTGGATCGGTACGATGGGCCTGCTGATATACCGGAGGGTATATCCATTGATGAACAGCTAGCCCACTGTCATGACAATATCATACGAATTAATGGCAAAGATGGCACCCGGATTATGGGGAACGGCGACTCTACATTGGGACAACTTAAGAAAGGGGTTCGGACATCTCTCCGAGAAATCAAACGATTCATACGCGGTGAGGAGCCTCCCCTACATACTAACGCCTGCGGAGATTTCACCCTAATGGCGCGTGAACACTGGTTCGAAGTGCGAGGTTATCCGGAATTTGAAATGTACTCTTTTAGACTGGACGGATTGCTCTGCTACGCGGCTCACTATGCTGGAGCTAGGGAAGCGATACTGAGAGATCCAAGGAGGATCTATCATATCGAACATTCGGCTGGCTCAGGCTGGACACCGGGATTGGGAGGCGAACTGCTTCAGAAGAGATTAGACGAAGCCGGTGTTCCTCAGTTGAACCCAGAACAATACGCGACCTGGATAAATGAGATGACTCAACAGCGCCAACCCATTGTCTTCAACAAGTCCGAAGACTGGGGCCTGGTAAATGAAAACCTTTTGGAAACGGTAGTCGCCGGAGGAAGCCACAAGTGAAGCAACCTCTCTTAAAATTGCCAGCCTGGCAGACGGGGCCATTTGTCTACGCCGATTGCGGAGCCCGCAATGAGGATGCCAATCCTCTAGTGGACCTTCTCCCCGAGGCCGAATATGTGGGATTTGAACCTGATCAGGCAGAATACGCCCGACTCCGTCAGAAAGAGAGAAATGGCTATCGTTATTATCCAGTTGCCGTGGGTAAAGGGTCAGAGTCCCGGACGCTCTACCTCACCAGAAATCCAGAGTGCGCTTCGCTGTTAGAACCGAATTATCCTTTCTTTGGAAGTTTCATAGACTGTGCTCCTCAGATCGAGGTAATAGGCACTCAGGAAGTCCAAACGGTTGCACTGGACACCTACTTGCCAACGGTAGGGGTACAGCACATCGATTTCCTGAAGCTTGATACCCAAGGTACGGAGCTAGAAATTCTCCAAGGGGCAGAATCATATTTGTCTACTTCCATTCTCGGTTTAAAAGTCGAGGTTGAATTCACCCCCATGTATCTGAACCAACCGCTCTTTTCTGAGGTTGATTCTTACATTCGGCAGTTTGACTTCATGCTTTTCGACTTACTACGCCACCGCTATCGTAGACAGAGTTACCCTCGTGACCTGGACACTCGTGGTCAGCTTTTGTACGGGGACGCATTCTACTTGAAAGATTACAAATGTCTTGTGGAGCAAGGGATGAAAACCGAGGTCGCCAAACTTGCGATCATTGCTTCCTTCTATGGCTTTCACGACTACGCGTTGGAGATAGTTGACACCCTGCTGAAAGAAGAAGCAGGTTCACTCAGCCCGAAAGAAAAGGCAGCGCTGGAACATGGGCGCCGCTCCTACCTGAGTCTCCTCGTAAGCCAACCCTGGTGGATCAACCTCATGCGGCCGTTGGCACAATCCCCTTTGAGGGGTTTATTTCGTGCAATGGGACTCGTCGCGAAGAGGCTAGAGGATGGCTACAAAAGCGTCACAGTGAAAAGAAATTTTAACTGGAGTGATTAGAAACCATGATTCATTCTCGACAGTCCAAAAAACGGGCTCTATCAAAGAACGGATCCAAGAATCGTCACGTGAAATTCGGACAAAGAATTTCCGTGGTGGGCCTTGGTAAGCTGGGGGTACCCCTTGCTGCGTGCTTGGCATACAGAGGATTTCAAGTCACGGGGGTGGATCTCGATGAAAGCAAAGTTGAGTCAATCAATAAAAGGATTCCTCCCGTTTTCGAACCCGGCCTGAAAGAACTGCTTCAGACCAGTCAAGGCAAGCTCACGGCAACGGACGATTATGATGAGGCCATTGGCAGTTCTGAAGTAACGTTTATTCTTGTGCCGACCCCTAGCGATGAGCAAGGAGGGTTTTCGGTTCGGTACGTTAATCAAGCCTGTGAACGTATTGGGGCTGTACTCCGTAATAAGTCCGCTTACCATCTGGTTGTGGTGACCAGTACGGTTTTGCAAGGTGCGGTGGAAAATGAACTAAAACCCATACTGGAAGAACAATCGGGCAAATCATGCGGTGAGGAGTTTGGGTTATGCTACAACCCGGAGTTCATCGCCCTCGGAAGCGCCATCCATGACCTTCTCAACCCTGATTTTGTGCTTATTGGGGAATCAGATCAATTGGCGGGTGACAAATTGGCGTCCATATATAAACAACTTTGTGAAAACGAGCCACCTGTGGCCAGGATGAATTTTGTCAACGCAGAACTGGCCAAACTGTCTGTCAATACATTCGTAACAACTAAGATCACTTTCGCCAATATGCTGGCGAAAATTTGCGAGCGTCTACCAGGTGCAGAGGTTGATGTGGTTACCTCAGCCTTGGGACTGGATAGTCGAATTGGCAGGAAATATTTGAAAGGCGCTGTTGGCTACGGTGGTCCTTGTTTTCCAAGGGACAACTTGGCGCTATCGTTTTTGGTGCGTCGATTGGGTTCAGTGGCCACGCTGGCCGAAGCAACGGATGGTGCAAACAGGCAAGAGATCCAGAGGTTGGCGGAACTCGCTAAGTCCAAACTCCCAGTGGATGGAGTTGTGGGTATTCTGGGGCTTGCTTACAAACCAAACACTGACGTTGTGGAGGAGTCTCAGGGTCTGTTGCTCGCCCAGAGGCTTTCAGGCGAAGGTATTTCTGTTTCGATTTTCGATCCGGCAGGAATGAAGAACGCCGAGATGGTATTGGGAGACTCCGTAAGGTTTGCAGAGTCACCGCAGAAGTGCGTTCAAGGAGCAGATGTTGTGGTTATTGCTACCCCCTGGGATGAGTTTAAAAGTCTCTCTACCAAAGGGCTGTGCCGAAATGGCAGTCGTCGGGTGCTGATAGACTGCTGGCGACTCCTGGATCCAACACTCTATGAATCGGTGGTGGAATATATTCCCTTAGGAGTTGGGAGTAAAAAAACCACCAGATAGGATTACGATATGAACTGGAAAAAACGCAAGGTGCTAGTTACTGGAGGGGCTTCTTTTATCGGCTCCTGTCTAGTGGAATCCCTGTTGGCGCGGGGAGCGGATATCCGAGTTGTCGATAATTTAAGTAGTGGTAGGGTAGAAAATATTAAAGAGCATATGGACGTGGGGACAATAGAGTTCGTGAAGGGAAATCTACTTGAACCTGGAGTGATCAAACGCGCCATGGAAGGCATGGAAGTCGTGTTCCACCTCGCGGCGGACCATGGTGGACGAGGCTATGTCGATCTTCATCAGGTAGAGTGCTCTACCAATCTGATCCTGGACGGTATGATATTCAAAACTGCCCATGAAATTGGTGTGGATAAAGTGGTGTATGCATCCTCAGGTTGCGTCTATCCAAATCATGTGCAAATGGACACAAAAAAGAAAATCTACCTCACGGAGGATATGGTGGGTCCCCCTTATGATTCGGACAACATGTACGGTTGGGCCAAACTTATGGGAGAACTCACGCTCAAATCTTATTATGACCAATTTGGTATGAAATCAGCGTGTTGTCGATACTTTACCGTATACGGTCCACGGGGTGTGGAGAATCATGCGGTGATCGCTATGATCGCGCGGGCATTCATTGGTGCTGATCCCTTTGAGGTTTGGGGAACCGGGGATCAAGTGCGTAACTGGACCTATATTGATGACATCGTGGAAGGGACCATTCTTGCGGCAGAGCGGATCGCTGACGCTTCGGCGGTGAACCTGGGGACCATGGAGCGAATTCGAGTGATGGAAGCTGTCAAAGAGGTCATACGTTATACGGGACATAAGGCACGCATCGTGACTCGACCGGAAATGCCCACTGGGCCTCTTAATCGGGTTGCGGAAAATAAACTCGCTAAAAAACTGCTTGGGTGGAAACCTAAAGTGCCGTTCATAGAGGGCCTGCATCGCACGATTGATTGGTACTTTGCCCATAAGAACTGAGAACAGGTACGAGCCGTTTTCGGTAGGATGCTCACAGAGCGATGAAGTTTTAGTACCGACCAGAGCAATGTTGTGCGAATGAGATGTTCTATGATCTTTCCTTTCTTTCCAGTCCTGAGCCTCGATATTGTTTTTGGCACTATCGTAGGTAACTTTCTCAATGTCTTTGTCCTGACCGCTGCTACATCGAAAATTTCCTTGAAGAGTGCTAAGGAGATATCAAGGGAAAAGGATTGGAAGTAGGTGATGTTGTATATACGGAGTAAATCCGTTCAGATGCCTATGACTGCATCGTTCTCACCCAGACTCTCCAGTTTACCTTCGATGTGTGCCAGGTAGTACGTCCAGCTATTTACTCTTTGACCTAGTCCACCCATCAGTCCCAAGTGTGCCGGGAGTTGGCAGAAAGTCTTCAGATTCTTACTTAGAATTCGTCGAAAGTATTACAGGACGTAGGTTCTCATGGCCAACCGCTTCAAGTCTTACCACGATCAATCTGTCGACAGCTGTTGGAGCACACGCTCCAGGATCGCGTATGGCTTGATTATAATTGATTCGGATCGGGGTTTTTTGTAGTTATTTTGAAAGGCCTTTGTTGATAACCGGGTAGTATTTCGAAAAGCCTTTTTCAGTATGAAGAAGATAGTTATCCTTCTGGCACTTTTTGTCGGCGGTCGAGCGGCAGTCATACCGCCCGACCGCTAAGACTAGAGGGTAAAATGCCAAAGCCGAAATTCGGATTGTTAGCGCCCACAGCGAAATCCGATGGCGTCGTTCATCATTGAAGGTGCAAGCCTGGCACCAAGTGCGAATACCCCCGCGCCTGAGCCTTGGCTAAAGCCGCCACCGCGGCGGAGCGCTGGTGGAAACCCAGCTCCCTCATTTTGGAGTTCTGCGTCGTTAATTTGGGCAATTAGATCATCACCATAAGCAGCTGTCGAAGATTCTTGTTGTTCAAAACCCGAACGACCCTGGATCCAGTCCGCGACCCACTCCCAAACGTTCCCTACCATGTCGTGAACGCCCCAATCTGACACGCAGTTGGAGCGAGAGCCGCTATCCACTGGAGTGCCGGCGAAAGCGACATTGCATTCATAGAGCCCATCATCGGCAGCGGGACCCGGTGTTCCTGCGGCTGCCATCTGCCGATCAGCATTGGTCAAAAGCCTCTTCCCCGCGTTGGCGCATGCCTGCTGGGCCTGAAACCAAGTGATATAACGTGACGGTATCACATTGGGAACGCTCAGCGCAAAAACCTTGCCTTTACAGTCGTTCCCGTTGTCATCGCACGGGTAATCGTCGGATGCTAATCCGTACTGGGTGGCTGTTCCGTCGAGACCGGACCAGACCGAGGCCTCGTACTTATCTACACACATAGGTCCGACTTGGACCGCGCCTGCGGGGCATGATTCGTTCGTCTCGCGAGCCTCAAGCTCATCTAACAGGTCTTTCAGGTCAAAATAGGCAGCGTTCCGATCCTGGACTTCCTTATCGATCTGTTGCTGCAGCCCGCCGTCAGCGTTGCTTCGATCCAGTGCTTCCTTGTCCATCTGTTGCTGCAGCGCGTTGTCGGCATTGGTTCGATCTTGAATTTCCTGATCCAGATCAGCCCTTAGCTTTGTGTTTGTCGTATCGGACAATTCTTTTAAAACGTTGTCGATCTTTTTTCTCAGTTTTCTGTCCGCAGATTTTCGCTTTTGGATTTCCTTTGCCAACTGGGACTTGAGTCGACGATCGCTGGTTTTTCGCTTCTTAGATTCTTTTCTTATCTTTTTTTTCAGCTTCTTCACAGTAGCCTTTCGATGGTGTTTTAAGGACTTTTCTATGCGATTCTTAGGCCCCTTGGATTTGTCTTTTTCGTCATCTGCATGGGCTCCCACAGGCGTCCACCCTAACAGCGCCGCCACGGTGATTATGCTTATTGCAAGCTTCATCATATTCTTGGTTCTCCTTAAAGCCATCACCTAAGTTAAAATTGCATGACATATTTGTTCGGTTTTGTTCAGTTCGTGAGATAGAGTAAGCAAAAGAGATGCCGAGTATAAGTTCCTGATTATTATAGAAATCCAAAATCTTTGGATCGTAAAATACGTATCGAGTATCGGAAACTTTGTGCATTCGTGCAAATAATTGTCCCACTAGGGCTATCAGGGTCGCCAAGGCGCCAGCTAGCTGCTTTTAGGCAACCCAGGAAACGCCAGACCTGCTCTAATCCAAGTCCCAAATTCCATGGTCCCCGGTGCCATGGTTGACCTAAATACAGTCGCCAGAAGTGATCGAACGCATAGGTCAAATGGATGCTAGCCTGTCCTAGGTATGGTGGGGCGATGCGATTTTAACTACCAGTCGACCAGCAGAAGCATGGCGTGCAATCATGGGATGGATGTGTGAGGCAGAATCTTGAGTTTGGCCTGCAAGGTGCACAGAAATCGCTAATTTTACAGGAATTTCTCAACTAGGTTCATGTGAGGGTCGCCATTCTGATATCTTCCGATACCTAGATTCTCTTCTTTCAATTGATTGCCAAAAAGCGATACAATATCTTATTGCTGGCGAAAAAATTTAATCAGATCCATGAGTTTAAGCGAACGCCAAGCAGATTCATTCTCAGTCATTTTGAAGCCAAGCTCCGGTTTTGTTCCCCTCAACCTGCCAGATATAAGGTGGCCCGGCAGAAGAAGCGGGAATTGAAGGCGATGCAGCAGATGGTTACCGAAGCGGTTAGCCTTCTAACGGGAGCAGGCGACTTTGTGGAATTCGGCAGGCTGCTGCAAGAAGGATGGCTGTTAAAAAAAAGTCTGACGGAAAAGATTTCTCTCCCCTATGTCGATGATATCTATGCAACAGCACGTAAGGCTGGAGCCATAGGCGGAAAATTGATAGGTGCGGGTGGCGGCGGATTCTTACTGATCTGTGCTGAGCCCGAGGCCCAGGCCAAAATCCGAATAGCTTTGAAAGAGCTGTTGCACGTACCATTTCGCTTTGAGAGTCATGGAAGCCAGATCATTTTCTACCAGCCTAACGGCACGGGCCATGCCGATTGATGGGAAGGGTTTGCCGGTGTCAATTCACACCGATGCCTCTCGTTAAGGCTTTACTTAAACGGGCTCGGTCTCAATAGAGGATGTTATTATGTTAGTTTACTTTGTCGCCATAGCGGGAAGCATCCTCGGTGACTGCGTGGCGAGACGGCCATTTTACGGCTGCCCTGGAAAGTTAACCTTTCCGTATGGTCAATGTCTGCAGGATAGTTTGGTCAGGCTAGATGAGTGTGGAATTGGGACATGACAACCCAAAATAATGCCACCCCTCTGCGCGGGCCTCTCGCCGCCGTTTATTCTGCAGTGTGGTCGCTATTGTCGCTTGCACTGCGACGATGGTTGGACCGGAAGAGACAAGCCTTAAGACGATGGCCGCCGGTTGGGATGGTGGAATTTGGCAGTCTGCGCAGAATCACTCCCGTCAGCCAAAGCTTTGGACTGGACCGCGGGCTTTGCATTGACCGGTACTATATCGAGCATTTCCTGGCACAGTGCTCGGGAGACATTAAGGGTGATGTATTGGAAGTCGGAGATGACGTTTATACTCTGCGCTATGGCGCAAAACAGGTCTCGAAATCCGATGTGCTTCATGTGACCGAAGACAATGCAAGGGCCACCATCGTGGCTGACTTGACCCAGGCCGAACAGATCCCTTCAAACGCCTATGATTGTATCGTACTTACCCAGACGCTTCAGTTTATTTACGACATGCGCAAGGCCACGGGAACCCTGTACAGAATATTAAAACCCAATGGGGTTTTGTTAGCTACTTGCTCAGGCATCAATCGTATTAGTCGCTACGACATGGACCGATGGGGTGAATACTGGCGGTTTACAACTCTATCGGCGAGCCGGCTTTTCGAAGAGATTTTTCCTCCTAGCAATGTGACGGTTCAAGGCTATGGGAATGTGCTGGTCGCGGTGGCCTTCTTGCATGGATTGGCCGCGACGGAATTGCGCCAAGTGGAGTTGGATTACTGCGATCCGGATTATGACATCTTAATTTCAGTGAGGGCGGTAAAGCCAGAGTCTCAGTAATGGGGAGGCCTGGCATCACAGTGGAAAAGTTCGTGGTTGGGCTACCTTGATTATCGGGAACAAGGATCGCGTATGGTGGCTTGGAACACGCCACAATTCATTTGTATGAGTAAAACATTTCGGTGGTACAAGAAACGGAGTGGGGAAGCCTAGTGATCGCTGTACTCTCTCACCCGGCATATGCCGCGGTTGTGGTTTTTATTTTCGGCGCCATAGTGGGCAGTTTTCTCAACGTCTGTATCGTGCGCTTGCCCAAGAAAGAATCATTGGTCTTGCCGTCCTCCCACTGTCCGGATTGTAAAACCCCGATCCCCTACTATCACAACATTCCCCTGGTCAGCTATCTAATCCTCAGGGCTCACTGTAGGTCTTGCGGCGTGCTGATCTCACCACGCTACTTCATCGTGGAGTTATTGATGGCTGTTCTCGCGGTGGGCCTATTCCAACGCTTTGGTCTCGGGCTGGTTTTTTTTGTGGACTTTCTGTTTGTTGGCTCGCTGATCGTTATCAGCTTCATTGATCTGGATGTGAGGATCGTGCCAGATGTGATCAGTCTGCCGGGGATTGTCCTTGGCCTGCTCTTTTCGGTGGTCAATCGTCTGATGTTGGCAGATCACCTCTCAGTCTTACCCTCCCCCATTAGTTCCTTACTGGGGATCGTTATCGGGGGAGGTTCTCTCCTGCTGGTGGCCTGGATGTACCAGCTTCTCGCCGGCCGAGAGGGCATGGGTGGCGGTGACATCAAACTCCTCGCCATGATCGGGGCATTTTTGGGATGGCCCTCTGTTCCTGTGACACTCTTCTCTGCTTCATTGACGGGGTCACTGGTGGGGATCCTCCTGATGGTGCGAAAAGGAGTTGACGGACAGTATGCCCTTCCCTTCGCCCCCTTTCTCTGTCTGGGGGCCCTGTTTGCCATTTTCCTCGGTGATTGGTTAGTCTCCTTTTATATACCTGTTGGCTAAGGCTCCGCGGGTGGCCTGCCAATAATTGTCAGGAAGATACGCCCTTTGTTCCCCCATCGGTCCCATTGAAGATGGCCGGCCCGGAATAACCTGCTGAAAAGACGGGAGATTTAGTTTCCAGGCGCCTGACCAAGTCATGGCACACTTTCTGCCTGTTCGTATAAGATCGGGTGCAAGTCGATCGTC
The DNA here is from genome assembly GCA_965215595.1 of uncultured Binatia bacterium (SeqCode). Lineage (GTDB taxonomy): Bacteria > Desulfobacterota > Binatia > UBA9968 > CAXXLF01 > CBDCDW01. The sequence continues at coordinate 805,606 of CBDCDW010000006.1, read as the reverse complement.
AATAAAGGTCTAAAAGGTCAGCAAAGGTAACCTATGTCAAGAAGGACTAATGAAAGCGGATTCTCGCTAATTGAAATTATGGTTGTGTTGGGGGTTATCGCGCTTCTCACGGGGATCGCCGTACCCGCATACTATAGCTATATCGAAAAGGGCAAGACCGCCGAAGTCATGAGTGATCTAAAAAGCATCGAGACGGCCATCATTGCCCTGGCCGTTGATACAGGGGTATGGCCCAACAACGAGCCCATTGGCAAGGAAGGGTCAAGCGAGAGCTACGATCTTAATACACCTGAAACTGGGCTAACCAATAACGACGACAACGATTTCTCCAACTGGAACGGCCCGTATATGACACCGCCGGTGCCGTTAGACCCCTGGGGATCTAACTATTTTTTCGATCCGGACTACAATATACCAGGAGGCCCATCTCAGGTTCCAGTCGTAGGTTCCTTGGGGCCCGATGCGTGTTGCCCAACTGGTCCTGGTCGTTACGGCCCAGACAATATAATAATGCGTCTTCCTTGTAAACGGGCTGACTGCTCTTGAATTAGGGAACCTTTCCCCACTATCTAAGCCCTTTTCTCACTTTGAGACGAAAAGGGTCTATTTTTGTCAATTTTACGCCGATTGTTATCACCTTTGGCCAATCATTTACGCATAGACCCTCGGTCGTCCTAGAAACCCTTCAAACTATAGAAGTTTAGCTTACTTTAATAGGTCTCTGGCCTGGCATGATTTTGGCGTCACTAGTAAGGTGGAGCTCTCTAAATTATGCAATTTTCGAAACCATCAGCACGTGGGTTTACCGTCATAGAACTCTTATCGGTGATCGGTATAATGTTGATAATCACGGCAATTGCCACCCCCTCGTTTTACTACTGGCTTCCCACCTATCGGCTCTCTTCCGGAGCGAGACAAGTCGCAGCCGACCTGCAGCTAGCCCGGATGAAAGCCATCTCGCAGAATACCACCTATCGGCTCAATTTTATAAGTGTTACCCAGTATCAGCTTGAAAGGGACGCGGGGTTTACCCTTGAGAGTGGCCCCTTTACTCTCCCCGACGAGATCGAAATTACAGCCGCCGTCCCCACCCAGGTATTTCAATCACGCGGGACTGCAAGTGGCACTCAAACCATAACGTTAGAAATAAAAAATAGTAACCCTTTGGAGCAAATGCTCGTTTGTATAAAAACTGTCGGCCGTGTCCATATAGAGAAGCCAAGCGACGGTTGTTAGACCGCTAAGTCGAGTAGAAAGCTGGGCGGTACTCTGACTTCCAAAATACTAGGAGTCCAGGGTTCGGGATGATTAATGATTGGTGATTGGCAGATGATATTACGGCAATTCGCATCGAGAACAAAAGGCTTTGCCGGTTTCACTCTGATAGAGATCCTTGTGGCCATGGGGATTTTCGCTATCGTTTCCCTGGGTCTCGCCATGGGGGTAACCACGGTGATTCAGTCCAATCAGCAAAGCTATCTGGCATCCATCGCGACGAATCTTGCCCAGGATAAGCTGGAGGAGCTCAAGTCCACCCCGGCGACTCTTGCATCCTGTAATAACAATTGTGACGTCCAGATACCTACAACGGATGGGGTAGAGTTCACCCGGACCTGGGCGGTGTTTAATAACGATCCTACTCCGGGGGTGCAGCGGGTCGATGTCATTGTGCAGTGGGCGGACCATATCACTCACAGTGTCACTATTTCCTCCGCAATGCAGCAGTAAGGAGCGTTGGCTAACGAATTAGAGCGCGTACGCGCGAAGCACGATTGAGTGATGATAACAAGCAGCGAAGAGGGATTTACGGTGGTTGAATTTTTTGTGTCCATTTTTTTGACTACAATTGTCCTGGCAGTCGTATATAGCGTCTTTCGCGTGCAGACCCATTCTCTGAAGTCTCAGGAAAAAAGAAGGGAGGCCCAGCAGTATACCCGCTCGGTCCTGAACCTGATGGTCCGGGAAATTCGCAATCTGGGTCACTTCCCTGTGGGCCAATGTACAACGATTCCAGCCCACACCAATGGAATCATTGCGGCGGACAAGAACCTGTTTCACTTTGCCACGGACACCAATGCCAATAACGATTGCATAGACCCTCATGAGGAAGTCATCTACCGTTTCGATGCCTCAGGTTGCCCAGCTGGATTCGGTAACATAACGAGGCAGGACTTGAATGATACGGTTAACCCATTAGCGCAAACTCTAACGGATTGTAATGTGCCAGTTGCTGGAGGTGATTCGCTCTTCGCCTATTATCCAAAGGATTCCACCGTCGCCTATGGGACTCCCGTTGAAGCCGCCAACCTTGGAAATATCCAAAGGTTGCTGGTTACGGCAACGGTGGAAACCAAGAATCCAGACCTTAAGTTTGGTGGGGCATCCACTGCAGTAATGAAGTCCAATGTGGATCTAAGAAATCGAGGGCTGCCGCTTTGAGGAATCTGCCTTCAATAAGAAGAAGACGGCACGATAGAGGTTTTACTCTCGTAGAAATCATGATCGCCGTGACTCTTCTTTCGGTTGGAATGTTAGGCATGGCGGGGCTCACAGTAGGTATCATGCGTGGCAATTCCATAAGCAAGCAGGTTACCACCGCCACGGCGCTGGCCCAGGCGCAAATGGAGGACGTCAAGCGATTGGGATATAGCGGGATAACCAACAGTACGGAGGATTACAACTCAATCTCAGGATTTCCTAGGTATCGAAGGGACACGGTCATTGACGTGGATACCCCCAATGTGGGCATGAAGACGGTCACCATCACGGTGTTTTGGAATTCGGGTGCCTCCTCGATTGCTGTGGAGACAATTATGACCCCTTGAAAGGACCATGATGAACCGCTTGCACAAAAGAGAGTGCGGATTTAGTCTCATCGAGTTAATGTCTGCAATTGCCATCAGCGGGGTTATCCTGGGGGCGATCACGACGAGCTTTATCAGCCAGAGCCGGTCCTATGATGCTCAGGAACAGATCAACGAGATGCAACAGGGGGCACGCGCGTCGATGGATATGATCACCCGTGAGGTCCGGATGGCGGGATACAACACCAATGGTGCGTTGAGCTTTGACGGAATTACCTACGATACCACGCAGATCCGTGTGCAGGCGAACCTCGACGGCGATGGGGTACGGGCGACGCCAATGAAGATATTATCTATGCCTACGATGCCGCGAATGACCTCATCGAACGAACTACGGGTGGGACCACCGAAACACTGGTGGAAAACATCAGCGTTTTTACCTTTCAATACCTCGATGGAAGCGGTACGGCAACTACGACCTCTGCCAATATACGCCAATTACAGATCACGATTACTGCAATAACCTCAAAGCCGGATCCAAGCTACACCATTAATGGTGGTTTTCGGACTTTCACCTTGACCTCCCTGATAACACCCAGAAATCTTGCCTATTGACCCCGATCCAAATTCTCTTGCCCAAAAGAGCCCTAGAATGCACCCTCCATATGCTAATCAAGCGATTTTCTTGGTCAAAAGTCCCCCGTGGTGTGTCAAACGCGTGCAGTCATACGGCGGTCAATTGACGCAATGCCAATTGTTTCAAGTATCTTCGGCATTAACCTCTTTGCAAACAGGGCCGAGCTGGTAAAGCAAGTTAGTTATCGCTGAGCAAGATCTCCCCTTTTTCGGTAATACGTTCCATATTTTGTCAGTTTTTTGTCACTCCATATGCCCGGTGCCGAATCACGAGAGCGTAATTTTAGCCTTCCAGAGGGGAAATTCCTCAGAGTTTCTATGCAGTTATCTAGGAAGTACGTTATTGAACGGCTCGGCACAAATGCGGGTATGTTTGTTGCTTTAGACCAGGGTCATGAACCAAAAAAATCAGTTCGAAAATTGCCCGGAGGGTTTGCCACGCCTTACCCCACGGGGTCGAATTATTGGGATTTTGCGCCTCAGGCAACAGGCCGGGTTCACACTGATTGAGATCCTGATGGCAATGACCATCTTTACTACCAGTTTTCTCGCCCTGGCTGCCGGAGCGACTACCGTGATGAAGTCCAACCACAGTAGCTATAACGACACTATTGCCACCACTTTGGTCCAGGACAAGTTGGAGGAGCTAATGGCGGGCGCGGCATTGCCCGCCTGTGCTAACTTTGCGGCCTGCACCGATACCCCCACCACCAGCTCCAGCGTCACCTTCAATCGAAGCTGGCGCATCATTGCGGGTCAACCTGTGGCAGGAGTGACCCAGATCGATGTCCAACTGATTTGGAATGATCCCATCCAACACAACTTGATTGTCGCCTCGGCAGTCGACCTGTAGGAGAAGCGGATGACGTTAAGGAAACAGGACGGGTTTACCCTCATCGAAACGTTTATTGCAATGTTCATGCTGAGCATCACCATGTTGGCGTTTTTTAGCGTCTACCGGATGCAGACCCGTTCATTGAAAGGTCAGGAAAACCGCTTGGAAGCACAGCAGGCGGCCCGCGCCGCAATGGAATTTATGGTGCGCGAGATCAGAAACGCTGCCTACAATCCAACCGAAGCAACCAATGGTGCTAACTGCGGAGTCTGGGGGAACGCAGGCGCCCCAGGCGTCATAGAGGCCACCCAAACCAGCTTTCACTTTTCCTATGATGCCAATAGTGATGGAACGTGTTCAGGCGGTGGGACTCTCGATGAAAACATCAGGTACTCTTTTGCCAGTGGCGATATTAGCAGAGAAGCGGACGGAGGGGCCGCGGAGGCGTTGACCGATGGGAACGCTACTGACTTGACACTAGCATACTTTGACCAAGCGGGTAATCCCACTACGGTTCTGGCCAACATCAAAAGGATAACCATTACGGTGAGAATCGATTCGAAAAACATGAACGATGAGTTTGGTGGGGCACTTGCTGCCCAGATGACTAGCAACGTGGATCTGCGTAACCGGGGATAACCGTTTAATAGGGAGGACCTGGTGATTGGAATCTTAAGAAATGAACGGGGCATAGCACTGGCCGTCCTTACGATGCTGATAGCGATCCTCGCATCCATGACGGGTGCGGCTCTCCTCTTCAGTCGGGTGGATCTGATGATCAGCAGCAATTTTAAGAGGGGGACCGGGGCCCTGTATGCCGAGGACGCAGGAATAGGTGTGGCACTTAACCAGCTCTCGGGAAATCTCACGGCGTCGAAACAAGCGATCCAGGTTACGGACCTCGGTACCGGTTACACCTACCGCAGTGGAACCATAGCCGACGGAGCAGCCACAGATCTTATCCACACGGGTTTTAAAAGCGCGCCGGGCTATTCCATTGGGGTGGGAACGGGATACAACCCCGGAGGTTACATCTTTCACACCTATGAGATTCATATTACCGGACAGGGACCGATAACTTCCGCACGTGAGATCGAAGCCATGGGCCAGTTTGGACCCGTGCCCAATTGAGATGACCGATGAAGAACTGTATCGTGAATATTACAACAACCATCGCGGTTATCCTCTCCCTCCTGTGTCTTAACCTATCATCGGTCAGGGCCGACGACAGCGATATCTTCGGGGCTAATATCGAACCCAACGTGCTGCTATTATTTGACAGCTCTGGGAGCATGGATAGTAACATCGATTCTACCATTTACGACCCCAGCACGACCTATTCTTCAGGCACCAAGCAAACGGCGAAGGTCTACAAGCCCAATAATAATAACACCAACTATAGCGTGTATAAGCAAACGGTCGACGAGGTGCCCGATGCCAATGCCCGAACCGCTTTGAACCTGACCGGCTACTGGATGGGGCAGATCGGGGGCTCCACTGTCAGCCTCTTTCTCGGCAACTACCTCAACTACCGGGACTGCACGACCTGCACGGTGCAGGAGACAAAGACAGCCATTGCAAAACGTGTGTACACTAATATTCTCAGTAACGTGGAAGGCGTCCGCTTCGGCGTGATGAGTTTTCGGCCGAATGGGGGGGATCTAATCGCGCCCATTGGGACGGACACGACTACGATGATAAACGCGGTTAATAGTATTGCTCCGGAGCACGTGCCCTGTCCGCCTTGCACGGGGACCCCTCTCGGGGACCAGCTCTACGACGCCGGCCGTTATTTTAAAGGGACCTATGACTATGGTGGCACCTTCGCCAGCCCCATTCAGTACGAGTGCCAACCGACCTTCGTCATCATGATGTCAGACGGGTTGCACAATTGGTATCTGAGAGACGTGCGGGACGAGGCGACACTCCGCTTGAAGGAGGACCACTTGGCCTCGCTCACGGGAACCCAGAACGTCATCCTGCACACCCTTGGGTTTAAGACCGACAGCACGGCGAATGACGTCCTCATAACCGCGGCCGCCAACGGTGGCGGTAGTTTCTTCTACGCCGAGAATGCAGCCGAGTTGGAATTAGCCCTCCAGGAGGCAATCCGCCGAATTGTCGAAGCGGTTTTTACCTTTGCGACTCCCGTGGTGCCGACCACCAGCGCCACCGGAAGCACCAGGGCCTATATTGCCGCTGTTCAGTCCGACCCGGAGATTAATTTCTGGCGCGGATATCTCAAGGCCTATGACCGTGACACCGACGGCACCATCCGGTTGAACCCCGATGGCACTCCGGATGCGACCTATCTCGCATGGGAAGCCGGTGATGTACTCACCCAGAAGACAGCGGCGAACCGGAAAATCTACATGGAAAAAATAAAGCCGCTCCTTGGCGTATTTTCGGGTGCGCGAGTGGAGTTCACCACGACCACTGTCGTCCCTTACCCTGTGGTGGGTGCCAGCTCGAATGCTGAAAAGAATGAAATCGTCAACTTCATCCGGGGTGTGGACGTGTACGACGAGGACGCGGACAGTAACATCACAGAGGATCGAGCCTGGAAGCTGGGTGACATCTTTCACTCCACGCCTGTGCTGGTCTCGCCTCCGTTACTGCCCATAACGGATTCGAGTTATGTGGCCTTCAGAGCGGCTCAGGCCGATAGGACGACGGTCCTGATCGTAGGCGCCAATGACGGCATGGTTCATGCCTTCGCTGAGAGTGCGGACACGGACCTAGGCATCGTGGCGGGTGAGGAGCTATGGGCCTACGTCCCTCCGACTCTCTTACCTAAGCTGAGGGAGCTGACGACCATTTTAGGTGGCCATCCCTATTTTGTGGATTCCAGTCCCATCGCGACCGATATCAAAATAGGTAGCGATTGGAAGACCATCGTTGTCTTTGGTTTGAGAAGAGGCGGAACCTCCTATTTCGCCCTGGACGTCACCGATACTACGGATCCGTATATGCTCTGGAAAAATGCTGACGGTGCAGGTATTGGCAGTACCGATTCGGAGATGGGTGAGACCTGGTCCGAGCCGGCCATCGGAAAGATCAAGTGGACGGATGGGTCAGACAAATACGTCGCCTTCGTTGGCGGGGGTTATTATACGGGTGAAAACAACCTCTTCGGGAAGGCCGTCTACATGATTGATCTTGAAACTGGCACAACACTCGCTAAATATTACAACGACGGTACCAGCGACGACCGGCAGTATATGAATTTTAGTCTTGCGTCAAATCCGACGGCGGTGGACCTGGATCATGACGGCTATATTGACCGGGTTTACATCGGCGACGTTGGCGGGCAGATGTGGAAATTCGAGCCCACCCTTGTCCCAGGGATAACCACCCCCGCGACGTATACCTATGAGTATATAGACAAAGATTCACTGGTCTTGCAGAGCGAATTCACGTTGGAGTTGAAAAACAACGTTACCGACGTCGACCTCTTTTTGGCCAGTTCCGTAGCGAACCCCCTCGTGTCGCCGCCGGCCGACTGCACACCGGACTGTTTCGCCTATAGATACAACGGTAATGACCTGGAGACCGAGAATCATGCGAACCACATCGGCTATGTGGGAGGGCTCAACGCAAGCGTTTATGGGAGTGGAACGTTGTTCACGAACATGACGTTGATCTCTACGAACGGTGGGAGCACAGCCAGTACATTTACTTTGCCCGGAAAGCGCCTGTTCGACGCAGATCCCTCTCAGGCGAACCCGCCGCCGGTGGGCGAGTATTATCCCGCCCAGGCGATCTACGGTGCCCCGAGCGTGGCTTCGGATGACCAGGGGAACATTTGGGTCTCTTTCGGCACAGGTGACCGTAACCGCCCGCTTAATGCCAGCACCAATCGCTTCTACGGTATCAAGGACAACACCACCATGGACAACACTATTAGTTCCTTGACAGAGTCGGCCCTACTGGAAATCGATGCCACGGTCAGTACGGTCTCTACCTCTGTTCAGGGTTGGTATTTTACGCTGAGTGCCGACGAAAAGGTCCTGGCGCAAGCCGATACCTTTAACAATACCGTTTTCTTTACGACATTTACTCCTGCATCTGTCGCCGTCTGTGGTGGCGGAGGAGGAACGGCGAAGCTGTACGCTGTCCAATTAACCTCAGGTATGGCGGCAATGGACTTTAGCACCGGCGATGCACTGGCATCCACCAGCGGTTCAGTCCTTAAGTCCACGGTCATCGGCAGCGGCATCCCGTCAAAACCGGCGGTCATGATCGACCCCAATGGTAACCCGTCGGTAGTTACAGGTACCACCAGTCAGCAGATTTCCAGTGTTGCGGTACCGCCCGTTTCCACCAAGCAGCTCCTCGGATGGCGGGAGGTATTCTAAATAATGAAGCAAGTAGCAATCAACATATTATTTTTGTTCCTGCTGGGTGTGGGAACCCTCCACGCGGAGTCCAAGGAGGCAATGGAGTATAACCGGGAAGGAGCGGACCTGGTCAAGCAGGGAAAGATGGACGAGGCAATAGAGGCTTTTAAAAATGCCGTCGGTGCGGATTCCATTGACCCTGTCCCGCGTCTCAACCTGGCCTATGCCTGCGATCAACAGGGGAGGACGGAAGAGGCCATTGCCACGTATCAAGACGCCATTCAGCTGGATCCGAGAAACCTCCTGGCCCACAACAATCTGGGGGTGCTCTACGACAAGTTAGGAAAATATGACGAGGCCCTGGCTGCATTCCAAGGTGCCTTGGAGATCGACCCATCAGACACCAATACATTGCAAAACCTGGAAAATGCCAAAAAGAGCAAGGGCGTTATCGAGGAGCGTGAAGCCCAATTTGCTGAGTTACGTAGTGCAGTGGAGGCCAAGCCTGACGATCCCATGGCCCTGTACAAGCTCGGCCGCCTCTACGCATTTTATGACAAGAACGACCAGGCTCTCCAATGGATCAATAGGGCCCTGGAGAAGGGCTACGATGATGTGGACTATTTAAAAGTCGATCCAGCACTGACGGGCCTCCGGGAAGATTCGCGTTTTAAGGAACTTTTGCAGAGATAGTGTAGCCGGATTCCAACGGAGTCCATGGTATCAAAATTGCGTCTGGTTTCAGGACGGATTCTTAACTCAAAAGAGCAATCGAGTGAATTCAAAACAAAAAACAAGATTACCAAACCTGTGCTCGGTTTGCGGCAACGAAAGCGGTGTCATCATGGCCATTGTGATCATGTTGATCGCCGTTTTAATGGTGGTGGGGAGCGCCGCGCTCATGGGCAGCAGGGCGGATCTTAAAACCAGTATCAATTTCTCCGGGGGTACCCAGGCCTTCTATACCGCCGAAGCGGGTCTGAATGCTGCAATTCATGAGCTGGATGATTCCGACGGTACCAACGACTTTGACAACGTAAGCTTGCCCCTGACCCTCTATAGTGCAGCCGCCTTTGGCAATGGCACCTATACAGTGGACCTGAGCCTCCAAAGCTCCAGCCCGAGGATAATCGCTGTTGCTTCTGCGGGGACTGCCCCGAACAATTCCACTAGAACAGTACAGGCCTGGTTAGAACAGGCCATTGAGCCACCCACCAAGGCGATCGTCAGTAACAACCAGATCGCCTTTCCCGTCACAGGAAATCTAGACCTCACCGGCACCTGTGGGGGGATGCACTCCAACGGCGACCTCACCATGAACGGTAATCCATCTGCGGAGCAAGCTGGTGGATACACTTCAACCGGATATATGAACATCGTCGGTAACCCCTGTATCGGCAGTAATCAGTGTGATGAGAATCCCCGTCCGGACGCCTATGTGCTCGATACGGAGGAGGACAAGACCATCTACGAGAACGATTACTCCGCTCAACCGCAAGTAGACGTCCCCGCAATTAATCCGGCGGATATCGCTTCTCGGGTGGCGGCCCTGGGGGCGGCAGGGAACGGCTACATTTTACATGATGACGGTACAGTTACGAATGGTGGTACCTGTGATTCAACTGGTCTTTGCACGGGTGGTACTGGAGTGTCTATACCGGATGGCTGGTCCTATACCAGTAACCCTATTAACCAGTGGAAGATGAACGGCACGACGGCGGCCGACGGTGTTTTTTATGCCGAGACATACGTGATTGTACAGAGCAGCCCCGGGTCCGAAGCTTCACCCTGGCAAGCCACCATCGTCGCGCGCGATTCTATCAATTACAGCGGTAGTCCTTCCCTAAAGCCTTACCCCACGAGTGATACCCAGCTCCAGGGGATCATGTTAATGACGGGGAACGATTTGAGGATCAGCGGCAGTGTTGCCCTGGTAGGGCAAGGAGGGGCGATCCTGGCCCACCAGCAGCTGATTTTAACCGGTACCATAACCATCGATGGCTATATCTTCGCCGGTGACGGCTCGCCCAGTTGGACAGGCGATCCCTTTCCAACGTCCAGCAGTGGTAAAGACCTGGGCGGAACCCACTCCATGTCCGGTAACCCAACCATCAACTATAACTGCAATCAGGTGGTATGCAACAATTCGGTCTGCGGCCTGCCGTCGGTGAAAATAGCGGCCGGCTCCTGGACTGAGTTTTAGTTATTAGTGTCAGCTTAGAAAATCGAGTAGGGAGATACAGTGATAAAGTTACCCCCAATTTATGACAACGAGAAGGGCATGGTTCTTTCCGTTGCATTGCTGCTCCTGGCGATTCTAACCCTTATGGGTAGTGCGGCCATCGTCTCCACCAGGACCGACATCCGAATTGCGGGCAACTGGAACGCTCAAACCAGGACTTTTTATGCGGCCGAGGCCGGGCTCGAAAAAGGCGTAGCAGACCTCAAAGCCCTGCTGGCGAGCACAACGGACCCTGGCCCAACGCAGTTGGCTGCCATCGCGCCCCCTACGCTTTCAGATTCTAGTGTCTCCTTCGTATCTTTGGATGTTGAAAATGTTAATACTTCTCCAATCGTTTTAACTGACGGTACCTATCAAGGGCTCAGGGCCGATGCCACGGACTATAAGATCACAGCCAATGTGAATGGACCCGGTGGAACCAAATCCACGTTAGTCCAGATGGTAGAATACATCGAGATTCCGCTCTTTCAGTTCGGTGTCTTCTACGGTCGCGGGGTAAATCTTGAGATCTCTCCTGGGCCTGCCATGACATTCAACGGTCGAGTTCACTCAAACAGCAACCTCTACCTCGCCGGCGGTAACCCGCTGAAATTCGATTCCTTCGTAACCACTGTGGGTAATGTCTACCGCTACCAGAAGATGAACCCGTCCAACCGGAGCAATGATCCCCAGATCAAAGATGCCAGTGGAAATTACCAGACCCTCAACTTCGATCATGAATACAACCAGGATTTTATCAATCCATGGTCTGAGGCAGAATGGAAAAGCGAAGCCCTCACGACTTTTGGAGGCAAGATTTTAGACAGTGCCATGGGGGTAGAGGAAATTGTCCCACCCGTACCGGACATCCTTAACGATCCGGCCAATGCCGCCACAACGGCCCATCAAATGATTGAAAAGGGAACCGGATCTGATTCCACAGCAATGGAAAAGGCGAAGATGTACTACAAGGCGGATCTCAGGATCGTGAACGGCAACGTGAAAGATGGCAACGGCAGCCCGGTTAACACATCGTCCTGCGATCCAGACGCCATCACCAGTAAGACTTTTTATGATCCACGAGAACAGTCCAATGTGACTGTCACTGAGGTCGACATTGGCCTCCTGACAGCTTGCGGGGTGACACCTGCCAATGGCGTCATGTACGTTTCAAAGGACGGCAACGACAAAGGAGTACGCCTGGTGAACGGTGCGGAGCTGCCGAGCCAGGGATTGACCGTCGTTTCGGAAAACCCTGTCTATGTCCAGGGAAACTACAATACTGTAAATAAGGTCCCGGCTGCCGTCATGGGCGATGCCATCACAGTTCTTTCCAGCAACTGGGACGATACCATGGGCAATGAATCCACTTCGAGCCGACCTGCCATTGATACCATTGTTAACGCTGCCTTTGCCCTGGGGCCTAACAGGGAATCCACCAGCTTATACAACAACGGCGGTCTGGAGAACGCCATTCGCTTCTTAGAAGATTGGAACGGACGGACTTTTCAATACCGGGGTTCCATCATCGGCCTGTGGCACACCCAGCAGGCAACCGCGGATCATCGCTGCTGCGGCAGCTCGGGAAGCAACTATTACAACCCTCCCAATCGCGATTGGGGCTATGACACCCTTTTCGACACCGCCCAGCCCCCTGGGACTCCGAGAGGAGTGTTGGGTTTAACCCGAGTTGCATGGTCAGAGGGACAAATATAGAGCCTACGCACCAACTGCTCTGACTCAACAGGCGTCACCATTGTGAAATTTCTCGACTCATATGGGGAGGCGGGTGGAGAAGGCAATAGGTATATCTAAACTAGCCCACCAGATTAGTTCGTTCTATTTTCGCTAATTTCAGGCCTATCGTAGTCGAACCGGGGCAGTCCGGACAACAAACCTGGCCCCCTTGGAGCTCTGTGCCTGGATAAGGTATGTTTTTTGCGTTAGTTCTTGTTTTCCCTAAGGAAAGTGAAGGAAGGGTGGGGCTAGAACGCACTCATTCTTATAATAAAACACTTTTACAATTTAACCGCCCGGTGGTAGAATATTTAGATCCTTAGCTGGCTTTCCCATGGCTATTACACAGACAATGGATGCCTTTCCCGCCGCCTCCGACTCGGCGGGCCTCTTTGACGCCTCGAAGAAGACGACGGTAATCCGTCTACGATGGCTAATTGTCATAATTTCTTCCTATTTACTCGCATTTCCATACGAAGCAATGCTAGCGCCATTTTTAGTGCGCAGTATCATTGTATTTTACCTTTTGACCAACGCCGCCCTCTATTTTGTTGAAGAAAAACTCTTCGATTCCTCCTATTTTTACACCCCTCTGGTCATTTTTGATACGCTGTTTGTTACTGCCTCCATGGTGATAAGCGGTCAGGTTGGTACCGATTTTTACCTTTCGTACTTTATTATCATTATCCTGTGTACGGTATGGCAGGACTTTCGTGGTCTGATGGTGGTAGCAGTCCTGGCCACTGCGCTCTATAGCTATTTCCTATTTCAGACCACTTCAGTCCGGGATCCGAGTATCCTCTTACGGATTCCGTTCCTCTTCGTTATTTCGCTTTTTTACGGTTATTTTGCCGATGTGGTACGCCGTGAAAAGGTGCTCAAACAGCAGGCCAAGCAGGAGGCAGAGGACATGGCAATGATTCAGACCCTGTCTCAATCATTACCCTCCTCCCTCGACTACCAGCAGATCCTTGCCACCATAGGCGAAAAAATCAACAGCGTGGTTAACGCAACCAGGTTCTGCGTCCTGGTACAAGACGAGACCAATGACCCCTCCCGAGGGCTGCTTTACGTGGGAGAAAAAGACGAGGAATCGGGTCCTGATGTTGTGAATTTGAAAGACTACCCCCTGGTCCAGGAATGCCTCAAGAAGCGACATCCCATAATCCAGCAAAACGTGGGTTCTCCCACTGGGGAGCCCGATACAGATTTACAGGGTTTTGCCTATCCTATGTCCATAACGGTGCCCATCACGTTTCGAAATGAGGCCCACGGCGCCTTCATTCTGGGATTCGACGAAGCAAACCGAATTCTGACCAACCGGGAGGTTCACTTCTGCCAGATCCTGGCTTTTGCCACGGCCGTGGCACTCAGCAATGCAAAAAAGTACGACGAGCTACGTTTGGAGGCCAAGCGGCGCCAGGTGGTGGCCGAGGAACTGGCGGAGGCAAATCGCTTAAAAACTCTGTACCTGGCAAATACTTCCGACGAGTTAAGAACACCGATTACTACCATCATGGGATATGGTAGTATCTTATTAGATGGGGCCTGTGGTCCCATGACGGACGAGCAGAAAAGAGCAGTGGAACAGCTCACCGAGAATGCCGGAGGACTCCTTCGGCTCGTGGACCAGGTCCTCGACTATTCCAAGCTGGAAAGAGGAGAGAAACGCCTCTACAAGAAGCGTCATGAAGTAGCGCTCCTGTTGGACGAAATTAAAGGTGAACTCGCCCCCATAGAAGCCAAAAGACCATACAAGGTCGAGTACGCTATCACCGGCTGCGTACCGCCCCTGGAGACGGATTGGCGCAAGTTGAAAAGTATACTGGTAAATTTACTTAACAATGCCATTAAATTTACGGATGAGGGGGAGGTAAAACTCTCTGTAATGAATGGGTCCGCTAACCATGAGGTCTCTTTTGTTGTCTCTGACACAGGAATCGGGATTCCCAAAGAGCACCTTATCTATGATATTTAACAAGTTCCATCAGGTGGACGGATCCACAGCTAAGCGTTATCAGGGAACGGGGCTTGGTCTGACGATTACCAAGAATCTAGTCGAGCTATTATCGGGGCGGATCGAAGTGGATAGTGAGCTGGGAAAAGGATCGACTTTTACGGTGACCATGCCAGTCCGCAATTAAGGAGGGGGAAAATCATGGAGAAGAATAAGACCGTCATGGTGGTCGATGACAATCCTGATATCGTGACCATTGTGAAGACCATCCTGGAGGGTAAAGGCTATGGGGTCCAATCTGCATACAGCGGCGCAGAGGTTTTTAATCTATTGTCCGAGAAAAAGCCGGATCTCATTGTCCTTGACATCATGATGCCCCAGATGGACGGTTTAGAGGTGCTCACGCGGCTCAAGGGGGAAGCCACCACTGCAACCATACCTGTGATCTTGCTGACGGCAAAGGTGCAATACGAAGACGTTTTGGGAGGCTACAAAATGGGGGCTGACTACTATATTACGAAGCCCTTTACCAGCACCCAGTTATTGAACGGAATCAATCTCTTGCTGGGCGAAGGAAAGGCTTAGACCTTGTAATCTCTATCTCGCAGTTAACCATCGTTTGCCCCGCCTGTTGTTTGTCCGCTACACTTCCCCTGTAATAAGTCTATCCAAACCGATTTGGGATTTTCGGTTAAATTATAGATTAGAGAATCGGAAAGAAGATGCCTCGCGAAAAGACGCAAAGAGCTCTAAGTATAAATAGAATTACAAATTCGAAACTCGAAATCCGAAATTCGAAACAATTTCGAATAACCAAAATTCAAAACAAAAGCATCAACCGGTTTAGCTTAGGGGCTCGGATTTTCGTCTTTGCGGGAGGTGCCGAAGCGTTTGTTAATCGTTTTGAACATTAACAATTTGAAGTTTTGGTATTGTTTAGGATTTCGTGCTTCGGATTTTGGATTTTCACTTAGAGATGTCTTGGCGTGATATGCATTTTTGATTTGGTTCTGTTTTAGATTTAATAAGTAATCTATTTCAATGATTCGGTTGCTCACTTTTGAAGGTGGTGATGGCTCCGGAAAAACCACCCAGATGAAACGGCTGGAAGGACATCTGATCAGTAAGGGGAACGACTGTTTGTTGACCCTTGAACCAGGGGGTACGGAACTGGGCAAATGGATTCGTAAGGTGATCGTGGAGGGCGGAAAAGGAGACGTTGCAAACGAGATGGAGCTCTTTCTCTATCTAGCGGACCGCGCTCAGCATATCCATGAGGTGATTCGTCCTGCTATGGAGGAGGGAAAGATCGTTCTGTGTGATCGGTTCACCGACTCTACAGTGGCCTATCAGGGCTACGGACGCGGGTTTGATCTCGAGTTGCTGCAGCGTATGAATGAACTCGCCAGTGGAGAGATCCAACCTGATCTTACGCTGCTATTGGATTGTGCTCCGGAGACGGCCCTATCCCGAGCCAGACAGAGGACTAAGGAACAGTCTCCAGGAGGAGGCCGTGGAGACCGCTTTGAGAGCCAGAACATTGAATTTCACAAGAGGGTGAGAAAAGGATTTCTTGAGATCGCTCGAGCGGAACCTGACCGGGTTATCGTGCTCGACACTTCAGCTCCAGCCCAAGAGGTTCAGGAGAAAATCAAGAAGGTAGTGGATGAAAGACTCGCGGGGTAAGAGGCCGGCAGGCATACACATAGTTAGGGAGCAGCAAAGCGCATGGCGCTAAGCGCAAAGCGTACACAGTACTGAGTAACGAGTGCTGAGGACTGAGCGAGAAGCACAAAGAGACAACAGACTACGGACTACAGACTCCCGGTCGTCAATCCCTGGATCAGGGTCAGAGGTCGGTAGTCAGTGGTCCCGAATCCGCAAGGACGCCATGCGCTCTGCGCGTTGCTGTTCTTGGTCAGCATGGGTCTGCCGTTAAGTTATTAAAGAGTAAACAATGGGGTTTTCCAACATTGTCGGTCATCAGAGACAGATTGAATTGCTGAAAAAGGCGTTGGAAAGAGACCGCCTGCACCACGCATATCTCTTTGTGGGTCCTGAAGGAGTCGGCAAGCGAACCGTGGCGCTGGCTCTCGCGTTGGCCATCCATTGCAATCGTGGCGATGCTGATAGCTGCGGCCAGTGTGAAAGTTGCCACCGCATTGGCGATGGAAACCACCCTGACGTGCGGATCATCAACCCTGAGGCCACCAAGCGAGAGATCACCATCCAGCAAATGAGAGACCTTCAACGCATGTTGGAATTTCGATCCTTCTCAGGGAAGAAAAAGGTGGCCATCATTGAACCAGCCCACCAGATGAATTTTCATGCGCAGAACTCGCTGCTGAAGACCCTCGAAGACCCGCCTGGTGATACTTTGATCATTCTGGTTGCCAATAGCACCGGCAGCCTGTTGTCCACCGTGTTGTCCCGCTGTCTGCGCCTTTATTTTACTTTTCTGGCAGTGGATGAAGTGGCACGCTACCTTATAAATCAGCAAGGGAAGCCACAAGATCAGGCGTCGGTTCTGGCCATGTTGACCGGGGGAAGTTTGGGAGAGGCCTTGACATGCGACGCGGAGGGGCTACTGGAAGAACGCAATCAATGGATCGAGCGATTTTCGTCCCTTTCTCGGGTCGACTATGGAGGAATGGTATCACTAGCCGAAGAGATGGCACGTGATAGGGAAAAAGCGTTGAGGGCCCTTCAGTGGATTAGAGAATTTTACCGGGACATTTTAATCCACCAGACCACCGGTTCAGCAAATGAAATGAAAAACTCCGATCTGGTCCAAAAAATTCGCGACACAGCCTCGAATCTTTCTTTGGAGCACACCCTTAATGTCCTTTCAAAGGTGGGAGAGGTGGCTGGAAAACTTCAAAGAAATTATAATCGCCGGCTGGTGTTGGAAGATTTCTTGATTCGGGTAGTGGGTGGTGACCCACCACGCCTCTGATCCAGATCCCAGCTGGATTGGTACTATGAGTTATATTTACTTAACGACCCCTCTTTATTATGTGAACGCAGAGCCTCACCTGGGCCATACCTATACCACGATCATTGCCGATACATTAAAACGTTATCACCGAAGCCAGGGACTCCAGGCCTTCCTGCTCACGGGGACCGACGAGCATGGGGACAAGATTGCCCAGGCGGCCAAAGAAAACGGGACGGACCCTAAAGCCTACGCTGATCGTATCAGTGCCCTTTTTCGCTCCACCTGGGACACTTGCGGTATCTCTTATGACTATTTTATCAGGACAACGGATACCTATCACAAACAAACGGTCCATGAGATCCTACAAAAGATCTATGACGCCGGAGATATCTATTTTGGGGAGTATGGGGGGCATTACTGTCTCGGGTGTGAGCGCTTTTATACAGAAAAGGAATTGGTGGATGGAAAATGCCCCGATCACCAGACAGAGCCAAAATACATTCAGGAAAAAAATTACTTCTTCCGCATGGGGAAATACCAGCAGCAGCTTCTGGAGCACATCCAGTCCAAGCCTGACTTTATCCAGCCGGAGCAATACCGTACGGAAGTCTTGGCGTTCCTGCGCGAGCCATTGGAAGACCTCTGCATTTCGCGTCCAAAGAGCAGGCTTGACTGGGGTATACCGCTCCCCTTTGACGGAGACTATGTCACCTACGTTTGGTTTGACGCCCTGATCAACTACGTGAGTGCCCTTGAACAATTGGGTGGAGATAGCTTTCAGACCTATTGGCCAAGAGCTAACCATCTCATCGCGAAGGACATCTTGAAACCCCACGCGGTCTTCTGGCCTACCATGCTCATGGCTGCAGGGCTTCCATGTTATGAACACCTCTATGTCCATGGATACTGGATCATGGATTCCGGAAAGATGTCCAAGAGTCTGGGCAACGTGGTTCGTCCCTTGGATATGAAGCAGCGCTACTCCATGGACGCCTTCCGTTATTTTCTTTTGCGCGACATGGTGTTCGGTCAGGATGCGGTATTTTCCCTGGAGGGATTTATTAACCGTGTCAACGCCGACCTGGCTAACAATCTTGGGAATTTGGTCAGTCGAGTCCTCGCCATGCAGAAAAAGTATTTTAATGGTCAGGTTCAACCCTTGGGAAAAACCTGGCTAGAAGAGGACGAAAAGCTCAGGGATACATTTCTCCAAGCAGACGCAGAGGTCCGTCGGCATATGGAACGGCTCAGTTTTCACCGGGCGTTAGAGGCCATTTGGGTCGCCCTGGACCGAACTAATCAGTATATCGTTCAAACCTCACCGTTCGTGTTGATGAAAGATCCGGGTAATAAGCCCAGGGTGGGAGAGATACTACACCACTTGTTGGAATCACTTCGAATGACTGTGGTGCTAATCGCTCCATTTCTCCCAGATACAGCGAAGGAGATTCAATCGCTACTGGCCATTCCCGAAGAAAAACTCGTAGGTCCGGAGCCCTGGGGAGCTTCGTTTCGCCCGGATCATCAGGTGAAACCGCCAAAGGTCCTTTTCCCCAGGATAGAGACTGAGTAGTCTATCTGGTCGTTTGGTCTATTCGGTTCATGGGATTCTTACTGATTAAATGTTGAAGAAAACGACTTGAATAAAATGTTTCGCGCCAAGACATCCCAGGATTAAAACCCGCGTTCCGAAGCTCGAAATCTCAAACAAACCGAAACACTCAAATCCAAAAATCGATATCCAAAACGACTTTGTTTGGAATGTTAAGTTTTTTGGTAATTTGGATTTGTTTCGAATTTCGGATATCGAGTTTCGCATTTGTAACTTTACTTATACTTGGCGTGCTTTGCGTCTTTGCGCGAGTCATCTTTTCCGGGAGATTGACTAAATAGATAAAATGAACAAAACAGACGAAATCACTGTACCCTTAATCGATACCCACGCCCACATACAATCGGAAAATTTCGCCGATGATGTGGAGCAGGTGGTGGAACGTGCCCATGGTGCAGGGGTGGAGAAGATCATTGTGGTGGGAGGTGCAGGAGAGCTATCTACGAATGAGTCCGGATTAGAGATTGCACAACACCATGCGGGCGCATTTGCGACGGTTGGGATGCATCCCCATGACGCGCGCCACGTGTCGGAGGAAGATTTCCAGAAGCTCAGGGCACTCACTCGGGACCCGAAGGTAGTGGCCGTGGGGGAAACCGGGTTGGATTTTTATTATGACCATTCGCCCCGCGACGTCCAGATGGAAGTCTTTAGCCGCTTTATCCATTTGGCGCGGGAGACGAAGCTCCCCCTCGTGGTTCATGATCGTGACGCTCACCAGGAAGTAGAAGAATTGATCCGACGCCACGGTCAGGGTGAAGTTCGAGGGGTCATTCACTGTTTTACCGGTGACATGAAGGCAGCGGAAGCCTTTTTGGATCTAGGGTTTTACCTTTCCTTCACGGGTATCATCACCTTTAAGAATGCCGGCTCGTTACGAGATGTAGTGCGTGAGGTTCCCATGGATCGGATTCTCGTGGAAACGGACTCCCCTTACCTTGCCCCTGTCCCCCATCGGGGGAAACGGAATGAACCAGCCTTTGTGCGGTTCGTTGCAGAGGTCATTGCCCAGGTCAAAGGGCTCACGATGAATGAGGTGGCCCAGACCACCAATGTGAATGCTCATGACCTTTTCGGAATTTGAGGGGCGGACGGATATCTCTTTAGGAACTTAATTGCAGATTTACGCCAATTTTCGCGGATCTTTTTCTAGCCATCCTGGCCAGCTACAAAAATCTCTTTGCCTGTGTCCGTCTCCGTGGGTCTGCGGTTAAGTATTGTCTTGGGAATCTTACTCCGACTATTGTCCGCAATGGAGAAATGTTTTTGTATGTCATCATCTCCAGACAAACAAAAAACCGATTCTCTAAGCTGATCTCTGACGTCTGATCTCTGGATTCTCTCTGCGTACTCTACGTCTCTGCGGTGAAATGTCTGAATTCTTATCTACAATAATCTGCGGTTAATTTGTCTGGTTCTGTCTGCTGTTTTTCCTTGGCACCCTTTGCGTCTTTGCGAGAGTCATCTTCTTCCGGATTCCGTAACAGCAAGTTCAGGACAAAATCAGTCTAGCGTAGCGAAGCAAAGGCTAGTCGGCTGAGATCCAGGGAAAGGGCCGGCGAGATACCTAGGTAAAGCGTTCCCAATACGGTGATTGCGATGGCAACATAGAGGTAAGGAGCGCTGCTAAAGGGTTTTCCTTCAACTGTCCCCTCTTCCATATACATCATCACAATGACCCGGAGATAGTAGACCACCGAGAGAAGGCTGTTTAAAACACCGATAACAGCCAGCGCGGTGTGATCGGCTTCGATGGCTGATCGAAATAGGTAGAACTTTGCGGTAAATCCACCAAGCGGAGGGAACCCCGCAAGGGAAAGCATAAAGACAGACATGGCCATGCCAAGAAAGGGCCGTTTGAACCCGATTCCGGCCAGATCGCTGTAGCGCTCGTTAGCAGAGTCACCATCCTTGAGTGCCATGAGCACCGCGAAGGCGCCCAGCGTCATTAAAGTATAAACCAGAAGATAAAAGAGAATGGCGGAGCCTCCAAACGTTTTCCCCGCAACTACCCCGATGAGAAGATAGCCGGCATGGGCGATGCTGGAATAGGCAAGCATACGCTTCACGCTGGTCTGCGCGATGGCAAGAACATTACCCACCGTCATGGTGAGAACTGCCAGGGCCCACAGCACGAAGGACAACTCAGTATGGAGCGGGGCCATTTGATGCATTAGTATACGGGTCCAACCGGCAAAGGCAGCTGCCTTTACCGCTACGGACATGAAGCCCGTGACTGACGTGGGGGCGCCATCGTATACATCCGGCACCCAGAAGTGGAATGGCACGGCAGCGACTTTGAATGCAAGACCGATGAGTAAAAGCAAGACCCCCGCCATAAGAATCGGATCTCCGACAATGGCGGGTTGAGTGAGTGAGGCCGAAATGCGGGTTAAGTTAGTGGACCCGGTTGCCCCGTAGATAAAGGCGATCCCGTAGAGAAGAAAGCCGGAAGCAAACGCTCCATTTAGAAAATACTTCATGGCCGCTTCGCCGGCCTCCATTCTCTGCCGCCACATCCCAGTGAGGACATAGACGGCGATGGACATGGTCTCGAGGGCAAGAAAGAAAAGAATGAGATCATTGGCCATGGCCATAAGGATCATTCCCAGGGTACTCAGCAGAATCAAGGCATGGTATTCACCCTTGCGAATGTTCGTTTCGTTTAAGTAGTGCACAGAGGAGAGAATAGTGATCACCGCGGCGCCCATGAGCAAATTGGCAAAAAAGAGACTGAAGTAATCCACTCGGATGCTCTCCTGGAACGCCCCCTTTCCCGTAGGCCAAAAGGCAAAGGTCATAGCCCCAGCGATCACCAAGCCAATGATACTGATCCACGTTAAAAGACCCTTCTCGTTTTCTTTTAAGTAGAGGTCAATGAGGATGACGGCTAAGGCTGTCAGGAGGACCTCAATGGCTGGGCTAATAAGAGCCAGTTCAGCCATGGATGCGAAAGGAGACGGATTAGCCGGCATCGCCCCTCCGCTCCTCGCCGACCGCCGTCAGATCACTGGTGGACGGCGAGGAAAGGGCCGTTTTTTGGCTGACTGTGTTGATGATCTTTTGGACGGTTGGCTGCATTCGACTTAAAAAGGGTTGCGGGTAGATTCCCATGAAAACGATTAAGGCAAGGATTGGAGCAAGGATGACCATTTCCCTTGCCCCAATGTCCTTGAGATTTTGATTCTCGGGCTTCACCGGTCCAAATATAACTCGGCGATACATCCACAGCATGTAGGTGGCAGCCAGTACGACACCGGTGGTGGCCCAGGCAGTCCAGAAGGGGCTGGTTTTAAACGCGCCTAAAAGGATTAAAAATTCTCCTACGAAACCGTTCAAGCCAGGAAGGCCTATGGAAGATAGTGTAATGACCAGAAAACAGGCCGAGAAAATTGGCAGGGGTTTCCACAGGCCACCAAAGTCGGCGATCATGCGGGTGTGGCGCCGCTCATAGATCATTCCTACGGCCAGGAAGAGAGCGCCCGTAGAAAGACCATGGTTAAGCATATGGTAAATGGATCCCTGAATACCCTGGAGGTTAAGGGTAAACAATCCCAGCATGACGAAACCCAGGTGGCTCACAGAGGAGTATGCCACGAGTTTTTTTAGATCCGATTGCATCATGGCAACCAACGCTCCGTATATAATTCCAATGACGGCTAGTGCTGTAATGAATGGGCTAGCGGCCATGGCGGCATCGGGAAAGAGGGGGATAGCAAAACGAAGAAAACCATAGGTTCCCATCTTCAACAGGACCCCAGCTAGAATGACCGAACCGCCAGTGGGTGCCTCCACATGGGCGTCGGGGAGCCAAGTATGGAAGGGGAAAAGAGGGACTTTGATGGCGAAGGAGAGACCAAAGGCCAAAAAGAGCCACAATTGCGTCTGGTATGGGAGTCGAATTTCGGAAATGCGAAGTAGGTCAAAGGTTGTAGACTGGGTCACCTGGGCCGCTGCGGTGGCAAGATAAATGATTGCTACCAGCATTAGGAGGCTCCCGCTCATGGTATAGATGACGAACTTGACAGCCGCATAGATGCGTCGTGGCCCACCCCATATACCGATAATAAAGTACATGGGCAGCAGCATGATTTCCCAAAACACATAGAAGAGAAATAGGTCTAGGGCCACCAGCGTCCCGATCATGCTGGTTTGCAGGATCAACATGAAGAAAAGATACTCTTTGATCCTTTGGTTAATGTTCCACGAGGCGAGAACCACGATGGGTCCGAGGAAGGTCGTTAGCAATACCAGGAAAAGACTCAGCCCATCGATCCCAATGGAATAATCAATTCCGTATGCAGGAATCCAGGGTATTCTTTCGGTAAACTGCATCTCTCCAATGACAGGATCGAAGCGCCAAAGAATTCTGAGTGACCAGAAAAAGTTGAATACGAGAAATACCAGGGCCGTACCAAATAGCACTGGGGTTCTCCCGCGGGGGAGCAAAAGTAAAACCAGAGCTCCTGCAACGGGAACAAATATCAATAAACTGAGGTCTCCGAGAAATAGTCCGTTCATTGGATGTCCATTGAATTTTTGCAATAAGTTGCTTAGGCTCAGCTCAGTTTTTTCATTTTGAATGTTCCGCCGTTATCAAGTTCACTGCTCAGGCTACGCGTACAAATAATAGGCCAATATCAGGAGTGTGCCCCCAAGGAAACACAGCAAGTAATGCTGGACGTTGCCAGTTTGGAGTTGGCGCCAGAAGAGGCTACTGCTTCGTACCTGATTGGCCAGACCGTTGACGAATCGGTCGATAATGGCAATGTCAAAAGTATCGGCAAACCAGTTGGCCCCGCGAGTGAGGGGACGAACCAAAAGTGTGTCGTAGATTTCATCCACGTAGTACTTGTTCAAGAGTAACCGGTGAAACATCCCGCCGGTCTGCGTGGCTTCCGTCTCAGACGTTGTCTCTTCATGGTAATAGAAGCGGTAGGCCAAATAGAGCCCAAAACCGGCGATTCCCAGGGCGAGAAAGGTGAACAAAATCTCCTCACCTACTCCTCCGTGGAGCATGTCCTCCTTTGGACCAAAGACAGGATGCAGCCAGTCAAGCCACTCGTTCTCGTGCAGGTATTCCGGAGTACCAAACCAGCCCACCAAAACTGAGCCCAGGGCGAGTATTATCAATGGTACCGTCATGACCCTTGGCGATTCATGGACGTGAGCCTTCACTTGCTCCTCCAGCTTGCACCTACCATGAAAAACCATGAAGAACTGGCGAAACATATAAAAGGCCGTGAGTCCCGCGGTGACCCAGGCCATAAACCAGAGTATGGCGGATCCATCCGGGTCTTGGAGCTCGAGCCACAGGATTTGATCTTTGGAAAAGTAGCCGGCGGTGAAGGGTGCACCGATAATGGCCAATGCCGCAATTAGGAAGGTCCAGTAGGTGGTGGGAAAGTAGGGTTTGAGTCCTCCCATTTTCCTCATGTCTTGCTCACCCTGGAGCCCGTGGATGACGCTTCCTGCACTTAAGAAGAGACAGGCTTTAAAGAAAGCATGGGTAAAGAGGTGAAAGATTGCAGTGGAAAACGCGCCTAAACCCACCGCAAGAAACATGTACCCCAGTTGACTCACGGTGGAGTACGCCAGGACACGCTTGATGTCGTTCTGGGTGAGGGCGACGGTGGCGGCAAAGAACGCGGTAAGGCCCCCTACGATACCGATGGTGGTGAGGGTCGCCGGGGCTAGAAAGAACAGAAAGTGGAGGCGAGCCGTCATGTAAACTCCCGCTGTCACCATGGTGGCCGCATGGATCAAGGCACTCACCGGTGTCGGTCCTTGCATAGCATCCGGAAGCCAAACAAAGAGGGGGATTTGGGCGGATTTTCCCGTGGCTCCGGCGAACAGGAGCAAAGTGATGAGTGTTATTTTCTCAGGAGATATGACCGCCGCATGGTTTTTTAGCACTTCAAAGTCCAGGGTCCAGATCCCATGACTACCCATCTCCCAAAAGAGCAGAAAAATTCCCAGTAAAAAACAGAAGTCACCCACCCGGTTCACAATAAAGGCTTTATTTCCCGCAATGGTGTTGGTGTGATCCTGGTACCAAAAACCAATGAGGAGATACGAGCAAAGTCCCACTCCTTCCCATCCTACGAAGAGAAGAAGGAGATTGTCTGCCGTGACCAGGACGAGCATGAAAAAGACAAACAGATTGAGGTAGGCAAAGTAACGTATCATTCCCTCGTCGTGATCCATGTATCCCAGTGAGTAGATGTGAATCAGAAGCCCCACACCCGTAATCACCAGGAGCATCACCATGGTGAGGGGATCGGCCATGAAGGCAATCTCTACCTTGAAGGGTGGGGACTCTATCCAGGTGAACAGGACGTCCTTGAGCATCCCGCGGTCGGGTAGGCGCAGGAAAATCCAGAGGGAGAAAAGAAAGGAAACCGCAACAGAGCCACAGGCCAGCAGGCCGGCATTGGTTCGACCCAGTAGGCGTCCGAAAAAGATATTTATCAGCGACCCTAACAGGGGGACCAGCGGGATGAAGCGAAGGAGGTTTGAGGTTTCCATTAAAACCGGCGATCCTATCTCTACCACTTGAGAAGTTGCATGTCCTGCGGGTCGAGGCTCTGGCGTTGCCGAAACAGAGTGATAACGATGGCTAAACCCACCACGGCTTCCGCCGCAGCCACGGTCATCACAAAGAACACGATCACTTGACCGTCCATGGAGCCATGGGAGCGCGCGAAGGCAACGAAGGCAATGTTGACAGCGTTGAGCATGAGTTCGATGGACATCATGATAACAATGAGGTTGCGCCGGATAATGACTCCCAAAACTCCTATGGCAAAAACGATCCCGCTCAACATGAGCAGGTAATTGAGTGGTAGCGAGGATCCCATTAGAAATCCCTCTTTGCGAGCACCACGGTCCCAATGATTGCCACCAAAAGTAGTATGGAGGCAATTTCAAAGGGCAGCACAAACTCGGTGAACAGGCTTTCAGCGAGCATCTTCGGACCACCAAACCCAGCTGCCACCTGGCCCCCTATCCCGTCTCCTTTAGATCCATGGGAGGGAAGTAGAAAAGAAAAAAACTCCACGGCCAGTAGCAATGCTGCGAGACCGCCAAAACTCCACCACAGGACACTTGTGCGCTCAAATGTGCTTGGGCCCAAGAGCATGAGTACGAAAAGGAAAATGACCATTATGGCCCCGGCATAAACCAGAATCTGCAGGACGGCGAGCATGGGGGCGTCCAGAATGAGAAAGAGAATTGCAACAATAAACAGTGCCGCCACCAGAGCAAGGGCACTATGTATCGGATTGCGTTGAAAAATGACCAGCAAGGAACAGGCAATCAATAAGGCTGATAAGGTGAAAAATGCAATCAACTCTGCGATCATGAATCTTGATCCTCAACGGGTTTGTTTCACTGAAATGCTACGTCACACGAACCACAATGATCACGGCGGTTACCATCAAATTGAGCAGGGCGATAGGGAGTAGCATCTTCCAACCCAGACGCATTACCTGGTCGTAGCGGAATCGGGGAAGGGTCCAGCGCAATAATATGAACAGCCAGGAAAAGAAAAAGACTTTAACGGTAAAGGCCCCCACTTGCATAAGGACCACTACAAGTTGAGGTAGCAGCAATGTCGCGCCGCCAGGAAACTGGAAACCATCTCTCATGAGGTAGGGCACCTGCCAACCGCCGAAGAAGAGAGTGGTGATGAGAGCAGCGGCAGTAACCATCTCGGCAAATTCTGCAACGAAGAACATGAGGAACTTGCCTCCCGAGTACTCCGTGTGAAAACCGGCAACGATCTCCGACTCCGCTTCCGGGAGATCAAAGGGGACCCGCTTCGCTTCTGCAACCGCTGCAGTAAAAAACAGAATAAAGGCAACAGGCTGTAAGACGACACCCCATGCCGGAAGCCAACCCCACAGAAGGTCTCCTTGACCCCGGACGATGGACTGTAGCTCCAGGGTTTCATGGATCATTAAGATTCCCATCACGGAGAGCCCCATGGAAATTTCATAAGAGATCATCTGGGCCGAGCCTCTCACTCCACCCAACAGGGAAAATTTGTTGTTTGAGGCCCAGGCACCTATGACAATGCCATATACACCGAGAGAGGCGAAGGCGAAGAGAAAGAGGAGCCCAACGTTGATATTTGCCACCTGGAGATTAATCACCCTCTGGCCGATGACCAGCACGTCACCAAAGGGAATGACCGCGAATGTCACCAGGGCGGGGAATAGAGCCAGGCAGGGTGCCAGGGTGTGTAGAGCCCTGTCTCCTCCGGGGGGGATAAAATCTTCTTTGGTCAGAAATTTGATAGGGTCAGCAAGCAAGGTGTTGACCAGACCGAGTCCTGCAAATCCAAATACGGAAGCCCGGTTGGCACCAATGCGGTCCTGAATGAGAGCGCTGCCTTTTCTCTCCACCCAACCCATGATACCGGCTAGGTTCAACACCATGAACAAGACGAGAACAACCTTTGCTGTAATGATACTCAGTTCAATGACCATCGTTGATCCATATCATTGAACCTGGGTGCCTGACTCCCCGATCCTGCCGTAGCTCATATCTTGGTAACCAGCGATTTCTCTCGATAGTTGTTGGAAAATGTGCTCCGGGGTTTGCCCCGCGGGTTTATGCCCGCCTTGAGCCAACAGGAGGTTAAAGATTTCATGATCTGTTCGCGCTCCAGTAGGGGTTACCAAGGCGGGGCGCATTCTCTGCACCCTCCCTTTACGGTTGGTATAAGTCCCATCCTTTTCGGCGAAATTCGTCCCGGGAAGGACCACATGGGCAAGACGGGCCGTTGGAGTCATGTGGGTGTCTTGCACCACCAGGAAGGAGAGGCCCTTTATGGCCCTTTGTACTTTGTCGGGCTCAGGGAATGACGAAATCACGTCCTCGCCAATCAAGTAAGCCCCACGAAAGTTTCCCCGGAGGAGTTCCTTTCGCCATTGTTCTATTCCTCCGTCGGAGCTTGCCCCCATTTCTTTTGCCCCACGATAATTTGGGCTGCGATCGGGACTCTTAAGTATCTTCTCTACCTCTGTCAGTTCTCTTTCCTGATAAAAAACCTCCAGGGCAGCTTGAGGCGAGGCTGACTTCATGAACTTCGCCCAGAGAAAGGCCTCTTCGTTGGTATTCCTTCCAGAGATCAAGCCTCCAAGGGTCCGAGCGCCGGTTAACCCAAGATAGGCGGCTTGGATGGCCGTTTCCCAATCGGTGGGTACCAATTCCCCCCCTTCCTGGCGTAACAGCGGGGTGGTGAGGCGCTCTCCGGAGGTGAGGGTATGGAAACTGTAGCGTCCCTCGTCACAAATCCAGTGGCCATTGACCGAGTCGTTAATTCTAGGCTTGAAGCGTGCAATCCGATTTTGGTGGGTCTCGATGTTTATGTTACAGCCCGTGCTGCACCCCGGGCAGACGGAAGGAGTGGTGTTGAGATTCCAGACCCTAACTTTAAAGCGAAAGTCGCGGTCGGTGAGAGCTCCCACAGGACAGATGTCGTTCACATTGGCGGACAGGGGATTGTCGAGGGTTTCACCGGGAAAAAGCGCAATGGTGGAATCGTCACTCCGGTTAAACACGGTGAGCTCGTGGGTTTGTGTCACCTCATCCAGGAATCGAACGCATCGGGTACATTTGATACAACGTTCGGCATCAAAGACAACGTTAGGACCGAAGACCTGTCTCTTGCGTTCGTGTTGTTTTCTCTCCTCGAATCGACTGCTGGAGAGGGAGTGCTGCATGTAGTAGTCCTGGAGCCCGCATTCCCCCGCCTGGTCACAGATGGGACAGTCCAACGGGTGATTGATCAGGAGAAACTCCATGACACCCTTTCTTGCTTCCAGCACCTGTGGGCTTTGTGTCTTGATCACCATACCGTCAGCGATTTGGGCATTGCAGGCAATCTGGAGCTTGGGCATCTTTTCGATCTCCACCAGGCACATGCGACAGTTGCCGGCAATGGAGAGCTTTGGGTGATAACAGTAGTGGGGAATTTGGATTCCCGACTCTAGAGCCGCCTGGATGACCGTCTTATCCGGGGTGGCTTCAACTTCCCGCTCGTCGATATTGATCTTCACAGTGTCCATGGATTTAGATGGAAATAGTTGAGTATCCCTTCAGTTAGGTCGAGCCATTGGCCACCGTGCATCTCTTTTCTTTAATATGCTGCTCGAACTCGTCCCGGAACTTATTGATAAAGGCCCCAGCCGGCATTGCCGCTGCATCCCCGAATGGGCAAATGGTTTTACCCATGATGCGATTGCTGACGCTCAGAATGAGCTCCACATCCCCCTCCGTTGCTGCACCATTTTCGATGCGCCCGAAGACCTTTTGCAGCCAGTGGCAACCTTCACGGCAAGGCGTGCACTGGCCACAGGATTCATGGGCATAAAATCGGGCAATATTCCAAGCCGCTCTTACCATACAAGTAGAATCATCCATAACAATGACACCACCCGAACCTAATAATGTTCCTGCCGCGGCCATGGATTCGTAATCCAATCGAACGTCTTCGATCTCGTGCGGTAGCAGAACCGGCACTGAGGAGCCCCCAGGAATGACCCCTTTGAGTTTCCTCCCATTGAGTATCCCACCACACTCCACTTCCAGCAATTGCTTGAGGGGATAACCCATTTCCATTTCATAGACACCCGGTCTTTGCACATGGCCACAGACGCTGAAGAGCTTGGTACCTTTACTTTTTTCCGTCCCCATGGCCGAATATTTAGTTGCCCCCTGATCGATGATCCAGGGAAGGGCTGCCAGGGTTTCTACATTGTTGACCACGGTAGGACAACCAAACAGACCGCTGACGGCAGGAAAAGGCGGTCTAATCCGCGGCCAACCCTTTCCTCCCTCTAATGAGGAAATGAGTCCCGTCTCCTCGCCGCAAATGTATGCCCCAGCGCCCCTGTGGAGGATCAGTTCCAGGTCATAACCCGATCCGAGAATGTTTTTGCCTAGGTAACCGGCCTCTCTCGCCTCTTGGAGCGCCAGTTCCAATGCCAGGTACCCTGGCACGAATTCGCCTCGTATATAGATGAAGGCAAGGTGAGATTGGATGGCGAAGGCGGCAAGGATCACCCCTTCGATAACGGTGTGGGGATCGCGCTCCAGCAGAATCCTGTCCTTAAAGGTTCCCGGTTCACTTTCGTCCGCGTTGGCAATGAGATACTTGGGCTTTGGGATGTCCTTAGGTACAAAACTCCATTTTCTCCCTGTGGGAAAACCTGCTCCTCCCCGTCCCCTCAAGCCCGAAGCGCTCACCTCCTCAATCACCTGCTCAGGGGTCATCCCTTTTAGTACCTTTTCCACTGCAGCGTAGCCCCGCCGTGACTGGTAGACCGCGAGTTTGTGAGAGTGTTCAACTTCGATATTGCGCAGCAGTACTTTTTCCATGGCCAGGCCTACTTCAGGTTTTCAAATATCCTGTCAATCATTTCCTCTGAAAGATTTTCGCAATAGTCGTCGTTGATCTGCATGACCGGTGCCGTGCCGCAACTGGCCAAGCACTCCACCTCGGAGAGGGTGAATTTCCCGTCTGGAGTTGTCTCACCTGGATTGATGCCAAGCTTATTTTTTATGTAGTTGGTGACTCGCTCCGATCCTCGAAGGTAGCACGGAAGGGTGCGGCAAACCTGAAGGTGATGTCTACCCACGGGTTTCATATTAAACATGGTATAGAAGGTGACGATACCGTAGAGGCGAGCCGCCGGGATGTCCATTAAGGCGGCCACGTATTCAATGGCCTCCTGACTAAGGTGTCCGAATTCTTTTTGAGCCAGGTAAAGGACCGGCAGCACCGCTGACTTTTTCTCGGGATAACGGCCCACTACGAGGTCATACTGTTTAAGTGTTTCTTGTGAAAATTCCAGGGCCATGGTGCATCTCGTTATACGTTACGGGTCAATGTAGACCTACCAAACCCGTCCCGTGCCGGCTACCGTCAGACGGACTGGCGGCTTTAGTCTTTGTTCTGTTCAACGATCGCATTCTCCGCCGATCATATTGATCATTCCAAAGGTTGGAATAATATCCGCAATCATGTGGCCGCGGACCATTTCGTGGAACGCAGCCATATTGATGAAACATGGCGGGCGTATCCGTATCCGGTAAGGTCTTCCTCCACCGTCACTGACGATGAAAAATCCTAGCTCGCCATTGCCACCTTCAACCGCCAGATAGACTTCTCCAGGGGGAACGTGTATCCCCTCTGTGATGATTTTGAAGTGGTGCATTAAACCTTCGATGCTGTTATAGACGTTTTCCTTTTGAGGGAGAACGAATCGAGCGTCGTCAACGAAGACTGGGCCAAGGGGAATGGCTTTCAATGACTGTTCCACCAGGCGCATACTTTGCTCGATCTCCTGAATCCGGCAGACAAATCGGTCATAGTTGTCACCCTTTGATCCCAAGGGGACCTCGAAGTCCAGCTGGTCATAGATTAGGTAGGGTTGGGCCTTTCGAACGTCGTAGTTGACCCCCGTGGAACGGAGTATGGGGCCCGTCAGACCATAGGAGATCGCGGTCTCTTTCGTAATGATTCCTATATTGGATAAGCGGTCGATAAAGATCCGGTTCCGGGAGATGAGACGGTCGCAGTCCGCCAGCATCTTTCTAACTATCTGGAAGTCACGGGTCACCCGTTCCAGGAAATCGTAGGGTAAATCGTGCTTCACCCCGCCAATGCGTGCGTAGGTTACCGTCAGGCGCGCCCCGGTAACAGCCTCGATGGTTCTCATGAGATGTTCTCGAGCTTCCATCAAGTAGAATCCGGCTGTGATGGCCCCCAGCTCGGATGAGGCCATAGCACAACAGGTAAGGTGATCATAGATACGGGAAAGTTCACTCATAATGAGTCTGATAAAATGGCACCGGGGAGGGGTCTCCAGTCCAATGAGCTTTTCCACTGCCAGGGCGTAACCGACGTTATTGATCAAAGGTGAGGCATAGTTAAGACGATCTGTGTATGGAAACACCTGTGTCCATGTGGCCTGCTCGCAACTTTTGGCGAAGCCGCGGTGCAGGTATCCCACTTCCGTGTCACATGCGATGATCTTCTCCCCCTCCAGCGTGAGGTTAAATTTTATGGTGCCATGGGTTGCTGGATGGGAGGGGCCCATCTGCAGTTCCATGGTTTCCAACGGTAGTTCTGTAGGCTCTGTTGTCATTTCAAGTTTTTTTCACAGCGGTTTCAATTCGGCTTTTTCTCGCCAAGACGCCCACAATTTAAAATCCGAAATTCGAATCTTGAAATACGAAACAACTTTAAAATCTCAATTCTCAAAATCCAAATCGTTCCAATGAGAACTTTTCCTACGTTTTTAAATGTTTTGAAATTAATTTTTTGAGTTTTCCCTTTTTGTTTCGAGTTTCGGATTTTGTGCTTCGAATTTATTATATATTTAAACTTGGCACCCTTTGCGTCTGTGCGCGAGTCATTTTTTTTCCCATTCCGTAACCCAAAATTCGACGAAAATTTTAAATATCATTGCTTATTTTTTGGTAGAAAACTTTTGCTTCAGATGTAAGAGTTTGTTTTTCGACGCGTCATCCACAAAGGTTCCTTCCACCTGCAGTTCGGGTACACGAGGTTGGCATAGGTTCACCGGATAGTCTTTGCGTAGCGGATGACCCTGAAACTCATCGTAAAGCAATATTCTCCGCAGATCTGGATGCCCCTGGAAACGAACACCAAACATGTCCCAAGCCTCCCGTTCCAGCCAATCCGCGGATTTCCATAGGGAGGTTAGGGTGGATACCTCCAGATCATCCACTTCCAGTGCTAACTTGACCCGCAAACTCCGGTTGTGGTTCAAGGAATACATTTGGTAGACAACCTCAAAACGAGGAGTCTTCTTACCGAGATAATCCACCGCAGTGATATCCATCAAAAAATTAAAATCCAGCTGAGGATCCTCTTTCAGGATGCGGAATGTTTCCAGCATCCCCTCACGGGATACGAAGATAATTTCTTCACCCAAAAGGTTATGGGCCTCAAGGATTTTGCCTTGCAGCTTGGTCTGTACAGCGGATGTCGAACTCTCTTCCACCATAACTTTTTAAGTCCAGTCCAGGGCCCCCTTCTTCCATACGTAGATGAACCCTACGATAAGAATAAGTAAGAAGAACCCCATCTCAACGAGACCAAAGACTCCCAGTTGACGAAAGTGGATGGCCCATGGATAGAGGAATACCACTTCAATATCGAAGATTAGGAAGAGCATGGCCACCAGATAAAACTTCACCGAGAAGCGAATTCGAGCGTCTCCCTTGGGGGGATTGCCCGATTCAAAAGGATCTGCCTTGGTGGGATTAGGCTTGCTAGGACCAAGGAGGTGAGAGATCAGGAGCAGAGAGAGGACAACAATGCCCGCAAAGACGAAAAGGATCAATAACGGGAAATAGGGATGAGCCATGTAGGGATTTCATGACACGCAATCGTGCCTATTAATAAATTTATCCCCCTCGTAAGAGGAGGAGTGCCGAGATGGTCCGCGGCGAAGTTTAGAATTTTTATTGAAAAACAGTGCTAAAGTCAAGGATTGCTCCAGTGGAATAATTCCCCCACCGAGCCTTCAACAATTAACCTTGCCATTATTCCACGGGGCAGGGTCTAAGGTTACCGTTGAGAGGGGTAAAAAGAGCCCTTTTTACCCCTCTCACACGGGAGTTTGAAACTAGTTTAGTTAGTAGTCCTCCGGGTGCATATGTGGGGCGGCTTCTTTCTTCTTTTCCGGCAGATCCGTGATCATCACCTCAGTGGTAATGAGCAAACCGGCAACGGAGGCCGCGTTTTGGAGGGCACACTTGACCACCTTGGTTGGGTCCACGATTCCGGCCTTGATCAGGTCTTCAAACTCGCCGCTGGCGGCATTAAAGCCGTAAGCGTCTTTACCATTTTTGATCTTGTCCAGGACCACGGCGCCGTCGGCGCCTGCGTTGCTGGCGATCCAGCGAGCCGGCTCTGCAAGGGCTTTTTCAATGATGCGCACCCCGTTCCGTTCCTCATCATTCACATTGAGGCTCTTAAGTCCTGCAGTGGCCCGGATGAGCGCCACTCCGCCCCCTGCGACGATACCCTCTTCTACCGCTGCACGGGTGGCATGAAGGGCGTCTTCCACTCGGTCCTTTCTTTCCTTCATCTCAATCTCGGTGGCGGCGCCGACCTTAATTACGGCCACACCCCCGGCCAACTTGGCAAGACGTTCCTGCAGCTTTTCACGGTCATAGTCTGAGGTGGTTTCGTCGATCTGGGCGCGGATCTGTTTGATACGTGCCTCGATGCCTGCCTTCGTCCCCTCCGCTTCCACGATCGTTGTGTTGTCCTTATCTACAATGATCCGTTTGGAGTGGCCTAGATCATTCAATGTGACATTTTCTAACTTGATCCCCAGTTCTTCGGCGATCATTTTGCCCTCGGTGAGGATGGCGATATCTTCCAACATGGCCTTACGTCGGTCGCCGAAACCGGGTGCCTTGACCGCTACGCACTTGAAGGTACCGCGGAGTTTATTGACCACGAGGGTTGCCAAGGCCTCTCCCTCAATGTCCTCTGCAATGAGCAGTAAGGGCTTACCGCTTTTTGCCACGCTTTCCAGCACCGGTAGGAGGTCCTTCATATTAGAGATTTTTTTCTCATTAATAATGATATAGGCATCCTCCAGGACAACCTCCATCCGCTCCGGGTCAGTCACAAAATAAGGAGAGAGATAACCACGGTCGAAACGCATCCCCTCCACAAGGTCAAGGGTCGTTTCCAACCCTTTGGCTTCCTCAACTGTTATGACCCCTTCTTTGCCCACCTTGTCCATTGCCTCAGCAAGGATATCGCCAATGGTCTTGTCGTTATTTGCGGAAATGGTTCCCACTTGGGCGATCTCTGATCGGTCACGAGTCGACTTGGAGAGTCTCTTTAGTTCCTGCACGACATTTGCCACTGCCTTATCAATACCCCGCTTGATGCTCATGGGGTCATGTCCGGCTGCCACCATCTTTAGTCCCTCACTGAAAATGGACCTGGCTAAAACCGTCGCTGTAGTGGTGCCGTCACCCGCCACATCCGAGGTCTTGCTGGCGACCTCTTTGACCATTTGGGCGCCCATGTTCTCAATCTTGTCCTCCAGTTGGATCTCTTTGGCCACGGTGACCCCATCCTTGGTGACTGTGGGGGCACCCCAGGATTTTTCCAGAACCACATTGCGTCCCTTTGGGCCTAAAGTAACCGTAACAGTGTCAGCTAAGGTGTTGACCCCGTGAATAACCTTACTGCGCGCTTCTTCACTAAACCTTACATCTTTCGCAGCCATACAAACCTCCTTATTCGATGATTCCCAGAATGTCGTCTTCACGCATGATGAGGTGTTCCTCACCGTTTAACTTTAGTTCCGTTCCAGCATACTTGCTGAAAAGAATCCGGTCGCCGGCTTTGACGTCCGTGGGGATGAGCTTGCCATCCTCCCGCCTGCCAGGGCCAACGGATACCACACGGCCTTCCTGTGGTTTTTCCTTGGCAGTGTCGGGGATGATAATACCGCCTTTGGTTTTTTCCTCTTCTTCGATCCTTTTCACAATTACGCGATCATGAAGTGGGCGGACGTTCGAATCCATGAGTGCCTCCTAAATAATAAAACAATGTTTTTACGGTAGAATAATTAGCGAATTGGACCCAAATGTAAGTCAGATATTTGAAACGTCAAGGGGTCCCGAACAGCTAATTTCAGCTACCTAAGCATCTTGAGCAGGTGGCTGCAAGGGCAATGGGGTAAGTGTGCTAATTAAAGGAGCTTCGGTCCCTAGATGACAAGGCTCGGGGACCTGCTCCTCAGCGGGAGCCGACAGGTTTATACCTCGAGGCCCCGCCATTTTGTCCGGCATGCCAAGGTGATTCGAACCTCCAGTTTCGGACGTCTTCCTTCCTTCGGTGCAGGCCCCCTTCGCCCCAAAGTGGCAGTGCGACGAAGGGGAGTGAGACGTAAGGCCGTGGGCATCGAATTTTCAGCTTCAGATATTCACTGACCTGTTGCCCGCGGCCGAGCTTCGACGGTGAGCTCAACCGAACCGAGGCTCGCTCCTCAGCGCGAGCGGAAAAGTTCATACCTCGCGGCTCTGTCCTGCGTCCATCGAAGGACGTCTTCGCCCCTCGATTCCCCTCGGGGTCCTGTGGTTCGAGTTTCCTCACCACCCTGAGCCCGTCGAAGGGAGGGGCTCGTAGGACGCGAGGTATAAATTCTTCCAGCGGATTAGAAATCCGTGAACTCTTCGGCTTCACGGCTTTTCGTCTCTAGTTGGATAGTGGTGTGCCTGATCTTAAAGCGCTCGCCCAGGGTCTTTTCTATTTCACTTAGCACCTGATGAAAATCGCGGTCGCCGTTGACCACTGCATGGGCGCTCAAGGTGAATACCCCTGACGTGACGGCCCATACATGGAGGTCATGAACTTTCAGCACACCGGTAATGGTTTCCATGGAATTTTGGACCTCTTCCAGGCGAATTCCCCGTGGTACGGATTGCATGAGAATGTCCGCCGACTCTCTGATGAGTCCCCATGACGTATAAAGAATGAGGGCACCTATAAAAAAGCTGATAAGAGGATCGGCCAGATACCAGCCGGTGGATATCATTATGAGCGCAGCGATCATGGCGCCCACCGAACCCAGTGCGTCCCCTACTACGTGAAGAAACGCACTGTGGACATTGAGGCTCTCGTGGTGAGATTTGTAAAGGATAAACCCCGCCACAATATTCACCGCGAGGCCGATGGTGGCTATAATCAGCATCCCCCAGCTTTGGACCTCAGGCGGGGTAAAAAAGCGCTGGTAGGCTTCATGAAAAATAACGCCCACGATAAGCCATAGAACTAATCCGTTCACCAGCGCCGCCACGATCTCAAGGCGGTGATAGCCAAAAGTCTTTTGCGGTGTCGCCGGTCGTCTTGAGATTTGGAAGGCGCACAAACTTAAACTTAGGGCTGCGATGTCGGACAACATATGTCCTGCATCGGAAAGGAGCGCGAGGCTGTTGGTGTAAATGCCACCGATCACCTCCACCACAAAGTAGAGAAATGTAATACCGAGGGCGATGGCTAAAGGACGGCAGCGGCTATCAAAGACCATGGATGACAGAATGGAATTGGAGTTTAACGACCAATGTTAACGACACCTCTCACGCCTCAGGCAAAATCCCAGGGTGTAGGGAAGACTATCAGAGTTGATTATGAGGCACCTGCTTAATGATTACAATCAACCCCATAGCACTGAATCCATCGGGGAAATCAGGAACCTTTGGAACGATAGTATTTCACTACAAAGGTGAGGATGAATATCATAGATGAGGGAGGGAATTAATGAATACAGTATGGAACGGGTGTCCCCCTACTCGTTCAGATAATATTGGAAGTGGGGGGATTTAAGAGGTGGATTGTTAGTAAGTATAGATTGCCTGAAGGGCTATACTGGTCTGGTTTGTGTCGGCGAAGGTTTTGCTTCTCTGGAAAACACTTTCATCAGACCAATCCTGACGTAACTCGATTCGACCCAGTAGCATCTCGGTGAACTTGTAGGCCCCTGTCAGAGTGAATTCGCCGTACTTGGCTCGCTTCTCAACGCCGATGGCACCACCGCCCATTCGGACCCCATCCTTATCGTAGAAGAACTCACTCCTGAGGGCAGTGCTGAATCGCTTGGTCCAGCTGTAGTTGGCGTAGGCAGCTACACCTGTCCACAATGCGTCGCGGCCGCTCGTTGTGGCTTTATCCTCGACGCCAATCGTGTATTCGAGGGTGAGTGTCAAAGGATCTATGGGAGTGTAACTAGCGACATTAGCCAAGACGAATCTCATCCGTCCGTTATTGTCCTTTTGCTCCGGTCCCACGATGAAACTGCTTGCCAGTGAGAACTTGTCCATGGGGGCATAATTGACGGCGGCTAGGAAGGAAGGTTGCTTATTGTTATCGTGCGGGTTGTCCCATCCCGTGACAGGTCCCATGCTAATGCTCACCGTTTTGTGTACCGGATAAGTAAACAGCATCCCCAGATGACGGAAGGGGATGGCAAAGCCGAAGAGATAAGACCGGGAGATATTGTCATTGTAGGAGCCTGACTCGGGAATGATTTCTGTCCCCAGGGTAGTCATGAACAAGCCGCCTTTGATTTGAAGCCCGGCGCCGACGGGCACATTTACGGTCATATTGGCTTCTCGCAACTCAGCAGAGGGCTCGGAAACCGTTGTGGGACCCCACAGGGTAGCCTCTCGGAGCAGCTCCGCCGTGCGTCCGAAGTCACCCACCAACTTCGCTCCAACACTCCAACCCTTATCGGCCACGGGCCGAGCAAGGGTAATGTTAAAGTCATTAAAGACAATCTTATTCTGGTCAATGTCAAATACCCTGATACTGATGTCAGGATCGGGGTAGTTTGAACTGTAGGTGTAGCTTGTGTCGAGGAATCCGCTCAGCTTGAAGCCAAACATGTACTCTTCGAGTTTAGATTTGCCCTTCTGGATGGCGTTGTCCACCTTTCCGACGCTGCTGTCGAGGCTCAACCACCCTGGTCCCAGTCCTTGTGCATCCTGCCCTTGCACAGGGCGACCCATAACCAGCAGGATGGCCAACACAAATACAGTTCCAATGGTTTTCTGCCTCATCACGATTCTCCCTTCGTACCTGTTTAGTATCAATTTATCCACACGCGGTCAAAGTAAAACCTACAAGTGCAATTTGGATGCCAGCAAGACTCGACGGCTATAATCCTAATTTTTATTATATGTTATCTGGGACCCTTGGTGCGCGATGGCTGCAGAAAGCTACAGCCCTGATTAAATCTTAAGCACTGAGCGATTATAGATTGGGCAGCAAAAATCCTGGTTGGCCGGGCAGACGCTGGACTGCGACAGGCAAACCTGGTTCGAACCGCTCTTCAATAGGACCTTCAATAGAATCGATCACAGTTGGCAACTTTGCTAAACGGGAGTGACTTTTCCCTTGAGTTTGCGTGGGAATTACGCTAAGCATAGAGTTTGCGTGATAATTACGCTAAGTAGGACAGTCGACCCCGTGAAATAACGTCACGGGCGAGTTGGGATACTTTGACCCTTCAAAACCCTCTGGGTCATGGTGAGGAAGATCAAACAATGACCGTGGCTGATTTTCACGGGGAAAATTGAGGTTGGCATGAACGAAGTAGCGCCTGGCGATATCCTCCCGGCCCGAGAGGCTATTTCCGCCATCGATCGGGTGGACTTGAGCCCTCCCATCGAGGTTCCCGCAGTTCCCGCAGACGCCCAAAGGGAAAACATTCCACCACAAGAGCGCCAGTGGCTGCGGGATGAAATCATACGGTTGAAGCGGGAACGCAACGCCTTCATCCTGGCGCATAACTATATGCCTGAAGACGTTCAGGATATGGCCGATGCCGTGGGGGACTCCTTGTATCTGGCACAAAAGGGCGCCGAATCGGATGCGGATATTCTCTTGGAGGCGGCGGTGCTTTTTATGAACCAGATTCTCGCCATCATGAAGCAGCCCCACCAGCGGGTTCTTGCCCCGGACCCTGGGGCCCTTTGCTCCCTTGCTGCCCATGCGGACGTGGATAAGATTCGCGCCTGGCGTCGCGATTATCCCAATGGTGTGGTGATCAGCTATGTTAACACTTACCTTGAGGTAAAGGCTGAGAGTGATTACTGTTGTGCCTCGGCCAATGCTGCAAAGGTAATTCTCCATGTACTGGAGAATACAAGATCAAAGCAACCCATCCTTTTTCTCCCGGACGTGTATCTCGGATATTATGCGGCAAGGCTCCTGGAGCAGCAGGGGGCTTCACTTGATCGCTTGTGGCTGATGATGGGAGCGTGCCACGTACACGACCGCATTCGCCCCTACCATGTGGAAAACCAGCTGAAACGCTACCCTGACGCGGCCGCGGTGATTCACCCGGAGTGCGGCTGCACCAGTGCATGTATGCGGCAGATGAGCCAAGGAGCGGTCCCAAAAGGGATCATGGAGTTTCGTTCCACTCAGGGTATGGTGAAATTTGTTAAGGAGACCCCCCAGAAAGTCATTATCATGGCCACCGAGGTAGGAAATCTGTACCCGCTATCCAAAGCAGCGCCGGATAAAGTGTTAGTTCCCGCAAACCCCAAAGCAATTTGTTCCTACATGAAGCAGAATACGCTGAAAAAGCTCTATATCTCTCTTCGCGATGGAGTTCACGAGATTACCGTGGACCCGGAACTGGCCGCCCGTGCCAGGATCCCCATCGAGCGAATGCTCACCATTGTCTAACACAAGAGTTTTTCGCGCCAAGACACTCCCAAGTGAAAATCCTAAATCCGAAGCACGAAATTCTAAACAAAATCAAACCTTTAGGTTATTAATGTTCAAAACATTTAAGAAACGCTCTGGCATTTCTCGCAAAGAGGAAAATCCGAGCCCCTAAGACAAACCGGTTGATGCTTTTGTTTTGAATTTTGGTTATTCGAAATTGTTTCGAATTTCGAGTTTCGAATTTGTTTCAGATGGCGTTGGGCTCCCTCTCCCCAGTGCGAATGCGAATGACTTCTTCGGTGGGAATCACAACAATCTTTCCGTCGCCAATCTTGCTGGTTCGGGCAGCGTTGGCGATCAATTCCACGGCCTTTTCTGCAAGTTCATCGGGCACCAGAACTTGAACCTTGATCTTTGGGAGGAAATCGACGGAATACTTCTTACCGCGATACAACTCGGTGTGCCCCTTCTGCCGACCAATCCCTTCACCTCGGACAACGTCATTCCCTGAGTCCCCGCTTGAGTCAGGGAGTTCTTAACTTCATCCACCTTAAAGGGTTTGATAATGGCCTCGATCATTTTCACGGAAAACTCCTACAAATGGTTCGACCAAAGGTTTGGGGTTTTGCCTTCGCAATGTTCGTACCAGAGTTGAGGTGACGCAGATTTTTATGAAAGGGATAGGATTTTTGAGCAAAACAAAACGAATCGATGCAGAGAGGGTGGAGGAATAGTTTAACCATGCCTCTTTGATAGACACGCATTGTTTAAAAATTAGGCAAGTGGTGCAGCGGGGTTGTTGAATGAAGGTAACGCGCGATGGAGAACGGGAATTAAACTAGGGTGAATTAAAAGAGGATCATCGCCGCGCCAAAAATTCCTTTCGATGCGAGAGGGCGGGTAATTCACTGCGGACCTTTGCTAGATAGCCCAGATCAATCTCGGCAAGGATCACCTCAGGACCCTTTGATGATGCTTCGGCCAACACCCTACCCCAAGGGTCCACAATCATGGAGTGACCATGGGTGACGATGTTATCCGTAGAGTTTCCTACTTGATCGGCGGCGATAATATAAACCTGATTTTCAATGGCTCGTGCCCGAAGCAGTGGTTCCCAATGGTCCCGGCCGGTAAAAGCGGTAAAAGCCGACGGTATAACTATAATATGAGCCCCTCTTTCCACGAGACGGCGGTAGAGCTCGGGAAACCGCAAATCGTAGCAAATGGTAAGCCCCACCGGACAGAACTCGGTATTGGCTATCACCACTTCTTCCCCGGGGATTCGTGCTTCGGATTCCAGTACCGTTACCCCATCCGTGACATCAACGTCAAAAAGATGGATTTTGCGGTATTTTGCCAGCAAGTCACCTTGGGGGTTAAAGAAGAGACAAGTGTTGTAGGCTTTGTTCCCATCGGCTACGGATTCAAGCATTGAGCCAGCAAGGATGTATATGCCCAATTCCCGCGCCAGATTGGCCATGTGGTTGGAAGTGGGACCCGGGATAGGTTCCGCAGCTGTGCATTGCTTCAAGGGTCCCCTCCAGTTGAATACCTCGGGCAAGACCACCAGCTTTGCACCTTTGGACTTTGCATGGCGCACCCATTTATCCGCCTCCTCTATGTTGGCTTTCTTATCCGACGAGGCGAGCATTTGTACAGCGGCAGCCAGCAATTTCATATCAGTTCGGGATTAACGCTTTAGAAAAACCGGGCAGGGGCTTTTTCTAAGCACGTGTTCCGTTGTGCCTCCGATCACCATTTCGATAATTCTGCGATGTCCGTGGGCGCCAATGAACAGGAGGTCGTAATTAAAATTGGTCAGATACTCTACAATGACCTGTTCCGGGTAGCCTTTTCCCACCTCATAGCGCACCTCCAATTTGTAAGACTCAAGATAGGATTTTGCCTCTTGAAATACCCTATCGACCATACCCTCTTCTTTCGGGATGTAGAGAACAGTGAGGGGAAGATGAAGCTGGGAGCAGAACTCTGCTGCCGATTCCATGGCGGAACTTGCCCTTTGGCTTCCATCATAGGCCAACAGGGGACTATCGATGACTTTGAAATTCTTGGTAGTGATAAAAACAGGTCGTAGGATCCTTCGGGTGACGCTCTCAGCCGTGCTGCCCAGCATACCGGTTGAAAACTCCTCGTTGATACCCCGATGGCCCATGATCACGAGATCCGCTACCTTGGTCCGTTCGCAAACCTCGTTAGCGATGATGCCCATATCGAGAAAAGTTTCGTGCTTGATGCCCTTTTTCTGGCAACGTTCACTGAATTCTTCGAGTAATCCCTTTCCCCGCTCCTCCAATACCTCACGCATCTTGGTGGAAAAATCCAGGTAAGGTTCAAAACCAAGGGATCCGGAGATATCGTGAAAAAAGGTCCCCTCAATGGAAACGGTGTCGATCACATGCTGTCCAAAGAGGGTCCCCTGGAAATTCTCCACGAACCACAGGCCATACTCAATAGCAGCCTTGGAATGCTCTGAACCGTCTATGGGTACCAGAATATTTTTGATCATCGACCCACCTCCCGGGACC
Source organism: uncultured Binatia bacterium (SeqCode) (assembly GCA_965215595.1). Taxonomy (GTDB): domain Bacteria; phylum Desulfobacterota; class Binatia; order UBA9968; family CAXXLF01; genus CBDCDW01. The sequence continues at coordinate 762,730 of CBDCDW010000006.1, read as the reverse complement.
TAACTAGAGCTATTTGCTCGGGTCCAGTTATGAGTGAGGACGCATACGGTTTGCACCCTTATACCGCGATTCCAAAATGAGTGCCACCACCTAGATCATGCTTTTCAGTGCGGCTTTCCCTGCCTTTACTAGTGCTAAAATACCAGGCGTTTTATAATTTTCAAGGCGGAATTGTTTACCTTGGGCACTTGGATTCGTACAGAACCCCATGGAATACTATGCCCAATCCAAATGGGTGATCTCGACTGAGTAGTTTTGACTCTTCCGAGTGCACCGTAGAATGTTACTCACCACGAAGGACACGAAAAGCACGAAGGAAAAGATGAACAAAGTTGGGAAGGGGTCGAGATTTACATTCACTCTTCCGATCAAGAGGTTACTCTACGGGGCGGTTCGGGGTTTACATCATGGTGAATATGAGCGATAATACGGTTAATTTTCCATGGACACAAAAGATAAAAGGCCACGAGCACATCACAGTAAGTTGCCGGCAAAGTTAAACGAGCTTATCGAATTTGCTCAAAGGCTGAAGATTGAAGTTCGCACTGAAAAACTGCTACGTGAGGTAGGATACCATCCAGTCAGCGGTAGTTGTCGCTTGGGTGAGAGAAAGTTGATTATCCTTGACCGGGATCTTCCCGTTAGGGATCAGGTGGATCTTTTAGCCGACGAGATACGGAGATCGATTCCGGATCCCACTGTTGTTCCCCCTCACCTAAAAGAACTCCTCTAAAAAATCGCCTATGTTGTGATCCCCGAGGATCTTGACAGTCAAGTGGGAGTTAATCATAGCCGAGAAAGGCCCCCACGGATTCTTTCAATGGCTTCTCCGAGATGGTCCATCTTGGTGGCATAGGACAGTCGTAGAAACCCTTCACTGCCGAATCCTGAGCCATTGGTAGTGACCACGCCCGCTTCGCGAACTAGATATTTCGCCAATTCCAGAGAGGGCATTTTAAATTTACGTATATCTACGAACACGTAAAAGGCACCCTGGGGCGCGTGACACTGGATGCCAGGGATGCCATTGAGCCCCTCCACGAGGAACCTTCTGCGTTGATTGTATTCATTCACCATCTCCTGGACACAGCCCTGTGGTCCTTTTAGGGCGGCCACGCTAGCCTTCTGGGCGGGCGCGTTGGCGCAGATGTTCACCGTGTGGTGGTATTTTAGGAGTTGGAACAGGACGTCGGAATGTGCCGCAAGGTAACCTACCCGCCAACCCGTCATGGCGTATGTCTTTGAAAAGCTGTTAACGAGTATCACTCGCTCCTTGGCGTTTGGGAAAGAGACCAAACTCCAGTGGTGGTTGTCATCATAGAGAAACGATTCGTATACCTCGTCCGAAATAATAAGAAAGTTTCGTTTCTCTGCCATCTCCACCAATTGGGATAGGACCTCTTTTCCATAGACGCAGCCCGTGGGGTTGTTGGGTGAGTGAATCACAAGACACTTTGTTTTTTCGGTAATGGTTCGCTCAATGATCTCGGGGTTTGGCATGAAGTCATCTTCAATTGTTGTGGGGACAATGACTGGGGTGCCGCCGGCCAGCCGCACGTTTGCCAGGTAAGGTGGGTAGTAGGGAGAAAGAAGGACCACCTCATCTCCCGGGTTTACCGTAGCCATTATTGCCGCGTGCAACCCCGCCTGGCCCCCTGCGGTGATGAGGATCTCATCCTCAGGCCGGTACTGCACATGACATTCATTTTGGATCTTCTGGGCTAGCAGTTGTCGAAGCTCGGGCAAGCCGCGATCAGGGATATAATGAGTCCAACCTTCGGCGAGGGCGTCTTGTGCCGCCCGCACAATATGGGCGGGGGTATCAAAGTCCGGCTCACCAGTGTGGAGGTAAAGACAGTCTGACCGCTTGGCAGCCAACTCCAGGACGCTGTAAAAGGGCGATCGCTCTACCGATAAAATTCTGTCAGCGAGCATGGTTTGCCTCTCAGTGCTTGGCTAAAGAATACCTCGCGCAAAGACGTCCTTCGATGGACTCAGGATGGTGAGCACGGCCCTTCGACAGCCTCAGGGCCGTGAGCCTGTCGAATCGGTCGAACCACAAAGGGCGCCAAGGAAAATGCATTCTTGGCACGAGGAGTGATCCAGACTTCGTGACCTTCGTGCTCTTCATGGTGACAAAATGCTTGACCACGAAGGACGCGAAGCACACGAAGGAAGAGAGACAAAGAACACCAAGTAAATGTAAAACTACAAATTCGAATCTCGAAATCCAAAACAAATATGCACCAATTCCGAAAATCTAAAATCTTCAATCCAAAATCTAAAATCAAGCAAGGAGACTCAGGCTCATTGAACCCGGATTTTTTTTGCCGCTTCGATTCCTAGGGGAAACTGGTCCTTTCCTACTTTTAGGGTCATCATTCCAAGGGATGGTGCGATGTCCATTACACGGATTCGGGTTCCAGGTATCAGCTTGTGTTGCAGGAGAAATCCCAACAGACGAGGATCTCGCTCCCCCATTTCACTTATGCACTGCAGGGTCACCTCCTTGCCGGAGGCAACCGAGCTGAGGGGCAATCCCTTGTGCTTCAAGGGAGGGTTCCCCTGCGGGTCGGGGATGGGGTTGCCGTGGGGGCAGGTGGTGGGATGGTGCAAGACTTCCGCCAGTCTTTTTTCCACTGTGGGTGAGATGACATGTTCCATCCGATGGGCCTCCTGATGGGCGCTGACCCAGTCCAGACCCAAGATGTCGGTGAGGAATCTTTCCGTCAGGAAGTGACGCCGGAGGATAGTCTCCGCCACCTTTTTCCCCGTGGCCGTTAGCCGGATTTCCTTGCGTCGCTCTACCCTGGCATAGCCTTCCTTCTCCAAACGCCGCAGGGCACTGAACATCGTCGATGGGGAAACGCCGATTTCCTCTGCAACCCTTGCAGCGATAACCGGCTGGCTCTCTTCCGCCAGGAGATAGATGGCCTTGAGGTAGTCTTCCGTGACAGGGGTAGGTTCTGTATGATTCATGGCTTGACAAATATATGGTTTTCGCCTAATCGAATATCATTGATTCAGATGCCGAAGGGGTATTATTCGTCCCCTGCCTCTAGTACTCAAAACATCGGTCCGGACCAATCATATTTCACCGCATTGGCAAATATCAAGCCAATGCAAAGGAGCAGATGTATGAGATTTTATCAGGCCGTGAAACCCGCTGTTGGTGTCTTCATTTTGGCCTGGGCCATATTGGGAGTCCTGGCGACCCCGTTACAGGCTCAGTCGGTGGTGGTTTATTCCTCCAGGATCGAGAAGCTGATCAAACCCATGTTCAGCCTCTTCACATCAAAGAAGGGAGTAAAGGTCCGGTATTTTACCGCTAAGGAATCGGAGTTATTTGAAAGACTCAAGGCCGAGGGTCTCAACACCCCTGCCGATCTATTTATGACTGTGGATGCCGGCAACCTCTGGAGGGCTGAGCAGGCAGGCCTTCTCCAGGGGTTCAAGTCAAAGGTTATTGCAAAGAATATCCCAGCCCACCTACGGGCTAGGGACAATTCCTGGGTAGGACTCTCAATTCGAGCCAGGCCCATTATGTACAGCACCAAAAGGGTCCAAACGTCTCAGTTGTCAACCTATGCGGCGTTGGGTGATCCCCGTTGGAAGGGACGGCTTTGCCTACGCACTTCGCGTAAGGTTTATACCCTCTCGCTGGTGGCAACCATGATAAAGTCGTTGGGTGAAAAACGCGCAGAAGAAGTGGCTCGGGGGTGGATCGCTAACAAGCCGAGGATTTTTAACAGCGACACCAGGTTGATCAAAGCCATGGCTGCGGGGCAATGTGATGTGGGAATCGCCAATACATACTATTTGGCTCGCCTTAAAGCGAAGGACGCAGAGTTTCCCGTGGCGGTCTTTTGGCCCAATCAAAAGGGGCGCGGTGTACATATCAATATTTCTGGCGCCGGGGTGACCCGGTATGCCAAGAACCGAGAGAATTCCATCAGGTTGATCGAGTTCCTGAGTTCACAGGATGTCCAAAGCCTATTTGCCAACGCCAATTACGAGTATCCTGCCAATCCAGCCGCCAAGCCCCACAGTCTGATCGCCGGGTGGGGAGCCTTCAAAGGGGATCAGGTGGACGTGGCCGCAGCCGGGGCTTTGCAAGCGGCGGCGGTGAAGCTTCTGGATCGCGTCGGGTACAAGTGAGGTGAAGGGTCAGTGAGCATCGGGGGAAACGCACAACGTCGCTCGTCCTGGTTCTGGTTAGATTCCTGGTTTCTCTCTGCTGGCATCGTGGCGCTGCTTGTGGCGACTCCCATCTTGGTGGTGCTCTCCTCACTGCTGACTCCAAGCTTCGATGTCTGGGCCCATCTTTGGGAGACTCAACTTCTTGAGCTCATCTGGAACACCCTGTTACTGATCATGGGAGTTGGTTCGGGCGTTCTCGTCCTGGGTACCGGTCTTGCCTGGCTGGTGACCATGTACCGCTTTCCGGGTAGGGGGATCTTCGAATGGCTTTTGATTCTCCCACTGGCTATTCCCGCCTATGTAATCGGATTCGTGTTCCTGGCCATTTTTGACTACGCCGGACCGGTGCAGACCTGGCTTCGAGCCTTGTTGGGACCCGACATCTGGTTCCCGGATTTCGCCTCCTATGGTGGGGTGACCCTCATCATGACCCTGGTACTCTACCCATATGTCTACATGCTAGCGAGAACCGCGTTCATGGAACAGGCAGCGGGCACTCTGGAAGCGGCGCGTTCACTAGGAGCTGCACCCCTGGCGGTTTTTTGGAAGGTTGCGCTACCCCTTGCGCGGCCCTCCATTGCTGCGGGATTGGCCTTCGCCCTGATGGAGACATTGGCGGATTTTGGAACGGTCGCTATATATGGATACTCGACGTTCACAGTGGCTATTTACCGCGTTTGGTACGGCCTGTTTGACCGTGCCGCGGCCACTCAATTGGCCAGCATCCTCATGATGTTTGCCCTGGGACTGTACATGATGGAGCGCATGGCTCGCGGCCATGCCCGATTCTTTCAAACGGAAGGAACCGTGCGGCCAGCCATTGCTAAAAAACTCTACGGCTGGCGGGCATGGGCAGCCAGTGGGGTGGTTACCCTTGTGGTGGGAGTCGCATTCGTCCTTCCCGTCCTTCAGCTGTTGCTATGGGTAGTAGGAAGTGCCGAGTTCGATGCGCGCTATCGTGAATTTCTTTTCACTACGCTCATGTTGGGTGGGGTCACGGCCATATTGGCGGTGGCCGTTGCAGTGTTGGTGGCCTATGGGCTACGCCTTAGCCGCAATCGAATCATCCCGGTGTTTGCACGGATTGCCAGTATGGGATACGCCCTTCCGGGATCGGTGATTGCGGTGGGGGTGTTGGTGCCCCTGGCCTTTGTGGATCGTACATTGGACGAGTTTTTGCGAGCCACATGGGGAATTTCCAGCGGTCTCCTGTTGACGGGCTCCATGATCACTTTGATCTTTGCCTATCTGGTTCGGTTCCTGGCCGTCAGTTTTCATACGGTCGAGGCGAGCCTGGTAAAAGTCACCCCTAACATGGACATGGCCGGGCGCTCCCTTGGAGTGGGTAAAGGGGGAGTGCTCTGGCGAATTCACTTACCTCTCATCAGGGGTGCTCTCAGCACCGCTGCGCTGCTGGTATTCGTTGATGTGATGAAAGAGATGCCCGCCACACTTCTCCTAAGGCCATTTGGTTATGAAACTCTTGCTGTCCGCGTTTGGCAGCTCACGTCCGAATCCTTTTGGGAGGCTGCCGCCCTCCCGGCCCTGACCATTGTTGCTGCGGGCATCTTGCCGGTTATGTTAATGGTTGCCGGCAGCGCTCCAGCCTATTCTTCTCGGAAGGATACTGCAGCGGCAAGTGATTCGGTTTCTGTTGTTGCCGCACCGTAAATGCAATAGATGAGGATCTGCTGAAGCGGAACGAGGACAGTCGATGAAGCGGGCATTTCTTTCTTCAGTTCTAGCGTTGCTCCTGTTGACCCATCACGCAGTTGCGGATGAGACCCGGCGTTTCCTCCTCATTGTGGATTACATTGGAAGCGACTACGCAGCTGCGGTTCAAGGTGGACAGATCGTTAATGCGGGGGAGTATCAAGAGATGGAATCCTTTAGCGCGGATGCCCTTTCCCTCTTCGCTGCGCTCCCCCCTACTGAGAATCAGAAAGCATTTGGTCAAATTCAGGCAAAGCTCAACAAGCTCCGGCGTCTCGTACAGAGCAAAGCGGATCCGTCTGCGGTGGCTGGCCTCACCGGGGAAATCAAGAGTGCCACTGTTGCTCTGTACCAGGTTACAACTTTCCCGCTGCAACCACCCGCACTCAAAAGGGCTAAGACTCATTACAAAGAAAACTGTGCGGTATGTCACGGTGTCGATGGGAGTGCCCGTACAATCACGGCAAAGGAATTGAAGCCCCCACCCACGAACTTTCGCGATCCCTCGGTGATGGCAAACCTCTCGCCTTTTAAGGCTTTCAATGTCCTTTCTTTTGGTATTCCAGGGACAGGCATGCCCTCATTTGACGCCTTCAGTGAACAGGACCGGTGGAGTCTCGCCTTCTACCTATTCTCCCTGCGTTTTATCCCAATCCAAGTCATGAAGGGAGAAGCCCTCTGGCGTCGCAGGAGTCAAAAAGGACTGGGGAATTTAAAAACCCTGGCAACCCTATCAGACGGAGAGCTGCTGGAACGGTTGAGGGCTGAAGAAAGCACACCTGCCGGGGCGACCAAATCCACGTTGGCATTTCTGCGCGGGGGACTCCCTAAACGGATGGTCATCGATCCTCTGTCGTATGCTCTGGCTCAACTCCAACAAAGCATCCGTGAAGTCAAAGAAGGGAATCAGGAAGCAGCCTACCAGGCGATATTGGAAGCCTATCTGGAAGGGTTCGAGTTCGTGGAGCCGGAACTCCGTGCGGTCCAGCCGGACAAAATCCCTGAGATCGAGCAGCTGTTTTTGGCCACCCGAAGAGCGCTTAAAGGCTCCGATTTGAACCAGGCTCTTCCCCTACTGACGCAACTCAACGACGAGCTTATCAAGGTCCAGAGAGACTTGAAGGCTAAACCATCCAGTCCCACCTATGCCTTTTTTAACTCGTTTACGATCATTCTAAGAGAGGGAATCGAGGCTGCCTTAATCGTTGCTGCCATCCTTGCCTTGCTTAGACTGTCCGGGCAACACGCGGCCATGATTTACGTTCATTGGGGTTGGATCGCAGCCATTGGAGCAAGTCTGCTCACGTGGGTGGCGGCGGAGTTTTTAATCACCATCAGCGGATCCAACCGGGAGTTGGTGGAAGGCATCGCGTCTTTGCTGGCGGCTGTGGTTTTATTTTACGTGAGCTTCTGGTTGCTCGCCAAACTGGAGGCAAAGAAGTGGACGGACTTTATCAGGTCTAAAGTAGAAATGGCTCTTTCCAAGGGACACATAACCGCTCTGGCGGGGGTCTCCTTTCTTGCGGTCTATCGAGAAGGATTCGAAACGGTTCTTTTTTATCAAGCACTTCTTTTAAGTAGTTCTTCTACCCGGGGTTCGGTGCTTTTAGGATTCATTGTGGGTGTTGCCTTGCTTGTGGTAATCATCATCGTCATCTTCAGGGCAGGGTTACATTTTCCGCTGCGTTATTTTTTTGGTTTCACCAGCGGGTTACTTTATATTTTGGCCACCATTTTTGCGGGTGAGGGGATCTACCGCCTGCAACAAGTGGACCTTTTGCATATGACCTCGTTAAACCTTCCCTCCTTTCCCATTTTGGGGATCTACCCCAACCTCGAGGGCCTTCTCTTCCAGGGAGCTATGCTGGTTCTCTTTGTTGGGTCCCTGCTATGGTTCTTCGTCCTTGTGCCTAAACGGATACCGACGTCCTAGCATTGATACTTTTCCTTGAGGGATTGGTGGGTCAGACGGACTTTATGCCGCTTGACAGCACATTGACTTGCGAGTCACATGCAAGGCAACTTGTGTTATACATGCGCTGTACTTGCGAGTTACTTGTTCTGCACCTGTTAGTAGGTTAGCCAGCATGACTCTCATTCGTTCTGATTGGAGGGCAGTGGACATAACCCTAGCCCTCCGCCTTTCTTTCGAGTCGAGCTTTGGCCAGAGCCATTGCCTCGTGCAGCTTTTTCTGGAGTAATGTGCGAGGGGGCAATTCGGTTAAATATGCTGCCACCCGGATACCGCTTTTGCTCAATTGTAAAAGTTCAACATGTTCATCCGACTTGTCAGCGCATAGAATTAGACCAATTGGAGACTCCTCTCCCGACTGCTGTTCGTATTTCTCCAACCAGCGTAAATAAAGCTCCATTTGCCCTTTGTCAGCCGCCTTGAATTTTCCCAGCTTGAGTTCAATCGCTACCAGGCGCCGCAGCGTCCGATGGTAAAAGAGCAAGTCGATATAGTAATCCTCGTCGTCTACGGTGATGCGCTTTTGACGTGCAACGAAAGTAAATCCTATTCCGAATTCAAGGATAAAACTTTCCAGCTCCCTAAGGATCGCCTCCTCAAGATCCTTTTCCCTGTAGGTGTCTTTCAATCCAAGGAAGTCTAAGAAATACGGATCGCGAAAGACCAGGCCTGGTGTAATTTTGTTCTGCTCACGGAGAGCGGTTAGTTCTTCTTTCACGAGGCGAGTGGGTTTCTTGGAAAGGGCCGTCCGCTGAAACAGCATCCCATTGATTTTCTGCCTTAACTGGCGGACACTCCATCGCTCGACTCGGCACATCTCCGCATAAAAATTCCGCTGAAGTTCGTCTTTAAGGGGTATGATTTCAACGAAATGACTCCAGCCTAAATTTCGCGACAGCGTCGCGACATTCTGTTCATCCTCAAAAACCAGCGCAAACTGAATCATCCGTCTTAGGCTTTTTTCAGCGAAACCAGGTCCGAATTCTCCGGTCAATTGTCGCGACACTGTCGCGACAATTTCCTCCCCATACTCGGCCCGATTGTCCTTGAGAACTTCTATCTCAATCCGCTGTCCGATCCTCCAGTAAAGCATTACGAGGTTGGAATTAACCGACCGTGCCACGTCCTGACGGGCCTGGACAATCAGCTTTTGTAGATCTTTTGTGAGATTTCTTGTGGCAGGAGTACCCATAACACTCTATTTCGTCACTTTGCTAATTGTGCCCATTTTTGCATCAAAATCAAAGGTTTCTTGTGTAATAGAGATCAGTGTAACCTATTGATATTACGCATTTGTGTACTCACAAGAGAAGATTCAGGATTAGTTATGACCATATCGACGATATCCGAAAAGAAGGCGATCATCTAGGGTTCCAGAGTGTCGGAAACTCTTTTTAACCACACGTTTGACCCTTGCTGCATCGTGAGCCGTTCTAAGGTAGCAAGACTGTGGCGCTCAAGGTCGGAAAGCGCCTCATTGCTTTTTCTGACCTCGCGTAACGACATATAAAGCATAATCACCAGAACGATTACTGCAAGAATTAGTATTGGCGTGTTAATCCATATCAAGAGATCCATACTTTTCTCCGTTCACAGTGAAAAACGGTACTTTGCGTCATTGCCCGAGTCATTGTCCGGGTTAATCTGCAGTTGATTATCCGATTATCGTCCGCGATGGAGAAACGTTTCTTGTTTGTCTATTCTGCCGACAAACAAAAACCATTCCCTGCGCCCTCTGCGTCTCTGCGGTGAAATGTCCGAATCCTTATCTGCTTTAATCGGCGTAAATCTGCGCTAATCTGCGGTTAGTATATCTCTCCGAACTTCGCGCCCTTTGCGTCTTTGCGCGAGCTATCATTTCTTCAGCTTGAGGATATTATAACCGGTGACTGGACGTTGAAGACCCTTCAGCGTGAGTTCCCCAACGGGCTCTACCTCGATCAGCTCATCCACCGTCGCGAGTAAACGCTGGGAAACCAGGATTTGCCCGCCTTGGGCCTCTCCACAAAGACGAGATGCAAGATTGGTTACAGTACCGATGGCCCCATAATCCCAACGTCCTTCAAATCCAATGGCACCGATGGTGGCATATCCTTTACCGATCCCGACGCCGAGATCTAGTTCATAGCCCAGCTTGCGCCACTTGAGGACAAGATCCGAGACCTTCTCTCGCATTGCCAGAGCCATCCGAATTGACCGCTCCGTTGGATTTGATACCGGCACGGGGTCGTTAAAAAAAACCATCATGCCGTCACCAGTGAAGCGTTCCAGAGTCCCTTCATGCTCGAGGATCAGCTTCCCCATCTCTGCATGGTATTCACGCAAAACGGCCATAACCTCCTCGGGCTCGGAGGTCTCAGCGAAGGCAGTGAAGCCTCGTAGGTCTAAAAAAACAACAGTTACCTCTCGCCGGTGGGTTTTGAGCGGGTCATCGGCCCCTCCACTGACGATTAGCTCGGCTAGTTGAGGTGAGAAGAAACGTTTTAGTCGACCTAGACTCTCGAGCTGTGTTACCTGCTCCTGGACTCGCTGCTCCAGAGTTTTGTTCCATTCTGATAGCTGGACTGCTTGTGCGTGACAGGTCTCGTAAAGCTCCTTAATCCTGAGAAGTGACCGGACACGAGCTAACAGCTCAGCTTGATTGATGGGCTTGGTAAGGAAGTCATCCGCCCCTGAATCTAGACCTTTGGCTCGTTCTTCCCCGGGATCCAGCGCAGTCACCATGACGATAGGAAGCATCTCCGTTGAGGGGTTCGCCCGGATCTTTCGGCATACTTCATATCCACTCATCTCCGGCATTACAACGTCTAGAAGCACGAGATCTGGCTTCTCTGCCTCTACCTTGGTCAATGCCTCCTTCCCTGAGGAAGCGGTTATTGCGGTATAGCCCTTAGCGGTTAATAGATCGGCCAAAAGCTTGACGTTCTTGGGTTCGTCATCGACAACGAGAATCTTGGCAGGAGATTTCATCATGGTAATTGGTGTTTTCCTTCGTGCTCTTCGTAGTTGGTCCTCTTTTACAATTTGAAGCCCAAGTTTTATTTTAACCACGAAGGACGCGAAGCACACGAAGTTTAAGAGCTCAAATCTTCTGTTCCCCTTTTTTAGTTATTTCTTCCTTCGTGCCCTTCGTGCTCTTCGTGGTGAATAGGATACTACGTGCGCTGTTGGAGCACCTGTTCAACTTCTGCAAGAAATTCGTTTATGCTGATGGGCTTGGTCTGGTAGCCGTCAAACCCGGTGACCAGCATGGACTCCCTTTTGTTGGTCATGGCCGAAGCCGTGACCGCAATGACCGGTATGTCTTTTGTTTTCGAGTCGTCCCGAAGACGCTTAAGGGCGGTTATGCCGTCCATCCCTGGTAGCTGAATGTCCATAAGGATGAGGGCAGGCTGAGACTCCTGGGCCAGGCGGATACCTTCTTCGGCGGTCTCTGATTCAATGGTTTTATAGCCCTTGACCTGAAGCAAATCCCGCACGAGCTTCCGGTTTTTTTCATTGTCTTCGACTATAAGAATTAGCTCTCCAGCCACCTAATGCTCCTGGTTTATCAATGTATAATGTGTGCAGAATCCATGGTAAGTTTTTCACCACGAAGGGCACGAAGTACACGAAGTTTTAAAGCACAAATCGTTTGATTCCTTTCCTTAGAACATCAACGTTAAAGTTAATTAACAACCCAGTGTTCATCGCAGCGAGCTTCATGTAAGTGAGGATTTGTGCCTCATGAATTTTGAGAAGCTGGTCGACACTCTTTAATTCAACGATTAATTGATCATCTACGAATAGGTCAATACGGTATCCACATGCGAGCTTGATACGTTTGTATTCAACGGGCAATTCAACCTGAAGCTTAAAGGGGATCTTCGCCTCCGTTAGCTCGTATGCCAAACATTGCTCGTAAGTGGATTCGAGCAACCCAGGTCCAAGCTCCCGGTGCACCTCGATCGCACAACCGATTACTTTGTTTGATAATTCATCAAACTTCACTTTTATTTATTTCTTCCTTCGTGACCTTCGTGTTCTTCCTGGTGAGTCCTATTCTGGTATGCACCTGATATACTCAACCCTACTGAATTGAATGTATGAATGTAAATCTCGACTCTGTCCCCATATAATTTATCTTATCCTTCGTGTTCTTCGTGACCTTCGTGGTGAGAACTATCTTACGGTGCCTCCCGGAAGAGTAATCACTATTGATTATTTTTACCTTCGTATTCTTTGTGGTGAGTATCATTCTTTTGTTGATCTTTTCCTTCGTGCACTTCGCGACCTTCGTGGTGAGAGGCGTTATACAGTTACGCAAGAGTGCCCAACCTATTGGATTGGAAGCGTGAATGTGAACGTGGAGCCCTTCCCCTGTTCACTTTCCACCCAAATCTTCCCACCGTGCATTTCGACAAACTTCTTAGTCAAAGTCAGCCCGAGACCTGTTCCCTCCCTTTTCTGGGCATAGTCGTTTCCAACCTGACGAAACTCCTCAAAGATTGTCCCCTGGTCTTCCAGTGCAATTCCCACCCCGGTATCACTGACGGAGATCTCCGCCGATTCATTGGCCAAGCCTGCTTTGACTTCGATATTTCCCCCCTCGGGAGTAAACTTCACCGCGTTGGAAAGGAGATTCAATAGAATCTGTTTGAACTTTCGCTCGTCACCAACAAAGTCACCGAGGCGTTTGTCAACCTCGCGGTTGAGGGAAATCCCGTGACTGGTGGCGCGCTCCCGTATGAGGGTGAGGGCGTTCTCTATGGCCATGGGGAGGTCGAACTTAGCCGACTCCAGTTCCATGCGCCCTGCCTCAACCTTAGATAGATCCAGTATGTCATTTATAAGGGACAGGAGGTGGCGGCCGGAGGAAAGAACGTCATCGACATATTCATTCTGTTTCTCGTTCAGCTCACCAAACAAGTGTTGCAATAGAACCTCTGAGAAACCGATGATGGCGTTAAGCGGCGTACGTAGCTCATGAGACATGTTGGCCAGGAACTCGGTTTTGTGCCGGTTAGCGGCCTCGAGTTCCCGGCTTTTACCCTCAATCTCACGGAACAACCGTGCATTTTGGATCGCCAATGCCGATTGCGTCGCGAAGGTCTGGAGCAGGTTTATAACCTCCGGCTCAAAATTTCCCGTCTCTCGTCTCCAGACGGATAAGGCTCCCATGATCTGCTGTTCGCGGAGCAGCGGTACCGAAAGAAGGGATCGATAGCCGAGCCGCGCCATAATAGGTCGCACACTTCTGCTACTTCTAATATTGTATTCCTGGTCATTTATAATGTCCGGAACCTGGACTGGCTCCCGAATAGCCGCGGCTCGACCAGCGGCACCCTCGCCTAAACGTATCGGCGCTGCGCGGAGCCCTTCAACCACCTCTGTCTCCATACCGTGGCTGGCTCTAAGGAGAAACTCTTGCGTCGCCTCATTGTACTCGTAGATAACACCGCCATGAGTTCCTGAGAGCTGAACCGCGCGGCCGACAATCGTGCTCAGGACGGTCTCGATATCCAGGGTGGAGCTGACCGCCTGGCCAACCTCTCCTAACGCTTTCAGTTCTCCCACAGAGCGCGCAAGCTCACTTGTGCGATCCTGCAGTTCCTGAAACAAACGTACATTCTCGATGGCAATTACAGCCTGATCCGCAAAAGTCTTGAGTAGCGCGATCTGCTTGTCCGAGAAAGGACGAACTTCCGTCCGTCAAATCGTGATCGAGCCGATTGGCACGCCTTCACGGAGCAACGGCGTAACGAGCACTGTGCGTATGCCGATACTTCTGGCGAAGGGGGCTCGAAGGTCGTCCTCCGGCTCTTCTGCCAAGTCATGAATATGAATGGTTTGCCGATCAACAATGGCTCTGCCCTGCAAAGTGTAACGATCGATTGACCGCGGACCGTCCGAGCCCGGGTGCAGCGTTCTCGGCAACGGTCCTAAATTTGCAACTGTTTTCAATCTATTACCATCGATGCGATGAATTAGAGCGTCGTTTGAATCACACAGCCGCGCAGCACGTTCTGCAACTACATCAAGCACAGGCTGGATGTCGGTAGGTGAGCTTGCGATCACGCCAAGTATTTCACTTGTAGCCGTCTGCTGCTCGAGGGCTTCCTTTATTTCGTTGAACAACCTCACGTTCTCAATTGCGATCACAGCCTGATCGGCGAAGGTTTTCAGGAGAGCAATTTGTTTTTCTGAGAAGGGACGGACTTCGGTTCGCCTGATATTGATTAGCCCGATCGGTGTTCCTTCCCGAAGCATCGGTACGCAAAGAAAGGTTCTTGTGCCGCTGGATCGTACGAAATCCTGACCAGGAAGTTCGCTTAATTCAGCTCGCAGATCAGGAACATGGATTATTTCGCGTCCAAGAATTGCGCGGCCGCCAAGACTTCCCGGACCGAATGGCATAAATTCCGCACCTGGGCGAGTTCCGAACGACGCCACCAATCTTGTGCCGTCACCTTCAATGAAGCGAATCGATGCATCAGTCGCCTCACATAAACGCGCAGCCGTGGCCGCAACCGTGTCCAACACCGGCTGAATATTCGTTGGAGAGTTCGCAATCACACCAAGTATTTCACTTGTTGCTGTTTGCTGCTCGAGAGCCTCCTTTATCTCGTTGAAGAGTCTGACGTTCTCGATCGCGATAACGGCCTGGTCAGCGAAGGTGGTTACTAACTCAATCTGCTTTTCGGTAAAGGGCTGCACTCGGTTTCTCCATACAGCAATCACCCCAATGGGAATTCCATCTCGGAGCATGGGAACTCCGAGTATGGTCCGGAAACCACCGACCTTCTGAGCCTCGCTCCATTGATAATCGGGGTCAGCTAAAACATCGTGAATATGGACCGTCCGGCGCTCAGATATGACGCGCCCAGTCACACTTTTTTGCCCGAGAGGAGGGATCGGATTTCGCTCAAGGAACTCTTTAGACTCAGGTGAGTTACCGTAGGAGACCGCGATGCGGTAAACATCACCGTCCGGCCTTGCGATGCTTCCTTTTTCAGCGTCGCAAAGATTAGTAGCGTTCTCGATGAGTGTTTCCAGCACCGGCTCAAGATCGAACGTTGAGCGGCTAATAACTTTTAGAACTTCACTCGTAGCAGTCTGCTGCTCCAGGGCCTCGGTGAGATCACGGTTCTTAGCCTGCAGTTCCTGAAACAACCGAACATTTTCAATTGCGATTACGGCCTGGTCAGCGAAGGTTTTAAGTAGGGCGATCTGCTTGTCCGTGAACGGGTTGAATTCGGTTCGACGAATAACAATAACCCCAATCGCAACATCCTCACGCATTAGTGGCACCGCAAGTATGGTTCGGTCTCCTGCTCGCTCGGTAATGGCCCGGGTCTCAGGAAACTCGGTCGCGGCTACGGATTGCAGATCCTCAACATGGATTAGTTGACCATCGACTACGGCTCGGCCGAGTACTGAATCACGATTAATCGGTAGTTCCGGCGCTGCAAAAAAGGGAATGGATCCCTGGTGAGCTGCCAACCTGAGTATGTTCCTTTCAACAAGTCGAATCGCTACGTCCTTTGCGCTGCACAAGCGTGCGGCACTCTCACCGATAACGTCCAATACGGGCTGTATGTCTGTAGGAGAGCTGGCAATCACTCGCAGAATTTCACTTGTGGCCGTCTGCTGCTCGAGAGCGTCCTTTATCTCGTTGAACAGCCTGACGTTCTCAATCGCGATAACGGCCTGATCGGCAAAAGTCTTCACGAGCTCGATCTCTCGCTCGGTAAACGGTTTGACAATATCGCGCCGACGAATGTTTATGGTTCCAATTGCGGTATTTTCCCGCAAAAGGGGAACAAAAAGCAGCGTTCGTGAACCCGTCACACCGGCTGCAGGATGAAGATGATAATCTGGCTCCGCTTGCACGTCATGGATGTGTATTGGTTTTTTTTCATGAACGGCGCGAATCGACCAGCTTTCCCGCGCCGGCCGCTGAGGTAAGGCTCGAAGGGCCGCGATTTCTTCAGGACTCACGTTATAGTGCGCAACAAATCTTTGATTTTGTCCGTCATACTCTTGGATATGACCCTCTGTGGCACCGGAGAGCCTCACTGCATTCGCAAGCATGGTATCGAGCACCGGCTGAATATCTGTAGGCGAGCTCGCAATTACCCGTAAAATTTCGCTGGTGGCCGTTTGTTGCTCCAGGGCTTCGGTGAGTTCGCGATTGCGAGCCTGCAGCTCCTGGAATAATCGCACGTTTTCAATAGCGATCACCGCCTGATCGGCGAAGATCTTGAGAAGGGCAACCTGCTTATCTGCGAATGGGCGCAGCTCCCATCGGCGAATCACAATGGCACCAATAGACTCGCCTTCCCGTAGCAACGGAGTCACCAGCATGGTTCGAATACCTCTTGGCAGTCCCGGTGTGTTGCGGGTTTCCGTGTATTCCGTTTCAAGCTCTGCTTGCACATCACGGAGGTGAATTGTATGCCGGTCAAAAACAGCCCGGCCGACTGGCAAGCCACGTGTTATGGGTACCGGTAATGAAGGTACAGGCTTTGAACCATGACTTGAAACTGGCTGAAGGTTTTCACCATCAACCCGAAATATAACAGCGTCAGTTGCCTCGCAAAGCCGGGCGGCATTTTCTGCGACTGTGTCCAACACCGGTTGAATGTCAGTAGGTGAGCTGGCGATCACTCCAAGTATGTTACTGGTTGCGGTCTGCTGCTCGAGAGCCTCTTTGGTCTCATTGAATAGGCGCACATTCTTGATGGCGATGACCGCCTGGTCGGCGAAGGTCTTGAGAAGGGCAATTTGTTTTTCCGAGAAGGGACGGACTTCGGTGCGCCTGATGTTGATTACACCGATGGCATTTCCCTCTCTTAGCATTGGTACGGAAAGAAATGTTTGGATTCCAATGCCTAGGGCCTCGCTATCCACGAATTCGGTTTTCAAAGCCTCCTGAAAATTGTGAATATGTAGGATCTCTCGGTTAAGAATCGCTCTGCCAGAGGGGGTTCTTGGGCTCAAGGGCGTAAAAGCGACACCTGGGAGACTCCCGAAGGAAGCCACCAATCGTGTTCCGTTACCTTCAACGAGGTGAATTTTGGCATCAGCTCCATCACATAGCCGTGCGGCATTTTCCGCGACAGTGTCTAGAACGGGCTGTAGATCAGTTGGCGAACTAGCGATCACTTCTAGAATCTTGCTCGTCGCGGTCTGCTGCTCGAGAGCTTCCTTTGTCTCGCTATGCAAGCGGACATTCTCGATCGCAATAACAGCTTGGTCGGCGAAGGTCTTGAGAAGTGCGATCTGCCTGTCGGAGAAATGACCAGGTTTGGCTCGCCCGACTCCGATGGCCCCGATAGGGTTTCCATCCCGAAGCATCGGCATAGCCACAAGACTTTGAGGTCCCCGGCCTCTTCCACGGTGAAAATCCGGATCTTGCTGAACGTCTGGTATATGCACGAGCGCACGCTCGAGGATTGCTCGGCTCACCCCGTGACTCCGGCTTGGAGGCACCGGGTATAGCCGCTTCATAGCCTCGAATCCCGCCGTTGGGACCCCGTGATATGCAACGAGATGGATTAATTGGCCGTCATACCTAACCACGCTGCAGTTCAAGCCATCGAACAACCGCATGCCCCTTTTTGCGATGGTGTCGAAAACCGGCTGTATATCAGTTGGCGAGCTACTGATAATTCGCAGAATTTCACTTGTGGCTGTCTGCTGATCGAGGGCTTCTTTGAGTTCGTCTTTAAGCGTTTGAATCGGATTCAGCTTGCGTGTGGAGTGTTTTTGGGGAGCCCGGCGCTTTTTCTTGGACGGGATCTTTTTTTTCGTCGCCTTCTGCATAGAAAAAGTGGGCTCCGTTAGCCTCACAGCTCACTGGAAGGGTTAGCAATGTGGGGGAGGCTATAACTTACTACCTATGGCGGCTTCTATTAGATGTAAGAACCGATGTCAAGGAGACGGGGGGGATGGGCTCAAACAGCAAAGCGCATGGCGCAGAGCGCAAAACGTTAGGAGCTATTAACCGCAGATTTACGCAGACAAACGCAGATGGTGATTCACCGCAGGGACGCAGAGGGCGCAGAGAATTACCTATTTTTGGTTGTCAAAAAATTACGACAACCAAAACTTGCTCTATTGCGGACAATACTCGAGATAAAGGTAAATCGTGCAAAGACTCCGCCGTAGGCGGATCAGCCTCAGGCTGAAGTTAGCAGGAGGCAGGAAAAAGGAATAGAGATATAAGCGCCTCAGTCGAAAAACGCTAGTAGTTTCATATACCTTCAGATGTAGAGACTGTATCGTGCTGCGCGCTATGTCGTGGATCCTTGTTGCGTAGCAATTCGCTCCAGCGTTGCCAACGTCAGGCGCTCAACGCGGGAAAGCGCCTCATTGCTTTTTCTGACCTCGTGTAATGACATATAAATCATAATCAGCATTACGACCGCTGCAAATATTAGAACTAAAGTGTTAATCCAGATTAAAACATCCATACTTTTCTCCGTTTATGGTTAAAAACGGTAAGTCTGATCCTTGCCAAAGCAGAACAATGGTCGCGTATCAGGATCGCACTCATCATATGACAGGCCGTACGACACGTCAACAGCACATGTCAAATGGGTTGCGAGTACTGAAGATTCAGTAATTCTAGCAGCCAGTTATCAGCTCTGGAAGAAAACAACAATTAGGAAAGAAATACAGACATCATTGCCTAGTTTAGTCCCTGGTTGATTATCCGATTATCGTCCGCGATGGAGAAACGTTTTTGTTTGTCGATTCTCCCGACAAACCAAATAGTAATTTTCTGCGATGAATCCTGATCTGCGCTAATCTGCGGTTTTTAAATATTTTCCGAACTTCGCGTCCTTTGCGTCTTTGCGCGACGAGTGATCCTAACTTCGTGACCTTCGTGCTCTTCGTGGTGAAAAACTGTTTGACCGCAATGGCCGCTCAGTACTCAGCACTTTTACTCGTTACTATTTAATAAAGAAGTTGAGAGATGCGCTGGTGTATTGGATCAGTGGTCCCCAGTAGAGTCCAAAGAAGACTGTGGGAATGGTGAGAAGAATCAAGAGGGGGAAGAAACTTACCGTCATGGCCACCTGGCCGTCCTCGGAGGTAGGGTTGTCGAAGAACATGGTTTTCACGATTCGGGCGTAGTAATAGAGCGAGATGACGCTGTTGAGTATGGCCACAACGGCCAGGATATAATATTGGCCCTTGATCACTGCCGCAAAGAGTAACAGCTTGCCAACGAATCCGGCAAACGGAGGAAGACCGGTTAGTGAAAATAGAAATATCGCCATGCAAACCGCCGGGACGGCTGCCCCCCGCCAGGCCAGGCCCCGGTACCCTTCGATATCCTCTCTCCCTGTTGCATTAGAAACGATCATGACCACCAGGAAAGCACCCAGGTTCATGATGAGATAGACGACGATGTAAAAAAGCATGGCGTTTAGCCCGTCGTTGTTTAACACCACCAGCCCCATCAAGATGTAACCGGCGTGAGCGATACCAGAGTAGGCAAGGAGTCGCTTCACGTTCTGCTGATTGAGGGCGCAAAGGTTTCCCAGGGTCATGGTCACAATGCTGACGATCCACAGAACCTGTGGCCACTCCACACCAGGGATAAGAGTCCAGTTGCCTGCGTCTCCAGGTTGGGAAATGGCGGGAAGGAAAAAGCGAATCATGATGGCAACCCCGGCGGCATTGGAACCCACAGAGAGAAATGCGGTGATGGGAGTTGGGGCACCCTGGTAAACGTCTGGGGACCACATATGAAAGGGGGCAATGACGACTTTGTAGCCGAAACCGGCAAGGATGAAGACCAAGGCGATAAACAGTGCCGACTGATTGCCTGTGGCGTTAAACAGTACTTGATTGATCTGTGCGTAATCGAGGCTCCCCGACAAACCGAAGATCCAGCTCATGCCGTAGATCATACTGCCCGAGGCGACGCCGCCATAGATCAAGTATTTCAGGGCGGCCTCACTGGATCGGCGGTTGTGAGGAAGCATACCGGTCAAGATATAGGAGGTAATACTCACCAGTTCCAAAGACATGTAGGCCATCAAGAGATTGCTCGAGGAAGCCATGAAGAACATGCCCAGAGCAGAGGTGAGCAGCACCGTGTAATACTCACCTTGATGTACTTGACGGATCTCGTGACTCCCTATGGACATCCAGATAACCAACAGCACCGCCAGCAGAGATACGACTTTGAAAAAGAGGCTGAAGTTGTCGAGAATGATCATGCGGTAAAAGAGCCAACCCCCAGGGGTTTCGCTGAGCGCCAGGACTGCCCAAAGAGAGATAATGGCTCCAGCCGCCGCCAAAAGGGGCAAACTCTTCTTGTTTTCGATAAACAGATCGAGAAAACTCAGGATCAGGATCGTTCCCACCAGAATGAGCTCGGGGTAAAAATATTTAAGGCTCTCGACGTTTGCTAAGTCCATTGGTTTCTACGAGAGATGAGGAATCACCATTGCGTTCAAGTGGTCCAAGGAAGAGCTCAGTAGGTCCAGCACCGCGTGAGGGTAGACTCCAAGAATGACCACGATGATGGCAAGGGGAACCAGTGTAAAAATTTCTCGACCATTGATTTCGGCAATCCCGTGGTACTTCTCGTTTGGTTGTCCCAGGAAAACTCGCTGTATGGTCCACAGGAGATAGCCGGCAGTGAGGACCACCCCCGTGGCGCCTAGAATGGCCAGCACATGGTATTTTTGCCACGCACCAAGCAGAACCAGAACTTCGGAGATAAAACCGGATAGACCCGGAAGTCCCATTGACGCAAAGAAAGCCAGCGCCGTTATAGCCGTATAGATCGGCATGGATCCGGCCAAACCGCCAAAGCCTTCAATATCCCGGTGGTGGGCTCGATCATAGATAACGCCCACAAGAAGAAAGAGCATCGCGGTGATGGTTCCGTGGTTGAACATCTGCAAAACAGCTCCGTGGAGCCCGTGTGGAGTGAACGAAGCCATCCCCAGCATGACGTATCCCATGTGACTGACACTCGAATAGGCGATCAGCTTTTTTAAATCCTTCTGCGCCATGGCGCACAGAGCTCCGTAAATGATATTGAACGCCCCCAGAGCCCCGAGAAAATAAAAGGCAAGATCCGCGGTGGCCACGGGAAGCATGGGGTAATTTATTCGTAGGATCCCGTAGGTTCCCATTTTGAGCAGGACGCCGGCAAGGATGACAGAAATGGCGGTGGGTGCCTCCACGTGAGCGTCTGGAAGCCATGTGTGAAATGGAAAGGCAGGTATCTTAATGGCAAAGCCGATGAACAGCGCCATCCAGACCACATGTTGGAAACCCCATCCCCACAGATTAAAAGGCCAAACTGGAATGACCGTGACTCCGTATTTGCTATTCTGGGCGATGAGTTGGGTCATGTCGAAAGTGTGGGGTTCACTGGTGAAATAGAGGGCCAAAATGGCCAACAGCATTAGGACACTGCCGAACAGCGTGTATAGAAAGAACTTAATGGCGGCATATTCTCGCCTTGGCCCTCCCCAGATGCCGATTAGGAAGTACATGGGCAGTAGCATCACTTCCCAAAAGATGTAAAAGAGAAAGAAATCAAGGGCTACGAATACCCCCATCATCCCCGCGTCCAGAAGAAGAAAAAGAGCGAAATAACCTTTCACGGCCTTATCGATACCCCAGGAGGCAAAGATACAGATGAAAGATAGCAGCGCAGTGAGCAACACCATGGAGATGCTGATACCGTCCACACCAACATGGTATTCGATATTGTACGCTGGGATCCATGAAACTTTTTCTATGAACTGAAGCCCGGGAACGTTGCGCTCAAAGTTGCTGAAAAGCCAAACAGCTAGCAACAGTGGAGGTACAGTAGCGGCAGCCGAGACCCAGCGGATCAGGTTGTGTTGCTTGGAGGGCAAGAGGAGAACCACTCCCATCCCCACCAAGGGTATAAAGACCATATAGGTGAGCACATTATCTGTCATCGTTTAGAGTCTCCTATACAAATCAGCTCCAGAAACGCAACTTGAAAAGAATGGCAAGAACCACTGCGCCGAGAACCACGTAAAGGTAAGCGTTAATATTACCGGTTTGAATCCTGCGAAGCTTGTCTCCCAGGTAGAAAGTCGTATCTGCCACCTTGTTGACCATCCAATCCACCACGTAGTTGTCGAACAGACCTTCGATCCAAGCGACAAAAACAGTGGTCTTGGCGGAACCGTCCACGATGAAGTCGATGATGTACCGGTCAAACCAGGCGCCAATGCGGGCGAGCAACAAAGTGCCCTTCACGAAAATAAAGTTGTAAATCTCATCGATATAGTACTTGTTGTAGAGGACACGGTGAGGAAGACCGCCGGCAAAATTGGAGAAACGTTCAGGGGACACAACGTTTTTGTAATAAAGGAGATAAGCGAGGAAGAACCCCCCACCGGCCACAGCCACGGAAAAGGTCATTAAAGCCCATTCCTGTGCTGCGGAGCCATGATGTTCCTCCCCATGACCGCCGAGAACAGGCTCTAGCCAGTGCTCAAATTGGCTTCCGCCAAATATCGCGGGAAGTCCGATCCAACCTACGAGTAATGCCCCAATGGCTAGGATCACCAATGGGAGGGTCATTACCTTAGGCGATTCATGGAGATGGGCCTGGACCTGGGGGTCAACACGGGATTCCCCGTAGAAGACCAAGAACAGTTGGCGAAACATATAAAAAGCCGTCATTCCAGCCGTCAAGATCCCAATTCCCCAGAGGAGGGTAGATCCATGGGAACTGGAAAAGCTTTTCCACAAGATTTCGTCTTTGGAAAAAAAACCTGCCGTTAATGGGGCCCCGCTGATGGCCAGGACCGAAACGGCAAAGGTCCAGAAGGTGGTGGGCATGGAGCTTTTCAGCCCGCCCATTTTTCTCATGTCTTGTTCCCCACCCATGGCGTGGATGATGCTCCCTGAACCGAGAAAGAGACAGGCCTTGAAAAAGGCGTGTGTCATCAGGTGAAAGACAGCCGCTCCATAGGCAGCCACTCCCAGCGCCAGGAACATGTACCCGAGCTGACTAATGGTGGAGTAGGCTAGCACCCGTTTGATGTCGTGCTGAGTGATGGCAATGGTGGCAGCGAACAGGGCCGTGGCTGCGCCGATGATTGCAACCACCTCCAGGGTCACGGGAGCCATGGTGTAGAGGAAGTGGAGACGCGCAATCATGTACACTCCAGCCGTCACCATGGTGGCGGCATGGATGAGGGCGCTTACCGGAGTGGGGCCTTGCATGGCGTCGGGAAGCCAAACGAAAAGGGGTATTTGAGCGGACTTTCCCGTGGCACCGACAAACAGAAAAAGGGTTGCCAGGGTGATAACTCCCATGCCCCAGAGTTCCTTGTTTTGAATCAGTGGGGCGTACTTTTCTATTTCGCGGAATACGACGGTGCCATGCCCCACTTCAAATAGAGACCAGAAGATTAGAAAAATGCCCAGAAGAAAACCGAAATCGCCAACACGATTGACAATGAAGGCCTTGTTACCGGCCATCGTGTTGGTGTGGTCGCGATACCAGAAACCGATCAAGGCGTAGGAACACAGCCCAACCCCCTCCCAACCGATGAACATCACCAGAAGGTTGTCGGCCATGACGAGCACGAGCATGGCGAAGGTGAAAAGGTTGAGATAGGCAAAGTAGCGCCAGTAAGAATCGTCGTCATGCATGTAACCCACGGAATAAAAGTGAATCAAACCGCCTATGCCGGTTATCACTAAAATCATTACGGCTGAAAGGGGATCCACCCAGAAGGCCACATCCACGTTTAGAGAACCAAGAGAAATCCAGGAATAGACACGATCGATCAAAAAGCGCTCTTCTGGTGCCGACATGAATAGGGTCACAAAGACCCATAGTGACAAAAGAAACGAGAGGCTAACCGGGGCGCAGGCAATAATTCCGATGAGACCTTTGCCGAAATGTTTTTGTAGTTTGGCGCCCAACAGCCCGTTAAGGGCAGCACCCAGCAAGGGCAGAAGTGGAATCCAGAAAAGATAGCCTGTGGAAATGGGATGATCCATAACGCTTTTAGATATTTGATCTTGGATTGAGGGCTTTAGATTCTTGGAATTTAGTCATACTTTGGATCTTTTCCTTCGTGTACTTCGCGTCCTTCGTGGTCAAACAGTATGCACCACGAAAAGCACGAAGGTCACGAAGTTTGGATCACTCGTAGTGCCAAGCAAGGGTCACAAAGATAGTTTTGTGCGCCATGCGCACAATTAATGTCTCCCCTGTACTTTTCCTTCGTGTACTTTGTGTCCTTCGTGGTCAAACAGTATGGCACCATGAAGAGCACGAAGGTCACGAAGTTTGGATCACTCCTCACGCCAAGACGCGACGCAAGTGTTTTGTTTGTTGTCGTCTCCCGACGAAAAAATATTTCTCTGCGACCTCTGCGGTGATTCATTCATCTTCTGCGATCATCTGCGTAAATCTGCGGTTTATAGCTCCTAACGTTATGCCCATGCGCTGTGCACAGGTAATGTCTCACTTGTATCTCTTCCTTCGTGTGCTTCGTGTCCTTCGTGGTTAAACAGTTTGTCACCACTAAGAGCACGAAGGTCACGAAGTTGGAATTACTTGTCGTTGCAAGAACGCAAAAGTCGCAAAGATTGTTTTGTGCTCTTTGCGTCTTTGCGCGAAATCTTCTTCATCCAATTCCCTAAAAGCAATTTCACCTGTTTCCTAATCTTTAAGTGTTTGGGCCGCTTGAACGTCAATAGAATGAAAGAGCTGAAAAATGGCCAAAACGATGGCGAGTCCCACTGCTGCTTCGGCAGCCGCTAACATAATGACGAAAATTGCATAGACCTGACCGTCAATCTCCATGCCGCCGAAGTGAGCGAAGGCGACGTAGTTGACATTGGCTGAGTTCAGGATGAGCTCCACCCCCATAAGGATGCTGATGGCGTTTCGCCGAGTCAGCACGGCATAGAAGCCGAGACTGAAAAGAATGGCTCCGATCACGAGATAGTGAGTTAGGCCAATGGTCATCTGCGAAATCCTTACTCTTTAATCTCCTTGCGGGCGAGGACTACCGCCCCAATCAGGGCAACCAACAAGACAAGGGAGGCCAGTTCGAAGGGGAGAAGATACTTCCCAAGAAAGAGTTCGCCAATCTGTGCCGTGGTGGGCTCATGGGCCACTTTGTCTGCCTTGCTCCAAGAACTCTCGATGATGGTTGTCACGAGAAGGGCGAGCACTAATCCCGTCACGATTAGGGCCGGGAATCTGCCCACAGAGCGGTTTGTTATGTTAACATCGGCAATTCTGTGGGTGAGCATGACGGCGAATAGAATTAGAACCAGAATGCCACCTACGTAGATGAGAACCTGGACGGCGGCGACGAAATCAGCGCCCAACATGACGTAGGTACCAGCAACGCCGCCAAAGGTGCCCACCAGGGAGAAGGCCGAGTGGACAATATTACGGGAAAAGACCACCACTGCGGCAGATACAACGATAATTGTCGCAATCAGGTAAAAAACGATCGTACCAATCGAAATATCCATGGGTCCAATGGCTAATTTTAGAAGACCCAAAGGACCGGAGGTCGTTTGGGTCGGTTACGGGAGGATTGTTAAGGATCCACGGTAAACAGGGCCCTTGAGGTGCCCCCTTCGCCGACAGTCAACTACCCCTCCTCAGAGCCCGCGCCTCCGCTTTCCGGGCTGGCCAGCTCGTCCAAATATTTTTTACCAATATCTACCTTTGTAATCATCGTTGGTTCGGTTTCTCCACCCTTCTTTGGCTTGTAAAGTAGAACGGGTTCCGTCACGAAGCGTCGCACCAATCCAGCAGGATTCTGCACCGCCCCTTCAAATTCCTGGCTGTGCCGAATGGATCCCGTTGGACAGGCTTCCGCACAGAGACCGCAATACATGCACTTGCAAATATCGATATCGAATTGAGAAAAAGATCGCTGTTTGGTCTCCTTGTTCATTTCGATGCCTATGGCGATGCAGGTGATGGGGCACAACCTTTCACAGGCAAGGCATCCCGTACAGATATCAAGGTCCACCTCCAAAATACCCCGATATCTCAGCGGGAGGGTCTCCTGGACCTGTTGAGCCATACGGTCCGGATACTGAATTGTCATGGGACGTCTGACGAAGTGGGAAAAGGTAACGGTTAATCCCTCGAAGATCGTGGTAACGGTCTCCGTGATATTGCTAACGTATTGAGCGAGTGCGTTCACGAATATCCGCCTTTCCCTAAATGAAGGGTTTTAGATAAAGGTCTGCCTGCGAATGCCGAAGCTGAAATCGCACTCGTCGAACAAAGAGAACCATTATCCCCAAACTGAAGAGAAATAGAGCCACACTAATAATCTGATTGCCATTGGGCCAGATCAGCATCCAGACAGCTGTTCCCAGTAAACACATAAAGGAAAGCGGAACCATATACTTCCAGCATAGGGCCATAAGCTGATCCACCCTCACCCTGGGCAGTGTCCCCCTCACCCACATGGCGACAATAACCCACATATAGGACTTAAGAAAAAACACGGTGAATTCCAGAATGCCTCGGAGGATCGGATTACCGGTCACCGGAGGGATTTGCCATCCACCCAGGAAGAGGGTGGTGGCCACGGCACCAATGACGTAGAGATTCCCCCATTCTGCAAAGAAAAAGAAGAGAAACCGCATGCCACTGTATTCTGTCACATATCCAGCCACCAGCTCTGACTCTGCCTCAGGGATGTCGAATGGAGTGCGGTTACCCTCGGCCAGCGCAGCGGTGAAAAACAGGAAGAAGGCAATGAAGGTAAATGGGCTATGAAAGAGATACCATTGCCATGGAAGCCAGCCCTGCTCACCGATGATACCCTGCATGCTGAGGGTGCCAGCGGTGAAGATGATCACCAGCACTGACAGACCAGCGGGTATTTCGTAGCTGACAATTTGGGCTGCAGATCGCATGCCTCCCAGGAGGGACCATTTATTATTGGAGGACCAACCCGCCATCAGGATGCCCACCACAACCAACGAGGTGATGGCTAGAATATAGAGAATCCCAATATTCAAGTCGGCGACGATAAGTTGACTACCGAAGGGTATAACAACGAAGGTGGCCAAAAAACCTACAAACACCACATAGGGGGCAAGGGCAAAAAGCTTCTTATCTGCCGCATCCGGAATGATATCTTCCTTCAGTAGGTTTTTGATTCCATCTGCTATCCACTGGAGGATTCCCTGGGGGCCCACCCGATTGGGACCCACACGTGATTGGATTCGAGCCCAGACCCTTCTTTCCAGCCAGCTGGTCACTCCTGCCAAGGGTGCCACGAAGAAAGAAAGGACGGAAAATGCCACCAGGATAATAACGGTGGCATAGACAACGTCTGCGGGAATCCCCGGAAGGAGTCCAAGCTCGATCAATTTGTCTGCAAAGGACTGCATGTTCTTTTCTAATCTAATCTAACGGTCGATTTCCGGGGCATCTACGTCCAGACTGGCAATAAGCGCGATCAGGTCCGCTACCATGATCCCTTTACTTAGTTTGTCCACGATACTCATGGCAGTAAAGGAGCCGGTGCGAATGCGGACTCGGTAGGGGTATTCACTACCATCGCTGGTGACATAGAATCCCATGTCTCCGCGCGGTGCCTCTACCCTAATATACGTTTCCCCTGCGGGCGGTCGGAACTTCACCGGCACTTTGGAAATGGGGGGTCCCTTCGGTATCATTTTCAGGCACTGGCGCAATATCTTGCAGCTCTCCATGATCTCCATGATCCGTACCATGTACCGGTCATAGCAATCCCCCAAAGTGCCCTTCTCCCCGGTGCCTACTGGCACTTCAAAGTCCAGCTCGGGATAAACCGAATAGGGCATATCCCTTCGGATATCCCAACGGAAGCCGGAGGCCCTTAGGTTGGGGCCAACAAGATTGTACTGAAAGGCGTCCTCTTTGCTGATGGCAGCAATGTTTGCGAGCCGTTCTATGAAGATCTTGTTATAGGAGAGCAGGCGATTAAATTCGTCCACGATGGGCTCGAAGTGGTCGAGAAATTGGGTAATCCGATCACTAGTTTCGTTTTTTAGATCGAACCCGACTCCGCCGATTCTAAGGTAGTTGTAGGTAAGCCTTGCCCCGCAGATCTCCTCCATCAGATTGTTGATGGTCTCCCTCTCCCTGAGGGCATGAATAAAAGGGGTAATAGCCCCAATATCCTGGCCAAAGGTTCCCACCGCTATAAGATGGCTGGCAATGCGGTTTAGCTCGCAGGCGATCACCCGGCAATACTCGGCTCGCCGGGGAACTGGAACGTTACCTAGTCGTTCGGCCGCCATGCAAAAGCCCTGGTTGGCAAACATAGCTGCAAGGTAATCCGCCCGGTCGGTATATGGAACATACCCATGCCAGGTCACCTTCTCGCCGATCTTTTCAATGGAACGATGGAGATAACCCACATCCGGGATGGCTTCTCGTATTACTTCACCGTCTGTTCTGACAACGAAGCGCAGCACCCCGTGGGTGCTCGGATGTTGAGGTCCTATGTTGAGGGTCATATCCTCGGTGTGAAAACCACTCTGTTCAGTCGGCTCGGATTCGTTCATAAGATGTGTCCTACTTGCTAACGGAGCACTTCTCGTACCAAAGGTTCTCTTTGGGTACTGATGCCGTCGTACTCCTCCTGTTCCAGGTAGTCCTTGCGTAAAGGATGACCATTCCAGTCTTCGGGGAGCATAATCCTTCTGAGATCACTGTGTCCTTCAAAGTTAATACCGAATAGATCGAAGGCTTCGCGCTCGAACCAATTGGCTACTTTCCATACCCCTTCCAGGGTTGTAATGCTGGGTTCATCTCGGGGAAGATCCACCTTGAGCACGATGAGATGCCCGTTGGTATAGGATTGGAGATGGTAGACCATCTGGATCTTGTTCTCTTTGGGGAAGTCCAATGCGGTAAGGTCCGAAAGGACCTCAAATTTTAGTTCGGGGTCGTCTCTGAGGCAAAGGCAAACTTCCTTGATGGGGGCAGCATTGACGGTGAAATAAGGGTCCATGACCTCTCCGTTAAAGGCGCTGGTAACCCCTGGAAATTCCTGTGCTACTTTCTCGTAGATCTCACTGGCCTTCATATTTCGATGGGTCCTAAGTCCCGACTTTCTTCACCCATTCAAGGTCCCCTTTTCTCCAAGCGTAAACGAGTCCAAGGAGGAGGACAGCTATGAAGATGAAAATGTGAACAAATGCGTAAAGCCCGTCACCCCTCAGAATCCATTCCCGAAATACCGTCGCTACGGGGATAATAAAGGCAATCTCCACTTCGAAAATAATAAAAATCAAGGCGACGATGTAGAATCGGATGTTAAAGTTAACCCAGGCGCTACCGACGGCGGGCTCTCCACATTCGTAGGTGGAAAGTTTTCTCGCTTGAGGATTTGAGGGGCGTAAGATGCGGCCTATTAGGAGGTTTAGCCCTACAAAGGCCGCCCCCAAGACCATAAAAACCAAAACATTGGCAAAGTCGAACAACATTGCGAAATACCTTCAAAATAGGATCGATAGTATAGACATAAACGCCACCTTGGGTCAACTAAAGTGAACGGTAACGGGACTAAATTGGAGGTCCATAGGGGGCAAGTTGTGTACGTGTGACACTTAAGTTATATTTGACCCTAGATGAAAAAAGTACCTATAGATAAAAATAAGCTGTCCACGATAAAGCGAGCCGATGCCCGTGATCCGTCGCGAGCCGTAGGGCGTAACCTAGAGGCCTTTCTACTTCTGGAACTCTTGCGCCTACCCTCCTATGGGTATGACCTCATCCGGCGCCTTGCTGACTATGGGTTCAAACGGGCCTCGGAACCTGGCGTGATATACAAGATATTGAGGTCAATGGAAGAAACAGGGGCCATCCGCTCCAAGTGGACTCCACAGGAGTCCGGACCCGCGCGCCGTTATTACCAGATCACCGATAATGGCAGGGAAATACTACGGCGCCGAACCTATCACCTAAAACGGCTGAGGGATCGCATTGAGCAGCTGCTGGGAGACTATGTAAAACTCACGGGTAACTCCCTTACAGAGGAGCCAGTTGCCGAGATTCATGAACAGAATCTAGGGGCCGGCGGCCGTCGTAAGAGGAGACGTTGATCGGCAATGAGTACGGTTATTCGAATCCTGGGATACTTTCGCAAGTACTGGCTTGCGACTCTGTCAGCCTATGTTTGTCTGCTTGTAGTTGCAGCGGTGGAACTATCTGTTCCATACCTCATTCGGCAGATTATTGACTGTGGTATCAAGGTGGGGGTAGGAGAGCGTGGTCTCCCACCCCATTGCCCTGCCGGGGTGGACTCAATGGGGCTGATTACCTGGCTTGTTTCCCTCATAGTGGGCCTCACCGTGCTCAAGGGTTTATTCCATTTTGGGCAGGGATTTTTTGGGGCCTACAGTGCCCAGGGAATTGCCTATGACCTGCGCAGCCAGCTCTCTCGCCACCTGCAACGACTCTCTTTTAGCTGGCATGACCGGTCACAAACCGGCCAGCTCATGGCCCGAGCCACCAGCGATGTGGACCAACTTCGGCATTTCACCAGCCGGGCACTCATCCAGATGGCCCATTTCATTTTCATAGGGCTGGGCATCAGCGTGGTTCTCTTTAATATGAACTGGAAATTGGCAATGGCATCACTTGTGACGTTGCCCTTTCTGTCCCACGTAGCCTCCCAGTACGGTCATAGGGTTCGTCCCCTCTTTCGCAAGGCGCAGCAGGAACTGGCGGTGCTGGCCACCATTGTCCAGGAAAACCTGGCCGGTTCCAGGGTCGTCAAGGCCTTTGCCCGTGAACAGGATCAGATCAATAGGTTCGAGCAGCAAAACGGACTACTGCTCGACCAGTATCTGGCGGCAGCGAAGGTGCAGTCCTATTCCAATCCCTTGATGGATGTATTTGCAAACTTGAGTACGGTGGTGGTGCTCTGGTATGGGGGGACACTGGTTATCGGCGGGGAACTCTCCGTGGGTCAACTGGTTGCCTTTAATACCTATCTCTTGCTGATGGTCCGTCCAGTGCGTCGGCTTGGTTTTCTTATCGGACAGAGTGCACGGGCCATTGCGGCGGGGGAAAGGATCTTTGAGGTCCTGGATGCACCTTTGGAGGTTGTGGATAAGCCGAACGCATCTCCTTTGCCAGCCATCAGGGGACAGGTGGAGTTTCAGAATGTGTCATGCACCTACTATCCGGGAGTACCGGTGCTGCAAGACGTCAGCTTCCAGGTGAGTCCTGGGGAGGTGGCAGCTCTTTTGGGAACCACGGGGTCTGGCAAATCAACGATCGTTAATCTTATCCCTCGGTTCTACGATGTGAATGAAGGCCGTATACTTGTGGACGGTCACGATGTCCGAGACGTGCAATTGCTGTCACTCAGGCGCCAGATCGGCATCGTGATGCAAGACACCACTCTTTTTACCGGCACCATCCGTGAAAACATTGCCTTCGGGGTGCCGGAAGCAACTCAAGACGAGATCGTCAGCATGGCAAAGGCGGCCCGTGCCCATGAGTTTATCTCCGGATTCCCCGAGGGGTATGACACGACGGTGGGTGAGAGAGGCGTTACCTTGTCCGGTGGTCAAAAGCAGCGCATTGCCATTGCTCGGGCATTACTGCTGGATCCTAAAATCCTCATCCTTGACGACTTTACCTCTGCGGTTGATACCGAAACTGAAGCCCTAATCTGCCAGGCACTGGATGTTTTAATGAAAGATCGGACCACTTTTATAATAGCTCAGCGCGTGAGTACGGTTCAGGACGCTCATAAAATCATTATATTGGATCATGGAAGAATAGTGGGCCAGGGCTCTCACGCAGAGCTGGTGGAAAATAACAGCATCTACAACGAAATTTTCCAGATCCAACTTCTGGACCGAACAAGTTCGGGTTCACAGGTTTACGCGCAGCCGCAGATTGGGGGCCAGAGTTAAATGGTGGCTCAAGGAGGAGGCGGATGGATGTGGCATTCCGGTGGAATCGGGAGGCGGACCCGAGGACGGGCCTTCAACCCGCGGGTGGTCAAGCGACTCCTCGACTATCTAAGGCCACATCGGCTTAGCGTAATTTTGGCCATGATCTTGGTCTGTATCACCGCCGGCATGCATCTCATTGGTCCATATCTGCTGAAGGTCGCCATTGATGACTATCTGGTGGCACAGCAAGACGTGGCCGGCCTATCCGTGGTCTGCATCGCTTTCTTACTAACCTTACTCATCGCTTGGGGCTCTCAGGCGGGGGAATCCTACACCATGGCATCTGTCACTCAACGGGTGTTGAAGCAGATTCGTGACCAGCTATTCCAGAAGATCAACCGGCTCCCCCTGGGCTATCACGACCGGCACAAATCAGGTGTGACCATGTCACGTATTATCAACGACGTGACTGTTCTGCAGGAGTTGCTGACCCATGGGTTTGTGGACTTGGTGGCGGACCTTTTGGTCATTGTGGGCATCGTCGTAATCATGCTCACCATGAGCGCGAAGCTTGCGCTTTATACCTTTGCACTCTTGCCGGTTATGGTGATTGTCACTCTGGTCTTTGCCCGTCGTGTGCGGACGGCCTATGTCCGCGCCCGGGAGACCATTGCCCAGGTGGCGGCGAGTCTCCAGGAAAGCATTTCCGGTGTCCGTGTAGTCCAGGCCTTTGCCCGTGAGCGGGTAAGCCAGGATCAATTTGACCAGGTCAATCTTGCCAACCTTCAAGCAAATCTGTGGGCGGTGACCATATCCAGCGCCTTCCCGCCAGTGGTGGAGATTATTGCCATGCTGGCAACGGCAACTGTGCTTTGGTTTGGTGCCGCTTCCGTGCTTGCGGGTGAGATCACCTTGGGTGTCGTGGTGGCTTTCCTCACCTATGTGGCGCGATTCTTTCAACCCATACGGGAACTTAGCACCATCTATACTCTATTTCAGCAATCCATGGCGGCCGGAGAGAAGATCTTTGAATTAATGGACACCCCGGTGGAGGTGGATGACCGCCCCGATGCAAGACCCATGCCCCTCATCAAAGGTAAAGTTGAGTTCGATCACGTCAATTTTAGTTATCGCAGTGGCGTGCCGGTTCTTAAGGACATTTCTTTTACAGTGGAGCCGGGTCAAACCATAGCACTGGTGGGGCCCACGGGTGCCGGTAAGACTTCCATCTCCAGTTTAATTAGCCGGTTTTACGATGTGAGCGAGGGTAGAATACTGATCGACGGCACCGACATTCGGGAGGTTACCCAATCGTCTCTGCGTAGCCAGATTGGGGTTGTTCCCCAGGACCCATTTTTATTTACCGGAAGCATCGCCGACAACATTCGCTTCGGTCGTTTGGATGCAACAGACGAGGAAGTGATTGAAGCTGCTAAGCAGGCAAACGCACATGATTTCATCTCCCCTTTACCGGAGGGATTCGTCACCCGGGTATTTGAACGTGGGCAAAACTTCTCGCAAGGTCAGCGGCAGCTCATAGCCCTGGCACGCGTTGTGTTGGCAGATCCCCGTATTCTAGTGTTGGACGAGGCCACGGCCAGTATTGATACCCGAACGGAAGCACTTATTCAGGTCGTGTTAAGACGCCTCTTGAGCGGGCGGACCTCCTTTGTGATCGCACATCGTCTCTCCACCATTCGGAACGCCGACAGTCTGTTTGTCGTGGACCGTGGACAGGTGGTGCAGCAGGGAACCCATAATGAGTTGGTGGCAAAGGAAGGATTATATCGCGACCTCTATCGCATGCAGTTCCGTCATGGATCGCAGGAGCGATTCGCCGCGACTCAACCATCCGCGCTGTCTCCTTCACGACTGGATTAACGATCTCAGAATAAGATTGCTCGCGCAAAGACGCAAAGGGCGCCAAATAATCTTTGTGACCTTCGTGCTCTTCGTGGTGACAAACTGATTGACCACGAAGGACGCGAAGCACGCGAAGGAAGAGACACAAAGAACACCAACGCTTTGCTCACTGCGCCATGCGCTTTGCTATTTTGTCGGCGCCTATTCGATTTCGTTTCGGATAGCCGGAATGGACTTCAAATAGTCCGCGATGGCCAGAGCGTCTTCACGCGTCATATCTTTGTATCCCGCTGTAGTGCCGTGGACCACCTCCGCCATGAGACCCTGAACATCGTCCAGGTCGGGCTTCGTTCCTTTAATAAGCAGGTCTACAATCTCGTCCCGGCTCCAATCCTTGATGCCCGTTTCCTTGTGGGGAGTGATATTCGGGACATCCTCGCCGAGGGGACCCGACTGCCAACCCGCAAGATAGAGATCCCGGATTGGCACGCCTAAACGGTTTCTTGGAGTATGGCAGTCACCGCACAGTGCCACGTGATCTGCGAGATAGCGACCTCTTTCTATACCGCTCTTTGGGGTGGTGGATGGTGGAGTGGAGAAGCCTCCGAAGAATTTCAGCCATAACGGGATAAACAGGGAGCGTACAAAGGGGAGACGAAATTTTGCCGGCGGAGTTTTCTGGGACACTGGCTCGAGGGTTCTTAAGTAGGCAATAAGTGCCTTGAGGTCACTCTCGGCCATACCCGAGTATGCTTCGTAGGGCATGACGGGAACCAGTTTTTCTCCGTTACGTCGGAGTCCTTTGACCATGGAGTCGTAGATCTCCTGGTCCGACCACTTTCCAAGTCCGGTTTCCTTATCATGAGTGATGTTGGTGGAATAAACCTTCCCCATGGGTACTGGGAACTCTCTTCCGCCCGCGTTAAATGTCTCTTCAGGTTCCGTATGACAGGCACACCCGCCGGCTATGGCAAAAATGTATTGACCTCTATTCACCATCTCTTTAGCCTGGCTCTGGGCTCGGGCATTTTCGGCGATGAAGGTTGTCAGGATCAGCAAGATGAAAAATATAGTGTATCCGCGCGTTCCCATGGCGATGAAATGTACCCTTACTATATCGTCATGTCAATTTCGTGGTATTTTTGCGCGAGTTTCGTGAGGTAAGAATTTCGTTCTCCCCTCGCTCCGCTGGACTCTCGTAGGTATCCTGCTGCCACTTGCTTGGTTCTCCTCGGGGAACGAGTTTTCAGGCCGTGGGCAATAGACCTGTGAATATCTGGACTGAACGTTCGATGCCCACGTTCTTCATCCTCATTCCCCTCGTCGCACCACGTGTTCCAGCGAAAGTGTTTTGCACTGAAAATAATGAAGAAGTCCCAACCCACATCCTCATCAGCTGCGGAGAATTCTAGGACTTATGTGGGGTGATGAGGGGACAATTTGAGATGGCTCCAGGATAGTGTATGATTAGCTCCCGATGGATAAGATTGAGCCCCTTCCGGATCATTTGTTCGTCAGTCGCTATGCGATTGGGGATCAAGTGGAACTTTGGGGCAAGAAATACTCAGTCTCGAGCAAGACCACACTTGCCTCGGGTGAACCTGCCTTGGTCCTTCAGGGTGATGGGAAGCAATTCGTGATCGGCGCCTCTCACCTGATCAAGGATCAAAAGGCGGGTTAAATTCGAGCCAGGGGTCCATGAGGTAAATATGGAAAAAGTGCACCTAACATTGGCGTGCTGGGAGTATGATAGGACCCGTGCTCTTCAGGAAGGGAAAGTTAAAGTGGAAGGCGTAGATTTGACCTATCTGCCGCTCCATGTGGAGGAAACGTTTTGGCGTATGCTTCGGTATCAGGATTTTGATGCCGCAGAGCTTTCCATGAACTCTTTCCTTATGTCCCGGGATAAAGGGGCTCCCCGGTTCATTGCCATACCCGTATTCCCCTCTCGGTTCTTTCGCCACTCCTTCATCTTCATCAATACGGATGCGGGGATCCGTGAACCCAAAGATCTCATCGGGAAACGAGTGGGGGTACCGGAATATCAGATTACCGCGGCGGTTTGGATTCGTGGCCTGCTGCAGCATGAATACGACGTCCCGCCGGCGAAGATGAAGTGGTATACCGGCGGAGCGGAGGATCCCGGTCGTGAGGAGAAAATCAGGCCGGATTTACCTAAAGAGGTTGAAATCCAATGGATCGGTCCTGACCGGACGTTATCCGCAATGCTTGAACGAGGAGAGCTGGATGCTTTGATTTGCGCTCATGTCCCCTCTCCTTTCGTGCGGCATTCTCCCAAGGTTAAGCGGCTGTTTCCAAATTTCCGCGAACTCGAGATGGATTACTATCGACAAACAAAAATTTTTCCTATTATGCACACCATTGCCCTCAGGGAGGAGTTTTACGAAAAGAATCCATGGATAGCCCAAAGCTTGTACAAGGCATTTGCCGAGGCAAAGAGTATTTGCGAAGAGAACATGTACAAATATTCCGCCCTCAAATACATGGTTGCCTGGTCAATAGCCGCAATGGAAGAGGAGAGAGAGCTCTTTGGTGACAATCTTTGGCCCTATGGCCTAAAGAGCAATACACATATCTTGGAAACTCTCGTCCAGTATTCCTATGAACAAGGCCTGATCAAGAAGCTGTTGGATGTAAAAAGCCTTTTTGCGCCTAACACACTAGAGGAGTTTAAGGTATAATAACTCCTGGTTGCCCCGGAATTCGAATTTAGCATGATTTTTCCAGAGTGGAATTCGAAAGTAAAAGACGTTAGATTTTTATTGATTAAATGTTCAACAGAAGGATTTCAATAAAGAATTTCGCGCCAAGACGCCTCCAAAGTGAAAATCCTAAATCCTAAGCACGAAATCCTAAACAATACCAAAACTTCAAATTATTCAATGTTCAAAACGTTTAACATACGCTTGGGCATTTCTCGCAAAGAAGAAAATTTAAGCCCCCTAAGACATACCGGATATGCTTTTGTTTTGAATTTTTGTTATTCGAAATTGTTTCGAATTTCGGATTTCGAGTTTCGAATTTGTACTTATACTTGGCTCCCTTTGCGCCTTTGCGCGAGTTGTCTTTTATCGGTTTCCCTAAACGCCTATTCAGGCGGAAAAATTCCAATATGTTAGGTTAGCGTTTATGGCAGAGGAAAAACCCAACCCTGCGTCAGAAGAGGTAAAGTGGTGGATTGAGCGCGGGCCCGTCAGGGAACGTGAGAAAAAACCAGAGCCCAACCGGGGTATCATTGATAATTGGGCTTATGAGTTGTTGAAGGACTACAGTCAAGATCAGGCGCTCAAAAGCGTTGCGGGTATCAACGAACGGGTACTAAAAAATTTGAACGTGAGTCCCAGGGAGTGGGATTATCTCTCCTTCAATATCGGTAAATTTCCGCCGGGCAAGCTGAACCGAATCAAGGGGGCCCTGCGGCTTCCTCCATACGCACGGGGACTGATCATCGATGCTGGCTATTCCGTAAGGGTTTTGATCACCGGAGATCCGGTAGGGGAAAGGCTTATGGATATCAATTTCCCCGAGGTCCCGTCACTGGATTATTGGGTAAACGGTGAATTGGTTGAAGAGAGACTCTTCTCGAATTTTGATGAAGTGTTAAAAAAGCTGAGACCGGTCCTCAATCGCTATCTTTCCCAGCCGGCCATTTCCTAACAGCTTGTTAAAAAATATCTTGGTGCAGGTTGGTTAAAAAGATCTCAGAGGCCAGGGGCGCGAGAAATTGACGAGCGGAGGCGTACATAGGCGGTACGTTGAAGCGACTCTGCTTAGAGCGGGAAAATTTTCCCGGCCGATCAAGCGCGACTTTCATAAACGCCTGCTTAAGTAGGCTGTCGGCATATGAGTCTTTTTCAGCAACCTGCTAGTTCATCCTGCAGATCGTTTGCCTTTGCCCCGCTTGTCACCCTTTGTTTGAGTGGTTTGCTGGTCTTCCAACGGGACACAGGAAGTGACCACCAGGCCATAGCCTGAAAGGCCCACGAGATTCTTGGGATTGTTAGTTAGCAGACGCATTTTTCGTACACCCAGATCCCTTAGGATCTGTGCTCCGATACCGTAATCTTTAAAATCCCTATCGGCGGTCTGTCTCTTTTTGATTGGGCCTATCCCTTTCCCCTCGATTTGGAGATAGAGAATGATTCCCTTCCCTTCCCCGGCAATTAGTTCCATGGATCGTTTTAGCATCGCGCGAGTCTCAGGTTTTTGAAAATCAACCCCGAAGACGTCTCCAGCTACGTACTTTGAGTGAACCCGCACCAGGACATCCTCGTCGGGCAATATACTACCTTTGACCAGGGCAAGATGCTCGCTCTGATCAATGTGGGTGTTGAAGACCACTGCCTCGAATTCTCCCCCGTTTCGTGTGGGGAGTCGCGCTGAGGCTGCCCGGAACACCAGGGAGTCGTATTTCAGCCGGTACTGGATCAGATCTGGTACCGTGACAAGTTTTAGATTGTGTTCCGCGGAAAATATTTCCAGATCGGGCAGCCGCGCCATGGTGCCGTCATCTTTCATGACCTCACAGATGACCCCGGCGGGCCTAAGACGTGCCAATCGAGCTAAATCCACCGACCCTTCGGTCTGACCAGCGCGAACCAGCACCCCGCCATTTTTTGCCTGAAGCGGGAAGATATGACCTGGTGTGACAAGTTCCTGGGGTTTTGCGTTTTCATCGATTGCTTTAAGAATGGTAATCGCCCGATCGGACGCGGATATCCCGGTGGTAACGTTCTCGACACCATCAATGGAAACGGTAAAAGCTGTGCCGAAAGGGGAAGTGTTATCTGCAACCATCATTGTTAGCCCCAACTCTTCCACCCTCTCTTCAGTCAAGGGCAAACAGATAAGACCCCTACCGTAACGGGCCATGAAATTAATGGCCTCCGGGGTAACCTTTTCTGCAGCCATGCAGAGATCCCCTTCGTTCTCTCGGTTTTTGTCGTCCATCAGGACGATCATTCGGCCTTGGCGGAGGTCTTCTATGGCCTCTTCTATGGTTGCAATAGACATGGGCGATCTACTGTAGCATTTTCCTATTTGAGGTCAAATAGTAAGGAAGTTGCTGGAACGAACCGACCAGCTAGTCTTGAGGTTCAGCTGTTTTGACCCTACGAATCCAAAAGGAATTTTTTGCTTGGAACGGGCCCCACCGATAAGGGATGGGAAAGACTCTTTAGTTTATGAGGTCGGTCGGGCGCTAGCTTCCATTTCCGAGACGATGGCCCTTGCCGCACTCAAAGGGTCCTTAGCTTCCGTGATAGGCCGGCCCATAACGATGTAGTCTGCCCCTATGCGCATGGCTTCCCCGGGTGTCATGACTCTGCTCTGATCGGCTTGTTCTTTGCCCTTTGGTCGAATGCCGGGGCAAACGATGAGAAATTGACGGCCGCAGGTCGCGCGGATTTGAGCCACCTCGTGGGAAGATGCCACCACCCCGTCCATACCTGCCTCTTTTGTCAAAATCGCAAGGCGAACCACCTGGTCGATCACTTCTCCGTCAACACCGACTTTAGACAGATCGCTTTTGTTGAGACTGGTGAGAACGGTAACAGCCAACATGATGGGATGTCTCAGTGTCTCCTGCTGACAGACGCGCTGCACCTCCTTCACGGTTTTATGCATCATGTCGAGACTACCGGAGGCGTGGACGTTGAACATCTTTACCCCCAGACGTGTGGCCTCAACGGCTGCTTTGGAAACGGTGGTGGGGATGTCATGAAATTTGAGGTCTAAAAAGACCTCCCCACCCATTTCCTGGATGAGTCTGACCCCTTGGGGTCCTGAGTGGAGAAAAAACTGCTTGCCCACCTTGAACATCCCAACTTCCCTGGCGAGCAGTGAGACCAGTTTTTTCACCTCCTCCACGTCGTCCAAGTCGAGGGCAAGAATCAACCGCTCTCGCATGGAGGTGGGTGAACGTACAAGCTCGAGACCTGAAGCCATAGGCTTAGCTCCTCTTGGTTATCTCAAGTGACTAGCGATTGGATCTTTTGCGCGGCGTTTGCCAGTGCCACATCCGCCGTCTCCCCGCTCAACCTTTTACGTACTTCCACATTCCCTTTTTGCAAGCCTTTGGCCCCTATGGTCACACGGATTGGGATTCCGACGAGGTCCGCGTCCTTGAACTTGACCCCGGGGCGTTCATCCCTGTCATCCAATAAAACCTCCAGCCCACTTTGATTCAGTTTCTGGTATAGGTCATCGGTGACATCGCGCACAGCTTTTTCTTTATAGTTAATTGGTAGCAGGAGTACTTGAAAGGGGGCAAGGGGAAAAGACCAGATGATGCCATTATCGTCGTGGTTTTGCTCCACCGCTGCTGCCATGAGACGGGTGATCCCGATGCCGTAACAACCCATCTCAATGGGCTGCTCCTTCCCCTCCGCGTCGAGAAAGCTGGCTCCCATGGCCTTACTGTATTTCGTACCCAAATAGAAAATCTGACCCACCTCAATCCCCCGGTAAGATTCGAGCTTTCCGCCATTACACCGAGGACAAGGATCTCCGGGCACGGCCATTCTAAGATCGGTAAAAGCCGATACGGTGAAATCCCGTTGCTGATCCACCCCGGTAAAGTGAAAATCCAATTCATTGGCTCCGGTGACAGCTTCTTCTATGCTCTCCACTTCGTGGTCTGCAATGACTTTGAGCTTGAGTCCAATGGGACCCAAAAACCCAGGCGCCACACCGGTGGCTGATTCCACATCAGCCTCGTCGGCCAAACCCAATTCCGTACATTCCAGGAAAGTTTGAAGCTTGAGCTCGTTCATTTCATGGTCACCGCGCAGCAGCACTGCCACTAAATCCTTTTGGTCTACCTTATAGACCAGTGTCTTGATAAACTGATGTGTGGGTAGGGATAGAAAGTCAGCCACATCCGCCACACTCTTCTTTCCTGGGGTGCTGACTTTTTTGTGGGTCGTCTTCTTGTTTTTAGCAGCGATATGATTTGCGGGTCGGCATTCAGCCTTCTGAATATTGGCGGCAAACTCGCAACTGTTGCAGCTCACCAGGGCGTCTTCACCCGAATCCGCCAGCACCTGGAACTCGTGGGAAAGAGTACCTCCAATGGCCCCCGTGTCCGCCTCCACGGGGCGAAATCGAAGGCCACAGCGCTCGAAGATTTTCTTGTAAGCCCCAAACATATTTTCGTACTCGCGGCGGGAGTCTTCAACATCCGTATGAAAGCTATAGGCATCCTTCATAATGAATTCTCTGCCTCGCATGAGGCCGAAGCGCGGACGGACCTCGTCGCGGAACTTAGTGTGTATTTGATACAAATTGAAGGGCATGTCCCGGTAGGATCGTACCTCCCTTCGAACCAGGTCTGTAATGACCTCTTCATGGGTGGGGGCGAGGCAAAAATCTCGCTCATGACGATCCTTGAGACGGAGAAGCTCTTTCCCGTAGACTTCCCACCTTCCGCTCTCCTGCCAGAGCTCCGCAGGCGAGGTAAAAGGCAGCAGGAGCTCCTG
Organism: uncultured Binatia bacterium (SeqCode); assembly: GCA_965215595.1. Lineage (GTDB taxonomy): Bacteria > Desulfobacterota > Binatia > UBA9968 > CAXXLF01 > CBDCDW01. Next base: position 721,573 of record CBDCDW010000006.1, on the reverse strand, counting down.
GGCGCCGGCCCGATTCATTTCTTCTCGGACAATATTTTCAACCTTGCGGATAACCCTGAGTCCCAACGGGAGGTAGTTGTAGATGCCTCGGCTCACCTGGCGGATCATGCCTGCTCGTACGAGTAGTTTATGACTGACCACCTCGGCGTCGGTGGGGTCTTCCTTCAAGGTGGGAATGAATGTGGTCGTCCAGCGCACGGTATTCTCTTAATGATGGGAAATTGACTGGGGCAAGCAGAGGGTTAGTCGACCTGGGCCGCTGCGCTCTCTGCTTCTTTCTCGGCCACTAACTTCTCCACTTCCTCCATAAGGGTTTCCACGATCTGGGCCTCAGGGACCTTTCGGATCACTTGCCCCTTTTTGAAGATGAGACCGATACCCTTTCCTCCGGCAATGCCGATGTCTGCGCCCCGAGCTTCGCCCGGGCCGTTCACCTCACAACCCATGACGGCTACGTGGATGTCTTTATTAGTGTAAGGTAGCATCCGCTGCTCCACTTCCTTTGCCAGGCCCACCAGGTCTATGTCCGCGCGACCGCAGGATGGGCAGGCGATGAATGTGAGGCCATGCTTTCTCAGTCCCAGCGCTTTCAGGATTTCGATTCCGACTCGAACCTCTTCCACTGGATCAGCCGACAGGGAGACGCGGATGGTATCTCCGATTCCCTCGGCCAACAGCGTTCCAATACCCACTGAAGATTTGATGCTGCCCATGGAAGGGGTTCCGGCCTCCGTGACACCAAGGTGTAACGGGTAGTCCACCTTGCCCGCGAGCATTCGGTACGCCTCGATCATCATAAGGGGGTCCGAGGCCTTCAGGGAGATTTTGATTTCATTGTAGCCCAGGTCCTCCAGGATCTGGACATGGCGTAAGCCGCTCTCCACCATGCCTTCGGCGGTTGGGCCGTTGTACTTTTGCAGCAGATCTTTTTCCAAGGAGCCGCCGTTGACGCCGATGCGGATGGGAATCCTGCGCTCGGAGGCGAGCTTGATTACTTCCTCGATGCACCAACGAGCGCCGATGTTTCCTGGATTCAGACGCAGGCCGTCCACTCCCTGTTGCAACGCTATAAGGGCGAGTTTGTAGTTGAAGTGAATGTCCGCCACCAGGGGGATGCGGATCTTTCTTTTGATCTCGCTGAGCTGTTCCGCTGCCTCGCGAACCGGGACTGCAACTCGCACGATGTCGCAACCAGCCGCCTCCAGGGCCCAAATCTGGTCCACTGTAGCACGCACATCCCGGGTGTTCGTCTTGGTCATGGATTGGACCGAGATGGGGGCATCGCCACCTATGGGAACCTTGCCTAATTGAAGAGGCCGGGTCTTTCTCCTTGCAAACACCATTCAACTATAGAGGAGCGGGTGCAGAGGGTCAACAACACTTTTGGTGGCTGAATTTTAAAGGACATTTTGGAGCAAAACGGTCCCCAATGGCTTGATTTGAAAGAGGAATGCCAGGGTGAAATTTCAAACTTGGGATAAAAGTTTCCATTCCACCTCGATCCCAATGACTCCAATGAATTCTCCTAATAAGTATATAGGCCCTCCGTTCCAACCGCCTCCCCAAAGCATAAATTTTTAGTTTGTCCTAAACCCTAAGCAGGGTTTGGTCTGATGGACCGGGCTCCAAGTAATTGGTTCGGCTTGAGTTTTGTGGGTGGCAACTTTGAAAAAGATTTTCACATATCAAAGGATAAAGCTGGCGCTCATGGCGTTTGATGGTTCGCCCCGCACTTTGAGAGTGAGTGCATTGAAGCCGCAAGGTACACTGCTGACACACCCCGCGGCTCGTCACGTACTCAAACGCTTTGCGCTCCACCCAGTGCTTACGCCGCCTAAGCGGTTGCCCTGCCGGACATGTATAAGTGTCGGTTTCTGGGTCATAAACAAACATACTTTCAGGAAATATCTTGCTCCGACGCTCCTGCTTATCCTGAGTCTGTTTCAATACCGGAATGTGAGCCATTACCCCACGGTCGTAGCAATCTAAGAAATTAGCTGTAGTCCCGTACTTGCTGTCGGCTACCACCACTTGGGCACTTCGTTGGGTATGGGCCTGATGATCCTGGAGAAGCTCTGTCATGCGATGTGCTTCGTTCTCGTCCCCAGGGCCAACCACCGTCGCGGTAATTACCCCATACGCCCCGTCGATCCCACGGTGGGTCTGATAACGCAGCTTAGAGTCCCCCTTCTTTCCCTTGCGTACCACCGAGGCATCTGGATCGGTCGCCGACACGTAGCGCCGGTTGACCACGTTTTGCCGGGGAGAGCTCTCGGGTGGATCCTCATGGTTGTCCTCTCTTGCCTGTTCCCGCTCCTCTAATCGCCCCTCCAACTCCTTGTATGCTGGGCTCAGGTAACGTCTAAGTCCCTGGGTGTCTATAACCGAGTGGCTCGATGCATCCGCATCAATCAAACTGGAATCGCAAAAAAGCTTACTCCCGTCTACTAACCCGCTCTCCACACACTGCCACACTACTCGCTCGAAAAAGGAACGAAACAACTCTACACCCCAACGCCTCCTCGCCTTGCTCAGAACGCTGTGGTCGGGTATCTCCGAATCCAACTCCAATCCCAAAAACCACAACCAGTCTAGCCGCTCCGGTAATGTCGCCATCAACTCCCGCTCGTTACGAACGTTGTACAGCACCAAAAGCATCATCAGCTTTAATATCATTGGCGGTGCAACCGATACGTTGCCGTTGTATCCATATCGATCCTTGACTTTTTGGTACACAAAATCAAAATCTACCATCCGTGCTACTTTGCGTAACACGTGGTCCGCTCGTATTCGTTTCTCCAGATTGATCCCTGTGTAGAACAGTGAAGGCTGAGGGGGTGGTTGATGACCCATCATAGCTTTGCTCCCTAAGTACGGAAATAACTGAGAGCATTATAACCAGAGGGCTCTCTTAACGCATTAAAAATATCGATTTGGGCAACAGCCCGAAAAGATTTGACCCCTTTGTCGTACAAACCTACCGGACCGGAGCCCGCTGGCAGATGGCGCCGGAGACGACACTCGCGCTCGAAGCGTCCCACACCATGGCCGCCGTCAGTCAAACGCCGGTGAACGCCGCCATGCTGCGCGCGGGATGGTGCTGGTAACCCAGCGCGCGTCGGCTACGCGAAGCGCCACGCGGGCATGGATGTTCAGCGACTAAGACTCTGAGCGCCTATAGCGACGCGCTCGTTCAGTTAGCCGCCCAACGCTATGGCCATGTCCAGCTCAACGAAGCGGTGCTGTTCTCAGTGTTCGATCGTGATATGAGCCGCGAACTTGTGCAGTACAGGCTCTCTGCACTTATATCGGCAACAAGAACGCGGAACCTGTCTCGCATATCGGGATGGCGGCGGAGCTCATCAATCGGATCTGGTCCAATGGCTCGCCCTATGACCCCAAGATCCAGAAAGCCACGAACCATCTGTTCCAGGCATTGCTCTATCGCAACCGGGGCGACGAATGGTTGTGGGGGTCAGACCTTGACATTTGACATGATTCATCTCGCCTTCTCAAAAGTTATTGAGAGAGCACTAAAACAAAGGGGTCAAGCTCCAGTAGGATGGTGGTTGTAGCGGCCGTCAAACCTGAAAGGAGAAGTTGAACGCCGCGTCCAAACGGACAGGACATTCCAAAAGGGAATCGGCGCGATACAAGCTGAAATCCGAAAGGAAAGGAGACCCAAATAGCAAGAAGGCAAGTAAGACGCCGATTACCCTGGAGGACGCGCGGGCAATCGAACGCTGCAAGGGTCGTGCATTTGGCCAAATTATAATATCCCATAGGCCAAAATATTTCAGTTTGACAACCCGCCTGCGACTCATCGATTCTATAATGTGATCAAACCCTTGTGTAACGGTGATGATGAACTCCAATCAACAGAGACTCCTGTGTCGGGTCTTCTGCCGAATACAATAACCCGATTCCGGCAAAAGGTAGCTCCCTGAGTCTGGGTGAATAAGCAGCAACACCAACCAACCTCTGTTGCGGTGCTTGCACCGGCCCGGCAATTCTGCTTGGTCGGAACATCTCTCTAACCGTGTCAAGAAAGAAGGAATACGTGTTACGTCCAGTTTCAGTACTTTTTGCATTACTAATGTTAGTCGGATGCGGGGGGGGAGGCGGCATGCACCAGATATCCATGCCGATGCCTCCAGATGAAACCCCAGAACCGCTCGTTACGACTCCCACTCCAGAACCTCCCATGAGCATGCCGGATACACCCCCGCCTATCGAGGTTGAGTATGTTTACGCTCTTACTCCAACTAAGATATTCGACCCGGCACAACTCCCCGACAATACGTGGGGACACGAAACCCCCGGGACATCCAATGGGTTGATCTGGAGCAATAAGGTTTTGACCCCCTCGGCTGCATTACCAGTCCTCTGGTTTAGCTATTGAGTTCTTCCTACAGATAGCGGTCAGGCGTCCGCCTCGTGGACCAAGCCAATAATAATAACTCAGTCTCCATCCGGGTTATCCGATGACCTCCAAGCTATCCTAGAACACAACCTCATGGCCATCCAGCTACGGCTTGAAGCCAAGGAACGCCGACTCAAGTTGCCCCTTCAGGGTGTATGGGATGCGATTCAATCTCCCGTTGTCGCATATGAGGTGCTCGGCCCTGACGAAACAACTAAGGGAACAGGCGGACCCTCCCAGGACCCTGACCCCAACCCAGGTCCGGGCTGGCTAAGGTCAGGCGGAGGGGGCCCTGAATTGGATGCGGAATATCCAGACTATTTGAGCGTGGGCGTACTGCCACGGGGCATAACATCGGGGTGGAAAAATCATGGGCTTCCTCCCTATGAAGATCCTCGGTCCACTGCCCCGGCCTTTAACTCATTGTTCGATACGACGTTACCTGACGGAACCATCGTGCGCTACGGCACTACCCGGGGGTTCCCGCAACCGGAGACCGTAGAGGCTTATCTACAGCAAACTTTCAATCCAGAACGGATCAACCGAAAGGCGGTTGTCCGTATCAGGGAAGGCACTACCCCAGAGCGGGTGGATCTCACCGTGCGCGCCGTTCAGGCCGTCAACTCCGCCTTGCCCCTTCAGCATCGGATGCAAGTCGATCCGCGCCCCAAGCCTATGGGTGAAGAGCCCGGTCCCTATGAGATATCAGTTACCTTCGCGCCAATAAGGGAATGGGTCGGTTGGCCATTGCCTCCCGGGCCGTCCAGCGTTATCGGCTGGATGCGTCCCTTTCCAGGCGAGACAGTGAGGTCGGAAGTATGGATAGACAGTCATTACGTAGACAGGCAGCACACTTTGGACGGGCAGAAGTTGGTAACAGTCGCCCATGAGCTCATACATGCTCTCGGTTTCTGGGATCATGTCGAGTCAGGGTTGGCATTGAAGCTCGAAGGTGCTTGGGGGCCGCATGTAGGGTCGATTATGAAGGCCGGTGGAGATTCACCATATGATAACGGAGGAGCTCTTTACCCGATAGACCGCGCCGCTCTGTTTGCGGCAATTACCGACCCCGAAGATTTAGGGGCGTGGAATGACGAGTCTACCCACTTTCACGGGAGACTCAAGATTGGCGAAGGGCCGATAGACTTTCTCGACTTCGGCGTTACCCATCGAAATGGCCATTTGCAGCCTTGGGCATTTGGTCATATCCCCGGAACCAATTTGGCCGATAACCAAGTATTGACCGGAACGGTATACTGGGATGGACACTTGCTTGGCTTTACGCCTTTGCTTCATCCTGTTGCCGGTAATGCTCGTCTCACCGTTGATCTTGAATTGCTCGATGGCTCAATCAAGTTCAGCGAACTAAAATATTGGGACACTGGGATAATCCCAATTGACGGTCCAAGCACAACATGGGGCGATGGAGACCTTGAATATGCTGTCCGAGTACGCGGCAATACGTTTGTTCAAGCCCATGGCGACGAGGGCACGGTCACGGGCGCTTTCTTCGGCAACGGACACGAGGGCATGGCCGGCACTCTTCAACGTGACGATCTAACCGCAGCTTTCGGTGGGAAACGACGGTAAGGCTAAAGATATTCCCGCGCCGGGTCCTAACCCGACATCCGGCGCGGATAAACTAAAAACCAGTTGGACGCGGTGTTCTAATCGGCGCAAACCACGGCTCATCACTCCGGCATCACTGTTTAAATATCGGGCAACCTCTTTGCGGGGTTTCTAACCTCTAGCACGGACCCCGGACCCGGGAACGCCCGCCTAAGCGTATCGATCACCCGGACCTGCCTCTAATAGGGGCCCCATGCGCGTTGGACCGCTGGGCGCGCGGCGATCTGATCGTGCCAGCGCCTCAAGTTCGGCCAGTCATCGAGGCCGACGCCGTATGTCTCGTGCAGGTGCACGTCGGGGTAGCAGGCGATATCCGCGATGGAGTATGCGCTCGCCAAATACGCATTGTCGGCCAGCCGCTTATCGAAAATGCCGCACATGTCGCGATACTGTTCTCCGTAATGTTTCTTGGCCGGCGGTACGTCTTCGGTGAAGCGGTTCAGGAACAGGCCTAGTTGCTGAGCGTGGGGGGTGAAGGTTGCGGACCCGTAGAACAGCCATTGATCCACGATGAGGCGCCGCGCCGGATCGTCGGGGTAAAGTGCGCTGCCTGATTTTTCCGCCAGGTATTTGAGGATGGCGCCGGATTCAAAAAGCGTCACCCGCATTCCGCCCGGCCCGTTATCATCGACAAGCGCGGGGATCTTGTGGCCCGGACTAATCTTCATAAACTCCGGCGATAACTGCTCGCGCTTGCGGATTTCCACCGGTTTGAGCCTGTGCTCGAGTCCGGTTTCCTCGATCATTTGGCGCGCTTTGTAACCGTTGTCGGTGGTCCAGAAATAAAGATCGATCATCGCTGCCTCCCGGTCATGGTCCAGTTGAAATGATGGAATTCGCTTTTGGGCGTTGACAACCGAAAACCCATGACCTGGCCTGAACACCCGGCTACCGGCGGCATTCGACAGGCCGGATCTACTGAAGAGGTCTCGGCTTGGCGAGGACAATATCCGAGAACGGGGTATTATGTCAATGTGATGAACTGAATCGGTGATGTATCAGTCTATGTGTAAATTTTGGTGGGGGGAAGGGAGTGGAGAGGAAAATGGCTTTCACATTTGTCGGAGAATCGAAGATCTCGAGGTGGTTAAGGGATAGGCCTAGGGTATTTTTTGATTGGGAAAAGACAGAAGGGGTGCTAACTCCAGAGTTGCACGACAAATACAAACATGAGGAGGGCACCCCTATGCTGCTCGAGCAAGCAACACCAAGCAATGTATCGCGAGCGATTAAAGAGATCAATGCCTTTGAGTGGGAGGGCGACTTTAAACCGATGGCCCGCCAAGCTCTAAAACACCTGGTGGAGAAGCGGCTGGACGAAGAGATGGCCCAGTACATAGGACTATCACGCTACGAGCATGGGGCGGACCGAGTGGACTACCGCAATGGCCACTATACCAGGCATCTGTTGACCGAGATGGGAAACTTAGAGCTTTTAGTGCCAAGGAGCCGTAAGGGAGGGTTTCCCACCAAGCTCCTTGAGCGTTACGCCCGAAGGTGCCGTTCGGTGGATCGGGTGTTGTTAGCCTGCTTTTGTTTGGGACTATCCACCCGAAAGGCCGCTTCGGTGCTGGTTCCTATTGTAGGGGAGCGGGTCTCGGCCACAACGATTTCCAGGATTGCCCGGGATCTGGATAAAGAGGTTAAGTTTTACCATAGCCGTCCCCTTAGGGATCAGTACCGCTATCTGTTCTTTGATGGGGTGGTGTTAAAGAGCAAGGGGGCTGCCAAGGTACAGAAAAAGATATTACTTTGTGCCTTCGGGATCACGGTCGATGGGAGGCAGGAGATGATCGATTTCTATGCGGCCCCAACTGAATCTGAAGCCTGCTGGGAAGCGTTGTTAAGGGACCTGTATCAAAGGGGGCTAGAGGGGGGGTGTTGTGAGCTGATTGTGACCGATGGGGGAACGGGGCTGCATGGAGCCTTACAGATTGTCTATCCTAAGATCCTCGCCCAACGCTGCTGGGCCCATAAGACAAGAAACGTGTTGGACAAGGTAAAAAGGGCCGATCAACCAGCGGTCAAAAAAGCTCTAAATCGTATCAGTCATGCCCCTAATTATAGAAAAGCTACGGAAGCTTACTGGCGGTTTGGTTCACGCTGGAGGAAGGCTTATCCAAGGGCTGTGGCCTGTTTGGAAAAGGATCTCGATCAATTGCTTTACTTCTTTCAGATCAAGCGGCCTGAGCTTTGGAGCCGCTTGAGAACCACCAACCTCATAGAAAGATCGTTCCGGGAAGTCAGGCGCAGGACTCGCCCTATGGGGGTGATGGCAAATACCCAAAGCATACAAAGAATCGTTTTTTCTGTCTTTCATCACTTGAACCAAAATTGGAGTGAGAATGCCCCTAAGAAATTTACACACAAGTCTTGACGCTTCCAACTGAATCAGCACATAAGAGACAGCGAGGTTGTAACCTGGGTCAAGTAACATGAAAAAGGGGTCAAGCTCCAGCAGGATGGTGGTTGTAGCGGCCGTCAAACCTGAAAGGAGAAGACCCCATGCTTTGCGTCGGATCAAAATAATAATTGAGAATGGCCTGGAAAATCCGAGAAAGTCCGGGGCGAAACGACCCTAAATCGCCCATGCAAAGCCCCTGAAAGGGGCGTGCATCGACCGCGCTCGATGCCGCCGATACCCCAACAGCTTGCCGACCAGGGGCAGGGTTCTCGCCCCACATGACCGCCTGGCTGGCTAGCGTGTGGCGGAGGGCATAAATCCTTAACTTACCCACCCCAGCGTCCGCATCGTTCTTCCGATCCGCTCGAAGGCTCGGGCGGTGCAGACTGTTGTGCATCCGGCGGGCCGATGGCGACACGCCTGTCACTGGTTCCCTGTGCGCATGGCGCCGTGTTACACTTGTCACCTTTACTCACGGGACGGGTGACGACGACGGCGAAACCCGCGGCGACAACAGAGAGGATGACGGGAACGAACACGAAACTGACAGCGGCAGTCGAAACCTACTTCACCGATCTTAGGCGGGTGCGCTCCTCGGGCGGCGCAACCGGGGAGCGGTCGAGCTACGGGCCGCTCGCCAATCTGCTGAACGCGGTAGGTGCGGCGCTCAAGCCGAAGGTGTTCTGCGTCGGCGAGCTTGCCGACCAGGGCGCGGGCCATCCCGACTTCGGCCTCTACGCTGCGAAGCAGGTGCAGAAAGGCCGCCCGCGCGAGGGGCAGACGCCGGAGCGCGGTGTGGTCGAGGCGTGTTAAGCCATCAAAAAATCTAACCCTAGCGGGATTCGTTGCGTCATTACAAAATCTAACCGAAGTCGTCTCGCATCTGTCGTTTCATGTCCTGTTGTTGGCGCTGTAGTTTCTTGCTGAAGGTCCAGTTTCTCCACGGCGTTTGTTTCAGCGGTGGTCTCTCTCGTGGGGCTCTGTCTGCATGGCTGGCCAGCTTGTAGATCCGCTGCAGTTGCTGATCGATTCGGGTAGAGAGCTCGAAGGGATCAGTTGTCTTAAGCGTGTGCTTGAGGGCTGCCAGCTTTTTGGGGTCTCCCTTTCGGGACTCCACGACCCGTTCGAACGGGGTACGAGGCGTGTCATAGCGGCGAATAAGTCGAGAGCCTATACGGATCTTGCATCGCAGCTTCATGGAGGGCTGGAACAGATTCTGGAAGATCCTAAGCTCATCATAGAGCTGGTTGGCGGCCTCTTGGGCCTTTGCGGTGTCGTAGCGATCCCAGTCCATAAGCTTTCTGACATGGGTCCAGTTTTTCTGCTCGATGTGCGCGTTGTCATCTTTTTTGTAGGGACGCGAGCGGGTGAACTGAATGGTGTGGCCAGCTGGGCGTTGTTGACAGAAGGCAAGAAGGCGGTTGTTGATAAACTCACTGCCGTTGTCGGAGTCGATCCCCTTGAGGGGAAAAGGAAGCTGGTGTTCGATCTCGGTGACCGCATTCAAGACACCCAAAGCGCTCTTACCCATGACGGCCTTGCGCTCTACCCAGCAGGTAGCAATGTCGACACAGTCCAGACTATGGACAAACTCCCCAACCGCTGAGGCCCCTGAGTGTGACACCAGGTCAATCTCCAGATAGCCCGGCCGGTTCACATCCCAGTGATCGGTCTTAATCGGGATCATCTGCTTTAGTAGCGATCCGGGCCGAGTGGTGCCATAGAGTCGGCGTTTCACGATGTGCTTGGTTTCCCTCAGGCGCCGATCCATCTGACGGGCGCTGATGGCCAGGAGCTGATCCTCTAACGGTTGGGTCAGCTCGAAGTGTTGCCTTATCCAGGGCAACCAGTGTACAAGGGCGGCCTTCAGACGTTGGGAGCACAGATACCCCGAGGCCTCCCACACCTTTGCCAAAATCCTTACCATTGCCCGATTGTATGTAGGAGAGCGAGGTGCACCCCGTTTGCGTACAGTTGCCTCGGGCAAGGGCCGGTTTAAAAGCCAGATGGCATATTTGCGGTTGTAGCCGCAAACCTTGCAGAATTCCTCTAGCATCGTTCCCTTCTGTGCCCGTGGTGCGTGCTGATAACGATCATAGATGGATCGTAAATACTCCTGCTTGGATCGTCGTGCCATGGTGAACCCTTCCATTGTTGCCCTCCTTGAGCTCTAATGTGAGCCCTTGGAGGGTTAGAATCACAAATGGCGCAACGTATCGCCCTTGGGTTAGATTATACATGGCGCAATACGCGCTTCGTCTCGGCATAGAGATACAGTTCATCATCTTGCGTGATAATGCGGGCATGCATAGTGCAGATGCGGATTGGATAGAGCCGCTGGAAGGATTCCTGCACCAGCGGGACCCGCTTGAACACCTGTTGGAACACGGCTAGCCATTTGTCCTTGCGCGTGATGATCGGCACGTAGTCTGTAAAGTCCGCATAGGAGATCAGGGGGCGCTTTGCTTCTCTGTTCTCTTCCGCTTTTTGCAGCTTTTCATACCAGGTCTTCCGGATTTTTCCCGGAACGTGGTGTTTAATCCAGTCTTCGCCGAAAGCCGCGGTCATCCGTTCATCGATGAACTTGCGCATTTGGGATTCAAAGCGCTGTAGCCGATCGTGGGCAGCATTAGTTCGGGTGAATCCGGCTTCTTCTTCATCCTCTTCCGCCTCAGACTCAGAAGCATACGCATCAATGAAGGGCGATGGTGCTCTCTTGATCCCGGCGATGGTAATGCTCTGATCGAACGCGCTCACCGGGAAGGCAGTCAGCGTGGGATCGAGGCCTCGTTTAATGTAGAATCCCGTGCGGGCCAGCGGATCGGTGAAAATGCCAGCGGGCCAATTGATCTTCTCACGCCAATCGCCAAGATTGATCCGCAGCCTGTCCGCCAGCGTCGTGTCGAAAGCGGACATTGTCCGCAATGCCTGTCCGATTCCCTGCAGTTTGACGAAACCGGTAATCGATTGAATTCTGTTCTGCATGTCGAGCCAGGGGGCGCGCATGGCCTCCATCGCCCGCTGAAACTCCGAAGCCGATTTTTGAAAGCGCGCGATCATTTTTGCGGCGTCGCTATTCTCCAACTCGCGCAGCAGTTTGGCGGCTTGGTCGAATTCAGGGAGGCGGAAGCGCTTTTCCGTTTCCGCGACCATGTCCCCTATGCGCTGGCATTCGGCACCGAATTTCAAAACCGCACCAGATAGGCGTAGTTCTTCGAAGGGGCCTAAGGCAGCCCGGATTAATTCCCGGCTACGATTGGCTTGGTTGATAGTGCGCTGAAACCCGGAATCGGCCTCGATAGCTTTCATCGCCGCCGAAAACGTTTCAAGCTGGCGGTGAACCGATTCCTGTAAATCCAGAAGTTTTTTGACGCTATCCTTGCCCATCGCTCAAAACCTGGACGTGCTAGTTTTCCGGTGACAAATCAGTATCCAGCCGATCCGTGACGTTGATGCATAAAAACATATCAAACAAGATAAGTGATCTTTTTATGCATATCAATTCTTGAATCTTCCTCTAGGAATATGTCTTCTCGATCATTGTCTCGAGAAGTTACATGGTAGAGCACACCGTTTAATTCAACCCTGAGAGATCTAGCCATGACCATAGAAATTATCGAAACACGTTAACGCAAGTCTTGATCGTATGCCGCGGAAGCAGTGCAACTTGCCGGTTAAAGTCCGGTGCGGGGAATTAACGGTTCACCCCGCTAGCGAAGATCCGGTTTTGAGGGGTGACTCTCAGGGCTAAGTGGATCGAGAAAACTTTCCAAAAGGAGAGGATCGCAAACTTGCAGGCCGTACTACAAGGGAACCCATAGAGCCTCGTAACTTGCTGATTGAGAGTGCCGACCCTGTGGTCAAGAGGGGAAGGCCGGTGCCATCTGTGGAATAACCGGGACGGAAGCAGATGGGCTCTCCGGGGTCGTCGGGACGGCATGTGGGGGAAGTTGTGATGGGTAACGCGGGAGATCTCGTTCGTCGCGAGTGATGGCCGCGATGGGTCAGTATAAGGGTAACCGAAATCTGAGCCAGGCGGGCGAGAAGTCGGAGGGGCGAGTAATACCGAGGAAGCTGGGTAATGCCGGCTGAGGGAAGGCGCCCTACTTTCATTGTGTCCCTTAAAGAGGGAAGGAGAGGTGATTGCCGTGAGGCTACGAACACCTAGCAAGATTCGAGACCTCCAGCGGGGACTGTATCTCAAGGCCAAGAGGGAGCCCAAGTTTCGCTTCTACGCGCTGCATGACAAGGTTTGGCGAGGAGACGTAGTGCAACATGCCTACCGACTGGAACGCAGCAATGGTGGAGCCCCGGGGATCGACGGGGTGACTTTCCAGTTTATAGAGAGTGGAGAGGGCGAGGCTGAGTTTATCTCAAAGCTTCAGCAGGAGCTAAAGGAGAAGACCTACCGCGCGCAGCCAGTGCGGCGGGTGTTCATACCCAAGGGCGACGGAAGGAGAAGGCCGTTGGGGATTCCTACCATTCGGGACCGAGTGGCTCAAATGGCAGTCAAGCTTGTAATTGAGCCGATATTTGAGGCGGACTTTGAGGATAGTAGCTACGGGTTTCGCCCCAAGAGAGGTGCACATCAAGCAGTAGGAGCTATTCGGGAAGCGCTCAGCACGGCACATCCGCATGTGCTCGACGCAGATCTTCAGCAGTACTTTGACACTATAGCGCATGATAAGCTCATGAAGTTGATCGCCGGTCGGATCAGTGATCGGCACATTTTGAGATGGATCAAACAGTGGCTAAAAGCGCCGGTGGTAGAAGAGGACCAAGAAGGGAGGCGGCGTACGAAGAGGAGTCAATGCGGAACACCGCAAGGGGGAGTGGTTTCCCCTGTGCTGGCCAACATCTACTTGCACCTTTTTGACCGAGTGTTTCTTCAATACTGTCGTAGCACGGGTCTGGCGGCAAAGCTGGTTCGCTATGCGGACGACTTTGTGATCTTGATGCGTGGAGGGGCGAAAGAGACGCGGTTGAAAGTGGAGGAAATATTGGCACGGATGGAATTAAAGCTCAATGAGGAGAAGAGCCGAGTGGTGGATGCACGAGGAGAGAGTTTTGACTTTCTCGGATTTACCTTTGGTCGCAAGAGGAGTGTGCGCAGGGCGAAGGTGATTACCCTGGTAGAGCCCTCAGGCAAGTCAGAGCAGCATTTTCGGGATAAGGTGAGAGGTTTGACCAGTCGGAACAGCCACTGCATGCCACAGCCAGAAGTGATGGAGCGGGTTAACCGCTATGTGCGAGGGTGGGTGACCTACTATCACGTACACAACTCCACCCGAGTCTTTAAGCGGCAACGATTCTTCTTAGAGCAGCGGATGCGCAAGTACCTGCAGAAGCGACGACAGATCAAGGGGTTTGGATATCGGCGATGGCCGGTGTCTGTGCTCTATGGAGTGTGGGGGCTATACGCCATACCAGTCCATGCTCCCTATGGGCACGCTCGTATGCCTTGAGGTGAAGATGATCGGAAAGCCGTATGCGGGAAAACTGCAAGTACGGTTTGATGAGGGGGGACAGGAACGCTTGTTACGGAAGTGCCTAAACGGGCACGAAGCTGGAAACGGCGGATACAGCCAAGGTGCGGCCTAAAGCAAGCTAAGCCTGTCCTCTACTCTACCCTTCTACTCGGGATGGTCGCGTTCTAATGAGGTGGGATTCATGAGGCGATGCCCGGCCCGTTTTTCGAGCCCTAAACGCCCCGGAAAATCCGGCCGGTTTCCAGCCCATTTCCAATTATTTCCATCCGCCTACACCGATATTCAAGCCGTGATCCCAGAGTCATGAGCTGTGAGTTGGGCCGATTAGAAGACCGTGTTCAAATGGACAGGACATTCCAAGAGAGAATTGGTGCAATACAAGCCGGAATCCGAAAGGGAAGGAAACCCGGAATAGCAAGAAGGCAAGCCTGACGCCGGTTACGACTTTCACCACATGCTGCTAGGCGGCTGGCAGGGCCGAATACGTGCGGGTTTGGGCCTTGATCCGCTCGGCGAGGAGGCGGACCTCGTACAAGATGGCTTCTGGCGCGCCCCTGAGGTCCAGTGATGCGACCTCAATCGTCTTACCCGCGTGCTTGACCTTGTGAATGACTGGTTCACCTTTGTCGGCGGCGTAGATCAGCATACCAGAGGACAGATCGGCCGCCGTGCAGTAGGCGAGCATCTGATAGATGTCGGCGTGCTTGTATACCAGCGGCTCAAGCTTCTTGTACTTCGCGTCGCCGACGAAAAGGGGCCGAGACCCGTTCTTAGTCTGACCCAGAGACCACCACGACAGGTCCGGCTCCATGCTAATGCTACAGCCCTCGTCCAGTGTGAGGCGCGCCTTGTTTTTCCATTGACCTCCAGGGAGGTCGATCTCATCCATCAGCGCCTCCCTCAGCGCGACGTAGAGGAACCGCTCGAACACTTTGTTCATGTCAAGGAGAAAGGCGGCCCCGGCAATTTCGCCGTGGAAAAGTTCGAGGCTGGAATTGTCGATAATCAGCCGGGCCAGTTCCACTGCCGGGCGGTAGTGCTCGTCCAGCCGGGTGTAGCGGACTTCGGGCAGCGCCCCCCGTCGGTACGAGCCGAGCCCGACTGTGGTGAAAGCGGGCCGGAGGCGGCGGACCTCCCGCCTTGCAGCCTCAGAACGAATGAAGGTGTGCCCTAGCCGGTGAATTGCGGTCTTGAGCAGCCGGTTCTTTTCGATGTCCTCGGTGAATTCGTCGAAGGCCACCTCAATGGGCAGCGGGATGCCGAAGCGCCGCCCGATTTGGTCGCCGAAGCGGATCCGGCCCCGCACGGTGTTGAGCGCGTCCTCCTCCCGCCGGTAACCCCGGAGCAGGCCGCGTTGGATGGCCTGCCGAGTGCGGTGAGCGAAGACGAGGGCGATCGCTTCAAGGATGTCATCGTCGCAGGCCAGTCCGATGGAGTCCCTTCCCCAGTCGTTGGGGTCCATAGCGTAAGCGATCAGAAACATGACGCGGTCGATGGAGATCTTGGGCCGTACTACGACGGCGAGATCGCCGATGTTTACCGCGCCGATGTAAGACGACGGCTTGAGTCTATACGCGCCCTCCTCATCGAGCGAGGGCGCCACCTCAATGTGCGCGCCCTTGAGCGCCTCGCGCTGGGCCATGTCCAGCCGGACATTCTTGGGGTACGGCGTGTACTCTTCTAGCTCAAGCCGCTGCATCGGCGACGCTCTACTCAGGCTTCCCGATGCCGCCGGTCGTCCCACCTTCCGGCTGGCCGTTTCCGGAATCGGAGGCCGTGCCGTCGAGCTCCCGCTTCAACAGGTCGTAGGCGAACTTTCTGAGCCTGTCCTCGTCGCCGAAGCACTGTTCCTCAACGTAGGGGATGACCGCTTGCTCCCAGATAAAGCGGACCCGCTTTTCGTCGAGCGGGAGGTCTCTATTCATGAAGTGGCTGGGACCGATGCCTAGGTGCCGGTCTTCCAGCTTGCCATTCGCCAAATCAACGAGACCGGCGACCCAATTCGCCTCGGGCTTGTTCCCTTCGAGCCAGCGGCCCAGCAGGCCTTTGACCGGGGGCTCGTCGGGGAAGAAGTTGAAGAAATAGAACCGGCGGCGCAGGGCCGCGTCCACCAGTGCAATCGAGCGGTCCGTCGTGTTCATCGTGCCGATGAACCAGAGGTTGTCGGGCAGGCTGAACTGCTCGCTGCTGTATTGGAGCCCTACCTTGTCGTTTCGGTACTCCAGCAGGAAGTAAAGCTCCCCGAGAACCTTGGCGACGTTGCCGCGGTTGATCTCGTCGATCACGAGAATGAAAGTGGCATCCTTGTTGGCCTGGGCTTTTTCCGCGATACATCTCAGCGGCCCCTTGGTGAGCTTGAACCCGGCTTGGCCGCCATCGGTGAGCGTGGGCCGGAACCCCTCAACAAAGTCCTCGTAGGAATAGGATGGATGGAACTGGACTATCTGGAAGTCGCCGCCGTGGTCCCGACACCACTCGGCGATGCGCTTGGCCACGTAGGTCTTGCCGGTCCCCGGCGGCCCCTGAAAGATCGCCTGCCGCTTGTCCTTCAGCCCGTCAACGATCTTCTGCAACTCACCGGTCTCCCACAGAAGCTCCCCGGCCAACTCCTTTATCTTGTGCGCCGCCCAAGGGTCAGTAGGGGGCGGCGGGGGAACAATGATGCAGTCCTTTATCTCTTTCAGGAGGCCCGTGGCAGGAGAAGATGTCCCTTGCGTCCTCTTAATACGCTTCACCAGGGCCTCCTTGGCGGACGCTTCCTGAATGGCGATCCCGCCGTTCAGCCACTTAACTGGTCGGCGATACGCCGAGCCCTCGCCCACCTTGTTTTCATCGTAGAAAGCGGGGCCCGTAACCTCGCCCACGTAGAATCCCCTGCCGGACTTATTGAGGTGCGGGACAACAACCAGATCGCCGACCTTCATGTCGCGAATGAAACACCACATGTACCGGGTTGCTAGTCCTGCATGACGTTCGGGGTACGCTTTATGAATGATTTCCTTGAAGCCGGCTTTTTCAAGCTCCAGGTTAAGAAGGCCTTTCGCCTCCGCCCATCCGATCATTAGATGACCGGTTCTCAATGCCTCGGGGACACGGTCCCTCCTGCCTGGCGCGATGCGCAGTATAAATGCATCCTTTGACATCCAGGTATCTCCTCTCCAGACAACCATTCTCGACTATCCGCTCAGTGCCATCTTACTCGTGCCACGGCAATTTTGTAATGTCCCTTTCGCCCTCGCGTTGTGTTGTTACTTTGCGTTTCCTATACCGACGCTCGGAAGTCGCACAAAGGAGCGGAAACCGTTCCCCCGCATGCGCGGCGGTCGATGCACGCCCCTTTAAGGGGCTTTGCATGGGCGGTTTCCGGGCCATTCCGCCCCGGAATTTCTCGGATTTTCCGGGCTATTCAGGTATGACGGCCGCTACAACCGCCATCCTGCTGGAGCTTGACCCCTTTGTCTTTGTTCAATAACTTTTGAGAAGGCGAGATGAATCATGTCAAATGTCAAGGTCTGACCCCCAGAATGTGACAATGTGGGTTGGGGATACCCCACATTTTAGGGGTATCGAGAACGGCGAATTGTATTCTTTACGTATAACGTACAAGTGTGCTAGGATCGTCATACATGATTCGAAGCTTCGGCGATCGCAACACCGAACGCTTTTTTGGAGGCCAACGGGTTCGCGCCTTTCAAGGCTTTGCGAATCAGGCAACGCGTCGTTTGACGGTTTTAGACAGTGCGGAATCGCTGCAAGACTTAGCCGGGTTGCCAAGTAATCGATTGGAGCGATTATCCGGCGATCGGGCGGGGCAGCACAGCATTCGGATCAATCAACAGCGGCGGATTTGTTTTCGTTGGGAAGACGATGGTGCTCACGATGTAGAAATCGTGGACTATCACTAAAAGAGGTTAAGGCCATGAATGTAAAAAACGGCATGCGACCGGTACATCCGGGTGAAATTTTGCGCGAGGAGATGGAGGAACTCGGGTTGAACGCCAACGCGATGGCGAAAGCTATGGCGGTGCCCGCGAATCGTGTCTCGGCCATTTTGAAAGGGCAACGGGGCGTCACGGCCGACACGGCACTGCGACTCGCGCGGTTCTTTGGAACCACACCACAGGTGTGGATGAATCTGCAGAAAACCTATGAGCTGCGCGTGGCCGAAAACGAGTCCGGCAAAGCCATCGCCAAGAATGTCAAGCCTTGGGAAACAGCCGCGAGCGGATGATTCAGCTCGGCAAAAAAACCAAGCTGACCACGGATGTGGAGAAAGCGTTTGTCGGTTGTGTTGCAACTTTGGGCAGCGGCGGCTGGCAGCCTGAAGAGATCATGAAGAAGGCAATCCGACCGGCGATCTTTAAGTAGCGACAAACCGAGCCCGAGCTGATTCTTTGCGCCGTGCGTTGGTACCTTCGGTACTCGCTCTCGTTCCACGATGTCGAAGAGCTGCTCAGCGAGCGCGGCCTGAAGGCGGACCACACGACGATCCGGCGCTGGGTCCAGCGCTACGGCCCCGAACTGGAGGAGCGGCTGCGCCGTCATCTCAAGCCAACCAAATAATAAGTCCTGGCGCGTCGATGAGACCTACGTTCGAATCAAGGGTCGTTGGTGCTACCTCTACCGAGCCATCGATTCCACCGGAGCCATGATCGACTTCGTGCTCTCGGGGTTGCGCGATGGCGGCGTTCTAATGAGGTGGGATTCATGAGGCGATACCCGCCCCGATTTAACGGCCCTTTCAGGCCCGTTTTTCGAGCCCTAAACGCCCCGGAAAATCCGTCCGGCTTACGGCCCATCTCCAATTATTTCCGTCCGCCTGCAACGCCTCAGCCCAAGCCGCGGGGGTCATCGCAAAAGTCATGGGATTCAAGGCCGAGCCGCTGCCGTCGCAGGCTGAGGCCGAAGCGTTCCATGGGACGGAAGGGGATAAGCCGCCTATGGGTTTACCGCAGTACGAACTGAACCGGGACTACCAGCTCAATCCGTGTCCGATCCAAGCTGTCAGGAAACCGCGGCAGCGGCTGAGCGCGTTTGATCATTGCAATGGCCGCCCGGTCCAATAAATCATAGCCGCTGCTCTTCTTGATCCGGTATTCCCGCAAGCTCCCGTCCCGGTCTATCACTAAATGGAGAAGAACCGTGCCTTCCTGACGGCGGACCCGGGCTCTTCTGGGATATTTTTTGTGTTTTCCCAACCATGCTTGCAGCCGCCCCACGTAATCCCCCTGCGCGCGGGGCACGCCGCTGGCGCCCGATGGGTCAAGGGCACCCGTCGCCGCAACCGTGCGCGCCGTGGTCTCCTCCCGCGGCGGCCCACCGGCCTTTTCAGCCAAGCCCGGCGCCAGAGTCGGCCCGGGCGACACCTGCTCCACCGGCTGTGCCGCAACCGATCCGACCTCCACGGCAGTGGCGGCGGTCTCGGCCCCCACGGCCTCCACCTCGGTAGTGACGACCGGGGTCACCGCCTCCACCTCCGGGGCATCGACGGATTCCACGGCCTCTGCCTGAACCGGCGCCGGCGGCGTTGCCACCGTCTTTTCACTAGGTCCTTGCAGGGCGGCTTCGGCGGCCGCCACACTTTCTGCCTTAAGTATCTCCGTGACCGCTCCGGCAACGCTGCCCGGCCGAGTGACGGCAGAGCCAAGGGATATCTCGATTCCGGCCGATTCGGCGCTCTCGGTGCTTTCGGCCCTGGGGATCTTCGGCTCCCACAACAGTCCGGCCATGACGACCACATGCATCAGCAGGGCCGATGAAAACCCTATCATCCAATGGTACCAGAGGATTCGCATCAGGGTTTCCCCACCGAGGTGAGAAGGTGGAGCTTCTCAACTCCGGCATCGCGCAACAACTCCATCACCACGACCACCCGCGTTGCGTCCGCCCGCCCGTCGGCCTTCAACCGAACGTTAACGACGCCTTCCCTGAACTTGCGCGTCGAGACGGCCGATTTGAGCGCCATAGCCCCGATGACGGCGCCGTCAAGGGCAAGCTGTCCGTCGACGTCCATCAGCACTTCCATTGCCTGCCTTTCCGGCTGCTCTTGAGTCAGCGAACTGGGCGGCTCTATCCGGAACGGGTCCAAAGCGGCAAATTGTCCGGCGAGCATGAAAAAGATGAGCAGCAGGAACACGACGTTGATAAGCGGCAGAATACGCTCCTCATCGTTCTTCACCCGGGGCCGCCCGGAGCCTGAGGACCGATAGCTACTCATCCGGATCACGAATCAGAGAAAGCTGGGTGATTCCAGCTCCCGCGAGCCGATCAAGGACCCGGACCGCTTCCTGCACCGTGATGCCGGGGGCCGGCTTTACCAGCACCTGCTGACCGGGTCGCATCTCTGCCCGGGCCTCCATACGAGCGCCAAGGGCGTCAAGGGAGATGGATTCGCCCGACAGCCGCAAGCCGTTACTGCGGATTTCCACCAGCAGCGCTCCCTCCATGGACGCGCCGGCCTCCGCCTCGGAGGCGGCGGTCAGGTCGAGCGCGCGCCAGTCCAGAAAGCTCGATGCCAGCATGAAGAAGATGAGCAAGATGAACACGACATCGATGAGCGGCGTCAGGCGGATCAACCCCGGACGCCGACCGGCCCTATTCGACGGTATGCGGGGCCGCATCGCGTAGTTGTGTGGACGCATGGCCCTCCTCCTTTTCGGGATCGTCGGTCAAGTCAACCGTGAAGACCCGGGTGACGATGCTGTCCATCTCGTGCTCAAGGCGATCGACCCGCCGTTCCAGCCAGTTGAGAACCGCGACGACCGGTATGGCGACGGCCAGCCCCACCGCGGTGGTCAGCAGCGCTTCCCAAATGCCACCGGAAAGGACCGCCGGATCCGCTTGATTGCCCGCCTGTTCGAGGCGGCGGAACGCCTCGATCATGCCCAGCACCGTGCCGAAGAGGCCGAGCAGCGGCGCGAGCGAGGCGATCACCTCCAACGGCCGCAACCCGGCGCGCAATGACTCCAGGACATCACCTGCATGCCGGATGACCTCCTCGCGCACCTTTGCCTCCGGAAGGCTGCGGAGTTGCCCGCGCATGGCCTGTGCCAGCATCCCAGCGACCGGGTTCCCGGTTCGCCCTGCCAGCGCCAGGGCGGCGTCCGGCCGACCGCGGCAATAGAGCTGCGCCGCCTCCCGCGCGGGATCCAAGTCACCGATCCGCAACGCACGGAACTGCCAGAGCTTAATGATCACAATGGTCAGCGCCAGCACCGACATGGCCAACAGAACCATAACGACGGGTCCGCCCAGTTGGAGCCACCCCAACATCCGTTCAGACACCGCCGAGAGAGAGGCTACGTGGTAAGCGGTGGGGTCCATGGTCACTTGATGAAGTCCACCGATCCCCGCGCGCGGGTCGAGACCAGGGCCAGACAATCCTCGCGCCGTCCGGTGCTGTCGACGCAGTCGATGACGTTGTTGAGCAGCAAGCGGCCGATCCGCGCACATGCCAGACCGTTGATATCGAACACCTTGAGGCTGGTCTTTCCGACCGGCAGCGGCGCCGCTTCGACCGCGAGCCGCTTGGCGATGATGCCGTCCGCATCGAAGATCACCAGATCGAGCTTCAGGGTCTCGAATTGAGTCGCGCCTTCGTTCTTCATTACCATGTAGGCGCGGCAGGTGTCATTCTTGTTGGCCTCAAGCTTGTTTAGCTCCACGAGCACCCGTTGATCCACCGCGCCGGCCGTTGCGCAAATCAGCATCATCGCGGCGGCAAGCACGATGTGCCTGTTCGAATTCGTGATCTTCATTCCTCTCTCCTTACGACCGCCGTGTCGTTCTGCCCGCTCATCTCGTGGGCAACGCAATCGACTCGGCGTTCCGGGCAATTGAGAATCGTGACGATCGGGATCGCCATCGTCAGCCCGGAAGTGGAACGATCCTATAACGAAACCAAAATGTCAACCGATTGACCATAGGGGGTGATGTATCAGTCTATGTGTAAATTTTGGTGGGGGGAAGGGAGTGGAGAGGAAAATGGCTTTCACATTTGTCGGAGAATCGAAGATCTCGAGGTGGTTAAGGGATAGGCCTAGGGTATTTTTTGATTGGGAAAAGACAGAAGGGGTGCTAACTCCAGAGTTGCACGACAAATACAAACATGAGGAGGGCACCCCTATGCTGCTCGAGCAAGCAACACCAAGCAATGTATCGCGAGCGATTAAAGAGATCAATGCCTTTGAGTGGGAGGGCGACTTTAAACCGATGGCCCGCCAAGCTCTAAAACACCTGGTGGAGAAGCGGCTGGACGAAGAGATGGCCCAGTACATAGGACTATCACGCTACGAGCATGGGGCGGACCGAGTGGACTACCGCAATGGCCACTATACCAGGCATCTGTTGACCGAGATGGGAAACTTAGAGCTTTTAGTGCCAAGGAGCCGTAAGGGAGGGTTTCCCACCAAGCTCCTTGAGCGTTACGCCCGAAGGTGCCGTTCGGTGGATCGGGTGTTGTTAGCCTGCTTTTGTTTGGGACTATCCACCCGAAAGGCCGCTTCGGTGCTGGTTCCTATTGTAGGGGAGCGGGTCTCGGCCACAACGATTTCCAGGATTGCCCGGGATCTGGATAAAGAGGTTAAGTTTTACCATAGCCGTCCCCTTAGGGATCAGTACCGCTATCTGTTCTTTGATGGGGTGGTGTTAAAGAGCAAGGGGGCTGCCAAGGTACAGAAAAAGATATTACTTTGTGCCTTCGGGATCACGGTCGATGGGAGGCAGGAGATGATCGATTTCTATGCGGCCCCAACTGAATCTGAAGCCTGCTGGGAAGCGTTGTTAAGGGACCTGTATCAAAGGGGGCTAGAGGGGGGGTGTTGTGAGCTGATTGTGACCGATGGGGGAACGGGGCTGCATGGAGCCTTACAGATTGTCTATCCTAAGATCCTCGCCCAACGCTGCTGGGCCCATAAGACAAGAAACGTGTTGGACAAGGTAAAAAGGGCCGATCAACCAGCGGTCAAAAAAGCTCTAAATCGTATCAGTCATGCCCCTAATTATAGAAAAGCTACGGAAGCTTACTGGCGGTTTGGTTCACGCTGGAGGAAGGCTTATCCAAGGGCTGTGGCCTGTTTGGAAAAGGATCTCGATCAATTGCTTTACTTCTTTCAGATCAAGCGGCCTGAGCTTTGGAGCCGCTTGAGAACCACCAACCTCATAGAAAGATCGTTCCGGGAAGTCAGGCGCAGGACTCGCCCTATGGGGGTGATGGCAAATACCCAAAGCATACAAAGAATCGTTTTTTCTGTCTTTCATCACTTGAACCAAAATTGGAGTGAGAATGCCCCTAAGAAATTTACACACAAGTCTTGACGCTTCCACCATAGGGACCGCCGCCGTCAGCCCGGAAGCGACGGTCAAGAGCGTCTTTCAGCTGCTCAATCGCAAAGATTTGGCGTGAAACCACTTGAAACAGATACTTCAAAAGGAGTTAACCGGGGTCAACCAGTACTTCATCCACGCCAAGATGTGCCAGGCGTGGGGATACGAGGCGCTCTTTCAGGCGATCCGGAAGGAATCCATCGAGGAGATGCAGCACGCCGATAGGGTTATCGAGCGCATTCTTTTTCTCGAGGGGATCACCAACGTCACCGGATACGACAAGATAACCATAGGCCAGACGGTAAAAGAGCATCTGGAAAACGATCTCGGCCTAGAGTTGAGGGCTATTCCGGTCATCAAGTCAGGTATTAGGATCTGTCTCGAACTGTCGACGATACGAGCCGGGAAATACTGGAACACGTCGTCCAGGATGAGGAGCGCCATGTGGATTGGATCGAATCCCAGCTTCACCTAATCAAGGAAGCGGGTTACGAGAACTACCTGGCGCAGCAAATGTTCAAGAAAGAGCAGGGACCCTAAGCGGACACTACCCGTCTGGGCATGAGGACGAAGAACCATAGCAGTGAGGAAATAAAGAGAAGAAGCATGGCTCCCTGGATGAGAAGGCCCTCGTAATAGGGGACGTTGCGGCGTTTGTGGCTTAATAGTAAATGTTCGAGATGCCTCGTGGTCCCCCATTGGATGCTCCAGGCGTGTTACATCATGTCATGGCCCGTGGAATAATGCGCCAGGCCATATTCCGCGATAACAGGGATCGCAACGACTTCGTAAATCGTCTTGGGGCGTTAGGAAGTTCCGGGGCATTTCATATATATGCCTGGGCTCTGTTACCTAATCACTTCCATTTACTCGTGCGCACCGTAAAACGACCACTGGCACGCAGTATGCGCTCGTTGTTAACCGGCTATGCGGGTAGTTTTAACCGTCGTCATCGTCGCAGTGGGCATCTGTTTCAAAATCGATACAAGTCAATCGTTTGTGAGGAGGAGCCATATTTTCTGGAATTGGTTCGATATCTCCATCTAAATCCGCTTCGGGTAGGTGTGGTTCGCAATCTAGGGGAATTGGGCAGGTATCGGTATAGTGGGCATGGAACGCTGCTGGGCAGACATGAACATGGTTGGCAAGAAACGGAGATAGTGTTGGAACAATTTGGCAAGAGAGTGCGAGAGGCCAGAGTTCGGTACGAAAGATATGTAGCAGAGGGGGTTGAAAGGGGGAGGCGGGCGGAGTTTCAAGGGGGAGGACTGATTCGCAGCACTGGGGGGTGGTCGGCGGTGCGTAAGCTCCTGAGGGGCAGAGAAAGCTTCGCGGGGGATGAACGGATCTTGGGAGGGAGGGAGTTTGTTGAGCAGATGCGGCAGGAGGTGGAGCGGATTGAGGATGAGTCAATGGGTATGAATAGGAGAGCAATATCTCTAAAGAGTCTTGTGGAACGAGTGTGTCAAGTAGAGAGGGTTCGCGTCGAAAGCGTGGAAGGGGGAGGTCGTAGAGCAGAACTATGTCGGGTACGGGAAGGGGTAGCGTATTTGTGGGTGGAATGTCTAGGGCGGAGCGGGAGGCAGCTGGCAGTGCCATTGGGAGTAAGACCGGAGTCGGTGTACCGAGCTGCACGACGAGGAATTCTCGATGGCCAACGATGGCGCAGGCTGTTGGAATCGAAAAAATATAAAAAGCCATAAAAGTCGCAACGTCCCCTAGTCCGACCCCTAGTCCGTCCCCTAGTCCATGCATCCAACGGACGTGCGTAGCCATTGTACCCCTCCATTGCTACCGCTACCGGACATCTTCTCTTTTTCTGCTGCCTCTCGATGCGGCCAAAGAAATACTTAAAGCCCTCCGGCCCATGTGCAATCTGAAACTCCTCCAACACTTCTCCACTGGATAAACCCATAGCCACGTTGTGACTATGGCACCCTACATCCACACTCACTCGAATCTCTAATGCTTTGTGTTCTGACACGTAGCCCTCCTTCTGTAGAACAAGATGGATTCATCATCCTCAGGTCTCGTCTACTTACAGAGCCACGTATTCAGTGAGAATATGGCACCATCCCGGTCGACCCTTCGGATGATGCAGGTGACGGAGGCGGCATTTCAGGCTACGGTGAGCCTGAATGAACAGGCCACTGACCCCTAGAGCCACACCTCCGTCAGGACACTTATACTAAATCCCCTCTTGTCCTGTCACCTGCAAAATCCTATGGTAGACTTCCGATTCCCGATTCCAAGAACGGAAAGCGGGCGAGTAATGTATAGACCGAAAGGAGGAAGGGGCGAACTAATTGCCAATGTGGAGGTTATAAATCCAAGGGGTGTCAGAGTTGATATTCACATCCGCCCGTAGGGTCAATAATGATCAAATCCATTTCGAGTGAAACATGGCAAAAATTTATGGACCTGCTTCCGGTAGATATGAAAATTGATGACCACCGTTGCCTATTACCGTCAAATACCAAGGACAAGTTGAAGGTCCTTTTGATTATGTGCTGCCTGACGAAGTACTGACAGCCTTACGAAACTGGGTAAGCGGGCGCGGTGATAGCAGCGTCTATTATTTTTTAACAGAATCTGTTGAAGGCGAAGAAACTAACTTCGAGATCACATTTCAGAGTTAACTCATACTACTTTGTCAGATATAAACGTAGCTAATGAAAATCTAATTGTAGGTCATGAGTTCGACTGGGCTCTTTTTACAGATCAGGAGGGGATCCTACACGTGGCCGGGCCAATGGACCTTTTCTCCATATTAAAACGATTTGAACATTACGATGGAATTACGTAGCGACCATCCTGAACACTGGGTCAAACACGGGCTACCTCAGGCTAGCCTTCTTGCTATTAGTGGCAGAATTAATGATCTATGCCCTTTGTGGGGAAAAACCACGAGTTCATTTTCCTGATGCACTTTATTGCTAGGGGTAATCGACCCAATCGAAGGTTCGGGTCACCGCTTTGCGCCACTGTTTGTACAAGGTCTCGCGTTGACCGACAGGCATGTGCGGCTTCCAGGCCTTGTCTTGACTCCAGTGCTCGCGTAGACCGTCCGTGTTTTGCCAAAACCCTATAGCCAAACCTGCTGCATAAGCTGCGCCTAGTGAGGTGGTTTCGGTGACACGCGGCCGGACCAAGGGAATCCCCAGTATGTCGGCCTGGAACTGCATCAGCAGCTCATTGGCCACCATGCCACCGTCCACTTTGAGTCTTTTGATCTTGGCGCCAGAGTCCTTTTGCATCGCTTCGACAATCTCGCGGGTCTGGTAAGCGGTCGCTTCCAGCGTAGCCCGGGCCAGGTGGCCTTTGTTGACATGGTGGGTCATGCCAACGATAGCGCCGCGTGCATTGTCCTTCCAGTAGGGCGCGTAAAGACCAGAAAACGCTGGCACGAAATAGATGCCTCCGTTGTCGTCTACCGAGCGTGCCAGGGATTCGACGTCGGGGGCCTGCTCAATAACACCCAAGTTGTCTCTCAGCCACTGTACCAACGCGCCAGCAATTGCGATGGATCCTTCGAGGGCGTAGACCGGCTTTTTCTTTCCGATTTTGTAGGCGACGGTTGTAATCAGGCCGTGCTTGGAGTGCACCATTTTTGCGCCTGTGTTCAGCAGTAAAAAACAACCCGTGCCATACGTGTTCTTGGTCTCACCCATCGCGAAGCAGGTTTGCCCAAAGAGGGCCGCTTGCTGATCGCCCAGATCTCCGGCTATGGGAACGCCGGCAAGTGGGCCTTGCGCGTTGCCATAGAGTTCGCTCGAGGATTTGATCTCGGGAAGCATGGCTTGTGGTATGCCCATGACCTCGAGCAACTCCGGCTCCCAATCGAGTGTTTTCAGGTTCATCAGCATGGTACGGCTAGCATTCGTTACATCCGTAACGTGGACCCCACCGTTCGGCCCACCGGAAAGGTTCCAGATCAGCCACGTGTCGATGTTGCCGAACAGTAGCTTGCCCTGCTTGGCGCGCCTGCGGGCTCCGCGGACGTTGTCGAGGATCCATTTGATCTTGGGTCCGGAAAAATAAGTGGCTACGGGCAACCCTGTCCGGCGACGGAACTGATCTTGCCCGCCCGCCATGGTCAGGTGGCGGCAGATGTCGGAGGTGCGCGTGTCCTGCCACACGAGAGCATTGCAAATGGGCTTTCCCGTGGTGCGTTCCCACACGACGACGGTCTCACGTTGATTGGTCACGCCCACCGCGGAGATCTCGTTAATCTTGATCTTTGCCTGCGCCAATACTTCACGAATGACCTGTTGGGTGCGCTGCCAGATCTCCATGGGATCGTGTTCGACCCAGCCGGGTTTGGGATAAATCTGTTTGTGCTCTAGCTGAGCCGTGCCAACCACTTTGCTGGCATGATCAAAGATCATGAAACGTGTGCTGGTGGTTCCCTGGTCGATTGCTGCAACGTACTTGGTCATTGGATATTTCTCGCGTCATTTTCTCGTAATTTAGAGGTAAACACTTGTCAATTTATTTCGGTTACGACAAGAGTGTCACTCCTCTCTCGTCAAATCTATTGAGCGTAATGGTGTAGACCTTTTGTGAGTTTGATGATGCATCTAATTGTCTTGATTCGCGTGGTCAGGCGATGACCGTGGCAAGATCATCATAGTTTTGCAGTTGGAGGGGGCGTTTGCCCTTCTCGATATCGTGAATCATTTCCAGCACCGCATTACAAAGAGGTACAGGGATACCTCCCCTCTCTCCCTCTCGAACCACATACGCTAGCGTGTAATCTATTTCCGTTGCAATTCCCTGCTGCATTTGGCGCAGTGGCCCCTTGCGGTCCTCAACCTTCCACGACTCTGCATATTTGTTGACCACGGCCAGCCGATTCTCGAAAGGCTTGCTCGGGTGCAGGTCCGGTGGGTAGTATTCCGCCAGGGCGATAAAACGAGCACCCACGGCCTAGCCGACGGCAACGGTCTCCCCCAAAAATTCCGCCAACAAGCGACGCTGCTTCTCGGTAGCGCAACTGGTTGCCAGTGCCGCGTCAGCAAGAGAGCCGAAGTAGCCAAGACAGGTATAGGTGAGCTTGCTCCAAAGAACACCCAGAATGTTATCGGTAAGCTCACTGGGGATTACCGAGTCTAGCAGTTCATTTAGCTTTCGTAGCTCTGGAGTAATGCCGCCGTGGAGATGCCCTACGTAGAGATGGCCACGGGTGTCTGTGTAGAGGTGGCCCGGAGCGATGCGCCGGCTGCCCATGCGAATGGCCGCTCCCACTGTACGATCCGGTCCGACCTTTTCTTCTAGAAGGGGAGGGTTGATTCCGTTTTGTAGTGAGACCAGCAAACCGTTGTCCGTGATGTGTGGCGTCACGGCATTGAGTGTATCCGATGTGTAGTTTGACCGCACAGCGATGAAGGCGATATCAAATTTCCCTTGGATGTCCCCTGACAAAACTATGGGAATCTCTACGTTAAAGGGTCCGTCGGGCACATCCACTTGCAATCCTTTTTCGCGGATGGCGGCGATGTGCTCTTGATCGACATCCACAAATGTGACGTCTTGCCCGGCGCGTGCCAGACGCCCGCCGATGATCCCACCGATGGGTCCAGTTCCCATTACGAGAAGTCGATCCATTAACAACCTCCCCTTACTATCGAATGTTCGGAGTTACGATATTAGCAGTAAATATTTGCGTCAACTATAGCGTGATATTTTATGAGGGAATGCTTGTGTACAGGGATACCGGGGAGGCGGAGACGCTCCAGTTGGTGTGGGAGCATTGTCGGTTTAATGTCAGGATCTAGATTCTTACTTCCAGCGCCGGTTAAGAAATTTGCTTTGCGGAATCTGGCGCATTGGCTGGTGGAAATGTATTTGTTTGTTCTAAACCGAATAGGCGCATAAATACTGGTTTCAGATCCTCCCCAACGGCGTATAGGCATGGAACCAGAATCAAGGTGAGGACGGTGGCGAAGGAGAGTCCCCAGACTACTGAGATGGCCATGGGAGAGAGAAACTTGGCCTGACCTGTGGAAAAGAAGGCCAGAGGAACCAGACCGCCAACCGTTGTCACCGTGGTGAGCAGTACGGGCCTGAGGCGGACCATGCCAGATTTTAAGATTGCTTCGTCTGTGGGTGTTCCTTCTTTTTTTGTGCGGTTTACAAAATCCACCAGTATCAGTGAGTCATTTACCACTACGCCGATCAAGGCGATCAATCCCATCATGGAAAGAAAACTTAAAGGTTCTCCCATGATCAGGTGACCGATGACGACGCCGTCTAGGGCGAAGGGTATGGCAGCCATCACGATGAGGGGTTGGAGGAAGGATTTGAAAAGCGATCCTAGGATAAAATAGATTAACAACAGGGCCAGCAGCGAAATCTGTGGGAGCGCGGCCAGGGATTCTTCAAATTCCTGCCGTTCGCCCTTGATGATCACCCGGTAACCCGGAAATCGGTTCCCCACATCGCTAAATTTCTTTTTCAATCGTTCGGTGACCTGGAAGACCGTTGTCTCCCGAACGTTCACGTCGGCCAGTACGCTGATGGCCCTTTTCTGGTCGTCACGCCGAATCTTGCTATTGCCCACAGCCGTTTGCAGCTGAGCGACGTCGCGCAGAAACACACGTTGCCCCGAAGGAAGCGTCAGCTTCATGTTGGCTACCGTCTCCAGGTTTTGGCGTGCGGCTTCCGGAAAACGAATGACGATGGGTACGTCTTTATCCCGGCGCTGAATGGTTGAAGCTTCCACGCCGAGAAAGCCATGCTGCACTTGCCGCGCAATCTGACCCAAGTCCAGTCCGAGGGCGCGTGCCTCGGGGCGCAGAGTGATCTGCAACTCCTCCTTCCCCTCGGTAAAATCGTCTCGCACGTCACGCACCCCGGGGATTCCGTTCAAAAAACTTTTCATTTCTTCTGATAGGTTCCGTAAAACGTTCATCTCGTTTCCCACCACACGGGCTTCAATGGCGGGTCCACCGGGCCCGGCCTGGAGTTTTAGAAACTGGATCTTCGTAACACCAGGGATATCAGCAATCCCGCTGCGCACTTCCGCGATGATGTCATCCACGCTTCGACTTCGGTCGTCTCCCAGCTCTACCATGAGTTGGCCGAGATTGGGTCCGCGCTCCGCGCGGTGTACGTCGAGGAAGCTGACCCCCACGTTGGTTGCCAGAGATTTGAGCTCACCAGCAGGTAGTTTTAGGATGACCTGTTCCGCCCGCTTCGCTATCTCGAGTGTGTCTTCAATCTTTGCTCCGGGTGATGTTTCGAAGTTTGCCACGAACTGCGGGGACTCGAACTCCCGAAACAGGACGAATTTTACCCGGTAAATGGCAGTGGCTCCCAGGACCACAGTGACGCAAATCAGAAGGGCGATGGTTACATAGCGCCATCGGAGGGCTACGGTCAGTAGCGAACCGTAGGCCGTGCGTAGACGACGCAACCAGCCCTGGTCCCTGAGCCGGACCTTCTGAGCGTAAGCGGGGGTAATAATGTCTGATAGATGGGAGGGAAGGACTAATAGGACCTCGAAGATTGAGGCCAACAGAGCAAAGCATACGACAAAAGGGATGGGTTTCAAAAAGACCCCCATGGTTCCGGGCAGCAAGCCAAGGGGAATAAATGCTGCTACGGTGGTGAGCACCGTAGCTACCACTGGCCAGGCCACTTCCGAGGTCCCCCGGATGGCTGCCTGGTGAGAATCCATCCCTTCTTCCACGTAGCGGTAAACATTCTCAGTCACAATCACAGCGTCATCCACCAGCAGGCCGAGCACCAGAATCAAACCAAAGATTGAGATCATGTTCAGGCTGATGCCATACCACGACATACAAACGATGGCGCCGAGCATGGCAAATGGGATCCCAAGACCGGTGAGAAAAGCAATGCGGGTGCGCACAAAGATCCACAGAGTTGCCAGGACGATAATCAGACCTATGAAGCCACTCCATTTCAACGTGTTCAAGCGGTTTTTGATAAAGACGGAGAAATCATTGTAAAGGCCAATGGTGACAGTCTCGGGCAGTCTCCCTCTGAGCTCCACCACGTACTCACGAATCTGTGCTGCGATATCGATGGCGTCTCCATCACGTTCCTTCACCACCACCAGATTGATTGCTGGCTGGCCGTCAAAACGCCCCATAGTGGTGGCGTCCTTAAAGGTCTCTCGGACCGAAGCAACATCGCCTACGGTTAATGGGTGACCCACGTTTTTAGCTCGAAGAATAATTCTTTCCACGTCCCGGACACCTTCCGCTTCCCCGAGGGTCCTTAAGAGAATTTCACCCCGGGCGGTCTTCAGGGTTCCACCAGGGACATTTCGGTTGTGGCTGGCGATGCTGGCCCTTACATCATCCAGGCTCAGTCCGTACTGGTCGAGCCGTTGGGGGTCCACCTCTACCCAAATCTGCTGCTCACGAATTCCTAGAATTCGTACTGCGGCCACCCCAGGGATTCTACGCAGGTCGTCCCGAACGTCTTTAGCCATATCCCGAAGGGTTGACTCTTCGATGTTTCCGGCCAGTGACAGAGTGATCACGGGATAGGTGGATTTAACTTCACTCACCTGGGGTTCTTCGGCTTCTTCCGGTAGCTCCGTGACGAGATCCAGTGCCGCTCTGACATTACTCAGAGCCTGGCTCATCTCGGTATCCGGTTGGAACTTAATAAAAATGTCCGATCGACCCTCCTGCGATACGGATAAAAGTTCGTCCACGTCATCCACCTGGGCGACTTCTTCCTCGATCTTCGCTGTGATGAGCTTTTCTACTTCCTCAGGTGAGGCGCCTGTATATTCAGTGACCACCTGGACTGCTTGGCGGGAAAACTCAGGGAACATCTCCCGATGCATTCCAAAGTAGGTTACGATCCCGGCACCCAGGACAAGAAGAGTGAGCAGGTTCACCAGCACCCGGTTTTCAACGGAGAACTCTACCAGTTTCTTCATGGCGCAAGATTCCTTGTTCCCACCACTCGGATGGCAGCCTTATCGCGGAGAAGGGGTTGCCCACTTATGACTAGTAGATCGCCGGACTTGAGTCCCTCCGTGATCAAGTAGCGAGAACCAAAAGTTCGTGCGATGGTGACGGACCTGCGCTCAGCGGTCCGCTGCTCCGGGTTGGCTATGAAGACCACAGGTTTCCCAGAGTCGGTAAGGACACTGGAGCGAGGGACGAGGATAGCGTTTGCGTAAGTGCGAACAGGTATCTGGGCCCGGGCAAACATCCCCGGCAAGAGCCGTGTGGGGCCACGGTTTTCCACCAGGACCTCCACCGGGAAACTCCTGGTTTCGTTGTCGGCTCGGGGGCCAATGTATGCGACTCTACCTTGGAAGGCTTGGGATGATACGCTGACAGATATGTCGGCTATGATGCCGCGACGAATAAACTCGATGTCATCCGGCGGTATCCTGAGGAGGAGCTTTACTCGGCTTAGTTCTGCAAGATGGAAGAGCACTTTTCCTGGCGCTACCTGTTCACCCAAGGTGACAGTTTTTTCCGTTATGACTCCAGCGAAAGGTGCGAGCACCCGAGTGTCCTCAAGGGATTCTTGGGCTCGTGCGAGTTCCGCCTCGGTGGAAGCCAACTCTGCCTCGGCCACCGTGTGCTCCACCTCGGCCTTTCGAAGTCCGCTTTGGGTAAGCTCCACTTCCTCTTCGATCCTATGGAGGGCCAATTCTGCACGTTCCGCCTCTTGTCGAGATATGAGGTCCCGTTTAAGTAAGTCCATGAGGCGGCTGTGATCGGCACGGGCGAGGCGAAGTTTTTCCTTGTTCAGGGGAATGAGACTCTTCTGTCGATCAATATCTACTTCCTTGGATAGGACCCCCGCTTTGGCACGGGCGACGTGTGCTGTGCGGTACTTGACCTCAATGGCAAATGAAGTAGAGTCAATTTCGGCCAATAGGGCGCCCTTTTCCACGGCAGCCCCCAATTCGATTTCCTCCGGAATCAGTGCGATGGGACCCGAGACTTGTGCGCCTACCTCTGCTTCACGAATGGCCTCCACTGTTCCCAGGGCCTCCAGACGGTAGGTAAACGGACTGGGGTTAATGGTGGTAACTTCCACTGCCACAGGGTTCGGTTGTGATTTCGGCGCGGTTGGTTCTTCTACTGATTGTATTAGGTAGACACCTGCTGCAGTAAACAACATCATAGCCAAAACCATAAGCAACGAGCGTTTGCGCATGGTCATGACCGAAGACTCCTTAGTGTGGATTCGATCAGGTTCTTTCGCATCAGGTCCAAGTCAAATGCGGTACGGTCACAGAGCCACTGAAGGACCAGCCCATCCAGGGAGGCTAAGATGCTTGCGGCAGTGAGGGTCGGATCAACTTGCCGAAAGGATCCGTCGTGAGTGCCAGCGTCGATGATGGCGGCGACATCCTTTCGAGCATCGGCATAGGCTTGGCGCATCTGGGTCCGGAGAAGTGCTTCCTGCTGCCCTCTTCCGCCCTCGGCCCAGAAGTCAAAAAACACCAGAAAAAATGGTTCCCAGGCTCGAAAGGTCTCAAAGGCCACCGCGATGAAACGCTCGAGCATGAGGGTCGGCTTACGGATCTCGGAGAGCTCTTTCAAATAAAAGCTCTTCAATTCGGTTAACATGTGCTGGTGTAGCGCTAAGAAGAGATCGGCCTTACTCTTAAAGTATTCGTAGACTGTTCCCTTACCAATTCCTGCTTCCTCAGCCACTGTCTCCATCTTTGCCCGATGATAACCGTCCCGGGCAAAGACCTGCATTGCCGCCTGGAGAATCTCTCGGCGTTTTTTATTTTTATCAACAATAATAGGCATTTATAGCATACTTGTTTTAATGACCGACCAACCGGTCAATTAAAATTGTACAGGAAATCTGGCTCCCGTCAAGGTACGAGAAGGGTGCCAACGAGGGAGGCTTCAGGAGGAGTCACGGTGGAGTTCACAGACGTCAAATGTCGTAGGACCGGTAGGGCCCCGACGCTGGGAAAGACCAACTTCGAGGGTAATAGACGGTGACTAGCCCGTTGTAGTGCGATTCAATAAGCCAAAACCTCAAACTGACTTAGCCAAGTAGCCAGCAATAAGACCGGCCATGAGTGGAAAAAGAAAACTAGCAGCAATTCGAATGGCAAAAAGCCGTGGGCCCAGGATACTGACCTCATAGAATGCAATTCCTCCGCCCCAGATGGCCCATGAAGTAATAAACGTTGTAACGGTGGCAACACTTGCTCCCGCCTGATAGAGGGACGCTGCAATCGGGAAAGTTACAAAGGGACCACCGAATATAGTGAAACCGGCGAGATAGCCAACGGCTATTCCTTTTAGCCCGGACTCTTTTCCCAGCCAGCTTTGGATGACTGTCTCGGGTAAGAGAACTTGGATGTAGCCCGCGATTAACGAGGCACAGACAATAGCAGGAATGATTCCAAGAAGCATCTTCGTGCCTTTCGATAAACCCGAAATGTGACGGCCGTCACCCAGAAGATAGGCACAAAGGGCGAGTAACAAAACAATAGTAACGAGCACGATATTTATTACCTTCACAAATTTCCTCCAGTTCTGTCCATTCAGCTACAATACCGTTAGGTCGACTCGAATTTAACAGCGAAACCATGGGGGGGGTAAATCTAAATTGTAGCGTAACTTCCCGCCGCAGAGTTCACAGTAACCCACAACCTAAGTACCTGGGGGAGCGGTTCGTTTCCGAGCCAGGCAGCCAAAACTGCGGGACCCTTTTATACCTAAATACATCCATTTATTCGCCAATCGGACAAATTTGTTCGTCCAAATTAGTCAAGATTGTACACTGCCTGGTTATAACACATTGATTTTATTGGAATCACGCTCTGGCATGTCACTTGCAAGGCATAAATCCGACTAGGTTTTCCCTTTGAACGCTTCTCCATGGAGCCAGCACAGTCGCTTCAGGGGAAAATAAGCAACTATTCTTAGCCATGATTGGGAGGAAGGCGTAAATGGAATTTATCACGTTTGTTATTGCCGTGTCGGCTCTGTTGATCGCAGGCATTGCGTTTCAACGCACCGGTGGAATTGAGGAACTGAAACGGCAGGTGGAGGCTAGCAAATTCAAGACGGATGGAATGAGAGATCGTACCGCGGATGTCCTAGACCGTCTCGAACGAGTAGTAAGAGGAAAGAAAAAAAGTTCCGCCGCCAGTAAGTCCAAATCCGCCTAGAGCCATTAGATAGGTGCCCCTAGGCTAGGCTGCCTTTCTTCCTCATCGTGGATTCCATGCGGACATCAACGCCAACCGATCCTTAATCCTACCCAGTTCTATTCTATAGGGGTGATCCATCGCCGTGCTGACAAAACGACAACCCTACGCTGTCCGATTGCAGGAATTGCTCAAGAGGGAAAATAATACTTCGTGGGAAGCCGAAAACTATTCCCGACGATCAGGTGGGAGATTCGTTCGAGTGGTTGGAACCTTCCAACTCTTTTAGTTTTTGCCTAATTCTACCAATTAGTTCATTGTAGGATGAATTTGAAATGACCCGGTTGAACTGGGAGCGGTAATTATTCACCAGGCTGATATTCTCAACCACCACGTCGTAAATCCGCCAAACTTTGTTCGTATATAGTAGTTTGTAGTTAACTAAAAATTCTTCACCCTTCCCGCTGACGATCTTAGAATCCACCCGGGCGTAGATGTCTTCCACAACTTCGCCGGTAAAAACCACTGTCTCTCCATCATACAGGTCAATTTGCCCTGCATAGCTTCTTTCCAGGAGATTGGTAAAAAGGCGGACAAACTCCTTTCGTTCTGCTGCAGACAGATGACGCCAATTAAATCCCAGCGAACGCTTGGCCATCTCTGGAAAATTGAACAGGGGGAATACAACCTCCCGCAACCTGTCTAAGTAAACTTGTTTGCCATTCTTGGAGCGAGTCTTCGAATCACTAAGGATCTCAATCCCTTGTTCAACTACGAATCGGATCCTTTCAGTAGGCTCGCCTGCCTGAATGAATTCAGGTGCCGGGAGGGAGATGAGAATTACGAAAGCAACCGATGTCGCTAATCGAGATTTCACAATGACGGCTATAGCAGTGAAGAGAAGAAGAGTCAATATTTTGCAATAAAAATAGCCCGACACTATCTTTCGTATGTAAACTTTCAAAGTGCTAAATGAAAGGTGGCGAAGTCTAGCTGAGCCATTCGAAGGGATGTTCGTTCACGCCCCGTCTCTCTTCGAAGAAGAGCGGATAACTATAATTCATACGAGTATTATCCAAAAATCAGTGATTTGACAACCACAGGAACGGCACCGCGATTTTTCAGTTCTTGCCCGATATCAATAAATTCTAGATCATGTAGTTCCACCTCATCGACGATTACCACATCGGGTTTAACTTCCAGCTCCTGCTTCAAAAGAGTTCCCAACAATCCGCCAATATCCGAATCCAGGACAAGGACCCAAGGGTCATCATTGTTCCTGGAAGCTAACGCAGAGGAAATACCAGAAGCCAGGGCGAGGACTGACGAGTAGGAAAACTCAAATGGCCAGTGAAAGAAAAGTGCAATGGGGTGCCGCGAATCGAGCCGTGGAACATCAAGGCTCTTCATGGCCTCATGGATGGACCTAGCCACTCCTTCTGCGCTGAGATCGTCAGGTTCAAGGTTGGGGACTACCACCTGATGATCCTGCAGTGGGAGTATCCCGGGATCTGAGAGAAAAATGGTGCTACTTGAGACTTGCACAGTGTATTGAGATGCCCCAATTACTGTGGCACGTATCTTTTCCTCACCTTCCCCAAGTGAAATTCCCAGGCTTGGAAGGCGGAAACAGATCTCCTCCGCCAAAAGCGGACCCAAGTCACCATAGTCACGTTGATCCTGGTGGTAAATATATTCAGCCACGCCACCAGAAAAAAAGATCTCGTCGATGGGGCCCTTATAGTTTAAAGGTCCCGTGAGCAAAAGTTCAGCAGTCAGAGGAGACAAGGATTCACGGCGCAGAAACTCGAACAAAACGTTGGCCAGGGTCTTAGCAATCAGTCGCTTTTCTTCTGATGAAAGCCTCGCCCCCAGATTTCCATGGATACCGATGTATTGTAAGACTCGCTGCCCTGTTTCCTCCATGCGGCTGAGGTCGCCGTGAAGATCCCAAGCAATGAGCCGGGCCCCTACGTTGATGGCCCCGGTTTCGAGAACCGAACCATCACGTACAAACGTTGCCTTACAGGTTCCACCGCCCACATCCACATTGAGAACTGTCCTCCCCACATGGGCGCTTGCCACGGCCCCGGACCCATGTGCCGAAAGGATACCCTCTAAACGAGGGCCGGCAGTTGCGCAAACAAACTTTCCCCCCATGGTGGAAAGCATGCGAGTAATCGCCTCGGAGTTCTTTTTTTTGACGGCTTCACCGGTGCAGATCACAGCGCCGGTATCTATCTGGGACGGCTGCAGACCCGCCTCTGTGTACCCTTGATTGATAAAGGCTGAAAGCCTTTCAGTGTCGATAGTTTCGCTATCGCGATACGGTGTCAAAAGGATGGGTGTCCGGTGCAGTACTTCGCGGCGCACCACCACGAAGCGGCTCGATAGACTTAATCCTTGCCGCTCCAGAAAGAGCTTGGAAAAGGTAACGTGTGAAGTCGTTGAGCCGACATCGATGCCAACGCTATTCAGAATAAGCCAGCCGGGATTGGGGGCGAGGTTTGCCTTAGGATCAATCTCGCCCCCCTCTAGATGCTCCTCATGCTCATGTGGGTGGTGGTGGTCATGGTCCATGGTTCGGTTCCCGCGCTCTTTGGTGGCCCATGGATCGGTACGGTCCTATGGGTGGTAGTTTACCGGAGGCATCTTGAGCTCAATCCCCTTTTGCTTCAGAGTCTCCGAAAATTCCTTGCGAACCTGAGGGTCCTCGTCCTCGTAATCGATGAGGGTACCGCCCTCTTTGATGCTTATGTAACCGCTGAAATCTTCACCCACCGTAAGGGTGTATCCCGGTATACCCGAGTTACCTCCATAAATCGCCAGGTGGCGGGCAGAACCTTCGCTTGTGTTGAGGTGTTGGTGAAACCAGCCGTCGGGCGGGGTATAGATGCTACCTGGACCCCACTTAATCTTCAGAACTTTATCGCCGGCCCCCGCAGCGTAAGGACGGGGGCCCACGTCCCGAGGCCACACCAAAACATACCCTTCACCCAACAGGCCCACGAGAATGGCCCCAGGTCCGTGATAGTGAGCCTTGTGATACCTTCCGGACGGCCATTCGGAAACGTGACCGTAGGGAAAACCGTCGGCCATTCGGTAGCCCGTGAGCTGGCCACCGGCTACTTTCTGTTCCAGGTTGTCGAGGAACGCAGCCTTGGCGTCTGGAATAAAGTTCGTGTACCAGATGGTTGAGAATCTTCCCTCTTTTTGTCGGTCATCCGTGGGTGTGAAGTAGTCGGCCTTACCGTCAAACTGATCCAGGAACTTGTAATCGCAGTTGAAGATGAAATCATGGGGTCCAAAGACGCTCATTACTTTAGGAGCGGTGGTCACCCCAAGAAATAGCGCGGGTTGACGGGTCCCGTTTAACAGACGATGCCAGCAGTTACGAGGTGGAGCAAAGACACTCCCCTCTCCCCATTCAAAGGTTCGCTTGGTTCCTCCATCCTGCCATATCTCAGTCACTCCCCGTCCTTTCAAGATGACGATGGCCTCCTGATAGAGATGCTTCTCCGGGTTTAGGGCTTTGCCCCCGGGAATTTCAGCGACATAGAGTCCTCGCTCCGCTTGTTTTGTGCTTAGCATTTGGACGAAGGTGCCCGACCCTCCCGTGCGAGCCCAGGCTTTCCTCGGCAGTTCGGCAAGGTCGTCGGTTCCTGCTATGGTTTCAACAATTGGAATTCCTTCTCCCTCCATCCACGTTTGATACGGGTATCTATCCCTGGTGTCTCTTTTTTGCTGTTCCAATGGTTTGATCCTCCCTTAGATTCCTTAACGATAGAATGTTCAACTCAACGACTGCAAAAAGTCTTTCATGCCAAGACACCGAAGAATTAAAGTCCGAAATCCGAATATCGAAATACGAAACAATTTCAAAGTCTCAATTCTCAAAATCCAAAACCTTCCAATGAGAACTCCTCGCGCGTTTGTAATGTTTTGAAATTAGTATTTTGAGTTTTCCCTTTTTGTTTCGCGTTTTGGATTTGGTGGTATGAATTTGTTATTTATTTCAACTTGGAGCACTTTCCGTCGTTGCCCCTCGATTCCCCTCGGGGTTCTATGGTTCGAGTTTCCTCACCACCCTGAGGCCGTCGAAAGGAGGTTCTCGAAGGACGTGAGTCATCTTTTATCCAATTTCGCTACCCGTTATTCAACCGATAGTTTCAATGACCTTTGGTTTAATACCGTCCTCTACTCAGGTGGTAGGTAAACCCATGGCCCGCTGCGCGTTGGTTCCCAGAATTTGGGCTCGCTCTTCCGAGGTAATGGAATCCAGTGACGTGATTTTGGATACGGGCTCTCTATCTCCCATGCCCATGGGATAATCGGTTCCTATTACGACACGATCTGCACCCACCACTTGAATGAGGTACTGCAACGCCAGCACAGAGTGCACAACCGAATCAAAATACATTTGCTTGAGGTAGGCTGAGGGTTTTTGCGGCGCATGCTCCCAAAGATCCTTTCTAATGGAATGGGCATGGTCCAGGCGCCAGATATTAAAGGGTAGTAGACCGCCTCCATGTGCCAGGCAAAGGCGAAGGTTCTGGTACTTTTCGAAGATCCCCCTGAGGATCATCCTCTCGATCATAAGGGTCGTATTGTAGGGAAACGCTAAGACGTTGCCCAACACTCCTCCGGTTAGAGTAGAAGAATCCCCTCCTTCAATCGGATGAATGAACAGTAAAAGGTCAAGTTGTTGAGCCATGTCGTAGAAGGGTTCCAGCTCAGGGTCGTCTAGGGGTTTGCCCTGAACGTGGGTGCCCACTTCGAGACCCTTCAAACCCAGGTGGCGTGCCTCTTTCGCGATGATTATAGCTTCCGAGATGCTCTGAAGGGGAACGGTGCCAAACCCCACGAACCGGTCGGGGCGGGTTTCCACCGTCTGTTGGATGGCCTCATTTTGCAAGCGGGAAAAATAGGCCGCGGGCTCCGGTTGATCCCAATAGTATAACAGGATCGGAGACGGTGAGATGGCTTGAAGATCAATGTTCATCTTGTCAAGTTCCCGGACCCTCGCCTCAACGTCATAGGCTCCTTCACTCAAACTGCCGCGACTTCCCCCACGAGAGGTGACGGAATAGCGACCATCCGTTAACTTTATCTCAGGCCCATGCTCTTTGAATTTTGTTGCATTTTGAAAGGCCTTCAAGGGGAAAAAATGGGAGTGGAGATCGATGTTCATGGCCTGTCATTTCCCTTCGATTTGGTCATGGCTGAAAGAGTGCCGCGACTTTGGTTGAATTGAATATATAGGTTTCACCATATGCCACCACCTCCGCTTTTCGGTGCGCCATCGCACCTGCTAAACAAAGCCAATTCAAGAGTTCGTGCTGGCCTGCGTCGGTCAGTGTTTCTGGTTTCAGGTTACGCCACTCGCCGTGTCGTCCAGTGCTCAACTCTTGGAGTCGTTTGCGGTCGGAATCCACATCGGGATAGAGACCGTGGTGCTTCTCCGTCAGGAAAGCGTGGGACCAGGATGAGGATCCAATGAGCACGGCACGCCATGGACTATCCTGCAGAATTCGGGCAACCTCAGCCCCAAGATCAAAACAACGCTTGGGGGTAGGTGCCGGAGGAGCCTTCTCGCCTTCCGCAAAATCGGTTGCCGCTCGTTTCGAAATAAGATCGCTTCCGTAGCAATTGACGTGAAAAGGAATAATGGGGTAGTTGAAACCACGCTGGTCGTAGTCGAGGTACATCAGAGTCCGCATAAAGGCGTGGGCCAGTCCAGGATGGTGGTGAGGCTTATAGGAATAACAAACATCAAAGTCATTTAGCGTCAGTTCCCGTGCCAGATGATGGGCTGCTAAGCGGTGACCGCGCACGGAAATAGCCTTGTCTTCTGGCTGACCCCATACATTTGCGGCGGTGTTGATGACTTGACTTCGGCGATAAGGAAAACATTCCATCTGGTCAATGACGTACACACAAAAGGGTGGCACGAGGTCTTCCTTGAAATTTTCGTATTGATCGTCCCCCCAGATGAGCACAAGATCCGGATTGAATGCGTCAATCTCTGCACGGAGTCGGCGAAAGCCGTTCACCACCAGCTCGCGGTGCCGCCGGGCCGAAGTTAGACCTTCGTCGTCCCCCCACTCCAACCGCATGGGCTCCGGCCAGTGACGCACCTCCCGCAGATGGTCGGGTAGGCGAGGACTCTTCATGAACCGACGGAGGATGTCGGCCATATTTTCGTCTGGGAACTGAAACATTGGGGCGTGGGTTACCCCTATTCCCAGCAGTTCTGCCATAGCATACCTCCTAATTTCTCAGTCTAAAACGGGTTTTGTGGAGTCGAATTCAATGATTCGATTTTTCTCCGCATCGCGCACCAGGGCCATGGGTTCGCCGCCCCTCTGAACCAGCTCGATCTGCTCACGAAGCATTTTCCGGTACATAATAATTCCTTCGTCCGATGATCCAAGGTTTTCTTGACTCCTATCGAAAATACTTCCCTGTGTCTCCCAGGCCATCTTGTCCTGGCTGGAAAATGAGGTCATCTCGTGCTCACCCTCGGGGGTTATCAACGACTCCATGAAATTAACCTTGGGATCCTCCGCGCCATTTGTAGACTGGGGCTTTGTCTTGGGATCGAAACCCACGACGAAGATCCGGGTATGGGTATCGTCAATGGGAACCCGCCAGTGGAGCGCTTCGATATATCCCTGGGGTATGCGGAGGATGTTAGGAAAGACGAGGGGAGGGCGGGTTTCTTTTTCAGGCCGGTCTCCTCCGTAAACACACCGTTTGATGATCCCCCATTCACAGATTTCCCAGCTGTAATCCTCCACGGGACGGTAGTAGAACTTCCCTTGGGGATTGCCCAGTTGCTCCATGACATGACCGTGGAGATAGTAGGTATGAACGGTATCGACTGAATTCTCCATGGCTTGAAGCCAGTTGCAGTTAAGCACCGGATGGACGTCAATGGTCCGGGTCCCGTCCGTCCTGACCAGTACATCCCAACGGGGTAAAAGCGGTTTTTTCTCCGGCGGCCCCATGTAGATAAACAGCACCCCCGCCAGCCTCTCCACCGGATAGCTCTTATGAAACACCTTCGTCTTAAACTCAGGGTTTTTTTCGAACGGTTGTTCCAGGCACATCCCGCTAGTGTCAAATTTCCATCCATGGTAGGCGCACCGGATACCATCCGGTTCTACGAAACCGTAAAAGAGCGAGGTTCCGCGGTGGGGGCAATGCTCACCAACACATCCGTATTGGCCCCCTTGATTGCCCTGTGCGCTTGGGAGACGAAACACCACAAGCTCTTCGTCCATAATTTTAACACGCTTTTTGGGACTCTCTTCCGTAAGCTCACTGGCCAGACAGACCGGTTGCCAATAGCGCCGCAGGAGCGCACCCGCTGGTGTTTCTGGACCCACTCGGGTTAATAGCTCGTTTACCTCGCGCGTTAGCATTGCCGGAACCTCCTTTTCATGAGTTTAAAATTCATGTTTCCATTTTCCTGATTCATTCACAGATCAGACACCGAAGGAGCAGCAACTTCCAAGAAATCACTTCTTATCTCATTTAGATGCCTCCTTCGATGAATTGCTAAGGATGAAATCTACGATGAATCTAGAAATAGCGGGAAAGACTTTATCCAGGATGAAACCAACTGTCAATCGTTTATGGGTACCATTGGTATTTGAGCCAACCCGGAATGAAACTAGACGGCTGAGGCCTTCTTCCTGCCCTTGACACCCCTTACCGTTGTGGTACTTACAGGCCTTCCGGACAGTTTCATTTGAAATATCTCAGCGAAGCTGTCGCAGGGTGGCGATCTGGGAAGGCGAAGGGTCAAACACGGCAATGCGCGAATGAACCATGTGGTAGGAAGGAGTCAAGCATGAAGACGCACCAAACTTTGGGGCTAATCTTTCTCGCAGTCATGGTCCTTTTTTCCCGTGTCCCTATACTGTTGGGACAGGACACAAACCCAGGCTGGAAAGCTGAATGGCAAAACACACTCGCCGCAGCCAAGAAAGAAGGGAAGCTGGCTTTCGTTAGCGGTTCCAGCAGTCGTGATTACATCGGAAAGTTCCGCAAGGCCTTTCCCGATATCCAGGTGGAGTTCCTCGAAATGCGCGCTCCCGATCTGCAGGTTCGGATCCCTACAGAACGCCGCGCTGGTGTTTACCAGTGGGATATCATTGTGATGGGTGGTAGTGCTGGGGTCACGGACTTCATCCCCGCGGGGATTTTTGCCGACCTGAATGAAGCCTTGATCCTCCCTGAACTGAAGAGGGACGAGACCTGGGTCGGGGACTTTGAAGATATTTGGGTAGATGACCACCGGAAAAAATTCAAGATCCACCACAAAGCCGGTCTTGGCCAGGGGGCTTCTTTTTGGGTCAATCGCAAGAAAATTCCAGAATCCAAGTTAAACAAGACTGAAGATCTGTTTAGGCCCGAATTCAAGGGTAAGATTTGCACCATTGATCCAAGAGTTGAAGGGGCAGCCGACGCTCAGTTTGGCATGATTGCCGTGATGTACGGGAAAGAGTATCTTAGGCGTCTTTTCAAAGAAACCGACATGGTCATCATCAGGAGCTATCGGAAGATAACAGAAGATACCGTCCGGGGTCGCTGTCTAATCGCAGTAGGAGGCCGGATAACAAGATTTCAAAAGCGAGGCGTAGGACTCCATATCAAAAGGTTCTATGCTTTTTCTCCCACCATAGCTCCAGAGTTTAAAGACGTGGTGAAATTTACCTGCTGCGGCAAGGGCAAAACCAAGGGCACTCTCGATGGATTCTTTGCCGGTGGTAGCGCCCACAACATGCTTTCCATGGCAAGCCGGGCACCCCATCCCAACGCTGCTAAAGTTTTTGTCAATTGGCTCCTCAGCAGGGAAGGTCAAATGGCCTGGATGAAAGATGATGAGACCCAAT
The DNA here is from genome assembly GCA_965215595.1 of uncultured Binatia bacterium (SeqCode). GTDB lineage: Bacteria > Desulfobacterota > Binatia > UBA9968 > CAXXLF01 > CBDCDW01. Next base: position 677,274 of record CBDCDW010000006.1, on the reverse strand, counting down.
GCAGCCGAAGATCTGACTTGCAGAGTTCCTGGTGTGTGGACTACCTGAATAAGACAAATCCGACCCAATTCATCCCGTTAAAGGAAGACGGGACATATATATCTCTACACACCACCAGCAATGTGCAGCATCGCTATACATCCCATCGGATAGGGAAGGAAGTATTTGGCCGGTAAAACACCTACCAGGTGAGGACAATGCACTTAGGCTTGGAGACTGAATTAGCTTAGCGGGGCGGTATACGGTATGGAGGCAAGGGCAACCACTCTCCGTACAGGAAGAGTCTCCATTGAAGTCAAGAGTTTAATCGTCACCTTCACTGTATTGCTACTGGCCCTGGTGGTCCTCTATCCCATTGCTCTCCTTCTGATTAACAGTTTTATTGTCAGTAAACCCCACGAGTCCACTCAGTTTGGCCTCAGCGCATGGCACTTCGCTGTAACTGACCCGGGTATGCTGAAGTCCATGTGGAACACCCTCCTGGTGGCCGTGGTTCGCCAGGGAGCCGCACTTCCTGTCGCCATTTTATTTAGCTGGCTCATTGCACGCACCAATATGCCGGGTGGGCGTGTTATTGAGTTTTTATTCTGGATCGCCTTCTTTTTTCCCAGCATCTCAGCTGCTCAGGCGTGGATTCTGCTTTTGGACCCGGGCTATGGGCTGATCAATCAATTGCTGATCAAGCTTCCTTTCGTCGAAAATGGACCGTTCAATATCTATTCATTCTGGGGCATTGTCTGGCTCCACTTGGTCACCAATACAATCGCCATCAAGATCATGCTCCTTACCCCGGCCTTTCGTAACATGGATGCTTCCATGGAGGAGGCTTCCATGGTGGCTGGATCAAGCTCATTTGGAACTCTCGTAAGGGTTACCGTGCCGGTTTTGACACCAACCATCGTTACCATTTTTGTTCTTGCCTTTGTTCGCGCGTTCCAGTCGGTGGAAATAGAATTGGTCCTGGGCCTTCCCATCAACTTCTTTGTCTTTGGTTCCAAGATCTATGATTTAACCCGCATCGAACCACCCATGTATGGCGCGGCCACCGCTATGAGCATCTACGTTGTTTTGGCCATGGTGCCTTTTATTATTTTTCATCGGCGGATGACGGCGCGCCGGGACTTCGCTGTGGTAACCAGCAGCTTTAAACCTCAAGTGCTTGATTTGGGAAAGTGGAAATGGCTGGCATTGGCCGTGGTGCTCGGATTTGGCCTTTTTATTACCATCGTCCCATTCATCTTTCTCGTCATGGGGACGTTTATGAAACTGTACGGCTTCTTTGATGTGCCTGGGGGTCCATGGACCACCGAGCATTGGAGGGACATATTAAACGACCCTTCGTTCCGTAGAGCAGTGGCAAATACATTGATCTTGGCCGTTGGCGGTTCAACCATCTCAGCGGTGTTCTTCGCCTTAATTGGTTATATTCTGGTGCGGGTCCGCTTTCGCTTCAGGCAAGTGGCAGATACTCTCACCTGGATACCCCATGCGTTGCCGGGCATCATTCTGGTTCTCGCCTGGTTTTGGATCATCCTTCAAACTCCCTTCCTACGACCCCTGTTTGGAACCATCTGGGCTCTAATCCTGGTATCGAGCTTGAGCGGTCTAACGCTGGGTGTGCAGATTATGAAAGCCAACGTGATGCAACTGGGGAATGAATTGGAAGAGGCCTCCTACACATCCGGTGCAAGTTGGTGGACTACGCTAAGAAAGGTGGTCCTGCCACTTATGATGCCCACGATGCTGGTACTTTGGGTTTTCCATTTCGTAACCTCTGCAGCCAGTGCCATTATGCCGGCGCTTCTTGCTAGCCATTCCAGCAAACCCTTGGCCCTGCTCCAGTTAGAGTATGTCCTTGCGGGCCACTCTGAGCCGAGTTCGGTGGTTGGAGTCATCGTCGTGATCATGACCGTAGGGGTGGCTATTGTGGCTCGGTTGATCGGCTTTCGAGTTGGTCTGGCCAGGGCGACAATGTAAATAATCACAAACGTCGCACACTGTCCTTCATCCGCAACCTCCTGTCCAGGAACAGAAGGACGCCAACTTCCTTTCTTGAGTGGTGCACAAAATCATGGAGTGAGGGCCGAGATAGATAATAAAGGTTACAAAATCTGAGGGTTTTTAGGGTCTGGCGGGGTGCACCGGGGGCATTGAAGCCTTTTCCCCCCCAATTAACGACCCCAAGGTCTCTTTGGGCGCTTTAGCGCAAGACCTTGAACAACCAAGTAAAATTTGGTAGTTTTTTCCCTGCTGAGGGCGTACACTGGAATTCGGCAAGGAGTATAGACATGTTTCTCAATTCTCTATTCGGCCTTTTCTCTAATGATCTCGCCATTGACCTCGGCACCGCGAACACCCTAATTTACGTCAAACATGAAGGTATTGTCTCCAATGAACCTTCAGTGGTTGCTGTGCGAAAAAATGATCGTGGCGGAAAGCGGGTCCTGGCCGTAGGGGCCGAGGCCAAGAAAATGCTAGGACGAACTCCGGGTAGTATCGTGGCGATCCGGCCTTTAAAAGATGGCGTCATTGCAGACTTTGAGATTACCGAGGCCATGCTTCGATACTTTATTCACAAAGTCCATAATCGCAATACCCTGGTCCGTCCGCGAATTATTATCGGTGTCCCATTCGGAATTACAGAGGTGGAAAAAAGAGCCGTGCGGGAATCCGCGGAGTCGGCCGGTGCAAGGGAAGTGTACCTTATAGAGCAGCCTATGGCCGCTGCTATCGGTGCCGGACTTCCCATCACGGAGCCCACGGGAAATATGATTGTGGACATTGGGGGCGGCACCACGGAAGTTGCCGTAATTTCCCTCTCCGGAATCGTATTCTCTCGATCAGTGCGAGTGGGTGGAGACAAGATGGACGAGGCCATCTCTCAGTTTATAAAGAGAAAGCACAACCTCCTGGTTGGGGAGAGGACCGCCGAACTCATCAAGATCACCATTGGGTCTGCCTATCCAGGCGATGATATTCAAACCATGGAAATCAAAGGACGAGATCTGGTGGCGGGGATTCCCAAAACAGTGATGATTACTGATGAGGAGATTCGTGATTCTCTGCTGGATCCCATCAATCAAATTGTTGAGGCGGTGCGTGTTTCACTTGAGCGAACCCCACCGGAATTGGCCTCTGATATCGTTGACCGGGGGATCATCCTTGCCGGCGGAGGTGCGCTGCTGAGAAGCTTGGACTGCTTGTTGAAAGAAGAAACCGGATTACCGGTTATGCTCGCCGATGACCCCTTAACTTCCGTAGTGATGGGTGCGGGGAAGACACTGGACGAAATCTCCTTACTCAGAGAAGTAGCCGTTAACTAGCCAATATAGGGGCTACGGTCCCGCCTCAAGGAGATTGATAGCCATTAGTGATTGAATTTTTTCGCCGATATCAGGTCCTACTGAGCTCCTTATTCTGTCTGTCATTTGCAATCTACATCCTCGGTTCCTCCTCTTCGGGTAGTCTGCAAGCGGACCCGGTGGGCCCTCTCCTTTTGGAGGTCATGCGCCCGTTTCAGCGTGCGCTCAATAGCATGTTAACGGGAATAGGTAACGTCAAGGATAGGTACATCGCTGTCGGTGACCTTTGGTTGGAGAACCAAGGCCTCAAGGAGCGGGTTTCGGAACTGGAGGCTGAGGTTAATAGTTTCCGAGAAGCTGAAGTCACAAACCTTCGTTTGCGAAAACTGCTGGATCTTAAGAAAGAAGCTTTTGCGCGGTCAGTCAGTGCCACCATCATTGGGTCTAGTGCCAGTACCTGGTTCCAGAGCCTGACCATTGATAAAGGGACGAAACAGGGTGTCCGAAAAGGGATGGCGGTCATCTCTCCCAGCGGAATTGTGGGTCAAATCTGGTCGGTGGCGCCTAACAGTTCGAAGGTTTTGCTGGTGACCGACCATAACAGTGGGGTTGATGTAATCGCCCAGCGCACCCGGGCCCGGGGCATCGTTTCCGGGTCCCTCGATAAAGGCCCTGTGATGGAGTATGTGACACGAAACGAGAACATCCGCGAAGGGGACAGATTAATCACTTCGGGCTTAGACAACATCTTTCCTAAAGGACAACTGGTGGGAACGGTAGGCAAAGTACAAGAGAACAGTTACGGTCTTTTCCAGGATGTGAGTGTCCGATTGGCGGTTGACCCAGAACGAATTGAAGAGGTGCTAGTTGTATCCATCAAACGGGCTCATCAGAAGAAATAACGGGACTCTGCCCACTAGCTTTCCCCTAAATCCCCCAATGAAACTGTTCCTACTGTTTTTTTCTGTTGGAATTCTCCTAGTCCTCTTACAGACCACGCTTCTCCATCTACTACCACTAGGCCCTGTGATCCCCGATTTGACCTTAGTCCTGTGTGTGTATTGGGCACTGAATCGACCCACCGTGGGCACCGTTTTGGGATCCTTTCTCATGGGTTATACTGTGGACGTCTTTTCAAGCCCCATTTTGGGAATTAATGCCTTTGCCATGTCCCTGGTGTTTCTCGTCACCTATCTCAGCTCCCGACAAATTTGGGTTCGCAGCCCGCTTTTGAGCGCAGCCATAGTCTTTGGCGCCGCTTGGGTAAAGGTTATTGCCATGGTCTTGATTTGGGCGATATTTTTTGCCAGCCAAGTACCATGGACGGGAGTACTCCGGTATGTTTTTATCGAGGCCTTGACGGCGGCGTTACTGGCGCCGGCGTTTTTTTATCTCCTAAGCTGGGGAGAGAACCAGATACAAAAGGTCCGTAGCGTGCCCTAAGCGTGACCATGATTCCTCCCCCATCAAGAACAGAACTTGCGCCACAGTTTCGCCATCGCACCCAGCTGGTCATGATCGCCGTGTCGGTGGTCTTTTTTCTGCTTACTGGAAGGCTATGGGTGCTGCAGGTTTTGCAGGGGGAGCGCTTCACCAATCTCTCAAAGAACAACCGTATCCGTATTAAGACTATTCCAGGCATTCGGGGAATGGTGTTTGATCGCAAGGGTAGACTGCTGGTGGACAGTAGGCCTTCCTTTGATCTCCTCTTTGTACCCGAGGATTCCCAGAATCCAAAATTTACCTTGCGCCACTTGGCCCGTTTACTTGATATAGATGACGGTCGATTTCTCAAGACACTTGAGAAGAAAAAAAAACGCCTTCCTTTTAGGGAGGTGGTGTTGGATAGGGACATAAACTGGCGCACTGTGGTAGCGGTGGAGACACATGAGCGGGATCTCCCAGGTGTGACGCTGCGGATTCGTCCCAAGCGGAGCTATCTTAATAACGGCATGAATGCGCACCTCATTGGATATCTGGGTGAGATCGGTCCCACACAGCTCAAGACCCTGCGGCAAGAGGGGTACAGAATGGGGGACGAGATAGGACAATTCGGCATCGAAAAGAAATGGGAGCAGTACCTGCGAGGTAAGAGTGGAAAACAGCAAGTTGAAGTAGATGCTCTGGGTCGCCGAATCAAAGTTCTCGATCAAGAAAAAGATGTTCCAGGTCACAACGTTTTCTTGACCATGGATGGAGAGCTGCAGAAGATTTCTTACCAGTCTCTAAAAGGAAAAGAAGGGGCCATTGTTGTTATGGAAGCAAAAAGCGGTGCGATCCTGGCGCTGGTGAGTACCCCTTCCTTTGATCCCAACGCTTTTGCTCGTGGGATAAGTGCAAAGGAGTGGAACAAACTGCTGCAGGACAGGGCGCGCCCTCTTCATAACAAGACCATCCAAGGCGTTTACCCTCCTGGTTCCATTTTTAAAATTGTTCTAGCCATTGCGGCGCTTGAAGAAGGGGTGGTTACCTCCCGGACCCCACACTTCTGCCCTGGCTTTTTGACCGTTGGGAAGCGAGTCTTTCGAGATTGGAAAGCTGGGGGGCACGGAGTCGTAAACCTCCACAAAGCCTTGGTGGAGTCCTGTGATGTTTATTTTTATCAACTGGGTCAGCAACTGGGTATTGATAGAATTGCCCGGTGGGCTCGCAAGCTGGGACTTGGGAAGAAAACCGGTATTGCCCTGGATGGCGAGAGAGGTGGATTGGTCCCGGATCGGAAATGGAAGTTTAGACGGTTCGGACAGCCATGGTATCCCGGGGAAACACCTTCCGTAGCCATCGGACAAGGATATGTCAGTGTTACACCGGTTCAAATCGCTTCCCTCATGGCGGCTGTGGTCAATGGGGGATCCCTCTATCGGCCATGGTTCGTTAGCAAGGTTGAATCCCTTGATGGAAAACCCATTCAAGAGTATGGGCCGGAAAAAATTGGCTCGCTTTCCTTGAAAGCAAGCACCTTGAAAACTATTCACAAGGCGCTGGAGGATGTAGTGAACACTCGGGAGGGAACTGGGAAGAAGGCCCACTCGGATCTGGTCAAAGTTGCAGGAAAAACAGGAACAGCACAGGTAGCGGGGATGGTGGGTGAGATTATCAAGAGTGAGGATTTACCGTATCTCATTCGAGATCATGCTTGGTTTGTTGCCTACGCGCCAGCCGAACAGCCAGAGATCGTCGTGGTGGTGTTGGTAGAGCACGGCGGTCATGGGGGGGCAGAGGCCGCGCCGGTGGCAAAGAAACTCATCGAACAATATTTTTCGCTGAAGAGACAACGAGTTCAGCCAAACGTTGGGAATGATAGCCAAGGGTAAGGAAGAAGGATATGAGAATTGACCGCAGGCTCTTATCCCATTTCGATTGGCCTATCTTTGGGTTGACCATTGGGCTGGCGTTAATCGGTATCCTCACCATCTATAGTGCGACCCGGGATCTTGCCGGCAATGGTGTGAACCCTTTGGCCCTACGGCAACTCTATTGGCTAGTCATAGGTATTACCATGATGGTAGCAACCTTCACTTTTGACTACCGTCTCATCGATCGGTACGCCTACCCATTTTATGGGGTCGTGCTGCTACTGCTCCTGTTGGTTTTCTTCTATGGTGTAGTAAGCGGGGGCTCCCAACGTTGGCTTAACCTTGGATTATTCGCGCTTCAACCGTCTGAGGTGGCCAAGCTGGCCATCGTAGTCGTTTTGGCCAAGGCGCTAAAGGAGGACGAGCCCGAAGGTGGATACCGTCTGCGCGATCTCTGGATCCCCTTTGTGCTTGCGGCTCCGCTCTTTTTTCTCATCCTTATGCAGCCGGACCTGGGCACTGCGGTTATCTTTTTTCTTATCTTTTTTACGGTCATTCTGATGGGAGTGCTTCACATCCGTTCGCTTCTACTGTTAACACTTGGGGGAATCGCACTCCTTCCCTTGGGTTGGCTATTTCTAAAACCCTACCAGCAGGCGCGACTGCAGGCTTTTCTTAGTCCCGATGTCGACCGGTTAGGAACCGGATACCAGGTCATTCAGTCAAAGATCGCCATTGGCTCGGGTAGGTTGTTTGGCAAAGGGTATCTTGGAGGGACTCAAAACCAGCTGGATTTTCTACCCACGCAGCATACGGATTTTGTCTTTTCGGTGTTTGCAGAGGAATGGGGTTTTTTTGGATGCGTTGTCCTGATGGGGCTCTATCTTGCGCTGATTCTTTTAGCCTTCAGGGTGGTGACGCGTGCTAGGGATCGATTGGGAGCCCTCCTCGCCTTTGGCGCAATCGCGATTATTGTTTGGCAAGCGATGATCAACGTGGCCATGGTCACCGGAGTTCTGCCTGTGGCGGGAATTCCGTTACCTCTTTTGAGTTATGGGGGGTCCTCTCTGGTGGTCACCATGGTCGCTGTGGGCGTCATTATCAGCGTCAGCATGAGACGGTTTATGTTCTAGCTCCGATCCGACGTCGTGAACGCCGGTCAGCCTAATAGAAGCTGAAAATTCAAGGTGCGAGAGGTAAAAAATCGAGTTCAACAAAATTGCGCTATTTGGAGTGTTTGGATATCTGAGCTATGACAAACCAATACCCACGGAATAGCATGGGTTTTGATCTCGCTCTGTTTTCGGATCGGGGCTAGGCCAGCGCGTTTTCAATGGCCTGAACCAGACGACTCTTAGAGGCTGCACCTACAATCTGCTCTTTTACGGTTCCGTCCTTAAAGATCATTAGGTTGGGGATTCCCCGCACCCCGTATCGAGAGGGGGTAAGCGGGTTATCATCCACATTGATCTTGGCCACTTTAATTTTCCCCTCATATTCCTTAGCCAGTGATTCCACAATGGGTGCGACGGTACGACAGGGACCGCACCAGGGGGCCCAGAAATCCACTAAGACCGGAACTTGAGAACCCACCACGTCGGTCTCGAAATTTGCATCTTCTACCTGTACCACATCTGCCATTGTTACTTCCTCCTGTTCAATTTTTGGAATTTAGAGCGTGTTCGTTTTTCCTGCCCAGAGCTCAAAGATTGTCAAGAAACTTGAGCAGCATGAGAACGCCGAAACCCGTGCCCCCCTTGGTGGATAGCGTGGTTTCTTTCTCTGCGTAGGCAGGTCCCGCGATATCCAAATGGGCCCAGGGTCTGTTGGCAACGAATTCCTGTAGAAACAGGGCGGCCGTTATGGCCCCTCCATGAGATCCGCCAATGTTTTTGATATCCGCCACGCTGCTTTTGATGTCTTCCCGGTACTCTTTCACCAGGGGCAGTTGCCAAAGCTTTTCCCCAGTCTCTCGACCGCAACGAATCAGTTGATCCACCAGGGGTTGATCGTTACCAAAAATACCGGCCACCTCGGTTCCTAAAGCCACCATACAAGCGCCCGTTAAGGTTGCCAGGTTGACAATGTAGTCAGGTTTTTCCTTGGCCGCCAGTGCCAGAGCATCGGCCAGAATTAGCCTCCCCTCTGCATCGGTATTGAGGACCTCCACCGTTTTGTTGTTCAGGTACCGGATAATATCTCCCGGTTTCTGGGCGCTACCACTGGGAAGATTGTCCGTGGTTGGGATGTATCCAATGACCTCGACCTTTGGTTGCAGATTTGTAATGACGCTCATGGTTCCTATGATGGCTGCGGCGCCAGACATATCGAGCTTCATGGTCTCCATGGCCTTTGAAGGTTTCAAAGAGAGTCCACCGGAGTCAAAGGTAATTCCCTTTCCAATCAGGGCCACCTTCTTTTGGGGTTTCCCCTGGGGTTGATAGCGAATCGTGACAAATCTGGGCTCTTCCTGGCTGCCCCGGTTCACTGCCAGGAGACCCGCCAGGTTCATCGCTTTAATTTTTTTCTTGCCCCAGACGTCCACTTTTACCTTTTGGCCGCGACAGTGCTGCAAGGCCTGTTCTGCGAGGTAGGTGGCAGTGGATATGGATGGGGGTTCATTGATCAGGTCCCGGGCCAGGAACACACCAGGAATGAGTTGTTGTGCCAGGCGGAGGGCACGGTCCGTTTCTGAATTTTTACGGAAGCCGGGTTTGACCAGATTGAAGGTTTGCAATGGTAGCGGTCGTCTGTCATCGGATCGGTACTTTTGGAACTGGTAGGAAGACAGCAGAGCACCTTCAGCGATGGGACCAGCAATCTTGCTTACATCCCCAAAGGGAGGGAGGAAAAAATCGATTTCTTGAGCCCAGAGACCGGCTGCCTCCTTTGAGGCACGTGCTGCGGATCTTCGCCAGGCGTGGCTCTCCATTTCATGGTCTTTACCCATTCCCAAGAGGAGCAAATGAGAAGCCGGGAGCCTTCCGTCGGTAGCCTGAAGCAGTACATTTCCCAGAGCGCCGGTAAAGCGGCTTCTTTCCATACGCTCAGAGAGCCTCCCCTTGAGCAGGCGGTCCAGGACTCGGATCACCGGATCCTTTAGGCCTTGTTCTTTGACGGGGATGGCTAACAGAGGCGTTTTGAGTTTGTCAGGACTTTGGTCCTTGAGTTTGATATCCATGGAGACGGTCTAGGACCCTTTGCGAATGAGGTTCATGAATTCAGCACGAGTCTCCTGGCGAGTCCGAAACACGCCAAGAAGGGTGCTCGTAATAATAAGTGAATTTTGCTTTTCCACGCCCCGCATCCTCATGCATAGATGTTCGGCTTCCACTACCACCGCGGCTCCGAGGGGAGTGATTGTATCCATGATAGTCTGGGCAACCTGGTTTGTTAAGCGCTCCTGGACCTGGAGTCTACGAGCATAGACGTCCACCAGTCGGGCCAGCTTAGAAACTCCCACGATCTTGTGGTGAGGTATGTAGGCCACATGCGCCTTGCCAAAGAAGGGGAGTAGATGATGTTCACACAGGGAAAAAAAATCAATGTCCTTCTGGACGATCATCTCCTCGTAGTCTTCAGAGAAAAGCGCTCCATTCAGTATTTTCACCGGGTCAAGTTTGTATCCATGGGTAAGGTACTTGAGCACCTCGGCCACACGTGACGGTGTTTTATTTAATCCCTCCCGGTCCGGGTCTTCTCCTATGGACTTTAGCAGGGCCCGCACATATTCTTCCATCAGGGTCTCCATTTGCCAGGTTCGCTAAATAGAATCAAAAAAAATACCATCTAGCCCAACCGAATTCAACTCGGGTCGTCACCGCAATTTGGGGGGCGAGCCTCCGTTGAAGAGCGAAATCATGGAGCTGAATGAATGAGTGTCATTTGAATTTTCGATATAGATCCGCATAGTATAATATCAAAGCATATGGCACGAGCGAATAAGACCAGGGGCAGGGTCGTACCCCACCTGGAGACCCTGGAAGATATCACCACACTCATCAGTCACTCCGAGAACCTTCAAGAGGCTCTTAGGAGCATCGTAACGATTATTGTCCAACGAATGGAGAGCGAGGTATGCTCCATCTACCTCCTCGATCGCCTTAAGACGAGATTAACCCTATGTGCCACCATGGGGTTGGATGACGATTCAGTGGGTAAAGTCTCAATGAGTATTGATGAAGGACTGACCGGTCTGGTCATAGAGAAAATGCAACCGGTGACTGTGGTGGATGCACAAACGCACCCCAGGTACAAATATTTTCCCGAGACTGGGGAAGAACGTTTCCACTCTTTCTTGGGAATTCCTTTGAAGGAGAAAAGAACCTCCATTGGTGTACTTGTGGTTCAGACCTCGCGCAGGCGAGAGTTTTCCCCTGATGAAATTCGTCTACTCAATGCCATATCGAGTCAAGTTTCCGGCATCATCATCCAAGCTCGAATGGCGGAGTCCCTGGAGACTCGAGATCGACTGGGTAGGGAATACCGCAAGCGCTTGATGGGTGCTTTAAAGAGACTGAGATCCTACGAAGGGCGAGGCAAAGAACGAGTTAGTCGGAGGGTGACCCATAAGTGGCGGGGTCGGTTGACGGGTCTCACAGCCTCGCCGGGATTCGGTCATGGCACCGCCTATATCATGCGACCAATGATCGACTTGAATTCCGTGAAGAGGCGGCTGGTAAAAAATTCAGCAAAGGAGCTGGAAAAATTTTGCTCCGCAGTAGAGAAGTCCATCCGCCAAGTCAATGAGCTCAAGCAACGCATGAATGAGATGATTTCAAACGACGCAGGTGCCATTTTCGAGGTTCACCGGCTGATTCTTTTGGATCCGACTCTACGAGATCAGATAGAGTCTAAAATCAATTACGAACGGTGTGACGCGGAATTTGCGGTCAGTAGCGTTTTTCAAGAGCACCTGCAGTCTTTTGCTTTGATTGGGGATAGCTACCTAAAAGAACGGGGGGCGGATGTCCGGGACACTGCCCAGAGGGTTTTGGAAAACATTTCCGGTCGAGTAGGAAGGAAAATAGAGCTGCCAAAGGAGGCGATTCTGGTGGCGGAGGACCTCTCCCCTGCGGATGTGAGTCTTATCGAAGGTCACCATTTCCGGGGGGTGGTTCTGTCCACAGGTGGGGTCACTTCTCATGCCTCGCTTTTGGCCAAGTCTTTCGAGATTCCAACCGTGGTGGGAGTGAACGGACTACTGGAAAACGTTCGCGAGGGGCAGTCGCTCATTGTGGATGGAAATTCGGGGGTGGTTTACATTAATCCGAGCCGTGAGATCCTTCAGGAATACGACCGGCTGGAAGGAGATTACCTCGCTTTCAATCGTCAACTCGATGAGATCCGGGATCTACCCGCGGAAACCGTAGACGGCCATCGCGTATCCCTCTACGCAAACGTGGGTCTACTGACAGACATTAATTTTGCTCATAACCACGGTGCGCAGGGTATTGGTCTTTATCGAACGGAGATTCCCTTTCTGGCACACCATGATTTCCCGAGCGAAGAACAGCAGTACACTCTTTACCGGCGGGTGGTGGAAGAGATGGGGGGAGGACCCGTAACCATACGTACTTTGGACATCGGGGCAGACAAGTATCCGCCCTACGCTCGTAGGGCTACCCCGGAGGATAACCCATTTCTAGGGTGGCGTTCCATCCGTGTCTCTCTCGAATTGGTAGATATTTTTAAGACTCAACTTCGAGCCATCTTGAAGGTGGGCACTCTGGGCAAAGTACGGCTGCTTATTCCAATGGTATCGAGGATGGAAGAAATAATACGGGTTAAAGAAATATTGGCAGAGGTCAAGGAGGAACTGGAAAAGGAGGGAGCTCACTTCGACCGTCAGATGGAACTGGGCGTTATGATCGAGGTCCCCGCCGCTGTTCAAATGGTGGATCGGCTACTGCGTGAAGTAGATTTCCTCAGCATTGGTACTAACGACCTTATCCAATACCTCTTGGCGGTGGACCGGGGGAACCGGAGGGTGGCCGGTCTTTACGAACCCCTGCATCCAGCAGTACTTTCAGCTCTCATGCAGATCATCCAGGCCGCAAAAAAAGAAGGCAAGCCTGTGGCCATGTGCGGTGAAATGGCGGGCGATCCCTTCGCTACGTTGCTCCTGGTGGGTATGGGGTTGGAAGAATTTAGCATGGAGTCTCTGTTCATCCCAGTGATAAAAAAAATCATTCGTTCTATGAGCTATCAAACCGCGAAGAACTCGGTACAGATCGCCTTGGACATGGACACCGTGGGTGAGATTAAAGGATACTTTTTCAGTCAGATGCGAAATCTGGGTATGGTAGAATTGCTGGAGCTCTACCACTGACGGCAGGTTAGGTTAAATTCTCGCCTTGATGGCTTCCAGTTCATCATAGATCAGTTGCCCGCGTGGCGAGTGCAGGCCAAATATTTTCACTGCCCGTTCCAGGTCGGCAATGGCCTTCTCGTCCTCGTCCGCCAACTGGTGGGAACGTCCCAAGTAATAGTAGGCATCACCCAAACGATCCATCTTGCTATAGACTTCACCCAGTCGACGTGCCGCTTCAGGCCAAAGGGGTGAGAGCAGAAGGGCCCTTCGATACGCCAGGGCGGCGTCTCCGAATAGAGACTGCCTTTCCAGTAACTCCGCAAGATACAAGTAGGTGACAGACGTCTTGGGTTCCCGGCTCAAGGATCGCTCGAATGCCTGGTGAGCTAGTTTATACTCTCCGATCTGGGTATACAGGCGGCCCATATCTCGGTCGAGTCCCGGACTATTCGGGGTCACGGCCATTGCCTGTTCATAGCTCTCCAGAGCCTGGCTCCAGGCTCCTTGATAAAAATATTTCAACCCTCGCAGATGTGCGATTTCACCTCTTTCCTGAAAATGTGGAACAAACAAATCCCGGACGATATTGTCCCCGGGATTGGCCCGCTGTTTTTCCAGAAGTAGTATGGCCTGGACCCTTTTTATGGGGTCAGGACCTGTTGAACTGACGCCCCTGAGATTCAAGGATCGAATGACACCTTTAACGGATGCGATACGTTCATCCGTCAAGGGATGGGACAGCAGGTAAGGGGGAACATTGACGGGATTCAATGCTCTTTCCCTGGAAATGGTTTGGAAAAAACCCAGAGCCCCTCTCGGATCGTAACCGGCTTCGGTCATATATTTGACGCCGAGGGTGTCAGCTTCCTGTTCAACCATGCGGGTAAATGAGAGCCGACGCTGTGTTGCAAGAGCCTGCCCCATCACCCCGGCAGCCCCAGCCCCGCCACCGGCCATACCCATGAGCGAACCCAGCATTCCTATTAAACTGCTCAAGTCTGGTCCTGACATACGCGCGAGATGACGCCCCTTTACATGGATGATTTCATGGCCAATCACGGAGGCCAGTTCATCCGTACTGTTAGCGTTCTCAATAATGCCTGTGTGAATGTAGATGGATCCTCCTGGCACCGCGAAGGCGTTTAACTGGGGATTTTCCACAACATAGAATTTATACTCAAACGGTTGGGGTCCCATGACCGATAAAATCTTTCGGCCCACCTGGTCAATGTATTGCTGCACTTCAGGTTGGTCCACCAGCTTGAACATTCTCCTGGCATCACGACGGAATTGCCGGGTAATCTTGATCTCATCCTCTTCCGTAAGCGGTTTAAACGCGTCCAGAGGTGTGGGGATGGAAGTTCCGCATCCGGTCAGAAGTGTACTGAATATGAAAGAATATAAGAGGCGTCGCAACATGAAGACAAAATTATAGATGGACTTCTAGGATGGCGCAATAGTGGCTTATTGTACCAGCGGGGATGCCAAGGCCCAATGTGTCTAGATGCGACGACTTGTAGCGGGTTAATTGGATCTGGCTAGTCTAATCCCAGCCAGACCAGGAGCTCGCCCGGCGGAAAGGGAAGGTGTAAAGCCAAGTCGAAAACGCCGTAAAAGAATCCCCAGGCCACTAGAGTTAAGAGAACGCTCATTAACCAGCTCTCTTTGGCCCCGACCTTCAAATACAAAAAGGAAGCGAAGGCGGATGAAATGACGAAACCCAGGAGATAGATGGAAAAGAAAAACCCCACGATCCAGCTGATAATTGAAATCATCCGACGTTTGGCGACCACAGGGTCAACGTCAGTTGGTTCTTCACCGCCGATCACCCCGCTGGGAGATGTAAACTCCCTGCCAAGGGTCACGAGGCCCAAGACTAGGCTGGGGACTCCTATAATCATGGGAAATAGAGCGGCTCTTTCATCCTCTGCCCCGAATCCGAAGAAGGCCTCGCGAACCACGTAAGCAAATACCACTACGATAAAAAGCGAAAACATGACATTGGGGAGATTACTCCTGGCGGTGTTTTGACCCGTACTCTCTTGGACTGGTTCTGCTGGCGCGTCGGTGGTGCTAGCCTTACCCTCCGCAACTCTCTGCCGGTAGGCCTGTATCATGGGGTAGAAGAGGGCACCCAGGATCAGAAGGATTATAATGATAACCCCTGGCCGAGCGAGAAAAGAGAACCCATATATCTTGGTGGAGATGAAGAGATTGTTTTCCGCAATCCCTCCTAATACCAATCCTAAGAGCAGCGGCGGCCGTTGCCAGTCAAAGCGGACCATTAGCCAACCCAGGGACCCGAATAAGAGCACCATCACCATATCCCCAAAGCTATTTTTAACGGCGAAGCCCCCCAGGTAAATCAGGAGGAGGAGGAAGGGAATCAGATAGGTCCCTTTCACAAAGGTGATCTTTGCAATCTGGTTGATAAAGAGAAAACAGACCGCAACAGTGATGATATTGGAGACCACGATGATCCAGACAAAGGAGAAGGTCAGCGTCAGGTGTTTGGCGGGGTCCAAGAGTTCCGGTCCGGGCACGATGCCTTGAATGATAAAAGCCCCCAGCAGGATCGCCATTGAGACACTGCCAGGGACTCCAAAGGCGATGGTTGGCACCAGTGCCCCTCCCTCCTTGGAGTTGTTGGCCGCCCCTGGTCCGAGAACCCCCTCGATGGCCCCCTTACCAAAACGCTCCTTGTCCGGGCTGCTCTGCACCGCATGGGCGTATGCCACCCACTGTGCCGGACCACCTCCCAGTCCCGGGATGAGCCCAATATAGGTACCGATGGCACTACACCTCAGCACTAGCTTCCAGTGATGAAAGGTGTCTTTGACGCCTTGCATCACCCCGCCCAGTTTTGCCACTCTTTCGCGAGCAATGCTGCTTCCCTGAACCGACAATTCAACGATCTCCGGAATCGCGAACAGCCCCACGGTCACGGCCACGAGGGATATTCCATCCCACAAGAAAAGTGCGGCTTCATCGCCGATGACAGCATCGAGGGTAAACCGAGGCACACTGTCGATGGGGTCGAGTCCGACTGTGGCTAAAACCAGACCCAACCCTCCGGCGGTGAGGCCCCGAATAATATTTTTCCCACTCAGGGTAGCGACGAAGGTTATGCCAAGCAGTGCCAGCATAAAAAATTCCGGAGAGCCAATGGAGAGTACCAGTGGCTTGATGACGGGGATAGCCAGGGCAAGGGCGAAAGCGCCAAAAATGGCTCCCACCAGTGAGCTCATCAGTGCAGCGCCGAGGGCCCGCCCGGCTTCCCCTTTCTTGGCCATGGGATGGCCGTCCACTATGGTTGCTGCGGTAATCCCTTCGCCGGGGACACCGAAGAGGACCGAGGTGATGTCCCCCGTAGTGGCCGTGACTGCATTGGAACCCAGCAGGAAGGCAAAGGCCGTTGTAGGTTCCATTTTGTAGATAAACGGGAGCATCAAGGCGAGTGTGGTGGCTCCTCCCAGTCCCGGCAGGATGCCCACCACGAAACCGATGGCGATCCCCACCAACATGAACAGAAAGGGCTGCTGTCCCAGGTCAGAGAAGGGTAGTATGTTGACTAAGCCAACATAGAAAGCGTTAAAATATTCCACCGTTGCTATGCTGTTATTTTTTTATTTTCCTAGTCACTAATACGGAACGACGATTGTAGTTCATTCCTTTTCCTGACGTAGCGACCAGGTTCAGAGAGGAAGCAGGTCCTAGCGCTCCAACATGGATCATGCCAGGTGAAAGATCATCATTTATGGCGGAATGCGATTGGAGTCAAGCCTCCCCAGGTACTTTGAACCCACATGAAGGATGTTTTGATGACAGAAATAAGCAAGGGGTCAGACTTTTATTTGGTATGACCCCTTAATCGGTTAGGCTACTTTTTCTTTTTTGGCACCAAGAACGCAAGATTTTCTTTTGCGCCGGCGGGAGTCGCTATCATATCAGCAACGTACTTCTCAATCTGTTGTCCGGACACGTAGTTGATAATGAGCTTCGACTTCTTTGCCTGTTTCAGGAACTCAGGATCACTCAAAGTATCCGCGTATGCTTTGCGCAGGATGTTTAGTCGGTCCTTGGGGGTTCCCGGGGGAACCGACAGTGGCCGCATGAAATCGTATTGTCGTGCCCACGCGCTAAATGTGGCCAGGTTCTCTTTACCTTTGATTCTGTCGGTAATCTGCGGAATGTTTCTGACCTCCGGGTCGTTAGATTTTCTATGGATCGTAATGGGGATAAGCTTTTCGTCCCCTTCAGCGTCTAACATGGACCTGGCGGTGACCCGCGCCGACTCCCATCCAAAGCAGAGGCCATCCAACTCTTCTTTTTGCAAGGCAATCCGGATGGTGGAGGTTCCCGTGTATCCAGAAATTACGTCGAATCTAGTTCCCAAAGTTTTGTTCAGGATCTTTGGGAGGTCGTCAGTGGTGGAGCCAGCTCTGGTTGCCCCCATTTTGAGGGGCCTGTTTGATTTCAGTACGTCATCGAGGCTCTTTAATCCCGTATGGCCCATGACGTAACAGGCGGGCAAGCCCACAACGGGTGCACCAATCCAGCCGAACTTATCACCCTCGAACCTGATGCCTCTGGAGCCAAGCACCTGCTGCAGCACCAACCCGCTGTTAAAGATCCCCACCGTCAAACCGTCGGCCTTGGCCCTTTTGTAGGTGTAATTGGCGGCAATCAGGCTTCCGGCACCAGTCCTATTCTGAACGATGGGCGTTGGATTGCCAGGGATATGCTTGCCGATAAAGCGGGCAGCAGCCCGGGTATAGGTATCATAACCTCCGCCAGGTGAATAGCCGACAACAAAGCGAATGGTTTTACCTTTATAAAAATCGTCAGCCGAGGCATTGGTTACGACACCGAAAACCAAGGCTAGCCCAATGACTAGTAAAATTATGTAACGAAATATCCTGTACATAAGCACCTCCGTTAAAAATGAGTGGAGCTATTAAAGGATGGATTAAAGGCAGAGTCAACCCCCCCCGAGGGCATTAATTCGAGTTATTTTATAAGGTTGAAAATCGATGATATGTAAAATAAATAAAACAGAGTTTTAATTTTTTTCCCCCTGTAAGGCTTTTAGTTCGAGTCTCGCAGATTTGAAGTCGGGGTTAATCCTCAGGGCTGCCTCAAATTCCTCCTGCGCTTCCGCGCGTCGCCCAACTGCCATAAAGATTTTTCCCAGCTCATAACGTGCCACATCATCGTCTGGACAGAGCTCGAGGCCCTTTCGATAAATGGCAATGGCTTGATCACGGGTGGCCGCCACTTGAGCCTTCTCAAAGTCCCGAAAGGCTAAGTTACAATCCTGTCGTTTTTGCTCCACCTTTAACTTGGCAAGCTTGATTTGCTCGATCTCTCGGCGTTGACGGGCAATTTCCTGCCTGAGCCTCTGGATTTCGGCGTCTTGCTGCTTCATGAGTGTCGACTCGCAGGAAACGAGAATGAAAGCAAGCATCAAGAGTATGGGGAGAACTCGCAGTTTCGAATTTCGAGTTTCGGATTTCGAAATTTGGTCTTCGATGTTAGGCATATCCCATGGCGGCGAGGAAATCTCTGAGGGCATGAAACTGAAGATAAGGGTTGGTCCTTTTTTGCTCCCCAAGAGTAGAAATAGATTTTTCCGAGTAGTTGTGTCCGGGAAATAGGAGGGTCGTTTCAGGCAATTCCATTAGCCTTTGGGTCAGGCTGAAATACAACTGTTCGGCATTCCCTCCGGGAAGATCCACTCGACCGCAGGAACCGATAAATAGTGTATCTCCCGATACGAGACGGTTATCGATGAGAAAGCATTGAGAGCCGGGGGTATGTCCCGGCGTGTGTATAAGCTGGATACCGATCCCGCCTAGATCGATCTCACTTCCGCTTTCCACTTTAATGAGGTCGGAGGGAGACAGGGATTTCAGGAATTCCGCTTCTTCCCTGTGAACGATGACCTTGACCTTTGCTTTCTCCAGTAGCTCGGTGACTCCTTCGATATGAACGCCGGCGAATTGGCCCCCTATATGGTCAGGGTGTGTATGGGAGACGAAAGCATGGGTGAGTTCCATTTCGTCTTCGGCGACGATGCGTAGAATTTCTTCGATGTCCCATGCGGCATCCACCACAGCTGCCTTGCGAGTATCGAGGGATCCCACCAGATAGACAAAATTCTGCATAGGGCCCATTTCAATTTGTTTGAAGTAAACCCCGTTCCATGGTTTGGCGTCTGTGGCTTTTGGGCGTCGCCCTTCGGGTAGTATCATGACACTTACGGTCACACGTACGTGCGACGGGTTCTATGGTACGGGGTAAAGGTTGTCGGTCACTTTGCCTTAGAGGCTAAGGATTCGTAGCTCACGCCATCGCCATTTTCCATGCTCACCGGTAATCCCAGACTGGACCAGCCCGGGGCGACGACTTGTCCGGAAGGATCACGCATGCCGCCAAATCCTCCGCGGACGCTAGAAACATCCTTAAAGCCGGTCCCTTGCAGGAGCTCAGCAGCTCGATTAGAACGGGGACCAGCCTGACATCCCACGATGATCTTCTTATCCTTGACGAAATTGGCCTCTACCACCTGAACGAATTCTTTGTTGTTCACCATCCCCTGAGCCGGATCCGGAATGGCAATGGGGATATTAATTGCTCCCTCAGGATGACCCGAGGAAAATTCATACTCTGTGCGAACGTCGATATAAATGTAACCGTCTTCAGAAGTGAGCATGTCATAGGCTTCCTGAGGGGTTATTTGATTAACTGCCATAAGAAGCTCCTTTCTTGCTTTTAGCTATCAGCTAAATAGTGATGAGTGTTAAGTCTCCAGTGTTAAGGATGAATCATTTTTGAATCTGTTGAGTTATTTTTCTCCCCAGCTTTACACTTAACACTGTTCTTCCTGCCCACTGCTTATTGTTCGCGCTTTGCGCCATGCCCTCTGCGCTATGCTGTAATAGGCTGATAGCTGACCGCTGATGGCTAATCCTTTACATTCCCATAATATTATAACCGGCATCAACGTGGAGAACTTCTCCCGTGACCGCGCTTGCCATATCACTCAGAAGATAAAGAGCCGTGCGTCCCACCTCGTCCTGGTCGATGTTGCGCTTCAAGGGAGCGCGCTCACTACAATGGTGGAGCATCTCCTTGAAGCCACTAATTCCCGAAGCCGCAAGGGTCCGTATGGGTCCGGCGGAAATGGCGTTGATCCTTGTCCCTTTAGGTCCCAGATCGTAGGCCAGATACTTTACGCTGGCCTCCAGGGCAGCTTTGGCGACACCCATGACGTTGTAGTTGGGAATCACCTTTTCCGATCCCATGTATGTCATAGTGAGGATTGCACCCTGGCGTCCCTCCATGAGCTGAGCCGCGTGACGCGCCAGGGCCACAAGCGAATAGCTGCTGATATCCAGGGCCAGATGAAATCCTTCACGGCTCGTTTCGATGTACGGATTGGTGAGATCGTCCTTGTTGGCATAAGCGATGGCATGGACCAGGAAGTCCAACCCACCCCATTCCTGCCGGATGTTTTGGAACACCTTCACGATGTCCTCGTCTTTTGTGACGTCACAGGGGAGAACTATTTTGGATCCTACATTTTCTGCTAGAGGGCGCACCCGTTTTTCCAAGATTTCTCCCGCGTAGGTGAAGGCCAGATCTGCCCCTTCTTTGTGAAGCATCTGGGCAATCCCCCAGGCAATGCTCTTATCGTTCGCAACGCCGAAAACGGCGCCCTTTTTCCCTTTGAGTATTTCCATTGGTCCCCCTGCTATTTTTTCCCTCTGGATGTTTCTACCAGACCTCTCTGCCACAGGTATTCCTGTTCGCCCAGATGTTTCCCAACCCAACGAGAGAGCACAAAAAAGAGGTCGCTCAAACGATTGATATATTTGATCCCACACTCACTGGTTTCCTCTACTCTGGATAGCCGAAGGACCTCCCGCTCGGCCCTCCTGCATACGGTTCTGCATTGATGGAGATACCCTCCGATTCTTCCTCCTCCAGGAAGGATGAAAGATTTCAGCGGGTCCAGTGTCTTCTGGCACTCGTCAATTATGCCTTCGAGTTTTTTGACCTGTTCCTCTTCTATAGAGATGGTGCCCTTGTGACGAGAATCCGACGGAGTTGCCAGTTCGCTGCCGAGGTTGAAAAGCTCTTCCTGGATATCGCGTAGTACTTCATCGAGAAAGCGATGGGCCTCCCCTTCCTCAATTCTCTCCTCGTTGAAGATCCTTGCCAACCCGACGATGGAATTGAGTTCGTCCACGGTCCCGTAGGCTTCTATTCTCGGAGAGTCCTTGGGAACCCGCTTACCTCCCACTAAACCAGTTTCCCCTTTGTCTCCGGTACGGGTGTAAACGCGGTTGATTCTTATGGCCATGGTGTTTAAGAAATTCAGATGCCAGTGGACCGTCTCTAAGAGTCTGTTGTGGGTGATTTAAATCCCGCACCCAAAACTCGATGGATCTGATTTCAATTTAATAACACTAAATAGGGCTCTGGCCAATAGATTAGACGGCTAATGATACTTCAGGTACGTTCTGGCTCACGGTGACTGGACCAAAGATAATAGGCCGGAATTCCGAGGGCCACGATGCCAGCGCCCAGTAGAGACTCCAGAGGGTTTTCCCAAAGGGTGGCCATGGCGATGACGAGGTTGGCAAGGATGAAACAAAGGGGGATCCACGGGTAGCCCCAGGTGCGGTATGGGCGCGGGAGTTCCGGTTGCGCGATTCTAAGTACTAGAACCGATCCCACCGTAAGCGCGGAGAACAGCACGATGACAACCGTTACATAGGTCAAAAGGGTTTCGAAAGTCCCTGTAAGTACGAGGATGGAAGTCCAGAGCGCTTGTAGGAGAATCGCGTTCCAAGGAGTATAGAAACGGGGGTGGATCTTTGCCAGACGGTGGAAAAAGGTACGGTCACGGGCCATGGCATAGTATATTCTTGGCCCAGTCATGATAATGGCGTTCATGGCCCCCAGGATTGAAAGGGCAATGAGTGCAGTGATCCAGGCAGATGTGTTGTAACCGAAAAGCGCCGTGGTAGCCACTTCAGCCACCCGCACAACCCCTTGCATGCTTTCCACTGGAACGCCGTAAAAGTAGACGGTATTAATGGCCAGGTATAGTGAGATCACAAGGAGGTTAGCCAGGATGAGGGACCGCGGAAGGTCCGTTGCAGGCGTCTTGACCTCACCGGCCACGTAGATCACGGCGTTCCATCCGGCATAGGTGAAGATAACCGGAATGAAGGCGACCCCAAGGGAGCTCCAATGGTTAATTTTTGAAAAATCTAGGAACGGAGAAAAGTGAGCCATGCGCCCGTTTCCCAGACTGAGACCTAGTATAATAATAAATAGCAAAGCTCCAATTTTTAACAGCGTCAAGAGATTCTGTACTCGACTTCCCTGTCTGATCCCCACCATCTGAATCACCGAGAGAAGAAAAACGATTCCGATGGAAAATATTGAAGCCAAGGAGAGGTTGTACGCAACGCCCCATAACTCCACGGTAAGTAAAGTTCGTGTGCGTTCCAGTGGCGGAACGAAAAAGGCTATGAACTGGGTGAAACCCACCGCCAATGAGGCGGCGGAACCCGAAAAGGTGACAAAAAAGCTCGCCCATCCGGATAGGAAACCCACCAGGGGTCCATAGGCCTCTCTGAGGTAGACGTAGTCTCCCCCTGCGTAAGGGAGACTGGAACCGAGTTCTGCGCAGCTCAGGGCACCGGCTAAGGCCAGGAGGCCGCCGAGAAACCAAATTAGGAGGATGATTCCAGGGGAGAAAACCTGCTGGGCAATGATGCCTGTGGTGACAAAGATGCCAATGCCAATAGTGGTCCCCACGATAAGCATGACGGAGTCAAAGACACCAAGCTCTCTCTTGAGTTCGGTTGGTTTCATCGGGAAGGGTAAGGACCTAGCAACTCAGTTGGAAATAAAAGTAAATTTGCGGCGAAAAATATCACCCTGGTTCTAATTCTTTGAGCGGTAGAAGGGCTATCTAGCGGCGAGCCTTCCCCCCTCAACCGGTAGGTCAATACCAGTAATAAAATCCGCCCACCGGGACGCAAGGAAAAGAACCGGCCCAACGAAATCATCAATGGCTCCCTTTCTTCCCAGTGGTGGAGGGCTCATTGCCGTGGTCCTCGTAGAAGGAACTGGTGGCTGATCCGTACCTCCGGTCATTGCCTGGTACTCGTAAACGGTGGTTAAGCGATTGGGCGTGAAACCCGGACTGACGGAGTTGACATTGATATGGTGCGGGCCGAGCTCCACCGCCATCTGGCGTGTGAGGGAAATGACACCGCCTTTTGCGGCCGTATACGCAGAACCGCCTGGGGATCCGCGATGACCCGCGATGGAGGCGATGTTTACAATCTTTCCGACACCCTTGGATTTGAAAATGGGGACCACATGGCGTGTGCTAAGGTAGGCTGCCTTGAGGCCGATGTTTAACACAAAATCCCATTCCTTTGGTTCCAGTTGCGTGATCTCTTTCCCAGGATAGATCTGTACGGCAGCGGCATTTACCAAGATATCGATGGTCCCGTAGTGTTCAATGACCTGGGTCACCATATGCGCCACTTCATCATCCTTGGACATGTCGGCTTCCACGGGCAGGGCGTGAATATCTTTCCCTACGATTTTTTGTATGGCCTCTACCGCCCTATGGCGCTTTAAATCATTGACCGCCAACTTTGCCCCGAAGTCCGCAAAACCCTGGGCGAAAGCAGTTCCAAGAACACCGCCACCGCCGGTAATGAGCACAACCTTTCCGTCGAGTCCGAAGTCCTTCATAGGTCCATCCTCTCACTGTAAAAACTAGCCATAGAATGTAGCCTTCCTGAGAGCTCCTATTAGAATCCTAAAGATGCCAGGTCAAGTTCTATTCACAAAACAAACGAATTTTGCCCATGTCTCCCTTATGATGCATCTGGCAAGAAAGATTCAAAACTCAGGGGAGTTGGGTTCCAATCCACTCTCGGAAAAAGGCGTCGGCAATGCGGTATTTACCGTCCACCTTAATCACAATCTGCTCTTTGAGCATTTTCTTTAGCGATGTCTGGACGGAGGAATGGGAGCCCAGTCGGTGAGCAGTGAGAAATTCACTTGCAAACACATTCCGGCCACTGGCCCTGGTGATGGCTTGGAGAACCTGTCGTTGGTGCAGGGAAAGACCATCCCATAGGGCACTGAAGTACGAATTGTCTTGATCCAATATGGTCGCTAGGGCCTCGCCAATGTCTTTCTCCGTGATACGCTTGGACTGGCCGGCACGGTCAGCCCATATTTGGTGGCACAGCCGCTGTACGTTGTATGGAACATCGTCCGCTGCGGCCAGGACCGCTTCCAATACCTCGCCCGTTGCGTTCAATCGACCCCGTTTGAACCGCGTTTCCATGAAAGGCAAGAACTCGTCCTGCGGAATGGGACCGAGGGAGAGTATCCGGCCGAATTTGTAGAAGGGACTACGCTCCCGGGTGGCCATTTCCCTAAGGGCACTCTCCTTGGAACCGGCGAAGAGGTAGCTCACATGGCGATGCTGCTGGAAATGGGACCGCATGGCCTTTTCCAGTCCACCACCGGGGAAACGTTGGATCTCCTGGAACTCGTCGATACAGAGCACCAGGTGCTTCTTGTGCTGCGCGGCCAACCGTTCCGGCAGAGTCAACACCTCCTCCTGAAGGGCCAGGTTGCTACGAGGCGAAGTGCCAATGTCGAAGGAGAGGGTGGAGTTACCCTCGGAGTCCGTGCCCACCTGTGGACGAAGTCGCCCGAGAAGATTCATGGCAAGGCGCAACAACTGCTCAGGGCGAGACTCCGCTGCCCTGAGTAGTGTCTGAGCCATCAGTTCAAGCAGCTGCACCGGCGTGGTGGTTCGGAAGGTGTCCAGATACGCCACCGTCATGCCCCGAGATTTTAGGGAATCAAGCACGGTCAATATCAGGGAAGTCTTGCCGAACCTGCGTGGAGAAAGAAGAAACAGGTGTTGTCCATCGGTGAGTTCCTTTGCCAACTCAGCCTGTTCTCGCCGACGATCGGCAAAATCCCTGCCGGTTACCACGGAACCAAATTTGAACGGGTTTTGCATGGAGTCTCCTGATGTTGCACAGATGCATTATGTAATAATACATAATGTAAGATTACATAATATAGCGTCCGGGGGCCCTTTCTGTCAAGCCTTCGATATGCAGCTTGTCCGAATTGAACAAGGGGATTGACCCACGAGATGATTTTGGACACCACAGGTGGATTGCAAGGATCATTGAGAAGGACTCCGGCAAATTCTGGAGCCATTAAACTGTCTCCGAGTACATCTGATTCCGGCAATTTCTGGGATTTGCCGGTTCAGAAAGTTCCCTTAGGCGATTCGTCCCATCATGGGCAAATAGCTAATTGTGATCGATGCTTGGGGCATGGTTTTTGCGTCAATTTGAACCAATTATACGATGCTAGATCCATTGGACGACAATAGAGAATCCCTCCCCGCACCTGATGTTGACTCAGCAAACCAGCAAAGGTTTGGAATGCAGGTAGTCGGGTTACTCCGTAACCTCTGGGCTGGGTGGTTGCTGGTGTTTTTTCGTAAAGAGGCATTCAACCGCTTTCGGTGCGACTACGATCAGGCGGTGTTACTCGTCATTGTTGACCTGATTTTTACCATAGTTGAAGACTATGTTGCGAAACTACCGGGTCCCACGTTCAATGTTTACGCTTTTGAGACCCAAGTAGTGGGGTTTGGGTGTGTGCTCCTTGTGGGCTATATCATTGCCAAATCCCTACGCGATGATGGGGCCGTAATCCGGTTCCTGGTCCCACTCTATAGCGTTTCACCATTGTTTTACCTCCTTTGGATGATCATCGGCCTGGTTGGCAATTATCCAGGCATAGAAAGTTATTGGACCTATTTCGCGTATTCCGTCTATACGGTCTGGGGACTAACCGTTGTTGGTTTTATTCTTGTTCATCTCTGCGGCGGCAGAAAACTGCTGGCAGTGGGCCATCTACTAATCTATCTATTCATCGTTGCGTTAGTGGGCTCTGTATCAAACAGAGAGTTTTGGTACGAGACAGGGCATCACACGTCGGCATCAGGGGAGGACACAAACCAGATTAATGTAGAGAGCGTTTATTACTCCCAAGCCGCTTTGATTGGTGATGCCACGGCTAAACTACAGCCCGGACGAATAGGTGTTCCTGATATGTATTTTGTTGGTTTTGCAGGCTACGCGGGTCAGGACGTATTCATGAAAGAGGTCCGCTATGCAAAAGCGCTTTTTGACAAACGTTTTGATACCCTCGGCCGTTCAATCCTCTTGGTCAATAACCGTGACACCATCAATGACACCCCCATCGCCTCCCTTTCGAACCTACGCATGGTTCTCAACCATATTGGTCAGACCATGAATAGGGAGGATGATGTTCTCTTTTTGTTTATGACCTCGCACGGGTCCGCGACCCATGAACTATCCACCCAGTTTTGGCCGCTTCAACTAAACACAATATCTGCCGTGGATTTAAAGGATGCACTGGACAAAGCGGGAATCAAATGGCGAGTTTTGGCCATCTCAGCATGTTACTCCGGTGGGTTCATTGAGGGTTTGAAGGACGACCACACCATGATCATGACCGCCGCGGCCCATGACAAGCAGTCCTTCGGCTGTGGCAATGAAAACGACTTTACCTATTTCGGAGAGGTAATGTTCGACGAACAACTCACTCAAGAGCTATCCTTCGAGACCGCTTTTACTAAGGCTGCAGAGTCTCTCCGAGAGAGGGAACTCAAGGAAAATTTAGAACCCTCCGAACCGCAAATTTACGTCGGGAAAGAAATCGACGGGAGACTAAAAACCCTAGAGAGCCGCTGGAGACAATTGACCGATTCAAAACCGCTTTGACCCCATTACCATGAAGCCTACCGGGGTCGTGGGGACACATGCTCCGGGGTGAGCACCACGATGACCCGCTGTTGATCCTTGAGCCATTGAGGGAAGTCCTCACGGATCTCGGAGCGGAAGCGGCTGAAAATACGGGTGCTGGTCTCCACGAGATCTTCCTCTGTAACAACGGCCCTCCCCGAAACCTGAAGGTAGCGGTTCCTAGGCCCCTCGTCCAGAACGCACAGGGTCACTCTTGGGTCCCGTTGGATGTTGCGAGTCTTGTACTTCCACTTATTGGCCGAGATGAGGATCTTTCCGTCCTCGTAAAGATAGTAGACCGGTGTAGCCTGGGGCGCACCGCCCTTCTTGAGGGTGGAGAGCACACCGAAGCGATGCTTGTAAAGAAACTGTTCCTGCTCAGGTTCCATAATCATTTTTAGTTTCCTCAAAGCCGTGTTGACGGACTTTAACTGGACTGATTCTAGGACCTAGTACAATGTTTCTCAACTAGCCCACCTGCACCTTTTCATTCGCTAGTACATCGGGCTCTTGACCTTAAAATAAAAGACAGTCACGCGGGTCAACAACACACCGGTTAACGTCACGATCACCGCAAGGGATATTTCGGCGGGCTTATAATCGAGGAGATTGGCGTACCAGGTGAGGAACAGCGACAGCGTCAGACCGCAGATCAGTGCCACTTCAGCGTAAAAGGTGCCTTTCAGAAATGGATTGTTGGCGTCGGCGCGAATAACGTCGCGTATGATACCGCCACCCGCTCCCGTAAGCGCCGCCAGCAGTGGTCCCCACAGCCACAGGGGATTGGTCCGGGCCTCCACGGCAACCACAACACCGATTACGGTAAAGGCCGCCAGCCCCAGAGCGTCAAAAAAAGCGATGGCTGTGTTCACGCCGATCTTGCGCACAAACCAATCGTCGTCGGCGGAGTCTCGGTGGTTCCGGGAACTCTTGCCGGCCCTCGCGGCCAGGTTGAAAGCAAGGTAACCGGCCAGTACGGTAAAGATCACAGCAAGGGGATAAGCCGGGTTCGCGAGCACGGCCAATTCCTCACGGTTCACCACCAGATCGCGTATGATGCCGCCGCCCACGGCAGGGAGCGAGGCTAGGACAAAAGCGCCGAACAGGCTGTAGCCACCCTGGCGTGCCAATAGAACTCCAGAAATGGCGAATGCGATTGTGCCGAGGATGTCGATGGTAAAAAACCAACGCTGGCCGACGGTGGCTCCCAGCAAAGCGGGGAAGAGATATTCCCGGATAATAAGACCGTATTGGCCGCTCTGCTTGAGCCGGTCGAGACTGCGATTGAAGGCCTTCACCAGCTCCGGCGTCGTTGTTTTCTTGCTGAACATCACGTGGATGTTCTCCGAGTACACCGGCGGTGACACCTCTTCGACGGCCAGCTGCCAGCCATTCCTCCAGGCCAAGGTGACCCTACCAGGCGGTCCGCGACAAAGCCGTCAATGGTATGATTCAAAAGATTTTTGAAATTGGCGACGTCGTCTGGAACCTTGACAACCCTCGAGGCGTTGGCGGGATCGTTGATGAACCGCATCACATCCGGTCCATAGTAAAAACCGTTGATCACGCCCAGGCGGAATTTTTGCTCTTGAAATCGGGTCAGAAGCTCGTCGATGTTTTTAAATCCATAGCGCAACGCATCTCCTTTGCGAACGTACAGAACGTCGGCCTCTTTGCGGTACGGTGCCGAAAAGTAGGCATACTCCGCCCGCGCGGGGTTTTTAAAGGCGCCGGCCGCGATGTCGCGGGTGCCGTTTTTGACGTCGAGTTGGTGCTGCTTCCAGCTGACTTCCTCGTAGCTCACCCCATGACCCATCTGAGCGAAGACAGACCGAACCAATTGGACATCCAGGCCGGTGAGCCGTTCGACATCTTGCTGCACAACGAGGTACTGGTACGGGTCCCAGGGATACCACCCGCACTTGAGGACCGTTGAACCTTCCTGTGCGATAACGCTGAGGGGGAGCAGAAGAAGGATTAGCTGCAGAATCACCGCAAACCTGATGGCCTTATGTGGAATACGACACGTCGGTCTAGTCCAACAGGAATATGAGGAAAATTTTTGCTGTTTTTGTTCCGAATTCATTCGGTGTTAGATTGGCGCAACTCGCATCAGATGTCACGTTACCTTAGCCCACCTTTTGCCCTTCGTAAACAACTCATGAGCTCGGCCCCAAATAGGAGGGAGGAACTAGCAAAGAACGAATTTGAAACATTGTGAGCATTGGCCGGAAGTGCAGGCGGACTCGTATGTTTTTTCCTGAATGTTCAATGGGTATAGACCCATACGGAAGATGGTGGAAAAGTGTCTTTTGCCAGCATTCTAAGAGACCTCGTAAAGGAGCAATATCACGTTTAATTCTCCCATCCATTCGCGAATGCCCCAGGTGGAATGGACGTAACCGTGGGTTTTTATACCCTTTACTATTCCAGTGCGATGGCCTAAAAATGGCTATCATTTGCAGGAGGTTTAGTTATGGCCAACACGCTGGAACAGTTTGCCGGAGAGTGTCATCGAATACTTCAGTCCGAGCCAGGGCCGGAGGGACGGCAAAAGGTGTGCGCACTGTTGGAGGAGATGTTGAAGGACCAGGAGTTTATTGCCAAACAGTTCGGTGAAGACGCACCGGACCGAAAAATTATCTACGAAGACCAGGAATTAGGTTTCTGTATCCTGGCCCATTACAACAAGGGAGCTAAGGCGAGCAACCCCCACGACCATGGCCCGGTGTGGGCGATTTACGGGCAGGCGGAAGGCGAGACAGAAATGACCGACTGGGAGCTGGTGGAGGCGGCTACGGAGAGTAAACCAGGCAAGGTGCGTACAGCCAGAACCTACCTGCTCAAACCCGGCATGGCACATTTGTATAATGAGGGAGATCTGCACTCGCCCAGGCGTGAAGCCGCTACGAAGCTCGTGCGTATCGAGGGGAAAAATATGGAAAACGTCCGTCGCCTGGCATTTCAGGCTATATGATAGTCCGGTGGCGCCTTCGCCACCTGTATCTTTAGATCATTGCATCAGGACGATCCTTCCGTTTTTTCATATAACTAGATCACTGAGGAGGCTCGTGGCCCAACGTTTCACCCAGTTTTTAGTGGCGTGAGGCACAGTCTAGATGGCGTGGCGCGCGCAACAGACCTCCGATCCAATTCTATGCAAAACGTTCATCTCAAAATGGTCATTCCACCCGGGCCCTGGACTCGTGCCATGGCGGATGGAAGCGTTACGATTCCAGGGGTGAGTTGGGAGTGCTTCGCTGACATCGGTCACACGCCCGACAGATTTGCCGCTACCAAGCATGCGGATGTGGGGGAAAACGGTGTGCGGCACCTCGCTTTGGATGTGGAGAAAGGTGCTGCCCCACTGGCCATTCCGGTTTTCTTCGGCCGGGAGCATATGCAGCGAAACATCATCGTCCGCGCTGACTCATCGCTTATGCATCCGAGAGAGCTTGCAGGGAAACGGGTAGGCACACGGCACTCCATGCTGGCGGGGACCATGGTGGGAGTGACGTTGATGTTGGAGCAGGCTTTTGATGTCTCCTTGACCGACATCGAGTGGCATAGCGGGGAGCCAGAAGGACTCGTTAACAACCCTCTGGGTCTTAACATAAAACGAGGATCGCGCGTAGTGAGCGAAAATTTGGAACGCCTCGTCAAAGGTGAGTTAGATGCCGTGATCGTAACCGCAGGACCCCGTTATTGGTCCATGTTCGGCGGCCATAATCTGGAACAAGTCCTGGCGGGACACTCCAGCCTGCGCTCGCTCATTAACGAACCAGAAATCATCGCCGAAACTTACAAACGCACAGGACTATACCCCATAACCGACCTGGGAGTTGTGAGTGCCAGCCTGGCGCGGCTTCACCCGGAGCTTCCTCCTCGTCTCGTAGAGGTATTTTCCGAGGCCAACGACCTTGCATCACGCTACCGTCCCAGTGAGGAAGAATCTCTTGCCCGGCGGGAGATAGAGCTTTTGGGGGAAATCCCTCACCGGTATGGGCTCACGGACAACGTGCGGCGTAATGTGAAAGCGCTCTTGGTATTCCTTACACGATTGGGTGTAATGGGGCGCGTCTTTGAACCCGAAGAGCTCTTCGTGCCCAGCACCCTTGGTTAAGTTCTCCCTAACGTCGTTAACGGATAAGTGCCGTATATTCTAATCAGGTACCGATTGTCTTTGGGAGCTCATTCCTGGCAAGGATTTAGGGCCTATGGTAGAAAAGGCTGGGTATTGACTGAAAATGTGGTTTGTAATCCTTCGACTGCTCATGTTATGCGGGATCGCGTTCCTTCTGGCCGGTTGTCTGCGTAAAGAAGAAATGCAGCTTAACTATGGCCAACGCTGTCTGGGTTGTCATGGTCCATCCGGAAGGGGCGATGGCCCCATTGCCGCCTCCCTGCCAAATCCCGTTCCAGATTTTAGGAATACAGTAAAGCAGAAAGGCGTGATTCAAATTCGCAGCGTGATCAGAAGCGGGAAGGGTGTTATGCCTGCCTTTGGGCCCGCTCTCAAGAATTATGAAATTCAGGACATGGTGCGCTTCGTACGGATTCTTAGCCTGGAGGGTCGTAATCCTGATTGGTGGGAGAAATTTGAGCCGCTCATTTGGGCCCACTGTAGTGTGCCTTGGCAATACGTATACAGTTACGACCCGTCCAAAAATGGGGAAGATGGATGATCCAAAGGAAAGGGTTCACAGTCCTCATGATTCTTTGGGCCACAGGATGTTTAGTCCTCGGAGGTTGGTTGGTGGTGAAGGCTCACCACCCCGCATCGGGCTCCAAAGCGCACGAGGCCGTGCGGCACAAAGTCAACTTGCCTATCCCAGACTTTTCCCTGACGAATCAGCGGGGAGAGCCCTTTGAGTTCAAGACCCTCAGGGGTAAGGTGCTCCTTTTATCCTTCGTCTACACCACTTGCCCGGATGTTTGTTCTCTGGTTACGATTAGTATGACATCGGTGCAGAAAGGCTTGAGTGAAAAAGAACAAAAATCTGTTTATCTACTTTCAATCACTACGGATCCTGAGGTGGATAAACCAGAAGTTCTAAGGTCCTACGCCGAGCGCCACCAGGTGGATTTTACCAACTGGTCATTGCTGACGGGAAACGCCCAGCAGCTCGCCTTCGTATGGAAGGCCTTTGGGATCAAGGTGCTGAGGAAGGCTCGCGGACTGGTAAGCCATACCTCACTAACTGTGCTGATGGACAAAGAGGGAATTGTCCGGTTTACCTACGATGGTTCGTCCCCCGACACCAAGGTCATCTTAAAAGATTTACGAACGCTTCTCCCATCTGGTTAGACGTAGGAGTCATTCATTGTGAGCTCGCGCGAAGACGCTCTTCGATGACTCAGGGTGGTGAGCAATGTCGAACCACAAAGCACGCCAAGTATAAATAAAACTACAAATTCGAAACTCGAAATCCGAAATTCGAAACAAATGGAAAGCAAATTTCGAAGCGCGAAATCTGAAACTCGAAACAAAAAGGGAAAGTTCAAAATACTAATTTCAAAACATTTAAAAACGTGGCAGAAGTTCTCACTGGAAGGTTTTGGATTTTGAGAATTGAGATTTTGAAATTGTTTCGTTTTTCGATATTCGGATTTCGGATTTTAATTCGGAGGCATCCTGGCGCAATATACTTCCTTGTAATGGGTAGTCGTTAATCGTGCAGAACTAACGGAAAGGTCTGAGAATTATGGCATCATCAACAGAAGTGGAATTTTTGAAAGTCCTCGCATGCGTGGCGTGGGCGGACGAGGAAGTGACCGCGGAGGAAATGAACTTCATAAAGCACTTTGTGCGAAAGTTTGACTTGAGCGGAGACGATTGGGCACAGGTGGAAATGTATTTGGTTGAAAAAGTGTCCCTGGAGGAGATGAAAGAAGTGACGCAGCGTTTTCTTTCAAGAGCCCGCCGGAAAAAAGAACGTGAAATTCTCGTGAAGGCTGTGGAGAATCTTCTTCAGGGCAATGACAGTTTTACCCCTCAGGAGAAGGAGTGGCTACAGACTCTGGAGGAAGTGGTGGCTGAAAGCAAAGGGGCTGCGTTTCTTTTGGACGGGCTCAAGAGTCTTCTCAGGGTGGGGGGCACCGACCAAAAAATCCCGGAAAGTAGCCGCGAGGCTGATTTTCATGACTTTATCCACAATCGCGTGCTGTTTAAACTGCGTCGTCGGCTGGGTTCGGAACTGCTGGAAAAAGAAGGAACACCGGATAAACTCAAAAGACTGACCCTGAGCGCAGCGCTGTTGGGCCGAGTGGGTTATGTGGACAATGACTTTTTGCCTCAGGAAGAGGCCTACATGAAAAAGATCCTTCTTGAAATTTGGGGAACCTCGGAGGCAGCGGTTGGACCGGTAATCGAGGTGGCCCTGGAAACCGTCCGTCAGGGAGTGGATCTACACCGGATCGTACAAGAAGTGAAACGCATCATGCCCATGCCCGAACGGAAACTTCTCATTGAGGGAATTTTTGCCCTGTCCAAAGCCGAAGGAAAAATGTCACACGAAGAAGTTGAGGAGATCCGGAAAATCGCTTACATGCTAGATTTTTCCCACAAGCTATTCATTGATACCAAGCTGAAGATTCTAAAACAGTGATTCGTTACCAACTCAACTCACAGTTGGGGTAACCGTTTTGAAAGCTCCTGGTCGATGTGCCACATGGCCACGCAATCGTCCTCGTTGTAGAGGACCGCTTTGTTGATTCCGCCTTTTTCTCCGTCTTCCAGATAATCCCAATAGCAGACCATGGATTCGAAGGCCCCGAAAGCCTTTTGGCGCCAGTGAAATCCCAATGCCGGGGCCACGCTTTTGATTGAGAATGTTGGTACCGGAAGGTATGCCGCCGATTGGATCAACGGCTTCAAGTCAACGCAGGAGGAGACCAATGCCTGTAAAGACCCCATCAGGGTTGGCCAGCGATCCATGACGGTGAACATTTGCCGAATTTCAAAGTCGGTCCAGTGATAGAGACGAGTCGCTTCCACCTCACCTACATAATCAAGGAACTCCGTAAAGATTCTTTCTTCGTCCTGTGCTCCGCGAGCAAGAAATTTTACGAACTGATCCCGCTCCGCATCCCAACATCCGATGAGATAAACATGTGGAGGTTCTGTGGGATGAACCCCGTCTGAAGTCTCGAAATCAAAGTAGAGATGGCGTTTAGCTCTGGGGATGAGGAGGTTTGTCCCGGGCTTTGGGATGGGACCATTAGTTTTATAAGCTTGGGCGACATAATAAGCCGTCATCCCATAGCCCTCGCCAAGGATCTCACGAGTCTCTTCCAGCCGAAGGCTCCACAGTTGGTCGAGGCGATCAATTCCCGCTTGGCGAAGTTTATAACGTTCCCGTGTACCAAGCCCTGCAACGAGGACGAGATCCTTTCTTGTCTCCACCAGTCTATTACCGTACTGACGCCAGGGAGAGTCCGTGACATCCGGTGGCCGTCCAGGCTCAGGTACCCACTGGCCATCGCGAAGGGCCTTCCACCTGGTAAGGTTTTCATCCAGTTGCTTTTCAGCTTCAGAAAAAAGAATCTTTTCTTCCTTGTTGGGTAAAGCCACCGTGAGCCGCTCGGGGGTATACCCTTGGATTCGTGCCATCATTCTGTTGTAGGAGGCTGTTTGAAGGACGTGGTACTCTCGCAAAGACTTGGACCTTTTTACCTCAACCGGGTGATAGTGATACGGACCCAGATCGGAGGCGTGGGAGTCGTCACGGATTAGGAGATCCGCCTTCCCGTAGGTTTCTCCCTGCAAGTCCCACAGTTGTGGTTGAGCAATGACGGAGACTCCCGCCAGGATCGCCTCCAAGGTATTTTTCAGGGCCGCAAAACCGAAGGCCGGTTTGATGGTCACCGCGTCTGGGTAATTTCGTTGAATCCAGGCATGCTCAAATTCCACTCCTTGCTGCATTCGCATCTTTTGATACCGAGTGGTTTCGTCCACTGCCTCTGAGCGCGGGGCGTGATACTCGCACCATATCCAGAATGGGTCGTGGAGGAGCTGGTACGCTAGGGAAGGGCGAAAGTTTGTACGCCGATTGAGTTTCTGCCCGCCAGTAGCACGTTCAAGAAGGTCCGGGAGGGTCAGCTTCGTTCCACTGGCTCGATTTCCTAGGGGTAGATTGAGTTGAATTACAGTTTCTCCTCGGGGTGCTACTGTTTGTGTAAGTGGATCAATGGCCTTGGGTTGTCTATTTCAACTGGAATGGGTTGTTTCATCGAAAAGCCGATCCGATTTGGCAGCCATGATTAAATCGTTGCGGTGAAGGTCTCGGATTTTGTGTGTCCACCAGGTCACGTTTACTCTCCCCCATTCGGTGGTAATCCGGGGGTGGTGGCCTTCAGCTTCAGCGAGTTCTCCTATGCCATTGGTAAACGCAAGGGCTTTTACAAAATTTGGAAAACGAAAGGTACGCTCAAGCTTTCGGATCCCCGCCTCCTCAATGAGTTTCCATTCTGGTATCCCGGGCTGGAGTTGGTTGATCTCCGAATCGGTCACATGGGGAGAATCAACCCGACACGCCGTACACTTCTCTGCCGTCAATTCTGACATAGTAACCCTCCTATCTGGTATGGCTGTTTTCAAGATAACCGATTCGGCTGCGCCAAGAAAGAGCATGCCAAATTATCGCTTCACAGCCTTTCGTCTCACTCCCATTCCTCGTATTCTGGTTTGGGGCGCAGGGGGCATGGCCCGAAGAAAGGGAGACGTCCGATACTGAACGTTCGGATCACAATGGCCTGCCGAGTGAAATGACGGAGCCTCGAGGTAGAGGCCTGTCGGCTCCCGCTGAGGGCAGGCCCCCGAGCCCACGAACTCCTCGTTGACGAGTGTTCTGCTGCCTTTGGCAACACACTATGACGAGTCATTAGAGACTCAGGTGGGCAGGTGCTTCAACAGGGAGCGAAGGGTTTCCAAATCTTTTGTTGATTCCGCGTCGAGGGAACACCATCGATAATCGTCAGCGTAAATTCGCACCGTGGGTTTCATCCCATGAAGCACGGGCAGTAGATCCCGCAGGGTATCGTACCAGGCTCGCCTTTCATCGCGGTCCGGTGGGGTATCGTCTTTTGCGTTGATTTGTCGACAGAGATCGGTCCAGTGGGCGATGGAAAATCCCATGTCACACTCTGACGGATAGTGTTTGAGAGTCACCAGACGGGACTCGGTGAAGTGTTGGCTCTCGTCAAACTCTAGGATCAAATCGATGCTGGGGAGGTAATAATCACAGGGTGGCATCCATTCCGCCTTGATGTAATCGGTATATCCCCTTAATTTGTTGAGGTGTTGCTGGATTTCCTCCAGAGCGTGTACCATGGAGCTACCGCTGTAATGATGTGGCCTGGTGGGCCATAAAAATGAATGGTTAAGCCGGCACTCTCCGAAAATGGCGGTGAGCAACTGGCGGATCCGTACCTTGCAGTCTCGGCATCGTTCCGAATGATAAGACGTGGAGTCCATATTTATTAGAGTTTAGGTAGCGTCTTTATCTCAAGTCAAGCCGCAAAAGCCTCTGTGCGAAGAGCGTAGTACCCTGGGGTGCTAACCCCAATCCTCCCAGGCGTTGAGCTAGCCTTTTTCAAGAGCAGCCATCTCCTCGCTTCAGTCCCCCCTGCGGGAAGACTCGCTCTCCGAGGAGAACATGGGCTCGGGGGCCTGCCCTCAGCGGGAGCCGACAGGTTTATACCTCGAGGCCCCGTCATTTGATCTGACATTCCAATTTGGCTGGAGCCTTCAGTATCGGACCTTTCCCTTTCTTCGGTGCAGGCCCCCTTCGCCCCAAACCGGTGATGCGACGGAAGGGAGCGAAGGAAGTCGCCGAAGCCCGAAGTAACAGGAATGGAAATAATGTGATTATTATCTCCTCCAATTGGATATAGTTAAAGAAACACCCATGCCCTCCATCTTTGGGTTGAGTATGCATAATCGACAATCAGGGGTCCATCCGCTACACTCATATCCGCATGGATTCTACAGGTAAAACATCCCCCATCTTGATCGTAGAGGACGATAAAAAAACGGCCTCCCTGGTGGCCCTTTACCTAGAGAGGGAAGGCTTTAAAACCATTACAGCCTACGATGGCCAGAAGGGTCTGGACCTGGCAAAACGGCATCAGCCAAAGTTTGTGATCCTGGATTTGATGCTACCCAATGTGGATGGGTGGGAGATCTGTAAGGAGCTGAGGCAGTCATCCGATGTCCCGATCCTGATTCTCACCGCCAGGGAAGAAGAGATGGACCGAGTCCTGGGCTTGTCTCTGGGCGCAGATGATTACGTTGTGAAACCATTTAGCCCTAGGGAGTTGACGGCCAGGGTAAAAGCAATACTACGTCGGGTAAGTCCAGATACGTCCAAAGGGAAACGGTTAGGGTCGCAAGGGGGGCTTTCCTTGGATCCTGAAAAGAGGAAGGTAACCTTAAAGGGCCGGCCGATTTCACTCACCAGTTTCGAGTTCAAACTCCTTCAAATCCTGATGGAATCTCCAGGGCGTGTATTTTCACGAGAGGAGCTGCTCAATCACCTCTATCCCCGCGGTGAAGCGGTTATCGACCGTGTCATCGATGTACATATCGGAAAGCTCAGGCAGAAAATCGAGCCGGACATCTCAAAACCCAGGTACCTGTTGACCGTGAGGGGTATTGGCTACCAGTTAGCCGAATGGGATGAATAGTCTGAAGTAGCATTGCAAATGAAGAGTCGCCTTCTCTGGAAGCTTTTGGGGATCAATATCCTCGTCATCGGTGTAGTGATTCTCATCGTTTGGCTTGCCATCGATTATCTAGCCTCGGATTATTTCATGACCTTGATGGATGAGTACAACATCTCTCCGTCATCCGTTCATAGGATGTTTCTGGAAGCCACCCATCGTTCCCTGATATGGGCGAGCCTTGTCACCCTGGCCCTTGCGGTGTGCCTGAGCTTTCTTTTGACCCGAAAGGTATTGAATCCCCTTTCTCAAATGACCGGGATTACTAAGAAAATCGCCTCCGGGGATTATTCCGCTCGTGTGCAGATCTCTTCCAATGACGAGACCGGCCAGTTGGCCTCTGCTTTCAATCAGATGGCCGATAGCCTCCAGAGGATCGAACAATTGAGAAAGACCATGGTAATCGATGTAGCCCATGAGCTACGTACCCCTCTAACAAACATTCGGGGATATTTGGAAGCCTTGAGCGATGGGGTGGTGGCACCCTCGAAAGAAACCATGGAGTCCCTCCAGGAGGAAACCATTCGTTTGGCCCAACTGGTAGAAGACCTCCTCCAGCTCGCCCATGCGGAGGGATCCAGGGGAAGCCTGAGACAAAAGTCAACGGATCTCCTGGAGCTAGGGTCACGGAGCCTGGAGCTCTTCCGTCACAAGTTTGCGGAAAAAGGAATTCAAATCGAGAAATATTTTCCTGAAGGAAACTATGAGGTGCTCGTAGACCCAGAAAAACTGGCGCAGGTTTTCAGGAACCTCCTGCACAATGCCTGGCAGTACACTCCCTCAGGCGGCAAGGTCAGGATCAGTGCCGAAAGGTCTTCGGCTTCCATCAAGTGGATATTCGCCAACACAGGGGATGGTATCACCAATGAGGATCTTCCTTTTATCTTCGAACGATTCTACCGAGGTGAAAAATCTCGCTCCCGTCAACATGGTGGGGCTGGTATCGGCCTTGCCATCGTTAAGGAATTGGTGGAAGCCCATGGTGGCCAGGTGAGTGCCGAAAGTTCTCCGGCAGAGACCCGAATAGGGTTTACCCTCTCCCTTTAGCCCTTTCCTCAGGTCCTCGATCTTTACCGTATCTTTACAATTGCTTTATTGGTTCTTTATCTCCTCCTTTTACAATCTGGACATATAAACGTGATATTCGAGGCCGACTTTACAATGGAATGGGAGGTCTTAAATCAATGAGCTGGGCCTGTGACATGATCTACAAGGGGCGACTGTGGCCGTTTATTAGGGATCAGAGGAAAAAGGCAATCAGGGCGGAGTTTGAGACGGCGACTCTGTCCCAGCTCCCCTGGCTCTATACCTGTGCTGTTTACCTGACACAGGATGGTAAGATGGCGGAAGACCTCGTTCAAGAAACCTATCTAAAAGCCTACGGTCGTTTCAGTTCCCATGAGGCGGATGCCAACAGCCGGGTGAGGCTCCTTTGCATTTTGCGGAGTATCTTCAATCGCCGTTATCGGAAAAGCGTCGGCGTTCAAACAACCATTGATTGGGATCGTCCAAAGCGAAACGGTGAATCCACCCGCAATCTGTCCATCTCCCAATTTACCCAGGGAGAGGTAGAGGAGGCCGTCAAAAAGCTCCCTGAGGAGTACCGCCTAGTCCTCATCCTGGTGAACATCGAAGAGCTGAGTTACCAGGAAGCAGCCCGGGTAATGGAGAGTTCCATCAGCAAGTTACGCTCCAGGGTCTCCGGGGCACGAAGGATGCTGCAGGCGGCACTGCGCCACCAGGTTCGGCCCGTGGACTTCATGGGGGAAAAGGTATGAATTTCAAGGGTCATTCAAAGGGTAAGCTGTATTCGCTTATAGAATTTTGTAACATATAGAGAAAGGGGGAATGTTATGTCGATTGCAATATTAAAATACGATCTTACAAAGAGTCTCTTTGCCTTTTTGCTCTTGGTGGGTCTTATTTTCGCTGTTTCCCCGGTCCATGCAGTTCCACCAATAAACCACGCACCGGAAGTGACCCTAAAAGGTTACGACGCGGTGGCATACTTCACCGCTAGCAAACCTGTCAAGGGGAACAAAAAGTTCGAATACGAATGGATGGGCGCGAAATGGCGCTTTTCCAGTGCGGAAAACCGAGCGCTATTCGAGTCAGATCCCGAGAAATACGCGCCTCAGTATGGTGGATACTGCGCCTATGCGGTGAGCCAGGGAATCACTGCGGACATTGACCCG
Organism: uncultured Binatia bacterium (SeqCode); assembly: GCA_965215595.1. GTDB lineage: Bacteria > Desulfobacterota > Binatia > UBA9968 > CAXXLF01 > CBDCDW01. The sequence goes on along the minus strand of CBDCDW010000006.1, from coordinate 637,533 downwards.
AGTGCGTGGAAAATAGTCGACGGCAAGCTCTATCTGAACTTGAGTCCGGGGGTGGCGAGAATATGGGAGAGGGACATTCCCGGTTATATTGTTAAGGCCAATAAGAACTGGCCCACTCTAAAGGACAAGTAATGAAGCAAGATTTAACAAAAGTAAGCGGATTAAGGGGGCGTGCTATTCAATCGGCCCTAGTATTATTTCTTTTATTGGGATTCCATTTTCCGCAGTCCAGCGCCGAAGCGAGGTTGATCGGTCAGCCTGCTCCGGAGATCCAAAACAAGGTCTGGATTAACTCTCCGGCCCTGAAGATGGCGGATCTTCGCGGTAAGGTGATCCTTTTGCAGTTTTGGACCTATGGCTGAATCAATTGCAAACGGACGATCCCCAGTTTGGTGGATTGGTATGAGCGTTTCGGTTCTCAAGGGCTAGTGGTCATAGGTATCCACTCGCCGGAGTTTTTCTGGGAAAAACCTCGAAAGAAAGTGGAGGCAGCCAGTGCCCAACTTGGGATTAAGTACCCCGTGGCCATCGATAACGATTTTGCCACCTGGAACCGGTATGGGACTCGGTATTGGCCAACGCTGCATGTGATCGATAAGAAAGGAATTGTCCGGCACACAAGATTTGGCGAAGGGGGATATCGCGAGACGGAATCGTTGATTCGTCGCCTGCTAGAAGAAAACTAAGCGACCATGCTTGAAGCTGTTCGTGGAATTTGCCTTCAGGGAATCGGAGAAGGGGCAACTTGCGCAAAGACGCAAAGCATGTACTGAGCGACGTCGAAAGGATCGCCAGGATGGGACGGAGAGAAAATTTAACCACAGAGAACGCAGAGAGCGCCAAACAATCTTTGTGACCCTTGCGTTCGTGGCACGAACAGTGATCCAAACATCGTGACCTTCGTGCTCTTCGTGGTGACAAACTGTTTGACCACGAAGGACGCGAAGTACACGAAGCAAGAGATACAAAAGAGATGCAGAGGGCGCAGAGAATTGCTTTTTTGTTTGTCGGGAGACGACGACAAACAAAAACATGTCTCCTTTGAAGCCCTTAGAATTTGACTAATCATCGTCTCCCGATTGGGCAAAGAGTTTTCTGGAAGGAGAAATTATGTTGATCAAGAAGCCTAGCGATATCAAGGGAAGCGAGATCACCGATAAAAGAGTTTATCTCAATCGCCGACAATTCCTTTTGGGCGCCTCCGTGACCGCAGTGGCAGTGGGCACCGGATTGGTTCTCCCCGCGGTGAGTGTGCAGTCCGAAAAAGGGCCCAGCGGTTCGATGCTCCAAGGAGTGCAAAAGAGCCCCTTCAGCACAGATGAGTTAAAGACTCCATACAAAGACATCACCAGCTATAATAATTTTTATGAATTCGGTACCGATAAATATTCTCCTCGGAAAAATGCAAAAAGGCTGATAACTCGTCCCTGGACCGTGGCCGTAGAGGGGGAGGTTAAAAGGGAGAAGCAATTTGACATCGACGAACTGATGAAATTGAGCCCGCTGGAAGAACGCATCTACCGGTTGCGCTGCGTGGAAGGCTGGTCGATGGTTATTCCATGGGTGGGGTTCCCGCTGAGCGCGTTAATCAAAAAGGTGGAACCAACCGCTAAAGCCAAATATTTGGAATTCACGACTCTCTACGATCCGAAGCAGATGCCTGGGCAGCGCAGGCGGGTTCTGGATTGGCCCTATGTGGAAGGGCTTCGACTGGATGAGGCCATGCACCCGTTGACCATCTTTGCCACGGGCCTATACGGCCGGGTTCTTCCCAACCAGAATGGGGCGCCCATCCGTCTGGTGGTACCCTGGAAGTACGGATTCAAGAGCATCAAATCCATTGTGCGAATTCGATTCGTGGAGAAACAACCCATGAACTCGTGGCAAAAGGCTATTCCCAGCGAATATGGCTTTTATTCCAATGTGAATCCTGATGTGGATCATCCCCGCTGGAGTCAAGCACGCGAGCGCCGTATCGGTGAGTTTCGCAAGCGCAAGACTCTCATGTTCAATGGGTATGCAGATCAGGTGGCGTCTTTATATCAAGGCATGGACCTGACTGCGAACTATTAGCCCCGAACAGGATCGTAAACGCCTGGCATGTTCTTTTTGGATCGGGGTTAGGCGAGCCTCAAAGCACAACTGTGAAGTATGTGACCCCAATCAAGGTGGTAGTTTTCCTGCTCTGCCTTATTCCCATGGCCCGCCTAGGTTGGAATGCCTATACCAATAACCTGGGTGCAAATCCTATTGAGGTTATCACACGGTCAACAGGGACTTGGACCTTGGTGTTCCTTTTGATCGTCCTCAGTGTGACTCCGCTGCGTAGACTAACAGGTCTCCACTGGCTTATAAGGTTCAGGCGGATGCTGGGCTTGTTCGCGTTCTTTCACGTCTGCCTACATTTTACCACCTACATCTGGCTGGATCAGTTTTTTGAGTTCATGGAGATGGTGAGGGATGTAATAAAGCGTCCCTTTATCACCGCGGGGTTTGTCAGCTTTTTACTACTTGTCCCTCTGGCGCTTACGTCCACTAGCGGGATGATTCGAAGGCTCGGCGGACGTCGCTGGCAGCAATTGCACCGTCTTGTCTACCTGGCTGCCATAGGAGGGGTGATCCATTACATCTGGCTGGTAAAAGCGGACCAACGGGATCCCTTGATATATGGTAGCATCCTCTCAGTTCTACTCGGTTATCGAATAGTGGTGGCGTGGCCGGACAGGTGGACTGTTCCTATAACGAGAAAAGTGAAATCCACTCCCGGTACGAAAGTGGATAAAGAGATGGACTAGTGCAGTGTCTCACGCTGTTGGCACTTCATCCGAAGTACACCACCACGAAGGACACGAAGAGCACGAAGGAAGAGAATAGTATGTTGAAGTCCGGTTGCTTTTCTAATCCGGTTGTCCGTTCTTCGTGTCCTTTGTGCACTTCGTGGTGAATAGAAAAACCTTGGTCGAGCATCAGGGCGGCGGATATGGTACATGCCAGCGGGATGATAACCTGCAGTGATGTCTTGGGATATAGGGTCTTTCGCATGAAATATCATTCCCGGATACTAAATTGTTACGTCGAAGAATAAGTGCCTTCATTTAAGAGGCACTACACTAGTGGTGGAAAAACTTACGAATGACGACGATGCTGAGTGAAGCTGCTGTGGCGATCCAGGTAAACCAATCACCAAATTGGACGTAGAAAGTCTTGTTTCTTAGCAGAGGCACTTTTGCGTTTATGACTCCCGTGGAAAACATCGGCAAGGAATCGAGAATTTCTCCCCTGGGGCTGATAACAGTGGTCACGCCGGTATTGGTGGCCCGCACCATGCTCCGACGCGTTTCAATGGCCCGCCACTTGGAAAGCCGAGCGTGTTGCCATGGTGCAACCGTGTCACCGAACCAACCGTCGTTGGTGAGGTTCACCAGAAGATTGGCATGGCTTGCGGCCACGAATCTGCGCGATAACCACGGCATCAAATCTTCGTAGCATATGAGAGGGGCCAACCGAATGGTGGGGGACAAGTCGAGGGTACGTGGTCCATCGCCCCGACTGAATCCCTTGCCGATGGGGGGCATTCCTGGGAGAAGGGAGAGTACAGACGTTAGCGGGATATACTCCCCAAAGGCGAGTAGCACCTGCTTGTGATAGCGGCTCACCACTTGACCCTCACGATCCACCAGAAAGGCGCTGTTGAATACCTTCGTCTTAGCAGCAGCCGAATCCCGTACCAGGCTCCTCACACCGAATATCAAAAATGAGACGCCAGACGGAAGTGGCAGTGGGAGTTCCGGTGGGAGCTGCTTCATGTTCTCCGGAACCCAAGCTTCCACAGCGGATTCCGGCCAGATCACTAACTGAGCTCCTCGGACTTTACTAGTCAGTTCCTTGTACGAGGCCAGGTTGCTCTCCAGGTAGGTTAAGTCCCCTTTGGTGCGAATACTAATATTTCCCTGAACAGCCGCCACGGTTAAAGCAGGTGCAGCCTCCATTTCCTTTGAGACAGCGGACAATCTGGTGTGCCCGTATACAAGGAGCCCCACCAGCACTGCGCCGACCATGGCCGTTTCTGTTATGGGAATTCGTTTCCGGCCTTTTTTTATGAACAGGCCTTCGCCAATTTGATAGAGAACGGTATTCGCCCATACCAGCACGAAGCTGGTACCATAGGGTCCAATCAGATCGGCCGACTGAATGAGAGTCAGGAAGGAAGATTGACTGTTGGCCAGGTACCAGGGGAAGAGTTGCGGAAACCAAAATTCGATGGTGACCCAAAAGAGCGCTGGAAAGAGACCCAGTGGACCGAATCCATAGATTCGAACGAGCAGGGAAAAAAGAGCCAGGGGTAGGGCCGCGTAAACGGCATGGCCTAACCAAATAATCTCACTAATACCATGGGGAAAACCGCCGAATACCCGAATGGTGTAATTCAGCCAATAAAACCCCACAAGAATCATCACCACACCTGCTCCTAATCCAAATAGGAAGGCTTGTCGCACGGATACCCGCTGCAGCAACCATAGAAGGGGGATGAGGGATATCCAAGTTACAGGAAACAGGACCGGAAAAAGAAACGGCGCGGCTACCAATATGGCGGAACATACTGGAAGCAAATAATAAATGGATCGTCTCTTGAGATTCTCGTATTGCAAAGTAAGTATTGCCTGAGTTTGATGAGTCTAGAAGCGTTTTTAAAATTATAGCATTGGATGTGCTCCTTCCGCCAATCCATGGGGATCCTATACTCACTTCCCTGGGGACACTGCTGCTGGAACCCGTAAGGCTTATTTGACAGCAGGTTGGCGGTGATGCATAGTGGTGCCTACCTTTGGATAGATATCGCTCCAAAGTTCTCGCGAATTCATTCCTTGCCTATCGATTTGTCATAGAGAAGCGGAACTACTCACATCCCGTTGCGCGGGCCGTCCGGACACATCTTAGGTTTGGAATTCAGCTAAAAGTAAAAGAAGACCAAAGTGAGTGAACAAGCCGCAAACGGCGAACTCTATGGTGGACTGGGGGAAAAGTGGAGGGATAAGAATGCGGCCCTCAGCTCTCTTCACGCTATTCATCCGGTAACATTGAATTACTTCATGGGTATAATGGGTGGTGACATCAAGGGGAAGAGGATACTCGATGCGGGATGCGGAGGAGGATTATTATCGGAAGATTTTGCCAGGGCTGGAGCACTGGTGACAGGAATCGATGTGCGGGCGGGAGCCATTGAGACTGCTAGAGAGCACGCCGTAAGGGTGGGACTCGCAATTGACTATCACGTGGGTTCAGCGGAAGATTTGCAATTACCGGAGGCGTCATTTGACGTTGTGGTCACCTCTTTCGTGCTCGAACATGTATCCGATCTTCACAAAACCATCGGAAATGTGGCTCGGGTGCTCAAACCGGAAGGGCTTTACCTCTACAGCGGAATCAACAGAACCCTGAAATCTTTGGTGCTCATCACCATTGGTTTTCAATACGTACTCAAGAAGATCCCTCCCGGCACCCTGAACTGGAAACAATTCCGGCGCCCTCCGGAGCTGCATGCCGCTCTCCGGGGAAATGGAATTTCCAATGTGGAGACCATTGGAGTGAGCCGGCGTCAGTCCTATTCGCTGATGCTCTGGAAAAAACTGACGAAACAACCTGTGGAGGGATTCACCCTGACTCCTGAGATCGGAATCCTATTCACTGGTTACGGTAGAAAAAGCGCACGTTAGAGGGGTTGATTTCTCAGTTGTGCCGTTGAGCCGGCAAGACCCATTAGCGATTGGCGGCTTTCCCCACAGGGATAGAATCCTTTCCCTTAAAAACTGGAGAAAAAACGGCCAATCCAACTGACGGTTCAGCGAAGGTGTTGACAACATATTGGACCGAACCCCGTGGAATGAAAAGGACGTCCCCCTTCCTCAGTTCTATTCGCTTTTGTTCTAACATGAGATAACCCTTTCCTTTTAGCATCACCACAGTCAGGTCGTGGGTCTTGTGGACGTTGGGGTTTCTCACGATCACGGATTTGTACCAGGTGGTGACTCATCTCTTTGCCCTTGCCCAAGGTGGTCACGCGTATATTCTGATCCGAAGACAACGGGTTTGCAGAGAGTAACTACGCTAGGTGAGCGTGGGTCAGTTGACCCTTGTCCTGCATGTACAAGTGAGCGGAGGGGGTGCAGGCAAGGAAATTGAGAGAAAGAAAGAACAGCCAAACTGTGGTGCTAATGGTATTCAGACTTAAAGCCAAAAGCCAGCTCCAATAGTTGTTTAATCATCTTCGCCGTGGCTCCCCAAATATCCCATCCTTGGTATTGAAAGTGGTAGGTGGGCACCCGTGGATTAAGGGGACGCAGCTCAACCGTCATACAATTGGGTTTCAGGAGGGCAGATACCGGTACGGAAAAGACCGCAGCGGTCTCGCTGGGGTTCAAGGCAAATTCATAGGGGAAGGGGATCACACCAACGAATGGTGTTACCAGGAAACTCGAGGCTGCAGTGACCTGGTCAAGCTGCCCTAAAATGCGCACGTGACGAGGGTCGATTCCAACTTCCTCCTGGCTTTCACGTAGGGCGGCCTCCACGGGTCCTGAGTCCCCCGATTCCAAACTCCCACCAGGAAAGGCCACTTGGCCGCTATGGGAATTGAGCCCCTCGGCCCTTTGCGTCAATATCAAGTGAATTCCATCTGCCCTTTCTTGGATAGGGACCAACACTGCAGCGGGACGATAGTTGTCTCCGGCGAGGGTCTTAGGTTCCCGCGATTGCAGGATAGATGAAATCGTATCAGGTGCCATAACTAAGGTGAAAAAAGTTTCTCTTGACTGAAATCTATGCTAGAAAAAGAGACTTTATCCAATCTATCGAATTGAGGTTGAAAAATCTACTACTGTGACAGAGAGACAAATTCATCATGCAATTCGAAAACTTCGGCGTGAAGTGCCCAAATGGGAAACGCCCATTGTTACACTCATGGCCGAGTCCCGGCATAGCCCCTTTCACATCCTTATTTCCTGTATCTTGAGCCTGCGGACCCAGGATAATACCACCTCCCAAGCTTGTCGCCGGTTGTTTGCCCTCGCTCAAACACCTGAAAAGATGTTGGAGCTGCCTGTAAAAACTATCGAGAAAGCAATTTTCCCGGTTGGATTTTACCGGGTCAAGGCAAAAAACATTCGCGAGATATGTAAATCCCTCAAGGAAAAGTATTCCGGGACGGTCCCCGCCGATATCGATGAGTTACTCAAACTTAGAGGTGTGGGTCGGAAGACTGCCAATCTCGTGGTTACCCTGGGGTTTCGCAAACCTGGGATTTGTGTGGATACTCACGTGCATCGCATCTCCAATCGCTGGGGATATGTGAAAACGAAAAACCCTGAGAAGACCGAGTTCGCCTTGAGGGATAAACTGCCCCCAAAATATTGGATTGAATACAACGACCTCCTGGTTACTTTTGGCCAGCATTTATGCCGGCCCATTTCGCCGGTTTGCAGTCAATGCCCCGTGGAAAAGTATTGCGACAGAGTGGGTGTCAAACTCCACCGATAGCCATAAGGACGTGAAAATAAAGTGCGGTCTCAGCCCTCTGATGGGCGAGATACCATATCGGTTATCTCCTGTAGCATCTCGGTGGGATTTTCCATGCAGTCATGTCCGGCCTCAGAAATTTGCCGAACCCGGATTTGGGAGTTGCCCGATGTTCGGACAAGCTGAGCCAGGGCCTCTGGCTCCCAGTCCTCGATGAGAGGGTCGTGTTCCCCCCTGATAATTAAAATGGATTTCTTGATGCTTCCAATGTGCCTGTGGGCCATGGCGGCATAAGCTTCAGGACCCATCATGTGCCACCAGGTTTTATAGGTGAAGATCTCGTCGTTGATTGGTTCCGAAGTCGCGCCACGGGAACGGTAGATCACAAAGGTTTCATCATTGCGGCTTTGGTATGGGTCATCTCCGAGGACAACTTTGGCCTGTTGGTAGATTTCCTCATAGGTGGGGGTGCTACCCCACTTTTCCATTCGTCGTTTCTGTGAATCGGGAAGGGAGTAGTGGAGTCCTTCGAGAATGAGACCCCTCACATTTGGTTGACTGCGGTTCACCGCCCAGTGAACAACCATGCTTGCCCCCAGGCTGTATCCAAGCAAGTAAATCCGCCGGAACCCTCTCTGGGTGAGAAACTCAATCGCTGCATCGATTTCGTGAATGGTGTCATTGAAGATCCCTTTCCCAGTTAACTGGCCGGCAAAGGCAAGCCTCGTATTAATCGACATGGACCACACTCCATGCTCGAGTAGGGCATGTGGAAGAAGCCGCGGCGTCCCTCGGGCAAGGAAATGCCCTAATAGCCCGTGAATATGAAGCACAATGGGGGTATCAAGGTTGTTTTTACTTTGTTCGATATCGCGAGTCAGCAAATGGGAGGTAACCGAGAATCCATCAGGCGCTCGGAAACGAATCAAATGCTGCTCAGGGTGAATCAAAATCTCGTCCACGGCTCAGTCCAGTTTCATCCTGTCCCGGCTGGGTCCATTTCGATCAAAAACGTTCACATAACCAATTAACGACAGTCTGTCCGAGTTCATTTTGTTTTCCTTCGAAGGAATGGGGAGCATCGAGATAAATTTGGGTCACGTCCTTGTTACCTGTTATTCCTGCCAGGACACCAAGGTCCTCACCTTCACGCGGCTCAATAATCTCGTCATGCATCCCATGCACCAGGAGGATAGGCACCGCGACCTTTCCTATGTGAAGGTAGGTTTTCGGTCCTTCGGCATCAGGGCTTGCGAGGGCCCACCAGGTTTTTAGCGTATAGACTTCGGTGTGTTCCGGCAGACTGGTGTGGCCATGGGCTCTTTTTACGACCACGGTTTCGTCACATGCAGGCTCTGTCCCTGGTTCCGGACGGAATATACTAGTTGCACGCCGATACATTTCATCGTAAGTGGGCTCACTACCGAATCTGCTCCAGCGTCGTCGAATTGTTTCTGGCATTGAATAGGACGTGGCAATTGCAATCACGCCTCGAATGCCTGATTGCTGTGCATCCTCGCCTCTCAGTGAAGCGTACCGGATGGCCATGGTTCCGCCCAGGCCGTGTCCGGCAATGACAATATTTTTGAATCCAACTTTCCGCAGGAAGTCACACGCAGCATCGATTTGAGGCATGGCATTATCAAAGATGCCGAATCCGAAAAACAGTCCGAGATTGGCAAGCAGGGTGTTCATGGTCAGGGAAGAATACCCCTCCTTGGCGAGATGATGTGGGAGGGCATGCTCTGTCTCATCCAGGAGGTTCCCTAAAATCCCATGGAGGCGGAGGATACACAGTGTCTTCTCAGCAGGGCCCACATGAGTCAAAGGAAAGTAATAGAGGGCATCAATCTTGTGATTCCCAAATGGAATCGTAATGATACTGCCCGAGCACTGTTCTACATCCATTCTTGCTTCCTCATGAGCGACAATTTTTTAAGAACAACGCATTTATTTCCATCCAAAAAGATCAGAGGCACCGCCACCGCTAACCTGTCTGACCACCAGTCAATCAAATCGTCAGGGCATGAATCATAAAGCCAACATAGGCCGTGACTAAAAGCACTCCTATTCCTCGTCCCATGGTTTTACGCCTTGCCAACCACGTGAAAAGGACAAGGAGAAGGGTGACGATGACATTTGCGATCACTGAATAATTGAGCGCCATGTCCAGCGGGACAGGTTGAATGATTGCCGTCACCCCTAGTGTAAAGAATACGTTGAAAATATTCGATCCCAGTACGTTTCCCAATACCATATCGGTATTCCTCTTCAGAACCGCTACAATAGAGATAATCAGCTCGGGAATCGAAGTGCCCGGTCCCACAATGAGTAAACCGATCACCCGCTCCGGAAGACCGAAGCTTCTTGCAACACCCGTGGCTCCATCAACGATAAAATCACCACCAAACACAAGCCCCAAGAGTCCCAGCACGATGTACCCGAGAGCCTTTAGCGGTGAAAGACCTTTCTGTTCATGCCTTTCTTTGATGTGTTCGACATGTGTGACCCGCTTGTGGGACGCGCCAGCTCGGGCCTCCTGATACGTGTAATAAACAAAAATGCTGAAAAATCCCAAGAATGTGATGCCGTCGCTTGGCATCAGTTGATGGTAATTGATTTTATCGAAGTACAGTTCGTTGCCTGCTACGCCCACCATCAGAGCGGCGATCAGACACATGGGAAAATCCTTGGAGGCGGAGTTCTCATTGATGGTCAATGGCGCCATTAGACAGACCGTGCCAATGATCACGCAGATGTTGAACAGGTTGCTACCCAGGATGTTGCCCAGCGCGAGATCAGTGTTGCCATGCATCGCAGAGTGCATGTTGACCGTGAACTCCGGCATAGAGGTGCCGAATGCAACGATCGTGCTACCGATCACTAGCGTCGGGATGTTGAAGCGCCGGGCGATGGCAACACCGCCGTCCACTAAAAGCTGGGCGCCGTAAACAGCAATCACAATCCCGAAAATGAGGATTAGTAGTTCCATGGACGAAGTGTTCTATTTTGACTTCAGTGATGAAGATCGTCTTACCACTTATTACGGTAACCGTATGGTCGGTTAAGGTAGCCTGGTTGCTTCCCTGTGTACCGCACAGATAGCCACCAGACCTGCAGCAATCGTTTCCTGGTTTATCGTAGGGTTCGTGGCGCGGATGAAGGGCCCTTGATAAGGTCACCTGCTCTATCAACGTCAGAACATGAATGGCAACTGCATGACTGGCTGTCCCTCAACGAGAAGGGATGGCCCCTGGTCCCGCAAGGGCCTTGAATAGAGTCAGCACCTCAAGATCGCGGGGAATGGCATCAATAGCCTTTTTTACCTCGTCTGCGTTGAGAGGTGAGGCCTCCGTTCCCATCAGCTTTTTGAAACGTTTGTGAAACTCGGGGTCCCGAAAGGTTTTGCGAAATGCTTCTTGTAGAATAGCAACACTTTCCTTGGGAGCCCCCGGCGCCACAAAGAAGGGCCAACGCGGATAAAGGAGCGCGCGGAACATTTCGAGCAGCTTGCGATCCATGTCGGTCTTGGCAAAGGAGTCCACGGCGGGAACATTCTTGAAGCGCGGGTGAAATTTTCCTTTAGGGACAGTAATTGTAACATGCAGATTGATCATGTTTCTTTCCACCCACTCGGGGTTTCTCCTGAGTAAGGTCGTGGCACTGTTTGTTCGGCCGTCAATCTCACCCCTGAGCACGGCGAGGTCCATCTCGCGCCCCGAATAGCCAGTGACGTATTTCTGATTTTTCAAACCAAGAATATAGGCGATCATCCTCGCGCTATAATAGATAGGATGACCCACGGTCTGCCCGCCCACTTTGACCACTGGAGCCGCCCGGAGTTTGTCCAGTGAATCAAAACCCGCCTCTTTTCTAGTGTAAAAGAGATAGGGGGTTCCACTTTCCGTGGAGCCCAGATAATTGAGTTTGTTAATGTCGTACTTGACACCCGGCAGCCCCAGGATTGGACCTACGGCGAGGCCACCCCCAATGGCTGCGAGGGTAATGTCCTTACGTCGTGAACTATTGACATAGTTGGCAGCCTTCCTGCCGGCCGCGCCCGGCATGTGCAGAACGACAATAGACGGGCTCCCAGGAATATATTTCTTTAGAAAAGGAACGACGGTCCTGGCCTGCCTCTCACCGGTTCCACCCGGTGTACCGCCACGGACGATGGTAATGGTTTTGCCTTCATAGTAAGGGGCCGCCGCTACTTCGTGAAAGGTGACAAGTAATAGAAAAAAGAGAGTTGCACCAAAAAGCGCCACCGTTGGGATCCCAAGCAAATAAGACTTTCTCATAATGCATCTCCTATGGGGTAACACCGTCCCTTTAGTATTGCGAGCTGTACACGAACAATCGGCGGGATCGACCATTACTACAATTGATACCCAGGGTCAACGGGATCGCCTGTCTAGTTACGACCTCAACTCTGCATAAGGGGATCTGGCCCTTAGATGCAATTGATGCTACCACCAATTCAAGTTGGGATGGTACCAGCATGTAATGGCTCACTGAAACTCCACTGTCGAGCCCTTTGACATGTTCTCAGGAGTTTATTAGGGGATAAGTTGAAAAGTGCGGCAACCACAACGTGGAACCAATTTGAGAGAAGGGTTTCTTGTTTCCTCACTGCAAAAGGAAGTGCTTGTGGTTGATATACAGGAGGTCTGATAAGACATTGAAATGTTAGAATCCTACTTCAAACTATCCTCACAAGGCACGAACCCACGCACAGAGCTAATTGCGGGCATCACTACCTTCCTCGCCATGGTCTACATTGTTTTCGTCAACCCAGAAATCCTTGCAGCGTCTGGGATGGATCGGAGCTCGGTATTCGTTGCCACCTGCCTCGCCTCCGCTATCGGCAGTCTGATCATGGGGCTTTACGCAAATTATCCGATCGCCGTCGCGCCGGGCATGGGACTCAACGCCTACTTCGCCTTCACTGTGGTTGGAACCCTCGGTTATAGCTGGCAGGTGGCTCTTGGCGCGGTCTTCATTTCGGGCGTCCTTTTCTTTATCATCAGCGTCCTCCCAATTCGGGAGTGGATCGTCAATTCAATACCGGGTTCTCAAAAGATGGCAATTTCAGCGGGCATCGGCTTTTTGCTTGGCATCGTCGCCTTGGAAAGCGCCGGTATTGTCGTTGGCCACCCCGTGACGCTGGTCACGGTAGGAGACCTGACCAAGCCAACGACGATGCTCGCCGGATTTGGGTTCCTGGTCATCGTGGCATTGGATTACCGCAAGGTGCCAGGTGCGATCATCATCGGCATTCTGTTGGTCACAGTATTGGGAATGGTCTTCGGTTTCACAAAACCCGGCGGCCTCTTCGCACCACCGCCAAGCTTGACTCCGACCCTGCTCCAGCTTGACCTTGCTGGCGCCCTCGAGCTGGGGCTAGTGACTATCGTTTTCACCTTTCTGTTGCTGGACGTCTTCGATTCCACAGGAACATTGATCGGGGTTGCCCAGAGGGCCGGCTTCCTCGATGCCGAGGGACACTTTCCCCGACTCAAGAAGACGCTCATCGCCGACAGCGGATCCACCATGTTGGGCGCCGTGCTTGGCACTTCGACTACAACGGCTTATATCGAGAGCGCGGCGGGCATCCGGGCCGGCGGACGGACTGGCCTAACCGCCGTGGTTGTGGCAGTACTGTTCCTGCTGGTGATGTTCTTCGCTCCCCTGGCGGGTAGTGTACCAAGCTATGCTACTGCCCCAGCGGTACTATTCGTCGCCTGTATCATGTCCCGCGGTCTTGCCGAGGTGGATTGGGAGGACGTGACCGACTCTGCCCCCGCTGTGATCACGGCGCTATCTATGCCCCTCACCTTCTCCATCTCTACAGGGATCGGCCTTGGATTCATCTCATATGCGGCAATCAAGGTTCTGAGCGGTCGCTATCGAGAGGCCACTCCGGCAGTCATCTTCCTGGCCGGGATCTTCATGGTGAAGTTCGCTCTTTCGTGAACTGTCCAGGTTAGACGTCTGAGCCATCTAGTCAAAAAAAGGGGAGAACCACTTAATGGCTGGATCCACATTGAGCCAATACCACAGGTTGCCTGGGAGATGTCTTTAGTCGAAGCCCTTTTGAAAAAACATAAAAGTGCCTGGTGGAAAAAGGAACTTTACCCATTGGTGGGTTCGATGAGTTGCGGCTCGACACCAACCAGGAGTGCGAGCTTCACAATCAATCGCTCAGCAGGGCTCAAGCGAGCACGGTATTTTAACACTGCGATACCGAGCGCTGGCTCGTCGGTTATAAGATTATCTACGCCCTGGCTCATGAGGGCCGTCATTCCGATGGCGTCGTTAACCGTCCAAGCGTGAACCTGCTTGCCGCTACGACGGGCCCGACGTACGAACTGGCGTCCCACCAGATTTGCGTTCACGGCGAGGAAATCAGCACTAACTCGGGTAAGATCACCGACTGCGACCGCCGTCAATAATCCCACAGACCAATCAGGTCTAAGCGCCTTCATCTGGAGTACGGCATCGTACCTGAGTGACATCACGACAATCTGGTTGGCCATTCCATGACTCTTTACGATTTGGACGACGCGGTGTGCGAGCCTTTCATCTGCACCGTAGTACTTGAGCTCAATGTTGACTTTGATCTTTCCCTTGCAGAGGGTGAGTACCTGAGCCAGCGTGGGGACCCGTTCGTCCTGGAATTCAGGGCCAAACCAACTTCCGATGTCCACCGTCGAGAGCTCCGCATAGGTGGTGCTGGCAACGGGGAAATTGACGCCGCCGATCCTCTTCAAATCCCGATCGTGTATCACGACGACTTCGTCGTCCGCAGTTCGTTGGACGTCGATCTCCACCCAATGGGCCCCGTATTTAATGGCGCGCTTCACGGAGGCCAACGTGTTCTCTGGTGCGGCGTTGGAAGCGCCCCGGTGCGCGGTAATCTCAGCCGTGTCCTCGAGTGTCGCCTCATGAAGCAATACACCTGTAGCCGCCATGGCAATCAACAGGGCAGCTGAGGCAACCCAGCGAAAGGCCCGGGCGGATATTTTCGCCGGAGCCTGGGCTCCCATGCTAGAAAATCTCCTAGCCCACTCGTCATGTGTATCCTGTGCGCTGCCGTAGCGAGTGTAAAGGTGGACGACAATCTCGCTAAAAGCGATGGCTTGAATAAGGCTAACGGTCAGATGAATGATGACAAAGAGTAACAACAGCCCGGTGAGCATAATGAACAACCATGGCAGGGAATCTGTGGCCAAAAATGCCATGAGTCGCCCAACAAGGTTTACGGCTCCAGTGGCCAGAACAGATAGTAGGAGACTCATGAATCCCCAACCCGTGAGCCAGCATGCTAGAGTCCACCGTTTTCCTTGCGTGCGATCCGCGCTGGTGCGGAGCGCCGTTGACGGCTCAACGTCCTCAAAGAGCAAAAGCGGCAACGCGAATGCCCAGCGGACAAGCATGATGCCAAGTGTTCCCACGAGCCCAGTGGCTATGATTCCAAGTAAGAAAGTGGCAACCCAGAAGACGGTCGGACGCTGGTGGAGATAGAAGTTGATGTCGGCTCCCGTGAGCAAGGCTAGGAATATTCCAGCGCCCACTGCAAGAAAAGGTGCGGTGATAAGCATCCCTCGCATTACGATACGTGTGGTGAGGAAGAGTATCCGACCAGCACGCACAAAGGTGTAGTACAGCGCCGCGCGTATGCTAACGGCAAATCCCTGTGTCGACCCGATGCTGATTGTCATGAGGCAGGCCTGTTCCATAGCAATAATGGCGAGGGTAGCAGAGCCAATGACGACAATAGCGGTCAGACCGAGAGGGTGCAGCAGAATAAGCAGGAGGTCCTCGTCGGCCACCACTGTATTGCCAGAGGTGGCCAGGAAGACCCACAGCAGGAATCCCACAAGGGGTGTGAAGATGACGATGCCCAGAATCCGGTAGAGAACACCCGTCAAGGTGAGCGTCTGCCAGGTACGGCGAGTGTTATCTAGGATGGCGGCAAATATGGACGAAGCGCCAGGATTCAAGGGAACTCCCCGTATGCCTAGTCGAAGAGCACTCTAAGGCCAATCATAGATTGATAATAACTCGCTGTTTTTCCCCTACTTGCCTTCGGGGATAAGGGATTCTGGAAAGTACTTTGAGGGGGCCCAGAGACGAGCGGTAAAATTATGGCAGCCAAGTATGCGTAACTCCCGCATGATGCGAATGTAGTCCTGAGAATCGATATATTTCCGCCACGTGTCAATAGATTCGAACTCGACACTAATGGCTACTTGCGGCGTCACTTCCAGTGGGTTTCGATAGTTGCGAACCTCCTTGACACCTTCGAAGCCGAGGGTTATGGGAAGCCAGTCATTTCTTGCCTTGTTGGTGTAAATGGTAAGATTGGCCTGTTGGTCCGGAAGATCCCATTGGATAAAGTAAAGTACCATGTTTCTCCAAACCTCTACTGTCTAGTAGGTCGATTTCACTAACCCCCCATCGATTTGAATGGTCGTGCCGGTAATATAGCTTGCCCGATCGGAGGCGAGAAAGAGCACCAGATCAGCCACCTCTGGAGGTTCCCCGTAGCGACCCAAGGGGACTTCCGCTTTCATTTGTTTATTAACCTCCTCCAGTGGTCGGTTCGAGCGTTTAGCACGATCCTCATTGAGCTTGCGGTGCCGGTCTGTATCGATTCTGCCGGGACAGACATTGTTGATGAGGATTTGATCCTTGGCCAACTCGCGGGAGAGTGTCTTGGCTAGACCGATGACTGCATTCCGGATAGCGTTGGAAAGAACGAGACCGGCGATGGGCTCTTTGACTGCGAAGGAGCTGATATTGATAATGCGTCCCCCGCCGACTTTGCGAAGGTGTGGCACCGCCTCCCGCGTGAGCCGCAGCGTACTTAGAAAGCTGAGCTCAAATGCTTTCTCCCAATCGGCATCCGTGAATTTCATGAACTCGCCTGGCGGTGGTCCGCCTGCGTTGGTTAACACGATATCGATTCGGCCGAATTTCTCTGCAGTCGTAGCGACAAAATTCTGAATATCCTCGGAGCGAGTCATGTCGGCAGACATGGATAAGACCTCTGTGCCGGTCTCGCGGCGAATAGACTCAGCCGCTTCCTGGATTCCCGCCTCGCCTCTAGCACAGATGCTTACTTTGACTCCCTCACGGGCAAAACCCAGGGCAATTGCTCGCCCTATGCCTTGACTCGAGGCAGCTACTACCGCCACCTTCCCCTTCAGTCCAAGATCCATCTTTTTTGAAACCTCCTCTATCAGCGATCAGTGCATAGGGCATAGCGCATGGCGCGAATAGTAAGCAGAAGGCAACGGGCAGTATGCAGCATTTAGGATGCTATGAACTCTGCGCCATGCGCTTAACTGATTGCTTTTTCGCTCAATACTTTACACTTAACACTGTTTCTGTTTCTTCCTGCTCTCTGTCTTTCTGTTTTTATTGTCTGCCAACTGCTTACTGTCTTGCTAAATTCTGTAGTCCGTAGTCCTGTAGTCAGTGGTCAGTAGTCCCATCCCAGTCCTCAGCATTCGTTACTCAGTACTGTGTCCGCTTTGCCCTTTGTGCTTTGCGTCTTCCTGTCTCTGTCTTCTTATTTCTGCGACCAATAAGTATTGGTTTGAAAGTCAGGATCCAACCGCATGATCCAAATGGCAAGCATGCCGTGTGCCCCCAGTTGGCTCAATCGCTTGGGGTCTCGGGCACTCAATGCATCTTTTTCTTCGGGAGTGAGATCGTATGGAATCAGGGCCGCACTGAGGTCAGCCCTTGCCTGGCTCAATGTGGCTTCGTTCATCTTTAGGTCAAAAAGGAATCGATTAAGATGGTAACTGCTCATAAGCGTCTCCGACGCGGTCATTGGTCAATGGTGATTAGTCCCAAAACTCAACTCAAATCTCACGTTTGACTATTGACGAATAACGATTTGCGTCCTTATAGTTTCCAGCTTGCGAACCCCCATCCAGTAGCCACATGATCTGGCATGTAAAAAGTTGTCCTGGTCTTGGTATCACCCACCACTCCTAAAACAACCATCCAGTTAAGGAACTCCGAGTTTCCCGCTTGAAAGAAATAATCCGACGAGTGCTCCGCTAGGTTTCTACCCTTGCCATCACGCATGATTTGCAAAAGCTGCTGGTCGAATTCCGTGTCGATCTCCCCGATCTTTGGAGAGCCGGGAAAGTGCGATAAGCCACCCGTGGCCAGAACTGCTACACGTTCCGTGCGCTCCTCGGCAACTTCCCGGATGACTTCTCCCAAGCGGTAGCATCGATGGGGCGTCGGCAGAGGGCTCACCCAAGTATTTACATAGATGGGAAGGATTGGAATAGTGGGTTCGGGAAGTAGAAAATAGAGAGGGACAACCTGGGTGTGTTGCAGTTCCACGTGGCGACCAAAGGACAGGTCAATTCCCTTCTCCAGACCAGACTTGAGGATGGCTTGGCCTAGCTCTTTGTGGTTCTGGTAGTGAAAATGATGCCGAGTGAATTGACCTTCCACCTCGTCCGCTAAGGTCACATAAAAGGTTGGAATGTTGTTGTAGAAGAAATTAACAAACTGGTCATTGGCTACGACAATCAGCACATCCGCACGGGAGACAATCAGCTCTGCCTGAAGCACGCTGAAGGCCTTTTCGGCATCGGCGCGGAGCTTTTTTTGGACTTCCAGAGAGGGCCCAGAGCCCAAGGTGTGCGGAGCCATACGGTAGTGGAGCTTCATGAAATCTTCCCACTCCGCACCGGGTTCCATAAGGATGTTGGGTGCATGGCTCGCAGCCAGTGCGTTCACAAGGGGCATCGGTTCATTACCTTCTCTGGCCTAGGGTTCGAATCCTATAACCCACCTGAGTAAAAATCAACCACTTGACTTGGGCCGAGGAGGATCTATATAGGAGAGAAAGCGGGCCGATGAATTTTTTGGGAAAAATAGCTTCTTTTCTCTTTGTCTTGTTAGTTTTAGGTGCGTATCACACCGAAGCCTTACAAGAAAAACCAGAGATCTGGCAACCCGGTACGAAGGTTTATAAGTATAGCGCCCCAGAGGATAGGGTAGATGCCCATCAGGTTGAGACCATCATTGGAGCGGCGCGGACCCACAAGGTCCAGCAAGGTGAAACCCTTCTGGACATCGCTCGTCTCCATCACCTCGGCTATCTTGAATTGATTCAAGCCAATCCAAGGGTTGATCCCTGGGTTCCGCCGGTGGGTTTGGCAATCAACATTCCTTCCACCTGGATCCTACCCCAACAGAAGACTCGGGGCTTTGTCCTGAATATCCCAGAGATGAGGCTTTACTATTATATTTCTGCCACCGAGGTGATGACGTTTCCCCTCGGAATCGGGATGGAGGGTTGGGATACCCCTGCGGGAAAGTATTGGATTGGGGAAAAGAGGAAAAACCCAGTTTGGTACGTACCCAAGTCCATTCAAGAGGAGATGGAGGAACCACGTAAGGTGATTCCTCCAGGTCCAGAGAACCCCCTCGGTAGCCACTGGATGCGACTGTCCGCGACTTCATACGGAATTCACGGAACCAATAATCCGTGGGCGGTGGGTCGAAAGGTTACTCACGGTTGCATACGACTCTATCCCGAGGACATCGCCTTTCTGTTTCCTAAGGTTTCCTCCAATACGCCTGTGGAGATCATGTACAAGCGCGCGAAGGTTGGGTTCAGAGAGGGAAAGCCCTATTTTCAGATTTATCGCTACCACAACGCAGAGGATGGGAATTTACTTATTGAGCTCATTCAGGCGGTGCGAAAGCTGGAATTATCAGTGGACCTGCGCCGCATGAGAGAAATGCTACGTGACGCTCAGGAGGGTGCCCTTATCCCAATTCCACTCCAATAGCTTCCGTCTCGAGGTCGCAGGTGTCAGAAAATCGTTCTGTCCCGGCAACTCAGTTCAGCAAGCCTATCCCAAGTCCCGGCAACTCAGTTCAGCAAGCCTATCCCAAGCGCAGTCCGTGTCGGGCTGTTTTTAATCATGCTTCTCGTTGCGGCGGTGGCAAGGACTGACCCCAATGCTCCGGAGCTGGAGAACAAAAGCCGCATCGCGGAGGAGTTATATAATAGGGGGTATATTGTGAGCCTGCTGGGCCACTACGAGCAGGCTATCCTCTGGTTCAAGAAGTCCATCGAGACTCACCCCACGGCAGAGGCTTATACCTATATGGGATGGACCTACAGTCATATGGGCGACTACGAGCGCGCCATCACACAGGCTAAGGTAGCCATTCGTATTGATCCGGATTTCGGTAATCCCTATAACGATATAGGTGTCTACCTTATTGAACTAGGGCGGGATGGTGAGGCCATATCCTATCTCGAGAAGGCGATAGGTGCCAAGAGGTACTGCTGCTATCAATTCCCCCACTTCAATTTGGGACGGATCTATTTAAAAAAGAAGATGTACGTGGAGGCGAGAGAAGAATTCGGTAAATCGTTAATCATCGATTCCACATATCTGCCCACAAAAGAGGCCTTGGAGCTGCTCGAACAAGCCGGTATCAAAGGCATCTAGTTGAAATCACAGGGAATTCTTATCTAAGGCCCCTTCCGTGTTCAGTATTTCAACGTTTATACTTGCCATACCTTATAAAATTAGGTTAAAATTTTTATTTCCATACCGACCTTGATATTTTTCTTTGAATAACATAAAAAACCCAAATCTTTGGGTACAACTCCCTAAGGAACTTAAGCTCATGTTGGATGAAACAGACAAAAATATCCTTTCCATTCTCCAGCATCACGGCCGGCGCCATCTTGCTGAGATAGCCAAAGAGGTGGATCTCTCCCCACCGGCAGTAATGGAACGGGTCAAAAAGTTAGAATCACGTGGAATTATCAAGGGATATTATGCTCTGTTGGATGCAAAGGCACTGGGCAAGGATATCGTGTCGTTCATTGGGGTTTCCGTTGGTCATCAGCGTTACATCAAACCCTTTGCCGCTCACATGGTTCGACAGCACGACGTGCTTGAGTGCCATCATGTGACTGGTGATGAGAGCTTTATCCTCAAAGTCAAAACGGCCAACACCGATTCCCTGGAGCGGCTTCTGGGAGAGATTCGCTCCATGGAGGGAGTAACGCGGACGGTGACAAAGGTTGTGCTGTCAACTCCCAAGGAGAGTCAGGTGCTGGAATTTGAACAAGCCAATAGCCCGGAATCATCAGATTTGGATACGCACATCATTGAGCACACGGAAAAAAAGAAATGGGCAGTAAGTGCGAGGAAAAAATAAGTCACCATGATTCCTACTACAGGAAACACTCTCTATCAGGCCAACTTTGAACACGACGGTTGCGGAACCGGTTTTGTTGCTGATGTTGGCGGGAATAGAAGCCACAATATTCTTGTTCAGGGGCTGCGTGCAGTTATCAACCTGACCCATCGTGGGGCGGTGGATGCGGACGCAAAAACTGGCGACGGCGCCGGTGTTCTCACCCAGATCCCGGCAGGCCTTTTTGCTAAGGAGGTGGAGAAACTTGGCGCCCATCTCAATGGTCCTGACGATCTTGGTGTGGGGATGATTTTTCTCCCTCGCAAGGATTTGGAGGGGCAGAAAACAGCTAGGACAATCATTGAACGGGCCATTCAACGGCAGGGGTTGACCTTTTTGGGGTGGCGAAAAGTCCCCCTCGACCCTGACGAACTGGGTGATAAGTCAAAGGAGACGAGACCGGAGATTGAACAGGTTCTCATTGGGAAATCCACCGGGGTGGACGGCGAGCAATTCGAGAGGGCCCTCTATCTCACCCGAAAAGTCATTGAGAAGGAAGCCAAAGACAAGGGTTTGAAGGATCTGTATATCCCTTCTTTTTCCCATCGCAGCTTGGTTTATAAGGCCCTGGTGGTAGCGCCCCAGTTGGAGCGTTTTTATCTTGATCTCAAGAATCCTGACTTTGACACATCTCTATGCGTGTTTCACCAGCGTTACAGTACCAACACCTTCCCCACTTGGCCACTGGCACAGCCCTTTCGGATGCTGGGTCACAACGGCGAGATCAACACGCTTAATGGAAACCGCAACTGGATGCGAGCTAGAGAAC
This sequence comes from uncultured Binatia bacterium (SeqCode), assembly GCA_965215595.1. GTDB lineage: Bacteria > Desulfobacterota > Binatia > UBA9968 > CAXXLF01 > CBDCDW01. The sequence goes on along the minus strand of CBDCDW010000006.1, from coordinate 615,983 downwards.
CCGAGATCCATTCCGAGGTCTGGGGCAATGAGATTGAGAAACTGAAGCCCATCATTACAGAGGGCGGGAGCGACTCTGCGAGCCTGGATAATGCCTTGGAGCTACTCACCCTCTCCAAGAAAAGCGTCTTGGAATCCATGGTCATGCTTATCCCCGAGGCCTACCAGAGGATGCCCCACATGGACCCGGAACTGCGGAGTCTTTTCGAATACCTCGCTTGCATCAGTGAACCATGGGATGGGCCAGCGGCGGTGGCCTTTTCTGACGGGGTCACCGTGGGCGCAGTCCTAGACCGGAATGGTCTGAGGCCTGCCCGGTATAAGATCACCAGAGACGGCCTCCTCATCATGGCTTCAGAGGTGGGAGTCTTGGAGATACCTGACTCCGAAGTGGTGGAAAAGGGAAGACTCGGTCCAGGCCAGATGATCGCGGTAGATACCGCTAAAGGCAAATTGTTGAGGAACGATGAGTTTAAGAAAGATATCGCGCGGCAGAAACCATACGGTCAATGGTTGAAGGATAATCTGTTCCGCGTGGATTCCGTTGGTCTTCAATGGGACGAATATACGAGCTCAATGGACCCGGTGGAGCTGATCCGCTTTCAAAAAGCCTTTGGTTATTCAGGAGAGGAGTTGGATATCTTTATTTCACCCATGGTGATCGATGCCAAAGAGTCCGTTGGCTCCATGGGTGACGACACACCACTTTCCGTGCTGTCGAAAAGGCCACGGCTTCTCTATACTTACTTTAAGCAGCTCTTTGCCCAGGTCACCAATCCTCCCATCGATTCGTTGAGAGAGGAATTGGTCATGTCTCTAAACACGGCCCTCGGCCCCAGGCGAAGCCTTTTGGAGGAGACCCCGGAGCATGCGAAACTCATCAAGTTTTCCAGTCCTATCCTGAGCCAAGAAGAGATGGAATGGTTGAAGGGTTTGCCGGAGAGCATGACTGACGGCAGTGACGTCCGGTCAGGTTTCAGTTCAGCTGTTCTGCCGTCTCTGTTTCCGGTTGCCCGAGGCCCTGCGGGGCTCGAGCCCGCGCTGGAAAAACTCTGTCATGAGGCGGCTCAAGCGATTGATGACGGCAAGAGCATCCTTATCCTCAGTGACCGAGGGTTGAGTCCGACGCATGCCCCAATTCCCATGTTACTTTCTGTTGGCGCAGTCCATCATCATTTAATCCGTCAAGGGAACAGAATGAGGGTGAGCCTCGTGGCAGAGACTGGGGAGCCAAGGGAGGAACATCATTTTGCTTGTCTGCTGGGCTACGGGGCCAGCATGATCCATCCCTACGTAACCTTTGAGACAATAACTCGCCTGGTGACTAATGACGGCGAGAATGGATTCAACGGGATGACTGCCCAAAAGGCACTACAGAATTACAAGAAAGCGGTGGAGCACGGAATATTGAAAATCATGTCCAAGATGGGAATTTCCACACTATCCAGTTATCGCGGCGCACAGGTCTTCGAAGCCTTAGGGATCAATAAGTCGGTCATCGATAAGTATTTCACTGGCACGCCGTCTCGTCTGGCTGGAGTCGGACTGGAAGAGATTGCCCAGGAGGTCTTGAGTTTTCATCAAGCCGCCTTTAGCGATGATAAACCAAAACTCCAGCAGGAGGGTATCTACCGTTTCCGTAAGACCGGTGAGTATCATGCCTTTAACCCGGATGTTTTCAAGGGGATGCATAAGTTGATCAAGAGTGGAGCGGAGAAAGATTACCAGACCTACGCAAAAGCCGTGGACGAGCGTCCTCCTACGGCAATCCGGGATCTTTTGAGCTTCAAGCCCACGAAACCGATTCCCATCGAGGAGGTGGAGCCGGTTGAGGAAATCACCAAACGTTTCACCACCGGTTCCATGTCATACGGGGCGCTTAGTATTGAGGCACACGAGACAATAGCTATTGGAATGAATCGTCTGGGGGCAAAGAGCGGAAGCGGGGAAGGAGGAGAGGACCCATCGCGCTACCACCGTAAGCCTAACGGCGACTGGGGTAACAGTGCCCTCAAACAAGTGGCCTCAGCACGCTTTGGCGTTACGCCGGAGTACCTGTCTTCCGCAATCGAGTTGGAGATCAAGATGGCCCAGGGATCGAAGCCCGGTGAAGGAGGACAGCTCCCAGGACATAAGGTCTCTGTCGAGATCGCAACGATTCGCCACTCCGTTCCAGGGGTTACCCTTATCTCACCGCCTCCTCACCACGATATTTACAGTATCGAGGACCTCGCCCAGCTCATCTATGACTTGAAACAATCCAATCCACACGCCAAGGTCGCGGTGAAACTGGTGGCGGAAGCAGGGGTGGGAACCATTGCTGCAGGGGTAGCAAAGGCCTACGCTGATGTGATCCAGATCTCGGGTCATGATGGAGGAACGGGTGCCTCTCCCGTGAGCTCTATCAAAAACGCCGGGGTATCCTGGGAGTTGGGACTGGCCGAAACACAACAAGTCTTGGTGCTGAACAACCTTCGCGAACGCGTGATACTAAGGACTGACGGTGGTTTCAGGACCGCGCGAGACGTTATCATGGGGGCCATCCTCGGTGCTGAACAATATGGCTTTGGCACCGCTGCGATGGTTGCCATAGGCTGTGTGATGGCCCGGACATGCCATTTGAACACATGCCCGGTGGGCATAGCCACGCAAAGGCCTGACCTCAGAGCCAAATTTCCCGGCACGCCGGATATGTTGGTAAACTTTCTTAACCTCCTCGCACAGGACGTTCGGCGTATTCTTGCGGAGCTCGGTTTTCGCAAGATTGAAGACATTGTCGGTCGAGTCGATCTCTTGGAGCAAGAAACTGTAGACCACCCCAAGGCCATGCACCTCGATTTAAGCCGTATCCTTGAGCCGGTTGATCCGACCTGGAAACGACCCAGGTTCCACACCTGGGAGAGAAACGATCGAAATGATCGGCCTCTCGACCTGAGGATTATAAAGGATGCCAAACGGGCTTTGGAAGGTGACGGTCCAGTTGAACTCTTTTACAAAATTCGCAATATCCACCGTGCCGTCGGTACCCGAATTGCGGGCGAGATCGCACGCCGATACGGGGACACGGGGCTTCCTCCTAAAACCATCCAGTGTCACTTCGAGGGTACAGCGGGCCAAAGCTTTGGGGCATTCTCCATCCGTGGTCTGCGTCTTTACCTCAATGGTGAGGCCAACGATTATGTGGCCAAGGGGATGGGTGGAGGTGAGATCATTATTCGTCCTGGTAGAGGTGCAGAGTTCCAATCCCACGAGAACGCCATCGTGGGCAACACGGTGATGTATGGTTCCACCGGCGGTTTTCTCTATGCTGCGGGTAGGGCGGGCGAGCGTTTCTGTGTGCGCAACAGCGGCGGTATCGGGGTGTTGAAGGTGTAGGAAGGTGTAGGAGACCATGGGGCCGAGTACATGACTGGTGGTGTCGTGGTGGTATTGGGTGAGACCGGACGGAACTTTGGAGCTGGAATGACAGGCGGGTTGGCCTACATCCTGGACGAGAGCCAGGAGTTTGAGTTGAAGTACAACCCTCAGCTGGTGGGCCTGGCCCGTATCGAGGAAGCAGAAGACATGGAGCTGCTGCGTCACCTTATCCTAAATCATTTGGAGTTAACCAAGAGCTCAAGGGCTCAGGACATCTTAGCCCGCTGGGAGCATTTTCTTCCTCTGTTCTGGAAAGTCGAGCCCCTTTCTGATGCAGGTCGAGTCTCGGTGGCAAGTATAAGCCAACTCATGGAACAGCCATTCCAAGAAGTCAGCGCCATTTCCTGAACCAGAACGCGTCTCTCTTTGTTAGTCCTACCACATCCTCAGATCGGCTTGAGGTTACCTGACGTCAAACTGCTTGAACTAATGGACGCAATTTGATTTCCTCTCGCAGGATTAAATTGAAGGAGAATTCAATTCAATCTTCACATTGCGACGTTAGTCAACAAAAGATTTGACCCGCTCCAGAAGCTAGTCAACAACGTCCCCTTAGATTAGCTTTTTGAAGGGGTCACTCCTTAAAATAGCAGAGCAGAAATTCCTAGTAGTGAGCTAAAAACGGACTAGCCCTTTATTCCTTGTCACAAGATTGCCTCGTGGTAGATCGGGTAGTGTTTGTAGTATTTTAGGTAGTTGGCCAGTAGTCTCTTGTGCAACTCAATGTCAAGATTTATGCTTGATGCCCTGCTTATCTTCTCGATCTGTGCGTCAATGGCCTCTTTTTCTCTTACCGTCAGAGGAGGAACAGATATAGAAACAGGACGTTTACCTCCATGGACAAAGGGAAAACTATAGACCCGAGACCGTTTCAGAGAGTCCAGTGCCTTGCGGCGATCAATGAGTCCACCTACGGTGACCATCTGAGCACCGTCTGCGTAGTTGAAGTTAAAGAGCTGACGGAACTTAACACAGTGATAATTTCGTAGGACTGAACTCGACAACTGACGGCGCAGTAGGCCAGATACGATGCGAGGCATTTCCTTGCGTGTCAGGTCAGCCTTTCGGATTCGCTTTTCCAGCAAATCCGCGTAGTTTGTATTTAAAATGTCTACGAGGATCGAATCTCGCTTACTAACGGATAGATTCTCGTACTCTTTGGTGTTGGTCAAACGGGGTTCAGCCTCTGCAGTAATAATCAGGAAACTTCCGGGGAGAAGCTTAGCTGCAAATGCCGCAACATCGTCGAGTATTGACGGTTCCTCCTGCCACGGCCCGTAGTCAACACCGAGGTCGTAGTCGAGCCAGACAACGTACTTCCGCTCGAAATTGAGTTCTGGTAATACTGTAGACACCTTGCCCATTCTCACTTCAATGAAGAGGTACGGCTTGTTAAATTTCATTCTACGGGGGATGTCAGATCCCTCCACGCAAATCATGTCATTGATATACAAGTACTTATGGAACAAAATAAAGTCGGTGTAGTAGACTGATCCAAAGCCTACGTAGGCATAATCCTTCGTAGAATAACCCGCATTATGTCCAAGGTAGTGAAGTGTTTCTATGATTAGCTTTCGCTCCACCTGCTTCGACGGCCGAAGCGCATAATTGAACTTTTCGTAGCTTCTTCGGTCTGCCATGGTCCTTAGTCACACTCCTTGTTTACGAAGTATTCGAACGTGTACTCACCGACTTTGCGCGCAGACATCCTACTGTTACCAATGGCCCGTTTGACTCGTTCCACTGTGGCATGGGGCTTCTTGTAGAGGATGTTTACGTCAAGCGTGCGACGTTTCCCTACCTTCACCTTGAAGCCAGACTCCTTCTTGGCGAGTTTATCGACGGTGACCGGCTTCGTGTCCTGTAATAGCTCGCGCTGAATGACTTCCTCTTCTTCCGCCTCGGACGGATAGAATTTGTTTAGCGTGTTAAGGATGGGCCTTGCCTGGATCTTCATCTCCTGAAGCGCTGCTTTGTAGACGCGCGTTCCTTCGACTAAACGGCTCTTTGTGGTATCCCATGGCAACTTGTCCAACTCAATGGTTGAGAAGTAGACATGACCAATGAAGTGGTTGTACTTAGCGTGGAACTGGGGGAATCGATCCACTCCCCAACCAGTAACCCGCGTTTGATCCGCCTTGAGGACCATCCGACCATTGCAAAACACATACCACCCGTGTGGTGTCCGGGAGTCTTTTGGGCCAGCCCCGCAATGATGCAGATGTCAACGCCGTCGACTCTCAGGTTCTTCCTCGCGGGTGTGAACCTCTTGGTCTCTACTTCAGGGAAGCTTGAAGAGGCTGTTTGCCCGTTGAGAATGATCCGAAGCCCGTTGTTGATGAAAAGCATGTAAATATCGCCAAGCAAAGTCCGAAGGTCTTTCTTGGCTGACTCAGAAGAGAGGTCCTGTCCCGCACCCTCATTCAGTTTGGTGACCTCTATCAAAGTACCAGGAGTCCTTAAAGTGCTCAGCGGAGGATCATCGTCAAACTGGAATGTCCAGTTGTTTTTGTCTTCCTTCCAGCCGTCGACGTCTATTGTCACAGAGAAAATGTCATTGCCACTTCTGGAGATCATCCGCACGTGCCGGCCGAGCTTGAAGAAAGATCTTTTCATGCCAACGCCATAAAGGCCGAGACCTGGAAGGCCGGCCTCAGGGGAAGATCTGCCGAAACGGAAGATTTCATTCCGTGCCGTATCACGTTTGATACCTCCGCATGTGTCCAGAAGGCGAAACTTCTTGGGGTTGACGTCTATCTCTACTCTGGCACGGGGTGGGATGCGCTTGCGTGTGCCACCCGTGATGGCAGGCATGACATCCACGCGATGGGTCCGGATCAGGCCGTGTATGGAATTATCCACAAGATCAAGTATGCACTCGAACAGGCCAATATCTCGTGTGAGCATGTCGATGAAGAACTCCTTGATCGGTTCGGCATGGATTACCGTGTCGCTATTCGGCATGTTAGAATCCTCTCTTGCATTGCTTGACCGCTAAAAGACGTTCTATTGCGGCCCTTACGGAGCCAGCATCCCTTTCGCAGCCCACGAAAGACATGCCCAAAGACATTGCAGCCACTGCCGAAGAGCCTGTGCCGAGGAACGGGTCGACTAGTACCCCTCCCGGTAGACCGCTTATTTGGAGTGCTCTTTGTGGTATCTCCAGCGGAAGTTCGTTTGCTACTCTGTGCTTCCTGTTCTTATGACGAACGGGACTAAGATCATCCCAGAAGTCGCTAAGGTTAACCCCGTCTTTCATATACTCACGATACCCCCCGTAGTCTTTTATGACGGCGTCGCACTCACGACAGCGGGCTATAGGTATCTTGGGCCTCTGGAAATTCGACGGCTCCCCTTTCGAGTAGTAGAGCAAGGCGTAATGGGCGGGATACAGCCGTTGGTTGCGAGCAAAGCCGTTTTTCATCGATATCGCGATCCAATGGCGAAAAAGCAATGGACCGTCAATCATTCCTGAGAGCCGGTTTGCCCATAGAGGGATGTGGTAAAGGAACAGGGAGCCACCTGGTTTGAGAATCTCGACGCATTTCATCAAGACATCTTCCATGAACTCAGTGTATTCCTTGTCGCCCAATTTATCTCGTTTTCGTGATCGTCGTCCGTACACCTTGCCCAAGTTAAACGGTGGGTCGACGAAAACGACGTCCGCGCACTCCTTTTTTAACGCTGACAGGAATTCAATTACGTCGGACCGGACGATCTCGCCCTGCAACAAGCGATGAATGTCGCCGTGGTAGGTGCCGGACCACCAAGGTTTTCGAGAAGAAGTCAATCGTCTGTGCATCGGCCTCTACTGCCTACAGATTACCACAGATGGTTTCTGACAGCATGTTTTTGTGATATCCGCACCGATCTGAACTCAGTAAACGAAAGGCTGCCCGGGTTCAACTTTACATACACTCATTCAGCACTTCGTTCTTCGCAGCATTGTTAGAGCGCTCTTTTCTATACCCACAAGCCGGCATGGTTTGAAATGGCCGCCCACCATTCGGTAGGCGTAAGAATACGAACCGGTACCCGTGCCAGCTTGTCGCGATGACGGAGAATAGTCCTTCGATCCCGCGTGCACATTGCGTCGCAATCATACGCAATGGCGTGGGCTAGAAGTTCTCTGTCGGAATAATCGGGGAGTACGGCCAAGATCTTCGACGGAACGAGCTGGCGAGCAAGTAAATCGGCGTTAGACTCCGAAAGCTGGTATTGGTCAAAGAACGCCCGCCAGTAAAGCCAAAGCTCGCCGAACCAGCCTTCCAAGGCAGTGCGCCTTACTTGGTTAGTGGTTTCCGCGATCTCATCGTATGTGCGAGGAGATACTGCGAGCTGCCAAGAGGCGCGTTGTCCCGTGAGCCAAATCTCGCGAAGCGCGAGAATGTCCTCGACGTCTCGGTCCGGGACATGAGCCGGTATCTCACCCCCATCGTGAATTGCTTCACCCCAGTCAAGAATGAAGTTCACGATGTTCGTGTCGAGCAACACCCGGCCTAAATTATCCATTGTACTTCCGCTCTAACTATTGAGTATACTGACCAGCGTAATTCGGTCTCAATATTTTTAACGACTGCGGCGATTCTCTTAGCTTTCCCAGCACTTGTCAATTTTTACAGGAACCGATTGTTGGCAACAAATTCTGGTCTGCTTAATTCCATTTTGGCGGACCAGAATAATCCCGTTATGCCGCACAGGAGACAGGCCGATACTGAGACTGTCCACAGCGCTTCGGCCTATCTTCCCCGATGTGGATATAGATCATCGTGGTGCTCACTTCCGTGTGCCCTACCTCCCCCTACTGGATTCGATTGAACGACGCGTCAATTGATTCTCGCACCGCATTTTCGGATCTCAAGCTACAGCAAATTATAGAAATGTTAGGGCCCAAGCAGAGAGCTCCTGCCTCCTCAATGGGTGCGATTGACATCATAGGGTTCCCCAAACTCTGAGGCTCCTACGATTTGGGCTGCGATGTCATGGCGGCCATGGAGCATATGGACATGCATATCACGACAGAAACGTTCCAGGGGATGCTTTTCAAACAAGGCTGTGGAGCCTGCCAGTTCTCCAACCCCGGCTGTGACCCTGTATAGAGTTTCTTTCACCATCCATTTCGCCGCATGGGCGTGCACCATAGCCTTCTGAGCATCGTACTTGTACATGTTGACTGCCTGATAGAGTAGCAACCTGGAAGCGTCCAATAGGCTCTTGAGTTCCCCGGCACGGAGCTGACGATAGGGGTCCTTCCCACCACCGCGTTGCTGAACGTAGGCCAATGCCCAATCGTACATGGCCTGTGCTGAGCCCAAATAGTTAGCTGAGAAGGCAAAATTGATCTTTCCCAACCAGTTCTCAACACGAAACTGGCCTAGCTCGCCGATCCTGTCCGTGTCAGGGACGAAGCAGTCCTTGAGTTGAAGCCATGGACTCACACAAGCTTTCATTCCCATGGGACGCCAGGCGGATTCATCAATCGTGAGACCTGGGGTATCTCGATGAACCATTAACCCAAGGACTCCGGTCCTACCCTCATAGGCTATTCGTCCGATCCAAAGCCACTCTGCCTGTGTGGCATTGGTAGCATAATGCTTTTGACCGTTGACGACAAAACCGCCGTCCACCCGTCGGGCGCTAGTGGGAGGAGTGCCTTGGGGTTCGGCACCGGAGCCCACTAGCAAGGCTCCTCTCTTGATGGTCGGCTCAAGCCATCGTTCCCGTTGTTCTCCCGTCGCCATGGCATTGATCATCATCAAGGTGTTGTTGTGCACTTGAAAACAATGGGCCGTGGACGGATTGCCATGGGCCAGGTGCTCAATCAATAGGAAGAAGGCCAAAGGATCGTCGCCATCCAATCCATAGCCCAAACCGCCATGTTTCCGCTCCAGATTTGCCAACAGCCATCCTTCGCGATGAAGATCCTGAATGTCCTCCACGGGCATTTCGAGAGATTGATCGTACTGCGCAGCGCGGGGAGAAATGTGCTCTTTGACGAGTTGGTTCACCCGTTGGACCAATTGTTTTTGCTTTGGGTTCAGTTCAAAGTCCATTTCTTGATTCCTTCCTGGCACCCAATAAGGCCTGAAAATCCGTTACCTGGCATTTGTTCCGGGGAGTCGGGCGAAAAATGTATGAGCACTCTTCTGTTGTGCCCGTCGCAGCTCTGCGCACTGGTTTATGGTTTCCAAGGTACCCTGCAAATTGTGCGGTCCGCCTGGCAAGGCGTGGATTTTAGGTCCAAACAGCTTTTGAACTGAAGCCGCGGCCTCTGCACTACAAAAGGAGGCCGTCACCCATACCAGCCTGCCACCATGGTCGGAGGGGATTTCCTCCAGTAGCGCGTTTAGATTCTCACCCAGCCATTCCAGTCCTGCGTCATGGTTCTCTACTAGTCTCAGATGGCGCCGTAACAAACGATATTTCTGATAGGTGCGAATGTTGTGGCTAAGGGTCAGATTCCGAACCCGCTCGGCGAGGGTTGATTCGGTGACCTGTGCAAGGGCGGCACGTAGATGCCTGCGGACCATTCGGTCCGTCCCACGATTATTCAGGTGCTTGACCACCGCATCGAAAAAATTGACGTCCCCATCCTGGACCGAAACGCTAAGTCCAAGTCGAATCAAGTTCGCGTCCACGGCTTCCGGATGTATCAATCCGTCGCTGTCATAACCGACGTAGGCACGTCCCAAGCGTGCTAGCCCCTGCTGTACCTCGGGGTGCCTGCCCACCTGGGCGAGGAATTGGAGCAGATCGCGTCGAAACAAGCGTGATTCGTCTGCCTCGCCTTCTTTGGGGCTGAAACCCAGTTGTTTATATGTGTCGGCATATAGGTCACGGGCAAACCGTTCGACTTTCTTACGCTGCCCCGTATCCACCAGGCGATCTCGGGTATAACGGATGAATTGCATAGGTATGGTTGCCACCTCACGCTCTGAGTATCGGGTGAACCATGGTGCCAGCTCTAAAGCCGCCGCGGCGGAAACCTTGCCCCTAGCGAAGCCTGCCCACAGGCTGTCTCCTATTGACATAAGCTCACGGGTTGATAGCTTGTCTTTAGCTGCGCCCTTCAATCGTCGGAGATCCTTGGCGGGTAAGCTCCAGCGATAGTAACCTGCAGCGTCTGCGTTCGGGAGAATCCAGTCCGGACAACCGCGAGTCGAAACCTCCATGTCGGTTTCTTGCTCTCTCATGAGTTCACAGGTTTCATAGGTCTCTCCCCCGATCCCATACCGCATACAGATGGGCACCTGCCAAATTCTTTCGGACTGTTCTGTTGAGCCGATGGGAAGGTAGCGTGTTTGGCGCAAAGCGACGGTGGCAGTGCGGTCTTTGCAACTCGGGTTCACTTCCACCAGGGGGACCCCCGGCTGGTTCAGGAATGTCCTGAAGGATTGGCTGATATCGATTCCCGATCCGGTGGAAAGAGCCGCCAGAAACTGTTCGGTATCCACCGCTTGATAGGGAAACTTCTCCAAGTAATGGCGGATGCCCTTTTGGAAGTTTTCGACGCCAAGATATCGCTCAAACATCGCCAGGACGCCCCCCCCTTTGTCGTAGGTGATCTCATCAAAGGCGTTGTCAATATCATGGCTAGTGAGAATGGGCTGGCGGATTTGACGAGCGGAAAGGAGACTATCCTCGTTCATCGCATCAAATACGTCCTCAACCTGCCGCACCAGGGCCATGTAAGTGGGATCAAAGTTTTGGACCACACGATGCTCCAACCACGTGGCAAAGGACTCGCTAAGCCAGAGATCGTTCCACCACGGCATGGTCACCAGGTTTCCAAACCACTGATGGGCAAGCTCATGGGCCATGTAGTATGCGAAAGCTCGCTTCTGACTGACGGTAGACGTCTCCTCGTCAACCATGAGCACCAAATCTCTGAATGTAATGAGGCCTACGTTCTCCATTGCACCACCGCCAAATCTTGGTACGGCCACAATGTCGAGTTTACGAAAGGGATAGGGGATTCCAACATACTCCTCTAAAATCTGCAGCACTCGCCCGGTGTGGTTCAGGGAGTAGGTCAAACGATGGCCCTGGCCACGAGCGGCGATGCCTCGTAATTGCAGCGGGACTTTCCGAACAGAATTCGCAGGAATGGGTTTCGCCTCTACTACATCAAGGGGACCCACCGCCATTGCCACCAAGTAGGTGGGAATCTTTTTCGTGGTGGCAAACTGCACTCGCTTGGTTCCGTTAGGGAGTTCCACCTCACCAATCTGCGGCGTATTTGCCAGGGCGGTGTGCTCACTTTGTACTGTTAGGGTAACTGCAAAGGTCGCCCTGTAGACGGGTTCATCAAAAGAGACGAAGCAATGGCGAGCCGTAATGGCCTGGAACTGAGTAAAGGCGTACCAGTCGTTATCTTGTTGAACACGGTAGAGACCCTCAAGGTCGGTGGTCGTGAAGGGTGCGTCGTACTCGAATTTTAGGCGCGCCTTTTGTGGTTTGATCTCTTGAGGGAGCACTACCCTGGCAACCCCGTCGTCATTGAGCTGCCGGTACCTCACCTTGAAAGACCGCCCGTCGGCCAGAGTCAGGGAGGCGCGGGTGACATTCAAATCATAGCCGTGCAGCCAGATGAGAGTCGTCGGCATCCGGATCTCCACATCGATGGACACCTGGCCCTGAAAACGCTCTTGATCCGGTAAAACTGTGAGTGAAAGGTCGTAGTGTGTGGGTATCACGGTCCGTGGGAGTTGACCGGTGGGAATACTAGCACTTTCCTGGGTTAGACGTAGAGTCTGGCATGCCGGCATGCAAGCAGCGACAAGAATCAGCAAAAGGGACCGAATTTTGAGTCGCATGAAACCTATGACTTATTTCTTGACCATGGAGTAAGGAAGCGGTGTCGCTTGCATACAGAGCCTAAATCAGTCCAGAATGCAATTCAATAACCTCTCAATCCTATCTCATAGACTTGGATGACACGGGATTTTGACCACCTGGCTTACCACCATTGATCACCTCCTGTCTGTAGCCGTGGGCTACGCCTGGGGCTGGCCGCTGATAGTGCTCGTGATTGGGGGTGGTTTGTTCCTCAGTCTTTATTCCCGCTTTACCCCTTTTCGTTACGCGCGTCATTCCTGGCAAATCTTAAGCGGCAAGTGGGACGATCCAAACGATCCCGGAGAGATCACTCACTTTCAGGCCCTTTCCACGGCGCTTTCCTCAACCGTCGGTATGGGGAATATTGCCGGTGTGGCAGTGGCCATCACCCAAGGTGGACCGGGAGCCGTGTTTTGGATGTGGGTCTCGGCAACAGTGGGCATGGCCACCAGATTTTTCACCTGTACCCTTGCCTGTATGTACCGCCTAAAGGACGAAAACGGTGTGGATCAAGGTGGGCCCATGTATTTTATCGAAGCGGGTCTGGGCCGACCCTTTCGGATTCTGGCGATCTTGTTTTCCGTTTGGGTCTCGTGGGTTGCCTGTCTCTCTTTCAAGCCAATCAATTGGCAGAAGTTCTGGAGAGCTCCTACGGACTGGGTCGAGGCTGGACCGGAGTGCTCTGTATGCTAACCGTTGGCGGAGTGATTACTGGCGGGATTAAACGCATTGGAAGCGTCACGAGCCGCATCACGCCTCTCATGTGTGGGCTTTATATCATCGCCTGTCTCTATATACTGGCAACGCATCTAACAGAGATTCCGGGGCTTTTCTTGCGGATTTTCCACGACGCCTTCACCGGTACGGCTGCAGTGGGTGGGGCCACGGGCATTGCTGTTTCTACAGTCATTTCCACCGGAGTTAAGCGGGCGAGCTTTTCCAACGAGGCGGGGATCGGGACGGCTGCCCTTGCCCATGGCGCTGCCAAAACTCGCCAGCCCGTACGAGAAGGACTCGTGGCCATGAACGGCCCCTTTATCGATACGATCCTGATCTGTACCATGACCGCTCTGGTGGTATTGGCGGAGGGCAACTGGCAGGGGTCGGGCATTCGAGGCGTTGACCTGACTGCCCAGGCATTTGAATCTGCCATGGGCGGCCTGGGGCAACTCATGATCGTCCTGTCGGTGACACTTTTTGCTGTCTCCACCATGGTGGGGTATTCCTATTACGGACGCAAGTGCTTTTCGTACCTCGTGGGGTGGCGGCGGGGCCTGCTCTACAATTACTTTTACTGTGCCATGATCCTGGCGGGTGCCCTATGGAGCACCGAGAGTGTTGTGAATCTGCTCGACACCAGTTTTGCGTTAATGACAGTGCCTACCATGACAGCGACTCTCCTGTTATCACCGCGGGTCATGGACGCAGCTCGAATTTATTTCCAACAATTTCAGCTCTCAAAAGGTAGCTCCTTCGATGGTCGACCATAGGCCTACTGGTGCCTGGACAGTGATCTTTTTGGGATGGCAGGTCTAAATCCATTGTGAATTGCAATTCTAGCAATGACCGGTATTCTTTGGCTATAAAGGTTTCTCTCTAGTTAGAACTAATTCGCCGGAAAATCGAAGGGGAAAGGATGTTGACGATGAACGTCGAACGAAATTGGCGTTGGATCACTTGCTTATTGTTTGCTGCCTTGCTGATGACATTTTGGACAAGGTCAGCTTTGGCTGATAAGGCCATCATGAAGAATGGTGACCATCTCAGTGGCACGGTGCTGTCCATGGCTGCCGGCAAGCTTGTTTTGAAGACGCCGTACGCAGCTAAAATTGTGATCGATTGGAAGATGGTGGCCCGGCTGAGCACAGATGGTCTTGTGGAAATCTCTCTCGGCCAGGAAAAATTCCTGAAGGGCAAGCTCGTTTCAACCAGTGAAGATATCATCATGCTCCAACCTGAAAACACAACGGTGACAACGCTCGTACGCATGGCAGAAGTTAGAGAAATGAGGCCCCTGGCAACCGATGGGAAGTGGAAAATGGATGGTAGGATTACTGGCGGTATAGTCATACAAACTGGAAACACAGACAAACAGAGTCTTGGTTTTGATGGTCGACTGGATTTTACGAAAAGACCCCATCGCATCGGTTTGTTCGCCGATTTCAACTACGAGAAAAACGACGGCGTTCTTACTGATGATAATCTATTGATCAACACAAACTACGACTACTTTCTCAACCGGAAATGGTTTCTCTTCGTCAATGATAGGTTCAAACGAGATAGTTTTGCCAACTTGACGGCACAGAACGCTTTCGGCGTTGGGGCCGGCTACCAGTTCTGGAAATCCGAGGTAAAAAACCTTTCCTTCCGTTTGGGTCCAAACTTTGTATATCAGGGCTTTCAGGGCGCGCAATCCTTCCTTGATGGCGACGATTCGCGGAGTTACGGAGCTGCCTTCTGGGGAATTGATTTTGACCACTGGGTTTACAAACGCAGGGTCCAATTGTTTCACAATAGCACTGGCTTATTGAGCTTCCAAGATGGGGAGAACTGGGGAATCCTGACCCGTACGGGTCTCCGGGTGCCGTTAGTATGGAAACTGTTCGCTACGTTTCAGTACAACTACGAGTATGCCGGTCAGCCGGCAGATGGTAGAAAACCCGACGACGGCAAGCTGATTACCAGGTTGGGCATGAAATGGTAAGATGCTACTAACACTCCTGCCGATGAAAATATTGACGCAAGGGCGTTGTGCTCCTGATCTTTGGAATCCGTTCCATGGCCCAAGCTGAGCTAGCTCAGCACGAGTCCAAGCTGTTCATGGCAGTGGATGATGAAGTCATGCCGAGCGCCGAAGATGGTGAGGACCCCCTTCCGGCGAATGAGAGAGAAGTGATTCGACGCTGGATATTGGTTGGCGCCCCCACAGAGGATGGCATTACCCCAAAATGATCCTAGCGATCACCATCTTTTCTAGAGAACTCGGCAGGGCCGCGTGCTCGCTGCGAACGATTTTCCACCCCCGTCACGGCTTTGACTTTCACGCCACAGGGATGATATCAAACGAGAAAGCTCTGAAGGTGTAGGTATTTTGCATTGATCAAAGGGAGGTATCTATGGCACCACCCGTACAAAACCTTCAACACTGGACTCTAGTAACCAGTGATCTTGAACGTTCCAAGCGGTTTTACGTTGGTGTGCTTGGGGCGTCTCCCATAGACCGGCAGTTCCCGCCAGGAGTGGTGTTCGGGGGGACTACCATTGACCTATTTTCAGCCAATGAGGAGCAACATCCAGCGCCAGGATCCTTGGGCCAACACCATGCCTATAGCATACAACTAGAGGACTTCGATTCCTGGGTTCAGCACCTCGAGAAGAATGATGTGCCATATTTTATCGGAAGCCACAGCCGACATATTTCCATTTACCTCGAAGACCCCGACGGATACCACTTCGAGCTTGTGGTAAGGTTCAAGAACCGAGAGGAGGCACAGGCGGAAATGGAACGGCGTGGAATCAAATCATATAGGAACCCGGCCGGCACCGTCTAAACTTAGTTCAATTAAAGTAACCTCGGACTGACTTTCAAATCCTTACGCGTATCACTTATACACCGAGAAAGGCCTCCCTTATACACCGAGAAAGGCCTCCCTTAAATTCTAGTAAACTTTTATTCAAACTTGGTAATTCTACGAGTTGATCAAGGCCTTATATTTAAGCTATAAGATATCCATTCAAAACTGATTCCGGTAGGGGTGCGACATGGAGAGATCAAAGGTTTTTTGCTCGCTAACCGTTGTTGCTATTAACATGGAGAAGTTGTCGAAGAGGAACCAAGTATGGAGGACCACCAATTGGTGGGGGGTAGTTAGTTGGATCATAGCAGTAGCTGTCATGATGCCTTTCGTCCAAGGCTGCACGTATCCCAGTAGGCTGGCGGCTGTACCGGATAATCTCACGACAAATGCCACTGTTTCAGGGATAACCAATGTTCGCTACTGGATGGACGGAGATCCTAAGCCACTTTTTCGAGAAGCCCTCGCGTCGGTGGACCGGGAGAGAGATTACCTGGTGCGGTCGGGGCATGAAGGCCCCCTGCCCGAAGCCGTCGGTCTGGTCGTATCCGGCGGCGGTGACAACGGCGCATTCGGTGCGGGCCTTCTCATAGGATGGACGGCGGCCGGTAATCGTCCAACTTTCAAGATTGTCACTGGGGTAAGCACGGGGGCTTTGATTGCTCCGTTTGCTTTCCTGGGGCCCGACTACGACGAAAATCTAAGGAGCGTTTTCACGAAGGTTTCAGCTAAGGATATATTTGAAGAAAGGGGGGCGCTTGCGGCCCTCTACGATGACGGGATGGCCGATACGCAGCCCTTGTGGAAGCTTGTGGAGAAGCACGTAAACGACAAGATGCTGCCGGCGATTGCTAAAGAATACCAGAAAGGCCGCTTGCTTTTCGTTTTAACGACCAACCTGGATGCGCGTCGGGCAGTCATATGAAACATGGGGGCAATCGCCGCGAGCGGACACCCAAACGCCTTACGCCTCTTTCGCAGTATTCTTATCGCCTCGGCTGCGATACCTGGTATGTTTCCATCGGTAATGATCGACGTCGAAGTCGGTGACCAGCGGTTTCAGGAGATGCACGTGGACGGCGGGGCAATGGCGCAAGCATTCTTGTACCCACCCACACTTCGTGCAGATAAGAAGACTATGAAGGTGCGCAGGGGGAGAAAGGGGTATATTATCAGGAACGCGCGCTTGGACTCCAATTGGTCCTCTGTGGAACGAAGCACACTCAATATTGCTGGTCGTGCCATTACCTCTCTCATTCACACGCAAGGCATAGGTGATCTGTACCAGTTGTATTTGATCACCCAGAGGGACGACATCGACTTCAATCTCGCCTTCATTTCATCAGACTTCAAGGTCAAACATGAGAAACCATTCGACACTACTTATATGAGGAAGCTATTCGATCATGGTTATAAGTTGGCACGAAAAGGCTATCCCTGGCAGAAATACCCTCCCGGGTTTACTCCATAGTCCGTGCAGTAAGGGGCCCATGGAGACCCAAAGAATCATAGACCACAACCTTCCTACTGAAAGGTGATGGAGGATAAAGTGGAGAAGCTGACCGGGGTGATGGAGCCGGCCGGGAGAGCGTGGAGCTGGTGCAGAGCGTATTCGTGTTCGTAGTCAGAAGCCGCGGTAACGCCGTCCGTGGGAATGACCACATTGTACTTGTAAACTCGTACTGCCGTGGTAGTGGTATACATCACAGCAACATTGGTAGCGGCACCGACAATCACTAGGTTCTTGGTTCTCATCCTTTGTAGAACTGCATGGAGCTCACCGCTGAAAAATTTGTCGAATGAGTCGGGAAAAACAATGGGTTCAGATTCGCGGCGCTTTAGAGCCGAGGCCACAACACCCTGTTCCGTGCCCCGATCCCGCAGCGATACGCTGAATACGATGGACACCTCGCTGGCGCGTGCTCGCTCCAAAAACTCTCCCACTACTGGTAGCAGCTCCGCACAAGGTGCGCTTGGATCATCGCACCGGGTGCTCAGATCTAACACAACCACCGCGGTGGCTGTCCGGTCCAAGGCCATGGCCGTGGGCTTAGGGACATTAGGGGTGCCATGCTTCATCATCGTACCACCTCGCCTTCCTGGGTGATGAGGTTCGTTTCCAGCAGTGAGCCGCAGGAGGAGCAGCAGTGCTGCCGGTACCAGTAGGGGCCTAGAAGATCGCTCACGATTGGCTCCCGCTTGGGTTGTACCTGCCTCACGAGGCATGCTGCCCTCCAGTCCTCGGTTGCAGGGCAGAGTACGTGCTCGCAGTGGACGCAACGGTACCACTCTCCGCGGTCATCCGTATAAACTTCCAAATGCTCGTTGATAAACCTGGTCACCCCTGTACCCCCAGTCGCTTGGCCTTCATGTGAGCACGGAGCTGCCGGGTCCCATCCTGGTCCACTTGCTCGGGGTCATCTGTCATTACCACTCCGTAAAGGTCGCGGGCGCTCTCCTGCGAGACCAGCTCGCTCAGGACGTCGTTCAGCACCGCTTCCGGTTCTCGTTCCAGGGGATCTCCATACCCACCACCGCTGCCCAGGCGATAAAACAGCACATCGTTTGTCTTTATTTCGAAGTCGCAGTAGGGCAGAAGCTTGGAGGTGCCGCCGAGTTCCGTAACGTTCTGAGGGTATTTGCCTGCGGCGAGTTGTTCCTCCAGGTCGGTTCCTTCAAAATGGATGAGTAGGCTGGGAGCGCCGGGGTAGCCGCCGCCAACCCCACGGCCCGTGTTGCCAAAGCCAGCTACGCCGTACGCAACGGCGCGGATCTTTCCTTCCGGGGAGTCATGTGCCGTTATGGCCAGCTCGGCGCCCGCGCCACCGCGGAATTTGCCCGCACCGCCGCCATCTTTGATGTTGCGGCGAAACAGGAAGAGCAGTGGAAAGTTGCGCTCGGCCCACTCTACGTTAGGACAGCTCATGTAGCCGCCACCACCGGTATCGTTGCCATCGCGCGTTGCACGCGCGCCATCACCGCTGATGGCTCCCTGTGCCAAGCCGGAGACATAAGGAACACCCCGTTGGTTGAGTCCCGCCGTTCTCACGAGACGAGAGCCCGAGTTCAACCCCATAACCTCTTTTCGCCAGCTCTTGTCCGTGGCCAGCATCTGGATCATGGCCGCACGGGCAACGAACTTCGCAGCAGCGCCGCCGGACGTGGTATTTAGAGACACCGGGGCCGGGTGCTGAACGTTCACCAGTGTTCCTGGCGGAGCCACCAGTTCGATGGGGAGGAACAGGCCATGATTTTTTGGGAGGTCGTATGCCATGGTCATGATGACGGCATCGTAACAGGAGCCAAAGGTGGCGTGGTATGGAAGATTGATGCCTACCTTCGCTTGCTCGTCCGTGCCGGTAAAATCAAAGATCAGATTTTCACCCTGCTTCTTCAGGGTGACCATGATCCGAGAAACGAGCTTCGAACCTGTTTGAATGGTGGTCTCCGCTCTCCACTCGCCTTCCGGAAGTGCGGCGATGCGGCGGCGTAGCGCGGCCTCCGAGTAGCGGATCATCTCCTGAGATACCGTGTCAATAAGTTCCCAGCCGTATTGGGTTACCATCTCCTGCATACGCTGCTTCGCAACATTGTTGCCGGCCAGCTCGGACTTGAGGTCGAGGCCTACCATCATGGGTTGGCGGGTCATGCAGGTAATCATCTCGAAGAGGTCACGGCGGAACCGGCCTTGCTCCACCAGCTTGACGCCGGGAATCCTCACCCCCTCCTGGCAGATCTCCGTTGCTCCAGGGGAGTTGCCCCCCGGTGACATGGCACCGATGTCCATCACGTGGACGAAAGATGCACTCCAGCTGGTCAACTTTCCCTCATGATGATGAGGCGCCACCATGTACAAGTCTGACTGGTGGATGGCTGAGAGATAAGGATCGTTGAGGAGAAAGACATCGTCCGGGTAGATGCCCTCCTCCTTCTCGAAACGCTCTATGATCCGCTTCACAGTAAAACCGCCACAGGCCACATGCCATGGCATAGACTCGCCCGTGGCCAGGATGTCACCGTTAGGACGGTATAGCGATGCCATGTAGTCGTGCTGCTGTGTGGTATTGACCGTTCCGCCTACCCGCTCCAGTGTGGTGCCCATCTCCTTGGCGATCTGGTGCAGCCGGTGAGAAAGGATCTCGAAAGTTACCGGGTCAATGTTCTCAGCGGTGAAAGTTGTCATAGGTTTCCCTTATAACACGTTCTGCCGATGTGCGGCCAGGGAACGGCTAGCTCCCTAAGAAAATGCGGAAATTACGAAACTCATCCATGACGGCTCTGTCCTTGGGGTTGACCACAATGGTAGTCACCGGGCTCTCGATGACTGCGGGGCCCTCTACTTCGACGCCAGGTCCAATCTGGGTGAAGTCATAGATTGCTGTTTCCACAAACCCGCCTGCAGCTTCGAAGTAGACGTCTCGGGAAGCCTTCAGGGCGCGCGCCTTCGTGTTCTCTCCTCTGGGCAGGCGCTTAATATACCGCTTGGGAAGCTTGCCAGTGCCGGTTACGCGGAAGGTAATGATCTCCTTACCCGCTTCGCGGTAGCCCGACCCCTTTCCATAGGACTGTTCATAGGCGATGTCGAAGTCGTCATACAACCTGTCTAGGTCTTGCGCCACCAACTCCTTCGCTCCCGCGGGCAGGGGGACGTTTAGCTCGTGGACCTGGTAGCGATAGCGCACGTCAATACTACGGACAATCTCGGTCTCGTCATCGCTGAATCCAGCGGAGCGAAGATCGCTGAACGCGTTTTCCATCAGGCTTTTGAAGTTGTTGTTGATGTGGTCCACTGGTGCCGGCATCACAAGGTGATCGGACATCCCGTACTCGTAAACCACGTCGGATGCAATCAGACCGGTAGCCCCATGAACCGAGGCAGTGGGTGGAATCACCACCTGCCGCACGCCCAGTTCGGATGAGTACCGGCCGGCGTGGACCGGGCCAGCTCCACCGTAGGCGAACAGGGTGAAAATGCGGGGATCGTAGCCGCGCTCCACTGTGGCCTTGCGGATCAAGTCGGTCATGTGCGAGTTGGCGATGCGATATATACCGGCCGCGGCTTCCACCACACTCATGCCCATGGGCATAGCGATCTTCTCCTGGATTGCTTTGACCGCAATCTCCCTGTCCAGTTTCATTCGCCCGCCCAGGAAGTAGTCCGGGTTCAGGTATCCCAGGATAAGGTCAGCGTCGGAGACTGTGGGCTCCGTGCCTCCCATGGCGTAGCAGACGGGACCGGGACGCGCGCCAGCACCCTGAGGACCCACTTTGAGGAGCTTCGTCTCCGGTTCAATCCACGCAATACTACCGCCACCTGCCCCGATGGACTCTACCCAGATCTTGGGGCTCAGCAGCCGGTACCGCATGAATACGGGAGCGTAGTCCCGTTCCAAAGCACTGTTGCGAATAACGCTAACCTTGAAAGTAGTCCCGCCCATGTCCGTGGCTAAAACGTTCTCCTCGCCGATAAGCCTTCCTAGAAAATGGGTTCCCACCACCCCGGATGCGGGACCAGACTCAATGGTGGAAACAGCGCTTTTGCAGGTGGCGTCGATGCCCAAAACCCCGCCATAAGACTGCATAATGAGAGGCTCCTTGGCGAGGCCCAGGTTCTTCAGGCCGATCTGAAGCGATCTGAGGTAAGCCGCGACCTTGGGGCCCATGTACGCATTGAAGATGGTAGTGATACCTCGCTCGTACTCTCCCAGGAAGGGAGCGGCCTCGCTCGAGCAGCTGACGAAGATGCTCGGATAATCCTGCTTTAGGATTTTTTCGATGGCGTGCTCGTGAGTGTTGTTTGCAATTGACCACAGGAGACAGATGGCCACTGATTCCACACCTTTGGAGGCAAGCCTATTCACCACCTGCCGCACCTCCTCAGCATTCAACGGGGCCAAGACCGTACCCTTGTAGTCTACCCGCTCGGTTACCTCGAAGATAAGGCTCCGGGGCACCAGGGGCTCCGGTTTGCGCAGTTCGGATTCGTGAAACGCTTCGTGCTCCGTTAACCCGGTGGTGGTGGAGCCCCGCATCATGAGCACGGCATCGGCAAACCCTCGCGTGGTGATGAGGGCGGTTCTTGCACCCGCCCGCGTGATCAAAGTGTTTTCTCCCACGGTGCAGGCATGGAAGAAGAGCCGCGTTGAGCGGAGCAACTCCTCCTCATTACGCAGGTTCAGGTTGCGCGCCGCGTCCAGTACCGCATCGATGACTCCATGGGAGAAGTCTTGGGGCGTTGAAGGGGCTTTTCCGAGAGTGATCGCCCCCCCCTCGTCCACCACGACGCAGTCGGTGAATGTCCCGCCGATATCAACACCGATGATGTAGGTCGTTGACACGCTACCCTCCAAACTCGCTAGCTTTCGTCACCATACTCTAGGACCCTCTGTCGGTTGTTGTCAATGTTGTGGGCGCACTGCTCTTCAAAGAAGCTGGTGAATCCTATTAGGCCTGGTCGCTTTATTGCGCAGGTGGGCTCCTACAATGACTGCCCGCAAGCCGGAATAGCCGGGCGTTAGTTACGGTGGGAAGGGTTCTGGTCGGGCGCTGGCAGGCCCAGGACAACACTTATCGGTGGATTAATAGCTGTCAATCTTCGGTCCACGTCTCGTCGCAATATTCAAACGGATCAAAATCCAGGACTACGCCTTTGCCTTGCTCCCGGTTGCGCTAATATAGCTTTTGCCTCCATTTTATATCTCTCCTTTTATAAGTGTCTCGGTCAATCATACCTAAGGGTCTCGTAGTGCCGAGTACGAGTTTTCGGTAAGTACTAGAGATTGTAAAAAGCCTTGGCGTTGATTCCAACGATCTTCTCCTTTACTGCTTCACTCAAATCATCTCGCTCTTTGATTTCTTGGACCGATGTTTCTCTCCCTTCCCCATGGGGCATATCTACTTCCATCATGATCCGGTCCTCGCCAACCCAGCGGATCACCTCCGGGAGTAGTCTCTCCCCAGCCTCGCAGGTAAAATAAATCTCACAATCCTTTAGATAATTGCTCGCATTGCCCTTTGGTACCGGCCATCGGCTCTTCTTCTCTGCTTTATGGTAATGATCCATGCGTTGGATCATAAAGGGCAGCCAGTCTACGCCTGCTTCTAAGAACCCAACCTTCAGACGCGGATGGCGGTCGAGAACATCACCGAGGACGCTGAAGAAAGCCATCATGACAGGCAACGTAAAGCTCAACACATGTGCACCATAATTGGAATCCATACTCTGGCGCAGCCCGGGATGGCTCCATCCAGTGTGCACACCCACAGGCATCTTCAAACGTTCAGCCTCAGCAAAAAACGGGTCGAATAACCGGTCATGAAGCATCCGGTCCCTAACCGTTCCATACACAACTAGCGCGACTGCCCCGAGATCTTTAGTCCTTTTGGCCTCGATGATGGCCGCTGGTATGTTTAGCATCGGCATCACGGCCGCCCACTTCAAACGATCCGGCTTAAAGCCGCAGGCCTTTGCCATCCAGGTGTTATAGCTCCTCATAAGAGCCGATTCCAATTCTGGATCATCGGTCAATGGTTCCAAGAAAATGGTTGGATAGATCACCTGAGTATGGATACCCTCCTTATCCATATCCCTGAGCCGTGCCGCAGGATCGGTCATTCCTTGACTCCCTAAGCTAAACGGTTTTTTCGACGCATAAACCATGCTAAGTGGGGTCGCAAAGACTGTCGTGCCCCGGCCAAGACATTGAGGATGGACCATCCCATCGATAAACCAAAAGGCATTATGATCGGCCAGCTCGGGACGATTTTCCGTCGTTACCGCCAACGGCCTTCGGTCCTGATATCCTTCATCCATATAGCTCCATGTCTCGTCTACCTCCTCCACGTGGGAATCAGCGTCTATGACAAAGCCTTGCGCCATCTCTTTATCCTCCAATGACCTGCGTACAATAGACTTTCTTGCGAGTCAATCTAGAATTCCAGTATCACTTACACAATGCTCTGCTCACAGGTAATTGCAGCGGGTCGCAGAAGCCTAGGGATTAGAGGTGTGGCGAGTATGTTTTTGGCAGAGACCTCTAAGTTTGTTAGGACGCAGTCGGTAGATCAAGAAGGCCCGATAATACCGGCAAATAAGCGATTTCATGGGTCGGGCATTTTTTGCTTTACAACACAATATATTGGGGTTTATAAGTAAATCCATACAAGATAAAGGGTCACCATAAGGTGTCGCTGATGATCTGGAACATTAGGTTGGTCAGTAGCTTTACGGCCCCAATTCACAAAGTGCTAGGAAGTCAACCATGCTGCTTTTAAAGGACGATGCGTGTTAAGCCATCAAAAAATCTAACCCTAGCGGGATTCGTTGCGTCATTACAAAATCTAACCGAAGTCGTCTCGCATCTGTCGTTTCATGTCCTGTTGTTGGCGCTGTAGTTTCTTGCTGAAGGTCCAGTTTCTCCACGGCGTTTGTTTCAGCGGTGGTCTCTCTCGTGGGGCTCTGTCTGCATGGCTGGCCAGCTTGTAGATCCGCTGCAGTTGCTGATCGATTCGGGTAGAGAGCTCGAAGGGATCAGTTGTCTTAAGCGTGTGCTTGAGGGCTGCCAGCTTTTTGGGGTCTCCCTTTCGGGACTCCACGACCCGTTCGAACGGGGTACGAGGCGTGTCATAGCGGCGAATAAGTCGAGAGCCTATACGGATCTTGCATCGCAGCTTCATGGAGGGCTGGAACAGATTCTGGAAGATCCTAAGCTCATCATAGAGCTGGTTGGCGGCCTCTTGGGCCTTTGCGGTGTCGTAGCGATCCCAGTCCATAAGCTTTCTGACATGGGTCCAGTTTTTCTGCTCGATGTGCGCGTTGTCATCTTTTTTGTAGGGACGCGAGCGGGTGAACTGAATGGTGTGGCCAGCTGGGCGTTGTTGACAGAAGGCAAGAAGGCGGTTGTTGATAAACTCACTGCCGTTGTCGGAGTCGATCCCCTTGAGGGGAAAAGGAAGCTGGTGTTCGATCTCGGTGACCGCATTCAAGACACCCAAAGCGCTCTTACCCATGACGGCCTTGCGCTCTACCCAGCAGGTAGCAATGTCGACACAGTCCAGACTATGGACAAACTCCCCAACCGCTGAGGCCCCTGAGTGTGACACCAGGTCAATCTCCAGATAGCCCGGCCGGTTCACATCCCAGTGATCGGTCTTAATCGGGATCATCTGCTTTAGTAGCGATCCGGGCCGAGTGGTGCCATAGAGTCGGCGTTTCACGATGTGCTTGGTTTCCCTCAGGCGCCGATCCATCTGACGGGCGCTGATGGCCAGGAGCTGATCCTCTAACGGTTGGGTCAGCTCGAAGTGTTGCCTTATCCAGGGCAACCAGTGTACAAGGGCGGCCTTCAGACGTTGGGAGCACAGATACCCCGAGGCCTCCCACACCTTTGCCAAAATCCTTACCATTGCCCGATTGTATGTAGGAGAGCGAGGTGCACCCCGTTTGCGTACAGTTGCCTCGGGCAAGGGCCGGTTTAAAAGCCAGATGGCATATTTGCGGTTGTAGCCGCAAACCTTGCAGAATTCCTCTAGCATCGTTCCCTTCTGTGCCCGTGGTGCGTGCTGATAACGATCATAGATGGATCGTAAATACTCCTGCTTGGATCGTCGTGCCATGGTGAACCCTTCCATTGTTGCCCTCCTTGAGCTCTAATGTGAGCCCTTGGAGGGTTAGAATCACAAATGGCGCAACGTATCGCCCTTGGGTTAGATTATACATGGCGCAATACGCGATGACGTTCGAAAAGTTTTGACCATGCCCCTGACGCTGGAGGTCTTGGATGAGACTCAAAAGGAGATCGCCAAAGGCGACGCGGCAACCATGGGGCGAATCGACGTCTATCTTCCCTCCACGCCGACGAGTTTTTATCGCTGGGCGGTGATGACCGGAGGGGCGCGGAGGGATGGCTTTGTCGTTGCTCGAATGTTGTCCGACGTGGTCAGCTGGCCAGGAGACACAGGGCAGCAGCGGGAAAACAAGCACTGTATCCAGCCTGGAACTTACTGTGGGCTGCTATTTATGTTCAGCGCCCGAGACGGTATGCCCGTTGCGCTCATCAACGACGGTTGCCTCCAGCATATGCGGGTGGCTGCGGGAGCAGGCCTCGGGGTGTGAGCGGCCGGGGAGATAGGTGACAAAATAGTCTGGGGACATGGGTTACACTTTGAGACGTTTCAATCTACCAT
Source organism: uncultured Binatia bacterium (SeqCode) (assembly GCA_965215595.1). Classification (GTDB taxonomy): domain Bacteria; phylum Desulfobacterota; class Binatia; order UBA9968; family CAXXLF01; genus CBDCDW01. The sequence goes on along the minus strand of CBDCDW010000006.1, from coordinate 589,969 downwards.
ATTCATCCTCTATTCGCATGTGTCGTTCATGTAAGCGGCCGAGTTTGAGAGGGCCGAAGTAAACGTTCCAGATGCCATCGTCGATTTCTTCCAATCCCACATACTCCCCAGCGCAGACAGTGGAGACATTGACCCAATCCGAGTTCCACCGGATACCGCCATTGGCACTGACGTAACGGATCTCGAAGCGATCGGGGTATTCAAGTGGGGGAAGTTTTGAAGGCATATTACGTGGCGAGGGTTCATAGACGGAAGCTGGGGTGTTCTGGTCTAGGGCTTCGTGGGGGCGTTCTTCATTGAATTCGGTTCGGAAGCAGTTGAACTTACGCTGTTGGGCAGAGAGACATCCCGCCGCCGGTCGAGTGGCCTCAGCCTTGAGGGTTTTGTGCATGCGTTCATGGCGGCCGTTTTGCTGGGGTTTACCGGGTTCAATGAGTTCGGGCATCACGCCGAGGCGTACCCACCAGGCCGAAAGGGCGGAGAGCCGAGCGAGGGTATTGGTAGCAAAGGGCACACCGTTATCGGTGCGGATACGTTTGGGCAGGCCGAATTCATGGAACAGGCGCGTGAACACGGGTTTGACCCCATTCACGGCGGTGGAATAAAGCGCTTGGCAACCGAGCAGATAACGGCTGAAGCCATCAGTGACGGTCAGAGGATAGCAGTAAACACCATTGCCGGTTTTGAACTGTCCTTTAAAGTCGGCACTCCACAGGTCGTTGGGTGCGAGGATCAAACTGTTGGGTTTACCTGGGTGACCAATATGCCGACGCCGGCGCTTCTTGGGTACCATACCGTGGCGGCTCAAGATGTCGCAGACGGTGGAGCGACAGGGTAAGTGCCAGCGGGGGTTGCGCTTGTGGACGATCTTGAGCAGCTTCTTGGCACCCCACGATGGGTGGTGACGGCGCACTTCGAGAAACGCGGTGACGATTTCGGGTGGGGTTTCATTGGGTGCATGCCGGGGTCTTCGCGAGCGTTGTTCGAGACCAGCGGGACCGAGGAGCAAATAGCGTTCGATCCATTTGTAGGCAGTTTTGCGTGAGACTCCGTAGAGCTGGCAAAGCTCCGTAATGGAAAGGGTGTCACGAAGGTAATCGGCCATAAATTGCGTTCGTTGGTCCATAGGTGATGTTTCACTCCACGGCATAGGGCACCTCCTTCGGGTGCCCATAAGTGTGGTACAATATGTTACCTATGTCCCTGGACTAGAGTGTTACCTATGTGTCTGGACCGTACCGTGAAATATCTATCACGCGAGAATAGCCAGACCGTTGGCATGATCGGCTCAGGTGGCATGGCACGAACCTACCTTGAGGCATTTGCTGAGGTTCGGAATATCAAGAGGGTCAAGGTTTACTCACCAAGCCGGCAGAACGTCGAGACATACGCCCAGGAGGTAAAGGAAAAATTCAAAATCGAGGTGGAGCCGGTCGACTCTGTACGTGACGCCGTCAGAGGAGTCGACATTGTTTCTTGCTGTACATCCTCTATCGATCCTGTGTTCAAAACTGATTGGCTTGAGCCGGGGATGCACGTCACGGATGTGACCTGGGACGAGACGGAGCCCGGGTTCGCCGATGCGGTAGATGTCGGTGCAAAAATGGGCGAGAGCACGCCACATCTAGAGAATCCGCCATCGAGTGCGTTTTATGCAGCCCATGGATTTTTAAGCTACGTAGCCGGTCAGCCCGAGGAAAAGGCAATCATTCCGAGGCGACCAGAACGCCCGGAGATCCTTCGTCTTCCCAGCCTCGCCGATGTGATCAGCGGTAAGGTGAAAGGACGGACAGATGACAAGCAGACGTCGTGGTTTTTGAACCTAGGCGTGATGGGAGTCCAGTTCGCCGCAGTTTGTACGGTAGCCTATCATGAGGCCATCAAGAGAGGGATTGGGAACGAGATCCCGACGGAATGGTTTACCCAATCGATTAGAGACTGACAGTGTTTTCTTAAGGAGGGTTTTCGCCTATGGCTGCACAGGTTGTGGACACAGACGGACATATCTTCGAGAGAGACGAGATCCTTTTTGAGTACCTCGAAGCACCCTATCGGGGTCGGAAGGAGCTATTTGCCTACCCCTTCTTTCCTCCTCCTGACGGGTTTCACCGAATGGCTCGGCGGATCGTTGATAAGCGACCGTTCGTTATTGCTGCGGATGATCCGAAGACATGGGCAGAGGTTTTGGACAGAGAGGGAATTGATCGTACCGTTATTTATCCCACCGCCGCTTTAGGGGTCGGTTACATACAGGATCCTGAGTGGGCCGTTGTCGTGTGCCGCGCCTACAACGACATGATGGCTGACCGCTATATCGAGTTTGATCGACGACTCGGGGCTGTGGCGGTTTTGCCCCTCCAAGATATTGAGGAATCGGCCAGTGAACTTCGTCGAGCGGTCAAGAAGCTCCACATGGCAGGTGGGGTTCTGGCCCCGGCTGGGCTCCCAAAGCCACTGGGTGATACTTACTTTGATCCTTTGTATAGAGAGGCAGAAAGGCTCGGGAGTCCCCTGGCTATTCACGGTGCCCCGTCAAGGGGTTTGGGTTTTGATTTTTTCCAGAGCCTCATCGAGGCGCGGACTTTGTCCCATCCTTTTCTACAGATGATTCAGCTCACGAGCATCATCCTGGAAGGTGTCCTTGAGCGGTTTCCAAAACTTAAGTTAGCTTCCTTGGAAGCGGGGTGTCAGTGGATTCCCTTCCTGATGGACCGTCTGGATGTGGAATATGGCAATCGCACTCCGCAGGCTCCTCTGCTGAAGAAAAAGCCAAGTGAATACATGAGAGACGGCCGGATCTATTTTCATGCTGAACTTTGGGAGGCGATGCTCTCTTACGTCATTGAGCGGATAGGAGAGGACCTGATCCTATACGCAAGCGACTACCCGCACGAGCCCGACCTAGCGCAGGCCATACGGAAATTCGAGTCTCGCAGAGACCTCACCGACACAGCCAAACGGAAAATCCTAGTAGACAACGGCAAGCGCTTCTACGGGATGGAGGTCTAGCTGTTAGGAATCCGTGGGTGCGGTCCAAACTTAGTTAATTCGCAGTCGCTGAGTAGCTAGAAGAGTTTTCCGGAAGGCACTGACTGGTCAGACTCCGGACACATCTGCGCCGCCTACCGTTGCTCTAAGACCATTCATTAGCGATTCGTTAAATATCAATTCTGATTGGGCTCAGACCCACGCTGGGCTTGGGTTTGATCAGTGTTGGACGGCTAGAATGCAATTAATGAGCTAATGAATTGCATCTTAGCCGCTAAACCCTTGCCGAAATAGAAACGGCGACCCCGGTGTGGAACCGCCGCTTCTCAAACTTGCAATCGAGAGCAAAAACCTGCAAAGAGGGTTAGAGTATAAGCCTAGGTCCGTAATTTGTTATTTTGATAAGTGTTTGAACACGTTCTTCTTCACTATTTCTTGTTTGAAACTAAATACACTAGGGTCCTTGGGATCCACGATCACCCGAACCCAGTGCGCCTCGGGGAAACCGAAAGTCTCTACTCGAGTGAAATTTTCGATCCCCCGCCCGTGGCGTCTCCCGTATCTGCCAACGGTCTCAAACATCGGCTTGTCGATCCGGAAATAGTGAGAGCTACCGTGCATGTGGACGACCGGCTTGCCAAATGCCACAGTCTCCGTCTTAAGAAGCTTCAGGAAATCGCTGTAGCCGGATTGTTTTCTCATTTCAGGACGTTCATTTTGCAAAGTCCTTAAAAGTTTTCTTATGTCGGAAGGATTGAATCCCAATGACTTCAAGACTCTAAGCATACGGCGTCGAGGAAAGGTGCTCTCGAACCAGGGGTTCTGTTGTGTAAAGATAATTATTGCCTCGCTGCTATCGCGTTTGGCTAAATCAAAAGCCTGTTTCATCCACACCAAGTTCGCTGCATTACGCTCGGAGTATTCCGCATCCATTTCTGGTGTCCGTCCCAGGTTGTTGTTGGCCCCCACCACATGGAGCGTCACAAACAGCACATCATCAACGGTCCAGAGTACATTTTCACGGAACTTTGCATACTTTGGATCGTTGCTCTGACGCGCCAGTTGCAGGGTGCGCTGGCCAAGGCTTTGGTCCCCCTGGAAAAAAACCTTGCGAAGCCTTGCTAGTCTTTCCACAGGATCATACTCGCCTTGTCTCTCTGTGTAGCAATCGGCCCACTCGTTTTCTCCTGGTGTGTAAATGAAAGGGTGCTTCGAGGCGTGAAATTCCTCCTTACGACGGTCGAACAATTCATCGCTGCAAGGCTTTCTCCCTATGAAATCGCCGATGTGAACCACAAAGGCAAGATCGGATTGGTTCAACTCACTCATTATATAGGGAAACTTCGCTTGCGACTCCTTGTTGTACTGTTGGTCGCCGATCAAGCCAAATTCAAATGCCCTTCCTACCGAAGGCACAATCCACAGAAAAGCTATTAAAGTAAACAATCCTCTTATTGCCATTACCGTTGTCTTTTCCATAGTTGCTCCTTATATTTACAACAATAAGTCTAGCGCACCTCTGACTAAATATCACAGGCGAAGTAGACTTTTCCCGCCCGCTGCGTCCTGGCGGGAATGCTAAGCACTAAGAGCATGGCACAAAGTAAAATACCAAAACCCGTCTTTATCACCGCTAATTTCCTCTCTATTTCCCATAACGCAGACGTACTACCAGCGGTTCACCTTTGGCTTGCGGAACGATTACAAATAGGTTGTCGTATTCATCAATCACAACCCTCTCTGAATGCCCAAGAGCCTTAAGCCAACTAGGAACAATCCGAGAATGGCTCACGATCAAGACGCGGTCGCGAGCATGCTCGGTGCGGAGTCGACTCATTAAACCAACGATATCATTTCGGGGATGGACCTTGACCTTGACGTTCAGTGCCTCTGCGACTGGCTCCGCAGTCTGTGCTGTCCGTCTCCAATGGCTTACAAAAATGACATCGAGGTCCGCGTCTTCCAGCACCTCCGCTAGCGCTTTCGCACGCCGCTGCCCCGCCTCTGTCAGCGGTGGGTTTGTCCACGGCGCACCATCCTGTTCGGCGTGACGCACGAGAAAAATCGCCTCTTGTGCCTCGGCTGTGGCGGCACTTGCGCCCATGACCACTATGGTTAAAAGAAGCGCAAGACTCTTCTTCATTGCTTATTACCTCCTCGCCTCTGAATTTATAATTTTGAATTCCCGACTTTGACCCATAGTTTCCCTTGCTCTAAAATCCAAAATTATTTTGCTCTGTCTCCCCGTCCTGAGCGAAGTCGAAGGATCTCCCAATCTAAAATCCAAAATCAGCAATCTAAAATCATTTGATGACCTTATCTGCCCGTATCAGCATCACAGGCGGGATACTAAGGCCGATCTTCTTTGCAGTCTTAAGATTGATGACCAGCTCGAACCGTTCAGGCTGCTGTACGGGGAGATTGGCTGGCCTGGTCCCTTTCAGGATCTTGTCCACGTAGGTCGCAGCGCGCCGGAACAAGTCAGCAAAGCTCGATCCATAGGACATTAGGCCCCCGGCCTCCACAAACTCCCTCGATCCAAACATCGAAGGGATCCGATTCATGGCCGCAAGCTTTATAATGAGGCTACTGTGAAGGACGTTGACGGGTGTCTCAGGGGCGTAGAGCGCGTCGGCACGCTCCCGGACCATTCTGGCGAAGGCGCTCTGGAATTCGTCGGGAGATTCCACCTCCTCATCGGTTAGGAGCAGTGTGAAACCCAACGCCCTTGCTGCCTCCTCAAGCGGCCTCGAATCTCTTCGACTGGTCGAGTCCATGACGACGGCCACTCGCGAGACTGTGGGAACAGCCTCCTTGAGAAGCTCCAACCGTTTTCCTTCTATCTCCCGACCTGGCAGATCGGAAAACCCGGTCACATTACCACCTGGCCTCGCGAGGCTATCAACAAGCCCAAAGGCAACGGGGTCGGACGCGCCAGCAATGATTATGGGGATTGTCTTCGTTGCATCCTGCGCGGCCCAGGCTGCGCCTGTGCCCGATGTGATGATGATATCGGCCTTCAGCCGGACCAGCTCGGCCGCTAGGCCGCGAAGTCGACCCATGTTGCCCTTCGCATATCGAGGCTCCAGGATCAGGTTTTGACCCTCCGCGTAGCCAAGCTCGCGTAGCCTTTGGCGCAATGCATCTAGACTTGGCGAAGCTTCGGATGGAGGAGGACCGAACGCTAGGAAGCCTATCCGGTAGACTTTCCCCGCCTGCTGCGCTACCGCGACCCCAGCAACATTCGCCACCACTATGAATACAAGAAGCCTGAAGATCTTTCTCATAGCCTCCACCCTGAACAGAGGATACTTGACGGCATCAGAGTCAAGTTTGCACTACTCTATTCATAGCTGCTGTCCTTAAGCGCTGACTGCAGTGTTTTAAATGTACCACCAAAATAGGCTGTATTATGGAATGCTTGTTTGCATAAGACTTCAGCCACGTATTTGGCCTGCGCGCCGTCCCGTCCAAACACGATGATACGCGTGTTGTGATCATTAACTGGCAAGCGTCCATCTTTCTTGGCGTTCTTTAGCTCTTTGCCACCACCCTTTCTTCTACCTCCGGGGGACATCACTGCGCCTTGTTTAATACCAGCGTGTGGGAGATTGCGCGCATCCGGGAGAGTCCCGGCTTTAAACTCGTCAGGGCTGCGGGCGTCTAGCAACACAGCCGTTTTGTCTTTTTCGATGACGTATCGAACCCCTTCGAGCTCGATCTCAGTCACACCACCTAGGGCGCGCCAGACCGGCATGCCAAGTTGGTAGCGCCGAACTTTGGTATACCCCGCAGCCAGCAGTTTCTCGGCGAGGCGTTTGCTCTTGCCGCAAAAAGGGCCGTTACAGTACAAAACGATGAGCGCGGCCTTGTTACCCTGAACAATCCGCTCGATTACAGCGGGTGTCCGAGCGTTTACGACACCAGGAATGTGGGAAATTGCAAACTCTTCGTGCGTGCGGGCGTCAAAAACCGTTGCCTTTTGTTCTGCCAGGATCTTGCGCAGTTCTTCAGTCGATATGTTCGGCGTTTTCTGTTTAGGCTCAATCAGTGTCCCCTGAAAGATGCTTGGCCCTGACTGTTCGGCCGTAGCGACAGAACCGAGCAGTGCGGCGCAAAGTGGCAACGCCAAAACGAATAGAAACAGTTTGCCAAATTTCATCGTGACCTCCTTCCCGTTTTTAAGCGGGTTAAGCCTGCTGATCCTTTTGTCTTCGGCTATGGCTGGCCTCTGCCAAAACCTAAGCGCAATGGTCGTGCCAAGCGTAGAAGATTGAGATTATCCAAGTAACGCGCTGAATTCGCGGGAGATTTTTTTGCGCCCACTCTGACCTACCTTCTGAAATCAAGGAGAGGTGTAGCGTCTCTGCTACACCCCTGTAGCAAAAATGCATCACGTGAATTTGGATTCCTTAGGCTCCATTTCCACGCCAAACGCGATTAAACGTATTAATTGAGTCTCACGTAGGAAGTAACTCAACCTCCTGTTCTTCAATCATGGCTGGGCAATCACTTTAAAACTGGTTCGAGAGGAACTTTTTGACCTAAGCGAGAGGCCACGTAATTAGCGCCAAAAACCTCTTTAAAGATCCTGTCGTGATTTGAATTAGAGTGGCTAGGACTGACCTGTCTTATATTTAACGCCTTTAGCTTTTTTGCGTTAGCCCTTATAGTTTCTTCGCTTGATCTCCTCCGTGCTGTACCACCTGAGTGAAAAAAGATATCCTGTCCTGCAAGACGCTTTGCTTTCTCTAGTGTCACAAAAAAATCTGTGTGAGAATTAGTGGTGAACACGTAGGGCCCCTTCTTAGTTATGATGAGCAAGGCCAACTCATCCGTAATACCCGCGGAACCAAATTCATTATGAGTGTGAATGAGAAAAATGTTCGGACTTACTCTTAAATGATCATCAACTTCAATGAGTTCTTCAGGCTCAAAGTCTTCGAATCCTCCACCAGGAGGTATGTAAATGGGAAGCGAAGGTCGCTCGCTACGTATATAAGCCAGACCTCCTTTATGATCACGATGCCGATGGGACAAAAGCACGAAGTCCAAACTATCCAGAAGAACCCCTGCAGCTTCCAAATTTTTAGCTAGGTTTGTCTCCCACTTTCCGGTATCCAGGAGAAATCTCTTCCCTTCATAGTTCACATAAACTGCGTAGCCGAAGTCTCGACTAAAGTCTTGATTCACCGGAGTACTTATATCATTGATGATCTGGAAAAAATTTTCTTCTGCCCATCCAGCTCCAGGTGCACTGAGACAATTGAAAAGCAATGCTATAGATACACACACTACACGCCACATTCCTGGAGATCCTTCGCCTTTTTCTTCCTGTTCATTCAAAGAACCAGTCTGAGTAAAGTTGCAACTTGTACTCGGTTTAAATGATATTAAATCCCAGAGCGTAGCGCACAGAGCAAAACAAAAAACTTTTTTACTCATTGGTTTTCCTATCAAGTATCCCTTGTTCCTTCCGGCCTTTTAACACTGACCCAATTCATGGAGCAAGGGGCGTGCCGATCCAATGGGATTGCCCTAAACTTAAATAACGTGCTGAATTAGCGAGAGAAGTTTTGGAAGGTGAACCAAACAGGCATTTGAGGAAAAGGAGTAAGTGTAGCTTCTTTGCTACACCTGTGTAGCATAAATGCTACAGCAGAATTTGGATTCTTTAGGCTCCATTTCCACGCCAAACGAAATTAAACGACGCTTTAATTGCGTCTTACGCAGGACGCAACTCAAGAGCTATTTAAATGCATCCTGTACCCACTTGGCCTGGTAACGATGCATTAAGTTAAGTTGTTTTTAACACCTCTGCATCCCAAGTGAATTGATCATCGGTGAATGCTTTTATACAAAGTACCATACTAGCTATAATTCCCCAGATTAATCCAACCACCACGCCTGCATCTAATAACCCTCGCCAAGGTTGTGGTAGTAAGCGAAATGACAGAATAAAAATAATAATCGCTACCGTTAATACATAGGCAGCAATAACACGTCTTTTAGGTGCATGAAAATAGCTCATACAAAACAATGGCGCTAGTAGTAGTTGCAGGGGTGTGGTGTTGCGTGACAAATGCTTGGCTCGTGCAGCAAAGCGAGGTGAAAAGCTTTTTTGAAAACCCTTGTAACCTTCGCTATACGCCATAAAAAACAAGAAAGTAATAAACACTAACCAATGTTTCCAATTCAATGGCATTTGCAGTGCCTCAATGGCATTGGGAGTGAGTTGCCAAACGGGGAAACTTAGTAGTATTAACAACCCGCTAATTCCCCAGGTCGCGGCAATTATTCCGGTTACGGTTACTGGTTTCTCGTTCATTTAAAGTGAGTTGAGCATGACCGCTCAACCTCTATAAGTTAATGGCAGGCTTCTTTTAGAATGGGTAGGAGGCAATCTCGATAAAGCCACACAACACCTAGTTCGGCTTCAAATTCTGTTTCTTCTTGTCGGTCCTGGACTGAGTAGATGCCAATAAAATCTAGTCTTTCGTGAGTAAAACCATTTATTTTTAGTGATAAGAATCTGCTTTTGAGGAGTGGCCACCAAGAACCGTATTACTAAGGCACCATTATCACATTGGAAAAGGCTGTCAAGGACGCCAAGATTCAACTAAACGACGCATTAATTACAGCTTGGATGAAGCGGGACTATCGCTTATTTAACTCCCTAGAAACGGGTATAAGGAGACCTGTGTGACCTCGGCCGGTTGTTCTTCAACTTGCTCTGATGACGATGACAGCTGTTCCTACTTTGCCGCAACTTTAATATTAATGGTCGCGGACAGATCCTCACCATAGGAGCGATGAAGACCATCAGCGAACTGAAGCGTCAGTTTATAATTGCCTGAGGGCAGGTTTAAAGTTGTGTCTGTCTGTCCTTTCCCGAAGTGCCTATGAGTACTGTCAGTCGGGATCACCTGGCCCGGAGGCATAAACCCCTTATTGATCAGGATATGGTGATGACCCGTACCCTCAACCACCTCTCCGGCGGGTTTGATGGCGATTCCCTCCACCGCCATGACTACTTTGACTGGCCCGGTGACAGTTGCACCGTCTTTTGGTTCTGCAAAGGAGACTTTTCCCGTGGGCTTCCCACTCGTCCGACACCCCATCACCGCTAGAAGTAAAATCATGCAAAATACTATTAAATCTGATCGACGAACGATTGGCATTTTTTACCTCCGACGCTGTTTGACGTTATTAACGAATTGATAGCAATCAGCTTTTCGCCGTTGAGCACCAAGAACCGTATTGCTAAGGCACCAATATCACAGGGGAAGGGGTTGTCAACCGTTACAAAACGCAATTAAACGACGCTTTAATTGCGGTTAGTGGGTTTTTTACTCTCTTGAAAGGAAATATCTCGGCCTGGAATGGACTGCCGTTGATCAGTAGACGTAAAAGGTTCCTGACACATTTTCATAGAACGCTTCATCTACGACCTGAGGTCTTAAACGGACAAAACTACACGCGATTCACTAGTTGTTGATTCGCTATCGCCTCGAACAATACCACTAGAATTGACAAAATTGAATTTGGCGGTTGGTATAAACTAGCCAGAGGAACTAAGGCTAATGATACTTTAAAAGTGAATCTGTCCTGGTCCAGGGGCAATGTCAATGAAAGAGTGGGAAGCCAGCCGCTCTCGACGGCGGGCTGACCGGCTGCTTCGGGATTTCTTCGATTCTTGGTGGCCACTCCTCAAAAGCAGATTCCTATCATTTGTCGTCTGTTCTTATTTCCACACCTCTTGGCGGGACTTCCGACATCTGGTTTCCCGCGTGATTGACCCCTGTGACAAATAGTATTCTCGATCCGATGTAAAGATGACCTTCTATGGCAACCGATTCTCCCTTGATGCTCGCTTTCTCTAGTGACTCGATAAGCTTATCGGGGCCAACAAATCGCAAGATGAGCGGGAATAGAAGCTGGAGTGTTCTCCTGTCAAGGTCTGTGCCTCCTCCGGGAGTTCCGAACTTATCAAACCTGAAGATCCTCTTACTTTGATCGATAAGGACGATCATGTCATACAGTTTAGAGTCTTGCCTTTCTTGGTCAACTTGAAGGAAAGTTCCGGTTAGGCGCACCCTACCGGGGACGTTGAGAGAGCCAGCTACCTGGTGAGGCCAGACAAGGGACACCAAAAAAAGAAGACATAACCCAGCTAATCTAAGCACTTGCTGCTGTCCAATAACGGGTACCGCATAACTATAAAATAATTTCATACGACTAATCCTCCTGCAGGCAAAAACAACGAATACCCTTTATTAGTTCCCGTACTCCCAAATCGAGAGAGGATCAAGAACTGTTTTCATCCGTCTGGTTCGGCCTCACGTCACAACTGAAGACTTTCAATGGTGGGAGATGATTTACGAAGCTACCAATACAAAATGGGAAAGGTTGTCAAGAAGAGCTACACCCTAAGAAGTAATTAAACGACGCATTAATTGAGTTTCACGTAGGACTCGATTCATGAGCAAATGAACTGCATTTTGTGGCCTTTTTGGTCTGTCCCAACGAGTGTTTGTGAACTTGAATGTTCTGCCGGCTGATATCTGGCTAGACTGCGAATTCGGGGGTCTCTCCCCCCTAGTTCAGGCTTGACAAATATTGTTAAGTAAAGGATATTATTGATGATTCTAAAGGTCTTTCACCGCAGCTTAGGCCTAATATTCTGCATCTCCTGTTGCAGCAGAATTACTAGTTATACCACCGCAATGATCACTAGCGATTTAGCGAACACTGCTTAACAACAATGAAGACGGAATCCAGATTCGCTTTACTTCTTGCCATGTTTCTTTGTGTTATGTCTTTTGTAAACCTCGTGGCCGTGAAGATAGTTTCTCTCGGCCCATTTACGCTGTCTTTCGGCTCGTATCTCTATGCATTCACGTTCCCAGTGACAGACGTTGTCTCTGAAACATTGGGGAAGAGGCGAGCCCAACAAGTCGTGTTGCTGGGACTTTTCTGTTATATATTCTCTACAATAGTCGTAGCTCTTTCCATATGGCATCCACCAGCCGATTTTTGGAGAGAGAAGGATTTAGCCTATCAATCACTTTTTGGTATCGTTCCCCGCATAACCACAGCAGGAATTTTCGCCTACCTAATCGGTCAGGTTCATGATGTGTGGGCTTTCCATTTTTGGAAGCGCATCACGAAAGGAAAGTATCTTTGGCTTCGAAATAATCTTTCAACAGGATCTTCCCAACTAATCGATTCTATCATTTTCTATACAATAGCTTTCGGGGGCACTGTGCCTACAAGCACTCTTTTCAAACTGATTGTTAGTGGCTATTTGATGAAGCTCTGCATTGCAATATTCGATACTCCGTTCGTATATTTACTGGTACGCTGGGTTAGAGCAGCTCCGGACTATGAGCAGGAAAAAATGGCGGTGGAATAACGCCCATTTCGTTTTAACTCTCCCCACAGAATTGCGCTCAGAACGCAACGAAACGACGCGTTTGTTTCGTTTTACTTAGCTCTTAAAACTTGAAGTCCTTTGCGGGTTCAATACCAAGACCTTCCGTGTGGGGGACCTTCAAAACACCTTTTTCAACCCTGGGACCCTTGATTGGGTCGTCGGAAACAGTTTCAAACTCCCCCAGCTCACATCGCCGGGAGATACCCGCAACACTGCAAGCTAGATGGAGCGCTGCAGCGTCCCCCACCACACTTCCTGCTGTGTTACCTAGTACGCAGCCCACGCCAGCCATAGCACACATTTCCGCAATCTGCCTTGCTTCAAAAATTCCTCCCGCTTTTAGAATGCTGGTATTAATGGAGTCGACTGCACCATTCTGGATGAGTCGGTAGGCGTCTGCGACGGACCACACAGACTGATCTGCTTCAACCCGGATGGGCGCGTGCTTTTTCACCTCTAAGAGTGCCTGAGTTTGAAAACGTGGCACGGGCTGCTCGAAAACCTCTACTTCGAGGTCCGCTAGCTCATTGGCCACCTTTATTGCGGATTTCACATCATAGGCTTCATTAGCGTCTACCTTACGGCAAAGACATCCCCAGAAGCGGTCATCAGGCCGGTGTTAAAATCATAAACCTGATTCGCGACGGGGGAGGCGGATACAAACTTAATCGTTTCGGCCGCTTCCTCAATCATCGCGAACATCCTGTTTTTCAGGATTTCAAAATCAGTAGGGTCTAGTTTTCCGTTCATACTTATCACCTCACTAGTGAGTTCCTCAATAAGATATGGCCCCCGATTCTATCGGCTGATATGTCCGGACGTCTTCCGTTCCTGCCGAACCGAGTCTCTATAGCCGACTGTCTTTTCATGGTTGACCTCGAGTGTCTTAGGATCAATAACAATGCCATAAAGGCTTCTGGCACAATCAATGGAGACCAGATTGTTTTTCACGTCTTGAAGCACTAGAGCAGGATCGCGCTCAATGGGATCCCCATAGCCACCGCCCCCAGATGAAAACATGGCCTCAAACACATCGTTTTCTTCCTGGAATGTCTCACAGATCGAAGCAAGCGCCTCTTCACGTCCGGACAGGTCCACAAACTCGTCTACGATCCCCTTACCTAAAGCAGCTTTGATGTCCGTCCCTCTCTTAATCCTGGTGTGATAGTTGGGCGCGGGGTAACCGCCTGTGATACCGGGGTCCTCTGGGTTAATCCCGTACCCATGAACGATCTTGTTGGGAATTGACTGGACCCCATGGGGGACATACATGAAAGAAGTCGCCGCTCCACCTCTGTACTTGCCTGCCCCTCCTGAGTCTCTCTCCTGTCTCCGGTAAAGATACAGAACAGGGAAGAATGACTCGGCAACTTCAATGTCGACGACGGTGCAGGACGCCAGTTCAGGAATCCCCCCTGTATCGATACCGTCCTTAGAGCTTCTCGCGCCTCCGCCACCAGACAACGAGTCGAGAATCGGTCCGTGAAATCCTGGGCCAGAAAGCTCTTCTACGGCGAGAGTACCAGAACTGGGAGCTACCACCCGGTCCTTAAACTCCTCGCTTGCATCCAACAACTTCGCTAGGCAGGTTGTCACGAGGGTTCGAACCACCCAACCCGATGAAGTCGTCTGCTTGCTGGTCCCAGCCGGCCATTTCGCGTGAAAAAACGTCCCCTCTTCGGAGATAATCTTGATCGTATTCAAGACACCGGCCGGACACCTCGGGATGTCGTTGAATGACAGGTAAGTGAGAACTCCCGCGAGAGTATAGGCCTCAAGACCAGGGTACGTGCTGTTGATGACCGCCGGCGCCTGCTCACTACTACCCCGATAGTCGAAAGTTAAAGAATCCCCTTCCTTGGTCATCGTCAACTTTCCCTTATAGATCTGCTCGCCGTAGTCCAAATAGGACCGATGCCGCCAGATCCCGTCAGGCACCCTGGTTAGCCGTTCCCTCAGTTTCTCCTCGGTGTAGCGTATGATCTCGTCCACCACTGTCAAAAAGGTCTCCACCTCATAAACTCGGATCAGCTCCGTCAACCTCTCATTCATCCGATTATTGGCAGCAATCTTGGCCTTGAAATCCAGCGCAACTAGCTTGGAGGCTCGGGACCGGATGAGGTACTCCTTCTCAATGTCCTTTCTGAGCCGACCTCGCTCGATGATCTTCATGACCGGCATGGGGATCGCCTCTTCGTAGATCGACTGCGCCCCCACGCCCACCTGACCCGGCTTTGGCCCTCCCACATCCACCTGATGGATCACACTGCCACACCAGGCTACCAGCTTCCCTTCCCAAAAGACCGGCGCAACCACCACAACATCGGACTGGTGCACGGCGCCTTCGTAGGGGTTATTACAGATAAACATGTCCCCCTCTTCGACACCCGGGTTGTCCATGTACTCTCTCAAGATCGTCTTCACCACATGACCAAAGGTGATGGCGTGAATGGAGATATATCTCCCAACGGCAAAGACATCCCCAGAAGCGGTCATCAGGCCGGTGTTAAAATCATAAACCTGGTTCGCGACAGGGGAGGCGGATACAAACTTAATCGTTTCGGCCGCTTCCTCAATGATCGCGAACAACCTGTTTTTCAAGATTTCAAAATCAGCAGGGTCTAGTTTTCCGTTCATATTTATCACCTCACTAGTGAGTTCCTCAATAAGATATGGCTCCCGATTCTATCGGCTGATATGTCCGGACGTCTTCCGTTCCTGCCGAACCGAGTCTCTACAGCCGACTGTCTTTTCATCGTTGACCTCGAGTGTCTTGGGATCAATAACAATGCCGTAAAGGCTTCTGGCACAATCAATGGAGACCAGATTGTTTTTCACGTCTTGAAGCACTAGAGCAGGATCGCGCTCAATGGGATCCCCATAGCCACCGCCCCCAGATGAAAACATGGCCTCAAACACATCGTTCTCTTCCTGGAATGTCTCACAGATCGAAGCAAGCGCCTCTTCACGTCCGGACAGGTCCACAAACTCGTCTACGATCCCCTTACCTAAAGCAGCTTTGATGTCCGTCCCTCTCTTAATCCTGGTGTGATAGTTGGGTGCCGGGTAACCGCCTGTGATACCGGGGTCCTCTGGGTTAATTCCGTATCCATGAACGATCTTGTTGGGAATTGACTGGACCCCATGGGGGACATACATGAAAGAAGTTGTCGTTCCGCCTCTATACTTGCCTGCCCCTCCTGAGTCTCTCTCCTGTCTCCGGTAAAGATACAGAACAGGGAAGAATGACTCGGCAACTTCAATGTCGACGACGCCACAGGACGCCAGTTCAGGACACCCCCCCGAATCGATACCGTCCTTAGAACTCCTCGCGCCTCCACCAGGAGCTAACCCCTCGATAATCGGTCCGTGAAATCCTGGGCCGGAAAGCTCTTCTACGGCGAGAGTACCAGAACTGGGAGCTACCACCCGGTCCTTAAACTCCTCGCTTGCATCCAACAACTTCGCTAGGCAGGTTGTCACGAGGGTTCGAACCACCCAACCCGATGAAGTCGTCTGCTTGCTGGTCCCAGCCGGCCATTTCGCGTGAAAAAACGTCCCCTCTTCGGAGATAATCTTGATCGTATTCAAGACACCGGCCGGACACCTCGGGATGTCGTTGAATGACAGGTAAGTGAGAACTCCCGCGAGAGTATAGGCCTCAAGACCAGGGTACGTGCTGTTGATGACCGCCGGCGCCTGCTCACTACTACCCCGGTAGTCAAAAGTTAAAGAATCCCCTTCCTTGGTCATCGTCAACTTTCCCTTATAGATCTGCTCGCCGTAGTCCAAATAGGACCGATGCCGCCAGATCCCGTCAGGCACCCTGGTTAGCCGTTCCCTCAGTTTCTCCTCGGTGTAGCGTATGATCTCATCCACCACTGTCAAAAAGGTCTCCACCCCATAGACTCGGATCAGCTCCGTCAACCTCTCATTCATCCGATTATTGGCAGCAATCTTGGCCTTGAAATCCAGCGCAACTAGCTTGGAGGCTCGGGACCGGATGAGGTACTCCTTCTCAATGTCCTTTCTGAGCCGACCTCGCTCGATGATCTTCATGACCGGCATGGGGATCGCCTCTTCGTAGATCGACTGCGCCCCCACACCCACCTGACCCGGCTTTGGCCCTCCCACATCCACCTGATGGATCACACTGCCACACCAGGCTACCAGCTTCCCTTCCCAAAAGACCGGCGCAACCACCACAACATCGGACTGATGCACGGCGCCTTCGTAGGGGTTATTACAGATAAACATGTCCCCCTCTTCGACACCCGGGTTGTCCATGTACTCTCTCAAGATCGTCTTCACCACATGACCAAAGGTGATGGCGTGAATGGAGATATATCTCCCAACGGCAAAGACATCCCCAGAAGCGGTCATCAGGCCGGTGTTAAAATCATAAACCTGATTCGCGACGGGGGAGGCGGATACAAACTTAATCGTTTCGGCCGCTTCCTCAATCATCGCGAACAACCTGTTTTTCAGGATTTCAAAATCCACCTGGTTTATTTTTTCAATCATTACGTACCTTTAGGAAAATTAATCCATCGACCCCTTCTCACTTGGTCATTTCATATTGCCAAAAGGAGATCCCCAAACTCATCCACACTAAGGGTCTGTCCCGGATGGACCACAAATGTCGTATCCACACTTTCCACGATGGCGGGCCCAGTCAGCACGTTTCCTGTCTTTAGCCGATCCATTTCATAGATGTCTGTGGATTTCATTCCACCCAGCTCCTCCCAATAGACATTTCTCTTCGCCTTTCGGGCCCCTTTACAGTCCCGGCCTTCATCGGGGTGCCTGGGTTGGGAAGGCTTCGGTATTTCTCCTCGACCCACGACCCGATAAATCACTGCCTCCACCTCCGCCTCGGCGAAGGCGGTACCGGCCCCATAGGTCTCCTCATAGATACGCTCGAAATCTTTGAGGATCTTGTCGATAGTCGAGGCATCGATGCGGACGTCGGGCCATGGGATGCGAATCTCGTGGAGCTGTCCCCGATACCTGAGGTCTATAGATCTTTCGATACCAATCTTTTTTTTATCCACCCCCTCAGCTATTAATTCCTCAAGAACATCTTTCTCTAACCCCTCCATGATCGTGCTCATCCTGCCGGAGGTTTCGACGGTAACCACTCCAGGGAACGACACTTCTTTGATCCGTAGGAAATCAGAGGCGGCTATGCCCAGAGCGGAATACACGGACGCTGTTGATGGCACTACTACCGTTTTTGCCCCGACATCCTTGGCATAGGCGGCGGCATGGACTGGGCCCGCACCACCAAATGCATAGATTACAAATTCCCTCGGGTCGTCACCTTTACTGATTGTCACTTTCCTGATCAGGTCCGCCATCTTGGCATCAGCGATCTTGATGATGCTCATAGCAGCCTCTTCGACCGTGGTACCCAATGGCTCGGCAACCTTCTGGCGAATCACCTGGACGGACTTCTCCCTGTTTAATTTCACGCTCCCACCGAGGAAGTAAGCGGGGTTCAGCCGATTAAGTACGATATCTGCGTCGGTTACAGTTGGCTCATTCCCCCCTTTGTCGTAACAGGCCGGGCCTGGGTCGGCCCCTGCACTCATAGGACCTACCTTTAAATAGTTTGTCCCCGGCTCGATCCATGCGACGCTGCCCCCCCCGGCACCAATGGACTCCACCTGCAGCATGGGAATCTTCAGATGATACCTGGCCACAATGGGTTCATGGGCAAAATTAGGCTTCCCACCGGCGATCATCCCCACATCGAAGCTGGTTCCACCGACGTCCGTTGACAGTAACTTTTGATATCCCTTTTGCGTACCCGAAACCAGACAGCCGATGAGTCCCCCGGCAGGTCCTGAGGACAGCAGCGAAACGCTCTCCCGGGAGGCCCGATCAAACGATACAACGCCACCAGCCGACTGCATGATCAAAGGAGACCCCTGAAAACCCTCAGTACGAAGCGTTTGTTGGAGCCGGTCGAGGTATCGTGACGTCACGCGATTTAACGAGGCGTTCACGGCGGTGGTGACGGCACGCTGGTACTCTCCTATGACCGGCACGAGGTCGCTTGATGTACTAACTTCCATATCGGGAGAGACCTTTCGGATAAGCTCCTTGACTCGCTGTTCATGGGCAGGGTTCTTAAATGACCAGAGCAGGCATACAGAGATTGCTTCAACCCCCTCATCCAATAGTTCTTGAACCGTTTTTACCGTCTGGCTTTCGTTAAGCGGAATAACGATCTCCCCATTTCGGTCTATTCGCTCGATGACACCCCGGATGAGTCGTCGTGGCACCAGCGGTGGAGGCTTATCCAGGCGCGCGCTGTCCCCTATCTCGGCCTCCGTAAGTCCGGCGGTTTTTTGAAATCCCCCTCTTCCAATCAGTAGAGTATCCTCTGCCCCTATGGTTGTCATGAAGGCCGATTTTGACACCTTTCCAGTAATGAAAGCGTTGGTCGCAACTGTCGTACCGTGACTAAAAACCCTGGTCTGCTCCAAGAGCTCTCGCAAGGATAGGCCTATTTCCCCTGCCCCCTTCTTGGTCGCATTGATGACTCCTATGGAAAAATCCTGGGGTGTCGAATTTGACTTGGCGCGGGTAAAGGCTCCGCTGCTATCTACAATGACGCAGTCCGTGAATGTTCCCCCAGTATCAACTGCTATGCTGTATTCCATTGGACAAACCCCTTATGGCCGAGATCACCGGAGCATATCAGCCACGCCGCTTTACAAGGCTCTTCGACGCTTTGATAGCATCATTCCGGATCCGGGCGCATGAATAGCGGTGGACCTGATAGCCCTGTGGCGCGGACCCACCGGAAAAAAGACCTCATATTGCCTCAACCTAAGAGACGGCGAAATCCTGAGCGACAATTGGCGTAAGGAGAAGCTCTAAATGAGCTTCACGACTACGGGCCAGGTGGGTTTTCATCAGGTCGCTCGCCATTTCTCCGTCCCCTTTCAAAAGTGCCTCGATAATCTCAACATGCTCACGGTTAATCTGCTCAATCCTCTCGTGCGAATCTCTGAAAGGAATTCGCGAGATCTCGATTGGTGCCCAGATCCGGTTCAATATCTCACTCATCATGCTGTTTCCAGAATTGGCAACAACGAGACGATGAAGTTTGCTTCCGGTACGCTGGACGGAATTAAAAGATGCCCCGTTCTTCTGTTGCAGCCGTAAAACCTCGCCCAGTATGTGCCTGAGTTCCTTCCTATCGATTTTGCCAGCTGCCTTTTTTGCGGCGGAGCATTCAATCAGTATCCGTACCTCGTAAATTTCCCCGATGTCCCTAGCCGAAAGTTCACGCACAAAGACTCCTTTATGCGGAATGGCGGTCACCAGGCCTTCAGCCTGGAGATGGTTCAAAGCATCCCTGACCGGAGTCCGGCTGACTCGAAACTGATTACACAGCTCCTCCTGAATCAGAGATACCCCCGGATTGAAACCACCAGAAATAATCGCTCTTTTTAGCTCGCGGTAGACCCGCGCCTCGCTAATTGAAGGAGATCGGTTTCTCTTCTTCTTCATACACTGACTTTGCAAACACAAAAATTCGCTGTGCCAATCCTCAATGAAAAGCAACAGTAAAAATCCGGCGTGGCATTACGCTTCGAGCGCACCTTGTAACACTACCTGTATACAGTGTCAATCGCATTAAAACTGTTGTTTGACATCTGAATTATCCTGCGACAACTGCACATAAATAGGGAACTCCAGGCTCCCAGCCAGAAGGCTGTGATTTATTAAAATTGAAATTAATTGGCCTCAGGCGAAGAGCTAATCGATCTACTCTTTTTTGTACGATCCCAATCCTGGGCGATACGTTTTTTCCTTAAATCCCCCAATCCCTTTCTCCAGCCATTCCCCTTTCTGTAGAAAGGTGGTCTCGTTTGCTTTAGCTTGTGCATAGTACCAGGTCTGCTCGTCGTTCATACTTCTACCGATCCTGAGCACCTCTTTCGTCTCTTTCAACGCCAAGGGATTTTTTTCGGCCAGATTCTTGGCTAGTTTCACAGTTTCGTCCCAGAGTTTAGCGCGGGGGACAGCAAAATTGACCAGTCCGATCTCCGCAGCCCGCTTGCCGTCGAAAGGCTCGCCGGTCAGGGAATAATACATGACCTCCCTCCAGCGCATCAGGTCTGCGATCGCCCGTGGGACCAATCCTCCCGGAAACAGACCAAAGTTGATCTCCGACAAACCAAACGTCGCCTCCTCCGCGGCCAATGCAAGATCGCAGTTGGCAACAGTTGCAAAGGCCCCTCCGAAGCACCAGCCGTTCACCGAGGCGATGGCGGGCTTGGAGAGGTTTCTTAACATTCTCCCACGCCACTCATAGGAGATCTTCTTGATATGCTCCGACTCCCTTGGATTGTCTTTGAACTCATAGAAATATTCCTTGAGATCCTGTCCCGCACAGAAGGCATCACCTACCCCGGTCAAAATGACAACCCGGGTATCGCTATCGAGTTCGATTTCAGTCAGAGCTTGATACATCTCTCGGTGTAGAGTCGGGTTCATAGCATTTTTCTTTTCCGGGCGATTGAACTTGATGGTAGTAATGCCATCCTGCTTATCCAGCAATATCGTCTTGTAGTCGCTCATTTCCTATTCCCCCTATTGATTGATTTCTCTGTAGTTCCCAAAGCCTATTCCATTGCCAGTGCACCCTGACCCCTCGGGCAAGACCATCAAAGGATTGATCTCGAACGTGACGACATGATCCCTCTGGTCAACGGACAGCTGTGAGACCTTCACTAGCATATCTTCCATCCGTTATTCATTGAAGCGCCAACGAATAGATGATGGGAAACGACTCGCCGATCTTACCCCAATGATCTCCACGGTCACTGCTCAAAAAGACTTCCCCCTCAGTGAGCTTGACAAACCGGGCGCCCTCCCCACCAGTGGCGATGACTACGGTTTTGGGATCCTCCCGGTCGATCTCAATGCATTCCACCATGCTCACCAACGGATCGGGCAACCCGTTTGCCAGCCTCTGCCATGTTCGTCCACCATCTGTGCTCCGCATTAGCGCTGCATCTCCCATAGTGGCGCGGTTCAGCCAATACGGCGGCACATCCCTGCCCAGGCCTAAGTAGAGAAGCTGAGAATTCTGGGGATCCACCTTGATAGGGATCGCATAAGTTCTCTCAAGATCGTCGGTGATGGACTGCCATGACCTGCCCCCGTCTTGGGTGCGGTAAAGAGGTCTTCCTTTAGGCGGTAGGCTTTGGTTGGGGAAGGCTTCATCCCCTCCCGTGGCAGCATAGACTGTATTTGAATGTTGCGAATCTATGACGATGGAATGCACGTCCATATCAATGGAGTCTCTGACATCATGCCAATTTTTTCCACCATCTTCGGTAAGAGCCACTCCCCCTACCTGGGTAGCAAGGTAGATGCGACTGGCGTTTCGAGGATCAATTGCGATGGCTCTAACATGTGGCTCGATGTTTGGCACGGGATAGGTCCACTGCCTCTTCTGGGCAAGCTCCCGGACTCCTGGAATTTCCCTCCAGGTATTCCCTTCATCGCTGCTGGAATAGAGCGCGGCGGGCTCTGTGCCCGCATACAGCACGGCGGAATTGGTCGGATCAATTGTCAGGCAGCGTAATTTCGGCGGTAGCGAACTCCCACCCCTGTTCTCCCACCGACCGCCCCCGTCTTCACTCCTGTAAAGACCATGACCACGGGTGGCCGCATAGACCGTGCTTTTATTGCCCGGCATGACCGCAATTGCGCACACCTCTATCCCCTGCAGATCCCTTTTGGCGCTCTTCCAGCCCCCATTTGATCGCTCCAATGTAAAAATCCCATCTATGGTGCCAACAAAAAGCGTCTTCATAAGCCACCTCCTACGGTTTGTCCCCTATTGTTTTTTCGAGGCGGCAATGGCCGCCTCGCCGATTCGGTCATACTGGTAGCGAAAGATTCCGAGGCTCTGACCAATAGTAGCAAGCACCGCACGTTCCTGCTCCTCGGTCTTCGCGTACTTGCAGAGAATAGTGATGGTTGCCCCGCCGTGTCCGGTTTCGTGAGGGTCAGCTGCCTCGGCGGCGACCCAGTGAGTCATGGCCGAGTCGGGGAGATTGAGGGCCGCCCAACTCTCAACACACTGGACCGGTATCTGGCCATAGCGCTTGGCAGTTTCCATGTGGCCGTTGAGTTCGAGGCCGCCAATGCCAGCAAAGCCTTCGAGCCAAGGCCTGGTCCGACTAATGTTGTCCCAATAGTTCAAGGCCATCTGCATGGTGAGGGAAGGCTCGTAATTGATAATTTCTTCTCTCGTCAATCCCAAGGCGATCCCGAACTTGACCAGACTCTCGTAGTGACCGTCATCGATAGTAGGATCGTTCACCTCTTCCACCGCCATATTCTGGATCATATACCGCCTGACTCCCAACTCAGGGCAGTTGCCGATCACATTGCCAAAATACTGCGGGAACCGCGCCGCGAAGGCGCAGTGTTCTAGTGTATAAATCGCTGCCGCCGCGGGAGTGAGATGATTGCGAAGAAAATCCATTAGTATATTGTCGTTCTCCCACCAGACCTTTACCACAACATCTAGTATTTTTTTTTTCGTTAGCATTGTTCCCCTCCTTAGCGCTTTCCTGCGGCGATGGCTTTTTCTGCGATCGAGTCGTAAATAAAGCGGAAGACGCTGATGCTTTCCTCGTACAACCATCAGCAACCTGTGGGCTTCTTCCTCATCTCTAGCGTATTCCACAATGATTCGGATCGTTTCCTCGGCATGACCCCCTTCATCAGGATCCGCCACATCGGCCGCCTCCCAATGAGTCAGAAACTTTTTGTCCAAACCAAGAGGCGCCCAGTTGCGTTTTGAATTCAACGGGCTCTGGCCGTGTCGAGCGGCCAGTTCTCCGTGGTTGGTCAGTTCGAGAGCGCCGATGGCTGCAAATCCTTCAAGCCACGGTCGGGTACGGCTGATACTATCCCAGTAGTGAATGCCCATCATCATGGGCAAACTGGGGACGTGGTTGAGAATTTTGTCCCGCGCAAGACCCAGGCCTTCACCAAATTTCACCATGCTTTCATAATGCGTATCGTTGATGGTTTCATCATGAACTTCTTCGACATAAATATTGCCGATCATGTACTGACGCACGGCCAGATATGGGCAGTTCGCGATCACATTGCCAAACCAGCGCGGAAAATAGGCCGCAAAATAGGTGTGCTCTGGAGCAAATATCTTTGCTCCCTCGCGGTTGAGGTGATGGTTGACAAACTCCATCATACGCGGCGACTTTTCCCACCATTCCGCTACTACGGCGTCCAGAACATCCTGCTTTGTCAATGACATGACTCCTCCGTATAGTTACATTTTTGCGACTTACCTGGGCTCGGTGACATCTGGAACCCATTCTATAATTCTTAACTGTAGGCGTTATGGAGAAGGCATACACAGTCTGTATACAGCTGTCAAGCAGAAAAAAATCGGACCATCACACCCTTTCAGGGAGTATGGCATGTTGCCTTTCTTATTTTGTAAGAGACTGAATTGCCTCAAGTTCCAGGCTGGTTTGCCGTGGGTCTCGCGGGTGTAGTGTTGTCGCACCGATCGCATGAGAACCGTCATCAAATTTTTGTTGGTGTAGGATCTGTGGAGGTGCTTGATCACGACCCTCTCGTCGGGCAGAGGAGCGATTCCGTAAACCTTAGCACCGCAGGTTTCGTTGCGGCAAAAATACTTTTTTTCACGTCTGTGCAGGGAGAGAGGTTAAGACGACGCGGGGATTTCTACCACTACCTCACCAAGGACTTGCGCCACACAGCCCAGGCGGTCATCAGAGCCGAAATTCAACATGCTCATGGTCAATTCTTCGCCGTCGCTCTTCTCGCTCAGGTTTTCATGACCCGAAAGGACCTTGACTCGATCGGTTCCACAGATGGCCTCGGTGCAATCATGGGGGAGATGGAGACCATTGTGAATGGCGGCGGCGAGAATCGTGGTCCCTTCTTCCACCTCAAAACTCTGGCCTGAGGGCATGAAAGTGATCTTTGGCATAGACTGAATGCTTACGTGGCTGGATTTTCACCTATTAAATTATCAACAAAAATTTATCGCGCCAAGACGCCAAGCGGGCAAAGATAAGAATTTTTGCCCAATCGAGAGACAACGATTGGGCAAAACCTAAGGGCTTCAAGGGAAATAAGTTTTTGTTTGTCGTCGTCTCCCGGCAAACAAAAATTAAATTCTCTGCGCCCTCTGCGTTCTCTTTTGTATCTCTTCCTTCGTGTACTTCGCGTCTTTCGTGGTCAAACAGTTTATCACCACGAAGAGCACGAAGGTCACGAAGCTTGGATCACTGGTGGCACCGTTTGCGTCTTTGCGCGAGTTATCTTTTCCCGATTCCCCTCAGTAAATAATAACCGAAATTATGAATTAATTTGGCTTACGCTGCCATGGATTTGATCCGCTCGATGACCTCGTCCACCATCCAGTCGGGGGTTTCGTTGGCGCCGATAACTCCTACTTTTTCCTTGCCCTGAAACCAACTGGTTTCAAGCTCTTCCACCTTTTCGAGCTTGTAGACGCAGGGGTTGGAGGCTTTAGCCACCTCTAACATGCGTGTGGTCATGCCCTCGGTCCATCCCACGATTACGACCGCCTCCACCTGTTTGGCCAGTTTCTCCACTTCAGGGAGACGCTGGAATGAATCGATGCAAGCGGTGTTCCGGACTCGGACGTTGGAAAAGCGATCCAGTATTCGAGCCATGATCTTTTTATAGGATTCCATCCAAAAGGTAGTCTGAACGATGACACCCACGGGCTCGAAACGTGTAAGTCGGATTTTGTCGACGTCCTCTTCGTTTTCCACGATGAAAACATCCCGTCCCGCCTCTTTAGCGATTCCCAGCAACCGTGGAATACCGTGATGTGTAGCACTGCTCAATACCACCAGGTTGAATCCCTGCTGCAGCAATTCCACCTCGGCTTTTTCCTGTTCAAGCACGAAAGGGCACGTGGCGTCCGCAAGCAGTTCAAGCCCCTGTTCTCGGGCCTTCTGCCGAATCTCCGGTGGGGCCCCCCGGACTCCATAGATGAGCTTCTCGTCCCGGATGGATTCTATATTATCTGTAGCGCGAATACCTTTTTCCCCCAGGCCCTCCTTTTTGAAGGCCACGAAATCCAGGTCGGGTCTGAGGGACCAGACCGACAAACCGTCTCCGTATTTCTCCACCATCTTCATATGGATGGCTCCGGCTCGATGAACGCCCACGCACAGACCGCTTGGTGGGATACCTTTGGTTTCCTTAAAATGGCCTTTGATTACTTCCATGGGGTGCCTTTCGAACGATCTCAAAAATTTTTGATCCTCCTTCTATTAAAGCAATACTATCATTTGTCAATCCCGAAGTAACGAATCTGTCTTTAACCACCCTGGAGAATTGTAACCTTAATCGAAGACTACGGTCCTATTTCCATATGGTAACACTCGTCTATCCAGGTGAAGGCGAACAGCCCGCGCAAGTACCACACGCTCCATGTCGCGTCCCTTGCGAATCAAGTCCTCCACGGTGTCGCGATGGCTCACACGAATTACTTCCTGCTCAATAATGGGACCCTCATCCACAGCAGGGGTAACATAGTGGCTTGTGGCTCCGATAATTTTCACACCTCGAGACTGGGCCTGGGCGTAAGGCCGCGCTCCGGCAAAGGCCGGGAGAAAGGAGTGATGGATATTGATGATGCGGAATGGGTAATGGTTCACGAACTGTTTGGAGAGAATTTGCATGTAGCGGGCCAAAATGACCAAGGATACTTGCGCTGCCTCCAGAAGCTCAATCTCCTTCTTTTCCTGCGCACGCTTATTCTTAGGGGTGATGTGGAAAACGTGATAGGGGACATGGTAGCGCTCAGCGACGGGTCGAAAATTTTCATGGTTACTAACGATGGCCATGATCTGTCCTTGAAGCTCGCCGATGCTGTGCCGATGCAAAAGATCGATCAAGCAATGATCGAGCCGGGAGACGAAGATCGCAATTCGAGGTGCCTCGTCTGAAAATCGTAATTCCCATTGCATTCCCAATGAGGCCACTAGTTCTTTGAAGTTCTCTTTGATCTCTCCTCTGGGAACGCTAAAATTTTCTAAGTCCCATTCAACCCTTGAAAAAAACTGCCCAGACTCAATGTCAATGTGTTGATCTGCATGGAGGATATTTCCATCATGGCGAAAAATAAAATCAGAAATTTTGTGCACGAGACCTTTTTGGTCGCGGCATTTCATTAACAGTGTGGCCGTATTCCGCATGTTGCAATCATCCGTAAAATATCAGGGTCGTTAAGCTACATGGAGCGTGTCTCTCAATGGGTCCAGCTAAATTTCCACCACCATCCCGTCTTCGGCCGACTTCACGGGCAGTTTTAGTCTCTGATTTAACATTTCTTCGTCCATGTGAGTGAGTATTAGGTTTTTACATTTGAGACGAGGGAGATTTTCTTTGATCTTTTGATAGCACAGATGGGCTTCGGAATCGCGTGTAAAAAAAGAACACTCACATATAAAAAGGTCTACTCCTTCAGCATGGGTGATGAACTGATCCGTCCACGCCGAGTCCCCCGAGTAGAGGATGGATTTTCCCTCGAAACTGATTTTGAGCCCGAGGGAAATATCTCGCACCTGGTGCGGTACACGGAAAGGAAGGACTTCGATGCCCTTGATGGATTCCTGCTTGTCAGGTTTGAGAATGTGAAACCGCGTTGGGAGAGGCTGATTACGTTCTGAAATGCCCGGATACATGCAATCGGTTAGTGTGCGAACACGCTCTTCGGTTGTGGGCGGACCCAAGATAGGCAAGGGTTCGGCTCGTGGGGTCCCGTAGAGGTACTCCAGGAAAAAAAATGGCAGCCCGCCGAAATGGTCACCGTGGAGATGGCTCAGGATGATAGCGTCAAGCCGTTGTGGATTAAATCCCGCCTTCTTCATGGATAGAAGGGTCGTGGGACCGCAATCTAGTAGAAAGAGACGATCGGAAGTCTCCACCAAATAAGCGCTGTGATTTCGTCCTCCACTACCGAAAGCGTCACCGCAGCCTAAAAAGTGGACCTTCATAGACAAATCTCCCTGGTATGAACATGGGCCCTAGTTGTCTTTGAATTTTCTTGTGCCTGTCCTTCTTATCGCTTTGATTACGCGGTTCTTGGACCGTGGAAGAATCCGACACACTCTCAAAACGTTTAGGGCGAGCCGAAGAAACGTTTTTTGTCGGCAGAGGACCGGGCGTTGTAGACTTCTTCCAGGCTTGCACTTGGTATGTAGAGACAATCGAGCCGTTTTCGCAGCTCCCAAGCCTGTTGGCAGGCAGTCACAAGTCGAACGAGCTGTTCAGGAAATAACCCTTGGAATCCGTCGGATTTGGCAATGAGTGGGTTGGGATGAGCCTCGATTAAGACCAGTGAGGCACCGGCCATGATGCCGGCCAGGGTCATACTGTGAACGAGGTCACGTAGCCCCGTACCATGAGAGGCATCGACTCCAACGGGGAGACACGAGAGCTGATAGTGTAGGGCGGCAATAGCACCCAGGTCCAAGGTGTTACGAGTATACTTGTTGGCGCTCATGATGCCCCGTTCACACAGGATGACGTTCTCTTTACCGTCGGCCATCACGCGCTCGACCCATAATAGATATGCTTCGATGTCCAGTGAGTTGCCGCGTTTGTGAATGACCGGCAGTGGTGTGTCGCGCAAACGATTTAACAGGGCTTGGTTTTTTGAGTTTGGCTCTCCCACCTGAATACAATCGATCCCCATGT
Organism: uncultured Binatia bacterium (SeqCode); assembly: GCA_965215595.1. Taxonomy (GTDB): domain Bacteria; phylum Desulfobacterota; class Binatia; order UBA9968; family CAXXLF01; genus CBDCDW01. Next base: position 561,768 of record CBDCDW010000006.1, on the reverse strand, counting down.
CTTCGTAAATGGTGACATCGTTGGGATCCAGCACCTCTACCACTGTGGGTAGACCAAATTCTTTACCTGCTTTGACGATTAGCTTCAGACCATTACGCAGGGCCTCTTCCGAGTTGGAGCCAATTCCCTCCCAGCCGCTGTAGGGGCTGGAGCGATACTTAACCACTCCTCCGCGCAGTGCTGTGGCCCCCGACTCTTTGACAAACTTGGCGGCCTCCATGATCTGGGGCTCGCTTTCCACAGAACAGGGACCAGCCACAACGGTCAATTTGTCTCCCCCAACCTCAATTTTTCCAATTTCTACGGTGTTGTGTATAAGGTTGTCCGGAGAGCCTTTCTGGGAGGCTCGTTTATAGGCTCGTGAGATGGGGATGAGGCCTTCGACCCCACCCATTTCCTGGATTTCCCCTTGGGGCAGGCGGGTTATATCCCCATAGGCCCCAATGAGTGTGATTTCTTCGCCGACCATTTTCCCGGTTTTGTACCCACATGTGTGCAGTTTGTCCTCAACCGCGGCAATTTGTTCCGGGGTGGCACCTTTGGCCATTTTGACGAGCATTTGTTTCTCCGCAGCACTTGAATTGCTGTTTACCTTATCTGTAGCTTTTCTTTTGGCAGATTGTCAAACTACCGTGTAGAGTCGTTCCTGCCCATCCTGCTATCCCAACCGGTCAGGTCGCCATTGGATGCCGAGATTAAGGATCTTCTGGAGTAGGTTCTTGTAGCGGGTCCCAGCCTCACGGGCAGATTCTGCGAAATCCTCCCGCTGGGCCACTTCAGGGTTCGGATTGGCTTCCAAGACATAGACCCTCCCCTCAGTGTCGAGCCTGAGATCGATGCGGGCGTATCCGCTGAGATTTAAGGCGCGGTAAATCCGTTTGGCTAGATGTTGAATCCTTTCCTGCGCCTCACTGGGTAACCCTTGTGCCAGCCCGGATGTGATACCGTATTTTTTCTGATAGTTTGGGTTCCATTTCACTCTCGCAGTGGCAATTCGCTGCACCTCGTCGGGCAAGCCACCTAGAAACAACTCCCAGACGGGAAATACTTGCAGTCTCATGTTGCCCAGGATCCCTACGTATAGCTCGCGCCCTTCGATATACCTTTCGGCAATGGCATCGGTTCCAACGTTTTTATGTACGAAGGCCACCCGCTCTCGGAGTTTGTCATCGTCATCCACAATGGAGGCTTGGGAAATCCCTAGGGAGGCTTCCTGGGACACGGATTTGACAATCAACGGAAACCCCAGACGCTTGTTCCTTCTCACGGTGCGCCCCATGGGGAAAAATGCAAAGTCGGGATGGAGAATGCGGTGATAGGCCAGGATCTTTTTGGACAGGCTTTTGTCACGAGCCAACATCAGACCCCGCGGGTTACATCCAGTGTAGGGCATCCCTAGCAGCTCGAGGTAGCCGATCACGTTTTGATCATAAACCGCCACTCCGTCGAACTCTTCGAGTAGATTAAAGGCGATGTGAGGCTTCCACTCATCGATAGTCTTGTGAATCACCTCCAGATCACTTCGAACTCCAAGGGGAAGGACCTCGTGTCCTATCTCACGTAACGTCGTCACAACATTGTGCTCCGTCTTCCAATCCGCCGTTTCGATGTCGATACCGGAGACGTTCTCTGGGGGAACGAGATCTTCGTGCATCAACGCTAAGATTTTGAGTTTTTTCATAATGCCAGCCGGTGACGACCACTATGGAGATAGTTCATCGTCTGAACCGTAAGGAAAACCATAAAGTCTAACTTCGTTTGTTCCTCGTTATTTGCCAGTCTAAGGTTGAGCTCCCGTGACCGGTCGATCATATCCTGTAAGACTTGGTCGATGGTGTATTGGTATTCACCTGTCCATCTTGCCACCTTACGTCGGACTTCCTTGCGAATGCGACCTAAAAAAGACGCCGCCGTCATATTGCCCTTAAATTCCTGGGCGGCGGAGAACAGTCTCCGCAAATCGCGATCGTAGAAATCGGGGTGTTCTAAACCGTAGTGCCGGCGTTTTTTCTGATAATGTTCTCGCAGTGTCTTGGTGAGTCGGGAGACGGGTTCCACATGCCTTTGTGGCGCCGCCAAAGGATCACGCTTCGCAAGTTCACGCATTAGCTGGTCTACGTACTGGAGTTTTTTGAGTACGGGCCAGCCCGCATAGCGCTCTTGCCACATGGAATTGGGGTCAAGCCAGACGGCGAAAGTTTCTGCGAAGTCCTCGTCCGGGTGACTCTGGGCGTACCAGGAGTCGAGGTGGAGTACGAATCTTTTGCTATAGGGTTTGGGTGTGTAGTGTTCAGGGTAGGCTTTTGAGGATTTACCAAACAATTTTTGTCGCCGTCGGCGTCGCCGTAACAAGTAGGCATTTTCTATGGCATGCCCGCTCTCGTGGCGTAGGATCCGCATGCACCACTCGGGAGTTCCACCCTCCACCTCGAACATTTGATTGAGCTCAAGCCGTGCTAAACGGGGATGGGCCAGGTAAAAAGGGATGGCGATTCCGGAGACTCCGTCCGGAGTAAACCAGTCATCCGAGAGCCAGAAAAATGGGCGAAAGCCGAGACCCCAATTCTCTAACTCGTGGTAGAGATGCTCAATCTGCTTCTCGAGGTCGGTCCCCTGGATCTCCAATTGCAAATCGCACAATCGCATGTCCAGGAGCTTCTCATCAGGCCAAGCAGCCCATTCAGACTCCGGGACAGGCCCAGGAACTAATCTAGGAGTGTCAGTTTTCACCTTATTCATGATTCTCGAAGCACCCATACGGTGGCCCTGGCGAAACGATTAACAATAACAATTAACCTAGTTATCGATCAATACCGGAGGGCAAGGGCCCAACAGCCAGTAACGAGCACAAGAGAGGCACCCACCAGGGTCCACTGAACGGCAAGGCCTGGAGGGCGGTGATAATAAAGCGCGACGCCAGCTCCCAGCAGCCCCCCGGCGAGCAAGCCCAGAAAGTGAGCCCATAGGTCCACCCGGTACTGTCCCGTCCCCAACATCGCAAGGAGGGCGAATCCGGCGGCAATGGGCAACCAGGTTCGACGTCTAAAGGACCGCATGCGGCGACGCCTTACCACAGCCAAGCTCACAATTACGCCAACAGCGGCGAATACCGATGTGGAGGCTCCCACCGAGACATGGGCAGGACCCTGCAAAAAAGCATTGGCAAGGTTACCTGCGGCACCGGCTAACAAAACAGTGGCGGTGCCGAGTCCTGGACCCAGCGAGCGGCATGCGGCGCTTAGAAACAGGACCATGGCAATGGCGTTGGAAAGCACATGTCCAAGATCCACGTGCAGGGTGAGCGCAGTGACGCTCCGCCACCACTCACCGCTCAATAGAAAAGCCGCATCCGAGCTGCCTCGCTTGAACCATGGGTTCCCGGAGTTCGGTTCTCCTGTGATCAGGAAAAATGCCAAAAGCACGGTTGCAACGGTAATACCGGCTGTCAGGTACCCGGTACCATGGGGTTCATCCTCCACCTGCGGCGCAGGTGAGTTTTCGCTCTCGTAGGCGGCAAGGGCCGCATTTGCCTGCTCCGCCTCGCTGGCGGGAACCACAAGGGCAAACCCATAACTCGTGTGCCGCACAGCCGGTGACAACCCCTCGGCAACAAGCACAAGCATCCACTCTTCAGTAGTCGCGAGATCCTCGGTGACCCGAAGAGGGATATTTGGATCATCCTTCATGCCAAATGACTCTATCCACTCTTCAGTAGTCGCGAGATCCTCGGTGACCCGAAGAGGGATATTTGGATCATCCTTCATGCCAAATGACTCTAGCGTAACCAGCTTCTCAATTACAAAGCGGAGAAATAAGCGGTGCCAGGCTTTGCTGGCTATGTTCTTTTTACAGGTTGTTGAATAGGGCTGATTGCAAGCTGGTCAAAAAGATCTCAGTGGCAAGGCTTCGACGCAAGCTCCCTTGGGGTCTGAGCCTCAGGGTCGAAGACAGCCGAGCGGCGCGCGATTAATCGACGAGCGTCGGCGTACTAAGGTGGTACGTTGGAGCGACTCTGCTGAGAGCGGGGGGATTTTCCCGGCCGCTCAGTCTTTTTCAACAGTCTGCTAGCGTAGCCGGTATTCGGCGCAAAGACTCTGCCAAGAATCGAAGGCGGCTAGAGTCCTCAACGAAGTGGTGGTGGGCGGAATCACCGGGAAGTCACCTTTTTCGGATGCTTCCAGGACTTGTTCAGGTGTAATCCAAAGGCCATCTGCGACCTCTTCGGAGGAAGACAATGGAGACTGGCCCGACGGTAACCGGGCTAGATAGAAGCGGGCATCGAACCGCATAGAATACATTTCCGGTGTCACCCGATGATAGAAAAAGACCGCACGACCGAGGTCGCAACGGAGGCCTTCCGATTCCAGCAGGGTCGGAAAATCCAGGGATCCCTGGACCAAGGCTTCACGCTTATGAGCCAACCGATCTTTCAGGTTGTCCTTTGTCATGTCCAAGGGTTCACCAGCTTCTGTGACGCAGAGTAGGATCCCCACTTCTTCAAAGAGCTCTCTGATCCCCGCCACCCAGTGACCCATCGCGAGTTCTTGACTAAGTTGGTTGCCAAGAATCCTTTGAGCTTCGCTTGCAGAAAGACCGTGGCATCGATTGAGCATGGCCTCTGAGTAGTCCCTTTTTCTAATACTTCCGCCAGGAAAGACATAATATCCACCGAGGAATTTCATCTCGGCGGGACGCAGGGTCATGAAAATCTCAAATTTTCCATGGCTGTCCGGTCGGATGAGAATCACCGTGGATGCGTTCTTGGGGGTTACGGGTTGTATCATGGTCGTTCTATAAACAGGTTACAGTGAAGAAGCCTGGCTTTGCAATCCGCTAGTCAGTACTGAGTTACGAGGACTGAGGGCTGAGCAAAGGAAATTAAACAGGGATTGCGAGATATTAACTGCAGAATCACTCAAATGGCTGCAGATAAAGAGTTTTTTAAGAATCTCACCGCAGAGACGCAAAGTACGCTGAGGGAAGAATTTTTGCCCAATCGGAGAGGACGATTGGGCAAAAGATCTAGCCTTTATTAAGAGGCATGTTTTTGTTTTTCGTCGTCTCCCGACAAACGAAAATGAAATTCTCTGCGCCTTCTGCAGTCTCATTTGTATCTCTTCCTTCGTGTACTTCGCGTCCTTCGTGGTCAAACAGTTTGTCACCACGAAGAGCACGAAGGTCACGAAGTTTGGATCACTGTTCGTGCCAAGAAAGCAAGGGTCAGAAAGATTGTTTTGCGCCTTCTGTGGTTCGACCTTGCTCACCACCCTGAGTTCAATCGAAGGGCGCCCTCTGCGTGATCTTCTTAAAGAAATATCTGCGTCTGTCTGCGTAAATCTGCGGTTAATAGCTCCTAACGCTTTGCGCTATGCGCATAGCGCTTTGCTGCTTGACGGTCCTTGGGTTTGTGGTCCCTCAGAGTTACATTGAGAGACTTCCCGAGGAGAACCTTGCGCCGTGTTTGAATATGTCTTTGAGTTCTGGTGGATGCTTCCCATCGCCTTTTGCGTTTGCTTAATGGCCACCAGCTCCAGTGTGGAAGGTGCGGTATTCTTTTCCCCCATTTTCATTCTCCTATTTCCCCTCATAGCCGGGGTTAGCATCACACCCATTGAGGTGGTCTTTCTCGCTCTTTCCATTGAAGTGTTCGGTTTTGGTAGTGCCCTTCTTGGTTACTTTCAGAGAAGGTTGGTTGATGTATCCATTGCCAAGCGCGTTCTTTTGGTTTCCATCCCCGTAGCCGTAGGCTTTGGATTTCTGGCCCACAGGGTTCCCTCTCCAATAATCATGGGACTACTTGGAGCGATGATGATCCTTCTCTCGGTAACGGTATTGGTAACTTACTTGAAAGGTGGAGGGAATGGACAAGGTGTGACTAAAGGCGAAGGTCCACCAAACCGGGTGGATGCGTTGGGGAGAAACTACTGGTACAGCTACGAGCACGGTGCATTTGGTGTTGCGTGGTCAGCTTTGGGCGGGGTTCTCGTTGGCTTCTCGGGTATTGGAATCGGGGAATTGACCACCACCAACCTGATTACCCGTCACAGGTTACCCGTCCGAGTGGCCGTGGGTACGGGTATTCTGATCGTGTTTGCGACGGTCCTACCTGCCACACTCGTGCATGCCTATGTTTTTTCTACGAGGGAGGCTAGCGTTCATTGGAACGTCCTGTTTATGACCATTCCTGCCGTGGCATTGGGAGGACAGGTTTCTCCTTTCATAAACAATCGTGTGGATGGGGAAAAGATGAAACTATTCCTCGCATTTGTCTTCATCTTTGTGGGAAGCCTTTTACTCTGGCGAGCTTTTGGCTAGCCGAACTCACTTCAAGAAGTATTGAGAAAGACGCCGTTAACCTAGGGGCTCCACCTGCTTCAGGCTCTTGTATACTCTCTCGGCTGTCAGCGGTAACTCGAAGAGCCGAATCCCCACCGCATCGGCCACAGCGTTGGCAATGGCGGCAGCCGTTGGTGCATTTGGGATCTCAGCGATGGCCTTGCCATGAAAGGGGGCCGGTCCAGTGGCGCTCTCCAACAGGACAGTGTTCAAGTTGGGGATCTCCATTGTAGTCGGTATTTTGAATTCGCCGAGGTTTGCGGTGGACACATGTCCATCGGCCATAGGAGTTTCTTCCATGGTGGCAAATCCTAGCCCCGTGATGACCCCTCCGTCCACTTGACCCTGGTAAGTGAGAGAGTTTAGCACAACACCGGAATCATGCGCGGTAGTGATGCTCTTCACCGTGACCTGACCCGTTTCAGGTTCGACCTCCACTTCGGCTACCTGAGCGGCAAAGGAAGTAACCGAAGGCCCCGTGACAGGCTCAAAATACGTTAGATGGGTGACGGGACCGTGATTCTCGCTCACAGCGCGTTTAGCTACTTCCGCAAAGGAAAGGCTTTTTCGTCCTTGACCCATAAATCGGCCGTTCACATGTCGGACCTTTACGGAGTCGCACCCTAACTCTCGCCCGGCAATTACTTTTAGTTTTTCCAATACTTCCTGTGCTGCCTGGTAAGCTGCATAGCCAGTAGAAACCGTGGATTTGCTGCCGCCGGTCCCCGGGTCGTAGGGTAAGCTGTGGGTGTTTTCATACTTGACATTGATCTTCTGGGGACTCACACCAAGGGTTTCGCTGACGAGTTGCTGCATGACAGTATAGATACCTGGACCCGTCTCAGGCACCCCCGTTAAGACGGTAATGCTATTGTCTTTCTCAATGGTAATGGCCACATTGGCCTTGCTACTGTTTGCCCCGCGTTCGTATAGAGCCATCCCACGACCGTAATATCTCGATGGCTTCCTGCGGTGCCAACCAGACGCCTTAATGGCCTTCTCCAGGGTCTCGCGGGCACGAATATGTTCCCACTTTTGTCCCATGGGTGAGGCTTCACCGTCTTGTAATAGGTTTTGCATTCGAAACTGGACGGGGTCCAGACTCAACTCACGGGCTATGATTTCCATCTGGGATTCTACTGCGAAGACCACCTGGGGGCTACCCGGAGTCCGGGACTGGGTGCAGGGGACCTGGTTTGTGTAGGCACAGGTGGTTTCTACGTGAATGGCGGGGATACGATAGTAGCTCGCCAATCGCCTAGGACCCATGACAGTTACGTCGGGGTTGGCCTTCAATGCGGCATAGGCACCCCCGCTAAAGATGGCTTTTGCCTCCATGGCAACGAGACTTCCGTCTTGTTTCACTCCAGTGCGCAACGTAATCACCGATGGGTGCCGATGCGCTGCAGCTGAAAGCTCTTCCGCATAGCTGAGAACCATCTTGACCGGTTTGCCTGCGCGTTCGGATAGGAAGTAACAGATAGGAACATCGACGATGGAAGTCTTTCCGCCAAAATCTCCCCCCACGGATAGAATGTGAACTTTGATGCGTTCCTTCTCAATGGACAGCTCCGCGCACAACCTGTCGCGCAAATTATAGGGAGCCTTGTTGGAGGCCCAAATTTCCACTTTCCCCATGGGATCAACCCAAACGGTGCAGGCATGGGGTTCCAGGTAACCATGATGAGTGAGGGGTGTCCGGAAAGTATGCTCGAAAATATAAGTGGCTTCGGCAAAAGCGGCTTCCAGGTCTCCATGTTTCCAGACCTTGATTGATTGAACGTTTGGCAGGTCAACTGAGACTGGAGGGGCATTTTTAAAACGTGACCGATCCTCGTGAAGCACAGGAGCCCCCGGCTTCATGGCCTCCAGGGGATCGTATACTGCAGTTATCTCTTCGTACTGAACGTCGATGAGACCAAGTGCCTCCTCGGCGATATCAGGGCTCTCGGCGGCCACTGCCGCCACCGGCTCCCCCACAAAACGAACTCGTTCCTGGGCCAGTATAGGCATATCCTTCATACGTAGCCCGGTGAGAATGGGCGGCAAATCGGATCCGCAAAGGACCGCATGGACACCCTTCAGTTGCTTGGCCTTGGAGGTATCAACCCGAACCAAACGTGCGTGGGGAAACGGGCTACGAAGAACCTTGCTCCACAATGCATTGGGTACAGTAAGATCGGCAGCATACTGGGTTGTGCCGGTTACCTTCTCTAATCCTTCTATTCTCGGTACGGGTTTGCCTAGGGTTTGATAGGCCAAATCTCACCTCCTGACGGTTCCTTTTGGATTAAACTTTGCGAATCAAAATCTTAACCGGAGCCTTGCCATGGCTTATATAAGGTGCATAGCTCGCGAAACTTCTCGGCTTCATCCGATTTACCCCGAACCACAGAACGCCCGGGACGTGAGTCCGGGGATGAATGTTCCGAACATCCCCGAAGGGAAGCGCCCCAAAGCGACGGACGTAAGTCCGTGGTTCGGGGTTTACGGAAGATCATTTTTGATCGACATTTTTGGGTTGATATTGGGAAAGGTTCGTTTCGTGCCGCCACTAGGCTCTCTTGCGTGACGGGTCAACAAGGATTCACCTCCCTATGGGTGAATCAGTCAGCTCTTGACACTGAAACCTCTGGTGATCGTATCCCCAAAGTTAGGCGTGTTCGGCTTGGCCCATGGAACTTGCCTGAACACGCTGGCTCTGCCTAGGCGCTAGTTTAAAAAAACGTTGCGCATTGCTTCCCAGCACCGCTGCCTTCTCTGCCGCTGAAAAAACATTACTTTCGACGGTGTCGCGGATCATGTCTTTTGCGGCCTCGAGGTCTACCTCGTGAGGGTAATCGGAGGCCCATGAAAAAGTGCTCGGTCCGATGCGCTGCACCAGGTGTGGAAGGCTTCCGTCGTTGCCTTCACAGCCAACGAGGATTCTTCCGCTTTCTAGGCATTCGGTCAATGTTCCCACTTTGATCCTGCCGGTGACTCTTTCGTGTCGTTCCATGCGGTCCAGCAACATTACTAACCACGAGCATCCGCCTTCAAAGAACCCCACTCGTAGGGAAGGATAGCGTTCCATTACCCCATGCCCGATGAGGGTGGTCAACGCTAGCAGGAGGGCGATGGAGTGATGGGTTCCAGATATGGCGCGGCGGGCGGTGAAGGTATCCATACCGATGCCAGTGATGGAACCACCATGAACGCCAAGGACACAATCCAGATCGGCAGCCTCCTCATAAATGGGCCAATAGTACTCGTGGGCAACATGGAGGGAGAGTCCGGTGGATGGAATCATTGCACCGGGGAACCCTAGCTCTTTAACCGCACGCCGTAGTTCCAACCTGGCTTCTTTGGCATCTTGCATGGGAATGAGAGCCATAGGATGCAACCGGTCACTTACCCGGGCATACCGATCATGAACGTAGTCGTTGTACGCACGGCAGATACCCACCGCATATTCCGAGTTTTGAATAAAGCCAACTGAAAGACCTTCGCTGGTGAAGATAATGGCCTCATCAACCTCGGCCTTCTCTAAAAAGGCGATAAAGTCCTCGGCAGAGCCCTTGCGATGGGAGCTTGCTGTGACGTAGGGCCGTTCTTCGACATCAGCCGCGCCGGCTCCTCGTATCCGTGGTCCGTGGAATCCGTCCAGGGATGGAAAGGCCCCTTCGCGCTGCCGACCGGCGTTTAAGACGGCCTGACGCATGTTTGAGTCCATAAACTCCGACAACTCAGGGATAGATTCCACCAAATGCCCATCACAATCGATAACTGGAAATTGCCATTGGCTCATAGTTCCTCCTTAAATGAACTCAAAGCGATCGGTAGGGATAACTATATTACCTGAACTATCATTGTCAATCTTCTTCGAACGTTCATTTCGGACTATATACAGGCAGGGATTAAGGGGTAGGGTGGAAGCCGGACTTGAACCCCGTGATATAATTAATATGGATGTGCCTGCGGTCTCCATAGTGAAGGTTATTTCACCGGTCGGGCATCTTGACCTTTGCCCCCTGATGGGACAAAACAGGTTTATGCTTTCCCAAGGCAAGCTCCTTCGTTCACAGGGAAAAATGTCGTACACACGTCTTGCAGAAGCGCTCGTTGTGGGCGCGTGGGTCGGGATTCTTGCCATTGCGCCCGGGATTAAGGCTGCGTCGTTAGAGGGGAAAGGCAAGTTTGTCGGCATGATCCTTATCCCGGCTGGTCCGTTTACCATGGGCCGGGACAATGGTCCCCCGGACGAGGCACCGGCCCATGAGGTTTTCTTGCCTAATTTCTATATCGATAAGAACCTGGTGACTGTGGGAGAATACGCTAAATTCATTCAGGAAAAAGGCCCCAGTGGTCCCCGAGGCGAAATGTATCTGGATGTGGAAGACCCCGATACCCTCATTTTTCAGCAAAGTGAAGGTTGGATTCCCATCAAAGAATACGAAAACTATCCGGCTGCGGAGCTGAGCTGGTACGGTGCCGTTACCTACTGTCAATGGCTCGGGAAGCGTCTCCCCAGTGAGGCGGAATGGGAAAAGGCTGCACGGGGAAAAGACCAGCGGCTTTTTCCCTGGGGCAATGAGCCACCCGGACCGGATCTCGCCCACGTGGGTGGATTTCGCGGGGAAACAGTCCCCGTGGGCCAGTTTCCAGATGGTGCGAGTCCCTATGGTGTTCTTGACATGTCTGGCCAGCTTTGGGAGTGGACTCGCTCAGTCCATGAGTCGTATCCCTACGATCCCAAGGACGGACGGGAAGAGTTGAGCTCTGGAGGATCCCGAGTGGCACGCGGAGGAAATACATCCAGCGATTTGGAGGGGCTCACGGCCACTGCCCGTGAAATTGTTACCCCCTGGCGTGCGGAGTCAGGCCATGCCTACTTTGGCTTTCGGTGTGCGGCTTCTGGAGATGTGCTTATGTAACCGGTGGGGGTCAAGGGCCACCCGAGAGAACCCGTTTTTACGTTAACCGATTTAAGTCAATTCCATGAATCTCGGATTGAAGGGAAAGCGAGCTGTCGTTACCGGCGCAAATCGTGGTATCGGACGTGCGTGCGCGTTAGAACTTGCGCGTGAAGGTGCGAGGGTTTGCATCACCGCTAGGGATGAACGGTTACTGCGATCTGTTGTGGATGAGCTGAACCTTGCAGGTGGAGAAGGATTGTTTGTGTCCGCCGATCTGGTTTCCCCCGACGAGTGCCGGAATGTTGTGGATACCGCGGTTGACGCCTTCGGGGGTCTCGATATATTGATCAACAGCGCGGGTGCCGCGGGGTCAGGCGATGTTCTCAGTGTGGACGTGGAACTCCTCATAGACGCCCTGAACCTCAAAACCTACGGATATCTGCGTATGACCCAACTTGTGATCCCCCATATGATGAAAAATAGTTGGGGGCGGATTGTCAACATTGCCGGGGGAGCGGGTGCCAGTCCGGGGAGGGGAAATCTGCCCACTAGCTTTGCCAATGTTACGGTACTGAACGCGACCCGTGCCTTCTCAGATGCCGTTTCAGGAAATGGGATCCTGGTCAATACTATTTGTCCAGGCTTCACGAACACCCAGCGAGCGCGGAACCTGATGCAACCGCGCGCTGACAAAGAGGGGAAGGATGTGGAAGAGGTGTTGAGGGAGCTGGGAAAGACACTTCCCGCCGGCCGAATAGCAGAGCCCGAAGAAATAGGACGGGTAACCTGTTTCCTATGCTCCGAGGCAAACTCCTATATGTTTGGCAGTTCCATTTACATGGACGGTGGCCATCGCCGTGGTACCCCGTAGGTAAAAGGGATAACAAAAATGCATACTCTATTTGGACTGGTTCTCATAAATGCACTGTTCATCTTCGGGATGATCGGAACATCGCAGGGCCAGTCCAAACAAACTTCTAGTAATAAGGGATTGGCCCGGGCGATCTTCGCCGGCGGTTGCTTTTGGTGCATGGAGCACCCCTTTGACGAGCTAGAGGGCGTCAAATCCACCACCTCGGGATACATTGGCGGTCACTTGGAAAATCCCACTTATCGGCAAGTCTCCTCCGGAGGCACGGGTCATACGGAGGCTGTCTTGATTGTCTATGATCCGAAAAAAATCGGTTATAAGGATTTGCTAAAGGTTTTCTGGCGCAATGTCGATCCCCTCACGTCCAATAGGCAATTTTGCGACTCTGGTAGCCAGTACCGTACCGGGATATTTTACCATAACGAGGAACAAAAACGGCTGGCCGAGGATTCCAAGAAGGTGCTTGAGAAGTCCGGCCGATTTTCACAGCCCATCGTGACCGAGATTACCGCCGCAACGAAGTTTTACCCTGCTGAGGATTATCACCAAGACTATTACGAGAAAAATCCTGTTCGATATGCCATCTACCGATATTCCTGCGGTCGCGATCGGCGTCTCAAGGACCTCTGGGGGGAGAGCCACGGGTAGCAAGCGGCAAAGCGCAGAGCGCATGGCGCAAAGCGGACTCAGTACTGAGTAACAAGTACTGAGGACTGAGTGGGAGGGAATCGGGAGGGGATTCTATTTGATTCGACGGCGTCACTAGAGAGCTCAGCTTTGAAAAACTATCGCAAAGAACTATGGTTCAAGACACCCACTCGGGTTGCCTTTGTGAACATCACACCCGACATTGAGGAATGCCTTGAGGAGAGCGGGGTGCGGGAAGGGTTGGTGCTGGTAAACGCGATGCACATTACCGCGTCGGTTTTTATCAACGACAATGAATCAGGTTTGCACCATGACTACACCCAATGGCTCGAGAAACTGGCTCCCCATGAACCCATCCGCCAGTATCGGCATAACGATACCGGTGAGGACAACGCCGACGCCCATATAAAACGGCAGGTCATGGGGCGTGAAGTGGTGGTGGCTATCACCAATGGCAAACTCGACTTCGGTCCCTGGGAGCAGATCTTCTATGGGGAATTCGACGGGCGTCGCCGCAAACGGGTACTGGTGAAAATCATTGGAGAATAAGGCCTAACCAACTTAGCCGCAGACAAACGCAGACATTTTTTTAAGAATATTACCGCAGAGACGTAGGGAGCGAAAAATGGTCTTTGTGACCTTCATGTTCTTCGTGGTGACAAAAATTTTGACCACGAAGGACGCGAAGTACACGAAGGAAGAGATACAAAAGAGAACGCAGAGGGCGCAGAGAACTAACTTTTTGTTTGTCGGGAGACCACGACAAACAAAAACATGTCTCTATCAGGGACTAAAGATTTAGGTAAACCTTTAAGGCAGTACTTAACCGCAGATTTTTGCAGATGAACACAGATAATCAGAGACAACGAAAATTGATTTCTGGCCAGATTGGCCAGAGAATGATCTGCCTAAATCTGCGGTTTAATGTCTGAGCGCTTTGCCCTTTGCGCCGTGCTTTCCTCAAGTCTGCGTGTGTCCGCGGCTAATAATTCTTTGGCTTAGCTGACCCTAGCCGATGGCTGCTGAATATCGGCTTCCATCTTTTTCGTATAGTCCTTCCAATTTGTCCCACTTGGGATGACATCGGATATAACCACTAGTTGGGGGAACCGGTTGCGCTTCGGTTCTCGTACCACATGGGGGGCTTCCCGACCCTCCTGGACGTCCTGGATGGCTTTTAGCAAGAGCTTGCGGGCGGCAACGATGGGCTTGTCCGAGGAAACGAGGTGTTCCTGATCACGGTTTTGGAGGGGACCCTGACCTTCCACCATACAGGTGTCCTGTCCCGGAACGTCCCTCCCCATGCCACTGTAGAATTTAGTTTTCATGGACTCTCTGTCTTGCAGGTATCGGTTGGCCTTATTGCGATTCTCGGCGCGTCCCCTGCTGATAATCTCTTTTCTAAGTGGCTTTTCTCTACTAAAAATAAATGCGTACTTCCAATGGTGAGTGTCATCGATGGGAACATGCCAATTGACATTATACCCCTCGGCCCCCGTCTGCGCGGGAAAGGCGGTTAAACTGGGGTAAACAAAGTTGGTCACCCGGAGGTAATGTTTGTCAGCTCCGGCGTCCCGCACGGTAAAAATCCTTAGTCCGAAATCTACAACATCCACTTCGACTTGCGGAGCAACATCTCTTCCCCATAACGTGAGGAATGAGGCGTCACTCCCGCGGACTCCTACATACTGATCCTGATCGTTGTCCTCTATGATACGGTGCAGAAAGGAAGTGTGCACCGGATCGATGTTCCCCTCACTGGCCTGCAAATAGTTGCAACCTTGGAAAATCTTTATAACCAACCGATGATCGTCGGGTACCTGTAAAAACTCGTATGCTGGAAGGCAAGGTGGCTCTCCAGGACCCATATAGGCGAAGACAATCCCTCCGGACTCCTGACAGGGGTACGCGGTTTGATGGATGGCACCCCGGTGTTCTCCTCCCTCGGGTTCTCCCGGTTGATCCAGGCAACGACCTTTGATGTCATAGAGCCAACCGTGATAAATGCACCTTAAACCACCATCCTCAACCCGTCCATAACTCAGGTCGGCCCCTCGATGCGCACAGTGGAGGCCCAATAAGCCTGGTCGTCCCTCATCGTCGCGAAACAGGACCAAATCCTCTCCCAGCAATCGCACGGGTAACGGGGCTCCGCCCGGGGGTAGCTCCCTCGAGAGGGCCGCAGGCTGCCAGTAGCGCCGCATGAGGTCTCCGCATGGTGTACCTGCATCCGTTTGAGTGAGCAGTTCGTATTCCGATTGCGACATGGGGTAAACCTCCTTATGAGAGATCCTCTATCAGGTTATTTTAGTTGAGCCGTAACTTCCACTTCCACCAATTTTCCCTCTGAAGAGTAACCGTCCACAAAAGAGTACTCGGTTTGGGGAATCTCTACTTTTGCCTCGTTAGCAAATAATTCCTTGTAAGTCTCTAAATTCTGGGAGCGATGGAGAAACGAAGAAACCTTGACCACCTGATTCCATGAAGTCCCAGCGTCAGCCAGGGAACCCGCAATACGGGGGAGAATATCTCCTAGTTGTTTGGCCAGTTCAGGCAGGACCACGGTTACTCCTGACAGAAAGACTATTGATTCGTAGGTGAGGTAGCGTAGCGGAACGATGGGTGGGTCGTATTCCACCAGGGCTTTATCACTACTTGTCCGTTGGGGTCTCATGGCAAGCAAGTCCATGGCTACCCTGGCATCTGAGTCAAAATGAGCAGGTGCGATGTAACTCGAGCTCACCGATCTTGCCTTTCCCAAAAACAACTTGAATCTTTCATTGCTCGCTAAATTTCGGCTCTCTCTGTCCCTGGCCCATAGCCTTGTGCGAACTGTGTGGTCTAGGGAGAGGCCTTGGCTCCGCAGCTCTCCATCGAGGTGACGAAAGATCTCACGAGCTTCTTCTGCTGCCGTTCCCCTCTGTTTCCCCTCGCAAGAGAGTGCAATGAATTCTTTGCCTAGCCACTGAAATATTCTTATTTTCATGTTTCCCCCACCTGAAATTCACTCCATGCAATACGCGAGCTTATAATTCCTCCTCCTACGAATGCAAGCCTGGATGGCTGGAAACTCCCTCACCATCCCAGTCGGGCAGATACCTCTACCTGGCTAAAAAGGCAAAATAATGCTGGCCAAACGCCTGTCATATGATGTAAAATACCCTTATAAAATTCCTTTTATTGGAGGGCGAATGGCAGCGAAAAAACGTAAAGTGAAGAAAAAGGTAAAGGCCAAGAAGAAACGCAAACCGAATGCGGCGTTCATGAAACCCGTGACGCCCAGTGCAGTATTGGCCGAGGTGATCGGAGCCAAGCCAATGCCGCGGACCGAGGTCACCAAGAAGATCTGGCAGTACATCAAGCGCCGTGGACTCCAGGACAAGAAGAAGAGGACCATGATCAATGCCGACGCTAAGCTGAAAGTTGTCTTCCGTGGGAAGAAACAGGTCAGCATGTTCGAGATGACCAAGCTCGTTAGTCGGCATCTGAAGTAGACCTGAACCCTCGTAACTTCTGCTCTGTGCAGAAGTTGCTTTCGAACCAGTGAGTTCGTAACCGCTGATCCCTAGCCGTGACGCTGCAGGACTTTGCCCAAAGAATTAAGCAAACGGGCAATGTTGTATGCTTCACTGGCGCAGGGATCAGTACGGAATCAGGTGTCCCGGACTTTCGAAGCCCCGGAGGCATCTGGACCAAGTACACTCCCGTATACTTCTCGGATTTTATCAATAGCGAGGAAGCTCGCATTCGTGCCTGGTCCATGAAGCGGGAGATCCACCAACTCTATAAGGACGTCCGTCCGAACCTCGGTCACTATTTCATCTGCTCGCTAGAGGAGCGAGGAAAACTTCTCGGTCTCATCACACAAAACATCGACGGCCTGCACAGCATGGCCGGACTTCCCGATGAGAAAATCGTGGAGCTCCACGGTACGGATCGTAAGGTTATCTGTCTGAGTTGTGAAAAGACCTTCGACCCAGAGGAAGTGATGAAAAATCTGGTGGGAGACTTCAAATCTCCCAGGTGTGACGAATGCGATGGGCTACTCAAATCAGCCACTATTTCCTTTGGCCAGGCGATGCCGGCGGAGCCCATGAGACGTGCCCAACTTCTGACCGAGGAATCTGATATCTTTGTCGTGTTCGGTTCCTCCTTGCAGGTCCAACCAGCGGCGTCATTTCCTGTCTTGGCCAAACAGCGGGGCGCATTCCTTGCCATTGTCAATCGAGAGCCAACGCCACTAGATGAGATAGCAGACTTTCAGTACCAAGGTCCCATAGGGGAATTTTGCAAGCAGCTCAGCCCCCTGATCGCCGATAGTTAAGCGACGTTATTCCTACCTGTGTATCTCTTCTTTCGTGTACTTCGCGTCCTTCGTGGTCAAACAGTTTGTCACCACGAAGAGCACGAAGGTCACGAAGTTTGGAGCACTCGTCGTGCCAAGAACGCAAGGGTCACAATGATTGTTTTGCGCCCCTTTGTGGTTCGACATTGCTCACCACCCTGAGTTCAATCGAAGAGCGCCTCTGCGGTCTCATTTGAATCTCTTCCTTCGTGTACTTCGCGTCCTTCGTGGTCAAATAGTTGGTCACCACGAAGAGCACGAAGGTCACGAAGTTTGGATCACTGTTCGTGCCCAGAATGCAAGGGTCACAAAGATTGTTTTGCGCCCGTTTGTGGTTCGACGATGCTCACCACCTTGAGTTCAATCAAAGAGCGCCTCTGCGATCTAATTTGTATCTCTTCCTTCGTGTACATCGCGTCCTTCGTAGTCAAACAGTTGGTCACCACGAAGAGCACGAAGGTCACGAAGTTTGGTTTGTGCCCTCTGTGGTTCGAGTCCCTCACCACCCCGAGTCCGTCGAAGGGAGGTTCTCAAAGGACGCGAATCGTTATTCATCCGGTTCCCTTTCCAATTTGACATATAGGGTGGTCATCGGATATTTGTTTCCTCAACATTGAGGACGGCCGATCCGTAACATACGCTCACAAAGTGCAGTTCGGAATCTGCTAGGGAGGTATTTATGAAAGGCATGCTAATAATTGATGCCGATGGTCATGTGAGCGAATCCAGCGCAAGCATGAAAAAGTACATGAAGGAGGAAAACCGTTCGCGCCCTCTACAGGCTTCGGAGAGCTGGGATCGAAGTTTTGGTGGCACATTGGGCAAGCGAAATGAAGATCCCCATGTTCAGCTTGCCGACATGGATACCGAAGGCATCGATATCCAGGTGATTTATCCTAGTTCCCGCCTCTCACTGAGTTCGGAAAAGGAAACCAACCTAGTGATCGACTTGGCCCACGCTTACAATGATTGGCTTGCCGCTTTCTGCGCAACGGATTCCAAGCGTCTCAAAGGTGTTGCTGTGGTTCCTTTGCAGGACGTGGATGCCTCTATCAAAGAGGCCCGGCGAGCCGTGAAGGAACTGGGGCATGTGGCCATCATGATGCCCACCAACGTCCGTGATCAAGATATAGGCAAGCAGCTGTTCTGGCCCTTTTACGAGGCGGTGGAGGAGTTGGGTGTTCCCATCGCGATTCACGGTGGCATCCGCGCATCTGAACGGATGCATGGGAGGTTCGATACCTTTATATCCGTGCACACAGTATCGTTCCCCTTTGAATGCATGGCAGCCTTGACGGGGCTTATCTTTGCCGGCGTTCCGGAAAAATTTCCCAAGCTCAAGATTGCGGCCATGGAGGCAGGTTGTGGTTGGATACCCTTCCTCATGGATCGCATGGACGAGGAGTTTGAGCTACGCGGGAAAAGAGAAGCCCCGCTCCTCAAGCGCAAACCCAGCGAGTATTTACTCAGCGACCGATTTTTCTATTCTTTTGA
The DNA here is from genome assembly GCA_965215595.1 of uncultured Binatia bacterium (SeqCode). Classification (GTDB taxonomy): domain Bacteria; phylum Desulfobacterota; class Binatia; order UBA9968; family CAXXLF01; genus CBDCDW01. The sequence goes on along the minus strand of CBDCDW010000006.1, from coordinate 543,179 downwards.
AATAGAAGAGTCCACCTTGCCGTACGTGGTCAAGCGGATCGGGGCAGACAAGTTGCTTTACGCCTCGGACTATCCGCACTGGGACAGTAGCTGGCCCAACACGGTTAAGACCGTTATGGGACGGGAAGACATTTCAGAAGGGGATAAGCGTCTTCTCATGAGTGAGAACGCCCAGCGCTTCTACGGCTTCACCGCCAACGTGTAATACCTCTGGTCTCTTTAAAACAGCAGAAATTGCTGCTGTTGGAATTGAGAAGGCGGATCGAGACGCTATACAAGTCCAACGGGCGAAGAAAAGCTTTGATTAGGACAACATGGCACTAAGACTCAATGAATACGTCGTTTCATCGCCTCTTGGAGTTATTGACAGTCCGATGATGGTGCCCTAGTAAAATAGGGTGCCGGTTGGCCACTCCTCGAAAGTTTATTTAAGCAAATTGGCGAGCGTCTCTTCGAAACGTCTGGGGAAACCACTCAATAAACTCGAGTGGCGCCTGGAGTCGGTCAACCGAGAACACGGAATTGAATGAGAGGATCTTGTAGATGAAAGTCATCGAACGTCCGTTGACCGTCGAGAAGGACTCGATCCCCGGATACCTGGCTCAGCCTGAGCGGTCGGAGCCTGGACCCGCGTTATTACTCGTCCATCAGAACACCGGGCTCACGGATTACATCAAGATTGAGGCTCTGAAGTTTGCCAAGCTTGGCTACACCACTGTCGTTCCTAATCTCTACGAGCTAGTGGGTTATCCAGCGCCGACTCACATTCATACAGGTAGGGACATTCAAGCCAAGACCTCCGATGCTGACTTTGTCCGCGCCATTGACCAGGGATGGCGTTATCTCTTGTCTCGGCCCAACGTCAATCGCGCCCGTGTCGGCGTTGTAGGTTATTGCATGGGGGGACGGATCGGAATTCACTTCGTTTCAATCACCTCCGGGGTGCGCGCCTTTGTTGGTTACTACCCCACAGTGCGGGACGAGCCAAAGACCGAGTTGCGGCCCCGTCTTCCATGGGAGGCGGCTCGGGAGATTCGTTGCCCTTCCATCGTTCTGTACGGTGCTGACGATAGGGTTACGACGGTCCCTGTTCAAAGCCGGGGGTGGGAAGCATTCCTGGCCAATGGACAGCGCTTGGAATGGCACTTTTTCCCTTTTGGCGGTCACGGATTCGTCGATCCAGGAACCGGAGGCTACGAACCGCGCGCTGCTGAGCTGTCGTGGCCGTTGGTAGTTGACTTTTTAGAGCGCGAGCTGGGAACAGGTTAGCCGATCCCTGATTCCACCATGGAGTCTGTTCGAAGGGGAGCTGCGGATTGGTAACAACTGTTTCCTGGTTGCCGTCATCAACGCAATTTTGCTCAACGACCTCGCAGCCATCTTAATAAACGTGTTGACATGGATTCCTCTTCCTGTTTAGCCAACATCTGTTTTTGTTTTTCTGTTAAAACATCAGGCATTGGCCCGCCAAAATAGCTCCAGCTATTAAGAATCCGTTTTTGATCTTCGGACAGGTTAAGCCGATACAGTTCAGGGTGTTGGGTGCGCAATGAGTGCTTGGATTCAATAAATCGGGGATCGTCGTTAATGATTTGAATCTCGGAACGTTTCAGGTGACCACCGGCATCCAGGGCCGATGCATCATCCTCGACCACAAGCGAACCAAATGACCTCTCTCGTTTCAGTGCATCTGACATATTCTTTACATTGGTTTGTTCCGGATCGTACTCCACTGTTACGACCTCTTGACCACCCAGATGTCCGATCTTTGAACTTTTGATTCCAGGCAACCTGCCCAGAGTGGCTTCGCCAGTCCAGTATCAGTACATGGAGAACGTTGCTTGCTTGGTTGCTCCATTTTCCGGTGCTGGATCCGGCAGGTTCTTTGCGTTATCTGCAGATAACGTAGTCGAGGTGATCCCGATCCAGAAGATCGCCGAGATGACTACCAGACTTTTGAGTCTGAGACTCTTCGGATGTGCCGAATTATGCATACGGCTCCTCCTTGTGACGATCAATTTCTACTATGTCTAACTCCAATCTACCTCGAGACCATCGCGGCGACAAGACCGCTGCATTACAAGGGTCGTACGCATCGAAAATAGCCTGTAAAATCGAGCTTAATTCTCGCCTAGTGGCGTCCTGGCATGTCTTAAGGCTTCCTTGATAACCTTTACCCAAATGATATGGGTGCCATAGCAAGTTCCACTACTATCATTATGGGGGTATGCAAGATGCTCAGAGGAAATGGAATGCGGTTAACGTTCTTGGGCTTATTGACTATTCTGCTAACAGTGTCATTGGTCCTGGCCAATGAGGGTTTGTCTAGGGCCGATACCTGGGACGAGACCCTGGCCGCAGCAAAGAAGGAAGGTAAGCTTGTGGTGGTGCTTGGTGGCGCGGCGTCGCGCAATTACCGACCGGTCTTCAAGCATTTCGAAAAGAAATTTGGAATCCGAACGGTGGTTTCAACTGGAGGTGGTAGCAAGCAGGTGGACCGCATGCTTGCTGAACGCGGAGCCCGTAGATTCAAAGTAGATATCATCATGGTGGGTGGCACCCTTGGAAGCGGTCGGCTCCTGCCCACCGGTGCCGTCGACCCCATCACGCCAGTCTTGTTCCTCCCGGAGGTGGTTGACCAGTCCTTGTGGTACAGGGGTAGACACAATTTTAGCGATCCGAAGGGGAAGTACATCTTCTCTTTTTCCGGTGGCGCCGACCTTACACCAGTCGCCATGCGTTTCAACACCGAAAAATTGTCCATCTAAGGAAGCCAAGAAGATAGACTCCGTGTGGGAGTTCCTGGACAAGAAGCGGTTCACTAACCAGATCGTCGCCCTTCCACCGACGGTTGCGGGAGCCACCGGTAGCTATTCTTTCGTCCTGTTCCATCCTGACCTGGGGAAGGAATACCTGAGGCGTTTCTTTGACCCGGAGCTCAACGTGTCGTTTAGCCCGGACTTTCGACAGATATCTGATGGAGTTGCCAGGGGGAAGTGGACCTTGGCCATTTTCGTGGGAGCGGCGGGGCGCGATATCGACAGACTTGGCAGGCGAGGCCTCCCCGTGGCCAACTTCGGCGATATTCTTGGACATCCCGTGAAAGAGCGGCCCACCCTCCAGGGAACCGGGTCGTCCAACAGTATCATGGTGGTCAATCGGCGGCCACATCCGAACGCCGCAAAGCTTTTCGTTCACTGGATTCTATCAAAAGAGGGTCAGACTGCTTTACACACCATGAGTGAACGGACACCGGACCAATCGTTCCGCATGGACGTCACAGAGATGGGCAAAGTGAGTGAGATAGAGATGCGTAAGCCGGGGATTGAGTATGTGACGCTTGCGCATGACCCGGCGGTGCTGAAAGAACAGCTCAAAGGGTTAAAGTGGTCGCGGGACCTTTACCGAAAACTCCGGGGTAAATAGAGTCCTCCGCCGAAGACTGAAACTGAGCGTTTCTTAACTGCGGTTGAAGCGCAATAGTATCGAAATATTCAAGTTGTGCTGTAGCATTTTTGCTACAGTGGTGTAGCAAATACGCTACTATTACTCGCCTAATTCTAGCGCCACGCTAAATCCCCGGCCAAACTTTCCGGCGCTAATTCAATGTCTTATTGAAATTTTGGGTAATCCTATTCGACCGGCACACCCATTGCTCAGTAAGTTGGGTTAGTGATAAGACCGGCAGGCAGATCGATGACACGGAGGATTCGATGGATACCCCTCAGATCAGTTGGCAGCAGGCACCAATCAGCGAGCAGAGAGGAAGAAACACAAGGAGAGAAGGCTCATGAAAATGAAAGTTATTGGCTTTGCTCTAAGCGTTACGTTCTTTGCGCTTTGCTTTCCTGTTGAGGCGCAGCAGAAGGGAAAGATTCCACGGATCGGCTATCTGTCGCGCAAGGCAAGCCCAGGTGGGACCGATAAAGCCTTCCGGCAGGCTCTGCACAAACTCGGGTGGATCGAGGGCAAGAACATCAGCATTGAATCCCGCTGGGCGGCATATAAGAGAGAACGCCTCCCCGCCATGGCAGAGGAGTTGGTCCGCTTAAAAGTTGATCTTATCGTAACCGCAACCAGCGGGGTGGTCAGGGCGGCCAAGAATGCTACAGAGACGATTCCGATTGTCATGATGTACGCCTCAGATGTGGTGGAGAACGGGCTCGTTACGAGCCTTAGCAGGCCCGGCGGAAATATCACAGGGCTGTCCGAGCGGTTTACAGATTTACACACGAAACTGTTGGAGCTGCTTCATGATACCTTGCCGAAGGTGAGCCGAGTTGCTTTTCTCTGGGACCCGAGCTCTCCAGCCTACACACGCACCTTCAGAGTTGCACGGGATGTGGCCCCGGCGTTGGGGCTTACACTTCAATCCTTGGAATTGCGTCGCAAGGGTAGAAGCATGAAACAGAGAGCTGAAGAGCTTGAGAGCAGGTTGACAGCGGCAATACAGGAGCGAGCGGGTGCGATGGTAGTGGTGTCTAGATCGTACGTTCCTTTTTTACGGAGAGTCGCGGAGTTCGAAGCCAAAAACCAGGTGCCTGTGTTTTCCATTTTGCCCTCCGTGGTGAGTAAACATTTCGGCGTACTAGGATATGCACCGGACTTTAAAGATATGGCCCGGCGCGCTGCTACCTACGTGGAAAAAGTTTTAAAGGGTGCGAAACCAGAGGATCTCCCCGTGCAGCTACCCCAAAAGTTTCGGTTTCTAGTCAATCTGAAGAGGGCCAATCAACTCGGCATTACGATTCCACCGACCGTCCTTTATCAGGCGACAGAGGTAATCAGGTGAGAGGACCAGGCAGGTTCAATGGCTCAAAACGTTTAAATGGTTCAAGGTGTTCAAGAGACGATGCGTCTTCCGTGGGTCCTAAAATGGTGATGAGGCTTAAAGTTGTCGGCTTTGCGCTTTGCGCTATGCTCTTCGCGCTTTGCTTTCCTGTCGAGGCGCAGCAGGCGGGGAAAGTTCCCTTGATTGGGTTTTTACATTTAGGCAGTGGGGGCCGAGTCAGACTTTTGAGGGAAGGTCTACGGGAACTCGGGTATGTGGACGGGCAAAACATTGTCATTGAGGTCCGGGCTGCGGGTGGGAAGAGGGATCGGCTTCCCGCCCTTGCCGATGAGCTGGTCCGTCTCAAGCCCGACGTCATTGTCATTCATGGAAGCATCGGGATCCGCGCGGTCCAGCGGATAGACAAGACCATCCCTATCGTGTTTCCGGTGCATGCGGATCCTGTGGGGAGCGGGGATGTCGCCAGCCTTGCCCGGCCGGGTGGAAATGTCACAGGGCTGTCAGACTATCACACCGACTTGGTCCCAAAGCGGCTTGAACTTCTCAAGGAGGTTGTCCCTACGGCGTCGAGTGTCGCCGTCCTTTGGGACCCGGCCATTGACGTACTTCAGAGTCAATGGAAACTGATCCAGACCGCAGCTCCGAGGTTTCGCGTGACGCTTCTCTCCATGGAAGTCAGCAGCCCCGATGATTTCGACCGCGCCCTTGCCACAATGAGCAAAGAGCGCCCTGGCGGTCTTGTCGTCTTTGGGTATCCGACTATCAGCAGATACGGAAAACAGACTGTAGAGTTCGCGCTCAAGAACCGTCTGCCAACGATATTCACAACGGATCGAAATGTCGTCAGGGGCGGCCTGATGTCCTACGGGGCGCATTTCCCCGACTTGTACCGCCGCGCTGCGGCCTTCGTGGACAAGATCCTCAAGGGGGCCAAGCCGGCTGACCTACCCGTCGAGCAGCCAGCAAGGTTCAACCTGGTTATCAACCTCAAGACAGCCAAGCAAATTGGGGTAACAATTCCCGATTCCGTGCTGTTTCGGGCGGATAAAGTCATTAAATGATTTTAGATTGCTGATTTTGGATTTAGGAGAAGAGAAATGGAGAACACAATTCACATCAAGTCTCTGTCCGAGAACAATCGAAAATATAAAATCCAAAAGCGGCCCCGCGGACTAAAATGGCTTTCGCTTTGCGCTATGCTTTTTGCACTTTGTTCCTATGCCGAGGCGCAACCACGGAAAATCATTCCCAGGGTCGGTGTGTTGGAACTAAACTCTCGAGAGCGTCCTACGCCTGCTCTCCCATCTTTCCGGAAAGGTCTGCGCGACCTCGGGTATGTGGAGGGTCAAAATATCCTCCTCCTATGACTATCGCTATGCTGACGGGAAAGCCGACCGGTTCCCTGCTCTGGCCGCTGAGTTAGTTCAGCTCGCGCCGGACGTGCTCTGGCTGCATACGAACCCCGCAGCTAGGTCTGCAAAGCGAGCCACCACAACCATTCCCATTGTCGTCGCCGTATCTATTGGCCTGGTAGAAAACGGGCTCGTGGCGAGTCTTGCACAACCGGGTGGCAACCTCACTGGGCTGGAGCTGCCTGCTGGAAGGGTCTCAGGGAGGCGCCTCGAACTGCTCAAGGAATCGTTGCCAACAATCTCCCGGGTGGCCGTCCTGGTGGATCCTGGGTGGCAGGGCCGCGCGGGGGTCCTCAGCGACATCGAGCGTGAAGCTCGGGCGCTGGGCATAAAGCTTCAACCTGTGCAGGCGAGCTCGGCGGCAAACTTCGATGCGGCATTTGCAGGCATGGTTCACGGCAAGGCCGATGCGCTCATGTTCATGAAGTCCGCCCTCTTTGCGGTGAACCGCCGGCAACTCGCGGCATTGGCGCTGCGGCACCGGCTTCCGACCATGTCGTTCGCTCTGCCGTTTGCCGAGGAAGGGAGCCTGCTAGCGTATGGGGCAGACCCCCGCGAAATGTCTCATCGCTCCGCCGTTTTTGTGCACAAGATCCTCCAAGGCATCAAACCCGCCGATCTACCCATAGAACGGGCCGCTCCCAAGTTGGTCATCAATTTAAGGACAGCCAAGCAACTGGGCATCACGATCCCGCCCACCGTTCTCTTTCAGGCGAACAAGGTGATCAAGTGAGAGGACGAGGCACGTTCAATGGTTTAAAACGTTCAAGCGGTTCAACACTGAGCAAATCCAGAGCCAGAGCGGTTCCGAGCCTAACTGGAAGTACGTTTAAAGGAATCGTATCTGAGCGGACTCAAAGGGGTTAATTGCCAATTCTTATCTATTGGATGCCGAGAACTTCAAATCCGAGACTCCGGGCTGCCGTTCCTAACCGGAGGTCGTGTGTTAAGAAAAGGTCCAACGCTTCAAACTCGCGAATAGCGAGAGCCGTGGACAAATGAAGCGCATCAAGAGTCCCTACAACCGTGGGAAAGGATTCGCTTGCTCGCTGTAGAATTGGGTTGCTGAGCGGCTGGATAAGGAGAGTCTCATGAGTGATCCTGAGATCTCCGGATAGATCCGCAACCTCTTCATCCGAGAGATCGCCCGAGAGACGAAGGCGGTCCACGGTCCTGAGCGCCTCGACGCGCCATAGGCTGCTGCTGAAGGCTTTGTCCCATTTACCCCAGAGGTTTAAAGGATTGGCCTCATGAAAAAGCACACGTATGACCACAGAGGTATCGAGATAGACGGTCATCGCCGTTGGCGGTCTTCCAAGAGCGTTTTTACAGCGGAGACCGACCGCCTACGCTTTACGCCTTTCAATTTTAGTACATCCTTCGCATCCCGGGTGGGTTCCACAGGTTGGGAATTGGGCGCGGAGGCAGGCAGTATACGTGCAACCTGATGTCTGTGGGAGGTTACCATCACTTCTCCTCCCTCCTTTACTAGCCTCAAATAATGACTTAAATTTTCTTTTAATGTAGCCACATTGACAGTAATCATGTCCTAATATTAGTCACTTTCTAGTCATATATCAAGTAGGGACCAAATCGCCCGACGGACACCTTTCCTGCTACTTGATCAGCATTCGAGAGGTCAAGGGGTTGCTTGGACTGGATAGACAGATTGATCAATGGAGCATTAGACTGCATTGTCGCCTATCCCCTGCCTCAATTCTCCATTGCTCCAATGCTCTAAAATATTGCTAGGTAAAATTTTTGAGCGCAGGTCATTTTAACCTCCTTCATTTCATTTGACTTGTGTCTTTTTCGTGGTATTTTCGGGCCATAAAACCAGAGGAGGCGATTATGGAAAAAATGAGCGATGCTATTAGGGTGGTCGATTCGGATGCCCATATTCGTGACTTGGATGAATTCATCCGACCTTATTTACCAGAGCCCTTTCGTAGTCGGACTCCAGGTTTTTTGCCCCGAGAGATCTATGACAGAAACCTTGGTGGAACTTTAGGGCATAAGGCAACCAAACCGGAAGATCGGTTGAGTGCCATGGACACCCAAGAAATCGAAACGGCGGTGCTTTATCCTACGTCCGGTTTGGGTATCGGACGTGTTCGTGAGGGGGCTTTTCAAGTAGCCATATGTCGAGCCTACAACGATTTCATATCCGATTACTGTAAGGCTTCTCCGCGACTAAAAGCCGTGGCCAATCTACCCGTTGCAGATCCGGAGGAAGCGGTAAGGGAATTGAACCGGGCTGTTACGAAGTTGGGTTTGTCAGGCGCCATGTTGGCAGCCCAGGCTCATAACAAGAACTTTGGCAATAAAGAGTTTCATCCGCTATTTGCGGAGGCCCAGAGGCTGGGGGTCCCCCTTGCAATTCATGCCTTTGGTGGTGATGAGGCCGGAAGTGAAATCTTCGATCAGTTTATTTGCATTCACACAACTGGTCATCCCTTTCCCGTTCTGAGGCAGCTTACGGGGTTGATGTTCGGCGGCATCCCGGAACTATTCCCAAAACTCAAGCTGGCCTTCCTGGAGATAGGTTGCGGTTGGCTACCTTATTGGATGGAGCGCATGGATGAGGAATGGGAGAAGCGGGGAAAGGTAGAAGCACCCCTCTGTAAACGACGGCCAAGTGAGTATCTCTCCCAGGGACAAATCTACTATGGCTGCGAGCCGGAAGAAAAGACTATAGGATACGTGGTTGGAGAGATTGGCTCCGAGCGCATCATGTATGCATCTGACTATCCTCACTGGGATATGAGTTGGCCGGAATCGGGCGTTCTTATTTGGCGTCGAGAGGATCTCAGTCCGGAAGCCAAGAAGAATATCCTAGGGGACAACGCGCGGCGTCTCTACAACTTGAACTAGACATAGGCTCCCCCGATTTTGCCTGCCGTTTGAATGACCCACTGGAGGTGTTTTCCAGGTCCAGTGGGTCTTTTACTTACCAGAGAAGGAGAGACCAATGAGTCGCGAATACATCTCAGGAGAGAGGGAAAAGCAGCGCTCATATTCGCGTGCGGTCAAGGTAAAAGGTGGCACCACGGTTTATCTGGCGGGTGTGGGCGGTGCATCGGGGCCAGCGGGTGGGTCGCTGGATTTCGCAAGTCAGACGCGCAATGCCTTCGGTCGCATACGGCAGAACCTAGCTGATGCTGGAGGCAAACTTGACGACATTACCACGATGACCGTATTTATCACTGACGTGCGTTACGGGGATGAGTTTGTTAAAATTCGTGGGGAGTTTTTTGGTGAAAACTATCCGTGTAGCGCCCTTATTACAGTTGCGGGTCTGGCTCGGCCCGAAATGCTAGTGGAAATCCAGGCCATCGCTGTCTTGGATGATTAGATTCCTACCGGCGGAAGTTTCAACAGAAAATCTTAACGAAGATTCTCTCGCCAAGACGCCAAGCCCGTCAAGATTTTATTAAGCAACTAACTGCAGAGACGCGGAGTACACTGGGGTCAATTAGTGCTGAGTAGTGGGTGCTGAGGACTGAGTGAGCGGCGCAAAGAGACAACAGACTATAGACTCCTGGTCGTCAATCCCTAGATCAGGGTCAGAGGTCAGTAGTCAGTGGTCCCGAATCCGTAAGAACGCTATGCCCTTTGCGGTATGCCATTTTATATCTGCGAAAATCTGCGTGAATCTGCGGTTAATGATTCCTGACGTATTTTCCTTAGGCTTCGTGAGTTTCGTCGCCTTCATGGGTGCCGTTTTCTTGGCCCAAGGCGTCCTCCAACGCTACGTCCTCCGAATTGTCTCCATTGCAGAGCTTCAATAGCTCGTCGGCCGCGTCCGGGGGAAGCTGTTCTACGTGTTCCAGCTTGCGCTCCATGGCTCGGGTCCTCACACCGGTTTCCTCTATGGTGGTCTTGGCGGTGTTCAACTGGGACTTGATCTTATCTAGGACCTCACCGAATTGGCAGAATTCAGTTTTCACTGCTCCGAGGACCTTCCACACCTCCGTGGCACGCTGTTCAATCACAAACGTGCGAAAACCCATCCGGAGGCTGTTGAGGATTGCCGCCAAGGTTGTGGGTCCCGCTGCGACGATACGATAGGTCTGCTGGAGCTCCTCAATCAAGCCGGGCTGCCTAAGGACCTCGGCGTAGAGACCCTCTGTGGGGAGAAACATGATAGCGAAATCCGTGGTCTTGGGGGGATTCAAGTGGTGGTCCCGAAGCTCTTTTGCAGAGTGCTTGATTACTTTGACCAATTCAGTGGTGGCCCTGTGTACTTTGTCGCTGTCACCACACTCTGCCGCCTCTTGCAGTTTTGCGTATTCACCCTGGGGGAACTTTGAGTCGATGGGTAACCATACGTGGGAATCTTTTCGGTGATCGGTTCCGGGTAACCGAATGGCAAATTCGACAGTGGTGCGGGCCCTATCTTTAGTGTGAACATGTTTTTCGTATTGGTCAGGGGTTAGTATCTGCTCCAGAAGCGAGCCTAGCTGGATCTCTCCCCAGGCGCCGCGTGCCTGGACACTGTTCAGTACCTTTTTCAGATCACCCACGCCGGTGGCTAGATTTTTCATCTCACCGAGTCCGTGCTGTACCTCTTCCAGTCGTTCGCTGAGTAGCGTGAACGATTCGCCCAGGCGCTTTTCAATGGTGCCGTGTAATTTTTCGTCCACGGTTTTGCGCATTTCTTCAAGTTTCTGTTCATTCCCCTCATGCAGCTCTCTGAGCTCGGCTTCAACTGTGTCGCGTATTTTCTCTATATGGGACTCGTGGGTCTCGGTGATTTCCCTGAGGAGGCTTGCCACTGAGTCCAACTGGTTAGACTGCTGGTCGGCCATCTCGCCCATGGTGTTCACCATGGAGTCAGCTACATTCTTCAGCCCGTTGGATACCTCTTCACGCAATTCCTTGTCGGATCTGTTGGATTCCCCGCGGGCCATGCGAACTTCTTCGCGCACAGCCCTTTCTGCGTTGCGTGAAGCGACCCCCGAGGTCCAGATCTCAATGACCAAGAGGATCACTGTGGCGAGCCCCAAAAACGCGGTTAAAAAATGTAGACTGTCCGGCATCATTTGCTCCTGTTAGTTTGTTGTATTCGTTAGAAAAAATTTTCTCGGGGAGGTTCCCTGTATCACCTGTTTTCAAGGCAAGGATCATGCCAGTAACCCCACAAGGAGCAATGCTCAGCTCGAACTGCTGGGATATTGCGGGATCGAGGGCCCCAGTCGGTGGCAATTGCTTTAGATTTTAGTAAGTTAGGATACTATGACGGCCAAAATTGTGCCACTGAATGGTCGAATCACTGAGGAGCTGAATGCGCTATTTTAGATGCAAAGGTTTGGGTATTTAGGTAATTGCAGGGGACCTAAAGGCGATTTTCGGCCAGTCTTGCGGCAAATTTTGTCTCCGTGGGGGAGCGAATTAGCCGTTAGAGTAAGAGGATTAGTGCTTGAGTTTTCCGTTTCTAGGTCATAACTACGCGGTTATACTACCGAGTCACCATGAACATTAAATCTAATAATAAAACCATAGAAGCAGATGGAGAACATTTGTCCGCCTTTGCAGTAGACAATGGGCGTTAGCCCGTGGATAAATGCGATGGTCGGACCGCCCGTAGCCTTGACGAAGGTGGATGCTTCGGCGGGTTCCGCCGAAAAAAAATGAAAGATACTAAGGGTGAAAACCCGTGGAGGCCTCATGAAAATTGGTGTTATATTTCCACAGACGGAAATAGGAGCTGACCCTGTGGCCGTGCGGGACTATGTCTGTGCGGCTGAAGAGGCTGGATACAATCATCTGATTGTCTACGACCACGTCATGGGGGCAAATCCAGCAAGCCGTCCAGGATGGAAACCACCTTACGATCATAAAAGCCTTTTTCACGAGCCCTTTGTTCTGTTCGGCTATCTCGCCGCCGTAACTACGAAGATAGAACTTGTCACAGGGATCGTGATCCTACCGCAAAGGCAAACCGTGTTGGTGGCGAAGCAAGCAGCAGAAGTCGACGTGTTGAGCAATGGTCGATTGCGATTGGGGGTAGGTATCGGTTGGAATCCGGTTGAATATGAGACCCTCGGAGAGAATTTTCACAATCGAGGCCGTCGCTCAGAGGAACAGGTAGCCCTTCTCCGACTTCTTTGGAGCGCGGAACTCGTAAACTTTGAGGGTAAGTGGCATAAGGTTTCTGATGCTGGCATCAATCCGCGCCCCGTCAGGCGAACCATTCCGATTTGGTTTGGAGGTAATGCCGAGCCGGTAATGAAACGTGTGGGTCAATTGGGTGATGGCTGGTTCCCGCTCCTTCCGCCCAACGACAAATGCCGTGCGATGATCCAAAAGATACGACAATACAGTAGCGAGGCAGGACGTGATCAAACTGCAATCGGCATCGAAGGCCGAATTATGTACGGTAATGGTGTGGCGGACCAATGGGTTGAAGAGGCCAACAAGTGGAGAGATCTCGGCGCCACTCACATCAGTCTCAGCACCATGAAATCGAATTTGCCTTACCCATCAGCCCACATCGAAGCGATTCGCCGTTTCAGAGAGATCATGGTTGGGGTCGAGTTGTAATGACCATGGTACGGAAAGGTCCTGTTGGGCATTGAAGCTCTCTCGCCGATTTTATCAGCAGCCCACAGTCAAGGTCGCTCGGCAATTGCTAGGGAAGTTCCTGGTGCGGGACCATCCCAAAGGAATTACTATTGGCAGAATTGTGGAGACCGAAGCGTACGTGGGACCCAGGGATAAAGCGTGTCACGCCTCCAAGGGGCGAACAGCGCGCACTGAAATCATGTTCGGACCCGCCGGTTTTGCGTACGTTTACCTGATCTATGGTTTTTACCACTGCTTAAATTTGGTAACAGAGCGGTCAGACTACCCAGCGGCTGTGCTGATCCGCGGTCTTGAGCCGGTGGAGGGAATGGAATTGATGATTGCCAGGAGGCAGACCGAGGATTTTCACAACCTCTCATCCGGGCCGGGGAAAATCTGTCAGGCCTTTGCCATTGATCGCTCGTTGAACGGTGCTGATGCATGCGGCAATCTCATCTACGTGGAAGATCGAAAAGAGCATGCACCGTCCATCGTGGCACGCCCGCGTGTGGGTGTGGATTACGCCGGTTCGTGGAAGGACAAACCATGGCGGTTCCTCATCCGTGGCAATGCCTTTGTTTCTAAACCTTAGGCAATGACTTAACCGCAGATTTACGCAGATTGTCGCAGATAGTAATTTATTCACCGCAGAGACACAGAGGTCGCAGAGAATTCCTTTTTTTGTTTGTCGGGAGACGACGACAAACAAAAACATGCTTGTCTTAAAACTGGTCCTGTTGCTCAATCGTCGTCTCCCGATTGGGCAAAAATTTCTTCCCTCAGCGTACTCTGAATCTCTGCGGTTAGTTTCTTGAAAAAATCTTTGCGCGCATGGCGTCTTGGCGCGAAAAACCTTCTTGAAATCGTTTTGTTGCACATTCTATTGGTAAGAATCTGAAGACGGTACCGGGCTATTGAAGGCCACTTGGCGGCCTTTGCCCATTGAACGAAATTGGTCTAGACTACGTTCGCCTTAAGGCTTACCCCAAAGACATTGGCGAACCCGAGTCGCAGTTAGGAAGGTGGAGTTATGGATAGCCCGGCTAGCATGATCACCGATGCCCTCGATAGGGCGCGAGGTGTCGTTCACACTGCCGTTAAAGACCTGTCACCTCAGGAACTTGTTGCCGGCCCAAAGCCGCATATTGCGTGGTTAGCCTGGCATATGGCTCGTGTGCAGGATCACAATATTGCCGAACTGGCTGGGCACCAGCAGACCTGGATTGCCAATGGTTGGCATGGTCGATTTGGGATGCCTCCAGAACCCAAGGATTATGCCAGCGGCCATAGACAGACTCCCGAACAAGTGGATTCCTTTGTGGTACCTGATCCGCAGATCCTGTTGGATTATCTTGATGCGGTTTTCGAACGGACCAAAGACTACCTATCTTCATTGACTGCACTGGATCTTGAGAGGACCCTGGATGAACCCAGGTATCAACCATTGCCTACTGTCGCTGTCCGACTGGTGAGTGTCGTTGCCGACAACACGCGACACGCCGGCCAGATAGAATACTTGCGCGGTTTTATCAGGCACCGGGGCTGGTTCCCTGCGGTGGCTAGTGGTAACGGGGACCAGGGCTGGGAAGTAGAAACGACGGAGGCGATCAGTGATCCCCTGGTTCTTCTACTCAGGCAAGCTGGTATTGAACCTGATGAAAAGGACATGGAGCGTTTCAGGCCTTTACTGGAACTTTATTTGGAGAGGCTCAAGTTCCTTCACTCTGTGGATCTCCATGATGAAGAAATTGCCCCGAGCTTTCATCCGGAATGGAACTTGAAAGTTTGAGGTGCAATATGGTTAACGATCACAAAGATCTCCATTACCTGACCATCCACGAATCCCATCGTCTCATCCGGAGCAGGGCACTTTCACCCGTGGAGCTGACCCGGGCCTATCTGGATCGAATTGAAGCCGTCGATGGGCGGCTCCATGCCTACTATGTTTTAAAGGCGGAGGCTGCTCTAGCGGAAGCACGCCTTGCGGAGGCCGAGATTCTGCAAGGGCACTATAGGGGACCTCTCCACGGTATTCCCGTGGCAGTCAAAGACCAGTTTGATCTCCAAGGTATTCCTGCTGCCATTAGGATTAGAAATTCTGAGGAGCGGGAAAAGACAGTGGATGCTACTGTAGTTACAAAACTAAAAGACGCGGGTGCAGTTGTATTGGGCAAGCTTATGATGAGTGGACTTCCCGATGTCCCACAATCACGGAATCCCTGGAACTTGGATTATGCCACTGGAGGTTCCAGTACCGGACCTGGTGCTGCCGTCGTAGCTGGGCTCTGTATGGCCGCCATGGGGGAGGATACCGCCGGCTCCATTAGAAATCCTGCTTCATTGTCTGGTCTAGTGGGGCTCAAGCCGACCTACGGTCGCGTCAGTCGGTACGGTCTTGCCAACTTGAGTTGGTCGTTGGATCATTCCGGTCCTATGACCTGGGTAGTGGAGGATATTGCCCATATGCTTCAGGCTATAGCTGGCTATGACTCCAAGGACCCAACCTCCATCCGTGTTCCCGTCCCGCACTACTCAGCGTCGCTGCGCGAGGGCTTGAAAGGCGTCGTAATTGGAATTCCCCGTGACTACATCAAGGAATGTGAAGACCAGTCTGATCCGGAGATCTTGGTACTGGTTGAAAACGCATTTAAGGCATTGCAGCACCTAGGGGCTCATCTGGAAGAGATCAGCATTCCGAGCCTATCCTACGCCACACTTGCGAATGCAGTTATTTATAGCAACGAAAATTTCGCGTCACATAAATCCAATCTCCATGCCGTGATGAAATCGTCCGCGGCCTCACGACGGGCCAGACTCTATTTAGGGGCGCTTTCAGGTGCTGCCGACTACATTCAGGCGCAACGGATTCGAAGTCGACTCAAGCGAGAGTTGGCCAAGACCTTCCGGCAAGTGGACCTGTTGGCCCTACCGGGTCAGCCCCAGCCGGCCCCACTCATTGAAGGGGCCGACCCTCTCGCCACCTTGTATAGAAACATGGCGCCTGATTTTGTAGGGCCTTTCAATCTGGCTGGACTTCCAGCCATATGCGTTCCCTGTGGATTCAATAGCAACCACCTGCCCACGGCCGTCCAGCTGGTGGGAAAGCCATTTGATGAGCCCATGCTCATCAAGGCTGCATACACCTACCAGCAATACGCGAAACATTACGAGCAGCGGCCCAGCATTTAGGGCACAGCAAAGCGCTCTTACGGATTCGGGACCACTGACTACCGACAACGGACTTCTGACCCTGATCCCTAGATTGACGTCCGGGAGTCCGTAGTCCTGTGGTCAGTAGTCTGTAGTCCGGACTTAACCCTCTGCGCCATGCTCTTTGCTATTTTTGTCTCCGTAAATCTGCGGTTAAGTCATTTATGAACATTTAGGATTGTTTCCCTGGCCCATAGATCACTCTACCCGGCCTCGAACCAGTGTGAGCACCGCCATCAATCACTGGAGTACCATTCACCAGAACATAGTTGACTCCCTTCGGGTACTGCTTGGGCTCGTCGTAGGTGGCCAGGTCCACCACTGTATCTGGATGCAACACGACGATGTCCGCCCAGTAGCCTTCTTTTAGAAGACCTCGGTCTCGCAGTCCTAGAACCTGCGCAGGTAGCGAAGTCATCTTTCTGATGGCGTCCTCCAGTGCGATGACTCTTTCTTCTCGAACGTATTTCCCCAGGACCCTCACATTGGTGCCAAAACTTCGCGGGTGTGGCTTGCCGGAAAAATTCAGGTTGAGGGCGCTGCCATCGGACGCCACTGATACCCACGGCAGCCGCATGACTGTCTTCACGTCCTCTTCGCACATGGTGTGGTGAACGCCGTGGATGAAGTTGCCCTCCTCCAAAATGAGGTCAAAACAAGTGCTCGCTGCATCCTTTCCCTGGATCTTTGCAATCTCGGCAATAGTCTTACCCTCGAACGGTTTGAGGTTAGGTTGATCCATCCGTGCCGCCACCACGCCTTCCCATCCCCCATGCTCATTCACGTACTGGTCAAACTCAGGATCCGCAAGGATTCTCTGACGGAAGTCAGAATTATTAAGTTGCGAGATCATCTCACTAAGTGGCGCGTCCTGAACCCAGCGCGGGAAGAGTCTGCGCCAGGGGTGTTGCATGGCAGTGTAAGGATATTGGTTTGCCGTGACGTCGAGTCCCTCACGCCGGGCTTCTTCAATTCTGCCTATGATTTCTCGGATACGTCCCCAGTTCGCCTTGGCCCTCATTTTGAGATGATAGATATGCACCGGGATGTCCGCTTCGCGTCCAACTCGAAGGGCCTTGTCCAGTTCCTCCATAATGTCGAAGCCTTCACTGCCCAGGTGCACTCCGTAGTAGCCGCCGTAGCTCTTCGCCACCTTGGCCATCTCCACCACCTCTTGTGGATTTTCGGGATCCCTGGCGTGCCAGGCACTGGTCAAGCCCATAGCCCCTTCTTCCATGGCCTGGGCGATCAGACGATTCATTTCCACCTGTTCTTTTTGGTTTGCCGGGCGTTCCTTATATCCCACCACGATTCGCTTGACTTGCTGAGGGGAAACCCCCGAGCAAACATTCATGGATATTCCGTCTCTACCCAATCGCTGAAAGTATTCTGTGAAAGTGGTCCAGTCAGCTTCAATCTTGTGGCGTCGTCGATGCTCAGCAGCATACTCCTCGAATACGGGTCCCTTGAGGGGAGCCACGGTCTGACTCTCGCCGATGATATCGAGCGTGACGCCTTGGCGAATCTTGCTTTCCGCTTTCCCATCTGCAATCAACGGCTGGTCGCTGTGGGTGTGCATATCGATATAGCCGGGAGTGATGACCTGCCCCTTGGCTGAGATGGCCCGATGACCGGAGGACGGATCGATCTTGCCGATCTGAGCAATCAGGCCGTCCTTGACGGCGATGTTGCCGTAAAACCATGGGTTCCCTGTGCCGTCAATCACCCTGCCGCCATGAATAACAATATCAAAAACCGCCATGACTTAGTCCTCTGCGTTCGCCATATATCAACTTTATGAGCCCCACTCAAACTTATTCGAAATATGCCCATAGGATAGGATCCGCCCTCAGCAAGTGGCATTTCGGCTTGACTGCCTAGATAGGGTGTGGAAGGATTCTGGGGCTTATTTTTTTGACGCAAAGGAGATGGAGAAATGGAACGATGTGCAATTGACATACACCATCATTACCTACCCCCGAGTACTCTTGAGGAGGCAAAACGCAACAAAGAGGCTTTAGGAATGACGTTCACTGAAACCAAAGAAGGCTTGACTACACTTCAATTTTCGAACGCAAAAACGTTTACTGCACCGGCTGATCTCGTAGGGTTGGACAACAGACTCGCAATGATGGACAAAGAGGAAGTTGCCATCGCCGCTCTCGAACCCCATACGGCCAGTCTGGGGTATCCCCTGGATGGTCAAAAAGGAGAGGCCTGGTGTCGTCTCTACAACGAAGGTCTACACGAGCTCGTCAAGCGACACCCAGACCGATTTATTGCTCTGGCCGCTGCGCCCTTACAGGATGCGACTCGGGCCGCCAAGGTCCTGGAACATGCCATGAAGGAGTTAAATTTTAACGGTGGCTACATCGGCTCGAATGTAAACGGCAATTATTATAACAGCAAGGAATTCGACCCCTTTTGGAAGAAGGCGGAGGAGCTGGATGCTCTGATAGTGATGCATCCCGAGGATGTGGCCGGGGCTGAGCGCATGAGGGCCTATGGTATGTCCTTGATCTGCGGCAATCCTGCAGACAGCGCTCTCTCCATTGGACTGATGTGCTTTAGCGGGGTATTCGACAGGTTTCCTAAGCTGAAACTCTGCGTCCTCCACGGCGGCGGGTTTTTCCCCTATCACCTGGGTCGCTTTGATCAGGGCTTTGCCGTTCGTGCGGGATCCCGCGCCGCAGAAGCCTCTTCACCTCCAAGCACCTACATGAAGAAAAACCTTTATTTCGATACCCTCGTTTACCGTCTCGACACCTTGGACTATCTGAGACGTTTGGCCGGCAACGATCGTCTAATGATCGGGACGGACTATCCCTATACCCTTGGTGATTTTACGGCAGTAAAGAAAGTTATGGAGTTGGATTGCTCAGAGGCGGAGAAACGACAGATATTGGAAGGTAATGCCAAACGTTTACTGAAACTTTGAGTTAGCTGGAGGGTATTGACAGATAAAACTCTATATTAGATATTCTCTACTGGAAAAGTCAGAAACGCGCGGCACCGAAGGGAGAATGCAATGACCCAGCAAACGACTCCTGTGCAAGTGAAGAAATTAGGGCACGTGGTCTTCAACGTCAGTGACATTGAGCGCACCACAAAGTTCTGGACCGAGATCATGGGATTTCATGTTTCGGATCGAAACGAGCGGGGAATGGTATTTCTCCGCAATGCCTCCGATCACCACACCATTGGGTTGGCGAAAGCCCGTGAAAATGAGCTGCCGAAAGACGGGCATGTTGGTTTTAGCCATTGTGCCCTGGAGGTGGAAAGTGTCTCCCAGCTTTTCAAGATTCGCGAATTTTTACGTGCTAAAGGTGTTACGATAAAATATGAGGGGCGAAAGGGGCCAGGATGCAATACCGGTGTGGAGTTCTTGGATCCGGACGGATTTACCATTGAACTTTACGCCGCCATGGACCAGATCGGTTGGGACGGTAAGAGCCGGCCGGCCAACGAGTGGCACCGAGCAAAGACGCTCGAAGAGGCGGTTGAAAATCCGGTCCCTGGAGTTCAGTACTGATTCTTAGACCATAATCTGCTGTCCGTCTCGTGGATTCTGGAGACGGGCAGCACCTTCTTCGCAGATTTTATTGTCTCCTTCCTCTCCGACTCAACCTGCCGGTAATAAGTCCTAGAACCAGTACAATTAAAAATAGAAATAGGGCACGTAGCGAAACGGTTTTGGGGGGCTGTATACTCGTTACGACCACGACTTTCTCTACCTGAATAGGATTTCTTCCCGTCAATTCGGCAATAGTGGTTACCTTGTGGGGGGAGCCGTCGACGAAGTGAAACTTGAAATTAAGATTCCCCTTAGTTGGGATTCCTTTCAAGATGAATATCTTTTTCCCCTTTTCCAACTGTGTGATTGCCAGGGTGAGGTGAGTTGGGTAGGGCAGTCCTGTCTTCGTTTCCGATAGCCGCCATTGAATTTGACTCAACTCTCCCACAGTGGGCGGACTGACATTCAGTCGGACGACAAATTCCTTATCTCCGGACACCTTCGTTGTTTGTTCTTGAGCCGTGACGGGACAGATATTCAACACGGACCCTACCAGTAACAGGATGCCACCTGCGATACCAGATTCGCTACCCCGGAGAGTAAACAACCGTCCAACCATAACTCCGAACAAGAATAGACCTGTAAGAATAGTCCCCAGGTAAAAAAGCTTGGTTCGGCTTTCTCTTATGGGCAGCGAAAACACTCGCTTAACCGTGTTTCCTACACTGTCAACTGAGCCCACTTCCAATCGATAATCTCCGCGGATGGGAAATAGGTATTCCCAATCCACTTTCCCATTAACAGCTGGCAATTCTATATCCAGTAGTGGAGTACTCTCCACCTGAGGAAAATCTGTGGAAAATAACCAGCTTCGAGGCGGTGCGTACAAGCGAATTTGAAACCGAGGCCGGACCATCGCTTTTCCTGTACTGTCAAGGAGGGTCAGAGTCAGTCTTGCCGGATTGACGAGTGGACGAACTTTATCGAGACCGGGCTTGATCTGTAGATCGATGGTGTTGGCTCCCGCCTCAGCCATGGAGAAAGTGAGTGGCGAGACTACCAGAAAAAAAATTAAGACAAGGAGCCTAGTTAATGACAAGGCACAACTGCCAGTGCATGGCGAAAGTCGTGAAGGGCATCGTGAATGGGGGGATAGGTCGCAACTAAGAGGAAATATAGAATACCTCCAGTTAGGGCGAGGAAGAGCGCCGATTTAAGCAGAAACGCAAAACGTTCAGGAAGTGCAGTTCCAAATACTGCATCAATGGCTCTGTCCATGGCAATCTTCCTCCCTTTCGACGGCTTATTCTTGCCTAAAGGGGCACCGGCTGTCAAGCCGTGGGCGTTTGACGGTGATGTATCAGTCTATGTGTAAATTTTGGTGGGGGGAAGGGAGTGGAGAGGAAAATGGCTTTCACATTTGTCGGAGAATCGAAGATCTCGAGGTGGTTAAGGGATAGGCCTAGGGTATTTTTTGATTGGGAAAAGACAGAAGGGGTGCTAACTCCAGAGTTGCACGACAAATACAAACATGAGGAGGGCACCCCTATGCTGCTCGAGCAAGCAACACCAAGCAATGTATCGCGAGCGATTAAAGAGATCAATGCCTTTGAGTGGGAGGGCGACTTTAAACCGATGGCCCGCCAAGCTCTAAAACACCTGGTGGAGAAGCGGCTGGACGAAGAGATGGCCCAGTACATAGGACTATCACGCTACGAGCATGGGGCGGACCGAGTGGACTACCGCAATGGCCACTATACCAGGCATCTGTTGACCGAGATGGGAAACTTAGAGCTTTTAGTGCCAAGGAGCCGTAAGGGAGGGTTTCCCACCAAGCTCCTTGAGCGTTACGCCCGAAGGTGCCGTTCGGTGGATCGGGTGTTGTTAGCCTGCTTTTGTTTGGGACTATCCACCCGAAAGGCCGCTTCGGTGCTGGTTCCTATTGTAGGGGAGCGGGTCTCGGCCACAACGATTTCCAGGATTGCCCGGGATCTGGATAAAGAGGTTAAGTTTTACCATAGCCGTCCCCTTAGGGATCAGTACCGCTATCTGTTCTTTGATGGGGTGGTGTTAAAGAGCAAGGGGGCTGCCAAGGTACAGAAAAAGATATTACTTTGTGCCTTCGGGATCACGGTCGATGGGAGGCAGGAGATGATCGATTTCTATGCGGCCCCAACTGAATCTGAAGCCTGCTGGGAAGCGTTGTTAAGGGACCTGTATCAAAGGGGGCTAGAGGGGGGGTGTTGTGAGCTGATTGTGACCGATGGGGGAACGGGGCTGCATGGAGCCTTACAGATTGTCTATCCTAAGATCCTCGCCCAACGCTGCTGGGCCCATAAGACAAGAAACGTGTTGGACAAGGTAAAAAGGGCCGATCAACCAGCGGTCAAAAAAGCTCTAAATCGTATCAGTCATGCCCCTAATTATAGAAAAGCTACGGAAGCTTACTGGCGGTTTGGTTCACGCTGGAGGAAGGCTTATCCAAGGGCTGTGGCCTGTTTGGAAAAGGATCTCGATCAATTGCTTTACTTCTTTCAGATCAAGCGGCCTGAGCTTTGGAGCCGCTTGAGAACCACCAACCTCATAGAAAGATCGTTCCGGGAAGTCAGGCGCAGGACTCGCCCTATGGGGGTGATGGCAAATACCCAAAGCATACAAAGAATCGTTTTTTCTGTCTTTCATCACTTGAACCAAAATTGGAGTGAGAATGCCCCTAAG
Organism: uncultured Binatia bacterium (SeqCode); assembly: GCA_965215595.1. Taxonomy (GTDB): domain Bacteria; phylum Desulfobacterota; class Binatia; order UBA9968; family CAXXLF01; genus CBDCDW01. Next base: position 520,966 of record CBDCDW010000006.1, on the reverse strand, counting down.
AAATTTACACACAAGTCTTGACGCTTCCGCGTTTGACAATTGACCCCACTGGAACAATCAGGCAATGCAGGTATTCTTAGGGGATCTGAAGTCTTCTAACGATTTTCCCTGCAATTGAGGCATTGATCCAACGCAAGTTGAGTCGAAGCAGGAAAACTTTAATCCGATTTCGCCATCCATTTATGATAGAAGCCTTCTTGCCCAGGCTTTTGAGTGCCTGTGTGACCACTGGCTCCACCGTCATGTCCATCACCCCTATGATTCCAGCAATTTGATGGAACTCTGTTTTGGTTCCTCCGGGACACAGGGCCATGACATCCACCCCATGTTCCTTGAGCTCGTACCAAAGGCCTTCCCCAAAGGAGAGATCGAAAGCCTTTGTGGCAGCGTAGTGGGTCATGTACGGTGTGGCTAGAAAGGCGGACGTGGAGGAGACCATGATGATCCCTCCTCTTTTTCTTTTCACCATTTCCTTTCCCAGTTCGTGGGTCAGGATCAATGGAGCCCGGCAGTTCACATCCAACATCTCTAGCTCTTTCTCAAGATCGGTTTGTAGAAACGCCCCCGATATTCCAAACCCGGCGCTGTTGATCAGGAGCCCAACCTCAAGGGATTGAACCGCAGGACGAATTGCAGTCATAAAGTCCGGTCGAGCCAGGTCCACTGATAGGGTCTTTACCTCCACAGGGTGTTTTGCTTTCAGCTCTGCAGCTAGTTCATCCAACCTGTCTTGTCGCCGTGCAACTAGAATCAGATTGAGTCCTTCTCTGGAAAGTTGGCGGGCGAATTCGGCCCCTATTCCGGCCGATGCACCTGTGATTAGAGCCCAGGGTCCGTATTTTTCCTTAAATGAATTCATGAAAAATTAAGATTATCGCGCCAAGACGCCAAGCTCGCAAAGAATTAATTATAAAAGAAGTTTAACCGCAGACACACGCAGATTAACGCAGATAATTTTCTGGCCAATCTGGCCAGAAAATTAGTCTCTTTGTCTGTGTCCATCTGCGGAAATCGGCGATTAATAGCTCCTAACGCTTTGCCCTATGCGCTATGCGCATCTCCCTTGGCGCCCTTTGAATCTCTTCCTTCGTGTACTTCGCGTCCTTCGTGGTCAAACAAGTTGTCACCACGAAGAGCACGAAGGTCACGAAGTTTGGATCACTCGTCGCACCATGAACGCAAGGGTTACAAAGATTGTTTTGCGCTCCCTGTGGTTCGACCCTGCTCGCAACCCTGAGTCCATCGAAGGGCGCCTCTGCGGTAATATTCTTACAGGGATTTCTCTCTCTATCCAATAACTGATAGCGGCTTACGTTTTCGGTCCGGCCAACAGAGGCAGAGGGTAAAGAACATGGTCACCTTCTATTCGGGCCTCTGCTGTGAGCTTATGTGACTGGAGTCTTCCAGGGTCCATGATGTGGTGAGCGGTGATATCTTTGGCGAGGAGATGATCGCACAAGAGGCGCCGGTGGCATTTCCAAAAGAGCTTTTCTGCACACATGACCGTTGTACGCTGACGTCTAGCCGTACCAAGTAGGTCTTCGATGCCTTCGCGAAATTCTTGGGTCAGCATGTAATCAGCGTAGTTGCGAAAGGCGATGGTCTCAAGGGCCTGATTAGGGGAAGGCTCTTTCCCTGTGCCAGGCCGGCGTCCCCCAAGAGGCTCCAACCAGGAGTATCGAATATCATTACGGTCAAGTTCTTCTTCCAAACTGCCACGATTGAAATGAGGGAACTTCCTAGAGCTGGGAAAACGACGGATATCCACCAAAGCCTGAATCTCGAACTCCTGTAAGAGGGCGAGAAAATCCCCAATGGACCGGTTGGAGTGTCCAATGGTAAAAATCTTAATTCTTGTGGGTTCGGTGGTATTCAAGAGTTTGGGTGAAATAATATTAGCCCCCCAGAATGAAATCTGTCAAATGTGAAATAATATTAGCCCCCCAGAATGAAATCTGTCAAATGACTGTGTGAGGCAAAATTTTCACCCTAACCAACGGGTAATGAGCCACAAGAGGTATACAGCCACTCCCACCAGGAGCGGTGCCCAGGATTTACTACCGGTTCAGCTGGGTTGATATTTTTTCTCGGGTGTATCAGGCATATTGAACCTCTAACCTGTAGAACAGATGATATCAGCTGATGGTTCCCAGCCGGCTCAAGCCTGGTCATCTATGTTCCAAGGCGCTCACCGTGGTACCACTTTTTTCGTTTTAACCCAGGGGAATGAATTCATAATCTCTGGGTAATAGATTTTTCGTACTCTGGGAAATAGTGGTTAATGAGGGGGAGATCAAAGCTGGAAAGGATCGAAGTATTGCTCTCGCGTTCCAACAAGAATTCAAAGGACTTCTCAATCAGTTTTTCCGCAGTGACCTTGCCCCCAGCTATCTTGTCATAATAATCAGGCTCGAGGGTTACTGTGTGGGTAGTTGTCGTCCTCTCGTTTACAGTAACAACGAAAGTCTTCGAGTCCTTCCGAACAACTTCGATCCGCGCCATAGATTACCAAAAAAATCAAGTTTTTAGGATGGATCTTGCGATCTACTCTATTGGCTTAGGTCCGTTATAGGATCAGAATCTTAAGTCGATGCCCGCCGTTGGGCCATGGCTAAAGTTTGTTAGGTCGCTCACAGTATCTATGTTAACGCTCGCCGTCATTCCGAGCAATTCATATCCGGCATAAAATCCCACGTGGTCGAAGGTGTTGTGCTGAAGGCGAAGGTTACCGCGGAATATACCGCCTGAGACATCACCAACCTTGAGGCCAAACGCCTGAAACTTACTCTGTAGGGCCAGGCGATCTGTAAAAGCATAGTCAAAGTAGGCCCCCACGGTTGGAAAGGGGAACTTGAAGTTGTCGGCAACTCTGCCCCTCGCGTCGACACCGGCAATAGCGGCTTTAAAGGTAAAGTCCAAGAATATGAAGTCAAAACCTGCGAACAATCCCAGTTCCTTCTTCTCGTCGAGAAGCAGCGAATAACCATAGCTCACATCCACAACATTAAAATCAAATTCCGTCGTCGTTCGAGTGCTGACGGGGATGACCACTCCACCGCCTAGGTCCAGATCGAAGCCGATGTTCTCTGTGCCGTTACGGAAAATCCCGAAATATTGGACTATGAGCCGGTGCTTCTTGTTCTTGGTGAAGCGCCAACGAAACTCGACATTCGGTGAGATGGCGAATGAGTCAACATTTAAATCGTCCTCAAAGTCCACGTTTATGGTCGTGCCTCCCGGTTCAGTCGCCTCGAACTGCGTGTTGTGGAACATGAAGTTGGCACCGAGTTTGAGGTTTATGGTCTCTTGAAACCAGGGTTTGGGATCAGCGTTGGCAAATGCTGGACCCAACAGTCCGGTCGCAAGAAACGTAGTGGCATCCAAGAGGATATTTAAATAATTGAACCTAAACACAGCTAGTCTTCCAGTTAAGTAAGCATAACTGATGACGGGAACTAGTTCAAATATGATGAATGGACTTGACCGTATGCCGCGGAAGCAGTGCAACTTGCCGGTTAAAGTCCGGTGCGGGGAATTAACGGTTCACCCCGCTAGCGAAGATCCGGTTTTGAGGGGTGACTCTCAGGGCTAAGTGGATCGAGAAAACTTTCCAAAAGGAGAGGATCGCAAACTTGCAGGCCGTACTACAAGGGAACCCATAGAGCCTCGTAACTTGCTGATTGAGAGTGCCGACCCTGTGGTCAGGAGGGGAAGGCCGGTGCCATCTGTGGAATAACCGGGACGGAAGCAGATGGGCTCTCCGGGGTCGTCGGGACGGCATGTGGGGGAAGTTGTGATGGGTAACGCGGGAGATCTCGTTCGTCGCGAGTGATGGCCGCGATGGGTCAGTATAAGGGTAACCGAAATCTGAGCCAGGCGGGCGAGAAGTCGGAGGGGCGAGTAATACCGAGGAAGCTGGGTAATGCCGGCTGAGGGAAGGCGCCCTACTTTCATTGTGTCCCTTAAAGAGGGAAGGAGAGGTGATTGCCGTGAGGCTACGAACACCTAGCAAGATTCGAGACCTCCAGCGGGGACTGTATCTCAAGGCCAAGAGGGAGCCCAAGTTTCGCTTCTACGCGCTGCATGACAAGGTTTGGCGAGGAGACGTAGTGCAACATGCCTACCGACTGGAACGCAGCAATGGTGGAGCCCCGGGGATCGACGGGGTGACTTTCCAGTTTATAGAGAGTGGAGAGGGCGAGGCTGAGTTTATCTCAAAGCTTCAGCAGGAGCTAAAGGAGAAGACCTACCGCGCGCAGCCAGTGCGGCGGGTGTTCATACCCAAGGGCGACGGAAGGAGAAGGCCGTTGGGGATTCCTACCATTCGGGACCGAGTGGCTCAAATGGCAGTCAAGCTTGTAATTGAGCCGATATTTGAGGCGGACTTTGAGGATAGTAGCTACGGGTTTCGCCCCAAGAGAGGTGCACATCAAGCAGTAGGAGCTATTCGGGAAGCGCTCAGCACGGCACATCCGCATGTGCTCGACGCGGCATACTTCAGCAGTACTTTGACACTATAGCGCATGATAAGCTCATGAAGTTGATCGCCGGTCGGATCAGTGATCGGCACATTTTGAGATGGATCAAACAGTGGCTAAAAGCGCCGGTGGTAGAAGAGGACCAAGAAGGGAGGCGGCGTACGAAGAGGAGTCAATGCGGAACACCGCAAGGGGGAGTGGTTTCCCCTGTGCTGGCCAACATCTACTTGCACCTTTTTGACCGAGTGTTTCTTCAATACTGTCGTAGCACGGGTCTGGCGGCAAAGCTGGTTCGCTATGCGGACGACTTTGTGATCTTGATGCGTGGAGGGGCGAAAGAGACGCGGTTGAAAGTGGAGGAAATATTGGCACGGATGGAATTAAAGCTCAATGAGGAGAAGAGCCGAGTGGTGGATGCACGAGGAGAGAGTTTTGACTTTCTCGGATTTACCTTTGGTCGCAAGAGGAGTGTGCGCAGGGCGAAGGTGATTACCCTGGTAGAGCCCTCAGGCAAGTCAGAGCAGCATTTTCGGGATAAGGTGAGAGGTTTGACCAGTCGGAACAGCCACTGCATGCCACAGCCAGAAGTGATGGAGCGGGTTAACCGCTATGTGCGAGGGTGGGTGACCTACTATCACGTACACAACTCCACCCGAGTCTTTAAGCGGCAACGATTCTTCTTAGAGCAGCGGATGCGCAAGTACCTGCAGAAGCGACGACAGATCAAGGGGTTTGGATATCGGCGATGGCCGGTGTCTGTGCTCTATGGAGTGTGGGGGCTATACGCCATACCAGTCCATGCTCCCTATGGGCACGCTCGTATGCCTTGAGGTGAAGATGATCGGAAAGCCGTATGCGGGAAAACTGCAAGTACGGTTTGATGAGGGGGGACAGGAACGCTTGTTACGGAAGTGCCTAAACGGGCACGAAGCTGGAAACGGCGGATACAGCCAAGGTGCGGCCTAAAGCAAGCTAAGCCTGTCCTCTACTCTACCCTTCGTCAGATCCATTGGATACTCGCTGATTTTCGGTATTTTTCACGGACAATTCACGGACAGGTCAGCAAATAGTCTTGTGGGAGCTGGAGTTAGGTCAGAACGTTTGATCTGTCATCAAGTGGGCTCACTTGAGGTGTCAAACGAGAAAAAAATATAGATCGCATAAAGATTATACTGCTGCAAGTTAAGAGCGGGAATGCCAGGGTCACTGATGGTGAATTACCTCGCGCAGCGTGCGGTCGATTGGAACGCTGTGGAGAAATCAGGAATAGTAACTCAGTTTAAAAGACCAGAATAGGGTTTTAGAGAACGTAGTCCCAAGGGATAAGCATTGCGATCCTAAACAAATCTGGAACAGTTACATTGTAGGAGCTATTAATGACCGCCATGGTGCAGACAGGTACTATGGCGAAGCTGCTCATCCTGGCTTGCATTCTCATCATTTTCCCCGAAAGGTCGGTTTGCGCTTTTCCGCAAAGGCCCGCGGGCCTTCTTGAGCATCTTCCGTGTGGCCTATAAGCGCACGCAGGCCGGCCTCTAGCCGGATAGCCTCCGCAAAAGGAAGGTCCAAGCTACGGAGGACGACTTCCTTCACGGCCTGAAGGGCCAAAGGTGGGCCGTTGGCGATCATCTGGGCAAGCTGTTTTACCTCTGAAAATAAGTCACCCCGCTGCACAATGCGATTGATTAGACCGAATCGTAGCGCCTCCTCAGCGGAGATCGTCCTTCCCGTATAAAGCATCTCAAACGCGAGGCCCAGTGGCATCATCCGGGAGAGGCGCACGGTTCCGCCTGTTCCTGGGAAAAACCCCCGTTTGATTTCTGGGAATCCGAATGTTGCGTCTTCGCTGGCAACTCGGATGTCGCAAGCTAATGCGATCTCAAAACCGCCAGCTAAACAATACCCGTGGACGGCCGCGATCATCGGCTTCCAGATCTGCGACCCGCGTCCAAGATCTCTCGGACCGCTAGCCTCCCAAAAATCGCGCACACGAGGATCCCCGAGCTGACTCCATTCTTTGAGATCGAGCCCCGAGCAAAAGGCCCTATCTCCGTTTCCGCTCACAACGACGGCCCGGATAGCTTCATCGCTGCGTATCTCATCCCAAATCTCAATAAGCCGTCGCCACATCTCACGAGAAATCGCGTTTAGAGCTTTGGGCCGATTCAACGTTACAAGTGCTATCCCATCCTCTCTATCGAACTCGACATCAGCCATTCTGGTCCCTCCGTGGATTCGCATGAAGGTCGGCATATGTCCTCAAGGCCACTACCGCCATCAGGGCATTATTAATCTCCTGGAACACGGGGAGTTTATATTGTCGTGCGAGGACCGCTGCTCCTGTTCGGTAGTCTTCGAGAAACCCCTCTCCTGTAGTTCTGAGCACAACTAGAACAATCAAGCCTCGTTGTCGGATGAACGCCGCCGTCTCAATAAAATTCTGAATGACCTCCTTTGGGTAGGGGGCAAAAGAAACAACCATCTGCAAATTAATGTGCATGAGCGCCAAATCAAACCGGTGACGAGAGGAGACCGTCTCCACAAGTCGACGGAATAAGCCTCCGTTGTCCACCTGAAGCGTCCCAACAGGGGCGTCAATCGGATTATCCCGGGAAGTTCCCGGTGGGAGACCCAAAAGCTCGACACGGGTACGGGTCTTAGCGTCAAGTGGCGGGACGGACAACCCTAAACGTTGTGCTGCATCTGCAGCAACCACGGACGCCCCGCCACCCTGACCACAGAGCAAAAGCCGCCTTCCTTGAGGCAGAGACCCTCCCTGAATCGCAACCGCCGCATCGAGTAACTCGTCGAGCGAATGTACCGGTACGGCCCCAGCCTGCCTGATCAGACCGAACCACTCTGTCCTTCCGCCGGACAATCTCCCCGTATGACTCAAAGCTGCGCGGCTTCCGTGCTTCGACAAGCCTCCTCTTAGTATAAATACAGGCTTACGCAAAGCTGCTAGCTTGCAAGCCTGAAAAAATGCACGTCCATTTCGGACGGACTCAACATAAACCAAGATAACGTCCGTTTTAGGATCAATGGCGAGGTATCGGATAAAATCAGCACAATCCAGGTCGATACTATTCCCCACGGTAATGACCTTGCTAAAGGCCAGGCCGCGGGAATTACCTCGGCGAATGGCATCGGTCCCGAACCCGCCACTCTGCGACACGAAACCAACAACACCAGGACCTAATTCCGCTCCGTCGATACAGGTGATTTTCCCCTCCGGGCAGTGAACACCCATGCAATTGGGGCCTAGAATGCGCATCCCAGCGGCCCGTGCCGCTGCTAAAACCTTCGCCTCTAGTTGATGACCCGACTTTCCCATCTCGCCAAATCCACCCGACAAGATGTGGGCAAATTTTGCCTTTCCTTTTGCTTCATTCAGTATATCGGGAATGCTGTTTGCAGAAATTCCAACACAGGCAAGGTCAACCACTTCTGGGACTTCTGCCAAATTCCGATAGGCCCGCGATCCGTCAATGGACTGGGCCTTTGGATGTATAGGATAAATCGATCCAGTAAAACCCATATCCTTTGTAGCCCTCATCATTTGCGTTACTATGTTTCGACTAGTGGGCGACGCCCCAACGTAAGCGACCGACTTCGGTCGAAAGAGCGGGGCAAATTCTGACAAGATCTCCTTCCCCGGGCGCTCCCCATCCTCCAATGTATCATCTCTCTCAGGGGGCTCCGAGAGGCGGATCTTAGCATCAAGCACATAATAGCCATACGGATAGAGACGGATTGGATTGATATCAACAACAGAAAGTTCTTTAAGAGAAAGGCCGAGACCATCTTTGCCAGCCAAAGCCAGAACGGCATGAACAATTGAATCGAGATCGTTCTTGCGCAAGCCGCGATAACCACCCGCCAGAATTGGAAAGCAGCGAAGCTGCCGCAACATCCTGCGTACCTCTGCGGCACTCACTGGAGCCAGGGCAAACGCTACATCATCGATTCTCTCCGTATAAATTCCGCCGGCTCCCAGCATGACCATAGGCCCTAACGACGGATCTCGCCTAAATCCCAGGATAAGCTCAGGCGCCTGCGCAAGATGCTCCTCCACCAAGATACCGTCGACACTACCCAATAAGGAATGCCTCTTCAAAGAGGAAGCAATCCTTTTATAGGCCTTACTGACTGAATTCTTTGTGCTTAGATCCCATTGAATCAGGCCTAGGTCGGTCTTGTGCCAGATACCTGTTCCCGAGGCCTTGAGGGTGACGGGGAACCCTATCTGAGAAGACGCCTGGGCTGCAGCGTTCGCATCGCCCACCAGTCTCCCCTTCACCACATGAACCCTCGCCGCCCGAAGCAATCGCTTCGATTCCCCCTCCGACAGCGTTTTGCGCCCAGAGGCTAGAGCCGTACGGACGGTGTCTCTGATATATTGCTTTCTCGCCAACATAGATTCCGGCTTTCAATCTTTCGCTCCGCAATTTCGACGTTATACGTCGTAAAACATTATACATCCAAGTGGCAGCTCACATAAAAGCCTTCCTTACTAGGTTCACTCCTCCAACCAACAGCACGATGAGGACAATCCTTGTAAAGAGTTCTTGATCGATAATGCTCCGCAACTTCCTCCCGAGCACCATACCTATGAACACGGGCAGTGAGGCAGATGCCGAAAAGATTGCTTCCTCAAGTCCCAAAAGTCCACGTACAACAAGCGATGAAAGCAAAGGAACGGAAGCAAATAGATTTATCAAAACTACCGACGCTGCAAATTCATTTTTTTCTAACCTCAAGGTGACCAGAAATATAGAGATAGGAGGCCCATAAATCGCGGTCATCCCACCTGTTAAACCTGCCAATAGTCCCACTGTTGGACTCATCCAGATTTCCTGTTGAGAGGAAAGATTGGATTTGATCTGAACAAAGTTCAGCAACACAAACATAATAGTAACGAGCCCCAAAACAATAAATAGAACCGATGGATCCAGCACAGACAGCCCAAGCACACCTAGCCAGGTTCCTGGAAAAAGCAAAACGATCAATGACCAGAAGCGCCTAAGAATTGACAGTAAACGACCTTCGTTGAGCGTCATGTAGACGCTCGTCAAAAACATCGGTAAAGCCAGGAACGTAACAGTATATTGTACTCCAAGGTGTGGTGCTAAAAAGGGTGCGCTGAAAAGAGGAAATCCCATGCCCACTGTTCCTTTTATGAAACCGCCTGTGATCAAAATCACAAATCCTATCAACCACTCTTCGCTGCGGAGATTCATTTAACTCTGCACCAAGAGCTCGTCTAGGCACCCTCACAGCAATGATAAGGCGGGTCGACGCCACACAGAATACTGGGTCCTCAGAATAGACTAGCGAAACACAATTTGGCAGTCGTCAGTTTGTTGTGGAAGTTATTGAACCCGGGCTGCCTTTCTGGGTTTACTTAAGGATTCCCCGAATCCTGTCGAGAATATCTGGCTTGGAATTCAAAATACTCTCCACGGCTTTAGTGACTTTTTCTCCCGCGAGCGGCTGAATCCCAAGACGTGCTCGGTTAGCCTCAGCGACAAATTTTGGGTCCTTAACTGTGTCGGCAAAGGCTCGCCTCAATACCTTGACTCGGTCTGCAGGAACCCCAGGGGGTCCTGCGAACGGACGACCCATCTTGGAAGGGGAAAAGAGCAACTCAAGCATCTGCTTAGATTCAACAGACATCGGAAGATCAAATATCCATGTTACGCCCATGTCTTTCAGTTCGGAATTCCGCGACAAACTCAGATCACCTATAACATTGATAAAAGGGGGCCGCCGGGCCTTCACCGTAGACCAAGAAAAACCAAACAACCCGTCTAACTCCCCTTGTTCTATCGCTCCCAGAAGTTGTCCTCCGCCGCGGTACCCTGTGACCAGCTTCAGATTCGCATTCAAGACTCCCCTTAGGGCTTTTGCGTAAATGTCGACGTCAATTCCTGGCCCGACACCCCCGACAGCCATGGGGCTAGGTGAATTGATCACGTCATTAAGGTTCCTAAAGTTGCTATTCTTACTTGCAATAGCGACCTTGCTTTCCGCATTGGCACTTCCAATCCAAGTAAAATGAGCAGCGTTAAACTTGACCCCTTTGAACCCAAGTACTTGCTGCAACGCAATGCCTCTTGTTGTTGTCATTATGGTGAGCCCATCACGTCTGGCCACTCTGTAGACAAAATTCTGGGCGATCATCCCTCCACCACCAGGTATGTTTTGCACAATTACCCTTGGACTCCCTGGTATATGTCTCCCCATGTGGCGTGCCAACAGGCGGGCGTAGAGATCATAACCACCTCCTGGGCTAAATGGCACTATTACACGGATAGTTTTAGATTTGTAAAAGTGCTCCGCTGATTCAGCTGGTCCAGCGATGAAAAACGACAGAAAACACAAAGCGACAGTTGACGCAATTAACATACTAGACTCCTTTCTTTGAATATGGTGATCTGAACTTGAGTGTCCATGGCAATTAGCCGTCATATTTCTATTGACGCTATTTCAGGTACGATTTACCTAGAGTGCGGACGTAGCACGTCTAAGGACCAGTCTCTCGGCATTTCTTGACCTACACCTTTCTTTTTAGCCAGCTCGTATGCCCTCCCTGCGCAAGCAGTGAACTGCAAGCCGAACCCCACGCTATTGTTAAAGCAAATAATCTCACGCTTGTCGGTGCGTCCCGGATGTTTACCTACAGTCAGATCCGCGAGATCAGGGAGCTCGTTCCAAGAAATGTCTTTAACATCTCCTGGTGGATATCCTCTTTCATAGTCCATAGCGAGACTTTGCGGCAAAGAAGCGTCAGTGTCGGCTAGATAATATTGAACTCCGAAATGAATTTTCGAGTTGAGCACAACCAGATTCGACCGGTGAAAGGATTCACGACTAATCTCGCAATGCCGAACACACGTGAAATACATGCCCGGTTCGAGCCATTCGGCCTTGATGACCGGTTGCAGGGAATTGGTCGCTAAAATTACAATATCTGTGGCTGCTACTGCGTCCTGCGGGCTCTTTGAGGCAATAACTTCAATGCCCATCTGATCCCTCAACTCTTCGGCGAATTGATTACGATGCTCGGGGTTAGGGCTATAGACTTGAACTTTATGAAGCTCGCGTACATGAGAAAGGGCTTCCAGATGAGCCTTTGCTAAAAAGCCGCTCCCGAGTAATCCCACAGAGTGAGCGTCCTCCCGAGCGAGATATCGCGCAGCAATGGCCGCTGCCGCTCCTACTCGAACATTCCGAATATAACCTTCACTCATAACGGCCAGAAGTTCACCGCTCTTGGGACTAAAGAGGAGGATTAATCCCCTCGTAGTGCTATAGCGATGCCGATGTTCTGGAAGCCGGTCTTTTCTAACCTCTCTCCCGACTTCTGGAAACCAGACAAGATCGCTTAATAACCGTATAGCAGCGTATTGCGAAGCCACTCCCGACATGGTTTTCATCATGTAATAGTTTATTGAACCACCGTCTTTAGAAGACACGGGTTTAAGCACATCAATGCGAGGGCTATTAGCAGCAACTCCATTTGCAATCTCTCTATAAATGCCCTCAAGGGCATCCAGGTATTCTTCCGCATTGAGCAAGTCCTCAATCTCCTCATTGCTCAGAATTAGCGCCATAGATTCTCCTCCAATCTCTTGTTAGGAGGTTTTCGTGGCTCGATGGGCGAAGGCGTCACGACGAAAAGTATACAGAGCCTCGGGATCAACCGGAACTTCGATGACTGTAAAGGTTTTGCTACTAATGGCTTCTTCAACCAGTGAGCCTATCTGACTTGGGTCCTCCACATAAGCGCCCCTAGCGCCAAATGATTGTGCCACTATATCGAAACGCGGGTTCTTTAGGTCCACACCGAGATATCGTTTGCCAAAGAAATCCTTTTGATAGGCCTTTTCTGCGCCCCAACTGTTATTATTCATCACTATGGCAACTAGGGCTACCTGGTGGGCAACAGCTGTGCCAATCTCGCCGAGTGTCATGCTTAAACCTCCATCGCCCATCAAGCTGATCACAGGCCTCTCTGGCGCAGCCAGCTTTGCGCCCAACCCGGCTGGTAATGAAAAGCCAACAAGGCCAAAATCCAATTGTGTTAGCAACGCTGGTGGCTGAAAATATTGCAGTGCATCAGCTGCCTGAAGACAAAGTGTGCCCCCATCTAACGTAAATATGCTCTCGCGCGGGACCGACTTACGAAGTTCGGCAAACAGTCGCGCGGGTTTAATCAGCGGCGATGACTCTTCAGCTGCCCTTTGCCGCTGCTCAGCGAGCAGTTTTTTGTTTTTTTGGAATTCTTCTAGCCACGTTGTGTGGTTCAGCTGTGGTATAGTTTTTATCCGCTCCAACAGGCCACGAGCGACCCTGTTGACGTCTCCGACAATGCCAAGGTGCACAGGAAAATAGCGTCCAATAGCAGCAGGCTCGATCTCCACTTGAATTATTTGGGCATTACGCGGTACAAATTCGTGCGAATAGAAGGTTGAGCTAAAGCCAAGCCTTGTGCCCAAAGCTAAGATCACGTCAGCATTCTTCATTGTTTCTGTAGCAGCCCAGTTTCCTCTAGGCCCGACTTGGCCTCCGAAGAGTTCAAAATCACTGGGAACTATATCCCCATGCCCTGCAGAAGCAACAACTGGGCACTGGAGTTGCTCGGCCAGCAATACTGTAAACTCAGTAGCCCGAGACCATTTGATTCCACCCCCTCCCACAATAACCGGGCGCGCAGCTGCAGCGAGGATTTGCACTGCTTCATCCAGCAGCTGCGGATCAGCTTGCCATTCGGTCAAACCGCTGTAACTCTTTTGGCGAGACGGGACAAACTCGACTTCAATCTCCTTGCCCATAAAATCCCGTGGAATATTTACAGCGACGGGACCTCGGCGTCCTGCCATACAGGTCTTTAATCCTTCCCGCAGAAACTCGGGGATTCGCTCAGGCTGGTAAACCATCAAAGATTTCTTGGTAACAGGCGCAAAAAGCGATTGTTGGTCCACTTCCTGAAAGGATTCCTTCCCCATGTGACTAGTGGATGCAGCCCCGACAATGGCTAGCACTGGCGAATAAGATAGAAAGGCTTGGGCAATTCCTGTTATCAGGTTGGTAGCGCCAGGTCCGTTTTGGCCGGCCAAGCAAACCCCTGGACCTCCGGATACCCTTGCATACGCATCAGCCATTATGGCGGCGCAGGTCTCATGTCGAGCTCCGATGTATTCTACTTCAGAGCAGTCGTACAAAGCATCGTACATTTCCATTGTAGAAGAACCTATTAGTCCGAAAACGTGGCGTACGCCCTCTGAGCGCAACGTTTCGACTGCTGCGAAACCGCCAGTCATCATTGCCATTTTTTGTCTCCCTCCTTTAAGATTCTTGGTCTACAACCCAAAGTGACCAATGCGCCTAAATAAACGTAACCAACAGGAAGAGGCCTCACATAAAGTCATCCTTCTGCCATAGTCCAAGCGAACAGGGACCGATCATTTATAAAGCCATGTATGACCCTTGATCTGAGACAACCGTCTAGTTTTGACATTTCTACCTTTCCACAAAGCTATAAAGATTGTCTCCCCATACTTCTTTTACAACGCTGACGTCGACCTTTCCCCGGGCGATTTCAGCGATTTGCTCTTCACTGAGCGGGTGGCTAAATTGTTCGTTACGGGATCGCAACCGTTGTTCCCCTCGCTTTTGCAGCATTTCTTTCGCTTCTTGCAACGCCTCCTCAGTAGTGATCAGCTCTGAAATCTCCAGAAGGTTTGCTGGACCGTGTCCCCGTTCGTCTCTAAGAACAATTTCGTTTGCGCTCGCAAGTTGCTCGTCTAGATCATTGCCTTTACCTTTGAGTAACGCAGCCGCGTAAAATAAGCCACAGCTACCCCCCTCTAAAAGCCCACCTGAAGTAACGAGTCGTGCCCATGGTTCGGATCGTTCTTCCTGCACACGGAACAGCGCAGCGAGCTTGACATACTCCCTAGTGTTCGGCAGAGACGAGTCGGGATTCCATCGGTTGTAAAGACGGACCACTTCCATTGTATCAATGCGCTCACCAGTGAGACTTTCCAGGATATCCGCATATAGGTTGCCATGGTTCATTTCTTGTTTGGCTCTGAAAAGTTCTTCCTCGACCCATTTCCTATCTACGCGGGACGGGTCCCCTTCCAGATGCTTCTGAATGCCCTTGAATGCGGTAAAGGCGGATTCGATTTCTCGACCAACTTGTTTCGTAAGCCAGTGAATGTCCGTCTCTCGACTCCGCCTGTCCCAGTTGAAGTAAGTGGAAATAAGTTCCGCTTCCCCGGCTGCGAAGCGAGCCGCCAGCACAGCTAATTCGTGCGCCGCACGTTGACCGAAGCTCTTTGCTCTGTCCAGCCTAGTCATAGTTACCCTCCGTGATTTATTCGATTACTCGTTTGTTTTGATCGGAACCCTGACGAAATTTCACGGTTGAATCTGACCGTGTTGCGTATTAGACGATTTATGAATATTATTTGTCAAATAGAAATTATTGATTTAAATTATCGATATATATGATGGAATATTCACGGGGTAGCCTTCGAGCCTTTCTTAGAGTATGTGAAGGAAGAAGTTTTACTAAAGCTGCCAAACGGCTCCGTTTGTCCCAATCCACTTTAAGCACTAAAATTGCTCTACTCGAGGAGCAGGCGGGACTCAAGTTTTTTGAGAGATCGCTGCGGCCATTGCAGCTAACCGAAGCCGGAAGGATTTTTCTGGACTTTGCCAGGGAGGTGAACGATAGAACCGAGGATCTGGAAAGGTTCTTCCTGGACCTCGCGGGTGGTATCGGAGGTGAGGTCAGAATTGGAGCCGTATCCGGTATCGCAAGCTACGTGCTCCCGATAATAGTAAAAAATATTCGCGAAAAGTATCAGAAAGTCCGAGTCACCATCTTAGCTGAGACCGTATATCGCCTTTGGGAATCCGTCCGCCACGGGGAAGTGGACGTAGCGCTCATTTTAGCCGATAAATACCCTACGGATCTTGTAGCAACACAGCTTAGAACGGAAAAACTTCATTTTGTGGCATCTCGTGACCACCTTCTTTTAGGGAAAAGATCTGCTCCGCTCAAGGAATTACGATTCACACCACTCGTGATGGGGCTCAAAGGTGGCGCATACACACAAATGATAGAGAGGATGTTGGAAAAGCAGGGTTTGTCAGAATACACCGTTGTTGCACGAATCAGTAGCTTCGAGGGGATGAAAGAAATCACTCGCGCAGGAATCGGAGTAAGCATCTTACCGGAGTTCACTGTCCGAGGCGAGCTCAGGGAAAAGCAGCTTGTTCGGCTGACCGTCAAAGGCGTTGATCTATCTGCCAGTTTTATGCTTGTTGAGCGACGACGTCACACAGAGACCCCAACCATTACCGCCGTAAAAGAGCTCATAGAGAAACATATCTTGGCAATGTGAGTGCATGGAATTTATTCGATTTCGTCCTGCGGGGATCTTGTCCCCTTTTTGGGCGTCGCAGGCTTAAAGCCGATCGTTTGACTATCAATGAGTTGGTCTCGCTGGGCCGGTGAAACGCAATGAATGCGTTGTTTAATTTCCTCCTGGACTCGTTGACAGCCAAATTACCTGTGATATTGGTGCCTTGGTAATAGTCTTCCCCGACTCCACCACACTTCGTATTTGTCTCAATGTTCGCTCTGATCTCCATCGTCATGTATTGGCCGAGGTGAGCATTGTTTGCCGTTTTCCTGGCATCCGCGTTCACCCAATGGTAAGGTAAGAGCCGTGGATTCCTGTTGCGAGACAAATTCAGGCGAAATCGAAAGACTGAGAACTGACCATTCGAAGATCCTTAAAATCGTATTGGCCATCAATGCAGGCCTCTTTTTCGTCGAATTCATCGCAGGCATTTTGGCTGGGTCGACAGCCCTCCTGGCCGATTCGTTGGACATGTTGGGCGATTCACTGGTGTACGGATTCAGTCTGTACGTCCTTTGGCGCAGTGAGACGTGGCGAGTCATGGCGGCAATTTCAAGGGTGCCATTATGGCCATGTTTGGCCTCGGGGTCCTGATCGAAGCCGCATACAAATGGTTCGCGGATATCGTGCCTACCGCACAGACAATGGGCATTATCGGGACATTAATGTTACTGGGAAATGGCCTTTGTTTCTTTCTTCTGTATCGTCATCGCTCGGATGATCTTAATATGCGCTCGACATGGCTTTGTTCGCGAAATGATATTATCGCCAATCTCTCCATTCTGGTCGCAGCGGTCGGTGTGTGGGGGCTAAACGCATCATGGCCCGATCTGCTGATTGGCACAGGAATCGCCGTGCTATTTTTACATACAGCACTTATTGTTTTGCGCGAGGCGACAATAGAATATAAGCGAGCGAAGACGCGGGTTGACAACGCACACCAACCAGTCCAAAACGGCGTGGGTGAAACAGCGAGATCAAAGTCTCTATAAATCGGCTACATTAGTACTAGTCCTTGTGTCGCAACTGAATTAATAGTAATTTTTTTAATGTTAATCATGTTCAGTACATTTTCGAGGCCTAACAAGCTAGTCGTCTCCGTGTTTTGGGTTTTAGCATACTTGTTCCTCGGGCATGGTCTTCCTTAACGGCCACTGCTTCTCTTTCAAAAAAGCTACTAAACGCACCAGACGCAATTCATTAGCTCATTCATTACGTCCTGGGGGTCTGATGCAGAGCAAATCCAGGCCCAGTGCGGGTCCAAGCCTACCTTGGTGTGAGATTAATTAAGTTTAGTTCTGACTGGGCTTAAATGGACAGCAAACCCTAATCGGCTCCTCCCCTTACTGCGAAGTTAGAAACACGTAGTGTCCAGCTGGAGGGCGGTTGAAGGCGCGAGTTATGTGGACTCGTCTCCACTAGAGTCCTCCAATGGGCATTTTGTCTCCATGTCTAGAAAAAATTCCTCAACTTCCATCCCTACACAGCAGATATAGTCGGCGATGTCGAAGAGCTCATCGGGCCCCATCTCTTCTGACTGCTCCCTTAATCCGTGATTAGCTTTGGCCGTGAGCTTGCTCCGCGTCCAACGCTCATCGTTCCGCATTGTCCAGCCCCACGATGAGTGCATTATCCGACTGTGAAGCTCCTCAGCCTGAAACAGGATTTTGACTGTTCGATTTCACTGAAGGGCCCCACCTGATTTCAACGAAGGGGAGCACTGAAATCGGCGGAGCGAAGCGACGAAGCGATTTGCCTATTTACATTAAGCCTCCCTGGTTTTTCAAGCCGGATCTTTTCTCCGTGAGTTTTTCTCTATAGGACTTCTCTCCTTTCAAAGTGATTTTCTGGCTGGGCTGGATCAGCCGATCAACGATAGCCTCGGCGATCACCGGATCCTCAAACAGTTTGAGCCATCCCTGGGGCTCGACTTGGGAAGTGACGATGATGGGAGCCTTGTGGTAGCGCTCTTCGAGGAGGTCCATCACAGAGGTGGCCTCTTCGTGGGTGTAGTTTCTAAGCCCCAGGTCATCGAGGATCAAAACCTTGGCCTTAATGAGACTTCGAATGTAGTTGAGGTAACGGCCGGCAGCCTTGGCGGCCTGGATTTCCTCGAACAGGAAGTTGACCGGCAAGAACAGTGTGGGGTGGCCTTCCCGGCACAGCCGTTTTCCCAGAGCGATGGCGAGATGAGTTTTACCCAGGCCGGTTTTTCCTAGGATCAGAAGATTCTCCAGGTTATGGAGGAAGCTTAATTGACACAGTTCTTGGATCTTGGCTTTGGTTAGATCCTTGTGGAAACTAAAGTCCCAGTCTTCCAGATCAGCGCGGAAGCGGAAACGGGCCTTGGTGGTAAGCGCTTTGGCCGTTCGGTCTTTTCGAGACAGCGCTTCATCCTCAAAAATGAGTCTTAAGAACTCCAGGGGATGGAGCTGTTGGGAGAGAGCCTCTTGAGCTCTTCGTTCGCAAGCTTCGTGGATGCCAAAGAGCCGCATTAGGTAAGTGAGGTTTCTGATTTGATCAAGCATCATGGCGGTGAGACCTCCTGGTACAAAGACTGTTTTGGGGGGTAGCCAAGGTATAGGCCAAAACGAGATCGTCGTTTATAGGGCAAATACGGCGGCCGTTTTTGTGTGCTCCTAGCTCGGTGGCATGAAAAGTGGTGTTGAAGCTTGTGCTCATAGGAGTTCCTCCTCCACCGACGGCAACGACCGTTGGGGATCTGAGCCCGAGTTAGCAGCCTGTTGGTGCAAATGAACACTGTCGGGTTTTCTGTGTGGGGCGAGCAGCGTGGGTCTTTGACCATGGGTGACAAAGTAAAGCGCGCAGTCTTTGATATAGGCGAGCCTTTTCTTGTTGAAGACCATCGCCCGCTGGCAGGCATGGTCCAATGCCTCAAGCGTGATGGGATAACGTTTGGAAAGCCGTAAAATCCCTTGGACCCGTCTTAGGTGGCGTAGCGGATGGTGGCCTGAGAGTAGCTCGTCGACTAACTTCTCGACATGGGGGCCAAGCTTTTTTGCCTGTTCTTTTGCATGACGCACTTCAAAGCGCGCCACGCTGAGCTTGGCTTCAGGATAATGGAAATCATAGGTTGAGAACTGTCCGATCCCCATAAGTCTTGTGTGAGCAGTAAGGGGATGGCTGTCCTCACTAAACACTTCCACCATCTTCTCGCTGAGCCTGACCCGGACCCTTTGACTGACATAGACAAAAGGGACGGAGTAGAAGTTTTTTTCCACCTGGATATGGCAGTCGGGATGAACCTTAGCCTGGCGCCACTCGCTGATCTCGAAGGGAGAGGGCGGCTGGGCCTTTAACTGCTTTTTCTCTTCCTCAAAGCGCTGGTTGCGGCTCACCCCGTAGTCTTTCATCACCTCGCAGCTTAGCCGATAAAGATAGTCTCTGAGGGCTTGATTCAGCTCTTCGAGACAATAGAAGACACGGTTACGGACTTCTTGGAAAAACCCTCTCTGGACTACTCCGATGGCCGATTCCCCCGAGCCTTTGTCGCGGGGCTTGTAAGGCCTGGCCGGTAGTACTGCAAAGCCCATATGATTGGCAAAGTCACAGTAGGTAGGATTGACATCGGGGTCATACAGATGGGCCCGGTGAACGCCGCTTTTGAGATTATCCACCACGACATACGGCGTAACCCCGCCGAAATAGGCGAACATCCGCTGCTGAACACCGATAAAGGTGGCAAGCTTTTGGTCTAAGACAAATTCCCCGAAGGTATACGAGCTGAAGGGTAAGACCCCTAAGAAAAACTGTGTGAGTATCTTCTTTCCCGTCCCACGCTCGGTGATAAAAAGACCGTCTGAGAAGTCGATCTGGGTTTTTTCTGCCGCCTTGTGATGAAGCCGGATGGTGACTTGTTGGGGTGAGGCTTGATGGCCAACCTTTTCCCGAAACTGACGCCAAAACTTCACATACGCTATCTCGGGAGCCACCTCCCGCTGGATCTGCTTGACCGTGGTCCCTTTGCCATAGACTTCCCGGCGGACATAGTCCCAGTCAACCGTCTCAACCCAACCGCCACCCTCACTGGGCGGCTGTGCGGTAGGCTCCAAGTACTTACGCACGGTCCTGCGCGAAAGCCGTAGTATCCTGGCAATACTGCGAATTGAGTATCCCTGCTCGGACAGGGTCTTGATTTGAGTTTGCATACGAACGCTGGTCCTTTCTTTGGCCATGAACTGGATCCTCCTCCAGCCGGCCAAGATACCATCGTTCGTCGCTTCGCTTAGAAAACGAAGGGGACCACCTGAAATAGGGTGGATCCCTTCCGTGAAATCAGGTGGGTCCCTTCGTTGAAATTGGGTGGGTCCGTAAAGTGAAATCGGTCACCCAGCTTCTAAAAGCCGCACGGCCTCCAATTTAAACTCCTAAGTGAATCGCCTTGGCTTGCCCATCGAACAGCTACTGCGGGGATCTTCTCCCCTTTTTGGGTGTCCGTCAAACCCGGGCTACCTCAAGTATGCCTTTTTGCTATTGGTCTGTGCCCTAATATGTGCCCAAACCACCAGCACATACGGGGCACATTGGGGTAACACAGGAGAGAAAAGACCTTTGATTCTGTGCGATATGCGCTAATGGATGTTGGTAGGTGACAAATTCGCCGGACTCAAAAATCATTGAGGATCTGGAAGTCGATTTCCAAGCCCAGAACAGCTGGCGGTTAGAGCTTGAGCGTGATGCCATTCAGGGGGTAGATGAGGAGGAGGTGTATTTGGTGTGGATCACAGAGAAAAATGGAAAAGAGAAGCGGTATTACCGCGAACCTGCGGGTTTCTGGCGCAAGTTAAAAGCAGCTTTTTATCTCTCCTACCTGTAGAAGATCAACTCTGATCACGAAGAAATTTAGCCGCAGACACACGCAGACTCACGCGGATGAAGATTCGGACATCTCACCGCAGAGACGCAGAGGGCGCAGAGATTCGGTCCTTTTTTGTTTGTCGGGAGACGACGACAAACAAAAACATATCGCTCCTGAAGAGTAAGCCCTATGCCCAATCGTCGTCTCTTGATCGAGTAAAATGGGTTCCTTCTGCGCACTCAGTACTCAGCACTCGTTACTCAGTACTAAGTTGCGCTCTGCTCTTTGTGGTGAGCTATTGCAGGGTGGGTGGTCTGACTGTGACTGCCTTGAGTGGGACTACGTGGAAAGTCTGATCTTGGTAGAGAAACACGAGCTCATAGAACCCCGGCCTGGGGAGTTTTAAATCGTCGAATCCTAGATTTAGGTTTGCCATATACAGATTGGTAACTTCGTCTTCGTCCCTGACGTTGGCGGCGCCGCGGAGCTCAAATATGGTTTGCCCTTCAACGCTTCGGAGTCTGATGATAAACGGGTGGTTTCCATCGCTCTCAAATCCTATCTTCGCAAAGAGGCGGAAACGAGGAAGAGGTTTAGAAAAGTCAGACACCATGAACTGACTAAAGATTCCCATCAAGCTGACTTTTCCTCTCATCTCCTCTCGTACATCGTCACATAATACAGCGAAAAAGGCTTTGGGCATGGTTGCAGTTAGCTCCTACTATTCGGTAGTAACTATATTTATTTTCCTCCCTGCAATAGTGTAATGCAAGCTCATCCTCAGACGTGGGTTGCCACAGGGGCTGTGGAGCAGGGAAGGATCAGTCTCTTGACCCTCAGGGAGGGCGTGTGTATAGATACAATCCCAATTAATCATGGAGGATCCACTAGAATGGCTGGCCCAAGTTATGAAGAATATTTGAAAATGTACATGGAGCAGGTGACTTTCGCGAAAGAAGAGTTGAAACGGCGAGAAAAAGCACCTGTCCACGTTCCAAGGGAGAAGATTGACCGTGATTTCCATGGGCACAACTGGGTCTTGCTTGTGGATCCGAGGCTCGGTTTCAATACGAGGATCATTCGCTTCTGGATCAATGGTTTTCAACCAGGTGAAGAGAACAATGAGTGGAAGACCATGGGCCATCGCCATACGGTGGAGGCGGTCATATATATTGTCAAAGGCCATGGATACAGCATCATCGATGGCATTCGCTACGACTGGGAAGCAGGCGATTTTCTGTGTGTGCCGGTTTTTGCCTGGCACCGGCATGTCAATCTGTCGGATGAGGACATGGTCTATGTGGCCTCGACGACGGGACCATTATCTATGGGGATCGGAGTCGCAATCTACGAGGACGAACGATATCCGGAATATTGGGTATTTGCTCAGAAGGGCGATGATGCAATGAAGAGCCTGATCCCGGGGGCAACGGAGATTCCCGATACACAGCGGGGTGTGCCCTCGGGAATGGCGCTTGAGGAATTCGATAATTCGACTGCGGCAAAACTTTATTTTGATCAGTTAAAATTTGCTGAAGCGGAGGAAGAAGAGCGGAGGAAGGGTAAAGTGCTGGTAAAAGCGAAGGACCTCAAGTTTGAGAAAACCCCAATGGGATGGGTAGCGCCTGTGGTGGATCCCAAGATCGGGTTCCATGTGAAGGTTATGTCTACCCTGGTGGCAGAGATCGAACCCGGAAAACGTTCAGGGGCTCATAGACATCACTACGAAGAAATCAATCATATATTATCCGGGGATGGATATAGCATTATCGAAGACAAACGCTACGATTGGAAAAAGGGTGATAGCCTGGCGATCCCGATTTTCTCGTGGCACCAGCACTTCAACACGGGAAAGGAGCCGGCGCGTATCCTGGTTCATACGGGTCGTCCGGCCATGGAAAACATCGGGCTCATGATCACCCAGCAAGGTGAGTTAGCAGAATTCTAATAGAATGAGACAAAGGGGGAGAATGTAATGGCGGAGAAACTGTCGTCTGAGGCGGCCAAGGCCGCGGTTGATAACCTATATAACATGGTCGCTAAGAGGTGGGAGGAGGTGGTTACCCAAGGGGAATTTATGGCCTCGCTGATAAAGGGTGAGCTGCCGAAAGGTGCTATCAAACTCTTCTTTCGAAATTGGGGAGCCTATACAATCGAAATCAATACCATCGTGGCGTCCACTTACCAGAAGCATCTGCCCTTTTTCAAAAAACACAGGGATTTGATGGGACCGTTAGGGGTGAAGATTGCCGATGAGTTTATTCATCCCAAGCCGCCCGGACACTATTTGGTCATGTTGCAAACCGCAAAGGCGCTCGGAATCGCCGAAGACGAGGTATTTTTACAGCCGCTGCTGCCGATGTTCAGGGGGAAGATCGATTTCATTCGGTCCCTGCTCTATGAAGGGACAGTCGCTGAATGGTGGTCTTCCATCTGTACTGAGGTGATGATCGGTCACTGGTCCAAAGATTTCCGTATAGCACTGACCCAAAAATATGGTTTTAGTGATCAGGAGGCCACGTATTTCGGTACCCACGAGGAGGCAGACCTGGAAGAGCATGAGGAAGGGATTATGGCTCATGGCTCATTCAATAAGGCTGTGCTACAGCGTCTGCTGGAAGATGGTATGGCGGAGGAGAGACCCGGATACGGCATGAAATACTGTGCTCAAACTTCAGTTGATCTGCACGCACAGATGCTCAGGGCTGGGTTGGAAGACTACCGTACCAAGACAAAGTAAGATCCCGGTGAGGGGAATGTCAGAACTTTAAAGCAAAAGCTTTTTGGCTTAGGCGGCCGCACGTTAAGCCTCATCTTTCTAGGTGAGTTATCTGTCTCAGCGATAAGGAGGACGGGGTCATGGCTTTGGAAGTATCGACTCAATTTTGGCCGTGGGATTCGATTAACAAGCTTTTAACCTTTGGCGAACAGGCACTACGAGAATATCCCTTTTCCCAGATCTGGATGTGTGATGAGTTCCAGTATGAGGACTGCAGCACCATACTGGCGGCTATGGCGGCGAAGCTGGACGTTTCTGTGGGTCCTATGGTGACGTTTCCTTGGCGTAATCCTCTAGACCTGGCCCAACGTTATGCCTCAATAGCGAAATTATCCCGTCCTGGAAGAGGAGTGGCCGTGGGTCTCGGTGCCGGTGGGGCTGTCCAGGTCCAGGTGACAGGAGAAAAACGGAACCCCGTATCTGTGATGCGGGAGAGCGTACAGCTGATGCGGGGGCTTCTGGCTGGAGAGTCCGTAGCGCTCTCAAGATTCCCGCAATTGGCTAACCGATTCCGTTACAACACCAAGACCAGCGCTCGCCTTTTTTTCCCTCCTCCTGAGCGGGTTCCCGTCTATCTGGCGGCGGGGGGGCCGAAGCTCTATGAGGTGGCCGGTCAGCATGCCGATGGTGTGATCTGCTCTCAGCTGGTGGGGCGAACCTCGTACTTGGGAGTTCAAAAGGGGCTCCTGAAAGAAGCTATCGAGTCGGTGGAATCGGCTCGCAAGCGTTCAGCAGATGCGGATCGTCCCTTTAAGAAAATCTATAACGTTCATGTCTCGGTGTCCCGGGATGGAAAGCGAGCTTTGAACTGGGCGAAGAGGAATAGCTCGTACGGATTGTCCGGAACGTATATCCGATACCCGGAGGTGTTAGACGCACTCGGCCTCGACCGGGAGGAGATCGGTTTCATTGCCGAAGCTTATCTGAAGGGGCTCGGAGTGGATGAGGCAGCAAGGAGGGTGTCAGATGATCTGGTTAAACGGGCCGGATTTGTCTTTGCTGGCACGCCGGAGGAATGCCTCACGCAATGCGTAGAGTTAAAAAAACAGCTCACGACATTCGGCTTCGATCAGATCGTCCTCGGGGTCCCCTTGGGCCCGGATATTCCTGAGGCCCTTCAGATCTTGGGCAAGCAGGTCATCCCTCAGCTTCTATCATAGAGGAGATTCGAGGCAGACGTTTCCAGCCCTTATGTGAGGTTCAGTGGCGAGGAGAATCTCAATACCCAAGTTGTGGCTCATTGGTAAATTCCGCTAAGAACTTCGGTTAGGTCAGCTAAGAGGTTAATACCAGCTTGACCTAAAATTAGGAGGCGCTATGGAAATTGGGCTCCATTTATGGCCTTGGCATCCCATGAAAGAGCTTCTTGGCTATGCTCAAGAAGCGCACCGGCAGTTTCCTTTTGATCATATCTGGCTTGTGGATGCCATGCAGTACGAGGACACTTTAACTGCCATGACGGCCATGGCCATGAACCTAGACGTCTCTTTGGGCA
The DNA here is from genome assembly GCA_965215595.1 of uncultured Binatia bacterium (SeqCode). Lineage (GTDB taxonomy): Bacteria > Desulfobacterota > Binatia > UBA9968 > CAXXLF01 > CBDCDW01. Next base: position 495,954 of record CBDCDW010000006.1, on the reverse strand, counting down.
CCATGGTGACCTTCCCGAGGAGAAACCCCATGGAGCTGGCTCAAAGGTTTTCGAGCCTGTCACACCTCATGCCCTCTGGGCGCGAGGTGGTAGCTGGTCTCGGATCAGGGGGACGGCTACAGGAGTCAGTACTGGCTGAGGGAACCAGTCCAGAAAAAGTGCCAGTGGTGAAAGAGACCGTGTCTTTCCTGCGCAAAATGTTTGCCGGAGAGAGCGTGGCATTAGCCCAATTTCCCGAACTGGTTTCGCGCTTCAATTATAATAGAGAGGCAAAGGCCCGGCTTTATTTCCCCCCTGACCGACCGCTCCCCGTATATTTAGCGGCGGGAGGGCCGAAGATGTTTCAGGTTGCCGCACGAGAGGCCGACGGAGTGATACTGACTCAGATTAATCCATGGACATCGTTAGTTGGCATGCGGGCTGGGCGGTTCCGACAGGCGATAGAGACGGTTGAGTCGACTTTGAAGCTCTCCGGGAATCAACAGCGCTTTAAGAAAATCTACTCTGCCAAGATTTCGGTGTCTCAGGACGGCGGAGCTGCAAAACAGTGGGCGAAAAGACAGGTATCCTACGGTGCTGCTACCTACCCAACAGCCCTAAAACGATTGGGCTGTGATCCCGATGAGATCGAGAGAATTAAGTCGGCCTATATCCAGGGTTTGGGCATAGAAGAAGCCGCGAGCCGCGTCTCCGATAGACTGGCTGAGGAACTCGGATTTGTCACGGCGGGGACACCGGAGGAGTGCACCGCAGGATATCATGAGATTTTGGACCATCTCGAAGGATTAGGGTTCGATCATCTGGTTATGGGGGTTCCCCTTGGCCCTAACGTACCCGAGGCGTTACAGTTAATCACGAAAAGAATCCTCCCGGCTCTTAAGGGAAGATTGGAGAATTTTTGAATCCGTGGCTAAGCTCTTTGATTCGTGAATTCGTCACGATTATTGCCCCTTAGGACATAGCCGAGCGAAGGCCTCAATAAATTATCAGGAATCATAGAAACGGAGGATGGGACTGCTCTGTTTTTGGCCACATCTTTCGACGGATAATTCATACAAATTGGCTCGTAGGGGCCTTCAGCAATGGATGAATTTCTAATACGTGCCTCTCCGTTTCACGGACATTTTTCGTGTGGTATAAAAAACAAGACGAGCGTTGGCCCGCAAACATAAATTAGAAAGGGGTCTAAACCAATGGGACATGAAGGCGTGAAAGGAATGCTTCTTCCGTTACCGACTCCGTTTGACGGAGATGGAGGCTTGGACGAGAAACTACTGGCTGATATGGCGACTTATTATGTGGAGAGGGGTGTAGATTCGTTGTTCCTATTTGGATCCTATGGTCAAGGTCCTGCAATGTCCGTAGAACAACGGAAGCGGGGACTTGAAGCGATCATGGCGCGTGTCCACGGGAAGGTTCCAATTGTGGTTCATATCGGAGCAGTGGATCCCTACACGTCAAGGGAGCTAGGACTACATGCCCGTGCGGAAGGTGCGGACGCAGTGGGAATCGTTGGACCCTATTACTACAGTGATCGTTCCGAAGCGGAATTGCTGGAACATGTTCGGTTCCTCGATGATGCCCTTAAGATGCCTCTCTTTTTCTACAATAATCCCGCGTACCAAGGATACCCGGTGACGCCTGCCAGACTCCGCAGGATGCGGGAGGTGGCCCCCAGATTATTTGGCGCCAAGCTAGCCATGGGGTCTATCGACGATGCGATGGGGTACCGGGACGCAATGGGACCAGATTTTGGATTGTTTGTCCTGGCTAGTTCACTGTATCCGGGTCTTCGTTGTGGTATTACCGGTACCGTCAGTCCACCTCTTACCCTCGCACCGGATATAGGAGTAGCTTTGGTGCGTGCTGTGGAGCAGGGTAAAGACATTGAGGCGGGCCGTTTGCAGGAGGCAGTGATCCGGTTTCATGCGGTTTTCATTCGCCTGGGACAGAGCTGCGGTCGGGCCTCCTACGCAGAGGGTCTACGGCATGTGGGGTTTCCGCTGAAACAATACCCACGTTGGCCCACCCCGGCCATACCGGAAGGAGCGAAGGCCGAAATCCGCAGAGCCATTGATGAAGCCAATGCTGCGGTTAAATGACAGCAAAGCGCTAAGCGCATAGCGCAAAGCGTCCGGACGGTTCCGAACAGCTCCTATTTAGAACTGAGTAGCGAGTGCTGAGGACTGAGTCTTGGACTATAGGATAACAGAAAGACAGAAGGCACTGTGCAGAGGGCAGCAAAGAACTGAGAAGAGTGTGCAGTTCAACATTTTACACCCGAGACCTATCACGGTGTGCGTCCCGCTGCCTGCTGCTAACTGCTCGCTGTTCTCCGCGCTTTGCGCTATGCTCCATGCGCTTAGCGTTCTGGCGTCTGCGCCTCCGCTTAGCCCATGGTTGTGATTTTCTCAGGGCGGATCTTATAGAGTACACGCACCTCGCCAGGCTGACGGAACGGATACTTATCCTTCCCCAGGTATTTTTTGGCCATTTTATCAATATGTGTGTCGGCACCCTCCTCGGTGATTTCCACCACCTCACCGCGCACGGCCATGTGCCGGTATGGGTTTTCAGGGTCCAAAATCGAAAGAGCCACCTTTTTTTGGTCTCGCATGTTTTTGTCTTTGATCCGTGCCTTGGCTGTGTTGATTAGAATATGGGTGCCATCATAGTCGAACCACACTGGGGTCACCTGGGGACCACCGTCTGGCATCAAGGTAGCTAGGTGGGCAAAGGCCTGTTTCGTGACAAGATCTTTGAACTTTTCTGGAATGTCTACGGCCATATCGTTTACCTCCAATGAAAACAGCTCTTCTAGCCCGACTTAGCGGATTCGACCCCCTCGATAACTTTTTTCGCGTTTTAAGTAGCCAATTTCCAAGGCGAGGTGAGCCCGAAATGGGCCTAAACAGCCTGTAGTGAAGACCTACCCCCTTTTCAGGGTTGCCCAACACGCAGTATTCTACGTGCGCTATGTTCTTACGTTGCACGAAACGCAACAAAGATGGCAAGGAACACCGTTACTGGAATGTGGTGGAGAACCGCCGGGTAACAGGTGGACGAGTCGTTCAGCGCCAGGTGCTCTATCTCGGTGAGATCAACGACTCTCAGCATCAGGCGTGGCGTAAGACCATCGAGGTCTTCGAGGATGGAGCAGTATTGCCGCGTACGATAGCACTGTTTGCCGAGGATCGGCCTGTAGAAATTGATGACGACGAAGTGGTGCAGATCTGGCTGAAGGATCTGGAACTGCACCGGCCCAGACAGTGGGGCGCATGCTGGCTGGCCTGTCACCTGTACGAGCAGTTGGGGCTCGATGAGTTCTGGGCGACACGGTTGGAGCCGAGCCGCAAGGGGACGCGCTGGGATCTGATCACGCAGGCGTTGAGCTGCTACCGGCTGATTGATCCTGGCAGCGAGTGGCGGTTACATCGGCACTGGTACGACAACAGCGCGATGGCCGATTGTCTGGGGGCGGGCTTTGAACTGGTGGAGATCCACAAGCTCTACAAGTGCCTGGACCAGCTCCTGGGTCACAAGCAAGCGCTTTTTGATCACCTGACACAACGGTGGAAGGATCTGTTCAATGCAAAGTTCGACGTGCTGCTCTACGATCTGACCAGCACCTACTTTGAGAGCAATCCACCCTTTTCGGAAAACGACAAGCGAAAGTATGGTTACAGCCGTGACAAGCGTTTCGATTGTGTCCAAGTGGTGATTGCTCTGATCGTGACCCCGGAAGGGTTCCCGTTGGCCTATGAAGTCATGGCCGGCAACACGGCCGACAAGACTACGTTGAGTGAATTTCTCAACAAGATCGAGGAGCAGTACGGCAAAGCGGAGCGCATCTGGGTGATGGACCGGGGGATTCCGACCGAGGAGGTTCTCAAGCAGATGCGCGAAAGCACTCCGCCGATCTATTACCTGGTGGGAACGCCTAAGGGACGACTGAGCCGTTACGAGAAGGAGCTGATCGACAAGCCGTGGCATACAGTGCGCGAAGGAGTGGAGGTCAAGTTACTACCACAAGACGATGAGTTGTATGTGTTGGCACAGAGTCGTGATCGCATCAACAAGGAGCGCTCCATGCGGCGTCGGCAACTAAAGAAGCTGTGGAGGCGGCTTAAGCAGCTACAAGGCATGAAGTTGACGCGTGACGAGCTGTTGCTGAAACTCGGGGCCGCCAGGCAGCAATCGCCTTCGGCCTGGCGACTGGTTCGGATCGACATCCCTGATGGCAATGGGTCGGTGCAGTTCTCATTGCGAAAGGACCAGCTACAAAAGGTCCGGCGCCGAGAAGGACGTTACTTGCTGAGAACGAACCTGGTTGGACGCGAGCCTGAACAGATGTGGGAGTTCTACATGCAACTGGTTCAGGTCGAAGAAGCGTTCAAGAACCTCAAGGGTGATCTGGCGATCCGTCCGATCCACCACCAGAAGGAGGAACGCATCGAAGCTCACATATTCGTAGCCTTCATGGCTTACGCCATGCATGTGACCTTGCGTCGCCACCTGCGGGATTTGGCACCGGGATTGACACCGCGATCGGTTCTGGAAAAGTTCGGTGCTGTTCAGATGATAGACGTGCATTTGCCGACCACTGATGGACGCAAGGTGATCATGTCACGCTATACACAGCCTGAGCCCGAACTCCAGGTCTTGCTTGAGCAGCTGCGGCTTTCATTGCCCAGTCAGCTGCCTCCCCGTGTTACGGCCAAAGGTGAAGTGGCGAAATAGCTCGATGTAGTGAAGACCTTTTGGAAGCTCTCGTTGATTTACAGGTACTTACGAGCACTGAACCCCGCGAATCCGCTAAGTCGGGCTAGAGTTCTTAACCTAAGAATTGCTTAGGTCATGCCTAGCCACGGATCGGCCAGACCGATGAGCATAGCGCAAAGGGCAAAGCGAAAGAAGACTATGGACTACTGACGACAGGACAACGGACTACAGAATTTAGAAAGACAGTAAGCAGTTGGCAGTTAGCAGCAAGAGATTCCAGAGCTGAAGGATGATTGCTGACAGCTCTTTTCCCTCAACACTTTTTTCCCTACACCCCATACCCTTCGCACTCAGTACTCAGCACTCACTACTCAGTACTACTCAGAGGCGCTATGCGCTTAGCGAGTTTGGGTGGCAATTTGACATCCGCCACGGCCTCACTTACTCTCAGGGAGTTGTGCGCTGGTATCTCCACGTTGATATGGACTCTTTCTACGTCTCTGTTGAGCGGGTGCTGGATCCTGCCTTGAAGGGCAAGCCTGTCATTGTAGGGGGTGCGAGTGGTAGGGGGGTTGTGACCTCTGCATCCTACGAGGCCAGAAAATACGGAGTTCATTCAGCCATGCCGGGTTTTCAGGCGAGAAAACTCTGTCCCCAGGGGATCTTCTTGCCAAGCCGCCGGCGGGTTTACAGCGAGTATTCTGAAAAGGTATTTGCCCTTCTGGATGAATATTCACCCGAGGTACACGCCATTTCCATCGACGAAGGGCTCGTGGACCTCACGGGAACCGAGAGGCTCCTGGGTGCACCACTAAAAACCTCCCATGATATTATCAACCGCGTAAATGCGGACCTGGGGCTACCATGCTCGGGAGGGCTTTCCACTAGCCGTGTCTTGGCAAAAATTGCCGTAACCTATGCCAAACCACATGGGCTAATCTATGTGCCTGCCCAAGCAGAAGGTAATTTTCTCTCACCGTTACCGGTCAAGGCAATTCCAGGTGTCGGCCCGAAGACCCATGAAGAATTGTCGAAGCGCGGAATTAAAACAATTGCGGACCTTCTTAAGCACCCTGATCTCAAAAACCGTCATCTCGACCTTGATGACGATGAATCGGAAGAGAGGGTTCATGATCATTCCATTGGAAACGAAACAACCTTGGAAAAACCGATCCAGAAAGTGGAGGCAATGGAAGAAGTGTTATGGAAGTTGATCGAGGAAGTTGGCGGACGGTTACGCCATCACGGCTCCTACGCGCGTTGCATTACCGTGAAGATTCGTTACACCAATTTCAAAACCATTACTAGGTCCCAGACTCTCCAAACTCCAACCTGTTTTGATCGAGAAATCTTCGAGGTGGCGCGTCATCTTTTGAAAAAAAATCTTACACAAGGTGGATTCATTCGTTTATTGGGCGTAAGTGCGAGTAATCTCCAAATCAAAGGTTGGCAAGAGTCCATTTTCGATCATCAGAAACGCCAAACACTGGAAAAGTTGTACCGTGGCATCGATCAAATACGAGAAAAATATGGAGACAAGGCCATCGGTACGGCAAAACCTCACAACTCAGGTCGTTAATGCAATCCATGAGCTTCCGTCCATCGCTACTGTCATAGTCGGCATCAGCCCCAGCAATGGTAGCTAACTCTCTCAAGAAGCTCATGACCAAATCAAAATACCCTTTTCTTGCAGCCTGTAATCGGGAAAAGACACCTTACACACCCGTTTGGCTCATGCGACAAGCGGGGCGGTATATGAAAGAGTATCGAGACCTCAGGGCGAAATTCGGGTTTCTGGAACTATGTAAAAACCCGGAACTGGCAGCAGAGATCGCTCTCTTACCGGTGGAGCGCCTGGGAGTGGACGCGGCCATTTTGTTTAGCGACATACTTTTGCTCCTTGAACCCATGGGGGTGGGACTGGAGTATTCCAAGAACGACGGGCCCGTGATCCATAGACCGGTTCGCACTGGCGTCGATGTGGATCGCTTGCTTGAAGTAGATCCCGAAAATTCTCTTCCCTTTGTCTTTGAGGCGGTACAGACGATTCGTAAAGCACTCAATGGCCGCGTACCATTGATCGGATTTGCCGGTGCTCCATTTACCTTGGCGTCTTATCTGATCGAAGGGGGTGGCTCACGAAATTACCTTTACACGAAGCAACTTCTCTATTCTGATCCGGGGGCGTGGCATGCACTGATGGAGCGCTTATCTCGCACGTTGATTAAGTACCTGAACGCGCAAATCGCGGCGGGTGCGGAGACGGTTCAGATCTTTGACAGCTGGGTCGGGTGTATGGCCCCGGATGACTATCAGAAGTTTGTTTTTCCTCACATGCGTACATTGATCTCCGGGTTGACCCCGGGAACTCCCGTCATTCACTTTGGTACGGGAACCGCGGGATTGCTCAAGCACATGCGCGATGCCGGAGGGGATGTCATCGGTCTGGACTGGCGTGTAGATTTGGCAGAGGGATGGAAACGCGTGGGCTACGATGTTGGAGTCCAAGGGAACCTTGATCCCACGGTACTCTTTGCACCCCAGGCAGAGATTCGAACCCGAGTTTCCGAAATATTAAAGCGAGCCAATGGTAGACCAGGACACATCTTTAACTTGGGCCATGGCGTTCTCCCCGAGACACCAGTGGAGAACGTGATCGCCATGGTAGAAGCCGTCCATGAACTCAGCGCACGGTAAAGCTCTGCCTAGAGTTTGCGTTTAAGGAATCGATTAGATTACTCGCGCAAAGCCGCAAAGCGTCTTTCTGATAAGTCTTTAAGACTTTAACCGCAGACTCACGCAGAGTAACGCAGATGAGGATTCGGACATTTCACCGCAGAGACGCAGAGTACGCTGAGGAAATCCCTTTTGCCCAATCAGGAGACGACGATTGGGCAAAAACTTACAGCTCTAATTTGAGCAATGTTTTTGTTTGTCGTCGTCTCCCGACAAACAAAAATCTAATTCTCTGCGTCCTCTGCGCCTCTGCGGTAATATTCTTAAAGGGATTTCATTCTGTGCCTGTCTGCGAAAATCTGCGGTTAAAACTCTTTTCGGTAACAATCTAAATGAGCTATCGAGTCGTTGTTGTAGGTGGTGGAATTTCCGGCCTAGCGGCAGCCCACCGCCTGATGGAGCTCAATCGAGACGGTCCCAACGATGTGGATGTCACCCTGTTAGAAGCCAGTGAGCGTGTGGGGGGGAGCATCGGCACGGAGCACGTCAGCGGTTTTTTAGTAGAATCCGGTCCCGACTCTTTCATTACGGAAAAACCTGCGGGTCTTCAACTATGCGAGCGTTTAGGAATCACTCCAAACCTGATCTCGCTGGGGTCCACCCGCCGAAACATCTATGTGGTTCATCAAGGATCTCTGGTCCCACTGCCGGAAGGATTTATTCTTATGGCGCCCACACGCCTGTGGCCATTGATCCAGACTCCGCTTTTTTCCTGGTCGGCTAAACTCCGAATATTGTTTGAGCTATTTCTTCCTCGTGGCCGTCGGGTGGAGGATGAGAGTATGGGATCTTTTGTCCGGCGTCGTTTCGGTCAAGAGCTACTGGAGTGTGTAGCTCAACCACTCATGGGTGGAATCTATGCGGCGGATCCTGAACTGCTCAGTTTGAAGGCGACTATGCCACGGTTCCTAGATCTGGAGCAGACGAAGCGCAGTATCATTTGGGGTACCTGGTTGGAGCAACGGCGTCGGACCCGTTCTGAGACCACGGGAAGTGGTGCGCGATGGGGTCTATTCGTTTCTTTGGCGCCAGGTATGCAACTAATGGTGGAATCCCTTGCGGGCCGGCTTCCTGTGGGTACGATACGCTGCGGGACTAGGGTGGATGGTTTAGAATGGAATTCCGTAAAAAATATCTGGGGTATTACCACGGACAAAGGTGAAGAGTTGGAAGCCAATGGTGTGATCCTTGCGCTACCGGCCTATGTTGCTGCAGGCACTCTTTTGTCAGTTGACTCTGAACTCGCCAAGGAACTGGCGGCTATTGCCTACACCTCCACAGCGACAGTAACCATGGCTTACCGGCGGGCAGACATTCCAAACGGCTTGGACGGATTTGGCGTGGTTGTTCCGGCCAGGGAGCGCCGTCAGATCATTGCCTGTAGCTTTAGCAGCGTAAAATATTCCGGCAGGGCACCTGCGGAGAACCATTTGCTAAGGGCGTTCGTTGGAGGGGCGTTGCAACCTGAACTGTTCGATCAGAGCGACGAGGCAATGGAGGGGTGTGTGCGGCAGGAATTCGCTGCTCTATTGGGAATCAAAGCAGAACCCCTATTCTCCCGCATTTATAGACACCCGAAGTCAATGCCACAGTACCGAGTCGGGCATTCAGACCGCGTGGTGAGAATTAAGGAGCAGTTGACCAAACATAAGGGACTCGCACTGGCGGGAAATGCCTATAGCGGAGTTGGCATCGCGGATTGTATCCACAGCGGCGAGAGTGCAGCTGAGGCGATATTGGAGGAATTCAAACGTCGCGAAACCTAGCTAGAGATTTTTTAAGAATTTCACCGCAGAGACGCAAAGGGCGCAGAGATTCGGTCCTTTTTTGTTTGTCGGGAGACGACGACAAACAAAAACGTATCGTTTCTGCAGAGTGAGCCATCTGCCCAATCTTTGTCTCCCGATTGGGTAAATATTTTCCCCTTTGCGTACTTTGCGTCTCTTCCTTCGTGTGCTTCGCGTCCTTCGTGGTCAAACAGTTTGTCACCACGAAGAGCACGAAGTTTGGATCATTCGTCGTGCCAAGAACGCAAGGGTCACAAAGATTGTTTTGCGTCGTCTGTGGTTCGACCCTGCTCACCACCCTGAGTTTATCGAAGGGCGCCTCTGCGGTGAGATGAAGGAATCTTTGTCTGCGCTAATCTGCGTGGGTCTGCGGTTAAGTTATTAGAGAGTGATTCGTTTGCTAGCGGCTTAGATGAGGCTCGTAAAGAATCTGGATGACGATGCCATCGGGATCCGCGCAGTAGAAAGATGCGCTGCCATCTCGATGATTTTTGAATGGATGGATTATCTTTACCTCTTTTGCACGAAATTCGTTTTCCAGTTCTTTTACCGTTTCAATTCGATCGATAATGAACCCAAAATGATCCAGATGTTGTCCCGCGGATGACGGTTGCGCGGCCAGGTCGACTTCATGAAGGGCTAAGTTGTCAGTTCCAGAAGATAAATAAACGTTTTTTTCGTCAGGTTCCCAGACCACCTCCATCCCAAACATTTGCAGGTAAAATTCCTTGGATTGCTTCAAGTCTTTGACCTTCAGCGCGAGGTGATGCATGCCCTTCAGTCCATTTATACCGCTCATAAAGATGTGTTTATCATATACTTGGGCCATGAACAAAGTGCTCTTGCGAGAAGGCATGAAATGGGGGATATTTTAAGGCATGAAGGAAGCCCTTTGGTGGGAAACCGAGCCAGATGGACGCATCCTGTGCACCCTTTGCCCAAGATTCTGTCGCATGGGGAAGGATCAGGCGGGGTTTTGCTATATCCGGAAAAATATAGACGGGAAACTCTACTCCCTCGGATACGGTAGACCTACAGGTTTTGCCGTGGACCCTATCGAGAAAAAACCTCTCAACCACTTCCTGCCCGGTACTTCAATTATGAGTTTTGGTACCGCGGGTTGCAATCTGGGCTGCCGATTTTGTCAGAACTGGAGCATCAGCAAGGCGAAGTTGGACGATGCAGGGAGCGTCAGCGCAAGTCCCAAGGAAGTGGTGGAGCTGGCCTTGAAGCATCGTCTTCCCAGCATCGCCTATACCTATAACGATCCAGTAATCTTCGGTGAATACGTTATGGATACCTCACGGCTTGCTCGTGAACGGGGTCTAAAGAACGTCATGGTAACGGCTGGTTACATTACACCAGAGGCCCGGCGTGACGTCTTTCAATTCATTGACGCAGCCAACGTCGACCTCAAGGGGTTTACCGAGAGGTTTTACCATAAGCTGACGTTCTCCCATTTGGATCCGGTGTTGGACACCTTGAGATGGCTAAAACACGAGACTGAGGTGTGGTTCGAGATTACGAACCTGATGATTCCTGGCGAGAACGATGAACCGGAGGAAACCAAGCGGTTGTGCGATTGGGTACTAAATCACCTCGGGGATTCCATCCCCATTCATTTCACCGCCTTTCATCCCGATTTCAAAATGGTGGACAAACCGAGGACCCCTGCTTTAACTCTAACGCGGGCGCGTCAGATTGCCCTCTCTTCAGGAGTGAAGTACTGCTACGTGGGAAACGTCCATGATGATGTGGGGCAAAACACTACCTGCCCAAGCTGCGGTACTGTCCTAATCCGACGCTCGTGGCATGAGGTGCTGGACAATCGTCTGGTTGACGGTCTTTGTCCCTGTGGACAGAAAATCCCTGGCTATTTCCCGTCTCGTTCGAAAAAGGGTCTGCGCTCGTTCGTTTAATGGGTTGTAGAAGAACGGCGCGATACAAAAGACCTCTAGTGTAATCCGCTCATGTTAGGAGAAGATTTTTTGCCCGTCCACGAGGGAAGCGGTTTTGCCTTTGAATGAACTTGTGAGGGCCGGAAAATGCTCTGCAGAGGATCGTGAGAAGGCATCACGACAAAACGCGACTACAACCACAATCTGGCCGCTGGCATATGCCTCTCCGGTTCCAAAAACGCTCTTCACATTTTACTTTGACACGAAATCCTGGGCCGCAATGATCTTCCTGCCTTCGTTGTCTGTTGCTTGAGCGGCATTGTCGACAAAAAACAGCCCCGCAGATTTACCCACTGCCTTCTTGATGATTTCTGAGTCATGGCTGTCGATCCAGTCCAGAGGGATACCCAGTTCCTTGAGGAGACGGGAAATCATCGGAATGGCACCAACAAAAGCCGACGAGATTAGCGGTATTCCCACATGCCCTTTGGACTTGCGCCGGTCATTCCAGTCGCCTTCCTGGCCGTGGGTTCCAACGAGGGTGAGTACGGGTGTATCGGCCTTCAATTGAGAACCGGCCCCGGCCGAATCGGCTAGTTTCTGCACGAACTCTTTGTTCTTTGCGGGTAGGGTCCCAAAGGGAACCGTAATAAAAACTCGGGCAAGGGCTACAGAGTCGCTGAACTCGGTGTGAAGTTCATTGGCCAGCTCCTGAGCTGCCTCTTCTAGGCTCTTGGATTGCTGAACTTTTGGCTCTACTTTTGCCCAGAGTTCTGTCACCTTAGCTTGAGTTGCCTGTTCGATCTTCATAAAAAGTACTCCTTATTATATTTTGGATTTCGTATGAATGGCTTCATTCAGGGCGCCCTGCCGGTAACCCTGTAAGTCAACGCTCACGTAGGTAAACCCCGTTTCCCGAAAGCGTCGCGTAATCTCGTCACGCAATTCCGAAGACCACAATCGGGGAAGGTCATCCGGCGCCACTTCAATTCGCGCCACGGTGTCATGATATCGGACCCGGAAAATCCGAAACCCTAACTCCCGTAGCACGCTTTCGCAGCGTGCCACCTGAGTCAGCCGTTCGGGCGTAATTTGAGTACCGTAGGGGAAACGACTCGAAAGGCACGCCAACGCAGGCTTGTCCCAAACCGGCAAATCGATTTGCCGAGCAGCTTCACGGATGTCAGCCTTGGAAAATGCGAGTTCGTCCAGAAGGGAGCGCACGCCATGTTCGTGGGCAGCCTGGCGTCCGGGTCGGTGGTCCCCGCGATCATCAAGGTTGAAACCATCGAGGATGTTTGGGATCCCTAGAGTCAACGCTTCCTTGACGGCGACACCATACAGTTCGGTTTTGCAAAAGTAACAACGGTTAAAGGGGTTTGCAGCGTAACGCGGGTCGTCAACTTCGTGGGTCTCGATCAGCAAGTGACGCGCCCCTAGCTTCTCGGCCAACCCCTTGGCTTCGACCCCCTCTTCAGGAGCGAGGCTTGGTGACACTGCTGTCAATGCCAGGGCCTTATCCCCCAGGGTTCTCACCGACTCGGCTAATAGATAGCTCGAATCCACTCCGCCAGAGAAGCAGACGATCACCTGCTCCATCTCGCGCAGTAAGTTTCTTAACTGTGCGACCTTGGAGTTTAATTCAGACATAATTTGGAATTACTCGAATGGACCAACTATGTCAATGGAGTAAATAACGGTTAACCACTTCTCGGAGTTTCCACCGGTTCATTTTTTACATTACTTGAGATGTCTCTTAGGGGGGATCCTGTGGGTCCGAGAAGTCGGTGCCATAGCCGGCTCCCTGATGACGCGAGAAGAAGAAAACAACCGGTGGATACGAGCGCAAACTTGATTCCGTAGATCTCAGCCAGCCATCCCACAGTCACCGGCGTAACTATATAGGCAAGATTCCAACCCATTCCCATACTGGCCATGCACGCGGAACGGTCGCTGGCCGAACTAAGTTGAGTTGCACGAACCTGGTACCAGACATCCATCAGACCACTAGCGGTTCCCAAGGCCGCCATACAAAGAGCCAAAAGGATGAGGTGCTCCACGAACCCACTACTAATTACAAAAATGCCCAAACCTGCGATGGCCGCGGCGTACATAATTACCTGGCGAGGTGGAGTGATCAGTGGGGCTAGCATCAACCCGCTCACTATGGGTCCTATGGCTCGTAACGCAACCGTGAATCCTATCCATTGCTCCCCGTAACCTAGCTGGGCTAGGTAAACTGGATAGATGGATTGGGTTAGGGCCGGGGCCAACCCCGCAGCAAAGGAAGCAGATATGGTTAGCCAGGTGGGTCGGTAACAGAGATATTTTCCAATGCCTACGAGGATTTGCCATACGGAACGCCCCTTGGGCTTTGCCTCTACGTGGGGGAGCAAGAAGCCCAGAACTGAGGAGGCTAGGGTTGCTATTATTAAGATCAAGAAGGCGCCAGGATATCCTGCGGTGGCTGCAAGAACACCGCCCAAGGCCAGGCCCGCTAAATTTCCCGCCGCATTGCAGGCCGAGAGCTGTCCAAGCCTTCTCCCCGGGGTGGATCCTGGAAGTTGGCTGGCGATGGATTGAGCAGGAGTCCAGAAGAAACTCCGAGACATGTTGGAGATGGTCTGGGATATGAGCAGAGAAAAGAACCCCTCGGCTTGGTACAGCACCACCGCCGCCAGGGTATTTAATAGGTAACAGGCATGAAGGACCAACCGTTCTCCGAAACGGTCCGAAAGGGCCCCCCCCATAAACCGAATGCCCATGGTAGCTACTACCGGTAGTGAAACAATACTGGCAATCTTCAAAATCGAAAAGCCCATGTGAATGGCGTAGAGGGGAATCAATACATGGGACATGCCAACGGAAGTACACCACAGGGCAGCGCTGCCATAGAGTACCAGGGTGCCGGAAGACCGTTGGTGTTGCCTCATGGGGAATTAGCTCCAGAGTTTCGGTTGCTTCGAGGCAAAGACTTATTTTCAGAAGGAAAAGACAATGAAATGCCCTTACGTGAAAATTGTGACGAAACCAATATGATCGAAGAGAAACGAGAAGGTGAATACAGAATGATCCGGCGAGCTAACCTTCTTTCTCTGCTTACCTAGTTGACCTGAAGCTTGTAAGAACTAAGGTCTTTATTGCATCGAGCTAACAAGTCAATTGCGACCTTACTAAAACTTGGTCACCAGGGCAACAAGCGGAGAGTCTTTAAGGAAACGGGAGACGACCACGCCGGGGGGGGGTGACGGGAAGATCGGGCCGTATGATGGTATAGATGGTTGGCCTCGTCGAGGTTGACGACGTTTGGCTAATCTTGAACGCCCGCGAGCCGGTCGAATAGGAGACCATAACGAATCCCTTGATCACTTACTATGGCTTGATCCATTTGGAAATGGTCCATGATCCTGTCAATGAGAAGGGCCCCTGCTAGAATGACATCGGCTCTCTTTGGTTCCAGCCCGGGAATCTCTTTCCGCTCAGCGACCGTTTTACTTTGGAAGAGTTGAATTTGACGTCTGACTTCTTTCCGTTTGAGAAGGCTCCCATGAACCTCTTCTGGCCTGTAGGGTACCAGTGCTTTTTCCACCGCCGAGAGAGTTGTGAAGGTCCCGGCTATCCCTACCATGGAGCCAAGGTTCGTTCCGGTTCCCCAATCCCCCAGTTGCTGCGACAAATCTCTATTCACAGCCCTCATCAAGAGATCACATTCTTCTTCCCGAGCAGGATCGGAAAATAGGAACCGTTCCGTTAGCTTGACGGTACCCATAGGGTAGCTCACCCAAAGCTTTACCGCACCGCCCTTTCCCCATACAAACTCTGTACTTCCTCCTCCTATGTCCACCACCAACAACTCGGCGGCTAGCCCCGTAAGCCCTTTTTGAACTGACAGGTAGGAATACCACGCCTCTTCACGCGTTGATAAAATGCGCAGGTCCAACCCCAAGTCCTGCTTCAGACATGTTTTGAAGTCGCTTGCATTGGCGGCTTCCCTGAGGGCGCTGGTACCAGCAACCTTTATCTCTTGAACATTCCAATTCTGGCACCTTTCATAATAAGCTCGTAGTACATTCAGAGTTCGCTGCTGCCCTCCCTGACCGATGACGCCGCTATGTTGCACCCCCTCACCGAGTCTCGTAATCTCTGCAAGGTCCTCGAGAACTCGAAAGTCACCTTTGTCATCGATTTCGACGATCAAAAGAAGAACGGTGTTGGTGCCGATATCGATAGTGGCAAGGCGCCACGTGTTCATGGCTATGCCTCTTGAGCTAGTGGGAGTGGATGGGCCTCGTTGACCCGCGTTTGCCAGAGTTCCAACTCCTTCAAGGCCCTTTGGGCCATAAGTTCTTTTTTGGCTCTTCCTCTGGCGGTGTTGGGAAAGGATAGGGGAGGGAACAGTCCGAAGTTCGCGTTCATGGGCTGAAATGCTTGGCGTGATTGGTCGGTGATGTACCTTAGCAATGATCCTAGGGCGGTGGTGGGAGGTGGAAACACCGGTTCCGACCCCGCTACCATTCGAGCTCCATTTATTCCAGCTAGCAGTCCCGAAGCCGCGGATTCAATGTACCCCTCAACTCCGGTCATCTGTCCAGCAAAGAATAGATCATTGCGCCACCGCCATTGCAGGGTTGGTCGAAGATGGTGTGGGGAATCAATGAAAGTATTACGATGCAGGCTTCCCAGGCGAACGAACTCTGCTTTTTCTAGACCCGGAGTCAGAGAAAAAACCCGCCTCTGCTCCGGGTAGGTCATCTTCGTCTGGAAACCCACCATATTGTAAAGAGTTCCCTCATAGTTTTCCTGTCTAAGCTGAATAACGGCATAGGGTCTTTTCCCTGTACGCGGATCCGTCAATCCGGTGGGTCTCATGGGACCGAAGGCCAAGCTGTCCCGGCCCCGCCTGGCGATCTCTTCTATGGGTTGACAGCCCTCGAAGACGATGAATCGTTCGAAGCTGCGGGTAGGAATCTTTTCTGCCGCCAGTATTGCGTCTACAAAGCCACCATATTCCTCGCGGGTGAGGGGGAGGTTCAAATAATCGCCGGATCCCTGATCATAGCGTGACGCACGAAAGGCAACTCCCATATCGATAGACTCGGCAGTGATAATAGGAGAAATGGCATCATAAAAATAGAGATGGCTAGAGCCGAGGAGGGAAGCAAGCTGATCCGACAGGGTTGGTGCGGTGAGGGGGCCAGTGGCCAAAATCACTATGCCCGCTGGTATTTCCTTTACCTCCTCGCGAATAATCCGTACCCTAGGTAAGGATTGAAGCTCCGCCGTGATTGCCTGAGAAAACCGCTCCCGATCAACTGCCAGGGCGGAACCTGCGGGAACTCTATTTGCCTCGCCAATGCGGATGATCAGCGAGCCCAGGCGTTTCATCTCTTCTTTTAAAATTCCGGCGCCCGTGGTTAGAGTTTGGGAACGAAAGGAATTGCTACAGACAAGCTCGGCAAGAAACTGGGTGGAATGGGCATCTGTGTTCCTGTGAGGTCTCATTTCGTAGAGCTCCACAGCAACCCCGCGTCGGGCTATTTGCCACGCCGCCTCCGATCCGGCCAGACCTCCACCGATGATCCGAACCGTTCGATCCATACTTCACTCTGTCATCTGAATCGTATAGTCGCAGTCTTCCTTATGACACCGGTGAACCCTACCTGCTTTCTTGGTGACCTTCTCCAGCAGGATGGGTGCACTGCATTTAGGACAGGGCTCTCCCACCGGTCGGTCCCAGCTGGCAAAGCGACAATCAGGATAGCGGTCGCAGGCGAAAAAGATCTTACCGCGCCGGGATTTTTTTTCGTGGAGATTTCCTTCCCTACAGGTTGGACAGCTAATGCCAAGTTCCACGGGCTTCGTCAACGGGCGCATATTTTTGCATTCTGGATAGCCGCTGCACCCCATGAACCGACCGTATTTACCCCAGCGGATTTCCAGTGGCCGTCCACACTTCTCACAGATTTCTCCGGTTTCGCCGTCCTCTACCTTGATCTTACCCTCTTCGTCACGGGTAAAGTTCTTAGTGTTTTTACAGTCTGGATATTTTGGGCAGGCAAGGAACTCGCCGTTTCGTCCCCATTTCACCACCATCATCGCCCCACACTTCTCACAGGCGATATCCGTGGGGACCTCTTCTCGCTTTACATCCCTCATTTCGGCCTCAGCCTTTTTCAGATCGCGGGAGAAGGAGGTGTAGAAGCGTTTCATGACCTTGGTCCAATCTTCGCTACCTGCCTCAATTTTGTCCAAATTATTTTCCATCCCGGCAGTGAACTCAACGTTGAGAATATCGGGAAAGCAATCCACCAGAAGATCGGTGATGAGCATCCCTAGCTCTGTTGGTACGAGGGTTCTTCTTTCATCCTGGCTAACGTATTCTCTCGTCATGATATTGGAAACGATGACCGCATAGGTGGAGGGGCGTCCAATTCCTTTTTCGTCTAACTCCTTGATCAGGGACGCCTGAGAGAATCGGGGTGGGGGCTGAGTAAAGTGTTGACGCGGCTCAAGGGAAAGTAAGGTCAGGTTTTCTCCCACCTGCAAGTCCGGAAGAGTGGAATCCTTTTCCTCATCCTCTTCGTCTTTTCCTTCGATATAGAGCTTCATGAAACCGTCGAATTTCAACTGCTGGCCGGTGGCCCGAAAAATCCCCTCACTCACCTGAATATCAAAGGCTGTCTGGTCATAGACGGCCGGCCGCATCTGGCTCGCAACAAATCGATCCCAAATCAAGCAGTAGAGCGAAAAGATGTCTCGGCGCAGAAAGCTCCGTACGCGATCGGGGGGATAATCCATGGAAGTGGGTCGGATGGCCTCGTGAGCGTCTTGGCTTCCTTTTTTGCTTCGAAAGGTGACCGGTTTCTCCGGCAAATAACTGTTACCGTATTGGCCCTTGATAAATCCACGTACATTCTGAATGGCATCTGGAGAAACACGGGTGGAATCGGTTCGCATGTAGGTTATCAACCCAACGGATCCCTCGCTACCCAATTCAATACCTTCGTATAGTCTCTGGGCCGCTTGCATCGTACGCTGGGGTTGGAACCCCAACTTTCGGGATGCCTCCTGTTGGAGCTTACTGGTAACAAAAGGTGGAGCTGGAAATCGACGACGCTCTTTCTTTTCCACCTGCCCGATGACCCAGGATGCATCATCTAAAGATCCGGTAATGTCCTGAACCTGACTTTCGCTCTCGACCCTTACCTTTTTGTTGTCGAACTTGTCACCCCGCCACTGGACCAACTTGGCGTCAAACTCGTTACCAACGTGACCCTTCAGAAGGGCCGTTAGGGACCAATATTCGAGAGGGGTGAAGGCGCGAATTTCTTTTTCACGATCACAGACCAATCGCACAGCCACCGATTGTACCCGTCCTGCGCTCAGACCCCTGCGCACTTTTTTCCAAAGGATCGGGCTAATCTGATATCCCACCAGTCGATCTAGAATTCGGCGGGCGATCTGGGCCTCAAACTTCTTCCGGTCTAGCTTCTGCGGATGGTTGATGGCCTCCTGAACTGCCTTACGAGTGATTTCGTTTATTAGGAGGCGATGGAATTGGCTACCGTTTTGTCCAAGCTGGTCCGCAAGATGCCAAGCGATGGCTTCACCCTCACGGTCAGGATCTGATGCAAGATAAATGTTTTCTTTACCCTTGGAGGTGCGCTTGAGATCGTCGATTATTTTTTTCTTTCCCTGAATGACGCGAAAGTCAGGTGTGAACCCACCCTTGATATCCACTCCCAATTTGCTCTTGGGTAGATCCACCACGTGTCCCACGGAAGCCTTTACCTGGAAATCTCGTCCCAGGTATTTTTCCAAGGTTTTTGCTTTGGCCGGAGATTCAACGATAACTAAATTTTTTGCTGCCATATTGTGTTCTCACATTCAATAATATTACAATCCACCTACCCCAATCAAACGGACCTGAATCGTTTCCCGGGTAGCTGCTTTACCAGGCCTTTTATCTCCAGATCCAAGAGGATTTCCAAAACCTTAGCCGATGAGAGTCCACTTGATTGGATAATCTCATCAATCTGGCGCGGAGAGTCCTTTATCAGTTCAAACACACTCTTTGCCTCAAGGCTGGCATTGGGAGGCAACGAGGGATGAGGACGTTGCATGACCGCCTGACCTTGTGAATGGAGTTGAGGAGCGATCTCTACCAAAATATCTTCGATGCACTCGACCAACTTTGCTCCCTGGCGTATTAATTGGTGTGTCCCGCGGCTCCGGCTCGCTCCGGCCTGACCAGGCACTGCAAAGACTTCTCTCCCCTGCTCGTTTGCCAGGTGGGCGGTGATTAAAGAGCCACTTTTTTCTGTCGCTTCCACCACCACTACCCCCAGTGACAGACCGCTGATAAGACGGTTACGGGAAGGGAAGTTGAAGGGGAACGGGGGAGTCCCCATGGGGAGTTCGGAAAATATAGCGCCATGTTTGCAAATCCTTTGATAAAGCTCCTTATGTTCCGGAGGATAGACGACATCCACGCCGGATCCGAGGACAGCCGCCGTCATTCCACCAGCTTCCAATGCGGCCTCATGGGCTTGACCGTCGATTCCTCGGGCCATTCCGCTTATCACTGTAAAACCTGAGGAGGATAAGCCATAACAGAGATCTCGGGTCATCTTCAACCCGTACTCGCTCGCGCTTCGGGATCCAACCACAGCCACTGCCTTTTCGATACTGTCTCCGAGCTCTCCCAACATATAAAGGAGGGGTGGGGGATCGGCGATTTTTCGTAGCCTAGCAGGATAGTTCCCATCATTATAAGGAATAATCTTTGCCCCTGCCGCAGCGACCCGTTCCAACTCCAGTCTGGCTAGTTCCCATTCGGAGAAACCACGGAGGCTCTGGATAGCCTGGCTCTCAAGGCCGGGGATTTGAGCGAGTTCCGCATCCGATTTCCCAAATGCCAAGCTGGGATCCCCCAGATGCTCGACAATGGTTTTGAACGCTACGGATCCCAACCCCTTAACATGCCTGAGCGCAAGCCATGGGAGATATTCTTTTTCGTCCAACGATGTCGTAAGAGAGCCCTCCTAGACCTCACCTGCAAATGGTAGTCTACCGCAATCTTCAATGGTTTGTCAGGTAGATTATTCTAACTGCTTACCAGGGTTGTTGTAAAAGGAAAAGATCCCACCGTCCCCAAAGACTAACTTCCTTTGTCATCCTCGAACCTTACCTCGAAGCCGAGAGTGTCTTTCTTCCAACTTCAATAATCTTTTTTTCAATGCCGTGCCGAGGGCATAGCCGCCAAGGTTCCCGTTACTTCGGACTACACGATGGCAAGGAATGATAATTGGAATCGGATTCCTAGCGAGGGCGTTCCCTACGGCCCGTGCGGCCCTTGGATTTCCCAAGCGTTGGGCCAGCCATCCATAGCTTCTTACTTCACCGTAAGGAATTTTCGTGGCAGCCTTAAGTACCGCATGGGTGAATGCGGTTAATCCCCGTAGGTCACAGGGAGTTGAAAAATTCTTCGTGCGCCCGCTCAAGTAAGACCGCAATTCCTTTTGTGCCTTCATTTTCCAACGATGGGCCGATGGTGGGCTCTTCTTTGAACGTTGGCGCACTGCCTTGGTTCCGCTTCCATTCCCGAGTCGCACTTCCTCCACCCCGTCTTGCGTCGCTGCAATGAACAACGGAATAGATTCATTTCGGGTTTGTTGTTTCAATGAGCTCTCCTTTCCCTGCGGGCTCTTAATAGGAGCCGGATGGGTGAGTGTTCCAATTTCAACTTCGAACGGAGCTGATGAATGAGATAGCGTTCATAGCTCACTGGGACTCCTTTCACGTAGTTGACAAAAAGAGTAAATGTGGGTGGACAAATATCGGTCTGCGTCCCATAGTAAAATTTGACCTCACGTCCTCGATACTGAGGTGGAGTATGCCTCCTGACCATTTCCCGTAGAGTCTGGTTCAAGGTTGAAGTACGGATCCATCGCTGCTGTGCCACCGAAACCTGCTGCACTAGTTTCATTAACTCGGTTAGGCCGTATCCAGTCAACGCCGAGATGAAAACAACGGGCACAAAATCTAGAAACTCAGGTCTCCAGTTATCCGGTTTGTTGAGATTTCGATTCCCTTTCGGATCCTTTGGAATCAGATCCCATTTATTCACGGCTAAGACCATTCCCTTCCCGCGCTCGAGAGTATAGGCCAGGATCTGGGAGTCCTGAGACGTGATCCCCTCCGGACCGTCCAGTAGGTGGATAATCACGTTTCCCTGATCCACTGACCGAAGGGAACGGACCACGCTATATCGCTCGATCCGATCCGCAATCCTTGCCCGGCGCCGGATTCCGGCAGTATCCACTAAGGTGTACTGTTCCTTTTTCCAGGTCAAGGGGCACGCCAGGGCATCCCGCGTGGTTCCTGGTTGCGGGTCCACGACGGAGCGCTCGTAACCGAGAAGACGGTTCACTAATGTGGATTTCCCTACGTTGGGTCTACCCACAATAGCTAGGCGGGAAGAAGGTACCTCTTCGTCTGTTTCATCCTCGTCTAGGCCGGAAAGGGCTGCCATCATTCGATCCATCAACTCGGAAATGCCAAGACCATGCTCTGCTGAGAGGGGAAAGATCTCGCTCAATCCCAAAGCGTAGAATTCGTAGAGGAAATTTTCTTTTGGTTTGGTATCAATTTTGTTGACAGCGAAGAAAACTGGCTTTTTCACCCGCCTCAGCAGGCTCACCGCCTCCCGGTCCAATGGATTCAATCCCATTTTTCCATCCAATAAAAAGACTATAACGTCCGCTTCTTCTATGGCTAGACGACTTTGTTCCTGTATCTGTTCTTTCAAAGCCGAGTTGGGATCAGCCTCAAACCCCCCCGTATCGATGAGGAAAAAATTTCTTCCACGCCACTTGGCTTCTCCATAGTTTCGGTCCCGGGTGACCCCCGGGAGGTTATCTACGATGGCAGTTTTCCCCCCTGTGAGTCGGTTGAATAGGGTTGACTTTCCCACGTTGGGCCTGCCCACAATGGCGACAAACCCTGAACTTCGCTCTGGCGACCGGTCCAGAGCCTGTTCTGCAATCGTATCCAATGACTTTTGCCTCAAAGACTTCTTCCTAAGAAGAAGTAAGTTATTGTTTGTTGTCGTGTCTCGACAAACAAAAAAATCAATTCTCTATACCCTTTGCCTTTCGAAAACTCACGATCCCTAGCTCGGTCGAGGGACGCCTCTACAGTAGTTTTCTTGAATTATCAGTTAGACGCTTTGCGCCAAGCGCTCTGCGCTTTGCTTTCAGTCCTCGCTTGCCCGTAAAAGATAGGCTTGGATAAAGCGGTCAATGTCTCCATCCAGAACCCCATCCGCATTGCCCACCTCAAGGTTAGTACGGTGATCCTTCACCATTCGGTAGGGATGGAGTACATAGGATCGGATTTGACTTCCCCAGGCAATTTCCTTTTTGGTTTTATGATAGGACTCCATCTTTTCCTTTTGCTTTTCTGATTCCAGTTCGTAGAGACGTGAGCGAAGGATTTTTAGAGCCATTGCCTTATTCTTGTGCTGGGAACGCTCATTCTGACAAGCCACGACTATGTTCGTCGGGAGATGAGTGAGGCGAACCGCTGAATCCGTCTTGTTGACATGTTGTCCGCCTGCGCCGCTGGATCGGTAGGTGTCGATGCGCAGCTCGGCCTCATTGATGTCCACTTTAATGGTTTCATCCACCTCGGGGTAAACGAAGACCGAGGCAAAGGAAGTGTGGCGGCGGGAATTGGCATCGAAGGGTGAGATCCGCACTAGACGGTGGATACCGGCTTCGGCCTTTAAATGGCCGTATGCATAGTTCCCTTCCACTGTGAAGGTCACGCTCTTGGTGCCGGCCTCCTCGCCGGGTTGATATTCCATGATCTCTGTCTTGTACCCTCTTCGGTCGGCCCAACGGAGATACATCCGGAGCAGCATCTCGGCCCAGTCCTGGGCCTCAGTACCCCCAGCTCCCGGATGCAGGCTCACTATAGCGTTCCTCGGGTCGTCGGCACCGCCCAGGATCTGGCTGAGTTCAACCTCAGGAAGGTCCGAGGCCACAAGGGCTACCTTGGCTGCGGCTTCTTCCATGGCTTCTTCACTTTTTTCGACGTCTGCTAGCTCAATATAAATTTGGGCTTCGTCGAGGTGGGTCTTGTTCCTTTGCCAAACTTCCAGGGTCTCTTTGATGCCAGCTTGTTCTTTAAGAAGGGTCTGGGCCTTATCCGAATCGTTCCAGAAATCGGGGCGGGAGCTTATTTGGTTAATTTCCTGTAGCCGTTTTTCCTTCGTGTCGAGGTCAAAGACGCCTCCGGAGGAGATCCAGTCTCTCTTCCAATTGGGTTAATTGCTCTTTGGTGTCATCTAGCATTTATCTTCTCCGTCCCCTGAGTTCGTAGACTTTTAACTATTATAGCGTCAAATTCTTCGGGTCACAAAGTGCCCGTTGGATCTTCGTTTCCATCCGTTTCATTCGGCGGGCCTCTTTTGGGGATACTTCATGATCGTATCCCAAGAGGTGAAGAATACCGTGAATTAATAACATCTCAATTTCCATTTCCAGGGTTTTCATTCCTTCCTTGGCCTGTTTTTCCGCCTGCTCCACTGAAATGACCACATCCCCAAGAAGTTTTTTCCCTTTAGGAAGGTTTTCCTCCTGGGGGAAAGACAATACATCCGTAGGCTCGTTCTTGTGGCGGTATTGGGAGTTTAACTTCTGAATCTGTCCGTTACCCACTAGGGCGAGACTCAACTCCGATTGATTTTCCTTGAGGAGCTTGAGGATCCGATGGGCTTTCCCCTTGATCTTTTGTGCAGAGACTCTTCTCCCCTTGCTTAGGTTTACGATATCAACCCTCATAAGACAGCTAAGCGCAAAGCGCATGGCGCCTTAGAATAGTACCGAGTAGCCAGTGCTGAGGACTGAGCAATGGGAGTAGGCAGTAGGACAGGGGGCAGGAAGCAGGCAGACATCCGACCACGGCTTTGCTGCCTACTGCCAACTGCTCACTTCTCTGAGCGCTATGCGCTTTGGGCTATGCACTTCGCTGTTTTCCATTGGAGTACGGGGGAGGCGAGGTGGCCTACGGGAATTAAGGTTCGGGTTTTTCAGATTGTTTTGCCTGCATCTCAGTCCGACTTGTATCGGATTCGTAGGCTGTGATGATATTCTGTACGAGACGATGGCGCGCCACGTCCTTTTTGGTAAAGGAAACGAACCTGATGCCATCGATTCCCTGCAAAATTCGTGACGCCTCCTTGAGCCCGGACGGTTTTCCAGCGGGTAAGTCGATCTGGGTCACATCTCCTGTTATGACTGCCTTGGAACCATAGCCCAGACGGGTTAGAAACATCTTCATCTGTTCGGGTGTGGTATTTTGGGCCTCGTCCAGGATAACAAAGGAGTCGTTAAGGGTCCGCCCTCGCATAAAGGCTAAAGGGGCCACCTCGATGGTTCCCCGTTCCACCAGTCGGTGAGCCTTGTCGAAATCCACCATGTCATGCAGGGCATCGTAAAGGGGTCGCAAATATGGGTTTACCTTTTCGGCAAGGTCACCGGGTAAAAAGCCGAGTTTTTCTCCCGCCTCCACCGCTGGACGGGTCAGGATGATACGCACGTAGTTGTTTTTCATCAGCTCCGCCACCGCCATGGCCATGGCTAGGTAAGTCTTGCCGGTGCCGGCGGGCCCAATGCCGAAAACGATATCGTACTGACGAATGGCATCGATATAGACCTTCTGGGCTACGCTCTTGGGCGTAATGGTCCTTTTGTGGGAGGATATATATATGGTGTCGAGAAAAATATCCTGTAAATTGGCCCGACTATTACCGCTTAGGATGCGAATGCTATAGTCCACGTCGCTGCCATAGACCGGATAGCCCTTCTCCAATAAACCGTAGAGTTGTTGCATGACTTTGGCAGCCAGTTCAGATTCCAGGGGATCTCCTGTTACATCGATCTCGTTGCCTCGGATTTGAATCCGTACTCCCAAGATGCGCTGGATTATTTTGATATGTTCGTCGTGGTGTCCGAGCAGGTCGCGGAAAATGCGCGGATCGTTGAAGGAGAGATGGATGGTCTCTCCCTCCAAAGGAATCTCTTTTCTAATTCTACTTGATTTCACGTGGCCTCTCCCATCATCTGAATAAGGATTTCACTCCGTCGTGGTTTGAGCCTCCTGACCACCGGAAACGAATTGTGAGACCAGGTCTTGCTGGAGTTTCTCCCTTTCCACCTGGTCCCGCACCTTGGCGGTGGAATTAACGGTTCGACTCATGCCCAGCGCTGTGCACGGGGTCAAGTTGTTTGTATGTCGCTCACGGTTCGATCTTCCTCACCGTGACCCTGAGCAATGTCGAACGGGTCACCGTTAACCCTGAGCATGCCCCGTTTGTGGGCGGGGTGTCGAATAGGTTAACGATGTCACAGAACCCTTGGGTCTCTTCCTTCAACCGATCCTTGTGAATCCCCATTGCGCCGTTGGTCTTCTATTTGATCTGCCTGACGATCTCATCCGCCTTTATCATTGCGTCAGCCAATTTCGTGGGGTCTTTCCCGCCGGCCTGGGCGAAGTCCGCGCGTCCCCCGCCGCCACCACCCACCACCGGGGCCAACTGCTTTATGATCTCTCCGGCATGGTACCTTTGGGTTAAATCCTTGCTTACCGAGCAAACCAGCTGGACGTTCTTGTCTCCGGTACTTAAAAGTATCACCAGACCCGACCCCATCTTGTCTCTCAGCTGGTCCGCAATTTCCCTCAGTTGTTTGGCGTCCACTTTTTCCACCTCGGTGATGAGCACGCTTGTGCCGTTGATATCTTTTCTTTTCGCCAGCAAGTCAGGGATCTGGTTCTTCCCCAGTTGCCCCTGGAGACGTTCGATTTCTTTCTCCATGGCCTTTTGCTGTTCCAGCAGCTTCTTGACCCTCTCCACAGTTTCATCGGTGTTGGAGCGAATCAATTCCGCAATGGCCTTTAAGTCTTGCTCATAGCGGTGTATCAAGTCCAGGGCTCCATCTCCGGTAACCGCTTCAACGCGTCTCACCCCCGCAGAGACTCCCGCCTCGCCCTGGAGCTTAAACAGGCCGATTTCCCCCGACCGGTGGACATGGGTTCCCCCACAGAGTTCCTGGGAAAAGTCTCCAATGCTGACCACCCGGACCAGGTCGCCGTATTTCTCGCCGAAGAACGCGAGGGCGCCTTTTTTCAGGGCCTCCTCGTAGCTGAACTCTTCGATCCTTACCTCGGCATCCCAACGGATTCGCTCATTGACCTTTTCCTCCACCGATTGAAGGGTTTCCGCGGGAATGGGACTCGTGTGGTTGAAATCAAATCGCAACCGATCCGGAGCCACTAAGGACCCAGCCTGGCGTACATGATCGCCCAGCTCCTGACGGAGCACGGAATGAAGGATATGGGTTGCCGAGTGGTTGAGCCCGGTTCTTTGCCGATGTCTAGAGTCCACAACCATGTGAACTTTATCACCCACCTGGATTCGTCCTTTTGTTATGCGTCCCCTGTGCACGATGACCTGCGGAGTCAGGTGTTGGGTATCCAGAATTTCCATAGCGTCACCACGGGAACTTTCGATGGTTCCCCGGTCTCCCACCTGTCCTCCCGCTTCCCCGTAAAATGAGGTCTCCGCGGCGATGAGATCCACTTGAGCTCCCTGTCCCACCTCTTTTTTGCTTTCCCCTTCAGAATACAGTGCAATGACAGATGATTCGAGGTCGAGTCGGTCATACCCGACGAATCGGGTTTCCTGGTCCAAATGGACTTTTATACCGCTTTGGAGGGTCTCCCTGGCCTCTCGGCCACGGTTCTTCTGTTCCTCCATGAGTATTTCAAACCCGGCGTGGTCGACGGTTACCTTTTCGTTGCGGAGAATGTCTTCCGTGAGATCCAATGGGAACCCATAGGTATCATAGAGGCGAAAGGCCGTTTCTCCGGTAAGGAACTTTTTCTTTTGCCTGCGCATTTCTTTGAGGGCTCCCTCTAGATGAACCAATCCCTTGTCTAGGGTCTCGGCGAATCGTTCCTCTTCGCTCAGGATCGTGGCACGTATTCGCACCTGTTCGGTGTAGAGCTCAGGATAGGCTTTGCCCATAATCCCGGCCACCGTTTCCACCAATCGGTGGAGGAACGGCTCCTGAAGACCTATCATTCGCCCATGGCGGCTGGCTCGTCTGAGGAGTCTCCTCAGCACGTAGCCACGGCCATCGTTGCTGGGGGAGACTCCGTCGGCAATCAAAAAGCTCACCGCCCTCGCGTGGTCGGCAATCACGCGAAAGGATACATCCGATTCCAGATTGTCACCGTACTTCTTGCCTGAAAGGCCTTCAGTGGCGCCCATGAGGTTTCGTAGTAAATCCACGTCGTAATTGGACAACACTCCCTGAAGCACAGCGGCCACCCGTTCGAGTCCCATGCCGGTGTCCACATGCTTCGCCGGTAACTCCGAGAGTTTCCCCTCTTTATCCCTGTTGTACTGAATAAAGACCAGATTCCATAGTTCGATAAAGCGAGCGCAGCCGGCATTCACCTGACAGCGGTGTCCCTTTTCCCGCTTTCGATCACAGGCCTGAACGCCACGATCAATGTGGATCTCACTACAAGGCCCGCATGGGCCCACCTCGCCCATCTCCCAAAAATTGTCCTCCTCGCCAAAGGGTTGGATACGGTTCTTGGGAATCCCTGTGACCTTGTGCCAGAGTTCAGTAGCTTCGTCGTCGTCCCGGTAGACGGTGGCCCACAGCTTGTCCTTGGGCAGTCCCCATTCCCGCGTGAGTAGGTCCCAGGCCCACAGGATAGCCTGTTCTTTATAGTAATCGCCGAAAGACCAGTTTCCCAGCATCTCAAAAAAGGTATGATGATAGGTGTCTTGCCCCACTGCCTCCAGGTCATTGTGTTTGCCGCTGATGCGTAAACACTTCTGGGAACTAGCGGCACGGACAAAGGGGAGCCGCTCCACTCCCAGAAAGACATTTTTGAACTGCACCATACCCGCATTGGTGAAAAGTAGGGTTGGGTCTTTCTCTGGAATTAACGGGGAGCTCCTCACCACATTATGGTCAAGCTTTCGAAAGTGGTCGAGAAAGCTGCGGCGGATCTCGTTGCCGGTGATCATTGGACTATAACCATCATACCAGAGGTCATGGGATCAATAAATTCCCCTGATTCGGTAGTTCAAGCAGGGTCCATATTCCCTTTAATTAACTCAAGAATTATGGATTCGCTATAGCCACGCCGATGAAGGTAGTCGCTGGCTCGTCGCAGCACCTTCAGATCGCTCAGATCTTGGTCTTTGAACTTTTTCTCGAGCAGAGCCCTTGCCCGTTCCCGCTCATCCTTATTAGCAAAGGTCTCCTGTAGAATCGTACCGATGAGAGATTCCGCGATGCCCTTCAGCCGAAGATCCCTCTCGATGCGCTTGAGTCCATACCCGTGGTTAGCCGCGCGAGTCAGGGCCCAATCTCGGGCGAAAGTCTCATCGTTCAAGAGGTTCAAGGAACGGAGTCTTTCCAGGGTGGCCTCGATGGTATTCGTGGAGAAGCCCAATTGGGTGAGCTTGATTTTGACCTGTTTTTCAGTCCGAGCACTGTAACCGAGAAACTTGAGAGCACGCTTCACTGCTGCCTCGAATTCCTCATGGTCTTTACCAGCCATAGGCATTAGTGTTAGGACGATTGGGCTCGCCCATTCTTCCCCGTCCACTACTGATTCATTTTTCTTTGGTCTTTTCCTTCTTCTCCTGAGCCAGAGTGTCCGCGGCAGGCCGTTTGATTCCGATCTTTTCGGAGATCCTGTCCACTAGCTCTCGCGCCGTTTCCGGGTGTTGTCGCAAAAATTCCTTCGCGCTTTCCCGTCCCTGTCCGATCCGCTCGGTGTTGTAGGAGTACCAGGCCCCGCTTTTTTCCACGACCCCTATACTACTGCCCAGATCCACGATCTCTCCTTCGCGGGAGATACCTGTTCCGTAAAGGATGTCAAACTCTGCCTCCTTGAAGGGGGGGGCGAGTTTGTTTTTGACCACCTTCACTCGTGTTCGTCCGCCGACGACCGAGTCACCGTCCTTTATTGCCCCAATGCGTCGAATATCCATTCTGAGTGAAGCGTAGAACTTAAGAGCATTGCCACCCGTGGTGGTTTCGGGGTTCCCAAAAATGACGCCGATTTTCATCCGGATCTGGTTAATGAAAATCACCACGGCGTGAGAACGAGCAATGGTCCCCGTTAGTTTGCGTAGGGCCTGTGACATGAGGCGGGCCTGAAGCCCCATGTGGGAATCGCCCATTTCCCCCTCAATCTCTGCCTTGGGTACCAAAGCGGCTACGGAGTCAATGACGATCACATCGATGGCACCGCTGCGCACTAGCGTATCGGTGATTTCAAGTGCCTGCTCTCCATGATCGGGTTGAGAGATCAGCAGGTCATCCGTCTTGACCCCCAGTCTTTTTGCGTAGGAGAGATCCAATGCGTGCTCTGCGTCAATGTAGGCGCCCATGCCCCCCTGCTTCTGAGCCTCCGCAACGATATGAAGGGCCAGGGTCGTTTTACCTGAGGACTCGGGGCCGTAGATTTCCACGACTCTACCCCGGGGGATGCCTCCTATGCCGAGAGCCATATCCAGGCCGATGGAGCCAGTGGAGATGATGGCGATATCGGCAATGATGCCACCCTCTCCGAGCTTCATGATGGCCCCCTTGCCAAATTGCTTCTCAATTTGACTCACCGCCAGATCGATGGCCTTGATTCGATTTACCTCCATGGTCTTTCTCCTTGTATAGTTACTGCGTTTGCTGATCGCTGAGACGAATCACGCCGAGGGGGGAATACACGGCCCCGGTCGGCTTGAGGACACTTTGGAATAAGTCCACCTCATCTATTTTAGAATCTCCGAAAGGGTAATCTTGCCACTTTTCAATCTGCTCTCTAAGCTTTTCCCATTGAAGGCCAGGGTTTCGCCACCGTCCAAGAGTCAGGTGGGGTGCGAAGTCCCGGTTGTCCCGCTGAAAGCCCAGGGGCTCAAGGGCGGTTTCCACTGCCTCGGCCAGTCCATGTAGCCCTTGACCATTTAATCCAATCCACAGCACCCTGGCCCTCCTTATTTTTGGGAAAACTCCGATTCCTTTCCCCTCAAGTGAAAAACATCGAATGGGTCGTAGCGCTTCTTCGAGGGCCCGCATAATGACTGCAACTTTTTTGTCTTCCACTGGCCCTAAAAATTTTAAGGTGAAATGAAGGTTTTCTTGCGCGACCCACCGAATACCTGTCAGGCGTTCCTGCAGCTCAGATCGAACCTCTAAGATATTCTTGACCATCATCGGTTCAATCCGGACTGCA
Organism: uncultured Binatia bacterium (SeqCode); assembly: GCA_965215595.1. Classification (GTDB taxonomy): domain Bacteria; phylum Desulfobacterota; class Binatia; order UBA9968; family CAXXLF01; genus CBDCDW01. Next base: position 465,482 of record CBDCDW010000006.1, on the reverse strand, counting down.
ACAAAAGCACGAATTACCACGCTAATAATTTAAGGTATCTCAATCAGGGTCTTCCTTAGCCAGTGGAGGACTGCCTGTGAGGCCCCTTGGATGACACGCTCCCGATCTCCCTGCAGATGGAGTATCTGTGCTTCATCGCCGTGGAGTTGGGCCATTCCGATCCATACTGTACCCACGGGTATTTCAGGAGTTCCCCCTTCTGGTCCAGCGATTCCTGTGACACTCATTCCGACATTGGCGTCTGTCTTCTTTTTAATCCCTTGGGCCATTTCCATGGCTGTCTCACGGCTCACTGGGCCGAAACGTTTCAACGTGGTTTTCTTGACTCCCAGGAGAGCCATCTTTGCATCATTGGAGTAGGTCACGGCTGAACTGTTAAAATAATCGGAGCTCCCAGGTATCCGAGTGATACGATGGCTGATAAAACCCCCGGTGCAGGACTCCGCCAGGGCCAGAGTCCAGCCATTTTTTCGTAGCAGTTTACCTACGATTTCTTCCAGGGTTTCATCTCCTTCACCGTAAACGTAGGGTTGAATGAGGTTCCCAATACGGGCCTTGAGTCCCTGGAATTGTTCTGATTCCTCATTACCTCCTCTGTAGATCAACCGTAGAGAGAGGTCGGGATAATGGGCCCGAAAGGAAAGCTGAACACCATGGGGGAGCTGAATCGGCTTCAATATGTCATCTAGCTTAGACTCCGTCAAGCCATAGACCTTGAAGGTGGTGGTCGCTATTTCATCTGTTATTAAAGTCTGTGAAATCCATGGCACTACGCTTTCCTGCATCATTCCCACCATCTCTCTGGGCACCCCTGAGAGCCAGATTAGCCATTTGCGCTCCCCTAACTCGACGCGAAATCCCGGGGCGGTTCCGTGTGGATTGGGGATAACCTCGGCCCCTTTGGGGAACTGGGCCTGCTTCAAGTTGTTTTCGGTCCAAGGTCGTCCCCTGTCTTCAAACCGACGTTTTAGCGCCGCGGCCACTCTTTTATCAAGTTCGAGGGGGCGGTGAAGGAACTGGGCCACGGTGTCAGAGGTGAGATCGTCCACCGTGGGTCCAAGCCCTCCGGTTCCAATGATGAGGTTTCCCAGCTCCGCAGCATGTTGAAACGCCCAGAGTAGCCGCTCGCGATCATCACCCACTTTCAGAATGGCAACTACCTCTACACCGAGAAAAAAAAGCTTGTCTGCGATGTAAGACGAGTTGGTGTCTACCACCTTCCCGGTGATTAACTCTTCCCCTGTACTGAGTATGACGGCTTTGTCCATAACTTAACGGTAAAGAGCATAGCGCAAGGCGTCCTTTCGGATTTGGGACCACTGACTACCGACTACTGACCTTTGACCCGGATCCAGAGATTGACGGCCGGGAGTTTGTAGTCCGTTGTCCGTAGTCTGTTGTCTCTTGACGCTTTGCCCTTTGCGCGAATCATCTTGCTCTATCTCTTAAGTTTGAACTTTTAATTCAAACTCAACACTGTCTCGCACGAGCATGGCCCGCACACGGGAAACAAGGGATTCCGGGTGGACGAATAGGAGGTAAGAACCGATCATAGTAAGGGAAAAACCAAAAACGTCCATGGCGAAATACAAAATGATATGAAAGCCGGTTCCTAGAATGATCGCGAAGGGTCTCGTCTTCCGGTACCAGAGCGCCAAAGGTATGAAAAACTCCACGGTCACCGAAAAGATTGCAAGAACCATAAAGGTTGGCCCACTGTACAACAAGTCCATCAGGGCGAATAGAGAGGATTCTGAAAGCATTGCCTCCAGCATCTTCCCTGCTTTTCCCCTCAGAAATTCCTCTCTCATAAAAATTTCAAGAAGCGTGCCGTTTAAATAAGCAGAACTCACTTTTTGGACGGCCGCGTACAAATAGACAATGCACACCTGGACCTGGATTAGGCGCTGAAAGGTGAGCAGATGTTGGGAGCCAAAAAGAGAGTGGAGCATTGGCCGGCGATTCTTTAAGGCCCGGAAAATCGACTTCAGGGAAAGGGCATCATCCGAGGGGGAGAATAGGAGCAGAAACAGCACAAGCAAGTAAAAATAGGGATGATTTCTAAAATTCATCTGATCGGCAAAAAAGATGTATCCCTGGAGGAGCAGAATAGAGCCACCGGACACACGAGTGAAAAGCCCCAGGCCTAGAAGAATGATGAAGGGGTACTGTAGCTTCAGCATCCATCCAAAGGTTTCCGCAGTGACCGGTTGAATGAACCAGACGTAGGGAAGGTGAAAGCCGCCTTCAATGGCAAACACACTAAACCAGGTGGTTGTGCCTATCTCATGATACAGGCAGATGGCGAAGAGGATACGGAACAGCCCCAGGTTGAAGGTACTTCCCGAACCGTACCAAAACCGTTCCCAACCTTCGATAAACTTCCGAACAATGGATCCACTTAGAAAAGTCATTGTCTAAAAGCCTCGGGTTGTTCTTTAACCCCGAAGTTCTCCGCCGTGCACAGGTCCACATTGCGGTCCACGATCTCCCAGGGTCGGCCACGATTCGATGACCAGATCACGGCCCCCTGCAAGGTCCCTAGCTTTCTTTCCTGACGAAATTTGTCGCAGAGCCAGCGGTGAAATTTGGGAACGTTAGCACTGAAAAATGCGTTTCCGATATTAATTTCTCTGTTAAAATACTCCAAATGTTTGGGCCAGAGGGTTTCTCCAGATGGGGTATCCAATCTATACTGGATGTTGTATCTGTAGCTAAATGTGTACATGTTCCAGCTGAAATTACCTCGGGTCTCGAACTTGTCATGAACAAAACCTCGCAGAGGCAGAACGATTTGGATGAGGAGGAAAGCTGTGATGAACAGATTCTTGTACCAAGTCATTGTGGAGGTTAGGGATGTTTAAGTCGGCTCAGGGCAGGCGGAGCCAATCACTCGGCATTGGCCACTGGTGGCCACTGGTGTTTGGATAAATGAGTCCCGCTACTGGCCTTAATTTACTTCAACCCTAAATTGAAGCTGTGTGTGAGTTGCTTAAATGATGGATAGTTTAGTCGTGTTGGATCGAGCTTGTCAATCCAATGCACTGGATCAGTCCAGGGAAGCCCGGAGTCGCAGGGGATGACTTAGATGGAAGATCGTCGAAAGATATCGCAAGGGGGCTAGTGCCAGTGGCTGGGTTGGGAACCGTTAAGGGCGCCGGAACCTGAGTTTGGGTTTAATTGTGTGAGGACCATTTCCTTGGCGTTTTCGAACACCTCCCACAGGTCAGGTGCAATTTTTTCTTCTCGTGGGAGTTGGATCTTGAGGGGATTGACGTATCTTTGATTTTTGTACATCTCAAAGTGTAGGTGAGAACCGGTGCATCTGCCTGAGCAACCCACGTAGCCAATGATCTGGCCTTTTTTGACCTTCCTCCCTCTTCGCATACCGCGTACGTACCCGTTGAGGTGGGCGTAACGGGTCCTAAATGAGGAGCCGTGTTGGATCTCAATGAACCTGCCGTAGCCTCCTCTTTTCCAACCGGCATACGTAACCCGACCGTCGCCTACAGCTCTGACCGGAGTTCCCCGTTTTGCCACGAAATCAATTCCATGGTGGGCGCGCCGCACCTTTAGGATCGGATGCAAGCGTCGATGGGAAAAGCTGGAACTAATGCGGCGAAACTGGACGGGATAACGAAGAAACGTGCGGGCGAGGGACTTTCCCTGGCGGTCGAAATATCCGCCATCGCCGTTTTCCTTCTCAAAATAAAAGGCAAGTCGTTTTTTCCCAGCGGCAGTGAGTTCTGCCGCCAGCACACGGAAGCTTTCTTTTTTCTTTCCCTCCGTCCGGTACTTCCTCTCGTAGAGAACCCTAAAGGAGTCTCCTTATCCTCAGGTCAGTTTGAAAATTGACTTCCCAGCCGAAGATGTCTACCAATTGCGAGATAACCTCGGGATGCAGGCCTGAACATCCCGCTGGAAATTACAAGTAGATGACCTAATTTTTACGGGCTCTGTTTGACGAATGTTTTGTTCTTAGCTGTTCGCTGATATTTTCGGCCTCCGTATTTGCCTTTTAAGCGACGATCTCGATCTGACCTTGGTTTGGGTACCCCCCTTTGCAGAGCGAAGTTGGTACTCTCGTTCATCTCTTAGCATCTTGTAGATGATCCGACTCAGGTGTCGACCTAGAGCGCGAATCGCTTGATTGTGTTTTTTACCCTGGGATCGTTTCTTTTCATAGTACCGTTGCGACTCAGGGACATACTTTCGATGCCGATCCAGTGCTGTCATCATCGCCGCTTTTGCTCGCGTGTTGACCTGCCTAGGGCGCTTGGACCCTTGGTGCTTACCGGAGCTGTTATCCAAAGTGCACATACCTAGGTAAAGGGCCAGACTTCCCTCCTTACCGAAGCGTCCCACCGTACCGATCTCTCCTGCCAGTTCTGATGTACAAACGCTCCCAAACCCAGGTATAGATAATAGCACCTTGGCTATCTTGGACTCCTTTGCGACTTGCTCAATCTTAGCCTCCAAGGTTTTGATCTTCTCTTCCAGCTCAAGCACCCGGTGGGCATCCTCTTGGATCATCTCGCCCACCCACTCAACCTCAGCACTAAAATGCGCACGCTTCTGCCAGTCCCGGATTACACCTGCCCACTTCACCCCCACCGTCGGGATCTTCACTACACTGCTGCGTCTGAGCCGAGCCACCTGTGGCAGCGTATCTGCACTGACCAACAAACGTAAGAACCACTGGTTACCCGCATCGTTGGTTATCTCCGACAGCCCAGGACAAACCGCTTGCAGATCCGCCTGCAGGTTGTTGAGCACTCGCCCCCGCTCGTTGACCAACCGGCGTCGCCGCCGGCTCAGACGCTTAAGCACCTCATTCTCACGCGGTATCGTTGCTACCTCCTGCAACACCTCTTTGGCCAAAGGCAGATGATCCCGTAACTGAAATAGCTCTAAGCCCTTTCGAGCGTCGATGGGATCAGTCTTGGCTGCCCCAGGAAAGATCTCCTTGAATCGCGCTAGCTTTAGATTGTTGATGTTGTACAGTCGGTAGCCTCGAGCCCGAACCATGCCATCCAACGGACGTGCGTAGCCATTGTACCCCTCCATTGCTACCGCTACCGGACATCTTCTCTTTTTCTGCTGCCTCTCGATGCGGCCAAAGAAATACTTAAAGCCCTCCGGCCCATGTGCAATCTGAAACTCCTCCAACACTTCTCCACTGGATAAACCCATAGCCACGTTGTGACTATGGCACCCTACATCCACACTCACTCGAATCTCTAATGCTTTGTGTTCTGACACGTAGCCCTCCTTCTGTAGAACAAGATGGATTCATCATCCTCAGGTCTCGTCTACTTACAGAGCCACGTATTCAGTGAGAATATGGCACCATCCCGGTCGACCCTTCGGATGATGCAGGTGACGGAGGCGGCATTTCAGGCTACGGTGAGCCTGAATGAACAGGCCACTGACCCCTAGAGCCACACCTCCGTCAGGACACTTATACTAAATCCTCTCTTGTCCTGCCACCTGCAAAATCCTATGGTAGACCTCTCTCCACTCTCATACAGGGTGTCCGTGATGGTCCCTTCCACCGCTTTCACTTCCACCTCGTAGGGTCTCTGCACCTTTCGAAAGACAATCCCTTCGTCACCCAGTTCCCAATTCAATACCCAATCTTCGTCCAGCTCCAATGCTAGGGCTCTAAGATGTTTCCTACCGTTGCTCTGAACTTTGCTCTTTTTCCCTGATTGCGAGTGGCCGTTGGTGGAGAAATAAAAATTAATCTCCTGCCCGGGGCGAAGTCTTCTGGGGGAATACTGCTTGCGAATGGATCGGACCCAGTCGTTTTGTTCCGTGCCGGATAAACCGTAGGGTCTTAAGAGATTTCCAAGGGTGTCACCACGTCGGATCCGATGCGTAACCCGTTCGAAACCGTTAAGCGACTTTGTTAGCCCGTTTTGGGCGGAATTTTCCCTCGCGCCGCTGCCATTGGATGATCCAAGGGACGTGGCGTGTAAAGAGTTTATGGGGGTGGGTAACCAAACGAGAAAGTGAAAAAACAGGAAGAGAATCCCCGAGTTGCCTATCAAGGTTATCATGAAGTATGTTTATGATACCGTACTTCACTGCGGAATGTCCACTGAAAATTTAAAGCTCTCCTTAAGGTATTTGCCTCTCCATATTAGTTTAATACGTTTATCGCGCAAAGGGGCGAAGGGTTTAAACCGCAGATTCTCGCCGACTGGAGAACAGCAAAGCGCATAGCGTTCAGAGGGGATTCAAGTGTTGAGTGTCGAGTGTTAAGTCTCAAGCTGAATACTTCTCTGGTCTTAACAGTTAACATGGTCTGCCCTTAACACTATTCTTGTAGTTCGCTCTCTCTCTCCTTACGCTTTGCGCTATGCGCTTTGCACTTTGCTATTATCGGTTTGCCTTCCTATAGCCCAGCGCATCTTGTCCGATAATCAATTTTTGGATGTTCGACGATCCTTCAACGATCTGGTAGGATTTCGCATCTCGCAAGTACCTCTCCACGGGGAATTCCGTGGAGTAACCATAGGCACCGAGGATACTGAAGGCGCTGTCTGCCGAGTGGGCCGCAGCTTCGGCTGCGGCAAACTTGCCCATGGAGACTTCGAGGTTATTGGGTTTTTTCTCATCCGCTAACCACGCTGCGCGATAGACCAGCAATCGAGCTGCTTCCTCCGCCACCACCATTTGGGCGATTTGATCCTGGATCATCTGAAACCGACCAATCTTTTCTCCAAACTGTTCCCGCTGGTTAGCATAATTCACTGCCGCTTCACGTGCGGCTCGAGCGACACCCAAGGCTCCCGCAGCACAGTTCAACCGAGTCTGGTTGAGTTGCCACATACAGATTTTAAATCCTTCTCCCTCCTGGCCGATTCGTTGCTCCGTTGGTACGTTCACCTTATCGAAGGTGAGCTCACCAGTGGGAGAGGCGTGGGCACCGAGCTTATCCAGGGTCCTGCGACTCACGCTGTCTTTGTTTAGCTCCACGATGAAGGCTGACATCCCACGGTGCCGTTGGGATCGATCCGTATAGGCATAGACTAAGGCAACGTCCGCCACCGGGGCGTTGGAAATCCAGGTTTTGGTTCCCTGAAGGACGTAGCCCTGTTTGTTTTTTTTTGCCGTGGTGGTCATGGCAGCTACGTCGGAGCCTGCGTTGGGTTCGGTAATGGCGAAACAGCCCAAGGTCTCTCCCTTGACCAGAGGTGGAATCCATCTCTTTTTTTGTGCTTCGGTGCCGAACTGCAGCAGGGCCAAGGCGGGACCCATTTGCATATTGATATGAACGCGAATGGCGCTGTGGATATGGGCGATCTCCTCTGTGATTAACGCCAGGGCCATCCAGCCGAGATCGGTGCCACCATATTCTTCCGGGATCACACAGCCGAAAAATCCCAACTCTCCCATCTTGGTCACCAGCTCTCGACGAAAAAAGTGCTCCCGGTCGTCCTTGACTGTGTTAGGCGAAATCTCTTTCTCGGCAAACTCCCGTGCCAGATTTCTAACTGCTACTAACTCTTCTGATAGATCGAAATCCATTTGACTCCTCCCAATTTATCAATTTGGAAGACCAAAAATTGTGCGAAGATGACTCGCGCAAAGACGCCAAGGTCGCAAAGTTGAATGAAGCTCCCCGCCCCAAGGGGCGGGGTTTCTTTCAGAACAACCTCAGCTGCTCGTAACTTTTGTGCTGTGTTTCCTGCCCTTGCTTCTTGATATATTCCCTTATCACCGCCTCCGTCACTTCACTCCCCACTGTCCGAACATAATACCCATCTCCCCAAAACTCCCCTCCCCATAACTCTTCCTTCACCTGCGGAAACTGCCGAAATATCTCCCTCCCTGTTATACTTTTTATCACCTTGACTACCTCTGCCGGTGAATACCGTGGCGGCGCACCCATCAATACATGCACATGATTCCCGTCCGTCGCCATCGTATCGATCACCCATCCATATCGCTCTCCTATTCCCCTAACCACTTCACAAAAATATTCCGATACTCCCGCCCAAAACAACAAATCCTTACGGTATTTCACTATCCACACCAAATGATATCGAATGTCCCACCTGGTATGTGCCCCTCTTTGCGCCTCACTCACCCTCCCATCACTACCACACCCATAACCCCCTCTCCCACATCCCTCCCTTAAAGGTTCCCCGCCTCAAGAGGCGGGGTTTACATTGAATCAATTACAAATTCGAAACACGAAATCCGGAATTCGAATCAATTCCGAATAACCAAAATTCAAAACACAATTATCAGCTGGTTTGTCCTTTGGGCTTGAATTCTCGTCTTTGCGAGAGATGCTAGACCGTTTGTTAAATGTTTTGAGCATTAAAATGTTTGAATTTTTAGAATTGTTTAGGGTTTCGTGCTTCGGATTTAGGATTTTAACTCTGCGGTGTCTTGGTTCGATAATCCCTAAATTCCGAAACGCCAATCTAGAATCTAAAATCAAAATTCTAAAATTTATTTATCTGCTATTTTTTAACAAATTGCGCGCAATGATTAGTCTTAGAATTTCTGATGTTCCCTCGTAAATTCTCAGGGCACGTACATCACGATAGAGCTGTTCAACCGGATTTCCTGATACCACGCCCAGGCCGCCGTGAATCTGAAGTGCGTGATCAATGATTCTCTGTGCCGCCTCGGTGGCGAAGAGCTTGGCCATGGAAGACTGCTGGGTGAAGCCCTCGTCGCCATGATCCCGCGTCCAGGCCGCATGGTGGACCAGCAGGCGCGATGCTTCTAATTCCGTGGCCATGTCGGCCAATTGGAACTGGATACCCTGAAATTCGGCTAGTCTTTTGCCAAACTGACGGCGGCTTTGACTATGGCGAATTGCCTCCTCCATGGCCCTCTGTGCCATCCCCAAAGCGGCGGCCCCCACGCTGCAACGAAGGAGGTCGAGGGTGGTCAGGGCGATTTTCAAACCCTCACCCTGTCTTCCTAATAGTTGTTCCTTGGGTATGAGGCAGTCCTCAAACGAAACCGTTCCAATGGGGTGGGGTGACATAAGCGAGACTCTCTCTTTGATGATTACACCCGGAGTATTGGCCTCGACTATAAAGGCGCTCACTCCTGTCTTCCTTTGCTTCGGTTCGGTTAGGGCAAAAACTACGTAGGTGTGAGCCAATCCGGCATTGGAAATAAGGTGCTTGGTTCCTGAGAGGATGTATTTATTACCTCGCTTGACAGCACGCGATTCCATGGAAACAACGTCCGATCCTGCCTGCGGCTCAGTTAGTGCAAAAGCCGCGATGGCATCTCCTTTCGCCATTGGAGGAAGATAACGGAGCTTTTGGAGATCATTGCCTGCAAGAGTAATCGGATAGCTACCTAAAGCCTGTATAGCGAACATGGTGTCGGCCAAGGACGAACCACGGGCCAACTCTTCGCGCAAGATGCAGAGGTCTTGGGCCAGCACGGTAGGGCGGACGCCGGTGAATTTCTTTGGAACTGTGTAGCCAACAAAGCCCTCTCGGCCGAGGTGCCTTAAGAGGTCCCTGGCTTCCTGGTCCACATCTGGAACGATTTTTTTGCGCGCAAGGAGGTGTCGGTTCACCCACGTACGAACGCGATCGCGGAGCTGGACGTGCTCAGGTTTAAAATAAGGATCCACGTTCTCACTACGCTCGAAATCTCAGATTTCAGATCTCAAATTGCCAATCTGAAATATGAAATTTGCCATTTGAGATCCCGCAGGGCTACCGATTGAATCGCGGCGGTCGTTTTTCCAGAAAAGCTTGATAGGCCTCGCGGAAATCCGGTTTCTGCATGCATTTCGCCTGGGCCTGGGCCTCCACTTCAAATGCGGCATTCATGTCCAAATCCGCTTCCAAGTTGAGCAGTTCCTTGGTCACTCCAGTGGCGTAGAGAGGTCCTTCCTTTAGCCTCTGGGCAAGTTGATATACCTCTTGCATGAGTCTCTCATGGGGAACCACCCGATTGGCGAGGCCGATGCGATAGGACTCCAGGGCATCGATGGTGTCTCCCAGCATTAATAGCTCGGCAGCCCTCCCTTGACCGATGATCCGAGGTAAGAGGTAAAGAGCCCCCATATCCGAACCAGCAAGGCCAGCCTTGGCAAAGAGAAAGGAAAATTTGGCCCGGTCCGAAAGGATGCGGAGATCGCAACCCAAGGCCAGCATAGCTCCTCCACCCGCGGCGATACCATTGACAGCAGCAATGATGGGTTTTTTGAGATTTCGAAGATTTTGTATCAAATTGCAGCTCATCCGGGTAAATCGATAGAGGGATTCGGGATCCATATCTACCAACGCACCGATGATGTCCTGCACGCTTCCACCGGAGCAAAATCCCCTGCCTGTTCCCGTAAACACCAGTACCTTTACCGTATCATCCTGGGCCAGATCCTTGGTCAACCGTTCCAATCCTTCGTAGGTCTGAAATGACAAGGCATTGAGCTTATCAGGGTTATCCAAACGAACAGTTGCGACCCCTTCATCCACGTTATACATGAAATCTGAGTACCTCACTCTATCCTCCGTTGAACATTGTTTTATCTCGATTGGTCCATGCGTATAATAATGGTTTAAGGTCCAAAGCACACGGCAAATGATTCACTGTAACCATTACGCCATGGAACCCTTCATAGTTTTATCTTTATGTGTCTGATTAACTATAAGGAATTCGCCTACCTAAGCCATACCAGGGAATCTATAAAAACTGAAGAAAAAAGGAATGGTTGTAGCTAAACAATGCAATTTGTTCCGCCAAGCATCAACTCCTTAGCCGGGCGGAAAATTCGGCTTTTGCTTTGCCTGACCGAAAGCAATATACTCCCTGCTGTTTTTTTGACGGTTCGACTCATGCCCCGTAAAGTCGCTCTTTTGGTTGAGACTCATAGCCTCGACCGAGGTTAAAACAGTGCACGGGGTCGAATTGCTCCAATATCACTCACCGTCAACCCAGAGTAAACCACGCTTTGTGGGCGGGGTGTCGAACGGGTTGCTCGAAGGGGAGGAACGACCAAAATGACTCATTTCGTCCAAAGGCTGGAACAGACTTCGAAGATCACTTCAATATTTTTAGTTAGCCTGTTCGTTCATCCGATGACGGCCTTGCCTCAGAATCAAGCTCCTTCCCCGCCGGCAATGTCCGCAGGTAAAGCCGCCCCGGGAGCGGCTGAAAAGCCCCTGACCCTTGAGGACGCTATATTGCTCGCCTTGGACCGGCAACCGAGACTCAGAGCGGCCCTGGAACGGGTCAAAGCACAGCGGGCGGTGGTGGGCCAGGCCAAGTCCGCTTACTACCCGACCATAGACCTCAACACCAGCTATAGGAGGTCCACTTCCACTAGCCGTACCGGTTCTTCATCGGAACCCTTCGACTTTTTCACCGGCACAACCGCAGTGAATTGGACAATCTATGACTTTGGTAGACGTGAAGGGACTGTTCGAGGAGAGCGAGATACTCTCGATTCCACACAATATGCCCAGCGCACGTCCGCCGAAGACGTGGTCCTCGGCGTCAAGCAGACCTACTATCGATACCTCCAGGCAACGGTTCTGGTGAGGGTCAGAAAGGATACGGTCAAGGACCGGGAACTTCTGGTGCGCCAGGCCAAGGGTTTTTTTGAGGTGGGGACGCAGCCAAAGATCGATGTGGTGCGCGCCGAATCCAACCTCTTTCTTGCCCAGGCGGATCTCATTACGGCCCAGAACGCGGTTAGGGTGGCCTGGGCGCGACTTAAAAATGCCATGGGCGTGAGAAATTTTCCCCAACGCCCCTTGGCTGAAGAGGCCCTGCTCGAAAAACCGGTGGAGGAGCTCACCAAAGAGCTCGGTATACAAAAGCCGCCAGTGTCCCTAGATGAAGCTCGTGAAACAGCCTTCAATTTGCGTCCTGAACTGAAGGATTTCGAGGCCCAGTTAAGGTCACAGGAGGCGGCCATCGATACTGCCCGCAGGGGGCATCTGCCTCGCTTTAACTTCAACTCCTCCTATGGGAGAAGGGCTGATGACTTTCCACTGCAACCGAACTGGGAGATCGGGCTGCAATTCAATATTCCCATCTTCAGCGGGTTCCAGACCACCTATGAAGTCCAGGAGGCATCGAGAAATTTCTATGAAATCAAGGCTCAGGAGGAGGTGCTCCGGCAGCAGATTGCGTTAGAGGTGGAGCAGAGCTATTTTAGCGTCGCCGGAGCCGTCGGAAGGCTCAAAGCCACGGATGCGGCCGTGAGGGCGGCGCGGGAAAACTTGAACCTGGCTAACGGGCGCTACCGAGTGGGGGTAGGTTCTATTATAGAAATTACTGAGGCGCAGGTCATTAGTACGCAGGCCCAAACCGACCACCTCCAGACCATCGCAGATTATAAGATATTCGAAGCCGATCTCGCCAAGGCCATGGGTCAAGGGATACCGCGTTGAAAAAATTTGTAGTAGCCCTAATTTTCTTGTTCGCCGTTGGCGGACTCCTTTACGGCTTGGGGATCGGTCCCTCCGAGAAGGGAGACGCCAAGGGCAAGCAGCGCGAAAGAAGGGGCAGGAGAAACAGAACCGTTGCCGTGGAAGTGGCCAAGGTAAAGATTGGCGACGTGGAGGAAAAGCTGAGCTATGTGGGCTCGCTCCTCCCAGATGCATCGGTTAGGTTGGCTCCGAAGATTTCCGGCCGGGTGGAGAAGGTTCTCGTGGATGTGGGCGATCGGGTCCGGGAGGGGCAGATTCTAGCCGTGTTGGAAAAGGATGAATTGACCGAAGAATTCAATGAAGCCAGGGCGTCTTTAAAAGTGTACGAAGCAACTTTGATCGGGAAAGAAGCAGAACTCAAAGACCAGAAAAGAAAATTGGACAGGGCCAAGATTCTTTGGGAGAAGACCCTCATTGCTCGTGAAGAGGTGGATACCCTGGAAACTCAGGTCCTCAGTGCGCAGGCACAGGTCGAGCTGACAAACGCGCACATGACCCAGATGAAGTCTCGACTGATTAACGCACGTATCCGTCTTGAGTCGGCGGACGTCATCTCACCCTTTGCTGGTTACGTGGGCAAACGCTTCGTGGATCGGGGCGCGCTGGTCAATTCCTCTACGCCTGTGGTCACGGTAGTGGATATCAGCTCGGTAAAGGTGAACGTTGCTGTGGTAGAAAGTGATTATCGGAAAATCTCACCCGGTCAGACGGCTGCTATCACTGCGGACGCATACCCGGGCAAGCGCTTCAAGGGAAAAGTGGCTCGCATGGCACCGGTGCTAGATGCGGAGACACGTACGGGGGTAGTGGAAATAGAGCTTCCGAACCCGCAAGGTGACTTAAAGCCAGGCATGTTCGCTAGGGCGGAAATTGTAGCCCAGCGGCGCTCTGGGGTGCTGCTGGTACCCAAGGGTGCCCAGGTTAAAACACAAGAAGGTTACGGAGTTTTTAAGATCTTGGAGGGTGGCGAGAGGGTAGGGCTGGTTTCGATCAAGCCCGGTTTGGGCCGGAACAGATGGGTTGAGGTCCAGGGAAGTCTCAAGGAGGGTGACCAGATCGTGACCCTAGGGAGTAACCTATTGCGTGACGGGCAGAGAGTGAACATCATAGATAGTACCGGTGTCAGCATCGCTAGCAAGAAAAAGGGGAGAACGGGAAAGAAGGGAAAGGGGAAGAAAAAGAGATCCAGTAACGGAGGGCAATCATGAGCTTGACATCAACATCCGTTAGTAGACCCGTGACCACTTATATGGTGGTTTTGGTGGTCTTGATCCTCGGCGTGATCTCCTTCCTGAGGATACCAGTGGACCTCATGCCTGAGATTACCCTTCCCCGGGTGACCATCAATACAAGATACGAGAACGTTGCGCCCCAGGAGATCGAGACCCTTATTACGGAACCCGTCGAGAAGGCGGTGAGTTCCGTTTCCGGTGTCGAGGATGTCACTTCCGTCTCCGTCGAAGGCCGGAGCCAGGTGAGGGTCGGTTTTAGTTGGGGAACGGATCTGGACGCAACGGTCAGTGATGTCCGTGAAAAGATCGATCGTTTACGAGACGACCTGCCGGAGGATGCGGATGCGCCTGTCATTTCAAAATATGATTCCAACGCCCGTCCAATCATGTTCATCGGCATCTACGGTAATATGGACCCCGTTTCTCTACGCAGGTTCGTGGAAAATCAGATCCAGTACCGCCTTGAACGTCGCCGCGGAGTGGCCTCCGCCGATATTCGAGGCGGTTTGGAACGGGAGATTCACGTTGACCTTCAACTCCACAAGTTGAGGGCCCTCAAGCTTTCGCCTGCCGATGTGATTCGTGCCTTGAAGGCGGAGAATGTCACCCTCCCCGCCGGCAACCTGGACCGGGCACATCTGGAGGTCATGGTCCGCACCCTCGGGGAATTTACCAGCCTCGATCAAATCCGAAAGACCGTGGTTACCCGTCGGGGCGGTGTCCCTGTCTATCTCGAAGAGCTTGCGAACATCGAGGACTCCTTTAAGGAAATTGACCACGTGGTGAAGATCAACGGCCGGAGCGCTGTAATCATCTCGCTGATAAGGCAACCCCTGGCCAACACGGTGGAGGTGGTGGAGCGGGTCAAGGACGAGATTCGCAGCATCAATCGAGATTTTCCCGACGTTACCGTCACTGCTTTAAGGGATAACGCCCGCTATATCAGAGATGCTATCTATAACGTTAGAAGGGCGGCCCTTTGGGGAGCAGCGTTCGCAATCGTGATCCTGCTCTTCTTTCTGCGCAATATGCGCAGCACCTTCATCATCGCCACTGCCGTTCCGGTCTCCATCGTTGCCACCTTCTCCCTGATGTATTTCCAGGGATTTTCCGTCAACATCATGTCCTTTGGTGGTCTTGCTTTGGGGATAGGATTGCTGGTGGACAACTCCATCGTCGTCCTGGAAAACATCTTCCGTCATCGAGAGCAAGGGGCCGAGAGAAAAGAGGCCGTGTTGAGAGGGACCCGGGAGGTTGCCGGGGCCATTACAGCGTCCACGATGACTACGCTCGTGGTGTTTCTACCCTTGCTTTTTGTCCCGGGGTCGGCGGGAATTATCTTCAAGCAGCTTGCATGGGTAGTCTTTTTCTCCCTGGCGACTTCGTTGATCGTTGCCTTGACGTTAGTTCCCGTCATGGCCCACCAACTGTTAGGCCAAACGCAACGCCAAAGCATTCGTGGTGCCCTAGGGAAATTTTACAACCTGGGAGAGAGATGCCTGCTCTTTCTGGACGAAAACTACCAGGCCCTGCTCAATTGGTCTCTGCGAAATCGCGCCTTGGTTTTGGTCTCTGTTTTAGCCCTTCTGGCCCTTAGCCTCCTGACCCTGGTCCCGAAAATTGGGAGCGAGTTCATGCCCAAGGCGGATGAAGGCTCCATCACCATTTATGCCAACATGGAGGAGGGGGCGAGGATCGAAGAAATGGACGCTACTTCTGTTGCCTTCGAAGCCCTGGTTCGAAGAGAGGTGCCGGAGACAGATAACGTCTTCAGTCATTTCGGCCAGTTCGGCTTCCGAGCGCGAGGTAAAAACCAGGGTCATGTCCATATCTGGCTGGGACCGAGGAACACAAGGGAGCGCTCGGATAAGGATATTGCCCGGCTCCTTCAGCGCGAGGCGCGGTCCATCCCGGGGGTGAAAACCCGAGTTCGAACCCGTTCCGGACTCTATATCTTTCGCCGGCTGGGCCTGGCCGACAATGACAATCTTGAAATAGATATCCGCGGGCACGACCTGAAGGCTGCCCAAGGCCTCGCCCAGGAGATCAAGGCCAGGATGGAAGGTATCGACGGTATCGCAGGGATACGCATAAACCGTCAGGGCGGACAGCCTGAAATGGGGCTGCATATCGACCGTGAGCGAGCAGCCCATCTGGGTATTTCCGTGGCATCCCTTGCGGAGGCCGTGAAGACGAGCATCGGCGGCACTCGGGCGACCATATATCGCGACCGGGGAGATGAATTTGATATTGTGGTTCGCCTGGCCGAAAAGGACCGAAGCTCCCTTGAAGGGCTGCCAGATCTCATGATCCCCACGAGGTCAGGACAGGGGGTGCCGCTAAGGAGTCTGGTCCGTCTTGAAGAGAGGCGCGGGCCCATGGAGATCCACCGGATGAACCAGGAAAGGGTGGTGAGCATAAGAGGCGAGGTGGCGGATCGAGTCATGACGGAGGTGGTGGAAGACCTCAGGGCCAGTCTGAGAGGACTGGACTTGCCGCCCGGTTTCTCTTTGAATATCGGGGGAGACTACGAGGAACAGCAGGAAGCCTTTAATGAGCTTTCCTGGGGATTACTCCTTTCCCTGCTCCTTGTATACATTGTCATGGCTGCCCTGTTTGAGAAGTTTCTCGATCCGCTTGTTATCATGTTTGCAGTGCCCTTTGCCTCCATCGGAATCGTCCTTATATTGCTGCTCACCGGTACAACGCTCAACGTCAACTCTTTTATTGGTATCATCCTGCTGACCGGTATTGTGGTTAACAACGCCATCGTGCTGGTGGACTACATTAATCTAAAGGTCAGAGAAGATGGCCTATCCGTACGGGAGGCGGTGGTCCATGGTGGTAGGACGCGGCTACGTCCGATCCTCATGACCAGTCTCACTACAATGCTAGCCATGATACCCCTGGCGGTGGGCATAGGGGATGGGGGCGAGGTCCAGGCTCCCCTGGCCCGAGTTGTCATTGGTGGCCTGGCCACATCAACACTGATCACACTGGTTTTGATACCGGTCCTTTACTCACTGGTTAAGGAAAAGCAGGCGGCCTGGTCAGGTCAATGGGTGCTCAGCCGTATTCGTTGGGCCAATGGGAAGATAGCAGGGAAAGAAGAATTGCCTAAAGTAAAGAGTTCATAGAAAAAATAATAAGATTTTAGATCTTGGATTGCGGATTTTAGCTTGGCGTTTTGGAAATCAAAGATTATCGCGCCAAAACGCCAAGCTGGCAAAGGGTTTTAAACCGAAGAATCAGGCCGATCATCGCAGACGAGAAATGCCAGGGAGTAGAGCCTTCGGGATTGAGCTCTCAGCCTTCGGCTGCGGACGCAATGCTGAAGACTGCCATCGGCCCATTTTTTTGTCGTGCTGTCTCTCGTCCGTTATCTTATTACGCTTTTCGCATGCCCTTCGCGCTTAGCCCAATTCCCTCTGCGTCTCTGCGGTGAATAAATCCCGATCTGCATTAAACAGCGTAAATCTACGGTTGGTTTTTCTTAGCGCTTTGCGCTCTGCGCCATGCTCTTTGCTGCTTGCCAGTCTGCGTAAATCTGCGGTTAAAATCTGGTGACTCTTTCCCCAATGCTCAGTACTCAGTACTCGCTACTCGGCACTAAATTAGTCGCCTTGCACTTTGCGGGGTCGATTCTAATTGGGGGTTGGAGCTTGGAATTTCGGAACTTAAACCGGTGGAGTCTGATCATTTACCGAACATCGGTCCCATGATCGACTTGAATTTGCCGAGCTCTTCTTTCATCTGTTCCAAGGCGTCATCCGATGCCGCTTCCTCGTCCCGTTTCTCGGGCAAGGCGGTTGTTTGGGCCTGCGTTACCGATGCGGGCAGTTGGAAGACCGGTGCGGTCTCCCGGGGATTGCCGGATTGGGGGGCTTCCGCGCTTTGCGGGTCTTTAGCCTTCTCCGTCGTTTCGGGGATGTCCCCTAGCCGGAACTCTCCCGGGTCCAAAAAAAACGGCGTCGTCTCTCTGCTGAGCCGAGGGCTGAGTTCTACAGTAGGCCGTGAGACCGGTTGAACGGCTGGATTTGACGCCTGGAGGTTCCCATCGGAGATTGGTTGACTCTCAGCGGGGAGCTCGATTCCTTTTTTCATCAGTTTCTTGTCGATGTCTCCCAGCACCCCCGACGAGACCACTTTCGACCGCGTGGATTTCTTCTTTGCCTCGGAGCGGCGCTTGACGATCAGCTTCGGGGGATTGGGCGTTGCGGTAACGTTCACTCCTTCCCGCTTGAGCCCGGCGTCGATTTTTCCCAACACCTCCTTTGTTCGGGACGGTGGAGGCGCCGGCTCTTCCTTGACCTCAGGGAGATCCGCGGTCGGCGGCTGAGAAGCCACGTCATATTTTTCAGTGTTGATCCCTTTTCCCTTCAAGGAGGCATCGATTTCACCGATTGGCGCTCCCCGGCCATCCTTTGATTCGGCGGGCTTCTCTCTTCCCTTACCATCCGCTTTAGCCACCTCCGCCCCTTTGCTCGATGTTTGGCTTCCCTTGTTCTTATCATCGGAAGAGGAACCGAACGGGTTGATGGCGCTGAGCATGCGGCTGAATAACCCCCTTTTCCCGTCCCCCCCGTCGACGGAACTCTCCTCAAAGGTCACGTCTTTTTTCGTAGCGAGGTTAAGGGTCGACGGATCCGGCGGCCCGGCGGTTGTCCCCTGGACGCCGCCCGCGCCTTCATCGAATGCCGCCTGCCGCCCGCCGGCTCCCAGATTGGCGGCAAACACGTGCCGGCCGTCGCGTATCAGGAGCTGCGTCAACGGGTCGTGCCGGACCTTGCTCAACCGTGACAACCGGACCTGCGCCTGTTTCGCCTGAAGGCTTTTCGGGTAGTGCTCGATCAGGGCCTCGTAGGCCAGGGCCGCTTTGACGCTGTTGTTTTCCAGCCGATAGGCCTCGCCCAGGTGAAAGAGAGCCTTGGTCCCGACCGGGGTGTCGAGGTAGAGCCGAACGATCCCCTCGAAGCGTTCCTTTGCAGCAGCGTACTTTTCTTCCTTCAGGTAAAACGAGCCGATTTCGTATTCCTTTTCGGCGAGATACTGGCGACATTTATTCAGTTTTTTTCTTGAATCGGCCACATATGGAGATTTGGGATGATCCTTAATAACGGTTTTGAAGTAACCGCTGGCGGTTTCGGTGTTTTTTAGGTCCCGGTCGACGGTGGTGAACTGATCAAAGTGCAGCAGGCCTAGTCGATAGATGACCATGGGCACGTTTTCATTGGTGGGGCGGAGTGACAGAAAACCCTTATACGCGGACTCGGCTTCGGAATACTTCTTGCTCCGATAGTAGGCTTCGCCGATCTTGAGTTCCGTCTCGGCCGCCTCGGCGCTGAAAGGATACTCTTCCCTGATCCTCCCGAATTCGAGGATCGCCTTGGAGTATTTCTTCTTTTCGAGGTACTCCGAGCCTTGCCTGAGCAGGGCCGCGGCGCTGGCATTGGATTTGGGAGTGGCCTTTGAGAGAAAAGGCACTGAGCAGCCGCCCGCTGCTGTTAGTATTATGAGGATAGAAAACAGAACGAGTACCTTGCAACTCGTCATAAGGATTTTATCGCCCCACAACATGTTGGTTGATTTGGTTGCCAAGGCAGGCACCTCCGTTCAAACTAATCTAATTGTAACAGTAAATATCAAGGATTCGAAGAGCAAGTCAATAGGGATAACGGGGCTTGCCCCCCGGCAACCCCTACTTTTTTTCTTGCCTAAAGCTCCCCTTTTGTTATAAACGAAGATTTTATTGAATGAAGCGTTTGCGGGAGTCGGGATCTCGCGTGTTCTTTTAAGAGGCTTAGGGTCCTGCCGATGGACCCATTACCCCCCATAAAAAAATTATTTTTTTACTTGACAAGGGAAGTGCTATTGATTAAAAAAGCAGAAATCGACACTTGTGATAAACGAAGATTTTATTGAATGAAGCGTTTGCGGGAGTCGGGATCTCGCGTGTTCTTTTAAGAGGCTTAGGGTCCTGCCGATGGACCCATTACCCCCATAAAAAAATTATTTTTTTACTTGACAAGGGAAGTGCTATTGATTAAAAAAGCAGAAATCGACACTACGCGTGCCGTCGCGGCACAACAAATCAAATCGTCAAAAAATATTCAGAAATTACAGAAGGAGGAGCAGATGAAGGATACTTTCAGAAAATTATTTGGTGCGGCCGGCGCCGTAGCCATGGCCGGACTATTGGTTGTCGCGGCTCCGGCTGGGGCGGCCAGCACGGATGAGCGGATCAAGGCGCTGGAGGCGGAGCTCCAGCAGTTGAAGACGGACCAGCAGCGGGTCGAGAAGGATCAGTCCCAGATGCAATCCGACGCACTGGCGGCTAAGATGAAGATGCCGAGTATCAGGTACAGAAATGGACGCGGGCTGATATTTCGTGCGGCGGACCGAAGTTGGCAAATCGGATTCGGAGGCCAGTTTCAAGCCCAGATGGCGTTCTTTCCTGAGATCGGAGACGATACAAATTCGAATCTGGCCCAAGGATCAATGCTCGGGCGCCATATGGAGACCGACACTTATTTCCGGCTGATGAACGGTCTCTACGAGTTCGGGCTGACCGCAGATTTCAGCGGCGGGAGGGAAGCAGCTGGTGTCAAAAGCGAAACCTTTCGAATCAAATTGGGTAACTGGGGCCCGTACTACCCGAACATTCATGTCCTCGCCGTAAGCCCCGGTACGCAAAGCCCGCATAACCGGGTGAGTTCCACCAGCGGGGCCACCTTGGAGCGGGCGCCGGCTTTCGACAACAGGTTCTCGACGTTCAGCACCAAGGGATTGGGCTTGAACTGGGAAAAGGTGCCTGTTGGAAGCATGATGGTGAACAGGTTTTCGTTCGCCTACCTGTCAAACGGCAGCCTGGTTAATGATAACAGATACGACTGGGATAGTTCGGATAACAAGGGTGTTGTTTTGGGCATCACCGTCGATCCGTTCGCCAAGCACAAGGATATGTACACCAAGGGCATAAGGCTCGGCTTTACTTACGTCAATTCGCTCGCCGACGGAGCGAGGATGCGGGTTAGAACCAGGAGACCAAACAGAGCTACGCTCTTTGACATAAGGGACGACCTGGGCAAGTACACTTATGCCGAGCCCTGGATAGATTGGAATGGCGGGCCATTCCACGCCGGTTACACCTGGGGCCGCCACACCAGCGAAAACAAATCGGCTGGCGGTGGGGGCGACCCGACCATCACCACCAACATGATTGAGGCCGGGGTCTATGTATGGGGGCCCAAGGGTTTCCTCAGCGGCAGCAGGAACAGCGGCTGGCGGCTCACCTATCAGCACAATCGGACCGCCATGGACCTAGGGGGCTTTCAAACAGGTAGCGGCCTGAGGAAGTATACCTACGTAGAAAACATCATCATGCTGAGGTGGTATCAGCAGAGAAACATTACCTACTCCCTCGAGTATCAGAATAACTCTATTGATAAATTCGATCCAAGCATAAGTCGTGGCCTCTCGAGCGATGCGCTTGGTTTCGACGCCAACGGGGGACGCCATCAGAGTATAGTCCTGGCCACGATGTGGCAGTTCTAGGTAGTTTTGCTAGTCAGAGTGCATAACGGAACCCGGGAAGGGGCGCCAATGGCGCCCCTTCTTTTTTCCCGTCCCGTTATCGAAAAGCATAGGATTCCGAACGGTCTCTTCTTAGGGTGCCAAGTTTTGGTTAATACTCGATATGCGAGTGTCCAAATTGCGATGACTTACGGCAGAAAAAAATTTGTTGAAACGAGTTCAGCCCTGGGGCTAATCGTTTTGCTGTTTGCCGCGGGCTGCAGCGTTTTGGACTTTCGCCTGCCCGCTATCGGAAAGGCGGGGAAGTATGGCACCGCTTCACGCGACATGATGAGACCGGGAGGCGCCGGAGTGAGGCAGGCCGTTCCGTTGCTTGAGGCCATTGTCAGGGAGGACCCTTTCTATCGGGATAGCCTGACTCTTCTCGGGCGGGCGTATTACCAACTCGGCAGGTATGAGGATGCCTTGCAGATTCTCGAGAGGGGGGTTCGAGTCGACCGGGACGACGAGATCGCATGGCTTGTCTTGGGCTTGACCCAGCTCAGATTGGGCAGGGATCAGAAGGGGTTGGCGAGTTTGAAGGGGGGCCTTTCCCTTTTATATAAGAAGGCGACCAAGCATGGTTATCGGGGGCACAAAAGCTGGGACGTAAACAATCTTGTCCGAAGCTCTATCCGTAAGGCGATATTTCAAGTTCAAAAGGAAGGTCTGGGCAATAAGCGGAAACTGATCCGCTCTGGAGAAATCATCCTGTACCGTATTGACGACGAAGTGATGCTACAGGAAAGTGATCGGATCATCGAAGAAAGGAGAGAGCTGCCCTAGTGACAAGGCGGTCGGTGAGCTGAGCTCGGCAGGGCTATTCGCTGTTTTTAGAGTGCCGCTATTTTTTTCTTCCTTCCACGCCGGGTACGGGTGTTCGTTGCAGTGGGGTGTTATCGATAGAGCCTACAGGGGCTCACGCAGCTTGCGGAATCCTTCCAACCCCTTTCCCTAAATACTTGTTAGCATTTCCAATAACGATTGCCGTAGTTGGCGGCTGAGTGTCGTTGTACCGGGGCACGACCCGACTCCTTTCCTCACCTTGCTGCGGAAATCGCCGTTTCATGGCTTTGAATCCATAGGTCGGATCATCGGACTCGGGAAAAATATGAAGTCTGAAGTTTCCAGGGAGCAAGCTTGTCCGCACGGCCACTGGGCTTTCCCCAGGCGAGGTGAAGCGGCTCTTCCCTGCCGGGCCATCGACTTGGATTCCCGGCGGCGTTTAGGTCTCAGGTATCGATGGTGGATTCGGAAAACAGCTCTTCCACAGAGAGCTTTTTATCCATCAAACCTTGATCAAGGGAGTAGTCTATAAAACGCTCCAAATTATCCCGGTTTCGCCTAACGCCGGAAGGCCAGGGGTCGGTGCCCAGAAGGCGACGCTCCTCTTCAAAGAGGTGGCGGCCCCATGCCAGACGTGACCAATTGGGATCCTCATAGTATCCGTCAGAGGTAGCCTTTGCCGCCTCGAAGGCATCCAAGACACTGGTTGCGGCAAAGGGGTACTGGCTGAGAACCTCGTCTTTGAAGGCTAGCACATGCATTATCGGGAAAAATCCGTATTTACGAAAATAGGAGAGTTCTGTTGCCTTGGCATCGGAGAAAAGGCGTTGGATCTTATCCGGGTTCGCGACCACCTCTCGAGCCGGGTGGGGCACCATCAATGCGTCAATCTCTCCGTCTTTCAGCATAGTACCAATTCGTTTTCCCTGCGGAATTCGCCCGATTGTCACTCCATCTTCCAGTTTGAAGGGAACGGTCTCTTCGTTGGCAACCAGCCACTTGATTTCACGCCATGGGACTCCGTACTCGGATTGCAGGTCCCCCTTGGCAAGTACGGATAAGGTTGTCTGGAACGTGCTAAGGCCGACTTTTCGCCCGATTAAGTCTTTTGGCGACCTGATCCCGGCACTGATATTCACCCACATCTGCGATTGGCTGAAAAGCCTGCGTGGAAAAACCGGTATGGCGGTGAAGGGTAATCCCCGGCTCCTGGCCATGAGATAGGAGGAAAGGGAGAGCTCACAGATATCGAATTCTCCGTTCTGCAGCATGCGGGCGTGGCGGTCTGCTCCATGCTTTAAGGGATTGCTCTGTCCAACCTGCAAGACGTCGAGTTCAAGGCCTTGCGCCTGAACGCTCCCATCAAAGAGAGGAATATGCCGGTCGTAATGGGACAACGCCAGGGTTAGTTTAGGATTTGCCATCTTGTGTCTCCTCGGCTGAAGGAGTAAAAAATAGCCCCTTCAGTTGTTAAACTATTATTCCCGGGGAGTTGGAAAGTCAAACGGGTTCCCAAATAAGGTTTGGGGCGACGAGGGGACGGCCTAAGGACCCGTTCTCCGAGCAGAACTAGGGCTCGGAGGCCGGCCCACAGCGGGAGCCCATGCATAGCTGTCATGCGCTCTGCTTAGCTCCAGTATCAGTCGTCGCTTGTTAGGTGAAATGAGTAGGCACAAAACATCCTCCTGGATGGTTTGATAATCGGTGGCATAAAACCGTATATTTAATGCGAGCATGTCTCGTCATCATTCAATGGCGATTTTACTAGTTTTGCTTACCTGTGCCGTGTTTTGGCGGGTGCAAAGTTATGAGTTTGTTTGGGACGACAGGATCGATATTTACGAGAATCCACACCTGACCTCAGAGCCGGCTCCAGAAATACTGATCTTTTGGCAAAAACCGTATCTGAATCTCTACATTCCGTTAACCTACACCGTTTGGGCTACCATTGCTCGATTCTAAAAGGTTCCAGTATTCCACGAGGGCATCAATCTGAACCCGGGACCGTTCCACGTTGCTAACCTCATTGTTCATCTTCTGAGTGTAATCGTGGTCTTTACTATTTTACGGTTTTTGGCGGGCAGTGATTGGGCAGCCGGAGCCGGGTCATTGTTATTTGCTTTGCATCCGCTTCAGGTGGAACCCGTTGCCTGGGTGAACGGCATGAGGGATGTCCTTTCTGGTCTGCTGTCCTTTATAGCGTTGTGGCAGTACCTCGTCTACGCCAGGGCAAAATCTACCGAAACGGTGGATAGTGTAAAAAAGGGGACCGAGACGACTGGAGGCAAGGGATTTACGTTCCCATTGGACGGGAAAAAACTTCACTATGCTGCGGCGACATTGGCCTATGGGCTGGCGCTATTGGCAAAGCCATCGGCCATTGTGGTTCCTGCTGTGGCATGGATACTGGATTACTGGATACTGCGACGGTCGCTGCGGCAAAGCATGGAGGCATTGGTAGCGTGGTTGGTATTGGCAGTGCCGTTCGTTATATTGACCCAAGGTGCGCAGTCCGAATCTGTAATCCGCTATATCACACCACTCTGGGCCCGGCCTTTCGTGGCTGGCGATGCAATTGCATTTTACCTGTATAAATTGATCCTGCCGTTCAGATTTGGTCCGGACTATGGTCGTCAGCCGGAGTGGTTATTGAGCCAGTGGTGGGTTTACGCCATTTGGATGGTCCCCTGCGCGCTGATGCTCATGGCATGGCTATGGAGACACAAGAAACCCTGGCTGATAGCATCAGTGGGGATATTTGTGGTTGGCGTTCTGCCGGTGTCGGGGTTGGTCCCATTCACCTTTCAGTATATTTCCACCGTCGCCGATCGATATCTATATCTGTCCATGTTCGGTCCGGCATTGGCACTTGCTTGGTTTGTTTCCGAAAGTCGGCGGTGGCTAAATCTCGTGGTTTGCGTGCCCATCTTGGGCTGGCTGGCCTTCACCAGCACAGTGCAGTCGCAAGTTTGGCATGACAAGGAACGACTATGGCAGCATGCCCTCACAGTAAACGAACGATCCAGTATGGCTCATTATAATCTCGGCAATATCGTTGCTGCTGAGGGTGAGTTGGAGAGGGCCATCGAACATTATCGTCAGGCCGCGCGGATCGATCCGGGTTCAACGAATATTATCAACAACCTGGGCAACGTCTTTGTAAAACAGGGTAAACTTGAGGAAGCGATAGTTCAGTACCGACGGGCAGTCAAAATTAATCCTACCGATGATTATGCTCACTACAACCTGGGCAAGATCTTTGCCGGGCAGGGTGATCAAAAGAGCGCTACCGAGCACCTCCAGCGGGTAGTAGAAATCAATCCGGCCGATGGGGAAGCCCATTACGATCTGGGCAAAGTTTTAAGCGAAAGGGGCCAGTGGGACAAGGCCATCAAAAACTATCGGAAGGCAGTGGAGATCAATCCTTTCAATGGGAACTGGCAGTATCAACTCGGTGTCTCCCTGGCCCAGCGTGGTCAACCAGGGGAGGCCATCGAACACCTACGCAAGGTGGTAAGGCTAAGGCCAATCCAGCATCCTGTTAAGACCCATTTTGTCCTTGCTATTGAGGGACAACTGGAAGAGGCGGTCAACCACTTCCAGCAGACCCTGCGAATTGAGCCAGATTTTGCCGAAGCTCACCAGGGGTTAGGACGAGTCCTAACCCAGTTGGGGAAAAGGGACGAGGCGATCCAGCATTATGAGCAGGCCCTGAAGATTATAAAATCACGTGGTGCTGCACCCACGCCACGTTGATTCCAGCTGCCTTATCCTTCTAGTTCAAGCAACCAGCCCCAATCCAACAGAAAACTAAGGTATCCAAGCAAGTGTGACACATGTAGCAAACCTTCAGTAGTATAGAAGGTTGTTCCATAACATCCCTCTATCCTGGTTTCGGTAATTCACCTTCGGCAGGGCTGGTGCTCCGCATGAAGGATTTATATGATCGACTACGGTCAGATCCGGGCTAGCCCTTCAGATGCTTGCCGAAAAATTCCAGGGATCGACTCCAGGCTTCCTTGGCCGCCTCAGGATGGTACCGTGACTCTCGGTTGTCGCTCATGAAGGAGTGCTTCGCCCCTGGATAGATCTTATAGTCGAAGGGTTTATTGTATTGCTTCATGGCTGCAACGGTGGCGTCGAGGCCCTTGTTAATCCTTTTGTCCTTTCCACCGTAGTGGGCCATCACGGGGGCCTCTATATTCTGCACGTCATCAAGGGGTTTGGGACTTCTACCATAAAAGATCACGGCGGCCTTGAGCCCGCGAATACGTGCGGCACTGGAAAACGCCATGCCGCCACCCCAACAAAATCCGGTTACGCCTAAGCGGTCGTCGCGTACGGAAGAGAGACTGCGGAGATAGGTAAAACCGGACTCGGTATCCTCCATAACATTGTCTTTTGGTACGAGCTTACGGTAACCTTTGATTCGCCCGAATTTGGGATTTACTTTCTTGGTCCCGCCGTGACGCGAAAAATAGTCTGGCGCGAGCGCTACGTAACCCTGCTTGGCATAACGCCGGGCTATGTCTTTAATGTGAGGAGTCAGCCCTTTGTTCGCATGGATGATAACGATCGCGGGATGACGTCCTGAACCTTTTGGGCGGCTAACGTATCCAAAAAGGGTACCCGCCTTTCCTGTGTATTTGACCTCTTCTGACACCAGGTCCGGATCATTTTCATCCGTCATTGCCGCGTGGACAGGCGCAGGAATCAGCGACTCGATTAAGCTGGTTGCCACCGCCAGGCTGCCGGTGAGGAACACTGCCTGGCGTATAAAATCACGCCGGCCGATCTTTCCCTCATGGTAGCTCCTGACTAACTCTTTGACATCTTCTGCCATAAGACCTCCTTCTTTTGCTTCAATGAGTGAAATTCTCTACTCTTAAGTTCGTGGAACCCCCGAGGGTCTAACTAATAGTGCTTCTTCAATACCCGTAACGAGTTCCAAGGGCCGATTTTGTATCACAATTAGGTAGCCCAAACAACCTCCCCCTTCTCTATTGCAAGCGCGGAGGAATTGGTCTAATTTCAGGGCGGACGGAGGCTCATTTAATGAATCGATATCTTTTTTGGGGAAGCCTCATCATCGCTGTTCTTTTGGGCGGATTTTTGTGGGCCGGACCCACTATCTTCCCGGTGGAAGCAGATGCGCCCATCCCATTTCAACTAGCCGAAGTCAAAAGAGGGGAGATTTATTCACGGGTAACAACCACGGGCTCGGTGAATCCGATTCTGTCAGTAACAGTCAGCACTCAGGTTTCCGGCACCATCAAGGACCTGGCTGTGGATGTCAACTCTCGCGTCAAAGTAGGGCAGCTCATCGCAAAACTGGATCAGGATCTCTTCGAGGCCGAGGTCCTTCAGGCCGAGGCCAAACTTGAAGATGCGCGGGCAAACCTGGCCAAAGAAAAAGCCGGTGTAAAAATGCAGAAAGACCAGATTGCCGCAAGCATTTCAGAGACCAGAGTGTCCTATCAAAATCTCGAAAAAAAATATAAGAGAGCCGCCGAGTTATTTCGCCGTGACCTTATCTCCAAGGAGGAATTCGACGGTGTGAAGGCCGAATGGGAAATGGCCGCCTCGCGCTTTAAGGAAAGTTCCGCCCGCGTCGACGAGACGAAAATCAAACAGGCAAATATTCGAGCCGCTAAAGCCAAGGTGAAAATTGCTCGTGCCGCGCTGCGCTTGGCTCAGGTGGAACTTAAGCGGAGTGTGATTCGTGCACCTGTTTCGGGTATTGTCATCGCGAAAAACGTAGAGGCGGGTCAGACGGTGGCTGCGAGTCTCTCCTCGCCACCCATAGTTACGATCGCAGAACTGACCAGGATGAAGGTGGATGCCTGGGTAGACGAGGCGGATATTGGGAGTGTTCGCATGGGGCAAGAGGTGGAGTTCCAGGTGGATTCCTACCCGGGCCGAATCTTTAGGGGAGAAGTGGTAAAGATTTACCCAACCCCGCAAGTGCTAAACAACGTTGTAACATACGACACGGAAATCCATGTGGGGAATGAAGATCTTGCCTTGAAGCCGGGAATGACTGCAAATGTCACGATTATTTTAGTTCGAAAGGACGATGTTCTTCTTGCGCCCCATGCAGGATTGCGAATTCGACGTAGGGATATTCGAAAGATCCATCCAGAGATTGATCAAGGCCGCAGTAGAGGCCGTAAAGGTCGTAAAGGGAAAAGATCTGGTCGGGCGCGTGGACAGCGACCCAGGGGGAGGGGTAGCCTGTGGGTATACCGCGACGGAAAACCTGAGCGGGCGCGCATTCGATATGGTGCTAGAGACGCAAAGAATATTGAAATCTTAAAAGGCCTGTCAGAAGGGGATAGGGTGATCGTGGGAATTCGTGCCGACGCCATGCAGGCTGCACAGGCAAAACCTAGAGGCAGACGGGCATCCTGGATACGTCGGCGGATCTTGGGTGGGTTCTAGCCCCAATCCGACGTTGTGAACGCTGTGCCTGGAGTCTATCTCAAAGACGAGTGACACCAAACGTAGGCCGGCGACCCTTCAACGACCTCAAGGTTCGAGTACCTCGTCTTGACCCTGAGCATGGTCGAAGGGTCAGTGTTGTGGACTTGTCAAAACGGCTTATGTCTCAAATGCCTTGGAGCACCCTCTCATGATTGCTAACAAATGTTACTTGGACCGATTTTGCCGGATCGCGGCTAGGCTATGAACTCGGCACCTATCATCGAAATTGAGAACTTAACCAAAGTTTATGACCTTGGTGAGCAGAAAGTGGAAGCCCTGAAAGGGATTTCCTTAAAAATCTTTCCCGGAGAAACCGTTGCCCTCATGGGACCGTCGGGCTCTGGAAAATCAACCCTCATGAACATCCTGGGCTGTCTCGATCAGCCCACTTCAGGTCAATATCGATTGTTGGGTAAGGAAGTTGGAGCTCTATCTCCAGACGAGAAAGCTTTCGTTCGAAATCACGAGATCGGATTTGTTTTCCAGAACTACAACCTTATGGCCAGAACCAGTGCGCGGGAGAACGTGGAGCTCCCCATGCTTTACAATGGGGCCTCACCTCGGGAGCGTCTGGAAAAGGCAAAGGCGGCGTTGGAGTTAGTGGGACTCGCGGACCGAGAGGAACATCAACCCACACAGTTGTCAGGAGGGCAGCAGCAACGGGTCGCCATTGCGAGGGCCTTGTTGAACGGACCGCAGCTGATTTTGGCAGACGAGCCCACTGGTAACCTGGATACCAAAACCGGTGACGAGATTATTGAGCTCTTTAAGCAACTCAACCGTGAAAAAGGAATCACGCTGGTCATTGTGACCCATGACCCGGAAGTCGCCATTCACTGTCAACGTGTCATTCATTTTAAAGACGGAATTATCGAGGGGGAGGAAAAAGGAGGCGATAACTTAGCCATCGCAACCCCCACGGCTGAGAAGTTGACGTCCGAGGAAGCGAAGGGTTTAAGGTCAGGCCTGTTGGAGAACATTCGCACTGCTCTGAAAGCGCTGCGAGTCAATAAGATGCGTTCTGCGCTCACCATGCTTGGAGTTGTCATTGGGGTGGCAGCCGTGATTGCCATGGTGGCAATCGGCCAAGGTACCAAGGCGAAGATCGCCAGGCAAATGGAAAGGTTGGGCAGCAGCCGTTTGACGGTTTACTCGGGGAGCTCGAGACGTGGCGGGCGAAGTGCCGGCAGTGGTACCATCACTACTTTGAAGGCTGCTGATGCTAGAGCCTTGGTGGAGGAGGTGGATGGAGTTGATATGGCGGCACCCATGGTACGAGGGTCGGCTCAGATCGTTTACGGTAACAAGAACTGGCTGCCGCGTTTCACCGGTACAACTCCGGATTATCTTAGCATTAGAAACTGGCCCATCGAATCAGGATCCATTTTTAGCGAAGAGGATATGCTTTTGAACCGGAAGGTTGTGCTGTTGGGAAAAACCGTGGCAAAGGAACTGTTTGGAGTGCAATACGCAGTAGGACAGGTGGTTAGGATCAAGCATATTCCCTTCGAGGTGATCGGTGTGCTTAAGGAACGTGGAACATCTGGAAGTGGCAGGGATCTGGATGATATTGTTTTCGTGCCGCTACGAACTGCCCAGAGAAAGCTCCTTGGTATCCATTACGTTCAGAGAATCGAAGTGGCTGCCACCAGTCAACAGGCTACCTATCAGGCCGAAAAAGATATGGCAGAACTCCTGCGCCAACGCCACAGAATAACGCCAGGAAAACGGGACGACTTCCGAATCCGTAATCGCGCAGAGATCGTGGAGGCCGCCAATGAGGCAACCGACACGCTCTCCTACCTTTTAGCAGGGATTGCGTCTGTTGCTCTGATCGTGGGTGGGATAGGGATTATGAACATCATGCTTGTCTCGGTGACCGAGCGGACTCGAGAAATTGGGGTCCGGTTGGCCGTGGGAGCGAGAAAGCGCGACATTCGCAGGCAGTTTCTAACTGAGACCATGGTGCTTTGTCTTCTGGGTGGATTGATAGGCATTGTCCTCGGGATTGGTGCCTCCTATGTCATCTCCTACCTTGGTGGATGGGAGACACTGGTTTCGGCCGGGTCCATACTGCTAGCCTGCGGTTTTTCAGCCGCCATTGGCATCTTTTTTGGCTACCATCCTGCGGAGAAAGCAGCTACACTTAATCCCATTGAAGCGCTCCGTTACGAATAAGACCGTTCACCCCGAACCGCAAAACGCCCCGGACATGAGTCCAGGGATGGATTTTCCAATTTTTCTCGAAGGGAAGCACCCCAAATCCAGGGACATAGATCCGTGGTTCGGGGTTCACCTCTCAAACTCTAACATCCGCCGTGTTCCATGAAGCGATTAGTTATTGGCCTCATGTCGGGCACTTCCATGGACGGAATCGATGCGGCCATTGGTGAGGTCAGCGATTCAGGTGAAAGGTGTCGCTTCCGCCCTTTGGGATTTGTTAGCACTCCCTATCCAAAACGGATTCGCGACGAACTGTTGGATATGGGGCACGGCAAGAATCATTCATCGGACGTTTCCCGAATCGCTTCCCTAAATTTTAGACTCGGTGAGCTTTTTGCACAGGCCGCAGCGCGGGCCGTGCAAAAGATGGGTCGTTCCCTCCGCTCCGTGGATCTCATAGGTTCACACGGCCAGACGGTTTACCATCGTCCGAAGGGTAGTGGTAAGTCCACGCTCCAACTTGGAGAGCCTGCCATCATTGCGGAACGGACCGGCGTGACAACGGTTGCAGACTTCCGTCCAGCCGACGTTGCGTCGGGAGGTGAAGGGGCTCCTTTAACACCCTATGTTCACTATCTGCTTTTTAGGAACAGTAGGAAATCACTGGCGATCCATAACCTGGGCGGAATCTCGAATCTAACCTACCTACCTGCCGGGGGGCGGTTAAAGGACGTCGTAGCTTTTGATACCGGGCCGGGTAACATGATCATCGATGGACTCGCCCGATGGATTACCGGAGGTAAGATGGGTTCCGACCGAGGAGGCGCTCTAGCAAGAAAGGGTCAGGTCCATGCAAGTTTCCTGAGGGAACTGATGCGACATCCCTTTTTCTCAGCGTCACCGCCGAAGTCCGCAGGCCGTGAGGAGTTCGGCGGTAAATATGTAACGGCCCTTCGCCAAAAGGCAAAAATGAAAGGCATTCGTTCTTTGGACCTCATGGCAACTGCCACTGCTCTCACTGCCGCTTCCATTGGGAAAGCCTATGTGGAGTCTATCCGGCGCCGTTACGGCAAGGTGGAAGAGATCTACTTTACCGGTGGAGGTCGAAAAAATCGAACCTTGATGGAAATGCTACAGAGAGAGCTTCCATTTGCTAAGGTGTCTGTGCTTGAGGAGTTGGGTTTTGATGGTGACGCCCTGGAGGCCCAAGCCTTCGCCGTCCTGGCAAACGAGGCCGTTGAGGGAAATGCGGGTAACCTTCCTCGGGTCACAGGGGCAGGTCACGGAGTGATCCTGGGAAAGATCATACCGGGAAAGAATTATTTGGGTACGAAGTTGGGTAAGAGACAGAGATAGAGTAGTAAGGAAGAAACATACAATAAAGACAGAGACAGAAAACAATTTTCAATCTGAGCCAAAGGTGTGAGGTCTCTGTCTCAAATCTCTGTCTCTATCTGTTACAGGTAATGCAGTTTCACCTCACCGCGCTTTAGCTTGCCTTCTGCTTCTTTGATTCTCTCCGGTGTGCCCAGGTCTTGCCAGTATCCACCAAATGTAAAGCCGTAAAGAGGTTCCCCTCGTAGCAATATTTTCGGATAGGTTACCCTGGTGAGGCTAAAAGGGCTGGTACCCTCCATGTAATCAAACACTTTTGGCTCCATGATCTGCACGCCTGTGAACATGACCTTGCTCAAAGGAGTGTCGGGCAATTGGACAGGTCGTTGGCCCAGGAAAGAGTGGATCCTACCGTCTGATGCGGTTTCGATGGCCCCGTACTGATCCGCCATTTCATCTTTGCGTAGAACTAATGTGGCGGTGGCTCGATTCCTCTGGTGAAAGGCAACAAGGTCCATTAAGGGGAGATCGATCATCACATCGCTATTGATGACGATGAACGTTCCTTCATCAAGAAGAGATTTGGCTCTCAATAGCCCGCCTCCGGTGTCGAGGAGTTCTTCTTCCCTCAAATATTGAATTCGAATGTCGAGCCTTTCCCCGTTGCCCAGCACATCTTCGATCATTTTTCCTAAATGATGGAGGTTGATAATGATCTCGGTAATCCCGGCTGCTTTCAGGAGACGGA
Source organism: uncultured Binatia bacterium (SeqCode) (assembly GCA_965215595.1). Lineage (GTDB taxonomy): Bacteria > Desulfobacterota > Binatia > UBA9968 > CAXXLF01 > CBDCDW01. The sequence continues at coordinate 432,729 of CBDCDW010000006.1, read as the reverse complement.
GGGGGTATTCGATCATTGGCCGGTCCCAAACCGGTATTAGGGCTTTGGGGAGTTTTTCGGTCAGCGGACGAAGACGTTGGCCGTATCCCGCGGCAAAGACCATGGCCTTCATTGCAACTCCGTGAATCGGGAGGCGAGCAGAGGCAACAGTTTTTTCAACTTAGGAAGCCTCGTTAAATGGCGCTTTACTCGCTTTAAGGTCATTGGAATGTACTGCTTGTAGTGAGGTTTTCCCTTTACAAGATCAAGGTATTGAAACCTTCCTACCACTTTAAGGTCTCTCTGCAGGGCTGAGAGGAGATAGTTCTCCATGAATTCATCTCGTGAAGGTATCGTTTCCCCCATGTCTTCAACGCGGCTGAGGTAATAGTCGAGTAACTGGCTTTCCAGTTCAGGTTGAATGATGCTGTCCGTATCCCGGTCGTTTAGTAGCGAGGCTAAGTCGTACTGGATGGGTGCCATCAGGGCATCTTGGAAGTCAATCATGAATAGCTCTTCCTGGTGAACCATGAGGTTCCAACTGTGATAGTCCCTGTGGTTCAGGTAGGGGGGTTGTTGCTCCAATTGTCGCGAGATGGAAGAAAAGGATTCGTTTACCAATTCCCTTTCTTTTTTTTTCAAGGTTCCTTTCTTCCGCGTTCCATGCCGTATTCGATGAAGTGTTGAAACTCCCACATGTATAGGCGGAAGTCGAATCGCTGCTTGAATGCAATGCAGGACCCATCCCGTGCTCTGGTGCCTTTGAGCTGGAGGGATAGAAGCTCGTCGATGGCCTTCTTATACCATCTCATGGTTTCTCGGGGCGCCAGCCCTTGCACAGTGTCCCAAAGTGAGTGGTCCCCGAGGTCTTCCAATAAGAGGATCCCCTGATCGGGCCACTGACCGTACAATGCGGGGATTCGTACTCCTAGCTTGGTGAGGAAACGATGAAGGTTGAGGAAAGGAAGTTCCTCTAAGGGCTGGCTGAACACGGCTAGCTCCTCTGAGGATAGGGGCAGAACCTCCTCGGCGAGTTTCATGACAACCACTGTGGGGGGAATACCAGGACCCGTTAGATAGGCTCGAAAATAGGATCGGCTTGAGGCATCACCGGACAGTGGTTCGAGACGCTGGGTGCGCGTATGTTCACCCAAAGACGCCTGAATCTTATTGGCAACAAAAGTTTCAAACGTTTTTTGCACCATTTTAGTCTGCAAGTTGTGAAGGGTAAGTCCAGAGAATATAATAACTCATTTAGTGGATTTTTCCAGAGGAATCGTCGTCCATTTAGTCTTTTTCCTGTTCTACATCCTGTTGCTGCTCTATCTTTTTCTTCGTTTCAGGAACTATCTGCATGCTCGTGTCCACCATGAGGGCAGACGGAAACTCCTCCATGGCCTGGTGGGCTCACTTCAATTTTTTACTCTGCTTCCCATACCCATTCCCCAGGAGTAAAGGGAGTAAAAGTTTTCCTTCTATTTGTTACTCGGGGAATAGGCACAACAGGTCGGCCAATCCGCATCAATTGCCCCCGCAAATCGCTTATCTAACGCTAGTTCCCAATCGCAAGGTGTAAGACGGCGAGATTTTTACTCGAGTAGAAGTATGTCCCGATACATCAACTCCTATCTTCTCAAAAAGGACCAAGGCAAGGGCCATTGACGATGGGCCCACGGCAGTAATTTCTCAATTTCACTATTCATCTTCAGCTCATTCTGTCCTTGCGCCAAGTAGAATGGACAATTCGACGGTATTGGGTTAGTAGGTGATGAAAAACGAAAGGTTCAAAATCATCTCTCATTTTTTGGGCCGTGAGATGGTCTTTCCAAAGACTAGAGAGTTTTTCGGTATGATGAGTTCTACACGTATCGGCACAGTGAGAAGCGGAACTGTATTGCAGTTATCACGTTGGCTTGTGCCTTCGCTTGTTTCCCTGCTGACAGTTTTAGCGTTCTTGCCAGTATTGGGAAATGGCTTCGTTGATTGGGACGATAAGGCAAATTTTCTAGAGAACCGGAGCTATAGGGGATTGGGCTGGGAACAGCTGCGCTGGATGATTACCACATTCCACAAGGGTCACTACCAGCCCCTTAGCTGGGGGACCTTGGGATTGGATTATATCCTGTGGGGTGTTGAGCCGTTTGGGTATCATATGACGAATCTGCTCCTCCACGCTGCCAATGCCGTGCTTTTCTACATTCTGGCGTTTCGTTTGCTGGCTTTAGCTTTGTCCGTTACGGCAGGGGAAGCTTTTTCGTTGCGAATCTCGGCTGCGTTTGCGGCTCTGGTCTTTGCCATTCATCCGTTGCGCGTTGAATCGGTTGCCTGGGCGACCGAGCGACGCGATGTTCTCTCCGCTCTGTTTTTCCTGTTGACCATCCACTTGTATCTGTGGGCTAACGGGGATGCGCAGTCCAGGCGCACTCGGATATGGCGATTGTCGGCATCGCTCGCCATGTATAGTCTCTCTCTGCTTTCGAAAGCTGGCGGAATGACATTACCCGTGGTTCTCTTGGTGTTGGACGTATATCCCCTCAGGCGGTTTGCGGGACAAGGGCAAAACTGGTTCGGACGAGCCGCCCGAGGGGTGTGGTTGGAGAAAGTACCTTTCCTGATCTTGGCTTCGGCTGCCGCGTTTGTTGCTTTGCTAGCTCAATACGAGGCCGGAGCTTTAGAGTCAATGGAAAGGTACGGGACATTGGCTCGTATGGCTCAAGCATCCTTTGGTTTGGTCTTTTATTTGTGGAAAACAGTCGTGCCTCTGGGTTTATCTCCGCTTTATGAGATATCGCCTGAACTTAATCCCTGGGAATGGCAATTCCTTGTAAGTGGAGTTCTGGTGGTTGGGATTAGCCTAGCGCTGTTTCTCCTTAGACGCCGCTGGCCTGCAGCTCTGGCTGTTTGGGTTTGCTACGTGGCGATCGTGGCACCGGTTTTGGGTGTAGCTCAAAGTGGAAATCAACTTGTAGCTGGACTGACCCCCTGCAGTTGGACAGTTTGAGGGAGCAGGTTAGAATGCCTGATGGGAAGGGGAAAGGATCTCATCATGGCAGAGAGAAGAAGGTTTACAGCGAATTTCAAGCGGCAGGTAGTGGAGGAACTCCTCAGTGAGAGCTCCACGTTGGCCCAACTGAGCCGCCGCTACGACATCTCCTCAGGACTTATTCGACATTGGACGAAGCGCTACGAACAAGGGGGCCTGGTGGAGGGCCCCTCTCTGCCAGAGAAGGAACTTCGAGCGCGCAATGCGGAGTTGGAGCGGATGGTGGGCAGACTCACCATGGAGAATGATCTTTTAAAAAAAGCCGTAGAGTACACACTGCGGCGGAGAAAAGAGAATTCGTCACCCATCACGGCCAAGAGTTTGGCAGCATCCAAAGGGGGTGTGAAGTGATGGGGATAGCGCGCAGCACTTTTTATTACCGAACCCGGGAGCCTTCTATGCTCCACGAGATTGAGGAGGCGGACTTACGGGACCGGATTGAGCAGGTAGTGGAGGAGTATCCGCGTTACGGCTACCGGCGAGTCACCCATCATCTGAGGCGCGAGGGCTTTAAGGTTAATCACAAGCGGGTGTCGAGAATCATGCGGGAGGAATCATTGCAATGCCAGGTCAAGCGGCACTGGGTGAAGACCACTGACAGTGATCATCCCTACCGGGTCTATCCGAACCTCCTTAAGGGACTAAGGGCCACAAGACCTAACCAGGCATGGGTGGCCGATATCACCTACATCCGGATCCTCACGGGGTTTTTGTACTTGGCGGTGATCTTGGATCTGTTCTCACGTAAGGTTATTGGGTGGGCGCTTTCTAAATCGATCGATACCGAGATGACTTTAATGGCTCTGCGGATGGCTTTAGTGGAGAGAAGGCCGCCCTGGGGTTGTATCCATCATTCAGATCGCGGAGTGCAGTACGCCGCCCATGCTTATGTGGAGGAGTTGCGGGCAGCGGGGATCTTAATCAGCATGGCCCGCAAGGGCAATCCCTATGACAATGCGACAGCGGAGAGCTTCATGAAGACACTCAAGCATGAAGAAGTCTACCTGTGGGAGTACAGGACGGCGCAGGATGTGAAGCAAAGGGTTCCTTATTTTCTGGAGGAAGTCTATAACCAGAAGCGGTTGCACTCGGCTTTGGGGTACTGTCCACCGAATGAGTTTGAGCAGGCCTGGCAGATGAAAGCCGAGGTGGTGTGTGAGGCCTGAAGGGGGGGATACGAGATATCTACCCGGTGTGAGATCGTCGTTTCTAGGGCAATTGTGAAAGCCGTTTTGACCGGCCACCAAGACAAGAGGCATAGGGAAGGGCATAGATCACAGAACTCACAATGTGGACTCTGGCAAACAGGAAGGGAACAGCATAATTAATTCAACCACCCTGGAGGGCATTCTAATTTCAGCCCAGTGACTGTCCAACCAATGGGGTTCACTCCAATTCAGCTCTTCGAGACAATAGAAGACACGGTTACGGACTTCTTGGAAAAACCCTCTCTGGACTACTCCGATGGCCGATTCCCCCGAGCCTTTGTCGCGGGGCTTGTAAGGCCTGGCCGGTAGTACTGCAAAGCCCATATGATTGGCAAAGTCACAGTAGGTGGGATTGACATCGGGGTCATACAGATGGGCCCGGTGAACGCCGCTTTTGAGATTATCCACCACGACATACGGCGTAACCCCGCCGAAATAGGCGAACATCCGCTGCTGAACACCGATAAAGGTGGCAAGCTTTTGGTCTAAGACAAATTCCCCGAAGGTATACGAGCTGAAGGGTAAGACCCCTAAGAAAAACTGTGTGAGTATCTTCTTTCCCGTCCCACGCTCGGTGATAAAAAGACCGTCTGAGAAGTCGATCTGGGTTTTTTCTGCCGCCTTGTGATGAAGCCGGATGGTGACTTGTTGGGGTGAGGCTTGATGGCCAACCTTTTCCCGAAACTGACGCCAAAACTTCACATACGCTATCTCGGGAGCCACCTCCCGCTGGATCTGCTTGACCGTGGTCCCTTTGCCATAGACTTCCCGGCGGACATAGTCCCAGTCAACCGTCTCAACCCAACCGCCACCCTCACTGGGCGGCTGTGCGGTAGGCTCCAAGTACTTACGCACGGTCCTGCGCGAAAGCCGTAGTATCCTGGCAATACTGCGAATTGAGTATCCCTGCTCGGACAGGGTCTTGATTTGAGTTTGCATACGAACGCTGGTCCTTTCTTTGGCCATGAACTGGATCCTCCTCCAGCCGGCCAAGATACCATCGTTCGTCGCTTCGCTTAGAAAACGAAGGGGACCACCTGAAATAGGGTGGATCCCTTCCGTGAAATCAGGTGGGTCCGTAAAGTGAAATCGGTCACAGGGACGGCAGGACGAAGCCATTAGGTACCTGGAAGAAGCGGTGCGGCTGATGAAGATTGGCCAGGGGCCGAACAGGCGCAAGATCGAAAAGAGAGTGTTGCAATAGAAGGCAGAAAGGAAACAACCAGGGAAATTGCAAGGAGCCCGTCCCCTGTGTTACTTCTCATAATTGAGGTGTTATGACGTTCAAGACTGGTATCGCTCAGATCAATCCAAAGTTGGGAGACCTTGGGGCCAACCTGGCCCTCTACGAAGAAAAGATCCGGGAGGCTCGGGACATTGGAGTAGACTTGCTCGTTTTTCCCGAGCTGTCGCTTACCGGCTATTTCCTGAGGGATATGGTCCCCAATGTTGCCCTCAAGCTCTCTTCCCGAGAGATGAAGCATCTCAAAGAGCTGAGTCGTGACGTGGCCTTCGTTGCGGGATTGGTGGAAGAGAGCTCCGACTACCGTTTCTATAATGCGGCGGTGTATTTTGAAGGCGGAGAGGTTCGCCATGTGCATCGAAAGGCCTATCTACCCACCTACGGCATGTTTGACGAACAACGTTATTTTGCTAGGGGTGATCGTATCCGGGCATTCGACTCTAAATTTGGCCGTTTGGGATTGCTCATCTGTGAGGATCTATGGCATCCCTCCACTGTCTACCTAGCGGCACTGGATGGTGCCCTGGCCATTATCTGTCCCTCTTCCAGTCCGCTGCGCGGTATCACAGAGGGCCAGCTTCAGGATGACAACGCCCGTTACTGGGAGCTTATCAACCGTAGTTACGCCGAAACCTTCAGTCTCTATTTGGTTTACGGGAACCGGGCGGGTTTTGAGGATGGAGTAGGATTTTGGGGAGGGTCAGAGATCCTGGATCCCTTCGGCAACGTTCTTGTTAAGGCAAAGTACTACGATGAGGATCTGGTTATGGGGGAGATGGCCCTCGAGACCGTGCGGCGCAAGAGAACCGTTGCACACTTACTGCGAGATGAGGATCTCGATCTTACCATTAACGAGCTGATGCGAATCAGAGAACGCCCAACGGCGAGCCGACCCCCAGCGGTTCCGGCGGCTCGGCGTAAGGAAAGAAAAACTAATAAGCCGGCGAAAAAAGTCTCAAAGACGAAGAAGAGAAAATAGCCGACCCTCGTCTCTGATACTGACAGGTAATAGCCGACAGGCTGATATTATGGTACAAATTCCCACCAATGTCGGATTTCTCAAGCCCGTCCTTGTCTCCTTCATTCGCAATGAAGTACGGAAAATTGGAATAGAACGTGTGGTTGTGGGGCTCTCTGGTGGGGTGGATTCCAGCCTAAGTGCTATGTTGGCAGCAGAAGCACTGGGGCCGGAAAATGTCCTGGCAGTTCTGATGCCCTACAAGGGCTCCAGTCCAGAGAGCCGTGCCCATGCTGAGTTAGTGGTTCAAAAGAGCGGTATCAACTCTGTCGTGGTGGACATCACGCCCCAGATTGATGCGTATTTTGAGAGGACTCCCGTGGCGGATCAAAAGAGACGCGGGAACAAAATGGCTCGTGAACGCATGACCATTCTGTACGATCATTCTGCAAGATGGAACGCATTGGTGATCGGGACGAGCAACAAAACTGAGTTGCTACTAGGTTACGGGACACTATACGGTGACATGGCATCCGCCCTTAATCCACTGGGAGATCTTTATAAGACTCAAGTTTGGGCACTAGCCGAGTACCTGGGCGTCCCGGAAGTCATCGTTCGAAAGCGGCCTTCGGCGGATCTATGGGAGGGGCAGACCGACGAGGAAGAGTTAGGGTTTAGCTATTATGAAGTGGATGGGCTTCTCTACCTATTGGTGGACGAGCGCTATTCACGAGCGGAGCTACTCGGTTCAGGTTATTCTGAACTTTTTGTGGATGATGTTACCCGCCGGATCATGAGCTCCCAATTCAAGCGGCGTTTGCCAGTCATCGCAAAGGTCTCCCACCGAACCATCGACAGAGACTTCCGCTACGCAAGGGATTGGGGGAAGTAGGACGTATGCAGTGGGCAGAAAACAGTAGGCAGTCATCAAGAATGAGAGATGATCGAATCCGGTCCCTCGTTGTTGCTTTGTTTGTAATAGGGGGAACAGTAGACGGGGAGAAATGGCTGCATGCTGCTAGCTGCACACTGGGTGGTTAGGGCCAATGGAGGGGACTTTGTACATCGTAGCGACTCCTATCGGTAACCTAGAAGACGTTACTCTCCGTGCGCTACGGATCCTCAAAGAGGTGGACCTCATCGCGGCAGAGGATACCCGTCACACAAAAAAGCTACTCACCCATTACGGGATTCAAAAACCCCTCACCAGTTACCACGAGCACAACGAAAAGACCAAGTCGAGCCATTTGATTCATCGTCTCAAAAAAGGATGCAATATTGCACTGGTATCGGATGCCGGGACGCCGCTCTTGTCTGACCCTGGATACAGATTGGTCCGGGAAGCGGTTCATGCCTCTATTCGGGTCATACCTGTGCCCGGCCCCTCGGCGTTGACGGCAATCTTGAGCGCTAGCGGACTTCCTACCGACTCCTTTGCTTTTGAAGGGTTTCTCCCCGCCAAAAAGGCGGCACGACGGAAACGATTGACCGGGCTGCGCGAAGAAGTGAGGACTCTGGTGTTTTATGAGGTGCCACACCGCGTGCAGGAATCCTTACGGGACCTATTGGAGATCCTAGGTGACCGCGACATAGTCTTGGGTAGAGAGGTAACCAAGATGCACGAGGAGTTCCTCCGTGGCTCGGTGAGTCAACTAATCTCCGACTCCGAATCGAGTGCGTGGCGGGGCGAAATCACAGTTGTGATCGGCGGGTCAGGTAGAAAAGACGGAGATTGGGACACTAGAAAAGAGGGTGACAGAGACAGAGAAATAAGAGTAGAGATTCAAAGACTCCGAACAGAGGGATTGCGGGTGAAGGAGATAGCGGATGTCTTGGGAGAGAAATTTTCCATGCCCAAGAGAGAAGTGTACCGTCTTGCCTTGGAGAAGACAGATGAGTCATAGCATCGCGCAAAGCATCTTTGAGTAGTACTGAGTATCGAGTGCTGAGGACTGAGCGAGAAGCGCAAAGAGACAACAGACTACAGACCTCCGGTCGTCAATCCCGGGATCAGAGTCAGAGGTCAGTAGTCGGAAGTCAGTGGTTCCGAATCCGCAAGGACGTTATGCGCTTCGCGCTCTGCTCTTTGCCATTTTTCATCCGCGTTAATCTGCGTGAGTCTGCGGTTAATTTTATTTTAAAAATAATTCTCAGCGTTTCTGCGGTGAGCTGTCCGAACCCTTATCTGCGATAATCAGCATAAATCTGCCGTTAATTTCCCTTTTTCATTTTGCTATCTTCGAACCTCAATCCTCGATTCTTAGTGCTCGGGCCTTGATGAAGACAGGATAATATCATATTATGACATGATCATGGAGTCACGCCACAATCATGTCAGGGACCGTCGGCTCCAACGTGGATGGCCGCAGGCAGAATTGGCCAATAAGGCTGGGATTTCACGTAGTGCGGTGAGCGCCATTGAAAGTCACCGTCTGGTTCCTTCTGTGGCGGCGGCCTTGTCGTTGGCCAAAGGGCTGAACTGCTCAGTGGAGGAGCTCTTCGGGTCGCCTTCAGATCCCGTTGCAGAGCCCATCTGGGCCTGGCCACCTCCCAGTGAACCATGTCGCTACTGGCGGGCGGAGGTTGCAGGACGCGGCTTGATCTATCCAGCCGAGACCGAAGGCCTGATTGGAATTCCCCACGATGGTCTATTCCGTGACGGGCGTATGGGAGATACTCGGTCGGTGCTACCCGAAGGCACTCTCGTGGTTGCCAGCTGTGATCCCGCTGCCAGTTTGTTGGCCACCGAGTTTTCCCGTTTTACTGGGCTTCGTATGATTGTCCTAGTTCGCTCCAGTGAGCAAGCCCTGGACTTCTTGGGTCAGGGTCTGGTGCATGTGGCAGGGCTGCATCTCTCTACTCGAGAAAAACAGGATCAAAACCCAAAATTGGTGCTAAAAAAATTGGGTGCTGGTTTTCGCTTGCTGCGGGTGGCTCGCTGGGAAGAAGGGATTGCTCTGTCCTCGGGTCTGGGCGCACGTTCGGTTCGAGGGGTCTTGAATTCCCAGGCTCGGTGGATCGGACGGGAGAGCGGATCGGGAGCCCGCCAATGCCTGGACCGGTTGCTCCCCAGACATCGGGCCCCCCGCCGACTAGCTCGTGACCATCGATCTGTGGCAGAGGCCGTGCGAGGGGGCTGGGCTGATGCTGGGATATGTTTGCGACTGGTTAGCGAAGAAGCGGGCGTACGTTTTCTTCCCGTGGAGGAGGAGATCTACGAACTGTGTTACTCGACTCAGAGGGAAGGGGATCCGCGCATTCGAGCCCTGGTTCATCTATTGCGGCAGAAGGCCTACCGGGAACTCATAGGAGGCCTACCCGGGTACCATGTGGCGGAGATGGGTCAGGTAGTGTCTGTGGTTTGAAGTTTTTACCATCGCCAACCCACATGAACCAAAGAGGCAATAAGTTAGAGCAGAACTTTGTCATAGGCTGCCAATGGAGAATGGTATGGAATGTTGTGGCGGTCCTATGGGTTTTGCTTGTTGCCTGTGGGGGAAACTCGCAGGCCGCCAATATGAAACCGCGGCAACTCACTGTGGCAGCCGCGTCCAGCTTGAGATTTGTCATGAATGAGTTAGTCCGGGTTTTTCAGAAGGAGAACCGAAGGATCAAGGTAAGGGTGACCTATGGTTCCAGCGGTAACTTTTTTGCCCAGCTTGCGCAGCAGGCTCCCTTTGACATCTTCCTTTCTGCGGATGCAGTCTACCCGCGTCGATTGTTGGATCAGGGAGAGGGCCTTAAAGATTCTGAGTTTCTTTATGCCGTGGGACGCCTTGTCTTGTGGGCACCCATGGACTCACCCGTCCAAGTGGAGTCAATGGGGCTTCGTTCGTTGCTGGATCATTCGGTGAAAAAAATCGCCATTGCCAATCCTCGCCACGCCCCCTACGGACGGGCCGCGTTGGAGGTCCTGAAAAACATGGGTGTATACGAACAAACGCGGGAGAAATTGGTTCTTGGTGAAAACGTTGCCCAGGCGGTCCAGTTCGTACACTCAGGAGTTGCCGATGTCGGCATCCTGGCCTTGTCTCTAGTGATGGCGCCTTCAATACGTGATCGAGGCCGTCAGTGGCATGTTCCCCCTGCCTCCTACGCCGACATTGATCAGGTGGGAGTAATTCTTCGTTGGACTCTGGAGAGGGAAGCGGCAGAGGAATTCCGTGAATTCCTTTTAGGCCCCAGAGGCAGAAAAACCTTCAAGAGGTACGGATTCTTTCTTCCAGGGGGATAAGCCAGTGGACTGGACTGCACTAGCACTGACTTTGAAGTTGGCTGCTGGCACCACAATGATTCTCGTGTTGATGGGTGTGCCATTGGCTTACTGGTTGGCCACAACCCGGAGCAAGATGGGACCCTTGGTGGAGACCGTGGTTGCTTTGCCCATGGTCCTGCCGCCCACAGTGGCTGGATTTTACTTCCTGCTAGCAACCGGACCCGATGCATGGATAGGGGGAGGGTATCGGTCCCTGACAGGTCACTTGCTTCCCTTTAGCTTCCAGGGAATTCTGCTCGCCTCGGTTATTTTCAATCTCCCCTTCGCAGTTCGTCCCTTTACCACCGCCATCGCGTCGGTAGACCAAAAAACCGTAGAAGCCTCTTGGTGCCTAGGGGTTTCCAGGATGCAAACTTTCTTTCGCATTGTTCTTCCCCTTTCCTGGTCCGGTATTATTACTGGCCTGGTCCTGTCCTTCACCCACACTATTGGTGAGTTTGGCGTCATTCTCATGGTGGGAGGAAATATCCCAGGTGTGACCCGGACTCTGTCCATTGCCATTTATGATGATGTTCAGGCCCTCAACTACGAATCGGCTGGCTGGACTGCACTCCTGTTGGTGGTCGTATCTTTTGCGGCGCTCAGTGTGACCTACAGCTTGGGTGGAAGGAGGTTGTCGTTATAACTACTCAGCTGGTGGTTGACTTTAAGAGGAAGTTTCCCAAGGGGGCTGTGATTCACCCCAGCTTCCAACAGCCGGCCCATGGCTTTTCCATAACCGTGCTCTTTGGCCCGTCCGGCGGTGGAAAGTCAACAATCCTTAGATGTCTGGCCGGGTTGGAGCGGCCGGACGAAGGCATGATCCGGTTTGGCGAGCAGACCTGGTTCGACGCGCAAAGGCAAATTTTCTGGACGCCGCAAAAAAGAGACATTGGTTACCTTTTTCAGGAACACGCGCTGTTCCCACATATGCGAGTGGAATCCAATATTGCTTACGGTCTCAAAGGCCTATCTAGGGAGGCGCGGCGTAAGAAAGTTGCCGAGATGCTCGATCTCTTTGGGTTGAATGGGACGGAGCGGCGTTTCCCCCATCAAATTTCCGGTGGCCAGCAGCAGCGGGTTGCCCTCGCAAGGGTCCTTGTCCGCCGTCCCCGCCTCCTTTTGCTGGATGAACCCTTTTCGGCATTGGATGCACCTCTACGTGAGGAGATTCGTCCTGAACTTAGACAGGTCCTGAATCAATTCGACGTTCCTGTGATGCTGGTTACTCATGATCGCAGTGAAGTCATTGCATTGGGCGATCGAGTGGTGGTGGTGGACGGGGGGCAAATACCACAGACGGGCTTGGTGCATGAGATTTTCAACCGACCCGTCGACATGTCCGTGGCTCGGATTGTTGGTATGGAAACGGTGGTCACGGGAACGGTCGTGCGAGCCCAGGACGGCCTGGCAACCGTAGCTATTGGCGATAAGGAGCTCGTTGCGGTCTCCAATGTAAATGTCGGATGCGAGGTAGAGGCGTGTATCCGTGCGGCAGATGTCGTCTTGCAAAAAAGTAGTCCCTCCCCTGCCAGCGCACGCAATCATCTTCAAGCTCGCGTCCAATCCGTGGTATCGAATGGAGTCTTGGTTCGTGTCACCCTGGAAGCGGGATTCCCCCTCACCGCTCTAGTTACCCATCCTGCCTGCGAAGAACTGGGCATACAACCCGGCGCTACGCTGACTGCATTGATCAAAGCTCCCGCCATTCATCTGATTCCCCGGAGCTAGCCGCGAAGACGCAAAGCGCTAAGCGCAGAGCGTAAAGCGTTCACTTTTAAGCCATCAGCTCCGGGCTCATTGCTGCCCACTGCCATCTGCTCTTACGAGTTGACCGGTGACGGAAGACCGAAGACGGTGTGGAGCAAATTCGAATTTGCAATTTCGAATTTCGAAATCTTCCCGTCGTCAGTGGTCCGTTATCTTATCACACTTTGCGCTATGTCCTTTGCGATTTGCAGTTTAGGCTCAGTACTCAGCACTCGTAACTCAGTACTAACTAAACCTTTGCTCTATGCCCTCTGTTCCTTGCTTCTTGTTTGTCCGTAGTCCCATAGTCAGTGGTCAGTAGTCCCTACTATTGCTGCCAACTGCCTGCTGCGTTCTGCTTGTTTTCTTCTTACACTTTGCGCTATGCGCTTTGCTCTCCGCTGCCAGCATGGCCTTGCAATTGCAATGCCAACGGCATAGATAAGGGCTCGTGGCGCTCCTTCTCAACGAAAACGAACTCCGTCCCTTGTTTGATACGCCGTCTTCCATGGACGGACTTCTTGAGATGATCACAGAGGCCTTTCGAAGCCAACAGAAGGGGGAAGGAGTCAACTATTCCGATCTTCGACTCTCACTTAAAGATCGAAAACGGAACCTTCGGATTCTTTCTGCCACGGGGCCGGAGCATGGTGTGGGGGTACGGTTATTCCCGCTCTTTTCGGGTGCTAAGGACGCCAATTTTATCCTTCTATTTGATGCGGAACATGGTCACTTCCTGGCCGTGGTACCGGGGGGAGAGCTCAATGTATGGCGTACTGGCGCTCCCGCCGGGGTCGCGTGCCAACATCTAGCGCCAGACGACGGCAAAGAGTTAGGGCTTCTTGGAAGTGGACGGCAGGCAAAGGGACAACTCCTGGCCATTCGCAGAGCGCTACCCTCACTCCAGCGCGTACGTGTGTATAGTCCCACGGAAGAGCATCGAAATCGCTTTGCAAGGCAAATGAGCTCGTGGTTGAACCTCGATGTGGTGCCGGTGGAAAGCGCACGGGCTGCAGTCGAGGGGGCCCACATTATCGACGTAGCTACTAACTGTCGAAGTCCTGTGCTCGAACCCCATTGGGTCGCTCAGGGAGCCTTGATTATCTCCATCGCGAGCGGTCAAATTCCTGTTGAACTCGTTTCCTCGTCACGGGTGATCGTCTCGTGGAAAAAGGAAGTTCTGGAAGGAAAGCCGGCGCGCGAGCCCTATACGACGATGATCGATTCCGGGACCTGGTCTGCGGATAAGATTGTTGGTGAGCTTGGAGAGGTCATTCTCAAGAAGGTACCCGCGCGTCGAGATTCAAATGAAACGATTCTCTTTGAGTTGGTGGGTGTGCCCTTGTGGGATGCGACTGCCGCTTCTTGGGCCTATCAATGGGCTCAGGACAAAAAAGTGGGCAACAGTTTTTCACTCTCTTGAGCTGGCATAACTCGGGAAAGCATGGGTCGGACCTGGGAAAAGGATGACTCAGGCAAAGGGCGTCAAGTAAATTTACAAATTCGAATCTCGAAATCCGAAATTCGAAACAAATTCGAATAAACAAAATGAAAAACAAATATATCCACCGGTTTGTTAAACGGGCTCGGATCTTCGTCTTTTCGAGAAATGCCAGACCGTTTGTTAAATGTTTTGAACATTAATAGTTTGGGTTTTGGGATTGTTTAGGATTTCGTGTTTCGGTTTATAAGATTTTAACTTAGGGCTTCTTGGCGGGAAAATCTTTCTGAAGTCTTTGAGTTAAAGATTCGATTGGGACGAATCATAACGAGGGAGGAAGATCCAATGGCGAAAGATGCGGCTGCTGAAAAGGACAGAAGCAAACAGGAAGGGGCAAAGTTAGGAACGGTACGTATTGATGTCACTCACAAGGGGAAAAAGACCCAGGAGGCGATCTACAAGTCGGAAGACAAATCCTTTGTGATAGTAGCCGACGAACCCCAAAGCCGTGGGGGAAAGGGTGAGGGACCCTCCCCTCTCGGGTACTTCATCAGTGGAGCAGCGACTTGTTTGATGATGCAGTACACCAATGTCCTCAAGGAAAACCCCATGCCTGTTGACAGCATGAAGTTGCTGGCGCGGGCCCACAACGATCGCGAGGCTCGAGATTTCAAGGATATCATTTACCAGGTGGACCTTACCGGGTCCCTTTCAGAGGCGGATGTGGAAACTCTGGCGCGACAGGCCAGTGAACGCTGTTTTGTGGAGAACACTCTGTCGAAAGTGATTCCCATTACGACCGAGGTGCGCCTAAACGGGAAAAAGGTTTTTTCTTTTACACGGGAACCCTAGTTGTGTTCTTGGAATTGACCTCAGGATCGTCAGAGACGACCCTCTGAAAAATTGAGGAGGATTGGCTTGGCTCAAGCAACGGATTCACTCAAGGCAGGGAGTATCATTGAGGAGATAAAGGCTGCAGGCATCAGTTTCATCGTGGCTCTGCCGGACCGAACCACCAGTCATCACTTGCTGAAGGGTCTCTCCCAGGACCCCGCCCTTCGTTTCGTACAAGTGTGCAAGGAAGACGAGGGAGTTTCCATTTGCAGCGGGCTATACAGCACCGGTCATAAGGCGCTCCTTCTCATCCAATACACGGGCCTGTTGGATTCGGTGAACGCGCTGCGCGGTGTGGCCATGGAGGGGAAAAATCCTGTGTGTATGATGGTAGGATTGCTGGGGAAGGAACCGGGTGTTACTCCCACCCAGTCGGCTCGTTATGGGTTACGGATCGTGGAGCCGCTCCTCGATGTCATGGAAATCGAACATCATCTGATCGAGACCACGGAGGACACTACAAAAATCAGGCCGGCCGTACAAAAAGCGTACGCTCACACCAAGCCTGTGGTGATGTTGATCGGAAGGGAGCCTCAGTAACCATGATGAAGCGTGATCAGTGTTTGAAAGTCCTCGCACGGCACCGGAGCAGTGAAATTGTGGTGGCCGTCTATATGGCTGCACAGGAGTGGATCCATATATCTCCAAGCGAGCTCAACTACACCTTTACCGGGGCAATGGGGCAGGGTTCCTCACACGGCCTTGGGATTGCCCTCGGCCGACCCGACAAAAAAGTGATTGTTCTGGATGGGGACGGTAGTTTACTGATGAACCTTGGGTCCCTGGTGACCATCGCCAACGCTCAGCCCCGTAATTTTGTTCACTGTGTTTGTGAAAACGGCACGTACGAAACTAACGGAAGCGTGCCCATACCGGGAGTCGGAAGAATAAGCTTCACGGGATTGGCCAGGGAGGCGGGATATTTGCGGACCTATGAATTCAGCAGCCTGGAGGAGTGGGATCGAAATCTCGATCGTATATTGAGAGAGGATGGCCCCGTCCTCGTGGATTTAAAAGTTGAGCCTGGCGAGACTTACCCGGAAGACTTCCGCCGTCTTTACAACGTGAAGTTCAGGGATGCATTTCGCCAGGCCCTTGCCAAAGGGTAGTTGGTTTTCCGATTCCTATGGCCCCAATCCTACTAGTAGGCAGTTGAAAAAGTCTTTCTATCTCCGGATGGAATAGTTTTTGAAGGACTCTTTGTGGTCTTCCCACTGGAGCTGGACGTTGCGGACCTGGGCTCGAGCCGGCCCCTGGTGACACCATTGAATCATTTCAACGATCTTTTTCCTGCTCCCCTCTGCCACCACCTCAACTGATCCGTCTGGGCAATTTCTCACCCAACCTTTGACGCTCAGGCGCTTGGCCTCTTGCAAGGTGGAGGTACGGAAAAAGACCCCTTGAACCTGTCCTTCAATGGTGAGATGCACTCTTACCTGATCCTCAGGGGATTCCGCCATCATGAGAGTTCCAGTAGATTCCTCTTAACTTTTCGCCCATTCATCTGCAATGGATGATCACTGTGAGAACAGCCGGGGAAGCCAAGTGGCCAGGGAGGGAAAAGTTGCCACCAAGGTGAGCCCCACGATCTGAATTAGAACAAACGGTATTATTCCACGATAGAGGTGTCCCGTGGTGATTTCAGGTGGAGCCACTCCTCTGAGATAAAAAAGAGCGAAGCCAAAGGGAGGTGTGAGAAAAGAAGTCTGCAGGATGATGCCGAAGAGAACCCCGTACCAGAGGGGGTCGAAACCCATCTCGCTAAGGATGGGTGCAATCACGGGGAGGTGGATGAACGCGATCTCGATGAAATCGAGGAAAAAACCTAGAACAAAGACGATTCCCAGGATGCACGCAAATACTGCCCAGGGTGGAATCGATAGATGGGAGATAAAGTCTCGGACCAGTGAGTCTCCTCCCATTCCTCGAAAGGCGAGACCAAAGGCTGTGGCTCCAACTAGAATAATAAAAACCATGCTGGTGAGGCGAGTGGTGGTTTGCATGACCTCCTTGAGCATTGTGAGGTTGAATCTCCCGTTTACCAGGGTGAGGAATACCGCTCCGGAGGCCCCGATGGCAGCGGCCTCAGTGGGAGCGGCAATACCAAAAAAGATGGAGCCGAGAACGGCAAGCATTAAAGCGAGAGCGGGTATAACGGCCTTGCCTGCGTTGATCCAGAGTTGGGTTGAGGTGAGGGTTAGATGTCCTGTGGGGAAAATGGGCGGCATAGACTCAGGACGAATGATGGATACCACGAACAGGTAAATAATGTATAGGCCAGCCAGACTTACACCGGGAATGAGGGCTCCGAGAAATAGATCTCCCACAGATACCCCAAGGATGTCTCCCACCAGAACCAGGACGATGCTGGGTGGTATAATCTGGCCCAGGGTGCCCGAAGCGCAGACCACTCCGGAGGCCAGTTCTTTTTGGTACCCGCGCCTTATCATTGTTGGAAGGGCGATGAGCCCCATGGTGGTCACAGTTGCCCCAATGATTCCCGTTGATGCCGCCAGAAGTGTGCCTACGACAACCACCGATATGGCCAGCCCACCGGGAAAGCGCCCAAAGACCTGCGCCATGGTTTCTAGCAGTTCCCGGGCCAAACCCGATCGTTCCAGGGTTACTCCCATAAATATAAATAAGGGCACAGCGATGAGAGTGAAGTTTGTCATGATTCCCCAGACCCTCAGGGGGAGCAGATCGAAAAAACTCATGCCGAAGGCGTAGAGTCCAAAGCCTAGAGCGGTTCCACCGATAGTGAAGGCGACGGGATAACCAGCCAAGATCAGCAGAGTGAAGACGAGAAACATCAATACTGGAAGAAGTTCCGTCATGGTTTCTGACCCGGGTTGGTGACGGTATTTTGCTGGAAGAGTACATAGGCGTTTTTGATGGTCTCTGAAAGTCCTTGAAGCGCTAGGAGAAAAAAACCTACCGGAATAGCTGCCTTCAATATGTACCTGGCGGGAAGGCCTCCGGGGTTCGGCGAGCCTTCCAGGACCGCCCAGGAGCGTTCAATGAAAGGAAGCGAAGTTTTGATCAGGAGAAAACATGTGGGGAAAAGAAATAGGAGCGCGAAGGCAAAATTTACAAAGGCTTTTTTCCCCGGTGAAAGCCGCGAATAGATAATGTCCACCCGGACATGTCCATCTTTAAGATGGGTAAAACCCGCGGCACACAAGAAAATCACAGCGAACAAATGCCATTCAAGGTCCTGAACGAATACAAAGCTGACGTTAAAGACATAGCGCATGGTCACATCCACAGTCGTGACCACCACCATAAGAAACGTAAGCCAAGAAACAGTCCGACCCACACCATCGTTTAGGCCGTCGATCCACCTTGCCAGGGAGAGAAAGAATTTGGAGTATGCCCCGGGTCCCTTGCTGAATGACGGGGCGTTGGTTTTGTCCATTAGGGCTCGAGGAGCCTTAGGAAGGCTTTTTCATCTAGGACGTCAATACCCAGCTCTTTTGCCTTGTTGTGTTTGGAGCCCGGGTCAGCACCGATGACGACATAGTTCGTAGAGCGGCTCACACTGGTGGTGACCTTACCTCCCACGGCTTCGATCCGTTTTTTGGCCTCCATGCGGGACAAGGCATCGAGTCCCCCCGTGAGGACGAAGGTCATCCCAGTTAATTTTCCATCCTTCTTCTTTGTTTCCGACCTTGGTTGGATGCCAGCTTTGAAAAGCTTTTCGATCACCCCACGGTTATCCTTTTGTTTGAAAAAACGCTCGATGCTCTTGGCCACCTCTGGCCCGATGTCGCGTACCTCTTTTAACTGGTCCTCCGATGCCTCCATGAGATTGTTTAGCTTGCTGAAGTGATCGGCTAGGAGCCTCGATATCGTCTCGCCCACATGGCGAATTCCCAATGCGGTTACAAATCTGACGAAAGTGCATCCCTTGCTTCGCACCAGTGAATCAATGAGATTCTGGGCCGACTTCGCACCCATTCGTTCCAAAGCGGCTAGGGTTTCCTTTTCCAGGCCATAGAGATCCGCGATGTCTTTGACCAGTTGACGGTCCGCCAGTTGGTCAATGAGTTTGTCTCCGAGCCCTTCGATGTCCATAGCCCCTCGGGAGCCAAAAAACTTGAGGCTCTCTTTGAGTTTCGCAGGACACGATAGCCCCACGCATCGGTAAGCAACTTCTCCTTCCTCACGATAGACCGAAAAACCGCACGCCGGACATTTCTCGGGCATCTCGAATTTATGTTCTTGACCAATTCTTTTTTCTGAAATGACCTGGACCACGTAGGGAATCACATCGCCTGCCCGCTCCACGATAACCGTGTCGCCGATTCGAATATCCTTGCGTTCCACCTCATCCATGTTGTGAAGGGAGGCGCTCTTGACTGTAACCCCGCCCACCTGGACCGGCTCCAGGCTGGCCACGGGGGTGAGGGTGCCAGTGCGGCCCACCTGGGCCTGAATATTTAAGATCTGAGTGGTTGCCTGCCGGGGTTTGAACTTATAGGCGATGGCCCATCGCGGGGAACGGGAGATTTCTCCAAGGCGTTGCTGGAGGTCCAGGCTGTCCACTTTGATAACGAGGCCGTCGATTTCATAGGGGAGATCCTCGCGCTGTCTTTCTATCTTCCCAAAGTGGGTAAAAATATCCTGCAGAGATTCGCAGATATGGTCCGGGACTGGCTTTAACCCCCATTCCTGCAGGGCCTGAAGAAATTCCTTGTGGCTTGAGAGCGTCGTTCCCGCCACTTCTCCCACACCATGGCAGAAAATATCCAGAGGGCGCTTTGCTGTGGCCGTAGAATCCAACTGTTTCAGGGATCCAGCGGCAGAGTTTCGTGGGTTGGCGAACGCGGGTTGGCCCTTCTCTTCCCGTTCACGATTGAGCTTCTGAAAAGCCTCGTGAGACAGAAAAACCTCTCCTCTGATCTCGATACGTGACGGGAAATCCTTATCGTTGCGTCTTAGGGTGAGAGGTATGGAGCGTATGGTTTTGAGGTTGAGGGTTATGTCTTCCCCGTTGATGCCATCTCCTCGGGTGGAGCCAACCTTGAAGCGGCCGTTTTCATATACCAGCTCCACGGCGACACCGTCGATCTTGGGTTCCACGACGTAGCGGACGGGTTCGGAACTCTTGAGAAATCGCTTGATTCTTTCTTCAAATTCCCTCATTTCTTCTTCGTTGGTGGCATTGGTGAGGGAAAGCATGGGAATGTTGTGACGGACCGTGGTGAATTTTTCTAGCGGAGGGGCCCCCACTTTTTGCGTTGGGGATTCGGGTGAAGCGAAGGCAGGATGGGCCTTTTCCAGATCCAACAATCGACGAAAGAGGCGATCGTACTCCGCATCATTGATGACTGGATCGTCCAGGACATGGTATTGGTAGTTATGTTTTTCTAGTTGAGCGCGTAGACTTAGAATTTCGCTCTTGATCTGTTCTTGGGATGACGCCATGGTTTTTACACAAATCTTATTCTTCTACGGGCTACGAAAAATTACCATAAAATCATAGCGGGTTGAAAGCGAGGGGAAAGGTTCGAACGGGGCCATAGACTCTCTACTATTTCGTATAGACCTTCTTTAGCGCTGCCATGAGCCCTTGGTGAATGTGGAGCTTTTTTAGATAGGTTCTCATTTCCTGAGGGGTATAAAGCCCTTTTTCGGTGATGATTCCGGTTACCTTGACTAAGGGGGTAACGTCGAAGGTACGATTTATGATCTTTAAATTTCTAGGAGCATGGGCAAGGATTTCCCCCCGCGGGGCATCGAGAATTATCCTGTCCACAGGAAAATTCCCAGGGAAGAACTTCTCACTTCCAGCCAGGCAATAGAGTGGAACAGATGTCTGATGGGCCACCAGGGCCAATGGTTGTGTTCCTGCCTTATTAATAATTCCCCAAGGGGAAACCGAATCAGCGCCCACCAGAATCATGTTTATACCGCCATTGCTGCTATGAGATGAGGTTAGAAGGGATAGGGCGAGGGCGTCGGTTGTAAGAGAAGTGGGTATTCCCTGTGCAATTAGACGGCGCGCCAGAACGCTGCCTTCGCAAGCGGGGCGAGACTCGCTACAGATAACTGAAAATAGTTTATCTTTTTTCCAACAGCGGAGAAGTGCCTCGCGAACTGAACGGCTACCTGAGTAGGTTAAAATGGTGTCCTTTGTCCTTACCTGACGAAAGAGATGGTTGGATATGGCCTCGTTGTGTTCATTCATCTCGCGGATGAACGCCTTTGTGGTGAAACGTATTTCCCTAACTCCCGTGGATCCATTGGGGAGATCATTGAGTGCAGAAAGGACAGTATTAAACAGGTTGAGGAGGGATGCCATGGCCGGTTGGGCGTGGAGAAGCCTGCGGCCGACTTTGAGAAGGTCCCTTCTCAACGCCTCTGGTGAGGTGTGTTTCCTATCCCGCGTTAGATGAAGGATGAGATGGCTTGCTTTGCTGGCTATGTCTTGCGATCCGGAAAGGTTGTCATGGGTGATCTCCTGGATCGCCAGATGGATGCTCATAACCCCGTAAAATACCTTCCTTTGTAACTAGATAGCCTGTCTGAACGTTTTCACTCATCACGTACCATAGCCATTGTAACGGTAGCAATGGTCCTGAGTCCCGTTTCTGTCTCCCTGGACATTTATTCACTATTACCAGGTCCCGCTGCACCATTTTTTTGCAGTAGAACCCAGACATCGTTGACCCTCCTTGGGCAGTGTGTTAGTTATCTATTTATATGGGTTTTCTCGCGATTTTTGCGATTCTGTGGTTTGCCCTCCTAACAAGCTGTACACCTTCCGTTTCGACTTCCGAAGGAACACCCGGAAACACGGTTACTGATCTACCGGCCCCCTTTGCGGGAAAAGATAAGACTAAAGTCCCGGTGAGCGCCAAGGCCCATGCTCATTTCATCCAGGGGCAACTTTACCTCACAGAAGGCAATTTGTCTGGGGCTCTTAAAGAGTATGAGTCAGCTATTCGGGCCGATTCGACCAATGCCTTTTTGCGATTGCGCCTAGCCACCCTTTACCTGCGCCAGGGGAAGCTAGGTCGTGCCTTGGAGGAGGCAGAAGAGGCATCCCGACTGGATCCCGAAGAATTACAAACCCATCGGCTTTTAGCCGGCCTCTATACCTCTATGGGACAGGACTCCAGGGGGATCGAAGAATATGAAAAGGTTCTCCAGTTAAATCCCAAGAGTCACGAGGCCCTTCTCTATCTGGGAGCGCTCCACCTACAGGGAAAAGATTTCGAAAAGGCCGTCCAGAATCTCGAGAAACTCATCGCCCTGAATTCCTCGTCGGTTCTTGGATATTACTATTTGGGAAGGGTCCAGGTCGAGACCAAAAAATTGCTGGATGCCGAGGAAAGTTACCGTAAGGCCCTTGAACTGCATCCTAAGTCCGAGGCCGTGCTGATGGACCTTGCTTTGGTGTATGAACTGCAGGGGAAGACGGAAGAATCCATTCGGACCTATCAATCACTTCTCGGTACTCGTCCCAAAAATGAGTGGGCGAGAAAGAGACTAGGTGAGATTTACGTTGGACAAAATAAACTGGACGAGGCATTGGAGCAATTCCAGAAATTACAGGTGGACCAGGCTGATCCTAGTGAGACAAGAACCAAAATTGGTCTCATTTACTATGGGAGGCGTGATTTCGCTCGGGCATCCACAGAATTCAATCTCGTCCTGGCGGGAAACCCAGAGAACCACCGGGTGCGGTATTTTTTGGGAGCGAGCTACGCGCAGCTGAAGAACGATGTGAGAGCCATCGAGGAATTTTCCAACATCCCGGAAGAGAGTGATTACTATTCCGAGTCTCGCCTCCAACTCGCTTCCATCTATGACCGTCGGGGTGATTTTGCCAAGGCCATCAAAGCGGTTCAGACAGCTTTAGCAAATCAGAAGGGTAAGAATAGCAAAGAGCTACTTAACTTATTAGCCTCCCTCTACCATAAGGCCAAAGACTACTCCATGGCCATTCAAACCTTGCAGGAAGTGCTCGATTTGGATCCCAAAAGCGATCAGGCACACTTTCGGCTGGGTGCCCTTTACGATGAGAATAAGAATAAAAACAAGACCATCGAGCATATGAAAATAGCGATCGAGCTGGATCCCAAAAACGCGGCCGCCTTGAATTATCTGGGTTACACCTATGCAGAGATGGGAGTATTTTTAGACGAAGCCGAAGATTTGATTGTGAGGGCACTCAAGCTTGAGCCCAATGACGGGTTTTATATCGATAGCCTGGGTTGGCTCTACTACCAGAAGGGCAATTACGACAAGGCCGTAGAACAACTGGAGCGGGCAGTTGGATTAGTGGTGGATGACCCCACGATAATCGAACACCTGGGAGACGCCTATGAGAAGCTTGGCAAACTACAGCAGGCCCTCCAGAATTATCGCGAAGCGAAGAAAAGTGCCAAGGAAAAAGATCAAATGCAAAGAATCAAAGAAAAAATCCAACGCCTGGAGAGAGAAATTTGAGGTTATTTCAGTGGGATCGGAAAGGCCTTTATATTTTATGTGGAGCAACTCTCATGGTTTCGGCGGGATTAACCCTTGGGAGTTGTGCCTCAGTTAGTCCTTCCGTTAGCCTGCCTGATGGGGTTACGCCCCAGAGCCCAGCAACACAAGAATTAGTTCGCGGTCTGGTAAAAAGGGCAGACCAGGTTCGAACACTACGGAGTTTATCCTCCATCAACTATCAGTACAAAGATGAAAGGGGAGGGTTTCGTGTGGCCCTCCTGGTTGACCGCCCGAACCGTCTGCGGCTGGAAACCCTCTCTCCTTTGGGCGCCATCCTAGTCTTGACGGCTAATGGAGACGAGGTTGTAGGGTTTCTACCCCGAAAGAGGATCCTCTATCGCGGCGTGAGCTCCAAGCGGAATCTTGTTCGCTTTACCCAGATTCCTCTGGAGTTGGCGGAGTTGACCTCCCTTCTTCTAGGTTTACCCCCGGTATTGCACGGGGGAACATGGCAAGGGGAGGATCACGCCATTCGGCGAGCTCTTCCCAACGGTGGCAGCGAATGGATCGACTTTGATCCAGCCCTGGGTGTACCAATCGGATGGGACCGACTGGATTCCGATGGAAACACCGAGCTAAGTGCGGTCTTCTCCGATTTTGTTTCCACCTCTGCTGGTCCCTTCCCGTTGAAGATCTCCTTGGAGTCCGACACCGAGGACAAGACATGGCAAATACGCTACCGAGAACCGGAAATCAATGTTCAAATCCCCCTGCCTCTTTTTGTGCAGCAAAGACCAAAGCAAGTCAGAGAAATTTCCCTTGAATCGCTCGGTGGTTGAGGGATTACGATCCATGTCTTGCAAAAGACTGTTCATGGTGTTCGTTCTATTGGTGTTGCTTCCACTGGTGGGATGCAAAACCAAGAATGAGCAGAAGAGTACCACGGGACCGGCCCAGGGTGACTGGTTACTCAGGCACATGCTGAGTGATCCCGAGCAACTCAATCCCCTCACCAGCAATGACTCCGGGGCAAGTGCCATCCTACAATATGTCTTTCAGGGGCTCCTCACCCGGGATCCCCGCTCCCTTGAGCTAAAGCCTCTACTGGCAGAGTCCCGGCCTGCCATCTCGGATGACAAACTGAGCTACACCTTTATGATTCGCAAGGATGCCACATTCCAAGATGGTCATCCCATAACGGGCGAGGACGTGCTTTTTAGCATTAAGGCCATTAAGTGTCCTCTAGTCAATGCGCCCTTTCTCCGTGTGTACTACAATTCAGTGGTTGATGCCCGGCTAGTTGATGACTTTTCGATCCAGTTCGTCACCAAAGAACCTTACTTTCTGAACGAAAGCGTGCTTGGCGGTATCGATATCCTGCCACGTCATTACTACGATCCAGAAGATCTGTTAAAAAACGTGACTGTTCAGGAACTCAACCAGGGAGGTGCAGGGCTGTCGGAAGAGGTTAAGCGGTTCGCGAACGATTTCAACAAAAACTTCAGTCGAAATCCCATGGGGAGTGGGCCCTATAAGTTCCTGAAGTGGGAAACAGGGCAAGAGGTCCTGTTGGAGCGCAATGATGGATATTGGGGTAAGGGGAAGCCTGGAATCGATCAGACTTTTCTGTACCTGTTCAGATTCCGAGTAATCAATAACATGGATGCAGCCCTTGTGAGCCTCAAAAGCGGGGGCTTGGATACCATGAGCTTGCAGCCGTTGCAACACCTGAAGCAGACCGGCAGCGGTCGTTTTCAGGAACAATTCCAAAAGTTCATATATTTCTCGCCGGGGTACACCTATATAGGATGGAATAACAATCACCCGATTTTCCGGGACAAGCGGGTGCGAAAGGCAATGACTTATCTAACCAACCGCAATCAGATGGTGAAAACCATTCTGTCCGGTCTGGGTCAGGTGGTGGATAGTCCTATTTATTATTTCCGTCCGGAATATGACAAAACCCTCAAGAACACTCCCTATGACCCCAAAAAGGCCTTGGGACTGCTCAGGGAGGCTGGCTGGCGGGATACGGATGGAGACGGGGTGTTGGACAAAGTCATTGATGGGAAGAAGGTACCCTTCCGCTTTGAGATCAAGTTCAACTCAGGGAACCCCACGCGCAAGAGCGTCGCGTTAATCCTTCAAGACGAGCTTAAGAAACACGGAATTGTGGCTAAGGTACGGCAGCTGGACTGGACCATTTATTTAGATGATGTTAGAAACCATCGTTTTGATGCCATGATTCTCGGATGGGGCATGAGCGTCAACGATCCGGATGCCTTTCAGGTCTGGCATTCCTCTCAATCCGCCAACAAGGGTTCTAACATGATAAGCTATAAGAACGAACGGGTGGATGAAATCCTGGAGGTTTACCGGCGCGAGTTCGACTTCAACAAGCGTGTGGAGCTCTACCGAGAATTTCAGCGCATTGTTCACGAGGACCAACCTTACACGTTTCTCTTTATGCCGAAGTCGGTTTCTGCAGTGCAGAGGCGCTTCCAAGGCGTGGAGGTGCTACCCATCGGCGGGCTCCGGGCGCTGGAATGGTGGGTCCCCCTTGAGGCTCAAAAATATATCAGTAAACCATCTGCTTAGTGAACCCATACGATGTGGCGCTATATTTTTCAGCGCATCCTCCTTTTTATCCCGACCTTTATAGGTATCACGTTGATCAGCTTCTTGATCATGCGTCTTGCCCCGGGGGATCCAGCAGAGCTCCTGGCCGGTGGTGGTCTTGGAGCCGCAGGGGAGGTGGGGATTTCCACGGAGAGGCGAGGCACCGTGGATCAAGCCCTGGCTCAGTGGCGGGCGCAATACGGTCTCGACCGGCCCCTATACGTTCAATACGGGGTATGGGTGAAAAACTTATTTACCTTGAATTTCGGCGATTCACTCAAAGACAATCAACCCGTATTCGGTAAAATACTCGATCGACTCCCCGTAACAGTGAAACTAAACCTGTTGTCCATCCTCGTTGTGTACCTGGTTGCCATTCCCCTGGGAATCTATTCTGCCACTCATTCCTATTCCATTGGTGATCAGATCACGACTCTATCCGCTTTCGTTCTGTTTTCCTTGCCCGTGGTTTGGGCTGGTACCATGGCCCTGGTGTTTCTCTGTGGTGGGGATTTCCTCTACTTATTTCCCCCTGCTGGGCTTTACTCTATTAATTATTCCTCCAACTGGCCACTATGGCAGCGATTGGCGGATCAGATGTGGCACCTCTTTCTTCCAGTTCTCCTACTCTCTTACTCGGGGTTTGCGGGCTTATCGCGTTATATGCGCACAGGTATGCGCGAGGTGCTGGGCCAGGACTACGTTCGCACGGCCAGGGCAAAGGGGCTTTCGGAGTATAAAGTGATATTCAAACATGTTTTAAAGAACTCACTCATACCTATGGTCACCATCTTGGCATCGATTCTTCCAGGGTTGATCGGTGGAAGCATTATCATAGAGACGATTTTCTCCATTCCTGGACTGGGACAATTGGGATACCAGGCCGTATTGGCGAGGGATTATCCCACCATAATGGCCCTATTTACGGTGAGTTCTATCCTGGCTCTGATTGGCATCCTCCTGTCCGATATATTGTTAACCACGGTTGATCCCCGGATCGCCTTTGGTCGCCGGGAATGAATCTGGATAGAAACATATTTTTAGTCCACTTGTGGGGTTGTGTAGTAGCGGTGAAGCCATGGCTGTGAGTAGTGGTCAAGGTCAGAGTTACGGGTCCTTTGTCTGGAGGCAGTTCAAGCGTAATCGTCTTGCAGTCATAGGACTCTATGTGGTTGCAGCGCTTTTCGCGGTGGCTATCTTTGCTGACCTTTTAGCCAACGATAAGCCTTACTATTTGCGGTATCACGACAGGACCTATTTCCCCATCTTCCGGAGTTATCTTGTGCAGATTGGTTTGGTCAGCTGGCCTCCACAGCTTCTCAATGTTAACTTTAAAGAGCTCAACAGCCAGGGGAGCGTTTTCCCTCCCATCCCATATCGGTCCAATGGCATCGATCTTACAGTTCCCTTTAGCAACCCGTCACAGAACCACTGGTTGGGCACCGATAAGCTGGGTCGCGATTTGATGGCAGGAATTATCCACGGTTCTCGGATCTCCCTTTCCATTGGTTTTGTGGCTGTGGGTATCTCACTGATTATTGGGATCGTTCTAGGGGCACTGGCTGGATTCTTTGGCTCCTGGATAGATCTGATCATTTCAAGAATTTTTGAACTCATGCTGGCCATACCTACGTTTTTCCTGTTGATTACCATTGCGGCTCTCTTGCCGCCGAGTATTTTTCTGACTATGGCCGTTATTGGACTCACCAGCTGGGTAGGGATTGCAAGATTTACTCGCAACGAGTTTTTGAGGATTCGAAATTTGGATTACGTAACGGCTGCCATCGCCCTGGGAGTTTCTAACCGCAAGGTGATGTTTCGTCATATTCTACCCAACGCCCTGGCTCCGGTGATGGTCTCCGTAGTCCTTGGCATCGCTGCGGCAATCCTGGTGGAATCCAGTTTGAGTTTCCTCGGTATTGGTGTCCCGGCGGATTTGGTTACCTGGGGATCCATTCTCAACGAGGCTCGTAGTAATTCTTTTGCATGGTGGTTGGCGGTGTTCCCAGGGGCAGCGATCTTTATCACTGTGCTCGCATATTATTTAGTCGGAGAAGGACTCCGAGATGCCCTTGATCCGAAACTCAGAGGCTCCTGAGGAGACCTATTTTTGACACAATTGGAATTTAGATTAAAAAACCAGAAAAACGACGGCTTGCGCAAAGACGCAAAGCACGCCAAGTATAAATAGAATGCAAATTCTAAACTTGAAATCCGAAATTCGAAACAATTTCGAATAAATTAAATGCAAAACAATCGTATCAGCCAGTCGGCCTTAAGGTCTCTGATTTTCGCATTTGCGAGAAATGCCAGACTGTTTGTTAAATGTTTTGCGCATTAATAATTTGAGGTTTTGGAATTGTTTAGGATTTCGTGCTTCGGATTTGAACTTGGGGGTGTCTTGTATCTGTACGTTTTGTTTAAGTTGTTCTGTTGAATATTTCAAAGGTAAGAATCAGGTATGATTGCTGAACGCTGAGAGTTTATTGCTATGGCAGGCCTGATAGAAATTAACGATCTTCGAACTTCATTTTTTACACCAGAGGGAGAAATGCGCGCTGTGGATGGTGTGAGCTTTAGTATCGAAGAGGGGAAAACCATGGGTCTGGTGGGAGAGTCAGGTTGCGGGAAGAGCGTGACGGCCCTTTCCATCCTGCGTCTCATTCCTATTCCTCCTGGAAAAGTGGTGGGCGGACAAGTCCTGTTCCGGGGCGAGGATTTGCTCAAACTGAATGGGCAAGAAATGCGGAAGGTCAGGGGCAATGAGATCTCCATGGTATTTCAAGAACCCATGACCTCACTCAATCCAGTTTTTACCATTGGCGATCAGATTGTGGAGGCCATTCGTCTTCACCAGGGTTTGGGCAAGCGCGATGCGAGACAAAAAGCCATTGACATGCTTCGACTGGTGAAGATTGCAGACCCCGAGGTGCGAATCGATGTTTACCCTCACCAGTTGAGTGGTGGGATGCGTCAGAGGGTGATGATTGCCATGGCCCTTTCCTGTAATCCAAGCCTGCTAATCGCAGACGAACCTACCACCGCCCTGGATGTCACAATTCAGGCTCAGATCCTGGAGCTCATGAAAGAATTGCAAGAAAGCCTCGGAATGGCATTGCTGTTGATTACCCATGACTTGGGTGTGGTGGCCGAACAGGCGGATGAAGTGGCGATCATGTACGCGGGAAAGATTGTAGAAAAGGCAAATCCCGAAACCATCTTCTCCCGGCCCTTGCATCCCTATACACTGGGACTATTGAACTCTGTCCCAGGCATTAGCGGTAAGAAGAAAAAACGGCTGGAGGCGATACCAGGCGTAGTTCCAAGTCCTCTGGACTTGCCAAGTGGCTGCCGCTTCCGGGATCGTTGCCCGAGAGTGGTGGAGAAATGTGCAGAAAGCGAGCCGGAGCTGATCGAGAAGGGAAAAGGTCATTGGGTTGCATGTTATAGAGCGTGAAAGAACAATTTAGCTATCATTTGTTAGCAAAGCGTTAAGCGCAGTACGCAAAGCGTCAAGAGCCATTAACCGCAGAATTCTGCAGATGGGCACTGTGGGGACCGCGGCAAGCGCATGGCGCGGAATCGATGTCTGCTAGCTGGCTGATGGCTGATAGCTGAAGGCTACTAAGTACTATGAGTCTACTCGAAGTTCGTAACTTGAAGAAGTATTTTCCTATGGGCAGCGGACTGTTCTCCCGCCGCATGGGGGAGGTCAAGGCCGTGGACGGGGTAAGCCTTACCGTAGAAAGGGGAGAGACCCTGGGTGTGGTGGGCGAATCAGGTTGCGGGAAGTCCACACTGGGTAGGAGCATCCTCAGGTTGCTGGAGCCCACGGATGGCGAGGTTATTTTTAATAACAAGGAAATTCTCAAATTGTCCCATGGAGAGATGCGGGAGATGCGCAAACAGATGCAGATCATCTTCCAGGATCCCTATAGCTCTTTAAATCCACGGATGCGTGTGGGGGAGATCGTGGGTGAAGGGATGGAGATCCATGGTCTTGCCACGGGCAATGTGAAAAGGGAACGGGTCATTGAGTTGCTCCGCAAAGTGGGACTCCGAGATGATCATTTCGATCGCTACCCGCACGAGTTTAGCGGTGGTCAGCGGCAGAGGATCGGAATCGCTCGAGCTCTGGCGGTAAAGCCGAAGTTCGTGGTGGCCGACGAGCCTGTTTCCTCGCTGGATGTTTCCATTCAAGCCCAGATCATCAACCTACTTCAAGAGCTTCAGGAGACGATGCATCTCACCTACTTTTTTATCTCCCACGACTTGAGGATGGTGGAACAGGTAAGCCACCGGGTGGCTATCATGTATCTAGGTAAAATCGTAGAGATTGCCAAAAGTGAGACCATTTATCAGGGAGCAAAGCACCCTTATACCCGTGCCCTTCTCTCCTCAGTCCCTGTGACCGACCCGAAGCAAAGAAAGGACCGAATGGTTCTCCAGGGTGACGTACCTAGCCCTTTGCACCCGCCCAGGGGCTGTAGTTTTCACCCCCGATGTCCATTCAGCGAAAAGATCTGCTCGGAGGTGGAGCCGGAGTTAGAATATTCCTCCGACGGTCATGGGTTGGCCTGTCATGTCTTCGGACCCGGCAAGTTGGCTGGATAGAACCAGGTCCTAGGGTATGAAAAGGCGGTGGCTGAGGTGCCCGGCGAGGTTGATTTACCGAGGAGGGATGGTAAAATTGACGGTTCTTGAAGATAGTTTTTGGTGTTTGGATAAAGGAGGAAGTTGACCTATGGCAGATCGGGATGCCAGCGCTCCTATGACCGCGAACGGCAAGCAGCGCCTCATAGATGATCTCAGGCGTTTGAGATCTGTGGAAAGACCCAAAATTGTTCGCGAGATTGAAGAAGCTCTCGATCACGGGGATCTCTCCGAAAATGCGGAGTACCATGCGGCTAAGGAGAAGCAATCCCTGGTTGCGGCGCAGATTTCGGAAATTGAGGATACTCTGGCGCGGGCTCAAGTTATCGACATTTCGAAACTTTCTGGAGATAGAATCTTATTTGGAGCAACGGTGACCATGGCCGATGTGGATTCGGGTGACGAAGTCGTGTATCAGATCGTGGGCGATCATGAAGCGGAACCAAAAAATGGAAAAATTTCGGTCAGCTCTCCCGTCGCAAGGTCTATTATCGGCAAAAATGTTGGTGACGAGGTCCAGGTCCGAATTCCCACCGGGACTCGCAACTTTGAAATCTTAGACGTAGATTTTAAAGCTTAGCTTGTTTCCTGCCAGGGCTCTTCTTGTGAGGGGATTATGTCTCTTAGTATCAGAAGGGCTACGCTTCCCGCATTATTCTTTTTTCCCCTATTTTTAACCACGGTTCTTGTCGCCGCTGAGGTTAGGCTGGAAGTCGAACCGGGTTTCCACGGTGTCTTCAAATTAGGGCAACCATTTCCCGTAACCATAACCCTTACGAATTTAGGTGGGGCCGTCAACGGGGTTCTCGATGTGCAGGTTTGGAAAGGGGGACCCTCCAAGGTAGTGGCACCCTATCCCTTTCACTACAGGAGGGAGGTTTCCCTCGCTCGGCAATCCCGGAGGCAAGTTCAGATTACTGCGGATCCTGACTCCATGGCTCGACCCCTCAATGTCAGTTTTTCAACTAACACCCGGAAGGTTTCCCTTGAGGTAGATCTCCGAGGTCATTTTTCTCCCTCGCCATTGATCCTATTGCTCACAGGTAACAGTGGTCTCCTTTCCATTCCCTTAGCCGTGGATTCGCCGGTCCCGGTGGTATCCATTTCAACCGATGAGCTCCCCACAGATCAGAGGGCCTACCATGGTGTCTGGGCAGTTGTGTTCTATGAACAGTCCCTGAGGGATCTCTCCAATGCCCAAAAATCCGCCCTGCAGAGCTGGCTCTCGTCGGGGGGAAGGATCCTTTTCCTTGGGGGATTGCATTACGCGTTATATCAGGAGCCGTCCATGGAGATGTTTCTTCCGGTTCGAGTACTCGGAATAAAACGGATGGGTGCTCTTCCAAGCCTTGAGCGGTATTACGACACGAGCGTGTCCGCCCTGGGAAGCTTTTTGGTACAGGAGTCTGAAGTTGTTGGAGGTCGAGTCCTGGTGGAAGAGGAGAAAACCCCCGTACTCGTGGAGTTGGTGAGGGGAAGAGGAAAGGTCTTGTATCTCGCATTAGATGTCGGGCGTCCACCGGTGTCCCAATGGGATGGGCTCTCCCGTCTATTTTCCGATCTTCTGGGTGTGCCTCCGGAGAGAAGGCCCGGCCTTTGGACCAGCTGGGATCCATCTGTTTTTTCCATTCTCCTGTCCGATTCCACCTTCTTTTCCACCCGTATCCCGCTAGTGCCATTCTTGGTTTCTCTTCTCATATACCTGGGTGGTTTGTTAGTCTTGGTCCGGCTTTGGTACTTTCAGAAGCTCTCCCGCATCGTCCTTTCTCTCTCTTTTCTAGTCCATGTTTCCCTCTTTACGGTTGGGGGATACGTATTTTTTGATCGCGGGTCTCAAATTATAGACGGTGTTCTTTTCTCTTCCACTCTCCTGGATGGCCAACCCGATGGGTATGCAGAGGTCCAGTCCAACGTGGGTCTCTTCTCTACTCGGAGAAAACATTATGGCTTTCGGATGCAGAGGGGTTGGAGCCATCTGGAATTGGTTCAACCTCGGACGATAAAAACGAAGAGTTCCCCCATAGAGATCGAGGATGGAGTTCACTTCACGTCCGTAAAATTTTCGTCAAAGGAATGGGACTTTAAGCTGTTTAGGATTCGTTCCGTGAGACCTTTCCCATTTCGTATTGATGCCACAAGACAAGAGAACGAGATTCACCTGGAGCTAGCCAATCTGAGTCCAAGGAATCTCACTGAATGTTGGCTCGTTTATTATGGGAAGGGTTACCTCCTGGGTGATATCCCCCTGGAGTCTAGCCTGATCCGGGAGTTCGCGCTTTCGCCGGATGGCAAGCAACTGGACGGACCGGGAGAAAAGTTGGATATACGAGAGATCCCCTTTAATGACAAGATCCGCATGGCGCTATTTAGAAATTCGGTATTCCCTCAGGATCAGGTTCTCACTCGCTGGGGAGAGAATTCCGCGTTCATTATCGGCTGGGTGGAGAGAGACTCTCGAAGGGTGTGGACCAACGACAAACGCATACTATCCTATAGCTATACGCTTTTTAGGGCCCCCTTGCCTCTGGAAGCAGAAGAGGAGGAGGACCTGTGAGAAAAATCACCAACCCGGTCCTCCACGAAGGAATTGATGTCTATTTCACAGAGGGACGAGGGTTCATGGTCTACTTTTTTTATCTCATTATCCTCGCCCTCATTCAGTTCCTGATCCTGGTGCTTCCCACTGGGGATCCCCGTTTCTGGATGGGTCCTGCCTATCTTTTCAAATTGTCATCCGTGGCTGCATTGTTGTTGTTGGTCTATTTTAGCCTTAGGATCACCAACCAGGAGTTTATGACCTCAAGGTTCCAACTTACCAAGCACTGGTTCGTCCAAGGAAAGATGAGTTTCACCGGAGTGGCCCTGGGTCAGATCTCCCTCCTATCCCTTCATTTACTGGTTTTTCTTCTCCTTTCCTTTCCACTCCTGGGCTGGGCGGGAGCCATCGAGCACACGCCGGTGGGTGCCATTTTGTCGACCCTGCTACTGCTGTTTTTTTATTCTTTCACATATAGTGTGTGGGGGTTATTTGCCTTGGCATTGTGGGACCACAGGGAGGATAGCCGACGGGTATTTATCCGGTGTCTTTTGGTATGCTTGCTTTTGGTTTCAGGACTCCTGTATCTTCCCCTCAATCCGGTTGCCTTCCTTTTGTATCACCTGGAGGGCCTGGAACTGAGCCCATTGAAACTCTGGCAATGGCAATGGGACGCACCAACCGTTCATTTTGCCTTTCATTTCTCGTTGTTGGTTGCGGGGTTACTATTTTATGGGGTGGCGCTGAAGAGGCTTAGGGAGGGTTACTCTTGATCAACGATCAGGCGCTCGTACAGGATAAGCTCTTACAATTGCTCCGTTGGGAGAAGGTTAAGAGAAGAGAGCATATACTGGTTTCGGCCCTCGTGTACTCGATTTTGGCCTCCCTGCTGATCCTTCCATTAAGTGACCTGTTTCCCTCTTGGGCCCAACCCCTTTCTCTGACACCGATCCTGTTTCTTGTCTTAACTTTGGGGATCATGCTCTACCACCCGTGGGGGAGCAAGGAATACCTTGGTGCCATCCTGCAACTGGACAGGAAACTGCACCTTCAGGAGAGAGCCCTGACCACGTGGGAGATACTCAAGCGCGGGGGCAGGAGACCGGCCGAACTATTGGTGCTGGAGGATACCGCGGCTCGCCTCAAAACAGTCGACGTAAAGGGGCTCTTTGAGCGCCGACTTTCCTGGCACGTCTTTGTGGCTTTTCCTGTCCTGTTCCTTTGGGCGTTGTTGACATGGTTCGGGGTGGACTTTCACCTGGACTGGGGTAGGGAATCTCGGGAGCTGTCCATGGCCAGGAAACTCAAGGACTATTCCGTGGGGTTACACGACCGGGCAAAAGAGGACAAGTTAACCGAGAGTCTGGATGTGGCCCGCACCTTGGAGGAAGTGGCGGATAAGGGTCTAAAGGGAAAGGTGGGTGAAGAAGAATTAAGGAACGATCTGACCGATGTGGCTCAGGGAATTGGGGACCGACTCAAGGCCTTTCAAGGCGGAGCCGGCTCGCTACCCAAACTTTCCAAGGAGGCCTTAAACAAACTCAAGGGAGAGTTGGGAAAGCTCAAGGATGCACTGAGTCGCCCCAATGCGCTACCAGGCAAAGGCATGCAGGGAGCCGATGTTCTAAAGAAACTCGATAGCTTGTCGCCATTCAAAGGAGAAATGGGTAATAAGCCCTCGTCCGGAGAAAACATGGATCAGAATCAGGCACGAGAGTTTATCGAACAACTGAATAGACAAGCGGCCACAGAGATGGACCGTCGTAATCTCTCGGACGCACAGCAATTTGTTCTCCTTATGCTCGATGGGATGGATGGGGACGCCACGCGACCTATGGAGAAACAGTCGCGCATGGGTTCCTCTTCGCCCTCCAAGGACGACTCGGCAAAGGGCAGTCTGCCGGGAGATCAACCGGGGGAAAAAGGCCCCAAGGTCCAATACCCTCAATTCAGAGCACAGGCAGCAACCCACCTCAAGGGGCTGTTCGGTAAAGGATCCAGCGCAGGCGTGACTTTGAGGGGAGAATTCAAAGGACGAGACAGCGAAATCCCGCAGGAAGAGATAGTGACGTCATACCAACGACAGGTGGAGGGAGAACTCTCCTCAGAGCAAATTCCCCAGGACATGAAGGAAACCGTAAAGAGTTATTTTCTGTCCCTTGGGATAAGCGGAGATTAAAAATAAGGACGGCTAGGATTTCGGTTCACGGATCTCGGAAAAAGATGACTCTCGTCCTTCGAGAACCTCCCTTCGACGGGCTCAGGGTGGTGAGGGAACTCGAACCACAGGACCCCGAGGGGAATCGAGGGACAAAGACGCAAAGCATGCCAAGTTCGGAGAGAACAAAAAAACAGGTTTCTTTGCGCCCTTAGCGTCTTGGCGCGAAAAACTCTTTTGAATTTGTTCTGTTGCAGGCGAAACTAAAGGAGGTTCAAATTTGGAAGCTTCGAGCGAACTTCGAGAAAAGATCGCCCAGTCACGCAGTGTTTTCGACAACGTCAAAGCTGAGATGAGTCGAGTCGTGGTGGGCCATGAGAAGTTGATTGAAGAGGTCTTTATTGCGCTTGTTTGTGGAGGACACTGTCTCCTCGAGGGGGTCCCCGGATTAGGTAAGACCCTGCTGGTTCGCAGCTTGGGCGAGCTCTCGAATCTTACCTTCTCTCGAGTGCAGTTTACCCCTGATCTCATGCCTGCAGATATCACGGGGACGAACGTCCTCAATGAGGACTCTTCCGGGAGGAAGGTATTTGATTTTCAGCCTGGTCCCCTCTTTGCCAATATCGTCTTGGCCGATGAGATCAATCGCGCGACGCCAAAGACCCAGTCCGCCATGTTGGAGGCCATGCAGGAACAGAGCGTTACCGTGGCGGGTAACGTACACTCGCTAAAGGATCCTTTCATGGTCCTTGCGACGCAAAATCCCATCGAGATGGAAGGCACCTATCCCCTACCCGAAGCACAAATCGACCGGTTCTTTTTTAAGTTGTTGGTCCTCTACCCAAGCCATGCTGAGATGGGACGAATTGCCGATCTAACCACGGCCGCTCCGCCCGCACCCATCCGCAAGATCCTCGATGGAGAGGGGATTCTTACCATCAGATCTGCGGTACGGGAAATGCCCCTGGCTGATGTGGTCAAGGATTACGCCGTCCGCCTGGTTATGGCCACTCACCCCCAGGGAGAGTGGAGTGCCCCCCTGGCACAAAAATTTGTCCAGTACGGATCCAGCCCACGGGGTCTCCAAAGCATCATTCTGGCAGCCAAGGCGCGGGCCTTCTTTTCCGAACGCCCCAATGTTTCCTTTGAGGATATTCGGGCGGTTATTATGCCAAGCCTAATTCATCGCATTCTTCTTAACCTGGCGGCGGATGCAGAGGGGATGACGGCGGAAAAGATTTTGGAGGAAGTCGTGGAGAAGGTACCGGAGGCCCTGTAAACCGTGGCAGCTGAACTACCACCAACCTTTCTCGAGCCAGAGTTCCTTAAAAAATTGGAGCGTCTGCGGCTGGTGGCAAAAAGGATCTCCTCGGCCAGAGGGAAGGGAGAGCACCTATCCGCGAGAAGGGGTTCCAGTCTCGAATTTTCCGACTACAGAAGGTACCACAAAGGAGACGACTTCCGGTACGTGGATTGGAACATTTACCGTCGCCTCGAAAGACTCTTGCTAAAGGTCTTCATTGGAGAAGAGGAGATGAATATCTATCTCCTCCTGGATGCGAGCCGATCCATGACTGAAGGAGTCCCGTCGAAAATTGACTACGCCAAAAGCGTGGCCGCTGCCCTCGGGTACATTGGCCTCACCAATCACGATAGAGTTGGGGCGGCGAGCTTCTCCGAAAATGTGGACTCGCATTTGTCCCTGGGCAGGGGAAGAAAGCAGATTCTCGCCCTGTTTAAATACTTGCGGGAACTCACATGCCATGGGGAGACGGACTTGAGGGCTTCTGCAAGGTCCTTTTCTCTTCGTTTTCCAAGTCGCGGGTTGGTGGTGTTGGTTAGCGATTTGTTCGATCCTCAGGGAGGTAGAGCAGGATTTGAAGAGTTTATGAGGAAAGGATACGACGTGTTGGTTGTCCATATCCTGGACGAATCGGAAATCCGGCTGGAGCCCGTGGGGGATACATCCATCTATGATGTGGAAAGCGAAAGAGAGAAAAGGCTTTTTCTCGATAACACATTGGTTCAACGCTTCCATGAAGAGGTTCAGCGTTACCTCGAAGAAACCGCCTCTTTTTGTCGGAACCACGAAATGGACTATATCCGAACCACCACTGAAACCCCCTTCGAGGACTTTGTCCTGCGCACCCTGCGGCAAGGGAGAACGGTCAGGTAACGGCCATGCAATGGGGAGCTCCTTATACCTTCTTTCTGCTCCTAGGTGCAATTCCGCTTATTGTTTTTCTTCATAGCCTTCGACCCAAGGGGAACAGACTCAGGACCACGACTCTGTTTCTCCTGGAGAGGATCCTGCAGGAACAGCCCGTGGGGAAACGACTCGGGTGGCTGCTGAAGAAAAATCTCCTCCTCCTGCTTCAGATTCTTATAGCCATTATCCTCGTATCAGCCTTGGCGGATCCGTCTCTACTGGGATACGGCCGTGGGGGAGGCGACACAGTGGTGGTATTGGATACCAGCGCGAGCATGAAGGCGAAAGGATCCGCCGGCAGCCGTTTTCGAGCTGCCCGTGAGGAATTGCTTTCCTTAATCCACAGCCAGACTTCAGGCCAGCGCATGATGGTCATCGAGGCGGGTCCGACTCATCGAGTTTTAATGCCCTTCACATCGGACAAAAATAGGATGAGGGATTTAGCGCGAAGTGTACGCGCCACCGATACACCGGGCAAAGTTAAAGAGGCGGTTCTCTTCGCCCATTCTTTTCTCCGTCAGGAAAGCGGTGATCGGGTGGTTGTGATCAGCGATGGCGCCTTCGAGGGCATCGAAGAACTTCCCTGGCAGTCCCCGTCCCTCCAGTGGGTTAGAGTTACTGGTGGAAGTGACAACGTAGCAATCACCGGATTTGAATTCAGAAGGGTTTCGGCCAACGCCGCCGAATATGAAATCATGCTTAGCATCAGAAACTTTACCCCTCGCCCGGTGCGCGCCCCGTTGACAGTGATGGTTGGAAATGAAAACCCGGTGCGCGAGGTTGTGGAGGTTGGCGCGGAGGAAAGACGAGTTTTTATCTATCCGTACCGCGGACCCTTGAAGGAGCGTGCCACGGCGCTTCTGGCAGTGGATGACGATTTTACAACCGACAACCGCGCCTTCCTTGCACTGTCAGAGTCTCCACAGCTTCGCGTCCTCTATGCGGGGAAGAAAAATGTGTTTTTAGAGCACCTCTTCCGTTCTTTTCCGCAGGTACGCGTTACCCGCACGGACCAATTGCACAGTGAATCCTTGGCTGAACATGTTAAACAGTACGATGTGATCGTCATCAATGGGATTGAATCCCCGCGTCTTGAAGAGGGAAATTTTATTCTGATCAATACGGTAGGCGAAGGCATCCCTTTAAGAGTGGAGGGGAAAGTGGTTCTGCCCCGGCCCGTTCCGTGGACTGCGAATCATCCCCTGGCAGAAGGACTGCGGCTCGAGCGGTTGTTTGTCAAAGAGGCGTTGCGTTTGGTTCCTCTTGGCGATGGAGTGATACTGGCTCGATCTGCAGAAACCCCACTCATTTACGCCGTGGAGACGGATCGGCTCAGAACTTTGGTCTTCGGCTTCGATCTCTTGAATTCGGATCTCCCATTCAGAGTTTCCTTTCCCATTCTCTTTGGAAATGCCTTCTCCTGGTTCCGTCCGGGAAAGGCCGAGTTTCCTGCGGTTCAGGTTCAAGCCGGTATATCTCATACCCTTCGCCTCAAGGAAGTATATGGTCAAGTTCAAGTTCGGACGCCTTCTCGCCAGGAGGAAACCCTGGAGCAAAACTCTAGGACATTAGTTTTTCCCAACACCTTCGAGGTGGGATTTTATAATTTCAGGGCGGGAGAGAGTACAGGTCAATTCGCCGTCAATCTATTTAGTGAAAGCGAGTCGCAAATCCGTTCGACCTTCACCGTGCCCCCGGTGTCCCGAACGGAAACGGTGAATATGGAGACAACTGAGAGCGGGATGTCCCTATGGCCTTATCTGTTAGCCTTTGTTTTGTTTCTGTTGCTGGCCGAGGTGTTTATGGTATTTCGCGGGGGTGGGTCTTATTATCCAATGCTGGTCCGAATCCCTGCCCTCATGGCAGTGATCATCGCCCTGGTCAACCCAAATTTATTTTTCAAGGTTGTGGATAATCTGGATGTCGTCCTTGCGGTGGATTACTCTCGCAGCGTGGGACAACAGGCAAAGGAGGAGTCTCTTTCCATCTTGGATGAAGCCCAGCGGCTCAAGGGCCCAAAGACGAGGGTCGGGTTGCTTTCATTCGCTAAACACCCGGCTTGGGAATTTTTCCCGCGCGGGGATTTTCCTCAATTTGACTTTTCGTCTCCCGGTGGTCGCGAGCAGACTGACATTACTGCTGCTCTACAGGCTGCCCACGCCCAGTTGGGTGGGGACCGGGAAGGAAGGATTCTCCTTGTTTCTGATGGTAATGAAAATCGGGGAGAAGTTTCAACCTTGATCCCACTACTTAAATCCCATGGCGTCCAGGTTTGGGCCTATCCGGTGAGTTTCTTCCAGGGTCGAAATGAGGTTTATGTGAGGGATCTCGTACTTCCTCATCGGGTGGACAGCGCGGAGACCTTTGAGGTCCGTGGGGCCATTCAAAGCCTCCGTGACACTACAGTTACTGTCCAACTCATGCGCGACGGTGTCGTTAGAAGACAAACCGAAGCTATATTGAAGCCAGAGACCAATTGGATCAGTTTTAGGGAAGTACTAAGGGAAAGGGGAAATCACACACTGGAGCTTTTGGTGGAATCTCGCGACGATACCCTGGCCGAGAACAATCTCCTTCAAGGTGTCATCGAAGTAAAGGGACCACCCAGGATTCTTTATTTGCATTCTCCGGAAAATACTCAACGGTTTATGGCCGGCGCATTGAAAGTCCAGGGATACGAAGTGGTTGAGGCCTCCGCCTCTCGGAGACGCCTGAGCCTGGCAGAGCTCTCGGCCTTTGATCTCGTGGTGTTTGATAACCTACCTGCCTATGATCTCTCCCTGGCAAAGATGGAGGTAATCGAGCAATACGTAAGAGACTTGGGGGGTGGATTGGTTGTCATTGGGGGCCCAAAAAGCTATGGGGCTGGCGGCTACTACCGGACTCCGCTGGAACGGGTTCTTCCCGTGGAAATGAGGCCTCCCGCGCGTCTCGAACTCCCCCAGGTGGCCCTTCTATTTGTTCTTGATAAATCGGGTAGCATGGGCGAGGGGGAAAGGGGTGCGACAAAGTTGGATTTGGCCAAGGCGGCGGCCATTGCTTCTGCGGAATTGCTCAACCCTTCGGATGAGGTGGGCATTTTGGCCTTTGACGCAGAATGGGAGTGGGTGATCCCCTTTACCCGGGTTGAGAGGGGAGAGTGGATCTCCGAACGTATTGCTTCGCTACAATCCGATGGCGGAACGGATCTCCACAAGGCCATGGTTGAAGCTCAGCGCGCCTTTTCCAGCAAGGAGGCCGCCATTAAGCATGTGCTTGTCCTTTCAGACGGCCTCACGGATAAGAGTGATTTTCAGGCTCTGGTGAAGAAGTTGGCGGATGAGGCCACGACGGTATCGACGGTTTCCGTGGGAGGGGACGCAGACCACGCCCTCATGGCTCAAATTGCCAGGATCGGAAAAGGAAGAGGTTACGCGACGATTGATCCTAGGACGATCCCGCAGATTTTTACCACAGAGACTCTGTTGATCTCACAGGACCTCTTGGTGGAGAAAGTGGTCCAGCCCAAGGTCGTTCAGAGTGGTGGGCCCATGAGAGGATTTGCAGCGAAGAGCATTCCTGTGGTTCAGGGTTATGTCTTGACTCACCCTAAACCTGTTTCAGAGATTCATATGAAAGTGGGGGATGATCCTCTGTTGATCTCCTGGCGGTATGGTCTTGGAAGGGTAGTTGCCTTCACTTCAGACCTAACCGGTAGATGGGGAAAGGACTGGGTGAAGTGGGAGGGTTTCCCTCGTTGGGTGAGTCAGCTTGCTCGTAGCGCCATGAAGAGAGTGTCGGAAAACAAAGTGCAGACCCAATTTCGCCAGGAGGGAGAAGAGATCAGGACCCAGGTGGATTTTTTCTCGGCAGACGGTGGTTTTATGAATCTGCTTACGCCAAAGGGGATTCTGACAGGTCCAAAGAAAGCCAGTCAGGAGAAACCGTTTTACCAGGTTGCCCCCGGACGATATGAAACTCGATTTACCGCCCCCTCCAGCGGGACCTACTTCCTCACCATTTTCCAACAAGGTGATAGAGGAGACCCTTCTTCAACTACAACCACAGTTCCCTATGTTGCTCCCTACTCGAGGGAATACCGCGAGGTCAGACCGAATACACAACTGCTGAGTCACTTGGCCGAGCAGACGGGTGGTGAGGTACTACGGCCCGAGGGACTAAGAGAAGGGCTTGAACGACTTTTTACCCCGCGTAAAACCAGCAGGCAATCCGCCCAAGAGACCTGGTGGGCGCTGTCTGGATTGAGTCTACTATTTTTTCTAGGTGATCTGGCGCTCAGAAGGTTTCACGGCCAATTGCGGGCTTGAGGCCTTGGATCGCGGAACCATTTCGCCAATGTTGAAAATTATTTCCCTCGCCCGGTTTAGGTCTCGAGACCTCAACATAGCTAAGAGGATAATCCTATGGGAACGATCTATCGCGTAATCTCAGCCGACTCGCATTTAGAAGTGGTGCCTGAACGGTGGACACCGCGAGTTCCGGCAAAGTATCGGGACCGGTCTCCCCGCCTCGTTAAGCTTGCCAA
The DNA here is from genome assembly GCA_965215595.1 of uncultured Binatia bacterium (SeqCode). GTDB lineage: Bacteria > Desulfobacterota > Binatia > UBA9968 > CAXXLF01 > CBDCDW01. The sequence goes on along the minus strand of CBDCDW010000006.1, from coordinate 390,817 downwards.
CGGTGGAGACGCCATTCTGGTAGAAAACCGACCACTTCAGGTGCCAGGGCTCTCTCTTTGCGGAAAACGATACGAGGATTACTCTCCCATTGGTGGGGTGTACGAGACTTCCCCCGGCACTGGGAGTCCCGAGCAGCGCCTGAAGGAGCAGGACCAGGACGGTGTCGATGCCGAGGTTCTATTCGGAGGGGTGTCAGGTCCTCACCTATGGCGGGCTATCAAAGATGATCTGGCTTATAAAGCGATGGTTAGGGCTTGGAATGGTTTTTTAGGGGAGGAGTACTGCTCCGAAAATCGGGACCGGCTCATTGCCATGGGAGTCATCCCGTTCACCGGTGTCCAGGATGCGCTGACCGAGTTGGAGTATTGCGCCGAGGTTGGGCTTAAGGGCGTGTGGCTCAACGCTTTTCCGAGCGGAAAGAGTTATCCTAGTCCGGAAGATGATCGTTTTTGGGCCGCTGCACTCGATCTTCGCATGCCGATAACAATACATGTCGGTCTTGGTTTTGGAGGCCCTGCGGGAGGGCCGGCATTCAAGTATACAAGAGATATCAGTGACGGTGCCAGGTTGGGTTCGGCAGACGACGTGGTGCGAAAGCTGGCCAGCGATGGACTGCGTGGAGCCCTGAACGTAGTTCAGCTCATCATGGCCGGGGTCTTCGACCGCTTCCCGAAACTCCGGATTTATTGGGCTGAAAATGAAGTTGGTTGGATCCCCCATTTCATCGAGCAATTTGATGATAAATACAGGCGGGACCGCCACTGGATGGCGCGCCTCCTCGGCATTGGGCCTTTGAGCCGACTCCCCAGCGAGTACGTCCGCGAGCATTGCTTCTGGGGCTTCACGAAGAATCCTTTTGGCGTACGGGTGCGTCACGAGATAGGCACCGGTCATGTCATGTGGTCCAGCGACTTTCCCCACGGCATCACGGATTGGCCCCATTCGAGGCGTGTGGTTGAGGAAATATTCGCGGGTGTGCCACAGCAGGAGAAAGATCAGATGCTTTTTGGCAATGCGGTAAAATTTTTCCAGCTCGATGCCGAACCTGTGCTTCCGTGACGACTAAATAGACGCAACAAGTGGACCGCTTGAGGGAGTCCGCGACCTCGATCTTACCCACATGCTAAACGGTAGAGCTACAGCAAATGTATGTCCCTCGAAATGTGAGCAAGCAATCCGCTCAAGAGACCTGGTGGGTCTTGTCCGGATTGAGTCTCTTCTTTTTTCTAGGTGATCTTGCACTCAGAAAGATTCACGGCCGGCTGCGGGCTTAGATGACAGGCTTGCCGGCTTTGGGGGCACAGTGAGCTAACCCGGTTTGGACAAAATAGCAAAAAGGCAAATACGACCCCCGACCAATCCGGAGTTACTTGTGTAAAATTTCGCGGGATAATCAAGAGAATAGGGTGCTACGGGAAAAACCAATGGACAGTCCCCCAAAAGTACGTTTATACAGGCAGGTATCCCTCGACTAAGCTTAAGCCAACGATCTCCGACGCAGCTATAGACCGTATCACGCGTATAGAGGAAACAAAGAGACAAAGTTTGTGATGAAAACATACCTGGGATTACTTCCATCCCTGTCTCACTGCTACCGACAAGGCATCCGGAAGCTTGAATTAGGAACGCACTCTTCGTGGTTGGGCCATCATGACGCATAGCATTCCCGCACCTTCATTGAGAGGGACGGACGGCGCTTGGAAATCAGAAAAGATCAATTCTTCGACCATCCCTAACCAATTAAAACCCGTCGCAAGGTGAGATGGAGTCGCAAAATTGACACCGAGCTGTTGTGTCGTATTTTCTGCGCCTTAACCCGACTTAGCGGATTCGACCCCCTCGATAACTTTTTTCGCGTTTTAAGTAGCCAATTTCCAAGGCGAGGTGAGCCCGAAATGGGCCTAAACAGCCTGTAGTGAAGACCTACCCCCTTTTCAGGGTTGCCCAACACGCAGTATTCTACGTGCGCTATGTTCTTACGTTGCACGAAACGCAACAAAGATGGCAAGGAACACCGTTACTGGAATGTGGTGGAGAACCGCCGGGTAACAGGTGGACGAGTCGTTCAGCGCCAGGTGCTCTATCTCGGTGAGATCAACGACTCTCAGCATCAGGCATGGCGTAAGACCATCGAGGTCTTCGAGGATGGAGCAGTATTGCCGCGTACGATAGCACTGTTTGCCGAGGATCGGCCTGTAGAAATTGATGACGACGAAGTGGTGCAGATCTGGCTGAAGGATCTGGAACTGCACCGGCCCAGACAGTGGGGCGCATGCTGGCTGGCCTGTCACCTGTACGAGCAGTTGGGGCTCGATGAGTTCTGGGCGACACGGTTGGAGCCGAGCCGCAAGGGGACGCGCTGGGATCTGATCACGCAGGCGTTGAGCTGCTACCGGCTGATTGATCCTGGCAGCGAGTGGCGGTTACATCGGCACTGGTACGACAACAGCGCGATGGCCGATTGTCTGGGGGCGGGCTTTGAACTGGTGGAGATCCACAAGCTCTACAAGTGCCTGGACCAGCTCCTGGGTCACAAGCAAGCGCTTTTTGATCACCTGACACAACGGTGGAAGGATCTGTTCAATGCAAAGTTCGACGTGCTGCTCTACGATCTGACCAGCACCTACTTTGAGAGCAATCCACCCTTTTCGGAAAACGACAAGCGAAAGTATGGTTACAGCCGTGACAAGCGTTTCGATTGTGTCCAAGTGGTGATTGCTCTGATCGTGACCCCGGAAGGGTTCCCGTTGGCCTATGAAGTCATGGCCGGCAACACGGCCGACAAGACTACGTTGAGTGAATTTCTCAACAAGATCGAGGAGCAGTACGGCAAAGCGGAGCGCATCTGGGTGATGGACCGGGGGATTCCGACCGAGGAGGTTCTCAAGCAGATGCGCGAAAGCACTCCGCCGATCTATTACCTGGTGGGAACGCCTAAGGGACGACTGAGCCGTTACGAGAAGGAGCTGATCGACAAGCCGTGGCATACAGTGCGCGAAGGAGTGGAGGTCAAGTTACTACCACAAGACGATGAGTTGTATGTGTTGGCACAGAGTCGTGATCGCATCAACAAGGAGCGCTCCATGCGGCGTCGGCAACTAAAGAAGCTGTGGAGGCGGCTTAAGCAGCTACAAGGCATGAAGTTGACGCGTGACGAGCTGTTGCTGAAACTCGGGGCCGCCAGGCAGCAATCGCCTTCGGCCTGGCGACTGGTTCGGATCGACATCCCTGATGGCAATGGGTCGGTGCAGTTCTCATTGCGAAAGGACCAGCTACAAAAGGTCCGGCGCCGAGAAGGACGTTACTTGCTGAGAACGAACCTGGTTGGACGCGAGCCTGAACAGATGTGGGAGTTCTACATGCAACTGGTTCAGGTCGAAGAAGCGTTCAAGAACCTCAAGGGTGATCTGGCGATCCGTCCGATCCACCACCAGAAGGAGGAACGCATCGAAGCTCACATATTCGTAGCCTTCATGGCTTACGCCATGCATGTGACCTTGCGTCGCCACCTGCGGGATTTGGCACCGGGATTGACACCGCGATCGGTTCTGGAAAAGTTCGGTGCTGTTCAGATGATAGACGTGCATTTGCCGACCACTGATGGACGCAAGGTGATCATGTCACGCTATACACAGCCTGAGCCCGAACTCCAGGTCTTGCTTGAGCAGCTGCGGCTTTCATTGCCCAGTCAGCTGCCTCCCCGTGTTACGGCCAAAGGTGAAGTGGCGAAATAGCTCGATGTAGTGAAGACCTTTTGGAAGCTCTCGTTGATTTACAGGTACTTACGAGCACTGAACCCCGCGAATCCGCTAAGTCGGGTTAAGGTAAAAACCACCATTCATTCTGAACACTTTTGAACGCCACACAACTGCTGGCACAAAGATTGCCCTGTAATTATCTTAGGCATTGCTGTGTCCTGACGCTGATTGCGTTCGTTTGTTTCGCCGTTGCGTCACACTCGAGAACGAATCGGCGGTGCCGACGTTGAAGGTTATTGCAAGCTGAACGCGAGCCGCTCCATCTTGGGGAGGATCTGTCGCGCCTTCGCCTTAGGTGCAGCAAAGTGCATGAGAGAATAGAGTAATGGCACCTCTTCGAAGATTTTCGGTAACCGTATTTATGAGGGAGCACGTGGGATTACAGTAACATTATTTCCGAGGTAGATCGTTTTTTTGACTGTCTAAACCGTTGGTGCTAAAGTCACTGTCTAGGTACGATTTCCTCTTTTTTAGGTTTAGACTTTCCCTGTTACCGCTAAACTTGTGGTAACGTTTTCTACCTCTTCGAGAACTCAACAAATGCTAGAATTACGAAGCATGTGTTGTCATACACTCGGATCGGGTCATCGATGGGCGGCATTTCGAGTCGCCTTCTTTCTCTCTTTCATTGTTTTTTTGGCTGCGCCCTTGGCATGGGGACAGACAGGTGGGGACAAGGGGCACAACTACGATCGTCGTTTGGCGATGCCGTTCGCATCGGCTGGAGCGCAGGCAGCTCAGCTTGACAGCTTGGCAAGGTTACGCCGCGTATTGCGCCATGTATAATCTAACCCAAGGGCGATACGTTGCGCCATTTGTGATTCTAACCCTCCAAGGGCTCACATTAGAGCTCAAGGAGGGCAACAATGGAAGGGTTCACCATGGCACGACGATCCAAGCAGGAGTATTTACGATCCATCTATGATCGTTATCAGCACGCACCACGGGCACAGAAGGGAACGATGCTAGAGGAATTCTGCAAGGTTTGCGGCTACAACCGCAAATATGCCATCTGGCTTTTAAACCGGCCCTTGCCCGAGGCAACTGTACGCAAACGGGGTGCACCTCGCTCTCCTACATACAATCGGGCAATGGTAAGGATTTTGGCAAAGGTGTGGGAGGCCTCGGGGTATCTGTGCTCCCAACGTCTGAAGGCCGCCCTTGTACACTGGTTGCCCTGGATAAGGCAACACTTCGAGCTGACCCAACCGTTAGAGGATCAGCTCCTGGCCATCAGCGCCCGTCAGATGGATCGGCGCCTGAGGGAAACCAAGCACATCGTGAAACGCCGACTCTATGGCACCACTCGGCCCGGATCGCTACTAAAGCAGATGATCCCGATTAAGACCGATCACTGGGATGTGAACCGGCCGGGCTATCTGGAGATTGACCTGGTGTCACACTCAGGGGCCTCAGCGGTTGGGGAGTTTGTCCATAGTCTGGACTGTGTCGACATTGCTACCTGCTGGGTAGAGCGCAAGGCCGTCATGGGTAAGAGCGCTTTGGGTGTCTTGAATGCGGTCACCGAGATCGAACACCAGCTTCCTTTTCCCCTCAAGGGGATCGACTCCGACAACGGCAGTGAGTTTATCAACAACCGCCTTCTTGCCTTCTGTCAACAACGCCCAGCTGGCCACACCATTCAGTTCACCCGCTCGCGTCCCTACAAAAAAGATGACAACGCGCACATCGAGCAGAAAAACTGGACCCATGTCAGAAAGCTTATGGGCTGGGATCGCTACGACACCGCAAAGGCCCAAGAGGCCGCCAACCAGCTCTATGATGAGCTTAGGATCTTCCAGAATCTGTTCCAGCCCTCCATGAAGCTGCGATGCAAGATCCGTATAGGCTCTCGACTTATTCGCCGCTATGACACGCCTCGTACCCCGTTCGAACGGGTCGTGGAGTCCCGAAAGGGAGACCCCAAAAAGCTGGCAGCCCTCAAGCACACGCTTAAGACAACTGATCCCTTCGAGCTCTCTACCCGAATCGATCAGCAACTGCAGCGGATCTACAAGCTGGCCAGCCATGCAGACAGAGCCCCACGAGAGAGACCACCGCTGAAACAAACGCCGTGGAGAAACTGGACCTTCAGCAAGAAACTACAGCGCCAACAACAGGACATGAAACGACAGATGCGAGACGACTTCGGTTAGATTTTGTAATGACGCAACGAATCCCGCTAGGGTTAGATTTTTTGATGGCTTAACACGCGCCGCGATCTCGGTGGTTCCTTGATACACCGATCGGATCCAACCACGGGTGTTACCCAGAGCCTATTCAACTCGAATGGTTACCTGACGAGCTCCAGTCCTGGTGCTCCGTTGAAAATAGCGTTGGACTTTGTCCGTTCGAATGCGGCGCTCCTCGGTTTGAAATTGACCGATCTTGCCAGGATCGAGGTTACCGACACGGTCTACTCCGCACCCACCGGAGCGACCCATGTCTACTTGCGTCAGGTGTATCATGGCTTGCCGGTCTTTAACGCGACGCTCCAGGTCCACATCAATCGGGAGGGGCGCATCTCCGGTATAAACAACAGCTTCATACCGGGGATGGCCGCACCGCTGAAGTCACTGCGACCGGTCATCAGCGCCGCGGATTCGGTCTCGGCCGCGGCTCGGCACCTTAACGTTCCGCTACGCGGTCTACCCCTCATCGTTAACCAGTCATTAGGAGTCCAATAGGTAACTTCACTCTCCGCACCGGATGTCTCGTCGAGGGCTATCCAGGCGCAACTCATGTGGCTTCCAGTGGGGCTGGACCTCACACTCGTATGGCGATTTCAAGTTCACACCCTCGACGGTCAGCATATCTATGACATCACTGTCGACGCCGAAACCGGTAGTGCTGCCACCGATGGGAACCGTGTCTTTACGCGTTTCGATTGGGTCAGTTCGGACAGGTACCGGGTCTACGAGCAGCCGGTAGAGAGCCCTCAACATACGGCGCCGGCGCCGCCAGCGGATGGCCGTACCATCGCCACCGACCCGGCCGACCCCACTGCATCACCTCTTGGATGGCACGACACGGGTAGTACCATCATGCGAGGGAACAACGTCCATGCCTACGAAGATTCGGACGCCAACAACGCTCCGCCGGCTGTACAGCCGAGCTGCGGCGATTCGCTAGACTGTGACTTCCCGATTAACTTGAACCAGGCGCCGAACAACTACAGGAACGCCGCTATCGCCAACCTCTTTTATTGGAACAACGTGATCCATGACGTTCAGTATCAGTATGGATTCGACGAAGCTGGCGGCAACTTCCAGGTCAATAATTTCGGGAATGGCGGCCAAGGGGGCGACGACGTACGGGCGGAAGCGCAGGACGGTAGCGGCACCTGTAACGCGAACTTCGCCACTCCCACCGATGGCGGGCGTCCGCGGATTCAGATGTTCACCTGCAACCTACGGGACGGTGGCCTGGACAACGGCGTCATCGTTCACGAGTACGGCCACGGTATCTCGATCCGTCAGGTGGGCGGGCCCGGAAACTCCAGTTGTTTGAACAACAATCAGCAGGGAGGTGAGGGTTGGAGTGACTGGTTTGCCCTGGTCTACACGGCGGAAGTCGGCGATTTAGGTTCCGATGCTCGCGGCATCGGAACGTACCTTATTGGTCAGGGGCCGAACGGTCCGGGCATCCGCCCGCAACGCTACAGTACTGATCCCGCGGTCAACAACTACACCTACGAGAGCATTAGTGGTCAGGCGGTGCCTCATGGCGTGGGTTCGGTCTGGGCGCAGGTCCTATGGGAGGTCTACTGGGCACTGGTCGACGCGCACGGTCTCGACCCCGATCTCTACGACGTCGACGCCGGTGCTGGGAACCAACGAGCCCTCCTTTACGTAAACGAGGGGCTCAAGAACACCGCATGCTCGCCGACCTTCGTTGATGCGCGGGACGGCATTATTCAGGCGGCGGTCGATAACTTCCAGGCCACCGACGTCTGTCTGCTCTGGGACACCTTCGCGAATTTCGGTCTCGGCACCGACGCGGTGAGCGGCGGCTCCAACAGCACGAGTCCCACCAACGGCTTTCAGATTCCGGCTCAGTGCCAGTGCCAGCCGACGCCAGTGGCCAATGCGGGTCCGGATCAGCAGATCTGTCTCGGAGAATCGGCAATTCTGGGAACCGCTGCGGTGCCCGGGCAAACCTACGGCTGGTCCCCGGGAGGAGAAACCACGGCACAGATCACGGTGTCTCCCGCGAGCACAACGACCTACACCCTCAGCGCGACCAATAGCTGTGGCGTTGCTCAGGACGTTGTGAACGTCTTCGTCGATGACGGCACGGGCGGCCTCGACGACGACTTCGAAAGCGGGACGCCTGGCTGGTCGGCCACCGGGCAATGGCATCTGGCGACCGATTCCCAGTGCACCTCTCCCGCGCCCGGATACACCTCTCCGTCGCACGCTTTCTATTTTGGACAAGACGCAACCTGCAATTACGATGCCCAAGCCCGCGTCAGCGGAGACCTCACTTCACCCCTGGTGGGCGGCATCAAGGCCGAATCTACGTTGAGCTTTTCTTACTTCCGATCAGTGGAGAGTTTTGCCCAAGGTTCGTTCGATCGGACCGAAGTGCAGGTTGTGACGGAGGGAGGGGCTACCACGACCGTCTTCTCGCTTGATTCAACGGATCCGTCGACCTTGGCCTGGACAAGCAGTGGGCCGATCTCGCTGGCCGCATTTGCGGGAGAGACGATCCAGATTCGATTCGCTTTCGACTCGGTGGATGCGATTGAGAACGGCTTCACCGGTTGGCTCATCGATGATGTCGCGGTAACCCGGCAGTCTTCTTGCACTGGCCCCGTCAACATTCCGCCGGCAGTAACCATTACCGCACCTGCGGACGGCACCCAGGTCGTCGAAGGAACGAGCATCACTTTCGCAGGCACCGCCAACGACGCCGAGGACGGTGACCTAACCAGCGACTTGGAATGGACCTCGCACCTAGACGGGATAATCGGTTCCGGCGGTTCCTTCCCGAAGGTCCTGTCGGTCGGAACGCACACCATTACCGCCAAGGTCACCGACAGCGGTAGCCTATCGGGATCGGATGCGGTTGAGGTCACCATCAACCCCGACACCGGAGGTTGTACCGATTGCATCGACTGGAACGAAACAGAAACCGTCTCTTACTCCAATCAGGATGGAACCGGCACGGTGAGTGTCGTGGACGGCGGCGATACTCTGCTGATGGAAGGTAACCGCTGGCGCCGGACGGTCCAAACCTTTAACGTTACACCATTCACGGTCATCGCGTTCGATTTCATGAGCACGTCGGAAGGAGAGATACATGGCATTGGGTTCGACGAGAATGACACGCTGACCGACGACACGCGGATCTTGGAGATCTTCGGGACTCAGAACTGGGGGGGCGCATTCCAGAATCCGCAAAAATACCCGGCGGGTGAACTGGGCAACTTCGTGAGCTTCCGGATCAACGTGGGCCAGTTCTACACCGGGAACAACATGCACCTCGTGCTCGTCAACGACAAGGACTCGGGACCCCCCAACAACAATAGTAGATTCCGAAACGTAAGGGTTTTTGAAGAGCTGCCGGCTGCATGCGGCGAGATCCTTCATGTGACGGACTTCGAGGCCGGTGCCGACGGTTGGTTTCACAGTGCGCCCGATAGCACGTGTTCCACCGGTGACTGGGTGGTAGGAGATCCCGACGGGGTAATCAACGGTGGCGTGACGACGCAGCTCGAGGACGATCACACTGACTTAGGAGTCAACGCCTTCTTCACCCAACCCAATGCCGGTGGCGCGGGAACCGATGACGTCGACGGTGGGGTATGTACGGCCCTGTCGCCGCTCGTCCTCGCCAGTGGGCGCCCGAGCGTCCAAATTACCTTGTGGTATTACCATGGCCAGCGGGATCAGAGTGACGATGTTTCGGGGGATTTCTTTAATATCGACCTTTCCACCGATGGCGGGTCGACTTTTACAACGAACCTGGTATCCAACGGCGACGTGACATCCAACGCGGCTTGGAGACAAGTGACCACAACGGTTGCTAACCCCGGTGACCTCGTACTTCGTGTGCAAGCTTCCGATGGAGCGGGCCCCGGAGATTTGGTGGAAGCTGGCCTCGACGACATCGTCATCTGCGTACCGGAATAAGCGAGATTACTCACCAGCAGTGAATAAACTGTTTGCATTAACGTCCCTGGCTCAGTTGGGTATCTTGATGATGGGTACCGGCTGCGCCCCCAGTTCGAACGCGGCTCTGGGTTCTCCATTGATGGGGAAGCCGTTTTCGCTTCACGTGGGCGAAGCGGCAGTCGTTGAAGAGGCGAAGCTCTCGCTAACCTTCTCGGCAGTGACCCAAGACTCACGATGTCCTCGTGACGCGACGTGCGTGTGGGCGGGCGAAGCCGTCGTGGAGTTAAGAGCTCTTTGGGAAGGCGAGCCCACCGAACTGACGTTTAAGGTTCCGCCCGGCGGTAGTGACGCCCAGGTCCTGAGAGGTCTCATGATCAGCATCGTCGGGCTCGATCCACAGACCAAATCCGGGAAACGCATCGAGCCCAACACATACATTGCGGAGTTCATGGTGACGAGGAATGTCCCGTAAGGGGATGTCGGGTCGCAGGTTGACGGCAGTCTTCCTAGTGAGTCATGCACGAGTTATCGATCAGCTTTTGACAACCAGCGAATTGACCCCCTTCCGAACTCTTGCTTTACGCCTTCCTTTCTCTGCATTGAGTCTCTAATTTTTTCTGGGCGATCTGGCGCTAAGAAAGTTTCACGACCGGCTGCGGGCGTGAATTCACATTTCTATCAAGGCCTAATCCCTTGCTTCAGGCAAAAGCTTTATCCAAAAAAGCCAACTGTTCATTCGACAGGCTCCATCCGGAGGCCTGGCAATTTTCCACGACACGTTCGATTTTGTCGGACTTGGGAATGGAAACGACATTGGGCTTGGTGTTGCACCAGTTGAGTGCCACCTGCGCCATGGTTTTTCCAGTCTCATTCGCGATTTCCTGAAGGACGCCCATAGATCTTCTATGCCTCATCATGGGCTTTGACGTCAGGCGGCCTCGAGCGAGAGGGCTATAGGCGAGAATAGTAATGTCGTTCTTTTCGCAGTATGGTAGCAGGCTTTCTTCGATTTCTCTGTCCATCAGATGGTATTGTACCTGATTGGAAACGATACCATAATTTTCTATGGAGTTACTGGCTTCCTGAAGCTCTCCAACCGAAAAGTTGCTGACACCAATGAATTTGACGATTTTTCTGTCCACCAAGGTTTCCATGGCTCGCATGGTTTCTTTGATAGGGAATCGCGGATTCGGGTAGTGGATTTGGTAGAGGTCAATGGTGTTTGTCCGGAGCTTCTTGAGGCTGTTTTCTGCCGCCCTCAGGACATCGTCGTGTCTAAGGTGCGTGCCTGAGACTTTGGTGGCGATAAAGACTCCATCCCGCTGACCCTGAATCGCCTCCCCGACTACTCCTTCAGTTCCATACAGCTCGGCTGTATCAATCAGAAATGCCCCCAAGGATAGACCTTTTCGGAGAGGTTCCACACCCCCGCCGTATTGCCAGGTGCCAAGTCCAATTTCAGGAATTTTGATTCCGGTTGATCCCAGTGACTTGAGGATCACGCCAAACCTCGGAGCGGATCAGACTGCGCGGGCGGACTCTGAATGAAGCCCTGTGGGTTTTGCCTGCTGAGATTGGCCTTTAAGATAGGCCTTCAAAAAACGGGACGTGTGGGAGCGTTTCCCGTTCTTTATGACCTCGAAGGGAGTACCGCAGGCCACCACCTGGCCTCCCTCGTGACCCCCTTCAGGACCAAGGTCCAACAAATAGTCGGCCTCTTTAATAATCTCGAGATTGTGCTCAATGGTAATTACCGTGTTCCCGGCTTCAACTAGGCGGTGGAGAATGTTGATGAGTTTCTCCACGTCCACGAAGTGAAGCCCGGTTGTGGGCTCGTCCAGGACGTAAAGCGTTCTCCCGCGTGATTCCTTACCCAGCTCGTAGGCCAGCTTGATTCTCTGGGCCTCACCGCCGGACAGTGTATTGCTGGATTGACCAAGGGTCATATAGCCCATTCCCACTTGCTCGAGGACTTGCAAGGGGCGATGGACATGGGGGAAGGGGTGAAAGTATTCAACGCCTTCTTCAACCGTCATGTTCAGGACTTGGGCTATGTTCTTATCGTTGTATCGGATGGCCAGGGTCTCTTCATTAAAGCGGTCTCCCCCACATGCTTCGCATTCGACAAAGACATCGGGCAAAAAGCTCATCTCTTTTTTGATTTTTCCCTGCCCGGCGCATTCCTCGCAGCGGCCTCCACGCACGTTGAAAGAGAATCGGCTCGGGGCATAGCCGCGCACCCTGGCCTCCGGGGTGAGAGAGAAGATCCTGCGGATTTCATCGAGGAAACCTACGTAAGAGGCGGGAACGGACCGGGGAGTTTTGCCAATGGGGCTCTGATCGACTTCGACAATTCTCTGAATCTGCTCGCCTCCGGTGATTTTCCGATGCTCTCCCGGCCGGCCAGCAGTCTGTCCCAGATTTAATTTGAGGCCTTTATAAAGGACCTCCTTTACCAGAGTGCTCTTTCCCGAACCTGATACCCCTGTGACACAGCTCCAGGCCCCAAGAGGGAAACGGGCGTCAATATTTTTAAGGTTGTTGGCTTTGGCCCCATGGACTGTCAACCAGGGGTAATTGGAAACCAAGCGCTCGGGCCAATTCCTCTTTCGCTTTGCTTTTAAAAACGCCCCGGTGAGCGAGTTGGGATTTTCTTTGATCTGCTTGGGGGTTCCCATGGCGACCACATTTCCGCCATGGATACCTGCCCCAGGTCCCAGGTCCACCACCAGTTCAGCCGAGGCAATGGTCGCTTCATCATGCTCCACAACCAGGACCGTGTTCCCTCCCTTCACTAACCGTTCGAGGGTGCGCAGTAGCATCCCATTATCCCTGGCGTGGAGACCGATGGTTGGTTCGTCGAGAATGTAGCAAACGCCCCGCAGGTTGGACCCCAGTTGGGCAGCGAGACGGACACGCTGGGCTTCTCCTCCGGAAAGGGTATCCGCACGGCGGTCCAGGGTCAGGTAGGAGAGGCCCACCTCATGGAGAAACTTTAAACGGTGATGAATTTCCCTGAGTACACGCTCAGTAATGGTTTGATCCCGTTCTGACCGTGATTTCTCACTGGTCCCGGCCGTCTGCAGGGATTGGAAATATTCCAGCCCTTCTTTGACCGGGAGTGCCGCCACCTGCCAAATTGATTTTCCGTTTACCTTGACTGCTTGGGCCCGTTTGTTGAGCCTGCTGCCATTGCAGGTGGTGCATGTGTATTCACTCATAAAATCGGCCAGGGGCCCGGGAGTCCCCTCCTCTACTTTTTCCCTGAGTTTTCTCAGGTGAGGGATAAGGCCAAGGAAAGAAGACGGCTTTGCCTTGCCGTGGAGAACGACCTCCCTATCTTTCTTTGAAAGCCGTGAGAAGGGTGTGCTAATGTTGATTCGATGTTTTTCTTTGGCCTCGCGCAATAGTCGCGATAACCCTTGTTTCAATGCCCCACGCTGCGCCGATGCCGACCATAGGGATGAAAAGATCTCTGCAACGGGTCTTTGGGGGTCAGGCACCAGCAAATCTGGATCAAAATCCCAATCGTACCCCATCCCCGCACATTGGGGGCACCATCCATGGCGGCTGTTAAAGGAAAATAGCCTGGGGTCCAGCGGTTCATAGCCGATGCCACAACGAAGACAAAAATGACGCTGGTTATAAATCTGCTCGCCCTGTCCGGAGAGGAGATGGATCACACCGTTGCCAAGGCGTAGCCCTTGGTCCACCAGGGTCTCCATACCTCGCCCGCCGGCCTTAACGTTTCCAATCACCACATCCACGTCATGCTCCTGGTAACGTTCCAGTCCGGCCAATAGCGTGGGAGATCTAAGGTCGATCATCTCTCCGTCGATCCGCGCCCTACGGTAGCCGAGTTTCTTGGCGCTGGCCATCACCTCCTTATGAAACCCCTTACGTCCCCTAATGATGGGACTGATGATGGTTACATCCTTTCCTCTATGGGTGCGGGAGATGCGGTCCAGGATCTGACTCTTGGTAAGGGAAGTGATGGGACGATCGCACTGCAAGCAATGCTGCTTACCCACTTTTGAATAGAGCAGACGTAAATAGTGGTAGATCTCGGTGACCGTGGCCACCGTGGATTTCCTGCCCCCTTGGCTGAGGCGCTGCTCGATGGCCACCGTGGGCGGAATCCCCAGTAGCAGGTCTACATTGGGGCGGGCCATGACCTTGATGAATTGGCGCGCATAGGTGGAAAGACTGTCAATGTAACGCCGTTGCCCCTCAGCATAAATGATATCAAAGGCCAAGGAGGATTTACCTGAACCGCTCAATCCGGTGATCACAACGAAGCGGTCACGAGCAATCTCCAGACTAATATTCTTCAGGTTGTGTTCTTTTGCTCCAACCACCGCAATGGAATGTTGCTCCGGTCCGGTTCCGTTCCCATCCACCTTGAGTGTTTTCTCGAGAAGGGGAGTGAATGGGGATCCTTTTTCCTGTTCTAGGTGAGACTTCAGGTAACGGCCCGTGTGGGACCTCTCTACTTTTACAATTTCTTCGGGGGTCCCGACGGCCACGATCTCCCCGCCCCGGTCACCACCCTCTGGACCAAGATCGATGATGCGATCGGCACATTTGATCACTTCCATGTTGTGTTCGATGACCACCACGGTATGCCCTTCGTCCATAAGCTCGTTAAAGGCGAAGAGGAGCTTTTCGATGTCGTGGAAGTGAAGGCCAGTGGTGGGCTCATCGAAGATAAATAGGGTCGCGGCCTTCTTTGCTCGGGATATGTGGGCCGCGAGTTTCAGCCGTTGGGACTCGCCGCCCGAAAGGGTTGTTAAAGGTTGGCCCAAGCGAAGGTAATCGAGACCCACCAGGCGTAATGGGCGAAGGCGGTCTTGGACTTCGGAGGAGTCATAGAAGAACTCCATGGCTTCGGCAACGGTCATTTCCAGAATCTGTTGGATATTGTGTCCCCGAAAGAAAACCTCGAGGATCTCCCCCCTGAAACGTGCCCCGTTACACTCGGAACAAGGCGTGTAGATGTCTGAAAGGAACTGCATCTCGATCTTTTCGAACCCCTCGCCCTGGCAGGAGTCGCACCTTCCCCCCTCGACGTTGAACGAAAACGTGGAAGGAGTATACCCCCTAAGCCGTGAGATCTCGGCGCCGGCGAAGAGACGGCGGACCGCATCGAAGGCCTTCATATAGGTGGCCGGGTTGGAGCGCGGAGTTGTACCTATCGGCGACTGGTCCACCATAATGATTTCGGAAACCTTCTCTGCACCCTGGATGGAGCTGCAATGGGTCAGTGTGGACAAGGGAGAGGTCTTGAGCTTTCGGATGTTACGGTAAATGACCTCATCCACGAGGCTTGATTTGCCGGAACCTGATACCCCTGTGATACAGGTGAATAGCCCAAGGGGAATTTCTACATCGATGTTTTTGAGATTGTTGACCTCAGCCCCCAGTATCTTCACCACCCGGTTGACCTTAGGGTGGCGATGACTGGAGGGGAACGGAATGGTCTTGCGCCGGGTAAGATAGGCGGCAGTAAGGGAGGTCCGACTCTTTAGTAACCCTTCATAGGGGCCGGCGTAAATGGTCCGGCCTCCTTCTTCACCCGCTTTCGGTCCCAGGTCGATGACGTAATCGCTCTCTTTGATAATCTCAGGGTCGTGTTCAACAACCACCACGGTGTTTTTGTTGGCCCTCAAATGATGGAGAATTTCCACGAGCCGGTGGCTGTCCCGGGGGTGCAGGCCGATGGAGGGTTCGTCGAGGACGTAAAGAGTGTTCACTAGAGATGAGCCAATGGCAGTGGTAAGGTCCACACGTTCCAGCTCGCCTCCAGAGAGGGTGCGCGATTGTCGATCCAAGGTGAGGTATTCCAATCCAACGCCCACCAGGTACTCGAGTCTCCTATGGATCTCGTCAAGGATAAGGCTGGCCACCTTATCGTTTTGGTCTGTGAGTTTGAGCTGCTCGAAGAAACGGGTGGCCTCGCCGACGCTCATGCCGTTGATGGCAGCGATGTTTTTCCCCTGAATACGAAAGGTAAGGGCTTCGGGCTTCATCCGTGTCCCTTGGCACTGGGGACAAAGGAGATATTTGCGATAGCGCGCGAGAAAGACGCGCACATGCATCCTGTAGCTCCTACGCTCCATGCGCTGGAACCAACCCCGTACCCCCCTGAACGTCCCGTTCCCATTCAGGATCATGTCTTTTTGTTTTTCTTTTAGCTGGTGGAAAGGCTTGTCCGTGGGGATTCGCTTTCGCTCACAGAACTCCACGAGCCTGCGCATTCGCCTCTTCTTGGTGGCCCAGGGTTTGATGACTCCTTCGCTTAGGGATTTCGTTGGATCCGGTACCACCAGGTCCATATCAATATCGATAACACGGCCAAATCCACGACAATGATCACAGGCTCCAAGGGGACTGTTAAAGGAAAAGAGATTGGGCACTGGATTATTGTAGGAGAGCTCGCAGTGAGGACAATGAAACAGGTTGCTGAAAGGTTCCCGTTTCCAATCTTCTTCTACCCGATACAGGTTTAGTTTGCCCTTGCCGAAGTGAAACGCCTGCTCCAGAGAATCCATGATCCTTTTCCTCGATTCCTGGCGATAGGCGAAACGATCCACTACGATCTCGAGGATCCCCTTTGGGGGTTTTGTTACCTCTTCTAGTTCACGAATGGATCGATGATCGAGCAAGCGATGGAAACCAGCATTGATGAGCCCACCCCTGACCTCGTTCCAGGGAAGGGAGGGGGGTAGCGCCATGGGAAAAGTCAGTACCAGAGGCGACCCTTCCGGTAACGGGGATAGGGTTTTGAAAACGGAAAGTGCGGAGTCCTTTTCAACCACCCGGTCGCAACCCGTGCAGTGGAGCACGGCAATTTTAGAAAATAGCAGCTTGAAGTGGTCGTGAAGCTCCGTCATGGTTCCGATGGTGGAGCGAGAAGTCTTCACCGAACGGCTCTGATCGATGGCGATGGTTGGAGGAATACCTTCAATGCTCTCCACGTTAGGTTTTTCCATGCGGTCGAGGAACTGGCGTGCGTAGGCGGAGAAGCTTTCCACATAGCGCCTTTGCCCCTCTGCGTACAGGACGTTGAAGGCGAGGGTCGATTTTCCCGAACCGCTCACACCGGTGACCACCGTAAGGGAATTCAGGGGAATCTCGAGATCGAGGTTCTTCAGATTATTTTGTTTGGCCCCTCGAATACGAATCCAATTCTGTTTCATAAATCCTAATTAGAGACCCGAGATAGAGAACAAAAGCGACGTCAGACGATACCAGTTACTGGAGGCGATACCTCTCTGCCAGGATGCGGCGAAAACGGGAACCGTAGATCAGGTCAAAGGTGTCTCCTTTGTCCGGAAAAAGCTCCAGAGCCTTCGACCTGGTTTGAGCAATGAGTTTCTGCGCATCCGCCAGGGGAAGGTCGGCCTGATAGAGGAGGGCTACCGTGAGATTGGTAATGCCCCTCAGTTTTTGAAGCTTAGTATCCTCAAGATTTAGTGCATTCTTATTTTGTTCCATAAACTAAACAGTTACCTCTATCACATGCCCTTCTCCAGTCAAGTTCAATGATGGCCTCAACGGAAAAGAGTACTTGGAAAATTGTTCAACTTATTAATTTTTCACCAATTATTGGGTGCGGGCTAATGGTAAGGCGCTTTGCGCCTTAGAACATTAGAAATTGGAGAAGTGGATTAGCGGGGAGAAGGGCGCGAGGCGCCTGAAGGCGCTTTGCGCCTCAGATCATTAGAAATTGGAGAAGTGGAGCAATGCTGTAAACGGAATGACTGCAATCTCCGAATTGTCCATTGTTCCACTGTCCATTGCTCTAGGGCGCTGCGCGCCCTTATCCGATTCCTAGTTTTTGCTTTGCCTCATCGCTGATCCTGCTTGGATCCCAGGGTGGATCCCACACGAGATCAACGCTGGCCTCAGCGACACCGGGGATTTCCATAATTTTCTGTTGCGCGTCGGAGGCGATCATGGCTCCCATGCCACAGCCAGGCGCAGTGAGGGTCATTTTAACGTTGACCTTGTCCTCATTGATTTCCACGTCGTAAACGAGGCCCAGATCGACGATATTGACGGGAATCTCCGGGTCGTAGCAAGTCTGCAGTGCTTCGTAAACCTGATCTTTTGTTGCCATAGGTATAGTTCCTTTCTTCTCCTATGTTTCGGCGTGAGTATTGTTACACTGGCTGCAGGGGCAGAGGGAGCGCAAATAATCAAAGGTGTAGATCCCCGTGCTGTGCCCATCTTCCCAGCGAAATTCAATGGCGTAATTTCCCACGGAGCGAATCTCGCTCAGCTTTGCATCAGGGACAGTTATAAACTTCTTTGTAGTGGAGTCATGTCCCTGGCACATGGCGCAGGGGCAGTAACCGCGCAGGTAGGTTTGAGGGTACTCTCCGAAGTGCCCGTCATTCCAAGTGATACGGACTTTTTCTAATGCCCTCATGTGGTTGATCTCGGTTGGCACGGGAGGAGCCATGGATAACCTCAGCTGGAAACGATCCGGACAGGCTGTGAACTCGTGCTCGCCTCGGAGGCCATGGATAGCTGACCGGCAAGCTTGGCAGCAATGTCCAAGAAGACTTTACTGATCTCGGACTCTGGCTCTCTGACCAAGATAGGGGTCCCTTTGTCTCCCCACTCCCTGATCGATGAGGTGATGGGGACTCGCCCCAGGAAGGGAATTTTAAACTGCTCTGCAGCTCGCTCCGCCCCGCCACTGGAGAAAATCTCGTGTCTTTTGTTACAACCATCACAGATGAAATAGCTCATGTTTTCTACGACCCCTACAATGGGAATCCTCACCTTATCGAACATTGACTTGGCCCGAACGACGTCCGCTAGGGCGACCTTCTGTGGTGTAGAGACAAGGACCGCACCGCTAACCTTGAGTTGTTGCGAGAATGTGATCTGCACGTCTCCCGTGCCTGGGGGCAAATCGACAATCAGGTAGTCCAGGTCACCCCAATGAGCATCCCCCATCAATTGGTGCAAGGCCTTCCCCAACATCGGTCCCCGCCAGATCACAGCTTGGTCCGGTTCGAGGAAAAAGCCAATGGACATGACGGGCAAACCATGGGCGATAGGCGGCCCGAGTTTTTGTTCTCCATTCACAGCGACTTTTTTGGGGTCTTCCTTGATACCCATGATAATTGGGATGGATGGGCCGTAGATATCTGCATCCAGGAGACCTGTGGCGGCACCGTGCATTTTGAGGGCCACTGCTAGATTGGCTGCGACTGTAGACTTGCCTACTCCGCCTTTGCCAGAGGCCACCAGCACGATGTTTTTCACAGTGGGTAACAGGTCTGTCTGACCTGCCCCAACTTTGCTGCCACGGACCTGGGAGCCAAAGGATATCTCAAGACTATTTACGCCCATGGGGGCGAGTGCGTTCTTGCAGTCCTCTTCAATTTTGTCTTTGAGGGGACATGCAGGTGTTGTAAGCTCCACGGTGAATGTGACTTTCCCATCGTTCACCGCCAGGTTTTTCACCATGCCTAAGCTAACGATATCTCTATGTATTTCCGGGTCCTGAACTTTCTTTAGTGCTTCCAGCACCGCCTCGTTTGTCACTGCTGTCATCTTTCTGTCCTTCCAGCCAAGCTTACCAAATAGACCCTGCACTGTGCCAATATAGACTTATAAGGTCTAAGACGTCAACCCCGATCGAAACCTGCAGTAAATAGCGGTATTAATTTTATATTGAGTGCCTATTTCGGATTGGAGTTAATAGGCACCTTACCGCCCAAAAATATTATTTTTCACGCTGGTCCATGGACTTCCTCCAGTAGATCGAGGAAGGTCTTCACAGGATTGAACGTGATGAGAGGTACCTCTACGAAAATGGTATTCCAGAAAGTCATGCCGCCATTCCAAAGGCCGGGGAGCTCCAGTGCTTTAAGTGGTTTTCCGTTCATGGACTTTGTGGAGATAAAGCATGCGCTGGGATCGTAGAAACTTGAAAGGTCAAAAGGTTTGCCGCGGAAGTCTCTGAGCCCACATACGATATCGACCGGGTTAAAATGGGTGGATGCATTCCAGATGTCACTCTGCTCGGTGGATGCTAAATCAACCTGAGATGACTCTACGATTTGAGGGGATGCGGTATCATTATTCTCGCCCACCCAGAACGGTCCACCTCCAGGCGCGCCTGTGGACTTTACCATTCCACAGACCCTCAGGGGGCGATTCAGTTTGTCCAAGAGGAAGCTGACCTTTCCCTGTTTGGTACCCTGATGGATTTGTTTACTGGGAATCACGGCAAGGCTTTCTACGGCAAATTCCAATGCCTCGTTTAATAGCTTGTCACTATGGTTTTTCTTGCTTAGTTCTCTTATATAACCGTAGGCCTGATCCTGAACTTCCACCAGGAGACCTCCCAATGCTTTTTTGTACGTGTAGGTTTCAGCCTTCAGCCTGTCAGGGGCGACGTTGTCTATGTTCTTGATGAATACGATTTCTCCATCCAGCACCTGAAGGTTTTCCAACAGTGCACCGTGGCCCCCCGGGCGAAACACAAGCTTATCCTCCGTGTCACGAAAAGGTTCGTTGTCCATGGTAACCGCGAGAGTGTCCGTAGATGGCTTCTGGATGGAAAGGCCGATATCGAATTTTACACCATGGCTCTCATGGCGGCCTTTAGCTTCTTCCAGGTGAGTTGTTATGGTTTCCCTCTGTTCGGGCGGCACAGTGAAATGAACGCGAGCCACATGATTATTGTCCGGCGTGTACGCTGCTGCTTCAACAAGGTGCTCTTCGAAAGGAGTTCGACAGTGATCACCATAACGGTGAAACTTGACGAGGCCTTTGCATAGATGCCCGTAGTTTAGGCCCCTGTCCGTCAGCAGAAATTCGAGGACCTCGCCGTGGCTACCCCCGGATACCAACGAGTCAACATTCAAGCCAGCCTTTCCTATGACCGCTTTCAGATCATCATAAAAAGCGTATTTTGGGAGATGATCAAAAAACTTCTTTAGGTCTTTCTGTTCTGTATCGGTAAGGGCAGGGTGCGGTGCGGTTTGATCCATCGCAGTGAGCAGCACCTGAAACATTCGGCTGGCGGCCCCGGAAGCCGGGACGAACTTTATGGCCCTTCGAGACAGGGCGGCCTGGGAATAGATTTTTTCAAGTCGCCGCAGATCGCTTTTCTTCAGGACGGTGATCCCGTCCTCTTTGGTACAGGGTCGCTGCAACCGGGAGTAGGAAAATCCTCTTTTGAATGTGTCGATCTGAGACTCCGCCTGTTCCAGGGTGATCCCCCTGGTTCGGATCTGTTCGATATCTTGTTTGGTTAATAGGTCAGGCATATCGATTTTGTATCGTTTGATCCGATACTACTTTGTCACCTTGGGATAGGCCCTCTTTGAAGGAGTTCGACAGCATTAATTCATCTAGCAAAATATAAAATACGCGGACCAAAGTTATTTTTGCCTGGTGATTTTTAAAGCTAGCACGAAAATCCTAAACAAGTGAACCGTATCAGGCTATTCATCTTCCTCCCTAAGCACACGAGAATGGCTATCACTGCAAACAATACCAGAGATGAGCAAGCATATTGCTCTACATTAATAGTTAGCATCTGCAGTTTTCCTTTTCCTAATCAGTGGTGTCAAGTTAGAAGCACTCAGCATTGAGCTGCGCCCTGTTTGACATTCAACCGTCAGAGAAATATAGCCTGGTTCATGCAGGTGAAGCAGTATTCGCGCGTCGTGGCCGACTTCGTTCGGGGGCTGAAGCTGAACGAAATTCCTCCTGAGGTGGTTGAGAAGGCGAAATTAATCGTCCTCGACACTCTGGGTGTTGCCCTTGCTTCCTCAACTATGGACTTCGGGCATATGGTCATTGAAGTAGCGCGCAATCTGGGTGGGCCTATGGAAAGCAACTTGTTCGGCACACCCCACAAAGTAGCCGCGGCCAACGCTGTCTTGGCTAACGCGACCTTGGCCCACGGCTTGGACTATGATGATACATTGGAAGAGGCCATAGTCCACACGGGTTGTTGTGTGGTCCCGTGTTCCCTGGCTGTTGGAGAGGCAACTGGTGCAAGTGGGCGCAATGTATTGGAGGGGGTAGTGGCAGGTATCGAGGTGATGTGCAAGGTGGGATTGGTATCTCCGGGGACCTTTCATGCACACGGGTTTCATCCTACGGGTCTTTGTGCGCCCTTTGGAGCAGCGGCATCCGCCGGCAAGTTGTTTGGTCTTGACCAACCCCAGTTGATGGATGCGTTTGGCCTGTGTGGCAGTCAGAGCTCTGGTATCATCGAGTACCTCAACGACGGCACATGGAGTAAAAGGCTACACCCCGGTTGGTCTGCGCACGGAGGGGTCATAGCAACTCTTCTAGGGAAACAGGGATTTCGCGGCCCTAGCACGGTATTTGAAGGTAGTCATGGTTTCTATAAGGCTTTTGGAGGAGATCACGAACATCACTTGGAACGAATCGATGAACTGGGTAAGACCTGGGAGATTCCTCGCATTGCGTTTAAATCCTACCCTTGTGGTTCGATATCCCATCCCTATATCGACTGTGCTTTGAACTTGAGGTCAAAGTATTCCATTCGACCAGAGGATATCGAAGAGGTCATTTGCCGCACAGCAGAAGGACCGGTCCCTCGTCTTTGGGAACCCCTGGCAGAAAAGCGCCGCCCCAAAACCTCATATGGAGCCAAATTCAGCCTGCCCTATAGCGTTGCCGTAATGCTGGTGAGAGGAAAGGCGGGGATGGAAGAGTTCTCTGATCAGTGGTTCCGAGATCCGCAGATATTGGGGTTGGCCCACAAGGTAAACTACAAGCTGGAT
The DNA here is from genome assembly GCA_965215595.1 of uncultured Binatia bacterium (SeqCode). GTDB lineage: Bacteria > Desulfobacterota > Binatia > UBA9968 > CAXXLF01 > CBDCDW01. The sequence goes on along the minus strand of CBDCDW010000006.1, from coordinate 368,148 downwards.
CCATCCATTGATTATCCGCGCCATTTTTCCGGCCATGTAATGATAAAACTCAGGGGCAATAGGGTCGTAGAGGAAAACCAGCCTCATCCCAGGGGTGGCTTTGAGTTGCCGTTGCCGCCAGATGAGCTTGAAGCCAAATTTCGTTCCAACGCAGGAATGGCGCTTGCCGAGAAGAACGTTGAAGAGATCATTGCCCAGGTGAAGAATCTAGAGGCATTGCCATCTGCGGGATCGCTAACGGGCCTTTTGGCGCCAGACTAGGAAAGGGAGTTGTGACAACCCCATTCTCGATCCATAGCGGGTAAGGATGGGGTGAACATCCTTAGTTGATGGACCTTAATCTCAAAGGAAAAGTGGCCGTGGTGACTGGCGCGAGCCGCGGAATTGGTAAGGCAATCGCGTATGGTTTCGCCGCTGAAGGCACAGACCTTGCCATTTGCAGTCGAACCGAGCCATCGATCAAGAATATGGCACGTGACCTTTCCAATCGCTATCAAACAAAGGTGCATTGGGATGCGCGGGATCTCCTTATTCCTGGTGCCGCGGAGCAGTTCATTAAAGGTACTACCAAGCAATATGGTTATGTGGATATCCTCGTCAATAACGTTGGAGCCAGTCTCGGCAAGCCCTTTGAAGATTTGACCGAGGATGAGTGGCAGCACCTGCTCGATCTTAATCTCAAAGTGGCAATACGCTGCTGTAGGGAAGTCCTTCCCATAATGAAGCAGCGAGGCAAGGGTAGAATTGTCAATATATCAGCTCTTTCCGGCAGGGTGCCCCGGTTAGGTCAAATCGGCTCAAATGTGGCAAAGGCTGCTTTGATCAACTTTACCGAGAGCTTGGCTCGCGAGGTGGCCCCCGATGGTGTTCGGGTCAACGCGGTTTGCCCGGCTGCAGTTATGACAGAGCGGTGGGAGGCGAGAATTAATAAGATAGCAAAGGAAAGAAAAGAAAATTTTACTACGACGTCGCAGAAAGTAGCCAAGAGTGGGATTCCTGTGGGGCGGTTTAGTTCTCCTGAAGACGTGGCATCCGTTGTAGTCTTCCTAGCATCCGAAAGGGCGGATTTTATTACCGGGGATTGCCTTATGGTGGACGGGGGAATAGGAAGGGGAGTTTCCCTTGAGCTCAAGTGAGAGGAGGCAAGTGTCCTTTCAGATTTAATCAAATTCAAGCAAAAAGGCTAAATCTCCCAGAAAGCTCCCTTAAATGTTCTTTATTCAATGTAAACCCCGCCTCTTGAGGCGGGGAACCTTTAAGGGAGGGATGTGGGAGAGGGGGTTATGGGTGTGGTAGTGATGGGAGGGTGAGTGAGGCGCAAAGAGGGGCACATACCAGGTGGGACATTCGATATCATTTGGTGTGGATAGTGAAATACTGTAAGGATTTGTTGTTTTGGGCGGGAGTATCGGAATATTTTTGTGAAGTGGTTAGGGGAATAGGAGAGCGATATGGATGGGTGATCGATACGATGGCGACGGAAGGGAATCAAGTGCATGTATTGATGGGTGCGCCGCCACGGTATTCACCGGCAGAGGTAGTCAAGGTGATAAAAAGTATAACAGGGAGGGAGATATTTCGGCAGTTTCCGCAGGTGAAGGAAGAGTTATGGGGAGGGGAGTTTTGGGGAGATGGGTATTATGTTCGGACAGTGGGGAGTGAAGTGACGGAGGCGGTGATAAGGGAATATATCAAGAAGCAAGGGCAGGAAACACAGCACAAAAGTTACGAGCAGCTGAGGTTGTTCTGAAAGAAACCCCGCCCCTTGGGGCGGGGAGCTTCATTTTGAAGGTGTTGTATCCTTCCTGTTTGAGCCTCCGAGCATGAGCCCCAATCTTCTCCTGATCTAGGTCCAAACCCAATCCACCCACCAGTTCAATTTCTCTCCGAAACGGCCCGCCAAAGAATCGATACAGGGGGACCTGATAGTGCTTGCCCAAAGCGTCATAAACTGCCGTCTCAACGGCTGCTTTGGTTAAGGGGTGACCGGACCTGGTCAGGTGCATTTTTTCCAGTACCGCACCGGTATTATCCAGATCCATTCCAACAAGCGCCGGACCAAAATACTTCCGGACCATGATCTCCATGGTCTCCAACGTCTCGTAGGTGTTGCCCAGTCTTCCCTGGGTCGCCTCTCCCCATCCCTCGATACCATTTCCAATCTCAACGCGAACGATCAGGGTGCGGCAGTCCTCGAGAAACCCAGCGGCTCCGCCATAGACCTCTCTAATCGACAGGGTCAAGGGAAAGACCTCGATTTCTGTGATCTTCATGCTTGACCTCTCAGAAGTGGGCTAAGAGCTGAAATATCTGCCACCTTCTCTAAACGATATACGGTATCCATTAGTTTACCCAGTTTTTTGCTAGAGAGGAGCGGCTGGGTTAACCTTCTCGCCTTATCCTCCAGCTCAGGAGGACTTAGAGGATTTTGCGGGGTGCCTTTGAAGTGAATGACAAGGGCAGTGTGGCGCTTACCGTTTTTAAGGCGCACGGTAACTCTTGACGCCCGGTCCCATCCTTTCTTCTCGATCTCCGCGTCCACTTTGAGCTTGACCAAGCGGGTCATGGCAAGAATTTTTTTATCCGAGATTCTCTTATCGTCGAAGGACTCAGGTTCCCTGGGATCCAAGTATAGGCTCAGGGCCACACAAAACGGGATACTGTACTGCGCCATCATCAAGTCCCTGGGCTGGTAGATCCCATGATGAGTGACCAGCTTTTCTATTCCCGACACAACGATCTCTTTAATATCTTGTGGAGCAAAGTGGTATTGGTCTTTTAGCTTTTGCAGCGCTTCGATGGGCGCATGAGCATTGATATGACAGGCATAACGCTTGATGCAAATATTAAGGGATTCAAACTCCCGGCCCAGGCGGTGGGTGAGATAGGCTAAGTTCGGCGAATCGGAAAAGGCGCGGCAAAAGCCGAATTTTCCCTCCAACACACTCTCTGGACCCGCGAATCCCTTTTGGGCCAGCAGAGCCGCTGTTACCCCGCCTTCCGCTGCCTTGCCCAGGTGGAGGCGTTTAATCATCGCGCCTTCCTGGCAGCGCGAAAATTCCATTAAACCTCCAGAGTAAGAGCCGGCAATCCCCAAGGCATATAACAATTTTTTTTCGCTGAGCTTGAGGAGCCGGCCAGCAGCCACTGCGGAACCAAACGTCCCGTTCAACGCAGGTGCGTGGAAGCCGCGTTTTTCCACGGAATTACCTGTGGCTACTCCAATCCGAAACATTACCTCACAAGCCGCTACTAGAGCCGTCAGAAACGACTTTCCATCAGCTTTCAACTCTTCCGCAACGGCGAGAGCTGGGAGAACCGTAGCCCCGGCATGAACGCCAGCACCTGGTTGGCGCACGTTGTCCAGTTCGAAGGCGTGAACCATAGCACCATTAGCCAGAGCTGCCTGTGGAGCCTGGGTTTTCCACCCCTCACCAAAAACTGTAGAGCTTCCCTTGTGACCCATGCTGGCGACATAATTCACCACACTCCGGCTCCATGGTTTTGTCGAGCCATAGAGTGTTACCGCCAACGTATCGATAATACAGTCCTTGACTCTAGCAATCACCTCGGAAGGGATCTCCTGGTAGCGGAGGCCAGTCGCGTATTGGGCAAGAAGCTGTGTTGCCTTGGGTGTCATCCTATACGTGTTCCTAGGAAGAACTACTCTCTAACTGACTGATAACAGATGTCAAGGAAAAGGCTTATGCTTGCCGGGAAAGGTCAAACCAAACATATTTGAATTTTCCATTTAATTTGCGAGTGGGAATCGGATTAACGACGACTCGCCCTGTGAAATAATGCTGTGAATAATAAGATAACGCTTCTATGGAAAGGAGATTCCACGGGGCGATAAACTTTCTTGAAGTCATCCTGTTGAACATTCTATCGGTAAGAATCGAAGGGAGATTTCGGGATAACTGCTTGAATTACGGCGGTAGACTCAATATAAGAAACTCTTTCGACGTGAACGACACGTTAATGATTTTGGAGCGCTTGTTACGTGCCGTTGGCAAACTACTCAAGATAGAATAGCGAAATTCTTTAGACGGCGGAGGAAAGGAGAATCCACATGGGCATTTTCCGAGTCTACACGGGTGACGATATGAAATCCCATATTGAGGAACAAACTTATGTTTCACATCCTGCTTTAACTGAGCCGCAAGCCGCATCACGGATCGTTTTTGGGGAAATACCTGTCGGGACGTTCAAAAACTGGCACTACCCGCCATGCCGGCAATACATCATTATTCTGGCAGGCCAGCTAGAAAACGGTCTGGGGGATGGCTCTGTGCGACGTTTTGGTCCAGGGGATGCCCGTTTGGTGGAAGACCTCACCGGCCAGGGTCATACCACGCGGGTTGTGGGCAATGAGCCAGTCAAGACAGCGGTCATCCCACTTACCGATCAGGGAGGCTGAATGCTGTTTGCGTCCGTCCACTTTATGAATCATGCCCTATTGACAACGGCTTTACAGTCAAATAAAGAGGGTTCGCGAGAAGTAATGGAGATGTTAGCGTCGATGTCTCAAAATAACCATAGGGAGGCGAGGCAATGAAAAAAATAATCAGCAGATTGATAGGGTTAGCTGTGGTTGCGGTCATAGTTGCCGCGAGCATGCAGGTTGCGAGTGTCTCGAAGGCTCCCGCCGCGGAGTGGAATCCTAAGAAGATTACCCTTATTTTGCCGCATTCCCTCGGCGGTGGGCAAGACAGGCTCACGCGGGCACTTATCAAAGTTTGGTCTAGACACTTGGGCACTAAGATTGTGATCCTGAACAAGCGTGGCGCCTCTGGTCGCATCTGATTTGACTACTTTCAGACCCAGCCCAAGGATGGCACGGTACTCGTGACCACCAACATCGCCACGACAGGCACCATGTACGCCCAGCAGAAGCCCCCCTGGTCGTGGGAAGAGACCGTACACATTCTAGGCGTGTTCGGCGTCGATCCAGCCGCTGTTTTCGTCCTCAAGGATTCCCCCCTCCAGTCGATTCAAGACGTCATTGCTGCGGGCAAGAAAAAGAAGGCCCTCATGGCTCTCAGCTCTTGGGCCAGCGCCGAGAACATCACCCTCCATCAATTGATGGACCAGACGGGTGCCCAGTATCAGATCATACCCATCGGTGGTGGCAGCGACCTGGTCACGGCAGTGCTTGGTGGCCATGTCCCGGCAGGCCTCGGGAAGGTTTCCAACATTTCCAAAGGGGGCGACCGGGTGCGGGTTCTTGCCGTAACCATGGAAAAAAACCCGGTTAAAGGTATGACAAACAACGCTCCAACTCTGGACGGGGCATTGGGGACGAAGACCATCCCAGTGGCATCCTACCGGTCGATAATCGTGCCCGCGTCTCTGAAGACGGATCACCCGGACCGGTACAACAAGATTAAGCAAAGCTTCGAGGCCGCAAAGGACGATCCCGAATACATCAAGCTGGCGAAGAAGGTGGGGATCAGCAAGCAGCTTATCCTGGATAAGGATAATGACGAGATGCAGGGGATCGTGAAGAGTTACTGGGCCGCGTACAACAAACACGGCTCCTTCTTTAAGCAGAAACAGAAGATGACCAAGGTGAGCTCCAAGCTCGTGGATGTGAAGCAGAAGGGCAAAAACGTGTACTTCATAAACACCGACGGCAAGAAAACGAAAATCAAGGTTCACAGAAGAAGAACCAAACTCTACATTGGCGGTAAGAAGCAGAAGGGCAAAAAGGGATTAGCCAAACTAAAGACTGGTATGGACTGTACAATCGGTTACGTTGGAGTCCCGGTATTGGCCAGAGAGGTGAGGTGTAAATAAGCCCTCTCTGCCGTCGACGCGATTGGGAAGAAGAAGTCGTGGGCAGGCCTGTGGAGCGGGTTTCAGGCTTGCCCAGTATTTTTGCTAAAATCAAGGGTTGCCACGGAGTTCCTATCCTTTAAGATTTGACTCAAACTCTGGGCTTGTTAGTATACGCTCCACATCGGAGACCGCTCACATGGTACAAAGGCCCTGCCCGCTGAACGCCTTGTCTTGATATTGAAATTCAACAGAAACACTTTAGGTGCTCTCCTTGTTCCCCTGCTCGCCATAGGCTACGCGTGCTTTGCCCTGTGGGAACAGTTCACCGGCGACTACATGGAGCTGACGACGGATTATGCCTTGCTTCTTGCCATCCCGGTTCTCGTACTGGCGGGTCTAGTAATCCTCTGCGAGGTGTTCCCCGTGCTGACACGTATGGCCATCGTGCGTGGGTTCGTTCCCGACCATTCGAAGGAACGCGAACAAGAGCTTGATGTTGAACCCGAAGAAAAGCTGGAAAAGCCGAAAGCCCAGACTGGCGGGTTTTTTCGGGTAGCCGCCCTGGTGGGCTGCGCTTTTCTGCTTGTCTTTACCATCGAGGCGATTGGATATCTCATCAGTTTTTTCCTGTTCGTGGTGCTCGCCCTGCTTTCTATGGGCATAAGATCGCCGGTTACAATTCTGATGGTTTCTCTTGGCACCATTCTTATTGTGCACTTCGCCTTCGTGGAGCTATTGGACCTGCCACTTCCCACCGGCGTCCTAGAGGAGTTTTTGGAAGGGAACGAGTGATGCATTACAACGCGTTGGACCAGAAGCGGAGAAGCGGCCATGTCTGACATCGCAGTCGAAGGGTTCTATCTTTTCCTCGCCAACGCCTGGATCGTGCCCATCGGGGTACTGATTGGTATGTTCATTGGCGCCATGCCGGGCCTGTCCTCAACGGGAACCCTCGCTATGATGCTTCCGATCCTGATGGCGCTGGCACCGGAACAGGCGCTGATCCTGGGGGTCAACATCTATGCCGGTGCGGAGATGGGAAACTCCTTTCCCTCGGTCATGTTAAATATTCCCGGTACGCCGGGCGGCGCCGTTACCGCGTTCGACGGGTACCCCTTGATGAAGAGAGGGCTAGCAGCGAGGGCCCTTGGCATCTGCATCATGGCCTCGACCATGGGGGCCATTATCGGAGGCATTGCGGCCATTACCTTGGCGCCTCCCATCGGATCCATCGCCCTCAGGTTCGGCCCTGCCGAGTTCTGCATCGTAATCCTTTTCGGTCTCACCGTCATAGCGCAACTGTCGGAAGGCGGATTGGCAAAGGGGCTACTCGCCGGCTTTCTCGGGCTGTTGCTGGCGTCCACGGGAACGGACCCGACCTTTGGGCAATTCCGAGGCACCTTCGGCATCGTCTACCTGTTCGACCAAATTCCCGTTATTGCGGTGCTGGTGGGACTTCTGGGGTTCTCCGAGGTACTGGTTCATGCGGAAAGCGGGGTCGCGAGACTATTGGCCAGGGATGTCAAGGTGCCTGCGGCCAATGTCGGGCTCCGCGGCATCCTCACCGGCTTCGTGGATACCTTGAAGCGTCCCATCGAAATGCTGCGTGCCGGTTTGATCGGCCTAAGCATTGGCGCCATGCCGGGGGCGGGGGCTAGCGTCGCAACGTTCGTTTCCTATCAGCAATCCATCGCCTTCGCTCCGCCCGAAAGAAAGAAGACTTACGGTAAAGGGTCGTTTGAAGGTCTGATTGCCGCGGATACGACCAACAACGCAGTGGTGGGCGGCGCCCTGATCCCGCTCCTGACCCTGGCGATTCCGGGAAGCGGCAGCATGGCCGTGCTGCTGGTGGTGATGATCTTTCACGGGCTCTATGTCGGACCCAGGCTGTTCGAGTTTAGCGGCGATATCGCATACTCCGTTATGTGGAGCCAGTTCGCAGGGGCATTCTTTATTCTTATTATCGGCACTATTCTCGCTTACTTCGCCTATCGCGTGGCGCTGATCAACCTCAAAATCATCATCCCGGTCATATCAGTCTTCTGTATACTTGGCAGCTTCGCGAAGAACGCCTACGTATTCGACATGGGTCTCATGGTGGGTTTCGGCTGCCTCGGACTCCTCATGAAGAAGTACAATTATCCAGTGGTGGCGTTGCTTCTCGGCGTTATTCTCGGCCCTATGTTTGAGGCCAATCTCATGCGGGCCTGGCGGATTGGGTTTGGCGAGCCGGGTATCTTTTTCCAGAGCACCATCGCCCAGGTTCTGTGGGCTCTATTCGCTATCACTTTTTTCGTGCCGCCGCTCGTTCGTTTCATAAGGGGCCTAAAGAAGCGTAAAGCCGCCAGCTGATTGGGATGGGACCACCAGGTCCTCGCTACGCTCGCAATGACAGATTTCAGATCTCAGATTTTTAATTTGAAATTTGCTATTTGCAATCCCGAAGGGCCTGCCCCTCGGTTGCCTTATGGCTACTTACTTTTGAACTCCTTAGTAAGCTGAGCCTTGTTTGACATTTCAACCACAGAGAAATATAGGCTGGGTCATGCAATGGGGTCTCTTTTACCTGCCCACTGAATTGCCGGATACCCCCGAAGGAGGCGCCAATCTGTATCGCACCGTCATTGATCAGGTGCGTTTTGCCGAGGAGATTGGGTTCAGTTCAGTATGGCTAGCTGAGCACCACTTTCACAGGTTTGGCGGCATGTTTCCCTCCACACCGATGCTTGGGGCGGCCATTGCCCAGCACACCAGGACCATTAGGATTGGCCCTGCAGTGATTCTGCTTCCCTATCACAATCCGCTTCGCGCTGCGGAGGACTACGCGACCCTCGACTTGCTAAGCAACGGTCGCTTTGATTTTGGCGTGGGGCATGGATTCGTAAAATGGGAAGCGCTGACGTTTGGGATCCCACTGGACGAGCTGCGCGAGCGTTTTCGGGAAACCCTGGAAGTCGTGCTCAAAGCCTGGACCGAGCCTCAAATGAGCCATAAAGGCCGTTTTTTCGAGTACAAGAACCTTGCGGTCTGGCCCCGACCGCTCCAGCAGCCGCATCCACCGGTTTGGATGGCTGCTACGGCGAGCCTCGAGTCCTTTGAGTTTTCAGGCCGCCAAGGGTACCACATGATGCTGATACCATTTCTGCAAGAAGTGAAGGACTTACGCTCTAAGGTTGAGGCCTACCTCGCTGCTCGTGAAAAAGCCGGCCACTCTTCACCCCCACGGATTTTAGGGGTTTACCATATCTATGTTGGGGAGGATGGTGAAGAAGCCCGGGCCTCTGGAGCCAATGGGGTTAAACAATATAGCAGTGCCGCGTCCAGTTCTCATAGCCTGACACCCAACGTGGAAGACCCCGAGTCCTATAGTAGTCACGTGGCTGCCCGAACGATGATGAGGAGACTCAGCTTTGACGATCTCGTCGAACGCAACCGAGTTCTGATCGGAAGTGCCGCCGAGGTACGAGGGCAGCTCCAATATCTATGTGAACAACTACATCTCACCGACGTGGCCGGTCTATTCGCTCTCGAGGGTTTGACGGATTTTCAGGCGCGTAGGTCGATGCAGCGCTTTATGACAGAGGTCGCCCCTGGACTTTAAGGCAAGAAGTTCAACGAGTGAGCTATGACAAAACACTCAGCTGAACAAATCGCATTTGTAGAAGTTGAAAACCATAATTGGAGTTTAGTTCGTATCGATAGAATGTTCGACAGAACGACTTCAACAATGATTTTCGCGCCCAGACACCTCCAGTTAAAATCCGAAATCCGAAGCACGAAATCCTAAACAATACCAAAATCTCAAATTATTAATGCTCAAAACATTTAACAACCGATTGATGCTTTTGTTTTGCATTTTGGTTATTCGAAATTGTTTCGAATTTCGGATTTTGAGTTTCGAATTTGTAATTGTATTTATACTTGGCGTGCTTTGCGTCTTTGCGCGAGCTATCTTTTTCCGGAGTCCAAAAATTTCAAATATGTTTGGTTAGATTTCACTATCTGTAACCGATAAGTTGGAGGTTTTATGGAGGTATGGATTCGCCCCAGTTATTATTACCTTTCCCAGTTCGATGAACCAATGCCTTACCCTGTGCCAGGCCACATGTGGGACCGTAATCGGGGTGAAAAGCTTTATAGCGATCACATGCGCTTCATCCGTAGTCTCGATCAACTGGGATTCGATGGAGTTCTGTTCACAGAACACCACTATGGGCCCAACGGAGGACTCACCCCTTCTCCAAACGTATTTCTATCGGCCGCAACTCAAGTTACAGAGCAAATCAAGCTTGTCATCATGGGTATCTCCCTTGCGCTCTATCCCCACCCCGTCCGTGTCGCTGAGGAACTGGCAATGTTGGACAATCTCTGCCATGGCAGGCTCGAGGTGGGGTTTATTAGTAGTGGTGCCCCAGCGTTATATGCGTACAACCTGCCTGTAAGCGAGGAAGGCGGTCGCTACCACGAGGCCTATGATCTGGTGGTGAAGGCCTGGACTGAGAAAAACCCGTTCGAGTGGCACAGCCAGTACTACAATTACAATTGTGTTTCGATTCTTCCTCGCCCACTTCAGCTCCCGCATCCGCCCATATGGACCGTGGCCGCGAGTACAGAAAGCCTCCACTGGGCGGCCCAGCATCGATTGCGGATTTTCTCTTCCGGTTCTTTGGATGGTGCAGCTGAGGCCCTGAATTATTACAAAGATTACGCTGCAACCGAATGTGGCTGGACTCCCGAACCCGCTCAACTGGGAATCGCGCGTGAGCTTTACATCGGTCGGACAAAGTCCGAGGTAAGTGAGAAAATGGAGGAACTCTTTCACGGCGAAGGGGACATGGCTTACAAACTAGTCTCTCAGGCTCCTCAACTGGCCGACCTTCATCGAGAGCGACGTGCCACTCGCTCCTACACCCACCAAAAAGCGCGTGCGCGCGTGGCAGGGGAGCATCGGACGGAAGCCGCAATGCGCAGCGGTAGTTTCCTGATTGGAGACCCGGAGTCAATCACGGAGCAAATTTTACATCTACGTGAGGTGACCGGAGCCGGTGTAGTGGCGATCCGCCTCGAGCTGGGGGACGTGGACTTGGATGAGGTGACCGAGGATCTCGCATTGTTTGCCCGTGAGGTGCTCCCTGTGCTTAAGAAAGCGTAGGGTCGCGGGAAATATTGAATTGAATCCTTTGGCTCTGGAGAGAAAATCAAATCCAAGCCACCACTCCAGCCTAAGTCCTCCTAAGAAACCCAAACATTTCAATGCCCGGAGGTTTCCCTGATTGGGCTTAAATGGCCCCTGTCCGCACTGGTTCATGCACATTCCGTGCACAGTTATTAGGACATTTAACGCCGGTAGCGATAGAGGTGAAAATTTGTCGATCCTTATTGGCTCCGGAGCCGCTCTGGGCCTGGGTTTGCGCAGAATTAGACGCTCAGGACGCAATTTAATGAACTAATGAAGTGCGTCTTGGCTGGTTTGATGGGGTCTAAAAGAACCCCGGCCTGCCGGGCGTGACACTCCTCTCACAGACCTAAGTGTTGAAGAAGTTTTTTAATGACCGCACCCTGGTCGATTGTCGTTCCATTTTAATTTTCGAAACAAAAATTTATCATAAGACAATTTTGTAATTTCGTAAAATTTAGTATACGCTCAAAACATGCTTGACCCAAAATTTTGGCGGGATAAGTTACAGCCCTATACCAAAAAATCCAATGGCATTGCGACCATGCAAGTGGTTGTGACCCTCATCCCCTACATTCTTCTTTGGGTTGCCTACCTTCATCTCTTTGAGTTTTCCCCCTGGCTGGTGATCCCGTTTTCATTAGTGACCAGTTTGTTTGTGCTTCGCTTTTTTATTTTGATGCATGATTGCGGCCATGGCGCCCTGTTTAAATCTAATCTTCCCAATCAGATCGTCGGATTTTTTCTGGGGGTTCTGACTGGATTGCCTCAATATGCCTGGTCAAAAAATCACGCCTATCACCACAGCACTAATGGGGATTGGGTGAAATATGGCGGGGTTTTTAATATCATTTCTACAGATGAATATTCCAAGCTCTCGGCAAAGCAACAAAAAATTTATTGGCGATTTCGTCAACCCGCAATTCTTATACTGGCGGGGTTTTACTACGGCCTTTTTAATCCGAGATTCACCTGGATAGTTGGAACGATCACCATGTTCGTGAAAATTATCCGCTCACTATTTAAATCTAATCTGTCTGCAACCATTGATACCGCCAAAAAATGGGAGTCCAAATACTGGAAGGGGAAAAAAGAATATCGCCACATGACCTATAATAATTTTGTTCTGCTCTCTGCTTGGGTCGTGATGTGCAACGCCGTTGGGGTCGCCGAGTTTTTTGTCTTTTATGTCATCACAAATTCACTTGCAGGCTCAATGGGTATTCTGGGGTTTACTATCCAGCATAATTTTGAAAACTCCTATGCCACAGACACAGCCCACGTAAATCATTACAAGGCGGCATTAGAGGGAACCAGCTACTTCATCTTCCCAAGAGCGATTAATTGGTTTACCGCAGATGTCGCCTACCACCACATTCACCATCTATCAGCAGCCATCCCGAATTACAGATTGGCCGCTTGCCATCGAAAATGGGAAAGCCTTTTCACCAATGTGAAAAAAGTTTACCCTCGCGATTTTTTAGGCACTTTTAAATACCAGCTTTGGGATCCCAAACAAGGTACTATTGTTGCAAGGGCAGATACCGCTCACTTAAATGCATAAATGGGCGACTCAGTCGCCCACCCATCACACTGCCAAATGCTGAAATAAAAGAAAACCTTACCAATCCAAATCTAACGGTCTATATTTATTTTATTAATTATTTCTTTGTGTCGAATGTAACCTCTTATTTCACTTTGGTACTAAGACGTAGTTTAAATGATAGAAATTCCCTTTCCGGGTTCGGCAATGGAGACCCCAAGAATTCTGCCACTCGCCGTATGCCAACCCCCATTTGGGAGTCGTAAGCGGCTAGCAGGGGAAGCCGACTCGCCAAGGAAACCCATTTCGGCCCAGACGGTATCCGAGAAGGGGCATTATGTCAACCCGACCTAATAGACCTTAATTCCATCCCAGAATGCAATTAAACGACGCATCAATTGCGTCTTGAGTAGGACGCAACTCAAGAGCTAATGAATTGCGTCTTACACAACAGATTTTATTTGATCACTTTATCTGCTCGGTAAAGAATAGACGGCGGAATCGTAAGTCCCATCTTCTTGGCCGTTTTGAGGTTAATGAGCAGCTCAAACTTCGTCGGCTGCTCCACCGGCAGCTCAGCCGGTTTTGCTCCTCGCAAGATCTTGTCTACGTAAGAGGCGGCGCGCCGAAACAAGTCGGTTCTGATCGCGCTGTAGGTCATGAGCCCCCCTTCTCTCACAATTTCTGACCAGGGGTACATTGCCGGAAGCCGGCTCTTTACTGCGAGCTCTATGAGCTGTTTTTGGTGAGAATAGAGCACCGGGCTGCCCAGCACAAGGACTGCGTCAGCACTCGCCTTGGTTGCGGCGCTAAATGCAGACTCAATATCTTTGGGATCGAGGACATCTAGGTGTTGGGGTTTCAGCTTGAGCGCCCCTGCCGCCAGTTCTATCTCCCTCAACCTTTTTGAGTTGGCCGGTTCGTTCGAGTTCCCGAGGACGGCTACTCTAGCGAGCCTAGGAACGATCTCCTTCAGAATCTCCAGTCGTTTTCCGCTCAGCTCCGGGGCCACCGTGGACAAGCCAGTTATGTTCCCGCCGGGTCGGGCAAGGCTGGCGACGTGGCCGCTGGCAACCGGATCGTTGTCCTGCGCCATGACAATGGGAATCGTCCTTGTTGCTTCCTTGAGGGGACGAGTTACTGACCCTCCAGCGGAGACAATGATGTCGACGTTGAGGCCCACAAGCGCGGCCGCGAGCGCAGGAAGGCAATCGCGTTTTCCCTCCGCAGATCGCCACTCAATGATAATGTTTTTCCCCTCCACGTATCCAAGCTCGCGCAGACCCTGGCGGAAGGCCTCGGTGCGGGCCGCGTTCTTGGAAAGGGAGGTCATGCCTAGGTATCCAATTTTGGGGATTTTCGTTGGCTGCTGCGCTTCGGCTGGCAGCGGCCCTGCAAGCAGTCCAAGGACTAGAGTACTAATAAGCCCAAAGGTCCTGAGCCTCATAATGGTCTCCTGTATTGTCACGAAGGCACCAATATCACATGGGAAAAAGCTGTCAAGGGTGACAGAACGCAATTAAACGACGCTTTAATTGCGTCCTGACTACCCCCTTGACACGAGACCACCCTTAGCGATAAAAGGGCCGTTTGATTCTTGGCTACGACACCTCCAAGCTTTTGCCGTGAAGCACCTTTAATTTCCCTTCCATCTCACCTCCAATTGATATAGCGTCTACCTGCTAACAGGTTGACTCAAGCCTCTAGAACGAAGGGGGATTCGAGGTGATGGACGGGCTAGGCACAATATTAAGCTTTCTTCCCCTAGCTACATTGCTTGGAGCGATCTGCCTACTATTCTGTCTCTGGATTCGCTATCGGCGTCAACATCCTGTCAGCGCCGAAGGTTCCGTTTGGGGTCCGCCTGCGGGACTCTTCTTGTTCATGGCAGCAATAAGCCTGATCATCATGCTCAGAATACTTGATGCGCCACCAAAGGATCTTTTATCGAGTTTAGGTTACTTCCTCAGTTTTTGGGGGATTGTATGTCTAATCTGGGGCAGCATTCGTAGCTTTCGAAGGCGACTGGCGGCAGAACGTGAGTCCTCGACGGGGACATATTAGGTAGTTGATGCCCAACCAACCAAAACCGCTTGGCTGGTGCTACAAATCGGGCTCAACCATCATCCGCGGCTTCAACTCCAGCCCCTTGTTCCGTGAAGATTGCCTGACTCGTAAGGCTCATTCTGAATCCGAATTCGCGGGGGCAGTGATAACGGCTTCGGGGGTAGTTGCGGATGAACCGAATTTGTTGGTCGCTTTAACCCTGTAAATATAGGTCTGCTTCGGCGTCACCGTATCATCAATGTAGGTCATGATATTGACGCCTACGGTGCCGACGGTTTTCCAAGAACCCCGACAACTCACCGTCTTCTGTGCGGCTTGAATCTCTGTGAAAATCTTGTCGCAGCGCTCGATTAGAAAACCGGTTTCGTTATCGGAGTTATCCTGCCAACTTAGCTGTACTGAACTCTGCGAGGTTGCGTTGCGGTTGGCCAATGGCCGCTGCGAATTGGGTTGTGGCGGTTTTCCCGTGGCGGTCATTGTCCCGCATATATCGACGCGGGTGCCCCCTTTCCGGGAGCGGGTGCATGTGCCAGATCCAATGGATTTGCAGACTAAACGACCAAATAAAGAGCACTCGCCCGATTCCTGAAAGTCGCGGGGAGACGATGTCGTGATTGGAGTTCGTGAAGTACTCCCAATAGTGCAGGCGGATAGGAACCCCGCCAAGGCAAAACATTGTATGACTATGATTCGCGAACGCGTACTCACACCGTTGCAGGGCGCCGATATCGGCAAGCGCATACGCATTTATAGAAATTTGCTCGCCTCGCGTCAAACTTGATGATCCGGCGTGAAACAGCGGTAGGGAACTTGTCGAGGCCCGTGAGGGGTGGATGAGATCCTACCTCGACATATGGCTTTCTAATGCATGCAACAATACCACCTGAAGTGAAAACGGTGGCTCTGGTGTGGAGCCGCAGCTTCATAAACTGTAAGGCTCTGGATGTTTCGGTCAAGGTCTCAATTTCTAGAAGCGTACCTACTTTTATTCATTCTAAGTTGAACCCGGTGCTGTTCTCTAACTTGATGGTACCGCCAGTGCAGCAATCCCTCACGGATGTGTCCAGGGTTTAGGTCAAGGGTCTCGCAGATGTTGTCAAAAGAAAAGAGCCAATTGCTCTTCTCTTGCTGTAAGATCCATTCCTCGGCCTCATGGAAACGGCTCGTCCCTATTTTGTCTCGTGCGTCGAAGTACTTCTGAAAGCAGGATACAGCATCATCCAAGACTGCCAACATTAGTTTCTGCTCAGGGGTCTTACTCCACTGAGGGTCAAAGTTGGTGTCTGGCTTAAACAGAGAGGGCTGGCTATAGACTCTTCCGTTCACTATCTCCCTCCTAGGAACGATTACAGTTACCGTCCTTGGTTGGGCCTCACGTTGCGCAAGATGATTTGGTAATGACGGGAGGCTCTAATTAGTACCTATCGGTGGCTTTTATTAGATGGCAGGACCAGTGTCAAGAGTTATAGATGTGCTTCTATATTATGATGGGGTAAACGGAGCACCAAGGAACATTCGGGAACATCAAGCTGGTGGGATTAGCTTAGGTGTTGGCGGTGCTCAGTGAAGAACAGAGTCTGAATGTCCATTCCCACTACGGTCTGGACTGTTATCTATCATTGGAGTGGACTTTGATTTCCTGGCTTGCCTACTCGCAACCCACTTCCAGATCAAGTTCTCAACCATCCCGTAGCTGAAGAAAAAGGCGAATACACAGGCTAGGGTAAAGACCCATCAAAAGATTGTTTCAGCAATTTAGATTATCCTTAACTTTTCAAAGAAATACTTCCAGACTGGTCCTAAGTTTAACTTTCTCATTTCCTCAATAGTATACCATCCAGAATCTTTAGCTTCTCGTGTATCAATTTCAAATTCACCAGCAACCTCAACAGAATATACATCCCATTCATGACTTTTTCCTGCTGGACAAATATTCCATTCAAGATATTCCCCTAAAACTCCTGGAACATAATGAACAACATCAACCCCTGCTTCTTCTTTAACTTCTTTTTTCAACGTCGTAAGAGAATCATCCTCTTCATCAACATGCCCTGCGATACAGGCCCAACCTAAAGGCGGCTTTACCCTACTAATCAATAAATATTCTTTACCTCTTTTACCAGGACGTGTAATTATCGCCCCCACAGTAAAATGTTTTTCATCTTTAACTAAATGTTCCATTTTATTCAATTGAAATTAAAGTGTTCTTTTCACATAAAGAGTTTACCCTTGGCTATTCTGAGGAAAGGGCCACATTACGGCTCAGGACGCAAGTAAACGACGGATTAATTTCGTCTTGCGTAGGACTCAATTCATGAGCTACTGAAGTGCGTCTTAGCACTGTTTTGGCCTGTTCCTCTGCTGACCAGTATATTATAGTTAGCGGGCTGCGGTCGAATGTATCCTAAGGGGTCAAAAACCGACACCTACCTGTTTCCCCCACATGGACCAAAATTACTTACCACCAAATCAAACTACGGAGGATGAGAAAGTGAAGATTCTACGCTTAATTTGTGCCGTGACATTAATAGCGATTCTTTCGCCTATATTTACTTCTTCCGCCAAAGAACCAAAAACAGCGACAGAAGCCGGTTTAATGCAGGGATTTCCGCCTCCTGATGACAAGATTGTAGACATCAGTAATTGGCTTGCACCGCCGTTTAATCGCTGGGGATTTCAACACGTCAACCGTGTCTTGCACACCACTACTGTTGATCGAGGTGACGTGCCTGTCTGGATTCTTGATCGACGTCCCCTGGATCTTGACGCGGTGACATATAAGGACAAGAAAGGTGAGACACACACCTTCCGTGAGGTACTCGCAGCATCGTATACAGACGCTCTAGTGATCCTACACCGGGGTGATATCGTTTTTGAAAAGTACTTCAACGGTCAGACACCGAATACGCGGCACATCATGTTTTCAGCAACCAAGTCGCTTGCCGGCACGGTGACCGCCATATTGGCTCACGACGGTCTGCTCAATCCAGAGAAATTGGTGGCCCACTATATCCCGGAGCTTAAGAGTAGCGCATTTGGCGATGCGAGTGTTCGTACCATTATGGATATGACCACTGGTATCAAATATTCAGAAAAGTATGGCGATATGAACTCCGAAGTCGTAGCCCACATGGTGGCAACTAACTATCGCCCTGTCCCAGTAGGGTACACCCGCGAAAAGGCGCTTTATCCTTTCTTGGCATCGTTAAAAAAGAAGGGAAAACATGACCATTCCTTTCACTATGTCAGTGCCAACACGGAAGTACTCGGTTGGCTTATCAACCGGGCAACTGGCAAAGCGGTATCTGAAGTATTCAGCGAACGAATTTGGTCGATACTCGGGGTTGAAAAAGATGGTTACGTGATTAACGGTCGGGACGGCACTGAAAGCTGGGGCGGTGGCTTCAACGGGACTGCCCGAGACATGGCACGCTTTGGACAGATGATCCTTCAAGGAGGTATGGCTAAAGGACAGCAGGTTGTGCCGTCGATCGTTGTAGAAGGGTTTCGCAACGGTGGTGACAAGAGCGCTTTTGCTCACAGCAGTGAGGGCCAGCCTGGTGCAGTGATGGAGGGGTTGTCCTATCGAGATCAGTGGTGGGTGACGCATAATAAGAACCGTGCATTTACAGCTCTCGGTATTTATGGGCAGTGGATTTATGTGGATCCAGCGGCTGAAATGGTTATAGTCAAACAGTCGTCTTATCCCAGCGCCAGGGGTGAAATTATTGACGATGATGTGACATTGGCACTTCAGGCGATGGGAACCTACCTCAGATCATTGCCATAAGACTTACTGAAATTGTCAGCTAACATTCGAATTCAGGGGACGGCACTACTGCGCCGCCTCTTAACCGAAAAGGCAGACCTCCTAACAGAATTGCCCTCAACACGCAATTAGACGACGCATTAATTGCGTTTGGTACCCATCAGACCTGAAGGTCGCCCCACATTGACATCATAGCTCCCCGTCGGATACTGTCTCCGCTAAGGTTTTAGTAGTCAACAATTATCTTCGGCTGGTGGAGATTCGGCATGAAGTGTCCCCGATGCCAGTTTGAGACCCAATCTGACGCGGAATTTTGTCCCGAATGTGGAGCCAAGCTAGCGGTAGTCTGTGCTCAGTGCGCCACTGCAAACGCCCCTGGTCACAAGTTCTGTAAAAAGTGCGGCCAACCACTAGTCCAAGCCGACGGTGCGAGTCCAGTAGTCCCGACGAAGTTCGGATCCCCACAATCCTTCATCCCCAAGCACTTAGCTGAGAAGATCCTCACGTCCAAAAGTGCCCTTGAAGGCGAGCGCAAACAGGTCACAGTGCTGTTCGCTGACCTCAAAGGTTCGATGGAATTACTTGCTGACCGTGATCCTGAGGAGGCACGGAAGCTCCTCGACCCCGTCCTCGAACACATGATGGAGGCCGTGCACTGCTACGAGGGGACCGTCAACCAGATTATGGGCGACGGGATCATGGCCCTGTTCGGTGCCCCGCTGGCCCACGAAGACCACGCCGTTCGCGCGTGCTATGCAGCACTTCGGATGCAGGATGCAGTAGACCACTACAGCGAGGCGATTCAGCGATTTCAGGGTATTCCGGTAATGATCCGAGTAGGGCTCAACTCTGGTGAAGTTGTAGTTGGCTCGGTCGGTAACGACCTGAGAATGGACTATACCGCAGTAGGACAGACAACGCATCTTGCGGCGCGGATGGAACAGATGGCAAAACCCGGCTCAATAATGGTGAGTAATGACACGCACAAGCTCACTGAAGGTTTTTTTCAATACACGGGACTGGGTCCGGTGCAGGTCAAGGGAATGAGTGAGCCGATTCGTGCTTACGAACTCGATGGCGTTGGACGTCTCCGCACGCGTCTCGATGTCGCAGCACAGCAGGGGTTGGTAAAGTTCGTAGGGCGGCAGAGTGAATTAGAGGTACTACGAAAGGCATCGGAGCAAACTCACGCAGGTCGTGGTCAGGTTGTGGCTGTTGTTGGTGAAGCAGGGGTAGGCAAGTCGCGATTATTCCGGGAGTTTACCCAGTCGCATGGCATGCAAGACTGGCTAATCCTGAATGCGGGTGCTGTCTCTTACAGCAAAGCGACCGACTACCTTCCAGTGATTGATCTTCTCAAGGGTTATTTCCAGATCGACGATCGGGACGATCAGCGGAAGATTCGAGAGAAGCTTATGGCCCAGCTGCTGACCCTTGGTGAACCCCCAGAACAGACGTTGCCGGCATTACTGACTCTTTTAGACGTGCCGTTCACGGATGCTCAATGGATGGCACTGGAACCTTTACAGCGTCGCCGGAAAACTCTCAACGCGACCAACAGTTTGTTTCTGTGGCAGAGTCAAAAACAGCCCCTCTGCCTGATCGTCCAGGATCTCCACTGGATCGATTTTGAAACACAAGCATTTCTGGACAGCCTCATTGAACACCTCCCAACCAACCGGCTTCTTCTCCTCGTCAACTATCGTCCTGAGTATCAGCATGGTTGGGAGAATAATACCTGCTACACTCAGCTCAGCGTCGCCCCGTTTCACGCCGAAAGTTCCCGGGAGCTTCTTCAAAATTTGCTGGGAACAGATGTGAGTCTAGACCCCCTCAAGCAGATTCTGATCAAACAGACGGAGGGAAACCCATTTTTCTTGGAGGAGAGCGTCCAGATCTTAGTTGAGACCAAAGCCTTGACGGGTGAGCGAGGTGCCTACCGGATGGCGAAAGATCTTCCCACCATCCACGTGCCACCCACTTTGCAAGCCGTTCTGGCAGCCAGGATCGATCGCTTGTCCTCCGAAGAGAAGCATATCCTGCAGTCTGCGTCGGTCATTGGCGAAAATGTTCCCTTCAGTTTACTGCAAAGCATCATTGAGATGCCGGACGAACAACTGCGCCGCAGTCTTGGTCAGCTCCAGGTTTCGGAGTTTCTTTATGAGACGAGCCTATTTCCTGAACGTGAATATAAATTCAAGCACGCCCTTACTTATCAAGTGGCATACAACTCGCTCTTGATGGAGCGACGACGTACCCTCCACGCATTGATCGTAGATGTGGTCGAATCCAATTACGCCGACCGTCTGGCGGAACATGTCGAGCGGCTTGCGCACCATGCGTTCAGAGCTGAGTTGTGGCAAAAAGCCACGTTGTACCTCCATCGGGCCGGTACCAAGGCGGCAGCACGTTCAGCGTACCATGAGGCGCAGTTGCACCTAGAGCAGGCGCTGACCGCAGTCACTCATTTACCGGAAACTAAAGAGAACCTAAAGCAAGCCCTTGATATTCGAATCGAACTAGGCGCTGTGCTGATCGCAGTTGAGGGGCCAGCAGCTTCAGAAGTAATGTCCTCGTACGCCATAGCACGAAACCTTTGCGAGCGGGTTGGGGATGCCTCTCAGCTCTTTCCGGTCTTGTGGAACCTATCGCAGGCGCACGCCCGGCGCGGCGAGTGGAAGGAGGGACGAAAGATCGGGGAGCAGCTTCTCTCTGTAGCCGAGCGTGCACATGACAACGCATTGCTACTGGAGGCCCACCATACGTTGTGGGCCATCTTGGTGGGCCTCGGTGAGTTGGTGTCTGCCGAGGAACATTTGCAGGAAGGCGTGAAACTGTACGACCCGCAAAAGCATAAACACCATGCTTCACTGTACGGCGGTCATGATCCCGGGGTATGTTGCAGAATTCACGCCAGCAGGTTGCTCTGGTTGCGTGGATATTCTGATCAGGCCTTAAAGCGGTCCAGGGATACTGTGAAGCTGGCTCAGGAACTCACTCACCCCTATTCAACGGTTTATGCCCTGGAAAATTCTGCCTGGATCCATCACCACCGTGGAGAACGGCATGCGGCGAAAGATCAGGCGATTGCTGCCACAGCACTCGCCACCGAACAAGGCTTCCCAAGCTTTGTGGCGAGGGGCAAGATCTTGCTGGGACGATTGCTGGTCGAGGGGGGGGAGGGCCGGGAAGGTATTGAACAAATGCGCCAGTACTTAACTCGGTTGAGGCAAGACCGAATGCATCCCGCTGCTCTAATGGCGGAGTCATATGGAAAGGAAGGGCAGATCCAAAATGGCTTAGACCAAATCGTGGAAACCATAGCGCTGATGGAAAAAACCAGCCGACGTTCCAATAAGTCAGAGCTATATCGAATCAAGGGCGAATTGATGCTCAGTGATGTGAATCCCGCGCCAAAAGAAGCAGCGACATGTTTTCGTCACGCGGTGGACACCGCACATAAACAAGATGCAAAGTCATTGGAGCTGCGGGCAACGATGAGTATGGCGCGCCTCTTACATCAACAAGATAGAACCGATGAAGCCCGGCAAATGCTCAGAGAGATATACGGCTGGTTTACCGAGGGCTTTGATACTGCGGACCTGAAAGAGGCGAGGGCTCTGCTCTAAGAACTGTCGTGACGGCCATCCTCTCCCGCTTAGGATACCATTAACGAAAGGCGAAAAATGTCAATCTGTTTTGGGCCCAGGACCGCTCTGGGCTCGGATTTCCCCAATGTCAGGCCGCCAGGATGAAATTAATCGCCGCTTTGACAGTATCTATAACGGAAACTTTTCTTCCCTCTGGCATTGGAAAGAAACGTTTGCTGGGATTGAAGACGGCTTGCTCTACTAGATATGCCATCAGGCGGTGGTCTGGTGTGGGCTGCCGTTATGCCAGCGGCTTCTCCTTATTTCTCCTGCTGAGTAGCTGATGGCTCCTTGCACGAGCCTTGGAATACTTCACCTCGCCGGATGGTCCAACGGGCGACAATGCGCTGATCGGCGATCAGCTCTCCGCCAAGGGAATCCTGCAGCTTGGCCGGCCCGTCGACCAGTTCCAATACCGCCACGTCGGCCTCGCGCCCAGGCTCGAGGATTCCCAATCGATCTTGCCATCCCATGGCTCTGGCCGGGTTGATGGTGCAGGCCGCCACGACCTGTTCGAGGCTCATGCCCAGAGTCAAAAACTTGGTCATCGTTGTCGGCAGGTCTACCACAGGGCCTGAGCCGCTACGGGCGTGGAGGTCAGAGCTGATGGTATCGGGCAGGAGACCCTCACCAACGGATCTTCTTACCAGGTCGAAGTCAAGATGACGGTTCGCGTGGCCGACATCGAACAGGACGCCGCGCTCATGTGCCCGCCGAACGGCCTCACGCAGGCGACCAGCTTCATCTAGGATGCCGGGCTTGAGCGGTGTAAAACAATGGGTTACCACGTCGCCAGGCCGCAGCGTGTCAACTATCTCCTCCATGGAGATACCGGTATCGCCAATGTGAACCATCACTGGCGAATGGGATGCGTTGCCGGCTTCAATGGCCAGCCGAAGCGCTTGCCTGCCGTTGTCACCCACCGACGATCGGTTGAGGCGCACCTTGATCCCCACGGCTACGTCTGGATATTCACCCACCGTACGCGCGGCCCCTTCCGGATCGGCGAACCGTAAGTCGTTCAATTCCCCCGGCGAGGTCAAAACACCATGCTGAGCGACACAGACGAGTGCCAGCATTCGGGTGCGAGATCTCTCGGCGATGAATCGCTTGAAGCCAAGAAAGTTTACCGGGCCCGCGGAGCCCGCGTCCACAGACGTGGTTACCCCGCTCCCCATACAAACGGGATCGGCATCGAAACCGAAGGGATTAACGCCCCAGTAGCTGTGGATATGGAAGTCGATGAGGCCGGGAGTAACATAACAACCCCGCACCTCCAGCACTCGTTTCGCACCATCTCGGTTTAGCCCTGCTCCCATGGCCGCGATACAGCCATCGGTAATACCCACGTCCTGTTCTTTGCACTGCCCGGATACTGGATCCAGCACGGTGCCACCTGCCATCAGCAAATCAAACTGTTCATTTATTATCTTGGGGGCCATACTGGTCAGTTTCCATCAACTGGGCTACGGCCGCAGCCTCGGGAGTTAGCCGCAAAGTCCCCCTCGATTCCAAAAGCCAAGCTTGGAATCCTTCCGGAACGTTTTCCGTTGGTCCATGGTGAGCAACGCCCTTAGGAACCCAGGTAAGCGTTCCAGGCTCGTTAACTCTCCCCCATGCTCCAGGTCCGGACGAATAGAAGATGACCTCGTCGTAGTCAGCATTGTAATGGATTGGCGGACGTCCACTAGGGCGGGCACTGAGATTGTAGAGTAAGACATCAGAATTTGGCGCAGAAACAAACTGGGCCGGGGGGCCCGATTCGTTGTTGAAAAGCGTCCTCAAATTCACTTTCCATACAGGCACATTCCCTTTTACTATGGTTGTAAATCCAAGGAGATCGTGGGGTTTTTCGTAACGGGTAATTCCATCGTGACTCTTGATAAGTAAAACCGTCCTCTCAGGTTCCTCTGGGTGTCCATTTAGTGTTGCCCGCTCTACCCTCACTTGAAACGGAGGGCGTGGGTCGATTTTAACGGCTCCCGGGCTCTCAATGATGACACTCAGGACTGGTGTTTCTTGTGGGTCAATGAAATATGGTACCGCGCGAGGAATACAAATTAAATCACCAGGCACGCCGATGATTGTTCCAAAAACCGTGTGGAAATGAATTTCACCTTCCTGGACGAAATGCACCTCGTCGGCTTCAACATTGGAAATCAAGAACGGCATCGCCGTTTCTCGCCCGGAGATGCTTAGCTGGAACCCGGTGCGAGCCCTCAAGATCGTCATGGGTAGTGCCTCTGGATCATCGCGGTCCGGCAAAGAAAGACTTTTGATATCTAAACGGTGCGGAGCGTGGGGTCCAGCCACTGATGTGTAGTCAGGTGTATGCACCGGGCGAGTGACTACAACGCCGTCGCCGTAAAATCCCTCACGCGACCAATGCTCCTTGAGCTCGAGAGCTGAATTCTTGTCTTTTTGACCAGCCACAAACGATTTTAACCTCTTTTTTTATTCGGAAGGGCCCGAGTGTGTCAGCCCATTATCTACCTATCGGTTTCTTGCTTCCCTAGTACTCCCAGGGCGCGCAGAATCTTCTCGGGGGTAATCGGCATGGACCTGACAAACACGCCAAGGGCGTCACAGATAGCGTTTCCGATGGCTGGCGCAACGCAGGGAATCGATGTTTGTGCCATCCCTTTGGCACCGAATGGCCCCGGTCCGTCACCGTTTTCCACAATCAATGACTGGAAGGATTTTGGGATATCCCCCATGAGCGGAAGCCGATACTGGAAGGCGTCACCGTTGCGAAATTGACCATCTGTATAATGAAGCACTTCAAAAAGACCCAGCCCGAGACCCATGATGGCACCCCCCTCGGCTTGCCTCCTACCTGAGAGATGGTGGAGCGCCTTGCCAGCATCTGCAATGACAGAAAGTTGCAGCACATGAATCGAGCCGGTTTCTCGGTCCACTTCCACCTCCGCTGCCGCCGCCCCAGGGGCCCAGTGATCGAGTCCGCCAAAGGCCTTGTCAGTGGAAGGCGTGTAACTATACGAGCCTATTCCTTTGAGCCTCACTCCTCCTTCGAAAGCCTGGACGATGTCAGCAAATGAAAAGCTACGTTCGGCGCGCCAAAGTCTACCTGCCGCCAACTTCCATTCTGCAGGAGTCCCCCCCTTGGCCTGAACCGCCGTGTCGATAAGCTCTCGCTTCAGGTGCTCACAGGCTCCCTGAACCGCATTTCCTATTTGCACAGTAGTGCGTTGGGCGTTGGTCCCAGCGAAGGGAAGATCATTGCTGGTGTCGGGCGCACCCACCTGGATATGACTCTGTGGAATTTCCAGGGTCCTAGACGCCACGATGCTGATCATCGTGTGCACCCCTTGACCCAGATCGGCGGCGTTGTGGGAGATCGTCACCTTGCCGTCGGAGGCCAAGGTTGCCATTGCGTATGCTCTCCCCCCGCCCTGGGATCCGTGGCGGAGAGAAAGGGCCACGCCTCTCCCCCTGGCGAAGCGGGGCGTGTTCTTGGTGTCGCCCCTATGGATGGTTGAATGGCCGTCCCAATGGATAGCCTCAACGGCCTTCTGCAGGAGTTCATCGAAATCCGTGTCCATGGGTGGGGTGTCGGCAACGGATTCCTCGCCACGAACCCGCCACGTGTCGGTAATATACTCGCCTCGTGGCACCACGTTCTTTTTTCGGAACTCCATCGGATCGTAGTTCAATTGACGGGCCACGCTGTCCATCATGCACTCGATGGCAAAGGTCGTCTGGGTCTTGCCGGTGGCTCGGAAGTGGGATGCAGGCACTTTGTTCGTGTAGGCAGTGCGGGCGTGCACACGCAAGTGAGGGATACGGTAACATCCCCAGGCTGATATGACGGCGTTGTGAGTGGCCACACGGGCTCCGGTAAAGTATGCACCGGTATCCACGTCCAGTTCGACGTCCAAAGCTACCAAGGTACCGTCTGACTTCACGCCCATTTTGGCTTTGAAGGTTATCCCGTGACGTGCTGTGACTCGAAAACTCTCCTCGCCAGTAGCTAGCATCTTGACGGGACGCCCGATCTTCCGCGACAGGGCAAGCCCAACCATCATCTCCGGCGTGACGCTCTTCGCACCAAAGCCACCGCCAATGTAAGGGACACGGACACGCACCTGTTCTGGTTTGATGCTGAACAGCTTAGCGGCCTGGTTCACGGCATTGAATGGGCTGTTACAGGAAACCCACAGATCAGCACATTCATTGGCGAAATAGGCCACAAAGGAAACAGACGGCTCCATAGGGTGATGGAACACATTAGGGGCGAAATAGGTTTCCTCAAATACTCGGTGGGCCTGACTGAACCCCTGCGCCACATCTCCCCACTCGAAGCTGTCCTCCATGGCCAAGTTGTTGCTCAGGTCGTCATGTACCAAAGGAGCCCCGGTGGCCAAGGCTTCTGGCACCGAAAAGACCGTTGGCAGGATCTCGTATTTGATATCGACTGACTCAATGGCACGGCGCGCGGTGCGTAAGTCGATTGCGGCAATCATGCCAAGGAGATCACCGTCGAATCTCGCCTTGTCCGTGGTGATAAAATTTTGATCTCTAACCGTCCCGCGCCCCTTAGCCATGCCGGCAAGATTTAACTCACCCAGGCATTCGCGCGTAACCGCTCCGAACACTCCTGGCAGCCGTTCGGCCCGCGACGAGTCCATTGAGATAATCCGAGCATGGGAGTACGGACTGCGTAGCGCAACCGCATAAACCGTACCGGGAAGATCGGGCAAGTCTTCGATGTACTTGGCTTGGCCCGTTACCTTCTGCAACGAGTCAATGCGGGGTTCGTCCACCCAGGGCTCCACCGGACGTCTCTGGGCTGCTTGTCTTCTATCTGCCATATCTTCGTTTGATCTTGTTCGCGTTTGCGGGACCTTGCAAAGAACAAGGAGCAGCTTATACCCAACCCGATTTCCCTGTCAATTGACCAAATCCGTTGGCAAAGTTTTATTGGGCGATGAATGGGAACCGAAGAAGCCGGATCAGTCGACGATCAAGATGACGGTTGAGAGGATCCAACTAATCCAACTGTCGCACTCGAGGAACGGCAATGGCCAGAGTCGTGGCAATAGCCATAACAAATGTACCGCAAAGAGCCACCGCAACCGGTGCACCCGCAAACTCTGCAACGCCACCTGCAATCATCCCCCCCAACGGCATCAGGCTCCAGGTGAGGCCGTAAACCGCCATGACTCTTCCTCTCAGCTGATCAGGCACGTGCAGCTGGAGAATGCTGCCAGTGGTGGTTAAGTAGATGTCGTTGCCCCAACCCACGAGAAAGATGAGCCCAAGGGACAGCGGGTACCAGGTTGAAAAGCCAAAACCGATGAGCAGGAGGCCGAAGGCAAAGGCACCAATGAGGATTTGGAGGCCTTTTCTACCCGATTGGGCGAGGTACGCTACGGTCAGGGCCCCAAGCACTGACCCGGCTCCCCCGGTGGCTTGAAGAAATCCGAAACCTCGGGACCCCACTTCGAGGATATCCCGGGCAAAGACGGGCATGAGAATTACGTAAGACATGCCGAAGATGCCGTTAAACACCGATAGGGCAATAAGCGAGTAAAAAATCTCGTTGGTCCGGATGAAATTCAGGCCCTCGAGCATTTGCCCTAGAAAGCCGCTTTTCTTACTCGAAGAAGCTGCCGGGTTCACCTGGATAATCCACACGAGAAACACGGTAACGAGAAATCCAACCGCGCCGACGTAAAAGGTCGATCCGACCCCATACAAGTAAATAAGCATGCCGGCTAGAGCCGGCCCAACAAGATGACACAGCTGCCAGACCGAGTTTCCCAACGCAACGGCGTTGACAAGATCCTCACGGGGAATCACCTGAGGCAGGATGGCCTGACGCGTCGGTTGATCAACGGCTCGAACGCAGCCGGCCAGAAACGCAAATACGATGAGGTGCCACACCTGTATCACCCCAGTGATGATCAAGGTCGCGATAATTAAATAGAAGCAAGCCATGATCGCCTCGGTGGCCAGGAAGAGCTTTTTTCGATCGGCACGGTCGGCTATTGCCCCGCCTAACATCATAAGGATCGATGCCGGTAAGGCGTTGCTCAGGTTCACGACTCCCAGCATCAAAGGGGAATTGGTGAGCTCGAAAACCAGCCAGCTCTGCGCAACGTGGTGCAGCATCCTTGCCAGAATGGAGGAGAGCAAAGCAAACCAGTAGAGCCGAAAATTGCGGTGGCGCAGTGCCGTGAACATGGCCATACGCCCCGCTGGCGCGCGGAGTTGCTGCCTCGACTCTAATGTTGCGGTGTCTGACTTTAACGGGATTGTCTTATCCGTGCTGTCCATCAAGCCTTCTCAGTGTCCAAGGGACTCTAGCACTAGACCTGGAACTTCGTATACAGCCTCCCGCAAACCATTCTCGCAATGGTGCCCGATGGCTAGCAGTGCCCTTCCAGCTCCTTAGATAAGAACAGGATCACCGGAACCATGGCCGATGCACTCAAATTGCAATCCTATGTTTTTGACAAAATGCCGAAGGGAAAAGCTGGCGGGTCTTGCTAGATGATATGCGGTGTGACGAAAAATTCTCCGACTACCCCACTAAACCGAAACCGTTTGTTTAGAGTGTACGACCACGGGGGATGACTGTTCTTTCGAAACGCTACGGTTTAACCGATGGATTGTGTTAAAGACCCCGACGTCCGCCGAATACTCGCTCGGGGGTGATCCGCTGTTGGTGCTGCCGCATCATCTTGCCCACCTTCAACCACTCACCCTTTGCCATCATCTCAGCGGCTTTCTTGTATTCTTCGGACCAGTAGCCCAGCTCGTAACCGTACCATGGCCACTTGAGTTTGGGTTCTGGGAGACCCTGTGCCCTCCACAATTCCATGGCCCGCTCCATGTACTCTTTCCGTGGCAATGCGACCGGGGGAAACGGGAACTTCCGTGTCGCGTTAATTAATACTCGCGAGCAAACCTGCGCGTCTTCGGACTTGCGTGGCTCGATTGCCCATTGATCATACCCGGGAAGCGGCTTCAGAGGCTGGGAGGTTGGGATGTGGTGCATATTCCAGTCTCGGTCCGAGAAGGTCATGTCCTCCTTTGGCCGGCACGCGAAACTCAGGGCCCAGAAGATATTCTCAGGGTCATGAATATCAAGGTCGTGGTCAATGGCAATGTAGATCCGTGCCGGGCGCAAAGACGAATCGGTGGCATGCTGCAGGATTCGATCTACGGTCTCTTGCGAAGTACCTTCCTCTACTTGAATAACAGCAATCTGTGACTCACCGGTGGCGGGTGGAAAGTTCACCTTCTTCACTGGCAGGTGCAACCGGTACTTCAGGTATTGGTACATCAACGCATTGTGGATCATGATGGAGACCTGGTCGCAATCGCTGGGCCATAGGCCCACCAGGACGTCCGTGAACATGGCGTTCTTCCGGTGGGTAATCGCAGTAACGTTCATTACCATACAGCTCCCGCCCTCGGATTGCATATAACCGGCGTACTCTCCGAAAGGGAGACGCGGCTCCACGACGTCGGTGCTAATGTATCCTTCAACTACAATCTCGGCGTTGGCGGGCACTTCCAGGGGAACCGTTTTGCATCGTACCAGCTCAATGGGCCGACCTTCGATGCCGCCTGCGAAGGAGTATTCGTTGAGCTCTGGGGGGTCGTTGTAGGGGAGGTCGGTGGATGAGGCAACCATTATCGAGGGGTTGGATCCAATGATGTAAGCACAAGGGAGCCCCTGTGTGTCGCCCTTTTGTGCGATCTTCATCCAATGCTCGTTGAAGAAAACCCGGTGCCGGCCTGCACCGATAACTATCCGGTCACGAGCGTGCAAGAAACCATTGTAACTGCCAAAGTTAAGGACGCCTGACTGTGGGTCCTTGCTCAAAAATGGCATGCCAAAACGTATAACTCCGCTTAACCCCACCTCTTGAACGGGAACCGGGATTTCCTCCAGGCCCGACTGTTGGAGTTCTGTACCGGTATGTATCTCTTGGTGCACGGGCCCGTCATTGATAACAACGGGCTGAATCGGGTGGTCGTAGGCGTAGCACAACCGTTCGATTGCCTCGTCATAGGATTCACAGCCCATGGCGTAAGTCATCAGGCGGTTGGAGGCAGAGTAGGCCCCGGACAGCACCTGCATGTCATAGGTCCGACCGTTCGAGTCTATGGGTTTTTCGAACAGGATTAGCTTTCGTTCCTCGTCGGGAAGTCCACGCTGCTGAATGCGTACAAAAGGTACCAACTCAGTGTTCTTATTAATGGGATCCTTGTAGCGGAAAAGAAGACCGCGTTCATTCATCCGTTGTACGAACTCCCTGAGGTCCTTGTAGTATTCCATAGATTTTCCTCCGAGCCCTGGTCAGTCGTGAATGGCCGGAACCTAGAGTTTTTGTGACTCTATGTCAAGCATCGTTTGGTACAGCGGTGCTGTTCATGTTTCATTCGCTCCTGCTGTTAGACGTGTTTGTATCAACATGTGCGAGTTGAAAACGGTTATCCGCCGGTAGACTGAGAGAAGCTCAGGAGAACTGAAACAAGGAGTTTTATCATTTGAATGCTGGCAGGGAAGTGCCGAACATTTTTGGCGAAGGAATGCCTCAAATGTTAGGTCTCCTGGCGACTTTGACGAGCAAAAACCCTTATAAAATTTAGCCTGGCACTGCTTTTGCCCATAAAGAGTTAGCGTCTTACTCAACTAACCCGGGAAATAGGCGCCATATAGTAGTTAGGATGCGATGGAAGGAGTGTGTCAGATTCCAATATGACGAAATTAGCCCGCAAAAAAGCCCAGAAGAAAGTGGCTGTACAGCGTAGACGTATGGTGTACATCCTTGGGGGAATCCTGGGTCTATTAATCTTAGTGGCAGGGATCGTGTATGCTGTTTCGCCCCCAGGTTGGGCTCCCTACAGTGAGAGCACCTATGATACCGTTACCAAGTCCAGTTTGAAAAATGCGATCCATGCTCAGGAACTGTACTTTGCCGAGAATGATTCCTATAAGACCTGTGTTGGGTGCACCTCTATTGATCTACCGGGATATTACAGTGATCCAAAAATACGGTTGAATGTTGAAGCTGACCGTGACGGGTTTATCCTGATTGCCACCCATGAAGCCTGCCGCCGTGGCCAATGGATTTACCAAAGCGCCGCTGGGGACCTCAAAAAATCTCGCCCATTCGAGGGCTGTAGATGACCCCCCAGAGTCTTGCTTGCTGCTAGCGGCTCCATTCCATGGATCAAATCCTTATGGTTTTGGCAGTTGGCGTAGGGCCCAAAGCAGCTCGTGAGGCCAAAGTCTGGTACCCCCCGTTGTCAGGCGCAATTTCACAACGCCCAAATGGGACAAATTACGGAAAAAATTACGCAAAATGGTGAATTCAGCTCCCGCACCGAATGCCGAAACCCTTAAATATCAACTAGATGGACCCTGGTACCGCTCTTGCGTTCCTTTTCAAAGATATTCGTAAATTCATAAATATCGAGAAAAGCTATTCCAAAGACAATGGCTCCGCACCATAAGTTTCTTTTTACCAATTTTTTGGCCTTCCTTGCTCTGGGGTTTTTCCTAAACCTCCCTTCCTATTCTCTCTTAGCAGAAGTGTCTTCACCGTCAGAGATGCGGTACCTTTCACGGCTCATAGATCAATATGGGAAACACACGGTCATCGATAGGATACTCAAACTCAGAAACGGCCAAATTACTGTTGAAATAGAAGGTGTATTTAAAGACTCCACTGGTCGGCCTCAATATTCCTACATTACCGCCAAAAGCTTGCTGAAAGATATTCACTCAGCGGGTTTGTCAGTTGCGCAGTTTGCCAGGGTGGTATTGGAGGCAGTGAGAGAGAAACAACGGCAAGCAAAGATTGAGACGGAGAAAATGCACGAGGCTGAGCTACGGGCAAGAGCGAGATTCAATGCCAGGGCCGAAAGGGAACGGAGGCGTGCTGCCAGAAGGCGTGATTTTTTTGAGAAATATGGTGACGAAGGGAAAAAAGATGGTAGCTCAAATACCAACACCTTTAGAGTAAGCAAGAATTCCACAGCTAGCTCTGATCCAAGATGGGCGGTGCTTAAAGCGGGTCAGATCGCCGCTGTATCGGAGGAATATCTTGATGAAGCCTATCGATATATAGCGGATGATGATGTTCAATCCCTACAAGTGCTGTTGGAGGCCGGAGATGTTTTTCTGATTGAGCAAGGGGTGAGGGTTTTCGTATTGGACAGTAAGATATTGCGTGGCCGGGTAAAAATCAGAGTCGAGGGCACGGCGATTGACCTATGGACGGCAATTGCGTCCATAGAAAGGGGTTAATCGTTTCACCAGGACAAAGACGTAAGGAAACTATCCTACATTTAACAGGGGAGGGATGGTCGGGGCGACTGGATTCTAACCCCTACAAGCCCAAATCAGGTGGCAAGCAGAAAGGCTATTACACCCCATACTCATTGACTGTCAATTGCGCGTCTTTGGAAAAGGGTACGGATTCTTTCTTGGAATGATCAGCCCGCTGAGGACCTTGAAGCTCTAACAATAGGGAAAAAGGCTTGTCAATCGGGGTGGTGGCATTCAGGGGATTTTGGATGGGGACCGACCTACGGTATGCGTGAAGCCTCAATCCCCAATTGCAAGTGAGAACTACGGTGAAACACTAAAGAATCAGTCAGAGTTAATCTTGCGGGGACCGTGCGGGCTGAGCAATGGAGAAGTGTTATTTCTCTCTCTCGGCATATCCATGAAGTTTGATATCTATCTATTCCTCCAACTTCGAGTAGTAGTCCCTTAAGATGGTGAGCACTTCAGGTCGACTAAAGTGATCTGGAATCTCCTTGTCTCCGGACAACATTTTCCTTAACATGGTTCCACTCAATAGGAGTCGATTGTCTTTAGTGTGGGGACAGGTCCTCATGGAGGCGATTCCGTCACATTTGTGACAGTAGAAGGTCCAGTCGATTTTGAGGGGTTTTATTTCCAGTGACCCTTCTGGGATCTCGTCAAATATACGATGGGCATCGAAAGGACCATAGTAGTCCCCGACCCCCGCATGGTCCCGACCTACAATGAGATGGCTACAGCCGTAGTTCTGTCGGAACACGGCATGGAGCAGTGCCTCACGGGGACCACCATACCGCATTTCCATCGGATAACCGGCTTGGATACAGGTGTCTTTAACAAAATAGTTCTCTACCAATGCGTTGACGGCCCTCACTCTCACCTCGGCAGGGATATCCCCAGCCTTGAGCTTTCCTACTAACTGGTGGATCAATAAACCGTCGCAAATCTCTATGGCGATCTTTGCCAAATATTCATGAGAGCGGTGCATTGGATTCCTAAGTTGCAGCGCAGCAACAGTGCTCCAACTCTTCTTCTCAAAAATTTCCCTAGTCTCGTTGGGACGCAGATACACATCTCTAAATAGTTCAGGGTAAAAGCTCTCGCTGAACACTTTCACTCGACCGGCCAAGTTGACTTCACCTTGAGACATGACTTTGACTACGCCGGGATGTTCCGTATCGGTGGTTTTGAAGACCTGCTTACACTCGTAAGTCTTATCGATTGTGTATTTCTCATCTACGATCATGCTCCCCATGAGTTCGCCAGTCTCTTTGTCAACCAAACCAATTTCTTGCCTCTCTTTCAGTCTCCCGGCCTGCTCCTTTGAGGTTGACAGCGTTATGGGAATTGGCCAAAAAACACCACCCATTGTCATATAGGCATCACAGACCCCTTTCCAGTCCTCCTTTCCCATGAATCCCTCAAGAGGGGTAAAGGCTCCAATGCCTAACATAATTAGGTCGGATGTCTCCCGAGATGTCATCGCAACTTGCGGCAAACTCTTGACCATGTGCTTCGTTTCTTTGAGTTCGTCCCCCGTAAGCAAGAGTTGCTTTAATCTCTTTTCTTTTCCGTGTGCGTTTACTAAGCTCATCTGTTTTATTTATGATGTCTGTTTAAAGTTTTAGCTATATAAATTGATATCTTAATTACATGTAACCTAACTTCCGCAACCTTTCCATAGCTTTTTCTTTATCCTGACGTCTTCCAGCGCGCTCCTCGGTGTTTTCTAGATCCTGTTCCCAGGCCGGAACGTCTTTGACCGAGATCTGGCTGCTGGTCTTTGCCCCCAGCGATCGATAACCCTGCTCGTAGAGATTATTGTGCGGATTGTTGAAGGCCGCATAGGTATCCCACAAATCCTTCTCGGTAAAATGCAGGATGGGACGAATTCGGGTATGTTCCGGCATCAAATCACCACCTGGGGAGAGCTCGAAGTAGGGATCATCGAACCTGGCGGGATGCTCATCCCATCTGAGCCCCTGAAAGACCGCTTTGATGTTGTGGCGCTCGAGCCACTGGTTAAAAACAACGGTCTTCATCAAATGGTTGCCACAATAGGATTCGGCCTCAAAGGGAAACTCTTCCTCTTTAAACTCGATACGTTCAAGTTCTGCCTGGTTGCGCTTGTCCAAGTCCTTCACCTTTACAGTAGCACCTAAGGTATAATTGGCAGCCATAAGCACATTCTCATTACGGCACACCTCAAGGGGGACCTCCCATTCCTTTCTATATTTCTCAACAAACTCTTCAATTTCCTCAAATTCGTCTCCTTCGCCAATGATCATCGTAGCAGGAATAGAGATCCCCTTTTCCTCACAGACCTGCCGGATAATCCAGAGGGTTAAACCACTATCTTTCCCACCGGTCCAGGTGATCCCGAGTTCCTCCTGTTTAAACTTATCAAACGCCTCTCTAATAACCGCTTTGGATAACTCAATCAACTTGCCACACTGTCTTTTCCTCTTTGCACTAATGGTTTTGTTAATTGGCATTCTAATCCTCCTTAAATCTATAATTAAAACAACTGACCTCACGGTCTCCAGGGTTAATAAATGGTAGTGGATCAGGCTTGAGACATACTTCCCATCTACTTGGACAGCTCCAACACCCTACCCTCGCCTGACCAAACACCCTACTTCATTTGCAAAAATCGGTCAACGATTGATAGTCGTATAGCACAGATAAGAGTTGGATGGTTAAGTAGTTGATATTAGCAGGCTAATCTTAGCACTACAGTGATATAGCTGAGTTGCACAACAATTTAGACGGTACCTCTCCAGTCACTGGTTGGACAGCTAAATAACGTATCCAACGCCGCCACCTCCTCTACAACAACAGAAGCTCCGGCACCCTCGAGCTCCTCGCGGCTACCGAATCCCCAGAGAACACCGATTCCGTCTAGCCCATTACTTCTGGCACCCACAATATCCTGTGCACGATCACCAACCATAACTGTACCGCGGGCGCCGATTTTCTCCCGTTCAAGGTGAGATTTAATTAGCTCTTTCTTTTCCGACCGACCACCGTCCAACTGCGATCCGTATACTCCATCAAAATATTTGCTCAAGCCAAAATGTTCTAAAATTCGTTCGGCATATACGCCTGGCTTAGTTGTTGCCACCCACAATCGGTAACTCTTTCTACGCAAAGTTATTAAAACATCGGGAATACCCTCGTATATCTGGTTCTCGAACATCCCATGCGCAGAGTAATGCTCCCGAAATTTTCCAACAGCTTCCTCAATAAGCCCCGGTGTCACGTCACCAAGGAGGCATCGGAATGCTTCTCGTAACGGCGGACCTATGAAGTCCTCCAACCGACTTGCAGGCGGTGATTTATAGCCCAACGCTCTTACAGCGTAATCAATAGAACTCAGGATTCCGTCCCGCGGGTCGCTAAGAGTGCCGTCTAAGTCAAAGAGGATGTTCATACAACGGAGGGAATCCTGCTACCAACTATTGAATATACCAAAGGCCAATCCATAGCATGTCTCATGTTGCCAATAAGTCTCATTAGAGAATACACTTAAATTCTACCAGTGGGTAGAATGCAAAATTGTCCGTGAGTTCGGTCAGGACAGCCTACAATTACCGGTTGCGTGGTTAGGCCTCCCTTCTCCACCTGCAGGGTTTCCCACCAACAAACCTGCTTTCCGTTTATTGTACCTCCAAGTTTGGCTCCCGTAAGAGCCACTGTAGTATCACTCATGAATTTAAGTGTAAGGCTCATGGCACCAATTTCTAACCCTGCTTCGCGGTCCGCATTGCCCACCAATTTATTAGCAATCCGGAAGACTACCGCATCCATTGGCCCAGAGGCGCCTTCCACTTAGCTTTGCCAGGAAGGTTCGTAAATCCATGTTCCCTCGGTAAACGGGCGGTGATTATTTCCGTTTACTTCAGCCCCTTGGTCGTTTTAGTCGGCGTACGACTGGCACAATTGCTCCAATAAATCCGATACGCTTTCTGGCTGCCCATGATCTTGCCTGATAAAGAATGACGAGCATGTCACTTCGGCCGAAAGAATAAAGGGGCCCGACCTGATGATGATCGCGCCTGTGTGACGGGAGGATGATCCAGCAGTCTAGCGATTGGACTGCCCACCAGGTTTGAAACTGTTGAAAAAGAAAGGGAAGGGGCAATTACCGAGCCCATCGCTGAACCCGTGGCAACAATTTATTCTTAAGATTCTCGGCCTCAGAGGATATTTTTACTATATTGTCTTTCTCTGCCGGATCTTTTTTAAGATCATACATCTCCCAGCTATCATCGGCGTCCCGATAAATTAGCTTATAATCCCCTTCACGATAAAAATAGATTGGTTTCTCACCACCTTTTTCCTTGTCACCATATTTATCAACCGCTTCTCCATGAACCCCTTTAATAGGATAATCCTCGATTGGGAATAGGGAGGACCCCTGAAACTTACTAACCGGCTCCAGACCAAAAAGTTGGAGGATGGTCGGAGGAATATCGAGATTGCTGACGGCCTTGTCGCACACCTTGCCCTCCGATAAGCTGGGTTCAAATATTATTAAGGGGATGTTAACAAGTTCCGAATACATTTTTCCGTCATGAGAAAGTCCATTATGTTCAGCGAATTCGTCCCCATGATCTGGCAAAATAATCAGAACAGAATCGTTTAATACATTAGCGTTTTGCAAAATACCAAAAAACTCTCTAACTGAGTCATCAACCTCACGGACCCCGGCACAGTAAAGTTTCCCGAGCAGGTCTACAGTATCCTTGTTTGAAACATCTCTTTTCAGGAGAACATTCTTAAACAGAGCATACATGTCATGTTTGCTCATGCTTATGGAAGGATCGATAAGATCAATATATTTTTTTTGTGGAATGTAGGGCTCATGGACGTCCATGTAATGAGTCCACAAGAAAAACGGCTTGCCTATTCCCTTCTGAGTCCCCAACCAGGCCGCAACTTTACTGTTTATAACAGAGGCCTCCATATAGGGCACTTCATCGGAGACATCGTCATCCATAGAATCATAAAAGTTGTCCCAACCCCGATCCCACCCAAAATAGGCACACAAATACGGGTTAGAATGAAATCCGGCCGTTACGATTCCTTTTTGGTGAAGGACCTCAGAAATCAACACTCTGTCAGGGTTTAATTTTTTGTCCTTTGAATACCCGTAGTCAAGATAGTAGGATGAAGTGAGAATTCCTGGAAATCCCGCTTGAGTGTATGGCCCCACTGACCAAGCATTGTTAAATCTGGTACACTGATTCTGTATCGAATCTATAAAGGGTGTCAGTTGTTTTTCAGCTCCATAGCAACCTACAACATCCTTCCTTAGTGCATCTATGGTCAACAGAATAACATTTTTCATTGGGAGCTCCGCTACGAGAAAAAGAAAGATAACCGAAAACAAATAGATCGGCTAAATTTAATAGCCTAAGGCGTCAAGTCGTGATTTTATCTTTTCTTCCATTGTCAAAGATTTGCCCGGCGCCAATTGTCTTTGTTCCGGCATCCGCGTCATACCTTTCAAACCGGGGTAGTCCAATCCGTATCGATAAGCAGAATAGACTATACAAGGTTTTGTTTTTGGAGATGGCTCGGATGAAGGTAAACTATTAACGTATTCCCAAACCAACTCGCCCCCGGGAGTTACTTCGAAGAGCCGGCCCGTTGTTCCCTCACAGATGAAAGTATTACCATTGGGCAGCCTTTGACAATTTGACATGATGGCAGAGTAAAAAAACATCGGGCCGTCCGCTCCTCCTGTATAAGCCCATACCATCTTACCGCTATTCGGGTCCACTTCTAGAACTCGAGAGTAGCTATAAATTGGACCGTGAGGATGCAAACCGTTATCAAACACGAGGATATTGCCGTTATCCAGCGCGGTTGCAGAGTGTTGATGTCCTAGCTCACCTGTTCTCCCGACTCCTGTATCCTCACCTGCTCCCCATCTCAGTTTCACACTGCCGCTCATTCTATCAATAACAGCCACAGTGTTAGTCTTCATTAAGCTAACAAGGATATTCCCGTCTGGCAGTTCAACGATAGAATTGATATGAGGCCACATGCTACGGGGACATATTGGGCAGATGGTATCTACCTCCGGGTCAAGACGATCATGGGCGATCCACTCCCAAGCCACTTTCCCGTCAGGTGTGATCTCTTGGATTGTATCACCCCACATAACTCCTTCTCTCTCTGTTCCTGGCTCACCACCTTTCACCTTTATCGCAATTTTCTCGGGCACTTTCACCCACTTGAGAACTAGGGTATTCCCGTTTTTCATTCGATAAAACGCATGGTGCATAAACGGGTCTCGGTATTCCCATGTCACTTTGCCTTCCCAATCCGCCTCCAACAGGATGCCGCCAGCACCTTCTAAATCGGCTAACGGGCCACTGTCATCCTTACCTGCGTACAATAGGTTTCCAGTAGGCAGCAGCTCTCCGTAGCAGCCTGGTCTGTATCCCATCTCCCAATAGTTGACATGCCTGCCCCGCATGTCAATTAACCATGCTCCGTTACCTTGAAGGGGAGCAATAAGAGTAACACCATTGTATGCCCTATATGAATTCCAAAGAACTAAACCTTTAACGCCGGTGAACGCAACGCTCATTGAACCACCTTAATAGTTAGTTAGATACCGTAGAAATCCTCTGTTCATTGAAACCCACCTAAAAGATAATGGGTCTAAATTCTTCCTGAAAGGCCTTGGAACCAAAGAGTCGGTTCTCCCATAGAAATCTCCCTGGGTCTAAATCCTTGCCTTGAAGCCCTGGATAGTCGCGAGCATAGCGGTAAGCCCGCCACATACGATTAGTATTCGTACCCTGGCTTGGACCTACGAATGGTGAAAGGTATTCCCATACTAGTTCGCCCGCCGCGGTCACCTCAAATATCCTGCCACTCCACGAATCACACATAACCGTATTGCCATTAGCCAATCGCTGATTTGCGCCACAGATACATGTATAGAAGATGTATGGAGGATCTTCCTTATACTCCCATACTATCTGATCTGTAACGGGTTCAATCTCAACTATGCGGGAATAGTTGGGCTCATAACCACGACGGTCGTTTCCATTGTCAAAAATAAGAAAATTTCCATTATCAAGCTCTCTGCAATCATGCTGATGGCTAAGTCTACCTCTGCCATATCTCCCAATTACCTTACCCGATGGATACTCCACCTTGGTGGCTTGATTTAGGTAACGCGTGCCTAACAAAACGTTGCCGTCACGACATACCCAGATTGAGTTTATGTAAGGCCATATCCGTCGTGTCTCCAACGGATAACCAAGCTCATCGATCTCCGGATCAAGGTGTTCATAGGCTCGCCATTCCCATACTCTGTTACCATTGCGGTCGATTTCGTAAACTGCATCGCCGTATATTTGCCCATTAAGCTCAGTTCCCGGGCGGCCTCCTTTTACCCTGGCTGCAATTTCATCAGGTAAAATGCATTCCGGGGCCCAAGCGTGGTACAGTATGTTACCATTGTCCTTAACATAAAAGGTGTGGAATTGATTGGGAGCTTCGATTTGCCACACAATGTTTCCATCCCAATCCATCTCCATAAACATGCCACCCACCCCAGCGAACTCCATAGGAAGGCCCAATTCCTCATGACTTTTTACCCGTAATGCCGTAAACAAGTTACCATTCGGCAAAAGCACCCCGTGAGCTCCAGGGCCATAGGGCATTACCCAGCGATTCACAATATTACCTTTCATGTCAATCAACCATGTATTCTTGCCGCCTTGGGGAGCAAAAAAGGTATACCCGTCATCTGCCTTCAATGGGTCATAATAGGTAACCCCCAGCCTTGCTGTCTTAGCAATACTCATTTAATCTTCCTTTCGTCCTACCGTAAGCGAAAATAGCAGATTATTTATCTTCAGCCAAATCCTGCATTCGCCCAAAGGTGTCCTTATTGGCTCTTACCCCTTCACTAAGTTAGGTAGAAATGTCGATAGTTCAGGGAAGACTATCAGGATACCCAGCCCCATGAACAATATAATTACAAACGGCATTACTCCCCTAAATATCGTGGCGAGAGGCACATCTGGGGCCACGCCTTTTACGATGTAAATATTTATGCCTACTGGCGGCGTAATAATAGCGATTTCGCCTAGTAGCACTACTATGACTCCGAACCATATTGGGTCGTACCCTAGTGCCAGAACTATGGGGAAGAAGATAGGAATGGTGAGTAAAAGTAATGGAATGTTCGGCATAAAACAGCCCAAAAATGAATAACTGATTATAATAAAAGTCAATATAGCAGCAGGGGGTAGTGCAAGTCCACCTATATACGAAGCGAGGTTCATAGGCAGCCTGCTCACCGCGAGAAATGGGGTCACTATCTGAGCACCAATAAGCATCAGAAGCATCATGCTGGTAGTGATTGCAGTATTGGTCAGGGATGTGTTAAATGCTTGCCACGTCAGGCGTTTGGTTAACAAACCAAGAAGCAATGCGCCAAAGGCACCGATCCCACCCGCCTCATAAGGAGTGAAAACCCCCGTGTAGATACCTCCAATGACAACTACAAACAGGATCAATATCGCCCAAGCACCCTGGAGGGACACCAGCTTTTCGCTCAGCGTTGACTTGGGTCCGGGCGGGCCCAAATGTGGGCTCAGCCGAACACGAATGTAAATATAGAGCATAAGCAGGGCAGCTAGGATAACTCCAGGGACAATGCCAGCCAGAAAAAGCCGCCCAATGGATTGCTCGGTGACGAGTGCATATACGATAAACGTTATGCTGGGCGGTATCATAATGCCGAGAGTCCCACCGGTAGCAATTGTACCAGTGGCCAAAGCATCATCGTATTTGTATTTCTTCATCTCTGGTAAAGCCACCGTACCCATGGTAGCCGCTGTGGCCCCGGTGGTACCACTTACAGCGGCAAAACCAGCACAACCACCTATAGTCGCGATTGCCAGGCCCCCAGGTAGGGTTCCAAGCCACCGGTATACAGCAAAATAGGCATCTCTGCTCAGCCCTGAGGCATAGCAGAACTCACCCATAAGTACGAAAAGGGGAATGGCTAGGTAAGTGTAATTTCTTGCCGCTTGAAATGGAATTATCCCCAGTGTAGCTAACCCAGGGGCCACTCCGATCACATAGCTGGTACCCACGAAACCAACCAGAGCCAGAGCAAAGCCAACAGGCATTCCCGAGAACAAGAATAAAATGAGTATGCCAAAACCAATGATTCCTGCAGCCATAGGGGTTACAGCCCAAGGCAGTAATCGAAACACTACAGCCACAACCAGCAGCAGGCTCATAACAATCCCCACCATTAAGGCTATCCAACCACCCAGATGGTTTCCCTGCACTGCACGTTTAACGCAGTCCGTGAGGTCTCCTAATACGACTAAAAGGAGCAGCAGAAAGCCAAAAACTAGGAATAACTCGAAAGGAAAAAGAGGAATCCTAAGCTCTTCCGTTACCGCAGTTTGAACCCTCAAGACGTTGGCCTGCAGTAGGCTGCTCCATATTATCAAGCCTAGAAGAACTGCCGCCATGATTCCGGTGATACTCTCAATTATGGCACGAGTCCTTGGCCCGAGCTTTGAGACCGCTACATCGACGGTTACATGCCGTTTCATATGGGCCGTGTAACCTACCCCGGAAAATATTATGACCACCAGCATCAGCGTGGTGAGATCCAGGGAGCCTAATATCGGGGAATCGAACACGTACCGCAATGTGACATCAGCGACAACAATGAATACGATTACCAACATCGCCGCTTTTGATAGGTTCAGGACCAGCTCACTTAAATGACCGGCGACCTTTCGAAGCCAATCCAATTTGCCCTCCAGTTTGCCTGCCGCTGATTTTAGGGTTTTAGCGAAATTTGGGGAGACTCTGGTAGTGAATCCTGATTGAAGCAATTATACTTAATACACTCACAACTTATTGAAAATATCGTGTTACTTCACTCTCCCAGCGACATACTTCAGTTCTGGTGGTGCTAGTACTTGCCACAAACTTATAGTGAGTCTCGATAATATATCTCTACTTAGAGTGGCTCCTTGCTATTTGCTCAACCGTGGAATTATCCACGGTTGAGCAACTCATTCAATTTTCAACAAAATTCAGTATAACCTCATACGCTACCTAGACTCTAGGTACCGCTTTAAAAATGCTAGGGTCTTGCTACCAGACCGTCCCTTCTTATCAAGCATAGCACCATAGTCAACTGGCATGCTCTTCAAGGTCTCTTCCCATCTAGAGGATTCAGCTCGCGAGAGCTTAATTAGTTTGGCGCCTTCCTTGACCATCAAACCCACGCGACTTCGGTCCATTCGATCGGCTAGTTCACCCATACGCCTTGATTGTGACTCTCCGCCCAGTGCGTTGAACGCAGCCTTCGCATCTGATGACAAGCTCTTCCATTTGTTACGATTCATCGCAACAAAGAATGTTATACTGCCGGTATTGGGGATTGATGTGATGTAGGGCGCAACTTCATGGAACTTTCGAGAGTACGCGCCCCCCGGTTGGGTAACTACACCCTGCGCCACTCCCTTTTCGATGGCAGTGTACGTCTCTCCGAATGGTACAGCCACCGGGACAGCACCCAGTCTCTTGAGCGCCACCGCTGGCGACCCAGCATTTGACCTAAGCTTCATACCCCGTAGGTCATCCAGGTTACGAATCGGTTTTTTGGAGAAGATGGTGTTGCTCCCCAAAGTGAAAAACCACAAGGGTTTGACAGAGGCAAACTCTTTTTGGATCGCTGGAATATTCTTGTACGCAGCCCAAATTGCTGCGTTATCGTTAGCCATATTTCGTTTAACTCCAGACGTCAGACCTGCGGTAATAATCCCTTCAAAGGTGAAACGGCCTGGGGTATAGTAACTTGCTGTTTCAACAATATCAGCTACACCTGCATTAACAGAATCCCACGCTGCTTGCGCCTTGACTAGGCTATTGGATGTATAAAGAACCAATTTAACTTTGCCCCCGGTACGCTTCGCTATCTCTTGTGCGTATGGTTTCCACCAATCTGTGACTCGATAGTGTTTTGGTGGGATCTTCAGGGCTACGTTTAGTTCGACAGGTTCGGCTGGTGCCGGTGCTAAAAACAACGCCAGTGTGCTAAGGGTTGAAACAAGAATCGTTAGTCTATACTTCATATTTTCGCCTCCCTTGCTAATTCAAAAAATACAAATTAAACTAGATCGGGTACCAGGATCTGAAACCGATGTCAAGTTGCTGATTGGATCAATAAACTTGCGAGTCATTTATAATCGGACATATAGCAAAACATATTGAATAACGTTAGAAATATTACTTGACATTCATTCTGCCATCGTGGTGACAATCGTCCTGCCAGTTATCATGATGCTTGGTGCTAAATAGTTCCCACAGGGGTAGTGCGTCGACCGAATGGGAGGAGAGTGGCCGATGCCGGTCAAATCGCTGGTAAGACCACAACTCTACAAAGACTCGGTCGTCCTTATGCGTATCTCGGAGGCACTTTCTGGGATCAAGGGCGTGAAGCATGCCACCGTGATGATGGGGACGGCCGCTAACAAGCAAATCCTGGAAGAGAGCGACCAGCTCACTGCCGAGGTGACGCTAGCCGGACCCGACGACCTCATGATTGTACTTGAGGCTGATTCCGGCGAGGTTCTGAATTCTGCTCTCGCTCACGCCGAAGGTCTCTTGTCCGAGGTCAGCAAGACACAAGGTAAAATCCACGAACGACCACCGCGGACAGCGTCGACGGCTCTAGCGCGGCTGCCGGAGGCGAACTTGGTCCAGGTATCAACCCCAGGACAGTATGCGGGGGCAGAGGCACTAAAAGCCCTTCGCCATGGTTTACACGTATTCCTGTTCAGCGATAACGTTTCACTGGAGCAAGAGATTTTCCTTAAGACAGTGGCACAACGCAA
Source organism: uncultured Binatia bacterium (SeqCode) (assembly GCA_965215595.1). Lineage (GTDB taxonomy): Bacteria > Desulfobacterota > Binatia > UBA9968 > CAXXLF01 > CBDCDW01. Next base: position 323,944 of record CBDCDW010000006.1, on the reverse strand, counting down.
GGGGCTTTTAGTTATGGGGCCGGACTGCGGGACCTCAATCATCGGGGGAACACCTCTGGGCTTTGCCAACGTCACCCGCCGCGGAACGGTCGGACTTGTAGCGGCTTCTGGGACTGGTCTGCAGCAAGTGACATGCCTTATTCATCAACTTGGGGAAGGAGTCTCTAATGGCATTGGGACCGGAAGCCGCGACCTGGCTCAGGCCGTAGGTGGAATCACAACGCAGCAGGGATTAGAGGCCCTCTCAACTGATCCACAGACGCGCGTCATTGTTATCATTTCTAAGCCTCCTTCTCCGGATGTGGCCGCTCGGATTCTCGAGCGAGTACAAAAAACTGCCAAACCTGTGATAGTCCTTTTCCTCGGGGGTGACTCCGAGATGGTTCGGGCAGCTGGCGCATTTCCAGTGGTAACACTCGAAGAGGCGGCGATTTGGGCTGTGGCTCTTGCCCGAGGTGAAGACCCCCAAACTATAAAAAGCTCTTTGCCCCTCCATATGGAGACAGTGCAGGCTGAGGGCCGACGCTTCAATTCCAGCCAGCGGTATTTGCGAGGCCTGTTCTCTGGTGGAACCTTTTGTATAGAGGCCCAAATCGTCTGTCATCAAGAAGGGTTGAATACCTTCTCCAACGTCCCTCTCGATAAAACATACACCTTGGCTAACATTCAGGAGAGCAAAGAACACACCGCCATCGACATGGGCAGCGATGAATTTACCGTCGGCCGACCCCATCCGATGATTGACTTCCGCTATCGAGTCGATCGACTATTTCGCGAGGCCCAAGACCCTACGACCGCTGTCATCCTTATCGATGTTGTCCTCGGCTATGGTGCTCACCCGGATCCCGCTGCCGCTCTCGCCCCCGCAATCCAAGAAGCCAAGAGATCGGCTCAACGAGAAGGAAGGTATCTGATAATTGTAGGATCCGTCTGCGGCACGGAGGAAGACCCCCAACATCTATCTGCCCAAGAAGCGCGCTTACGGGAAGCAGGGATGCTCCTAGCTTCTAGCAATGCCAGCGCGGCAAGGCTGGCTGCCGCTATTACCACAAAGCGCACATCTTTCGAGGAGGCACAACCGTGAGCCTAGGGCTTTTGGAGCGGCAACCCGCTGTAATCAACATTGGCGTTAAAACTTTCGCAGAAAACGTGAACGCTACTGGAGCACGTGCACTCCAGGTGGACTGGCGCCCACCGGCTACAGGGGACCCGAGGACAGCTTGGCTCCTAGCAATGCTCACAGGAGATCCGGACGACCCTACCTGCCATGGATCGCAGGTCGACAGGGCTAACTTGGAGGCAATAAAGAGCCTCGTAGATGCCCAACCGACGCTCGTGGATATTCTACAAGGCCGGGACGTCTGGCCGAACCTCGGAAAAACGATTCTACATGCTGGTCCCCCCATTGCTTGGGATCGGATGTGCGGTCCGATGCGGGGAGCCGTAATCGGGGCAGTCCTCTACGAGGAATGGGCGCAATCAGAAGGAGAGGCAGAGGAATTAGCAGGAAGCGGAGAGATTCAATTTGCTCCGTGTCATCACTTTGCTGCTGTCGGTCCCATGGCCGGGATCATTTCCCCTTCGATGCCTCTCTTCGTTGTCAAGGATTTCGTTGGAGCGAATTTCGCGTACAGTAATTTGAACGAGGGCCTCGGTAAGGTTCTACGCTTCGGAGCGTACAATCACGAAGTGGTGGAACATCTCCGGTGGATGGAACGGATTCTCGCGCCAGCTCTGAAGCGAGCTTTGGCGGGACTCGAACAGGGCATCCGTCTAAAACCAATCATGGCCCAAGCCCTCCAAATGGGGGACGATGTTCACAATCGGAACGTCGCGGCCACGTCTCTACTGTTCCGAGCCCTTGCAAGGGCGATCATCAGCTCAGACCTCAACCGGAAGACAGTCGATAATATCCTTGCGTTCATAGACGGTAATAACCACTTTTTCCTGAATCTGTCCATGGCAGCTTGCAAGTCGAGCCTCGACGCCGCCCACGGCGTTGCCGGTAGCAGTCTCGTAACAGCGATGAGCCGAAATGGCGTAGAGTTTGGGATTCGAGTTTCCGGGCTCGGAGATCGGTGGTTCACAGCACCTTGCCTGGTTCCAAAAGGCCTGTACTTCAGTGGTTACTCGGAATCCGATGCAAATCCTGACCTGGGTGATAGCTCCATCGCTGAGACAGCAGGCGTCGGTGGGTTCGCCATGGGAGCGGCACCCGCCATGGTACAGTTCGTTGGAGGCACTCCCGAAGACGCCTTGGCATACACGCTTGATATGTATGAGATCACAATAGCGAAAAACCCCAGTTTTTCCTTGCCACCGTTAAACTTTTTGGGCACACCCACGGGCATTGACCTGCGAAAGGTGGTAGATTCAGGCATCTGCCCCGTGATAAACACAGGCATCGCCCATCGGACCGCAGGGATCGGCCAAATCGGAGCCGGCGTTGTGCAGGCCCCGATGGCTTGTATTGAAAATGGTTTGCTGGCTCTGGCGGAAGCGTTAGGGCTGCAATGAGGCGAGGGAGGACAGAACCATGATGACTGTGCAGGTTGAACGAATTCCAATGTCGGGACCAGGCGATGTCTCAGGGCTCAAGGCTCTCCTCAGCCAGGGTACCCTCAAGGCTGAGGATGTGGTTGCAATTATGGCCAAGACAGAAGGGAATGGTTGCGTCAACGACTTCACACGGGGCTACAGCACATTTGCCTTACAGGTTCTTTTATCGGAACTCTCGGGCATCCCACGGGGAGAGATAGCCCAAAGAGTTGCCTTTGTGATGTCCGGTGGAACGGAGGGGATCCTCAGCCCTCATGCCACGGTATTCGCACGAACGCTAGGAGGCAAGGCTGCCACTGATCAGAAGCGACTGTCGATTGGTGTCGCTCACACCCGAGATTTTCTGCCCGAGGAGCTGGGCCGGATGGCACAGGTCCGCGAGGTCGCAAAAGTAATCCAGAAAGCTATGCACGAGGCAGGAATTGACTCAGCCAACGATGTTCACTTCGTACAAATCAAGTGTCCACTGTTGATTTCGGAACGGATCGAAGATGCCCGCCGCCGCGGACAGACTGCGGTCACAATGGACACGTACGAATCGATGGGTTACTCCCGAGGCGCGTCCGCGTTGGGGGTCGCCCTGGCATTGGGAACGATCAACGAATCCAAGCTGTCAGACCATGTCATCTGTGAGGACTGGGGTCTCTATTCAGGAGTGGCATCCACTTCCGCCGGCGTGGAACTCATGAATTGCGAGGTCATACTTATGGGCAACTCATCCTCCTCGGCCAGCGATCTAATCATTGGTCACAGCATTATGAAAGATGCGATCGACGGGGAGGCAGTTCGAGAGTCTCTTCGTTCCGTGGGCTTACGCGTGGATGGGATGGTACACCCGATGGATAGAGACCGGATCGTGAACGTCTTCGCCAAGGCGGAGGCCGATCCCAGCGGCTATGTTCGGAATCGACGACATACTATGTTGAATGATTCCGACATCAACAATACCCGCCACGCAAGGGCAGCCGTCGGAGCAGTCATCGCGTGTATCGTTGGAGACCCGATGATCTATGTCTCCGGGGGCGCAGAACATCAGGGTCCTGCAGGGGGCGGGCCAGTGGCCGTTATCGCCCAAGCGTAGTCAAGTAGGTACTCCCTTGAAGTTTGACCCGAATCTGGTAGTAGTCGCTATTGGCGGTAACGCCACATTTCCACAACAAATTCAGGGCACTGCTGAAGAGCAATTCCAGATCGTCAGCCGGACCTGTGAGCATCTTGTCCAGATAGTCAAGAACAGATACCACATCGTACTTACGCATGGGAACGGGCCTGTAATCGGCAATATCCTCATTCGGATGGCCATGGCCAGCTCCGTTATTTCTCCCATGCCGATGGACGTTTGCGTAGCTGACTCACAAGGGGGAATTGGCTACATAATTCAACAGTCATTGATGAACTGTCTGCGCGAGCAGGGAATCACTATCCCTGTGGTTTCCGTCATCACACAGGTTGAAGTCTCGGGGGAAGATCCTGCTTTCCATCACCCTTCGAAACCCGTTGGCCCTTTCTATACTCGCAAGGAGGCTGACCGAATCAGCCAGGAGATAGGATGGAAGTTCATGGAGGATGCTGGACGAGGCTACCGCCACGTCGTTCCATCGCCAGATCCCCTGGCCATCTTAGAACTAGACGCGATCCGGGACCTGATGGAAGCGGGAGTCATTCCCATTGCGGCAGGCGGGGGAGGGATACCGGTTGTCCGTCAAGCTGATGGCCACGAACGTGGGGTGGCTGCTGTGATCGATAAAGACTTGGCCAGTGCCGTGCTCGCTATTGGGCTCAGGGCGGGGGTTTTCCTCATCCTTACCGCTGTTGATACCGTGGCCCTGGACTATGGGAAGGAAACCCAGCGCGGCGTCACAAATCTGACTGTCCGGGAGGCAAAAGCTCACCTCGAGGCAGGACAGTTCCCTGAGGGAAGTATGGGCCCCAAGATTCGAGCAGCGATAAATTATCTAGAGAGAGGGGGCGACAAGGTCCTTATCACTTCCTTGGAGCGAGCCTTCGATGCTATTGAGGGGAGGGCAGGAACCCAAATTATTCCCTGACGCCATGAGCCACCACCGATACGACCTGATTGTACGCAGAGCTAGGCTTGACTCGGGCGCAATCCTCGACATTGGAATAACCTCCGGCCGAGTCGTAGCTTCAGCCGCTGCACTACCTGCTGAAGGGACGGCAGAGATCGATGCGGCCGAGCGATTGACACTTCCCGGCTTTGTCGACCCCCACCTGCATCTGGACAAGGTGTTTTCACGGGCCGAACTTGCGCAGCCACCGGAGTCCTTGACCGAGGCCATTAGAGCGTCAAGACAGCTCAAAGGGGAGTGGAGTCAAGACGCCATTGAAGAGCGAGCGGCACGAGCCGTGACCATGGCTATCCGGGCTGGGACCACGGCAGTGCGAACACATGTGGATGTAGATCCAATTATTGGTCTACAGGGATTCCATGCACTTCAGCGCATCCGTGATCGATTCCAGGGGCAAATACAGCTCCAGATCGTTGCTTTCCCGCAAGAGGGGATGGATCGAGATGGCCGGGTCAAGGAGATGCTCCGCTCTGCTCTCCAAGAAGGAGCGGACGCCATTGGTGGCATTCCTACTCTCCAGCCGAATCCTAGAGAGCACATTGACCATATCTTCGAACTGGCAAAGCTCTACAATGTCGATATCGACATGCACGTGGATGAATCAGATGACCCAGCTGACCTGTCAATTGAGTATCTTGCTGAGAAGACGTTAGCTAATGGCTACCAGGGAAGAGTCGTGGCCGGCCATTGCACCTCACTGGCCGCCGTCCCAGTCGAGGTGCTCCACCGTGTGGCAGCCAAGGTAAAGGCGGCTGACATTTCGATTGTAACGTTGCCTTCTACGAATCTCCACTTACAGGGGCGTTCGGATCGACCCCCCGTGCGCCGGGGCATCGCCCCAATACGAGAACTGATGGAGGCAGGGATCAATGTCACCTTTGGCTCGGACAATATCCGGGACGCTTTCACGCCTTTCGGGAACGCCCGAATGTTAGAAACCGGTCTTCTCCTTGCACATGCTGCACACATGGGGACGGCTTCGGGTTTGCGAACTATTATCCAAATGGCTACGAGGAACGCCGCCCGAGCCCTCCGCCTTCCCCTTTATGGCTTCGACAAGGGAAGCCGAGCCGACCTTGTAATCTGGGATGCGGAGTCGCCAGAAGACGCATTAGTTGGATTATCCGTGCCTCTCTGGGTGGTCGTGAACGGGAACGCAGTCTCCGGTGCTCGCTTTAAGGATTGACTCCGTCCGCCCGAACCATCCCTTCCCTTATAGGCTGAACATTCTGGAAAACAGGCAGTTCCAGATCCATCAATCCGCGGAAGTCCGCACGGGCTCCAAGAGTTCACGCGCTCCTGAAAGACCCTGACCCAGTAGCGAAACAGGAGTCCACCTGCTACAGGAGAAGTGCCCAGGCCCAGAGGGGATAGTTGCGCATAATAAGACTAGACGAATCCAGAACACTTGATGCAAAATACGATTTTTTGCCCGGCCGTCCAAATAGATTGAAACCTCGTCGTCTACTTCGCCAGGAACGAGATCATGCTGCAAATTTGTAACTTGAATATCATCGCCGCTAGTGCTGGTCTATTTCCCCTCCTTAACACCCCCCGCTGGGAGGGTCGGATCTCTGCGGTCTTCCAGACCAGCCTGCAGATCACCGGACCTAACCAAAGGCTTATCCACCTCCAAGGCGACTCGCTCCTCGTATCCCCATTCAGTATACGCACGCCGAGCAACCTCGCGCGTATCATCGCAGATGTTCCACTCGTCGAAGGAATGTCAGTCAGCAAGGAGGGCTCATGGATCGAGGCTCAGGGTCGCCTTCGCCTCGCGCTTGAGGAAATCTCCTATTATTGTTCGCCCCCGATGGTCAAGAGCTGGATCAATCCGGAGGCCTTGCGTCTCGCCGAACAAACTCTCCGACGCCAAGGACGTCGCGGCGGTCTCGACGCCATTCCCTCGGGGCGGGCTGCTACCAGAGCAATTCGTAAGGCGCTCACCGGCGGAGAGCCGGATCGACTCCTCACCGCCACTCTTGCGATCATCGGTCTTGGTCCTGGCCTGACCCCGTCAGGAGACGACTTCCTAGTTGGGTGCATGAAGGGCCTCTCGCTTTTTGCCGCTTACCACCCCAAGCTTTACAACACCCTTGATCTCCTCCGTAGCGGCATCGCACTGCTCCTCCACACGCGGACGAGCCGCGTCGGAGCCGAGTTCATCCGCTACGCACTAGACGGGCAGTACGCCGAAGTCCTTGACCAGGCTGCGGCTGCCATGTTTACCCCCGCAGATCCAGACAAGATAGTATCCGCAGTTAGCCGGCTTCTTTCCCAAGGCGGGAGTTCGGGAACCGACACGGCCCAGGGACTTCTCGTAAGCCTCAATGCTCTCCACCGGGCCAATTGGATAAGCGGTGGCTGACAATTTCTGACAGTGGCAGAGCTGGCAAGCTTGTTTAAGGTCACACGCAGAACGGTCCGCCGATGGGTTCATGATGGGCTCATAGAACCGTGCTTTAGGCTTTGCGGCGGGAGCTGCTATCCCAAAACATCCCTCAAAGCCCCACTAAATCCCCTAAAAAGTGAAACCGTTTCACTTTTTTAAAAAAGATTAAAATTACAATATTTTCTTCATGCCCCTCTTTTAGTCCTCCAAACTGTGAGAGGCGAAATTTGTCAAATCAATATAGCCTCAGAGCCGCTCTGGGCTTGGGTTAGCTCGACTTTAGACAGCCAGCACGCATTTAAAGAGCTAATGAATTGCGTCTTGAGGACTAGATTGAAGGAAAATTCAATTTAATTTTAGCGGCCTAAACTTGGCCCTTTCTATCAAAAGCAGATCTCACTCCTTCTCCCGATGTTACGCAAATTTGACCTAACCCCTAATGCATGGCCAGCGACCGATTTTACTCGGAACCATACTCATCAGAGGGACCGCCGACTTCTGGTATCGCAGGCATTTCGCCAGTGGTAATGAACCGGGCCAAGTGATCCCCAATCTCTGAGCAGGCCGCCGTCTCTGTTGGCGCAATTATAGGAATGGGCAAAACGAGTGCCGGCATCACGTTGGCCCCGGAAACTTTCACTGCAATTTCGCCGGCACGGGCACCGGTCTTAAGATCCCACACTACGGCTGAAATGGCTGACGTACGCTTCCAAGCCAAGAGACCGAGGCATCCAGCTCCACCGGGGCCTGCGCCGCACCCGAATACGCCATTTTTCCCAACATACAAGGACCCCCCGCCCAAGTCGTTTAGGTCAGATCCGGTTTCCCCTCTCACTGCAACGATGTATCGGACACCCACCTCTTCGATACGATTTCTGGTGAGCGGGATTTCCTTCAGCGCCGTAAAGACCGCCGCGCTCATGCCGGCCTCTAACCATGGGTAAAACGCTTCACGGAAATCCTTTGCCGCGATGATGCCGATATTCGTATTCGCGTCCTTGATAGTACCGCGCACGCAGGACGAAGGCCATTTGTGGTCATCGAAGCTCGTGTCTGCGTTCAAGACTACGATTGCCTCACCCGGCCTGATTACTGAAGGCACTGCATCCAATTCCCCTACCGCGGCATTATCGCGCGTCCCGCGAACCACCGGGGCCGAAATTGAAATTAGTAATTTTTGGTTCGATGATGCCTGCAATCCCCAGGCTGGAAGCGGACCGCGGAGAGAGCGTTTCGATGGCCACGACCGAGTCGAACATGCCGGCCAGAATCAGCTCGAACATGGCGCACTCTGCGGTCCGAGGTCATATTTAAAAGAGCAGCTTCCAAACAATATGCAAATCTTTTTAACCTGGTATGCGCGAAACTCCGGGCTGAAATAGACGCCGACAGTCAGGGGCAATGGCTGAACCAGCGGCCGACGCTCAAGCACAGGGTTAATGTGGGCACTGCAGCCGTTAAGCAGCTGAAAGGAAAGCAGGATCAGTCGCGAAATCATATTCATCATTTCACCCTCTATAACGCCTATATCGCATGAAGTGTGCCAGATAGATCCTCTAGCTAATTCACCGGATTGCATGAGGGCTAATTCACTGAAACTGAAGAAAATATTGAGGAATTTGTAGCCAGAAGGTAGTTATTGAAGGTAAGGATCTGTCTAATTTGTCAGGCAGTGAAAAAGACTAGCTGCCTAGAAGGTTAGGCAGTGAACTTCGGGTTTACTTCTCAAGGCACGAAAGGAATTGAATCCATCACAGAACGCAATTAAACGACGCTTTAATAGCGTCTCACGCAGAACGCAACTCAAGAGCTATTTTATTTGCCGAAACCTTTTCGAGTGAGGAGCAGAAAACAGCGGTAAGTGTTGGGGATGAAAAGAAAGAGGGATGGTCGGGGCGACTGGATTTGAACCAGCGACTTCACGGTCCCGAACCGTGCGCTCTACCAAGCTGAGCCACGCCCCGACGATTCGCTGCTAGTAATTCGTTAACCGTCCATGGTCTTCCATCGTCCCAGAAGAAATTTGATCTGGGAAACTATGACTCAATTTAACATGGCCAATGGTGAAATCATAGGGGACGGTTTTAACCCACGGCGTCTTTCATTTCGCGAATGGTCTTGGCGTAGTCTGGGGTCTTGAAGATGCCCGAGCCTGAAACAATAACCTGCGCCCCAGCTTGGGCTACACGGTGAATATTATCGCTTTTTATGCCCCCATCTGCTTCGATGAGTACTTGAAGTCCCTTCTGTCGAAGGGCTCTATTTGACTGTTCAATTTTTGCTAGGACTTCTTCCATAAACGATTGCCCTCCAAATCCAGGGAAAACGGTCATAATGAGAAGCATGTCGATGTCTGGGAAGTGAGACTCGACCCGTTCCATCGGTATATCCGGATTTACCGCGATGGAGGCCTTGGCTCCAAGTTCGTGTATCTTAGTTAAGCACTTCTTGGGATCGTTGCTCGTCTCCGGGTGGATAGAAATCCAATCCGCCCCTGCCGTGATAAACTCGGGGGCAAACTTGTCCGGATCAGTAATCATGAGGTGAACGTCCAATGGCAGGTCAGTTACCTTCCGGATCCATTCAACCACCACCGGACCGATGGTGATATTGGGGACGAAATGACCGTCCATCACGTCCAGGTGAAGCCAGTCCGCACCGGCTTCTTCAACGGCTTGAACCTCATCCTTTAGTCGGCTGAAATCCGCCGATAAAATGGAAGGAGCAATCTTTGCAGAACCCATTGATGTTGCCTTTCTGTTACCAAGTTGAATCAGAGTTTTTCGCCGACTCTTATTCTGGCCCCCCGGACAAATTCAGGCGCAGGCATCCTCTTCCTGTTTTCTTGCTGGACCTCTTGCAGGCCCAGAACACCTTGACCCGTAGCTACCCAAAACCCTCCGTCATCCGCCCTGATAACCTCACCCGGAGGTGCTCCGGGCTCCCTGTGAATCAATTCTGCGCGGTGGACCTTAAACCAAAGCCCTTTCCAATGGGTGTAGGCCGACGGCCAAGGGGAAAAGGCTCGTACTCTACGCTCGATCTCTTTGGCTGGCAGGTTCCAATCGATTTGACCGTTCTCTTTTTTTAGTATCGGGGCGTAGGTGGCCTCCGCATCTTGTTGTGGCCTGTCGGCGATCCGGCCCTCCTTCATTCCTCGTATGGTTTCAAGCAGCAAACGTGTTCCCACTGGGGTTAGTCTGTCATCAAGCGAAGTGGTGGTCTCGTCAGTTGCTATGGGAACCTCTTTCTGTAACAGAATGGCTCCAGCGTCCATTTGTTCCACCAACCGCATGGTTGTCACTCCTGTGGTCTCCTCTCCTTTAACCAAGGCCCAAGTCATTGGGGCGGCACCACGATATTTTGGCAGTAGGGAATAGTGAACATTGATACAGCCGTGGACTGGGAGTTCTAGCACCGGGGTCGGTAGGATGCGGCCATAGGCAACCACTACGATCAACTCTGGCCCCCAGTCCTTTAGAGCCTCAAGAAAGCCGGTCTCACGGATTCGCTCCGGAGCAAGAACCGGTTTTTTGTGCCGCTTGGCCACCTTTCGTACGGGTGAGGACTCAATCCGCTGCCCCCTCCCTATGGGACGGTCTGGCCTCGTGACAACCCCAACAACGGGATCTGGTCCTTGCAAAAGGCCCTCGAGAGTCGCAGCCGCGCAAAGGGGTGTCCCCATAAATACGATGGGCCATAATTGTGACATGAATTCACCTAACCAAAATTCATAAGTCATCCGAGGGAGTTCATGATTGTATCCAAGGGTACGCAGGCGATGGTCATGGCCTGGAAAAGTCCCGTTAGATCGATGAAAGCAATCTTTAGACTAAAAACTTACAAAATCATAAAGAGACTAGAGCCGCGTGGGAAGTGGTTTCAGATCATAACCCGTTGGGATTCAGGTTCGAGCTTTCCTTCACGCAATCTCTTTTTTAGTCTTCTAGTATAGAGCTCGCGCTTTAGGCGGCTAACGTGATCGATAAAGAGTTTCCCGTCGAGGTGGTCAATTTCATGCTGTAGCGCTACGGCCAAGAGTCCCTCGGCGTCCACCTTTACCTCTTTCTCTTTTTCATCACGGCCCACCACTACCACCCGAGCTGCCCTTTTTACTTCCGCGGTGAAATCGAATACGCTCAGACAACCCTCTTCCCAAACCACCTCTCCCCCTGCATGCTGAATGACTGGATTAACGAGCCTGATCAAGTTCTTGCCGGGATTCTCATAGTCAACATCCAAGACGATAATCCGCTGTAACTGTCCCACCTGCGGCGCCGCCAGTCCCACTCCAGGGGCAGCGTACATGGTCTCCACCATGTCATCGATCAGACGTATAGTGTCATCCGTGAACCCCTTCACAGGCTTGGAGATCTGCTTCAGAAGGGGATCCGGATATCGGAGAATATCCAATAGAGCCATCAGCAATTTTATAACATGTTGTAAGGATCCACATCAACGTGGAGGCGGACCCCGCCACCAGTATTAAGGGATCTCGCGTAATGGGCTAACTTAAAAAGATGGGGTCCCTTATTCCCCTTGAGGAGGATCTGCCATCGGTAGCGATTGCGAAGCTTTTCGATGGGGGCTGGTGCCGGCCCCAATATCTCGATCTGTTCCGTCCCCCTGGCATCTTGTTGGCGTTTTCGAAGGTTGTGTCCCATGGAACGCGCCCTGTCTTCCACCTCTTGTGCCTTTAGGCCATCCATCCGCAGTTGGATCAAGCGACTAAAGGGGGGATAGTTCAGGGCCTGCCTGAATTCCAATTCCGAGGCAAAAAAGCCACCGTAGTCGTGGGTGTTGGCGAATTGGAACGAGTAGTGGTTGGGCACGAAGGTTTGAATGATGACCCTTCCTGGCTCCTTGCCTCTCCCAGATCGACCAGCTACCTGGAGCAGGAGCTGAAAGGTCCGTTCAGCTGCCCGAAAATCCGGGAGATTCAAAGAAAGGTCGGCAAGAATGACACCCACCAGCGTTACGCCAGTCACATCATGACCCTTCGTGATCATTTGGGTTCCCACCAATATTTCCACTTCACCTTTTTCCCATTGGCGAAGCAAGCGTTCCTGGGATCCTCTCTTGCTGGTGGTGTCACGATCCATACGACCGATCCTAGCGCTGGGGAATAGGCGCAGCAGCTCTTCCTCCAGTTTTTCAGTTCCAAAGCCAATGGCTGAAAGGCTCGAGTTGTTGCATTCGGGACATTGATCGGTCTGTGGTTTGCGAAAACCGCAGTGGTGACAGAAAATACTATGTTCCTTCTGATGCAAAGTGAGGCTGATACTGCACTGGGGACACCGGATGACAAATCCGCAGAGTCCGCACAGGAGAAAGTTGGCAAATCCGCGGCGGTTGAGAAAGATCAGGCTTTGCTGTCCGGATGCTTGATTTGCCGCCAGTGCATCCTTCAATTGGGGAGAGAAGAGGCTGGTGGCGGGAGAGGCATTGCTTGACGAAGGTGGTTGATTCCGTAGCTGTTCCCTGAGATCCACTATTTCAACTCGGGGAAGAGCTCTTTGCTCCACTCTCCCGGTGAGCTCCAGCAGCCTGTATCGACCCAGACGACAGTTGTGAAAGCTCTCAATCGATGGAGTGGCAGATCCCAGCAGCACGGGACAATCACTGAGCTTGCCTCGTACTACGGCCAGGTCCCTCGCCTGGTAGCGAAGCCCCTCCTCTTGCTTGTATGACGAATCATGCTCCTCATCAACTATGATTAGTCCCAGGTCGGGCACCGGGGCAAAAATAGCAGAGCGTGCTCCCACCACCACCAACGCCTCTCCTTGAGTGATGCGCCACCACTGTGTGGAACGCTCTGCGGGCGTGAGCCCGCTATGGAGTATTCCAACTTGGCCTGGAAAACGCTCGTTCAGGCGATCTAATAGTTGGGGGGTCAGGGAAATCTCGGGGACCAATATCAAGCTGCGTTTTCTATCCCTCCATACTTTTTCCATGGCCCGCATGTAAACTTCAGTCTTCCCGCTGCCAGTAACCCCTGACAAGAGGAAGGTTTCAAAACCGCCGTGCATCAACCTTTGCTCCATGGATTGAAGGGCTGACGTCTGCTCCCCGGTGAGGGTGAATCCTGGATGGGAACTCAACGCCACCTCCGATTCACCGCCGGTCTCTCTATTTAAATCCCTTTTGCGATTGGCTCGAAGTTTCTCTTCGATCTCTACAGCGCCAGAGGATACGAGGCGGCTGAGGGCCGGGTAAAATCTCCCTCCGGAAAATTGGCGTACCAGAGTTTTAAGCAGGATCTTTCTCCGCTTCGCCACAACCTCGAAAATTTCCTTTTCCAGTTTTCCGCCAAGACTCGGAGACGCTTCACGGAGGACCACCAGTCTTTGACTCTCCAGCCGCAATGCGGGAGGGAGTGCTGCGGCCAAAACGTCCCCCAAGGGAGCTATATAATATTTGGAGATCCAACGGCAGAACCTTAAAATCACTGCATCGAGGACAGGCCGGTCATCTAGCACGGTCAGAATCTCCCGTACTTTCTCAAGGGACGTTTCCTGAGCGAAATCAAACACTACCCCTGTGATCTTCCGTTTGCCCAGGGGGACTAAAACCCTCATTCCTACTGCTAGACTGCTCTGAAGGCTTGGAGGGACCTTATAAAGGAGGGGGTCCTTGACTGGGGAGGGAATCACCACCTGAGCAAACCCCTTTCCCGCCTCTTGCATGTCTGCACTTTTATCCATTAAGACTCGGAAAAGCAACATGGAATCGGGTATTTGGCGATGATGAAAACCCGTGGTGGCGTAATTTAGGGAGCACAATAAGTAGTCTATAAATCATATATAATTATATATAATTAAAATGAAATATCGGTTGACAAGGTAGGTGAGATTCCCGGATAATATTTATTAATTGGAAGATCAAAGTGACTTTGACGCTCTTTTAAGGATGACCAAGTGGATCACAAAAACAACCAGGTTAGACGAATCCGCGAGTCAAAGATGCTTAGTAAGACAGAGTTGGCCCGATTGGCTGGAGTTTCCCCTCTCACCATTGACCGAATTGAAAAGGGGATGAGTTGCAGATTGGAAATCCAGCGAAAGATCCTTCTGGCGCTAGGACTTAAGGTAAGTCAAAAAAACAGGGTGTTTAAACAAAATGGCATTTAGTCTTTCAGGTTTTAATCCCTTCCGAAGAAGCGAAGGGTTTGTGGCTATCGACATTGGATCCAGCTCCGTCAAGATGGTGGAGGCCGTAGGGGAGCGGAACGGATACCGGTTGACCAGCCTTGGTGTGTTGCCTCTGCCCTCCACAGCCGTGCAGAACAATATGGTTCTGGAACGTGATGTCGTGGCAGGTACTATCGAAAGTCTGATCCAATCCAATGGTGTCAAATCAAAGAACGTCATTTGCTCAGTTCCAGGCAGAGCTGTCATCATTAAAAAGATCCAACTCCCCGCCCAGCGGGAGGACGAACTCGATGCCAACGTCGAGTTTGAAGCAACCAATGTCATTCCGGAAAGCCTGGAAAACGTCAACCTTGATTATCAGATTCTGAACCTTCTGGGAGATGGAAGTCAGATGGAGGTCCTTTTGGTGGCGGTGAAAAAGGATATTGTCCAGAGCTATACAGAAGCCATACAAGAAGCTGGACTTACTCCCGCCATCATGGATGTAGACTATTTCGCCTTGGAAAATATGTTTGAGATCAGCTACGAGCCCAAGCTCGATGAGGTGGTTAGCCTGATTCATATTGGGGCCCGTTACACGAGTATTAACATCCTAAAGAATGGGATTTCCACTTTTACGGGGGACCTTCCCACCGGAGGTGAAGTTTTTACCGAGAGCCTAATGCAGGAGCTCCAGATCTCATATGACCAGGCCGAGACGTTGAAGGTCACCGGTCTGCTGGAAGGAAAAAAAGGAGTGGATCTGGAAGTTCTTCTACAGCCTACTTGTATTGGTCTGACTGAAGAAATCAGCCGTACCCTTAGCCTCTACGGGACCATGGCCGGTGAGGAAGGGATCCATAGCATCTACTTGAGCGGCGGAAGTGCCAAAGTGCCGGGCCTCTCGTCCGTGTTGTCAGAAAAGTTAGAAGTTCCTGTGCAGCTATCGGACCCGTTTAGCGGGTTCACAATCGCCCGGAATATTGACAGGGACTATCTCAGTGAATCGGCCCTATCCCTAGCTGTGGGAGTGGGGCTGGCTATTAGAAGGCCAGGAGATAAATGATCCGCATAAACCTTCTTCCTGTCCGGGAGCTGAAGGCAGAAGTTGCTCGGCGCCAGGAATTGACAATTGGAGTGATGTGTTTGGTTCTGACAGGCATTGTAATGGGTGCCTTTCACATCATCCAATCCTCACGTTTATCCAGCAATGAAGAAGAACTGGCAGCGCTAAGTAACGAGATCAAGGCATTGAATAGCCAGGCCAAAGGGGTGACGAACCTTAAGAAAAACATCGGGGTTCTCAAACAAAAACTTAAGGTCATCGATGAGTTAGGTAAGCAGAAGACGGGTCCGGCCAAGGTAATGGAAAGTCTTTCCGCAGCCATGCCGCCGAGACTTTGGATCACGGAGTTTAAGGAATCGGGAGGGAACTTGAGCATTTCCGGCATGGCGGTGGATAACCAGACCATTGCTGGTTTTCTCAAGGCGCTTTCGGCTTCTCCATACTTTCAAGGTGTGGAGTTGGGTGAGACCACTCAGATAGATAAGAAGAAACTAATCATAACCTTCTTACTGGTGGGTGCATTCTTGCTCAGGACTGAAGGGTGGAGCCAAGAGGTCCCGGGCAGCACCAAGAAGGATATCAGCGCACTCAAAGAGACGGCCAAGTCAAAGCTAAAATCCCTTGGGGGCGGAAGGTCAGCCGAGGTGGCAGAAGACCCCCTGGCCATGCCATCAGCCAGTCCTCAGATGCCTGAGGGAACAAACGGGCGCCGTTATTCGTCCGCAGGGAAACGTGATCCCTTTCGTCCTTTCGTATTGGAACTCAGACCCATCAGGCGAAGGCGCGAAAATCTTTCTCCCCTGGAGCGAGTTGAGGTGAGTCAGCTAAAACTAGTGGGGATAATTTGGGACATCCCAGAACCCAGGGCCATGGTGGAAGATAGTGCCGGCCTTGGCTATGTGATCAAAATCGGAACCCCCATCGGGCGCAACGATGGAACGGTCAAAGTGATTGCTCCGAAAGAAGTCTTGATCGAGGAAAATTTCTTCGATTTTTACGGTGCAAAGAAGTCCCGCGAGGTCAAATTAAAATTAGTCAATGAATAAACAAGGGTTAAGGGTGTCAAAAATGAGTGTACCATTTATGAGCGATTGGGAAGTTCTTTGGACCAGGCTCTGGCGACTCTTGATGGTTCTCTGTCTCGCCACGGGTTTCTACAGCTGTAGCGCAAAAAAAATTGACCCACAGGTGAGCCAAGCGCCTGCCATGGATTCCGCAGATAGCGCACAGCAGACAGGGGCCTCTCCCATGGATAGCAAACCCATGGGCTCTGCTACCGCCATGGGTCAGGCTAAAGTCGAAGGTTCATTTCAGGTCCAAGACTTTCGGGTATTTGAGGGGGTGGGGCAAACGACCCTCAGGATGACGTTTTCCCAGCCTGTCACCCAATTCCGCCACTTTACTCTCGCTATTCCTACACGATTCGTTCTTGATGTTTTTGGTGATGTAAAACAGGCGACAAAGGAAGAAAAATTTAAGGTTGGTACCAGTTGGGTAAACAGTCTCAAGTTGAGTACCGGCAAGGGGCATTACCGGGTGGTTGTCGACATCAATTCCGGTACCATGCCTCACTTTACAGTTGAGCCGGACGACAACGGGCTTTCTCTGATCATCGGTCCCATTAATCGTAAGATTTCAACCAAAAAGGAACTAGTGTTGATCGAGGGTAGCAGTCGGGTTATGACGGCAGCGGCTCCTTCCACTTCCCAGGGTTCCCTGGCGGGCGCCACCAGCCAGGCGTCCAGATCCTCATCCCGGTGGCGTGGAGGCGAGAAGGAATACACCGGGCAGAGAATCTCTCTTGACTTCAAGGATGCGGATATCAAAAACGTCTTTCGCTTGCTGGCCGAAATCAGCAGTCTCAATATCGTTGTCACCGACGATGTGGTCAAGAAAGTAACGGTACGCTTGGTGGATGTTCCTTGGGATCAGGCCATGGATATCCTGCTGGAAACCAATGGCCTTGGAAAGGAGCAAGTGGGTAACGTGGTTCGGATCTCCACCGTGCAGCGCTTGCGGTCCGAGCGGGATGCCATCAAGGCGGCACAGGATGCCGAAAAAGCGCTGGAACCCCTTTTCACCGAATATCTTACGGTCAACTATGCAAAGGCATCGGAAATCGTGAGTAAGGTTAAACAGGCCAAGGTGTTAACTGGTCGAGGTGAAGCAATCGCGGATGATCGATCCAACACCATTCTTATTCGGGACATTCGAAAAGCGGTAGACGAGGCTAACGATATTGTCAGTAGACTCGATACCCGTACTCCACAGGTGTTGATCGAGTCCAACATTATCGAAACCACGCCGAGCTTCTCCCGAGCGCTGGGCATGACCTTTGATATTGGCGGTCAAATCAATGATGACCCCGGTCGAACCATTACGGCTGCGAGTCGAGCATCGGCCCAGGACCCTTTTTCTGGCGCGTTGGGGCTGACTTTTTCAGTCCTCCAGGACCGGTGGGGATCACTCCGGAACGTAAACGCTGTCTTATCGGCAGCCGAGGAGGAGGGAAATATCCGGATAGTGTCCCGTCCTTCAGTGGTAACGCTTAACAACGTTACTTCAACCATCCAGAGCCTCCGAATCGTCAGGATCGAGCTTCCCTCGGGCACCACCAACATTGCCAGTGGCAGTGGCTCGGCAGCAGGAGCCGCAGTGGCTACAGAATCGGTGAGCGTGGGAATTATCCTCTCCGTCACCCCACAGGTCTCCAACGACGGATTCATTCTGCTTAACATCTCGGTCAAGTCGAGTTCCCTGGGGACGCAGACCTCTGGGGCAGCCATCCCAGACGAGCTCAGCCGAGAGGCCATTTCGAATGTCTTGGTGCGAGATGGGGACACGGTGGTCATAGGAGGAATCATGAAGGACACCCGGGAGGAATCCGAGGGTGGTGTCCCGTACTTGAAAGAGATCCCTGTGTTGGGTTGGTTGTTCAAACGAATCAGGGTAAAGCAGGACTTCGAAGAGCTTATGGTATTTATTACTCCCCGTACGATCATGGCGGGTGCGGCAGACCTGCCGAGTGCAGAACAGCTCTGGCGTAATACTTTCAGGAAGACGGAAGGGACCGATCCCATTATTCCACAGGGCCCAGCGGGTCCCTAAGGGGAGTTGGGCTTGCATCCCAGAACCTTTCCTGGCCAGTTTATCCCGTACCACCTGTGGAGAGCCCTTTGGCTGCCCTCCCCTCGATTTCTCTCCGTCGAGAGCCTCTGGGTTGGACGATCAGGGCGGTGAGCCTTCCCTTCGAGATCCTCAGGGCGCCGCGCCAATGCCAGTAGTATCAGGTTTAGTCCCATTCCATATCCCGGTTACTCAGTATTGACGGAATTCGAACGCATGCTGACATCCCTGCCTCCCCGAGGGTAGGTCTGGACTGACCCCCTGCAGTTGGACAGTTTGAGGGAGCAGGTTAGAATGCCTGATGGGAAGGGGAAAGGATCTCATCATGGCAGAGAGAAGAAGGTTTACAGCGAATTTCAAGCGGCAGGTAGTGGAGGA
The DNA here is from genome assembly GCA_965215595.1 of uncultured Binatia bacterium (SeqCode). Classification (GTDB taxonomy): domain Bacteria; phylum Desulfobacterota; class Binatia; order UBA9968; family CAXXLF01; genus CBDCDW01. The sequence goes on along the minus strand of CBDCDW010000006.1, from coordinate 305,203 downwards.
ACTCCTCAGTGAGAGCTCCACGTTGGCCCAACTGAGCCGCCGCTACGACATCTCCTCAGGACTTATTCGACATTGGACGAAGCGCTACGAACAAGGGGGCCTGGTGGAGGGCCCCTCTCTGCCAGAGAAGGAACTTCGAGCGCGCAATGCGGAGTTGGAGCGGATGGTGGGCAGACTCACCATGGAGAATGATCTTTTAAAAAAAGCCGTAGAGTACACACTGCGGCGGAGAAAAGAGAATTCGTCACCCATCACGGCCAAGAGTTTGGCAGCATCCAAAGGGGGTGTGAAGTGATGGGGATAGCGCGCAGCACTTTTTATTACCGAACCCGGGAGCCTTCTATGCTCCACGAGATTGAGGAGGCGGACTTACGGGACCGGATTGAGCAGGTAGTGGAGGAGTATCCGCGTTACGGCTACCGGCGAGTCACCCATCATCTGAGGCGCGAGGGCTTTAAGGTTAATCACAAGCGGGTGTCGAGAATCATGCGGGAGGAATCATTGCAATGCCAGGTCAAGCGGCACTGGGTGAAGACCACTGACAGTGATCATCCCTACCGGGTCTATCCGAACCTCCTTAAGGGACTAAGGGCCACAAGACCTAACCAGGCATGGGTGGCCGATATCACCTACATCCGGATCCTCACGGGGTTTTTGTACTTGGCGGTGATCTTGGATCTGTTCTCACGTAAGGTTATTGGGTGGGCGCTTTCTAAATCGATCGATACCGAGATGACTTTAATGGCTCTGCGGATGGCTTTAGTGGAGAGAAGGCCGCCCTGGGGTTGTATCCATCATTCAGATCGCGGAGTGCAGTACGCCGCCCATGCTTATGTGGAGGAGTTGCGGGCAGCGGGGATCTTAATCAGCATGGCCCGCAAGGGCAATCCCTATGACAATGCGACAGCGGAGAGCTTCATGAAGACGCTCAAGCATGAAGAAGTCTACCTGTGGGAGTACAGGACGGCGCAGGATGTGAAGCAAAGGGTTCCTTATTTTCTGGAGGAAGTCTATAACCAGAAGCGGTTGCACTCGGCTTTGGGGTACTGTCCACCGAATGAGTTTGAGCAGGCCTGGCAGATGAAAGTCGAGGTGGTGTGTGAGGCCTGAAGGGGGGGATACTGAGATATCTACCCGGTGTGAGATCGTCGTTTCTAGGGCAATTGTGAAAGCCGTTTTGACCGGCCACCAAGACAAGAGGCATAGAGAAGGGCATAGATCACAGAACTCACAATGTGGACTCTTGCAAACAGGAAGGGAACAGCATAATTAATTCAACCACCCCGGAGGGCATTCTAATTTCAGCCCAGTGACTGTCCAACCAATGTACCAACCAGGGTTCACTCCAGTCCTTGTGTACATGGGTTAATGGTTAACCCAACCGCTAGTATTGAGTGCCTCCCAAATACCGCTAAACATTGTTCCTCCAGTATAGTTACCTCACAGTCGAGACTACTCGTCTCGGCCATGGATAATACTCCACGGGGTGGAGTCGCCGACCGGATTGGGGTAAGATTAGCCCATGTTGCGCTACTTCACTGCAGGTGAATCCCACGGCCCCTGCCTGACTGTCATTATCGACGGGGTCCCAGCGGGATTCCCCATTGATGTGGAGAAGATCAATTTCGACCTCTGGCGGCGTCAGCAGGGATACGGTCGTGGCGGAAGGATGTTAATTGAAAAGGATGAAGTCCAAATCAGATCCGGTATTCGCTGGGGTGAAACCTTGGGTTCGCCGGTGGCCTTTGGTATAGAAAATCGGGACTGGAAGAACTGGACCAAGAAAATGTCTCCTCACGCGGAGGACAGGGACCAGTCCATCGAGGTAACCAAACCTCGCCCAGGGCATGCGGACCTCGCAGGCATTCTCAAGTACGGCCAATCTGACGTGCGAAATATTTTGGAACGAGCCAGCGCCAGGGATACTGTCTCTCGCACCACGGTGGGCTCTTTCTGCAAGCAGCTGCTGGAGCCCTTTGGCATCAAAATAATGGGCTATATTCGTTCTTTGGGGGGAGTGGTGGCCCAAACTGAAGGGTTTACCTACGAGGAGATCTTTAAAAGGGCCGAGGAGTCGCCCGTGCGGGTCGCTGACAAAAAGGCCGAGGAGAAGATGATTGCCCTAATCGATGAATGCAAAAAAAAGGGTGATACTCTGGGGGGCGTTTTCGAAGTTGTAGCCATGGGGGTTCCGCCGGGCCTTGGGAGTCATACCCAATGGGACCGCAAGCTGGACGGTCGATTGGCGCGTGCCCTTATGAGCATCCAGGCCATTAAAGGGGTTGAGATTGGTATTGGATTCGAGGGGGCTCGCCGTAGTGGCTCCCAGGTCCATGATGAGATTTTTTTCGACCTCAACGGAAAGACCTCTCAAACGAAACCGAGAGTCGGGCCCACCGGTTTTTACCGCGGCAGCAATAATTCAGGAGGAACGGAAGGGGGCATGTCCAATGGTGCGCCCCTGGTGGCCCATGTGGCTATGAAACCCATTTCCACCCTCATGAGTCCCCTCCAATCGGTTGATATTAGATCGAAACAACCAGTGGATGCCTCAGTGGAACGCTCGGACGTCTGCGCCGCCCCGGCTGCTGCAGTGGTGGGAGAGTCCGTGGTGGCCTTTGAGCTGGCTCTTGCCTTCCTGGAGAAGATGGGTGGAGACTCTCTGGATGAAATAATGCGAAATTACCGGGGTTATATCGAGCAGATTAAGAGCATCTAACACCGATCCGAAAAATGCCGGCGCAAATGGAGTCTCCATTGATATATTGTGAGGTCTCTAACGAATTGTAGAGCCATCCATAAGTAGTATGCGAACATGGCGACCTGTCGACTCTTCGCCGTTTGTCCCACTGACTTTCGCAATGACTTTGCCCATGGAACGGAATTCGGTTCGGGGCTAAACCTTTGTCTAAAGACCTAAACAAGAACATTGCAATAACTGGTTTTATGGCCGTTGGGAAGAGCGTGGTGGGCCGGAAGTTGGCCCAAAGGCTCAAGCGACCCTTTGTGGATCTGGATCATGCCATCGAGGATCGCGAGGGCAGTAAGGTGGAGGATATTTTCAAACTTAAGGGTGAGGCCTACTTTCGCAAGCTAGAGAAGGAAACTCTTGAGAAGGTTTTAAAGCAAGACGGACAGGTCATTGCTACCGGAGGGGGCGCCGTTACGGATAAGGAAAACCTCCGGTTACTCAAAACGAAAAGTGTGCTGGTTTGTTTAACCGCCTCGCCCGAAAAATTGCTCCAGCGGTCAGGGCACGGGAATCATCGTCCTCTCTTGGGTGGAACCGATCGATTGCAGCGGATCGAAGAACTATTGCATCATCGGGAAGAGGTCTATCGCCAATCCCATGTCAGTATCGACACAGACGACCTCCCGGCGGCGAAAGTGGTGGATGAGATTATTAAGGCATTCAAATTATGAGAAACGAGTGCTGAGCTAGCCAGCAAAGCGCATAGGCCAGAGCGCAAAGGGTGGAAAGCAGGAAACAGCAAGCAATAAACAGTGGGGGCAGTGTTAAGTGTAAAGTGTTCAAGGGAGAAAACGCTACTCGAAACTTTAGCAGGGTGATGGACTCTTAGTACAGAAGACTCAACACTTCTTCGCTGATGGCTGATAGCTAAAAATATGCAAACTCTTACCGTCAACCTGGGTGACCGCTCCTATCCCATCTATTTGGGGAAAGGAATTCTTGCGCACACCGGTGAGCTCATGAAACGCGCCGGTTGTGGAGAAAAGGTTGGTGTGGTGACGAATCCCACGGTGGGGAAACTCTATCTCGAAACCCTGCAGGAGGCCCTTCGCAACGCAGGGTACGCCGTGACTTCTGTTATGGTCCCTGATGGAGAAGAGCATAAAAGCATGGATTCACTCTCTGCCATCTATGACCAACTGATCCATGGGAGGTTCGAGCGCGGTTCTTCCCTGATTGCATTGGGAGGAGGAGTGGTGGGTGATCTGGCGGGATTTGCCGCTGCTACCTTTCTTAGAGGGATACCCTACGTTCAGATTCCAACCACTCTTCTGGCCCAAGTGGATGCCAGCGTGGGGGGGAAGACCGCCATCAATCACCCCGAAGGAAAGAATCTCATTGGGGCCTTTTACCAACCAAAGCTGGTGGTGGCAGACATAAGTGTTCTACAGACGCTGCCAAAGAGGGAATTGGCGGCGGGTTTGGCAGAGGTGATAAAGTACGGAATTATCCAGGATCACGAGCTGTTTTCGCTCTTGGAAGATCACGTTGAAGACCTGCTGGGTCTTAATGAGGAATTCCTGCACAAGGCCGTAGCTGCCTCTTGTGCCATCAAGGCACTGGTAGTGGAAAAAGATGAGCGTGAGGAAGATTTTCGCGCCATCCTCAATTTTGGCCATACCATTGGCCATGCGCTGGAATCACAAACAGGTTACGAGAGACTACTGCACGGCGAGGCGGTGGCCATCGGCATGGCAAAGGCTGCCACCATTTCCGCGCGGGAAGGCTATTGCGATGATGAAAGCCTGAGACGCATCCATCAGCTAATCAAAAGGTCGGGGCTTCCTACGGAGCTACCCTCTGATATCAGACTTGAGGATCTCGTTAAGAGGATGGCGGTGGATAAGAAATTTGGGGCTGGAAAGATCAAGTTCGTTCTTTGTGGAGGTATTGGAAAGTTTCTTTTCCACCGGCTGTCACCCGAGGAGATAAAAGATCGGTTGAGCTCTTAATCAAACATGTTTGAAATTTAAAGTTTCATTTCGGATACGGGAATCGGGAAAATGATGACTCGCGCAAAGGCGCAAAGGAAGCTAAGTATAAATTCGAATCTCGAAATCCGAAATTCGAAACAAAAAGGGAAAACTCAAAATACTAATTTCAAAACATTTAAAAACGCGGGAGCAGTTCTCGTTCGAAGGTTTTGGATTTCGAGAATTGAGATTTTGAAATTGTTTCGTATTTCGATATTCGGATTTCGGGTTTTTCCCCAGATCGTTTTGGATTTGGAGTTTTTGGATTTGAGTGATCCCGTTTGTTTGAAATTTCGAGCTTCGAAATTCGGATTTTAATTCAGGCGATCTTGGCGCCAAACGCGTTGTTGCAGTTGTTTTGTTAAAAATTCTATCGGTAAAAATCTAAGCGTTTTTACGACCATGAAGTCACGGTTTTCTAGCGCATCAGATTTTGCAGATCTCGCTGAACAGCTACGACAGGAGGGACGGCTCCACGAGGCCCTGGAAGTGGTTAACCGGTGCCTTAAGGATAGTCCGAGCCATCCCCGTGGACTTTTGCTCCAGAGTAGGATTCTTTACCTGGCCGGCATGTATGCCCAGAGCCTGCAAGTCCTTGGCTCCTTGGAGCAGATTTTAGGTAGTGAAGAGGGGCTGAGGAAGATTAAGGAAGGCCTGGAAGGGCTATGGCAGGAGCCTAAACCGAAGATTGATTCAGCGTTTGTCACCGAAACCATGGCAGAGCTTCATATTAAGCAAGGCTATCTTTGGGAAGCCATGGAGATCTATCGCCAACTCTATGTGGCTTCGCCACAAGGTAAACTGTGGCAGAAAATCCTTCAACTCAGATCCCGTTTAGAGCCTGGGGTTGAGGATACGGAGGAGGGAAAGGTGGATGAGCGTTTGGAGGCACTGAGTCGATGGATAGAAAACCAAAAAAGGGACTGATACGTGGCTACCAGTAAAAAGAAAAAAGTCCTTGTACTACACGGACCCAATTTGAACTTGCTTGGAAAGAGGGAGCCGGAGATTTATGGTCCTCTGACTTTGGATCAAATCAACCAAAGAATCCAAGGCCTTGCCAAGGAACTAAACATTCAGGTGGTAACCCGGCAGTCCAACTACGAAGGGGAGCTGGTCACCTGGATTCAAGACTCTCCTAAAGAATTCGATGCCCTGGTGATCAATGCCGCCGCGTATACTCACTCCGGCGTAGCCTTAAGAGATGCCTTGCTGGCGGTAGAGATCCCTGCCATCGAAGTCCACTTGTCTAATATCTACAAACGGGAAGAGTTTCGTAGAAAGTCATTGATCGCCGACGCGGTGGTTGGACAAATTAGCGGATTTGGAGTCCAAAGCTATCTTCTGGGCCTCAGGGCTGCCGCAGGATCTATCTGATTGGGAAAGATGGCTCCTTTACCCAAGGCAGTTTAGCAGGCCGGAGATCGACATTATTCCAGGAACAATGACGCTGTGTTGAAATTCTTACGTCTCATTTCCTGGATTAGTCTATCCCGTTCTTTCTCCAAGGCCAGGATCTGCCCTCTCAACAGGCTGAGTTTTTTCTCTATTGGGCTGTAGGGGGTTAGAAGGGGCTGTACCCTCTTAGCGGCCGGTCCAGATTTAAGATCGATGATGGTAGGTGGAGCGCCAGTAAATGGCGATGGCTGTTCCAGCCTGACGACACCCCGATCACTGGGTCCTGCGGGAGTTCGCCGAGCGTCCTTTAAGCGTGAATTCAGGTCGGCAGTCCTTGCCCTGATGGCCTCCTGGCTATCGAGTATGCTCGGAGCAGGTCCAGGCGTTCTGCGTGTTGCCACGGCAAATTGGTCTCTCTTGGCCTTAAGCCGTGCGGTGACTTCTCTGACTTTCAGCCGGTATTGCTTCTCCTCTTCGGCTTTTTCCGCTGCCTTGATTTCCTCAGGAGTCAATACCTTCTCCCCAGTATCCACGGGTTTATCCATGGTCGCTTCAATCTTCTGTTTCTGTCCCGGGAGGGCGAGCTTTTCTTCCCCAGGCACTGTTTGGGGAGGCTTTACTGGAACTGCATCCCCTTGAGGAGTAGCCAGTCTTGCTGTGGTACCTCCAACAGCTGGGGTAATCGACTGAACGTCTTCCTTGGCTATCCTAATCTCTCCCCCATAGCTGGAAAAAATGATCACACCCTCATTTTCTGAGTATGCCTCCACATGAACCGTACGACCATTCTTAAGCGTGAGGATGAAATCTGCAGAAACAGGGGTGCTTGAGCCAAATAGAACCAAGATTCCTAGCAGTATACCGTTTAGACTTATCAACAGGTGATTATTTTTTAGGCATTCAATGGAGTGACTTATCAACGACTTGCAGGCTATTGAAGCGGTGCAGTGAAAATTATTAAGGGGTTTTTGTGTGGCTGTCATAAGAGTCTCCTCTTGGAACTGGTTACTCGTGCTTAGGCCGTCCGAAATTATCTGCCTAACCATTTGATTTTAATAGGTATTGGGTCAGGCTACAAGCATTATTTTTACGGGGTTGAAGAGAGTTATTTCAGTCGCTAAAACAGCGTATATCAGTATGGTTGGAGAGAGTCAACGCGTATGGATCAAAGGGGGTTGAAAGCGTATGGCTACGACGAATTCTACGGTTGTCGTGGGTACCGTAAGGTGAACAATCAACCTAAAGAGCTCAATTATCAACAACTATGAGACTAAAACCCAGATGATTAAAATCTGGTGGACGTGGATGCTGGGATTTCAGCGTGATGCTGCCTTTGAGCCAAAGTTTTTCTCCTGCATCTCCTTGATCAGAGCATCACGTTCCTTTTGCGCCTGCACAATTTGCCTTCTCAGTTGGCTGAGTTCCTTTTCTTTTGCGGTGTACGCCGGTGGAGCAACATTGACCCTCGGAGTTCCCCCCGATCCCGTGGCTGCGCGGCTTCGCTGGGCGTCTTTTAACCTAGACTGAAGATCAGCAGTCCGCCCCTTGATGGCTGCTTGGCTGTCCAGAATTCCGGACTGAGCGCCAGAGGATCCCCCAGTGGCGCTAGAATAGCGATTTGTCAGTCGGCTGAGCTGTTCGGTTTTCTCTTTGATTCTCCTTAAGTATGCTGCTTCTTCAGCCTGTTCAGTCGGGGGGACCGCTACCTTTTTCTCGTCAACTTTGCCCTCTGAAACTTCGTTTGAGCTCCTCGAGGGGGTGTTTTTACTGGCCTTTCTTCTCGTTACCGTTGGCTGCATCCTATTGGAATCGGGGATCACCATTCCTTTCTCTTCATTTGCCCCTGTATCGATGATAGACTCGATCTGGTCTTTTGCGATACCAAATTCCCCACCCATTCCACGAACTTTGATCATTTCGTCCACTTCTCGGTAGCTCTTTACAGTGATGCGCCGTCCGTTCTTCAAGACAATGGTGTAGTTGGCAAACAGGATGCCCGTCCAGGAAAACAGCAGGGCGAGGCTGAGGGGAAAGGCTCTTTTGATCAAAATCATAACAATATTTTATCACGAGGCTTCGCGGTGAGGCAAATCGCGACTATTGGCCAAGAATCATCAAACATTTACTCCCAGTAGGATTCATGTTATTTTTTCCCTGTTTGTAATTGGTCCATGTAAGTCAGTTTCACCGTAAAGTATATCATGATCCTATGTGCCGTTAGGCTTCTTTCCTTTGTTTTATTTCTCACAGCGGTTCTCTTGATTACTCAAGATTCACGGGGAGCCGAGCCAAAAGTGAGGATAACCTCCCCTAAGAATGGGTCGCATATTAACCAGGACAAAGACATCGTCCTGGTCACCGGCAAGGTCTCCACCAAGGGAGTTTCCATCTCCAACGTCGATCTATTTCTGGTCCTCGATGTCTCTGCGAGTACGGTGCATTATGCCGGTGTCGTGTTCAATGATGAGGATCTACCTTCCACCTCTGGTCACGGGAGGTTCGGAGGGCTGCATTCTGGAATCTTTGGAGGTGGGCTAGGTGGTGGCAGGCCTATTATGATGGATTTGCGCAGTTCCATTCTTGCGGCCGAAATCGCAGCGTCTCGCCGGCTGCTCTCTCAGCTCAACTCCAAATCCACTCGCGTTGGAGTGATTACTTTTGGCGAAAGTGCTTCCTTGCTCCAACCGCTGACACATGATTTTGGCAGGGTAAGAGAGGCCCTGGCTGAAGTCTTTCTATCGGGACCCCATGGCGGGACCCACATGGTGGGAGGGATCCGCATGGGAATTAGGGAGCTGAGCGGGTTGGGGAGGAGCGTGCGAAGAAAAGGAACAATCAAGGTTCAGCTATTGCTGACCGATGGTTTTCCAACTCTACCCATTGGGAGGGGCAAGGAAGCCACTGTGGAGGACACCGAATTAGCCATCAACGCAGCTCGTATCGCCAAAAAAGCCGCGATCAAAATACATGTGTTCGCTCTCGGTGAGGATGCCCTTTCATCGCCTCGTGCCGCCGTTGGAATAGCAAGCATGAGTGGTGGGATATTTACCCCGGTGGTGAGGCCGGCCGACATTTTGGCCGTGTTGGAAAAAGTATCGGTCATTGGTGTGGACACGGTAGAAGTATTTAACGAGACAACCGGAAAGAGAGCCACCCAAATACGTTTGGCGTCTGACGGATATTTCTCCTCCGCTTTACCCATGGTGGAGGGGGTCAATCGGATCAACGTTCGGGCCCGGGTTAGCGGCGGGGGAATTGGAAGGGATACTGTAACGGTGGTCTATCAACCTGCCAAGAAGCGCTCTCTCGGAATAGAAGTCTTCATGGAAAAAGAGCGGAGTCTTAGTCTGGAAGTAGAAAAGCTTGGAAAAAACAGCATAGAAATTGAGAGAGAGCTTGAACGTAGCCGAAGAGAGGCTCAAAGTCTAGATCCCGCGGATGAAAAGAACCCCCAACCTTAGGTGGCATGGTGATCTTTAGGTCATTCTGGATTTTAGTTGGATACCTTGCGGTGGTGACTACCTTTGCGGTTGGTGCTGAAGCCCCACCTGACCCAAAGGCCACTGGATCTCTAATTGATTTTTATTTTAGGGGTGGGCCCACCATGCACGTAATACTTACCTGCTCCATACTTGCTCTGGCCCTTATTATCGAGCGGGCGGTGAATCTCCGTAAGGGTAAAATTATCTCAACTGCATTCATTGAAGAGATTAAAAAATACTGGTACCGACGGGAAACGGAACGAGCGATTCAGGCTTGTAGGGAACACAACATCTCTTTTTCACGGGTGCTACGTGCTGGATTGCTTCGTTTTGAACACGGGATCGACGCGGTGGAGAAGGCCATCGAAGGGGCGGGGCAGCATGAGGCTGCGGTGCTGCGACGTAACCTGATGCTGTTGGGTTTTCTCGCCAATATTTCCCCCATGTTGGGACTGTTGGGTACGGTGTTGGGGCTTACTCGCTCCTTCGACGTCATTGCCAGCTTTGGCCTGGCCGGTGATTCGGGCAAGGTGGCAAAGGGGGTCTCGGAGGCTTTAATTACGACGGTTTTCGGTCTAATGATCGGCATACCCACGTTGGCTGCATATTTCTATTTTAAGCGTAAGGTTGAGGTCAGGGTACTTGAGATGGAAGAGGTGTCGGTGGCCTTGCTCGAGGACCTGTACTATGAAGGGTACGAAACCAACTCCTCATCCGCTCGTGCTAAAGGTCAAGAGCGATCAGGTCGACAACGGGGAGCCGGTCGGGAGGCATTGACCCAAGAGGATTGAGCCCCCAACGACGGACTTATATCCTTTGGTCAGTAAGTTCCGAAGGTGTCGTGGCACAGGGGTGCCAACCTCCATTGGAGTTCAAACACTTAACCTATGCAAATGCACGGGAAGCTTTGTAGGTGCCGGGTAAACCCCGTACCACAGACTTACGTCCGTGACTTTTGGGAGCTTCCCTTAGGGGAAGTTCGAAAATTTTATCCCCGGACTCGCGTCCGGGGCGTTCAGTGGTTCGGGGTAAATGCAATTTCTAAAAGAGCAAGACGAAGACGTGAGTCTGAGCCTCACTTCTTTGATTGATGTCATCTTTCTCTTACTGATTTTCTTCATAGTAACGACGACTCTGATTGACCCCACAAAAAAGCTCGAGATTCAGTTGCCCGAAGCCAAAGCGGCGTCCCCAGACAGCAAGACCGTCCCGGTCACCATAGAATTGAGTAGACGAGGCGCTGTGACCCTCAACGGGAAGTCGGTGCGGCTAAATAGCTTGGAAAGACTGTTGAAGGGGTTGGCGAAGGGGAAAAAGAAAAAGTCAGCCATTGTCCGCGCCGATCGGCGGCTGGACTATGGACAAGTGGTCAAGGTGTTGGGAATCTGTAGGGCCAGTGGGTTTTTTGATATTGGGATTGCGGTCAAGTGAGGTTTAACCTTTGGGAGTGGTGGCGGAGGCGGAATCAGGTAGAGCCTTTTCCTGCTTTAAAAGGTAGTCCAGTCCCACTGTACTCACGTCCCTGCGCACGAGACGACCATTTTCAAAGTATGACCAAACATCCACCTCCCCATTGCTGTTGAGATCCCGTTCTTCTTTTACTATCACTTCTCTATCCTGATTCGGGTCATATTGGATCCAAAGATCAATCTCGCCGTCCTGGTTGAGGTCTTTTTCTATCTTGGTTAGGTGTCCTGCGGTGTACCAGGCTCGGTAATTCGGTTTTCCCTTCCCCTGTTCATCTCGTTCTTCCCTGGCCAGGGACTCATTTTCGTAGTGGAAAAATTTGTCTGCCGTACCGTTTCCGTTGGTGTCCAATTGCCGGCGTACCAATTTTCCGTCAGTGAAATAGCTCCATGTGTCAACGCTACCGTCCCAGTTGGTGTCCTCCTCCTGGCGTTTCACCTCACCGGGCTTCTCAGGATCATAATAGATCCAAAGATCCGCGCTACCGTCTTGATTAATGTCTCTCCGCACAACGGATTTAACCTTGGGAGGGGGAATTCCCGAGCTCAACTGTTTCTCACCCAGGGAAGCAAGGGCACCAATTTGATCCTTTAACTCTGCTGACATGGTTTCTTCGGGAGTGGGCTCGGTTTGTTGGGATGATGGTTTCGTCGGCGTAGCGGTCTTCTCTACAGATGGGGTGCCTGAGGATACCGGTGTGCTCCCGCCACCATTTGTGACGGCCCGATCCGAATCCGTTGCCACCACCTTCTTTGCTGGTTCCGACCCCTGTGGCTCCCCCGCCGCCACATCTTTCTCCAGTTCCGCCTCCAGCTGCCTCTGCCGCTCAATTTCTTGTTCCAGTTGGGCTTCCAGGTCCTTGTCTTTCTGTTCCTCTTTTTGAATTTGATTCTGTATCTTGCCGTAGTGCGAATCCGCGGTAAGAAGGCCGGCAATCAGGCCCACAATGAGGCCACCACCCGCTCCATAGGGTCCAGCCAGGGTGCCTCCCATGGCGACTCCTTCCATGGCCTTGTTCCAGGCGTATTGCCACCGCTGGGAGTCACTTACCTTGGGTTTCCCTGATGCGTTGGACTGAGGCTGCCCGGCATTTGCCGCCGGTGCATTGTTTGCACCTCCGGAGGGGCCTGCCGCGGTGCCTGTGGGACTTCCCGCGGAAGGACCAGGAGGAGGTTGCATTGAGGCGGGTCCACAGCCCACAAAGAAAAAGATGGGGAGGACGTAAATTAATCCCTGGTATCTGTTCAATGAAAGAGCCTTCACTCTGACCTCGGCTCGGCCGCTAAACTTTCTTGGGTTGCCTTCACAATTGAATTTTCTTTTTCACTTTTTTCACTGTCGACTTTGCGGACTAGCTCCTCTTGAATAGTGGTAAACGCACGGGGCGTCTCATCCGGTGCCAAATCCGACACCCTTTTTTGTTCCGTCACCTTTCCATCTTTAAACAGATAGCGGGCATCGATCTTGCCGTTGAAGTTTGAATCTTCGTCCTGGCGGACCTGTTGAGCACCCTTAAAATAGATCCATACATCTACCCTGTGGTCCTTGTTTGTATCGGCCTCCTGTCGCACGGCTTTCCCGTTTTTAAAAATGTTCCTCTGATCGAAATAGCCGTCCCCCGTGGTGTCACTTTCCTGTCGTAGGAGCTGTTTATTCTCGAATAGGTATAGAGTGTCCAAACGCCCGTCTCTTCTGGTGTCCTTGAATCGTCTCCCCAGGGTCCCATTAGTATATAGCTCCACGAGATCAGTCTTGCCGTCTTTTTGTGTGCTTTCCTCTCTTTTAATCAGCACTCCCCGGTCAAACAACAGAAAACGGTCTTTTGTCCCGTCACCGTCCAGGTCTTCTGTCTGTCCAATCAAGTTGCCATCACGGTATTGACCCACCACGTCCACTTTTCCGTCTTGGTTTTTGTCGATTTCCTTTTTGACTAACTGCTTTCCCTCAAAATAAGACCAGGTGTCTATCTTTCCGCCGCCATCGGTGTCCTCTTCGATTCGGACCACCTCCCCATTTTTCAATCGGACAACACGTTTAACCTTACCATCGTGGTCGGTGTCCTCCTTGCTTTGAACCGGTTGGTTATTTTCATAGGAGACCCAGATGTCAGGTTTGCTGTCACGGTTGGTATCCTGCTCTTTTAGTTCCACCTCTCCTACCGTCGAGTAATGATACCAAACATCAATTTTACCATCGTGATGGGTGGAAACTTCTTGGCGCTTGAGCTTGCCCCGCTCGTAATAGAGGCTGATATCAGGTTTGCCGTCAAAGTTTTCATCCTGTTCAACTCTTTTGATCTCTCCGTCACTGTTGAACCGTGTCCAACGATCCATTTTCCCATCGTTATTGGTGTCTCTCTCCTGGCGAGAAACGTTACCCTTTTCGTCATAAAAGAAGCGTGCCACGGGTTTCTGAGCAACCGAATCCCCGACCCAAAGTAGGCCCAAAACTAAAATCAAAACTGAACTCCCAACCCCCATTATTATTCTCTTTCGATTCACTTGGCTACCTTTACCCCGGGTTCGATGGTGAACTTAATCCGCAAGGGCCATCCCGCGAGGTCTTTCAGGCTCTCCGGAATAGCTGGGAAGGGAGAAACCTTTCTGACGGCCTCCAAAACTCCCTGATCCAGCTCGGGATTCGTGGGATCTATGATCTTTGCCCGGACCAGTTGGCCTCCCCGATCGAGTACAAATACGAGATTTATCTGATGTTTTTCAGAGATTTCCTTTGGTTTCCAGACCGACTCCACCCGCAGTTTGATCATCTCTAGATAGGGTGCGAAATCGGGGCTCTGTATGGCCGAGGGGCTCCCCTCCACGGCTGGGAGTCCCATTCCTTGAACCGCGCCTTTCAGTAGTTTGAGCTCGTCCTGTGAAACCGCGCTCACGGTGGCACCCGGGGGTGTCTCTACTTTCAACTGAGGTGATTCCACGGCACTGGACTGGCTGGTAGGCAACTGAACCAGTGTTTCCGTGGGCTCAGCCATTAGCGCGGCCGGAGCGATTGTGGGGGATTTTGCCAAGACCTTTGGAGCCGGCAACGGCGGCGGTAATTTCTTCGGCTTTGGTGCAGGTTTCGGAGGCGCAACTTTCTTGGGGACCCGGGCGACTTTCGGCTTAGCAGCCTTGGTGACTTTCTTGGGCTGGCGTTTGGGACGAGTGCCGATGTCAATAAATTGTACCCGAATGGGTCCAGGCTTGGGTAAAGCAATGGACGCAATGGCTGTCCAGCTAAGGAGGAAAATCAACAACAGATGTAGTATTAGGGAAAAGGGGAAAATGGAATCTACATTAATGGCGGGATCTGACCTGAGGCCGATGGAATAACGGGATCGTCTCAGCAAACTTCCGTAGGACTGGATGAGCCGATGATTTTCCAGATGGGTGAGCCATTGATGGCTAAGAATCTGGAGCCTACCCCACGGACTCCCATCCCACTTGCGCATTCTATCCAGAATCACGTCCAAGGGTGATGAGACTTGGCTTCTCGCGTCCATATGCAAACTCCAAAACGGGTACTCTAGCACTTCCCACAAGTATTGAACACCGCACCCTTATTCGCGTTCGCAGCCGAAGTGGCTGCTTCGGAAGAGCGGGTAAAGAGGGTGTTTCGCCGGATCCTGTCGAAGAAATGAAGGCTACCTCACGTGTGAACCTGTGAAAGCTTTATTTTGATTTTTTGTGCTTATCCGTATAATCATGATTAATAGCGCCGGTAGGGGAGGAAAGAGCAAATTATGGCTGCTAAGGACATGTTTCGTTTAAAGGTCGCCAGTGCCCAACAACAGGATGTGGGGAAAGGAATCGTCCGCATAGGTGCCAAGCAAATCAAGGGGCTGGGTATCGAACTCGGGGAGGTGATTGAAATCAAGGGTAAGAGACTCACAGCGGCCATTGCGGTCCCGGGATACAACGAAGACCAGGGCCTGGACATCGTACACATGGATGGCCTGATCCGCGGTAACGCCGGTGTCGGAATCGGGGACCATGTGGAACTTAAAAAGGCGGACTGGAAAGACGCAAAAAAGGTTAGTCTTGCCCCAGCAAAGGAAGGCCTTCGGATTGCCGGTTCCGGAGAGGGCCTAAAGCCCAACCTTCTTTACCACCCATTGGTTCAAGGCGACCTCATATCCACCACCGTCTTTAATCGGGCGAGGCAGTCCTTCCCCACTGATTTCTTCAGAGACGATTCTTTCCGAGGCTTCTTGGAATCGCCTGCATTTGGACTTATGGAAATCCGTTTGGTGGTTACCGCTACCGTTCCTAAAGGCATCGTACGCGTCTCCGAGCAGACTGAAATTGAGCTTTTGCCCGAGCACCACGAGGCTCAGGAGCGAGAGGTGATGGAGGTCACCTATGATGACCTTGGGGGCATCAAGCCAGTGGTGGAAAAAGTACGTGAGATGATCGAGCTACCCCTCAAACACCCGGAGCTGTTTGATCGGCTCGGAATTGATCCTCCCAAGGGCGTACTGCTGCACGGTCCTCCGGGCACGGGAAAGACGCTTCTCGCCAAGGCAGTTGCCAGTGAATCGGATGCTTATTTTACCAGCATCAATGGTCCGGAGATCATGGGTAAGTTCTATGGCGAGTCGGAAGAGAGACTGAGGCAGATCTTTACCGAGGCCGAGAAAAATGCCCCGGCGATCATCTTTATTGACGAGCTTGATTCCATTGCTCCCAAGCGGGCCGAAGTGACGGGAGAAGTGGAGCGCAGGATTGTGGCACAGCTCCTCACCCTTATGGATGGACTGAAGGCAAGGCGCAATGTGATCGTCATCGGCGCAACGAATCGGGTGGATGCAGTGGATCCTGCGCTCAGGAGGCCGGGACGATTCGACCGCGAGATCGAGATTCGTATCCCGGATCAACCCGGCAGGCGTGAGGTTCTTCAGATCCATACCCGGGGCATGCCCTTGGGAAAGGATGTGGAGCTGGATAAGATAGCAGAGCTCACCCATGGCTACACCGGTTCGGATATTGCCGCTCTTGCCAGGGAAGCAGCGCTGGCGGCCCTGCGCAGGCTTATGCCCACAATCAACTTGGAAGAGAAGACGATTCCCGCCGAGAAATTGGAAAAACTTGTGGTAGATGAAAACGACTTCGAACAAGGGCTCAAGGAAGTCCAACCCTCTGCGCTGAGGGAAATCGTTGTGGAGATTCCCCATATCCGTTGGGAGGAGGTGGGGGGCCTTCAAGAGGTGAAACAGCTCCTCCACGAGATGGTGGAGCTACCGCTAAACCACCCGGAATCTTTTACTCGTCTGGGCATTAGGTCCCCGAAGGGGATCCTCTTATACGGACCTCCGGGCACAGGAAAAACCATGGTGGCAAAGGCAGTGGCAACCCAGGCCGGCGCCAAATTTCTTACGGCCAAAGGGAGTGCGCTGCTTTCCAAATGGTATGGTGAGTCGGAAAAGAAAGTGGCTGAGTTCTTTCAGCGGGCAAAGCAGGTAACTCCCACTATACTGTTTTTTGACGAGTTGGACTCCATTGCCCCAGTTCGGGGAGGATCCATGGGAGAACCCCAGGTCACTGAGCGGGTGGTCAATCAGATGCTGGCCGAGATGGATGGTATGGAGGAGTTAAGGGGTGTCGTTGTCCTGGGCGCCACCAATCGCCCCGATATGATAGATCCCGCACTGCTTCGTCCAGGGCGATTCGATGAGATCGTATACGTCCCGATTCCAGACGCCGTGGCGAGAGTGGAAATTTTTCGCTCTCATACCAAAGGGATGGCCCTCGACGCAGACTTCAACTTAGAAAAGCATACTGAAATCACGGATCGGTTTACTGGTGCGGACATTGCGGGTGTGTGCATGAAGGCAGGACTCTACGCTCTGAGGGAAAATCCCGAGGCAAAGCGGGTGACCATGGAGCACTTCTTCCGTGCCATCAAAGAGGCTATCCCGTCTGTGACCGATGAGATGGAGAAGGAGTATGAAAAACTGGCCCGCAAGGTAAAGCAGGAATCTGTTAGTATCGGATTTAAAAGAGGTGGGTGAGGAATTCAGGCAATCCCTCGATAATGTGATTTTTGACGTGCCCAACGGCGACGGACACCGGCCCTATGAGCAGAGAATGAGATTATTAGACCGTTATCGCACGCACCGTGAGCATTGGAGCCAGACGAAATCTATTTGTGATGTCGAACAACGGTGATCTAGACAGGCGTGGGGCTCTGGTTGTGATGGCGAAGCCTCCACGCGAAGGGGACGTGAAGACCCGTCTGTGTCCTCCATTGACTCTCGCTCAGGCATCAACTTTTCATGAATGCTTACTTCAGGACACTGTGGCAAAAATGGAGCGCTGCTTCTCGGCCCAGCTTTGGATCGCCTTCGCTCCCGACGGGGATGAGTATTTCCGTAGCAGTTTTGGTGAAAGAGCGAAGCTACTTTCTCAGCGGGGCAGCGACCTGGGTGAAAGGATGCATCATATCTTCGTAGACCTCTCACTATTGGGTTTCCGGGAAATCGTTGTCTTGGGCAGCGACATTCCCACCCTACCGGTGTCGTCGGTTGAGCAGGCCTTCCATGTTCTTGGAAGCAACGTGGAAGACGTGGTTTTGGGGCCTGCCGGTGATGGTGGTTACTATCTGATCGGTCTAAAGACCCCCGTGGAAGAGATCTTCCAGGGGATCTCCTGGAGTAACCCGGCCGTTTTAAAGAATACGGTCCAACGAATCAAAAATCTTGGACTTAGGCTGACTTTACTTCCTGTGGCTTACGATATTGATATAGAAGGGGACCTCAAGCGGCTTTGGAATGACTTCGAGACGTCTCCAACGTTGCGCGAGGATGTCCCAAAGACCTATGGGTTTCTAGCAGACCAATTTAGGAATAGGGGCAACCTTCGGTTGGAATAGAGTCGCTAAGAAGAAAGATGGTTCATGAGTGATCCTACCGAAAGCAACAAAGCAGAACTTGCTTTGAAAGAGAGCGAGGAACGTTCTCACAAGATATTCACCTATTCCAACGATGCTATCTTTGTGATTGATCCAGCGCAGGACAGGATCCTTGACGTTAATCCAAAAGCCTGCAAAATGCTCGGATATTCCCGGGAGGAGTTATTATCGACGCCCATCACTGCGATCCATCCGAAAGAGATGCCTGAGCTACTAGCTTTTGCACAATCGGTATTCGATCAAGGGAATGGATGGACCAATGAGCTCAGCTGCATGACAAAGTCAGGCGAGACTCTTCCCGCTGAGATTTCCGCCTCCGTTGTTCAATTCGGTGACACATCGTGCCTTATTGCTTTGGTCCGTGACATCACCAAACGCAAGGAGGCCGAGAAGGCATTACAGCAATACTCTGAAAATCTGGAAAAGCTGGTGGATGAGCGCACCGCTGAGCTCCGCCGCTCTGAGGAGAAACAGCGTGCCCTATTGGAGATTAACAATGCGATCATCGCGAACCTGGATAGAGCGTCCTTGCTTGACGCGATCGCTAAAACTCTTCGCAAGGTGCTTCCTTTCGATCGCGCCACCCTCACACTCCTCGATTCGGCAAGGGATGTTTTGATGGTCCATGCCCTAGGGGAAGTCTCACTTCCAGAGCGGATTCTGCCTGTTGGCGCGGAGATCCCACGCCAAGGCAGCAGGGTTGGGTGGGTGATTGAACACAAGCGACCTGCCAGGGTTGGGGATTTCAGGGAGGAACATGGTGGGTTCCTAGAGGATCGCCTGGTAGAGGAGGGGCTCCGGTCGGCCATCGTTGTTCCGCTAATCAGTAAGTCGACGGCCATAGGGACATTGAACGTCGCGAGCTATACTCCCCATCAGTACCTCGAGGAGGACACTGAGTTTCTCCAGGAAGTGGCGAATCAGGTCTCTCTGGCTATTGACAACATGGTGGCCTACGAGGAGATCGCGCAACTCAAATCATTGCTCGAACAAGAGAAACTGTATCTCCAGGAGGAGATTAAGACGGAGCACAATTTTGAGGAGTTCATCGGTCAAGGTCAGAACATTAAAAGAGTATTAAAAGCCATAGAAACGGTTGCTCCTACGGATGCCAGCGTACTCATCCTAGGTGAAACCGGGACAGGAAAGGAATTGGTCGCCCGGGCCGTACATGACCTCAGTCCTAGAAAGGATAAGGCACTTATAAAGGTGAACTGTGCAGCGCTGCCCGCTGGCCTCATCGAGAGCGAACTGTTCGGTCATGAAAAGGGAGCTTTCACAGGGACGCTATCGCGGAAGATCGGTCGATTTGAATTGGCCCATAGCGGTACGATTTTCCTGGACGAGATCGGTGACCTGCCGTTGGA
The DNA here is from genome assembly GCA_965215595.1 of uncultured Binatia bacterium (SeqCode). GTDB lineage: Bacteria > Desulfobacterota > Binatia > UBA9968 > CAXXLF01 > CBDCDW01. Next base: position 285,858 of record CBDCDW010000006.1, on the reverse strand, counting down.
ACTGCAGGCAAAACTCCTTCGGGTCCTGCAGGATGGTGAGTTCGAGCGGGTGGGTGGCACAGGGACCATCAAAGTGAATGTCAGGGTGATTGCCGCTACGAATCGCGACCTAGAAAGGTTCGTGCAGGAACAGCATTTTCGTCAGGATTTATTTTACCGGCTGAACGTTTTTCCTATTCATATCCCAGCCCTCCGGGAGCGGAAGGAGGATCTACCGCTCCTAGTCAAGTTTTTTACCATGAAGTATGGAAAGAAATTGGGGCGGAAAATTGAGACGGTACCAAAAAAGGTCCTGGACTCCCTGACCTCGTATACCTGGCCGGGAAATGTGCGGGAGCTGGAAAATGTGATCGAACGCTCCGCAATCTTGAGCACAGGATCCCAACTCGAACTCGCGGATTGGCTTCCAAAGCAAGGCATCAGCTCACAGTCCAATAAGATCCCCACCCTCGAAGAGCTAGAGCGGCGGCATATCCTCGAAGTGTTAGAAATGGCAGCCTGGCGGGTGAGTGGGGAGAGGGGGGCGGCCAGGTTACTCGACGTTAAGCCGACGACTTTGGAATCGAGAATGAAAAAACTCGGGATAACTAGAAAGAGTTAAAACTTCCCAAAATATCAGGACCCTCACGAAATACCGTGAGCGACTCACATCTCAATTCGATGTTTGCCTAACCACTCGAATTTCGTTTTTTCGTAGGGAGACGGCCATTTAGAACAATTCTAAATGGCCGTTTTTGTTTTTGGCATGGTGCTTGCCATATGAGATCTGAAGCGTTTTGAGCTCAGGTTGTTGCGAATCCGAATACAGCTCTTCGTTGGCTCTAAATTGTAACAAAGGAGGTCATCATGAGATCGAAGAATGCTTTGTTTCCTTAGCTAGCGTGCCAAACGTTACTGGTGCGTATGTCCAATCAACCCATTAACCAGAAAAGGAGAAACACAATGAAGACAGTAACTAAATCTTTATCTTACATGATCCTTGCGAGCATCATGCTCATGGGATCCACGATCGCTATCGCAGACAACATGGGGCAAGCAGAGAATAAATTTAATGATCCTGAAATTGCCCATATCGCTTACACAGCCGGTGCCATCGATATTCGATATGCACACCTCGCGTTGGCACTATCGGATAACCCGGAAGTTCGCAAGTTCGCTAATGTCATGATCCGGGACCATACGGCGGTGAATAAAAAGGCTCTAGCGCTTGTCAAGAAACTGGATATCACTCCACAAGACAATGCCATGAGCAAGCAGTTGAATGAGCAGGCTAGCACTATCAGGAACGACCTATCGCAGCTTCGTGGTCAGTCGTTCGACCAACGCTATGCAGCAAATGAATTAGGGTACCACCAGGCAGTGAATCAGGCGGTAGAAGGTACGCTCATTCCAAATGCGAAAAACGCTGAACTCAAAGCCCTTCTCGAGTCTGCGCTCAGGACCTTCAAGGTCCACGAGGGGCACGCTGCAATGATGAACAAGAAGGTAATGTAGCAACACAGGAAGGACGTGACAAATGGTCCGCATCTTAATAGTGTTTTTTGCAGTTTTGTTGCTAGATGTGGGGGCCGTGTTTACTCAAGAGGTAACCACGGCCTCGCCTTCCCAGCGACACGTTGTGGAAATCCGAGATTTCGGATTTCATCCGGAGCGGATCGTGGTCTATCCAGGGGATACGATTGTGTGGATCAATCGTGACATCGTTCCGCATACCGCAACTGCGGAGGACGGGACGTGGGGATCAAAAGATCTGGAAGAAGGAGATTCGTGGGAGATGGTTGTAAAGAACGGTGGGATACAATCCTACTTCTGTGACTTTCATCCGCAAATGACGGCTGTTTTGGAAGCTCGAAAGCAGCTTAGCAGTGTGATGCCGGACGATGGCCCTAAGCTATAGTAAAAACCATCAACACAGCACAGACTATCACGGGGAATCATGGTCAATTCTGTTCGAGCAGGGTTGGAAACGCGGAGGGTCTTTGTGCTCGCGCCGTTTCCTCCTTGTACTAGAAATGAAAGTTGGAAGTTCTCCGTCGGAGTGACAAGATTGATATTCAGACTGCCAGGGAACTTATTTTTCAAGGAATTGGTTTAAAGAGGAAGAAGAAGTCATGTACTCAAGGAGCTCACAAAAATGGACAGAAAATTAGTATGTAAAAGATTCAAACCTTTTATCGCTCTCGCTATCATAGCGAGCGCGTTATTGTATTTCTCTCCGGCCTATGCCGTTTCTCCTATTAACACCACGTGGTTGGGAGGAGTAGCCGTAAAGGGGTATGACCCCGTCGCCTACTTCACTGAAGGAAAACCAGTCAAAGGGAACGGAAAATATGAGTACGAATGGATGGGTGCTAAATGGCGCTTTTCCAGCGCAGAGAACCGGGATCTTTTCACCAAGAACCCCGAGAAGTATGCCCCTCAGTACGGTGGGTACTGCGCCTATGCGGTGAGCCAGGGAGTCACTGCCGACATTGACCCTACTGCGTGGAAGATCGTCGATGGGAAGCTTTATCTCAATCTGAGTCACTCAGTAGCCAGGATTTGGAAGAAGGACATTCCCGGCTATATCGCTTTGGCGGATAAGAATTGGCCCAAGTTGAAGGATGGATAGCCTTACCCGTCCATCGGAACGGGAAAGGGAGGTGAACATGATGAGAGCGCGAATGGTTGTACTGCAAAGTTTCTTCTTTCTGATTCTCAGCTTTAGCCTCGCGTTGCCCGGCGCAGAAGCGAGGTTAATCGGCAAGGCCGCACCGGAGATCAAGAGCGACGTCTGGCTCAACTCTTCTCCCCTTCGAGTGGCCGATCTCCGCGGGCGGGTAGTCCTTATGGTATTAGGTATTGACCCTATGTGACATCGGAGGTTAGAAAAATGCTGATCAAAAAACCCAGTGATATAAATACCGGCGAGATTACGGAGCAAAAAGTTTATCTCAACCGTCGTCAGTTCCTTATTGACACTTCTGTGACTGCGGCTGCCGTGGCGACAGGGCTTGTGTTTCCTGCCATCCCTGTGAGGTCTGAAGAAGCGCCTGCCGGAACGAAGCTGAAAGGTGTGCGCAAGAGTCCTTTTAGTACTGATGAGAAACTCACGCCGTTTAAGGACATCACACACTACAACAATTTCTATGAATTCGGCACCGATAAATATTCCCCGGCCCGGAATGCAAAAAGCCTCGTTACCCGTCCCTGGACCGTAGCTGTAGAGGGTGAGATCAGCCGTCCAAAAGTGTATGACGTCGACGAGTTGATGAAGCTCAGTCCCCTTGAAGAACGCATTTATCGTCTGCGTTGTGTGGAAGGCTGGTCCATGGTGATCCCCTGGGTGGGGTTCCCGCTTAACGCTTTGATCAAGCGCGTGGAACCCACTTCCAAAGCTAAATATGTCGAATTTACCACCCTTGATGATCCTAAGCAGATGCCTGGCCAGCGTAGAGGTGTGCTGGACTGGCCCTACGTTGAGGGCCTGCGCATGGATGAAGCGGTGCATCCGTTGACACTCCTTGCCATGGGTCTGTACGGTAAAATTCTTCCGAACCAGAATGGAGCGCCCATACGCCTGGTGGTACCTTGGAAGTACGGATTCAAGAGCATCAAGTCCATCGTCCGAATTCGTTTTGTCGAGAAGCGGCCCATGACGGCTTGGGAGAAAGCTAACCCCAACGAATACGGCTTTTATTCCAACGTGAATCCGGAAGTGGATCATCCGCGCTGGAGCCAGGCGCGTGAACGCCGTATCGGCGAATTCAGGAAGCGCAAGACGCTCCTGTTTAATGGGTATGCCGATCAGGTTGCGCATTTGTATCGAGGTATGGACCTAAGAGCTTCTTTCTAGCTGTAAATTGAGCAAAGCAGTGAAGTACTTTACCCAAATCAGAGTCATCGTTTTTCTTTTTTGCCTTGTCCCACTGGCCCGCCTGGGATGGGGTATCTATAACGATAACTTGGGAGCCAATCCGATAGAGTTCATCACGCGATCCACCGGAACATGGACCCTGGTGTTTCTACTCGTTACACTCTGCGTATCGCCGTTGCGTAAACTCGCTGGCTTACATTGGTTGATTAAATTGCGCCGTATGTTCGGTCTCTATGCTTTTTTTTACATCTGCCTGCATTTCGCCACTTACGTGTGGTTAGATCAGTTTTTTGATGGCATGGAAATCATCAGAGATGTTCTTAAGCGGCCCTTTATCACGGTGGGTTTTCTAAGCTTCATTCTGCTGTTCCCGCTGGCGTTAACCTCCACTCGCGGCATGATTCGAAGGCTCGGGGGCAAGCGCTGGCAGCAACTGCACCGGCTAATATATTTCAGTGCCATAGGAGGCGTGATTCATTACCTTTGGCTAGTCAAAGCCGACTTGCAGCAACCGTTGATTTACACAGCAGTCTTGATGGTATTGCTTGGTTATCGGGTAGCTATATTGCTGAAATCCAAGCGGCTCGTTCTCAACTTGAGCAAAGCAGTGGCCAAGATTGGGCGGCGTGACATTCGTGGTTACATCGCCAAGGCCCATAAGGCCGAAACTGTTGAATGTAAAATAAACCCGTAGAGCAAGGGAAATAATTCGGCGCCGGCCTGTGGATAATGACTGTTTTGTCTAATGATCTGCGATCCTCACCAAAAGGAAACTCATGCTTTCTCGAATTCCCGCCTCGGCTTACCTGTGGGTATCGATCCTCCTCTTCGCAGCATCCAATTCCATCGTCCGAATTCTTAGTGACCTCGGCGCCCAGCACCCGATCGACGGGCGTAACGCAATCTCCTTCTGCAACCTTCTCTTAGCGGGCAACACCTGTGCGGGCGTCGCGCTCTTCGCAGTCTACCGTAAGCAGTGGACCGTACAGAATCTTCGTCTCCTCTCTAGAACCGATTGGTTAAGCCTGATAACGCTGGCATTACTGACCAGTGCGCTCGCACCGTGGTTCTTCTTCGTTGCCCTGGAGAATACAATGGTAACGAGCGTGGTCCTTCTTGCCCAGATCGAGCCGCCTCTCGTGTTGGTCCTATTCTGGTTGGTTTTCCGTGAGCGTGTAAGCCTCTGGTCCGCCGTTGGAGCGGCTATTTGCCTAGCGGGCGTCGCACTGTCGGTCTTATTGCAGCCATCGGTAGGCGGTTTTATGATCGGCAAGGGCGAGTTCTACGCCCTTGCAGCAGCTGTGATTTACGCTGTGTCTACGATCATCGCCAAACCGCGACTCAAGCGGATCCCCCTTGGGATCTTCACAGTGTTCCGCAACGCCGTCGGCACGGTATTCTTCTTTCTAGTAGCTACCTACTTCTACAGCTCAGGGCACTTTATAGATCTCACCTCACCGTTTCTCTGGCAATGGATGCTGGTGTACGGGGGGGTCATCATCGTCGGCGGGCAGCTTGCCTGGTTTACTGGCCTCAAGACAGCGCGTTCCATCGACGTTTCTCTGGCTACTTCAGCTGCTCCCGTCGCCGGGGTCCTGGGGGCGTATTTGATTCTAGGCGAGCGGCTGATGACTGCCCATTACATTGGTGGTGGGGTGCTTGTTCTCGGGATCATCGTCGGCCTGCTCGGGGGACGTAGGAAGCGTCTCGAGGTGAGCCTGAAGCCCGCCCTGCCGCCCGATGAGGCTGCATCGGTGTTAAGAGCGGAAGGTAGCACTGGCTTTAAAGGTGTCTAGTCCTTATACAAGCGTGATTTCTTTACGAAAGAGGTGAGTAGATACTCGAAATGCCCGCCAGTATTGGTTAAAGTGTGAATTGACCAAAACGCACACGCCAATGAAAGGGGGCATTTCAAGTGAGTCGATCTTACCTGAAAATCATCCGTAACCGCAAGCGAAGAATTGAGCGTCGTCTGGCACGCAAGCAGTACGAAGATCAGCCCAAGCCGATCATGACGGCTAGCAACATCCACTATGAGATGGCCGAGAAGAGTCAAGGGATCAGCTACGGCGGTATTGGGGCGATTCATCAGATGGTGGGACGGCTTGGGTTTGTCGATGAGGTCAACAGGGATGTGTCGCTGCTCAAGGTTCACGCGCCCTATTGGGAATCGGACCACGTGCTCAACATTGCCTACAACGTGCTGCTGGGCGGCATGCGCCTGGAGGACATCGAGCTTCGACGCAATGACGAAGTATTTCTCAACGCGCTGGATGCCGAGCGGATTCCAGATCCGACCACAGCAGGTGATTTCACCCGTCGGTTTGAACCGGGGGACATCGAGGCGTTGATGGAGTGTGTCAATCGCACGCGCCAGCGGGTATGGAAGAAAAGAGGGCGCAAGCTTATGAAGGATGCATTGATTGACATCGACGGGACAATAGCCGCGACCCTTGGGGAGTGCAAGGAGGGAATGGACATCAGCTACAAGGGTATCTGGGGCTACCATCCGTTGATCGTTAGTTTAGCCAATACCAAGGAGGTGTTGTACATGGTCAACCGTCCTGGCAACGTGCCCAGTCATCAAGGTGCGGCCGAGTGGATTGACAAAGCCATTGAGCTGGTCGGGCCGCATGCGCGCTGGATCACGCTGCGCGGGGATACGGACTTCTCGCTGACGGTTAACTTCGATCGATGGGCGGACAGGGTTGATTTTGTCTTTGGCATGGACGCGTGCAAGAGCTTCATTGAACGAGCCGAGGTGCACGATGAGGCCGACTGGGTGGTGCTGAAACGCAAACCGACCTACGAAGTCAAGACCCGTGATCGACAGCGACCGAACAACGTCAAAGAGCAGATCGTGCGCCAGCGGGAGTTCAAGAACATTCGCCTGGAGAGCGAGCATGTAACCGAATTTCCGTATCGGCCCACAAAGTGTAGTCGCGAGTATCGCATGGTTGTCGTGCGGAAAAACCTGAGCATTGAGAAGGGCGAGCAGGTGCTGTTCGACGATGTTCGATATTTGTTCTACATCACTACCCGTGAGGATCTGACGGCCACTGAGGTCGTGGAACTGGCCAACGGGCGTTGCGATCAGGAAAATGTCATCGAGCAGTTGAAGAACGGTGTCAATGCACTGCGCATGCCAGTGGACAATCTGGTAAGCAACTGGGCCTACATGGTGATGGCCGCCTTGGCGTGGAACCTGAAGGCATGGTTCGCGATGATGGTTCGGTTCAAAGACCGACAAGCCGAACTGCTGAGGATGGAGTTCCGAGGCTTCTTGCATGCGATGATCTGGTTACCGGCCCAGATCGTTCGTCAGGGAGGTAAGATCATCTACCGGTTGCTTGGTTATAATACGTGGCTGAAGGACTTCTTCTCGGCCTGGGAGTTCATCAGGCGATCGAAGTTCGTCTGAAGGAGTGCGGGTCAGGCCGCAAGACAATGGGAAACGGGAAGAAAACAGATGACGGGGTTTGCTCAAAACCGGTGACCATTTGATCGAGGTTGAACCCCCGAAGACAGCATGACGGCCATAAAGGTTACGCAGAATAGAAAACCTGCCGCAAAGACCCGTTGCGGGGCATGGCACCCCGCTTTGGGCCTTCGCCCACATGGAAATCACCGATCGTCTTGAAGCTCGCTTATTTTAGGTCTAGTCCCGCGAGGCGAAGATATATCCGGCCCATGACAATTTTCCAGACCAGATTATTGCTGAGCATCGCTGGAGAAAGCGAGGTGAGAGCAAAGAGCCAGGCCCGCTCCAATGAATTTGTACAACGCCCGGCCGTGCAGAGACCTTCAATCGTGGTTCAGGCGATCAAGATCTTAACCGACGCTGATCTGCAGGGAAAATCCAGGAAGGCATAGCATCGCAGGCTTGTCCGCGAGACGATTGAGCCCCTTTATGATTTCGATGAAATGGCCAAACTCTCACTTGGATCCCACTGGCGTCGCCGAACTGATGAGCAACAAAGGGAATTTGTAAGAATCTTTAACAATTTGTTAATCAAGACTTATCTGGGAAGGATGGAATCCTATACCAATGAGAAGTTCCTTTATAGAGGCGTGAAATTCGACCGAGAATATGCTGAGGTCGGTAGCTGGATTCTCACCTCCAAAGGAGATCCATTTACCATCCTATTCTAAGCTCTGTCTTGTGGGGAACGATTGGAAAATCTATGACGTGGTGGTGGAAAAAATTAGCGTCGTCAACAACTACAGCTTCCAATTTAGCTTGATAATCACCGACTCCTCCTATGAAGAACGGGTCTCCAGGCTCAAGCAGAATCTAGCAAAAGGTGCAAATCTAATTCCCAATAGCTAAGGCGATTCCCAAAAAAAGAATTTTGCTCTTCAGGAACTTTTCCTTATCCCTTTTTTGTTGGAGAGACAAAGGCCAACGGAGGAGACAGAGATGAAGGAATTAGGCATGTTCATTACAGTTACAATCTTGGCAGTTTCACTCTTGTTACTAGCCAGCCACTTGATTGCAAAGGAAACTGGCGCGTTCGACCAGGTACTGGCAAAGCTGACGGCATACTAGGTTGAGCCTTTTCCCAGGGGTTAGCGCCAAGTGAATGGCTGAAGGTGAAGAACACCTCATGGAAAGAATACGGACAAAGCGGGTTTACGAAAAACCCGAGGCTGCCGATGGTCGTCGCATTTTAGTCGACCGCGTTTGGCCGCGGGGATTTACGAAAACGCGATTGCGAGCGGATATCTGGTTGAAGACCATTGCTCCGAGTACTGAGTTGCGAAATTGGTTCAAACACGATCCATCAAAATGGAATGGGTTCAAGAAAAGGTACTTCTTCGAGCTAGATCGAAACCCTGAGGAAGTGGAACTGATAATTGCTGCGGTAAAAAAGTCAAACGTGACTCTCCTATACTCCGCCAAGGATACAAACCACAATCAGGCCATTGCCCTGAAAGAATATTTGTCCGTACAACAGACGACCAAATGAAGCCTCCGCGGGTTTAGGCCCGTGATACGGGGATTACCTCCAGATTCTACATTCTAACTCCGCATCAAAGTATCCTGAAGTCCGAAAGTTTTAGGAACACTAGAATTTTCCAACATATCGTGACTGTCACGAAATAACGTAAGATCCATAATGCTAAAGACGACCTCTCATTAGCCAATTACAAATGAAGTTTATCAAATAATAACAGTCATATAGACCAACTCTGAACGACCGTTTTTGTCTTTGGCATAGACCTTGCCCATACAAGACTCGCGAGCACATCACGAGACGAAAGTAGAAATTAATCAAGGAGGAAATTATGGCAAGCAAATCAAACACTTTCAGTAAGGTAACTAAACGGCGGCGTCCACGCATAAAAACAACGCTATTCGATCTGGTTAGGGCCATAAACAGTGTAACTGAGAATGATAAGGCAGTGGTGGCTACGGCAACCCACCTTGTCAATTTTAACCACACACGGCTAGCAGGATCGCTAAACACCGGAAGGGTGGTTATCGAGTAATCTGGATATGGTCCTAGACGGTTCGCAGGATTCGATGGATGGTCGGATACAGGATCAATTACAAAAGTAAAATAGCTTTAAGAAGGGAAAGTCAATGCAAAGAGCAATTGGAAGTGATGTTTTAATCGGGAGTAGTCGAGGTATTGCAAAAGGATGGACGTCAGACCGGGTGGACGTTGGAGATAGTCTTATCGAATTAGGCGCACTCCTCACCCGATATGGCCTCGTGCTTGTCATTTTGTGGATCGGTGCGATGAAGTTTACCGGCTACGAAGCCAACGGGATCCAACCTCTCGTGGCGAACAGTCCATTTTTAGGATGGTTTTACCAGATCTTCAGCGTGCAAGGATTTTCAAACTTGCTGGGGACAGTTGAGATCGCCATTGCAGGGATGATCGCCTTTCGGCCGATTTCCCCCAAGGTGTCGGCGATAGGCAGCGCCTTAGCAATGGTAATGTTCCTGACGACCTTTAGCTTTTTGTTTTCGACACCGGGTTGGGAAGCCAGCTTAGGGGGATTCCCTGCTCTATCTGTGGTTCCTGGGCAGTTCCTCATCAAAGACATCGTTCTGTTCGGTGTGGCCACCTGGTCCCTGGGTGAATCGTTGAGGAATATATAATTGTGGGTTTGGAAGTAGGTTAAGGAATTGAGACTTGTTGGAAAGGGGGTAGTTATGTTGGATGGACCGCTACTGATTGGAGAAAAGGCCAGATGGCTAATGGTGTTGATTGGGCTTTTAGTGCTTGTTGCCATCGGTATTAGTGAAGCGTCGGCGGTTGAGCAGGGCAAAGTAAAGGGACACGCCCAAAGCCCCACCGCTCAGATAAAGGAGACGCTGGACCGTACTATCAATATTTTATCTGACCCCAATTTGAGGGGAGATGCCAAGAAAAGCCTCAGACACCAACTGGCCAGGGAGGTGATCCTGCCTCGTTTCGATTTCAGTGAAATGGCGAAACGCTCTCTTGGATCCTACTGGCGGCGTTTGACCGTTGAGCAACAGCAGGAATTCGTAAGTGTGTTCAGTCAATTTTTGGAGAAACTTTATTTAACAAAGATCGATGACTTCAACGGGGAGAGATTCATCTTTACAAAAGAGTCCGTTGACCAAGGATATGCCCAGGTCGACAGCAAGGTCCAAACCCCCACCGGAAAAGAATTCAGCATCAACTATAAGCTTCGTCTAGTGGCGAGTGAATGGAAAATTTACGACGTCGTTGCGGAAAATATTAGTATCGTAAACAACTATCGCGCGCAGTTCAGTCGGATCATCGATCGATCGTCATACGATCAGCTGGTTTTGAAAATGGAGCAAAAGCTTCAGGGGAAGTTCACAAATTAATCTATCCAATTCATTGGTTGAGATTTTAATGGAGGACATTTGAGCCATGGCTTTTCACAATAAATCAACTGTAGAAATCGCCTTCCGAGGGGCGGTGTGGTTCTGGTTCGCTTTCGTACTGTCAATGGTTCTTTCGTCAGGCACATCAGGGGCACGCCAGCCAAGCCAGGTGGACGTTGAACCCGATGAGCTGGAGACGTTGGAAACTGATCCTTGGGAGTCGTTTAACGAGAGAATGTTTCGGTTTAATCATGAAGTCTTGGACAGGTACTTTCTAAAGCCTGTAGCAAAGGCATGGGATTTTGTGCTCCCCGACCTAGTTCAGCGCAGCCTGCGAAACGCCGTGGACAACACAAATTTTATGAAACGACTGATCAATAGCCTCGCACAGGGTAAGTTTGTCGGCGCCAGTCGGGAATTGGCCCGTGCGAGTATCAACACAACAATCGGAATCGGTGGGCTTTTTGATGTAGCAGGAGCCGGGTTTGGCATCAAGGAGAGCGACGAGGATACCGGCCAGACCCTGGGCTTCTATGGTGTAGGGCCGGGACCTTACTTGGTACTACCGCTACTGCCGCCTATGAATGTACGTGATGGTCTGGGCAGTATTGTGGATAGGGCTATGAACCCTATCAATTACCTAATCCCCTTTGCGGCAAATGCAGATGCAGGAACCACTGCAGGGGCGCTAATAGGCATCACTTTGACCGATGCCATAAACCAACGCTCACTTAATTTGGAAACCTTTGAAGGGATCGAGCAGGCAGTCATCGACCTTTACAGTGCCGTCCGTAACGGCTACCAGCAGAAACGGGAACAAATGATTAAAGAGTAGGTGAATATCAATTCCTGAATAGATTTCACAGCGGTCGACGTTGAGAGGTACTTTAAGTACCCGAGGTATTGATAGAAACAGAAAAATGGACCTGTCGCTACAAACTTTGAGGAAATGGAACTAATCACAGTTAGCCATGTGTTTTGGATACCGAGAGTAACAAATGCAGATTACAGATTCCCATTGGAAAGGTAAAAATATGAAACGTTTATCGATACTCATAGTTGCCTTCTTTTTCTTCGTGTCCGCAGGTTGCTCAACGCCTCTAACCACACGAGAAAAAGGCGCTGGATTAGGAACACAAGGCGGCGCTGCCCTGGGTGGTATTATTGGCAGCGCATCAGGGAATGCCGGGGCAGGCGCTGGTATTGGAAGTATAATCGGATTGCTAGGTGGTGCCCTGATCGGAGACCGGCTCCAAACACAGCAGGACAGAGAACGGGAACATAAACGACAGCTGGAGGCCAACCGGGCGGAACTGGCACGGCAGAGGGCAGAGATTGAGAGTCTTAAGAGGAAGCGCGAATACTAATTAATCTGTGGCCGGTAAGAAAACAACGTTCATGAAGGATGAGAATTAACTGAATTAAACATTAAATAACACAAACCAAATATAGAGGAGGCGTTATGAAGATTAACAAAGAGGCCAAGAGTCTCAATATGCGTTGGGAGAAGGAATATGGGTATTCCCAGGCGGTGAAGGTTGGGGACACGATTTACCTCGCCGGTCAGGTGAGTCATGATGACGAAGGCAATATCCTTGGCGAGGGAGACATGGAGGTCCAGATGCGAGCGGCCTATGCTAATCTCGGCAAGGTGCTCGCACAGTATGGCGCAACGATCGATAACGTTGTTGATGAGATCCTTTTCGTAACCGATATGGATGCCGCCTTCGCTGCGCGGGTCAAGATGAAAGAGGAGGTCTTTTCCGGCTCCCCAGTCCTAGGGAGTACTATCGTGCAAATCCAGCGTCTCGCGGCCCCTCAGTTTATGATCGAAATCAAGTGCACCGCCAAAGTATAGGGGAAAGAGCTCAAGACGTATCAGAGATTACCACTTTAAGTCTGGGGTTCGATGAGCGAGGCCTTGGAAGAAAGGCGAGTTTTCGTCTATTAGGGATGGGGAAAAAGTAACTTCTCGTTCAGGAATTTGGCGGGCCAGAGTTGTTGTTACCTCCCGGAGCGAGGGTTGTTTGGGTATTGAGTGTGGAGATTTGATGAAATCGAGAGGGCAAACACGATGTTAAGACATTCAACTATTGGTTTAGTCCTGGGTCTTGCACTACTGATTGCAGAACCCGCCTACGCCTATCACGGACACCACTATGGCCATCACTCCAGCCATCACTTCGGCCATCGTGGCTACAGCTTCGGGCAACGTGGCTACAACCACTACCGCCATCAACGTCATCGTTATTATGGCGGTCATTATGGGCATCGATACGGCCACTACGGCAAAGGGCTTTTAGGCGGATTCCTTGGCCTGTTTGGCCATCGCGGTTCCGACGATCGTTCTCGTACCCAGCACGATGATTCCAAACCTCGTAACGACACCCGAGGGTTAGGATACGACAGCGGGTCATCCGCCCCAGCGGACACTTCACACAACGCGCCTAATCACAGTAGTAAAGGCCAGGGCTGGGAGGAACTCGCGAACGGCAGCTATTCAGCGGCGCGATCGATCTTTGCCGCCGAAGTCCAGCGTCGTCCAGAGCGAGGCACTCCGAAGGTCGGGTACGCTCTCGCAGCGGCGGCAGGTGGTGATTTGGTGCGCAGCAGTTGGGCGATGAGGCGTGCGTTCCGAATAGACCCCTCGTCAATTAAGTACGCGCAAGTCGACGATCCGCTTCGTGCGCAAATTGGATTATTACTCGATCGCTATCTAGCACGCAGGGGTGAGACCCGAGACGCCGCCTTCATGGTTGCAGCCCTTTATTACTTGTTGGGCGATGCGGACTCTGCGCGTGGCGCGATGGATTGGGCAGTTCAACATGGCGATTCAAGTCTTAGTCTCCAAAACCTCGGGAATTTGATAATGGTTCTCAACCGAGAAGCGTAGACTCGACCACTTTCCGTATCGCTTCCGGCTCTAGATTATCATCCTTTCTCGATTGGGGAGGACGGGAACTAAGAGAGGAAATTTGTGGTTTTTGCCAGTAAGAGGATTAGTCTTATGAAGTTATCTTTCGTTTATGCGATGTCTTTTTTCGTTTTTCTTTTCTTGAGCAGCTGTGCCACCCTACAGGTGTCAAAGGACGTGCAGAGCGGCAGAAGAGCCTTAAAGCTAGGTCAACCCAAAGAGGCCCTTACCCATTTTGAGGCGGCTGGTCGCGTGGACCCTAATTACACGACCCGCTTTACCCTTTTGAACACGGGAATCTGGACCTATGTGGGTAGAGCCTATTATGAGATAGGTGAGCAAGAAAAGGCACTGGCAAGCCTGAAGCGGGCGAAGGAGAGCTCCAGCGACGACTATTTTGCCAGAATCTACCTTGGTCTTGTCATGTCTCAGAATGGAAGCCGGAGGGAAGGGATTGCAGAGCTTGAGGGTGGGCTTGTGGGGCTAGGGAATTGGCTCGACTCCTTGCCTTGGCAGGGCTTTGATGGGCAATATTGGGATCCGAGTGGACGTCTGAAAAATGGTATTGTTGAAACTCGGGGTTTGTTGCGGGCGGAAACAATTAATCTGGCGAGGGTCGATGAGAATGTGCGGTGGTTGGGGAAGGAATTTGAAGAGGAGATTGAAGACGTGCGAGATGATAAGCAACGTGAGCGCGAAGATGACGATAATCATTCTTGGAAATGACATTTGAGAAGTGTCTTATGACGGTGGGGGAAGAGGGAGGCCGGGGCAACTGTCATCTTTTCTCTTGATAGGCAGCCACTACCGGCGCCGCTTACTGCAACTCATTTACTAGTAAGGTTGTGGCAGCGTCGATTTTGATTGGCTAAAATGGAGGAGCAAAAGATGAGTTTTTCAAACAAGGAAGCGCTAATCATCGGAGGTGGCAGCGGAATGTGACTGGAGGCGACAACGTTGCTAGTACATGCGGGCGCCTCGGTGACGCTAGTTGACCGCGGTCAGGAGAAATTGGAGGGAGCACGTGAAACGTTCGATACTCCCGACAAGGTGCACACCTTTCGGTGCGACCTTACGAGAAAGGATGACGTGAGCAGTTTGGTCCGTCATATGCGTGATAGGAAGAAGAACGTGAAATATCTTATCAACGCTGCGGGGGTTTTCTTCCCCAAGGTAATTTTGGAGCACACGAGCGAGGACTATGACGCTTACATGGATCTTAACAGAGCCACTTTCTTTGTGACCCAGTAGGCGGCAAGGAATATGGCAGCGAGTGACGGTGGGGCAGTGGTCAACGTAGGCTCCATGTGGGCCCATCAGGCAATTAAGGCCACACCCTCGTCAGCCTACTCGATGGCCAAGGTCGGCCATCACTCCTTGACTCAGCGTCTGGCGATGGAATTGGCGGAATATGGCATACGTGTCAACGCAGTGGCGCCCGCCGTCGTGGAAACCTCGATCTACGGCGCCAAACCGGACGAGGTTCACAAGGCCCTACAAGGCTTCAACGATTTTCACCCAATCGGACGGATCGGAAAGCCTAGAGATGTGGCAACGGTGATCATGTTTCTTCTTTCGGACGATGCAAGTTGGGTCACAGGTGCCATAACTCTCCTCCACGGGTCCGGCACACCTTAGATAGGGTGTTTAGTCTACTCTGAGTTCAAAAGAACGACCACGAAGGAGAGTATAATAACGGCTAACAATATTATCTGATGGGTCATTGGGTTCTTTTGCCAGGGGAGGCTATTTTCACCTCCTGCGGCTTTGCTCCATTCCGTGTCAACAGGAATAAACCCACAAGCATTGCTACGAATAAAAGGCCGTCTTCCATTTGAACTTCCCTCCCGCCTTTCATAACTATCATTTTGTCCAATTGGTTCCCATTCGTGGTGCCCCGGGGATTGTTACCGCATGATTCGTATAACTTAAAGAGTGCGGTGAATGGTTTGGGGATAGACACTGAACGATGTATTGGAATTTACGGATGTCGACATAAGGTTGTGAGGAATCGAGATCGGGGGCTTAAGAGTAAGGAAAGACGAGACACCCTCTAGTCAACAAAAGGATATTCATTTTATCTGTTAGATTCTGTTCAAGGTTGCCTCGTTGTCAGCCTAAGTCCATAGCCTAAAATCCGCTTATCCTCACTACAAGTGGCCTCTAATTTGGCAAGGGAGTTTCGTTAAAAATTTGTTAAAGAGGCGGCGTCCTAAAACACGATATATCGTGACACGCACAAAATATCGGGAATTTATCACTGATCTAGATTTCGTCCGCAAATCTATCAAAATCTTTTTATTTCTTTTTTATTGATGGTTTAGAGTGCACTCCCCATGACCTTTCTGGCTCTGGCACAGAGCTTGCAATTTGCTTCCTTAAATTCAGAAAGACTCGGAAGGGAGATGAAAGGAAATGAATAATGATAATTATGAGCAAAACCAATTCGAAAGGAGATTAACCATGACAAAAATTATCCTCATCACCGGCGCATCTACCGGCTTTGGCCGCGACACTGCCGCAACGCTGGCCCGCGCTGGCCACAAGGTTTTTGCCTCAATGCGCAATCCGGAAGCCAAGAACCGTGTCCATGCGGACGCACTCCGAGGCCAGAACATCGAAGTCGTCGAGCTCGACGTCACCGATTCCCAATCGGTCGATCGAGCTGTCGCCGCAGTTGTCGCTAAGGCAGGTCGCATCGATGTCTTGATTAACAATGCTGGCGTCGCCGCGGCAGGAGTGTCGGAAGCGTTCACGCCCGAGCAGGCGACCGCGCTGTTCGACGTCAACGTCATCGGACTACATCGGGCGACTCGTGCGGTACTGCCAGACCTTCGTCGCCACAATGACGGCCTGATCATCAACATCGGCTCGGTCCTCGGTCGCGTCACCTTCCCCTTTTTCGGGCTTTATGGTGCGAGCAAGTTCGCGGTTGAGGCATTGACCGACAGCTTCCGCTACGAGCTCTCACAGCTCGGAATTGACGTCGTTCTTGTACAACCCAGCGCCTATCCCACGAGCTGTATGCCAGCGCGACTCAACCAGCCGACACGGGGCGGGCGGCAGCGTACGGCACCGTGGGGAAAATCCCTGGTGCTATGTTCGAGCAGTTCAACACTATGTTTTCAGGGCCTCACGCACCGGAGCCTCACGATATCGCCGAAGCAGTCGCCAAGCTGATCGCAACCCCCAAGGGCGACCGACCAGCACGCACAGTGGTGGGTGTGAGCTTCGGGGCGGACACACTGAATGAAGCCACTGCACCGCTTCAGGCGGGTGCAGTAAAGGTTCTTGGCCTCGATCATCTTGAGACCATAACAAATGCTTGATTCCACGATCCGGGGCGGTATGTCGCCCCGGAGCCCTTTGGACCACAAAAATCAGGAGGAAAGAATGCCACTTATAAAAGTCCAAGTGTTTGAAGATGAGCTTAGTCAAGAACAATCCAAGGATCTCATCACTAAAATTACGGATGCTGTAACCGAGGTCACCAGTGAGAAACTGCGCGATGCGACTTGGGTCATCATTGATGAAGTTAAGAACGGCCATTGGGGCGTAGGTGGTAAAGCGCTCGGTCTTGATGATGTGAAAAACATTATGGCGGGAGATTAGCAATCTTAGGGCGCTAATTTACGGCGTCATTCGTAGATACTGGTGTATCCCGCGCCTGCCGGTACATCCGTCAGCTGGGATTGATACATCCGAGCCAAAAATAGGCAGCAAGCTCCAAACACTGGTATCCTAAGTACTTTGGATCTTTCGTAACAAGCCACTAATTAACTAAAAAGGAGGAAAATGAGTATGGCACTATTTGGTATATACGGTAAACACACAGTTGACGCTTGCCCTTGGAATAACATTGAGACGGCAAGGATGCTCAAAACATTTGCGGAGTCGGATATTGGACCCCTCGCAAAGAAGTACAAAATTAACAGCATCGTTGGACAATATCATACGGCACTGGAACATTCTTTTCTATGGGTCGTGGACGCTGAAGAGGCGCATTTGGTCACCGATTTCTGCGTGGAAGCTGGAATCGCAAAGATCAACGACTTAAAAATCGTTCCTATGATTACCTTCAATGAAGGAGTGATTCCAGGCCTCAAAAAAATACACTCGCTGTAGCAGGGCGCTTCTAAGAGTTAGAGCCAAATAACTGTTTAATATCAAACACAAAGGAGAATTAGAGCTATGAGCAAGTCACGTACTGATGTGGGTGAGTATGGAAAAATCACCAAAGTGGTCCAGCACTACATCGATGGTGCCGTGTCCGGCAAAGGCGACGACATGAAACCTGCCTTTCACAAGGACGCGACGATATTTGGTTATGTTGGGGCCGACTTGTTTGCCGGCCCAATTCAGCAGCTATTTGCCTGGAACGACCAGAATGGTGCAGCGACGGGACTCCAAGCGCAGATCGCCAGTATCGACCTCATTGATACGGTTGCTACTGTGCGGCTAGAGCTCGACAATTGGACTGGTCACCGGTTCACTGATTTGTTCACGTTGCTGAAAGTCGACGGGGAGTGGAAGATCATGAATAAGGTCTTCCACCTGCACTCCTGAAGGAGCTGCGAGCGAATCAGCCCACATTAATGGATTTTGTGGCCTGCTATTAAGGTGAGAGTCTCGCCGGATTTAGCAACGGCAGACCCTCTCCTACGAGCTAATTGGGCTCGTTGTTCAAAAATGACGAAGATGGCTACCTTTCAGTAGCTGATAGGTGCTTGTCACATAGGCTACACTTCCAGTCCATAGATTGTCAGATTATACCGGCTGATACACACCACCAGGCGATGGCCTCACCGAGACGTGTCTCATGCTTCCTCATCTGTGCTAGCACCTCGGATATCTACGTCAGATCTTTTTGAATCCTTCCTCCCCATCGTATCGAATGAAGCAACGCGAGTTTCTGTGCAGGAAACGAATCCCGGTATATTGGGAAACTCCCGAAACATTGGAGGCAATGTCCAGGTCTAGATAAAGTCACTTAAGCCTTAAGCATTCAATTTCCTCCAGCTTCCTAGACCATTTAGAGGTTTCTCTAGATGGCTTTTTGTTGTTGGCACTTCCTTTGCACTCTGGTCGTATTCAAATTGACAATCAACTCATTCATTTGAAAACGGATGATCTCCCAGGTGATGAGGATAGATCAGAGAGGACATTTAAATCATGCGTGGTAAATTCGATAGTTCGTTACTCCACGGATACGTCGAACCGGAATTTGACGAAGTCCGAGAGGAGTTTTTCAGAAACTTTCTATTGCGAGGGGAATTAGGATCCAGTTTTGCCCTATATCATAAAGGCCGATTGGTGGTGGATCTGTGGGGAGGCCACCGGGACGGCAAGAGCCGGCAACCATGGGAATCCGATACCCTCGTAATGGTCTACTCAACCACAAAGGGACTTGCTGCCATGGCTGTGGCCGTTGCTCATTCCAAAGGACTATTTCAACCGGACGAACCCGTGGCCACGTACTGGCCCGAGTTTGCAGCAGCAGGAAAAGAGCGTGTCACAGTGCGTCAGCTGTTGGCTCATCAAGCCGGTCTGTCCGCTTTGGATGAACCTCTTGACGAGAAAAAACTTGCCGATATGGATTTCATTGCCCACGTCATCGCCAAGCAGGCACCTGCTTGGGAGCCTGGAACAAGACATGGCTACCATGGCTTTAGTTTAGGTCTATATGAAAACGAGCTCATCCGGCGCGTGGATCCCGGGCATCGGAGTCTAGGTAAGTTTTTTCAGGATGAGATCGCCGGTCCGCTCGGGATGGAGTTCTATATAGGCCTCCCTGCTGAGATTGCCTCGTCACGTGTTGCCAACATTGAGCCTTCATTTCCTCTCAGTATGAAATTTGATTTAAAGACGTTGCCGGTCCGGCTGGCACTGACCATGGCATGGCCAAAGTCCCTGGCAGCACGGTCCTTATTAAACCCCAGACTACATGGTCCAGACGATCTGGATCGTCCCGAGTACCGGGCCTTGGAGTTTGCCTCTGCCAACGGGATTGGCCATGCACGGGCAATCGCCAAGGGGTATGCTCAATTCGCAACCGCAGGGTCGGAACTCGGTCTCGAGCCGGCCACCATGGATGAGTTGACTGCGAAAGCAACTCCACCAACTCTGGGACGTCGGGATATTATTCTGGGTAGAGACACGGCCTACTCCTTTGGATTCTGGAGACCGAGCCCTACTTTTCCCGTGAGTTGTAGTGAAAATACGTTTGGGGCTATGGGCGCCGGTGGCTCCATAGGATTCGCTGACCCGGATGCCGAGATCGGGTTTGCGTATGTTACGAACAAAATGGGCTGGCACCTGTATAACGATCCGAGGGAGAAGGCCTTGCGTGACGCGACGTACCGCAGCCTTAGAAAAATGGATGTCCTTGAATTTTCCCGCGCTGCGTAATCGAGCCTGTGATGCCCCTACCATCGTGGAACCACCCCCCCCTTGATTCGCAGCTGGCGAGCCTGTTAACCTAAAACACTCATTGGGTTTTGACGGGAACCCGAGAGGGGGATTTAACGTTTTAGTGACTAGGAGGGTCTTGCCTATGAAGTTCTTTTCAAGATACGCCGTGTCCTTTTTGATTCTTTTCTTTTTAAGCAGTTGCGCCACATTGCAGGTGTCAACGAACGTCCAGAGTGGCAGAAAAGCCTGAAAGCAAGATGAACCCAAAGAAGCATTGACCCACTTTGAGGCTGCTGCCCGCGTTGATCCCAACTATACGACCCGCTTTACCCTTTTGAACACGGGGATCTGGACCTATGTGGGTAGAGCCTATTATGAGGCTGGCGAGAAGGAAAAGGCGTTGGAAAGCCTGAAGCGGGCGAAGAAAAGCTCCAGCGGGGACTATTTTGCCAGTATCTATCTTGGCCTGGTTATGGCTCAGAACGGACGGAGGAAGGCGGGAATTGCGGAGCTTCAATCTGGACTGACGGGACTGGGGAATTGGCTCGACAATATAACTTGGGAGGGCGCAGATGGGCAGTATTGGGATCCCGACGGACATCTGAAGAAAGGAATTGTTCAAACCCAGGATTTATTGAGCGAAGAAAATATTAATATAGCGAAGGTGGATAAAAGTGTGCGATGGCTGGGCAAGGAATTTGAAGAGGAAATTGAACAGGTTCGGGATGATAAACAACCTGATCAGGAAGACGACGACAGTGGGGAACGACCGTAAGTCAACAAAATAGCATCGAGTTTATATACCCGGGGTTATCATTGATTTTATTCTAGTTAACTCAGGGCGTCTGTTTTAGGATTGACAAGAATTTTATTTGAACGCCGGCTCAACTGAGCCGGCGTTTCCATTTGGAAAAGGGTCAAACCTGTAGAAATCCGTTTGCCTACCTTGTTGAGCCGGTCCGCTTCATCAAAATTATGACGGACCAACTTAATTCTTTTTTCCAACTCCTAAAATCGCATCTGCTCAACTGCAAATCCGCTGGGTGCTGGGTATGCGGATTCTTAGAAGTTCTCAGGTCAGAGGGTATCTATGCTCAATGATGGGGCACCTAAAAAGCTGCCAGCGTGGAAGAGGATGAAAGCTGGGGTAATGCGAGCGGTGGCTCGCAGACTGCGGAGATGGCGAGGTAATTTCTACAGATTCACTGTGGTGGTGGCCGAGTATTTGAAGCGGAAAGCTCTTTTACTCTGAGTTCAATAGGACCACCACCACCGATAGGACAATGATGAATAACAGTATGATCTGATGGGTCATGATTTTCTTTCGCCATGGAGCTTGACGGTCTCCTTTGGCCTCTCTCCTCTCCGGGCCAACAAGAAGATGGCCATCATGATTCCTATAAAGATAAAGGCGTCTTGCATATTACATCTCCTCTCGCCGTCCTTAACAATGGATTCGCCCCATGGGTTCCCAGTTGCCAACCACTAATTGCTTCGTCTCATTGATGATGTTGAATAGCGCGACGAGTTAGGCACGGTTTTAAGACCTGGCGTCTCTGGTAGACGCAGACCGTAAGTAATCCGTGAGCTAGCTCATTCTCTTGCATAGAAAAAAGAGGGTGCTGGATGGAGAACAATACAAAATTCCCGATATTTCGGGGAGGTCACAACATATTGGGAGGATCCTGCCGGTAAAATTCCTGTTTCTATATTTTCTACCACAAAGAACCTTCAAATTTATTAGGAGCTTATCTCATTCTGTGCACTGGATATGGGTTTTGGCATCCGGCTTGCAATTAGTTGGAGTCACAGCAGATCAAAAGGAGAAAGGCATCGTGCTTCGAATTACTAAAATGGCAAATGATCCCTCAACCGTGACACTTAAACTGGAGGGTACGCTTTCTTCCGACTGGGTTACTTTGCTCGAAAACGAGTGTTTGAGTTGCCTGAACGATAACCGCGAAGTTCTGTTGGATTTCTCAGATGTGACGTTTGTCGATGATCACGGCGTACAGGTGCTCAAGAAGCTGGCAAGCAAGCAATTTAAGATCGTTTCCTGCTCGGAATTTGTGACGCATTTACTCAAAAGGGGGGAGAAAAATGACTAGTACAACTCAAGCGCTGTTGGGAGTATGGGCTTCGCCGACATCAATGGGGCCTGAAAAAGAGCTGAAAGCCGAATTCGAACGGGTCACCCTTGAGCATCTCTCCCATCTCTACACCTCGGCTGTGTTTCTCACAAAAGACAAAGCAGAGGCAGAGGACCTGGTTCAGGAAACCTATCTGCGCGCCTTTCGTTTTTTCGACAAGTTTGAACGGGGGACAAACAGTAAGGCCTGGCTTCTTTCAATCCTTCGCCATCTCTTCATCAACCGCTATCAGCAAAAGAAACGCGAACCTACCACGGTGGATTGGGAGCAGATAAATGAGCTCTATGACTCAATGGTGGAGCAACCAGAAAGTAGTGGTATGCAAAACCCCGAGCATCATTTTGTAACTCAGATAATGGACGACGAGATCGAGGCAGCGCTAAGAGCCTTACCGGAGGAGTTTCGCACCACCATCGTCCTTGTGGACATTGAGGAGCTTAACTACGAGGAGGCGGCTCGGGTCATGGGGTGTCCCGTGGGTACGGTACGCTCCCGCCTGTCCCGCGGCCGCCGGATGCTACAAGTCGCCCTGAGGGATCATGCGATTCAAAGGGGTCTTATTACCCGGTCTGGGGATGCAGCAGTACAAAAAAGCATTTGAGCTCGATATTAAGTGTAACTACACGTGATTTTGCGATGATTTGCACGAAGGGGAGGGCCGATCAAATGATAGTAAATAAAAAGAGATGGATCACCGCGTTGCTGATTGCGACCATGGCGTTCAAGATTCTATTCCCGGAGGCTTCAATGGCTGCCGAGCCATCAAAATACATGAAGGACCTACGGGGAGAGATTGTTTTTCTTCCTCCTTCAGCGCCGGAGCGGGAGCGCCTCATCCTGGTATCCTTCGTGAACGTTACGACTGAGACGGGGTTCATTGGAGCCATTGCTATCTACGACGACCCGGGCACCAATTCACAGACTGATTACATAGAGCTTTACGACGGAACCGGGGGACTCGTGTCCGTCAGTTGGCTTGATCCCTTCGGTATTCGCCGAACAGCTTTAGATTCCGGTCTGCTTTCAGAAGAGGCATCAGAGCTTCAAGGCCTTCTTGTGCTTCTTACGGAAGGCACCCACCTGTAAGAGAAAGGGAAATCAGAAGAGCAAGAAAAGGAGACAAAAATGTCTAAACCAATTCACATCAACGATAACAGTTTCGACGAGGAAGTGTTGAAAAGCACAGTACCCGTACTCGCGGATTTCTGGGCTGAGTGGTGCGGGCCCTGCCGGACCATCGCTCCGGTCCTGGAAGAGATCGCACAGGAGTACG
Source organism: uncultured Binatia bacterium (SeqCode) (assembly GCA_965215595.1). GTDB lineage: Bacteria > Desulfobacterota > Binatia > UBA9968 > CAXXLF01 > CBDCDW01. The sequence goes on along the minus strand of CBDCDW010000006.1, from coordinate 262,419 downwards.
ATGGCAGGCTCAAGATTGCCAAGATCGACGTGGATGAAAACCCGGAGGCTCCCGCGCGCTTTGGCATTCAGGGGATCCCGACCCTGATACTTTTTAAAGATGGTGAGCCCGTGGAGCGATTGGTGGGTGCGATGCCGAAGGACCGATTGCTGTCGCACCTTCGACCCCATCTGTCCCAGGAGTAGTGGCACAGGAATAATTGATTCAAAAATGACAGGAACAAAATATTAAAAGATTTTCTAGTAGGAGATAGTTCAAATGAATGTTTTACAGCAAGACAATGACTTTGAGATCAAGGAGACGCTTTTGACGCCGTTTTTCTTGAGCGACTCGCTCAAATTAAAAAACCACATCGTCATGGCTCCTATGACCCGTAGTATGGCTAGCGACTCGTTAGTTCCAACAGAGGAAAGTGCCCGCTATTATGGCCGCCGATCCGACGCAGGGTTGATTATCACGGAGGCGACCATCGTACGAAGCGACGGACAGGGATACCCCAACACGCCAGGCATTTACACCCAGGACCAAGTGGAGGGGTGGAGCCGGGTTACGGATGAAGTTCACCGAAGGGGAGGCAGAATCTTTCTCCAGCTTTGGCATGTAGGAAGAGTCTCACATCCGGTTTATCTCAATGGGGAACTCCCGATAGCCCCTTCCGCGGTTCCCTTGGAAGGAAGTCTCCCTCGACACAGAGATTTACAGTACGGTTCTCCTAGAGCCCTCATGCTTGATGAGATCCAGGCGTTGGAGGAGGCCTTTGCACAAGGTGCTGCCGGAGCTCAACGCGCAGGTTTTGATGGGGTGGAGATCCACGGCGCAAACGGATATCTAATCGATCAGTTCCTTCACTATCATACCAACCGAAGAAGTGACGCCTACGGAGGGTCCCCGGAGAATATGGCGCGTTTCGCGCTGGAGATCGTGGATGCTGCGTCTGCAGAAATTGGCGCGGAACGGGTCGGAATACGTCTATCACCCGGGGCTTATGTCCATATGAATCCTAGCCCCGACGACGCCAGCGTATTTAAGGCTCTGCTGCGTAGCCTCGAATCCCGCCAACTCGCCTATGTTCACACCGGTATCTTTGACGATTCGACGAGCTTTGATTACCTCCATGGCACAGCAGGTGCGTTTTTACGACGCCATTTCCGAGGAACCTTGATGGGTAATGGAGGGTATACGCTCGATAAAGCGGCGCTAGCTCTCAGGGACAGGGAATTCGATCTCGTCTCCATTGGAAGGCCCTTTATTGCGAACCCGGACTTGATTGGACGACTCAAAGCGGGATTGCCTTTTAAAACGTACGAAGAGTCTATGTTAACCCAGCTTTATTAATGGTCGATGGGCCGAATGGGTACAATCCGAACTTCCATAAGGAGGAATCCATGACCAAACCAAAAATCTTAGTGACTTCGGCGGCCGGACGAACCGGAGCTGCTGCGGTGTTACAGTTCATCTTCTCAGCTTGCAATACCTTTGACAAATTTCAAGGGAAACGAAAACCCGTAGGTAACCAATAGATCTCGAAAGGAGCAAATGATGTCTACGAAAATTGATACCGTGTTGGTAACCGGAGGATCCAGCGGGCTTGGATTTGAAATTTCAAAAGCTTTTTTGAGCAAGGGGTCAAACGTAGTATTGAATGGCTCCAACGATAAAAAGCTCCGGGAAGCCGCTGAGAAACTCGGCAACCCTTCAAAGGTTTCCCTTGTCGCGGGTGACATTGGGCGCAAGGAAACCAGCCAAAAGATGGTAGCCCTGGCAGTGGAACGCTTCGGAAGGGTCGATATTCTCGTGAATAACGCAGGGGTCTTTTCACCCAAACCTTTCCTTGAAGTTGACGAGAACGAACTCGATAAGTTTCTCAACATCAACCTGAAAGGAACTTACTTCGCATCCCAGGCAGCCATCGCCCAAATGCTCAAACAGGAGGGTGGTGCCATTATCAACATTGGTACCGTTCTGGTTGACCATTCCATTGGAGCTTTCCCAGCGTCAGCAGCTGTTTCAAGCAAGGGCGCCATTCACACCCTGACAAGACAACTGGCTGCCGAGTTTGGGAAAAACAATATCCGCGTGAACACTATCTCGCCGGGAATCATCAGGACTGCCATACACGCTAGAAATGGAATCCAAGACGTAGACAGCCTTGCAGGTTTGCACCTTTTGAATCGTGTGGGTGAACCTGAAGATATTGCCAATGCGGCCTTATATTTAGCAACGGCAAATCTTGTTACCGGGCAAATTCTTACCGTTGATGGAGGCCATGGGGCTGGTCACCATCTTTCCTAAAGAAATGCCCTGAAAGTCCTAAACCCGTCTCTTGTGGGATAGCGTTATGTAAGGAGAACATTATGAGCGAGTACACTCTTATGCCTGATTACCGCACCGAATTTGAACCGAGCCCGCGCTGGGTACGGGTTTACTTCAACAACCTAGCCATTGCGGATAGTAGGGAGGTTATGTTGCTTCGTGAAACAAACCAGCTCCCGCGCTATTACTTCCCGAAGAAAGATGTGCGGATGGAGCATTTTAAACCAAGCGATGTTCCGGTTCGTTCTGATCCCAAGAGCCCAGGTATCTTGTGGCATGTGCAGGTGGGCGAAAAGAGCGCAGACAACGCCGCCTTCACCTTTCGTAATTCCCCGGCCAATGGGCCGAAGCTTGAAGACTACATCGCTTTCGAGTGGAAGAAGATGGATGCATGGTTTGAAGAGGATGAAGAAGTTTTGTCTATGCACGGGACCCTTACAAAAGAGTTGATGTGATACCGAGCTCGCGTCACATCAAGGTAGTAGTCGATGGCATCGCGGTAGCAGATACGAAGCGTCCGTGGTTGCTATTCGAGACGGGCTTGCCGACACGGCACTACATCCCGAGACACGATGCGCGCATGGATTTGCTGGTACCATCGGATACGGTTACGAGCTGTCCTTATAAAGGCGATGCGAATCACTATTCAATCAAGATCGGCGACAATCTGCATAAGGATTTGGCATGGTACTACCGCTACCCAACGCTGACCTGCACAAAGATCGAAGGGCTTCTTGGCTTCCTCAGCGAGAAGGTAGACATTTATGAGGATGATAGGCTACTGCCTCGCCCAAAGACACCTTGGTCATGAGAGTTATAGGGAATGGAGATTGTGATTAGGAACTTTATCGACCTGCGACTTATAAGGAGGTTTCCATGAAACTGAATAATGGTGACTTATTCCCGAGCGTGAGCGGTCCTATCCTGAGCGATGGCAAGTTGACCATCCCTGACGATCTAAAACAGGAATGGAATGTTGTCCTGTTCTACCGAGGGCATTGGTGAGCCTTCTGTAATCTGCAGTTTGCAGACTTTGGTGCACATCAAGAAGAGTTCAAAAATGCCGGTATCGGCGTCGTCGCATTGTCGGTGGATAAGGAGGAAGATGCTCGAAAAATGGTTGAAAAGCACAAGGCCAGGTTTCCGGTGGTTTACGGGTTGGATGTGAGGAAAGAGGCCGAGAAAAACGGTGCTTATTTTGATAGTGAGAATGGCTATTTTCAGCCTGCCAATTTTATTTTGCGCGGTGGAAAGATAGTTCAGGCGACCTATTCTAGTGGTCCTTTAGGGCGGTTGCAGGCGGAACAGGTACTCATGTTGGTTGACCACTATCGCAAACAGGGAAAGGGGTAACACTTAACTTCAAAAAGAAGGACCATCAGGTCAAAGACGATGAGTTTGGTGTTGGGGCCCTTTGGCAAACCGGTCTGCCATGCTGTTAAACGGCTGCTCAATATGCGCGACCCCATGAGAGGAAGCAGAGTGGGTGGTGAAATGGAGGATCTATCATGAAACGCCCAATTAGTGATATTGCTTTTACCCTAGCGGTTAAAACCGCGCAGGAAAAACGCGGCTCACGTAAAGCTTACGCCCGAATGGAGCAGCGCAGCCACCAAGGTCCTTGGCGAGATGTTATTACTCCTGAACTCGAAGAATTCATTGCGGAGCGTGATTCCCTCTATCTCGGTACAGCCAGCGCCGAAGGAATGCCCCACGTTCAACACCGGGGTGGTCCCAAGGGTTTCATCAAAGTGCTCGATAACCACACCCTCGCATTCGCTGACTTTGCCGGAAATGCCCAGTACATTTCATTGGGAAACTTGAGCGAAAATAACAAAGCGTTTATATTCCTGATGGATTATCCCAATCGTAGTCGAGTTAAGATTTGGGGTACTGCCGAGTTCGTAGAAAACGACCCCGAATTGTTAAAGAGAGTTGTTGATCCAGCTTACGAGGCACGACCAGAACGGGTTTTGCTCTTTCATGTGACGGCATGGAGTCCCAACTGTACCCAGCATATCCAGCAGCGTTTCACCACGGAGGAGATAGCCCCTAGAATACGAAAACTTGAAGCGCGTATTGCGGAACTGGAGCGAATCAATGCTGAATTTGACGGCGGTGAAGTGCCGGTCCGGGCGAAGACTTCCCGGACGAAAAGAATGGTGGGAGGATAGCGAGATTGATTAAATTTATCATTAAGCTTAAGGAAATAGTTTCGGGATTAAGGCGATATGGCAAGGAAAGAGATTTTTAAGGCGCGCACAAACACCGGAGAAACCGAATGAAGCTATTATCCATCAATGTTTCGCTTCCGAAAGAGGTTGTACATAAGGGAAAGCCCGTTCGCACGGGTATCTTTAAAGAGCCCGTCGGTAAGCGTGTAAAAGTCAACGCTCTCAACATCGAAGGTGACGGGCAGGCTGATCTAATGGGCCATGGAGGAGAGTTCCGGGCGGTTTACGTTTACTCCTTCGATAACTATGCCTACTGGGAAGATAAACTGGGCAGGACGGATTTCAAAATGGGCCAGTTCGGTGAAAACTTCACCGTGGAGGGCCTGCTGGATGAAGAAGTGCACGTGGGGGACGTATTCCGCATTGGTACGGCACTATTCGAAGTTACCCAACCACGAGTCCCATGCTACAAGCTCGCCATGAAAATGGGGGTGGAAGGGTTTTACAATCAAATTTTGGAGAGCGGCCGTCTGGGATTTTACTTTAAAGTGTTTGAGGAAGGCGAGGTGGGTGCGGGTGATGTGATTGAAAAAACCAAATCGGATCCCGTGGGTCTGACCATTACCCAGGTGAACAGGCTGATGTACTACGATAAAGACAACTTGGTGGAGACGAAAAGGGCACTCGGGGTCGAAGCCCTCTCTCCCGGTTGGAAGAGTACCTTTGAAGGAAGACTGGCCAAGGCTAAAAGCTCGGCTAGTACCCAAGAACAGTACCGGGGATACATCGTTGATCGCAAGATACCTGAAAGCGAAAGCATTACCTCGTTCTATCTGGTGCCGGAAGACAGCAAACCGTTAGCCCCCTTTCTGCCAGGCCAGTTTTTGCCATTGAAACTGGATATTCCTGGCACATTTAAACCGGTACTGCGGACCTATTCGCTTTCCGACCGGTCCAACGGAGACTATTACCGGCTGACCATCAAAAGGCTCCTGGCACCACCAGGTCGGCCGGAAATTTACCCCGGCGTATCCTCCAACTATTTTCATGACCAAGTTGAGGTAGGCTCAAAGCTCCTGGCAAAGTCACCCAGGGGCAAATTTACCCTCGACCCGAGTCAGGACACACCCGTGGCATTAGTCAGCGCAGGCGTTGGGTTGACGCCAATGATTAGTATGCTCAACGCTATGATCGCAGAGGGTTCAACCCGACCCATCTGGTACATTCACGGCACCAAATACAAGAAGGACCACGCCATGGGTGACCATGTGCGTCGAGTTGCCTCAGAAAACAAAAATGTCCAGATCCATATTCGATACAGTCAGCCCGGGGAAGGAGATTTGGTGGGGCGTGATTTTGATGAGCCGGGGTATGTGGATGTCGAACTATTCAAAAAAATTCTTCCGAGCCAGGATATGGATTTCTACCTATGCGGCCCGGGGCCCTTCATGAAATCGATGTTTGATGGTTTGCTGGGCTGGGGCGTGCCCGAGACTCGGATTCATTACGAGTTTTTTGGTCCGGCGTCCATTCCCATGAACCGGTCGAAGGTTTCCACCGGAAAGCGGGCCGCCGAAGTAACCCAGTGCTGCGAAGACCTCGAGGTGAGCTTCGCGAAATCGGGAGTCAAAGCTAACTGGAATCCGTCCTTCGAAAGCATCCTGGACCTGGCCGAGGCCATTGGGTTGAGCCCGGAATACAGCTGCCGTTCGGGTGTGTGTCACACGTGTAAATCCACCTTGCAAGAAGGCGAGGTGGAGTACGTCGAGGAGCCACTCGACCCTCCTGATGAGGGAACGGTGCTCATCTGTAGCTCAAAACCCCGGACGAATCTGGTGCTTGATATCTGATCGATAACGGAATGAAGGGATTTGTCTGTATTGTGAGGAAGCGTGCAAGGGTTGAGACATGAACCAAGGCAAACCAACAAAAACCGATCATTTCAGAACACTGCAGCCATTCATTATGGTTGCGTATGTTGGGTCTCTTAGATAGCGGTTCTCGGACAGAAGTCGGACAGCCAATTTTTTGTCAATTCCGTTGAGGCTCGGAGCCGCTCTGGTCAAGGGTTTGCGCAACGTAGGACCGCTAGGACGCAATTAATGAGCTATTGAACTGCGTCTTGAGCGGTTAAATTAGGCGCATCATACACCGTTGCTTACTTGATCACCCTGTTTGCCTGTAGGAGCACCGCTGGCGAAATCGTGACATCGATCTGCTTCGCCGTCTTCAAGTTAATGACCAAGTCGAACTTACTCGGCTGCTCGACCCCGACATGCTTACCGTCACCAAAGGCCCCCTTCGGATTCTTGCCGGTCGGCGTGTGTAAATGACCGAGCGGCGGGAACCACGGCTGACTCGCGAACAACCCGTGGGCGTACTTCCAGTCGCGATAGATCTTGGGCATGCGTTTGCCCATCTCTGCCGTGTCTTCGAAGACGTGGCCATCTGCGTCGACGATGCGAATCTGTGCCATGGGTGGTCCTCCCGAAGTGAGCGGTATGCTCTACACGGTGGCAAGCGCCGTGGCCAGGAAATCGGCCGAATCGCCGGTAACGATCGAAATCCCGAAACGTCCCCAAGGAACCGATTCGGGATCGGCCGATCTAATCACGGCATGTCGGTCCCTTCAAGCTGCATTGAGTCGAGGAGATGCGCCAACAGCATCACGTGGCGGTCCCTCGAAAAAGAGGGGTTGGTGTGGGCTGCCGGCACAACCGGTTAAGGTTCGTTAAGGTTCCTTTCGTTTCGTAAAATCCGATGGTTATGGTTAATTTTCGCAACAATCCGACATTACAAAGGGGTCGAATAAAATAAAGGTACGAAATCAAAAATTTGGCGTTATTCGATAGAATTTGCAGAGAATACTGCGCATCGGGATATTCGCGGAATGGTTGTGTCCCCCGATCCCCCAAGGGCAATCGATCAATCGGAGTCCCTGATCATCGCTTCGACCTTTGGCCACGCTTCCTTCCCCTTTTCCGCCATCAGCGACAAATAATCCGCATCGAGCCAATCGGTGATGCCCAAGGTGTAGCTTGGGCGCGCCTTGATTCGCTCATACCAGCCCGCGAGATGCGGCTTATCGCTGATGAAGCCGAGAACGTGCAAATGATCGAGCCGGGTGAGATAGGGTGTATAGGCGGCATCTGCGATCGTGTAGGCATCACCGGCAAGCCAGTCATGCCGGTTCAGCGCTTGTTCCATATCATTCAGCAAGCTGATCCACATGTTAACGGCAAGGGGGAATTCGCGCGCGTCGGTGCCATTGTAGATCACATCCCGGCGCCGTTCGCGCTTGATGGGATCGGGAACATTTTCGATCAACGCCGCGCATGCAGGTTCACCCTTCGCGAGGTACTGGTGGCGGAAAGCGATTCCCATGCTGAGCGTCGCCGTACCAATATCATGATGACCTTCTGCGAGCCGCTGGTTCCAAAGCCGCACCTGTGCCCTGCCAAAGGCGTCGGAGGGCCGGAGCGGCGGATCCGGAAATGCATCATCGAGATATTCCAAAATCACATTGGATTCGCGGATCACAAGATCGCCATCGATCAGGGTTGGGACGACCCCTTTCGGATTGAGCTTGAGGTACGCCGGTTTCTGCTGGTCACCCGCTCGCAGGTTCAGGTGATGGCTCGTCCACGCCAGATCCTTTTCGGCCAGCGCCACCCGTACTTTCTGGGCACAAGCCGACATTGTGTTGTGAAAGAGTTCAAGCATTGCACGCTCTCCCGCACGGAAACTGATCGGTTTCCGGTGTTGCCCGATTGGCCTATTATTTAATGATAGGAATTCCCTTTTGGGGCTCAGCGATCGAAACCCCAACAATGCTGCCAGTAACCGCGTGCCAGCTTTTATTTGGGAGTCGTAAGCAGCTAGCAGGAGGAGCCAACTCGCCACGGAACCCGATTTCGGCCCAGACGGTATCCGACAAGCGGCATTATGTCAACCCGAGGTTGGTTTTTAGGACAGAGCTGGACGTTGCCTCAATCTGGGAGGGTGAGGGTTTTTACATTAGCTGGCTGTAAGAAAGATCCATGGTGATCTCTCTTCTCGCGGGGTCGCTATCCGGAGGGGCGTGAGCCTGTTCCTACAGACCCAAGTGCTTAAGGATCTTAAAAAAGTTGTAGACGGATCGAATTTAACCCCGAACCGACAAACTAATCACGGTATATACGACCGTAAGAAGCATGTAGCAAGAGTTTTAGACGTATTGATGATAGCTTCGAGCGGCTCTAAGAGTGGGTTTCCTACTCATGGTGCAAAACACGTCTCGCCATGGTCTGGTATTAAGCAAGGATTATTATTTCGACCGACTTGTCGGATCGGGGTTAATCCGGGGAAACGTAGAGCCGACGTTTTCTTTGCCTCAAGCACCTGCTTGTGGGCCAGCACTTTTTCCACCATATTTTTGGACTGGATCTTTTGGAATATGCCCAGTGCCTCGTCCAGGAGCTGCATCCCGCGTTCCCGATCACCTGGGCCATTGCGTGACAGGTACATCTGCCCCCATTCAAACCGGCACTTGGCTTCGTAATAGGGAAAGGGGTACTGCCTATGGATCTCCAGTGCTTTCTTGAAAGCCTCTTCCGCCTCCTGCCATTTCTTCTCGGCAGTGGTGACGATTCCCTCTGCCAGGTGCACCTGCGCCGTAAGACCACGCCAGTCCTCGCCATTTGAGTGGATCTCCTTGGTTCTGTGAAGGTGAGCCTCTGCCTCTTCCGGTTCTCCTAAACGACGTATTAATTGAGTCTGAGAATCGACGATGTTCTGTGAGCCTCAGGACTTCCAAAGATCGCAGAAGCGGACAGCCACCACTTGCTCGTAGGGTACTGGGCCAGGCAGTAAACCAACAGCTTGAGCAAAGCGATTGAGCTCCGAGATGGTCTCCTCCGAGATAGAGGGCTTATAGAACTCAGCGTCGCGTGCTACCAATTGGCCTATCAGTTCCGCTTCGACTGGTGGAAATACCTTCTTCCCAACCTCTGTTGCCCGTAGAGGGTCGTGTCGTAACACGGCTTGGGCCCTTACTACTGCCCGGATCACCGCTTCAACACGGTCTGGATCGGTTTCGATGTTCGATTCGGTAGTGGCAAGCGCGGCGAACGAGTAACACCCTGCGCCAGGCGGCCCGTCGCCACGTCTGGGGTCCACAACCACGGAGCCGCCGCCCAGATGGACCGCGACCTCGCCGCCTAAAACGTTGGCCCAAATCCCATCCACTTTTCCTTCCGCAAGTGCTCTACCAGAAGCCACGCCGAAGGAAACCTCTTTCCCGGTCGTTCCTGGGGGGGTGCTGATTTCTACTCTGTCCTTTTTAATGTCGATAGAAGCTTCGCGCAGCATGTGTTTTAAGACGAGATCCGGCCCTCTATTTGCGGCAATTCGTCGACCCTTGACCGCGTCGAGATTGCCCCGCCTCGCACCGATGCCTGATCGCATGACGAGCAGCCAGGGTGCCCCCTGCGAGAGCGTAGCTATGAGCTTCACCCCGCTCCACTTCGGAAAAACAATCAACGGTGCGTGAGCCGGACCCGCTGAAAAGTCAACGGTTCCATCCCGCAATGCTTCCACAGCTCCCAACCCGTAGGTGAGTACTATCTCGACATCCAGCCCTTCCTCCTTAAAGATTCCCAGCTCCTTGGCTGCTATCAAGGAAAACAGTGTACTCAACACAAAATCAGGAACTGCGATACGCATTGTTTCCTCCCCTTATCATAGGGGAAAGAGTTGTCAATCATTCCAGAACGCAATTAAACGACGCATTAATTGCGTGTTACGCCAGTCAGATGCTTTCCACTACCAAAAATGGCGGCCCTGGTGTGGACCGCCGCTGCTTACTACCAGCAAAAAGGTTTTTGACACTTTTCCCGGTTCATTCCTTCAGTTCTTCAAATTAGTTCACGACGACAAGGCCTCTTGTCTTTCCTACACTCCCATCCGGGTTCAACCTTGGGTTCATGAGGTGCGGAGTGGGGCCGGTGGGACAACTTGGTTGATTGTCCCGTTGCTTACGTCGTAGACGAAGCCGGAGACAACCAGTTGGTCTGGCATTCCGGGGGTGTGGCGGAGTCGGTCGACGTCGTTTTGCACGGACGTGGTGGGGTCACTGATCGCCATTGCCGATACTTCGTCGACACTGAGGCCGAGCCGTTCTGCGACCTGTCCCTGGATGGCCGGGTTGGTGAGACGAGACATTCCGCAATCGGTGTGGTGGATAACGACAAGTTCCGGCTGCCTAGGGCTGGTTCCTGGCTGGGTGAAGGCGGCGGCTAGGACGCTGAGAATGCCGAGATCTCCCATCACTGCGGGGGTGATCCTGCCGCCTGCGTTACGTATGACGAGTGCATCGCCGAGTCCGAGCCCGAAGAGGTGCGCAGGATCGACCCTGGCGTCGAGGCAGGTCAAGAGGATCGTTGACATACGGGGCGAAATCTTGAGGTTTCCAGCCGCGAACTGCTCAGCAAAGCTCCGGTTGCGATCGAGTAGTGTGGTCAGGTCAGCCGTCGCTCCCCCTGTTATCTGCTCCTTAGTCATTCTGTCTTTCTCCTTTCTCAATGTATTATCCGTACCCTCGACGACCGGCGGGCCATCGCTTGGTCCGTCGTCGACATAGTACATCCGGCCGTCTCTCGGCAGCAGCCTCGTCATCCATGGCGTTCCCAGGAAAATTCGCGGCCATGCAACTAAATGCCTCCCACCGGAGGTCTTGCCCTACGGGGTGCAACGCCGGAGAGAGCTCAGAATTTTCGGTCCCTTCCTTAATCGTGATTTTCTGGATCAGGCGGGATCGCGCCCGACTGGAGCTGCCTCTTCATGTTCCGCCCTCCATTCTTTGTTTTGGTAACAAAATTCAGGGTTTTTCAGTGTGGGATGTCCCTGCGTGCGGTGGTAGGTCTCTAAATCGGGAACGCGGGTCAGCATGACTTTCACTAAATTCTTGAGGGCCCTCAGTTTATTCACCACAGATGGCTTTGCGACGGAACTATCCGCAATATAGCGTCGGGCAATCGTTTCAAAGTCCTCCGGATCTCGCCCGACGATTTCCTTCACCACGCTGGTCGGCGCGCTTACTTCCATGGTCCCGTTGAACGCTTCCTCATTGTAATCCGAGACCTGGGAATACGTGTAGATTGGGAGACCGGCCGCCTTTACCGCTTTTCGAAACATTTGTTTGGACATTTTCTGAGCCACAACTTTTCTTCCCAGGATCTTCCCGATAATGTCGGCCATTTCCTGCGTCGAGAGGATCTTGGGCCCGGTCGGGCGATAGGTTTTTCCTGCGTGTTTTGCTGGGTCCTTATTGGGGGTACCATTGCGTCTTTAGGCTTCAGCTCGGGGACCCTGCTTACCGGAGATCTGACGGCCTTTGGCTTCCTGAATGCCGGTGGGGACCCACTTGAGTTTCTATTTGGCGTCACCGGAGGAGACGCGGCTAGCCATTTCGGCCCCGTTGTAGGAATCAGACTTAGCAATAGCGGTTTCACGGGTACCTTTGCCTCTAACTTCAAAAACACAGGCAACGGTAAGAACGAACTGGCGGCGCCTCTCGCGACCCCAGAGCCAGGAAGCCTTCTGCTAATGTTGACCGGGCTAGGGGCCCTGTTTGGCCTGCGGAAACGGTCAATATCGAAGAAAAGTATCTCCTAAACCGATAACTTGCTTCTTCTTACTTCTGTCTATCTATAGTCTATAGCAACGAAAGCTCTGATTCTCCCTCGTCTGGTTGCCGGCCGTTATCCTAACCATTCCATTAGGAAGTGCACCCTAAAGCGTACAGCTAAGCTTGTTCCAGAGAATAACGGACCTTAATTCCTGTTCAAAACGCAATTAAACGACGTATTAATTGCGTTTGGTGCAGGATGCAATTCATGAGCTATTTAAGTGCGTTCTACGGGTCGTTGGACGAAAATACAGTGGCCCGGTGTTGACCGCTGCTCTCAAACGATGCAGAATCTCCTTGTCCGTGCAATCCGGCTTTATGAGCAAGAGCCGGGGGAGTCTTGCCGCTCCTCCCCTCCCGGCTTGGAATGTACGTGCGACGGTGGGTCAAGGGACCTCTAGGAACCCTACTCGGTTGAGTTGTCATTGAGACGCGCCATTAAGGTTATCCCTCCCTGGCGTTTCTACTAGATCATCTTCAAAAGCTCCTTGGCGCACGCGTCAGCAACCTTGCTATCAGGTTTCGTCTCGCCAAGCATTGTTGCCCATCCCTGTTGTTCTACGTAATTTTGTTGATCCCACACATCCTTCTTTTTCATTTCGTTGATCTTCACAGCTTGGTCCGGATCCTGGGTAAACTGTGCGACACAAATTAGTGTCAAGCGATCGACGACAGCATCTGCTGCCATCCCCTCAGCAGTACCGCCCGTAACCCATCCACCCCAAAAGAAGCCAATGATGGCTAATACAATGGCGCCACCAATAGCACTCCAGAAACCTAATTTAATTTTCCCCCAGTTCATCTGGCCTCCTCAAAATCAGTCTGGAATGCGATTCCGTTGACCTTCGACTCATCGTCCCCCCACCAAAGGAACGGTTCCTGCCCCTCTGCTAGGCCTCACATCGAGAAAGATGCCTTGCCGATGGGGGGGCTCTGTTGCCAATCCACTTATTGGAATAGCGGATGCCTGTCAAGCGAATCGGCGGTCCCAGATAATCGGTCACTTTTGGTACCATATCAAGGTGTGATTCTAAAAGTGTTTTGGGGCTAGATTAGTTGCAAGACGCAATTAAACGACGCTTTAATTGAGTCCTACGCAGGATGCAACTCCGATCGGGGAGTAACCTAACTTTTATGCGTGAGGGTTTTCGACTCTGGATGTGGTGGATGGGGCGCTGAACGCCAGGCCAGATGGGGAGTGCTATGGGGTGAAGAATATAATCTGACTTCACTCAGGCGGGCTGAAACAACTCGATTGGATTGCCCGCCGGATCTTCTGCAAGAATCTGCTTTCCACCTGGCCCGCTGATGACCTCGTTCCGAAAGTGAGTTCCCTCGCTTCTCAATTTCTCGACCAGGGACGTAAGGTCATCTACTTGAATGACGAGGCGATTCCAACCCCCTGGTTCTGGGATGCGCCCGTCCGGCATTGGTCGAGCCGCTGAAGTTCTAGGGTCGCTGAGCCAAAGCTGAAGGTCCCCTCTGGAAATCATAGCGATTGGTCCGAACTTCTGGTCCAGCGAAAACCCCAGTTGCTGAGTGTAAAAAGCTACGGCCTCTTCGACGTCGCTGACAAAGTATCTGATAGTTGCCATTCTTTGTCTCTTCTCATGACCTTATCATATGCACCAATATCACCAGGAATGGGGTTGTCAATCGTCACAACAAGCGCTTAAACGACGCAATAATTGCGTCTTACCAGAATAAGAGAGCAGGGGAGAAGTGGAATTGAATGGATTATTTCTTGGCAGTGAAGATTAGGGTCTTCGGGTAATGGTCCACCCAACCGAACCAGAAGGAAGGAGTGACGGGAACCCCTTCAAGCTTCTGGCCCTTCAGTTTTCCTTTAACGGCCCTTCCGGTTAACCCGTTCCAGATCGAACCAGTATTGTCGTCTGTGAGAAATATGCCTTTCTGATCCTTCACCTGGGTCTTCTTGAAGGTGAGAACACGATCCTTCAATCGGCGGTCAAACACCATCCCTGTTGCGCTTTCTTTCTCGAAGACCGTGAGAATAGGGACCCCTTGGAAAATGTCGTTGACCACGGGCTCCTTGCTGAGAACAGAATAGGGGTAGGCCTTAGCTTTTCCGTTTATTACTAATCCAAGTACGTATTCTTTGGGATAAACTCTCTTATCGGACAAGCGGGTGGGAATAATGCCCGTGTCCTTCGAACTATAGTACGATTCGTAAGGATCCCGTCTTAAGCCTAGAGAGAAACGCCTGCCGCTGGTCAATATTTTGGAGTCCGGGTAGAGTGCCGTCCAGGTCTCCCAACGTGTAAACGTGGATTCCATGGGTTTGAGCTGTTTCCCATCCAATGGACCTTTGACTGCCGCACCCACCATGTGGCTCCAGAGGCTGTCTGTTTGGTGATCGTACATTATTAGGGAATTGGCGTGGAGCTTTCCCGATACCCCGAAGGTTAATTCCTTACCTGCGATCCTACGGTCATACACGATGGCCGTATAGCAGAGGGGTCACCAGGTGACCGCGATGGGTATACCGCCGACCTTGTCGTTGACTATTTCAACCCGGCTCAGTGTGGCTACGGGGTAGGCGCGACTGTCTCCATTGATTTCCACTCCGATGACGGATTCGTCCGCCTTGAGCCATTGGGCGCTTTTGCCATCTTGGAACTCGGGCGAGAGAATGGCCGGGATGGCGTCCTTGGCGAGGACGGTAATGATTTCATCCGGTCGAAGGTCTACGGCTTGAGGGTGATTTGGCACCAGCAGCAGGACTGACAAGGATAGCCATAGGGGTAACAGGTACTTCAATCGGCCCCCTTGTCTAGCTTCGGGTAGGTTTGGAAACGGATCGGGCGAGATCCAGGAGTTCCAGGATGGGTCTCTTGGAGACCAACAGGCAGATTCGCTCTCCCACTCGATGCATGACCCCATTTATCCCATGGTTGGAAAAAGTATAAAAATTGATATTCTTCTGAGGGTCAAAGAACCTACGGGCTTCTGGTGGAGCGTCTTTCTCCGTCCCGAGGAAGGTAAAGCAACTAATTGAAGGACCGGTACCCTCGTACACGGCAATCAGGATCTCGCGATTGCCGACTTCTTTGATCGTGCCGCCGACGGGCTTTAATCCCACAGGGGATAGATCATAGCCCATGGGCGCAAATTTGCCGCCCGTGGCGCGATACAATTGATCTTTAATGTCTAACGGGCTTTCAGCGCGGAGGAATGAAAGGTCCCCTGAAGTAATCTTTGCGTGCGCATCTATGGCCGCCAAAGGAATTGGTTGGCCTGTCGGCCAGGTCAGGTAAAAGACCGGAACGAGTAGCAAAATGAGTGCGGCCAATGCAAAGGTGGGGCGGGCGATGACATTGGGTGCCCAAGTGAACCCTTTCCAACCTTGAGATGATTCGGTGGCCCGAGGTAAGACATGATGATCGGATAAGATCTTTGCCCTGAGATCCGACGGGGCGGATACTCTAGCACCAATGGACGAGATCTGTTTTTTAAGTTCTTTTTCCTGCTCAAAAACGTACTGGCAATTCAGGCAGTGTTTCAGGTGGCTCTCAATGGCCTGTCGCTCCAGATCGTTTAGTTCGTTATCCACTAGAGCGGTTATAAGCTCCTCGGCCTCTTTACAAGTCATTTCCGATACTTCCTTCCTTGTTGCACACTGGCTATAAGCTGTTTAACTTTGTACCTACCCAAGAAGTTCCCGAAATATTGCCCCTTTACCACGGTAAATCAATATCCTAGCTCTTGGATGATTCGGACGATTGTGGTAAGGGATCTCTTCGTTCTATGTCTTGCCTTAAGAAATATACTGCAGGTAGTGGTGAGCGATAACAAGGGGGAAAAGATCATGACTACGAAATACGATGCCATCGTAATCGGTACAGGCCAGTCAGGACCGTCACTGGCCGCTCGGATGGCGAGCGAAGGAATGAAAGTTGCCATCGTTGAACGCAAGATGTTTGGTGGCACCTGCGTTAACACTGGCTGAATACCCACCAAGACCCTGGTGGCCAGTGCCCATGCGGCTCATGTAGCAAGGCGTGGGGCTGAATACGGGGTGATGATCGGCGGGCCGATCACTGTGGATATGAAAAAGGTAAAGGAGCGCAAGGACAAGGCAGTACAGCGCTCCAATCAGGGAGTGGGCAATTGGGTAAAAAACCTGAAGAACGCTAAGGTTTACGAAAACCATGGGAAGTTCGAGGGGCCCCATACGGTGCGTGTGGGGAGCGAGCTCATTGAGGCGGAAAAGATATTCGTCAACGTGGGGGGGCGGGCCACGGAGTTGGATCTTCCGGGAGTAAAATACTTCACGAATTCGAGCATAATGGAAGTAGACTTTGTTCCTAAACATCTGATTGTCGTTGGCGGAAGCTACATAGGTTTGGAGTTTGGTCAGATGTACAGACGCTTCGGCAGCGAGGTGACCATCGTGGACCGGGGTACTCATTTGACCCAGATGGAGGATGATGACACCTCCCTGGCGGTCAAAGAAATCTTGGAAGCGGAGGGAGTGAACATTCGGCTTGAGGCGGAATGTATTTCTGCCACGCAAAAGGGCGATCAGATCACCGTCAATTTAGACTGCAAAACCGGGGGTCGAGAGGTAACCGGTAGCCATCTGTTGCTCGCCATCGGACGACGTCCCAACACAGACGACTTGGGCATAGAAAAAGCAGGCCTCGAAGTGGATCAGAGGGGATACATCAAAGTGGACGACCAGCTTCGTACCAACGTACCCGGAGTTTGGGCAATTGGGGACTGCAATGGAAAGGGCGCCTTCACCCACACCTCGTACAACGACTTCGAAATCGTGGCAGCCAATTTGTTCAACAACGACCCGCGCCGGGTCAGCGACCGAATTTTGACCTTTGGAATGTTCATCGATCCACCCCTCGGTCGTGCGGGAATGACCGAAGATGAGGTCAAAAAATCAGGCCGCAAAGCGTTGATAGCTAAAAGGCCCATGACTCGTGTGGCGCGCGCAGTGGAAAAAGGCGAGACGCAAGGCTTTATGAAGATTTTAGTGAATGCCGAGAGTAAAGAGATCCTCGGAGCCACAGTCCTTGGTGTTGGTGGCGATGAAATCATTCATTCCATCCTGGATGTGATGTACACCAAAGCGCCCTATACGGTCATTCAGCGAGCCGTCCACGCTCACCCAACCGTGTCGGAGCTGATACCCACCATGTTGGGAGACCTGAAGCCGTTAGAATGATGTGTTATTTGTCTGGGCAAGAGAGTATCAGGCTAAGCCCATCAATTAACCGATAACCTGGACACTTTCGAAGCTCGCAGAGTGTAGGAAAGTGATTCGACCAGCTCGGCAAAATGGATGTATACCACGGGCTAAGACCCATGGAGTCTTCATTTCCGCCTCTTCCTGCCTTGTTTAACCTCTTCGACCATGTAGCACCGTAAGTACTTGTGAAGGTATTTTCTGCCCCGCGAAAGTCTGGAACGAATGGTGCCCAAGGGGCATGAGAGCACTTCCGAGGCCTCTGCATATGAAAGCTCCCCCATGTCCACCAGTACAATGGGCGCTCTAAATTCTTCAGGAATTTTGGTCAAGGCCTCGTTGATCTTAACGCTCAATTCATTAATGTAAACATTGTTTTCCGGCCCTGGCTCGGGTCCCGGAAGCGTCTCCCAAAAATCTAAGCCCTCTTCGTCCAAGAGACCCTGTCCTTCCACGGCTACCCACCTTTTCTTCTTGTGGTAGTGATCGAGAAAAAAGTTATAAAGGATCCGACTCAACCATGCCTTCAAGTTGGTTCCAGGGGTGAATTGTTCGAAAGAATCAAGGGCTCGAAGATAGGCCTCTTGGACAAGGTCTTGAGCTTCCTGTGGGTCCCTCGATAGGTGCAGAGCAACTCGATAAAGGTGATCAAGGTGTTGCAGCGCCTCTTGGGCGAAGCGCTCTCTCCCGGCTTTTGTGTTTTTGCGTCTCCGTATCACGCAGCCATTCTAGCTGAGGGGATAGCCAGTGTCTACTTACTTAGAACATAGTATAAAAGGAGCGCAGTTCCTGGTTTTTTTCGGCCTGGATTAAGTAGACAGGTCAGTTCAGGGGAATGTGTTTGTCAAAGAGGATAAATGACGATCCACCGGACTCCTGTCGGGCCTTTTCGATCAGCCTTCTGCCCTCCGGAGATAGGGCACCGCTACTCAAATAGGCCGGATAAAAGTGCACGTGGTAGAAATAATCCGGGTGTACCTCTACCCAGGCCCGAACCGTTTCCGCTTCCACAGTACGGTCCCATTTAAAGCGGTGATTGGAGCTCTCGCCTGGCCGGATGCGGGTGTCAAAGAATTCCTTCCATTGCCCCCCTTCCACGCGAACGTCCCAGCCGATGGTGGCCTCTTGTTGTGTTCCAGGCAAGACGTTTCCTGCCTTGGTGTGAAGTTCAGCCCGAACGAACACTTTGGGAGTGGTATAAGTCGGAAATTTGTGTCCCACGGCGGCATTGGTCAATTTCACCTCGATTTCAATAGTTCCTGCTGGTGACTTCGAGGCCTCTTTCACCCCGGCTTCTACTCGGACCCCTCCTTTGACCATTTCGGGGTCATGTATTCCTTTCCATAGGTGGCGGCGGTTCGGCATATGGCATTCCTGACACGAGGCTCCTCCTTTGCCCCAGACACTGTTTTTCCACTCTCTGTACGTGTCCTGGAGGGGTTTGCCGTTGACCAACAGTGAATTTTCCGGGTCGAACTGGTGGCAGCCGCGACAAAACTCGGCACGATCAAAGTGAGGAGTCCTCTGAACCCCGCCGTGGTTTGGCATACTGCTGGGGTACTGTTGTTTGGCTTCTCCCTCCTGTTTCGGTGGGCCAAACCGTTGGTGTTGCCGGACGTGGCAAGAGGCACAAACGATGCCTTGTAGTTGGAGCTTCGAATCGAATTGCAAATTATTTTTATAACCCTGTCCACCGTTGGATGCTGTGCCTGTGAGGAAAGGCATTTGCTCACTCAGGGGGGCGTGACAGGTCAGACAAAGAATCGCCTCCTCGGGGTTGGATTGTGTAGAGTCAATAATCTGTCCCCATGGACCAGGTCCCATGGCCTTGCTGTGAAGGCTTTCCTTCCAGTCTCTGTATTGTTCCGGATGGCAGCTCCCGCAGGCCTGGGGACTGAGAGAGGCCTCTTCTTTCGTAAAGCCGGCAGAAGGTTTGCCCTGCAAAGGAATTGGGGTTTGCCAATAGTTTTGAAAAAAGCTGTCCACGTCCAGTTTGAGGGAAAGGTTTGCTGGGGGCTGAGGGTTTTGAACCTCAATTTTGCGAAACTCTAGACTAAAGATCACGATAAGTATGAGAAAGACGACTAGGCCCGATAGGATCAAAGTTGTCCGACTCCGAAAGTTAATGCGCAATGGATACCCTCCCAACCTGACCAGAACTATATCTGGAAAAAGGGCGTTTGGTCAAAAAAGTTCCTCCACTGAGGAATTAAGGGGAACTTTTTGCTTTGGCAGCAGTTAAAGTACTCAGACTTATCTGAATATAAAGGGAAAAGGGGGACTTATGAGGACAGGGAAATCTCTTGGTTGCCAATTTTATTTAGCTATTTTTATAGCCCTTTTCTATCTCTCCTTACCAAACCTTTCTCAAGCCCAATATAACCCCTGTGCTCCAAACCCCTGCGCCGCAAAAAACCCTTGTGCAGCAAAAAATCCGTGTGCGGCGAAAAACCCTTGCGCGGCGAATCCATGCGCAGCTAAAAATCCGTGTGGGGCCAGAAACCCATGTGCAGCAAAGAATCCCTGTGGTGGCCGATAGGGGCAGCCTAGTGGAAATGTTGTGACGGGTAACAAGGGAGGGTTTTTACCCTCCCTTGTTTTAGATTCTTAGGGATAGAATTTCGAACAGAACGAGTTCAACAAAGATTTTCGCGCCAAGACGCCAAGCCTGCAAAGAAAGAGATTTTTCTATTTTCTTGTAACTTAGCACCCTTTGCGACTTTGCGGCTCGCCCCGTGGATTACCGACTCGACCGAGGTCGAGATGCTTGCCCGAAGCGCTATTCCACAGGGCGAGGTGTCGTTTTTCCGATTTCCTAAATGCAAATTCGAAGGAAAATTTCAAAATGTTCAGTCGGAATTTCGTCGATTGAGAACGGAAAGAATACTGTATGAATGGCGTGAGTATGTTGGCGGCTCTGTTGCTTCTAATCCTAGCCGTTCCCCAATCCGTGACAGCCCAGAGCGCGACCCGGGGAGACCTTAAAGTTGGGGAGGGGGTCTATAAGGAAATCTGTTTTGCTTGCCACGGGCTGAAGGGTGACGGAAAAGGGCCAGGTTGGTTCAATACAAAACCGAGCCCGCAGGTCTTTATCAATTCTGTCTACATGTCACGCCTGACGGATGAATATATCTTCAACGTAGTGAAATACGGTAAACTCGCCGTTCTCAAAAGACAGATACCCAATAAAAAATTGGAAGCGGTGGCCATGCCGTCCTTCGGAGACGTTTTAGAGGACGACCAAATCCGTAATCTGATTAAATTTGAACGGGGCTTCAGCAAGGGAGGGCCCCAATCGGCCGAGATGAGGGAGATCTTTGATGCTGCCTGTGCTATCTACCACGGTAAAGGGGGCATGGGTAACGGGGAAAGGGCCAGTAAGATCCAACCTGCGCCAAGGTATTTTGTCAGTTTAATTCAACCATCTCCCATGAACTTGACCGATCCCCAGCTCATGGACCGATTCAAGGACACTTTCCTCTTTTCGCTGATCAAAAAGGGTAAAATAGGTGCTGTTGTAGAAGACAAGTTCGATACCATGCAGCCCTTTGGTCAAGTACTTAGCGAAAAAGAAATTTGGAGCGTCATACGCTATATTCGGGAAACCTTTGTTAATCCAAATAGAGAGCGGGATGTTCGCAAGAACGGGAGGTAGGATCTTATTCGTTTTTGCTTTCCTATTGACGGTCCTTTCAACCTTTGCCCAGTCGCCCTCCGAAGTTCCCCTCTCCGGTGATACCACTACATCCTCAGAGTCGCCTGGGGAAGTGTTGTGCCCGCATGATCAACAGCAGCTTTTTATTTCTGCAGGAACATTTACCATGGGTAGTACAAGACAGGAGAGGGAATTTGCCTATGGTCTTGATAAGGAGGTCACGCGCCGCTACGGGTGGTATGAAAAGGAGACACGAAGGACACCGAGGACCAATAACTTTTGCTTGGATCGACATCCAGTGACCAATGGGCAGTACAAGAGGTTCGTGGATGGGACAGGGCGCCAACGACCCACGATTACTCCTGAGGCATACCAGAGACAGGGTTTTTTGGTTCACCCTTATAACAAGGTCAAGGAGTTCCTCTGGAAAGGAGATACCTTTCCATCCGGCCGCAAAGACCATCCCGTGGTTTTAGTAACTTACGATGACGCCGTGTCTTATTGCAGTTGGAAGGGAGAATAGGTGAGGGGCAGGTACCGTTTGCCCACCGAAGAAGAATGGGAGAAGGGGGCTCGCGGGACGGATGGGCGCATCTTTCCATGGGGGAACAAGTGGATGGTGGAAAATTTGAATAGTGGATCCCATTTTGGCTCCACCACAGCCGTGGGCCGATTCCCCCTTGGGAAAAGCCCCTACGGGCTCTACGATATGGTGGGAAATACATTTGAGTGGACCTCCACAGCCTGGCCGTCAACTGGCGTTGGCAGTCAATCCCAAAAAATGGTTTTGAAAGGATGTTCCTGGGATGATCTGCCGGGAACCTGTCGAGCGGCCATGCGTCATGGGCGCCCCGGATCGAGCAAGCATATACTGATTGCTTTTCGCTGCGTTTCGGAACTAGGCGGTTAGAACGGAGAGAGCAAAAATTTGACCTACGGTGAGGTTGCTGGTATTCCCGGAATCAGATTGGTTTTAGCGAGGGACAATCATGCAGAGTTTTGCTGAAAAGGTAAGACGGAACGGTGACGGCCTCCGCAAGCGCAAGGTGGAGATCCTGCAAGTTAACATGGGCAGGTACTGCAATCAGGCATGCCTTCACTGTCACGTGGAGGCGGGACCGACCCGTACGGAATTAATGACCCTTGAGACTGTAGAGTCGGTAGTGCGGTTCCTGGAAAAGTCCGATATCCATACGGTGGACATCACAGGTGGAGCACCGGAGCTCAACCCGCATTTCGATTATCTGGTGGAGCGCTGCGTCCAACTTGGCCGCCACGTCATGGATCGATGCAATCTCACCGTCATCTTTGAAGAGGGGAAGGAGTATCTCCCGGATTTCTTCCAAAAAAACCGGGTTGAGCTGATCTGCTCCCTTCCCTGCTACACAGAGGAGAACGTAGACCAACAAAGGGGCAAAGGGACCTTCCATCAAAGCATTCGTGCGCTGCAGCAGCTAAACCGATTGGGCTACGGGGTTACCAATACGGGGTTGGAGCTACAATTGGTCTATAACCCGGTGGGGACTCATCTCCCGCCGCCCCAGGAACAATTGGAGCAAGACTATAGGAAAATCCTCAAGGAGGAATTTGGTATCGTCTTTAACCATCTCTTCTGTCTCACCAACATGCCCATCACTCGTTTTGAGAAGTTTCTCAAGGTGCGAAATGAGTACCACCGGTATTTGGATCTCATCGAATCCGCTTTCAACCCGGCTACCCTGGACAAGGTCATGTGTAGAAACCTTTGGAGCGTAGGGTGGGAGGGATCCATCTACGACTGTGATTTCAATCAAATGCTGGAACTGCCGATTCTTAACCGGCAGGGTAATCCTTTAAAAATCTGGGACCTTTGTACCAATGGCCTGGAGGACCAATCGATCATTGTCGGGGACCACTGCTACGCCTGTACCGCGGGAGCCGGGAGTAGTTGCGGGGGGTCGTTGATAACATAGCAAAAGAATTTGCTATTTTTTAGTTAACCTTGGAGCCCGGATTTGGGAAAGAGGCAACTCGCCCAAACGCACCCTTCGATGGACTCAGTGTGGTGAGCATGGTCGAACCACAAAGGACGCCAAGTTATGAAATAATCACTAAATTCTACTCTTTGCCAGCTTAGCGTCTTGGCGCGATAAAAATCTTTTGATTTTACGCCCTTAGTGGGACTGGTGAATCGAATTCTAATGAAAACGGGGTTGCCATGCAGCCAAAGCAGTGAAGTCCAGGGGGGGGGGGGGGGGGGGGGGGGCTAGCCCCACCCCCTCTACAGGGCCCCTAATTCGTTTGGGTTTTGCTCAGCGAGATGGTAAATTGCTCCATGGCTGATACATTTCTAAAGCGCAAAAAAGAGCAGGATCGGCAGAAGAAAAAGAAGGAAAAAGAGGTCATGCGACAGGAACGTAAGGCAGAAAAAATCAATCGTCGGCCTGAGATTCCTGGCGAAGATCCTGACATCGCGGGGATCAAACCCGGCCCCCAACCGCCACTCGACTGGTAAGACTTTTTTGCACGAGTTATTAGACTTTCCGCCGCATTCACAACCTGGACTAGTGGCCAAGTCACGTCCGCTTACATATTTCATAAGTTATTAGACAAACTTCTTGATTTTGCTGTCCCAAGAACGCCAAGGGACATCACTACTGAGTAGCGAGTGTTGAGCCGAAACTGCTAAACGCAAAGGGCATAGCGCAAAGCGTATTAAGAAAACGGAATGCTCTTTGCCATTTTTTATCTGCGAAAATCGGCGTAAATCTGCGGTTAATTTCTTTGATTTGGTTATGGATCAGGTGTTATCACCTGCTTTACTCTGCTGCTGATTGGACTCCAGTAATTCGAGAGCCTCCTTTACCAGCTTGCGCCGCAATTCTTTCTCTTCCTCACCCGTTAGGTTCGCTGCGCCAGTGACGTGGACAATACCGTTGCCTAAAACGATGCGGTTGGACCCGACCATTTTTGCAATGGGCATGGCTGAGGTAATCTGAACCACCGGGATGCCTGCTTTCTCGAGCTCGGTTGATATCGCAGCTCCGCTGCGCGTGCTGGTTCCTCAGGTGGACGTGAGGATGACGGCATCGACACCCTCCCTCTTCACCTTTTCGGCCATTTCCCTACCTAGCCGCCGCGTGTTCGATAGCGGGTTCGATAGACCCGATGTCGATATGAATTCGTGGTGGAGTTTTCCGATCCTGCCACTTCTCTCCATCTCGCGCATGGCGTCGAGGGGCACAAGACGGTCTGGATCCGCTTGAACGAACCTGGGATCGTAGCCACCGTGAGAGATTTCATAGTCCTCTCCCCTGAGATCATCCTGTCCATCGATGCTATAGGATCCCCATCGGGTGGCGGCTTGTCCCTCGATATTATCCGGGTTGCCTTTAGGAACGAGGCCGCCGTCGGTAATGAGCATGACTTTGGCCTTCGACAGATTCTGCACGGCCGATGGCATGGGAATCGGTTTAAAGGTAGTCGGTAACATTTCAGACTCGAAGGGTTCTCCTTTTACTTTCGCCATGAGCATGTCCACGAGCCTGGTGGCGGCCGTCCGATCCACCAGCTGATCGTGCAAGATACCCCGGGAAAGGTAACCTTCCTCTGCCGGCAGCCCGATGGACTTCTCCTGGATGAGCTTCCCTCCCAGGTTTACCATCTTGGTTAACACGTCCCGCATTTTGGCGGGGCTAGCACCTGAATTCACGATATAGAGCGCTTCCCGATAAAGGTCAGCACCCGGGTTTTCGCTGCTCATGCCAGTAATGGCAGGAATCCCTAGATTGGATTGAACGGCGGCGCAGAGGGATCCAGCCGCCATGCCATACCGACCCGCCTCAAAGCAAGGACCGGCAACAAACAGCTCTGCCCCCGCCTCCCGGACCTTTGCTAGCACGGCGGCCGTTAACTCTTCCTGGTGTTCCACGGCATGGTTGTCGCCGCAAATGAGGGTCCTAACCACACGGGAGTCATTGCTCAGCAGTTGCTCCAATAGCCTCCCGGGTCCCACGGCCCCCTCACGTGTCTCTAAGGGCATGCCCGCATGCTCCTCTCCCCCGACCCCGCCAAAAAACTGATTTAGATAGTGTACAACTCGCATTTTTTGACCCTCCTATGTAGGTTCACGGCTAATTCAAGTGACCAAAGCCCGCATTCTCGAGGCTCCCTGTTGATTTGTGACACCGGCAATGTTCGCAGCGGCGACCTTCGTCGGTCCGGCCAACACCTTCCTCAATTCCGGGGTCGCGGCGATGATTCGATCCACCGGCGCCAACGTGTAGTTTGTTCCGGTTCCGCCATTGTATACGATGGCATTCACCTCCGGAAAGTTGAAGAGAAGGGCCGACTCAACCCGCCTGTCCCGCGCCATGTCCGAGACCATCACCGTGGTTTTTATTCCCATACCTTCCAGGAGCCGCGCGGTCTCCGCCAGGTCGGCGTGGGGAACACCGCCCCCGTATTTGGTTAGAATGGCAGCGTCCGCTTTTAACGACCACCTGACCAGATTCGCAGCCGTCCGACAGTTTCGGTCACGGTCGAAGTTGTCGGATCCAGCGATCGTCACAACGGTTCCTACGAAGTTGAGATCCCGCGCATGGTGGCGTCCGTAGAGCTCCAGGATCACGGGATGATTTTGATAAAAATAGGTTTCCGCGCCGCCGATGGAAGTATTGTACGACGGTACAATGGCGCCGTCCAACCACTCGTCGGGATGGAGAGGGATGGGCAACATCCCTTCCGTGTTTGTACCATAGAGAATTGGCTCGTCCACGCCTGGCTTTCGCTGGCGCGAGAAGATCTGGCCTACATAAGCGACCCGGGGAAGCCCCTCACGTCCCGCTTCCGCGGGCCCTGCCGGTTCAAATTGATGGGTGGATGCCGCCGGCTGATTCGCTGCAATACGGGCTAAATGCACCGAGAGCCTGAGACCGGCCCTGCGATACGCTTTACCGATGCTTTGCACAGACAACTCCATACGGGTACGGGGCACCACCACCAGGTGGTTTAACGAAGAATATTTGCTGCCTTCAGCGGCTGCCCCGCTCATCTCCAATACCCGACCCGTCACACCCCTGGTCTCTCCCGGAGATCTCTCCGCCAAAACGGTGATGACGGCTCCCTCGAGGACATGGGTTGTCCCCATGCCCGCCGTTTCCGGCGCACCCAGGATGCCTGGAAAATCCGGGCTTGAGTCCGCTCCTTTAGCCCTAGGTTCGATGATGTCAAAGACGGGTGCGGCGCGACAACTCTCGCCGGGGCGAATGATTTCGAAATCCACACCGGTAACGGCATCGTCTTCAAGAACCAACCGACGTAGTTCCTCCGGATCGACGACGAGGACCGTGCCGTCGACACGGTTTGGTGTTTCCAAGCGGATTTCCGTGATGAGGTGACATGCCAGGGTCAGACGCATTTCTGTCTCCTCTCGTGAAGACCAAGCAACAGACCGGGAGGACTCCCAACATTAACGCGATCTCAAACCCCGGCCGCTCTCCTTATACAAAAAAGTGAGCTTGCCGCCAAGGGAATTTACTTATCCGTTAGCGAGGCCGGAGCGGACTTCCCGCATCGCTGTGGCGATAGCGTCAGTTTCTACTGCCATTTCCACCAGGCCCACCTCATTGGCATAAATCTCGGAGTCCACCTGCTGCTTAATTTCGGGCTCAGTGATGTGGAAGACAGGCAGTTTCAAGCTAACGCCGGCGAGCACTCCCGCCCAGGTGGGATCCCCTTCAGTGAGGGTTAGACCAAACAGTTTGCTGCTCTCCGCGGTGGGTGTACCGATGAGAACGACGACACCAGCGGTCCCGGTGATTTCTACTTTCTCTTTGATTTCCTGTTGACCTTCCAGGTCAAGTGCACCCGAGGCCGTTCAGACAAAACAGTGGGTGAGTTCAAGGATGACTTCGGCGCCCGCACTTTTCGCACATAGGGCGATGGAGTTGCCTTGAACGCCGTCTCTTTCTCCCAGGATTATGACTTTTTTTCCATTCAGTTCCATAACACCCCCATCATTCGAAGCGAAGACAGCAAGCAGGAGGCAGTAGGCAGCAAGAAATCAATTCCTCCGCCTTGCTTTTTTGACCTCAGTTTTGACTACTGCATACTGCTCACTGCAATCTGCCTACTAGTTTCGCTTTGCGCGAGTAATCTTATTCCCAATGCTATTGGTTCGGGTTACGCTCCAATATAAAGGATAGTCCATCTGCCATCTGCGTCATTCGACCGAGAAACAAACTTCCTTTGGCCAAAAACATGGCTCGCTCCATCGACCCGGACAGGATTCGGTCCACAGCGTGCCCCAGGAACGGGATGGCCGAGGCGATATGGCCCTGGGTTGGGGCATAGCCGGGCATTCCGTGTGTTTCCACAAAACTTGAAATCTCGTTAGGAGCGATCTCTTTATTCTGGGCCGCCAGGGCGGCGATGAGCCTGTAGTTCGTTAGCGGAACGTTGCCGTTTCCGGACGGTTCTGTCACTTCCGGGTTGTGCAGCTCGGTGGCGTATTTATCGACATCTCTGAAGTGCAATTTTAGTTTCTGCAGCGGCTCGGCCACCAGCGAACCGAAGATTGCCTGCTGGCTCGAGCCGGTACCGATTCGGTGCATTCCAACGGAATCCAGCCTTAGCCAGGGATGTTTCCCGTCGTCCCCGGAGATGTGAATGGCCACTCCCGCCAAAACGTCTTCCAATATCGGTTGTTCGTGTTTGAGATGGCCTTGAAACTTCATCCCGAGTTTCGCTAGAGAGCCGCCGCCCACAACCATCACATTCTGGAACACTCCCGCGCTCACCAAGCTGCCGGCTAGCAGCAAGGCATGGTTCGGACCTGAGCAGAAGCCCTTGACGTCGACCCCGGTCGCTACGGTGCACCCGCACATCTCCCCAATGGCCTTGGCCAGATTTCCTCCACCGCGCTGGTAACGGTCACCCACCGCCTCCTCGCCACTGTTTAAGATATAATCAATGGCAGTGGCCTCCACACCTTCACCCTTCAGTAGCGTCTTCAGGGCCACCACTGCCGTCGCCTTGCAAGCGAGGTTTTCCAGGAGAATGTCCGGCGCAAGGGAGCGATCCTCCCGATCGCCCGGCAGGATGCAACCCACCAATTGCCCGTTTCTGAGATAGAGGGGCAGGGCAGACGAAGGACCGGCAATCTGGGCCTCAATGGCAGAAAGCGGCTTGCCGTCGTTGAGATTCGCGGCCTTTACCTCCCCAAAGAGCGGATGGAGTTCCAATGCCCGCCGCGCCGACCTGAGAAAACCTTCCTCGAGCCAAAGCAGGCTGAAGAGATCGCAGAGCTTCATGACGCCGTAAAATTCCTCTTCCGGCATGAAATCACCATGTCGTTGCCACCGCTTCGTTTCCTGTCGCATGGCGAACCAGGGCCGTTGGAGGGATTTTAGTTCATCGGGATAGATGGATCCTAGAAACGCCCGGTTCGGTGGGTAGGACAAAGCGTCCTCGAAGGGACGGAGTCGCGCCCGAATTCGTTCACTTACCACCGCTTCCCGGACAATTTCACGTGCCGGTTTCGAGCCGTGGGTGACAAGTCCCGGTGTATGAGATAAAAAGTAACGAACGGCCTTGATGACAGGTTGATTTCCCGGGGGCATGATCCAGCACTATATCCATTAGGGGCTTAGTGGGTCAATCCTGCTCGAAACAGACGGTCACAGGTGAATACACTTTCCCAATCCTACGTTCCCTCCCATGCTGACGCTGGCGGGGAAAACTGCTAATGATCCGTTTCTCACCCATTTCCAATCGGGCACACTTGATTAACTGGTTTGAGTGGGGGGAAGAGCCGTTCCGCACGGCGCAAAACCAGAACAAGCCCTTGATGCTTTTTTTGCACGCCTTTTGGTGCCGTATCTGCCAGCGAATGGACGAGGATGCCTTTTCACACGACGAGAATATAACATTGCTAAACGCCTACTTCGTCTCGGTCCGTGCAGAGAACGGGAAGCGGCCCGACGTGGACCTTCGCTACAATCAAAACGGATGGCCAACCATTGTTTTCATGACTCCGGCGGGGGAGCTGCTCGCCTCTGCCAATAGCCTTAGCGCGGAAGCGCTGGGAAGCCTTTTGGTTCGTGTCTATGCAGCCAATCAGAAGATTCAAAACGAAGTTCGCAGTAAAGGAGAAACACCCGGACAGATGTCGGGGGAGGTCCGGAGTCAGCCGAACCCCAAAGACCATTGGGACACTAGTGTTTCAAATATTACCCAACTGATCATGGGGCTAGCCGACCGCGTTCACGGTGGCTACGGACATGGTCAGAAATTTATCCATTCAGATGTCAACGATTTTTTACTCTCCCGCTATGGAGCGGCAAAGCATTCCGACTACCTCCATCACGTGTGTCTAACCCTCGACCGAATGCGCGAGAGTCCGATCCATGATCATGAAGAGGGCGGATATTACCGCACTTCCTCCGGTGAAGACTGGAGCGGACCCCACCGGGAAAAGCTTCTGGCCGATCAGGTGGGCATTCTTAACAACTGCCTGGGAGTTTTTGAGTTCACTCAAAACCCCGTTTATGCGCGCATGAGTGAAGACATTATCGACTACCTAAATAACAGGCTTTTGGATTCTTACAGTGGAAACTATTTTGGCTGCGAGGATTTTATTCGGAGGGAAGATCAGGATACTTCTTCCCGGGGAGGGTACTTCTCCATTCTGGACGACTGTGTTTACACGGACGCTAACGCCGACACCATCAGCGCTTACCTCAAAGCCTATGCCGTGTTAGGTCAGTCAGCCTGCAAGGAGATTGCGTTAAAGGCGCTGGAATTTTTCTGGGACAAATGCCGAAGTCCTGAAGGAGGAGTCTATCATTACTTCGATGGTACACCCCATGGGCCGGGTTTGCTCAATGATCAAGCGCGCATGGGCGCGGCGTTGGTAGAGGCATGGAAAGCTACCGGCGAATCTCAATATTTGGGTCGTGCGAAGGATTTAGCTGACTTCATCCTGGCGAGGCTGAGAAATCCGGCCGGCGGTTACTACGATCTTTCGGTAACGGAATCCGCATACCTCCGTTACCCGCTAACTCTGATCGAACAAAACGGAGCCGCTGCAGCGTTTTTTTTCGCCCTCGCCGAGTCCAAGGGTGAGGCGAAATAC
Organism: uncultured Binatia bacterium (SeqCode); assembly: GCA_965215595.1. Classification (GTDB taxonomy): domain Bacteria; phylum Desulfobacterota; class Binatia; order UBA9968; family CAXXLF01; genus CBDCDW01. The sequence continues at coordinate 232,275 of CBDCDW010000006.1, read as the reverse complement.
CGTGACGCAGGGGCTTGGGCCATAGGCGCGTTCAGGGGAGATTTCAGTCGGTATGGAATTCATGCAGCCGGATTCGGTCAAGCACTTGTTAATTTCGTGAAGCGCCATTAGTGTAAGCAGCTTGCGAAGGATGCTCGCGTGGAATAAAATTTCACGCATCAACTAATCTAGTGAAAGGGAATGAAATATGGCTGAAGGAGTGCTTAAGGGGAGTTGTCTTTGCAAGTCAGTCCAGTATGAGTTATGGCCGCCGTTAACGAGATTCAACCACTGCTATTGCTCGCGCTGTCGGAAGACCACCGGGGCCGTGAGGGCGACGAATCTCGGGGTGCCCCTCAACCAGTTCCGCTGGACCCAGGGTGAGGAGTTGATCTCGCGCTACGATCTACCCGAGGCAAGGAGCTTTGCCACGGCTATCTGTACCCGGTGCAATTGCCCCGTGCCCCATGCCAGCCGTATCAGCGAGCAGATGGTTGTCCCATCGGGTACGCTGGACACTGATCCGGGGTCCAATCCAACGGTTCACAGGAATTGGGGTAGCCGGGTGAGATGGGCAGCCCTGGACGAGTCTCACCTGCCGTGCGAGGAATGAGAATAAAGTAAAAAGTTAAAAGGAAAAAGTAAAAGGTTAAGAGTCGATCTGGCGCCCTTATGTTTTCTAATGAACGAAACGAGGGGTACGGCAAATTCGAAAGATAAGAATGCTGCCGGGCCTAACTTTAAGGAGGATTGAAATATGAGCGGAGTGCGGGTTCTGGTTGGTACGAAAAAAGGTGCGTTCATACTGACCTCCGACGGAGTGCGCCAGCGGTGGCAGGTCAGCGGTCCCTATTTTGCGGGCTGGGAGATCTACCATGTAAAAGGCTCTCCCGTAGACTCGAACCGGCTGTATGCATCGCAGTCCAGCGGTTGGTTCGGACAGATCATTCAACGCTCCGATGACGGCGGCAAGACATGGCATCAACCCGGTACACCAAAGGAGGAAGCCGCCATCCCGGAAGGCATGCCAAAGAGCGAGAGTAACAAGTTCGTTTACGACTCGTCTCCCGAAACCGGTAAGCCCCTCACCACGCACCAGGGGTACGACGGTACACCGCATCCGTGGGAGTTCAAACGCGTCTGGCACCTGGAGCCCTGTCTTAACGATCCCAACACGGTCTATGCCGGAGTCGAAGACGCGGCTTTGTTCCGATCCACCGACGGCGCGCAGACGTGGCAAGAAGTCTCCGGCCTGCGCGGCCACGGCACGGGATCTTCATGGCAGCCGGGTGCGGGTGGAATGTGCCTGCACACGATCCTTTTGGATAAGAGTAATCCCAATCGCATCTTCACCGCCATCTCGGCCGCCGGCGCGTTTCGCAGCGACGACGAGGGCAAATCGTGGCAACCCATCAACAGCGGTTTGAGGTCCGAATCCATTCCCAACCCAACCGCGGAGGTGGGGCATTGCGTCCACCGCCTCGCCATGCACCCCACCCGTCCAGACGTGCTTTTCATGCAAAAGCACTGGGACGTCATGCGGACCGATGACGCTGGCGGTTCATGGCGTGAGATAAGCGGTAATTTACCCACTGACTTCGGTTTTGCCATTGACGTTCACGCCCATGAGCCGGAGACGGTTTACGTGGTTCCCATCAAGAGCGACTCGGAGCATTTTCCTCCGGAGGGAAAGCTCCGGGTGTATCGGAGCCCTACGGGCGGAAACGAGTGGGAGCCGCTTACCAAAGGGCTGCCGCAGCACGATTGTTACGTTAACGTGCTCCGTGACGCCATGGCAGTGGACTCGCTGGAATCGTGCGGCGTGTACTTTGGCACTACCGGCGGGCAGGTTTACGCATCCACCGACTCCGGGGACGGTTGGTTCCCCATCGTTCGAGATCTCCCGGCTGTGCTTTCCGTCGAAGTCCAGACATTGTCATGATCCGGGTGGTGCTCCCTACGCAGCTCAAAAAGCTCGCCCGGGTCGAGGGTGAGGTAAAGCTCAATGTTGAGGGTCCGATAACGCAGGGTTCCGTTCTCGATGCCCTCGAGACTCAGTATCCGATGCTCCGCGGTACCATCCGCGATCAAGTCACAAACAAGCGCCGGGCGTTCGTGAGGTTTTTTGCCTGCGGGGAGGATCTGTCTCACGAACCGTCGGACACCGCGCTGCCTGATAAAGTCGTGACAGGTGCGGAGCCTTTTTTGATTATTGGCGCAATCGCCGGAGGCTAGGGTCGGTAACGTAACTTATGTCTTCGGAACCCGAAAAAGTGCGGAGTGTAGCTTTACCCGAACTAATTTTTTGGGGGGAATACTTTGCGTATTGCCTTTGCGATTTCATCCGGCGCATCTTCCTGGAGAAAATGGCTCGCATTGGGCAGCAGGACCGTGCTGTGATTGGGAAACAATGACTCGAAGCGCCGGCGCTCTCGCTCAACAAACGCGAAGTCCTGCTCTCCCCAAACGATCAACGCCTTATTGTTCTTGAGTCGCTCCATGCCGCGTTCGACGGTTCGGAGGAACGGCGATGCAGCAATTAGTTCACGGGGAAAAACGGTGACCGGTGTGCGGTCGCCGTGGAGAAAAGGCTGAAAATAACCGGCATAGGCATCACGATCCAGCGATTTGACAGTCCCGCGTTTGAGAAAGATGTGCACCACACCGTTGTGACGGTCATTGATCCAGCGTCCGATTGGCCCGCCCATGAACCAGCTGAAGAGCTTGTAACGGAGCTCTCTTTCCAGCGGCCAGGCCCACGTATTGCCGATGACGATACCCTTGAAGCGCTTCGGTCGCCGCTGAACGAGGTTGAAACCGATGGGACCACCCCAATCCTGTACCATCACTACGACATCATCTAGCCGCAAGCGGTCAAAGAAGGCGACCATGGTATCCGCCTGTTCCTGGGCGGTGAAGCCATACTCCGTAGGTGCTTTAGATCGTCCGAAACCGGGATAGTCCGGTGCCACCACGCGATAGTCCGACCTCAATGCCGCGATCAAATGACGGTAGAGAAAGGAAGAAGTGGGGTTGCCGTGGAGTAGCAACAGGGTTGCTCCTTTGCCCTCATCCACGTAGTGAACCCTGGCTCCGTTATGGAGATCAACATAGCGGCTCTGGTATGGAAAAAGCCTGCGATAGGCCTCTTCCGTTAGTTCCGGTTGTGGCGGGAACAACAACCGCGGCAGGGCTATGGCGATAAAAAGCGACAACAGCAAAATGGTGAGCAGCGAGATGATCCATGTTTTTGACGAGAGCATCAGATTCTTAGTGACCCTAAAATTCTTGACATGACCCCGAGGTTGATTATTGTGTGACTTCGCGGCCATCCTCGAGTCGTATTTGGATGCACTTATCGGCCACCTTAAAGAAACCACCATTGCAGGTCCAGTCATCACCTCGATAGTTTAACTCTGCATCTTTAGGAATTCTTACCAGGAGACAACGGTTGCCAGACTTGTAGAAGCCTCTCTTACATACCCAGTCGTTGTGCAAAGCATTTAATTTTCCATTAAGAGGAACTTTGATCCGCACGCATTTCCCGTGTGATTTACGAAATCCCCGTTCGCAAGTTGAACCCCGGCGACCTTTGTTTTTAAGTGCGTTGTCCGATGTGCTTCGAGCCTCTACTTGGCTGGAAGCCAGTAGCAGGCAGATTATTATTAAGCATTGGCCGAGCGGGAACCTTTTCATGAATCCATTTCCAAGTCTCTTGATCAGTGTGTCAGGCTTTGATTCTTCCTCGGTATTCGTACCAATTATGTTGTAAAAAGCAAAACGTGGAGGTGTGGTACATATTCAATTATGCAGCGAACGAATAAGTAGCCTGTCCCCTTTTTATTTCCGTTGCCTTGACAGGTAAATAGAACGGGTGATAATGCGCATGAAGCACAAACACTTTGATACAATGAGGCGGTGACAAAGGAGACGAGATGGCTTTAAGTACGGCAAAGATTGCAAAGGATAGCACCGAAAAACCTTCACAGAACCCCCTACTTCTGACCCGCGACCTGCATAGTTTTGTCCAGGAGTACGAGCGGGCCTATCCCAACGAGGTGCTACACATCGACAAACCGGTGGACAGCAAATGGGAAATCACCGCTCTGACCATGAAGATGGAGCGGGCAAAGCGGTTCCCCTTGCTGATCTTCCATAACGTCCTCATTGACGGCAAGCGGGCGGAGATGCCGCTGATGACCTTCATGATGGCAAGCCGCCTAAGGCTCGCTCACGCCATGGGGGTTACTGTCCAGGAGGCAGGGTTAGACTGCTTCGAGCGGGTGCAGCGGCGTATTAAGCCCGTGGTGATCTCCCGGTCGGAAGCCCCGATCAAACAGGTGATTGAAAAAGGAGCGGAGATAGACGTTCGACGCTTTCCCGCGCCTCACCATCACAAGATGGATCCCGGAAGGTATATCACCGAAGGACTGTTCCTAACGTACAACCGCACCAGTGGTCTCGACAATTCCGCGTATCATCGCGGCTGGCTATCGGGAGCCGAAGAGATTCGTGTCCACCTGGGTCCCCATTCACACAACAGAAAAAATCTCCAGGAGTACGAAGAGTCCGGCGAGGATATGCCTGCCGCCTATTGGATCGGCCATCATCCGCTGGTCCTCCTGGGCGCGGAAAATCATATCGGACCCGATGAGAGCCATTACGAGACTGCCGGGGGGACCCTGGGCAGTCCTATGAGGCTCGTACCGTCAGAATCTCTGGGAGAAAAGTTTCTCGTCCCCGCGGACGCTGAAGTGGTCATCGAGGGCTACGTACCCCGCGATGTGCGGAAGCCCGAGGGACCCTTCGGGGAATTCACGCGCTACGTGGGGCCACAGAACTGGGCGCCGATGTTCAAGGTCACCGCGGTCACCCGTCGCCGGGACGCCTACTGGGACGACGTCATGGTGGGGCACACCCACTGGCTGAGCAGCCTCACCAAGGAAGGCGACGTGCTCCGGGCCGTACGTAAACTCGTCCCGGGCGCCAAGGCCGCCCATGTCCCAATGTCGGGGTGCGGCGTGATGCACATGTACCTTCAGATCAAAAAGACCCTGGAAGACCACGGCAGGTCAGCCGCCATCGCAGCGTTCGGCGCGAGCCACGGCCTCAAGCATGTGTTCGTCTTCGACGAGGACGTGGATATCTTCCAGGAGAAAGAGGTTCTCCTGGCGCTCGCCACCCGGTTCCAGGCGGACCGCGGTCTGATCGTCTTGAACGACATGATCGGCACCGCCCTGGACCCAAGCTCCCCGGGAAAAACCCGAACCACCAAGATCGCCTTCGATTGCACCAAGCCTTTGGGGAAACCCTTCGCCGAGCGACTATCCATCCCGGAGGAGATCTTGGAAAAGATGGATCCGCTGGAGCTGGTGGGAGGGGATCGTTTCGAAAAGATCCCCATGGAGCCCTGGGGGTAGAGGCAATCGCTTATGTTGAATCCCTCCACGCTTTTCGCTAAAAGCAATAAGGCAAGCCCGAAATGTATGCTTGCAGGACCTGTCCCCCACTGGCAATAATAACGAGGACGACTTTTAAAAAAACTATGGAAGCGACTGGTAGCCCATAAGGAGGATGATCCATGGCAAATATCGTACTTGGCGTTGCGACGCCTCATGCCCCTCAATTGCGTCTGCCATTAGAAGGCTGGTACGCGCTGCAAGAGAAGGACCAGACGGACAAGCGCATCAACTTTGAGGAACTGCGTCGCGGGGTGAAGGTGAATATGGAAAAGGAGCTCTCCGACGATCGCATCCGCGAGCGTTACGACACGGCGCAGACAAATCTGCGGTCACTATCCGTGGTGCTGGAGAAGACCGACCCCGACGCCATCGTGATGATAGGAGACGATCAGCATGAGCAGTTCCATAGCGACAATATGCCGATGTTTTCCATATACCATGGAGATACCATCAACCTGGTCCACCGGCACGGCGGCGGTCGGCAGACCGCCGGATCGCAGAGCTGGAATGCTCCGAGGCTCGATCAGTTGCAGTCCGCCGTGGAAGCTGAGCTGGTGGGACCAAGGGAGCGGCCTGCCGAAAGGAGTTTGGCCGAGCACCTGATCGGCAACCTACGGGATGAAGAGTTTGACGTGGCCAGCTCGGATAGCCTACGCCCTGACGTGGGCATTGGTCACGCCTTCAAGTTTTTCTATGAGCTCATGCTGCCTGGCTCCGAGATCCCCGTGGTGCCGGTGATGGTGAACACGTTCTTTCCGCCCAACCAGCCGACCCCGGCACGCTGCTATAGGCTTGGGCAAGTGCTGCGATCCGCCGTGGAGTCATGGGACGGCGACAAGCGTGTGGTTATCATGGCATCCGGCGGCCTCAGCCATACGATTATCGATGAAGAAATAGACCGCCGGACTATCACTTGCATAGCGGAAAGGGACGCTCAGGCGCTCAAGACTTTGCCCCGCGAGCAGCTGAACCTCGGCACGTCCGAGATCCGCAACTGGATAACCGCTGCTGGCGCCATGGAGCCCATGACGCCACACTTCATCGGGGACTACATCCCGGGCTACCGGTCCGTCGCCGGCACGGGGTGCGGCATGGCCTTCGCCTACTGGGACTGAGGCTCTTCCCACTGGATGCTCGCTCCCCTCTGTGTAGTCTCCACGCAGCCGGCTTGGCCGGGCATGTGGAGACTAGAGATGGCTGAAGGTCCTAGGACACGCCGTTATTTGCCCGGCTCGGCTCCAGCGTTTACGCCCAGGTAGGAAAGCCTGCCCCCACCGTTGTTGCGCAGACCATGCTGTGTGTTCCGAGGAACCACGAGGAACTGGCCGGCCTTGATGGGTAGTGGCGGGGCTCCATCCCTCAAGACCTCCCCACTTCCCTCAAGGACGTAGATGCAGTGGGCGTTCTCCGGATGGATGTGGAGATCCGAAACCTGCCCTGGCTCAAAATTCCTGAGGGTGATGTGTCGAATATCGATACCATCACGATAGACCCCGACGATCATGGGATCGTTGGGATGGTAGGACTGAAAATCTTCAGGGTTGAACACTGCGACGTCCCCTGCCTCTATCTTCACCTCTTTAGTGTTGTCTCTAGGCATCACATTCCTCCTGTAAGCTGAAATGGCACCGCCACCGCCACCTTCCTACCACATTGATTCGTTCAGACACATCACGGGTCGAGAGCTACCAGATCGCCACCATCCCGTGGCCACGCTTGAAGAGCGGCTTGCCGCCCTTTTCAGTTACGACTACACCACCTCCCCAGGCGAAAGAGATCTGCTCGTCGGGCGCCATGGCGGAGGGCTTCCAGACAAAGACGTTCCCTTCTTCGAGTCGCACGTCCCGAACGTTTTCACCTTGCTCGCGCGGCGTCAGTAATGGACCATCGTCCCCGTAACCGAGTCCATGCATGATGGTCATCGTCTTCATGCCCCGCTTCTTTCCGAGCCCATTGACGAGGTCGATCAACTCCCCGAGAGCCACCCCTGGCTTCATGAACTCGATGCCTGCATAGAAGACATCGCGCTGAAGCTCCATGACCGGCTTCCATTCCTCCGGGATCGGCCCCAATGCGATGGGCTGAATTTCTTGGCATATTTGGCCACTGTAAATTGCGCTCACCTCATTGGTGATGAGGGCATTGGCCACCAGCCGTCGGCCGGCGGGCGGGCTGGCATAGCGAATCCGCTCGGGTGTTTCAATGGGATCCACCCAGAGCGCCAGGGGATAGTATTCACTTCCTCGCACCAGCATGCTTTCCATAACCCTGGCGTAAAGCACCGCCACCTCGAGGCCCGGACGCGCCGCCTCCACCATCTCCATGATGCCAGCCTCGGCGATAGCGGCCGATTGACGGAGACATTCCACCTCCTCCGCGCTCTTCACGTATCGGGCGAACCCCAGGATATCTGTGGCATCCTCGAAACGGCCCTTCGGTAGCCTGTTTACCACCTCCGCATAGGAGCTGTGGTTGACCACGCCGTCGGGAGCTCGCACGTGGCTCAGAGTACCTCCACTCATGCCGGCCACTCCGATCCGGGCCTGGTCCATGCCTGTATCAAGTAGTGCCTGGGCCATCGCTTGGCCCCACTGCCGTCCCACCCGGCGCGGCTCGGGCACCCAACTGTTGGTAGCACCTCGCTCGGTAAGGGGATTGATGATCACGATGGGCGGCTGGGCATTGATTGGAAGCACCACCGATGCCGCTCGGTACCCCGTCAGGTAGCGACCATCGGTGCCGTTCCCCAGTGGAACGAAGATGCAATCGAAGCCGGCCCTGGCAGCGTTCTCGCGAACGGCTTGCCAGCGTCGATCCCGTTCGCCAAGGGAATACCCGGACCAACTACCGGTTGCCTCCTCTTCGTGGGCGTTTCCCATCAGCCGTTCCCAGCAATGGAGACCATGCCGTGCGGACGGTTGATCAGGGGTTCGCCGCCTTTGTCGGTCACCAGGATGGAAGTCCCCCAGCGGAAGTAGATCTGTCCATCGGCACTGTAAGCGTGGGGCTTCCAGATCCAGACCGTATTCTTTTCTATGTGGACATCCTGGATGACATCTGAGGGTCCATCCTGGGGGTTCACGTAAGGGCCCTCATTGCCATAGCCACGGCTGTGCAGCATAACGGCAGTCCGCATCCCCCGCCTTGCTCCCACGTGATTCACTACACCAACGAGATCGCGAAAGGATTTACCCGGCCGCATGAACTCTCGCCCCGTCTCGAACGCTTCCCCCTGCACGTCGATCACTGGTTTCCATTTGTCAGGAATCGGTCCCAGCACAATAGGCTGAACGTCCTGTACAGCCAGGCCTCCCGATACGGCATAGATCTCGTTGGTAATCAGATCCATGGGTCGGAGTCGTTGGCCCATGGGTGGGTCTTCGAAGTGAGTCGACGTTGCACCAATGGGTCCGATTTCAAGATTCCATGGGTGAAACTCGTTACCGAGTTCCAGCATACGTCTGGTGATGCTGGCGTACAGAAGGGCCACCTCCACCCCCGCGCGGGCCACGTCAATCATCTCTTTGATACCGGCTGCCGTGATGGTAGCTGCCCGTTTCAGACAGGCAATCTCTTCTTCACTCTTCACGTAGCGGCACGATCCCACAATATCGGTCGCATTCTCGAAGCGGGCATTGGGTAAGTGTCGTTGGATTTCCGTATAGGCCCTATGAGTCACCGTACCGTCGGAAGCACGAACATGTCCGAATCTGCCCCCTTGCAAGCCCGTGACGCCGATCCGGGCCCGCTCCATTCCCAGATCGAGCAATGCTTCCGCAACTGCGGGGGCCCAGGGACCACGTGTTCCTGCGGCCACCGGCCTTGCCTCCGCGATCCACTTGTTTCCGATCCCCCGATCATTGATCACAACGGTCGCCCGACCGTCCGTTGGAAAGATGACCGCCGCGTTTTCCATCTGTGTCAGGTAGCGGCAGTCTGAACGGGTTCCGCGCGAGTTTTCCGGTGAGATCCGGAGATTTCTGCCGTCCACGCAGGGTGGCACCAGGATGCAATCGAAGCCCGCCGCGACTGCGTTCCGCCGAACGGCATTCCAGCGGCGGTCTCGCTCGGCAAGCGAAAAGCTTGTCCAGATTTCTGTAGGTCCCGAGTCGGTCAATGGATGTACCCTCGTTCCCGCCAGCAGCGCTCGGCGGGCCGGTGGCGCGGAAATCGAAAGTTGCGCGGAACGTTCAGCGTCTTGTAGACGCTACCGCCAGAAGGAGCGCCAGTCCACCGACTGAGGGAGCACCTCGCTTCGGACCACGAGATGGTCAAGCCGGTTGGCTGATGGCTCGCGGATCACATGGGGCGGTTCCTTCCCCGCCTGGATCGCTTCAATGGCCCGCCGTAACAGGTTTCTGGACGCGATGATGGCCTGATCCGTGTAGCCCAAGTGTTCCTGGCTGCGATCCAGGATGGGTCCTGGCGCCTCTGCGACACAAGCGTCCTGGGCCTGGAAATGCTCGACTGGTATTCCCGAATATCTTTTGTCTTTCATGGACGCCCGATCCTGCAGGTACCGGTTCGACTTGCTGGCCACAGGGTGAAAATCCGCATCCGTGTCGCCGCGACTGCGGCGGCGATCGTCTTGGGGTATCGGCTTCTCCCGATCAAAGTTGAGGTTGTATTTCCAGGTGTGGGTGTCGTCGATGGGGACAAACCAGTTGACGCCATATCCGGACCGGCCAAACGGCCCCATGAACGTGTTGACGTTTGGAAAAACATAGTTAGTGATACCGACGTAGTTTTGATCAGCGTCGATCTTTCGGACCATGTAAATGCGAACGCCAAAATCAGTTTCCTCAGTGTGGATCGCAGCCGGTGTGTTGCCAAAGGTCCGCGGGTCGGATACCCGGGAAATGTCTCGGTGCAAGAAGGTCACATGTACCGGGTCGATCCCACCCTCCAAGGTCTGAAGATAGTTAGCTTCGCTATACACCTTGCTGGCGACAATGTGATCCCGCGGTACTGTTAGAAACTCATAGTTGGGTAGTAGCGGTGGCTCTCCCGGACCCAAGTAGGCGAAGATCAGCCCTGCCCGTTCGACGCATGGATAAGCAAGATGTCGAATTTTTTCCGCGAACTTTCTCTCTGGAGGTTCAGCCGGCTGCTCTAAACAGCGCCCATGAATGTCATACAACCAGCCGTGGTAGATGCAGCGGATGCCGCCGTCCTCCACCCGCCCATAGCTGAGATCAGCGCCTCGGTGGGAGCAGAGAATGCCCAGCAGGCCAACACGTCCTTTGTCGTCTCGAAAAAGAACCAGGTCCTCACCCAGAAGTCGGACAGGAATGGGTGGCCCATCTGCTGGCAGCTCTTCACTAAGGGCAGCTGGCTGCCAGTAGCGGCGGAGCAATTCCCCGCACGGAGTTCCGCGACCAACTTGTGTCACTAGTTCGTTATCTTCAAGACTAAGCATATCATTGACAAGTTCTATTGATTCTACAGTTCTTACCCGATCACCGAAGCCCACGGCTCCATGCTAGCGCGGCACTTAACATACTCCCTTTTTGCTGTCAATCAGCAAGTGGCTCTCCGTTTGACCCCCGATTCGGAGTGCAGTACCAATAGCATGTTAATCAATCAAAGGAGGTGTAAAGAAAATGGCGGAGCCGAACAAAATCGCAGGTATCACCGTGGCACGGCAACAACAGATAGACCAGTCGTCAGCCCCTAGCAGAGGCAAGTGGAGCAGCCCGTTCCATTTGCGTGCCGGAAACCTTTCCGTTGGCCACATGAGGGTCAACAAGGACGGCGGCGAGAACAACCTCCACGCGCATCCTGATGTAGAGTCGGTCTGGATTGTGCTTAAGGGAAGGGCGAGATTTTACGGTATGAACGATGTCCTGGTGGCCGAGCTTGGGCCAGGCGAAGGTGTTTCTATACCCAAAGGAGTTCCTTACTGGTTCGATAACAAAGAGGAAGAACCCATGGAGCTTTACCACATCACCAGCCGAGACACTTCGGTCAAGGATGTCCATCGTGTGAACTTCGCTCCGTACACAGAGGCGCAAAAGGCCCGCGGACCGAGGCCAGGGCGTGAGGCTACCGACGAGGAAAAAGGGACGGCGGATAAGTTGTAATGGATAAATAGAGGGTCAAATCTGATAATGGCTTTTTAGCTATCAAAGTCGATTTGATTTGGACCCTTTGCGCCGGCTCGGACGGAAAAAAATAGCAATAAGGCAAGTCTGAGCGTATGCCGCGGAAGCAGTGCAACTTGCCGGTTAAAGTCCGGTGCGGGGAATTAACGGTTCACCCCGCTAGCGAAGATCCGGTTTTGAGGGGTGACTCTCAGGGCTAAGTGGATCGAGAAAACTTTCCAAAAGGAGAGGATCGCAAACTCGCAGGCCGTACTACTAGGGAACCCATAGAGCCTCGTAACTTGCTGATTGAGAGTGCCGACCCTGTGGTCAGATGGGGAAGGCCGGTGCCATCTGTGGAAATAACCGAGACAGAAGCAGATGGGCTCTCCGGGGTCGTCGGGACGGCATGTGGGGGAAGTTGTGGTGGGTAACGCGGGAGATCTCGTTTGTCGCGGGTGATAGCCGCAATGGCTCGGTATAAGGGAAACCGAAGTCAGGGTCAGGCGGGCGAGAAGTCGGAGGGGCGAGTATTACCGAGGAGGCTGGGTAATGCCGGCTGAGGGAAGGCGCCCTACTTTCATTGTGTCTCTTAAAGAGGGAAGGAGAGGTGATTGCCGTGAGGCTACAAACACCTAACAAGATTCGAGACCTCTAGCGGAGACTGTATCTCAAGGCCAAGAGGGAGCTCAATAGGCGGCCTCGCATGCCTTGAGATGAAGATGATCGGAAAGCCGTATGCGGGAAAACTGCAAGTACGGTTTGATGAGGGGGGACAGGAACGCTTGTTACGGAAGTGCCTAAACGGGCACGAAGCTGGAAACGGCGGATACAGCCAAGGTGCGGCCTAAAGCAAGCTAAGCCTGTCCTCTACTCTACCCGCCCTCTCAAGGGAGGAAACACGAATGGCCGATCTAAAGCTCGATCTCATCATGGGCCCCCACGCCGGCCGTTTTCAGCCCCTGCTCGATGGCAAGGTCCGCCCCGAAGGCATCGAGCTGAACGCCACGACGATGGGATATGACGGGTTGTTCTGGCGCATCCCGAACGACAACAATATCGACGTCGCCGAATTATCGCTGACCGGCTACCTGTGGGGCATCCAGCATGGCAAGCGCTGGATCGCCATACCGGTGTTTCCCGGCTGGGTGTTCGGCTGCCACACTGAAACGCTCTGCAACGCGGACTCCGGCATCGAACGACCGGAGGATCTCAAGGGGAAACGTGTCGGCGTCCCGGAATACGCGGTGACCGCCATCGCCTGGATCCGACACGCGCTGGAGAAACGGCACGGCGTCCGGTCGCAGGACATTCAGTGGTTCGAGGAGCGTACCGCCGAATACAGCCATTACCGGCCGCTGGGCTACACGCCGCCGGCAGACGTGCCGGTTGAGATCATCCCGAAGGAAAAGCGCCTCTGCGACATGGTGATCGCGGGGGAGCTCGATGCGGTCACGCGCTACTTCGGCAGGTCCGAGAACGCGAATTCGACCCATCAGGGCGACCGCTCGCATATCGGGCTTTGCGAACTCGGCGAGCATCCGCGGATCAAGTGGCTTTACCCCGACCGCAAGGCCGCCGCCATCGCCTACCACAAGGAGATCGGTTTCCCGCAGCCGATCCACTGCGTGATCGTCAAGGAAGAGATCGCCGAGGCGCATCCATGGGTGCCGAGGAGCCTATACGAGAGCTTCGCGCAGGCGGCGCTTCTGCCGCCCGACGCGGACCTGGTGTCGCCGGCGAGCTACCGCCTCAGCCGGGAGGAGCAGATCAAGACGATCGGCGCTGACTTCTCCGCCGTAGGCCTCGAGGCGAACCGCGCGGCGGTGACGTGCGCATTGGAGCTTTTTAATCAACAGGGCTACGTCGACAGAGGCCACCCGTTCACCGTCGAGGAGTTCTTCCATGCAAGCACCCTCGACACCTGAGGCCATCGTTCCCTCCCAGATCCGATAGAGGGTCAAGTTTGTTCTTGGCTCTTTAGCTATCAAAGTCGATTTGATTTGGACCCTTTCCGCCGGGTCGAACGGGAAAATATAGCAAAAAGACCAGCCAGCCCCCGCTACCGCTACTGAACGGCTAGACAAAAAAACACTTACGCACTTTTTGTAAGAACGGAAAGCAGGCAAGGTATCTGCGTCACTCCCTGTGGCCGCTAACTTCCGTCCCGGGTGCGTATGCTTCAGTGATATTCAGGCTGCGGAGGCTCCGGTTGGGTAAGACTACCAGGAAAACGAAGGCAATCACGGCCAGTCCTCCCGCGACCAACGCGAAGGACGCCGTCGTCAGTGCCGCCACAAGGGCAAACTGCATCTCACCTATCGGCCGGACGCTGGAGTGCGTCATCGCCCACAACGCCATGACCCGTCCTCGGAACTCGTCGGGCACCATGAGCTGCAGGCAACTCTGGGAGGCCACGCTGAAGATGGAGGTACCGACCCCGGCGATCCCTAGCACTGCGAGCGTTACCAGGTACCACTGGGATAGCCCGAACAAAATCGCGGAAACGCCGAGCATGAGCGAGCCTATCACAGTCCACTTTCCCTGGTCCCGAGCGGCCATCCAACGGGCGGCAATCACCGCTCCGATAAGGCTGCCGATGCCCTGGGCGGTAAACATCATCCCCAGCGCCTCCGGGCCCATTCCCAATACATCTTTCGCGACCACCGGGAATAGCACCTGCATGGCAATCCCGAACAGCATGTTGACGTACACGACGCTGATGAGGGAAGTGTAGATGCGGTTGGTCCACACGAAGCGCACCCCTTCTACTGTGTTGGACAGCATGTTTCCACGGCGCACTCTTGCAATAGGCGGTACCTGTAGGAAGAGCAACACAAGGATATAGACAGCCAGGCCCGCCGCCGTGATGGCAAAGACCGTCCCCGCCGCCAGCATGGCAGACCCGGTTGCTCCCATGACACCGGCCAGGACGAAACCTGTGAGCACGGGTGAAAATACCCGTGTGCCAGGGTGGACGGTGGCATTCAGACCCACCGCGCTGGGCATTGCGGCCCGGTCAACCAGGTGCGGAAAGAGCGCCTGGCGCGCCGGCTGCTCGAACACGCTCACGAATGAGTGGAGAAAGCTCGCCAGGATGACATGCCAGACCTCTACCGTTTGAAAGAAACACAGCGTGGCCACTACGGAGAGGATGAGCATATCGATCGTCTGGGCAACGATGATCAAACGGCGCTGGTCCAGCCGGTCCGCCAAGGCGCCCCCGAGCAGCGCTAAAGCGGTCGCCGGCACCGCCTGGGCCAGGCTGTTGGCCCCAAGCAGAAGCTTCGACCCGGAAAGCTCGTAGATGAGCCACCCCTCGGAAATCCACAGCATCTGCTTCCCAGCGATGGCAATAATGTGACCGGCCCACCACTGGCGGAAGGGGCTGGATCGTAAGGCGGGGAACGCCCCCAGCATGTTGCGCAAGGCCTTTAGCAACGATGGCACCTCTTTCTTTACGGTACGCTTGAAAATGCGGGCCCAATATATGCCGACAATCGTCCAAGGTACACATCCCGGCCAGATTTATCCATCTCTTTCAACAACCAGAGATTACTCCGGTCGAGTTCAACCAACTGTAGAAACTATCCTGCTGGACGGTGGAAGGACGAATCGATAGGGTACCAGACCCCAACGGACTTAAATCTACTCAAGATCGATGCATCAAAAGCCTGCTGCCAATTTGACCTCCAATTCTCAAGACGGCCTGTCAATGCGCGGAGTTACCCCTCTTTGATGCCCCCTCCCTCTGTGATTTTGATGCGTTTGTTAAAGGTATACCCAGCGTTGATTTGGCTTCTGAGTGACGCAATTTCAGTTCGAGGGACACTAAACGGTCGTAATTTGGGGATGATCCTACCGAAACAATCAACTTCCGAGAGGTAAATATGTTACGAGTTTTAATTATTTCTGTGTCCTTGGTTATCGGCTCAGGACATTCTGGGCTTTCAAGGGCAGAAGAGACACGTCTACCAGCATTGCCTCCCAAGGACAATTTTTATCGAGCTCCCTCACCCGATGTTCCGAAAGAATTAGCCTCGCTTCTAGGTGTATGGGAAGGGGATTGGTCCAATGGAACCAATACATTTCTAATTGTCGAAAAAGTAGATCTGAAAAAGGCTAGAATTATCTATGGTAGGGGAACCAATCCGCCAAGGCGTAATAAGAGGAGCCATACGAGGCGAATTGCAAAGGTACGAGTAATCGACGGGCTTCCGTCACTACAATTCCCCAGTAGAAGGGGGGACTTTTTGTTTCGCCTGAGCAGCGACCTCCGAACCCTTAGCGGAAGCTATAGAAAAGGAAGTATCGAATTGAAAAAAACTGATGCTCCGGTTTTTGACAGAGCGGGTTCTTTTTACGTCCCGCCAAAGTTAAGGACGGTAGCATTCGTAAATGTCAATGTTGTTCCGATTGATAAAAATAGAGTGTTGGCCTCTCAAACCGTGATTGTACAGGATGGCCGTATTGCACAAATCGGTACAGAAGGGCAGGTATCGATCCCTAAATCCGCAGAGATTGTTCAGGGCAACGGAAAGGCCTTCTTGATGCCAGGCCTAGCAGATATGCATGTTCATATTCTAGATGGAAACGATCTCAGACTTCTAATCGTGAACGGAGTCACAACAGTTAGAAACATGGCAGGGGTGGACAGACATCTTCTATTTCGGGAAGACGTTAACGAAGGTATTAGAATTGGTCCAACGATATATAGTGCAGGGCCTATACTCGACGGTAACCCTCCAGTTTGGCCCTTTAACCGAGTTATCGAGACACCACAAGAAGCTAGACAGGCGGTTATAGAAACCAAGGAGCGAGGTTTCGACTTTGTGAAAGTTTACACCCGCCTTGGGCTGGAAGCGTATGCCGCAATCGTGGATACCGCTAATCAAAATGAAATGCCTGTTGTCGGACATGTGCCTGTGAAGGTGGGCTTTTCATCCGTCGTGAAAGCGGGTCAATATTCTGTAGAGCACTTAAACGGAGCCGATTACGCGTTGGCAAAGGACTCGGACTATAATCCCGGATTCTTTGGACGATGGAATCTCGACTTCGATCCAGCGAGACTTGATGATTATCTTATAATGACCGTCAAGGCAGGACTGTGGAACTGTCCTACTTTAACTATCTATAAACCACGTCAGGAGTCTCTCGATGTTTTACTTCAGACGCCGGGACTAAAATATTTTCCGGATGCCAGAAAAGATAGATGGCAGATTCAAATAGAACCCAAAGAAAACAGTGAAAAAAGAAAGTATCTCGTCAGCCGACTCCATAAAGCTGGTGCTCGGCTACTATTGGGAACCGATACTTCCGTCAGGCTAATTCCATATGGCATTATTGGGTTTTCCATTCACGATGAATTGGAGAGGTTTGTGGACATTGGGTTGACTCCTTACGAAGCAATCAAGACAGGAACCTATAATGCAGCTCAATTCATGAAGAAGCTAGATCAGTTTGGCACCGTGGAAACGGGAAAAGAGGCGGATCTGATTCTTGTAAGAGGGAACCCGCTTGAGAATTTAGCCAACATCAAGAATCCTCTAGGCGTGATGGCAAAAGGACGGTGGTATCCCCAATCGCTTCTGGAAAAAATACTCAAGGACGTAGAAAAAGAAGTGACTGAGCAGAACAAGGCCCCTATTCAGCATCTTCTTCTGCAACGGGATGGTTGAGAACTAATAGCGGGTCAAGTCAGCTCTTGGTTCTTTAGCTATTAAAGTCGATTTTGTAGTTTTTTCCCGTCCGGGTCGGCACAAAGGGTCAACAAAGAACCCAACCATCCTAGACCTGACCCCAGCCACTATATAAGCCGATTATCGTCCAAGATCGCTTCTGGTAGCGTTCCATCGACGAGCAAGCTCGCTGGCATCTTGATAACGCTCAGGAGGGACCGACTCACGCCGGTCCCTCCTCTTATTTAAATTGACCCTGGAGATGCGCTATCAAGACTGCTTACCGGTGAGGTACGCGTCCAGATACTTCTGAGAAGACTCCGGGGTCAGGGTGGCCTCCGTGCCGGCGACTGGCGCACCCGGCACCCAGTGGAAGGCATTGGTGTCCCAATCCCAGAAGCTATCTCCCCGTCCAAAGCCTGACCGCCAGGGCTGTCCGACGGGGCTTCCATGGATGCCCACACGGGGGGGAAGGTGTTGAGCCTCCTCCGCTGGCACGCAGGTCCGCACCACCGGATCGTGGTCCCACTCCGGCAGGTTCGCCCACATGCGGTCGTATACCTTCATCATCTCGTTGCCCCGCACTATCATAGCTGTATGCAGGGGATGGATGTGCCCGCCGGTCCGGCCAACGAGGGAATTCACTTTTTGGAAGGCGAGCCGCCCGCCGCCCGCGAACTTCAGCGCCAGCGTGTCCTTTGAGACGTCGGCGTTCGAGATGGGGTCGACCCCGCAGTACTCGGTAAAGAAGTCAGCGGTTTTCGTAAGATCGCGGGACTCGAAGACTGCTCCCGCGATACGCCCGACCTTGGCCGTGGATTCCTGGTCCATCCCGTTGGCCGGCATCCGGACCGGTGCCCAGAACTCCAACTGGTTTCCATCCGGATCTTCGAGCCGAACCGCCGTTCCGTCTTCGCCCTCTTCAGACGTTCGAAAAGCCTCGGTGTGGGGCACCTGGTACTGGTCCAATCGCCGCAGATGTTCGTCGATATCTTGGGCTCGGACGAAGTAGCGGTAACGCGGCAAACCGGATCCCAGCCCTTTGCTGGCGGGTAGGATTTCCGGGCAGGGTGCGCCTCCCACGTGACACGCGCCCACAAACGTGAACTGCGCACCGGCGCGCGCTTGCTGGGGCCGAACCGGCCTATCGGCCCTCGGTGCGCGCGGCACCGCTCCGAGGACATTGGTATAGAACTCGCTCCATCGGTCGGTGTCGCTAACGGGCACTACATAGTGGTCGATGCCATAAGATGCACCGGGTCGTTGGTCGTTCATGGTCCCCTCCTTTTTAGATTGAGTGTTCGTTACGAGGTGTATGGGGTGTCCCTACGGGACGCTCGAAACTGAAACCCCAACACCAGATGCCGCGATTATTAACTCAGTTAGGGTTAGTTGTCCAGCCCTTCATGAAAACCGGTCACGAGTTGCCTCCTAGTCGGTCCTTAGACAAAGGAAAAAGCGTCAGGCTGAGGCCCATCCCGATTTCAATGTTTGATTGTGGTAAGCTTGCCGTTCGGAAAAAGAAGAATCCAAAGACCTGCCCATCAACTCATGATGGCACTAGGGAGCCAATTCTAGGGGACGTTCTAGGGGACGTTGCGACTTTCGTGACCTTTCGGACGTGAGACAACAGCGGGTTAATTTTAATCTTGGCTTTTTAGTTATCAAAGTCGATTTGATTTGGGCCCTTTGCGCCAGGTCGGACGGGAAAAAATGGCAAAAAGGCAAGCCTGAACACCCCGCCCTCTATTTAGTTTGTCCCCACTTTGTCTTGGTTCTCTTTAGACCGTTTGACACTTTTTAATCGAAGATAGCGAGATCTAACTGGTCTTGCGAAGAAGCGGCATCCTCACTTCGGCACCGTTTTTAGCACACTCCTCCTCATACATCTCGCGGATTCGTGGATCTTCGTCTTCGTACTCGATCTGATGTCCGCCTTCCTTGGTGCTGGTAGCGAAGTTCTCGACGTGTTCGCCATGTCCTACCGCAATTCGGTATTTTTGTCCTCCGTACCTTAAAGCCAAATAACGCGCCGGCTCCGGGCCGGTATTGAAGTGCTGGTGAAACCACATATTTGGAGGCACCTCGACACTTCCGGCCTGCCAGTCCACGCGTTTTGGCGCTTCCCCCTCGGGCCAAAGGGTGCTATATCCGCTGCCGCTTAGAATCACCACGTGGGCGGCAGGACCGTGGCGGTGAGCTTTTTTATAGGTTCCCACCGGGAATTCACTCACATGAGCAACGAGAGTCCCTTCGGAAATTTCGAGGGTTAAATTGCGATCATCCTTGCCTCGCCTCGGTCTTTCGTACAACTGGCAAGTCTTGACGTCCGGCATAAAGTTCGTCTCCCAGATTGTGCTGTAACCGGTAAGGAATCGCCCTTTGCCGGAAAAATAGTCGGGTTGCCCGTTATATCGATCCTTAAAGGCAAAAGGATTCTCAAATATGAAATCCAGGTTGTGAAAAAGGTTAATTACCAATGGTGCGTTCGTATAAGAGATAAACCGAACAGGGCTATCTCCCTGCCCATTAAACATCTGATACCAGGTGTTAAGGGGTGGAGCGAAGAGACTTCCCTCTTGCCACTCAAAAGTATGTTTCTCCCCATCGTCCCCTCACACCGTCGTAGCCCCCCGACCCTTAAGAATATAAATAATTTCTTCGATTAGGTGTCTCTGTGGCTTAATGCTGCCACTCGGTGGAATCTCACACACATAGCAGTCTGCGACACCACCGGTGCCATCCAAGTAGATGTAAGTTCCGAAAGCGCCTTTTCTTTCCCAGGGTTCCACCGGCACCGTATTCAGATTGTCGATGTGGAAACCCTTGATGACGGGAATTTTTTCGCTCTCCAAAAACTTTTCGTAGGTACTGAGTTGGCTAATAGTTGCTTGAGGGATCGGTTGATTCACGGAATACCTCCTTTGCGGGTTATCAAAACTCTCTTTACACGGCGGAAACCTCAGAAGCTTTACACGAATTTGCCATTAGGGGTCAAGGAATCTGTTGTTTTTCTGGTATTCCTGGCTCTGTCATCCGCCAAGGGTCCAGAATCTTGTTAAGATGGTCATCAGGTAGGACTTTATGCGCCTTGGCCACCTCCCTAACGGTCTTTCCACTTGCGAATGACTCTTTGGCGATCTTGGCTGCGGCATCGTAACCAATAACTGGCGCTAGAGAGGTTACCATGGCAAGGCTCTTCTCAATTAACTCTTCACATCTTTCCTTATTGGCCCCGATTCCCACCACACATTTTTCCGTAAATGCGTTTGCCACCGCGGCGCTGAACGTAATTGCCTCAAGAAGACGATGCGCCATCACCGGCATCATAACGTTGAGCTCAAAGTTACCCGCCTGGGCGCAAAGGGTAATGGTGGTATCACATCCCATGACATGCGCAGCAACCTGAAGCACAGATTCGCACATGACCGGGTTCACCTTCCCCGGCATGATAGAGGAGCCGGGTTGTGTATCCGGAAGAGAAATCTCCCCTATGCCACACCGTGGGCCAGAGGATAGCCAGCGAAGATCGTTGGCGATCTTTGTCAGGCTGACGGCCAGTGTCTTCAGTGTACCGCTGGCTTGAACCACTGCGTCTTTGGCAGCTTGGGCCTCGAAGTGGTTCTGGGCCTCTCGGAAATTGAGCTTGGTGATGTCGGAAATCTTTTTGACGGTGTGTGAGGGGAACTCAGGGTGTGTATTGATGCCTGTTCCGACAGCGGTTCCGCCCAGGGCTAGCTCTTCGAGACCGCTGCAGGCCCCTTTGATGCGATGGATGTTGAGCTCAATCTGACGGGCGTAACCTCCAAACTCCTGCCCCAGACGAATGGGGGTAGCATCCGCAAGGTGAGTGCGTCCGATTTTCACGATGCGATCAAATTCCTGGCTCTTTTTCCTTAATGCCCCATGGAGACCCTCCAGAGCGGGAAGGAGATACCTTTGAAACGCTTCCAGTGCGGAAATATGAATCGCCGCCGGGATGACGTCATTACTGGACTGGCCCATATTGACGTGGTCATTGGGGTGCACCTCTTTACTGCCCCTTGGTTTGCCCAACAATTCCAGCGCTCGATTGGCGATAACCTCGTTGGCGTTCATGTTGGTTGAAGTGCCTGAACCGGTCTGGAAGATATCAACCACGAACTCCTTGTCGAGCTTGCCCTCCATGACCTCTGAGGCGGCACGCCGGACTACAGACGCAATCTTAGGATCCAAAAGTCCGAGTTCTTCATTTACCGAGGCCGCGGCAAACTTGACGATAGCCAAGGCACGAATAAACCTTGAGGGGAAACCAATGCCGCTGATGGGAAAGTTCTCGATTGCCCTCTGAGTCTGTGCGCCATAGTAGGCACTCATGGGTACTTTCACCTTACCCATGAAGTCTTTTTCAGTCCGGAATTTCTGTCGTGCCATTTTCGTCCTCCCTTGTTAGCATTTCGTCATGAGGAGCCTACTCGTTAGTAAGTATAACTCTTCTCTGTTAGCAGGAGCTTAGGTCATGAGGCAATGGCTTCACTCACGAATTAAGAACCGGCCGACGTCACGGAGGTCCCCGCGTCCACTCCAACTAATTTACCGAAGTTATCTAAGAAAGGCGTTTATTAATCGATACGGCCAGCGAAAGGTTTACCATTGTGATTATGTTCGAAGCGTTTTGATCGTAGGCCGTACGGTTTCGTCATAACCTCACTTGTGAGGAAGCGTCAAGACTTGTGTGTAAATTTCTTAGGGGCATTCTCACTCCAATTTTGGTTCAAGTGATGAAAGACAGAAAAAACGATTCTTTGTATGCTTTGGGTATTTGCCATCACCCCCATAGGGCGAGTCCTGCGCCTGACTTCCCGGAACGATCTTTCTATGAGGTTGGTGGTTCTCAAGCGGCTCCAAAGCTCAGGCCGCTTGATCTGAAAGAAGTAAAGCAATTGATCGAGATCCTTTTCCAAACAGGCCACAGCCCTTGGATAAGCCTTCCTCCAGCGTGAACCAAACCGCCAGTAAGCTTCCGTAGCTTTTCTATAATTAGGGGCATGACTGATACGATTTAGAGCTTTTTTGACCGCTGGTTGATCGGCCCTTTTTACCTTGTCCAACACGTTTCTTGTCTTATGGGCCCAGCAGCGTTGGGCGAGGATCTTAGGATAGACAATCTGTAAGGCTCCATGCAGCCCCGTTCCCCCATCGGTCACAATCAGCTCACAACACCCCCCCTCTAGCCCCCTTTGATACAGGTCCCTTAACAACGCTTCCCAGCAGGCTTCAGATTCAGTTGGGGCCGCATAGAAATCGATCATCTCCTGCCTCCCATCGACCGTGATCCCGAAGGCACAAAGTAATATCTTTTTCTGTACCTTGGCAGCCCCCTTGCTCTTTAACACCACCCCATCAAAGAACAGATAGCGGTACTGATCCCTAAGGGGACGGCTATGGTAAAACTTAACCTCTTTATCCAGATCCCGGGCAATCCTGGAAATCGTTGTGGCCGAGACCCGCTCCCCTACAATAGGAACCAGCACCGAAGCGGCCTTTCGGGTGGATAGTCCCAAACAAAAGCAGGCTAACAACACCCGATCCACCGAACGGCACCTTCGGGCGTAACGCTCAAGGAGCTTGGTGGGAAACCCTCCCTTACGGCTCCTTGGCACTAAAAGCTCTAAGTTTCCCATCTCGGTCAACAGATGCCTGGTATAGTGGCCATTGCGGTAGTCCACTCGGTCCGCCCCATGCTCGTAGCGTGATAGTCCTATGTACTGGGCCATCTCTTCGTCCAGCCGCTTCTCCACCAGGTGTTTTAGAGCTTGGCGGGCCATCGGTTTAAAGTCGCCCTCCCACTCAAAGGCATTGATCTCTTTAATCGCTCGCGATACATTGCTTGGTGTTGCTTGCTCGAGCAGCATAGGGGTGCCCTCCTCATGTTTGTATTTGTCGTGCAACTCTGGAGTTAGCACCCCTTCTGTCTTTTCCCAATCAAAAAATACCCTAGGCCTATCCCTTAACCACCTCGAGATCTTCGATTCTCCGACAAATGTGAAAGCCATTTTCCTCTCCACTCCCTTCCCCCCACCAAAATTTACACATAGACTGATACATCACCCACTTGTGAGGAAGCGTCAAGACTTGTGTGTAAATTTCTTAGGGGCATTCTCACTCCAATTTTGGTTCAAGTGATGAAAGACAGAAAAAACGATTCTTTGTATGCTTTGGGTATTTGCCATCACCCCCATAGGGCGAGTCCTGCGCCTGACTCCCGGAACGATCTTTCTATGAGGTTGGTGGTTCTCAAGCGGCTCCAAAGCTCAGGCCGCTTGATCTGAAAGAAGTAAAGCAATTGATCGAGATCCTTTTCCAAACAGGCCACAGCCCTTGGATAAGCCTTCCTCCAGCGTGAACCAAACCGCCAGTAAGCTTCCGTAGCTTTTCTATAATTAGGGGCATGACCCTTTTTTGACCGCTGGTTGATCGGCCCTTTTTACCTTGTCCAACACGTTTCTTCGCTTAAGGGCCCAGCAGCGTGGTCGAGGATCTGATAGCAATCTGTAAGGCTCCATGATCCCCGTTCCCCCATCCCTCACAATCAGCTCACAACACCCCCCCTCTAGCCCCCTTTGATACAGGTCCCTGTAACAACGCTTCCCAGCAGGCTTCAGATTCAGTTGGGGCCGCATAGAAATCGATCATCTCCTGCCTCCCATCGACCGTGATCCCGAAGGCACAAAGTAATATCTTTTTCTGTACCTTGGCAGCCCCCTTGCTCTTTAACACCACCCCATCAAAGAACAGATAGCGGTACTGATCCCTAAGGGGACGGCTATGGTAAAACTTAACCTCTTTATCCAGATCCCGGGCAATCCTGGAAATCGTTGTGGCCGAGACCCGCTCCCCTACAATAGGAACCAGCACCGAAGCGGCCTTTCGGGTGGATAGTCCCAAACAAAAGCAGGCTAACAACACCCGATCCACCGAACGGCACCTTCGGGCGTAACGCTCAAGGAGCTTGGTGGGAAACCCTCCCTTACGGCTCCTTGGCACTAAAAGCTCTAAGTTTCCCATCTCGGTCAACAGATGCCTGGTATAGTGGCCATTGCGGTAGTCCACTCGGTCCGCCCCATGCTCGTAGCGTGATAGTCCTATGTACTGGGCCATCTCTTCGTCCAGCCGCTTCTCCACCAGGTGTTTTAGAGCTTGGCGGGCCATCGGTTTAAAGTCGCCCTCCCACTCAAAGGCATTGAACCGTATCTCTTTAATCGCTCGCGATACATTGCTTGGTGTTGCTTGCTCGAGCAGCATAGGGGTGCCCTCCTCATGTTTGTATTTGTCGTGCAACTCTGGAGTTAGCACCCCTTCTGTCTTTTCCCAATCAAAAAATACCCTAGGCCTATCCCTTAACCACCTCGAGATCTTCGATTCTCCGACAAATGTGAAAGCCATTTTCCTCTCCACTCCCTTCCCCCCACCAAAATTTACACATAGACTGATACATCACCCACTTGTGAGGTCGGATTGACATACCCTCTCATAGTCGGATATCGTCCACGCAAAGCGAAGGAGGAATGGCTCGTTTTCTCGCCCAGGTGATCCGGCGAGTACGATACTTCCTTGCAACCATCGAGATACCAAATCAGTCGTAGTGCCCATCCGAGCACATATGCCGGTCTGGAGGAGCTAACGTGATTGTTAAACAGCACCTTGCAAGTGGCATGCGCTTTTGGATTGCGAGACCGGAAACTCAAGAACGCCGCCCAGCTCTCTTAATGTTACACGAGCGCTACGGCCCGGTGCAGCACAGCTTCAACGTCATCGAAAGAGTCGCGGCCAACGGATACGTTGCCTGTTTTCCGGACATGTTCCATCGCTTTAAGGGCGACCGTGGTCCGATTGAAGCCGGCCAGGCCCGCATTGATCCCACGGACGCCGAGTCCCTCGCCGACCTGGACGAAATGTTACCCCATCTTCGGACCCTCGATTACGTCGATGTCGACAGGATCGGCATCGTCGGATTCTGCCTGAGCGGCCGCACGCCTTTGGTCTTTGCAGCCCAACGCACGGGAACGTCAGCCATCGTAATATTTCACGGCGGCGCGTATCCTCGGGACTATGCAGGGGAGTTCGCTGGACAGCAGCCGATCGGCGAGGTCATCCCGAAGCTCTCGTGTCCCGTGTTAGGCGTGTTTGGAGAGCTGGATCAGCTTGTCCCTTTGGCCAACGTCGCCCGATTCAAGAGCGATCTCGAACGAAGCGGAAAAAGCTACCGCATTAGGGTGATCGCCGGTGTCCCTCACGCGTGGCTCAACAGCACTACTCCCAAAGCATACCACGCGAAGGAAGCCGATGAGGCGTGGAAAACCATGCTGGACTTCTTCAGCGAAGTATTCGGTGGCAAGTGGAAGACACCGCAGCCGCGCCAGCATTTCGAGTGTGACGCAGCCATCAATTTCGATTTCGCGATTTGATTTTGCCGATTCCCACATTTAGCTCGATCAGAGACAAAAGATACTTAACCGCAGACTCACGCAGATTTACGCAGAAAAAGATTCACCACAGAGGCGCAGAGATCGCAGAGAATTAGTTTTTTGTTTGTCGGAAGACGGGGACAAACAAAAACGTCTTTATTGCGGACAATGGCCTGACCGCATCGCGCAAAGCGCGCCCAGGGTCAGGTCTTGCGATCATGCAGCAACTATAAGGGGATCGAGTCTGCTCTTGGCTCTTTACGATCCGGATAGCTCGCTGCAAGTTTATTGCCTACCGTTTTGCCTAGGCCAATCTTTCCTTTCTCATCGCACGGTTGACATGAAACGTTGTACTCGGCTAGTTTCGGTGCGGCAGATAAAAGGCTAGGTGAGCTAAAGCTAGGTGACCCCTGTTCCCCCTGTTTTGTTTTCTGTTCTGTTCATTGCAAGGAGGCAGCGTATGGCTACAACACAGAACCCGAATCTCACCGGAAGCCACAAGGTGGAGTCGCAGGATGTCAGCATTCCGGCTGACGGCGTTGAGCTCAAGGCTTATCTGGCGCGGCCCTCCGGGGTCGACAATGCCCCGGGGGTGGTTGTGATTCACGAAAACAAAGGGCTAGCCCCGTACCTTAGAGACGTGGCGGACGGCCTGGCCAGCGCGGGTTACATTGCCGTGGCGCCAGACCTGCTCAGCCGCCAGGGGGGGACGGACAAATTCGGCGATCCCGCGAAGGAGATCCCTCCCAAGATCATGGGATTACCAAGGTCCCAGGTCGATACCGATACGATATCGACGCTCAACTGGGTAAAGAACCAGCGGGGCGTAACGCGAGTGGGGATCGTTGGGTTCTGCTGGGGTGGTGGGGTCTGTTGGCGAATGGCGACATCGTATCCGGACCTGAAGGCGGCTGTCCCTTTCTACGGCCCCAATCCTCCACTGGACCAGGTACCAAACATCAGGGCAGCGGTGTTTGCCATCTATGGTGAGCTGGACGAGCGGATCAATGTGGGGGTTGGACCCATCACCGACGCACTCCAGCGAGGGAATATCACCCATCAAAAGAAAGTGTATCCATGGGTCGGCCACGCCTTTCACAACCATTACAATCCACCCGGGCGGCACAATGCCGAGACGGCGAAGCAGGCCTGGTCCGATGCCATCGCATGGCTGGACAAGCATTTGAAAGGGTAGCAGCGAACGCTCCATTCCCTCACCAACAATAGACCCGGCCAACCGAGGCCAGGAACCATTAAGGAGGAGGCAGATGAATAAGCTAACGGTCAAAGACCTGCACCGTATGAAGGCGGAAGGAAAGAAGATCGCTGCGGCGGTGGTGTATGACTACCAGGTGGCAAGGCTCTGTCAGTTTGCAGGCGCCAACCTGCTGTCGGTGGGTGACAGCCTTGGCAAGAACATGCTGGGACAGGCCGAAACCGACGACTGCACCGTCGACGACATGATTACTTTCGCACGGGCCGTGGCTTATGCCCGGGACCGGCAGGCCGCATTGGATATCCCGGAACGCCCCGGGGCAGTTGTCAGTGTCGATATGCCCACGGTGCCTTCAAGGAGCGGGCCGAAGGAGGTCGAAAAGGCCGCACGCCGCTTGAAGGAGGAAGCCGGGGTGGACATGTGCAAGATAGACATCCGCACCAAAGAGGAAGAGCTCATCGACGGCGTCCATGCACTGATGGAGGTGGGGCTGGCAGCGTATCCCCAAATTGGCTTCGACTATGTGTTTGGCGGCGAGCTCCACGGATCGCCTGCCGAGCGCGACCACGTGATGAAATGGGGCCACGCGTTGCAGGAGGCTGGTGCGTCGATGATCGATCTGACGATGGTCACGCGCGAGGTCTATGCCGATGTCTGCCGAAGCCTAAAAATTCCAGTGATTGGGGGGCAAGCGCCGGCTGAAGCAGACGGGAAGATTCAGGTGTCATTCAATTTGGTGGGCCTCGGCGCTGGAAACCTCGAAGGCACAGACGACAATCCAGCCAGGGACTTATATCACAAGTATAAGAAAATCCTGGACGGTATCCACGCCGGCCAGTGGTGAGCTAGCTAATTCCCTCGGGCGTAGCATACCTGCTCTCGGGGTCACTCTCAGGGTCAGGTCGAGGATTGTAGCATTCGAACATCCGAGAGCGTCCTAGGGGACGGTGCGACTTTCATCGCATCTTGTTGACGGCACGTGCATTAGTTGAAAATTGTACCCGGATTCGTGCTCGGAAACCTATCTTGAATAAGCGGTCAAGTCTGCTCTTGGCTCTTTAGTATGCGGTGAACTCTCTGAAAGTATATCGCTTGCTGTCTGGCTGAATCCAGTCTTTCCTTTCCTCCCAATTTCACCGAAGTTATCTGAGAATAGTTCAAATAAGGTGGGCGGTGGGAGCAATAGATTTTCAGGACTGAAACACCCGACCCTGTGGCCGGACAATTCACCCGTAAATGGTAAAGACCGCCGTCAATTCTTATCCTTGGCATAGCTCGTTTGACATTCGATCAGTTGAACTGGTTTCCTCGGACGGTAAAACATAATTAATGCTTCGTACAGCCGAATCCTGCACAGCGTAAAGTACGACTGCCGGTGATATACTGCGGGCTGATATCTGGATATGCCGCCAGATTGGCAGTGTTTGCCGGATTCATTTCCTTGACAAGAGCTTGGTAACTGCAGGATATTTCAAGTGGATTCGCTCTTAGGGGATCGAAAAGAGAAAACGTGATATACCGCTGGACATTCGGCGGTACACTTCTTAATTAGAAACCAGAGGATAGTGCGGTGGAGAAGCGTCAAGGGAAGTGTCACTGTGGTGCGATCGAATTTGAGGTCGAGCTTGAGAACGGAATAGAGGATCTCAGGCGCTGCAACTGTTCCTTATGCCGCAGGAAGGGCGCCGTCATGGCGAGCGTGCCGCTTGTGCGGCTGAAGATCTTGCGCGGTGCCGACAAGCTCTCGCTATACCAATGGAACACGATGACAGCGAAGCACTACTTCTGTAGCGTTTGCGGAATCTATACGCACCATCAACGCCGAAGTAATCCGCGTCTGTTTGGCTTCAATGTGGCGTGTATCGAGGGCGTCAACCCGTTTGAGCTCGGTGAAATCCCCGTCCGCAATGGCGCTGCGCAATCCTTAGTCGGGTGAAGGCCGCGCGATCCGGTTTGAACAGACGTCCGGCTTCTAACAAGCGTATGGAGCCGGACCTTCGCAAGCGTGCTTCGCCCGCTTGCTCGGCTGCTCATGCGCGACGTTAGATAGGTACGTGATATGGTAGGGAAAATCCGGTTACTTGTCGCCGCATCTAGTCTTTTTTACCTAGGTCTGGATTCTCCGGCTTTAGGCGATAATACGTACTTTATTGACGCCCATAGTCAGGTAGATGACCGAGTTGAAATTGACACGATTGTAAAACAAATGGATGCGGTAAACGTTCGCATGACGATCCTTGCCGCGCGCGGCCAAAGAGACTGGAGGGATATCGCTAACCTCAGGCCTACCTACACTGGAAGGATAATTCCTGCCGTTAGAACGAAGGGTGGTACGTATAAAAGGAATTCGAGCAGATATTATAAAAGATTGCAAAAACAATTACAGAATGGCAACTTTTCTGCCATGGCCGAAGTTCTCCTATTTCACGCAAAAAAAGGGAATAAAGCCCCAGAGGTTGTTGTGTATCCAGAGGATCGGCGTGTCCGAGCCGCGTTGAGCGCCGCACTGAAAAGAGGATGGCCGTTCGTGATTCATATAGAATTTGCAAGCTTGAATGCACGTAGAAGATCACGATTTATGACAGCTTTGCGAAAACTGCTGGTTGAATACAAAGATCATCCGTTTGCGTTGATCCACATGGGACAGTTGGAAGCAAAAGAAGTAGAAACACTAATTGAATCACATAAAAATATACATTTCATGACATCTCACTGTGACCCTATTACTGTCGCAAGGTCGCGTCAGCCCTGGGTTAACCTTTTTGAGGGATCCAGATTCAAGGAAGAGTGGAAAGCTTTATTTGTCAATCATGCCGATAAATTTATATTTGCCCTCGACAATGTGTGGGAACACCATTGGCTAAATGGGTATCAGAAGAAAATGGAATATTGGAAAGCGGCACTGGTGCATTTGCCAGAGCATGTTGCGAACACGATCGCGCATAAAAACGCGGAGCGTCTTTGGAGCATAAAATAGAAAGAAGGCTTGTGTAATTTAAGTCGCTGATCCCAGGGTTGACATGACACGTCGTACTCGGATAGTTTCGATGCGGTAGAAATTGAGGAGGTTTGAAATGCTGTCACAGATACGCATTTACACGATCAACAAGGGCCAGATGGACGCTTTCCTCAAGCACTTCAAAGATGAGATTGTTGGGGTGCACGAAAAAATCGGCGTTCCTATTATCGGCACTTTCGTGAACCGTCCGCAGAACGAGTTCATCTGGATCAGGACCTACAAAGACGAGGCGGAGCGTGAGGCAAAGGGCAAGGCGTTTCAGGCGGAAATCAAGGCGGCCGGAATCAAACTGGGAGACAACGTCGCGAAGATGGAAGTACGCGACGTCGAAACGGCGTTCGCTTAGCCGGTAGCGCACCCCTAAGCTCTCGGGGTCAGGTCTAGGATCGAAGTCTTAGGGGACGTCTCGCTTCTGTGACCTTCAGAAGATACACCGGACATTGCTTGAAAATTGGTCCGGTGACTCATGCTCGGTTACATACCTTCGCATTGTGTCCAGGGTCTTTTGGCCGATTCCTCCGATGCCGCCAGCAATCTCTGATAGCTCATCAGAGATCCACCGCCCATGGCCCGTATATCGTTGTTCTTCCAAGACAATTTTCAGTTGTTTATTAACATTTCCCTCGCATTGACTGGCGCCCATGGTTCCGTTATCTTTTAGTAATAACGGGAAGTTAGACCCCGCAAATGTTTGGAGATCGAATGCACACCAAATTTAGGGTGAAACCATGGAGTCGTAGGCACAACCTACGAAGCGGTTCAAAAAGAGGGAATATAAGTTATGTTCCCGCCTTAATGCTATTCGGTCTATTGATCGGGACTACGGCTTGGGCTACGACCCAGGTCGACTTGGATGCCAAGCGCCAGCTGGCTGAAGCTTTGGCCGAGTTACACGCCAGCGATGTGGAATGGCGCCAGAATGAAGCCGAGTTTCGGGAGCTCCGGCGGGTTAAGACAGAGACTGAAAACGATCCTGCGGTTGTGGAATTCGCCGAATTCGTCGCTTCCCTTCATCGCAAGATGTTGGAGGCTTGTCAAAAGTATCGAACCTTTGGTGGTGATCCGGACAGACTGGGATTTAAGTGCCGCTTGCCCGAAGAGAAGCCTCCCTCAGGACAGGGTTCGCCGCAAACTCCCACGACTGCGCAGACTGACAAGGAGAAGTTGGCCTCGATAGAAGACCCGCTTACCAAGTCACTGAACGAATTTGATCTCTGGCAACAAGAAAAACAAGAGAAGCTTCAGGAAATAGTAGCAAGCAAAAAATCAGAAGGAAGTCCGCAGCGCACAAAAGAAAAGGGTGATGACAGAAATATTCAATCAGATCCAGGTGGTGCGAAAACCCAATCTGATGGATCTTCGTCTAAAGAAAAAGGCACGGACTCCAAGCCGCGTATGGCAGAGGCGGGTGCGGCTCCTGGAGTAGAAAAACAAGTCAAAACCAGTCCTCGGGGTAGAGTTGTAGGGGGTGGCAACGACGACGATGTCGTTGCCCGTCAGTTGCGGGAGGCCGCGGAAAAGGAACAGGACCCGGTGATGAAAGAAAAGCTGTGGGACGAATATCGAAAGTACAAGACTTCAAAAAGATGATACTTGGGTCTCAAATACGAGTTTGGCTCGGAGCCATTATCGGAATTTGTTTCCTGGGTGGATGTGCGTCTACCTTCGCAAAACGAGACGTGAGCTACGAAAAGGTCGTACTTGCTCAGCCGAAATTGGAAATCGTTGAAGCTGAGCTCTTGGGGGTCCGAATCAAGCCATTTGAGCCGGGAGAGATCTCGAAAGAGGAGGATGAGTCACGTGGCATATCCAAGGAAATCCGGAAGGCGGAAGGGTATTACTCAGCGGTCCAGTTAAGAAACGCCATGCAACAGTCGGGCTATTGGGGGCCCGTACGGGTTGTTTCCACGGCGGTTACCGGCGGTGAGGTGATCATCACCGGCCGGATCCTGGAATCCGATGGTGAGATATTGAAGCTTGAAATCAGTGTCCATGACGCCACCGGGTTGTTATGGTTTGAAAAAGAGTATGAAGAAGTCGTGGATCTTAAAGTCTACGACCGGTTGGAAAACAACACAGAACCCTTTCAATATTTATACAACCGAATCGCCAACGATCTGGCACAGCATCGCGTGAAGATGGCGTCCAAGGAAGTCGAGTCGATTCGTCAGGTTGCAGAACTGAGGTTCGCCGAAGAGTTCGCACCGGATGCGTTCAAGGGCTACTTGGTTAACGGGGTACTGAAGCAGGAATCCAATTCCTTCTGGTCAAGGAATTCTGCACCATCTGAGACCAGTCCAATTTTCAGGGTTGCGCGGCTACCGGCAGATGATGATTCCATGTTGAAGCGAATTAGGCGCATTCGCGTCCGTGAGGAAGCACTGGTTGACACCCTGGACCTGCAATACGAAAGGCTATCCCGGGAAATGAGTGCTGAGTATACCCAGTGGCGCAGCGCCCGCCTCAATGAGATGAATGCCGTACGTGATCTGGAAAAAAAGCGGAATAAAAAGTTGGGCCGTGCTGTCGCATTGGGAGTCTTGGGGACCCTTGTGGGGGTGGGCATTGCTGTCGCCGGCGGAAAGTCTGGTGCGGCTGTTGGCGGTGTCATCGCGGGAACGGCCACCGCTGTCAGCGTCAGTATGGCTATTGAGGCGTCGTCCAAAGCCAAACAGGATATGGAGATCCACAAAGCGGCACTGGAGGAACTTGGTGACTCTCTGTCGGAAGACCTTAAAGTCACTGTGGTTCAAATCGAGGGTGAAACGGTGGAACTGAGGGGTTCTGCCGAAGCGAAATTTGAACAGTGGCGTGGAATTCTAAAAGACATTCATGAACGGGAGGTTGGTACACTAAGACCTTCCGTCCCCACAGAAGTACAACCCATCGATTCAATCGAGAACGGGTCTACCGATTCCATTCCCGTTGTTCCAAATGAGAACGGGATGGAAATGGAACAGCTTTAGTTTGCGAGGAATCCTCTAAGTGGAACAGAAGCCACGCAGACCGGTGCTCACGCCACCGCCAGCGAAGGCCAAACCAGATCTTACCTCACCCTCGGTGCCGCCTTCTATTTCACAGGAGGCCGGGTACAAACGCTCAAATGTATTGTTGTTCCTCGTATTTGCGGTTGTCACTGTGGGAGCCATAGGAGTGGTCGTGATCTTGCCCAGACTGGTCGGCCGGCCATCCAATACGACTCCGGCCAAAACGGAGACACCCAGACCCGAAACGCCGATTTCCAAATCGACGAAAACTTCTGAGCTTCAAGCCCACGCGAAAATGAAGGCGAAAAATCTGCTGCGCGGAGTCCTGGAACATCAGGCACGGCTTGAAAACAACGGCGTCAAGATTTGGGGTAAAGAAAAAATGGCAACGAGTTACCCGGCCGCCTTGGCGAAAGTTGCCGATGGGAATGCGCATCTTGATGCCGGGCGTTTTGAGCTAGCCGGGAAGAGCTATAGCGAGACCTTGTCACTGTTTAACCAGCTCGAAACCAGCCAACCGGATCGGCTGCAAAATGCAATGCGAAAAGGGACGAAGTCCCTCGAGCAAATCGATGACCAGGCGGCACAAACCCAGTTTGAAATGGCTCTCTCCCTTGATCCGGGGAATGTGGCCGCAAACCACGGTTTAAACAGGGCGCGTAATCTCAAACAAGTCATTGAACGAGTTCAGCAAGGGCATGCCTTTGAATCGAAAGGGGATCTAGTCCAGGCGAAGAAAGAGTATGCCGCGGCAATTGCCCTCGACGGGGACTATCAACCCGCCCGTGATCGCCTGCGGCGGATCGACGAGTTAATTGTCAAGCGGAAATACAAAAGCGCCATATCCTCCGCATCGGCGGCATTGGAACGAAAAGAATTTGAGCAATCGCAGCAATCTCTGGATCAGGCGGCCAGCTTTCGCCCTAACGCTCCCGAAGTTCAAAGCCTCGGTCGAAAATTGCGGAAAGCGAAGCAAATTTCCGCACTGGAAGAGATACGCAGGAGTGCCGCGCAGCATGAGGAAGGTAAACGTTGGGAGCAGGCTCTCAAGGCCTACGACCAAGCATTGGGCATCGATCAGAATGCGACTTTTGCCATGCGAGGCAAAACCCGGGCGGAAAAATATGTTCGGCTAGACCGGCAGGTTGATTTTTTCCTGACAAATCCGGAGCGCTTGCAGTCGCCCGATCCATTGGCGCAAGCAGGAAAGTTACTGTTAATGTCCAGTGGAATGTCGAACCTCGGTGCGAACCTACGTGCAAAGCTTGAGCGCCTGGGTACCCTCGTGGATGACTTTAGCACGCCCCGCCCCGTTGTCCTCCGCTCTGATAAACTGACTGACGTTACACTATACCGAATAGGACGCTTTGGCCGTTTTAGCGAGCGTCGCATGATGCTGCGGCCCGGGGAATATACAGTAGTGGGCTCCCGTACCGGTTATCGTGATGTCCGTGTTCGTTTCCGCGTGCCTGTATCGAGTGAAGAAACGGTCATCATCGTTCGCTGTGAGGAAAAAATTTGACCGCAATTTTACGGATCAATGGTTTTGAGGGGATGCAAGATCTTTCAGAGCCAGACCTTCCTTTGGCCATTGGTGTATCCCACGATGAATCCCTGCTGTTTGGCACCCTCGCGGAATCAATAGTGGTGGCATGGCTTGGGGATAAAGAGGGAAAAATTTTTCTACAACCCGTAGCCGGGTCTAAATCCGTTCAGTTGAACGGCAGCAGGCTCGAAGAATCGGCGTGGCTTGCTGCAGGCGACACAATCGAAATTGGCCGGCAGGTGATCCGAGTTGCGCGCACGGCCGGAACATTGGTGCTGTCGCCGGTTGAAGCGGAGAGTACCCATCAAACGGGTAACCTAGCCGTTTCTGCGATGGAAGGGACAGGCAAAGGAACCTCGGCTGAACCGAATATCACTCCGGTAAGACCCATCGGTCACGTTCGTGAACGAAGTAACCGGGGTTTGAAAGTGCTCTTCGCGTTGTTTGCATTGCTATTGGGTGGGGTTGTGTTCGTCATCGCGGCTGCTCCCGTGCGGGTGACTGTAACTCCGAAGCCGGACTCGGTGTCCCTTAGCGGTTTTTGGCCCACCGTACCGTTTGTTGGACGGTATTTGGCCTTGCCAGGAAGGTATGTGGTTGAGGCGGAAAAGTCAGGTTATCGTAAATTCGAACAACTCATTGATGTCGAGTTCGGATCGGAATTGGTGCTCAGTTTTAAATTAATCGAATTGCCCGGATTTCTTGACGTGGTGTCCCACCCGGTTACGTCTGCTGCTGTATTCATCGATGGTAAGGAGGCGGGGCTCACACCGTTAAAATCTTTGGAAGTCGAAGCTGGCCGGCGCGAACTCCGCGTGGAGGCGGATCGTTATCTCCCCTTCAAGGAGACAATTGAGGTTCGTGGGAAAGGGGACAGTCAAACCAAAGAGGTCACCCTCATGCCCGGGTGGGGCACCCTGGAAATTGCCAGCGAGCCCAGCGGGGCGGAAGTGCTGCTAAATGGAACCGGAGTTGGTGTAACGCCCCTCAGGGTGGAGCCCATGAACGGCAACCATCGTATAGAACTTCGCAAGAACGGCTGGAAACCCCTCTCCAGTGATGTAAGGGTCAAGGCAAATGAGACGGTTAAGCTACCGTTGTTCCAACTCGAGAAGGTTGACGGCGTTCTAAAGCTTGCCACTTCCCCGTCGGGTGCAGCCGTTACGGTGAATGGGGAACTCCGCGGGCCTTCACCCATCACCCTTACCCTCAAGTCAGGCCAGGACCACAAATTAACGGTTGATAAGCCAGGATTTAAGACCGTGTCTCGGACGGTTAGACTCGATGGTGACAAGCCAAATTCTCTCGAAATTGAGTTAACGGCTGAGCACGGTATTGTATTTCTCAATACCCGACCTGCCGGCGCAAGGCTCAAAGTGGATGGCAAAGATGCGGGATCCGCATCGCAGCGATTACGGCTAAGCACTGCGCCGCATCGGTTGGAAATCACCAAACCCGGATATGAGACCCACTCAGTGAACGTCACTCCTCGACAGGGAATTTCAAAGAGCCTTGATGTTCGCCTCGAGAAGATTCGTAGTGCCAAATCGAAGGTTATGGCCAACGAACCAAAGACGGCGGCGGGTCAAGTGTTACTCCAAATTCAGATAAGTAAACCAACCCAATTCCGACTAGGCGCCTCGCGCCGGGAGGCGGGCCGACGCTCCAATGAAACACAATACGTGGTGGAGCTTACTCGCTCGTTTTTTATAAGCGAAAAGGAAGTGACGAATAAGGAGTTTCACAGATTCAGGAAGCAACATGATTCGGGAACCAGAAAGGGCGTTAGTTTGAACCAGCCCGATCAACCCGTTGTATCGGTGCACTGGGACGATGCCGCACGATATATGAATTGGCTCGGCAAACAGGACGGTTTTCGGCCTGCCTATCGTGAGCAGAACGGAAAGATGGTGGCTGTGGAGCCCATGACAGCCGGGTATCGTCTGCCTACGGAAGCCGAATGGGTGTTCGCAGCGCGATATGAAGGGGGGCATCGCTCTACCGACAAGCCGTTGAAGTATCCATGGGGCGCTAAAATGCCACCGCCCAATAGGAGCGGCAACTACGCCGACGACACGGCCTCGGGTCGATTGCCGGTGATCATTAAAGGATACTCGGACGGGTATTTATTCGCGGCGCCGGTGGGTCAATTTCCACCCAACAAAGCCGGGTTGTTTGATTTAGGCGGTAATGTCGCAGAATGGATTCATGACTACTACTATGTATATACGGGCGGCATCAAACAGGTGCTCCGCGATCCCATGGGCCCAAAAACGGGGGACCTTCATGGGGTCCGAGGGGCTAGCTGGCGCCACGGGGGCATTACGCAGTTGCGGTTGTCCTACCGGGACTATACGTTGAAACCTCGCAACGACATCGGTTTCAGGATTGCACGTTATGCCACGGAATCGCCGAAGTAATACACGCTTGATTATATACTGTTTAGGGGTGTTGCTGATTTCGATGGTGGTCATCGGATACGCCCTCGCGGCGTCCGAATCCAATAAGACAACTTCTGAACCTTCGGGTATCCGGCCCCCCACGGCGGATGAGAGTAAACGCCAGAAAACACCCCCGCCTTTAACATTCGTTCCCAGTGAAAAAGTGTCTGCCGACAAAGCGGTTTCATTTCCGACGGACATTTGAGGTCACATGATGAAAAAGTACTTTCCAACCGAACTGGTCATCCAAGTATTTGCGCTTTTGATAGCGTTCATCGTCATACATGCGTACTACGTTGCCGTGGTTCGGCCGAACGCCGACGCATTTCTGGCCGAGCAACATGCGCAAATGAAAATCGATCCTAATTTTGTGCCAGAGCGTTCCTACTACGTTGTGATCCGTGATTATGAGCAAGAGGCTTGTTTTGTACT
The DNA here is from genome assembly GCA_965215595.1 of uncultured Binatia bacterium (SeqCode). Classification (GTDB taxonomy): domain Bacteria; phylum Desulfobacterota; class Binatia; order UBA9968; family CAXXLF01; genus CBDCDW01. Next base: position 194,985 of record CBDCDW010000006.1, on the reverse strand, counting down.
AATGTTCTGGGCTTTGGCGATACTGACCTTCAAGGGGTGGGTTGCGTTACGCCAGCAGCGCCAACTTGAGTGGGATTTTATCGGTTTGCCGAAAAACGCCAACATTAGCGTTGAAACGGCGCGTGGCATATCAAAGAGGATCCGGGAGGAAGTCCCCATCAATATGCAGGAGTACATTTTGCTGAGCATTTTGCTCAGTGCGAGTGACCGCTTTGCCACGACCCAAAGCATTCAGGACGCTTCAATGGTGGTCCATGACATGTGTGAATCGGAAGCAGAGCGTTCCGAATCGGAACTCTCGATTATACGCTATATAGCCTGGGCAATACCCTCCATTGGATTCATCGGCACGGTGCGTGGCATCGGTAATGCACTGGGGCAGGCCCATCAAGCGGTCAGCGGCGATATTACGGGCGTGACCCAGAGTCTCGGTGTGGCATTCAACTCCACCTTGATCGCATTGCTGATCAGCATCGTATTGATGTTTATCATCCATCAGATTCAACTGATGCAAGAGCGATTAGTGCTTGGCACTGAACGGTATTGCGACAACCTGTTTATAAATCGACTCAAGGCTTAAACTTTAGACGCGTTATTGGGCCATGAAAAAACGCGAAAGCACACCCTTCAGCCTGGCTTTTTTGGATATCATGTTCTGTGGCTTTGGCGCAGTCGTTTTGCTCGTCATGATACTCAATGGGCAGGTCCTGGAAAAACGGGAAGAAAAAAAGGAAGACCTCCAGGGCGAGCTGAATCGCGTGACCGCGTTGTACGATTTTGCCCGCGAGCACCTAGCAAATCTGCAGAATGAAGTCACGAAGACCGAGATCAGAGAAGGAGAATTAGAAGGACAGGCCAGGCAACTCCTGGCAAAAATCCGCGAAACACAGGGACAGACCGAAGAGGCTACGAAATCGGCCCGTGAACAGGAGCGTGCCATTGAGGCAATCGAGAGGCAAAAAGAAGCCCTCGAAAGCGCCAAAAAGCTCCTCGAATCAAGGGAGACGATAACTGCGAAGCCGAGCGGGCGTATCATCGGTTACACGGGCGATGGCCGAAGACAATACCTGACCGGCTTGAAACTTGGCGGCGATCGCACGTTGATATTGCTCGATGCATCGGCGAGCATGCTGGACGAGATCATTGTCAATATCGTGCGCCGCAAACTCATGAACGCCGAATCGCGTCGACAGGCTCCTAAATGGCGTCGCGTTGTCCGTTCGCTGCACTGGCTGGTGGCAAATCTACAAAGCAACAAGAAATTCCAAGTCTACCAATTCAATACGGAGGCCCATCCGGTCATCGCAGACACTGAAGGACGGTGGTTATCCAGCAGCGAGGCCCATCGGTTGAACGACGCAATTGCCTCGGTCAGACAAATAGCACCGGAAAAGGGCACCAGCTTGCACCAGGCATTCGCGGTTGCTAGCAGGCTCAAACCCAAGCCGGATAGTATCATTCTCCTAACCGACGGGCTCCCCACCCAGGGCTCTCGGGCCACAAGGGCCAATACCATTTCGGCAAAAGATCGACTGAAATTATTTGAATCTGCCACCGCTAGATTGCCAAGGGGGATTCCCATCAACACACTGCTTTTTCCGCTCGAGGGCGACCCTACCGCTGCCGAAGCGTTCTGGAGATTGGCCATCGCAACAGGCGGTTCGTTTATCACACCGTCAAGGAACTGGCCGTGACGAAAAGCCGACGCCGCAACGTAGAAGTTTTTAACCTGTCGTTTCTCGATGCCATCTCATGCGGATTTGGCGCCATCATTCTTTTGCTAATTATCGCTCTGGCCAGTGAACCTAAGACTGTCCAACGAATTTTGGTGGATTTGATCGACAAGATTGCGCAAATCAAAGGTGATAGGGAAAAGGTGGTGGGCGAGGGGCAGGACCTAACCCGTAAGCTCGCTGAGAAAAAAAAGAAACTAAGAAAGATACAAAATCGCCTCGCGGCGCTGAGCGAGCAATGGTCCGTTGCCAGGGATCGTAGCGCGGCGGCCCAGAGTCAAGCCAATGAGCAGACACGGATCGAGAGGGAACTTCAAGCCGTGCGCCAGACCCTGAGTGACGAAATGAAACGCCTCATTGCGCAGCCAACCTACAAACCACCGGACAAAGACATAACCATCGGGGGTATACCCGTCGATAGTGAATACATCATTTTTATTGTTGATACGTCAGGCAGTATGCTGAGAGCCGCATGGCCCCTGGTTGTGAAAAAGGTTGAGGAGGTGCTGGCGGTTCACCCCAAGGTGAAGGGGATTCAGGTGATCAATGACATGGGAGAATATATGTATAGTACGTATGCGGGACGCTGGATCCCCGATACCCCGGCCCGCCGTAAAGCCGTCATCACCCGGTTCAGAACCTGGCAAAGCTTCAGCAATAGCAGTCCCGTGGAAGGGGTGTTGTTTGCGGTGAAACGGTTTTTTAATAAGGATAAACGCATCAGCCTCTATGTCTTCGGCGACGATTTTTCCAGCGGCAGCACAGATCAAGTACTCAGAGAAGTCGCCCGAATCAACAAAAAGGACGCATCAGGCAATCCAAAGGTACGCATCCATACATTTGGATTTCCGGTTCTTTTCCTTAGCGACCTGGGCAGGGCGAACAGAACTCGCTTCGCACACTTGATGCGTTTGTTGGCGGAACAAAATGCGGGGAGTTTTGTCGGATTGTCCGGCTTAAATTAGATATTTCACTGGCAAGGTTGGGGTCAGGCCGGGATATATTGATAATCTTGGAAAATGCTCTTTCGAACAGTGCAATGAACGCCTTGGAATTTTCGTAGTCGTGGTTACGCGTGGTCGGACACGTATTGCCTCTTCGTGTCAAGGGTTTTTCCGCCGATACCCTTGGTACCTTGTAGTTTGTTTTCGTCCAGTGCTGATTTGAGATCCCTCAGGCTTCGAATCTTGTATTTTGTACTTTGGACCCGAATTGTCTTTGCGCCGAGTCCGGGAATCTCAGTTAATGCCAGCACGCTTTTCGGGACCCGAGATACACACTGGTACATCTTGGCGCAGCTGCCTGTCTTGAGGAACTCTCCGATGATTCCCGCAATGGTAGGGCCCACGCTGGTCACGATCGATTTTTCGACCTCTCAAATGCTCAGTTGTGTCGCACCCCCAAGCGTAGCCCAAACACCCGCATGAGAGAGGCGAGTCCTACCGTCATGATCATCAGGATGATCGAGACGATGCTGGCTGCCTCTTGATTGGCATCGAATCGATAGTGCAATGCTAAGATCGATAGCGTCATCGTGTCCCTGGAGGCGAGCAATATCACGCTGCTGGTGGCGCCTACCGCGCTGACGAAATTGAGCGTCGCGATCAACATCCACGTGCGGATCGTCAATGGGATCCATATCCGAAAGTACGTCCTCAGCCAGCCGGCCCCGGCCACCCGCGCAGCGTCCTCCATATCCTGCCCAACCTGCACCAGCGTGCCTTTCATGATGTTCACGCCAGTGACCTTGCCGGAGACGATTACCACAAGCACCAGCGCCCAGACGGTGCCAAACAGCACATTGAGCCCCGGTGTTCCCAAGAACAGCACCAAGAGGCCCAGGCCGGACAGCATTCCGGGTATGGCCCCCGAGGACCAGATAATCCAATCCAAGAGGCCTCGACCGGCCCACTTCGTTCGTACCAGGATGTAAGCGAGCATTGAGAAGAGCACGGGGCTAAAGATGCCAGCCGTGAGACCCAGGGTCAGCGTCGTCTTTGTGGCCCTCTGAAAGTCCTCTGCGGAGAGGATGGCCATCCAGTTGTTGAGTGTAAACACGGGATTTAACATGAAGAAACCCGCGCGCGTCATGAAACTGCCGAGGATCAACGACGCTAGTGGTGCAAGCGTGAGCAGGATGATCAAGAACCATATGCCGAACACCAACGCAAACTTCCACCGCCCAAGGTCGATCAGCCCCGACTTGAAACCCGCCGAGATGGTCGTGTACTGGCGCCGCTGCATTACCCACCGTTGGAACGGAATGATCGCTGCGATGATCACTATCGTGAGGCTGGCCAGTACTGTCGCTTCGCCGTACCGTGGGATGTCGTCTTCCCCGGGCCTCACGAGCTGATATATCAGTGTGGCGTAGTTAACGAATTTGAAGGGTGTGCCCAAGAGCAGCTCCGTCTCGAACGACTGGAAGACCCGCAGCAATTGGAGCGCGAACACCAATGTGATCGGTGTGACCATCAACGGCAACGTGACCCGAATTATCGTGCGGAGGTTCGAGGCCCCGCTCACGCGCCCGGCCTCCTCCAGCGCTGCGTCCATGTTCCGGAATGCTGGTGTTAGCAACATGACTTTCAATGCGATGCCGTTACCCATCAGATTCGCCCAAACGATGCCGGGCACGGAAAAAATGTTAAACGGCGGGGAGTCGATGAAGGGAAGCCGCACGGCCCACTGGTTGATGAGACCGATCCGCGGATCCAGCAGGGTGATCCAGCCAATGGTGGTGGCCAGCGTTGGGACCATGTACGAGATCCAGAACATGAACTCCAGGCCGTTGCTCCATGGAATCCGGGTGCGAGCCAACACCCAGGAAATCAGGCATGCGGACGGCAGGCTTATCACGAGGGTTAGGAACCAGATGCGGAACGAGTTGAAAATAGCCGTGAGGATGAGTGGTTTTGTGAAGGCTACACGCCAATGGTCCAGGCCCCATTCGGTGCCCAGGAACGGATGTACGGCCGTGTTGAACGAATAGCTGAGTACGAGCAGGATTGGATAAAGAAGATAGAAGGACAAAGTGATGAGGACCGCGCCCATTATGAAGACGCTGGGGCGCGCCACACTGTTCGCCCTCCGCTTCAGCTGCCCTGCCCAGCCTGTCCTAACCGATTGCATGAAGATCGCCCTTTGCCGTGATCGATGTCTGCGACTCAGCGAGCAACGATCCCCTCCGAGCGGGGCGAGACCTTAGAGTTCACTCGCGGTGGCCGCGCCTAGAGCTTGATTGACTCAATGTTCATCGAGAGGGACTCACCTCGTTGACTTGTACAGCTCAAGCATCGCCGCCATTGAGGCGTCGAAATCGACGCCGGGGAGCTCGGCCAGGACGAGATAGTCTTGTCCCGGATACCTTCGCTCATGCGGACGCGTCCGACCCGGAGACTTCACGTCGATCCGCATGGTGGGGTACGGTATCCTTTTCGTACCGAGGCCGTACTTCTCTTGCCACGCGATCTGACCTTCTCGGGAAAGCATCCAGTTCGCGAAAAGTTTTGCCGCATTGGGATGCGCAGCCTTGCTCACTATGTTGACGGCGCGACTGCCCGTCCCGATGTTCAAGAAGCCGCCTTCGGCCCAGGTCGCCGCCTTGCCAAGGAAATCGCCGATGGGTGCTCCCTGCTTCCCTAGAGCATCTAAGTCGGCGTCAGTGCTCCTACCGAGGAACAACCCGATGTCGATACCACCCAGAACTAGCTGGTCAACGATCAACCGCTGGTCCGAGAAAAAGACGACGCCCATCTCGGTGGACAAGCGCTTAAAAAACTTCGGCCCAATGGCCGGATGTATGTAGAAGTCAGTGGTTGCGCCGCGGTTCTCCGTGGGCGCAAACACTCCGATCCTGCCTTTCCACTTGGGGTCGAGAAAGTCCCAGACGGAGTTGATGGAATCGTACTCAGCTTTGGAGACTTTGTTGGTGTTGTATCTCGACAACAGATCGGCCTGCTGCACGGGGGAGGCGTGTAGCAGGTAGTATTTGTGGTAACGGTCGGCTGAGGCCCACCACAGATGACCTTTATACCATTTGGATGGGTCCTTGATTTCCGGGAGGATAATCTGCGGGAGTATCGGGACGAGGAGACCATTGGGAATCAAAACCCGGGCGGAGGTACCCGTACCGAATAGGGCATGGTCGGTGGTGAACCGCTTCGCTGCGCGCTCGGCAAGGAGTCGGTCGGCCAACTCGGAGGAGCGGCCACCCGTGACCTGTACATCCACGCCATACTTCTTCTCGAAGACCTTCACGAATGGGTCCATCTCCCGCGGGACCCGTCCAATGATCACAACCACACCCTCCTGTTTTGCTTTGACTATGGTCTCCTCCCACTCCACCTCCCAGGCAGCTTTTGCGTTCGCAGCGAACGCCGTGGGGGTCGCTGTCGGTGTCGGGTCAAACTCCCAAGCCGCCGTCAGTAACACCATGAGCCCCATAGCAACAAGGAAAACCATGACCGCATATCTGCTTATTGAATGTCTCAATCTGGAAAACATGTCTCTTTCCTCCTATTGGGTTTGAATACGCCGTATTTCGCGTGCATGCAGGTGACGCATGAGGACTCTCAGTGATCAAGCGTGTTGTTGTTGCATCGCAAAGGGTTCCTACGGCTCATCCAGATGGAAGAAGCGGATGCAGTTCCCCGCAAGCATCTTGTACTTGTCGTCCTCGGGTACACCTTCGAAATTCTTTCTGATCGTGTCCTGCGAGTGCGGCCAGTCGGTGGCGGGGTGCGGGAAATCAGATTCCCACATAATCTTGTCCAGGCCAATCTGATGGCGCAGCTGGACTCCCACAGGGTTATACATGAAGCCCCAATGGATGTGCTCTTTGATGGTCTCGCTCGGCGCGCGCTGGAGCATCGGCATCCCGTAGACCTCATGAGCCCACAGGATGTACCTCTCGTAAGCGTTGTCCACGTGCTCCAACCAATTGGGGATCCACCCGATCTGCGTCTCGGCAAAATAGTACTGGAGCGCCGGGAACCTGTCGAACACTCCGTCAAAAACCAGGCGGATTACGTCCCTCACGGCGTTAGCCCCAACGCCCATGTACCGGGTAATGGGGTCCGCCCCCGAGCCCCGTGTTAAGCCATCAAAAAATCTAACCCTAGCGGGATTCGTTGCGTCATTACAAAATCTAACCGAAGTCGTCTCGCATCTGTCGTTTCATGTCCTGTTGTTGGCGCTGTAGTTTCTTGCTGAAGGTCCAGTTTCTCCACGGCGTTTGTTTCAGCGGTGGTCTCTCTCGTGGGGCTCTGTCTGCATGGCTGGCCAGCTTGTAGATCCGCTGCAGTTGCTGATCGATTCGGGTAGAGAGCTCGAAGGGATCAGTTGTCTTAAGCGTGTGCTTGAGGGCTGCCAGCTTTTTGGGGTCTCCCTTTCGGGACTCCACGACCCGTTCGAACGGGGTACGAGGCGTGTCATAGCGGCGAATAAGTCGAGAGCCTATACGGATCTTGCATCGCAGCTTCATGGAGGGCTGGAACAGATTCTGGAAGATCCTAAGCTCATCATAGAGCTGGTTGGCGGCCTCTTGGGCCTTTGCGGTGTCGTAGCGATCCCAGCCCATAAGCTTTCTGACATGGGTCCAGTTTTTCTGCTCGATGTGCGCGTTGTCATCTTTTTTGTAGGGACGCGAGCGGGTGAACTGAATGGTGTGGCCAGCTGGGCGTTGTTGACAGAAGGCAAGAAGGCGATTGTTGATAAACTCACTGCCGTTGTCGGAGTCGATCCCCTTGAGGGGAAAAGGAAGCTGGTGTTCGATCTCGGTGACCGCATTCAAGACACCCAAAGCGCTCTTACCCATGACGGCCTTGCGCTCTACCCAGCAGGTAGCAATGTCGACACAGTCCAGACTATGGACAAACTCCCCAACCGCTGAGGCCCCTGAGTGTGACACCAGGTCAATCTCCAGATAGCCCGGCCGGTTCACATCCCAGTGATCGGTCTTAATCGGGATCATCTGCTTTAGTAGCGATCCGGGCCGAGTGGTGCCATAGAGTCGGCGTTTCACGATGTGCTTGGTTTCCCTCAGGCGCCGATCCATCTGACGGGCGCTGATGGCCAGGAGCTGATCCTCTAACGGTTGGGTCAGCTCGAAGTGTTGCCTTATCCAGGGCAACCAGTGTACAAGGGCGGCCTTCAGACGTTGGGAGCACAGATACCCCGAGGCCTCCCACACCTTTGCCAAAATCCTTACCATTGCCCGATTGTATGTAGGAGAGCGAGGTGCACCCCGTTTGCGTACAGTTGCCTCGGGCAAGGGCCGGTTTAAAAGCCAGATGGCATATTTGCGGTTGTAGCCGCAAACCTTGCAGAATTCCTCTAGCATCGTTCCCTTCTGTGCCCGTGGTGCGTGCTGATAACGATCATAGATGGATCGTAAATACTCCTGCTTGGATCGTCGTGCCATGGTGAACCCTTCCATTGTTGCCCTCCTTGAGCTCTAATGTGAGCCCTTGGAGGGTTAGAATCACAAATGGCGCAACGTATCGCCCTTGGGTTAGATTATACATGGCGCAATACGCTATTATCTGCGTTAATCGGCGAAAATCTGCGGTTAATATTTCTTTATAGTCTTGGCGCGAAAATCTTTGTTGAAGTCGTTCTGTTGAACATTCTATCGGTAAGAATCTAAAATCTGAAATCTAAAATAAGAAGGATTATGGCAAAAAAAGTATTAATTGTGGATGATGACCCGTTTAACCTGGATCTGCTGGACCAGGAGTTGATCGAGGAAGATTACACCATCGAAAGGGCCAGCGACGGCGAGGAGGCGCTCCAAAAGGTTGAGTCGTTCCTCCCCGATGTTGTCCTTCTCGATTACATGATGCCCAAGATGAACGGCATCGAGGTGCTGAAACTGTTAAGACAGGATGAAAAATTCAAGACCCTACCGGTGATCCTCTTAACCGCCAAGGGGTCCCAGGAAGACAAGGCCAAGGGTCTAGACGCCGGGGCGGATGATTACGTCGTGAAGCCTTTTGAGACCGTCGAGCTTTTAGCCCGGGTGCGGACCATGATGCGTCTCAAAGAGATGCATGACTCTTTAGAGGAATGGAATCGGACCTTGTCTGATAAAGTTGCCCAGCAGTTAGATGAGATTGAACACATGAACCGTCTCAAGCGTTACCTGGCCCCGCAAATAGCCGAGACCATCCTCAAAAGCGAGGACGATAGTCTCTTCAAGAGCCATCGGCGTGAGATCACTGTCGTTTTCCTGGACCTACGTGGTTTTACCGCCTTCTCTGATAGCGCCGAGCCTGAGGAGGTCATGGAGTTGCTAAAGAGTTACCACGCAGAAATGGGCAATCTAATCTTTAAATATGAGGGAACCCTGGAGCGATTTGCCGGAGATGGGATTATGGTCTTCTTCAATGATCCCATACCCTGCGAGGACCACACTGAAAAGGCAGTGCGCATGTCCATTGAAATGCGTGACAAGGTACAGGAGCTTCGCACGGAGTGGGTTAAAAAAGGTTACGACCTTGATCTGGGGGTTGGCGTAACCGCGGCCTACGCGACTCTGGGAAATATCGGTTTCGAGGGCCGCATGGACTATGGGGCAGTGGGCAACGTAACCAACCTCGCCGCCCGTCTCTGCGGGGAGGCCAAAGGAGGTCAAATCCTCACGAACCAGCGGACCCTCAGCAAGATAGAAGATTCCGTAGTGGCCGAGCCCCTCGAAGAACTGCATTTAAAGGGGTTTGTCCGCCCCGTGGCCGCGTTTAACATCGTGGAGCTCAAATAAGGAAGCAGAGGGCAGCAAAGCGCAGAGCGCAAAGCGAAAAACGACTACAGGACGACTGACAACAGGACTACGGACAAGAGGAAGCAATGGGCAGAAGGCATAGAGCGAAGCGGACTCAGTACTGAGTAACAAGTACTGAGGACAGAGCGAGAAGCATAAAGAGACAACTGACTACTGACAACGGACTACAGACTCCCGGTCGTCAATCCTTCGATCCGGGTCAACTGTCAGTAGTCGGTAGTCAGTGGTCCCGAATCCATCAGGACGCTTGGCGCTCTGCTCTTTGCCATTTTTAATCTGCGATGATCGGCGGAAATCTGCGGTTAATATTTCTTAATGGCCTTGGCGCGAAGACTTTTTTCCGATAATAATCCAAAATCAAAAATCAAAGCTAGTATGTCTAATAAAATTTTGATCGTTGACGATGAGCTATTTAACCTGGACCTTTTAGAGCAGGAGCTTACGGACTTAGGCTATACCATTGAGCGGGCTAACAACGGCTTGGAAGCTCTCCAAAAAGCTGAGTCGTTTCGTCCGGAACTCATCCTGCTGGACTACATGATGCCGGATATGAACGGACTTGAAGTTCTCAAAGAGCTCAAGAGGAGGGAGAATCATGTTCCGGTGGTGATTGTGACGGCCCACGGAACCATTGAGCGGGCTGTGGAGGCCATGAAAGTAGGGGCTTATGACTTTGTCCCAAAACCTTTTGAGCCGGACCATCTGGCCCTGACGGTGCAAAAGGTCCTTGAGCGGGAAAGGCTCAAGCGGGGGATGGAAATCCTCTCGGAGGAGGTGGGAAACCGCTATCGCCTTGTGGCGGGAAAGAGCCCGGTGATGAATCAGGCAATCGATCTGGCCAAGAAGGCGGCGAGTAGTCAAGCCACAATTCTACTCTTGGGGGAAAGCGGTACAGGCAAGGAAATTTTTGCCCGTGCCATACACAATTGGAGCGAGAGTAAGTCCGAACCATTCATTGCAATTAACTGCGTGGGGCTTTCCAAAGAGCTGATTGAGAGTGAACTCTTTGGCCATGAAAAAGGCGCCTTTACCGGGGCCCATCAGCTTAAAAAGGGAAAGATCGAATTAGCTCTAGGAGGGACGGTATTCCTAGATGAAATTGGGGATATTACCCCCGAACTCCAAACCAAGCTACTCAGGTTTCTGCAAGAAAAAGAGTTCGAGCGGGTGGGCGGAACCAAGCCCATACGAATCAATGCACGGATTGTTGCTGCCACAAATCGGAATCTCGAAGAGGCTGTTAAAACTGGTGGATTCCGTGAGGATCTCTACCATCGCCTCAATGTCATCTCCATCAATTTGCCGTCATTGAGAGAGAGAAGAGACGATATCGCCGATCTGGCTCACTTCTTCTTGCAGCGTTTTTCACGCGAGACCAAGAAAAACTTGACTGAAATGACCAAGGAAGCTCAGGAAAAGCTACTGGCCTACGACTGGCCTGGCAATGTTAGGGAGCTCGCCAATGTAATGGAGCGGGCGGTGGTGTTGGGGCAGGGTCAGAAAATCACTCTAAAGGATCTGCCCGCCAGATTCGGAGCTCCTCCACCAAAGGTTGCTCCCGGCGGCATATCCTATCATGAGGCCATAGACACTGCCAGACGGGATTACATTCTCGAAGCCCTTAAAGCAGCCAATGGAAATCGTGCCGCCGCAGCAAAGGTCCTAGGTCTTCACAGAACCCACCTCATGAGGTTGATCAAGGCCCTCAGGATCGATTGAAGGACAGGGGATCTTTAATAGAATGGACTGAAGTGCCGGGTGATGGCGCTAGAGTACCTTGTTTAGAGGGTACTCGATGATTCCCACGGCTCCGTTTTGCAGGAGCTTGGGGATCAGCTCACGCACAACGTCGTCAGAGATCACGCTTTCCACAGAAAACCACTTCTCGCCGTGAAGGGCGGCTGATTGATACAAAGGGGAAACCGTTGGTGCGGTAATGCTCGGAATCAGTTCCACTACCTTTTCTAGATCACGCTCAGCCACGTTCAACTTGATGCCAACTTTGTTCTCCGCGCCCAGGGCGCCCCTTAGGAGCAATGTGATTTGCTCGACTTTTTGCCTTTTCCAGGTGTCCTTCCAGGCTTTTTTATTGACGATCAGCTGGGGACTGGATTCCAGTAGCTCAGCTATGATCTTGAGCCCATGGGCGCGGATGGTGCTTCCTGTTTCGGTGACTTCTACAATGGCATCCACCAGACCATCTGCTGCTTTGGCCTCGGTGGCACCCCAGGAGAATTCCACGTCAACGGGAATACCTCTCTCGGAGAAATATCGTTTCGTGAAATTGACCATCTCTGTTGCGATCTTCTTGCCTTTTAGCTGCTCCAGTTTCTCAATCGGTGATTCGTTTGGTACAGCGAGGACCCAGCGAACCGGTTTGAGGCTCGTTTTGGCATAGACGAATTCGGCGGCTATCTCCACATCGGAATCATTTTCCTGGGTCCAGTCTTTGCCGGTAATGCCCGCATCGAGGGTGCCGTCCTCCACATAGCGAGACATTTCCTGGGCCCGAATCAGGCTCAAGCGCAGGCTGCTATCGTCAATGGAAGGAAAATAGCTGCGGTCGGTGCCGCGGATCCGCCAACCAGCCTTTTTGAACAGGTCAGAGGTTGCAACCTGAAGACTGCCCTTGGGAATCCCGAACTTGAGCTCATTCACTTTTTATAAACCTCCTCGGGATTAAAAAGCCTTTTTTCTGAGACCTTCCAGCCACGCGGCGCCCGATTGCGAAAAAAGCACGACCGGTAACCCATGTGGCAGGCACCTCCGGCTCGCTGCCTCACCTGGAGTACCAGGGTGTCGTTGTCGCAATCGATAAGGGTCTTTTTAACCTCCTGAAAATGGCCGGATTCCTCCCCTTTAAGCCAAAGTTTACCGCGCGAACGGCTGTAGTAGTGGGCCTTACCGGTCCTTCGTGTCTTGTCCCAGGCCTCCTGGTTCATATAAGCCAGCATTAGGACATCGCGGGTTTGATAGTCCTGGACGATCACGGGGACGAGCCCTTTACCTTTAACGAAATCGATGTTTTGCTTTAAAGTATTTTCCATAACCTTGCTCGAGAATTTTTAAGGAATTAACATAGATACCCCGTTCTTTCAACCTTAACTCTTCCAACTCGTTGAAAGAATTGGCCTTCTATTTGGACCTCCAGTCAATTGCTTTCGGTCCTGCGCAGTGACGAGACTTACCGCCATGCGTGTCCAAAGGTATTGGAGCCCCCAGGTCCAATTGACTGGTGGGAAAGGAGAGTTGTAAGATCTTTGTTATGAGCTCATATATTGTTGTCTATGTAACCGTGCCCTCCGCTGAAGAGGGAGAGAAGTTGGCAAGCGCCCTGGTGGAAGGGCGGCTTGCTGCGTGTGTGAACCGTCTGGGTCAAGTGCAATCCACTTATTGGTGGCAAGGGCAAGTGGAGCGAGGTGAGGAGCAGCTGCTGATTATCAAGACGAGAGAGGATCTCTTTGACCGGCTTAAATCGAAAGTCCAGGAGCTCCATAGCTACACGGTGCCTGAGGTCATTGCTTTACCCATTCTGAAGGGAAGTGAGAGCTATCTTCATTGGATGGAGGAGGAATTGGCCACTGGCAAGAAATAGGGATGTTGTGCGCACGCTAAGAGAAATATCTTCCGGTGGGGTGGTTTACCGTGAATGTAACGGGACTATAGAAGTAGCCCTGATTCGAGTAGGTCCACGCTGGTGTCTACCCAAAGGACAGGTGGAGAAGGGGGAAGAACTCCAGGAGACGGCCCTGCGAGAGGTGAGGGAGGAGACCGGGCTTGATGGAGAGGTGGTGGCAGAGATTGGGGATATCACCTACTGGTTCACAGGTAAGGATAAAAACAATTCCGATTCTGTAAAGATCTTTAAACGCGTTTATTTTTTTCTGATCCATTGCCTCGGTGGCGACATGAGTCGGCACGATCAGGAGGTTGAAGAAGTCTGCTGGTCACCCATTTCAGACGCAATAAGCCGGTTGGCCTATCCCACTGAAAGACAAACCATGACAAAAGCAGTAGCGTTTCTCAGGAACAGGATAGGAAATGACTGCCATGAGCGGAAGGGTGGTAGTGAAGATTAAGGCCGTGATTATACACTAAGTGGTTACAGGCGACTCTGTTGTTCTTTGAGATGACTCCATGGAGAGAGCTATTCAGTCACTGGAAGACTTAATCCGTTCGTCTTCCCATGCCCTGGTTATTGGTGTGGGTGGGGGTGGGGACGTTGTGGGTGCCCTCGCAGCCGCGCGCTTTGTAGAATTCTGTGGCATCAAATTTACCCTCGGCGGACTCTCCTGGGAACGATATGTTTATGATCCCATTCCCGGTCCCCGGTCCTTGGATGAAATCCAGAACGTAAAGCTCATTCACCCTCGAATGGGGATGGCGAATTCCCAGACCAAGACCCGCTCCGGTGTCTATTTTGCCGAATCTAGAATGGCAGAATTCCTTGGCCAGGATGTTTTGCTGGTGGACATCAACGGTGGAGTTGGAGGTGTCGTTGAAGGCCTCAAGCTGGCCCTTAAGGAATTCAACGCGGATCTTCTCATTGGCCTCGACGTGGGGGGTGATTCCCTCGCCCAGGGAGGAGAGAAGGGTCTTCGAAGCCCGCTTGCGGATTCTGTCATGCTTGCAGCGTGTGCTGAGATGGAAAAACAGGGAGTTCAAACCATATGGGGGGTTTTCGGTTATGGTAGCGACGGTGAATTGACTACAGATGAGGTGGAAAAAGCTTTGAGCATAGTGGCGAAGGGAGGTGGTTTCCTGGGAGGTTGGGCCCTTACCCCGAGGGTTGTGGCAGAGTTACGGGAGGTGATCAAACGGGTCAATACCGAGGCAAGCGCCATACCCGTGGAATGTGCGCTGGGGGCGTGGGGGGAGAGATTGATCCGTAACGAGGAGAGAACCGTGAAGCTGACCCCGCTAACGGCAGTGACATTTTTTCTTTCTCCTTCAGTGGTCTTCCAGACCCTTTCTCGGCCAGCGCAAGCCCTTGCGGGAAGCAACACCCTTGAGGAGGCCGATGCAGCGCTGCACGCCATTGGGCTCAAGACCGAACTGGATCTTGAACGTGAGCGTTACCGGAAAAGCGGTTGAGGGCTGTGGAACCCATTAACCTCGGTAAACACTTCGAATCTTAATCGGACTCACCACTAGTGCAGTGTCTCAGGCTGTTGGTACTTCATCCGAAGTACACCACCACGAAGGACACGAAGGGCACGAAGGAAGACAATAGCATGTTGAAATCCGGTTGCTTTTCTAATCCGGTTGTCCGTTCTTCGTGTCCTTTGTGCGCTTCGTGGTGAATAGAAAAACCTTGGTCAAGCATCATGGCGGCGGATATGCTACATGCCAGCGGGATGATAACCTGCCGTGATGTCTTGGGATATAGGGTCTTTCGCATGAAATATCATTCCCGGATACTAAATTGTTACGTCGAAGAATAAGTACCTTCATTTAAGAGTCACTACACTAGTTGTCTTGAAGAACCGATCGTAGCAGGAACGAATTTGATCGCGGCGATTCTCGTAATCTTCAAGCAGGAATTCGCCTTCACTATTATTTCTGTCGCCTCTATAGCCCATGGCCTTGGCGATTCCCTGTAACTGACTCGGTTTGCGCTCTAGCAGATCGATTGACTGGTTATGTTTCAGACGCAAACGATGATCAATTTGGCGCAGAAAACGATAGCCGTTTGATAACAGAGTGTATTCTCCTTGGTCTATGAGTTCGCGGTCCCTGAGTTCACTCAGGGCCTGCAGGGTCCTTTTCTGGCGCATTGTAGGGTGGAGGTGGCCATGGGTGAGCTGTAGCATCTGCGTGACAAACTCGATATCCACCATTCCACCTTTGCCTTTTTTTAGGTTAAACGTGGAGTCGGTTTCCCCAGCCTGCTCTTGCTCCATGCGCATCCGCAGGTGATCTATTTTTTCAATCCCGTCTTTCGGAAGCCCCTCTCCATAGGCTGTGACCTCTGCTGCCCTCTCAGCGTCTTTTCCGAGGTCCGAGTCTCCTGCCACGAAGCGAGCCTTGATGAGGGCCTGCCTTTCCCATAGCTCGGAGCTGGTCTGGTGATAGTCGCAAAAGGCATCCAAGGACGTGACCAGAGGACCAGCGTTTCCCGAAGGGCGAAGGCGCATATCGATCTTGTAGACGACTCCTTCTTCCATTGTAGCTGAAAGGAATGTCATGAGTTTCTGCCCGATGCGCACATAGTATTCGTGAGCCTCAACACCTGCCGAGGTGCCCCCGTCGCTCCTGGCCCCTAGAGGGGTATCGTAGATAAAAATGAGATCCAGGTCGGAGTGGTAGTTGATCTCTCTTCCACCGAGTTTTCCCATGGCAACAACCGCGAAGGCTCCCTTGGGAATTCGACCATAGCTCGCTTCTAACTCATGAGTGGCGAGTCTCACCGCCCCTCGGAGGCAAGCCTCGGCCAAATCCGAAAGCTGTTCGATTACCTCCTCGAGTTCCAGTTCTCCCCCAATGTCGTGAAGCCCGATGCGAATGAATTCCTCTGCCCGGTAACGCCTGAGAGAGTTGAGTTTAACTTGCAGGTCTTCCTCTTCGTCCAGGTGACTTACCAGCTCGGCCAACATCTCGTCCCTGGTTTTTCTGAGCCGGCTAAGATCAACACGGATCAAGCTGTCCAGCAGTTCGGCGCGTTTTAGAAATAGATCGGTTAGGAACTGACTGCTGGCGAACAAGCTGATCAAGAGGCGCATGGTCCTGGGGTTCTCGGCTAGGAGAGAGAGAAATCCAGTGCGACCACCCACCCTATGACTGAACTCGGCCAGGTTGAAGAGGGTTTGGTCCGGCGAGTCGAATCGAAGGATCTCGGAGATCAGTGCGGGGCCCAGAGCAGCCATGACCTTGAGTCTCCTGGGGCTGGGGGGAGAGTAGGGGGTGCCGTCTCTTACCTCCAGAAGGGTACGGTAGGTCCGTCCGGCATCCGTGAAGCCGAGCTTTTTGAGTTCTTCCAGCACCGACTCCTCATGATCCAGATGACCCCATAGCTTTCCGATAATGGATGTCTTTTCAGGTTCAATTTCCTTTTGGGCACTGTAAAAGAGCCGCTCAAAAGCCCGTCTAACCAAAACGGTACGCTTGTGATAGTCCTGCCAGAAGAGATGGCGTTCATCGCCCTGGGATCCCTTTACATAGTTCAAACGACGCGCCAGGAACCGTTCTGCTTCCTCGTCCTTGGGGATAATAAATGAGTGTGCCTCTCTAACCATCTGTACCTTGTGCTCTACATTGCGCAGGAAGATATAGGCCTCGTAAAGATCCGTTTTTTCATCTGCTGGTATGAAATTGTGTTTTGCCAGCTGCTCCAGGGCCCGCATCGTGTTTTGACCCCGAATGCGTGATTCGTATCCGCCGTTCACCAATTGCAGGGCCTGGGTGAAAAATTCCACCTCACGGATCCCACCGGTTCCCTGCTTTAAATCCCGTTCCTTCCCACCGGGACCCACTAACTCCTGCTCAATGCGTAATTTCATTTCCCGCAAATCCTCCACGGTGGTGTAATCCAGGTGTCGGCGGTAAATGAAAGGCTCAACTGCCTTGAGAAATCGTTCCCCCATCTTCCTGTCACCCGCCACCGGCCGAGCTTTGATGAGCGCGGCGCGTTCCCAGGACTGTCCCCAGGATTCATAGTAAAGCAAAGTGGAATCGAGGGATTGAACCAGCGGGCCATTGCGCCCGTGGGGACGAAGCCGCAGATCGGTCCGAAAGACAAATCCATCTTCTGTGATATCCCCCATGAGCCGGGTGATACGTTCGGCCAACCGGGTGAAATAATCGCGGGCTCCTATTTTTCCTTTAGGTCCCCCGTCACTCTCGTCCTGATCTTGTTCATAGAGGTAGATGAGATCGATATCCGAACTAAAGTTCAGCTCACCCCCTCCGAGTTTCCCCATACCCAAAATCGCAAAACCATTTCTCGTCTCTGTGCCGGGAAGACAGATGCGGCCAAATTCATTTTCTAACTCGGAGGAACAGCAAAGGTAGGCCGTATGAAGGGAGGCCTCTGCTAAAGTTGTAAGTTCCCTCATTGTCTCAATGGGCGAAGCCAAAGAGGAGAGATCTCTGGCACCGATCCGTAGCATTTGCCGTTGCTTGTGCTGACGTAAACCGCCGGCCAACTGGTCATAGGCGACCTCTTGGACGGACAAGTAAGAAAGTTCCGAGAGGTGCTCACTCAGGGATTTCTGTGGGACTCTGATAGCCTCCACAAAGACCTTTGGCCAGTCGGAACCCATACGAACCAGGATTTCGCTGAGATAGGCACTACCACCCAAGAGACGAAGTAGCGCGGGCAGATAGTCGTCGGGAACCTTTTGGATGGACTCGATTCCTGCGGCTTCAATGAGTCTAGGAAGGTTGCTTTGGGCAAGCGTGGGGGAGGGGCTATCTTGGATCAGCCGTTCCATGCGCTCGCGTTCGCTAGTCGCCAATCCAGCTATCGCTTCAAGTATGTTCATGTTTCGTGAATGCTCCTTTTTTAGAATAATGCTGCGTTAATGGAGGTGCAAGTCGGTGCCTGAGTCACCGTTAAAAAGTGTGGTTCTGTCGGTTGAGAACATCAGTGCTGGCAAAGGATTGAACATGATTCATAGGAGCTGCTTTCCCTTTCCTTCGACAGGCTCGGGATGGTGAGCAAAGTCGAACCACGCTTTAACGGTCCCACGGCGGGAACGCTCATTCACCTATGTGAGGTGGGGCTCGGGGGCCTGCCCCTCAGCGGGAGCCGATGGGCCAAGGCCTCGAGGCCCCGTCATTTGATCTGATATGTCAATATGGCTTGAACCTCCAGTATCGGACGTCTCCCTCTCTTCGGTCCACTCCCCCTGCGCCCCAAAACCGTAAGGCGACGCTGGGGAGCGAGACGGAAGGCCGTGGGCATCGAACGTTCAGCTTCAGATAATCACAGACCTGTTGCCCGCGGCCGGGCTTCGACGGTGAGCTCAGCCGAACCGAGACTCGCTCCACGAGGAGCGCTGAAGCTTTGGAGGTTCATAGGAGTGAATGCCGGGTGGGTCGCTGCGGGAGTCCCGTGGAGCGAAGCAAGACCCCGAAACCCTAAGTTAACGATGATGGGGAATGTGCAAACTTCATTTCTTTAGTAGGACACGGCTAACGAAACAATTCTCACCCCACTTTGCTATATGGAGCAACAGTGCATTTGACTCGATTCTGCGGGCAAGGTAGTAATGCGCTAGGAAAAGAGCCCTAAGCGCTAAATGGCGGGCTATCAACTTCAGGAGGACTGGTATGAGCAAGGACTTGCAAAATTTCCTCGCCATGGAAGAGAAACAGAGGCCAGGGTCGGTCATTCGTGTTAAAGAGGCCATCGACCCCAATCGTTTTGAGACCATCGCTTTTTTGCAACAGCTGGATCGAAAGGGCGTTGAAAAAATGGTCCTCTTTGAAAATGTCCTCACTCTGGGGGGGAAGTCTTCTCCCTTCCCACTGTTCTATAACCCGTTTGTTACGCGCCAATACTGTGCCGATGGGCTGGGAATGGGGGAGCTCAAGTCAAATATGGATCTGGGCCTGGAAATCTCACGACGCGAGTTGCAAAAGGGCGAAACGGAAATCGTGGCCCCCGCGAAAGCCCCCTGCAGGGAGGTCGTGGTTCGAGGGGATCAGGCGGACCTGACGACCCTTCCCGTGCCCATGCATCACAAGGATGATGTGGGTCCGTATTTTACCATGGCCTGTGTCATGAAAAGAATGGAAGACGACTTTTATGACATTACGTTCACCAAGAACATGTTCTACGGGCCGAGGAGAACGAGTTTCTCGGCTCACGTTCATCATCACCTTGAGACGATGGTCACGGAATACGAGAAGAAGGATCGAAGGGCGCCGGTGATCATCGTGCTCGGACACCATCCCGCCTTTTACCTCTCCTCATGCAGTATGACCCCGTACGGTAACAACGATTACTTGACTGCCTCGGCCTTTCTTCAGGAACCTTTGCGCCTTACTCCATCCGAGACATGGAAGGATGAATTTCTCGTGCCTGCCGACGCCGAAATTATTGTGGAGGGAGAAGTGGTACCCAACGTGAGGGAATCTCAGAACCCCTTCGGTGAAGTCATGGGTTACTATCAGGCACAGATGAACGTCCCGGTGATCGAAATCACGGCAATTACTCACAAGAAAAAGGCCATCATGCAGGATATCTGGGCGGGGCAAATGGACCACTGGCTGCTGGGATCGATTCCTAAAGAGGCTAGCGTATACAACGTCATCAAAAAGAATATCCCCGGTATTACAGCCATTACTCTCCCACCCTCGGGTTGTGGTCGCACCATCTGTTATATTTCCATCAAAAAGAAGTTTAACAACGAGCCCCGTAAAGCCGCCATGCAGGCGTTTGTGGAGATGCCCAACCTCAAGCTGGCCGTAGTGGTGGACGAAGACGTAGATGTGTTCATGGAACGAGAAGTCATGTGGGCAGTAGCCACCCGAACCCATTGGGACAAAGATTTGGAAGTCATTCGCCAGGTCCAGAACTTCCGCCCGTGGTTGGGTGACGCCGTTGCCATCGTTGACGCCACAAAGCCGCTCATAGGGGAGTTTCCAAAGCGCAATGAAGTCCCCAGTGACGCAGTAGAGCGGGTGGATGTAAGCAAATATATTAAATGAGTGATAAACTCCCGTCAATGCTGCAATAACACCATACTCTCTAGCCTAGCACGCATACCGTTGACGCATTAGGGCCGCCTTTGTTAAGCTGCGCGGTTACAAGACCCTACTTGTTGTGCCATGAGCGCCATCTCATAGGAGGATCCAATGTTAACTAGGGAACAAAACGAGCTTCTCTGCAAAACTGACCGAGGGACACCCGGAGGGGAGTGGCTGCGCAGGTATTGGCAGCCCGTTGGAATTTCAAAGCATGTAATTTCGGGTGGGAAACCCCAACAGATCAAGATAATGGGGGAAGAGCTGGTTTTGTTTCGCGATGATCAAGGTCGTGCGGGGCTCCTGGGACTGAACTGTTCCCATCGGCTCACCTCTCTTGCCTACGGTCGCGTAGAGGATGGGGGTATCCGCTGTCCGTTTCACGGATGGCTATACGACGTAGCAGGACGTTGTTTGGAACAACCGGCGGAGCCGGAGCCCTTTTGTGAGAGGGTGGGTCATTTATCTTATCCATGTGAGGAGCTTGGTGGGGTGATCTTTACCTATATGGGACCGCCGGATAAAAAGCCGTTGCTTCCACGCTATGAGGTGTTGATCAGAGAAGATGGCAGCCGCAAGGTGGATTTCTATGACATCAATAGTAACTACCTGCAAAATGTCGAAGGTGCTGTGGACTCGGTTCACTTTTCGTATCTTCACATGGACAATTGGTCCAAGGTCAAACACAGATTACAATCTATGCCCAAGCCTCATCTGGAATTCCATGAATTGGAATGGGGCATCTGGCAGAAGTCATTACTCCCTGACATCGGTCGGGAAATTGTCGATCTCGTTTATGCCCACTTTTTTATGCCGGCCGGTTTTATGAGGATCCAGGGTAGTCCAAGGGATAGAACCCTCATTCAGAAATTTCAGTCCTGGTATGTGCCCATGGACGATGGCAGTACCAGGAGATTTCAGGTTTACTTTTCACCCCCAGACCAGAACGGCAAGCTCTTCGAGTGGCCGGTGGACAGACCATACGATGCTCCCGGTCCACACAACGATTACTACAGGCGTTACGAAGAGGCCAATACCATCTCGGGTATCCCCAATCGAACTGAGGCCTCGGCAGTCAAGGGCTTTTTGGTTCAGGACAGTATGGTCAACGAGTCTCAGGGGATCATAGCTGACCGCAGTAAAGAACATCTCGGGTTCCATGATAAGGTATTAACCGCCCAGCGGGTAATGTGCCTCCTTTCGGTGGAGGCGGTACGCAAGGGGCGCGACCCGAAACATATTATTCGTGATCCGGAAAAGAACAAGGTGGTTTACGTGCGGGGCGAGGATGCCCCGGAATTGGTTTGATGCGGCGAAAAGGGTTGGTTGTCACTTGGAGGAATAGATGAGCACGCCTGCTGAGACGAATCGCGAGCATACACGCGTTGACGCATTGGAAAAGGTCACAGGCCAGGCAAAGTACGTGGACGACCTTGCCCATTTGCCGCGCATGGCCTTTGCGGCGGCTTTTCGTAGCCCATACTCCCATGCCCGGGTTCTTTCCATTGACTCATCGGAGGCGGAACGTATGCCCGGTGTCTATGGGGTGATCCGAATGGATCAAGTGGGCCCCACCCATATTAATCTCACCCGAACGGCGGCGGACCAGATTACCGTCAGCATGGACAAGGTCCGCTACGATGGCGACTTTTTGGGGATGGTTGCTGCCGCAGACCTGCGCACCGCGCGCCAGGCGGCGGCACGAGTCCATGTGGAGTACGAGGTATTAACGCCGGTGTTCTCTGCTGAGGAGGCTCTGGCCCCTGGCGCTCCCCTGGTTCACGAGGAACTTGGATCAAATCTAGCCAGAGAGGACACCATGGAATGGGGAGACGTGGATGGTGCCATGAAAGAGGCTCAACACGTTTTTGAAGAGTCCTTTATCTGCCCAAATGTTTACCACCATCCCATGGAACCAGCCAGTTGTGCTTTGGTGAATTTCACCGATGAAATGCTGGACTTCTGGGTGCCCACCAACAGCCCACACCGTGTGGCGGATACAGCCGCTCATCTTTTTGAACTCAATCGAGAGAAGGTTCGCGTACGAGTGCCTTTCGTGGGTGGAAACTTCGGAGGTAAAGACCAATCCGAGGAGGCAATGGTGGCCTCTGCGCTCTCGCGCCAGATCGGGCGACCCATCAAGTATGTCGTTACGGATGAAGAGAGTTTCCGCGCCTCTGCGAAGGATAATATGGTTTACAAGGCACGAATCGGGGTCAAGGCAGACGGGACAATTCTTGGTCTCGACGTGGATGCCCTCGTGGATACCGGTGGTTACTATACCGGCGCGACGATCATCCTTAACAACATCATGACTTCGTCCATGGGTGGCTTCCGGGTGCCTCACTTTAGGGTTCGTGCGCGCACCGTCTTCACAAACAAAGTGCCCTGCGGCCCGTTTCGTAACACGGGGAAAAATCAGACCACCTTTGCCGTGGACAGTGCCATGGACAATGTTGCTCATCGACTGGGGATGGATCCGGTGGAATTCCGCCTGAAAAATCTTTTGCGTTGGGGGGAATACATCGCGCCCGAGTTCTGGAAACGCGGGGGCAAGGAGTCCAAGGCTGTGACCCCGCCGGTGGACACCCATTTGTCTGAATTGATTGAGAAGGCAATGAAAGGAATCGGCTGGGACCCCAATGAAAAGAAAACCAAAACGCGCGATGCGGCAGCGCGAGTCGTTAGGGGACGCGGGATTTCCGTTTCAATGCGCCGGGGTTCTCACGTAGGAACGGCGGAAGCGCTGGCGACCCTGGGGTCCGATGGACGGGTTACCATCTCTCATAACGCTCCGGACGTGGGGGAGGGTGCGTTTACGATGATCAGTGTTGTGGCGGCAAAGACGTTGGATGTTCCGCAGGCGCAGGTGGAGGTGGGAGTGCCGGATACCGCCAACGAGTTAAAATTCTCGGGCACCAGCTCGCAGCGCACCACGTTGCAGATGGGTGGTGCGGTCCACGCGGCCTGCACTGACCTCCTGCAAAAAATCGCGGCCCAGGCGGCAAATATTAAAGGGGGCAATCCGGATGAGTGGCAAGCGGGTGGGGGACGGGCCTGGCGTGGAGAAGTGAGATTGACCTTCGCGGAAGTTCAGCGGTCGTTGGATTCGGGTGTTTCAATCGAGGGACGGGGCTCTTATCAGCCTTCTCGTTCTCATGGGTCCGCCAGCTTCGGTGGCCATGATCACTGGGCTCCAGGGGTGGGTGCAGCCGAGGTGGAGGTGGATCGAGAGACCGGGAACGTTCGCCTGCTCCAGTTCGTCACCGTGGCGGATGCGGGTATCGCGTTGCACTACCCTTCTGCCAAGGGTCAGATCGAAGGAGGTGCAACCATGGGGTTGGGTCTCGCCCTCTATGAAGAGCTCCACTATCAGGATGGACAGCTGCAGAACGCTGATCCGTTTCAGTATCGCCTTCCTCTGATGACCGATATCCCGGAAATCTTTCGTGCTATCATTCTGGAAAATGGCGACGGACCCGGACCCTTTGGTTCCAAGGCCATTGCGCAGGTCTCCATACCTTGCGTTGCGCCGGCCATTGGAAACGCCATCTATGATGCGGTGGGAGTGCGCGTGCGTTCGACACCCTTCACCCCGGAGAAAATCCTGCGCGCTATGGGTGTCCTGGAGGGAGAAAAGTAAATTCGTCTATTGAGGTGGTTCAGTTCTTAGGAACTGTCCTTACACTGACTTTGCCTGAGTCCCGGTGGGAGACGGCTTTTCTTCTTTCACCTCGTGGTAAATTTCAGAACCCGACTTTTTAAACTCTTCTGACTTCTCTTTCAGTCCAGCGTCTAGCGCCGCGTCAGGGTCCAGCCCCTTGGCAGCGGCGTAGTCACGCACGTCTTGGGTAATCTTCATGGAGCAGAAGTGCGGTCCACACATGGAGCAAAAGTGGGCAACCTTGGCCCCCTGTGCCGGTAGTGTTTCATCGTGAAACTCATGGGCGGTCTCGGGGTCAAGGCTCAGGTTGAACTGATCTTCCCAGCGGAACTCGAATCGAGCCTGGCTCAGGGCATCATCACGGGTTTGCGCACCCGGATGTCCCTTCGCAAGGTCGGCCGCATGGGCTGCTATCTTGTAAGTAATGACACCGTCCTTGACGTCTTTCCTATTGGGAAGCCCCAGGTGTTCCTTGGGAGTGACGTAGCAGAGCATGGCCGTTCCAAACCATCCGATCATGGCTGCGCCGATGGCGCTGGTGATGTGATCGTAGCCTGGTGCAATGTCTGTGGTGAGGGGTCCCAGGGTGTAAAACGGGGCCTCATGACAGAGATCCAGCTGTTTGGTCATGTTCTCTTGGATCAGGTGCATGGGCACATGGCCGGGTCCTTCGATCATGGCCTGAACGTTGTGTTTCCAGGAAATCTCTGTCAGTTCACCCAGGGTGGCGAGCTCGCCCAACTGGGCCTCATCGTTGGCGTCTGCGATGGAACCTGGGCGCAGGCCGTCTCCCAGTGAGAAGGAGACGTCGTAGGCCTTCATGATCTCGCAGATATCTTCAAAGTGGGTGTAGAGGAAGTTTTCTTTGTGGTGAGCGAGACACCATTTTGCCAAAATGGAGCCGCCGCGGGATACGATGCCGGTAATCCGTCGAGCAGTAAGGGGGATATACTTTAACAACACGCCCGCGTGAATGGTGAAATAGTCCACCCCTTGTTCAGCCTGCTCGATGAGGGTGTCCCGATAAATTTCCCAGGTGAGTTCTTCAGCTTTGCCGTCAACCTTCTCCAGGGCCTGATAAATGGGAACCGTTCCGATGGGAACAGGTGAATTTCGCAGGATCCACTCGCGGGTTTCATGGATGTTGCTACCCGTAGAGAGGTCCATCACGGTGTCTGAGCCCCACCGGGTGGCCCACATCATCTTTTCCACCTCTTCTTCGACGGACGAGGCCACAGCAGAATTGCCAATATTGGCATTGATCTTCACCAGAAAGTTACGACCGATGATCATCGGTTCGCTTTCCGGATGATTGATATTCGCAGGTATAATGGCACGCCCCCGCGCGACTTCGTCACGGACGAATTCCGGTGTTACCCACTGGGGAATGGAAGCTCCAAAGCTGTTGCCGGCATGAGTTCGGTTGTGCCCGTTCCCGTTTGTCGCCAGAGCATTGTCACGGTCCAGGTTTTCACGAATGGCAATGTATTCCATCTCCGGAGTGATCTCGCCCTTTTTCGCGAAGTGCATCTGGGTTACGTTTCTGCCGGGCTGGGCGCGGAGCACCGGGCGGCGCGATGCCTCGGGAAATCGTTCCAAGGGTGTTCCCCCGTTTGCTTTTACCGGTATGGGTGGGGAGGAGCTTTTCTCCACTTCACCGCGTGACAGAATCCAGTTCAGGCGCAAGGGCTCAAGTCCGTTCCTGACGTCTGTTTGGACCGTGGGGTCCGTATAAGGGCCTGAAGTGTCGTAGACCACGATGCCTGAACCGATGGTATCCCCATTTTGATGGCTTGCTGTGGGACTGGATGTGACCTTGATTTCACGCATGGCCACACGCACATCGGCAAACAATTTGCCGTTCCGGTAAACTTTTTGAGAGGCCGGAAGAGGCTCGGTGCTCAACAGGCTCTTACCCGGTGTTTCCGGATGGTTGTTGGATTTTGACATGTGTTTTCCTCCTTGGCGCAGGGGCCAATGTTGATCCTGTTGTCTATCGACTGGTTGGTAGAAATGGAGTTCGAGTCCGACTCTGTCACCTAGCGAAGATGCTAGACGTGACGATAACGTCTCACATGCTCCTCATAAAGTCCCTCGGGGCCTTTTTGCTCCAGCTGTCGGGAACGATCCATCAAGAGTTCTTTGTCCTCCACGAAATCCTTGCGAGAGAAACCCCAATTTGCCGGGTGGACGCCTGTATCCATGCGAATGGCATCACAAGGACAGGCCTCGACGCACAGGGAACAGTAAATGCAGCGTAGGGTGTCGATCTCATATCGAACGGGAAACTTCTCCACGGGATTATCTGGATATTCCCCTGCCTCAATGTGAATACATTCAGCTGGGCAAGCAGTGGCGCAAAGGAAGCAAGCGGTGCAATTGGGTGAGCCGTCCTCTTTCAGAGTTAGCCGGTGTCGCCCGCGAAAGGTTTCCGGGTAAGGGAGCCGCTCATCAGGATATTGGATGGTAATGGCTGCTTCAAGGTGCTGGGCCAAGCCGAACAGATGAAGGGTGTGAACAGTAAGATTCCGCCAAAACCGGTAACCGGTCAGCATGAGACCACGGAAAACCTCTGGCAAATAGATCCTTTCCCAGAGGCCCATTTCTTCTACGCGCTTCATAAATTTACACTCGCCCGAATTTCATATCTTTCACGTATAAAACATTACCGGCCATTGTCAAGGAATGGCATACGGCGGAGGCTTCAAATCACGTTTTCCTGACTAATGACCCTTTGCCTGGTGCTACTCCATATCGTACTGGATGATGGAGTAAACGCTACGGGGTTCGAGCCGCTTTCGCCCTTGGAGAAAAGAAAGTTCGAGGACAAAGGCAAACTCCAACACCTCTGCCTTTAGCTGTGATACCAATTCCGCCGCGGCAACAGCTGTGCCTCCGGTGGCCAATAGGTCATCCACAATGAGTACCCGAGAGCCGGGCTGAAGCCCGTCCCGATGAATTTCCAATGCATCAGAACCGTACTCCAGTTGATAACTGGCAGAATGGGTCTCGTAAGGGAGTTTCCCTGGCTTTCGAACGATGCAAAAACCAGACCCCAAGGTATAGGCAAGGGCGGCACCAATAATGAAGCCACGGGACTCGATTCCTAGTACCATATCCACTCCTCGCGCTTGGTAGCGTTCGGCCATGAGGTCGATGGTCTGCTTGAACAGGGGGGCACTGCTCAACAGGGGAGTGATATCTTTAAATACGATCCCGGGCTTAGGGAAATCAGGAATGTCACGTATGGTCTGGCGAATGTCTTGAAGGACCTGATCCATACAGACTCAGCTAGCACAACTAGGGCAAGTAATAAAGCGGATCCCTTGCAACATTATTTCTTCGGATTTCAAAGTGAAGACGTGGTCCGGTCACCCTTCCCGTACTACCCACCTCTCCAATGATCTGCCACTGTGCCACTCTTTGTCCCTTACGGACAAGGTTCTTTCGATTATGTGCGTAGACCGATACATACCGACCCGGATGTCGGATAATTACGATGTTTCCGTAGCCACGCAATTTGTCGCTGAAAAGGACCTTCCCTTTTTGAACGGCCCGGATAGGGGTCCCTTTGGGAGCCGCAATATCCAACCCGTCGTGGAAGCTCTTTCCTCTACGGCCGAACTTTGAGGTTAGCCTTCCTTTGAGAGGCCAAACGAAGCCGTTTCTTCCCTTGCCCCGGGGCTTGGGTTTTCGGGGTGGCTTCGAGTTGACCTTTGAGGGAGTAATGATCTCTACAGGGAGTTGCCTTGTGGCCCCAGGGACGAAGATTCTCTGGCCAATACGGATCTGGGCCGGGTCGGTAATTCTATTGAGGCGGGCGAGCCGACGATAGTCCACATCGTAAGCCTTGCCAATTCGAAATAGGTTTTCCTTCACCTTGACCACATGGAAAATTCCTTGGGGAGGGCTTGGTTTGGGTGGCTGACGTGGGTGGTGTGGCCGACTCGTGTGCTGTGGCTGGTGCGGTGGTGAGACACAGGCATGCAGAAATATGAAGAGAAACAAACAAACAAAATAGTTAAACCCGGATCTCAATCCCAATCCGACGAGCGTTGGAGCGAAAGATTCTCGGCGATGGTGGTTCATCTGCTGACATCGGGAGATAGAGGGTCGCGAGCTATCGCCTCTGGAGGTGTGGTCCGGTGGAAATTAGGACCGGAGTTAATCAGGCCAACCGTATCTCCCCAACAGTTTGACAAATCGACAGTCTCCCAAGCCCTCTTCATGCAACCCGGAAGCGGTTCGTCGGACACGTTTGAGCATTTGAGATCGTTCATTGCCAATGGGGAGAATGATCCGGCCGTGTATGGACAGTTGATCAATGAGCGGTCGAGGTAATTCGGGAGAACCAGCGGTTACAATTATCGCATCAAATGGCGCGTGTTCGTACCACCCCAGTGTTCCGTCCCCCACATGAAGCGCGACATTGTAATAATTTAGCTCATCTAGAAGTCCCCGCGCCTTCTCGGCAAGGGGGCCAAACTTTTCAACCGAGAAAACGTTAAGGCAGAGTTCCGCTAGCACCGCGGTTTGGTAGCCTGATCCAGTGCCAATTTCAAGGACCCGTTCTTCGCCGGTGAGTTCGAGAGCCTCTGACATAAATGCCACCATGTAAGGTTGGGAGATGGTTTGTCGTTCGCCGATAGGAAGAGGTTCGTCGTCATAGGCGCGATCCGCTAGGGCGTTGTCTACGAAAAGATGCCTTGGAACCGATGTCATTGCCTGTAACACCCGCGGATTCTTGATGCCCCGAGTTATCAAATGGTCTTGGACCATCCTCTCTCTGGCCACCTGGGGGTTCAGTGAATGCCTGCCAAAAAATTTCACTATAAATGGAGCTGGAGGATATTTTTCGGTTCGTCGAGACGAATGGGAATATATGCTCTTGGGATGAGCCAGGTTCCTATATTCATATTTCCTCTCCCGAGTAGAGGAGTGGTCGGGGCGACCGGATTTGAACCGGTGACCTCACGCACCCCAAGCGTGTGCGCTACCAGGCTGCGCTACGCCCCGACATATAACCGCACCATAAGATTATGTAACATTCCTTGGAAGTTGCGTCAATTGAGTAAGGACTTTCCCTCGGGCGCCCCCACTGTGTCTCCTCGGGAAGCGAGTCTCCAGGCCGTGGGCAATAGACTTGTACCATGGAGGCTTTGGCACTCCCCTCGTTCCACGGGACTCCCGCAGCGACCCACCGGGCCTGCGCTTGCACGAACCTTCCGGATCTCAGATTAACCGTGGGCGGACTCCGGCTTTCATGCGGCGCCGACCACGGTGGGTAGCCCGATGCTCCGTCCATGTTCCTCTCGGGGAGCACCTTCAGCCATCTCCGACTTCTTTTCCTCCTCCACTCAGTACTCAGCACTCATCCCTCGTTGCTCACCTTGGGGCGCAGGGGGCTTGCACCGAAGAGAGGGAGACGTCCGATACTGGAGGTTCAAGCCATATTGGCATGCTGGATCAAAAGACGGGGCCTCGAGGTAGCGGCCCATCGGCTCCCGCTGAGGGCAGGCGCCCGAGCCCTTTTTTCATTTGTGGCCTCAGGGACAGTGTGGCAATATCAGCGGCGATTATTCGGTAGGTTGTTGGGCATAAGAGATAGGCTCGGAATAGGATCACTCGCGTCCTTCGAGAACCGCCCTTCGACGGGCTCAGGGTGGTGAGGGAACTCGAACCACAGGGCCCAAGGGGAATCGAGGGGCAAAGACGCAAAGGAAGCCAAGGGACATGTGCTAAGCGCATAGCGTTAGGAGCTATTGACCCCTGATTTACGCAGATGGACACAGATAAAGAGACTTTTTTCCTGGCCAAATTGGCCAGAAAATTATCTGCGTTAATCTGCGTGGGTCTGCGGTTAAATTCTTAAATCTTAAGAGATTTATTTGTCTGCGTTCATCAGTGGTTAATAAATCTCCGGAGACTTGGCGCTTGGTACGAAGTATTTTGTTGAAGTCGTGCTGCTCAAAATTTGCTTAGGAAGAGAGGATCATTTCATGTTGCAGGGAAAAGTTGTTGTCATTACTGGAGCAGCCAAGGGTATCGGGCGCTATGCGGCACGCACCTTTGCCCAGGCCGGAGCCAAATTAGGTATCATCGACATCGATGCCCAGCGCTTGCAAAAAGTGTCCGAGGAGTTGCGTCAGATGGGTGCCGAGGTGTTGCCCGAATATGGAGACGTGAGCAATGAAGACGAGGTGCACCGAATGGTTAACGGGGTGGTTTCTCGATTTGGTTCGGTCGATGTCCTGTTAAATGACGCGGCGGTGGTCACTCATTTTGGATGGGAACAGCGTTGGGCCCGCATCGCCGATATGGACAAGGGTTTCTGGGATCGGGTTATCCAGACCAACCTTGGAGGGACATTCCTATGCACGAAGCATGTGTTGCCGCACATGGAAAAACGTCGATCGGGTCACATCATTAATCTCCATGGAGGTGGTCATGGAGTGGGTGCCTGTGCCTATGTGGTGTCCAAGGAAGCGATTCGGACCTTTACCCAGTTTGTGGCTGAGGAGGAGAGAGAGTGGGGGATCTGCGCGGTTGCCATCGCACCTGGGGGTGCCATTGCGACGGAGGATGCACCGGACTCAGTTCATCAGCAGATGGCTGGGCTGGATACTTTGGGAAACAGGTTTGTCCTGGCAGCAGAGGTTGGCATGGAGATGACGGGTCAACTGCTTACCTTCAATAAGGGTCGGCTTGAGATCAGGCAGTAGAGGCTGCTGAAAAAGCCTCATATGCCACCAGCCTGCCTTAAGCAGGCGTTTAGGATAGTTGCGCTCGATCGCTACGGGAATCATTCCCGCTCCAAACGGAGTCGCTCCAAAGTACCCACTAAGTACGCCGACCCTCGTCGATTTTTCGCGCGCCTCGCCTCTGAGATCTTTTTGACCAGCCTGCAAATAGTTTTTTGCAGCAGCCTGCTAGCAGGAAATAGCTAGGAGAGCTTCTTGTGGAGAGATTTAATGTCCTTCCTAATTTTCAGCAGCGTGCTCTTATAAGCCGGATCCAGGAGGGGCAGACGGAGTTGCCGCCGGTCTTCTTTCTTCCCTTCCTTGAGCTTTTTTCTAGCACCTTCAATGGTGTAACCGTCAGAATAGAGCAACTTCTTGATCTCCATTAAGAGGTCCACATCCTTTTTCTTATATAAACGATGACGTGATGGGGCCTTGCCCGGTTTAAGTAGTTCAAACTCGGATTCCCAGTAACGCAGCACGTAGGGTTTTACACCAATGATGTTACTGACTTCTCCGATTTTGAAGTAAAGCTTGTCAGGGAGTTGAAATGGCATAACGTCAATTTAGGCCGAAGGCGTATTAATGGACTTCTTCAAGATCTGACTTGGCTTGAAGGTGAGGACCTTACGGCCCTTAATCGTAATTTCGTCCCCGGTCTGAGGATTCCTTCCTTTTCTTGAATTTTTAGTATTAACGTCAAAGTTTCCGAATCCGGAAATCTTAACCTTTTCACCCTTTTCCAGGTGACCTTTAATGATCTCGAAGGTGGCTTCCACAACGTCCGTAGCCTCTTTCTTGGAAAAACCCACTTTCTCGTAGATTCGGGCTATGATTTCTGCCTTGGTCATTTTTTTGACTCCCCTTAAACTATTTCCTCCACTACTCCCTCAAAGTGGCTGCAAATTCTTGGCACATCTTAGAAATTAAGTTTTGGTGGGTAGAATTGACTTCTTCATCGGTTAATGTTCTGTCCTGTGCACGATAACAGACCGTGTAACCTAAGCTTTTTTTACCTTCTGGAATTGGAGAGCCACTGTATTGGTCAAAGATTCGCACATCCTCTATGAGTAAGTTACTAAAGCCTTTTATCCATTTAATGATCTGCTGGGCGGGAAACTTTTCATTAACAACAATGGCTAAGTCCCGCTCAACAGATGGAAATCTGGGCAGGGCGCGGACCGTTAAATCAAGGCGAGCATACTTAACCAAACTTTCGAAGTCAAGTTCAAAAATCAGGAAATTTGGCAGCCCAAATCTGCTGGAGAGGTCTGGATGGATCTCCCCTAAGTAGCTCATCTTGCGCCCATTTTGATTCAGAGTGGCGGCCTTCCCCGGATGGAGGAAAGACGGTAAATTCTCGCTTGTCCAAGCCGCACTTTCCGCTGTCCCAGCGGCGTCAAGGATCCCCTCCAGTATGCCCTTAACATCCAGAAAAGAAGGGGGAAAGTCTTCAGTTCTGAGTCCCATCTGCCCCCTGGAGCCATAGAGCAGGCCAGCCAATACCGTTTTCTCGACATTAGAACCGCTGGGAGTCAGGTGAAAGACTTTACCTATCTCAAAGGCTAAAAACCGCGTGGCCCTGTGATCGATTTGCAGGCGCAAATTTTCCAACAAACCGGGGATCAGGCTTAATCGCATTTCAGAACTCTCTTGTTTCAATGGGTTGAGAATTGCCACCGCTTTTTCCTGATCAACCCACAGCCCGTGGAAACACTCGTTCAATTCCGTAGAGGTAAAGGGGATATTGATGACCTCCGTGAGACCTTCTCCGGTCAAATAGGAGCGTAATCGTCGGCCCCAGCGCAGCGTCGGATCCAGCAACCTTCCCTGAGATCTCACCAATGGCAAGGTTGATGGTATTTTCTCGTAGCCGTGCAGTCGCGCCAGTTCTTCAATTAAATCCGCCTCCCGACTGAGATCGAAACGGTAGGAGGGGGGAGAGACCTTCAGGGCGCTCTTCGAATGCCCTTGTATCTTAGCTCCCAGGGATTTCAGTGATTGCTCCAATTTCTTACGGTTGATGGCTATGCCGAGGAGTTCCTTAACCTTTTCATCCCGTATAACAATGGGAGAGGCCTTGAACTTTCGGGGGTAGCGATCCACAATCCCTGGAACGGCCCGGCCACCGCTATCCTTTTCCAATAGGTAAGCCGCTCGATTCAAGGCGAAAAGAGTTCCTTCTGGGTCCACCCCTCTTTCAAATCGGTGGGAAGCCTCGCTGTGCAGTCCCAGACGCTTTGCCGTGCGGCGAATGCTTGTGGGCGCAAAGTTAGCACTTTCCAACAGCACGGAGTGTGTATCCTGACCGACCTCTGAGTTGGATCCGCCCATTACACCTGCTAGTGCCACAGGTGTTTCCCCATCACAAATTAGCAGATCATCTGCGGATAGCTCCCGCTCGACGCCGTCCAAAGTGGTAAATTTCTTGGTCAGTTTTGCCGGCCGCACTTCAATCCTCTTGGAGTATAGTCGGTCCATGTCAAAGGCATGGAGGGGTTGGCCGGTTTCCAGCATTACATAGTTGGTGATATCCACCACGTTATTAATTGACCTGACCCCGCAGGCCTCGAGCCGAAACCGTATCCAGGGTGGAGAGGGCCTGATTTCGAGGTGCTCGACCACCCTGGCAGAGTATCGGGAGCAGAGTTTAGGGTTCTCTATACGCACCTGTACCAATCGGGCCAGGCTGGTGTCCTTTGTATGGGGGGTTGAAGGAAGGGACTTTAGCTTGGCGCCAGTTAGGGTGCTGATCTCTCGAGCCATGCCGAGAATTCCCAGGCAGTCACCCCGATTAGGGGTAACTCCCACCTCCAGGATCCAGTCGTCCATGCCTAAATAGGAAAATAGTGCTCGCCCAATGGGGGCATCTTCGGGCAGGATCAGGATACCCTCGTGGTCTTTTGACAGACCCAGCTCATTTTCAGAGCAAAGCATACCGTGTGAGAATTCTCCCCGGATGGTTGCAGTCTTAATGTTGAGCCCGGACGTTAGCACCGCGCCTACCTTTGCCAAGGGAGCCTTGATCCCCACTCGAACATTGGGAGCTCCACAGACCACCTGAAGGGCCTCCCCACCAGAATCTACCGTGCATAGAGAAAGGCGATCCGCCTTGGGGTGGCGGCGAACATCTGTGACACGGGCTACAACGATCTCCTGGCCTGATGCGGGAGCTTGTATGGATTCCACCTCGAGGCCGGCCATGGTTAGCAATCGAGCGATCTTGTGCGGCCCTTCGTCCTCGGTACTACGGGAGGATAGATCCACAAATTCCTTTAGCCAGTTGTAGGTGAGCTTCATGACGTGAACATCATCCCGGATCCTTCGGGAAGCACTTTCTTCATTGGGCTAACGAAACTGTCTCAAGAAACGAAGGTCGTTTTGGTAAAACTGACGGATATCCTCGATCCCGAATTTCAGCATGGCGATCCGTTCCACACCCATCCCAAAGGCAAACCCGGAGACCTTATCAGTATCGTAGCCTACAAATCGAAAGACCTGGGGATCAATCATCCCCGAGCCTAGAATCTCCAACCACCCAGTCCCCTTACAAACTCGACAACCCTGTCCGTTTGCAGAACGGCCCAGCCCTGTGCAGAACAAGCAGCCGATGTCCACCTCTGCGCTTGGCTCCGTAAAGGGGAAAAAGCTCGGTCGAAATCGTACCGGTGTGTCTTCCAGGAAAACCTGGCGCAGGAAGTGTTGTAAAACGCCCTTGAGATCCCCGAAAGTAATGTGATGGTCCACCATGAACCCTTCCACCTGATGGAAAATGGGAGAATGGGTTGCATCGTCATCATGTCGATAAACCGCACCCGGGACGATGATCTGGAGTGGGGGCTTACGGTTTTCCATGACCCGAATCTGAACCGGTGAGGTGTGGGTTCTCAGCAGGAACTCTTCGGACACAAAAAAGGTGTCCTGCATATCTCTGGCAGGATGTTCCTTGGGAATATTGAGGGCCTCAAAGTTATGATAGTCGTCTTCGATGTCAGGGCCTCGAGCGATTTCAAACCCCATGCTGGCAAAGACGTCGGTGATTTCATCCAGCACCAGGGTAATGGGATGCAATTGTCCCCTCTCTAATCGGTTACCTGGAAGGGTGATATCGGTATGCTCTTCGGTGAGGATCCGCTCATTCTTTCGTGCCTTGAAATCCCTGAGCCAGCTGTCAAGTTCCTCTTCAAACCAAACCCTGAGTCGATTCAGTTGTTCTCCCACCTGGGGCCGCTCCTCAGGTGGCACGTCCTTCAAGCTTCGCAGCTTTAAGGTGAGCTTCCCCTTTCTGCCTAAATATTCGACCCTTAGCTCTTCAATGTTCTGTTCCGTCACGGAGCGCTTGATGCGTTCCGTCATCTCTTCCTGAAAAGCTGCCAAAGATTCTTGCATGGAAGGAAGGGAAAATAGGTCAGCTAGGCTGCGAGGTGGGTCTTTGCGAGCTCGGCTATCTGACTGAAGGCAGGAAGGTCTGAGACAGCCAGATCGGCCAGAATCTTTCTGTCTATTTCCACCTTGGCGGATTTCAGACCCTTAATGAGCTGGCTGTAGGAGAGCCCACTGAGTCTTGCGCCGGCATTGATTCGGATGATCCAAAGACCCCGGAAGGTTCGTTTCCTGACCCGTCGATCTCTGTACGCGAATACGAGTCCGCGTTCTACGGTCTCCCGGGCGGTACGGTACAACTTGCTACGCGCCCCCACATAACCCTTCGCCAGCTTTAAAACTTTCTTTCTTCTCTGTCTGGCTTGTTGTCCTCTTTTAACTCGTGGCATAGTTCACTCACTTTTGAAGAAAATTTTACTCACTTATACGGTATGAGCCTCCGAATAACTCTGGTCTCGCATGCCGATACAGTTGTGGAGTGCCGAAGCCTCCTCTTCCGTTTCCTACCTTTACTAGAAAGCAAGTGACTTTTAAAGCCCCGGCTCCTTTTGACCTTTCCGTTGGCGGTTACCTTGAACCGCTTGGCTGCTGCTCTATTGGTTTTTATCTTGGGCACACTCTCCTCCAATTCAACGTCTATTTTGGCGTAAGAAGCATTGCCATGCTTCTTCCCTCCATCCTGGGGGTAACATCGGCCTTGGCGATATCTTCCACCTGGGTCAATATCCCGTTTAAGGTTTTCCGGCCGAGGTCCGGATGGGTGATCTCCCGACCGCGAAAGAAGATGGAGACTCTGACTCGCTGGCCCCTTTCGATGAAACGCCGGATGTTCTTGACCTTGTAAGAAATGTCATGGGGGTCGGTATGGGCCCTCATCTTGACTTCTTTTACCGTTACGAAGGTCTGCTTCTTTTTTGTCCCGTGAGCCTTCTTCCTTTGAAGGTAGCGGAATTTTCCGTAGTCCATGATGCGGCACACCGGGGGTTGTGCCTCGGGAGCCACTTCAACTAGATCCAGACCATCGCGATCCCCGGCTTCGAGTGCGTCCCTGAGGGACATGATTCCCAGCTGGTCACCCTTGGATCCGATGACTCGGACCTCGTTGGCGCGAATCTGATGATTAATTCTTGCTTCTTTCGCTATTGGACACCTCCATTTTGTTTCCCTTAACTTCGCCCTAAGGCAGAAACCTCTTCTTGTAGAGTTGATAAGAATTCATCGACGGACATTGGATTAAGATTTTTGCCCCCCCTGGCACGAGGGGACACTGTCTGATCGTTCATCTCCCTATCTCCGATTACCACCGCATAGGGTATCTTTGCAACCTGGGCCTCACGGATTTTAAAGCCGAGTTTTTCGTTTCGATCGTCTAGTTCCACCCGCCATCCCGCCGATTTTATTTTTTGCAAGACCTCTTGGGCATAGTCCTTTTGCTGGTCCGTGACATTTACGATCCTCAACTGAACCGGCGCCAGCCAAAGGGGCATGGCTCCGCCTGTGTGTTCTATCAAAATTCCCATGAAACGTTCAATGGAACCCAAGATGGCCCGGTGAATCATCACAGGCCTGGCCTCGGCACCGGAGGACGCCACATAAGAGAGGTCGAAACGCTCTGGCATGGCGAAGTCCAGCTGGATGGTTGCCAGCTGCCATCCGCGTTTCAGGGCATCCTGCACCACAAAGTCAATCTTGGGACCGTAGAAGGCCCCGTCGCCCTCGTTCACTTGATATTCGATACCACGTTTGCGGAGAGAATCTGCCAGGGAGTTTTCCGCCCGCTCCCAAGTTTCAAGGCTTCCCATGTAGAGGTCCGGGCGAGTGGATAGTTTAACCTGCATTTGGTGAAACTGAAAGGTCTCGTAGACCTCATGGATCATTTTTAATAGGGAGGTCATCTCCTCCTCGATTTGCTCCGGAGCACAGAAAATATGGGCATCGTCCTGGGAAAAGGTTCGAACCCGTGTGAGGCCTGCGGTGACACCTGATTTCTCATAGCGGTGCAGACGTCCAAAATCCGCTAGCCGCAGCGGAAGATCGCGGTAAGACCTCTTTCTGGAGGCGTAGATAAAAGTGTGCGCGGGGCAGTTCATTGGCTTGACCCCAAACTCCCGATCGTCAATCTGGGTAAAGTACATGTTCTCCTTGAAGTGATCGTAGTGGCCCGAGCGGTGCCATAATTCGACATCATAGATCTGTGGAGTCAGCACCTCTTGATATCCGTTGCGGGAATAGAGCCGTCGTATATAGGAAATGAGTTCGTTGTAAATCACTGTCCCCTTGGGATGAAAGAAAGGACTCGCGGGTGCAATGGGGTGGAAGCTGAATAGATCCAGTTCCCGGCCCAAACGACGGTGGTCTCTTTTCTTGGCCTCTTCGAGGAGACGAAGATGCTCGCGCAAGGACTCCTTTGAGGGGAAAGAGGTTCCATAAATGCGTTGGAGCATTTCATTGTTTTCGTCGCCTCTCCAGTAAGCACCCGCCACGCTGGTTAACTTGAAGACTTTGATGACTCCCGTGAATGGAACATGGGGTCCACGGCACAGATCCACCCACTCTCCCTGACGATAAAGAGAAACCTTTTCGTCAGGTATCTCGTTTAGAATGTCCACCTTATATTTTTCGCCCATCTTACGGAATAATTGGACCGCTTTTTTCTTTGGAGTCTCTTCCCGCACCACTTTGAGATTGGACTTGGAAAGCTCTCGCATGCGTTCCTCGATCTTCTCAATCTCTTCGGGGGTAAAGGGTGTGTCCCGTTTGAAGTCGTAATAGAATCCATTCTCGATGGTGGGGCCAATGGTCACCTGGGTCCCTGGAAAGAGGCTCTGTACCGCTTGGGCCATGAGATGGGCAGTGGAGTGGCGCAGGATATCGAGTCCCTCCGGGCTATCGAGTGAAATCCAATCCAATGTGCAGTCCTGATTCAGAATATGGTCGAGATCCACGGCCACACCATCCAACTTTGCGGCGATGACGTTATGGTCAACGCCCAGTGTCGAAATTAAATCCTGGATTTTTTTCTGGTTGGGTGCTACTTCCATGGTCTTTTCACCCGGAAGTTTTACAACAATAGATTTCATTTGGATGGCCGTAATTGCTAAAAAAAATCTGGCAACGACTCAACGACTGGTAGGCACGGGCGGGATTGAACCGCCGACCTCTTCCGTGTCAAGGAAGCGCTCTCCCACTGAGCTACGTGCCTATCGGGGCAAGTGAAACGATGGATTATTTAGCACCCCTTATCTATGCAACTCTATAATTTTACTACCAATCTCTGCGTGCCGTGTCAACTTGTTCAGGTCGGCGTTTGGACCCGATCTTGGAGCCAGACCAATCCGCGATAAACATACTGTAAGCCAGAAACAACAGTAGTAAGGGCCGTCAGCAGGAACAGAAATTCAAGCATGGCGATCCTTAAAGAACCGACACCCAGGGGAGATTTCGGAATGATGTCCGGGTCGTAAAGAGAGAGTAATATGACCGTAACCGTTAAGAGCAGGAGAAAGGTATTGGACTTGCCCATTATACTCGGGTGAATTTCCATTTTCTCCTGAACCCAGAAATAAATCGTAACGTATCCCAGTGTAATAATCAGATCGCGACTGAGTACCAAGATGGTAAACCAGGCAGGCGCCACGCCGATATGGCTCAGAACCACCAGTGAACTTATGATCAACAACTTGTCCGCTAAAGGATCGAGATAGGCGCCTAGCCGGGTCAGTTGTTTGGTCAATCGTGCCACGGGGCCGTCCAGGGCGTCCGTGATGCCCCCAAATGCAAATACAATCAAGGCCCATGTGTAATAGCGAGAAAATAGTAAGACCAGAAAGAGTGGTATGGTTGCGATGCGAATCAAAGTGAGGAAATTGGGAAGATTAAGCATAGCGGATATTTCTTATGTTGAAGCCTCCATGCCATTTCCGCTTAACCACTTTTTCATCTGACCCCTTAACTTAGGGGAAAGGAGTGCAGTGACATGGATGGCTCCTCCTTCATACTTTTCCTCGAGAATCCTACCTCGCTGGCGCAGCAGGGAGAGGAGATGGCCTTGGGCGGAAGAAAGGACAAATTCGGCTTTTTCCTTACCTTGATCCAGGATTTTTCCCACGGATTCCAAGAGGTCATGGATTCCTGTGCCGGTTGATGCAGAGATGGGGCAAGTTCCACAGGCACCGTTGGTCTCCAGCCGCTGCGGTCCACCGTCGGAGAGAAGGTCGATTTTATTAGGAACCATGAAGGTACGAATCTCTCCAGCTCCGATCTCCCTGAGCACCGCTTCTACCACTTGGATCTGTTTTTCATGGAGGGGACTGGTCATATCCACCACATGGAGGAGC
This sequence comes from uncultured Binatia bacterium (SeqCode), assembly GCA_965215595.1. Taxonomy (GTDB): domain Bacteria; phylum Desulfobacterota; class Binatia; order UBA9968; family CAXXLF01; genus CBDCDW01. The sequence goes on along the minus strand of CBDCDW010000006.1, from coordinate 155,653 downwards.
AAATCAGCGTTGGTGACCTCCTCGAGGGTACTTTTAAAGGCCTCGATGAGTGAGTGAGGAATCTTGTGGCTAAATCCAACCGTGTCAACAACCATTACTTTGTCTCCGCTGGGGAGTCGGAGGCTTCGAGTGGTGGGGTCCAGCGTGGCAAACAGCTTGTCCTCCGTAATGACACCGGCTCGGGTGAGGGTATTCATCAGGGTGGATTTCCCGGAATTGGTGTAGCCAACCAGAGCGATGGTGGCGTAGGGAACCTCCAGCCGCTCATGCCGCTGCAAATCGCGGGTTCGTTTTACCGAAGTCAGCCGCTTTCTTAACAGTCCAATACGTTCCCGAACTCTTCGCCTATCCACTTCCAGCTGGCTTTCACCTGGTCCGCGGGTTCCGATACCGCCGGCCAATCGTGATAGGTGGGTCCATTGGCGGGTCAGGCGCGGGAGAAGGTATTCCAGTTGTGCCAACTCCACCTGGAGCTTGCCCTCTTTGCTTTGTGCCCGTTGGGAGAAAATGTCCAGTATCAATTGGCTCCTATCAATGACACGGATATTGAAAGCATCTTCCAGGTTGCGTTGTTGCGCTGGGTTAAGATTTTCGTCGAAGATCACCAGGTCAGGCCTTACATCGAGGATGTGTGCTTGTATCTCATCTACTTTGCCCCGGCCGATCAATGTGGCGGAACTAAATTTTTTCAGGCGTTGAGTAAACTTCCCGATCACATGGGCGCCGGCAGTTACCGCCAATTGTTCCAGCTCCTCCAGACTGTCTTCCAATGGGAATTCAAGGTTGGAGGAATACAGATCCACTCCCACCAGGAGGGCCCTTTCTTTTGAATCAATAGGATTAAGAATCGCCTGTTTCAATGGGCTAATGGGTGTAGGTGATGCGTTTCCCAAAGGAACGGTCCACGGTCTCCAGGAGCTCTTCGGAGGGCTCGATCCTGAGATTTTCCGGTAGTTCGATGACCGTCTCGCCCCTATTTGCATTGGAGAGATGGAGATAGACCGTACAGGCGCCCCGATGATTTTGGAAGATGTCGTGTAGTCGATTTAGCTCCAGAGTTGTTACTTCCGGGGCACGGGCATAAAAATGGAGTTCTGTGGTGTCCATGGCCTTCTTCTTGTCGGTGGCTTCCGGTAGAGAACTCGAGCGAATGCGATGGTATACCTCGGCCATGGGGATCACGTCGTTTCCAATTAGTTGTATTCGTTCCTCGCCAACGTCAAGTTTTCCCTTGATCAAAATGGCATCGTCCGAAGCGATGGCCTTCATGGAACGGCGGTATAAATCAGGCCAGATGATCACTTCAATAAAACCTGTCTTGTCTTCCAAATTGAATCCAGCGTAACGCTCCCCCTTCTTGGTGTTCCTGAGCTTTAGAGCTGTTACCACACCGGCTACTTTTACCTCCCCGTTGGGCGGTGATTCCTTCAAGCCGGCTGTGGTTCCAGTGGTCAACCGCTTGATGGCCTGATCGTATTTATCCAATGGGTGGCCAGTGATGTAAAACCCCACGGACTCTTTTTCGAATGCCAACACCTGATTGGTCGACCAGTCCTCCACATCTGGATGCTGTTCTTTCTTATTCTCCTGGTTCTGGTCCGTCCCTGCAAGGGCTGCAAAAATATCATATTGACCAGCCTCGATACCTTTCTGATGGCTTTGCCCCTCCGATATGGCCCCATCGAGGGCTGCCATTTGTTGTGCCCTGGTAAAACTCGTGGAATCGAAGGCCCCGCACTTGATGAGACTCTCCATCACTCTTCGGTTGACCGTGCGCAGGTCCACACGCCGGCAGAAATCATAAATGGATTTGAAGTTTCCATCTTGTTCTCTGCTGTTGATTATGGCTTCCACGGCCTTATCGCCCACGTTCTTGACGGCTGACAGGCCAAAACGAATCTGATCCCCCACGGTGGTAAAATGCGCGCGGCTCTCGTTCACGTCTGGAGGAAGCACCTTGATCCCCTGGTCCCGGCACTCCGCCAGGTTCTTAATGACCTTGTCCGTGTCGCCCATCTCCGAGGTCATCAGGGTTGCCATGAATTCCACCGGATAGTGGGATTTCAGATAGGCCGTCTGATAGGAGATCAGCGCATAGGCAGCCGTGTGGGACTTGTTAAAGCCGTAACGTGCAAAGGTCTCCATCTGGTCAAATATATTGGCTGCTGTCTTTGGCTTGATATGGTTCTTTTGGGCCCCATCAATGAATCGTTCCCTTTGACCTGCCATCTCTTCTGGGTCCTTTTTACCCATGGCGATACGCAGGATATCCGCCTCTCCCATGGCATAGCAGGCGAGGCTTTGGGCGATTTGCATCACTTGATCCTGATAGATGATGACCCCGTAGGTGTCTTTCAGGATTGGCTCTAGGGACGGGTGAGGGTAGCGGATCTTCTGTTTTCCCTGCTTGCGCTTGATGTACTCCTCCGCCATGCCGCTGTCCAAAGGTCCGGGGCGGTAGAGGGCAAGGATGGCCGCCAGGTCCTCGAAGCAGTTCGGTTTGATCTTCACCGTCATTTCCCGGATGCCAGTACTTTCAAGCTGGAAGATCCCTGTGGTATTTCCCGAGCAAAGGAGGCCGTAGGTCTTCCCGTCGTCCAGTGGGAGATGGTCCAAGTCGATCTCATCTCCTTGGCTCGTACGGACCAGATCCATACAGTCATGAATAAGGGTGAGCGTCTTAAGACCAAGAAAATCAAACTTGATGAGACCGATCTTTCCCACGCTATCCATGTCGAATTGGGTGACGATACCACCCTCTTTATCCAGATAGAGGGGTAGATAATTGTCCAGGGGTCGGTTGGCAATGACGACTCCAGCAGCGTGAGTGGATGAATGCCGGGTGAGTCCTTCAAGGCGTAGGGCATGGTCCAGAAGAGTTTTCACCCGAGGATCGGACTTCATCAAAGCCGGGAGCCGAGGTTCCATTTTGATGGCGTCAGCCAGCGAATAATCAAACCCCTGCTTTGGTGCAGGGATCAGTTTTGCGATAGTGTCTGTTTCTGTGAAAGAGAGCCCCAGGGCTCGCCCCACGTCTCTAATGGCGGCCTTTGCCTTCAGGGTCCCGAAGGTGGCGATCTGGGCCACTTTGTCTGCACCGTATTTTTCCTTGACGTACTGAATGACCTTATCCCTACCTCGGATGCAAAAATCCACGTCAATGTCCGGCATGGATCGGCGCTCGGGATTTAGGAATCGTTCAAACAGGAGAACATGCTGGATGGGGTCGAGGTCGGTGATCTTCAGGGCGTAGGCCACGAGGCTTCCTGCAGCCGAGCCCCGGCCTGGTCCAACGGGGATTCCATTGTCCTTCGCGTAGTTGATAAAGTCGGCCACAATGAGAAAGTAGCCCGAGTACTGCATCTGTTTGATCACGTCGAGTTCGTGGTCGAGCCGTTCGTCATAGACCTTTCTGGATTCAGGGCTCAAGGGTTCGGTTTCCGAAGGATAAAGACTCTCCAGCCTCTGCTCCAATCCCCTGCGGGTAAGCTCGTCGAGGTGTTCATCGAGATTTTTGCCGGCAGGGGGATCAAAGCGGGGAAAACGGTATCGACCCAGTTCCAGTTCTAAATTACACCTTTGAGCGATCTCCAAGGTCCGGTCCACCGCCTCGGGACAGTAGGCCATTCCCTCCCTCATCTCATCCGCCGACTTGAGAAAGAGCTCGTCCGTGGACATTTTCATGCGGTTCTCGTCGTCGACGGTCCGGCCGGTCTGAATGCACAGGAGGACGTCATGGGCTGCAGCATCTTTCCTATTCACGTAATGGCAGTCATTGGTTGCCACCACGGGTAGCGACAGATCTTTACCGATGTCGACGATGAGCCGGTTGACCTTTTCCTGCACCGGAATTTTGTTGTCTTGAATCTCGAGATAGAAGCGGTCCTTGAAGATGGAGGCATAATTTTCGGCAGCGGATTTGGCCTTGACCATGTTTTCGACGGACAAGGATGAAGCCACCTCTCCCCGAAGACAGGAACTGAGTGCGATCAAACCCGCGTTGTATTCTTTGAGCAGGTCCTTATCTACCCTCGGCTTGTAGTAAAAACCCTCGGTAAAGCCAGCGGTTACGAGCTTGCAAAGATTTCGATAACCATCCTGGTTCATGGCCAGGAGGACCAGGTGGTTGTTGTATTCTTTGATCCCTTTATCCGTCCCCTTGCGCTCAAATCGGGTGGTGGGTGCCACATAGATTTCACAGCCGAGAATGGGTTTGATGCCTTGCTTGACCGCTTCAGTATAGAACTCCACCGCTCCGAACATGTTACCGTGATCGGTCATGGCCAGGGCCGGTTGTTTTAGTTGCCGTACTCGTTCGAAGAGGGGCTCAATCTTATTGGCACCGTCCAGGAGGCTGAATTGGGTGTGGCAGTGAAGGTGAACGAAACTGGTATGCTCCATAGGCTTTTTTTCCGCGAGTAAACCTAGCACAAATGAGGGGGCCGCACAATTTTTTATATCTAGTTCATTCCCATTCAATGGTTGCAGGGGGTTTGGAAGATATATCGTAGACAACCCGACCCACTCCGCGGACCTCGTTGATGATGCGATTGGAAATTCGTCCGAGCAATTCCGCGGGTAGCGGAACCCAATCGGCAGTCATTCCATCCTGGCTATCCACTACCCTCAGGGCGATGACATTCTCGTAGGTTCGCTCGTCTCCCATGACACCAACGGTCCGGGTGGGAAGCAGAACGGCAAAGGACTGCCATACCTTATCGTGAAAACCGGCGGCTCGAATCTCATGCATAACGATTGCATCCGCCTCGCGCAGCACTTGGAGTCGCTCCTCGGTTACTTCGCCCAGGATTCGCACCGCGAGTCCGGGTCCAGGGAAGGGCTGGCGTAGAGTCATTTCCGTGGGAAGACCCAACTCTTGTCCCAACCGGCGCACCTCGTCTTTAAAGAGTTCCCGGAGGGGCTCAATGATTTTAAGTTTCATTTTTTCAGGGAGTCCACCCACGTTGTGGTGGGTTTTGATGGTGACCGACGGACCGACAGATGAAATGGACTCGATCACATCGGGGTAAAGGGTGCCCTGGGTGAGGTATGGAACATCGCCGAGCTTAATGGACTCTTCTTCGAAGACCTCAATGAACAGGTGTCCGATCCTCCTTCGTTTCTCTTCCGGATCTTCCACCCCGCGAAGAGCCGCGACAAAGCGTTCGCTGGCGTCCACATAGCGGAAGCCCTCTCCAAAACGTTGTCCCAATTGGCATACATCTTCGGCTTCCCCCTGGCGTAAGAGTCCGTTGTTGACGAAGATACAAATCAACCGGTCTCCAATGGCCCGGTGTACGAGAGTTGCTGCCACTGAAGAATCGACCCCGCCGCTCAAGGCACAGAGAACACTGCTTTGTCCCACCCGCTTACCGATAGTCTCAACTGAGGTCTCGATAAAGTGCGCCATGGTCCATGAGGGTTCGCAGTGGCAGATGCGGAAGAGAAAATTTTTCAGCGTTTCCTTTCCCCGAGGGCTGTGGGTCACTTCAGGATGGAACTGGACTCCAAACAGACGACGCTCCGGATTGGAAAAGGCAGCGATGGGAGAGTTGGCACTTTGCGCGAGGATACACCAGCCATGGGGAAGGGACGTCATGTGGTCCCCGTGGCTCATCCATACAGGCACCCCCGTGTCTTGTGAGAAACCGTAAAACAGATCCGAATTGTCTATTATCAATAGGTCGGCGAGACCATATTCCCGTTGTTGGGCCTGTACCACCTCGCCCCCACCGGCTCGGTTGATGAGTCCCATGCCGTAACAAATACCTAAAAAGGGAACGGGAAAATCGAATAGCTCTCCCTGCACCTGGGGGGCGCTTTCCTTGTAGACACTGGCAGGACCGCCTGAAAGGATGATCCCCTTGGGTTGCAGCTGACGGATTTTTTCTAAAGGAGTATTGAAAGGATGGATCTCGCAGTAAACGTTACTCTCGCGGACACGGCGAGCTATGAGCTGTGTGTATTGGGAGCCAAAATCAAGAACGAGGATCATTCGGACCTATAGTTGGGCGCCTCTTTGGTAATAAAGACATCATGGACATGGCCTTCCCTCAGCCCGGCGGAGGTGATCTGAATGAATTGGGCTTTGGTGCGCAACTCCAGAATGTTTCTTGAGCCCAGATACCCCATCCCTGAGCGTAATCCGCCCACCAGCTGATGGACATTGAAGGCAAGTGAGCCCTTGTAAGGAATCTGTCCTTCAATCCCTTCGGGGACCAACTTCATTTCTTCTTCCACATCTCCCTGACCGTAGCGGTCTTTGCTTCCATCCTTCATGGCTCCTACGGAACCCATGCCACGGTAAAGCTTGTAGGTCCTGCCCTGGTAAAGGATGGTTTCACCGGGACTCTCCTCGGTGCCCGCAAATAAGCCGCCGATCATCACGGAATGAGCCCCTGTGGCAAGGGCCTTGGTGATGTCACCGGAAAACTTGATGCCTCCATCGGAAATCACGGGGATATTGCGCCTCCCGGCCGCTTTTACGCAGTTTGCAATGGCCGTAATCTGGGGTACTCCAATTCCGGAGATAATTCGAGTAGTGCAAATGGATCCAGGCCCCACGCCGACTTTGACGGTATTTACCCCCGCCTCAATCAGCGCTGTGGTGCCATCTTCAGTGGCTACGTTCCCTCCCACGATGTCGAGATCAGGATAGTGACGTCGAACACGTGCGACCATGTCCAGGACGTTTTTCGAGTGACCATGGGCCGTGTCCACGGCAACCAGATCAACACCTGCCCTCACCAGCGCGTCCACTCTCGCTTCACAATCAGGCCCGACACCGACGGCGGCCCCTACCCTTAACCTTCCCCGGTCATCTTTGCAGGCAAAAGGGTACTGGGTTTTCTTTTCTATATCTTTGACAGTAATCAGTCCTTTTAGTTGAAAGTGATCATCCACTACGAGGAGCTTCTCGATCCGGTGACGGTGTAAGATCTCCTTGGCCTCCTCGAAATTTACCCCAGGCTTGGCGGTGACCAGATTTTCCTTCGTCATCACCTCCGAGACAGGGCGATCGAGTCTCTTTTCAAAGCGCAGGTCCCGATGGGTGATGATTCCCACCAGCTTTCCATCCCGGGTTACCGGCAGGCCAGAGATGTGGGACTTTCCCATGATCTCCTGAACCTCTGCCAGCCTTTGCTCGGGTGCCACTGTGATAGGGTCCGTGATCATTCCGCTCTCGAATTTTTTTACTCTTTCCACCTCGGCGGCTTCTGCGGCAATGGACATATTACGGTGAATGAGTCCGATGCCACCCTCCTGCGCCATGGCAATGGCCGTGCGTGACTCCGTCACCGTATCCATGGCGGCGCTCAGCAGTGGGACGTTTAATTTAATTCGCTCAGTGAGGATGGTAGAGACGTCAATGTCCTTTGGGAGAACGGAGGATTCTGCGGGAACTAAGAGGACGTCATCAAAGGTCAAGCCGCGGGGTAACATTTCCTGATCTAACATGGCTTACCTCCGAGCAACGATAAAAAAACCCAGACAAAGGCCTGGGTTTTTCTGGTAATCTTGTTCAAGACATCCATATATACTCTTACCAAGATTTCCAACTCTTGGCAAGACGACTGTGGGGTTCTATGCTCCCATATCAGTCGTCGCCAAAACGAATCCAAAAAAGATTTTTGCGCCAAGGCGATGGTGCAAATAATTTTTTAACCGTAGATTTGCGTCGACCAGGGCACAGCAAAGCGCATGGCGCATAGCGTCTGGATCTCTCCTTCAACCCTTTTTTGATCATCGATCTTCAATCCTCGATACTCGATTCTCATCCCTCCCTTCTCAGTCCTCAGCACTCGCTACTCAGTACTACTCAGAGGCGCTTTGCTGTTCCCCCGTCTGTGTCCATCTCCGTTAATCGGCGGTTAATTTCTCTTGGCGCTATGCTTTTAACGCTTTGCGCTCTGCGCTTAGCGCTTTGCCCTTCGTCCTCGTTTGGTTAGTATTTTTGGGACATGAGACGAGACCCATAATTCTTCTTCCCCCCGGCTGGGTTTTTCAGTATGATCCCCCTCCGGTTACCAAAATGGCAGATTGGCTCCGAGATGCTTGCAAAGATCAATAGTGCTTCCCTCTATGGCATAGATGCTCTGCGGGTGGAGGTGGAAGTGGATATCGCTTCAGGCCTACCGCAGTTGGCCACAGTGGGCTTGGCGGAGGGAGCGGTTCGAGAAAGTAAAGATCGTATCCGCGCGGCATTAAAAAACTGCGGTTATTCTTTTCCCGCGAAGAAGATCACCATTAATTTAGCCCCGGCCGACGTCAAAAAGGAGGGCTCTGGTTATGACCTCCCCATGGCGGTGGGTATCCTGGCGGCTGAAGGTCTGGTGAAAAACGACCGGCTGCGGGATTACCTCATGTTAGGCGAGCTCTCCCTCGACGGTGAGGTCAAATCCGTTCGCGGGGCCTTGCCTGTGGCCGTGGCTGCAAAGGCGGAAGGCCTCCGGGGTATTATCCTGCCTGTCACCAATGCGCCTGAAGCTGGAGTGGTGTCTGGGGTGGAGGTACTTGGTGCCCAGAACCTGCCTCAGGTGATTGAGTACCTTAATGGTGAACCCACTCTCCAACCCACTCGAGTGGATATGGAAGAACTCTTCCGCAGACATTCCGTTTACGACACAGATTTCAGTGATGTGAAAGGACAGCAGCATGTGAAACGGGCCCTGGAGGTGGCAGCGGCTGGGGCTCACAATGTGCTGCTGATAGGTCCTCCAGGTTCGGGCAAGACAATGCTGGCCAAGAGACTGCCCACGGTGCTGTCAGATATGTCCCTACCGGAGGCCCTGGAGACCACGAAAATCCACAGTGTCATGGGCCTTCTCAATGGGAGACCGCTATTGGCCACACGGCCATTCCGTTCCCCCCATCACACCATCTCCGATGCTGGACTCGTGGGTGGAGGAACAGTCCCCAAACCCGGGGAAGTATCCTTGGCGCACAATGGCGTTCTCTTCCTCGACGAGCTGCCGGAATTTCGGCGTAACGTGATCGAGGTGATGCGACAACCCCTGGAGGACGGTAGCATTACCGTGTCCCGCGCCGTAGGGTCCATGAACTATCCGGCCGGCTTCATGCTGGTTGCTGCTATGAATCCGTGCCCCTGCGGATTTTTTACCGATCCCCAGAAAGAGTGCAACTGCACGCCGGTTCAGATCCAGCGTTACCGCTCAAAGATTTCGGGTCCGCTTTTGGACCGTATCGATATTCAGGTGGAGGTTCCTGCCGTTCAGTATCAAGACCTGGCCTCACGGGACCCGGGCGAGCAGTCAAACGATATTCGTGAAAGGGTGAACGCTGCGCGTTGCCTGCAGACCCAGCGGTTTCAGCAGGGTAAGATCCATTCCAACGCCCAGATGGGGGCAAAGGAGCTCAAGAGGTTCTGTGAAGTGAGTGGGGAAGGGCAGAAGCTATTGGAAACGGCCATTACCAAGTTTGGCCTGAGCGCCCGGGCTTACAACCGGATTCTTAAAGTGAGTCGAACGATAGCTGACCTGGAAGGCTCCGGGGACATTCAATCCGCACATATTTCGGAGGCGATCCAATACCGGAGCCTGGACCGAAGAACATTTTAGCCCGTCAATTTAAGTCTAAAGTCAATTTACCTGCCTGATACCGTCATTATCGACCCCTTCGTAAATAGCAAGTAGGCAAGGCTGATCGTATGCCGCGGAAGCAGTGCAACTTGCCGGTTAAAGTCCGGTGCGGGGAATTAACGGTTCACCCCGCTAGCGAAGATCTGGTTTTGAGGGGTGACTCTCAGGGCTAAGTGGATCGAGAAAACTTTCCAAAAGGAGAGGATCGCAAACTCGCAGGCCGTACTACTAGGGAACCCATAGAGCCTCGTAACTTGCTGATTGAGAGTGCCGACCCTGTGGTCAGATGGGGAAGGCCGGTGCCATCTGTGGAAATAACCGAGACAGAAGCAGATGGGCTCTCCGGGGTCGTCGGGACGGCATGTGGGGGAAGTTGTGATGGGTAACGCGGGAGATCTCGTTTGTCGCGGGTGATAGCCGCAATGGCTCGGTATAAGGGAAACCGAAGTCAGGGTCAGGCGGGCGAGAAGTCGGAGGGGCGAGTATTACCGAGGAGGCTGGGTAATGCCGGCTGAGGGAAGGCGCCCTACTTTCATTGTGTCTCTTAAAGAGGGAAGGAGAGGTGATTGCCGTGAGGCTACAAACACCTAACAAGATTCGAGACCTCTAGCGGAGACTGTATCTCAAGGCCAAGAGGGAGCTCAATAGGCGGCCTCGCATGCCTTGAGATGAAGATGATCGGAAAGCCGTATGCGGGAAAACTGCAAGTACGGTTTGATGAGGGGGGACAGGAACGCTTGTTACGGAAGTGCCTAAACGGGCACGAAGCTGGAAACGGCGGATACAGCCAAGGTGCGGCCTAAAGCAAGCTAAGCCTGTCCTCTACTCTACCGAGTACTATCTTTTCGGGTTCCGCGTGTGAGCATCTCTACCGTTGATAATTGTGATCTTGAGGTATGTGTATCGAGTCCGGCAGTTGCTTCTTTAGGAGTTGGCGGTTGGAGATGATCAAAGCTTAAGCTTCACGCGTGAGAGATTCATGAAGTCGGTCAGGCAATAACCTGTAAAGGTTAAAACCGCAGGTTTGCGTCTGTAGAGTTCTATTTTTACTACGGTTCCCATTCCTTAAAAATGTCCAAGCCGCCTTCTGATGTCTCGGTGGCCGGTGTTGCGGACATAGTGGGAGCGTCGGGTGTTGTCGGCGCCTTGGGAATGATTGGATTGAGTACAATTCCCTTTCCCTTGACAATGTCATAGGGGTATTCAATGAGATCAATGGCTGTCCCCCGCATTTTGCTCACCAAGAGGGTGCGGATCAAACCGTTTTGCTTTCGGCTAAATCCGAGAGCCACAACACCATTAACCGGGATCCCCTGCCCGTCAGCCGCGCATATGCTGTTGCCACTTACGGAGTTGGAGGTAATTAGATTGGTTGTTTCCATATTATCCTGTAGGGCGTGGACCAGAGTACGGGTGTGATCCTGCGCTGTAGACGTAGAATCGGCAGAGCCAATCAGGGGACCAACGGGATCGATGACAACACGAGAGGCCTCCATTCTCTTGACGTAGTTGGCGAGATCGCCAACGGTCTTTGCTACATCCGGCCCTTCACCCTTGGATGTTCGGCTTGTGCCAGTGGATAGTAGGGGAGAGGCATCTAAGATCAGGAGTTTCTTCTCTTCGACAAACTCTAGCAGGCTCCAACCAAGGGAGTTCGCCTCTGCGACGATTTCGGCCGGTTTTTCATTGACGGTGACGTAAACAACCCTCTCCCCCGCTAGGAGACTGGACAGGATAAACTGAATACAAAAAACGGTTTTCCCTGAGCCTTGTTCCCCTGTAATGAGATAAGACTTTCCAATTGGAAAGCCTCCTTCAATGAGAAGGTCAAGGTCAGGAATTCCAGTGGAAACGCGCTTTGTATCGTGGTTTCCTTCCTCGCCGTTAGCGCTGCTGGTATTCCGCCCCGATCGCTTATCTTTCCAGGAGGAGATTGAGGACATAATATCGGTCTTATCTGTCGAATCCTCTGTCCCCATAATCCTTTTAAATAGAGCAGGATCTATGCCAGCCTCAGTTCGAGAACATCCAAAATAATCATTGCAGGCACTGGAATCGTCCAGATCCGGGGATTCTTTTTTCCAATTTTGTACATAGTTGGACGCTGGTTAAACTGGGCTACACATCCACATGGTTCTAGATCCCAAAATGTAGTAGTGCAGCTATTCGGACTCCCTTAACAGAGCACTCGTTCTCGCTTCTCATTTCGACAGGTTATATTGGATCGATCCCATGACGCCTGACGCGGGCTTTTTAGCTACCAGCAGGGACCGGGCGGAAGGCAAGGGTGGCTGACCCGGGTCTTTGGAATCGGCCTTTAAAGGCATGTAGAGGTAGAATTTGAGCAAATTTGGCTCTCCCAGCTAAAAATCTTGTGCCTTTAGGCACTCTATATGCTCTGCATCGCTAAGTTTGCCCTGAGCGCCCGGGTGTACAACCGGATTCTTAAAGTGAGTCGAACCATCGCGGACCTGGAAGGGTCAGGGAACATTCAGTCCGCACATATTTCGGAGGCGATCCAATACCGGAGCCTGGATCGGACGACCTTTTAGACAACCCTGCTTTCAGAGAGCATACAGGGCTTTTGGGTTGTGAGTTAGAATTCGATTTCGGTCATCCTGGCTGATTGCTTCAGAATTTTTAAATTCCGTAATCGTATCCAACTTGGCGGAGGTATCGGTATGTCCGTAGTCCGTACCTATGGCCAATGCGTGCTCGCCGGAATACTTGAGGATGTAGGGGATGTCGTCGTTGGTTTGACAGGTAACAAAGATATTGCACTCGTGAAACAAATCGTCAGGGATTTTTCTGCCCGCTCCTTTGTAGCGAATTGCAGCCTCGTGATAGATCCACGGCACCCATTGAGCTGAGGTTTCAATAAAGCCCCACCGCAATTTGCGAAAAAGCTGCGGAACTTCGCTCATCAAAAGGGCAAAGCAGGCAGCCACTGTGGGCATCCGAAACATGATCATGGTGCTTGCCGGAGTATAGCGGTAGAGATCGCAATAGTCCGGGTTGCCGTTGGCGATATGCACGGCCATCGCCATGTCAAGATCGCTCGCCACTTCATAAAGGGGATAAAAGTACGGGTCCGTAATGTGGCGGTTCCCCTCAAGAGGCCTCAAACACACTGCCACCGCGCCATTTTCCTTTGCCATCTTCACCTGCTGGATTGCCTCGTCCATCAGCATAGAGGGTACGACACATGACCAGCGTAACCTTCCGTTACCCTGGCGCCAAATATCCCCGAGCCAACGGTTCCAGCTCCGGCAGAGGGCGGCCTCAGCCTCCGGTCGAGGAGAGACCTGTTCGATCCAAAACGTGTTGTGCAGAATCTGAATATCGATCCCGAGCTTGTCCAGGTGCTTAAGTCTAAGGTTCACGTCGTCGAGCTCGCGGGCTTCTTGCGGAGTTTCCATGTGCCTCCCTGTCTTTTCCGACATTGTCTTAAGCTCCTGCTCGCTCAAGGTGGGAAAGCGTAGGCCGCAAATCTTGCCGTCCATCATCCAGTACTGTCGGGTGGGATTGTCAGGTGAGGAGTAGAGGAGTGGGCGATACTTCTGCTCGGATGGCTCTAGATACTCCCAAGTCCGTGCGGTCTCGATGACGTGGGAGTCTGCGTCGATGACCGGCAAATGGTTTGATGTACTCATGGGCCTACCTCCATATTCACAGTCAATCTACGCGGGGATTATATTCGGGTCGAGGATCGGATTCAACAACTCATAATGCAAATAATCCTCTCTAGCAATAGATACGAAGGGTACTTTTATAAGCTGAATTCTTTCAAATTTGTTGCAGTGGATGTTGTCCCGGGCTATGGTGTGGGCCTGATAAAAGGGGATGTGACATGCGGGTTGAGCGTCAAGTATGGGTGAGTTCTTTTGTAGCGATGTTCTTCGCTGTGGTGATCATTTTGGCGAAAGATTGGCCCATAGAGGCCCGTATGTTTCCCTGGGTCATTGGAATTCCGATGCTTATCCTCGGCTTGGTACAGATTGCTCTCGACCTTCGCGGTGTTGGCAAGACAGTGGGGGTTTCTGACCCTGAGGATGACTCCACCCCTTCTTCTGCCACCCTGTCACCTGAGCTGTTGCGCAGCAGGACCTTGAATATTTTCTGTTGGATTTACGGGTTATTGGGTCTCATCTGGCTTGTGGGTTTTCAGGTGGCGGTACCGGTGGTGGTATTCTGCTATCTGAAAATTCAATCCCGTGAAGGTTGGTTTGTTTCCCTGGGCCTCACCACAGTTGCCTGGGCCTTTTTGTGGGGAATCTTTGATCATTTCCTCCATCTACCGTTTCCTCAAGGAATGGCGTTTCAGTGGTTAGAATGGTTGTATGGTTAGGACCGCTGTGGTAGGTCTTGGGATCCACATCCGGGGTGCGACTGAGTTTAACTGCCGCTTTTAACAAAAAAGTTTAGCAATACCATTCAGGGGGTGACAAATGTTTGGAAGGATATTCCGGTGGCTTTGCCTTTCTGTGTGCATTTGGCTTATCCCCATCACGGGTCTGGCACAGTCGTTCTATAGCGGTAAGGCGTTACGTGTTTTGACTCCATCGCCCCCAGGTGCGTTAACTGACATTGAAGCGCGAACGGTGGGACGTCACCTCAGTCGTCATATTCCAGGAAATCCCGCCATCATCGTTCAGCCGATACCGGGTGCTGGGGGAATCAATTTAGCAAACTATCTCTATAACGTGGCAAAACCTGACGGCTTGACCATTGGGTTGAATGGTACTCTGGTGGCGTTCCACAAGATACTCGGAACGCGGGGGGTCAAGTATAAGGTGGAAGATTTTATCTGGCTGGGGACCTTTGCCGATCCTAACTCAATACTGATCTTTCATGTGGATTCGCCGTATTCAAGCGTAGAAGCAATTCGCAAGGCCAACCGGCCACCCAAGCTGGGCGTACCGTCCTCGAGGCATGCCATCTTCATGCAAGCCCGTATCTTTGAAAAATCCCTAGGCGTCAAATTCGATTATGTTTTCGGTTACTCGCCCCCGGAAATCGACCTGGCGGTGGAACGGAAGGAAGTGGATGGAAGGTCTTCGACCTATTCAACGGTTTTGGCCCGGCGGCGAGAATGGTTGGACCAGGGCTTTCATATTTTAGGTATCATTTCAGATAAGCGGCATAAAGCGCTGCCTAAGGTCCCCACGATTTGGGAATTGATCAAAGACGATAACACCAGGAAGTTGGTTGAAGTGGCAGTGGTTCCCTTTAGAACACCCAGGGCCTGGACGGCGCCACCGGGGGTACCCCAGGAGCGTGTCAAAATTCTGCGGCGCGGCTTTGCGCAAACATTGAAGGACCCGAAGTTCCTCGCGGATGCCAAGAGAACGGGCCTATCGGTGGTCCCGAATGACGGTGAGCAGGTGGAGAAGACCATCAGGAAGCTGACTCAGGCCTCTCCTGAAGTCCTCAAGCAGATTCG
Source organism: uncultured Binatia bacterium (SeqCode) (assembly GCA_965215595.1). Lineage (GTDB taxonomy): Bacteria > Desulfobacterota > Binatia > UBA9968 > CAXXLF01 > CBDCDW01. Next base: position 140,611 of record CBDCDW010000006.1, on the reverse strand, counting down.
CGCAATGCTCAAGCGGCCCAAATGAGCCAACGTGTCATTCCTGGTTCTTAAGGCCGAAGTAGCAGCACTGCCTCTCCCATATGTTTGACGCGCTATTCGCAGGCCTTACGAGCCTGCTGTCCCCCGTCCCATTTGCTATGTTGCTTGTGGGAGTCCTCATTGGGCTGGCAACGGGTCTCTTGCCCGGTTTGGGCGTCACCACTGCTTTTGCCCTGCTACTTCCTTTTCTCTTCACCATGACGCCGGTGGCGGCGTTTTCCCTCCTCATGGGGATATTGGCGGTGGATTCCACGGTGAGTGCCGTCACAGCAATCCTCTACGCTATTCCTACGGCCGCAGGCTCCGCAGCCACCGTCGCCGACGGATATGCCATGACCCAGCGCGGTGAGGCGGCTCGTGCTATGGGCGCCGGAATACTGACATCGGCTATTGGCGGCATCTTCGCCGCCGTGGTCCTGGGAGTCTCCGTCCCTCTTCTGCGGCCCGTGATCCTTTCATTTGGATCTCCTGAGCAATTTATGATCGTTCTGCTCGGCATCGCCTTTATCTCGTCCCTAGGGGGAAGCTCACCGATTCGTGGATGGCTGTGCGGTGGGCTTGGTCTAGTGCTCGCCACCGTTGGGATGGACCTACAAACGTCAACGCATCGGTACACTCTCGGCGCGTTGTATCTATGGAGCGGTTTGCCACTCTTACCCACGTTGATTGGTCTTTTCGCCATCCCTGAGATCGTCGAATTGGCGGTCAAAGGAACGAGTCTCGCGCAAGTTGAAAGGCGGGGGCTCAAGACCGACGGAGTTATGGAAGGATTCAAGGACTCCTTCCGCCACTGGAGGGTCACCCTGCGCGCGTCAATCATCGGGACCATCTTTGGAATGGTGCCCGGGCTTGGTCCTGGTGCAGCTTCATTCGTTGCCTATGGGCAAACGGTCCAGTCCTCAAAGCACCCGGAGCGTTTCGGTAAAGGGGCGCCGGAGGGAGTCATAGCAGCAGAAACGGCCAACAATGCCGCCGCGGAAGCGGGTCTCATCCCTACTCTGGCCTTTGGGGTGCCGGGAACCATTTCTATGGCTGTGTTTCTCGGTGCATTGACCATTCAGGGGATAACCCCCGGGTTGAACCTTTTGACCAAGCAGACGGAAGTCGTCTACGCAATGATGTGGGCCCTCGTTATTGCAAATGTCATTGGGGCAGCCATTTCCCTCGCACTTGCGAATCCTTTAGCCCGAGTCACTTTTATCCGAGGCTCGCTGATCGTTCCTCTTCTTTTGGTGCTGGTTTTTTTGGGGAGTTTTGCCACCAACAACAGCCTAGGCGACATTGTTGTTTTGGCAATATTCGGTACCATTGGCAGGGCAATGAAGACATTCAACTGGCCCCGGGTTCCTCTGATCCTCGGTCTGATTCTTGGAAAGCAGGCGGAGAAGTATTTCACCATCTCGGTTACTAGCTTGGGGGTTGGGTTTTTATATCGCCCCGTCGTGGTAGTCATGTTAGTACTTGTACTGTTCATCAGTCTTTATCCCTTGCTCCGGAAAAATAAGACCATAGTGGGCAACGAAGAATAGCGCAAAACTAGCTAATTGAGGTCAAGCATTATGACTGGTGAGAAAATGAGCAGGATGAATTCACAGGTACGGCGGGCTTCAATTGGCCTCTTGGCCGGTTTGGCAGCCAGCGCCGCGTTGGCCGTTACACTGAGCAATATGGTTTTAGGCATTGTGCTTGGTGTTCTTTTTGGGATGGCCTATTCGCTTGCTTTTCCACCTGTCCGCTACGCCTATGCGGATAACGCCATGACTGCTGGTGCCTTGGGCATTCCATTGTGGTGTTCTCTGAGCGTGATTGTTTTCCCCTTGCTATCCGGGCAGCCCGTGCAGTGGAGCGCAGTAGGAATGCAAGGGTTGTTCCCGGAATTGGTGGGGTGGGTGCTGTACGGCACCGCCCTGGGTTTGATGGTACAGATGTTAAACGACCTCGCCCTCTGGCGACTGGGTCCTGAACCCTCACCGCCAAAACCTCCCGAAGTGGAAAAGATCCGTATCGTGATCTTGGGGGGTGGCTTTGCAGGTATGACCACTGCCATGGGTTTGGAACAGGTGTTTGGCGCTGACCGATCGGTAGACTTCACTCTGGTCAGTGACACCAATGCCTTGCTGTTTACCCCCATGTTGGCGGAGGTGGCCGGGAGCAGCGTCGAACCCAGTCACATCAGCGCACCTTTGCGCACCGGACTGCACCGCACCCAAGTGATCAGGGGCCACGTCACTCATATTGACCAGGAAAAAAAGCAAGTCATTTTGGCCATGGATAACCGCCTGTCTGGTGGCGGACCGTCAGCACAAGAAACCCGAGAACTGCTCTATGATCACCTCGTTTTGGCCCTTGGTACGGTTTCTAACTATCTGGGGATGGAGAATGTTCAGAGGGTTGCGTTTAACTTCAAGAGCCTGATGGATGCCATGCGCATTCGCAACCACGTGATTGGTATGTTCGAGCGAGCGGACAACGAGGCGGATCCAGCGAGACGTCAAGAGATCTTGACGTTCGTTGTGGCCGGAGGAGGCTTTGCAGGGGTGGAGTTGGCCGGGTCCTTGAACGATTTTGCGCGGGGGATTCTCGCGGACTATCCCAACCTGCGCCCCGAGGAACTACGCATCGTTCTCGTGCACGCGCGCGATCATATTCTACCGGAGTTGAGTGAATCCCTCGGCGACTACGCCCTCGAGCGTATGAAGGCGCGCGGCGTTACCTTCAAGCTCAATGCGCGGCTAGCCGATGCCCGACCCGGGGTCGTCGTATTGAAACCGGAGGAAGAGATCCGGGCCCAGACCCTGGTGTGGACGGCAGGTAACACACCGAACCCGTTGCTCAAGGACCTGCAGGTGGAGCACGATAGACGTGGGGCAGTGATGGCAGACCACACCCTTGCTGTACAGGAGCATCATGGCCTGTGGGCCATCGGTGACTGCGCCGCCATCATCGACGCGAAGACCGGCAAGCCCTGTCCGCCCACGGCGCAATATGCATTGCGCGAGGCCACCACTCTAGCGCACAACATTCATGCCAGTATCAAAGGGAGGCCTCTCAAGCCCTTCCATTTCGATTCCCTGGGAGGGTTGTGTGTTGTAGGTCACCACACCGCGTGTGCCGAACTCACGATCCCGCTGGCTCGACAGCACACGGTTCAATTCTCCGGGCTTCTTGCCTGGCTCATGTGGCGTGCAATTTACCTGTCCAAATTGCCCGGCCTGGAACGCAAAGTGCGCGTCCTCATGGATTGGGTGATCGAAATATTCTTCCCGCGCGACATTGTGCAAACCATTGACTTTAATTAGTGCTATGACCGGATCACTAAACCTTATGAGCTGGAGAACCGCGTGAATTCTTCACTTCTGATCGCCACCGCTCTCTCTACTATTACCGGTATTCTGGGTGGGGTCTTGTGCTGGGTGCTTGGGCAGGCCTCCGTCGCCACTGGTCCCATACTCGGGGGACTCTACGGCCTGTTCTTCGGGTTGCTTTGCGCGCGGCGGGCCGACAGCCCAGGCGCAGGGCTAATCTGGAGTCTTGGTTATTCCTTCATCCTCTGGTTGGCAATACCCGCATGTATTGTACCTGTAACCATGGGAGAGATGCCTGCAATCGGCATGTTGAGTGCGGCGCGCGCGCATTTTCCTCAATTGGTAGCCTATGTACTTTGCTTTGGGCTGCCTCTGGGGGTGGTGCTGGGATTTTGGGGAAGCCTCCATCCCGAGCCTGGTCGGGACCCTTTTAGTCTCGGGCGAGCGGTGGTGGTTGGTGGGTTAGCAGGTATCGTGGGTGGGTGGGTCTTCGGTAAATGGATGGCAGGGATGAACGTCTATCCACTGATCGCTGGTCTGGTCAATTCCGACTCATATATGGTAGGGATGACATTGCATTTTATAATTGCCGTGATCATCGGTGTCAGTTTTGGTTTGTTGTTCCAGCGTGACGTGCGCGGCTACGGATCCAACCTCGGCTGGGGAATGGCTTACGGAATGTTGTGGTGGTTTTTGGGGCCACTGACGATCATGCCACTCTGGCTGGGCAATCCCCTAAACTGGTCCTATGAAAATGGCAGCCTCCTGTTTGGGTCCCTTGTGGGCCATATCGTCTACGGCCTGATTGTCGGCCTAATTTATGCAACTCTCGATCGACTATGGCGTGGGTTCTTCACGGAGACCGATCCCATCAACCGCGAAGCCGAAGGACCAGGCTCGCGGTTCCTTTACTCGCTCAAATGGGGAGCGGTTGCCAGTGTAGCGGGCGGCTTGTTGTTTACGGTTGTCATGCTGGCCACAGGGGCTCTTCAGTCAGTAGCGAGTTTAGTTGGTGGCTCTTCTCCCGTTCTTGGTTTCGTCGTTCACATGTGTATTAGTGCCCTTATCGGGATGAGTTATGGACTGCTGTTCCGATACGAAGCACCCAACTTCGGATCGGGCCTGGCCTGGGGACTCCTCTATGGGCTGATCTGGTGGTTCATCGGGCCATTGACCCTATTTCCCCTATTACTCGGCGGATCCGTATCCTGGTCCATCACCATCGCTGGAGTTCTCCTACCGTCCCTCATTGGCCATTTAATATACGGTGCGGCAACCGCCTTTGTCTTCCTTTTGCTGGAGCGTCGCCACGCCGAGTGGCTGCTACTGGACCCCAGGCTAGCCGCCCGGGAAGCGCGCCGCCGTCGCAAGGTGGGGACACCGGCGCCAGCGCTTTGGCTCTTCGTGCTGGGCTTGGGGGTATTGCTGCCCATTATCTTTAGTGTCACAGCTCAGAGTAATATCCCTTCCGGCGGTTACTGAGGATTCCAGGTAGTCCTGTTCGCACCTGGTCCAACCTGACCTTGAATTCATAGAAATCTCTACCTAAGGTGGGTCGGAGTATGGAGCTCAATGGAAAAGTTGCCGTTGTTACCGGCGGTGGTGTGCGCATAGGACGCGCGATTACCTTGGCACTGGCGCGGGCTGGCTGCCATGTCTTTATCCACTACGGCCATTCAGTGGGACCTGCGCAGCAAACCCAGGCGGACGCAAAGGCCCTGGGGGTAGATGCCCTTATCCACGCAGCGGATCTTTCGGACGAAAAGGCCACCCAAGCCATCATTCCATTGGCCCGGGAGCAACTTCACAAAATAGATATACTCATTAACAATGTAGCCATTTTTCCAGAGACAGACTCGTTCAGATCGACTGATCAAGCGCTTTGGGACAGGTTATTCGCAGTCAATCTCCGTGTCCCTTTCTTGCTGAGCCGTGCCTTTGCCGCTCAGGTTGCAGCCAATGGAGAGGGCAAAATTATCAATATCACCGACAGCCGCGTTCGGCGTCCGGGGACGGATCATTTTGTCTATCGGCTAACCAAGGGCGGTTTGTGGCAAATGACAGAGATGTTGGCCCTGGAATTGGCGCCGCGTATCTCTGTCAATGCGGTTGCCCTAGGTGCCATCCTACCGCCTCCTGGAAAGGACAGCGGTTACCTTGAAAAAATTGCCAAAGAACGGGTCCCCCTCAAGCGACATGGGAGCGCAGAGGATGTCGGAGAGGGTGTCCTCTACCTCCTGCGCCAGGACTTTTTAACCGGGACCGTCCTTTCCATGGACGGAGGGGAATTCTTATAGTCAAAGAAATCAGTTTTACTTGCCGAAAAGCCTTTCACCTTTCAGTGACGACATATCAACATCTTTAATTTTACGAGGAGGTCCGATGGATACTTTTGGTAATGCCATTCTTGGATTGGTCTTTCTTGGACTCTCAATTGCCAGCACCTTTCTCATGTTCAAACTCTGGGGCTACCCATTTGACAAGGAGAAGTTAAAGAGCGAAGCCCCCTGGGCCCTGGTGTTACTCCATCGGATGATGGGCTACGTTTATCTCATCATCTATATCTATTTGATGGCACAGATGCTCCCGCGTTTGTGGAGTTACCAAGTGGAGTTTCCAGCCCGAACGGTTGCCCACCTCATGCTCGGCATGACCATCGGAATCCTTTTATTCACCAAAATTATGATCGTCCGTTACTTTAAATATCTTGAGGCGAGAATGATTCCGACCTTGGGGACCGCCCTCATGGTCTGTACCTTTCTGCTGATCGGATTATCCGTCCCGTTTGTGTTTCGTGAGGTTGCCCTTTTACGGAACGTCGCGGGGCAGTCGATTTACAGTCCCCAAAACCTCCAACGAGTGGCGAGTCTGTTACCCACGGCTGGCTTCGATGCCGGTGCCCCGCTAGGTGAGATGGCAACGGTGGGGGGCTTAAGAAAGGGTCGAGAGGTATTGCTGCGTCAGTGCGTGAACTGTCATGATCTCAGGACTATCCTGCTGCGCCCCCGAACCCCCAAGAATTGGGTCAAGACAGTCACCAGAATGGCGGATCGGTCCCTGTTGTGGGATCCCCTCAGTGAACAGGATCAATGGGCGGTAACGGGTTATTTAATTGCCATCACTCCCCACCTGCAGAAATCCATTAAACGCAGGCGGAAGGAGGAATCGGAGCGACAACGGGCGAAGTCAGGATTGCAAATGGTGTCGGCTGTTAGGCCAGAGACCCCCTCCGGCCTGGTTGCGCCACCCTTTGATTTATCCCGAGCCAAACAACTCTTCGAATCCGTCTGTTCGCAGTGCCATGAAACAAGCGATGTGCACGATGCGCCTCCCACCACGAAGCAAGAGGTCCGTCAGCTGGTGATTCAGATGGTGGAAAACGGGCTCAGTGAACCTGATGAAGATCTCCAGCAAATCATCTTCTACCTGACGCAAACCTATGCAAAGCGCACAGGATAACACCGGCCACGATTTATCTTTCGCCCTTAGGGAGCGGAGGAGTTACTTCCTCTTCTTCTTCTTTCTCGCGCGGTACGGCTTGTGGCAACTGCTGCAAGCTTTCCCGAGGGTCTTATAATCGGTCTTCACCTGTGCCAGGTCTTTGGCGTTGGCAGCATTTACCAATTGGCGAGCCGAACTTTTCAATTTGTTGGCTTTTCCCTTGAAATCATCCCAATCTTGCCAGATCTCTGCCTTGGCCCGTGAGTTTTTGGCAGTGCTCCCCTCGGGAAAATGACTAGCAAAGGTATCCATGTTTTTAGCTATCTTTTTTGCGTTACTTTCCACGGTAGCAAAATCGCCTTCTTTAACGGCCCCTTTGATAGCCTTGGAGGCCTTACTGGTAGACTTCATGAGGCCTTTTCGCTTCTTTATGTCGTCCTCCTGTGAGAAGAGCTGGGTGGAAACAAAGAGCGAAAGCATAGCAAACATCCCTCACAAAACGAGTTTCCGATTCATGTTATTCCCCTTTCCTGAGCTAATGGCAGGTAATGACTTATCAAACATTGATCTATAAGGCAAAGTCGCATCTTGCTTTGATTAGACGAATGCTGGTTCCACTGAAGTGTGCGCCTGGTCCAGTCCAATTTGTGGTGAGCATCAGTTGGTGATAAATCAATGTTGTTGCAGCAGTACGACTAAAGAAAATTTAACGAATTGGATCAGGTTGTCATACCCCTGAAGTCATAACTTCAAGATCAATTTGATAAGCCTGGTGTTTAAGCCGGTATTAATTGTAAAGGTTCCCGGCACTTGCGGCACGGATCCCTCCTGAGCCATTGCCTGCAGGAGCACAAAATTCGCCAACACAGAGAACCTATGACTACATCATGGCACGCGGGAAGTGGCCGTGCGCAACTCAAGTGTCTTTCCAGTGCCAGTTCTTGAGCATCTGAGAATCGAGATTCAATGAACCCTAGATGGCTCAATGCCGTAGTGTGGTTGCTTGTTCCCTTCATCCTATTTCTATTGACCGGATGCCTACAGCTCCAGATCGTTGAGCCGGTTTCTGGGGACGAGATTCTTGCAGGAGAACGGATAGAGTTTAGGGTCCGCACGGAAGAGGCTCAAGAGAGTAAGGTGCGTTGGCTGTTGGATGGAAAACTCATTGGTACGGGAAAGTCATTGACCACCAGTTCTCTCCCGGTGGGTTGGCACGAAGTGAAGGCCGAGCTAAGGGAAGGAAACAAGTCCGTTTCTGATACCGTGCATGTTCAGATCATCTCCTGGAATGCCATAAAGTCCCCTCACAGAGCACCCGCAACGGCCATTGCACGTGATGAGATAGGAAAGGAAACCTGGCTGGCTGTTCCTGGTGAGGGCGTTTATCGAGTGAATGTTAACGGTGAATTCAAGCTTTTTTCGGTCTCTTCCGGCGACCTTCCCACGGCCGATGTTCGTGACCTCATTCTGTATGACCAGGAAATCTGGGTGGCAACCGGAATTGGCGTCGCCCATTATGTAGAATCTGATTGGAGAGTATTCGGCCGCCAGCACGGCCTGCCGAGTGATGATGTTCGTGCGCTGTACGCGGATTCTGCCACTTCACGTCTCTGGTTGGTAACCCCATTGGGATTGGCCTCTTGGGACGGTCGCTCATGGGAATCCATTCCTCATCTGTCTCCAGCAACTTCCCTTGCTGTACATGGAGATGTGGCGTGGGTGGGAACGGATGGGGGGGGAGATCCATCGACTCAGCGGCAAGATTTGGAATAGGTTGACTCCGGAGGAAGAGAGGCAAGGGGAATCCATTCAATTCCTGGTGCCCGACGGCTTTCAACCAGACCAAGTATGGCTAGCGAGTCGGACAAAGGGTTTAGCAAAGGGCCATGATGGGGGTCGAGAGTACCTTCTCGGGGATCATTTCGAGCCACTCAGAACAAACGGCATCGTTGTGGAAGAAGCATCCGGTACCCTGTGGATAGCCGAGGCGAACTCTCTGGGAATCCTGAGACGCTCGGCCACAGGTGTGTGGCGGCGCTACGATGCAAAATCCGTTTTGCCTTTCCTGGAGGGCTCATGGCAGGCCATCACGGTGGACCAGGCAACGGGGACCAAATGGCTCGCGACACATTCACATATTGTCTCTCTCTCAGCTGGAGGCTTGCCACGGGAGTCCATTGATCTGCCAGATCTGGTGGCGTTTCCTCCCAGGGACTTGAAGGTTAAGAAAGGCTCGGCGGGTATAGAATTGGTTCTGGAGGTTACCATTGTAAACCTGGGTCGTGGGGACCTGGAGGTGGAATTGCGCAAAGATCCGAAATTAAGCCAGAGGGTCGCCATTCAGAATCTTTACCGGAAGCAGTCTGTGGTACAAAAGAAGGCGGTCGGCAGGTTCTTCTTTCACGACCATCAGGATCACGATCATTACCACTTTGGCGCTTTGACCATTTATCAGCTACGGAAGGTCCTTCCGCACAAAGCGGTTGGTGGCATCGTAAGGCAAACCACCAAGGTGTCCTGGTGCCTGAGTGACCATGAACCGTATATCGAAGGTGTGGGTGGAAAACATTATTCCTGTAGCGTTAAGATCCAAGGCATTTCCCGCGGCTGGGGTGACACCTACTACGCACGACAGTTCGGCCAGTCCATTTCCCTGGCAGGAGTTCCCCCGGGCGAATACTGGGTTGTTGTACTCCTGACAGGTGTCTTCGCGGAAGAAAATTACGGGAACAACAGCAGCATGACCCGGATCCAGTTGGACGAGCGGGGAAAGGTGAGAGTCCTGGAGGAAAGGGTGCCAGAGGGATTTCCCCTGAATGAAATCCTTGACGCGAAGAGCCCAGATCTAACCCGAAACTTTTAAGGGTTGACGGTAATCATAAGCTAGCTGAAATCTAGAATCCGACAAACAAGATCATTCACCTAGGAGCTTGTTGCAAAGCCATCAAGGGTAAGCTGGCCCTTCCGTTTCATAGGTAACGAAAATGGCTGAAACAAAGACAGTCGCATTCGCGGCCCTTCGTCATCGCGACTTCCGTGCCTATTTTGTGGGTGGGATATTATCCATGATGGCCGATAACATCGAGCATGTGATTAGTTATTGGGTCATTTTCCAACTGTTTCAATCTCCAGCCCTGGCCGGATTTGCTGTCATTAGTCATTGGATGCCACATTTGCTCCTGTCATGGTACATTGGAGGGCTCGCCGACCGGTACGATTGCCGTAAAGTCATCCAGGTCTCACAAGCATTGTTCATCGCGGTGAGTTGGATCTGGGCGATTCTTATATTCTCAGACAGTCTTCAAATGTGGCATGCCATGGTTTTGCTTGTGGGACATGGATTGGCGGGGACGTTATGGAATCCCCCTCGTGTCCTATTAGTCTACGATATTGTAGGCCAGGAGAACCTACAGAGTGCCGTGAGGCTCAATGCCACAGGACGCCAATTGGGAGTTCTGGCGGGTCCGGCTGTGGGTGGTGCCCTCATGCTCTTGCTGGGTCCCACCCTTGCGCTTTTGGTGAATGGTCTCATTTATCTTCCGTTAACCATCTGGTTGCAGACCGTGTCTTATACCGGCCACAGCTCGGGGACACCCAGGTCCAGACAACAATCGTGGCGAGAAATGATAGGGGCGTTAAAAGATGTTCATGGAAGCCGAGTTATCCTATCCATGATAATGCTTACGGGTCTGGCATCCTTGCTTGTGGGCGGTGCTTACCAACCACAAATGCCGGAGTTTGCTCGTGACCTTGGCACGGATCAGATGGGTTATGGTTATGCCGCCCTGCTTGCCGCAAACGGTGCGGGGGCCGTGGTGGGTGGATTATTATTGGAGAGTAGGGGGTTACTTCAGCCGAAACCGCGTACGGCGATCCTGCTGGCAATACTTTGGAGTCTCGCCCTCGGTTTGTTTGCTGCCGCAACGTATTATCCAATAGCACTGATCCTTTTGTTCATCGCCGGTATGAGCCATCTGGCATTTGCCTCCATGGCTCAAACCATGGTCCAGGTTTTGGCACCAACACACCTGCGCGGACGGCTTATCGGCCTGTTCATCATGTCCGGCCAGGGACTCCGCACCTTCAGTGGAATATCCGTTGGACTTTTTGGTAGCTACATCGGGATTCACTGGTCGTTAGGGTTGAGCACGGGAGTATTGTTTCTCTTTATGCTCGGTCTATTGACCGTGACGCCTCGGAATGATTGAACAAGGACACCCTTTATTGTTAAATGAAAGTCATGTTTCTGGGCAATCTTATGCAGCTGGAGGGGCGATGAGGCGACATCTCTATTCCTTATTCATGTTAGGTTTTTTGATGATCTGCGGCGGTTGTACAGGAGGTAGTGTGGTTGAAGGTGTGGGGGTGGGTGGGGGGACCTATTCCAAAATGCATCGTGAGCTGACGGCGACCTATCATGAACCCCTCAAAGAGATCTGGCCAAAAACCCTTACAGCTGTGAAAAAATTACAGCTGTTGTTCCGTAAGAAAGAGATTGATGCCCTCGGTGGAACCATTGAGGCGCGGCGTTCCGATTCTACTTTAATTAAAATACGGCTGACCCCCGTGGGTGATAGTGACACACGGATTAGTGTACGAGTGGGTCCCTGGGGTGATCGGGGAAAATCAGAGCTTATCCACAAAGCCATTAAAAAGGAACTTTAAAGGCGAGTCTGGTTCAATTGGAGGATGCCGTGAGCGTCGAACCCTTTGTGCTCAGCATTCAAGTGGGGCTGCCGAAAAATTTTGGTACTCCGGATGCACCTGACCCCATGGACCGCTCTTGGGTAACGGCTGCATTCAAGGAACCCGTTGAAGGGTTGGTATGGTTGGGAAAATCAAACCTGGCGGGTGACGGACAAGCGAATCTCCAAGTGCATGGGGGGCCGGACAAAGCCGTGCTCGCTTATGCGGCTGACCATTATCCTCTGTGGCGTAAGGAACTGGGGTTATCCAATCTTCAAAATGGTGGGTTTGCCGAAAACTTTACCGTGGAGGGAATGACTGAAGGCACCGTTGCCATTGGAGATATTTACACCATCGGTGATGCCCGCGTGCAGATCTCAGAGCCCCGACAGCCCTGCTGGAAAAACTCTCGTCGATGGCGAATTCGAGATCTATCTCTGCGGATTCAAGATTCCGGTCGCACAGGCTGGTATTTTCGGGTTCTTAAAGAAGGAAACGTTCAAAGAGGGCTCCCGTTGGTTCTTTTGGCAAGGCCCTTCCCTCAATGGACGGTAGCGCGCGCCAACGATATTATGCACCGACGATGCGGGGACAGGGATGTGGCAGCTGAACTTGCAGCCTGCCCAACCCTTGGCGCGAGCTGGAAAAAAACTCTATCCGCACGTGCTATGGGAAACGAATCGGCAAACACCCACCGGCGTTTGTGGGGTCCAAGGGATTCCGAAAACTAAAGTCCGGCAACCCTTGTTTATAAAACTCAGCACATTTCATCTCTACCAACGAGTTAGTAGAAGGTCTCGTGGCGAGCGTTAGTTTTGACAGATTGATACGTGTCAGTATCGATTCCAAGTTAAAATTTCGCCTGTATGGGGGACTTTTGCACCCTTATAATATACATCGCCGATGAATTATGAGAAACTATATATGATGGGCTTATTGTTTACCTATAAATATAATTTACTTGACATTAGGTTAAGGAATCTTCACTATGGAAGAGAATAAACAAACCCGAAATAGGTGGATAGGAAACTGCCCGTGGCTCAGTCCCAAAGAGCCGACTCCATGCCTATTAGGACCCATTCAACTCCTAAAACAATCCAATCACAGAATTTTTGTTGGGTGAAATAAAGCTTCGAAGGAGGCATAGTTGTCATGGACCAACAAAAGGCATTTGAAAGCCTAATCCGAAAAGACCGCGATTCCCGCGAAGATCAATCCTGGCACGGAAATTTGTTGGGTTATTTGGAGAAGGTCAAGGAAGATCCATCCATCGCGAAACTAGCCCATGCCCGAGTCTACAACCTGCTCTTAAAACCTGGGGTGCGCGATATCCAGGATTCGGATGATTTCCGAGTCAAGAGGCTGTATAAGGACGAGCCGGTAAAGGTCTACGACTTTTTTGCCGACGAATTCTACGGCATTGAAAAGACCATTGCCCAGATCGTCCGATATTTCCAGTCCGCGTCACTCAAGGGGGAAGAGAGCCGCCAGGTAATCTTTCTCATGGGCCCGGTGGGATCGGGGAAAAGCTCCCTTATGGAAAAGATCCATCGGGGTCTTGAGGAATCCGGCTCCTTTTATGGCATTGAGGGGTGCCCCATGTATGAGGAGCCCCTCCATTTGATTCCTCGTCACCTGCGAAAGGAATTTGAAAAGATGCTCGATGTTCACATCGAGGGGGATCTCTGTCCGGTATGCCGCTATCGTCTGAAGGAGGAGTTTAACGGAAAATACGAGGAATTTCCTGTTGCCACCATGGAGTTTTCTAAACGCGCCCGGTCGGGTATCGGCATCGTCCCTCCAGTAGATCCCAATAATCAAGACACCTCGGTGCTGATTGGAAGCGAGGACATCTCAAAGTTGGACATCTATTCGGAGGGTGACCCCCGGGTTCTGGAGCTGAACGGGTCCCTCAATGTGGGGAATCGGGGGATCGTGGAATTTATCGAAGTCTTCAAAAACGAGGTGGAATATCTTCACTGCATGATTACGGCCACCCAGGAAAAGGTGATTCCCGCACCCGGAAGACACGGATTGGTTTATGTGGATGAGGTGATCGTTGCCCATTCCAACGAGGCAGAATGGCAGAAGTTTAAGGCCGATCACACTAACGAGGCCATCATGGACCGCATCGTGGTCGTGAAGGTTCCCTACAACCTGCGACTTTCCGAGGAGGTGAAGATCTACCAGAAGATCATTCGCCACTCGGAGTTCCGAGCCCATGTGGCGCCTCATACTCTCGAGGTGGCCTCCATGTTTGCGATCCTGTCCCGACTGGAGCCCACCAGTAAGTGTGACTTGATGACAAAGCTGAAGATCTACAATGGGGAGGAGGTGGTGGAGAAGGGAAGAACCAAGAAAATGGATTATCTCGAGCTCCGTGAGGCCACCAAAAGGGAAGGGATGACTGGTATATCGACTCGTTTCATCATGAAAGCTCTGGACAATGCGCTTTCGGACAATATTGCGGGGAATTGTATCAATCCCATCAATGTCAGGGAGTCGCTCATTAGCATGATCAAGGAAGCGGATATTCCTGACGACGCCCGTAAACAGTATCTCGAGTTTCTACAGGACACGCTGCATAAGGAATATCTCGAACTCCTGGAGAAGGAAATCACCCGCGCCTTTGTCTACTCCTATCAGGAACAGGCAGAGACGTTGTTCCAGAATTACTTGGATCACGCGGAGGCCTATGTCAACAAAGGCAAGGTCAAGGATCGAAATACCAAGGAAGAACTTCTCCCCGACGAGGGATTTATGAAATCCATTGAGGAACAGATTGCGGTCATTGGATCTGCCGCCGATGGGTTTCGGCAGGAGGTCATTGCCTATCTTTGGGCTGCGAACCGCCGGGACGAAAAGATTGATTATCGAAGCTATGAACCATTAAAAGAGGCCATTGAGAAAAAACTGATGACCTCCGTGCGTGACTTGAGCCGTGTCATTACCAAGTCCAGAACGCGGGACGAAGAACAGTCGGAAAAGTACAATGCAATGGCCAAGAACCTCTTGGAAAACGGCTATTGTGGCAACTGCGTAGACGTCGTAATGAAGTATGCGGCCAATCACCTGTGGAAGGACTAGTGAATCCGCGAGAATAGCGAACAACCAATGGGGGATTAAAAATCTTATTTTTGTCTAGGTACTCAATCTTGCTATTGGCCAGATAAATGGAAACCATTTTCCGCTCCTACCCTTCGTCTTCGGCAGAGCGAAGTGACCGTAGCGCCGGAGATCGCCTGCGACATCGCCAAAAAGTACGGGAGGCCATCCGGCACAACATTGCCGACATCATCGCTGAAGAGTCCATCATCGGAAAAGACCGCGACCGAATCATCAAAGTTCCCATCCGTGGTGTTAAGGAGTTTAAGTTTGTTTACGGCGAAAATACGTCCGGAGTCGGGCAAGGTGGAGAAGGTACCGAACCGGGTCAGGTGATCGGGCAAGGCCAGGATAAGAGAGGGGATCAGAAGGCGGGGGATAAGGCCGGAGTGGATTATTACGAGACCGATGTGAGTTTGGATGAACTGGTAGAGATAATGTTCGAGGACCTGGAGCTACCATTCCTTCAAAGGAAGGGCCTCAGGGAGTTGGAAGTAGAACATCATCAGCGCCGAATGGGGTATCGGAAAAAGGGGATTCGGGTGCATTTGGACAGAAAACGCACCGTTGCTGCTAAAGTGATGCGCAAAATGGCGGCCAAGCGTCACGAGAAGGTTGAGCCGGAACGGTTTCCGTTTCATAGCGACGATCTCATCTATCGCCACAAAACAGTGGAAATCCGGAAAGAATCCAACGCGGTGGTGTTTTGCATCATGGATACATCCGGATCCATGGATACCATGAAAAAATATCTGGCGCGGAGTTTCTTTTTTCTCCTCTATCATTTTCTTTGTACGAAATACCAGCGAGTAGAAATTGTCTTTATTGCCCACGATACGGTTGCTCGTGAGGTGGATGAAGATGAGTTCTTTCACAAGGGAGAGTCGGGCGGGACCTTTATCTCGTCGGGTTATCGCAAGGCCCTGGAAGTCATTCAGGAAAGGTACCATGCCGCCCATTGGAACGTTTACGTGTTCCATTGTTCGGACGGCGACAACTTCGAGTCGGACAACACCAATGCCCTTCAAGCGGCGGAGGAGATAGCTAGTACCTCCAATTTGTTTGGCTATGGGGAAATCAAACCTTTGGGTTCTGGCTACTACGGTAGCAGCATGATCCACTTCTTTTCCCAACTGAAAAAGGACAATTTTCAAACGGTACAAATTCAGCGGAAAGAGGACGTCTGGTCCTCCTTCAAGACCTTTCTTTCCAAGGAACACGCCCCTCAAGACGGGCCCTAACAAGCTTCCGAATGGCCACCTTTGAAATTGCCGAGTTAGAATCCTGGAATGAGAAAGTTCTGGCCCTGGTCCACAAGTTCGGCTTAAATTTCTATCCATTGGAATTCGAAATCTGTGATCACGAGCAGATGCTGGGGTATATGGCATACTCCGGTATGCCCTCTCACTATCCCCATTGGTCCTACGGTAAAAGCTTCGAAAAGCTTAAGACACTTTATGACTATGGAGTTTCAGGACTTCCCTATGAGATGGTCATCAACTCAAACCCCTGTATCGCGTATTTGATGCGGGACAATTCGCTCCTCCTGCAGATCCTCACGATGGCCCACGTATACGGCCACAACGATTTTTTCAAAAACAATTTTACTTTTCAGTGGACCCGCGCGGAGTTCACCATCGAAACCTTCAAGGCCCATGCGGATCGTGTGCGTGAATATGTTGAGGATCCTAGCATTGGATTGGAAAAAGTGGAGCGCGTTCTCGACGCAGCCCATGCGTTGTCATTCCAGTGTCGTCATAACTTGGCAATCAAAAAGCAGACCCGGGAGGAGGAAGAGGAGCAACGTATTGCCCAGTCCAAGCCCACGGTGGATCCGTTTCAGTCCGTCCACCGTCGCACAGAGTATGTGGCACCGGACTTGACCAAAGTGCCGCTATATCCGGAAGAAGATATCCTCCTGTTCATTCGAGACCACAACCCATTTCTCAGCGAATGGGAAAAGGATCTTCTCACCATTGCCCATGAAGAGACGCAGTATTTCATCCCACAGATCGAGACAAAGATCATGAACGAGGGTTGGGCCAGTTTTTGGCACAAACATATTCTGGATGCATTAGATCTGCCTCAGGGTTTCCGGTTGGAGTTTATGGTTCGACACAACCAGGTCCTGAACCCAGCCCCGGGTGGAATTAACCCCTACTATTTGGGAATGAAGATGTGGGAAGACATTGAGAAGAGATGGGACAATCCCACTCCCGAGGAGGAGAAGGAGAGTGGTCCCAAGAAGAAGGGCGGGAGAGACAAAATCTTTGAGGTCCGAGAGGTGGAGAGGGATGCCTCCTTTTTGCGCCGTTACCTGACTGAAGACCTGATACGAGAACTGAACCTCTTCGAGTATCAGACCCGGGGCGACAAGAAGGTCGTCAGCCGGGTTGCCGATAAGGACGGCTGGCGCGAGATCAAAAAGACCTTGATTAGTGACGTCGGTATGGGTTCCATCCCCGTGATCAGAATTGAGGACGCGGATTACAATAACAACCGAGCGCTCTATATCAAACACCACCACGATGGGAGGGACCTCCACCTGGAATACGCGGAGCGGACCCTCCAATACCTTCATCAGCTATGGCAGCGGGAGGTGGTCTTGGAGACCACGATCAACGAAAAGAAATCGCTCCTCTGTTTTGCCGACGAACGGCTCGTCATCAGGGGCGTTCGCTAGCAGCAGGGCCCTTTTCGTTTACTTTCATTTCTTGATTTTACTCTAGGAATAACCCCATGACTGGCAGGTCCTGTGGCCCTTCTGATCCTGGGTGAGGTGAAATTGTGGGCCCACAGCAAATGGAGGGATAAGTTCCATGACTCAACTTAAGGAAATGCTCATCCGCCATGAAGGTCTGCGTCTCAAGCCCTATCGCGATACGGTAGGCAAGCTCACCATTGGAATTGGCCGAAACCTGGATGATGTTGGCATAACACGTGAAGAAGCCACAATGCTTCTGAACCATGATATTGCTAAAGTTCAGCGCGAGGTCAATGAGGCGTTCCCTTGGTTCTCAAGTCTCAACGGTGTACGCAAAAACGTTGTGCTGAATATGGTGTTTAACCTGGGTTTGCCACGGTTCCGTCAGTTCAAGAAGGCCATAGCCGCCATTAAGGCGAAACGCTGGCATGAGGCCGCCAATCAGATGCTAGACAGCCGATGGGCACGACAGGTGGGACGGCGCGCGCGGGAGCTAGCCTCAATGATGAAGAGTGGAAGATACAACGCGGACTGAAATCACCCGCTTTTGACTAGCAATAATGCAATGGATGGGTTGAGCTACACCACATCAGCATCCAACCGTTTTGCGTATTCCTTCCAATCCACTGAGTTTTCAATGAGGTCCTGTATGCCGCCCACGTGAAAATAATTGAACTTTTCATCGCGAACGACATTGGCAGGTTCCCGGCCCTCTTGTAGATCCCTTATGGCCTTGACAAAGGCTTTCCGTGCGGCCACCAGCACAATATCCGAAGGTACCAGGTGTTCCTGGGTCCTATCTTGCACCGCCCCTTGCCCCTCCACCACCATTAAATCCTCCGTCTGAAAAACCACTCCCCCATCGGGGCTCCAGATACCACTGTAGCTTGTCTTATCCATGAGTGTTCGATCTTGGAGATATCGGTTACTTTTGTTACGCACCGGCATGTAATCTGCCGTTACCCGATCGGCGCGTCGCTGGAGGAGTTCGGAATCAAGGGGTCTATTGCGCGAGAGGAGGAAAGTGAACTTCCAGTGGGCAGTGTCATCAATGGGCACATGCCAATTGCACATGTGTCCACTTCCTCCCCACGAATATCCAGGGAAGCATGTCAGATTGGGGAGGACAAAGTCGTGCGCGAGGAAATAATACTTACCTGGCTCAACCTTCGGGCGAATCTTGTAGCAGCGAACGCCGAAACGCTTGTATTCAGCCTCGATATGTTCAATCTCTGGTGCTGCGCCCCGTCCGGAAATACTTGGGGATGGCGGCCCGTTGTACCCAACGCCGCCAATGCCGCCGTTTTTAAAATTGTAATGCAGTAGGCCGAGGTGGCTGAGGTCGAAATTACCTTCGTTGGCCTGGAGGTAATTGCACTCCTGGTAACGCTTTTCCACGTAGGTATGATCATCGGGGGCCGTGAGAAACTCGTAGCCATTGAAAAGAGGCGGTTGGCCCCGTCCCAGGTAGGCAAAGATCGCCCCAGCCTTTTCGTGGCATGGATAGGCCGGGTGGCGAATCGATTGCCTCTGTGATCCGCCTTGAGGTTCTCCGGGTTGATCCATGCAGCGCCCCCCTAAGTTATAGAGCCAACCGTGGTAGATGCACCGGATGCCCTCCTTTTCCACCCGTCCGTAACTGAGATCGGCGCCTCTGTGGGAGCAATGGAGCCCCAACAAGCCGGGTTGCCCCTGGTTATTCCGGAACAGAACGAGTTCTTCACTAAGAACCTTCACACTAAGGAGCGAACCTTCAGAAGGCAGTTCGCTGGAGAGCGCAACCGGTTGCCAGTACTGCCTCATGAGTTGCCCACAGGGGGTACCAGGCCCGGTTTGAGTTAAAAGCTCGTTCTCTTCTTTCGTCATAATCGTAATCCCCAGGTTCCAGCCGGTCCCTAGTAGTTAATGCTCTTGTACTCGCCAGTGACACTGGTACGAGCCAGGGAGTTCCAGGTGGGAATAGATGGGGAGTTCGGGACATCCGGACCTCCAACGCTCCCCCGTAGCAAGTTTGGCTCTTTAACGTATCGATTAGGGGCTGTCAAGGAGGTTTCTGCCCTGATTCCGGAACGCTGCCTAAAGACCATTGACCCGCACAATGGAGTTAATAGGGCGAGGCGAGCCATGGATAGATCGTGGCCCTTAAAATTTCCAATTCTGAGGTTTGCCAGGCAATAATTGACAATGTCCAAGGGTTATGTTTTATATTCTACCTAACTTAATATTTCACGATAGGTATGGAATTTTCCCAAGTGCAGGGAGTCTCAAATATCAGATAGGAAGGATAAACTTATGCGGGGAATTTTTTCGATTGTGTTTTTGGTGCCTTTAATTCTCGGATTCGTCCAAGCTTCAATGGCTCAAATGGACTGGAAACAGGAATGGGAGCAGACCCTGGCTGCAGCCAAAAAAGAGGGAGTCGTGTCGGTGCTGGGTCCTAGACAGGTTCAGGCACGAGACGTTATGGTGGGACCGTTCCAAAAAAAATACGGGATTAAGGTACAATATATCGGGGGATCTGGCCGTACCATTTCTCCACGTATCCTCACCGAGCGACGGGCGCAACGATATCTTTGGGACGTGTTTGTGGGTGGCACCACCACGGGCTTAACTTCCTTAGCCCCGGCAGGGGCGCTTGCAGATTTGACGCAGACGTTTATTCTTCCGGCGGTGAAAGACCCCCGCAATTGGCGTGGTGGGAGCCAGGAGTTTGCCGATCGGGCAGCTAAATTACAAATGGTTTTTAGCCCCTACCAGCGGGCTACCCTATTCATCAACCCAAAGATGGTAAAGGCGGGAGAGCTTACCTCCCACAAGGATCTTCTTGACCCCAAGTGGAAAGGGAAAATCGCGTTGGATGACCCCCGGAAGCCAGGGCCCGGAAACGGGACATTCCTTTTCTTCTATCTCCATCCTGACTTGGGCGTTGACTACATAAAGGCCCTGGCCAAGCAAGACCTGTTGCTGCTGAGGGACTATCAGCAAGAACTCAATGGATTAGCTCGCGGTCGTTATCCTATTTTAATTGGCAGCTCTGACGCCACCGCCGAGTACAAAATACGCCAGGGGGTCCCCATCGGGCTCGTGGACCCGCGTACTGTGAAAGAGGGTTCCGATCGAAACCCTGCCAATGGTGCCGTGGCACTGATTGACAAGGCGCCTCATCCCAATGCCGCAAAAGTATTCATCAACTGGCTCCTTTCCAAGGAGGCCCAGACGGCATACGTTCAGGCAATGAGCTACGTCAGTGCACGTAAGGATGTGTCCACGGACCATGTGCGGGAGTGGCGAATTCCCAGGGAGGACTCCATCAAGACCTATACGGAAGAGGCTTTAGAATCAAAGAAAAAGGTTAATCCCTTGGTGAGAAAAATTTTTGGCCGTTAATTTTACCGTTTTTTTGATTAATGAGTGCCGGTTAATTAGAACCTAAAGAACTGAGCGGCATTTTCTCCCAGGAGTTTGTTTTTTACCCTTTCAGGGATGTCGGTCCGGTTGCGCCAGTGATCCACAAAGTTCTCCTCCGCTGAAGGGTCAGCGTGGGGGAAATCGGAAGAACACATCAAGGAATCCTCGCCTATGCTTTCAGTGAGGTAGTTGAAGTTTTCGTCTCCCTCGCAATTCACGAAAACCTTCCCCGATCGAAAAAGCTCCTCTGGATCCTGGTAATACTGCGGGTCAAATCCGGTACCAAAACTTGGTCGATTCGCCAATGGGCGCGCGAGGGTGAGGGGTTTCGCACGGCGACGCAGCTGCTTGATTGAGTAAGGGACCCATTCAGACCCGCTCTCGAAAAATCCGAAACGGAGTCCAGCAAAGCGATTTACCAGACCGTACCCCATGACATAGGTGAACCCCCAAATCACGGGAATAGTTGCAGAGGCGAAAAAGGACTGAGCGTCTGAAAATAAGTTTGTCACTTGAGGTGATGCCCATCCGAGGTGGACGCAAATGGGTATATCCAACTCTGCAGCTTGCTGGTAGACGGGGAAAAATGCGGAGTCCGCCAAAGTCCGGTCCCAAACCATCCCCATGGTAAAAATGCCCGCTGCCCCCAACTCTTTGACCCGTCGAATCTCGGGCAATGCAACCTCCGGATCCCGAAACGGCACTAGCGCGACCCATCTGACCCGTCCGTTGGACTTGGCGCAGGCTTCGCCCACATAGGTGTTGTAGGCCTGGAAGAGTGCCCCCTCCAGCTTCGGGTCCTCCGCAACGGATACCAGGAACATGGTGGGAAAGATGACTTGAATATCGATTCCAAGCCGGTCCAGGTCGGCTACTCGTGCATCCATGTCGGCCAAAGTCAACGATCCTAGAGTAACGTTTTTTTTCTTTGACCGTTCATCGCCTGGCACCAGAAACGTAGTACGGCCGCGGCCTCCCATGTGAGGATGAGTTTTACCATCGATAATCCAGCAGCCATTGAAGTCTTCCCTAATGGTATCTCTTGGCAAAATTACACGAATGGGTCTCCTGGGGTAAAACTCCTCTGGTAGGTGCGCAAACATTTCTTCAGGCTCGTGAATATGACCATCAACATCGATAACGCGCATTGCTTATCCTCCTTCGGATTGGCCGGGGTATCTGATTTACCGTGATTCCTTTGCTACTTACCACGATTGCTTACCCAGTCCAACACGAGTACCTCGTTTTGAACTCCTTGGGGGCTGGGTAAGGGAAAAGGGAAGTTATGTGTTGTCTATTGGTTGCCCAGATGCCACCGGGGCATGGTCTTCGAGGAAGTTGGAGTCGGTACCGCAGAGCCTAGGAAGCCTTGCGCTTTTTGATCTCTTCGACCAGTTGAGGGACCACTTGAAAAACGTCACCTACGACGCCCAGATCGGACACCTGAAAGATGGGGGCTTCTGGATCCTTATTGATTGCAATAATAGTCTTGGATTCCTTCATACCTGCCAGGTGTTGGATCGCACCTGAAATTCCGCACGCGAAGTAAACTTCGGGTTTCACCGTCTTACCGGTTTGACCCACCTGAGTGGAATAAGGAACCCAGCCGGCGTCCACGGCTGCCCGTGACGCCCCAACAGCCCCGCCAAGCAGGTCCGCTAAACCACGAAGCATCTCAAAATGTTCGGCACCTTTTAGGCCCCGGCCTCCAGAGACCACAAATTTGGCCCCCTCCAGTTGGGGGCCCTCTTGCTTGACTGCTACCCGATCGGTCACATGGGCCTTCTGATTCGCTGGATCAGAGGACGCTTCTACCTCTTCTACTTTGGCAGTGTTGTTACCCGGCTTGGGCTCAAAAGATTTTGGCCGTACCAGGAGTAACTTAGTGCTAGGGCTCACCAGGGTGGAAGTGTTCTGGTAACTGCCTCCCAAGGCGGGGATGGTGGCTTCAACAGTACCGTCTTTTATCACAAAGTTGGACACGTCGGCGATGGCGCCACAGTCCAGGGTTGCGCTTAGGGCAGCGGCTACGTCCCTACCATAATAACTCGACGCAAAGAGCATCACTGCTGGCTGGTGTTTGCGGATTAAGCTGGCAATGGTCTCTGCGGCAGGCAGAGTCAAGTAGTCTTGATAGACAGCATCGGGGGATCGGTAAACCTTGCTGGCACCGTGGTTTCCAAGGGCTTCAACGGCGCTATCGGGGGCGGGCCCCAGCAGGATTGCCTCCGCGGTACTCACGTCGGAGGCCTTCGAAAGCATTTCCAGCGTTGTGGGGGTAATCTCATCCTCCACCACTTCAGCGTACACCCAAATGAGATCTGCCATTTAAATTACCTTCAACTCGGCGAGAAAGTCGGCGATCTGCTTTCCGCCTTCCCCTTCGTCGGTAATGACCTTGCCGGCCTGGCGGGTGGGGGGTCTCCCGACGCTCAATACCTTTTCCCTGGCTCCCGAACTGCCCACCTGGTCTCCGGCCAGTCCCAAATCGGCTGCAGTAAATTTCTTTACCTCTTTTTTCTTGGCGGCCATGATGCCCTTCAATTGCGGATAGCGGGGCTCGTTGATACCGCTGGTGGTGGTGATGAGCACAGGGCATTCCGCTTCCACCACCTCGTAACCGGTTTCACTCTGTCTCTTGATGGTGGCCTTGCGCTCGTTGAGGGTAATCTCTTTAGCAAAGGTGAGGGGGGTGATTCCTAACAGGTAAGCCACCTGCACCGGTACGATGCCGGAATAACTGTCGCTGCTCTCCGTGGCACAGAGGACCAGGTCGAAGGGTTGTTTCCGGATGGCAGCGGCCAACACCTTGGCAGTCCCGAGGGTATCCGACCCGGCGACGGCGTCATCTAGAATGTGAACCGCTCCGGTAGCACCCATGGCGAGGGCGGTCCGAATACCGATGGTCACGTCAGTGGTCCCCATGGTGACCACGGTGACCGTACCCCCGTGTTTTTCGGTTAGGCGGAGTCCCTCCTCCAGGGCGCTAGCGGCCGCGGGGTCCAGCTCATGGGTCACGCCCTTGCGGATTATGCATTTGGTGGCAGGGTCAATTTCAATGGTTACAGAACTGGCGGGTATAACCTTAGCGCAAACGATGATGTCCAAAGGTTTGTTCCTTGATGATCCAATGAGGTGTGGATTAAGACAGGTCCCAAACCAATCATTATGAACGGGTTTGGTTATCCTTCAAACAAAGGCTGGGTCCTTGAATCCTTGGGGCAGGCTATTCCAGCCACTCGGAAACTTTCCCCTCCATCACGACGTCCAATATCTCCTTACAGTCCTCGATTGCCTTGTCCGTCACCTTCGGATCATTGAGGTGGGGCATGGCCCAATTAACGGCTCCATGGATCGCTTGAATGACTTCTTTTAGATGCTCGTCAAGCGCATCGATATTGGGTGCCTTATCCATTTTACTTCCTTCCCTTACCTAGGTGTAGAGCCGGTTCTGATCTAACTCTGGTACCTGAAGACCTACCTGCTCGATAAGGCCGTTAACTTCTTTTCTATACTCTTCTCTAGCCTGGGCATTGGTGCGGCGCTTCAGACCCCAATAGCGGTAACGCTCGGATCTGGGTGATTCGGACTTGCCAAACATGTCTAGTCCCTTGATATACCAATAGTCAATTGCTTTCTGGACTCTCTCTTTGGCCTCTCCACCCTTGGCAGCAAGCTCGGCTGTCTTGTTGGTGCCAAAATCGAGGTGCCCCTCTTCCTCCTTCAAGACGTCGGGCATGAGGCGATCGAGCGGGAGATAACTGCCGCCCAGATATTCCTCCAGCTGATATCGGCCCACTCGGTCGATGAGTAGCCCAAAAACTGCAAAGTCTTCCCAGGTCTTGATTTTGCCACGGAAGGCCTCCACATACCGCTTCTGGTTTGGCCAGCTGAGGACGTGGGAGACATCCACACCGATGTCACCGGCGATGCGGGCCATCTTGCGATAGTGGTCGAGTTCCTCTGCGGCGGTTCGGGCGACAATCAGTTGGTCAATCTTGGTTGGGGCCGTGGGTAGAATATCCTCCACGTATAGTTGGGGCCCCCCGATCTCACAATCGCACTGGATGGTCATGACCCGTCCCAACAGATCCCGGTATTCTGGGTCCATTTTTTCAACGTCTTTAAGCTCGACCTTATCCGTAAACATAAAAACCTCCTCTTAAGGGCCCGTGGTTTCAAATTACGTTATGAGTTGGATACCAGAAGAGCCATTGGAAATCAACATCCCGAATCCTGAACTTTACTTAGTGTCGTTAGTACACTACACTAGCCGGGATTTTTGCGGTGAGGTCGTCCTCCTTGGATCAATCAAAACAGCTTGCTCTGCTTACAGATCTTTATCAGCTGACCATGGCCCAGGGCTATTTCCAGAGTGGGAAAGTTGGGCCTGCTACCTACAGCCTTTTTGTCCGTACTTATCCGCCCAATCGGGGTTATTTCGTCGCGGCGGGATTGGACGACATCTTAAATTTCCTGGAGGAGTTTACCTTTCAATCGGAGGACATTGATTATCTTCACTCCACGAACATTTTTGCCGATGAATTTCTGGACTTTTTAAAGGACTTGCGATTTACCGGTGAAGTCTGGGCTATTCCAGAGGGTCGGCTTTTCTTCAAGGACGAACCTATCGTCGAGGTCACTGCACCTATCATTGAGGCACAGCTGGTAGAATCGTTTATCATCAATCAGGTTAATCTGCAGTCCTTGATTGCCAGTAAAGCTGCAAGGTGTGTCCATGGGGCCCAGGGAAGGCCCGTGGTAGATTTTTCCCTCAGGCGTACCCATGGGATCGATGCGGCATTGAAGGCGGCACGGGCTAGCTACATCGGTGGATGTACCTCTACCAGCAACACGCTAGCAGGAAAACGCTACGGCATTCCCATTGTTGGAACCATGGCTCATTCATTTGTTTCGAGTTTCGATCACGAGATCCATGCCTTTCGGAGTTTCGTCGCGAGCTTTCCCAATAATGCTACCCTGCTCATCGATACCTATGACACTTTGGTGGGTGCTCGCAGGGCGGCGATCGTCGCTCGCGAGATGGCGGCCAAAGGGCAACGGCTGAGAGGAGTTCGAATTGATAGCGGGGATCTGCTCCTCCTGGCCCGAGAGGTCCGGCGTATCTTTGATGAGGCGGGTCTGAGCTATGTAAAAATTGTCGGTAGCGGGGGATTGGACGAATACGACCTAGCGGAACTTTCCGAGGCCAACGCCCCCTACGATATGTACGGTGTCGGGACCCGGATGGGAGTTTCTGCCGATGCCCCTTGGCTCGACATGGCGTACAAATTGGTGGACATCAACGGACGGCCGGTCTTGAAACTCAGCACCGGAAAAACATCTTTGCCCGGCCCCAAGCAGATATTTCGTTCGACCCAACCACAAGGCCAGCTCAAGGGGGATCTGCTTGGTCTTCGTGATGAGAGTCATCGAGGGGCAGAGCCTTTGCTCAAGAAGGTCATGGAAAACGCGAGACGGGTGGATTCCCTTCCCAGCCTGAAAGAGATTAGGACTAATTCTCTTGAGGAATTGGGGCACCTTGATGAACGCCACAAATCTATTCGGAGTCCCGTTCTTTACCCGGTGGAACTCAGTCCTCGACTGAAACGCCTACAGGAAGAGATTCAAGAAAAATTATCTCGAACTCAATTGGATGGTTGAAGGGATTCCTTGCGGGTGTCAAGCAGAGGTGGTAGGAGAACAGATTTGGTGGGGAGGAAAAAATTTATCGGCGGAATGGACCCTACAAAACTCATGGCTAGCATGTGGGTACAAAAAAATTCTGGATGGGCGGCCAAGGTCAAAAAAGGCCTGAGGATAAGGGTTGCCGGAAGAACGGTGGTGGATTTTGTGGCATTTAATCTTAACGACCTGACGGAACGATTTGACCAAGCAAGGACGAAGACCAATCAGGCAAAGTTGTTCATTAGCACCAGCGATCAGCTTATATCAAAGATCAACAATCCAATGCTAACCATCGTGGAGGATACGTTTCAGGAAGGTAGACATGATTTGCAAAAAGGTATGTGCAGCAGAAAGAGATTCGAATTGGTGGCGAAGGGTTTAGTCAAGCGGGTATTTGCCGAGGGGATCGATCCCAATCCGAAGACCCCGGAGGAAATCCCTGACCATGGTTGTTTCGAGAACCTGACTGAGGCCCTCAAGCCTTGGAACATTGCCCCGGAGGATATCCCGAGCCCTTTTAATATTTTTCAGACCATGCGGATCGACCCAGAGTCTGGTCGGATGTTCGACACCCTGATCCGCCCTAAAAATGAGGCGCACCTGGATTTTAGGGCTGAAATGGATTGTCTGGTTGCTCTGAGCGCCTGTCCCGAGTCGGGGAGGGGCGGGCCGGTCCGAGTGGAGGTATTCCAGGAGTAGAGAGTTCCATGGAGCAAGTTGAAGAGAGAATTGCTGAAGGACTTTTGAAGACCGGTTCAGTTCAGGTGTACCGGGACCGCCCTTTTGTTTTTGTCTCAGGGAGGGTCTCCCCAGTATACGTCGACTGTCGCCGATTGCTGTCATTTCCCGAGGTCAGGGACCACATCGTCGAGCAATTGGCAATCAAGGTTAAGAGGAACATTGGTCTGGAAGTTATCGATGTCATTGCCGGAGGAGAAACCGCCGGCATTCCCTACGCTGCATTTGTCTCGCTAAAGGTCGGTAAACCCATGATCTATGTGAGGAAGGCTGCCAAGGGCTATGGGCAAAGCAAACAGATCGAAGGGGTCCTGGAGGCCGACCAGAGAGTTTTACTGGTAGAGGATTTGATTACGGACGGAATGAGTAAATTGGGTTTTAACGATGGCATTCGTGCGCAGGGCGCGAGGATTACCCATTGCCTCTGTGTGTTTGAATACAGTTTGGATCGGCTGGGCCTTCACGAGGGAAGGAAAAAACTGGCAGAACACCAAATTCAGCTCCATAGCCTCGTCAATTGGGATCATGTATTGAATATGGGACTGAGTAAAAAGTATTTTGGCGATCAGGCAAGCCGGGAGATTCAGGATTTTTTAGCAGAACCTGCGAGCTGGGGTCGTAAGATGGGGTTTGAAAAATAAGAGGTTCGGTGCGGGATATCGGATTAACAGGTTAGAAAACTTCTTGCGTTGCCAAATATCATTTCCCTTCCATCAGGTAGAGGGTTCGCTGAGAGTCGCTTATCTTTACAGAACCTTTTATCAAAAATAGATTGCCAAATTCTGCTTCAAAGTTCTCCTGCGTGTATTCGTGGAATATGTCCTTCCTGGTGGAAAGAAGTCTTTGGACCTGAGAATCTGTTTTTGGGATGAATTCAATGATAAGCCATGAGCCTATTTGCCTAAAAAACCTGGCAATATGATCCAGGGGCAAATTGTTCGAGATGGCTAGATGGTGAATCAGTGCGAGGGAGAGGACAGTTTGGACGGGTCCGCGTTCAAAGATGGACATCCTTTCCTGATTTAACCAACCCAACTGCGGGCTAGGGTTTGTCAAGTCAAGTAGAAGTGGAAGGATGTTCGGCTCTTTCTCGGCCACAACTTCAAGGTAGTTTTTCTCCACACAAGCGGAGTCCATATCAAAAGAGATAGTCTCTATTCCTTTACGGCTGGCAATACGGCTGAACAAGCCGGTATTTGCGCCAAGGTCCCAAACCGTCTCCGGATTGATTTCGTCTAAAAAGTCTGCCACCAACTGTTTCTTGTGCTCCATGGCCTGCGACTCATAACGATTGCCTGCACCGTAATAATCATTCCATTCTGTAAGCGGAGGATGCCAGGTGAGTCTTTGGATGGAGGATTCTAAACTATCGATCAGGCCTCGAAATGAATGAAGGCTAAATGACTTGGTAACAAGTTTGTGATCAAAAGATCTTGCTGCATGCCGCTTTTGACTCATGGCATGGAGATGGAGGTGTATGAGAGAAGAGATTTTAAAATAAGTGCGAACCGGAAGGAGCGAAGATGTCAATTCGAGAGGAATGCCATCCATGTGCACACGAAATAATTGACTTAGCCGAATATCCTTGTAGCTCATGAGAGTTAGGGGCGCGAGAAAATGTTGACAGAACTGTCTGTAGGCAACCCAGGGGTTCCCCTCGCGGTATCTCTCGAAGGAGAGAGTATCAATAAATACTGGCTTTCCTTTTCTGAATTGTATGTTATACGCACTGGCATCCTTCAAGGACATTCCAAAATCAAGGGCGATCCTTTGAATCCTGAGCGTGGATAAGGCAGCGTCTTTCCACTGGCTAAAGCACCACTCGTATGGATAGGAAATAAAGGGGATCGGTTCGGGCTCAATGACCCTATAAGCTTTGTCGTACTTCACTTTGGGGGGCATTGACTTCTTCGTGAGGAATCAACAACTCGGAATTCACCAGTGAATCATACAGGCCGGAGGCCATAAGATGGTCGTACTGGTCTTTATAAGACGTGTTGACTTGCCGGTAGATTGAACCGTCTTGACAAAAGACAAATCCGCTTGGATCTCGGAATGAGCTGGGGATAATTCCGTTGGTCATCTGCGCTTCTCGCTATTTCATTCGAAAAAGTTTAACGAGAAAAGTCTTAATCTTGTGCCAGTAAATCTTGATTGTGAAAACCAAACCCAGCAAACCGGCAAGCATCAACTGGAGAAGGTAACTGCCAGTTCCCGGGTCAATATAGGCATAGGAATCCCGAACCACGAGAATCAAAAGGAACAGATTTAAGGTAACAATTGAAGCAACTACAGGTCTTGGGCGCTTCATTTCGAGACCTCTTTTCTCTCCACGATCCCGTTTGGAAGATACCGATCGCCGGTATACCAGTCAGAACTATGAAAGGCACTACCCTTTACAACGTATTCTTGAATGGGACTCAGGTAGAGGCGTTCTGTTTTCCAATCACTTCGCTGGTATCGGTAAAAGTAGTGACGTCTTTCCCTGGTTTCCTCAGGATTTAAATCAAAGGCCGAGCGACCGTTGAAATCCTCGTCGAACCCCAAGACCGAGGCGACCGTTGCTGGGGTGTCGACGATCCAACTTGGCGCGGTAGACACCCGTATATTGCCGCTGGCTGCCGGCGGCTTGATGGCCATTAGGGGCAGTGCTTGAGCCACAATGGTGGGGAAATGCCTGACATCGGTAACACCGTCGGGCTGGCGTTGTCCCATGAGTCCACGAGGTGAAACCCAGGCGCCATGATCCGCCATTAGAATGATTAGAGCGTCGTCGTAAATGTCGAGCTCCTTCATCCGTTCCAGCAGATTGATTACTTCTCCCAAACTGCATTTGGCCTGGGTCATAACGGTGGGGCGAATGGTCTGGAGGACACGTCCTGCATATTTACAGTTCTTATCGGCTACCATCGGATTATGGCTTAACATGAGATGAAAAAGCTTATAAACCGGAGTTGACCTGTCTGCCGACATGTTCTCTTTCAGGCGGCGCAGGAAGGCGGTATGGGCGAAAAACTCCAGCGAGTTGTATTTGGAATTGCTTAAAAGAGGTTGGAGCAGCCAGAGTTGATCGTTGTACACGTATTTTTTTAGGAAATGAGGGACAAATCGAAACATGGATAAATCCAGCAGTTTAAGGGCATCGTCGAGACCGTAGTCTCGCGCGGACAAATGATGGTCGGCGGGTATGGTGTAAGAGTTTGTGTGTTTGCTCTTTGCATACATGTTGATCAAAACCGGTTTCGCCGCAAGATCTACTTCATAACCGGCCCCGTGGGCAACGTTCAATAATGTCTTGCCTCCGAGGGCCTTCTTGAGAAATTCGTCTTTGGGAATATGATTGCGGTATATTTCACCACTCAGGATGGCCGGAACCGTCATATGAGTATAGGGGAAGATTCCCAGGTGTTCTTTGAAAAACACGAAACCTTTTAATTTGGCAGCGAGACGTCCTCCGTCCTCTCCAGGGTCAATAATTTCTGCGAAAATATCGGACTGAAATCCATCCAGTATCAGGTGCAAGACGTTTTTACTTGCCGAAAACCTGTAAATCTCTTGCAGCGCGCCGACGGATGGCTTGCTCTCAGATTTCGCGAGCAATTGAGAAGCATGCGGTGCAGCATTAATCAGGGAATTGGTTAATTGCAAAAAGAAAATCGCTATGGCAGCAAGGACGATGGTCTTCCAGATCCGGCGGTAAAAGTAAGTAGCCGTCATTATCGCAACAATCCAGATCGCCAGATCTAACCAACCGCGCCACATACCAATTTGCCAATCAATTGCCCGGCCATCCAGCACCCCGTAGTCCCACACGATGATGTATCCTTGAAACCAAAATAGGAGGCTGATGACTGCAAGAAGTGTTCCGTAGCGGGGGAAAATGGAGGCGGGCAGAATGATGCCCACCAACCCCAGTGTCCCGATGACGAATATTGCAGGGCGAAGGTAGAGACTCAGGATAATCGAGAAGGGAGTGGCGAACTCATCTAGGTTGCCAACATATAAGAGGAAGGGAGTAAACAGGAATATATTGGATGCCAAAACGGTAGCCAGAGACAAAGACAATAGTGTTTGCGAGCCGCGTGATTCGTGCATGGTTAGTTACCGTTACGCTCTCCCAGAATGCGGAGCTGGCTGGCCTGCGCTTGAGACAGCCCCTGTGGCACTTCCGGAGAGGCTGACCCGTGATTGGGTCGGGAAATCTTGGATTTTCGGCGGCTGAATGTATAAAAGCAGATTGTATTTTAAAACCTGATCAGTACGGCGCCCCACGCAAATCCAGCACCGAAGGAATTTAGCAGAACCGTATCGCCGGCTGCGATGCGGCCCTGGCGCCAGGCTTCGTCCAGGGCTACTGGGACGGAAGCCGCCGAGGTGTTGCCGTATTTGTCTACGTTCACCACGACCTTTTCCATGGGCACTTTCAAGCGATCTGCCAGGGCGTTAATGATCCTAAGGTTTGCCTGATGCGGGATTACCATGGAGACTTCGTCGATGCTTACGCCGGCTTCCTCCAGCACCTCACGGCTAATCTCTTCCATGGCGCGCACCGCTATCTTAAACACTTCTTTCCCGTTCATGGTTATGGTGTGCTGTCTTCCTTCCACGGACTCAATGCTGGCTGGTTGAAGAGAGCCACCAGCAGGTACGTAAAGCGTCTTGGCATAGGACCCATCGGTGCGAAGCCGCGCTCCCAGAATCCCGCGATTTCTATCCTCGGAAGCCCCTACCACAATAGCTCCAGCACCGTCACCGAACAGGACGCAGGTGGTCCGATCCTGCCAATTGAGAACTCGGCTTAGGACATCGGATCCCACCACCAGGGCATTGCGGATCTTTCCTGTCTGGACAAAGGAGTCCGTTACGGTCAATGCGTTGAGAAATCCCGAGCAGGCTGCATTGACGTCAAAGGAAAAGACTTTTCGAGCCCCCAGCATGTCCTCGAGAACACAGGCGGAACTGGGCATGGGGTAGTCCGGTGTGCAGGTCCCCACGATGATTGCATCAAGGTCGTTGGCTTCCATACCTGCTGCTTTTAGGGCGTGGATCGAAGCCTGATAGGCCATGTCGGCTGTTCCCTTGCCGTCTTCCAATACGCGTCTTTCTTTTATGCCCGTACGGGTGGTGATCCACTCGTCGCTCGTGTCAATGAGTTTTTCGATATCCGAATTGGTCACAACCTTTGTTGGCAGTTCCGAGCCGCTGCCTAGGATCACTGTACGGTATTGGGTTGGTCTCATGCAGCCCTCCTGAAGATAACGCAGGCGTTGGTGCCACCAAATCCAAAGGAGTTGGAGAGGGCCACTTTGATTTCGGCCTTTCGTGCTTGATTGGGTACATAATCCAAGTCACAAAGTGGATCGGGAGTCTCGTGATTAATGGTTGGAGGAATGGTTCCGTGATGAAGGGCCAAGACTGTGAATGCACCTTCCACCGCTCCGGCGGCCCCTAGCATGTGACCGGTCATAGATTTTGTGGAACTGATGGCGATTTTGTGGGCGTGCCCTCCGAAGACTTTTTTAATGGCCTGTGTCTCGTTGATGTCGTTGTATTCCGTTGAGGTCCCATGAGCGTTGATATAGTCCATTTCGGTTGGTTCGATCTCCGCGTCCTGGAGTGCCAGGTCCATGCAACGGGCAGCACCCTCACCATCAGGCGATGGCGAAGTGATATGGTAGGCGTCCCCGTTGGCCGCATAACCAATCACTTCTGCTAAAATGTTTGCACCTCGCTTGAGAGCTTTTTCCCTTTCCTCAAGTATCAAGACGCCGGAACCTTCCGCAATGACAAATCCGTCCCGGTCCTTATCGAAGGGTCGGCTCGCACGTTCCGGGTCGTCATTGCGTGTGGAAAGAGCCTTCATGGCAGCAAATCCACCGACTCCAAGGGGTGTAATGGCCGACTCTGCACCTCCCGCAATGGCGGCGTCCTGGATACCACGCTTGATCAGGTGAAACGCCTCACCAATGGCGTGGTTCCCCGATGCGCAGGCGGATGTGGGGGTAAAATTAACACCTTTGGCGCCATGTCGGATGGCAATCTGACCGGGAGCAAGATTGGAAATCACTTTGGGGATAAAGAAGGGCGATATCTTTCGAGGTCCTCCTTCCATATATGCCTGCTGATAGTATTCGATGGTGGCAATGCCGCACAGACCAACTCCGATAATCACCGCCACACGATGGCCCTCTTCTGGATCGAGCTTTAATCCGCTGCTTTGCATTGCCATTTCAGCAGCAGCAACGCTGTATTGAATGAATAGATCCATCTTCTTGATCTCTTTGGGCTCGATGAAATCCTCAGCCCGAAAGCCGGACACCTCACCTGCTATGCGTGCGGCCATGAACTCCACGTTGGGAAACCGTGTGATGGGCCGGATCCCGGAGCGCCCAGCAACAATGGCTTCCCAGTTGGTTGCCACCCCGGTACCCAAAGGGGTAACGAGCCCTAAGCCTGTGACAACAACTCTGCGATTCAATTCACTCATCATTATAACCCTATGAATATATTAGGATAATCTAGGTTTCCCTGGCCGTCAACTAAATTAATTCGCGGGAGCAATATGTCTATCTACCAGTAGGATTCCTGAAGCCTGAGAATTTTGCGGATGATAACTTCTATATTTTTTCCATCTGATTGGGGAGGCAGCTTGATCTGTTGCTCGCCTGACATAATCCGCAGGACAGCAGCAATGGAACTTTTCAGTGCATTTAAATTATAGCCTCCCTCGAGCAAGAATGCGACCTTTCCGCCCGCGAATTTTTGTGCGAGGTTCAGAAGCAAAGAAGCCATGGTGGAGAAGCCTTCCTCGGTGACGAGCATTCCTCCCAAGGGATCTTGCCGGTGGGGGTCAAACCCAGCAGAGACCAAGACCCACTCTGGTTCATATTTCGCTGCAATGGGCATTACAATTCGGTTGAACGCCCCGATATATTCTTCATCTCCACAGCCTTGAGGCAGGGGAATATTGACAGTAAAACCTTCTCCTTTTTCCTCACCGACTTCGTCCATTGCGCCGGTGCCCGGGTAATAGGGGTACTGATGGGTGGAAATATAGAGCACCGAGGGGTCCTTATAGAAACTGTCCTGAGTCCCATTGCCATGATGGACGTCCCAGTCCATGATCAGGATGCGCTTTGCACTGTATTGAGTCCGCAAAAATTGTGCACCGATGGCCACGGTATTGAATAGGCAGAATCCCATGGCGTGGTCTCGCATTGCGTGATGACCTGGTGGGCGCACCATGGCAAATCCGTTTTGGAAGTCACCTGCCGCTATTGATTCCAGCAATCTCAAAAATCCACCCACCGCAAATAGAGCGGTGCCAAAGGAGTCTCGACAGGTAACCGTATCTCCATCTAAAGCGTATCGGTTGGTTTCAGAGGTGGATCGGATCAAATCGATGTACTGTTTACCATGGCAGGCCTCGATTTCGGCTAAATTTGCTTGCCTGGGTGGGAGGATTTGAACCGTTTTTCCATGTAGTTGACTGGTAAGGTCCAGAAGGGCCTTGAGGCGCTCCGGCCGCTCGGGATGGAACTCACCGGGCTCATGTTTCAGAAATTCTGGGTCGATGACTACTGCTGAACGTGTCATAATGGTTGCCTGTCTACCACTCCGTGTTGGGATCTGTAAAGTCCTTTTCCTAGAGGTTGCGAACCGTTGGAAAATGAATTAGTTACAAGGGTTGGAGGCCATCTATGTTCGGTATAGGTATGCCGGAGTTGATACTTATCCTCGCTGTGGCCCTGATCGTATTGGGACCCAAGAGGCTGCCAGAAATCGCGCGTGCCCTGGGAAAGGGATTGGCCGAGTTTCGCCGGACCACGGACGAGCTTAAGGACGAGATCCGTGAGGTGGAAGAGGAATTAGAGAATCCTGCTAGCTCCAAGGCCTCCTCCGAGGAATCATCCACCCCAGTCCAACCTTCGAAGCAGAGTGGAAAGCCTTCCGGGTAGCGGGGCCCCTGGCGATGCCAGGATGCCCTTTCTAGGACACCTAGACGAACTACGGTCTCGGTTGATCAAGTGTCTCGTGGCCGTTGTCCTTGCCTTTGTGGTGACCTTTGCCTTTGCTGAATACATTTTTGCCTTCCTGACGGATCCCTTGAGGGCGTTGCATGCCCCTGGTCTCAGCTTGATCGGTACCGGAGTTCCTGAGGCATTCTTCGTCAAAATTAAGGTTGGCTTTGTAGCATCCCTGTTCTTGTCCCTGCCAGTGATCTTGTGGCAGGTCTGGCAATTCGTTGCGCCTGGCCTGTACGCACACGAGGTGCGCTATGCACGAGGCTTTGTCTTTTTCGGCACACTCTTTTTTTTCGTGGGAGCCTGGTTCTGTTACGAAGTGATATTTAACATTGGCTTTGGGTTTCTGCTCAAGACATATGAATCCATGGAGGTGGAGCCTAACATTAGAATAGGGGAGTATTTATCCTTTTCCTCAAAGCTGCTCTTGGCCTTCGGGGTTGTTTTTGAACTGCCGGTGTTTGCCTTCTTCCTCGCCCGTGTTGGGTTGATTGATCATCTTTTTTTGATCCGACAGTTTCGTTACGCCCTTATTATCATTTTTGCCTTGGGCGCTATTCTGACGCCCCCTGATGTTGTCTCGCAGATCCTCCTGGCCCTGCCGCTCACTGCCCTTTATGGTGTAAGTATCGGTGTGGCCTATTTCGCACGGCGAAGAGATCGGGATGACGACTAGGCAAGTAACTCCACATTTGAGATCGAAAAGCACAATGCGAATTTAGCTGGCAGTGAGCATTTGGCTGCAGGCAGCAAAGCGAAAAACGACTACAGGACAACTGACAACAGGACTACGAACGACAAAAAGCAAAGGGCAGAGCGTCTAATTAGTGACGAGTAACGAGGACTGAGTAATGAGCGAAAAGCGTAAAGAGACAACAGACTACGGACAATGGACTACAGACTCCCGGTCGTCAATCTCCTAATCCGGGTCAGAGGTCAGTAGTCGGTAGTCAGTGGTCCCGAATCTGCGATGATTTATTCTACGATGAGGAGGAGTTCTCCGGCTTCTACCGCCTGGCCGGCTTGTACCTTGACCTCCTTTACGTCCGCCTGGATGGGAGAACGTACCTCGTTTTCCATCTTCATTGCCTCAACGATGACTAGTCCTTGACCTTTTTCAATATGGTCCCCCTCGTTGACCAGAACGGCGACCACTTTTCCTGCCATGGGGACGGAGATATTTTGCCTGCCCTGAAGTTGAATCCCAGATTGAAATCCACCCACACGCATGCGACGCTCGTCCACAAGGTCAATGTGGTAGCTCCGCCCATCCACTAAGACCCGGTATTCCGGATCGGAGATATCCACTTCCACCTCGAAGGATCGGTTGTTAATGATGAGAGAGAAGTTGCTTCTTCCGGTCTTCTTCCCGTCAACGAGGATCTCGTTGCCGTCCACGGCGACTCGGTAGAGAGACTTGCCGATTTCTTCGATCTCTACGGTGTAGGTCTGATCACCAAGCTTAGCGATAAAGGCCATAGTCTGTTGGAGCGGCGAATGGCCCTACCATTTCGTTCTGTGAACCATTAGATCGGCTGCCTGCCGAAGGGATTCCCTTTTTCCCGTTTCGCGCCATTCGGATTTCTCATTGGCGCCTTGTTGCAGAACCTGAAGGGCCTGCTCCGCCTCTTTGTGAAGTGCCGCTATGGCTGCCGATGCCAGGGCCACATGTCGGTGAGGATAGAGTTCTTCTTTCCCCCTGGATCCATGCTCGTCGTCGATAAAGGCTGTGTTCAGGTCACCGGTCATGAAGCGAGGATGGCGCAGTATCCATTGGTGGAACGGAATGTTGGTTTTTATTCCCCTCACTTGGTATTCGCGCAGGGCCCGGCGCATCCTGAGGAGGGCCTCCATACGATTTTCTCCCCATACGATCAGCTTGGCGATCATGGGGTCGTAGTAAATGGGGATCTCGGCCCCTTCATAAACTCCGCAATCATTTCGAACGCCGAGTCCCTCGGGTAGCCGCAACCCTTCGATTTTCCCAGGGCAAGGCATAAAATCGGTTTCCGGGTCCTCCGCGTAAATTCGGCATTCAATGGCATGCCCTGTCAGTCTGATATGACGTTGACGCCAGGGAAGACGTGTCCCGGCTGCCACCTCGATTTGAGCCTTGACCAGATCGATTCCGATGACCCTTTCGGTTACGGCATGTTCTACCTGCAGGCGGGTATTCATCTCTAGAAAATAAAAATTTCCGTCCGAATCCAAAAGAAATTCCAAGGTGCCAAGCCCCACGTAGTTGACGGCCTTGGCTCCCTGCACCGCCACTCGACCGATGTTTCGCCTGATCCATTTGTCCAATGTGGGAGCCGGACATTCTTCGATAATTTTTTGGTGCCGGCGCTGAATAGAACATTCTCTGTCGTAGAGATGGATCACTCTTCCATGTTGATCGCCGATGACCTGGACCTCCACGTGACGGCATCGCTCGAGATATTTCTCTACATAGAGGCGGGAATCTCCAAATGACGATTGTGCCTCCGAACGCACGGCGCGGTAGGCGGATTGGATCTCCCGAGCCGTGCGGACCAATCTTAGTCCTTTGCCGCCACCGCCGGCGGCCGCCTTTAACATCAGGGGGTATCCAATAGCCTGGGCCGTCTCGAGGACTTCTTCTTCAGAGTTCAACACCTTCCCCGATCCGGGAATTACAGGTACTCCCGCGGCCTTCATGATCTCGCCTGCCTTGACCTTGTCTCCCATCTGATCGATGATCTCGGCAGAGGGGCCGATAAACACAACGCCTTCTTCCTGGCACCTGCGGGCAAATTCCGGGTTCTCGGCCAAAAATCCGTAGCCAGGGTGGATCGCCTCTGCGGAACTCTTTTTTGCTGCATCCAGAATACGATCGATGGAGAGATAACTCTCCAGTGAGGGGGGCGGACCCACGAGATAAGCGTAATCCGCATACTTAACGTGAAGGGCGTCTCGATCAGCCTCGGAATAGACTGCCACCGTTTCTATATCAAGCTCTTTACACGCGCGGATAATCCGAACGGCAATCTCACCTCTATTGGCAATCAGAATGCGTTTAAACATTTTACATTAATGATTCAGTTGTAAATTTTCAGTGTTTAGTTGTTGAGGCGAAGTAATTTTTTTTACTGAAAGCTGATAGGTAAAACCTGACAGCTGTTAAAGTGGAATGTTCCCATGTTTTTTCGGGGGGTTAGTGACCCGCTTCCTCTTCAACATCTCTAGGGAACGAATGAGGGTCGGGCGAGTATCTTCTGGGGCGATGACAGTGTCAACGTAACCCTGCTCTGCAGCCTTGAATGGATTAGCAAACGTCTGCCGATAGTTTTCCACCAGTTCTTCTCTGGCCTTTATCGGATCTTCGGCCTTTTCCAATTCATGGCGCGAGACAATGCTTATGGCTCCCTCGGGACCCATGACGGCGATCTCCCCCGTGGGGTATGCTATGTTAATGTCGCCTCGCAGATGCTTACTGGACATAACAATATATCCCCCGCCGTAGGCCTTACGCGTAATCACCGTGAGCTTGGGGATTGTAGCCTCCGCAAAGGCGTATAGGAGCTTTGCCCCATGGCGGATAATACCGCCGTATTCTTGAGCCGTGCCGGGCAAAAACCCGGGAACATCCACAAACGTTACCAAGGGAATATTAAAACAATCACAAAACCGGATAAAACGTGCGGCCTTGACCGATGCATCAATGTCCAGGCAACCCGCCAAATGAGCGGGTTGATTTCCCACAATACCAACAGGCCAACCGCCAAGGCGAGCGAAACCCACCACGATGTTGGGAGCAAAGTCACGCTGCACTTCGTAGATATACCCCTCATCCACCACCGCACCAATGAGTTCTTTCATATCATAGGGACGGTTGGGGTTGTCCGGGATCAGTTCTTTGAGCTTTGCCTCCCGTCTCAACAGGTCGTCGTCTGTGGGATGGAAAGGAGGTTCTTCTAGGTTGTTGCTGGGTAGGAAATCCATGAGTTCCCGCATCATCAAGAGACATTCCTTTTCGTTCTCCGCTGAAAAGTGGGCCACACCGCTTTTGGTGTTGTGGGTCTCTGCGCCTCCCAGGTCTTCTTTCGAAACCTCCTCGTGAGTGACCGTCTTGATAACGTCAGGACCGGTGATGAACATGTAACTGCTCGTCTTGGTCATGAAGATAAAATCAGTGATGGCAGGGGAGTAAACAGCCCCACCGGCACAGGGTCCCATAATTGCGGAAATCTGCGGGACTACGCCGGAGGCCATGACGTTCCTTTGAAAGATATCTCCATATCCTGCGAGACTGGCCACTCCTTCTTGAATACGGGCTCCACCGGAGTCATTTATGCCGAAGATCGGGGCACCGTTCTCAAGGGCGAGGTCCATTACTTTGCATATCTTTTCTGCTACCACTGCACTGAGACTGCCGCCAAATACAGTAAAATCCTGGGAATACACATAAACTGTTCTACCCTCAATGGAGCCATACCCCGTAACCACAGCGTCCCCAGGAATCTTATTTTTCTCCATACCGAAGTCAGAGCAATCATGGGTCCTGAAACGGTCCAGTTCCACGAAGCTGCCGTGGTCTAAAAGTATATCAATTCGCTCCCTAGCCAGGAGTTTGCCTTGTTCCCGCTGACGGTCGATTCTGTTCTGGCCTCCCCCCAATTCGGCCTGTTGATTCAGCAGCTTTAACCGTTCCAGGTTTTCTTTTAGACCCATGGTTAATACGGCCTCGCTTTATTTTTTCTAATGGATTTCAAATCCTGATCCAAATATTTCGCCGCAAGTTGCTCGCTATAGTCTCCCTGACTTATTCACTGACATATCGAATTTAGGGCATACATAAATACAAAAGAATGTGGGTGTCAACAGAAAAGATAAATGGGCTCTCGCACTTCGTCCTTGAGATTTAACAGCGAAATTGGTATCTTAGAGTTGTTCGGCCCCATCAGGCGGTGCCCGTTATTGATTCCTCGCTATGCCTCAAAAAAAACAGGATTCCCGAATGAAGAGTAACAGATCCCGTAAGGGGTTGTCCCGATCCAAGAGATCGTTGGATAAAGGGAGAGCCCGTCTGATCGTAGCGGCGAGTGAGATTGATTCCAATATCCTCTATGCTACCAGCTTCTTTGCCCCAGATCCATTTATTTTTTTTCAGCATCGCGGAAAGAAATACCTGGTGATGAGCGACCTGGAGCTTGACCGGGCAAAGAAACAGGCCAAGGTACACTCCGTGCTGTCCCTCTCCGGATACCAAAAGCGCCTGCGAAATGGCGGAATGAGTAATGTCACCATTGTGGATGTTTTGGGACTCATATTCAAAGACAGGGGTGTTCGTTCTCTCATGGTTCCTTCAAACTTCCCGATTCTCCTGGCCGATCGGCTAAGGGCTAGTGGGTTTGACGTGGTGGTTCAGAGGGACCCATTTTTTGATGACAGGGAGATAAAGACCACAGGAGAGGTGAGAAAGATTCGGGACTCAATTCGGATCGCCGAGGTGGGGTTGGACGCGGGAATCGATGCACTGAAACGATCAAAGATTGGCAAGGATGGCTACCTTTATCTTTACGGGAGGAGACTTACGTCCGAGGCTATCAAAACCGTGGTCAATACTGTTATCATGGCAGAAGGATGGGTGCCAAGCCACACCATTGTGGCCGCTGGAAACCAGTGTTGCGATCCTCACAACGAGGGCCACGGTCCTATCAAGGCCCACACGTCAATTGTATTCGATATATTCCCTCGCTCCCAGGAAACGGGATACTTTGGAGACCTTAGCCGAACCTTGGTCCGGGGTCGGGCCTCGGAGCGTCTGAAGGAACTCTATGAAACCGTGCGTCAGGGACAGGAAATTGGATTTCGCCTCATCCGGGATGGGGTCAACGGTCACGAGGTCCACCAAATAATACTGGACCTCTTCCAGCAAAAGGGCTTCCCCACGGGAAAACTTAACGGCAGAATGCAGGGGTTTTTCCATGGCACGGGACACGGCCTGGGTTTGGACATCCATGAAATCCCCCGAATTGGCGGAGTTGACTCTACGCTTCGAACCGGACATGTGGTGACGGTGGAGCCTGGACTTTACTATATTGGAATT
The DNA here is from genome assembly GCA_965215595.1 of uncultured Binatia bacterium (SeqCode). Lineage (GTDB taxonomy): Bacteria > Desulfobacterota > Binatia > UBA9968 > CAXXLF01 > CBDCDW01. The sequence goes on along the minus strand of CBDCDW010000006.1, from coordinate 99,406 downwards.
GGTGGGGTCCGATTGGAAGATGTTGTGTTGGTCACTCGTGGGGGCAACCGAAACCTGACTCATGCTCCGAGATTCCTCGAGGTTTAGCTGAGTGGCAAAATCCCCTTTTTTTGACACCAATGAGTTCAGGATAATTGGCCATAGGGGAGCCGCCGGGACAGCGCCGGAGAATACCTTTGTTTCTTTCGAAAAGGCCCTCGCCGATGGCGCAGACTTCATCGAGATTGATCTGCGGGAGACCAAAGACGGAGAGATTTTGATTTTCCATGACTCTACGCTGGAGCGAACCACAAATGGGCAAGGCGAAGTCCAGCAGAGGAATCTAAATGAATTGAAGAAATTCGATGCCGGTTATTGGTTTACACCGGATGGTGGAAAGACTTATCCTTTTAGAGGGCAAAGAATTACCATTCCTACACTAGAGGAATTTTTTATTACCTTTCCGAGCGTCAAGGCCACCATCGAGATCAAGGAGGCTAGCCCCGTCTTTATTGAAAGATTAATCGCTAGCATAAAACGGTCTCGCAAAGAGGAGACGGTGCTTTTGGCTACGGTGAAAGACAAAATAATGACGGAGATTCGTAGTCAAATCCGTGATCAGCGTCTCAACATTGCCACCGGGTTTTCCTATGAGGAAGCGGCCACGTTCCTGAAATGGGTTTGGGAGCAAAAATCTGGCAGCTTTGCCCCGGCGGGCGATGCCCTTGAGGTGCCATGGGAGTATGAGGGGTTAAGGCTCATTACGGAGGCCACTGTGAAGGCCGCGCACGAATTTGGCATTGAAGTTCATGCCTGGACCATCAACCAGGCCGAGGAGATGGTACAGTTGATTCAACTTGGGGTGGACGGGGTCGTTACGGATTACCCGGCTCGCCTTAGAGACCTTAGGACTCCCAAGAGCGGTGCAGCCAATAAATTAACCGCTCGGTCCAATTTCATCTAGAGTAAGGCAATGGGGTATCCGCTAGACTGATGGCCATTGAACGTCTGATAGCAGATAAGCAGTATACGGTGATTATCCTGCAGTGGATGATCGCCATTGCCACCTCCTTCCTGATCCTTTTCCCCAGGGGCGAGGAAATCTCGCAGGATCCCTGGATCCATGCATTAGTCGTCGTGTTACTCATCAGTGTCCTGGTGCTTTACCGTATCCCGGAACATGTATTTTATAGCCATTATTTTGATACTGCCTTGATGCTTTGCGACACACTGCTTCTTTCCACCGCCATTTATATGAATCGGGATCTGTCATGGGACCTTTTCTTGATATATTTCTTTATCCTGTTTTTAGCTGCCATGGGTCAGAGCATGACGCGAATCGTGCTTGGCTCGGTCCTGATCAGTGTGGTTTACGTGCTGCTTCTCATTCCTGATGACCGCAACTTGATCCATCTCGGCAGGGAGGTTTATGTTCGGATAACCTTTCTTTTCGGAGTCTCGATTCTCTACGGTTACCTCGCGGAAAACGCCAATCGAGAGAGGCGACGCGCGGAAGTCGCTGAGGAAAGAGAGACTTTAAAGATGAGCCTGGTCACAGCCCTCGCCCATGACATCAAAAATCCCCTCGGGATTATCATGGGATACGCTGAACTCAAGTTGGAAGAAGCATCGGAGGGAAATTCCGATTGCGAGGTCTGGCGACGAGTTCGAGACGGCTCACGAAGAATCGTTAATCTAGTTACCGGATTCCTTGAAGCGAGCAGGGCTGAAACAGGAAAAATGTCAGTAGAGCAAACACCGGTGCAGGTTAACCGGCTTCTGTTGGAGGCCGTCCGGTCCCAGGAGTCGGACGTGCATCGGAAGGGGCTCAAGTTAGAGCTCAAACTTGATGATGAATTACCCGAAGTCCACGGGGACGAACTGCAACTGGATCGAGTGTTTTGGAATCTCATTGGAAACGCTATTAAGTTCACCCGTAATGGCGGTACGATTACGGTCAGCTCAAAGATGGATAACGAAAGCGTTTGTGTGGCGGTGAGAGACACGGGTGTGGGTATTGCTCAAGCGGAGCTTCCTCTCTTGTTCTCTCAGTTTCGGCGGCTCAAGGGATCGGAACGGATTGAGGGTACCGGCCTCGGACTGTTCATCGTCAAGACCATCATTGAGGCCCACAAGGGAACCGTACGAGCCGAGAGCGAAGAGGGAGAAGGCTCCACCTTCATGGTTCACCTTCCTCTACCCACGTAGGCCATGGGCCTATGAATCCAGCGGACAAAGATATTGTTTCTCTCATGGAGTCACTAGCCCACTCGGATCGGGCCGTGGTTCGAAGGGCCGTTGACTCTCTGGTTGCTCTTGGACATGAAAGGCCCGAAGTCCGAAGTTCCTTAAGCAAACTCTTCCAAGACATTTCGTCGGAAAAACGCTGGCCCGTGGCCTATACGCTCGGCCAGCTCACAGAACCTTCCTCCTCATGCCTGGAAACCCTCACGGCGGCCCTCGGGAGCGAAGACCCCGATATCCGCTGGGCCACTCTGCAACTCCTCATCCGCCTTGGAAAGAATGACCCGCGAATCCTCACTCTTGTTCGCAATCTTATAAATTCCGAGAACCCAATTCAGAGAAGGATGGCGGTTTACTGCCTCCGCGACCTTGGTGTTGAAGATTCGTCCCTACAGCTTCGGTTCCTTGGGGATACAGATCCACTGGTCCGAGTGGCGGCCGTTACAGCCTTGAGTAAACAAGCTCAATTGAGTAGCGACGTTGTAAGCGTTTTGATGAGGATAAAGTCAGATGATACCGATTCGAGGGTGCGTAGCGCTGCAAGATTTGTACTTGAACAATTGGATATTCGCCGCAAAAAAGTCTCGCCTAAATAGACTAGACTAAAAATAAGCCCCGACCGAACTCACGTTCGGCCGGGGCCCGGTGTGCTGATTGGAATACTCGGCTCCAAAGCCACAATCCCAAAAAGCGATTACTTAGGATTACTAGCCAAGGAGCCTAAGTCTCAGGCACCTCGCAGTCACAATAATTATTTATCATTGCTGGACCACCTCCTTTCTCTGCTGGGGCCAGTTTACGGGAGGGATCCTCTGTTGTCAACTTTATCTAAGCCATTTGCTGACCACCTCCTATTGATTCGACTCCGTTCTTAAAAAAGGACCATTTAACGATTTTTCAGGTTCCCGCGGAATGCCCCGAGGCAATTGAATTGTCCTGCCAAATCAAATAGTCTCCTCAATTATATCTGTGAGTATCTGAGAATCATTTGCAGAGTCGTAACGAGGGCCAGGGGTCATGGGTTGGGAGCTACGGTGTTTTTAAATCAAAAACAAAGTTCACACGATAATCCGAGCCCTTGGATTTACTTCCTGCTTTTCCCTACGGTACTTGTTCTTTTCCTACCACAGTTGGCTGGCGCCTTTTGCCATGAATCAGAGGTTGCTGGCCATTGGCCATATCGAATTATTCCAGCAGCGGCTGGCCCCCGAAGCTTGACCATCCAGTGGTTGGGTCATTCGGTGTTTTATCTTACCTCATCGCGCGGGACAAAGGTCCTGATGGATCCCCATGGGAGGGGAATCCCGCCTATAGATATCTTGCCCCATGTGGTGACCACTAGCCATTTTGGCGGTAACCACAGCCATATTTGGATGGCAGGCGGAGATCCTGTGGTGTTGCACGGTCTCGACATGGCAACCGGGAACTGGATTCGCTTGCACAAGACCATACGCGATGTCTCTATATTCACGGTGCCCACTTACCATGATGGCGAAATGGGCATGCTTCGCGGGAAGAACACCGTATTTGTGGTCTCCATGGATGGGGTTTGTATTGCCCATCTGGGGGATTTGGGTCACCTGCTCAATGCAACACAGGTCAAAATGATGGGTAAAATCGATGTTCTTCTGGTCCCTCTGGGGCAGGGGGGTTATCGAATCGGTACTGAAGACGCACTAAAGATCGTCGACTCGGTGAAACCAAAGGTGGTTATTCCTTATCACTACCGGTGGGAGGGGTACGCAGAGGAATTCGCGCAGAACTTCTCACGGGTGCGGAGCATGGAAGGAAACGGAGTCAGACTATCCAAAGGGACCCTCAAGGCTGGGCCAGAGGTTATCGTGCTCAGGGACCTGACAGAGGAACTGGAATAGTAATATTGGAGTCCTAATTGACGATCGCTTTATTGCTTTGCGACGCAGATGGATCCGGTTAAGTTACGTCCCTGCAATCCCCTTCTCCCCCCATCCATTTGGCCTCTAGCTTCAACCAATCACCTCGATTCCTTGCTTTCTCCTGAAAACCTGAAGGGGTATCTACATAAATGTTTTCCCTCATCGATCCACCTTGTCGTACCTTCCAGTTCCTAACTAATTGGCTGATCCGTTGTAAACCAACCGTAAGACGATGAAGCAAAGGGTTAATCACAAAATCTACCTCTTAATCGGGGGCTCTGTTGAATTGTGTTCCGCTAAAGACCTTATCAAAGCCTGGGACGCTCTTTCCATTGCACCTATATCACAGGGGAAATGGCTGGTAAAGAACGCCGCCTTCACACCAAAACGCAATGCGACGCTATCGTTGCATTACTCCCTACATCATAGCCTGTTGTCTATGATTCCAAGATAGAACATTTATTGCCAATCAATTGGCTCAAATGGGTTGCCTTAAATGTCTTCCGGAATCGAAAAGCGTTAGAAATCAGACAGTTGTAGCCTGGCACTCCTTTTGCGGCTAATTTGCTCCAAAACACCTTTAGCAATACCAAGGTGCTCTTTCATTGCCGAAAGGAACGTGCAGGCAGGTATCAATCTGTGGAGGTGGTAGGTTGAAGAACGAATCGAGAATGACTCTTCCGAGCCGGTTATCCCCCCGAGAAATTCTTCAGGCACTTTCAGAAAACATTGAGAAGGTGATGAAGGGACAGTCGGCGGCGATCCGGAAGCTTCTGGCCGCCTTTGCCAGCGGAGGTCATGTCCTCCTGGAGGACTATCCTGGGACCGGAAAAACCACTTTGGCCAAGGCCCTTGCGCTATCCATCGGTGCCCAATTCAAGCGCATTCAGTTCACACCGGACTTGCTGCCTTCGGACATCCTTGGCGTCTCGATCTTCGACCAGAGAGATCATACCTTCCACTTTCATGAGGGCCCCATCTTTACCAATATTCTCTTGGCCGATGAGATCAATCGAGCCTCTCCCAGAACCCAATCAGCCCTCCTAGAGGCTATGGGGGAGGGCCAGGTCAGTATCGACGGTAAATGCTATCGTCTTGGAGACCCCTTTTTCGTCATCGCCACTCAGAATCCCATTGAATTCCATGGAACCTATCCTCTACCCGAAGCCCAGATGGACCGTTTCGCCTTTCGGTTCAGTCTCGGGTACGTAGAACCTGATGAGGAGGCGTCCATTCTCTCAGCTCAAGAGAAAAGCCATCCGATCGAAGACATCGCAGCATGCATCTCGCTGGAGGATTCCTTTACCCTCAGGCAGAAGGCCAAAGAGATCCGGATCAGCGAGGAGTTGAAACGATACATTGTCGATATAGTTCGGGAGACCCGAGTAGCGCAGGGTGTTCAGCTAGGGGCTAGCCTTCGCGCCTCCTTGTCCTTGATGAAGGCCGCACAGGCACTTGCTATGTTGGATGGCCAGTCGTTTGTCACTCCTGAGCACATTCAGGAGATCGTTGTCCCGGCGATTGCTCACCGGATAGCGATCGACGCTCAGGCGAGATTTTCTGGCCTAGCGGCTCAAAAGATCGTCGAGGATATCCTGAAGACCGTTCCCGTGCCAGCGTAGCGGTTTGCCCGGTTATGATCCGACGATTCCTTTACATCACTTTTCGATTTACTTATACGTGTCAGCATTGGATACGGAGACGATTTACCAAGGCAGGGTTGTTGGTCTTGGGCGGGCTTGTGGTTTCAGCTGGGGTAGGGTTAGACACCAATAGAACCTTGGCCTACCAGGTGTTTACTTTCCTGCTGTCCCTTCTTTCCATTTCCATCACGTGGAGTCTCTTTCTCCGCACTCGCCTGGCTGTTCGCCGAATTCTGCCACGGTTCGGAACTGCTGGCCAGCCCCTTTCGTATGGTGTTGCCATCAAAAATCAGACCGACAAGACACAAAACGGACTTGTTCTCATGGAAGATCTGGCCGATCCCCGACCTTCGTTTCAAGAGTTTACCCAATCCCGAGAACCCGGAGAAGAGGGTCGCAATTGGTTTGACCGGACCGTATGGTATCCCCGATGGATGTGGCTGATCTCCAAAAACCGTGGGGCCGTGATCGAGGAACAACCACTGCCGACCTTCTCACCCGAAGGCGAGGGAGAGCTCCAGTCTGAACTTTTACCTCTGCGTAGAGGCCGTTTGAGGTTTACCGGCTCCACTGTCGCCCGGCCAGATCCCTTTGGGGTGTTCAAGGCCCTTGTTACTGTACCTGCTGAGCAATCTGTCCTGGTGCTTCCCAAACGCTATCCCTTACCCAACATTCGACTTCCAGGAACGCAGAAGTATCAACAGGGAGGGGTGGCGCTGGCCTCCTCGATAGGCGAGTCAGAGGAGTTCGTGTCCTTGAGGGACTATCGTCCAGGCGACCCCTTACGCCGCATTCATTGGAAAAGCTGGGCCAGGGTAGGCAAGCCGGTTGTCAAAGAATTTCAGGACGAGTTCTTCGTTCGGCATGCCCTGGTGTTAGATACCTTTCTGGACACCGATCATAGCGAGGTCTTAGAAGAGGCCGTCTCGGTCGCCGCCTCGTTTGCCTGTTCCATCCATACCCAGGAGTCTTTACTCGATCTGATGTTCGTGGGACCGGAGGCCTATTGCTTCACGGCTGGAAGAGGGCTGGATCATACGGAAAAGACGCTCGAAATTTTCGCCTGCGTTCGCGCATGCAAGGATAGACCGTTCCCCATGTTACACCAATCGGTGATCGAGCGTTACTCGGCGCTCAGTGGATGCATCTGTGTCCTGCTAGCGTGGGATGAAGAAAGGCAAAGATTTATTAACCATCTCAATTCCCTGGGAGCACCTACACTGGTCCTTGTCATCATGGACAACGAGTCTTTTCATAGAGCCGCACCGGACCCCACGGACCCGAGCCGTGAGGGATTCCATCGCCTCGAAATCGGCAAGATCGCCGAGGGGCTGGCGAAATTATGACAACACCGCCGGGTCTCCTTGGTACAGTGTTACTTTTCTGGGGTTGGCAGACAGGGTTCGTCCTTTTCGGCGCCATCATCGCCGTTATTCTTGAAGGCTCCCACATTGTCGCCCACCGATGGGATTTTAATCGCTCCGATTTCAACCGTGTTGCGGATCTTTGCACCCTTGTCTTCCTGGCAATGGCAGTGTATCTCTACGCCAATAGTGGTGTTGCTCTTCCTCCAGGAGCGCCACTAACCATATTGGTCCTTTTCACGTGGCTTCCCCTGGCCTTTGCTTCCCTCATTATCTCACAGGCGTACAGTGTTAAGAACGAAGTTGACCTGGGTACACTGCTCCTGCTTCTCCGAAGAAGGGCAGCAGCAGATGAAAACAAAGCGCGTGAAACGATCAATCTGACCTATCCGTATTTCGCCCTCTGCCTGTTGTCCGCCAGCGCCGCAAATGTTAGGACCCCATGGTTTTATATGGGGCTATGTACGCTCTCGGCCTGGGCCTTGTGGTCTGCGAGGTCGAAGAGCTTCTCGGCACCTCTGTGGGTGACCCTGATGCTCAGCGTTGCTTTTGTAGGATACGGCGGACAGCTTGCGCTTCACTCTCTGCAGAAGGTAGTCGAAGGCAAATTCGTCGCGTGGTATTTAAATTCGCGAACCGATACGGACCCCTATCGAAGGACTACAGCCATTGGTGACCTTGGAAAGATCAAACTCTCTGGACGCATTTTGCTGCGACTGGAACCAAACGAACAGAGTAGGCCTCCGCTTCTTTTGCGGAGCGCGGCCTATAATATTTATAGGTCGTCGACCTGGTTTGCCGCGAAATCGGCCTTTGATCGGGTCCGATCCGAACCCGATGGCACCACTTGGAAGCTTGAGCCGGGGACTGCACCTGATACTGACCTGGGCATATCGGCTTATCTAAAACGCGGGAAGGGCGTTCTGGCACTACCCATGGGCTCTCACGAAATCAAGGAATTACCGGTCTTGAGAATGCAACGAAATCGGTTGGGAACGGTGAAGGTGGAGGAGGGGATTGGACTGATCACTTACAGGGCGTTATCCTCCTCGGGCACCGCTTTCGATGGTCCCCCGGACGAATCCGATTTGGAGATTCCATCACGGGAGTCAAACGTTATATCCCGGTTAGCCACGGAGCTGAAGCTCACCTCTCAATCCCCACGGGCAGTTCTTAAGACGTTGGCTGACTTTTTCCAGAACAACTTTCAATACACGACATTCTTCGGTGGGAGTAAATCTAGCTCCACGCCGATGGAAGATTTTTTCCTTCGCTCGCGCTCCGGACACTGCGAATATTTCGCTACGGCAACGGTACTGCTCCTTAGAGCAGCCGGGATCCCCGCACGCTATGCGTCTGGCTATTCTGTCAAGGAGTTCAGCCGGCTCGAGAACAGGTATGTCGTTCGTGCAAGACACGCACATTCCTGGGCGCTGGTTTACGTTGATGGGGCCTGGCAGGAATTTGATACCACCCCGGCCGTGTGGTTCGACGCCGACGGAAGTACGGCTTCGTTTTGGGAACCGGTCTCCGACCTCTGGTCCTGGAGCCTATTTCTTTTTTCCAAGTGGAGGTGGAGCGAACGGGAGAGGGGAGTCGGAAAGCACGTAGTCTGGCTTCTCATTCCGCTAATTCTCTTCCTCGTATGGAGATTGTATTTCAAGAAGCGACTTGTTCGTGTTGGAGCAGAACAACACAAGCCAAATGATGCTGCTCGCTCATATCCAGGCAAAGACTCTGAATTCTATGCAATTGAGAAAAGGTTAAACGAATTGGGGTTTACCCGGCATCCCTGGGAACCGCTCCCATGCTGGATTCAACGAATCAATTCTGCTCAAGCAACATCTCCGACCGACTCTCTGCCTGCTATGGCTTCTCTCCACTACCGCTATCGCTTCGATCCCAGCGGAATCAGCGAAAGCGAAAGGGAAACCCTCAAATCGAACGTCCAGTCCTGGTTGGACCAATATAAAAGCACACAATAAAACCCCCGGCTGTTATCCCCTCTCGAGGATAAGGGTTTAATGAGTAAAGGTCTGTGTTCCCTTGGCATTATAGGCATTCCACTATAATGCCAAGCTAAGACATTTTTGCCAAATAAGTGCCGAAAATAGGTTGGTTCCTAAATCCTAGTAAACAGAACCCCTTAAAGATTAAACAGTTACAACCTGGTACTCCTTTTGCTCCAATTTTCGTAAAAGGGCGGAAGAAAAGTGCTTTATGGCTATTGAGTTTCGTAAATGCGAGGCCTGTGGCAGGTCTAACCGATTAACTCGTAAAATTTGCTTCTCCTGCGGTGCTAACCTTTCAACCGGAATTGTCCCGCCCGAAAAACATGAGGAACCTACCTCCCCATCCGAATCATCTTCGTCAGAGCAAGATGCTCGTCAAACGCCTGTCGAGACAGTCACCGATACAAATGATGACAAAAAACATCTGTTGGGAAAAATCAGAGCAGCGTTTCAATGGTGGGCTAAACACCCGTGGAAGGTCTTCTGGGGTATCCTTATTCTTCCTTATTTAATTGTCATTCCAATCGCCTTCCTCCCTGAGTCCACCCTAATCAGTCTGTTCGAGTTCGACGCTGATTCACAACCTGGAATATTTGTCCTCCTTTTAATTGTAGTAGTACAAATTGTTTTCACGCTATTGCTAATCGTTATGTATTTAAGTGTTTTCCGAGGAATGTTCCTCATGTGGCGACAATCAAAGGTCACGGCAGCCTTGGTTGTCGTGGGTCTCGCTGGACTCACTTGGTTCGGGGTGGTTCAGCTTTCTATAGTTAATCGGCGCGGTTATGGTAGTGAAGTCAGGTTAAATTTAAAAGATGCTGCCCATGCTCAGCAGTCCTACTTTGCTATGAATAATTTTTACAAGTCGTGTGCGCACTGTACCTCTAGTGATTTGCCAAGGTACAACAAAAGTTCCAAGGTAACGCTGAGGGCTGAAACTGGAACGACGGGGTTTGTACTAACAGCCACACATGACAACTGCAAGGGCGAATGGACGTACCAAAGGACTACTGGAGGAATCACTGGCCCTCGCGCCAGCGATGTCTGTAAATAGAGCTTTTACTGATAGGTCAACCAACGTATTCGGTGTCAGGCTCGATACACAGAAAGGTTCTTTTTTGTGGATTCCAAGCGTAGTTGGCTGACACTTACTATTTGGCCCGCCTGGGTGGATGTGTTGCTGGTTCTCATCATCCTCGGCATTTTCCTTTCGATATTTGTGCCACAGTGTTCTGTGAGGCGAAACGCCGAGAATGATGCCGAAGTCAAAACCAATATAAAAAATGCAGCCACGGCTCAAGAGGCCTACTTCATGGACTACGGTACCTATACCTCTAATATTGGTAGCTTGACTGGCTTTAACCAGGGCTCAAATGTAACCATCACTGTGGAGGCAACTGAGACAATCTACTTAATTACTGGAACAAGGAAAAAAGGCTGTAAGGCTAATACTGGGACCTGGTTTATAGAAAGCACCACGGGAACCGTCGACGGGACACGCTGCCGCTGGAGGTGGCCGTGAAACATTCCAGTGAAGGAGGAATGGCTACTTTGCAACCTAGAGTGAGTAAACTTACTGTTGCGAGCATGCTTTCGGTAATATCGTACGTGATAATCCTTTGCGTAACAGTAGCGTGGAAGACAGTTTTATTAGGAATATTTGGAAAATTGGCTATGTTAATATTACCTGCGCTTGCAATTCTAGCAATCGTCCTTGGAGGGCAAAGCAAAAAGCATATCAAATGTTCTGAAGGCACTTTGACTGGAAGTGGATGGGCATCTGCAGTAGAAATAGCTGGAGCTGTTTTATTGCTGTTTTCATTCCAAGTAATGATTAGTTTACCGGCGTACATTGCCTACACCAGAAGGAGTTACGACGCCAATGTTAAGTCTAAATTAAAAAACGCCGCTAAAGCTCAATTGGCCTACTACAGTGATAACGCTACATATGCAGCTAATATTGACGGATTGACTGACTTAAACCCGAACGACAACGTAACCATCACCATGGAGGCAACTGCAACAACATTCGTTATTTCTGGGAAAGTAAAGAAAGGCTGTAGCCCTAATTCTGGCACCTGGTCTATAAACGGTTCCACGGGAGCCATTGACGGGACGCCCTGTCGCTAGCTATGGGGGCGAGCTGCTTTTGGCTTTTTACGACCCACACAAGCCCGTGAAATTTGATTGGCGCTTTAATTTTATCCTCGGCAAATTAGGCACAGGCGGTGCGCAGTTGTCAAAACCAGCCGGCAAAGCTGAGTTGACGGCCTGTGTCACTTTTGGCTCCATAACCGTCACGGCGGTAAGAATAAAATTCTTCGGGGGTGCAGGCGGTGCAAGGGCCAATGGAATATAGTTGATCTGGTGGGACACCTGCCTCTTGGAGTTGAAGTTTGTTAAGACTTTTCAAGTCCACAAAGGAGCTTCCATTCTTTTTATGAATGCATGCCTCAGCCAGTCCCTTCCAATTTGCCAGTAAGGGTTCGGTGACATCGGCTTGAACCTCGTAACAGCAAGGACCGATGGCTGGCCCCAGGGCCACTTCCAAAGACTCTGGTGCCACCTGGAATCGATCCTGAAAGTGCGCAACTATCTTGGTAGTGATGCCTGCCAAGGTACCGCGCCATCCTGCATGGACCACCGCAGTCAGCCTTCGGGATGGAACAGAGATGAGAATGGGGAGACAGTCGGCTGTGAGCACCCCGAGAAACATTTCTTTTTGTTCGGTGATCATTCCATCGGCTGGGCCGGCGTCTTTCGTCCGTTTGTCCGAAACTTCGGCGATATGGTCTTTGTGCATCTGGGTCATGGTCACGACCCTCTCGTCATGGAGTCCCACCGCCTTTTTGAGATCACAGAGGTTGTCCTTAACTGTCTGGATGTCGTCGCCAACGCGCACGGAAAGATTTAAACTTGCATAGGCTCCGAGGCTTTTACCCCCCTTGCGGCCGAAAAAGCCATGAACAAATCCTTCTCTCTGTTCCCACTGCGGGACCTTTAGCCAAACGAGTTCCATATTGGCGACATTATGGTGGTTTCTGTCTCCCGTTGCAATGATCCGTGGTTTATTCATCTATTCAAGCCTCACCCCAACACTACGATCCTAGACCTGACCGTATGCCGCGGAAGCAGTGCAACTTGCCGGTTAAAGTCCGGTGCGGGGAATTAACGGTTCACCCCGCTAGCGAAGATCCGGTTTTGAGGGGTGACTCTCAGGGCTAAGTGGATCGAGAAAACTTTCCAAAAGGAGAGGATCGCAAACTTGCAGGCCGTACTACAAGGGAACCCATAGAGCCTCGTAACTTGCTGATTGAGAGTGCCGACCCTGTGGTCAAGAGGGGAAGGCCGGTGCCATCTGTGGAATAACCGGGACGGAAGCAGATGGGCTCTCCGGGGTCGTCGGGACGGCATGTGGGGGAAGTTGTGATGGGTAACGCGGGAGATCTCGTTCGTCGCGAGTGATGGCCGCGATGGGTCAGTATAAGGGTAACCGAAATCTGAGCCAGGCGGGCGAGAAGTCGGAGGGGCGAGTAATACCGAGGAAGCTGGGTAATGCCGGCTGAGGGAAGGCGCCCTACTTTCATTGTGTCCCTTAAAGAGGGAAGGAGAGGTGATTGCCGTGAGGCTACGAACACCTAGCAAGATTCGAGACCTCCAGCGGGGACTGTATCTCAAGGCCAAGAGGGAGCCCAAGTTTCGCTTCTACGCGCTGCATGACAAGGTTTGGCGAGGAGACGTAGTGCAACATGCCTACCGACTGGAACGCAGCAATGGTGGAGCCCCGGGGATCGACGGGGTGACTTTCCAGTTTATAGAGAGTGGAGAGGGCGAGGCTGAGTTTATCTCAAAGCTTCAGCAGGAGCTAAAGGAGAAGACCTACCGCGCGCAGCCAGTGCGGCGGGTGTTCATACCCAAGGGCGACGGAAGGAGAAGGCCGTTGGGGATTCCTACCATTCGGGACCGAGTGGCTCAAATGGCAGTCAAGCTTGTAATTGAGCCGATATTTGAGGCGGACTTTGAGGATAGTAGCTACGGGTTTCGCCCCAAGAGAGGTGCACATCAAGCAGTAGGAGCTATTCGGGAAGCGCTCAGCACGGCACATCCGCATGTGCTCGACGCGGATCTTCAGCAGTACTTTGACACTATAGCGCATGATAAGCTCATGAAGTTGATCGCCGGTCGGATCAGTGATCGGCACATTTTGAGATGGATCAAACAGTGGCTAAAAGCGCCGGTGGTAGAAGAGGACCAAGAAGGGAGGCGGCGTACGAAGAGGAGTCAATGCGGAACACCGCAAGGGGGAGTGGTTTCCCCTGTGCTGGCCAACATCTACTTGCACCTTTTTGACCGAGTGTTTCTTCAATACTGTCGTAGCACGGGTCTGGCGGCAAAGCTGGTTCGCTATGCGGACGACTTTGTGATCTTGATGCGTGGAGGGGCGAAAGAGACGCGGTTGAAAGTGGAGGAAATATTGGCACGGATGGAATTAAAGCTCAATGAGGAGAAGAGCCGAGTGGTGGATGCACGAGGAGAGAGTTTTGACTTTCTCGGATTTACCTTTGGTCGCAAGAGGAGTGTGCGCAGGGCGAAGGTGATTACCCTGGTAGAGCCCTCAGGCAAGTCAGAGCAGCATTTTCGGGATAAGGTGAGAGGTTTGACCAGTCGGAACAGCCACTGCATGCCACAGCCAGAAGTGATGGAGCGGGTTAACCGCTATGTGCGAGGGTGGGTGACCTACTATCACGTACACAACTCCACCCGAGTCTTTAAGCGGCAACGATTCTTCTTAGAGCAGCGGATGCGCAAGTACCTGCAGAAGCGACGACAGATCAAGGGGTTTGGATATCGGCGATGGCCGGTGTCTGTGCTCTATGGAGTGTGGGGGCTATACGCCATACCAGTCCATGCTCCCTATGGGCACGCTCGTATGCCTTGAGGTGAAGATGATCGCTACAACCGAAAGCCGTATGCGGGAAAACTGCAAGTACGGTTTGATGAGGGGGGACAGGAACGCTTGTTACGGAAGTGCCTAAACGGGCACGAAGCTGGAAACGGCGGATACAGCCAAGGTGCGGCCTAAAGCAAGCTAAGCCTGTCCTCTACTCTACCCCAAGCTGCGGGAGGGGCAAGCTAAAAGGAGGGGGCGGGTATAGCGGACGCCATGCGCTATGCTCTATGCGCTTTGCGATGATGAATTGATCGTCGGCGTAAATCCGCGGTTAATGGAGTTATGCAGCTTCCGCCGCGCCCTTGGTCAAGGGGTCAAGGGGTCAAGGTCAAGGGGTCAAGTCTATGATTATCGGTTGAGAATGTATTTCTTGATCCTACAAGCCTTTTTCTCATCTGTTTATCCCTCGACATACTCCGCTCCACCTCAAAGACTATCCCGCTGACCGAACTATATCTTAACCCTCCCCAGTGCTGTCCTAGTTCTATGAGTTTATACCCTCCCATTGTCCTCCCCAGATAGATCGCAACGTTTCTCGCCTCATTCCAACTCCCTCGCTGCTTTCTCCTCAGCTCCCTCACTCCCATACCATAGCTCTCACTCACTGTGTCCTCTATCAAGCCCAAACTAGGACTCTCCCTTTCCCGCTTGGCTTGCGGTATCTCATAGTCCCCGATCCTAACCTCTAGCCCCTCCCTGATCTTTTCCTTAAACCCTTCGCTTCCCCAAATCGACGGCCACCTGTCCCGGCCATATAACACTCTGGTCTGATCATCTATCCCTTCGTTCACAAAGCTCATATACCGATTAATTGCCTGCCTTCGCCTTTTGTGAAATTGGCCCAAAACCTCTTCCATTACCAGCCCCACAGGATCTCCACCTTTGCCCGCATAGTACCGATGACTTGTCCATGGATGGTCTACGGGTTCCCTGACTATTCTGGCCTGTACCGGATTGAGATGGATGTATCTTATGGCCTGCAACAGATTACTATCTTTGTCTATCAATATTGCTTTGTATCTCCCCCGAAACAGGGTTCCGTCCGATCTATGTGCCCGGTTATATCGCTGCGTGTAGACACCATCTAAATGTCGTCATCGGGGTCATCATCGGGGTCAGGTTTGAGTATTGACTTATCTTTAGGGACGTTGTCGACTAAGTTGAATTACTCTCAGCGCTTCTCAGGGCTTTTAGAGGTGTTATTGTTTGATGACATTAAAGGGAAATCCACCTGGCGTCTCACATCCCTTTCCCATTAATGAATTGATGCCCCTTTAATTGATTAAGTTAAGCTAGTCAACAACGTCCTCTTAGACAAACCGAGGTATGGCTGGGCAGTTTGCCTTTCCAACAGACGCTTGGGGCCCTCGAAGAAGGGCTGAGCGGTGGTGCTACAATCTCATTAAGATATATAGTAAAGTTTGAACATGGCTACTATGAAACCTATAGCGACCAGACTTGTTCGTGCAAAGGCAAGCAAGTTATTAATTTTGGCCAAACTATTATTCTCGCGAGCAAGTTCTGTTCGTTCCCTGGAAAGATCGGTAAGCATCAAGGCCATTTCAGTTTGATTCATTGGAATCTCCTTTCTGATAACCAACCAAGGTCACGGAGGTCTCTCCTCCACCCGTTTCTAATTAATAATAGGGGACGTTGTTGAATGCATTGACTTACTGCGTGGTCGGGGAAGATCGGGGCACCTCAAGCTTGCCTTATTGCTATTTACGAAGAGTTCGATAATTCGGCTAAAACGCGGGCTACATCAAGTCTTGAATTTAACTATTTTTCTTCTGAGAAACCAAGTCTTTTATCATCGGGGTCATCGTCATCGGGGTCAGGTTTGAGTATTGACTTATTCAGTGAATGCGCGCGGGGCGAGACCAAGCCAACTAGTAGGGGCAAAGCGCGCGGACACAAAGACAATTGGCAGTGGGCAGGAACGGACAAAAACAGTGTTGAGTATTCATTGAATAGTTCGGCCCGCAGATCGCAGCGGGTCCTTGACGCGGAGGCAATAACATGGCTAACTTAGCTATATGAAGAAAGCCAAAATTGCAGAGTTGAAAAATAATCTCTCCCGTTACATTGATCACGTCCGGGAGGGAGGTTCAGTGCTTGTTTTTGACCGGGACCATCCTGTGGCACAGATCGTCCCGTTGCAGGAGGGAGGACGGGCAAGCCGTGGCCGTGATGAGCGTCTGCTTCGCCTGGAACGGCGAGGACTGATTCGGCGCGGCAAGGGTGGGCTCCCGAACTGGTTGGGTCGCAGAGCGGTGAAGGTGCGCGGCAGCGTGCTGAAAGACTTACTGAAAGAGCGGAAGGGCGGCTGGTGAGATTTTGGGACACATCCGCGTTGATTCCGCTGGTCATCTCTGAGCCGAGCACGTCCCGCGTCAGACGCTGGTTGCGCGAGGACCCGGAGGTGATTGTGTGGACCCTGACGCGCGTAGAATTGCTATCGGCACTGGCAAGAAGGAAACGGGAAGAGCCTGAGTTGACCACCCGGATTCTCGCTGCCCGTCGAGATCTGTTGAGCGCGTGGGAGCGGTGGTCTGAGGTGACCCTGGTGGAGATAGTCCGCCGTCACGCGGAAAGAGTAATCGAATCCCATCCGTTAAGGGCTGCCGATGCCCTGCAAATTGCGGCAGCACTTGTCGCAGCGGAAGAGGATCCAGAGAGCCTTCCATTTGTTACACTTGACCGTAATTTGGCCGACGCGGCAGAGCGTGAGGGGTTTCAAGTTTTGGCGAGTGGAATCGGGTAAACAAGCGGAATCAGCTTTGTCGTTTTGATATTTTGCCGGACCTCGCCAGGCCAGACCAAGCCAACTACTCTTGTTTTACCTCCAATCGTCCACTGAAACGCTCTTTTGATAACTGCAGCCCATGATCGCCAGTATCCATTGGTTTCCTTGCCTACCACCACCACTTGAATATTCTCCCGCTCAAACATTTGGATCAGCTCATCCATCGCCGCTTGGAGCCTGGTTGCCCACGGCTCTTCTCCGAAGCTTGCTCGCGGTCCCGTCCCTTGATAAAGTTGAATCAGTATTGTCTCCATTTTTAATTTTCGGTATTATAACAATTATCCCGGCGATGCCCGGTATATTTGGCTGGCTCGTTCTGAGTTTCGCTGAAAACAATTTTTATTGCGATTGCGACTCTAGGAGGAATGATGAGTTCGACCGAATCACACGACGATCGGATTGCTGCATTTTCACGACTGGCAAATGACCTCGTGAACGAGGTGGGTAGGGTTCTTGTGGGTCAGGAAGCCATGGTTTCGCGTTTGTTGATAGGCTTGCTAACCGGGGGGCATGTGCTCCTGGAGGGGGTGCCGGGTTTGGCAAAGACCCTGGCTGTGCGTTGCCTGGCCCAAGCCATTGATACACGCTTTTCACGAATTCAATTTACCCCGGACATGTTGCCTGCAGATGTTACGGGAACGGAGATCTTCAATCCGCGGGAGGGAACCTATAGCGTCAAGAAAGGGCCCATTTTTTCCAATTTGATTCTTGCGGATGAGATCAACCGGGCACCTGCCAAGGTCCAGGCCGCGCTGTTGGAGGCTATGCAGGAACGGCAGGCCACCATCGGTGCAGAAACCTATCCCTTGGAAGATCCTTTCCTTGTGCTGGCCACGCAAAATCCTATTGAACAGGAAGGGACCTATCCGCTTCCCGAAGCACAGGTGGACCGATTCATGCTCAAGGTCAAAGTGGATTACCCGAATCGGGATGAGGAGCTAAAGATCGTGGATCGAATGGCAGGCGCACGTGCCACGGAGGGAGTCAAGAAAGTGGCGAGTCCTGAGCAGATCCTGGAAATGCGGGGGGTAGTGGAGCAGGTGTTTGCCGATAACAAGGTGCGTGACTATATCGTGGATCTGGTACGGGCCACCCGCAACCCCACCAGTTCAGGTCTGAACGGTCTTCAAGGTCTTATCGAGGTGGGTGCCAGTCCCCGTGCCTCCATTAATCTTATGAAATCCACCAAGGCCCATGCCCTCCTTCAAGGCCGAAACTATGTCACCCCCCACGATGTCAAATCCATGGCACCCGATGTGCTGCGCCATCGTGTGATGCTTTCCTATGAAGCCGAGGCGGAGGGGAAGACCTCAGACGACATTATACGTACAGTGCTGGAATCAGTTCTCGTCCCCTGATCAATCCTATGCTAGCTCGCGAGATCATCCAGCGAGTCCGTCAAATTCAGATTCGTACAGGTCGTCAGGTGGCCGACGTTCTGGCTGGCGAATACGTTTCTGTTTTCAAGGGGGCTGGGGTGGAATTTGAAGAAGTGCGTCCCTATGTCCCCGGGGACGACGTCCGTTCCATTGATTGGAACGTAACGGCTCGAATGGGCTCGCCTTACGTGAAACGCTATGTGGAGGAACGGCAGCTCACGGTGATGCTCATGATCGATATCTCCGCCTCGCAGGATTTCGGCTCGGCCCACCGGTCCAAGCGTGA
The DNA here is from genome assembly GCA_965215595.1 of uncultured Binatia bacterium (SeqCode). Lineage (GTDB taxonomy): Bacteria > Desulfobacterota > Binatia > UBA9968 > CAXXLF01 > CBDCDW01. The sequence goes on along the minus strand of CBDCDW010000006.1, from coordinate 80,847 downwards.
AGCCACGGCTGAACTGGGAGCATTGCTGGCCTTTTCTGCCATCCGCAACGACGACAAGGTGGGGTTAACGCTTTTCCATTCGGACATTGAGCAGTATATTCCCGCCCGCAAGGGACAGAAGCATGTGCTCAGGGTTATCCGGGAGATACTGGCCCATGACAATGAACGTACGGGGTCCACGGATGAATCCAAAAGAATCGGATGGCGTCCGTCCTGGAGGAGGTCCAGTGAAGCCCCACGGCGTAGCAGCCGTTACGGGACCAACATTGCGGGTGCCATGGAGTTTCTCCTTCAAAGCGCTAAACGTAAGACTGTCTGCTTTGTGGTAAGTGATTTCTTTGATGAGGGCTTCGAACGAGCCATGCGCTCGGCCAATCGAAAGCACGATGTGATTGCCGTCCACGTCACGGACCCGCGGGAGCGTGAGATCCCCGATGTGGGTTTGATCTCCCTTGCTGATCCTGAGACCGGCATGAGGGGGATCTACGATACGGGTTCGGCGACCTTCCGTCACCTTTTCGATGTTGCGGCCCGTCAACATGCCGATGATTTGGCCAGTCTCTTTCGCAGCAGCGGCATCGACTTCGTTACCATTGATCCGTCCGCCTCAGTGGTGGACCCGTTGGTAAAATTTTTCCGCCTTCGAGAGCGACGGATGCGACGATGACCCGGGAATTGATCCTCGATCTTTGGTGCTTTGTCAGACGTTTCTCTGGTCTGGCAATCTTTGGCTTCGCGTGGTTTCTCCTGTTCGGGTCCGTTGCTGACGTACACCGGGTAGAGGCCGATGAAGGGCTGGAAAAGACTACGCGCAAGGGACCCGTGGAGGCCACCGTACGGCTGGAGCCGCTGCAACCGAGGATTGGTGATTCAATCAAACTGACGCTGAACGTCGTGGCTGAAAAGGGTGTCGAGCTGATTATGCCTGAATTCGGTCAGGTAATGGAGCGGTATGCCATTATCGACTTTGTTAAGGACGAAAAGATCGACGATCAGGGACGGACCGTATCCTCGCAACGCTACGAGTTACAACCTCCCAGGTCCGGAAAACATATCATACCACCCATTCTGGTTGAGTTTGTAGATCGTCGTAAAGGCGTCAAACCTGCCCCGGAGGGGTTTGATTCCTATGAACTTTTAACCCATCGTCTTTCTTTCGAAGTGCAATCGGTTCTGCCCACTGATGGCCAGGTGGAATTGAACCCACCCCTGGGGGAGCTTTCGCTGCTGGGCTCCTCTCGAGTTTGGATCTGGACATGGGTTATCGGGTTGTTGCTGGTATTTGTCACGGCATTCTGGGGATGGCGGGTCTGGTTGGCTTCAAGACAAAAGGCACGGCGGCGCAGTGCCTATGAGATTGCCATGGGGAGGCTCACGGAGCTAGTAAACCGCTCACGCGACGAGCCGGAGCAGGTGGACGCATTCTTTGTGGAACTTTCTGCCATCGTTCGCTGGTACCTGGAGAATCGGTTTGAACTACGCGCCCCTGAGCTCACCACGGAAGAATTCCTCGAGTCCATGAGTCGATCCCCCGATCTTTCAGGTGAGCACCAGGCCATGCTGCGTGAATTCTTGCGTCGAGCCGACCTGGTCAAATTTGCCAACTTCGTTCCTTCCGATCAGGACACGGATGATTCGGTGACGGCCGCGCGCCGATTCCTCGAGGAGACCCGACAAAAGGAGTCGGACCTTAGGCCGTCGGATACCACCCAATCCGTTGCGGAGGTGGCTCGTGTTTGACTTGGAGTTTCGTGATCCCTGGTTTCTCTGGTTTGCCGGCTTAGCCCCGGTTGTATACTTCCTGTTAACTCGAAGCCGGCAGGCGGAGGTGAGCTACTCCGCATTGGTATTGCTAAACCGATCGCCACGTACCTTACGGACTCGTCTTGCGAATTTTCCTGCACTCCTACTGGCCCTGGCCTTGGCAGCCATGGCCGTGGCCCTGGCGGGACCGCGTACCCCCCACGACGAGACGCGGGTTAGGCGTGAGGGCATAGCTATGGTCATGGTTGTGGATCGATCGGGTTCCATGCGCGCACGTGATCTGGTGAAGGCCGATACCAGCCTGGATCGTCTCGCTGTGGTGAAGAAAATTTTTCGCCTGTTTGTGTTGGGTGATCGGGATGAGAGTGCATGGTCCGGTGGGTTTGGGAAGGGTCGGCCGGACGATGTGATCGGCCTGGTTGCTTTTGCACGTTTCGCGGATGGATTATGTCCGCTGACCTTGGACCATGGAAACCTCCTCAACATTGCCGCTGATCTCGAGATTGTACGGGAGCGCGGGGAGGACGGAACCGCTCTGGGAGAAGGGCTGGCTCTGGCCGTAGAGCGTTTGCGTCAGCATCCAGCAAAATCAAAGGTTGCAATCCTGTTAACGGACGGTGTCAACAATGCAGGCGACATCGCACCACTCCAAGCCGCCGAACTGGCATCGGCCCATGGAATTAAGGTATACGCCATCGGCACCGGTACCAGGGGGCTTGCCCCCGTTCCGGTTCAGGATCCGTTCACAGGAAAGGAGTTTCTCCAGCCCGCTAGGGTGGAGATCGATGAAGACTCCCTCAAGGAAATTGCCTTGAAGACGGGTGGTCGATACTTTCGTGCCACCGATGCGGAGGGGCTGGCTGAGATTTACCAAGAGATTGACCGCTTGGAACGAACGGAAATCACGGAAGTGCGTTATCTCCAGTACAATGAGAATTACGGGGCATTTGTCTGGACGGCTCTGAGTTTGATGGGGAGCAGCGGGCTCTTGGCCGGCTCCATCTTGAGGAGACTGCCATGAGCGACTTTCAGTTTGCAGAGCCCCATTGGATCCATCTGATCTGGCCGGTGCTGGTATTTCTGGGGCTGCTAACCTGGTTTGATCAACGGGGAAACACAAACCTAGACCGCTGGATCTCACCTACTATGCAAAAGAGACTGGTGTTGCGGCAAAGCGGTTGGCGCAGGCTGTCTGTCATTGGATTGCTGGGCCTCTCGGCCTTTGCCCTGGTCCTGGCCCTGATGCGTCCCCAGTGGGGTTTCCACTACGAGCGCACACCGAAGGTGGGCGCCCAATTGATGATCGCACTGGATGTCTCCCGGTCCATGCTGGCTGAGGACGTTGCTCCCAACCGGCTGGAGCGTGCAAAGGCCGAAATTCAGGATCTCCTCGGCTATCTCAGCAGGGATCATGTGGGGCTCATTGCATTTGCCGGTCGAGCAACGGTCCTCTGTCCATTGACCCCCGATTTCGGCTTTTTTCGTCTGGTGCTAGAATCCGTTGGCCCCCACAGCGTTACTCGCGGCGGCACCAATCTTGAAGAGCCCATTCGTAAAGCCCTGGCTGGATTTCGAGGGCAGTCTGATCTTTCACGGATCATCCTGATGATCACTGACGGTGAGGATCACGACTCCTTCGCCCTGGAGGCCGCGAAGGCAGCAGCCGAACGTGGCATCCACATCATTACCATCGGGGTTGGTGATGAGGGTGGGAGCCGAGTGTTGGTGACCGATCCAAAGACCGGGGCGCGGACCCAGCTCCTCGATGGAAACGGGCAGCCCGTAGTAACACGCCTGGACGGCGATTTGCTGCGGAAGATCGCCTTGGAAACAAGCGGAGTTTATATTCCTGCGGCCACAGGGGCTCTCGACCTCAAATCTATTTACCAAACCCATATCGCTCCACTGACCCGGAGCCCACTGGAGGACCGGGGGCGTTTGGTCAGACAAGAGGGTTTTCAATGGGCGGTCCTCCTTGCGATAATCTTTCTGATAACGGCGACCATTGTTTCCAGTGGCAGGATGGGATTTCGTCCTGCCATGTTTGATTTACTGGGTGCAACTACTGCTTGTGTCTTGATTTTCTTTTTTATCCTAACCGTTTCTTTTGCCCGAGCTCAGAATCCGTCAGACACCCCAACACCACCGGGGTTGGATCAAGGAGCCCAAACGGGAGAGGAGAGTTGGAAGGACAGAGGAGCACGTGAGCTCTACAACGATGCAGTGCTCCTCAGCCAGGCTGAAAAATGGGATGATGCTGAAAAGCGGTTTTCCCAGGCTCGACAGAAGGCGGGTTCCGATGGTCCCACTCGCTACCGTTCCACTTACAACCTGGGATGGGTAGAGGTGAAACTGGCCGACGGGCTTATCAAAGATCAGCCCCAGAAGGCCCTGGCTCGATTGAAAAGTGCAGCAGGTTGGTTTCGTGAAGCCGTCCGGTTGGAACCCCATGAGACGGCGGCACGGGAAAATCTCGAGCTGGTCATGCGCCGAGTCTTAGTGTTGGTTGATACGTTGGATAAGCGTGACAAAGATGACCTGGCCCAACAGCTGGAGGAATTGATTCAAGGGCAGCGTGAGCTGACCCGTCTGATACAGGGAACGGTTGAACGGGTTGCACCTTTGGAGGAACCCACTTTGCCGGAACACTTAAAAAGCGATTTTCGCAGTCTCAAGATTGAGCAGGGAAAGCTCCTCTCTCGGCTAGAGGAGGTAGTCTTGAATCTGCGCGACGAGGCAGACCGTCTCAAGGCCGTTGACGAGAGTGAGCGCACGCCTGAGCAGAACATACGGTTAGTACAGCTTCAAAACGTCATGGCTTATCTCCATCGCTCGGGTCAACACATGGGCCAGGCGCGGCGACAATTGCGAGAGCGCCAGGCTGAGAGGGCTTATCGGCGTGTATCCTCCAGCCTTGGAGAGCTCAAGAGGGCGCGCGATCAGCTCAGAAACCTGGTTCAAGTGCTCAGAAGGATCATTGACGATGCCACGCTGCTCACCCAGCAGACCGGTGAGGTTGCCGACGCTGTAGCTAGTGTTCCCGGTGCCTCCCAAAATGGGACAGCAAGGCCCGGGTGGCTCACGCGAGAATTTTTGCAAGATGTTCTGATTGACGTAGAGGGTCGGACTGGCGAGTTGGTGGCAAGAGTGGACGCTGGCTTGAAGGCGGAGGAAAGTCCGGCTGCGCAAGAAGAGGGCAAAGAAGACTCTTCAACGGAACATGAAAAGCGTCGAAGGCAGGCTCTCTTGCGTGCCTTAAGAGAGGCTCAACCGGTCATGCAGGAAGCGCAGGACGCGTTCAAGCAAGCAGGCGGGGCCCTGGCTGAGAAGCGTTACCGCAATGCCTATGAGAATGAGGCGCGAGGTACGACACTTTTGTTCAAGGTACGGGAGCTGTTCCTGGATATTCGCGGCCTCATCGAAGTGATCTACGGTGATGAAACCTACATGAAGGCTCTTCTCATCCCTGATGATGGCAAAGAGGTCGCAAAAGTTGTTAAAATTAGTGAGAGTCTGCCATTACTGGGGGAACTTCAGTTCAATAACATTCAGCGTGGCAAGCGGTTGGGGCGGATGCTCGATGGCGAACTGGAAACCCTTAAGCAGCCGGAAGAAGGTGGTACAACCGCGGCTGCTACGGAGGAAGAGGCAAAAAGGAATGAAGAAACTCGTCGTCGGCAAATCCAGTTGGCGAAAGATATTCTGAACCAGACCTTGGGTTCCTTTGCTGAAACCGAGAGTGCCATCAAGGGAATAAAAGGAAATCAGGTAAAAACCGAGGATCTTCAGAGGCTGGGGGGCCTTGTGGATCAAGGGATCGAGCAGGTGGAGGCCCTGCGCCGGATTTTCTTTTCCATCCTCGAACACCTGCGGGAGACTGCTCAACGTCAGGCCGCCTTGGCGGACGAAACCCGTGACGTGGCAACCTTGGCTGATGAGAGTAAAATGGTAAGCGGAATTGCCCCTCTCATTCCTCGTCAGCAGGATCTTTCAAATGTTACACGTCAGATCGCAGATTCACTGGAAAAACAATCGGAGCAGAGCCCCAGCAATTTCGCCGGGCAGGGGAGTGGCGGCAAGTCATTGGACACGGAGTCTCAGGATGCAGCCCATCGCCTGGCCCAGGCGTCACAGCATGTGACGGGTGCGAGGCAGGCCATGGATCAAGCGACTCAGAAGATGAAAAAAGATCCGCAACAGTTAAAGACAGTGGAGGAAGATCAAGGAGCGGCCGTACAAAAGCTTGCGGAGGCCATCCAATTGCTCAGCCCGCCGCCCAAAGAGCCAAAGCAGCAGCAACAGGAGCAGCAGCAACAAGCACAACAGCAGGATCAGGAGGCAGCAAAGCAAAAGCAAGAACAGCAGCAGGCCCAACAGATGGATATGAATCATCTGCTACAATCCGTCCGTGATCGCGAGGCTCAACGGCGCCGTGATAAGCGGCAAAGGAGTTCGGCCGGTTATGCCCCGGTGGAGAAAGACTGGTGACACGATCTCGACTATTCTTTCTTCCACTAGCCTTGCTGTTGGTGCTTGCTGAATCTGGTTTGGCACAGCAGGCCAAGGTTGGAATTCAACGAGGGCCTCACTATACGGGTGAACCCCTACTTGTGCGGGTCACCGCCGAGGGCTTTGAGGAACAACCCCAACCCGTATGCGAACCTGGGACGGTGCCTCCTGGCGTGTCCCTTAAGGTGGCCGGGGTTCGGCCCAGCGTCACCAGCGTTACGCAGGTGATCAACGGACGGATGATAAGTTACCGCAAGGTGGTTTACCAATTTGACTATCATGTGGTGGTGGAAAAACCCGGAAATTTTCGGCTCCCCCCCTTTAAGGTCACTCAGAATCAACGAACCGTGCCTACTCAAGGGCTTGCCCTTCGTGTTCAGGAAATCGCCACTGACAAAAATATGCGTGTTGTATTAGTCCTACCGAGCCATCCCGTATATCCAGGTCAACGGGTGCCAGTTAAGGTCCAGTGGTGGTACGCAGGCAACCTCAATGAGGTTCGAGACCTGACCTTTCGTTCATCTGTTTTTTCTCAGTTTACTTTTTTGACCGATCCCCTTAATCGCGACGATACGTTCCTGCCCGTGGAAACCGAGAAAGGGACAATCCGGCTAAAGGCCCGTATGGAAAAACGCAAGCTGGATGGACGTGAATATACCGTGGTTACCGCTACGCCTCGATTGGTTGTCAACCAACCGGGAGAATACGAGATCAGGCCCCTAACGGCTACCATGAACAGGGTTACTCGCTGGAGACGTGGCGTCTTTGGTCGACGAGAACCCGCATCAATGGTGCGACTGCGTGCCGTGGATAAGCCTCGCAAACTAGTTATTCGCCCGTTGCCGTTGGATCAGGCGCCGGCAAGTTTTGCTGGTGCCATCGGTCGTGGTTTCTCATTCAAGGTAGAAGCTGACCGAACCGTGGTACGTGTAGGGGATCCCATAACGCTGACGATCCAGCTCCGCGGTGAGGGGAGCCTCGATAGCGCTGCGTTGCCGCCGTTATCCGCCGATGGCGGCCTGGACCCCAAACGGTTTCGGCTGCCCGGGGGCGATGTGGCGGGGACACTATCTGGAGACAGTAAAACATTCGCTGTAACCGTTAGAGTCCTGGACGAGTCAGTGGCCGAAATACCGCCATTGGCTTATTCCTGGTTTGATCCCCAGATAGGCCAGTTCCAGACAACTCGTTCCGATCCTATCGCGTTGCGCGTTCAGCCCACACAGATGGTGCGCGCGCAAGACGTGGTGAGCGGGGCGCCCAAGACAAAAAGGAAGGATGCGGCTGAAAAGAATCGAGTGCCAGAGGCTATGCAATCCAGAACGTCAGGGTCACCAAAGCGTTATGACCTCACCGGCGCCGATCTAGCCATCGAGGCGGATGCCGAAAAATTATTGATCAGCGAGGCGGAGCGATACGGCGGCTCCTTGGTCCGATACGGTATATATATATTTTCGGTTTTGCTGGTCGTGGCCGCCTGGTTGTGGCGCAGGGTTGCCGAGGTGGATCCTGAAATCCTTCGCCTCCGTAGGCTTGTAAAGGAACAGGTTAGGCAGATTACCCAGGCTGGGAAGTTGCCACGTACTGAGGCAGCGCGACAAATTGCTGCAGCCGTGAGAAAGATGACGACTCAGGCAAACGGTCAACTGCGGGGCAAAGTGGATCAACTGCTGTTGGCGTGCGACAATCTAGCCTATGCGCCTGATGGTCATACCCCGGAAAGCTTGGATGAAAAGCTTTTTGAGCGCGCCATCAAAGTGGCTGAAGCTGTTCAGAAGGAAACTCCATGAGAATTGCTAGATTGTTCATGCTGGTCCTGATTTGTATGGCTTGGGTCCAACCATCATGGAGTGAATCCCAGAACCAGGTGGTTCAGGAAGGTGTTGAGGAATACCAACGGGGTCTGAATTCAAAATTAAAGGATCAACGTCTGGAGCATTTCCGCAGAGCGCAGCGCCTGTTTGCCCAGGTGGCAGTGGAACAGGGAGTCGACAATGCCGATCTATACGCCAACATTGGTAACGCGTCGCTTCAAGCTACAGATTTAGGACACGCGATCCTGGCGTATCGGCGCGCCTTGGCTGTGGAACCTGGCCACAGGCGGGCGAGGCAAAACCTTACCCATGCCAGGGAACTGCTGCCGGATTGGGTCCCCCGTCCCAAGTCCAGGACATTACTCAACACGTTCTTCTTCTGGCATCGTACATTTTCTCGCAGTGCGCGTTCCTTTGGGGCCTCATTGGCCTTTGCCATGGCGGCGATGCTCTTGGCGATGGGCATCCGCTGGAGATGGGTATGGGCGCGAAACCTGGCTTTGCTGCCCGCTGTGCTGTGGTTGGGCCTCGGTGGGCTACCGGGCTTGACGACCGATGGCAACGATGAGGCGGTCATGACGGCCGTAGAAGTAGTTGCTCATGCCGCGGATTCTACCGGGGCTCCGGCACGATTTGCCGAGGCGCTTCCCGGGGGTACGGAGGTTCGGATCATGGAGAGGCGCGACGGTTGGGTGCAAATTCGATTGGCCGATAGCCGTGACGGTTGGGTGCGCACATCGAGTTTGACGCCCATTGGAAATTGATCACTCGGTAGCTCCATCTATCCAGTCAGAAAGTGAAATCGGTTTGTCTTCCCCGGCTGGGAAGCTGGTCCACCCATTCAGCACGTGGAACCCTTAGCCAGTGAGACCCATGGACGATGCAAGAATCAGGCGAGAGTGCACCGTTGGTACCCCCTCCCGCGTAGCCCTCATGACTGGGTCAAACGCAACTCGAGGCCGCGTGCCTCGGCTAGTTGCTGGATTTCAGGATCACAGGCACCGCTACGTCGCCACTTCTCGACTAACTCCGGAATTCGCCAACGATTTTCCACATAACGATCGAGGTATTTGGAGGGTGCTTCATAGGTGGCAAAGATCGCACAACGAGTGTTCTGTTCGGGGCACTGAAACGCCCGCGGAATCAGATTTTCCACAAACGGGTGGAAGGATCGCTGTGGGGAACGACGGAGGCGTACTGCGTAGCCAGTATGGTGCATGCGAAGGTTCCACAATGCGATGTCCCCTGCGCGAACGTCGACGTTGATGGAACCCGGAGGTGGTTTTAGCTGATTCAGGTTGCGCTCGCGCACGGCCAGTTTAATGAGTCGCCTCATGCCGTACTGCTCGACGCAGAAACGAGTCCAGGACCCTGGCCGTAGCTTGAGGCCACCGCTGTAAACGTCATGATTCTGCAAATAAATACCAATTCTTAGGAGTGGGTAGGGGCGGGTGTAATCGAAATCATCGCCCCGTGCATCCACATGGAAATGTCGCGAAGACCAGTCGGCCACTTTATCGTCACTTTTACTGATCGAGTCGCCAAACAATACAATGAGAGGTCCAAGTAACTGACGCAAGGGTTCGATAATTTCCTGGGAGAGCAGGAGGCCGTTAAAGTCACGAGGGCCAATAAAGGCGGTTTGCCCTTTGTCCCTGCACCCGTCCCGTAGGGAAGCGATCTCTTTGGGGTTGAAAACGTTCCGCAGGATCGTGTACCCGTCACGTCGGTAATTCTCCAAAGCGGTCGGATGAGTTGGCACGTCCGTCGACATTTTGGGTCTCATGTCCGAAGTTTAATGACCATCAATTCTCTTAGAACAATGATCAGGCACTACTCAATCGCGTAGCATCAAGCACATGGAGGTGGCAAACGACCTGCTTGAACTGCGAAACCTTTGAGCGCCGGATTTGCTTCCCCTGGGGGTCAAGCCGCTATGGGAGTTCGCACCAGCGGACTGACCGTCCCTACGGGAATTCCATAGGTTCGCCGCAAGAACAGCACGGCCTCCCGAAAGGCATCATCCGCTGCCTCTGCAATATAACGAGCGCCACCGGGCAAGGTGAAGGCGTGGTCACAACCGTGGTAGACCTTCAATTCGAATCGCTTGCCTTGCTGGTTGAGCTGCTTGGTCAGGTCGAAAACTTTGTCGATGGGCACTGGCGTATCCGACGCCCCGTGGATGATGATCATGGGTACCTGGACGCGCAGGGCAGCTTCTACGTTGTCTCCGGATAGACCGCCGTGCCAAATCACCCCTGCAGAGTAACCCGGGATCTTGGCCAATGCCTGATAGGTGAGCCCGCCACCCTTACAGTATCCACCGATGGCGATGCGATCGGTGTTCACCTGGGTCTGGGTTTTGAGAAAGTTGAGGGCGCCTTCCGTACTACGGACCATTTCCTCAAGGGGGGGCTCCTCCTTGAGGGTCATGTAGTTGACGGCAAGGCCAACGATACCCTCCTCTGCGAACCGAACAGCGACGTCACGGAAACTGTCGCTGGGCCCATTGCGGCCATGAAGCAATGCGATGGCTGGATAACGGCCCGCCTCCGTTGGCCGAGCAATCCACCCTTGGATCTCACCGCCACCACCTGGAAACCGAACCTCCTCCATTCTCGCCTGAACCATAGTGCACCTCCTACACAAAAGCTTTATTTTAAGAGCGTTAGCATACGCAGATCAATCGCTGGGTTCAATACATGTCTCGCTTCTTATCCGTCCAAATCCTAAAAAGAACGATTTCAACAAAGATTTTCGCGCCAAGACGCCAAGACCGCAAAGAAAAAAGTCTCTTCTAATTCTCCGGACTTGGCATCCTTTGCGTCTTTGCGCGAGTCATCTTATTTCCGGTTCCTCAAGCTAAATTTCAACCAGAAAGTTTAAGCTACATCTGGAATACCAGAGACTTGATGGTGACGGGCACCGTTCCTGAAGGCTCTAGAACCTCGCCCAGATCGATGAAGTCGAAGTCCCGGAGCGTTATTCCATCAATCGAAAGGATGTCGTTTTTGAGTCTGAAATCCTCCGTGAGGATGTTCCCCACCAACCCCGCCAAATCATGGTCGAAGACCAGATAGATGGACCCACCGCTCTTTAAGGTCTCCGGTAGACCTTCCAACAGGCCGCGACAAAAGGCGTCGATACGGATGGCCGCTGGAGGTCCCTCCCAATGGAAAACCAGGGCAACTTCGGTTTCCCCTTCCTGCAAGTCGAAGGCCTGGAAATGACCCTGAATTCCCCGTGCGAGGGTGGGCACGTCGATGTCATCGCTCAAATCTACGGGGGGGCGTAGTACCTGCAGATTTTTTCGGGGAAGGAGACCATTGTTAGAGCGGTAAATAGTATTCCCGCTCACCTGTACCGTGTATTGAGAGGCACCTATGACGGTAGCACGGATGCACTCACGCGCAGGGACCAGTGGCCAGACAAGCTGAGCTTTACCTGTGTGACTTTGGAGGGCCCGCCCGAAAGGTGCGCCGAGATCACCAAAGGACTTGGACTCTTTTCCGTAGACGTATTCGCCAACACCACCAGAAAAGATGACTGCGTCATAGCTTTTTGAGCCGCTAAGGGGTGGGGTCAACCAAAGTCGTTCAAAATCGGGTGAGGGTTTCTCCTCCTGGGTGAGAGTGAGAACCGCCTGGGCCATGTGGTCGGCTAACCGATCAATCTGATCTGGTGCCACCCGGTCCCCAACCTGCCATTGGAAACCGATTTGCCGGGCCAGTTCCTGTCCCCCGGGCTCCAGAAGGACAATGGAGCCGGCGCCATCCATGGCCAGCAGTCGGCTACCTACGTGAAACGCGGCAGTGTTCAGGACCCGCCCGTGATCGGCCACCGCCAGCTTGGTGGTGCCGCCACCGATGTCCACATTGAGAACTCTGCATTCATGCTCCAACGAATAGGCAACTGCCCCCGATCCATGGGCAGCCAGCAACGCCTCAAAGTTGTGGCCTGCGGTGGCACAGACGAAGTTTCCTTGCTGTGCTGCAAAAAGATCTGCGATGGCCCGGGCGTTATCCCGCCGAATGGCCTCGCCCGTCAAAATGATGGCTCCCGTGTCCACCTGCCGTGGGCTGAGCCCTGCCTGGTGGTAGGCGGCATCCACTAGGAGCCGTAGGGCCTGGTCGTCTATGCGCTCCCGGCCGGCAGTATAGGGCGTGAATTGAACGGGCGACTGGTAGAGGGTTTTGCGCTCCGTCACCACGAAACGGCTGGACAGCTCTTGCCCCAGCCTTCGCAACACCAGGCGTGAGAAGATAATTTGGGAGGTCGCCGTGCCGATGTCGATACCGACACTCGTCAGAGTGATGGTGTCTAGTTTCCAGAGGGGATGTTCTTCTTCCTGGTCAGTCAGATCGTTGTCGTGATCATGGTCGTGTAGGATATCGTGCATGAATTTCCTCTTTGGGAGGGCGAGGCTCCTCAGGTGCTCATACAGGGTGCGGTTGAACCAGTTATTTGCAAATCGGATGACTGGCCGTCAGCCAGACCGGCCTAAGGGTTCGCTGGGTTCGCCCCGTGCTCGTCCAGGAAGTAAGCCTTGGCGGTTTCTGCCCCCGGCTCTCCGGTGCACCATGGGACCATGTTCTTCATCCTGCAGGTAACTCCACGGTTGCGGAGCTCCTCCTCGAAGATTCGATGGATTTCACGGTCTTCGTCCTCGTACTCCACCTGGCGCCCGCCTTTTTTACTGCTGACCTCACCGCCGCGCAGCACGGTGGATTCATCAGCCTGCCAGCGGTTCGCGGCATACTTGCGCGATAGTCCCTGGTTCATTACCAGGTAAGTGGCAGGGGTGGAGCCCACGTTAAAATGCTGGTGTAGCCAGATGCCTTCCCCGGCGCCTGAAAGGTAGAGACTTCCCACTTTCCAGTCGCAGCGGATGCGGGGCTCATCCTCACGCTGGGTGAGTACATAGCCTTCACCTTCAGTGATGAAAAGGTGTGCCCCGGGACCATGCCGGTGGCCCTTTTTGTAGTGGCCGGATTCGAAGCGTGAGACGTGGGACTCCATCATGCCGGAACCCATCACCATAAACGCATTGGTTCCGCCACCCCCACGACTCTTCCACTCGTAGAGGGGAAGTTTCTTAATGTCCGGGATGAAATTAGTTTCCCAGACTCTTCCGCGGTACAGTTTTGCGTCGGCGCTGAAATAGTCGGGTTCACCGGCGTAGCGGTCCTGAAAGTCGTGGGAGTTGTTGAAGACAAAGTCCTCACTGGCCCAGCGTCGCAACAGGCCTGGAAGGTCTGTCACCGAAAACCACCGCGCCGGCTGTGAAAGGCTGGCGTTGAAAATCTGATGGGACGCGTTGGTGGGTAGCACAAAGTAACTACCAGGTCCCCATTCAAAGGTCTGTTTCGCCCCGTTGTCGCGCCAAACAGTAGTGGAGCCTCGACCCGAAAGGACGTAGGTGGCTTCCGTGTACAGGTGTCTCATGGGGGCGGTGTTGCCCCCCGGCGGAAGCTCGACGATATGCTCGTCGGCTTCGTCGTCTCCATCCAGGTAGCCGAGGGCTCCCTTGACACCATCTCCCTTGCGAGGCCATGGGCCCACCTCCACCGCATTCATATCCTTAATATAGACGCCCCCCATGAGCGGTGGGCCTTCTCGCTGCCGCCAATCTGCGTAGGCGTCGATTCGTTGGAGAGCGGGCTGTTTTTCAGGGTCGAGCTGAGTGCTGGCTGTGGCCATGGTGGATCCTCTCGTGGTTTTGATATTGTGCTGAGTCAATTCAAGGGAAAACAATTTACACTTGTGGCGTAGCAAAAAACCTCTCAAGATTCCACAAACAAGCGTCCCAAATGCGCTACAGCGTTCTTAGAGCCGCTGTAGTGACAGGGATTCGACTGGCCACGCCAACTTTTGAGGCCAGAGATTATCTGATAGCGGAGTATGATGTCAACTGGTGGATCCTCTCGTGGTTTTGATATTGTGCTGAGTCAATTCAAGGGAAAACAATTTACACTTGTGGCGTAGCAAAAAACCTCTCAAGATTCCACAAACAAGCGTCCCAAATGCGCTACAGCGTTCTTAGAGCCGCTGTAGTGACAGGGATTCGACTGGCCACGCCAACTTTTGAGGCCAGAGATTATCTGATAGCGGAGTATGATGTCAACTTGGAGGTGATCCCATGATCCGGTCGGGTCCTTGACAAGCATAGGGGATTCCGAAGAGAATCAATGACGAATTCATGAATTTTGACCTTGTTGAATTTATGCTTTAGAAAGGCGATGAAAGGACGGCCGTGGAAAAGACCAAGGCGGAAGAAAATCCACCCTGGATTACCTGTCACCTGACCGATATTCTTCTCAGTTACATCAAAGAATTGCCCTCAGGGAAGACTACCCTGGATTATGCAGAGCTCTTTAAGGGCATTGATGGGTTTGAGCTCCCGGCGGATCCGGAATCCTTTCTGACCGATACCACTCACTGGGCCCCCCTCTCGGTACTCAGGAAGCTCGAATTATACGGGGAAAGGATCTCAGGGAGAAAGGATTTCGCCTATCAGGCGGCGCTATCCTATTTTAAACCTGGCAAGAAAGATCTTCCCTCCCTCGTTGAGATTATTTTTCAAGTCTTGAATGATGTCCGCTCGACGCTCATCTTTTGCAGTCTGTGGGGAGCGGCACAGACCAATTACATAAAATTACAGTCCTTTGAAAAGAGTGGGCCCAAGCCGGAACTCTATTTGCTTGCCCAGTTCGACCCCGTTGGTAGGCCTGCCCTGGGATCGATCTATATCCTGCGGGGCTTTGTCGAGGGGTTCCCTCGCATGTATCCCTTTATCGATGAAGCCCATTGCATCGAAGAGATTTCCCAGCTTCGAATAGCCGATATTTTACGAGAGTTTCCCGAGTTTACCTTGACCGACGAAGGGGGCCGTCTCATCATCTCCCATGGGTCATCAAAGCAATCAACTGTCGAGGCGGTTAAAGTAGAATTAAAATCTGAAAAGATTACCCTGTCACCGGAGTTTACGCAGGCCTCGCCAGACGCCATGGTTCTGATTCCAGCCGAAGGACAAATTGAAGTCCTTACCCACCAGGTCGATGCCCATCTTCAAGCGAAGGCGGGTTCAGTATCAGCCTACCGGATCATGTACCCCGGAGAGCTGAGGCATGGACCCCTTTCCTATGCCTTTAAGGAAGGGCAGATATACAACGCGCCGTATTCCCGATTTCGTTTCCAATGGCAAGGAGGATCAAACCCGCAAAAGGAGGATCCTGTCGAAAATGTCAGGAAAGAGGTGTCCCGACTCCTCTTTAATCACCTGGAACAGATGAAACAGACCCATTTGCGCATGCTGCAGCAGAATATAGATAAGCGGAAACTGACTCAGGAGAACATCCGCCTCAGGCAAGAAATCGAACGGGAGTATAGCTTTGCCGGTATGATCGGACAGAGCCGGACCATACAGGAACTATTCGACGTGGTTCGATCCATTTCCGAGACGGATGTGACCGTATTGATCCAAGGGGAAACCGGTACGGGCAAGGAGCTCATCGCCAAGGCGATTCATTACAACAGTCCACGGAAGACCAAAAGATTTGTTGCCATTAACTGCGGGGCCCTCTCTGAAACCCTTCTTGAAAGTGAGCTGTTCGGACATGAAAAGGGGGCTTTCACCGGGGCCATCACGCAAAGAAAGGGCGTCTTTGAGGTTGCAGATGGGGGGGCACTTTTCCTGGATGAGATAGGAGAGATTTCGCCGAGCACACAGGTGAGGCTCCTGCGGGTCCTGCAGGACGGTGAGTTCCAGCGTGTGGGGGGAGGCGCAACTCTCAAGGTGGACTTAAGGGTCATCGCGGCCACAAACCAGGATTTGGATGCGCTCGTCAATAACGGTCGATTTAGACAGGATCTCTACTATCGACTCCATGTTTTTCCAATTAAGGTTCCACCACTAAGAGAGAGGGCCGACGATATTCCTCTCTTGGTCTCTCACTTTATTGAGAAACGTAAAAAGAACATTAACAAGCAAATCAGCGGCATCAGTCCTCAAGCAACCGCTTCACTCATCGCCTATAGCTGGCCGGGCAACGTTCGCGAACTGGAAAACGTCGTTCAGAGGATGATGGTAACTGCGAAGGGTGACCTTTTGGATGTTTCGGATCTACCTAGTGAATTCCGGGGGATGAAAGAAGAATTTGTAACCGTAGGGAATAGTTTAAAAAGAATTGCAAAAGAATCGGCCGGGATCATTGAGAAAAAGACAATTATGGATGCCCTGACCAAGTGGAGTGGCAACGTGACCCGAGCCGCTAAGGCCCTCGGCGTTAGCCGTGCCACCCTGCAAAATAAAATGAAAAATTTCAATCTGAAACGTAAGAAATAGAAGGCTATTTTTTCATCTCTCGCTGAATTTCTTTAAAGTTTCCAGCTAGGCCCCATGGACTTACCCACCCTTTAAACAAATGGTTGTCCTCGTCCCCCTTACGCAGCCCCTCAAATCAAGTCAATAACCCGGGGCCAAGAAGACTGTCCAGTTATTTCGACAGCGACGCTCAGCAACTGCCAAAAACATTAGGCGCCTGACCGGTGATGGCGGGACCGAGCCATTTTCCCTCATTTTTATTTCTACCGTATTTCCAGAGAGTTGTGCGCTGCGAGGTGAAGATTGGAGTGCGTGACATTCACTGGTACAGGGGTTGCTCTGTTAAATTGTCGAGTTGAGAAGCGAAAGGGGGATGAACAAATGAAGCTTAATCGATTTCTGATACCCGCTAGCTCGTGTTAAGCCATCAAAAAATCTAACCCTAGCGGGATTCGTTGCGTCATTACAAAATCTAACCGAAGTCGTCTCGCATCTGTCGTTTCATGTCCTGTTGTTGGCGCTGTAGTTTCTTGCTGAAGGTCCAGTTTCTCCACGGCGTTTGTTTCAGCGGTGGTCTCTCTCGTGGGGCTCTGTCTGCATGGCTGGCCAGCTTGTAGATCCGCTGCAGTTGCTGATCGATTCGGGTAGAGAGCTCGAAGGGATCAGTTGTCTTAAGCGTGTGCTTGAGGGCTGCCAGCTTTTTGGGGTCTCCCTTTCGGGACTCCACGACCCGTTCGAACGGGGTACGAGGCGTGTCATAGCGGCGAATAAGTCGAGAGCCTATACGGATCTTGCATCGCAGCTTCATGGAGGGCTGGAACAGATTCTGGAAGATCCTAAGCTCATCATAGAGCTGGTTGGCGGCCTCTTGGGCCTTTGCGGTGTCGTAGCGATCCCAGCCCATAAGCTTTCTGACATGGGTCCAGTTTTTCTGCTCGATGTGCGCGTTGTCATCTTTTTTGTAGGGACGCGAGCGGGTGAACTGAATGGTGTGGCCAGCTGGGCGTTGTTGACAGAAGGCAAGAAGGCGGTTGTTGATAAACTCACTGCCGTTGTCGGAGTCGATCCCCTTGAGGGGAAAAGGAAGCTGGTGTTCGATCTCGGTGACCGCATTCAAGACACCCAAAGCGCTCTTACCCATGACGGCCTTGCGCTCTACCCAGCAGGTAGCAATGTCGACACAGTCCAGACTATGGACAAACTCCCCAACCGCTGAGGCCCCTGAGTGTGACACCAGGTCAATCTCCAGATAGCCCGGCCGGTTCACATCCCAGTGATCGGTCTTAATCGGGATCATCTGCTTTAGTAGCGATCCGGGCCGAGTGGTGCCATAGAGTCGGCGTTTCACGATGTGCTTGGTTTCCCTCAGGCGCCGATCCATCTGACGGGCGCTGATGGCCAGGAGCTGATCCTCTAACGGTTGGGTCAGCTCGAAGTGTTGCCTTATCCAGGGCAACCAGTGTACAAGGGCGGCCTTCAGACGTTGGGAGCACAGATACCCCGAGGCCTCCCACACCTTTGCCAAAATCCTTACCATTGCCCGATTGTATGTAGGAGAGCGAGGTGCACCCCGTTTGCGTACAGTTGCCTCGGGCAAGGGCCGGTTTAAAAGCCAGATGGCATATTTGCGGTTGTAGCCGCAAACCTTGCAGAATTCCTCTAGCATCGTTCCCTTCTGTGCCCGTGGTGCGTGCTGATAACGATCATAGATGGATCGTAAATACTCCTGCTTGGATCGTCGTGCCATGGTGAACCCTTCCATTGTTGCCCTCCTTGAGCTCTAATGTGAGCCCTTGGAGGGTTAGAATCACAAATGGCGCAACGTATCGCCCTTGGGTTAGATTATACATGGCGCAATACGAGCTTTCTTATGAGCCTGGTTGTTGGTGGTTGCACTGCCAGCTTTGACCCAAGTTTACACTCACCGGAATTGGGGATGGGTGGCCTACCCACGGTTAAGGACGTGCGAGAGGGGCTGGAGGTGTCCTTGGAAGAATATGTTTCAGCCAACAAGTCGCGACGGGCCTTCGATGCCGACATTGCGTCCTACGGAGTTCTACCCCTGCTTCTACGCGTGGAGAACAATGGCGCCCAAGAGTACAGGGTGGATCGAAGCGAAATTAAGGCCTTTATAGGCGATCAAGCCTTACGACCCATTTATGGGTATGAGGCGGCCAAACAGGGGGCCTCAAGAGAATACGTAGGGAAGGCCCTAATCAACATGGCGATGTGGGGTCCTCTGGGCATGTTTTTTGGGCTTCCAACCATTGTTGGATCTGCTGCTCATACACGAGAAGTTAATAAGGAGATCGAGCAACATTTTGCGGACATGGAATTTTCCGGTGCCATGCTACAACCGGGCGAATCCGCCAGTGGATTTGTCTACTACAGGCTACCGAGTAGATCGAAAGAGTTGAAAAACCTTACCGTTGAGATGACGGTTGAAAGCAATGGCTACGAGGAACGGAGAATAAGTACAATGGCTTATCATTTCGCCTTCCCAACCTTAGGGATCTCAGGGCCACTACTCAGTGAGACATCTCTGGAATCCAGTGACGCCCAATAGGTGAAACGAAGTGAGTTGTGTGAAAGTTCGGGAAAGAAAAAAATTCAAGAGAAGCATTAAGAAGACTTGCTTCAAAGCGATCCTAATTTAGGTTGCTGGTTATCCTCGGAATTAGCGATGAAAAATGAGATGATAAAGGATAGCCAATGCCGAGCGGGAAATACATAGATACACTCAAGCAACCCGGCCTCCAGCCCTTTCTCTGGACCCAGTTTCTGGGTGCCTTTAACGACAATGTTTGTAAGACTGTCGTAGCGCTGTTTGCGTTAAATTTGACAGTGAGTGTCGGTGATGGGACGCCGTCTTTCTACTACTACTCTGTACTAGCTGTTTTTATGCTGCCGTTTTTTCTCTTCTCTGGTTATGCGGGCCATTTGGCCGACGTCTTTAGCAAACGGAACGTTCTTGTTGTTACCAAAGCCTTTGAGATCGTGGCCATGACTCTAGCCTTCTTTGCATTGCTTTCTGCACGAATCGAACTGATGCTTGGCATCGTATTTCTGATGGCCCTTCAGTCCACCTTTTTCAGTCCTGCCAAGTACGGGATCCTACCTGAGATGCTTCCTGAAAAGGATCTTTCCCGGGCCAACGGTCTTTTGCAAATGAGCACCTTCATGGCCATTATACTGGGAACCTCCCTTGGGACCGTGATGCTCACCGCTTGGAAAGATAGGCTGGAATTGATCGGTCTTGTGCTAATTCTTATTGCCATTTCAGGAACCATAACGAGTCTACGAATTTCCAAGGTGCCTCCTTCGGGCAGCCAAAAGCCATTTCGACTCAATCCCTGGGCCGAGATTGGGAGTGGACTCAAGCGGCTTTACGATGAGAAGACCCTTTGGGTCACGGTATTAGGAATCTCCTACTTCTGGTTTTTGGGGGCCTTGCTTCAAACTGAGATTCTTCCATTCGGCAAAGAGATTTTGGGGCTCAACGAACTATGGACAGGACTACTACTCACATTCCTTGCCATTGGGATTGGAATCGGCAGCCTTGCGGCTGGTCGCCTCTCCGGAGACAAAGTGGAACTTGGACTCGTGCCCTTGGGTTCGATCGGTATGGGGATATTTTCACTGGTGCTTTGGTCGTCCCCTCCTTCTTATTTCCAAGCGTCAATCGCACTTGTTTTTACAGGAATCTCCGCTGGGCTTTTCATCGTTCCCTTATTCGCGCTGTTACAGCAGAGGAGTGGAAGAGAGGAAATAGGCCGGTTGATTGCTACTAACAATTTCATAAATACCGCTGGCGTCCTTCTGGCTTCTGTTCTTCTGTTAACTGTTCATTATTTAATTCAGGTGTCAGTAGACCTGGTTATTTTTGTTTTCGGATTCTTTACGTTGATAGCAACGATTTACATCCTAAGTATCTTGCCTGATTTTCTTGTTCGATTCGTCCTGTGGCTGCTGACCCACTCTATTTACAAGATCCGGATCGTGGGACAGGAGGGCGTTCCATTTCGCGGTCCCGCTTTATTAGTCTGTAATCACATGTCTCACATGGATGGACTCCTCGTAGCGGCATGTGTTCAACGATTCATTCGCTTCCTGATTTACCGCCCCTATTACGAGGCCCGGGGATTGAACTGGCTGTTTCGCCTTATGAGAGCAATCCCTGTCTCCGGACGGAACCGAACGGAAATTGTAGAATCCGTTGAGCGGGCCCGAGAAGAACTCCGCCAGGGTAACGTGGTTTGCATCTTTGCCGAAGGGGCAATAAGTCGTACAGGGAACCTCCTGCCGTTTAAAAGAGGGTTTGAAAAAATCATCGAAGATTTGGATGTTCCCGTTATACCGATTTACCTGGACCGTCTTTGGGGAAGTATTTTTAGCTTTAAGGAAGGTCGCTTCCTGTGGAAGTGGCCCCAGCGGATTCCCTATCCAGTCACGGTTTCCTTTGGCCATTCCATGCCATCCACGGCCACGGCCGAGGAGGTTCGGCAAACCATCTCTGAGTTGGGTAGTGATGCGATACCTTACCGACGCACTGCGACAGACTTGCTCCAGCTAAGGTTTCTGAAAACAGCCAAACGCCGTTGGTTTTCATTCTCCATGGCAGACTCCACCGGTCAGGACCTTACATTTGGAAAGGTGCTGGTTGGGAGTCTTTTGCTCGGAAAGCGGCTGCGAAAACATTGTGGCGAGGATCGCATGGTGGGGCTATTGCTCCCCGCGTCGGTGGCGGGGGCGCTAGCCAATATCGCTGTGCTTTTAGCAGGAAAGATACCGGTCAACCTGAACTTTACTGCTGGACGTGAGGCGTTAGATTCCGCCGTGGAGCAATGCGGCATTCGCACCATCTTGACCTCCAGAATCTTTTTAGCGAAGGCTAAGATTGAGGAGATGGATGGCATGGTAAAGCTCGAAGAGGTCATGAAACAGATCACCATGCCCCAAAAAGTCTACACAGCTCTTTTGGCCTTTCTGCTGCCTTCCGTTTTGATCCGAGCCATCTATGGAGGCGGGGATCGCAATTCGAATGCTCTCGCGACAGTCCTCTTCTCCAGTGGGTCCACTGGGAAGGCCAAGGGAGTCATGCTTTCTCACCATAACATTCTCGCCAATCTGGAAGCCATGGCCCAGGTCTTTTGGGTCACTAAAAAGGACCGGATCATGGGGGTGCTTCCGTTTTTTCACTCCTTTGGTTTCACGGCGACCCAATGGTTCCCCCTCATCTCTGGTTTCGGTGTCGTCTATCATGCAAACCCCACTGACGCCAAAACCATCGGCGAGATGGTATTGAAGTATAAGGCTACCATCTTGTTATCGACTCCAACGTTCTACGCTATGTATGCCAAGAAGTGCTCGGCGGAAGAGTTTTCGTCGTTACGGTATGCCATTGTGGGTGCGGAAAAACTACGCGAGCCCGTGGCAAAGGCCTTTAGGGAAAAGTACGGGATCGATCTTCTGGAAGGCTATGGTTGCACCGAGATGGGGCCCGTGGTCTCCGTCAACATCCCCAATGTTAAACTGGGGACGGAGCGGCAAGTGGGCCTGAAGCCAGGGACCGTTGGACATCCCATTCCAGGTGTTTCCGTTAAAGTTGTGCAACCCGACACCGGCGAAATGCTTCCCTCCGGTGAGGAGGGGTTGCTCATGGTCAAGGGCCCCGGACGTATGCTCGGCTATTTGGGGCAGGCCAAAGAAACGGAAAATGTCTTCCGGGACGGTTGGTATGTGACTGGGGATATCGGTTCAGTGGATGAGGACGGGTTTATCAGAATCACGGACCGTCTATCCCGCTTTAGCAAAATAGGAGGAGAAATGGTGCCCCACATCAAAGTGGAAGAGACCATCAATAATATTTTGGGCGATGAGTGCAGCGTGGTTTCTGCCATACCCGATGAGCAAAAGGGTGAGCGTCTAGTGGTTTTTTATAATCATGGGGATGTAACACCGGTGGAGCTTCTGAATAAACTTCGGCAATCCGACCTACCCAATATCTGGATTCCCAGAGGGGAGAATCTCTACCGAGTGGAGTCCATTCCGCTGCTAGGGTCAGGAAAGGTGGATTTGAAACAAGTAAAATTAATGGCCATTGAACGAGCAGGGAGCTAAGGGCTCGCTCACGAGTGGGATGCATAATCCGGCCAAGGATTGTTCCAGGGGGCAGGCCAGCCGATACAAATTCACACACCTATTACATCCATGATCACCGAGCCTGATGTTACCGTTACAGACTATCTCTTGGCTATAGAGAGTGCTCTATTGGCTTATCTCCTCGTCCGTAACGGAGACCAAAGGAATCCACTCCGTCCGTGGTTTGCGGTGTTTTTTGGATCCATCGGATTGGCAGCAATTACCGGGGGAACTGTCCATGGTTTCTTCCTCGACATGGATACCCTCGGGTACCGTATTCTGTGGCCATTAACTCTGGTTGCTATCGGTGTTACCGCACTGGCAGCGTGGTTTATTGGTGCCAGGATCTGTTTTTCACCCAGGGTTGTGGGCTGGGTTAGTGTTTTCGCAGGAGTAGAATTTGCCGCATATTGCCTGGTTGTGTTGTTTATCACCCATTCCTTTTCCGTGGTGGTAATGAACTACCTTCCAGCCGTCATCTTTTTGACCGCTGTATTTAGCCTTAAATTAATTCAGGCCCGTGAGCGCAGGGTGCTGATAGGTCTGGTGGGGTTGTTGTTAACCTTTGTTGCAGCCGGGGTGCAACAGGGGGGTATTTCGCTCCACGCCACGTACTTTAACCACAATGCGTTCTATCATCTCCTCCAAGCAATTGCCCTTTTCATGATCTTCTGGGCAGCCAGATGGTTGGTAACGGCGAGGACAATTTAGACGGAGGCGTTATGTTAACTCGTAGAAAATTTTTGCAGTTGTTCCCAACCCTTGGCACGGTAGCAACCCTATGGCCTTTCGGTTGCAGCAGGGAACCAACTCCGGTAGCCGCGACCTCCGTCAATGACACACATTCCAAGTTGAATCTCACCCATGTACACCGTGTTGTGAGACCCGATTCCATGGAGTCCGTTCAGAGGGTGATCCAAACCGCGCGCAACCAAGGCCGAGGGATCAGTATCGCGGGGGGAAGGCACGCCATGGGCGGCCAACAGTTTGGAACGGATACCGTGCTGTTGGACATGAGAGGGTTAAACAAGGTGTCGGATTTTGATTCCCACAGGGGAGACGTGGAGGTGGAAGCTGGCATTGAATGGCCGGAGTTGGTTGACACCCTTCTTAAGTTTCAGGAAGGACGAGAACCGCAGTGGGGGATCATTCAAAAGCAAACGGGGGCCGATCGTTTGAGCATCGGGGGAGCCCTTGCTGCCAATGTTCATGGTAGAGGTCTCCACTTCAAGCCTATTATTGGCGATGTGGAATCTTTTACTCTGCTTGGTGCAGATGGCAATCTCCGCACCTGCAGCCGGCGGGAAAACACGGAGCTCTTCCGGCTGGCTATTGGTGGTTACGGCTTGTTTGGAGCTATCGTATCGGTGAGACTCCGCCTTCGGCAGCGGCAGAAAATAGAACGGGTGGTGGAGGTGCTGGATATAGAGGATTTGTTACCCGTCTTTGAGGAGCGGATCGCTGATGGATCTATTTACGGCGACTTCCAGTATATGACCGACCCGGACTCAGAGGGTTTCCTCCGTAGGGGGATTTTTTCTCGGTATCGCCCGGTGGACGGATCCAGACCCATGCCAGAGACCCAAAAGGCCCTTTCAGTGGAGGATTGGAAAGGACTCCTTTACCTGGCCCACGCGGACAAAGGGCAGGCCTTTGATCGATACTCCAGCTATTATCTTTCAACCTCCGGGCAGACCTATTGGTCGGACACGCATCAGATGAGTACATACATTGACGATTATCATGTGGATGTGGACCAGCGGCTAGGGACCACAGAGACAGCAACTGAAATGATTACCGAAATCTACGTGCGTAGGGACTCCCTTGCCAAATTCTTGGCGGACGTTCGCAAGGACTTTCGTGAGAACAAGGTCAATGTGATCTTTGGAACTCTCCGTCTAATTGAACGGGACGATGAGAGCTTCCTGGCCTGGGCGAAAGAGTCGTACGTTTGTATTATTTTCAACCTCCATGTGGTGCACAACAAAGACGGATTGGAAAAGGCCGCAAAAGATTTTCGTCGCCTCATTGACCGGGGAATCCAGTACGGAGGAAGCTACTTTCTCACCTATCACCGGTGGGCAAGGCGCGATCAGGTGGAAACGTGCTACCCGCAGTTTCCTGAATTCCTACGGTTAAAGAAAAAGTATGATCCCGAAGAACGGTTCCAGAGCGACTGGTATCGCCACTATAGGGAAATGTTCAGGGGTTCATTGTAATGTCGGAATCCGGAAAATCTTATGAATCCAAGGGGAGCAATAATGCAAGGGAATTTTGCTAACCCTTCGCAGAGATATGCTCCCATACTATGGTTTCTGTCGGTACTGTTTTTTCTCCGGGTTCTAGGTCAATGTTTAGTTGCAATGTTTGGCCTCTCTTATCTTCCGCCCATGGAGGAATGGTATTCGGGGCTAATCCCTTACCCAGTCCTTCTTCCTGTCCAGGTTTTGATTTTAGTTGTCTTGATAAAGATTTGCTCTGATTTTTCACGTGGGCGTGGATACTTTGTGGTTCAGAAAAAAACCATGGGCCGCTGTCTCATTTGGGTCAGCTATCTGTACTTTACCTCCATGGTCCTACGGTACGGGATCACGATGGCCTTTCAACCAGAGCGGAGGTGGTTTGGAGGAACCATCCCCATCTGGTTTCACTTTGTACTGGCTGGATTTGGGTACGCCTTGGGTCATTTTCACTACAAACGTTGATTCGTGGGTGATTAATTCGGTAAAGTTGGTTCGGTCGTAGAGTGAGACTCCAGCGACTGGCTTGTTGCAAGCTTTAGGTGCCCATGTTACAAAAATACTTTGGAAGAGTTCGTGGACTACAATCAATTAGCTGAAAAATCCCTCCGGGGAGAGATTATTACGCGGTGGGAGATGAAGGCGGTCTTGCAGACGCCTGACGAAAAGGTCCCTGAACTGCTGGACGCGGCCTTTCGTGTCCGCCACCACTACTTTGGTAAACGCGTTCAGATCCATATGCTCATGAACGCGAAGAGTGGACTCTGTCCAGAGGATTGCCACTACTGTTCTCAGTCGTCAGTCTCAACTGCACCTATCGACAAATACCCTCTCGTGTCACGTGAGAAGCTTCTGGAAGGAGCCATGAAGGCCAAGGCTGCGGGAGCTGTGAGATTTTGCATGGTCAACAGCGGGAGAGGTCCTACGGATAAGGAAATTCAGGAAATGGCCGAGGTGGTGCGGGAGATCAAGAGTAAAGTCCCCATCAAAATCTGTTGTTCCCTTGGATTGCTGACTGAAGCGAAGGCTAAAATTTTGAAAGAGGCTGGTGTGGATCGTGTGAACCACAATCTCAACACCAGCCAGCGCCACCATCCCAATATCTGCACCACACACACCTATGAGGATCGAGTGGCAACCGTGAAGCACTTGAAATCCGTCGGCCTGTCTCCTTGCTGCGGTGGAATCATCGGAATGGGAGAGACCGAGGACGATATCATGGATCTGGCCCTTGCGTTGAGGGAGTTGGACGTGGATTCAATTCCGGTCAATTTTCTCCATCCAATTCCCGGAACCCCTTTAAATGGAGCCAGACACCTGACACCCCAGCGTTGTCTCAAAACTCTCTGTTTATTCCGTTTCGTCAATCCGAAGAAAGAGATCCGTGTGGCCGGCGGAAGAGAAATCAACCTGCGCTCGCTGCAACCGTTGAGTCTCTACCCAGCCAATTCCATCTTTGTCAACGGCTACTTAACGACACCCGGCCAAAAGGATACAGATGCCCATCGAATGATCGAGGATCTTGAATTTGAGATTGAGGAAAGGGTGGATTAGCGAAAGTTTGATTGACGGGTAAAAATCTGCTTTAATACTATATACCAATCAGAACGAGGAGAATCCATTGGCACGAATTACGTTAGAAGACTGCCTCACCCAAGTCCCAAATCGCTTTTCGTTGGTTTTATTGGCCGTCCAGAGGGCGAAACAGCTTCTCAAGGGCGCAAAACCACTCATCGATTCTGACAACCGCGATATCGTATTGGCATTACGGGAAATCGCCGCCGGCAAAGTAAGAGCGGTTAGTAAAGAACTAACCCCTAAATAGTTTCGCCCTTCTCAAATTCTGCACCTGATTTTGTTTCCCAAAATCCAGTGGTTGTGCTAGGCAAGATGGCCTGGCGTGTCAATCTGGTATAAGGTATTTCGACTATGGAAGGCCGTGGGGCAGCCACGCCCGAAGCACAACGATTTCCCGCACTTAGCATTCCTCATTTTCGACTGTACGCCATTACAGCAGGACTCTCCATGGTGGCTGATAACATCGAGCATGTCATTGGCTTCCCTTTACCCTTTTCTCGCTCCATTCGGGGTCTCTTGCGGATCGAGTTGATTGCCGCTGGTTGATCCAGATTTCCCAGGCACTCTATATCACGGCCTCTTTGGGTTGGGGGCTGCTCTATCTCACCGGCCAGCTCAGAGTCTGGCAGGTGGCTATACTGCTTGTCTTTCACGGTGTGGCGAGTCTTATTGCGGCTCCCAGCTCCATGTTGATCATTCACGAAATGGTCGGAAAAGAAAAACTGGTTAGCGCAATCAGTTTGAATGCCTCCTTGAGGCCTCTAGCCAACATGCTTGGACCATTGGTGGGAGGGCTTCTCATGGCCTGGGTGGGTCCGGGATGGGGATTCGTGGTGAACGTATCAATCTATCTCCCACTCTCCATTTTAATACTTTGCCTTCCTTATCGAGGTGCAAGGGAGGGACAGTCCGAAGAAAAAGGTTGGCAGTATGTCCGCATGGGACTCGGAGCCGTGAGACAGAGTCCCACCATTATGGCGGTGCTCGTGATGGTGGCCGCTACTTCGTTTCTGGTTGGCAATGCCTTCCAGGCCTTTATGCCGCCCTTTGCAGAGCGGTTGGGGGTTTCCGCTACCGGTTACACAATTCTTTTGGGCGCCAATAGTGTGGGAGCTATCCTGGGTACTATTTTGCTCGGTTGGATTGGGACCACAAAGCTTCGACCCGTGGTGGTCACCACCGGCGCCCTGGGATGGCTGGTGCTGCTTGCCGTTTTTGCGCTATCGGAGATCTTCCTGGTTTCCCTTGTTATCCTATGTTTGGTCGGGGCTATGCAAATCGTCTTTAGCTCAATGTCACAGAGTATCATCCAGGCCTGGGCACCTCGGGATGTTCGCGGGCGGGTCATGGGAGTCTACAATTTTGCCACCGCCGGCACACGTGTCATCAGTGGAGTCATCATCGGCACGGTGGCAACGCAACTGGGTGTTACTCCGACGCTCCTTCTTCTGGTGGGAATGATTGGACTAATGGTCTTGGTCACGTCCTCAGTAGTCCGCTCAACATGGCAATTCGAGATGAAGGAAGAAACCTTTCCCGCAACTGAGGGAAGGGTCCCTGCGGCTTAGCCCGATACCATCCACCCTTATCGTCAATTTTTATTATTTTTGTTCGAAGGCCCTTCGGCTAGCGCTGAGGGCAGGCCCCCGAGCCCGGGTTCTCCTCGGGGAACGAGTCTTCAGGCCGCGGGTAACAGGCCAGTGAATATTTGAAGCTACACGTTCGATGCCCACGGCCTTACGTCTCGCTTCCCCACGTCGCGTTCCGTTATGGAGCGCAGGGGGACTGGTGCGTAATTGAGCAACGACTAGCGAATGCTGAGTACTGAGCTAGGAATACTAATAATCGAGGATAGACGATAGATGATTGCGAGATGTTGAGCGGAATGGGCTAAGCGCGCAGCGTCCTGATTGCTGCTGGTTACGACTTTTGCGGTGTGAAAACTAACTTATTGGCGGTGAGGTTCGATAATGACTTTGATGGAGTCTTCGGCCTGGGCCACTAGTTGAAATCCAACTCCTGCTTCCGCGAGGGTCAGGCGGTGCGAGATCATCTCACGAACCCGAACCTGGCGGTTCCTTAACAGTTCTATGGACTCTGTGAGATCCTGCGGGCTGCCTGCATAGGAGGTTGTGATGGTTATTTCGTTGCGCCAGTATTCGTAGATGGGGATGGGCACGTCGACACTTTCCGGCGTAGAGGCAAAAAAGAGGAGAGTTCCCCCTCGTTCAACGGATTGCAAGGCTTGCTTGATTGCAGGCTGAGCGCCGGTACATACGATGACAAGATCTGCGAGACGCCCCTCATTGACTTCACGTACTCTTGCTAGCACGTCATCAGTGGCAGGGATGCTGAGGTCGGCACCCAGATTCTTGGCGGCCTTTAAGCGGAATTCGTTGAGGTCCGTCGCTATTACGGGTCCGGCGCCACGGACCTTGGCCAGTTGAACGTGAAGCATTCCGGCAATTCCGCTTCCAATCACTAGAACGCTCTGCTTGGTGCGGAGCCCAGCGAACCTCTGTGCTCTGACGACGCAGGCAAGTGGTTCGATGAACGAACCCTCTTCGAAAGACAATTCCTCAGGTAGCAGGAACGTGCCGTTTTCGACGTTTATTTTAGGAACACGGATATACTCGGCAAAGCCGCCCGGGTCGAAATGGGTCGTGCGCAGGGTGTCGCAAACCGAATGGTGCCCGCTTAGGCAATAATGGCAGCTGTTACAGGGAACGTGATGGGAGACAAAAACCCGATCTCCTGGTTGATACTGCTTGACTCCCTTGCCGGTGCTGACCACCTCGCCTGCGATCTCATGTCCCAGGACCAAAGGGGCCCCGCGTATGCGGTACCACTCCATGACGTCGGTACCGCAAATGCCGCTGGCCTGTATGCGCAGTAGCAGTTCACCGGGACCGATGGTGGGCACGGGCAACTCCTCCAGGCGTACATCCCGGTTGTTGTAATACATTGCTACACGCATAAGATCGAGAACCGTGTTCGTTATTCGTGCCGGCGGCGCGCTTGTGGTTTCAATCGTGCGTACTCGTAGCTGCTTTTGCGACTGCGGTCACGAACCACCATCGCGATGATTTAACCTGTAGCCCGCCGGGCCTTGGATCCTTTGGAGCCCTCGTAGATTTTGTAAGCCTGCTGAACCGAGACATTCTCATGCACAATGGCCCGTACCGCTTGAATCATTCCCACGGGATTGTCCGATTGAAAAATGTTTCGACCCATGTCGACCCCCACGGCGCCTCCCTGAACGGAATTGTAGGTGAGCTCAAGGGCTTCTCTTTCCGGGATTTTTTTCCCGCCGGCAATGATTACAGGGATCGGACAGCTCCCCACGATCTTCTCAAACTCGTCACAATAATAAGTTTTGACGATATGGGCTCCTAACTCAGCCGCTATTCTGCAGGCTAAGCTCAAATAACGGGCATCCCGGGCCATGTCCTTACCCACTGCAGTCACAGCCAGGATAGGAATCCCATACTTTTCTCCTTCGTCTACCAATTTGGTAAGACTGAGGAGGGTTTGTTTCTCGAATTCCGAACCTACAAAGATCGATAGAGCCATGGCGGAGACGTTGAGGCGAATGGCATCGTCGATGGATACTGTAATGTCCTCATTGGAGAGTTCCTTTAGGATGCTGGTGCCCCCTGAGACTCTCAGGACCACCGGTGCCGTTGACTTGGCATCCACCGAAGTCCGTAACACACCACGCGTGAGCATAATGGAATCCGCAAAGGGGAGAAGTGGTTCAATGGTCTTGCGAGGTTCTTCCAATCCGCCCGTGGGTCCAAGGAAGTAACCGTGGTCAACTGCCAGCATTACGGCTCGGCCATCGTTAGGTTTAATGATTCGCGCAAGTCTATTTTGCATTCCCCAATTCATGTTCCATGCCCTCCTTATTGTTTCAAACACTAGCATGAATTCTGTTGGAAAGTGAACCCCGATCCGACAAAAATAATCGAAGCAGTTGCAATTCTGGGTGGCTGTTGAATAAATTGCACATGTATCGCCACTAGGTCCGTAACTACACTAATGGTGACTTGCCTATTCATGATATAAATAGCACTTTGCGACGCTCCAATGCTCATCAAGGACGATTTCTCAGGCTGCACGAATTCGGATCGGGGTGAATAGTTTTGTCCGCTCGGCAAACGAGTTGACTCTTGGAATCTTTCAAGCTACTTTCCAACGTTGAAATGCCTGTAAATATTGAACGTCCACAAGCAAAAAATTTACCCGAAGGCGTGGCCAGCAGTAATATCCAGGTGGGAGAAATATACACCCACTATCTGGAGGCCAAGCCGTCAAGTGTAAGCAATGATCCCACCACGATTCTACTCGTTCATAGCGGGGAGTTTGGCGCTCGGTCGGAGTTCAGTTGGCGCTACAACATCGCTGAATTGGGCAGGCACTTTCGTGTGGTGGCCCCTGATATGGTTGGTTTTGGACGTACGGATCTGGTCCATAGTTTCACGGATACCTTGGGCTTTCGGGCTGGCCATTTGCGCCGATTATTGGAGGCCCTCGGTATTGGACCGGTACACCTGGTGGGAAATTCTTTTGGTGGAGGCCTAGTGCTCCAAATGGCCGCAAAGGAGGAGTTGGGATTCCAGGTTCGCTCGGTGATTGTGGTGAGCGGGGGAGGTACGGCGCCGGACAACGATGCCCGTAAGGTACTTAACGGTTATGACGGGAAACGAGAGGAGATGCGGGAGATCCTAAAGGTGCTCTTTTATGACCAGCGCTGGTGGGCCGATGATCTTTTGGAAGAACGATGGCAGGCCAGTCGGGAGCCGGGTGTTTGGGAGGCCTGCGCGGTGGCACGGTTGGCTCCAAAAGGGGAGGTCCGAGGTTTTCGACCTTCAACGCGACCAGACTACGGTGAAATTCGGTGTCCAGTTTTTATTATCGGAGGTGCAGACGATCTTCTGCGTCTACCCAGCTATGTAAATGAGCTGCAAAAAGAGATTCCAGGATCGCAGGCCAGGCTATTTGAACGGTCTCGACATTGTTCTCATATCGAGCACGCTGAAGCGTTCAATTCCTTAGCCATCGATTTTTTCAAGTATAATTGATTCATTAGAGGGCCTATGGCAACAGATTGGTGGCAAATTCAGGTTAGTGTTGGCGGTATAACTGTGGACCTGCGAGAGAAAGGAGAGGGCGCTCCTTTGGTAGTCCTCCACGGAGAGGAAGTTGGCCGTCAGGTGTTGCCCTTCCACCATAACCTGGCCGAACACTTTCACGTCTTCGTCCCTTCCTTGCCTGGTGTTGGTGGATCAGAGCTTCCGGAGTGGGTGGACGGCGTCGATGATCTGGCTTACGTCTTTCTTGATCTGCTGGAGCAGCTAAATTTGGGTAAGGTCAATCTCTTGGGAAGTGGATTCGGTGGTTGGGTTGCCGCAGAGATGGCGGTACGGTCACAGAGTCATCTGCAGAAATTGATTCTTGCCGATGCCTTGGGGATTAAGGTTTCGGAACCATGGGAGCGGGATATTGCGGATATATTTGTCCTATCCTACGACGAATGGATTCATTTGGCCTTCCATGATCCCGCACAAGGGTCGAAGCTAAAGGCGCCTGGGGCATTGGACATGAGCCAAGAGGATCTACTTGGGGTGCTAAAGGATCGGCAGACGGTTCTCATGTTGGGTTGGAGGCCATTCATGCACAATCCAAAGCTGAGGCGGCGGCTGGAGCGGATCAAGGTTCCAACCCTCGTGGTTTGGGGAGAGAGCGATCGCGTTGTCACGCCGGAATATGGGCGTGCCTATCAGCAAGCTATTACGGACTCAAAGTTCAGCCTCATCCCTGGTTCCGGCCATTATCCACATGTGGAGCAGCCGGGAGAATTTGTGGACGCGGTGAAGGAATTTTTGCTTTGAGAGAGGAGTGAGACGGTATGTTGGCTTATCATTTTACCGAGATGCCTTATCCTTTCCTCCCTGAGGATGTGGAGGATCGCTATGGTGCCATGCGTGTGACCCTCCCAAACAAGTACTACGATCCCCGAAAAGGGTATGAGCTTTATCAACGGTACTTGGATGAGTATGAGTACGCAGATGAGCTGGGTCTAAACATCATGCTTAACGAGCACCATGCGACGGCCACTTGTTTAAACGTCAACTGTTCCATCACCGCTGGGGCCCTGATTCGCAGGACCAAAAAGGCAAAAATTGCCATTGTGGGCTATCCCCTGGCACACCGCAATCCCATCCAGGTGGCGGAAGAAGCTGCGATGCTTGATGTGTTGTCCGGTGGGCGGATGATCATTGGCTTCGTGCGCGGCGTGGGGACCGAAATCCACCCCGCAAACACCAATCCTTCCCATACTCGTGAGCGAATGCAGGAGGCCCATGACCTGATACTCAAGGCGTGGACCTGCCTGGAGGTGTTCAACTGGGAAGGGAAACATTTCCACTTCCGCTATGTAAATCCCTGGCCGCGCCCTTATCAACAACCGCATCCTCCCATCTGGATTACCGGAAGCCAACCGGACGGTGCCCCCTGGGTGGCCGACCACCATTATCCCTTCTGTGCGTTTCTCACCTCCTACGATCAAACGGATGCCCTTTTTAAAAGGTATCGGGATCACTGTCAGAAGATGAATTATCCAGAACCGGGACCCGAAAAATTTGCCTATTTGGGACTCTGTTATACGGGTGAAACCGATCAACAAGCAGAGGAGGTGGGAAAAAAACTCCTCTGGTACCTCAACCGCAAGCGGCCCGTTGGATTTTTCGCCCCCGCCGGATTTGCTCCCCCGGTGGCCCTGACCAGGTTCTACGATCCAAAGGGCATGCTCCGGTACACCCGTCCGTGGGAGCAGCTAAAGGCGGAAGGGGTGGTCATTTGTGGGAGTCCGAAGACCGTCACAGAAAAGGTGAAATACCTTCACGAGCGATGTGGAGTGGGACAACTGTTGATGATGAATCAGGCAGGATCCATGACTGCACAGGAGACCAGACGCAGCATGGAGCTTTTTTCTCGTGAGGTCTATCCGGAAATTCGAACCTTGGGGGAAGCCAAAGGAAGCGATCAGACCGCGGCCAGCGTTTCATGAGGGAGGATCGGCTATTTTAGGGGCCGTTACAACTACGGTTGTTTCACATTCCCTTCGTTCCAATCCATCGCAGTAAGGGATTGGCCCGTGACCTTCGGCTGATCCTGGCTACACAAGAAAAGCACCAGTGGGACCATGGCCTCAGGAGGCGTTCCCCCGCGTCCATCCACATTGGCCCTTCCACGCCCTGGATGAATGGAATTGGCGCTGATCCCGTATGGATGCACCTCTTCAGCGACGGTCTTCATAAAACCTTCAATTCCATGCTTGGATGCGCAGTAGGCGCTCTTGCCGGCGACTCCTCGGCTCCCGGCACCGGATGAAGTGCTGATAATCGTGCCCCGTTTTTGTTGAATCAGGTGAGGTAGAGCAAAGTGTGTGCAGAGATAGGGCGCCCTGAGATTAATTCTGATAAGTAGATCCCACTCTTCAATGGGTACTTCGTGGGTGGGGCGCTTTTTCAAGCATCTCCAGTCTTCATAGACCCCGTCCTCATGGTCTTCCATCCTCAGACCTGCATTATTGATCAGGATATCCAACCCATTCATACGTTGAATGCAAGAATCCATGAGTTCTTTGGCCGTTTCCGCCTGGCTGATGTCGCCAACAAATAGTTCCCCGGTTCCGCCAAGCGATCGGATCTCTGTTAGAACTTTCTGACCTTCCGTTTCTCTAACTTCCGCAATCTGAACCTTTACTCCCTCTTTGGCAAGTCCAAGTGCCATGGCACGGCCGAGGCCGCTTCCTCCACCTGTTACAATTGCCACTTGATTTTTCAAAAGCATATTAATTCCTCCTTCCGACTCATGGCCTAACATGACCCCTAGGGCCATGAAAAGAGCAAGGCGCGTTTGAATAGTACTGAGTAACGAGTGCTGAGGACTGAGTGGGGAGGGCTGAGAATCGAGGATTGAAGATTAAAGATCGAAAAAAGGCTAGAAGAGAGATCCGGACGCTATGCGCTTTGCGCTCTGCTCTTTGCCGTTTGCGGAGTTTTGGCGCGAAAATCTTGGTTGAAGTCGTTCTGTTGAACATTCTATCGGTAAGAATCCAACCGGGGTCTCTTTAAGAGTCCAGAATGTGTGGCAGGGTAACTCTGAACTTCGAGCCTTTTCCAGGCTCGCTCTCCACTCGAATTGCACCCCGCATGAGTACTAAATATTTCTTAACGATGGTAAGACCGAGGCCAACACCCTGGCTGCTCCTGGTGGCGTCAATCTGATGAAATCCTTCGAAGATCTTCGGGAGGTTTTGCGGCGAGATTCCCAGTCCGGTGTCTTCAACTACAAATTCTATGATGTTGGTTGCCGGGTGATTTTTCACCCGAATTTGGATTTCTCCTGCCGGCGTGTACTTGAAGGCGTTCACGATTAGGTTCTGAAGAATTTCCTCAAGCTTAGGGGCATCCGTTGTCAGGGAAGGAAGATTAGGATCGATATCCCAAAGAACCTTTAACTCGCTCTTCCTCTGTAGCTCATCGGCCAGTGTGCGGAGGGATTCAATGATCTTCTCGGTGGGAAAGGTTGAGATTTCGAGGGGGGTAGCCCCTTCTTCAATACGCGAAAGGTTCAGAACGTCGTTGATCATTTTTTGCAGTCGGTGGGACTGTAGTTGCATCTTGTCAACGGCAGTCTTTTGTTCCTCGTTAATGGTGCCGAGGGTCCCGGAATGCAGTATGTCGAGGAATCCAATAAGCACGCCCAAAGGAGTGCGAATCTCATGCGACATCCTGGCTAGGAATTGCGACTTGTGCTCAGTGGCCATCTCAAGGTCATCGTTTTGTTTTTTAACTTTTCCATAGGCGTGTGCGTGGTGCATTGCAGATGCAAGCCATGGGCCCACCGATGAAAGAAAGTTAAGTTCTTTGGAACCGTAGGCTCGTGGTTGCTTGCTGGCCATGTGAAGGCTTCCAATGACTTGCTCTTGGTGAATAAGTGGGATACCGACACAGGATCTAAGACCCAATTGGTTTAACTGTTCGCATTCGTTTCCTTTCTCAGTTCTCGCGTCCTTCCAGACAATGGGAATCTTCTCACGTTGGATGCGGTCAGTGAGGGAATTTTCGCTTCCATTGGAAGTAGTGGACTTCGCACTTTTTTCACTAGCGGAGGTGACAAAGACGCAATCGGCCTCGTGGTTGTTGAACCTGTGGACGGAGAGATGATCGTAACGGATACGTGCCTTGACACCTTTTGCCAGAACTTGAAAGATGGTGTCCGGATCCAAGGTGGAAGAAAGTGCGAGGCCCAAGTCGGAAATTGCCTTTTGTGATAATGGAGTCTTACTTGCGGGGTGTTTGTTCAAAGGGTTTTTTTTCACCGTGTTTCCCAAGGCCTTTCGATGGGCAGATCTAAACGATCACCCCATTCCTTCCAGGAGCCAAGGTAGTTTCGTATTCTGGGGTAACCAAGGAGCCTGAGGGCCAGGTAAGAATGAGCCGAACGGTATCCACCCTGACAGTAAGCGATGATTTCCTTGTCTGGGGTGATACCTGCCTCCAGGAACATGGCATTCAGCTCCGAGGCGGGCTTGAATCCGCCTCTCTCGTCCAGGCTTCGAGTCCACTCCAGGTGGATGGCACCGGGGATCGCCCCACCTCGTGCAGCTCGAACATTTCGTCCCATGTACTCGTCGTCACTGCGGGTATCAAGGATGCAGGATGAGCTTTGGTTCAGTGATGCCAATAGGTAGTCCGCCGTTGCGAGTAGGTTATCTTTCTCTGCTGCTTTGAATTGTGATGGAACAGGGGGTGTAACCTCGGTAGTAATTGAAAATCCACCCTCTCTCCAAGCCCGCATCCCGCCATCAAGGACCTGAACCTTTGGATGGCCAAAGTATTCCAAGAACCACAGTCCACGTGCGGCTCTCATGCCCGAGGTTTCCTCGTAGAAAACGACTCTCTTATTTTGGTCCACACCTCGCATGTCGAAGATGTGGTGAATCATGTAGTTAAAAGCCTTGAGGGGGGCTGGACTGGTATCAACGAGACTAAGACCGAATAGATCGAAATGGACGGATCCAGGGATATGACCTTGAGCAAATTGTTCTGCGGGTCGGGTGTCAATGAGGCATAGGGAAGGGTCCCTTAAGGTTTGATTCAGTTCCTCTGCGGTTGTGAGTAGCTCCGGACGGGCGTATCCTCCCGATTCCATAAAGGCTCCTATAGCATTACTTTGGTTCTGTCTCAATCCATTTTTTAGGGCCATCCCCTGATCCTCCATTGCGGATTGAGATAATATACTTATATATAGAATTCGGAACTGTGAATTATGTTAAGTCAAAGGACCATTTTACTTGGGCTATTGCTAACCTTACTGGTAGCCTCATCTTTCAGCTATCGGTTGGCCGTACCTAACAGAACCATTTCATTCCCCAAGGACCATTTTTCGCACCCGGACTTTCGGACTGAGTGGTGGTACTACACCGGCCATTTGGAAACCGCAGGCGGAAGAAGTTATGGCTATCAGGTGACGTTCTTCCGCTATGGTTTGCGAGACCGCCAAAACGCCCAAGGCGAAATTCCTCCCATGTTTACAGACCTCTACATGGCCCATTTTGCGCTATCTGATAAAAGGTCGAAAAAGTTCGTCTTTCGGGAGAGAGTGAACCGAGGACGCAATGGAAAGGCGGGTGCGTCGACTGCCCGATTTTTGGTCTGGAATGAAGACTGGAAGGTGGAGCTCAAGGGCAAGAGCCATGTGATTACAGTCAAGGATCGGGACCGAGCCTTAAGGTTACGGTTGACCCCGCTCAAGCCCCCAGTGCTCCACGGCCAAAACGGTCTGAGTCAAAAAGGAGAAGGAAAAGGTCGAGCATCCTATTATTATTCCTTGACCCGCCTGCAGACGGATGGAGAAATTGAGATTAACGGAACAACGGAAAAGGTACGGGGGCTCAGCTGGATGGATCACGAATTTGGTAGTGATCAGTTAGGGGAGGGCCAGGTGGGATGGGATTGGTTTAGTCTCCAGTTGGAAAACCAAACGGAGTTGATGCTGTATATAATCCGCCGCAAGGACGGTTCGGCGGACGCTTTTTCCAGTGGCACACTTGTCTATAAGGACGGTACGACTCGACATCTCCCATTGGGAGATTTCGGGATGCAAGTGTTACACAAGTGGAAGAGCCCTCAGAGCGGCGGCACCTATCCCATGGGATGGCAAGTATCGATTCCGGCTGAAAATATAAACCTGGAAGTGCTTCCTGTCTTCCCCATGCAAGAGCTAGACACGCGAAAGAGTACCCGCGTAACCTACTGGGAAGGAGCCGTGCAGGTCCAGGGGGTCGTTGGAGAAAAGTCCGTTGGGGGCGTTGGGTATGTGGAAATGACCGGTTATGCGGGTCGCCTGAAGTTGTAATGGCGGAGGATTGTAGGTATTTGATATTGCGGGTGTTTTAGTGATGACTCTCCATCATGTCCGCTTGCTTTCATGTGGTAATGCGCGCAAAATTTTAATTTGGATAAAAACCTCATAATGAATCTCGAGACTAGGATCAGGGAAACCATCCCAAAATACGGTCTGCTATCGCCTGGGGATGGCCTATTGATGGGAGTGTCTGGAGGACCAGACTCCGTGGCCATGTTCCACCTGATGTTGAGCCTGCGCGAAGAACTCGGATTGCGACTCGCTGTGGCCCACCTCATCCATGGCTTGCGCGGAGAGGAGGCTCGGGAGGATGCGCGCTTTGTAGCTCATTTGGCGGAGCAATGGGCCGTCCCCTTCTTCCTCAAGGAAATTGATTTGCCGCAGGTGAGGTTGGAAAACGGCGGAGGTAACATGGAAGCCCTGGCCCGTAAGGAACGATACGAGTTTTTTGGCGATGTGGCGGAGGGTTGCACGTACAATAAGGTTGCTACCGCACACACCAGGGATGATCAGGCAGAGACCGTGATCATGTGGTTTCTGCGCGGGAGTGGGCGAGGAGGGTTGAGTGGAATCTCGCCGCTACGCAATCTCAAGTGCGAGGGCTCACCTTCCACTGGTTTGTCGCTGGTTCGTCCCCTCATTGAGGCTTCGCGCCAAGAAATCTTGGCCTATCTTGTGGATCGAAATCTCGATTACCGTACCGATTCCTCCAATCTGGACTGTCGACTCCTGCGTAACTGGACGCGGCACCAATTGCTGCCACAGCTCAGGGAGAGATTTGATGATGGGCTGAGTGAAAGGCTGGCAAAGTTGGCAACAATTTTTCGTGATGAAGAGAAATTATTGGATGGGACGACCTTGAACGGGCTCCAACGGGTTGGAGATGGTGGAAACCTCATGGTTGGTGCGCTGCTGCGAGAAGACAAGGGAATTCAGCGCAGGATTATCCGTAAGTGGCTCGATTCCAACTCCGATAATCTTCGGGGCATGGCCTTTAGCTATGTTGAAATGGTCTTGGAGTTTATGGCCCGGGGTCCGTCACAGGGAAGGCTCTCTCTACCCAAGGGGTGGGATCTGGTGAAAGAGTACGATTTCGTTCGCCTCGAGAGAAGTAGAAGACAGAAGCCTGTACCACCCTGCTACAGCTACTCTCTCCCGCGAGAGGGATCCGTGATGGTCCCTGAAGCAGGAATGAGATTTCAGAGCCTGAGAAGCTCTCATGTTTCAACGGACAATCAGCCTCATAATGCGTTTGAGGCGTATTTTGATTCCAGCTTTCTCCCGGAACCACTCATGGTTCGGAACTTTCGTACCGGAGACCGTTTCCAACCTCTTGGGATGACGGGACACAAAAAGGTGAAAGACCTGTTTATTGAAAAGAAAATCCCACTCTCGGTGCGCCGAAACCTGCCGATGCTGGTGGCCGGAGATGAAATTCTATGGATTCCTCGCTACGGCCGCAGTGAGCTGGCGAAGGCCGGTCCAAACGCAAGGGAGATCTTGAAGGTGCGAATTATGCCGCTTGATGGGTAGCCGCGACACCTAACCCCTGAAAATATTGAACATTCTGGTAATCAAGATATGTTGATCTATAGCTCTGACTGTGGTAAATCTCGATAAGGGCCTTTGTTACTGGCGGTCTATTCCTTGGGGGGTTCTATTGAACCAAACATCTAAAAATCTAGCCCTGTGGCTGGTGTTGGGGGTGATGTTTCTCCTGTTGTTTAATGTCTTTACCAGACAGCACAGCAGGGAACCTGAAGTGGTCTTTAGCGACTTCTGGGCGTCCGTCGAAAAGGGGGATGTACAGGAAGTCACCATTCAGGGAAACCATATTCAGGGTAAGTATCAGAGCGGCGAGTCCTTCAAGACCTTTACCCCTGGCGATCCTGATCTGGTGAAGATGCTGAGGGATAGAAAGGTGAGGATCGCGGCAAAACCGGAGGATGAATCTCCCTGGTATATGGTTCTGCTCGTGAATTGGTTCCCCATGCTGCTGCTGATTGGTGTGTGGATCTTTTTTATGCGCCAGATGCAAGTGGGGGGTGGCAAGGCCATGTCGTTCGGCAAGAGTCGTGCGCGGCTACTTACTGAAAACCAGTCCAAGATCACCTTTAACGATGTGGCGGGGGT
Source organism: uncultured Binatia bacterium (SeqCode) (assembly GCA_965215595.1). Classification (GTDB taxonomy): domain Bacteria; phylum Desulfobacterota; class Binatia; order UBA9968; family CAXXLF01; genus CBDCDW01. The sequence goes on along the minus strand of CBDCDW010000006.1, from coordinate 40,906 downwards.
GGAAGAAGCCAAGGATGAATTGCAAGAGATTATTGCCTTTTTAAAAGATCCGAAGAAGTTTACCAAGCTGGGCGGTCGCATTCCAAAGGGATGCCTCCTTGTGGGTCCTCCTGGTACCGGGAAGACTCTTCTAGCTCGCGCCATTGCAGGCGAGGCAGGGGTTCCTTTCTTTAGCATCAGTGGTTCTGATTTTGTGGAAATGTTCGTAGGCGTCGGGGCTTCTCGAGTCAGAGATCTTTTTGTGCAGGGAAAGAAAAATGCCCCCTGCATTATCTTTATCGATGAGATCGATGCCGTTGGGCGGCAACGGGGTGCAGGTCTGGGGGGTGGACATGACGAGAGGGAGCAGACCCTGAATCAGCTGCTGGTTGAAATGGATGGATTTGAGTCCAATGAGGGAGTCATTTTGATCGCGGCAACTAACCGCCCCGATGTCTTGGATCCTGCCCTTCTCCGTCCAGGTCGGTTTGACCGGACGGTGGTCGTTCCTCGCCCTGACATCAAGGGTAGGGAAGGGATATTGGGAGTGCATGTTCGTAAGGTGCCTTTGGACAAAGATGTGGACGTGGCTATCTTGGCCAGAGGGACTCCCGGTTTTGCCGGTGCGGATCTAGAAAACCTGGTCAACGAGGCGGCCCTCCTGGCTGCTCGTGAGGATAAAGAAAAGGTGGAGATGCAGGACTTCGAGCTGGCAAAAGACAAGGTGATGATGGGCACTGAGCGCAAGAGCATGATTATCAGTGAAGAGGAAAAGCGCAATACTGCTTATCATGAAGCCGGTCATGCACTGGTAGCAAAGATGCTCCCGGGAACCGACCCGATTCACAAAGTAACGATCATTCCACGGGGAATGGCCCTGGGGCTCACCCAGCAACTTCCCATTGATGAGAAGCACACCTACCCCAAGGATTATTTGCTCAATAACGTCGCCATCCTTTTTGGCGGGCGCGTGGCCGAGGAGTTGATCTTGGAGCATATGACCACCGGGGCGGGTAACGATATCGAACGGGCCACTGAGATTGTCCATCGAATGGTTTGTGAGTGGGGAATGAGCGAAAAATTGGGTCCCATGACCTTTGGTAAGAAAGAGGAACAAATCTTTCTTGGAAGAGACTTTACCCAACAAACGGATTATTCCGAGGACACGGCCACTGCCATCGATTCGGAGATCCGGCGGATAATCCTAGAAAGTTACGAGCGTGCCAAGAAGATCCTCACCACCAATCTAGAACTCCTTCATAAGGTGGCGCAGAGGCTCCTTGAGAAGGAGTCCTTGGACGGTTCAGAGATCGACGCCTTGGTCCGGGAGTTTGGCGGGAACGGCGGTCAACCCCTTGCCGCGTCTCCGGCCCCGGCCAACGTTTAGGTTGGCCTATTCAGGGATTGGCAGCCTTCCTCATCTCCACTTTTCAGTCCAAAGATAAATTTGCCGGCCATATTGTGGTCGGGTCATAAGCGTCGGGAGGAGTTCCCCTTTAGATCCATGCCTGGTCAATCGAATATTTCCTTGCCTAGTACGCAGGGTTCCCACAACCATACTCAATGGGTCCTTCCTACGCGGCATGGCGTCATAGACATGAATTCCCGGACGGCAATCATGGGAGTTCTCAATGTTACGCCGGATTCCTTCTCTGATGGGGGAAATTATTTAGATCCGGTGCGGGCAGTTGGTCGTGGCATCGAATTGGCGGGAGAGGGGGCAGATGTGATTGACATAGGCGGCGAATCCACTCGACCCGGATCGGAACCCGTCTCTGAAGAGGAAGAATTGGAACGGGTGATGCCGGTTCTTCAAGGGCTTCGACGGGCCGTAAACATACCTCTATCGGTGGATACCACCAAGGCCCATGTAGCGCGTCGTGCTCTAGAGGAAGGGGTGGATATGATCAACGACATTAGTGCATTGCGATTTGACCCTGCCATGGCGTCGCTGGTGGCCCGGGAAAAGGTACCGGTGGTTCTTATGCACATGCAAGGTAAGCCTGGCACCATGCAATCCCAGCCGAATTATCGTAATGTCGTGATGGAGGTCGTTGATTTTTTGCGGGGTCAAATAGACTTTGCAAAATCGGAAGGGGTGGACCCCGTGAACATCTTTATTGATCCGGGAATCGGATTTGGTAAAAATTTGGATCACAACCTGGAGCTTTTACGCTCTCTCACTACCCTAAGCTCTTTGAGACAACCCTTGCTGGTGGGTTCATCACGTAAGACCTTCATTGGCAAGGTCCTTCAACTGGGTCCCGATGATCGGCTGGAGGGGAGCATTGCCGCAGCGGTGGCCGCTGCTATGGGAGGGGCTAACATGATTCGGGTTCATGATGTTAAGGCCACCTTTCGCGCGCTTAGAGTTGCTGATAAGATTCGTTTCGGAGCGACTAGTTAATGAAAAATGATCAACCAGTAGAGAAAAATAGTATGGATCACTCTACCTTGAAAAAGGAAAATGAGCAAAAACGACAGCTCTTTGGCACAGATGGGGTTCGGGGGGTGGCCAATCTAGAACCCATGACCTCAGAAATGGCGTTAAAGCTGGGCCGTGCGCTGGCCTACGTATTTCGGGAATCAGATAGCAAAAAACGGACCGGGTCGGGTGAAGCAGGCGAAAGCAAAGAAGATCACCGCTACCGTATCCTCATTGGCAAAGACACCCGGCTATCCGGTTACATGATTGAAACAGCCTTGGCTTCCGGGATCTGCTCCATGGGTGCTGATGTACTCCTTGTGGGTCCGCTGCCAACGCCTGGGGTTGCCTTTCTCACCCGTAGCATGCGGGCTGACGCAGGGGTCGTTATCTCGGCTTCTCATAATCTCTTTAGAGATAATGGAATCAAATTTTTCTCCCGCGAGGGCTTCAAGCTTCCTGATGCTCTCGAGGAGCGGATCGAGGAGTTGATTTTTGGAGGTGCCATAGATCGGTACAGGCCCACGGCTTCAGAGGTAGGAAAAGCGTTTCGAATTTCCGATGCGGTGGGGAGGACTGTCGTTTATTTAAAGATGAGTTTCTCACGCCGTCTCTCCTTGGACGGATTGAAGATCGTGGTGGACTGTGCCCATGGAGCGGCCTATCGAGTGGCACCTGAGGTCCTTAGCGAGTTGGGTGCTGAGGTGATTCCCATTGGGATCAACCCTGATGGAGAAAACATTAATGAAGCCTGTGGGTCCCTTCATCCCGAGGCGGCCCGAAGCGTTTTGCTCGAGCACGGCGCCGACTTGGCCGTATTGCTGGACGGGGATGCTGATCGCGTCATCTTTGTGGATGAGAAAGGGGAGATTGTTGATGGGGACGAAGTGCTGGCCATCTGTGCTCGTTACATGCAGCAAAACGGGTCCCTTGCATCCTCCACGGTGGTTGGGACGGTTATGAGCAATCTCGGGCTGGATATTGCGCTGCAGGGTTTGGGGATTAACGTGATCCGTACCTCTGTGGGAGACAGATATGTGGTGGAAGAGATGATACGGGGGGGGTACAACCTGGGTGGGGAACAGTCGGGTCATGTGGTTTTTATGGACCACAACACCACGGGAGATGGTTGTCTCACAGCGCTACAGATTCTGACGATTATGAAAGAACAGGGGAAGCCACTAGGGGAGTTGAAGCGTGTGATGACCAAGCTTCCTCAGGTGCTTGTCAATGTGGGAGTAAGGGAGAAGAAGGCTTTGTCCAGTTTACCTCGTCTGCAAAAGAGAATAACCGCCGTTGAACAGGAATTGGGGGCGCGAGGAAGGGTTCTGGTCCGTTACTCAGGGACAGAACTCATGGCCAGGGTCATGTTGGAAGGAGAGAACGAGGACGGCATTCGAAAAATGGCCCAAAAGATAGCGGAAGAGATCCGTGTGACGTTGGGGAGTAACAAGTGATTGGTTGCTCGTTAACTCGTCACTGGTTGATTCCATGACACGAATAGCGATTGCACGAATATGCGATTAACGAAGACTCGTCTTGGGATCAATGTGGATCATGTTGCCACTCTACGCCAGGCAAGGCAGATCGAAATACCCGATCCAGTAGAGGCTGCACTCCTCGCTGAGAAGGCTGGAGCCGATGGAATCACTGTCCATCTGCGTGAAGACCGGCGCCATATTCAGGAGCGGGATGTGAAGCTCTTGCGGGAGCGGCTTGCCACCAAGCTGAATTTGGAAATGGCGGTTACCCCTGAGATGTTGGAGTTTGCCCAGAGAATAAAACCCGACGACGTTTGTCTTGTTCCAGAGCGGCGGGAAGAGCTCACCACCGAAGGTGGCCTGAACGTGATGGCTCATAGGAGCAAGGTGAAAGAGACGGTGGACCGGCTGCAGGGAGTGGGAATTCATGTCAACCTCTTTATCGATCCTGAAAAGCAGCAAATCGAGGTGAGTCGGGAGTTGGGCGCCCATGGTATCGAGATTCATACCGGTCAGTACTGTGATGCCTCTGGAGACGGTAAAGGCGAGCTGGAAGAAGTGAAAAGGGCAGCTTATCTAGCCGGTGAATTAGGACTGGAGGTGCATGGGGGACACGGGTTGAATTACCACAATGTTCTTCCCATTGTCGCCATCCCCGAAATCGTGGAATTGAACATCGGTCACAGTATAATAGCTCGAGCGGTTTTTGTTGGGATGGAAAGGGCAGTTGGGGAAATGAAAGCCCTCCTGAAGGTTACACCTTAAGAGGGTTATTCGTATACTGGTTATTGGTTGATTCGTGATCGGATTGGCAGTTTCGGTTGGTCTCGAAGTCACGAGGTGTCAAAAGGCGAATTGCGAACAGACGAGTAGCCAATTAACCATTAACAAATAACCGAGTAACCATTTAACGAATCAACGAATAGCGAATAGCGAATGTTGGTTGTTACGGCACAAGAAATGCGGGAGCTGGACCGCTTGACCATTGAAAAGCACCGCGTCCCGAGCCTTACCTTAATGGAGCGAGCAGGGGAGGGAGTGTTCAAGTGTCTTCAAGAACGTTTTCGTGGTGCGGTTAAACGAGGTGTACTGATTGTTGCGGGGAGGGGGAACAATGGAGGGGATGGTTTGGTGGTAGCCCGCTATTTGAAAAAAAAAAGAATTCCCTGTGAAGTTATTCTCCTTGCGAAAAAAGAGAACTTGTCCCCTGATGCGGCGGCAAATCATCGTGCATTATTGAAAGCGAAGGGAAAAGTCTACGAGGTTGACGAGGGGTCTCTATCACTCCTGTCAAAAAAATTGAAGAAACACGGAATCGTAGTGGATTCCATCTTGGGTACGGGTCTGCGAGATGAGGTCCGCGGCCTTTACCTTGATGTCATAGAAACCATAAACGCCTCAGGTCTTCCAGTTCTTGCCGTGGATATTCCATCGGGATTACACGCCGACACCGGGCGACCGTTGGGAACGGCCGTCCAGGCCGAGATAACCGTTACGTTCGGTTACCCGAAGCTAGGTCAAGTGATTCACCCCGGGCTATCCTATGCGGGGGATCTTGCGGTGGTGGATATCGGAATTCATCCCGATGCAGTTGAAGAGGTAGGACCTCAAATAGAGCTCCTGGAGGAGCAGAATATAAGTTGGCTTATCCCATCCCGTGGGGCTGATTCACATAAGGGCACCTATGGTCATCTGCTGGTGGTGGCCGGATCTAGAGGGAAAACCGGGGCAGCTATCCTTGCCTGTAGAGCTGCCATGAGGGTGGGGACTGGCCTGGTATCCCTAGCAGGCCCCCGTGCCCTCAACAGTATTTTTGCAACGGCGCTGGTGGAGTCCATGACAGAGCCACTGGGGGTGGAATCCCTAGAAGAATTGGAAGCGCCCGACGATCAGGGCTGGGCGAGATTGCTGGATAGAAAAAGTGCGCTACTGTTCGGTCCAGGTATTGGCACCAGAGAGGGAGCCAAAAGTGCGTTGTGGTGGTTGCTTAAGAATCTGGCAATGCCTTGGGTCATTGATGCGGACGGACTGAACATCTTAGCGGAGGACATTAATAGACTCCGTGGGGCTAAGACTCCTCCACTGCTGACTCCCCATCCTGGTGAAATGGCCAGACTCATAGGTTCGGATACGGCGGAAGTAAACCGTGATAGGATTGGAGTTGCCCGAAACTTTGCCCGCGAGAATCGGTGCCATGTAGTGCTCAAGGGAGCGAGAAGTGTGATTGCCACTTCGGACGGTAGGGTGTATATCAATCCGACCGGGAATGCGGGGATGGCCAGCGGCGGTATGGGGGATGCTCTGGCGGGGATTTTGGCAGGCCTCTTGGCTCAGGGTCGTGGGCCAGAGGAGGCCCTTAAACTGGGTGTCTTTCTTCATGGATTTGCGGGTGATCAGGTGGCCTCAAGCCGTGGAGAAATCGGCTTAATTGCCTCCGATGTAGTGGAGGAACTTCCCCTGGCGATCCAGAGACTCAAGGCGCATCGTTAACCGTTAACTCGTTAATAAATGGTTATTCGTTAATCGTGTATCAGTATAATCGGGTCACGACGGAGAAGCTTTGCACGTTGTGTTGAACGAATAACCAATAACGGCTTAACGATTATACGAATAACGAGCTTTGATGAAGTCCTTCAGTATCCTTTCTCGTTCTGCCACGCAAACTCAGAGCTGGGGAAGGAAATTGGGAAGGCTCTTAGTGGGCGGAGAGATCATTGGGCTAACCGGCGAGTTGGGAAGTGGAAAAACATGTTTTGTTAGAGGGCTCGCTGAAGGTGTGAACGTAGTTAAGGGGGCCTGGGTACGAAGTCCTACCTTTACCCTTATCAATGAATATGATGGGAGGATGCCACTTTTCCACGTGGATCTATACCGTCTTTCGAGCGCCACGGAGCTGGAAGAATTGAATTTGAGGGAGTGTTTTTTTTCGGATGGAGTGAGTGTGATTGAATGGTTTGAGCGGCTCCCAAACGGTGAGGTGGAGGAATACCTGCGAATTCATTTTGATCATGAGGACGGTAACAATCGGAGGTTGACCTTTACCGCCCACGGCAGCCAGTATGATGCGATTGTTGCCACATTGAAAAAGAATGAATAGGCGGCGGCCATGGCTTTAATTGTGCAGAAATACGGTGGAACCGTTGCGGGGAGTCCCAAAAGAATCAAGGATATTTCAGACCGGGTGGTGGCGACCCACGAGATGGGAAATCAGGTGGTGGTGGTCATTTCGGCCATGGAGGGTGAGACGGATCGTCTATTGGGTCTTTCCAGGTCCATGGCTAAAACTCCCGATGGAAGAGAGCAGGATGTGCTGCTCTCGGCGGGTGAGCAAGTCTCGGCTGCCATGTTGGCCCTGGCTATCAAGGCCATGGGTCACGAGGCTCGTTCCTGGTTGGCCCATCAGATCCATATATTGACGGACAACACATTTGGCAAGGCGCGAATACGGAAGGTAGACGTCGAGGCCCTTAAGAGATCGCTCAAGAAAGGGGAAATTGGTGTGGTGGTTGGCTTCCAGGGAATTGATGAGGATGGAAACATTACTACCTTGGGCCGGGGAGGCTCTGACACCACAGCAGTTGCTTTAGCTACTGCGTTGAAGGCTGATGTTTGCGAGATATATACTCAGGTGGACGGCATGTACACGGCAGACCCAAAGGTCTGCCCTACGGCTCAGAAATTGAATTTTCTCTCCTTCGAGGAATTGATGGAAATGATCAGCCTTGGGGTCAAGGCATTTCATATCGATGCTGTGGATTTTGCCATGAAGGGCAATGTGCCGCTGCACCTTCGGTCTGGATTTACACCATGGGAGGGAACACGGGTGGTCAAGGAAAACAAAGAGCTAGAGCACATCATATCGAGAGTCGCCAGCGATAAGGAGCAGGCAAAAGTAACCATTACCCGGGTACCGGATAAACCGGGTTTGGCGGCCAAGATATTCACCCCTCTGGCCAAGGCAGGCATCATGGTGGACATGATCGTTCAGAATGCCAGTGAAGGGGGTCACACGGACGTGAGTTTTACTGTCCCAAAGGATGAGTTGAAGAAAGCGGAAACCGTGGTGGAGGACATGAGAGTTAAAATCGATGCGGAGGAAGTACGGTGTGATCCTGACATTGCCAAAATATCAATTATCGGACGAGGGATGCGTACCCATAGCGGAATTGCGTCTCAGATGTTCGAGGTCTTAGCAAAGGAAGGGATCAATGTGGAGATGATCTCCACCTCTGAGATTACCATCTCTGTAGTGATCCGGGAAAAATTTGCCCAAAAGGCCGTGCGGGTGCTTCACGATGCGTTGATTGGAAACAGGTGACTTTGTGAAAGACGTTTTAATCTATGACACGACCTTGAGGGATGGGTGTCAGGCCGAGGACATTTCTCTGACCCTCGAAGACAAGCTCCGCATGGCGGAACGCCTATCGGATATCGGGATCGATTACATCGAAGGAGGTTACCCTGGTTCTAATCCTAGGGATGCCGATTTTTTCAAGGAGATCAAAAAACTCAAAAAGAAGAAGTCCAAGATCGTCGCCTTTGGCACCACTCGGAGGCCCTCTGCCAAGGCGACTCAGGACCCTAGTCTCAAGTTGCTCCTGGACGCAGATACGCCGGTGGTGACCCTGGTGGGTAAGACCTGGGACCTTCATGTGCAGGACGATCTTAGAATCAGCAAGAAAGCAAATCTCGAGCTGATTTCGGATTCCATTAGTTTCATGAAAGAACGGGTGGATGAAGTGATGTTCGATGCGGAGCATTTCTTCGATGGATACCGTTCCAATCCCGAATTTGCCGTGGAATGTCTACTGGCGGCGCAGGAAGGAGGGGCCGATTGGCTCGTCCTGTGTGATACCAACGGGGGCGGTTTACCGGACGACATCCGCAAAGCCATCTCGAGTCTCCAGGGGGTAATTACCAGCCAGTTAGGAATACACTGTCACAATGATGGGGAGCTGGCCGTGGCCAATACCATGGCGGCAGTGGAGATGGGAGTACGTCAAGTCCAGGGCACCATCAATGGTTTTGGCGAGCGTTGCGGTAACCTTAACCTATGTTCGCTCATTCCCAATCTTCAGCTCAAAATGGGAAAAAACTGTATCGACTTGGAGCAGCTGATAAAACTCCGCGATCTTTCCCACGTCTTTTATGAGCTGGCCAATATCAGTCCCAACAAGCATCAGCCCTATGTAGGTGACAGTGCCTTCGCCCACAAAGGTGGATTACATGTGTCTGGTATCATAAAGAATCGTGAGACCTACGAGCATATTGATCCCCAACTGGTGGGCAACCGTCAGAGAGTCTTGGTCTCTGATCTGGCCGGTCGAAGCAATATCCTGTTCAAGGGTAAGGAATACGGGATCGACCTGGAGTCAAACGAGCAGGCCGTGCCACTGATCCTTCGCCGCATCAAGGAAATGGAAAGCAAGGGCTACGAGTTCGAGGCCGCTGAAGCTTCTTTTGAGTTATTGATCCAGGATGCGCTGGGCAAAAAGAAGAAGAATTTTCGCCTGGTTGGTTTTCGAGTCATTGATGAAAAGAGGAAAGAGGAGGAAGCCCCCATCTCGGAAGCTACGATCATGGTGGAAGTGGAAGGCGTGGAAGAGCACGCAGCGGCCATGGGGAATGGCCCCGTTCACGCACTTGATCAGGCCTTGCGCAAAGCCCTGGGGAAATTTTACCCGGCTTTGGTGGACATCGAGCTGCTTGATTATAAAGTACGTGTCCTTACCTCTGGTGAAGGCACCGCCGCATCAGTGCGTGTCTTGATCGAATCGGGAGACAAGAAGGACGAATGGGGAACCGTGGGTGTATCTCAAAACGTGATCGAAGCGAGTTGGCAAGCCCTGGCAGATAGCATCGATTACAAGCTTTATAAAGACCAGAAAAAGAGAGAGGTGTAGGACGTGGATCCTTCGAGGCACTTCTCTCACCCTATCCTTCTTTAAAGTTCTCAGGCCCGTTGATGACCACCATGTGGAACACCCTGAAGGAAGACATTCGGGTTGTATTTAACCGTGACCCGGCAGCTCGCAATGTTTTGGAAGTTCTCCTTAGCTACCCCGGCCTGCACGCTCTATTTCTGTATCGCATCGCTCATTTTCTCTGGGAGAGAGGTCTGAAGGTGTTGGGCCGCTTTGTGAGTCATGTGGGACGGTTCTTGACCGGGATAGAGATTCACCCGGGGGCAAAAATTGGCGAGAGGTTTTTTATCGACCACGGTATGGGAGTGGTTATCGGTGAAACCACTGAAATCGGCAACGATATAACCATATACCAAGGGGTAACCCTTGGGGGTACGAGCTTGAGTAAGGGAAAAAGACATCCGACGGTGGAGGACTGGGTGATCATCGGCGCTGGTGCCACCATTCTCGGTCCGGTGATCATTGGGCGCAATAGCAGGATAGGATCGGGTTCAGTGGTGGTAAATTCGGTTCCCCCTGAGTCTACCGTGGTGGGGATCCCAGGTAAGGTGGTGGAGGGGAGCGGAGTTCACAGGGATCCAGAGGCCCAGTTCATCGACCTGGATCACCAGAGACTACCTGACCCCGTGGCCAAAGCAATCACTAGCCTGGCAGATTATGTGCAGCGCTTGGAGAAGCGTGTCAACGAGTTGAGCTCCAGACAGGGGGGTCTGGAAGAGCGGCAGGCAGAAGATACAGAAGAAGTTCTACGCAAGGTTAAAGAATTGATTAAGAACTCGGGAAATTAATGAAACGGTTCCGCAGCATGAATTTCCCATGCTAAAAACATTCATTAAACCCATCCGTTGAGCTATGGACTCGTGTCAGAGTAAAAAGAAGGTAGTGGCGGCCATGAGTGGTGGAGTGGACAGCTCTGTCACTGCCAGTCTGCTATTGGATCAAGGTTACGACGTGGTTGGTGTCTCCCTGCAATTATGGGAGGGGGATGAGCGGGATCCAAGGATTTGCTCCAATTTCAAGGGTGCCGAAGAAGTGACGGCACATCTTGGTATCCGTCACTATATTTTAGACTTCCGTTCGAATTTTCGGGAGTCTGTGGTCAAGCCCTTTGCCCGCAGTTACCTTGCAGGACTGACCCCCAACCCATGTGTGGCCTGTAATCAAAATTTCAAGTTGGGTGTCCTTTTGGATTGGGCACAAAGGCACGGGTTCCATCGCGTCGCCACGGGACACTACGCTAGAGTGAATCATGACCTTTCCCATGAAAGATATTCCCTCCTGCGCGGTGGGGACCGGAACAAGGATCAATCCTATTTTCTTTTTGGGCTGTCTCAAGAACAGTTGGCTCATAGTCTGTTCCCCCTGGGCGAGCTAACCAAGGAACAGGTGCGTCAACGTGCACTCGCCCTCGGGTTACCCTCGGCCCATCGACCGGAAAGTCAGGATATCTGCTTTGGGGACCATCGATCATTGGTGGAATCCTTTGCATCTGAGGGCGAGATCGGAGCTGGGGTAATTGCTGACCGCTCTGGAAGAGTTTTAGGGAGCCATCAAGGAATCCATCATTTCACTGTGGGGCAGCGAAAAGGGTTAGGGGTCTCATCACCCGAGCCACTCTATGTGCTGGAAATAGAGAAAAAGTCTAGACGTGTCCTGGTGGGCAAGAAACACGAACTGGCCTGCCAGGGCCTTATTGTACGATCCGTTAGTTGGATTGAGCCGCCCGAAGGGGATGAGATCCTGGCTGAGGTGCAGGTTCGCTACCGCTCCTCACCTCTCCAATGTCGCATCAAGTCCCTGGGGGACGGCAGATCTGAGGTTCACTTCACTGATTCTTTTCCGGCCATAAGTCCGGGGCAGGCAGCGGTCTTTTATGATGGCGAAAAGGTGCTGGGTGGAGGCTGGATCGAGCACGGGCTTGAGGGTCCCACGAACAGACAGCCGGAATAGACTTATGCGTGTTGCCATTACAACCCTAGGGTGCAAGGTCAATCAGTACGATTCGGCGGTTATTCAGGGACGCCTGGAGGCCGAGAGGCACTCTTTTGTGCCCTTCCATGAGAAGGCCGATTTCTACATCATCAACGCTTGTACCGTCACTGACCGTGCGGATTGGGAAGCGCGCCAGCTCGTAAGGCGCGCCAAAAGATTGAGCCCACAGGCTCGCGTTCTGGTCACTGGGTGCTACGCGCAAGTGAGCCCTGAAGAGGTGGCTGGGGTGCCGGATGTGGACTATGTAGTTGGACTTAACCGGTTGGAGGATTTGGTCCGGTTTGTCCGCGGTGCCGAAGGAGCGCGGGAGACGGAAATATCGGTGGGAAATCCGCGCGACGAACGTGGGGTCCGTGTCCTGGGCGCAAAAGGTCTTCCCAACCACACGCGAGCTTTCCTGAAAATCGAAGAGGGCTGCAACTATTCGTGTACTTACTGCATTATCCCTATTGCCCGCGGACGGAGCCGAAGCGTTTCCGTGGAAGAGGTGTTAAGTCAGGTTCAAATGCTCGCCCATGAGGGTTTCAAAGAGTTAGTCCTAACCGGTATTCATCTGGGTGCCTATGGACGTGATTTGAAACCCAAGACCGATCTCGTACGGCTGCTAGAAATTATTGAAGATACTGGACTGATCCCTCGCATTCGCTTGAGTTCTCTGGATCCGCGTGAAGTAACCCATTCCCTGCTGCAGTTGATGGCAGGTTCTGACGTCTTCTGCCCTCATCTCCATATTTGTATTCAGGCGGGGGACGATGGGATTCTACGAAAGATGCGGCGTAACTACGATACATCATACTTCAGGGATCTTATGGAGCGAACGAGGGACATGCTTCCCACTGCCTCCCTCGGGACGGACTTGATCGTGGGCTTTCCGGGCGAAACCGAGGAGGAATTCCAACGCTCTATGGCATTTCTCGGTTCCCTCCCATTGACCTATTTTCACGTGTTTCCTTACTCGATTCGTTCCGGGACTGTGGCTGCAGGGCTTCCCCATCATGTGCCCCATCCGGTGAAAAAGGAGAGGGCCCGCAGGGTTCGAGAGCTCGCAGCCATGAAGAAGAAGGCCTTCTATCGGCAGTTTATTGGATCCAAGGTTTCTGTGCTGGTGGAAAAAGCGGTGAATGAAGTTGAAGGGCTCTATAAAGGATACAGTAGAAATTACCTGCCAGTTTTGTTCCCCGGCCGACCTGAGCAGGTCAATTGCGAGGTTGGAGTGACCCTTGAGAAACTTGAAGGTAGCCAGTTGTTGGGAAAGGCCTTGGATTACCAATGAAACCCGATTCAAGCTATTTGCAGCGGACGGTGACAACGGCGATTGTCACCGGGCAACGGAACCCCTCATGGATCTCCGTCAATAGGCAGTAGTGGTTTGAATTGCTATCCACTGAACCATTTAATTTGGAACGGGGTAGACCTTGGTCAGTGATTCAAGGTTACTGAATCGCCTACAGGAAGATCTGGGTTACAGCTTTTCTGACCCAACACTCCTGCTGCGGTGTCTTACCCATGTCTCCTTTGAACGCCGGGAAGGAACCGATCACAACGAGACGCTTGAGTTTCTGGGGGACGCGGTATTGAACCTCGCCATTAGTGATCTCCTGATGCGGCGTTATCCCAACAAGAAAGAGGGGGACCTGTCGAAGATGCGGGCCTCTTTGGTTAACTCCGTAATTCTTGCAGAGAAGGCAATAGGTCTGGAACTGGGTAAGCTACTTCGTATTGGAAAAGGGGAGGAACGCAGTGGTGGTAGGGACAAGGAGTCTATCTTAGCCGCAGCCTTTGAGGCCGTCCTCGGTGGAATTTATTTTGACGGAGGCTATGAGGCGGCCCGCCGTGTGGTTGAAAAGCACTTTGCCAGTGAAATCAAACAAAGAAAACTTGGCCTTCAGGATTTCAAGACTCGGCTTCAAGAGATTAGCCAGATGCTCCTTCATGCGCCGCCCACTTATACGCTAGTGGCAGAGTCCGGTCCGAGCCATGAAAAGCGCTTTGTCACCGAGATTGCGATAGGCAAAAAAGTATTAGGGAGAGGAGAAGGAAAGAGCAAGAAACAATCCGAGCAGGAGGCGGCCAAAGGAGCGTTGGAGAAGTTGAAGGGCGATGACGAGGGGGGCTCGAGATCCTAGACATTTTTGAATAACCTTCGTATACATACTCAAGCGGATTCACGACCATTCTAAAATAGTCGAGACATAGAATTTTCACGACAAGACTCGAATCTATGTGAGATAAGAAAAATGAATGTTCCCGTCGTTTCAAAGGAAGTTTGGGAGGACCTTTACGGGGCGGCGCGTGTTTTCAAGGACACCGAGTGCTGGGACTGGATTTCGGAGGAAGACCTGTTTGGTGTCATGAATCCGGAGAATAAGGAGATCGGCTACTGTTGCGTCCTAGGAGGATTGGGAGAGGTATTCGGTTTGGTGCTATATTTAGGAACCGAGGGGTTCAATCAATACAAAGCTCTCCTGTCAGGAGAACTCGGTGTCGACGGTGAGGCGGCAACTTTTGAACAGAACTGTCTCAAAGCATCTTTCGAGGATCGGAAAGAGCTTTCGAAGCCAGACTTGGACGTGATTAAAAGACTTGGACTTAAATTCAGGGGCCGGAATGCCTGGCCGGAATTCAGAAGTTTTCGTCCCGGCTATTTTCCATGGTATCTTACCGAGAGCGAGGCGAAATTTCTTGCACTGGCACTGAGACAAGCGACAGAGGTCGTGCTCCGATTTCGCGACGATCCTAAAATTCTTTCAGCTTCAACCGAAAATCATTATCTCGTAAGGGTGCCTGTGCAAAGTGGGGCTCGATGGGAATGGACGGACCAGTGGTTGGAGGCGCCCCGGGTAGCAAAAGCCAATCCCCATACAGAGCCGCTGGACGAGTTACGCCTGCGGAGAATACGGCAGACGGTTCCTCGGACTCAAGAAGTTTGGCAGGCCGATTCTTTCTCCACGCCCATAGCGATCGACGAAGGTGGTCGACCCTCATACCCTCGCACCCTCTTGTGCGCTGACCGGGAGTCCAGATTCATCTTGGGCATGTGTGTGGCCTCGCTGTCAGGGTGGAAATCGGAATTGGCGGATAAATTCTTGGAATGGATCGAAAGCAACGGGTTTTTACCCGCTGAACTTCAGGTCAAAAATAAAGACGTGTATGAAACCCTCGAGCCCCTGACGATTCCTTTGAAGATCAAGCTCCGCCAGGTAAAAAACTTGCGTGCCGTCAATGAAGCGAAATCCTCGCTTCTTGGTTTTCTATCGCGCAGGAGAGTCTAACTACGCCTTCGATCGCGGTAAAAGGACATTAAGCATTCAGTAGGGTCCGCCCCTTCCCGCGGCCCATCTTTTGGCTGGAGCTTGGTTCTTACACGAGACTGGGAATGGTGCAAAGTTAATTAACGATCCTCGCTACAATCCCCGCAGGTAGGCGAATAGCCCGGGGCCTTTTTTACCATCAGGGCACACGGCCTCGTCGTTGTTGACGAACGAGATCAATTCGTCGCCGGTAATTCCGTCCTCTTTGGCCGCCCAGTCGCGCCAGCGATAAGGGGCTTCGATAGTTTGGCGGAACCTTTCGCCCCTCATTTTGGCCTCCTTCTCCCTAATCTGTTCCATATCGTCGAGAAACTTAAGGAACATGATCCAAGTGGTCATGGGTAGGCGGTCGAGGTCACCATTAAGCCCCTTGTCCTTCCGCATAATGTCCCGCGCGGACTTGATCAGGCTACCAAGTTGCTGAGCGGTAGTGAGTGGTTGGGAGTATTTCTTAACGCGTGCCATACATAGATCTCAAATGACAAATTTCAATTAACTGACTAGGTCCCCTACGGGGCACCTCAATTAGCAGATATCAAATTACAGATGACAGAACATGTCCCCTTCGGGGAATCTCAAACTTCAAATGACAAATGGCAAATTTTAGCTCACACAATTATTTTGGGACCTTTCGTTTCTGTTGAGCGGCGGCCTCGGTGATGCGGTGGAGTTCCGCTAAGAAGTCTTCGCGTTCCTTATTACCCGCATAGCTGGCCCTTTTCCTATCATTCAGGTGACGCTGGCCCGTGATTTCGGAGTTCTTGAGACTTTCGATCCACCCATAAAGCTGCTTTGAAATTCTCTCCGACCTTGTTCTTAAATCTGTAATCTGAGATTTTAAATCTCTAAAGGCCTTCCATCGTTCCATTACATGAAACATGGACCGGACCTCACCTGCTGAACCGCGGGCGATGTACAGAAAGGCCAGCAGCTCATTGGTCGTGCCACGCTCAAAGCCCTCAGCCACATTATTGGAAACCGACAGGGCGGCACGCTCTAGCTGGTCGCGCAGGCCGTAATGACGTTGCAAGGGCTCGGCCTCTGTGAACTCGTACACTTTTTCGGCAAGTTCAGCGGCGGCCTGCCAGACAGGCAGATCTTCGAAGCGGCGATACTGCATGGTCCCCTTCGGGGAATCTCAGATTGCAGGTTTCAAACAGCAAATATGATGTATCAAATAACACATAGGAACTTACATACCACAATTTGTGAGATATGAGATCTTAAATTTTATACAGGCTGTTAGCCGTGGTCATTTTCCGCCACCAGGCGGTCGTCTCTATGAATCAATCAACAGCTTCTCTCATGCGGGGATGGCCTCGTCATGGAGGTTGGCCAGAAAAGGCGTATTCCCATGGAGCCATTCACGCTCACGCACGAATTCACTGCTTATACTGATTCCGTATTCCAGCGACAAGCTCCCCACTAGCTGCCCCGTCCGGTCTATCTCTTGTGCATACCGTTCGAAATCCTCCAGCACCATCAGGATGTCTAAGTCGGACTCTTTATCCTCCTCACTTCTAGCATACGATCCGTAAAAGTAGACTCCTTTAAGGCGCTCACCGTATGTCATTGAGAGTCCGGACTTTAATTCTCTCAAAAGGTTGCTGATTGTTACATTCATCTTGGCTGTCTCCTCTACACTTTTAATGTGCAAAATCCTTAAACTAACTTTAAGTATTTTGCACACTAGGCGGCATATAGTAGGGTTTGCAGCTCATTTACAGCTTCTCTCAGCTTCTCTTGACCGCCAAAACATGCCGCAATTTCAATTATATTACCATGTTCTGTTATCGGTGGGATCTTTAGCAGGTTGGGAATGGCAAGTTGAGCAGTTCCGTGATCAGCGCATTTTTCCAACAGTTCGTTTAATAATTCTCTCGCCTTGAGGCCCGATTTTTTAAAGTTGGTGATCATGACCGATAACCCTTAACCCGGCGTGTAATCTAGTTCTAACAGGAACACCTTAACTATATCGCTTTGGCATCTACAGGAAAACACCTCCAATAGGAGGAGAATGCTGCTGGAATTGCTTCCGGTGGCGAGATATGGAAGAAATGAGATTGCGATGATAGATGGCAATCAACAGAAAAGTGACCATGCCACCGAAAATGACCTATAAAAAAGCTGGGGTTGATATCTCAGCAGCGGATCGCCTGGTGAGCTCCATTCGATCCATGGCGCATAAGACTGCCCGCCGCGGTCTTGTGTCAGGAATTGGCGGTTTCGGCGGGCTCTTCGATTTAAAGAGTCAAAATATTAGACATCCGATTCTGGTCTCTTCTACGGATGGGGTCGGTACAAAGCTCAAGATCGCGTTCATGATGGGCATCCATCATACGGTAGGGATCGACCTGGTGGCCATGAGCGTCAATGACATTTTAACCCAGGGCGCAGAGCCCCTCTTTTTTCTGGATTACTTTGCTACCGGCAAGCTTAAACCGAAGGTGACTCTGCAGGTAATTCGTGGAGTTGCTGAGGGATGCAGACGAGCCGGGTGTGTTCTCATCGGTGGTGAGACCGCAGAGATGCCCTCTTTTTATTCCGGTGGGGAGTACGATCTTGCAGGTTTCGCCATTGGGGTAGTGGAGCGGGATCGAATCCCCAAACATTCCTCTTGTGCCCCGGGGGACCAACTCGTGGGTTTGCCCTCCAGTGGGTTGCACAGCAACGGTTACTCCCTGGTACGTAAGGTTCTTCTGGAGTCTAAGAAAATGAAACTCAGCATGCGGGTGGCGGATTTGGGACGGACCCTGGGTGAAGCGTTACTGGAGCCTACGGTCATCTACGCCAAAGTGATCCAGTCATTGCTTCGACGGCATAGGGTCAAAGGCATTGCTCATATCACAGGTGGTGGAATACCGGGAAATCTATCCAGAATCATACCACAGGGTAGAAGGGCTTGGGTTCGTCGAGGGAGCTGGACGGTACCACCGATTTTTGATTTGGTTCGAAAGTCGGGTGGTCTCTCCCAAAATGAAATGGACAGCACGTTCAACAATGGCTTGGGGATGATTGTCATTGTTGGTAAACGTGAAATAAGCGCAGTAGAGCGGTCTCTCAAACGCATGGGACAAAAGTATTTTTTAATCGGGGAAATAAAAAAAGGAGCAAGGGGAGTAACATTGACCCCCTAAGGGCATGGCGCAAAAAGTTCCATTGGGAATCCTGATCTCGGGTAACGGGAGTAACCTCCAGGCAATCATCGATGCCATAGAAAAAAAGAAACTCCATGCCGAGATTCGTGTGGTGATCAGCAATCGTGCGGATGCCCATGGACTGGTGAGGGCCCAAAAGCATGGCATTCCAACCGAGACGGTTGACCATCGTGAATTTCCCACTCGGGAGGCTTTTGATCGGGAATTAATTGAACGATTGCAAAGCCGACAGGTGGAGCTTGTGGCCCTTGCAGGTTTTATGCGGCTTCTCTCCGCTGATTTTGTGCGAGCCTTTTCCAATCGAATCATGAACATCCATCCCGCGTTGCTGCCAGCGTTTCCGGGACTCAATGTGCAGCGCAAGGCGGTGGAAGCGGGGGTTCGATTCTCGGGCTGTACGGTACACTTCGTCAATGAGGAGTGTGATGAGGGTCCCATCATCATTCAAGCCGTGGTTCCCGTTTTTCCGGATGATTCCGAAGAGTCCCTCAGCGCCCGTATTCTCAAGGAGGAACACCGTATTTATCCGAAGGCCATCCAGCTCTACAGTGAGGGCCGGCTCCAGGTGGTGGGACAGAAGGTGAAAGTGGACGGCCTCGTGAGGGAAGATCAGATATTGACTAACCCTCCGTTGAAAGGGTGATTGAACACTGCGGGTCGTTTCGGTCCATTCTGGTAGCAAAAATGGTAGCGCAAATTAATCTGCTGGACCTAGAGTAAAAAGACAAGTGCAAGCTCCTCTACTTTCACTGCCCTTCTAGTACTACTCAGACGATACCTAGAAGAATGTCAATTCCATGTAGCCTCTGAGCCGTTCTGAGCCTTGGTTTGCTGCGTATTGAACCGCCAGGACGCAATTAAAGAGCTAATGAATTGAGTCCTGGCACTATCTTGGCAGGTTGGAGGCGTTCGTTTCTGAAAAATTACTGCTCTAAGACGTAGATAGACATTTTCTAAAGCTTAGGATAGATAACTGGCTGAGTGGAGGTCCTGTCATGCAGTGTCCTCAGTGCCAGTCCCAGATTCCCATTGATGCTATTTTTTGCAACGAGTGCGGCTCACGGCTCGAAACAGCCTGTCCCAGTTGCGGTGAAGCGAACCGGCCTGGCTCGAAGTTTTGCAAGAAGTGCGGTCAGCCACTCGACCAGGCCAATGTAGTCACCCCGAAATTTAGTACCCCTCAATCCTACACTCCCAAGCACCTCGCCGAGAAGATCCTCACATCAAAAAGTGCCTTGGAAGGTGAGCGGAAACAGGTCACGGTGCTCTTTGCAGACCTCAAGGGATCCATGGAGTTGCTGGCTGACCGTGATCCTGAGGAGTCACGAAAACTCCTTTCCCCAGTCCTTGAACACATGATGGAGGCTGTCCACCGTTACGAGGGGACCGTCAACCAAGTGATGGGCGATGGGATTATGGCATTGTTTGGTGCACCACTGGCCCACGAAGACCACGCCGTTCGTGCGTGCTATGCAGCACTTCGTATGCAAGATGCTGTAAACCACTACAGCGACGAGATTCAGCGATCTCAGGGTATTCCGGTAATGATCCGAGTAGGGCTCAACTCCGGTGAGGTTGTAGTTGGCTCGGTCGGTAACGACCTGAGCATGGACTATACAGCAGTAGGACAGACAACCCATCTAGCGGCGCGGATGGAGCAGATGGCCAAGCCCGGCTCAATAATGGTGAGTAATGACACACACAAACTCACTGAAGGCTTTTTTCAATACACGGGGCTGGGTCCGGTGCAGGTCAAGGGAGTGAGTGAGCCGGTCAAGGCTTATGAACTCAGTGCCGTAGGTCCTTTGCGGACTCGTTTCGAGGTGGCGGCAAGACGAGGACTCGTGCGGTTCGTGGGCAGGCAGCCGGAGATGGAGCAGTTGAGACGAGCACTCGATCTGGCCAAGGGAGGTCGAGGACAGATCGTCGGTGTGATGGGTGAGCCTGGAGTTGGAAAGTCACGGCTGTTCTATGAGTTCAAGATCCTTGAGCAGTCGGGGAGCTTGGTATTGCAAGCATTCTCGGCCTCTCACGGAAAAGCGTATCCGTATCTACCGCTCATAGAGCTTCTCAAGGACTTTTTTCAGATTACTCCCCAAGACGGAGAGCAGACAAGGCGGGAGAAGGTCGCGGGCAAGGTGGTGGTGCTGGACCGCACCCTAGAGGACACGCTGCCGTATCTGTTCTTTCTTCTAGGGATCTCTGAACTGGGTTCGTCTATACAGCAGATGGACGCACAGATAAGGCGGCAGCGGACGTTCGAGGCGATCAAGAGGTTGTTGCTGCGAGGGAGTTTGAATCAACCGCTGCTTCTTGTCTTTGAGGATCTGCACTGGGTGGACGGTGAGACCCAGGCCTTTTTAGACTTCCTGAGCGAGAGCGTAGCGTCAGCAAGAATCCTTTTGCTGGTCAATTATCGTCCTGAGTATCAGCACAGTTGGGTTCGCAAGACTTATTATACCCAACTACGGCTCGATCCGTTGGGGCCGGAGGATGCCCAGGAGCTGCTCACGGCTCTATTGGGCGACGGTGCTACGCTGACGTCTGTAAGGACGCTCATTTTGGAGAAGACGGAAGGGAATCCGTTTTTCATGGAGGAGGTGGTACAGACCCTGGCAGAGGAGAAGGTGCTGTTGGGAGATCGAGGGGACTATCGACTGGAGAAGCCCGCCTCGGAGTTACAGATTCCAGCCACCGTGCAGGTTGCGTTGGCAGCGCGGATTGACCGGCTTGGGTCCAAGGAGAAGGAGTTGCTCCAGACCCTGGCGGTCATAGGGAGACAGTTTTCATTGAACTTGCTCAAGGGGGTGGTGGACGAGCCTGAAGAGGAGCTTTATCAGTTGTTGTCCCACCTACAGAGAGGGGAGTTTATCTACGAGCAGCCAGCCTTTCCGGATGTGGAATACGTCTTCAAGCACGCATTGACCCAGGAGGTGGCCTACAATTCCGTGCTGGTGGAGAGACGGCGGGTCTTGCATGAGCGAACAGCCCAGGCGGTGGAGAGGATTTATCGGGATGGACTAGAGGAGCATTACAGTGATTTGGCGCATCATTACAGTCGCAGTGGGAACACGGAGAAAGCAGTGGAGTATCTAAAGCTTGCAGGGCAACAGGCTGTACGGCGGTCGGCCAATGCGGAGGCGGTCAGTTACCTCACCACCGCCTTAGACCTGCTCAAGACATTACCGGACACCCCTGAGCGCAAACAACAAGAACTCACGCTGCAGATCACTCTGGGTGTGCCGTTGGTAGCCGCTAAGGGCCACGGGGTCCCGGAAGTGGAAAGGGTTTACACCCGTGCGAGAGAGCTGTGTCAGCAGGTGGGGGAAACCCCTCAGCTCTTCCCAGTGCTAGTTGGACTGTGGAGATTTTATAACTTGGGGGCGGAGTTGCGAACGACGCGCGAGCTGGCGGAGCAGATCATGAGTCTGGCCCGTAACACCCAAGACCCAGCGCTTCTCTTACAGGCCCATCGGGCGCTCGGGTGGACTTTGCTTTGCTGTGGAGAGGTTACCGAATCACAAACACACATAGAGCAGGCAATCGCCCTTTACAATCCCCAGAAGCATCACTCACATGCCTTCCTTTATGGGGTTGACCCCGGAGTGTACTGCCTATCTTGTTCGGCCCACGCCCTGTGGTTGCTTGGCTATCCGGACCAAGCCCTGAAGAGGATGCAGGAGGCTATAACGCTGGCTCGAGGCCTCTCTCACCGCTTTAGTCTGACTATTGCTCTGGGCCTTGGGTCCCGGATCCATCAATACTGCCGGGATGTGCAGGCAGTCCGAGAATTGCAAGAGGCCGAAATGGCGCTCGTTAACGAGCAAGGGTTTCCAGGTCCCTGGGGCGCACCAGCATGATAGGATGGGCGCTGGCCGAGCAGGGGCAGGTAGCAGAAGGGATTGAGCAGATGCGACAGGGCCTGGTCGCAAACCGGCGCCAGGGGCTAGAGCTGTTTCGGCCGTCTTTTCTCACCCTGCTGGCCGAGGCGTATAGGAAAGCAGGACAGACCGAAGAGGGGCTGAACACGCTGGCTGAAGCATTGGAAACGGTGGACAAGACTGGGGAGCGCTGGTACGAAGCGGAGCTGTATCGAATCAAAGGGGAGCTATTGCTGGCGCGGGAAGGCGACAATCAAAAGGCAAAAGGTGAGAAGGAAGCAGTATCGGAGGCAGAAACCTGTTTTAGTAAGGCCATGGACATTGCCCGTAGCCAGAGCGCGAAGTCCTTGGAGCTACGGGCGGTGAGGAGTTTGAGTCGACTGTGGCAGAAACAGGGCAAGAAGGACGAAGCCCGAAAACTGTTGCAGGAAATTTACTGCTGGTTTACAGAAGGATTTGACACTGCCGACTTGAAAGAGGCAAAGGCACTTCTCGAAGAGCTATCGTGACGGCGAGAACTGTGAGGCCCATCTCCCCCCACTGGTAGGATGATCCCATTAACGATAGGTGAAAGGTGTACAATCTGTTCTGGCCGAACCCGCTCTAGGCCTCGCTTTCCTCAATGTTAGGCCGTCAAGACGCAATTAAACGACGCATTAATTGCGTCCGGCGTAGATATTTACTTAGAAAGGAGAAAGACCAGAGAGGTAGAGCTAATACCGGCTTCAGGGCAGACTTGGACATCGCAAGAAGCCCCACGAAACCCTAGTGGACCCGTTCAACGTAACGGAGGGCTCCACCAGGTGAACTTGGTGTAAATCTCAGCCTGTGACGACTGCCCTAAGAGGGTGGAAGTCCGCCAATGATCTGGTCCGCCTCCTCTGCGGTGAAGGCGCGGAGGGTTAGGCTGCGCCGGTTCCCGTGGCTTCCAACATACAGCCGGGCCTGAGTCATGGCCTCATCGTTCGGGGCCTCTCCCACCCACACAAGGTCATAGGGGCCCTGGGTTAGGTAGGTCTCGCCGCTGACTCCCATGGCCTTTAATCGCTGTTGCGTCCCTGATTCCCGTCCCTTGAGTGAGATTTCTCGAATGTTACGGACCCCCTGATCCGTGAGGTTGAATAGGACGATGTACTTGGGCATTGTGTCACCTCCTTAAAAAATTGATAGGAAGCTGCTTTTCAAGTATGCACATTGAAGATTGATCGATAGTAAGTATGGAAACAGAAAAGCCAGCACACCCCAGCGACACAAATCGCGGAGCGACTGGCTTCAGACTCTTCCATTCGTATTTTCCCCTTTGAGGAACATCTCTGTCCCTCTGCTAGGCCTCACAATGCTTTGGAAGCCTAATCAATGATGGGGGAGGCTAATACTTATTGGCTTGTTACTAAGAGACCAATATCACAGGGGAAGGGGTTGTCAATCCTCACCAGATGCAATTAAACGACGCTTTAATTGAGTCTCACGCACGACGCAATCCATGAGTTATTGTAAGTGCGTCTTGAAAAGTTATGCGGCAATAGCTTCCAAAACGGATACGTCGGATTCGGTCGGCACGTTTTTTTGGAGCCGAAAACCCGTCTGACGAAGGAGGTTTAAGTGTTCTTTTTCCGTCCGAATCCGTCCCCCGCTGAAGGTTACAAGAAAATTCATGTCAGCGAAATGTCCAGGAGTCAGCTCATTTGGCGGACCCATCAACGGCTCTATAATCAGCAGACGGGTTTCGTTCTTCATTGCCATCCGGCAATTCTTAAGAATCTGGACCACTTTATCGTCGGACCAGTCATCAAGGATTCGCTTTAGAACATATGTGTCTCCACCGGATGGGACAGTCTTGAAGAAATCTCCAACAACAAATTCACATCGGGGCAGCGGACCGCCGCGTCCTGATTTCGCGGCATCAATCGCCGCTTTTTGATCGAAGAGCACTCCGGACACTTGTTCGCAAGAGACCAGAATGTGTGACAAAAATGCTCCGTTCCCGCCGGCCACATCCACAAGTGTTCCGCATTTAGAAAAATCGTACCCTTCGGTGATTGCTGCCGATTCGATACGAGATTTATTGCCACTACCCGCGTAGAAAATCGCTCGCTGCTCCGGGTCAGCTCGCAGATTTTCAAAAAAATCCTCCATCACGGGTTTTCCGGTACGCACGCTGTCCATGATTTTACTCATCCGATGGTAGCTAAACTCATGACTGTAGATGGCATAGTCACGTACAGACTGAAGAGAGTCCTTTCGCAGCGTTTCGCCGAATTGAGTCACGAAGAATCGATCGTTCTCATCTTGGTGCAGAACACCAAGACCAGCGAGAGTTCGCAGTACGCGATACAAAGCGTCTGGATGGACGTTGAGTTTTTTGGCAAGCTCCGGTGCGCTGGCTCCCGCATCACTAATATGGTCGGCAATTTCCAGCTTAGCCGCCACGTAGATCACCCGGGTCGGGATGTATCCCATAAAAAGCCGGATCATTGATTGTGAGTGGGATAAAGTTTCGGTTGGCATCGGTCCCTCCACTTACTAATTGAGTAGCTTGCGAAGGCACAAATATCACAGAGGAAAGGGTTGTCAATCGTTCTGAGACGCAATTAAACGACGCTTTAATTGCATCTTGCATAGGACTCAATTCATGAGCTAATGAATTGCGGTCTACGGCGGTTATTGATCTGGTACCTTTCCACGCGCTGCCAAGGCACGGGCCGCAAGGGTAAATGGGCCATCAGGCCTCCCCTTAAGCAGATCCTGGCGGAGCTTATCACGCAATGCCTGTTTGTGCTCGGGAGATAATTTGACGAGGTAGGCGCCTGGAGGCCCCCCACCTCCGAGCAAGGGCGACCAAAGATCGTCAAATGAATCAAAGTTCATCTGGATAGTGAGAGCAGTTTCTTCCACCTCCCTCAATCCCGATTCAACCAAGAGGGCTCGAATTGCTCCCTCTTTTCTACGAAAGTTTAAACTGCTTGAGCGGGAAATTTCTGCTGATGGATCCACGGCGGTAGCCGCTTTCCGGAAGATGGTCATCATTTCCAAACCACCGGTATCCCAGGTACAAAAAGCCACCATACCACCTGGCCGAGTGACACGGCGCATCTCTGCGATGGCTCGGGGCGGATCGGGGACGAACTGCATCACAAGCAAAGATAAACTTTTATCGAAGGAGGCGTCCGGGTACGGAAGCTGCTGCACATCCCCTACTTCAAACGTTACACGCGGATCTGTATTGGTCGAACGGGCATACTCTATGAAACCCTCGGAACGATCGATGCCGACAATCTTTGAAGCTTTCGTCGTGTTGGCAATGTTGAAAGTAAGTGAACCCGTACCACAACCCACATCCAGAATGTGATCTCCATCGTAGATGCTATCGATAAACCTAATAAATAAAGGAGCGAGAGATCGACTATGGCGTCCCATGCCTCGGTCGTATGCCTCAGGATCGGAAAACCTCGTTGTTCTATCTCCCTGCATCTTGGCCTCCCTTTTGGTCTTAAGGAAAAACAGGTTCTAATCCTGGCTTCTATTGATTGTTAGTACCTATGTCAATGGATTGAGATGAGTTCTATCCAGAACGCAATTAAACGACGTTTTAATTGCGTTTCAGCAGTAGATTGTCCTGATTACAGCTTCTCTTCGCCCGTGAGGACTTGTATGGCATCCAGATATGGTGATACCTCGGTTGAGATAGAATCCAACTGCTGCTGAAACTCGGCCGTTTTAAAGAAGCTATCAGCGTCGTCAGCTGACGCATTAACATTTAACATTCCGACCACTTGGTCCGACCAGGGGTTGGCTGCGGATTTTTAAAAAATTGGCCTGTAGTACCTCCACTTTGTCTCGACGTCCGTAACCAATATACTAGCGGACCGCCCCCAGGGAACCTCGCTAAGTACTTGTCCGTCTCGATCAAAAAGTGTACGGTTGGCTTCCTTAGGTTGAGACCAATTGCTTGAGCGCACATAGCCCGCCTTTTTGTGTTCAGCAAAAAATCCTCGTGTACCTTCTCCTAACTTCTGACTGTTCTGCCTCATAGGATGCTCCGCTGGGTATGTGGCTCCTACTACTCGGAAAAAACCGTTTATAGGCGCATAGACAACAAAGCCTAAACCTCCACCCGGCTTTAACGTGTTTTTCCACCGTTGCAAGGCATCCTCTATCCCACGGTACAACAAAGGACCGAGTCGGGACGTTAATCTGTCGTAACGGTTCGAGCTCTCTCGGGGGTCTTGCCTCGGGACCTCGATTTTCTTCTGTGGCTCAGCCGATACCGTACCCGAACTCAAAACCGCCCTATAGGAACGGATTGGCTCTGCAATATTCTTGACCTGCTGTAGGCCAAGGTCCTCGAAGTTAACAGAGACCTTGCCCTTGACCTGTTCAAAGACCGTCCCTGATACACAAATGCCTCCACCTTCAGCCAAGGCCTCCATCCGGGCCGCTATGTTCACCCCATCCCCGTAGATCCGTTCCCCGTCCACGATCACATCCCCAAGGTTGATCCCTATACGGAACTCCATCCTTCGGTTCTGTGGCAGATCGGCGTTTTCCATCCTGAGCGTAGTCTGGATCACCGCCGCACATTTCACCGCATCCACCACACTGCCCAACTCTGCCAGCAGGTTGTCTCCTGGTGAGTCCACAACTCTACCTCGATGTAGCTCGATGACGGTTGCCATTACCTTCTGGTAGGAGGTCAGCGTGCGAATGGTCGCCTCCTCATCTTCTCCCATCAGGCGACTGTAACCTTCGACATCCGCACTAAGAATGGCAGTAAGTTTGCGTTCCATACTCGGTACTCAATGGCTTGAAACTAAGAGACCAATATCACAGAGGAAAAGGCTGTCAAGGACGATAAGATGCAATATACGCGGCCAACTTTTTGTCATTGCTCCTTCAGTCGGGCTTGCTTCTATTACCGTTTCACCCTAGTTCCTTTTGAAATAACGTTCGAGGTACCATTTGGCAATTTCCCCCTTGGTACAAAACCAGACATCCGGGAACCCTTTTGCGTAACGGATACACTGTTCAAATACTCCGGCGATGTTGGCCCTTCCACCGATATGGGCATGAACCAGAGCATCCATGATTTTCGGGTGGCCCGCTTCTCCTTCGGCATACAACAAGTCGAAGGCTTCTTTGAAGAACTCGAAGTATACCCGGGGAGCATTCTTGGGCCTGAAAATTCCTGACAGATCATTCGCATAGTCCAACCTTGGCATGATGACCAGGGGCTTTCCATCGATGAGCCGATGGTAGGGGATGTCATCGCCGGGCAGATCTCCAGTCCATATGATCCCTTCCTTTACAAAATAACCGAAAGTGTTCTCGGTATGTCTGTGCCCCGGACTTACCCAACCACAGGGACGCTCACCTGTGACGGACGATAGGGCGTCAAGGGTATCTTTGATCATCTTTCTTTCCTGCTCCGATTCCAGCGAATCTACCGCAATATCATTAGCCCATCCATGCCCGACGATCTCATGACCTCCGATATGGAGTTCCTTCAGCGCCTCGGGAAACTTTTCAGCCACCAAACCGTTGGTGTCGATCGTCCCTTTGACGCCGTGGCGGTTGAGAATATCCATGATCCTCCAGATTCCCGTCCTCCCGCCATATTCCCCGTAGGCAAGGGAGGCGTAATCGGGCTTGTCCGAGCTTTGACGGTATTGAGAGTGCTTTATGAAGGCCTCAAAGGCCACGAAAAAGCTCACTGCAATCTTCGCCTTGTTCGGTAACTCAAAAGGCGTGGGTCTCATCTCTTTTTACCTCGAACTCCGTTTTGTCCCCCGACCTCTCAGTGCTTAAGCAACGGGGATTCTAACAATTCGCTTCCTCCCATAGCAACCGCAGCTATCCGGGCCTAGGTCGTGACTCTTGGTATGTCAACTCGACTGACCATAATTTCCTCTCAGAACGCAATTAAACGACGCTTTAATCGCATCCTACGATATGTGGGTTGACCGGAGACCTAAAACATCTAGCAGTGTCTGAATAGGTAATACCTGCCCTGTTCCTACACCCAACCGTATGGCGTAACGCTCTTGTATGCCCGCCAGGTGAAGATGGCGATAGCGATGACAAGCAAAACTAGTGGCTTTGATCGAGATTGTACTCACTGCCGAAGAATAAGCTAGAGTAAAATTCTTATTCTATTTGTGCTGCCCTCCCAGAATTATACCGGCCGGTGGAATCCGGCCCCTTATGCAAGAACAAACAACAGATTTGATCGCGTGAGCGCTCATGCACACACAGACAAGCAATTTTGTTAGATTGTTGCCACGGCGCACCGTGTATGGTCTAACACGATCATGGTCAAGTCTACGTGATCTTGTGAATGCAGAGAACATGCCGATACGGGGGCACGGGGAAATACCGCACTGAACGCAAACAATGACCAAAAAAGATCTATTGCCGTCCTTTTCACATCCCCTCGATGCGATTGTGTTGGCCGGAACGCACCGTGATTCGAAGCGCTCGATCAAGGGGCAAAACAAAGCATTCCTGAACATAGACGGCCGGCCGCTGTTGCGGCATGTGGTAGACGCTCTACTTGGCGCACAGTCTGTCGCCGGTATTTTCGTGGTCGGGCCCGTGGAACAAATGAGTAAGGCACTGCAGAGTGTGCCGGCCGAGGTTCATCTGGTCCAGCAGGAAGGTAATATGCTTGCCAACTGTCGGGCCGGCATCCGTGCTAGCGAAGAACGGCAAACCACGAATGGTAGCGAAAGTCCGCTGATGCGGCCTTTCTTAATTATCTCCAGCGACCTGCCACTTATTTCGTCAATTTCGTTGGACGACTTCGTCGCTCGCTGTGCGGACGAGGATCAGGCATCGGATAAACCCTGTGGGCTGATGGTCGGCCTGGCTGACGAGGCTGGGCTTGCACCTTTTTGTCCGGACGGGGAGAAACCGGGGATCATCAGGCCTTTCGTGGAACTCGACTTCGCCCGCGTACGTCTCGCAAATATTTGGGTTGCCAGACCACGGCAGCTGACCCACCAGGAATTTTTGCAAAGCGGTTTTACTTATCGCAAAGCCATCGACTGGAGAAATGTGGTGCGTCTGGCGTTTAGCGTCCTGAGCCAGGTAGGCGGCTGGCAAGCAGCCTGGCTAACCCTGCGCCTGCAGGCAACGCTCCTGGCTGCACGCCGGGCCGGTCGTCTGTACCGTTGGCTGCGCCGGGGCAACACTCGGGAGCGGATTGAAGTGTCTATCGGCACGGTGCTCGGCGGTCGGTTGCGGCTCGTTATCACGCCCTTTGGCGGCCTCAGCCTGGATGTGGATGATGAAGAGGATTTCCAGGTGCTCAATACGTGTTACCACGACTGGATGGCCATCCATGAAGCAGTGAGATCCGACTACCCGCTCACGCACACGGCTGATAAGTCTGGAGCGTGACACCGGCAATTGAGCCCATTTTGTGGCAGGATGTGTCACCTGCCATATAAGCGCTCCTGGCCCTTCTTTTTTGCCTTGGTCAAAGACTCCCATCAGAAATGCCTCAAAAATGCATTAAGAACGCGTCCAGATACATGGATCTCTGCCATCTCCGTATCGCGGTCGTGATATGCGTCAAACGGGTCCTCACGGGAATTTCTAGGAACCGCTCTGGGCTTGGGTTTGCTCGGCGTTGGCTTGCTAAGACGCCATTAAACGACGCTTTAATTGAGTCCTGGACAGCTGACTTTATTTAATCACCCTGGTCGCCTGCAGCAGGACCTCGGGGGGGATCGTGATGCCGAGTTGCTTGGCTGTCTTCAAGTTGACGACCAGGTTGAACTTTGTTGGCCGCTCCACGGGGAGATCCGCCGGCTTCGCGCCCTTTAAGATTTTGTCCACGTAAGTGGCAGCGCGCCGGAAATTATCGGCGGTGTCCGGTCCATAGGCCATGAGACCACCGGATTGCACATATCTCCTGCTGTAGTACATCGCTGGCAGGCGACTCTTTGCTGCGAGTTCTACGATCCGTCCTCGAAGGGTGGTAAACCCCGGAGTTGGCATGATGATAAGAGCACCGGCACGCTCTCTGATTATTGCCGAAAGAGCGTTCCCCAAATCGTTTGCCCCCGTAAATTCCACTGATTGAAGCTGTAGACCCAACACACGGGCAGCGGCCTCGGTTTCTCTAAAACCGATCTTGCTGACCGCTCTGGCTGGATCCCAGAGTACTGCAACTCGGGATACATGCGGGAAAGCCTCCTTGAGCAGTTCCAGCCGTTTGCCAGCTAAGTCCACGGAACGGGTGGTCAAACCCGTGATGTTTCCGCCTGGCTTTGCAAAACTGGCAGCAAACCTTGGAACAGGGCTACCAACTATCGTCATGACAATGGGGATTGTCTTAGTAACTCGCTGGGCTGCACGCGTCGGTGGAGTCCCCGTGGTTACAATCACGTCTACTTTGAGTCGCACCAGCTCAGCCGCCAATTGGGGCAATCGATCCCGTTTTCGGTCGGCATAGCGGTACTCAATGACGATGTTCTGTTCCTCCACATAGCCGCGGTCACGGATCCCTTGCCGGAATGCCTCGACGCGGTTCGACTCCGAAGAACGGGAGTTAAAACTTAGAAAACCAACCCGAGGGACTTTCCCCGCCTGCTGCGCCTCGGCTAAATCGACCCAACCCAAAATCAGAGTAGCGAGTACGGAGATGGACAAAAGCAACATGATGCGCTTCATTGTTATTCTCCTTTCCGACCTACCATCGGCTCTTTATGCCCTGGGATTTTATTTCCTCCCCCTCTACCACTAGCCCGACTTAGCGGATTCGACCCCCTCGATAACTTTTTTCGCGTTTTAAGTAGCCAATTTCCAAGGCGAGGTGAGCCCGAAATGGGCCTAAACAGCCTGTAGTGAAGACCTACCCCCTTTTCAGGGTTGCCCAACACGCAGTATTCTACGTGCGCTATGTTCTTACGTTGCACGAAACGCAACAAAGATGGCAAGGAACACCGTTACTGGAATGTGGTGGAGAACCGCCGGGTAACAGGTGGACGAGTCGTTCAGCGCCAGGTGCTCTATCTCGGTGAGATCAACGACTCTCAGCATCAGGCATGGCGTAAGACCATCGAGGTCTTCGAGGATGGAGCCGTATTGCCGCGTACGATAGCACTGTTTGCCGAGGATCGGCCTGTAGAAATTGATGACGACGAAGTGGTGCAGATCCGGCTGAAGGATCTGGAACTGCACCGGCCCAGACAGTGGGGCGCATGCTGGCTGGCCTGTCACCTGTACGAGCAGTTGGGGCTCGATGAGTTCTGGGCGACACGGTTGGAGCCGAGCCGCAAGGGGACGCGCTGGGATCTGATCACGCAGGCGTTGAGCTGCTACCGGCTGATTGATCCTGGCAGCGAGTGGCGGTTACATCGGCACTGGTACGACAACAGCGCGATGGCCGATTGTCTGGGGGCGGGCTTTGAACTGGTGGAGATCCACAAGCTCTACAAGTGCCTGGACCAGCTCCTGGGTCACAAGCAAGCGCTTTTTGATCACCTGACACAACGGTGGAAGGATCTGTTCAATGCAAAGTTCGACGTGCTGCTCTACGATCTGACCAGCACCTACTTTGAGAGCAATCCACCCTTTTCGGAAAACGACAAGCGAAAGTATGGTTACAGCCGTGACAAGCGTTTCGATTGTGTCCAAGTGGTGATTGCTCTGATCGTGACCCCGGAAGGGTTCCCGTTAGCCTATGAAGTCATGGCCGGCAACACGGCCGACAAGACTACGTTGAGTGGATTTCTCAACAAGATCGAGGAGCAGTACGGCAAAGCGGAGCGCATCTGGGTGATGGACCGGGGGATTCCGACCGAGGAGGTTCTCAAGCAGATGCGCGAAAGCACTCCGCCGATCTATTACCTGGTGGGAACGCCTAAGGGACGACTGAGCCGTTACGAGAAGGAGCTGATCGACAAGCCGTGGCATACAGTGCGCGAAGGAGTGGAGGTCAAGTTACTACCACAAGACGATGAGTTGTATGTGTTGGCACAGAGTCGTGATCGCATCAACAAGGAGCGCTCCATGCGGCGTCGGCAACTAAAGAAGCTGTGGAGGCGGCTTAAGCAGCTACAAGGCATGAAGTTGACGCGTGACGAGCTGTTGCTGAAACTCGGGGCCGCCAGGCAGCAATCGCCTTCGGCCTGGCGACTGGTTCGGATCGACATCCCTGATGGCAATGGGTCGGTGCAGTTCTCATTGCGAAAGGACCAGCTACAAAAGGTCCGGCGCCGAGAAGGACGTTACTTGCTGAGAACGAACCTGGTTGGACGCGAGCCTGAACAGATGTGGGAGTTCTACATGCAACTGGTTCAGGTCGAAGAAGCGTTCAAGAACCTCAAGGGTGATCTGGCGATCCGTCCGATCCACCACCAGAAGGAGGAACGCATCGAAGCTCACATATTCGTAGCCTTCATGGCTTACGCCATGCATGTGACCTTGCGTCGCCACCTGCGGGATTTGGCACCGGGATTGACACCGCGATCGGTTCTGGAAAAGTTCGGTGCTGTTCAGATGATAGACGTGCATTTGCCGACCACTGATGGACGCAAGGTGATCATGTCACGCTATACACAGCCTGAGCCCGAACTCCAAGTCTTGCTTGAGCAGCTGCGGCTTTCATTGCCCAGTCAGCTGCCTCCCCGTGTTACGGCCAAAGGTGAAGTGGCGAAATAGCTCGATGTAGTGAAGACCTTTTGAAAGCTCTCGTTGATTTACAGGTACTTACGAGCACTGAACCCCGCGAATCCGCTAAGTCGGGCTAGCCCGATTCATAGAGCAAGGGGTGTGCCGATCTAGCGGGATTGCCATGGACTTAAATAAGGTGCTGAATTAGCAGGAGAATCTTTGGCAGGTTAATTTAACAGACCTTGCAGGGAATGGGGTAAGTGTAGCTTATTTGCTACACCTGTGTAGCAAAAATGCTACAGCAGAATTTGGATTCTTTAGGCCCCATTTCCACTCCAAACGCAATTAAACGACGCTTTAATTGCGTCCTAGCCAGATTCACGATTTGGTCAATTCTCTACGACCTTACCGATTTCCTTTGGGTCGGCACCAGGACCGATTCGGTGATCCTGGCCGCAATCACCTCCGTCCCAGCATTTATCCGGGCCCTCCTGTGGAGTGGGGTCTCGCTTTCCGTCGTGTACCTTGCGGCCAAACGTCCTGTTACCACGCACTGAGCACGTGCGGTGGGCCCGGCTCGGTCTGTTACCTCTCACTTTGTCGGGTTCTGTTCGATCCTTTTGTCCCAAACCGCGGTATCTGGAACAGCAACTTTATCTGGTGGAGTCACCTCTTGCTTCAGAGAAGCAGTTAAACCGCCAATCGAGGATCCTTCGATACCGATCTCCTTAAGAAGTGCTTCTATGATCGGTGCTTGGGCTCTATAGCGTAAAGCACTATTGACTACTTGATCGGCCAAATTGGTAGGTACAAGGTCTGCTCTTTGGCTGCTTGAACCGTTCCCACCGTTTAGCCCTTCCACTTGCACAATTCTTATTCCTTCAATTTTCTCCATTGGCTTTACACTTTCCCGGATGATATCCGGGAGGTACTTGATAATTGCCATCTTGACTTGCATGCCGATTTGATTAGTCGACAAGATATTCTCGGCTTCGTGGATTGCGCGTTTCCCTTCTGCTTCGACAGCATAACGCTTCTCTGCGGCGTCAGCTGCTAGTTTTTCTCCCTCCGCGTTACCTTGCGCATCAATCCGGAACTTGTCCGCGTCCCCTTCTGCGAGTATACGAACCGCATCCGCTTTGTCACTAGCAGCCCGTTTCTCCGACTCCGCAGCAACGGTAATACGAAGTGCCTCCGTCTCCGCTTGTTTGGCGGCTTCGACAAGTTCAATCTGTTTCCCGCGTTCGGCCTTTTCGCTTTCCTGTACGGTAATGACCTGCTCAGCTGCTCTAACCGCGGAAGCCCGGGCACGGCTCGCCTGCGCCTCAGCCTCGGATTTCTCTTTTGATTTTTCCGCAATAGCGATGGCACGATCCTGTTCGTCCAGTTCAAGGACCTTCTGCTTATTGATCGTAGCCGCTTCGATAGCCTTTTGTTTCTCAATCTCTGCCGCTTGAACAGCCTTCGCCCTGGCTATTTCGATCTCTTTCAAATCACGCTCCATTTTAATCCGTGCCTCTTCCACGGCCCGTTCCGATGTGATACGCGCCTGATCGGTCTGCTGCTTAGCTACAATTTCAGCCTGTGCCGCGTCTCGTTGTTTCTCTGCTTGCTCACCGGCAATTTCGGCGCTCTGC
Organism: uncultured Binatia bacterium (SeqCode); assembly: GCA_965215595.1. GTDB lineage: Bacteria > Desulfobacterota > Binatia > UBA9968 > CAXXLF01 > CBDCDW01. The sequence goes on along the minus strand of CBDCDW010000006.1, from coordinate 6,498 downwards.
GCAGCGCGGCGTATTTCGAGTTCCCTTTGCTGTTCCAATCGCGCGTATTCTTCTTCTCTACCGATTTCAAGTTTGTGCCGCTCGGCGTCCAGGTTCTTACGCTTGATTTCGACCTGCGTATCCTGTTCGATGTCATTGCGCCGCTTACGACGGGTCTCAATTTCTTCCGTGAGCTTTGTTAGGCCTTCCGCATCAAAAGCATTATCCGGATTAAAATGCTCCCGACCAGTTTGATCAAGGCCCGTAAGCGACACCGACTCTAGCTCTAACCCGTTCTTCAAAAGATCCTCTGAAACCACCTGCTGAACCTTCTGAACGAAATCTACTCGTTGTTCGTGTAGTTCAGTCATGGCCATCTCCGCGGCAACCGCGCGTAAGGCATCGACAAATTTTCCCTCTACTAACTCCTTGAGCGCTTCCGGCTCCATGGTCCGCATACCAAGGGTCTGTGCCGCGTTGGCAATCGATTCCTCGGTGGGTTTTACCCGAACATAAAACTCTGCTAGTACGTCCACGCGCATCCGATCTCTTGTAATGAGGGCCTGTTCGTTCGCACGCTTAACCTCCAAGCGGAGGGTGTTCATGTTAACCGGTATAATCTCATGCATGACTGGCAGTACCATCGCGCCGCCATCCAAAATTACTTTCTGGCCACCGAAACCAGTTCGTACAAAAGAAATTTGCTTGGAAGCACGACGATAAAGCTTTCTCAGAATCATTCCAATCGCGAATAAAGCGATCACTATTACAACGGCAATTGTAAGCAGATTAATGAGTTCCATGACTTTCTCCCTTCATAAAGCTGTTTTTAACCAACTAGCGACTGATTTACGTTTCGGATCACCCGAAAAACAGTGCTCAACTTTTTCACAAGTAATACCTGCGTTCCCTGAGAAAGACTCTCGCCTTCAACATCCGGTTCAACCATAACGTAATGGGTCCGCCCATGCTCGTCGATTAGCCGCGCCTCAGCCGGGGAGTTCGATTTTGCGATCCCTAGGGTTACAACGGCGATCCTGCCGATGAAGCTTTTTTCCGAAACGGCGCTTGTCTCATCCGTGGGCATGATCCGACTCAACACTCCACTGCACGCTCTTACAAGCGGGAGTGAAACCACAACGACGGGCACAGAAGCCAAAAAGCCAGGCAACATGAAACCAAATGTTCCTAACATTACGGACTGCAACGTAAAACCCAAGATTCCGAAGGATGTCAGAAAAACTATGAGAAGGACTAGGGTAGGAACTTTGCCAATGCGTAACCAACCCAGAAAACGCGACGGGGCAATTGCTGAATCTATGTTCGGCCCTTCAATGTCGACATTCGGCAGAAGAGTATCGAGGAGCGAGGCAAACCCCAGCCCAAACAACAAACCCACCCCTTCAAAAAGCGCAAGGAGGAACATCACGAGGAGTGCGACACTGAAAGGCAGGTTCTGTTCGGCAGTTAGGAATTCGAGCACGGTTAGGTTTCCTTAAAATTCAGCGGAACCCTTTCTGCTCTGACACCTACGCCGCCTAGACTACTCGTTCCTATTATCCCAGATTCAGTATGTTGTGAAGTAACCATATCAATAATACGTTAATCCTTGGCTGTTGCCTTTGCTTCAGCCAAGCGTTCCTGTATACGATTCTTCCGAGACAAATCTTCCAGTTCTGCAAGCTGGGCGGCAGTTTTCTGGTCCGGTGACCCCGATAAACCCGGAAGGCCGGTACCTTGCTCGAGAATCCGGTCAAAGGCGGCCACGGCTTTCGCAACCTTGTTGGGCACAGTGTTCGGTGCACCGACCAAATCAGCAGCTGTCTCGGAATCCTTTAAAGAGCCTTGGGCTTGTTCACGCGAACTAACGAAGCTGTGGAGTTCCTCCTTCATTTCACGCTTCTTGGCCTGGAGCGCCGTTATGTATGCTTCGAGTTCCTTTCCTTGCTCGGCTGCGTCAGCGATAGCATGCTCCAAAACTGGTATTTGGGCCTCGACATCCATCTGCTGGGCGATGGCTGCCTCGGCCAGGTCGTCACGGCCCTCCTTCACGGCTAAGGTAATATTTTTGCTCAAGTCCTCATGCTTCCGCTTTTCCTGCATTAGCCGTTTGTTGGCTAAATGACGGTTAGCAACCACTATCCCAAGTTCGGACCGCACCTCATCGATAGCGCCATCTATTTCGCGCATAGCCTCCTCCATCACTGCTTCCGGCGCAGCGTTTTCAACTGCATCAATTAAAGCATTGACGGTCCCACTTATAATACGCCCAACACGTGCGGTGATACCTTCTTTCATTACGAGGCCTCCTCTTGGAGCTTTCTCGATGCGAGAACCCTTGACCAAGCTCCATCACCTACCAAGCCAGTTTCGAGCACCCCGGCAGCCTAATAGGTCCTACCTTTAAGTAAGTAAGAAACAAAAAGCCAGCACGCCCTTACCGAAAATGTTAAAAGCGGCTGGCTTTAAACTCTTCTTTTCATTTTCCCCTCTGAGGGCAGGTTTCCCGTTCCTCTGTTTGGCCTCAAAACTCGTTGGAAGCCTTGCCAATGACGGGGAGGCTCTTTAACTAATCAGGATGCACTTATGAGAATTTAGGATGCTTGTCAAGCGAAATGGCGGTCCCAGACTTTCCGTCAATTCTGAGACCCTGTGGGCGGGTCTTTTCACTAAGAATGGCGGCTACTTAGCGTGCCTCAGAGACTGGATTTCTTCGTGGGACGAGATTAAACGACGCTTTAATTGAGTCCTACCTTCCTTGAACCTTCCGGTATCTTCCCCATCCCGTTCTTTTTATCTTGCGCTGCTTAGCCCACTTCGTTACAACATGGCGCAAATAGCCTTGCGGCTTTCCCTTCACCGCGCGCGCTCTATATATGTGATCAAGGGTAAAAGTAGCGGGAAGCCCCTTGAGAACAGAGTTCCAATCGACGGTGACAGCCCCTTTGCCTCTAGCTCTTGTTCTACGTGTTCCTGCCCTACCACCTCCAAGAAGTTTGTAGACCCGTTCATGTCTCCTCAGTTCATTCTTTAGGGAAGTCAACTCTGAGGTCTTTTGAGTGATGTTCTTCTTCAGTTGATTGATCTCGCTTCTTATGGAAACCTTTAGATCGACAGCCATGGACTCCTCCTAGGTAATTTCCTTGCTCCCATCATCTTACCTGCCAATAGACAACGCGTTCTTTGTTGGAAGAGATAGAGATGATTATTTCAGATTCATCGAACATCAATAAGGTTGGCAACTGGACTTCTTGGGCAGTGTTCCCGGTTATCTAGGTCGTGCCCCCTAGGCGAGAATTTATGTATGAGAGTACTCGATGGGCCCTATTGTCCTGAGCCTCATAATAGCCCCCTGTGTTGATCTGATCCTGGAGGCATGGCTGTTTCCCATGTCCTTAACCAGGTCCTAAAAGGAGTCGGTGTCAGTTTGGCCTCACATCGAGCAAGATGCTTTGCCAATGAGGGGAGGCTTCTAGTTGGTTGTTACCGGTGCCTTCGATTAAATGGCAGAACCTAGACTCATCAATGGTAACGTTTATTTATTCTCCTTCTCGACAGTTTTCTTAGACGTTCTAGGGCACGGAGGGATAGACCACGGGGCTTATGCCAACCTGTCTCCCATTTCGTAACAGACGAAACGGATACTCCTAGTTTTTCGGCAAACTTTTCCTGACTTAGACCCAGGCCGGATCGAAGTCTAACCACGTCATATTTTTGAATCATTACGCACTCCCTGTGAGCATTTCATCTAAGCACGCCCGACGCATTGGCAGTGTGAGTCGCGATCAGATCCATGATCGGCGGCGAGAGGCAGTCGTACGGCTCGAGGCCGATCTCCCTGATCCTAGTGCGTATGGCGTCCATGTCGTCCGGGTTGGTGCCCGACTCGATGATGGACGACACGAAGGCGGCGAACTCGGGCGGTGCCCAGCCTTTGTCGTCGGATAGCTCCGTGTGAATGAAATCGAGGCCGTAGAGCGGGTGGTCCTTGTTCTCGATGCGCCCATACAGGTGCACGCCGCAATCCTTGCATGCATAACGGTGAATGGCGGCGTTCTGGTCCACAATCTGGAGCTTGTCCACGTTGGCCGTCACACTGAGGCTCTCACGCGGGACGACGGCGATCTGCGAGAACAGGGCGCCCTCCGGTTTCCAGCACTTGGTGCATCCGCACACGTGGTTGTGGGCGCATTGCGCGGATATCGAGACGGATACCTTGTTACTGGCGCAATGACAGTTGAGGGTGCCGCCGGCGAAGTCGGGGCCGGCAGGCTTCAGGCCATTGTCGACGTCCGGATGGATTGAGAATGTAGTCATGATAGGTTCCTCCGTGTTTGAAAATGATAGGAATCTGCTTTTGAGGAGTGGCCACCAAGAATCGTATTACTAAGGCACCATTAACACATGGGAAAAGGCTGTCAAGGACGCCACGACACAATTAAACGAGGCTTTAATTGCATTTGGAACGATCCATCCCCCAGCAATGCGTCAAATTTGCGGCTAATCCTCTGATCGGTGATTGTAAATGATTTCAGGTTTGAAACTGATTGACCACTGTTCGCCCCTCATGCGGATACCCGATATCGATAATGCGTCTTCTGGCTCATATTCTTCGGTATCAACTGAATCCACGATATTCAACGATTCAAGAGCCTTTCGCATTCTCTTCATCTTAGATAAGACGTGCCTATATTCCTCCAGTGGTGCGAGCCAGTAACCACACTTGACACCTGCTTCCCAGCTATGCCCGTGCATTTGGCCAAACTCATATCGCCAATCGAAATACAAATCGAAATCCTCATAGACCTTACCAGCCGCCTCATCGATCTTTTCTTGGGCTTCCTTCGAGCCGAGCGATTCTTCCCTCATGGCATGCTCTTTATATGAATCAGTTGCCCATGTGAAGTGACAATATCCCCCAGTTGACTAGGAACCTAGAATGAATTTGAGCGTTCCATGAAACGTAAGTTATGCAGCCATAGGATCTTCACGAAGTTTTAGGCCGTTGACTGCAGATATCGACGGGGTCAGCGGACGGTGGCAGGATTGAGTTTTGATTTATTTCAGATTGTCATTCCGGTCTTTAAGAGTGGAGTCACCCGCCGGAGTCGATCCGTCGACCTACTAATTACAAATCAGTGGGCGGGGCTCAGATCAGGTAGCGGAGAAATATGGTTGCCAGTCCCAGGAATGAGAGGAAGCCAAAGACGTCGGTGAAGGTGGTGACCACAACGCCAGATCCCAGGGCCGGGTCTAGATTCAATTGCTTCAGTACAAGAGGAATTAATGTCCCAGCCAGAGATGCCACGAAAAGATTGATCACCATGGCCATTGCCAGGATAATCCCGAGCATGGGATTACCCTTCCACAGAAAGGCTATAATGGCCACAAGGGTGCCGATGATGAGCCCCATGGTAATTCCCACCGTTATTTCTTTGAGCACAGCTCGCCAGGTGGTGGAGAAGGCCAGCTCTCCCAGGGCGATGCCCCGCACCATCACGGTTAGGGTTTGAATTCCGCTGTTTCCACCCATACCAGCCACCACCGGCATGAAGATCGCTAGCGCCACCGCTTCTTCAATGGTTCCCTCAAATAGACCAACCACAAAGGCAGCAAGCATGGCTGTCAAAAGGTTGAAGCCCATCCAAGGAAGCCGCTTTTTTATGGACAAGCTCGGGCGGCTGAATATCCGATCTTCCCCCTCTAGCCCGGCCATTTTGTACATGTCTTCAGTGGTTTCCTCATGGATGATGTCAATGACGTCATCCACCGTAATGATGCCGACGAGACGACCGTCTTGATCCACAATGGGGAGCGCCAGGAGTTCGTATTTAGAAACCATACGGGCCGCATCCTCTTGATCCATGGTCACATTTCCGTGTACTGGATCAGCAATCATCATGTCGGCGAGGGTCCGGTTCCTCGGTGCGATGACCAAGGAGCGGATGGGAACGACGCCAAGGAGTTTTTCCGATTCATCCACCACGTAGAGGTAAAAGAAAGTCTCCAGTTCTCCTCGCTCACGGATGAAATCAGTGGCCCCTTGAGCGGTGGTGTCCGGAGGGACAGCCAAAAAATCTGGGGTCATCATCCTTCCAACGGTTCCCTCGGGATAACCTATGAATTGTTTGACTCTCTCTCGACGTTCGGGATCCACCAGGGCCAGGACCCGCTCTCTTCTCTCCTCCGGAAGACTTTCAATTAGATTCACCTCATCGTCTGGGGCTGCCCAGACCAACATCTTTGCGAGTTTTTCGTCTTCTATGGTGTGTAGAATATCCGGCAGCAAATCAGGGGGCAGTTCCATTAAGGTCTTGCTAGCTCTGCGGACGGAAAGTAAAATTTCCACCAGATTGCGCACCTCCGCCGGTTCCAGATCTTTGAAGAGAAGGGCAATATCAGCGGGATGGCTCCTACCGATAATCCGTAACACCCGATCTGGGGTGGCGGTGCGAATCAGCTCACGTACAACTTCGTGATTGAGTATATGGGTTTGCACAACTCCATCATCCCAGGATA
>CBDCDW010000005.1:0-1040182 GCA_965215595.1 uncultured Binatia bacterium (SeqCode) | reverse complement strand
CAGCGAAGACTGGCTTTACCGCCACGCGTGCCAACTCCCCTTCACCCGCAAGTTAGGCCCCAAGATGCTCCGGTTCTCATCTCAGGGTATCCAGAAATGGATGGCCACAAGAAAATAGCTTGACATACAAGTGATCTAGTGATATCCGCATTGGATACCATGTCAGGAAAAGAACTGAAGCGCGCAAGGCTGCGGTTGAAAATGACGCAAAAAGAGCTTGGAAAGGCCCTTGGTGTCCATAAGAACAGCGTCGCACGGATGGAAAGGGGGGAGTTTCCAGTAATCCGTACAACCGAGCTTGCCGTGAAGTACCTTCTTGTCATGGAATCCAAAAAAGGAGGAAGGAACACATGAGAGGTATAGGACGGACTTTTCAACGAGGATCCACTTGGTGGATAGCCTACTACCACAGAGGAAAGGAGTTTCGGGAAAGCTCGGGTTCAGGGAGCGAGGCTCGGGCATGCAAACTACTAAAGAAACGCCTGGGGGAGATGAACGCTGGGAGGTTCATCGGACCTGATGAGGATCGCCTTACTTTCGATGACCTGGTGAATGACTTGAGAAATGACTACCAGGTAAACAACAAACGGTCCCTTTCCACGGTGAATTACTACATCCCCCACCTTAAAGGTTTCTTTGGATTGTACAGGGCAATTGACATAACCCCAGACAAAGGGAAGGCATACCAGGTTCATAGGCTTGATGAGGGTGCCTCCAGGGCAACCGTGAATCGTGAGGTTGCCATCCTGGGACGCATGTTCTCTTTGGCAGTGCAAGCAGGTAAGCTCTCCCGTAAACCAAGATTCCAAATGCTGGACGGCGAAAGGATCAGACAGGGTTTTTTGGAACATGGGGACTTCCTCCAGCTTTTGGATAAACTCCCTGAATATCTCAAGCCTGTAACGGAATTTCTATATCTTTCCGGCTGGCGCAAGGGCGAAGCACTCAAGCTCGAATGGCGAGATGTGGATCTCCAAGGTCGAGTTATCAGGCTTAGGATTGAAAATTCTAAAAACAAAGAGGGGCGCGTGTTGCCGTTGGTTGGCAGACTTTGGAAGGTTCTTGTGGAAAGGGCGGAACGGCGTCGTTTAAATTGTACCTACGTTTTCCACCACAACGGACGAAGGATCAGGGACTTCAGGAAAGCGTGGGAAACGGCATGTAAGGAAAGCAAACTGACTGGAATCATAGTCCATGACCTAAGAAGGTGCGCAGCACGAAACTTGTCCCGGGCCGGCGTCCCTGAGTCAGTCGCTATGGAGATCACAGGACACAAAACAAGGAGCATGTACCGTCGCTACCGGATTGTTGACGAAAGGGATTTGCGGGAAGCCTCCGAAAAGCTACAGAATCACCTGGAGAAGCAACCGAAAGACTCAACAGTGGTCGCTATGAAGGCAGTTGGATGAGAGAAAGCGGACAAAACACGGACAATGCAGGAATGGAGAGAATTGGAATGGCCTCCAAGTTATTGATTTTATGGTGGAGCCGATCGGGATCGAACCGACGACCTCTTGAATGCCATTCAAGCGCTCTCCCAACTGAGCTACGGCCCCACTAGTAACCTTCACGATGCAAAAAAGATCCCTGAAAGTCAAATAGCCGGTCTAGGCGCCCTTTAGCATTTCTTCCGCGTGTCGCTTGGTCTGTTCGGTGATCTTGATTCCCCCCAACATCCGGGCTATCTCCTGAACCTTCTCCTTCTGTGCCAGTTTCCTTGCCCTGGTGAAGGTTCTTCCCTTGGCTACCTCTTTTTCCACCGCGTAGTGAGAGTTTGCTAGGGCCGCCACCTGTGGGAGGTGAGTTACGCAAATCACTTGATGGGACTCGGCAACTTTTTTTAGCTTGTTTCCCACCATCTCAGCAACTCTCCCACCAATACCCGCGTCCACCTCATCAAAAAGGAGCGTGGGGATCTCCCCCTTGGTCAACACCAATGATTTTACGGCCAACATGACCCTGGAGAGTTCTCCTCCCGAAGCAATGTTGGCCAAGGGTTTGACGTCCTCGCCTGGATTGGGAGAGAAGTAGAGCTCAACCCGGTCGATGCCCTCTTCCGTTAGCGTTTTTCCATCTATGGAGAAGGGAGACTCTTCCCTAACCTTTTTTCCGTCCAAGAAGCGAACCTCAAACCGGGTGCGGCTCATACCTAGACCTTCGGTCTCTTTTTGAAGATCCTTGATAAAGCTTTTTGCGACACGTTTTCGTTGCGCTGAGAGAGACTCCGCCTCAGTCCACGCTACCTGTCGGTTCTTTTCAAGGGCGTGCTCAAGATCTGCGATCCCTTCTTCGCCCTGGTCTAAAGCGGCTAGCTCTGCTTCTGCTTTCTCGCTGAGGTTGATAATGTCTTCTATGGAGCCGCTGTATTTTCGCTTGAGACGGTTCAACTCCGCAAGCCGGTCGTCCAGTCGTTCCAGTGACTGGGGGTCGAATTCCACACGACTCTTGTAACCCCGCAGTCCCGAGGTTGCCTCCTCCAATTGAGCAAGAGCGGAATTGAGCAGTTCCACCGTTTCATTGAGTGACGGATCAATGGCTATTAATTCCTGTAGGCGAGACTGGACTCTCCCCAGCCTGCTCATCACAGAATCCTCCGCTTCGTATAGGATCTCTTCTCCCTCCTGGCAGCCCGCGTAAAGTTTCTCCGCATGGTTGAGGATATCTTTCTTTGCCTGGAGCTCTTCTTCTTCTCCGATTCGGAGTGAAGCCCGTGAAATTTCTTCCACCTGCTCCCTGAGCTGCGCTTCTTCGTTCAACTGTCGCGCCAGGGTATCCTTTGCCCCGGTTAATTGGTCCGAGGCACTCCGGAATTCATGGTAATGCATTTTCATCTCTGCCGCTTTATCCTCCAGGGCGCCATAGGCGTCCAGTAGTAGGAGATGACTTTCAGGATTTAGCAGGCCGTGATGTTCGTGCTGGCCGTAGATGTGAATGAGGTAACTGCCCAATTCGGATAGGAGGCTCAAGGGACTAAGGCTACCGTTTAAGTAGATGCGGTTTTTCCCCGATCGGCTAACAATTCTTTTGATAATCAGTTCATCTTCATTTCCGTAATCCGCTTCTTGGAGTTTGTTACGTAGGGGCGGAGGCAGTGAATCGAACAGGGCCTCCACCGTGGCTTCTTCCTCTCCCTGGCGAATGATGTCCGAAGAAATTCTCCCTCCAAGGATGAGGCCCAAGGCATTCAAGACGATGGTCTTTCCTGCGCCCGTTTCTCCAGTCAATACGTTCAGCCCAGGACCCAACTCCAATGTGGCCTGGTCAATAATTGCGAAGTTCTTGATGCGTAGCTCTCGCAGCATCTTCAAATGAGGCGTTACTTATCTTTCGCCCCACTTTAGTCTGTTCCTCAGGATGTCAAAGTAGCCACGGGTGGGGGTCTCAATCAGGGAAACCGGCACACCAAAATCCCGAGCTTCCACCACATCGCCGTCAGTCAAAAGCATTGCCTGCTGGCCGTCCGGGCTCAAAAATACGGTATCCTCGCCGGAGCGCAAGGTAACGCGGACGGTGGATTTGTTGGAGATCACAATGGGGCGATTGGTAAGCATGTGAGGGCAGATGGGCGAAAGGATGATGGCCCCGAGGGTTGGGTAGAGAATAGGTCCTCCCGCCGCCATGGAATATGCCGTGGATCCAGTGGGAGTGGAAATGACTAGACCATCAGACCTATAGGTGCAAAGATATTCTTTTCCAACGTAGGTTTCCAAGCCGATGATCTTAGAACGTGCCCCTTTAGTGATGACCCCGTCATTGAGCACGCGAAATTTTTGCGGTTTTGCCTTTTTGCTGTAGACACGAAGCTCCAGGGTCATTCTTTTCTGTACTGAGAAGGTCCCCTTCAAGGTATTTTCTAACACGGATTCCAACTCATCGGCGGAAATCTCTGTGATAAAGCCCAGGCCACCCAGGTTTACGCCCATGATGGGGACCTCGGGTCTTTCCACAAGCCGTGCGATGCTGAGAAAGGTCCCGTCTCCTCCAAGGACCAGGATCAAGTCGGCTGAATTGGCCATGGCTGCTTTTTCCGAAGCCTTTCCGCCGGATTCGGTGAAGCCCGGTTCCACCAGGACCTGCTTCCCTTGTTTCTTGAGCCAAGGAACGAGCCACTTTGCGATTTCCACCGCTTTGGGCTCTCCATGCTTGGCCACCAATCCTACGGTCTTGATCATTGACTGTCTTTTCCCCAGTCGAGACATTAGCATACCGGGAGAAAGGAAGTCCATGGAGCCTGCGGAAATTAGCGTACCTACTCGCCCTCGACTTTTCCCCCTCATTATTTGTATACAAAAGAGAAATTTTAAATATGGGGGTGAGAACCATTGGACAGCAAAGAGTTGTTGAAAATTATTCATAGTCGGCGCAGTGTTCGGGTCTACAAAACCGGCAAGGTGACGGAGCAACAATTGGAAACAATTCTCGAGGCTGCCCGTTGGTCGCCATCGGGTGCCAACACACAGCCATGGGAGTTCGTGATAACCCGTGATAAGGAAAAAATGAAGAAAGTGCGTCAGATCTATTCCGACGAATGGAAGCAACGGAAACTGGAAGATCCCGTCCATTACAAAGGGCTCAAAAAGGACTACGTGGGAGACGTGAGTGTCCTGGTGTTGGTCTGTGGAGACCCGCGCACCATGAAGGTCTATCTCACTACACGCCAGCCGGGGGACCGTGAGAAGCTCTTTCAGGCCAGTGTGGCAAACGCAGTGGAGCACCTGATGCTCATGGCGGCGAGCATGGGCTTTGGCACAGTTTGGGTCTCGGTTCGCGAGGAAGTGGAAGCAGACCTGAGAAAACTATTCAATGTGCCGGAACCCCTTCGACTCCTCTGGGTGGTGCCCATTGGTCATCCCCGTGTTTTTCCCAGGGCCAGACCGAGACGGGAACCATCCGCTTTTGTCCACCGTGAAGGTTACGATCGGAAAAAGCTGCGCAACGATCAGGAAATTCGAGCCTGGCCCAAGTGAGGAGTACTAGCGAAAGGCTATCAGCTCTCAGCAATTAGCGAAGAAGTGTTGAGTGTTAAGTTTCCAGTGCTAAGAGTCGAGCAACCGAGGTTTCGAGTTAAACCTTTCTGTTCCGCTTAACACTTTACACTTAACACTGACTTGGCTGTCTCTCCTCAATACGCTATGCGCTATGCTCTTTGCGCTTTGCAGTTTAGACCACCAGTTTTCTTAGGCGATAGCTCGTATAGTCAACTACCATCACCAGCACGATCAAAACCAGAACAATGGCAGCTGCCTCCTGATATTGAAAGGTCCTGAAGCTGGTGTTCATCAGATATCCTATGCCTCCTGCTCCGATCAGACCCAGGACAGCGGCCGCTCGGATGTTAGTTTCGAGCCGATAGAGGGTCAATGATATGAGATCCGGCAATACCTGGGGCAACACGGCAAATGCAACAATCTGAGTGTATCCAGCCCCCGTGGCCCTAATGGCCTCTACAACTCCTTCATCGATGTTCTCAACAGATTCCGATAGCAGTTTTCCCAGTACGGTACTGGTGTGAACGAACAGTGCAAGAGTCCCGGCGAAGGCGCCTAGGCCCACGGCGGCGACGAACAGGAGTCCCAGGGCCAAATCGGGAATGGTTCTGAGAAAATTTAGTATCAGGCGGATCCCGTGATAGATGATGGGGTGCGGTGTTGTATTCCTTGCTGCCAGAAAACCAAGAGGAAAGGCTACCAAGAGGGCCAAAAACGTGCCAGCTAGGGCCATCTGGATGGTCTCTATGGTGGCGCCGACAATGGTCTGGGGAAATATATTATTCCACCATCTCTGTTTGGTCTTTGCCTGTTCCGGTGAAAGAGGGAGAGGAAGCATTAACCGGGTCAAAGAGAATCCTTTGGGGAGATAGTAACTCGCGGTATCCATGACCTTAGTGAAGTCGGGGGGCAACATTCGCCCAACCGTAATGGCGATCTGCGGGATGCCTTGAAGAAGCTCAGCGGGCCTGATCTTTGCGCCGTCAAAGGCCCACCACAGTATCAATACAAATCCAACGGAAAATAGAAAAACTCGGAGTCTTTTCTTGGGTGCTGGTGGGGCCTCATTGAAAATATCCATGGTCTGCCTGCCGGATGTTGATTGAGTTCTCTGTGCCAATTGATATTCCTCCTGTTAAGGGAATGAACTTGAATGTCGGGGTTTCGTGCCGGGCGAGATTTAAAATCTAGGCGATTCCCGATAGATATTTTCCACCGTTGAAGCGGTCAAATCATTGGTTGGTCCGTCAAAAAGAATTTGTCCGCCATTGAGCCCCACGATTCGGTCAGCATACTCTTTTGTCAGGTCCAGGGTATGAAGACTCACCAATGCCGTGATCCCGTCTTCACGGCAGATCTTCTTCAGAATATCCAGGATCACTCGCGAGAGTTTTGGATCCAGGCTGGATACCGGCTCATCAGCCAGGATGATGGCGGGGTTTTGCATCAAGGTCCGGGCTATGGCCACCCTCTGCTCCTCCCCACCGCTCAGCTCATCGGCCCTTTTATACGCGTGGTCCAAAAGGCCCACTCTTTTGAGGTTCACCAGGGCCTGCCGTTTATCCTCTTGGGAAAAGAGGTTTAAACAGCTCTTGAGACTGGATTGATAACCCAGTGAACCTGAAAGAACGTTTTCGATTACGGAAAGGCGCTTTACAATATTGAACTGCTGGAAGATCATACCCACCTTGCGCCGGAGCAACCTGAGTTCATGGCGATTGAGCTTCAAGATGTCGGACCGGGAGCCATCACCGTCCGTAACAAAAACGGATCGAGGGACAAGAATCTCCCCTGAGGTTGGTTCAATGAGGCGATTGATGCATCTGAGCAGGGTGGATTTACCTGCCCCGCTCAATCCAATAATGCCCAAAAACTCCCCTTGTTCCACCTCGAGGCACACATCACGTAGCACCGTGGTACCGGCCCCATAGGATTTGGAGAGACTTCGTGCCTCTAATATGATCATGGCTTCTTTTTGAGCGAGTCCCTGAGGTTGATTCCGGCGATCTTGAATGCCTCGCGCACGGAATCGTAGTCCTGATCAGTTGCCGGCATGAAACCGTCGATGAGATAGAGATCCCTGAGCATCTTTTTACCTTTGGATTCGGAGCTCAAGTCCAGAAATATTTTTTCAATTTTTTTTACTAGAGAAGGATCAAGATTCGAGTTGACGACCAAATTGTCTGCGGGGATCGGTTCAGAATAGGCAATGGCGTAAATCTGTTTCTGTTCTTCCGGATCCTTCAGGTACTGAGTCCAGGAGGCTCCCTTACCGTCAGGAAAGTTCGCAAAGGTCGCACCCCCGTCCACCTTGCGATTTAGCACCGCGAGTACTGTGGCGTCATGTCCGCCCGAAAAGATCATTTTTTTAAAATCCCTGACTGGGTTGATTCCTTTTTCTTTGAACATCTTTCTCGGGAAGATGTGGCCGGAAGTGGATAGCGGATCACCGAAGGCAAAGGTCTTGTCTCGCAGGTCATCCAGGTTTCTGATTCCACTGTCCACGTGAGTAATGATTGCCGAGTGATAGTAGGCCCTGCCGCGCCGGTGGGATTTGAGGATCACTTTCACGTTGGCCTCTCTCTTTGCAAACACATAGGAGGCGGGAGTTAGAAAAGCGATGTCCAGTTTGTTTGCCCTCAGTGCCTCCACTACTCCCGTGTAGTCAGTGGCCACAAAGGGTTGCACCTCCATCCCCAGCCCGCTTTCGAGGATCTCAATGATGGGTTGGGCATTTCGAGCCACCCTCTGCGCGTTTTCTGCGGGAACGAATCCAACGCGGAGTATTCGGGACTCGTTTTCCGCTGGGGCACAGCTCATTAGCCAAAAAGGCAACAGCACCCATAGGCTCAACCACAACCTTTTTTTCACCATCTCAAGGTCTGAGATACTCCATGTGGTGAACTTGTGCAATATTGTGTGGGATTTGGCGCCGAACCGCGCTTCAGCGAGCTCTCGGCGGAATACGTTAGTTCACCGATGCCATAGCGGACTCGGGGGCTTGCCCTCAGCGGGAGCCCAACGAATAGCTATCTGCCCGGATCGCATAGCGCATGGCGCATAGCGTCCGCCCGAACCTGGGACCAAAGACTACTGACAACGGACTACCGACCCGAAATCGAAACTGGTAGTTTGGCCTACGCTTTGCGCTTTACTGCCTAGCTCAGTACTCAGCACTCGCCACTCATTGCTTACTTCGTGCCAGGCTCCCAGCGCCCCACACTTGCAGCGCGACGAGGGGAGAGACTGGGCTTGGGGGCCTGCCCTCAGCGGGAGCCGATAGGTTTATACCTCGAGGCCCCGTCATTTGATCCGACATTCCCATGTGATTTGAACCTCCAGTATTGGACGTCTCCCTTTCTTCGGTGCAGGCCCCCAGTGCCCAGGATTAACCGGTCGACGAGGGGAATGAGGATGAAGGGCGTGGGCGTCGCACGTGCAGCTTCAAATATTCACTGACCTGTTGCCCGCGGCATGGCTACGATGGTGAGCTCCCTTCGGGTCTGAGCATCAGGGTCGGGGACAGCCGAACCGAGGCTCGTTCCCCGAGGAGAGCTGAGCAAGCCCGGTGGGTCGCCGCGGGAGTCCCGTGGGATGAAGTAAGCCCCCTAGCCCGCCTGATGGATAGGGGGCTGGCGTGCCTGAGTGGAAGCTTGGTTTTGAGACGTTGGAAGCCTCTGCGAAGCTGAGGAAAAGCAGCATCGACTGTTTGAGCGGAGCAAGTTTCGAGGCTGCCCGAAGCGAGCAGCTAACCCCGATCCGAATCTCGTTTGCCTAATAGCGCATAGAAAGCTTACGTACCGTACACCCAAGTAGTACTGTTATCTGCGAATTAATGTCGGATCGGGGCTAAGGCTTCCCGCCGAGGAACCACTGAAGCGTGGTTTGATGTAGCTCACCATCCCGAGCCTGTCGAGGGAAAGGGACGACAACTCCCGTAGAAGCATGCTCAATCCCTTGCCAGGACTGAGGTTATCTAATCACGACTGTTTGAGCGGAGCAAGTTTCGAGGCTGCCCGAAGCGAGCAGCTAACCCCGATCCGAATCTCGTTTGCCTAATAGCGCATAGAAAGCTTACGTACCGTACACCCAAGTAGTACTGTTATCTGCGAATTAATGTCGGATCGGGGCTAAGGCTTCCCGCCGAGGAACCACTGAAGCGTGGTTTGATGTAGCTCACCATCCCGAGCCTGTCGAGGGAAAGGGACGACAACTCCCGTAGAAGCATGCTCAATCCCTTGCCAGGACTGAGGTTATCTAATCACGGAATGACACGTTTCCCGTTAGCGACAACAATCCGTTGACACCGCATAGGTCGAGGAGCTATAGTCAAATTCCGTAATGACCCAGGGGGGCATTACGGTTTTTTTTATCTTGACCATGAGACAACTGGACACTGAGTTTTACCTAGATCGGGTCTCCACCCCTAGGAACCGAATCTAGTGATGACCGTTGTCGCAATCATTCCGGCCCGATACGGCTCCACACGTTTCCCTGGTAAACCCTTGGCAACCATAGGCGGCAAGCCCATGGTGCAACATGTCTATGAAAGCGCCTCTAGGTCCCGGGGTCTCGACCAGCTTTTGGTGGCCACGGATGACCGTCGAATCCTGGAAACGGTTAGGGGCTTTGGTGGACAGGCGGTACTCACGGCCATTGATCACGCCAGCGGAACCGACCGGCTGGCAGAAGTGGCAAAGAAAATAAGGTCCCGATGGGTGATAAACGTGCAGGGTGATTTACCTTTTATCCGTCCTCAAACCATTACCCGCACCCTCAGAGCACTCCAGCGTGAAAATTCTATAGTCATGGGGACCGCAAGGGTACCCATAACTAGTATGGAAGAGCTGCTGAACCCCAACGTTGTTAAAGTGGTCACCGATGCCGAGGGGTTCGCCTTGTATTTCTCTCGTGCTCCCATACCATTTAGGCGGACTCCACAAATACATCAAATGAAAGGCAAAGAGGTCCTGGGGCATCGCCATCTAGGGATTTATGTCTATCGGCGGGACTTTTTACTCAAACTTGCCCGTCTCCGACCTGTCCCCTTGGAGCTCACCGAAGGATTGGAGCAGCTTCGACCCATGTCCCATGGATATCGCATACGAGTTGTGGACGTAGATGAGAATTCAGTAGAGGTGGATACCCCAGAGGATTTGAAAAGAGCGGAAAAGTATTTAAAGAATTTAAAGGTTAGAAGGCTAGCATGACCAATGCCAAAACCAAATTTATATTTGTAACGGGCGGGGTGGTATCTTCCCTGGGCAAGGGATTGGCCTCGGCCTCCATCGGCGCATTGATGGAGAGTCGCGGTTTGAAGGTGAACCTGTTGAAAATGGACCCCTATATTAATGTGGATCCTGGAACCATGAGTCCATATCAACACGGGGAAGTCTTTGTGACCGACGATGGTGCCGAGACAGATCTGGACCTGGGACATTATGAACGCTACGTGTCCAATTCCATGGGACGAATCAATAATTTCACCACGGGTCAGATATACGACACGGTCATTGCTAATGAACGCCGCGGTGATTACCTGGGTGGAACGGTTCAGGTTATCCCCCACATAACCGACGAGATAAAACGACGGATTCTTGCGGTTGCAGATGGTTACGATGTTGCGATCTGTGAAGTGGGTGGAACGGTGGGGGACATCGAGAGTCTCCCATTTCTAGAAGCCATACGCCAGTTTGGTTGGGACTGTGGTCAGGAAAATGTCATTTACATTCATCTCACCCTGGTGCCCTATATCCCTACCGGAGGGGAATTAAAAACCAAACCCACCCAGCATAGCGTCAAGGAACTTACCGGAGTGGGTATTCAGCCCGATATTCTCCTGTGCCGAACCGACCGTTTCCTGGATAAGAAGTTAAAATCCAAAATTGCCCATTTTTGCAATGTGGCTGAGAGCTCAGTCGTTACGGCCAAGGATGTGGAGTGGATCTATGAGGTTCCACTGTTGTTTCGCCAGGAAGGTTTGGATGAGCGCATCGTTGAAAAGCTCCGGATGTGGACGGGGGCTCCCAATCTTAGAAAATGGCACAAGATAGTCCAGGTGCTCAAAAATCCGAAGGACTCTGTGCGCATCGCCATCGTGGGAAAGTACATGGATCTCAAGGAGTCCTATAAGAGCCTCATGGAGGCCCTGGTCCATGGAGGAATCGCCAATGAAGCCAAGGTAGACCTCGACTGGATTGAGGCCGAAGAAATTGAACAACATGGGGTTAAAGGTAGCCTGGATAAGGCAGACGGGATCCTGGTCCCAGGGGGGTTTGGGGAACGAGGAACTGAGGGAAAGATCGAGGCCGTGCGCTATGCTCGTGAGAATCGGATACCGTTTTTTGGCATCTGCCTAGGAATGCAGATGGCCGTGGCGGAGTTTGCCCGTAATGTCTCCGGGCTAGCGGGCGCCAACTCCAGCGAGTTTGATAAGAACAGTCCCCATCCAGTGATCCATCTCATGGATACCCAGAAAGAGGTGGAGAAGATGGGTGGAACCATGAGACTTGGGGCCTATCCCTGTCTGCTGAAGGAAGGTTCCCTCGCCTTGAAAATTTATGGAAGGAAGAAGATTTCCGAGCGCCACCGGCACCGTTTTGAGTTTAACAACAGCTATCGCGACCAACTCACACAGGGGGGAATGGTCTTGAGCGGCCTCTCGCCTAAAGGAAGCTTAGTGGAGGTGATCGAGATCAAGGGGCATCCTTGGTTTATTGGTTGTCAGTTCCATCCGGAACTCAAGTCCCGCCCCACGGACTGTCATCCCCTGTTCAAAGGCTTTATCAAGGCGGCCTTGGCGAACCACGCAGCTCAGAGAGACGTACCTAGAATCAAAGTGGCGCGAACGTAACGCTTCGCTAGTTTCGATACCATGTTGAGTAAGAGTGTAAAAATTGGCAAGCTTGAGATAGGTGCTGAGAAACCTCTCGCCCTCATGGCTGGTCCCTGTGTGATCGAAGGACGGGAAGCGGCTCTCCGCCATGCTTCCTTACTCAAGGAGATCACAGAGCGGATTGGGGTGGCCTTTATTTATAAATCCTCCTACGACAAAGCCAATCGAACGTCCCTGGAGTCCTATCGAGGGCCGGGCATCGAAAGAGGTCTGGAGATCCTGGCGGAGGTGAAGGAAAAGGTCGGTGTCCCAATCCTCACTGACGTCCACGAAAAAGAGCAAGTAAAATTGGTGAAAAAGGTAGCCGATATTCTCCAGATCCCGGCATTTCTCTGCCGTCAGACCGATTTTGTCATGGAGGTGGCGCGGTCCGGCAAGGCGGTCAATATTAAGAAGGGACAGTTTCTCGCCCCCTGGGACATTCAAAATGTCGTGGACAAAATCATCTCCACTGGCAATGAAAAGGTCATGGTGACGGAGCGTGGAGTATCATTTGGTTATAACAATTTAGTTGCGGACATGCGGTCCCTGGCCGTGCTGCGGGAACTGGGCTATCCTGTGATATTCGACGCAACCCACAGCCTCCAACTTCCAGGGGGTATAGGGAAGGCATCGGGGGGGCAGCGCCAGTTCATTTCTAGCCTGGCCCAGGCGGGGGTGGCCGTGGGAATCGACGCCGTATTCATGGAAGTCCATGAGGACCCAGACCGGGCTCTGAGCGATGGCCCCAATTCACTTCCCTTAAAAGATTTGGAGGCCCTGCTCAGGCGTCTCAAAAAAATCGATACTGTGGTGAAAGATGACATGAGGACTTGAGCGTGAAAGAAAGTGTAAAAATTCTCAAACGAGCGAAGGAAGTATTGGCTGTGGAGGCCAAAGGAATTCTTTCCCTTAGGGATCAACTGGATGAAAGCTTCGTGCGGGCAGTGGAGCTTTTGCTTAGTTGCAAGGGGAAGGTGGTGGTGACGGGACTAGGAAAATCGGGGCTCATTTGCCGCAAGATCGCGGCCACTTTGTCCAGCACGGGAACCCCTTCCTTTTTTCTTCATGCGGGAGATGGAATCCATGGGGATCTGGGCATGATTATGAAGGGGGACGTGGTCCTAGCCGTTTCCAATAGCGGTGAGACTGATGAGCTACTGAAATTGCTTCCCATAATCAAGAGAATGGGGTTAAAACTCATTGCCATGACGGGCCACCCAAAGTCCGCCTTGGCTCAGGCAGCAGATGTTGCCGTCAATGTGATTGTGAAGGAGGAAGCGTGTTCCCTTGGTCTTTCGCCGACCACGAGTACCACTGCGACACTGGCAATGGGGGACGCCCTGGCAGTGGTGCTTTTGAGCGAGAAAAATTTCAAAGAGGAAGACTTCGCACTGCGACACCCAGGGGGAATTTTGGGACGTAGGCTTCTCCTGCATGTGGAAGATCTGATGCATCGAGGAGAAGATCTACCTCTTGTGGGGCAGAATGCCCCCATGAAGGACACCCTGCTGGAAATTACTTCCAAGCGTTTGGGGGTCACCGGAGTGACGGACAACCGTGGCCAGCTAGTGGGAGTAATTACCGACGGAGATTTGAGAAGAGGTCTCAACAACAAAGGGGACATCCTCCGTCTCAAGTCGAAAGACATAATGACCAGGAATCCCAAGACCGTAACTTCCGATGAACTTGCCTCCCGGGCCCTGTCACTGATGAAGCGGCATTCTATTACTTCCCTGTTTATTCAGCAAAACGGAGACATAAGGCCGTCTGGTGTCATACACATCCATGATCTTTTGAAAGTCGGCATCGTTTAAACCCTACCGTGAGGCCCATTCCAGCAAAGGTCCGAAAGGGGGCCCAGAGGATCAAACTTCTCCTCCTCGACGTGGATGGGGTCATGACCGATGGGGGTATCGTCATGAACCACAAAGGTGAAGAGATTAAGCGTTTTGACGTGCGTGACGGACACGGAATCAGATTGTTAATAAAGGCTGGAGTGCAGGTGGGTCTGGTGACGGGAAGATCCTCACCGGTGGTGACCCATCGAGCCAAGGACCTTGGTATTCGAATGGTCTACCAAAAAGCCTATGACAAACTACAAGCCTATCAGAAGATAAAAAAGAAGACCGGATTGACGGATCGTGAGATTGCCTACGTTGGGGATGATATTGTGGACCTGCCGGTTCTACGGAGGGTTGGTTTGGCTATGGCGGTGAAGGATGCGGATGAGACCGTAAAACACAGCGTGGATTATGTCACCCGGCAGAAAGGAGGAAGAGGGGCGGTTCGGGAGATCGTGGAACTACTGCTAAGGGTGCAGGGGAGGTGGGAGCCGTTGATGGAAAAGTACTTTGAATAATGGGACCTTATGCGTTCAATGTGAAGTTCTAGCAATTTCCATGCCCGTCGGCTTTACAGGTTTCTCGAATAATGTTATTTTTTAAAGATAATTGAAATTTTTTAAGCGTACGCAGAAACCCATGTTTAGACCAAAGAAATTAATAATTCTGACCGTAATTTCGATTTCGTTGGGGACTGTTATCTATAAGGTCGCCGAGACTCTCTGGCTGCAAAAAATCATGGAGTTCCAGGAAGACCCAATTAAGATTTTGGACCTTGTGCCTCAGGCTGCCCTTCAATTGAAGGATTTCCGGCGTAGCAAAGTCGAAGAGGGACGCAAGGTTTGGGAGATTACCGGTGATGAGGCGCTTTATTTAAAGGCTGACAGGGAGGCGGTGATTACCAGTTCCAGGCTCGTCTTTTACAATCAAAACGAGGAAAACGTGGAGGTCCGTGGCGACGTAGGACATATCTATTTCAACGAGAGGGAAATGGACCGGCTGGAGCTACGCGGCGAGGTGGAAATCTATTATCAGGGGTTTATCCTCAAAACCAATGAGATTGTCTACTATCAGAATAAGAACCAGGTCATCTCAAAGGGTAAGGTTGCCATGAAAGGGAAGGGGTTAGATTTAGAGGGTGTAGGCGCAGAGATCTCTCTGAATAACTCAAAGCTTAGACTCAGGGATAAGGTTAAAACCAAGATTAGGCCGGATGTGCTTGCAAAACAGGGAGTCAGTGCAGGTTAAACATAGGGATGGGTTACTTCAAGCTGCGAAAACTAAATGCCTTTGCGTTCATGGGTTGTGCACTGTTGGCCTATTATCCTAACGGAGAGGCGGCAGGCGTTGAAACGGCGCAGACGCAGTCGGGGGTGGAGGAGACCATCACCATTACCTCTGATCGCATGGAATTGGATCAAAAAAAGAACTCCATTGTCTATCTCGGCAATGTGGTGACTGCCCGTGGTAACGTTACCATGAAAAGCGATACCCTCACCGTGATCTACAATCCAGAGATGAAACGTCTCACAGAGGTGGTGGCCAAAGGGAATCTCGAAATAACTCAGGGAGATCGAATTGCCACGGGAACCAAGGCTGTCTTCAACAGCGAGAATAATTCCGTTGTCCTCACGGGTGATCCTGTGGTGCGGCAAGGCAACAGTCAGATTTCGGGGTGTCGTATTATTTTGTTCATAGGCGAGGAACGGGGTGTCGTCGATGGGGGATGCCAAAGAGTGAAGGCGGTGATCTTTCCCGATGACCTCGGAAGGCAGTAGGCGATTCGAAGAGTAATGATTCTGGAAACAAGGCATGAGTGTTCTGAAAGCAGAGGGGGTCACAAAGAGCTATCAGGGTCGACGGGTCGTGGATCAAGTGAATCTGGAGATCAACGGTGGAGAAGTGGTGGGCCTGCTAGGCCCCAACGGTGCAGGAAAGACGACAACGTTTCATATGATGGTCGGTTTGGTGCGACCCGATGAAGGAAAGGTATTTCTAAACGGGGAAGATATGACTTCAGCCCCAATATACATGAGGGCTCGGGCCGGAATTAGCTACCTCCCGCAAGAATCCTCTGTCTTCCGGCGATTAACGGTGGAAGGAAACCTGATGGCTATTCTTGAAACACTCGATCTCAGCCGGGAAGAGCAGGTAAATCGTTCCAAGGAACTCATGCGGATGCTTGGGGTTTCTCACTTGAACAAGCAAAAGGCATATACCCTTTCCGGAGGAGAGCGTCGCAGGGTCGAAATTGCCCGAGCGTTGGTACTTTCCCCGTTTTTCATTCTTCTTGATGAACCCTTTACGGGGGTGGATCCCATTGCGGTGTCGGAGATTCAAAAAATTATTCGCAAACTGATCACGGGCAGTATTGGAGTGCTCATTACGGATCATAATGTTCGCGAGACCATGGGTATCTGTGACCGAGCCTATATCTTGAGCGATGGGATGATTCTGGAAGAAGGAAGCCCCGAAACAATCGCCTCCAGCGCTAAGGCCCAAAAAGTTTATCTTGGTGAAGGATTTAGGCTCTAATTATGGCTCTTGAAACCAGACTCCTTCAGAAACTTGCTCAACAGCTGGTTATGACTCCTCAGCTGCAGCAGGCTATCAAGCTGCTGCAACTGTCACATATGGATCTCGAAGACTTAATCACACAAGAGCTTGAAGAGAATCCCGCCCTTGAGGAGACGGCACCTGAAGAAGATGGGGACTCCGATGAGAAGAAGAAGCAAGACAAGACCGATGAGTTGGCCGCGTCGGAGTCGGATAAAATCGGGAGTGTCGATTGGCAGGATTATCTGGAAAGCCATTCCAATTCCATTCACGGTTCACTGACTGCCGAGGCGGGGCGAGAGGATGGAGATGGGTACCCCTCTTGGGAGAATACCTTATCCAAAACGGAGTCCCTTTACGACCACCTGGTGTGGCAACTCCGTCTGTCAGATCTTGACGATCGTGAACAGGCCATCGGCATGTACATCGTAGGAAACCTGGATGAGAAGGGGTACGTGGAACTGCCCCTGGAAGAGGTCTGTCGGGTGACAGGGGCAGCTCTAGAAGATGCGGAACGGGTCTTAAAGCGAATCCAGTACTTTGACCCAGTTGGGGTGGGCTCTCGCAACCTAAGAGAGTGCCTCCTGGTACAATTGGAAAATCTCGGGTTGAACGATAGCCTGGCCGCACGCATCGTCGCGGGCTACCTTTCTGAGCTGGAATCTAGGCGATATGAAAAGGTGGCGCGTGACTTGAGTATCACCATAGACGACGTGGTGACCGCGGCTCATCTGATTGCAACATTGGAACCCAAGCCGGCTCGAAGTTTTGGAGACGAACAGGTTCGTACAATTATCCCCGATGTCACGGTGCAAAAGCTGGGTGATGAGTACATGGTTCTGCTCAACGATGAAGGGGTTCCCCATCTAAGAGTTAGTGCCCTTTACCACCGGTTGTCTGGTAAGGAGGGAGATGAGGCCGCCCAGGCAAGAGCCTACCTCGAGGACAAGGTGCGGGCGGCTACCTGGTTGATAAAGAGCATTCATTGGCGGCAACAGACCCTCTATCGGGTCACTCATAGCATCTTCAAGTTTCAGCACGATTTCCTAGACAATGGTGTGAGTGAGTTGAAACCCATGGTTTTGCGGGACGTGGCTGAGGATATTGGAATGCACGAATCAACGGTGAGCCGTGCCACCGCCAATAAATATGTCTATACCCCTCAGGGTGTATATGAGTTGAAATATTTTTTCCAGAGCGGTCTTCGGAGAGGGAACGGAGAAGACGTGGCATCGGAAAGTGTCAGGGAGAAGATCCGCAACCTTATCTCCACCGAGGATCCTCGTAAACCATACAGCGACCAAGACCTTGCTCGGCTTCTCAGCCAACAGGCCATTGATATCGCTCGGCGTACGGTTGCCAAGTACCGCGAGGCTATGGGGATTCTCCTATCTTCACGACGTCGGCAGCCTCACTTTCGTAGGTAAAATATAGAACTCGAGGAAGGTCGAGCCATGGCTTAGCCCCTGGCCTCTTTACCCTCCCACCGCGCGCATACCACCTGATCGCAAATATACAATGCCGAATAAAATTGAGTTTTTCCGACAATTTATTACCATTGCATTTAGATGCCCGTGGCGTTCGAGTAGAGGCCTGACGGACATCCACGGTACGGTTAGAGGCAGGATTTGGATTTCCATTAAGAGAAGCGGCGGACAAATTCCAGCATAATTAAAGGAGAATCGGCGGTAGGTGAGGATCACTGATTTTTTAACTGCAGACAGAATCATTCCCGATCTTAAAGGTAGGGATAAGGACACGATCTTATCAGAAATGGGACATATGCTCGCGTCTCATTCACAATCCGTGGATCCTAAAAGGATGATGGAGATGGTGCTGGCAAGGGAGAAGGTGGGCAGTACGGCCGTGGGGGACGGGGTGGCGATCCCCCATGGAAGAATGCCGGGGATGAAGCAGGTAGTGGCTATATTTGCACGGAGCATCCAGGGGGTGGATTTTCACGCTCCAGACGGCGGATTGACCCATCTCTTTATTTTTCTCATAGCACCTGAAGACTCCCCCACGAATTACCTTGAGTGTTTGGCAAGAATCTCCCGTTTGCTCAAGGACGCAGGGTTGCGTTCAAAACTAATGGCGGGAAAGACGAACGAAGAGATCTTTAGTGCCCTCCAAGAGGAGGACGGGAAACTCTAATCAGGTATGGCCGAAGCCCTCGATATTATCGTAATCACGGGACTTTCTGGCTCAGGGAAGAGTCATGCCATCCGCTCTTTAGAAGACAACGAATTTTTCTGTATCGACAACCTACCGGTAGTTCTCATACCTAAATTTATTGATCTCTGTCAGGGGTATGGGGAAGGAATCCAAAAGATCGCCTTGGGCATTGATCTTCGTGCCGGTCAATTCTTTCAGGATTGGCCCGACGTGCTCGCCGAGATCCGTGAGGCGGGACACCATCTGAAGGTTCTTTTTTTTGACGCTAGTGACGAAATGCTGCTACGCCGTTTCAGCGAAACCCGACGTCCTCATCCACTAGCTGGAGGGGGACCCATTCAAGAAGGCATTACCAAGGAGAGAAAGGCCCTAGAGGGTATGCGGGCGCTAGCCGATATTGTCATTGATACCAGCGATTTTAATGTCCATGAGCTCAAAAGGGCTATGGAAAATTATTATTCACAGATTGTAAGCGCTCGCACCATGACATTCTTCTTAACCTCCTTCGGGTACAAGTTTGGCATTCCGCATGATACTGATATGATCGTCGACGTTCGATTTCTTCCCAATCCTTTCTTCATTGGCGAGCTCCGGGGAAAGAGTGGTTTGGAGCCTGAAGTTCGAGATTTCGTGCTTAGACGAGAGGAAACCGGCATTTTTTTGGATCGGCTATGCTCGCTCCTGGACTTTACCCTCCCCCAATACGAACGGGAGGGAAAGAGCACGCTCACGTTGGCGTTGGGGTGCACCGGGGGGAGGCATCGATCTGTGGCATTGGTGGAAGAGTTGAAACACAGGTTGGGGGGCGGACAGTTAGGGATACACGTCAAACACCGGGACATCGATAAATAGATTATGAGAATCACTAAACGACTCGAAATAAAGAATCGGCTTGGTCTTCACGCTCGCGCAGCGGCACTTTTGGTCCAGACGGTCAGTCGTTTTTCTTCGGAAGTGAAAATCTCCAAGGATGGGCAGATTGTGGATGGTAAGAGTATCATTGGCTTGCTGACTCTGGGAGCTGCTAAGGGTAGCAGAGTGCGTGTGGAGGCGAAGGGCAACGATGCCCAGGAATCCCTCAAGGCCATCGAAGAGCTTTTCGAAAAACGATTCGATGAGGGTGAGAGCACTTGACTTTGCCGCGTTTAGTCCGCTATGCATTGTCAATTCTAAAGGGAGGAAGCATTCGAGAATGGTGGATCGATTAGAGAAAGGTAACGTTCTATTCACTTCCGAGTCCGTCTCGGAAGGACATCCAGACAAGGTTTGTGATCAAGTATCCGATGCCATCCTTGACGCCCATCTCACGGGTGACCCTAACAGTCGAGTGGCCTGTGAGACTCTGGTTAAGAGTGGGATTATGGTGATCGCCGGGGAGATCACAAGCAACACCAAGGTGAGCTATGCCGACGTGGCTCGCGAAGTGATCCTGGATATTGGCTACGATGACGCGGCCAAAGGCTTTGACGCAAATAAGTGCACCACCATCGTGGCCGTGGAACCCCAATCACAGGATATCTCCATAGGTGTGACTGAAGGTGAAGGGCTGCATAAGGAGCAGGGAGCAGGGGATCAGGGAATGATGTTCGGGTATGCCTGCGACGAAACCCCGGAGCTTATGCCCTTGCCGATTCAGATGGCTCAGGATCTGGTTCGTTTTTTGGCGAAAATCCGTAAGGGTGGAGAGGCCCCCTTTCTGCGGCCCGACAGCAAGTCCCAGGTGACTGTGGAATACCGTGATGGCACACCTAAACGGGTCAGCAGTGTGGTGATTTCGACGCAGCATAGTCCGGAAGTGAAATACGAGGAGCTCAAGGAAACCGTTATTGATGGGGTGATCAAGGCGGTGGTTCCTGCTCACTATTTGGACCAGGACACCGTATTTCATGTGAATCCCACGGGCCGTTTTGAGATCGGTGGGCCTCAAGGAGACTGCGGACTCACCGGTCGGAAGATCATTGTGGATACCTATGGCGGTATGGGGCGTCACGGCGGCGGTGCTTTCTCAGGTAAGGATCCTTCCAAAGTGGATCGGAGCGCTGCCTATATGGCTCGCTATATCGCAAAAAACATAGTGGCGGCTAAATTGGCCCGAAGGTGCGAGGTTCAGATGGCCTACGTCATCGGGGTCCCCGAGCCTGTCTCGGTGGCAGTGGATACCTTCAATACGGGCGCTATTGACGACGTGACGCTTGCGGAACTCGTACGTCAACTCTTTAATCTTAGACCAAAAGGAATCATTGAAACATTACAACTCAGAAGGCCCATCTACAGGCCGACAGCAACCTATGGACACTTTGGCCGGTCTCCCGAGGACGGCACATTTACCTGGGAGAAGACTGATCGGGCCAACGATCTTAGCAAGGCTGCGGAGAAGCGCTGAGCGAGGTTCCAGTAGGCGCGGGAGGAGATGAAGGAATGGGAACCAAGAATTTTGATATCCGGGACATTCGATTAGCGGAACAAGGTAGGAAGCGGGTTCTCTGGGCGGATCAGGAAATGCCTGTCCTGAGGAAGGTCCGCAGCCGCTTTCAAAGCGAAAAGCCGCTACGCGGACTCCGGTTTTCAGCTTGTCTGCACGTTACCGCAGAGACTGCAAATCTGGTTCGGGCACTGAAGGCCGGTGGAGCCCAAGTGGTCCTGTGTGCCTCCAATCCACTTTCCACCCAAGATGACGTTGCTGCCGCCCTGGTCAAGTATGACAAGATTCCTGTCTTTGCCGTTAGAGCAGAGGATCGAAAAACCTACTATCAACACCTCCATGCGGCTTTGGATCACGCGCCGGCCATCACCATGGATGATGGTGCGGATCTCGTTTCCATGCTCCATAAGGAATACGTAAAACTCGCATCGGATATGATGGCGAGCATGGAGGAGACCACCACGGGTGTCATTAGGCTTCGTGCCATGGCTGCCGACGGAATGCTCAAAATCCCCGTCATCGCCGTCAACGATGCGGCGACGAAGCATCTCTTTGACAACCGATACGGAACGGGGCAGTCCACCATCGATGGTATCATCCGGGCCACGGATATTTTGATAGCAGGGAAGAAATTTGTGGTGGCCGGATACGGTTGGTGCGGGAGGGGATTCGCCTCTCGAGCCAGGGGAATGGGGGCTCAGGTCATAGTGACGGAAGTGGATCCGATTCGGGCCTTAGAGGCTGCCATGGACGGATTTGATGTAAAGACCATGAAAGAGGCGGCAAAAGTGGGTGATGTGTTCGTAACCCTGACCGGTGACATGCATGTTATTAATAAAGAGCACTTGAGGCTCATGAAGGATGGGGCCATCCTCTGTAACTCAGGCCACTTCGACATTGAGATTGACATCAAGAGCCTCCAGCAGATGGCTGCAAAGGTGCAAAAGGATGTGCGGACTCACGTGGACGCCTACACTTTGCCGGGCGGTAGGATACTCTATCTATTGGGAGAGGGCAGGTTGGTGAATCTCGCCGCTGCGGAAGGACATCCCGCGTCTGTCATGGATATGAGCTTTTCCACTCAAGCCCTGGCTTCCGAGTGGGCAGTGAAAAACAGAAAAAAGCTCAAGCCCGAGGTTTATGATGTTCCGAAGCAGGTGGAGGACTGGGTTGCGCGATTGAAGCTAACCAGCATGGGCATTCAGGTGGACCGGCTTTCCGACAAACAAAAGGAATACCTCTCATCCTGGAACGTCGGGACTTAGTTTTCACCGCTGAATTTCGCCGACCAGGGCACAGCAAAGCGCATGGCGCAAAGCGTTAAGAGAAATTTACCGCAGAGTCACGCGCACTGTATGCCACGGCTTGTCGATCAGCAGATAGATCGGCGGAGTGCTTTCGCGCATCTGCTTGAGAACCTCCTCGGTCGGAATCCCCCGGTCCAACGCAGACGAAATATGGCAAAGAGCACAGCTTCTTTAATCACCACTTGCAAAGCGCATAGCGTCAGGATCTCTCTTTCAGTCCTTTGTTCGATCTTCAATCCTCTATTCTCGATTCTTACCTCTCCTCACTCAGTACTTTCCACTAATGTACTGAGAGCTGACGGCTGAGAGCCGATAGCTTAAAAGTGAGCGCTTTGCGCTATGCCCTTTGCGCTTTGCAGTTTAGGCTCAGTCCTCAGCACTCGTAACTCAGACCTGAGTCCGCTTTGCGGCAGAACTAGCTCCCATTGACAGCATCCGTCCCACTCGGGTACTTCTTAGGCATTGAGTTTCTTCATTTAGGGGAGGGCCGTCTTATGGCGCGACGTGACTACTCGGATGAGGATGTTGGTAATATTATTTCGCTGGAGCACGTCAACCTTTACATCCCCAGCCAGGAATTAGCTATCCTGTTTTATGTTGTGGGTCTCGGGTTTACGCGCGACCCTTACCTATCGGTGGGTACGGGGAACATGTGGATCAATGTGGGCGAACAGCAGTTCCACTTGCCCACTCGGGGGCAGCAGGTTATTCCAGGAACAATTGGGATCGTTGTCCCGGACCTGGAATTGTTACAGGGGCGCTTGAAAGCGATGGAGGAACGACTCACAGGGACCCGATTTTCCTGGTCCCTGGAGAATGACCATGTCTTGATAGCCTGTCCGTGGGGCAATCGATTTCGTTGCCATGGCCCGAACCCCAAGTTCGGTGACACGGCCCTTGGCCTTCCATACGTAGAATTTAACACGAGACCTCGTACGGCTGCGGGAATCGGGCGTTTTTACCAGGAGGTGATGGGAGCACCATCCGTTGTTGAATCGGAAGGAGGCGCCCCTACGGTTCGCATTGCCATTGGTCGCAACCAGTGGCTGCTCTTCCGGGAAACCCAGCAGGATATTCCGCCTTACGACGGCCATCACATCGCCGTCTACATCGCTAACTTCTCAAGCCCCTATGGATTTTTGAAAAAGCGCAAGCTCATCATGGAAGACGTCGTCAACCATCAGTTTCGTTTCAAGGACGTGGTGGATCCGAAGAGCGGGAAGAAGTTATTCGTCCTCGAGCACGAGGTCCGTAGCCTGCGCCACCGGCTGTACCACCGATTCCTCGTCAATCGTGACCCAACCCAGATACAGAGCAGTTATGCCCGTGGGAGCGATGCTCTGATTCCAATGGTTAAAAACCATCGGGCATAATCGATTGCAATAATCAGACGAAATTGACAAACAAGGAATTGGCAACCAGTAGACCGCGGCGGGTGAGTCGAAGCCGTTGGTCTCGTTCTTCCATCAGCCCTTCGTTGACCCAATTGTTGATTTGTGGATAGAACCCGTCGGGGTTCTTGCCAAAGCGATGAATAAATTCCTCTATGGATATGCCCCGGGTCATCCTTAAGCCAAGAAACATGAACTCGCCTGTGGCCTTGTTCAAGTCGCTCACCTCGGATTCAACCGTCCCCTGTCCCTTCCCCGTAACGTGTTTCATGTATCGACCGGGATCATTCTCGTTTTGCCACCTTTGCCCCCAGATATCGCCGTCCGTCATTTGCTTGTAACTGTGTGCGCCGGCTCCGATTCCTAGATAGTCCCCCCCTTGCCAGTAGTTGACGTTATGTCGGGAATGCAGTCCATCCCGCGCATAGTTGGAGATCTCGTAACGTTGGAGTTGATTGGCGGCCAGGGTTTCTTCGATTAGCTCTGCCATCGAAATCTCGTCTTCTTCGGGCAGCGAGCGAATCTTTCCCGTGCGGTATTGGCGCTCAAATGGGGTCCCCTCTTCGAAGGTGAGGTTATAAACAGACATGTGAGGAGGTTGGAAGCTCAAAGCATCTTTTAGATCAGCTTTCAGATGAGCCAGGGTTTGACCAGGTATGGCAAAAATCAGATCCATATTGAAATTCTCAAATCCTGCGTCCCGAACGATCCGCAAGGACTTGCGTGTTTCATCGGCGCTGTGGATACGACCAAGGAACTTGAGGAGATGGGGCTGAAAGGATTGTGCGCCGATGCTAATGCGATTAACTCCTGAGGTCCGATAGCCGGTAAAGTTTTTGCTGTCTACCGTTCCGGGGTTAGCCTCTAGAGTAATCTCAATATCTTTTTTAAAAGGGAAATAGGATTCGGCGTTTTGGAGGAGCTTCGCAATACTTGCCGGCGCGAACGTCGATGGAGTTCCCCCGCCAAAAAAAATACTTTTCAGGGTCCTCCCCCGCCACTCCTCTTTTCCTGCGTAGAAATCAAGTTCCTTTGTTAAAGTGTCCGTATAAGGCGCCTCTGGGATATTGGGGACCACATGGGAATTGAAATCACAGTAAGGGCACTTGCTGATGCAATAGGGAATGTGGATATAGAGAGAGAAGGGGTCGCGTTCCGTCATTGACTACATCCTTATGAATAAATTCCTAACAAACATGCCGCGAACTATTTTCTTGGATACCATGGGCCTTTGCGCATGTTCTAGGCCTGACGAAGCGCTTCCACCCGTTCCGAAGTGGTAGGATGGGAGTAATGATAGGCAGAGTACCACGGGTGGGGAGTTAGATTGGATAGGTTTTGGACTGTGAGTTGAATTAGCGCCTCCTCCATGGCCGTTCCATCCGTAGAGGTTTGTGCGGCGAAGCGATCGGCCTCGAATTCGTGCTTGCGCGAAATACGGTTGAACAAGGGACTCAGGTAAAACGTAAAGGGACCCGCCATGAAAGCAAACAGGACCAGGGCCCCATGGGTAGAGGGTCCTTCCAAACCAAAAGCTGTAAACATGGGTGCGAAATCAATGAGCCAGCTCAGGAGGTAAAGTCCTAGCAACAGCGACACTCCGCTTACCAAGAGCATCCGGCGAATGTGTTTCATCTTGCAATGTCCCATTTCGTGGGCCAGAACCGCCAGCAGCTGCTTACCGGTCAATTGTTTAAGCAGAGTATCGAAAAGGACAATTCTCTTGGCTTTGCCTATGCCAGTAAAATAAGCATTGGAATGAGCGGAGCGTTTTGAGCCGTCCATGGTGTATATCCCACTGGTCTTTAAGCCCACTTTTTGAGTTAATGCTGAAATCTGCTCTCGTAACTCTCCCGTCTCCAGGGGCTGAAACTTATTAAATAGCGGGGCGATGAAGGCTGGATATATAACTATCATCACGACTTGAAAACCGAAAACGAAGAAGAAAGCCCAGACCCACCAATAACGGCCTGATGCCTGCATAAGCCAGAGCACACCGAACAGAAACGGTAGCCCCAAAGCAATTCCCAAAATCAACCCCTTCATCTTATCGCTGAGATAGAGTTTGAAGGTTAACTTGTTGAAACCAAAGCGCTCCTCCAACACGAAAGTCGAATACAATTCCGTGGGCAGCGCTAAAATGGAAACGAAAAGGGAGGTGCCAAAGCAGAAAATAATTCCCACCGCCAGGGTGCTGGTTGGAAATACGCTTCCCACGTTCTGGGAGAGGCGGTCCAGAAAAGGTAGCACGCCGCCAAAAAGCACAAAAAGCGTAACAACACCACCGTAGATTTCAGCCCAACGTTGGAAGCGGTTCTTTGCTAAAGTATAAGCAACTGATTTTTCATAGTCCTCAGCGGGGATTCGGTTATGGAAAATTCCGGGAATTGCTCTTGCGGACCAATGGCGGCGGACATAGGCAATATTCACCTCATTGAGCGAAAGCTCCACAACAAGTTCGAGGAAGTAAAAAGTCAGGAATAAGCCAATCACCCAATGTTCAATCAAAATCAATCTCATTCTCGATAATGGCGGATTCGGAAGACTCTAAGGTGTGACTTTCACTGTAGTATGAGACTCCTTGGGACGCAATCACGCTGCCAGGAGGGCTCTCTTGTGTCTCAGCAGATAATCGCGGAAAATAGATATTATAAAATGATGCTTGGGGACATGCCGATCTGAGAGAATACTAGGTAAGTAGCAGGCATTGGCTCAATTAGGAACATTCTGAAGCACCGCAAGGCATTGGATATGGACAATTATGTACGAAAGGTCTGGAAGGAGAATGACCTTCACTGTGAAGTTCTGGCGCAGGATACTTTGGGATAATTGAGTCTTTTGCCCTGAGTTTGCTTGACAATCCGGGTAATTCTAGCACATAAGTGATGGGTTTCGATGACACGACGGGAGGTTACAGAACCAATCTTGTTTTTTCCAGGAAGTATGGTAATTTTTAAAAATCGCCTAAAACGACATGTATCGTCTTCGGGAGCTTTTCTAGATGCCTTCAATTAATGATCTGAGCATTTCCGTGGCAACGGAAAATGGCTCGGGTAGCGCCTCTTCAAATAACATTCTTTTCAAGTCCATCTTTAAGATGGGCATCCCCTGCTCTTCAAAGAATTTGTTTCCTTCCAATATACAGGGCCTGCCAACCTGGTATCAGATCCGGGCCTGTGCGGACGGCTACTTTGGCCGCAAAGATGTCATCGATGTCATCGTGATGTTCAATGATGCCACAGCCGCACAGGATATCCACCGGGTTAGAGAGGGTGGCCTCATTCTTTACGATGACTCGAAGCTGCTTCCTACTCACCTGAAGCGAGAAGGGGTCCTATACTTGGGGGTGCCGGCCAACAAGCTTGTGCAAGAACATGTGGAGGCGTCTCCCTTGAGGGTCAAACAGCGAAACATGGTTTACGTGGGAGCCCTCGCAAAGTTGTTTGGCATCGATATGGAAGTTATCAAGGAGGTGCTCCGGGATACCTTCGGAAACAAACCTGCGGTTATTGAGTCGAACCTTCTTTGTATCGAACTCGGGTACCGACATGTGGAAGAAAATGGGTTAACTCAAGACATCGGCCGATTAGAGGTCATGCCCGGTGGCAATGAGGGAAAGATTATTACGGAGGGAAATACCGCCTGCGCATTGGGCGCCATCTACGGTGGAGTGGCCTTCGTCTCCTGGTATCCCATCACCCCATCCAGTTCCCTCGCCGAGGCGCTGGAGCACTATATGCCACGGCTGCGCAAGAGACCTGATGGCAAGGCAAACTATGCGATCGTTCAGGCGGAGGATGAGATTGCCGCTGCGGGCATGGTGATTGGGGCTGGTTGGAGCGGAGTGCGTGCCATGACATCAACCTCTGGCCCTGGAGTCTCCCTCATGAACGAGACCGTGGGGTTGGCCTATTTCGCTGAAATTCCAAGTGTGTTTTTCATCATCCAACGTGGGGGACCGTCTACTGGACTTCCAACCCGGACTCAGCAGGCTGACATCCAGTCCATGTATACCTGTTCCCACGGTGACACCCGCCATATCATTTTAATACCCCACGATATGAACTCGTGTTTTGATCTATCCCGCCGGAGTTTCGATATCGCTGAGCGGTTTCAGACGCCGGTCTTTGTCATGATGGACCTGGATCTGGGGATGAACCTGTGGTCGTCTGACCCTCTCAAACTGGAAAAGGAACCCTTCGATCGGGGCAAGCTCTTGAGCGCCGACGATCTGGAAAAACTCGATGGTAAATTCCGTCGTTATTTTGATCTGGATGGAGATGGCATTCCCCAAAGGACGGTGCCAGGTAACACCCATCCCAAGGCTGCCTATTTTGCGCGGGGTTCGGGCCATGACTCCGACGCACGCTACAGTGAAGACGAAATGGTTTATAAGGAG
Source organism: uncultured Binatia bacterium (SeqCode) (assembly GCA_965215595.1). Taxonomy (GTDB): domain Bacteria; phylum Desulfobacterota; class Binatia; order UBA9968; family CAXXLF01; genus CBDCDW01. Next base: position 1,012,226 of record CBDCDW010000005.1, on the reverse strand, counting down.
ACCCTCGACCGCCTGGGTAGAAAGCACGAGACGTCGCGTAAGGCGGTTCCCAAGCCCATCTTGGAAGCGTCTCCTAATATCAAGTCCGGCTTCATCTGCTTTGGATCCAGTTACGAGTCCACTCGGGAAGCTCGGGATCGGCTCAGGGTTGAGGGCCTGGAATCCAATCACCTGCTGCTGAGGGCTTTGCCCTTATCGGATGAGGTAAAAAAGTTTCTTATCGCTCATGAGGTCATCTATCTTGTGGAGCAGAATCGTGACGGTCAGATGGCTGCGATCCTAAAAGCGGATTGGCCCGAATTGGGATCCAAGATCGTGAGCGTTCTCATCTACGACGGTCTCCCGTTAGCCGCAGGCGAAATCGTTCGACAGGTTCGAGAGTTCCTATCAACTTCAGGGAAAGAGGTAAAACAGTGGCCGTCCAAAAGACCAATCGCGTCAATCTAGCGGAAAAGGATTATCGAGGTGCCGAATCCACCATGTGTAAAGGCTGCGGCCACGATGCCATTTCTGCCTCCATCATTCGGGCCTTCTTTGAAAGCGGAATCGATCCCCGCAAGGTCGTTAAGCTGAGCGGCATCGGTTGCTCCTCAAAGACGCCAGCCTACTTTCTCAGTCAGTCCTTTGGATTCAATGCCGTTCACGGGCGAATGTCTGCCGTGGCTACGGGTGCCAATCTCTCCAACCATTCGCTCATGTCCATTGGCGTGTCGGGGGATGGGGACACTTCCGCCATTGGTCTGGGAAACTTTTGTCATATGATGCGCCGCAACGTGAATATTACTTACATCATCGAAAACAACGGCGTTTATGGGTTGACCAAAGGGCAGTTTTCAGCTACTGCGGATCGCGGTACCCGTATGAAGGGAGGCAAAATCAATCAAATGCCGGCCATCGATCTGGCGGAGCTGGCTATCAATTTTGGAGCTACCTATGTGGCGCGGAGCTTCTCGGGGGATCGCAAACAATTGGCTCCCCTAATTCAGGGGGCCTTTGCACACAAGGGGAGTGCCATCTTGGATGTATTGAGCCCCTGCGTTACCTTCAATGACCATGAGGGTTCCACCAAGAGCCTGAAGTATATCAAGAATAACCTGGACCCACTCCATGACGTCGACTTCATCCCACACTTTGAAAACATTGAGGCGGATTACCAGCCGGGGACCGACCATGAGGTGGTCCTTCACGACGGCTCCCGCATTACCCTGCACAAGCTAAAAGAAAGTTATGACCCCACCAACAAGGCCGATGCGTTGACCGCAATTCACGGTTCCGTTGCCGAAGGGAAATTCTTAACCGGCCTTATTTATTGTGACCCGGAATCTATCGACTTTGTGGAGGAGATGAATCTCTGCGAAACCCCTCTGGCTGAACTAGGCCAAGACGAGCTCCAGCCTCCCCCTGAGCTGCTCGATCAGATCAACGCTGAACTAATGAAATAAAAGCCAGACAGAGAATGAGACAGAGACCGCTCCACCTCCGCCAATTCACAATCCTCACCCATTTTAGATTTTCGATTGTCGGAGTTAGGATCCAAGTATCAGATTCAAATCGATCTAAAATCCTAAATCGGCAATCTAAAATCAATCTATCTGTTTAATGGTGATGCTTCCTCTGGAGTCCTCCGTGGGCCAGGGCCAGCACGTCAGAACGGGACAACTTCTCCCCTCCCAGTAAACGCGGCAGAAGAACATCGAATGCGCTCACCGGGTCATGGAGGACGCAGCCGGAAAGACCCAGGATGGGCGTGTTTTTGAGGTGGGCAAGAAGAAACATCGAACCAGGTAGAACCGGAAAGCCATGGCATACGACTTTGGCCCCGCTTCGTCTGACCCCCTCTGGAGTTTGATCGTCAGGGTCCACTGACATGCCTCCGCTCACCAGGATCAACTCTGCCCCGGCCCCATGGGAATCGCGAATATGGGCCGCGATTTGATCGGGATCATCGGTGGCCACTTTCTTCGCTTCCAGGTCAGTACCCAACTGTTCGAGTTTTTGGCGCACTACAGGTTCGAATCCGTCCTTGATACGTCCGGTAAAGACTTCGCTTCCGGTGACGATGAGATGGACCCGCCGGGAGGGGATCGGTAGGATAGAGGCAAGGGGATTATTCTTACACAGGGATTCGGCTTTTTTGATGAGCGCTTCTTTGACGATAACGGGAATAGTTCGGGTCCCTGCCACAACCTCTCCTTTTTGTACGTACTGATTCGTAGGTAACGTGGAGAGGATCAAATCACCCAGCTCATTAAAACGGTAAAGAAGCTTTTCGTCCACTTTCAGTAGTCCTGAGATTTCCGCCACCAGGTTGACCCGGCCTTCCACAGGATCCGTCAGGCTAATATGGGACCCTGCCGCCGCCTGGGCCAATCTTCGCGCAGCGTCTTCTTCGTGCAGTTCACCCTTTTCCAAATCGATGATGTAGATGTGAGCCTTTCCGATGTCCAGTAGCTTTGCCACGTCCTCGCTTCTGATGACATGGCCACGTCGGAAGGCCGGACCCTTGTGCTTGCCTGGTATAATTTCAGTAACGTCGTGGGCCAAGAGTGTCCCCACGGCCTCTTCGACGGGGATAGTCTTAAGCATGCTCCTTCCTCCCTCACCTCTAGTTTAGGATCAATATAGACATGGGACCATTCATTGTCCAGTTAGCTGGATGGCTGAAAGGAGTTCCCTTGAGAGTTGAGGAGAGCGTTTCCTTTTGTGGATGGGAACGAAAGCCGGAGGGTCTGGCTAGGTGGGGTAGTCAGCCTCCAAGGGTGATCATCTCGATCTTTTTTTGCCCCTTAGGATTGTAGCCCGTGTCGGATTTCATGGCCTCTAGCCGTTCGTCGGAATAACGGTCCTTTCTAACCTTCCAGACCGATTCCAAAAGCTCCAGAATCTCTTCGTCCGCGGATCCCTTCCTCAGCAGTCCCTTTAAGTCGTGGCCTGTCTGGGAGAAAAGGCAGGTCACCAATTTGCCGTCGGCGGTCAGCCTGGCTCGAACGCAGGTTGAGCAAAAAGGTTCCGACACGGAGGCGATAACACCGATGTCTCCGCGCCCGTCAACAAATTTGTAGTCCACCGATGGTGCGCTGCCCTTGTCTCGACCCTTTTTATTCAACGGAAGGCGAGCTTGAATCAGTTCAAGGATTTCCTTCTTCGATACCATTTTTTGTGAGGCCCAGTTGTTGGAGTTGCCCACGTCCATGTACTCGATAAAGCGGATGGCGAAGCCGTTCTCTCTGGAAAACTCCACTAGACTCAAAACATCGTCATCATTGACTCCCCGTTCAATGACCGAGTTTATTTTGATGGGAATCAGACCGACTTTCTTAGCAACGAATAGGCCATCGAGGACTTTGTCTAAATTGCCCCGTTTTGTGATCTGTTTAAACTTCTCTGGGTCGAGGGTATCGAGACTCACGTTGATCCGGTTGAGCCCCGCGGACTTCAGCAGTAACGCCTTTTCTGCGAGCGATGAACCATTGGTAGTAAGAGAGATATCCTTTAGCCCGGGAATGGTGGAGAGCTGGCCAATCAGGTCTTCCAAACGCTGGCGGACCAGGGGCTCTCCTCCAGTTAGGCGGATTTTTTCAACCCCCAATTGCACAAACAGACGGGCCAGCCTGGTGATTTCTTCAAAAGAGAGGATCTCTTGCTTGTTGATCCAGGTATATTCGTCAAATGGCATACAGTAGGTGCAGCGGAAATTGCACCTGTCCGTGACGGATATCCGAAGGTCCCTGATGGGTCTGTTGAAAGTATCGGCCAACACGCTTTCCAATATGCAGGAAAGGGTCTGTGTAGGCAAGCCTTTGCGGGTTGAGGGCACGTGGGGAGCGGAATGGGGAGGACTCCCGCGACGCAAAGCAAAAATGGGCTTGGGGGCCCGCCCCTCAGTGGGAGCCGATGGGCCTCTACCTCGAGGCCCCGTCATTTAATTCGGCACTTCAAACTGGCATAAAGCTCCAGTATCGGACGTCTCCCTTTCTTCGGTGCCGGGCCCCATGCGCCCCAATTCAATTGCGCGACGAGCTAAGCAAGCCACCAGAAAGTGATTTTGCGAGGAGAGTCTTTCACTTAAAAGAGTTCACATTTGCCGCGATGGTAGGAGATGGTGGCAGCCAAAAACGGAGGTTGTTTTTTAATGCAGTAACGGTATGTTAGAATACGTTTTTCTATGCGGGCTGGAGTATGGAAGATCTCATCGAACAGTACGAGAATCATTTACAAAACGAGCGCCATGTTTCCCCCCACACCCTGAGAAATTACGTGAGCGATCTGAGGCAGTTTCATGAGTTTGTCAGATCTCAGGGCATCCAGGAGGTAAGGACTGGTGGGGGGGAGTTCCTGTGGGCGGATGCCCATCATGTGAGGGCTTATCTTGGCACCCTGGCCAAGGTTTGCCAGAAGAGCTCACTTGGTAGAAAGGTAGCCGCGCTGAAGGGTTTCTTTCGGTATCTCGTAAGAGAGCAGTACCTCCAGCGGGATCCTTTGTTGGGCTTCGGCAGTCCCAAGCAGGACAAACCTCTTGTGGCTTTTCTCTCCGTAGACGACGTATTTCGACTATTGGATGGGTTTCAAGGATCGAGCCCGTTGGAGATACGGGATCGGGCGGTTCTGGAAGTTCTGTACTCTACGGGGATAAGGGTGAGTGAATTGGTGGGTTTGAATTGGGGTGACATTGACTTCCGGCTGGGTGTTATCAGGGTCGTTGGAAAAGGTTCCAAGGAACGAATTGTCCCAATTGGTGAGGTGGCACTTGGAGTCCTTCGAGACTATGCCAAGGAACAAGAGAAAAAATGGCGTCGACCTTCCAAAGGACAAACAGCAGTCGTATTAAATCGCCAGGGCAAGAGAATTACCACTCGAAGCGTGGGGCGAATTGTGGAAAAGCACTTGCGGGCCAGAGGAATAGCGGTTCAAACAGGACCCCACGGACTCCGCCACACCTTTGCCACGCATTTGCTCAACAGCGGAGCTGACCTGAGGGTGATCCAGGAGATGCTGGGTCATACCAGTCTGTCCACGACCCAGCGATATACCCATGTGAACCTGGATCATCTCACAGCGGTATACGACCGTGCTCATCCAAGGGCGTAATGAGAAGGACTTGAGGTAAAAACCATGTTTCAAGGAACCACGATACTGGCGGTTTGCCACGGTGGGCGCGTGGTGGTGGTTGGAGACGGGCAGGTGAGCCTGGGACAAACCGTGTTGAAGCACAGTGCGAAGAAGGTACGTAAGATCTACCAGGACAAGGTCATTGCCGGATTTGCGGGGGCTACGGCGGATGCATTCACTCTATTCGAAAAATTTGAGGCGAAGCTGGAACAGTACAACGGCAATCTTAAACGGGGTGCCGTGGAGCTCGCCAAGGACTGGCGAACCGATCGGGTACTGAGGAGATTGGAGGCCTTGCTGGTGGTTGCGGATTCAGAGGAATTGCTGATGATCTCGGGGGTGGGTGATGTGGTGGAACCAGACGACGGATTGATTGCTATTGGGTCCGGCGGGAACTTCGCTCTGGCTGCGGCGCGGGTCCTGGTAAAGCACAGCCAGCTTGACGCCCGGGACATTGCCGTTGAATCCATGAAGGCAGCGGCTGCCATCTGTGTGTATACCAACGAACAATTGACTGTCGAGGAGCTACCTTAATCCCTATGAAAATGGAACCGAAAACAATATCAACCCAGGGCGAGTTTACCAAACCACCGATGCCGGTTATGACGCCGCGGGAGGTGGTGTCGGAGCTCGATCGGTACATTGTGGGGCAAAAAGACGCGAAACGGGCCGTAGCCATAGCCCTGCGCAACCGTTGGCGGCGCCAACTGGTACCCGAGGAACTTAGGGAGGAGATTGCTCCGAAGAATATTATTATGATCGGACCCACCGGAGTGGGCAAGACTGAGATCTCTCGCAGGCTTGCCAAGTTGGCTCAAGCCCCGTTCATTAAAGTGGAAGCTTCGAAATTCACTGAGGTTGGCTATGTGGGCAGGGATGTGGAATCCATCATTCGCGATCTCATGGAACTCGCCGTAAATATGGTCAAAGAGGAAGAGAAGCAACAGGTTGAGATCAAGGCTAGCGAGTTGGCAGAGGAGAGGATCCTCGATCTTCTGTTACCCCCCGCCCCCACAACTAAACCGCCTGAGTCAGCCGAGGCGGAGGCACCAACGACGCGGGCGAAGCTCAAAAAGTTGCTGCGGGAGGGAAAACTCAATGACCGGTCCGTGGAGGTGGAAATCACACGTGCCGCGACACCCATGGTGGAGGTTATGACCCCTCAGGGAATGGAGGAGATGGAGTCCAACCTCAAGGAGATGTTTTCCAACCTTCTTCCCAAACGGACGAAGAAGAAAACCGTCAAGGTGCCCGAGGCCATAGATATCCTTACCCAGGAGGAGGCTGGCAAGTTGGTGGATATGGATAAGGTGGTGGGCGAGGCGAATCATCGGGTGGAGCACTCGGGTATCGTTTTCATCGATGAGATCGATAAGATTGCCGGGCGAGAATCCATGCAGGGGCCCGATGTTTCCCGTGAGGGCGTGCAGCGGGACTTGCTTCCCCTGGTGGAGGGTTCAACGGTCAATACGAAGTTTGGGATGGTGAAGACTGACCACATCCTGTTTATTGCCTCCGGTGCGTTTCACAATTCCAAACCATCCGATTTGATCCCGGAGTTTCAAGGTCGTTTTCCCATTCGGGTGGAGCTTAGCTCTCTGGGTAAGGATGATTTTGTTAGGATCCTCACGGAACCAAAAAATGCATTGATCAAGCAGTACGTGGCCTTGCTTGAGACTGAAAGGGTGCATCTCTCATTCAAAGAGGATGCCATCGAAGAAATTGCCCGCATTGCCGCTCAGGTGAACGATAAAGCTGAGAATATCGGTGCCAGGCGGCTTCACACAATTTTGGAGAGGCTGGTTGACGAAATCTCCTACTCGGCCCCCGAGATGCCAGGAAAAGAGGTCAACATCGATGCCCAATACGTTAAAGAACGCCTGACTCCAATTTTACAGGACGAGGATCTATCACGTTACATCCTCTAAGGGGTGGAAAGTTCGCGTGTCATTGAAGGCTGTTTGATGACCGCGTGTTAGGCTTTGTCATAGGAAAGGCAGGTTTGGTGGAAGAATTTATCGGGAAAGCTGAGGTCTTGATGGAAGCGCTTCCCTATATTCGGCGCTTTTATGGAAAGACGTTCGTCTTAAAATACGGCGGCAATGCCATGGTGGACGAAGAACTCAAGGCTAGCTTTGCCCAGGACATGGTGTTGCTCAAGTTTGTGGGCATCAACCCGGTTGTGGTCCATGGGGGAGGTCCCCAGATCAATCAGACCTTAGAGAAGATGGGTGTTTCAAGCCGGTACGTACGGGGGATGCGGGTCACGGACGCGGAGACCATCGATGTGATTGAAATGGTGCTGGTGGGCAAGGTCAACAAAGAAATTGTGGGGCTCATCAATCATCATGGGGGTATGGCGGTGGGATTGAGTGGTAAGGATGGGGGGCTCATTCTTGCGCGCAAGATGAATGTAACGGTCGCCCCCACGAATAAGGAAGAGAGCCCGGAAATTATTGATATCGGTATGGTTGGTGAGATTGTTAGAATCAATCCATTGCTAATCAACTCGTTGGATGAGAATAAATTTATCCCGGTCATTGCTCCCGTAGGAGTGGGCGAGCAGGGAGAGAGCTACAATATTAATGCCGACCTGGTGGCTGGGCATACAGCCGTGGCCCTGGGGGCCGAAAAGCTCATTCTGCTCACAGATGTGGAGGGGGTCAAAAATAAGAAGGGAGAACAGTTGAGCACCCTGAAGGTGAATCAGGCTCGTAAGATGATCAACGAAGGAGTGGTGGCAGCTGGCATGATCCCGAAAGTGGAGTGTTGTATCAACGCCCTGGAGGGCGGAGTGGGGAAAACCCACATCATCGACGGTCGGGTTAGGCACGCCGTGTTGTTAGAAATTTTTACTCAGGCGGGAGTCGGGACGGAAGTCGTACTCAAGTAAACGATGAAGAACCAGAATGTCATAGAGCTAACTCATCGGTACGTGGCACAGACCTATGCGCGCTACCCCATCGCGTTGGTGCGGGGTAAAGGGATCAAGGTCTGGGATGCGAACGGCAAACAGTATCTGGATTTTGCCGCTGGTATCGCTGTCAATAACCTGGGACACAATCATCCAGCAGTGGTCCGCGCGATCCAACGTCAGGCGAAGAACCTCATTCACGTATCCAATCTATATCATATTACCCCCCAGTCGGAACTTGCCCGAGACCTCTGTCGCCGATCCTTTGCGGATCGGGTTTTTTTTTGTAATAGCGGTGCTGAGGCGAACGAGGCCGCGATCAAACTGGTGCGGCGCTATGGTGCTGAGCGCCTGGGAGGGAAATACGAGATCCTCTCCATGCTGAACTCGTTTCACGGAAGGACCTTGGCCACTTTGACGGCCACTGGACAGGAAAAAGTACGTTTGGGGTTTGATCCGCTCCCACAGGGTTTCCGTCAGGTCCCCTTCGGCGATTTGGATGCTGTGGAAGATGCCATTGGCGCGGAAACCGCCGCCGTTTTACTGGAACCTATACAGGGGGAAGGCGGAGTTGTGGTCCCCCAGGAGGGATACCTGCAAGGGTTGAGAGAGTTGTGCGACAACAGGGGGCTCCTGCTAATCTTTGACGAAGTCCAAGTGGGCATGGGCCGTACGGGTAAGCTCTTTGCCTATGAACACTTCGGTGTGGAACCGGATATTATGACCTTGGCAAAGGCCTTGGGAGGAGGGCTTCCCGTGGGAGCCATGCTGGCAAAGGAGGAAGTGGCCTATAGCTTCGTGCCAGGGACCCACGCATCCACGTTTGGAGGTAACCCTTTGGTCTGCTCAGTGGCCCTCGCTGTACTAAAGACTCTAGTGCGGGACGGGGTGTTACGAAACTGTGTCAAGATGAGCAAGGTTCTCTTTCAGGGGCTACGATCTATTCAGAAACGTTTTGATATTATCAGGGAAATCCGCGGGAAAGGATTGATCTTGGGGGTAGAAATCGAGGGGGACGCAAGTAAAATCGTGGCAGATTGCCTTCAAGCTGGACTATTAATCACCAGCGCTGGACACAATAACGTTCTGCGTTTTCTCCCACCCTTGATTGTAAATAAACGGGACATTGACAGCGGGTTGGCAATTTTTGAAAAGGTCCTGGCGCGCCAATAAAAGGCCGCCTCCATCCTGAACCATGAAAAAGAGAGATCTTCTGAGCCTTAGGGACCTCAGTCGAGAGGAAGTGAACGATCTGTTGTCCCTTACCCGTAAGCTCAAGCGCAGGTCAGCAGGCGGAAAGGCGGGGTTGTTGGCAGGGCGCACCTTGGCCTTGGTGTTTGAAAAGCCAAGTCTTAGGACCCGGGTCAGCTTTGAGACTGGAATTTTGCACCTGGGGGGACATGCGATTTATTTAGGGCCTGACGAGATCAATCTTGGAGTGCGGGAGAGCCCCATGGACTGTGCCCGGGTTTTGAGTCGTTGGGTGGATCTCATTGTGGTCCGGACCTTTGCCCAGGAAACTCTGAAGGAAATGGCGAGTTATGCCTCGGTCCCGGTAATTAATGGCCTGACGGACCGGTTCCATCCCTGCCAGGTGCTGGCGGACTGTTTCACACTCCTTGAGCGCAAGGGAAGTCTGGAAGGGTTAAAGATCGCATTCGTTGGGGACGGGAACAACATCGCCCATTCATGGATGTTGGCTGCGGAAAAATTTCCGTTTTCATTTTTTCTTGCCTGCCCGAGAGACTATGGGCCAGATCCGGAGATCACGCGGGCTGCCAAGGAGAGCGGTGCACATTTGACGGTTACCCAGGATGTGGGTGAGGCGGTGCGGGGGGCCGATGTAATATACACCGATGTATGGGCAAGCATGGGTCAAGAGAAAGAGCTGGAGGAGAGGCGCAAAAGTTTTCATGATTACCAGGTGACGGAGGCAATGGTCGCCATGGCCAACAAGGACGCAATGGTGATGCATTGTCTTCCCGCCCATCGAGGAGAGGAGATCACCCACGAGGTGCTGGAAGGCCCTCACTCCGTTGTTTTCCACCAAGCTGAGAATCGCCTCCACATGCAAAAGGCCATCATGGTTTGGATTTTGGGACAGTTGAAGGAATCCCTACCTAAAAAAAAGAAGGGAAGTAGATGAAGGTTAAGAAAGTCGTCTTGGCATACTCTGGTGGATTGGACACCTCGGTTTGCCTACGCTGGATCAAGGAGCAGTATGAGTGCGACGTCGTTGCCTACTGCGCCGATCTCGGGCAAGAGGAAGACTTGAAGGCAGTGAGACGAAAAGCCCAAGAGACCGGGGCGAGCAAGGTCATTGTGGATGACCTGCGGGAAGAGTTCGTCAAAAATTATATCTTTCCAATGCTGCGTGCCAACGCAGTTTATGAAGGGTCCTATCTGTTAGGGACCTCCATTGCCCGTCCCTTGATAGCAAGGAGACAAATGGAGGTGGCCGCAAAGGAAAGGGCCGATGCAGTGGCCCATGGCGCCACGGGCAAAGGAAACGATCAAATCCGATTTGAGTTGACCTACTACGCATTGAAGCCAGATGTGAAGGTGATTGCCCCATGGAGGATCTGGGATCTTAACTCGCGCCAGTCCTTGATCTCCTATGCGAAGCGTCAGGGCATTTCTGTCCCGGTAAGCCGTAAAAGACCCTACAGCGTCGACCGAAATCTCTTTCACATTAGCTACGAAGGGGGCATCCTAGAGAATCCATGGCAGGAACCACCCGCCGATATGTTTCTCTGGACCACTTCACCCGAGAAGGCGCCTGATCGCGGTGAATACATTGAGATTGATTTTCGCCGTGGAGATCCAGTGACCTTGAACGGAACAACCAAGTCCCCGGCTGCACTACTCACCGATTTGAATGCCCTGGGAGCGAAACACGGAGTGGGAAGGGTGGATCTGGTGGAGGATCGCTACGTGGGTATGAAGGCACGCGGTGTCTATGAGACCCCTGGAGGTACTCTCCTGCACCAGGCACGTCGGGCGCTGGAGTCCATCACCATGGATCGGGAGGTCATGAGATTGCGCGACTCGTTGATCCCCAAATATTCACAGTTGGTCTATAATGGCTACTGGTTTTCCCCGGAGCGGGAGCTCCTGCAAAAAACCATGGATGGCTCCCAGGAGAATGTGACAGGCCGGGTCCGGCTGAAGCTCTACAAGGGAAATGCCACGGTGGCTGGAAGGCAATCGAATTCCTCTCTCTATGATCCCAAGGTAGCTACCTTTGAGGAGGATAGCGATTATCACCAGGCCGATGCGGATGGCTTTATAAAACTAAACGCCTTGCGTCTGAGGCTTCGACGGCTGCAAAAGAATAAGAAAACCGGAGGTTAAGTCTAACCATAAGAATTTTGAATGATGGAATCGGGAAAAAGATGACTCGGGCAAAGGCCCGCGAAGCGCATTGCAAATGGCAAATCTCAAATCTCAGATATGAAATCTGAAATTTTGCATCTGAGATTCTGAGCGGAGCGAAGACGTGAGGACGCTAAGTTTAATTAAAGATACAAATTCGAAACTCGAAATCCGAAATTCGAAACAAATCCAAATGATCAAAAAACAGAAAATTCCAAACAATTTCGTTTTAGATTTCGAATTTTGGATTTAAGGGTTCGGTTTGTTTAGGATTTCGTGCTTCGGATTTAGGATTTTAACCTGGGGGCGTCTTGGCGCGAAAATCCTTGTTGAAGTCGTTCTGTTGAACATTCTATCGGTGAGAATCTAGCAATGGCGAAAAAGAAAAAGCTCTGGGCGGGACGATTTGACGAGGCCATGGCAAGCTCCGTAGAGGCCTTTACCTCGTCCATTGCTGTGGATAAAAGATTGTACGCATACGATATCGAAGGCAGCATTGCTCATGCGCGGATGCTCGGCCGCCAGAGGATTATCTCTCGGGTAGATGCAGCAAAGATCGTTAGGGGCCTTAACCTCATCGAAAAGGAGATTCAAAGAGGCGCTTTCACCTTCTCCCAGACCGATGAAGACATTCATATGAATATTGAACGCCGACTCTTTCACAAAATCGGCGCTGCAGCAGGAAAGCTTCATACTGCCAGGAGCCGCAATGATCAGGTGGCGTTGGATATGCGCCTCTATCTCAGGGAGGAGCTAAAGGCCGTTCAGACGGCCCTTAACCGATTAAAGGCAGAACTCGTGCGCTCAGCAAAGCGCAACTTGAAGGTGATCATGCCGGGTTACACTCACATGCAACGGGCGCAGCCCATTCTCTTCTCCCACCACCTTCTTGCCTACGTGGAAATGCTGGATCGGGACCTTGAGCGTGCGGGGGAGTGTGCCAAGCGGGTGAACGTACTGCCCCTGGGCTCGGGGGCATTGGCGGGGACTACCTTCCCCATCGATCGGGCCTATGTGGCGAGGTTGCTGGGTTTCCCCAAGTTGTCCAAGAATAGTTTGGACGCGGTCAGTGATCGGGACTTTGTGCTGGAATTCCTCGCTGTTTCGGCCATCCTTTTTGCCCACTTGAGTCGTCTTGCCGAGGAGATGGTGTTGTGGTCTAGTGAGGAGTTCGGGTTCATCGAGCTTCCGGACCGATACTGCACGGGAAGTTCCATCATGCCGCAGAAAAAGAACCCCGACGTCCCAGAGTTGATCCGTGGGCGAACGGGTAGGGTGTACGGACACCTCCAAGCCCTTCTGACAGTGATCAAAGGGTTACCCCTGTCCTATAACCGTGACCTTCAGGAGGACAAGATTCCGCTATTTGATACTGTGGATACCGTTAAGGCGAGCCTTGCCATGATGGCGGAGCTGGTAAAGGAGACGAAGGTCAGAAGAGAAAGGATGCTCGCTGCCGCACAAGATGGGTTTATGAACGCAACCGACCTCGCGGATTACCTGGTTCGCCGTGGCATGAGCTTTCGCGCCGCCCATGGACTGGTGGGGAAGATCGTCCGCCATTGTCTGTCATTCCACCAGAGGATCGAGGATCTCTCACTTAAGGAGTTGCAACGGTATTGCCCAAAAATCGAAAAGGACGTGTACCGTTGTCTGTCCCTAGAAGAAGTTGTGGAACGACGCCGTGCCCCGGGGGGAACCGCCTCCTCCAATGTCCGGCGGCGTCTAAAGGAGTTGGAATGATGGGTGGAGAGATAGAGACAGAGAGAATTTAGATTTGCGATTTTGGATTTTAGATTGATTTGAATCTGATTCTTGGATCCTAACTCTGACAATCGACAAGCTAAATTTTAAAATCTAAAATGGGGAAGGATTGGGGATAAAGAGACAGAGCCAGAAACAGTGAAAATGGAAATAAAAAGAGATGGTCGAAATGGGGCATGGGAGAGGTCTCAGTCTCAAATCTCCGTCATTGGGATTTTCTTTTGCCTGATTGTGCTATTTGCAAGTGCGTCGTGTGGAAAGAAAGGACCCCCGCGAGCGCCAGAGCTTGCTGTGCCCGAGACCATAAAAGACCTAAAAGTGGAGGCCCAGGGAGGAGGGATCGCGCTCACATGGACCAGACCCAAGCGTCACTTGGACGGAAAGCCTTTGGATGAGCTTGCAGCCTTTGTTGTGTTTCGCAAAGAGGTAACGCAGGCTTGCCCCGAGTGTCCTGCCCCCTACGGGGAGAGGGTCACGCTGCCAGTTGAGGATCAGCAGAAGTTTTTAAAGAAGCAAAGGTTTCGTTATGTGGACGGACAATTGACACCACAGGTCAGTTACCACTATCGTGTATTTTCTCGTCTTACGGATGGGACCTTCAGTGATCCATCCAATGAGGCGAAATTAACCTGGAGACCATAATGGATTTCTTTGAATACAAAAACGGTGAGCTATGTGCCGAGGATGTACCTGTGGAACGTATCGCTAAAGAAGTTGGCACCCCGGCATACATTTATAGTTTGGCCACCCTGCGACGTCATTTCAGGGTCTTTGACCAAGCGTTCAAAAATCAGTCCCATCTGGTTTGTTTTTCTGTAAAAGCAAACTCGAATCTTGCTGTGTTGAAGGTCTTTGTGAATGAAGGGGGGGGATTTGACATCGTCTCGGGGGGGGAGCTCTTCCGCGTCCTCAAAGCGGGCTCCGATCCTAAAAAGCTTGTCTTCTCGGGCGTGGGAAAGAGCCGAAGCGAATTCGAGTATGCCCTGAATTCCGGTATTCTCATGTTTAACGTGGAATCAGAACAGGAACTCGACGTGCTGGATCAGGTGGCTTCGGGATTGGGCAAGAAAGCTCCCATCAGTCTCAGGATAAACCCGGATGTGGACCCGCAAACCCATCCCTATATTTCCACCGGGATGAAGAAGAGCAAGTTTGGCATCGACATCAAACGCTCCGTGGAACTATACAAGAGGGCCCTTTCTCTCAGCCACGTTGAGGTGATCGGGGTAGACTGTCACATTGGATCACAGCTCACATCGGTTTCTCCCTTTGTGGATGCCCTGGCACGAGTGAAAGGCTTACTTGAAGTTTTGAAGCAGGAAGGAGCCAACATCCGTTACCTGGATCTGGGCGGGGGATTAGGCATACGTTACAAAGACGAGGAGCCTCCCCATCCAGATGAATATGCAGCTGCCATCATTGATTCTCTGAAGGGGCTGGAACTGACTCTGATCCTGGAGCCGGGACGCGTGATTGTTGGAAACGCCGGGATTCTCGTGACCGAAGTTCTCTATCTAAAGGAGACCCAGGAGAAAAATTTTGTCGTGGTGGATGGGGCCATGAACGATTTGATTCGTCCCGCACTCTACGGTTCTTATCAAGGCATTAGCCCGGTGAAGAACCGTACTGCAGAAAAGATCGTAGCCGATGTGGTGGGACCCATCTGCGAGAGCGGAGATTTCTTTGCACAGGATCGCGAGATCCAAAAACCCCAGCCAGGTGATCTACTGGCGGTCATGAGTGCGGGGGCCTACGGATTTACCATGGCATCCAATTACAATTCGAGACCGAGGGTGGCAGAAGTTCTGGTGGATGGAAAACGCTTTGATGTCATTCGCACACGGGAGACGCTGGAAGATATCATCAGCGGAGAGGTGATCCCTCCTGTCCTGGTGTGACCAGTCCTCTCTGAGCAGTGAATTCACCCAACGTTAACCACTGATTTGGGTGCTCAGCTTGAACGGATAACACAATGACAAATATACCATTTACCAAGATGCACGGTTGTGGCAATGACTTTATCGTTATCGATTGTATGGCAGGGGAGCAGATGGCGTTGGAGGAGTTAGCCAAAAGCCTCTGTCACCGCCGATTCGGCGTAGGTGCAGATCAGCTACTGACGGTTTGTCCTTCCAAGGTCGCAGACTTCAAAATGGAAATTTACAACGCCGACGGCGGGCAAGTGGAGATGTGCGGGAACGGAATCCGTTGCTTTGCTCGTTACGTTCACACCCGGGGGTTGACCCAAAAAAAGGAGCTGGAAGTAGAGACCCTCGCCGGGATTATTCGGCCCCGTATCGAAGGAGATCTGGTGGAAGTGGATATGGGAGAACCCATCCTGGAAGGCAGAAAGATCCCGGTAAATGCTGACGGACAAATCATAAAATATCCATTGGAAGTGGAGGGCCAGAAGTATTCCGTCTGTTGCGTCTCCATGGGAAATCCTCACTGCGTCCTCTATGTGGATGATCCAGAGGAACTGGATCTGGAACGGATCGGACCAAAATTTGAAAACCACATTTTTTTTCCTAACCGGATCAATACGGAATTTGTAAAGGTCCTTGGGCCTGGTGAGGTCAGAATGCGGGTTTGGGAACGGGGGGCCGGTGAGACCTGGGCCTGCGGTACGGGGGCCTGTGCCGTGGGCGTGGTTGGGGCACTCACGGGGAAGACAGAAAGAAAACTCATGGTCCACCTCTTGGGCGGAGATCTGGTTATTGAGTGGCGCAGGGATAACAGGGTTTACATGACAGGTCCCGCGGAGGAAGTGTTTCGGGGAGTCGCGGAGCAATAGTTTGGAGGCCAAAATGAACTTTTCCGGATGCATGGTGGCGTTGGTGACCCCCTTCAAAGACAACAAGGTGGATTGGGAGAGTGTCGAATCGTTGGTGGAATTTCATATTGAAAACGGTATCCACGGAATTGTTCCCTGCGGTACCACTGGAGAATCGGCGACCCTCACCCACAAGGAACACAACGAAGTCGTGGAGGCAGTGGTCAAATTCGTCAAGAAACGAGTCGCGGTCATTGCCGGTACGGGTTCCAATTCTACCCAGGAGGCCATCGAGTTCACCCGTAGCGCAGAGCAGGCAGGGGCGGATGGCGCATTGATGATCTCCCCCTATTACAACCGGCCCACTCAGGAGGGTATTTACCAGCACTATAAAAAGGTTGCCTCTGAAGTGCACATTCCCCTTATCATCTACAATATCCCCTCCCGAACGGGCTCCAAGATCGAACCGGAAACCCTGGCACGCCTGGCTGAAGTGAAAAATATTGCGGGAGTGAAGGAGGCCACTGGATCCGTCGATCAGGCCATGGAAGTGCTACGGCTTTGCGGCGATGGGTTGGAAGTCTATTCCGGGGAAGACTCACTCACCTTTTCGCTCATGGCATTGGGAGGAAAAGGTGTCATTTCCACAGTTGCAAATGTGGCTCCCAGGGAGATGTCTCAGCTGACCCGGGCCTGTTTCGAGGGAGATTGGGAAAAGGGACGGAAGATTCAATTCCAGCTAATTCCGCTAATTCGGAGTCTCTTTATTGAAACAAATCCCATCCCGGTGAAAACGGCGCTGGCCGTGATGGGTAAGTGTGGCGGGGAACTACGTTTACCCATGACCCCAATGGGGGAACAAAACGTAAAGAAGCTGGAAAAGGCGATGTCTGATTTTGGTCTGATCTGAGGTGGAGGTTAGTGGATTTAGTCATTTGCGGAATAGCGGGCCGTATGGGAAGGGCTGTAGCGCGCGTGGTTCAGGAAACCCGTGGCGTAAAACTGGTGGGGGCTGTGGATCGACCCAAAAGCGCTAGGCTGGGCAAGGATGTGGGAGAGGTGGTAGGACTAAACCGGTTAGGGGTGCCCGTTAGCGATAAAATCGTGCCACTGTTAAAACCAGATGTGGCCATAATTGATTTTACCCGGCCCGCCGCTTCTCTGGGCTATCTACGGAACGCTGCGAAGAGTGGAGTTCCCATTGTTGTCGGTACCACGGGATTCACGGCTCGGGAGCGGAATGAGATCGAGAGACTGAGCCGACGCACTCGAATGTTGGTGGCCCCGAATATGAGCGTTGGGGTGAATCTACTGTTAGGACTTCTTGGTGGGGTGGCCAGGTCCCTGGGCGAAGAGTATGACCTAGAGATTATCGAAATGCATCACCGCTTCAAAAGAGACGCTCCTAGCGGCACGGCCCTTGCCCTTGCGAATGCCATCGCTGGAGAGTGGAAAAGAGATTTAAATAAAGTAGGTGTATTTGGTCGCAAAGGTCTTGTGGGCGAGCGTAAAAAGAAAGAAATAGGTCTCTTGTCCGTTCGGGCCGGAGATACCGTCGGCGAACACAGCGTGATTTTTGGCGGTTTGGGCGAACGGATCGAATTCGTTCACCGCGCCCATAGCCGAGAGACCTTTGCCCGGGGAGCCGTTCGGGCCGCCCAGTGGCTGGTGCGGCAAAAAAAGGGACTTTATAGCATGCAGGATGTGCTCAGATTGCGGAAATCGGGTTGACAAAATATATTTTCTATACTAAGGAGTTGGCCTATTCTAAGTGGTTTCAAACTCTCCCAATTCAGGTCAGCAGACCCCGGAAGATGAAGTAGAGAAGTTAGCTCAAGATATCGGTCGTCTCATCCGGGAAGTAAATCCCGAACGACGGGAAGATCTCAAAGAGCTGGCCTATACTCTTATCCGCGAGGAAATGAACCAGGGCGCAGCGGGGGAGGTGATGAAGGAAGGATCGCCTGCAGGTCCTTTTAATCCGTTAGGAGTAGGGGTCCTGATACTGGTCTTGGGTGCGGGTCTATCTTTTATTTTTGGACCCGTAGGGTTGGTTCTCATGCTGGGTGGTTTTATCTTTATCTTGTGGGGAGCAATGATCAGTTGGTTTAAGAAATAGGAAAAAACTATGGCAGCAGCAGACGCGAAAAAGCGTGGCATCTGGAGTCGGCGAGACTTTTTCACGCGGTTTGGATGGGGGGGAATCGGGGTGTTTACGGGTTTGACCCTATTGGGCTTCATCCGCTCTGCCTTCCCTCGGATTCTGTTTAAGCCACCGTCGACCTTCAAGGCTGGTGTGCCATCGGATTATACCATTGGCGAAGTGAGCGCGAAGTTTAAGAAGGATTTCCGTGTTTGGATCATTCGGGAGGAAGCGGGAATATATGCAATTTTCGCCAAATGTACCCATCTAGGCTGTACCCCCCGATGGCTTGCTGCTGAAAACAAATTCAAATGCCCGTGCCATGGAAGCGGCTTTTTTAAAAGTGGGTTGAACTTCGAAGGACCGGCCCCCCGTCCATTGGACCGCTTTGAGGTCAAGCTGTCGGATGACGGCCAGTTGGTTGTGGATAAGAGTCGGACGTTGAAGATGGCTCCCGAAGTAGAGCCTGACGAGCAACATCCGGAGAGTATCTTGAAGGTATAATGGAGAGATGAAAAAGTTCGATGACCTAAAAAACGAGATCGTTGAGAGTCAGGTCTGGAGGGCCATTTTTCGCCACGGTTACGAGGATTCGCCAAGGAACCGTGTGATGATGGTCACGAGCAACGTGTGGCTCCATCTCCATCCGGCCAAGGTTCGCCGGCATTCTGTTAGGATGCGATTTACCTGGTGCATGGGAGGCCTCACGTTTTTCATGTTCCTCATAACAGTGGTAACCGGCATCTACCTGATGTTCTATTACCGGCCTGTGGCAGAGTACGCCTACGCCGACATGAAGTATCTGGAGTTTGATATGCCTTTCGGTATGCTGATGCGGAACATGCACCGATGGGCGGCCCATGCCATGGTCATTTTCGTGTGGCTCCATATGTTCCGTGTTTTTCTTACGGGTTCCTACAAGCCTCCTCGCGAATTCAACTGGATTGTGGGAGTCCTCCTATTGGTTCTAACACTTCTACTGAGCTTCACAGGTTATCTGCTACCCTGGGATCAGCTTTCCATCTGGGCGGTGACTGTGGGTTCCAATATGGCACGGGCTGCACCGCTGCTCGGTCACGAGGGACCTTTTGCCGACTTGGTGGGGGCCAATCCTGTTTATGACGCTCGGGCGTTTTTATTCGGGGGCGGAGAAATCGGGCCACATACCTTGCTCCGGTTTTATATACTCCACTGCATTTTTATCCCCCTGGTTGCCAGTCTTCTCATGGCGGTTCATTTTTGGCGTATTCGAAGGGATGGTTTTTCGGGGCCACCACTGTAATTCGCTTCCAAGGTAATGGGTCATGGCCGAAGAAACTCAAACTCAGAGACGGATCCCTGTTGTCGACGATAAAATTCATACCTGGCCCCATCTGGTGCGGGGAGAATTTCTCGTCACGCTCATTGTCACAGTAGTAATGATCATCTGGTCCGTGGGAATCGATGCACCGCTGGAAGAGCCTGCCAATCCTACTCTGACACCGAACCCTTCCAAGGCACCCTGGTATTTTCTGGGCTTGCAAGAGATGTTGGTCTATTTCGATCCCTGGCACGCTGGGGTGGTCTTGCCCACGCTTATCATCGTGGGACTCGTTATGATTCCGTTTATCGATATCAATCCCAGAGGAAACGGTTATTACACCTTCAAAGAGAGAAAATACGAAATCCTGGCATTCTACTTTGGCTTTCACATCCTCTGGGTTAGCATGATTATCATCGGCACGTTTTTTCGCGGCCCGGGCTGGAACCTTTTCTGGCCCTGGGACCTATGGGATCCGCACAAGGTGGTGGCTTTAACCAATGTGGATCTCCCCTACCTACTTGGTTTCAGGGATTACAGGGTGCAGGCCGGTGTGGGCGCAATATTAGTAGGGGCATATTTTGTCGTGGCAACATTAGCCTTCTACCTCTGGGTGCTTGCGGTCAAGGGAAAAGAGTTTATGCGCAGATGGGGACCCGTGCGTTTTACCATCACCGCAGTTTTGGTTGTCATCATGATGGGTCTTCCCGTTAAAATGTTTCTACGTCTTGCCTTCAACGTGAAGTACGTATTAGTCACCCCCTGGTTTAATATCTGATGTTTTATGTGGCAAAAATTCTACAGGCCATCGGATTGGCGGACGTGGGGTATGCCCTCTTTGTAGGTGTCACTCAGAATACCTCCATGGCAGAGGAGATTGTTCTGACTTTGATCGGGGTGGGGCTCTTCTCCATGGGTAGGACCTTGGAGCACAAGGTGGCTTGAGGAAGGGTTGATGGCTGTCAGGGGTTTTGATCCAAAAGAGGAAGGCAAGTCATACGGCGCCATTTTTTTCTTCAGCGTGTGTGCCCTTGTGGTGGTTAGTCTGTGGGCGGTGTTCGACGACAACTTCACGCGGCGCCCTTGGAAAATGTATCAGGCCGAGTTTAACAACCTGGACTATGACACGGCCAAGGCAGCCTATGAAGCGGAGGATAAGAAGCTTGAAGGCAATGCCAACTACGTTGAGCTGGTAAAACAACTAGATACCGCAAAGGCCAGTTTGAGTGAAGGCAAACTGGGTGGCGAGTTCCAGCAACTACGCAGCGAGGAGACGGAGAGGAATGTCCGTTTCTTTGAGCTGGACCAGGATGTTAAGTTTATTAAAAGCGAGTTGGAAGAGGCGTGGTACGAGTACGATCATGCGGTGCAGCTGGGAAACAATATTAGACTCTATCAGGCTCGGATTGAAGAGTTGGACAAGGAACAAGCAAAGTTAGAGCCTGGTCTCGAGGAAGCGAAAAAAAAGCGGAAAGATATCAAAGCTGAAATTAAAAAACTCCAGGGGAGTGTCAAGGAGTTAGAAGACCGCCTTTCGAAGCTCACAGAAAATAGGGATAAGTGGTCACGGGTGATGCAGAATGCTACTGTGAGCCTGGGACCGATCTCGCTAATAAAAATCCCAAATATTAAGCAAACCATCCTGCCCGAATTCGATCGCAATAACTTTGGCGAGCCCACGGCCAGAGTGGATCGATGCCAGAGCTGCCACAGCGGAATCAATCGGGCCGGCTTTGAAAACCAACCTAATCCTTATAAGACTCATCCTCAGCGGAAGATCCTGCTGGCGGACAATGCCCATCCGGTGGAAAAATTCGGCTGTACACCTTGCCATGATGGCCAGGGTGCGGCAGTAAACAGCGTGGAGCAGGCCCATTACGGCAAAAGCTACGGTGTATTCGGAAAAAGATTTTGGCCGTATCCGCTTTTAAAAGGACAAAAGGTGCAAACGAGTTGCGCCTCCTGCCACCTGGATGTGCAGAGTCTCAAAAATGCGCCATTACTGGTTAGGGGTCAGAGACTCTTCGAACAGATGGGATGTACCGGTTGCCATTTGGTGGAAGGGTATGAGAACATTCCTAAGATCGGTCCCAGCCTCAGACGGGTGGCGGGAAAAGTGGATCCAAGCTGGATGGTGCGCTGGATCCGCAATCCGCATGAATTCAGGCCTCGGACCCGGATGCCGAACTTCGATTTTGACGAAGGCCAGGCTACGGACATCGCCTCCTATATTTGGTCTTCATCCAAGCAAGCGGGAGAGAAATGGCTCAAGACACGTCCTCTGCCACAATTCTACCAAGGGGGAAACCAGGAGCTCATCAACCGGGGGAGGGAACTGGTAAACTCCATCGGTTGCAAGGGTTGTCATGGTTTTGCCGAGGGTGAGTTCTCCACGGTATTGGGTACCAACAAAGACATAGCTCCCAATCTCAAGGACATTGCTGCCAAGGTAGGCCCCCAGTGGACTTACCACTGGCTAAAAAATCCGCGCGGATATTCTCCTGACACACGTATGCCGAGCCTGCGTCTGTCAGACGAGGAGGCCCTGGCTATAACCTCCTACCTGATGACACTGGGAAGGAAGGGACAGACAATAACCAATATTGAAAATCGCCTCACAGACGCCAAGAGCGTGAAGCGAGGTGAGTCATTGGTTCGAAAGTACGGGTGTGCCGGTTGCCATGATGTTCCAGGTATGGAGAAGGAATCTAGAATCGGAGTGGAACTCACTACCTTTGGATCCAAGATCCTGGAAGAGCTTTTCTTTGGTAACAGGAAAGACATCCCTCATACCTGGGACGACTGGACCTATAATAAGCTCAAAACACCCCGAGTATACACCACTCCAAGGGTGGAGCAGCTCATGCCTCAGTTCAATTTCTCCGATGAAGATATCAAAGCATTGAGAATACTGTTAGCTGGATTTCGAGAGAGCAAGGTCCCATCCATTTACAAAGCGGACCGTAGTGACAGGATTGTCAATATAGTGGAAGGTCGCAGACTAATGCACCAGTACAACTGCATTGGTTGTCATACCATCGAAAATAAGGGTGGATTTGTGCGCAAATACTATCAGGAAGACCAACTGACCCTGGCGCCACCTGTACTCAACGGTGAAGGGGATAAAGTCCAGCCCAACTGGCTATTTGGATTTTTGAAAAAGCCAGTGCCACTACGTCCATGGCTTAAGATTCGCATGCCCACCTTTGGGTTGACAAACGATGAGGCCAATTTGTTGGTGTCTTATTTCACGGGACTTTCCAAAGTAGAGATTCCCTATGTTTATTTTAACAAAGACAAAATTCCTGCGGGTTATCTCAGTGCAGCCCAGACTATGTTTACCAATGACTACTTTGCTTGTCTGAGCTGTCACCAACAGGGGGACAAGAAACCTGAGGGTCCACCCGAAGGTTGGGCCCCCGACCTTACCCTCGCGAAAAATCGTTTAAATCCACACTGGATCGTGAAGTGGCTCCAGGACCCGCAAAAAATCGAGCCCGGGACCAAGATGCCATCCTTTTATCCGGAGGGACCGGATAATATCCTCGGTGGCAAGGATGACAAGCAGATCGAGGCCTTGCGGGACTATATCATGGTGCTGGGCAATACCGGCTCTCCCCAGTGATAGAGTCCTTTGGAAGGTCTTGATTGATCGGGCAGTGGCATATTATATGAGAATGAGTTTCAAGGAGGCTGGCATGCTAAAAGCATTTGTATTTTTGTTGGCTGCCTGGGTTTTATTGCCCATGGCAACTCTTTTCGCCTACGAAGGGGGATCGGTAAGCAACGGTGGATCCATTTCAGGGGTCGTTAATTTCAAGGGTATGGCCCCAAAGGTAAAGAAACTGAAGATTACCAAGGACAAAAAGGTTTGCGACAAGACTCCTAAGTCCGACCAATCGCTAATCGTCTCTGGGGGTAAAGTGGTTAATGCTGTGGTGGCCATTACTGATATTTCCAAGGGTAAAGAGATGAAGGCCATGATAGTGACCTTTAACCAGAACGGGTGTGAGTATAAACCCCATGTCCTTGCTTTCCCGGCAGGTTCCACCATCGAGATCCTGAATCCCGATAAGATCCTTCACAACATACACACTTACAGCAAAGTGAATAAACCGTTTAACAGGGCCCAGCCCAAGTTTAAGAAGAAGCTGAAGGTTAAAATTAGTAAACCTGAAGCCGTTTCGGTCAAGTGTGACGTTCATGGCTGGATGAGCGGTTGGTTTTTTGTCGCTGCGAATCCCTATTTCAGCGTGACCAAGGACGATGGGGCATTCAAATTAACCAATGTCCCCCCTGGCACCTACAACGTGGAGGTCTGGCACGAAACCCTGGGTAAGAAGAGCCAAAAGGTCACCGTCGCAGCAAAACAAGACGCCAAGGTTAACTTCGAATTAGCAAAATAATTGTTTGCCCATGGCGAGGGTCGTTCCTGCGATCCTCGCATTCACTTCTCCTCTTACTCCATTCTAGCGATTTTCTGTCATGCATTTGTATCTCTCCGTTGCAAACACGTTAATTCCCTGTGTGCCATAACTGGACCATGGAGACTAAGGGCTTTGGGGTCTTGAACCGCGAGAATTCTCATGGTGGTTCAATTGACGAGGTTGCGCCCATTATGGTTGCACTGTCATTAAGTAGGGTTTCCTTGACAGCCATTCCCGCTGTGATATTGGTGCATTTGTGACCAGCGAAAGGTCATGGTGCACAATTAATCACTTATTGGTGTCCGGAAGGTTTTAGGCAACGGAAAGTCAATAAATTACACCCAAGGAAGAGGTATAGGCGAAATAATTCACTAACATTAGGAGGTACCATGGCAAAGTTAAGACACATAGCCCTGCATACGCATGATCCAGAAGCAACGGCGGAATTTTACAAGCGCGTCTTCGAAATGGAAGAGGTCGGCCGGACCGACTCTCCGTTGGCTAAGGGAATTTATTTGAGTGACGGCACTATCAACATGGCGGTGCTGCGATTCAAGACAGATGAAGCTGCGGATCGACAAGACGGTCTCGGAGTGACCTTCGGCCTGCACCATTTTGGCTTTTGGGTTGACGACATGGAGCAAACCCGTGGGCGACTAAATGAGGCAGGAGCGGAGTATCGCCAGATGCGGCCCCATGATGCTGTCACGTCTTTTTTCGAAGAGAAATACAAGGGGCCGGACGGCGTCATGATTGATATTACGGGGGAAGGATGGGCAGGAGCAGAACCCCTATCCGCACAAGGGGGTCAGGTCAGAGAAACCCCGATGGTGCACAAAAGAAGTTAGGAAACCAATAGTACCAGGACCCTGGATCCTGCTGTGGAGGGATGAATTTATGGAAACCAATGGGGACACCCTAGTCATCGACGCAGATGCCCATGTGGTGGAGTCTGCCCGCACTTGGGACTTTATGGACCCGTCGGAGAGGCAGTATCGCCCCGTACCCCTCGAAACGCGCGAAGAGGCAGGCATGAAGCTTCAGTTCTGGCTTATCGATGGGAGGGTGAAGGGCTTCCGCTTCCCCGCTTTTTCTGCCGCCGAGCTAGAGAAACGTTCCCGCCAGGTGGGTCGAAGGTTCGCAGACGACCTGGAATCCCGCGAGCTAGGAAACGTGGAGCTACGATTGGAGCACATGGACCAGAGTGGGGTCAACGTCCAAGTGCTGCACAACACCATCTTCATCGAATCGGTCACCGACCGCGCTTCGGTAGAGGTGCCTCTATGCAAGAGTTGGAACCGCTGGATGGCCGACATCTGGCGTCAGGGAAAAGGTCGTTTGCGATGGTCCTGTATGGCGCCAACCCTGAGCATGAGCGATGCGCTGGATCAAATCCGATTTGCCAAGGAAAACGGCGCTTGTGCCGTGTTGATGCGTCCGGTTGAGAGCAACCGTTTACTGGTGGACCGTTACTTCTACCCGATTTATGAAGAGGCAAGCCGTCTTGATATGGCAATCGCCATTCACATCGCCAATGGCAACACGTGGCTCAATGATCTCTATCGTCATCCTGTGGCCAGTGCTGCCACTTTCCACCGGTTCAGAATACCCACAGTGGCTGCCTTTAGCGATGTGATACTCAGTGAAATACCCGAGGTATTTCCGCGCCTGCGGTGGGGGTTTATCGAGGCCAGCTCGCAGTGGGTTCCCTGGCTGATACACGAAATGAAGAATCGCTTCAAAACTTTGGGCCGCCAATGGTCCGGTAACCTCGCACGCGAGTACCGGATGTTCATTACCTGTGAGAACTCAGACGACCTGCCTTATATCACGCAGCAAGCTGGAGAAGACTGCCTTGTCATTGGCACGGACTATGGCCACATCGACACATCCAGTGACGTGGATGCCATCACTGTGTTTCAATCACGGACGGACTTGACACCTGAGGTAAAGAGGAAAATCCTAAGCGACAATGCGAGAGCGCTCTACGGGTTGTAACAAGACGATGAAAACTGAATGGATCGAAAAGATCGAGGATATGACTGCTCGTTTCCGGATGGGTGAGACAGAGGTTGCCCGAGCGTTCTTCAGTTGCCCACGCCCTCTTAACCAGCATGCGAAGTGGTTAAAGCATCAGATCTCGCGGGAAGCGCGAAACCTTCGTGAAACATCAAATCATTATATTAAGGACCTGGTTGACCGCACGGATGACACAGTGACCCGGGAACGGCTCATCCAGCGGGCCAAAGAGGACTATCAGGAGTACCGTCACTACGGGATGCTGGCGTATGTTTACGAGGGTCTCACTGGCCTGAAGCTCACTTGGAAGTCACTGTTGGCAGAAGCGCAGCAGGCTGACTGGTGGCTCCCGAGAAGAGAACGTGAGATCCGCCGTCGATTGGCCGAAATGTCCGTGTTACACAACGCAGCGGGCGCTTTTAACAGCGGAGGTGGTGGCTCTCTCTTCTTCGGCTTCATCGGCCTCAAGGGGGGTGAGTACGAGGAACTCCTCTCCGAAGCTTCCAAGATTGTCCTCCACGATGAACAGGATCACGGCGCTTCCGAGGGAAGGGACCTTTTGTATCCACTGATACAAACCGAGGATGATTTTCACATCGCCGTTGAATCGATCAAGGAATTCTCAACGGTCCGGCTGCAGGATCGTAACAAGCAGTTCAGCAGTGTCCTTTCAGAGGATCGCGTGGTGGCCATCATTCGGGGTGATATTGAACCGGCCACAAGAGCTCTTCTGCTGGATGCGTCTCGGGATATTATGAGCGACGAAGCCTGGTTCGAGCGCTTCCACCGAACCGACAAGCCCCTCTCTACCTCAGCGGTGGCTGGTTAACCGCAATCCATGGGTTGATTGGTTGCATCCTGCGGCCGTTGACAAGACTCTGTGCTGTGATATTCAAATCAGGTCAAGAATTGACCCAATAGCAATTGCGGATCATTGAACCGAGGCGAAAATTCGGTTCAAAAATACCATTCAGGAGAGCAAAACCATGGCAGAGGAAAGCAACGAACAGGGTAATGGTGGCGAGGGTAAAAAGGTGATCGAAACCATTGACGGCGAACGCATCGTGGCGCTTTCGCCCGAACTCACTCCACGCCGGGTACGAGACCAACGGTTTCTACTCAGACGGCTTCGTGGCCCGCCCGGCGGATGGACCGCCACGGCCAGGCGTGGTCTTGCTGTCCGGTATGGGTGGCCTCACCTGGACTCAGCGGGAGATCACACGTCTGTTTGCGCGGGCCGGGTTTGTGGCGCTTTCGCCCGACTACATGGGTGGCCAGTTACCGGCCAATAGAACCGAGGGACTTTACGCGAAAAACTCGCTGGATGTAAAAGCGGCGGTGGAACAAATCGCCGGGGGCGTGGCGTTTTTGCGTAGCCTTCCGTCAGTGGGACCCCGGAGCAAAGTTGGGATTATGGGATTCTGCCTGGGCGGCGGGTTGGCCCTGCTGGCTGCGAGACGACTTCGGTTAGATTTTGTAATGACGCAACGAATCCCGCTAGGGTTAGATTTTTTGATGGCTTAACACGGTCGTACCGAAGTCTTCCAGGCCGGCGTCATCTACCACCAGAGTCTGTTCCCGGATATGCGTGAGCTGGAAACAATCACCTGCAAGCTTCAATGTCACTATGGAACAGAGGACCACTCGACCCCTCGCGCCGAGGTGGATGCTTTTTCCCGTGCATTGAACCATTTTGGCAAGGCCTACGAGTTGCACTGGTATGAAGGAATGGGGCATAGCTTTGCCCAAATCACTCCGGATGCTGAAGTGCCGGCCGACCAGCGGTCGGCCACCAACCTGTCCTATGCGAGAAGTTTCGAGTTCCTCCATAGGGAGCTTGGTAGCTAAGGAACTCCTCCGGGGTCCTGCCACATACGACCAAGGTGATCAAGTAAGCAACGGTGTATGATCCGCCTAATTTAACCGTCCAAGGGGCAATTCATTAGCTCATGATTTGCATCCTACGTGAAACGCAATAGCTGTATCCAGACGCCCAGCATGGATTTGATAGCTTGGAGATGCCAAGGGAGATGCAATATCGTATTGGCACTCTGGGCTGTGCTTTGATGAAAATCATCGATCATTAGCCGCGTAATAAGTAGTTTCGGCCAGGGGTGGGAGGAAAACATGTCGCGACTCGCACTATGTTTGACCGTGCTAGCGGTGCTCGTTGTTTCACACGTCGCAGGCGCAGCGGATCAAAATCATTTCGCTTCGATTCATCTGAATGAAAAAAAAATCGGCTCCGTTCACTACACGCTTCGACTCAACGAAAAGGGGATGGTAGAAGAACTCAGGACGCGAAGCTCGGTATCCATACTTGGGATTAAACTTCATTACTTCACGCAGGATCTGCATGAGGTGTGGAAAGATGAGGAACCCAAAAGCATCCAGGGATACACCGACGATCATGGTAAAATTTACGAGTTGTCGCTCCAACGTAATGTAAAAGAGTATGATGTTGTGCTGAACGGCAAACGTTTGACGCTGCCGCACGATGCCTTTCCGACGTCCGTTTGGCATTACAAAATCACACAAAAGTCGCTCCTCTTTGACCTTAAAGATCTCCGGTTGATGAAGGTCAAGATTAGTGAAAGTAAGGACGTTGTTTCCATAGGCGAGCGATCCATTCCTGCCAGCAGGTTTGATTTCTCTGGCGAGTGGAAAATTGCGGTCTGGTATGACCAGAATAAGCAGCTTTTGAAGATAAAATATAAAATAAGGGGCCGGGATGTTGTTGTGACGATGGATCCCAAATGATGTAGGGCGCCTAGATGCCCCTAATTAATCGAGGGCGAATCATCTCAAGTTCATCCCCAGTATAGGGTACCGGATAAAGCTCTCGATCCCGCATTGGAATCTGTTAAATTCAACTCAATTTCAAATCTCAGGGGATACTCTATCACATTGAAATTCTTCCGGTTCTAAGCCCATGCCCCAAATGAAATTCTTATCATTCATTCAGTGCGAGAGCTTTGCGCTGGCCACTCGGTTCAGGCTCACGCCGCACTCCGCCGCTTCCAGAGCAAGTCTTCGGTGAACTTCTGGAGGCACTCTGACCATGAACTTTCCGCTGAATTCATGGGTGGCCAATGGCTCCGGGATAGGCTCGCGGTTCTTCTTCATGTCAGCCACTACCTTCTTGACTACGGAGCGAATACCACGAAGCGCAGCTTCTTGAGTGGAAGCGAGCCAAGTCAGGCTGGGAAACTCAGCACAGAGGCCTACATACTCCTTGTCATCCTCCGACCACGTCACCCGGTATGTATAATGATTAACCGGTATCGCGCCCATGTTCCAACCTTCCAATCGCTAATAACACTTGTTTCACTTGGTAAATCTTGGCTTTGCCCTTGGCGTTTTGAATATTGACTCTGGGGTCGCCTGCCCAGGGAGTCTTGTATACCCGATGGCTGCTTCCTCGTTGCCGGGCTTTACCAAAATAATGGTCGCAAACCCGGCACAAATCGGAGAACCGAATACCCTTCGGATTCCTTCGCATGGCGGCGACGATATCTTCAACAGCCGACACCAAGTTATGATACTATTATTGATACTAATTTCAATGGGCATAGGAGCGGAGTCGTTATGGGACATGGAAGGTAAGGGGTAAGGGAGAACGGAGGAAGAACCGACGGCGATCACCGAGGCTTCCCCTGCCCGCCTCTAAGGAGTTGAGGAGACGCATTTTTTCTTTATCCGCAAGGTATACGAAACAGCTCCTCTCGTTTGCCTCAAGTGCTAAGCTTAGCGAAAGTAAGGACGCTGTTTCTATAGGCGAGCGAACCATTCCTGCCAGCAGGTTTGTTTTCTCTGGCGAGTGGAAAATTTCTGTCTGGTATAACCAGAATAAGCAGCTTTTGAAGTTAAAGTATAAAATAAAGGGCCGGGAGGTTGTTGTGACGATGGATCCCAAATAATGTAAGGGGTCTATAGGCCTGGGAAAAGACGCAGTAACCTGATTGACGCAGGGGTTTGCGTTCGGCTTTTCAAGGATAAGATACGGGGTCAAAATGTGCGGTGGGACCTTTACATTTTACAGGGTGCAGCCTGTGTCGGTACACTTCTCGTCAATGGCCTACATTAACGTCAGTTAGTGACAAGTTTTTGTCGCCACTAAATCGGCGTTTGCGACGAGCCGTTCCTTGAGACCTTCGACGGGTTTCAGATCACGCCGACACTGGGGCTCTCAGCCGACTTCCAGTTCGTCTTTGACCCGGCAGCCAACCCGCGAGAAGACTTCGTCTTCGTTGCAGGCATACGATTCGCGTTCGTGTTCTAGCGATGTGGAAATGATATCAAGGACATGGTGCCCAATATTCGGAACCTACTTCGATTGCCACCCTTGAGGTACTTGCAATTGGCACGTTATTTTAATTGTAACTACGAACACGTCAATTTTAAGGAGGTGGAATATGAATAGAAGGTATCAGAAATTCTTTGCCTTGGGGCTTTTCCTGGCAGTTCTCTCGTTGGGGTTCTCGCATGACGCCGCAGCGCAAAAGAGGGTGCCGGATGCGACGGCGTCCATAACCCTGACATCACTGTCGTTTATCGGTGGTATCGAGTGGGGAAAGGGAGAACTTCACTTCAAGGGCAAGAACTACACGTTCAAGGTGAAGGGTCTCAAGGCGGGTGCTATTGGTATCAAGCGTGACTCGGTTCACGCGAAGATTTTCTACTTGAAGAACCAAAAGGATCTTGGGGGCACGTTCCTGGCTGTGGAAGGTGCGGCCACCATTGCGGGTGGCGGTAGCGCCCGGATAATGAAGAATCAAAACGGCGTGGAAATGCACCTCTTCTCGGTCACCATGGGTGCGGACTTTACCCTCGCCGCCGAAGGCCTCAACGTCAGACTCGATAAATAGACTTCGAACGGCCTCGACTCACGGCCGCATGGTTAGCATGCGGCCGAGGGACTGAGCTTTATTCCTTTTAAAGACTAGTAAATTTACCAGCCACAACTAGTAGTTTTACAAGTAGACCACACAAGTATATAGGCGGTATATGTGTTCGGCTCTACTAGTTCGCGGAGGTTAGCCAGGCTGACGACAACTTCGCAGTCAATCCGTCGAACGCCGCACGACTCGGATACTCGAGGAAGCATGAGGTGTTCGTCTATCGCGAGAGAACTGATCCAGGTTGGCCGAGAGCGGGCCTTGCAATATCTGACAAATAAGGAGGGCCCACGGCGCGGCGCTGGAGAAGATGAAGAAGAAGCCAACTAACTTGTTATAGAATGAGGACCAACCGTTATGAGACGCTTGATCAGAGAACCGCTAGTGCATTTTTTGTTCGCTGGCGCGCTGTTGTTTGCCGCGTACGCTTGGCTCAATTGTGGCAGCGACGGATTGCCGGGTGGCGGTTTGAAGTGTCAGAATTCAGGTTTTGACTTTTGAGTTCGGCTTGGCTTTAATTAGCGGCCAAGGGTAGTACCGAGTAAACCATTGGATCAGTGAAGGAGGGACAGATATGAATGATGGTTATCGTTTTGTGCGGCGGGTCGTTTCGGTGGTCGGTTTGGTGATGCTGTGCTTGATCGGATGGTCGCAGCCCAGTCAAGCTCAGGCTACCGGGATCCAGCCACAAGCGGAACAAATATTACGGCGCATGAGCGACTATCTTGCGAACCAACAGAAGTTCACCGTAAAGACGGAGAACACGCTCGAAGTGGTACTGACCTCCGGTCAAAAGCTGCAGTTTGACCACCCCGCCACAGCCACGGTGTGGCGTCCGAATCGGCTGCGCGCCCATCGCAAGGGTGACCTCGCCAACCAGGAGCTTTACTACGACGGCAAGACTTTGACGCTCTACAATCCGGAGGAAAACCTTTATGCCACGACGGCTGCGCCACCGACACTTGAGGCGATGCTCGACTTCGCCCGGGAGAAGCTCGATATCATTACGCCGGCTGCGGAATTCTTGTCCAAAAACGGGGCCGAGACGATGCTGAAGGAAACGTCGTCCGGTTTCGAGGTCGGCCAGAGGGTTGTTGCTGGCGTGAAGTGCACCCATCTTGCGTTTCATGGACCGGAATTCGATTGGCAGGTCTGGATCGAGGACGGAGCCAACCCTCTGCCGCACAAATTTATTATCACTTCAACAAAGATTGACGGCTTACCGCAGTACACTGTCTGGATGAGGAACTGGGACCTGACGCCGGAGTTGTCGGATCGGATATTCCGTTTCGTGCCGCCGAAGGGTGCCAAGAAAATCGATTTTCTCAAGCTGACGGCTGGAGCTGCGGAGTCGCAATAGGCCTTAAAAGGGGTTCTTCTAGGTTTAGTGTAGAAAAATATTCAACCACGAAGGACACGAAGAGCACGATGGAAAGAAGATTTCACCGCGAAGAACGCAAAGGAATTAGGCGGGTTCAGGTCTATAATTCAACCGCGCTGTGGCTACCCTTACCAATGCTAGCAAGGGCACGCAGTTTGGGTACTCAAATATCCAATCCTTCGTGTCCTTCGTGATCTTCGTGGTGAACGAAACCAAGGAAATAATGTCAGGTTATCCACATTGAACCCTGTAGAGTTTAAATAAGGAGGGAATCTTATGAAAAGGATTTTAACGTTTGTCTTGCTGGCTGCATCCCTGGTCTTGTTATTATTCGCGGACTTCCTGCCGCAGTCGGCGGGGAGACTGGGATTGGTCAGAAACGCGGAGGCCATCATCGGTTTGCCTTTTACACCTTTCTCATTCGCAGGCGTGGCGCGCCGTTCGATGTATAGACATGCTGTATGGGGTGCTGCTGCCGCGAGCGTTGCCACCACCAACGTTGCCGCTGCAAATTACGCCGCTGCTAATGCCGCTGCCGCAGCTACTGCCGCCGCGAACACTGCCGCCGCACAGGCTGCCGCCGCGAGTGCGGCTGCTTCCGCTGCCGCCGCCCACAGAGCAGCGGCTGCCCTGCCCATAGGCTCGACGGTACCGTACCTTCCCCCGAATTGCACTTCAAGCGTGATCAACGCGGTCAATTACTTCAACTGTGCCGGCGTATTTTACAAGGCCGGTTTTCAGGGACACCATGTCGTGTATATCGTATCCAATCCCTGATTACGCGCGAAAGAGTGGCAAGAATCGGGTGTCAAATGGCAGTTGGTGGGGGTCAAGAGGCAGGTTATAGGGGGCAGTGTTCAGGTTTCAGTACTGAAACCCGAAACCTGAAAGGACTAAACAGTCGTCCTCGACTTCTTAATCCCAGGTTAAGCGCTTGTGGAATGTATTGCCTGCCCTGATTGCTATCTGTTGCAACGCGTATCGGAACTCCCGCCGGGGGGTAAGGCGCGCTGCCCGCGCTGCGGTTCCCCGCAAAGCTTCGGTCAAGACTGAATGAGCCTCTTCTTCCAGAATAAAAAAGCACATGAGCCAATGGCGAGTACAAGAAGGATACCTACGACGATCCAGAAACCCCACGGGGTATGCGATTCCGGGATCCCCGCCACATTCATTCCCAGGAGTCCTGTGATAAAGGTCAGTGGCAGAAACACCGTGGCGACAATGGTTAGATTGAAGGTTGCTCGTGCCATGGTCTGTGACACGCGAGCTTCGATGAGATCATGCAGCAACAGTGTCCGCTCACGACAATCTTCCAGGGCATTCAGGTAACGGGTCAGCAGTTCCGCCGCTCCGTCAAGCGCGCGGCGTTCTTCATCACTCGTATCGATCGTCGGGTCAGAAACGATCAACCTGAGGAGGATTTGAAACGGAGAAAGATAGCGGCGTACGCGAAATACCTCGCGACGCAACGTGTTCAAGACCTCACTGCCCGAGTCGGTGTTTTCCCCAAGCACACTGTCCTCCAGTTCGGCGGTTTCCTCCGAGATCCGGGTAATCAGCGGCTCTAGACGCTTTTTTACGCAGACTAATGCGAAACCCAGAAACTCCAGTGGGGTCCTTGGTCCCGTGCCTGCTTTCACATGGCTGCGGACTTCTTCGAGGGCCGCGATCTTTGTGGACCGCACGGTGATGACACGGTTCTGCTCCAGGAACAACCCGCAGGTCATCACATCGTCGCCTACCGCTTCACTGGCGGGGTTGATACTACAAATGTTCACAAGCAAGCCCTGCTCCAGGCTCTCACGTCTGGTAAATTTCCCGGGATGTAAAAGCTGGGATTTCACGTCGTCGCTGATTCCGCTCTCGGTCGACAGCCAGTTGGTTCCCGCTTCATCGGAAATGTCGATGTCCACCCACGTAACATCCCCAATTCCGTCTGCACCTTTCCCCGCACTAAGATTTAGTAATTCATACATTAGCCACCTCGCCGATAACGAACTGCTACCTTTCTGGCACTCATCTCCGGATCATGGGCGGAGGTCTGACCGCAAACACGATGTTAACGCTAATCCGGACAACCTCCGGCTGAAAAATTAGAAATAAATTTGTTATCTATTGAACGACTCTTTTTCCCACAAACCATTCAACCACATTTTCTTTGCGGACCGCAATGATCCATATCTCATGTAGTAGTTTTAGCCAACCATCCTATATTAGGACCTATGAGGTCGCACAGACACTAAATACTTATCCATTTATGCTATCTCGGTAGAAGTAGGAAATGCGACGGGGGCGACTAATGGGTCAAGCTCAAAATGGTGAGACCACCACGAACTTGGTCAAAACCAATCTAGGATTTGGAAATTGGAGCGCGAGGTAAGCCGGGTATAAGGAAGAAAATGCCGTCTTGACGGGGGCAGAGCGGTTTTAATTCGCGATAAAGACTGCCCAGAAGCCATTGTCAACGGGATAATGTGAATTATGAAATGTTGGCTGCTTAGTTACGTGTCTACTATTTCGGTGGAAGATCACTGCCCTTGTGCCCGGTTGTCCCCGAGTTGACGCTGACGCTGGCAGTTTGGAGATATCAGGTTTCGGGGTTCAGATGTCAGAATCGAAATCCTTTCCCCTCGTCTTTGACGTACACGACGATGTGACAAGTGTGAGAGAATGACTCCCTCCGAATTGGACTGAGGTCCAATAGACATTATTTTCACCTTGTGCTAGCAGACTATGTGGTGAGCCCTGCCATTGTCTTGGATCAGAGTTACCGAACTTTGGCAGTTAAACGGGCGCTGCAAGCCAACAAAGGGCTGTACGCTCTGTGGGCCCCATGCTTAGAATCCATTGTCCAATAAATCCTTAACCATCCATGGAGACCATTGCTTGTCCCGATTGCGATTTGCTACAGCAACTGCCAGAGCTCCCGCCGGGGGGCAAGGCGCGCTGCCCGCGCTGCAGCCGCATGGTTGCGTCGCGGAACATCGACCCGCTCCATCGCCCGCTCGCGCTCACCATCACCGCGCTGATCGCCCTAATCGTTGCCAACACCGCGCCGCTGATGGGGATGTCGGCCGTGGGGCGCCAGGCAAGCACGACCATCGTCGTCGGCGCGCATCAGATGTGGGTGCAGTGCCAGGAAATCACAGCCCTGGTCGTCGTGTTCTGCGCGTTGATCGCTCCGGCAGGCTACATTGTTTTTATGCTGACCGTCCTGCTAGCGGCGCGGCGGCCGCCGGCGCCCCGTTGGGTGGGTGAGATGTTGCGCTGGGCCGACTCCATGCGCCCGTGGTCGATGAATGAAGTGATGCTGCTCGGCATCCTGGTTGCACTCATCAAAATCGTGGAACTGGCCTCAGTGGAGGTGGGTGTGGGCATGTATGCTGTGGGGGCGCTTGTTCTGCTCTTTCCAGCGATCATGGTCTCTTTTGATCCGGCCGAGATCTGGCAGCGAGTTGAATGGGCCAATGGCGTATTCCCGCCACAGATGACCTCCAGACCGCCTGGCGCGAGGGCGACGTAATGATCGCCGGCTCTTTCACTGCTGCAGAGGCGGGACTCGTTTCCTGCGAGAACTGCAGCTTGCTGGCCAGCCCCGCCAGTGTTAGCGAGCCGGGTTACTGCCCGCGTTGCGGCGAGGAGCTGGTGTGGCGCCGCCATAATTCCATCCAGCGCACTTGGGCGCTTGTCATCGCCGCCGCGGTCTGTTACCTCCCCGCAAACGTCTTGCCGGTGCTCAGCACGACTACCCTTGGCTCTACCGAATCCGACACCATCATGGGCGGGGTGATGCTGCTCTACAATACTGGCTCGTGGCCGCTCGCGTTGATCGTGCTCGTCGCCAGCGTGATGGTGCCGCTCGGGAAGCTGGTGGCGCTCAGTTATCTGTTGATCACGGTGCAGCGCCGCTCGGGCAACAACAACCAGGAGCGTATGCGGCTGTATCGGATGGTGGAGTTCATCGGCCGCTGGTCGATGCTCGATGTGTTTGTGGATACGTTCACTGTCGCCCTCGTACAGCTCCAGCCGCTAATGTCGGTCCAGCCGGGTCCCGGCGTGTTGTGGGGTTGCCGTTGCTGTCGCAGTTCATGCACTTGATATCGTGCTGGCAGCGCGTGGAACTGTATAGCGCGTACCATCGCCCTGATGAGACTTCGGGAGCCTGACCACCTGCGTCGGCGTCGCACGCCCATCGTCCCCTCGTAATGAAAATTGCCCCGGCGCGGGCCGATTCTCCCTAACCGCAACTCAGTTCGAGAGGGAAAAACAATGCTTCGAATACTTCTCCTTGCACTCCTTTGCGTAGGGCTCGTTGGCTGCGCGGTCAAACCGCGCACCAGCCCAGCCCATCGCAGCACGGATCCCCAGGCTGTTGTTGGCAAGACTTGGCGGTGGCAAGAAACGATCACACCGGTGGAAAGTATCACGGTGCCGAATCCAGAGCGTTATACGATGCTATTGACGAGGGACGGTCAGCTTCAGGCCCGGTTCGACTGCAACCGTGGGGGGGGTGCCTATGAGATATCCCCGGGCAAACTTTCCTTTGGTCCGTTATTGTCCACGCGTATGGCCTGCTCACCGGACTCCCTTGATGGTTCTTACATGAGGGATCTGCATCGGGTCGTCTCGTTTTTTATTCAAGACGGCAATCTCTATTTGGAACTTCCGGCCGACAGTGGAACCATGCGTTTTCAGCCGGCTCCTTAGGAGAGAGGAAGATCTCTAAATCGGACCTCGCTGGTTCGATCCCGGTCGCCCGCCGCAAAAATTTTTCCGCAAATCAGTGACTCGCCTTAGTGTAATTACGGACCTGTGGCCAAATGATCGACGAGCGTTGAAACGTCTCGCCCAGGATCGTCTATCGCGTCATCATTCCTGTCGGATCGGGGTTAGCTTCCCAGCTGTTTCACGAGCAGTGACATCGCCAAAATGGACAGGGTGAAGGGAAAGAATCATCGGATCTGGTGAAACATGACTCGGTGTTTACTGCTTGTGCGGATGCCGGCAGGCTGATGGATTGGGCACGGGATTTGCTAGCAATTAGCTACAGTTTTAGCTACATTAACGCTACATGCCTTGCTAACCTATTGATTTTCCTTGAGCCACCCTACCTCAGTTGATAGAGCAACTGATTCGTAATCTGTAGGTCGCCGGTTCGACTCAGGCGGGTGGCTCCAGTTTTTAGAAACAGATTGAGCCTTGAATTAAGTCAATACTCAATCCTGACTCCATCGACTGAACCCATCGGCGGCATGGCAAAGATTCCTCTCATGAAACAAACAAAACGCGTTTCGTTTGGATCTCTGCTGCGGTCGGGATTTTGGAGTTGGCTCGTGCTCCTGTGCATCTTCAGTTGCACCTCCACGCTACCGAAGAGGGTCTACGAGACACCCAGCGCTTTGCGAACCGAGCTGGACGGCGATGTGCGCACGCTGAGCGCCGTGCGACCGCATCTCGAGGTACTGGACGACGATTTCGTGGCGCTGCGGAAGCAGGGCGACTGGGTGAAGCGCGGCTACTTCTCTGTTGCCGAGAATGACCGGATGGAACACCTGCTCTTCCGCTTCCTCGCCTCCCACTCCGCGCTCTGGGACATCAGTGCGGCCTATCAGAACATGCAGACTTCCTTCGACGATCCTGCGCTCGATACGAAGGCGCACGTCGTCTCCCGGCAAGCGAGTCTGCTGCTGGCGAACCACTCTGCGTTCCTCGTGGCGGAGTTCGCGGACGATCCAGTTGCCATCGCCGAGATGAACGAGGCGTTCTACCGCTCAGAAATCCCGCGTGATAGCTACTACGAGCTGGCACGGGGCATCACCGCGAAGCGCCTGTCACGCCTGAAGCGGGCGGGAGCCATTGCGGCGACGGAATTGGCCAACCCCAATTCGAAGCTCGCGCGGCTAGCGGCTTCCGACGCTTCGTACCGCGAGCTCGTTGAGCTCAACAAGACCCTCCAGATCGCCGCGGAAACGCGTACGCGTGCGGCACTCGACTCGAAGGGCGCGAGCGACCCTGAAGCCATCCGCAAGACCGATGAGTTTTTTGGAAACGAGCTCTATGCGGTACGTTCGATACTTTTTAAGGACGTCAGTCGGCTGAAGAACCCGACGGCCAAGCTGGTTCGATTCTCCGACCAGCAAAAGGCCCGGGTCTACGAGCGATTTCGTCCCGGTGACCTGATTCTGACCTATACCGCCGGATACATAAGCGACGTCTTCATTCCGGGCGCGTTCAAGCACGGGATCACATACGTGGGTTCGCCGGAACAGCACGAGCAAGCGGGCCTGAACCCAAAGGTACTTCCGGCCGTGGTACCCGACGTGCGACATCAACTTGCGGCCCACGTCGTTCAGGCGAGCCTCGATAACGGAAAACGAGCTGACATAATCGAGGCTGTCGCCGAAGGCGTGATCTTCAACAACCTGGCACACATCATGGACACGCATATCAACCGCCTGCTGGTGCTGCGCCCGCAGCTGACGGCGGCTGAGAGGACGGACTTCCTGATCGAGGTGTTTTCGTACCTGGGCGAGGAGTACGACTTCCGTTTCGACTTCGCGGACTCGACCAGGCAGGTCTGCACGGAGCTCATCTACCGCGGGATACAGGGCAAGGGTGGGATCGCATTCGACCTCACCGTGCGCGCCGGTCATGAGACCGTGAGCGCGGACGACATCGTGCTCTACTATCTGAACAAGCATCCCGAGGCCTTCCAGTTCGTGCTCTATGCCGAGGAGGACCCGAACGGGAAGAATCACAAAGCGATCATCCTCAGCGGCACGGGCGGCGTCCAGCGCCTGAAAGAGCTGATGAAGAGTGTCGGAGAGTAGACCGCAGCCCACGGCGGAGTCGGTTTTTTACCACGTTGAGGCGGATTGGCGAGGCAAAGATCGCAAGCAATACTCTTGTGGGGGCCTACCATAGGTGTTATACCGCCCCTCGCGACTCGGAAAAGGTGTCAACCTTTTACTTCTAGTAAGCAGCGGCGGTCCACATTGGGCCGCCTCTTTTTTGTTTTGGGGCACGTAGGAAGCATTTAACTAGCTCATGAGTTGCGTCCTGGCGGTCTGACACTGAGCAAACCCAAGCCCAGAGCGGCTCCAAGCCTGATTAGACGTGACATTTCACATTGCAGAAAATGAGGAAGGGTAGAGAAATTTTTCTGGTGGATTATATGTCTGCCGGAGCGTGGCCAGTCGTTTCCTGACATTTATATTCGACGTCCAAATCGCCAGGCCACAATTTTCCTGGTCCACCGGATACGCTTTTCAATGTAGGATGCTTCTCTCTCTACGTTATCGATGGATTTCTGAATCGCGTCAATCTCGTCGGAGATGCGCTGTACCCTCCTGTTTGTTACTTCACGGAACAACTGAGAAGTTTCGTGGTCGCGGAGCATGACGTTTCTTTATCGCTGGAAGTAATCCGTGTCAAGAAACTTTTCAATTTGCAATTAAATCATAGGATTATCGCGTTCTATAGACGACATGTTATTTTGTGGAGCCTGCCAAACACTGCTCTCTAGCCCATTGACATGCCTGCAAGACTTTACTACTAGAATTGGCAGTTTATCTTTGGGGATACTTGGTTTCTAGGGTTGGGGCGAAAAATCCACGCAATTCCGAAACTTAAGAGGAGGCAATGATGTCAAACATCCATTCGAACTCGTCATTGGAACGATTTAAGATCGAAGTAGCGGCGTGTACGCGGCTCCTCAATCATGAGGGGATCCTCGAATATAGCGGTCACGTCAGCGTTCGGCTTCCAGACCGTAACACGCTACTGATTCAATCTTTTGACGCCAGCCGAACCGATCTCACACCGGACGAGCTATTCGTTGTGGATCTCGACGGTAACATACTCGACGGCCCGTCTGACGCCCGACCTGTCAATGAGTTGGAGATTCATTCCGAAGTGTTTCGTGCCCGGGACGATATCAATGCGGTCCTGCACTATCACCCCAATACTGCGACGCTGTTCACGATGGTTGAAGGTGTCAAACTGGTGCCCATGAAAAATCATGCGTATCGTTGGGGCAGCGGCATCCCGACCCATCCAGAATCTTGGCATGTGGATACAATGAAACGTGGCCGCGCCATGGCGGAAACGTTGGGAAAACATAATGCTGTCATGCTGCGCGCCCATGGTGCCGTTATAGTCTCGGAAAGCATCCCGGCGTTAATGGTAGACACGGTACATTTCGAAGAGAATGCCAAGGCGATGTATGACGCGGCACGGCTGGGT
The DNA here is from genome assembly GCA_965215595.1 of uncultured Binatia bacterium (SeqCode). Lineage (GTDB taxonomy): Bacteria > Desulfobacterota > Binatia > UBA9968 > CAXXLF01 > CBDCDW01. The sequence continues at coordinate 971,879 of CBDCDW010000005.1, read as the reverse complement.
ACGCTGAAGCCCCTGACCTCAGAAGAAATTACTGAGTTTGCTGCTAACTTCAAACGTCAGAAACATGCCGTCAAGCTATGGCGGTACTACTTGAGCCGTGGGTTAGAGAGTGGTGCGATCCCTAAAGAGTGGGGTGAGATGCTGGCACCCACCGAACGCGTCTGATACGAGACGTTCGCCCGGTTTTTCAATTCATAGCAATGCTCGCGGAGGTCCCCGGAAGGAACTATGAATCGTCGGCACCCGGCTCGGAGAAAGGGAGAAGATCCAGTTGCTGTTCCATGTAACGCTACGGCACAGCCCAGTGGATTGCCCGGGACGGAATCCTGACAAGGCTCGGGCATCGCGGATACATTTCGCAGAGCGCGAAGCGCGCCAACGGGAGCTAGGCTACCAGATCCGTGCTTTCGTTGGTGCTTGGCCAAGTCATTTTGAATACGCTCTCATGGAGGCTCCCGAGCTAGCCACTGTGCGCAGTTGGACTAAAAGCTTTCCCAATGGAGATGCGGCTACGATTAAGCGGGTCAGGTGGATGGCCCACCTGATTACCGAGGACCAGGCTGTCACGCCAAACCGCACTGAGCCTGGTCAGGGTGGCGCGGCGCTTTTTCACCTCACCATGGATCATGATCACCAGCACTGTCCAGCAAAAAATGCTGATATCAAACAGGCGCTGCGAGAGCGTCATGAGCGGCGCGAGCAGCGGTCAAAGGAGACGGGGGCGAAGGTACAGTTCTTCGTCTCGGCCGAGCCCAGTCATCTTTCCTATGCTTTGATTGAAGCCAACTCGGTGGAAAGCGTCCGCCTTTGGCTGATGAGGTATCCGGTCCCGCAAGATGTTACCGTTACCCCTGTCCAGCCAATGTCAGTACTGCTCTCCCGCGGATAGCGGGTGCGGTACACACTGTGTGCGTTTGTCGAAGCATATTGTGTGATGGAAACCTGGCAGAGGGACAACAAGGTTCCTCGGACGGGGGAGTGAGGGGTTAACCCACGGGTATGTATGGCATGAAATCAAACTAGGGGAGGGGAACAAATGGAGACGAAGGCTATCTTAGCACAACCGGCGGACCACCGCGGCATTTTGGAAATGTCTGAGGCGGTTAAGGCCATGTCGGAGGCGTTTCGCAACTGGGCCAAGGATCCACTCCTCGGCGAGTTGCGGCGAAGAACCCATACGCCCAAGAACGTCCGTATCACGCTTCATCAAGGAGGTACACCGGAATACGGGATGACGGGTATTATGGTCCACGCAGAGTTGGTCAGAATATTTGGCGATAAACAGCGCTACCCTCGCCGGGGTCGCCCCGTCTTGGTCCTCTATAACTCCGACAACGGGGCTCTGAAATTGATTCTTATCGGAGAAATGCACCCCAAGGAATTGCCCACTGCCAATAGCGTTGTGGCAATGCCTACGGCTTGCGCCTCTATGATCGGGACCGATCTCCTCGCCAGAAAGGATTGCCAGGTGGCAGGGGTCTTCGGAGCGGGAGATCAAGCCAGACAGCATCTATTGGCCCTAACGTGTATTCGCCCTACCATTAAAACAGCCCGGGTTTTTAGCCCAACTCCAGCCAATCGAGAGAAATTTGCCAAGGAGATGTCTGAGATTCTCAGCATCGAAATTGTAGCGGTTGACGGCCCGCGTGAGGTGGTCCAGGGTTCCGATGTCATCCTATGCGCGACGAATTCCAATGTGCCTGTCTTTGACGGGAACTGGTTGACTGCCGGTCAACATGTAACTTCCATCGTCTCAAGCAATGTGGGTCTCCTCAAACGTGGTTACGTCAAGCAGATGCGGCGGGAAATTGACAACAAAACATTAGATCGTGCCGATGTGCTCATGACAAACGTTTGGGGGCAAGAGGAACTAGACCAGACGGCCGTATTCTGGGACATGTCATTGGAGATCCCAGTTTTGGCCAACAAAATCGTCGATGCTGGACAGGTTATTCGGGGCGATAAACAGGGACGTACCGGTGACGCTCAAATCACTTACTTTAAGAACTGTGCTTTTTGGGGAATGGGGGCGGCTGCCATTGGAGGCCTGATCTATGACAGACTTAAAGAACAACGCAAAGGCATCGTCCTAGAATTTGATCCTTTTGAATATTGCGACGAGACGTGGACTGAAAGTTAGTGCAATGGATAGATATTAGAATAACGCTTCGCCCAGGAGACTTTACACACCCCAGAAGCTTCACAAGAGGACTTCTTTTTTAGTGAAAGTTTTCTTGACTGTCGATAACCAGATCTTGTACCAATATCCTTGGCGATGGGGTGAAAGAATTTGAGCCATGCAATGGGGCGTGGCATAAAATGGGCCGAGCCTAGTGCTCGGCCCATTTAAATTAGCGGGCTACTGATTTATTGCTCATCTGCTCAGTTCAATAAAATCGTGCCCCTGTTGTATTTAATTTCATAAACCAAGGGAGCCAAAAATGCGGAAGTTAATCCTCATCTCAATCCTGGGGGTTGTTTTAGCTCTAGCCACGGGCTGTGAGAAAAAACCAGATCCAGTGGCCCGTGGAAAATATCTAGTTACAGTTGTGCTTTGCCACGATTGCCACACACCGAAGGTGCCGGGTCCGAAGGGCTTGCCTGTGCCCGATATGACCCGCCAACTTTCTGGTCATCCCAGCGAGCTTCCGTATCCGACCTGGACTCCTGTAGATATGAAGCAGCGCAATGCAATGGCGCTAACAGACCCAAATCTGACCGCTTGGGCTGGCCCCTGGGGTGTAAGCTTTTCAACGAACCTCACTCCAGACATTACAACGGGTATCGGGGAATGGGATGAAGCTACTTTTATTCAGGCAATACGTACGGGGAAACATCAAGGCCAAGCCAACGGCCGCGATATATCGCCGCCCATGCCATGGCCTCTGATTAAGGAAGCAACGGATGACGATCTAAAAGCAATCTGGGCCTATTTGCGGAGCATTCCAGCGGTAAAAAATCAAGTACCTTTTTCGGTGCCACCACAGAATAACAAATAGAGCAATTAAGTTCGAAGTGAGGTACCAACGGACCAAGGCGGTGCCAACACATTTTTGCAACTTTTCGATAGCTAACTGTGAAAAATACATTTAATTTGCCTTTTGGCCTGCCAGCAACTCATCAAAGCGTCTCTCACCGAGCTAGTTGCTGGTACGCCTGGTTATGTCGGCTTGCGAGCCGTCATGACACCGTACTCCCCTCCCAGGAGAATGTCAGGGCGATTAATCTCCACGAAACCCGCTTCGGTAAGCCAGACTCTGTGTTCTTGTTCGGTGTAAGATTCGCCTGCCTCGTAGTTATTAATAAAATTCAGGTTAAATCCTACCGCTTCTGGAGGTGTGGTTCGTGAATTGTCTAGAATCTGACCCACAATAAATATTGCCCCACCGGGATTGATTGCCTTGCTTATGTTAACCAATACCCTTTGAGCATCTTCTGGAGATAGAACTTGCAATAAATTTTTGAGTACCGCGGCATCGTATGATCCGGGTAAAGGACGCGCCATGATGTCTACTTCGATAACTTTAACTCGGTCCGCCGCCCCTTCTTCTTCCACCACTTTCTGTGCAATGGGTGTCACTAGCGGTAGATCAACCACGGTGGCTTTAATTTGACGGCAAGCCCGGGCGATAGTTATCGCAAGACCACCGGCTCCACCGCCAATATCTGCCAGCGTCCTGACGGATGAGAAATCACACCGCTCCACCAAATCACGTCCCGTCACTACCGACAGTGTGTTTGCTCTGCGTAGGAACGCTTCTAGTTGTTCTGGTGGAGAATTATAGAAGTCCCGTTTAGCCTGTGGCATCCCGGTCCTTATGGATTCTGCGGTCTTGAGCTTCATGCTCCATTGGTCCGCCCACCTCGAATGCATACCACCAAGGAAATGCGGACTTCCGTTTACCAGGAAACGGCCTGCCTCAGGTGTATTTGCGAACAAACCATCCTTCACATCAAGTAGCCCTGCAGACACCAGTCCACAAAGAAGCAATCTCAATCTATTTGAGCCAACCCCTATGGCCTCGGCGATTTGATCCGCGCTCTTGGGGCCGTCTTTCAGCGGAGTGAACACATCAAGTTGCATCCCTGCCAGCATAGCCATGGCTGCATCGATGGAAAATCTCAGCTTATTTATCGTGTCAGGTCGAGGAACTCGAGCTTCCATAAATAATTATCACCTCCCAGAATGCTATACGTCTTTGCTCGAGTAAATTTCAACAGGAGACTCGCGATCATGCCATAGGATACGTTCCAATAGACCCCAAAAAATACCAATCGAATTTAACTAGTCCATGAATTGCTTCCAAGGGGTCTGACACTGAGCCAATCCAGGCTCAGAGTGGCTACTCAGTTCTATGGAATTAACCTTTATCTTTAAGAGAGAATAGTGGAGATAGAGGATTGGAGCTACCTGCCCTGCCTGATTTCGTTCTTGCAGCGGTTCCAGGCCGGCTCCGTGTCCACGGGAGGGAGTGCCTTTGTGTAGAAGGGGACTTCGCAGGGTAGGGAGAACGTTTTCAAGACAAACATTCCCTTTAATATCAAGAACTAAGAGCGGATGTTCTTTCTCCAACTCCAGCCCTACACGTGTGGTCAAATGGAAAAGGTCTGAGTCAGTAACCTTCGTGCTTATTTGGCAAACCCGTCATTAGCTCCTCCAGAGGGTAGGATTTGCATGCCCATAAAGGGTTTTTCCTTATCTGGGTTGAATTATTTGCCCTGCACGACCTTCAAATTCAGGTGCAGATGCGGTATATTTTAAGTTAGTTTGATTGATCAATGAAGTGGCGGCCGTGCGGCTTGGGATGGAGTGGGGTCGATAAATAAGCGGCAGTTCAGCAAGGTTCTTTTTATTCCCTTCTCGGCAGATCCCGTCACAAAAAATTAATTACTCTATTTTCGATCGTTGAGGGATACCTATGGCTAAGACCAAAGTAGGAACTATCGTTTCGTGGGATCAGTCCACGCCTTTATTGGCTATTTTTCACTTGATGCCAGAGGAGGGGAAACAATTTCCTTCCTATAAATCGGGACAGTACATCGCCCTTCGCCGCGATGATTGCTTGCTTACGAAAAAGGCAGTTGGTGAAGGGGGAAAGGTAGAATACGTACCTCTTTTGGACGAACAAGGGAATCAGAAACGAGGCCCGGTGACCCATTCCTATTCTATCTCCTCAGCTCCCTTTGAAACCGTTCAAAACAAGTCTTTGGAAATTTACATCATACTCGAAAAGAGTGACAAGGGGGTTCCCGGAAGACTGACTGAGTCCATGTTTCGGATGGACCTCAAGAGCGATAACAAGATGACTTACTACGAAATTATCACTGGCGTTTTTACCCTTGATAAAAGGGCAGTGGGGTGCCGGAATGTCATATTTGTAGGAACTGGGACGGGCGTTGCACCCTTTGCCTCGATGATCAAGCAACTGGATTTTGAGGCCTCGCAGGGCAAATGCGATGGAGCCCATTATATCCTGTTGCACACGAACCGCACCTATGACGAATTGGATTATTTTAACAAGATGTCGGCCATTGAAGCTACAAATCGATTTAATTTTACTTATATCCCGACCGTGAGTCGTCCTACCCAGCGTGACCTCGATGACCCCAGGATGGGGAAGGGGCGCGCCAATAACGTGTTGCGCCGCCTCTTCGATATGCCTACGAAAGAACAACAGGACGTGACCGAAGCAAAGGCAAGGAAGGAAGATCCTGCCAAGGCAAAAGCAGCTCTGGAGAGAACCGTGAAGCCGGTGTTGCCGGAGCAGATATCTCCCAAAGAGTTGAAAGCAGGCTTGAACCCGTCTGAAACGGTGATATTAACATGCGGAAACGTCTTTCTCATGGAAGATATCAAGACCATTGCGGACGCCAATCAGATTCGGTTTGAAAAAGAAGATTGGTAAAAGACCCAAGCCCTTTTCTCTAGATCAAATCTGGTTCAGTGCTTTTCCAGAGTGATCTCCCACACGCCAGCACTTGCTTCTCGGACCTCAAGGACCTGATGACCGATTTTCCCAGCCCACCGGGAAATCGTTTCCAGGGCCATGGGTGAATCGAGAGTCACTTTGAGTTGATCTCCGGGGCTCAGACCCTCGGCAGCCTTCATGGTCAGGGTCAGCGGATCGGGACAAATTTCCCCACATACGTCTAGACTTTTAAGCGCCATTTTAGGACTCCAACTTCACATCCTGCCCAACTTAGATATGGGCAATGTCATCAGGTTTTATTGCGCGTGAAAAACATATAGGTCCCGCTCCACGTCCCAAGAATCAAGAAAACAGTTGCCACGAGACTGGTCAAGCTCATTGTACTGAGGCCTGTCAAACTGTTCCCAATATTACAACCCATTGCAATCACCGCCCCGATACCCATCACGGCTCCTCCAAGGGCCTGGAGCATAATTCTCTTTGGTTGCGGGGATCGCCATCGAAACTCATTGTTCCAGGAGGCGGCGATAAAAGCCCCCAGAGGAATCCCTATCAGTTGAAAGGTGCCCCAATCCAGGTAAGCTTGATCTCCCCTGGTGAGATAGAGAAGAACGTATGCCGAAGGGCCTGTCATGGTGAGGCCGTAATGACGACCTGTCAAGGATGAGGCCCACCAGGCTAGAGCGGCTATGAATCCGATGATGACGCCTGTCTTTTGCCACCCCCAGCCCCTTTCTGGCCCCGCCGAGTGGCCCCAGAAGAGCCATAGGCCGCCTCCTAAGACTAAAATAATAATCATGAGCCAGTCGTTGACACCAAAGAGATTTGAGATTGTGGCTGAGCCAGCACCCATGTCCATGTTGATGGAGTAAAGAGCAACCGCGACAGGTTTCAAGACTCCAACACTCGTAGCCGCCGCAAAGATGACGAAGGTGAGAACGGCAACGAAAGACCCTATCATCCCTTCACCGACCCGGTAAAAGGAGCTGCTCGCGCAACCTCCCGCCAGGGTCATACCGATGCCAAAGAGAAACCCACCAGTGGCGGCTCCAAGCCAGTAGAAGCGGTCTGGCCCAAAGGAAATTACTCCCGAGTCACGAAGCAAATGGATCAACACCATCTGGATCAAAACCGCCAACAGATATGCCCTGAACAAGGTCAGGTCCTTGATCAGGAGGATGTCCCTAAATGCGGTGTACATGCAAAATCGGCCCCGCTGTAACGCAAACCCGAATATCATCCCCACTCCCAGCCCGAGGACTAGCTTAGTAAGCATGGAATACGGACTGCCTATCGGGGGTTAAACGAGAGCAATGCATTCAATCTCTACCAAGGCTTCCTTGGGAAGTTCGGATACCGCCACAGTGGAACGTGCCGGTTTGGTTTCACCCAGAAACTCTTCATAGACCTTGTTCATGGTGGCAAAATCGCTCATGGACTTTAGGAATATGGTTGCCTTGATCACTCTCTCTAGAGAGGAACCACCAGCCTCCAGGATTGCCTTTAGGTTTGTCAGGGCCTGCAGCGTCTGCTTCTTATATATCGCCTTCGATGAGTTCGCCAGTCTTCGGGTCCAGCGCGATCTGGCCGGAAGTGTAGAGGAAGCCATTGGTCTTGATACCCTGTACGTAAGGGCCAATAGCCTTGGGGGCGGCGTCGGTATTTACGATTTCTCGGTCCATTTGTGTTCTCTCCCGTTAGGCGGATTAATATTGAATGAATCCTATAATAACACTCCTATGGCAGCAAGGAGGAGACAGCCTCAACACTAAACCTGAGGCGAACCCGGGCTTGGGGACCGGCCCTCAGTAGGGGCCAAAAGGTTAGCTATCAGCTATCAGCAATTAGCGAAGAAGTGTTGAGTGTTAAGTCTTCAGTTCTAAGAGTCGCGCAACCGAGATATCGAGTTAAACCTTTCTCTCCCGCTCGACACTTTACACTTAACACTGTCTTCAGCCCCCTGTTCCCTACGCTTTGCGCTCTGCGCTTAGCGCTTTGCTTCCTAGCTCAGTCTTGAGCACTCGTTGCTCATTGCTCACTTCGGGCCAGGCACCCTCACCCTACCAGTGTGTATGACGGGGTGAATTGACCGGGACTTGAAGAGTCCCTGGGGTTATGGTTGTTTGGTGTAAGCTGCCTCTCTCATTCGTTAGGGAATGATAATAAAGGAATCAATGATCCACTTACCCAAGAAGGTTTGTATTTCTGGCCCCACGGATCGGTCCTGGGTGGAGGCCCAGCTTAGAACCAATGGTTGCGATGTGGTGCTGGGCAAATCTTATGAAGGCTTTCCTGAACACCACTACTACGAGGCGGAGTTGGTGGAACTCATCGGCAATTCTGATCTTCTGTTGGTTTCCTCTCGGGAACGTGTCTCCCGCTCGGTGATGGAGGAGTGCAAGGGGCTTCGAGGTGTGGTCAAGGCCTCCATTGGCGTAGAAAATGTCGATATCAAGGCTGCCACTGACCTGGGAATCCTGGTCTGTAATAGCCCGGTTCCTGAGAATTTTGTCGGCGTGGCCGAGGCCACAGTCGGTCTCATTGTGGCTCTCATGAAACGCCTGAAGCTTAACGAGCTGGATTTGTACCAAGGCGGATGGAAGAAGGAGACAAACACGGGAGAGCTTATTTCAGGGAAGACTGTGGGTATCATTGGACTAGGTCGAGTGGGAAAAGCGGTAGCCAGGCGATTGCGGGGATGGGATGTCCGTCTCATGGCCTATGACCCCTATATCGAAGAAAAAGAATTCCGGGCGGCGGGAGCGGAGCGGGTTACGCTTGATGAAGTCCTCCGGCAGTCTGATGTGTTGAGTCTCCATGTGGTCCTTACCCCCGAGACCCGCTACATGGTAGGCGTCAAGGAGATCGCAAAAATGAAACCCACGGCCTATCTGGTGAACACCTCCCGGGGCGGCGTCATTAACCAGGAAGAATTATCCCACGCCATCAGTAAGCAAATGATCGCGGGGGCAGCCCTGGATGTTTACGAAGAAGAGCCCCTCCCTATGGAGGATCGGCTCCGGTCCGTGGACCCGTCGCGCTTGATCCTGACTCCCCATAGCATCGGCAACAGCCCAGCGGCGCGGGATGCCGGGCACCGGTTGGCCGTTGATTCTATCCTGACACTTCTGGTAGGGAAGCCACCTTCGAGTGTACTGAACCTCGAAGCCATAACACGATGGGAGCAGAAATTCTCGCACCCACTCCCTTGAATTTAGGTGTCACATGACCCTTTTGACTGCACACAGAATCTTGATTACCACTGCGGTGGTTTTCTTCTTTGGCTTCAGCCTGTGGGAGCTAAGAAACTATACTCAGTCGGGTGATACCTGGGCGACCATTCGTGCCGGTATTTATCTTGTGGTTTCGGTGGGTTTTTGGTTCTACCTTCGGTCTTTAAAGAAGTGGCTAAAATAGTCTTCTCTTATGACGCGAAGTGATAACCCGGACTCAGTTTTCATCTTTGCTAGCGAGGAGGACATCCAGCGTGAGCGCAGTAGGGCGAGGGAGTTGCGCTCAACCCAGTGGTGGAAGCAAAAACGATCCAAGGGGATTTGCCATCACTGTGGGGGTAAATTCCCAGCACGTGAGCTCACCATGGATCATCTAGTACCCATTGCCCGAGGCGGCAAGAGCACTAAAGGAAACGTGGTGCCAAGCTGTAAGAAGTGCAACACGGAAAAAAAGGTTCGCCTCCCATTCGAATGGAAACCCGCCTAGGGTTGATTAGACTCTTACTGATTGAATGTTAAACAAAAGGACTGCAAGAAAGATTTTTGCGTCAAGGGAAACTAGTAGGCAGGTAGCAGTAGGTAGTATGCAGTAGGCCAATCTGAATTCAGAAAACCCAGGCGGAGGGATCGAATACTTGCTGCTTGCTGTCTTGTAATTCGTAGTCCGAATTGCTGCCCACTGCTCACTGCCTCCTGTTTTTGCTTCGTCCTTTGCGCCTCGCCCCGTGGAATAACGACTCGACCGAGGTCAAGTTGTTTGCCTCAAGCACTATTCCACAGGGCGAGTAATCGTTACTATGGCTTTAAAAATTTGGGTTACCGTCAAGCCGCGGGCCAAGATGGAAGAGTTCGTGAAATCCCCCGACGGTAGCTTCATCGCCTCAGTGCGAGCACCTGCGCGCCAGGGGAAAGCTAATGAGGCGCTGATTGAGCTTTTGGCGAGTTACTTTTCGACTTCAAAATCATCTGTGAGGATCATACGAGGCGCGACGAGTAGAAAAAAGCTAATTCATATCGGATGAAAGGTGGGGTGGCTATTAATGGGTCCATGCTCAGTCCGCTGCACCCATTACCTCTATTAGTTTTTGTTTGTCCACTTTTCCCAGGTTTGTATGGGGAAGGTCAGGTACAAAACTTACAGACTTGGGGACCTTATAGGATGCCAATCGGTCTTTGCATAACTGGATCAGCTCTTGACTCTGAGTGTCAGCGCCCTCTTTTAGCACGACTATCGCCTTTGTGACCTCGCCCCATTCTAAATCGGGTAAACCAATTACTGCTGCCTCTAAAACGTCCGGATGGCTGTATAGGACCTCTTCAATTTCCAGAGGGTATATACTGATGCCACCGCTCTTGATCATATCCTTTCGTCTTCCCACCACGTAGAGATACCCCTCTTCGTCAAAGTGGCCCAGATCTCCGGTATGAAACCACCCATCCCGAAAGGAGAGATCGGTGGCGTTAGTGTCTTTGTAATAACCTTGAGAGGCCAGGGGACTCTTGCAGATAATTTCTCCCACCTGACCCACCGGCAGGGGACTTCCTGATTCATCGATAATTCTCAATTCGGCACACCAGATGGGGCGTCCCCCTGAAAGGGGTTTGGTATCCATGTCCTTCGGTTTGGCAATGGCCATCTGTCCGGAGTCGGTGGAGGCATAGGTGCGGTAAATATTGGGTGTAATTTGCTTCCGGAGGCCTTCCAGAGTTGGCAGGTGTACCCTTCCTCCGGTGATGCTGAGGCAGCGCAGTGAGCTGGTGTCAAATTTCTGAGTTTCCACCACCTGCAGGAGTCGTTCGCACATGGTAGGGACACTGCCGAGATAGGTCACCTTGTCTCTCTCCACTGTTTTCAGGACCTCCACGGGGTTGAAGCTCGGATGTAAAATCACCGTGCCGCCAAAATACAACGTCCCCAGGGTAAATGATCGACCGTGGCTGAAATAGATGGGGGAGGAGAGAAGGGCAGTATCGTGAACCCCCAATCCTTTCTCGATGGCGTTGTTGATACAGTGGAGAGCAAAGGATCTGTGACTGATCAGACATCCTTTGGGAAAACTGGTAGTCCCTGAGGTGATCATCACCAGGAAGGGAGAGTCCTCCTCTATTTCCACGGTGGGCTCATCTGAACTGGGATCGTTTACAAGTTCATGGTAACTTTTGCTACCAAGAATATACGGCTGGATAGCCTCCAGTGATTTCTGCTCTTTTGCACGATTGTACTCTTCCTGGCAGGTGTCTTCGAGGAAGACGGCCACCGCCTCTAACGAGGACAGGGTCGATGCTATTTCCAAGGCTCGCCACTTAATATCGAGCGGGATACCTAGGGCCCCGATCTTGGCAAGGGCAAATAAAATTTCAATGTGTTCAACACGGTTCCCCACCAGAAGGGCTACCGGATCACCTTTTCGGATGCCTTTGCTGAGTAGACCATTGGCCAGTCGATTGACCCTTTGGTTGAGCTCGCCATAGGTAATCTGTCGCTGGGAGTCTCTCAAGGCGATTTTAAGAGGGTACTTGTAGGCGTTTCTCCTCAGGGCGTCTCCCATGACCATCTCGATTTTCATGATCGTCTTTACCCCTCCCTTTAGGGTCTTGATTCAGGACTTTATACTGCCGCTGCCGTTTTTGTCGAGTCGACATTACTAAAAAGTAATGTGCTGGTCCATTAATGGCACTCGGGCTGCGACTGTGAGCTGGGCCGAATCGAAGCGCTCGGTCCGAGGGTGGCTGGCGGCAACACTAGACCAATTACTGATGAATTTATTAGGAATTGACGATTTCGAAAACCGGGAGTTTTATCTCCGGATCATGGGTCTCTTTGAAGATAACCCTTACGGGAGCCCCAATCTTTACTCTTTCTACATCCGTCTTGATGACCCTGCTTTGCATCAGCACCCCCTCCTCGAGAACAATATCCGCATAACAAATGGGTGCCTCTTCCTTGAAGGCCGGGTTTCGTGGCACTCTGACCCAGGTAAAACTGTGGATGGTTCCTCTTCCACTTGCTGGTAGCCACTGGAGATTCGAATGAAAGCACTGGGTGCAGACGGGTCGAGGAAAATACTGACAGTGGTTGCATTTTTGACACTTCTGCAGGAGGAGCCTCCCCGCGGCTGCCCCTTGCCAGAATTCCTGGTCGATGCTGTTAATCTTCGGGAGGCTCTTTTCAGCCATCACGACCTCCGTTCCATGACCAACCCGGCCGTGCAGATCAAGTTACGTCCATAGGCAAGCCATCCGATACCTGTCACTAGGGCCCTCTCGGCATTGGCAACCTGTCGAAGTCCGGCTTCGCCACGGAGCTGCCGCAGGGCTTCCACCAGGTGGAGATAACCGCCCCCCAAACCCGCCTGACCCACCGAGAGCTGCCCTCCGCCCGTGTTAAGGGGAAAATCACCACTAAAAGATAGATCGTGGGCTTCCACGAATTTCCCCCCGTCCCCCTTCCCACAGAAACCCAGGTCTTCAAGCTGGATCAGCACGGCGATGGGATAGTCGTCGTAAATTTCACAGAGATCAATTTTATCCCTGTTTACCTCGGCAAAGAGCCTCTCACCTACGATCTTCATCCCTGTTGTGGTCTTGTCGGGAAGCATCACTCCAACCTGGTAGTTTACTTTTTCTGCATCGGTCACCAAATAAACCAATTTACCCGTGATCTGTTTTGCCCGTTCCTCCGAAGCAATCACAATGCACTCGGCACCGGAGCAGGGCATAACACAGTCGAATAGGCGGATTGGATCGGAAATCAAACGTGAATTGAGATAATCCTCCATAGTTATTGGGTTACGCAATAGCGCCTGGGGATTTAACCTGGCATTTCCCCTCTGAGTGACTGCGATCTTACCGATTTGTTCCAGTTGGGTTCCGTACTCTTCCATGTGACGTCGTTCCACCAGGGCGAATAGAGTGTTGGGACCACCATAGCCAAAGACATCCACATAGTTGGACCTTTGGTATTCCAGAATCCTTTGATGGCTGACAGTCTTGTCAAAGGAATTACCGCCCACCAATACGGCTAGGTCAATGTGACCTGCCTCTATGGCGTCTGCGGCGCGTCTGAGGCTCATCACACCACCTGCCCCACCGTAGTCCCCGTTGAGTACCCAATCCAATTCTAACCCTAGCTGCTCGGCAACAAATGGAGACTGGTCTGGACTAGCCTGAGTGGTGACTGAGAACCCCTGAATCTCTTTTTTATGAAGACCGGTTTGTTGGAGGGCTTGACCAATGGCATCAGAGAAATGGGAAAGGAGCGGCTTTTCTGATTGCCGTGAGTACTCAGTTGAACCGTAGCCCACCAGGCACACACCTTTTCGTCTCATCCAACCCGCCTCTTTAAAATTCTATCTGCACTGAGCCGGGTCATTTCAACGTCCTTGTCCCCTCCATGGAAAATGCGGTCGGGAATACAGAACCATCGAGGTACAAAGGGGTGCCGTCTTTCTGTAAAGGTACCCGCTTAGTGCAGGGTAGGCTTGGAATCATCGTCTCTATCACCGGTGATAATCCGGAACCGACGTTTGCGGCGGGCTAAGCGGTATCGATCAAAGAATAAAATTAGCCAGACCAAGGGGTTTCCCCAGCGGAGATAGAAATAGCCGAATACCATACCCCCCATATGGGCAAGATGGGCGATCCCGGAACCGCTTGAAGTGAAAGAGGAGTATAGGGCAATGGCTCCGATGATCATCACGAAATGCTTCATTTTGATGGGGAATAGGAAGTAGAAGTAGACGGTTCGGTTTGGATAGGTGAGCCCATAGGCGAGCAGAATCCCATAGATTCCCCCTGAGGCACCGATGCTGGGGACCATCTGAGAGGGCATGAGGATCGCGTTGAGAATGCCTCCACCTACTGCTGAAACAAAATAGTACTTGGTAAAGAACTTTGATCCCCACCTCCGTTCAAGATCGCAGCCAAACATCCACAGGGCAAGCATGTTAAACAAGAGATGAAAGATTCCGCCATGAAGAAACTGATAGGTAAAGAGCTGCCAAAGGTAGTACTCCTTCCACACCAGTTGAGGCACCAAGCCGAAAATAAGGACGAAACTGTAATCCATGAATGTTTGGAAAATGAAAACCACGACGTTGGCAATAAGCAATAACTTTACTGCCGGCGTGATCCCCCCGCCGCTGAACATGGCGCTTCTAGTTTGGTAAATCATTTTAACCTGTGGACTCTGGATTGGCCGTTGTAAGTACTGTTTTTAACACCGTGGTTTATGCAAGGCAATGTGCCGTTATGGGTCCATCCTTCTGAGTTCCTAACCTCCATCTCTCAATTCTGGGCCTTGGGGTCATAGGCCTTGGTCTCACGAAAGAGCAGGGGACTCATCCAGATGAGTGCAATCAAGTTAGGGATAGCCATGGCTCCATTCACCGTGTCGGCGATGTCCCAGATAAATTTTACCCCGGCAACATCACCTGAAAAATAGGCCCCTACGATGATAACAAGGCACCAGAACCAACGGTAATGTAGGGATACCCTGTTGCCAAAAAGATAATCCGTGCACTTTAAACCGTAGTAGGACCATGTCAGAAGCGTGGAATAACCGAAGGTCACCGATCCAAAGGCCACGATCCAACCGCCCACGTTTCCGAGCACGCTACTGAAGGCATGTGCAGTAAGGGTTGTGCTGGTTAGACCTGTGGACCATGCGCCTGTGAGTACAATGGCCAGGGTCGTGATGGTGTTGATGACCAGGGGGTGTCAATAAAAACCCCGAGCATAGCGACATTGCCCTGGCGAGCAGGCGAGCGTGTTTTAGCTGCGCCATGGGCGATCCCGGCAGAACCTATGCCAGCTTCATTGGAAAATATCCCCCTCGCCACTCCAAAGCGAATGGCTTGTGAGATCCCGGCCCCTGCAAATCCCCCCACCGCCGCCTGGCCTGAAAAGGCGCTTTCAAAAATGATACTAAAGGCAGCCGGTATTTCGGCGCTCTTAACGATGATAATAATCAAGCCACCAATTAAGTACGCCACACACATGACTGGAACCAGGACCTCAGCCACTGTGGCAATCCGCTTGATCCCTCCAATGATTACCAACCAGGTAAGCACGGCCAGGCCGATACCGGTAATCACAACCGGAATCCCTAACTCGGTGCGGAAGATCAAGGCCACCGAATTAGCCTGAACCATGTTGCCAATCCCCAAGGCAGTGATGCTTCCGCAAAATGCAAAGATTCCCCCGAGCCAGTAAAGACCCAGTCCATTTTTCAGCACGTACATGGGGCCCCCGGACATGGTCCCGTCAGATGCTTGTTCACGGTATTGCACGCCTAGTAGTGCCTCCGCGTATTTCGTAGCCATCCCCACGAGTCCGGTTAGCCACATCCAAACCGGCGCACCGGGCCCGCCGAGGGCAATGGCGGTGGCAACACCTGCGATATTACCGTTGCCAACCGTGGCCGAAAGAGCGGTCATTAACGCCTGGAAAGGCGTTATATCCCCCGTTTCCGCACTCGATTGTCCCCTGTGAAAGGCGCTGCCAAGAGTGAGGCGCCACGCGTGGACAAATCGCCGGACCTGTACAAATCGGGTCCCCAAGGTGAGCCAGATCCCGGTCCCGATCAGAAAGATAATCATGGGGGGACCCCAGACAAACGAATTAACGACACCTATGAAATCAAATATCGCTTCCATAGTGCTCCGCTATGCTCCTCTGTGGACTTGGAATTCAGCTACGTTCCGCGAAAAGGCCCATTGTCCTCTGGACGGGGCAAAAAATCCAGCCATTTTTTTGCTTGATTTTTTGTCCCTGTTTGAGAAATGCCGTGGTATAGAAATTGCATTTGTTTTCCGCTATGAGGCGTTGTGCACTGGGCTACTCAGGGTCTGTAATGGAAGAGTTGAGAAGATTTGTCAATGAGAAGGTGGTGGTTATGGTTGGGGATATCACAAGGGATAAAGTGGACGCGATTGTTAATGCGGCCAACAGTTCCTTGATGGGTGGTGGGGGAGTGGACGGTGCCATCCACCGTGCCGGTGGTACGGAAATCTTACATGCCTGTGAGGAGATTCGCCAAGATCATTATCCAGATGGATTGCCCACAGGGCGTGCCGTGATAACCACAGCGGGAAAGATGGTTTCCAAATACGTCATTCACACGGTGGGTCCTGTCTATGGTCGGGGTGGAAAAGAGAAAGCAAAAGAACTGGCGTCATGTTATCGGAACTCTCTAGCCCTCGCCGTGGAGAATGGTCTTAATACAGTCGCCTTCCCAGCCATTTCCACTGGGGTTTACGGCTACCCCCTGGATGAAGCGGCCCAAGTGTGTTCCAAAGCCATACAAGAGTTTCTCGCTTCCGGTACGAGCCTGACGGAGGTTCATCTGGTCTTTTTCAGTCAGAACGATGCCGATGTATTTCTCGAAAGTCAATCATTTAAGGACTGATCGCTGTAGCGCATAAATTCAATATTGCGCTGGGGATGGAGTCGGTGGTATGGGGTCTTCGTGAGGATAAAATCCTGGGAGGACTAATATGCGTTTGTATCTGATGAGGCATGGGGAGGCCAAATCAGAAGAAGAGGATCCCGAACGTCCTTTGAGTAGCCGGGGCCGGGAGGACGTGGACCGGGTATCCCGGGCGGTGGTGAAGAAGGGGATGACGGCATCAAGGGTTTTCCATTCAAACAAGCTCAGGGCAAAACAAACGGCTGAAATTTTGGCTCGTAATGTGGTTCCCACTGAGGGCATATGCGAAATGAATGGTCTAGGACCTGAAGATAATCCTATGGTGACCAAGGCGGAACTCGAGGCCTCAGGCAAGTCGTTGATAGTGGTGGGTCACCTGCCGCATCTCAATCGTCTCGCTACAATGTTACTCAACGGTAATTCAGGTGCGCAAGTTATTGAATTCCATACAGCCTCTGTGGTGTGTCTCTCGCGCCGCAAGAAGGATTGGACGGTTAGCTGGACCATGGACCCAGCAGAAGCCTGAGGGGGTCGGTGGCGCGAAAACTGGGGAGATTGCAGTTGCAAACAAAAGCCATAGGTATCCAATTGGAAAAGTTGACTGGCGACGTGGGATGTTCTAAAAAGGATCATTTCAATGGGTCTGGAAACGAGGCGGGAGATCATTAATATGGCTTCTGATACGCTGTCTGTTGTCGATAATCGTACTGGAAAGAGCTATGAGCTGCCGGTCAAGGACGGTGCCATCAACGCCTCGGATCTGCGCAACATCAAAGTTTCCGAAGATGATTTCGGTTTGATGAGTTATGATCCTGGTTTCATGAATACCGCTTCCTGCCAGAGTCGTGTCACTTTCATTGACGGCGACGTGGGCATCTTACGGTACCGCGGCTATCCCATTGAACAGCTGGCTGAAAAGAGTAACTACCTCGAGACTGCCTATCTCTTGGTCAATGGTGAACTTCCCACCACTTCACAGTTGGAAGAATGGAATTGGAATGTCATCAATCATACCATGGTCCACGAGAGCATTAAAAAGTTCGTGGATGGCTTTCACTACGACGCGCATCCAATGGGGATGGTGATTAGTGCAGTGGCAGCCCTGTCAACTTTTTATCCTGATGCGAAGAATATTTTCAGCGCAGAGTCGCGCAGGATACAGACCTACCGCCTTTTAGGGAAGCTGCCAACCGTTGCGGCCTACGCTTATCGACATAGTCTCGGGTTGCCTTATGTTTATCCTGTCAACGAATTTAGTTATCCGGGTAACTTTCTCAACATGATGTTCAAGATGACCGAGCTCCAATACAAACCCAATCCAGTGCTGGAGAAGGCGCTGGATGTTCTGTTTATCCTTCACGCTGATCACGAGCAGAACTGTAGCACCAACACCATGCGCGGTGTGGGCAGCTCGCAAGTGGATCCCTATTGCTCGGTGGCTGCCTCTGCGGCCGCCTTATACGGTCCTTTGCACGGGGGGGCCAACGAAGCGGTGTTGCGGATGCTCATGGAGATTGGATCGAAGGATAAAGTTAACGACTTTATCAAGAAGGTGAAGGGTGGTGAGGGACGGCTCATGGGGTTTGGTCACCGTGTCTATAAAAACTATGATCCGCGCGCAAAAATCATCAAGAAAACCGCAGACGCTGTGTTCCAGGTCACAGGTCGCAATCCCCTTCTCGACATCGCCCTGGAACTGGAACGCATCGCCTTAGAGGACGATTACTTTATTAAACGTAAACTCTATCCCAACGTGGATTTTTACTCTGGCCTTATTTACCAGTCCATGGGGCTCCCCCAGGATATGTTCCCAGTGCTTTTTGCCATACCACGGACCTCAGGCTGGATTGCCCAGTGGGAAGAGATGCTGCTGGATTCCGAACAGAAGCTCGCCCGGCCAAGGCAGATCTATCTGGGCGCGGAGGAACGCGCCTATGTGCCTATGAACCAACGAGGTTGAGACTACTTGCTCCGTTCTTTTCCGCTGGATTCAAAGTTCTCCGCTTGACATGAAGAAGCTGGCAATTCTTGTGGGGGGAGGCCCTGCCCCGGGCATCAACGCGGTGATCGCCGCTGCCACCATCGAGGCGCGTAATCGGGGTCTGCAGGTCCTCGGTTGCTACCATGGCTTCCGCTGGCTGGTTCAAGGGGACACCCAACATATTGTTGAGCTGGATATCGGCGATGTCTCACGGATTCATTTCGAGGGGGGATCCGTTCTTCTTACCTCGCGAACCAATCCTACCCGTAGTCCAGACGGTGTGCGCCGGGTGGTAGAAACACTTCAAAGCCTCGGGGTGCAATACCTCTTAACCTTGGGTGGAGACGACACGGCCTTTGCGGCATCGCAAATCGCTAAGGCTTCACCCGACATCACCGTTGCTCACGTTCCCAAAACTATCGACAACGACTTACCCTTACCTGCCGATATTGTCACCTTTGGTTTCACCACAGCCTGCAACCTGGGTAAGGACCTGGTTCGTAACCTAATGCAGGATGCAGTGACTACGGAACGATGGTTTTTTGTTACCGTTATGGGAAGGAGTGCGGGGCACCTGGCCCTTGGTATCGGTGGGGCGGCAGGGGCCACTCTTACTTTGATCGCGGAAGAGTTTCCCGAAGGAAACATTAGCCTCGATCGGATCAGGGATGTTATCGAGGCAGCCATTATCAAACGGCGAGCGCAGGGGCGTGAGCACGGCGTGGTGCTTCTTTCAGAGGGACTCGCGGCGCGGTTGGATCCTGAAACTCTAAAAGGAATTGAAAAGGACGCTTTTGGTAATGTGCGGTTGAGCGAGCTGGATCTGAGCAGATTTTTAAAGGAACGGGTTTCCGCCAGTTTGCAGGCGAGGGATCTTCCCGTCACCATCGTGGCGAAGCATCTGGGCTATGAGCTCAGATGCGCTTCACCGGGAGCCCATGATATTCAGTACTGCCGTAGTCTGGGGTTTTGGGCCACCCGTTTTCTTATAGAAGGTGGGAGCGATGCCATGGTTACCATCCAGGCGGGACGACTGGTGCCCATCCCGTTTGACGAGATGATTGACCCGCAGACCGGAAAGATCCGCGTGAGGTATGTGGACATGGAATCGGAGACCTATCAGGCACTGCTCGAGTACATGATCCGGTTGAGACCCGAGGACCTCAAAGATAAGGCAATGGTTAAGAGGTTAGCGACGGCGGGAAAGATGAGTGAAGCCAAATTTCTCAATCGCTTCAGTCCCATAGTGGGAAAATAGTTGCACTGACTAGTGCCATGCCTTGAGCCCGCAGACCTGCCCGGAGCTAAATCCGCGTTGTTCTTTAAACGCCCATAGTGACCAGGAAATCCCCTGTATTTCTTTTCTTCTCCATTTTTAGTAATTAGCCCCCTGTGGTCAGGAAATCATCCCCCTAGACGAGCAGGCTCTATTTGCAATTGGAAACAATAATTCCTGCGAATGCTTGGACCTCTCGCGTAGTATGAAGTGTTATCACTTAACAGGCTGGATGAAATATTTAAAATTTGCTAGAGGTACTGATCAATACACCTCCTGGAGATTTTTTATTGTGAAAGGAGACGAATGATGGATATTACAACAGCTACTCACCAGCTTGATACCAGTGATGGAAAAATGGAGGCCTATGAGGCAAGGCCTAAGGACGGAGGGCCCTGTCCGGCTATCATCGTACTGATGGAGGCCTTTGGTATCAACAGTCACATCAAAGACGTAACCGAGCGGGTGGCCGGTGAGGGATACGTCGCCATTGCGCCAGATCTTTACCATAGGGAATCTGAAAGGATTGTTCCCTACGAAGACCTGAAGAAGGCTGTTGGGATCATGAACCAATTGCAAGACCCCAAGATCATGGACGACGTGGGTGTCGCTCTGACCCACTTGAAGGCACAGGGCTATGTAAAGCAAGGGGCCATTGGCGTGACGGGATTTTGCATGGGAGGGCGTTTTACTTATCTCACAGCGGCCCACCACAACAAGGACATCAAAGCGGCTGTGGTCTTCTACGGCGGGGGTATCCCTCTTGGTAAACCAAGCCCTCTGGATCGTACCGGCGAGATTAACTGTCCCATGACCCTCTTTTTTGGCGGCAAGGACTCGTTCATCCCCAAGGAACACGTGGATGCAGTCAACAAAGCGTTGACCGACAACAAGAAGGATTTTTCTCTCAAAGTCTATCCTGAACCGGGCCACGGCTTCTTCTGTAATGATAGACAGCAGAGTTATCATAAAGCTTCCGCGGATGACGCGTGGGAAAAGACTAAAACCTTTTTTGCGCAGCACTTAAAATAGACGACCTCCAGAGTTCTTACGGGAGGAGGAAAGAATTGCAGTGCCTTGCCTCCTCGTTCCATTTTTTCAGTCTTGTTGAGCTACCCCCGTTGGTCTCGGCGCTCGGCTTTCCAATTGAAGAAATCTTTGGAAGAGACTTCTGTTAATTTGTGATAAAATAAGCCGCAAGGGGGTTGAAGGCGTGTCAGATAAAGTAACCTTGGGTCTTATTCAGGTGAAGGCAGGAAAGGACCCCAAATTCAATCTTGCCAAGACCACCGATAAGATTTGTGCGGCTGCCCACAAGGGAGCCCAAATCATCTGTCTTCAAGAACTCTTCATGTCCCCTTACTTTCCCCAAAGTGAAGATGCCAAGCTGTTCAATCTGGCGGAGCCCATTCCCGGTCCCACCACAGAGATTTTAAGCCAGCTGGCCAGGAAAGAAAAAATTGTTATCATTGCCTCGCTATTTGAAAGACGTTCTGCGGGTATCTACCACAACACGGCGGTGGTACTCGACGTGGACGGATCCATTTTGGGTAAGTATCGTAAGATGCATATTCCAGACGATCCTTGCTATTACGAAAAGTTCTATTTCACCCCTGGAGACCTGGGGTTTCCGAGTTTCAAAACCCGTTACGGTAAAATTGGTATTCTCATCTGCTGGGATCAGTGGTTTCCTGAGGCAGCCCGTCTGATTGCCCTGAGCGGGGCGCAAATTATCGTCTACCCCACGGCCATCGGGAGGATACCCGAAGACACTCCTGCGGCAGCGAAATCCCAACGCCTGGCGTGGAAGCTGGTGCAACAGGGTCATGCGGTGGCCAATGGTGTCTACGTCGCCGCAGTAAACCGTGTTGGGCGCGAGGGAAAGCTCCAGTTCTGGGGGAGCTCATTTGTGGTGGATCCCTTTGGCGAGATGGTCGCTGAGGCCAGTGAAACCAAGGAGGAGATTTTAATTGCCAAGTGCGATCTCAATAAGATCGAAGAGACACGCCAAAACTGGCCGTTCCTTAGGGATCGGCGCATTGACGCCTACGGGGCCCTTACAGCCCGTTTCCTCGATCAAGACTCTTCTGGGTAGGAGAGGTCAGTTGGAATCCGGCACCTCCGCCCAAAAACCTGCCAAAACATCGCATCTCCCTAGAGAGGAAGGCTATTCCATGCCGGCGGAGTGGGTAATCCACGAGGCCACCTGGTTGGCCTGGCCGCAGAATCCTGAGGCCTGGCCTGATCCCATTGAGGTAGTTCAAGATGTCTGGGTCCAAATGGTGGCAACCCTCTCACGGGGAGAGAAGGTTTGTCTCCTGGTTAATGACGAGGATACTGAAAGGGACGCCGTGGAAAAAATCGGCGCTTCAGGCGCTGAACTTGCGAACGTGTCCTTTTTGAAGATTCCGACGGTGGATGTGTGGATTAGAGACTACGGGCCAACCTTTATTACTCGGACGGAAGGGAAAACTAGAGTCGGTCTCAACAATTGGGTGTTCAATGCCTGGGGCCGAAAGTATGACACCTACCTCGAAGATGACAGCGTTGCAGGGAAAATCGCGACCCTTCTCCAGCTCCCTGAATTCAAGCCTGGACTGATTCTGGAAGGAGGCTCCATTGAGGTGAATGGATCTGGGACTTGCATGTCTACCACACAGTGCTTGTTGAATCCGAATCGTAATTCCCTTTTGAAGCTAGACGATATCGAACGGACCCTGAGAGATCATCTGGGTGTTGGTCATTTTATCTGGCTTGATGATGGAATTTTGGGAGATGACACTGACGGTCATATCGACAACCTGGCACGGTTTGTGGATCCCAACACGGTGGTATGCGCCGTTGAGGAAAACCCCAAGGACGAAAATTACCCTTCGTTGAAGAAAAACTATGAACTTTTGCAAGCAGCCAAGGACCAAGAAGGGACCGCCCTGAAAGTGATTCCGCTGCCAATGCCTGGGCCTGTGGAGTATAAAGGAACGAGGCTACCTGCGAGTTATGCAAATTTTTATATCGGAAACGAAGCTGTGCTGGTCCCCCAATACAAGCACCACAATGACCAAAGAGTAGTGGAACTATTAAGCTCCCTGTTCCCCGAGCACAATGTCGTGGGAATCGATTGTACCTCTGTTATCTATGGGCAAGGGGCAATCCACTGTGTCACCCAACAACAGCCTGCACCGGATCTCCTTTAGAAACTGTGGTGCGAAATGTCTCCTCGGGGAGCGAGCCTCGGTTCGGCTGCGCTCATCGTCGAAGCCCGGCCGTGGGTAATAGACCTGTAACATGAGGGCTTCCTCACTCCCCTCGCTCCACGGGACTCCCGCAGCGACCCACCGGGCCGGCGCTCGCACGAACCTTCCGGATCTCAGATTAGCCGTGGGCGGACTCCGGCATTCATGCGGTGCCGACCACGGTGGGTAGCCCGCTGCTCCGTCCATGTTTCGCTCAGGGAGAACCTTGAGCCCTCCCCGACTTTCATTTTTCCCGGCTCAGTACTCAGCACTCATTACTCGGCACGCATGTTGGGGCGTGTTAAGCCATCAAAAAATCTAACCCTAGCGGGATTCGTTGCGTCATTACAAAATCTAACCGAAGTCGTCTCGCATCTGTCGTTTCATGTCCTGTTGTTGGCGCTGTAGTTTCTTGCTGAAGGTCCAGTTTCTCCACGGCGTTTGTTTCAGCGGTGGTCTCTCTCGTGGGGCTCTGTCTGCATGGCTGGCCAGCTTGTAGATCCGCTGCAGTTGCTGATCGATTCGGGTAGAGAGCTCGAAGGGATCAGTTGTCTTAAGCGTGTGCTTGAGGGCTGCCAGCTTTTTGGGGTCTCCCTTTCGGGACTCCACGACCCGTTCGAACGGGGTACGAGGCGTGTCATAGCGGCGAATAAGTCGAGAGCCTATACGGATCTTGCATCGCAGCTTCATGGAGGGCTGGAACAGATTCTGGAAGATCCTAAGTTCATCATAGAGCTGGTTGGCGGCCTCTTGGGCCTTTGCGGTGTCGTAGCGATCCCAGCCCATAAGCTTTCTGACATGGGTCCAGTTTTTCTGCTCGATGTGCGCGTTGTCATCTTTTTTGTAGGGACGCGAGCGGGTGAACTGAATGGTGTGGCCAGCTGGGCGTTGTTGACAGAAGGCAAGAAGGCGGTTGTTGATAAACTCACTGCCGTTGTCGGAGTCGATCCCCTTGAGGGGAAAAGGAAGCTGGTGTTCGATCTCGGTGACCGCATTCAAGACACCCAAAGCGCTCTTACCCATGACGGCCTTGCGCTCTACCCAGCAGGTAGCAATGTCGACACAGTCCAGACTATGGACAAACTCCCCAACCGCTGAGGCCCCTGAGTGTGACACCAGGTCAATCTCCAGATAGCCCGGCCGGTTCACATCCCAGTGATCGGTCTTAATCGGGATCATCTGCTTTAGCCCGACTTAGCGGATTCGACCCCCTCGATAACTTTTTTCGCGTTTTAAGTAGCCAATTTCCAAGGCGAGGTGAGCCCGAAATGGGCCTAAACAGCCTGTAGTGAAGACCTACCCCCTTTTCAGGGTTGCCCAACACGCAGTATTCTACGTGCGCTATGTTCTTACGTTGCACGAAACGCAACAAAGATGGCAAGGAACACCGTTACTGGAATGTGGTGGAGAACCGCCGGGTAACAGGTGGACGAGTCGTTCAGCGCCAGGTGCTCTATCTCGGTGAGATCAACGACTCTCAGCATCAGGCATGGCGTAAGACCATCGAGGTCTTCGAGGATGGAGCCGTATTGCCGCGTACGATAGCACTGTTTGCCGAGGATCGGCCTGTAGAAATTGATGACGACGAAGTGGTGCAGATCCGGCTGAAGGATCTGGAACTGCACCGGCCCAGACAGTGGGGCGCATGCTGGCTGGCCTGTCACCTGTACGAGCAGTTGGGGCTCGATGAGTTCTGGGCGACACGGTTGGAGCCGAGCCGCAAGGGGACGCGCTGGGATCTGATCACGCAGGCGTTGAGCTGCTACCGGCTGATTGATCCTGGCAGCGAGTGGCGGTTACATCGGCACTGGTACGACAACAGCGCGATGGCCGATTGTCTGGGGGCGGGCTTTGAACTGGTGGAGATCCACAAGCTCTACAAGTGCCTGGACCAGCTCCTGGGTCACAAGCAAGCGCTTTTTGATCACCTGACACAACGGTGGAAGGATCTGTTCAATGCAAAGTTCGACGTGCTGCTCTACGATCTGACCAGCACCTACTTTGAGAGCAATCCACCCTTTTCGGAAAACGACAAGCGAAAGTATGGTTACAGCCGTGACAAGCGTTTCGATTGTGTCCAAGTGGTGATTGCTCTGATCGTGACCCCGGAAGGGTTCCCGTTAGCCTATGAAGTCATGGCCGGCAACACGGCCGACAAGACTACGTTGAGTGGATTTCTCAACAAGATCGAGGAGCAGTACGGCAAAGCGGAGCGCATCTGGGTGATGGACCGGGGGATTCCGACCGAGGAGGTTCTCAAGCAGATGCGCGAAAGCACTCCGCCGATCTATTACCTGGTGGGAACGCCTAAGGGACGACTGAGCCGTTACGAGAAGGAGCTGATCGACAAGCCGTGGCATACAGTGCGCGAAGGAGTGGAGGTCAAGTTACTACCACAAGACGATGAGTTGTATGTGTTGGCACAGAGTCGTGATCGCATCAACAAGGAGCGCTCCATGCGGCGTCGGCAACTAAAGAAGCTGTGGAGGCGGCTTAAGCAGCTACAAGGCATGAAGTTGACGCGTGACGAGCTGTTGCTGAAACTCGGGGCCGCCAGGCAGCAATCGCCTTCGGCCTGGCGACTGGTTCGGATCGACATCCCTGATGGCAATGGGTCGGTGCAGTTCTCATTGCGAAAGGACCAGCTACAAAAGGTCCGGCGCCGAGAAGGACGTTACTTGCTGAGAACGAACCTGGTTGGACGCGAGCCTGAACAGATGTGGGAGTTCTACATGCAACTGGTTCAGGTCGAAGAAGCGTTCAAGAACCTCAAGGGTGATCTGGCGATCCGTCCGATCCACCACCAGAAGGAGGAACGCATCGAAGCTCACATATTCGTAGCCTTCATGGCTTACGCCATGCATGTGACCTTGCGTCGCCACCTGCGGGATTTGGCACCGGGATTGACACCGCGATCGGTTCTGGAAAAGTTCGGTGCTGTTCAGATGATAGACGTGCATTTGCCGACCACTGATGGACGCAAGGTGATCATGTCACGCTATACACAGCCTGAGCCCGAACTCCAGGTCTTGCTTGAGCAGCTGCGGCTTTCATTGCCCAGTCAGCTGCCTCCCCGTGTTACGGCCAAAGGTGAAGTGGCGAAATAGCTCGATGTAGTGAAGACCTTTTGGAAGCTCTCGTTGATTTACAGGTACTTACGAGCACTGAACCCCGCGAATCCGCTAAGTCGGGTTAGTAGCGATCCGGGCCGAGTGGTGCCATAGAGTCGGCGTTTCACGATGTGCTTGGTTTCCCTCAGGCGCCGATCCATCTGACGGGCGCTGATGGCCAGGAGCTGATCCTCTAACGGTTGGGTCAGCTCGAAGTGTTGCCTTATCCAGGGCAACCAGTGTACAAGGGCGGCCTTCAGACGTTGGGAGCACAGATACCCCGAGGCCTCCCACACCTTTGCCAAAATCCTTACCATTGCCCGATTGTATGTAGGAGAGCGAGGTGCACCCCGTTTGCGTACAGTTGCCTCGGGCAAGGGCCGGTTTAAAAGCCAGATGGCATATTTGCGGTTGTAGCCGCAAACCTTGCAGAATTCCTCTAGCATCGTTCCCTTCTGTGCCCGTGGTGCGTGCTGATAACGATCATAGATGGATCGTAAATACTCCTGCTTGGATCGTCGTGCCATGGTGAACCCTTCCATTGTTGCCCTCCTTGAGCTCTAATGTGAGCCCTTGGAGGGTTAGAATCACAAATGGCGCAACGTATCGCCCTTGGGTTAGATTATACATGGCGCAATACGGGGGCGCAGGGGGCTTGGTCTGAAGCTGGGGAGACGTCCGATACGGGAGGTATGTCACTTTGGCATTGAGATAAAATGACGGGGCCTTGAGGTAGAGACCCATCGGCTCCCGCTGAGGGACGGGCCCCTGAGCCCGCAATGACATAGTTGAACTTGGCTTTGCGCCGAGAGGCCGCTGAAGCGTGATTCGACTTTGCTCACCACCACCTGCCCCTTGACATTGGTGTTTTTTAACCCCTAAGCTTAACTCTGCTTATGGGTCAAGTGGTGGAATTCAAAGAGTTGCACCGTGCACGACGTCACCGTGCTGAAAAACAGAGTACGGATCAGTGCATCGAGCTCTTGGAATGGAATCTCAAACATAACGTGGATCGGTACCTATCCTCTCCATTCGATGAGAGGTTACTCAGGGCCACCCAGATCCGAAAGCTCAGCGAGGTTTTGGAATACGCCCTCAGGCTTCGCTGATTCCATACTGACTGATGGTGGAATTGCTAATAAATTTCGCTCCATATTTTTTCATTGTTGCCGGGCTTGTTCTGTTTGCTTGGTTTCTCCTCCGCCGCTTGGACGCTCTCCTCTCGGCAAAGAAGGATGACCAGGGCCTGCTTTTGGTCCATCAGCAAATCGATCAGCTCCGCGGCCAGTTCACCCAGTCCATGGAGAACAACACGCAGCTAATCAACCAGCAGTTGGGCCAGGTCTTGGGTCATGTTTCGGACCGTCTGAAGGACCATTCCGAGATCCTGCAAAAGACTCAGCAAAATTTGGGCGAGCGACTTGACAGCGCAGCCCGTGTGGTGGGCAACGTGCAGAAGAGCCTTGGGGGCCTGGAAGAGTCCAACCGCAAAATCTATGACGTGGGAAAAGATATTGCCTCGCTGCAGGAGATCCTTCGGGCCCCCAAGCTGAGAGGGGGTTTTGGTGAATTCCTGCTCGGTGACCTCTTAGGACAGATCCTTCCCACCGATCATTACGCCACGCAGTATGCCTTTAAAAACGGAGAGAGGGTAGACGCGGTGATCAAGCTGGGAGGTTCCTATGTCCCGGTGGACTCCAAGTTCCCCTTGGAAAACTTCAAGCGCATGATGAACGGCGGCTCGGAAGAGGAAAAGAGCAAGGCAAGAAGACAATTTGTTACCGATGTCAAAAAGCACATCGATGCCATAGCCAGCAAATACATCCTGCCCGACGAGGACACCTACAATTTTGCCCTGATGTATATCCCCGCCGAAAATGTCTATTACGAGACCATTATAAAAGACGACGCCTTTGGTGGGGACAGGAACATAAGCCAGTATGCCCTAAGTAAGAAGGTTATCCCCGTTTCCCCCAATAGCTTTTATGCCTATCTCCAGGCCATCGTCTTGGGGCTAAAGGGGATGAAGATCGAGGAGCGAACCAAAGAGATCCTCCAATACCTGGGCCGACTCAACGGTGACTTTTCAAGATTCAAGGACGATTTCGAACTGCTGGGTAAACATCTGGGTCATGCCCAGTCCAGCTATCAAAATGCTGACAAACGTCTCGATCAATTTGCCCAGAAGCTCGCTGCAGCAGAGGCAGATAAAAAAGAACTTCCAGATTCCTAAGACTTCACCAAATTATCCTAACCACGTGATAGCGTTCCTGTAAAAACTTCTTGGCGGCCTCTTCGGCCTCTTTTTCGGTGGGGCCGGTGAAGTGGTGGGGTATGCCTGATTGGCCCAACAATAGGCAAGTGTCGTCCAGAGGCCGACCGGTATTGAAGAGGAGATAGGCAGCCCAGGTGTTTTTCTCCTGGACCGTCTTGATCTCCAGACGGGCAACTCCTTTTAGCGAGGGGACCTCAACTTCGAACTTCATATTAAACTAGCAAGCTATTTCCCATTTCGACCTAAGTCAAGTTCGATCAAGAGATTTAAATTTTTCCGTTGAATTTCGAATCACAGAGTCGGGGAAAAGATGACTCGCGCAAAGGCCCGCGAAGCGCATTGCAAATGGCAAATCTCAAATCTCAGATATGAAATCTGAAATTTTGCATCTGAGATTCTGAGCGGAGCGAAGACGTGAGGACGCTAAGTTTAATTAAAGATACAAATTCGAAATTTGAAATCCGAAATTCGAAACAAATTCAAATGATCTATAAACATAAAACTCCAAATAGTCCCGTTTTGAATTTTGAATTTTGGAGTTGAGGGTTCTGGTTTGCTTGGGATTTCGAGCTTGGGTTTCGGGTTTAAATTGGAGGCGTCTTGGCGCGAAAAACTTTATTTTTTGGAGATCTTCTGTTGAACATTTAGCCGGTGTCCCGGAAGGTGAATCCCTGCCTCTCCCCGAAATTCAAACCCCGGGGCCACCCCATAGCCCTTCGTGAAGGAGGTAGAAGATGAAATATAAGCTTAGCCTTTCGCCACCCGTTGTTTCGGGCGCAATATTTACAACCCTTCTGTTCCTGCCAAGTCTTGCCTCTTCACAATCTTCCTTATTTAAAGGGAAGACCATTAAAGTTATTCAAGGACGTAACCCCGGTGGGTTGGGGGACATGCGAACCAGAGCTGTTATATCAGTTCTTCCTAAACTCATACCGGGGAATCCTAATATTGTGGCACAGTATATGCCAGGGGCCGGGGGTAGAAAGGCTGCCAATCATCTATACAAGGCAGCCGGGGCTGGCGGTCTGACGCTTGGCAATATAGGCGGCGGCTTTGTAGCCAACGCTGTTTTGGGTCAACCAAGTGTGAACTATGACCTTACCAAATTTACCTACTTGGGCTCAAGCAACAGCAAGGCCAATTATGTCCTTATGAGTAGAAAGGAGCTTGGTCTGAACAGTCTGAAAAAGCTCCAGACCGCCTCCGGTTTACGGATTGCAACCCAATCAGTCGGCCACGCGGTCTACATCTTTAATAGACTTTTCGCTTGGCTGCTTGATTTCAAGAACCCCAAGTTTGTTACTGGCTATTCTGGCCCGGAAATGGATCTGGCCTTGATGCGGGGGGAGGTGGACGTCAGGGCGGCCAGCATCATTACCGTCTTTCAACGGACCCCTGAATGGATCGATGAGGGGCGCGTAGACTTCCATGCCGCCATGGAGATTCCCATAGGTTTTCGCGGCGGTTTCCGTGGTGATCCCCTCTTCCAAGATCTTCCTCCTTTAGAACGTTTCGCCAGGACGGATTTGCAGAGAAATGTACTTCAGACCTTCCGTAACCTCAGGTTAGTTGGTTCGCCTTACCTGGCGCCTCCCGGCATCCCAAAGGAGCGAGTGAGAATTTTGAGGGAGGCGTTCACCAAGCTTTTCAAGGATCCACGGTTGCTCAAAACATGGGAAAAATTAGTCGGGGAAGTTCCCAATCCGGTATTGCCAGACCAACAAGCAAGGGCGGTCATGGAACTCCAAGGTGATCCGGAAGCAATAAAGGTTTTTAAAAAGATCGCCGGTCCCGCTCCCTTACCGCCGCGCTGATTCGAAAGTCTTTCGCGCTAAGACTCCGCCAGCGGACGGCTCAGCCTTTGCCTGAGCCAAGCCCTCAAAGAGAAAAGTTTTGCTATTTTCTCCCAACTTGGCGTCCTTTGCGTCTTTGCGAGAGTCATCTTATTCCCGATTCCGTAATCCAAAATTCAACCCAAAATTTCATATATATTTGGTTAGATTTTGGGCCTATTAGACAAGGGTTTTTGAACCTTCAATCCTAGAGCGAAGATCATTTCTGTTCAATAATTGACAGCATAAATTCGTTATGATCTACTCCCTTCGTTCTGTTTAGAGGTTAGTGATTTCCCATTAAAAGAGAGGGATGGACCATGCCGTGGATCAAAATCATTCAGGAACACGAGTCAGAGGGCGAGCTGAAGGAAGCCTATGACAAAATGCGCGAAGTGAACCTCTCCTATGGTGAGACTTTCGGCAGCGCCCCCCCGGGAACCCATCCCGTTACGCCGCCCGAGCTTTCCAGCTTGAACCCTTTGTCGATGCTTTTCGGACGCCAACTGATGATGCACATCATGCGCGGACCGTCACGTCTCACGGCAGCCCAGCGGGAGATGATCGCCACGGTAACCTCCTTAACGGCCCACTGCCGCTATTGAACGGTGGGTCACGCAGGGGCCCTGCGTAGAGTTGGCGGAGATAATCTTACAGCAGAGTTCATTCAGAACGATTGGCGCAAGGCAAAGCTCACGGAAGCCGAATACGCCATGCTGGAGTGGGCGGAAAAGTTAACCCTTTCACCGGCCATGATGACCGATGAAGACATTCAAAAGCTTAGGGAAGTAGGTTGGACGGACCGGGACGTTTTGGATATCGCTTCTGTGAGTGCCTACTTTAACTTTAGGCTGCGCATGGTGGATGGCTTGGGGTTAGATGTAGCGGATGAGAACGCGGTGCGGTCCGCGGAAGCGCGGGAGCGCGCGGCAGCTACGGCCAAGGAACAGGGGGTGACGTTACCCAATGACATTTGGGGCGTAGGGGAACAGGCGAAGAAAGCCAAGACAAAGGCTAGAACCGGATAGCGTTGAGTTGCATATTGGCAGGAGGATTACCCAATGGCTTTGACCCATGAGGAAAACGATCTGTTTACTCGGGTGGGACCGGGGACCCCCGGGGGTCAGATGATGCGTTTTTACTGGTATCCCATTGGTTTTGCCAAGGAACTGAAGGGCAAGCCAAAACGTCGCAGGCTTTTAGGTGAGGATTTAGTCCTATTTCGTGACGATACAGGGAGACTCGGACTCCTGGGTTTATACTGTCCGCACCGCGGTACCTCTCTCGAGCTTGGTTACATTGAGGATGGAGGTATTCGCTGTTGTTACCATGGATGGTTGTTTGATGTGGAAGGACGTTGCCTGGAACAGCCTGCAGAGACTCCAGGCAGCAGTTTCAAAGAACGGGTTAAGCTACCCGCCTACAAAGCGGAGGAGCTTGGCGGAGTCGTTTTCGCTTATCTTGGTCCTGATCCTGCTCCGCTTTTGCCCAGGTACGATGTTCTGGTGCGGCAGGACGGGGTTCGCTCCATGGGAGCGCGAGTTCAAAGCTGCAACTATTTTCAGACGGTGGAGAACACGGTGGATCAACATCACTTTAGGTTCCTGCACAGGACTCCCTCTTCGCGTCACTGGAGAGATGTGGAACTGGAATCCGAAGTGACGGAGTTCGGAATCCGCGACCGCTATACGCGTCGTGTGGGAAATGAAAAATACACCACGGTAAGCTACTTTGTGATGCCCACAATGAACAAAACCGGTTACCACCAAGAGGAGGATCATCCGGCGGGTTTCAGGGCTGCTCATCCCGGATATGAAGCAATGCGTTGGCGTGTGCCTATGGATGACCTACACACTCTTCATGTAACGGTTGCTTTTAGTCCGTTGGTGAACGGTAAGCCTGTGCCTGCTCTTCCCCCCGATCGACAGGAGGAAGGGATCACCGAGACACCCCCGGGGGTCTATCGATGGGATGAGTCCATTGATGCAATTGCACGGGGGGACCAAGATCGCTCTGCCCAGGAAAGCCAGGGACCGATCTTTGACCGGACCACAGAACACCTGGGCGCGTCCGATAAGGGTGTCATCCTATTACGAAACCTATATAGGCAGTCCATCGAGTCTGTTCAAAATGGATCCGATCCTATAGGAGTGGTCAGAAGTCCGGCGAAGAATCAAATCATTGAAATTATTCCACGAGAGGAAGTTACAAGTTGACTTGGTTTGTAATCGGACGAGCCTGTTGTGGTATGTTTTTGCGAGTCTAACTGGACCGAGATTGAAATTGACTTACCGTTACATCTTCTCAAATGAAGGGGTACCGTTGTCCTTGCGCGCACGTTTGGATTTGCTTTCCTGGATCTGACTCACGGTTGTCAGGACTCCCTTGGGGAGCGGTTCGTTGTTGCCCTGGGCGCGGATCAGGACCACAGTTCGCGGTGTCTTGGCGTCCAAGAGAATCCTCCGAGCTTCATTAATCACGTCCGATTTCTTCAACTTCTTTACCGCCTCCACAAGTTGATCGTGGTATTGGAAGTTGCCTTTTTCTCTGGTGGCGTAATCGTAGAGTTCTTCGGCGACCTCGGCGATGCTATCTCCCTCCTCTTCAAGGGATACAATCAGTCCCTTCCTGTGCTTTTCAAATTCCTCATCGGTGAGCGCGTCAAATATGTGATAAGACTGTTTCATCCATGACTCCACCCGAGACTTGAGCTCCACGGGACCGTAGCCGGCTGACTGAATAAGAAAACTGAAAAACAACCTGTCCTGGCTCCTATGGTTAAAGCTCGAGACGATATAACCCAGTTGCTGGTTGGTGCGCATCTGGGTATAAAAATCGCTTTCCACAATGGATGTCACCAAGGATGCCTTGGCATGGGTGGCGAGGTCCATTTTCCCAACCTGCAAGGTGTAAGTTAGGGCGTTGTTGTTGTTCGGGATCATTTTGGAGAAAAAGATCCTTTCACCGGGATCCAGAATTTCGAGTTGCTCTTGGTAACGGTCCTTCTTTGGTAGGGGCTGGCTTTTGATCTCGGCTAACAACAGGTCCAGACTGTCCCGGACCTTGGCTTCGGTCCAATTGCCATGTACGACGCCGGTTATAAATACTCTCTCATATAAAATCTTGGCGTGCTCTTTTATATCGTCAAAGGAAACGGACCTGAGTTCGTCAAGGATTTGTTCTTCATTGTATTGTTTGACCCGCCATAGCAATCGATTGTAGTAACTTGCCCTGGAATAGGCGGGCCTCATCTTTCTATTTTCGGCTCTGCGAACGGCCGCACTTTTCAGGTCGTTAAACTTCCGCTCGTCTATGCTGATCCGGGTCAAATTTTTTGCCACCAACTGGAGCAGATCTGAAATCCTTTGGGAATAGCCACCTAATGTCAGGATGACCCCTTTCTTCCGTACGCTTAGGCCATAGGACAGTCCGGCCAGCTGAATGGGATACACTAATTCGTTCAATCCCTCATGGACCGCGGCGGAATACAGCCTGGAGCGCACAAAGTTTTTTACGGTGTCGTAAACACGAGGCGTTTCTATCCGAAGTATTATGTTGACCTTTGGCTGTTCAAAACGGTTGTCGAATTGAAACCAGATCTTGGCAAGCGGATCATCGCGAACGGAACTGGGTTCTTCTTCGTTCAGAGTGAGATTATCAGGAATGAATTCATTTCTTTGGGGGTAGAGTAAGCCTTCTATCTTGGGGGAGGTGCGAAGCTTTTCAAATGAGTCACCTCTGATTTCCCGGATGGAATATTCTGTTCCATAGAATTCGGCTTGTTGGTCCGTTTCCACAGACTGGGACTGTAGCACCGCCAGCATATTTTCCGGTGTCAGTGTGTCCAGGATAGCCTTGTAGGCCGCAGGTTCATACTTCTGGTAAAGGTAGGGCAGGGTTTCCACATCCGCAAGCTTGTATTTTTGCATCTGAGCGGCCTTGGAGGCCACATATCCCATCCCTTCATCGGGGTCCTTCCATTGGAAATTAATTTTGGCCATGGTCTGGGTTTCCCGGAAGGTATATTCTTCGAATCCCTTTTTATTCAGCAGATGAATATAGGCAAAAATCAGTTCCAGGACTCGCTGGTAATCCTTTTCGCCTTTTTTGGTTAATCGAACGGAAATATCAAAGGAAGAAAGGTTGGGATGGCTGGAATCGCCTCCGGCAGACAGCCCGAGGGCGAGCCCCTCCTCCTTTAAATTTGAAAGCAGTGAACCTTTTCCTTCGTATCCCAACACCTGGGCTACGATATGTGCAGGTTTGTTTTCCAGGTGGTCATAAAGCCGGATGGTCGGAAAGGTCAGGATCAAATTTTGCACATCCCTGATGGTTTTTATTTGCATGAGCCGGTACTGACCTTTAAGTGGTTTACGGTATTCCGAATCGATTTGCGGCATCTCCACTGGATGGTCTGGAATATCGGAGAAATACCTGACCGCTAACTCCTCCTGCTCCCTTAAGGAAAGGATGGACAGCGTAGCGAGTTTCATCCTCGAGGCCGCATAATACTTCTGGTAAAATGCCAGCAAAGCGGGCCGGTTGTCACCAGCGAGGGTTTCTTTGTTTCCAGTGCCAAATTTTCTGACCGGGTGTCCTTCCTCCGCCACCTGGTTCATTGCATGGGCTGCACGCCATCTATCCCGAAGCTTGTTTTTGTCGTGTTCGCTGTGGACGGCATTGACCTCTCTTTCTGAGTATTGTTTGTCGAACAGGGGTCCTTTGAAAAACTGGCTGAAGCGATCCAAGGCCTCTTCATAAGCTCCATGGGAGATCTCGAAAAAGTAGTTGGTGATCACGTCCCCCGTATAGGCGTTGTTGTCCCCGGAATTTGCGGATAGAAGTTTATCGAAGGCATTTACTTCCGGATACTTCTTTGTCCCTAAGAACAGCATATGCTCCAAATAATGGGCCAATCCCATCTTCTCTTCAGGGTCATAGAGACTTCCAACCCCTACAGCCAAAGCTGCGGTGCTGCGGGTCACCTCGGGATCATGCATGAGTAAAACCGCTAAGCCGTTATTCAACACCAGGGTTTTGCTCGCTCTTTTATTGGCATCTGCCACGCCATGGGAAAGCAAGAAGAGAGCTACAAATGCTAGGAGAAAAGCCGGTAATTTGGATAAACCCACAGGATACCTCCAACTAACTGACACAAATTAGGGAACCCTTCCTCTTTAAGTTCCAGGCCAATTTACGAGTCTTCATCGGTGAGGGACTTTAATAATTCAAAAAATTCGAGATTAGTAATGATATTATACAAAGACCGTGGTCGTATATCTAGGTACTTTTACTGGAAACGCTAGTCCCGCTGGCCCCGATTCGACATTACGCTATCCAAAGAGCCTTCTGGGCAAGGTATATGGAATACGGGTATAATATCCATTCTCGAATCGCATATAATTTGGATTTTTAAACGGATCGGGGGTAAAATATTCCCATGGTGGCAGGGCCGAGTAAAGAACTGGAGACTTTTGCTAACCCTCGACCCGAAAGGGACTATGAAATTAGCCTTGAATGTCCTGAATTTACCTGCGTTTGCCCGCGTACGGGTCAGCCTGACTTTGCAACCATTCGGATTCAATACGTGCCTGATTTGTTGTGCATTGAGCTGAAATCCTTGAAACTGTACCTCTGGTCATACCGCAACGAAGGGGCATTTCACGAAGATGTCATCAATCGAATCCTGGATGATTTGGTCAAGGTCTGCCATCCAAGATCAATGTCTGTGGTGGGGGATTTTAATGTGCGTGGCGGCATCCACACTGTGGTTACTGCCAGTTACCAAGCCAAATAAAGCTTCCCGGATCGTTCGATGGGAATCTTGGCTAGTTTTCATTTAAATAGTTTTAGTATTCGCTGTTGCTCTTGCGCCGGTGGAATCCAGTGTTTGGCCTGGCTCAGACAATTGGGTTCTACGATTGAATTCAAAGGCTAGTAAAATTGCTTTCGTAACGATCTATGGCTGACGTCGCAGTTTTAAAACAACTTCTTATCGTTCTCACCGCCACCCTTTCCATCGTTTTCGTCTTTCAAAAGCTTAGGGTCCCCGTCATCCTGGGATTTCTGGTGGCGGGTGTGATTATAGGCCCGGACTCCTTGGGGCTGATCCATGACGTGCATGAGGTGGAACTCCTGGCAGAGATAGGCGTTGTCCTCCTCCTCTTTACCATCGGGCTCGAATTTTCCTTGGCGGAATTTCACACGGCCCGAAAGTACATCCTATGGGCCGGCGTACTACAGGTGATCATCACGACGCTGGTGAGCCTGGGAGCCGCGATTTTTTTAGGACTTTCGGCTCAGGTGGGTATTTTCTTCGGCTTTCTGGTCACCCTAAGCAGCACAGTCATCGTTCTCAAGGTGTACAGTGACAGTCGTGAAATCGATTCCTTGCAAGGAAAATTGGCCACGGGCCTGCTCCTGTTTCAGGATCTCTGTATCGTGCCCATGATGCTTCTCCTTCCCGTGCTGGGTCAAACCGGTAACGTATCACTGCTGCTCATTGGTTGGGCACTCCTTAAGGCGATACTGGTGCTCCTATTGGTTGTGGCCGCAGCACGAAGCGTCCTACCTTGGGCCCTGCGTCAAGTGGCCATCGTCAGGAATCGGGAAATCTTTCTCCTGTTTGTGATCTTCATCTGTCTGGGAACCGCGTGGCTTACTTCTGCGTTGGGACTTTCCCTGGCCCTGGGTGCGTTCATTGCAGGGCTGTTGATCTCAGAATCAGAGTACAGCCATCAAATCGTAGCCGAGATACTACCCCTGCGCGATTGTTTTAGTGGAATTTTCTTTATCTCCATTGGAATGCTTCTCAACATCCATTTTTTAATAGACAATATTGCCCCGGCTTTATTGAATTTCCTTCTGATTATCGGAATCAAGGCGTTGGTGATCTTTTTGATCTACTGGTGGCTTTACCGTTCCCTCCGACTAGGAATCATACTGGCCCTGAGTCTAGCTCAAATTGGAGAGTTTTCTTTTATTCTCGCCGCGGCGGGACGGGACTTAGGTCTGCTAACGGAGAATACCGGGCAGACTTTTTTGGCTGCTTCCATTTTAACGATGATTGCAACTCCCTTTCTGATTCAGTGGGTCAATCGGTTCGCCTACGGGATAGAAGCCCTGGTCAAGTTCCCAGGGGTCAAGACGTCGGCGGACGATAAGGAGGAATCCGCCACGGGTCATGTGTTGGTCGTGGGTTTTGGTTTGAACGGGCAAAACCTTACCCAGGTCCTCAAACAGGTGGGAATCCCCTACCGTATCTTAGAGATGAATCCTGATCTCATCAGCAAGGCCAAGGCTGTTGGGGAGCCGGTGACTTTTGGAGATGGGACGCAACCGGATGTCCTGGAGCACGCTGGGATCCACGGGGCGCGGGCCATGGTGGTTGCAATATCCGATCCTGTGGCGACCGTACATACAGTATGGCAGGCCAGGAGCCTCAGGTCTGATCTGTTCATCCTGGTTCGTACCCGTTATGTATCCGACATTGATCAGCTGTATCGAACTGGGGCAAGCCAGGTGATCCCCGAGGAGTTTGAAACCTCTGTGGAAATCTTTGCGCGGGTTCTTGAGGAATACCACGTGCCCCGAAATGTGATCTCCCTCCAGGTGGATTTGATGCGACGGGAACGGTACCGGATGCTCCGGGGTCTCAAGCTTGACGGCAAGAGCATGGATCAACTGAGTCAGTATTTGGTGGGTACCACAACCGATACGGTGTTATTGCTTGAAGGTTCCCCGGCCGTGGGTAAAACTCTGGCGGGGCTTGAGGTGAGGTCACGCTACGGAGTGACGGTCATTGCGGTGGTTCGAAACGGTGAGTCCATACACAATCCTCCCCCGGATTTCACCCTGTTTGCTGGCGATGTTCTTGTCCTATTGGGAAGTCATCAGGAATTGGACCAGGCCATGAGACTGCTGAGTCCACCCTCTGAAGCTAGCTCCAATTACTAGCCCTCGGTTTGATTTCCAAAAAAATTTCACATATGCAATAAAGAATTTAGCCTCTAGTGTCAGTGGCACTAGTGCCTATTTAGTGCATTACCGATACATGAAGAGGCGAGACCACTCGAGGAATCATGACTGACAAATTAATGAATGTGAAGCTCAACGCATGGGTTCGTGAGGTGGCCGACCTGTGTAAGCCTGATTCCCTTTACTGGTGTAATGGGGGTAAGGCGGAGTACGATCACTTAATGGCTCAAATGGTCACCAGTGGGATGGCCATCCCCCTAAAGCAACGTCCCAATTGTTTCTTGTTTCGATCTGACCCAAGCGATGTGGCCAGAACCGAAGACCGAACCTACATTGCGTCTCCAACCAAGGTAGAGGCCGGCCCCACCAATAATTGGGTGGACCCCGAGGAGTTGAAGGGTACCATGAGGGGCCTCTATGATGGCTGCATGAATGGGCG
This sequence comes from uncultured Binatia bacterium (SeqCode), assembly GCA_965215595.1. Lineage (GTDB taxonomy): Bacteria > Desulfobacterota > Binatia > UBA9968 > CAXXLF01 > CBDCDW01. The sequence goes on along the minus strand of CBDCDW010000005.1, from coordinate 933,164 downwards.
GACCATGTATGTGATTCCCTTTTCCATGGGACCCATAGGTTCACCCATAGCGAAAATCGGTGTGGAGATAACCGATAGTCCCTATGTCGTGTGTAACATGCACATTATGACCCGCGTCGGGGACTGGGTGCTCCAGGCCCTCGGGCAAGACGGTGACTTCATTCCCTGCCTGCACTCCGTGGGTGCTCCCATTGCCAAAGGTCAGCAGGATAATTCTTGGCCCTGCGCCCCCATGGAACGGAAATACGTCAGCCATTTTCCCCAGGAGAATTTAATTTGGTCTTTCGGCTCCGGCTACGGCGGTAACGCCCTGCTGGGAAAAAAATGCCTGGCTCTCAGGATTGCCTCCGCCATGGCTCAGCGAGAGGGGTGGATGGCGGAGCATATGTTGATCATGCGGCTCACGAATCCCGCAGGAAAACAGTTTCATATTGCCGCTGCTTTTCCTTCTGCCTGTGGCAAGACCAACATGGCGATGATTGTACCCACCATCCCTGGATGGAAGTCTGAATGCCTCGGCGATGACATTTCCTGGATGAAGATCGGTGCGGGTGGACGACTCCACGCCATTAACCCCGAATCGGGTTTTTTCGGCGTAGCGCCGGGCACCTCTTATAAGTCCAATCCCATGGCCATGGAGACCTTGAAAGAGAACGTCATCTTCACCAACTGCGCCCAGGACGACCATGGTGATGTCTGGTGGGAAGGGATGGACGGCGATCCTCCCGCCCATGCCATCGACTGGAAGGGCAAGGACTGGAGTCCAGAGCAAAAAACCCCTGCCGCGCACCCGAACGCTCGATTTACAGTCCCGGCGGCCCAGTGTCCAGAAATTTGTAACGACTGGGAAAAACCCGAGGGTGTGCCCATCGACATTTTTATATTTGGCGGTCGTCGCGCCAGTGTTGTGCCGTTGGTTACTGAGGCCTTCAACTGGAGTCATGGAGTCTTTCTTGGAGCTACGGCAGCATCGGAGACCACTGCTGCCATCATCGGGACCGTGGGCAAATTGAGGCGGGATCCCTTCGCCATGACACCGTTTTGCGGTTACAACATGGGAGATTATTTCCGCCATTGGTTGGAAATGGGGGAAAAGCTCGGTGGCAAGGCGCCACGCATTTTCTATGTCAACTGGTTTCGTAAGACGCCGGAGGGTAAGTGGTTGTGGCCCGGTTTTGGCGAGAATAGCCGCGTACTCAAGTGGATGTGTGATCGGGTGGACGGGAAGATCGGTGCCAGGGAAACACCCATCGGTAATGTACCTAATCCTGGAGACATTGATCTTACTGGCCTAACCCTCCCGTCGAACAATTTAAACGAGCTGCTCAAGGTAGATGCGGAACTCTGGAGACCCGAAGTCCCAGATATCGAAAAGTACTTCGCCCAATTTGGCGACCGTATTCCGGATCCCACACGAGAGCAACTCCGCGAATTGGCCAATCGGCTAGGATAGCTTGGGATCATAAGATCAATCCATACCCAATGGGTATGAATCCCCAGAATCGATTTCACCGGACTTTGAATGTAAAAATTGTTCTTGCCTTTTGTTTCGATTTCAGGCACGTAGGTGCTTCTCATTTTAGTTAATATAGAGTCTTTCGTTTAGTTTCCCGTTTGGCAATATGGCCACCATCGACGACAATCTCAGAAAAGTTCCGCCTCAGAATCTGGAAGCTGAAGCATCCGTTCTCGGTGGAATTTTGCTCGAAAATGAAGCCATGGACCGTGTACTCGAAATTGTAACTCCCGACCTGTTCTATCGTGAGTCCCACCGTAAAATCTTCCGGGCAATGATGGATCTATCCGAACGTAGTGAACCGGTGGATCTCATCACTTTGAGCGAGTTCTTGAAGGCAAGGGGAGAGCTGGAGGCTGTGGGCGGGACTGCTTACCTTGCTTCACTGGCAAATCTGGTTCCCACGTCTGCCAATATTGCCCACTACGCTCGAATTATTCGCGAAAAGGGAATTCTGAGACACCTCATTAATGTCGCTACCGGAATTGCCACCCGTGGGTTTGAAGATCAAAGTAATGTAGAGGAATTTCTCGACGAAGCAGAAAAGAGCATTTTTGATATCTCGGAAAAAAGAATCAAATCCTCCTTTGTCTTTCTCGGGGACATGATGAATGACTCCATCAAAATGGTGGAGAAACTCTACGAGCGTAAGGAAATGGTCACCGGGGTACCCACCGGGTTTAATGACCTGGATAATATCACGGCAGGCCTCCAACCCTCAGACCTGATCGTAGTGGCCGGTAGACCCAGTATGGGGAAGACAGCCTTTAGCCTTAATGTTGCAGCCAACGCCGCCTTGCAGGCGGGGATTGGCGTGGCTGTGTTTTCCCTTGAAATGGCCAAAGAGCAATTGGGGCTTCGAATGCTTTGCTCGGAGGCGAGAGTCGACCATTCGAAGGTCCGGTCAGGCCATTTAGCAGAGCGGGAGTTTCCCGCCTTGGTAAGTGCGGCAGGAAGGTTGGCGGAGGCACCCATCTACATCGATGACACGCCCGCCATCTCAATTTTAGAGCTCAGGGCGAAGTCACGTCGTCTGTTACGAGATAGAGACAAAAAAATTGGCCTAATCGTTGTGGACTATCTCCAACTCATGCGCGGTTTATCCGCGGTGCAAAACCGTGAACAGGAAATCTCGGAAATTTCACGCTCACTAAAAGCCTTAGCCAAGGAGCTCAATGTCCCGATCATTGCCATTTCGCAACTTAATCGTCGTGTGGAAGATCGGGGAGATAAGCGACCCATGATGTCGGATCTGAGGGAGTCCGGAGCCATCGAGCAAGATGCCGACGTTATCGCCTTTATTTACCGGGATGAAGTTTATAATAAGGACTCAGCAGATCAGGGAACGGCGGAAATCATCGTGGCAAAACAACGCAATGGACCCACCGGTATGGTTCGTTTGACATTCATCAATAAGATTACCCGTTTTGAAAGTTACTCCCAGGTTGACGCCTTTTATCAGGAAGAGGCTGAAGAGCTTTGAGTTTGGGCTAACACCCTTCTTACTTTCTCCGCTATATCCTTCTCCGCTATCAAATCACTGATCATGGCCGCCCCATGGGCCCCTGCTTGCCAGACCTCCTTCACGTTGGTCTCGGTAATGCCCCCGATGGCGACAATGGGAAGTCGGACGGCACGACGTATCTCTTGGAGCATGGGAAGGCCGCGGGGCGCATAACCCGTCTCTTTGGTCATGGACCCGAAGATGGGACCAAAGCCGATATAGTGGGCCCCGCCACGTTCCGCCTCCTTTGCCTGTTCCAAGGTATGGGTGGAAATACCAATAAACCGATTTCCCATGATCCTCTTGGCGGCAGCTAGAGGAAGGTCCTCCTGCCCCAGGTGAACACCATCCGCCCCACAGGCCAATGCGATATCCACTCGGTCGTTGACGATGAGTAGGCAGCCTGCTTGAGAGGTTAGTCTCCTTATCTCCACTGCCAGCTGGAGGAATTCGTTTGCGGGTTTCTCTTTGATCCTGAGCTGGATCAATGAGCTCCCTCCCTTTAACAGGTGGTGCACAACGGATAGAGGCGGGCTATGTGTATTCTGGCTGGGGTCGAAGATGGTGTACAGGGGCGAGGGCAAGCGAAAGGAGCTACTCATCATAAGAATCTTTGACACTGATGTGTAGATTGGTAATTTTCTTACGCAAGGTGTTGCGGTTAATGCCAAGAATCTGAGCCGCACGGATCTGGTTGCCTCGCGTTGCTTTTAGGGTTAGCTCGATCAAGGGCCGTTCCACCCGTTCGATCACCAGGGAGTAAAGGTTTTCTACGTCCACCCCTCGAGTCCGGTTAAAATAGTCGTCCAGCTTGCGCTGAATAATTTCTTCCAGGGAGAGGTTCTCGTAATCCGGGGGAGAGGTTTCCGAACTGGTGGACAGGTTGAAGTCTTTGGGAAACAGAATGGTCCCCGGAGAGAGAACCGAAGCGCGAATCATCACGTTCTCCAGCTCCCTGACGTTGCCTGGCCATGGATAATCTTCCAGTAATTTTAAGGTCTCCGGGGAGACACCGGAAATCTGAGTTCCCATGTCTCGATTGTGTTTTTCAATGAAGAAGGCCACTAAAAGGGCAATGTCCCCCTTGCGTTCCCGGAGGGAGGGGAGATGAATGGGGATGACTTTCAATCGAAAGTAAAGATCTTCCCGGAACCTCTTCTCCCGCACTGCTTTCTCCAGGTCTTGGTTTGTGGACGCAAGGATGCGCACGTCTGTCTTCAGTGTCTCCCGCCCGCCCACTCGGCTGAACTCCTCTTCTTGAAGGGCCCGTAAGAGTTTGGTCTGAAGGTTCATGGGTAGATCACCGATCTCATCAAGGAAAAGGGTGCCCCCTTCGGCCAGCTCAAATTTCCCGATCCTGCGTTCCAAAGCACCCGTGAAGGAGCCCTTTTCATGGCCAAAGAACTCGCTCTCCAGTAGCTCTTTGGGAATCGCGGCACAGTTTACGGCAATGAAAGATTTGTTCCAGCGGGGAGAGTTATAGTGTATGGTTTTTGCCACCAGCTCTTTTCCGGTGCCGCTCTCGCCTTGAATGAGGATGGTGGCGCGTGTGGAAACTACTTGTCCGATGATCTTGAAGACCTTCTGTAACGCGGGGCTCTCGCCAATCATGTTACCCCTGGGTTCGTATTTCTTTTTGACTTCTTCCTTGAGCTCGCGAAAATCCCGAGTCAATTTCCGATTTTCCAATGCGCGCTGGACCACCACCAGCATTTCATCAAGGTCGAAGGGTTTGGTAATGTAGTCAAAGGCTCCCCCCTTCATGGCCTCGATGGCGTTTTTCATGGTGTTTTGAGCGGTCATCACAATAAACGAGGTGTCGAGGCCCTCTTCTTTGGCTTCCTTAAGGAGCGTAATCCCATCGATATCCGGCAGTTTGATATCTACCAGGGAGACGTCGAAGGGATTGTCGTGCAGACAGACTTTGGCCAGTTGACCGCTTTCGACGGCCTGGACCCAAAAGCCCTCTCTTTCGAGTGCCTTTTTCAGCACAAGACGAAGGGACTCTTCATCATCCACAACGAGGATTTTTCCTTGGTCCATAACTTGTTCAATAAACCCCGATTCGACCTTAATCCATTGAAAAAATAATTCATTCGGACACCGGCCCTGTGGAAGCGTGGTTGGCTCGATTTAATACGAAGCTACGTGTCAGTAAGGATTCAGAACAACCTTCCATAGGGGTAAAGTTTTTGCAAAGTGCATTCCTCGATGGCGCATATCTCTTGTCGAATCGGGGTCAACCTCCACCCAAACTGGACTCACGGGTCAAGGTCATTTCTCTTAATCTCTAGTAAATCCAGTGGGGTGAGTTCAAGGGCCTTCCCTAGCGAGCTGTATCCGCCACCACCAATGAGACTCTAAATGCGGCTCCTTCCCCCTTAAAGGTTTCCACCCCTATGAAACCACCGTGTTCCTTGATAATCCGATGACAAATGGCCAGTCCAAGGCCAGTACCATTGCTCTTTGTGGTAAAGAAGGGAGAAAAAATATGTGAAAGGTCCTTCTCTTCAATTCCCGGCCCATTATCTTCGATGTTGACGCGGATGAATTCCCCCCCCAGGTTGCCTGCTTCTCTAATGTGGTAGTCGGTTTCCATTCGGGTGGTAATGGTTAGTTGCCCGTTTGTCTTCATGGCTTGAAGGGCATTTTTTACTAGATTCAAAAAAACCTGGATGAGTCGGTCTCGGTTGCCAAGTACGGGAGGTAGACTAGGGTCGAAATTTTTGTGGACGCTAACCTTGGAGTCAGCGATGGCCTGTTTTTCCAGAATTAGGACATGGCCTAGGATCTCATGAATATTCAACGGAACGAGGTGGAGTTTAAGGGGCCGGGACAGGTCCAAAAGTTGTTCCATCAACTGATTGATACGATTGACTTCGCGAACAATAATGTCGGTGTATTCCACCAGTGAGGGTTCCTGCGCCACATCTTTCTTGAGCAGCTGGGAGGCCCCTTTAATTCCACCTAGGGGATTCTTGATCTCATGGGCCAGTCCCGCGGCCAGAGTTCCTAACTGGGCCAATCGATCAGAACGCTTTAACTGTTCCTCCATGTGTCTCTGATAGCTCAGGTCACGCAGCAACAAAATGCTCCCCCCCTGTTTTCCAAACTGATCTTGTAGGGGCGAGACCATCAGGCTTACTGGAAGCTGACTCCATCGTTGGGTGACGAAATCACCGTCCCCCCGGGTACTGCTGTGTTGTGGCAACTGGCTTTTCTCTACCATTTCAATGAGCCATGGATTGCGTTTGAATACCAAGCGGTAGGATTGCCCTTGGATTTGGAGGGCAGACATCCCCGTAAGGATCTCGGCCGCTTGGTTTAAAAAGGAGACATCACCCCGCTGATCAATAACCACTACGGCTTCTTCGAGACTCGTCAGGATATTTTTCCAGGAAAAGGGTGAAACGCGTTTTTCCTCTTTAGTCTGCTTGCCCATCGTTTGAGTCCTCATTGGCAAAATCGAATGATAGCAAATAATGTACAGCGGGCAAACATCTTGCATTCACACTGCCCCCATGCTACTAAATATTTGAAGCTTTGGTGGTCACTCCCAAAGTGGGCCTATGCCCGCTTTTTTTGTTTTGGGGGTATCTATCATGGATGGCGATACCACAATATCGGGGATATGGGAGATTGCATCGCCGCTGGTAGCGGATGAAGGGTTAGAAATTTTTGACATAGAGTTTCGCCGTGAGGGGAGGGGAGGTTGGGTATTAAGGTTATACCTGGATAAGGAGGGCGGACCCAATCTCGACGACTTAACCCGTGTGAGCCGCCAATTGGGCGATCTTCTAGATGTCCACGATGTCCTTCAGAGGTCCTATACCTTGGAGGTTTCTTCTCCAGGTGTCAACCGCCTACTCAAGAGACCCGAGCACTTTACCCGTTTTCTGGGGAAACGAATTCGAGTTCGGACCCGGGAGAGGATCGAAGGGCGGAGATCGTTTCTGGGTCTTCTCAAAGAATCCACCCAGGACGGCATCGTGGTTACCATCGAAGACGTGGAGCTTTACATACCCTACGGGATAATTGAGAAGGCCAACTACGAGCACGATTGGAATGGAGCGAGTAAGAACAGAAAGAAACAGTGAATTTAATCTTTTAGGAAATACATGAGCACTTGTTGTCGCTAACGACTGAATTTGGGAGCGGACATGCAGCAGGATCTAAATCGAGTCATTGAGCAGGTTAGTAAGGAAAAGGGCATTGATAAGTCTATTCTCATTGGTGCTCTGGAAAACGCCATGATCTCAGCCGCTAAAAAGACCTTTGGTCACGAGCGGAAGATTGAGGCACAGTTTAACCCCAGGCTCGGTGAGGTTGAACTTTTTGAAGCCAAGCGGATTGTAGGGGAGGTAAGTGACCCGGAGGCTGAGATAACACTTCAAGAGGCACGGGACACCCTTGATCCGGAAGCGGAGTTGGGCGATGAACTCTTAACCAAGTTGGACTCCACTTCCTTTGGTCGAATTGCGGCCCAGGCGGCTAAGCAAAACATTGTTCAGCGAGTGAGGGACGCCGAGCGTGAAATTATCTATAACGAATTCAAGCAGCGTGAGGGAGAGTTGATCCACGGGATCGTCCAGCGTTTCGAAAAGAAGAGCATCATTGTAAATATGGGGAAGACCAACGCTATTCTCCCTGAAAAGGAACAGGTTCCTCGCGAACGCTACCGGCAGAACGATCGAATTCGTGTCTATATTGTTAGTGTAGAGATGACTGCCAGAGGTCCGCAAATCATTGTATCGCGAACCCACCCTGGAATGTTGCAGAAACTCTTTTTGCAAGAGGTTCCGGAGATCTACGAAGGAATCGTCGAGATAAAAGGAGTGGCCAGGGAGCCGGGAGGCCGGGCAAAAATTGCTGTAGCCTCTAGGGATCTTGATGTGGATCCGGTGGGGGCCTGTGTGGGCATGAGGGGTATGCGGGTCCAGGCGGTGGTTCAGGAACTTCGGGGCGAAAAAATCGATATTGTCCATTGGATCGCTGACCAGGCAGAGTATGCCTGTCGTGCGTTGGCCCCTGCCAAGGTGGCCAAGATCATCATGTGGGAGGACGAGCACACTATGGAGGTTATTGTCCCGGACGAACAGCTTTCCTTGGCCATCGGAAGAAAAGGGCAGAATGTGCGACTGGCTTCTCGTTTGACGGGGTGGAGAATCGACGTACGGAGTGAGGCCGAGGCAGAGGAGGAAAACCGTCGAGCCCGAATCTCCCTGGGTGCTGTCCCAGGGGTGAATGACATGGTTGCGGAGCTTCTCTATCAAGCCGGATATAAGTCTGCTGAGGAGTTGTCTGTGGCGGAGCTTGGGGAAATTCAGGATGTGGACGGCATAACGGCGGAAAAGGCCGAAGCGATTCATCAAGCAAGCAAGCCCCATGTGGAAGAACTGAAAAAATTGGAAGAACAGAGGCAATTAGAGGAGCAGAAAAAAGCGGAAGAACAATTAGCGGAAGATGCGTTATCTGAGGAGCAGGCGGCTCCTGTGGCTGCTGCCGAGGAGGGCAGTACCGAGGGGGGTGTGACGGGAGAAGCAGCAGAAGGTGAACAGAAAGAAGGAACAGTAGAACCAAAAGCAGAATAGGCGGGAACGCTTGAAGCGAGATTATCGCCCAGAACGTACCTGTCTCGGATGTGGTGACCGGGACCAAAAAGGGAATTTGCTGCGTTTGGTGGTCACCGGCGACGGAGAGTTAAAGGTCCATCAGACGGGAAACGGACGAGGCGGTTATCTTCACAATAAGGAGGCCTGTTGGGAAGCCTTCCTGGGCAAAAAAAAACTCTTCCGTGCGTTTCACCAAGAGATCGGACGAGAGGCTAGGGGAAAATTGATTCAAGGATTACGCAATCGGTGTTGGGAGAATGGAGATGAGTAAGGTAAGGGTTCATCAACTGGCCAAAGAGTTGGGGATCGAGCCAAAAGACCTCATCGCGCGTTTGGACAAACTGGGGGTGCGTGGAAAAAGGGCGCAGAGTTCCCTTGAGGTAGAGGAGGTTGAAAATATCCGATCTGCGTTCTCCGTGGCTCAGAAGCCTCAGGTGCAGGTAGGGGAAGAAAAGGTTACGGCAGATCGGGTTGTGAAGGGGGAGGATGAGATATTAGGGGAAATCCAGGCTCGTGAACAGGTGGTGGAGCGCAGGGTTCGTGCCAACGTGATTCGGCGGCGCACAAGTCTATCGGAAATCGTTCAGCAACCGCCGTCCGCTATGGAGGAGCCCCCACGAAGCCCCATGGAAGACGTTCCCCCCGACCTTCCTCCTCCAGTTGGGCCTGGGCCTACTGTTGAGGCTGAGGAAGATTTGCCCGGGGAACAGGCCATACCAGCTGAGCCCGCACTTCCTGCTGCGACTACTCAGGAAGCTGCATCAGATGCGGTGGTGGAGGCAAAGGGTTCTCCAGTTGGAGTAGAGCCCACAAAGGGACCCAGGGTCCTGGGACGGATCGATTTAAAGCAAGCCAACAAAGTCGAGACAAAAGAAGTTGCTCGACGCCAACCCGCGGTAGAACCTGATTCCACCCCCAAGGTAGTGGAACCCCAAAAGGAGCGGCGAGAGGTTCGAAAGCCAGTGGCACCTACCGTGGGGGCAACTGAGGAAGTGGGTGCGCAACCAAAAAGTACCAAAAGTAAAAGAAAGGTTATCCAAAGGCAAGAGGGTCTTGAGGCCAGTGGACGGGCGTTTAGGCCGGGATATTTGCCCAAGAAAAAGAGGGCTCTGCCTGGCAAGGATCAGAAGAAAACCGAGATCACGGTCCCCAAGGCCAGTAAGCGAATTGTCAAAATATCCGAAGCAATCAGTGTAGGTGAACTTTCAAGGAACATGGGTGTGAAGGCAGGGGATGTGATTAAGAAGCTCATGGACTTGGGGATGATGGCCACCATCAATCAGGTGATCGACTCTGAGACAGCAAGTCTCGTGGCGAACGATTTCGACTACCAGGTGGAAAACGTAGCCCTAGACGTGGAGTCGGTGATGGAAGTGGAGCATGAGGTAAAGGAGCCCGAGATTTCGCTGCGGACCAGACCACCCGTTGTAACCATGATGGGGCATGTGGATCATGGGAAAACCTCCCTACTGGATGCCATCCGGAGCGCTGACGTTACGGGCCAAGAGGCTGGGGGTATTACCCAGCATATCGGGGCCTATCGCACGGATGTGGACGGGAGAAGCGTGACGTTTTTGGATACACCAGGTCATGAAGCATTTACCGCCATGCGAGCCAGGGGGGCCAAGGTCACCGATATCGTTGTGTTGGTTGTTGCAGCAGATGATGGTGTCATGCCACAGACCGTGGAGGCCATAAACCATGCCCGCGCCGCAGGAAATCCCATTATGGTGGCAATTAACAAAGTCGACAAACCCGATGCCAATGTGGAACGGGTCAAAAGGGGACTATCTGAACATGGATTAGTTTCTGAGGAGTGGGGTGGGGATACTGTTATGGTTTCGGTGTCGGCCCAGACGAAGCAAGGTATTCCTGATCTGTTATCGATGCTTTTGCTTCAGGCGGACGTCCTGGAGTTCAAGGCGAATCCAGACAAGTTGGCTCGAGGGGCCGTGGTCGAAGCTAGATTGGATAGAGGAAAGGGTCCGGTTGCCACGGTTCTCGTGCAGGAGGGGACCCTAAGGGTCGGAGATTCGGTGGTATGTGGAGTCTTCTATGGGAAGGTTCGGGCCATGATCGACGACCGCGGGCAGAAGACGGATGAGGCACCGCCGTCCTTTCCCGTTGAGATTCTGGGATTGCAGGGAGTTCCTCGAGCGGGAGAGACCTTTTCCGTGCTTTCGGACGAGAACAAGGCAAGGCAGATTGCAGAGCATCAACACGGCCGGCAGCGGGACGCGGATTTGGCCAAATCTAGTAAAGTTTCCCTCGAAGAATTTTATGAGCAGATCAAAGCTGGCGACATCAAAGAACTGCAAGTGGTACTGAAGGCTGACGTCCAGGGCTCAGTGGAGGCATTGACCGAATCTTTATACCGACTTGGCACGGACGAAGTGAAACCCAGGGTGATCCATAGCTCCGTAGGTGGAGTCACAGAGAGCGACATCTTATTAGCTTCGGCTTCAAATGCTATCGTTATAGGTTTTAATGTGCGTCCAGAGGCGAAGGCAAGTAACCTGGCGAGTCAAGAAGGGGTGGATGTTCGTCTCTACACGGTTATCTATGAAGTTCTCGCGGACATCAAGGCCGCCTTGGAAGGTATGTTGGAACCAACCTTCAAGGAAGAGCTGCAGGGGCGGGCACAGGTCCGAGACATTTTCCACGCCCGCGGTGTCGGTACGGTTACGGGGTGCTATGTCAGTGAAGGTAAGATTCAACGCGGCAACCTGATCCGGTTGCTAAGGGATCAGGCAGTTGTCTACCAAGGGGAATTAGCCAGCCTCAGGCGCTTTAAGGATGATGTGCGAGAGGTGGCCGTGGGCTACGAATGTGGTATGTCTATTCAGGGTTACCAGGATGTGAAGGTGGGGGATTTGATTGAGGCCTACGAGCGGATCGCCGTAGCGAGACATATAAGTCCCAGCTCGGGACGTGAAGCCTCGCAAAGTTCAGCCGCTACGGGTCGTTAACCCAGGGTTACCCAATCCAGCCGTATTCTCATGATCGTGGGAGTTCTGAAGGTGGTCCTGATCCTGCCTGAGAACCATTCCTTGAAGGGGAAAAGGGGAGTGCTCAGGAGGGTCGAGGCGCGGGTTTCACATCAGTTTAATATTTCCGTAACAGAGTGTGGCGATCAAGATCTATGGCAGAGTGCGGTCTTAGGTTTCGGAGTCGTGGGGAGCAGTCAACCGATTGTGGATGCCACCTTGCAGAAGGTGATTGAATTTGTGGACCGCCTCAAGCTTGCCCAGTTGGGGGAAACAAAAGTGGAGTTTTTCCACTGCTGAATTACCACCTAACTTTCCAAAAACAAAATCTCAAAATCCATGCAATCGAAACGCTCGGAACGGGTTGGGGACCTGATCCTAGATTTTGTTTCCCAAGTGCTCAGCCGTGAGATCAACGATCCGAGGGTCGGTATGGTGACCCTCACGGGGGTCGAGATGAGCAACGACCTCAAACATGCGCGTGTTTTTTTTAGTCTTCTTGTAAACCACCAAGAGAAGGACGAAGTTCTTTCCGGATTGAAGAGTGCCTCAGGTTTTATTCGTTCCAAGATTGCCCGCGGACTGAAACTGCGCTTTGTACCCGCCCTTGAATTTGTTTACGATGACACTCAAGCAAACGCCCAACGCATCGAAGAACTTTTACGGAAGGTTTAGGATGTCGAATAGCCAATCGTAAATTGCGAATAGATGATAGAAACTCGATACCGGAGGCTGGAGAAATGAGGAGCTTTAAATCCTTGCCGATAGAATGTTCAACAGAACGGCTTCAACAAAGATTTTCTCCCCGTGGAATACCACCTCGACAGAAAATATATCGGTTTCGCCGTGAAGTTATTCCACAGGGCGAATCGTGGCTTATCCGATTCCCTAGACGTAAATTTAAGGGACAAATTCAAATACGTTTGGTTGGTTTTCATTGCTAAATTTCCTGTCTCAAGGCTATGGAAAGCGGTCTTCTACTCATTGATAAACCGGAAGGTCCCACCTCTGCCAAAGTGGTTCAACGGGTCAAGACCCTTCTGGGCGCAAAGAAAGTTGGACATCTAGGCAGCCTGGATCCTTTTGCCTCCGGCCTCCTTCTGGTGGGAGTCAACGAAGGAACCAAGGTGGCCGATATTTTTCTTAATGAGCGGAAGAGTTACACGGGTACCATCACCTTAGGAACCCAAACGGATACGGAAGACCGGACGGGGCAGGTGTTGGAGGTTCGTGAGGTACCAGATTTTGATCAACACCAATTGGAGCGTCTCCAGACGGCATTTGTTGGCCCGCAAAAGCAAGTTCCTCCCATGTTTTCTGCCCTAAAAAGGGATGGGGTGCCGCTGTACCGCCTCGCCCGGCAAGGCAAAACCGTGCCTCGTGCTGCGCGTGAGATTCTCATTGAGAACCTCCGCCTATGGAAGTTGAATCGAGCCGAGTTGGGCTTTGAAGTGATCTGTTCCAAGGGTACTTATATCCGTACCCTGGCTGCCGATATGGGAAGACACCTTGGATGCGGCGGCCACCTAATGAGCCTTCGACGGCTCACCTGTGGCCACCTCCAGGTAAATCAGGCGGTGTCTATGGATGAGCTGAAATCCATGAAAGAAATAAAGGGAGAGGTGCCCCTTGTCCCCTTGGCCAGAGCCCTTGAGCACCTCCGTCAGGTTGTCCTGGGGGACCGCCAGGTGTCTTGGCTCAGGGTGGGTCGGCAGGAGGTGTTGCGGGAGCTGGCTCCGCCAGAGAATGGGGAAAGGATGGTTTGCCTTTCCGACGTGGAAAGGGAACCGATTGCTTTGGCCCAGTGGGTTCGTGGAGCGGGTGGTGGAACGTGGCAATTGTTCCGTGTCTTTGCTTCCCTGTGAGATGAATAATGCAGTCAGGACGGCCATTTCTTGAGCACCTTAAAAAAACGGACAACCACCGGGCCCCTTCGCTTTACATGGATAAGAGAGTATGCTAGAAATTACACAACTAAAAAGAAGGAGTAAGTAAAGGGAGAGAAGGTTAACAGGGGCACATGGGGATTGTTCAGAATCATAAGAGAGACACCATTGAGCAGTTCCGGCTCCATACCGACGATACCGGATCAGCAGAGGTGCAGGTTGCCCTACTGAGTCAGCGCATCGCTTACCTTACTGAGCACTTCAAGATCCACGTTAAGGATCATCATTCCCGTCTTGGTCTCCTCAAGCTCGTTGGTCAGAGGAGAAGGCTTCTCGAGTATCTTAAGAAAACAGATTTCGAAAGATACCAAGGTCTCATCAATCGGTTAGGGATCAGGAAGTAACGATCCTCCTGACTGTTTTCTTTATTCTCACCCATATCTACAAAGGTTTAGCCTATGATTAAACGTGTAGAAGTAGACTACCATGGTCGTCCTCTATCCATAGAGGTCGGAAAAGTTGCCAAGCAGGCCGATGGGGCTGCACTGGTTCGCTACGGAGAAACCGTAGTATTAGTGACCGCCGTGGCAACTAGGGAGGCCCGGGAAAATATTGATTTCTTTCCTTTGACGGTGGATTATCAGGAAAAGACGTTTGCTGCTGGGAAGATACCTGGAGGTTTTTTTAAGAGAGAGGGACGACCTTCAGAGAAGGAGATCCTCACCTGCAGAATCATTGATCGCTCCATCCGTCCCCTGTTTGCAGATGGTTTTAAGTGTGAAACCCAAGTGATTGCCACCGTCCTGTCATCGGACAGAGAAAATGATCCGGATGTGCTGGCCATGCTTGGCACTTCCGTTGCTTTGGAGGTTTCCAATATCCCCTTCAATGGCCCCATTGCAGGTATTCGGGTTGGGAGAATTGGCGGTCAGTGGGTCATGAACCCAACTCAGGTGGAGCTCGAGGAGAGCGACGTCAATATCTTTATCACCGGTCAACGTGACAGTATCGTTATGGTGGAAGGTGCCGTCGGTGTCCTGCCTGAGGACGGTGTGCTGGAGGCCCTGTTTCAAGGACATGAAGGTATCCAGACACTCCTCGATCTTCAGGAAGAGATCAAGGGGGAGGTGGGACGGGAGAAAAGGCCAGTACTCGAGAAGAAGCAGGATAGTGTCTTAGTTCAAAAGGTCCGGGACCTTGCCCTGGATAAGATTCAGCAAGCCGTCAAAATCCCTGACAAGCGCCAGCGCGGTGACAGTTTGGCGGATATCAAGAGTGAGGCTGTCTCACAGGCTCTGCTGGAGTTTCCGGAAAGGGGAAAAGAGATCCAGGGAGTCCTAGATGATATCGAGATGGAACACCTCCGTTGGCTCATCGTGAAGGATCGTATTAGAATTGACGGTAGGGGTCTCAAGGATATTCGTCCTATTACCTGTGAAGTTGGAGTTCTCCCCCGTACCCACGGATCGGGGCTGTTTACCCGTGGAGAAACCCAGGCACTTGTAGTGGCCACGTTGGGGACTTCGTCTGATCAGCAAAAAATTGAATCTTTGATGGGCGAAAGTTACAAAAGATTTATGCTCCATTACAATTTTCTTCCCTACAGCGTCGGGGAGGTAAAGTTCCTTCGGGGGCCTGGCCGCAGGGAGATTGGGCATGGGGCATTGGCGGAACGAGCCTTGACCCAGGTCTTGCCCTTGGAGGATAGCTTTCCCTATACGGTCCGCATTGTTTCGGAGATCCTGGAATCAAACGGATCCACATCCATGGCCACGGTTTGTGGCGGTTCCCTTGCCCTTATGGATGCGGGTGTGCCGATTAAGGCACCGGTGGCCGGGATTGCCATGGGTTTGATTAAGGAAGACGGAGAGGTGCGGATTCTCTCGGACATTCTGGGGGATGAGGACCATCTAGGGGACATGGACTTCAAGGTTGCCGGCACACGCGATGGGATCACGGCGTTACAAATGGATATCAAGATCGGCGGAGTGACCCGGGAGATTATGCAGGAGGCACTTTATCAGGCTCGAGAAGGGAGACTGCACATCCTTTCCATTATGGAAGGCACCCTTGCAAAGCCCCGTGCAGATGTGTCCAGTCATGCCCCGCGGATCATTACACTGAAGGTCAAGCCAGAGAAAATTCGGGAGATCATCGGACCGGGAGGCAAAGTCATACGCGGCATTGTGGAACAGACCGGTGTGAAGATCGACGTGGAAGACGATGGTACGGTGACCATTGCCTCGAGCGATGCATCGGCCTCAAAGAGAGCGGTGGACATCGTCGAAAGGATCACCGCTGAAGCCATCATTGGCAAGCTCTACAAGGGAACAGTTAGACGTGTGGTGGACTTTGGAGCATTTGTGGAGATCATACCGGGTACCGACGGACTGGTCCATATTTCACAGCTAGCCCATGAGCGTGTTCGTCGTGTGACGGATGTGCTCAAGGAGGGCGATGAGGTAATGGTCAAAGTTATCGATATCGATAGACAAGGTAAAGTCAAGCTAAGTCGAAAAGATGCCTTGGAGGATTCAGGACAGTCCGAATCCTCTCGTGACTCGATGCCTCGACGTGATGACTCGAACCGAGGGGAACGCTAACCCGGTTTGTCCCAAAAAGGACCATGCCTGATTTCCGAGAGGATTCGCTTCCTTTACTCGTCGTCACTATCCATGTTTACCAAAACAGTTCTCGATAACGGTATTCGAGTCCTTTCGGAAGAAAGGTCAGGAATGAGGTCCGTTAGCCTAGGAATCTGGGTGGAAAATGGATCTCGCCATGAGTCTCGCCAACAGGGCGGGATTTCCCATTTTATCGAGCACCTTCTCTTTAAAGGTACAGAGCGACGAAGCGCGGCTCAGATCGCCGAGGAAATGGATGCCGTGGGTGGGATCCTCAATGCCTTCACTGGCAAGGAGACCACTTGCTACTACGCCAAGGTGTTGGATGAAAACTTGTCTTTAGCGTTGGATGTGTTGACCGATCTCTTTCTCCATTCGGTTTTCAATCATGAGGAAATTGATCGGGAAAGATCCGTTGTGATTCAGGAAATATGTCAGGGAGAGGATGCCCCGGACGATTACGTCCATGATCTTTTCAATCTAGATTTTTATGGAGATCATCCACTGGGTCGGCCCATTTGCGGTGAGGTTTCAACCGTCTCCAACTTCAAACGGGACGAATTCCTCAAATTCGTTCGTGAACGCTATCTTCCGGGTCGAGTGATCATTGCAGGGGCGGGGAATTTGCGCCATGAGGATCTATTGGAAAGGGTCAATCGAGATTTTTCCTCCCTCCAGACGGGTCCTTTGACAGGAAATTCGCCTCCACCCCAATACAATAAGGGAGTGTTCAGGCACTCCAAGGCCCTGGAACAGGTGCATCTGTGTCTCGGGGGCGCCGGGATTCACCAGTCTCACCAAAATCGTTATGTGGCGTATCTTCTCAATACCATCCTAGGTGGTGGAATGAGTTCCCGCCTCTTTCAGGAGATTCGTGAGAAGAGAGGGAAGGCCTATTCTATTTATTCCTTTTCGTCCTCCTATTGTGATGTAGGCTACACGGCGGTTTATGCTGGGACCAAGCCCGAATGGGTGGAGGAGGTGGTGGAGCTTATCGTTACCGAGATGGGTCGTATGACAACCGGAAATGTCACCCAGGACGAATTGGATCGGGCTAAGAGTCAGTTAATTGGCAATATGATTCTAGGGTTAGAGTCCACCGATTCTTGGATGAGTCATATTGCCAGGAGTGAGATTTATTTTGGTACGGCCATCACGCAAGAGGAGATTTCCGCGGGCATACGCTCCGTCACCCTGGATGACCTCGTGGAACTGGCATCCAGGATCCTTCGACCCGAGGAAATTGCCCTAACTCTTTTGGGCGATTGCGATAAAATCCCCCTAGACCTGAGCCTCTAATTTCTGCTATCCCTAATGTGAGTTTTCTGGACTGGCGCCAGTGGATGAGGTTGAAGTCCAAATAAAGTGTGTACGCTGGAGAGGCCCTGCTCTCCCTCTGCCCAGCTATATGACCGATGGGTCGGCGGGGATGGACCTCTACGCGGATTTGGAAGCTGACCTAAATCTAGCACCATTGCAGCGTGCCCTCATCCCTACGGGGATTGCGGTGGCGCTGCCTGTGGGGTTTGAGGCGCAAATTAGACCCAGGAGCGGTCTCGCCTTGAAACAAGGGGTCACCCTGGTAAATAGTCCAGGGACTATTGATTCAGATTACCGTGGAGAGATCCAGTTGATCGCTATCAATTTGGGTAGTGAATCTGTGGTGATCAGCCGCGGACAAAGGGTTGCTCAAATGGTGGTCCAAAGGGTTTGCCGGGCCCAATGGAAAGAGGTGGAATCTCTTCCCCCTACTCCCCGAGAGGATGGAGGATTCGGTCATACAGACAAAAAAAAGTAAAATCCGGTTATCAGCCATCCACCTTCAGTTTTCTGATCCCTGCTGCCTGCCGGAAATTAATAACTGAGTGCTGACCTTATGATTGATCGTTACAGTCGTTCTGAGATGGCACGAATCTGGTCGGAGCAAAACCGATTTCAGATGTGGCTTGAGGTGGAGGTCCTGGCAGCTGAGGGCATGGCGAGTCTCGGTAAGGTTCCCAAGGCCGCGGTGAGCCGAATCAGGAAAAATGCGCGGATTGATATCAACCGGATTCAAAAAATCGAGGTGGATGTTCGACATGAGATGATCGCCTTCCTGCGCTCTTTGGCAGAAACCTTGGGAGACGATGCGCGATATATCCACCTCGGACTGACCTCCTCCGACGTCATGGACACGGGCTTGGCCCTGCAATTCAAAGAGGCCTCCTCACTCTTAGTCAATGACGTAAGAGAACTCATGAAGGTACTGCGCCAACAGGCTTTTAAGTACAAGAGAACTCCCATGATCGGTCGAACCCATGGTGTTCATGCGGAACCCATTACCTTCGGCCTCAAATTCGCTCTCTGGTATGAGGAAATGCGTCGAAACCTGGAGAGGTTGGAGATGGCCGTCCGTGATATCAGCGTTGGAAAACTCTCCGGCGCAGTGGGAACCTTCGCCCAGATCTCTCCTAAAGTGGAGGCTTATATCTGTAAGAAGAGCGGACTCAGGCCTGACCCTATTTCAAATCAGATTATCCAAAGGGATCGGCATGCATTTTTCTTTGCCACATTGGCGGTCATTGCTAGTTCTCTAGAAAAGTTTGCCGTTGAGGTTCGACACCTCCAACGCACCGAAGTAATGGAGGCTGAAGAGCCCTTCGGCGCCGAACAAATGGGCTCCTCAGCCATGCCTCATAAGAGGAATCCGATTCTTTCGGAAAATATAACAGGTCTTGCCAGAATGGTACGTTCTTACTCGGTGGCGGCCCTTGAAAATGTCCCCCTTTGGCACGAGCGTGATATCAGCCACTCCTCCGCGGAGCGGGTAATCTGTCCAGATGCCACAATTCTACTTGATTTTATGTTACATCGAATTACATATGTCTTAAGAAATTTATGTGTTTATCCAGAGAACATGAAACGCAATTTAGAACGTAGCGGCGGCGCCATCTTTTCGGAAAAAGTTCTCCTTCGGCTCGTGGATAGAGGCCTCGCGCGGGATGCGGCCTACAGAATTGTGCAACGCCACGCTCTAAGGGTGCAAAAAGAGGGCGGCGATTTTAAGCGTGAGGTCCTGCAAGACCCACAGGCCAGTCAATATCTTTCCTCAGATGATATTAAGGAAATCTGGCAGGCCAAAGATCAGCTAAAGAATGTAAATCTCATCTTTGGGCGGGTCTTTCGCTGAAAGGGAAAGAACAGGTCGTAGTGAGCCTTAAGGCTTGGGGACCCTTCACCCTCGGTGTGGGAAGGCGACAAAGACATATATTTGAATAAAGGAGAAGCTATGGAGAAGCGTGAAGCTATCTATGAGGGCAAGGCCAAAATAATTTATACCACCGACGATCCCGATCAAGTCATCCAGTACTTCAAGGATGATGCCACGGCATTTAATGCTGAGAAACGGGGAACCATTAAGGAAAAGGGGATCATGAATAACGAGATTTCAGAAGTCCTCTTTCGGCTCCTTGAGGGTCAGGGGGTGCCAACTCATTTCGTCAATAGGCTGAACGATCGAGAGATGTTGGTTCGTAGGCTCGATATCATCCCCGTGGAAGTGGTCATGAGAAACGTCATCGCCGGGAGTTTGGCCAAGCGGTTCGGAATGGAAGAAGGCGGTTCTCTTTCCATCCCTGTCCTTGAGCACTACTACAAAAGCGATCCTTTGGGAGATCCTATGATCAACCTTTTTCATATTCGTGCCCTCAATATGGCCACGGACACTGAGATGAATGAAATCGAAAGACTGAGTTTTCGGGTCAATGAAGTGCTCAGGAAATTTTTTGATGAACGTGATTTAATATTGGTGGACTTCAAGTTGGAGTATGGGCGCCATCACGGTAAGATTCTTCTTGGGGATGAGATCTGCCCGGATACCTGCCGCCTTTGGGAGAAGAAAACTTTGGAAAAGCTGGACAAGGATCGATTCCGTCGAGACCTAGGAAAGGTAGAAGAAGCCTATCAGGAGGTTTGCCGAAGGGTCTGTGGCTGAGGACATGGAAATGAGTTCATTGGTAGCTAGACACGTGATATGCCTTGGCTCACCTCGGGCCGAGCCCTTCCGAGCGCGGTCAATAGGCCTGTGCCTTGCAGGCCACCACATCCTCGCTTCGCTCGCAATAACAGATTTCAGATCTCAGATTCCCAATTTGAAATTTGTAATCTGTAATCCCGTAGGGGTTGTGCCCGCACACTTCAGGACTCGCCCCTCGGCCGCCTTTGAGCGTTACTTACTAATGAGTTGCGTGGTAGAAATTTCGTTTGCCGTTTGGATAAAAAAAAGGTTGTCTCTCATGTTTCATTTCGGATTGGAGTTGGACCTATCGTGCGCGCCAAAGTCTATGTAACCCCAAAGGAGGGTGTCTTGGATCCACAGGGTCAGACCGTTGAGCGTGCCCTTCACAGCCTGGGCTATGGTAATGTCCAAGGAGTTCGAATTGGGAAATACGTGGAGCTCGATATCGATACCTCTTCCCCTGCGGAGGCCGAACGTCAGATTCGGGAAATGTGTGAACGATTGTTGTCCAACCCCGTCATTGAAGACTGCACCTTTGAGATTCAAGATTAGTCCGTGAGGTTAAATCCATGCGTTGGGGAGTGATTGTTTTTCCCGGCTCCTGTGACGACTACGACGTCTACTATTGCCTGAATGACGTGCTTGGGCAGAAGGTAGAGTTTGTCTGGCATAAGGATAAACTCAAAGGATCATGGGACTGTTTGGTGCTGCCTGGAGGGTTTTCCTATGGAGACTATTTGCGCCCAGGGGCCATGGCCCGTTTCTCACCCGTTATGCAAGGGGTCATTGACTTTGCGAGTAAAGGTGGATTGGTCCTTGGCATCTGTAACGGTTTTCAAATTCTGTGCGAAGCGGGACTCTTACCGGGGGCACTGATCAAGAACGCGTCCCTTAAATTTACTTGCCGTCAAGTCTTCCTTAGCCTAGTGGAGGATCAAACCCCTTTTACCTGCCTGGCAAAGAAGGGGGAGTTGCTAAAGCTTCCAGTGAAGAATGGTGAAGGTTGCTACTACGCTGATGTCGCCACTTTGGAGCGTCTCCAAAAAAATCGACAGATTCTACTGCGCTATGTGGATTCCAAGGGTAAGACATCGCCTTCAGCCAATCCCAATGGTTCTGTGGACCATATTGCTGGGGTGTGCAACGAAGGCAGAAACGTTTTTGGTCTCATGCCACACCCGGAGCACGCCGTCGAGAAGATTTTAGGGAATGAGGATGGTCTCAAAATATTTACCTCGGTGATGGCTTCCTGTAGTTCAGAAGGGAAAAGGGCATGAATCGCCCGAACGAAAAAGAATATTCACAGCCTTCCGTTTCGCCGGAGGTGATCGCTTCCCATGGACTCACCCAGGAGGAATACCAGAAGATCTTGGATATGCTTGGTCGAGAGCCCAATTTCACTGAACTGGGAATATTCTCCGTGATGTGGTCGGAGCATTGCAGTTACAAGAGTTCAAAAATTCTACTCAAGCAACTGCCAACGCGGGGTCCAGCAGTCATTCAGGGCCCCGGTGAAAATGCTGGCATCGTCGATATTGGAGACGGGTTGGCTGCGGTGTTCAAAATGGAGAGCCATAATCACCCCTCGTTTATTGAACCCTACCAGGGAGCAGCAACCGGAGTTGGTGGGATTTTGCGGGATGTCTTTACCATGGGAGCCCGACCCATCGCATCTCTCAATTCGCTGCGCTTTGGCAGCTTTGATGATGCCCGTACCACTTACCTAGTAAACGGTGTTGTGGCTGGGATAGGAGGATACGGAAACTGCATGGGTGTTCCCACCGTGGGTGGAGAGGTTTTCTTTGACGATTCTTATAACTCGAATATTTTGGTTAACGCCTTTACCCTTGGAGTGGCCAAGAGGCGACGGATTTTTAAAGGCAGGGCCAAGGGAGTTGGTAACTCGGTGATGTACGTAGGGGCCAAGACCGGTAGGGATGGTATTCACGGGGCCACCATGGCCTCCGAAGCCTTTTCGGAAGAGGCTGAGAAAAAAAGGCCCACAGTCCAGGTGGGTGATCCCTTCACCGAGAAACTTCTGTTGGAGGCCTGTTTGAAGGTTATGGAGGGGGATTCGCTGGTGGGGATCCAAGATCTGGGGGCGGCAGGCTTGACCAGTTCAGCGACGGAAATGGCCTCCAGGGGAGGCACTGGAATGGAAATCGATCTTTCCTCAGTACCGCTAAGGGAGTCGGGTATGAGCCCTTATGAGATACTGCTTTCCGAATCCCAGGAGCGTATGCTCCTGGTGGTAAAAAAAGGGAGGGAGGAGGAGGTTAGGCGGATTTGCGGTCGGTGGGATCTAGATGCCGTTGTAATCGGGAAGGTCATTAAAAATCAGCAGTTCCGTACCCTGTTTGAAGGCGCAGAGGTGGCGAGCATTCCCATCGAGGCATTGACGTCAGAGGCTCCGGTTTATAAACGTCCTGCAGAGCGACCCAAGTACCAAGACGATGTCCAGACATTGGATCTAAGCAAAATCGAAGAACCTGAAGATGTGGGAAGTGCACTGAAGCGACTTTTGGCATTCCCTAACATTGCTTCCAAAGAATGGGTTTACCGACAATACGACTATTTTGTGCGAACGAACACTGTTCTGGCGCCGGGATCGGATGCCGCCGTCATTCGCATCAAGGGAAGCCGCAAAGGGCTTGCCCTCACCGTTGATGGCAACGGTCGCTATTGCTATCTTGATCCATACATTGGCGGGGTCTTGGCGGTGTCGGAAGCGGCTCGAAACCTAGCCTGTGTCGGTGCGAGACCGCTGGGTTTGAGCGATTGCCTTAACTTCGGAAATCCAGAACGACCCGATGTGATGTGGCAATTCACTCAGATTATCCAGGGCATGCGTGATGGTTGTCTAGCCTTAAAGGTACCTGTTGTGAGCGGGAACGTGAGCTTCTATAATGAAACCAACGGGGTTTCTATTTATCCAACCCCTACCGTGGCCATGGTGGGGACTCTCCCCAAGGTGGAGAAGCACATGACACCGTGGTTCAAGTCTGCTGGAGATCTCGTGGTCCTTTTGGGGCGTACCCGAGAGGAGCTTGGGGGAAGTGAGTATCTCAAAGTCTTTCACGGGCTAGTGAAAGGGACCCCCCCGTGGATTGATCTTAGGCTTGAACGGGCAGTGCAACGTTGCTGTATAAGGGCCATCGACAAAGGAGCTATTCAGTCTGCACATGATGTGTCTGAAGGTGGACTGGCCGTAGCCTTGGCCGAGTGCTGCATCATTGGACCGGGGATTGGCTTGGGCGTGAAAATTGAGCTCCATGAAATGATGCGCGTGGATGCGCTGCTCTTCGGTGAGTCCCAATCGAGAGTCATCGTTTCCGTGGAGGAGAAGAGCCTGAATTCACTCAAAGAGATCGCTGAAAAAGAAGGGGCACCCATGCAGGTGATCGGCGTCGTTGGAGGAAGCCGTTTCGAAATTCAACCCATGGTCCATTTGCCGGTGGAAGAACTCAAGGCAATATGGGCAGGTAGCCTAGAAAAACTACTCACTAAGTAATATAGGATAAGTACACACAGCTTTGGTTCATGAGCCATGGTTATTCAAATGCTGGGGGACTATCATTGATGGGCCGGCGACCCTAGGGAATCATCGATTAACGACTAACTAGGTGTAGATTATGTTCGATAAGTTTCGAGAAGAGTGTGGAGTAGTTGGTGTCTACGGACACCCCGAGGCTGCCAACATGGTCTATCTCGGTCTGTACGCTCTTCAACACCGGGGCCAGGAATCCGCAGGTATCGTTTCCTCCGATGGCCAGATCCTCATTTCCCACCGTCAGATGGGTCTGGTGGCAGATATCTTCAAAGAAGACGTTATTAAAAATCTCAAGGGTCCCTGTGCCATCGGTCACAATCGTTATTCCACCACCGGCCAGAGCCATCTCAAAAATGCCCAGCCCTTGGTGGTGGAGTATGCGGACGGTCCCATCGCAGTGGCCCATAACGGGAACCTGGTCAATGCCCAATCACTGCGAGCGGAGCTAGAGGCCTACGGTTCCATTTTTCAGTCCACATCTGACACCGAGGTTCTTATTCACCTTATTGCCACGTCCAGAGAGAGGACCCTCATGGGGCGACTGGTGGATTCCCTTGGCCGGGCCAGTGGAGCATATTCTCTTCTGTTTTTGACCCTGGACCGGATGGTCGCGGCACGGGATCCCAGGGGGTTTCGCCCTTTGGTTGTGGGAAAGTTTCATACCGCTTCAAAAGGGGACGGTTACGTCGTTGCCTCAGAAACCTGCGTTCTGGACTTGATCGAGGCAGAGTACGTGCGGGAAGTGGAACCGGGTGAGATTTTGACCTTCGGCCCCGAGGGAATGGAATCCTTAAAGCCCTTTCCACCCACGCCTCATGCCAAATGCATCTTCGAGTACATCTACTTTTCCCGTCCAGACAGCAACATCTACGGTCGCAACGTCTACCAGATTCGAAAGGAGCTAGGCCGACAGCTCGCTCGCGAAAGCGGGGTGGAAGCAGATATTGTTATTCCGGTGCCGGATTCGGGTGTCCCTGCGGCCTTAGGCTTTGCTGAGGAATCCGGGCTTCCCATGGAATTTGGTCTTATCCGTAACCACTACGTTGGACGAACCTTTATCGAGCCGCAGCAGTCCATTCGGCACTTCGGGGTAAAGATCAAACTCAACGCTCAAAGGGCAGTGCTGGAGAACAAGAGGGTGATCGTGGTGGATGACTCCATCGTGCGCGGTACCACCAGCCGTAAGATCATCCGTATGCTCCGGGATGCAGGGGCAAAGGAAGTTCACATGCGGATCAGCTCCCCACCCACCACGGGTCCCTGTTATTACGGCATTGATACTCCGAGCCGTAAGGAGCTCATTGCCTCAAGTAATCCCCTGGAAGAAATCCGTAAATTCATTGATGCGGACAGCATTGCCTATCTCAGCCGAGACGGCATGTATGCGTTTCTCAATGGTCAGTCCAATGGTTTCTGTGATGCCTGCTTCAGCGGAAACTATCCCCTTCATTTTGACGACGAGGGCAAGGCAAAGCAGCTCCACCTCTTCGAAGCCGTCCAGCAACGCTAATCGATTTAGTCCTGAATTCATAAGTGTCTAGGCAAGCGACAAATCTCGCCACCCCGTTCACGCTAAGGGCGGCGATATACGCCGCCAGTGCCCGAACGGAATCTCTTCGTTCCTGTACCCGCGCTCTTCAGGTCTAACCCGTCGGTTGCCTTAAAGCTACTGAGTTACGATCGGCTCAGCAATGTTCCTCCACGCTACGAATTCGTGACGGAGTTGTTCTGGACTTGCGAAGGTAGAGTTTGCCACAGTTATAGATTAAAAAGCGCACAGGGAAATCTTGCAGATGGATATCGCTCAAGCGCAGAGCTTTTTATCGAAGCACTACCATGGAGTTCTGGTGACTCGCAAGCGGGATGGGAACCTTCAGATGTCGCCTGTGTCGCCGGCGGTTGATGCCAAAGGACGGGTGATTATCAGTAGCCGGGAAACCGCCTTTAAAATAAAAAACCTCCGTCGTAACCCACATACCTCACTTTGCGTGTTCACCGAGGCCTTTCACGGTCTTGGTTGGGTCCAGGTGGACGGTAAGGCGGAGGTGATTTCCCTTCCCGAGGCAATGGAGCTCTTGATGGACTGGCACCGACGAGTTAAAGGGGAGCACCAGAATTGGGATGAGTACAAAAACACTATGGAAAAGCAGCGCCGGGTGATCCTTCGTATCGAGATCGAGAGTGCCGGACCCCGGCAAAAAGGATAATTATCAGGCGCCAACACCTCGCTAAAGAGCCCACGGCCTTTGTTCTTAATCCCCACCATCTTGAACGCCATTTTCTTTCCTTATAGACAGTTGAATGAAACCTAAGTTCATTGCTCAATGGGAGCGTCCATATGATTGAAGGACTAAGAGAGAAGGTGATCATAGTTACCGGAGGTGCCCATGGCATCGGTAAGGCATACTGTCTGGGCTTTGGTGGGGCTGGCGCTCAGGTGGTTCTCGCTGATATCGACGGTGAGGCTGCCGCACAGGTTGCTTCCCAAGTCATTCAGGAGACAGGGGCCCAGGCCATAGCGGTGAAAGTTGACGTATCTGACGAAGAATCCGCTAATCAGATGGCGGCTAAGACCCTGGACTGCTTCGGCCGGATCGATGTCTTGGTCAACAATGCGGCCATCTTCGCCACCATCCCAATGAACCGCGGCAGGATCGAGACCATAGACCTGGAGGAGTGGGATCGATTGATGGCAGTAAACCTGAAAGGACCTTTTCTCTGCGCCCGTGCGGTGCTCCCCACCATGCGCGCCCAGAAGTCAGGAAAGATTATCAACATTGGCTCAGGAACCGCGCTGCTTGGGCCACCAGGCCGGATTCACTATGTCGCTTCTAAGGCGGGTGTACTCGGCATGACGCGCACCCTTGCCCGCGAGGTAGGTGACGACAATATTCAAGTGAACGCCCTTGTGCCGGGTTCTACCCTTTCCGAAGACAATCCAACAGAGGAAATTCTCCGGATGCGGCAACAAGGTATGAGTGGCCGCGCACTAAAACGAGTCCAGGTGCCAAAGGACCTGGTGGGTGCTATGCTCTTTCTAGCCTCTCCTCTCAGCGATTTTATGACCGGCCATTCGCTGGTGGTGGATGGCGGTAGCGCGATGCGTTAGAATCTTCTTGCCATCGCAGTATTCCCCGGCTTGGGGTAATCTACCCGCGGTGCACGGTTTTAATCACTCAAGGATTCACTGTGCCG
This sequence comes from uncultured Binatia bacterium (SeqCode), assembly GCA_965215595.1. GTDB lineage: Bacteria > Desulfobacterota > Binatia > UBA9968 > CAXXLF01 > CBDCDW01. Next base: position 906,293 of record CBDCDW010000005.1, on the reverse strand, counting down.
TCAAACGAGAAGCTAATTGCAGAGTTAGCAGGACTGCTTTCGCCAGATCAGGTTCTAACTGACCCGGCTCGGCTGGAGGAACACTCCGGGGATGCCCTCAGTGAGGGTAGGATTCATCCTCTTCGAAAACTCCAGTGGTCTTTACCCCTCTGTGTCGTTCTACCGGCTACCACCGATGAAGTTTGCAAGGTTGTAGCTCTGGCCAATGCACAAAAAGTCCCCCTCGTACCCTATGGGGGTGGTTCGGGACTCATGGGGGGGGCCATCTCCCTCACCCCCAGTATTGTAATAGATCTGGGGCGAATGAATCGGATTTTAGACATAAACGTGGAGTCGCGAATGGTGCGCGTTCAAGCGGGGATGGTGCTCGAGTCATTGAATGAGGGATTGAACGAAAAGGATTTGATTCTTGGTCATGATCCCTGGACCGTGCCGGTGGCCACCGTTGGCGGTACCATATCCACCAACAGCCTGGGATATCGCGGGGGAAAATACGGCTCCATGGGCGAGCAGGTGTTGGGACTCGAGGTGGTGTTACCCCAGGGTGAAGTCCTTCGGACCCGTGCCGTACCTAAATCCTCTACCGGGCTCGACCTCAAACATCTGTTCATCGGCGGGGAGGGTTGTTTCGGCATCGTCACCGAGGCGACCTTGAGGGTTATTCCTTTGCCCCAAGAAACCTCCCTTCAGGCCTTTCGATTTTCTTCTTTTGAAGCCGGCTTTGAAGCCATTAAAAAAATTTATATTCAGGGTCTCAAACCCTCTCTGATGGACTTTGGGGACGATGCCACCAAGTTTGATGGTGGGGCAGTTCTCTATTTGGGTTTAGAAGGCACGAAGGAGGCGGTTCAATTGGAGGAACAGATTGCCTCGGCAACCTGCCATGGGCGTGGTGGGAAAAAACTCCGTGGCGATGAGGCGGAAAGGTTTTGGCGTGATCGCCATGAGGTGGCCCGCCGGTTTATGCAAAATCGTCAGGGGAGGAGAGGGCGCATGCGGGATAATCTCTATCGAGATTTTATTCATGTTGCGCTACCCATATCCGAGGTCTTACCCTTCAGGAAAGCAGCAACAGAAATCGTGGCTAAGCATGGGGTTCAATTACAGGAAAGCGGTTTGTGGACTCAGCCGGAGCTTTTCTCTATGCGTCTGGCTGCACCAGAGGGGGAGCAAAATCAGGCAATCCTCGAATCGGCCGTTGAAGAACTCCTTGGTCTGGTGCAGGAGAGCAACGGCTCCATGGAATACTGTCACGGAGTAGGGGTCAAGCTTGCGCCGCTCATGGCCGAGGAGCACGGGACGGCGCTGGAAGTCATGAAGCAAATTAAAAAGGTCCTTGATCCCAACCGCATTATGAACCCTGGCAAAATGAGTCTTTGAAGTTTTTCCGCAATTAGAAAATAGGTTAGCCTTCAGGTCAGCATGATCCGGAATATCTATACTTTCGCCTTAGCCATATTCTTCTTGGTGGGGTGCGCCACGGCTCCAATCACCGGTAGAAGACAGTTTATGCTGATCTCTGAGAATACAGAGATCAACCAGGGTGAGGAGGCCTATAGGGCGATTCTTCGTCAAAGTGTTATCTCACATAACCCCGAGGCGAAGAGAATCGTGCGCAAGGTGGGGGAGAAGATTGCGCGGGTGGCCAATAAACCCAATTACAAATGGGAATTCACCGTGATAGATGACCCGGATATGGCCAATGCCTTTGCCGTTCCCGGAGGAAAGGTTGCGGTATATACGGGCATTTTCCCCGCCGCACGAGACGAGGCAGGATTGGCGGTGATCCTGGGTCATGAGGTGGCTCATGCCCTGGCCCGTCATGGGGCAGAAAGGATGAGCCGGGACCAGCTCTTTCAGCTTGGGGGTCTAGGGCTCGCGGCGGGCTTAGGGGGCAATCCTCAAGTACTCCAGGCTTACGGTCTGGGCACGTCACTTGGGCTTGTTCTTCCATTTAGCCGTTCGCAAGAACTGGAGGCAGATCGAATCGGTCTCAGGCTTATGGCGGAAGCAGGTTATGATCCTAAATCGTCTCTGGATGTGTGGAAGCGCATGGAACGCAAGGAGTCGGCCAAGGGTCAAGGAGCGCCACCCAGTTTTCTTTCAACCCATCCCGGCTACCAAAAGCGCACCCAGCGGCTGCGCGCTTGGATTCCTGAGGCCATGCAGTACTATCGACCAAGCAACCAAACCGTGGAGTTGCTTCCATCCCTCAGCGCGTTGGATTCCCCCAAGGCTCGAGCGGAGAGGGAGCTGATGAAACGAATTCAGGAAATCAATCAACTCATTAGAGACGCTCGTGGGGAAAGGGCGCTGTTTGAAACGCTGGGATACTATCTAAAGGTGGACCCCCACGTTCTCTACCAGGAAAGACAGAAGGTTCGATTGAGCTACGGTGAGTACACAGCCCTGAGGGGCCTTTCATTCAAGGGACGGACCTCCTTTGGTCAGGTCTTAAGTATCTATACCGGTGGTACAAATTGGACTGATATGACACAGCGCTACAGTGTTCCCATAACCGACCTACTCTCATTCATTGGCCGCATACGGCGCACCACCGCCAAGGTCCAGGGGCGATTGCGCTAGCAAGACCGACGGTCAAGCCCAGATGTGATTAAATAGCTGATTTATCACGAGTTGTTGGCTCTCTGGCCAGTTGAGAAGCGTCATTTAGCCTGATTGAATCACGTCGCTGACTGTCCGTTCTGTGGGCTGCTTTTCTTAGCTCTTGGTCCAAGAATATTTGACAAAGAAATGGCAGTGACAAGTAGCGGAACCTCGATGACTACCTGTGGTAGTCATATCACCCATCAAGCCAGGTGGGTTTTGCTAAAAAACCCTTACGCGTAGGACAAAATTACCTATAACGTACATTGTCCCTTGTATGGCATTCTTTGTGCGTATTCGTACCTAATTGGACAGGTGCAAATGAGATTAAAAAGGCTTTGGATTCTAGGAGTTTTTCTCCCGATTTTCCTAGGATGTGTACCAGAAAGGGAGATTATTGTGCCTGACAAACTGGTGGGCTTATGAGCGACCTCTACCTCATAAGGCAGTGACAAGTAGCGGAACCTCGATGACTACCTGTGGTAGTCATATCACCCATCAAGCCAGGTGGGTTTTGCTAAAAAACCCTCAACTACGCGTAGGACAAAATTACCTATAACGTACATTGTCCCTTGTATGGCATTCTTTGTGCGTATTCGTACCTAATCGGACAGGTGCAAATGAGATTAAAAAGGCTTTGGATTCTAGGAGTTTTTCTCCCGATTTTCCTAGGATGTGTACCAGAAAGGGAGATTATTGTGCCTGACAAACTGGTGGGCTTATGGGCGACCTCTACGCCGAAATACGCGGACCGCTATTTCGAATTCACCAAAAAGACGATCATCTTCAGAGTCGGGGAAGAGGATATTGGGATCCATAAAATAAAGGATTTTGAAAAATTCAGGGATGGTGAAGAAACCTGGTACACCTTCACCTACCTCAATCTGGGGGAAAAATACAAACTCTCCTTTTCCTACGATCCGGCAGACAACGGGGTGATTGCCATAGCAAACCAAAATGGCATTCAATGGGTCAGGAAATGAAATTGATGGATGTGATCAAAGGAAACCAGTTTATGTCAGTTCTTTTGGGACGAATTCAGACCCTTTTCCCGGTGCCTCGGGCTATCCATTGCCTTCTGCCTAAGAGTAGGTGCGATGGTTTGACCCTCATTGAGCTGATGATATCCCTTGCCATTTTGGCGACCCTGGCGGGCATTGCAGCACCTATCTTTGGAACCTATCTGGATAAGGCACGAAGTGCGAAGTCTGTTTCCGATATTCGCACGGTTTTGGAATCCGGGATCAGATTGTATGAGTTTGATACCGGGGTGCTGCCGGAAGGCCTCATCGACGTAACCTACGGGGGCATTATGGATCCCTGGGGGAATACGTATGAGTTTTTGAATCTTGTTGCCGCCGGTCCTATCTGGGAAGACCTTGCCCGTAAGGATGAGTTTGGTAGCACACTCAACACAGATTACGATCTTTACAGTACGGGCAAGGACGGGAAAACCACCCAAGAACTATTGGCAAGTTGGAGCCGGGACGACATAATCCGGGCCGGTGACGGAGGATATGTTGGTCAAGCTTCAAAGCTGCACGAGAAGAGCAAAAAAGACAAGAAACCTAAAAAACCCAAGAAACCCAAAAAGCCAAAGGATCCGAAACCACCAAAGAAAGTTAAGTGAGTGAAGCCCATGACGACGAAAATGTCTTCGTCGGTCAGGGTAAAAAGTATGCAAGCGGTCAGGATGCTACTGCAACTTCGGTGGCCCACGCTGAACAAACCTCCAATGTCGGATCCATCGGATGGTAAGCCGTTGGGCTGCCTTGGCTTAACGCTTGTGGAGTTGATGATTACCATCTCCATAGTGATGACACTGGTTGGTATTGCAATGCCTATTCTTGGATCCTACGTGGAAAAGGCTAGAAGTACTAAAGTTGTGTCGGACATGCGTACAACCCTGGAGGCAGGTATCTCGCTGTATGAGGTTGTTCACGGAGTTTTCCCTGCCAGTCTTGCCGAAATCAGTCGCGGAGCGATATTAGATCCATGGGGAAACACCTACCAGTATTTAAACATCATTGCCGGGGGACCAGGGGTGAGAGGGCACGCCCGGAAAGACCGATATCTCGTTCCGTTAAACTCCGATTACGATCTATACAGCATGGGTAAAGACGGGAGAAGTGTGGCACCCCTCACGTCCAGATGGAGCCGGGACGATATCATCCGAGCCAACGACGGTGACTTTTGGGGCTTAGCTTCAGATTTTTAAATTAGGTGCAGATTATTAATCTTAACGCAAACTACCTTCGGAGCAAGTTTGGCCGGCGAATGGTGCTCCTGTTCGTGTCCTGCGCATTCCTTCCAATCGCTATCCTGGCAATTGTCTCATTCAGCCATGTTAGAAAGCAGCTCAACGGGCAGAGCCAGAAGAGGCTGCAACAGGCCAGTAAAAGCCTGGGCATGACTATTTATGAACGACTGTTATTTCTCGATGCGGAGATGAGCGTTGTGGCGGGTAGTTTATCCAAAGGTGACGGTGCTCATGACAAGACTCCATTCCGGGGACCTCAGGAAATTCTAGGAATGCGGTTTAAAGGATTAGTCGTGTCGGGTGCTGGACAGGAGGAGGTTCGCCTCCTTGGTGGTGAATTCCATTCCTCCCTGGAACTCAGCATGGCTGAAAGACAACATATTCAGTCGGGCAAGACGCTCATTTATAGCCAGCATCGCGCTAATCTTCCGTCTCGTATTTTCATGAGCCGAGCATTGGATCCACAACGCCCGAGCCGGGGAACCCTGATCGGAGAGATTGAACCGGCGTATCTATGGGGTGTCGGCGATTACGATACACTACCTCCCCTGACGGAGCTGTGTGTCTTGGATCCATTGAAGAATTTCCTCGTTTGCTCCCATGATGGCTTGGAGTCATTTCCAGAGGGGCTGAAGACGAACATCATGCATACCCCATCACGTCAGTTCGAATGGACGCACCAGGGCAAGGATTACCTAGCAAGCTCTTGGGCCATCCCTTTGAAATTTAAATTCCATGCCCCCCAATGGACGGTGGTGTTGAGTGAATTGAAGTCCGATGTGTATGCCCCCATGATGCATTTTAATCGGACCTTTCCTTTTGTGGTTCTCTTGTCCCTGTTGGTGGTCTTGCTCCTGAGCATTCGGCAGATTCGAAGGAGTCTTGTGCCGCTGGAAAGGCTTAAGGCAGGTACGCGCCGGATTGCTAAGAGAGATTTCGCTAGCCCGGTCAAAGTAAGGAGCGGTGACGAGTTTGAGCAACTTGCAGAGTCATTCAATACCATGGCTAGCCGATTGCGTCGGCAATTTGAAACCTTGGCTACCATGGCAGAGATCGACAGGGCCATTCTCTCGGCATTGGACACAGAAAAGATCGTAGCAACGGTGCTTGCCCGCCTGCGGGATGTCTTTCCTTCCGACTTTGTCAGCGTGACCCTATTCGATGTTAGCGGCAAGGATAGCGGACGAACCTATCTAAGTGAGGGAATTCCCCACAAATCAACGCAAATAGAGGATGTCCAACTCCGATCTGATGAAATCAAACCACTATTTGAGCATTCAGAGGGTGTATGTATTGGGGACGGAATGTTTCCCAATCCCCTTGCCCAGGTTGCTAGGCCCGGGATCCAATCTCTGCTGGTTTTACCTATTTTTCTTAAAGAAGCGCTATCGGGAATTGTTGCCCTGGGGCACGTCCGTCCGGCCTCATACAGTCAAGATGACTTGCTCCCGGCCCGGCAGCTGGCGGACCAGGTGGCCGTGGCCTTATCCAATGCCTATTACATTGCTGAGCGCAAACGTGCAAAGGATGAGTTGCAAAGCAATCTACAACGGTTGGTTGCCTTACGCGATATTGACCTGGCAGTAACCTCCACTCTTGATCTGGATACCATCTTAGAACTCTTGCTTAGAAAGATTGAAGTATTACTTCCCCACTCTGCCACCACGGTCTGGTTGATGAACAAGAGTAAAGGCGGGCCGGTCCCTGTAGCCCATAAGAACCTCGATTCGGCTGATTGGGATGGAGAGGAGTTGGATGGTTGGGGTGGGGTGCCCAATCCTGTGTTCGAAACAAAGGCATTGGCCCATGTTAGAAACCTTCAGAATCGAGACCGTCTTCAACGTCAGGAATTTTTCCACAAGAATGGACTCGTCACTTATCTGGGAGTCCCATTGGTTGCCAAGGGAGAGTTTCTAGGTGCCCTTTCAGTGTACTTGAAGGAAGATCACGCCTTTTCCGGCGAAGAGGTGGATTTCTTCTCCACCCTAGCGGGACAAGTGGCAATAGCGATTTACAACTCCCAGCTCTACGAGGAGATTAAAGACCAGGCGGCGAGCCTTGCTCGGGCCAACCGAGTTAAGAATGAATTTCTAAGTGTCATGTCCCATGAATTGAGAACTCCGCTCACTATAATCATGAGCTTTACGGAGTCCATGCAAGAGGGTATGTTTGGGGCCCTGACTAAAAGGCAAAACGAAGCCATGAAGAAGGTGGCGAATCAGTCGGGACATCTGTTAACCTTGATAAACACCTTGATGGAGACAACGGTGCTTGAGGCGGAGGTTATCAAAGTAGAGATCGAGACATTCGCTCTAGATGAGCTCTTTGAGGAGATTCGCTCGACCTACGAGTTCCCTCCACGAAACGGATTGGTCCTTGAATGGGACATTCCCTCCGACCCCATCATCATGAAAACCGATCGGAGAAGGATCAAACTTATTGCGCAGCACATCATTGATAACGCTATCAAGTTTACAGAAGAGGGTCAGGTATCGGTTTCTGTCCGATTCAATTCCAACAATGAAACGGTTGAGCTTAAGGTGACGGACACTGGAATCGGAATCCCCACGGAAGCCCTTCCCGTCATATTCGACAAGCTCGTTCAATGGGATAGCTCCGAAACCAGGAGCTATGGAGGAGTCGGTTTAGGACTCTATGTGGTCAAGTCCTTCGCCGAGTTGCTACGGGGAAAGGTAGAAGTGGAAAGCCATCCGGGCGAAGGTTCTATCTTTACGGTTACCCTTCCGGTGGACTATCATGGGGCAAATGCGGCTGGCGCAGGCCTAGATGACAAAAGTAACGTACTTCAAAGAAGGGAACCAACGGGTAGGGAGATTCCGGCCGGTTTCTAATTTTCTCGGATCCAGAGAGAAGGAATTTTTTAAAAAATGTGGGCCAGTGGGTTGGTAGCCTTTGACAAAGGAGACAAATCCGGTTAAAGATATATATAGATTCCTCCAGGAGGGTAAAATTAAAAGTTTCAAGCCAGATTGGTAACAGGAAAGAGTTAGATAGCGAAATGCACCCATACGGGTGCATTTCTTTTTCGTACCACAGGAGGTTTGAATTTGCACGAGCAAATAGAGGTGTTGACGTTACTACAGAACATAGACAGGCAGATCCGTGAAAAAACCATAGCCAAAGAGGAGCTGCTGGCTGAGATTCAGACATGGGAAAAACGAATAGTGGCACAAAAGGCTGATAGTGGGGCACTCAGAAGCGAGTGGGAGAAAAAAGATAAGCTGCGCAGGGACAAAGAAAAGGAGTTGCAGGACCAGGGCAGGAAGACTGCGGAAAAAAGAATGAAGATGGCCCAGATCAAAAACATCAAAGAGATGCAGGCCATCCAGCGTGAGATCGATCAGATCAAACAAGGCAACACCCAGTTGGAAGAGGAACTGATATCGGTTTTGGAGGAGCTGGAAGCAGAAGGCAATACTCTCAAAGAAAAAGAGCAAGAGCTCAAGACCATCGAGGAGGAGTGGCAAGGGAAGCGCCAGGAGGTGGAAACTCAATTGGCGGAGCTCGACCAGGCGGTTACGGAAGCTTCCAAAACCCGTGGGGAAACAGCATCGCGGCTCAACGGGGATCTCATTGGACGGTATGAGATGATATTCGCTCGTCGGGGGGGAGTTGCAGTGGTAATGGCTTCCGGTGGCATCTGCCAAGGGTGCCATATGAATATCCCGCCACAGCTCTGGAATGAGATCATCAGGAGCGATAAACTCATTCTATGCCCCAGTTGCACTCGGATCCTTTACTATATTCCGCCGGTTTCTGACGACAAACAAACCTAGAGTCCTACATGGAACACCCAGGAGAATGGTGCCTCAAGGTGGATGGAGCATCGAGAGGAAACCCTGGTGCGGCGGGTTGTGGTGCGGTCATCTACAATGAGTGCGGCGAGGTTCTGAAAGAGCTCTCCTCCTATCTCGGTTCCTCCACAAATAACGTGGCTGAGTATCGCGGACTCCTGATGGGCCTAGAGGCAGTGCTTAAGCTGGGTGGGAGGAAACTCCAGATCCGCAGCGATTCGGAACTCATGGTCCGCCAGCTCAATGGGGTTTATCGCGTCAAGAATGAAAAGCTAAAGGTCCTTTATGGGAAGGCATTGGATCTGTTGGCTCGGCTCGAGGCCTATCGTATCATTCATGTTCGGCGGGAATACAACAAGGATGCAGATAGGCTTGCCAACCTAGCCATCGACGAGGCTCCTCAAGGGCATTGATGAAATCACTTGATACTTGTGAAATCCATGAATGACCTATAAATGAATGAAGTGACCAAGAAAAGAGAAGTCGGGCTAAAGCGGATCAAGCGGTCGCTCCCTTCCACCGTGAACAACGGTAGCAGGGAGAGGAAAGTCCGGACTCCACAGGACAGGGTGGCTGCTAACGGCGGCCCCGAGTAATCGGGGGAAAGTGCCACAGAAAAGATACCGCCCCGTAAAATAAATAGCTCTGGAACGATACTGAAACACCGAAGACCTAAGATTTTTATTTAGGATCGTTACCTGCGGTAGCAATACGCTATTTTTCTTTATGGGGTAAGGGTGAAAAGGCGAGGTAAGAGCTCACCGGTCCACCAGCGATGGTGGATGCTAGGTAAACCCCACCTGGAGCAAGACCAAATAGGAGGGTTGGGTGGTCCGCCCATAACCCTCGGGTAAGGTCGCTGGACCCCATGAGCAATCATGGGGCAAGAGGAATGATCGCTAAGGTTTCTTATTAAGGGGCCTCACAGAATCCGGCTTACGATCCACTTTAGCCCACATCCTATTTTGTTCCATCCGTCCGTCAGACCTACGTTTTTTCTTAACTGAACACCCTGTTTTTAACTATATGTAGTGCTTTTGGACCATTGTCATTTAAAAACCAACTAGATGTTGGTTCAGGAGGGGAAAGATCCTTTAAGCATCGATTTTAAATCAATTTTTTTATTGACAGAGATTTTGGAGGAGACTATAGTCGGCCACAATGTGGGATGGAATGGGATGAAAACCCATTAAAACCCAATACATATGTTCCGTGGCAGATACGAACACACTATCGATAGCAAGGGACGTCTTAGTATCCCCTCCAGATTCCGTGAAGTCCTTCTCGGCAAAGGTGATGAGCGTTTGGTGATCACCAATTTCATCATCGATTCCATGCGATGTTTGGATGTTTACCCTTTGGACGAATGGCTGCACTTTGAAGAAGAGGTAAAGAAAAAACCAAAGTTTGATCGACGCATGGTGATGTTTCAGAATTTCTATCTTGCCAGTGCCTGCGAATGTGACGTCGATAAGCAAGGACGTATTCTCATCCCACCGCTGCTGCGCCAATATGCGGGCCTCAAACGAGACGTGATGCTCGTGGCAGCACTGGAAAAATTCCGTGTTTGGGACAAGGAGACATTTAAGACGGTCTTCTCTGAAGCCGAGGACAAACTAAAGCAGGATCCCGATTTTCTCAGTGACTTGGGGCTGTAATGCAAAAGGTCTTTGAAATCCACTGTCCAATAGAGGGACGGTGTGCCAAGGGAGGGACATAATGCTGGAGCGCAACGTCATTCAAGACATCTCTGTAATTGACATTAATGGCGATATCGATTTTCGAGAGATGATACGCATCAAAGGTGTCATTGGCTCATTGATCGAGAGGGACAAAATAAAAGTTGTTTTGAATCTAAGGGCCGTGGATCACATCAATTATCTGAGCATTGGTGTGCTACTGGAGCGAATGAAGATCTTGAGAAGTCTTAATGGAGATTTAAAACTTGCGGGCATGAGTCCGTGTCTCAGGACCATTTTTCGGGTTGTGGGTATGGACCAGTTTTTTGAGGAGTACACCTCCCTGGAGGAGGCCATTGAAAGCTTTGGGGACGATTGGGAAGGGAGCGGAACCTATCACTAAGAGATCGTTTTGATGACTACTTCCCATGCACCGGTAATGGTGCCTGAGGTTTTGGAATTTCTGAAACCTGAGTCAGGTAAAAGGTACTTGGATGGGACCTTGGGAGGGGGCGGGCATGCGGAACAGATACTGGAGAGTAGTAGTCCAGACGGGCAAGTCCTGGGTCTAGACCTGGATGGAGATGCCATCACTGCTGCACGGCGGAAGCTGGAGCGTTTTGGCGATCGCCTGGTGACACGATGGGCCAGCTTTGCAAAAGCGGGAGAAATTATCGAGGAGCTAAAATGGGGTAAGGTGAATGGGATTCTCCTTGACCTGGGACTCTCCTCCCTTCAGATGGATTCCCCGGAGCGAGGGTTTGGCTTCCAGATGGACGCTCGGCTCGACATGCGCATGGACCGCCGGCAAAGCCTGGATGCTTACCAAGTAGTGAATATGTTTCCAGCAGCCGACCTCGCGCGCTTGTTTCGGGATTACGGAGAGGAACGTTTGGCGCGACCTATTGCCATGACCATTGCCACGGAGCGCAAGAAGACGCCCATTGTGACGACAAAGCATTTGGCAGATATCGTAGCGGCAACGGTGACAAAGACAAAAACCAGATCTGACCGCAGAAGAGAAAGGATCCACCCCGCCACCCGAGTTTTTCAGGCGTTGAGGATTCTAGTGAACCGTGAATTGGAGAACTTGGACACATTTTTGAACGATGCCTACCCATTGCTCCACACCCATGGCCGCATGGTTATCATTTCTTTCCATTCTCTGGAGGATCGAGCAGTCAAACGGGCCTTTTTGAAGTGGAGCAGGAGTTGTATTTGTCCTCCCAAAACTCCCGTGTGTCGCTGTGGCTGGAGCCGGAAGGCAAGCATCTTGACACGGAAGCCCTTGCTTCCTTCGCCAGATGAAGTCCGAGTGAATCCACGTGCCCGCTCGGCCAAGCTTCGCGCAGTGGAGGGAGTCTAAAGGCCAGAGGATGACCGTCGCTTTAAGCAGAAGGAAATGGGCAGTGGGTTCCCCCAGAAAGCAAAAGAGGGGGAAGGCGGGCGAAAGGGTTTGGACAGGAAATTTGTTGGCTACGATTTTTTTGGTGGCCTGTCTGGTGAGTCTTGCCCTAGCTCATGTGTGGTCACGCCTCCAGGTGGTTCACCTTGGATACGTTCTGTCCACCACGAGCAAGCTGCAGGGTCAACTAGAGCAGGAGAACCGTGAGCTCAGGCTGGAAATTGCAACCTTGACTTCACCGGATCGATTGGAAGAAATGGCACGTAAACGTCTGGGACTGAGGGAACCCGACCAAGGTCAGGTGGTGATTCTCCCATGAAAGGAAATGTTAAGGCCATGAGGTTCCGGCTCGCGTTGGCTGGAGCCGTTTTTCTGATGATGTTCCTGGCCATGGGGCTACGTGCGTTCCAGCTTCAGATGATTCAAGGCGATAAACTCAAGCGGCTGGGGGAAAAACAACGCCTTCAAGAATGGACTTTCCTTCCGAGGCGCGGATCGATTTTGGATCGGAACGGGGAACCCTTGGCTATTAGTCTTGAAGCTCAGTCGGTTTACGTTAGACCGCGGCGGGTGAAAAACCCAGAGCGAACGGCTGCTCAATTAGCAAAAGCCCTGCGGATGAAACCAAGGCAATTACTGCGGCGGGTAAAAGCGGGAAAGCCTTTTGTCTGGGTCAAACGCCAGGCGACACCGAAAGAGATTCAGCGGGTTCGAGTCCTCAGGTTGGAGGGGGTGGGGATGTATTATGAACCAAAACGGTATTATCCCCATGGGCGGCTTGCGGGACAGATGATCGGATTTGTGGGAAGCGATTCCCAAGGGCTTGAAGGCGTCGAGGGATATTATGACAAATTTATCCGAGGTGAGGTCGGCTCGTCAATTGTGGAGCAGGATGCACTTGGACGCAAAGTGATGGTGCAAGGAGTGGAGCGGCTCGAGGTTCCCCCGGGGGCAGACATTCAGCTTACTCTGGACGCTTCTATCCAGAGCTTAGTAGAAAAGCAATTGGAGGCCACCGTAACCAGGTTTCGGGCGAAAGCGGGGACGGCGGTTCTTGTGGAACCTTACACGGGAGAGGTTTTGGCCATGGCCAACTATCCATTTTTTAATCCCAATAGCTTTTCGCAGTTTCCATCCCATCGTTGGCGTAATCGGTCCGTGACGGATAGCTTCGAGCCGGGGTCAACGTTCAAGGTCGTTGGCGCTGCCGCTGCTCTTGATGAAGGAGTAGGCAAAGAGGATCTTTTTTATTGTGAGCTGGGTCGATACTCCTACGGAGGGCGAATCATCCGTGATGAAAAAAAATACGGTTGGCTGACCCTGGACAAGATCCTGAAGTATTCCAGCAACATCGGGATAATAAAGATCGTGGATAAGCTCAAGAAGGATAGATATTTCAAATACATTCGAAAGTTTGGGTTTGGCCAGCCAACCGGAATTGATTTACCCGGGGAGGCCAATGGGCTCCTTCGTCCATCTTCTCGGTGGAACCGCGTGGATCTGGCGGCCCACGCCTTTGGGCAGGGCATCGCCGTGACTCCCATTCAGTTGGTGATGGCCTATGCTGCCATCGCCAATGGTGGTTTACTTATGCGACCTTATGTAGTGCGTCGTGTGGTGGACTCAAAGGGCAAGGTTTTGGTGGAACATGAATCCCGTGTGGTGCGCCGTGTCATCTCTCAGAAAGCGGCACGTGAATTAACGTCTATTTTGCGGGGTGTCGTTAGCGACGGAGGGACCGGTGCTCGGGCAGGGCTTGAAGGGTTTCAGGTGGCGGGGAAAACAGGCACGGCACAGAAGGCAGATTTGATCAACGGGGGGTATGTACCCGAGAAGCGAATCGCATCCTTCGTGGGGTTTGTACCTGCGGGGGATCCTCGGATGGTCCTGCTAGTATTGCTGGATGAACCCGAGTTGAGTGTCTATGGGGGGGTGGTGGCGGCACCGTTGTTTCGCCGTATCGCCCGTGGAACCTTGCGTCACCTTGGGATCGTGCCACAACGGCGAGTCGCCATGCCACTGCCCGCAATGGGCAGGCCGAAAATGGTTCAGGTGACACACGAGACTTTGGCGGTGCCCAGGAGAAAGAGGGCATTTGGGTTTCCGAATTTCGAAGGCTTGAGCATGCGTGAAGCAGTGACGCGGGCTAGCACGCTAAAGCTTCAGGTTAGGATTCGTGGGCACGGTTATGTGGTGGGACAGTCTCCCGCCGCTGGCGCAGGTTGGCGTCGTGGTAATACCCTGACCCTGACTCTGAAGGATCGCTGAGAATGTGGCTTAAGAATCTTCTTGAGACAGGTGATGTAGCAGAGGTCCAGGGGAAGGTAACCCAAACCATTGGTGGGCTGGCGTACGATTCTAGAAAAGTGAGGCAAGGGGACGTTTTTTTCGCGGTTCCCGGTATCAATGCCGATGGACATGATTATGTAGACCAGGCGGTGAAGCAGGGGGCTGTGGCCGTGGTTGCGGAACGAAGGGTAACTGTTCCACCGGAAGTAACGTGGATTCGAGTACAAAATGTGAGGCGGACCATGGGCCAGTGGGCCGGTGCCTTTTATGACCATCCCAGCCGCAACATGGTTTTGGTGGGTGTGACAGGAACCAATGGTAAAACGACAGTTACCTATCTCCTCGAGTCAATTTTTGGGGCCGCAGGAATACCATGTGGAGTCATCGGTACCATCAATTATCGTTTTCAAGATCAGATCTTTCCAGCACCCTATACAACGCCAGAATCCGTGGACCTGCAAAGGTTACTCGCGGAAATGGCACAAGCTGGCGTTCAGTCCATGGGAATGGAAGTTTCCTCCCATGCCTTAGAAATGGAACGGGTGAGGGGCATTGATTTTGACGGCGCGCTATTTACGAATCTCTCCCATGATCATCTCGATTTTCACGGAGACATGGAGCGGTATTTTATTTCCAAGAGCAGGCTCTTTACGGATTATCTGACGGAGAGTTCGAAGGCAAAGAAATTTGCGGTAATTCATGGTGCGGATCCGCGTGGTCCAGAGATTTTGGAAAAGGTGTGCGGGAGTGGGATTGAAGTGCTGAGCTATGGGTGTAGCAGGGAATGGGATGTCCATCCTGTGGAACTCAAAAACGATTTAAACGGCATTAGGGGAAGAATTCGAGTCAAGGGTCAAGATCTGGACTTTTCCACGAGCCTTATGGGCACTCCCAATCTGGAAAACATTCTCGGAGCGGTGGGAGTTGGATTTGCTTTGGACATACCTATTGAGATGATTGCAAAGGGTATTGCCAGGTTGGACTTGGTTCCCGGGAGATTGGAGCGAATTAGCAATACCCTAGGTCTTACGGTGTTAGTGGATTATGCTCATACCCCCGATGCCTTGGAAAAAGTGCTCCAAGCCCTAGGCCCCATGAGTGGGGGGCGTCTCATTACTCTGTTTGGTTGTGGCGGTGATCGAGATCGAGGGAAAAGGCCGGTGATGGGTGAAATTGCGGCCCGAAACAGTGATCTGGTGGTGCTGACATCTGACAATCCTCGGACCGAAGATCCCATGCAAATACTGGAGGAAGTGGAGGAAGGAATCCAAAGAGCAGGACTCAAGAAACATTTGGGTTCAGCTTCTCCCATAGCTGCCCTGGGCCGGGAAAAAGGCTACTGGGTGGAACCTGATCGTCGCGTCTCCATTCGATTGGCGCTTTCCCTGGCGCACGCGGGTGACTTGATCCTCATCGCGGGAAAAGGACATGAAGACTATCAGATTCTGGGCAAGAGGCGTATTCACTTTGACGACCGAGAGGTGGTCCGAGAAGAATTAACACGACTAACGGCCTGAACGGTTTTGCATGGGATGGACCAGGGAAGAGATCCTCGTGGCGACGGGTGGAAAGGTGGTGCGGCAGGGGAAGGAGGCAGTTTACGGTGACGTCGTTACTGATTCTCAAGGGGCCATAAGCCATTCCGTTTTTGTGGCGCTAAAAGGCGGGCGGGTTGACGGGCACCAGTTTTTGGACGATGCCCTGCGCCATGGCGCCAGTTGCCTCGTGGTTCACAAAAGGGCAGGTGGCCGACGAGTTAAAAGGGAAGATATGACGATAATCAAGGTGGCCGATACCCTCAAGGCCCTCGGGGACCTGGCCCATTATCGTCGACAAAGGGTTGCTCCAATGGTTTTGGCCATTACGGGTTCCAATGGAAAGACTACGACAAAAGAAATGGTGGCATCCATTTGTCAATTCGCAACGATTCAGGGAACGCGGTTGCGAGGGAAGATTTTAAAGACTGAGGGTAACTACAATAACCTAGTGGGATTACCGCTGACTCTTCTTCGTCTCGCAGGACGGGAAAAAGTTGCTGTGGTGGAATTGGGAACCAGTGAGCCAGGTGAAATACGGCGGTTGACGGAAATTGCCAAACCCGACATGGGCATCATCACGTCCGTCGCACCGGCTCACTTAACGGGACTCAACACCATCACAGGTGTGGCACGAGAGAAAGGGGAACTCTTCCGGCGAATGAGTCCCCAGGGGGTTGCCATAGTGAACATGGACGATCCATGGACCCGGCGCTTGGGAAAGGCGTTCAAGGGGGGGAAGATTACCTACGGGACTAGCGGGGAGGTAAGAGGCGAGCGGTTGCAAACTCTCGGTGAGAAGGGAATGGAGTTTACTCTAAGGGCGGGTGGTGGAAAACGGCGAGTCAGGCTTCGGCTCCCTGGGGCCCATAACGTTTCCAACGCCCTTGGGGCAGCGGCCATGGCCTATGGCCTGGGAGTGGATCTGGAAGCCATGACCAAGGGACTGGAGGCCGTGCGGCCTATGCCCATGCGTATGGCCATTGAGAGGGTAAAAGGGGTGGGAATCATAAACGATGCCTACAATGCCAATCCTGCCTCCATGGACGCTGCCTTAAAAGCGCTCGCTGGGATGAATTGCAAAGGGGAACGGGTGGCCGTCCTAGGAGATATGTTGGAGCTAGGCAGGGATTCAGCTAAGAGGCACCATGAATTGGGACAAACCATTACGCGTTGCCATGTGGATCGGGTCTATCTACTGGGACCCTTTGCTTCCCACGTGAGGGAGGGGGCACTCCAAGGGGGCATGGATAGCGAGCGGGTGACGATCGGAAAAAACTACAAATCCCTTGCAATGATGATTCGAAAGCGTACCAAGAGGGGGGATTGGATTTTGTTCAAAGGCTCCCGTGGCATCGGTATGGAGAAAGTCTTGGCGGCATTTAGGACCTTGGGAGGTTAAGTCTTGCTATTCCATTTGCTCTATCCTCTTCATACTTCCTATTCGGTCTTTAATGTCTTTCGCTACATCACCTTTCGTGCAGCCTTGGCAGCATTGATGGCCCTCTTGCTCTCTTTTCTCATCGGTCCCTATTTGATTCGCACGCTGACGGCGAATCAAATAGGGCAAACCATTCGTGAGGATGGCCCGGCCAGCCATTCCGTCAAGGCCGGCACTCCCACCATGGGTGGAACTCTCATTATCTTGGCTCTGGTCATTTCCACCCTTCTTCTTGCCGACATTAGTAATATTTATGTGCTGCTGGCTCTTTTTGTGACCCTTGGATATGGCGTGATTGGTTTCGTAGACGACACTCTGAAATTGAGACGCAAGAGCAGTAAAGGGCTTACCATGACCACCAAACTGTTGTGCCAGATTGGCGTGGCCTTGGTGGCTGTAGTCACCCTCTACATGCAACCTTCATTTGATAGCGTTGTAGGAATACCTTTCTTAAAAAATCTGCGTCCCGACATCGGAATATGGTACATCCCCTTTGCCATTCTTGTGATTGTTGGCTCCTCCAATGCCGTCAACCTGACCGATGGATTGGACGGACTTGCCATTGGACCTGTCATGGTGGCTGCAGCAACCTATGCCCTCATTGTCTATGTGACCGGTCACGTTAAATTCGCCGAATACCTCCAGATTCCTTACGTGGGCCGAGTGGGGGAGCTTGCCATTTTCTGTGCGGCCATGGTGGCATCCGGGTTGGGTTTCCTCTGGTTCAATACTTACCCGGCGCAGATGTTTATGGGGGATGTGGGTTCCCTTGCCCTGGGGGCCGCCCTGGGGATCGTTGCGGTTATGAGCAAAAATGAGATTTTGCTGCTTATTGTCGGCGGCATCTTTGTGGCCGAAGCCCTGTCGGTCATCTTTCAAGTTTTCTCCTTCAAGTTCAGAGGGAAAAGGGTTTTTCTAATGGCTCCCATTCATCACCACTACGAGCTCAAGGGATGGCCTGAACCCCAAATCATCGTTCGATTTTGGATTATTTCAGTGATTTGTGCGTTGTTAGGGCTGAGCACGCTGAAGCTTAGATGAGGAGACTATTTTGGTATTGATGGTTTGGTTATTCCTTGCGTTCACCAGAGAATGGTTAAGGGTCATAGCTGAAAATGGCTGGTAGCGTATCGCTGATGGACTCAAAGGATGGAGCTCAAAGGAAAGCGTATCATGGTTCTGGGGCTCGCACGTACGGGACGCGAGGCGGCAAGGTTCTTAGTGGATCAGGGGGCAGAGGTAGTGGTGAGCGATTGTAGAGGAGAAAAAGAACTGCATTCGGAGATCCAGTCACTAGCGGGGATGCCTATCCACTACCTTTTAGGTGGTGAGGAGAGTGAATGGGTGAAAGGGATCGAAACTCTGGTGCCGAGCCCGGGAGTTCCTTCTAATAACCCTTTGCTTCAGGAGGCAGCCGGACATGGTGTTGAAATTATCAGTGAAATCGAGCTGGCCTATGGCTTCCTGCGGTGTCCACTGGTTGTAATTACTGGGACCAACGGAAAAAGCACCACCACCACTCTTATTGGCGAGGTATTGAAGAATGCGGGCATCAAAGCGTTTGTGGGGGGTAACATCGGAGCCCCTCTGATTTCCTTTGTTTCAGAGGATTGGGACTGGGGAGTGGTGGAGGTAAGCAGTTTTCAGCTTGAATGGGTTAACCAATTTCGTCCGAGGATTGCTGTTCTCTTGAATCTTTCCGAAGATCACCTGGATCGGTACCAAAATTTTTCCTCCTATTGCACGGCCAAGGGGAGGATATTTTCGGCCCAAGGCCAGGCCGACATAGCCATCCTCAATCGAGGAGACGCATGCGTATGGGAGTTCAGAGAGCAGATCTCTGCACGGGTGGTTTCCTTTGGTTGGGATGAGGTGGATGAGGGGATATTTGCCACAGGTCAGGAAATCATTTGGAGAGGAGGGGGCTTAGAGGAGCGATTCCCGCTTTCTGGAATTAAAGTTCAAGGGATTCACAACGTGGAAAACCTCATGGCGGTGGTAGCCGTGGCGAAAACCATCGGAGTACCTGCCCGGTTCATTCAAATCGCCATGGATACATTTCCTGGTATCGAGCATCGCCATGAATTTGTCAGTGAAAAAGACGGCATTCGATTTTACAATGACTCTAAAGGAACCAATGTAGGCGCAGTGTTCAAATCCCTGGCTAGCTTTTCTTCTCCGGTTATTCTTCTTGCCGGTGGAATTGACAAGGGAGGAGATTACCGGGTTTTGGAGGGTGAGGTGAAGGCGAAGGTCAAAACTCTCATCCTGTTCGGTTCCGCCAAGGGGATCATTCAAGGGGCCTTGGGACATCTTACCGATACGGTGGTGGTAGACAGCCTCGAGGTTGCGGTTCGCGAAGCACAGCGGCACGCCGCTCCTGGAGACATAGTTTTGCTGTCGCCGGCCTGTTCGAGCTTTGACATGTTTGAGAACTATGAAGAGAGGGGGCGGGTTTTTAAGGACTTGGTCCATCGACTATGAGGGACGGAGCTGGGGCAGACCGGTGGCTGTTTTTTGCCGTGATTGCCCTGTTAGGAATTGGCATCACCATGGTCTTAAGCACAAGTTATCTCTATGCCCAAGAGCGATTTTCCGACGGAACTTTTCTGTTCCGTAAGCAATTGATCGCTGTTGGGGTGGGAGTGGTAGGCCTTTTGATTGCCACCGCCATCCCCCCCACCATGGTTCGTCGTCTCACGTATCCGCTGCTGGGTGGAACTCTCTTGGTACTGATCCTGGTGCTCGTACCCGGTATCGGCGTGGCCTATGGTGGTGCCAGACGTTGGATCTCCATAGGTACCTTTGTCTTTCAGCCTGCAGAACTGGCCAAGCTCTCTTTAGTGCTCTACCTAGCCCACTCGTTGGCAAAAAAAGGCGACAAGGCACGCAGCTTTACCGTGAAGGTTTTACCCCACCTGATCGTTGGAGGGGTGGTTATCGGACTTGTCCTTATGGAGCCTGACTTTGGAGTCGGTCTGATGCTTGGTGTGCTTGTCCTGTTCTTGCTTTTCGTGGCGGGAGCAAAGATTTCTCACCTCCTGATTACGGGATTAGCAGTATTGCCGTTTATTGCGATGTTTTTAGTGGGGGCGGATTATCGACTAAGACGGTTGGCGGTGTTTCTCGATCCGTGGAGCGATCCGTCCAATAGCGGTTTCCAGATTATTCAGTCCTATATCGCATTTGGTTCTGGTCAGTTCTGGGGGCGCGGTCTGGGTCAGAGCCGTCAAAAGCTATTCTATCTGCCTGAGGCGCACACGGACTTTATTTATTCGGTGATTGGAGAAGAGTTGGGGTTGTTGGGAGCCCTGTTGGTGCTCGCCCTTTTTGGGCTCATTGTGCTGCGTGGATTTCGTCTTGCCATTAAAATTCACGATCCCTTTGGGCAATATCTCGCCATCGGATTGACAACGCTCATAGGACTTCAGGCACTGATTCACATGGGAGTGGTGATGGGTTTGATGCCTACAAAGGGGTTGGTGCTTCCGTTCATCAGCTATGGAGGTTCCGCCATGGTGGTGAACTTGGTAGGAGCCGGAATGTTGCTCGGCCTGTCGCGAAGGAGAATGGCGTGATGCGACTAATCATGGCCGGTGGGGGAACTGGGGGGCATCTATTCCCCGGGCTGGCGGTGGCACGGGAATTCCAGCGGCGGGATGCCGGAACGAAAATATTATTCGTCGGTAGCGAGAGAGGGATCGAAAGCCGGATCCTTACAGAGGAGGGATTCCCCCTTGAGGCTGTGGCCATCAAAGGAATTAAAGGAAGAGGTGCTCGGGGTCTTCTTGAGGCTCTCTATTGTGTTCCAGTGAGCTTTGTCCGATCCCTTGGAATTATTGCGCGGTTTCGACCTGAATGCTGCATTGGGCTGGGCGGATATGCTTCGGCTCCCCTGCTATTTGCGGCGACGGTAAAACGGATTCGCTGTGCCATCATGGAGCAGAATCTGCGCCCTGGGCTCACCAACAGAATATTGGGATGGGTGGTGAACCGTGTGTTTACAACTTTTAAAGAAAGCAGCCCCTATTTCCCAGATAAAAAAGTGGTGGAAACGGGCACACCGGTACGTTGGCAGCAGCTGCCTCAGATGAAAAAAGAAGAGAAGCTCACACTCCTGGTGTTTGGCGGTAGTGCCGGGGCACACAGGATCAATCTGAGTGTGGTGGATGCCTTGGGTCGGCTTAAAGATTTATCGGGGGAGTTACAGGTGATTCACCAGACAGGGGAGAACGATTATAACCTAATCCGAGATGCTTATTCCGCACTCCCCTTTGATTCTGAGGTGGTCCGGTTCATAGATCGCATGGACGAGTCCTATGCAAGAACAGACCTCATCGTTTGCCGGGCGGGGGCCTCCACCATTGCTGAAATTACTGCCTTTGGAAAAGCAGCGATCTTGGTGCCCTATCCCTATGCTGCAGATGATCATCAGACGTTAAACGCCGAGGCCTTGGAGTCATGTGGCGCCGCAGAGATGATCCAGGATCAAGCATTGGATGGCGAAGGACTCGCTCAGCGGATCCGTGATCTCTATCAGGACCGTAAACGGCTTGAGGCTATGGGTGAAACAGCCCGGAAAATGGGGAGACCCGAAGCAGCAAAAAGGATTGTGGACGAGTGTTACGCCCTCTTACAAGGGTAACAGGGTAATTGTAAGATCTGGCTTATGCTTCAAAGAAAGCACGGAATTCATTTTGTCGGGATTGGTGGCATCGGTATGAGTGGCATTGCAGAGGTCCTACTGAACTTAGGTTATGGGGTAAGTGGGTCGGATCTCGTGGAGAGCCAAACAACCCAAAGGTTACAGTCCATGGGCGCTCAAATCGTCATTGGGCACAGTGGAACCAACCTGGAGTCAAACCCTTCAGTGGTCGTGATCTCATCGGCGGTGAAATTCTCGAACCCTGAGGTCCTGGAGGCACGCAGGCGTACGATCCCGGTGATCCCTCGGGCTGAGATGTTAGCCGAACTGATGCGAATGAAGTATGGCGTGGCGGTGGCCGGGAGCCATGGTAAAACCACCACAACATCCATGATATCTGCGGTTCTAAGTGCAGCTGGTTTAGATCCCACTGTCGTGATTGGGGGACGTGTAAAATCTCTGGGCAGTAGCGCTAGGTTGGGGAAGGGAGAATACCTAGTGGCGGAAGCGGATGAAAGTGATGGCACCTTTCTCCTTTTAACCCCCACCATTGCCTTGGTCACCAATATTGATTGTGAACATTTGGAATTCTATAAGTCCATGGATCGCCTAAAAGAGAGTTTTTTAGACTTCATCAATAAAGTTCCATTTTACGGTCAGGCAGTCTTGTGTCTCGATGATCCACACGTGCGTAGCCTACTGCCAAAGGTAAAGAAACCCTATGTGACCTATGGTCTTTCACCAGAGGCGAATTTCTTTGCCCAGGACCTGCAAGCCAATGGCATGGAGACAAAATTTTCAGTGTGTCACCAATCCCGCATTCTGGGTCAAGTGAGACTCCATATGCCAGGCCGCCACAATGTTACCAATGCTCTATCCGCGGTGGCCGTCGGGCAGGAGTTGGGAGTGCCCTTTGAGCGGATCTCGCAGTCCTTAGAATCCTTTATGGGTATTCACCGGCGTTTCGAGATCAAAGGTGAACCCAGGAACATTATGGTGATTGACGATTACGGTCATCATCCCGCCGAAATCCGGGCCACCATTTCGGCCATTCGGGACGGATGGAGTCGTCCCCTAACCGTGATATTCCAGCCCCATCGTTACACCCGTACGCGAGATCTCTTTGAAGAGTTCTTGACCGCATTTGATGGAGTCGACCGGTTGATCCTCACTGATATTTATTCCGCGGGGGAGGATGAGATTTCGGGTGTTCAATCCGAGTCTCTTTATGGAGCCATCAAACGCCGGGGACATATGGAAGTTCATTTTGTTCCAGACAAAGACGGTATCGTGGAAAAGTTGCTCCCGAGACTCGTGGAAGGCGATATGGTTTTGACTTTGGGAGCGGGGGATATTCATAAGGTTGGCGATGCCTTGGTGGAGTCATTGCACGAATGAATAATGAATCTCTAGAGAAGCCCTTGCAAAAAGAGCTTACGGCCATTGCCGGGTTAAGTTACAAAGTGAACGAGCCCCTTGCACGCTACACTTCCATGAAGGTGGGAGGTCCGGCGGATTTTCTCATCGATGTTCAGAGCCATGGATGCTTGGCTCCCCTTTTGGGTGCCCTGAGCCGACATGGGGTTCCATTTTGTCTCCTGGGTCGAGGAAGTAACGTTGTGGTGAGCGACCTGGGGGTACGAGGAGCCGTTCTTCGTCTAGGTGCAGAGTTCAGAAAGATTCAATGGCAGGAGGAACGCCTTGACGTTCGGGTGACACTTGGCGCTGCCTATCCCATGGCCCGGTTGGTGCGAGATGCCATGGTCAGGGGCTACTCCGGCTTGGAATTTGCCGAAGGGATCCCCGGCAGCGTGGGCGGAGCGCTTGTCATGAACGCTGGGGCCTATGGGTCAGAGATGGAAAAGGTTGTGGAGCGCGTGGAGGGAGTGACTTTTCAAGGACAACCCGTGGATTTTTCCGGCCAGCAATTGGTCTTTTCCTATCGAAATGCCCGGCTCCCTGCCGCGACCGTAGTCACTCGTGTCCAGATTCGTCTAAGTAAGGGGGACTCGGGGGAATTGAGCTCGAAGGTTCGCGAGCTCGTCCAAAAGAGGAAAAAAAATCAGCCCACCGGACATCCCAACGCTGGTTCCATGTTTCGTAATCCCCCGGGAGATTTCGCGGGACGACTCATTGAAGCAGTTGGTCTAAAAGGTAAGAAAATCGGCAGAGCCGGGATTTCCGAGCGCCATGCAAACTTCATTGTTAACCTGGGTGGAGCTAGAGCTGAAGAGGTGAGGAAACTCATGGAGATGGCGGGCGCCATGGTTAAAAAGAGGTGTGGCGTTCAGCTTGAACCGGAAGTTCAATTTTTGGGGGAATGGAAGCACCACCGGGCAGAGAGGAAGGTTGGGTCCCATAGCAAGTAGCAAGCGGGGAATCTTCCGCAACAAGAAGGTTGGTGTCATCCTGGGAGGACCCTCAGCGGAAAGAGAGATTTCCAGAATTTCGGGTCGAGAAGTTGTTAGGGCCCTAAGGTTGAAGGGATACCGGGTGACTCCCATCGAGGTAAAAGAGGACCTTGCCGTGAGGTTGAGAAAACAAAAGGTTGGGGTTGTTTTTAACGCGTTGCACGGAAAGATCGGTGAGGATGGTGGAGTCCAAGGATTAATGGAGGTCATGGGAATTCCCTACACAGGTTCCGGGGTCACGGCCTCTGCATTGAGCATGGACAAGGTTATTTCCAAGGAGCTGTTCATGAGAAAGGGTATTCCCACGCCGCCCTACAAGGTTTGGACCAAGGGACAGAAGTTGACAAACGTAGGTTTGCCCCTTCCGTTGGTAGTCAAACCGCGCAGCGAGGGTTCCACCCTTGGTGTAACCATCGTACGGCGGAGAAAAGAGCTAGGCGGAGCTTTTGCAAAAGCCTTTAAGTTTGATCCCACGTGTCTGGTGGAAAGGTATATTGCGGGTCGAGAAGTTGGCGTGGGGATTCTCAACGGACGGGCCTTAGGAGCCATTGAGATCCAACCCACGAAGGGTTTTTACGACTATAAGACGAAATACACCCCTGGCCTGGCCAAACACCTATACCCAGCACGTCTTGGAAATCAAGTTTATGGTCGAGCGCTACGAATAGCAGAAGAGGCTAGCAACGTGCTGGGCTGTGAAGGTACGCCAAGAGTCGATATGAGGGTGAATGACAGGGGAAAGGTCTTTGTGTTGGAGGTGAATTCGCTCCCTGGGCTTACCCCCCTAAGCCTGCTACCTGAAATCGCCAAGGGCGAAGGAATCGATTTTCTTGATCTTGTGGAGATGATCCTGGATGGTGCGAGACTGAAAACCATGGTCAACCGCTCACGTTCAAGATGAGGGTTGGGTCACGGAATTTAGTGGCAATGAAATGAACAGACGGCACAAATCAAAACCATGGAAAAAAAAGTTTTAACGCGTATCGGAGCCATCACGGTTGTGGTCCTATTGGTGATTGCGGCTCGAAATCATGTGGATTGGTCTTATGTGATGGGGGCTGTGGAGCGACTGGAAATGGTTTTATACACCCACCCTTATTTCTCCGTAAAAGAAATTACTATTACCGGTTACGAAAAGGTGGGCGGTTCCGAGATCGTAGCCCTAACGGGACTGAAGCCTGGTGTGAATATCTGGAAGGTCGATCCCACACTCGTAGAGGCGAAGCTGAGCCGTCACCCATGGGTGCGGAGAGACGTTGTGCGGCGAGAATTTCCCCGGCGTGTCATCATTCAGATCGAAGAGTGGAAGGCCAAAGGAATTGTTGTGCTTGAAAAACTCTATTACGCCAATGCAGAGGGAATAATATTTAAGGCGGTGGAGCCAGGAGAAAAGACAAATTTACCTTTCATTACGGGGCTGGCAAAAGAGGGTTCTGTCTTGAATAGTCGCCAAGCCCAGAAAAAGATTTCAGAAGCCCTGACCCTGAGTGATCTCTTTGCCAAAAGCTCCATGGCCGTTTCTGAAATTCGCTTTCGTCCTCAGGGTGGAGTCATTGCTTATCCAATTGCCCATTCGGTTCCACTCCATATGGGTTGGGGAAATTGGAATGAAAAGGTGCAGCGGTTGCAACGGGTGTGGGTGGAATGGAAAGGGAAGGAAAAATATCTCGCGTCCCTTGACCTGAGCTATCGCGGTCAGGTGGTGGTGAAATGGCGCGAGCGGACTTAGGGTGCTTTAATAGATGGTTGGACTTTTGATGCTGTCAAAGAATTTCGACATTCACCTCTAAGAGTAGTTCGTTATGGGAAAGAAAAGTCTCGTCGTCGGCCTGGATATTGGAACCTACAAGATTTGTGCCATTGTGGGAGAGCTTGGTGATGCCGGAATAGAAATTATCGGAGTGGGGACCCA
Source organism: uncultured Binatia bacterium (SeqCode) (assembly GCA_965215595.1). Lineage (GTDB taxonomy): Bacteria > Desulfobacterota > Binatia > UBA9968 > CAXXLF01 > CBDCDW01. Next base: position 880,294 of record CBDCDW010000005.1, on the reverse strand, counting down.
TCCCTCACACGGGCTAAGAAAAGGCGTGGTGATCGACATAGAGAGCACGGTGAACTCCATTAAAAGAGCAGTAGAGGAAGCGGAGATCATGGCAGGCTGTGAGATCAATAGCGTCTTTGCCGGCATTGCGGGAGGCCACATAAAGGGATTCAACAGCCATGGAGTTGTGGCCGTAAAGAATAAGGAAGTTGCTAAGGGAGATATTGAGCGTGTCATTGATGCAGGCCGGGCAGTGGCTATACCCATGGATCGGGAAGTGCTCCATATCCTCCCCCAAGAGTACATCGTCGACGATCAGGATGGAATCAAAGAGCCCCTTGGAATATCGGGGGTCCGATTGGAAGCAAAGGTCCACATTGTAACCGGTGCCGCCACCTCAGCTCAAAACATCATCAAATGCTGTAACCGCACCGGCCTAAACGTCACTGAATTTGTATTGGAACCTCTAGCCTCTGCCGAGGCGGTGCTGACCCCGGAGGAGAAGGAACTGGGAGTGGCTTTGGTGGATATGGGCGGAGGAACCACGGATATTGTTCTCTTCCACGACGGTGCGGTCAAGCATACGGCCGTGCTGGGTGTGGGCGGAAATCATCTCACCAACGACATTGCCGCCGGGCTTCGCACGCCCATCGCTGAGGCGGAGCGAATCAAGCAGAGGTTTGGCTGTGCCAAGGTTGCCATGGCCGCTGGGGATGATGAAGTGGAAGTCCCTAGCATGGGTGGGCGTAATCCGCGTACCATCTCACGCCGAATTCTCTGTGAAATTATCGAACCTCGTTTAGAGGAGATTTATCAGCTGCTCCGGCGTGAAATTCTAAAGTCGGGCTACTTGGATTCTTTGGCGTCGGGAATGGTATTGACCGGGGGGTCTACATTGCTCCCGGGTATGGTGGCATTTGCAGAGGAGACCTGTAACATGCCTGTTCGCCTCGGTGTCCCTACCCAAGTGGGTGGGCTTACCGACGTGATTTCAAGTCCGGTTTATTCCACAGGTGTGGGTCTAGTCCTCTTTGGCTTGAAGCGCCAGGATCGAAAGATATTACGAATTGCCGAGAAAAATGTAATTTCAAAAGTAAGCAACCGAATGGTCGAATGGTTTAGCGAGTTCTTTTAAGAAGGAGGAGTGCTATGTTTGAGATTGTGGAGCAAATCCAGCTGAGCGCACGGATCAAAGCGGTAGGTATTGGAGGAGGTGGAGGGAACGCCATCAATACTATGATTGGGGCGGACCTTCATGGAGTTGACTTTATAGTAGCCAACACCGATGCGCAGGCCTTGGAAGCCAGTGGTGCTGAGGCCAGACTTCAACTGGGAGAAAAAATCACTAAGGGATTGGGTGCCGGTGCCAATCCTGAGATTGGCCGCCAGGCGGCTCTGGAGGATCGGGACCGCTTGCGCGATTGCTTAAGCGGAGCAGATATGGTTTTCATCACCGCGGGAATGGGAGGCGGCACGGGCACGGGTGGAGCACCCATCATTGCCCACATAGCGCGTGAAGCTGGAGCTCTCACCGTGGGGGTAGTTACCAAACCGTTCATCTTTGAGGGTAAGAAGAGAATGCGGCAAGCCGAAGAAGGGTTGCGGGAGCTCAAGGAGAACGTGGACACACTGATCGTGATTCCCAATCAACGACTGTTGAGTATCGCCGGAAAGGCCACTACCCTGCTGGAAACCTTCAAATTGGCGGATGGTGTTTTGCTTCAGGCCGTAAGAGGTATTTCTGATCTGATTGTGACTCCTGGTCTCATCAATCTTGACTTTGCCGATGTGCGAACGGTGATGGTGGAAATGGGGTTTGCGCTTATGGGCGCTGCCTCCGCTTCGGGTGAGAATCGCGCCGTTGAGGCGGCCCAGAAGGCAATCTCTAGCCCCCTATTAGAGGATGTTTCAATTCATGGGGCGAAAGGGGTCTTGATCAATATCACAGGTGGGCCTGACCTGAGCCTCCACGAGGTGAACGAAGCGGCCTCCATGATTCAAAACGAGGCCCACGATGATGCCAACATCATCTTCGGGGCTGTGATCGATGATCGGCTGACGGACGAGATCCGTATCACAGTCATTGCCACTGGTTTTGGAGACAAGGAAAAGGGTAAGAAAACAGTGCGAAACACCGCGGTTGAGGGTATGCCTAATAGAGATACCAAAAATCGGAAGGTGGTTCATTTAGGAACCATTGTGGATAACATTGATGCCCCCACCTGGCAGCGCAGGAAACAGGACGCAAAGGAGCAGGAAACGATACATTTGGAAAAGCCCCTTCCTGAGGAAAATCAGGAGGATGAGTTTGATATCCCAACCTTCTTGAGGAAGCGGATGGATTAAAATTATGGGAGAGGTAATGCGGGGTCCACTGAAATGTATTCAATCATTTTGTAGGCCCCGTCCTTCCGCGATCAAGTATGCAATGGCGTAGCTAGCTGTATGAGTAATGGAGAGTGAAAAGTTCTCGATTCCAAGTTCACGAGCATAGGATGACGTCTTGTCGTGAAGAATGATTCCAGGTTCTCCGCTCGGGGCCAGAACCACCTCGATATCTGACCACCCCACCTTACGACCCCATCCACGTCCCAGGGCCTTCATGAGAGATTCCTTGGCGGCGAAGCGTCCCGCATAGCTTTCGTATTTCCGTTTGCGTCCCTCGCAGTACTCAATCTCCCTGTCAGTGTACACACGGTGACGGACCCTTTGTCCAATCCTCGGATTCTCTAAGGCTCGTTGAATCCGCGTAACTTCGATGAGGTCAACGCCTACGCCCAATATCATGATTCTCTATCTAAACTTTCAGAATTCTCCTGGCTACCCGAACCTCTCTCCGCCACAATAAATAAGGGTCCCATAGCCAATAGCCAATATCCCTAACACAAGGCCGGCAAGGGTCCAAAGGGTTCGATTTCGTCCGCTTTGTGTTGCAATGATATAGCACAGGACGGCGTCCAGGACGTGAATAACCGAGGCCGTTCGGATTAAAATAGCAGGGTCAATATTCGGTTGGATAAAGTAGATGCCGGAGAAATACCCCAAGGCGCTTAAAAATCCCATCATTTTCGATTCCAATATTTAGTTTCGCCCTGGTCCACTCCAAAGGCCCAGCTCTTGACGGTCCCTTCCTATCCCTAATATACTTAAGCGCGCTCGAAATGGGAACGCAAGATTTGGCTATTAAAACCATCGAATGGAAAAATGACCAGGTGATCCTTCTTGACCAGAGGGTCCTTCCCGAGAAGGAAGTCTACCGCACTTATAGGGACTACACAGATCTCGCCACGGCGATACGCGAGATGGTTGTTCGTGGTGCACCAGCCATTGGGGTGACAGCCGCAATGGGCATCGCCCTTGGAGCCTTGTGGGTGAAGGACAAAAATTTCGATCGGGAGGTGGAGCGGATCTTTGGGGTCTTTGCCAAGACGCGACCCACAGCCATCAATCTATTCTGGGCATTGGACCGAATGCGGCGGATCTATATCGAAAACAGGAGCAAGGGTATCGATGCAGTGAAGAAGCTTCTGAAGCAGGAGGCTCAAAAAATTTACGAAGAAGATATTGCTACCAATCGACATCTGGGCAGGTTGGGTGCTAAACTGCTGAAAAATGGCTCTCGAGTCCTGACCACTTGTAATGCGGGGGCATTGGCTACGGCCGGTTACGGAACGGCCCTGGGAGTCATTCGAGCCATGAAGGATGCAGGTAAGCAAGTGGAGGTATTTGTAAATGAGACACGCCCCTTTCTTCAAGGGGCACGACTCACGGCCTGGGAACTCAAGAAGGATAAGATACCAGTCACTTTGCTAACTGATAATATGATCGGATATCTTATGCAGCGGGCAAAGTTGGACGCGGTGATTGTAGGGGCTGACCGAGTGGCTGCCAATGGCGACGTGGCCAATAAGATTGGTACTTATACAATCGCCGTATTAGCCCACAGACACCATGTTCCTTTCTACGTTGCCGCTCCAACATCCACAGTGGACTTAAAATGTGCCTCTGGATCGGGTATTCCAATAGAGGAGAGGGATGGAAAAGAAATTACCCATTTTTTGGGTCACCCCATAGCTCCCCGAGGGATAAATGTTCTGAATCCTGCTTTCGATATTACTGAGCAGGAATTAATTTCGGCGATCATTACGGAGAAGGGCGTGATTACCCCGCCCTATGCTCGGAATATACGCGCCAATGTACGAAATTCATAAAATACAAGAACTGGAAGAACTCTTTCATACCTGGGGAAAGCCTCGCGATCAATGGCGGGTTGGCACCGAGTATGAAAAGATCGGCATTGACCGCAGTAGCGGTAGTGCGATTCCGTATTCCGGTAGGCGTGGTGTGGAAGCGATCCTTAGGGCCTTGGTTGAACGTTACAATTGGGAACCCAAGGAAGAAGACGGCCATGTGATTGCGCTGAAAAGAGAGAAAGCGGAAATTCATCTCGAACCCGGAGGACAGATTGAGTTGAGTGGGGAGCCCTGCGAGAGTATCCATTGTAGCTTTGCTGAGTTTAATCAGCACGCCCGGGAGCTACTGGAGGTGGCGGAGGAGTTGGATGTAACGTTTCTTGGCCTGGGCATTCAACCGGTGAGCACTTTGGATGAGATCGAGTGGGTGCCAAAGAGGCGCTATCGAATTATGGGACCTTATATGGGCAAGGTCGGGACCCTGGGGCAACGAATGATGAAACAAACCGCCACGGTTCAGGCTAACATTGACTATAGCGACGAAAAGGACGCCATGGCCAAGTTCCGTACCGGGATGGGTATCGCTCCTCTGATCACTGCCATTTTTGCCAATTCTCCTATTACGGAGGGTGTTCTCAATGGTTACAAAAGCTTCCGCGGGCATATCTGGACCTTAACGGATCGCCACCGCTGTGGTCTTCTTCCATTTGCCTTCTTCCCCGAGGTAAACTTCGGTCATTTCGTCGAGTATGCCCTTGATGTGCCAATGTACTTTATCATGCGCGACGGTCACTACATTGATTTTACGGGTATCCCCTTCCGCCACTATCTCGCCCACGGTCACAAGGGTTACCAAGCATTGCAGGAAGATTGGGAGCTTCACCTAACCACACTGTTTCCCGAGGTCCGAATCAAACCCTACATGGAGGTCCGTTCCGCAGACAGCCAATCTCCAGAGTTGATGCCGGCATTATCGGCTTTGATCAAGGGAATCTTTTATGAATCGGATTGCTTGGACGCAGCCTGGGATTTGGTCAAGCCGTGGACCTGGGACGAAAGAATGATGCTTTACCACGATTCCCATGCCCATGCCCTGGGCGCACGAATACGGCGTTATTCCCTGCTGGATCTGTCCAAAGAGTTGTTTTACATTGCCTGGGAAGGCCTAAAGCGCCAAAATTCCCTGAATAGCAAGGGAGAGGATGAAACCATCTACTTGAAACCTCTCCAGGACCTCCTCGTGAACCTGGGAAAATGTCCCGCCGATCTCCTTGAAGAGCTGTGGGTTGATGAACGGAAACAGGGTTTTAGAAAGCTCATCGATTACAGTGCCTACAAGCTTCCCTAGCCAGATTGCCCCAGCTCCAATTCTACTGCCAGGTAGACAATATTAGGGTCTTGAGGTAAATTAATTACGGGATGAAACGGCCCAGGTATATTGTTGTAGAGGGCCCCATTGGCGTTGGGAAAACGAGCTTGGCGAAGAGCCTGGCGGCTGAATTTCACGCTCGCTCAGTATGTGAAAAAGTAGAAGAAAATCCCTTTCTCGTTAAGTTTTACGAAGATGGGGAGAGCTATGCCTTCCAAGCCCAGATTTTCTTTCTGCTCAGCCGCTACCAGCAACAGAGAGAGCTTATCCAACAGGATCTATTTAATCGGAATGCCGTTTCTGATTATCTGTTCGCCAAGGACCAAATCTTTGCTGCACTCAACTTGAGTAGCGAAGAACTAGCCCTTTACAAACAACTGTATCAACTTTTGGGACCTCGGGTTCCAAAACCTGATTTGGTGGTTTACCTGCAGGCTCGACCCGATGTCCTATACAAAAGAGTCAAAAAAAGAGATAAGAAATTCGACAAAGAGATAACCCCAGAGTACTTGACCGAGGTGGCTCGCGCCTACAATGAATTCTTTTTTCGCTATGATGAGAGCCCCCTATTGGCAATAAACACCTCGGATATTGATTTTATGGCAAGCAGTGAAGATCTGGCTGACTTGATTAAAGAAATCAATACCATGGGCTCCGGGACGCAACATTATATACCGCTTGGATCCAGATAGACTGGACTGAGACGGACGGCGACAGTAGTGGTCTGCCAATAAGATGGGTCTTAACCAGGCCTCTCGGCAGAGTTAGCCTTCCAGCTCTCTCCGGGAGGCCTTTTTATTATTGGAGGTACCATCCATGGGAGAAAAGGTTACGGTGCCGGAAATCCGGAAGATGAAAAAGAGCGGTCAGAGGATCACGGCTCTCACGGCGTACGACTATTCCTTTGCGCGGATCCTTGACCAAGCAGGTATCGATATACTCCTGGTGGGAGACTCCCTGGGTTCGGTGATCCAGGGGAGGGAGAATACCCTGCCCGTCACCATGGACGAGATGATCTACCATACCAAGGCAGTAGCACGAGGACGCCAACGGGCCTTGCTGGTGGCTGATATGCCCTTCCTCTCCTTCCAGGTGGATGCGCAGGAGGCCAAGCGTAATGCCGGGAGGTTTGTGCAAGAGGCGGGGGCCGAGGCAGTGAAATTAGAGGGAGGCATGCGCATCCTTCCAACCGTCGAGGCCTTGGTCCAGATGGGGATACCGGTCATGGGTCATGTGGGCCTGACTCCGCAGTCAATTCATGAGTTCGGCGGTTACCGGGTTCAGGGCAAAGAGAAGGAAGCGAGGGAGGCTATTATGCAGGATGCCCTGGGATTGGAGAAGGTCGGCGTCTTCGCCATTGTACTTGAGGGGATCCCAATGAATTTGGCAGGTGAGATAACCGAGCGCCTGTCGATTCCCACAATCGGCATAGGGGCCGGAATCCATTGCGACGGACAGGTCCTGGTGGTGCATGACATGCTCGGGATATTCGATATGTACACGCCCAAGTTCGTCAAAAAATATGCTGACATGAAGACGGTGATGACGGAAGCGGTGGAGAAATATATTGCGGAAGTGAGAGAACAAAAATTCCCGGAGGAACAACACTCCTTTCATTGAAAGCGACCACCATGCGGAGCGTAGTAGGAATACAGGAAATGAGGGAGTGGAGCGAGGAGCAGAGGCGCCAAAATAAGCGCGTTACCCTGGTTCCAACCATGGGATTCTTCCATGAGGGGCACTTAGAACTGGTACGCGAAGGCCGAAGGAGGGGAGACCTTGTTGTGGTGTCCATCTTTGTCAATCCGACGCAGTTCGGCCCAAAGGAGGACTTTAACATATACCCTCGGGATTTTGAGCGGGATAGAAAACTTCTTGCAGGTGAACAAGTGGATATCCTATTTCACCCTACTGAGTCCGAGATGTATCCCAAAGGATATCAGACCAAAGTAGAGGTGGATCAACTAAGCCGGTATCTTTGCGGGGCCCAGCGCCCCAATCACTTTCGAGGTGTTTGCACAGTCGTGGCCAAACTCTTCTGTATTGTGAATCCACATGTGGCAGTGTTTGGATTGAAGGATTACCAACAGTTTCTTATCGTCCGACGCATGGTAGAGGACTTGAACCTTGATGTGGAAGTAGTGGGTATCCCAACCGTGCGCGAGCGCGACGGGCTGGCCATGAGTTCACGCAACCATTACCTCAGCGAGACGGAACGAGCCGCTGCCCTGTGTCTCCGGAGGGCCTTAGGACGGGCTGAATTCCTGGTTCAGCAAGGAGAAAGGGACGGTAGAGGAATTTTGGCGGAAGTGACGGCTGAAATCGCGAAGGAGCCGCTAGCCCAGCTGGAGTATGTCCAGCTATGCGACCCGGAGAACCTCCAGGTCCTGGAGACCATGCAGGATAATGCCCTTTTGGCCCTGGCTGTACGGATTGGTGCGGCCCGCCTCATCGACCATAGCATATTGAGAGCCTAGAATTTGTCATGAACATTTGTATGTTGAAAGGTAAAATCCACGGAGCCAAGGTCACCGACGCTAGAGTGGAGTATGAGGGGAGCCTGACCATTGATCCAAATCTCATGGCAGCCGCACAAATCCTCCCCCACGAGAAGGTTGCCATTTGGAGTTTAACCACTGGCGAGCGCCTTGAGACCTACGCCATACCAGGACAAACCGGGTTGCGGGAGATTTGCGCCAATGGTGCGGCAGCTCTCAGAATCAAAAAGGGCGAGAAGATTATTATCGCTGCCTTCGCCTGGATGGACGCTGCTGAGGCGAGGAAACACCAACCTCATATTGTTTTCGTGGATGACTGTAATCGTATTTCGAGGAAAGTGGCGGTTGGGTAAGTAGGCCAGAGGATACCGGTGGCACATAAAACGGACAAAGAACAGGTGGTGTGCGTCAATCGACGGGCGCGGTTTGAATACTTCATTGAGGAAAGCTTTGAGGCCGGATTAGCGCTGGTTGGGAGCGAGGTGAAAGCACTCAGAGATGGGAAGGCACAGCTTACCGACAGCTATGGTCGAATTGGCAAAGGCGAGGCCTTCCTCCATAAAGCCCATATCAATCCTTATGGGGCCTCCAGTGGGCTGAATCATGAGCCGACCCGGACCCGTAAGTTGTTGCTCCACAAACGAGAAATCCTCCGACTCACGGGGAAGGTCAAAGAGCGAGGGTTGACCCTGGTTCCCTTGAGGATATACTTTAAAAATGGGCTGGCGAAGGTGGAAATGGCGCTGGCTCGGGGTAAAAAGGCCTACGACAAGCGTGATTCCATCCGACGCAAGGAGGTGCGGCGTGAGGTGGAACGATCTTTGAAAACGAGACAAAAGGCGTGAGTTGTGAGCACTGAGGAAACAAGAGCTGGAATTAAACTCAGCACTCAGTACTTGTTACTCGTAGCTGACTTTGGGGGCGACCAGGTTTCGACGGGGGGAGGAAGTCAAAGCGGCATGCCGGGGTCCTGTTGGCCCGTTAAACAAACAGGCTGCAATTTAACTGCAGATAATTTTGAATACGCTCTAGCTGCCTAATCGCAGTTAGCGTCTTACCAACTCTCTCCCGCGGGGTTGGATAAGACGTCATTTAGTGGGATGGACCGATTCTCCTGCCGGAGGGGATGAGGTTGAGATCTAAACCGGATGGCCCTGTGAGACCCTGCCACTGGGGGCTTATTGGGTGACATTAAAACAGCGGCTAAGCATGTAGTCACTTTTGATGGGTTACCTTCGGACGGGGGTTCGATTCCCCCCGCCTCCACCATTTACCTTTCCAGTACCATCCAAAAAAGTTCAAATATCCCTTGTAAATCATAAAGTTAGTCTGATATAGTGTCCAATATGGTTCCATGCCATCCAACTACAGTTGCCCCCATTGTAGGGGCAACTTTGGGGGCAACTGGTAGAACTGAAAAAGGAGTTGCCCCCACATGCCGCTGACAGATGTATCAATTCGTGCTGCCAAGCCGAGGCAGAAGACTTTCAAACTTTTCGATAGTGGTGGGCTGTACCTTGAACTCAGCCCTGCTGGCGGGAAGTGGTGGCGGTGGAAATACCGATTCGGGGGCAAGGAGAAGCGGCTTTCCTTTGGGGTGTACCCCGACGTGAACCTGAAGGCGGCGCACAAACGGCGCGATGAAGCCCGTCAAAGGCTCGCCGATGGTATCGATCCGGGAGAAGCCCGCAAGGCCGAAAAGATCGCCCAGGCAGGAGCGGAGAGCTTTGAGGCCGTCACCCGAGAGTGGCATGCGAAGTTCTCGCCGGGATGGGTGGCAAGTCACGGCGACCGCATCCTGCGCCGGTTTGAAAAAGACCTGTTCCCTTGGTTGGGCAAGCGGTCCATGTTGGAAATCAAAGCGCCCGAATTGTTGGCCGTGCTGCGACGGATCGAAAACCGGGGGGCACTGGAATCCGCTCACAGGGCGATGCAGAACTGTGGGCAGGTTTTCCGTTACGCTGTGGCAACAGGCCGTGCGGAGCGCGATCCTACGGGTGATCTTCGCGGTGCCCTCCCCCCGCCCAAGGAAAAGCACCATGCCTCGATCCTCGAACCGAAGCGCATAGCCGAACTGCTCCGCGCCATGGATTCATATCAAGGTTATTACGTTACAAAATCCGCCTTACGGCTGGCACCTCTGGTCTTCGTCCGACCCGGTGAACTCCGCAAAGCACAATGGCCTGAGATTGACCTCGAAAAAGCCGAATGGAAGATCCCCGGCGAGCGGATGAAGATGCGGGAACAGCATATTGTGCCGCTGTCCCGCCAGGCAATTGAGATCCTTAGTGAGCTGGAGCCGTTGACAAACCGAGAGATAGTCGCAAGGCCGAATGCGCCTCGTTATGTATTTCCCAGCGCACGTACGCATGAACGGCCCATGGGTGAAAACGCCATTCTGGGAGCGCTCCGGCGCATGGACTACACTAAAGAAGAAATGACCGGTCACGGCTTCCGCAGTATGGCTTCCACCCTTCTTCACGAACAGGGCTGGAACCATCAGGTCATCGAACGCCAGCTTGCCCACGCCGAGCGTAACGCGGTGAGCGCAGCGTACAATTTTGCAGAGCACCTACCCGAGCGGCGCAAGATGATGCAGGCTTGGGCAGATTACCTTGATGTTCTGAAGGCTGGCGCTGAAGTGATACCGCTGTTCAAGAAAGCATAACGAAGCAACCTATCTGTGAGTAAAGGGAGTATGGCTCTGCTGTGATGTTGTCGAAATCCGATGTCATAGCGTCTCGATGGGCGGGAGTTCGCCGACAGCTACGTACCGATTGTAGATTTTTCGCAAAATGATTGGGCGGTGTTCGGCGATGAGGCCGATGGCTTTCGGTAACGCCTCGCGCAGTTCATCTTCGGTGAGTGTTCTATTCGGATTCCCCCCTCCCAACTCGACAAACGCATTCTCCACATCCGTGGTCAGCTTGGTTTTTTTGCCGTGCTGAATCATCCGCTCGCGGCTGTTGCCCAAGGCTTGACGTTCTTGGCGATAGCTTTGCCGGAGTCGTTTTCGGCCACGCGCAACTCATAGGTTTTCTGCAGATTCATCCACATCTGTGGTGTGGTTCCAAAGAACCGCGAGAGTCGCAGTGCCGTGTCGGCCGTGACGCCCCGTTGCCCTTTCAAAATAGCCGAGACACGATTCGCGGGCACCGCCATAGCTTTCGCCATTGCATTGGCGTTCAACCCGAGTTCCTCGAGCTCCTCGCGTAAAATTTCGCCCGGATGTACCGGTCGCATGCCGTTTTTTACATTCATGGCCTTAACCTCTTTCAGTGATAGTCCACGATTTCTACATCGTGAGCGCCATCGTCTTCCCAGCGAAAACAAATCCGCCACTGTTGATTGATCCGAATGCTGTGCTGCCCTGCCCGATCGCCGGATAATCGCTCCAATCGATTACTCGGCAACCCGGCCAGGTCTTGCAGCGATTCCGCACTGTCTAAAACCGTCAAACGACGCGTTGCCTGATTCGCAAAGCCTTGAAAGGCGCGAACCCGTTGGCCTCCAAAAAAGCTTTCGGTGTTGCCATCGCCAAAGCTTCGAATCATGAACGATGATCCTAGCACACTTGTACGTTATACGTAAAGAATACAATTCACCGTGCTCGATACCCCTAAAATGTGGGTATACCCAAACCCACATTGTCACATTCCCACAAATGAGCTAATATGTAGGCCATGATCATTGCGTTCCTGAATCAAAAAGGCGGCGTGGGCAAAACCACCCTTTCCATCAATGTCGCGGCCGATCTCGCCAACCGGGGCTTCAAGGTCATCCTCATAGATGCCGACAAGCAAGGCTCAACGAGTACATGGGCGAGTCTGCGCGAGGATGCGCCCTTTCAGGTCGTGAGCCTGGCGCGCGATGCCTTGAAACTCGCCGCCGATTACGAGTTCACCGTGATCGATGGCCCACCACACGCCGAAGAAATAGCCCGTTCCTGCATCATCGCTTCTGACTTTGTGGCCCTCGGCGTCTGCACGTCACAATTGGCACTATAACGAAAATGAAGTGCAACATCGGGCAAGACACTACCCGCAATCGGTCTAAGCTGCGAGCTCGGGTATCACCTGACGTAGGCGGGCGGCAGCAAGAAAATGTTGGAGCGCCTCGTCCAACAGACCGAGGCCGCGAAAGGGACCTGGAGAAGGGGAAGGAAGCGGTAAAATAATCAACGCGAAAATAACTCTTCTACTTCTAGGATGATAAACAAATGGCGAGAGGTAAACCATTTCCTAAAGGCAACAAACACGGCAAAGGCGGGAAGCGTCCAGGTGCCGGCCGACCCACGAATGCCGAACTGGAGGCTAAAGCCACGATGCTGGAGGTTTGGGAGCGCAAGATCCAGGCGCGAGAGGAAGCCCTTGCAAAGCGCTACGTCGATCAAGCCTTCCTGGACAACAAGGTTTTGATCGATCTGCGCAAGACCCGGCTACCCAACGCCTAACATGAGGATGAAAAACACCCCAGGCACACGGTCATTATCGAGACTGTGGACGTCAACACGGCAAGGGACCGGGCGCGGCTGGAATTGAAGAAAAATGGGAGATGGCAAATTGACGACAAGAATCACCACAGTGGCTAAAGTTGCTAGGCTAAGGGTGATGCTGATTCCGAAGATTTCCGCTTGATGCCTCGCTGAAAACACCCACGGAGCAAAAAGCCTTGCTGGGTAAGTGGGTTTTTTGGGATCTACCCCTAACCTTACCTTCACCGAGGGGAGATCGTGGCTTAAATCGAAAATATGGGCTTCGTTTCCGATCAGGAACCCCGGAGAGTAGGAAATTGCCCGCGCCCTTCCGGTTCTGGGCTACGCCGGGCGTCGGGTCAGGACCCAGCGTAACGGTTGAGATCGTTCCTACTGCTTCGCTGCGCCGAAAGCGCCGATATAGTCAAGGCGGCTCCCGTCCGCTTCGGTGAAGCCGCCGCCGAATGTTCCGCCCACTAGCCGTGGGTCGCCGTCGGTGGCGCTCACCGGCCGGTTGGAGAGCTGCCCCCCCCACTTGCCGCTAGATGATGCGACTTGCCTTGAAGGACTGCTCATGGAGGTGTCACCTACGAACTGGCCGGTGCCGATGGGGGTAGCTTCCAAGGTAAGAACGTAATCGACCGAGTAACTGTTGTTCATGTATAGCATCTGTCTTTCGGGACCGGGACTTGCTGCGTCTTCAATCACTGTAACATTATTGATAAAGCCGCCTATCGTTCCCGCATCGAAGTCAGCCTGGAGAGTGGCATCGGCCTCGAACTCCCCCCATGCGCGCGAGCCCTGGGGAATCTCCTGATTGCTCCCGACCTCGGCAATATAATACCCCTGGGACTTGCCTCGATAGATAGCGCTTCCACTTACCGGCACAATGGGATTGCCGCGCAGTTCTGGACCATCCAGGAATGTTCCTGCCTCGTGGATTCTCATCGATGGGGTCCTGAAATTATCCGCTTTAAGCCAAAACCCGTACCCCACATAGTCGGTCGGGTCTCCGGATTTCCAATCGGCTCCGAGAACCGCATATATGTCATCGCTCCCGGCCTTCTTTATGGCTACCTGCCGGTGGCGGTAACCAGATCTTATAAGACTTGGGAACTCGGTGCTATCGTGAATAACTGAGTCCACGGTGGTGTCCAGCGTGGTAGTGCTGGAATCCTGGTGGGTGATTGTAACCCGGCCATTCGTCCCGTCGAATGACGCCCTGGCGGTATCGAACGTGACGTTGGTCGAGCTCACATTGCTCGATTGCGTGACACTACCGAAGTTGGGGATCGCTTTGGCAGCGGTACGGACTGCATTGCCTTCGGGAGTTGGAACAACAACAGGTGGAGGTGGCTGCATGGTAACTTGCGTACCTCCGCCCCCTGCACTGCATCCACCCAATAATAGCAACAAAAGTGCAAAAACGATGTGAAACATGATTTCTCCTGTTAGTTAGAGAGTGATGTCGTGACCGGGCAAAATTGCCGGGCCATTTTGCAACTATCGCACAGATGATGTGTGAAGTTCTGCCTATTCACCCAGCTCGGATAGCTAATCCTAACCTTAGTTGGGTTATTGTATTGAGCAGATAACCCGACTCACGGGGATCTGCACGATAGTTGCAAGCGGGAATATAGGTCAGCCCAGGAAGGGGTCAAGGGAAAAATGGATGAGTAGGGATTCAGTATCAGTCTCTCGACCTTACGTTCGCCCGGTTCAGGTACAAGCACCTGCAGGAATCAACGTTTTTCGTTCGTATTGATTATCAACCAATTTGTTGATTGACAGAGAGGCCATCAATGAGTCCGTCTTTGAGATCCCAACGAAGATTGTTGAAATCAGATTCAAACTGAGACACAACCCCACGTAGGCGCGCCATTGTCTCCGCCCTGGCTCACCGGCTTTTTGTGATCCAGTTCCACGGCGGCATGGATGATCCCACCTTGCCGCTCACAGTCTCTTGGCAAAGCGGATTGTCTGCTAAGTATTGTGATCGCCTGGATTGATAGACTGAAGTACGTCTTTACTTGCGAAGGTCCATATCGGGAACTTACCGGCAAGAACAGTGTGGGGTGGCCTTCCTGGCACAGCCGTTTTCCCAGAGCGATGGCGAGATGAGTTTTACCCAGGCCGGTTTTTCCTAGGATCAGAAGATTCTCCAGGTTATGGAGGAAGCTTAATTGACACAGTTCTTGGATCTTGGCTTTGGTTAGATCCTTGTGGAAACTAAAGTCCCAGTCTTCCAGATCAGCGCGGAAGCGGAAACGGGCCTTGGTGGTAAGCGCTTTGGCCGTTCGGTCTTTTCGAGACAGCGCTTCATCCTCAAAAATGAGTCTTAAGAACTCCAGGGGATGGAGCTGTTGGGAGAGAGCCTCTTGAGCTCTTCGTTCGCAAGCTTCGTGGATGCCAAAGAGCCGCATTTGGTAAGTGAGGTTTCTGATTTGATCAAGCATCATGGCGGTGAGACCTCCTGGTACAAAGACTGTTTTGGGGGGTAGCCAAGGTATAGGCCAAAACGAGATCGTCGTTTATAGGGCAAATACGGCGGCCGTTTTTGTGTGCTCCTAGCTCGGTGGCATGAAAAGTGGTGTTGAAGCTTGTGCTCATAGGAGTTCCTCCTCCACCGACGGCAACGACCGTTGGGGATCTGAGCCCGAGTTAGCAGCCTGTTGGTGCAAATGAACACTGTCGGGTTTTCTGTGTGGGGCGAGCAGCGTGGGTCTTTGACCATGGGTGACAAAGTAAAGCGCGCAGTCTTTGATATAGGCGAGCCTTTTCTTGTTGAAGACCATCGCCCGCTGGCAGGCATGGTCCAATGCCTCAAGCGTGATGGGATAACGTTTGGAAAGCCGTAAAATCCCTTGGACCCGTCTTAGGTGGCATAGCGGATGGTGGCCTGAGTGGAGTGAACCCCATTGGTTGGACAGTCACTGGGCTGAAATTAGAATGCCCTCCGGGGTGGTTGAATTAATTATGCTGTTCCCTTCCTGTTTGCAAGAGTCCACATTGTGAGTTCTGTGATCTATGCCCTTCTCTATGCCTCTTGTCTTGGTGGCCGGTCAAAACGGCTTTCACAATTGCCCTAGAAACGACGATCTCACACCGGGTAGATATCTCAGTACCCCCCCCTTCAGGCCTCACACACCACCTCGGCTTTCATCTGCCAGGCCTGCTCAAACTCATTCGGTGGACAGTACCCCAAAGCCGAGTGCAACCGCTTCTGGTTATAGACTTCCTCCAGAAAATAAGGAACCCTTTGCTTCACATCCTGCGCCGTCCTGTACTCCCACAGGTAGACTTCTTCATGCTTGAGCGTCTTCATGAAGCTCTCCGCTGTCGCATTGTCATAGGGATTGCCCTTGCGGGCCATGCTGATTAAGATCCCCGCTGCCCGCAACTCCTCCACATAAGCATGGGCGGCGTACTGCACTCCGCGATCTGAATGATGGATACAACCCCAGGGCGGCCTTCTCTCCACTAAAGCCATCCGCAGAGCCATTAAAGTCATCTCGGTATCGATCGATTTAGAAAGCGCCCACCCAATAACCTTACGTGAGAACAGATCCAAGATCACCGCCAAGTACAAAAACCCCGTGAGGATCCGGATGTAGGTGATATCGGCCACCCATGCCTGGTTAGGTCTTGTGGCCCTTAGTCCCTTAAGGAGGTTCGGATAGACCCGGTAGGGATGATCACTGTCAGTGGTCTTCACCCAGTGCCGCTTGACCTGGCATTGCAATGATTCCTCCCGCATGATTCTCGACACCCGCTTGTGATTAACCTTAAAGCCCTCGCGCCTCAGATGATGGGTGACTCGCCGGTAGCCGTAACGCGGATACTCCTCCACTACCTGCTCAATCCGGTCCCGTAAGTCCGCCTCCTCAATCTCGTGGAGCATAGAAGGCTCCCGGGTTCGGTAATAAAAAGTGCTACGCGCTATCCCCATCACTTCACACCCCCTTTGGATGCTGCCAAACTCTTGGCCGTGATGGGTGACGAATTCTCTTTTCTCCGCCGCAGTGTGTACTCTACGGCTTTTTTTAAAAGATCATTCTCCATGGTGAGTCTGCCCACCATCCGCTCCAACTCCGCATTGCGCGCTCGAAGTTCCTTCTCTGGCAGAGAGGGACCCTCCACCAGGCCCCTTGTTCGTAGCGCTTCTTCCAATGTCGAATAAGTCCTGAGGAGATGTCGTAGCGGCGGCTCAGTTGGGCCAACGTGGAGCTCCCACTGAGGAGTTCCTCCACTACCTGCCGCTTGAAATTCGCTGTAAACCTTCTTCTCTCTGCCATGATGAGATCCTTTCCCCTTCCCATCAGGCATTCTAACCTGCTCCCTCAAACTGTCCAACTGCAGGGGGTCAGTCCAGAGAGTAGCTCGTCGACTAACTTCTCGACATGGGGGCCAAGCTTTTTTGCCTGTTCTTTTGCATGACGCACTTCAAAGCGCGCCACGCTGAGCTTGGCTTCAGGATAATGGAAATCATAGGTTGAGAACTGTCCGATCCCCATAAGTCTTGTGTGAGCAGTAAGGGGATGGCTGTCCTCACTAAACACTTCCACCATCTTCTCGCTGAGCCTGACCCGGACCCTTTGACTGACATAGACAAAAGGGACGGAGTAGAAGTTTTTTTCCACCTGGATATGGCAGTCGGGATGAACCTTAGCCTGGCGCCACTCGCTGATCTCGAAGGGAGAGGGCGGCTGGGCCTTTAACTGCTTTTTCTCTTCCTCAAAGCGCTGGTTGCGGCTCACCCCGTAGTCTTTCATCACCTCGCAGCTTAGCCGATAAAGATAATCTCTGAGGGCTTGATTCAGCTCTTCGAGACAATAGAAGACACGGTTACGGACTGCTTGGAAAAACCCTCTCTGGACTACTCCGATGGCCGATTCCCCCGAGCCTTTGTCGCAGGGCTTGTAAGGCCTGGCCGGTAGTACTGCAAAGCCCATATGATTGGCAAAGTCACAGTAGGTGGGATTGACATCGGGGTCATACAGATGGGCCCGGTGAACGCCGCTTTTGAGATTATCCACCACGACATACGGCGTAACCCCGCCGAAATAGGCGAACATCCGCTGCTGAACACCGATAAAGGTGGCAAGCTTTTGGTCTAAGACAAATTCCCCGAAGGTATACGAGCTGAAGGGTAAGACCCCTAAGAAAAACTGTGTGAGTATCTTCTTTCCCGTCCCACGCTCGGTGATAAAAAGACCGTCTGAGAAGTCGATCTGGGTTTTTTCTGCCGCCTTGTGATGAAGCCGGATGGTGACTTGTTGGGGTGAGGCTTGATGGCCAACCTTTTCCCGAAACTGACGCCAAAACTTCACATACGCTATCTCGGGAGCCACCTCCCGCTGGATCTGCTTGACCGTGGTCCCTTTGCCATAGACTTCCTGGCGGACATAGTCCCAGTCAACCGTCTCAACCCAACCGCCACCCTCACTGGGCGGCTGTGCGGTAGGCTCCAAGTACTTACGCACGGTCCTGCGCGAAAGCCGTAGTATCCTGGCAATACTGCGAATTGAGTATCCCTGCTCGGACAGGGTCTTGATTTGAGTTTGCATACGAACGCTGGTCCTTTCTTTGGCCATGAACTGGATCCTCCACCAGCCGGCCAAGATACCATCGTTCGTCGCTTCGCTTAGAAAACGAAGGGGACCACCTGAAATAGGGTGGGTCCCTTCGTTGAAATTGGGTGAGTCCGTAAAGTGAAATCGGTCAATGTAGGTTAGCTTGAGGGTCGGGAGTCCGAGCAGCGATCCAGTCGCGCTCTGATAGATCGGAACGGCGATGATTCCTGGGTTCGGCCAGACCCTCCATCCAGCAAACGCTCGTCGTCAAGGCTGAATCTGCTTCGCCGTGTTAAGCCATCAAAAAATCTAACCCTAGCGGGATTCGTTGCGTCATTACAAAATCTAACCGAAGTCGTCTCGCATCTGTCGTTTCATGTCCTGTTGTTGGCGCTGTAGTTTCTTGCTGAAGGTCCAGTTTCTCCACGGCGTTTGTTTCAGCGGTGGTCTCTCTCGTGGGGCTCTGTCTGCATGGCTGGCCAGCTTGTAGATCCGCTGCAGTTGCTGATCGATTCGGGTAGAGAGCTCGAAGGGATCAGTTGTCTTAAGCGTGTGCTTGAGGGCTGCCAGCTTTTTGGGGTCTCCCTTTCGGGACTCCACGACCCGTTCGAACGGGGTACGAGGCGTGTCATAGCGGCGAATAAGTCGAGAGCCTATACGGATCTTGCATCGCAGCTTCATGGAGGGCTGGAACAGATTCTGGAAGATCCTAAGCTCATCATAGAGCTGGTTGGCGGCCTCTTGGGCCTTTGCGGTGTCGTAGCGATCCCAGCCCATAAGCTTTCTGACATGGGTCCAGTTTTTCTGCTCGATGTGCGCGTTGTCATCTTTTTTGTAGGGACGCGAGCGGGTGAACTGAATGGTGTGGCCAGCTGGGCGTTGTTGACAGAAGGCAAGAAGGCGGTTGTTGATAAACTCACTGCCGTTGTCGGAGTCGATCCCCTTGAGGGGAAAAGGAAGCTGGTGTTCGATCTCGGTGACCGCATTCAAGACACCCAAAGCGCTCTTACCCATGACGGCCTTGCGCTCTACCCAGCAGGTAGCAATGTCGACACAGTCCAGACTATGGACAAACTCCCCAACCGCTGAGGCCCCTGAGTGTGACACCAGGTCAATCTCCAGATAGCCCGGCCGGTTCACATCCCAGTGATCGGTCTTAATCGGGATCATCTGCTTTAGTAGCGATCCGGGCCGAGTGGTGCCATAGAGTCGGCGTTTCACGATGTGCTTGGTTTCCCTCAGGCGCCGATCCATCTGACGGGCGCTGATGGCCAGGAGCTGATCCTCTAACGGTTGGGTCAGCTCGAAGTGTTGCCTTATCCAGGGCAACCAGTGTACAAGGGCGGCCTTCAGACGTTGGGGGCACAGATACCCCGAGGCCTCCCACACCTTTGCCAAAATCCTTACCATTGCCCGATTGTATGTAGGAGAGCGAGGTGCACCCCGTTTGCGTACAGTTGCCTCGGGCAAGGGCCGGTTTAAAAGCCAGATGGCATATTTGCGGTTGTAGCCGCAAACCTTGCAGAATTCCTCTAGCATCGTTCCCTTCTGTGCCCGTGGTGCGTGCTGATAACGATCATAGATGGATCGTAAATACTCCTGCTTGGATCGTCGTGCCATGGTGAACCCTTCCATTGTTGCCCTCCTTGAGCTCTAATGTGAGCCCTTGGAGGGTTAGAATCACAAATGGCGCAACGTATCGCCCTTGGGTTAGATTATACATGGCGCAATACGTTCGCTAGACAGTAGGCACACAAATCAAGCGATGTTTGCCAGGGCTGCCAGCTTTTTGGGGTCTCCCTTTCGGGACTCCACGACCCGTTCGAACGGGGTACGAGGCGTCGTTTCCCTCACGTTTGGATTTTCTGTGGATTAGTGGAGGACCAAGTGAGTGAGGAAATCAAGCACAACTACCAAAAGCAACTTGGGGTGGAGTTCGGTGAGATATTCTACAGATTGGAAGTCCACTGGGTTTCCGGTCTGTTAAGAATAGAGGAATTCCGTAAGTTGTTCGGTGACCCCGAACGAGTAGAGTTACTGAACGCTGTAACCGGCGGAGCATTCTTATGGGATGTTCAGCAGGTATTTTGGGACGACCTGATATTACGCGTAGCTAGACTGACCGAATCCTCCAAGAAAGGAAAAGAGAGGCTGACGGTTAGACAACTGCCTAAATTGCTTAACAATTCGAACGATCCGGTACTGCGCAGCAAGCTGAAACAACACCCAACACTATGTAGCGATGTAGATCGGCAAGTGCAGAGTGCTTGTCAGTCGGCTAAGTCCGCTCACAGTACAGAAATCTTCGCATCGGACATAATGACCTGACCTCAGATCTCAATGCTCAGGCCAAACCCTTGGAGCGAGTCAGCTTGGACGAGGTTCAGGTTTCACTAGATGCGGTTCATGGAATTCTGAACACTATCAGTATGCGTCTGCTCGATGAGGGAATAGCCAATGATGTCGTCTTTCCGCCTAGGGCGCTCCAGTTCGTAGCTAACGCGAGACAGCTTGCAAAATCTGTACAGTTCGTCGATTCTCTGATCGATACAACTGGCTCAGTGAAATTCACTGATAGCACTGCTGCTAGTGTCTTTCTCAAGAAGTTGGGCCAATCCTCGGGTTGGGAAAATACGAGTCAGGTAATCGAACTGCGAGAGGCAGCCTCTCTGTTCAAGAAAAAACCCTAGCTTGCCGAGGTCAACGAGACGCTCACCGAGAGCCGTGGGTAAACAGGTATGTAATCCCCGATTAAAAAAAGGGGGGGGGTTTTAGGTATGCCCCCATTATTCTCGGCCGTCCACGGGTCGCCTTCCTTCTCTCGATGGTCCATCCCCGCGCATGCGGGGGAAACGGTCAAGTCCGGCATTTATTTTCATTAGCACGACGGAAGGCGCTTCACGATGATGGATGGCTGTCGCGGCAGATCGCGCACTCTGCCGGTTGTTGTGTAGGTTGTCGTCGTCATAGTTCCTCTCCTCGTTTCGGCCACGCGGTCCCTACAAGCAGAGAAATTCAAACTGAGGCACTACTAGATGGCTTCTTATGTCAAGGGGACAGTAAAGCTCAATGATTTCAAACTGAGACATTACCGATAGATAGCTTGATAACTGCCGCAGATTGTTCTGCTGTGAGAATGCCTACGTCAATAAATAGCTCATTGAGAAAGGAGCAAAGCTATGAAAGGATCTCAAGGTTAAAAACGGCCCAAGCGGTCAAAGTACGAAGAGCCCATCCATATCAACGCATCACCCCGTCAGGTTGCCTTGGCCATCATGCGAAAGCCCCCAAAACCCTAGAGCAAATGGCGATATCTCAAGGACAAAGCCCGTTAAAAGGGCCTTCTTCCTTTCGATTTCTACTGTCCGTCTTTTGTCCGTGTACTGGTACAGACAAACCCCAGAAGCTGCCTATCAATCAGACCTCTGGGGCTTGAAATGATTGGATTTTGTAGGAAGGTTTAGGCCCTAGCCCCTGCTAGGAATTGAATGGCATTCAAGAGATCGTCGGTTCGATCCCGATCGGCTCCACCATTCGACTCGCCATGCGATAGACTCATGGCTCGCTCATGGCAAGCCAATGGAGGTTAACTAACGACTTAACCCTGCAAGGCGAATGGTGCCCCCAGCAGGCGACCGCAGGGAGCAGTCGAGGGGCTAAATCAATAATATCTTTGACGTGCGGCATTCCCCAGAAGCAGCAATATTTTAGAGTATTGAGCAATGATGGAGCGGACCTGGGGTGGGCGACAATGCGGACCATTGATCAATGGGTCTTTCCAGCCTATGCAATAACATTCTCACCTTAGTATTGACCCAGGAACTTTAATTAACCGACCAACGTAGATTTGACTCATTCATCTTCATTCTTCACCTTCACTGATCTTGGCAATTGCAGGAGCAGAACGCTTTATTGGTCAGGTCAAACGCAATAGAGCCACTAATTGAAAATGACCTGTGAACTCTGCAGGACAAATGCAAAGATAAATTACGGAAAAGGGCAGACAGTCCTCTGTCAGGCTTGTTCTGAGTCCGACGAAGGAAAAGAAATGCTGGCTAACAGCTTAGAAATGGACGGAAATAAACAATCCCACGAAGGCATGCGCTTTAATGATTTGGAATCAAAAAAAATGCTTAAAAAGTGGGGTGAAAGCATTGAGAGTAGTCTTGCGTGGTTGATATTTTTTGGCTTTTTTATTTGGCTTATCATTGTAGCATTTGCTGACAATTTTAAGGTTAGCGACGCCAAACGAAGCAAGCTAGCTGGAGCGATTCAAGCAGTACGAACTGAGACGTTTAAAAGCCTTCCAGGGGCTGAAATACGTCTTGACCCGCGATTTGGAGAGAATCTTAAACTCTATATTTCCAGAAATCATTTCGACAATGTGCCATACCCTGATCGTTCTGAACTTGTCGCACGAATTGGAAAAGCATGGTGCAGTAATATCCAGCAAACATACTTTCTCCCCAGTTTATCTGTTCGCGATTTGCGCAACGCAGATAAGTTAGCAAGTTACAACTGCGTCTTACCACAATTGTGGTAAATCATTTCGAGCAAGAGCAAAGGGTCACCCACTACCTTTACTTCATTTGACCTCTTCATTTCACCTTCAGCTTCATTCATTCTTATTTCACTGCAAAGTTTTGATTTCTTATAACTATGTCTAATATAACCATAATTATATATTTCATCTTTTCCTACCAATACCACGTGTAATCCCTTGACCTAGATCCTACCGGCTTTAAACCGTTTAGAACCAAGCCATGAGCGGTTGAGGCTCACCTAGAAGTAGCAATCATCAACTCGGATCTGGGCAGTCGTTAGAAGAGCCAATTGCCAATCAAGACATCTCTGATCACTACTTCTATGCGCGAAGCTTCCGCCTCAGATCTATAAATTCTCCCTTGCAATACCACCCGCAACAGGGTAGCGTACCCGCCACTTATCCCTCCACTTCTCAAAAACAATAGGAGCTGAAAACTCCATGGCGACTGATCAATTTACCATTATAGGGACATCGGTCGAACGAGTAGACGGTGTTGATAAAGTTACCGGCCGAGCCAAATTCACCGGGGACGTGACTGTCCCGGGTATGCTGATCGGAAAATTTCTACGCAGCCCTTACGCCCATGCACGGATTCTTTCCATAAGCACCAGTGAAGCGGAAAGGGTCCCGGGGGTCATAGCAGTTCTAACCGCCGAGGATCTGACTGGCCTCAATCCCTATCTCAGAGGTAAAAACAAAAAAGACCAACCCATTGTGGCCATAGACCGGGCCCTGTTTGCTGGACAGCCAGTTGCTGCCGTTGCAGCCGAAGATGAATTAGCAGCCCTGGAGGCCCTGGGTAAGATCCATGTCGAATACGAAGAGCTCCCTGGCGTCATTACGGTTCAGGAGGCCCTGACCGAGGGGGCATCTCAAGTCCATTCCTTTGCCCCAAAGAATCTCTGTTTCAAGGATCACCTGGAAAAGGGCGATATCGAGAGAGGATTCGCCGAGGCAGATGAGATCGTCGAAGGTACCTTCGAATTCCCGATGATCTACCATTACTCCATGGAGCCCCACATTGCCATTGCCAGTGTGGATGAGGAAGAAGTTACGGTGTGGACTTCCACGGCCCATCCCTTCGGCGTGCGCCAGGATGTGGCGGAAGTCTTCGGCTGCCCCTTGTCCAAGGTGCGGATCATTCTCTCCTTCGTCGGAGGAGCCTATGGGAGCAAGTCGGGTGGCAAGATCGAACCCCTCGTCGCCGCGCTGGCCCGCAAGGCTGGAAGACCAGTCCGGGTGATTCAAGACGTTTCCGAAGCTATGATGACGGTGCGGCGCCACTCGGTGACTTGCAAGGTCAAACTCGGGGCGAAGCGGGATGGCACCCTCGTTGCCAAAGAAGCCTCTATCTATCTCAATACGGGTGCCTTTTCGGAGAACGGCCCAGGGGTTACCACCAAGACGCTTACCCGTATTCTCGGTCCCTATCGTGTCCCCAATGTTCGCGTGGATTCTTTCTGTATCTACACCAACACGGTCTCGGCCGCTTCATTCCGCTCCATCGGAGGACCCCAGACGTCGTGGGCTAATGAGTCGCTAATGGATATGATTGCCCAGAAACTCGGCATGGACCCGGTGGAGCTGCGCCGGAAAAATCTCCTTCACCGCGGCGAGGAGCTCAGGCCGAAAGGCAAACCCCTGGATGCCGATCTGTTCGAAGGCTTTGATAAGGTAGTGGACAGACTTGGATGGACGGGTCCCACCACGGAATCCGGAGGTGGGAGGGGAATCGCGTTCGGCGTGACCGACCCTGGTGCCCCTCTGGCCTCCACCGCAACGGTACACCTCCTCTCAGACGGCAGCATCGTTTTGCTCTTTGGCACCGCAGAGATCGGTCAAGGATCGAGAACTGTCATGAGCCAGATTGTCGCCGAGGAGCTTTCCGTCCCGCTCGATCGAATATCCGTCCGTCCGCCCGATACGGCCTACACGCCCTTCGATCGTTCCACCGGTTCAAGCCGCTCTACAACTGTTATGGGCAAGGCCCTCCAATTGGCGGCCCAAGATGCCCGCAGGCAGATCCTGGACCTTGCCGCCGGCTATTTCGAGGCGCCTCTTGAAGCGATCACCCTCAAGGACGGAGAGGCCCATGCGGGCGGGAAAAGCATTTCCTATGGCGAACTGATCCGGCGCCACTTCGTTATGCAGGGGGGAGAAATTATCGGTCTCGGCTATGCCCACGGTGGCATGGCCCCAAGCCCGTCGAATCCGCTTTTCTGGGAGGTGGGGATCGGCGCAGTGGAATTGGAGGTGGATCGGGAGACCGGGGAGATCAGGATTGGGAAATATATCATGGCGGCGGATGTGGGTAAGGCGCTCCATCCTTTAAATTGCGAGGGTCAGGACGAAGGCGCTGCAATGATGGGGATAGGGCACAGCTTGTTCGAGTCTATTATTTATGAAAATGGACAAATCATAAACTCAAATTTGGTGGACTATCGGGTCCCAAGGTTCAACGATCTTCCGGGGGAGTATGAGTCGATCCTGGTTGAGAATGCAGACGGACCGGGACCCTTTGGGGCCAAGGGGATGGGGGAAGGGGGGATTATTCCTGTGGCCCCCGCCATTGGCAATGCCTTGGCATGGAGTACCGGGGTACGGATAAAAGAGCTACCTCTCACACCCGAACGGGTCTGGCAGGCACTGAAGGAAAAGAGCGAGACTGAAGGGGGTCAAAAGAGGTAACCCTATATTTTTGCATCGCAAAAACATAGAGCATTGGATCATTGGACATTGAAACAGTGAAAAATGCGTAAAAGTAGTTTAAGGCTTTACTGCTTCATTGTTTCGTCACCGCATTGGGCAACCAGTCAAAGTCCTACTCACCCTCGCCAACCCCTACAATTTATAGACCAGCATGATTCCGTCGCGTAATGGAAGAAGGACGTTCTCAACTCTGGGATCATCCAGGATACGGCGGTTCAGTACTCTAATTTCACGGCTTCTGTCGTCGTTTGGTTCGAGTACCTGGCCCCGCTGCACCATGTTGTCCAGCACGATCAATCCCCCCTGACGCACGAGCCCAATGCAGATTTCGTAATAATCGGAGTATTCGGTCTTATCTGCATCGATAAAGCATAGGTCGAAGGGTCCCTGCAGGGTTTTTAAGGAATCCAGGGCCGGACCAAGCCTCAGGTCGATTTTTTTTTCGTGGGGACTTTCCCGGAAATAGCGCTTTGCGATTTCGGCCGTCTCCGGATTGACATCCAAGGTTATCAGCTGACCGTCAGCCGGAAGGGCCTCGGCCCATGCCAGACTGCTGTATCCTGTAAACATCCCTATCTCTAATATCCTGCGCGCCTGGATTAATCGCGCGAGAAACCTGAGCAGCGCCCCTTCCAGGGGCCCAACCATCATTTGCGGCCGGGTCGTCTTGTCGTGGGTCTCGCGCCACAATCGTTCATGTATTTCGGATAATGGCGTGGTATGACGTGTTGCATACTCTTCAATGCCACTCGGTGTCAGCTCGATCATTTGAACCTCCAGTGTCTGAAGTCATACTTCATCTTCGCTATTTTCACATTCCAATGCTTGTGTCAATGTACCGCCCTAAAATGGATGATTAAAAATCCTGTCTGAAAACAGTTCTTAAAATTGAGACCGTAAATGGAGGCTTAAACGACCCATGTGCCAAGGCTGGGAATTTGGAGCCTTATGCTGGTTTAGTAGAAACAAGACGAAGTACGAGGGGTCAAACAAGTTAACAAGGACAAAGAGGCATGACAGGCCTTTGCAAACAAGAGCCTTTGGTAAGATCTGGTGGGGCGAGATATCCTTTGCCAATTTCGCGATATAGAACCCTAGCAATAAGTAGGGGCCAGAATTGCCTGCTATTAATTAAAGGAGTAGCCTTCAATTGGTACCAGTTTTTGTATCAATATGGTAATATATTACGCATGAAATACAGCGATATGACGACACGACCTCCCCTGACCCGCCCATCCCTTTCGATTCACTGGGTGAATACACTTTTTCTCACAATGACTGCCTTGATAGCCCTCATTGGTACGCCGCTTCATATTTACACTATAGGGACCTCCTGGCCCTTGATTGGGGTGTTTGTTTTCTACCTGGCTGCCACCGGGTTGTCCATTACCGGCGGGTACCATCGTCTGTTCGCCCACCACACTTACCAAGCCAATCGTATGGTTAAACTCTTCTACCTGCTTTTTGGAGCTGCAGCGTGCGAGAACTCTGCACTGAGGTGGGCCTTGGACCACCGTAATCATCACCGATTTGTAGATCAGGAGGGTGATCCCTACAACATTCGCTATGGGTTTTTCTACGCCCACATTGGATGGGTCTTTTTTAAACAACCTGCCTACTTTAATAATCTTGAGAATTCATCCTACGATTGTGTACGTGACCTCATGGAAGATCCCCTCGTTCGCTGGCAGCATAGGTTTTATCTTCCCATTGCGATCTTCGTGGGGGGAGGTTTGCCCTTGCTGATCGGCTATTTTTTAGGTAATGCGCTGGGGTGCTTTCTCTTGGCGGGGGTGGCCCGCACGGTGATCGTGCATCATTCAACTTTTCTCATAAATTCGCTTTGCCATTTCATGGGAAAGCAACCCTATTCCTTAGCAGACTCATCACGGGATAGCGCATTTGTTGCATTGCTGACCTGTGGCGAGGGTTACCATAATTTTCATCACCGGTTTCAATATGATTACCGCAATGGTGTCCGCTGGTTTCACTTTGACCCAACCAAATGGCTCATTAAAACCCTTGAAACCCTTCGTTTGGCAAAGGGCCTAAGCAGGGCGTCAGATCTGCATATTTTTCGGGCCCGCCTTGACATCCAACGAGCCCAGGCGGAGCAAAGGCTGGTAGGGCTTTCCCACGAATTCCATGAGCGGATGAAAGGGAAAATTCACAATACTTACGAGGCGCTGTTGGCAGCCTATGGGAGTTGGCGGGAACTCAAGCAGGAATACAGGTCCATTAGTAGAACCATAGGCCACAAGCGCAAAGAACTCACCCAAAAACTAAAACGGGATCTTCAGCGGGCCAGTTCAAATTACCTGCTCACACGAGATTCCTGGGCGCTCGTTAGAACTCGGAATCCTTTCCCCGAGGGACCTGTTAGTTAAACCCTTTAAAAGACTGCCGAACCTAAACCGTCACTCCTAAGCGACGATGGGCTCGGTTAACGGCATATGACTCGCGTTCTTTGGCACCCGAGTCCTGAGTTTCCCGTTGACTCCCCGGTTCCCTGCACCCAATAAAAGAAGCCTCTTTTTCCCTGTATTGCACAGTTGATAAGGCTGCTTCGATGTCAATAGAACGATATCGAAGGGTTTCAGCCGAAATTCTTTCTCCGGAATACGCACAACCCCTTCTCCCTCCAGAACCATGAAGATGTGATCGTCATTGTCGTGATAGTGCATGTCGTCCTGGACAAGCGGATCCGAGTTGATCACCCAAAATGTTGCGTTATCGGTATTCCAGAGCTTGAAGTTTCGGACACCTGGATGGGCTTCGACTTCATCAAACGGATTTTTTACCTCCACCATGCTGCTGACCTCCTTATAATAAAAGTGGTAACGTTGGGCTATGAATTTCCATTAAACTCGCCTTCCCTACTCCCTATTGCCCCTGCCCCCACCTACCGGCTCCACCACAAGCTTACCATGGGTTCCGTCACAGAAGGGATGGTTTTGCGACTTCCAACAGCTGCAAATGGCAATGGTCGTTGGTGAGTCAAATTCCAACACCTTCGGTTGGATATTGGTGGCAAGATGAGAATCGTCGCAAAAAGGCAGGTTTTTGCTGCGGCCACACATACAGTAAGCCTTGCTCTTCGAGACCTGCTTGATAATAAAAGGTTGTTTGAGGTCCTTATACGCTAGATTCATTGATGGCTCCTTTTCTCGACCATGATCGGAAATGCTATAAATTCCTCAAAAATCGAGACTATGCAATGAAGCGTTTGATGTCAACGTATCTTCCCGAACCACCCGATTTTACACTGTAACTCTCCACAGAGGTAAGATAATATACGTGGTTGGCTTGGTAAGTAAGATTGGAGGCTTGAAATGGAGTTTGAAGGAATTGAAATCGAGCGAAAAGATACCGGGATCCGCATCGTACTCAGTCTGCTTTTTTGGGTGATCATGGAAGTAGTTAAAACAGTCTTGGCGGTGATTGTTATTTTTGAGTTAATCTTTACGTTGATTACCAAAAAACCTCCAAGCGAGGGAGTCAGAACATTTGCCAACCGCGCGCTTAGTTATCAATATCGGTTGCTGCGCTACTTGACTCATAACGAGCCCTACCGCCCCTTTCCGTTGTCTGAATTTCCTCCCGAAGTGGAGCCATCGGGCCCCGTAACAGAATGAAGACAGAAGCATTGAATATTAATTAAACCGGTGGTAGAAGCGCGTTAGATAAGGAGGACCCCAATCGGGTCAGTCCTGGATGCGGATTCTGCGAACATTACCGGATAGGAGATAGACGATGGCTATCCTAGTTACCGGAGGATGTGGCTTGGGTGGCTCCTTTGCTGTGCGTCATGCAGTGGAGCTGGGAATACCTGTAGTCGCATACGACCTTACGTTAAAAACCGAGTTGCTCAAAGACGTCCTCGACCGGATCGAACTGGTTAAAGGGGACATCACCAATGCACCGGAATTGATGCGTACCGTGCGGGAATACGACATTGACCGAATACTTCACACAGCAAGCTTTCTTACGGGGCCGGCTTACGAACGACCTTACGCAGCAGCTCAGACCATGGTCATGGGCACTTTGAATGTGCTGGAGACCGCACGGGCCCTGAAACTCAAACGTGTGGTGCATGTGAGCACGGGTAAGACGAGGCTAACTGCAGGACAGGTGGCCAAGTCGGTTGGAACCGGGAAGCTGGGTGTTAAGGCCGACCCCTATACAAGTTGCAAATTGGTCACGGAGCTTCTGTGCAATGACTACAGACAACTGTACGGCATGGATGTGGTGATCCTTCACTTTTCCCAACTCTTCGGACCCGGCTATGATTTCTCAGGCGGTTCGGGTAGAGGTCTCAAACCCATCGTTGAGGCAGCCCTTCGAGGCGAGACGGTCAAAGTGTCCCGGCGAGAAGCAGCATTAACGTCGGCACCGCCGGCAATCGAACCGGAGCCGTCGCTTCGGCCCACTGGAATGCTTTATGCAAGAGACGCTGGGCGGGCCGCAATGCTGGCAACCCTATCAGACAAGCTGCAGGATTGGGTATTTCGCATTTCACCTAAAGAGCAGTTGACAATGTATGAGATCGCCCAACGCCTCAACAAACTCATCCCGGGGGCCCAAATCGAAGTTGCCGAGCCACCGGAAAAAGGCGGACCCGTAGAGCCCGATCCCCACGCAAAGGATCAATTCGGATACGTGCCCGAGTATGACGTAGAGAGGGGTTTCCGCGAATATATTGCATTTCTCAAAACGGGCACATATAAACAAATACCAGCTGAGGGGCTTTAACCGCCCTTATAAGGTTGTAAGAGAACATCCACCGGATTTGGAATAGACCATAAATGACAATTTAAATTTAAAAAGGGAGGATTGAGTATGGCGATGAACAATATCGACGTGGTAGACGCTGACGGACATGTAATGGAAGACTGGGATTCCCTAATGGAGTTCATGCCCGAACCTTACAGAAAAAGTGGACGGTTTAAGGGACGGATCTTTCCTCCCCTCGATCACCTCCATTCCGCCAACCTTCACCAGCTAGTCCCGGGTGCCTTCAAGCAAGTCAATGTGGACGGCTGGATGGAATTTATGAAAGACGTCGGTATCGAAAGGGCCGTTCTGTACACAACGGGCGGCCTCGCCTTTGGCAAGATCATCAACAGGGACTTTGCCATCGACGCCGCCAGAGCCTATAACGACTGGTTTCATGCGACTTATCTAAAGAGGAGCCCACTGTTCCAGGGCCTAGGATTGATTCCGCTTCAAGAACCGGGAGAAGCAGTCAAGGAACTGCGGCGCATCGTTGAAGAATTGGGTTTTTGTGGTGCCATGCTCGCCTCTACTGGCCACACAGGACACCTCGGCGGCAAGGAGTATTGGCCCATCTACGAGGAAGCACATCGTCTCAGTTGCTGTCTGGCCATCCATGGAGGAGCCCATGAAGGGTTGGGAATGGACTACCTGACTCCATACGCTCCTATCAACGGCTTGGGTCATCCCTTTGGTCTCATGGTCGCTTTTGCCGGTATTGTGTTTAACGGGATCTTCGATAAATACCCCAATGCGCGCATTGGCTTCATGGAAGGGGGAGTCTCCTGGTTACAAACCTGCATCGAGCGGTTTGACCGCGGATGGGAGACTCATATCGCCTATGACCCACGGAGTGAGTTCATCCAACTCAAGTCCGGGGAAAAGGTTAGTGATTATATCAAGCGGCACATCGAGGAAGGTAGACTCTTCGTCGGATGTGAGGGAACGGAACCGACCATACATTACGCGATTAAGGAATTGGGTAATAAGCCCTTCATGTTTTCCAGTGATTTCCCTCATGAGGTGAACAACGAGTACTGCAGGGGGGAGATAAAAGAAATTACCGATCATGAGCACCTAACCCAGGAAGACAAGCACGCCGTCCTCCACGGAAACGCCGAACGGTTCTATAGACTAGGATCTTAGACGGTTAACGCTCAAAAGGGTCTGGTAACGTTACAAAATATGAAAAGGCCGCCTCTTCTACCAGGATGAGGCGGCCTTTTCATTAGAGCTTTGTTTGAATTGCGCCTGTTGATAACCGGCGCGAATGATCTAGGACTTCGGTTGGTCTACTGCCCCATCACCACCACTCTGATAACTTCCTTAAGCACTGCGGCACGTCCCATGGTCTCTTTGACCTGATTGAGCTTGCTCAACAACTCCTGCTCAATCTCAGCACCGGAACTAACGAGCCGATCGTAGACTTCCAAGGCCTCACGATAGATGCGGTCTTGGGTTCCCGTAATGCGGCTACGGAATT
Source organism: uncultured Binatia bacterium (SeqCode) (assembly GCA_965215595.1). Classification (GTDB taxonomy): domain Bacteria; phylum Desulfobacterota; class Binatia; order UBA9968; family CAXXLF01; genus CBDCDW01. The sequence goes on along the minus strand of CBDCDW010000005.1, from coordinate 848,697 downwards.
CCTCGGCAGAAGGCTCACGGCCACCGTCCAGGGCTTATTCCGAAATACCCCGGATCTCCTTTCCGTAACGATCGATGAGTTCAGTCAGACCTGTTAGGCCCTGTTCGACTTGATCCATTTGTTACCTCCCCTTTGCGAAAATTGTTTTGAACTTTTGTTAGCGTGTAGCGAAATTTTATACTGCACTAACTTGGTTTTTGTCAAGAAAAAAAACAAGATGTTGTAGAATTTTTTGCCGTCGCTACTACATGTTGCGTGATTTCCTACCTAATCACTATGATTTTATTCATCACCAATCACCATCGACAGGCAATTTAAAGCAGAGAAGGCATCAGCCAACTGAATGATTTGTTCGCGCAAGAGAAATGCTTCGTGGTGATGCTAACTCTCCGTGAAAATCAGTTGGACATACTACGCCTCAATGGCTGGATTACACCGTGCTCGTTAGGGAGACAACAAATACAATAGTGTTTTCACCACGCAAAGGTTTTGAATCTATCTGATTCTATTCAAGCACTGGAATGTCCTCGTAAGGGAAGCCTTTGACCATTGCTCCCATCTGTCGTATAGCTTACTCGTTGATATCGGATCTAATTTTAATCTAGACGAGTAACACTATGCCAAAACTTGAGCGAGAATTTTTTGACGCATCAAAGATTCCGGCAAGGCCTGTGGGCGGGATCCCTGGTCTGAGTGAACAGATCCTCTCCCAGGACCCGGAAAGTGGCGATTACACCCGCATTCTAAGATTTGAGCCTGGGACTGACACCTCCTCCATGGGAGTTCAAAGACACGATTTCTGGGAAGAAGTATTGATCTTGGAAGGAGACTTTTTCGACGTTTCATTAGGGGAGACTTTTGTGAAGGGCATGTACGCCTGCAGGCCTCCTGGCATGCCGCACGGTCCATGGCGTTCACAAAACGGCTGCAAGACTTTTGAAATTCGATACTACATGAAGTAAATATAGCGCGCCAAGTTTTAGATTCTTACCGATAGGCTATTTAATAGAACGATTTCAATAAAGATTTTCGCGCCAAGACGCCAAGCTAGCAAAGAAAAAAATTCTCTTAAAACTTTGCGAACTTGCCCTCCGTTGCGCCTTTGCGCGAGAAATCTTCAGTCCGAGCCCTAAATTAAAGGAACAGTTTTTTGAGATAGGTTTGGCTAGGCCTTAAATTCTAGCCCGGCGGCCCGGATCCCTTCTATGGCGCATGCTTCATCTTCGTCCGAAGTACCGCCGCTTACACCAACTGCACCGATGATAGAAATGCCTTCAAGAATCAATACGCCCCCTGCCACTGGTACCACTTTACCGTCGGTCAGGTCGGATAAAGAATTTAAGAAGGCAGGCCTGTCCTTTAGGCGCTGACCAAGTTCACGCGATGATTCCCCCATGCCAACCGCTCCCCAAGCTTTTCCGATGGCGATCTGAGGGCGCAGTATACTCGCGTCATCGTCTCGTTTTAGTGCTTTTAGGTGTCCACCCTCATCCAGCACCGCAACACAAAGTGGCCTGATCTTTAATTCTCTGGCCTTTTCCAGGTTTTTGTCCACGATGATTGAGGCTTTTTCCAATGTCAGCTTCATCTCGTTACCTTTCTTGGTTATCACTCAGTCCAAAGATGACTAAATCGTGTTTCAACCACCTGATCGTAGGGCACGGGCCCAGAGAGAAGCCCACTCTCCTGAGCGAAACGGTTCATCTTGGAAACCACCTCTTCGGAAATGGTGGGATCGTAATAGGGAACGTCACGCCTTATCAGTTCGGCAATAAGCTCGGCCTCAGTGGGGGGAAAAATACGTCGCCCCACCTCGGTGGCACGCTCGGGGTTTTCGCGGAGCGCCTTTTGGGCCTTCACCAGGGCCCGCACAGCAGCTGCCACATGTTCAGCGTCCTGCTCGATCTTCTTTTCCGTCGCTACCATTGCAGGGAAAGTATAGTACTGGGCAGCGGGCGGGCCATCCCCTCGACGAATATCCAGAACCACGGTACCAACGCCACGGCGAACCGCCACCTCACAACCCATCCCGTTTGCCCAAAACCCATCCAACTTGCCCTCCTCCAGAGCCTTCGCGGCTGAAATGCCAAAGGATGTCGTTGCGCCAGTGGCACCAGGAATAGGCATGATCTCTACTTTGTTACTTTTTTCGTCGATACCACTTTCAGCCAGCAGTCGATGCAACCCTAAATCAGGGCCCGGCGCCGCACCGATACGAAGACCTTTAACCGCACTGATATCTCCACGCCTGGCATGAAGGTCGGACCTGAGGACAAGGAACCAGTACATTCTTTGGGCCAGGGCCACCAGGAGCCTCGCCCCCTTCCAGTTGGGAAACGCCGCCAGGGTGGCATGGGCGGAACCAACCGCCAAATCCAGTTCCCCGTCACGCAGTGCCTCCATGGTTTTGGGAACAGGGAACAGAAGCTCCACCTTTTTTGTGTCCAATCCCTCAGATTTAAAAAACCCCAACTCCACAGCTGCAATCACAGGAAAATAAGAATTCGAAATGAGGTCAGGTACGGCGATTCTCATGGGATATTTCCTCTAAGAGATCTACGAGCCTGTTTAAGAATGGTACAACAGATCCGATTCGTTTAAGCAAAGAGGGTTTTGGAAAGGACAAAAGGGGACCGACAGGATCCGGTCCCCTTTTGCGACTATCCCCGCCTTTTCGTCTCCTAACTTGGGAGCTTGACGCGGGTGAATACCTTTAACGGGTTCTTTTGGAAGATCTTTAGCTTGTCTTCAGCAGTCAAGAACTCCAGGCTATCGATCACGGGAACCAGGTCATCCGAAGGCCTCCCCGTATCAGGGCGTTTCGCCCCTCCCGAGCCGGGGGCCTCAGTCCCAAAACACATCTGATCCACGCCCCTCTGCTTGATGGCAGCGGTCAAGAAATCTTTATCGTATGCGCAAGCATCAAAGTACAGGTTGTTCCTGAGGTCCTTCTGAGCGATGTGGTGGTCTGTGGGAATGAAACGATTCAATGCCCCACCGCAGTGGCAGATGATGATCTTCAAGCGCGGGAAGACCTCAAAGACATTGCTATGGGACAGGATATGCATGGCAAGGAACTCTTCCGTGTAATTGTTCATCTGGTAGTTGGCCGGAATATGCTCGATCCGAGGATCATGGCTAGTGGAAGGGTGCACCATGAGGGGGGCATCCAACTCCACTGACTTTTCGTAAACGGGGTACCAATACTCATCGGCCATCCCGGGTGTCTGTTTGTCGGCGCCGGGATCAGGATTTACGTAAGCCCCCACGAAACCCAACTCTTTGACACACCGTTCAAACTCAGGGATACAGTTCCTGGTATCCTTGTCGCGGCTCTGCGGCAACTGAGCCATGCCCATAAACCGATCCGGATGTAACTTGCAGATTCGAGCGATCACGTCGTTCGTTTTCATACACCAGTCAGCCTGGAGAAAGGGGCGCAACCATTGCCACATGGCGATGGGCCGAGGACCCAGCAGCTGGAGATCAATATTTCTCTCATCCATGACCTTTAGATGTCGACCCTGAGCCGCCTCCAATTGATCATCGGAAATATCTAGATTCCCCCAAGGGGCAGTATTCTGAGCGACCATTCCAGCCAGATGCCCTCTGAATTGCGGGGGAGTCGTCATATGACCGTGTACATCAACTACTTTTTGACCGTTATGCATATTTATCTCCTTTCTAAATTGTCTGTTCTAGAATCCTTCTCAAATCAAGCACCTGTTAATCATCCTCCGGCGGTGCGGGAACCTGGCGTGACATCATAATCTCCCGCCGTTCCTTACCCGATTGCATGAGGGCAAGGCATACTTCCAAAGTGGCCAATCCCCAGCGACCCGTATGACGAATGGGCTTTCCCAGTACCACGGCGTTGTACAGCTCCTCCAGTTCTCCGCGGCGTGAGGCGCCCCCTTCCGTGAGCGGCACATCTTTCACACCATCGTCACCGTACACGAACAGTCCAAACTGGGACTGCCGGATGTCCCCCCTCTCACAAGTAGCAACCAGAATCCCAAGGTCATTGGGCACCCAAGGCCGTCGCTCACCTTCTCTGCGGAAGAGCGCTCCTTCCTGGGCGCCTCCGATACGCATGGCATCTTTGGCTTTAAATTCATCCCTCGTTCCATCGAGCAGACCTTTTCTGATGGCACCCCTCTCCTCGGGCGTATAGCGGCTCCGAGCGGTACCCCAGGCTACAAGCTCTGAGGTTAGGAAATATCCATACCCATTGTGCATAAGGTTTGCCGATGTGCCGTCCTCAAATTCCAGATAGCCCGCGTAGTATCCAGGAATAGAACGTCCTTTAAACCACTGTCCTGTGGTGCCCCGCACGCTCCTCACCATGCCACCTCCAAGGAGACGGAGGGAATCGACCTGGTGAGGACCCTGCCGGTAAGCCATGCCTCCTCCCTGGGAAAGGTCAAGCTCCTCCGCCGTCCTGGGCCTGAGCATCCAGTCGGTGTAGGCCCAGACATTGAGGGCACATAACTTACCCAGCTCACCGGACTGGATAATTTTCCGCATGGTTCGGATGTGGGGACCGTAGCTTTGCGTATGGCCGCAGAGGAGCTTTACCTTGTTTTTCTCTACCGCCGCGATCATCCGTTCAGCTTCTTCAATGGATATCGCCATGGGCTTTTCCACCACCACGTGCTTTCCATGCTCAGCGGCAATGATCGTATGGGGCCCATGAAATTTGTTTGGGGTAGAAATCCAGACCGCCTCTACATCGGGATCCTCGCAGAGCTTTTCGATGCTATTGTAGACTTTGGCGTTATATCTTTTCTGGAACGTTTCCAAAACGCGATCGTTCACGTCCGCCCCAGCCACCAGATCAAGCTCGGGCATTTTCTCCATGGCCGGTAGGATCTCGGAGGCACCGACCCCGATACCGATAACACCGATCTTGAGCTTTCTTTGGGATTCATTTGCAGCTGTCGCCATGGTTTCCACCTTCCTTTTTTTTGGCCAAGCCTATCAGACTCTATGGAGCGGTTGTCAAGACTTAACCTTATTAATAACCAACGGACGAAAGGATAGCCTGTCAGCTTCGCACTGATCCCTCTACCATATTCCAAGCAAGCGTGTAACTTGCGTGCGGAAAATTTTCTTTCATTGTGGGATGATTTCTGGATCCACAGATGGGGAAGGACAGGTAGATTTTCAAGCACCGTTTGCGATATATTGTTTATATAGGTTTTGAAAGCGGCAAGCCCCGTTAGGATTTTAAATACTTTAATGGTTTCAATGAGTTATATGATACAAGTGGTGGGTGTCGGGTCCAGTACCTGCGATCTGAGGTGAAATACGTGGCTTTGCCAAATTTTTCTTGGAGGTGTTCCTAGGTGGATTGGGTAGAGTAGAGGACAGGCTTAGCTTGCTTTAGGCCGCACCTTGGCTGTATCCGCCGTTTCCAGCTTCGTGCCCGTTTAGGCACTTCCGTAACAAGCGTTCCTGTCCCCCCTCATCAAACCGTACTTGCAGTTTTCCCGCATACGGCTTTCCGATCATCTTCACCTCAAGGCATACGAGCGTGCCCATAGGGAGCATGGACTGGTATGGCGTATAGCCCCCACACTCCATAGAGCACAGACACCGGCCATCGCCGATATCCAAACCCCTTGATCTGTCGTCGCTTCTGCAGGTACTTGCGCATCCGCTGCTCTAAGAAGAATCGTTGCCGCTTAAAGACTCGGGTGGAGTTGTGTACGTGATAGTAGGTCACCCACCCTCGCACATAGCGGTTAACCCGCTCCATCACTTCTGGCTGTGGCATGCAGTGGCTGTTCCGACTGGTCAAACCTCTCACCTTATCCCGAAAATGCTGCTCTGACTTGCCTGAGGGCTCTACCAGGGTAATCACCTTCGCCCTGCGCACACTCCTCTTGCGACCAAAGGTAAATCCGAGAAAGTCAAAACTCTCTCCTCGTGCATCCACCACTCGGCTCTTCTCCTCATTGAGCTTTAATTCCATCCGTGCCAATATTTCCTCCACTTTCAACCGCGTCTCTTTCGCCCCTCCACGCATCAAGATCACAAAGTCGTCCGCATAGCGAACCAGCTTTGCCGCCAGACCCGTGCTACGACAGTATTGAAGAAACACTCGGTCAAAAAGGTGCAAGTAGATGTTGGCCAGCACAGGGGAAACCACTCCCCCTTGCGGTGTTCCGCATTGACTCCTCTTCGTACGCCGCCTCCCTTCTTGGTCCTCTTCTACCACCGGCGCTTTTAGCCACTGTTTGATCCATCTCAAAATGTGCCGATCACTGATCCGACCGGCGATCAACTTCATGAGCTTATCATGCGCTATAGTGTCAAAGTACTGCTGAAGATCTGCGTCGAGCACATGCGGATGTGCCGTGCTGAGCGCTTCCCGAATAGCTCCTACTGCTTGATGTGCACCTCTCTTGGGGCGAAACCCGTAGCTACTATCCTCAAAGTCCGCCTCAAATATCGGCTCAATTACAAGCTTGACTGCCATTTGAGCCACTCGGTCCCGAATGGTAGGAATCCCCAACGGCCTTCTCCTTCCGTCGCCCTTGGGTATGAACACCCGCCGCACTGGCTGCGCGCGGTAGGTCTTCTCCTTTAGCTCCTGCTGAAGCTTTGAGATAAACTCAGCCTCGCCCTCTCCACTCTCTATAAACTGGAAAGTCACCCCGTCGATCCCCGGGGCTCCACCATTGCTGCGTTCCAGTCGGTAGGCATGTTGCACTACGTCTCCTCGCCAAACCTTGTCATGCAGCGCGTAGAAGCGAAACTTGGGCTCCCTCTTGGCCTTGAGATACAGTCCCCGCTGGAGGTCTCGAATCTTGCTAGGTGTTCGTAGCCTCACGGCAATCACCTCTCCTTCCCTCTTTAAGGGACACAATGAAAGTAGGGCGCCTTCCCTCAGCCGGCATTACCCAGCTTCCTCGGTATTACTCGCCCCTCCGACTTCTCGCCCGCCTGGCTCAGATTTCGGTTACCCTTATACTGACCCATCGCGGCCATCACTCGCGACGAACGAGATCTCCCGCGTTACCCATCACAACTTCCCCCACATGCCGTCCCGACGACCCCGGAGAGCCCATCTGCTTCCGTCCCGGTTATTCCACAGATGGCACCGGCCTTCCCCTCTTGACCACAGGGTCGGCACTCTCAATCAGCAAGTTACGAGGCTCTATGGGTTCCCTTGTAGTACGGCCTGCAAGTTTGCGATCCTCTCCTTTTGGAAAGTTTTCTCGATCCACTTAGCCCTGAGAGTCACCCCTCAAAACCGGATCTTCGCTAGCGGGGTGAACCGTTAATTCCCCGCACCGGACTTTAACCGGCAAGTTGCACTGCTTCCGCGGCATACGATCAAGTCATGAGAGAGGTGGAAGACCACCTTTTTCCAAAGTTGGGCCTTTCCCATCGGGAGAAGAGTCTGTACTACCACATTCTTCACCATACCCGGTTTGCCAATAAGGATTCCGATCTCTTCGCCTTACCGCAACTAAGCGACGTTCTCGGAATTCAGGAAAGGAGCATTCGAGAGGGACTGCGTATACTCCACGATAAGGGTTGTATAAGCATTGAGAAAATATCGAGCCGGGGTCACCTGGTCCACGCGTTTCTTCCAGAGGAAATTGGTGGGGTCCTGACTGATACCGAAATAACACAACCCATTGACCTCGAATCCAACAATCGCTATCCCGAATCACCCACTCCAGAGCGACCCATCCGGGATCTGGTGGGAAAAATCAAAAAGGCCATTCATCGAAGTTCGGAGCAACCCAATTTAGAACAAATCAACCTGGGCGCATTTTTCACGCGCGAATCAGGCCACTGTTTCTATTGCCTGAAAAAACTTCCGCAATGATCCTCCGACTCTAACGGGGATACGGAGAATCAGGTGGTGGCGTGCGAGGAATGTAACGTTCAAAAACAGAGGACCTCCGGTGAGGATCATTTACGACAGCTTTACCGAAAGGGTTTTCTGTCCGCCACAGAACTCGAAGAACGCCTACAAGCGCTGGGCCAACTTCAATCCACCAAAAACCGTTACTAGGACCACCATGGCTTTATAACCAGGGCTCCCCACAGGATCCAAGGTTTTTTCACATATCTAACCAGACCGACCATACTTAGCGTGTCATCGGGCCGAGTGAACACCTCACCTCAAGTTTGCGCCCTTTTTCACATAAAAACTCTGAGTCCCTCTTAAGCGTACTGGAAGTCTGACCACAATGTGCCACGGAGCCCTCCCATTCTATCGGGAGGCGGGAGGATTTTTCTCGCTGTTGATACTGACGATACCTGTCGTTGGGTATGAAGGCATGGGACAGCTGGTCCGGGGTTACCTAAGCCTATCTCTAATTTCAGTTTCGGTTGCTTTACAAAATCAACTGCTATAGATTTAAATGCTTTCAAAGTCAGAGATCTTTTAATAGGAGGTAAAATGAGGCGGTATTTGGGGCTGATTTTCCTCGCCATTGTTGCATTTATATTTTTGTTCGGTCACGTCATTTCCCTTTACACCGATCTCATATGGTTCCAGGCGGTCGGCTTTAGCCAAATATTTACCAAGACCATAGCAATCAAGGCTACCCTTGGCACACTCTTTGGCAGCCTTTTTTTTCTACTGTTGTACTTTAACCTTAAGTTCGCTGCCCGGCTTCCCAGTGAAGACTGGCTTCTGCATATTCAAGGGGGCTTGGACCTGCCAAGCCCGGATGTCATCGACCCACTAATCCGACGGTTGCTGTTGCCAGTGACAATCCTGATGGGGTTTCTTGCAGCGCCCCAGGCAGCCGGTCAGTGGAACCCCGTCCTACTCTTTTTCAACTCAGTCTCTTTTGGAATCGAGGATCCTCTATTCGGTTATGACATCGGCTATTTTGTCTTCGCCCTGCCAGCCCTTAGATCCCTCTACAACTGGTTCCTGGTGACGTTGGCGCTGATCTCCATCGCATCCGCTTATCTTTATTTTCTTTATAGGGCCATTCACTACTCAGAGCAGGGTCTGTCCCTCGCCCGGCAGGCACGAACTCACCTATTTGTTCTCGTTGCCGCTCTACTCGTAGTCCAAGCAGGAGGCTACTTTCTGGATGCCTATGAATTGCTTTTCTCTTCCAGGGGGGCCGCCTATGGGGCGAGCTATACGGACATCTATGCCAATTTACCAGCTATTCGTATTCTGACGATCCTTTCATTGGTGGCGGCCGGGCTCACCGTCTTTCAAATCTTTCGCCCTGGAGTCAGGTATCTGTTCAGCGGTCTAGGGGCATTGCTTTTGGTGCATATTTTGGGGCTCTACGCATATCCCTCATTCCTTCAGCACTTTCAGGTGGTCCCCAACGAGATCGTTAATGAGACTCCCTATATTAAGCGCAACATCCATTTCACCCGCCAAGGCTATGGCATCGATAAGATCGAGAGGGAGGAATTCCCAGCCGACGAGAACCTCACCGCTCAAGACCTGCGCCGTAATGATGCCACCGTGAAGAACATCCGCGTTTGGGATCACCGCCCTCTTTTAGCCACCTACGCCCAGCTTCAGCAGCTTCGCACCTACTACGAGTTCGTCAATGTGGACAATGACCGTTACCTGATCGACGGTAACTATCGCCAGGTGATGATTTCAGCCCGGGAGCTCTCCCACGATGAGCTTCCCAGCAAACTCTGGATCAATCAACACCTGAACTTTACCCACGGTTATGGTGTTGTCTTCGGTCCAGTCAATCAGGTGACCCCCGAAGGTCTCCCGGAGTTTTTCATCAAGGATATCCCCCCCGTCTTCGACGGTCACATCCGGGTAACCCGCCCCGAAATCTACTATGGGGAGCTGGCTAACGACTATGTATTCGTAAAGACCAAGGCTCAAGAACTCGATTACCCAGCGGGAAACCGGAACATTTACGCGACCTACGACGGGCAAGGGGGGGTTCCACTCAAGTCCTTCTGGCGTAAGCTCCTGTTTTCAGCCCGCTTTACCGCCCTGAAAATCTCTCTGTCCAACGATATAACCAAGGAAAGCCGCATCCTCTTTTACCGTAAAATTCAGGAACGGGTTAAAAAGATCGCTCCGTTCCTAACCTTCGACCGTGACCCCTATTTGGTTATTGACAAAGACGGCAAGCTTTTCTGGATCATCGATGCCTACACCACCTCCGATCGCTATCCCTACTCGGAGCCTACGCCTGGCGTGGGGAACTACATTCGCAACTCGGTCAAAGCGGTGGTGGATGCCTACAACGGGACCGTAAGGTTCTTTATCAGTGATCCCAGTGACCCTGTGGTACGGGCATACGCCAAGGCCTTTCCAGGCTTCCTCAAACCTTTGGAGGATATGCCCAAAGACCTGCGCACCCATATCCGGTATCCCCAGGACCTGTTCACCATCCAGGCACGAATTTATACCACCTATCACATGCAGGATCCCCAGGTCTTCTATAATAAGGAAGACCTTCTGAGTATTCCGCGAAGAGTCGTTAAAACGCAGGTACAGACACCCATTCCGGGACCAGGACCGCTGAGGCAACCACCAGTAGTAGAGCGCGAGATAGATCCCTACTACATCATCATGCGGCTACCTAAAGAAAAGAAAGAGGAATTCATCCTTCTCCTCCCCTTCACTCCCAACAACAGAGACAACATGCGCTCCTGGCTGGCTGCACGAAGCGATGGGACGAACTATGGCAAGCTCATCGCTCTCAACTTTCCCAAGGCGAAGCTGGTCTACGGGCCGAAGCAGATCGACGCCCGTATCGATCAGGACGCCAACATCTCTCAGTTACTGACACTCTGGGGGCAGGGAGGCTCTCAGGTGATCCGGGGCGATCTGCTCGCCATCCCCATCGAAAATTCGCTCCTCTATGTTCAGCCCCTCTATCTAGCAGCCGATAAGGGATCGTTGCCGGAACTCAAACGGGTTATTACTGCTTTCGGTAACAGAATTGAAATGGAGCAGACCCTGGAGGAATCCCTCGAAAAGCACTTCGGCAGTCAGATGAGGGAACTGGAGACCAAGGTAGCCACCATGCCTGAAGAACCCGGCGAAGGCATGACTTTGGCCAGCCAGGCTATTGATCACTACAAACGCTCGCAGGAATTACTGCGCGAGGGAAATTGGGCAGGTTTTGGCGATGAATTGAGACGCCTTGAAGATGTGCTAAAGAAAATGCAGAAACGCTGAGCGGGTGGATGGCTTAAGCGACCTGTAAGATTCCTCTGAATCCGGCAGGGAGCTATGGTGTCCTGGTGTTAGAGCTTTGAACGTGAAAAATCCTTGTTTTCCCCGCTGTAATCGAATTCAAAGTCTTTATCCAATCCATCCTTGAGTATGGATTCCATCACGTCTAATTCTTTTTCAGCAAAGTGATTTTCTGACAGGGGTGGATCAAACGAAGTTCTAGGTGTGCCTGGTAGGCGATCATGTTGCCCCTTGCCAATTGCACGTTCGAAGCCAGGTAGTAGACATAATAAATATCCAGATGGCTTTTTAATTCTTTGGATTTGCCTTGGCTCAACCCACCCAAGGAACCGAGCATCTTCGTGTAGTACATTACCTGATCAAGCCGTTTTTCCATTTTCAGAATGGGTGCAATATTCTCCACCAGTTGATCTCGAGCAATTGGTTGCACCTGTACCTGAGAGCAAGCTCCCAAACCCAGGGCCAAAATCAGCGAAAGGGTGAGTCCCAGCTTCTTCATATCGCGTTGCCTCCCGTCATTCCTTTCTCCATTTCTTACTCGCGAAATCTCTGACGCGACGACCCCCCACTGCTAACCCCCTAGGCCGGATGGCGTCTTAAGATGCGCATTTTCTGCCTAAACGCTAATGTTCACGCAAGATCCGTGCCTGAGGCACCGTCAGGCGCTGATTTGGAAAATTGGCGTGAATGCGGGGAAATGTAAATTTCATCAGGAAATTCAAGCTTCGAGGCGTATTCTCAACGTGTCCAAATTTGTTCCAATATGACATCTTTTGTCGTTTTGACGACAACAAAGTCCAATGGTACAAAGGAGGCATAAGTTACTGTCTCGCCTAATGATTCATTTCAAGCAGCGGTTTTTCTTTAGCGCAGATTAATGGAATTTTTGGTGGGGTAGACTCAATGTGAGCCCCTATGGACGAGTTGAGTTTTAACACTCGCAGTTAACGATGGGTAACCTGGGATTGTGCAGGCGGGTCATCCGGCCCTACGGGAGGTCAAACTCCTGAAGCATTGATCCGAAGGCGTTTGCTCCAGGCCATGGTTATTTTTGCTGTTTCCTTCCTGGCCTGCGCACGGTTTCATTGGCTGCAATCGCCCTAACATGCTCGCGGACAACCTCCCGCGGGCAAAGCCAGATAAAGCCCTTCAGTCCGAGGAAGACCAATAGCAGATCGTCCAACTGACCCAATCCCGGGATAAGGTCCGGCAACAGATCTAGCGGCATCACCACGTAGGCCACAAGAAGAAAGAGAAGCAACTTGGGTGTGAGCCCGACCCGTCCATCTTTGATAAGCCGCCAGAAGAGTTTGAAGAAGTTTGGCAGATGAACCAGAGACAAAAGGAGCCGTTGTGGTCCAAATCGCAGTAAACGACCAATTCCTGCTAGCCTCATGGCTCTGATTCCTCCTAAAGAATTATTAGGCCCCTCTCAATTTATCAAGTTGGACCATTTTCCGCCCTGTTCGGCCAGGCGCAGTCCCAATCACGCGGTCTGTGATCCCTCTAGCGACCGCTCAGAATTCACCCGCCGCATTTTTTCAATCTCCTCAGGAGAATGGCCAAATTGACCTTCTCCCCATCTTTTGTCTTTTCGCCTAAGGTTCCGTACCACTGAAATCAACTGTTCGTTGAGCGTCCGAAGAATGAACTCGGAATCCACAGTGAACTCACGGAATTCTTTCAATAGGACCGGATCGGCGATCTTTTGGCCCGTCTGTCTTCCATTCAGTTCTCTCGTTTTGCTGGTGCACCTGGTCAATGACCAGGCGATGCTATTGAAAGTGGAGACGATTATGTTTCCAATGGTTTGATCATGTAGGCTCTGTCGATAAAGTTGAAAAGCGTTTCCCACGAGGGAAAGGATCAGCAACACACCAAGGCCAAAGTACCATCGTGACCCTTCGGCCGCCTCCAGAGGTTGTGCCTCCGGCGCTTTGGTGGCTTCAAGCTCAATGGAACCTCTGGGTGCTCTAGGGACCTGTCCAGGGCGAACCTGGGCATCCAAAGTGGCTCTTGCGGTCCCTTCTTCCGCAGGTCTTTCTTCCGGTACCTGGGGCGTGGCTGGAAGGGATTCGGTGCGTATGGGTGATTGGGCGAAGATAGACAGTGGAAGGAGTAAAATTCCCAATATCCCTACCACGTACGCTAGACCGTATTTACTCATTAGATCCTCCCTATTCCGCTAACCTGGCTTCATTGGCAAATTGCTGGGTCATGGAAACAGGTTGATGGCGAGAGATCAAAGTCCCCTGCTGGGTTCACCCCTACCAATGGAGGGCTATCAAGATTTCGACTCCAAAAACCCAAGTCTCTCAGACATGGGGGTCTGGGGAAAAACGTAACCACAGGCAGTACAGGTACGTAATTTGGCATCCGAGTTAAAGGCCTCATAGATTCGGCCAACCTGCGCGGCAATGTCTCCTTGAGCCACCGCCTGAGAATGCACCTTTTCATCACAGTTCTCACAGAACCACGCAAACTCCTCCACCTCATCTGGACCTCTCTTACGTTCAATGACCAGTCCCCAGGTTCCTGCCTCGCGCCGTGGGGAGTGGGCCAGCCCGCCAGGACACAAAAAGACTTCTCCCTCACGAATTTTCACCACTTGACGACGGTCATCTTCAGATTTGATATGGAGTTCGATATCTCCCTCGATCTGATAGAAAAACTCCTCACCCTGCTCGACGTGAAAATCCAACCTGGTATTGGGACCTCGCAGGATCATCACGATGAAATCTTTATGATAGGCCAGCACTCGATTCGTTTTGAATGGCGGGTTAAACAGATGAGCGTTCTCTGCCACCCATTGCTTGAGATGATAGGTAGAAAGCAATTCCATTATTCCAGCCCTCAAAAATGACCCTGCCAGATTTTAACTAATTCGTGGGATGCAATGACATCCGCCCACCGCTCCATTCTCTTTAACGCTTCCCAGTGACCCGCTTCCGTCCTCGTACCAACGCAATCCTTCACCACCACCATAAAATACCCCCGGTAATAGCCATCTCGAACCGTCCCCTCTACACCACCGTCCGTGGTACATCCCACCATCACCATGGCTCTAGTCCCCCAGTGAATCATGAGGGACTCGAATTCCGTCCCCAAAAACATCGTTGCCCGGCGTTTGTCTATGATAACGTCTTCTTCCTGTGGCTTGAAAGGTTCGATTAGCTGCCAGCCGTGGCTGCCTCGCAAGCGCCGGGACTTGAGCTTACTCGGGTGATCGACATTCTGTGCCTGCATTGCTCGCCTGATCATGGCCGGGGATTCAATAGGCCATGGGTAGGGGGTGGACTGAGCATAAACCACAGGGACCCCGGTGCGCTTTGCAGCGCCAATGAGGGGAGGCGTCATGCGCAAAAACTTCTCTTTGTTAAAAGAGCTTCCCGCCTGGTCGTTCTGCATGTCCCAAACCAACAAGACCGTCCGTTTGGAATCCACCACTTCCCGTAATGTTTCCGGGATCTCTCGACCGTTAAAGTGAATCATACCCTTCCAACAAACTTGTTCGCATTGCAGGCAACCTCGAGTCGATTGCCGTCTGGATCCAAGAAACTCACTGAGCGGTTTCCTGCCACTTCGAGATTTTCCGGGCCACTCACGATGGTAACGCCCCTCTTTTTAAGAACAGGAACAAGGGCGTCTACTTCTTCGGGGGTTCGCACGTAAACACAGAAATGGTGCATGCCGGGGAACTCCTCGCCCGAAATCCTTTTCGCTCCTCTGGGCAATTCAGAGATGGCCACGTCATGATGCTCTTGACCAAAGCTCAAAAAAGACATCCTCGTTCTCGGATTTCTTCCCGAGACCATCATGCCCAGAGTGACCCGGTAAAACTCCTCCGACTGCTCCAGATTGCAAACGTTTAGGACCACATGTCCAGGAATTGCTTGCCGAATCCCCATAATTGAACCCTTTGTGTAAGATTCATAGGTAGACGTCAACACTCGCCGACTCGTACAAGAGGATATCCACCTACCCAATATCTGTCAACTTGACGTATTGCGCCATGTATAATCTAACCCAAGGGCGATACGTTGCGCCATTTGTGATTCTAACCCTCCAAGGGCTCACATTAGAGCTCAAGGAGGGCAACAATGGAAGGGTTCACCATGGCACGACGATCCAAGCAGGAGTATTTACGATCCATCTATGATCGTTATCAGCACGCACCACGGGCACAGAAGGGAACGATGCTAGAGGAATTCTGCAAGGTTTGCGGCTACAACCGCAAATATGCCATCTGGCTTTTAAACCGGCCCTTGCCCGAGGCAACTGTACGCAAACGGGGTGCACCTCGCTCTCCTACATACAATCGGGCAATGGTAAGGATTTTGGCAAAGGTGTGGGAGGCCTCGGGGTATCTGTGCTCCCAACGTCTGAAGGCCGCCCTTGTACACTGGTTGCCCTGGATAAGGCAACACTTCGAGCTGACCCAACCGTTAGAGGATCAGCTCCTGGCCATCAGCGCCCGTCAGATGGATCGGCGCCTGAGGGAAACCAAGCACATCGTGAAACGCCGACTCTATGGCACCACTCGGCCCGGATCGCTACTAAAGCAGATGATCCCGATTAAGACCGATCACTGGGATGTGAACCGGCCGGGCTATCTGGAGATTGACCTGGTGTCACACTCAGGGGCCTCAGCGGTTGGGGAGTTTGTCCATGGTCTGGACTGTGTCGACATTGCTACCTGCTGGGTAGAGCGCAAGGCCGTCATGGGTAAGAGCGCTTTGGGTGTCTTGAATGCGGTCACCGAGATCGAACACCAGCTTCCTTTTCCCCTCAAGGGGATCGACTCCGACAACGGCAGTGAGTTTATCAACAACCGCCTTCTTGCCTTCTGTCAACAACGCCCAGCTGGCCACACCATTCAGTTCACCCGCTCGCGTCCCTACAAAAAAGATGACAACGCGCACATCGAGCAGAAAAACTGGACCCATGTCAGAAAGCTTATGGGCTGGGATCGCTACGACACCGCAAAGGCCCAAGAGGCCGCCAACCAGCTCTATGATGAGCTTAGGATCTTCCAGAATCTGTTCCAGCCCTCCATGAAGCTGCGATGCAAGATCCGTATAGGCTCTCGACTTATTCGCCGCTATGACACGCCTCGTACCCCGTTCGAACGGGTCGTGGAGTCCCGAAAGGGAGACCCCAAAAAGCTGGCAGCCCTCAAGCACACGCTTAAGACAACTGATCCCTTCGAGCTCTCTACCCGAATCGATCAGCAACTGCAGCGGATCTACAAGCTGGCCAGCCATGCAGACAGAGCCCCACGAGAGAGACCACCGCTGAAACAAACGCCGTGGAGAAACTGGACCTTCAGCAAGAAACTACAGCGCCAACAACAGGACATGAAACGACAGATGCGAGACGACTTCGGTTAGATTTTGTAATGACGCAACGAATCCCGCTAGGGTTAGATTTTTTGATGGCTTAACACGCTTGAGAGTATCCTATGGATAGACCTGAGCTCCCCAGTCATCCCCCTGGATAGGTACCTCGACAGCTCTTTTGAGACAATGTATCATACCTAAGGAAGGGTTCGATTCCCTATTGCTCAGATTTCGAAATTTTTGAGGAGGAAAATCTCCCATGGATGATCCCGCTGGAATCAAGGCCTCTGTCCACATTAGTTCTTCAGGGAACGTGGATGCTGGTCACGAACTCTTTCGGGCCAAAGACCCAGTGGCAGTGGTCATTTTCGGTGCCTCCGGTGACCTAAGCAAGAGGATGTTGATCCCAGCACTCTACCAGCTCCAGGAGTCCAACTACCTTCCGGATCGTTACGCCGTGGTAGGTTTTTCCAGAACGGAAATGACCGATGAAACCTATAGGGAAGCGATGGTTGGCGAAATTAAACAGCGAATCCAAGACGGGGAGAAAACGGTTAGTGTCGATAATCCCTTGGTGCGCGCCCTGCACTACCAGGCGGGGAATAACGATGAATTGGAGTCCTTCAAAAAATTGAAGGAAAAACTGGAGCAGTTAGATAAAAAATTTGATCTGCCTGGCAACCGGCTTTTTTACCTCTCCGTGGCCCCGCAGTTCTTTCCTACGATTATCCACAACCTTTGTGAGGCCGGTCTCGTCTGCAACGCACGGGAAAAGATCTGGTCAAGGATCATCATCGAAAAACCCTTCGGCCGCGATTTGGCCAGTGGCCGCAAGCTTAACCGGGACATCAAGGAAACTCTGGAAGAGAGTCAAATCTACCGAATTGACCATTACCTGGGCAAAGAGACAGTCCAGAACATCTTGAGTTTTCGATTCGGGAATTCCATATTCGAACCCCTGTTCAACCAAAAATATATTGATAACGTCCAGATCACTGTAGCCGAGACTTTGGGGATGGAGGGACGCCGCGGCGCGTTTTACGATACCGCAGGGGCGCTCCGAGACATTGTGCAAAACCACATGCTGCAACTGCTCTGCCTAATTGCCATGGAACCCCCCAGCTCCCTGGAACCGCGATCCATTCGGGACGAAAAGGTCAAGGTGTTGCGTGCATTGGTTCCTCTCACACGCAGTGAAGTGGCGGCTTCCACAATTCGCGGTCAGTACGGGATTGGCGAATTGAACGGAAAGGCTGTGAAGGGCTACCGTCAAGAAGAAGGGGTCAACCCAAATTCTGTGGTGGAAACCTATGTGGCGCTACGTACAAAAATCGACAACTGGCGCTGGGCTGGCGTCCCTTTCTTTCTACGCACCGGTAAGCGGCTTCGTAATCGAGTGTCCGAGATCGCCGTGGAGTTCAAGCGTCCACCCCTCCATCTCTTCCAACAACTTCCCGACGATAACGACATGGCACCCGTAAAAGCATACACGAACGTGCTGGTGCTAAGGATCCAACCCGATGAAGGGATCAGCCTTTCCTTCGCCTGCAAGCAGCCAGGCATGAGAATCACACTAGCGGAAGTTAATATGGATTTTCTATACAAGCATGGTTTTCAACAGCGCTCCCCGGAAGCCTACGAACGTCTCTTACTGGACGCCCTACGAGGAGACGCCTCACTTTTCACTCGATCGGACGAAGTGGAGTTTAGCTGGAGGTTTATCACATCCATCCTCCAAGGCTGGGCGAATCTTCCTCCCCCGAAGTTTCCTAATTATTACCCGTTTACCGATGGGCCGCAGGAATCAAATCGTCTGATGGAAGGCACTCAAACTGATTGGCGTCAGTTGACCGACATGGTCATCGGCAATACCACCTAGGAACGCCGGGAATATCGGGCAACTCACCGAGAAAAATCACGTCATCTAAGGATTACCCGTCTTCACCCCCGGAACCGTTGGCCCAACTCCCTTCACGTTCGGAAATCGAAATACTCGTGGCTAAATCTCTCCGCGCATGGTGATGCAGTCTGTCCCTTTTTCCATGTTTTGAGGTCCTATGAGCTTTCACCGGAATAGCAATATGGCACACCGGCTCCCCGGGTTTCACCGTCGGTAACGTCGTCATCCCCAGTACAACGCCGTCTACGGGAGATTTGAGCACGCTTTGCTCCTTCCCAAAGACACTAACAGTGGTTGCGATGGGTTGATTGGCTTTAACCTCTTTCCCTGGCGAGACATGGTAGCGGAGAATGCCCCCGGTCTGAGCGCGTACCCACATGGACTTTTCGACCCTTGATAGATGCGCCGGCCCAAAAGGACGACCGGTCATCATGCCAAGCTCCTTGAGTACATTGAACACTCCTCGAACGCCGATCTTCAAGATGGCAGGCTCAATCTTACAGGGTTCACCGGCTTCAAGTATGATAGTGGGGCAACCATGTTTCGTCGCTTCCCGTCTGAGAGAACCCGTGGGACCTTTGCTGTTCACAATAACCTCGCAACCAAACACCTCTGCCATGCGTTTAATGGACGGCAAACCGAGGTCGCCCCGTATGTTCGGAAAGTTAATCCGTGGAGCGGCGGCGGAATGGAGATCGATACCGTAGTCGCATTTTACTACCACTTCCTTGAAGATCGTGTGGGCAATACGACTACTCAAACTGCCATCTAGGGATCCCGGGAAACATCGGTTTAAGTCACGGCGATCGGGCATATAGCGTAACTGGGTCTCAAATCCAAAAACGTTGACCACCAGGACCATGATCAACGTTCCCCTGGTTAGCACCAGGCGTCGCCCGAACGCCAGATCGTGAACAATGCCGACACCGTTGAGCTCGTCTCCATGAATACCTGCAGTAACGAAAACACAGGGTCCTGGACGGGTTCCCCGAATGACACGGATGGGCAAACTTACGGGCTCCCCCGTGTAGCGTTCGCTCACCTCCAGGTGGACGTCTACCGTCTGACCCATGGGAATAGTGACTTTGCCGATTTTGAGTTGTTTAGATTGATCCATGGACTCTCCGTTTGGGTGGAAAATAGAGATTCGGATGTCGTTAGATTGTTTTCGCTACTTTTTAACCTTACAATGTCCTGCCTTATTTGCCGGAATTTGATTCTTCAATGCTGACAATTTACCAAAGCAGAGCAGCCTGTCTCCCGCGCTAATGACACGTGACCCCTTCGGGTTCGGAACAACCGTGTGGTCGTGATCGATGCTCAGCACAAGGACATCCTCGTCGCGCAAACCGCAATTCGCAATAGACTTACCTACCAGATACGATTTCCTACTTACCATTATTTCTGCAACTCCATAGCCGGACTCAAGGGTTAACCGTTGACGCAGGTCGATTTCAGGAAACAGTACCTGTTGTTCCATGTATTCGAAAATAAGACCGGCGATGTCGATTCCCGTTGCAGTTTGGATACCCTCGAGTCCCGGAGACGAGTTGACCTCCATTATTTGGGGCCCCTGGTCTCCCTCGAGCATGTCCACTCCGGCCACATGTAATCCTAGGATTTGGGTAGCACGCACCGCGGTCTGCTCATAGTCGGGATCCAATTTCACCATTTCGGTGGTCCCACCACGGTGGAGGTTGCTGCGGAACTCCTGACCTTGGGCGCGCCGCCGCATGGCTGCCACCACACGGTCACCCACCACAAAGGCCCGCACATCCCGGCCCTTGCTCTCCGAAACGAACTTTTGAATCAGCACGTTCTGCTTGGTACTCTGAAGCGTTTCAATAATAGCAGCGGCAACGCTCCCGGTGTCTGCAAGGATCACCCCAATACCCTGCGTTCCCTCCAGCAGCTTTATAATCACGGGTGCCCCACCCACCCGCTCGATGGCGGGAAGCACGTCCTGTTTGTTGCGCACAAAGGCAGTTGCAGGAAGTCCTATTCGGTGCCGGCTCAATATCTGCATGGAGCGAAGTTTGTCCCTGGAGGTCATGATGGACTGCGAGGAGTTCAGGGTGAACACCCCCCATTTGTTCGAATTGTCGTACAACCGCCGTTCCGTAAAAAGTGATAGAGGCCCCGATACGCGGGATAATCCCGTCATAGGTGCTGAGCCGCTTGCCCTGGAAAAATAGACCAGGCTGTCCCTCTTCAACAGAAATAGAAAATTTTAGCGTATCCAGCACCTTGACATGGTGACCGTGCTTTAGACCGGCCTCTTTTAGAGCGCGAGTACTATAACTATCGGGGCTTCGTGAGAGGATAGCTATCTTCATCGTTGTTTCCCTGTCAGATTATCTCCGTCGCTGTGACCCCTTGCCTGCGATATAGGAACGGTTCGGATCCACCACATAACCACCCCGGACGGACTCTCGTCCCAGGAGCATGCGAAAGCCCATGCTGCTACGATCAATTAAAGTCAACTCAATGGACCGCCGCTGCCCCATCAATACCAATTCTGTGAGAATCACCGGTCGCATTTTTGCATCCCCGCTGGAGCTTCGAACCATGCGGCGATCAACCATCTCAACTTCCGCTACAATTCTATCGCGGTTGTTACGTTGAAACGGATGAACAGTGAAGCGCACCATGTCCCGGCCACGGCTACGATATGTTTCCATTTCGGAGGCATGTAACGCTGAAGTCCGGGCCCCGGTGTCTATTTTCGCCTTGATGGCGGCAATCCCCAGGTTCGGCAAAGAGACCCACTCCCTCCAGCCAATAATTGGTTTATTGTTCGATTTCATAGAAAGTCTCTTGAATCCCACGCAGTGTTTGGTTTTCAATGTTTGGCGCAGATTTCGTTGCCCTTTTACTAAGCATAACATTCGCCAAGGTCCTAAATACCGCCACGAGCACACCGGCCCTCAAACCACTTGCACTATGCGTGCTCCGCTGAAAGTAGAGCCACGGGGAAATGGTGCAAAATTTGATGAACAGGCAAGACCATTTTCGCCGCTTCTTGCGTAGCTCTTAGA
This sequence comes from uncultured Binatia bacterium (SeqCode), assembly GCA_965215595.1. Classification (GTDB taxonomy): domain Bacteria; phylum Desulfobacterota; class Binatia; order UBA9968; family CAXXLF01; genus CBDCDW01. The sequence continues at coordinate 827,241 of CBDCDW010000005.1, read as the reverse complement.
GTTTTCCCGGACAATACGTTTTCCCAATGGACTGGTGCCTGCTCGGGGAGGATTAGATGGCATTTGCCCCAAACTTTTGGGCCCAGAGGAAATTCATCCGGAGATACGAGGCTCGTAGAAAATCGGGGAACCACAACAAGAACCCACATGTCCTTTTCCTTCCGGGCGAAGGCGCAGATATTCTCGCTCCTTTTTCCGCAGGCCATCAGAGGAAGATAGTCCCCCTTGAGGAAGAGCTCACTATGGGTCCTGCGGAACTTCAGAGCCTCGGCAGTTAAGAAAAGTTTGATTCCACCGTCCCGCCAATTGACAAGAAGCTTCTTTTTAAAACCCGTAGGCTTACCAGGTTGCCGCCCTTCGACTTCGCGGAGGAGATTTATCCTTGTGGAATAATCTACTGGCCGTCGATTGTCGGGATCCACAAGGCTCAAGTCCCACAGTTCAGCGCCCTGGTAAAAGTCAGGCACCCCAGGCGATAGAATTTTCAACAGCACCTGACCCAGGGAATTGATGGCACCATGGAAAGCGATTTTTTCCTGAAACTTCTGAAAGTCTTTCAAGAATTTGTTTGAACTGGTGTCCTCTAAAATCCTATCCAGGAAGCATACCAGAGCATTCTCATGGGCCTCATCCGGGTCAGTCCAGCTGGTATGGAATTTGGCTTCGCGAGCTGCCTTGATTAGATATGCCTTTACCCTCTCCTTAAAAGTCGGGATTTCTTCTTTGGAAAGTGGCCAGGCACCAATGAGGGTTTGATATAGTAAATACTCCTCATTCGAATCCGGTACGAGGTTTCCCCTCACCTTGCGTTTTTTTAGCTTGTTCCATTGGCTCCACTTGCAAAGATACCGATTCCAGTCCCGGGGTAGTTCAGAGAGAACATGGACCCTCGCACGATGGTCTTCACCGCGTTTTGTGTCATGGGTGGAGGTCCCATTGAGAGTGTGGGGCCAACTCTTGAGTTGATCTTGGTTCCGATCATGAAAACCGTGGATTGACAATTTCTCCGCGGAGGGATCCCCCCCAACGTCATTTAGCGAAACAAGCCGATGGTAGAGATACAGAGCCGTGTCCTCATACCCCTTGGCCATCACCGCACCACTCAGTTGCTGCCATTTCATGACGAAACGGCGCGACTCCTCATTGAATCGGCAATCCGCTGAGTCACTGGATTCAAATAGAAAGACCCGCCTCAAGAAATCAAATACTGAGGCCCCTAGGTTATCGTTTCGACGCCTTGCGTCTTTCAGGGCCTCCTCTAGGAAAGATCGATCTCTAGTTGAAATCTTCCGGCTTCGAATATAGGTTCGATAAACGAGAAGGCACGCGGTAACTTCTTCGAGGGCCTGGGTGAGCTCATGGTAGGCAAAGCAAGGGGCCCACGGGGCCTGGGAGCTAAGGGAATCCAGCATCCTTCCCAAAGAGTCGATTTCAGCCCCGAATAGCTTTTCAATGACGTTCTTCTTTTGTTGATAGACCACATCCACGAATTCAGACTTCATCCCGGTGAATTCACCATAGATGGTCTTTAGCTCCTTTAATCCCTCTCCATCCACGAACACACCGTTCACCGAGTTTAGAAAATCATAGCCCGTGGTACCAAACACGGGCCACTCCCTCGGCAATGCTTCGTTTTCAGCCAGGATCTTCTCCACCACCACATAGAGGTTTGGGCCTCCACCAGGATTTCCACCTACATGACTTTGGAGCTCGGTGAGGTATTTCAGGGGGTCATGGAGGCCATCTACATGATCGATCCTGAGACCTGTGACCACCCCCTCCTGAACCAACCGGAAGACTAACTCATGGATCCGATCAAAAACTTCCGGCACCTCCACCCGAACTGCGGCCAGATCGCTAATATCAAAAAAGCGGCGGTAGTTAATTTCCTTGTCAGCCAGTCTCCAGTACTCCAGTTGATAAGCCTGACGAGCCAAAAGTTGACCGAGGAGTGTAAAGCTCTTCACAACTCCCCTGGTACCGTTACAAATATTTAAATTCTGATCAACAAACTTTTTGATTTCAGCATTAGAATTGTAGAGGGTCCAGAGCTTTTGCTTGATCCTTTCCTTTCCCGTTTGCCTTTCCTCAACCTTCTTAGGATTCGTCTCCGTCCGGTCAGGTAGACACTTAACCGTGTCGATCAGCTTCACCAGTTCTTGCACGGCTGGATGGTCCGCCCCCGAAGCTTGCTGCCAACTCTGCAATCGGTGTGTAAGGAAATATTCGTAAGTCTTGGGGTCCAGGGGAAGTTTCGTTTCATGGTAACGCAAGGACAGTCCACTGACGTCCAGCATAAGGGAAAGCTGTCGATTTTCTAAAACACCACCGAGACGGTCTCCTAAGATGGGAAGCAAAATTTTGTTCTTTAAAGCATCTGGGTCACATCCCCATTGGATATCGAAAGTGGAGGCATAAGGAGAGCTCTGGCCGTTTTCCAACACATCCATCCACCAAGGGTTCTCGCTACCCGCCGCCATGTGATTTGGAACCATGTCAAGCAGGAGGCCAATGTCGTGACGTTTGAGCTCCCGCGCAAGGGATCGAAATCCCTTCTCTGACCCAAGCTCCGGGTTAATCTGTGATGGATCCGTGACGTCGTAACAGTGTGAGCTACCCCATCGAGCCTTAAAGATGGGCGAGACGTAGAGTTCCGTAATGCCGATTTTGTGGAGATAAGGAACCAGCGCCCGAGCATCCGAAAAGCGAAATTCTCGGTTAAATTGAAACCGGTAAGTGGCGCCAGGTATTCTCAACATGCCTTTTCACTCCACACACACTGATGGATTTCCGCCCTGCACTTGAAAGAACTGGATCCGATGCTGCGTCTCAATTAGGACTCCTCAGAACGAGTGAACAGCACAAAAGCCTCCGGGCAGATATCCAGTAAAACCTTACCATCCGAGGTTAATACTTCAGGGTGCGAGCTCCCAGGTCCGTTCCAGCAGTCATCGGCAGAGTCGAGACGTTTCTGCCATCGCCCCTTTGGAAAGAAAAGTAATTGGGAACTATTGTCTTCACCTAGATTAAATACCATTACGGCTTCCTCGCCATGACCCCAACGTCGAACAAACAAAATCTTGGACTGTTCATAGTCCAGTACTTCCTGTGTCTCTTTATTCAGATTTGACAGAGGGGGTACTTCCTTGCGTAGTCGGATTGTCTCCTTATAAAAGTTCCATAGGATTCCATGGCTACCATCGAGTCGCAGAGCATGATTCAGTTTCGCACCCCAGAAGATGGCTTCGTCCTGGGGGTCCGGTGCGTCTTCCCATTCGAAAGCACCAAATTCCTCACGGCGACCATTTCGCACCGCCTCTATGAGTTCCGGGTCGGAATGGCTGACAAAGTAGGGAAAGGGAGCTGTCTCCCCGTACTCCTCACCCATGAATAATAGGGGAAGAAAAGGTGACAAGATCACAAGACCTGCCGCAACTTTTAGCCGTTCGAATGAAACCAGCTGACTCAATCGGTCACCTCTCATCCGATTGCCTACCTGGTCGTGATTTTGAGAAAAGACGACGAAACGCTCCCCCGGTAGGGATTGGGATGGTCTCCCATGCCGACGCTGACGGTAGGATGAGTATTCTCCCGAATAAACAAATCCCTCTCGAAAGGCCTTTGCCAGATTCTGAAGCGTACCATAGTCCTGGTAGTAACCTGCCCGCTCGTTGGTAAGGAGCACGTGCAATGCGTGGTGAAAATCATCGTTCCATTGGGAGTCCAGACCATAACCGCCAAGCTCACGCTCCCTGATTATCCGCGTATCGTTAGTGGCACTTTCCGGCATCAAAAAGATTTGCCGCTCTAGGGCCTGCGCCTGCTCGCGCGCCACGGTAGCCAGTTCCTCGAGGAAAGGTTGGGGGGAACGGTCCAGGATAGCGTGAACCGCGTCCAGACGAAGGGCGTCTATGTGAAAGTCTTTCAACCAGTAAAGGGCGTTCTGAATAAAGAAACGGCGGACCTCATCGCTATGAGGCCCATCGAAGTTCAGGGCAGGACCCCAAGGAGTCTTATAGCGTTCAGTGAAATAGGGCGCGTAATCGCCGAGACAGTTTCCTTCAGGTCCCAGGTGATTGTAGACAACGTCCAGAACCACTGCGAGGCCTCGAGCGTGACAGGCGTTGACGAGCGTCTTCAGTCCCTAAGGACCGCCATAGGAATTTTGTACCGCAAATAGTTGGACTCCATCGTAACCCCAATTTTTCTCACCTGGAAACTGATTTATGGGCATCAACTCCAATGCGGTAACTCCCAGTTCCTTCAGCTCATCAAGGTACGAGATCATGGCATCAAAGGTACCCTCGGGGGTAAAAGTCCCTACGTGCACCTCATAGATGAGGTAATCCTTCAGCCCGATACCGTGCCAATCCTGGTCCTGCCACTCAAAATGGGAATCCACAACCTGGGAAGGACCGTGAACGCCATGGGGCTGAAACTTGGAGGCAGGATCCGGTCGCTCCTTCTGACCATCCATTCGGTAGAAGTACAGGGCACCCGGCTCCACACCCTCTACGGTGGCACGATGATAGCCCCGCTGGTCGTATTCCAGCGGCACAATTCGTTCGCGCGGCGAAACGATTCGAAGTTCTACCCTTTGGTGGAGGGGAGCCCACACGCAGAACCGACTCTGTCCATCCGAGTACAAAGAGCCGAGAAGAATATCTTGCCAGTGACTCATGGTTTGGCGAATTCCATCGCTAAATTGAAATTAGCGAAGGGCACTTGTTCTTCGGTTTTCCTTCGACACTCCCGAAAAACATTTCCCTTCGTCTACCGCTTCCGAATTTGATCCACCTCCCGAAGCATCTCCCTGACCCAGGGCATCTGGCGGAACTCCTCGAAGCTGTAACGTGCCTTTTTCTTCCAATTCCTACTTTCATCGTTGGATCCAGGTAAATTTTGGGAATCCTTTTCCAACCAGAGATCCTCAAGGTTGATCAAAAGAAGGCGCGCTGGACTCGCACTCAAATAGGACAAACAGGCCCTAAGGAGCGCCTGCAAATTCGACGCCTGGTCGTGAAGCCAACCCCCGGAACGCAAAAACTTTGTCAGGGCCTCCTGGAGTTTGGAACGCTTTTTGTGTTCGTCACTACAGCCGTCTTCATCTAATAATCCCAGCTGCATTCGGTCCTGGATATCCATGCCCTCCCAGAATGACCCAAAGGGGCGCATGTCGTGGGTGTTCATACTCGCCAGAGAATCAGGGGATGCAGTGCGCAGCACAGTGTGTGAATTGGAATTCAATTCATACTGCACCACATACATACTTTGGATGTTGTGCCGTGTCATAGCTGAATTTATGGATGCAGGAACAGTGCCAAGATTTTCGCCAATCAGGGTAGCGCGATGTCTGTGTGACTCGAGGCACAATAGGGCGTACAACTCCTCTGTGTTGTAATGAACATAGACACCCTGCTCAGGCTTCATACCCCTGGGAATGCAAAACATTCGATGAAGCCCCATGACGTGATCGATTCGGAGAAATCCAGCATACTTCAAGTGGTGTTGAATCACTGCAATGGGATAACGGTATCCTTGCTCTCTAATCATCTCAGGCTGCAGGGGTGGAATACCCCAATTCTGTCCTCCGGTGAAAAAGGAGTCCGGAGGGGCACCCACGGAAACGCCTGGGACAAACAGTTCACGCTGAGTCCACACGTCGTAGCCGTGAGGATGAACGCCCAAGGGTAGGTCGAGATACAATCCGGGACGCGAGGAAGATGATCCTATGGCCAGTTCACGGAGCTGCTGGTCGGCGAGCATTGAACATAGAGATGGTACTGCATGACCTCTTCGTCATAGTCTCCTGCTTCAAGGTGTCCATCCTGGAGACGTTGGGACCAGGCGGGCCAGGGGGAGCGTTGCTTCTCACAGGTGGCTCTAAATTGCGCGTATTGTTCCACTGAGGGATGGGATTGCAAAAATTGGTCAAAGGCCAATTTTCGCTCCGACGTGGTAGCAAAAAACACCTTTGCTAGTTTCTCCAAAACCCTACGCTTCGTTCTCATCTGAGATCGGTACTCCACCCTCTCAGCCAATCGATGGATTTCAACTTCTCTTTGAAAGTCAGATGAGGCCATTAGGTCCCGCGCCTCCGGACAACTTTCTAACTCAGGGATTCGCGTTACATCGAGATAAAACTCGTTCCAGAATAAGCGACTTGCAGGAGAGTAAGGGCTTGGATCGAAGGGTTCATCCAAGAAAGTGGCCAGCAGCGGGAGGGTGCCAACCACCCCACCTCCTAATCCCTTGACCCAAGTGGACAATTCCAAAAGATCGGTGAAGTCACCGCTCCCCCAACTTCTGCTGGAACGCAGTGCATAGAGAGGCAGGAAGACCCCCCATTTCTTTTCCCCCTGTTTCGGTGATTCACTGTAGGCTTTGACAGGCGCTGAAATGACCAGGGATTGGTGATTTGTTCCTCCCGCTTCCAGAGTGAGCCGGTGATAACCCCAGGGCAATCTACCGGGAAGTGTGACCACTTTATCCATCGTACCGGCGACTTTTCCCCGGGTGGTACGTGCATTGGTCAATCTGGAGGATTGGAACGTCCACTCACGGACTTCCCCCATCTCGAGATCCAACTTTAAAGAGATGGAGTCCTTGGCACCCGCTTTGGACAGCCGGAGCACTATTTTTACCGGCTGACCTTCCCAGGCTATGATCACCGGTTCGATACAACGTCCCAACAGGGTATGATTCCGCTCACTGATAGCAGTCGATAAATCCTCCATGGAGCCAGCATGAACTCCCATGGTTCGTAGAACAGAAAGGATCGACTCTGGCGCCGCTGTTCTTCGATGGCCCATCCCATCGGTGTACACCGTCTGCAGGTTATAGAGACGAGCAAGTTGATTAAGCTGATTCATCTGAGTGATCATTCTGACCTCAGCTCACCGGTGACACCATTTCCAGGATTCCCTGAAGCGGAACATGGACCCAATCGGGTCGATGGTTGAGCTCATAGCCAAGCTCATAGATGGCTTTTTCCAGCAGGTAGATGTCCAACAGAGTCTTAATCTCCTCACGAGACTCGGAAAAATTCAGTAACTTCGAAGTTGCATGGAAATAAGACTGCAGGAAGCCAACACTGACCCAGAAGTACCAGAAGCGAGCCCAGGTCTCGAGATCCGGCATATCCCCCGATCGAAATCCGCCTGATTTCAGTTTTGCAATGGATGCGTAATTGAAAGATCGTAGCATCCCGGCCACGTCCCTCAGAGGTGATCTTTTCATACGTCGTTCGTTAACGGAGCGGGAGGGTTCACCTTCAAAATCAATGATCACAAAGTCCTTACCCGTATAAAGCAACTGTCCCAGGTGATAATCACCGTGACACCGGATTCGCGTCGAGGTAAATTGCGTGTCCAAAAGCGAATGCAACCGACTAAAGATCGCGTTTTTTAAACCTAAAACTGTTTTTGCGTCGGCTTGGGCCTCATCCAGCAACCCATTCAAGCGGTTGCCCAATAGGATCAGTTCCTGATCCGCCAGAGTCCTCATACTCTGATATAAGGAACGACGATCAAAAGCCGAAAAGGGTTCAGGGGCAAAGGCGGGATCCTCCTGGTCCGAAGCCAGAGCCACATGGAGCTCTCCTGTGCGTTGGCCCAGGAGTCGTGCCGAGGATAGATAGGAACCGATTATTTCCTGGGCTAGCGGGGGGATTTCTTTCTCCACCCAGTCCAGCAGTTCCTCCCTTGGCAATAATATGCTGGCCACCTCCACCTGCTGTCTCGTCAGTGCGTCTTCAAAGTAGCGTGCCAAACATTCCATCGTGTACTGCCAGGCATCCCCCTGATTCGAAACGAGACCCTGAAGGATTCCAAGGGTGACGAGTTCTCCCTGGTTGTCGCGGTACTCCAGAGCACCGGCAAGGGGTGGAATGTGATGAAAGGAATTCCTCTCGGCATTGAAGCGTCCAATCTCCAATTCGGGGTTCATCCCCTCTTGAAGACCCCGGAACATTTTGAGTATCAGACGATTTCCATAAATAATTGAGGTGTTACTCTGTTCAGCTTTCAGGAGGGATGACTGGAGAACGGTGTCTTCGGAACCCCGAACCTTGCGAAAGGCACGGGAGTGTGAGGCCACCAGCTCTCCACTCTTCCCTTTGATAGACCTGCGACGGGATATGATATCGAGGAGGGATTGGCAAAAGCCGTCATGGAAAAAGGCGTCGTAAAGAATTCCTTCTGAATCCTTTTTTCCGTCCTTTACCTGCACTCGGACCACGGCTGTATTGCAGATATTTGGACTCATGCGGACCACCTGTTCTCCTGTGGCAAAGGCAAGGGGCAAAAGATACGTTTCGGGACGTCCATCTCCATACTGGACCTCCAGAGTGTTGAGCCAGGCCCTGGTTCCATCGAAGGGAATCGGGATGGTATCCAAAATTTTGACTGACCTCACCGGCCGAGCCTTACCCGCAAACCATCGACAGGTCTTGAGGTGTGAAACTAATTGATCTTCCAAACCAAGTCGTGTGGTTTCGTCCAGTTCCCGATTCCACGGGCCCGAAAGCTGGAGCAGTGGCAACTCCCCTGGACCATCTCTGGTTGTTATCTCAAGGGCGCGGGGAGGCTCCAGTTTGAACCAGTAAAAGGTGTGAGGACCAAGGGTTAGAAAATAAGGCAATTGGCCAATGGGAGGAAAATCAGTCTGGCCAAACAATTCCATGGGTACCATTCCTTCAAAGGTGGACAGATCCAGTTCCACGTATTGGACAAACCGTGAAAGGTTGGCCACCACCAGGATCATCTCTTCGTCGAGGCGCCGAATAAATACAAGAACTCTCTTGTTTTCGGGATAGAGGAATTCAATGGAACCTCGTCCGAAGGCCTGGTGGCGCTTACGCAGCAGAATGAGCCGCTTCATCCACCATAGGAGTAAATGGAGATTGCGCTGTTGGGCTTCTACATTGAGGGCTTCGTAGTGGTACTCCGGATCTATGATAACCGGTAAGAAAAGTCGTTGCGGATTCGCGCGTGAAAATCCGGCATTTCGATCCGCGCTCCATTGCATAGGAGTGCGCACACCGTTTCGATCACCGAGATAAATATTGTCTCCCATGCCAATCTCATCGCCGTAATAGATCACCGGAGTTCCGGGTAGGGAGAAAAGAAGGCTGTTCATCAGTTCTATTTTTCTTCGGTTGTTTCCTAACAGAGTCGCCAGCCGTCGCCGTATACCCAGATTGATCCGTGCCTGAGGATCATTGGCATAAACCTTGTACATGTAGTCACGATCTTCGTCCGTAACCATTTCCAAAGTCAGTTCATCGTGGTTACGCAGGAAAAGAGCCCACTGACTGTTTTCAGGAATCTCCGGTGTTTGGTCGAGGATATCGAAGATGGGGAATCGATCCTCCATATGAATGGCCATAAACAATCGCGGCATGACAGGGAAATGAAAGGCCATATGACATTCGTCCCCTTCGCCGAAGTATGTCACTGCGTCTTCCGGCCACTGGTTGGCCTCGGCCAGCAGCATTCTGTTCTTATAATTGCTATCAATGTAACGACGTAGCTCTTTCAAAAAAGCATGAGTCTCAGGCAGGTTTTCACAGTTGGTCCCTTCTCGTTCGTAAAGGTAAGGAACGGCATCAAGCCTCATTCCATCCACACCCATGCCCATCCAGAAATCCACCCAACTAAAGACTTCTTTTTTGACCTCGGGATTATCGAAGTTTAAATCGGGCTGATGGGAATAGAACCGATGCCAGTAGTAGGCTTTGGCAACGGGATCCCAGGCCCAATTGGAGGGCTCAAAGTCCTTGAAGATAATCCGACTTTCCTGGTACCTCTCCGGGGTGTCACTCCAAACATAATAGTTCCGCTCACGGCTGCCAGGCTCCGCCTGCCGAGCCTTTTGGAACAAGGGATGCTGATCGGAGGTGTGGTTGATGACCAGCTCGGTAATCACCCTGAGACTTCGACGATGGGCTTCCCTGAGAAACTCCTTGAAATCCCCCACAGTCCCGTAGTTGGGATGAACATTCGTGTAGTCCGAAATGTCATAACCGTCGTCTCGCAATGGAGAAGGATTGAAGGGCAGTAACCAAAGCACTGTGACACCCAGGTCCTGGAGGTAATCCAACTTCTCCGTTAGACCATTAAAATCACCAATCCCGTCTCCGTTTCCGTCACAGAACGCCCGAACGTGAAGCTGGTATATGATAGCGTCTTTGTACCAGAGTGGTTCGTCGTCGAGACGGAACTCTTCCGATTTTTTGGACTTCCTATGGAGACGAGACCTTTGCGTGAGTGCCATTCTACATGAAATGATCGAAATCTCGTTCCGTGCGCAATCCGTGCTGTACGCGGAAAATGTGCGCAGGAATTGCGTGGGGGTTGAGCTCTACGTAGTTTCGCTTGCCATGCCAGAGGTAACGGGCGTTGGTTAGAAGATCATAGACCTGATAGGGCTTTTCCGGATCGTCACCCAGAAATTCAAGTGGCAACTCCACCCAACCGGACTGCGTATGATAGGGGTCCAGGTTCACCACCACCAGGATAAGGTTACTAAAGTTTTCGGTCTGCTTGCTGTAGCAGATGAGCCGGTCATTATCCACTGGGTGAAAGAGAAGGCTCCGGTCATTTTGCAGTGCCTTATTCTCATGTCGGATACGGTTCACTTTGGCAATCAGTTCTTTTAAACTGTCCGCTCGATTGATGTCCCATTGCTTGGTCTCAAATTTTTCTGAATTGAGGTATTCTTCGCTCCCCGGCTCCATGGGACGGTTCTCACAGAGCTCAAAGGCGGGTCCATAGATCCCGTAGTTGGCTCCCAGAGTTGACGCCAGAACCAACCGCGTCATAAACGCTGGGGATCCTCCCGACTGGAGATACTCGGTTAGAATATCCGGAGTGTTGGGCCACAGATTGGGTCTAAAGAAATCGCGCACGTCGGTTCGAGTTACCTCAGTGAAGTACTGCGTAAGTTCCCTCTTTGTGTTGCGCCAGGTGAAATAGGTATAGGACTGCGAAAACCCAAGTTTGGCCAGGCCATACATTACTTTTGGACGGGTGAAGGCCTCCGCAAGGAAAATGACGTCGGGATAGTCTCTCCGGATACCGTTAATGAGATACTCCCAAAAATGGAACGGTTTCGTGTGAGGGTTGTCTACACGGAAGATTCGAACACCTTGTTTTATCCAAAACAAAACCACACTCATCAGCTCATCCCAGATCTCGCGCCAATGTTCACCGGACAGATCTAAAGGGTAAATGTCCTGATATTTTTTGGGCGGGTTCTCGGCGTATTGAATAGTCCCGTCAGGCCGTTTACAAAACCACTCCGGGTGCTCTTTGACATAAGGATGATCGGGAGAACAATGAAAGGCGATGTCCAAGGCGATTTCCACGCCGCACTGTTCGGCTTTCTTGAGAAATCTTTTAAAGTCACTCAGAGTTCCAAGATCGGGATGGATGACTTTGTGTCCCCCATGGTCTCCACCTATGGCCCACGGACTGCCCGGATCCTTGGCACTTGCCTTGAGAGAATTATTCCTACCCTTGCGGTGGGTCTCACCGATGGGGTGGATGGGAGGGAGATAGAGCACGTCAAACCCCAACCCTGAAATGTAATCTAGACGCTTTTCGCAATCCTTAAGGGTGGCGTGCTTGCCTGGCTGAGAAGCGCATGATCTTGGGAACATTTCATACCAAGTGCTAAAGCGAGCCTTTTCTCGATCAACCACGATCACCAGCTCTTTGTCATAGCGGTTGGCAGCCCGTTTGTCCGGGTAATTTGACATGATGGCCAAGAGGTTTACGTCCAACCCCCTTTCGATTCGGGTCAATGAACCGGAACGCAACTCACTGGCATAGGCAAGAAGTTTTCTCTTATCGCCCCCAGACGCCCGTTGGCATGTTTCCACCAGGAGGTTCGCCCCTGCCAAAATATCAACACTGACGTCCTGCCTTACCTCCACCCGTTTCATCAGGCTCTCCCGCCATGTTTTAAATGAATCGATCCATGCCAGGATGGTGTAGCGATAACAACCGATTTCTGAAACCTCGAAATCACCTCGCCAACGGTCATTGTTCAGGAGCACCATGGGGACCTCTTCCCATTGCACGTTCCCTTCTTTTTGGTACTGCAGCACAGCAGAAATGGCATCATGCCCGTCCGCGTAGATGTCCGCCTCGACCGCGACCCTTTCCCCCACGACTCGCTTCACAGGGAAACGTCCCCCATCGATCTCTGGTCGGACCCCCTCAATGACTACCCGTTTTCTTCCTCTTTCGAGCTGGCCCATCTACTATGGATCTCATTTCTTTCTGAGTTTAACCCTAAATTTTCCTCTTTACTTTTTGACCCGTCAAGGTACATTTGTGCACATCTGCGTACCCACGTCCTATGGGAGGAACGGTCGCCCGCTCTTGAGACATGAAGAGGACAGCCCCGAAGAGGCTATTGACCCCTGCCCCTGCATCCCTTAGAATCAACGGTCGCACGCAATTGACACAACGAACGGTCAAAGACTCATGGCAGAAAAGGTCCTATTGAAATTGGTCACACCCAGTAGGCTCCTATTGGAGCAGGAGGTGGATGAGGTTACGGTTCCAGGCGCTCTGGGTGAACTGGGAGTATTGCCAAATCACATTACTTTTCTGACCACGCTGGATATTGGAGAAATGAGCTATAAGGCGGGGGCAAATCAAATCCGCCTTGCCTTAAGCGGCGGGTATGCCGAAGTTCTCAACAATGAAATGACAGTTTTGGCCAACGCCGCTGAGTATGCGGGCGAAATCGACGTGGAACGGGCAAGGAGCGCGCGGGAGAAGGCGGAAAAAAGAATGGAGGATTTGAACCCTGAGGACCAGGAGTTCAGCGCCGCTCAAGCTGCCCTTCGACGGGCGCAGGTCCGTATCCAAGTAGCGAAGAGCGAGACCGGGAAATAGACCCATCCCCCTTCCTGTTTTGTACTCGTCTTAAAACATCATCCAGATTTATCCACGGCGTTTGAAGCCCAAGGGCCTTGGTCTTTTCCCGCATTAGGTAGATAATTATAAAGGATGAACGAACGGTACGATCTAGCAGTCATTGGGTCGGGTCCAGCGGGGCAGAAGGCGGCCATCCAAGCTGCCAAGCTTCGCAAACGGGTTGTCATCATCGATCGTCCCCATTCCCTCGGCGGCAGCTGTATCCAACGGGGGACCATCCCCAGCAAGACCCTGCGCGAGGCGGTTCTTTACTATACCGGGTTCTACCACCGGCAAGCCTATGCGGCACACGAGAAAAAAGACCTGACCATGCAGGATTTAATGCACCGATGCGAAGACGTGGTAGAAAACGAAACCCGAGTGGTCTACCGGCAGTTAGAGAGAAATCATGTGGAGGTGGTGGAAGGCGACTCATACTTTTCAGATCTTCATACTTTGAAAATCCGTGGTAGTGACCGTTCGATCAATGCAGACAGAATTTTGATCGCAACGGGAACTGTTCCTACTCGTCCAGATGTTGTTCCCTTTGAAGATAATCTGATCATCGACGCCGAGGGTCTCGGTACCTTCACCCGACTCCCACGTTCTCTTATGGTAGTGGGAGCCGGTGTCATCGGCACCGAATACGCAAGCATTCTTGCCCTTCTAGACATTGAAGTCACCTTGATCGATCAGACATCACGTCTTCTTGACTTCGTGGACAGCGAGATCGCGGAGGCCCTCGCCTATCACATGCGGGACATCGGGGTGATGCTTACATTCGACAAAGAGGTGGTGGCCATCGAAAAGACCTCAAACGGCAAGGTGCGTACAACTTTTCGAAGTGGTAAAAAGCTGCTCTCCGACGCTCTTCTCTACGCCGTGGGGAGACAAGGGGCAACTCAATTACTAGGCCTGGGGATTGTGGGAATTGCAACAGACCACCGTGGACGGATCTCGGTGAACGAACACCTCCAAACCAATGTTCCGCATATATACGCGGCAGGCGACGTGATCGGCTTTCCCAGCCTTGCTTCCTCTTCCATGGAGCAGGGACGGCTGGCGGCCTGCCACGCATTCGGAGCTCCAACCCACCACCGTCCAGATCTGATCCCCTACGGAATCTACACGGTGCCAGAGATATCACTGGTGGGTAAAAACGAACAGCAACTTACCGAGATACGCACCCCCTACGAGATTGGTGTGGCCCGCTATCGTGAGATTGCCCGCGGACAAATTCTCGGTGATAGGGTGGGAATGTTGAAGTTGCTTTTTGATCCCGAGTCACGCAAGCTCCTAGGCGTCCATGCCATCGGCCAAGGGGCCACTGAGATCATCCACATCGGTCAGGCGGTGCTCGCCTATGAGGGCACCATCGATTATTTTATCGAGAATACTTTTAATTACCCCACCTTCGCTGAATGCTACAGAGTGGCTGCACTGGACGGTTATAACAAGGTAGTGGCGGAGGATTGAATCCTGCCCACTAGCCGGTAAAAAAACGGTGTATCAATAGGGAGACTGAAAATGGGGAATCCACTTATAGACGTTCAAAGGTTTGGGCAGAGCATCTGGTACGACAACATTCGGCGTGGGCTCATCACCTCGGGAGAGTTGCAAGAGATGGTGGATCATGACGGACTCCTGGGTGTCACGTCGAATCCCGCCATCTTTGAAAAAGCTCTTTCCGGTAGCACAGATTATAATCCCGCTATGAAGGCGCTGGTGGATCAGGAAGTCGGTACGGCCCAGGACATCTTTGAGCGCCTCGCCATCGACGATATTCAGCTTGCGGCGGATGTCTTGTATCCAGTGTACACCCGAACTGGCGGCCGCGACGGATACGTGTCCTACGAGGTGTCCCCCTACCTTGCCCATGACATGATCGGTACTATCGATGAGGCACGTCGTCTGCGCAAGCTCATCGGTCGAGACAATGTGATGATTAAGGTGCCCGCCACTCCTGAAGGAGTTCCTGCCATCAAACAACTCATCAGCGAAGGGATCAATGTCAATGTGACGCTTTTGTTTGCCGTGGAGTCCTACCAAGCAGTGGCACAAGCCTATGTGGAAGGCCTGGAGGAGTTGGGCAAAGCCGGCGGGGACTTGGCCAAGGTTGCCAGCGTAGCCAGTTTTTTTGTCAGCCGTATCGATTCGCTCATGGATCAGAAACTTAGCGATGCACTGGATTCCACCCAGAACCAAGAAAAGCGCAAACAACTAAAAAGCCTGGTGGGCAAAGTGGCCATTGCCAATGCTAAGGTCGCTTATGCCCACTATCAAGATTACTGTGCCGGCGAGCAATGGCAGACACTTGTAAAAATGGGTGCCAAACCACAGCGACTCCTATGGGCAAGCACCAGCACAAAAAACCCCAAGTACAAGAAGACTCTTTACGTGGATGAGTTGATTGGACCCGATACTGTCAACACTATCCCTGCGGAAACTTTTACGGAGTTCCGTACTTCGGGAAAGGTCCGTGCTAGCCTGACGGAAAATTGGGCGGAGAACATGGAGTCCGCTCGGGAGACCATGAACACCCTGGCCGAGGTGGGGATCTCTATGAATGACGTTACAGCCTACCTCCTCCATGACGGTGTAAAAAAGTTTTCTGAGGCCTTCGACAAGTTGCTCAGTGCCGTGGAAAAGAAACGTCAAGTCCTCCTAGGAGGAGAGTTGGCCAGGCAAACCTATGAGCTGGGTCCCATGGTTAATCCTGTTCAGGAGAGGTTAAATGAATGGCGCGACCATGGCAAGGTACGTCAACTCTGGAGCGGCGACACTTCCCTCTGGTCGGACACGGATGAAGCCCAATGGCTGGGATGGTTGCATGTTGTGGATGGACAACGGGACCACGAAGAGCACCTCCAACATATCGCAGACGATGTCCGCCGTGGTGAATTCAAGCAGGCTCTGCTTCTTGGAATGGGCGGCTCCAGCCTTTGCCCGGAGGTGTTACGAAGAACTTTTGGTGTACAGGATGAATTTCCAGAGCTGCTGGTGCTCGATTCTACTGTGCCGGCTCAGGTGAAGTCATACGAGCGGAAGATTGATCCAAGACAGACTCTATTTATCGTCTCCTCCAAGTCGGGCGGCACCACCGAGCCCAACGTATTCAAACAGTACTTTTTCGACAAGGTCCAGAAGGTATTAGGGCCTGATAAAGCCGGATCCAGGTTTATTGCCATCACCGACCCTGGCACCAAGCTACACAAGCTCGCAAAGACCGATCACTTTCGACATATCGTCCACGGGGAACCGAGCATTGGAGGTCGCTACTCGGCTCTTTCGAACTTTGGTATGGTGCCGGCAGCCATAATGGGTGTGGCCGTGCCAAGGTTTCTCGATGCTACGGAAATCATGGTGCATTCCTGTGCATCGTCCGTACCGCCGGAAGTCAATCCAGGTGTAACCCTCGGGATCATCATAGGAACCTTGGCCTTGCAAGGACGAGACAAGGTAACGATTATTACATCCCCGGGAATCAGCACCCTCGGCGCCTGGCTGGAGCAGCTTATCGCCGAGTCCACCGGGAAGGAAGGGAAAGGACTCATTCCGGTGGATTGCGAAGAGCTCGGACTCCCTGGTGTTTACGGCGCTGATCGCCTGTTTGTCTATGTGCGTTTAAACTCAAAACCATCAGAGGAGCAAGACAAGGCCGTGGCCGCATTGGAGAAGGCGGGTCACCCTGTGGTGAAAATTTCACTGGATGAGACGACGGACCTGGGTCAGGAATTCTTTCGGTGGGAAATTGCCACAGCGGTTGCAGGTTCCATTCTAGGCATCAACCCGTTCAATCAACCCGATGTGGAGGCGAGCAAGGTAGCCACGCAAAAATTAACCAAATCCTATGAGGATACCGGCAAGCTAACAGAGGTCAACCCTCTGATTCAAGAGGGCGAATTGACTTTATTCGCAGACTCGAAGTACTCGGAAACCCTGAGAGGGACAACTTCTGCTAAGAGCGTGAAAGGTTATCTGGCAACACATCTTGGACAGATTCGGCAAGGTGACTACTTTGCCATAAATGCCTATGTGGAAATGAACGCTGAGAATGGCAAGGAGCTACAACACATGCGCCACGGGGTTCGCGATGGAAAGCATGTGGCTACGACCCTTGGATACGGCCCACGCTTCCTCCATTCCACCGGTCAGCTACACAAGGGTGGACCCAACACGGGAGTATTTCTACAAATCACCTCGGAGGATGCCGAGGACTTACCGATTCCTGGTCAAAAATATTCGTTCGGAATACTCAAAAAGTTTCAAGCCGAAGGCGATTTTGCGGTTCTAGCGGAACGTGGACGTCGGGCGTTACGTGTGCATCTGAAGCCTGACGTCAAGACAGGCCTAACAAAGTTGCGGGAAGTAGTGCAGAGTGTGCTGGAATCGTAGGCAACTCTTACCACCCTGGCATGAGTATAATACCTGTGGTTGATTCAATACAGTAATGGAATCCAACTCGAAATCCAATCTCGTGGCTGAACGTGCTCTGCAATGGATTCAGGAGGGCAACGTGGTGGGTCTGGGCTCTGGGAGGGCAGCACTCAACTTCGTCCGTGCCCTGGGCGGACGCGTCAATTCAGGCTTGCGTATTCGCTGTGTGTCCACCTCGCAATCAACCACTGAGATGGCAACCAACCTTGGTATTTCAATGATGACCCTAGATGAGGTGACTTCCATCGACATCACCGTCGATGGCGCCGATGAAGTGGATCCGGATCTGAATCTCATTAAAGGGTACGGAGGTGCCTTGTTACGTGAAAAGATTGTGGCCGCAGCTTCTAAACGATTGGTAATATTGGTGGATTCGACAAAACTAGTTCCCGTCTTAGGATCTCGCGGTGTTTTGCCCGTGGAGGTGGTACCCTTTGGACTTTCCCATTGCCGCCACCGCTTGGCCGAGCTCGGTTACCCAGCAAAGCCCCGGCTCCACGACGGTAAAGTCTTTATCACCGATAACGGGAACAACATTCTAGACTGTACCGTCACCGCCATGCCTGATGCGGCATCCATAGAGAAATCCCTTTCGGCAATCCCCGGCGTCGCGGAGACCGGACTGTTTTTAGGCATGGCAGACACAGTCCTGGTTCAAGACGGTGAATCTGTGGAGATCAAGCAGCGAGCTCCAGGTAAAGGGTCTAGAGCACCAATTCGAAGGCAACGAACCATTCATCACTGACTCAAAGGTGCGAAAGGAGAATAGTGTATGCAACTAGGTATGGTGGGTTTGGGCCGTATGGGCTCAAATATTGTACGGCGCCTGATGCGCGGGGGACACTCCTGTGTCTCCTTTGATCTGAATCCTGAAAATGTGAAGGAGCTGGAAAAAGAGGGATCTCAGGGGGCAATGTCCCTTAATGACTTCATAGCAAAACTCAAAAAGCCGCGGGTGGCCTGGGTGATGGTTCCTGCAGGAGAGCCCACCGAAAAGACCGTGATATCCCTGGCTGAACAATTAGAGTCTGGAGACATCATCATCGACGGTGGTAATTCCAACTTTAAAGACGACGTCCGCAGAGCCAAGACCTTGCAGCAAAAAGGACTTCACTACGTAGATGTGGGTACCAGTGGCGGAATCTGGGGATTGGAGCGCGGATACTGCATGATGATTGGTGGTGCAAAGAATGTTGTGAATCACTTGGACCCGATCTTCAAGACCCTCGCTCCCGGACGCGGAGACATTGAACGAACACCGGGTCGCAATGAAAAATCCAGTAGCTCCGAAGAAGGATACCTTCATTGCGGTCCAGTGGGATCAGGACACTTTGTAAAGATGATCCATAATGGGATCGAGTACGGTCTCATGCAGGCATACGCCGAAGGCTTTGACATCCTCCACAATGCCAACTCTAAGGAGCTACCGGAAGACTTGCGATACACTCTGAATACAACGGACATTGCAGAGGTCTGGCGGAGGGGCAGCGTGATAAGTTCTTGGCTCCTTGACCTAACAGCCACGGCCATGCTTGAGAGCCCAACTCTTGCCGACTTTTCCGGATTCGTACAGGATTCGGGAGAAGGGCGCTGGACAGTACAGGCTGCAGTGGAAGAGGCGGTGCCTGCGGATGTTCTCTCATCGTCTCTCTATGCGCGCTTTCGATCACGGCAAGTGCACACCTTTGCGGAAAAGGTATTGTCGGCCATGCGTCACAAGTTCGGCGGCCATGTGGAGCTTCCCACTGGGGGATAGAAGGTCACGAATCCGTTTTTCCTCAATAGAGTAAGGTACTAAAAGCATGACCCGTCGCCACGGAACCATGGAGCCATTTAAAGACACACAGCAATTGAGTCGCGGGGCGGCAGAAAAGTTTATCCAAACTGCCCAAAGCTCAACTGCTCAGGCAGATAGATTTACCGTGGTTTTTTCTGGTGGATCCACGCCCCGAACACTTTTCCAACTGCTTGCCAAGCCCCCATACCGTGATAAGGTAAATTGGAAGAGGGTTGAGTTTTTTTGGGGAGATGAAAGGACAGTACCTCCTGACCATCCTGACTCTAACTTTCATATGGCCAACGAAGCGCTGCTCCAAATGCTGGCAGTGGATGCTAAGCAAATCCATCGCATGCATGCAGAGCGTGAGGATCAAGTGGCCGCCGCCATGGAATATCAGACCGAGATCGCTAGCGTTTTCGGAGTGTCGGAACAGGGTGAACCCCCTTCCTTTGATCTGATTTTATTAGGGCTCGGACCTGACGGTCACACAGCCTCGCTTTTCCCCCATACGGAGGCTGTCATGGAAAAGCAACGTTGGATCGTAAGAAACCATGTTCCAAAGCTCAACGCACACCGGATCACCATGACTGCGCCCATTGTCAACCGGGCAAAATTAATTCTGTTCTTGGTGGCGGGGGCTGATAAGGCGGAAGCCCCAGCCCAACTCCATGCAGTACTGAGGCGGCCATGAGTTCACCGAAGGATCCCCAACGGCTCCCAGCCCAACTCATTCAACCAACTGGGGGGAGCCTGATCTGGATGACAGATGAGGCGGCCATGAGTTCATGTGACAGGAAAGAAAAATCTCTTTTTTAAGATTGAGAAAGAGAATTAAAAAGAAATTCAATGCGCAAGGAGCACCTGCCTTAGGCAGGAAAAGGAGGAACAATGACACCAAGAGTAAGGGAAATTCTTAACGGGTATGCCGGAGAGAACGCCGGGGTGCTGACCAACCTGGCACGGATGCTCAATCATGGTTCTCTGGGTGGCACTGGAAAGATGGTGATACTTCCCGTGGATCAGGGTTTCGAGCATGGACCGGGTCGGAGCTTCGCCCCAAACGAGCCAGCCTACGATCCTCACTATCACTTCGAGATGGCCATAGATGCCAGTTGCAACGCTTACGCTGCACCCCTTGGATTTCTGATGGGAGGAGCGGCAGAGTTTGCTGGAGAGATACCGTTGATCCTAAAGCTCAACAATCGCGATTCGTTGATGGAGGAAAAGGACCCCGATCAGGCCGTGACCGGCAGCGTCAGGGACGCCCAGAGGCTTGGCTGTGTGGGTGTCGGTTACACCATCTACCCCGGTTCCTCTCAACGTCTGGAAATGTACCGTACGCTGCGAGAGATCGCAGCGGAAGCCAAGGCCGCAGGTCTGGCAATGATCGTATGGTCTTATCCAAGGGGATCCAGTCTGAGCAAAGAGGGAGAGACCGCCATTGACGTGACCGCTTACGCCGCACAAATCGCGGCCCAAATGGGAGCCCACATTATTAAGGTCAAAGCCCCTACCGCCCATATCGAGCAGAAGGCCGCACAGGACATCTATCTCAAAAACAAAGTGCCCATCGAAACCTTGGCAGACCGAGTCCGCCATGTAGTGCAGAGCGCCTTTAATGGACGACGTATTTTAATCTTCTCTGGAGGACCCAAAGGCGAGGACAGTGCGGTTCTAGCAGAAGTCCGGGCCATCCGGGATGGAGGTGGCTTTGGGTCCATCATCGGAAGAAATTCCTTCCAACGGCCACGGTCCGATGCCCTAAAGTTATTGAGAACCGTCATGGACATATACGCCGGCAAGATCCAGTAGCAGGCTGCTGAAAAAGACTCATATGCCAACAGCCTACTTAAGCAGGCGTTTATGAAAGTGGCGCTTGATCGGCCGGGAAAAATATCCCGCTCTAAGCATAGTCACTCCAACGTAACGCCCAAGTACGCCGACCCTCGCCGATTATTCGCGCGCCTCGCTTCTGAGACCTTTTTGACCAGCCTGCAAACAGCTTTTTCCAATAACCTGTTAGGCCAAAGGGTCCACTGGAAGAGAGCAGAATGATTCTTGCGGGTGACGTAGGGGGGACAAAGACCCTCATTGGCTTGTTCAAACAAGACGGAAGCCACCTGCGTTCAGTCCGTGAGGAATCGTTCTCCAGTGAACAATTCGGAGCCCTCGAAGAAATCCTCCAGCGATTTTTTTACAATGAAAGTCGCCCGGTGCTCCGCAGCGCCTGCTTCGGGGTTGCTGGACCTGTCGTGGAGGGTCGCTCTAAAACCACCAACCTCCCATGGGAACTGGACGAGTCGAACCTCGCGGCGGAGCTTCAAGTACCTCATGTCAAACTCTTAAACGATTTGGAGGCGGCAGCCCATGCCATGCGTCACCTACCAACTGGGGAGCTTTCCGAACTACAGAGGGGTCTCAAAAGGGAAGGCAACATCGCGGTTATTGCGGCGGGCACCGGCCTGGGAGAGGCATTCCTCTATTGGGACGGAAGAACGCTCCATGCGATTGCTTCCGAGGGAGGGCACGCAGACTTTGCCCCGCGCACAGATCAGGAGATTGAGCTGCTCCGGTACCTCCTGTCAATGTTCGGAGGTCACGTGAGCTACGAGAGAGTACTATCCGGGAATGGCCTTTATAACATCTACCAATTTTTACGGGACAGTGGACCTGGCAGCGAACCCCCATGGCTCACCGAGCGACTAGAGAACTCCGACGACCCTCCGGCAGTTATTTCAGAGGTTGGGCTTACTGGTAGGTCTCCATTGTGCACCGAGGCGCTCAATTTGTTTGCCTCGATTTACGGGGCTGAGACTGGAAATCTCGTGCT
Source organism: uncultured Binatia bacterium (SeqCode) (assembly GCA_965215595.1). Classification (GTDB taxonomy): domain Bacteria; phylum Desulfobacterota; class Binatia; order UBA9968; family CAXXLF01; genus CBDCDW01. The sequence goes on along the minus strand of CBDCDW010000005.1, from coordinate 805,262 downwards.
AAAATTTCTAGCCGTGGGAGGTGCTTTCGTTGCAGGAGGGATTGCGCCGAAAATTCTTACCGCCCTCAAAAACGGCAGTTTCATGAGTGGATTTAATGATAAGGGGCGATTTTCCGATTTGATGAGAAACGCGGAGGTCCATGTGGCCATGAACCCCAAGGCACCGCTCATCGGTGCCGCTCAATTTGCACTACGTTTGTGACCCTTCCTTCTTAGATTTCGTTTTGAGCTTGCTTCCTCCGTTTCCTTGATGACCCCCTTTAGCATTCCTTTTCCTCACCGAAATCTTAACCTTGGTAGGACTCCAACCTTTTACCGTCAGGTTCTTGGGATAGGCAATGTTCTCTTCTGAAACCCGGAACGTTCTCCGTCCCAGGGCAGCCAGGGATGCATCTATGGAAGCCTCTAGCTTCTGCGGCTCGAAAAGGTAAAACGCTCGATTCAGTGCGCCAAAGGTAACGCTAATGTTGGGCGGCTCAATCGATTCCAAGTACAGATTCGCCGGTAAATGTTCCACTTCAACTGGAATCTGGTAGGTCACCTCCAATATCTTGGACCCGGGGATAAAGACATACCAAAGAGCAATGGCGAGGGTGATGGAGACGGCCTTCTCGAGCCAGTTGGAACGCAGAAATTGGACCGAGGCACTTCTCGCATCCTGAGTGGGAAACTTTGTCTTCAAAAAGTCCTGTACCAGTGATCCAACTTCCTGGAAACTACCGATCTCTCGAAGTTTCCCGTCTTCGGCAATGGAGATTCGGCCTCTTTCCTCTGAGACCACCAGACATAGGGCATCGCTCAATTCCGCCAGACCCAGGGCAGCGCTATGCCGAGTTCCTACCTTGCCAAGCTGTTTAAAATCCTTCGATAGGGGTAGTTGAACCGCAAAGCGAGAGATCCGGTCTTTTTCTACAATAATGGCCCCATCATGTCCGGCAGAGTTGGGATCAAAGATGCTCTTCAGGAGGGGCTCGCTGAGCCTCCCACCCATCTCGATGCCTCCGTTGATATGCCTCTCGATGGGTTGGCTGCCAGGCAAAACGATAAGAGCGCCGATTCTCTCCTTAGCCAAATCGGACAATGTCCCTACGATGATGTCTACGGCCTCGGACTGAACAGCGTGGGTATTCTTTCTACCCAAGCCCCACAGGGCGATTCTCTCGAAGATCTGTCTTAGCTCCTCCTGAAAGATGACAACGATGATAATCAGGAAGATGGCAAAGAAGCCTTGCAAAATATAAGTGGTGAGCTGTAAATCGAGCTGCCTGGCAAAGATATAAATTGCCCCAAGTATGAAGATTCCCACGAACACGAGGGTCGCACGGGTCCTTTTAAACCAGATGATCGCCGTGTACAAAAGCGAGGTGACAAAAGCGATATCAATGATATCGGTGAGTCCGACTTGCATGAAGAAGGATGACATCTTACGACTTTCTCACCTTCCTGTGCGGTAGCTCCATAGCATTCGTAAATCAACCAATCATAAAATTCTTGCTGCCAAAATGACGGAGTGGAGGATAATTCGTTAGCCGTTCTCTTCCCACCACTCTGACATACAGATCTGACATACAGAATATCACAAGGACGGTTTCCATGGGAAGACAGGGCATGTTCCCCTTAGCAAGCTTGACACCCAACCCAAGCGCCGAGATGGGTCAAATTGCACCGAACTGTCATTTTCTACCGGGTCAGAACCGGAAAGACGGCGCGAGCAATCCAAAGCTCATCTTAGTGTTGTTTCACGCCAACTTAGAGGGGTTTTTCCACTGCCATTGGTTGGTCATAAAGGCAACTTTTGCCTGCTCCTCCATTATTTTCCCTACACAATCCAGATTGACTTGACGACTCATTTTCAGATAATCTTTTAAGTTAGATGGTGTAAAAACTCCCATCAACTTTTGATTTGAATGAACCCCACGGATCGACTGGTCTAAAGTTTGGAGGGCAGCAAAAAATGGAAGTGTTGACGCTACTCATAGCATTAATTGCATTGGTGGTAGCTGTGATTGCGTTTCAACGTACCGGCGGTATTAGGGAACTCCGTCAGGAAGTTGAAACCCTCAATTCTAGGTCCGAACCCTTGAGGGATCGTACCGCCGATATGCTCGACCGGTTCGGAAAACGAGTCAGGGGGAAAAATAAAACTGCCCCACCACCCAATGTAGAACCGGACAAGGAGCCCGATACCGATCCTTCCCCCAAGCCCGAGTAATGAAAAATGCAGGTATGGGGACACACCTTACAGGTGGGAGGGTTCGCCGTAACTTTCCTGGTAGGCCTGGTTCTTGGCATCGCAGGTACGGTTCTGGGTCCGCGCCTTCTTGAACCCTATCTTCCCGCAGCCATTCGGGGTGATTTAGAGGGTATCGAGGGAGCAGTGATGTCAAAACAGCGAAAAGGTGATAGGCTACTTTTAACAGTGCAGACATCCGAAGGTGCCATCCTCGCAACCTTCAGAAAGAAACTTACGGAAATCGATCTGTTAGTAGCGGAAGGCGACATGTTAACTTTAGCTCGAACCGGTTACAGGGCGTTTATGGACGATCCTGCCATTGGACGGGTAAGAAAACAAAATCACAGGCAACCGCAAAGGCTGGAAAAGCCCATGCTTTCTGACACCGCAGACAAGAGTATCAAAGGACAAGTTTTACAGTGAAGGTTGGTCAGGACTAAGGGATGCTCATGGAGAAGGGACAAACATCGCTGGATGCAGCACGGGGGGTGCCAGAGCTTTTGTCCGCTATTGGGTCCGCTAAAAAAATCTTAATTCTCCCCCATGACAACCCTGATCCCGATTCCCTTGCCTGTGCTGCCTCGCTCCGGCATCTCATTCAGCAGAAGCTCGGAAAAGTGCCAGTGATCGGATTGAGCGGGATCATCGGGCGATCTGAAAATCGGTCCCTTGTTTCGGCCTTAGATATCCCACTGGTTCCCATAAGCGAGCTCCTACCCAAATTTCAGGGTTCCGTCATTCTGGTAGACACCCAACCCCAGCGGGGAAACAATGCCCTTCCTGCAGAAATCACTCCCACCGTCGTCATTGACCACCACCCGGATTGGGGCAGGAACGGCGACGTGGCCTATGTAGACATACGGGAGAGCTACGGGGCCACATCCACCATCGTGACCGAATATCTTCAGGAGGCGGAAGTCCCGGTGGATCCCATCGTGGCTACTGCGCTGTTCTATGGAATATCATCTGAAACACAACATCTAGGTCGAGAGACCATGCCCCCTGATATCGTTGCCAGCCAGTTTCTTTACCCATACGTAAACAAGCGTCTCCTCGGGGACATTCAGACGCCTCAGCTCAACCACAACTATTTCGAGTTGATCGCTCTGGCATTAAACAGCGCCTTGCTCTACGGCGACACCATTGTTACCGTACTGGAATCCGTTCCCTATCCCGATGCGGTGGCTGAGATGGCCGATTACCTCATGCGACTGGAAAGCGCCGTGTGGTCCATCTGCATCGCACCCCATGACGAATACCTCTACGTGTCTATGCGGACGAGGGACACCAATGCGCAGGCGGGTCGCCTCCTGGATTCATTGCTCCCAAAAGGGACAGCAGGCGGTCATGGAATGATTGCCGGCGGAAGGGTCAAAACCCCGCGAAAGCAACGAGAAGAAATGGCCTGCAAGATCGTGCACGATATTATGCAAGCCCTTGGCAAAGATAGATCACGCCCCCAACCCCTGGTGGCCGTTAAAGGCAGCAAGGCCAGTACCGCCAAGACACTTCTCTCGCGTCTCCCGCTCAACAAAAAGCCCCGTACCAATAACAAGTAAATTCCCGCAAACGATACTCACGAAGGCGGTTCTTTCACTGAACTGTCGCATTGCCCAATGAGCACCCCTAAGCAACTCTTGAAGAATTTCGCTTCAGGTCAAAAAGCTCAACGCTAAACGATTCCCGCCGTTGATGGTCCACCGGGCGTACCTGCGGCCTCCCTCATCAAAACATCAAACGGACGACTCGCCTCACCCATGTATACAGATAAGTGTGGGAAAGGAATCTCAATGCCATTTGCATCAAACGCCTTCTTGAGTCTTCGTCTGTACTCGCGTCCCACTTCCCATTGCTTGATGGGTAATGTTTTGAGCCGGGCTTTGATCACCACCGCCGAGTCGGCAAAGTCATCCACGCCAAAAATTTCGATGGTGTCAAGCATGGATGGACCGTAGTCAGGGTCAGCCTTCATCTCATCGGCCACCTGCCGCATCACTTCGGCGACTCTGTCGGTGTCTTCCTTGTAGGCAACTCCCATGTTGATAACATAGGCCGACCACCCCTTGGTCATGTTCGACAAGGTAGTAATGGCGCCGTTGGGAAAGACGTGTACGACAGCAGAAAGATCACGCAGGACAACAGTCCTGAAGGTGACAGCCTCCACCAATCCCCCGGTGCCATTAATAATGGCTACGTCACCGACGCGAACTTGATTTTCAAGAATAAGAAAGAAGCCACTGATGACGTCACGGACCAGATTCTGCGCACCAAAGCCTACAGCCAGGCCTAGTACTCCAGCAGCTGCCAGTATGGGCCCAACGGCAAGGCCAATCTGTTCCAAGGCAACCACGACGACTACACCCCAAATGACTACTACGGCAACGGTCCGAAGGACGTTCATCAGAGTCGTAATCCTCTTCCGGGTAGCACCCGGAACATCATCGCTTCCCTCTCCCAGGCGAATCAGGATAGCTTCCAGATTTCTAACCGCCACCTTTACCACCTTACTGACGATGTAACCCGCAACGATAACCAGAATGATGCGCAATGCAGATTCAGCAAAATCTAGGCTCGCATCGGCAAGTAAATTTATAGCTTCCTCCAACGAAATCTTTGGCATGGTCTCTATCCTCCTTACAGTAATCGATTTTGCTGCCACAGGGTCTGGGCAGATTTTAACTCTAACAAGAAATGATTGTTTTTGCGCTGAACGCCACGGGCTGGTCCCAGCGTTCGTATCTTATCCGTTTAGGGTGAAGCAAGGCACGAAGGGAAACTAGTAGGCAGTTAGCAGTATGCAGCTAGCACGGTGCTAGTTAGTACTGAGTTACGAGTGCCGAGGACTGAGCTAGGCAGCAAAGCGCTAAGCGCATAGCGCAAAGCGTTGGCCGATCTAGCAAATTCGATCTCGGGTCGGCAGTCCGTTGTCAGTAGTCTTTGGTCCCAGCCTCGGGCAGACGCTATGCGCTATGCGATCCAGGCTGATAGCTGACTGCTGACAGCTATATTTACTCAGCACTTGTCACTGAATTGCTGCCCGCTGCCAACTGCTCACTGCAAGCTGGTTTCGCCTGGTATATTCTTTTGAAAAAAGTAGTAGTTTTGCTAGCTGACCCCGACCTTGTAGATAAGAGAATCTTGGGAACTTTGAGGGCCCACTGCTTTTCATGGGTCCTGGACATTTCAGTTTGTCTTGTGTATTTGTTCTTGCGGCATGATGATTAGGAGAAACTGATGAAGGGTACAGCAAAGTACAACTCAGGCCAATTTGGTATCGTGGTTGGATTGGTCCTTGGACTGCTACTTATAGGCTGCGAGGAGAGGAATACTTATGTAGAGCCTCCCCCTACCAAAGTAACGGTTGCCCAGCCAATTGTTCAAGAGGTGACCGACTATCTCGAGTTCACCGGTACAACAGTAGCCTCAGAGTGGGTAGAGGTTGTCGCACGGGTAGCCGGAGTACTCCAAAGCATGCACTTCACGCCGGGCACGAATGTCAAGCGAGGTAAGCTCCTGTTCGTCATCGACCCAAAGGAGTACGAGGCCGACCTTCAGGCAGCGAAGTCAGAGCTTGTGACTGCAGAGGCCAATCTAAAACAAGCGACCACGGAGCTCGCTCGGGCGGAGAGGTTGTTCAAACAACGAGCAGGGACCGACGTGCAGGTGGTGAAATGGCGCAGAGACCAGGAACTGGCCCGCGCGGCGATCCAACGCTCGAACGCCGCCATTGTACGCGCGAAGCTAAACCTGGGCTATACGCGGGTGACGGCCCCCATTAGCGGCCGGGTAGGAAGAAACAAGATTGATGTCGGGAACCTCGTTGGACAGGGCAGCGCGATGGAACGTGTTAAGCCATCAAAAAATCTAACCCTAGCGGGATTCGTTGCGTCATTACAAAATCTAACCGAAGTCGTCTCGCATCTGTCGTTTCATGTCCTGTTGTTGGCGCTGTAGTTTCTTGCTGAAGGTCCAGTTTCTCCACGGCGTTTGTTTCAGCGGTGGTCTCTCTCGTGGGGCTCTGTCTGCATGGCTGGCCAGCTTGTAGATCCGCTGCAGTTGCTGATCGATTCGGGTAGAGAGCTCGAAGGGATCAGTTGTCTTAAGCGTGTGCTTGAGGGCTGCCAGCTTTTTGGGGTCTCCCTTTCGGGACTCCACGACCCGTTCGAACGGGGTACGAGGCGTGTCATAGCGGCGAATAAGTCGAGAGCCTATACGGATCTTGCATCGCAGCTTCATGGAGGGCTGGAACAGATTCTGGAAGATCCTAAGCTCATCATAGAGCTGGTTGGCGGCCTCTTGGGCCTTTGCGGTGTCGTAGCGATCCCAGCCCATAAGCTTTCTGACATGGGTCCAGTTTTTCTGCTCGATGTGCGCGTTGTCATCTTTTTTGTAGGGACGCGAGCGGGTGAACTGAATGGTGTGGCCAGCTGGGCGTTGTTGACAGAAGGCAAGAAGGCGGTTGTTGATAAACTCACTGCCGTTGTCGGAGTCGATCCCCTTGAGGGGAAAAGGAAGCTGGTGTTCGATCTCGGTGACCGCATTCAAGACACCCAAAGCGCTCTTACCCATGACGGCCTTGCGCTCTACCCAGCAGGTAGCAATGTCGACACAGTCCAGACTATGGACAAACTCCCCAACCGCTGAGGCCCCTGAGTGTGACACCAGGTCAATCTCCAGATAGCCCGGCCGGTTCACATCCCAGTGATCGGTCTTAATCGGGATCATCTGCTTTAGTAGCGATCCGGGCCGAGTGGTGCCATAGAGTCGGCGTTTCACGATGTGCTTGGTTTCCCTCAGGCGCCGATCCATCTGACGGGCGCTGATGGCCAGGAGCTGATCCTCTAACGGTTGGGTCAGCTCGAAGTGTTGCCTTATCCAGGGCAACCAGTGTACAAGGGCGGCCTTCAGACGTTGGGAGCACAGATACCCCGAGGCCTCCCACACCTTTGCCAAAATCCTTACCATTGCCCGATTGTATGTAGGAGAGCGAGGTGCACCCCGTTTGCGTACAGTTGCCTCGGGCAAGGGCCGGTTTAAAAGCCAGATGGCATATTTGCGGTTGTAGCCGCAAACCTTGCAGAATTCCTCTAGCATCGTTCCCTTCTGTGCCCGTGGTGCGTGCTGATAACGATCATAGATGGATCGTAAATACTCCTGCTTGGATCGTCGTGCCATGGTGAACCCTTCCATTGTTGCCCTCCTTGAGCTCTAATGTGAGCCCTTGGAGGGTTAGAATCACAAATGGCGCAACGTATCGCCCTTGGGTTAGATTATACATGGCGCAATACGCTGGCGCGCCACCGTGATTCCGGCAGTATCTATTCCGGTGTCCCTCATCGGCACCCTTGCGGTCATGCTGGCCATGGGCTTCTCGCTCAACATGCTAACCCTGTTCGGCCTGGTGTTAGCTATCGGTGTCGTGGTGGACGATTCCATTGTCGTCGTGGAGGCCACCGTGGCCAAAATGGAAACCGGCATGAACCGAAAGGAAGCCGCCATCCAGGCCATGAGCGAAGTATCCGGTCCCGTTGTCGCTACCACTCTGGTACTGTTGGCGGTTTTCGTCCCATCTGCCTTCCTGCCCGGTATCACGGGACAGCTCTACCGCCAATTTGCTTTGACCATCGCCGTTGCAACTGTGTTCAGCTCCATCAACGCGCTAACCATGAGCCCTGCCCTGGCGGCCCTGTTGCTCAGGCCGCCACCTGACAAGAAAAACGCCTTCTTCCGCGGTTTCGATGCCCTCTTTCACAAAATAGAAAACGGGTACACCAATGTGATCAAGGTGGCAGTCCGTCGTGTTGCGATCATGCTACTGCTGGCCCTTGGTTTAGCTGGTCTGACCGGCTGGCAGTTCACCAAACTCCCCACTGGATTTATGCCCGTGGAGGACCAGGGATACGTAATCGTCCACGTCCAGCTTCCGGACGCGTCGTCACAGGAGCGGACTGGACTCGTGCTCGACAAGATCGAGGGAATTCTCAAGAAAACCGCAGGTGTGGCGGACTGGGTAGTTTTGGGCGGATTCAACGTAATAGACGGCACCAACGCTTCCAACACTGCGGTTCTATGGGTCACCATGAAACCCTGGAGTGAGCGCGAGGAACCGAGTCTGAAGCAGGACACCATCATGACAAAGCTGCAAGGACAGTTCAGACGGATCCAGGAGGCCATCGTGTTCGCGTTTTTGCCTCCTGCCATTCCTGGCCTGGGTGTCTCAGGGGGATTTCAGATGCAGCTCCAAGACCGGGGGGGCGTCGGACTACAGGAACTGAGTGTGATGCTTCGAGAAATTCTTCAGGCCGGTAACGCACAGCGGGGTCTAACAGGGCTCAACTCAACTTTCCGGGTCGACGTACCACAACTCTTCGCTGAAGTGGATCGCACCAAGGCCAAGAAGCTGGGTATTCCCTTGAGTGAGGTGTTCAATACGCTGCAAGCTTATCTCGGTTCGGCTTATGTCAATGACTTCAACAAGTTCGGCCGCACCTGGCAGGTCAAGGTCCAGGCGGATAACCAGTTTCGCATCGAAGCCGAAGATATTCGTAACCTCGAAGTACGCAACGATAAGGGTGAAATGGTGCCCATTGGAACTCTGGTGAGTGTGGAAGAAACTGTCGGCCCGCAAACGATTCTCCGTTACAACTTATACCCCACCGCCTCCATCACTGGCGTGGCGGCTCCGGGCTTTAGTTCCGGGCAGGCACTCAACCTGATGGAACAGCTCGCGCAGCAGAAGCTACCCTCAACCATGGGCTATGAGTGGACCGGCATGTCTTTCCAGGAGAAAAAGGTTGGCTCGGAAGCGATCGTAATCTTCGCACTCGCCATCGTCCTAGTATTTCTTGTGCTCGCGGCCCAGTACGAGAGTTGGACCAACCCGACGGCAGTAATCATGGTAGTCCCCCTGGCAGTGCTCGGTACTGTGATTGCAGTGCTAATGAGGGGCGCCGATATGAACGTCTACACCCAGATCGGTATCACCTTGCTTATCGGCCTGGCCAGCAAGAACGCCATCCTCATCGTGGAATTTGCCATGCAGGAACGGCAAAAGGGCAAGGCTATCTTAGACGCCGCCGTTGACGCGGCAAAGTTACGTTTTCGTCCCATCTTGATGACCGCAATCTCCTCCATCGCCGGCTTCATGCCCTTGGTGGTGGCCTCCGGAGCGGGGGCGGCCAGCCAGCAGGCCATCGGTGTTGCCGTTGTTGGTGGAATGGTGGCGGCTACTATTATGTCTCTCCTATTCACTCCGACATTCTATGTCGTCATGCAGCGAGTAAGCGGCCTGCGTGGAAAGTCGGAGGAAAAAGAACAAGCACCCCTTCCTGAAAAGACTCCAGAATCCGTCTAAGTGACAGAGCTGTCAGCGCCGTTACATATGGGAATCGTAACATTGGGCGTTCATGCCCACGATATTTCAAACCACCACAACCGGTGTCAGCTAAGTTGGGCTGTTCGACACCATCGGTAAAAAATCTACTTCGATTTACGGGATCACCGTAACACGTAAAAAGTCAGTTTGCCCGGGTTCACCGGAAGCCCCACCTCCCACAACGACAACTCTGCTACCCCGAGCCACTAAGCCTGATTCACGCGCCAACCTGAGTGACATGGAAACCATCTTCCCAGTGGTTTCAAACTCGTCTGATAGTAGGGGGAACACTCCCCAAGTCAACATCAAACAACGAACAGTGGATTGGCTAGGGCTAACGGCAATGACGGGAGTCTGGGACCGGTGTTTTGCCACCAACTGTGCGGTTCTTCCCGTTTTAGTGCAGCAAATGATGGCCTTAGCACCCGCGCTGTAGGCCAACAAGCAAGCTCCGTGGCCTATGGCTTCGGATACATCGCCTGGCTCTGGCGTGGGTATGGTCGTGAATGGCGGATGCGCGAAGAGGCGGCTTTCCGCCGTTTCAGCTACTTGTGCCATTGTCCTAACCGCTTCAACGGGGTACGCACCCACTGCTGTTTCCTCAGAAAGCATCACGGCGTCCGTGCCATCGAGCACCGCATTGGCAACATCCGCGGCCTCGGCACGAGTTGGTCGCGGGCTTTCCACCATGGACCGTAGCATCTGCGTGGCAGTTACAACGGGTTTCGCTGCTTTAATCGATTTGGCAATAATGTCTTTTTGGACCAGAGGAACTTCTGCTGCAGGAATCTCAACGCCAAGGTCACCACGAGCAACCATCACTGCATCCACGGCCGAGATAACTTCGTCAATGGCATCCACGGCCTCTGGTTTCTCGATCTTGGCCATGAGAGGAATGGTGAGTTTATGAGTTGTTAAAAAGCGGCGAGCCGACGTGATGTCAGCCGAAGACCGGACAAAAGAGAGGGCCGACATATCCAATCCTGTTTCGAGACCTGCCAAAAGCAACTTTCGATCCTGCACGGTAAATGCCCCGATACTAAGCGCACCGCGCGGAACATTGACACCCTTATGGTTGGACAGGACACCACCTGAAATGACACGGCAATGGATTTCTGATTTACTGACCGAATCGATTTTCAGCTCTACATTGCCATCGGCGAGAAGGATGGTTTGTCCTCGGCGCACTTCGGTTGCAAGCTTGGGATAATTAACCGAAGCCCGTGTCTGGTCGCCCTCAACCCATTCGGTGGTCAGGGTAAATAAATCTCCATTGCTGAGTTCGATCTTCCCCCCACGAAAAACACCCAGCCGGATCTTCGGCCCGGGCAAGTCCTGAAGTATAGCCACCGGTTTTCCCAATTCCGCTGCGACTTCTCGAATGGTTTGGACTCTAATGTGGTGTTCCTTAGGAGTCCCATGAGAGTAGTTGAGCCTCAAGACATCCGCCCCCGCCTCGATTATGGCGCGAAGCTTTGCCGAGGTTTCAGTGGCCGGTCCTATAGTACAAACAATTTTCGTTCTACGCACAGTATCTCCATTCTATTGGGTTGGACTCAAATTGGATCCACCAGACGCAAAAGCGGCTGTGATCAAGAAATGGGACCATTTCAAAATTGACAGTAGGCCGTAACGCGATAGTCTTTGTCATAATCATAGGTGAGCGTGGGGAGTGAGGCAACCGTGTAACAGGGTTTTTGACTTTTAAAACATAAAGTATAATGTCGTATGGGAAGGGCTCCGACTCTCTTACGGTTCAATGGCCGAATAATTGCTCATAAAAAGTGATGTAGAGGTACGGCCTGAAACAAGCAGGAGGTAAAATCAGATGCCTATTATTACTATTTACCAGGGTGCCTCTGGCAGTGGTGAAGTATTAGCGCAACAGGTGGCGCAAGCCCTCGACTACCGCTGTGTCAGCCGAGAAGTGCTTAGGGAAGCGAGCCAGCGCTTTGCAATTCCCGAGGCGAAACTAAATCAGATCCTCGAACGCGAACCCAACTGGTGGGAACGGTGGTTAGAGAACTTTAATCCTTATCGAATCGCCCTACAATCTGCCATGTGCGAGATCGCCCAGGGGGGGAATATTGTCTACCACGGTCACATGGGCCATGAACTCCTACCCGGCATCCCCCATGTACTCAAGATAATGCTTACGGCGACTATGGAATTCCGTATTGAACAGGTTCGATCCCGTCAAGGGCTAACCGAAGTAGCCGCCCAGAAGTATATTGAAGAAGTCGATAAGGCTAGAAGCCAGCGGATCAAGGCATTGTTTGACACCGACTTGCATGACCCCAGTCGATATGACCTTGTTCTTAATCTAGAGCGGATTAGTCTGGAGGCGGCAAAAAATATAATTATTGAGGTTGCCCGACTCGCGGAGTTTCAGCCCACAGCGAGCTCTGAACAGGAGTTCCAGGATTTAACGCTTGCCGCCAGGGTACAAGGCGCCCTTGTCATGAAGCCGGAATTTCGCAATCTGGGAATCGATGTGCGTGCAAATAATGGCGAAGTCAAGTTATCAGGTGTCCTGTTTAGATGGACCTTAGAAGAAGAAATTTCCGATCTTGTCAAAGGAGTCCCTGGTGTCACGAAGGTGGAAGCGGACTTGGTCATAAACGATCAGCACCTGGGTGACGGGGTGTGAGCAGCGATCTGGATCCTAATCTGTCTCTAGGTCCCCTTAACCCAAATGCCCATAGAGTGAAAAAAGGAGTGAAGCAAAATACGGCACCGAGGCCGTAACGCTAAGTCGAGAACCCCGAGCATTGGCTCAAACGTTATATTCTGTACACCCGCCACCGGACTAACCCCGAGTCGAATTTGGGTCATTTCTGTTAGCATCTGCTTTCTGAGGAACTGATCGATTACCAGCTAGATATCCAGGAGGTGACGGGGCTCGTCGCACAGCATCCGTCGCACGCGCACCGGTGGGATCCCTTCCTTGAGGAGCGCCCTCGCAAACGCAGCGAGCGCATGTGGGCTGCGCAGATTGTCCAGCTGACCGGTGTCGCTGGCAACCACCCACTGAGCCTTCGGTAGCTGCTGGATCCACGCCGCCACCTCCCCCGAGTTCGAGTTGCCTTGTGGGGACACCGTGAAATAAGCGACTTCAAACCATGTCCACTCCGATTGCATGCCGCGCAACTGGTTAACTGACAGCGATGGCGTGTTAAAGAAAACATGGGTAACAAGGAGTCGGATGTCGAGCCGCTGCTTTTTGATAAAAGCATGCAGGCTGAGAATTTCCTCGGCGGAGAGATGACCCGTTGCCAGCACCACTGGTTGTCCGGCAAGCACCTCAAGGATGTCGGTTAGCGGGGAAACCAGCTGGCCACGGTCGTTGAGGACCCGGATACCTTCGGGCGGGCGCCGTGCCACTCGGGAACTCTGGAATGGGAACCCGCCGAGAATCCCGAAGCAGGCGCGGTGGGCCGCAGCATGGATTGTGGGTAGCCAGATAATCTTGGCTCCCAGCCCAAGAGCCACTTCCACCGCAAATGGGTTCAGACCGCCGACGAACTGGTTAAGAACGAGGCCTCCGAGTACCCTAAGATCCGCCACCTTCCGATCCACGAGGGCAGCGCTCTCCACGCTACTGCCATGGTGACTCTTGAGAACGAATCCGGCCATTCGAGCTTCGCTGCAGACCTGGGCCAGATCCCAGACGTCGCCCCAGCGTTCGAACAAACTGGGTGCGGCATGTACGTGGAGATCCCACGCACCGGCAATGAGGTCAGAGCCAGGAGGCATATCAGTCGAAATTCTGGGCGAGCCAAGCGGCCATGCGGTCTACAAGTGCACGGAAAATAGGATGGTCGTCGTACATCCACTCAGTGTGTCCCGCCCCTGGGATCCAGTATCGTTCCTTTGGTCCCGGATAAACTGTATAAAGGGATTCGGCTTCAACGAACGGATGCAGCCGGTTGTCTTCGCCGTGAACGATGAGCAGCGGCACGTCGTCCAGATGTTTCACATCACGCTCTGGCGCGAATCCTAGCAGGGATTCCGCGAAGCTGAAATGCACGGTGCCGCCGAAACCCGGGCTGGCGTTCAAGGGCCCGTCCACGTATGTCTTCGTCACGGGGTCAAGCGGATAGATCTCGAAGGGATCCACCTCGATGGCGTCAGGGGTACGGCAAGCCAGGACCTGCCGGTCTTGAAACCAGGCGCGAAACTTTCTCCAGCCCGATTCGCCTCGAACCGCGCGCTGGACACGCATGGCGTCGTAAAGCCCGTTGATGCAGATTAACCCCTGGACGTTCGGCGCGATGGGGGTAGCCTTCAGGACCAAGCCACCACCCATTCCCCAGCCAATGAGCACCATCCTACGATTACGCATACGTGGATCCCCAACAACGAAGCTCATGGCGTGTACGATGTCACGGATCTGCTCGTCAATGAGCACCTTGCCACCCGTTATTTTCATTCTGCCGAAGCCGCGATAATCAAACGTGAAGCATGTATACCCGCGTGGGGTGAGGGCCCGGGCGAAACGTTCGGGATGGATGGTCTTAAGCCCCATGAATCCAGAGCACGGAACCAGGATCGGTCGATCCTCAGAACCTTGGCCATCGGACGGGAAAAAGAAAGAGGCCTCGAGCTTCACGCCGTCGCTATAAAAATGCGTCGGTTCTTCAATCATGGAGGGCAGAGAATTTCTCGCTTCACAAATAATGCCGGTCGATGATCTTCGCCAAGCGTCGCTGGAGAAAGTTTAGGTCGTCGTCCCGTAACGTGTAGAGAACCGTGCGTGCTTCGCGCACCTGCGTCAGTTGGGCCTCGCCGTACACCAACTCCTCCCCCTCGCCGGCCGAGCTAGCCACCGTCTGCCCGAAGGGATCGATGATCTCGCTACCGCCCCAGAAGCACAGGTCGCTCTCGCTGCCCACCCGATTCACGAACACAACATAGCAACCGAAAATGGCGGCATAGAAACGGTTTAACCGCTTCCAATTTTCGCGAGTCGACAATCGGCTTCCCAGCGACTCATGAGGACTGCATGCCGAGATCAACATCACATGGGTCTGGTCGGACGCTGCAAGGTGTACCGACGCCGGGTTCCAGGCATCACCGCAAATAAACGGCGCCAGGCGGAAACGATCTAGATCTAAGGGATCGAAATTGCGGCCGGCACTGAAGTATTTTCGTTCTTCGAATACACCGTAGTTGGGCAAATAGATCTTACGATGGATGTGCAAAAGTTGGCGGTCTTTGATAAACGCCAGGCTGTTGAAAAATTGGAACGCTTCGGTTTCCTCGACGAATCCAATGGCTACGGCGACTCCTTTGGTATTGTCCACCAGGCGTTGAAACAGCGGACTATCGACCCGCAGGGCCAGTTCGTGAAAGCGGCTGCCCACAGCATACCCTGTTAGAGCCAATTCGGGGAGCAAATCAACACGCTGACGCACGTCATTGATGAGCCCGCAGGCTTTGTCGGCTGCCCACAGCATACCCTGTTAGAGCCAATTCGGGGAATACTAGCAAATCAACACGCTGACGCACGTCATTGATGAGCCCGCAGGCTTTGTCCACATTGGCAGCGACATCGCCCAGTTTGGAGTCGATCTGGGCTAGGCCGAGGCGCAACGTTGCAGTCAATTGTGAAGTTGCGGCCATGTTTTGCCAGAGGCGAGAATAACTAGGATTTGCATATGGTGGTTGACCATGACAGACCCGTTAGTTTTCCGAAGAGTTGTCGGTTGTTCCACCTCCTCAACGTGTCTGCCGACAGCCAAGGGGCTGAACGTCCTCTTATAAATAGTATCCTAGTAACTGGAAATTATGTCAACCTAGCGACAGGTTTGGAGCGGAGGTGCAATTTTCGACACTCTTCATTGCTCATATTCAGCCGATGACGGTGTTCGGTGCCTCTCTCACCTTGGTGGTACGCATAGGTATCGGACACTGGCGTTCTGAATTGGTAAACCCCGTACCACGGACTTACGTCCTTGGCTTCGGGGAGCTTCCCTTCAAAGGAATTCGGAATATTCATTCCCGGACTCACGATTGGGGCGTTCTGTGGTTCGGGGTAAATGTTGCGAAGGACATTTTTGCCTGGCGTTTCTTTGCTAGGGATCTAAAGATGGACGTGAAGTAACAACCGAACCGTTAATCTTTGTCATCATTCTTAACATCAGTGCCCATCTCTGCGGCCTCCTTAGCAGCCGCTTCCTTGGTCGTAGCGGCACCCTCGGCTCGATGCGCGGCCTCTCGGGCAGTCTGTTGAGCATTCTCTGCCTCCGCACGCTTTCGGGCAATCGCATGGGCGTCGGTCCCTTCACTCACAATAGTCGACAGCTCAGTGCTGAGGTCCTCTGCCGCCTTTGCCGTGCTCGCGGCCTCGGCTTCGAGCTTCTCCAGTTCCTTTTCCGCGTCTTCGACCCGGTCGAGGACAGACGCGACTTCACCCTGGGTTCCTTCTTCAGGTTCGGCACTCAGATCAACGTCCTGGGCCGCTAGCGAGAGCACCACAATGGGCAACTCTGGGAGGACACCTGCAACCTCACCGCCGAAGGGGTGATAAAAGCGCCCGCCGTAGATTCGGAAGGGAAGAAATACCATTGAAGCACCATTGGATTGCTCCTTCAGCACCTCGTCATTGGCCTCATCCACCACAACAGGTTCAGCGTCGATCCGTGCCTCTTCCAGCATGAGGCGGATCTCGTGGAGCCGCGCCTCGGCAGAAACTCCCTCGCGGCGCGCTGCAAGGACACGGATCTTTGCATCCTCCCATTCATCGCTACGTGTCATGAGGTAGGCCAAGATTAGCATGAGCTCTGATGAGCGATTGTCCGACCACCACACATGGATGATCCGTTCGGCAGGAGCTACTTTTTCCAGTGCGCTCCACTCCGACTCGTGGGCGTCTAGCACCAAGAGGTTACAGCCTAGCCGGAAGGCGGTGCGCAGGTTCTGGCTCAGGCCACCCTCCCCTGCCTGGCTCGCTAAGGTAAGGGAGCCTCCCATCCAGTTCGAAACCACCGTATTAATCCGAATCGGCCCCAAACCAGCTGACTGGACGACGGCCCCCACGACATCGTCAAAGTCTGACGTGGATATCACTAGGGGGAACGCCATGGATTTATAGCTGCGGAGCTCTTTGGTAAGCGCGGTCAAGGTCTCCTCTCGCTTCTCGATCACACCGGCACCCTGTTCCTCGATCATCTGTACAACCGTGGTCAGCCCCGCACCACCCTCTACCCATTGGGCGAAACGCAGAAGGTCGCGTCGCCGAGCATCATCTGAGAAGACCAGGAATTCGGGCCGCCAGTCCCGCGGGTGCTCCGGCTCTTCAGCGGCAGCGAGGATGTGCTCACGAACCTGCTGCAGGTGATAAGACCGCCGGCTATCGGCCCATCGGGCGGGCACCGCACGGTACTTCAGGTACTGGAAAATGGCAAAGACGATGGCGAGGGCGACGGCACTTGCAGTGACATCTATTGCAAGCATGGCCCCAAAGCAAACCAGCCCGCCCACCAGGCTAAGCCTGCGGTCGTACAACCTAAAACTGGGCCGGAAGGATGGGCTTGCTGCGCGCGCCTCGTAGTA
Organism: uncultured Binatia bacterium (SeqCode); assembly: GCA_965215595.1. Classification (GTDB taxonomy): domain Bacteria; phylum Desulfobacterota; class Binatia; order UBA9968; family CAXXLF01; genus CBDCDW01. Next base: position 788,097 of record CBDCDW010000005.1, on the reverse strand, counting down.
GGTGGCGTAGTTGAGCAGGCCGTAGGAAACCAAAAACAACATGGAGACAACCGCAGCCACTAGGTTTAGGTTTCCTATGGCGATGACCAATAAAGCTACGCAGCCAGTTAGCAAAACGGCGCGCCTGGGATTTCGTGCGGGTCCACTACCCTGGGCAAAGGGAACCAAGGCCGGGATTATACGGTCGCTGGCCATGGCCTGCAGTATTCGCGGAGCCCCCAGAAAGGAGGCAAGCGCCGAGGAGAGCGTAGCCGCGATTACGCCAGCGTCAATGAGGGGCGTGTAGCTTGAGACCACCTTCATGGCCTCGTAGTCGCGGGCGAGCACCTGGTTGGGTAAGGTCGCAGCCAACAGGAACGCAGAACCAAAATAGACCAGCACGGAAAGTCCAACTGCCGCGAACGTACCAAGTGGGATACTCCGCCCGGGGGACGCAAGATCCCCGGACATGCTAACGCCTTGGGTGAATCCCGTCACCGCTGGGAAAAAAACGGCAAATGCCGCCCAGAACGGAACAGCATTATCGGGAGATGACCAGTTACGTTCCAGGAGACCTGTGTCCCATTGCTCCAGCCCACCAAGTGCAAACACCACAATGGCGGCGATGATAAGAGCCATCACGATGTACTGGAACCGTGTAGCCCAATCGGCTCCGAGCCACGCCAGAACAAACAGAAATACCACGGCCGACACTGCTATTCCCTGTGTCAGGAATCCATCCGTTTGAGGAAACAGCCTCGCTGCAGCCTCCGCGAAACCGATTGAATAAAAACCCACCGATATCGACTGGGCAACGAACAGCACAAGTCCAATGGCACCACCGAAACCCAGGCCGAGGGTCCGCGAGATGACATAGTAGTCACCGCCTGCCTTAACTCGGAGATTTGTGGCCACGGCAGAAACCGAAAAGGTGGTGAGAACCGATATCACGTTGGCTAGGGCAACAATGATCAAAGCATTTCGAAGTCCAACGCTGCCCACCACGTAGCCCAGGCGTAAGAAGAGGATGATTCCGAGGATCGTCAGAATACTGGGTGTAAATACTCCACTGAAGGTTCCGAGAGATCCTCTACTGGTTCGCTGTGATTCCATCTACATGTCTGATCTGCTTAGAAAACTCCACCATGATTAAAGACCATAAAGAAATGGAAGTAACAACGAGAATACGGCCCACATGATAAGCGTAAGCGGCACACCCACGCGAATAAAATCCGTAAAGGTATAGCCGCCGGCACTCATAACCAGCAGATTGGTCTTGTATGCGATGGGAGTTGCATAACTCATATTGGCACCAAAGAGCACGGCTAACACGAAGGCCTCCGCAGGTAAGTTGAGCTCCTTTGCTATGCTGATGGCAATGGGTGTGCCAATTACTGCTGCAGCGTTGTTCGAGACGATATTAGTTAGAATGGCCATCAACAAAATCAATCCGCTCAACACCCCAGCGGGAGGTATGCCAGCTGCCAGTGCCACAAACACCTGTGCCAGATATTCGGCGCCACCCGTACGTAGCAGAGCCGCCCCCAGCGCCAAGCTGGCAACTACGATCATAATCACCGGTACGCTCAACGCACGGGTGGCATCGCGCCAATTGAGGCAACCTGTCAAGATCATAACCAGTACGCCCACCGATGCGCTGATGGCAATGGGTAAAATTCCCAGAGCGGCAAGGAGAACGATTGCTGCCATAATGCTCAACGCGAGGGGCGCCTTCACCGTATGGGGAAGGTCGGTGGTGGCGTCGAGCACCAGCAATTCATTGATACGTTTCAATTCGGCGATGCTATCGCGCGGCCCTTGAACCAGCAGAATATCACCTGTGCGCAAGGTCATTTCTCTCAGATCGGTGCGCATGGCCTCGATGGCTCTACCCGGTCGTTGCAGCGCCAGGGTCACCAGTTGATAACGGTCGATGAGCCGCGCGGTGTTTAGGGTCAGCCCTTCCAGGGGTGAACCCTGAATGACTACCACTTCGGCAAGCTGCTGGTCCTTGGCCGTCAAAGGATGCTCTTCGTCCACTGGCACGTCACCGGAATACAGCGCCGCTCCAAGGGCCTGTTCAAATTCTTTGAGACGCTCCGGTGTATCTTTGACGAGCAATCGATCGCCTGTCTCTAGGATCACATCCGGGAGAGCCATGATGAGAGTTTTTGGTTGGCGTTGGATGTGGATTACTTGCAGCCCACCGCCGGTCTTCTCCCTTACCTCGGACAGCATCTTCCCCTCGGCAAAGCTCCCTTCTTGGACAACGAGTTGAGCCGTGAAGATGTGCGGCGAACCGTCTTGCAATTGCGCACCACGCCTTGGCAGCAATCTGGGCGCCACTAGCCACAGATATAAAATGGCCACACTACCCGCAATGGTCACCGGCAGAAAGAAATCGAACATCTCGAAACGTCGCAGACCCATGTCTGCGGCTACGCTGACCACCAGCAGGTTAGTGGAGGTACCGATGCTTGTGGCCATGCCGCCCACAAGAGTTGCTAGTCCCATGGGCATCAAGCTCGCCGACGCCGGTGTCCCCGTGCGCAGTGACACGCTCACCAGAATTGGCAACAGTAATACGATCACCGGCGTATTGTTAACGAACGCACTCAGGGTGGCACCCACCACCAGGGTAAGCAACAATGACAACGCAGGGCTAAATTTCCACAGGCGCGTCAACGCCCGTCCCACCGGCTCAAGGGCACCGGTGCGTACCAACCCCTGGCCAGCAATCATGAGGGCACACACAGCAATCAGAGCTTCATGACCAAATCCGGTAAAGAACTCTACTGCATGGAGTCTGCCGCCGGGAGAATCATAGGGAAACAGCTCGAAACCAACGGTCAATACTACGAGCACACACAGACTGGATGATTCCAAAGGAATGCGCTCGCGCGTGAACAAAATCAGCGCCAGCATCACCAAAAACATTACGGCGATGGCATGGGGATCGGGCAGTGGCGGAAGGCTCATAGGCTATAGCTATAGGTTAGTTCTCGGTTGAAAGGTGACTCAGAGGCTCGTCGGACATCCCCCTAGCAGGTTGAAGAAATTTGTTGTTTGCAGGCTGGTGGAAACGTTTTCAGAGGCAATTGCGCGTAACGAAACATATCAGTCTTTTTCAGCAGCTAGTTGCGATTGGATGATAGTGACAATCAAGCCAATTGGCAAGGAGCACAATGCCGGCGGGAGGCTGCGGAGTCGAGATAAGACTAGAATGCCTCAGTGGACCACCCTTCTGACCAGGCCTTGGGCGGCCTGGGGTCTATTGAATAATTTTCTGGACATAAGGTAGCGAAATGTAATATCATTTACATGAATATTTGTAACTTTGTAAAGTAACCGCCTTGCTAATAAGGAGGTAATTAACATGAATATGGGCCAATTCAATGAGCTTGCTCTCCTGATCGAGCAGTATCTACCCAAGCTCCTGGCAGCCCTCGCCATTCTCGTTTTTGGATGGATTGCCGCGCTCCTGGTAACGGCCATGATCCGTGGAGCACTTCGCCGAACGGGCCTTGGCGCCTGGCTCAACCGCACAGTGGTAGGAGAGGATAGAAAGAGCAAGATATTTGATGTGGAGCACCTGGTCACCAGAAGCATGTTCTATCTGATCATGATCTTCGTGCTGGTCGGCTTCTTTCAGGTGCTGGGCCTCACGTTGGTCACCGAGCCCCTCAACCGCCTCCTCACCGAAGTCTTTAGGTTTGTACCGCAAGTGCTGGCTGGCGGCATCCTACTGCTGGTGGCATGGATGGTGGCCACCGCACTGAGAGTGGTTGTGGTCCGGCTCCTGGGCGTGGCCAATCTGGATGAAAAGATCGGTAACCAGGCCGGTCGGTCGGTCTTATTGACGAAAACCCTGGGTGACACCGTCTACTGGGTCGTATTTTTACTTTTCTTGCCTGCCATCCTGAATGCCCTCGCCCTGCAGGGTCTGCTGGCCCCTGTTCAGGGAATGCTGGACAAAATTCTTGTGGTCTTACCAAACATCGTATCAGCGGCCATCATCTTGGGTGTCGGTTGGTTGCTTGCCCGGATCGTACAGCGGATCGTTACAAATTTACTTGTGGCGGTGGGTGCTGACCGGCTGAGCGAGACGGTGGGGTTGAATCGAATCGTAGGTTCACAGGGAATCTCAGGAGTCATTGGGCTGGTGGTCTATATCCTCATCTTGGTCCCGGTCCTCATCGCCTCTCTCAATGCCTTAGCCCTGGAGGCAGTAACCCAGCCAGCGAGCAACATGCTCAACACACTGCTGGCCGCACTGCCCGCCATTTTCGCGGCAGTTCTGGTGTTAATTCTTGCCTATGTCGTTGGACGTGTAATTGCTGGTTTAATAACCAATCTGCTCTCCGGTGTCGGTTTCAACACGGTTCTATCTCAGATCGAGCTCGGCCGGTCATCCTCGGCGCAATCGGGATCCCGCAGCCCCTCAGAAATCGTAGGATTTCTCGTGCTGGTGCAGTGATGCTCTTTGCGACCATTGAAGCGGCACGACAGTTGGGCTTTCAGCTTTTAGCTACACTGGTGGCAGATTTTACCGTTTTCGCTGGTCATATCGTCCTTGGGCTGCTTATCTTTGGCATCGGCCTTTTTCTTGCAGATTTGGCCTCAAAGACCTTGAGAAACAGTGGTGCTGTCCAGGCCGCGCTAATAGCCACCGCAGCGAGACTTTCTATCATTGTGTTGTCAGGCGCCATGGCGTTGCGTCAGATGGGCCTGGCCAATGAAATCATTAATCTGGCCTTTGGCCTGCTGCTGGGCGCCGTCGTTGTAGCGGTGGCCCTCGCCCTTGGACTCGGTGGCCGCGAGATCGCAGCGCGTGAATTAAATCAGTGGATCGAGTCCCTCAAAACCAAACGCACACGAGGGACTGGCAGTAGCAGTTAAAATCTAAGCGAGGCCTCGGCCAGCAGAGGCCCCCCAAATTCACGTTGCCTGAGCCTCGCTAGCTCCGCAATTACCTTTGCATTTCCATCATCAACTGACGGAGTGTCCCTGCCATAGACCGGGATCCCTTGAGCCAGGTATTCCCACTGCTCAATTCCAGGGTGGTTTGAAGGGTTAAGACGTCCATGCTATAAAGACGCTTTGGGGGTTGTTATGAAAGAAAGTATCCATCCCGAATACAAACCTGTAACCGTAAGCTGTGCCTGTGGAAACGTGATAGAAACCTATTCGACTGTTGCAAAAATCCACGTTGAAATCTGCTCTAACTGCCACCCTTTCTATACTGGGAAGCAAAAGCTCATGGACGCCGCTGGTCGGGTTGAGAAGTTCAGAAAGAAATACGGGCTGAAAAACTAAACCCGACTGAGGGTTCGGGCCTGAATGTAAACAGCTAGATTGGTCAATTCATAGGAAGGGCAAAGGGCAGGCAGCTTCCCTTTGCCCTTTTTTGTTCGCAACAACCAAACCTTTGGAAAACGGTTAACCCATGCTGGACAAACTGGCTGAAGTGGATAAACGATACGGAGAGTTGGACCGTCTCCTGGCTGACCCCCAACTCTTGAGCAACCAACGAGAATACTCCAAGGTGGCAAAGGAGCGTTCCGATTTGGAAGAGGTGGTAACGTGTTATCGCCAATGGAGAAAAGTAGAAAAAGAGATCGAGGACAATCGGGAACTGCTCAACGAAAAGGACGAGGCCCTGAGGGATCTGGCCAAGGAAGAGTTGGTGACCCTTCAAGAAGCGAAACAAAACCTGGAGAACCGGCTCAAGCTTCTTTTGCTTCCCAAGGATCCCAACGATAGTAAGGGCGTCCTTCTCGAGATCCGGGCGGGCACCGGGGGGGAGGAAGCGTCACTTTTCGCCGCTTCGCTCTTTCGCATGTACACCCGCTATGGCGAATCCCGTGGTTGGAAAGTGGAAATCATGAGCTCGAGCCCCACGGGTCTCGGTGGATTTAAAGAGATCATCGCCCTCATCGAGGGTCAAGGAGTTTATAGCCAGCTAAAGTTCGAGGGGGGAGTTCACCGGGTCCAGCGAGTGCCGGTTACTGAGGCCTCAGGGCGCATACATACCTCCGCCGTGACAGTCGCAGTTCTTGCTGAAGCGGACGAAGTGGAAGTGGGGATCGATCCCAAGGAAATCCGAGTGGATGTGTACCGCTCTTCGGGTCCCGGTGGACAGAGTGTCAACACCACAGACTCCGCGGTCAGAATCACTCATCTGCCCACGGGTCTCGTGGTCACCTGTCAAGACGAGAAATCCCAGCATAAAAATAAATCCAAAGGTCTCAAGATCCTACGGGCACGTCTATTGGAACGAAAACAGGAGGAGCAACGCTCAGAAATTGCCGCAACAAGAAAACTAATGGTAGGAAGCGGAGATCGCAGCGAGCGAATTCGAACCTATAACTTCCCCCAAGGAAGAGTCACCGACCATCGGATCAACCTTACGCTCTACAAGTTGGAACAGGTTATGGACGGCAATCTTAAGGCTTTGGTGGATGCTCTGGTCACTCATTACCAGGCCGAAGCGCTACAGGCCACCGGCTGATAATCCGGTAACTCGCGCAAAGCGCGAAGGACGTCAAGGAAATTACGCTAAGCACATGGTGCAAAGCGATATCAGCACTGAGTAGCGAGTGCTGAGTACTGAGTGGGGAGGGATGGAACTCGAAAATTGAGGATTGAAGATCGAAGAAGGGCTGAAAGAGAGATCCGGACGCTATGCGCTTTGCGCTCTGCTCTTTGCTGTAAAGTCTTGGCGAGAGAGTCTTTGTCATGTCGTTCTGTTTTGAATTGGATAGCTAAGAATACAACAAAGAACAATGAACGCTATGGATGTTAAAATCAGTGAAAAGTCTCACTCTGGAAACTTGACCATAGCGCAGGCATTGGCGAATGGAACGGGGTTTCTTTCCCAACTGGGAATAGAAAGCGCACGCCTGGACGCGGAACTGCTCCTTGGTACGGCGTTGGAATTGGCAAGGGAGCAGCTTTACGTCAACTACGAAAAAACCCTAGACTCCGCCCATTACTCCTCCTTTGGCTCGTTACTCCAGCGACGCGCCAGGTGGGAGCCCATGGCATACATCATAGGGCACCGGGAGTTTTGGTCTCTCGAGTTTACCCTAACCCCTTCCGTGCTGGTGCCACGGCCAGAGACGGAGCTCCTTGTGGAGGAAACTTTGAGACAGATGGCAAGAATCGAAAGGGATATTGAACTTTCTGGACCAAAGCCGAATTTTCGCATCCTCGATCTCGGCACAGGGTGCGGGGCCATCTCAGTGAGTTTGGCCAAGGAGAGAAGCGACGTGGAGATATGGGCAACTGACATTTCCCCAACGGCCCTCGCCATCGCACAGTCTAACGCTGAGCGGCACGGAGTGCGGGAGCGAATCCACTTTGTCCACGGAGATCTCTTTCAGCCTTTAGAGAACAAGAGGGGGTTTTTCCACGGGATCGTATCCAACCCTCCCTATGTGAGTCAGAGGGAAATGGAGAACCTACCCCAGGAGGTCCAGTGGGAACCTAGGCTCGCATTGGACGCCGGGCCGGAGGGACTGGCCTTCTATCGGCGTATCATCCCACTGGCTTACCTCTATCTCCAAAGCCCCGGTTTTATGGCTTTAGAGATGGGATTCACAATGGGAAAAGCGCTTCGCTCACTGGTCGAGTCTGTAAGTGAATACTCAGCAATTTCTCTTCACCGGGATAACGCTGGCAAGGAACGAGTAATCTCTACGCGAAGGAAAGATTCTTCTCGGCAGACTTCATAGAAAGGGTAATACCAAGTGGACAGCATTCAGGTTCGGGGAGGCCGGAGGCTCGAGGGCGATGTGGCGGTCAGCGGATCGAAAAACGCAGCCCTACCGATCCTAATGTCTTCGCTACTCACCGCGGAGCCATGTTTTTATCAAGGGATCCCTGACCTCAGGGATATTTATACCACCACGAAGCTGCTCACCGGGCTCGGAGTAAAGATCGAAAGCACCGGCCTCGGCCAATTGACGCTCCAGGCAGAGACCATCACAAACCCAAAAGCCCATTATGACCTGGTAAAAACCATGAGGGCATCCATCCTGGTTCTTGGACCCCTCCTGGCGCGGTTTGGTATCGCTCATGTTTCCACACCCGGGGGATGCGCCATCGGCCCTCGACCAGTCAACCTTCATCTCAAAGGTCTGGCGCAGATGGGAGCGCAAATTGAACTGGTTCACGGCTATGTAGAGGCCAAGGCCAAACGACTCCATGGTGCCACCATTTATCTCGATCTCCCATCTGTGGGTGCCACAGAGAACCTAATGATGGCAGCGACTCTAGCACAGGGGAAAACTGTGATTGAGAACGCGGCAGAGGAGCCGGAGATCGCTGAGTTATCAACGGTTCTAAACCAAATGGGGGCGCAGATCAGCGGTGCGGGAACCAACACCTTAACCATCGCGGGAGTGGACCGCCTCGGTGCCGTCTCCCACAGGTTAGTGCCGGACCGCATTGAAGCAGGGACCTTCATGGTGGCGGCTGCACTGACCGGCGGTGACGTCATGGTGCAAGGGGCACCGTCCAATCACCTGGAGGCCTTTCTCTTGAAACTAAGGGAGGCGGGAGCCGCCATCTATACTGAGGAAGACGGGGTAAGGGTCAAAGGGTGCAATAGACCAGAGAGTGTGGACATCACCACCCTGCCCTATCCGGGTTTTCCCACAGACCTGCAGGCACAGATGATGGTATTGATGAGCGTGGCGGACGGGGTCAGTGTGATCACCGAGAATGTTTTTGAAAATCGCTTTATGCACGTGCAGGAATTGAATCGAATGGGCGCGAATATTCGACTTGAAGGGAACCGTGCCATTGTCAAAGGCGTGGAAAGCCTCTCCGGCGCACCGGTCATGGCAACAGATTTACGGGCCAGTGTCTCTTTAGTCCTGGCGGCTCTCAAAGCCGAGGGATCAACGGAAGTTTCCAGGGTCTATCATTTGGACCGAGGCTATGAAAATATTGAACGGAAATTTTCCTGGCTCGGCGCAGACATCCAAAGGATGAAACATTGAATATTACCTTTATCGAAACCAAAAGCTCTAGATTTAAAAATGCCCTCAAAGGCATTATTCAGAGAAGAGACGAAAAGGAAGAAAAGTTCGAGCGCCCCGTACAAAGTATTATTCGGGCAGTGCGTCGAAACGGTGATCTTGCCCTCACTCGCTATGCACGTCTCTTTGATGGCTTGACCCTGAAGCGCAATCAAATCGAGGTTAAACCACGAGAGATGGACGAAGCAGTTAAACGTATTTCCAGAAACAACCTCCAGGCATTGCGCTTTGCCGCACGCCGAATTGCCCGTTTTCATCGTCACCAATTAGAAAAGAGTTGGCGTTATAAAGACCCTCTGGGCATGGTCTTGGGGCAGAACCTGAATCCACTGGAGCGTGCAGGAGTCTATGTCCCCGGTGGAAAAGCTTGTTATCCGTCATCGGTGCTCATGAACGTCATCCCTGCAAAGGTGGCGGGTGTCAAAGAAGTGGTCATGACCTCTCCTTTAGGTATCAGTGAAGTTCCCATACTGGCTGCGGCTCGGGTCGCCCAGGTGGATCGAGTCTTTCGCGTTGGCGGAGCCCAGGCCATCGCCGCAATGGCCTACGGCACCGAGACGATCCCAAGGGTTGATAAGATTGTCGGGCCAGGAAATATTTACGTGGCAACGGCCAAACGCCTGGTCTTCGGGCAGGTGGGTATCGACTCTATTGCCGGTCCCAGCGAGGTCCTCCTTCTGGTGGATTCCAGCGCAGACCCAGCCTTTGTGGCCGCAGACATGCTTTCCCAGGCCGAACATGATGAAATGGCCGCAGCTCTGTGCGTTACCTCTTCCCGTACCATGGGCCTGAAAGTGAAGGCGGCGCTGGAAAAACAACTGAAGGAAACAAAGCGAAAGGCAATCACCATAAAAGCCCTGGAGCGATTCGGTGCAATTATTATTACAAGAGGTCTCACCGAAGGGGTGGACCTCGTCAATGCCATTGCCCCGGAGCATGTGGAGGTTATAGCCAGAAACGCAAAGCGGTGGGCCGGTTCGATCCGTAACGCTGGAGCTCTATTCGTCGGCCCCTACACTACTCCCCCATTAGGGGACTACGTGGCAGGTCCAAACCACGTGCTTCCCACGGGAGGCCGTGCCCGATTTTTCTCGCCCCTTGGCACCTATGATTTCGTCAAGCGGACAAGCTTTATTCAATCCAACCGGAGGGGCCTTACATCAATGGCGCCTTGGATCGTCAGGCTGGCACATCTGGAGGGATTGGATGGGCATGCCCGGGCGGTAATGGCACGGATTTAAAAAGATGTTGAATAACCCGGTTTCTCAGGCCGGCAATAGCAAAGAGCATGGCGCAAGGCGCAAAGAGACGACAGACTACGGACAACGGACTACAGACTCCCGGTCGTCAATTCCCGGATTAAGGTCAGAGGTCAGTAGTCGGTAGTCAGTGGTCCCGAATCCGCACAGACGCTATGCCCCTTGCACTATACGCTTAGCGATTCAGCTTCATCGGTCTGAAAATAAGGAGAGGTTTTATGGGACGACCAGGTAAGTTAGAACGAAATACAAAAGAGACGCAAATCTCGGTGCAACTCGAGCTGGACGGCAACGGCAACTCACAGGTGGAAACCGGGATCCCCTTTCTCAACCATATGCTTGAAATTTTTGCCCGTCACGGTCTGTTCGATGTACAGCTAAAGGCCCAAGGGGACCTTGAGGTGGACCTTCACCACACAGTGGAAGACGTGGGCTTGGCCCTCGGCCAGGCCTTCAAGGAAGCATTGGGGGACAAACAAGGAATTCGTCGCTTTGGAGAATCGAGTGTTCCCTTGGACGAATCCCTTGTCCGGGTGGTGGTGGATCTCAGTGGAAGACCCTACCTGGCCTATAACGTCAAAATCCGCCCGGGGCGCGTGGGAAATTTCGATACCGATCTGCCCCATGAATTCTTTCAAGCCTTCGCCAATCAACTCGGTATGAATCTTCACATTCACATGGTCCAGGGCGAAAATCCGCACCACATCATTGAGGCAAGCTTCAAGGCCTTTGCGCGCGCCATGGAAGGAGCCACCCGATTGGATCCACGCATCAAAGGAATCCCATCCACCAAGGGCAGCTTATGATTGCCGTCATCGATTATGGCATGGGAAACCTTCGTAGCGTCCAAAAGGGTTTCGAGCATGTGGGATTCCAAGCGGAAGTAACCCGTGACCTTCAACATATCGCGTCCGCCCGCGGAGTGGTTCTTCCAGGAGTGGGCGCTTTCAATGCCTGTATGGAGAACCTAAGGCGATACGGGTTGGTCGAAGTGGTTCAGGAATACGTGCGACAAAAGAAACCGTTTTTAGGTATCTGTCTCGGTTTTCAACTTCTTTTCAGTGAGAGCGAGGAGTTTGGACACGAGAAAGGCCTGGATCTGTTTCCTGGCAAGGTGGTTGGTTTTCGTCCCGGTGAACAACAAAAAGTCCCTCACATGGGATGGAACTCCATCGAAAAACAAAAGGAGTCACCCTTTCTGGACGGGATCCCAACCGGCGATTTTGTCTACTTCGTTCACTCCTATTACGTCGTGCCCGATGAAGCATCACTGGTCGCGACCACCACACCTTACGGGTTGAGCTTCGCCTCCAGTATCGCCACGGACCATCTCTTTGCCTGCCAATTTCACCCGGAAAAGAGCCAGGCGGTGGGACTCCGTATTCTTTCCAACTTTGCCCGCTTCGCAGAACGAAGCTAAGCAAAAATCTTGCATTGTCCTGTCGAGTTTAGACTATGGAATTGGAAAAGATGACTCTCGCAGAGACGCAAAGGACGCCAAGTATAAAAAACTTTTCAAATTCGAAACTCGAAATCCGAAATTCGAAACAATCTCGAATCACCAAATTGCAAAACAAAGGAATCAACCGGTTTGTCTTAGGTGCTCAGCCTTTCGTCTTTGCGAGAATTGCCAGAGCGCTTGTTTAATGTTTTGAGCATTAGTAATTTTAGGTTTTAGAATTGTTTAGGATTTCGTGCTTCGGATTTAGGATTTTAACTCGATGGCGTCTTGGCGCGAAAATCTTTCTTGGAATTATGACCGGGCTTAACTCATGTTGATCATCCCCGCCATTGACTTGAAGGACGGTCGGTGTGTGCGCCTGTACCAGGGAGACATGGAAAAAGAAACCATTTACTACGAAAGTCCCCTCGAAGCAGCAAGTCACTGGGCCCAGCAAGGGGCAACTCTCCTCCATGTGGTGGACTTGAACGGCGCAGTGGAGGGCCATCCAGTGCACAAGAAAGAGGTGGCCGCCATCTGCACAGCGCTAAACATTTCGGTGGAGCTCGGTGGGGGACTCAGATCCATGAAGTTCATGGAGGAGGCCCTAGCCACCGGTGTTCACCGCGTTGTGGTGGGTACCGCAGCCTATGAAGACCGTGATCTGCTTCGATCTGTCTGCAAGAAGTGGCCCGGTAAGGTCATCGTGGGGATCGATGCGAGACAGGGTAGAGTAGCGCTCAAAGGCTGGAAAGAAGATACCACTATGGATGCGGTGGAACTGGCAATGCGGTGCGAAGAGGACGGAGCCGCGCGGATCATCTACACCGATATTAGCCGCGACGGCACCCAATCAGGAGTCGGAGTCCAGGAGACAGAACGGATTGCACGTGCAGTAAAGATCCCTGTCATCGCCTCGGGGGGAGTAGCAGTTTTAGATGACATCCGCCGTCTCAAGGAAATTGAGGGGGAAGGAGTAGAGGGTGTCATCGTTGGGCGTGCGCTCTATGCAGGTGCTTTCACATTGCAAGAGGCAATTGCCACGGCAGAATCAGGGGATGGGTGAACAGAATTTCCACGGGCTGGTTTCATCCACTCAAATTTTCCACTGGATCAGGTTGGTGGACGGTGGCAAGCCAGGAAAAATGTGGCCGAAGTTCCGCACACCCAGATGGTGGTGGAGCTCATCAGCGCAAACATAGCGGTAGTCCGTGGTGAGCTCCAGATCCCTTCCTTGGTGCAGAAGCTCTGGCTCGAGTCCCGGCCATCGACCGTAGACTTTTCCACCCTGAACCTTACCACCCAGCACAAACATCATGTTGGCGTGACCGTGGTCAGTGCCACGATTGCCATTTTCCTTAACCGTGCGTCCAAACTCCGATAACGTTAGAAGAATAACGTCTTCCATCCGATCGCCCAGATCTCGGTAAAAAGCCACGATTCCCTCTGCTAACTTCTGCAGGTTTCTGGCCATTCGCCCGCTACTTCCCCCCTGATTGGCATGGGTATCCCATCCTCCTAATTCGGTGAATGCAATCTCCACACCAACTCCAGATTTAACAAGGCGGGCAATTTCCCCCATGGACCTCCCGAACCCACCTCGAGGGTAGGCTTCACGGGAGGCAGGAATGCGAGTGCCAATTTCTTTAAGAATAGCCATGGAGCGAAAAAGATTTTCACCATGGCGACGGAACAAGGGGTCTCCGGAGTTTTCATAGAGCCGAGCGAGCACCCGAGTCAGGTCCTTGTTACGCAGGCGGAAGCTTCTTATATCCCGCAGGGTCAGAGCCGGTACAGGGCCAGTTAGAATGCGCGCTAGCTTCGTGCCCATGGTGACCGCCCGAAAAGGGTTCCCGTTATGTGTCTCTCCTTGAAGGTACCGATTCAACCAACCGTCCTGTGTACTCTTGACTCCCGGAGTGCCAGTTTCCATGTAATCCTCGGCGTCAAAGTGGGAACGAGTATTGTCCGGAGAGCCTGTGGCTTGAACCAAGGCCAGATTACCCTCCTTATAGAGAGAATGGATCGGAGCCAGCGAGGGATGGAGCGAATAGAAACCGTCCAGGTCCAAGGATCGGCCTTCGCCGGAGGCAGGTTCACTGACGGCGATGCTCGGTCGAAGGGCATAGTAGTTCCGGTCTTTAAAGGGAATAACCGCGTTGAGGCCATCAATCCCACCACGGAGAAATACCACTACCAGGGTCTTGCCTTGGACTGCCGCCCCTCTTTCGGCAGCTCGCAACAGAAACGAAGGCGGGAGCCCAAAGGCCAGAAAACCCAGCCCGGCAGATCTCATGAATTGACGGCGAGTAAATTTCATCCCTATCTCCTCTGAAATCCTGGTGACGCAAGCCTCACCCCTTCGGAAGTTCCGACCTTCACTCGAGTTCCTCGAATCCGATTGGAAGTAAGGTCAATAGCGAAATTCAGCCGCGCCAGGAGTGTGGCCGGATTGACCCAGCGCTCCCCCACATCAGGGTATCCCGTGGGGGAACGTGCCATGAATAACGGCTCCCCCATTCGTCTCAAATGGCGTTGCAGAAATCGGTGTCCATCGGTTTCAGCGTCCACGGCGCGCAGCGAACTGGCCACAAGCTCCACGGGTTTTTTTACTTTGGCGTCCCTGAATTTCGTGGAATAGAACTCCGGTGAGCTCAAGATGACCCGCAGTACGGAACGAATATCACCGTCGGTGTGAAGAAAAACCGATGCAGCTTCCTTGACCAGACGAGGCGGTGGATCATCGGCAATGAAGCGGCAGACCAGCTTGCCACTGATAAAATGTGCGGTAGACGGGTGGCGAGCAAGGAGATCCATCACCATCAGACCCTCGTCCATGCCCCCTCCCGCGGGAAGGTAGGTTCCTAAGACCCTTTTCTCTCTACTGTCATGCAATCGTCCGTTGAAACGAAAGACCCCTTCTTTCCTGGGCCGACGGATGGTCCAACCCGTAAAGCAGCGAGCCACTTCCTCTACGTCCTTCTGAGAGTAACCGCCGTTCACCCCCAAAGTGTGCAGTTCCAACAGTTCACGGGCATAGTTTTCGTTGAGACCCCTTTTGAGACTACGTTTCCTTCGTTTCGTCCGCCGCTTTTTCCACGAATCCGGGCTTACGCTCAACCAGTTGTCCAGATAAAAAAGCATTGCGGGACTCTGCGCTGTGGCCACCAAGAGGTCCCGGAAGCGGCCAAAGGCATTGGGACGAATAGCGTCCCGATCGTAGGATGTAACCAACCAGCGGCTTGCGCCCTTTCTAGCGAACACGTTGAAATGGTTGGACCAAAAATCCACCATGATCTCGTAAAGCTGACGCTGGCTGTAAACGGCGCGAAGGATTTTCGCCTGTTGTAGTTCTTCGAGAATGGTGCGCGGGCCGTGAATTTGGCCCATGCTCATTTGATTTCTACCATTTTTATTCTTGCGCCGTGGATAGAGTTCAAGGAGTTCCTTGCTGCTGAGATGGAGGGTTTTCAGTTCACCGAGTTTTTTCTCGGCCACAGGATCGGCAATGGACTTAGGATATAGCTGGCGCTCGAGATAATGGGAAATGCCGACTCTCTTGACCACTTGAATTTCAACATCAGTGGCACCAAAGGTGGTTCGATTCAGAAAATGACGAATTCTCTGGTCTTCATTGTCCATGGGATTTACCGATACTCTCTCTGCCTTCGGCGCTGACGCTTTTTCTGTTGCCGTTTCGCACGTGAATCCCTCTTCCGCTGGCGGGAATATCCCCGGCGCTTCTTTCGCCTTTCGCGCAGCTCACGTCGTTTTTCCGGAGATAATTGACGGTACCTATCATAGCGGCGTCGAAGACTCTGTTTTTTCTCAGGTGGAAGGGTTTGCCACCGATCCCACCTCTGGCGCAACCGCTGCTGTCGTTCCGGAGAGAGTTGTTGCCACCTCTCATAGTTTTTCCGAATGGCACCTCTCTCTTCGGGCGGAAGGCGGCGCCAGGTATCGAGATTTTCTTGTAGCTTCTTTCTTTCCTGTCGGGGGAGCGTCTGCCATTTTTCATAACGGTTTCTCAGCTCATCCCTCTGCTCAGGGCTCATCCGCTGCCAGCGTTGGAGCGCCTTTCCCTCGTCAATTTTCTGTTGTCCCCAAACCGGGGAAACCGCTAGACCGCAGAACGGGGCAAGCAAGAAGATGATCAGCGTAAGTTTCCGTTCCACCTTTGTCCATCCTCGATGTGAATTTGGGGTACGGGCATCTCCACCGATTCTCTTGCCGATGTGTTCTCTATCTGGCCGGCGGAATCCATCTGTTTTATCAGCTCCAGGTTCTGGATCATCTCCCATTCCTGCAGCAACTCCATCATTTGCAACAACTCCCGCTTCGGAGGATCTTCGGAAGAAGCTGTGCGCAAGGTTACAAACTGAAGGCAAAGTAAAATCAATATCCATAACATCGGCCTCACTGGACCAATTCCGCGCGGCCTATGCTGATTCCGATCCATTAGAGAGAGCGCCAGGCACTTCCAGCATTTCCATGGAATCCAGCAGATCTAGATTTTTGAAGAACTCGACATCATCGGCCATACGAAAGATTTCAATAATTTCTTCATTCACAGGAGGTCCTTGCTCGGGTCTCCACAGCGTACGGTCAAGGGTCAAGGTCAGAGCCAACAAAAGCACAATGGCTGTGGCCGCTGCCGGAACGGGCCAGGGACGAAGGAGGGATAAGATTCGGTTCCACCATGACACCTTCGCTTCCACTTGATCGAGTTTAACCCGTAACTCCCTCGAATAATCGTCCCAGAAGCTCTGGGGCGGGTTATCGTCTTTTACTTCCAGCGGTAACATCGATCGTAGGGACTCCAGGGTTTGACCACAGGATTCGCAGGCCCGGAGGTGAGCTTCCATTCGGTCCAACTCCCCAGCGCGCAATTCCCCGTAGTTATAGAGCACAAGGTCCTGTTCGTATTCTTTGCAGCTCTGAGATGGATTATGAGTTCGCTCAGCCATGGTTTGCCCCTATACAAACTCCGCTAGGTTCCGCCTAAGTGTCATCACTGCCCGGTGGAGATGGACCTTAATGGTTCCTTCTGCAGATTTCATTACCTCGGCAATTTCCTGAATGGAAAGCCCCTCGTGGTTTCTTAGGATGAAAGCCGTACGCTGATTTGGGGGTAAGCCCTCCAAGGTCGCTGTCACCCTGCGGGACATTTGTTCCGCCGAAACGTGCTGGTCCGGAGACATGGGATTATTACCGGCCATAGGATTGCCACCTTCCTGGTTCTCTTTTTCCTCAAATGGTTGCTGGACGAACCGGCGGTTCTTGCGCTGGTGGTCGATACAAAGATTGACCAGTATCCGGTAAAACCAGGTATAAAAACTTGAGCGCAGGTCAAAACGCTTGAGCTGCGTGTAGGCCCGCAGAAAGGCCTCCTGGGAGATATCCTTCGCCTCCTCGCGATCCCTGATGTGATGAAACGCAATTTGATAAGCCTTCTGCATGTAACGTTCCACGATCACCTCAAACGCCTTTCGGTCACCCGACTTGGCCAACCCCACAAGCTGGTCATCTTTAAGCTCCACCGGTCCTGTATTTTCCATGAGGGATTTGCCTTTGCAAGTAAAAGCTCGTCTTTGATCCCGTCAACTCTGGTCCCTCATACCGGGAAGGGGATGAGGGTCCCGGCGTACGCCTGACCCCATCCCCGATGCCAACACTTATTGATATAGCCTAACAGTGATCCCTCAATTCTGTCCGAACCTTCCCCTATTCTGCCTGAATCCTCTTCGATCGTCACGGCCCCCCCGTCCATTCTGAGTCACCTCCTCAACCATACCCCCATCTTGACCGTCACCGCCGCGTTGACCGCGTCCCCTGTCGAAACCCGAATTATCTCGTGGCGAGTGGTTCCGATGGCGCCCAAACCCACGCCAGTTCCTGCGAAAATCTCTACGATCACTTCGGGCTTCTCGTCGGTGATTTCTCATTCTGTACCGTTTCATCCGGTATTGTCTCATCCGATGCTGTCTCGACTTACCGGCTCTCCGGTAGTGATTTTTACGGAATGCCCGATATCGCTGATGCGCCCGGCCATTTGCTTTCCGGTAATGTTTGAACTGTGTGGGTACGCGATCATGATTTCTGTAGCTGGGTCGATTTTTGTGACCTCTAACTTGATGTGCTCTGTTGTATGCTTTCCTGAAACCCCTCGCATCTACAGGGGGAGCCCAAACGCTACCCAAGAGAATAAGCGAGCTGATGACGAGGCTTCCGAGAGTTGTGATTTTCGATGTTTTCATTGTTTTCTCCTCGTTAAAAAAGTTGTCTTATCCTGGCCTTTGGTTCCTTAGACGGGCCCACGGCCAAAAGGTTTACCTCTGTTATCTTTATTCAGCTCATCAGAACTCTTTTCCCTGCCGTAACTGCTCGATTTCTCTTCGTTGACGCTCTATTTCTGCCTTCATCTCGTCAAATTGCTCTTGCGGAATGGCCTGGGCTTGCTGTTGACCCTGCACGTGATCCCCAATCAGGGCGCCCGCTCCGAGCCCGATCAAGCTCCCGATACCGGCGCCGGGTCCCGCATTTCCTGTGGCACTCCCAATGATGGCGCCTAGTCCAGCACCCGTTGCAGTTCCAATTACCGCCCCTTTCTCCCTTGTGGTCAAGGGCCCCGAACAACCTAATGAGCCTCCGAATAGGAATAGAGCAGCTACTACGATAAATACCCTGTTCATATTTCCTCCTTACACCCAATGTTTTGTATCCCAACTACCAAGGGAGCGGGATGATGACAGACAGTTCCTCAGGACCGATCCGAATGGAGGATGTTTCACTCTCCACTTCCTCCTCCCGTTCTATGATCACAGTATGTGGAGGCCGTCTAACGGGTCCGTGACCCCAATAACCTCTGCGATGGTAGCGCTTCCAATACCTACGCGGGAAATGCCGATCACGCTTTACCCAGTAATGGTGTCTATGTTCTCGAACATAGTAACCCTTGCCGGAAGGGTGGTTACGGAAAGGCCGCACTGACCCGATAACTCTGCCCCGGTGATTGCGGTATGTACGAACCAGCTGAGGACGATGTTTGTGGTAAGAGACCCCATGGCGTCCGTGACTGCCGCTCGCCAATGCCGATCCCGAAGCAATCAACAAACCGCCGCCGAGAATGCTTGACCAAAGAAAGGCTCTGAATTTAGTCATAATCACCTCCTTTAAATTTGGTTATTTTGAGCCTACAGCCAATTAGACGCATCACTGTCCAAATGGTTTACCGAAAAACAGCATGGCGCTTAGCGCAAAGTAAGATCATGACAAGAGAGCATGTGGTGTAAGGCGGCTAGTTAGTGACGAGTAGCGAGTGCTGAGGACTGAGCAATGGGAGTAGGCAGTAGGACAGGGGGCAGGAAGCAGGCAGAGACATCCGACCACGGCTTTGCTGCATACTGCCAACTGCTTACTGCTCACTTCTCTGAGCGCTCTGCGCTTTGCTGTGCCCTAGGCGGCGAAAATCTGCGGTTAAGTCATTAGAGAAGGATGTTCAATGACCTGACTTGAGTCCGCTAGAGGTTGCCAGCCAATTTCACCATGCGGCGGCGCATATTCTCATCGGGAAGACGCCCCATCCCAGCACCCATGTTGTCCACCAGGTGTTTGGGTTTTCGTGTGGCTGGTATGGTGCAGGTCACAGCTGGATGGGAGAGAATGAATTTTAACATGAACTGTCCCCAAGTTTCGCAGTCGAACTCAGCCGCCCAGGCGGGCGGCCGGCGGCCGAGTGCCCTAACCTTGCTAAACAACCTCCCCCTCTGGAACGGACGGTTGACTAGAACGGCCGTCCCGGTATCTGCAGCTAGGGGTAAGAGACGTATTTCAGCATCCCGAGTCTGGATATTGTAATTCAACTGTACGAAATCGGGTTTAATTTTCCGGATAATTTGCTCCATCTCTTCGAAGTCGGCAACCTGCGAAGTGGTAAATCCTAGGTAACGAATCCTGCCCACCTTTTTCCATTCCTCAAGCGTCCTGTGATGAGTCTTCCAGTTCTTCAGGTTGTGCACCTGCATGAGGTCCACGCGATCAGTGTGGAGGTCTTTCAACGACTGCTCCATTTGTTGAATTCCTTCATCACGGTCTTCCCAGGTGCTGACTTTGGTGGCGAGAAACAGGGACTTACGAATTCCCAGCTCCGCCGCAAGGTCTCCCAGCACACCCTCTGACCTCCTGTAACTGGGCGAGGTATCCACGAGCGCACCCCCCATCTCATTGAAGAGGCGGAGGACCTCTTTCACTGGCACCCGATCGCTAGCATCGGACCCCACATTGAACCTTCCGGAAGTGCCGAGCCCAACCGCCGTCACCAGCTCGCCAGTGCGCGGGATGGGTCGCTTCAGTATAGACTGAGCGGCAAAGAGATCAGGCAACCGACCCAAGGTGAGGCTCGCACCGATTCCTAGCAATAATTTAAGAGCATTTCGCCGCGAAACATCGTTCATCGAAAAGCTCTGAAACTCATCCTGGTCAGCCATAATTTCTCCTCCCAAATTCTATTTATGCAATCAGGTCTGTAAAACGTGATACCGTGCCACTTTGTCGGTTGGCAGTGTCCGCAGGGCCTCCTGTTTCTTTCCCAGCCCCCAGCCTGTGACAAGCCAACCGACCGCTATTGGGACGGCCACAAAAGAGATCGCCGAGAGCCCAAGTCCTGCGCCTCGCAGACCAGCAAAAACCCACCCGCTCATGGCGTCGCCCCCACGGTAAACCACCGTGTCAATGAAATTTTTTGCTTTGTACTTCTCCTCGCGGCTTACCACCGTGTAGAGCATCTCCCGGGCTGGCCGTGCAATGCCATAGCTGCCGGCCCGGCGCAGGACTTGAAACCCGATAAGTACGGCGAGAGAAGGGAATGACCCCAATACGACGAAGCCCAATACCGCAAGGCCAGGTAAAAGGGCCAGGGTAAACGGCAGACCAAAACGGGCAACAATTTTCGCCGTGACGAGCACCTGTCCAATCACCGTAAGGGAATTCACCGCAAGGTCCATGTAAGCGAATACTGCGGTTCTGCTTTCTGAATCGGCAAAAGCCTCCTTCACGATATGGGCCTGCTCAAAGTAGAGAAAGGTGGATAAGGTCGTGTATAACCAGATATAAAGACAGATTCCCAACAAATAGGGCGACTGGAAAACCGCCTTTACTCCGGTGAGTACACCTCCTCCTACAGGCGCTTTCGCATAATGGGCGTCCTTCGCGATACCTTCTTCCTCTGAAACGGCATCCGCATTGGAAGTAACCTTGCCTTCGGACTCTGCGGCCCAGGTTCCCAATTGCCGGATACATACGACCGCCAAACCCAGAATCACCGCAGAAATCAATAACAGGTTGAACGTTCCTATAGGCCTGGCGAGCGTCGCTGTCACCGATGGACCCACGATGGCTCCCGCGCTCCCTCCAGCGGCAATAAAGCCAAAAAGCCTCCGTGCCTGTTCGTTGGTAAACAGGTCCGCCATAAAACTCCAGAAGACAGAGATCACAAAGAGGTTGAAGACGCTTACCCAAATAAAGAAGGCCCGCGCCACATAGGTCGTGGCGATGCCACTTTCCAACAAGACATAGAAAATCAGGATGTTGATAATGAAAAAATAATAAACAATCGGCAGGAGTTTTTGCCGGGGGAACCGTGCGGCCACCGCACCAAAAATAGGTACGGCAACAAGCATGGCCACAAAGGTACCCGTGAAAACCCACTCCAAATTGCTCACTCCGCCCTGAATACCCATTTCATCTCGCACCGGGCGCAAGATGTAGTAGCTGCACAGGAGACAAAAAAAGTATGCAAAAGACCACCACAGGGCACGGGCTTCGCCACTTTTAACGTCAACGATTTGCTTTAGCATTGAAAGGTTAGTGTCGCTAAGTTCAATGTATGTCCTGGAGTCTCATGGTAGTTACGAGTTTTTGTTTCCGGATGGAAGGCTATACGACAATTGGGGTTGCTTCAATGGGGGGGCAAGCTTGCAAAGAGAATTAATATTTGTCCCGAAACTTCGCGCCCTTTGCGTCTTTGCAAGAGCTATCTTCATCCGAATTCAGGAATTCACTTCCTACGCTTTGCGCTCTGCGCTATGCTCTTTGCGATTAACCGTTTGCGTCCATCTTCGGTTAACAGTTTTTCAAGCTTTGGCGGAGTTTTCAAAATATGATAGGGGTGAGCCATGTTAATCATCAATAACCCGACTGTGGAAAAGATTCTTGATATGAAGGGCTGTCTGGAGGCCCTGGAAATCGGCTACAAGGATCTCAGCCAGAATCGCGCAGGCTATCGTCCACGAATTGACGTTTTTGCACCCAACGATGACCCCAAGCTGATGTACCGTTGGGGTACAATGGAGGGAGTCTCCCGTACCCTGGAAACATTCGCTATACGAATGAAGTCCGACATGCTTCATTGGCCGGATGGAAAGACCGTTGAGAAGTATTGCATCGAGCCGGGGACCTATTGCGGATTGATCCTGGTCTTTTCCACCCGTAACGCGGAGCCTCTGGCCATGGTCAACGACGGTATCATACAACACATGAGGGTGGGCGCCTGTGCCGGATTGGCTGCCAGGTACCTGGCACGATCCGACGCATCCGTGGTGGGTATCCTAGGATCCGGTGGCATGGCGCGAAGTTACCTTGAAGCCTTTCACGAAGTGCGAAATTTGAGCAAGGTTAAGGTTTTCAGTCCCACAAAAGAACACCGCGAAACCTTTGCGAGGGAAATGAGCGCTCAACTCAATCTGGACGTGGTTCCTGAAGCGGACATGCAAAAGGTCGTTCAGGGGTCGGACATGGTAGCCACCTGCACCGATTCCATTGAAGTGGTGATACAGGAACCGAGCTGGATCGCACCCGGTGTCCACCTCACCTGCGTCAGACCAAACGAATGGTCTCCCGAAATTGTTAACAACTGCGACCTGGTAATCAAACTCGGGCGCGGGACGATTCTAAACCTCGATGAAGGGATGCAGCGAATCGCCGGCTATGCCGCGTACGTGGCAGGTACCCAGTCTGAAATGAATCAGATTCGCCAACCCACTGTGGATCTCTTTGAAAAAAACTATCCCACTCTGACTGATGTAATGTCAGGAAAGATACAAGGGCGGACAGCAAACAGTCAAAAAACGTTTTTCCTGAACGATGGCACACAGGGTCTCCAGTTCGCCGCTGTGGCAGGATACGTAGTCCGCAAGGCAAAGGAGTTGGGCCTCGGTCAGGAGCTCCCAACCGACTGGTTTACCCAGGACATCCGTGACTGAAGCGCTCCCTCCCCATAGAAACAACTCCTCCAGTTTTCTCTCGTTCCTAGGTTCCCTCTAACCCCGTCCAACAACCTGGAATCTTTCCAATTATGGGGGACCCGAAGAATCTCCTTAACGAAAAAATTGCTTGACAAATGAAGCTCCCCGCCCCAAGGGGCGGGGTTTCTTTCAGAACAACCTCAGCTGCTCGTAACTTTTGTGCTGTGTTTCCTGCCCTTGCTTCTTGATATATTCCCTTATCACCGCCTCCGTCACTTCACTCCCCACTGTCCGAACATAATACCCATCTCCCCAAAACTCCCCTCCCCATAACTCTTCCTTCACCTGCGGAAACTGCCGAAATATCTCCCTCCCTGTTATACTTTTTATCACCTTGACTACCTCTGCCGGTGAATACCGTGGCGGCGCACCCATCAATACATGCACTTGATTCCCGTCCGTCGCCATCGTATCGATCACCCATCCATATCGCTCTCCTATTCCCCTAACCACTTCACAAAAATATTCCGATACTCCCGCCCAAAACAACAAATCCTTACGGTATTTCACTATCCACACCAAATGATATCGAATGTCCCACCTGGTATGTGCCCCTCTTTGCGCCTCACTCACCCTCCCATCACTACCACACCCATAACCCCCTCTCCCACATCCCTCCCTTAAAGGTTCCCCGCCTCAAGAGGCGGGGTTTACATTGAATAAATCGTTAATACATAAACAGTTTATATTATAATTATATATGGGGTGAATATGAAATTACTATTTGTCACTCCCCCCATGGGGAACTGGGCTCAAATGGGTAAGCATCACATCGCGGCGAACCCACTCCACGCTCAATTGGCCGCCTTCATCAGAGAGAAAAAATGTGCCGAGGTGGAGGTGCTCGATTCTCGCGCCCTGGACTTGGACCTGGATCAAATGATGGAGGAGATCCAACGACGAGGTCCCGATGTGGTTTTCTTTGGGACGGTCATCGCTGCCGCCGGTGGCGTGGCACCGTTGAACCGTTTCCACATTGCCATGAAGCGCATTAAAGAGGAACTGCCAAAGATCATCACGGTGGGCGGCGGAGTCATGTACACAGCCATCCCAAAAGAAATGATGCACGACAACCCGCAGATTGATTACTTGATCGTCAGCACTTTCGGCGACGGCGAATATACCCTCTGGGAGTTCTTGGAGGAGCTAAAAAATCCGACCCCAAAATTAAATAAGGTTAATGGGCTCGTATACCGTAAAGGCAATGACATCGTCCTTACCCCGCGCAGGGAGCTTATCGCAAATCTCGACGAGCTGCCGCTACCCGCCTACGACTTGTTTCCCATGGATCGCTACTGCGGGTTCTCAGTCATGCAGAACTATAACGAGGCCGTGACTTCGAGGGGCTGCGAGGGCGCATGCCACTTCTGTTATGAGTGGTGGCTGGTTGACCAACGCAATCCACGTGATTTTACAAATCATCGTACAAAGTCTGGGAAGAAAGTTGCCGATGAAATGGAACTCCTGAACAAACAGTACGGGGTTAAGTCGCTCATTTTCATGGACGATGACTTCAACTCTAACCGGCAAAAAATGGTTGATCTGGCAGACGAGTTGGAAAAAAAGAATCTAGACCTGGAATGGTTCTTCCTGGGCCGGGCGCAGAATTTCATGCGCGACGTGGACTTGATCCCCCGTCTGCGCCGCCTCGGACTTTACCAAGTGCTCATCGGTATCGACGGAGGAACCGACGAGGAGATCACCGAGGCCCGCAAGGGGCCGGTAAAGATCGGTGTCAAAGAGCTGAAAGAAATCATCGGCTTCCTGCGCCAAAATGACATCTCCACCGTGGCAACCTATCTGAACGGTTTCTGGGAGGATGACGAACAGAAAATTCGCCGCCGCGCTGAGGCCGTTGATGCAATCGATCCGGATATCGTGGCCATCCAACTTCTCAATCCCATCCCGGGTTCACCCATCTGGAAACAGGCCGTGAAGGAAAACATCATACAGACCAAAGACCTGAGTCTATGGGACTTGCAGCATGCGGTGATGCCGACCCGGCACCTAACACGGCAGCAACTCGGTGAACTGACCGGATGGGCAATTAAATCCTTCTACAGCAAGCCTGGCAGAGTCGACAGGATCATGAACGGCTACTCTTCCCCTTACGTCCGCATGAAATTTCTTGCCCACAAAGAAAACGCCGACCGATACGAGAAGGCCGCCACCGAAGACAGGGCCGGAGTATAGGAGAAGTCATGCAGACAGTAATTAACCGACTGGAACCGAACAGCGAAGAACCCATTGCCCCAAAGGTCATTCAAGATCTACGAGAATATATCGACCGGCTCGAAGCAGAAGGAGAGGTGCAGCGGATCGAGGCTGAGGTGGACTGGAACATGGAGGTGGGAGCCGTAATTCGCCGCTCCTACGATTTGAAGGCCCCTGCCCCTTTCTTTCAGAAGATCAAGGGGTACGCAAAGGGTTTCCGGATTTTGGGCGCGCCCGTGGGCACCAGCGCCAGACCCAATCAATACTACGCGAGGTTGGCCATCTCCCTTGGACTCGAGGCGGATGCGAATGCAACCACCATCATGGAAGAGTATATGCGCAGGTCCAAAAACCGCATCAAACCCATTGTTGTGAAATCAGGACCTTGCAAAGAAAACATCTTTACAGAAAACGAGGTGGATCTGGAGAGGTTCCCGATTCCTCTGATCCACGACGGAGATGGTGGGAGGTACCTCGGTACCTGGCACATGGTGGCAACCAAGGACCCCGATACGGGATGGGTGAATTGGGGCATGTATCGCCTCATGTATCATGACAAAAACACCCTGGGAATTCTCTTTGGAAGTACACAGCATGGTTATTTTCATTACAAGCGAGCAGAAGAGCTCAATAGACCTCTGGAGTTTGTGGCGGCTATTGGCACTGCCCCCACAACACCCGTTATTTGCGCAAATCGGATCGCTCCGGGGATCCCTGAGTCCGAAGTCATTGGTGCCATTCGTGGCTGCCCGGTGGAACTCGTCCCCTGCGAGACGGTGGATCACTTTGTACCCGCCACTTCAGAGATTGTCATCGAAGGCGTTATGAATCCTGGGGAGAGAAGAGATGAAGGCCCCTTCGGCGAGTATACCGGATACCGTGCCGGCGACCGCGCACCTCGACCTGTTTGTCGTGTGACGGCAATCACCCACAGACATGATCCCATCCTGCCGGTAAGTTGCATGGGAGTGCCGGTAGACGACTGGGCCGCCCTGCGTCCCGTCCACATGGCAGCCCTATTAGAAGATCTCAGAGATCGGGGATTCCCCGTCAGCGGACTCTATTCGCCTCCTGAAGGTGCCACCAATCTGCTGTTTCTTGCTACGAAAATGCTTTACCCCTACTATGCGCAGACCCTGGCGTCGGCCGTCTGGAGCTCCCAGGCCATTCGTCCCTTGCCCTATCACCTTTTCATTTTCGATGAAGACATTGATGTGACCAACATGGGAGAGGTCCTTTGGGCCTTCAGCACACGCTGTCACCCTGAACGCAACATTCACAAGTTCTCTCCCACGGTAGGAGGATCCTTGATACCGTTTCTGAGTTCAGAGGAAAGAAAAACACTCCGGGGTGCCAGGGTACTTTTCGACTGCACCTGGCCAAAGCACTGGAGCAAGGAGCAGATCCCGGCAAAATCCTCTTTTGACGCGGCGTGGCCTGTGGATATTCAGGAACGAGTACTCAAACGTTGGAGCGAATACGGATACCAACTCTGAGGATTTCCAGCGGTACCGTTATATAAAGAGATCTTCCGGCTCCACGTACTTTTCAATAGCGCCCATCCGATAGAAGAAGTCCGTATAGGCAGCGATATTCTTGCGTTGTTCCGGACCGAGCTTGTACTCGTGGGGGTCGGTTCCAAGTTGCGCAATCTCCTCCCGGGCCAATTTTTCTTCCGCTTCATCACGATAATTGGATGCCCGTTTGTTTGCTTGGGAAAGCGCGGCAAGTACTTTGGTGGGGACATCAGGGTCCGCCGCCACGGCCTTTACTCCTAGCACCACCAGGTCCGATATGGGGTACAGTCCTGACCTACGATAAGTCTCCGCGATTGTGGATGGGTCGTTAATCAGTACGCGCACCGCGGGATTGGCAGCCACCGCTTCGTCCAATCGATCGTGACCGAACATGGAAAAATAGCGCGGTCCACTGGTGAGAATGAGCGCGTCCAGCTCCCCTTTGATCAGGAGCTGGAAACCCTCCTCGTCAGTGGCGGGTCCTTGTTTGACCTGAAGGCGCATACGGTTGTTTTTGAGATTGTCCGGATTCCCCATGCAGAAAATTATATCGCCGAGGGGTAGATTGTATCCCTTTTCCAGCATCATGAGCACGGCAGCACCCGTACCGGAGGAGACGGTCAAGCGGGAGCCGATTCTTTTGCCCGCCAGGTCTCGCGGGTGGGTGAAACCCGAATCTGCACTCACAAGGAGGTTACGCTGCATGTGTTCACGACCAAAGAACGCAGGGATGGCCAGGCGTGGGGCACCCTTTAGCAGGTCAAGTATGTACCGACGAAGCCCGTTCTCTCCCACGTCCACGTCCTCTGCATGGGTTGCCACAAATCGCTCTGGCGCACCTGCGATCTCGGTCTTTGCCTCCCACGATAACCCAGGCACCGTTACAGAGCCGTCCTCGAGGGCCTTCGTCCAAGGGGCCGGTGGTAATACCATTTTGACATGTGAATTCATTGTTATAGTTGTCAGGACCTCCCTTTTTCGTTGGTCAAAGTGTTGTCAACTCCTCCCTTATAACCGCATAGCAAAAAGCGAATGAGGGCGTTCAATACATTATCTTTTTTAGTTCCGTGATGACGTCCGGAGTCGCTTCCTTAAAGAGTTGATCGAACATCTGGGCGATCTCCTCTCCCTTTATGGGAGCGATCGGCAGCCTGACCTTTTCGGCGTGCTCTAGAAACTGCGGGTCCTTCATAGTCTTGTTGAAGGCTTGTTGAAGGCTTGTTGAAGAATCTTCACCCGATCCTGAGGCACGTTAGGTGGCAGCATCATGTTCCATCCCACACCCCGCGGGATGAGATAGACGTTTAACAGGGGCATCATGTCTTTCGGAGTCATTTCGGTGATCAGTGGTACTTCCTTGGGAATGTCCGGCTCGCGGCGGTGAGCGATCTGTAGCAGTATCCGTATCGTACCATTGTCCAAGAGATCCTTTCCAGTAGACTTGACCGAGGCCCAGCCCCACCCACAAAGCCCCTGCACCTCACCACGTCTCAAGGCCAAACGAATGGCAGATGTCCCCGGATACCCCGAGACCACTTTGATGTTCGTTTTCAGGATCTTGTTAATCAAAATGGGTTCCATGGATGTCCCACCCCCCCTCGATACCGCGCCGCTATACATGGGCTCCTTGGAACCGATTAGATCCTGAATCGTCTTGAAGGGAGAATCCGTGCGCACAACACAGGTACTGACGCGGTTCGAAAAAGCGCCGATCCAGTTGGCTTTCCTTACATCGAACTTCACGGCCGAGTCTCCCGCGAGCTGTAGAAAGGCAATGGAGGTCTGAAACATCCCTATCGTGACCCCGTCCGGCTTTACCCGATTGTAGAGGAAGTTAACTCCCACCAACCCGCCTGCCCCGGGCATGTTCTGAACGATTATAGATGGATTGCCAGCGATGTATTTTGTAAAGTGCTTGGCCGCTACTCTGGCATAGGTATCCCATCCACCACCTGGTGGAAATGGCACGATGAGCTTTAGCGTCTTACCTTTATAAAAGTCTTCGCTTGAGGCCGTTGTTGAGGTCACCATCACAAAGACGACGGCTAGAGACAAACTGATAAAAGCAAGGATCGTTCTTTTCATCATACTGTCCCCCTTTCTCTAACGACTGACGGCCCGCACCCTATTGACGGCCCGCACCCTTCACCGTGAGAAACGCCCTGTCAACTTACCTCATAGCGCCCACTAAATCTGGCAAGGCATCTGCCATTTCCTTTTAGACGATCTCACCCTTTACCCTGGTTTGCATATCTAGTGGAGCAAGCTGTCTTCAATCCCAGCAAACGCGTCTCACAACTGGCAGGGGGAAGAGAAATTTTTGCTTTTAATATTATTAAAGCGTCGTTTAGTGGCGTGCTGCGATGATTGACAACCTTTTCCCCTGTGATATGGGTGTCATAGTAATATGGTTCTTGGTGGCCACTACTCAAAGGCAGATTCCTATCATTTTAACGTAGCTTTTGAAGCTTCCATTCTAATAGGGAAAAGATTTGGATCCAAAACTTGAGGAAACCTTAAAACATACAAACAGAAGGGTCAATCGAAAGTACTATTCACGTAGACTCCGGTTAGTTTTAAAAAACAGGATTTCCCCTGTTGTTAAGTTCTTCCATGCCTGCCTTGATGCGATCCCTACTCGCAAGCGCAATGCTGCTTCGGCGTTGAGAAAATATGACAGGATGGCAGGCGACTATATTGCGTACATTAATAAAGCGTACGAACAGCCTTTCGAAGTTTTAGCCAATCTAAACGGAAATCCGGTTTTGGTAAGGTCCGATCACTATTACGACATGGTCAAAGAATATGTCATGGAGAATGTATTTCACTTGAAGGAAGATGCCCAATCCTATTTAGAAGTTGGAGCGGGAGAATATACAACTATGGTATTGGCTCTGAACGAGTCGCAGGTTAGGCCGCGAAGATTGGTTGGCTTGGATATCTCGTGGTCGCGTTTATATGTCGGCGAACAGCACGCTAAATCAAAAGGAATTCAAATTGAAAGAAGTGTTGCGGGTGATCTTTTTAACCTACCGTTCTTAGATGACTCATTTGACATCGTTTACACCCATCATTGCATAGAACAATCCTCAACTGACAACAGACAAGCATTGAGTGAATTGTACCGGGTGGCAAAAAATTACCTGGTTTTAATTGAACCGTCATATGAACTAGGAGACAGGATTCAGCAGAAAAGAATCTTATCACAAGACTATGTGAGGGGTTTACCAAAGGCGATAAGAAAATTAGGATACCATCTAATTAAATATGAAATCCTTCCCATAGGCGCCTATGCCAATCGTCCAGCGGTTTTTATCATTGAGAAAAACAAGTCCCATTCCGGGGAATTAAACCCGGAATATCTTGCTTGTCCAATTAGTAAAGAACCACTCATATTTGAAAAGCAGCACCTGTATTGTAAAAAGCTTGGATTAATATATCCCATCATTCATGGTGTTGCGTGTTTAGACAAGTCTCATGCGGTCAGGGGCTGGAAATTTATTGGGTAGGTGCAATTTTTGCGTTTCGTTTTCACAATTGTGCAAAGTCAACTAGTCCCACTTGTCTCGATCCGATCCAGAAACAGTTGACCCGGTAGTGGTCGGCGCTTACCCTTGTGGCTTCGACCCGTTTTATAGCCAGTTAATGAAATTTTCCTCTCCCTTGAATGACAGGTCGAGCCGCCATTTTACTTTGCTACGACTGTTGATACCCCACCAGGACGCAATTCGTTACCTCCTTAAATGTATCTTGGGGGTCTAATCGTCTGCCAACTTACGCCAAGTGAGGCTCCGAAGCCAATAAGGATTGAAGAATTTTCACTTCTATCGCCGTCAGGTTTAAATGGCCTAATAACTGTGCACGAAATGTATATAAGCCTGTGCTGAGGCGAGCCATTTCAGCTCAATTAAGGGACCCACAGGTGTTTGAAATGTTTGGGTTTCTCTGGAGTACCTAGGCTTGAATGTTGGCTTGGATTTGATTTTCCACCCAGAGAGTGAACATTAGACCGCTTCCTATTCTTCCCCCTATTGATTATATTTCTGGATAGGTTTTAGAGTGAGGAGAGAAGCAATAGTCTCGGAAAACACGAGCGAAAAAGTTTATGCGCCTTCGCAGAAGACCATGGGAGTAAGCCCATGGATGATGCGCCTGTCGTACCCTCCGACCTTCGTCGGCCATAGCCGACTACGGTCGGCGAAGGCCGAAGCTCGAAGAGCGAAGGAGGGTGCTTCGGCGGATTCTGCCGTAGAAAGGAAGGATACCACCGGTGTAAACCCGTGGAGGCTTCATGCTAACTAAGCGAATCATCCCATGCCTTGACGTCGACGCGGGGCGCGTGGTCAAAGGGGTCAATTTTGTAGGACTGAGGGACGCGGGAGACCCGGTGGAGGTTGCCAGGCTCTACGATCAAGAGGGGGCCGACGAGCTCTGTTTTTTGGATATCACTGCCTCCCATGAGAAACGACAGATTATCCTGGACATCGTGGCGCGCACCGCGGACCAGGTCTTTATGCCACTGACCGTTGGAGGCGGGATCAATCGACTGGAGGACATCCGCAATCTTCTCAAGGCCGGTGCGGACAAGGTTTCCATCAATACCGGTGCTGTGACGAGGCCAGAGTTCGTCCGGGAGGCGGCAGAAACCTTTGGCAGTCAATGTATAGTTGTAGCCATTGACGCCAAGAGTGTGGCTGACCATTGGGAAGTCTTTACCCATGGGGGAAGAAAACCCACCGGACTTGATGCCTCCACTTGGGCCGATCGGATGGCTACCTCCGGAGCCGGTGAGATACTTTTGACGAGCATGGACCGGGATGGGACAAAGAATGGCTATGATCTAAAGCTCACTCGTGCCATCTCAGACCGAGTCACCATTCCAGTTATTGCGTCCGGCGGCGTGGGGACACCCGAACATATCTACCAGGGACTGGCAACTGGCAATGCGGGTGCCGCCCTGGCCGCATCCATCTTTCATTATCACGAATACACCATCCAGGAGTGCAAAACCTATCTCAAAGATCGGGGGGTTCCCGTAAGAATGCGGGATAGTACTCCTTGAGAATCGACCCAAAAGAGATCGAAAAAAAACTCCAACGCATCGTATCAGAGAGAAGTCCCTTCAGCAGCCCAAGGCACCTTGCTCAAGTAGAAAACTACATTGAGAAGGAATTCAGGAGCTACGGACTTGCCGTTGAGAACGACATCTTTAGCTACCGGGGTAGAAAGTTCAGAAATATCATTGGCCGGGGTGGATCAAACCCACGCTCGCCACTGATCGTTGTTGGCGCCCACTTCGATTCCGTGACAGGGACCCCGGGGGCAGACGACAACGCGAGCGGGGTCGTCGTGATGCTTGAGGCGGCCCGCACCCTGACCCAAGCGAGATTACGATCCCCTGTGCTATTTTGCGCATTCAACCTTGAAGAGCTCAACATGATCGGTAGCACTCATTTCGCAAAGAAACTCAAGGCTGCCGGCGCTAAAGTCAATGCCATGATTTCTCTCGAGATGGTTGGCTATACCGACAATCGCCCGGGCAGTCAGAAGTATCCCATTGGGCTCAGCTGGTTTTACCCCGAGCAAGGTAATTTTATCGCTGTGGTCGGAAATTGGAATTCAAACTCACTGCTGAAAAAGTTTTCCCGCCAGCTGCGAAAAGTTCCCGGGTTGCCGGTTGAGACACTGGCAGTCCCGGGTAACGGGTCCCTGATTCCCGCGGTACGCTTGAGCGACCATTCCTCCTTTTGGGACCTCGACTATCCGGCGCTCATGGTGACGGATACTTCGTTTTTTCGTAATCCGCACTATCATGGCCGCACCGATACCATTGACACCCTCGACATGGGATTCATGGCAAAAGTCTGTGAGGGTGTGGTAGGTGCAGTCTATCAGATGGCAAACAGCTATTGGTAATCTAAAAGGCAAAGAGCATAGCGTAGGGCGGGATTACTGAATCGGAATCAAGATAGCTCTCGCAAAGACGCAAAGGGCGCCAAGTTCCGGAAAAAATCGAAGGAAATCTTTCTTTGCGAGCTTGGCGTCTTGGCGAGAGAATCTTTAATCTTTCCTCAACCGGTTAGGATTCCTGGCTCTCCAGGAACCTTTCCGCATCGATGGCTGCCATGCAACCGGAGCCGGCAGCGGTGACGGCCTGACGATAGACATGGTCCTGCACGTCCCCACAGGC
Organism: uncultured Binatia bacterium (SeqCode); assembly: GCA_965215595.1. GTDB lineage: Bacteria > Desulfobacterota > Binatia > UBA9968 > CAXXLF01 > CBDCDW01. The sequence continues at coordinate 755,150 of CBDCDW010000005.1, read as the reverse complement.
AAAGACACCTTGAACGCTTGTCTTGGTTCCCTCATGGGTAGCGATATACCCCTGTTCATCCATATCCAATTGTCCAGCAAAGGGCTTGCTGTTGGGATCGTGCCCAATGGCCAGAAACACACCGTCACACTTAAACTCCTCCGTCTTTCCCGTCTTTATGTTCTTTAGCCTCACGCCGGTGACGCCACCGTTTTTGGATTCGCCATGGATCTCTTCCACCACACTGTCCCAGATGAAGTTGATTTTGGGGTTTTTCGTGGCCCGGTCCTGCATGATCTTCGACGCGCGCAGTTTGTCCCTGCGATGAACGACATTAACTTTAGAAGCGAACTTGGTGAGGAAGAGGGACTCTTCCATGGCAGTGTCCCCTCCCCCTACGGCCACAACTTCCTTTCCTTTGAAAAAAAAGCCGTCACAGGTGGCACAGGCGGAGACTCCATATCCCATCAGTTTCTTTTCCGATTCGAGTCCCAAAAGCTTCGCCGAGGCACCCGTTGCGATTATTAGGGTATCGCAGGTGAAGGTCTGCTTGCCTAGATCGAGCTGAAAAGGTCTTTTCTGGAGGCTGACCTTTGTCACATCGCCAAAATAAGTCTCGGTACCAAATCGTTCTGCCTGCTTTTTGAATTCATCCATCAGTTCGGGACCGAGGATACCCTTGGGAAATCCTGGATAGTTCTCCACGTCAGTGGTAATGGTTAGTTGACCCCCAGGCTGACCCCCTTCAATTACCAGAGGTTGCAGCTCTGCCCGGGCCGCATAGAGGGCGGCGGTAAGTCCCGCCGGACCGGATCCCAGAATGATTACACGGTAGTGGCTTTTTTTCTCCATGGAATTTTTGTACCATAAAAACCCTTTGGCCGGAAGGAACGGTAAATCCCATCAGGGTTAAGGAGGCAACCATGGCCAAACTCTCCCATTTGGACACCAAAGGCCGTGCACGCATGGTGGATGTATCTGAAAAGGACACAACCAGCCGAGTGGCGGTAGCTAGGGGAAATATACTCATGCGTCCTGAAACTCTGGCTATGATTGTAGAAAAAAGAGTGGCAAAGGGAGATGTTTTCTCCGTCGCCCGGGTGGCTGGAATCATGGGAGCCAAAAGGACGCCTGACCTCGTCCCCATGTGCCACCCCCTCAATATTACATCGGTTGAAATCATTCTCACCCCTGAGAAGAACCCTTCCCGGGTGGAAATTGAAGCTACCGTAAAGGTGACCGGGCAGACTGGCGTCGAGATGGAAGCAATGACGGCTGTGTCAGTTTCTGCACTCACCATCTACGACATGTGCAAGGCAGTGGATCGAGAGATGACCATTGGCGAGATCCAGCTAACCCAAAAAAGCGGTGGCAAAAGCGGGACTTTTACCCGCAAAAAGTGAAATTCCCGGGCAATAAATGCATCCCGCAAAGACGCAAAGGACGCCAAGGATTGACTGAAAACGAAACCGGAAAACTCATCATTGATTCTGCGTTAGCTGTCCATCGTGAGTTAGGACCAGGGTTGCTAGAAACCGTGTATGAAGTTATTTTAGAACATGAATTACAACAACGCGGCCTTCGGGTCGAGCGACAGGTACCAATCTCGATTGAAATGCGCGGCATCAAGTTTGACGAGGCATTTCGGGCTGATATGGTGGTAGACGGGAAGGTCGTTGTGGAACTCAAGTCGGTTGAGCAGGTTACTCCAACACACAAAAAGCAGCTTCTGACATACTTGCGTCTATCGGGATACAAGCTTGGTTTTTTACTCAATTTTGGTGAGGCGTTGATGAAAAGAGGCATCACCCGTACAGTCAACGGACTTGAAAAAGACTAAAACTTTGCGCCCTTTGCGTCTTTGCGAGAAAAATCTTGTCCGATAGGAATTTAAGGGAATTGAATGACTCGATACCGTACCATTAAAGAGTGGCCGGAAGAGGACCGGCCCAGGGAAAAACTCCTCCACAACGGCGCTCAATCTCTCACTGAGGCCGAACTCCTCGCCATTATCCTGAGAACGGGAAACGCAAGTACAAAAGAAACCGCACTGGACCACGCCCGGGCTCTACTCAAGCGGTTTAAGGGACTGAAGGGCCTCGATGAGGCTTCCTCAAAGGAACTCCGGTTCATTAAAGGTATAGGTTCGGCCAAGTTGGCCGGGCTTAAGGCGTCCTTAGAAATGGGCCGAAGAATGGGACGAGAAACGTGGAAGGTGGGAGAGCCATTAACATCCCCGGAAAACGTCTTTCGCCACTTTCAAGACAAGTTCCGCAAGGTAAAGCGTGAGATCTTTTACGCAGTCCTCCTTAACAATAAAAACCGGAAAATTCGTGAGGTTAAAATCTCCGAGGGAACCCTCACTGCATCTTTGGTGCATCCCCGCGAGGTTTATAATCCCGTCATCCGGGAATCCGCAGCAGCAGTCCTCTTTGTCCACAATCATCCAAGCGGTGACCCCACCCCCAGCCAGGAAGACATCGAAATTACCCGGAGGTTAAAAGAAGTAGGACAGGTGATGGGAATCCGCGTCCTAGACCATGTGGTAATCGGTCACGATCGGTATTTTAGTTTTAGCGATCGAGGAATGCTTTGAGACTGGGGGAAGATACCTCTCGCAAAGGCGCAATTTAGTACTGAGCGCCCTCGGCGCCTCCGCGGTGGATAATTTTTGATTCCTCTGCGATAATCTGCGTAAATCTGCGGTTAAAACTCTTCGCGGTGATCCCTTATGGCCACGAACAGAGATCAATCCTATACCGATCAGAAAGGCAGAAAGCGCTGGCGCGGCAATGATAAGATTGCCGACCAGATCAAAGGCATGGGTGACTATTTGATTATTTGCGGATACGACGAATCCCATGCGAAACAGTACGGCCGGGTCGCCTATACTATCTCTCGCTTTCCCGAATCCGTGATTCAATTGTATCAGGAAGGAGGCCTTAACAGGATTCCCGGTGTGGGCCCTACCATCGCCGGGATCATTGGAGAGTTTCTAAAGACGGGCACCTGCGCAAAAATGGAGCAGTGGGTGCACCGGGTCCCAAAAACCGTGCTGGAGTTAACGGCGATACCCGGCCTCGGCGCAAAAACCATCCGTGTCCTAAGTAGAAAATATAAAATCCGTAGCCTGAAGGATCTCAAAGACGCCCTGGACGAAAACAAACTCCAGGGGATCAAAGGAATCGGCGAAAAGACCCTCGACACCATGCGCCGTTACGTGTCCGAATACGCCTCATGATTGCGATCACAATAAAAGCCGGGACTATTCATCCCTTATATTTCCCATCGGCAATCCTCGCTGCTTTGGAGGAGGTCCAGGGTTGGGCGAACGAAGGCAGGATTAGCGGAGCGGGGCGTTCGCATATCGAATGTTAAGTGGTTTCGCCGAGGAACCGGAGAGCGTTCCCGAATGCAATATCTTCTTTAACCTGCTGGGTTAGGTCTTTCCTCTCGAGGAGCCCATCGATGTGGGCTTCCTTCAGCGCGGTAACCCCGTGCTCAAGTCCTCCTCTGCCCGTCACGTCGCCGTGCGGATAGTCGGTACCAACCATGAGGTTCTTGGAAGACAGGTTTTCACAGACATAACCCAAGGACCGCTCAGACGGCTCCACCGTAACGAAAACGTTGGCAGCCAGGTATTCGGTCGGGTGTCTCTGCGTGATGGGCCTCGACTTGTGCCCTCCGTCGTAGGCCATGGAAAGACGCTCCCAAACCCAGATGAGCCATGATGCCCCGGCCTCCGAAAAGCAGAACTTGAGGTTGGGGAACCGGTCAAACACGCCGTCATAGATCAGCGAGTAAACGGACAACACATAGTCCGCTAAGAAACTCGCCGACTGACCCCATTTATCTCCCAAACGTTCTAGATGTATGGCGCAGCCAAGGTCCTTGCTGGTGGAATGAACCGCTATCGGCATGTTGTGGGTGTTCGCGTAGTCGTATAGCGGCCAGAAATAGACATCGCCGAAGCTCCTGCCTCCTTGGGCGGCTTTCATGAAGAAGGCGGCGAACCCGGCCTCTCGTGCGCGCTCAGCCTCTTCCAGCGTGGCGTTTATGTTCTGCGTTGGCAGGACCGCACCGCCGATGAACCGGTCCGGGTACGTCCGCAACACTTTCCCGACAACGAAGTTGGAGGACTTGCACATGGCGGCAGCAAGCCGGGGCTCGATCTCGTAGGCATACTCCGTGAACTAGGGACAGAGCAGTTGTTTCTCGATACCCATCGCGTCCATGTCTTGAATGCGGGCCTCTGGGTCGGACTCACAGATGGGTCGACGTCGTGGGATAAGCGTACCGGTGGCCCTCGGCGGCTCCGGCCTAGCAGGCGCCACCAGACGGGTTGTCCCGTCCCCGTGAGGCAGCCATTTCGGCACCATGTGCTTGTATTCCTCGGGAACGTAGTCAAACTCATTCGCCGCCGCGAAATGGGTGTCCATATCAAGTATCCGCATCGCTGTCACCTCCTGAAACAACCGGCCCGGCGCGGGCAGTTCAACATAGTACTTCTATTGCGGGTTATAACACAGTCACTCGATGTACTCGACGAACCCTGTCTCGACCAAGTACTCCGTCCCCTCGCCGGCGTCGGCGGTTATATCGTACAGTAGGGCCCGGTCAACACATGGGTGAGATCAAGCACGCGCACACCTTACAACGGACCGTGCATGCTCCTACACCTCCTTGAGTTGGGCGGATCGAAGCCTTTCTCCTCAGCTTGCCACTGACTCAGGTCGTGAGCGGACGAAATTTGGGAAGCGTGAACTCCGGCGTGACATCGTCGAAATCGACCGTTACCGTCATCCCAACCCGAACTTCCTCCCAGGGGCAGTCACGGATGTTGGTGGTCATTCGTACGTCGCCGTCGGTGCCATCGAGCGTTACGTGCGCAATCACGTATGGCACATCGCCTGCAAACGCTGGAATAGTAACGTGATGCACTACCACGTAGGAGTAAACTGTTCCCGTCCCTTCCAAAGACACCCATTCAAACTCCCACGATCGGCATTTGGGACACAGCCCTCTCGGCCGCCAACGAAATGAACCGCAGGAGGAACATTTTTACGCCTTCAGCTCGTGCCGCTTGCATGCCTCCCAAAAGGGCAGCGTGTCCAGATCTGACGCCGGTAATGGCTTCGTGTACTCCATGTCCATGTTCTTTTTTCACCCCCTGCGCAGCAAAATGGCGCTGCCTCCTCCTTCGCCACACACGAAGGCGATCTCCGGGTCTCTGACTTGACGGCACACGGATCGATCGAAGGTGTGAGGTCCCGCACAAAGATCATCTACGACTCCCTCGGCACGAAGCTGCTGAACCGCCTCAACCGCCTCAACGATATGATTGAGTCCATGAATGTGCGCTTCTGAGAGCAGGCCACCGTGCGTGTTGACGGGAAGGTCACCGTCCAGAGCGTTATGGCCTTCCCGGACCCACGGCCCTACCTCACCCTTGGGAACGAACCCGAAGTCCTCCAAGTGTGTCATGCACATGAACGTAAACGGGTCGTAGATCTCCGCCACGCTTACATCCTTGGGGGTGATACCCGCCATATCGAAAAGCCGAGGCCCGCTTTGGACCCCGTAGGTCTGCCACAGGTCAGCCTGGTACGCATTCCCGCCGATTCCCGCCATGATGTACACGGGGTTGTGCCGAAGATCCCGTGCACGCTCCGCCGATGTCACCACGCTGGCGACAGCTCCGTCGCTTTGTTGGCAGCAGTCCAGCAACCGGAAAGGATAAACGATCCAGCGAGAATTCTGATGGTCCTCAATGGTCATCGGCTTGCGCATCTGGGCCTTCTCATTCAGCATGGCGTGCTTCCGCTCTGTTACCGCTAGATGTGCGAAGTCCAAGGTGGTCGTACCATATCTCGCCATGTGTGCTGTTGCGTATTGCCCGAAATTTGCCGCTGGATGATGCAGGCCAAAAGGAGTGGTGAACTGGTCCGCCCCAGTAACTTCTTCGGCCCGCCTGGGAGCCGCAGCCCGTCCCACGCTATAGGTATTCCTAGATCGATACACCAGGACGTTCTTGCAGATGCCGGCGTGCACCAGGGTGGCAGCAGCAACAACGGCCCCCGCATTCCAACTCCCACCTCCGTCGTGGAACAGGTTGAAGTCCAAACGCGGCATGCCGAGGTGGTGTGCCAGCTCTTTAGGATCAACGGTGTCATTGTGCTTGTGGTAAAAGGTCACGATACCGTCGATGTCCTCAACTCGCAGACCGGCGTCTTCAATCGCCATCAGACTTGCCTGAGCCGCCAGCGCAGCCGTGGACACACCCGACCGTCGGGTAAACGGCGTCCAACCAATGCCAACAATTGCCGTCTTGTCCATGATGGGATTCTCTGCCATCTCGATTCCTAACGTCTGTGATTAACCCTACTTCGTGCGACCCGGACCTATATTAACCTCTCCCGCTAGCAAGAGGAAAAAGTCCCCTCGGCGTACATAGCTGCTGCAGATGAAGTCAAACCCCGCCTGTTCCGCAAGCTGCTTGTCTACCATGGTATCTCCGACGTGTACGTACCGTGTGACCGTGAACTGCTTCTTAACTTCAGCAAGCCGATGCTTCAGCGAAACGAAGTCGACTTCGATCCCGGCAAGCTGCCACACTTCCGACTGGTCCGCTATCGTACGATCCGACGCGCTGCCCACGATGAACCCAAGCTCCTTCACCTTCCGAACATCCTCTACAGTGACGTCGCCCGGCGGGTTACCGAATACCATCGTGCCATCGATGTCGAAACTAACCAACATCCACATCGCTCCTAGCCAGCGCCGTCTGCGAATTCCGGCACAGGTCCTACCCAATCATTCGCCGCAGACGCGCCATGCGCTACCATTCAGCCGGTCGCCCCTACACTGACGCGGTGAAGGGGCCCCCTGCCGCTATTAGACATTGGTGGCAACGGTGCCAAATATGTTCGGCGGAGTCAATACTAAACAACATCCCATGCCGGTGGCAAAAAATTGGCAAAGAAACAGCTTGACCGTCATTTGAATTGACACCCCGCATATACTAGCTACATTCCCCCGACAAATGGCGTTTGATCGGGGTGCAGTCCGGCGAAGAAAGCTGGGGCCGGCAGGTTGCCGCGTCCGGCTCGATTGAACTTTCTACGACAGAAGCCTCGGGTTGACTAAAGATCTGTTTTTCGGATATTGTCCCTTCCAATTTGGGGATAAGGGCCAGCCCGCTCCTTCTACGGTGCTCGTTATCGTCTCGAAAGCCGGCCGGCGTAAGGTTGCGGGGAACAATTTTGAGTTCTCAGAGGCCAGCTCCTGAAAAAAAATTCCTATCAGTCAGTCCGTTCGCAGTGCTACGGCAGGTCTCATTTGATGGCAGGTCCACTGAGCGGGATCCAGGTTATCGATTTCACCCATGCATTGGCAGGTCCGTTCTGCACGATGCTGCTGGGGCATTTTGAAGCAGAGATTATCAAGATCGAGCCGCCCGGAGGCGACCGTGCGCGCCGGTCCTTTCAATCGGTGAGGTGATCGAGGACGATCACATCAAGGCTCGTGAGGCTTTCGTTCAGACGGCCCATCCGAAAGCTGGAACGGTCACTCTGGTTGCCCCTTGGGTGCGGCTGTCACGCACGCCGTCGGAGATACGAAAGGTATCGCCACTCCTTGGGCAGCACACCGACCATGTGCTTCGTGGCGTGCTCGGCATGAGCGATCAGGAGATCATCGCTCTGAGGGAGCAGAATGCGGTTGCCGGAGCGGAGACGAATGCAAATCGTGTCCAGAAGGGATGAAGGGTTGGTCAAGTGGAGATAGAAGACGGCATTCATCAGCTTGCTTTTGGGCGTTCCAATGCATCGGGCATTGGGTGTCCGAACGCGTTCCTGGTATGTGGCAGGACTGCCGTTGTCTTCCTCGACACCGGCTGGCCTGACGATAGCGACCACCACCGCAGGATGGATTACATGTCGGAGGCCGGCGTGTCATCGCCCAGCCACATCGTTATGCTGCATCGCCACCACGACCACGCAGGCGGTGCGTTGCGGCTCCATCAGGACACCGGCGCGCGGCTTGCGTGTCATGAATTGGACCGTCCAGCCATCGAAGAGCAACTTTTGCTAGGGAAAGCGCGCGTCGAGGATCTGATCACGGAAGGGGACCGGTTTGATCTCGGGGGGATAACCATCGAGTTCTTCCACGCCCCCGGACACACACTCGGTTCACTGGCGGCATACATCCCGGAGCGGCGGGCGCTGTTTACAACCGACACCGTCCTCAGCACCTCCCCGACAGCCGTGGGGGACCGCGGCGACATGGGGTCGTATATGCAGACGCTCGATAAGCTCCAGCTCCTCGACGCTGCGCGGATATTTCCCGGCCATGGTCCTGTCGTCGAGGACGCGCCAGGGCGCCTTCGAGACTTGATTGAGCACAGGAAGCAGCGTGAGAACGAGCTGCTCGAAGCAATCGATGGCGGAGCCAGGACGCGTATTGCGCCATGTATAATCTAACCCAAGGGCGATACGTTGCGCCATTTGTGATTCTAACCCTCCAAGGGCTCACATTAGAGCTCAAGGAGGGCAACAATGGAAGGGTTCACCATGGCACGACGATCCAAGCAGGAGTATTTACGATCCATCTATGATCGTTATCAGCACGCACCACGGGCACAGAAGGGAACGATGCTAGAGGAATTCTGCAAGGTTTGCGGCTACAACCGCAAATATGCCATCTGGCTTTTAAACCGGCCCTTGCCCGAGGCAACTGTACGCAAACGGGGTGCACCTCGCTCTCCTACATACAATCGGGCAATGGTAAGGATTTTGGCAAAGGTGTGGGAGGCCTCGGGGTATCTGTGCTCCCAACGTCTGAAGGCCGCCCTTGTACACTGGTTGCCCTGGATAAGGCAACACTTCGAGCTGACCCAACCGTTAGAGGATCAGCTCCTGGCCATCAGCGCCCGTCAGATGGATCGGCGCCTGAGGGAAACCAAGCACATCGTGAAACGCCGACTCTATGGCACCACTCGGCCCGGATCGCTACTAAAGCAGATGATCCCGATTAAGACCGATCACTGGGATGTGAACCGGCCGGGCTATCTGGAGATTGACCTGGTGTCACACTCAGGGGCCTCAGCGGTTGGGGAGTTTGTCCATAGTCTGGACTGTGTCGACATTGCTACCTGCTGGGTAGAGCGCAAGGCCGTCATGGGTAAGAGCGCTTTGGGTGTCTTGAATGCGGTCACCGAGATCGAACACCAGCTTCCTTTTCCCCTCAAGGGGATCGACTCCGACAACGGCAGTGAGTTTATCAACAACCGCCTTCTTGCCTTCTGTCAACAACGCCCAGCTGGCCACACCATTCAGTTCACCCGCTCGCGTCCCTACAAAAAAGATGACAACGCGCACATCGAGCAGAAAAACTGGACCCATGTCAGAAAGCTTATGGGCTGGGATCGCTACGACACCGCAAAGGCCCAAGAGGCCGCCAACCAGCTCTATGATGAGCTTAGGATCTTCCAGAATCTGTTCCAGCCCTCCATGAAGCTGCGATGCAAGATCCGTATAGGCTCTCGACTTATTCGCCGCTATGACACGCCTCGTACCCCGTTCGAACGGGTCGTGGAGTCCCGAAAGGGAGACCCCAAAAAGCTGGCAGCCCTCAAGCACACGCTTAAGACAACTGATCCCTTCGAGCTCTCTACCCGAATCGATCAGCAACTGCAGCGGATCTACAAGCTGGCCAGCCATGCAGACAGAGCCCCACGAGAGAGACCACCGCTGAAACAAACGCCGTGGAGAAACTGGACCTTCAGCAAGAAACTACAGCGCCAACAACAGGACATGAAACGACAGATGCGAGACGACTTCGGTTAGATTTTGTAATGACGCAACGAATCCCGCTAGGGTTAGATTTTTTGATGGCTTAACACGATAGTCCTCATGCCCTTCGGGCATGTTTCGGCCATTCTGGCCGAAAAACTATCTGCGTCGATCTGCGGATAATCTTCCTCATTCATGTTGCTATCTTCGATCCTCTATTCTCTATCCTCGACCCTTATCCTTCCCCACTCAGTCCTCAGTACTCGTTACTCGTCACTAATTAGTCGCCTTGCGACATGCGCTTAGCGCACGTCCCTCGGTGTCCATCTGCGTAAATCTGCGTGAATCTGCGGTTAATTTCTGAGCGTTTGGCGTCTTTGCGCGAGTCATCTTATTCCCAATTGCGTAATCCAAAATCGGCAATCTAAATTCACTGGAGGAAGTGTTTAACCTTCCGAATGAGTTCCTCCTCATCGATTGGTTTAGGCACGTAGTCGTCGCAGCCTGCTTCCCGCGCCTGTTTTTCGTCACCGATCATGGCGTGGGAGGTAACAGCGATAACAGGAATGTGCTTTAGCTCGCTGTTCGCTTTGATAATCCTGGTGGCCTCCCATCCATCCATCACCGGCATACCAAGATCCATGAGAATTAAATCAGGCTTCTCCTGTTCGGCCATTTTTATCCCTTCCGCTCCATCGATGGCCGCCAGGATCTCGTAGTCATCGCCGAGCAGTTGAAAAATCAAGTCGCGATTGAACTCCGCGTCATCCACGACCAAGATCTTTTTCTGACCCATATTGCTTACCTCCTGACTCCCTCGCTTTGGTAATTTACTGGCAGTGTGATTGTAAACCTCGATCCAGCACCCACTTCACTCTCAACCTCGATTTCTCCGCCCAAAAGATTGGTGAGTTTTTTCACAATGGCCAGGCCCAAGCCTGTACCGCCATATTTTCTCGTCGTGGACATATCCTCCTGGCGAAACTCATCGAAGATGTGAGACAGGGCCTCTTGCTTCATGCCGATTCCGGTATCCGAGACTACCAGCTTTAATGATCCGTTTTCCTGCCATGCCGAAACCTTTATCTCGCCTTGCTCCGTAAACTTCGCTGAATTGCTGAGGAGGTTGAGAATGACCTGCTTGAGCTTGTCCCGATCCGAATTGATGGGTGGGAGATCGGGTGCGATATCCTTGACTAAACGTACGCGGCCGTCCTTTAATATAGGCTCGACGGTGGAAGTCGCCACCTGGACCACATCTTCCAACCTGAACGGCTCTGCAAAGATCTCCAATCTCCCTGCCTCAATCTTGGCAAGGTCGAGCAGACCGTTGATGAGCCCCAAAAGGTGCTCGGAGCTGATTAGAACCTTTTGAAGATTTTGTTTTTGCAGGTCGGGGATTTGTTCTTCTGTCTTGCGCAGCACGATGCGGGTAAAGCCTATGATTGCGTTAAGAGGCGTACGCAGCTCATGGCTGACATTAGCAAGAAACTGGGATTTGTGTTTGTTAGCCGCCTCAAGCTGCACGCTTTTTTGCTCAATTTCATGAAACAGGCGTACATTCTCAATCGCGATGACGGCCTGGTCAGCGAAGGTCTTAAGGAGATCGATTTGACTATTGCTGAATGCGCGAACCTCCGAGCGCCTAACGTTAATCACGCCAATTGGAATGCCTTCCCTCAGCATGGGTGCACTAAGGAAGGTGCGTGCGCCAGTCTGTTTTTGATATGGCTCGCTGTCGGGAAACTCTGATTTTACCGCAGCTGCAAGGTCTAGCACATGTACAATCTTTCGACCGATAACAGCCATGCCAGGAGGTGTCTTGGGCGTTATGGGAACGGAGTCGGGAGCTGGCATGGCCCCAAAGGATGCGACCAATTTGATGTCGTTCCCTTCGATGAGAAAAATCTTAGCGTCCTTTGCCTCGCATAAACGTGCCGCACTTTCGGCTACGGCATCCAATACGGGCTGGATGTCGGTGGGGGAACTGGCGATGACACCGAGGATTTTACTGGTGGCCGTCTGCTGTTCTAGCGACTCAGATAACTCGTGGGTTCGGTCTTCGACCTTCTGCTCCAGGTTTGTATATGACTCCTGGAGCTGGCCGGCCATGCTGTTGAACTCATCGGCCAGGGATTGAAGTTCATCTCCTGTCTTAATATCTAAACGATAGTCAAGGTCCCCGCTGCCGATCCGTTCCGCTCCTTGCCGGAGGATTCCCACCGGGCGTACGACCCGGCGCCCAATCACATAGCTCGCCAGGGCGGCCATGCCAAGGCCGACCAGGAGGAGAATAGCGCTTCTTAGCATGGAGGCGTATAGCAGCGCATAGGCCTCGCCCACCGGCCGTTCGACGAGCACTGCCCAACCCAGCTCGGGAATGAGTGCATAGGCCGGGAACACCTCCTGGCCCGCCAGGTTGGGTGGCGTAACCGAGACAATTGGCGTGCCGGCCAGCGCCGCCTTTACCTGGCTGAGCTCCCTGAGGTTTCGCTTTTGGAGGACCAGACTGATGTCGGGGTGGGCGATCAAGTCACCTTCACGGGAGACCACGTAGACGTATCCGTTACGACCCACCGTGATCTGCGACACAACGTCCCAAATGTATTTGAGGTTGACCTCGGCAATCAGGACACCGATCACATCACCCGCGAACCGTTCGATGGGGACGCCGATGCGCATATATGGCTCGGATTGCCGCACGAAGTAAACTGAGCCAAAATACGTTGCGCCTGAACGAGCGCGCACGAATGCTTCATCCTTAGAGCGATCCCCCAACTCCTCCGCCAGGACTGTCTGTATCCGCGACATCTTGATCTTCTCGCGGCCATCGGAGTTAAGCGCCGTTACCTCAGTGATCGCCGGTGCGATCTTGAGCAGTTTGATGAGTTCAAACCGGAATGCGTCCGTCAGACCGGAGGTCACAATCTCTTGCGTCTGGGTGGACGCCCGCATTGTCTTTCTAATGTCCTGCACGAATTGCTGGATCTTGAAGGCGGCCCCTTGCGCCATCTCTCGTTGCAATGCTTCAATTCCCTCGACACTCTCGCGGTAGCGGAAGTAGAGCTCAACCACGCTGCTGGTGATCAGCCCTCCGCTAACCAGAACGAGGGCAATGATGAACGTTCGCCGGAGCAGCCGGCCACCACCTTTACGCCCGGGTGTGGCGTGACCAGATTGGCTTTGAGCCGACTCATCAGTGGTGGAGGTATTGTTCATAGAACTACCTTTGTCCCTACCGACTCTGTTAACAGCGCCTGGATTATAGCTCTTGCTGGCACACTACTCCACTCCTGCTGCCCAATCCTAAGAGCATAGCGCATAAAGCAAAAAAGGAAGTATTCTTGTTCATTGCTTTCATTTAGAAACTTTTGCCTTTTGCATTTTTCCTTTTGCCTTATTTGATTACTTTGTCCGCAGCGGCTGTTTGACTCTTGCAATATTTTGCATTACAATGCATTGCAAAAGGAATACGCAATATGGAACACCAGTTAACCATGCGATTGCCAGCGGACTTGGCCACCAAGCTTGAGCGATCAGCCAGACGGCTAAAACGCAAGCGTTCGGAGGTTGTGCGTGAGGCTCTCGAACAATATCTGGATATGCAACTAGACGTGCGCCCAATCGAGCGCGTTCGTGATCTCCTCGGCAGTATTGCAAGCGGTCGCCCCGATGTAGGGCAGCGACATCGTGACTATCTGATCCGCCGTTTACGCCGTGTCCGATGAACTTTTGCTGGATACCGGGGCGTTTGTTGCCTTGGTAGACCGAAGCGAGAAACTGCACGGAGACTGTGTAGCAGCTCTCGAAGCGTGGAACGGCCCAATTGTCACAACCGAAGCAGTGCTCACAGAAACCCTCTACTTGGTCGGGCCCCAATGGCGAGCGCAAAGAGTTTGTCTTGAGTTTATCCTGAGAGGAGCTTTTCATTTGGTGCCATCGTCGGCTAAAAGTCTCCAACGAGCCAGTGTTCTGATGGAACGGTACCGTAACGTCCCAATGGATTTCGCCGACGCCACTTTGGTAGTTTTGGGGGAAGAGCTGGAGAACCATCATGTGTTTACATTGGATAGGAGAGGATTCTCTGTCTACCGACTTCATCAACGTAAGGCCTTTCAAATTCTCCCTTGATTTAGAATCCATTCTCGTTAATCCCAAATCGACAATCCAAAACTTCCTCATCTCTGTCAGCCCGCAATCTAAAATCACCTAATTATCTTATTCGCCCTCGCTAGAAACTGAGGCGAGAACGTGAGCCCGAGCTTCTTGGCCGTCTTGAGGTTGATCACAAGCTCAAACTTTGTTGGGAGCTCGATGGGAAGGTCAGCCGGATTGGCTCCCTTCAAGATCTTGTCCACGTAGGTGGCGGCACGCCGGTACGATCCAGTCATGGTCGGACTGTAGGACATGAGCCCACCTGCCCTCACAAACACACCGCTATCGTATATCGTAGGGAGCCGTGTTTTGGCCGCGAGTTCAGTGACCCGTGCTCGATTAGCTAAGGTGAGCGGCATTGATGTAACTAAAAGTGCATCAGGCACCTCCCGGCTGATTGCAGAGAAGACGTTTACGAGATCGTCCAAAGGTCCTCCAACAACGCGGTGGATCTGGATACCCAAGGCCTGGCCCACAGCCTCGACTTCTTTCACCGTTTGTTCTTTGTGTGACGCATTCCAGAGAATAGCCACACGGGAAATTCGCGGAAACGCCTCTTTGAGTAGCTCCAGCCTCTTTGGGTGCACCTTAGCGAGAAGACTCGTCAGCCCTGTAATGTTGCCGCCAGGCCGTGCGAGGCTCATGACGTATCCAGCCTTAACAGGGTCAAGACTGCCGCCCGCCATGACGATAGGAATTGTGCGGGTTGCCCGCTTCGCGGCACGAATCGCCCACGGCGATCCGGACGTGACCATGATATCAACCTTGAGCCGTACCAGTTCGGCAGCTACTTCGGGGAGCCGTTCGCGCTTACCTTTTGCGGAACGGTACTCAAGAACGAGGTTCTGCCCTAAAACATACCCAAGCTCGCGTAGCCGTTCCCGAAATGCAACGAGCCGGGGATCTGTAGTGGTAGAACGTAAGCGGAAATCTAAAAAACCAATCCGATAGACCTTCCCCGCTTCCTGCGCCCCGACTAGGGAAACAGTAAGCAGTAGGACAGTAGGCAGTAGGCAGGCAAAAATTCTTCCAGTCATAGGTGTCCCTCCTGTTCTTTTACTGCTTACTGCCTCCTGCTCGCTGCCTACTGTCATTTTATCACCCTTGTCGCCTTATAAAGGACGGTTGGCGGAATCGTGATGCCGAGTGCCTTGGCGGTCTTCAGGTTGACGACCAGCCTGAATTTTGCCGGCCGCTGCACGGGAAGATCAGCTGGCTTGGCGCCCCTTAAGATCTTGTCCACGTACGTAGCAGCGCGGCGGCTCATGTCTGACCAATCCGGTGCATACGCTAGCAGGCCAAAATGCCTCCTCACAGAGCCACCCGTAAGGGAAAACACAGGTACCCGTTTTTTGGCTGCGAAATCTCCTATTCGCTGTCCAAGCCTTTGGTACATTTGAGCCGGCACCACCAGCGCACCGGCTCGGTCCTGAGCTGCCGCTTCCAACGCACTCTCGAGCTCATCGTTGTGTCGTACTGCGAGGGATTGGATCGTGAGCCCCAAGGCCGGGGCCATTGCTTTTAACGCTTTCGAGACACGCACGTGAGTTGGAGACGTAGTGTTCCCGAGGAAGGCGACTCGAGTCACCTTTGGCAAGGTCTCATGAAGCAGTTCCAATAGTTTCGTATGTAGATCAGTATACTGCTCGGACATCCCCGTTATGTTTCCACCCGGCCGTGCCAGGCTGGCAACGAGTCCGTTCTCCACCGCATCTGAACCCGTCGCCATGACAATGGGGATCGTTGTCGTGGCATTCTTGGCCGCCTGCGCTATCGGCCGGGTCTTTGTCACCAGGATATCAACGTTCAGGCGGACCAGCTCCTCTATCAAGGCGGGGACGCGGTCCCACTTACGAGCTGCCCACCGGTACTCGATGGTGATGTTCTGGCCTTCGATCCAGCCGAGATTTCGCAGGACTTGCAGGAAGGCTCTATCACCCCCGCTGGGCCCCGGGCGGTGCGATACGTAGCCGATAAGCCGCATCTTCCCTTTCTGCTGCGCCTCGATTAGGGAATCAGTAAGCAGTAGGACAGTAGGCAGTAGGCAGAAAAAAACAAAGACTCTTCTCTTCATGCGTTTTCCTCCTGACTTTTACTGCTAACTGCTTTCTGCAAACTGCTTGCTGTCATTTAATGACCTTATCCGCCCTATAAAGCATTTCAGGTGGAATCGTAATGCCAATCTGTTTGGCAGTCTCTAAATTGATGAACAATTCGAATTTCCTTGGTTGCTCGATAGGTAAATCACCAGGCTTGGCGCCCTTGAGAATCCTGTCCACGTAGGTGGCTTTGCGACGGTATAGCTCGGAAAAGTCTGTCCCGTAAGACATCAGGCCACCGCTTTTCACGAATATCTTGTCACCATAGATCGCTGGAAGCCGACTCTTCATTGCCAGGGCTACAATGCGTTTCCGCCCTCTCGAGATCGGCGCGTGTCTAAAGCCGATCAGAAGACCCTGCACTCCTGCCTGGGTCGCAGCTTGAAATGCACTCTCGACATCGTCAGGACTTCGTAGCTCAAGAGATTGGACCTTCAGTCCAAACAATCTGGCTGCATGACTCATTTCTTTCTGATTCGGGGGGAAGTCCCGACGGCGTGAATCCCAAAAAACACCCACACGCGAGAGCCCGGGTACGATTTCCTTGAGCAGCTCCAAGCGCTTCGTGTGTAGTGACGTTCCGGCACTAGCGGTCAGGCCTGTAATGTTTCCACCTGGACGTGCCAGGCTGGCAACAAGCCCTTTTTTTATCGGATCGCCAGCCGCCAGCATGACGATGGGAATTGTAGTAGTTGCCCTCTTGGCCGCCCGGGCAGCAGGTGTTGACAGCGTCACTATGATATCAACTCTGAGCCGAACCAGCTCTGCCGCAAACCCAGGAAACCGATCGAACTTGCCTTCAGCAAATCGGGGCTCAATGACGATGTTCTTTCCCTCAACATAGCCAAGCTCGCGTAGCCCTTCTCTAAATTCCTTAGGAACTACCCCTCGCGTTGCCAGATACCCGATCCGTGGGATATTCCCAGTCTGCTGAGCCTGGGCGGGGAGGCAAAGCGCAAAGAGCAAAGCGAACAGAATAGAGACCAGAAGTCGGAGATCGGAGATCAGTTTCAATGCAGATGCGTAACATCCGCTGAGAAAACAATTCGCGCACTTCGTAGCCTGGCCGTTAATTGCTACCTTCGGATTTCTGACTGCCGACTTCTGACTTCTGACCTCTGTCATTTGATCACCTTGTCCGCCCGGTACAGCACTGTCTCCGGGATCGTCAGGCTTATCCGCTTTGCCGCCTTTAGGTTGATGATCAACTCGAATTTGCTCGGCTGCTCCACAGGAAGGTCGGCGGGCTTTCTACCTTTCAGGATCTTGTCAACATACGCGGCCGCGCGGCGAAACATGTCGGTACCGCTTACGCTGTAGGTCATGAGCCCGCCGGCTACCACAAAACTTGGCCTGTTGTATATCGCTGGTAGCTGGTACTTTGCGGCGAGGCCGACAATCTTTTCGCGTTGAGGATTCATGCGGGGGCTGCCTATCACGAGGACTGCGTCAGCGCGCCCCTCGCTTGCGGCTCGGAATGAGGTATCAACATCCTTGGGATCAAGAACATCTAGATATTGAAGCGTCAATCCTAACGCCTTTGCGGCGAGTTCCACTTCTCTGAACGCATGTGCGTTGCCCGGGTTGGCTGAATCCCCGAAGACGGACACCCGCGAGAGGTTAGGAACGATTTCCTTTAAAAGCTCGATTCGTTTTCCGTTTAATTCCGGGGAAAGGCGCGATAATCCGGTAATGTTGCCGCCGGGTCGCGCAAGGCTGGCGATGAACTTGTTGCCGACAGGGTCGTTATCAGATGCCATAACAATGGGAATCGTAGAAGTTGCTGCTTTAGCGGGACGCGTTGCCCGCGAACCACCCGTGACGATGACATCTACCTTAAGACGCACAAGCTCGGCGGCGAGAGCAGTTACACGATCAAATATTCCCTCCGCAGATCGCCACTCAATGAAAATGTTTTTCCCCTCCACATAGCCAAGCTGGCGCAGACCCTGCCGGAAAGCTTCGATGCGGACTACGTTCCTGGAGAGGGCGTTAACACTTAGGTAGCCAATCCGCGGAACTTGCGTCGGCTGCTGCGCTTCAACGGGGACGCTAAGCGCTAGGAGCAATGCGCACAAAGCACAACAGAAAATTCTTTTGTTCATTGCTTTCCTTTAATTATTTTTACCTTTTGCATTTTTACTTTTGCCTTACTTGATTACTTTGTCCGCCCTATAGAGCACGTCAGGCGGAATCGTGAGGCCAAGCTTCTTTGCCGTCTTTAAGTTGATAATTAGTTCAAACTTTGTTGGTTGCTCGATGGGCAAATCACCGGGTCTTGCACCTTTTAGGATCTTATCAACAAGGTAGGCGGCACGCCGGTAAAGGTGAAGCCGGTCCGGTCCATAACTGATGAGGCAGCCACTCTTTGTCCAACGCGATGTCTCGCACATCGAGGGCAACTGGTTTTTCGCCGCAAGCTTTACGAGCCGTTTTCGGTGTGCTTGGGCGAAGCCACTGTGAAGGATAACGAGCGCATCGGCCCGTTCCCTAACCATTGCTGCGTAGCCGCTCTGAAACTCATCAGGATCCCATACCTTCACGGGTTGAATTTTCACGCCCAACTGACGGGCTGGACTCTCCAGTTCTCTCAATTCAACCCCGTCCTGCCGAGTAGACCAAATCACAGCCACGCGCGATACTTGTGAAATAGCCTCCTTTAACAGCTCGATTCGCTTCCCTCCCAATTCCGTCGACATCCGGGTGGACCCTGTGATATTCCCACCTGGCCGGGCAATACTGGCCACTAACCCGGTCCCAACGAGATCGCCAGCGCCTCCCACGACAATCGGAATCGTACTGGTGGCCTGTTTGGCTGCCCTGGTTGCCCTATTTCCAGTTGCGAAAATAACATCAACATGGGTACGGACAAGGTCCGCCGCAAGATCGGGAAGACGATCGCGGTTACCTTCCGCAAACCGATATTCAAGGACGAGGTTTTTCCCCTCTATGTACCCCAGATCGCGCAACCCTTGTCGGAACGCCTTCTGGGCAGGCGAGTCAGGTGAAGGAGAGCGAGTCGATAGATACCCTATCCGGTAAACCTTATCCGTCTGCTGCGCCCCGATTAGGGAAACAGTAAGCAGTAGGACAGTAGGCAGCATGCAGGAAAAAACAAAGAATCTTCTCTTCATGCGTTTTCCTCCTGTCTTTTACTGCTAACTACATTCTGCAAACTGCCTGCTGTCATTTTATGACCTTGTCCGCCCGATACAGCACGGACGGCGGAACCGTAAGACCAAGCTTCTTAGCCGTCTTCAGGTTGAGTGTCAGCACGAATTTCCTTGGCTGCTCGATGGGGAGATCAGCGGGCTTGGCGCCCTTGAGGATTTTGTCCACGTAAGTCGCAGCGCGCCGGTACATATCGACAGCGTCAGCCCCGTAGGACATGAGGCCCCCAGCCGCCACAAAACGCCCCGTATCCCACATCGTCGGAAGCTGACTTCTTACTGCGAAGCTACTAATCTTGCGTGCATTTCTTCTCATAAATGAAGTCCGAATAACAAAGATTGCGTGAATTTCCTTCTTGTTAATCTCGGTAAATGCCGCATCGAAATCCGCAGGACGTTGCACCTTCACGGGATGGACCTGAATATTCAACGCCCGGGCTGCGACCTTGACTTCTTCAAGCTGTTTTAGTCCTGAACCGCGGGTTGGAATATACAAGACAGCGATGTCCGAAATCTGCGGGGACACCTCCTTAAACAGTTCTAGTCTTTTCCCGTTTAGCTCCGTCTGTAAACTTGTCAGCCCTGTAATGTTACCGCCCGGCCGGGCGAGACTAGCGACGAGGCCCATTGTAACCGGATCGTCGGAAGTCCACGGCATGACGATGGGTATGGTGGAGGTAGCTTTCTTCGCCAACCGTATCACGCGCGGACTCCCGGATACGATGACGTCGGTTTTGAGCCGAACTAACTCGGCCACGAAGTCGGGGTATCTATTTCGATTTCCTTCCGTGTACCTGTTTTCAACAATGATGTTTTTGCCCTCAATATAGCCAAGCTCGCGGAGGTCTCGGTAAAAGGCTTTATGTGTCGGCACAACATCGGAAGGAGAGTGTCCCGTAATATGTCCTACCCGTGGCACTTTCCCCTTCTGCTGCGCCTCAACAGGAATGCAAAGCGCAAAGAGCATGGCGCATAGCGAAAAACAAGAGATTTTATTCTTCACGACTTCCTCCTCGTGTTTTACTGCCTACTGCTTCCTGCCAACTGCTTCTCGTTTTACCGTCGGTCTTATCACTAACCCAACTTATTGAGCAATGGGTGTGCCGGTCCGGTGGTTTTGCCTCAAATTTCAATAAGCTATTGAATTAGCGGAAGTAAATTCAGCCGGAGATTTTGGGAGCCTCTGGAAGAAAAGGGGAAAGTGTAGCTTATTTGCTACACCTGTGTAGCATAAATGCTACACACCAATATTGAGTTGGGATTACAGCAAAGAATTTTTAACCGTAGACCCACGCAGACAGACACAGAAAGAAATCCCTCTAAGAGTATCACCGCAGAGGCGCAAAGGGCGCAGAGAATTAGTTTTTTGTTTGTCGGGAGACGACGACAAACAAAAACATGCCTCTCCTAAAAACTAAGTCTTTTGCCCAATCGTCGTCTCCGAATGGGCAAAAATTCTTACCTCTGCGTACTTTGCGTCTCTGCGGTGAAATGTCTGAATCCTTATCTGCGATAATCGGCGTAAATCGGCGGTTAATAGCTCCTAACGCTTCGCGCTATGCCCTTTGCGCTTAGCAGTTTACGCTCAGTACTCAGCACTTGTTACTCAGTACTAAATTACGCTCTGCGTTTATCCATTCTCTTTACGAGGCTGATAGCTGGTTTTGCGTTGCGGCTTTGCGCGAGGCATCTTTTCCGGCTCCTGGATTGCAAAGTTTGCCGTGGCGGTAGGGCAAACATTCTCTTGCTAAGGGACTGAAATGACAATAGAATCGTCTTCGGATGTCAAAGTAGATGCTTGACAATCACGTTGTACTAAAGCAAATTCAAAAGACCTGGGTAACTATTCCCATGTTCGACTGAGCCCTCACGCCGGACGGACAGATTGAGCAGGACCCTATGCCGATATTTATGGATCGCCACGATATCAGAGACGTGACGGCAGAAGACATCGCAGCCGGCCACGTACAGGATCTAAAGATTCAATCGAAGTACGGGTAGAGTAGAGGACAGGCTTAGCTTGCTTTAGGCCGCACCTTGGCTGTATCCGCCGTTTCCAGCTTCGTGCCCGTTTAGGCACTTCCGTAACAAGCGTTCCTGTCCCCCCTCATCAAACCGTACTTGCAGTTTTCCCGCATACGGCTTTCCGATCATCTTCACCTCAAGGCATACGAGCGTGCCCATAGGGAGCATGGACTGGTATGGCGTATAGCCCCCACACTCCATAGAGCACAGACACCGGCCATCGCCGATATCCAAACCCCTTGATCTGTCGTCGCTTCTGCAGGTACTTGCGCATCCGCTGCTCTAAGAAGAATCGTTGCCGCTTAAAGACTCGGGTGGAGTTGTGTACGTGATAGTAGGTCACCCACCCTCGCACATAGCGGTTAACCCGCTCCATCACTTCTGGCTGTGGCATGCAGTGGCTGTTCCGACTGGTCAAACCTCTCACCTTATCCCGAAAATGCTGCTCTGACTTGCCTGAGGGCTCTACCAGGGTAATCACCTTCGCCCTGCGCACACTCCTCTTGCGACCAAAGGTAAATCCGAGAAAGTCAAAACTCTCTCCTCGTGCATCCACCACTCGGCTCTTCTCCTCATTGAGCTTTAATTCCATCCGTGCCAATATTTCCTCCACTTTCAACCGCGTCTCTTTCGCCCCTCCACGCATCAAGATCACAAAGTCGTCCGCATAGCGAACCAGCTTTGCCGCCAGACCCGTGCTACGACAGTATTGAAGAAACACTCGGTCAAAAAGGTGCAAGTAGATGTTGGCCAGCACAGGGGAAACCACTCCCCCTTGCGGTGTTCCGCATTGACTCCTCTTCGTACGCCGCCTCCCTTCTTGGTCCTCTTCTACCACCGGCGCTTTTAGCCACTGTTTGATCCATCTCAAAATGTGCCGATCACTGATCCGACCGGCGATCAACTTCATGAGCTTATCATGCGCTATAGTGTCAAAGTACTGCTGAAGATCCGCGTCGAGCACATGCGGATGTGCCGTGCTGAGCGCTTCCCGAATAGCTCCTACTGCTTGATGTGCACCTCTCTTGGGGCGAAACCCGTAGCTACTATCCTCAAAGTCCGCCTCAAATATCGGCTCAATTACAAGCTTGACTGCCATTTGAGCCACTCGGTCCCGAATGGTAGGAATCCCCAACGGCCTTCTCCTTCCGTCGCCCTTGGGTATGAACACCCGCCGCACTGGCTGCGCGCGGTAGGTCTTCTCCTTTAGCTCCTGCTGAAGCTTTGAGATAAACTCAGCCTCGCCCTCTCCACTCTCTATAAACTGGAAAGTCACCCCGTCGATCCCCGGGGCTCCACCATTGCTGCGTTCCAGTCGGTAGGCATGTTGCACTACGTCTCCTCGCCAAACCTTGTCATGCAGCGCGTAGAAGCGAAACTTGGGCTCCCTCTTGGCCTTGAGATACAGTCCCCGCTGGAGGTCTCGAATCTTGCTAGGTGTTCGTAGCCTCACGGCAATCACCTCTCCTTCCCTCTTTAAGGGACACAATGAAAGTAGGGCGCCTTCCCTCAGCCGGCATTACCCAGCTTCCTCGGTATTACTCGCCCCTCCGACTTCTCGCCCGCCTGGCTCAGATTTCGGTTACCCTTATACTGACCCATCGCGGCCATCACTCGCGACGAACGAGATCTCCCGCGTTACCCATCACAACTTCCCCCACATGCCGTCCCGACGACCCCGGAGAGCCCATCTGCTTCCGTCCCGGTTATTCCACAGATGGCACCGGCCTTCCCCTCTTGACCACAGGGTCGGCACTCTCAATCAGCAAGTTACGAGGCTCTATGGGTTCCCTTGTAGTACGGCCTGCAAGTTTGCGATCCTCTCCTTTTGGAAAGTTTTCTCGATCCACTTAGCCCTGAGAGTCACCCCTCAAAACCGGATCTTCGCTAGCGGGGTGAACCGTTAATTCCCCGCACCGGACTTTAACCGGCAAGTTGCACTGCTTCCGCGGCATACAGTCAAGTTTTTGACCTACTGGTTCGACCACCAAAGGGGCACTGCATTTTGTCTAGCCGATGCACCAAATCGTGAAACTGTCCATCAAGTGCACAAAGATGCTCATGGTCTCATCCCCAATGAAATTATCGAAGTGGACCTGGACACCGTAACAGGGTTCCTCGGCAGAATCACTGATCCGGAGAAGAAGGAGACTGAGCCTCTGAGCGAACCGGGTTTCCGCGCCATCATGTTTACGGACATGGCAAACTCCATCAGCATTACTCACGAGTTGGGAGACGAAGCTGCGGTGGAAGTTTTGCAACAACACATAGGCATCGTCCGAAACGCATTGCAAGCTCATAACGGCAGGGAGGTGGACCGTGCAGGGGATGGCTTCTTGGCTTCTTTCTCGTCGGTTTCACAATCCGTCTCTTGTGCGATATCGATCCAGCAGGAACTGAATGACTACAACCGCTCTGGGCAGAAGACTCCTATTCAGGTACGAATCGGTCTCGGTGCCGGCGAACCAGTGACAGTAGGAGAGTCTCTATTTGGATCGGTCATTAACTTGACGGCGAGAATCTGTGCCTTTGCAAAGCCAGACCAGATACTAGCTGCGCAGGTCATTCCCCAACTTTGTTTCGGTAAGAAATTTCCATTTACCGACCGTGGGGAGGTTACACTTAAAGGGTTCCAGGAGCCAGTGCACCTCTTCGAGGTACAGTGGGGATCGGCTCAATAATAGTTAGTAGCCCGAAAACGTGCAGCTTCGTACTGTTTTCTGGGGAATGGAACTTTTCCCTCTCTTTGATTGTTCAAATAGATTATAACATCCGCATGAATACTTCCTTCAAAACCAGGCACCTAACTCTTTGGTAGATCAAGCGCCGCTTGAGATTATTCCGATGGAAGAAGACAAACCGTCTGTACGATCAGGATTTTTTCACTCCATCGTATTCAAAAACATCGCACTGTTCCTGATCATCCTGATTGTGGCGGTTGTACCTCTCGCCTTTCGTTATTACCAGGAAAGCCGTAATTACGAGATTAAAATCCTGGCATCCCAGCTTGAGTTTTTCGCGGAAAGGGGCGCCACCTGGTTGGACCCAAGACGAATCCACAGCCTGAGAACACCAGCTGACAAGCAATCCGACAACTATTGGGAAACGGTCGAAGCTCTTGGCAGGATCGAAAAAGAATTTGATGTGGACAACGCTATCGTCATGCGCCGGAGAGTTGACGGCAGTTACGAGTACGTGGCTGTTGGTCACAATGCATTCCGGGACGCTAACCAGAGTGCTCCTCAAGCCGTTAACCCATGTGCCCCGGCTGTGGTAGTTAACCCCTGTACCACCAAATCGGCTGTAAACCCATGTGCTACGACCGCGGTAGCCAATCCCTGCGCTACCACTGCTGCTGTTAACCCATGCACTACGGGCGCGGTCGCCAACCCTTGCGCTACCACTGCTGCCGTAAACCCTTGTACCACGGCCGCTGCAGCTAACCCCTGCGCCACCACCGCGGCAATAAACCCGTGTGCGGCTGGGGGTAGCAGGTCGATTTTTGACGTGGGTCGTCCAGTGCATATCCACAAGTGGTTTCCGGCAACCTATAAGACCACGGAAGATACGTGGAAGGCCGGTCAGATGATGCACAGCAAGCTGTTCGGCGGGAAAGTGGGGGATGCGGAATTCGATGAGTTTCTGCAGATCAATACACCACTGAAGCTGAACGGACAGGTGGTTGCCATTTTGATGCTGAACAAGTTCGCCGGACCCGTTGCAGAACAGGTGAGGATGAACACGTTCAAACTCTTCGGATTGACCGGAGGTATACTCGCACTGGGACTGATCCTCTTTGGCATCGCTTCGTCGCACATGCTGCGTATGTTGCGCACGTTAACCTCGGCCGCCGGGGAGGTGAGCCACGGGAATCTTGAGGTAACTATCCCAAAAAAACGCAGTAGCGACGAGGTGGGCCAACTGGCCAGCACCTTCGAGAGCATGATCGACGGACTCAAGCAACGCGATTTCATTCGCGACACCTTCGGCCGCTACATCAGTCAGGACGTGGTGGACAATCTGTTGAGCTCCCCGGATCGATTGAAGCTTGGTGGCGAGTTGCGAGAGGTGACCTTTTTGGTGTCTGACCTGCGTGGGTTTACTGCACTGTCGTCACGCATGGAACCGGACAAGGTCATTCAGATTCTAAATCGCTTTTTGGCGCCCATGGTTGACATCATCACGCGCCATCAGGGAACGGTGGATGAGTTTCAAGGCGATGGCATCCTTGCTTTCTTTGGTGCTCCATTGGCCGCTCAAGACGACCCCCAACGAGCGGTGGCCTGTGCCGTGGAAATGCAGAACGCCCTGGTTGGGATCAACGCTGAGTTGACCCAGCAGGGACTCCCCGAGCTCCACATGGGTATCGCCGTTAACACGGGCGAAGTCATTGTAGGAAACATCGGCTCAGAGAAAAGAACCAAATATGGTGCCTTGGGAACTCCCATCAACACGGCCTACCGCATCGAGTCTTATACTTTAAGCGGACAGGTGCTCATATCTTCGAGCACCTACGATCGAGTAAAAGGTGTTGTCAGGGTGGGCGATTCCCAGGAGATACAGTTTAAAGGGCTGGATAATCCAATTCAGATCTATGACATTGAAGGTCTCGATGGAGACTACATATGTTCCATGCCTAAAAAGGCACCCGAGCATTTTCTCAGTCTCACCCCCCCGCTTCCACTTGAATGTTTCGTCCTCAAAGGAAAAACGATCTCGAAAAAGGCTATATCCGGGCGTATCGAGAAACTTTCGGAAAACCGTGCACAGGGGACGTTGGATGACAAGGTGGAGAGGAATATGAATCTTATGGTCCGCATCACTCCCGAAACCGCAGGCGAGCTTTACGAAGTCTACGCCAAGGTGATGGAGGCCGACTCTATTAGTGGAAACGGGTCCACCCGGTTCCTGTTGAACTTCACTTCGTTGCCCGATGACGCTAAGGCGTTCCTGCAAGAGAGACGAACTGCGGCTTTGGGGACTCAGAAAATGGGTGCAGAGCCGGGCTAGCCTACCTATGCCCGATAGGCAGGTAGAAACAAAGCACGTGAACTAGCCTCAATCACTCTTCTCCTGCGCGGCAATCAATCGATAAGTAATGGATCACACAGAAAAAACCAAACTCCTTACCGTTGGTACTCGGGCACCCAACTTTCGCCTGCCCTCCGCACAAGGACTTGAAATCGCGCTAGACGATTATCGAACCCGGTCTCATGTGGTCCTGTGGTTTTCCAAGGGATTGTTTTGACCCTTCTGCCGCCGGCACATGGCGCAGTTGCGCCTCAAGTATGATGAAATCCAAAAGAGTGGTGCTGAGATCTTGCAAGTGACGCACAGCGCTACTGAAGAGGCACAGTTATACTACCGGCACTACCAGTTGACCTTCCCCTATCTGTGCGACAGCGATAGGACCGTCCACCGGATATATGAGGTCCCTATGGCTCAAAAACAATTCACGGAATTGAGTCGGAAGTTCGTTGCATGTTCCGTTGCCGCAACAAGCGATCGTCTGTTACGCGGAGAAAAGACCCCCTCGGCCTTACCTCACTTGAAGCGTTATGGTTTTGATGATCCGGAACAGGCCGTTTTCATCGTTGATCGAAATGGAATCATTCGCTACGTTCATAGCTCTGACCCCATTGGGAGTATCCCTTCCAACGAGGAACTTCTTCGTCAACTTGCCACGCTTTAGGACCTTACGCCACTCATCTCGACAGTAACCGTATCGCGGCTAGCAGCTCCTCCTCTGTCGGAAACCTGGTAATGCCTGCAAGGCCTTCCCGAGCGCACTCGATGTTGGCACAGCGGACAATCCCCTCACGGTCTACCAGAAACTGTCCAGTGAACTTGAGCTGGTGCTGTTGAGATTCTGCGTTCTCGCTCTCGGTAACCTCAAAGCCATCTAAGCGGTCAACTGCATCATGGGCTGATCCTGATACCTGCAATTTTAGCCCGCGCAACAAATCAGCCGACACAGACTCCACAGTTCTCCTGATCTCTGGGGTCAATTCGGTCTGCCGCAAACCATATGCACGGTGCGTAACCAGGTCGGGGTCGGCACCTACCGGGCACTGAACTGGACGGAACTGCAAATAAAAACGAGCACGCTCTGCCTTTGAGGCAACAATCGCTAGTGTCTCGATGCCGGCCTCTCTAAGCTTCTCTGCTGTCATTTCTAGCTGCACGACGTGCCGCCGTAAAGCCCCCGAAACAGGGCCAACAATAGCGGGCTGCTCCCTCAATAGTCGGCCAACGACACGGGCCCTTCCCGATTTGCCGCTGGTACGTTGAAATCAGGTGCCGGATTGCCCGGCTGTACCTGTTGTCGTATTTCGATGGTTGCCATCGCTTGGCTTCTTCGTTCTAAACCATGTGCCGTGTGACTGATCCCTTACACACCCATCATCGGGTGTTGTGGGTGGGTTCATCACCTCCACCAGGTCCTTTCCCTTTTTCTCCTCATGGTTACTAACCCAGGAAAGGGAGTACCACGAGCGAATCGGGTTCGACCCCGGCCTGCTCACACACCTGCTGCGCCTTGAGCATGTACCGCTCAGCCTGGGTTTTATCGCCCATTTCCAGATACAGCATGGCCAAGCCATCGTAGCAGGGGAAGAGGAGCTGGGGTTCTCCGACCTCCTCCGCGAGGCCCATTGCTTCCTGGTAGTGACTCAGCGCCAGATCAGGTTCCCCGTGACATTGATAGATCTGGCCCAAAACGATCAACGGCACTGCCAGGTGGTCAAGCTGTCCCAGTCGCCGATCGAGTTCAATAGCTTCCTTGGCCGCTCCGATTCCTTGCTCGCTACACTGGTTCGTCAACGTACAGTATGCGACGGCAAGGTTCGCGCATAGCCGCGACTGAAAGCTAAGATCACCGACCTTTTTTGCCACCTCCAAGCCATTCAGACAAGTCTCGATGGCCCGACCAGGATCGAGCTCGCAGTAAAGAACTCCAAGGTTCGCGTAGCCTCGACAGGCGACTTGAAGAAGCCCCTGCTCCTGTGCAACGGTCACACTGCGCTCGATGTGCGCTACTGCGTCATCCGATCTGTTCATCCTCGCGAAAGCAACACCGAGCGTATTGTAAGCGTGCGCAATAGCCGCCGCGACGTCTTTTGAACTGTTTTGGTCATTTGAGGTAGATGCTTCATTTGCCAGCTGCTCGGCTTGCCCGAGGGCTCGCTCCGCCCACTCGACTGCGCGCTGGTTATCGCCGCTTCGAAAAGCCAATCTCCCCATTTCTTGGTAGAGGTGCGCCAGTTCGATATGCCCAGCATTCCCCTCAAGAAGTGCCAAACCGGTCTGGTAGCATTTAAGCGTTCGATCACGATCTCCCGCATTCCAGTGCAGCCCACCCATTTTGCGCTGCAGACGAGCTTCTGCCACCTTGTTCCCTGAACTGTGGTGCCCTTCCAGAACAACCTCGTAATGTTCTAACGCCATGTTACGCTGGCCTATGAGTCCATGCAGATCACCCAATCCCTCGCGCACCGAGAGTTCCTCCACCTCAGAGGACTCACATTCTTTTAGCGTCTTTAACGCACGTTTATATTGACGAACTGCATCCTCATTGGCATAGATGGCCCGCGCCCAATCCCCCGCTGCCACCAAGTAACGCGCGCCCTTCGCTTTGTCGGTACTCAAGCTGAAATGATGACCGAGTGCTTCCAAGTCTTCAAGCCGCTGTGGCTGCCCAGCGCATAACGACTCTAACGTCTCGCCGACGCATCCGTGTAAATCGGAGCGCCGCTGCAACAGCAAATTCTGGTACACGACCTCCTGCACCAGTGCGTGGGTAAACTGACACTGCTCCGCAGCCGCCGATGAGCCCGGCGTACCAGTCGCCCGCAGTACCTCTTGCAGCAGTTCAGCATCCTGCAATAGGTCTAGGGAAGACTCGCATACATCCGGCTCGCTGCAAATCATGCGAAGCAACTTAGTATTAAAAACGGGACCGAGCACCGCCGCTTCCTGCAGGAGGCGCCGGGTTCCGGGAGGCAAGCGATCGACCCTGGAGAGCAACAGCCCCTGAATTGTGGGTGGAACCGCCACCGTCGCCACATCAGCCGTGCAGGTCCAGCCCGCGTCCCCTTGCACCAGCACGCCCTGGGCGATTAACCCACGTAGAACCTCTTCCAGGTAAAACGGGTTGCCACCGGCCCGTGTGACGACAAGTTGGCTCAAACTAGCGGGTATCTTACTCGTGGAGGGTCCAAAGAAGGACTTGAGGAGGAGCTCACTCTGGCTGGACGAAAGGGGTGCGAGTCGAATAGCGGTGTGCGTGGCGCGATCCGTTAGCAGAGCCCTCGCGTCGAAAGCCGGCCGATAGGTGAGCAGCAGTAGCAATCGTTGGTCGGCCAACCGGTCAACCAGAAACCGCAGGAGCTCTGTTGAGGCCGCGTCAGCCCAATGCAGATCTTCTACGATGAGAACGAGAGGGTTCTGCTGCAGGCGCCGTTCAATCACCGTGCGCGCAGCGAGAAAGATCTGGCGCTTGAGTTGCTCGGGCTCGATTTGGCTCATTTTCGAATCTTTAGATTCGAGACCGAGCACATAACCGAAAAGCGGCACCATGAATTTCGACTCAGCGTAATCTATTCCGAGGGACTGTAGTCCTGCCAAAAGCTTGTTTTGTGCCAACTCAAAGGTATCATCCGGCATCACACCATACGCTTTGCGAAAAAATGCCGCCAAGACACCATAAGGTTGCTCACCCAGCGACGAGCACGCTGCACTGCCCATAGCTATCTTCTCCAGTTGCTCCCCTGCTGCAAGCTCCTCAACAAACTCACTCAAGATCCGTGATTTTCCCACCCCCGCCTCACCGATCAGGCTTACGACTTGGGCCCGGTGCTGCAACATCTGGTCAAAGGCCGCCTTCAACTGCACTTGCTCGTTCTCCCGACCGATCAGCGGTGCTCTTAGGCCATGGGCCTCCAGACATCGAGCCGAACGAGGTTTCTCCAGTAGACTTAGCACCCGGTAGGCCGAGATCGGCTCAGCCTTGCCTTTCAACACCAACTCACCGACTGGTTCGAAGTCGAAAATGTGTTGTGTGAGACTACGTGTCAGAACAGTAACGAGAATCTGCCCTGGCTGGGCCGCGCTTTGCAGCCGCGATGCGGTATTGACCGTATCCCCGGTCACGGCGTAGGCAGAACCCGATGTGGAGCCCAAGTTGCCTGCGACCACCGCGCCGGTACTGATCCCTATGTGCAACGCAACCGGTGCGCCAAGCCGACGCTCCCATTGGCGATTGAGTCCCTCCATCCGCTCCTGCATGGCGAGGGCAGCACGGAGGGCGCGCTCGGGATCATCCTCATGGGCGAGGGGCGCGCCAAACACGGCCATCACTGCATCGCCGACGAACTTCTCGACAAAGCCCTCGTATTGCTCGATGGCCAAGGCCATTTCCGTGAACAGATTACTTTGGAAAGCCCGAACGTCTTCTGGATCGAGGCGCTCACTCAACGCCGTAAACCCGGAGAGGTCGGCGAATAGTACGCTCACCGGTCGTCGATCAGTCTCCATTAAACGTTCCGTGGCGCGGGCTCTCTCATCCAGGTACGGGGACACCGACTCTCGCGCCGAGGTCGGCTTCACCTGGGGTGATGGTGGTTCCGCCGGGGCCCCAGGAGCTTCGGTAAGCCGGGCGCCACATCTTGGGCAGAAACTAAAGTCAGTCGAACAGGAGGAACCACAGGACGGGCAGGCTGCCGGGAGCTTGCTTCCGCACTTGGGGCAGAAGGCAAAATCGGACTCTGCTTCAAACCCACATTCAACGCATTTCATGACTGCTCCACGGCTCGCTTTCGTTCACTCTACGCTAAGAGGAACGCAGGATCAAATTAACTACTTCTCCCCCTTGATAGAAGCCTGAACAAACTAAGATGGTAGTAGTCAGTCGTTATGAGGCTCAGGTACAAATCATTTAATAAAGAAAGAATTCCCATGGCCTGAAAGCTGCTCCCAATCCATAGAATACTCCGTTACTTGATGTTGTTAATCGCAATAATAGCGATGGATTTTGATTAATGTCCGGATATGCGCGAATTTAGCTTGTTTATGGTATCGCGAAACCATCACATCAAGCCCATATATTTCCAGTAAGGAATCCCCGCGAGGATTGCCAGGATATAGGCAAGTGCATAGAAAGGGTTGATGCGACTCATCAGAGGGTAGGAAAATCCTTTTCCCTCCGTTGTGGAATAGGCAAGGGTGTGCCAGTCCACCTGAAACGGGAAGAACCAGACCTCTGACCCCATAAGGACGATCATGACTATAATCCAGGGGCTGATCCCCATTTCACTGGACAACGGAACCAGGGCGATGGTGAGTGCGATAACAGTGAGGCGGCTTGTGAATAGCAACCTGAGGGCGTAAGCGATCAAGGCAATGATGATAAATGAAAGCGCGGGCGTATCCACAAACGGTAAAACCAGTGGGGAAAGGACCCCCACCAACCAAACGTCGATGCCGGAGTTCGCTAATATAGTAGGGATGCTCACCATAACACCCAGGTAGATAAGCAACTCCCAATCGATCCCTTTCTTCAATCTACCAAAACCCAAAACCCCGGTATTGATCAGGACACAAAGTCCGATGAGAGCTATCCATGCACCTTGGATGCCATGGAAGGATATGGTGAGCCAACCCGTCACCATGAAAAGAAGCATCCCCAAAGTGATCCATTCGTCACGGGTAAGTGGCCCAAGGATCTCCAGTTGCGTATCCACCATTTTGTATGAAACCTGGGACTGCGATTCGGGACGATAGAGAAAGTTGACGCTCAGAAGCACAACGGCGATCACAACCAACGTAGGAGGTAATGTGGCGATGAACCAATAACCCCAGGTAAACTGGGCACGGGTATCATCAGGAAGGAGTCCCCAGGCCAACAGGGTTGCGGTGGACCCGGTGAGGTATAGAAAGCCAAGCTGCCCCAATCCCAGGAAACTTGCAGCAAAGAGACCGGTAGATGCCCTGGATGGGTTTTTGTACCCTAGACTCTCAGACAGGTTCAATACCATCTGACTGATAATCGTCGTCCGGGCGCTTTGTTGCGGGATAAGTGCGGTGACGATGATACCCATAAAACCAAGTGCTATGGTCTGCCAGCGGTAAGTCAGAGGGACATACTTAACCAGCTGCAGTGACAAACGATAAAACAAACCGGAACCGGTCATGGCCGCTCCCAAACCCAGCACTCCCAGGGTCATGAACCATGTAGTGCTTACAAAGCCGCGTAGAGCGTTTTCAGGTGGGGCTAATCCTGTCACTATGAGCCCCAGGGGAAAAATGAGAGCGATACCGTAATCTGGGAAGACCCAGAACACCCAATATATTAAAGTCAACAAGAGCAGACCCAGTTGCTTTGTGGCAGCAGGCTCCAAACCGATATCAGGCGTCCAGAACCAGAGATACCCCCCGACGGCAAGACCCAGCATGCCCCCGAACCACCGGTTCAGGAGCGGTGCATGGTAAAGGCGAGACACAAAGGAAACCAGGGTTGACTGGATTGACCCCTTTCCCGAGATGAGCTTGGAAGGCAGGAGCATGTTTTCAGATCTTTCGCTATCCCAGGAAAGCTCGCCAGTTGCCGTCTCCTGATCCACCAGGTTGAGTGCGCTGCGTAAACAGTTGAGTGCCTGTGGGTACTCATCCTTCTGCACCAAGACATCCGCCATGTCCCGGTAGCGGGTTATCACTTCGGTCGCCGCTATTCCCGATCCCCTTTGGGAGAGGACTTCTTTATAGCCCTGGATCGCACCACTAAAATCTCCTAATTGGGCCGAGGCTGTGGCCTTTAAGTGAACCAAGCGCAGATCAGCAAAATAGAAGTCTGGCGACATCTTTTCCAGGGCTTTTTTTAGAAACGATTCCGAACCGTTGAGTAAATCATCCTTGTGTGCGATCAGGAGCCGAGCAGCTCCAGCCCAATCTTGCGCCTCTATGAAGTGGTGGATCGCCTGGTCCCAGGTCTGGAGTGTCTCATATTGGGCGGCCAGTTGGGTGTGCAGGCGTTCCTTTGCTTCCTTACCTTCCAAGGCATTGAGCTTCTCCACCAAAAAGTCCCTAAAGAAACCCTGCAGCTCAAATCCCCCGTTTTCCAAAGGGTGAATCAGGGGAAGCTGAGTTTCCTCCAGTTCGTCCAGTATTCCCTGTGCTCCCTCAGTCGGCAGAAGGAGACCAATCGCCTTTGGGTCTATGGTGGTCAGCAGTGAGGCGCGACGCAAAAACTCCTGTTCAGTAGACGGCCTTGAGTGGTAAAACTCCTCGGCCAGGGAGTTAAAGGTATCACGGCCTATGGCGTATCGTTGTTCCAAACTGGTGAGTTTTTTACTGAGGACAGAACAAAATTGAAGCAGCCAGGTGGGATGTTTCTCAATTAACTCATCCCAATCTTCCCGGCTAAGCCGCCATAGAGTGGTATCTTTAACGGCGACAATGGACGCTGAGCGGGGTTCGTCGGAAAGCAGGGCCATCTCCCCAAACCAATCCTGCGGTCCCAGAACCACGATTCCCTCGGACTTCACTCCTTTGCTTTCCAGCACCACCTGTACGGCGCCCGATTGAATCAGGTAAAATGCATCTCCCTGGTCCCCTTGAGAAAAGACAGTCGCACCGGAACTGAAGGATCTCTCCTCCAGTTTACCGAGGATCTTGGCAATATCCTCTCGCGGTAATCCAGAGAATAGGGGAATGTTTCTTATGATATCTGACAAACTAGCCATAAACTGACTGCATCGTTTGGCGGCGCACCCCTGAGTTTTTAGCTAGCGAATTACCTTATCAGCTCGGCTGAGCACCTCTCGAGAAATGGAAATTCCAATGACTTTGGCTGTTCGAAGGTTGATATATAGATCAAATTTTTTGGCGCGTTCGATGGGTAGTTCTCCAGGCTTTGCACCCTTGAGTATTCTGTCCACGAGGGAGGCCGCCTGGCGCCCCATCTCAAGATTGTTGGGACCATAGCCGGCCAGGCTTCCTCTCGTTGCCCAAACCGATCTGCCAAACATCGTGGGAAGCTTCTTTTGCCGTGCTGTCTTAAAAATGAATTCCGCCAGGCTCTGTACCAAAATATCCGAAACGTGATAAAAAGCATCGCCCTCTTTTTTCTTGAAGCGACTAAGGGACGACTTTAGTTCTTTATCGCTCTGGACCGGCTTCTCTACCACATGGAGTCCTAAATTCGTAGCTGCCACTTCAGCAGTGGCAAAATGCCCACGGGAAATGGAGTTATAAATGTCATAAAAGATCAGTACACGCCGCAGTGTGGGCACGATCTCTTTCAAGATCTCCAATCTCGTGTCGGCTTGCTGCACTGAGAGACCGGCCACTCCCGTTACGTTCCCCCCGGGGTGGTCCATGTTCGTTACCAGACCCATTGCCACCGGATTCAGTGGGTGACGGAAAACAATGGGAATTTCGGTGGTTGCTGCCTTGGCGGCCAGAGTCGCGGAGCTACCCGTTGTAAAGATCAGGTCAACCTTTTTTCCAACAAGCTCAACTGCCGCTGCTTTGAGGGTTCCCCGTTCTCCCCTCACGTTACGAACCTCAATGATGAGGTTCTCCCCTTCCTTATAACCAAGCTCTTTGAGCCCAGCCCGCAGACCACTGACCGTCAAAGAATCAGCCTGATCGGCTTTCCGGATCAGGATTCCCATATGCGGGGTTTTCGAATCCCCCTGGGCCTCATTGGAAGCGAATCCCATGAGGAACACAGTCATTGCCAATAGAGTTTTTGTGATTTTGTTCGTCATTATTTCTACCTTGGCACGGTTTGAGGGCGATGCACGGATTACCAAATGCTAACAGACCAGCCCTAAATGTTAAGATATAATGTTATGTAAAGATTCAGCACACCGCAAGGGAGTATGAGATGAAAAACGGCAAAGAGCGGAGCGCAAGGCGCATAGCGTCCGGATCTCTCTTCCCATAGTTTTTCGATCTTGCATTTTCAATCCTGGATAATCGATTCTCATCCTTCCCCACTCAGTACCGAGTCCGCTTTGCGCCGTTGCGCGAGTCATCTTTTCCCCAATACCGCAATCTAAAATCTAAAATCGCAAATCCAAAATAAAAAAGGGGGCCCTTGGCCCCCTTCTAAGCTTAGTCTAGATTTTTAGCTTATTCGTCGGACAGTTCGTTCTGCCTTTCTTCGAGTTTCTGTTTACCCTTCT
Source organism: uncultured Binatia bacterium (SeqCode) (assembly GCA_965215595.1). Classification (GTDB taxonomy): domain Bacteria; phylum Desulfobacterota; class Binatia; order UBA9968; family CAXXLF01; genus CBDCDW01. The sequence continues at coordinate 719,745 of CBDCDW010000005.1, read as the reverse complement.
GATCGATCACGTACAGGCCGTCCACCTGTTTGATATCGGCGGGTTCGTAAAAATATTTAGACACCTCCAGCCCTTCATCGAACTCGTACATCCTTATGGCATCCCAAGGACAGATCTTCCTGTCCAACCGATCCTCAGACTCTGTACCAATAAGCTGGAGCTGGATTTTCTTGGGCATTTTGTCTTCTGCTACCGGTTTTTTGGACTCATCGTATAACCTGTTCCCGTACTCAAAATAAACCTGCCCTGTCTCCTTGTGTTTGTGGACCTTGGTATAATCATCGCTGTAGCACATCTGACAGCCGATGCATTTGTCGTTGTCCACCCAGACTCGATAGGGTTTTAACCCGCCCTGGGGCAGCTCTTCATGGAGCAAAATTATGCAGTCCTCCACGGGACAATGGACCTCACAAATGGGAGAGCCCGCACAACTCGTGCAGTTCTCGTTCATGACTGCGAGGAGGGCCGTCCCTTTACGTTTTGCGTCGCTTTCAGCTGCCATAATTTTTTGCCCTCATCTTTCTATACTTAGAGTGTACCAGGAATGCGCCAGCGATTAAAAGCAAGACCCAGTAATACCGCACGAGTTGTAGCTGGGCCATTTCGAGCCAATAGACAAAATTGGGGGATCGGGAAATGAGCTTTCTTAACGCCTGCTGTGACCCAGCATAATCCCTTGTCTGTTTTAGCACCCGGGACATCCCGTATAAAGCCCCCTGGTCCTCGGGATTCAGCGCTAGAGCCTGCTCAAAATCCTGTCGCGCCTCCCGCCATTTCTCCTGCTCGAAGTGAACCCAGCCCCGATTGCTCCATGCCTCCGCATATCCCTCACGCAAGTCCAACGCCCGATTGAATCCCTTCAAAGCCTGGTCCAAATCCCCATTCTTCTTCAAAGCCACCGCCAGGTTATTCTGTGCCTCAGGAGATTGGGGCTGTAACTGAACTACTTTCCTATAGGCCTCAATGGCGGCCGAGTAGTTCTTATGCACCTCCAGGCTCAACCATCCAAGGAGGGTCCTCGCCTCCACATGATCTGGCGCTAACCGTAGAGCTTTCCTGATATGGACTTCTGCTTGCCCGGCATCTCCAATTTTTAGAGATGTCATGGCCAAGATAAGGTGGAGATCAGGTTCTTCGGGATACTTCTTTAACAGAGCCTCGAGGGATTCTCTTGCCGATTTTACCTTACCATCTGACAGGTCCTGCTTTCCCTGTTTCCAGAGGTCCTCTTCCTCGAAACGGCTTGCGCCATGTGCCAGAGAAAACCCCATAAACAGGATCACAACGGAAAAGGACCAAAAGCTCAACCCCTACTCCCACATCTTATTAATGATTTCGTCCTTTTTCCCCTCTTCAGTGAGTCTGTCGTTCTTTAACGCCTGTCTCAGGCCAATCCATGTGAAGAAAAGGACCAGCAGCAACATACCTACGATGGGAATGTTATCGGGCTTGGTTACGATCTCTAAGAAATTTTGCCATCCCGTCGGTTCTTCCATAAAATCTCACCACCTACGTAAGAAAAATACATGAGAAAGTTATTAGAAAATCACAGAAAAGTCAACGCAGAGTGGCAATTGTTTAGGTTTTGTGGCATGAAATTAATACAGGCACCATGCAATCCAAACTCAAGTCCTCTCCTCTGATCTTTCTCTTCCTCAGCTCGATTTTCGGGTATCTTTTCTTCTTAACAATCGCCGCGGAGGCATGTCCGTTGGTAATCAGGGCAGGATCTCCACGCAAGGCGCAAGTAACCGTTGGCGGTTATTGCCGGATTAACGGGGCCAAGTCGCTAACTGCTCCCGTGAGTCGCGTTGGGGTCCGCGAGCGTGCGTACATTACCAACAGTGACGGTGACAGTTTCTCCATTGTCGACCGTAAAACTTACCAGGTTGTGAAGACCTTGTCGGTAGGCGACTATCCCCACCACATGATTGTCTCCCGCGACGGTCGCCACCTCTACATCGGAAACACACACTCCGATACGGTCTCCACAGTGGATCTCGCAACGGAGGAGATTGTTAAGACCATTCCTCTCCTGGATCCGTACAATTTTTACTACACCCCCAACGGCGAGCTCCTGGTAACCACCTGCACCCGCCTCGGACGTGTGGAAGTTCATGCCAAAGAGACCTGGAATAACCTAAGCCAGGCTACAGGATGGGAACGGCTGGCCGAGATTCCCACCGGCAAGGATCCAAACCACTTCGCCTTTAGTCCAGACGGTCATTTTATGTATGTCAGCAATGAATATTCTCACCAGCTCTCAGTGATCGACCTGCAGGAGCGAAAGCTGGCCCGCCAGGTGGATACCAGCCGCCGTCCGGTTGATGTTTCCCTGGCACCGGGCGGTAAAATTCTCTTCGTGGCCAACTATACCGATGGACATGTAACCGTCTATGACACCACGAGCTTCAGGGAACTGAACCGCATTCCAACCGGTGCAGGGGCTCATGGCATGGCCATGACAACGGACGGGAAGACCCTGTTCGTTTCTAATCGTGACGCCTTCACGGTCTCGGCTATTGACATTGAACGGCAGGAAATTATTCGTACCTTTAAAGTCCCTCAGGGCCCGGACATGCTCGAGGTAACACCCGACGGCCGTGAGCTCTGGGTCACCGCCCGATATGGGTCTAATGTTTATGTGGTTGACTTGGACAAAGGAAAAGTTAGCCATCGCATACGGACCGGGGCATCCCCACATGGGATCGTTCTAATCGACCTCATCGATATCAATAGCCAATAGAACAATAGGCACGAGTTTTCGGGGACCTAGGGGGTTACTTTGGGAAGGACTCCGCCAATTCCTGTAAGCAGGCCTTGGCACCCTGAAGGATCGGCTTACCGTCGCCTGTAAGGAGGATATCGAAATCCAGGTCCAGCAACTTTCTAACACTCACACGGAGGTGTGCCGGGTCGTCCATCACCGCTTCCTTCAGGAGACCACAACGGCCAGGCGGATTTCCAATCACGGCATCACCCGCAATCAGTATCCTTTTCTCCGGCCAATGCAAGGCGACCTCTCCCGGCGATTTGCCGGAAGCATCGATGACCACCAGCGGACCAACCTTCTGACCCACCTGTAGTTCGTCATCAATCTCCGTGCCCTGGCTGCTGGCGTGCGAGGCGTCTTTGGGGTGGATGGCAATTCGCGCCCCTGTCCGGGACCGGACCTCGTTAGAGGCACGCGTGTGATTGCGATTCGTGAGTAGGACCCGAGTCACACCGAGGCGGGAAATCTCCGCCAGGTTGTCTTCTCCAGGTTCCACCGGATCAATACAGAGGTTCCCGCTGTCATGGCTGATGAGGTATCCGTTGAAATTGTACCCATGGGGCTCGGAAAACCATGACCACAAGTAAATTCCACTGACAACCTCATTCACTGCGGAACATCCTCACTGCAATCTAATGGGAGTGTTGATGATGGCCGTGGGAATGACCCCGACCCATTTCCGTGTGGCGGAAGATCAGAGACTTGATCACCACCGGGACCGCCTTCGCATCGGGAAGCTCCTCCCCGATGTCGATGAAATCAAAGTCCGTTAGATCGATCCCGTCGATGGAGATAACACCCGCACCCGGCAAAAGCTCTTTTTCAATGATGTTTCCCACCAACTTTGCGATATCAGCGTCAAAGACCAGAACCAAGGGCTGACCCTTGTCAATGTGAACTTTCATTCCTTGAGCCACTCCTTCCGCTAGGGTACGAATCAACGGATAGGAAGGTCCCAGTTCCCAGTGTATGGATAGGGCTGCGGCCCGGTCTCCGTCAAGGATATCGTAACGGCGCAGCGCTTGCTCCACAGCATCTTTCACCTCTGCACTGGAGAGAGGTTCCATCTGCCGTATGTTGGGGGTGACCACCTGGACGTTCCTCAATGGGAGAAGACCGTTATCTGACAAGTAGATGGTGTTCCCGCTGACCTGTACCGTGTATTGCGAGGCACCGATGACGGTGGCGCGAATACGCACCTCTGGCGGCTGCAGTTTTATGGAGTGCTGTTTGGTAAACGGCTGGACGCGCTCTCTCACATGTCTCCCAACTTGGTTTCCCAGGTCGCCGAAATCTGTCTTCTCGATGTTATAGATATACTCGGAGACGCCACCGGAGAAGGTTATGACATCGATGTTATCCTTGTAGCCAAGTTCAGGGGTGAGCATCAGGCTCTGGGTCAAAGGCGAGAGTTTCCCCCGGTCCAGGACCTCAAACAGACTGGTACAGAGGGTGCGGGACATGGCCTCTTTTTCATTTTCGTTCATCACACCCCCCAGCTCCAATGAAATTCCCGATGCCTCCGCAATTTTTGCTCCGGCGTCCTCCAAGCGGTTGATCTTACCGTCTTGCCCCATGGCCACCAGCCGTGCGCCCACCTCAAGGGCGGCCGTGTCGATGACCTGGCCTTTTTTGACGATAGCGATCTTGCACGTTCCCCCGCCGACATCCACGTTCATGACCGTAAAATCGTCCCCTTCGTTGACAGTCCTGCGCACCGCACCAGAGCCATAGGCCGCGAGAATAGCCTCCAGGTTGTGACCCGCTGTGGCGCAAACAAATTTCCCCGCCTGGGCTGAAAAAAGGGCGGCCACGGCTTCCGCATTGTTTTTCTTTGCCGCCTCGCCCGTCAGAATCAGGGCTCCGGTATCAATGTCTTTAGGGGTTAACTGGGCCCGACCATAAGCCTCCTGTATAAACCCATCCAGCTTTTGTGTATCGATAGTTGTTTTGTCCACATACGGCGTGAGCAGCACCGGAGACTCGGAAAGGATCTCGCGACTCACAACCACGAAGCGGCTGGAAAGGACGATACCCTGGCGGCGCAGGACCAACCGAGAAAAGATCAGATGGGAGGTGGAAGAACCGATGTCAATGCCCACAGAGGTCAAAGAGATACGCTCGGACTTCCACATAGGATGGTTCTCGTCTAGAATCTCATCTCCCTCATGCTCGTGTTCAAAATCTCCATCGTGAAACAGGACTGCAGGTCCAGGTAAACCCGGTAGAATTGTAGTGATCTCTGGTAAGTTGGGTTGCATCTCTTTGCTTCCTTTCTTCTTTTTTTATCCCCTTTTAGGCAACAGGAACCCATACCACAAGGCCATATCAATTGCCAACCTATCTTCCATGGAGGACCAATCCATAGGAACTCGGTCCCGTCTAATGGAAGTCGCTCCCGAAGCCCAAGAGGAGGATCTCGCGCGCACAACCTCCTAAACTAATACTGCTATTGAAAAAAAGGCTGTTTCTTTGCCCTAGCTGAATGGACAAGGGGCAAGATCCACGCTAATATAATTGATTGACCATGGGCCAGGAAGAATACAGAGAACTCTCCTCTTTTTTGACGAGATTTGTCCTCCGGGTCAGGTTACACAAAGGGATTGAAGGGCTGTGCCTGATTGGAGTATGCGCCCTGGTGCTCTTTCCCCTCGGATTGGCAATCCAATATATTAAGGGTATCTTCCCTTACGCCCCCTTAATCTACACCGTCCTTACAGTTGCAATTGCTGTGATATTAGTGGGTTGGACAGCTTCCCAGTGCCTGAGAAAACGTCCGAAAGAGTGGAGCGCCCGCTTTATCGAGGAGAAGAATCCTCAGCTTAGAAATAACCTGATCAACTCACTCCAACTGTACCCGCAGGTCTCAGATGCCGATAAGCCGGGTATATCCAGTTCTATGGTCCTGGCTCTATTGCGTGTCACGCGAAACCAACTGCAAAAAATTCAAATCAAGGATCTGATCAACAATGATCGGATCAAGGCTGAGGCTCGTCTTTTGGGGTTATTGCTTGTACCGGTTGTTGCTCTTGTCCTTTTTAATCCCTCATCTGTGGGGGATACCTTCAGCCTGCTGGTTCACCCCCTAAGGGACATTCCACCGTCTGAAACCTTCATTGACGTGAGCCCCAAAGGAACCCGCACGGTTCGGGGCTCCTCAGTTCGCATTGAAGCCAAGGCTTCAGGGACCATTCCAAAAACCATGGATCTCATTCTTTCTACCGGAAAGTCCGAGAATCAGACGGAAAAACTTTATATGGATAATCTCGGGGAAGGAAAATTCACCGCCACGATCCAAGATGTCCAAAAAAGTCTTCAGTACCGGGCCGCTGTGGGATCTTTTACCTCCCCCTGGTACGCCATAGAAGCAGTCGAGTCGCCCACCATTGGTAATATTAAACCCACCCTTTATCCTCCCCATTACACCGGTCTCACCATGCAGACCCTGGACGGCGGAAATATCGTAGGGATCAAAGGGTCCACGATCCGTTTGGAGGCGCAAAGTAACAAGGAATTGGCCAAGGCCAAGTTGGTCCTCGATCAAGGCGGTGAGATCCAATTGAAAATTACGGGGAAGAAGCTCGAGGGAAGTCTTGTTCTATTGCAGTCGCAGAGATATCAGATCCAGGTGGAGGATGAGCTGGGGTATCGCAATTCTCCCATCTCCTATGACCTACGTGTGAAACCAGACGCATTCCCGACCGTAGAGCTATTGCGGCCAACCGAAGATTTAGAGGTTAACGGGGATGAATCCCTAGTGTTGGAGTTAAACGCAAAGGATGATTTTGGGATTCAAGACGTTTTCTTAGTGACAAAGGTCAGGGACAAGGAGGAAAGAGTCCGGATCCTCAAAGACGTTAATAGTACGGTGGCCCGCCGGGAACGATACCATTGGGATGTGGGAAGACTGAAGCTTCAGGAAGGGGATGAAGTCCTCTATTACCTGGAAGTCATGGACAACGACACCATTTCCGGTCCCAAAGTGGGGTCTTCGAGAACACTGAAGCTACGTTTAAAAGATCTAAAGGCGGAGCACAAACAAATCGCTGAGATGATCCACGACCTATCCAATCAAATGATGGACCTGCTGGCTGACCACCTCGAACGCGGGGTCCCGGAAGAAAATCAGCCCCTCCAACAGGCGGACAACAAGGATAAGGAAATCGACCAAAAAGCTGCGGAGATGATGAAGCGCATCGAGGAGCTCATGGATCGAACCGAGACAGATCGCTTGTCCAATTTTGCCACATGGTCTGATCTCCAATCGCTCAAGCGCAATCTTGAGTTTACCAAAGATGAACTCATGCAGAAGAGGACCCAGGCGGTTTCTCCCCAGGACAGAGAACGCCTGGATGACCAAATCTCCACAGAACTCGAGCGAATGTCACTCCTTGCAGAAGATATGACCAAGAGACTCACTGCCCAGGAGGTTTCCCGCACGGCACAGGATCTGTTGAGATCCCAAGAGCGGCTCATGGAGTCCATGGGAAAACTACAGAGCGGGAACAAAGAACTGGACGCCGTGCTGGATGAAATCAACAAACTAGCCAAGCAGCTCAGTGAGCTTCAGCAGTCACTGTCCAAGTTAGCCTCAAGACTTCCACAAGAATTTATGAACAGCGAGTCCATCCAGAGCCTCGATTTCCAAAACATGATGTCCGGACTCAATGAGATACGTAAAAAGCTACGGGAGGGTGATATTCAGGGAGCCATGCAACTGGCCCGGGAGCTTTTTAACCAGATGGCTTCCATGGTGGCCGCCATGCGCAATGCCCACCAATCGGCCATGTCCTCCACCATGGGAAGAATGCAGGGAGAGATGATGCGTTCCGCCAGCGAATTGCAGCGGATTGTGCGCGAGCAACAGGAGGTGCTGGAAGAAACCGAAGGCTCTCATAAGGAAAAGTTGGCAAAAAGGGAAGAACTCCTAAAGGAAAAATTCGCAGAATTCTTGACGAAGGCCCAACAGGAGGCGTCCCGGTTAGCGGAACTCTTCCCCAATCAGGAATCACACCATGAGGAAGGGGCCGCCGCAGATGAGTTGGATGAGGTTACCATGAACAACCTCGCCAACAACCTGACAGTTAAGCTTCAGGAAAAAGACCTCGAGACGCTGAGCCAAATCATGAAATTGGCGCGTAAAGAGCTTGGCAAGAAGCGCAGTACACAACAGGAAGAAAAGGCAATCACTGCAGAAGGTATCCTGGAAGGACTTACAAAGGACCTTCAGTTACTAAAAGAAGAGCCGGAGGTGGAACTCACCGCGGAACAGAAACTAGACTTGCAAGCCCTTTCCCAACGAGAAGGTAATCTGCAGGAAAGGACTGCAAACTTGCATAAAAAGTTTACACCACTTTTCCAACTCTTTCCCTCCCTGGATTCCAAGATACTAAACAACATCGGCGAAGCCTCCAAAGCCATGGGTGAGGCACAGGGTCAATTGAGCGGCCTAAACGCCGAGAAGGCAATCCCACCGGAACAGACGGCCTTGGACCGTTTGATGGAATCCAGCCGGCAAATGCAAAATTCCATGCAGCAACTTTCTCAGCGGGGGCAGTTGGGCCGGATGCCGGTGGTTTTTCTGTTCCGCAGAGGGAGGTTTCTCCCGGGTGGCAGGCTCGTTCCCCTTCCCGGCGTGCCCAAGTTTCCTGATTTTGACGCCGAAGGCGGCTTGAGTGGGTTGGACACCGAAAAATTTCAATTGCCGGGAAAAGAGGACTATCAAGTTCCGCGCCGATTTCGGGAGGAGATCCTAGAGTCGTTGAAGCAAGGAGTCCCGGACCAATTCAAAGATCAAATAGAGAACTATTTTAAAGATTTGTCACAATAACTTCGGCGGATTGAGGACATTCCCTTTTTGAATTTATTCAGATCCTTTCTCCTTATCATTTTTCTTCTCGCCAGCCTATTTCGTGCCTCGCTAGCAGTTGGTGTTGAATCCCAGGCGTTTCTCATCCAAAAGGCAGCGCAACACCTTGAGGCTTGGCGCGTTCCAGAGGCTGCTGGGATCATTTCCAAGCTCTCCAGCACCAATGCTGAGACGCTGACGGTGCTGGATCTAAAGGCACAACTGGCCTTTTACCAGGGAAAATACGCAGAGGCCTTCCGCGTTGCAGAGAAAGCCCTATCCCTCGAATCTGCCAGCGAAGAGCGTCAGACCATGCGCCTTTTAGCCCAACAGACTCGAGACACCATCGGAAAATTAAAACGCTTTGAAAGTGAACACTTCGTTCTCTATCTCAATGAAGAGCAGGACGGGATCCTGGTCACGTGGCTTCTGGACGGGCTGGAAAAAACATACAAGGCCATTGGAGCGGAGTTGGACTTCTATCCACAGGAGAAAGTTCGTATCGAGATTGCTCCAGACGTATCCTCCTTCAATGCTATCTCGACCCTGTCACTCAGAGATATCGAGCAAACGGGCGCGGTGGGCATCTGTAAATTCAACAAGTTGATGGCCATATCACCCAGGACCCTGACCCATGGTTACCGCTGGTTGGATTCCTTGAGTCATGAATACCTTCATTACGTAATCGTCGCCTTGAGTGACAACAAGGCACCCATATGGCTCCATGAAGGAATCGCCCGTTTCTATGAAACCCGTTGGAGAAGCGAGGAGGGGGTTAATCAGGCTCCTGATTATCTCACTCCGTCCAGCCAGACTCTATTGGCCCGGGCATTGAAAAGAAACCGGTTGGTCCCATTCGAAAAAATGGAACCTTCACTTATCTATCTGGAAACACCGCAACAGGTGCAGTTGGCCTATGCGGAAGCAGCCTCCACCATTGATTTTATAACCCATCGCAAAGGTCGAGACGGAATCCGCAGGCTACTGTCCGAGTTGAGACAGGAGCCAACCCGGCAAGCAGTTGAAACCGTCATGACTATTCCTTTTGACAAGTTCGAGACCCAGTGGCAAGAATTTCTTAAGGCAAAGGGGCTACAGGAAATTGAAGGAAGCCGGGTACGAAAGTTGAAGGTCAAGGGAAAAGGAAAGTCGGACGAAGAAACGGTGGAGCTCAAGGAAATCCAATCCGTGGTTGCCCGCAACCGAACACACCTGGCGGACCGTCTCTGGGCAATGGGCAGGACGGTTGCCGCCTCAACGGAATACCGGCGGGCCCTCAAGGCGAGCCCCTACTCTTCCATCATTCTCAACCGACTGGGCCGGGTCCTCAACGATTCGAAGAAATACCAAAAGGCCCTTCCCTACCTCAAGCAGGCTCAGGAACTGGATCCAGACTATGTGGGTACATACGTACAGCTGGGACGCCTTTACAGCGAAATCCAGAAGTACTCCTCGGCTAAGGCTTCTCTGGAAGTGGCCATTCAGATCAACCCTTACGACCCGACTATACACCGGCTTCTCTTCCAGATACACACGGCCCTGGGCGAGACTGACAATGCAAAAGTCGCAAAAGCAAATTTACAAAAGCTCTTAAGATAGAGTTGAGAGGATCTTCCATTATGAACGAAGCCGCCATTGCCGAGCAGGAGATTGCAGCCATTGAGGAGTTTGCAGCTAAGAGGGAGACCCTACTGGCGGAGATCCGTAAGGTCATCGTGGGCCAGGAGGAAGTCATTGAGGAGGTCCTCATCGCACTGTTTTCCAGAGGGCACTGCCTATTGGAAGGTGTACCGGGACTGGCCAAGACTCTGCTCATCAGCAGCCTAGCGGACATCTTGGATTTAGAATTTAACCGGATCCAGTTCACACCTGACCTCATGCCTTCGGACATCACTGGAACCGATATCCTGCAAGAGGACGAGACAACGGGAAAAAGAAAGTTTCAGTTTCTGAAGGGTCCGATCTTCACCAACATACTTCTGGCCGATGAAATCAACCGAACCCCTCCCAAGACCCAGGCTGCCCTGCTCCAGTCCATGCAGGAGTATCAGGTGACTGCCGGTGGGACCACTTACGGCTTGGATCTGCCGTTTTTTGTATTGGCAACCCAAAATCCCATTGAACAAGAAGGGACCTATCCGTTGCCGGAAGCGCAACTGGACCGATTCATGCTAAATATTGACATCAAGTACCCACCTTTTGAGGACGAAGTTCAGATCGTGCTCCAGACCACTTCCGTTTCAAAGCCTTCTGCGCAGAAAGTCATGGAGGGGGAGGAAATCCTGCGCTACCAGGAACTGGTTCGGCAGGTACCGGCCTCGCCTTTTGTTATTGGTTATGCTGTTTCCCTGGCACAAGGATCGCGACCGCAGCACGACGGGTCGCCTCAATTCGTCAAAGACTACGTGGAATGGGGCGCCGGACCTAGGGCATCTCAGTATCTTATCCTGGGAGCAAAGGCTAGAACCATCATCCAGGGGCGCTACGCGGTTTCAATCGAGGACATCCAGGCATTGGCCCCTGCCGTACTGCGCCACCGCATCATCCCAAACTTCAAGGCTCAAGCAGAAGGGCTTTCCTCCACTGACATCGTCACTCGACTGCTGAACGAAGTAAAACCGTCTTCCGACGGAACCCAAGCGGAATAGCAGCTACAGCGAGCTGTCCCGATCGGGAATCAACCAGCCTCGCCGGTTCAACCGTCTGAACCTTTCAGACTCAAAGGAAGAGTTGGCATGCGAATTGGCGTCGACCTTGGCGGCACGAAGATTGAAGCTATCGCCCTGAGCGACACCGGTGAAATCGTTTTACGGCGCCGGGTCGCAACCCCTACAGAGTCTTACGGAAATATTCTGCGCGCTGTTGTGGACCTGGTACAGGGAATCGAATCAGACCTGGAGATCCGAGGGCAGGTTGGCATCGGCACTCCTGGCGCTATCTCCCCGGCCACCGGAATAATCAAAAATGCCAACTCCACACATCTCATTGGACATCCGTTGGACAAAGACCTCGGTGCCGCCCTGGGGCGAGAAGTCCGTATCGACAACGATGCAAATTGCTTCGCATTGTCCGAATCCGTGGACGGTGCTGGAGCCGGAGCCGAGGTGGTCTTCGGTGTCATTATTGGTACTGGCACAGGAAGCGGAATCGTAGTGCGGGGGGCGGTGTTGACCGGCGCCAATGCCATCGCCGGCGAATGGGGCCACAACCCGTTACCCTGGCCAACGGCAGAAGAGCTACCAGGGCCGGATTGTTACTGTGGAAGGAAAGGCTGTATCGAAACCTTCGTGTCCGGCCCCGGGCTTACGCGAGATTTCCATCTGGCCACGGGAAAGTTTCTCAAGCCTCCGGCTATTGTAGACTCAGCGGAACGTGGAGATGAATTTGCAGAGGCCGCCCTGAGACGTTACGAGGACCGCCTGGCACGAGGCCTCGCCCATATCATCAATATCCTGGACCCGGACGTGATCGTGTTGGGCGGCGGCCTGTCCAGCTTAATGCGGCTCTACAGGAATGTCCCAAAACTCTGGACCCGATTTATCTTTTCTGACCGGACAACAACTCGCCTCGTACCACCCGTGCATGGGGAATCCAGCGGGGTGCGGGGTGCAGCGTGGCTCTGGCCACGAAGCTGAGGGAGGCCAAACAAATTCCACACACTAAGATAGTGGAGGGTGTTGTCTTAGGTCGATAGAAAGATAATAATTGTTGCACTACGAATGGGACCTTCCAATAGAAAATCCCGCCATTTGGAATTGGGCCATCGGATTGAGGGGATAACGCATGGAAAATAGCTTGAAAAATTACTTTGATCCCCTGATTTTGGCGCGTCTCTCTAATCTTTACTTGAAGTCGCGTTGGGTGGTGGAAGGGATCATGTCCGGTATTCATCGCAGCCGGTCCAAAGGCTTCAGTGTCGAGTTCGAAGAACACAGGGAGTACTCTCCAGGGGACGAGATCCGCCGTATCGACTGGAAGGCGCTGGGTAAATTCGACCGGTTCTATATTAAAGAGACCGAGGATGAAACGAATCTCAGGGCATACATTATATTGGACGTAAGCGCCTCCATGGATTATTCCTCAAACGGGATTACCAAGTTCGCCTATGGCTGTATCCTGGCCGCCTCCCTGGCCCATCTTATTATAAAGCAACAGGATGCTGCCGGTCTCGTGACATTTTCCGACCGTATCGAATCATTCATCCCCCCTCGGGCCAGAAGAGGCTACCTAATAGAGCTCCTCCGTGCTCTGGAGGGAATAACACCGGCCGGCGAGACCTCGGTGGGAAAGATCCTCCAAGAGGTGGCGGGAAAAATGAACCGGCGCGGCCTGGTCATTCTCATCTCGGATCTACTGGATGAGCCTGAATCCATTCTCGAGGGCTTGCATATGTTTCGCTTCAAAGGAAACGATGTCATTGTATTTCACTTATTGGATAACGCGGAGCTTGAGTTGCCCTTCGAGGGCAACATCCTCTTCGAAGATATGGAAGATCCGGATCTCAAGGTTACGGCCGATCCCAATGCCATCCACCGTGTTTACACTACGGTGGTGGAAGAGTTCATCGAACAAATCCGTAAAGATTGCAGAGAGAGATCCATTGATTATCAGCTCTTATCCACATCAACTCCCCTTGACCATGCCCTGGTGAGCTACCTGAGCTGGAGAAGTTAACCGCCGAATGCCTTTTTACTTTCTTCAACCAGTTTTTCTATACGGTTTGGTGGCGGCCTCCATCCCACTGCTCATCCACCTATTGAACCGCCGTCGGATGAAGCGAATCCGTTTCCCTGCTGTCCGCTTCGTTCTCCTCTCCCAGCGACGCATCACGCGCAGCTACCGTCTTCGTCACTGGCTCATCCTTGCCCTTAGAACCATGGCCATCGCGCTGCTGGTTTTTCTCTTGGCTCGACCCATATTTCAGAGCGGTGTTGGCCTGTTTGCCAGCGGCGGATCCAACTCGTCGGTGGTGGTCCTCGACAACTCCCTGAGCATGAAGTGGAGTCAGGACAGACAAGGATTTGAAAAGGCGAAGGAAGCGGCTCGTTTGCTCATCTCATCCATGGGGGAGGGAGACCATGTTGCCTTGGTGACCACCAACGCGGCGAACCCGTTGGCCATGGAGCAGATTCGATTCAAGGACAGACGGGAGTCTCTCCTCCAGGAACTGGATGGTGTTCAGCTTACGGCAGGGACAGCCGATTTCTCTTCGGCACTAGGAAGAGCCTATGAGCTTTTGCAATTGCCGGCAGCACAGAAAAGCATTTGGCTCATAACGGACCTGGCAATCACTGGATGGGATCGCTTTAATCTCTCATCCCTTGAACAAATCGATCCATTGATTCCCTTGAAAATCATCAGGACCAGGAAGGAAGCGGAACCCCCCAACGCCACTATCAGGGAAGTTAAGTTGTTGAATCAGGGGCTAGCCGTGGGACTGCCGCTACGCCTGGAAGCACATATTATTAACTTCAGTAACGTAGAGATTGAGGATCTGGCGGTGGAACTCAAGCTGGACGACACGAGCAAAGAGCAGAGGCTCATCACGTTGGCTCCAAAGGAAGAACTAAGAGTCAATTTCCAGTTCAAGTTAGCTAAAACCGGCGGCCACCGGGGAGCCGTGTCCCTCAAGAAGGCCGGTGTGGCCGGAAATTCAACCATCAATTTTGTGCTCGATCCCCAGGATAGGGTGAAGGTCCTCATCGTGGACGGTGATCCCAAAACGTCTCTGGTCCAAAGCGAGACTTTCTTCTTAAGTCGTTCTCTCAACCCCACCGGTGAGCTAGACTCTTCTCTATTCCTCCCCACGGTAATCATTCCGGAGCGGTTGAAGTCTGTTTCTCTAAAATCCTACCAGGTCCTGATCCTATGCAATTTACCGACGGTCCCTGAGGAGGTTTTACCGAGGCTCACAGAGTATCTCCGCCAGGGTGGGGGCTTGTTGATTTTTCTTGGCGATCGTGTCGATATAGACACCTACAACCGTAAGCTTTTCCAGTCCAACACTCCGATCCTGCCCACCCAGTTGGAGGCCCGAAGGGTTTTAACTCCTGCCAAAGGAGAATCACTGGCAAAGGTGGATACCTCCCATGCAATCTTGAAAGGATTTTCTGATGAGATACTTCGAGCTTCCCTCGAATCCATAAAGGTCCACGGTTACATTCGCACAGGTTCGGCCAACGGAAACAGCCTGTTAGCTTTGGCCAACGGCGACCCCATCCTGATTGAAAAACAAATCGGCCGCGGACGCATCCTCCTTTTCACTACTGCAGCCGACCTTGATTGGAGCGACTTTCCGTTCAAAACCGCCTACCTGCCGCTGATACAATCTTTGGTCACCTACCTTTCCAGGGATCTGAAAGGTACGGCAGATACCGGTATCGCCGCCGGGTCGCCAAAGACTTTTATTCTTCCACCCGCCTATGTGGGAAAGAATATGCGTATTGTAAAGCCGGACCTCAGGCAAAGGGAAATCACCATAGGCGCCAATGGACAAAAGGCCACCGCATCGTTCAAGGAAAACGATCTTGCCGGGATCTATCAACTATCCCTGCAGATCCCCCAAGGTTCGGGCCGCGTACCGCTGCCGACGCTTTATGCTGTGAATCCACCATTTCTTGAATCGAGGCTCAAAGAGATTGGCAAGGATGAACTCCGAGCGAAAATCGAGCCAATCAATTTCGAAATCATTAATATCGAATCCCTGCAGAAGGGGGGCACCAAGATGGATCTTTCCATACCATTGCTTCTCCTCGTAATGGTGATTTTGGCTACGGAGGGCTGGTTGTCCCAGCGGGTTCATGAATAGGAGAGAATTTATTCGAAACCTCTCCTATGGCCTGCTGGTGGCCAATGGAATATTGCCCAGGACACTTTATGCTAGCCACCCAAGGGAGGAAGGGCGTTCTGTCCAGTTCATCTTTGCCCAGGTGAAGTACCGTGGAGGCGATTGGAATCCACGCCCCCTTGCAATCAACCCTATCATGCAGGAACTGATGCGGCGCACCAGTATTGAAGCGTCCACTGTGGGTCACGCCGTGAGCCTGACCGATCCGAGCCTATTCTCCTACCCGTTTCTTTACATCGCCGGGAAGTACGACTTTGACCCCTTTTCATCCGAAGAGGCGGCAGCACTGAAGAGATTCCTATCCTATGGAGGATTTGTCCTGGCCGACGATGCCTTAGGCCAACCCGGCTACGGCTTTGATAAGAGCTTTCGCAGAGAAATCAAAAAGATATTTCCAGCGAAGGAATTCAAACGAATCCCCTCAAGTCACGCGGCTATGCGTAGCTATTATTTGCTCAAACGAATTGGCGGAAGGCGAATGATCAGCCCATATCTGGAGGGCATTACCATAGGCAATACGACACCGTTGATCTATTCCCACAATGACCTTGGGGGCGCCTGGGAAAGGGACCAGTTGGGGAGCTGGGTCTACCCTTGCACCCCCGGCGGCGAGCAACAAAGGAAGGACGCCTTCCACGTGGGCATCAACCTCGTCCTCTACGCCATGACGGGAAACTACAAAGAAGACCTGATCCATGCCCCTTTCATTAGGAAGAGACTGCAAAGGTAGGTTGACGTAGATGCCCCATGTGCCGCTAGGATAATTCCGATATGGAAAAACTGACATTTTTCGGTGGACTACCCACCTGGGGCCTCATACTTATTGCCCTGGCGGCCTGTGTCCTTCTGGTCTACCAGTACCGCGGTCTAAGGGTACACCTGAGTGTAAGAAAGAGCGCCCTGCTGGTATCTATCAGGGCAAGCGTCTATGCACTTCTCATCTTATTTCTCACCAATCCTGTATTTGTAGAACATCGCGTGACCCAGCTCCGAAGGTCTTTGATTCTTCTCCTGGACACCTCCGAAAGCATGGGATTCCCAGCCAGCCAACAGGCCAATGGAGGCAAAAGTCGCCTTGATGTTCTCAAGGAAAAACTCTTAGAAGGGAAGAATCCCCTCATCCAGCGTCTCGCACAGGACTATGATTTACGTCTGTACCAATTCAATACAACCCTCCAACCGGTGGGATTGGAGTCTGTGAGGGATCTCACCGCCCACGGAAAAGGGACCCGACTCCTCGAGGCCCTGGGGAAAGTGGGACAAGATTCGCCTTCAACCGCAGGAATCATCGTTATGAGTGACGGAATAGCCAACGGAACCCAAAGCCTGGAAGCGTCCAGCTCACTATCCATGCCCGTCTTTACGGTGTCCATCGGAGAGGTAGAAGGCTTTACTGATTTACGCATTGCCCAGCTCCGTGTTCCTGAATTTGCCTTTCGAGGCAGGGAAATCCAAATGGAATTCACCATTGAGGCATACGGTTTCGAGGGAAAAGAGATTCCACTCTACTTTACCCGGGGTAGAAATCTTATCTCCACTCGTTCCATTACCATCGATGGCGACCCCTTTAAGAAACAGGTGTCGCTGACCTATACACCCAAGGAGATCGGGCCCCACAGTTTCAGCATAAAAATACCGTCCCAGGCAGGAGAGCATATTACTCAAAATAACCAGAAGGATTTCAAAATCGATGTGCAACGGGACAAGATTCGAATCCTGAGTCTTTCCGGCTCTCCCTCATGGAACTACCGGTTCCTACGCTTGGCCCTAAAGCAAGACCCCTTTATTGACCTTATATCTTTTGTCTTTCTCAGAACTCCCACCGATGCTGTGGATGTCCCGGAAAATCAACTGAGCCTGATACCGTTCCCTATTGATGAGATCCTACAGGAGCTGGATAATTTTGACCTGATCATCTTTGACAATTTCTCCCACCGCTCGTATTTCAACACCACGTATCTCGAGAAGATCAAGGACTTCGTTAAGGAGGGCGGGGGATTCGCCATGTTGGGAGGGATTCGCGCCTTTGACAGCGGGGGATACTTCGATAGTCCCCTCAATGGGCTTTTGCCAGTTGAGCTGGACGGCAAGGGCGACTATGAGATGAATACTAACTTGCAGACCAGTTTAGCTGCAGCCGGAAAGGCCCACCCTGTCACCCGGATCTTCCCCGATCCACGTGCCAATGAAGAGGCGTGGAAGAAGGTCCCCTCCCTTACAACGTTTAACCGAGTCATGGGACCCAAAGGGGAAGTGCTCCTATGGGCTGCACGGGACAACGCCAGCAGGGGATGGCCGCTTTTGACCGTGGAGAAGTTCGGTAAAGGAAGGACCCTTGCACTTTTAAGTGATGATCTATGGCGTTGGAACTTTATCGCTGTCGGGGAGCAGGAGAGCTCACAGGTTCACCAGAGAGTCATCCGCCAGGCGGTACGCTGGCTCGTGCAGGAATCCCTGTTCGAACAGGTACAAGTCGTTTCAATGGAAGGCTCCAAAAGCCCGGGAGAACAGTTGGAGTTCCTTGTGAGGGTCTTAAAAGACGATTTCACGCCTGCCCCCCAGGGGGCAATACACCTTCGCGTGGCCGGACCCGACGGGGAAAAGATCCCGCTTGAGGCAGTACCCAGCGGCATCGAAGGGGAATACACCGCGGTATTCACGCCAACCAAAGAGGGCACCTACGAACTCGCCGCAGCAGGCGAACTATCGGGAAATACCCTGGGTGAAGACAAGAAAAACTTCGTAGTCTCTTTTGCCCACGCGGAGATAGAGGACGGGCGGCCCCGTGTGGACCTGCTGACCAGGATTGCTGCGATTAGTCAGGGAGATTCCATACCAGTGTCACGATTGAGCGATAACAGTTGGAGAGAAATCATTGAAAAATTAAAAAAAAGAAGCCCCTCTGAGATCGTCGAGCGAACAGAAAACCCGCTATGGAGCTCCCCGTGGGTTCTTGCACTCATACTTCTACTGCTGGGATTTGAATGGTGGCAACGCAGGAGTTGGGGACTCATCTAATTAGTTGAGGAATTACCCATGAACCGGAAACGAAACAGTAAATGGCTCCAGATTTTGGTGCTTTTGACCGTAACCCTCTTACTTCCAACCAGGGGTGAGAGTTACTGCCATGAGATCGAAGTAACCCAGAGACCCCTTATGAGAGTGGCCACGGGAGGAAGTCCCTCGGTGACCATTCAATGGTTCGGTCACGCCACTTTCCAGATCACTTCGTCCAAAGGCACGCGAATTTTAACAGACCCACACACAAGGGACGATTTGCCATGGCCCACTCTACCGCAGCATATTGTTACCACGAGCCACAACCATGGGCCCCACAGCAACGTATGGATGGCCGGTGGCAATCCTGTGGTACTGGAGGGCTTAACTTACGAGGATAACTGGAAGAGGATCCATAGGATCGTAAAAGATGTGGCTGTTTACAACGTCCCTGCATACCATGACAAGAGCCATGGGCTTCAAAGGGGGAAGAACAGCATATTCGTCTACCGCGTGAATGACATCTGCATCGCCCACCTGGGTGATCTCGGACATATTCTAACCCCCGCACAGCTCAAAATGCTGGGGAAAATAGATGTCCTCCTGGTACCCGTCGCTGGGGGAAGATACACCGTCACCCCTGAAGAAGCCAATCAAATAACTAAACTGGTTAAGCCTCCCATTGCGATACCCATGCATTATTGGTGGGAAGGCGCAGTGGAGGACTTTACCCAGGGGAAATTCCCGGTTAGAACCTTCGAGGGGAGTACTATCAAAATATCTAAGAAAGGCCTTCCCAAATCCACCCATATTTATGTTCTGGGTTGGGGAGAGGATTGATTCCCTCCGATAACTTGCGTGAAGACACAAAGCAAAACCAGCTATCAGTTATCAGCAGTCAGCTATCAGTTGTCAGCCAAAGATACGAGAAAGACAGTATGCAGTTAGCAGTAGGCAGCAAGAAAACAGAAGGCAGAAGGCAGCAAAGAGTAAAAAGGAACGGGACGACTGGAAGATTTCGAAATTCGAAATTGCATATTCGAATTGGCTCCACCCCGATCTCCGGTCCCTGGTCCTCGGTCTCCGGTCATTCGTCACCGGTCAACTGGTAAGAGCAGTGTGCAACTAGTAGCAATGAGTCCGGGGCTGATGGCTGAGAACTGACAGCTTAAAAACGGACGCTTTGCTCTTTGCTGCTAAGTATCTGCGTTAATCAGCGAAAATCTGCGGTTAATTTTCCTCTTTCGTGTTGCTATCTTCGATCCTCAATCTTCCATCCTCGGTTCTATTCTTTACTGCTAACTGCCAACTAGTTTCCCTTTGCGCCGCAACCCCACCAATTTGACAGGGCAGTTAACGATCGGATATGCTCACCCCGCTAGAAAGTCCAAACCAGTACTCAATGGGCTGCACCTGCGGAGCACTCAAAGGGGCCTGGCTCCGACCATCTGGAAATTTTTTCTTAAGCCCTGGAGGTTATCATGCAAAGCGAGGTGCGCCCTGCCTCGGACCAGCCAAAACCGCAATCCCGTCTGGCGATCCTTAAAATCCGAAATTTCCGTTATTACTGGGGAGCCACTATCACTTCCCTCATCGGGGAACATATTGAGGGGGTCATCCGCAGCTGGGTTGTGTGGGAGATCACTGGATCAGTATTCTGGCTATCTGCACTGATCTTCATACACTGGCTCCCCTTCACCCTCTTCAGCCTGCCTGCGGGCATGATTGCTGACCGGGTCAACCGCCAGCGGGTGATGTTCTGGGCAGAGATCTTTCTTGCCACCGCCGCCTTCGGTATGTTTATCACGACCTACACCGGCGTGATCAACCAGTATTGGCTCGCCGGCCTCCTGGTGATCCACGCATTGCCGGGGCCATTGGCCAATCCATGCCGCCAGCTCTTTCTCCACGATATGGTGGGCAGAGAGAACCTCATGGCCGGTGTTAGCCTGACATCTTCCTTGCGCCATGCAACCCAATCCATCGGTAAACCCGTCGGTGGGATTATCCTGGCAACGGCAGGTCCGGCCTTCGGTTTCTTGATTGATTCGCTCTTGTTCGTGCCAATGATTATCGCCTTGCGCTTTATTATCCACGTCGAGCAAGCCGAGGCTCCGGCTGACCGTCGCCGGCCAACCTTCAAGCAATTTGTCGAGGGACTCAAATACGTCGTTAAGGATCGTTCCATCCTCGCAACCATTTGCCTGGGGGTGGCGCCAAGCACCTTTGTGGGAAACGCGCTGGTGATTTTCTACCTCCTCTATGCTGAGAAGGTCTTTCAGATGAAGACGGCCTATACCTGGTTTCTCGCCGCCGATGGCATCGGGGCCCTGGTGGGCGTAATTCTTCTGGTCTGGATAGGCAATATCGCCTGGAAAGGGAAGCTTCTGCTGCTGGGTGTCTTTGGCTACAGCGGTTTCCTCATCGCATTTGCCGTCTCTACGTCTTTCCCCCTCTCTTTGTTTTTCCTCTTCTGCTTCGGAATCTGCCAGGTGGCAGTCACCGCGGCAGCCACCACCTTGATGCTCACTAACGCCCCTTCCGATAAACGGGGACAGGTGATGGGGGTCTACAATTTTGGCGGCTTAGGGCTGAGGGTCGTGAATGGACCCTTCTTTTGGGCTGCTCACACCATAGCGCTGGCACTGGTAGCAAATCCAGTGACCGGTATTGCCATTGCCGTGAGCAGCGGTGCAGTTATGATCGGGCTCTTGGGGCTGGGGGTGCTCAAGTTCCTACCCGGGATGCAGCATCAGGAGTGAGAACCGTGATTAGTGCCTCCTTACCTCGGCGAGGAACTCCTCCACTGTCAACTTTCCCGTTACCAGTCTCTCCGTATCGGAGGGGCTGGAGGGATATCCCTTCCCCCGAATGAAAAGCTCCCAATAAAAGATTTCTCCCAAGGGAGGGCAAGAGACCTGAGATATTTCCGCATCATGGCGGATCATGCAGTCTTTGCCCCTGAGGATCATCCTGGCATTTACGCTATTGTCTCGACACCATTTTTGTACTTCGTCGATGGTCATAATCTTTCCCCTGAAATCTACGTTGTCTGATCCAGAAGGTGTTCCTTTAAGCTCGTGTCGATACCATAGAGAACCTTGGTTATCTTCGATCGTGGACTAGGCTCCGTGCTCACCTGATAGAGGACCAAACGCTCCTTACCGGTGTTGTTGAGTTGGTAAAAATATCCGGCCGGGACATGAACACCCTGGTGCTGGGTGAGACAGGCCTCGCCCCCCTTGAGGAATTTCATGGTGCATTCCCCTTCCACAACAAAAAAGGTGTGGTCGGATCCCGGATGACAGTGCATTTCATCATTGACCCCAGGCTCGTAACAGTTGAGAGCGATGTGACAGCGGTCAGTCTGTGACGCGCGAACATAGTTACGCCCGGTGGGTTGACCCCACCGGGTCTCTTTTCCCGCATCTACGACTTTAGGATCTGTGAGTTTTTCCATTGCAATCCTCTCTGCAAGATTAAGATCAGCCTATCAAGTTTGTTTCGGCCGCAAAAAGCGAGGCCGGGTGAGGCAAGGCTACGCTTTGACCAGTGGAAGGTACTCCCGGATACGTCCGAGGAAACCCTCCAGGGTCATCTTTCCTGTTACCAGCCGCTCCATATCCGAGGTACTGGTTGGACACCTTTTTCCTTCGACGATGAGCTCCCAATGGAGGAGATCTTTCATCGGGGGAAAGGAGCCCTCAGGCCCCTGAGAATCATGTCGAACGGAGAATTCGGCCCCGCGGACAATCATCTTGGCATCCACCCCCTTGGCCTGGCACCAACGTTGCACGTCGTCAATGTTCATGATGCCCCCGTGGTCACCGGACTTTTAGTCGACGGTGTTCTCTTTTAATCCTGTGAGGAGATGCTCCTTCAAGCCCGTATGGATACCGTAAACAACTTTCGTTATCTTTGGCTGCGGATTTGGCTGGGTGCTCACCTGATAGAGAACGAGACGTTCTTTACCCGTGTTGTTGAGTTGATAAAAATATCCAGCCGGGACATGAATCGCCTTGTGCTGGGTGAGACGGGCCTCACCCCCCTTGAGGAACTTCATGGTGCATTCCCCTTCCACAACAAAAAAGGTGTGGTCTGATCCAGGGTGGCAGTGCATCTCATCATTGGCCCCAGGCTCGTAACAGTTGAGAGCGATATGGCACCTATCCGACGCTGTAGCTCCAACATAATTGCGCCCCGTAGGACTACCCCAACTGGTCTCTTTACCCGCATCTACAACTTTAGGATCTGTTAGTTTGTCCATGGACTACCCTCCGTTTCATTTAGCAGTTCTTGCTCAAGAGCCTTTATGGGTAACGTCTCGTAAACAGCTCCTCATATACGGCAATAGGTCCTAGAGATCAAGGGGTTAGCTTAGCTTTGAGGACTGCGGGAATCCTGAGTTACGGCTGAGCGGATAGAGTAATACGCAGTCCGATGAGACCGAGGAGAGCTAATATAGGCAATGAGAGGATCATCACCTGATGCCAGTCCATAAGAGAAACCACAGCATAGGCCAAAGGCTCACGCACGTTTGTGGGTAATCCCGAGTACCTCTTCCAAATCCGACCTAAGAAAAAAATATTGTATACGAACCCTAGGGATGCGGCGATTCCCACCGCCCAGATAAAAGGTTCTGTGGCATCCATCCCACCAGCATCAAGGATCACAATACGCGTAATGTAATAGATTAACCCCACTGCTGCAGCCGTGGTGGAACCCCATAGACAGATGGCAAACTGAGCTACCCCCCTTCGTGCCCAGGTCTCCTTGGCCTCTGATAGGGTGTGATCCACCACTCGTTGGGCCGCCTGTTCTGCCTCCTGAATGACACCTTTTGCATCGTCCCGAACCGTTTGAATGATTTTGTGTACTGAGGCCACGATGGCGGATAGAACAACCAAATCATCCACAAACCCCATTCCAGGAATGATATCGGGTATCGCATCAATGGGGGCTATAAAATAGAGCAGGCCAGCAATCAGGACTACTTTGTATTTCGTGGGCAGCCTCGGGTCGGTCATGTAGCGGTAGGCCTCGCGTGCAAGGTTCACCACTGGATTGTCAGTTGCAATGCGGTGGAGTTTTCGCGCAAAGCTCTCGTGGACTTTCTCCTCGCTTCCCGGACGTGCAGCCTCGTCAAGAAATCGCTCCGGAAGAGGATAGGACTCCTTCTCTCTTTTGTCCTTCATTGACATGGATCAATCGAAAACCGTATCCGAGTAAGACGCTACATCGATGAAGGCCTCGATGACGCTGGGGCCGTCAAGACTTAAACCCCAGTCAACAGCATCACCAAACTCTTTTTCATTCCTTACGGGTCGACAAGGTACTCCAAAATAGTGGGACGGTGAGTCGGGAGGGTCCCCCAGAAAAACCCCTGATAGGGGATAACGCTTCCGTTCCTGCTTCACCTTCATTAGCCCCAACCAACCATCGTTCAGGACAACAATGGGGACCGTCAACCCCTGGCGCCTAGCCATGGCCAATTCGCCCACGGTCATTTGAAAGCCCCCATCTCCCACAACCGCAACAACGTTTCGGTGGGGATAAATCAATTTGGCCGCGTATGCGGCAGGCATACCATAGCCCATGGAGGACCATCCATTTGTCGCAAGGCAAGTCCCGGGAAGATCCGTCCGCCATTGCGTGGCAATTTGATGCGTGTGGGCACCCACATCGTAGGCAAGGATCCCGTCTGCAGGGAGTTTTTTCCTGAGGACGTCGATCACATGGTGTGCACCAAACCCGCCCGTAGCTGGACGAAGAGCCTTCTCCAGCGTGTGAAGATGAGCCTCCCGTTCCATGTCAGACCAATCGTTCGCCGTGGGTTGGACTTCGTTCAACCGGACCATGGCGAGATCAAGATCCCCCGCCTCGTTGAGTAACATCTTGACCTCGCGACCCACCTCCGCATGCTCGGTGCTGATATGGATCACTGGTGTTGAGCCGATCCACTCTTCATAGTTGATCTCGATGGGGTCGTACCCCACGGCCATGACCAAATCGGCCTTCTGGATGAAGGTCTGCACATCCGTCCTTCTGGCGCGTCCAAGCACTCCCGCCCAGTTGGGATGGTTTTCGGGAAGAAATCCCTTGCCATGTAGGGTCGAAACGAAAGGGAGATTGTGTTTCTCAATAAATTGCAGAAAGGCCCCCCTTTCACCACACCGAGAAAAGGTGAGTCCCGTGACAACAAGGGGCTTTTTGCTCTTCGCAAGTGCATCTGAAATCTGTCTAAAGACTCTATCGGGTAATTCAGGTAGAGAATGACGCAATTTTTTTTCCTTTGGGACTTCAGAAGTTGCATCCGTTGCAACGTCTTCCGGTAAATCGAGGTGCACCGGTCCAGGAGGCTCGGTTTTCGCCACCATTAGCGCCTCTGCAAGGACATCGGCCAGACCGCCGGACCTTAACGCATAGGTACCCTTTGTGATGGGTTTAAAGAGGGCATGATGGTCGATCCGCATTTGCACACGCTGATCAATCCAAGAGGTTTCAACGTTGCAGGTAATGGCAATGAGTGGATATCGATCCAACCAGGCGCAGCCCACCCCCGTGGCCATGTTCGTTGCCCCCGGACCCAGTGTGGATACACACGTGCCAGGGATGCCGGTCAGCGCACCCACCGTCGCCGCCATAAATCCAGCTGAGGTTTCACTGACTGTCAGTACAAATTCTATTGGGCTCTCGCGCAGGGCTTCGATCAGAGGCAGCACGGGTCCACTGGGGACCCCGAATACCCACCGCACACCGGCCTTTTCCAATGTTCTGACAAGGAGTTCAACGTTGTTCATGGATATTAGGTTCCGATACGAACAGGATCTGCAATGTCCTGGAGTGTCCGAAGAATTGAAAGGGTAGTGAGACGGCCTGTGCGAGGGTTTTCGCTCGGAATATTTTCAATATGAATATGAAGACGGCCGAACTCCCCCTCCACTTCCACGTCATGGCAGTTTCGCTTCAGACCAGGAACGGCCATGATACGAATCATTGTCTGATCAGGACCCAGGCCGGCCAAACTCACTGCGGCTGAAACGTTAACATTGGCTGGAAATCCACGACACGCATCACGGACAGTCCCTGAGAAGACTTCTTTTTCCTCCGTTAATCCGGCCAATTCAATTCCATGTTCAATTAAATAGGGGGAGCCTTCGAGTGCCTCAGGGGGTTTGCGCGTTGTCATCATGACTTGTGAAACCTGACCGCCACAGGCGGATTTTATGCCATCGAGACCAGCGATGGCCCCTGAGGGCAAATAGAGCCTGCATCCGTTTTCCCTAGCCTGCATAGTAATTTCGGGATTGTCGAGGAGAGCCCCAATGCTGATCACCATGAGGTCCTTTCCCGCCTTGAAAGTTTCTCGAGCCAACTCAGGCACCACATCTCCTCCAGCAGCTTCGACGATCAAATCAGAGCGCGCAATCAACGTGTTGCGTTCAAGATAGGGGGGAGGGTTACGAAGGGTGGACAGAAACTTACGGGCCTTTGTCTCACTACGGCTGGTAATGCCTACGATTTTCAGCGATAGCCTTCTTTCGTCCGCCGCTTTGAGCAACGTGATTCCGATGGCCCCGCACCCTACAATACCAATGGATTTCACAGAGGATTTCCTTCCAGGTTTGTACCCCCTACCACCCTCTGTGTCAACAAAAATGGGTAGAGTAGAGGACAGGCTTAGCTTGCTTTAGGCCGCACCTTGGCTGTATCCGCCGTTTCCAGCTTCGTGCCCGTTTAGGCACTTCCGTAACAAGCGTTCCTGTCCCCCCTCATCAAACCGTACTTGCAGTTTTCCCGCATACGGCTTTCCGATCATCTTCATCTCAAGGCATGCGAGGCCGCCTATTGAGCTCCCTCTTGGCCTTGAGATACAGTCTCCGCTAGAGGTCTCGAATCTTGTTAGGTGTTTGTAGCCTCACGGCAATCACCTCTCCTTCCCTCTTTAAGAGACACAATGAAAGTAGGGCGCCTTCCCTCAGCCGGCATTACCCAGCCTCCTCGGTAATACTCGCCCCTCCGACTTCTCGCCCGCCTGACCCTGACTTCGGTTTCCCTTATACCGAGCCATTGCGGCTATCACCCGCGACAAACGAGATCTCCCGCGTTACCCATCACAACTTCCCCCACATGCCGTCCCGACGACCCCGGAGAGCCCATCTGCTTCTGTCTCGGTTATTTCCACAGATGGCACCGGCCTTCCCCATCTGACCACAGGGTCGGCACTCTCAATCAGCAAGTTACGAGGCTCTATGGGTTCCCTAGTAGTACGGCCTGCGAGTTTGCGATCCTCTCCTTTTGGAAAGTTTTCTCGATCCACTTAGCCCTGAGAGTCACCCCTCAAAACCGGATCTTCGCTAGCGGGGTGAACCGTTAATTCCCCGCACCGGACTTTAACCGGCAAGTTGCACTGCTTCCGCGGCATACGGTCAGGCTTGCATAGATGAATAAGCCATGTTAATGGCAATCCATGGCCCGTCCCCTTAGGGTAGAGTACCCGGGCGCGATATATCATATCGTCACCCGGGGCAATAACAGAGGGAAAGTCTTCAAAGACGACCAAGATCGTAAGACTTATTTACAGAAACTTGCCGATTATTGTGCCGACAAAAGGGTAGACCTTTTGTGCTACTGTTTGCTTTCTAATCACATTCATCTTCTTTTACAGACGCCACACGGCAACCTTTCCAAGACCATGCAACCACTTCAAACCAGTTACACTGCTTATTTCAACAAGAAGCATCGGCATAGCGGGCATGTTTTTGAGCAGCGTTACAAGGCTTTTTTAGTAGATAAGGACAATTACCTCTTGCAGGTAAGTCGGTATATCCACCTCAATCCGGTGAAAGCAGAGATAGCTAAAAATCCACGGGATTACCGATGGAGCAGTTACCGGGCTTACACGGGAGGACCGAATTTTTACGGCGTGAAACGGCAGATACTGCTAGATAATTTTACGGACCGAGGGAGGAAGAGCGTTGTTAGTTACCGGAAGTTCGTGGAAAGTGGAATAGAGCAAGGGAGTGCGTTATTGGATTTGCCTGTAGTAAACCAGGCATTTATCGGGGATCGAGCTTTTGTGGATAAGGCAACGAGGCAGACTAAGGAGTTTATGGGAACTCGTCGGTTTTACAGATTAAGTGAAATTGGGAAAGCGGTGGCTAAAGTAGTTGGCGTAGCGGAAGAAGAATTGAGGGTCCCGGTTAGAAGTGAAAGCGTGCAGGTTGGAAGGGAATTGCTTGTTTATGTGGCTAGGAAACATAGTGACATTGGATTGAGAGAGTTGGTAAATTTTTTATCCGTTAAGGAATTATCTACTCCGAGTCACGGATTGAGACGAGCGGAGAAGCGGGTAAAGAGCGATGCTAAATTTCGTGAACGCATCGAAAAGGTTTTAAAGGTCCTTTCTCATTCACCTATGCAAGCCTGACCCCGTAATGGATTCATGTAAACACACGAGCCTCGTATTACTGACCGCGCAGAAAAACAGGGTCAGGTGTCGTCACTGCCATTTGACCATCGAAGAGACCGAACTTGACAACGGCTATTGTCCTGAGTGCTTTGATTCACGAGGTGAGAAATGTTACCAGTTTGAACAGGTGGTGGCACCAGAAACGGAAGGAGCTAACTACAGATGCGAAGAGTGCGGTGTCATAATTCATTGTGAATAGAACATACAAATGGTGCGTACAAAATCTCGCTAAATCGGAGCGGGCCTTTAGAGAACCCTCGCAACTATACAGAAGCCTGACGGTTTCGCCTCTCAATTCCCACCTAAGTAATTTTTTTGATAAAAACCAGTATTTTTACTAGTAGCCGGATGGGCCGTCAGAATACTACAAATATCGTTGATTATTAGGACCTTGGAATCGGCCAGGGGCAGTTGCTCGGCAGTCCAACCGGTATGATGGTTGCCCCCTTCGAGGACCATGTTGCGGTACGGCTTTAAATTTCGTAGAAACTACTAATATTTATAAGGAGGACAGAAACTATGAGAAGAATTCTTGCATTTATGGCCCTGGTTGCATGGTTCGCCGGGCCGCTTGAAAGTCAGCTAACCGCTGGCACACTCGATCAAATTGCCAAAACAGGGAAAATCAGAATTGGGTACCGGACATCCCAGCCGCCTATGTCATTTCAGGACCTTGATGGCAAACCTGTGGGCTATTCTATCGACCTCTGTAATCGCATAGTGGTCGGCATAAAGACCAAAATTGGCAAAGAACTTTCCGTTGAATTTGTGTCCGTGAATGCCAATAACCGATTTGAGGCGGTAGCCAACAACAAAATTGACATACTGTGCGGATCCACGACAAAAACCCTTTCCCGTGCGGAACGCGTGGACTTCACGCAAATGACGTTCGTCACCGGCGCCTCACTGTTGACCATGAAGGCGAAAATGGTACGTGAACTTTCCGATCTAAGTGGAAAAAACATTGGGGTAGTCAAGGACACGACAACGGCCCAGGTCTTGAAGAAGATGCTTCGCGAGACAATGACGGATGCAAAAATTATCACTTTGAAATCAACCAAGGAAGGAATCGAGGCGCTTCAAAATGGAAAGATCTCGGCGTTTTCCTCCGACCAGGTAGTCCTCATCGGTCTGATCCTCACTGCGCCAGATCCAGAT
This sequence comes from uncultured Binatia bacterium (SeqCode), assembly GCA_965215595.1. GTDB lineage: Bacteria > Desulfobacterota > Binatia > UBA9968 > CAXXLF01 > CBDCDW01. Next base: position 690,650 of record CBDCDW010000005.1, on the reverse strand, counting down.
AAGTTCTCTATTGCGTCAGACGTATTTTCCTACGAACCCTTCGCCCTGGCAGTACGGCGAAATGACGCTGATTTTCGTCTTGTGGCGGATCGGACTCTATCCCATCTTTACCGCTCCGGACTCATACTACAGATATACCACAAATGGTTTGGCAGGTACTCCGAAAAGAGACCTCCCATATTCGACGCATTATATCAAATGAATGCGACACCAGAATGAGGCGCCTTCACTTATAGCAACAATTGATTCAGGAAGACGGTGGGAATTTCACTTCGATGTTTTATCACCCGCGGACTATCCCACTGTTCTTCCTGGATTAGCACAAGCCTACGGCTCCAAATTTCCCCACCTGTTTTCTTACCAATAAACACCTTATTGCAACTGGTTTGATAGCTTCCGTAGCTTTAAGTTTTCCCACCTCAACGGAAACATGTGGCACTTGTACAGTTAAAAAATCTTGACGATAAATGAGCGGCTATGCCAAGACACCTTAGTAAATATTAATTGTCGCTTTCTCGAGATAATCAACCAGCAATTTCTGTTACCCAAATGCCAGGAGAGCATCCGGTTGGAAATCTTCCCTGGTATGTGCTCTAAATCTGGAATAGGACGGTGCCCAGAAGGAATAGGTTCGTAAAAGGAAGTTACGCGGAGGCTTAAATGGGGCAATCATTCTGCGCAAGAGATTTCTCCCTGTGTTTGGGTCTTTTAACGCTTACGATTATTGTGGCTCTGTCAGGTTCGACCAATGCGGCCGACTTGTCCGACGGGCCAAACCCTGGTTTCGTTCAGGAAAACCACACGGGCGATCTCGATGAGATTCAAAATCGAAAGGTCCTGAGGGCCTTGGTAACTCACAGCAGAACCGACTTCTTCCTTTTGAACGGGAGACCCCGTGGCCTGATGTACGAGTTGATGCTCGAATACGAGAAATACCTGAATCGTGGTATTAGCAGGGACTCACAGAAAATCCGGTTAACTTTTGTTCCCGTTTCCTTTGATCAATTGATTCCCTCGCTCTTGGAGGGGCGTGGGGATATCGCCGCCGCCTTGCTCACCCTCACCCCTGATCGGAAGCAACACGTGGCCTTTGCCACCAAGCCAGACTTGGCGGTGAACGAACTGGTGGTATCACACAAATCCGTAGGCGATCTGAAGGACATAAAGGATCTATCCGGCAGATGGATTTACGTCCTGAGCGGTAGTAGTTATGCGGAACATCTAAGGAAACTCAACAGACGATTTGAAAGCGAAGGCACCAAACCGATTCACCTAGAAGAAGCCGACAGTTATTTGCTGGCAGAGGACATTCTAGAGTTGGTAAACGCCGGCGTGATAAAGCTCACGGTCATTGATGATTTCAAGGCTCGATTGTGGGCCAAAGTCTTTCCTAATATCGTGGTACATGAAAACCTGAAGGTAAAAGAGGGCAATCAAATTGGCCTGGCCGTTAGGAAGGATAATCCTGGGTTGCAAAAGCATCTGGGAAATTTTTTGGAAAAAACGGATAAACGGAGCATCCTTGGGCGGGTTCTCTTTAGCCGTTATTATGAAAATGCCCGCTGGATAAATAACCCCACTTCGACCATAGAGATAAACAAACTGAACCAATACATCGAGCTCATCAAGAAGTATTGCCGGCAGCATAAATTCGACTATTTGGTGGTGACAGCGCAGGCCTACTTCGGCTCCAATCTGGATCATGGCAAAACAGGCACGGGAAAAGCCGTTGGCATCATGCAAATACTACCCAGTACAGCCGCAGATGCCAATGTAAATATTTCTAATATCGAGGATGTGGAGAACAATATCCACGCCGGAGTGAAATACCTCGCCTTCTTGCGCAATCGCTATTTTTCCGATCCAGAGCTGACTTCGGGAAATCGTATCGCATTCATCTTGGCGGCGTACAATGCCGGCCCCGCGAAGGTTCAAAGGATGCGCCGGCTGGCAGGAAAAATGGGGCTGGATCCCAATGAATGGTTCAACCATGTAGAGCTAGCTGCGGGCAGGATTGCGGGTCACAGGATCGTGAAATACGTGGCTGATGTGTACAAATACTACCTGGCATTCTCCCTGGCGGAAAAACGAACCCAGCAAGAGCCCACAGCAAAATAGACTCTCATCATACAGTCTAACCGCTAAGGCCAATAATACTCCCTCCTTAAGGGTAAAAACCCGTCAACCCTTCAACCAAACCACCCCTTGGCGCCTACCTGGGCCTTTTGCTTTAGCACTTGCCAGCAACCTACCAATTGAAATAAAATTTAAGGTACGAAGGCAGTCTTTCGGAGGACCCATTTCATGCAACGCAAAGCCAAACGTCATTTCTTCCGCAACACGTTCCTGACGGGCTTACTCATTCTACTACCCCTTTTCGTTACCTATATTCTCGTTTCCTTCCTGTTCAACCTGTTCAGCGGCGCTGGGGCCCCTTTCTTGAATGTGCTTTTTGGCATTTTCCGAGTTGATTCCTCAGGACTGATCGAGTCCTGGGAACCCATTGTTAACATTGTTTTGGTTTTAACCGTTATCTTCATACTCGGTTTGTTTGGAACCAACATTGTCGGACGCCGAATCATAGCGGCCATGAACGCACTGCTCATGCGAGTACCCCTGGTAAACACCATCTATGGTGCTGTTAAACAGGTGGTAGAAACCTTCCAGGGTCCAGGAAAAAATTTCCAACGGGTCGTCCTGCTACAGTTCCCAGTGGAGGGTTGTTGGATGATGGGTTTGGTGGCATCGGAACGAACGGACAATCTCGATCTATTTCAGTCAAAGAAAATGATTTCGGTTTTTATCCCCACCACCCCCAATCCCACCTCGGGGTTCTTGGCCCTAGTCTCTCCAACGGATGTCATTGAACTGAACTATAGCGTAGAGGAGGCTTTTAAGTTCATTGTGTCGTCAGGGATCATTGGCAGACAGCTGGCCGCCCACAAGCTAACCCCTTCACGATGATGGAGGCCTATTAGCATCCCTTAGACTCCAGGAGAAAAATCTCATGAACGTGACGGCGAGTCAGATCATTGTATGGTTGATTGTAGGTGCACTGGCCGGCTCATTAACGGGAATCGTCGTTAAAGGAACGAAAAAGGGTTTCGGACCGTTTGCCAACCTAGGCGTCGGCTTGATGGGCGCATTGATCGGAGGATCCATTATCAGGGCGTTCAACATCGATCTCGGCTGGGGTGATTTGGCCATCAGCTTCCAAGATCTTCTGGCGGCCTTTCTAGGTTCACTGATATTCCTGTGGTTGGTTTGGCTCATACATAAGAAATTCGCCAAGTCCTGATCAAAAACAATCGTATTTTGGATGAAGGAATCGGATAACAGATGTCTCGCGCAAAGGCGCAAAGTTAGCCAAGGGAATTACGCTATGCGCATGGCGCAAAGGGCATAGCGCGACGAGGACTGAGCAGCGAGTGCTGAGTTGGGAGGTGTGAGAATTGAGAATAGAAAATTGAAGATCGAAAATGGTCTGAAAGAGAGATCCGGACGCTTTGCGCTTTGTCATTTTTTATCTATGTTAATCTGCGTGGGTCTGCGGTTAAGTTTCTTTAATAATCTTTGCGCCGTTAGCGTCTTGGCAGGAAATCCTCCTATGCTAAAGCTTCGGAGGATCCTCCCGAAGCCTTGACGAAGGGGGAATCTCTGTTGAAGCCCCCCTTTCTAAAGCCGGTAAAGCATCCAGTAAACAATCACACCCGTCACCGACACGTAAAGCCAGATGGGCAATGTCCATCGGGCGATGCGTTTATGACGTTCGAAGTTTCCCTTGAGCGCCCTCACAAGCGTAGTCAGCACCAGGGGAACGATGGCAGCGGCAAGAATAGCATGGGAGATCAACACCGAGAAGTAAACAGGCCTGATCCAACCCTCGCCCTTAAACGGGACCGAACCCACGTAATAATGATAGATAAGATAAGAAACGAGAAAGAGGGCTGAGGTCAAACTAGCAGACAGCATACAATTTCTGTGAGCCACCATCCGACGACGTCGAATAAACAGATATCCACAGATCAACAAAAAGGCACTGACGAAATTGAGGCCCGCGTTAAGACTGGGCAAATAGACGAGCGGGATCAAAAGAGTGTTCAGGACATGTCAGGTAGGAGCATTAAGATCAAGAATATACAGATAATCAACGGTGTCAAAGCAATCATGGTCAACGAAATTCTCTCAAACTTTAGATGCATAAAGTACATTGCCACCAGCGCCGCCTTGGCCAGAGCGAACCCCACCAATAAAATAATAATGAACATCCTGTGTATATCCAGATAAATAACCCCGATCTCAAGTATCGTCAGCGCCAGGAGCCACCAGAATATAGTCATATTGTTAGTTTCTGCGTGAACATTAGCCATGGTTCATCACCTCAAACCAAATAGACGAAGGTAAAGATCAGAATCCAAACCAGATCAACGAAGTGCCAATAGAGACCCGCGATTTCCACTTCTCGAGCGCCGTAACGCCCGCGCACGCATGCAATCAGCACGCAAGAGTTATAGATCACCCCTCCGGTCACATGCATTCCATGAAAACCGGTGAGAACAAAAAAGGTGGTCGCAAAGAGATGGTTGGTAAAAGTCAAACCATGCTGAGGCAATGTGTGGGTTATCAGATGGGTCCACTCGTAGGCCTGGAGGCCCAGAAAGACAAGCCCAAATAGTACCGTTAGCCCGAGGAATTTTTTGAGTCCACGCATATCCCCAGCTTGGATTGCTGCCAATCCCTGAACCATCGTAACACTGCTGCAGATGAGCAAGAAAGTCATTAACGCGGTGAGGTTTATGCCGAGCAACACAGCAGGAACCGGCCAATTAGGACTCATGATTCGGAAAATCCCGTAACCCACGATAAGGGTCCCAAAGCTCATGGCATCCCCCACCAGGAACAACCACATTCCCAACTTACCCCAGCTTTCTGGTGTAAGGGGGGTTTCAGCCGGTTCGGTCGCAGCATCCATTACTGCTTCACTCATCTTCCACCCTCCTTTGGTGTTTCGATCAAGTGTAATAAGGAACCTTGTTTGCGAAGTTGATCCCTCTTTTGGTTCCCGCGCCAGCAGGAATAGGCGATCCAGGCAACAATGGACCCAACGATGGTGTATGGCATAGCCATCAAAAACAAAACAGCCCAGTGAAGGGAATGGTTTATTGGATCATCAGCAACCGCTGCGACCCTCGGCAACAAAAGATACAACATGATCAATCCATGACCTGCCTTCATAGAATCCTTAAGCAAATAACCGTTAATCATCTCCGGAGCTGCTCCATAGTGAAAAACCTGTCAAGTTTATTTTCTAGAAGAGATAAACCAGTCCGTAAAGAACAGGCCATAGTCCAACCACAAACATCCAATACATAGAACAGACCTCCACTCCAGCGTGGCTCCGGGAGGTAAATCGTCCATGCCTCGTCTGTGACAGGACAATCATCAACCAGATCACTGCTGCAAACACGTGAAAACCATGAAACCCGATCAACGTGTAAAAGGTCGCACCGTAAGTCCCACTTGAGACCCTGAGGCCAAAGTCGATTAACTGGACCCATTCGTAACCCTGGATGGTTAGAAAGAGGGTCCCCAGAACGACTGTAGCTAAGATCCACCGGATCAGGCCCTTTAAATCATCCCCCCTGACAGCCCTCAATGATAAATAACTGGTAAATCCGCTGACGAGAAGAAATATTGTGTTGATGCCTGTCACGCCAACGGGTAGGCGCGGCTGAGTGGGGGGCGGCCAGACTTCGCTTCCCAGACGGAAGACCAAAAAGACAGCAATCAGCCCTGCAAAAAACATGGCCTCGGCTCCCAGGAAAACCAACAGCCCGAGACGCGCGTTGCTTATGGCTGGTGTGGTTGACGCCGAGGGCGGAGGCGACGGTGGTCCCCCACGAAACCCAGGGAGCCACAAATTGTCATCGGTGGGCACGTCAACAATGCGATGAGCTGTTGCTCCCTTCGCCATGGAAACCTTTCTCAATCCTCTAATAGACTATTATGAATACAATCACAGCAGCGACGTAGACCAACATGAACAGCGCCAGTCCCATCCCAAATCGCCGATTTTGTTGCTTTTGATCCACTCTCACCATCATTGTAACTACGATCTATGCCATGACCCGGTCTATTGCCATGACCAGTAGAATCACCGGTAGATAGATTAAAGAAGCAAACAAGAGTCGCCGAGCGTGCACAAGGGTTTGGCGACTGGCAAGACTGATTCCACAGGCCAGAAATGCCATTCCCAACAAAATTGCCGTTGAGCCGTACCACCAACCAGCAAGACCAAAGAAAGTTGGCAAGAGGCTGACCACCAATAAAGCCACTGTGTAGCCCACCACCTGGCGGCCTGTCCTGCTACCGTCTGGGTCCACAACGGGAAGGAACTTTATCTTAGCCCGGGCAAAGTCGTCACGGTAAAGGCGTCCAATGGCCAGGGTATGTGGGATTTGCCACAGGAACAGAATCCCAAAAAGAATCCAGGCTTCCAAGCCCAGGCTGCCGCGGGCTGCGGCCCATCCGATGAGCGGGGGTAACGCGCCCGGGATGGCTCCTACCAAAGTGCAAAGAGGTGTCTTCTGCTTCAGGGGAGTGTAGAGAAACAGGTAGGAAACCACAATCAGAGTCGTGATGAACGCGCTCAAAAGATTCAATGTCACCGCAAGAAGCATGAGCCCTGCTACGGTGCAAATAATACCAAAAGTGAGGGCCTCCACGGGTTGAACCCTGCCCTCGGGAAGGGGGCGGTGGCGTGTCCGTTCCATGGCAGCGTCCGTTTCCCGTTCCATGAGTTCATTGAGGGCGAGGGTCCCCCCCGCAGCAAGTGCCGTCCCCATGAGCGCATGGACCAAGGGAAAATAGGCCAATACTTCACCAGACCCCAGGTAGTAACCTACACAGGTGGTGATGAGAACCATGAGAACCAAGCGAGGTTTCGTAAGCTCAAACAGATCCGACGCCCATCTGAGTCCGCCACTCAATGTGATTTCTAATGTATCGGTCCTGAAACTCATGCAGACACCTGTTCCGAGCTGCCTGGCGCGTGGGCGGCGAGAAATTCTTCATTCGACTGCGGCTCTGGCAAAGCCAGATGCCGGTAGCAGCGAAGGGTAAGTACAACACTCGTAGCCAACATCAGGGCTCCTACAAACATATGGGAGGTTGTCAATGCCACCACTGCACCTGGGGCCAAAACGAGGCCAAGAGGTGCGAACTTACCCACGAAGGATCCAAATCCCAGCGCCAGTTGCAGGATCAAAAGTACACCCAACAAGAGTGCAAGGACGCCAAATTTTCGTTGGCGGGAACCAGACCTCTGGAGCCGAAAGATCACGAGGAGAACATGAACGGCCACGAGAAATGCCACCAGCACATGAAATTCCAAAAACAAACCGGTGAATCTGAGCACTGCACCCAAAAATCCTTGAAGAAAAATGAAACCCGTCGTCAACAGGCAGAGCCGACGAATCCGCTCAGCCTCAGTAATTTGGATTCCCTTGTGAGCTTCCTCCCATTCTCGAGAGGTGAACAGCGCCAAACTCACAACCAGCGCAAAGAAGAGCTGTGCCAAGGAGCCGTGGACGATTGCGAGCGCTTGTTCTAACAGGACCACCCGCAGTCCCCCGAGAACCCCTTGGAGAATCACAAGGGCAAGCGCCATGGTGCCAAGCCAGCGGACCCATTTCCGTGGTTCTCGAAACCATAGCAGCACGGCGAGCACCAAAGTTAGGAAACCCACCCCCGAGGCCACCAGCCGATGACTGTGCTCATAGAAGATCCCCCCTACCATTTTGGACCACGGGTAGAGAAACATATTGTAACCAAAAGTGGTTGGCCAATCCGGCACCGCTAGGCCTACCCCTTTGCTGGTCACGAGCCCTCCCACCACGAGCAACACAGCGGTTAGAGATGCAGTTACAAGGGCAAGCCCATGAGCTCCACTAGAATGCCGTGATCGTATTTCGTCTAAAATGGTTTCGTTCATGTGCCGTCAGAGAGTGTTTCGTCGCGGGCCTTGAGTTCCCATTTTGTTAAACGGGATTCCTACACACCTTTCCCTAATGACCTCCGGCCGTGGATCCCTTGGCAAGCTTGCGGTCTTGAGGCAAATAATCCTCCCTGACCTCGGGTGAGCTATACTCGTAGGGCCCACGGTACACCTCTGGTAATGCACCGAAGTTTCCATGAGGGGGTGGCGAAGGTGCACTCCACTCTAGCGTATTGGCCTGCCAGGGGTTATCCTCCACTTGCTTCCCAGCGAATAGAGTCCAGAAAAAATTGACCACGAAGGGAATCTGAGAAACAAATAACAGGAACGCACAGACCGTAATAAAGACATTCCACGGCTGGAAGGTGGAAAGAAATTCGTACTGCGTGGGGTTGTAAATCCGCCTCATATGCCCCCCCACCCCTAGAAAGTGCATAGGAAAAAAAACCGCATTAAAGAAAATATAGGTCGAAATAAAATGGATCTTCCCCCAGGTCTCGTTCATCATCCGGCCGAACATCTTCGGAAACCAATAATAAATCGCCGAAAACATCGCAAAAATGATTCCCGCAACGACGTAATGAAAGTGCGCCACGATGAAGTAGGTGTCATGGATAAAGATGTCCACCGGAGTAGAAGCCATAAAGATGCCGCTCAGCCCGCCGATCACGAAGGCAGAGAGAAATCCAAGCGCAAAAAGCATGGGTGTGGTGAAACGAATGGACCCGCCCCATAGGGTCCCTAACCAGTTAAAGGTCTTAATGGCCGAGGGAACCGCAATGACCATGGTGGTCATCATAAAGGCAGTGCCCAGGACTGGATTCATTCCGCTGAGAAACATGTGGTGTCCCCAGACGACCCAGGAGAGAAAGGCAATGGAGATCATGGAGAAAGCCATTGCCCGGTAGCCATAGATCGGTTTGCGGGAGAACACCGACAGAATATCTGAGGTCACCCCCATGGCCGGCAAGACCAGAATGTAGACCTCCGGATGACCGAAGAACCAGAAAAGGTGTTGCCAGAGCAGAGGATCGCCTCCGCCTTCCGGCAGGAAGAAACTGGTTCCGAGGGTCCTGTCAAAGAGAAGCATGGTCAATGCCGCCATCAAAATGGGAAGGGCCAGCAGGGCTAGGATGGCTGTAACAAAGAGGGACCAGATGACCAGCGGCATGCGAAAGTAGCTCATGCCCGGTGCGCGCAGGTTAACGACTGTCGTAATGTAGTTGATGGATCCCATGAGGGAAGAAATGGTAAAAAGGATAAGGCTTATGATCCAGAGATTCTGCCCCCAATTTACCCCGGTATATATAGCCTTAGCCGAGAGCGTTGCATAGGCCGTCCAACCGCTAGCGGCAGCCCCGCCCGGGACGAAAAAGCTGGCCACCATGACCACCCCTGCCGGGAGACCAAACCAGAAGGAGAGCAGGTTGAGCATGGGAAATGCCATGTCCCGTGTTCCGATCATGAGCGGAATCAAAAAATTCCCAAAGCAACCCACCATAATCGGCATCACCACAAAGAAGATCATGATGGTGGCATGCATGGTGAAAAGCATGTTGTAGGTTTGCGGTGGGATGATACCTTCGTACATGGTTGGTTCCGAAACCCAACCCATTGCTGGAACGGCCGTTTCTGGCCATGCCAGCTGCCAACGCATCAGCATGGCTAGGAACCCGCCTATGATCAACATGGATAGCCCTAGGAAGAGAAACTGGCGGCCGATCATCTTATGATCGGTTGAGAACACGTAGGTTCGTAGGAACCCTAGCTCTTCGTGATGACCCGCATGCGCAACTTGGGCCGCTCCGGAATCACTCATCCTTCATTTCCTCCGTCCTTAAATAAAATTTAGATTCAAGCTAGACTGACGCGAGCGACCCTTATCCCCTGGACTCCTTCTCCCATTTTTCATAGGCCTCAGGGGTATCGACGTAGAGCCATCCGAGCATACCGGAATGTCCGAAACCGCACAGCTCTGCGCAGGGGAGCTCGTATTTGCCTGTCTTGATGGCCTCGAACCAAACGAGGACTTCCCGCCCAGGCACAGCGTCCTGCTTGATCCGCAGGTTTGGTAGAAAAAAACTGTGGATCACGTCATTGGAGGTCAGGCGAACTCGGATCACCGTGTTCACTGGAACGTGCATCTCATTGTCGACTTTAAAATCATCCTTGGTATCTAGCTTTCCATCGGGTCCAGGATAGGTAATCTCCCAGTTGAACTGTTTACCCGCGACCTTGACCTCGAAATCACTAGGCGGAGCATTGATTTTTATATTCGCCCAGGTGGCTGCACTCACGAATGACAGGGCAAAGAGTATGATGGTGGGAATCACGGTCCAGGTGATTTCAAGAGCGGTATTGCCATGGGAGTATACGGCCCGTCGTCCCTCCTTTTGGCGGTAGACGATAAGAAAGATTACCATAAGGACCGTCACCAAGATAAAGGCCCCACCTGTAAGGTAGTAAATAAAGTAAAATATCCCGTCGATATCATCACCGAAAGTGGATACATTTTCTGGGAGCCATCTCATCATTGGAGGGATTTACCTCTGCTCTCTTTTAAGATAATTTGAAATCGCACCGACCGTCACCAATCCAGAACAGGCCTCTGCCTGTTCCTCGGACCATTTTTCGGTCGAGAAATGCAATGGATAATTACGGCTAGCATAAATTTTGCCCTCTTATCAAGGGAAAAATGGGATTTACAGCTCTTCACTAGACCTAGAGCGGCAGAATAGGCTGCACAGGAATCGGTGGGAAGGGTGGCTCGAATCGTTCCTCTTCCAATTTTATTTCTCGCCAAATTCCATGGATGAATTTGCGAGTATGATGTTCTTCCAATCCTTCCACAACAACAGTCAGCACATCGCGCTGTTCGATGTAGGTATGAACCTCCTCTGACCTAGAATTTTTGATGGACGAAAGTCTTTTATAGTTATCCGAAAACTCCTTCGCATCTTCGATTGAGTCCCAAACGGAAACCCAGATGAAAGAGACTTTGTCTCCATTACGGAAGGCGATAAATCGATCGCCGTCCCAACCCTCGGCCACCGATGCGCCCCTGTTCTTAGAATTGAACTTCGTGAAAAGGATCCGCACCATGAGCTCGCCAAGAATGTTGTCCTCGATCTGGGTCCACCGCGATGAGAACAAAGACGAGAGATTTTCCAGGCTGATCCGGGTTGGAGGATCCGGGTTATCAACGTATTTTTCCGGATGAAGCACCTGTTCCGTAGACAGGGGCGGATCAGCGTAAATCTGGTTGATTCCAGGCCAACCTCTCTCGCTGAGAAAGCGAGAGACAAAAGACACGCCTCCATAGTATTGGAACAGGAGCTGCTCCATGATAGCCACGGGAATTTCGTCGGAAAGGGTTGAGCGCGACTCATCAATGTTTCCCACTACAGAGTCGTTTACCTGAGAGATTTTTTCCTCATCCAAATATCCAAATAGATAACCAAATCCAGCCAGGAGGGCATCCCCTTCCACAACGCAACGCAATGCCAGGGTCTTGTCATCGTTTCCGAGGATCTCGAGTTTTTCTCCGATGGAAAAATGCTGTTCCTGAAGTGCGTGGGTTAACTCATGGGCCAACACCATCTCTCCCATGAAATCCCGCTGGGCGAGAAACTGAATCACGTTGATGGCCATGCCTCCCACCAGTTCACCCGGCAGGAAGAGCTTTTTTGCCTTAGGATCGTAGAAGGCAACCACTTGACCCGAATAGAACTCCAGCAGGGCCTCCTTTAAGTCGAGGCCCTGGGGAAGAAGTCCGAGTTTGCCATAGGCAAGAGAAATATTCTTGAGCTTGTCCTCTCCAAAATCCCTGACAAGGCTGGCCTCCAAATAGTCCTTGATGGCAGCCTTGCTTTTCACTTCGATAGGAACCTCAGAGGTAAAATCCAAGCCGCGCATCTCGGCGAGACCCTCCTTCACCTCCTGCAACTTGTCCAGTTTCACTTCCCCACCGCTCACCACGCGATAACTGGAACAGGCTGACTGAAGTAGAATAATCAGAATGAGAAAGCGCAACTCTTATCAGTCCTCCTCGTATTGCTCTTTAAGCTTTGCCACCACCGCCGGATCGGCAAGGGTCGTGGTGTCCCCAAGGGCGTGACCATCAGCGATATCACGCAAAAGCCGTCGCATGATCTTACCGCTACGTGTCTTGGGGAGCTCGGCGGCAAAGAGAATCTCATCGGGCCGGGCAATTGGACCGATTTTTTTCACCACGTGGCCCTTTAGCTCATCCACCAGCTCGGGCCGATTCTCGATCCCGGCCTTCAGTGAGACAAAGGCGCAGATAGCCTGCCCCTTGACTTCATGCTGTTTTCCAATGACCGCGGCTTCGGCAACGTTTGAGTTGTCCACCAGGGCACTTTCCACTTCCATGGTGCTGATCCGATGGCCCGCCACGTTCATGACATCATCAACGCGGCCCAGGAGCCAAAAGTAGCCGTCCTTATCCCTTTTTGCCCCGTCACCGGTGAAGTATTTGCCCGGGAATCGACTCCAATACTGCTCAACATAGCGGTCGGGGTCTCCATAGATGGTTCGCAACATGGCAGGCCATGGCTTGGTTAGGACGAGATACCCTCCACCTCCCTTGGGCACCGATTTACCCTGCTCATCCACAATGTCCGCTTCGATGCCAGGGAAAGGGAGAGTGGCGGAAGCGGGTTTCAACGTGGTCACTCCGGGCAAGGGGGTGATCAACGGATGCCCTGTCTCTGTCTGCCACCAGGTATCCATAATGGGGCAACGTTCTTGGCCAATGGCGCGGTGGTACCACATCCAAGCCTCGGGATTGATGGGCTCACCAACGGTGCCAAGCAATCTGAGGCTGCTGAGATCATGTTTTTGAGGGTATTCATCACCCCAGCGCATGAAGGTCCTGATGGCCGTAGGGGCGGTGTGGAAGATGGTAACCCCGTACTTTTCTACGATGCGCCAGAACCGGTCCTTGTCCGGCCAATCCGGCGAGCCCTCATACATCACCTGCGTGACTCCGTTGGCCATTGGGCCGTAAACAATATGGGTATGACCCGTGACCCAGCCGATATCCGCCGCACACCAGAAGATATCATCGTCTTTCATGTCAAAGATCCACTTGTTGGCAAGGTAAACTCCCAGGAGGTACCCCGCCGTGGTGTGAACAATTCCCTTGGGTTTCCCTGTTGTCCCACTGGTGTAAAGTGTAAAGAGCATATCTTCGCTGTCCATGGCTTCCGGTGGACACCACGGATCTGCATCGTGCATCAATTCATGCCACCAGTGATCCCGACCACTCTTCATGGTTGCTTCCGCCTGATCCCCCACGCGCTTCACAACCACGACATTTTCCACGGATGGACTGCCTTCCAGGGCTTCGTCCGCGCTTCGCTTCAAGGGCACGATACCACCGCGACGGTAGCCCCCATCCGCGGTGATCAAGAGGTTAGCCTTAGCATCATTGATGCGATCTCTAAGGGATTCCGCGCTAAATCCGCCAAACACGACACTGTGGATGGCACCGATGCGGTTACAGGCATGCATCGCGATGGCCAGCTCAGGGACCATCCCCAGATAAATGGCCACCCGGTCGCCGCGCTTGACCCCTAGTTTTTTGAGCACGTTGGCAAACTGGTTGACCTGACGCCAGACCTCCCTGTAGGTGAGCACTCGCTCATCACCCGGCTCCCCTTCCCATATAATGGCCGCCTTATTCTTACGGGTGGTTTTTACATGGCGATCCAAACAATTGTATGAAGCATTGATCTTGCCGCCGATAAACCATTTGGCCCAGGGACAATCCCACTCCAGCACCTTCTTCCAGGGCTCAATCCAATCCAGCTCTTTAGCCGCAGTGGCCCAGAATTTTTCCGGATCCTTCCTGGCCTGGTCAAACACCGCCTTGCTTTTAACGTGAGCCGATTTTTTTAAGGAATTTGGTGGAGGAAAACTCCTCCCCTCTTCCAATAGAGTTTCAATCGCTTTGTCTGCCACAGGGTTTCTCCTTTCGTTTTGGAGTGTCTAGCATTGGACCTATTTACAAGGAACTGGATTTTAAGCAAGCCAGAGTGGCTTCGCAACCCCCAAAAAAAGAAAGGCCTCACTTGGAGGCCTCTCTATATCCCGAATGTTTTTAATTCGGTAAGTTATGGCGGGGCTGACCTAAATCTTGGTCTTCAAAATACCCTTGATGGGAACCACGCCGGGCAGCTCCCATTCATCCCACATGGTGTCGACCATTTTCTGAATGTAGGTGAAATGCTCTTCTTTGAGATGGTCAAAGCGGCCCTGCTTGGTAAGAAAATCCTTTACGGGAATTCTTCCCTTGCCCGTCTTGCGCGCATCGTAGGTGTAAATGATGTTGCCTTCCACGATTTCGTAGAGCGGATAGATGCCGCATTTGATTCCCAACTCGCCGAGCTCGTTCGAGAAGCGGGGATGATAGTCCCAGCCTTTGGGGCAGGGATCGTAGGTATGGATAAACGTCGGGCCGCCGATGTTTAGCGCCTTGCGCACCTTGTTATAATAATCCGTCGGCGGATAGGTGGCGCAGGCGGTGGCGACGTAGCGGCAGGTCGGATGCCCAACGGCTAGCATGCCGGCGACGTTTTTCTTCCAGCGCCGCTGCATGATCGGATGCTTCGTTCCCGGAGGCGTAAACGTCGTCTGGGCACCATAGGTGGTAAGTCCGGTGGCCTGAATATCGGTATTGGCCGCCGATTCGTTGTCGTACATGATAATCAGCAAGTCGTAGTCGCTCTGCAGGGCGGCGGAGATGCCGCCGATCCCCATATCGCCGGCGCCGAGATCGCCAGAGAAATTGATGACGTTGATTTTCTCGTCTTTGATCTTCCCCTTGCGCTTGAGCGCGCGTAGGCCCGCGGCCATGCCCACGGCGGATGAGCCGCCGGCGCCGAGCTGCGTGTGCATCCAGGGCACGATCCATGGCGTGGTCAAGTAAGAGGTGTTGGCCACATACATGCAGCCGGTGGATCCGGTGACCACCGTGCGCGAACCCGCGACCTTGATAAAGCCGCGCATGGTCGTCGCCGACTCGCATCCCTGACAGGTGCGGTGGCCGGAGGTGTAAAGCTCTTCCAGCGGGATATTGTGAACGCCTTTGACTTTTTCATAATCGATTGTGGGTGCGGTTGCCATTATCGTTTCCTCCTATTTCTACTCTCTTAGACCGATCCAGGTTACAAATCCGTCCATCGAATCCTTTTTGGCCGCCTGCTCCGTGATCTGGAACATCTTTTGCGCGTCCGCGATTGACAGATCGCGCCCGCCCAGGCCGCCCATGAAATTGACCACCGCCGGCCGATTCTTGGCCGGGTAGAGACAAGAGCGGATCTCGTGCATCAGGATGCCGCTGTCGTCCGGTGAGCCGTGCGCGAAGTCGCGGTCGACCACGCCGACAGCCTTGAAGCGGCTCAAGCTCTCCCGTAGCTCAATGGTTGGAAAAGGCCGGAACCAGCGCAGGTTCACGTAACCCACTTTTTGTCCCTTCTCGCGCAGCCGGCGCACTGCCGTGCGGCCTGGAGCCGCCAGGGTTCCGATTCCGATCAGGACCACCTCCGCGTCTTCGGTCATGAATTCATCAAAGTAGTAAGGCGCAGAATAGCGGTTGCCGAAGACCTCGTTGAATTCTTTATAGGCTTCCTTGATCACGCCGCGCGCCCGTTTGGCTGCCTCCCAGTTCTGGCGTCTCAGCTCCATAACCCAGTCCTCGTTGACCTGTGGGGCCACCGAGATGGGGTTGTCGGGATGGAGCCGCCGCTCGGCCAGATCGTACTGTGGAAGAAATTTCTTCGCGGCCTCCGGTGACGGAAGCTTTACTATGTGCTGGGAGTGGGTGAGAAAAGCTCCATCCATGGCCAGCGCCATGGGCATCCTGACTGTCTTGTCCTCTGCGATGCGGTAGCCGATAAGCACATGTTCCAGCGCCTCCTGCGGCGTTGTGACCCAGCACTGAAGCCAGCCCATGTCCCGGATCGACATTGCGTCGTTGTGCTCGACGCCAAAGGCGCCGGGATCGTCCAGGGCGCGGTTGCCCACGAGGAAAAGAGGCGGCAGGCGATCCGTGGCCGTCACCACCAACGCCTCCATGCCGTACATCCAGCCCGTGCCGCTCGATCCACCAAAGGCGCGGGCATTGACCGAGCTCGCGTGCTTGACGATCTCAAACTGGGAATGTTCGCTATCCGCAACGATATACTCCGCATCAAATTTCCCGTCCGCAATCAGCTTGGAGAGCGCATCCATGACCTCCGTGTACGGGCGGATGGGGTAAGCGGCGATAACGTCCACATCGGCCAGGCGTACCCCATGAGCGACGGCCTGGCAGCCATTTAACAGTTCTTCCCGTTCGTAGACACCTGATTGATCTGATTTAGCTCGTGCGACTGCAACACTCATGTTTCAACCTCCTCCGTCTTTCTGGCGGGTACAATCTTTCCCTCGGGCATCACTTCTCCCTGAGTTACGGTAATGCCCTTTCCAGTGACGAAAGGGTACGAAACCCGATCTTTGCCTTTTTTCTCTTCGACCCACTGGATGTAATCTTTGGAATCTTTCTTCCAGTGTTCCCAGGGGCTCGAGTCGTCCTCGAATCGGAGCTCGTCGACCATCACGATGCACTCCTTCACCGGACAGACCTCAGCGCATTTGCCGCAGCCGACGCAATACTGGTACTCGACATCGTAGAACCCGTCGCTGGTGGGATCGAAGCACTCGTCCGGGCACTCGACCCAGCAGAGGGTGCACTTGGTGCAGAGATCGAACCTGATCGCAGGCCGCTGTGTCTTGGTGGTGCCGCGCTTGAACATGGCATTTCTCGATTGTCCCCTCGGGCCGATCTCGAAGCTACGCTTCACCGCCGGAACCACAGCGCCTTCGGCCATCTCAAACCACTTGGGCAGCACGGGCACCTCGTGAGGCCAGTCGATGCCCTCGTTGGGCGTCACCGTCTTTACTCTGGGCGGCTTGGCCTCTGCTCTGAGGGACTCGTAAGCCGCGCGCGCCGCCTCGGCCCGGTACTTTTGCTTGGTCTTCTCCAACAGATAAGCCTCCACCGCCTCGATGCTGATGACGGCGGGATCTATAGCGGCGATGCCGCCCAAGATCCGCTCGTGAGTCAGATCATCCTTGTTGACCCAGAGGCCGGCGAGGCTGGCGTCGCCGTCAAGAATCGCGATGCGGTAGTTGAAAGGCTTCTTGCCGATGAATTTGAGCAGCTCTTCAGGGCTTTTCCAGGAAACCACAAGCAGGCAGGCGTCCTTGACAATCCTTTCGTTGATCGGGCGGATGCCGTGCCATCCCCAAGGTTCGACGCCCTTGCACATGGTGTCGTCCAGGACCACCGAGATGTTCGCCTCATCGATCTCAAGCTTGGCACCACACTCGGCTTCCAGCTCCTCCTCCGGGAGATCGGGGGAAACGAAGGCAAAATATTTACACGGGATCCCGTTTCTCTCGGGCGAGTCGCTGTAGCGGCCGTTGGAAAAGGCCCTTTGTCCCATGCGGCTGGCGATCATGACGATATCGCTGCCGATCTTTTTCCCGAGGTTTTTTTGAAAGATCCCTCGGTAGTTAATTTCGACCCTCTTAATCATTTTTTCCTCCCTCTTTTATCTTCAGGTCCTTATGAAACTCTTCTGTGCTTCAGGTCCCTTCCGGGATCGACAATCTTAGCCTTGGATTTCCTGGTGGTCAAGACGTTCCGCTCCACCTGTTGGATGTGTTGGTTCATCGCCTTGCGCGCCCGATCCTTGTCATGGGCCTCGATGGCAGAAAGTATCTTACGGTGAGAATTCAGCGAGGCCTGATTGCGTCCTAGGGTTTGGAGTGATTCCTCGCGGCTGTGACTCAATATTTCCATGAGCCCCGAGCCCACTTTCTTCAGGGTCTCGTTCTGGGTGGCCTGGCCGATGGCACAATGAAACTCTGTGTCGGCCTCCACCCCTGGCGCCCCCTCTCTGACCTCTTTGGCTTGCTTATCCAATATCTGTTTCATCCACTTGATGTTTGTTTGGGTTGCCCTTTCAGCGGCCAGGGCGGCGATCTGGGGCTCAATAAGCCTACGCATCTCAAAGATGTCGGCCAGGGCATCCTTTTTCTTGCTCAAGACAGCCGCCAGCGCCGCCACCAGCGGTTCCATGGGGAGTTCTGCTACAAAAGTCCCCGTACCCGTGCGACTGGTGACCAATCCCTCCGCTTCCAGGGCCCGTAAGGCCTCGCGCACCGAGGCGCGACTCACTTTGAAGGTCTCCGCCAGCTCCCTTTCCGAGGGTAGCTGGGCCCCAGGCTTGAGCCTTCCGTCTTGAATCAGGTCGTGGATCTGGCTTACCACTTCCTCATAAATCCGCGTCTTTTTAATGGCTGTTAGCATATTTCGGTCTGGCTGTCTGGTGGTCTGACCAGTTCTATGAAAATATCTGCCCACCTGTCAAGCAAAACAATTCGCTCAAATGGGCCCCAAAAAACTCCCCTTTTTGAAGGACTACGAATTCCGCCTCTCAAATTTGACACTGGGCACCTCGTGTTAAGCCATCAAAAAATCTAACCCTAGCGGGATTCGTTGCGTCATTACAAAATCTAACCGAAGTCGTCTCGCATCTGTCGTTTCATGTCCTGTTGTTGGCGCTGTAGTTTCTTGCTGAAGGTCCAGTTTCTCCACGGCGTTTGTTTCAGCGGTGGTCTCTCTCGTGGGGCTCTGTCTGCATGGCTGGCCAGCTTGTAGATCCGCTGCAGTTGCTGATCGATTCGGGTAGAGAGCTCGAAGGGATCAGTTGTCTTAAGCGTGTGCTTGAGGGCTGCCAGCTTTTTGGGGTCTCCCTTTCGGGACTCCACGACCCGTTCGAACGGGGTACGAGGCGTGTCATAGCGGCGAATAAGTCGAGAGCCTATACGGATCTTGCATCGCAGCTTCATGGAGGGCTGGAACAGATTCTGGAAGATCCTAAGCTCATCATAGAGCTGGTTGGCGGCCTCTTGGGCCTTTGCGGTGTCGTAGCGATCCCAGCCCATAAGCTTTCTGACATGGGTCCAGTTTTTCTGCTCGATGTGCGCGTTGTCATCTTTTTTGTAGGGACGCGAGCGGGTGAACTGAATGGTGTGGCCAGCTGGGCGTTGTTGACAGAAGGCAAGAAGGCGGTTGTTGATAAACTCACTGCCGTTGTCGGAGTCGATCCCCTTGAGGGGAAAAGGAAGCTGGTGTTCGATCTCGGTGACCGCATTCAAGACACCCAAAGCGCTCTTACCCATGACGGCCTTGCGCTCTACCCAGCAGGTAGCAATGTCGACACAGTCCAGACTATGGACAAACTCCCCAACCCCCAACCGCTGAGGCCCCTGAGTGTGACACCAGGTCAATCTCCAGATAGCCCGGCCGGTTCACATCCCAGTGATCGGTCTTAATCGGGATCATCTGCTTTAGTAGCGATCCGGGCCGAGTGGTGCCATAGAGTCGGCGTTTCACGATGTGCTTGGTTTCCCTCAGGCGCCGATCCATCTGACGGGCGCTGATGGCCAGGAGCTGATCCTCTAACGGTTGGGTCAGCTCGAAGTGTTGCCTTATCCAGGGCAACCAGTGTACAAGGGCGGCCTTCAGACGTTGGGAGCACAGATACCCCGAGGCCTCCCACACCTTTGCCAAAATCCTTACCATTGCCCGATTGTATGTAGGAGAGCGAGGTGCACCCCGTTTGCGTACAGTTGCCTCGGGCAAGGGCCGGTTTAAAAGCCAGATGGCATATTTGCGGTTGTAGCCGCAAACCTTGCAGAATTCCTCTAGCATCGTTCCCTTCTGTGCCCGTGGTGCGTGCTGATAACGATCATAGATGGATCGTAAATACTCCTGCTTGGATCGTCGTGCCATGGTGAACCCTTCCATTGTTGCCCTCCTTGAGCTCTAATGTGAGCCCTTGGAGGGTTAGAATCACAAATGGCGCAACGTATCGCCCTTGGGTTAGATTATACATGGCGCAATACGCCACCTTGGCGTGGCACGTTCCCGCCCTCTATGAGCTGGCCCTCCGCTCAGACTTCTGGCACCACGTGGAGCACCTGAGTTTTCTTGGCACGGGGCTGTTATTCTGGTGGCCGGTGATTCAACCCTGGCCGAGCCGACCGAGGTGGCCACGGTGGGCGATGATTCCGTACCTATTGCTTGCGGACATTCAGATGACCGCGCTATCGGCCTTTCTCTGCTTTGCCGACCGAGTGATCTATCCAACTTACGCGACGGTCCCAAGAATATGGGGTATCTCGGCACTCGATGACCAGGTAGCGGCCGGGGCGATCATGTGGGTGCCTGGTTCCGTGGTGCTCCTGATCGCCGTATGTTGGCTCATTATCCAATTGCTCGATTCGCCGCAAGTTGATCTTAGGTGGAGGTCACACGAGTGAGGTGAAGTTGAAAGGGTCAATGAAGGATTTTGCTGACGTAGCACCAGCGCTCATAGAGGAGTCACAGTCCTGCCAGAGTTGGTGTCGATCATTTCATCGCATCTGGTGGTATCCACCCCTGCCTGGCAAAACATTCCTTCAGCTTCTTAGCGATCTCATTGGCCGTCCGTTTGGCATCAGCGTCTACGTTTGCTGAGGATTCTTCCGATGCGAAGGCCAGACCGCTGCTGACCGCAGCAGACACGGCAAGGTCGCCAGCCGAGGCCCGGCCCCCATCATCTCGGCCATCCCCGGTTTCCGGCCGCTTTTTGCATCTGTCCTGAAGAAGGAAGAAGAGAAAGAAGAAGGGTAGAGTAGAGGACAGGCTTAGCTTGCTTTAGGCCGCACCTTGGCTGTATCCGCCGTTTCCAGCTTCGTGCCCGTTTAGGCACTTCCGTAACAAGCGTTCCTGTCCCCCCTCATCAAACCGTACTTGCAGTTTTCCCGCATACGGCTTTCCGATCATCTTCACCTCAAGGCATACGAGCGTGCCCATAGGGAGCATGGACTGGTATGGCGTATAGCCCCCACACTCCATAGAGCACAGACACCGGCCATCGCCGATATCCAAACCCCTTGATCTGTCGTCGCTTCTGCAGGTACTTGCGCATCCGCTGCTCTAAGAAGAATCGTTGCCGCTTAAAGACTCGGGTGGAGTTGTGTACGTGATAGTAGGTCACCCACCCTCGCACATAGCGGTTAACCCGCTCCATCACTTCTGGCTGTGGCATGCAGTGGCTGTTCCGACTGGTCAAACCTCTCACCTTATCCCGAAAATGCTGCTCTGACTTGCCTGAGGGCTCTACCAGGGTAATCACCTTCGCCCTGCGCACACTCCTCTTGCGACCAAAGGTAAATCCGAGAAAGTCAAAACTCTCTCCTCGTGCATCCACCACTCGGCTCTTCTCCTCATTGAGCTTTAATTCCATCCGTGCCAATATTTCCTCCACTTTCAACCGCGTCTCTTTCGCCCCTCCACGCATCAAGATCACAAAGTCGTCCGCATAGCGAACCAGCTTTGCCGCCAGACCCGTGCTACGACAGTATTGAAGAAACACTCGGTCAAAAAGGTGCAAGTAGATGTTGGCCAGCACAGGGGAAACCACTCCCCCTTGCGGTGTTCCGCATTGACTCCTCTTCGTACGCCGCCTCCCTTCTTGGTCCTCTTCTACCACCGGCGCTTTTAGCCACTGTTTGATCCATCTCAAAATGTGCCGATCACTGATCCGACCGGCGATCAACTTCATGAGCTTATCATGCGCTATAGTGTCAAAGTACTGCTGAAGATCCGCGTCGAGCACATGCGGATGTGCCGTGCTGAGCGCTTCCCGAATAGCTCCTACTGCTTGATGTGCACCTCTCTTGGGGCGAAACCCGTAGCTACTATCCTCAAAGTCCGCCTCAAATATCGGCTCAATTACAAGCTTGACTGCCATTTGAGCCACTCGGTCCCGAATGGTAGGAATCCCCAACGGCCTTCTCCTTCCGTCGCCCTTGGGTATGAACACCCGCCGCACTGGCTGCGCGCGGTAGGTCTTCTCCTTTAGCTCCTGCTGAAGCTTTGAGATAAACTCAGCCTCGCCCTCTCCACTCTCTATAAACTGGAAAGTCACCCCGTCGATCCCCGGGGCTCCACCATTGCTGCGTTCCAGTCGGTAGGCATGTTGCACTACGTCTCCTCGCCAAACCTTGTCATGCAGCGCGTAGAAGCGAAACTTGGGCTCCCTCTTGGCCTTGAGATACAGTCCCCGCTAGAGGTCTCGAATCTTGCTAGGTGTTCGTAGCCTCACGGCAATCACCTCTCCTTCCCTCTTTAAGGGACACAATGAAAGTAGGGCGCCTTCCCTCAGCCGGCATTACCCAGCTTCCTCGGTATTACTCGCCCCTCCGACTTCTCGCCCGCCTGGCTCAGATTTCGGTTACCCTTATACTGACCCATCGCGGCCATCACTCGCGACGAACGAGATCTCCCGCGTTACCCATCACAACTTCCCCCACATGCCGTCCCGACGACCCCGGAGAGCCCATCTGCTTCCGTCCCGGTTATTCCACAGATGGCACCGGCCTTCCCCTCTTGACCACAGGGTCGGCACTCTCAATCAGCAAGTTACGAGGCTCTATGGGTTCCCTTGTAGTACGGCCTGCAAGTTTGCGATCCTCTCCTTTTGGAAAGTTTTCTCGATCCACTTAGCCCTGAGAGTCACCCCTCAAAACCGGATCTTCGCTAGCGGGGTGAACCGTTAATTCCCCGCACCGGACTTTAACCGGCAAGTTGCACTGCTTCCGCGGCATACGGTCAAATCTTTGGTTGATAAATAGCAGTCTCCAAATTGTCGAGCCGCCGCCGAAATTTACTATCCCTCTCACGCTTCAAGTTCATCCCATGGCAAGCCCAGCCTACTGTTCCGTAACTCCTCACTCTAAACTCTCTTGCTACTTCCACCAGCGTCATTTCGCATAATCTCTTCATCAAGTACATTCCCACTTTCCTCCCCTCGTTTGCCTCTCCCCTCTGGCTTGTGCGCAGTTCCTCTTCTCCTTTCCCGTACTCTTGAGCAACCACCTTTTGTACCCATTCTGCCGGCGGCCGTAATCTATTGCGCTCATGGCGCGAATGCTCATCCCGCATCAACCCAAAATATCTCATCACTTTACCCCGGAACCCTTCACCACCCAAGCACCGGGTTCTGTTTCTTACTTCCATAAAACTCCTCCATCCCCTCCTCGTTCCCTGATTGTACATATTGGTGAAACTCTGTTGTGCTCCCGAATTGATCCAGCACTTCCTTGCTATTTAGCCACTCCTTGCCTCTCCTTCCTCCCAGGTATTCCTCGTGACTACTCCACATATACTTTTCCAGTTGCCTTACCATTTTCGCCCCTATCGGGTTTTGGTGTATATACCGTACCACCGCCATCAAATACTCATCCGCATCTACTACTATTGCCTTATATCGCCCCCGAAATAACGATCCATCACCCTTATGGCTCCGGTTAAATCGCTGCGTATACAGTCCGTCTACATGCCTCATCACTCGGGAAAGGTTCCCCAGCGGTGTTCTTACACACAGGTGATAAAGGTTGGGCATTAAACAATAGGCAAAAATCTCTATCCCCCAAAGATCGTGTGCCTCCGACACTGTCTTTATAAATGCCTGGTAATCGCTCTGACCCAAAAAAACGTCTTGGCGGTCTGATCCTCGGTTTATTGCATGATACATTGCTCCTGGATATTCGATTCGTAATGGCCGTGACATTGAATCGAGCGGTATCAGCCTCCCCCCTTTAATTATCAACCAAAGATTTGACCCCTTTGTCTCCGGTTTAAATGACACCATCTATGGTCCCCAGGGTATGTCCAGTGATGCCGCCACAGGCGATCTGTGGATTTCCAATTGCCGGAATACAAACGATGACGGCAACACGGTCACTGTGTTCCCAAAGGGTGACCAGGACAGTGCAAAGGATTATACGGCATTTAAAAATGTTACCCTTGACTCACAGGATGTCGGCTTCTCACCTAAGCCTTTTGGTATGACCGTCGATCCCGACAGCGTTGCCTGGGTGGCCGGCAATAACATCAACCAGGTCGCAGGCATCGATCGGGATGGCAAAAGAATTGCCCTGTTTGGTAACAAGTTTGATGAAGACTGTCTGGCCGGTAATAATGACTGCGACGACAGAAAGCGCCGTATCAACCGTATTGCTAGAGATGGTGGGTATTCGAAGCGAACAGCTCCTCCAGCGGTAACTTCTTGTCGAGCAACCCCTGTTCGAACTGATAGTTGATGAGCGTTTCAACGGCCAGACGATTTTTCTCCAGACCATAGGGCCAGGGATCCTCACCCAGGATTTCTTGTTGTTCTCTCAACGGCTTCCTGAACCACGCCAGGCTGATCTTATAGGCGTTGGTATCGTTCAGTATCTGATAGGCACGTTCTTTCGACTGCTGAAATGCCTTGAACAGACTGATGGCGATCCAAGGATACTCCTTCCACAGCTCTTCTCTCATGGCGACTGTATGCATGATCGGAAAGATACCGGTCTTCTTGAAATAGGCCGACTCGACTTCTTCGTAATTTTCAAACAAACGCCGAATGTGCGGTGGGCCGTTCAATAAAGATGGGAATAGCGTAGCGCCAATGATGGCGTCAAGCTCGCCATCAATGAGCAGTTGGTCCGGCTTCGCGCCCGGCGGTAAGGGCTGGAGGTCATATTGCTTTGTCATCTCGAAGTCCATTCGACTCTTGGCCCAACTAAACCACCGAATTTTTTCCAGTGGAACACCGTATTCATGCTGAAGCATTCCCCTGGCCCAGACCGTCGCCGTCTGCTGAAATTCCGCCAGTCCTACTCTTTTCCCCACCAGGTCTTCCGGCTCTTTGATTCCGCTTTTCGTGTTAATAAATATATAGGAATGCCTGAAGGCCCGAGCGGGAAATACGGGGATAGCAATAAGCGGTTTGCCACTCGTCTTGCCGATCAAATAGGAGGAAAGAGAGAGTTCCGAGGCCTCGAAGTCATAGTAATTCAACATCCTCGTCCAGATTTCATGATAGGGAAGTATCAACCAATTAAGCTCAAGGCCCTCCGGCTTTAGAGTTCCGTCGATTAGAGATTGTGTACGGTCATAAGCACCACCAGCTATGGTAATCTGACGTCCCATGGATCCTCCCAGAGGTTTCATTTCCTAAATAATTCTATTTGCACCGTATAACCCTTTGGACCTTGCTATACAAACACTCAGTGCTTATGAAATTTCAACCGTTTTTGATTCAGTGGAAGGCTCCCATTATCGGACTTTCTTGTCCGTCAAAGATCTGATAAAAATGATTTTGGATGTTACCCGATTACCTGTGGTTATTCTTGTATTTTCTGTCAAAGAGCTCATAAGGATAGCGCACCCGAGCGCTTCGAATCAACAAATCGCCTAGCAACTCACAGCAGGAAACCATACCACATAGATATGGAATCATCGCGAGGCAATGCCGAGGCCCTGGAAACGGAGACCAAAGTTCAGAACCAGCAGCGCCCAGTCAACACCTACAACGAGTGGGACCCGCTGAAGGAAGTTATCGTCAGTCGCCTCGAATACGCAACCATCCCCAACAACCACGTCCTGTTCACGCAGAGTCTACCCGCCACGGCCGCGAAGTTGTATCGACCCATTGCTGGAAGACTCTATCCCAAGCTCATCGTCAAACCCGCACAGAAAGAGCTGAATGAGTTCATCCATATATACTAGAAGCAGAAGGGATCACCGTACGTCGTCCAGACGTCCTGGACTTTTCAAAGCCTTTCAAGAGTCCGAACTGGAAAGCAAAGGGATTTTGTACCGCGAGCCCGCGGGACGGGCTGTTGGTGATTGGGGATACGATCCTCGAGACCCCCATGGCCTGGCGGTCGCGTTACTTTGAGATCCAGACCTACCACACCTTGCTGACGGAGTATTGGAAAAAGGGCGCTCGATGGATCTCAGCTCCGAAGCCCCGGTTGTTGGACTCCTTGTACGAGCACGAATACACGCCGCCGGTGGAAGGTGACCCCATGCGTTACATCATCAACGAGTCGGAGATTGTTTTCGATGCGGCTGATTTCGTAAGATGCGGGAAAGATTTATTCGTGACCAAGAGCAATGTGACAAACTACACCGGCATCGAGTGGCTGCAACGCTTTTTGGGAGACGACTTCAAGATCCATGAAATCGAAACCCGCTGCCGACAGCCCATGCATATCGACACCACCTTCGTACCGCTTGCACCAGGCAAGGTACTGGTAAATCCCGAATTCGTGGACGTGAACCGTCTTCCTGATATCCTCAAGTCCTGGGACATCCTGGTGGCACCGGAACCGGACCCCTATGAAACCGGTTGGCGATTTTATCTCTCCATGGTCAGTAAATGGATCAGCTTAAACGTACTGATGCTCGACGAGAAACGTGTCGTGGTGGAGAAATCTCAAGTTTCAATGATCAAGCAGTTTAAAGACTGGGGCTTCGAGCCGATCCCATGTCCGTTCATGAACTACAAGATGTTTGGTGGGGGCTTCCATTGCGCCACCCTCGATATCCGACGTGAGGGAAAACTACAGTCGTATTTTTAACGGCCCATGACCGTGGCTGCAACGGATCGTATGACGAAGGACGGTAGACTCTCACCATGATTACGGAAGACGCTGGATTGAATGATCGAAACTTGCTCGCTTAGGCCGGTATTGAACTATCAACTTGACCCTCGTTCCACGAAAACCAGCACCATACCCACCATGATGATGAAAATACCCACCGACTGAACGGCAGTCATCTTCTCCTTCAAGATGAGAACGGACAATACCGTAATGAGTACCAGCGAGGCGCTCGTTGCGATGGGATAAAATACGTTGAGCCTCAGTCTTGAAAGGATAATCACATAAAGGAAAAAGCTTACTCCATGGAGTGCCAGCCCCGACATGATCCAGACATTTTGAACTGTCTCCAGGATGATGCTAGAGCTCAACATCGGCATCTCCAGTTTAAGGGCTCCGTGACGAAGCATCAGCTGCGCCACCACAACCAATAGCGTTTCAATAACAATTAGAGTGACTAGCATGGGTGAAAGGGAGAAATCACTGGGGCGAAATTAATTCGAACTATTGAAACAACCCATACCGATCATCGAGCTTCCAGTGGCCGAAGTCAAGGCCAACCCCGCGCCCACGACCAATTGCCGTTGCATAGTAACAGGCGCAAACTCTGGATTTTAAATTTTCGCTTTACTGTTTTTCTCCAGCAGAACCACGGCCATGGCCGCCATGCCCTGGCCTTTGCCGATCCATCCCAATCTTTCGGTGGTACCCGCCTTGACGTTCACTGCTGCTGTGGAGATTTTCAAGAGCTTGGCAAGACGCTTGCGGATCTCGGCAAAAAATGGGGCCAGGCGGGGTTTTTGGGCCAACACCGTGACGTCGCCATTGATGATGCGAAATCCCCCTCGAGCCATGATCCCCACGACGGTTTTCATCAATACCTCACTGGAAATTCCCTTATACTTTGGGTCCGAGTCCGGAAAGTGAGTTCCAATATCGCCCTTTCCCAATGCACCCAGAATCGCGTCCATCAGGGCGTGCAAAACTACATCCGCATCCGAATGACCCACCAGACCATAACGGTAAGGGATCTTTACCCCTCCAAGGATAAGTTTACGCCCTTTGGCGAAACGATGGACGTCAACACCCTGGCCAATACGAATGTTGTTCTTCAAAAACCCAATTCTCCTTTGCCGTCACCCTGATGATCGAGAAGAATCACTGGCACCCTGCGTCCTTTTGCGATGCGGGTCTCCGCCTCATGGGCTACGATCAATCCTTGAGCCAACGATAGGGAACTCAAGACGCCCGAACTCTGCGAACCGGTGGTGGAAGCAAAGCTTTGACTCTTTTCATAACGAAGCCGGCACCGGATGAACTCCTTGACCCCACGGCTTTTTCTTATTTCATGCTCCAAAGTTGACCGGATCACTGGCAAGAAAAGGTTCTTGTGGCCCATCATTTTACGAAGTACAGGCCGGGCGTATAGCAGGAACGAAACAAAAGACGACACGGGATTGCCCGGCAAACCAAAGACCGGTTTTCGGCCCATGCGGCCGAAGGCCATGGGATGACCCGGCTTTTGCGCCACCCGCCAGAATTGCATCTGAACTCCCACATCCCCCAAAGCTTCCTTAACAAAATCATAATCTCCCACCGAGACCCCACCCGAAGTCATGACCACATCGTAGCGCAGTGCTTTTCTAAAACAGGTTGCGAGGTTCTTTCTCTTGTCCCGCACAATACCGAGAGATACAGGATGCGCTCCAGTATCCTGAATCGCCGCGAACAGTGTATAGGTATTGCTATTGACAATCTTGCCGGGCCGAGGCGGTTCCTCCACTTCCAACAACTCGTCCCCGGTGGAGATCAAGGCAACCGATGGCCTGCGATAGACCCTGACCTTGCTCTTTCCCACGGAGGCCATGAGCCCGATATCTGCAGGACCAAGCCACTTACCCTTTTGTAGGATAGTGCGCCCCATTTGGATGTCCTCCCCTGCTCCTCGAACATGACTTCCGGGTCCGTCCTGCGTCGAGATGCGTACCTCACCCCCCAATGACTCGGTGTACTCCACGCGGATAATCGTATCAGCGCCACGTGGGATGACGGCCCCTGTCATGATCTTTATGGCAGCTCCCTTTTCAACGGAGCGCTTGGCCACATAACCGGCTCGAACCTCATCCAAAATCCGTAGCACCACAGGACTGGCCGGGGTTGCCCTCTTCACGTCCTGCCACCGGACTGCAAAACCATCCATAGCCGAGTTGGAAAATGGCGGCACCCGGCGTTGTGCGCGAACATTTTCAAAAAGGACCCTCCCGTTGGCCTCGAGAAGGGGTATCTCTTCACCCGTGAGTGGAGAGACCTTTTTCAAAATGAGTGCGACAGCTTCATTAACAGATATCACAAGGTGATCATCCCTCTATCATTGAAAACATTCAAGCCCGATCCGAAATTATGGCTGGCCGCAAAGGCTAAACGACTATCAATCTACGAAGCTCGTACCCAAAGATTTTTCCTTCGGGATTGAGTCTTCACCGAAATTGTACGTCCCTTGCGCAGGGATCCTAGTGGCTGATATAAGCCAGAGGTCATAAGCACAACGATAAGGAGGAGTCCATGGCTCAGCAACTCAATGTGGGACATTCCTTTCCAAACTACAGCGTCTCAACAGTGGATGGAAAAACACTTAACATTCCAGGAGATCTAACTGGCGAGTATTGTGTCCTGCTATTTTACCGTGGTGGTTGGTGACCTTACTGCCGTCGGCAGTTAGCCGATTACCAGGCACACCTAGAAGATTTCCGGAAGGAAAATGTTGACGTTATTGGTTTCTCTGTGGATCCGTTGGACAAAGCCAAGGAAACGGTAAACCAGCACAAGCTCACGTTCCCGGTGGCCTATGGACTCGAGGTCCCTCGAGATGCTGACAAGATTGGGGCCTACTGGGAAGAGCGGCGAAAGATTTTTCATGCCACAAATTTTATTCTGGACTCCGACAAAAAAGTGGCCGACGCCTGCTACAGCGTCGGCCCCATTGGCCGCATCACTGCTGAAGATGCACTAGGCCACATACAGTTCTTCAAGAAGAGAAAGGCACAATAGAGCTACGCCAAAACAACAAAACAAATTCAAAGCGATATCATGCCGCCGGCATCTGTGAGGTGACGCCGGTTTCCTTGAGGGCAGCGTTATACCGTCGCCTGACTTCCGGATCCTCCTCGTCATAATCAATCAGGGTTCCTCCCTGTTTTGAAGTCAGGTACACCCCATCCTCTTGGCGCTTGGCCGGTAAGGTAAATCCCCAAATGTGGAGTCGGCTACCGGTGCGTACGGCAAGGTGCCGAGCATTGCTGGGTCCCGTGTTAAAATGCTGATGGTACCAGCCACTGGGCGGACAGTAAACGCTTCCTGCTTTCCAACTTATTTGAGTCACCTCGTCGCCATGACCGTTTAGATACGGCTGTTGACCTGCTTCCTTTGGCCAAAGCAACACATAACCCGAGGATTGCAATCCCAATAATATGGCCCCCGGCCCGTGAAAATGTGCCTTGTGGTAATTTCCTTCCGGCCATTCCGAAAGATGACCAATCAACCCATTCCCGGATGCTTCAAATTGGGTGATCTGAACTCCTACGCCTTTCACATCCCTAGCGTCCAGGCTAGCGGCCTGCAGATCGGCTATGAAATTGGTCTCCCAGATATTCTGCATTCCTAACTCATAGCGCTTCTTTCCCATGGCAAAGTAATCCTCCTCACCCTGGTAGCGATCAGAAAACTGGTAGGGGCAGTTGAACAAAAAATCAGGCCTGTGAAACACATCCATCAGCAGGGGCGCATTGGTCACCGCCAGGAACCTGACGGGATCACGACCACCGTTAATTAAACGATGCCAGGTGTTTACCGGGGGTACAAAGAGACTGTTCTGGCCCCACTCAAACATTCGCTTGGTCCCTCCGTCTTGCCAAATCTCCGTGGCACCTTGGCCGTCCAGAATACAAATAACTTCCTCGTACAAATGCTTCTCGGGTTCGAGGGACCCACCTGCGGGTATCTCTGCCGTGTACATCCCTGTAACACCCTCCATTCCATAGAGATTGATAAAGCACCCCTTCCCTCCCGTTCGGCGCCATGGAACCAGATTCAAACCCCGCACATCCTCCACCCCGTGCCCTTCAACAATGGGCAGGCCTTCTTCACCCATCCATTTGTAATAAGTTGTCTTGCGAAATGCATTCATCAACTTTTCCATTTGCTGATCTGTAGCCATAATTGACTCCTCTCCTGTCAGGTTATTCTTTCACTAACTATGGGTGAATCGCCCATTGGAAGACCTCTAGCACAAGAAAAAATTAACCTCAATGTCAATCCCACGGACGCGGGTTTCCGTTGAGCCCCGGCTAATAATGTCGAATTCTCAACGGAATTGAGCATCCCGTCTCATCCTGCATTAAAGCGGACTACTGCTACCTGGAAAGGAATCATCGTAAAAACAGTTTCCTATAACATATCGGGCAACCCCGTCCTCATCGGCATGGTTATTGCACATAGCTGTCCCCTATGAGATTAACACACAGCCATGCTTCACAAACGACTACCAAGACGCGCAATTTCGGAATGGGACCTAAGCGCTTCATTGCCTATCTGACCGATTGGCGACTGATACTACCGGTAATTTTAATAGTCGGCTATGTTGCCGGGATACTTTCCGCCATTGTCATTAGTGGATCCAATCCAGTGGCTGTTGTCCATCAGGGACCTTACGTCCTCACGGGACTTTATAAGGGGAAGCTATACGAATTGATTCCCTTGGAGGACGCCGTTCGATTACGGCAAGACCAGCGGCAGCCACAAAAAGCAGGCATAAGAAAAATCGGCACTCGTAATCCGGTAATCGAAGACCTCATCTTACCTACTGACAATCAACGCACACCCATTACCAACGGTCCTCATTAGCCCGTATTCCTTAAATTTGCTCACCCTGCTGGCAGCAAAGCGCGAAGCGTCTAATCAGTGACCAGCAACGAGGACTGAGTAAA
Organism: uncultured Binatia bacterium (SeqCode); assembly: GCA_965215595.1. GTDB lineage: Bacteria > Desulfobacterota > Binatia > UBA9968 > CAXXLF01 > CBDCDW01. The sequence continues at coordinate 659,111 of CBDCDW010000005.1, read as the reverse complement.
TTTGGCTGTCAGCCGTCAGCTTTTAGCTAACAGCCCTAGAAAAAGAGAAGAAAAAAAATAGTCAGTATACAGACATCAACAATGGGTCCGGAGCTGAAAGCTCTTAACGCTTTGCGCTTTGCCATTCCCTAGTCTGGGTTAATCTGCGTGGGTCTGCGGTTAATTTATCTGAGGAGGGCCTATCGTTGATTCCCCTTTCCTGCATTTGGCCAGAAGTACTCTAACTTAATGCGATCCATGACTTCAGATGGAATAAAAGAGCGCTGTTCAAAGACCGCAGGCGGCGCGGGCTTCGTGCAATCGAGTCCTGCCCTGGTACCAAGGGCATTCCCCGTGCTGGTTGAATCTAGACTGGTGGTGAACAGATTCGGTACTACGATAAGATCTTTTGACCAATCGGACCGGGTCCCAATTGCTCACAGGACTTCTTGCTCGTCAAAGATATCCACGTCTTCGTCAAACACAAAGACATGCTTGATGGACTCCGGTATGGAGAGCACTGCCATGATCACGGACCGGGGTTGTGAGTCATGGGTCTTCGGTAGCTGGACGTAAATATGGTGGGGACAAGAATTGGGACGGTAGATGTTGGTCACATGCGGTACGACCCGTCTGAGCACATCATGCAAGCTTCCTTCACGACGTAGCGCTCCAAGTCCATAACCCTCATCATCATACCCTGGAATGATGGAAACCCAGTGAGCGTCTTGACGGTGGCTAATACAGTTCACTTCCATATAGGGGTTGAGGCGTTGACCACCGAAGTAGCTCGTGTACTCTCCAAAGGGTGCCTCCGGCTTTCGCTTGCCACGCGGGACAGTCCCCTCAATAACAAACTCTGCATCCGCGGGCACGAAAAAATCATCCCCCAAGGTTTCCGATGGAACCACTCGCAGCGGTTCACCCATGAGGCCACCGGCGGTTTCCCAGTGACTCTCCGGATAGCCAAGCTTTGCCTCCGCCCCAAGGTAAACACCCGGGTGGTGACCGACCCAGTAGGCAACACGGACGTCGATGCCCCGTTCCTCTGATTTTCGAATGTTCCAGCGGTTGTGACTGTGGGGCTCCGGACAGATGTGAATCTCCTTATGGTCATACAACCAACCTCGCTGGAGCGCGCAGTTGTCAGTGGCGCTATCCGGGTCATAACTGATCAAAAAACCTCCCGATACATAAGGGTCCCGGATCCCAAGCTGCGTGAACAATGGCCGGGAGCGCACGGAGATCCACGGCCAATCCGGTCTTTACCACCTGTTTGACGGGAGCTTCATTCCGGCTTACCACAACCGGTTTGACACGGTCGGAGCGACGATCAGAGATATCACGCCCCACCCGATCAAAGGTTGAACCAAGGGCCGAAGCACAACGACTCCGTGAGGCGAAAAGGTTCAAGACGAGAGGAAACGGGGAAATGCGACCATCCACAGTTCGGATTCGGTGCAAGATAAAAACCGGGGTTTCGCCCAGTTCCTTTTGTGCCTTGATGGCCAGTGCGGAGGCCTCCCATTGGGCTTTCACCTCCTTGTGGACATGAACCACCAAATCGGGTTGAGCCTTCTCATAATCGCGAAGAAAAGTCTGCAAGTCTATGACTAGGATCTCCTTACTTAATGGTGTCTCCCGTATCATAAGCTCTTCAGCCGAGCAACCAGTGTCACAGCGCCAGGGTCATTGAAAAGGAGCCGAAAACCAGATAGTGTGTACCCCTCACTTCAGTATGGGGTCTTCTGAAGATGAGCTAGACAGAAGTTGAAGGCTCAGGCAGTCTAGCCTTGCGAAGGGTTACCCTAAGGACAATCCGACCAGAGCGTGGTTCCAATTCAACCATATCCCATGTTCTGCTCCCTCCGGTGATCAGGTTCCCAGGGTCAAAGACGTAAGCATTCACTTATTTGAGGAGGAAAACATGGGTAACAAAATTTACGTCGGTGGATTACCATACAGCACCACCGATGGTGCACTGCAGGAGATCTTTTCGCCCCATGGCGCCGTGGAATCGGCTCGGGTCATTACGGACAAATTCACTGGGCAATCACGAGGTTTTGGTTTTGTAGAGATGGGATCCGATGGCGAGGCTCAAAAGGCCATCGAGGCATTGAACGGGACCGAGGTGGACGGACGTACCCTAACCGTCAACGAGGCTCGACCCCAGGAGAAGCGATCCGGATTTGGCGGTGGCGGTGGCGGTGGTGGTGGTGGTGGTGGTGGTGGACGTAGGAACAGTGGCGGCGGCGGTGGCGGCGGCGGTAGACGAGACCGTTGGTAGTTCTGGCTACTAGACCCTGAGCATGTGGGGCGTTCGGTCGGTACGCCCCGTTGCTTAAAATCCTTCCTGGGACTTCAGGAGTAAAGTGTCACCATCTAAAAACCCACCCATGATGCTTTGGTACCTGAACCCAGAATGTAATTACGCACACCAAAGCCAGTGAACTACGAAATTCGTATCCGCCTTACATCAAATTGCACCAGGTAGGTTTATCAAGGAGGAACACGATGCCGTTCACATTGAAATCCATCAAGGTGCGGATTTGAGAAATGCTGACCTGAGACGCTCAGCGTTCAATGATGCCAAGCTCCAGCAAACGAATCTCGAAGGGGCCACAATTATTCATTGTCGTTTCATGAATACCGACCTTAGTGGCGCCGACATGTATGAGGCAAAATTGACTGGCACTGTGCTCCGGGGTACCGATCTTACCTTTGGCCAGATGCCTCGAATAGGCCTCGCAGGCGGGGACCTCACAGGCGCGGCAGTTGGGGGTGCTAACCTATATCGCTCTGACCTGCGCGGCGTGGCGGGCCTGGACTCGGTACGAGACCTGGGAAGGGCCTCCTTTCATCAGACTGTGGTCACGCCAAAGCAGTTGGATACCATTGAGAAGGCCTTCCGCTCACTGGGATATTTTGACGTCCGAGGGGAGTAGCGGGGGCAAAAAAAAGGCTTGCCCCCTGGCAATATAGAGGTGGTTTGGCCGATTGCACTTAGTCAGGAATTTCTATTGAAAATGACCCGGAAACGATGTAGCTTAAAAATTGCACTTCAGTAAAGGGCCTTCTGAAAGTGAGATTGAATTCGTTGAAGGCCCAGGTAGTCTAACCTTGCGAAGCGTTACCTTAAGGACAAACCGATCAGAGCGTGGTTCCAAGCCAACCATTCCCCATGTTCTGCTCCCACCGGTGATCACATTCCCAGGGTCTAAGACGTCAACGTTCTCTCAGTGATAAGGAGGAGAACATGAGCAACAAGATTTACGTCGGTGGATTACCCTATTCCACTACGGAAGGCCAGCTGCAGGAAGTCTTTGCAGTGCATGGTGCCGTAGAATCCGCTCGGGTGATCACTGATAAATTCACCGGTCGCTCAAGGGGCTTTGGTTTCGTCGAAATGAGTACTGACGATGAAGCCCAGAAAGCGATCGAGGCTTTGAACGGAACCGAGCTCGACGGACGCACCCTAACCGTCAATGAGGCCCGTCCTCAAGAGAGACGGCCTGGTGGTGGCGGTGGTGGCGGTGGTGGTGGCGGCGGTGGTGGTGGCGGCGGTGGTGGCGGCGGTAGACGTAACCGTTGGTAGCTCTGGTTCGTAGACCCTGAGCATGTGGGGCGTTCGGTCGGTACGCCCCGCTCCTTAAAATTTGCCGCGTCCGATCTTTTCTGGCTGACGAGGTGAGCTGCTATTAGCCGAGGGAGCTGTGTATCCCTATCTCATTGGTAAGCCGCCTGTTAGACCACAAGCTCCTACCCAAAATACTTTAATTAAATAAGTTAACAACCGCGATACGGTGAGGCTCTTTGATGGGCTACAATCCGTAGAGTCGAGCCGCGTTGTAGCTTAGAATCTTCTGCCGCAGCTTTGGATCGAGATCCGTCCGGCTGTGGAGTTCCCCAAGCATGTTTTCCGCACGCGAGGGGTCTTCATGGGGATAATCTGAGGCAATAATGAGCTGATCCTCTCCGATAATATTAAGTAGATAACCAACGTCCTCATCCGCCTCTATGGATATAAAGATGTTACCGGCTTTTAGGTACTCCCGCGGGTTTTTCTTGCAGGGTAATCGCCGGTCACGCCAGGAACGTTCCAATTGACGAATAGCATAGGGAAGCCATTCCGACCCTGCTTCGAGAAAACACAGGCGCAAACCGGGAAACTCATCCAATACTCCTTGAGAGATCATACTGTAAAATCCCATCATCACCGGAAGCGCTGCCGCCGAGAAACTGGAGTTTTCAAGGGTCTGAAATAGATCCGTCAAGCCTGGCCCGGCCCATCCAAAATGGACACAAACCGGGAGATCCAAACGGCTTGCCTCTTCGTAGAAGGGAAACAAACGTGTGTTACCGAGCTCAGTGTTCCAAACCACGCCAAGGGTCATAACTGCCACGGCACCCATCTCTTTGGCCCGGCGGACCTCGCGTACCGACTCATTTACGTCACGTAGGGGAACTACCGCGCTGAACTTGAGGCGTTCCTTTGCTTTCCCGCAAGCCTCCGCCATCCAGTTGTTGTAGCTACGGCAGAGGGCAGCCTCCAGAGCCACATCATCGGTTAGGGCCACAAGGAATAGTGTAGGAAAGACCACCTGTAAATCGATGCCAAGCTTATCCATGTCCCCAAGACGGGCAGGGACATCGGTGAGGGTTTGAGCCCCAATGGTCATGGGTTTGGCCAAGGCGCTTTCAGAAATGGTGGGAGTACCGAAGATATGCAACTGTCGGCCAGCAAGCTTGGGAAAGACCTTCCCCTCAATGAGCCAAAAGGCGTTGTGCCGACCGTAGAGGGTATCCTTGTCGATTTTTACTGGAATGGGTCGCTGCAGATGGAACTCTTCACCCAGGAATTTCCAGGTATCGGTGCATTCATACACATGTGCATCCGCGTCGATAACACTCATGATCCGCGCGATTACAGTCCGTAGAAGGCCTTGGCGTTATCCCGAACGATTTTCCGTTTGGCTGTGTCGCTCAAATCCGGTCGATCCACGAAAACTTTCATGGCCCGAACATTAGAGAACGGGTCGGTGTGTCCGTAGTCGGTACCAATGATCAAATTGTCTTCACCCGCGTACTGCATAATGTATGGCAAGTGGTCTTCATACTCACAGGCAACCCACACTCGTTTCTTGGTTAGCAGTTCACGCACAGAGTTTTTCGCATCTTTGGTATGGTCGCCCAGACGCACAACCCCTTCCAGTACCCACACGAGCCACTGGGCGCCGGCTTCGATGAAACCCATCCTCAGTCGTGGGAATAGATCCGGGACTTCGCTTCGCAGGTAGGAGTGGCAGGATGCAACCGTTGGAACCCGGAAGCGCCAGAACAGGCTATGCTTTACTAATTCAGCATTTGTGGGGTTGGCATTGGCAATGTGGACTGTGATGGGGATATCCAGCCGCTCAGCTTCTTCATAAATGGGATAAAAGTAAGGATCCGTCAGGTGGCGGTCTCCCTCCAGGGGTCGAAGGCAGATACCCACCGCACCGTGATCCTTACACCAACGCACCTCTTGTATCGCTTCAGAGATACTTAGGGTTGGCGGCAAACAGGACCAACGTAGCCGGCCTTTACCGTGTTTCCACGTCTTCCCCATCCATCGATTGTAGCTCCGGCACAGCGCCATCTCTGCCTCAGGGTTCTGAGTCACCTGTGATAGCCAGAGGCTGTTGTGCATTACCTGGACGTCGATGCCCACCTGATCCATATGCTGTATGCGTTGTTCGGCTTTGGTCAGTTCCCGCGCCCCCTGGTCCGTGACCATGTCGCGGCCGGTTCGCTCTGTCAGTTCTATTAATTCCTGCGGGGTGCGCGTCGTGGGACGGAACCCAATGACCTTGTCCTCCAGAATCCAACACTGCTGGCCAGGCTCTTCCTCGGACTCCACAAGCCGCGGCCGAAAACGTTCTTCGGAGGGCTCCAGGTACGCCCAGGTGCTCTCGTTCTCAATGACGTGGGAATCTGAGTCGATCATCAAGACCTGTTCTCCATTAATTTCTAGCATCGATCCTCCTCCTGACCGGAGTGAACAATTTCAACACAAATATTACCTTTTGAAAGAAGACTACTCGACCGGCTGCGCCATGTCAATTGTGGCCAGGTTCTCCATCCAAAACCGTGTGTCAGATTATTCCTCAACCATATTCAACTGGAAAAGATCTCGATAACAATTTCTGAATGCCTGAACATGGAGACTTGAGCGCTTTCTTCGGTCCACTGGACTAACGCAGCGACCCGGCCGAAGCTTGCTCACCTCTCCTCGGGGAGCGAGCCTCCGGCCACGGGCAACAGGTCTGTGAATATCTGAAACTCCGCGTTCGATGCACACGGCCTAACGTCTCGCTCCCATTCGTCGCGTTCGGGTTGGGCGCAGGGGGACCGCCCCGAAGAAAGGGAGACGTCCGATACTGGAGGTTCGACTCATATTGGCATGCCGGATCAAATGACGGAGACTCGAGGCAGAGGCCTGTCGGCTCCCGCTGAGGGGCGGTTCCCGAGCCCTACCTCGCAACGGTGAACTCAGCTTCCCGCCGAGGGACCACTGAAGCGAGGGGACACCAGCTCCCGTCGCAGTCCAGCTCACCAATTTTGACAGAAGCACGAGGATCGGTTATCTATTTGGCCTGGCAAGTCGCGAAAGGATGAATAGAAAAATGACGATCCGAATAGACGGCGGAACCGTGGTAGGCTGGTCCGGGGAGCATCACGAGCTGATTCCTGATGGCAGTGTGTTCATCGATGGCGACTCCATCAGCTACATCGGTACAGACCGATCCAAACAGGCTGACAGAGTGATCGATGCTTCCGGAAAACTCGTTTGCCCCGGATTTATCAACCTCCACGTCCACTCCCAGCTCAATATCGGTGACTACCTGATAACCGACGCAGCCAAGAGAGACTATATGTCGGCCAACTACTTTGTATTTGGGGCACCCGTGAAAGGGAAAGGAGCCCCACCGCCTGCGGAAAACATTGCCATTGGACGAAAGTATGCGCTATTCAGCGCCCTAAAGAATGGCTCCACCACGATTCTCGACCCGGGCAGCGGACCCGGAGGGCTAGACGATTACGTAGAGATCGTCGGAGAGATTGGCGCCCGCGTATTCTTTAGCCCTTCCTACCGCAGCAGCGACATCTTTACCGACTCCGAGGGCCGTCACTACTATGAGGATAAGGCCGATAGGGGACGCCCTGGGCTTCAGACGGCTGTCGAATTCATCCGTAAGTACCATGGAGCAAAGAACGGATGTTTGCAGGGCCTCCTCAATCCAGGTCAGGCAGAGACATGTGAACCTTCGCTCTTGAAGGAGACTGCAGCCGCAGCCAAAGAACTGGGCGTGGGCATTCACATCCATGCGGCTGCGAACCTGAGAGAGTTCATGCGAATCGTTTATAACTATCGCAAACCGGTCATCGAGTATCTGGCTGATACCGGAATCCTAAAACCCGCCACGGTGCTCGGCCACAATATCTTTGTCGTGGGCAATTCAAGGGTCGATTATCCTTCAGGAGACGAACTCAAGATAATCGCCGAAACGGGTGCCTCGGTGGGGCATTGCCCCTACAAGTATAATAAGATGGCCATAGCACTGGAATCCTTTGATCGTTTTGTAGATGCCGGAGTCAATGTCGGTCTGGGGACCGATACCTATCCACTCGATATCATCTCGGAGCTTCGTTACACTTCGCTTATTTCACGCCTGGTGGACAGAAATTACTTCGCTGGACGACCCCAACGTGTATTCAATGCCGCAACCATTTGGGGCGCCAAGGCCCTGGGAAGAGACGATCTGGGCCGACTTGCACCTGGTACGAAGGCAGACATTACAATCATAAACCAACGCTCCAACCGTTACGGCCCCGTTCGTGATCCCATCACAGCGCTGGTGGACTACGGGTGCGGTGCCGACGTGGAAACCGTGCTGGTGAACGGGGAAGTCGTGATTGAAGTCGGTGTTTCCACGCGGATTGATGAAAATGAAATCTATGCCCGTGCTGACGCCGTGGCGCAGCGCGCATGGGATAACTGGCCCAAGAGGGACTGGGCCGGAAGGTCAGTGGAAGAAATCATCCCGCCGGCATTCCCCACCCGGTCCTGACCCCGATCCGACATTAACAGGTCCGAGAAATCTACGTCAGTACCTATCAGATGGTGCTTCAAGGCTGTTTGTGCCATGAATCGATATCACACCTTTAGTGAAATTACTGACCTGCAACCAAAATGTCATTGACCGTTGAAACATCCGGCCTAGGTTTTCACATCACTCGTCTTTTTTGTCGGATCGGGGCTGTCCGTGTTTGATTTTAGAGTACTATCTCCCGTCATCCCAGTTTTTGCATTAATTGGGCTCGGCTTTATCTTCGCCCGCTGGAAGAAGATCTCCCTCGAATCCATTACCGAGTTCATTGTCTACCTGGCAAGCCCGGCCCTGGTATTTTCTTCTCTATCATCCAAGCCGCTGTTCGCAACCGACATCTTGGTGCTGCTAGCAGGCGTTGCCGGGTTCATGGGCGGAGTAGGGATTCTAATCTGGATCTATTCTTTCATATTCCGATTCCACTCCCGCGGTTTCATCCTCCCTGTCCTTTTTATAAACGCCGGAAATATGGGTATACCGTTGGCCCTCTTTGCCTTTGGGGAGCCGGGCCTCCAACGAGCCTCCATTTGTTACGTCATCATGTCCACCCTTCAGAGTTCTCTTGGGATTTACCTGGTTAGCGGCGACCGCGGTTGGAGGGAAATCTTTCGGCTCCCTCTGATCTACGCAACCGCGTTGGGACTCATCGTCAACCTCAATCAAATTCAAGTTCCCTGGCCCATCCTTGAGCCCATCCGTCTATTGGGGTTTTCCACCATACCACTGATGCTCGTGAGTCTGGGTTACCGGCTCAACAGCATGAAGTCCATCACCTGGGGACATTCCGTAGCCGGCGCCCTCATACGTATCCTCGGGGGCTTCGCCTGTGCCTACCTGACCGTTACACTGCTCGGCATGGACGGTGTAAATCGCCAGGTAATTCTCCTATACGGCTCCCTCCCCTCGGCCGTGGTTAACTTTGTACTCACGGAAAAATATCGCCAGGACCCGGAGCTGGCCGCTTCCATCGTCGTGCTCACAACCCTGCTTTCCCTTTTCACTATCCCAATTGTATTCTCACTCATCCTGTGAGTTGGCAAATTTAGGTAACATTTGACAAAAAGGTGTTTGTTGCACAAATGGATCACATGACATTTAGGAGATCATAACCATGGATGGTGCTCGATTTATTGACGTTAACGGTATTCGGACCCGCTACTTCGAAAAGGGGAGCGGAGAGGCGGTGGTCTTTTTTCATGGCAGCCACTTTGGAACCACGGACGCATGTGACAGCGCCATGGACTGGGAGCTGAACTTCGACAGCCTTGCCCAATGGTTCCGTGTGATTGCCGTGGACAAACTGGGGCAAGGCCACACGGACAACCCCAGAAGTGACGAGGACTACACTCCCGCCGCTGTGGTGAAACATGCTCACGAGTTTTTATTACAATTGGGCTTGAAAAATGTGCACGTGGTGGGCCACTCACGCGGTGGTTACCTGGTAGGCCGTTTGACACTTGAGCATCCGGAGATCATCCGTTCCTGTATTATCGTCGACAGTGGCACCCTGGCTCCGGGCCCTGCCAACACCCAGTTGATCATGGCCAACGCCCCCAACCCTCGGCTCACTCGGGAGAGCCAGCGCTGGGTCATCGAGCACTATTCCCACAGCGACGACCACATAACCGAAACGCTGCTTGATGCCGCGGTTGAAATTGCGAACCTACCAAAGTACAGGGAAGCCGTAAAAAAGATGGAGGACCAAGGCCTCAAGAGAACCCTATTTTTACCTCGGCTAACGCTGGATAAGGAGGAGACTTTGAACTGGATACTGCAGGGCCGACTGAAAACACCCACCCTCGTGATCTGGGGCTACAATGACCCCACGGCCTCCTTGAGACGCGGGCAAAACCTCTTTGAACTCATCGCCGACAGTGCCCCCATTGCGGAGATGCACGTCATCAACAAGGCAGGCCATTTCTGTTACCGGGAACAGCCGGATACTTTCAATCAGGTTATCAGAGGCTTTGTTGAGAAGTGTTACTTGGCTTCCCGCGCAAATTAGCGACGCAAAGCAGAAAGCTATCACCGGGTGTTACCGGTCTTTAAACCGTGAGAAGACTCGGCGCGCGTTCCCTTCGTATATTTGCCGGCGATCGTCGGCAGACAACCAGTCAATACCCTCAATTACAAATTTCAGGTCATCCATGGAACGCCCGGTCTCTGGATCCTTCGCCGACCCTGTGCCCGGCCGCTCCGAGCCGAAGAGGCAACTGCGTATACCCGCCACTTTAAACAGTAACTCGAGCCCTTCTTTGGAATAGAGGGCAGTATCAAAATAAAGCCGCCTGAGACTTTCCTCGAAGCGCTCATCCAACGCCCTACGGCCGCTGCGATCGTAAAAGGCTCGGAAGCGACCCAACTGATACGGAATGGCGCCACCGCCGTGGCAAACGATCAATTTTAGATTTGGAAAATCAAGAAACACACGCGACTCGAGCAAAGAAATAATGGCAATGCTCTCTTCATTGATAAAATGTAGTGTATAGGGCTCACGTGGATTGCAGTACTGGGTGGAGTGAATCAGCGCAGGCACGTCCAATTGAACAAGTTTCTCGTACAGGGGATACCAATACTCATCGCCGAGACCCGGTGGCGGCGGATAAAAGCCTTCACCTGGGTCGGGGTTCAACAGACACCCGACGAAATCGAGCTCCGTCACGCAACGCTCTAGCTCACCCAACCAGCTTTTTGGACCGGTCATGGGGTTTTGTGGCAAACCAGCCACGCCTCGAAAAAGACCCGGATGCAGCTTGCACTGTCGGTGGATGACGTTGTTGACCTCTTCAATGTACCAGCGACCGATTCTCTCCGGCTGTTCGTGATGAGCCATGGAAATGGGTCTGGGAGAGAGGAACTGAAAGTCGGTGCCGACTTCACGGACCTGCTCAATGAGGGACTTCCCACGGAAGGAGGGTTTTTTCAAAGGTTCATCGATTTCCTCATCGGAAAGTTTCAATTCACTTCGCCCATGGCTTCCTCTGAAGTTAAGCTGCCCAAGCCAGTAGGACTGCAGCTTGCTGGGCGCGAGATTGTGGCCGTGAACGTCGATGATCATGAGAAACCTCCCGATGGAATACGCAATTGCAGGGAGCACAGAGGCCTGATCAATTCAGACCTCTGTGCCAAAACGTAGAATATTATTTAAGCGGCAGGCACCGCAAGGTTGCGGTAATGATGTGACTTGGATACCGGACCGATCCCTTGAATTAGTTTCTGCCAATGCTGTCCTTCATCGGTACCGCAAAATACCTCGCCATCCGTGGTACCGGCAAAAAGGGCAAAACCACCATTCCACACGTCCATGGCCATGGCCTCCACGTTGCCACGGATATGCTCAGGCAAACCCTCGCCTAGAATCTCCCAGCTATTACCTCCATCCTTGCTTCGGGCAATACGCGAATCAGCAGTGTGCGAGTCTCTCCAGCTTCTAGGGCCGGTCTTGGCGCCTGCGGTAAACAGGAGGCTACTGTTGTCTGGATGCACTAGGATTGGGTCCACATATCCGATTCTAAAATCCCTTGGTGTTAGGCTCTTCCAGCTCTCACCCCTGTTTTGACTGACACAGACCCCGGCGGTCACCGATTCGTCGCAGTTGGTGGTGGGCATGACCAGGTAGACCTTTTTGGGATCAGCCAGAGGAATCAAGACCCGGTGGGCGTCCGGGTTCAAGCCGGATGCCGTGGTCCAGGTTTTCCCTCCGTCCATGCTTTTAACGACTCCCCCTACTTCAACTGCGGCAAAAATCGTATCGGGATTGGTGGGATCAAAGGTTATGTCTTTAACATGTGCTAGATGCGGAGGACCAGGGAAGGTCCACTTTTCAACACCAGGCACCTGACGCAAACCGGGGAGTTCCGTCCAGTTCTGCCCCAAATCATCGCTGTAGAACATATGGGCCGGCTCCGTTCCAGCATAAAGCCTCGGACGTCCGGCCACTTGCTGAAATGCCAGCGAATAGATCTCCCGGTCTCCGATACCGTTGTCCTTTCGCACCCAATTCCTACCCAGGTCTTTACTGGCATAGATGGAACGTCCGTAGGTGCCCGCAAGGAGCGTCTCGCTCGTGGGTTCAAAGATAAGAGCGCTGATATGCCCTTCAGGTAAAAACGTCTGCTGCGAGCCCCAGGAACCGTTCTCCCGTGAAAACGCAGCTACTCCGTGGGCCGTGCCCACGAAAAGCCGATCACTGGGCGACTCACCTACTGTCATGGTTTGACCTCCGGGCGATAAACAAATTGGCATGGCTCTACCCCCTTTCGTCTTTTTCTATAGGGAAGGCTCCTGATGGCCCTCACTGAGGAGTTATATATTGGAAAGTCCCGATTGAGTCAATCTCCAACTGAGAGCCGGCCGTCAAAGTCCCCTGCAGGAAGCGTCAAGACTTGTGTGTAAATTTCTTAGGGGCATTCTCACTCCAATTTTGGTTCAAGTGATGAAAGACAGAAAAAACGATTCTTTGTATGCTTTGGGTATTTGCCATCACCCCCATAGGGCGAGTCCTGCGCCTGACTTCCCGGAACGATCTTTCTATGAGGTTGGTGGTTCTCAAGCGGCTCCAAAGCTCAGGCCGCTTGATCTGAAAGAAGTAAAGCAATTGATCGAGATCCTTTTCCAAACAGGCCACAGCCCTTGGATAAGCCTTCCTCCAGCGTGAACCAAACCGCCAGTAAGCTTCCGTAGCTTTTCTATAATTAGGGGCATGACTGATACGATTTAGAGCTTTTTTGACCGCTGGTTGATCGGCCCTTTTTACCTTGTCCAACACGTTTCTTGTCTTATGGGCCCAGCAGCGTTGGGCGAGGATCTTAGGATAGACAATCTGTAAGGCTCCATGCAGCCCCGTTCCCCCATCGGTCACAATCAGCTCACAACACCCCCCCTCTTGCCCCCTTTGATACAGGTCCCTTAACAACGCTTCCCAGCAGGCTTCAGATTCAGTTGGGGCCGCATAGAAATCGATCATCTCCTGCCTCCCATCGACCGTGATCCCGAAGGCACAAAGTAATATCTTTTTCTGTACCTTGGCAGCCCCCTTGCTCTTTAACACCACCCCATCAAAGAACAGATAGCGGTACTGATCCCTAAGGGGACGGCTATGGTAAAACTTAACCTCTTTATCCAGATCCCGGGCAATCAGTTGTGGCCGAGACCCGCTCCCCTACAATAGGAAAGCACCGAAGCGGCCTTTCGGGTGGATAGTCCCAAACAAAAGCAGGCTCAACACCCGATCCACCGAACGGCACCTTCGCGTAACGCTCCCATCGACCGTGATCCCGAACTCGGCCGCACAAAGTCGTAATATCCTTTTCTGGGCCATCTCTTGGTCCAGCCGCCTCCACCAGGTGTGAGCTTGGCTTTTAACACCACTCCCACTCAAAGGCATTGATCTCTTTAGCATTGGGTGTTGCTTGCTCGAGCAGCATGGGGTGCCCTCCTCATCGTGCCTTAGCACCCCTTCTGTCTTTTCCCAATCAAAAAATACCCTAGGCCTATCCCTTACCACCTCGAGATCTTCGATTCTCCGACTATTTTCCTCTCCACTCCCTTCCCCCCACCAAAATTTACACATAGACTGATACATCACCTCCCCTGCAGTTCTTACTCCAATTTTGGTTCAAAGAAAAAACGTTCTTTGTATGCTTTGGGTATTTGCCATACCCCCATAACCTGCGCCTGACTTCCCGGAACGATCTTTCTATGAGGTTGGTGGTTCCAGCGGCTCCAAAGGGCCGCTTCCTGGAAGATAAAGCAATTGATCGAGTTGGCCACAGGCCGCGTGAACCAAACCGCCAGTAAGAGCTTTTCTATAATTAGGGGCATGACTGATACGATTTAGAGCTCCGCTGGTTGATCCTTTTTACCTTGTCCATTTCTTGTCTTATGGGCCCAGCAGCGTTGGGCGAGGATCTTAGGATCCAGATCCCGAAGGCATGCAGCCCCGTTCCCCCATCGGGTGGAAACACCCCCCCTATCAGGTCCCTTAACAACGCTTCCCAAACAGGCTTCAGATTCAGTTGGGGCCGCATAGAAATCGATCATCTCCTGCCTCCCATCGACCTTGGCAGCCCCCTTGCTCTTTAACACCACCCCATCAAAGAACAGATAGCGGTACTGATCCCTAAGGGGACGGCTATGGTAAAACTTAACCTCTTTATCCAGATCCCGGGCAATCCTGGAAATCGTTGTGGCCGAGACCCGCTCCCCTACAATAGGAACCAGCACCGAAGCGGCCTTTCGGGTGGATAGTCCCAAACAAAAGCAGGCTAACAACACCCGATCCACCGAACGGCACCTTCGGGCGTAACGCTCAAGGAGCTTGGTGGGAAACCCTCCCTTACGGCTCCTTGGCACTAAAAGCTCTAAGTTTCCCATCTCGGTCAACAGATGCCTGGTATAGTGGCCATTGCGGTAGTCCACTCGGTCCGCCCCATGCTCGTAGCGTGATAGTCCTATGTACTGGGCCATCTCTTCGTCCAGCCGCTTCTCCACCAGGTGTTTTAGAGCTTGGCGGGCCATCGGTTTAAAGTCGCCCTCCCACTCAAAGGCATTGATCTCTTTAATCGCTCGCGATACATTGCTTGGTGTTGCTTGCTCGAGCAGCATAGGGGTGCCCTCCTCATGTTTGTATTTGTCGTGCAACTCTGGAGTTAGCACCCCTTCTGTCTTTTCCCAATCAAAAAATACCCTAGGCCTATCCCTCTAACCACCATCGAGATCTTCGATTCTCCGACAAATTGAATCAGCCATTTTCCTCTCCACTCCCGCTTGATCTGTAAAAATTGACCCTAGGCCTTGGATAGGCCCTTAACCATTCGAGATCATAGATTCTGGCCAAATGTGAGCAGCGTTGGGCGAGGATCTTAGGATAGACATCTTAAGGCTCCTCCCACTCACAATCAGCTCACAACACCCCCCCTCCCCCCTTGATACAGGTCCCTTAACAACGCTTTTCAGATTCAGTTGGGGCCGCATAGAAATCGATCATCTCCTGATACCGTGATCCCGAAGGCACAAAGTAATATCTTTTTCTGTACCTTGGCAGCCCCCTTGCTCTTTAACACCACTCAAAGAACAGATAGCGGTACATCCCTAAGGGGACGGCTATGGTAAAACTTAACCTCTTTATCCAGATCCCGGGCAATCCTGGAAATCGTTGTGGCCGAGACCCGCTCCCCTACAATAGGAACCAGCACCGAAGCGGCCTTTCGGGTGGATAGTCCCAAACAAAAGCAGGCTAACAACACCCGATCCACCGAACGGCACCTTCGGGCGTAACGCTCAAGGAGCTTGGTGGGAAACCCTCCCTTACGGCTCCTTGGCACTAAAAGCTCTAAGTTTCCCATTCCTCATAGATTGCGGTATCCACTCGATGCTCGTATCGTACTCCATCTCTTCGTCCAGCCGCTTCTCCACCAGGTGTTTTAGAGCTTGGCGGGCCATTAGTCGCCCTTCAAAGGCATTGTCTCTTTAATCATACATTGCTTGGTGTTGCTTGCTCGAGCAGCATAGGGGTGCCCTCCTCATGTTTGTATTTGTCGTGCAACTCTGGAGTTAGCACCCCTTCTGTCTTTTCCCAATCAAAAAATACCCTAGGCCTATCCCTTAACCACCTCGAGCTTCGATTCTCGTGTGAAAGCCATTTTCCTCTCCACTCCCTTCCCCCCACCAAAATTTACACATAGACTGATACATCACCTCCCCTGCAATGGTCCTTGACATTAAAGGAATGGGCCAGGTAACATCCTCCAAATTTCTGGTTCACGGAAGGATTCCTCATGAGCATCGAGCTATCGTTCTCTCTTTTAATATTGCGATTAGGCCTTGCAGTCACATTTTTCTTTCATGGATCACAACATATTCTCGGTTGGTTTGGGGGACGTGGATTTATGGCCACCGTCAACAATTGGAGTGAAAGATATCAAATCCCCAAACCCATAGGCGTAATCGGTATCTTGACTGAATCTTTCGGCTGCATTGCTCTTTTGGTGGGGTTCCTCGTGCGACCCTTCGCGCTAGGTTTAGTCATTTTCTTGGCGGTTGCTATTTGGAAGTCACACTGGGAGCATGGCTTTTTCTTAGCGCGCCCTGGGGGACAAGGCAGTGGAATTGAGTATTGCATGGCGCTCCTGCTCATGTCCCTGGCATTGCTCTTTGGAGGAAGTGGCGCCATATCCCTTGAATGGCTACTGAGTTAACTGCTGGATCGGACTCCTCTTCACCGCTCACTTAGCCTGGTACCGGAAAAGTGAATTCTATGGTACCGATGATTGAGACGGAACTTTGCCGACGCCGCGGTAATTTTTGCTGCCGTTGCACCGTGCTTCGGTTCAAAATCCCATGATTCAAAACAAACGCACCTTCAGCTCTTTCCTGGCCCGCGTAACGGGCTTGGGCTTCTTCCTTGGACTTCTGGTCTGGTCCTCCCTGGCCATGGCTGATCGTCTGGTGCTGATCTCCCCCCATTGGGAAGGCATCGAATATGAATTCGAGAGGGTATTCAAAGTTCATTATCAGCGTGAGACTGGAAAGACGGTGGAACTGGATTGGTTGGATGTGGGCGGCACCTCTGAGACCATTCGCTTTATTCAGTCAGAGTTCAAGAACAAACCGTCGGGAATCGGTATTGATCTTTTTTTTGGCGGCGGCATTGACCCTTACCTAACCCTAAAACAGGCTGGCCTCCTGGAGTCCTATGCCTTACCTCAAGCTCTCCTGAGCCAGATTCCTCCCCGCTTAGGCGGCGTTCCCCTCTATGATCCCGGATTCCATTGGTATGCTGCCACCCTTGCAGGCTTTGGGATTGTCTACAACAAAGCCGTGCTTGAGCTCACCAAGCTACCGGTCATTACTACCTGGAAGGGGTTGGCCGCGCCTTCCGCCTTCACCTGGGTCGGCTCGGCCGATCCGCGCAAAAGCGGTAGCGTCCACATGGCTTACGAGATCATCCTTCAAGCCTATGGCTGGAAGGAAGGTTGGAAGATTATCACCGGCATCGGGGCCAACGCCCGCAAATTTACCAATTCTGCCAGTCAGGTACCCAAAGACGTGGCCATCGGAGAAGTTGCCTATGGTTTGGCAATTGATTTCTACGCCTGGGCGCAGGTAAACGAATCGGGTGCCGATAAAATCGGCTATGTCATGCCCGATAACCTAACCAGTATGAACCCGGATTCCATCGGCATCCTGAAGGGCGCGCCCAACAGAGCGGTGGCCCAGGCTTTCATCCGTTTCGTGTTATCTGAGAACGGCCAGAAGCTCTGGATTTTGAAAAAAGGACTTCCCCATGGACCCGCGCGTTTTCAACTCAATCGTTTCAGCGTCCTCCCTGCGTTGTACGGTAAGATCAAACCGCAGGATACGGCAGTCAAGTTTAACCCCTTCACCTGGCGATCTGACTTTAGCTTCGACGCCGAGGTAGGATCCCGTCGTTGGGGGATGGTAAACGATTTAATCGGCTCTTTGATCATCGACCAGAAGTCGCTCCTGGACCAGGCATGGAGCGCTGCGCTAGAGGATGGTTTCACGCAGACGGAATGGGAGCGGCTTGCCGCAATGCCGGTTTCGGAGAGTGAGGCCATGCGGCTGGCACGTGAAAAATGGAGAGACCCTGTTTTCCGTAATCAAATGCTTAACGAGTGGGCTCTGTTCGCTAGAAATAAATATCGCGCCCATTTGAGGCCTCCACTCATAAGTTCGGAGTGGTTGACCCTGTTTAGCAGCCTGATACTGGTCGCCGGTTTAGTTTTTTACCTTTGGAGAAGACCGGTGTAGTGCTGTTCCACCTCCTTGGCTAGGGACACATCTTTCAATGGCAATGCGACGGAAGAGTTAATGAGGAGTTCAAAAGTAAGTGGCCACCAGGTAACCGCAGGGTGAGTCCTGAGGAACGCGGGCACTAGATCGTAATGAACTCATTAATTTATCGAAGGGCCAAAGGTTATGCCGATGGTAGACGTCAAGTTTGAGTCCGTCACAAAGGTTCTGGGTCAGGTGAGGGCCGTAAACGGTCTGACCCTGGAAATACAGCCCAGGGAACTCTTCTTCCTATTGGGTCCCTCGGGTTGCGGCAAGACCACCGCGCTTAGATTGGTGGCCGGGTTTTACACTCCGGATGAGGGGCGAATACTTTTTGACGGTCAGGACAAGAGCCGTGTTCCTCCCCATAAACGGAACACCGGCATGGTATTTCAGAATTATGCGCTCTGGCCGCATATGGATGTGCAGAAAAACGTTGCCTATGGTCTCAACATTCGAAAAGTATCGGATAGCGAGAAACAAAAGCGCGTTCGCCGGGCCCTGGAAATTGTGCGCATGGACCACTACGCGGAACGCTTGCCCAACCAACTCTCCGGCGGTGAGCAGCAAAGGGTCGCCCTGGCCCGGGCCCTGGTCATCGAGCCGGACGTGGTTTTGCTCGATGAGCCTCTATCCAATCTGGACGCCCATCTACGCACCGAGATGCGGGCCGAGATCAAGCAGATTCATACGCAGATCCAGCGGACCATGATCTATGTCACCCACGACCAGACGGAGGCCCTGTCCATGGCCGATCGTGTCGCCGTCATGCGAAATGGACAGGTAGTTCAAGTGGGCTCACCGAGGATGCTCTATACCCGTCCGGAATCGTCCTTCGTGGCACAGTTCATCGGTGGGACCAATCTCCTGGCAGGAAATGTGGAAGAGGTAGGCGATACCCTGGTGGTCAAAACCCCAGTTGGCATCCTGCGTGCCACATCAAGCCCGGCGAGTTTATCACGGGATAACGCAGTCTTTTGCTCGGTACGCCCGGAATCGCTGCAACTGGTGAATACCGGGTCACAGGCAAAGAGGGACCAAGCCACCACGGATGGTCGAATGAATCAACTGGTGGGCGAAGTAGAGAGCATCACCTACCTGGGTAGCAACGAACAGTACACGCTCCGTCTCGCTGATGGGTCCCTTGTGCAAGTGGTGGAATACAACTCTCATGTCAGAAAAGCAGAGGTGGGGAACCAGGTGACGATCAGATTCCGACCTGAGGACGTGGTTGTATTACCACAGGAGGATTGAGGTGACTCACTGGTTGCGGCGTTATGACTTGACTCCAGCAAATTGGACCGTTCTGATCTTGCTGGCGGCTTTCTTCTTTCTGTTCCTCTTGTATCCCCTCTCCTACGTCTTCTCCAATGCCTTTTTCACCAGTGAAGGGTTTTCTCTGGTTTTCTTCAAGCTCATGCTGACCAACCCCAACTATAGGGAAATCCTGGTCAACAGCGTTAATATAGGCTTGGCAGTAACATTGCTGACAACATTGTTGGCCTTACCCTTAGCTCTCCTATTGGTCCGTTATGACTTCCCCGGTAAAGGGTTACTCAGCGGGTTGATTCTGATTCCTATGGTACTGCCCCCGTTTGTGGGAGCCATCGGCATGCGCCATTTAATGGCCCGCTTCGGATCCATCAATCTGCTGCTCCTGGAGCTGGGGGTCATCGATAAGCCCATTGATTGGCTCGGTGGGGGTTTTTGGAGCGTCGTCATATTACAGGTGCTCCACCTCTATCCCATTATGTACCTCAACGTGGCAGCGGCCCTGGCCAATGTGGATCCAAGCCTCGAGGAAGCTGGAAGCAACTTGGGTGCGAGCGGGTTTAAGCTGTTTAGGACGGTTACTTTCCCTTTGATGTTGCCGGGCTATTTCGCAGGGGCCATCATCGTGTTTATCTGGGCCTTCACCGACCTGGGGACCCCTTTGGTCTTTGAATACCGGGAGGTCATCGCGGTTCAGATCTTCAACATGGTGACCGATTTACATCAAAACCCCATGGGCTACGCCTTTGTTACCGCGGTGATTGTGCTGACCCTTTTCTTCTTTTACCTCACCAAACGGTTGGTTGGCAGCAAGAGCACCGAGATGATGGCGCGAGGCCATGTAGCTTCCGCGATTCGACCCGCATCGTTTCGGGTCACCTTACTAATTTACGGGTTTGTGCTGGGGATTTCGGCCATTGCCCTGCTTCCCCATTTGGGAGTACTACTCACTTCCATTACTGACCGTTGGTTTATGACTGTCTTGCCCACCGAGATTACGCTCAAGTTTTATCGGGATGTCTTCGTCCACGATCTTGCTTGGCTCAGCATCAGAAACAGCCTTCTGCTTAGCAGTTTGAGCACCGTGGTTGACATCATACTAGGGGTTGGCATCGCCTACCTGCTCACCCGAAAGCGCATCCCCGGAAGGGACGTGCTGGATAGCCTGGCCATGCTGCCCTTGGCCCTCCCCGGGTTGGTCATAGCCTTTGGATACGTTGCAGCCTTTTCCGGGACACTGTTGGATGCTCGTGTGAATCCGGTCCCGCTCCTCGTCATCGCCTATTCTGTCCGTCGTCTTCCCTTCATGGTCAGGGCCGCCTACGCCGGATTTCAGCAAACCAACGTTGTCCTCGAGGAAGCAGCCATGAATCTCGGCGCCAGTCCCCTCAGGACCCTCTATCAAATTACCTTCCCACTGGTGTTCGCCAACCTCATCGCCGGCGCCATCCTGTGTTTCTCCTTCGCCATGTTGGAAGTGAGCGACAGCCTGATCCTGGCTCTGCAAGAACAGTATTACCCCATCACCAAGGCCATATACGCATTATTAAGACGGATCGCGGATGGTCCTTATATAGCCAGTGCTATGGGCATGCTGGGGCTGTTCCTGTTGGCCGGCAGTCTCATGGTGGCAGGCAAGTTTCTCGGCCGCCGGATGGGCGAGCTGTTCAGGGTCTAAGGCTACAATGATGGATGACAACTTCCTTTTAATCAGTGGTATGTGCTAGGTAGAAAATGGCTTTGAAGTTTGATATTCGCAAGAAGGAATACTCGCCTCCTTCGAGAACCTCCCTTCGACAGCCTCAGGGTGGCGAGGGAACTCGAAGCACAGGACCCCGAGGGAAATCGAGGGGCAAAGACGCCACGCATGCCAAGCAAATAGCGCTAAGCGCATGGCGCAAAGGGCATAGCGCGCTGAGGACTGAGTTCCGAGTGCTGAGTACAGTTTAGGGAAAGGTGAGATTCGAGAATAGAGGATTGAAGATCGAAAAAGGGCCGAAAGAGAGATCCGTACGCTATGCGCTTTACGCTCTGCTCTTTGCCATTTTTTATCTGCGTAGATCTGCGGTTAAGTTTCTTTTCATTGGCGGAGTATTGGGAGGATGCGAATTTTTGAAGTCATAAGGAGGATTCCTTTATGTTTAAACTCGATCGAAAACTGAGTGCTGACGAGTTCGTCCAGACATTTCAGGACATCAACAAAAAGGACCACCAGAGACCCCTTCACCCATGGGAAGAACTTTTCAGAGAGGGAAAGTGCACTAAAGAGCAGCTCCAGGGTTGGGCAAAAGATAGGTTTTATTTTGTCCGTCAGGTGCCGGCCAAGGAATACAGTATCTTATACAATTGTCCCTATCCCGAGGTGCGTAGACAATGGCTGCCCAAGGCCATTGAGGAGGAGGGCGAGGACATCATCGGCAAGGAACACCTCCCTCACCCTGCATACTGGCTATGGCTTTGTGAGGCCCTGGGATTGAGCGAGGAGTTCGTTCGCGACTCCGACCCTCTGCCCGGGGTAAAGTGTGCGGTTGACGCCTTCTGCCAGATCGCATTCAAGTCCTGGATTCTTGGAGTCGCCGTTTCAGAGGGACAGGATACAGCCAAAGCCATGACGCGGGACCTCGAGGTATTTCGCAAACATTACCAATGGGTCTCTGACGATGCCCTGGAATTCTACAAACTCCATTCTGAAGTCGATATGGACCATGGTAATCTCCGCTTGGAGATATTGGCAAAATACTCCACCACCAGAGAGATCCAGGAAGACTGCATCAATGCCCAGATAATAAAAAACAATATGAGGCGTGTAATGACCGATGCAATTTATATGGCATATGTCGTTAAGGGGTTGACGTGTTACACAAAGGAGCCATGGGAATAAGACGGTATAATTTCTTTAAAGTGATTGAACTTAAGTCACAATTCAAGGCCTGACACCTATAGGAGAAATGTTATGAGGCTAAGTGTAGTTGATGCAGATACTCACATTGCTGAGTCCGAAAGTATGTGGAAACATCTGGACAAGGAATGGTATCAGCGCAGGCCCGTCATCGTGTCGATCCCGGATGACACGTTATACCGAGAGCAAACCGCTGTTTGGTTAATCGATGGCAACATTTTTCCAAGGCCCGCAGGAAAAGGTGGTAGCCTCTTGATCACCCCTTCGTCATCCAAGCGGCAGGCCATGAGGAAAGATATCAGCGTGGCTAGCCGGGAGCTGACCGAAACTTCGGGGCGGCTTATGGATATGGACCGGTTGAGTATCGGTACTCAAGTGATTTATCCAACCCTATTCCTTATTTACTTGACGGACGACGTGGGTTTAGAGATTGCATTGTGCCGGGCCTACAATAGATTCATGGCCGAAGCCTGTTCCAACAGTCACAACCGGCTTCGGTGGATAGCGATACCCCCCTTAAGGTCAGTGGAAGAGTCCATTAAAGAGATTCGATGGGCCAAGGAGCACGGAGCGGTAGGGCTATTCTTTCGCGGGATCGAGAAAGATCTCAATATTGACCATCCCCATTTTTTCCCCATTTACGAAGAAGCTGCGAGGCTCGATCTAGCCATCTGCATTCATCAGGGAATGGGCGCGCCCGCCATTACGCAACTTTTCGACATTCAACAACACAGCACGTTCCCTCAATCCAGGCTGTTGCCGTTGATTGCCTTCAGAAATATTGTCGCGAATAGAATACCTGAACGTTTTCCAGGCCTGAGGTTTGGCTTTATCGAAGCCTGCGCGGGATGGATACCATTTCTGGTGCACCACCTAAGACGCTCGTTGCGCCAGCGGTGGAAATTCTCTTCGAGCGCGGACATTTTCCGCGAATACAGGATCTATGTTGCCTGCGAGGCAGACGAGGACATCCCGTACCTGCTCCAATACACTGGTGAGGACAACCTAATCATCGGCTCCGACTACGGACACCCTGATGCTTCGGAGGAACCCGAACTGGTATCTGTGATGAGGGCTCGAAAAGACATCACCAGTGAAGCCAACGAGAAGATTCTGTCTGAGAACGCACGGAAGTTTTACTCGTTGGATTGACTGCAACCGTCCTTTGCCTCCAACGTCCTTCTGTACGAGGATTGAGTCTACGGCTATTCAGCCGGTAGTACACCGATTGCGTCTTTTGGAACTTCTCCCTCCGGTCCCACCGACAGTATCGGCATCTCGGAGAAGGCTTTGCGGTAATCCTCCGTGAGCTTCACCCAATCCGCATCGTTGGATAGGATGACCGATGCGGAGCGCACTCGAAACAACTCCGGGTTATCAACCCCCGGAGGTGTGGTCCCGTGGTCGCGCAACGCTTTGGCCGCATTGATGAGGCGTCGTCGCGCGTTAATGATGGCGGTGTCGGTTGTCCCCAGGTGCTCCTTGGTACGATCCGAAATCGCACCCATGCTACAGGTCATAGCCTGGTCTTGCATGGCAATGCTCGGAACTCCCGAAAAACGTTTCGTCCGTTGTGCCTCATAGTCGATGAGGAAGTCGTTGCTGGCGTTGGCTTTCATTCGCCAGGCGCCGGCGGCCTCGGCGCTTGGAGGCAGGTACTCTCCCGGGCCGCCAAAGCCGCCAGTCCGGCCACTGTCCACATCCGCGAGGGGACGGGAGGGATGCCACCTCACTCCCCAAACTAGAGTGGTGACATCATCCATGGGTATCCAAACATGAGATGGCACGGCAGCGCGACCACTGGGCGGGAACATCGGGAAGATAGGCATTACGAATTGACTGATACGCCAGTATTCGCGTTTATCGTCCAACCGGCTTTTTGCGCCAATGAGAAGACCGTACTCGGCGTCCAACACTTCGAATCGAGGCGCCTTTTCCTTGTAGTAATGACCAAAGTCCCTATGGGTCTCCTGGGGATCTATCCGGCTGTGGAGGAATCGCGTATGTGAGGTGTCGATGTCTCCTTCCAGGGCTTGCATCCAGTTACATTCCCGGACAAACGGAGTAATCTGGCGATGGGATTCCGGCACCATGGCCCACTCCAGCTCCGGAAAACCTGGGGGCTCTTTGCGCGGGCCCATATAGGTCCAGATCACGCCATTCAGCTCTTTGCAGGGATAGGCCACATGCTTGATCTTGTCCTTGAAGTTACTCTCAGGCGGCTCGTTGGGCATATCCACGCATCGCCCTTCCACATCGTACTTCCAGCCATGATAGACACAGCGAAGCCCACCCTCCTCATTGCGCCCGAAAAATAGAGAAGCGCCTCGATGGGGGCAGTTTTCAGCCAGAAGCCCAACCTTGCCAGAGGTATCACGGATGCCAATGAGGTCTTCCCCCAGGAGCCTGACACGAATGGGGTTACAGTCCGGCTTGGGCAACTCCGATGATAGGAGTATGGGGAGCCAGTATTGCCGCATGAGCTCTCCCATGGGCGTACCGGAGGTTACCCTCGAAAGAAGTTCGTTTTCCTCTCTGGAAAGCATGGACTCGGCCCTCCTTTATTTATCTCGTGGTCTTCTGCCAAGGCTATTTTGCAGTTCAACATGGACAGGGTTGTGATGCAAGTCTATTTGGAGCCTCTAGCCTTATTAATCTGTTCTAGCATTCTACGTGGACCTGGTTCGTTTGGGTATAAACGGTTGAGTTTCCCGGCGTAGTGCGCGGCCCGGTCCCATTGGCGCCCCTGGAAATAGAAGATGGCAAGTGCCTGAAGGATACTCGGGTCATTTTCGCTTAGACGCCGGGCCTTGAGCAGGGCCGTCTCCGCGCTCAATCTTCTACCAAGAGTCTGTAATGCCAGACCATGGTTGTAGTGAACGCGTGCCCGTGTGGGCAGAAGTTCGGCCGCCTTGCCGAGATTGGTGGCTGCTTCCGGATAGCGCTTTTCTTCCGCCATCAAGAGTCCTAGGGAATAGTATAACTCCCCTTCCTTAGGTGCACGCTTTATTCCTTCTCGTAAAACCCGTTCGGCATCTAAATTGCGACCCATAGCATTATACAGATTGCTCAGGTTGAACCGTGCAGGCAAAAATCCCGGATCCTTCCTGAGCGCCATGAGATATGAATTCTCGGCTAGAACCCTGCGACCAGTGCTTGCATACATCACTCCCAGGTTTAGATGGCTCGAAGGCTGATCGGCCACTACAAACTGTGCCTGTTTGAATTCTTGCTGTGCTTTATCAAAATCGGCGCCCTGGGATTCATCGAACAGTTCTCTTGGTACGGATGTTAGGACGCGGGCGGCCTCGATTCGTACCGCACGTATCGGATCTTTCAACAATGGGGCAACCGCCTTGAGTCGCGGCTCCGAACCCAGTCGCACTAATCCCCTCAATGCTGTCCTTCGTAGCAGCGGGTCTTCATCTTTCAACACTGACACCATTGTGGCGGTTCCCTGTGACCCGTACTGCGAAAGCAAGTCCAACGCCGTGGCGCGGACGATCGAAGGCTGCTTGGTATCGTCAGTAAGCGCAATTAGTTTGGGTAAAGCTCCTGGCCTCCTCGCTCGCCCTGCCGCGATTGCCTCAGTGAAATGCGGGGGTTGCTCCTTGGGGCCATACCACCTTCGCACCGCGTCATCGGCCCATTGTGGCTTCTGGTCACTGTGGCAATCGTTGCAGGCATTGGGCGTGCCAAGCTGCACTGACAGGTCCGGGCGCGGCACCCGAAAGCTGTGGTCGCGACGCGGATCCACCACCATGTAGGTTCTGGAGGGCATATGGCAATTAACACACTGTGCTCCCGGCGTACGCTCCTCATGGAAGTGGTGTTGTTTGGAGTCATAGACTTTTGCTGGTAGAGAGCCAAACTTTGGGTTCGGTGTTCCACTGTGGCACTGTGTGCATAGAGCATTGCCTGTTTTTACCGTTCTCAAGGTATGCGGGTTATGACAGTCGCTACAGCGCACTCCCGAGTGATACATCTTGCTCTGCAGAAAGGAGCCGTAAACATAGACCTCTTCAAGGATTTGGCCGTCCGCGTGGTAGAGCTGCTCAGTCAACAAGGCGGGTACATAGGTATCCATTAGAGGAGTGCCGTGTTTGAACGGGTCATCGATGGTATGGCGGCGCGAGTGGCACCGCGCGCAGCTTTCAACCTCAGAGCGGGAATCCGTATTCTTGAAACTGACTATCAGGCCTCTGTCCTCTACCTTTGTTGATTCGCCGTCTTTTTGAGTACGTGCCCACCTGACATGGGATTCCCCCGGGCCATGGCACGCCTGGCAACTAACATTGACTTCACTCCAGGTGGTTTTGAAAGTATCTGTACTGAGATCGTAATTCGTCTGTAAATTCGTTGAATGACAGACGGCACACCGCCCGTTCCAGTTCTGATAGAGACCCGTCCAGTGAAGTGGATCGTCATGGGAGATCTTTTCGTTGGGATAGAGATGAAACCAGCGTATGCGCTGGGTGTCCCAGGCAATGGTGAGACCCTGCAGCCTGCCACGGGGGAACTCAATCAGATACTGCTGCAGGGGTTCGACCCCGAAGGTATACTTGATCTCGAAGTCGCCTGGTTGCCCGTCTGCTCCTTCCGTATGGACGAAGAATTTACCTTCCTTTTTGAAAAAGCGCGACGTGACATCGAAATGGTTGAAGGAAGTATTGTTAAAATCCCCCAGAACGGTTTTATCTGTCGCGATTTGCATAGCCTGTTCATGGTGGGATCCAGTCCATTCTTTATATTGTTTTGAGTGACATGTCGCGCAGGTTGCGTTCTCTACGAATGCACTCGTTTTAACTGCACGGCTGTCAGTCTGCTTCTGAGAGTCCTCATCGCCGGATCCACAGGCCGATAAAATTACAGCTAGAATCAACGCTGCAAGAGATCTCTTATCCATGTAATTCAACTCTAGCGTTTTTTAATTTGGATCTAAGCTCAACCACCTGTTTCATACCTGGGAGTCACGCCCAATCAAGGAAACTCGACGTCATTCTAGTTTCGGAGATGATTGCAACCGCGCGAAGCCCGTCAGTGAAGTACGGATTTCCATTTTTGTGGATCTATTATTTTCAATCAGAGAAAGTGTACTACCCCACCCTACACAGCTCAACTAGTAAAACCACAAGGTTTTAAAACTTATCGCTGGTTCTACTCATGCAATAGACACTTCGAATTCCTAGTGTGAGCGCTGCGGTAATAGTTACCGCAACCTTTGACCGCCCTTGATTTTCAAATCGTATTTAGCAACATTTCTACTAGGAGCGTACTGATGAAGATACTGCTACCGTTCGTTCTTCTCCGTCCGCTGATCGCGAGTTGCAATATCTACCAATCAATGAAGGCCTTAAAAACAATGGCCGACATCGATAAAAAAGAGACAAAGTTGCAGGGGGAGATGGAAAAAGAACAACGAGAAATCGACCGGGTAAGCAAAGAAATCGAGCAGTTGAAGAAAGATGAAGCTAAATGAATTGGAATAGTTGTGCGTAGGACTTAAGTAGGCCTGGTTTCATTAAAAATGCAAAGGCACTAATCTTTGTGGATCTCTTACCGTTAGATTTACGAACTGAACCTAAGGGTATTTTGCCTCTCGGAATAATTTCCCATCGTGGTTAAAAACGGGATCGGCGGTTTTCTCGCTGGTCGCGCACATCGCGCACCTCTTGCTCGAAATTTTTACCCAGCCAATGGATGTTCTTATTCACATCATCCCAATCGATGCCATCCCCCTGCAACATACTCCGGGTTTGGGCTATGGCCTTTTGTAAATGCTCCCCGGGGTCCCAATATCCACCCGGTATACCCTACCAGCAAAATTGGAAAGCCAATCGCCCAGCGTCTTGAGCCCCGCATCAAGTTCTGCTTTACCCTCCTCTGTCTGCCCCGTCAGAGCCATGACTAGCCCCAGGTAAACTTGATTTAATCGGTCCCTCGAATGGCGGCCCTTGCCTTTTTTGAGGCTTACTATTGCCTGCTGATTTTCTCCAAGCTCATGCTGTGTTCGCCCAAGATAGGTCCAGATCCCAACACAGAAACCGGATTCACAATTAATGTAATCGGGGGTGGACTGGGCGATGGCCTCAAAACTAGGCAAAGCAGCATTGGGATTGTTATTCAGCAGGGCCGTCCGGCCCCTCATAATATCTCTGCCATTCGATAAAAACCCTCCGAATGCAGACGGAATACCAACGAACATGAGCAAAGGAATAATTAAAGGACGGATAGAATTTTTCAGCATCTGAAAATTTCTCCTTTTCTTCCATCTTTATATCAATGCGTGGCTCCCTCTACAATTTTTCATGACGTTCTCGACTGTGAGACTGGTGGCCTTTTACCGCCTGTCTCCTTCGGACCCGCTGGTCTTAATGCGATGTAGCGGGCTTCTGAAGCTCCTCCAATACCCGGTCCAGGGAGAAGCTTCCCGGCTTCTGCCGAGGCGGAAACTCCCGGAACGTTCCTAGGAACTTAGCCACATATGCCTGGGCGGGGACCAGAGCGAAGAGTCGATCAATACGCCATCTTTCATATCCAAAGGCTTCATGATCGGCGCGCTCGAATGGATCTCGGCGGAGATTAAAAAGCTTCGGTACCCTCAAGGGCACCAACGGCTCCTGCCATACATCAAAGCCATGTGCTCGCTGCTCTGAAAATACCAGTTTCCAATCGCCATATCGTAGAGCGGACAGTGAACCATCGTCGGTAAAATAAAACATCTCTTTGCGCGGTCCTTTTTTCTCCCGCCCAGTGAAATACGGCAAAAAATTGTAACCATCCATGTGAACCTTAAAAGTGGTTTTACCCGCTTTGTGTCCTTTCAAAAGCTTCTCCGTGATTTTGGTATCGCCAGCGGCGGCCAGGAGTGTTGGAAGCCAGTCCTCCAAGGAGATGATCTCATTGGAAACCTGCCCGGTTTTAATCTTGCCTGGCCACTTTACCATCATCGGTATGCGGAATCCTCCTTCCCACGTGGTGTTCTTCTCCCCACGGAAAGGAATCATCCCGCCATCCGGCCAGCTCATGAGCTCTGCGCCATTATCGGTGGAGTACATCACGATGGTGTTATCCGCGATGCCAAGTTGATCCAACTTGTTCAGCAATTGCCCCACCATTCCATCATGTTCGGCCATACCGTCAGCATAGACGCCTTGACCGGTGACACCTTTTGACGCTGGTTTCAAATGCGTCCAGATATGCATTCGCGTTGTGTTGTACCAGAGAAAAAATGGCTTGCCCTCGTTGTTCGCTTTATCTATGAACTGGAGCGCAAGTTTGGTGACCTCCTCATCGATTGTTTCCATTCGCTTTTTTGTCAATGGACCAATATCGGTAACCTTGCCGTCCGCGAAGCTATGAATGACACCACGGGGACCGAATTTCTTCTTAAACTCAGGATTTTTTGGATAATCCGGATTCTCGGGCTCCTCCTCTGCATTGAGGTGGTATAGGTTGCCGAAGAACTCATCAAAGCCGTGGTTGCTCGGCAGATGCTCGTCTAGATCTCCAAGATGATTTTTTCCGAATTGTCCGGTAACGTAACCCATGGGTTTCAGTAGTTCTGCAATCGTCGGGTCTTCTTTCTTTATCCCCTCTTTAGCGCCAGGGAGACCTACTTTCAGCAACCCCGTGCGGTATGGACTTTGCCCGGTAATAAATGCTGCCCGCCCTGCGGTGCAGCTGTTTTGACCGTATGCGTCGGTGAATATCATACCCTCACTGGCAATCCGGTCGATGTTGGGCGTTTTATAGCCCATCATGCCACGGTTGTAGGCGCTAATGTTGAACCAGCCGATGTCATCTCCCCAGATGACCAAAATATTGGGCTTGGTTTGTTGGGTAATTCCGGGCGCTGTAGAAATGACCAGGAAGAAAAAGGCGATAACAATTCCAAGTACTTTAAATTTGTGATTCATGCATAAATCCTTTGGGCAACACTTGCCTTTTGTTTGATACGTATAGATGTAGCTTTCTTTCTCTAGGTTTGTCTACTAGTAAAATTACTAGTTTTTTTACAATTGGTTATTTTTTTAGAGAGATGGAGATCTTTTGCAGTCAACCCGCGGCACAAAGAATCTAACATTGCCACGCGTTGTCATTTTTATCTTCCATTTCAACCAGAAAATTCCAATGTCCTTGTCGAATAATCAGGTTGAAGTAACTGACGTGCAAACAACCTCTGTGGCAAACTTCGGTTGAAGATCTTAAAGCGTTATTTAACGCCATCCTTCGCCCATTTGGTCGAGCGCCTCGCCGGTTTCGACGAGATTTCCTTGAACCCGTCCAACTAGATTCCTTGTAAATCAACCATTTCCAACGGCAAAGATTTTGGCATGATAGCTGCTCTAGCAGATATTCAAACCAATCAACCGACCGGCGGGGTGGCAAAGAGGTTCCCCGGGGGTCACCCGCCACGAAGTTGGTTGCCAATAACAAAAGGAGGAAGAGAAAGATGCAAAAGACAATTGGTTTAAAAATGTTTACCGGTGCCCTTGTGGGAGCTTTCGTTTTAGGTGCGACTCTCAGCACGCGGCTTCAACTTCCGTTCACTACGAACACCAGCGAGGCTACACAAACAGCAGCCTATACTCCAGCAGAAGCCCGGAATCTGCCGGATTTCGTTGGTCTGTCAAAGTCTCTTGGTCCTGCAGTGGTTAGCATTTCAACAAAGCAAACTGTTCGCAACGTTCGAATGGCTCCGCATCCCTATGGCGAGGAGGGACCTTTTGGTGAATTTTGGAAGAGGTTCTTTGACGGTCCACTGCCGCAGAACCCGAGTCCCCGTCAGGGTCTAGGCTCGGGTTTCATCGTTGACCGAAAGGGTTTGATATTGACCAACAATCATGTGGTTGAGAACGCTGAGAAGATCGTAGTGAAGCTATCCGATGGCAGGGAGTTTGAAGCCGAGGTGGTGGGGAGAGACCCCAAGACCGATATCGCAGTGATTAAAATTAACACTAAGAGTGATCTTCCGATTGCTCCACTGGGAAACTCCGATAGTTTGGAGGTGGGAGAAAGAGTTTTAGCCATCGGCAATCCCTTTGGCCTCGAACACACCGTCACGGCGGGTATCGTCAGCGCCAAGGGCAGAAACATTGGCGCAGGTCCCTACGACAACTTCATTCAGACCGACGCTTCCATCAATCCTGGTAACTCCGGTGGGCCGCTGATTAACATGAAGGGGCAGGTGGTCGGAATTAACACCGCTATCTTTAGCCGGAGCGGGGGCAACATCGGGGTCGGATTTACGATTCCTATCAACCTGGTCAAGGAACTTCTGCCTCAACTCAAAGAGGACGGCAAGGTAACCAGAGGCTGGTTGGGTGTGGCGATCCAGAAGGTAACTCCGGAAATCGCGGAGTCCCTTGGATTGAAAAAGGCCAAAGGCGCTTTGGTAGCAGACGTTGCCGATAATAGCCCCGCAGAAGAGTCCCAACTCAAGGTGGGAGATATCATCGTCAATTTCAACGGGACCAGGATTACGCAAGCCAATGATCTTCCCGCCATTGTGGCGCGGACACCCATAGGCGATGAAGTGTCAATGAATGTACTGAGAGATGGCAAAGAGCTTTCCCTGCCAGTGACCATTGGTGAGCTGAGTGATGAGGAAATGGTTGCTACACTCGATGGGGAAGAGGAACTCGGTTTGACGGTCCAGTCCATTTCTCCCCAATTTGCGGAAAAACTAGGGTTGGATCGAGCCGAAGGCGTTGTGGTCACCGCAGTTAAAGCCGGGAGTCCAGGTCACGAAGCCGGTCTCAGAGGCGGAGACGTGATTTTGAAGATCGGTCAGAAGCCGGTCCGTGATCTCGCAGACTTCCGCAAAGCGATTGCCAAGGCGAAGAAACTCAAGAGCGTTCTGTTCCTCGTCCAACGGAGTGAAGGCAAATTGTTCCTCGCCATGAAACTCGGCAGTTTGCGGGGGTGATGGGCTGCAATCTGGGGGGATCGATGCGATCCCCTCAGGTTCTAAAATACAAGCAACGAGAATTAGGGGGACCCATGATACAAACACACAATGAAACTTACCTCTGTGAAATATGTGACGGAAATTTCCACAGACTCCCCCTGGGCGGGATCGTCTCGGAAAAATCGATGCCGTTGCCAATAAAAATTTGCCCGGAATGCGGACCCGTTGATTGGGAGGTCATGCAGTTTTGTCGAGAGGCGATCGTGGGAAACTTCGTAAACTGAAACACAGACCCATGATCCCCCTGGAACTCCAACTAACGTAGGCGAAAATGGAAGATAAAGGTGGAACGACAACCAAGCATCTCAACAAGATTCCGGGTCTATCTCTACTCAAGCCTCCACAGGTGTTGGACTTTCTTCGCTAAATTACGGTTAAAATCCACTCGCGGTCTTTGCTCGGTCATCCGCACCCTCAAGAATTGGGTTGATGACACCATCTTCGATCTCGGCCGTCAGATGCAATTATCCTATTTGCCGCCGCTGATGGTCTACGCGGCTGCCGGCATCTCTGGACTCACCGGTATTGTCGGAACCTTTTTCATCAAAGACTATCTCGGTCTCTCGGCCGAGTTTCTCGCCACCCTCGGGTTCTGGGTTGGGATTCCATGGGCATTAAAGATGCCCCTCGGACATCTCGTGGATCTATTCTGGCGTTGGAAGTCGATCTTGGTATTTCTCGGCGCTTCCTTGATTGCCGCTAGTCTACTCATCATGCTCGGGTTGCTGACGTCCCCGTCGGCGATGGCACAGACCATGCCCATGGAGGCGTGGTTCATTCTGAGTGCGCTTCTTGCCCCCATTGGCTACGTGGTTCAGGACGTGGTAGCCGACGGCATGACGGTGGAGGCAGTGCCAACGGTGAACCAGGGAGGCCAGGCTTACGACCAGAGAACCGTCAAGCACATGCACACCACAATGCAGATGCTGGGTCGTGTGGCGATTGTTAGTGGTGGTATTGCAGTGTCACTCGTAAACATTTGGATGTTCAACAGCGCGACCGAAATGTCAGGCACAGCAAAGTTTGCTGTGTACGCCCAAATTTACCAAATGGCCCTCGCCATTCCGGCGATCTCCGTTTTGGGCGTAGTTTTAGCGGCGATACTAAAACGGTTGCGGACACGTCGGTTACTAAACCAGGGATTAAGTCTGGAGAAAATCATCACCATGACGGACCAGCACGGCGAAGCGCCGGATCCCAATTGGTGGATACTGGGCGGTAGTCTGGGCTTTGTGATCTTCACTTTGACCCTTGGTCTGTCACAGATTCCGTTCAATCAGGAGATCATCTTCACCGGCTCCATGGTCATTGTCGTTTTTCTCATGATGAGGCTGTTGAAGGAATTGAGCAAGACAGCCCGACGCACTCTCATCCAAACCGCAATTATCATCTTCGTCTTTCGGGCGTTGCCCACACCTGGCGCCGGCTCCACCTGGTGGCAAATAGACGACCTCGGTTTCGATCAACAATTTCTCTCGATTCTGTCTTTAATCGGTGGAGGACTTGCTCTTTTTGGCATGTTCATCTTCCGCCGTTTCATGGCGGAGAGATCCATTGCCTACGTGGTCGGTTTCCTCACCATCATTGGGGGTGTTCTTAGCCTGCCCATAATCGGTATGTACTATGGCCTGCACAACTGGACCCAGTCCATGACAGGCGGGATTGTCGATGCCCGATTCATCGCCATCGTGGATACGACACTGGAATCGCCTCTGGGCCAGGTGGCGATGATTCCCATGCTGGCGTGGATTGCCAACAGTGCCCCCGCGCACCTGAAGGCTACCTTCTTCGCTGTCATGGCCTCCTTCACGAATCTGGCGCTGTCGCTCAGCAATCTTGGAACAAAGTACCTCAATCAACTCTTCACTGTCACACGGCAAGTCAAAGATTCCCTTACCGGAACCATGGAAACTACGGCCGACTACTCTGAACTCGGCGTCCTCCTCATAACCGTCACTGCCATCGGGTTACTGCTGCCTCTGGCAACGATCATGTTTATTCAAGGGCCGCCTCTTCGCGGCCGGATCAAGATAAGGTTGACCCCTCCAGTGGTCTCCGGATAAAGGGGTTGACCTCGAACCCCGCAAGGGATATTTTCCCCTCACACCGTTTTTAACCTTTGACTCACGACCATAGAGGAGGATCCTGGCATGGAAAGAGAATCGACTAGTGCATCCGTTGGACAGGGAAAACCCAGCAAGGGATTTTATGGCTCGGACCTTATGGTGGATCTACTGCGTGAGGTGGGGATTCGTTACATCGCATTGAATCCCGGCGCCAGTTACCGTTGACTGCATGACTCGCTGGTGAACTATGGCCCCGGCAAGCCCCCGGAGATTATTCTCTGTACCCACGAGGAAATTGCAGTAGCTCTCGCGAACGGTTATGCCCGGGCAACCGGAGAGCCCATGGCCACGGGACTGCACAACGTTGTTGGGTTGCAACACGCGGCCATGGCAATTTTCAACGCCTGGTGCGACCGAACACCAATGCTTAACCTCGGCGGTGGGGGACCCCAAGACGCAAGCCTCCGGCGCTCCACCGATTGGGTCCATACCGCTCTGGTTCAGGGCAATCTAGTCCGTGATTTTGTAAAGTTTGACGATCAGCCTACGAGTCTTGAAGCTATTCCGGAATCGTTGCTCCGCGCATATCGCATCGCCACCACGGAACCGAAGGGGCCCGTATACGTCTGCCTGGACTCCGGCCTCCAGGAAGCAGGGCTTACCGACCCGATAAATGTCCCGGATGCGAGCCTGTTCCGCGCGCCGGCCACCCCCGCACCGAACCCTGAGGCCCTCCGTGAAGCGGCGGACCTCCTGGCAAAGGCAAAATGGCCGGTCATTGTGGCTGGTGAAGTGGGTCGCAACCCTCAGGCCCTTGCACCTTTGAGGGAGCTTGCCGAATTGCTCGGGGCTCCGGTCATTGTCGCTTCCGGAAGATTCGCCTTCCCCAGTACTCACCCACTCAATCTCACCAACGCGCGAGAAGACGCGATACGCGGAGCCGATGCAATCCTCGCTTTGGACGTTCCGAGCCTTGGAGTCCCCTTGGGACCATCGGTTCGTGAGAGAGAGGCATTCAAACCAGCTATTCAGCCCAATGCAAAGGTCATCCATATCACTCTGTTGGACCTGGAGCGGCAGAGTTGGGTGAGCGACAGTATGTGGCTCTTTCCAGTGGCCGTGCCCATGGCCGCGGACACCTCCATCGCGCTGCCGCAATTGGTTCAGCTTTGCCGTGAACGGCTTGGCTCAGGCGCCGAGACTAGCAGTAGGATCGAAGAGCGCCGCGCCAAGGTGGCAGCAATTCAAGCCGAGGCGAAAAAGAACTCTAAGGATTGGATCGAAAAGAACTGGAACAAACAGCCTATATCGGAGGCGCGGCTTTACAGCGAAATCAACTCACGAGTCAAGGGTAAATCCTGGGCCCTGGCATCCTCCCACGGCCGACGTTGGCGCGAGGCTCTCGAGGTGACAGAGGCCGGCCACGGCATCGGAGGAGGACGGGGCGGTGGAGTGGGCTACGGACTCCCTTCCTCCATCGGGGTTGCCTTGGGCTACAAGGGAAGTGGCAGGCTCTGCGTGAGCGTCGTTGGCGACGGCGATTTCCTCATGACGTCCAATTCGCTCTGGACTGCGGCACGATACCGTATTCCCCTACTGGTGATCACCTCCAACAATCGTTCCTATTACAACGACGAAGAACATCAGGAACGCATGGCCATCCGGCGGGAACGGCCGGTGGAAAACAAGGGCATCGGAATTCACATTAACGATCCGGAGCCGGACCTTGCGGCCCTCGCGCGGAGCCTGGGTGTGGAAGGTTTCGGCCCTGTTACGGAGCCGGATAACCTTGGTCCTATGCTGGACAAGGCCATCAAGATCGTGGAGGAGGGTAAACCCTGTGTCGTGGACGTGATTACGGCGGCGCGCTAGGTCGCATTGTTCACCGACGCAGAAGAAGTCAGAACACGCTGTGGATCGAGGGGGAAACCTGGACGGGCAAGGGCAGGGAAACATAAAGCTGCCACAACTTGTAGGGTTTTGCCTATTCGCTGAATACGAATTGTTCCGAGGGACAGACTGAGAAGGAACCAGAAGGAAATAATAGCTGAAATTTAAAGAATTACGAATAAGGTTCTCCTGCTCAGCGCATGTCCGTTTGGCTCATTCTGGCAGCAAAAGTGGTAGCACAAATTAATCCGCTGGACCTGGTAGGGTAAAAATCCTGCGACCTGCTCCACTAGGTCTTTTGCCCTTTTAACACTGCTCAGACGATAACCAGAAAAATGTCAATTCCATATAGCCTCAGAGCCTCTCTGGGCCTGGGTTTGCCTTGTGTTGGATCGCTAGGACGCAATTAATGAGCTATTTAAATGAGTCCTACGTGTCGTTAGAAAGAAAACGGCGGCCCGATGTGGACCGCCGCACATCAAACTTCTAGGACTCTGGCAGTAGCTGGTCAATAAAGCTGATAATGCGCATTTCCCCCGACACTTGGGGCAGACAAGAGGATCTGTTTCGTAGACCTTGCGGATAAAGCGGGACCAGTTCTTATTTCTTACAAAACCTTCTGTCCTAAACTACGCCCGATACCGCCTCTTTGAACCGTTTAACAGCGTGTATATGTGCCTGTGGTGAATCCAATCCTGCTCCCATCGTGTTCACCGAGATGTGACTCGCGCCAATGTCCTTCCAAGCCTGCACTTGCTTGAGCCATTCATCCTCAGAACCACTAGCAATGGAAACCCAACTCTCGATGCCTATACTACGAGGGTCGCGCCCTGCTTCTCTTGCGTAGCCACGCATCTTCTCAATCATCCCCCGCGTTTCATCGTCTAGGCCAAATAGAGGAAACCAGCCATCTCCAGTGTATCCAACGCGCTTCAACGTCTGTTCGGCGCGTCCACCAAACCAGATTGGAATGGGTCGCTGAACAGGCAAGGGATTAATCCCAGCATCAGTAATCTTGTGCCACTGACCTTCAAATGTCAGGGCTTCTTCAGTCCACAACCTTCTCATGACCTCAATCTGCTCCTCAGAGCGTCGTCCTCGGTTGCGGAAGTTCTCGCCAAGCGCCTCATACTCGACCTGATTCCAGCCGATGCCGATTCCAAGCCTGAGCCTACCTTGGCTTAAGACGTCTATAGCCGCAGCTTGCTTTGCCACAAGCACTGTCTGCCTCTGCGGAAGAATTAATATGCCCGTCACCAACTCAATTCTCTGTGTTATGCCCGCCAGGAACCCAAAAAGCACAAACGGCTCATGGAAGTTATCGTGCAATTGATACGCCCCACTCCATCCGGGACGGCTCGCTGTATTAGCTCCTATAACGTGGTCAAACGATAGGATATGGTCGAACCCCAAGGATTCCGCTGCCTGCGCGTACTCGCGCACCCCGCCAGGGTCTGCGCCTATCTCTGTATGCGGAAATACTACTCCTACTCGCATTGATGCTCCTCACAATAATCAAAATTTATGAATTTAGGCTTCATGCGCCGAAACCAGATCACGCGCATAGTGTGACCTGCCCCCCCTCAGACGAGTCCAGAGATTAAATGATAGATTCAGTATCTGGAGCAATGAGGAGGGTTATATGGCCCGCAAGCGTTATTCAGCGGAGCAGATCATTCAGATGCTCCGTCAGAGATGTAGATGGAAGACCTTGTTCATGATCTTCCACTCCCCGTCGACCTTTAGCAGCGTGAACAAGTCGGTGTACCGGTGACCGGTCCAGTTGTCGAGTTCCAGCCGCACGGTGGCAACCGTATCTATGAGGTCGATGCTGGCGATCCGTGCTTGGAGCCCCGTCGCTGGACCGTTCTCGTCATTCCAGGCAAAGAGCTGCTGGATGGGGCCAGCGAACAGGTCGGCACCGGCATAACCGAAGATCGTCGCGTCCTTGTGGAAGGCGGGTTTCATGTCGTCGCCTCTGCCGGACTTGGCGCCATCGATGTAGTGCTGGACCGCCTTGGCGATTGCGTCATAATCGCTCACGTTGGTCGGTGCATTGCTCATAGGTCTCACTCCTCCTCTGGGTGTGGTCTTAAAGGCTTTATTTACGCTCTACTGGCGGCTGGGGCGCCGCCTACTTGTTAGTTAATTATTAGCTTGTGTACGAAGGCACTAATATCACAGGGGAAAGGGTTGTCAATCGTTGCAAGATGCAATTAAACGACGCATTAATTGTGCCTCACCATCTGCGGCGTGTTGGAAACGTGGTAAAGGTCAAATAAGGCAGGCTCGGACTGAGCTCTCTCCAAAAACCAGTAATTTTACTACTTTGCAAAGCCTCGGTCGGTAGTGTATGTAAGCCTTTATTGGAAGCCGTTCGCAAACATGCGAACGGCGACCTACGACATGATGACGTGACCCTGCTGGCCATCGAAGTTCGATGAGGGCGGCCCAAGCGTTGGGTGAGATTATCATGAAGCTTGAAGGTAAAGCTGCCGCCGTGAGGAAAGGGAGACTTTTGGATGACAGTCGGGATAGTTGTGCTTGCGCCTGCGTCAAAAGCAAGAGTGCCAAGGTGTCGATCCGCGATGATATACTGAACCTCATTTGGGCTGAATTGTAATGGCTGACTGCTACGATCCCCCTCGGTCAAATGGATTGGCAGTGCATTTGCGCGAACGGGTGCGGCGGAAAAGGCTCGTGAGCAGGAGTACGATCTTTGTAAGCGGGTGGCTCGGCCTTTTTCTCGGGGGCTGTACGGCCACCTACCAGCCGCCTGACCTCGGCGGGCTCTATAACAAAGCGGCGCAGCTTGGTGGTGCGCAGCGCAATCCTGTCATCGTGATCCCGGGTATCCTGGGCTCGAAGCTCCGCGATCCGAGGTCCGGTGAGCTCGTGTGGGGCGCCTTTTCGGGTGGTGCCATGAGCCCTGACAACCCCGAAGGGGCGCGAACGATCGCGCTGCCCATGGAGCCGGACAAGCGGCTCGATGAGCTCACAGACGAGGTGTTCGCCGATGGGCGTGTTAAGCCATCAAAAAATCTAACCCTAGCGGGATTCGTTGCGTCATTACAAAATCTAACCGAAGTCGTCTCGCATCTGTCGTTTCATGTCCTGTTGTTGGCGCTGTAGTTTCTTGCTGAAGGTCCAGTTTCTCCACGGCGTTTGTTTCAGCGGTGGTCTCTCTCGTGGGGCTCTGTCTGCATGGCTGGCCAGCTTGTAGATCCGCTGCAGTTGCTGATCGATTCGGGTAGAGAGCTCGAAGGGATCAGTTGTCTTAAGCGTGTGCTTGAGGGCTGCCAGCTTTTTGGGGTCTCCCTTTCGGGACTCCACGACCCGTTCGAACGGGGTACGAGGCGTGTCATAGCGGCGAATAAGTCGAGAGCCTATACGGATCTTGCATCGCAGCTTCATGGAGGGCTGGAACAGATTCTGGAAGATCCTAAGCTCATCATAGAGCTGGTTGGCGGCCTCTTGGGCCTTTGCGGTGTCGTAGCGATCCCAGCCCATAAGCTTTCTGACATGGGTCCAGTTTTTCTGCTCGATGTGCGCGTTGTCATCTTTTTTGTAGGGACGCGAGCGGGTGAACTGAATGGTGTGGCCAGCTGGGCGTTGTTGACAGAAGGCAAGAAGGCGGTTGTTGATAAACTCACTGCCGTTGTCGGAGTCGATCCCCTTGAGGGGAAAAGGAAGCTGGTGTTCGATCTCGGTGACCGCATTCAAGACACCCAAAGCGCTCTTACCCATGACGGCCTTGCGCTCTACCCAGCAGGTAGCAATGTCGACACAGTCCAGACTATGGACAAACTCCCCAACCGCTGAGGCCCCTGAGTGTGACACCAGGTCAATCTCCAGATAGCCCGGCCGGTTCACATCCCAGTGATCGGTCTTAATCGGGATCATCTGCTTTAGTAGCGATCCGGGCCGAGTGGTGCCATAGAGTCGGCGTTTCACGATGTGCTTGGTTTCCCTCAGGCGCCGATCCATCTGACGGGCGCTGATGGCCAGGAGCTGATCCTCTAACGGTTGGGTCAGCTCGATGTTGCCGGGCAACGTGTAGGGCGGCCTGACGTGCCATAGAGTCCCACCCTGGCGTTTCACGATGTGCTTGGTTTCCCTCAGGCGCCGATCCATCTGACGGGCGCTGATGGCCAGGAGCTGATCCTCTAACGGTTGGGTCAGCTCGAAGTGTTGCCTTATCCAGGGCAACCAGTGTACAAGGGCGGCCTTCAGACGTTGGGAGCACAGATACCCCGAGGCCTCCCACACCTTTGCCAAAATCCTTACCATTGCCCGATTGTATGTAGGAGAGCGAGGTGCACCCCGTTTGCGTACAGTTGCCTCGGGCAAGGGCCGGTTTAAAAGCCAGATGGCATATTTGCGGTTGTAGCCGCAAACCTTGCAGAATTCCTCTAGCATCGTTCCCTTCTGTGCCCGTGGTGCGTGCTGATAACGATCATAGATGGATCGTAAATACTCCTGCTTGGATCGTCGTGCCATGGTGAACCCTTCCATTGTTGCCCTCCTTGAGCTCTAATGTGAGCCCTTGGAGGGTTAGAATCACAAATGGCGCAACGTATCGCCCTTGGGTTAGATTATACATGGCGCAATACGATGGGGCGCTCGATCAGGTGACCGTCAACGTCTTCGGACTTTCGCTCGAACTCAACGCGTACTTCCACATCCTCAACACCTTGGGAGCCGGTGGCTTTCGCGACAGACAACTAGCAGAGCGAGGCGGGATTGACTACGGAGAAGGGCATTTCACCTGCTTCCAGTTTGACTACGACTGGCGACGCGACATCGTCGGGAGTGCCAAGCTGCTGCACGAATTCATTCTCGACCGTCGGGCGTATGTACAGGAGGAAATCGCCACACGATATGGCATCGAAAATCACGATATCAAGTTCGACCTCGTGGCCCACTCGATGGGTGGGCTGGTGGCGCGCTACTACCTGCGATACGGGCCCGCCGACTTGCCCGAAGACGGTTCGCTGCCTCCGCTTACCTGGGAGGGAGCGCGGTATGTGGATCGCGCGGTGATGATAGCAACGCCGAATGCCGGCTCGGTGAATTCGCTCATCGAGCTCGTCGAGGGCAACAAGCTGGGTCCATTTTTGCCTCGTTACCCACCGGCGCTGATTGGCACGATGCCGTCCGTGTATCAGCTACTGCCGCGCAGTCGTCACGGGGCAGTCGTGAACGGGGCGGACGACAAGACACCAATCACGGACATCTACGATCCGGCGCTCTGGGAAAAGTTGCAATGGGGCCTTGCTTCCCCGGATCAGGACGAGCTCTTGAGAATGCTGCTACCGGATGTGGAAGACGCCACCGAGCGCCGCCGTATCGCGCTCGATCACCAGGCCAAGGCCTTACGGCGGGCGAAGCAATTCACCGCGGCCATCGATGAACCGGCAAACCCCCCTCCCGGACTGACCCTACACCTGATAGCCGGAGATGCAGTCCCCACCGATGCTGTGGTAGAGGTGAATTTCGACACAGGTGAGCTCCAGGTAATCGAGAAGGCGCCTGGAGATGGAACGGTGCTGCGAACGAGTGCCCTGATGGACGAACGCGTCAACCAGGATCGAGCGACCCGCCTAGAGAGTCCAATCGCCTGGCACCGGGTCACATTCCTGTTTCAGGACCACCTTGGCCTTACTTCCGATCCGACCTTCTCAGACAACCTACTGTTTCTCCTGTTGGAGCAGCCCAAGACGCGGGAAGCACGCGAACAGTAGGGAGTCCCCAAACGCTGTGGCGGGGCATTGTTCATATGGATCCGTTCCCGCTTGCAAATGGGTTCCTCTTGTTCTGTCAGACAGACCCCGCTATCGGGCGGGACATGTTCTCATTACGTTCAACGCTACTGCAGAGGATAGTCGGTTAGCACGAAATCGCATCCAGTAAAGTGGCATCCGAAACATAACGGGACACCATTGCCCTCAGGACGCAATTAAACGACGCTTTAATTGAGTCTCGCGTAGGACGCAATTCATGAGCTATTTCATTGCATCTTAGTACTATCTAGACCGGCCGGAAGCCGTTTTTTAGCGTCTGTAACAACCCCATGCTGTTATAGGAAGCTATCGAGGGCGACCACTGATTGGCTCGAGACCGTCTGCAATACATTTAGCCCAACGGGTGTTCATTTGACCGTTCGGGTGTCCTTCGCCTTCTACCTTCATCTCACGCGTAATCGGATATGTGCAATCTATAACTCTGATTTGCATGCGTTGGAGAAACTCTAAATAATAGGCTCTCTGCGTTTTCCTAGGTTCTAGTAATATCACCGCAAAATCCGCTCCATGTCCCGTGGAGAGGTTATGAATCTCTAGAATTAATTTTTCGGTAACCAATTCTTTTGATGCCTTTCGACGCCAGGTTGCCGGTAAAGTATAGAGTTGCTGAAGAAATGGGACGATAGCGAGCCATTCCCTGAGTGGCCATACCGGATAAGATTCTGGCGGGTGCCTAATAAGAACGCCATCATGATTAATGGTGCCGTAGGGGACGGCAACACGGGCCCTCCTCTTTGTAAGTTTAGACAAAGCTGCTATCCATCCAGGAGGAGCGACATTACGCTCTTCATGATGCCACATGAACCCATAGAGGACCATGACTGGCGGTTTTGAATTCCCAAAAATTCTCTCAAGCATCAGAAGAGATTGGTATGTTCCATATCCGCCTGAGCCATAGTTTAACACCTCTAAATGGGGATATCTCTCCTGTAGTTTCCAAGGATAAGTTTCATCGTCGGATATGGCCCACCCTTGTGTGAAAGAGCCTCCCAGAATGACGAATTTATCACGATCCCCATTCTTTTGCTCTTCAGTGACCCTTGAGCCATCCGATAAAAACGTAATCTTTATAGGAGTTCCTTTTCGAGAGTAAGGTGGTATCGTATAATTTCCCTCTTTATTTCTCCATCCTAATAAATTGTCGTATTCATATACTCTAGGCTCATTAGCGTCTTTTCGGTAATTTTGCCAAGGCCTATAACCAAGTATTCTTAAAAGTATTTCCGATAAAGATACGAGGACAATTAGGCTTACAACTGAAGTGATACCTATAAAAAACACCCTTTTCGTTCTTGTGTTCATCGAATGATCAGCCGGATCCCCTAGGCGGTTAGTGGACCTACCTCCCTCGTCGGAAGCTAACCAGGGTTTACATCCGTAGATATCGCGGAGAAAGTTGCTTTAACAATCCTGAGGGAAGGCTCTCTGTCTTTTCATCCGAAGACTAGTAAAACTCGAAATCGGAGTCAATAGCCGCGTGTACGACTTTGGCTATTGTTTCGTAGGGTATTTCCCACAAGAATAGTGATGGCTATCTGATTGAAATTATGGGTTTTTCAGCAGTATTTCGCACCAGCATGCAATTAAACGACGCTTTAATTGTGTTTCATGGGTCGAGAGTAAACAGCTCAACTGATAGCCAGTCAAATGTTCCACCCCATTGGGCGAAACTGATCTACTAACTCTTTGATAGTTTGCAGCCCACCTAAGGTTCAGCCAGAGGCTGATCAGCCTTCGGCTGAACAGGCCTATTGACCTCGCCCTGAAAGGCTTGCCCCGATGATCCTGTCGACCGTAAATATTCCGTGTTAGACGCGTGCAGGTGCCGGCAAACCCATCTGATTGAATATGGCCCGGGTAATGAGGCTTTCAGGATCCGCCAGATGAGATGAGAGCATGAAGTGGTTGGCATCTGGAACTTCGAGGTATTCGCAGTTAACTCCCCTTTTGTTACCTAGCTCATAAAGATCCCGAGACATCTGCTTCCAACCCTCGGGCTCGCCTCCTCCAACGGCAACGACTAGGGGTGCGTTGGAAAGAGGTGGGTGAATGAAAGGACTGTTTTCCCGTGCGGTGTGGGGATTCAGTCTGATCTGCTCGTTCACCGAAACGTGAAGAACCGCATCGAGGTCGTAGACTCCGGAGATGGCAACACAGCCCTTGATGATATGGCGCGGAAGGCCTTCGTTTTCCCAATCATGGGCAAGGGCCATGGTCACCAGATGCCCGCCCGCGGACACGCCGCAAATATAAATTTTTTCCGGGTCACCGCCATAGGCTGAAATATTTTTATAAACCCATCCAATGGCTGAGCGTACCTGTCGGACAATGTCTGTGACCGATACGTCAGGGCAGAGATCGTATTCCACCAGTGCTACGGTAACGCCCGCCTCTCCGAAAAGATCCACGAAATGGCAGTTGTGGTCTTTTCCACCGCGCACCCAGTAACCTCCGTGAACATAAACAAGCACTGGAGCATCCGGCTTTTCGGACGGAAAGATATCTATCACCT
This sequence comes from uncultured Binatia bacterium (SeqCode), assembly GCA_965215595.1. Lineage (GTDB taxonomy): Bacteria > Desulfobacterota > Binatia > UBA9968 > CAXXLF01 > CBDCDW01. The sequence continues at coordinate 614,768 of CBDCDW010000005.1, read as the reverse complement.
GCCTCGGTGAGTTACCGTAGGGAACGTTGAGTGTTGATTTCAATCGTTCCCGATTGTTTCGACTCGCCACCTCTCTCTCCAACCCCCAACGCTCATGGTCCGGCACCGCCTGCCTGGGATCAAATTGCCGCTCCATCTCCTCCCTGCGGAATCCTTTGTATACAAATTCGCTCATGGGCGATTAACCCCGATCCGACACAATTGGTCTAACCAATCATGATCAGCACGCATTAGATGGTGCTCCAGAGCTGTGTGTATTATAATTTGATCACTCACCTTTAGTAATTTACAGACCTCCGACCAAATTATCGGCAACCATCGGAAACGTCTGCCCAGAATCGCACATGGTTCGCTAACGATTCTCGGATCGGGGTTAACCCTTTTCCATTGGGGGTGATTTTGGAAACTTCGGCAGAGAGGGATCCATATGGTCCCAGGGGTATCCGCTCTCCGCAAAAACAACCATCTGCGGGGTAAATCGGCTCGGGTCGTCGAGGCTACCCACTCGCAAAAAAACGATGTCTGGCATACCGGTGGTGAGGCAGTAAAGAGGCGTCCCGCACTTTTCACAAAAGGCGTTGCTTACCTCGCCACCACTATCAGCGCCGCGCTCATAGAGTTTGGGTGAACCGGTAAGCTTAAATGCCGATTTTGGTACCAGGAGCCCTGAGGAATGTCCCGTGCCCGTGGCTCGTTGGCACCCTCGACACTGGCAATGCCCCGATCCCACCGGTTCCACCGCAAACTCATATTGGATCGACCCGCAAGCGCATGACCCAGCATAATTAGCCATCATCTACTCCTCAATTCGGCTTCCAGAGTCAATTTTTACTCGCGGTCGTCACGAGCTTCCTTTTCCCACCGTTCCATTATAGGACTGTACTTGGTTGAGGCACCTCTCCTCGGGAGACCGCGACGATAGCCCGATTGTCCGGCAAGAAAGTTTTCTTCTGTTGGCAGTGCAATATACTTATTCCTCGCTGGATCGCGGAATACGTTCATTGGGTCCTTACCGGCCTCCATGAGCCCCACCTGCTCCTCCAATTGGCGACGGTAAAGGATGATCCCTTTGTCCGAACGTCCCAGAGTTTCTGCTGTCCGGTCTGCCACCGGCCCCTGCGTAATCCAGGCCGCAATATCCTGACCACTATTGTTGTCCAGGATGTCCCATTGGGGTAGCCCTTCCTCGTTCAGGCCCGGTACCGGAACCTTATAAAAAGGGATTTCCTCCGGCGCCTGATCCTTTGGGTTACCCTTTTTCTGATAGCAACGATACCACCAATGTGCCGTATGGGTGTCGTCTATGGGAACTCGAATTTGAAACCCGGCGCCGCCGCGGCCAAGGTTTCCTTGCCGTAGCATGTTGGGAAAAACCATTGGGTGTCCGACCCTCCAGTCGTCACTTTCCTCTGTTTCACCCTCCAAAATACGCCGCTTAACGATACCATGCTCGAACACATCAAAGCCGACCTTCTCATGGCGCTGGCGTTTCCTCTGGAGTTCTTTCTTTCCCATCTGGTCCACCACATAGTTGTAAAAGTTCTGGTGCAGCCACTCCACATGTACCGGATCCAGCGAGTTCTCCATGATTTGAAGCCAGTTACATGAGATCTCCGCATATCCGATATCCCTATCCACGTCTTCCATGGCATATAGATCCCACCGCGGAAGCAAGGGTTCGGGTTTTCGGCCAAGATAGGCAAAAATTAAGCCGCTCAGCTCCTGAACGGGGTAGGCCTTGGTATTTACCTTATCCTTGAAGTTACCTTCCGGGTCCTCGGTCTCCTCGTAGGGTTGTTCGATACATTGTCCGGTCTCATCATACACCCAACCGTGATAGGCACATCTTAACCCGCGCTCCTCTGGAATACCGAACACCATGGACATACGCCGGTGCGGGCAGAAAGGATCGATCAGTCCGTATTTCCCTGACCGGTCTTTGTAAAGAACCATGTCCTCTCCCAGAAGTCTGACGTTTCTTGTGTTCCTGTCCTTCATCTGCGAGACAGCAGCCACTGGATGCCAGTAGCGGCGATAAAGCTCTCCCATGGGAGTCCCCGGTTCTACACTGGTTAATTGTCTATTCTGTTCTTCGGTCAGCATGGCCTCTCCTTACTATGGAAGGGATTCATGGGTTCTAGTTCCTGAATATAACCTCACATTCGGCACGGTCCTCACGTCTTCAACATCCGTTCGAAGAAGAAACAGAGTACGGAATTGGAACAGACTGGCCAAAATTGTACCTCGAATGTCCGTTTTATTCTCTTAAATACCTCAATATACCCAATACTTACAGCTTGGCACGTTTTTTGTTTCTATCTTCCATCGATTGCGTGCGGCCCCCTAAGGCCCACCCAGGAGCACTATGGCTTTGAAACACATACAGCAAATCGCGCAGAGACACACCTCCCACCTCTGTAGCGCTATTTTCAAGGTGCTCCAAAAACGGAGGCTGCACGCAACCTCTCAAGGAAAGGAGCAAAATTATGCGTCCATGGATCGTAATCCATATACCCTCACGTTGTCTAGTCAAGATCATCACCAAATCGGTGGACCGAGTACTGGCCATTTGTGGTGCGCGGGGATGGAAGTCGAAGGAACTGATGATCAGGGTGAAATAGAAACGCCTTTGATCTATCTCCTCTCGCCCAGATCGTAAGAACAGCAAAGAACAAAGCGCTAAGCGTTCGGAAGGGGCTCAAGGTTTGAGCGTGCTGTCCACCTTTCGACTGTTCTTTCTGCTTTTGGGTCCACCGATATACAATCCTCAAACCTCCATTTTCAACTATGGCTACCGGCTAGGTCTTCAGGACTTCCTACCCCTCAATAATTGATTGTCTTCGTCACGTGCTCTCTTTTCTGGGTTTTACGCTTTGCGCTATGCGCCGCGCGCTTTGCCGTTCAATGGCATAAGTCCATTCTTTCTCAAGAACGCACTCACAGCCTCATCGAAAAGCGCCGGCTGCTCCAGGCAACAGGCATGCCCCGATGCCGGAATGGTAAGGTGCTCCGCTTCCTTTATCTTTTGACTCATTTCGATACTTCGCGGCTTGGCGCCGTCGAATTCACCGTTTATAACTAACACGGGCCTCTGAAGCTCCCCCAATCGAGGAGTTAAGTTCTTTTGCTCCAGCGCATTGAAGACCGCCCTAAGGGCCTCCGGCTTCAAGTGGGGATCCGTGTCCGTAAACAAACTGAGGGTGTACCTACCCAGCTTCGATTCCGCAAACTCCTTGCTAACCAGGTTCTTGAGGTGCTCAATGTGGTACTTTGCTACTCCTTGGTTCAGGTACCCGTCTGTGCGAGTCTGATGCGGGCTCGGGCCGCTGCTACACCCAACCATAATTAACACCCGGCAGAGATCGGGATGGTTCAATGCCATTTGAAGTACCAGGTTTCCTCCCACACTGATCCCGCAGAGGATGGCCTCGCTGACTTGCTCTTGACGGCAAACCCCCACAATGAGGATGGCCTCGCTGACTTGCTCTTGACGGCAAACCCCCACAATGTCTTCTGCCATTTCAGCGACAGTGGTTTCGGTGACGGGCTTGTCCGAGCGCCCGTATCCTCGAATATCCACGGCGATGACTTTAAAAAAAGTGGAGAAGCGGGCAATTTGATATATCCACAAGCGATGATCAAAAGGATTTGCATGGATGAAGACCATGGGAAATCCTTCCCCCGAGACGTCATAGTAAATCCGAATTCCATTGACTGAACAGTAGGGCATGACTTCCTCCTATATATTGAGGGCCCAGACTCAATCTTCGTTTAACAAACAACCATAAATTATTCGAACCCCCCTGCGTCCGTCAAGGGCTTTACGCTCAATGTCGAAAAGTGTGGCTCCCTGAGTTAAGATCACAAGTCCTTCCTGGCAAGGGAATAAGCCTGGTTCTTCAGGAGCTGCTGTCCCTTCGCTTTTGTGGCACGTCGGCGAGAACGCTTATTCACCCATGCGGAGTAGGGCTCGGGGGCCTGCCCCTCAGCGGGAGCCGATGGACCTGTACCTCGAGGCCCCGTCATTTAATTCGATACGCCAAACTGTCATGAGCCGACAGTATCGGACGTCTCCCTATTCTTCGTGCCAGTCCCCCTTCGCCCAAAGGTGAGCAACGAGGGATGAGTGCTGAGTACTGAGTGGAGAAAGAGAAAGAAGTCGGGGATGGCTGAAGGTGCTCCTCGAGAGGAACATGGACGGAGCAGCGGGCTACCCACCGTGGTCGGCGCCGCATGAAAGCCGGAGTCTGCCCACGGCCATCTGAGATCCGGATGGTTCGTGCGAGCGCAGGCCCGGTGGGTCGCTGCGGGAGTCCCGTGGAACGAGGGGAGTCGCCGAAGCCCAAAGTAACAGAAATAGAATTGACATTCGTACCTTATCCATGATGAACTCGGTGAGTTGCCTGACTGAAAGGAGCGATACTTATGGGAACAATCATTGACGCGGATACTCATGTTTCGGAATCGGAATCCATGTGGTCGCTGCTGGAAAAAGAGGCCTACCCTAAACGACCAATCCTCATGCGTGTTCCCAACGACACCTTATATAAAGAGCGTGACGCATTCTGGCTCATCGATGGTCAGATAGTTCCAAAACCGGCGGGCCAAGCGGGAAGCGTGCTCATTACACCTGCTGCAGCCTCCAATCAATCCAACAGAACTGACATCACCATCGGATCCAGAGAGTTGACGGAACCGCAAGTTCGCATAAAGGACATGGATCGCCTCAAAGTGGATGTCCAAGTGATTTACCCAACGCTATTTCTCGTATATCTGACAGATGATATCGATTTGGAGATCGCTCTTTGCAGGGCTTACAACAGGTGGTTGAGCGAGGCCTGCGATAAGAGTGGCGGTCGCCTCCGATGGGTAGCGATCCCGCCGCTACGGAGTGTGGAAGATTCTGTAACCGAGATCAAGTGGGCAAAGGATCACGGAGCAGTGGGGCTTTTCTTTCGTGGATTGGAAAAGGATCGCAATCTGGATGATCCCTACTTTTTCCCCATTTACAAGACAGCCATGGAACTTGAATTGCCCATCTGTATCCATACTGGATCCGGCTCCCCCGTGTTGTCGAATCTGTTCAACCTTGAACGCCACTCGGCGTTTGCCTCTGGACGCATTCCTCCGATTATCGCCTTCAGGAATCTTGTGGCGAACAAAATTCCTGAGCTTTTTCCGACGCTAAAGTTTGGCTTCATTGAGGCCTCCGCCGGTTGGGTTCCCTATCTGCTGCACGCGCTGCGCCGCCAGTTGCAATCGCGATGGGCTGAGATTTCAAACGGCGACCTGCTCAAACGATACAGATTCTACGTAGCCTGCGAAGCCGACGAGGACATTGGCTATCTTGCCAAGTACATCGGTGAGGACAATCTGATCATTGGCTCTGATTATGGCCATAGGGACCCTTCGGAGGAAAAAGAGCTAGTCAAAACCATGAAATCCCGTGAAGATATTCCTGCTTTTCTTACGGACAAAATCCTTTCCGATAATCCAAGAAGCTTTTACGGGTTATAGCGGCATAAACCCCGTACCACGTGCTTATTCTCACGGCACTTGCAGGGAGTCCGGAACATGCATCCCAGCAATACCCCGATCCAACAAAAAGAAGGAAGCCAAACACGCCTTTCGCCCAGGTGAGTCAAGTCCAACGTCTTAATCAGGTTGTTCAGTTTGAATCGGGGCGTACGCACGGGGTGTTCTGTGGTTCGGGGTAAACGTTTTATCCTTTCCCTTCTCAAAACCGGACCCTTCAATTGATCTGTTCAAAGGCCTGGAATCCAAGGGGCCACATCTCCCTTTGACTTCCATGAACAGGGGGACATAGAATGCTGCCAAAGTTACAAGTCCCTGGAGAAAACCATGGCCCTGGGTCGAAAATTCGTAATATCGCCGGACCACCCAAACTATAAATGGTGGCTTACATCGGCCCTTGTGATCGGATCCATGACCGTGGGGTTTGCCGAGCGGATGGTGGAGATAGCGATTCCCCAGATGATGGTCGCTCTGAGAGTCAACCTGGAACAGGCTCAATGGATCCGGACGGGGCCGGCCATCGTACGGACCATATTGGGTCCTACTGCGGGGTGGCTCTCGGGCATTTTCGGAATCCGCCAGATTTACGTTGCTACCATCGTTATATTTATCGTCGGTTCGGGATTCGCCGGGGCAGCTTGGAGCTTTGGCGCACTCATATTCTTCCTAGCTTTGAAAAATGCCGGTGGTGGCCTCAGGCAACCCCTCTCCATGTCGATCCTTTATCGTAGCTTTCCCGCCCACCAGCGAGGACTGGCCATGGGGTTCTATCAAGCGAGCCACATGATGGGTCCACTGATGGCCCCTTTATTGGGTGGATGGTTGGTAGAAAATTTCGGTTGGCGATCGGTCTTCTACATCAATATCCCGATCAATATATTGGCCCTCCTTCTAATCATGGCCGTGATGCCCAAAGATATGGACGGCCAGGAGAAGAAACGTCCACCTAGCGTGGACTTTCTTGGCTTAGCCAGCATGGGGGCTTGCCTGAGTACACTCCTTTGGGCAGTGAACAATGGACAGACCTACGGTTGGGACTCTCCTCAACTTATAAGTCTCCTTTCCATCTCAGCCATTTCTGGCTCGATATTTGTTATTACTGAACTCAATTCCGAATACCCGATTGTCGAGCTTAGGGTTTTCAAAAATATATCCTTTACCCTTTCTTTTCTGGTCAGGCTCTTTAATACGGGGATTTTCTTTAGCACAAATTTTATTTTCGGCATTTTTCTCCAGAGGGAACTCAAGTTTACCCCCCTACAGGCCGGGCAGCGGTTGATGCCCATGGCATTCGCTTCGGGGGTGGGCGGAATTTTTTGGGGGTACCTCTCAGATAAGATCACGATCCCCACCGTCATCTCAATTTCCCTCCTCGCCTCATCCATAACAATGCACTTCTATTCAAAAATGGAGCTGGGAACCTCACTTACCTTTATCGTTCTGGTAACCATCTTTCAGGCATTGTTTCGTTCGGGATCCCAGGCCACAATGATCCGGCTTTCTCTCAGCACCCTACCCATGGATAAAGTGACCCTAGGGGCCGGGTTGGACTCCTTGGCCCGCAATCTAGGCAATACGATCGGTGTCCCTTTAATCACGGCCTATGTGACTAACCGCCAAAGTGCTCGCCTTGCAGGGTATATGAGGACCCACACGGTGGGCCAGGAAAGCACACAGGCCCTGAATTCCTTGCAGCGGGCCCTTGAACAGGCTGGCGAGCCCCCTGCGAGAGCAAGAATGAGCTCGCTTAGGATTCTCAGGGATCAAATTATTCAACGTGCAACTATCGAATCCTATCACGACGGCTATCGACTGGCGGCCATAACCGGGATTTTCCTCATCCCTTTGGTGCTATTAATCCGCGCCACTTACAATGAAACGAGAAATCCCAGGCGTGGGGTTCCTGGTCAGGGCGGGGAACCAGACGGTGGAACTGGTAATAACAACCAAAGTGATATAAAAGAAACGAAAACCGGGGATTAGTTAGTGCAAGGAATCCAATGAAAAAACGCACCCTCCTCATATCGGCCGGTCTCGGTATAGGCCTCGTCGTTGCAGGAGTATATGGTGTCAGGTGGTGGATCAGGGCCATGAACACCGTCTCCACCGACGATGCTCGTGTGACGGCTTCCTACGCCACCATCAGCGCCGAGGTTTCGGGTCGGATCGTCAAGTTTCCAGTGGACGAGGGGGACGTGGTGGAGAAGGGGACTCTGCTTCTTCGGATCGATCACGAAAATTATACGGCCGCTCTGGAGGAATCCCTGGCAGAACGAACTCAAGCAGCGGCCCAACTGTCACAGGAACGTATTCAACTCAAGGCCATGGAGGTTACGGTGCGCGGAGAGATCAGTCGCGCGGAGGCGACCGTGGACACGGCGAGGAGTATCCTGAGGGAAAAAGAACGAATGGTGGAGTTGGCAAGGCTCATCACCAAAACCCAGCGTGATCAGGTGGCAGCCGCATTGAAGGTGGCCCAATCAAGTCTCGCCGCCGGGGAAGTGGAGCTCAAAAACGCAGCCGTTGAGTTGGAGCGGGCCAAAAAGCTATTCAAAAGCGAATTTATCTCGGCGAAAGACCTCGATACCGCGAAAACCGCCTACGATCATGCTCTGGTAACTGTCGAAATGCGAAAAAATGAAGTGCAATGGGCCAGGGCCGATATCAGATTGGCCCAGGTTTCCAAATTAAACAATTTTCGGGATGACGCAATGTTGGCCCAAGCGAAGACGGTAACCGCCAGGTCCGATTTGAAGAAGTCGGAGGCGGATTTACGGTTGGCCAAGGCGCGCTTGGCAGATCTTGATGCCTACGAAGCACGGTTAAGATCTCAAGAATCAAAAGTGGATCAACTCAATTTAAAAGTGGCAACCAAACGCCGGCTATTGGCAGGTACGGAAGTGAGAAGCCCCGTGAACGGGATCGTGGTCCGACAAACCGCCGATCTCGGAGATATAATCGAAAGCGGCCAACCGCTGATAAAAGTTGCCATCAAAGGTACTTTGGAAGTGCGGGCCAATATAGGGGAAACCTATCTCCGGTACATTCAGCGTGGCAATCCTGTGGAGGTCTACGTTGATGCTTATCCGAATCGGTCCTTCAATGGAAAAGTAAAATTAATCGGTGATGCGACGGATTCGGAATTTGCCTTGTTTCGGCCGTCAGGACCGTTTACAAAAATCGAGCAGGTGATTCCGGTGGAAATATCCCTCGACGGCCATTCCAACAATAGAGATCTGAAACCGGGCATGAACGTCATCGTCTACATCACGCGGACCGGTTCAAACTATGACGGGTCCTCTATGAAAGCCATGGCTAAACAGAGGTCACCCTGATCGTGAGCACCTATCATGCACACGCCGCCGTCAAGCCAAGTATCAGCGTCCCCTTAAGTTCTCCCCCCACCGCTAACAGTTATTCAGCCTCACAATTCAATCGTTCCCAACCCGGTGTCTAATAGGTGCCCCTAGAACTGATATTTTCACGGAAACCCGTTGCGTCTAAATAGACGTTAGAAAAAAGGAAACCAAAGAATGATAACTTCAAGATGGAATTCACTACCAATCTTAATACTGCTCTTGACGATTTTCCCTCGCCTCCTCCATAGTCAAATAACACCCACCGAGCTGGACCGACTGGAAGATGTCAAGCAATCCATGGACAAGACGAAAGAACTCGCCCCCTTCGTCCCGACTCCTATGGAGGTGGTGGAGCAAATGCTGGAACTGGCGCAGGTCACTAGCAAGGATATTGTTTATGATCTTGGTTCGGGAGACGGAAGAATCGTTATCACCGCGGCAAAGAAATATGAGGCACGGGCTCTTGGCTTTGAGATAGACCCTGAACTGATTCAGGATTCCCGGGCCAATGCGGTCAAAGCCGGAGTAGGACACCTAGTGGAGATTCGAGCACAGGATCTCATGACCGCTGATTTTACCAAGGCCACCGTGGTTACCATTTACCTCCACCCCGAATCGAATCTTCTCGTGCGGCCTCTGCTGGAGAGACAACTCAAGCCTGGCGCCCGTGTGGTGGCAAACGAGTTCGCCATGGGGGACTGGGTCCCAGACGCTTCCCGGGAAGTCGCGGATGCCAGAGGTGATATTTTTACCATTTATTTGTGGCGTATCACTGAGGGGAGTATTCGTCACGACACTCGCTAGAGGAGCGGAGGGCAAAGCACCAGGCACAAAGCGTCTTTTCAGATTCGGGACGACTGACTACCGACTACTGACCTCTAACCAGGGACCGGAAATTGACGACCACGAGTCTGTAGTCCGTCGTCGGTAGTCTGTTGTCTCTTTGCTAATTCTGCTCAGCACTCCCAACTCAATACTGAGCGCTTCGACAACCTAGGTTGGATCTCACTGCTCGGCTGGGGTCAAAAGCTGCAGTCTATGGCCGTCTGGATCGGAGAAATAAATGCAGTGAGGATCACCTCGGCGTCCTGTGACCTCAATCCCCTCCTTTTCCAGAAGCGCCTTGACCCTCTCGTATTCTCCGGACTGAAGACGCAGCGCCATGTGGTTCACCTCATCACCCCCATTGATGGTTTTCCCGTCACCCATCTGGAAGAGCCCCACCTGCTGACTTCCGCAGTTCACAAAGAGCTGCCAGGAATTTTCGCGCCGGACCTCCATGCCCAAGAAATCCACGTAGAACTTCTTGGCCCGGGACAAGTCCTTTACGTGGAGCACCACATGGTCAATGCCGGTAACTTTGAGAGGCGAGTTCATGTTCACACCTCCTGTCATTAGATTATTACCCAACGATTCTTCAACAGAACGTCTTTAACAATGGACATCACGCTAAGGCAACTCCAAATCAAAATCCGAAATCCCAATTTCGAAATTCGAAACAATGCCGAAATTCAAATTGCAAAATCTTAAACTTTTCAACCCTTGAATTTTGAACGTTTGCCATATTGCCGTTCGAAATTGTTTGGAATTTTATGTTTTTGATCATTTGGATTTGTTTCGGACTTCGGATTTCGAATTTCGAATTTTATTCATTCTTGGCGCCCTTTGCGTCTTTGCGCGAGTCATTGTTTTCTTGATAAACATCTTTGCCTAGGAGGTTACTGCAACCTGAAAAACCTCTTTGCGTTTTCCCCCATGACGGCTTTCTTTTCGTCCAAAGTCAGATCCGGTCGTTCGAGGGCCCCCTGGATCATCTGTTTCGCCGCCACGAGATCCACTTCATGAGGATAATCCGTGGCAAACGCGAAGGCGTCAATGCCCGCCTTCTGCTTCACATAGGACAAAACTTCGTCATTACCTTCGCAACCCACAAGCACCTGGCCACAGGATAGATACTCCTCGATGGTGCGCTTCTTGCCATGACGAGTGGTGTAGACACTCTCGTCGCGGTCTTGCCTATCCATCAGCAGTACCGTCCACACACATCCTCCCTCGAAGAACCCCACGCGTAAGTCTCGATAGCGGTCCAGGACACCGTGATGGATCATGGAGATCATCTCCAATGCTAGGGGAACGGGGTGACGTAGGGCTCGAGCCGCTGTGGGATCCGTAAAGGTGTCCGCTCCTAGACCCACGCTAGAGCCACCATGGACCCCGAGCGCGCACCCAAGATTGGCGGCTTCCTCGTACACAGGCCAGTAGTAATCATGCCCAAGGTGCAAAGGCAGTCCTCGGGACGGAAGCATTACTGCATTTAATCCAAGTTCCAACACGGCACGGCGAAGCTCTGCCACAGCAGACTTGACATCCTGCATGGCAATAAGCCCCACGGGGTAAAGCCTCTTATCCACTTTCCGATACCGATCAGCCACATAGTCGTTATAGGCCCGGCAGACCAATGCCGCGTAGTCCGCCTGCTGAAAGAATCCCACAGACAGACCTTCCGAGGGAAACATAACCGTCTGCTCCACGCCGGATTTTTCGAGAAAAGCCACCCAGTCTTCTGCAGAGCCCATTCGGTGATCGCTGGCATTGACTCGGTCCCTGGTGGGGGTTCGCTCCTCCTCGCTAAGATTCAGATTACGGGGATAGTGGATGCTATCCAGTTGGGCAAAGACTCCCTGGCGGTTCCTTGAGGGACGTAGCGCGATATGGCGGATTCGGGGGTCCATGTATTCAACCATTTCCGGAATGGATTCAATAATATGCCCGTCGCAATCTAGGACTGTAACATTGTCACCCATTGGGACCTCCTTGCGGGTGTTTTACCAACGGTATTCTATCCAGGTATTGCCGTAAAGGGAAGCCTACACGGGGTTGGGCCGCAAAGGCGCAAAGCGAACTCAGTGCTGAGTAGCGAGTGCTGAGCATAATTGGCTGTCAGCTTTCAGCTATCAGCCCCAGAAAGGGAGCAGAATGAAAGTAGGCAGTATGCAGATAGCAGCAATGAGTCCGGAGCTGAAAGCTCTTAGCGCCATGCGCTATGCCATTCCCTAGTCTGCGTAAATCTGCGTGTGTCTGCGGTTAATTTCTCTTAACGCTTTGCGCTATGCGCCATGCGCTTTGCTGTGCCCTGGTTGGCGAAAATCTGCGGTCAAGTTTTCGGTGAGAATCAATCCGCCAATCAATTAGGCTATTTAAAGCGTAGTGGTAATTTTGCTCCGTCCTGGAACAATCCCAAAACTCGTCTCAAACGAAGTCGCCGCGCTGCAACCCGTGCCTGGCTCCTTTCCCGCTCCACGCCAATCCAAGGTCGACCCATGCGAGCTGCTGTCGCTCCAACGGCTCCGCTGCCAAAGAATGGATCCAGTACAATCCCTGGAGGGCACAATTGGAGGAGTTTACGGACAACACCGGGCGGCATAGCATCCCAGAGGCTCCCCCGCGGCGACCACGGTATGGGGAGATGCCAGCAAAGCGTGGAGTTGGGCGGCAGATGCCGTACTCCAGCTTTGCTAAAACGCAAGAGATAATTAATCCTGTCATCCCAACGCAATGTCGATGGCTCCTCAGTCCAAAATGCCTTGGTCTGTAACAACCATCCAGCCTTGCGGAGGGAGTCTGCTAAGATCCCATCCATTCCGATCCACTCACGACCGTCGTGTCGGTCCCCCATGATTATCCAGAGTTCTCCACGAGGTGCGAGTACCCGCCGCCACTCTCGTCCGTGTTCCTTGGCGATCTGTCGTGCATACCGAATGGCTGATTCTCTACCTTGCCCGCGTACCCAGTATGGCGGACTGGTGAGGATAACGGCCACTGATCGGTCAGGAATGACCGGCACCTTGCGGCTATCCCCGACCAAGAGTATCCCTTTACCGTTTGTGCTCTGGTATCGTACCAATGATTGACTCCCTCAGTTCGTTCATCTCAATACACGATTAAACATTAAATCGATTCAGTCGAAAAAGGCTGATGTCTCTTTGGGTATCCCCATTCACCACAAGATCGGATAAGATCTCGCCCACAACACTAGAGAACTTGAAACCATGACCAGAAAATCCGGCTGCCAGCAAGACTCGCGGGGAATCCGGATGGAAGTCTACAATAAAGTTTCCATCCGGGGAATTGGTAAAGATACATGTCTTGAGAGTCAATGTAGGACCGTCGGCGCCGGGAAAGTAGCGGCGGATCACGTCACGCAAGATCCTTTCATCTTCCGGATGACATTCACGATCCATACTATCCGGGTCCACCTGCTGATGGAGGTGATGGTATCTACCGATCTTGAATCCGGGGATTTCGAAAATAGGGGTACCGTATAAAAGACCCTCGGGAACATCCAGGATAAACACGGGGAAGGTCTCGGGACGAAACAGCTCTGGTTGCAACGGCTGGCTCCACATCAACACTTGACGCTCTGGGATCGCGAGGTGGGCAAGTAACGGAACTACGGACGACGCCCACGGCCCAGCCGCAATGATGAGCTTATCGGCCCGATAATTATTACGGTCAGTACGAACCCGGACGTCACTGGCGCTCGCCTCCCACTGTAACACACGCTCCTGGTAATGGACCTCTGCCCCTAGGTCCTGGGCCGCCTTGACGTGGGCCCTGACACAACGCTCGGAAATAAGTAATCCCGCGTCCGGCTGATAAACGGCAATCAATTCTTTAGGAAAACCACAGCCAGGGAATCTCTGTTTCAATGCCATCATGTCCAGGATTTCGTGGGGCAGGTGGTGTGTGCGGCAAGAACGCAAAGATCCTTCAACCGTTGCACTGTTGGGCAGTCCTACATCGATACCACCGGTTACATACAACAACTGTTCACCAACTAGTTGCTCCATCTGGCGCCATAGTTCATATGCGCGGTGCAGAAGGGGCACGTAGGCTGGGTTCTCCGCATAGGCCAGGCGGATAATGCGGTTGACGCCATGGGAAGAGCCTAATTCGTGATTGGGATGGAATTGCTCGAGGCCTAGCACCCTCACGCCACGTTGGGCCAAGTGATAGATGGCAGCGCTTCCCATACCACCCGCGCCGATGACAATGGCGTTATAGTTTGCCAATTGATTTCCGCAATACCTGGACCAAGCGGAGCAAAAGATCATTCGACATTGTATTTATTTAAATTCACCCTTCTAGCCGGATGGATCATTGCGCACGCGCACCAACGCACTATCGGACTATTTTTTCTGCACCCCACAGAACAGGAATGGAGAGTTAGGTCAGCCTAGCGAACGGTTACTGGCTTGGCGGCGGTAACTGATGCTGTCTTTATGGGATCCGTGCGCCAACCGGCCTCTGACAGGTCAACCCGAACACCAACGGGATCCTTGACGAAGGCCTCTGCAAAACGTCCATCGCGCGGCGTGCCTTCGGGTCCTTGCGTGGCACCCATTTTAAGCGCTAGCTCCGCGGTCTCCTCGTTACTGTCCACCTGGAAGCCGAAATGATCAAGACCTTCAGCGTGTCCCTCACGTGCCGGCAAGATAGCAAGGTTGATATACCCATCCGAGAGATAAAAGGCCTCCCGATCTTTATGACCTTCGCTAAAGTGCTGATGCACAATCTTCATGCCAAAGGTCTTGGTATAGAAATCCACCATCTTGGCCTGGTCTTTTGCAAAAAGGGCGATATGCCGGATCCTAGCCATGCTTGCCTCCTTTCAAAGGTCCCGAGAGAAATGAACTGCCCACCCACAGAGAAATTCGACTGCGTCATATTAGTCCGAACCAAATACGGACATCAAGAGGAAACTGGCTTCCTAAGCTCCATCCCTAACTCCCTCACAATTCACGGTTTGCAGACCATTCGAATTCGAGGAAATTACGATCCCCAAAAGGGGCTCGGCGGCCTGCCCCTCAGCGGGAGCCGATGGGCCTCTGCCTTGAGGCCCCGTCATTTAATTCGATACGCCAAACTGTCATGAGCCGACAGTATCGGAGGTCTCCCTTTCTTCGTGCCAGGCCTCCTTCGCCCCAAGGTGAGCAACGAGGGATGAGTGCTGAGTACTGAGTGGAGGAAGAAAAGAAGTCGGGGATGGCTGAAGGTGCTCCCCGAGAGGAACATGGACGGAGCAGCGGGCTACCCACCGTGGTCAGCGCCGCATGAAAGCCGGAGTCCGCCCACGGCTAATCTGAGATCCGGAAGGTTCGTGCGAGCGCAGGCCCGGTGGGTCGCTGCGGGAGTTCCGTGAAACGAGGGGAGTGCCAAAGCCTTCATGGTACAAGTTTATCGCCCACGGCCTGAAGACTCGTTCCCCGAGGAGCATAGAGGAAATTACCTGCTTTAAAAATACGACTGATGGCTGGAACTCCCTCTTGGTGGACGATAGAATGATGTCTTCTTTGGGAACTGAGGTCCATGCAGCGACATCAATATAATCGACCGAGAGCAAAAGAAAGTGATGGCGGCTCCCTCTTGGTGGACGCCCATTGTAATATAATCGTCCTACTTGTGCTGCTCCTTGCCGGATGCACGAGTCTCAAGCGGTGTGCCTATGAGGGAATCAACCGAGACCAATGGCAGAAGCCGGACAAAGTCATTCGAAGCCTCGGCATTCGTTCCGGAGACCGTATCGCTGATCTCGGTTCGGGAGGAGGCTACTTTACTTTCCGACTAGCCCGGGCCCGGACCAAAAGGCAAAGTCTACGCCGTGGATGTGGACAAGGGAATGAATGAATATGTGGCAAACCGGTCCCGGCAGGAAAGTCTTTCGAACATCGAGGTTATCCTAGCAAAACCTGACGATCCCCTGCTACCGCAGTCCGGCATCGACATTGTTTTCACCACCAACACCTACCACCACCTGGAAAACCGTCCTGCCTATTTCGCTAAAGTAGGCAAGTACCTTCGGCAGGGCGGTCGCATCGCCATCGTCGAATTCAGCGGCACACACTGGTTGCCATTCCTTGGCAGCCATTACACCTCCAGCGAAGTGATTAAAAGAGAGATGAGTGAAGCCGGATTCGTATTGCAGAGAGAGTTTGATTTCCTGCCAAAACAGAACTTTCTGGTTTTTACCAAAAAGCCTGGGTAATACCTCATTTACGCGCATTCTCCGGTGCTATCAAAATTACCCAGGAAAAAAGACCGAGAACCAGGCACCCGATACCACCAATGATATAAGGCGCACTGGGTCCCACATGCTCGAGAAGCCATCCCGTTCCCGTGTTGGAGGCCACACCGGCAATACCCATGCCGGCCATAGAGAGAACGGCCTGGGCTGTGGAGCGAAGCCGCTCTGGTGTCACAAGGTCGAGATATAGCGGACCGCCCAACAGGAGGCCCACAACCGTTACCCCGTGAAGGGCCTGCACCGGATAGAGCAGGGTAATGTCGTCAACGACTCCACAAAGAATCCAACGAATTCCACTGGCAAGCACTCCAATGGCTAGCAATCCCCTCGCACCAAATCGCTTGAAACCGATGCCGGTGGACAAAACAAGCGGAATCTCAAACGCGAGCATTAAGATCCACATGCCGCGAATGGTATCGATATCTCCACCACGAGCGCGGATCAATATCGGAAAAAGCCACATGGGACCCTGGAGGAGAAAATACGCAACCATAGCGAACAGGAGGAAACGGACAAAGGCTCGGTTCCTGAACAGCTCCCTCCAGTCGCCACGTTCGGCTCGAAGCGAAATGACTCCCTCTCGAGGAAGGCGAATGCTGATTAAGGCAGCTATGAAAACGAGCGTTGCCGTTACAATGAACATTATCCCCAGACCGGGTTCCGAAGGTCCACCCGATTCCGAGATCAACCCACGCGTCTCCTGAAAACGGTTTAGCAGCCAGGGAAAGCTCACCACCAGCAAAAAGAAACCGATGGTACCCCACACCCTGACGAACCCATAGGCATGGGGCCCTGCATCACGGAGCACCGCCAAGCTCACCGACATGGTTATGGGCAGAACGGCAGTGGTAAATACTGCCAGGAGAGTTCCGGCCGCAAGCATGGAGGGAAATCCCTCTGCTGCACCAAGGACCAGGTAACCAAACACAGCGCCAAAACTCAGCAGTGTCAGGATTCGCGTCCGTGCACCCGTCCTATCCGCCACTTGCCCCCAAAAAGGTTGAGCCACAAGACCCATTAATGGCATCATGGCGAGCACCCATCCCAGCTGGGTCCCAGAAAGACCGGCATTTTCCCGCAAGTACAGACCGTAGTAGGGGAAGAATGTTCCCAGCGCTCCCATGTACATGAACCAGAATAGAGTTAAGGGAACCGATCGCCACATGGAGGGTTTGTGAAATCCTATGCAGTTCTCTTCGTCGGCGGCTGCATGACCAGGCAGATAATCGCTGAAATGGTTAAAGCCCCAATCAAAAGCATGAAGGGGAGAAAGTAGTTTCCGGTAATATCAAAGAGAAAGCCGAAGAAGGGAGGGCCCACGGCGGAAATACTTTGGACCATGAGCAGGCCCAGACCACGAATGGACCCGAGTGATATACGACCGAAATAATGGGCCCACAGTAGATCGGGTAGGACCATTCCACCTGAGATACCAATGCCGTACATGAAAAATCCAAAATAGAGGGGAGGTAGGCTCACTGACGTAATGACAATAAACAACCCGATTGCTTGAATCAAAAACTTTAAAAACAACGCAAATCGAACTTCTACGCGTTCAGCAATAATACCCCAGACCAAGGGAAAGGCTAGCTGTGTGAAGGCAAGAGTACTCAACACCGAGGCAGCAATCATTTCCGATCCGCTATTGTCGCTCACGTAAGCGAAGAGGTGAAGATTCAATCCCGCGGCACCTATATTGGCGAACACGAGACAGGTTGTAATCAACCAGAAAGTCTTTGTGCGAATCGCCTCACCTCGACTCCAAACCACTTCTTCCGCAAGGCTCTGTTGACGACGGGCCGTTGTTTGGCTCTTTTCCTGAGTGGAGGACAGGTCGCTCACGGGATTCGGTTCCCCGTCCGGACGAAGACCCATATCTTCTGGACGGCGCCGCATCCAAATAGCAGCGGGTCCCACCACCAATATCAAGGTGAGAATACCAAATGCCCCCCAAGCCATACGCCATCCAAACCATGCGATTAGCGTAGCGGTGAGAACGGGTATACCAATCTTGGCAAAACCAACCCCCATACTGGAAAAGGCAATGGCACGACCACGCTTCTTAATAAACCAGCGTGAAATGGCCACGTTCACCACCAGGTAAGCCATAAAGGCGTCTCCAATATGGAGTGCCCAGCGCACGCTCAGGAATTGCCAGAAGGCGTCCACCTGGCTGAGCATAAGAAATCCCATGCTCACCACTAAGGCACCGAATGTCATGGCCCAGCGGCCACCATGGCGGTCCACGGTTGTGCCCACTAACGGTGACAGGCTCGCACCAATAAGACTCTCTCCGGAGCGCAGAAGGGAAAACACCCCCCGCGACACACCAAGATCCTGGGTGAGTGGTTTCATGAAAATACCCAGAGTACTGGAGAGAGAAAACACAGCTGCCGTATTGGCAAGGAAACCAACACCTACAATATACCAGCCGTAATAATACTTCGGTTTTACTCGTTGAACATCCTCACTCATCAATTTACATCCTATGACTCTTCACTCCTCGCGAATAAAAATAACGCAAGACTACATATATTCTTCGAGCCATGTTCATTTATGCGTCACACCCCGAAAGAGATCAAATGAACCGAACGAGCCCCACAATCACCTGCACGACGGGCTCAACCTCGTGCCAGGAATAGTTTTTCTTATCTACTTGAAGAAACCGATTTGAAGGAGAGATCCATTAATGACTAGGGGGGCGAGGTCAGCGGCGGCTCTGCATGACCGACGCCTCGTAGCCGAGGGTGCCTACCTGCTCAGCAGGAAAGAGGCTCCAGGATTCCATCCATCCATGGGTTCGTTCAAAGAGCTCCCGTGTGTAGGGCTCGAAGACGAGCCGTTCTCCGGGCCCAAAGGCCTGGACATCCACCATCGAGTGATATTTCTCTGGAATCTCTTTCAAATAGTAGTGTTTGTACGGTTCCGGATCGACATCGATGTCAACCTGCGCGCGGCGCAAGGCCCTAAAATAGCTTTCCACGTCTTCCTGTTCAGGTTCTCCCGTAACTAAGAATCCGATCATAAACGTCGTATCCACGACCTTGCGTAGTCCCAGTTGTTCCACAACGTATAGGGGCGCCCCAAAGATGCTAGCCACCTCTACCTTTCGGTCAAACAGCAGTGCCAGCCGATCGAGCAGCAAGCCAACGTACCTAAGCTTGATTTCTTCGTGTTTAAGAATCTTTTCAAGACCCTGAAGAGTAGAAAAATGACTTCCCGTGTGATAGCCCACAGCTACTTCTACGCGGGCAAGATCAGTAGGCCTTCGGATTGGTGATTCGGGAGCAACATAGATGCCCGATGGCGCCATCCCGTATGCCTCTCCCCACATTCTCCCATGGTCAGCAGAAGAGGCCATATTAACCGCCCAATGACACGCCGAGCTCACATGGCAACCCCGGCCTTCCTCCAGGGACTCATAAGCCCCCTGCTTGACCTCCACAGGGGCCGATTCAGTTGATTGAACATTACTAGACCAAGTCGCAATTGGCTTGACGATGAACTCATAGTCCAACCCTTCATCCTTGAAATACCCCTTCTCCTCTGCCACCCATTCCTGGAGACGCCCGTGAGATTGAATCCGAAATTGACTCATCGCTCATGCCTCAACCATTGATGTCATTTACGGCTATCATGATTTACACATTAATCAAAATTAATCTTGAGCGAAAACCTTGGAGTTGCAGGTCAGGCGAAAGAAGAGAAATGAAAGAACACTCAAAACTTTTTGCTCAGGTACGGTATAAACAGGTAGATAAGCCAGACAACCCCAAAGAAAAGCATATGGTTCCAAAACGGCAACCCGTAGGCTGTGTTGAGCCCTGGGACATTAGCTGGAAACCCTTTTCCGCTCAGCACATTAATGGTTACTGTAATAGCAGGCACCGTAATGAGCGATGTGCCCCAACCGAGGGCTGCTCCGATCACAAAACCTAGAACAAGTTGAAATCCCTCGGCCAGCACGAACAGGGGGAGATAACGGCAAATGATGAATACGCAAGCAAATAGCAATGAATACGCAAGACTCACTCCTAAATGAATTCCCCACCCAATGGGGACCGCCCATGAATGCGAGGTAGGAAGGGGTTTGGAAGAGCGTACCCCCCCTGAGTCACAATCCGCTGTCCCATGAATGCTGTAATCGTCCAAGGACCTGTAGCGGACTGAAACAACCAAAACACGATGGCACCCGCTATGCCTGCCACCAACCAGAGCCCTATGCTAACACCCTTCATAGGTTGTCTCCCACTGCATAAGGTTATTGGACAGACATGCAGTCGTCAAGCGATTAATGTCGATCCGGATAGGTAGTCCTTCAGTGCAAAACGCCAATGTCTCATGGGTGCGAGCCCCATCTCATCAGACAGCGCGCAGTGCATTGGTGTATAGCGTGGTCGAGGGGCTGGACGCTTTGTTTCTGCCTCTTTAATCAATTCAACCAGCTGCTCGAGCCGGGCCTCCGCTAATCCCAGCAACCGCCCAGCTTCCAATGCAAACTCAGAATAGGAACAGATCCCCTCGTTTACTAGGTGATAGGTGCCGTATCGCTTTTTTACCAGTATCTCGTCAATCCGTGCCACCAGATCTTCTACATAGGTTGTATTCGCCCAGTTATCCGCCACCGCACGGACCGATCTCCCGGCCAGCAGCTCACGATTCACAGTGCTGAGAAAAGCTTTCTTACCCCGTCCGTAAACCCATGAGGTGCGGATGACAAAGGTTCGAGGGGAGGCTTCCCAAACGGCGGACTCACCCGCAAGTTTGACCTTGCCATAGACATTGATGGGCCGCGGCTCATCGCGGACCGTATAGTGTGATCGGCCTTCCTCATGACCATCAAAAACGTAATTGGTGCTGAAATGAATGAACTCAGCGTCGATGTGCGCAGCCGCCAGGGCCAAGTTACGAGGCCCATCAACATGGATGGCCTGGGCTAACTTCGGATTGCGTTCACAATCATCCACTTCAATAGTGGCGCAGTTAATGATTAACCCCGGACGAGTTTCTTGCAGGTAAGAGGCAACAGCCTTGGCATCGGTGATGTCGAGGTCAGAGTGCTTGAGGGGCAGCACTTCGTGTTTGCGGTTCAACCATTGAGTGAGGTGAGAGCCAATGAGTCCACCTGCACCTGTGATTGCAATCTTCATAGCCTAATCGCATCGGGAAATAGAGTCTTACAGGACGAATCCAACATAGTTTCTCCCTTCGTCAAGGCTTCGGGGGATTCTCCGAAGCTTTAGCGTAGGTGGATCTCACGCCAAGACACCACCACGTTAAAATCCTAAATCCGAAGCACGAAATCCTAAACTATTCCAAAATCAAAAAATCAAAACTCAAAGCACTAAACGAACTGATGTTTTTGTTTTGGGTTTTGGTTATTCGAATTTGTTTCGAATTTCGGATTTTGAGTTTCGAACTTGTGATCTTACAAACACTTGGCGTCCTTTGCGTCTTCGCGGGATTCGTCTCCATCGAGCTGATCACGGATCACCCTATTTATCATTCCGCGTCCGGCTGATTTTCCGGTGCGGCCTTGGCAAAAGCCGGCAGCTGAACACAGTTGGCCTCAATCTGAACCAAACCAGGACATCCAGAAAGATCACAGCTAAAGCGACGCGCGTTGGCAAGTTGCGGGACCAGGCAGATATCCGCCAGGGAAACCCTATTCCCAAAGCAGAACTTTCCACGATTCGCTATCGAACCTACCTGTTCCTCAAGAGCCAGTAGACCAAGATGAATCCAGTGCTGTGCCCAGCGGTTTACTTCTTCCTCACCCTGCTTGAACTCACTCCGTAAATGTCTCAGCACTCTAAGATTCTGCAGAGGATGAATTTCGCAGGCGATGGCAAGAGCCATGGCACGTACAGTTGCCCTGTCCGCAGGGTCGGCAGGCAGCAACGGCGGATTGGGAAAGCGTTCTTCAAGATATTCGATGATGGCCAGGGACTGGGTCAGTGTGCGACCGCCTTCTTCCAGGGTGGGGACAAGCCCATGGGGATTGATTGCCTTGTATTCAGGAGCCAATTGCTCCCCACCGCCACGGCGCAGGTGGATCGGTACCTGTTCGTAATCCAATCCCTTATGATTGAGGGCAATGCGCACGCGATAGGAGGCGGAACTACGAAAAAAAGTATAAAGCTTCATCTTCGAACCACTAAGTCACCTGATTTACGTTTCCCGGTTTTCCAGTGGAACCCGGTATTGGCACTCGTTTCACTTCGACACTTCCATTATCCCGAAATTGAACCACGTTGACGGAGCGGGCATATTCCGGCGAACCTGAATAGTAGGCGTTAACCTGCGAATCACCCACACGGGTCGCTCGATTCCAATGTCCAAGGGCCACGTAGTCAGCGCCGGTAGCCATGAGATCCTCATTGCGTATGAGCCATGAACCGAGAAAGCGTCCCGGCACATGCGGTTCTTCCACATAGTGCCCGTGGGCGGCTACCAGCTGCCAGGGTGTCGACCGGGAACGCGGCCCGCTGAGGGGTGGCATATCTTTGTAGTCCAGGTGCGCCTTGCCCCAGACCTCCAATCCCAGCTCAGGAAACACCGCAGCATCCTCGGTGGTGAGACCAAGCACACATAGGTTGGGAGTTGCCGGCAACTGGGCACGCCGATATACCGAGTCCGGAGATAGGGGATCATGGTTACCCGGTAGTATGACGATTGGGGCGCCAAACTCGCCCATCATTCCCGTGATTTGATCGATCAGCTCAGATGATTGCCTGTTGTGGTCGAACGTATCCCCAGCCAGAATCACAAGGGCCGCTCCTTCTGACTTGGCAGCGGTCAAGACCTCACGAAGCTTCGCCAGGGAGCTGGATGGCTCCAAAGAGTCCCCAATGGAATCGGAACCCAGATGCAAGTCCGAACTGTGCACAATGGTCACATTGCGTTTTGCGAGATTCGTAGGTGTTAAAGTCATTTTAAAATTTTGATTTTGGATTTTAGATTGCTACTGCAAATTTAACCGCAGATTTTCGCAGATACTAAACAGCATAGCGCATAACGTCCTTGCGGATTCGGGACCACTGACTACCGACTACTGACCTCTGACCCGGATCCAGGAATTCGCGATCGGGAGTCTGTAGTCCGTTGTCCGTAGTCTGTTGTCTCTTTGCACTTCTCACTCAGTCCTCAGCACTCGTTACTCAGTACTGAGTCCTCTTTGCGTCTTTGCGCGAGTAATCTTTTTTCGGAAATCTGGGGCTGATTGCTCTTGACGCTTTGCGCTTAGCGCCATGCGATTTGCCCTTCGTCCTCGATCTTCAAATCTAAAGTTTAATTAAATGGGTGTCCTGCCCTGGTACGGGATTGGCAATGGCCTCCTCCAGGGACCCTATTCCATGCCATTCGTTGGACGGCCGTACCCGATCATCGCTGCCCACCTGATCCAGGCCCCAATAGATCTCCAGACGGTGGTTGTCGGGATCGCGAAACTCTACCGCAATCTGACATCCGGCTCGGCGTCGACCTTCGAAATCGATGGGAACGTCACTGGTCCGCAGGCGATCGCGGGCACGCAGGACCTCTTCCAGGGTCGAGACCTCGAAGGCCACATGGTGTAACTCCACATTCTCTGCCTGGCCTTTCCCTGCACCCACTAGGGCAAGGCTATGGTGATCTGTATCACAACGGAGAAAAATCATGCCTCCGGGCATCATATCATGAGGATAGACGTCCGAGACCTTGAAGCCAAGGATCTGTGTGTAGAAGTCTAGAGACCTCTCCAAGTTGCTCACCTGCAGCACCACGTGGCCGAGTTTACTGATTTTAAAAGGCATTCCCTTGGGCGTACTGGTTCGCTTTAATTTTTCGACGTTAATCGCCATAGAATTCTCCTTAGTCTTAAGCCGTATCAAGAAGGGAAACGCCGCGCGTTCTATTGGATCCAAATTGGGCCAAACAACCAGTGAGTGAGTGCGGGCTCGGGCCAGAGGACGGCCATGAAGTAGCTCATGAAACCATAAGTCCACAACACTATGATGCCGCCAGTTATGACCGCGGTAAGCCAGCGCTTCGGCCCCGACAGGAATAACACAGGCACCAACACAGCAAATGCAATGGCTGCGTTGTCCAATCGGACGGTCATTGTCAGAAAGAGAAAAAGAGCGCTCAGCTCTGCTAGCATCAGCCCTGCCCGGGTTGCCCCTTCCATCCCGCTGCTCCGCATGCCGAGGTCCATAATTTGTCCTTGGGGGGCTTTCATAAGGAACCATTGCCTGAAGAGTTCCACAGCCGACAGTGCAATAAATCCGACCGTGAACGCCAAGGGCATGATGCGCGCTTTGAACGGATATCCGAGAATCACCCACACGCCGACAATACCAGTAACTATGAGTAGGATCGGGATCAGGTTTTCTACACGCCAGCTAAAACCTTGCCATGACCCCGCCGCCACTACTCCTCCAGCCGACTCACTTTTGGCTGTCGTCTCCTCCTCAGCGGCGGTACTTTTCTCCGCCCGAACCATGAAGTGGGTGAACAGGAAGGCGGTCACGAAGACAAGCACCAAAAGGATAACGGTCAGGGGACGGGTCAATACCCCCACAACGCCGTACAGTGAAAGGGCTGTCTGCATGTTCACGTCGATGATGGGCCCGAGGATAAATCCCAAGATGAGCGGTGGCCTGGGCCACCCGAAACCCTTCATCAGAAAGCCCACGATGGCAAAAATCACCAGAATCGGAATGGCAAACCAGCTACGCATGTCTAAGAATGCTGCCAAAATAACCAGGGGAATGACCACGCCGGAGATAGCGGGATAGGGAATGGACGTAAGCTTGATCAGTGGTCCCGAAGCAACCAGACCGATCATCGTTACGATCAGGTTGCCAACAGCAAGCGTGATCACTATGATCATGGTGAGGTGCGCGTACTGGGCTGGGTCTAGCATGGGAGGGCCAGGGCTCACACCATACATCAACATGGCGGCAAGAATCATCACCCACCCAGTCCCGCCTGGGATACCTAGTGCGAGCGTAGGGAGAGCCTGCCCTCCCTCTTTCGAGTTCTGCGCCGCCTCCGCGAACAGCACACCATCCAATGAGCCCTTACCAAACTCCCTGCGGTCCTTGCGCCACAGAATGCCGAAGGCGTAGCTGAGCCAATCGATGACACCGCTTCCGACTCCCGGGATGGCTCCCAGGAAAACGCCAAAAATCGATTGGCGGATGGTCTCTTTCCAGTGCTTTAAGCCATAAAGAGCCCCCTTGAGCATTTCAGACTGGGAGAATTTTGCCCCGGCGGGAGCCACCGGACTGCGTGTCATGGTGAGATCGAACAATTCAGGAATGGCGAAGATGCCGGTGACAACCGCAACCAGTGGAAGCCCCTCCCAGAGCTCGATCTGCCCAAAAGTAAAGCGCCGGGTGCCGGTGAACGGGTCGACACCTGCAGTGGCAATTAAGAGCCCAACGAAAGCAGCCGCGACACCTTTGAGCATGGCTCCCCTGCTCAGCACGGCGACCATGGCCACGCCGAACATCGCAATGACAGCGATCTCGCTTCGATCGATGCTCAAGATGAAAGGCTTGATTATGGGTATCACTAGGGCCAAGGCCACTGCACCCACCACCCCACCCATAGCTGAAACGCTGTAGATAGCCCCCAGGCAATAGGCGGCCTGCCCGCGCCTAGCAAGCTGGTGTCCCTCAAGGAAGGTGACCTGTGTGGCGCCGCTTGGCACCCCGACGACCACAGCGGGAATGGAGTCCAGGGTGTTGTTGGTCCCGGCAATGGCCGCGAGCATGACAAGGGCCACGGCCGGGTCCTGGATGTTAAAAACGATGAAGGGCAGGAGGATGGCCATGACCAGGAGGGAGCCGACTCCCGGCACGAGGCCCACAACGATGGACAGGAACACGCCTGCAAACAACGCCTGCCAGTAAGAAAGCGTACCAAGATATGAGCCGGCTTGTAGAAAGGCGTCCATTGGCTCTAACTAGATTCAGACGCGTATCTGTCTACTTGTCGCGAATATATTTGTTATACATCTTGCGGCGTAGTTTTTTCTCCTGTTCTCTGTACTTGCTCCAGAGACGTTCAGAATCGACGGCTTCTTGATGTGCCTTCTTCGCCGGCACAAAGTCCGCGGGAATACCGGTTATTTTTTCGATACCTGCGCGGAATTTATCATCGTCCATCGCATCCTGAAGTGCTTTCTGGTATACGCGAACGATATTATCGGGCGTCTTTGGTGACAGCACCACGGGCTTGTTCATGGCCTGAGGGGCTTCGATCATCCCGTTCCAGATCTCTTTTTGCTTGTCGTTGAGCAAGCTGTACACCTGGGGCACTTGGGATGTGTCCTGCATCTCGGAGTTGCCCTTCATCTTCGCGCCGAAATAGGTAACGTCCAGAATTGGTTTTAGCTTGCCTTTTGCTACCCAACCGGGACGCAGCTTGGGCATGCCGAACCACCTACCGGATCCCCCCACCATGACGTTCATGTTGCCCCGCTCCATTTCGAGGAGAGTTACGGAAGTGCCCCGCTCTGCAATGACTCCGAACTCAGCGGGAAGATCCAGCCAGGTTGCAAGCAGCATTAACTCAAAGGCCTGTGTGTTCATGTCCTGCGGGCTCGCGATCTGATCCAAGTATTTAAACGGCGGTCCCTTCTTTCCCATTGCCTCTCTGATGTCCTTGTAGGGAAGCTCGTAGGCTCCTATGATGGTGGTCCGATCGCCTATGTCTCCGATGAACTTGAACTTGCTACTCTTGAACTCCGCCTGTGAAAGTTGCTGCTCTCGGAGAATTGCTGTCGAGTGCATGAATACCTTCAAGCCGTCCCCCCTGGAGCGCCAGACAAAATTCAGACCGTGAACATGGGGCGGAAAGTTGGTCACAACGAAGCGTGGGTTTCCCGGAAAATACCTGCCCCAGTTTCCGGCCAAGTAACGGAGCAGTATGTCCGTACCACCACCAGGCCTCGAACCAGTGATAAAACGGATCGTTTTCCCCTTAAAATATTTCTCAGCGTCAAAACTGAACGCGCTTTTGGGAACCACGAATGCTATCAGCAACATGATAAGAATACCCCAGAAAATCCTTGTTCCAATTCGCACAATACCCTCCTCGTATTTCGACACAGAATTTGTCATTAGAAACTAGACCTTATACAAGCGTGATTTCTTTACGAAAGAGGTGAGTAGATACTCGAAATGCCCGCCAGTATTGGTTAAAGTGTGAATTGACCAAAACGCACACGCCAATGAAAGGGGGCATTTCAAGTGAGTCGATCTTACCTGAAAATCATCCGTAACCGCAAGCGAAGAATTGAGCGTCGTCTGGCACGCAAGCAGTACGAAGATCAGCCCAAGCCGATCATGACGGCTAGCAACATCCACTATGAGATGGCCGAGAAGAGTCAAGGGATCAGCTACGGCGGTATTGGGGCGATTCATCAGATGGTGGGACGGCTTGGGTTTGTCGATGAGGTCAACAGGGATGTGTCGCTGCTCAAGGTTCACGCGCCCTATTGGGAATCGGACCACGTGCTCAACATTGCCTACAACGTGCTGCTGGGCGGCATGCGCCTGGAGGACATCGAGCTTCGACGCAATGACGAAGTATTTCTCAACGCGCTGGATGCCGAGCGGATTCCAGATCCGACCACAGCAGGTGATTTCACCCGTCGGTTTGAACCGGGGGACATCGAGGCGTTGATGGAGTGTGTCAATCGCACGCGCCAGCGGGTATAGAAGAAAAGAGGGCGCAAGCTTATGAAGGATGCATTGATTGACATCGACGGGACAATAGCCGCGACCCTTGGGGAGTGCAAGGAGGAAATGGACATCAGCTACAAGGGTATCTGGGGCTACCATCCGTTGATCGTTAGTTTAGCCAATACCAAGGAGGTGTTGTACATGGTCAACCGTCCTGGCAACGTGCCCAGTCATCAAGGTGCGGCCGAGTGGATTGACAAAGCCATTGAGCTGGTCGGGCCGCATGCGCGCTGGATCACGCTGCGCGGGGATACGGACTTCTCGCTGACGGTTAACTTCGATCGATGGGCGGACAGGGTTGATTTTGTCTTTGGCATGGACGCGTGCAAGAGCTTCATTGAACGAGCCGAGGTGCACGATGAGGCCGACTGGGTGGTGCTGAAACGCAAACCGACCTACGAAGTCAAGACCCGTGATCGACAGCGACCGAACAACGTCAAAGAGCAGATCGTGCGCCAGCGGGAGTTCAAGAACATTCGCCTGGAGAGCGAGCATGTAACCGAATTTCCGTATCGGCCCACAAAGTGTAGTCGCGAGTATCGCATGGTTGTCGTGCGGAAAAACCTGAGCATTGAGAAGGGCGAGCAGGTGCTGTTCGACGATGTTCGATATTTGTTCTACATCACTACCCGTGAGGATCTGACGGCCACTGAGGTCGTGGAACTGGCCAACGGGCGTTGCGATCAGGAAAATGTCATCGAGCAGTTGAAGAACGGTGTCAATGCACTGCGCATGCCAGTGGACAATCTGGTAAGCAACTGGGCCTACATGGTGATGGCCGCCTTGGCGTGGAACCTGAAGGCATGGTTCGCGATGATGGTTCGGTTCAAAGACCGACAAGCCGAACTGCTGAGGATGGAGTTCCGAGGCTTCTTGCATGCGATGATCTGGTTACCGGCCCAGATCGTTCGTCAGGGAGGTAAGATCATCTACCGGTTGCTTGGTTATAATACGTGGCTGAAGGACTTCTTCTCGGCCTGGGAGTTCATCAGGCGATCGAAGTTCGTCTGAAGGAGTGCGGGTCAGGCCGCAAGACAATGGGAAACGGGAAGAAAACAGATGACGGGGTTTGCTCAAAACCGGTGACCATTTGATCGAGGTTGAACCCCCGAAGACAGCATGACGGCCATAAAGGTTACGCAGAATAGAAAACCTGCCGCAAAGACCCGTTGCGGGGCATGGCACCCCGCTTTGGGCCTTCGCCCACATGGAAATCACCGATCGTCTTGAAGCTCGCTTATTTTAGGACTAGAATGCCCTAAGTGGGGAAAACGCATAGCATATATTGTCCTGCAAAGAAATCAACAAGGTTCGCAAAAAAACCACTAGTTTTCATGGGCAAATCTTAAACCATTAAACTCAAAGGGAAAATTCACCGAAAGGTGAAAGCAAGTGCCGCTCCCGTTCCTAATGTTCAGATAGCTAATTATAAGCTAGGCTTGGCTAGGCCTCATCCTTAATGTTTAGCTCCATCTCGCCTATTTTCTCTATGGCCCCCTTCAGATGATCACCATCCACGAGTTTTCGCACACCAGCAGGGGTCCCCGTAGTAATTAGCTCGCCCGGGCGGAGTGTCAGCACGCTGGTGAGAAATCGAATGTGCTCTCGCAACCCGCAAATCATGTCGCTGGTGTGCGCCGTCATGACGGGTTTGCCGTTCTGCTCCACCGTAATGGTGAGGTTTTGGGGCTCCTCGATCTCGTCCCGGGTCACAATCCAGGGGCCCAGGCCGGCAAAAGTGTCAAACCCCTTGCGAATATTCCGGGTGTTCTGCCGATTCATGCCCCAGGGGTCTCGCTGACTAATGTCCCAGCAGATGGTGTAGCCGAATACGTAATTTAGGGCCTCTTCCTCGCTGACCCGTCTCGCCCGTTTCCCTATGACCGCACAGAGCTCACACTCGAAGTCCACCAGTTTAGATATTTTGGGAATAATAACCGTGTCCCCGGGACCGATAAGAGCCGAGGTGGGCTTGAGAAAAAATTCCGCCATCAGATCGTCTTTGCTAAGCTGAGACCGGTCGGACCCCCCCACTCTTCCTACCATCTCCGCCTGGTGCGCCTTATAATTAGCCGCCGCTGCCCACAAGGAAGGGGGATTCAAAATCGGCGCCAAGAGCTTCGCCGAACTCAACGGCACGGGCGAACTTGTTTTCACGGCATCCCGGGCGCACTCCAATGCCGCAGGCTCATTGGCCAGAGCATCAATAACCTCGAGCATGGTATAGCGCTCCCTCAGATGCCCCGCTTTGAGCATGGCGTCCCCAATGGGGTAAACCTGATCTCCAACCACGGCACCCGCCTGGTTGGAATTGTAGTGGCATACTTTCATTATCGTGACCTCCAATCCCTTAAAATCGAACCGACTGCCCCTCGGAACTACCCGTTCTAATACCTGATGGAGTCTACAAATTGCAATAAAGCGATGGATTCGATGTGGAGTGAACCCCATTGGTTGAACAGTTTGATGGAGCAAGTTAGAATGCCTGATGGGAAAGGGAAAGGATCTCATCATGGCAGAGAGAAGAAGGTTTACAGCGACTTTCAAGCAGCAGGTAGAATGACAGGAATTCCCTTTTGGGGTTCAGCGATCGAGACCCTAAGAATGCTGCCAGTAACCGCGTGCCAGCCCCCTTTTGGGAGTAGTAACAAGCTAGCAGGGGGAGCCGACTCGCCACGCAACCTCATTTCGGCCCAGACGGAATCCGATAAGAGGTATTATGTCAACCCAAGGCTGGCTTTCACACAGACCTGGACATTTCCCCGGCCTTAAGGTAATGAGATTTTTAAATCAACTGGCTATAGGAAGGGTCAAAGGTGATCTCCCTTTTTGGAGGCGCTCCATCCGGCGGGGCGTGGGCCTGTCCTGAGCCAAGTCGAAGGGATTCCTCCCACAGACCTAAGTGTTGAAGAATTTTTTTAATGACCGCACCCTGGTCGATCATGCTGACAATTCTCATTTCGCCGGAGCATTTAGGGTAGACCAGAGGATCTGTTTCGTACACCTTTCTAATGAAGTAGGACCAACGCTTTTTTAATCCTTTAGAAACGGGCGGAGAAGCGACCTCGATGATCTCCGGCTTCCCGTTAACCTCTTCTCCTCCACCGATCTTGTCCTTTTTTCTCTTTCCCCTTGAAGCGTTACTGTAGGCGCCATAGTAACGGACGAGTTGTTCGCTTTTATTGGGGATGAGATTCGATCACCATTGAGTTTCCGAGTTAAATTGTTCTCTCCCACTCAACACTTTACACTTAACACTTTCTTCCCTACCCCCTACATTCCGAAATTAGATTCATTCCATAAGGAAGGTGTTTGCATAGCTTAAAGTGGCGCTGGCAGGGTCAAAATCACTATTGTAATGAACCACAGAATTCCTAAGTTCATTTCACTGCTGGGGTCGGAGCACGCTAGCAGCCCAGCAATTTTGGTGTCAAAATTACTGCTCTAAGTTCGAAATTTGTGTCTTTTCCGCGAAATTCCAATTGTATATCGATTATTTGACTTGGTCCGACCCAATTAGCTGAGATTTTTTTAACAGTCAGCAACGAGATCTAGTACCAATATTTTGGCAAAGGGGTGAAAGAATCTGAGCCATGCAATGGGGTATGGCATAAAAGGGCCGGGCCTAGTGCTCGGCCTTTTTATTTTTCTGGGCCGCTGTTACCTTTGCTAACAACACCCGAGACGCAATTAAAGCGTCGGTTAACCCCGATCCGACAAAAATGATTGAGCCATGTGCGATCTTGGGCCAGACATTTCAACCCCGATCCAAAATTCTGAATGCCGGGCATGACGTCTATACCATAGACAGTGGATGGTAATAGTGGATAGTTTCCGCCGCCTCATCCTACCGGTTTTTTTCAGATCGGGGTCAACAGTCGCCGGCATTTAGGTCGCAGGCCCGTAGTTGCACTACGGGTGAGTTATCGACCCTTCGAGGACCTCAGGGTTCGACAAGCTCACCCCACTTCGAAGTACCCCGAGGAAGATCGAGGGGCCGTGAGTGCGTCGAACCGGTTCACGGCACAAACAGCTCTGGAACCCCCATCTGATACTCGCAAACGATAATTTCTTGGACTGATTAATGTCGGAACGGGGTTAATTGCACCTTGGAGTGATTGACAACCCTTGCACCTGTGATATTGGTCTCTTAGTCAAAGACCAATAAGCATGAGCCTCCCCTATCATTGAGTGGCTTCTAGCGTAATGTGAGGCCAACGGAGGGGGGGAACGAAGGAAGCTAACTGGAGGAGACACTAGGTGAGCACGGGTATGACCCTACCGCCTCGGTGCCAGAAGGTGAACAACGTCTGAAAAAAGAACAATGGTAAAAAGATTCGTTCTCATCGTTTTACTGCTGCTCATACCCTACCACGCTCACGCGTTTGAGCGATATAACAGGGTAGCCACCTATGATAAATATTTCTCAAAATATTCAAAGAGATATTTTGGCCCAGGTTTTGATTGGAAGTACTTCAAGGCTCAAGCTGTTGCAGAATCGAGATTACGAGCAAAAGCTAGATCACGCGTGGGTGCACTAGGTGTTATGCAGATTATGCCCAAGACTTTTGAAGAAATTCGGAGGAAAAACCCAAGTATTAAAGGCACGAGAGAACAACCACGTTGGAACATTGCCGCAGGTATTTACTATGACAGGACGCTGTGGAAGGCGTGGAAGGCCAAACGTCCATTGCAAGACCGCATTAATTTCATGTTCGCGTCTTTCAACGCTGGCAAAGGCAATATTATCAAGGCACAAAGGGTTGCAAAGAAGAAGGGGCTGAACCGCAACTTGTGGAGGTCTATAGAGCAGACTTTGCCTCACGTCACAGGCCGACACAGTAAAGAAACCATTGGCTATATTACAAAAATCAATATGATCAAAGAGGTGTTGAGGTAATGGAAATTTTCATCACATTGTTGAACCTAGCGTACGCCATAGTTGGCGCCTTTATAACGCTGGGGTTCATGGTCATGGGTTATAAGATCTTTGACAAGATGACTCCATTCGATACGTCGAAGCAGTTAGCGGAGCAGAATATAGCTGTGGGAATTGTAGTGGGGTCTGTATTTATTGCGCTGGGTATTGCGATCGGTTTAGTGATTGGTATGGGACTGAACTAGCATGAATCGTCTTACTCTCGTTGGTAAGGTTCAGAACTTTTCCTTTGAGACAGTCCGCTCTGCCTCTGTCACTTCAAAGTATTCAGCCTGCTCCACGCCGCATAGATTCGCTTTCGTCTGAAGGTGTTGAGTTCCCTGACGGCATCATTGTAACGCTTGTCCTAAGGGACGTTGGTGACTAGCTTGACTTAGTCAGATAGAGGATATCTCATTTTTTTTGAGGTAGGGGTAGGGTAGAGTAGAGGACAGGCTTAGCTTGCTTTAGGCCGCACCTTGGCTGTATCCGCCGTTTCCAGCTTCGTGCCCGTTTAGGCACTTCCGTAACAAGCGTTCCTGTCCCCCCTCATCAAACCGTACTTGCAGTTTTCCCGCATACGGCTTTCCGATCATCTTCACCTCAAAGCATACGAGCGTGCCCATAGGGAGCATGGACTGGTATGGCGTATAGCCCCCACACTCCATAGAGCACAGACACCGGCCATCGCCGATATCCAAACCCCTTGATCTGTCGTCGCTTCTGCAGGTACTTGCGCATCCGCTGCTCTAAGAAGAATCGTTGCCGCTTAAAGACTCGGGTGGAGTTGTGTACGTGATAGTAGGTCACCCACCCTCGCACATAGCGGTTAACCCGCTCCATCACTTCTGGCTGTGGCATGCAGTGGCTGTTCCGACTGGTCAAACCTCTCACCTTATCCCGAAAATGCTGCTCTGACTTGCCTGAGGGCTCTACCAGGGTAATCACCTTCGCCCTGCGCACACTCCTCTTGCGACCAAAGGTAAATCCGAGAAAGTCAAAACTCTCTCCTCGTGCGTCCACCACTCGGCTCTTCTCCTCATTGAGCTTTAATTCCATCCGTGCCAATATTTCCTCCACTTTCAACCGCGTCTCTTTCGCCCCTCCACGCATCAAGATCACAAAGTCGTCCGCATAGCGAACCAGCTTTGCCGCCAGACCCGTGCTACGACAGTATTGAAGAAACACTCGGTCAAAAAGGTGCAAGTAGATGTTGGCCAGCACAGGGGAAACCACTCCCCCTTGCGGTGTTCCGCATTGACTCCTCTTCGTACGCCGCCTCCCTTCTTGGTCCTCTTCTACCACCGGCGCTTTTAGCCACTGTTTGATCCATCTCAAAATGTGCCGATCACTGATCCGACCGGCGATCAACTTCATGAGCTTATCATGCGCTATGGTGTCAAAGTACTGCTGAAGATCCGCGTCGAGCACATGCGGATGTGCCGTGCTGAGCGCTTCCCGAATAGCTCCTACTGCTTGATGTGCACCTCTCTTGGGGCGAAACCCGTAGCTACTATCCTCAAAGTCCGCCTCAAATATCGGCTCAATTACAAGCTTGACTGCCATTTGAGCCACTCGGTCCCGAATGGTAGGAATCCCCAACGGCCTTCTCCTTCCGTCGCCCTTGGGTATGAACACCCGCCGCACTGGCTGCGCGCGGTAGGTCTTCTCCTTTAGCTCCTGCTGAAGCCTTGAGACAAACTCAGCCTCGCCCTCTCCACTCTCTATAAACTGGAAAGTCACCCCGTCGATCCCCGGGGCTCCACCATTGCTGCGTTCCAGTCGGTAGGCATGTTACACTACGTCTCCTCGCCAAACCTTGTCATGCAGCGCGTAGAAGCGAAACTTGGGCTCCCTCTTGGCCTTGAGATACAGTCCCCGCTGGAGGTCTCGAATCTTGCTAGGTGTTCGTAGCCTCACGGCAATCACCTCTCCTTCCCTCTTTAAGGGACACAATGAAAGTAGGGCGCCTTCCCTCAGCCGGCATTACCCAGCTTCCTCGGTATTACTCGCCCCTCCGACTTCTCGCCCGCCTGGCTCAGATTTCGGTTACCCTTATACTGACCCATCGCGGCCATCACTCGCGACGAACGAGATCTCCCGCGTTACCCATCACAACTTCCCCCACATGCCGTCCCGACGACCCCGGAGAGCCCATCTGCTTCCGTCCCGGTTATTCCACAGATGGCACCGGCCTTCCCCTCTTGACCACAGGGTCGGCACTCTCAATCAGCAAGTTACGAGGCTCTATGGGTTCCCTTGTAGTACGGCCTGCAAGTTTGCGATCCTCTCCTTTTGGAAAGTTTTCTCGATCCACTTAGCCCTGAGAGTCACCCCTCAAAACCGGATCTTCGCTAGCGGGGTGAACCGTTAATTCCCCGCACCGGACTTTAACCGGCAAGTTGCACTGCTTCCGCGGCATACGGTCAGCCTTGCCTTCTTGCTATTTGCGAAGGGGTCGATAATGGCGGTGGCAGGCATGCAAATTAATGATAGGAATTCCCTTTTGGGGTTCAGCGATCGAGACCCTAAGAATGCTACCAGTAACCGCGTGCCAGCCCCCTTTTGGGAGTAGTAACAAGCTAGCAGGGGGAGCCGACTCGCCACGCAACCCTATTTCGGCCCAGACGGAATCCGATAAGGGGTATTATGTCAACCTGCGGGGCGATGTTGCCATTGACAGCGCTTGTAAAATTCCCCTAGAATTTAATGCCAATCAATAAGGAGGTGCGCTCATGGGTAAAATTCGGCATATTGCGTATCGTGTTGCAGACGTAGAGGCGATGGCAAATTTTTTCGTAAACGCCCTGGAGATGACCATTACCCAAAGACGAAAGAACCGTGCCATCGACCTTTCCGACGGCAGCATCAATATTACCTTGCTGCCAAAGCTGGAAACCGGTCGTAACGGCGAACCACCCAATCAAGGGATCGACCATATTGGGTTCGAGGTGGAGAACGACGACGAGGCTGCACGCCGCCTCGAGAGTGCAGGTGCAAACAAAATCACCACCATCGAGCTGGGCAGTGCGGCCTATTTTGAGGCGAAATTTCAGGGCCCCGAAAAAATCGTGGTGGATATTGGGCACTGGATCGGTACGGAACCAATAAAAAAATAGGAAGATTTGTTCGAGGACTAAGAAGTCGCAAAGTGGGGCAGCACCTTCTCTCCCCAGGTGCGCATGACTTCGAGATAAACCCCTCCGGGTAGGGTCAATAGAATTCGATTGAGGCCCGCCTGTTCTAACTGCCGAACCCTTGCCACACACTGCTCCGGTGTCCCTGCGATGGAGAACCTCTGAATAAGATACTCTGTGATCAGACGAGGATTTGACCGCTGTTCAAAGGGCTTGCTCAAATCGAAATCCGCCATGAACTCTTTGACGCTTTCCAGTTCCTCCTCGGGGACTGCATGCAGAGCAAACCGGAAGTTATGGTGCGCCCGGTTTGCCAGTCGACCCTTGGCTAGCGCCAGGGCGCGGTTTTCATCCTCATCAACACACATTATTCCGGCGCCAATAAGGTCGATGTCCGAGAGCTTTCGGCCGGCCTCTTGGGCTCCTTGAGCCACTTGGTCCCGCGCCCATTGCAGGGCCCGCAGATCAAACCCAGAACCCAAAATGACCCCATCGGCCACTCGACCGGCCATCCTGAGGGCCCGCGGACCTGCCGCCGCCACATAAACCGGGACCGGGAACTTCCCTGAATGCAGGTAGGTCTCGCCTGCATCATGTTCTTTGCCTTTAGGAACGGGAATGGACCTTACGTTGACCAACTCCCGGACAATGCGTACCCTTTTTTCGAACTCGGTTAATGGTGTCGCTGTCCGCCCCATGGTATAGACGGTGGCGTCTCCACTTC
The DNA here is from genome assembly GCA_965215595.1 of uncultured Binatia bacterium (SeqCode). Taxonomy (GTDB): domain Bacteria; phylum Desulfobacterota; class Binatia; order UBA9968; family CAXXLF01; genus CBDCDW01. Next base: position 578,276 of record CBDCDW010000005.1, on the reverse strand, counting down.
CCAGCCCCAAAAATACACGCCCATCGGTAACTTCATTCAAGGTGGCGGCCTGATTGGCAACCACTGTCGGGTCTCGGAAAGCCACGCAAGCAGTCGGGTGGTCAAAATGGCCGTCCCCAGTACCACGCGCTTGGTACGGGTGGCAGCCACAGCACAAATTTGGAAAGGGTCGAGGCCACTCATGAGCCCCTCGCTAAAGAACATACCTTCGAACCCCAGCTCCTCCGCCAACACGGCGCGGCCGACCTCCGTTTCGACCCGACGCTCCCGTGCGGCTCCTGCCAAAGAAAACCGGACTCCCATGGAAATCCCTTCGATTAACTGATTTTATTTCACTGGCCTAGTGTAGTGTCTCACGCTGTTGGTACTTCATCCGAAGTACACCACCACGAAGGACACGAAGAGCACGAAGGAAGAGAATAGCATGTTGAAATCCGGTTGCTTTTCTAATCCGGTTGTCCGTTCTTCGTGTCCTTTGTACGCTTCGTGGTGAATAGAAAAACCTTGGTCAAGCATCATGGCGGCGGATATGCTACATGCCAGCGGGATGATAACCTGCAGTGATGTCTTGGGATATAGGGTCTTTCGCATGAAATATCATTCCCGGATACTAAATTGTTACGTCGAAGAATAAGTGCCTTCATTTAAGAGGCACTACACTAGGATGCAGCGGCCACCTTAGAGGTTCCCAACTGCACACGCTCAGGTTTGAAAAGCTCGTTGAGGCACCAGCTTGCTACTTCGCTACCGGTGGCAAACCAAACCCCCTCGGCCCTTTTCATATGTTGAATGATTCGCCTCAAGGTTTTCGCCCTTCCCGGCCTTCCAGAGATATAGGGATGGAACTGAAATGGACAAAACGTCGGTCCCCGTTTTGATTCGTCGTATAGCTCGTCAAAAAGCCCCTCCCAGATCACCAGAGTATCCTCTGGATTTCCAGAATCCCTGCCTCCGTAAGACCGACCATCCCCAAACGGTTGTCGTGGAAGCTCAACGAGTTTTCGGTCGCCCTCTTCCCATAGAAAAGGAAGATCATGGGAAAATGAGTTACTGTTCCAAAGATAGCCATGCTCCATGAGGAGCTCCAGGCTATTTGGGCTTTGCGTACAGGAGCGCCATCCAACAGGCTGACCGCCGGAGTTGGCTCGAATAATTCCGGAGGTGTTCTTAATGACGTTCCTCTCCTCGTCCAGCGCCAAATCCCGCGCCACTTCGTGATGATAACCATGGCCGGCAATTTCGTGCCCTTTAGCGACGATGGCCTTGACTGCCACTGGATACCGCTCAGCAATTCCGCCACAGGTCAGAAAGGTAGCCCTGACTCCCTCATCCTCCAGGATCCTGAGGATCCTCCAAACGGCCGTGTTCGGTCCGTACTCTGCCTGCGTGTATTCTTCGTGGTTGATTTTACCGTCAGGGAGAGGTCTCACGTCCTCACCCCCTTGAAAATCGAAAGTCAACGTTACAGCGATCCGGTTATGATTCGGCCAAGAGAAATCGCCGTCAAAATGATGCTCTTTCAACATCGCAATTACCTCCTTACCCTTACTGACTAAACCGCGGTCGAGCGAACAACCCCACAGCCCCGACACTAAGACAAATGAACAACGCCAACAAGAATAGCTCCGGCCTGATAAGTGTGGGAACTATGGCTGCGTCCAAAGAAAGCGGGCCAGGTCCCATAATGCCAATAGCCGTGGCCGTACCGATCACCGCCAAGTTATATTCGTAACCACCGTCCCTCTCCCAGAACCCGGTTTGTTTCTTGATCGTCAACATAGCCACTACCATCACTGTTATGATCAGGGCACATCCCATAAATGTAAAAGCTCCAAAGAGAAGCATCACTCCACCAGCCAGATTTCCTAGACCACAAAGTGATGCCCAGAGCTAACTGGGGTGAAGCCCGAGCCGTTGCATCACCTCTGCCATCTTCCCTCCGTCGAACCAACCGAAAAACTGGTGCAGGCCGTGGAGTGCAAAGATGGTCCCGAAGGTAATCCTCAAGATTAACACCCCGAGGGAGTCCATTACTTGTGATCCGTCCATTTGCTACTTACTCGGAAGTCGTTTTTCCCGGGCAATTTTGCCCATGGCCTTCACTCCTGGGCAAAGGTCGGTCTTCATGGCATCGAACCAGCGAACGTTTTTGGGGATAACCCTACCCATGGCACGAGCCCCATAGTATGTGGGTTTTAGGCCCATTGGATCGCCGCCTTGCTGAACCTTCTGAACGGATTGAAGCAATAAATGACGGGCCGCAATCACAGGCCTATCCGTGGTTCCCAGGTGTTCTTGCGTCCGGTCCACGATGGGTCCCATGCTCTCGGTGATCGCATGGTCCTGGGTGTTAATCCCTTCAATTCCTGTATAGGTCTCGTATTTTTGGACATGCCTGTCAATGAGCCAGTCGTTGTCCTTGTTTCTTACCTTTCGGAAGTCAGCCGTTTGTTCATCACTCCCCCTCCCACGAGCCTGTTCGATATGCGCCAAGGTTCCCCCTTGCAAGTCCTTATCCCCAAACATGTACATCCAGTTGTAAACCATACAGTTTTCATCATCCATGGGAACCCACATATGGCCCTCTACCATAGACTCCTGGACGACACCGGCCACGAAGGAAGATCTGATCTGATGGAACGGCATCACAAATTGCGCGGTCCAAACCATATCCTCTATATCGTTCAACCTATGAATAGACGCGCAAAGATAACCGTAATCAGTTAACTCAACCTCTGACCTCGGGGTTGGTGAATCAATCCAGAAACGTCGAGTACCTGCCTTTGGCGTTTTCGAGTCTACGACACGGTGCAGGTAAGAGGCGTGGGCACCATCAAAACCACCATCCAGCGCCTGCAACCAGTTGCACTCCTGCCAGGTCTTCGAGATAAAGCGGTGCCCTTCCGTCGCTTGAGTTCATTCAAACTTCGGCAACGCCGGGACCTTATCTTCGGGCCCCATATAGGTCCAGATTACCCCGCCCAGTTCCACCGTGGGGTAAGCCTTTAATCGTATCTTGTCTTTAAAGTTAGTCTCTGGGGGTTCGTTTGGCATGTCCACGCAATTACCTTCCACGTCGTACTTCCACCCATGGTAAACGCAGCGCAATCCGGACTCTTCATTTCGCCCCAAATACAATGATGCCCTTCGGTGGGCACAGTATTCCTCCAACAGTCCAATGCGCCCCTTGGAATCGCGAAACGCCACCAGTCTTTCCCCCAAAAGGCGCACACGAACCGGTGCACCATCAACCTCGGAAAGTTCCGATGAGAGGGCCGCCGGCACCCAGTACCGCCGCATCATCTCTCCCATGGATGTATCGAGCCCCGTGCGGGTCAATATCTCATTTTCTTCTCGGGTCATCCTCTTTCTCCTCGATCAATATACTGACCATCCTTCTATCACAGGTCCTCGCCTGTCTCCAAGCACCCTTCCAACCCATGTGATTCGAATCTTAGAGTCCGAACCCCGTTTAGAAACTCGCGCTACCGGCCTGATAAATATGGGAGTTGTACTCAATTCGGTTCGGCTTAGTGAGACTATGGTTGAAGCTTTGCGGTGGTCCTGTTAGGTTGCCCCAGTGGAAACCGAAGCTGAATCTCGCCTCCATGCACGCCCTCCCCTACCCGTCCCTTTTTTCTACGGTTGGTTGGTTGTGGCCCTAAGCTTTATGACCACTCTGGCCACTTCGGGTACCCGCTCTGCTCTTACGGTCATGATCCTTCCTTTAGAAGCAGAGTTCGGATGGAGCCGTGCGACCATTGCCACAGCGGCCAGTTTGAACCTTCTTCTTGTTGGAATGATGGCGCCACTGGGGGGATACCTCATGGACCGTTTTGGCCCCCGGCGTATGATTCTTACTAGCCTCACCCTGCTGGTCATAGGAATTTTATCAACGACACAGATGCAATCACTCTGGCAGCTGGTTCTCTTCTGGGGAGTCATTACCGGTTTCGGCGGGGGACTGCTCGGTGCGGTGCTGGGTGCAACCGTAGCCAACCGTTGGTTCGTGGCCCGGCGAGGTTTGGTCCTCGGCATCCTCAACAGCTCCAACTCCACTGGACAGCTGATTTTCCTGCCCCTGTTGATGGCTGTGATTGTCATCGCCGGCTGGCGTGGGAGTATTCTCGTGGTGGTGGCCTTTGCCCTGATCATGTTACCGGTCATCGCGTTTCTCATGCGGGATGATCCCTCGGAGGTGGGCCTCAAACCTCTGGGAATGGAGGAACCTGGCACCTCCCCATCGGGTCAACCGAATCGTAATCCGAGCGCCGCTGAAATGACCCGAATCACCACCATCAAAGAAGCGGTCAAGATGCCCATCTTCTGGCTCCTGTGCGCATGTTTTTTCGTCTGCGGGGCTACTTCTGGGGGATTGATCGGAACACATCTCATTCCCCACGCCATCGACCAGGGATTTCCTGAGGTGAAGGCTGCAGCCACCATAGGGGTGATGGGTGGGATGAATTTTGTCGGCACGATGCTGTCGGGTGTTATGACGGATCGTGTCCAGCCGCGAAAACTACTGGCGATCTTTTATTCACTGCGGGGAGTATCCCTGTTTATCCTTCCCTATGTCACCACTTTCCCAGGTCTCTTCATCTTCGCGGTCATCTATGGATTGGATTGGTTCGCAACGGTTCCTCCAACCATTGCAATCGCCGCGGATTCCTTTGGAAGGCGGTCCATTGGCCGGGTTTACGGATGGATCTTCCTGTCTCATCAGGTCGGTTCCGCCTTCGCAGCCTTCGGTGCGGGCATTTTGTACAATTGGCTTGGCGACTACACTCTCGCTTTTATCATCGGTGGGGTGTTGGGATTGATGGCAGGCGGGACGGCGTGGCTGATGCCAGACCGCTCGCTCGCGACACTCGCCAGCCCTGTTCCAGCTAAATCGTAGGTGTGAGCTCTGCTACCGTCCCCAGAGCTGCTTGGTTGCAATACGAGCGCCTTCGGCCATGGCCTGGAACTTGGCCCAACCGATGTTTGGGTGGCTCACCCTCGATCCAATGCCGCAGTCCGTGCCCGCCATGACGTTTTCGCGCCCCACAAGCTTGGCGTATCTCACAAGCCTCTGCGCCACCAGCTCCGGGTGTTCAATAAAATCACAGGCGTGACCGGTGACCCCGGGTATAAAAATTTTTCCTTCGGGGAATTTTATCTTCTCCCACACCTGCCATTCATGTTCATGGCAGGGATTGGAGGCTTCAATGGAGTAGGCACTGGCCCGCACCTTGAGGATAATATCAACGATATCTTTGAGGGGGATATCGTACTTATGGGGGCCATGGTAGCTACCCCAGCACATGTGAAAGCGAACTTGATCAATGGGCACGTCCCTCAAGGCGTGGTTCAGGGCGTCAATACGCATCTCGGCAAATTTCCGGTACTCAGCCACAGTCATATGGGAGTGGATTTGCCAACCGTCGGCGAGGTCGGGGTCATCGATCTGGAGGATGAAACCCGCATCGACGATGGCCTTGTACTCTTCTCGCATAGCCTCGGCGATAGCGTAGACGTAGGCTTCGTCGTTCGGATAATACTCATTGGTCATCCAATGCTCGATGGTGCCAGGCGCTACAGCGGGGAGAAACGCCTCCTCGGCCGTTACGGTTTGAAGTGCCGCCTTGAAGTTCTCAATATCTGTTTGAACTGCGCCGTGGCCCACGTACTTTAGGGGTCCCGTACAAAAAAATTGTCTTGCGTGCCGACCGATAACGGCCCGTCCCCCTCGGTTAAAGTACTCCGCGAATTCCGGCATATCTCGACCGAATATGGACACCGGTGGTTCTCCCGTTTTGGGTTCCTTCTCTTCAAACCCCTCGAGACGTTCACGGGCATAGTTGGAAAAATTTGGCTTCCCGAACTCGCCGTCGTTAACAATATCGATGCCCGAGTCCACCTGCTTTTTGACCACCTCCACCACACCTTCCCGCTCGCGCTTTGCAAAGAGTTCTTTGTCGTAGGGTTTTCGAGCAAGCTTCTGGTTTAGCATTTCCATCAGGTCTGCCGGACGTGCGAGGCTTCCAGCATGGGTGGTAAGGATTCTTTCGCTGCTTCGCTTCATTTCAGTTCTCCATGGCTCATTATGGAATGCACCCGAACTAAAATCCGAATTCCGAAGCCCGAAATCTTGATGAAACCGAAACATTCAAATCTCAAACTCAAAATCCAAGGCGAATTTGTTTGGAATCTTATGCTCTTTTGATGATTTGTATTTGTTTCGAATTTCGGATTTCGATTTTCGAATTTATAATCTCATTTGTGAATGGCTTTTTTTATACTGATGGGAATAATTAGATGGGACCCTCTAGGCGGTAGGTCTTGCCTGCGAGACGGGCAACGGGAGGCAAGTCCTTATCCACATGGCAGGCCAAAGCCTGGACTAGAAAAATGGCAAGTCCTTCGGCCTCCATTTCGTTCAAGACGCGGCACTCCACATTGGCGTGACACCCTTTAACCAGCGGGGCCTTCACATGCTTAGCCGGCTGAGTTTCAAACCCAAGGGCCTCGAACTTATCCTCCACGGTACGACCGGTAAGTCCTCGACTCTTGTCGATGGCGTCCAATTGTTTTTCGGAACACACGTTGAGGACAAATTCTCGCGTCTCCCGGATAATCTCCAGGCTGTAGTTCTTGTTTTGAACACATACCAGGAGAAGTGGAGGATTATCGGAGATCCCCATGGCGCGGAAGGCAAACTGGACGTTGCGCTTATCGCCGCGCGCCGTGGAGTATAGATAGAGCCCGGTTGGTGTCGCTCTATACGCACCTTTTAGATCAACTTCTCTGAGCATCTTTAGTCTCCCAGTCTGATTTTTTAAGTTTTACAAACCTACCACCTGAGGTGAGTCCTCCTTGGCAAACTCTTCAGAGCAATGATTGCACCAGATTTTTACATGAGCAAAGCGGGGTAGCCAAAAGGTTTTTTTCACATACACAACTCTTTTACAATGGGGACAAACCACAAAGCAAAACTTATCGGCACCTGGTTTTACTTGATACTCAGACATTACTGTGGCTCTCTTTCCAGCCTTCTTAGGGCCTCTCCCCCTAGATAATCTTCAACGCGCAGATTCTTCTCCAGCTCGGCGGGGAATTTGATACTCTCCTCGAATTGCCTTGGAAAGCCTTGGGCAGGGGAGGGAGGAAGGGTCAAGTCAAAACCGGCCTTTGCCGTTACATACCCATCCCCGACCCGTACACTGATGGGATCGATGACCGTATCTGGAAGACCGGAAATGAGAACCATATCACGATCCAGTTGGGCCCGATTCACCAGTGCCAGCAAAACCTCCCGGTCATCAAAGATATCTATATCCTCGTCTACCACAAAGACGTACTTGAGCCGGTTGTCCACTGGCAGGGCAGCGGAAATAATCGCTTTGGGATACCCGGCTGCTGCGCCACTGACCTGTACATAAGCAATTCGACGGCAAAATCCAGACAGGGGGAAGTGGACGTTCTTCACCGATGGAGCCACCTTTTTACAGGCATCGTAAATAGCCGCTTCCAGGGCAAATCCCCCCATCACTAAGTTGTCGGCATGACCCACAGCGATATCGTGGTATTGTGCGTTCCGACGGTGGGTAATGCAGGTAACTCGCACTGCCGGCGCCGGACCGATAGGAATCATGGTCTTCGCATGGTCGCCCGCATAGTGCCCAGAGACCCAACCTTCCCGAGTGGCGTATCCTTCAATAACAATCTCTGCTTCAGCAGGCACTTGAAGCTGAGTTCCAAATGTTTCTGTAGGAACCAGCTTTAACGGCTCACCTAAAATACCCCCGATGCCGGGATAGTGGCTTTCAGGATAAGAAAGTTTCTGCTGGCCGCCGAGGGAGGCCGCCGGATGATGCCCGATCCAGAAGGCGACTGGGCAATCCTCACCCTTGTCCCACCATGCTTTCATGTTGAGCGCGTTATGTGAGGCTGGGCCATTTGACCAAACCATCTTATCTCGACCCCTGATTGAAGCACTTTGGAGGGAGCAATTGTCGATACCCGTCGCGGGGTCCACTGTCGTTGCCATGCCGGCAGTAAACCGTTGGCCTGAGGTTCCCTCGTGGTGGCTGACCACGGGGAGCTTGTTTAGATCCACCTGGTCTCCCTTGAGAATGACCTCCTTCACCGGGGCACCTTCCCCGCTGACCAACTCAGGGGTGATTTTTTTTGACATCAGATTGAAATAGCCCTGCGCTACATCTTGAAGGGGGATGTCTAGGGCCGCAGCGCAACGCTTCCGGCTGGCCAGCAGATTGGTAACCACAGGAAATTTCAACCTGTCCCCCGAAGGAGATACCGGATTCTCAAAAACGAGAATGGGAAAGAGCTGTTGTTTTTCCAATTGAGCAGCCAACGCGGTCATTTCATGCTTGACCGAAACTTCCCTTTTTACGCGGCACACCTCCTGTGGAAATCTCTCTTCCCAATCGCTGAAAAAGGTCTGCAGATTTTTCATCCTTTCACCTTTCTATCCCTTCAAGAGCTGCGGTCTCATTCCCGTGGTCTACAAACTAGGAGAATGCAGGCATCACCCGCTCCGCAAACAATCTGATGTTTTTCAGAGCCATCTCGTGAGGCATCCCACCGAAACGAAACGTACCTGACATGGTGGTGAGACCCACCTCTTGCTGCCACCGGTGAATGGAATCGATACAGCGCTGGGGATCTCCTGCTATGATAAATCCTTTTTCAATCTCGGAGGCAAAATCGCTCCGAGAGCGTAGTCTCGTCTCACGATTTGGGTCAGCCGCCTTGTGGGCGTCGTGATAGTTTTTCAAATGCGGTTCCGTATCATGCACCGCCTGGTCTAAACTGTCGGTCACATAGATGTGAAATTTGCCGAGGACTTCACCCTTCCCATGACCGGCTTGACCAAGGGCCTTCTTGTATACACCGACATTTTTCTCCAGAAAGTCCGGCGTCGCATACATGTAAGGCAAGGTCATCAAATTAAAGCCATTATCACCGGCCCACTGAAACGTGTCTTCACTCTTTGCGGCACCGACCCAAATGGGCGGATGCGGGCGCTGGACCGGTTTGGGCAGCACATTGACGTCACTGTACTCGAACAATTCGCCACGGAAATTCACCGGGTCATCCGACCAGGCCTGCTGGATAATTGCAGTTGCTTCCTTCATATGCACGGTAGCCGTGTCCATTGTAAGACCTGACCGTCGGTACTCTACGGGTTCACTGCCCTTGCCAACCCCGAACTCCAACCGCCCACCGGAAATGACGTCGGCCATGGCGTAAGCCTCTGCCAATTCAAGGGGCTTATGCAGCGGGACCACACTGATGGCGACCCCTAGTCGAATGGTTTTCGTGGTGCGGGCAATTGCCGCCAAGAATGTCGGTGGATGGGGAATGGTCCCCCCGTACCCGCTGAAATGATGCTCGGTAATCCAAATATCGTGATACCCAAGCCGCTCAAATTCTTCCATCTGCTCGAACATCACGCCGTAGAATTGATTGACCGAGCCCTCAAGGCTAGGAACATAGGTGGGAAGATAGTGGGCACCAAATCGCATGGTTCGTTTCCTCCGTAAAATTCCATGCCAAAGGCAAGGAGGTGCTAAGATGGACGAATCCTTTATATTCCGAGGGCTGCACAGAGTCAACGCAGGCCGATTTGGCGGGACGGGATATGGCTGGGTACTATATTAAAGGAAGGCAGGCATGACACGCTCGGCAAACGACCTGATATTTTTCAAGGCCATGTCTTGCGGCATACCACCAAAATAGAAGGTGCCCGACATGGTGGTGAGACCCGCGTCTTCCCGCCAGCGGTGAATGGAATCGATGCAGCGTTGGGCGTCCCCCGCTATCAGAAAACCTCTTTCAATCTGGGCGTGAAAATCCCTCGCAGCACCCAGCTTTCGATCAGGGTCAGCTGCTTGATGGGCCGTGTTATAGTTCTGAATATACACCCCTGCTTCCCGTTCCGCATCGTTCAGGCTGTCTGCTACATAGACATGGAACTTACCAAGGATCTCACGTTTCCCATGTCCGCCTTCGGATAGAGTGTCGCGGTACATTTTAAAGTTAGCTCGCATCTGTACCGGGTCACGCTGCATATAGGGCAGGGTCATCAAATTGAAGCCGTTTTCTGCGGCCCAGCGAAACGTCTCTGCGCTGTGACCTCCCACCCAAATGGGCGGGTGTGGGCGCTGCACCGGTTTGGGAAGCACGTTGACGTCTTGATACTCGAAAAACTCACCGCGAAAATTGACTGGCTCGTCAGACCAGGCCTGTCGAAGGATGTGGATGGCCTCCCTCGTTAGCATGCCCGAAGTTTCCTGCGACGTGTGCGTTTTTCTGAACTCGTGGGGTTCGTTGCCCCTGCCCACCCCCATCTCCAGCCGACCATTGGATATAACGTCTACCATTCCGTAGGATTCCGCCACGCCCAGCGGGCTATGAAATGGCAGCACGCTGAGGGCGACTCCTAGGCGAATCTTCTGTGTGGTTCGTGCGATGGCAGACATGAAAGTGGGCGGGTGGGGAACAATCCCACCGTAGTAGGCGAAGTGGTGCTCGGTAATCCACACATCGGTGAACCCCAGTCCCTCCAGTCCATCCATCTGTTCGAACATTAGCTGGTAAAAGTTTGCCACCGACCCGTCAAGCTCAGGGACATAGGTGGGAAGATAATGGGCACCAAATCGCATGGATGTTTACCCTAGTTCTCTAATACGCAAACATAAAACACACAGCATACGTGCGCTTTTATATCTTTAATAGCGCTGATGTGTCAACGCATACCATCGGGATGCAGTAACTGACGTATACGGTAAGATGTGATCGACGGCCTATCTAAATTTTACGATGCCCTTTCATCCGTTGTACCCACCTCACCTGTGCACCAGGGCACAAACGCCTTCATCCGGCAGGTGGCACCGTTCTTTTTCAAGTCCTTTTCGAAAATTTCATGGATCTCACGGTCTTCGTCCTCGTACTCGATCTGCCAGCCCCCCTGCTTAACGCTTTTTTGTGCGTACTCTCCCCGGACACGCTGTGGCGTGCGCAGCCCCATATTGCCCGAGTATATGGCAAGGTACCGGGCACGGGTAGCACCGCTGTTAAAGTGTTGGTGGAAGCAGTTATCGCTGGGAACGATAACCAGGGCGCCTTTCTTCCAATCCGCTTTGACCATATCGGAGCGGTCATCCTGGGTCCAGCACAACGAGTAGCCGCTGGTGCCACTGAGCAGGACCAGGTTCGCTCCCGGGCCATGGCGATGTGCTTTCTTGTAGGTGCCGATGGGAAATTCCGAGATGTGGCTCTTCATGTTGGCGTTGGCCATCTCCAGCATCACGTTGATACCGCCGGCGCCCCGCTCCTTCCAGCCATACAGGGGCATATCCGGTGCGTTGGGAATGAAGTTGGACTGCCAGACCCGGTGGGTGAATAGCTTTCCGTTGCCGCTGAAGTAATCCTGGCCACCGTCGTAGCGCCCGCGAAATGAGTGGGCATCGTTGAAGATAAAATCCAGATCGTTGAACAGGCGCATCATGGGCGGGGCGTTGGTAACGGCTAGATAGCGCACTGGCTCACTGCCACTGCCGTTGAAGTGCTGGTACTTGAGGTTTAGGGGGATCGAGAAGAGGCTTCCCTCATGCCATTCAAAGGTCTGCTTTTGGTTTTCGTCCACCCAGACCGTTGTGCCACCGCGCCCCGTGATCACATAAACCATCTCCTCGTACATGTGATGCTCGGGCGCCGACTTGCCGCCCGGCTTGATTTCTACCACCTGGGAATCGTTGGTTAGATGGTCGTTGGGAATATTGATGATGGCGCCGCTGCCCCCCTTGCGCTCCCAAGGGGTCAGCTCGAGTGCCTTGAGGTCTTCAAAGGCAAACTCGTTAATGACGCGGACACCTTCTTTCTTCAGCCACTGCTTGTAAGCGTCTTCTAATTCAAAGTCATCCAGACCCTCCTTTGGGGTCTCCGCAATCTTCATATCGGTTCCTAGCATGACCATGGCAATCTCCAATCTCCCAGAGCCCAGGCTTCAACGGCTTGGTTTAAGAGTTTTCTCGCTAAGACGCCAAGTCCACAAAGAAAAAGCTCTTCCCTCTTCTCTCCGAACTTGGCGTCGTTTGCTCAGCCCGAGGCTGATCTGTCCTCTGGCGGAGCCTTTTGCGCGAGTCATGTTTTCCGGATTCTGAAATCCAGATTTTAACAAGGCTTGCTTATGTTTCTTTCTCGCTCGTGGGGCCCACTTCACCCGTGCACCAGGGAACAAATGCCTTCATCTTGCACGGTGCACCATGGGCCTTGAGATCTTTTTCAAAAATCTGGTGTATCTCCTTATCTTCGTCACCGTACTCCACCTGCCAGCCACCTTCCTTAATGCTCTTGTCGGCGCCTTCTCCTCCACCACCCCGGGGCGAGTTCAGGCCTTGGTCACCCGAGCGCAAGGCCAGGTAACGGGCCCGGTTCGTGCCGGTGTTGAAGTGCTGGTGGAAGCAGTTGTCGCTAGGAACGGTGACCATGGAACCTTCCTGCCAGTCGCATTTGATCATGTCGGAACGGTCTTCTTTGGTCCAGACCAGGGAAAAGCCGCCCGTTCCGCTAAGCAGCACCAGGTGCGCCCCCGGACCATGGCGGTGGGCCTTTTTGTAAGTGCCGATGGGAAACTCGGAAATATGGCTCTTCATGTTATTGTTGGCCATCTCCAGCATGGCGTTGATGCCGCCGGCGCCGCGCTCCTTCCACCCGTAAAGCAACATGTCAGGTGCGTTGGCAATGAAGTTGGACTCCCAGACACGGCGTTTGTAGAGCTTGCCGTTACCGCTGAAGTAGTCGTCCTCGCCCGAGAAACGGGATTCGAATTTGTAATCAGAGTTGAAAATGAACTTATGATCTTTAAAAAGACGCATCATTGGTGGTGCGTTGGTTACGGCAATATACCGGGCAGGCTCCGAGCCGCTGCCATTGAAGTTCTGGTATGTGGAATTAAGCGGAATGGAGAAAAGGCTCCCCTTGTGCCACTCGAAGGTCTGCTTCTGTTTGTCACTGTTCCAGATGGTGGTTCCACCGTTACCCGAGACCACATAAATGGTTAGCTCGTACATATGGTGCTCTGGTTCGGACTTGCCTCCTGGTTTGATCTCGATGATGTGACAGTCGTTGGGCATATGGCGGTTTTTGATGTGGGAGACTGCACCCTTGCCTCCCTTGCGCTCCCACGGCCCGAGTTCCACCTCCGAGAGGTTGGGGTAGTAAAATTGCTCAAAGACTTTCACATCTTCACTTTCCAACCAATCCTCATAGGCGTCAGGGGTGGTAAAGTCTGTTAGACCATCTTTCGGAGTTTCAGCTACCTTCATATCAGTGCCGAGCATTACCATAGTGATTTCTTCCTCATTAGAATAATACGAATTTTTTTTGGATCTATGGTCTGGGACAACGAAATTTCTCCTCAATACCGCTATTTTAGGAGTTGCGAGCTACCGGCGCAATTTCGTGGTTTCCCGACCGGGCCATTTGAAGGGGACAATAGGAAATAAAGAACTATTTGTCAACCTGAACTCGAATGGCAAATAGAGCACATTTATATGCCCCGCCATATGTCAGAAATATGGAATCTGTTTCCCTGGCAATGACCGTTTCGAGTTGGTCTCAGGCCTCACCGGCCCGTGATCCGGCGCTCATAGTGACGCCAAATACCGCTGGGTTTTCGTGGGGTGGGTGCCACCTCCGGTTTGAGATGTGCCTGCTCGGGCAATTTCCTCATATTGGCCCCAAAATCGGCCATCTGCTCCTTGGTGATGGTGGGATGATCAGGCCCCATGGCCGTGTAGGCGTAATAGTTCATCCGCGCCTGTTCTTCCAGATAAAGCATGTTAGTGACGGACTCCTCTAAATCCTCACCGGCCGTAGCCGCCCCATGCCCCTGGAGCAGGACCGCCTTGGAGTCACCTAATAATTTGGCCACCTCCGCACCGTCTTCCTCACAAATAATGAGACGGGGAAACGGAAACACCGGGAGCGGATTGCGAAACATGGCCATTCCCTCAATGCACATGGGGCTGATGTTCGCCTGTAACACGCTCATCAACACCGTAAAGCGCGGATGCACGTGCACAACAGATTGGACTTCGGGGTGTTCGCGCAGGATGCAGGAGTGCATCTTAACTTCGTTGGGCAGATTCAGTGCCTTTGGCCCCTCCGTCTTGAATCCCTCCAGGTCGCACACCAACAGGTGGTCTTCCTCAAGAAGCGACAAAGCAGGACCAAGCCCCTTGATCACGAACCGATCCGATTTGCCGGGTAGCCGCATGCTTGCGTGTCCTCGCTCGATGGTCGGTCCGTCGGCAAGGCCCATCTCAAACAGCATACGATTGGCAATTACGACCTCCCGTTTGACGTCATCAATCTCCGCCATGGTGTTTCTCCTCTTTCTTAGCTATCAGCTTCTAGCTGTTAGCTCTCAGCTAAGAAGTGTTGAGTGCTAAGTGTTAAAATTTGATCTTTCTTGAGTTTTATCGCTCCGCGCTTTGCTCTTTGCGTTTAGCAGTTAAGTATCAGTACTCGCAACTCAGTAATCCTATTACGTCTTTTTGCGCGAGTCATCTCCACTGTCTTCGCCTTTTTTTGTCCGCAATAGGGTAGTTTTTGTTTGTCGCCGTCTCCCGACAAACAAAAAAGCTAATTCTCTGCGTCCTCTGCGCCTCTGCGGTGAAATTATTCCCGTCTGCGATAATCTGCGTAAATCTGCGGTTAATAGATCTTGATGCTATACGCTTTATCTTAATTCTCGCAAGGGATACTAGATTGGTTTAGCGTCGATGAGCACAAAAGCCACCTGGCAGGGCTCGTTGCTGCGGTTGCTCCATGCGTGGCTGGTGCCCCGTTGGACCAGGCAGTCCCCCGGCCGCATCAACGTCTCGCCCACGTCCATGACGGCATAGATCTCACCCGAAAGAACGATGGCGTAATCGATGGTGTCGGTTTTGTGCATACCGGGATGGCGCGAGGTGTCGGTGGCCGCCGACCTGCCGAGGCCGGCGTTACGAAAGGCTGTATCCTCTGTTGTCCCTGCTGCGAAGCGTGCGCTGTCGGGGGGGTACTCCACAATGCGAAATCGGCTACCCATTGGCGGTGGTTGGAGCCCACCAGGTCGATTCCCGGTGTCCTCATTGCCGTGGTTATCGGCAGGTGTCGAGTCTGTGGTCCAAAGATTGGTCACCGCCCCGCCGCCGGGGCGATCGCGAACGTTCTCCGCGATTCGGTCCATGAGGAATTCGGAGCGGCCCTCCGCATTGTGGCCGGTGACGATACGCCTGATGGTTCGAGCCATGTGCTGCCTCCCTATTAAGTAATAGGAAATTATCGTGGATAGGCCCGGGGACTCTTATGAAATCGGTTCCAAGCCCCGGCCCAGCTCAGGAAAGAACTTGCTTGAAGAAGTCGTTTCCCTTGTCGTCGATCAGGATGAAAGCGGGAAAGTCCTCCACCTCGATCTTACAGATGGCCTCCATGCCCAGCTCAGGATATTCGATCACTTCCACCTTCCTTATGTTTTCCTGCGCCAGGAGCGCCGCCGGTCCGCCGATGGAACCAAGATAAAAGCCACCGTACTTTTTGCAGGCCGCTGCTACTTCCGGACTCCGGTTACCTTTGGCCAGTGTGATCATCGAAGCGCCATGGGACTGGAAGAGGTCAACGTAAGAGTCCATACGGCCGGCAGTGGTAGGACCGAAAGAACCGGAAGGCATGCCGGCAGGTGTTTTGGCGGGGCCGGCGTAATAGATTGGATGATCCTTCAAGTACTGGGGCAGCCCCTCGCCCCGATCCAATCGTTCTTTTAGTTTGGCATGGGCAATGTCTCTGGCAACTATCATGGGCCCGTTTAGTGAAAGTTGCGTCGTCACGCTGTGCTTGCTCAACTGTGTCAGGATCTCTTTCATGGGTCGATTCAAGTCTACGTTAACCACCTTGCTGGTTATTTTACCGCGGTGCTCTTCTGGTATCAGGAGTCCGGGTTCCCGCTCCAGCACTTCGAGCCAAACCCCTTCACGGTTGATCTTTGCCTTGATGTTACGGTCCGCCGAACAGGAAACTCCGATCCCAACGGGACATGATGCCCCGTGCCGGGGCAGGCGGATTACCCGAACATCCAGGGCGAAATACTTCCCGCCGAACTGTGCGCCGTAACCGGCTCCAAAGGCAGACTCGAGCATCTGGCCTTCCAGCTCGGTGTCACGGAAGGCACGTCCCATTTTATCTCCAGAAGTAGGCAAGTGATCCAGGTAACGCGCGGTGGCCAGTTTTACGGTCTTCAAACAAGCCTCGGCCGAAGTTCCGCCGATAACAAAGGCAAGATGATAAGGTGGGCAACCGGCGGTGCCCAGGGTCCTCATCTTTTCCGCGAGAAACTTTTTCAAGCTCTCGGGATTGAGCAGTGCCTTGGTCTCCTGGTAAAGAAACGTCTTGTTTGCCGAGCCGCCACCTTTGGTGATCATTAGCAGATTGTATTCCATTCCCTCCGTCGCATAGATATCGATCTGCGCCGGTAAATTGGTCCCTGTGTTCACTTCGGTGTACATGTCCAGGGCCGCAGTTTGGGAGTAGCGAAGGTTTTCTTCCTTGTAAGCCTGATAAATTCCTTTGGAAAAGTGCTCCTCATCACGAACCCCGGTCCAGACCTGTTGCCCCTTTTTGCCCACGATAGTTGCAGTACCGGTATCCTGGCAAAATGGCAGGATGCCTTTGGAGGCGATATCCGCGTTTCGGAGCATCGCCAGGGCAACGTACCGGTCGTTTTCCGAAGCCTCCGGGTCCTTGAGGATTGCGGCGACCTGTTTGAGATGGGCGGTACGAAGCAGGAAAGAAACGTCCCTCATCCCTTCCTGCGCCACCAGTGCCAGGGCCTCCGGCTCAACCTTCAATATATCCTTTCCCATAAAAGAAGTGACCGAGACATGGTCCTTGGTCAGAAAGCGATATTCCGTATCATCATTTCCCAATGGGTAGGGATCTGCGTATACAAATCCTTCTTGTTTCGCCATTATCAAACCTCTCTTAAATGCGATCAAATCTTCAACAGAGCGACCTCAACAATTCGTTTCGCGCTAAGCCACAAAGGGAAAATATTCCCCTTATTTCTCCGAACTTGGCATCCTTTGCGTCTTTGCGGCTCGCCCCGTGGAATACTGACTCGACCGAGATCCAGTTTTTCGACCGAAGTGATATTCCACAGGGCGAGTCATTTTTATCCCAATTTAGTAATCCAAGATTCAATCGAACATGTCAACAATCTTTGCCTAATCTATGCTACTCAAATGAGATAGCTTTGTCGATGAACCAAAACTTAGCGCCTTCGCTAGTCATGTCAACCCGATATTGCCTTTTGTTAAGTGAATTCAGATGTTGGCTGTACATAGCCCTTGTGTTTTGCACCAATTATTAGCTAAAGAGAGGCTTGAGAAGGAGGGATTAACCATGGCCAAACCGGCAATGTCATTTGAACAATGGTGGGTAGGCAGTCACTATATCAGGTTCGTCGAGCAGGAAGGGGCACCGTTATATGAGGGCAGTTATCTCGAAGACTTGAGTACTTTGAAGCTTGCAGACTGGGAGAGAAGGGGCGGGAAAGTGGGCTATACCCGTCTGGCAGACCAGGAAAAGATAAGCTTTCAAGTGGTGGAGATCCCTCCCAAGGGCCAACTCAAGCCAGAGCATCATATGTACGAGGCCGTGATGTATGTCCTGAAGGGTACGGGAGCTACCGAAATCTGGCAAGAGGGAGAGCCAAAGAGGACTATCGAGTGGTCCGAAGGTACCCTCCTCGCTATTCCCCTCAACGCCTGGCATCAGGAATTTAACAATTCCGGGGGTGAGTCGTGCCGCATCGTCTTCGGCACTAATATGTCCCAGGTCATCAACCTCTATCACGACGTGAATTATGTATTTAACAATCCCTACTCCTTCAAAAACCGGTACAGCTATTCCATGGATGGCTATTACAGCGATGAAGGCACGCACCGAAACTTGAGACTCTTCGAAACGAATTTTATTCCCGACATTCGAACCTTTAACTTGGACGAGTGGAAAGAGAGGGGCACTCGGACCTCCATCATGCGCCTCTACATGGGGAACGCCTCGTCACAGATTCATATTCTCGAGGTGGGCGAAGGGACGTACGTGACCGCCCACCGGCATGGTCACGGTCCCCACGTTATGGTCATCGGTGGCGAGGGTTATGAGCTGTTGTTCTTCCCTGGCGGGGAGACGGATGTGAGCAAGCGGCAGAAAGTACCGGTCAAGCCCTACGGTGTCGTAGCACCCAAACTGAACGAGTATCACCAGCACTTCAATACGGGTAAGGGACCATTTCGGCAGCTCGCATTCAAGGGTTGGGATCCGAGCGGCGCTTCCATTAGCGCCAAGGGCCAGTACGATCCCGTGGGAGCAGCGAAAAGCGATAACCCGTTCGCCTATTCTTTTAAGCTTCGCTACGACAAAGAAGACCCAAAAATTCGCGAAGAATACTACCAAGCGCTGGAAAAGAACGGCATCTCCCTGAGGCTCGCACCCCTTGACCAGGGTGGCGGGTAATTCCTTCCGGGCTTCACGGCATCTTTACGCCTGGGTTGATCTGTGGAAGAGCTAATTGATCGACTGAACCTGGGCCTCTCTTGCTTCAATCGAATCCGTTGAGGCTTAATTGCGTTGAATGAAAATCAAATGGGTACACGTGAGATTCAGCTTTACGTTCTCACTGTGTTCGGCATCATGTGGCTCAGCACAGTGTCCGTCGTCCACGCCGAGTTTCCGGCCTTTCCGCGAGCCATGCGGTTCAACCCGAAAGCCGCTCCCAAATCGGCGCAGCAGCAGGCATCGATGGTCCTCATTCCGGGCGGCACCTATACGATCGGTGCG
The DNA here is from genome assembly GCA_965215595.1 of uncultured Binatia bacterium (SeqCode). Taxonomy (GTDB): domain Bacteria; phylum Desulfobacterota; class Binatia; order UBA9968; family CAXXLF01; genus CBDCDW01. The sequence continues at coordinate 559,382 of CBDCDW010000005.1, read as the reverse complement.
CCCAGCGGCGACCCACGCGCCGCACCTGACGCCCTCCCGGCTCATCGCATAAAGATTGCGCCTTTCCGGATAGATCGCACCGAAGTCACCAACGAACAGTTGGCCGAGTTTTTGAATGAACTGCCGGTGAGCCCCATAGGTACGGCCCTCGGTGGCGATCTCGATCCGGAGAATATCCCTGAGGACCACCAATACCTGTTTCTTCAATATCTCGAACCGCGCCCACCCTACCCAATTGTTCAGCTCGACGACGAAGAGGCCCGCATCGGTGTGCGAGATGGACTATTCTTAGCGAACCCGGGCTTTGAAAATCATCCCGTCGCCGAAACCACATGGGCTGGGGCTGTGACATACTGTGCCTGGCGCGGTGCACGGTTACCAACCGAGGTAGAGTGGGAAGCCGCGGCGCGGGGGAAAAAGGGTCGAATTTATCCCTGGGGTGACGCGTTACCGACTACGGAGCTCGCCGCGATTCATCGCGAAAGTGGAGACACACTACCGGTAGGGAGCACTCCCCGCGGCGCAACGCCTAAAGGATTGCTCGACATGGCCGGTAGCTTGCAGGAGTGGACCAGCACGCTCTATCGTCCTTACCCGTACCGTTCCGATGATGGGCGGGAGGATCTAACTCAGCCGGGGGAGCGAGTGACACGCGGCGGCGACTACGTCTTCGAGGTCGCCCCTGATAAACTGACCACTTGGCACCGCACCGGATATTCGCGCAGGGTGAGCTCTGGCCATCGCCAAATCGGTTTTCGTTGCGCAGCAAAAGTAAGTGATCCCGCATGAGACCCCTAATCAACCTAGAGAGCCTTGAAAACTGAATTTTCAACAACCTAATTGGCCTAATTGTTTAAATTCTTACCCGAAGAATGTTCAACAGAACGACTTCAACAATATTTTTCGCGCCAAGACGCCAAGACCGCAAAGGAAAATATTTTCCTACTTTTCTCCGAACTTGGCATCCTTTGCGCCTTTGCGCGAGTAGTCGTTTATCCGATTCCCTAAACGCAAATTCAAGGCAAAATTTCAAATATGTTTGTTTAGCTCTTCCTTAAGCCTCTCAGCAATCCAAATGCGGGCAAGGGTTGTAGCATCTGTCGTACGCTGACGGGCGAGCCTGCTTAACACCGCCTTCATCGCGGGCGCAATTCTCATGTTAAGCTGAGCCGTGTTTTCTTGAAACAGTGCTTCCTGTAACATCTCATCCAAATCACTGTGATCTTCAACGACTTCCGAAACGCCAGCGTCCAGGCGATCGAATATATCGTGTTTTTTGGCCCAGCGAACAATTTCTTGATCGCTGGCCCTTTTAGATAATTTTGGAGTAACCTTCTTTTTTTTCTTCATGTTTAGGCCATCTTAGCAGATGCTATCTTAGTGACAAAAGACGGGCAAAGAAGTTTAAGCCTGCTTAGCCCGCGGAACGGGATCGCTGGATGCTGGGCATAGCGTAAGACCCAGATTTCATGTTATAGACGCTAGTACTCGATTAGGGAGATAGAGTAAACCATTGGCCACTGCAAACCAAATCGAATGTGCAATCATTGGCCCTCTGAGCCTGATGAAGCCGACGGTTAATCCGGAGGAGATCAAGGGTTACTTTCGGCGGGCTGAAGAGCTTGGGTTTCACAGCGTCTGGTTGACGGAGCAGTCCGGTTTCCACGGCCGAACCGGCGCCCTGGAAAGCATGACTCTCATGAGTTACGCGGCGGCTGTGACCACGCGGCTCCGCTTGGGGTTCTCAGTTATGCTGATCAATATGCGGAACCCCATTACCGTGGCAAGGGGCCTGGCCACAATCGATCAACTAAGCAAAGGGCGGTTGAATTTCGGCGTAGCATTAGGAGCCGGCACCGGTGCCTATGGAGCGTACGGATTGAATCCTGAGCGACGAGTTGCCCGTTTCAACGAAACCCTGAGCTACATCAAAAAACTCTGGACGGAAGAGGACCTGACTTTCGAAGGTGACTTCTTTCAAATCAAGAACGCCAATCTGCTTCCTAAACCTGTACAGAAGCCCCACCCGCCCATCTGGTTTGGCGGCAATGTCCCCGCAGCCCTCAAACGGGCTGTGAAAAACGGCACCGGCTTCATCGGCGCCGGCTCCTCTTCCACCGCCGATTTCAAGTCCAACGTTCAAACCATTCGCCAGGAACTCGATGCGGCAAAAAAGGACCCGGCTCAATTCCCCCTCGTGAAGAGAGTCAATCTCGCAGTGGATAAGGACAGCGAACGCGCTCGAACTCGCCTTCGTGAATGGTTCGGGGCCTACTACAACGATCCCGATCGTGCGGACCGCGTTTCCGTTTGGGGCACCGCGGATCAGGTCGTAGAAGGCTTACAAGAAGTCATCTCCGCCGGCGCCCGCATGGTGATCTTGAGCCCAGTCTTTGACGGCATGGAACAGATGGAAATCCTCGCCAGCGAAGTGGTCCCAAAGCTGACTGGGTCGAAGGCTTGACCGAAGGTAGCCAACTTCTCACGCCAGACAATTCGGACCAGGACTGACTTGTAGACCGTCTCATCTCCCGATTTGGGCAAATGGATAAATAAGCTTCGATCCTAGACATGACCCCGTTCCTGTCACGTTGATCTTAACTATCATAGTTGCTATCATACCTTATCTATAGTTTGGAGGCCTTATGAAGACCATGAGTGCCCTGGAGGTGCGAAAGAAATTTGGCAGCGTTCTGGACATGGTGAGCAAGAAACGTATTCCCGTCACCATTTCCCGGGCCAATAAGCCCTTGGCGGTATTGGTTCCCGCGCAAGATTATAATGCGAGAAACGCCGGAAGAGAATCTCGTTTGCGCCTAGCCTCCGAGAAACTCCTTGAGTGGAAAAAGGCCCATGCCTATAAACTCAAAGGAGTCAATGCGGTTAAGCTCCTGAAGGAGAGCCGGGAGGAGAGGTGAAAGTTGTAGATGCCTCGGTAGTGCTTCAGTGGCTTATAGAACAGCCCTCTGCAAGGTCAGCAGAGATACTAGAGGGACACCTCAACGGAAGTGAGCCGCTGGTAGCACCGGAGCTATTAAATTATGAGGTAGGAAATGTTCTCGTTACAAAAGTAAAGTTGACTTCCCAAGATGCCTCGGAGCTGTTTGACCATTTTTTCGGCCTAGGAATTGAGACGTACAGTCTGGGAGCTGATGAGTATCGAGTCAGTCTTGATATAGCCTGCCACTACAGATTAACAGTTTACGATGCCAGTTATCTCGCGCTTGCTCTTGCTCTGGAGGTTAAGTTAGTGACCGCTTACAAAAGGCTAACCACCCGCGCCGGGCCATTAAAAATCGTTGAAGGCATTTAACCCGCGGCCTACCGGCGCTTTCTTCCGAGACCGGCGAGACCCGGGGTTCTCGCCCGATTATACCTAACCTCCTAGAATCCAGCGATTATAGGTGCAAGGTCCAGCAATGATCCTCTCGTCAAGTCATCCTCACGTCAACAAACTGGAAGCAATACGCGAGCAAGTTTGCGACCGAATCTCACCCAAAGACGAAGTAAACTCCGTACTACGCGCTTACGCTCGTGGTTTTGGCGGGCTGCCCTTACGGCGAATCCGGAACATTCACCCCGTGAAATAGCGGCTAGAGGAGTCCATAAAGTCGCGATAGAAGAGATTATTTCACAGGGTGAATCCCATCGCATACGCACGGGGCATTCTGTGGTTCGGGGTAACTCACTAAAATAAATGCGGGGAGCCACCGTTAAGTACCATCGACGCCTAGTTCGGCAGAAGATTGTCCAGATTACAAAGCTAAACACTTTTCTCACATGCAGACTTCCTAGTTTTATCCAAAAGGAACAGGATGCCGTATTTGCGCAACTGCACAAATGCCAAACTATCGCCGTGATGGCGAGTCTGAGGAGACGATCGCACCCTACCCCTACAATTCGCCGCTAGTTACGCAAGTAGATGGCCGAGACCGAACCATGCCATCCAACGGACGCGCGTAGCCATTGTATCCCTCCATCGCTACCGCTACCGGACAACCTCTCTTTCGCTGCTGCCTCTCTATACGCGAAAAGAAATACCTAAAACCCTCAGCACCATGAGCAATCTGAAACTCATCAAGTACCTCCCCACTCGATAACCCTATTGCCACGCTGTGGCTATGGGACCCCACATCTACACGGACGCGAATCTCTATTGGAATCTGCTCTGACACGTAGCCCTCCTTCTGTAGAACAAGATGGATTCATCATCCTCAGGTCTCGTCTACTTACAGAGCCACGTATTCAGTGAGAATATGGCACCATCCCGGTAGACCCTTCGGATGATGCAGGTGACGGAGGCGGCATTTCAGGCCTGGGTGAGCCTGAATGAACAGGCCACTGACCCCATGAGCCACACCTCCGTCAGGACACTTATACTAAATCCTCTCTTGCCCTGTCACCTGCAAAATTCTATGGTAGACCCCAAAAAGGAAGGAGTGAGAAATGCCATCGTTCGATATTGTTTCTGAAGTCGACACACAAGAAGTAACCAATGCAGTGGACCAGTCAAACCGCGAAGTCACAACGCGTTTCGATTTCAAAGGATCAAATGCAAAGTTCGAGTTGGAGGGCAGCCAGGTGACTATGCGGGCCCCCAGCGATTTTCAACTCAATCAAATGCTCGACATTCTCAAAGAACGCCTCGCCAGGCGAAAGGTGGACGTACGATGTTTGGAAGTGGACTCGCCACAAGTAAACGTGAGCGAAGCCTGGCAGATCGTCACGGTTCGTCAGGGCATCGAGACGGAGCTTGCCAAGAAAATCGTCAAGATTACCAAGGGCGGAAAACTCAAGATCCAGGCGGCTATCCAGGGGGACAAGGTGCGCGTAACTGGCAAGAAAAGAGACGAGCTTCAACAGGTCATTGCCATGCTGAAAGACTCCGATATCGATATGCCGCTCCAATATACGAATTACCGAGACTAACCGATGTGGTCACGAATTCGCAGCCTGAACTCCATGTGGGAACGAAAAAAGGTGAATCGTTTTTTTGTTCTTGCAATTATTTGAAGAAAAGTTAAAAATAGCCAACGTTGAGAATCCAGTCGATCCGATTGACAATTCCCCTGCTGGGAGATCCTGAAATCAATCGATTTGTACCCATGTTTCGGTACATCGCATTCAGTCTAACCGCCCTAGTCACCCTGGTTATGTCCCATGAAGTTTTCGCCGAGCCGAAAATGGTTGAGCTGATGTTTGCCCGGGATGTGGTCTTGAGGGAACCCGTGCGACCATTCAAGCCGGGGGCCTACTGCGAACGCGAGACGGAGCCGGCAGGACCTATACCTGTGGTGAATTCGCAGGTGAAAAACAGGGTCTTTTTTTGGAGCCTTTTCACCCATGCGTCCGAAGGTATTCTACGCCATGACTGGTACAAAGAAGATGTCGAAATTTACAGTGAAAACATCGAGATTGGGGAATCCGGCTGGTGGCGGAGCTGGAGCGGCAAGGATCTGGTCCCCAAAGAGGATGCAGGAAAATGGAAGTTAGTGGTGTCCACCCTGGGTGAAAATAAACAAATCATCTGTGTCGTTCACTTTCTCGTAAAATAACCTGCCATTTTATCTATCCATCGCTGAGTGTACTCACCAGCCCGTTTACTCTAGACTTGACTTCTTGGATGCCTTCCACCATTGTGACATGACTCCGTAACTCAACATGCAACCCGAGGACCCTCAATCCAACTCTGAGTCACAGGACCAGCCCTCTACTCGTCGCACTGCCCTTGCCACTCTACGGCACCGGGATTTTCGTCTGCTCTGGTTTGGCCAGTTGGTTTCTACCATGGGCGACCAGATGCAAACAGTCGCCATCGGCTGGCATATTTTTATCCTCACCGATTCAACACTCCAGGTGGGTCTTGTGGGCCTGGCCCGTGTCATCCCATTCCTACTGCTGTCTTTCATCGGCGGAGACCTTGCAGACCGGGTTAGCCGCAAGAAGTTGATTTTAGTCACCCAGGGCGTATTAATGTTGCCAACTTTGGCGTTGACCGTAGGAACGGCCATGGGTGTAGTTACCCCAGGGTTTATCTATGTAGTCTCGGTTATCTCCGGGGCTGCAACAGCCTTCGATGCGCCGGCACGCCAATCCATCCTTCCCAACCTTGTACCCCGAAACGAGCTGGCTAACGCCTTAACACTCAACTCTATTAACCGACAAACGGCCACAATTGCTGGTCCCGGTCTCGGGGGACTGGTAATTGGTTTTTACGGCTTGGCTCCGACCTATGCGCTTAACGTAATCACTTTTATGGCCGTAATTATCGCGCTGCTGCTCATGTCGGTGGTCCCGGCACCTTCGCGCGGAGGGGGTCGTAAATGGAGCGATGTCCTTGCAGGCTTCCACTTCGTACGCAAAGAGCCTCTCGTTTTACTTCCTCTCACAGTGGATCTTTCCGTGACACTGCTACGTACCTATCGTGTTCTGCTTCCTGTGTTCGTAAGAGACATACTAGGTCTTGGACCCGAAGCCCTGGGACTACTTCACTCGGCGGGCTCAGTGGGAGCGCTGGTAGGAGCCGGGGTGCTTGGCACCATCGGTGATATCAGGCACAAAATCGCAGTTATGCTAGTCGCCTATGCGTCTCAAGGGGTGTTTCTTATCGGTTTTGCTTTTTCCCGTACACTCTCCCTAGCACTGCTGATGTTGATGGGCTATGGAGTCGGCAATGTAGTATCCGAGGTCATGCGGGTTACCCTGGTGCAGTTGAGAACGCCCGATAACCTGAGGGGCAGGGTAACGGCTTTGGCTGCTATGTTCACCAACGGTGGGCCACAACTTGGGCAGGTGAATCTCGGTGCCCTCACAACGTTGCTTGGACCGGTGGGAGCCGCTATCCTGGGAGGGATCGGCGTGGTATTGGCATGCGCGGGCTTTGCCCTGCTGCCCCCCCTGCGCCGCGGCATGAAAGAGCAAAAGGAAGCGGTCCTCAGTTCGTGACCTTCTATTTTGAATCGCTTAATCCAACTCTAACCCAGCCTAACCTCAATTCGACTATGTTCCTTCAATCAATGGGATAGTCTCAATGATGGAGGTTCGATGCCATTTCCAATAATTCTCATTCCCGTTGCCATTTCTGCAGTACAATCGCTGATTAGGTACCGCGTGCGTGTGGATCATATCCTGGCGGTGAAAAAGACGTCAGACGCGCTTCCCTTCACCTTGCCACCGCTACCCAAGGTCAACTTCGAACACACATCTCTCATGGCTGAGTATTTCAACACAGAGCAAGGCCAATTGTTGCTCGACGCCGCCAACATGTCTGGAACTTTCGTCGATTTTCGATCCGGCAGCCCGCGCCGAACCATGAAGAAGACCACCGATCTACTGAAGCTCTATTACCGGACCACTGGCGGCCGGCCCAAGTCATCCGTCACTAGGGGCGGTTCATCACTCAATTCAAATGCGGAGAGGGTCCTCGCCTATTACATGGTAGACTCCTACCGTTTGTCCGCCAGTTCGGCCACCACACGAATCCTTTTGGCAACAGCAGATATCCTAACGGAGTTTGCAGGTAATAACGCAGCCGCGTTCATCTCGAATCCGAAGACGGCCAGTATCGTCACCACGCTTCTGCGCGAGTTTGCAGCCAGGCATGATTTCAACGAGCAAAGCCTGGACAACGTCTTCAAGAAACTTCTTGGTTCCGCTGTTATCGCAGTGCTGGATAACAAAGATTCGCTACCTGATCACCCCGCACTTCTCGTGCTCTACTCCGCGTTGGGGGACGTTCGTCAAAAAAAGGGTAAGAATGGCGACGATTTCATCGCCAAGATCATCAGTGCCGAGGGATTTCAGTCAGTAGTCTCGTCCTACCTCACCACAACGTCGAGGGACCCTGCCTTTATGGAGATGCTTGCCAAGTTATCGGGTAGAGTAGAGGACAGGCTTAGCTTGCTTTAGGCCGCACCTTGGCTGTATCCGCCGTTTCCAGCTTCGTGCCCGTTTAGGCACTTCCGTAACAAGCGTTCCTGTCCCCCCTCATCAAACCGTACTTGCAGTTTTCCCGCATACGGCTTTCCGATCATCTTCACCTCAAGGCATACGAGCGTGCCCATAGGGAGCATGGACTGGTATGGCGTATAGCCCCCACACTCCATAGAGCACAGACACCGGCCATCGCCGATATCCAAACCCCTTGATCTGTCGTCGCTTCTGCAGGTACTTGCGCATCCGCTGCTCTAAGAAGAATCGTTGCCGCTTAAAGACTCGGGTGGAGTTGTGTACGTGATAGTAGGTCACCCACCCTCGCACATAGCGGTTAACCCGCTCCATCACTTCTGGCTGTGGCATGCAGTGGCTGTTCCGACTGGTCAAACCTCTCACCTTATCCCGAAAATGCTGCTCTGACTTGCCTGAGGGCTCTACCAGGGTAATCACCTTCGCCCTGCGCACACTCCTCTTGCGACCAAAGGTAAATCCGAGAAAGTCAAAACTCTCTCCTCGTGCATCCACCACTCGGCTCTTCTCCTCATTGAGCTTTAATTCCATCCGTGCCAATATTTCCTCCACTTTCAACCGCGTCTCTTTCGCCCCTCCACGCATCAAGATCACAAAGTCGTCCGCATAGCGAACCAGCTTTGCCGCCAGACCCGTGCTACGACAGTATTGAAGAAACACTCGGTCAAAAAGGTGCAAGTAGATGTTGGCCAGCACAGGGGAAACCACTCCCCCTTGCGGTGTTCCGCATTGACTCCTCTTCGTACGCCGCCTCCCTTCTTGGTCCTCTTCTACCACCGGCGCTTTTAGCCACTGTTTGATCCATCTCAAAATGTGCCGATCACTGATCCGACCGGCGATCAACTTCATGAGCTTATCATGCGCTATAGTGTCAAAGTACTGCTGAAGATCTGCGTCGAGCACATGCGGATGTGCCGTGCTGAGCGCTTCCCGAATAGCTCCTACTGCTTGATGTGCACCTCTCTTGGGGCGAAACCCGTAGCTACTATCCTCAAAGTCCGCCTCAAATATCGGCTCAATTACAAGCTTGACTGCCATTTGAGCCACTCGGTCCCGAATGGTAGGAATCCCCAACGGCCTTCTCCTTCCGTCGCCCTTGGGTATGAACACCCGCCGCACTGGCTGCGCGCGGTAGGTCTTCTCCTTTAGCTCCTGCTGAAGCTTTGAGATAAACTCAGCCTCGCCCTCTCCACTCTCTATAAACTGAAAAGTCACCCCGTCGATCCCCGGGGCTCCACCATTGCTGCGTTCCAGTCGGTAGGCATGTTGCACTACGTCTCCTCGCCAAACCTTGTCATGCAGCGCGTAGAAGCGAAACTTGGGCTCCCTCTTGGCCTTGAGATACAGTCCCCGCTGGAGGTCTCGAATCTTGCTAGGTGTTCGTAGCCTCACGGCAATCACCTCTCCTTCCCTCTTTAAGGGACACAATGAAAGTAGGGCGCCTTCCCTCAGCCGGCATTACCCAGCTTCCTCGGTATTACTCGCCCCTCCGACTTCTCGCCCGCCTGGCTCAGATTTCGGTTACCCTTATACTGACCCATCGCGGCCATCACTCGCGACGAACGAGATCTCCCGCGTTACCCATCACAACTTCCCCCACATGCCGTCCCGACGACCCCGGAGAGCCCATCTGCTTCCGTCCCGGTTATTCCACAGATGGCACCGGCCTTCCCCTCTTGACCACAGGGTCGGCACTCTTAATCAGCAAGTTACGAGGCTCTATGGGTTCCCTTGTAGTACGGCCTGCAAGTTTGCGATCCTCTCCTTTTGGAAAGTTTTCTCGATCCACTTAGCCCTGAGAGTCACCCCTCAAAACCGGATCTTCGCTAGCGGGGTGAACCGTTAATTCCCCGCACCGGACTTTAACCGGCAAGTTGCACTGCTTCCGCGGCATACGGTCAGAGTCACTCGATGAACCAAAACGCAAGCTTATCAGAGAAGTCTTCGGTGCCACCCTGACCAGCCTTGGCGAGGACTTTCAAGATGTCCTAGAGGATCCAGCCAAGCTCACCGGCGTACTGGAGGCGGCCGTCACAACCGCAGCAAAAAACGCCAACGGGGTCATCCGGGTCCTGGGTGATGAAAAGCCTTTACTGAGTGTAGTCCTCGAGGCCGTCGCTAGCCGGGTCACTAGTAGAAAAAACCTTTTTGATTCCATAGGCAGCGGAGAATTGTTGGGGGCCATGTACAAAGCTAGCCTGGAAGCCGTTGCCGCAAATCCAAAGGCCATGATTACTCAGTTGGACGTTAACACGACCGTTGAGAAAATCGTTGCTGGTCTTGCACAAGAGCTTTCGAGAAGTTCTCTAACGACAACTTTAGAAGGCCTTAAAAACGAGAAAGGACTCCCCCTGGTTAGCCAACTGGTTTCACGCGCTATCCAGGTACTCGGTGAAAATCCCCAGGTCCTGATGGGAAACAATGACTTCGGTAATGCAATGATAGGCTCCGTCCTCGAGGCTGGAGCCGACCTCATTCGCGATGGGTTGGATGTGGATGACTTGCTGAAGGTGGCCCGGCTGGGAATTAACAGCGCAACCGACAATCTGGAATTTGCTAAAATGGACCATCAGTTGCGCACTTTACTACAAACGGTTGGGAAATTGGTCAGCTCTGGAAACATCAAGGAAAAGCTCACTACCACGGAAAACCGTAGGGATACACTCTTGCTGTTACTCCAAGCGGTGGCGTCCAATCCAAAAGTGTGGGGCGAATTCAGCCAGCGAGACATGACTCAACCCCTAGTGACGGGTGTTCTCCAGGGTCTGACAAAAGACCCGACGAACCTCCTGAGCGGCACCGTGATGGTGAAAGCATTCAAACAGGGTCTGAGGGCCATTAGTCGGAGGGGAACCTTGTTCCTCCAGCGGGAAAATCCGTCGAAGGATGTGGAAGCAGTAGTGGCAAAAGCAATAGAGGCCGCCGACCACGAAATGGGCAGGTCCATGACAGTCGACGACATCCCTGAGTTTCTCTCGATAATACTGTTCACCTTCTTCAAGGATTCCCTCACCCTCGCCACCACTTCAGGCAGGGAAAAATTCGAAGAGGCACGAGCCCGTGCCATAGTTGAGTTGGAACGGAGGTTGTAAGAAATCACCATGGCTCGAGCAAACTTCCTAGTGACACTGATGATCGTTGTTTCATTGTCGGCGAGCGGGTGCACGCTGATTTTTCCCAGAACCACTGATCTCAAAGCAATCCATGACACCTATCGCACGGAGTTCACCAATGCTCGCCTTCCCGCTGCCAAAGAGCTGCAAGGCAACCAGCCCAAGAGTCTGGAGGCGGGAGACTTCAGTCAAACCCTTGCGGCAATTGCAGATTATCGACGAAAATACCCTGGGAAGACAAAGGAACTCAACCACCTCAAAATTTTGGAAGGTATGATCTACCTTCAAACCAGGCAGCTCGGCATGGCAAAACTTTTAGCAAACGATGTGCAATTAGCAGGAGGTCAGCTGTCTGGATCCCAAACAGCCCCAAGGGACAGCCTGTTTGCCGAAACCTTTGATGACCTTTTGAAAGGTTGGAAGTTAATCAATGATTTAGAGACACAGGATTTCCCAACAATGACTACTTCAACTCTTGTGACGGCGGCGGAAAATATTGGGAAGAAAATCTGCACGGTCAAGACGGCAAATAGGTTAAAAATCGTTCAAGGAGACCAAGGGGCCACCTATCTGGCAACCACGGCGGCGATCTTCTACTTATGGGCCGATCACCGTTCACAGTTTCTCTGCCTCGTGGAACTGGATCTTAACGTGTGCAATGAAGAATACTATCCGGCTACACACCTGGACAGAGGTCGGGACCTCATTTGGGAGTTTATGACGCCTACCGCAAGACAACTGGCACAAGAAAGAGTCAGGGCAACGAAGGGTGAGAAGGTTCAAGGGATCCCTCGATTCACCGAGTATTATTTATTGTTAGACGCGAAAATTAGCGACAGGGCGAATAAAGCCCGGACGGCAAACAGGCAAGGGAGAGTGTTCGCTGTAACGGATCGATCTGACACCTGCGTTGACAGGTCCTAAGGACCCGTCCAAATTATAACTTTTTCCCCAAGACCTTTCCTAGGGACGGATCAACGTTTGATGGTGGTGGAGGACAGCGGTTTGCACGCAGCGTGATAGCGTTCGAACCATTCCACTTCATCCATGGCCCCTGTATAGGCGATTCTCAGGGCTTCGCGGTCAATAGGCTCGATCTCGCCCCGTGCAATGGCCTCAATCCGCTCCTTTGCAACCGGGTTACCATACTGATAATTGCGTCCATGGAGACGAACAGTGGAGTATTCACAAATCACTTCGAGGGCCTTATTTTCGTCCTCATCCGTCTTCACTAAACTGTAGAGAGGGTGACGGTTTCCCAAGACATCTCCGTGGGCCATCTCGTCGTGGAGGATGATCTTACCTACCTCTGCTAGAAGTGTTTCGTAGTCACCGCCTTTAAGATCGATGACACCAAAGGCCACCGAGCCTGCACCGCCACTGTTAAAGGAGCCCGCCGACTCGTGCAGCTGGGATATCTTGGCCCATTTCGTCCGGCAGTCTCTTTCCTTACGTCCGTATTGGGTCCACTCTGCGGTATCCCGCTGGATGTTTAGCTCCTTCCAGTCAACTCGCTCGCCGCTGATGCCTTCCAACAGATAAGCCAGGGTTGCGTAGTGCCTGATCTCAAAGTAGTGCTCCGCCAACTCGTGCACTAGGTCCTCCCGCGCAAGCCCATGGTCTGTCCGTTCCACCATATCCGTCAATTCGCCCTTGGAGATCTCACGCAAATTGCGTACTTCACGAGCCACCTGAATTCTGAGGGCGAAGACATGTTGTTCGAGTGGACGCGGCTTGGAGTAAAACGTCCTTGAGATCTCGGCCTCACCGGCCCGGAACCGCGCGCATGTGTCTTCGATCCTATCCATTAGAGGCATGGTCATTTACTCCTTCTATTACCTTCATCGCTTGCCTTTACGAAGCTGCTCCAAGCCTATACATTCCCACGGTACACTGTCAAATTCACGGTGGGCGTTGACCGTGCTCGGGGTATTGTGGTACCACTTTTGAAGAGAAGCCCAAATTCGCCGAAGGAGGTCAGCCATATGTCCATCGAAATCGTCGACATGCATGAACTGGCAAAGGATAAGAAGCGGAAGAGCATTATGAACACGCCGCGTTTCCATGCTTGGCATCATTACTACCCGCCAGGCAAAAAAGACGAGATGCACTGCCACAATGCAGATCAAACCTTTATTGTGATCGACGGCGAGTGCACCATGACCTTCCCTGACGGCAACAAAAAATTACTTACCCCAGGCATGGTAGCCATGGTTACGGGGGGGTCTTTCTATCAGTTGGAGAATACAGGTTCAGGTCCTATGATCATGATGGGCAACCGGTCGGGACCGCAAGAAACTCTAAAAACCATCAGCTACGAGACGGGTAAGCAAATCATCTTTGACAGGTCGCCCAAGACAGCCTAGGCAGTTGTCTCAAGGGCTTGTAACATTATTATCTTCGAGATCACGCCCTGCCCTGGAAGAAAGGGCCGGGCGTTTTTCCTTCCGCACAGTCCTTGAGCCGGTACAGCAAGACACCCCAGATGGCGTTGCACGTTCCGAACCAGCCGTCGGCAGAAACCCAGTCGGCGTGGGTCAGGTAGAGTTCCGTTGAGTTGTCTCGAGTTTCGATGCGCCAGGTTATGCGCGTTCCTTTCCACTCCTCGTGCTCTCCCAGACAGTCCCATACCACTCGATTATTTGGAACGAGCTCGGCCACTCGAGCACGTAGATGAGTTCCCTCCTCACCATGGCAGAACTCTGCTATACCTCCAATGCCAGGCTCCACGGTCATGTCTGCCGTCCACCATGCGCGCATTCCCTCTTGAGAGGAAAGTGCCTGGTAAACCGTGCTGGGTGAAGCGTCAATCCTCACCTGCTGTCTCATCTGGGACATTCAGGCGTCCATCATCTTCAAGATTGCCGGGGTCTTTGGCAGGTCGGGTTAACCTTTCCAATCGTAGTTGAGGGCCGTCAAATCAACGACGTAATTTCCACCCGCCTTGGCCGAGCGAGGCAACTTGTCTGCATCCTTTAAACCCTCTGGACAATACAGTTCTAAAAGATTTCCTGAAGGGTCACGAAAATACATAAGGGCCTCTACACCATGTCTGGTCCAAGGCTCATGGGTAGGAACACCACATGCTTTCAAATGATCAATGAAGGGATAAAACTCTGGCGGCGTCAAAGTAAATGCATAATGAGGATACTCCGCATCGGGACCCGTCCACCCGCTTTTTTGCTGAGATAGCCCGATGGTTGCCCCTCCCACCTGAACCTCGGCGAATCCAGGCGCAAGGTCCCTGATATTCTCACCGCCTAACACGCTGGAATAAAACCGCTTTGACTCCTCCAGGTTCTTCACTGGAATGCTGGCATGGTTAAAGGTGCCCAATTTTGAACTCGACATGAAAATTTGCCTCCTTTCGTATCTCTACTCTCCAAAGCAATTTTGGGGAAAGAATCGACAATGTTGGTCTTCGGTTATCATAATCTCATTCACGGGGCAAATGGGAACCTCAGGTGACTGGGATGCAGGGAATATACAATCATGGCAAAGGTCCCAGGTGCAAGTTGACATCTCCCGGCGATTGTCGATACTTTCTTTTTCAGCACAACGACCCGCTTTGATGGGTGAGTTCAAATATTCTTCAATCCAAAGGAAAGGCTACTATGAAAATTGCAATCATTGATGACTATCAGGATGCTTTCCGCACCCTCGACTGTTACAAAAAACTCAGCGGCCACGACGTGATCGTCTACAACGACACCGAAAAAGACCCGGCACGGCTTGCCCAGCGATTAAAAGATGCTGAAGCGGTTATCCTGACCCAGCAACGCTCTCCCTTTCCGCGTACCGTCATCGAGCAACTCCCCAATCTCAAACTGGTTAACCAAACCGGGCGCAACGTTGGTCACGTCGATGTTGACGCCTGCACCCAGCACGGGATCATTGTGTCCGCGGGCGGTTCGGGCGATCCGCACACAACAGCGGAACTTACCTGGGGGCTGATTCTAGCTGCGCTTCGGCATATCCCCCAAGAGGTGCGGCAACTAAAAGAGGGAAATTGGCAATCGACATTGGGCACCCGTATTAAAGGCAAGACATTGGGAATTTACGCCCTCGGTCGTATCGGAGGCATCGTAGCGAACGTAGGACGGGCCTTTGGAGCGCGCGTCCTGTGTTGGGGACGGGAAGGCTCCATGGGGCGCGCCAGAGAGGCTGGTTACGACGTCGCGGATAGCCGCGAAGCCTTCTTCAGGGAAGTTGACATCCTGAGCCTACACATTCCTCTCAACAAGGAAACCCGTGGCATCGTCACAGGTCTGGATCTCGCTCGAATGAAAACCGCGGCACTGATTGTCAACTCAAGCCGCGCCAGGCTCATAGCCGAGGGCGCATTGGTTAAGGCCCTCAATGCGGGGCGTCCGGGGTTTGCCGCGGTGGATGTCTATGAGGATGAACCAGTCATCGGCGGGACCCATCCGCTGTTAAAGTTGGACAACGTGACCTGCACACCTCACCTGGGTTACGTTACGAGGGAATCCTACGACACTTACTTTGGGGTGATCGTTGATCAGATCCTCGCCTACGCCGCCGGCAAACCCATCAACGTGATCAACCCACAGGTCGTTAGGCAGAAATAAATGTCCCAAAGTATACTGTTGCATGTACCGTTATGGGTAGAGTAGAGGACAGGCTTAGCTTGCTTTAGGCCGCACCTTGGCTGTATCCGCCGTTTCCAGCTTCGTGCCCGTTTAGGCACTTCCGTAACAAGCGTTCCTGTCCCCCCTCATCAAACCGTACTTGCAGTTTTCCCGCATACGGCTTTCCGATCATCTTCATCTCAAGGCATGCGAGGCCGCCTATTGAGCTCCCTCTTGGCCTTGAGATACAGTCTCCGCTAGAGGTCTCGAATCTTGTTAGGTGTTTGTAGCCTCACGGCAATCACCTCTCCTTCCCTCTTTAAGAGACACAATGAAAGTAGGGCGCCTTCCCTCAGCCGGCATTACCCAGCCTCCTCGGTAATACTCGCCCCTCCGACTTCTCGCCCGCCTGACCCTGACTTCGGTTTCCCTTATACCGAGCCATTGCGGCTATCACCCGCGACAAACGAGATCTCCCGCGTTACCCACCACAACTTCCCCCACATGCCGTCCCGACGACCCCGGAGAGCCCATCTGCTTCTGTCTCGGTTATTTCCACAGATGGCACCGGCCTTCCCCATCTGACCACAGGGTCGGCACTCTCAATCAGCAAGTTACGAGGCTCTATGGGTTCCCTAGTAGTACGGCCTGCGAGTTTGCGATCCTCTCCTTTTGGAAAGTTTTCTCGATCCACTTAGCCCTGAGAGTCACCCCTCAAAACCGGATCTTCGCTAGCGGGGTGAACCGTTAATTCCCCGCACCGGACTTTAACCGGCAAGTTGCACTGCTTCCGCGGCATACGGTCAGGCTTGCATAGATGAATAAACAACGGAATAATCTACTTGGTTCACTTATAACGCCTGACCCCATAAACTGACCCCGTGAATAAATTGCAATTGACCGCCGGCAAAGCTAGGTTGTTCATTATCAAGGCGAGTATTCGAGAAAGGAACCCCAATGGCACAACCGCAGGCCGGAATTATTCCCGAACGCAATCCCTATGCACTGTTTCTCATCCTAAGCGTCCGTGAATCAGCCGCCAACGGCTCATATCAGTAGGGTCGTCATGGAGGAGAACGGCAACGAGCTGGAAATCGTTAGACATAGCTTCCCTTACGGAACCACATCCGAGTCGGGCCTCTTCTTCATCGCCTATACCAAGAACACCGAAATTCCTGAAAAGATGCTAAGCCGGATGATGAGAACCACCGGTGACGGACTACATAACCATCTGATGAACTACACCCAAGCAGTCACAGGGGCAATGTTTTTTGCCCCCTCTCTGAACACACTCAAGTCACTGGGAAGGTAAGATGTGGACTAGCGATAGAGCGCTGTGATAAATCCGTCCGCGTCCAGTTCTTTCAAAAGACTATCGTCGACAAATTGTCGCGGGTCTGCTTTGGCGGCAAGGGGAAGTCCTTTCGCCATAGTTTTCAATGCCGCCCGTAAAGCCTCTGGCTTAGGAAAGGGAACCTTCGGCATTCCTGCCGCGGTGATGTCGTAAGTCTCCTCAGCGATGGATGGGTCCGACAGAGTGCTGTATTCCGCCTGAACTTTTACCGTGAAATCCCTGTCGGTCCGGTAACGGTGCATCCCCTCCGCATAGGACTTGATAAAGCTCTTTGTGATTTCCAAGTTTTTCGAGATGTAGCTCCTGCGGGAGGCAATCCCACCCAGGGCAAAGTTCATTCCGTAATCCGTAAAGTCCACAAGGAAACGACACCCTCGCCTTCTTGCCTCCATGGCATCCGGAGGGGTCAAAATAGTTGCATCGCACTCGCCATTGATCAGCCCGTTGAGTCTCACTCCTTCTTCAGCAGACATCTGTACTGGCCGGATCCCTTGGAGCTTTAGGCGATCAATCACAAAATCAGCCATCACGTCTGACAGCCCTCCATCTCCCGGGACACCGAAGGCCATTCCCGTGAGTTGCTCCACATTCTCTATGCCTGGACGACCCACCAGGAATTGCTGGTTGATGCCACCGGTTAGGTAAACGAGATCCAGGTCTTCTTCCAGGCTGAGCCGCATCATATTAGGAGCGGCCAGATTACCGAACTGGATCTCACCGCTCATCAGTCCGCGCACAACTCCCCGGGCGCCGCCCATGAGACGGGTTTGTACCTGCAGGCCGTACTTCTCAAACAGCCCAGCCCGCTCGGTCACGATGAGCGGTCCTGCCCCCTGGCCTTTGGTGGCGTAACCCGCCGTTAATGATCTCGCCATCCTTAATCCCTGCTTACCTCCTTCAATCTTTTCCAGATGATCGTCACACCCCACCGAATCCTTCATCTTGCGCACCACTTAACAGCCAAGGGTCCTTGATTTCTGTGTTGGGTGGCTGACCCGTGAGAACTCGTGCCACCTCTCGCGCCGCGTGGGTTTGACAATCCACATAGGACTCATTCGAGTTGGCGGCTGTGTGGCCCGTGACGATAACATTGGGAAGGGTAAGGATCTTGTGATCAGCCGGTATGGGCTCAGGGTCTGTAACATCGAGGGCTGCGCCCGCAAGTTGGCCAGCAACCAGCGATTCGTACAAGGCATCGGTGTCAACGAGGCCGCCCCGAGCACAGTTGATCAGAAACGCGGTTGGCTTCATGGCAGCCAGCCGCTCCCGGTTAAACATCCTACGGGTCCCCCCTGTGAGTGGAGCATGCAAGGTAACGAAGTCGGAGGTCCGTACAAGCTCATCCAAGGAAACAAGAGACACACCAAGGTCTTGGGCGATCTTCGAGTCTAGATAGGGATCCACTGCCTGGACCTTTAACTTCATTCCTTGAGCGCGGGGTGCAACCTGACGTCCCACGTGACCAAGCCCGACGATTCCTAGGGTCCGTCCCGTGATCCGCGATACGGGGCCACGAAAGGCATGCAACTCTGTGGTGTGGCGCCGCCAGCGTCCATCGTGTACGTACTGGTTCATGCGCACCAGCTTCCGCGCAGACGCAATGAGTAGTCCAATAGTCTGCTCTGCCACCTCGATGGCGTTGCAACCCGCCGCATTGCTCACTACGATACCGCGCTCCACCGCGGCCTCAAGATCCATTCGATCTACCCCAACGCCGGTACGACACACCACTTTGCAACGTTTTAGCTGCTCGATAATCTCCCGCGTGAAGGGAATCGAGCCATGGAAGATCAACCCGTCTGCATCGCGTCCTGCCTCAGCCACATCGGCCTCTGACTTGGGCCTTTCAATGACCATTTCTGCATCGATCTCATCAAGAATCGGCTTGATCAAGTCAACAGGAACCTCGTTGCTTCCACAGTAAACCACTCGGTATTTAGCCATCTCTAAGCCTCCAGCCCATAAAGCCTGACCGGATTGTCCCACAGAATTTTTCGCCGTTCCTCGAGGCTAAACTTACCGTTGGCGCTAAGCGCGCCCACGGTAAGATCGGGAAATTTACCGACAGCGTCACTATGGGGGTAATCAGTGGCAACGGTCAGATAATCCGCTCCCACATGCTCCACGAAGCAGGGTACAAGTTCTTCCCCTGCCTCGCAGCTTACCCAACATTGGCGCTTAAAATAGAAACTGGGTTTTTCCTTTGTGATTTTGGCAGAGCCGTGCGAGGCATGCTCCCAGTGCTCGTCCATCCGTTCTAACCAGAACGGCACCCAACCGCAGCCTGACTCGAGATGGGCCACCTTGAGACGAGGAAACCGTTCCAGGACACCGTCCGCGCAGAGGTTAAGACAGGCGAGCATCTGTTCGATGGGATGGCAGGCGACATGGCGGCCGAATTCGCTATAGTGGTCCGACCCCGCCTGGGGCAGCACGGTGCGCGCGCCCTCATGGACGCATATCGTGACGCCAAGATCAGATGCCGCTTCATAGATAGGAAAATAATCGGGGCTTGAGAGCGTCCGACCGCATAGCTTGTTGGGGCGCCAGAATATACCCACCAGGCCCAGCTCCTCTTTCGCGTGCCGTAGCTCTTCTACCGCCCGAGCCGGATCTTGCAAGGGGATAAGAGCGACGCCATACAATCGCGATCCATTATAGCTACAGTATTCTGACAGCCAGATGTTGTACGCACGACAGATGGCGGCGCTGAGCTCCGGGTCCAGGTTGTCGCGCCACATGATGTAGAGGCCGAGGGTAGGAAAAAGAACGCTTACGTCGATACCTTCGCGGTCCATGTCACTCAGGTTTGAGGCTGGGTCGAAACGTGCCGCCAGGGCATCTGCAAAAGTCTCACGCCAGCGTTTCGACCCAGCAAAGATGTAGCCGAAGTCTTCCGGGGGTCGGTTCGGTCGCCGGTGTGAGTCGGACACCGGTTCCCCGTCCACGAATCGATTGGTCTGGTTAGGGCCCTCCACCTTAACCCGTCCTCGAAACCGCTCGGGTAGATACTGATCGTAAAGGTCAGACGGCTCCAATACATGCCGGTCAGCATCAACAATCTTAAATCCGTCTCTCATGGTTTAACTCCCTTCAGGCAATGCGAATACTTCTTTCACATTCTTTGATTCACCCGATTCCTACATAGCGACTGCAAATTGTCAAGCTCGCCTAAAAGGGGTCATGGACTCTTGATTCCACCTCTCATGGTGATATAGAAATCTCCTGAGTCTATTCTTTGAATCTTCGCTCACTGAGGCGGGTCAAAGATAACGAATATTGACCATCCCGTGAAATCTTATTAAAGGTTGTTTCTGAGTCGCAAATGCTTATAAAGTGACCTTCAGCTGATCTAGGAAAATCTTTCAAGGGTAAGTTTATGTGGCCTTATGTGATTTTTGTAGCGGTATTTATTCTGGTATTAACACCGGTGACGTTTCTGGTGTTGGGGAGTTTTAGTACTGCGAGCCTCCCTACGGACTTCACTCTGGCCACCATGGGGTGGATCAACTATATCAAGGTCTATACTGATCCTCACACCTATTCGCTATTGACTAACACCGTGATTTACGTTGGGGGGAGCGTCACGGTGGCCATCACCGTTGCAACTTTCCTGGCCTGGCTGGTAGAGCGCACCAATGTCCCATTCAAACTGGTCATATACGCAGGTGTGCCGATGGAAATGGCCATGCCGGGCATGTTGCAGGCAATGGCGTGGGTGCTGCTTTTTAGCCCACGCATCGGCTTCTTCAACGCTGTAGCAAAGAACATATTTGGCCTATCGGAACCCCTCGTCAACATCTATTCGCTGGGGGGGATGATATTTATCGAAGGCATGAGCCTGGTGTCCACGGCATTCCTCATGCTGGTTCCCCTGTTTCGCAGCATGGACCCGTCTCTGGAAGAAGCCGCCGCGGTGTCGGGGGCCTCTCCTGCCTCCACTACACGAAGGGTCACACTGCGGCTACTGGCTCCGGGTTTGGTTGCGGTCACTGTCTACCAGACCATATCGGCCCTGGAAAGATTTGAAATCCCCGGCATCCTGGGTCTACCGGCGGGCATTTATGTTTTCAGCACCAAAATCTATTCTTTGGTTCACTCTGCTACTTTCCCGCCTCCCTACGGCCAGGCAAACGCCCTTTCCATGGTTTATATCGGGTTTGCAATAATCGGGATGTACTTTTATTACCGGGTCATTCGAAAGTCGGAAAGATTTACCGTGGTTACGGGAAAAGCGTACCGACCGCGCCTAGTTGACCTCGGGCGATGGCGTTACCCGGCGTTCGGTTTGGTCGTGTGCTACCTCTTGGTGGCCATCATCGTCCCATTTTTCACTCTGCTTTTTACTTCATTTCTACCCTACCTTCAGACCCCTTCGTTAGAAGCTATCTCAACCATGACGTTGGAAAATTATCAGACCCTGTTCGAATTCGAGGAGGCAGGCGTTGCGCTAAAAAATACCTTTATCGTTGTTTTCGTAAGCGCGACGGCCACCGTACTATTCTCCTTTGCTATTTCCATGATAGTGGTTCGCAGCAAGTTCTGGGGTAGAAGGCTGCTCGATCAACTGGCCTTCATTCCACACCCAATGCCCGGAATGGTGATGGCCCTGGCTTGGGTATGGGTTTTCTTGAATTTCGATTTTCTGTCCCTCTATGGAACCATATGGTCCATCTGCCTGGCATTTACAGTTAATTTCATCG
This sequence comes from uncultured Binatia bacterium (SeqCode), assembly GCA_965215595.1. GTDB lineage: Bacteria > Desulfobacterota > Binatia > UBA9968 > CAXXLF01 > CBDCDW01. Next base: position 537,658 of record CBDCDW010000005.1, on the reverse strand, counting down.
CTTACGGAACCCGCAGCATGAACGCGGCCATCCTGCAGATTCACAAGGAGCTTGAAGAGGCCGCGTACACCAGTGGCGCCCGACCATGGCGCACCACGCTCCGCATCTTTTTCCCTCTCATGATGCCGGCCTTTGCCGGCCTATGGATATGGGTGGCGTTACTGGCATCCAGGATCGCCGGTACCCCCTTGATGCTAGCCGAAGGAAAAGAAAATATGGTGCTGTCCATCCTCATCTGGCAAATGTGGGATTGGGGTCACATCGGTGCCGTGGCGGCCATTGGGACGTTGCTCATCCTCGCTCTACTGGTCCTAACCATTGCGGTTCGCTTCCTCGCTTTCCGTCGTCAAACTCAAATAGCGAGCCAGTGATCCTAGTCCGCAACGCGCCCATGGACAAACTCCATGACTGAGGAAGAAGCTTTAGCAACGCTGAAGGGAACGGATCGGACGCTGGCTGCTACCGCGGAGGCTATGCTCTGGAGTCTTTGGTGCCGATCGGGTAACTCCGAAGCAGAAATGCATTTTCGGGCCGGGGTGGAAGCCATGCAACGACGTGAGCTATCCGAAGCTGAAAGTCTCTTCACGCGAGTGATCGAGCTGGTCCCTGAATTCGCCGAAGGATGGAATAAACGTGCAACGGTACACTACATGACGCAGAACTTCGAAGAGTCCATCGCTGATTGCCGGGAAACCGTTGCGCGTAATCCAAATCACTTTGCGGCGTTATCCGGTCAGGGGTTGTGCCATTTGTCGCTCGGCCAGTATGACGAGGCCGCGGTTTGTTTCCGTAGGGCCCTGGAAATTCACCCTCACATGCAGGCCGTAAGGCAAAACCTCTCTCTGGCCACTGCCCAGGGCTCTGGTGGCAGCGGCTATCTCCACTAGCCCTGCACTGAATTTAACCGAAAGGAGAATTATAAATGTATATTGACTGCGACACTCACTATTTTCCTGTCTCATTTCTTGAGGGTGTGAGTGCCAAGCATTTGCACTCGCCAAAGGTGGTCAGAAATGGGGACGAAGTAAAATCGGTTTTGCCCGATGGTACGCTGATCAAGAATCAAGCCCCCAAAGGACGCTGGCACCTGGACACCAGGGATCAACAGGTGGATTGGGAAGGGTTTGACACTCACGTCCTTATCCCTGAAAACAGAGAGCTCCTTTACACTTGGGATCGAGATCTGGGTTGTGAACTGGCCAAGGCCTACAACGATTCCGTGGCGCAAGACCTCAAAGAGTGTGCCCATCCAGAGAAATATCTTGGCGTTGGCTGGGTCTTCCTACCTGACGTAGAGGAGTCTTGCCGGGAACTGGAAAGATCGGTCAAAACCCTCGGTCTACGAGCAGTAAAGCTAATGGGAGGGTTTCAGGAAGCCAATCTGGGAGCCGAAAAGCTCTGGCCCTTCTATGACAAGGCCTGCGAGTTAGATATCCCTATACTGGTACACGATACGGCCTCGGATCGTGCAGGTCATCCCAACCCAGCACTGGTAGGTATTGAGCAATTGTATTTGGAGGCAGGTAACAACCAACTGCCATTTTTATTGGCGTTTCCCTTTCGTTACATGGTCGACATTGGGAGTCTAATTCTACGTGGCGCCCTCAAGGAGTTTCCAGATTTAAGAATATGTTTCGTCGAAGGCTCTGCCGCCTATGTTCCATGGCTCATGGACAGGCTCGATATGGACCTCAAGGCCAAAGAGAAACTGGGCAAACTCCCCAGCGAATTTTTCAGTCAGATATGGGTTTCTGCCTTTGCTGCTGAAAATTCACTCAAATATGCCTGCGACTATTGGCAAAATCACAATCTAACGGTGGGCAGTGATTACCCCCATGGTGATGCCTCTGCCACTTGGAAAGACGGAACCGTTAGGATGGTTAGGGAAATGGAGGGTCTCCGAGAAACCGACAAGGAAAAAATCCTAGGTGAAAATGCCATGCGGCTATTTGGAATGGAACCGGTTTAAGGTGGTGACTAGTGTGCGTGCAGTCGGGGAAAAACTTCTAGTCACTCACGGACCATTTTAGTTCAGCCCATAAGGCGGACAAGCTCCTCATAGTTATTCATCTGGAGCGGCCTTTTTCCATCCTCAATCTCATGAATCATATGCACGAGATGATGGCAAATGGGCGTCGACACACCGACTTTGTCTCCCTCACGAATAACATGACCCAAAGTGTATTCCACGTGAGTTGTTACACCTTCATTGAGCGAATGAGGAGTCGTCACCCGGTCATCTCGTTCCCAATTTCGTTCCGCCGCTTCATTGAAGGCTGCCAGGCGATCCCCATAGGCATGACTCGGGTGGAAGAGGGAGGGGTGATACTCGGCCAGGGGCTCGAAACTCACACCCGATGCTGTTCCCACGTTAGTCACCTCGCCAAGCAAGACAACAAACAAGCGCCGGTTGACCTGCTGTTCACAGATGGATTTGACTGATACGTTTGCCAGAGAACTCAACATTCCAAGACAAGTATAGGAAAGCTTGCTCCACAAGGTTCCAAGAATATTATTGGTTATTGTAGTGGGGATCACCGAGTTTAGCATAGAGTGCACCGCTTCAAGTCCGGAGGTGGATCTTCCATGCAAATGACCGATAAAGAGTCGACCCCTTGCCATTGTTTTAACATGGCCGGCGCCCAACATGACGCTCCGCATACGGACCACGGCTCCAACGGTGCGGTCCGGCCCCACCATCTCCTCAAATAGGGGAGGATTCATCCCGTTTTGAAGCGAAACCAGCATGCCGTCTCGGTGGATATGTGGGCCCGCGACGGCTAGCGCGTCCCTGGTATAGTTTGATCGGACGGCCACCAACCCCACGTCATACTTCCCCACCAACTTATCGGGAAGAACCGCAGGTACCGAAACATGGAAGGTTCCATCCGGCACATCAACCTTGAGCCCGCTCTCGCAAATGGTTCGTACATGCTCCGTGTCGATATCTACCAGCGTCACGTCATATCTCTCACGTGCGAGCCGACCGCCCACGATACCACCGATAGGTCCCGCCCCGATCACGACAACCTTCATAGCGCCCCTCCCATAATCAAAAACTCCTTACGTCTTCCATGGCGTTAGGTTCATGATGATGCCGCGTAACAAAAGGTACAGCACAAGAGAATTTAACAGATGCCACAGAAAATGGGTCCCCGGTGTAAAAAAGGAACATATACCGTTATCGATGGTGCGAAAAACCAGAGATAATAAAAATACTCCAGAGGCAGTCATGAGCAGATTGCGTTCCCTCTTCTCTTTCATCCGGTGATAGAACCCCAATACTAGCAACACAGCCAGTGCAGGCAGGTACCCAAGGGAACCGTTGAGCAAATAGGGATACTGAGCGCAGACATAGATACCGAGAACGAACGCCACGCATAGGCTCAGGGTGAAACCAGACCCAATAACGGCGATCTGGCGACTGTATATCCAAAAAAACAAAAGCTGAAAGATTAGGATGGGAGTGACATCTAGAAACCTTGCCCAATTGGTAGCAAAGGTATGGAAGAGCAGGCTTCCCAATCCGATGGCCGCTACCATACCAATCAACAGTTCAACGCTGGGCGAGGTTGTTTCTCGCGCTCTAGCCGATCGCCAGGCGGCCCACGCGGAAACAAAGAATGCCAGATTACTCAAAGCATTGAGTGGCTCGGCCCATAATCCGGGTCCCAGACGCTCGCAGTAGAGATCGACCATTAAAAAAGTAGCCTGTCCCCTTTTCAATAAACCGCCAAAACTTCCTTCACCATGATTTACCAAAATCGGTCATCCAAAGTAAACTTGTGCTAGGTGTAACGCTTAAAGCCATCGATTGACACTAAAACCGTGCTGTTCTACATATGGCGAATCAATTTCTAGACAAGGGGAGACAATCATGGCCGCACCAAAATGGAATGTTCTTTTTTTTGAAGATTGGGTGGAAAAGGAAGGACTGGACCTGATCCGGGGCACCATCATCAAGAACGTCTACACCCAACCACTCAAGCCCTGGAAACGCACGGGCGGCAGTGGAGTGATGATCCAGCTGGACGGAACAGGAGAGCTGGACGCGGCCTACATCTGCGAAATCCCCGCCGGGAGCGAGCTCAAACCCGAGAAACACTTCTATGAAGACCTAATCTACGTTCTCAAAGGGAGCGGCAGCACCAGCGTGTGGTATGAAGGGCAGAAAAAAAACCATTTCGAGTGGCAGGCGGGGAGTCTCTTCACCCTCCCGCTCAACGCCTGGTTCCAGCACTTCAACGGCTCGGGCAGCGAGCCTGCCAGATTCATTGCAGTTACAACCGCGCCCATCATGATGAACCTCATTCGCAATGAGGATTACATTTTTAACAATCCAGCGGTCTTCCCTGAACGGTACAATAGCGAGGAAGACTACTTCTCAGGCAAAATCAAATGGGAGACCTTCACCGCGTGGGAGAAACCCCTGTCCCTGGCATTTAGCAATTTTATTGCCGACATTAACGGAATACCGTTTCGAGAATCCTCCAGGGGAAAAAGCATGAAAAGCATGAGCTGGGAGTTGGGTAACGGAGTTTTGGGCTCCCATTCCACGATCTTTCCTAGCGGAACCTTCACCAACATCCATCGCCATGGTCCCGGAGACCACGTGTTGTGGCTCACGGGTGAAGGATACTCCATCATGTGGCCTGAAGGTGGCGACAAACAAAAAGAGGACTGGGGTCCCGGATCCATTATCGTGCCACCCTCCTGGTGGTGGCACAGCCATGCGGTACTGAGCGATGAGCCCGCCCAGTACATTGCTCTCAAGTTGAGCAGCAAGAGAAACAAAATTCACCGGCAGAGCCACGGGACCATGAGGAGCACGCGGACGGGAGGCAACATGATGAATTTTGAGGACATGCCCAAGGACTTGCTGCAAGAGATGACGGAGATTTTCAATCAGGAATGCGCCAAGCGCGGCACGAAACCCCAGATGCAGTTCACCGCAGGGGGATAATCTATTAGGACTGAGGACTGAGTGTCTTATGAGGACTGAGCGTCCGGTGTGGGTCTTATTCGCTGTTATTTTAGTCTGCGCAAATCTCCGGTTAGTATGTTTTCTCTGAACTTGGCGCCCTTTGCGTCTTTGCGCGAGTCATCTTCACTGTTCTCGCTTTGTGCTTGAGCGGCCGGCTAGACTTTGAGCTCTTGTTTAACTATCATTCGGTAGTTTCTGTAGACGTCCCAGGTCCGACTGATGAGGTCATTTAATTCCTTCACGTATCTTTCATACCTTCTTTGATCGATCAACCTCGGGTGCAGCTCCAGGCGATCTTCCGTTGTGTTTTGAAAGAAGTGTTGTGAGACGAAGCTATTAACCCTCACCAGTGTGCGAAGCAGTTGCCCGAATGACTTGCGAACCTCCTCATTGAGAAATTGGTTCCCGAGACGATTGAATTCGTCACTAAGTCGAGGTATTTGAGCCATATCCTTCCGCAGACACACCCGTTCAGACAGCTGTTTATTTAAAAAGGACTCCAGGAATACATCTGAAACAATCTCCTCCGCCTTCCTGAACAGACCTGCGTCGTGCTTCTGGGACCGATCGTCCGCGAGCCATCTACCCAACGGCTTGCGGAAAAGTAGGCAAAGAATAAACAATGCAAAGAGAGATAGGCCTACCGTCCTCCACACCTGGAGAGAGTTCCACCATGGACCCAGGTACGGGTCCATCTGATTCCAAATGTTAGTCAAACGCTCCATATATTGAGTTATATTTTACCAATAAAGCACCTCGAAAAAAAGAATCGCACGAGGGCAGAGCGGATACAGCCTGGAAGAATGACGTGAAAACAAAGGGTTTTCTGCCCTGCCCCGGTTTTCGATAGGTGTGTTTCATTGTCCCGGGAGGTAGGGGGTAACGTGGGTTTGCCCTGTGCGGAGCCGTCTGATTCAATGGTGGTCGGGCCGGGTTAGGAGCGGCGGTGTATCGGCTTTCCAGGGAAAAAACAGACGGAGAAGACTATAGAGTTGGATAAAACATTCGACCAGGTTGCGGACATTTTAGTGATAGGAACAGGGGCCGCGGCCTCTGTGGCGGCTATTCAATCATTTGATCGAGGCAATAATGTACTCATGGTCGAAAAAGCCCCAACCTATGGAGGCACCACAAAGATCTCCGCCGGCGGCATTTGGGTCCCCAATCACCGCTTTCTTCAGCAACAGGGTATCAATGACCCGAAGGAGGACTGCCTGAAGTTTATGGCGAGGTCTTCCTACCCAGAGGTATTTAACCGTGATCAACCCCGATGGGGATTGTCAAAAACGGACTTCAGCCTGCTCGAAGCTTTCTATGACAATGGCTCCAAAATGATCGATGCAATGATTGATGGGGCCGGAATGAATATGTCCGGAGGTGAAGTCAAGACCGGGAGGTCAAACTACTATCACTACCCGGAGGACATGGTGCCCCGAGGCAGAGGACTAAAGCCTGTTAATCCTGATGGCAGCGCCGGGCGCGGGGCTGACCTGACCGCTCAGTTTGAGATGGCGGTGAACGAACGGAAGATTCCTGTGCACCTGAACACTAGAGCCCGGAGTATCATCCAGAACACCGACAAAGAAGTAATTGGAATCGAAGGAATCTCGCTATCCAACGGCCAAATCCTATCGTTTGGGGCGAGGAAGGGCGTTGTATTCGGCACTGGAGGGTTCGCCCACAATCCCGCTTTGAGACAGAAGTTGCTCCGTCAACCAACCCTTGGCAGCTGTGCCGTGAGGGAAAGCGAGGGTGACTTCATAACGATAGCTCGCGCTGTGGGCGCCGATCTGGAAGGTCCCGCCCATGGATGGTGGGCAGAGATCGTATTGGAAGAGGCTCTAGCGGGTCCCATCACCAACGACGTCTGGGTGCCGCCTGGCGATAGCATGATCTTAGTCAATCGGTTGGGATCGCGGATAGTCAGTGAGAAGCTTCCCTACCACGTGCGCACACCCATTCATTTTCACTGGGATCCGGTGAAGGGGGAATTCACCAACTTGCTTTTGTTCATGGTCTACGATCAACGAACCGCTGACAAATTCAATCAGTCTACAATTGTGAGCTACCCGATGCTCACAACGAAGGCGGACTACGTCATTAAAGGCGCTTCCCTGGAAGAACTGACCAGGATCCTTCAGGACAGATTGGCCGCCATTGCACGAGTTCAATCAGCTACACAAATTCAATTGGCGCCGAATTTTACCCGACGCCTGAGGGATTCCATTGAAAAATTCAACCGATACGCAAGGGACGGAACAGACCCTGACTTCCATCGAGGAGAGATACCGGTGGAAAAGGATGTATACCTTACCCAGGGTGGCATGGATGCCGGCAATCCCTTTAGCAACCCGACCATGCATCCGCTTGCGGATCATGGTCCATACTATGCCATTATTCTCGCGGCCGGTCTCCTTGACACTCATGGTGGACCGAGGATCAATTCTCGCGCACAGGTTTTGAACTCTGTCGGCGAAACTATACCCGGACTCTACGGCGCGGGGAATTGCGTTACGGGGCCGGCCGGGAGAGCGTATTGGGGACCCGGCGCGACTCTTGGATTAGCCATGACCTTTGGCTATATTGCCGCGGCGGGTGTGTCGACGGAACCCCGCAAGGAAACACTCTCAAATTGAAGGAATGGATGCACACGACCGTATCAATGCCTCGATCCAAAGTGCATCAACGTTTGGTAAAAATCTACAGTGCACCAGGCGTATTTGGAAGGTAGCTATTTGGTGATCTTGAATGAATTCTGCGCCAATAACCCGTAGCAAATATTCCCCACCCTGTCCTCATTATCCCAATTGTATTGGCTGCCCCTTTATCGATCGGCCCTACCCTGAACAACTGAGCCGTAAGCGAGAACGACTGGCTGGTGCCCTGGCCGTCCACCCGGGTCTCGTGAGTTTCGAAGTTCCGAACGTTGTTCCTTCTCCCTTCAAGCTGGGTTATCGGGCCCGGGTTAAGCTCGTAGTGCGTAAAGTAAAGAAAGATATCGTGACTGGTCTTTATTACCCGCAAAGTCACCGCGTCATGGACATCTCTTCCTGTCCCGTTCATCCGAAATCCGTGAACTCTGTGCTGAAGTATCTAAAAGGTCAAATCGTCAGCCTTGGAATCGAGCCTTATGACGAGAAAGACGACACAGGGGATCTTCGCTATGTCGATTTTCGCTATAGCTTTTCTCGGCGAAAGCTTGCAATTACACTGGTGACACGTCATGCCGAGTTTCGCCACGGGCTAGAGTTGGCCCGTGCCCTCAATCGCCGTTTTTCTTTTGTGAGCGGAGTAATTCAAAATATAAATGAGGAACGAGGCAATGTGATCTGGGGGACCCGTTTTCGTTCCCTGGCTGGACGTGATTCCATCGAAGAAAAGATTGGATTTTTGAAACTCAAGTTACCCGCCGGTGTATTTTCTCAGGCGAATCCGTCTATGGCTCGTAAAATTTATGAAGCCGCCGTGGCCATGGCAGATCTCAAAGGACGGGAAACGGTACTGGATCTATACTGCGGTGTCGGGCCCCTTGCCATTTATATTGCAGCCAATGCTGCCTCTGTTTGGGGTGTCGATGAATCTTCCCTCTCTATTGACGCGGCCAAACAGAACGCACGCATGAACGGCATTCACAACTGCCGTTTTTTTGCAGAGGACGTGGTGAAGAAGATCGAGGAGGCAAAGGTTCAGCTTAGTGAAATAGATCTGATCGTCTGCAACCCTCCACGAAAAGGGCTTCAGCCTCAGGCCTTGGAGGCTATGCTAAAGGTGGGGGCCCCCAAGATCATCTATGTTTCTTGCGATCCCGTTACCCTAGCACGCGACTTGAATCGTTTTACCGATGAGGGCTATGGTCTTACGGGCCTTCAACCCTTCGACATGTTTCCCCAGACTGAAGAAGTCGAAACAGTAGCGCGGTTGGAAAGAATCTAGACCGCTGTGTAAAACTGCAGTTAAATATTATCTTTAATCCGGTTATTGTCCGCAATGGAGACATGTTTTTGTTTGTCGTCGTCTCCTGACAAACAAAACTTTAATTCTCTGCGATCTCTGCGTCTCTGCGGTGAAATGTCCGAATCCTTATCTGCGATAATCGGCGTGGGTCTGCGGTTAATTTCTCTTAACGCTTTGCCCTCTACTCAATGCTCAGTACTCGTAACTCAGTACTGACTAGGGCTATGCCATTTACGCTTTCGCTGCTCTGGCAGTTACTTCATCCCCAAAGCCGCTTGCTGGCTATCCGCGCCCCTTCCACCAGGGACTTGAGTTTGGCCCATGTAACGTCTTGGTAGACCCGGTCGCGGCCGGCGAAAGTACCGAAACCACAATCCGTACCGCCAATGACGTTTTCCCGGCCCACCACCCTCGCGTACTGCTCCAGGCGTTGAGCCACTAGCTCCGGGTGCTCGACGAAGTTGGTTGTAGTGTCGATCACGCCGGTAATGAGTATTTTGCCAGGAGGGAGCTTCACGTCTTGCCACACCTGCCATTCGTGGGCATGTCGCGGGTTGCAGGCCTCCACTACGTAGGCCCCTGCCCGCACTTTTAACACCAGGTCAATTATATCTCGCAACGCTACGTCGTGGGTGTGGGGCCCTTCGAAGTTGCCCCAGCAGATGTGGTAACGAATCTGTTCCTGAGGGATCCCTTCCAGGGCGTGATTGAGGGCTTCGACCCGGATGGTCTGGGCCTTACGATACTCCTCCAGGGTTCGACCGTGAAAGCTTACGCTTCGGTCCATGGCATTATCCGGGGCATCGATTTGTACTATGAGCCCCGCTTTCGTGATGGCCTGATACTCTTCCTTCATGGCGTCGGCCAGGGCGAAGAGGTAAGCCTCCAATGACGGGTAGTGGCGGTTGATAAGCGTGTACTCGATGACACCAAGCGATGCGGACGGGAGAAAGCCCTCCGCGGCCGATCCGTTGCCCAGTGCGCTTGTCAGGTTTTCAATATCCATTTCCACCGCATGCTTGCTGCGGTATGAGACCGGACCAACGCAGAACGGGCGCTTGAAGCTCGCTCCCGTGGAAGGCTGGCGGCTCCACTCAGGAAAATCTTTAGCTTCCGCACGAATGCGGGGCTCTGTGTTTAACCCGCCGAAGCCCTCCAGGCGCTCGGCCACATAGACACTGAAGCCGGGTTTGCCAAATTCTCCGTCACTTACGATGTCGATGCCGGTGTCCAGCTGCTTGCGGACAACGTCCGCCACCGCCGACCGGACCCTCACGGCCAAACCCTGTGCTTCCACCGGCTGACCGCTTTCCCGCTTCCGAATCATCTCCAACAAATCAGGTGGGCGTGGAAGGCTTCCGGTATGGGTCGTCAATATTCGTTCGGTACTATGTTTCATAGTTTCCTCCGAAAAGGGAAATCAAATCCACAAGAAACTCGGCGCACACTACGTCCTCGTATGAGTCGCGTCGATAGTGTAACCAGAACGTCTTGGGAATAATTAGCGACATTGCTGGGTCACAAGTTTAAGATTAGCCCGCCAAGGGTTGGGCTAGTCACTGAAGTTTTTCAGGCCGAAAAATCGAACCAACAAGGCGACAATCACAATGATAAAAACTACCAAAACGCCAATTACAGTAGCTCTTTCCAACTCAGCAGACATCATGAAATCCAACATGAGCAAGGAAAGAGGCCGCGACGAGGGCGAAGAAAGCAATAGCACAACCGGTATGTCACGAACAGCCGAAACAAAAACCACCAGAGCCGTCGTCAGAACCGTCGGCAGCATTAATGGGATGACAATCTTGCGGAAAGTACGAAATCCAGAGGCGCCACTCACAAATGAGCTTTCTTCAAGCTCCTTGTCGATTTGCATGACGCTGGCTTTGGAAATCTGTGTCCCTAACGGCAGTTCTTTAATTATGATCGCCAAAACAAGCAAATAAAGCGTACCATAGATCGGTGTTATGGCTTTCCCAATCCCTAATGTGGCCCACAGAAGGGCTAGGCTGATCAGTACGCCTGGCAGCGCCCACGGTAGCCAAACGAGAAATTCCAGAATGTGGCGCCCTTTGAAACGTGACCGAACGATCTCGTAGCCGACAAGCGCATAAAAAAGTGCTCCTACTGCACCAGCTCCGACCCCTAAAATTAATGTATTGCGCAATGAGCGCAATAAAATGGGGTCCTCAAAGGCGTCCGACCAGTTACTCAGAGTCCACGGTTCGGGGATAGAGAAGTAGCCGAAGACCTTCATAAACGTGCCAACAAGCTGCACGACCATGGGCAGGCCGATCATGACAAGTACAAAGGTGGTCGAAAATCCAAAGGTCACCCAACGCCACTTTCCCAACGGGGTAACTCGCGCCGAGTAGCCGCGTCCCCCGATCGTCGTGTATTCACGCGTCCCGAGGAGATATCGTTGCAATCGTATCATAGCGAACACAGCGAGGAGGAACACGCTGCTGAGCGCCGTGGCAGCATGATAGGCTGGAGGTTCAAAATGAGCATAATCCCAGACCAGAGTGGAGTAGACAAAAATGCCCGCCGGGATACCCAGTATAATTTCCACTTCAAGCGATTCCAAGCTCTTGATGAAGGACAGCATCGTAGTAGCCAAAATCGCTGGCATCAGTACCGGCACGGTAATCCGCACCAGGGTAGCGATAGTGCTGCTACCTGCAACATGGGCTGCTTCCTCCAAAGCTGTATCCAGCGCTTTAAAAGCAGGTGTCAAAAGCAGGAAGCGAACAGATGTACTAAACGCGAGGTGAGCCCATATAATGCCGCTGTATGAGTATATGTTGAACGGTGCGCTGGAGAGCCCAAACCAGTCTATGAGAAGCCGGTTGATGATGCCATAACTTGGATCCAACAAAAGAATCCAGCCCAATGTCATGGGAAGTAGCGGGAGAAAAAAACCCAGCCATAGCATAAACTGAATAAAGCTTTTGCCCGGTGTATCTGTCCTTGTGATAACCCATGCAAAAAAGACCGATAATACAGTCGTGATCCCGACACGGATCACGCCCAACGTGAACGTGTTCCAAAGGGACAGTGGCACGGAAGGGTCACTAAAGGCCAACCTCCATCCTTCTAAACCCCAAGCGATTGGTTGCCCAGGCTGACTGACTTGAAAACTGCTCAAAAAAAGGAGTGCAACGGGGTATGCAGTAAAGAACGCTATGATGCCCAGGAGGAAAAGAGACCGAACGGTAGCGGGATTCAGTCGTACATACGCTTGGAAACTTCTATCTCTGGCGAGCAAGGCGACCTTGCGGAACATTTTGTTAGGTCACAGTTATTAGCAACGAAACTTTAGCCCCCACGGGCTGTCAGCCCTTTCTATCAGATACAATCTCGACAGTTCCGGGCCGTCTTCTTTGTAAGTCCCGCTAAATTCTCTTGAAGATCCATCTCAAACACTTTACTAATACGCCGGCTAGTTTTGTGGTTTCCAGTGTTCTTGCCTTATTGACCCGAAAATGCGGCTTTAGAAAATAAGCGCGATTGGTCTGCTACAAATTGTAGAAATTCCTCGGGTTGTCAGACAGAATCTTGTCTGTGAGGCTAGCTGGAATGTCCTCACGAGACTTCATTGCAGCGACGAGGTCAGGTTCCTCTGAAGGATCGTTATGGGCGTAGTCGGACCCGATCAGCAGATTATCGTCACCCACGTACCTAGCGAGATATCCAACATCCTCGTCCGCCTCGCAGGCCACGTAAATTCTGTTCTTTTGGAACAGCTCTGGGCTCGAAAGCTCGGCCCATCTAACTCGCGACCCCCGTCTCAAAGCGTGGAGCAAAAACGGTAGCCATCCCGCAGAGGCTTCTATGAAACCAAATCTCAATGTGGGGAATAGTTCGGGTATCCGATTGGCTATTAGGTTCCTGAATGCCATTAGAGGAAGCAGTCTCCCGTGGCAGAATACCGCGTGTCGGTCAACATTGAATAGGCTCGACATAGTCGGCGATCCCGCCCCGGTATGGATACAAATAGACAGGTCGTGGTCCATTGCCGCTTGGTAAACCGGGAAAAAATAAGGGTCATCCAAATTGAGATCCTTCTCTAAACCGCGGAAAAAGATCCCAACCGCGCTATGTTCCTTGGCCCATCTCATTTCTTTGACGGACTCGTCAATAGACCGCAGCGGTAAGACCGCAACCCACCTTAAGCGATCCCCGCCTTTGGAGCAGGCCTCGCTCATAAATCGGTTGTAAGCTCTGCACAAGGCGATTTCCAAACTCAAATCATCCGTCAGGTAAACCAGAAACAGCGTAGGATAAATCACCTGTATATCGATCTTTAGCCGATCCATGTCCTTTAGACGCAAAGCCGGATCTGTAAGCTCACGCGATTCAATGGAAGGATCTTTTCTCGATGACTGCTGTTTCGACGCAGAGGGAGTGATCAACCTGTTTCCAGCTTTGCCAGCTGGTTTGGGAACAATGTTCCCATCGATGAGCCAGAAGGCATTGCTCGATTTGTATATTGTATCATCGGGGACACGCATGAGAATGGGTCGCTGAGGATGCGCTTCCTTTTCTAATAGCGCCCACATATGCTCTGATTCCGCGACATGAGTATCAGCATCGACGATCGGTCCCATAGCCTTTGCCCCTTTCCCCCTGCGGAATTAACCAGAAGTGATTACCGCCTAGAAGATGATTTCTTATTCAATTCCTCCTGTATATAGATCTCAGATACTTAACTAATTCACCACCTGGCCTTCTTGTCTTAAGGGCTTCTGCTTTGTCGACCCAGAAATAATCCTTTCCCGATTGCGGTACAAAGCAAGAGGGTATCTTGGAGGGCACATCAAGTCTCCGGCTACTCGTGTCTCCCGCATGACTGAAAAGCTGTTGTCCCTCTTTGCCCAAGAGCCAATTTAGATACAGCACCGCTGCGTTGGGGTTTGGGGCTCGGGTCAACATTCCTACGCCACCACCGCCTACGGAAAGCCACTGTCCATCTTCAAGGCACCGGTGCTCTAAAGGAACCCCTTTTGACTTGAGCTCGATGATCGGACGCGGGTTAGGAGCCGGCAACAAAGTGTAGCGCCCATTGACAAGCCAATCAGCCGCCTGTCTTATGTTTCTAGTGAAAACGATCTCCTGCTCCTCAACAAGCCTTTTGATAAAGCCTGGCCCGAAGCCGAACTTTTTCCCCATGTACAGATAGGTAAAAAGCCCCTGGCCAGCACCGGCGACTCTGGGATCATCAGAGATGATTTTCCCTTTGTACTTCGATTTGAGCAGGTCTTGATATGAAGTTATCTCGTCGCCTTTAACGATCTGGGGGTTCACGGCAACCCCCCCATAAAGCCTCGAAGAATGGGCAAAGAACCGCCGATTATTAGCGTTGTGCCACAAGAAGCCGTTCAGCCATTTTTTTGGGTCTTTCACCTCCGGATGAATCATAGCGGGTTCCAATGGTTCAAAGAGTTTACGAATATCGAGACCCGTTACGCTCCCAAATCCAGAAATCCACAGATCAATCTTAAACAATCCTGCCCTTCGTTGCGTCAAAATTTTGTTCCTGTGGCTCGAACCACGCCCTCCCTCGTACTCCACACTGATTCCGTACCGGGACTGGAAGGGTTTTGTCATCGCTCTCCTAACGCTCGCCGTTCCTGGTCCAGATACATTAACGCTCCCTTCCTTCTTAGCTTTGGCCACGATAGAATCCCAAGAGCCGATTGAGGCGGCATGGCTCGGGAACCAAACGCCGGGACCCAACACGAGTATCATGACAGAAGCAGACACGAGTATTAGACGACCAATAGCATTCATGGCACTCCTCCCCTTAAGGTTTTCTGTACTCTGGCGAGTTCGGGAACAGGTCCTGCTAATGCGCAGAATCCGTCGTGTCCAATGACAATGGAGGCCCGACTCACCGGATACGGGATCGGGCCTCCATTGATGTTAATTGCCGCTATGGGCTGTTTACCGGCAGTCTATTACTTATCCAACCATGTGTAATTTAGCCCACCACCGTAGAAACGGAATTGACCCTCGCTATCCGTAGTAAAGCCCTTGACATGATCCCTAAACATGAACAAACGGGGTGTAAACCCGATGGGAATGTCCGGTACATCTTCAACCACTTTAGTTATGATTTTTCGAAAGATTTTTTTACGAATTTCGGGATTCAACTCGAGCTCAGCCTGTCTGATCAAACTGTCCATCTCCTTGTTGCAGTAGCCTGATGTATTGGTAGCTCGTTTTTTCAGATTATGTTCACATACAAACTCGGGTCCATAGGTAGGTGACGGATCGGGATCATATGAACCCCCGGAAAACCTAAATGAGTAATCGCCTGAGCGTTGGCTCGCCACATAGGCACCGTAGTCCACCACCCGGAGCTCCACCTTTATACCAATTTGTTTAAGCTGGTGCTGAAGTGTGGCTCCTTCCGTTTCCATGTCTTCACCCTGGCGACCCGTGAGTTTGATCGTTTCTCCTTTATAGCCGGATTCCCTGAGGAAGGATTTTGCCTTCTCGATATCTCGTTTCGGTGAAGGAATACCATCGATGTACCAGGCATGCCCCTTGGGATATAGCTGGTCTGTTACTTCCCCAAACCCAAAGTATGCCGCGTGCAGGATTTCCTCTTTGTTAATAGCGTGGACTATGGCCAGACGCAGCTTTTTATTGTCGAAAGGCGGGGACGCCACATTGAATTCGAGATGGCGGTAACCCGCATGGGAGGCCTGGACATATTTTACTCCTTTGATCTTGCCCTGAACCACCGGCTTCACCCACTGGTAGGGAGCCCGCTCGATAATATCCACGTCTCCCGCACGCAGGGCCGTGAAGCGCACAGTGGAATTAGCGATGGGCCTGATCACGAGCCTGTCGATATAGGCCTTATGCCCCCAGTAACCATCATAACGATCGAGTATAAACTTCTGCCTGGGCCGCCACTCGACGAACTTAAATGGCCCGGTGCCGGGAGGAAACGATACCGGCTTGGAAATGCCTTCTTGCACTGATTCTTTGGGAATGACGGAAAAGCTGCGGATGTCTGCAAGCAGAGAGAGAAATCCCGGACTGGCTTTTTTCAAATAGATCTTCAGCGTATGTTTATCTACGCTTTCTGCCCGTTCAACCAAGGCGAGCCGGCTATAACCGTAGGCCCCATTCCTAGGATTCTTCGTGTAGTCGATGGCAAACTTCGCGTCGTCCGCCGTCATTTCCTTGCCATCGTGAAATTTGACTCCCTTTCGCAAATGAAGGGTGTAAGTCTTCCCGTCCTTCGATATCTCCCACGACTCAGCGAGATTCGGGCGAACGTTCCCGTTTAAGTCCATTGCCAGGAGCGCCTCATACATTAGGTCGCGAAGAGACTTATCGGTGGATGATGTTCTGACCAGAGGATTCATCATGGTCAGATCCTTTCGAGTAGTAAAAGTGAGTGTACCTCCACGCTTGGGTTGATCTTGCGCGTTACCCACCTGAGGTGCAGGGAATAAGAGTAAGAAAGTAAAAACAACACCTGTAACAAAATTCCATTGTTTCATGGCAAAGCCCTCCTTTCGAAGCGACTGGTTTATCACTAGGTAGTCTCCCTGTCAACATCGCGTATTGCGCCATGTATAATCTAACCCAAGGGCGATACGTTGCGCCATTTGTGATTCTAACCCTCCAAGGGCTCACATTAGAGCTCAAGGAGGGCAACAATGGAAGGGTTCACCATGGCACGACGATCCAAGCAGGAGTATTTACGATCCATCTATGATCGTTATCAGCACGCACCACGGGCACAGAAGGGAACGATGCTAGAGGAATTCTGCAAGGTTTGCGGCTACAACCGCAAATATGCCATCTGGCTTTTAAACCGGCCCTTGCCCGAGGCAACTGTACGCAAACGGGGTGCACCTCGCTCTCCTACATACAATCGGGCAATGGTAAGGATTTTGGCAAAGGTGTGGGAGGCCTCGGGGTATCTGTGCTCCCAACGTCTGAAGGCCGCCCTTGTACACTGGTTGCCCTGGATAAGGCAACACTTCGAGCTGACCCAACCGTTAGAGGATCAGCTCCTGGCCATCAGCGCCCGTCAGATGGATCGGCGCCTGAGGGAAACCAAGCACATCGTGAAACGCCGACTCTATGGCACCACTCGGCCCGGATCGCTACTAAAGCAGATGATCCCGATTAAGACCGATCACTGGGATGTGAACCGGCCGGGCTATCTGGAGATTGACCTGGTGTCACACTCAGGGGCCTCAGCGGTTGGGGAGTTTGTCCATAGTCTGGACTGTGTCGACATTGCTACCTGCTGGGTAGAGCGCAAGGCCGTCATGGGTAAGAGCGCTTTGGGTGTCTTGAATGCGGTCACCGAGATCGAACACCAGCTTCCTTTTCCCCTCAAGGGGATCGACTCCGACAACGGCAGTGAGTTTATCAACAACCGCCTTCTTGCCTTCTGTCAACAACGCCCAGCTGGCCACACCATTCAGTTCACCCGCTCGCGTCCCTACAAAAAAGATGACAACGCGCACATCGAGCAGAAAAACTGGACCCATGTCAGAAAGCTTATGGGCTGGGATCGCTACGACACCGCAAAGGCCCAAGAGGCCGCCAACCAGCTCTATGATGAGCTTAGGATCTTCCAGAATCTGTTCCAGCCCTCCATGAAGCTGCGATGCAAGATCCGTATAGGCTCTCGACTTATTCGCCGCTATGACACGCCTCGTACCCCGTTCGAACGGGTCGTGGAGTCCCGAAAGGGAGACCCCAAAAAGCTGGCAGCCCTCAAGCACACGCTTAAGACAACTGATCCCTTCGAGCTCTCTACCCGAATCGATCAGCAACTGCAGCGGATCTACAAGCTGGCCAGCCATGCAGACAGAGCCCCACGAGAGAGACCACCGCTGAAACAAACGCCGTGGAGAAACTGGACCTTCAGCAAGAAACTACAGCGCCAACAACAGGACATGAAACGACAGATGCGAGACGACTTCGGTTAGATTTTGTAATGACGCAACGAATCCCGCTAGGGTTAGATTTTTTGATGGCTTAACACGCATCGATCCAAGGCCCTGCCAAGGCCCTCCTAGGGACCTTTTCCTGGCACGGATTTAGCAGGTTGACATCCTGGCTTATTGTCCGATACTTGCCCTATGGAGTCAGAGCACGTATCGGTCAAACATGCTTACCTTTTACCCGTGGGGAGCGATATTACGGTGCGTGGCTGGGTGCGCTCACGCCGAGATTCCAAGGGGATCACCTTTATTGAACTAAATGACGGCTCGCGCTTCTCGAGCCTACAGCTGGTGGTTGAAAATGGGGTGGTACCTGAGGGAACGCTTAACCTGGTTACGACGGGAAGCGCCATTGCCGTATCAGGAGCCTTGGTTGCATCACCGGCTAAAGGTCAGGCCGTGGAACTTAAAGTCGCGGAAATATCAGTATACGGCACGGCAGATGCCGCCACCTATCCACTGCAGAAGAAGGGTCATTCCTTTGAGTTCCTCCGTGAGATCGCCCACCTGCGTGTCCGCAGCAACACCTTCGGCGCGGCGTTCCGCGTGCGCAATGCTCTCACCCATGCAATTCACAGCTTCTTTCAGGAGCGAGACTTCATCTACGTCCAAACACCAATTATCACCACTTCGGATTGCGAGGGGGCGGGGGAAATGTTCAACGTCACCACTCTGAACCTGCAGGATCCTCCTCGCACCCACGAAGGTGGCATAGACTGGCACCAGGACTTCTTTGGACGCCCCGCATACCTGACGGTCAGCGGTCAAATGGAGGCTGAGATTTTTGCCATGAATTTCGCCAAGGTTTATACTTTCGGCCCCACCTTCCGCGCCGAGAACAGTAATACACCTCGTCATTTGGCCGAATTCTGGATGATTGAGCCAGAAATGGCGTTCCATGACCTTCAAGCCAACATGCGCCTGGCAGAGGAATTTTTGAAATATATCATTAAACACATTCTCGATAACTGTCGGGAAGATCTAGAGTTTTTCAATCAACGGGTGGAAAAAACCGTACTCAACACATTGGAGCACGTGGCAGAGTCCGCTTTTGGCCATCTGTCATACACCGACGCGGTCCAGGCCCTAACAGAGGCTAAGAGGAAATGGGAATACGAACCTCAGTGGGGCCACGACCTACAAACGGAGCATGAGCGGTTTCTCACCGAAGAAATCTTCAAGAAGCCGGTAATCGTTACGGACTACCCAAAAGACATCAAACCCTTCTACATGCGCGTGAACGACGACAACCGAACGGTGCGCGCCATGGATGTGCTGGTTCCAAGGGTGGGGGAAATTATCGGGGGCAGCCAGCGTGAGGAACGCTACGACGTGGTTCTGCAGAGGTTAAAGGAAACAGGGTTGGAGGAGGGTCCCTACTGGTGGTACCTTGACCTTCGCCGCTTTGGAACGGCCCCTCACTCAGGCTTCGGACTCGGCTTGGAGCGGATGATGATGTATCTGACCGGTCTCAAAAACATCCGCGATGTGATTCCGTTTCCGCGTACACCAGGCAATGCGGAGTTTTGATCTCCCCCAGCAAAAAAGAACTGCGTTACCTTTCCTGTTTCTTAAGGTGTTGTGGGCCCTACGGGGTGGGCCTGCTCTCATCACCAATCTCGAACCGGCGAACCACCGGGGCGGCAAAGGAAAGGCTCGTCACCAGCACGAGAGTTGCCACGCCCCCGATAAAGGCAGCAATCTCAGCCCCTGCGAAGGATGCTACCAGCCCTGACTCGAATTGTCCCAGTTGAGGTCCACCGTTGGTGAAAACACTATTAACGGATGACATCCGGCCGCGCAGTTCATCAGGGGTGCATAGCTGGTTGATGGTGTGACGTAGTACGGCACCGATGGTATTGCCTATTCCCGTTCCTGCCAGCATCAGCACCGAGAACCAGAATATCTTTGAGAAGGCAAACAGCAGCAGGCAAGCACCGTAGATGGCCACGCCTATGAGGACCCACCGGCCCGCACGCCGCACATGACCGCCGAGACTTAGACAGCCAGCCGCGCCCAGCGAACCCACCGCTATCGCCGAGTGAAGAATGCCCAAGCCTTCCGGACCTACCTGGAGGATGTCACGCGCATAGATGGGAAGTAGTGCGCGGGTCGATCCAAAAAACGTCATGCCGAAGTCGAGGGACATAAGCAGCAAAATCACCCGTTGGGATCGGACGAAACTTACTCCTTCCTTGAGTGAGTTCAAGGATATGGCTCGACGGACGGTGGCGCTGAGCGGGGTCCGGATACAGACGAGGGAAAATGCCATGGCAAGCCAGGATATGGCGTCTACTCCATAGCAAAGGGCCGGCCCCACAAAACCGAGAGCTATTCCGGCCATAGAGGGTCCTGCAATCATGCCAACGTGGCGCTGAGCATTGGTCAAAGCCACGGCGTTGGCCAACTCTCGACGGGGCACGAGATTGGGTGGGAGTGTTTGTCGGGCCGGCGATTCCAGTGATGAAAAGATCGCAAAGAACACGTTTGCACCGTAGAGGGCAAGCGGCGAGGATCTACCGGAGAGCGTAATGGCCACGAGTGCAGCCGAAACCAAAAACTGTCCCACTTGGGTGACAATCAGTAAGCGCTTGCGGTCAACTGCGTCGGCCAGAAGACCGCCAAAGAGAAGAAGCGCCATTTGGGGAATGGCACGGGAGAGTCCCAGCATGCCGATGTGAAGAGGGGAGTTGGTGAGTTCATAGATCTGCCAGGCCATTGCTACCGTAGAGAACTGCGTTCCCATCCCCGAAAGGATCTGGCCAGTCCAAAAAATACGGAAGTCTTTATGCCGGAGCGCTTCGAATGCCATACCGTATCACCCAACGCGCGGGTCTCAGCTTATGGAACCGCTTCGAATCGTTTTAATGATCGGGCTTTTTTACTTGATGGGTTTCAGGTCAGATAACCATACAGGGCTTTAAGCCTAGATCACCCATACACCTCATACTCATGGATTGTCAATTTCAGTTCGGAACGCTCGATATGGAGCCAAATGGCCATGAGGATAATACAATAAATCAAAAGGCATGCCCGATTCGGAGACATTAAATTTGACTGTCGTTTGGGTAAGGCGTATTCTGAAATGTAGGAAGCTTAAATACAATTCGTCCATAATCTTTTCACCAACTTAGTTATGTTAATGGAAATATTGCAACGCGTTCAGGTCTATCCGCATTATTTCCGATAATTTCAATCTAGCATTATCATTTTTAACGGAAGATTTGCAGGTGTACGACACCCTCGATTGCCTGTAATTGATGTAAGAATCCATATATTAGAGACGTCAAAAATGCCCGGGACATTGAAACATATAGTGGCGAAAAAAACCTTCCTTGCGTGCCTCCTGGTGGTGGGAATGATTATTGGCGGCTGTACTTTAAATGAGCAGAGGGTGACCCAGAAGCCGGCTGGCAATGACCGTACGGATAGTTCCAAGAATGCTCAGGCCGCCACATTGGTCGTCGCTCCGAACGAATCCTTTCCTGACGATTCTGAGAACCTGTTGACCCCACAGTCTGCAGAGTCCCCTGATCAAACTGACGGAGAGGAGCCGTACGCATCCGATCAAGCCGAGCCCTTACTCGTGTCGGAAGTAGAAGATGAACGATCGCGCATATGGCCGTGGGAAACGGCTACATCCGATGAATCCCAATCCTTTGAGTCCCAGTCCGTTGTCCTATGGACAACAGAGATTGAACCCGCACTAGAATACGAGGATACAGCTACACCGGAGCAATTTGCTGCTCTCGAATCACAGTCTGCCAGTGCCCACACCGCCGAGGAAGACTCGGATCTGTGGGAACGTATCCGTCAGGGCTTTGCCCTACCAATTCGGCAGGATAGACGAATCGACGGAGAGGCCAGATGGTTCAGCCGCCATCAAGACTATCTCGATCGCGTCGCCGATCAGGCGCGACCCTATCTGCACTACATCGTCAACCAAGTGGAAAAGCGGGGCTTGCCCACCGAGATCGTGTTGTTGCCGGTGGTGGAAAGCGCCTTTCAGCCTTACGCCTATTCCCCAGGCCATGCGGCAGGTATTTGGCAGTTTATTCCTGCTACGGGACGACGCTTCGGCCTAAAACTGAACTGGTGGTACGATGGCAGGCGCGATATCGTGGCCTCCACGCAGGCTGCGCTTGATTATTTGGAATATCTGCACAAATACTTCAATGGCGATTGGCTGTTGGCCTTGGCTGGGTACAACGCAGGAGAAGGCACCGTACTCAAGGCAATACGCTACAATCAACGGCGCCGAAGGCCCACCGACTTTTGGTCACTGCGTTTACCACGCGAAACGCAACAATACGTACCGCGTCTCCTTGCGCTGCGGAATATCGTCGCCGCGCCGGAAAAAATGGGCATCACTCTGAAACCCATCGTCAACGAACCCTATCTCACCAGCGTCGGTATCGATTCACAATTGGATCTCGCCACCGCGGCGAAACTGGCTGATATGAACTTGGAGGAATTGCATCAACTCAATCCGGGTTTCAACCGCTGGGCCACCGCCCCGGACGGCCCCCATCACCTGCTGTTACCCCTGGACAAGGCGGAACGCTTCGCCGCCCAGATGGCTCAATTGCCTCCGGAACTCAGGATCCAATGGGTACGGCACCGGATACGACGCGGCGAAACCCTTGGTGGGCTAGCGCTCCGTTATCAAACCACGCCGAGGGTATTGCGCCAACTCAACAATCTCAATCGCAATCTTATCCGCACGGGTCATTATCTTGTTATTCCCATCCCCGCGCGTACCGAGGGGAGCCAGCAGTATCCTTTCCAAGACCTCGCCGCCAACGGCGACAATTCCATCCATACCGTAAGGTCGGGGGAAAACCTGTGGCTCCTCTCTCGCCGCTACGGCACCACCGTGCGGCAATTATGTCACTGGAATAACATCTCCCCACGTACCCTCCTCCAGCCAGGCCAGCCGATTATCGTGGCGCGCAGCGCTTCTTCCAAACACTTTCCAGCCACACTTCTTACGCTCACGGCGCCCGAAACGGTCGCTAAACCCCGTAAGCTTACCTATAGAGTGCGCAGAGGCGACTCGTTATACCGCATATCACGACGGTTCAGGGTCACCATTGGACAGTTAAGACAGTGGAACAATATTAAGAGAAATCAATATCTCCAGCCGGGCCAAAAACTCACCGTATACGTGTCCCTCACAGCAGATTCGGAACGAAGCTAATCTCATTAACCCGTCCCTCAATTTCAGACCGCATATAAGCGGCTATGGCTCGAATTCTGAGGCCGTTCCCCAGATTCAAGATCTCGCCGGATCTGCATAAAAGTCGAGTGGTAGAAGTCTGACCACCGTCTCGGCTCAGTATACGCAACAATGTCAGCTAATCCGTACGTCGAGAATACGACAGCCACCTTATCCTAGTTTTCCCGGTCATTACCCGCGATCATCGCAACCCATTATGGGGCAATAGCAGTTCCCGGTCCCGGGACCTTGCCATCGTAGAGCTTATTGATAAAACCGCTCTCTTCGATGGACCTGAGCACGTCAAGGTTCCACAGGCTCATGGGATTCAAACCGTCAACAATCTCCGGCTCCTCCATCACCGCCAGATCAAAGGCGTTTTTGATGGCCTCGGCCGTAGGGTAAAGCGTCGGCTCCAGAATGTGGAAGTTGTGATCGTGAAGATACTTCAAAACTTTCAGGTCTTCGATCCCCAACTCCACCGCTACGTCTTCCTGCATCACCTCCCACATCTCTTCCCGTTTTGTCTTGATGAAGTGAACTCCCGTGAGGACCGCTTTGGCCACCGCTTCGCACAGGTCCCTGCGCTTTTGCAGTGTGGGCCATAGGGTCGTTAAAGTCGTAGCCAGCACCATGGGGAGCGGCGCGAGAGGATAGACATGCAAGCCCTTGCCACGGGCCTCCTCGTCGTCGGGGAGGGAGGCGAAGGCCGCAAAGGCCTTTCCTTCCACCACGTCCAGGTACTGTTGGCGACGGTCGCTGGGGACATATTTGAGCTTGTGGGGATACACCCCTTCCCTCTTGAGATAAAGCAGGTGGTTACCGGCGGGGTGTGAGCCGTGATGGGTGTCCGGCGTGGCCTTCGCGATCTCGCTAAAGGTCTTCCCCTCAAGCTCTTTCAAACTCTTGATAGGCTCCTTGGTTACCATAACATCGTCCACCCAGTTGACGGTGGAGCCCAGGTAGACAAAAGGATGCCCGTGGTACCGGTGGATATAGGGAGAGACATGGCTGCCGAAAAGGAAGTCACACTCGCCTTTAATCAGCATGGGGTCTGACTGTGCCGCCCCTGACACAAACTGTAGGCTTTTTAATTCCACCCCGGCCTGCTCCCAGGCTTTGCAGGCCTTCATGGCCGCGAGAAGCGGATACTGGATGGGACGGGAACGATAAATTAAATCTAAAGCTATCATGTTAGATTCTCCTTTTTGAAAGCTGAGGATATCCGCACAAGAGGATGACCGCACAATATGGGAATTCACGAGAATGGTCAAGCGGCAGTAGAGTCGTGATCGTGGTAGACAAGGCGACGGTCAGAACATGTCAAATACGAATTGGCATCGAGCAATAGCTAAAGCACGGGCATTTGACACGAGTGCCGGGGTGGTTTACCAGTAGAGCCTTAATTAACAGACAAGTAAGGAGAAACAGCAATGGCTGCACCGAGATGGAATGTTCTGTGCTTTGAGGATTGGGTCGAAAAGGAAGGGCTGGACCTGATCCGCGGCACTATAATTAAGAATGTCTACACACAGCCGTTGAAGCCTTGGAAGCGCACGGGCGGCAGCGCCGTAATGATCCAGCTAGACGGCACGGGGGACATGGACGCAGCCTATATCTGCGAGATTCCGGCCGGAGGTGAGCTCAAGCCCGAGAAGCACTTTTACGAAGACCTGATCTACGTCCTCAAAGGGAGCGGCAGCACCAGCGTTTGGTACGAAGGGCAGAGAAAAAACCACTTCGAGTGGCAGGCGGGGAGCCTCTTCACCCTACCTCTCAACGCCTGGTTCCAGCATTTTAACGGCTCGGGCAGTGAACCTGCTAGATTCATTGCAGTTACGACCGCACCCATCATGATGAACCTCATCCGCAACGAGGATTATATCTTCAACAACCCAGCGGTTTTTCCGGAACGGTACAATAGTGAGGAAGACTATTTCTCCGGAAAGATCAAATGGGAGACCTTCACCGCCTGGGACAAGCCCCTGTCCCTCGCCTTCAGCAACTTTATTGCTGACATCAACGCAATTCCATTTCGTGATTCCACCAGAGATAACATGAAAAGTATGAGCTGGGAGTTGGGAAATGGCGTCCTCGGCTCCCACTCTTGCATCTTTGTACCGGGCACCTTCACCAACGTCCATCGCCATGGTCCCGGAGACCACGTGTTATGGCTAAAAGGTGAAGGATACTCCATCATGTGGCCCGAAGGGGGCGAAAAGCAAAAAGAGGACTGGGGCCCGGGGTCCATCATCGTGCCACCTTCCTGGTGGTGGCACGGTCATGCGGTGACCAGCGACGAGCCCGCGCAGTATATTGCCCTGAAGCTCAGCAGCAAGCGGAACAAAATCCATCGGCAGAGCCACGGCACCATGCGGAGCACGCGGACGGGCGGTAGCATGCTCAATTTCGAGGACATGCCAAAGGGGCTGTTCAAAGAGATGGAGGAATTGTTCGCTCAAGAATGTGCCAAGCGGGGGACGAAACCCAAGATGCAGTGGGTTGCTGGAGGCTAGGCGAAAACGTGTTCGTGTTTCGTGTTCGGACAAGGCGCAAGAATGGCTAACGGCTAGGGTCGGTTATTACGATCCTATCAATCGATCACTGTACCTTCGTTACGACCAGCGCGTTTTCGGCCTAGGAATGAGCTCCTCATCAACGTAAATCTCGTCGAGCCGCTCGTTGAAGAAACAGACCTTTCCCGCAACCGTCGAGCATTCCTTCGTGGGATACCTGTACGACCAGGCGATATCCGGGACAAACTTTTCTCCGATGGCGACGGAATAATAATGCGCGTCCCCCTTATAGGGACAACGGGAAACCTTCTCACTGGGCCGTAAGAGATCCATGCGCACATCGACTTTTGGCAGGTAATACCTAATTGGATGGTTCGGTTCGAAAAGAATAGCCGGTTCGTCTGATTCGGCCACGGTCTCTCCTTCAATAACCACCTTCACATGGCGAGTACTGTCAATGACATCGATCCTCTTAAAGGGATCACGCGCATGACCAAAGACCTCTTCTCTTTCCTCGAACCAAGCGTCCATCTTGTTCCACTCGAAGGCCATATATCCTTTGAGGAATGAGGTGTCTTGTGGTGGTGTTGAAAAACTCCAAGCGGCGTTTTTAGCCGTCTTTCCCTTAACGTCAATTGCCCACCAGGCCGCTTCGCCATTATTAGCAGAGGTAGTCTTTTGATCTGTTGGTTTAAGGAGGTCCATTCGTACATCTTCAATGGGGAAATAGTACACCGGTGGCCCACCTTCGCGGAGTAAATGAGCGCGTTTGCTATCTGCTATGGCCTCGCCCCCTAAAAACGCCCGCACCCACTTCGGGCTCTGTACCCAACGGGGACCCGGCGCACTAATTAGCCTACCCGATTCGTCCACTGCCGACATAAGGTACCTCCTTAAAAAGGATACTACCGGACTATATATGCCAACTCCGATAGATCGGCAACACTTTCCCACCCTCACCCCGTGACCCCGCTTAATCCGCGATAATCTGCGTAAATCTGCGGTTAATAGCTTTTAAAGCCTAGTGCTTTGCTGCCTACTGTTTTCTCTTCGACGTCGCTCAGGCCATGCTTTGCGCTTTGCACAAGTAATGTCTCCCTTGTATCTCTTCCTTCGTGTACTTCGCGTCCTTCGTGGTCAAACAATTTGTCACCACGAAGAGCACGAAGGTCACGAAGTTTGGATCACTCGTCGCGCCGAGACGCGAGGCATGTTTTTGTTTGTCGTCGTCTCCCGACAAACAAAAAAGTCACCCCTCTGCGACCTCTGCGGTGATTTTCTTAACGAATTAGCAGTTAGACGCTATGCGCCCTGCTCTTTGCGCTTTGCCGTTTTCCAATCTGCGTTAATCTGCGGTTAAATGTCTTAACGCTTTGCGCTATGCGCTTTGCTGTTCCCCTCACGACCCAAGTACAGCCACAACGGATTCCGTCATAATTTCCACGATTCGGTCCAGTTGTGCCTTGGTCGTCACGATCGGAGGCGCCAGCAAGAAGACGTCCCCACGCAGTCGACTAAAAAGACCCCGTTCCTGCGTAGCCGCATGCACTTTAATACCGATCTTTTCTTCCGCCGGGTATTCTACCTTGGTCGTTTTTTTCTGTACGAGTTCAATGGCCATCATCATCCCGAGGCCCCGTACGTCACCCACTTGGGGGTGCCCGGAGAGTGCGCCCTGCAACCTTTTGAGCAGATAGTCACCCTTCTCCGCCGCCTGGGCTACCAGATTCTCCTGTTCAATGATATCGAGATTCCGGAGCGCCACCGTGCACCCGACAGGATGGCCGCTGTATGTGTAGGCGTGCATCCAGACCATTTTGCCCGTGTCCAGGACATGGGCGATTTCCTCGCTCACGCCGATACCTCCAAAGGGAAAATAACCGGAAGTAATCGCCTTGGCGAAAAGAATCATGTCCGGTTCGACATTCCAATGTTCCAGGCCGAACATTCTCCCTGTCCGGCCGAATCCCGTGATCACCTCGTCGGCCACAAACAGCACTTCGTATTGATTGCAAATTTCCCGAATCCGCGAGAAGTAGTCATCCTGGGGTACGATGACTCCGCCAGCCCCTTGAACCGGCTCTGCTAGAAACATTGCTACCGTATCCGGCCCTTCACGCGAAATGGCGCCTTCCAATTCATTGGCGGCAGCAATTCCTTGACTTAATATTCCCCTCTCATCTGAGGGTATTTCGTACCGATACGGATATGGAGATGGAATGTGAATGAAGCCCGGAACCCGCGGCTCAAACATGGGCCAATAAGTGGAGATTCCCGTAGCACTCATGGCGGCGAGGGTGACACCGTGATAGCCCCACTGCCGCGATATAACCTTCGTTTTGTTTGGTTTGCCCCTGAGCTTCCAATAGTACCGTGCCGTTTTAAAGCTGGACTCGCTTGCCTCACCTCCTCCCGAGGTAAAGAAAAACCGATTAATGGACGGATAGGTCAATGAAGCCAATCGCTCAGCCAATTCAATGGCGGGTTGATTTGAACTGCCCGCATATCCTGAGCAGTACGAAAGGGTCTCCATTTGCCGCGCCGCAACCTCGGCGAGTTCCCTGCGACCGTGACCCACGAGCACGTTCCACAACCCCGACAGACCGTCGATGTACTCCTTGCCGTCCGCATCTGTCAAAGTAGCAGCCTCGCCCTTGACCCAGACATGGCCCCGTTCGTGTTGATAGGGGTTGTGCAAGGGATGGATCAGGTGAGCCTGATCACGCACCAATAGCGCATCGTTGGTTTTTGCCATGTCGGTGGTCAATTCCTTTAGCGGTCCGAGGTCTAACTTGTGACACTTCCCACAAACCATATGAGTTTTCAACAATCCATCATTTGACATTTACCGTGAACCAAGAAAAGACTTAGTATTGGCCGTAATCTTGTGGGAATGGGCCACTTCAAACGATGCAAAGATTCATAGAACGGACCGCCTTTTTATCAGCTCTGACCCTCATCAGTTACCTCTCACTTTCGCTTACGGCCCAGGCGGAACCTCAGCGGTACAAACTCGTCCCTGAAAAGAGCAAACTGTATGTTCAAGTTTTTAAGGACGAATCCACCCTCGCCGCTAGCCTGGCGCATGATCACGTAGTGTTGGCCACGGGCTGGCAGGGTAAAGTCCTGGTGGATCCCGAAAAGCTTGCCCAGTGTCAGGTTGAAGTAACGGTCCCGGTTGCGGGGTTACGGGCGGACCTGCCGGAAATGCGTACTCTTGTTGGTTATAGAATGAGGCTCTCAGACTCCCGGCAAAAATCAGTAGGCAAGCATATGCGAGCCAAGAAACAACTCGACGCAAAAAAGTTTCCTCTGATTACCTTTCGCAGTCATACCTGCAACGGTACAGAAAAAGAATTGCTGGTGACTGGGGAACTGACGATTCGGGGTAAGGCCAAGGTTGTCACTATCCCTTTGAAGGTTTTCCAAAGCGGCGACAGCATTCGTGCTAAAGGGAACTTCAACGCCCAACACAGTGACTTCGGCTTTTCCCCCTACAGCGCCTTCTTTGGCACCGTAATGAACCGCCAGGACATTCTCTTCGTAATCAACGTAGTGGGAACCGCTCAGTAGAAGACACCCTTTGGACCTCTAGAGTCAAGATGTCAAATGTCAAGGTCTGACCTCTTAATATTCATTCAATTGTTGAATTGCAAGAACTGCTCGTGGCTCGGGCCCGTTTGACTCGCTACTCCTTCACCCTTTGGTTTCTTCATCCACTGTACCGTGGCGGATTTACCGGGGCACAGAAATTTAGGTTTGAAGCTAGTCCACCACTTTCGGAAGGGCCGGCTTTGCGGCCGTTCCGAGTCATTGGTGTCGATACTATTTGACTCACCCGATCCTGTAGACAGCGTCAAGGGAGCTCCATTGGATACCGTACCTGTCTTGAGGCCGTACTATTTCGGCCATCTCGGCCATGGCATACTTTTTGCAGCCGACACATCTCTTCTGACTTGATAATTTTCATCCCGAATTTCAAATGAAATCTGGGGTATCCACAGGTACAAAATTAAACAGTAGGGGGCCACAGCTATGGCATAGTTTTTGCATAGCAATGAACTACCCGTATCGATCATGTCTAACCGGAATATGAAACCAGTATCGGGGATCAAGATGTCTAAAACGAGGCACCATATATTGATTGGTTTGATCTTATGGTTAGGCCTGATTGCAAATACGGATTGTCTGAGCAGTGAACGCTCACTAAATGTTCATTGGGTATTTGCTATAGACACCAGTGGTAGCATGAAGCTGAAGGGTCAACGGAATCTATTGAAAGCAATCACTGAAAAAATAACAGATGAATTCCTTGATGTTAGCAAACTCATAATTAAAACAGGAGACCGAATAACAATTCTATCGTTTGATGAAGAGGTTAGACTAGAAGCAACTTCCCTTTATCAGACGGACAATGATCTTGCCACAATCAGAACACGATTAAATGATTTAAACAAAAGAAGTGGCAGCCTTACATTTATTTCCGAAGCCGTCGTCAGAGCAACCGATCTTGTCGAAAAATACAACCAGTTTTTCCATACGAATGCCGTTTATGTATTTACAGACGGAAAATCTGAACCCTATTCTCCCAAGTGGCCAGCCGACAGAATAGAGAAAAGAAAGGAAAGAGATAAGGAGAATTTTCAAAAGATCTCGCTCATCAGCAAAACCCAAGGACTGAATGTTTGGTTTGGTGTCTTAAAATGGGAAGCATTCGACGATGCCAGATCTCTGGTAGCTAGAGCAGGTAAGGGCGCACATCTTGTCGACCTGACGGACTTCAACCGTTTATCATTAGAGAAGGCGCTAAATGATTTCTCGCGGTCGGTCAGATCAGAAGTCAAACTTTCCCCCATTCAGAAAATAGACCTCGGCACTATTCCTTATAAGAGCGGCGATTCATATCAGACAAATATTTCTTTGGATATGTCCACGATTCGAACTGCGGAGCCTCCATCCATTGTTGGCGTAATAGATTTTTACCGTGACAATCCTTCTCAAGTTAACGGCGGAGCTCAACTAGAAATACGGTCCACCGAAGATAAGATTGTATTGAATTTCGCGCTAGCAGACAGCGATAGTCTCAGTGCCGGCACCTATAGGGGGAAACTCAAACTCTTCCCTTCTCAAGCTCAATACGGAGCCTTGCAAATCGAGCCATCCCAGTTCGACGTTGAATTTAAAAAAACCGGCGCCGTCGGATTCTTTCTTTGGAGGGTGCTCGCCGTTCTACTGCTTGGTTCAATCCTTCTTATCTGGTTAGTAAATAAGATAAAGAAAAAAATGCCATTACGAATTTAGGGTAGCTTTTATCGAAAAGAGAGGAGATATCAACGATGCTGCGGAACGGATTTTCCATGAGCGACAAATTCTCCGAAGATCAAGCGATCATCTTCGTAACCTTCGGCGGGTTTGGAAGATACGTACTTTATCTTCTACATGAGGAATTTAGGAGGCTTCACTTACCCGGTGATAAAGTAAGTTATCTAGCATTCGATACCGAACAACCTCACAGGGACGGAGTCGACCTGGACCGTGAAGCCGAGTACTTGGTCCATTTGGGACAATTCGACGGAGACCTCTACATAGACAATGAGGAGACCAAAGAGCTTAAAAATGCCGTCAGTCATATACCGACAAATCTATTCCGCGACATCGAAGGTGGTTGTAAAGGGGTTCCCGCCGTTGGCTTCGTTGCTTTTCATAAATATGACGAACTTGTGATAACAAAGCACGCTCTCCAGATAATAGATGATATAAGAGCAAAGAACCCCGGGAAAAAAGTTAAAATGATCATAATTTCAGGGATGGGTGGGTCTGTTAGTAATGGGATGACCATCCCCTTCTTGTATCGAATAAGGAGCAGACTACGAGAGAAGAAAATAAGAGTCGAGGTGCACCTGGCAACTTCCGAGGGATATCTCGGCTTGCAGAACATCTTGGAAGAAAGTTTAGAAAGAAACTGCGTGGCTTCTGCTATGTTATGGGAATACGCTATGGCAGGCAGAAACGGCTTGCTGTATCCAGGTAAGAATGGGGTTAGGACTAAAGAGATCTTTGATGGTAAAATAGCTCATAGAATGTATATTTACTCTGGTGGAGCCGCAGAAACTTCTCTAAAATACCAAGAAATTGCATCAACCATTGCAAAGTCGATCTCGACCCTGGAAACGACGAGGGTAGGGAGTTATTTGGACGGTGACAGAGTCAATTATGCCGGTCACATACTGGAGCGCGAATGGCATGGGACCAATGGCGCTGGACACCCAACAGGCCTAATGACTATGAATGTAGTGGGGCTAAAAGGTGACGGCCTTCCTCAAATATTTCATTACGATATGGTTGGTCGCGTAATTGATGATATAGCCAAAGAACTTCCCGAGGATGATGCAGAGAAAATAAGAAGTCGAGCTATCTCTACTTTCCTTGAGAACGACCTAAATGAAGACGATTTGCTGCGCGCCTTTCCTTTTGACACTCCTACCTTAACTCGTGAAACCGTGAATGAATCAAGTGTACCTAGGGAAAATATCTATGATTTTCTTAAAACCCACATAGATGAGATAAAGGAGAAAAGTGCCCAAGAGTATGAGCGGCATAAGAAACATGACGATACGTTACAGTTTATTGAGAAGGTCATCACCCACGTTACGGAACGAGGCAATGAAATATCATTGACCCCAGGCAATTATTTAAATGGCGGGATTCTATTTTACAGGAAGTTTGCAGCGCTCCTTGACGACAAGATCAAGAAGGTATCCGAAAGTATTTCCAAAGTAGAAAAAGAGCTTTTCGACGGTATAGACCAAGAAGGTCTTGATAATTTATTGGATAAACTTGCAACTGTATCTAAGAAGAAATCGGGCCTAGGAGACATTGCGATTAACCTAGGCGGATCTCCCACCATATCGCTGGTTAACGATATCATAGATGCTGTAACCAAGATCCAACATCAGCAGAGTGACAAGTATAAGCATCTTCTGTTACTGCACATTTATAGTTCCTTGTTTAAATTTGCTCAGGAAAAACAAGAAGCGCTTAAGGCAGGTTTATATAGATGCACCAAGATGCGTTCTGAGCTTGACCGTGAGATCGACATGGTGAAACGTATTGGTTGTAGTACGATCTCCGACCACAAACAGGAGTTTGATGAGCTTACACATCACCTGATGGAACGAATTTACCCGAGACTTGATGTCATCCCGACTCATGAGGTTATAGGACAATTGGGTTTGCCGGTAGCCAAAGAAAAGGAATTTGAGGAAACCGAATATCTTGACAAACTCTTGCAGGTAGTTCGCCCGGATCTAAATCAACTTACAAAGTTTGTGGATGAACTAATCGTAAATGATAAAAAAGCGTATGATTATCTCAAGTCCGTGATGGGCCAGTTCTACATGACGCTTGAAATAGATCGTGATAGATTCCCCACATTGGAAACCAGTCAAGCCCGCTTTGTAGTGTGTACAACCAAGTTTTATGAGAAATATAAAGACGACCTGTTCGAGGGTTACACCCACTTGGAGACCCAAAATCCGTTTAATATAATGGTTACAAAACATGAGGAAGGATTTCCCTTTGCTGCCATAAGTTATATGCATCGTATAAACGAGACCTTCAAAGAAATGCGTACCCTTGGAAAATCGGCTGAGGGAACTATTATGGCTGATTTGGACGACAAACTACCACTTCTGGACGATTAGGAAGTTGATGATGGGAAACTTGGGTCGGGGAAATGTTAATATGGTTTTCCATGTAAACCCTGGAAACACTCGCGCGGATCCAACTGAGATTTAAATTGGCTAGAGGCCAGCTAAAGGTAAGAAATACAGCTTGTGCCAGATGTGATCGGCTTATAACGCAGATCGGGATTAATTGGACGTCCTGCAAATACCTTCGTAGGTCATGGGTAGATTGCTCTGATGTTTTTATCTTTACGCTGAATCGTCCCGACTGATTCTTTACCTACGGTAATGAAGCTGAGTCAATCGAAGGCATTACGAAACGGACACGACGGTTTCTTTGCCAGCATTCCTCAGTCTTCTCTCCGCATACTGGCAGTTCCTCTCCATAACTAGTGGTGGACAACCTTTCAGACGAAATTCCAAGAACGCTTAGATATTCCATAGTTACCTGGGCCCTTCTGGCACCCAGGGCAACATTGTATTCGTTCGTTCCCCGTTCATCCGCATGGCCTTCAGTCATTACTGCTAAGGAACTATGGTTTCTTAACCACTCTGCATTGGCCTTGAGCGCAGCCCGGGCAGCTGGGGTGAGTACATAGCTGTCAAAATCGAAATAAACCTCTTTAACGGAACTTGAGTCAGTTTGATTAACTCCGGCATGGGCAAAATTTTCCCCGCTTCTCTTATAGGCTTCTAAACTTGACGTTCCAAGCGGTTCTGGTTGTTGGTCGATTTCACTGAAGGGCCCCACCCGATTTCAACGAAAGGGACCATTGAAATCAGCGGAGCGAAGCGACGAAGCGATCTTTAACTGTTTACCTTAACCCTCCCTCTTTTTTCAACCCTGTTTTTTTCTCTTTGATCTTTTCCCGATAAGATTGTTCTCCATTCAAAGTGATTTTCTGACAGGGGTGGATCAAACGATCCACGATGGCCTCAGCAATCACCGGATCCTCAAAGAGTTTCAACCATCCCTGCGGTTCCACCTGGGAGGTGACAATGACGGGACCATTTTGATAGCGCTCTTCGAGGATGTCCACCACAGAGGTGGCTTCTTCGTGGGTGTAGTTTCTAAGTCCCAGATCATCGAGGATGAGGACTTTGGTTTTGGTCAAGCTTTTGACGTAGTGGAGGTAGCGGCCTGCAGCCTTGGCGGCCAGGATCTCTTCGAAGAGGAAGTTCATGGGAAGGAACAGGGTGAGATGGCCTTCATGGCACAGCCTTTTGCCCAGGGCGATGGCCAGATGGGTTTTGCCCAGCCCTGTCTTGCCGATGATCAAAAGATTTTCCTGGTTGTGGAAGAAGCTGAGGTGAGCGAGTTCGGAGACTTTGGCTTTAGGCACATCCTTGTGGAAGCTGTAGTCCCAGTCTTCCAGGTCGGCGCGGAAACGAAAGCGCGCTTTGGTCACGAGTGCCTTGGCGGTTCTGTCTTTGCGCGATAACAGCTCCTCTTCGAGAAGGAGTCTTAAGAACTCCAGGGGATGGAGCTGCTGAGACAAAGCGATTTGGGCTTGTCGCTCGCAGGCCTCATGGATGCCAAACAGGCGCATTTGGTGAGAAAGGTTTTTCACTTGATCAAGCATCATAGCGGTGAGACCTCCTGGTCGAAAGACTCCTTTGGGGGGTACCCAGAGTATAGGCCCAAGCGAGATCGTCGTTTATAGGGCAAATACGGTGGTCGTTTTTCTCTGCTCCTAGCTCGGTGGCGTGAAAAATGGTGTTGGAACTGGATTTGAAGCCTGTGCTCATAGGAGTTCCTCCTCGACTGGCGACGGTTCGGGATCTGAGCCCGAGTTGGCAGTGTGTTGGTGCAAATGGAGTGTATCGGATTGACGCTTGGGAGCCGCAAGCGTGGGTCTTTGGCCGTGGGTAACAAAGTAAAGTGCGCAGTCTTTGATATAGGCGAGTCTTTTCTTATTGAAGACAATCGCCCGCTGGCAAGCATGGTCCAATGCCTCAAGGGTGATGGGATAACGTTTAGCCAGCCGTAAAATCCCTTGGACCCGTCTCAAGTGGCGTAGCGGATGGTGACCTGAGAGCAGCTCGCCGACTAACTTCTCGACATGGGGGCCAAGCTTTTTTGCCTGTTCTTTTGCATGATGGACTTCAAAGCGTGCCACGCTGAGCTTAGCTTCGGGATAATGGAAATCATAGGTGGAGAACTTCCCGATCCCCAGAAGTCTTGTGTGAGCGGTAAGGGGCTGGCTGTCCTCACTAAACACTTCCACCACCTTCTCGCTGAGCCTGACCCGGACCCTTTGACCGACATAGACAAAGGGAACGGAGTAGAAGTTTTTCTCCACCTGGATATGGCAGTCGGGATGAACTTTAGCGTGGCGCCACTCGCTCATCTCGAAGGCACACGAGGCCAGGGCTTTTAAGTACTTTTTCTCTTCCTCAAAGCGCTGGTTGCGGCTCACCCCGTAGTCTTTCATCACCTCACAATTTAGCCGATGAAGATAGTCCCTGAGGGCTTCATTGAGCTCTTCGAGACTATAGAAGACACGGTTACGCACTTCCTGGAAAAACCCTCTCTGAAGCACTCCGATGTGGGTTTCCCCCGAGCCTTTGTCGCGGGCCTTGTAAGGCCTGGCCGGTAGTACCGCAAAGCCCATGTGAGTGGCAAAGTCACAGTAGGTGGGATTCACATCGGGGTCATACAGATGGGCTCGGTGAACACCGCTTTTGAGATTATCCACCACGACATACGGCGTAACCCCGCCGAAATAGGCGAACATCCGCTCCTGAACACCGATAAAGGTGGCAAGCTTTTGGTCTAAGACAAATTCCCCGAAGGTATACGAGCTGAAGGGCAAGACGCCTAAGAAAAACTGCGTTAGTATCTTCTTTCCCGTTCCACGCTCGGTGATAAAAAGACCGTCTGTGAAGTCGATCTGGGTCTTTTCCGCCACCTTGTGATGAAGCCGGATGGTGACTTGTTGGGGTGAGGCTTGATGGCCAACCTTTTCCCGAAACTGACGCCAAAACTTCACATACGCTATCTCCGGAGCCACCTCCCGCTGGATCTGCTTGACCGTGGTCCCTTTGCCATAGACTTCCTGGCGGACATAGTCCCAGTCAACCGTGTCAACCCAACCGCCACTCTCACTGGGCGGCTGTGCGGTGGGCGCCAAGTACTTACGCACGGTCCTGCGCGAAAGCCGTAGTATCCTGGCAATGCTGCGAATTGAGTAGCCCTGCTCGGACAGGGTCTTGATTTGAGTTTGCATACGAACGCTAGTCCTTTCTTTGGCCATGAACTGGATCCTCCTCCAGTCGGCCAAGATACCATCGTTCGTCGCTTCGCTCAGAAAACGAAGGGGACCACCTGAAATAGGGTGGGTCCCTTCGTTGAAATTGGGTGGGTCCGTAAAGTGAAATCGGTCAGGTTGTTCCACAGGCCGTAAAATCGCCTGGTCTAAAGGGTGAACTGAGGAATCGCGTTCACTGACAGTTGAGGAAGCGCATCCGGTTAGAAATAACATGGCAAGCAGGGTCGTATTGCGCCATGTATAATCTAACCCAAGGGCGATACGTTGCGCCATTTGTGATTCTAACCCTCCAAGGGCTCACATTAGAGCTCAAGGAGGGCAACAATGGAAGGGTTCACCATGGCACGACGATCCAAGCAGGAGTATTTACGATCCATCTATGATCGTTATCAGCACGCACCACGGGCACAGAAGGGAACGATGCTAGAGGAATTCTGCAAGGTTTGCGGCTACAACCGCAAATATGCCATCTGGCTTTTAAACCGGCCCTTGCCCGAGGCAACTGTACGCAAACGGGGTGCACCTCGCTCTCCTACATACAATCGGGCAATGGTAAGGATTTTGGCAAAGGTGTGGGAGGCCTCGGGGTATCTGTGCTCCCAACGTCTGAAGGCCGCCCTTGTACACTGGTTGCCCTGGATAAGGCAACACTTCGAGCTGACCCAACCGTTAGAGGATCAGCTCCTGGCCATCAGCGCCCGTCAGATGGATCGGCGCCTGAGGGAAACCAAGCACATCGTGAAACGCCGACTCTATGGCACCACTCGGCCCGGATCGCTACTAAAGCAGATGATCCCGATTAAGACCGATCACTGGGATGTGAACCGGCCGGGCTATCTGGAGATTGACCTGGTGTCACACTCAGGGGCCTCAGCGGTTGGGGAGTTTGTCCATGGTCTGGACTGTGTCGACATTGCTACCTGCTGGGTAGAGCGCAAGGCCGTCATGGGTAAGAGCGCTTTGGGTGTCTTGAATGCGGTCACCGAGATCGAACACCAGCTTCCTTTTCCCCTCAAGGGGATCGACTCCGACAACGGCAGTGAGTTTATCAACAACCGCCTTCTTGCCTTCTGTCAACAACGCCCAGCTGGCCACACCATTCAGTTCACCCGCTCGCGTCCCTACAAAAAAGATGACAACGCGCACATCGAGCAGAAAAACTGGACCCATGTCAGAAAGCTTATGGGCTGGGATCGCTACGACACCGCAAAGGCCCAAGAGGCCGCCAACCAGCTCTATGATGAGCTTAGGATCTTCCAGAATCTGTTCCAGCCCTCCATGAAGCTGCGATGCAAGATCCGTATAGGCTCTCGACTTATTCGCCGCTATGACACGCCTCGTACCCCGTTCGAACGGGTCGTGGAGTCCCGAAAGGGAGACCCCAAAAAGCTGGCAGCCCTCAAGCACACGCTTAAGACAACTGATCCCTTCGAGCTCTCTACCCGAATCGATCAGCAACTGCAGCGGATCTACAAGCTGGCCAGCCATGCAGACAGAGCCCCACGAGAGAGACCACCGCTGAAACAAACGCCGTGGAGAAACTGGACCTTCAGCAAGAAACTACAGCGCCAACAACAGGACATGAAACGACAGATGCGAGACGACTTCGGTTAGATTTTGTAATGACGCAACGAATCCCGCTAGGGTTAGATTTTTTGATGGCTTAACACGAGTGTACCTTGCGGCTTCAATGCACTCGTTCTCAAAGTGCGGGGCGAACCATCAAACGCCATGAGCGCCAGGAGATATTGGATAGCGTGCGTATGCGAGCACAGAGCCCATGGGCAAGAAGAGATATCAAGGTCCGTCAGCATTTCATGGAACGATCGTTTGCTCAAGGGAGACGATATGGACTGAAACGAGCGCGGTGGCGTGGTCGTTGGCGGGTGCAGATTCAAGATTACTTGATAGCGATTGTGCAGAACATCGAGCTATTGATTAATCATGCACGGCCAAAACCAAGAGCGGTTTTGGCTGCAGCAACGAAGGTGGCCATTCGCTTTGCGACCCACCATCCCACGGCCTTGCAGCAAGCCGTGGTGGTTTGAGCAAACAAACACCGCACGTTATAGCTCGGTTGGATCTATTGCGCTATTTAACCGAGGTTTGGGCAACAGCCCGCGTAGACTTGACCCCTGCTCCTGCTCTGCTTTCCTGCTTCCCCTGCTCAAGTGGGCGCCATACGAGCCCCGTAGTGGGGCGCGTAGCCGTGGAATTTGCAGTTTTGTGTTACAATCTTTGCTACATGCTTTCGCTATTAGAATCCCAATGTGACACCCCTTTGGAGGCAATTTGTGGCCAGTATTACGATTATAGATGATGATTTCGCCATTGAAATCCTTGCCGAGCATCTCACGTATATTGGTCACAGGGTTACCCGTATAGCCTCAGCAAAAGAGGCTCTTAAAGATATCGATTCAATAGTTTTGTCTGATCTTGTCGTACTGGACATTATAATGGAACGCCCCCCCGACACACCTGGTGGAGACGTAAGCGGAGGACGGACCACAGGTATGTTACTCTTTCAGCGTATCCGCCAGACACATTCAGACCTCCCAATCCTAGTTTTTTCCGCTACGGAAGACCATGACCTAATCGATGTTTTCTTACGTGATCCTAACTCTCACTTCCTCTCAAAGTGGTCCACACCAAGTCTAAAAGAAGTAGTCGTTAATATCCAAGGGATTCTTGGTCTCGAAGTCCCGATTTCTGTTCCAAGGCCGTTTCTCGTTCATGGTCACGATGAGAAAACGATGCTAGCTGTAAAAAACTACCTCCAAAACACACTGAATTTGCCAGAGCCTATTATTCTGCACGAACAGCCTAACCTCGGGCGCACCATAATTGAGAAGTTCGAACACTACGCACTTCATTCTGACCTTGCCTTTGTTATTTTAACGCCTGACGATAGACTGGTTAAATCCGATGCCCGCGATGATGACAAACGACGGGCCCGCCAGAACGTGATACTGGAACTCGGGTTCTTCCTTGGCACTCTGGGCCGCTTATCGGGCCGTGTATTTCTCTTGCACAAGGGCCCCATCGACCTTCCTAGTGATTTGAGTGGGGTTATTTACATTGACATTACCGATGGCATCCAAGCCGCTGGAGAACAAATTCGCAAAGAGGTGCAACATGTTGTCAGATAAGATGTCTCAAAATCCAAATGAAGATCTTACCAAGCAGATTTCAGATTTGCAGAGAGACAACGCTCAACTGCGAGACGAACTCGCACGGGTTAACAAAGAAAGAATCGAGTATCTACAGAATGTATCGCATCAGCTTGTATCGCCATTAAATGCAATTAAATGGCATATCGAAAATTTAACAGCTGGTCGAATCAGCATTGAGCGTGGGAAAAAGGTCCTCCGATCCATTTACTCCCAGTCCACAATTGCGGTTCACTTGACCAAAAATTTTGCTCTCATGTCCAACCTCGATGCTGACCACGCACTCACAGCTCTTAAAGAACCACTACAGCCTGTAAAACTGTGTCAGTTTCTCATTAATTTGGCCGATGACTTTCAGCCCCTTGGCTGGGACAAGGGGCTCAAGATTTCCGTCAAGGATGACCAGCTGGTAAAGGCACCAGACGTTTTGGCTATGAAACCCTTAATTAGTCAAGCGTTTAGCAATATAATTGAAAATGCTGTTAAGTACTCGCATAGGGAAACCGAAATCATAATTAACGGTTTCCACCAGTCACAGGACAACACAGTATTGGTAACAATAACGAACAGGGGTCTACCGCTTAAAAAAGAGGAGGTTGGCAAAATATTTAACCGAGGCTATCGGACTAATGATGCCAAAAACCTTTATCCAGCTGGAACGGGGTTCGGCCTATACATCGCAAAGCGCATTGTTGAGATTCACGAGGGGAAGATTACGGCGTATCCAGGTAAGGTGGGTGAAGCCATTTTTGAGGTGATCCTATCCATACGAGGACTCGAAGGAAAGGCTAGGCAGCGTGCAACAGAAAACGGTCCTCCTTATCGATGACGAGCAAGGTTTCCTCGAAGCCTTAGAAGACGCTCTTACGGCGGAAGGTTACCTTGTCCTCAAGGCTTCGACGGGCGAGCAGGCTTTGCAGATTCTTGCCCGACAGCAGGTGGATCTTGCGACCATCGACGTTATGATGCCACCAGGCTCATCACTCGAAGGCAAAACGTCCAGTCAGCAAACTGGGCTCTATCTATGCCAGCAGATCGTTCGTCTATATCCTAATGTGGACTTATTTTGCTTGAGTGTTGTCAATGATCCGGAGATGATCCGCGCAATTCAATTGTTGGACGTCCGATTCTTACGGAAAGGTGAGACACCTCTTCGCACGGTCCTTAATATGATTCGGTCTCGCCTTACAGGAGTTGCCTACTCGTCTGAGCGTGACAAAAATCGATAACGCTGACCTTTATTTATACCACGATCTCTACTATCAAACTCTTTCAAAGTCCCACCCTTCTTCGCCGGTCACTCAAGCCAGAATTTAAATGGTTTTTCTCTATGCTTAATCTCGTGCATTGATAATTCCTGAGGGAGGATTCAGGAATAACTAAACTGTGCCTAAAATTGTGACCAAACCACCAGCACATATCAGGCACTATCAGGTAACACGGGAGAGAAAAGACCCTTGATTTTGCTTGATATGCTGTGAGGTGACAGGTTCGTCAGACTCAAAATCCAGTGCGGTATTCGACCACCGGCCTGTTTGATACACGGACAAATCACGGACAGGCCGGGAAAATGCCTTGCTAGACAAGCAGTTAATGCGGCACATCTGATATGCGATCAAGAAGACGCGGGGTGGGCAACATATCCAGGCTTTCGCTATCTGGCAGTTAATGGTAGCAGACCGGTAGCCGGGATCGCCAAGTGGCCGTTCTCAAAGAGTATATTTTAGGCGAGATAACAAAGAGTTAATAGGTCACTTGGCCAAAGCATGTGTGACAACCTCTTGGGAGGTAGTTAAGGCAGTTGTGCGGAGCATGAGCCACGGGGTTACTACACCCCAACGGTAAACGAGTCGATCAAACGTGTGGCTTAGTTAACTGGCAGTGACACCCGGTTCGATTCAATTTGACCCTTTTTTCACCTTTGATTGACAACCGTTCCTCGGACTCGGATAATGAGGACCTCAAACTTATTGATCAGTGTTTAAAACCGTGCAACGCAGGATTTGTACCTTAATTGATTAGAGACCGCCATCAGTTTTTGGAGAACTTCCTTGGGACAGGACGACACTCCACAAGAAGTTAGGTCAACCCAAAATGGGGCAACGGTGTGCCGTACCTGCCGCGAGCAAATTAAGCTTGGAGCGACTAAGTGCATCTACTGCGATTCGTATCAAGACTGGACCCGATATCTTGTGCGATGGAGCACCGTGTTAGTCGGTCTGCTTGGCATTGTTCCACTTTGGGGCATTGCAAGCGCCCTTCATGAGCTTGCATTTTCTCCAAAAACTGCAAATGTCGAGGCTGCACTCACTAGTTGCAAAACAAATCAGGTTACGGTTGCATTCGCGAACTCTGGAAAATTCGACGGCATTGTTACTGACGTTAACTTGTTTTTAGTGCAAGATGGTAAGCGGAAGAAAACTGATTTTTAATTGCGCCCAGGTAGTGATGTGGTGGTAAGCCCCAATAAACCTCCTGTGACGGTAACCTATAAGGCATATATCGGTAGAACTGAAACCATCTTTATCTCTAAGCCCCGGATGGATCAGTCATGTACCTTTGTTGTCGAAATAAACTGGATGGATTTTAAAGGATCATCAAAACAGATCTCGCGAATATGTTCATGCCCCTAACAATTCGTCGGCTGTGTTGGCCTTTGTTTGTGGCCTCAGCACTGTTATGGATTTTGTCATCGGAAGCATTAGCCGAGCCGCGCGTGGAGATTGCACTTTTCAAATACCTAGGTGCATCGGAAGGTGAAGCCAAAAAAAAGTTCGAACAATTTCGATGGGTTATGCGCAACAAAATTTTAAATCTTAAAGTCGCGGTATTACAAAAAACTTCGGAAGACGATCAGGTTGACGTTGAAAATCTCGGGTACCTTGATAGCGTTTACATAAATTTTAAGGGCGAAGACACGTTTGAAGGTGAAAGGCCTGAAAGAATCAATGAATTGATGAAAAACGAGCGAGCAATATTGGGTCTTTTAAGAGGGACTATTATTTCCGACGACAATACAAATTACACAGTATATAGCGAATTTTATTTGCGGGATTTAAAGGGATTTTATCCACGCGATGTCATCACGGTCAGATTGCCTGTCAAAAGCACTGAATTCGGGAATACTAGAGACAGCCACACCCTCGTGATTCTGTACGCTTTGGCAATGGATGCGAAACGACTAGGCTACGACAAAAACCATATTGCTTTGTTTCTAAAGGTAGCAAAGGATGAGATTGCAAAGATCAAAAATAGGACCAGCAGCTTTTCTGCAGAACTCGCGGGGCTAGAACGCGCAATAAACCAAGCCGAAACCGAGCTTCTTGGAGGCCTCAGGCAATGACATTCTCATCAATTAGGAAATACATAATAAGCGTTTGTTTCTTACTTATTGCGGGTTCCGCACCGGCAGAGCCGCTTCGGCTTCTCGTTCCCTCTTTTTTGGGGCCAGAGATTTTAAGTCAACACGTACGAACAACAGTCTACCTTGAGTTGATTAAAGCGTTCCGGCATGTGGATATTCCTTTGAAAGGAGGGTGGATACTATACGGAGTCGACGACTTACTTGAACCAAGTCACAACGCAGCGATAAACGCGGCGATTTGGCCCTCGGTGCAAGCCGATTTAGCAATTTGGGGACAAGTTTATCCCTACGGTAACGGCGTTGTAGTTCAAATGTTCCTGTCAGTTACCCCCATTCTTAAAGAGCGGAAAGTACGTCCTGAAGTATGGACAATAGATACTCGTAAAGATAACGGAGAAGATTATAAGATTCAACTTGATATTCCCGGGCAATTCTATGAATTCGAACCCTTCATTTTGCCGCGAGAGGTCATCATCCAATACCAAAAGCCCGAGGGCCTTCCCCTCTACCGCTCACGGGAGGGCGACGAGATAATTGCTCCTCTAGGAAAGGTAATGCACTTTCGGGAAATCCACGGTGACGCATTTTTGGTGGAGTCAGATGGAATAGAGGGCTGGATCAAGCCCACAAATATATTGAACAGGGTCAGCGAAGCTATCCCCTTTGCGAAGGGGTTCGTACATTTTTTGCGTGGTGACTGGAGAGGTTCACTAAAAGACTTTTCTGGGTTTTTAGAAAACAAGAAAATTACACAGAATCTTCGCGTCCA
This sequence comes from uncultured Binatia bacterium (SeqCode), assembly GCA_965215595.1. Classification (GTDB taxonomy): domain Bacteria; phylum Desulfobacterota; class Binatia; order UBA9968; family CAXXLF01; genus CBDCDW01. The sequence goes on along the minus strand of CBDCDW010000005.1, from coordinate 493,739 downwards.
TGCCTTAATTTATTCGGGGTTAGCCAAGGAGAAAATAGGTTGGTCAGGAAACGAAGAGTTCGAGACAGCTTATAGCATGAATAGACTTGACCGGGTAGCAGCTTCATTTGTTCTAATGAGCCATATTGCCAATATTACACGCGCACGAGACAGAGGAGATGACCTTTCATTAAAAGCTGCTAAAACAAGATTGGGGGCTAATCTAAAGTCGGTAAGGGTATTGTTTCGAAAAAACGGTCAGTGGATTCGGCATGTCGAAAGTTATCTAAAGTAATAAGGCACCTAACTGTCGGAAGGAGGGTTACCAAATGAAACCAAATATTGAGAGATTGAGTCTTATAATTATTTTTGTTGCCTTTGCATTCATGGCTAGCTTGGCATATGCCGGGGGACCAGCGGGACATCCGTCAACGCTAGACAAAAAGGTGAAGGATGTTCTGCAGTACTCTTTGAGCACAGAGGGCTATAATGAGAATAACCTTAGTCATAATATTTCAGCATATCTTTGGGACAATAGAAGGTACTTGAGAACACGCGTGCGCGGGAACAAAGTCCCGCGGCAGCGAAAAGTGGATTTGGTGATTTGCCTCCTTATGAATAAAGAGGGCAATGACCGATTGCGCGCCCGCTACAGCAAGAGGCGCTACAGGGGTTTTAAACGATGGTGCCAAGATAATGTTCGAGCAACACCGTATTGGTCCAATTGACCTTAATGAGAAAGATTCAATAGACTAGCTATAGCCTACTGAAGAAGGCTTTCATCTTGGGGAAGTAAAGAAAAAGGGGTCAAGATGCCCCCGTCTAAATACATTTTCACCTAGAGCGGGTGATCCACATCAGGAGGCTAGGGCTAGGGGTCAAGTCGCGTTTTGTCTATAGTGGTCTTTTAGCAGTCGACGAATTCCTTCTAGCTTCTTTTCTCCTTTAAACTTTGATCTCGGTTCAACTCCCTGGGGCTACGGGTCAAACGAAGTCTCCTCGCCAAACCTTGTCATGCAGCGCGTAGACGAAGGGGTCAAATCTTTGGTTGAGCAAATCACCTCTCCTTCCCTCTTTAAGCACAATGAAAGTAGGGCGCCTTCCCTCAGCCGGCATTACCCAGCTTCCTCGGTAGCCCCTCCGACTTCTCGCCCGCCTGGCTCAATTTCGGTTACCCTTATACTATCCGGCCCACTCGCGACGTCTCCCGCGTTACCCATCACAACTTCCCCCACATGCCGTCCCGACGACCCCGGAGAGCCCATCTGCTTCCGTCCCGGTTATTTCCACAGATGGCACCGGCCTTCCCCTCTTGACCACAGGGTCGGCACTCTTAATCAGCAAGTTACGAGGCTCTATGGGTTCCCTTGTAGTACGGCCTGCAAGTTTGCGATCCTCTCCTTTTGGAAAGTTTTCTCGATCCACTTAGCCCTGAGAGTCACCCCTCAAAACCGGATCTTCGCTAGCGGGGTGAACCGTTAATTCCCCGCACCGGACTTTAACCGGCAAGTTGCACTGCTTCCGCGGCATACGGTCAGACTTCTATATCTCAACAATCGCCTCTGTTGGCACCTGTTTGGTCATACGCACCGAGCGGGAATTGAAGCTAGTAAGCGCTCCCGTCCTTCCGAACAAATCGCCGCTTACCGTCAGCACCGGTAACTAACTTCATATCGTCGTCAGGGTAGTTAACAGTGTCGCCGGCGCTACGATCGCCGATTTCGAGATATGTTACGTCGCTCTCCGTACGGTTAACCAATTGGTGGCCGTCACCTGAGCCAGCCTTGAATCCTGCGCACATACCGGGCTGAAGCAAAGTCTCCCCGACGTCGGTGACTAGCGTCGGTTGTCCCTCCGAGATATAGATAAACTCGTCTTGAGCCGAATGGGCGTGGCGAAGTGCCGAGGCCCCGCCAGGGGCAAGCCGAGTGAGATTGACGCCGAAATTCGTCAGGCCGAACAGGTCACCGAGGGGACGCTTTTCTCGTCCCCCCATGCGGGAGGCGAATGGCTCGGGGTAAATTGAAGGTCTAATCCGGGGCGGTGCCTCTGGTGCTAAGATTGCGACCGGGGTTTTTGATCGCTCCATAGTGGGTCCTCCAAGACGATATGAGTTGGGTCAGTCGAATCGACTCGTTATTCCTTTTTAAATCCGCCTAAGAGGCCGTGCTTCTCATCTTGCCAAGAACAATCGACGTTCACATAGCCGGCATTTCTGAGCCAGCTCATCTGCTCTTCAGCGGAAGGACGCAGTCTGTCGAAATTGAGGAAGCACCCTCCATTCTTCAAAAGCGGCAGTATTTCCTCGTAAATGGATTGGATCACCTTTGGGTCACGCACGTTGTGAATCGCGATGGTAGACACGACTGCGTCGAAGGGCCCACCAAGTCCTTTACTCCAGCCGGGCTTGCTAAAATCACTCTGGACATAGCTGAAGCGTCCCTTGTAATCGGTCATACGTTGGTGACCCACTTTGATCATCTCCTGAGATCCGTCCTGGCATACGGCAGTTGCATTGGAAAACTGGTTCAACAGAAACTGTGTTAACGCCCCGTACCCAGCTCCCACGTCTAAAATCTTGATGGATTGCCCTTTGTCGTTGGGAATGGTCTGGGCCAGGATTCGGAACGGTTCCTGCCGCAAAGCCTCTTTCTTATCCTGGCCTTCCGCCCAGTGGGAAACATACTCTAAAGATGCCCAATCGTGATGGTCGCGTTCATGCCCCGATGCAGGTGTTAACGTTGCCATTTGTGATCTCCTTGCAATTTAAATTTTGTTTTTTCTTAACCGCTGACAGGCACAGACTACGAAACAGCAAAGCGCAGAGGGTATGGCGCAAAGCGTTAAGAGACTTAACCGCAGATTTTCGCAGACTTACGCAGATTAACATTTATTCACCCCAGAGACGCAGAGGCCGCAGAGAACTGAATTTTTGTTTGTCGGGAGAGGACGACAAACAAAAAACTACTCCATTGCGGACAATAGCCGGAGTAAAGATAATATTCAACCGCGGACCCACGCAGATTTACGCGGACGGCAAAGCGCTAAAGGCACAGCGAAGACGGTACAGATGACTCGCGTCCTTCGAGAACCTCATGGTTCGAGTACCTCACCATGACCCTGAGCAAGGTCGATGGGTCGGGACCCCGAGGGGAATCGAGGGGCAAAGACGTCCTTCGATACACTCAGGATGATGAGCCCAGCCCTTCGAAAGCCTCAGGGCCGTGAGCCTGTCGAATCGGTCGAACCACAAAGCACGCCAAGTTCGGAAAAAACATACTAACCACGGATTTACACAGATGAATAGAGGTATTATTTCGGCCAAAATGGTCGAATCATGCCCCTACGGGCATGAAAACCAATATCTGCGAAAATCGGCGTTAATCTGCGGTTAATTAATCTCTAGTCTCCTTCATCGACTTGGACTACGCCTGGCGGCAGCGGCAATTTCGCTAGGCCAGTTCTTGGTTTCCATTTCTTGCCGGGAAGACTGTTTTTGATTGCATCCAGTTCTCGACGAAAAATCTTGCGCAATAGAATGATCCCGGCATCTGATTTGCCGAGCCGCTCCTGGGATCGGTCAACAATAGCACCTTGGCCCACTTGCGCAATGTAATCCTGGGCGGCCACTAGCTGCACTGAATTGTGAAAGTCAAAATAAGGGGCCTCGCGAAACAGCTTCTCGCTGTCGTCTGCGGGATTGTACCTCGGTGATGAGGCGGCCCACTTTTTGTATTCGTTTACGGCCTCACCTTTCAAGGGAGTGCTTCGGGCGCTAAACTGAGCCGTATGTTCGTCATCCACCGGGACAAAGGTGTTGAAGACATCCGTCCAGGGGTTTTCGCTCGGACGTGGACCATCCGGTGTGACGATGTGATTGCAATTGGGCCATGCGATCTCGCTGATACGAATATTGTCCGGTGACCTTTCGGCAATCTGTCGAATCCCCCACTCTGTCTCTTCGTACCTAAGCACAGGAATATCGGTACTGACCTTACTACCCAGCGCTGTGCGCCGATGAACGAAGCTCACATGGGTCGCATCAAAGGAGTTTTCCAACCTCTGCAACCAATTGCATGGCCAGATAAACGAAAATGCGTACTGAATCCCGTAATCCCGGTCCAATTCGGCCTTACGGGGAAAGGCAGGCTGCTCACCAGCACCCATAAAGGCAAAAATCAGACCCGCATATTCCTTTGCAGGATAGTTTAGAATTCTCACCTTTTCGGCAAAACCCTCATCTTCCGCCGGCATCTCCACACATTGACCCCTGCCATCGTATTTCCAGCCGTGGTAAAAGCATCGAATGCATTCGTCTTCAACCCAACCGGTGTGCAAAAGAGACAGCCGGTGTGCACAACGGTCTGCAACGATATAGGGTTGACCACTGACCCCGCGGAAGAGGGTCAAATTCTCGCCCATAATTCTAATGGGCATTGCCCGGCCAGGAGACAACGAAGAGGAGACCGCCACAGGTTGCCAACATCGACGCAGCAATTGACCCATCAAAGTCCCCGGGCCAGTTCTTACAAAGTCATCCCACCCGTGGGATTTATGCACCCGCCTGGATGCGGATCGCAGTACCGGTGCAGGAGACCGTTGACTCATAATTCATGCTCCCTAGATTGGATTGACCAAACCCTCTACTTATTACCGGAATAAGTCTCTACTTGCCGCCACACCCGAAATACGTTGTCCGAACTGATCTTTTTGATATCGTTCTCGCTATAGCCCCGCTCGAGCAAGATACGAAATAGATTGGGATACATGGAAGCATCCTTGAGGCCTGTGGGCAGGGTGTTTCCTAGCCCGTCAAAATCTGAACCTAGTCCCACGTGATCTATTCCAGCTAACTTGACCACATGGTCGATGTGGTCGGCCACTACCTCCGCACTGGAAAACTTGAATGTATGGATTTTGTCGTATTCCTTTCTAAATGCCCTGACCCTGGGGTCGCGCCCAGTGATCTTGTTTATCTGTCTAAAGGCACGAACGGTGTTCCGCCGGGCCACATACTGCTGATTGGCGACCTTTTCAATGAATCCGGAACCAAAGTTGATCATGATCACCCCTCCTTTTTTCGCCAGGAGCTTTATTGCCTGGTCGCCCATGTTGCGATGCCAACCGGGAGTGAAGGTACGCGCGGAAGAGTGCGTGGCGAGCACTGGGGTTTTGCTCAATTCCATTATTTGATAGAAGCTTTCGTCGGACAGATGGGAGACGTCGATCATGATGCCGAGTCGGTTCATTTCGTCGATCACCTTTTTTCCAAAAGGGCTGAGCCCCTTCCAGGTGCGGCGATCGTCATATGACGAATCGCAGATTCGATTATCTTCGGAGTGAGTCAAAGTGATATAACGCACGCCTCGACGGTAGAAGTGTTCCAGGTTGTTCAGGTCACCCTCGATGGCCGCACCGTTTTCGATGCCCATGGGTAAGGAGATCCGACCCGCCGCAAAGTTTCGCTTCACATCCGCCACGGAATGGGCTTGAGCGAATTTGTCCGGCCCCGCTTTGATCACGCCCTCAACGAGATCGATGAGACTATCGGCCAGGGCTTTAGCACCGCCACTTTTCTGGTACCGTGCCGGAACGTAGATGGACATGAAGGGTGCATCGAGGCCGCCCGCCACTGCACGCGGATAATCGAATTCACCCTTAGGCGTACGCTCATTGACATTTTCAGTGAGCTTTCCATCCTTGCCTATGGACCGGTTGAGACGGTAGGGAAGATCGACGTGCCCATCGACGATAATAAAACGCTTTGCCAGGCGTTGGGCCTTGGCATTCAAGTCCCCTGAAGTGATTTGGGCTTCAGCAGCCTGGGTATTACCTTTATAAAAACCACCGAATCCCGCTAGGACGAAAAATAGAAAAAACACCAAGATGACTCTTTGCATAGAGTTTCCTCTGTTTATGCACAGTCATATTGCCTGACGGTACACACTGTGAAAATAAGGTTAGCTGGCAGCCTATACGACGAAGAAATCACCTGTCAAGCCGGTAATGGCGATCGCAAAGCGCATAGAGCATAGCGCAAAGCGTTAGGACATTTAACCGCAGATTTACGCCGATTATCGCAGATTTAGAACTATTCACCGCAGAGACGCCCTTCGATTAGACTCAGGGTGGTGAGCACAGTCGAACCACAGAGGACGCATAGAATTAGCCTTTTTGTTTGTCGGGAGACGACGATAAACAAAAACATGCCTCGCGTCTCGGCGCGACAAGGCATCCAAACTTCGTGACCTTCGTGCTCTTCGTGGTGACAAACTGTTTGACCACGAAGGACGCGAAGTACACGAAGGAAGAGATACAAGGGAGACATTACTTGTGCAAAGTGCAAAGCTTTAAAAGCTATTAACCGCAGACGGTCGCAGATCATAGATTGTTCACCGCAATTACATAGGCTTGGGGTTCGCCCATTTGGTCGAGACCCTCGCCCATTTCGACGAGCCTACCCCTGAGCAATCCCGAACAACTCCAGGAATTCCAAACCCTTCGGTACACGGCCTCGCTTGGCACGTGGCGTGCTCTTCTGTCACTCAGACTGCTAAAAAAGGAGGGCCATGGATGAAAGTCACCGAAGAACGGGCCAAGGAATTGGCCAAAGAGTTTGCTGAACAGTATCTACCGGGTTTCAGAGTGGAAAGGATCGTTCCCTTCGAAGTTCATCAAATCACCTATTCTGTGGATCTTCAGAACTCCGACGGCGAGCACCGTACCCTGCGGATCAATCCGTATGGTGAGGTCAGTGATCCCTGGAGATATGGACTGAAGGGGCATCGCCCGGCAAATATTCGCAGAATAAGGAAAAGATAGTCGGGAAACAAACCATGGGTTAAAACACTTAACCGCAGATTTACGCAGATTATCGCAGATAGGAACTTATTCACCGCAGAGGCGCCCTTCGATTAACTCAGGGTGGTGAGCCAGTCGAACCACAGAGGTCGCATGGAATTAGCCTTTTTGTTTGTCGGGAGACGACGACAAACAAAAACATGCCTCGCGTCTCGGCGCGACGAGGCATCCAAACTTCGTGACCTTCGTGACCTTCTTCGTGCTGACCTTCGTGACCTTCGTGCTCTTCGTGCTGACAAACTGTTTGACTACGAAGGACGCGAAGTACACGAAGGAAGAGATACAAAGGAGACATTACTTATGCAAAGCGCTGGTCAGTCCTGAATTACAAGTTTTGAATGGGAATTAGGAGAGGGTGAAGTTTGTAGATTCCTGCCAACTGCTATCTGCCCACTAGTTTCGCTTTGCGTCCTTGGCGTCTTGGCAAGAGAATATCTTTTGATATTGATCGTCAAACCTTTAGCTTCAGTTCCAAATACCGCTCGTAGATGCGATAGAGAGTTTCCATGGAGGCCAGGTCAACCCACTCGATGTCGGTGTGCAGGTTCCCGATCAACGGCCTGGTCATAATCACCGGTATGCCGTAGGGGGAAATGTAACGGGCATCGCTTCCACCATGCTCTCGCAATAAACGCACGGGTTTTCCTGTAAGCTCCTCCGTCACCTTGATGTAAAGCGGATCCGGCGTAAGGCGCGTGGGCTCCGCGGCGACGAGAGGTTCCATCTCCATTTGTTCGTCCAAAAATCCTCTGATGGTGGACGTCATTTCATCAAGAGTAAAGGGAGGAGGGAAACGAATGTCGCAAATGAATTCTGCCTCGTTTGGAATCCGGTTGGGAACACGGTTCGACGTCTGAATAACCGTGATCGCACAGGTGGGGTACCAGTACCCGTCGTCACTCTTTTTTAGGCCTTCGAAATGATCGCGTATTTTGTTGAGGGCAGCAATCATCCTATCCATAGGATTATCGGCCAACCAGGGTCTACAGGCGTGCCCCGCAGCTCCGCGCGCCTGAATTTTCAAGTGAAGGGTGCCCTTCTCCTCCACAGTGATGTCATTAACGGAACCGGCATCGGGGACAATGGCCGTACCACAACGAAGGCCATACTCTTCCATGAGAAACTTCGTGCCGTAGACTCCCCCCCGTTCCTCGTCCGAGGTAACGGTCAGACCCAGGGATAACCCCGGGGACCTTTCGTGAAATACCCGGAATAGTTCCAGGAGGATGGCCAGCTCGCCTTTCATGTCCCCCGCGCCAGGACCGTAAAGACGACCGTCCCGGATGATGGAACGATACTCAGCCCCCTCTGGAAGGGAAACCACATCGAGGTGAGCAAAAAGCATGACGTCTGGTTTCTGAATGTTCTTAGGAAGGACTACCGTCGATAGGGCATCGTGTTCGCGAAAACGGTGTACCGTAACCGCGTCGGGTATCTCGGTATGGTTGATCACAAACTCCATACACCGGTCAATTTCCTCCGGCCGATCCCAGGTACTTGGGATCAAGATGAGGTCGCGAGTCAGCTCCACGAGACGTTGACGAAGATCTTCCGTACCATGTGTGCGTTTATCAGTCACGGGCATACCCCCACTCCAATGGTAATTGGGACCAGGCCTGAAGAAACATTTCACCACACTCTTCGTAGGTTTGTCCCAGACAAAGAAACTGTCCCTTCATAACTTTACCCCCCGAGTCGGTGTTGAAATTGAAAGGTAGTATCCCCTTTGTCGTCCCGGGCCGGTACAGAACTCCTGCATGATCCATTAGGGTAAGCAAATCCTCACCCTTGAAGGTTTTGTAAAAACCGATATTTCTCATGTACCAGGCTCCTTCAGGGTTGAAACGCCTTGCCAAGACGGCGGGATAGGTAGCGCCTGTTATCCTCGCGTTGATCTCGCAAAGGATGGCGTCTGTCTTCTGATCACGGTGAACCACGAGAAAATCCGTGCTCGCCGTACCACGGTAACCTTGACGATGAAGCCACTTTGCCGCGGAGCCGGCCTGTTCAAGGAGTTCGTCCTCCAATCCCGGCGATTTCCTCAAATAGGGGGGCGGACAAATATTACCTTCATGGACACCTTCACGGTCGAGGACCTGGTCCGTCAGGTCAAATAGAAAGACCGTATCGTCATTTAGAAAAAGCTGAACGCTGGGTGAGCCTACGATTTCAACCCCCTGTGTTCCCGAATCCAACCATCCTTGAACCATACAGGGACCTTCAAAGAAGAGGTGGTCCGGTACCGTTTCCTGGCGATGGTCTTTTGTATCGAGCTTGACCATTCCATAACCAGAGGCGCCTATTTGAGCTTTTACCACGGCCTTTGAGTAACCTTTCTTCTTCAAATCCGACAAACAGGCAGAAAGCTCTTTTCTGCTCGCAGCGATCCCGGTATCGAAAACCGGGAGCTTCTGCTCAACCAGGTAGTGATGAAGCAGATACTTATTGTTTCCGTTTTTGCTCCCTTCCAGTGTACTGATGGTTTGTTTGCCCACCTGACTGGCGATTTGAACTAGACTGGAATCGGTTACAAATCCATCCATCCAGTCGGCCGTGTGTTTCTTGAGTCCCTTGAGGGTCCCTTGAGCTTTCGCACTTTTTGACCCTGCTCCCGATGAGGCCAACTCCCGGTAGCCTTCATGGTCCAGGACGTCGTAATCGGGGAGTGACAAGCCAAGGTCCTGGGAAAGATAGCCGGTCAAGCCCTCATCCGGTTTTCCTTCCAGAAGAACCAGGTTGGGCAGCTTCCGATACAGGAGGTTGAGAACACAGAGAAGCCGGCCACCATAACCTGTCGCCCCAGAGATCCCCTCGAGCAGGTGCTTGGCTTCCTCATCGTTATCGTAAAAGATGGACTGAATATTGGAAAAGAAGATAACGCTACGATCCCAAAATGGGGGAAGCTCTCCGATACACCTTTTAATTTTGGGTGTCGAGATCACTTGGTACCCACAGCCTCTTCCACATAGGAATCAAAGGGCCCAGAGACACGGATGATTTCCCTCACAGGGTAATCCAACTCGGGAAACACCATAATAAAGAGATCCCCAGCGATCCCCAACTTTTTTGTCTCTGGCGTGATGGGTGGAAAGGCCAGAGTGCGCAGCGCTGCCCCTTCGTAAAAAGAGGCAAACTCAGCGCGCTTCCCTTCCGGCGTGAGCGCAAACAGCCGGGCAGAACGACGTTGCGCTGCGAAAATATTACCGCCGGGACTCAAACTCATCCCCGAGGAAAGGGGACCCCTGTGAATTAACTTGAGCTTGCGGCTCGATAGATGATAGCGAAAGATCTGCCCGGAGCCGTCCATATGAGGGGTATCATGTGGGCCGTCACTCCCGATCCAGAGATAGCCCCGCGGATCAAAGGTCAGGGTCCGCCCTCGCCCGATCCCAGTGATCCATCGAGGGTTAAGAACCTTTCCTGTGGGATCCAATTGAACAATGACTCCGAGATCGTCATCAACAACATAAACGTTTCCTGATTTATCAAAGGCGATATCCTCCGGATCTTCGAGAAGTGGAGGTCTTCCGGAGGTAGGTGGCCCACCGGCAAAAAGCGTCTTCTTCCCCGTGGAGCTCAAGCGGTAAACACTTCCATATCCCGCGGCACTCCTGCTGCTTACAAAAACGATCCCCTGGGCATTGACCCCCAACTCGTCTGGGTCTGCCACCGGGGTACCAAAAAGAAACTTTTTTTCGGTTCCTGGGGTAAGATGGGCCCGTCCCGGGGGAATCCGATATATGGGGGCATTGTCGCGACCGTAGATCTCTCTCAACCTGTTGGCCGTGCGAGCGAAGTAGAGCGTCCCATCGGTATGGAAATCAATTGCAACAACAGCTGGTATCCCCCTATCATCCCCATGGAAACCGGTTCCTGTAATATATGTGGTTACCTTAAATCCAGGAGGAAGCTTCATGGCGGCCCGTTGGTAGCCCCCATGGGCTAGCCCCACCGCCGATATCAATAGTGCGATGACCGCAAGCCATTTCAAGAGTTGCATCTGCAGCATGACGCCGGGTTTATTGCTAACGGAGAACTCCATACCACCCTGATTTCTACATGATATCACTGATATCGGGGGGTTGGGAAACCGGTGTAAGGTGGGGCTCAAGATTAGGAGTGCGACCAGGTTTAACTAGACATTTAGACGGTCCATCCCCTTGGAGCGGTTACCGGCAGCGGCCCCGGGAGGCATAATGGTTTCCAGCCGTGCGAGGTCGTCCCCAGAAAGTTTGATGTCCATGGCCTTGAGATTTTCCTCTAGATGTTTCCTGCTCTTACTTCCCGGAATGGGGGTAATGTCCTTGCCCTGCGCCATGAGCCAGGCCAGTGCGATCTGTGCCGGAGTGACGGATTTTTCTTTAGCCAAGGTTTCAACTTGGAGAAGTAGCTGCAAGTTACGTTCAAAGTTACCAGGCTGGAGGCGAGGATGGTCACGCCTCTGTTCCGGGATGTCCTTTAAGTCATGGAATTGACCGGCGAGAAAACCGCGCCCAAGGGGACAATAGGCCATAAAGCCCATACCAAATTCGCGACAAGCGTCAATGTTGCCCGCCTCAGGGTCCCGTGACCACAAGGAGTACTCAATCTGCAATGAGACGATGGGATGGACCTTGTTGGCCCGACGTATGGATTCGGCGCTTGCCTCCGATAGCGCGATATAACGGACCTTGCCCTGCTTTACCAAATGCACCATGGCATCCACTGATTCCTCAATGGGAACTTTGGGATCCACACGCGACATGCACCAGATGTCGAGAACATCGATGCCCAGCCGTTTGAGACTCTCCTCGCAAGTTTTGATCAGATAGTCGGGGGAACCACCGCCGCGATAGCCCGTGGCATCGGGGGTACGGATGCTGCCGGATTTGGAATGGATGACGATCTTTTCACGCCGCCCCTTGATGGCCTTGCCTATGAGCTCCTGATTATGCCCGTTCCCATAACTTGCCGAGGTGTCCAGGAAGTTGATGCCGAGATCGAAGGCCCTGTGAAGGGTAGCAATGGATTCGGTGTCATCGGCGGGGCCGTAGGAACCGGACATCCCCATGCAGCCAAGACCCATGGGTGAAACCTTGAGATCGGTGGTGCCGAATTGACGGTATTCCATAGAACGTTTCTCCTTAATAAAATCAGTGCTAGCCCCGACCCGACATTAATCAGTCCAAGAGACTATTGTTAGCGAGCATCAAATAGGACTCTAGAGCTGTTTGTACCATAAATCGATAACTCACTCGTAGTGTAACTATATGGGCTTGTGACCAAAATGTCAGCGACAGTTGAAATGGCTGGCCCAAGATCGCACATGGCTCACTCAATTTCGTCGGATCGGGGTTAATTGCCTTTAACATGTCCGAAGTCTATTGCCAAGACAACTTCCTTCCAATAGTATCGGCGCACGGACTCTCCGATATAAACCTTTTACGGTTTTCCGGAACGTTCAACAAATTTTCTTTAGGAGGCTGATATGGCAACCATCGGGTTTATTGGTACAGGAGGCATGGGAAGTGAAATGGCAGCAAATCTCAAGAAGGCAGGACACAGTCTGGTCGTTAACGATGTCAGACCTGAAATGACCCGCCGGCTTCAGGACATGGGAGCTCAGACCAAGGACTCAGCCCGTGACGTAGCCGAGTCCTCCGAGGTAGTCTATTCGATGCTTCCCTATAATGAAGCGGTAACAGAGGTTGGAGTGGGTAAGGGTGGACTCCATGAAGCTACCGGAGGGGCGCGGTTGTGGGTCGACTTCAGTAGTACCAACAAAAAAACCATCGTTGACGTGAGCCGGGAACTGTCAGGCAAGGGATGGAACATGCTTGATGCATCAGTGGCCGGTGTGGAAGAACAGGCCGCCGCCGCCGCCCTTTCCATATGGGTTTCGGGCTCGAAGCCGCATTTCGATGATCAGCTGTCAGCGTTTCAAGCAATGGGCAAAAAAATCGTTTTTATGGGTGACCTGGGGAATGCAAAGCTAGTCAAGACCGCCAATGCCATGCTCGGAGCCATCTCGAACATGTGTATGGCAGAGATCTATTACTGGCTCAAGAAAGGCGGTCTCACGGATGACGATTTTCAGAGTTTTATCCAAAGCTCGCAGAACTATTCCACTGCCCTCGATCGGACTACCAAGACCATGATCGGGCGGAAGTTCAAACCCAGAAAATCTTGGATGCCAAAGGACGTGGGATTCGGGCTCGATGAAGCACGCACCATGGAGGTCCCCGTGCCCTTCAGTGCCCTGGCCTACCAGATGTTCACCCTGGCTCAGGCCAACGGCGTCGACGGGTATGAAGCCACGGGCATTGCCTTCAAGGTCTATTCCCTTATGAACGGCGAGGGAAAGACGGCGAAATAGAAATTTGACCGCATAGAGCATAGCGCAAAGCGCATTGCGTCCTTGGGGATTCAGGACCACTGACTACCGACTACTGACCTTTAACTCGGATCCAGGGATTGACGAGTGGGAGTCTGTAGTCCACTGTCCGTAGTCTGTTGTCTCTTTTATTTTTATCGCTTAGTTCTCGTAACTCAATACTGACTTGCGCGTTACCGTCCGTGACTTGGCGCCCTTTACGTCTTTGCCCCTCGATTCCCCTCGGGGTCCTGACCCATCGACCTTGCTCAGGGTCATGGTGAGGTACTCGAACCATGAGGTTCTCGAAGGACGCGAGTTGTCTTGATGCATACTGGAAGAATGTCGTGTTTTTCACTGCCATTGTTGACATTAAACTTCGTTTACGGATATGGTTTTTGCCTGAATTGGTCGCTGCCAAAAGAAAAAACGAAATCCTTTGCCCATGGATTTTGTAGCGGACCTGGAGGTCGATCGTGTTCGAAGCAATGGTTGATGGTCTGAATTTGCTCCTGAGTGTCGAGCGATTTTTCTTCCTGACGTTCGGGGTTATCGTGGGTCTCGCCCTCGGCGCCATACCAGGGCTTGGCGGTCTCGTGGGTCTGGCCCTGCTACTGCCTTTTACCTTCGACATGGATAAGACCGCAGCCATCGCCATGCTAGTGGCGTTATCTTCGGTTCCCGTTACAACCGATACGATTCCATCCGTACTGTTTGCAGTGCCCGGGACGGTGGGCTCACAGGCCACCATATTGGACGGTCACCCCATGGCCAGAAAGGGTGAGGCGGGAAGGGCCTTTGGCGCAGCCTACACCTCATCATTACTAGGCGGGGTGATCGGGGCAATAATCCTCGGGCTGCTCATCCCCGTTTTAAAACCCCTGGTCCTCCTCTTCGCGGCCCCCGAATTGTTTGCCCTGGGGATCATGGGCATCTCCATGGTGGCAATTCTCAGCGGGCGGGTACCCCTAAAGGGAATCGTGGCGGGAGGCATGGGGTTAATGCTTTCCATGATCGGCACCGATAAACAGGAAGGCTATTTGCGCTGGACCTTTGATACGCTTTATCTCTTTGACGGGTTAAACATCATCGTGATCAGCCTCGGCCTATTTGCCCTCCCCGAGTTGGCAGACATGGTCATTGAGGGCACTCAAATCAGTAGTGTTCCCAAGCAAAAGATGAAGGGTGTAGGGCATGGTATACGGGATGTCTTTGATAACTGGTGGTTGATGCTCCGGTGCAGCTTTCTGGGCAAATGGATCGGCATCATACCGGGCCTTGGCTCCGCCGTCGTGGATTGGATTGCCTACGGCCACGCCAAACAAACCTGCAAGGATGCAGCCCTCACTTTTGGCAAAGGAGATGTGAGGGGCGTAATCGCCCCTGAAAGCGCCAACAACGCCAAACAAGGGGGAGCGCTTGTACCGACTCTCGCATTCGGAATACCTGGAAGTGCCTCCATGGCCCTCCTGATCGGGGCTTTCATGATTCATGGCTTGCAACCTGGCCCCGAAATGCTGACGAAACACCTGGACATTACCTACGCCATTGTATGGAGCACTGCCTTGGCCAACGTTATGGCGACGGGCATTGCCCTGGGGTTTACCAATCAACTGGCCAAGCTAGCTTCGGTGAGAATCAACATTCTCGCTCCGCTGGTGACCATCGTCGTCTTTCTGGCCGCCTATCAGGCCACAGCAAGTATCTTCGACCTCGTTACCGTTCTCCTCTTCGGACTTCTGGGTTGGTTTATGAAGCGCTGCGGTTGGCCGCGGCCCCCACTCCTGCTGGGTTTTATTCTGGGCGGTCTAATTGAACGGTATCAGTTTATTTCTGTCAGGGCCTATGGTGCGAGTTTCCTGTTGCGTCCCGTGGCTATCGCGATTCTAATTATCACAATCGTAACGCTGGTCTATAGTATAATGCAGGAGCGAAAGGTAAGAAGACTTTCGGGAGAACAGGAATGAGCTTTCAACCCAGGATACTGTTTACCCTCGGCGTTATGGTCGTTGCAGCTTACGCGGTTTTTACGTCGAGGGATTGGACACTGGGAACCGGTTTGTTCCCCTGGTTTGTCGGTATACCTGTTATGGTGCTCGCTGTCATTCAAATGATTTTAGACATTTACCAGTCGTTTCGACCCACAAATGCAGCGCATACCGATACAGGAGACCTCCAGGTAGACATGAGCATGGGGATGGGGGTAGTAGCGCGCAAGGCTTCAGGCTTTTTAGGATGGCTTTTGGGGCTCTTTTTCGGGATCATCATACTTGGTTTTTTTATTTCGATTCCACTATTCACGCTTCTCTACTTACGATTCCAGGCAAAAGAGGGGTGGCTGCTTTCTTCAAGCCTCACCCTTGGGGCTTTTGTCTTCTGCGTGGGCCTTTTTCACAAGATCCTACATGTCCACTGGCCCAAACCGCTCCTCACCTTGCCTGAAGCAATACTAAAAACCGTGCTACCTTGGCTGAATTGATCCTCACCTCTGCTTCTTACCGACGAAAATTTCCTCTACGATTTTGACTTGTTCGGGAGGAGCATTGAGCGTGTCGTGCCACATCCGCTGCAGATCTTCGCCACGGAGCGGGTCGATGTCCCTTTTCAATCTCTTGGCCTCATCGAGAAACTGGGGATCCTTCATGGTCTTCCAGAAGGCGCTGCGAAGGATTTGGATCCGCTCTTTCGGCACATCAGGAGGAAACGCATAGGGGCGCCCGTAATGGGACAGAAGGAACATGGACTTTACCGTCTCCCTTGCCTCAGGAGTCTTGGCCAGATCCAATAGATAGAGTCGGAACATTTTCGAACCCCGGGCTCCTCTTACCGTCCTCGCTACCGGCCTGAAATATCACGGCGAGCTCTCCGGACTTAATCATATCCCCTACCTGATCCATACCCGAACCTATGGTGTTACCCGAAGCGTCAACTTCTCCCTGGCGTACAGCAAGGCTGAACTGCCGCGCACCCGGATAGCCGAACACGTAATCAAATATCTTCTTACCAGTTACTTTTTCCAAGAGGTTGCCGAGGACATGGGGCGAGGATTGCCGTCCCGAGGCACTTACCTTGACCAGTCTGTCCGATTTCAGGACATCATCGAGACTCTTGAAGCGGTCGGTTCTAACGTAGAAAATCGTATTGTCAATAAAGGCGACCCCAATGGCGTTCATCTTGTTGAAATCGAACCTTGCCCGTTTGTCCTTGACCACCTGATAGTACCAGACACCCCAGTTGATTTGTTCCATGACCGTACCATCCCGAGCGGCTTTGCGATAAATATAGTCCGCCGCAAGGAGTCCACCGGCACCCGGCATGTTTTGAACAATTATAGTGGGCTTCCCGGGAATGTACTTGTTGATGTGCCGCGCGATGAGCCGAGAGTACGTGTCATTGCCCCCTCCCGGCGAAGACGAAACAATCAGGCGAATGGACTTCCCTTCGTAGAAAGCCGCCTGAAGTTCCTGAGGTGCATTGAGCAGCAGAGCTATGAACAGAGCTACTGTGGTAGATATCAATTTCATTTGATCCTCCTCATTATCTATTGTTTTCAACTTTTTACCGGTAAATACCTAGCCTGACTGGGCTGGCTCAGCCAGCGATTATCGAGCAAGAAACGGTCTTTATAGGGCATAATTGGGTTGGGGTCAAGGGGTGGTACAATGGGGGAAATCATTGCGCTCAGGGTCGTGGTATTGTCCCTTGCTTTATTCGCCAGGGAGCCGTGCGACCCATCATGGGCGTAAAATCTCTTCAACTCGCCCACGTAGGGCTGACAAGATCTCCTCACGAAACCAAGAGTTTCGTTGCAACCAACCTTGGTTTCGCGGACTCGGATGCGGTAGCGGGAGCAGCGCCGGCCAGTACTCACGCCACGATCGCACGATTTCGGTAAGTGACCGGCGCTGCGCCCCCAGATGATACGCAACCGCGTATTGGCCCACGGCAAGGGTTAACTCAATGTTGTGAAGTTGATTCAATAAGGGTTTTCTCCATGCTGGTGCGCATTCATGCCTTGGCGCCAAATCGCCGGTCTTGCCTGTACCCGGATAACAGAATCCCATGGGAATAATGGCGATCTTTTTTTGATCATAGAAAACATCGGGGTTTATCCCCATCCATTCGCGCAATCGATCGCCACTGGGATCGTTGAACGGAATCCCGGTCTCATGAACCTTCCTTCCCGGAGCCTGGCTGGCAACAAGGATGCGGGCATCAGGATGAACCTGTAAAACAGGGCGTGCCCCTAGCGGTAAGCTTGGAGCGCAGATCTGGCAGTTGAGAATTCGCTCGCGAAGATCCTTAAAGCCTGCGACATTGATCTCCCCGAGCCATCGCCCCTCCTGGGCCTGTGCAGATCGGCTCTTATGCATCATCCATTAAGTGCCCTCTCTATACACTCCCTGAATTGACCATTATCCTTTTCCGTCCAAGTTCTCATCGGGATCTGTGATCCCGGACGGCGATGGGTCTGATGGTGTTGAGACACTTCTTATTGTTCCCTTGGTTGAATTCGGTAACCAATTGAGCAAATCCCATATTGTTGATTTAGCCTGCGAATAATACTGTAGTAGTAAAAATTAAGACCATCGTGACTGTTTTCATCTCTCACCATTTCCTTCCGCCGACTCCAGAATATGACAGTAGTCAAGTCAGGATTCGCAAAAACATTAAGAAGTGCCTAATTATAAGGAATCCAACAGGTGTGACGCAAACAATTGCTGGGGGTGAAAGATGATTGTGCGCTACGCTATTCCAGAACTGCCAGTAGACGTTGTTTCAAGAAACGCTTTTCGGCCGAGTTCTGTGTGAGCTCCAGTGCCCTACGGAATGCCGCAGCAGCTTCTTCTCTGCGCCCCGACCTCCGCAAAAAGTCGGCGCGGGCAGCATGGAACGGCTGATACTGCTCCAAAACCTGCTGTTTTTCCAACTCGGCTAACGCTGCAAGCCCTGCGTCGGCCCCCTTAGCAAAAGACAATGCGACCGCTGCGTTGAGTTTGACCACCGGCGAAGGTTGAAGCTCGTACAATTCTCCATAAAGCAACATGATCTCATTCCAATCGGTCGCATCGTAACTTTCCGATTGGGAGTGCACAGCACTGATCGCGGCTTGAATCTGATAAGGACCGGGACTGGCAAAAGCGAGTGCCTGCTTTAAAAGGTTTACACCCTCTTCAATTTGCTCTCGGTTCCACCGGTGGCGGTCCTGCTGTTCCAAAGTCACGAGATTGCCGGTGTTATCGATTCGGGCACTTCGTCGTGAGTCGCTGAGAAGCATCAAGGCGAGCAAACCAGTAGTCTCGGCCTCCTGTGGCAGCTGACCTACGAGGATCCGGCCCAGACGTATCGCCTCGTGGCATAAATCCGCGCGCGTCAATTTGCCGCCAGATGTAGCGGCGTAGCCCTCGTTGAAGATAAGATAAATTACCGTCAACACCGAGTTGAGACGTTCCAACCACAGGTGAGGCGGCGGGACTCTATAGGGAATGTTGGCAGCCTTGATCTTACTCTTCGCACGCACAAGCCGCTGCGCCATTGTGATCTCAGGGACCAAAAAGGCACGCGAAATCTCCGCTGTAGTGAGCCCTCCTAAAGTTCGCAGGGTTAAAGCGACGCGTACCTGCTCAGCCAGCGCAGGGTGGCAACAGGTGAAAATGAGACGAAGCCTTTCGTCGGATAGTGTCCCATCCATGTCGTTCTCTTTGTTCTGCAAAACCTGGTTTTCAAGACGAATCAAAACTTCGAGCTGGGTACGCTTGGCAGTAAAATTTGCATCGCGACGAAACCGATCGATTGCCTTGCGACGAGCGGTCTGAAGCAGCCAATTTCCCGGTTTCTTCGGAATGCCCTGTTCCGGCCAGTGTTGCAGAGCGCCCACTAAGGCGTCCTGAAGTATGTCTTCCGCAATATCGAAATCGCGCACGTACCCAACGAGGGTGGCCAGGACCCGCCCCCACTCCTCCCGGACGGTCTGCTCTATGGCCGTCCGGGTTTGCTCGAGTGGAGTTTGCGTGGAACAATCTCCGTTATTCAAACACCATCACAGGACGAATTTCGATGGAGCCATATTTCGCGCCTGGGATCTTGGCAGCATACTCAATTGCCTCGTCAAGATCCTTGCAGTCCACAAGAAAGTATCCCGCCAGTTGCTCCTTTGTCTCAGCAAATGGACCGTCGGTCGTCGTGCTCTTACCACTTCGCACTCGCACGGTTGTAGCCGTCGTCACATTCTGAAGAGCATTCCCATTGATCAATTGACCCTTCTTCTGCATCTCCTGATTCAGGTCTCCGTAGCCTTGGAGATATTTGTTAAACTCAGGTGTGCCCGGCTTGGGCTCGCCATAATCGTCGCCTAGATAGATTAATAACATGTACTGCATCTCTCTTCCTCCTATTTGCTAGATTGAACCCCATTTTGAGGAGCCCTCTCCTTGTAGACGATCGGGGAAAGCCTAAATCGACATCCGGGCGAAAAAAATCCATTTACGCAGATGCAGCGATTACATCCTTACGGCGCAGCAATCTTGGCAACTCGGTTCAACCGGTGAAGCAGCTCTATAGAGTCGAGATATCGAAATCTTAGTCCGATCACGAAGTGCCTAATTATACGGAATGAAACGGGGATAAGGCAACAGAACGTCCCTCATATCCCGCGACTCAGGGCGTAGGTGCTGTCCGTACCGCCGTAGTGGATGGCTCCTCGGTTGTGTCACCCAAATCACGTGACATCACATCGGAACGGGCGAACACCACCGAGATAACGGTTGCAGCGCACAAAACGGCACCCACAATGAGGGTAAGCGGCGCTCCTATGAGTGAGGCCACAGTACCCACTTGCATCTGTCCCAGGGAGGGCACACCGTTGGTCAACATGCTTTGAAAGCTGGAAACTCTGCCGCGAATCTCATCGGGAGTAATGGCCTGGATTACCGTATTGCGCGGGATGGCCTGGACGGAATCGGCAAACCCGAGGGCCGCGCTCATGACAAGCGCAAGAGCAAACCAAGGGGTGACCGCCAAACCCACGAGACCAACACAGTAAGCAAGGATACCGATTAGAACGAAGCGTCCCTTGTAGCGCACATCACCCAAGGACATGATCATACCAGCCCCCAGAATGGCTCCCACCCCGGATATGGAAAGTAGCAGCCCAAGTCCTTCAGCCCCGGCACCTAGCTGAACGGCAAAGATGGGCATCAGAACTCGATAGGCCCCGAAGAACATTGCCGCCGAATCCATACTAAGTAGAATCGGGATGATGGATTGTTTTCTTAGAAACGTCATTCCTTCCGCCAGTGCTTTCAGTGTAGATTTCCGCGAAGGCGCAGTGACCCGGCTGAGACGCATGGCCATGAGGGCAGCGAGGGTAACGAGATGAGCCATGCCGTTCACCAGGTAGGTGACTGATAACCCAAAGAGACCTATGCAAACACCTCCTATAGCTGGACCGAGGATATTGGAAATCTGCCAGACCGTGGAGTTGAGGGCGAATGCGTTTAGCAGATTTTCCTTGGGAACGACGTTGGGGATGATGGCGCTCCGCGCCGGCGCATTTAGGGCCATTAGGGAGGAATTGAGAAATGTTACGGCGTAGATATGCCAAACCTGGATATCCCCGGTGAAAGTGAGCCAGGCAAGGACGAGACTGAAGCAGCCTGAAAGTCCCTGGGTAACCATAATGAACTTTCGCCGGTCAACCCGGTCGGCAATAACACCGCCCATGAGCGACAAGGCAAGAATTGGTACTGCTCTTACAAGTCCGGTGAGACCGAGATAGAAGGCAGAGCCCGTCAATTGGTAGATCAGCCAGATATTGGCCGTGTTCTGTACTTGAGAACCCAGCCCCGCAACCACCAGTGCAATGTAGAACAGCCGAAAGTCCCGATGTCGTAGAGCAGCAATGGGCAGGATGATTCTGGAGCGGATATCCACAATTATTTTCGATTCATGGGACGAGGGTTCATGTGAATGGGTCTTCGGTCGTGACCTCTAAGACATATTTGAAGTGAGGACCGGCGTCAAGCGCTGTTGGACTCTTATACGAATAGTGGAGCTGACGTCCCTTTCCCTCGACAGGTTCGAGCTGGTGGAAAAATCGATTTTTATTGGCTGTGTAATTGACGCCCCCGGCGCTAGATACTATAAGGGCTTTGATTGCCTGATTCGGAGGTGGAATCCATGAGCTTTATCGATGCCGACGGACATGTGGAGGAAAGCCCCGCAACTTTTAGCGACCAATACTTAGATCCCGCTTTTCGCAGCCAGCGACCGCGGGTGGTTGGTGAAAATGGAATGGTCTATTGGGTCATTGACGAGAAGTTATTTCCCAGGCGTGTGGGGCCCGGCTGCCACAATCTAGGCACCCCCACGAGCTACGAAGGAAAACCAGCGTTCCATTCCAAAGGAAAACCGGAAAGCCTCGGCTGTATGGAACTCACTGATATCAAGGCCCGCCTTGCCATCATGGATGAGGAGGAAATCGCTGTTCAAGTTCTCTATACCACCCTCTTCCTCGCCTACCCCCTAAGTTCCAACCCGGCTTTGTTGACTGCGCTGTGCTCATCGTACAATCGCTGGTTGGGGGATTGGCTGTCTGGCCATGATCGGCTCAAGTGGACAGCCGTGTTAAATTTAGATCAGGTGGAAGCTGCGGTACGGGAAGTGCATGATGTAAAACGTCTTGGCGCTACGGCAGTGATGGTATTGGGCACCGCAGGAGATCGTCACCTGGATGATCAAAGACTGTTACCTTTCTATGAAGCATTATGCGAAGTGGGGCTCCCCCTTGCGGTCCACGTGGGATGGAGCTGTCCATCCATCAATAACCTCTACGACCATATATATCCTTCCGGGGTGGTTGCCTTCCACTTTCCTGTTCTAATGGGATTTGTTGCCCTCATCAGCGGCGGAATCTTGGATCGATTCCCCAGTTTGAAGGTCGTATTTCTCGAGGCCGGCTCCATGTGGGTTCCATACATGATCGACCGGCTGGACCACCGATTTCAAAACCAGGGAAAGTATTTGGCTGAATTTTTACCCCAAACCAAACCGCACCAGGCGTATCCCGTTATGGAATATATTAAGAATGGGAATCTTTATTTTAGCGCCGAATTAGAAGACCACCTATTGCCGCAGGTGATGGAACTGGTGGGAGAAACTCAAATCGTCATGGGGACTGACATGCCCCATGGAGATCGAGAGCGCTTCGCCGCCAGCCTGCTGCAACAGAGAAAAGACCTGAGCTCCGGAGCAAAGGCAAACCTTCTTGAGCACAATCCGGCCCGGCTCTATGGAATGAAGACCTGAGAGGTACTACCAACTTTGAAACTCAAAGGCCCGACCTCTGTTGAGATCGGGCCTTTCGCTTGATCCCCGCGACGTTTATCCCGAACTACAGAACGCCTCGGACGTGAGTCCGGGGATGAACGTTCCGAACTTCCCCGAAGGGAAGCGCCCTAAAGCTACGGACATAAGTCCGTGGTACGGGGTTTACCGCTTTCGCCACGCTAAACTCTGCCACGGAGACCGAGGGGAGAACTGTTGAATCATGCTATTGAAACACAGCAACCTGAACCTTGACCCACTTTGCGGTTGTCATTTGTTTGGGGCCCAAGACGCGGACCTCCGCCCTCAGGCCAGCCTTTAGATCCGCAAAGGTACCATCTTGATTAGCCTCTTTACGAAGCGATCTATCTAGCCAAATCTTCGTTTTGTCAGACACTTGAATCGTTTTAGTATCACTGTCCCCCCTAAGGACAAATGTCTTCCCCTTCTCATCGATTCTTAAAATAATACCCACCGTGACGAATTTATCCGCCAGTCCCGGATAAGCATCAACGGGAATGTACTTCTCCGTCATCTGCTGACCTTGACCCAGGTGAGGGAAAAACAGGATGGCGAACAACCCCAGCCATACCAACCTGTAGTCAATCCTTTTTCTTTTCGTACCGTGCGGTAAATTGCAATTCATATTTTAGACTCAGTCCACCCCTACGAACCGAGCAGCTCCCTTCTGGCCAGCTTCAACTCTTTAGCCGACTGTTTTGCGAACCGTAACTTGCGAAAGGAACTGTCCCTGGCCTTCTCCGCGAACTTCTTCGCATTGCGTAGATGATTGATGGCCTGAGGATGCAAGTTAGCTCCTTCCAGCACCTTGAGGCCATCTTCGATCTCAAACACGGCAAGGCTAATCTGATCCTCATAACTTCCAAAAACAGCGAACCGTTCGCCCAGTGCGCCTTCTATCAACTCCAGGCTCGCACGGATGTTCTCGAGGACATTGATGACGCGAAGGAAGGCTGCCACCGCCACTACCTGTGTGGCCTCGAGTTTGATACCAATTCCTTTTGGATCGATACTGGCGAGAAAGCGGCCCGACGGGGAGTTATTAAAGGCGGCACCGTTGTAAAAAGCCACTGCACCTTCAATGGTATCGATGGAGTTATTGTGGAAAAACGGTCCCGTATCTGCTGCTTCTACTAATGGTGGTGTGTTGAATGTGCCGTCGCCGGGTACGCCGAAGCCATCATCAGGAGGGACAAGCTCACCGATTTGATCAATGGGCTGGTCCTTCAGATCCTCTACGCCCGTATTGAAATTGGCATTGCCCGCGTCCTGACCCGCGAGAGTTGCGTTCGCGCCCGCATTTCGGTGGCAGACGTTGCACTTGCCGAGAGCGTTGTCGAGAAAGATTTCTTGTCCTCGTTTGGCAAGTGTTCCCTTCAAGGGCAGCGGCAACTTCAAGTCTTCCTGGCGCCCCAGCGCTAGCTGGAACGCTTCCAACGCAACAAGCTCATCCTCTGTTGGCAGGCGAAAGTCAATGCCAGGAATCCGATTAAGAGTTCGCGTAAAGTGCTGAATAACGGCCCCGATGGCAAAAGACTTTAAGCTACCGTCTCGCGGCGCTCCATCGCCGGACCAACCTGTACGGGGGCCATTGGGGCTTTCAACAGAGGTTCGGAGTGCCAGAGTGTGAGGTACTCCGCGCTGTGTGAAAATATTCTCGAGATCACCGAACCCGTCCAGATTTTCGAGAATCAGTCCAAATTCCCTTATGAGCCGTGGGTTTTCGAAATTTTTTTCGAGCTCTGGAACAAACTCGGCCGCAAATAGAGGATCGTCCTTTGGAAGGCCCACCAAGAATACAGGATCAATAACAAAGTTGTTTTCTGCGCGATGACAGCTTCCACAGGTACGTCCGTTTCCGTTAAAGGTCTCTTTGAAAAAAAGCTCGCGTCCCTTGGCGATCAACCGTTGTTCAGGAGTTGGCTTTGGTGGACTCGGTTGACAGGCGCTAAAGAATACAAATAAACAAGCTGCCATTGCTATTCCAATGGAACACCACCACCCACAACGAACGTTAGGCCTTGTGTTCCACGAAAAGATTTTCAACAAATGTTCCAACTCAACTGCAGGACAGAGCAAATGCCATACCAACACTGTAACTTGCCCACCGAGAGCGTTTCACTTACGATTTTCCCTTCGGGCAAGATTATGTTTTTCAATGAGTTAGATAGCCCGCAGACACAAAACGGGATCGTTTTTAGCTTGGCAAGAAAACCCTCATTCAAATTGTCCGGCAGTAGAAAAGTGTAGGGAAAATCCACCAGTTTCGTTGCAACCGTTCAGGACTCCCACCTTGTCTTTCTCTCCCGCTCTAACAGGCTCAGCCTGATCCAACAGTTCCTTCGTAGCTGAAGGGTTTGGAAAAACAATCCACGTAAAGTCGTCCTCATTGCAAGCTCTAGTGCTTCTTTACTGCTATACTTCGCACACCACGGATGAGGGGCACCAAACATCAATGAGCGAATATTTCAGTATTAGGGAACGGCTGCCTGGCATCCTCAAGGCGCTCGCCGTCGCATTGCCTGCGGGCTATCTCTTCGACCGCCTCGAAACTCCCATTCCCTGGATGATCGGGCCAATGATTGCCGTTGCCACTCTCAACCTCATGGGTGTGCGCATGCCCTCCCCGCCTTACGCCCGGCAAATGGGGCAGGTGATCCTCGGCTCAGCCGTGGGGCTTTATTTTACGCCCCCCGTGGTGGCGGAATTGGCGGCCAATTTAACCGCCATCGTAGCGGCTACTGCCGCGGCATTCTTGGTGGGTGGGCTCGGAGCAGTGATCTTGAGCCGGGTCTCTGGTGTGGATGGAAAGTCTACCTTCTTCGCCTCAATCCCGGGTGGTGCCATGGCTATGGCCGTGCTCGCGGAGCGCTACGGTGCCCAGATCGCACCGGTGGCCGTCGCCCACAGCTTGCGCGTATCCATCGTCGTCATTGTGATCCCGTTTGCGCTGACCTATGGTGGTGTCCCGCTCGTGGCCGCAGCGTATCGGCCAGACGTGCCCCTCGATAACTTGATACTGGTGCCGTGGCTGGCCTTCGGGTTTGTATTAGGCGAGGTTTCAGAGAGGCTCCGGTTAACCAACGGCTACCTGTTGGCGCCGATTTTTTTCGGCGCAGCGCTCACCATGAGCGGAATCCAGCTTTCCGCCGTACCGCACTGGATGACGGACTTCGCCCAGCTCATGTTCGGCCTAGTGTTGGGGGCGCGCTATGAGCGCGCCTTTTTCGCGCGCTACAAGCTGTTCATCCCTTTCGCGCTGCTGAACTCGTTCGTCATCTTGATTTCCTCGGTGGCGGTGGCCATCGCCCTCGCCTGGGCCTTCGAACTCCCCATCGCCACCATGATCATTGCCACGGCGCCCGGTGGACTGGCAGAGTTAACTATCACGGCACAAGCCTTGCAGATCGGTGTGCCCCTGGTAGTCGCTTTCCACCTGTTCCGGGTGATAATGGTCAATATGGGAACCCAGTACGTGTACGTCTGCGTAGCACCCCTGCTAAGCCGATTTTCCAGTAAAGGGAAAAATGTAAAATCGTAGACCTTACCACGGGCCAAACGACCCAATGGGCGACATCACTTTCTAATGGTACTGGAGTGCTTAACCGACGCCTAGCGATCAGCTAGCCCGAGCAGCGACTGAGCGTTATGGTCGAGGATGGCGGTCTTTTCTTCCGCCGGTAGGTCTGATTGCTGAATATAGCTCACGCACCGTTCGAATCTGTCCCCGTGCACGTGCGGGAAGTCCGTACCTAAGAGGAGCCGGTCGGCACCGAAGGCTTCCCGCGCGCAATGAAGCGAAGCAATGTTCTCGTTAACGGTATCATACCATAGCCTCTTGAGCTGCTCGCTGGGTTTGTACTCGGTCCGGCCCCGCAGGGAACCATCGAGGCGCATCCGGAGAAAGGGCAGAGTTCCCCCCAGGTGCGGTACGATGACGCGGATCTCAGGATACCGGGAGATGACGCCCGCCAGGACGAGTCGGAGCGCGGCAATAGTGTCTTCGAAAGGCGCACCGAGGGTAAAGTTTAGGCCATGGTCTTCTAGGAGCGGTCCACAGCCTATGCCTTGCGGGTGAAGGAACATTACCGAGCCTCGACGGTTCAATTCCGCGAAGACAGGCTCGAAGGACGTATCATCCAAAGGGCGGCCATTGACCGAGCAGCCGACGTTCACGCCCACCATCCCTAGCACGTCAAGGGCACGCTCCATCTCGCTCAGGGCGGCATCGACATGCGGAAGAGGGATCGCAGCAAAGGCTACGAAACGGTCAGCGTATTTTTCACAGACTTCGGCGTAAAGATCGTTGGCCACCTTAGCTGCGGTGGTCGCTTCCAGGGCTCTGGGAAAATAGGGCTGCTGAGCGCCGACGCTCAGAACCTGGACCCGGATACCCGAGCGGTCCAACATTTCGAGGCGTTGATCCAGGGTCACCCCAGCCCCCGGGGCCTTGCCGGTATGGCTCGTGTCCTTGCCAAAGCGGCCAAGGCAGCTAACATACTTTTCCGGGTAATAGTGTGCGTGTACGTCGATTCGCATGGTAACCTCTCTTTTACGATTTGAAAAAGCAAAAGACCAAGGATAATAGATATCACAATATAAAAATAACCATAGAGATTCCCGACTCTCTCCTTGAAGAGGCCCGCAAGCTGGCTTCACATGAAGGGACTACCGTGCGGGCGTTGGTCGAAACGGGCTTGAGACAAGTTCTTTCGGAACGCAAAAAGCGGGGCCTGTTCAAGCTTCGGAATGCATCCTTCCAGGGCGATGGACTCCAGCCCGGCGTTGCCGGCGCTTCCGGGCAGCGAATTAGAGAGATGTCCTATGAGCGGCACCCTCGAGCAGGGAAAGATAAGCGGACCTCAGATTCATGACGCTCGCGTGGCAGCGCTATGTCTTCATCACGGAGTGTCCGAATTGTGGACCGTCGATCGTCACTTTGGCCGCTTCCCCAATCTCACTGTCCGCAACCCGCTTGTTGGCTAATTTGACCCACCAAACGTGAAAAAGTAGCCTGTCCCCTTTTTCCCTTTTTTTAAGTCCCTTTTATCTTGTTCCAGCGGGGAAGAATATGCTTGCCCCAGAGCTCTAGGGTTCGGAAGGCCTCTGAGTCTTTCATCCCGCCAAAGTTTATCTGCAATGATGGCTCGAACTCGCCCAGCATTCCACGTAGATAACCGATCTCGTCCGCCACCTCATCGGGGGTACCAACAAGCGCCGTATGACCCTCAATTAACTTTGTCGCCGTCTGCGAGATGATGGCCTCTACTGCTTTTTGATAGCCTGCATACTCGGTGGATTGTCGGCCCTGCCAAGAGCTCACGGCCTCGCTGAACAC
This sequence comes from uncultured Binatia bacterium (SeqCode), assembly GCA_965215595.1. GTDB lineage: Bacteria > Desulfobacterota > Binatia > UBA9968 > CAXXLF01 > CBDCDW01. The sequence goes on along the minus strand of CBDCDW010000005.1, from coordinate 465,864 downwards.
CTCGATGTAGCGGTCTATGGGCCGCTGAAACCCCGCGAGTGCGTCTTGCCGTGTCTCGGCCAAAAACGCATGCAGAGAAGCCTGGACCTGCTCAGCGCCGGGCGCATGCCCGGCCGCTCTCCAGGCCTGGCGGTAAACGTCCACGAGCTCCTTCGTTCGCTCCAGACTGCCTGCAAAGGGCACGATCATCAGGTGGTACCCCTGCTTGCCTGCCCAGGCAAAGGACTCTTGGGAAAGGACTGCTGCAATCCAGATGGGTGGATGAGGTTTTTGCACGGGTCGTGGCATCAGGTGAACACCCCGCAACTGATGGAATTCCCCTTCATAGGTAACGTGATCTTCTGTCCAAAGGCGCTTGATGATCTCAATCCCCTCATCGTGACCGATTTCACTTTACGGACCCACCCAATTTCAACGAAGGGACCCACCCTATTTCAGGTGGTCCCCTTCGTTTTCTGAGCGAAGCGACGAACGATGGTATCTTGGCCGACTGGAGGAGGATCCAGTTCATGGCCAAAGAAAGGACTAGCGTTCGTATGCAAACTCAAATCAAGACCCTGTCCGAGCAGGGCTACTCAATTCGCAGCATTGCCAGGATACTACGGCTTTCGCGCAGGACCGTGCGTAAGTACTTGGCGCCCACCGCACAGCCGCCCAGTGAGAGTGGCGGTTGGGTTGACACGGTTGACTGGGACTATGTCCGCCAGGAAGTCTATGGCAAAGGGACCACGGTCAAGCAGATCCAGCGGGAGGTGGCTCCGGAGATAGCGTATGTGAAGTTTTGGCGTCAGTTTCGGGAAAAGGTTGGCCATCAAGCCTCACCCCAACAAGTCACCATCCGGCTTCATCACAAGGTGGCGGAAAAGACCCAGATCGACTTCACAGACGGTCTTTTTATCACCGAGCGTGGAACGGGAAAGAAGATACTAACGCAGTTTTTCTTAGGCGTCTTGCCCTTCAGCTCGTATACCTTCGGGGAATTTGTCTTAGACCAAAAGCTTGCCACCTTTATCGGTGTTCAGGAGCGGATGTTCGCCTATTTCGGCGGGGTTACGCCGTATGTCGTGGTGGATAATCTCAAAAGCGGTGTTCACCGAGCCCATCTGTATGACCCCGATGTGAATCCCACCTACTGTGACTTTGCCACTCACATGGGCTTTGCGGTACTACCGGCCAGGCCTTACAAGGCCCGCGACAAAGGCTCGGGGGAAACCCACATCGGAGTGCTTCAGAGAGGGTTTTTCCAGGAAGTGCGTAACCGTGTCTTCTATAGTCTCGAAGAGCTCAATGAAGCCCTCAGGGACTATCTTCATCGGCTAAATTGTGAGGTGATGAAAGACTACGGGGTGAGCCGCAACCAGCGCTTTGAGGAAGAGAAAAAGTACTTAAAAGCCCTGGCCTCGTGTGCCTTCGAGATGAGCGAGTGGCGCCACGCTAAAGTTCATCCCGACTGCCATATCCAGGTGGAGAAAAACTTCTACTCCGTTCCCTTTGTCTATGTCGGTCAAAGGGTCCGGGTCAGGCTCAGCGAGAAGGTGGTGGAAGTGTTTAGTGAGGACAGCCAGCCCCTTACCGCTCACACAAGACTTCTGGGGATCGGGAAGTTCTCCACCTATGATTTCCATTATCCCGAAGCTAAGCTCAGCGTGGCACGCTTTGAAGTCCATCATGCAAAAGAACAGGCAAAAAAGCTTGGCCCCCATGTCGAGAAGTTAGTCGGCGAGCTGCTCTCAGGTCACCATCCGCTACGCCACTTGAGACGGGTCCAAGGGATTTTACGGCTGGCTAAACGTTATCCCATCACCCTTGAGGCATTGGACCATGCTTGCCAGCGGGCGATTGTCTTCAATAAGAAAAGACTCGCCTATATCAAAGACTGCGCACTTTACTTTGTTACCCACGGCCAAAGACCCACGCTTGCGGCTCCCAAGCGTCAATCCGATACACTCCATTTGCACCAACACACTGCCAACTCGGGCTCAGATCCCGAACCGTCGCCAGTCGAGGAGGAACTCCTATGAGCACAGGCTTCAAATCCAGTTCCAACACCATTTTTCACGCCACCGAGCTAGGAGCAGAGAAAAACGACCACCGTATTTGCCCTATAAACGACGATCTCGCTTGGGCCTATACTCTGGGTACCCCCCAAAGGAGTCTTTCGACCAGGAGGTCTCACCGCTATGATGCTTGATCAAGTGAAAAACCTTTCTCACCAAATGCGCCTGTTTGGCATCCATGAGGCCTGCGAGCGACAAGCCCAAATCGCTTTGTCTCAGCAGCTCCATCCCCTGGAGTTCTTAAGACTCCTTCTCGAAGAGGAGCTGTTATCGCGCAAAGACAGAACCGCCAAGGCACTCGTGACCAAAGCGCGCTTTCGTTTCCGCGCCGACCTGGAAGACTGGGACTACAGCTTCCACAAGGATGTGCCTAAAGCCAAAGTCTCCGAACTCGCTCACCTCAGCTTCTTCCACAACCAGGAAAATCTTTTGATCATCGGCAAGACAGGGCTGGGCAAAACCCATCTGGCCATCGCCCTGGGCAAAAGGCTGTGCCATGAAGGCCATCTCACCCTGTTCCTTCCCATGAACTTCCTCTTCGAAGAGATCCTGGCCGCCAAGGCTGCAGGCCGCTACCTCCACTACGTCAAAAGCTTGACCAAAACCAAAGTCCTCATCCTCGATGATCTGGGACTTAGAAACTACACCCACGAAGAAGCCACCTCTGTGGTGGACATCCTCGAAGAGCGCTATCAAAATGGTCCCGTCATTGTCACCTCCCAGGTGGAACCGCAGGGATGGTTGAAACTCTTTGAGGATCCGGTGATTGCTGAGGCCATCGTGGATCGTTTGATCCACCCCTGTCAGAAAATCACTTTGAATGGAGAACAATCTTATCGGGAAAAGATCAAAGAGAAAAAAACAGGGTTGAAAAAAGAGGGAGGGTTAAGGTAAACAGTTAAAGATCGCTTCGTCGCTTCGCTCCGCTGATTTCAATGGTCCCTTTCGTTGAAATCGGGTGGGGCCCTTCAGTGAAATCGACCAAGTCGCACCAGCTCAGCCGCCAATTGGGGCAATCGATCCCGTTTTCGGTCGGCATAGCGGTACTCAATGACGATGTTCTGTTCCTCCACATAGCCGCGGTCACGGATCCCTTGCCGGAATGCCTCGACGCGGTTCGACTCCGAAGAACGGGAGTTAAAACTTAGAAAACCAACCCGAGGGACTTTCCCCGCCTGCTGCGCCTCGGCTAAATCGACCCAACCCAAAATCAGAGTAGCGAGTACGGAGATGGACAAAAGCAACATGATGCGCTTCATTGTTATTCTCCTTTCCGACCTACCATCGGCTCTTTATGCCCTGGGATTTTATTTCCTCCCCCTCTACCACTAGCCCGATTCATAGAGCAAGGGGTGTGCCGATCTAGCGGGATTGCCATGGACTTAAATAAGGTGCTGAATTAGCAGGAGAATCTTTGGCAGGTTAATTTAACAGACCTTGCAGGGAATGGGGTAAGTGTAGCTTATTTGCTACACCTGTGTAGCAAAAATGCTACAGCAGAATTTGGATTCTTTAGGCCCCATTTCCACTCCAAACGCAATTAAACGACGCTTTAATTGCGTCCTAGCCAGATTCACGATTTGGTCAATTCTCTACGACCTTACCGATTTCCTTTGGGTCGGCACCAGGACCGATTCGGTGATCCTGGCCGCAATCACCTCCGTCCCAGCATTTATCCGGGCCCTCCTGTGGAGTGGGGTCTCGCTTTCCGTCGTGTACCTTGCGGCCAAACGTCCTGTTACCACGCACTGAGCACGTGCGGTGGGCCCGGCTCGGTCTGTTACCTCTCACTTTGTCGGGTTCTGTTCGATCCTTTTGTCCCAAACCGCGGTATCTGGAACAGCAACTTTATCTGGTGGAGTCACCTCTTGCTTCAGAGAAGCAGTTAAACCGCCAATCGAGGATCCTTCGATACCGATCTCCTTAAGAAGTGCTTCTATGATCGGTGCTTGGGCTCTATAGCGTAAAGCACTATTGACTACTTGATCGGCCAAATTGGTAGGTACAAGGTCTGCTCTTTGGCTGCTTGAACCGTTCCCACCGTTTAGCCCTTCCACTTGCACAATTCTTATTCCTTCAATTTTCTCCATTGGCTTTACACTTTCCCGAATGATATCCGGGAGGTACTTGATAATTGCCATCTTGACTTGCATGCCGATTTGATTAGTCGACAAGATATTCTCGGCTTCGTGGATTGCGCGTTTCCCTTCTGCTTCGACAGCATAACGCTTCTCTGCGGCGTCAGCTGCTAGTTTTTCTCCCTCCGCGTTACCTTGCGCATCAATCCGGAACTTGTCCGCGTCCCCTTCTGCGAGTATACGAACCGCATCCGCTTTGTCACTAGCAGCCCGTTTCTCCGACTCCGCAGCAACGGTAATACGAAGTGCCTCCGTCTCCGCTTGTTTGGCGGCTTCGACAAGTTCAATCTGTTTCCCGCGTTCGGCCTTTTCGCTTTCCTGTACGGTAATGACCTGCTCAGCTGCTCTAACCGCGGAAGCCCGGGCACGGCTCGCCTGCGCCTCAGCCTCGGATTTCTCTTTTGATTTTTCCGCAATAGCGATGGCACGATCCTGTTCGTCCAGTTCAAGGACCTTCTGCTTATTGATCGTAGCCGCTTCGATAGCCTTTTGTTTCTCAATCTCTGCCGCTTGAACAGCCTTCGCCCTGGCTATTTCGATCTCTTTCAAATCACGCTCCATTTTAATCCGTGCCTCTTCCACGGCCCGTTCCGATGTGATACGCGCCTGATCGGTCTGCTGCTTAGCTACAATTTCAGCCTGTGCCGCGTCTCGTTGTTTCTCTGCTTGCTCACCGGCAATTTCGGCGCTCTGCGCAGCGCGGCGTATTTCGAGTTCCCTTTGCTGTTCCAATCGCGCGTATTCTTCTTCTCTACCGATTTCAAGTTTGTGCCGCTCGGCGTCCAGGTTCTTACGCTTGATTTCGACCTGCGTATCCTGTTCGATGTCATTGCGCCGCTTACGACGGGTCTCAATTTCTTCCGTGAGCTTTGTTAGGCCTTCCGCATCAAAAGCATTATCCGGATTAAAATGCTCCCGACCAGTTTGATCAAGGCCCGTAAGCGACACCGACTCTAGCTCTAACCCGTTCTTCAAAAGATCCTCTGAAACCACCTGCTGAACCTTCTGAACGAAATCTACTCGTTGTTCGTGTAGTTCAGTCATGGCCATCTCCGCGGCAACCGCGCGTAAGGCATCGACAAATTTTCCCTCTACTAACTCCTTGAGCGCTTCCGGCTCCATGGTCCGCATACCAAGGGTCTGTGCCGCGTTGGCAATCGATTCCTCGGTGGGTTTTACCCGAACATAAAACTCTGCTAGTACGTCCACGCGCATCCGATCTCTTGTAATGAGGGCCTGTTCGTTCGCACGCTTAACCTCCAAGCGGAGGGTGTTCATGTTAACCGGTATAATCTCATGCATGACTGGCAGTACCATCGCGCCGCCATCCAAAATTACTTTCTGGCCACCGAAACCAGTTCGTACAAAAGAAATTTGCTTGGAAGCACGACGATAAAGCTTTCTCAGAATCATTCCAATCGCGAATAAAGCGATCACTATTACAACGGCAATTGTAAGCAGATTAATGAGTTCCATGACTTTCTCCCTTCATAAAGCTGTTTTTAACCAACTAGCGACTGATTTACGTTTCGGATCACCCGAAAAACAGTGCTCAACTTTTTCACAAGTAATACCTGCGTTCCCTGAGAAAGACTCTCGCCTTCAACATCCGGTTCAACCATAACGTAATGGGTCCGCCCATGCTCGTCGATTAGCCGCGCCTCAGCCGGGGAGTTCGATTTTGCGATCCCTAGGGTTACAACGGCGATCCTGCCGATGAAGCTTTTTTCCGAAACGGCGCTTGTCTCATCCGTGGGCATGATCCGACTCAACACTCCACTGCACGCTCTTACAAGCGGGAGTGAAACCACAACGACGGGCACAGAAGCCAAAAAGCCAGGCAACATGAAACCAAATGTTCCTAACATTACGGACTGCAACGTAAAACCCAAGATTCCGAAGGATGTCAGAAAAACTATGAGAAGGACTAGGGTAGGAACTTTGCCAATGCGTAACCAACCCAGAAAACGCGACGGGGCAATTGCTGAATCTATGTTCGGCCCTTCAATGTCGACATTCGGCAGAAGAGTATCGAGGAGCGAGGCAAACCCCAGCCCAAACAACAAACCCACCCCTTCAAAAAGCGCAAGGAGGAACATCACGAGGAGTGCGACACTGAAAGGCAGGTTCTGTTCGGCAGTTAGGAATTCGAGCACGGTTAGGTTTCCTTAAAATTCAGCGGAACCCTTTCTGCTCTGACACCTACGCCGCCTAGACTACTCGTTCCTATTATCCCAGATTCAGTATGTTGTGAAGTAACCATATCAATAATACGTTAATCCTTGGCTGTTGCCTTTGCTTCAGCCAAGCGTTCCTGTATACGATTCTTCCGAGACAAATCTTCCAGTTCTGCAAGCTGGGCGGCAGTTTTCTGGTCCGGTGACCCCGATAAACCCGGAAGGCCGGTACCTTGCTCGAGAATCCGGTCAAAGGCGGCCACGGCTTTCGCAACCTTGTTGGGCACAGTGTTCGGTGCACCGACCAAATCAGCAGCTGTCTCGGAATCCTTTAAAGAGCCTTGGGCTTGTTCACGCGAACTAACGAAGCTGTGGAGTTCCTCCTTCATTTCACGCTTCTTGGCCTGGAGCGCCGTTATGTATGCTTCGAGTTCCTTTCCTTGCTCGGCTGCGTCAGCGATAGCATGCTCCAAAACTGGTATTTGGGCCTCGACATCCATCTGCTGGGCGATGGCTGCCTCGGCCAGGTCGTCACGGCCCTCCTTCACGGCTAAGGTAATATTTTTGCTCAAGTCCTCATGCTTCCGCTTTTCCTGCATTAGCCGTTTGTTGGCTAAATGACGGTTAGCAACCACTATCCCAAGTTCGGACCGCACCTCATCGATAGCGCCATCTATTTCGCGCATAGCCTCCTCCATCACTGCTTCCGGCGCAGCGTTTTCAACTGCATCAATTAAAGCATTGACGGTCCCACTTATAATACGCCCAACACGTGCGGTGATACCTTCTTTCATTACGAGGCCTCCTCTTGGAGCTTTCTCGATGCGAGAACCCTTGACCAAGCTCCATCACCTACCAAGCCAGTTTCGAGCACCCCGGCAGCCTAATAGGTCCTACCTTTAAGTAAGTAAGAAACAAAAAGCCAGCACGCCCTTACCGAAAATGTTAAAAGCGGCTGGCTTTAAACTCTTCTTTTCATTTTCCCCTCTGAGGGCAGGTTTCCCGTTCCTCTGTTTGGCCTCAAAACTCGTTGGAAGCCTTGCCAATGACGGGGAGGCTCTTTAACTAATCAGGATGCACTTATGAGAATTTAGGATGCTTGTCAAGCGAAATGGCGGTCCCAGACTTTCCGTCAATTCTGAGACCCTGTGGGCGGGTCTTTTCACTAAGAATGGCGGCTACTTAGCGTGCCTCAGAGACTGGATTTCTTCGTGGGACGAGATTAAACGACGCTTTAATTGAGTCCTACCTTCCTTGAACCTTCCGGTATCTTCCCCATCCCGTTCTTTTTATCTTGCGCTGCTTAGCCCACTTCGTTACAACATGGCGCAAATAGCCTTGCGGCTTTCCCTTCACCGCGCGCGCTCTATATATGTGATCAAGGGTAAAAGTAGCGGGAAGCCCCTTGAGAACAGAGTTCCAATCGACGGTGACAGCCCCTTTGCCTCTAGCTCTTGTTCTACGTGTTCCTGCCCTACCACCTCCAAGAAGTTTGTAGACCCGTTCATGTCTCCTCAGTTCATTCTTTAGGGAAGTCAACTCTGAGGTCTTTTGAGTGATGTTCTTCTTCAGTTGATTGATCTCGCTTCTTATGGAAACCTTTAGATCGACAGCCATGGACTCCTCCTAGGTAATTTCCTTGCTCCCATCATCTTACCTGCCAATAGACAACGCGTTCTTTGTTGGAAGAGATAGAGATGATTATTTCAGATTCATCGAACATCAATAAGGTTGGCAACTGGACTTCTTGGGCAGTGTTCCCGGTTATCTAGGTCGTGCCCCCTAGGCGAGAATTTATGTATGAGAGTACTCGATGGGCCCTATTGTCCTGAGCCTCATAATAGCCCCCTGTGTTGATCTGATCCTGGAGGCATGGCTGTTTCCCATGTCCTTAACCAGGTCCTAAAAGGAGTCGGTGTCAGTTTGGCCTCACATCGAGCAAGATGCTTTGCCAATGAGGGGAGGCTTCTAGTTGGTTGTTACCGGTGCCTTCGATTAAATGGCAGAACCTAGACTCATCAATGGTAACGTTTATTTATTCTCCTTCTCGACAGTTTTCTTAGACGTTCTAGGGCACGGAGGGATAGACCACGGGGCTTATGCCAACCTGTCTCCCATTTCGTAACAGACGAAACGGATACTCCTAGTTTTTCGGCAAACTTTTCCTGACTTAGACCCAGGCCGGATCGAAGTCTAACCACGTCATATTTTTGAATCATTACGCACTCCCTGTGAGCATTTCATCTAAGCACGCCCGACGCATTGGCAGTGTGAGTCGCGATCAGATCCATGATCGGCGGCGAGAGGCAGTCGTACGGCTCGAGGCCGATCTCCCTGATCCTAGTGCGTATGGCGTCCATGTCGTCCGGGTTGGTGCCCGACTCGATGATGGACGACACGAAGGCGGCGAACTCGGGCGGTGCCCAGCCTTTGTCGTCGGATAGCTCCGTGTGAATGAAATCGAGGCCGTAGAGCGGGTGGTCCTTGTTCTCGATGCGCCCATACAGGTGCACGCCGCAATCCTTGCATGCATAACGGTGAATGGCGGCGTTCTGGTCCACAATCTGGAGCTTGTCCACGTTGGCCGTCACACTGAGGCTCTCACGCGGGACGACGGCGATCTGCGAGAACAGGGCGCCCTCCGGTTTCCAGCACTTGGTGCATCCGCACACGTGGTTGTGGGCGCATTGCGCGGATATCGAGACGGATACCTTGTTACTGGCGCAATGACAGTTGAGGGTGCCGCCGGCGAAGTCGGGGCCGGCAGGCTTCAGGCCATTGTCGACGTCCGGATGGATTGAGAATGTAGTCATGATAGGTTCCTCCGTGTTTGAAAATGATAGGAATCTGCTTTTGAGGAGTGGCCACCAAGAATCGTATTACTAAGGCACCATTAACACATGGGAAAAGGCTGTCAAGGACGCCACGACACAATTAAACGAGGCTTTAATTGCATTTGGAACGATCCATCCCCCAGCAATGCGTCAAATTTGCGGCTAATCCTCTGATCGGTGATTGTAAATGATTTCAGGTTTGAAACTGATTGACCACTGTTCGCCCCTCATGCGGATACCCGATATCGATAATGCGTCTTCTGGCTCATATTCTTCGGTATCAACTGAATCCACGATATTCAACGATTCAAGAGCCTTTCGCATTCTCTTCATCTTAGATAAGACGTGCCTATATTCCTCCAGTGGTGCGAGCCAGTAACCACACTTGACACCTGCTTCCCAGCTATGCCCGTGCATTTGGCCAAACTCATATCGCCAATCGAAATACAAATCGAAATCCTCATAGACCTTACCAGCCGCCTCATCGATCTTTTCTTGGGCTTCCTTCGAGCCGAGCGATTCTTCCCTCATGGCATGCTCTTTATATGAATCAGTTGCCCATGTGAAGTGACAATATCCCCCAGTTGACTAGGAACCTAGAATGAATTTGAGCGTTCCATGAAACGTAAGTTATGCAGCCATAGGATCTTCACGAAGTTTTAGGCCGTTGACTGCAGATATCGACGGGGTCAGCGGACGGTGGCAGGATTGAGTTTTGATTTATTTCAGATTGTCATTCCGGTCTTTAAGAGTGGAGTCACCCGCCGGAGTCGATCCGTCGACCTACTAATTACAAATCAGTGGGCGGGGCTCAGATCAGGTAGCGGAGAAATATGGTTGCCAGTCCCAGGAATGAGAGGAAGCCAAAGACGTCGGTGAAGGTGGTGACCACAACGCCAGATCCCAGGGCCGGGTCTAGATTCAATTGCTTCAGTACAAGAGGAATTAATGTCCCAGCCAGAGATGCCACGAAAAGATTGATCACCATGGCCATTGCCAGGATAATCCCGAGCATGGGATTACCCTTCCACAGAAAGGCTATAATGGCCACAAGGGTGCCGATGATGAGCCCCATGGTAATTCCCACCGTTATTTCTTTGAGCACAGCTCGCCAGGTGGTGGAGAAGGCCAGCTCTCCCAGGGCGATGCCCCGCACCATCACGGTTAGGGTTTGAATTCCGCTGTTTCCACCCATACCAGCCACCACCGGCATGAAGATCGCTAGCGCCACCGCTTCTTCAATGGTTCCCTCAAATAGACCAACCACAAAGGCAGCAAGCATGGCTGTCAAAAGGTTGAAGCCCATCCAAGGAAGCCGCTTTTTTATGGACAAGCTCGGGCGGCTGAATATCCGATCTTCCCCCTCTAGCCCGGCCATTTTGTACATGTCTTCAGTGGTTTCCTCATGGATGATGTCAATGACGTCATCCACCGTAATGATGCCGACGAGACGACCGTCTTGATCCACAATGGGGAGCGCCAGGAGTTCGTATTTAGAAACCATACGGGCCGCATCCTCTTGATCCATGGTCACATTTCCGTGTACTGGATCAGCAATCATCATGTCGGCGAGGGTCCGGTTCCTCGGTGCGATGACCAAGGAGCGGATGGGAACGACGCCAAGGAGTTTTTCCGATTCATCCACCACGTAGAGGTAAAAGAAAGTCTCCAGTTCTCCTCGCTCACGGATGAAATCAGTGGCCCCTTGAGCGGTGGTGTCCGGAGGGACAGCCAAAAAATCTGGGGTCATCATCCTTCCAACGGTTCCCTCGGGATAACCTATGAATTGTTTGACTCTCTCTCGACGTTCGGGATCCACCAGGGCCAGGACCCGCTCTCTTCTCTCCTCCGGAAGACTTTCAATTAGATTCACCTCATCGTCTGGGGCTGCCCAGACCAACATCTTTGCGAGTTTTTCGTCTTCTATGGTGTGTAGAATATCCGGCAGCAAATCAGGGGGCAGTTCCATTAAGGTCTTGCTAGCTCTGCGGACGGAAAGTAAAATTTCCACCAGATTGCGCACCTCCGCCGGTTCCAGATCTTTGAAGAGAAGGGCAATATCAGCGGGATGGCTCCTACCGATAATCCGTAACACCCGATCTGGGGTGGCGGTGCGAATCAGCTCACGTACAACTTCGTGATTGAGTATATGGGTTTGCACAACTCCATCATCCCAGGATATTCACCCCTTCACAACTGCAGCATGAAAAGGTGTCAATGTTCGTTATGGCTCGTTCCTAAGGTGGTTAAAACCCCTGTGTTTGCTATGATGAGAAGAAGCGTAAAAGTTGGTTTCATGGTGACGGGCTCGCAACTTAAGGAGGGTCCATGTTTGGACTAGGCTTTCAAGAGCTGTTGATTATCTTAGTTGTCGTATTGATCGTTTTTGGACCCGGAAAGTTGCCCCAAATCGGTAGCGGATTGGGTAAAGCCATTCGGGACTTCAAGAAAGGAGTTGGTGGTGAGGATTCAGAGGAGATCACGAAGCAAGAAAATCCCACCAAGAAAAACGACGCGGGGGACACCATCGAATAGGTTCCCTGGTTTCTGACTTTTTCTTGTTGTCTGTACCAGCAGGTCCTTCCTATGGGGGAAGGTAAAATCTTTCACAATTGAACGTTTGGAATCTCCAGGGGATTGGAGCTGGTCGCTCCTTCCCTGAAGGGAGTTCGCTCAGTCTAAGAATGTCCCTGGGATCTAGCGGCCTGTTGTGAACGGGAAGCGGGTGGCTCAGAAAACAACGTAGTTTGTGAAGAGCCATTTTTCTCGTTGCAGCCCTCTAGGACCGTATAGAGAGAAAGCTTTGAGAGTTTATAGACTTTGTCAATCTTGAGCTGTGTTGCTTGGACAAAAGGGTCTAGTTTGAGATCAGTCCTCCATCCGAGTCGACGGGTTACGGGATCTAAGGCCTGGGTGAGACTGCCCAGGATGGGAGACGTACTGGTGAAGTGATTTACGATGACGATCTTTCCTCCCGGCCGGCAGACCCGTTGGGCCTCATCCATCATCCTGATGGGATCCAGTACCACAGTTACCACGTGAAAGGCCATGATATAGTCGAAAGAATCGTCAGGGAAATCCAGATGCAGGGCATCCATCTTCAAGACTTTTAAGTGGGTCCAGCCGTTGTCTCGGATTTTAGTTCTGGCATGGGTCAACATGTCCGGTGCCGAGTCAACACCAACGACATTACAGTGACTTGGATAAGCCGGGAAGGAAGTGCCCGTCCCGACGCCCAGCTCCAACACCTTGGCACCCCGAGGAATTTGAAGAGTGTTAATGACGTAATTTAGGCGAGAGTAGAAAATCTTTCCAAAGATTTTGTCGTAGAGTGGTGAGAGGTCCGAGTAGAGCTTACTTTCGTGCGCCCCTGTTTCAGCCATTAACCCAACCACAACCCAAGTCGTCTATACCCACCTTAACGGGGGTCAAGCAGCTTGGATCTCCCTTGTCTGTTTCTTGTTAAAGGAGAAAATATCTTTTTTTAGAAATCGCCACTGCTTACCCTTCTTAAAGGCAGGCAATATATTTTTGCGTGCAAACTCGTTTACCGTATCAGGGCTCATGTCCAAGATCTTTGCAACATCCCTGCTGTTCAATAGCTCTTCTTCTCGTTCGAGCATCCTGGTCTCCCTTTCGACCTCTCTCGGTTTAGTACTTGAGTTCCGCTATGTAGCAAGTTCGCCTTACGCTGTCAAGGCAATTGGCACCAGGATTTTGGCTGTGCATTCATGGAACCGTCGAGACAATTAATTAGCGCACGACCTTTTTTCAGTACAATTAGCGGAACGTTAAACAGGGAAAGACAGCCTCGGGCCATTACAAGAGCAGTTGCAGTTCTTGCCATTTCTCTAGCAAAGTGGCATCGTATGGGCGATTTGCTACAGGTTTTTGTTGATCACTCCTTGAGATTGACATTTGAAAGTAGCAATGGTCGGGAAGATTTTACGTTTCTCAGAAAGATCACAATATGCGAAGGACGGTACAGTCTAGTGAAAAATGCAGTGAAGGAAGAAAATATCTCACGAGGATGTTGCGGAGCCAATCTTCCGAATGGACTAAGGAGGACGCTTAATGCCAGCCATCGTTTTGGTTCTTATCGGGCTAGGTCTTTTCTATCTCGCCTATCGTTTCTATGCGAAGTTTTTGGCCGAAAAGATTTACCAGCTGGATCCTAATTTCAAAACACCGGCACATGAACTGGAGGACGGAGTTGAGTACGTACCCACCCATAAGCATATCCTCATGGGTCACCATTTTGTCTCCATTGCGGGCGCGGCGCCTATCGTGGGGCCGGCCATTGCGATGATTTGGGGCTGGGTGCCGGCCTTTTTGTGGGTCGTCGTTGGTAGCATCTTTGCTTCTGGGGCCCATGATTTCGGTAGCATATGGGTATCCGGTCGACATAAGGGACGCTCCATTGGCCATCTCACGGCTGATCTTATCGGACACCGTGCCAGGTTGTTGTTTCTTATCGTCATATACTTTTTGGTCTTGATGGTAAACGCCGTCTTTGCTCTGGTCATTGCAGCTCTCTTTATCCGCTACCCCATGTCGGTGATTCCAATATTTGTGGAAATACCGTTGGCCCTCGGCATTGGATGGCTAATTTATAAACATAGGGGGGCCGGAGTTCTTCTTCCCTCTATAGCCGCTGTAGCAATCATGTATCTAGTTGTCATCCTGGCGTCAGCCTATGGTTGGGAGGTGAAAGTTCCGGCGCTGGGGAGTCCCATGGTGACTTGGGTCTTAATATTACTTGGTTACGGTCTAATCTCGACCCTTCTGCCCGTGTGGGTACTCCTCCAGCCAAGGGACTACCTCAACGGGCATCAGCTTTATATCGGGTTGACGGCGGTTTTCTTGGCAGTGATCATCGGTACTTTCACGTCGGAAGGCTTGACTTTGGTGGCCCCTGCGCTCCGTGCCAATCCGCCTGGGGCTCCCATGATGATACCCTTCATTTTCATTACCATTGCCTGCGGTGCCATATCTGGATTTCATTCAATCGTGTCCTCCGGGACAACTTCTAAACAACTGGATAAGGAGACAGATGCGCGGCCGGTGGGTTATTTAGGGTCTCTGGGGGAAGGAAGCCTCGCGCTGGTGGCAATACTAGCCTGTGCCGCAGGTTTTTCCTCTGCCGCCGCTTGGAATGAGCACTATGCCACTTGGGGGGGGGCTGCTGGTCTTGGAGCGAAGGTCGGTGCTTTCGTGGATGGGATTAGCTATTTTCTCTTCCAAGGGTTCGGTATCTCCCGCACCCTCGGTGCCACCTTTGCTGCCGTAGTGGTGGTGAGTTTCGCTGCCACGACCATGGATACGGGTTTAAGACTGCAGAAGTATGTCACCGCGGAGTTTGGCGAAACGATGAACCTTCCGGCACTGGGGAAGGGATGGGTTGCCACTCTCATCGCTGTTGTAACCACCGGGGTTATGGCGCTCTATGATGGTGAGGGAAAAGGCGGTCTTGTGATCTGGCCCCTCTTTGGAACAACCAACCAGTTGCTTGCCAGTCTGGCCCTTCTGGTGATTAGCGTCTATCTAGTCAGGCTGAAGAGACCCATAGCATACACATTGACTCCCATGGTGATACTGCTGTTTATGACTTGCTGGGCCATGCTTTTAACGTTGAAGGGTTTTTGGCTGAAAGGGAATTGGGGCCTCTTTGTAATCGGGGTTTTGATTCTGGTCAGCGCTTTATACCTGGTGGTGAGGGCAGTCGGGATATTGAGAGGTAATGGGCAGACGGAAAGGGTGCCAGTTGGAGGGTAACGGTGGAGCGTGAAAACTAGAATCATACTTGTTAGGGAAAGTGCCGAAACGTTAACCTGTAGCAATTGTGCCGGAACCCTTGAGGGGATCGATGCCTTTGGGTCTCGAGACATTCCCGACTACAAAATGATCAGATCGATTATGGATCGGGTGGGGAAGCTCTATCTGGCCCTGCGACGAGAATTTGACCATCGGGTGGAAATTGAGATAGTGGACCCCCGAAACGGCCTCTATCTCATCCCGGTCCTGATTGCGGACTATCGCAGGTATCGTCCCCCATTAAGACCCTTTCTAAAAACCCTATTTCTAGGCATCAGCCCCGCATCCATCATCGTCAACGGGAGTGCTCTTCATGTGGGTGAGCTCCCGACCCCGGACCGTTTGGTTGAAGAAGTACGATCCATTCTCGAAGAAGCAGAGGCAATGCCATCGTCTCGTGCCAATCCCCTTTCTTCCCTTTCCGGTTCTAACTAACTGATACGGCCTGAAACCCCTTTGATGGATACCGGACTTCAGCTATAATCCGTATTCTGGTTTCACGATTATGGAGTCCCTCGGTGTCATCTTGATGGCTGCTGGCCTGGGTAAGCGGATGAAGTCCGATCTTCCGAAGGTATTGCATCCTTTGGGAGGGGTCCCCCTCATTTCGTACCCTTTGCGGGTTTGCCGGAGCTTGGATCCCGCAAAGGTGGTGGTGGTGGTTGGTCATGGTGCGGAGCAGGTCAAGGAGGCATGTGACTACGAAAATATTATTTGGGTTTCACAGAAGGAACAACTCGGCACGGGACATGCCGTTAAATGCACCAGGAAAACCTTGGGACAATTTCCAGGTGATCTTCTGATCCTGAGCGGGGATGTCCCATTCATTACGAAGAATAGTCTCGCCACACTTCTTCGCCACCATCGCGATCATGAGACCAAGGTATCGCTCATGACGGCTTGTTTAGATCATCCAGCAGGTTACGGGAGGGTCTTGAGGAGAAGCAACGGTGAAGTAACTGGTATTGTGGAGGACAAGGATGCTAATGCTGCTGAGAAAGAGATCAACGAAGTCAATGCGGGTATTTATGTGGCTTCCCCAAAGTTTCTCTATTCCGCTCTTGACGACTTGACCAATCAAAACCGGCAGGGTGAGTACTATCTGCCCGATATTGTCGGAACCGCCTGTAGAAACGGGGAACGTGTGGGAGCGGTCCGGGTGGATGATCCACGGGAAATGTTGGGAATCAATACCAGAGAGGAGCTCGCCATGATGGAAAGGGCCATGCAGGAAAAAACAAACCGTAGGTGGATGGAATCCGGGGTAACCCTCAAGGATCCGCTAACCACCTATATAGATGAAGGGGTCAAGATTGGAAAGGATACAGTAATCGGACCCAATACCCATCTCATGGGGCGGACTGTGGTGGGCGAGAGATGCCTGATCGATGGCAATGCCTATGTCACGGATAGCCGTTTCGGGAAGGAATCCCACCTCAAGTTCTCCGTTGTCATTGCCGACAGTGAAATTGGCGAGAAAGCAGAAATCGGACCCTTCTCCCACCTCCGCCCTGGGACCGTGCTAAAGAATAACGTGCGGGTTGGTAACTTCGTGGAAGTGAAGAACTCATCCATCGGAAATGGAACCAAGGCGAGCCACTTAACCTATATTGGGGATTCAAAGTTGGGAGAGGAAACGAACATCGGCGCAGGAACCATCACGTGTAATTATGACGGTTTTAAGAAACACAAGACCACCATAGGTGATCGAGTCCAAATTGGTAGTAATACGCAGCTGGTGGCGCCGGTGGAAGTTGGGGATGATGCATATGTGGGTGCTGGAACTACCATCACCCAGAATGTTCCTGCCGGAGCGCTGGCCATAAGCCGGGTGGCACAGAAGCATGTGAAGGGCTGGGTACAAAAGTTCAGGGATAAACACAAGAAGAAATAGCTTCGTTAATCGTGTATTCGTTACTCGTTATTGGTAAAGTCGTTGTTGGCTGAACAGCCTGATGTTGACTGAAGTCATGAGGGGCCAATAGACGAATTGCGACTTAACGAGTAACCCGTTGCAAAGAACGAATTACCAATTAACCATTATACGAATAACGAATCGCGAGTAACGAATAACCAATAACGAGTAATAATATGTGTGGAATCGTTGGATATATTGGCACGCGGGAGGCCGCGCCTATCATACTAGAGAGCTTGAAAAAGCTCGAGTATCGGGGGTACGACTCCGCAGGCATCGCCGTTCTCAATGGCGGTCAGGTGGCCATTCGCCGCTCGGAGGGTAAGCTCAAAAATCTTGAAGGGATGCTCCATCGGGGTCCCCTCCAGGGGAACGTTGGAATCGGTCATACCCGCTGGGCGACACACGGTCGCCCCACTGAGACCAACGCCCATCCCCATCGTGCCGGAAATGTGGTTGTGGTTCATAACGGGATTATTGAGAATTATCTAGAGTTGAAAGACTACCTGGTAAAAAAGGGAGCAAAGATTGACTCGGAGACTGATACAGAAATTGTGGCTCATCTAGTGGCGGCGGAGATAAATAAAGGGGCCGATTTTCTTGGGGCCGTGCGTAAGAGTCTTAAAAAGATTCAAGGTTCCTATGCCCTGGCCTTTCTCCACCAAGATGATCCCCATCGGCTGATTATCGCGAAGAATTCCACACCCATTGTTATTGGCTGCAAGGACGGGGAGACCTTTGTAGCTTCCGATATTCCCGCACTACTGGACCATACGCGGAAAGTGGCATTCCTGGAAGATGGCGAGATTGCCGAGGTGACGGCAAAGGGAGTACGCATGTGGGACGGCGCCGGGAAGGAAACCAAGAGAGCATTTAAGCAAATTACCTGGGATTCAGTGACTGCCCAAAAGGGAGGATTCCCACATTTCATGCTCAAGGAGATCCACGAGCAGCCCAGTGCAATCACCGACACCTTTAGAGGAAGGATCTCCCTCAAGTCAGGGGATGTCTCCTTGGATGGGGTGAAATTGAATTCCAGAGCACTTGCGCGAATAAAAAAAATTCATATGGTTGCTTGCGGTACGGCGTGGCATGCATGTTTAGTGGGGAAATTTCTGCTAGAGGAGATTGCAGGGATCCCGACGGAAGTGGACTACGGATCAGAGTTCCGATATCGCGCTCCAATGATCGATTCCCACTCCCTCCTGCTGCTGGTTAGTCAGTCCGGTGAGACTGCCGATACACTGGCAGCCATCGATCTGGCGCGGGCAAAAAAGGCAAAAGTCGTCGCCATTTGTAACGTGATGGAATCGTCTCTTGCACGCAAATCCAGCGGGGTATTTTATACCCACGCTGGACCGGAAATTAGTGTCGCAAGCACCAAGGCCTTTACCACCCAGATTACCGCCCTGTATCTGTTTGCCATTGGATTGGGGCGACTAAAGGGGTGTCTTAATCGAGCTGAAGCTAAGAGGCTCTTGGCGGATCTCATGCGTTTGCCCCATTGGGTGGAGGAGGTGCTGAAGCTAGAGCCCGAAATCGCAAAAATGACCCAGGGCCTGGGCGACGTCCGCGATTATCTCTATCTGGGTAGAGGGATCAATTACCCCATCGCCTTAGAGGGGGCGCTGAAGCTCAAAGAAATCTCTTATATCCACGCAGAAGGTTACCCAGCGGGCGAGATGAAGCATGGGCCCATTGCCCTGATTGGAGAAGAAATGCCGGTGGTGGTCCTGTTGCCAAAGGACCGCTCATATCTGAAGACGTTGACGAATCTCAAGGAAGTTGAATCCAGAGGAGGTAAGATCATTGCCATAACCGAAGAAGGGGCTGATGCCGTCAGGGCCCTGGCATACAAAACTCTGATTGTCCCAAAGGTTTCTTACTATCTTACCCCCGTGGTTCTGACCATTCCGCTCCAGCTGATGGCCTATTACAGTGCGGTGCAGCGAGGTACCGACGTGGATCAACCCCGCAATTTGGCTAAGAGTGTGACCGTGGAATAAGTCATTTGGCAGCCAAGCGCTAAGCGCAGAGCGCAAAGCGTTAAAAGCTATTAACTGCAGAATCTGGCCGATTATCGTAAAGAATTATTCTCAAAATAAAATTAACCGCAGACACACGCAAATTAACGCAGACTAGGGAACGGCATAGCGCAAAGCGCATAGCGTTATGAGCTTTCAGCTCCGTAGTCATTGCTGCTATCCACATTCTGCACACTGTCTTTCCGCTTCGTTTCCGGTGCTGATAGCTGAAAGCTGATGGCTGACAGCTTAATAAACTCAGGCCTCACTACTCCGTAAGACTCAAAGGGGCTTTGCTGACAACTATTCGTTACCGGTTGTTTTGACCTCACGAAATGAGTCCGCTCGGTATCCACTGGCGATTAGATACATTTCGGACGATCCCTTCCGCGTGGCCTCGGCGCGGGTGCGTTGTGTGGAATCGAAGTACGGTTTTAGCTCCATTAGGAAAGCCGTTGTTTCGTCTCCTACGAAGGTTTTCACCATAAAACCCCCATTGGCCTTGAGCAGGGCTATTGCCACGCTGAAGGCTGCCTGAGCGAGCTCCAGGGAGCGACTGAGGTCGGTGGCATGAATTCCAGTCAGTCGGGGGGAGAGATCCGAGAGGACACAATCGGCGGGTCCGCCCAAGGCTTCCTTGACCTTTAATTGAGTAACTTCGGAGGTGATGTCTCCCTGGAAAGTGTAGATGTTGCTCTTTCGAAACGGATCCATGGATTGAAGGTCCACCCCCACAACCTTACCCCGGTCTCCGATGAGCCTGGAGACCACCTGTAGCCAACCCCCCGGAGCTGAACCGAGGTCCACCACGCGATGGCCGGGCTTAATGAGACGAAATCTTTGGTTTAATTCTAGGAGCTTATAGGCTGCCCGGGAACGGTAACCTTCCCTCTTTGCCCTTTTGAAGTATGTATCTTTTGGCTGGTAGGCCATGGTGAGTATCTATTTGACATTCTAGGGAGTGGAGCCCAATCACTTTGCGGCTATGGTACCCTCACAGTAAATAAGCGTAACCCACCGTAGCATACCGTCCGTCGCCAAGGCTATGGAGGGTTGCCCACGTTGCATTCGTCCACGGGTTTGCACCGTTGGCTTTTTGTGAAGGTGGGCAAAAAAAAGCCCAGCCGCTGAATTACGACTGGGCTTTGGAATCCAAATCAATTGCAATCACTCGTTACTCATTCTCATTTCCACCCGGCGATTGACCGCGTGTGCCCAGCTGGTGTCCTGAGGAATGAGAGGATTGGTTTCACCTACACTGGCCACCGACACTCGGTCCGCCTCGACACCCAGTAACTCTAGTGCCTGCTTTATGGACTCTGCCCGGCGAAGTCCTAAGGCCATATTGTATTCATCGGTCCCGACATTATCGGTATGGCCCTCGATCACAACCACGATGTCGTTTTTTTCCATTAGCGCCTGGGCGGCAAGGTACGCCCTACCTTTGCCGAGATCTGTGAGCTTCGCTGAGTCGAATTTAAAGGCGATCTGTGGAAATACAAACTTTTCTACTTCCACCAGTTTGGGTACTTCTTTGATGACGGGAACCTCTTTGATGACCGTCTTGACCACGGGTACCTCTTTTATCACGACTCTTTCGCCTCCTGCCCCAGTAGTCCCGTCAGCTCTGCCAGCTCCAGGCCGCCCTTCCCCTGGCATTGCAACCCGCTCTCTTGTGCGATAACGGTCGACCCTATAGGAGCGGCCCCCTCTTGATAAATAGGATCGGCGCGAAATCCCCACGTCCATGGCCT
Organism: uncultured Binatia bacterium (SeqCode); assembly: GCA_965215595.1. GTDB lineage: Bacteria > Desulfobacterota > Binatia > UBA9968 > CAXXLF01 > CBDCDW01. The sequence goes on along the minus strand of CBDCDW010000005.1, from coordinate 445,151 downwards.
GCCTCGGTTGGAAGAGAGGCGGATGGGGCCTATGTCCGAAGATGTACTCGACACCCCTGGTGCTGCTAACGATGGCGTGGAAGGGGCGAACGAGCAACCATTCCGTGGCAACTCCCAAGGGATGGAGCAAGTAGGTGTAAACCCGGAGCGGATTGGATTGGCTTTCGTCGTATTCATCTGCCACAACGGGTCGTGGCAACGCTGTGAGACTCAAGCAGAGACTCAGTATAACTATCAGGTGTCGAGTTGTATTCATTACTTGCCCCTTTTATGCATTGACGTAGAATAACTGGCAATATTTATCCTGCCTTATTCTATTGATTTTATTATACAAGCTTTGAACTTGTCAAACCTGGCAGAACACTCCGCGGCCCCCTTTAAGCCAGATGATACACCCTCCTCAGGATAGATAACTAGTGAAATTCATTAATGAATACTTGGTTTCGTGTGGTCTCCAACAAGGGTTGGTCGGTCTTAGACAAATGGTAAATATACAGTAAAGTCCTTGTAAAAACTGGGGTACTCGTTTAACTTGTAATTCCCCGTGGTCTTGCCACGGGGACACCTTATAGTAGCATGGGTGGATGGGAGCAGGCGAGGTTGAGAAAGGTAGTCATTGTGCGTGGCAGATTCACTATCATATTGTGTTTCCGGTGAAATATAGGAAGGTTCTTTTGAGCGAGGAAGTGGTAGGGATCATCGTGGAAACAGCCAAGGGGATCAGCGAGCGCTATGATATAGAGATGGAAACGATAGGGTGCGACAGAGACCATATTCATCTTCTATGCACGGCGCATCCGAAGATCTCGCCGGGGCAGATTGTACGAGTATTCAAGAGCATTACGGCGAGGGAGATCTTTCGTAGGAAGCCGGAGGTAAGACAGGAGCTTTGGGGTGGGGAGTTTTGGACAGACGGTTACTACGTGGGGACAGTCGGAGAGCGGGGCAACTGGAGGGCTGTAGAGAACTATGTGGAGAGCCAAGGCAAAGGTGTGGGAGAACTTCGTCAGCTGAGCCTCTTCTGATACCCCGTGGTCTTGCCACGGGGTTCTTCATTAAAAAGGAGACCCCCTGCAAGAATTGCCGAGCCACAAAAAATCTCCCGAACGCCATGAATATCCTATTGGGAAAGAAAGACCGCACGGCCTTTGTTAGCCTTCAACGCCCCCCACTGAACGTCATGAATATTTCTATGATGGTGGAGCTTCGCGAAGTACTGGAACAGCTGGATGGTGACTCAAAGGTGGACTTTCTGGTCTTGCGTGGGGACGGGGATCGCGCATTCTCTGCCGGTGTGGATATCAAGGATCATACCCGGGAGAAGGTGCCCGAGATGTTGAAAGTTGTCCATGGTATCATTCGTAAGCTATTCACCATTCGGCAGGTTACCCTCGCTGTGGTGCAGGGGGCGTGTCTGGGTGGAGGTTGGGAGTTAGCCAGTTCCTGTGACCTGATCTTGGCTTCGGAAGAGAGTATTTTTGCCACACCCGAAATCACCGTGGGATGTTATCCCCCTGTGGCTTTGGCCCGCTTTCCATCGCTGATGGGGTACCACCGGGCGGCAGAAACGATTCTCACGGGCAGGAGGTATTCCGCCCGAGAGGCCCATGACTTTGGTATGGTAAATCGGGTGGTTCCCACTGCGGAACTCGAACAAGCCATGGATTCCCTATTGGGTGAGCTCAAGGGGAAAAGCGCTGCGGTGCTTCGTATTGCCCTCAGGGGACTACGGGCAAACTCCCTCGGCAGTCTGTTCGAGGCTTTGAAACGTTCGGAGGAAATGTACGTTAATGAACTTCTTAAAACCGAAGATGTGGAAGAGGGAGTTCGGGCCTTTCTGAACAAGGGAAAGCCCCAATGGAACCACAAATAAGAGGTGGCAACGGGAGTTACTCTTATGACTGACATGGTAATAGGATGCAGGTTGAAGAAACGTATTGGTCTTCTAACCGTGGTCGCGGCGGTTGCCTACATTGTTGGTGCGGGCACATCGGTTGCGGGAATTACGTTGAAGGCCGTCAAAGCTAAGGGCTATGTCCAGTGTGGGGTTCACCTCGGTCTGCCTGGCTTTTCCAATCCTAACGAGAAAGGCCATTGGGTTGGTATCGATGTGGATGTTTGCCGAGCAATCGCGGCGGGGATCTTTGGCGATGCAACAAAGGTTAAGTTCAGGGCCTTATCCGCAAAGGAGCGATTCACGGCATTGCAGTCTGGGGAGGTGGACGTCTTGTCGCGGAATACCACGTGGACCTTCGTTCGGGATAGCGCTCTTGGTCTGGACTTCGTTGGGGTCGTGTTAAGCCATCAAAAAATCTAACCCTAGCGGGATTCGTTGCGTCATTACAAAATCTAACCGAAGTCGTCTCGCATCTGTCGTTTCATGTCCTGTTGTTGGCGCTGTAGTTTCTTGCTGAAGGTCCAGTTTTTCCACGGCGTTTGTTTCAGCGGTGGTCTCTCTCGTGGGGCTCTGTCTGCATGGCTGGCCAGCTTGTAGATCCGCTGCAGTTGCTGATCGATTCGGGTAGAGAGCTCGAAGGGATCAGTTGTCTTAAGCGTGTGCTTGAGGGCTGCCAGCTTTTTGGGGTCTCCCTTTCGGGACTCCACGACCCGTTCGAACGGGGTACGAGGCGTGTCATAGCGGCGAATAAGTCGAGAGCCTATACGGATCTTGCATCGCAGCTTCATGGAGGGCTGGAACAGATTCTGGAAGATCCTAAGCTCATCATAGAGCTGGTTGGCGGCCTCTTGGGCCTTTGCGGTGTCGTAGCGATCCCAGCCCATAAGCTTTCTGACATGGGTCCAGTTTTTCTGCTCGATGTGCGCGTTGTCATCTTTTTTGTAGGGACGCGAGCGGGTGAACTGAATGGTGTGGCCAGCTGGGCGTTGTTGACAGAAGGCAAGAAGGCGGTTGTTGATAAACTCACTGCCGTTGTCGGAGTCGATCCCCTTGAGGGGAAAAGGAAGCTGGTGTTCGATCTCGGTGACCGCATTCAAGACACCCAAAGCGCTCTTACCCATGACGGCCTTGCGCTCTACCCAGCAGGTAGCAATGTCGACACAGTCCAGACTATGGACAAACTCCCCAACCGCTGAGGCCCCTGAGTGTGACACCAGGTCAATCTCCAGATAGCCCGGCCGGTTCACATCCCAGTGATCGGTCTTAATCGGGATCATCTGCTTTAGTAGCGATCCGGGCCGAGTGGTGCCATAGAGTCGGCGTTTCACGATGTGCTTGGTTTCCCTCAGGCGCCGATCCATCTGACGGGCGCTGATGGCCAGGAGCTGATCCTCTAACGGTTGGGTCAGCTCGAAGTGTTGCCTTATCCAGGGCAACCAGTGTACAAGGGCGGCCTTCAGACGTTGGGAGCACAGATACCCCGAGGCCTCCCACACCTTTGCCAAAATCCTTACCATTGCCCGATTGTATGTAGGAGAGCGAGGTGCACCCCGTTTGCGTACAGTTGCCTCGGGCAAGGGCCGGTTTAAAAGCCAGATGGCATATTTGCGGTTGTAGCCGCAAACCTTGCAGAATTCCTCTAGCATCGTTCCCTTCTGTGCCCGTGGTGCGTGCTGATAACGATCATAGATGGATCGTAAATACTCCTGCTTGGATCGTCGTGCCATGGTGAACCCTTCCATTGTTGCCCTCCTTGAGCTCTAATGTGAGCCCTTGGAGGGTTAGAATCACAAATGGCGCAACGTATCGCCCTTGGGTTAGATTATACATGGCGCAATACGGGGGTAACCTTTTACGACGGGCAGGGATTCATCGTACGAAAGAGTTTGAATCTGAAGAGCGCGCGAGAGCTGAATGGGGCGAGTGTCTGTGTTATTACGGGGACTACGACCGAGCTCAACCTAGGAGACTATTTCCGTGCCAATAGAATGAAGTATCGGCCCGTGGTTTTTGGCAATGCGGACGAAGCAGTGGCAGCCTACGATGCGGGTCGCTGTGACGCCTTTACCACTGACCGATCGGGTCTGGCAGCCGAGCGAGTCAAGCTTAAGAAACCTCATGATCATATGATTCTCCCTGAAATCATTTCAAAGGAGCCCCTCGGGCCTTTGGTCCGTCACGGGGATAACCAGTGGGGGGATATTGTCCGTTGGTCCCTGAACGCGCTCATCATCGCGGAGGAAAAAGGTGTGACGTCCAAGAACGTTGACGAAATGAAGGCAAAATCGGCAGATCCTCAGATAAAGAGGCTGTTGGGGATTGAAGGGGACCTTGGGCGGAAGCTGGAACTTCCCAACAGCTGGGCCTATGCCATAATCAAGCAGGTTGGGAACTATGGTGAGGTCTACAACCGCAACGTTGGCCCGGACACCCCTTTGAAGCTGGAGCGAGGCTTAAATCAGCTCTGGACCAAAGGTGGCATTCTCTACGCTCCTCCCATGCGATAAATGTTTGACTGGAAATCCTCGCTTCGGTTTTTTGCCATTTCCATTCGACTCATGCCCGCTAAACTTCAGAAATCCTCATGCCGGGTAGACCCCGTACCACCGACTTACGTCCGTGGCATTTGGGTGCTTCCCTTCGGGGAAATTCGAAACATTCATTCTCGGACTCAAGTCCGGGGCGTTGTGTGGTTCGGGGTAGAGCAGTGATCTGGAACGACGCTCGATATCGTGGGCGTATTATCCAGGTCCTTGTGCTCGGCGCCGTAATCGGCCTTGGCGTTTTCCTCATCAACAACGTCCTGGTCAACCTCGAACGCCGAGGAATTGCCTCAGGCTTCGAATTTCTTTCCTCCACCGCGGGTTTTGGCATCATCCTGCACCTCATGGATTATTCCGAGGAATCCAGCTACGGGAGTGCATTTCTCGTTGGTCTGTTAAATACTCTGCTGGTTTCTGCCCTGGGAATTTTATTTGCCACAATTCTCGGATTTATCGTTGGCCTGGGTCGGTTGTCCCAAAACTGGTTGGTGGCTAGGCTGGCCGGAGTTTATGTTGAAATTGTTAGGAACATTCCGCTCCTGCTGCAAATCTTTTTTTGGTATTTTACCATACTCGTGCCGCTGCCGTCACCGCGTCAGAGCATGACCATGGGCGGAATTATATTTCTCAACAACCGCGGTCTCCAGTTTCCTGCGCCCAGCTTCGAAGCGGGATTCTCAACGGTACTCATGGCACTATTCATTGCTATGGTAGCCGTGATTCTAGTGAACCGATGGGCCCGGCGACGGCGTGAAGCCACGGGAAGAACATTCCCAACCGTTTACGTTTCTATTGGTGCCGTGGTTTTCTTACCTCTCATTGCCATGGTCCTTACCCAATTTCCCGTTTCCTGGAAGTATCCGGAGCTGCAGGGATTCAACTTCGTCGGTGGTTTCGTAGTGATTCCTGAGCTCATGGCCCTGTTGGTGGCTCTATCCGTTTACACGGCTTCCTTCATTGCGGAGATTGTTCGGGCTGGTATTCAATCCGTTGGGCGTGGGCAAGTTGAGGCGGCCTTCGCTCTTGGTCTGAAACCGGGGCAGACGCTTCGCCTCGTGATCATTCCCCAAGCGCTGCGCGTGATCATCCCTCCCTTGACCAGCCAGTACCTGAACCTCACAAAGAACTCCTCTCTCGCCGTAGCCATCGCCTACCCTGAGCTGGTTTCAGTATTTATGGGAACGGTTCTCAACCAAACTGGCCAGGCCATCGAAGTCATTGCCATAACCATGGCTGTTTATCTTACCATCAGCTTGACTATTTCGTTCTTCATGAATTGGTACAATCGTAGGGTCGCGTTTGCCAACAGATAAGATACTTTGGAAATGAATAATTCCAATGGCCTGAAGGCCCCGCTAGTAGCAATGAGTCCCCTTGGGTGGGTTCGGCGAAATCTTTTCTCCACCCCTATGAACACGGTTTTGACGGTGGTGTTGCTGTTGCTACTCTATTGGATTATTCCCCCCATTTTGCAATGGGCCATTATTGATGCCAACTGGAGCGGAGAGTCGCGGCAGGACTGTATCCGCAATGGGGCCTGTTGGGTCTTTATCAAAGTCCGCTTTGCGCAGTTCATGTACGGGTTTTACCCGGAGGCGGAACGATGGCGGGTCAACGCGACGTTTTTAATCTTTGGGATGGCATGCTTGCCTCTCTTTTTTTCTTCTTTTGCTTGGAAAGCATGGATTGGCGCGTTCCTGCTGGTGGTTTATCCAGTGGTGGGCTTCATTCTGCTCGTGGGGGGACTTTTTGGCTTGCCTGTGGTGGAGACGCGACTGTGGGGTGGTCTCATGGTCACTTTGGTGGTGGCGGGGGTCGGGATTGTGGGATCTTTCCCTGTAGGTGTAGTGCTTGCCCTTGGGCGCCGCTCTTCTATGCCAGTAATCCGTGCCCTGTGTACGGCTTTCATTGAAATCGTGCGGGGAATTCCCTTGATTACCGTACTGTTTATGGCTTCTGTGATGCTACCCATGTTTTTTCCCGAAGGGGTGAATTATGACAAGCTGCTACGAGTCCTGGTGGGGGTCACTCTATTTGCGGGGGCGTATATGGCAGAAGTGGTCCGTGGCGGGCTTCAGGCGATTCACCGTGGTCAATTCGAGGCCGCCGCCGCCTTGGGGCTCGGGTATTGGCGCATGATGGGGCTGGTTATCCTGCCACAGGCCCTGAAGATTGTCATTCCCGGAATTGTCAATACCTTCATCGGTTTGTTTAAAGATACGACCCTCGTACTTATCATCGGGTTGTTCGATCTTCTTGGTATTATTCAGACTGCCACGGCCGATCCCAATTGGTTGGGATTCACCATGGAGGGTTATGTATTCGCAGCTGTTGTCTTTTGGATTTTTTGCTTTAGTATGTCACGACTTAGCCGGCACCTTGAAAGACGGCTTCAAGTGAGTGGGAAATAATAGATTGGTGAATTTGAATTTCAGAGAATAGGGTTATTCATGTCAGCAAATCAAACAGACGGTTCTGAAAGACCCATGATCGAGATGACGGTAGTCCATAAATGGTTTGGTGAGTTTCATGTGTTAAAAGACATTAACCTTACTGTCCATCAGAGTGAACGAATCGTAGTCTGCGGGCCGTCAGGGTCAGGAAAATCAACCATGATTCGCTGCATTAACCGATTGGAGAGACATGAACGTGGCAGCATCGTTGTGGACGGAGTTGAGCTTACCAGTGACGTAAAAAATATCGAGCAGATCCGTCGCGAAGTTGGGATGGTTTTCCAAGAGTTCAATCTCTTCCCCCATTTGACGGTAATGGAAAACCTCTGTCTTGCGCCCGTTTGGGTTCGCCGCACGTCTCGTGCTGAGGCGGAAAAGATTACTATGAAGTACCTCGAGCGGGTTTGCATCCCTGAGCAAGCACACAAGTATCCAGGCCAACTCTCGGGTGGGCAACAGCAGCGGGTTGCCATCGCCCGCAGCCTGTGTATGAACCCAAAGATCATGCTCTTCGATGAACCCACGTCAGCACTGAATCCGGAAATGATAAAAGAGGTTCTCGATGTTATGGTGAGTCTTGCACAAGAGGGCATGACCATGGTCGTAGTGACCCATGAAATGGGTTTCGCCCGCACGGTTGCTAACCGGATGATATTCATGGACGAAGGCGAGATCATCGAGGAGAACACAACGCAAGAATTCTTCGACCACCCGCGTTCCGAACGGACACAGCAATTTCTCGGTAAGATTCTCTCCCACTGAGATCAATTGCCACTGCGAATCCGCCTTCATTCGTTGCCGACTTTACTGAGTACCAATGAACACTCGATTTAAGTGTCCCTGACTCGGGATGAACTCTTCAGTTCCACTCTGAGCCCCGCTTCAAGCGGAGGAAAACCCATCGGTACGGAGTTAACATCGGTTTCTGGAAAACTGCCTTGATCTTTTGCTGCATTTGGAGTTAAGTCGTTTCGTTCCATGCGTGAGTGTCCGTGCAAAGGAGGCAATTCAGGTGGCAAAGAACGATTCCCCTATTGGAGCTTCGATTCCGCGCGCAGAAGGACCTGACAAGGTAACAGGTCGCGCGCTTTATGCAGCAGACGTGGTACTCCCTGGGATGCTTTGGGGCAAGGTATTGCGCAGTCCCCATCCCCACGCCCGCATTGTCAGTGTGGATGTCTCTCGAGCCTGGAAAGTGGAGGGGGTGAAAGCCGTCATCACCGGTAAAGAAGTTCCCGGTCACTTGGTGGGAAGACGTTTGAGGGATATGCCCGTGCTCTGCTGGGATAAGGTCCGCTTTGTGGGTGACCGTGTTGCGGCTGTTGCAGCGGAATCATTGGATGCGGCGGAGGAGGCGCTTCAGTATATTGATGTGGAATACGAAGTCCTGCCTGCTGTGTTTGACCCATTGGTTGCCATGCAGCCGGACGCTCCCAGACTGCACGAAGACCCCAGTTCCTATGATGGGATGCTCGAATCGGCCGCGATTCCTGAGATCCCTAACGGCCTGACCCGTGTGACATGGGATAAGGGGGATGTGGAACAAGGTTTTAAGGAGGCAGACCTTGTCCTCGAGCATACCTTTCGCACCCCCGGTCGGCATCACGGCTACATTGAGCCCCATGCGGGGATTGTGGCCATTGATGCCAACGGCCGATTGGACGTGTGGATCTCAACCAAGAGTTCTTTCAGTATTCGAAATCAGCTGGCCAAGTCCACGGGAATCCTTGAGTCGAAAATTCGGGTTAATCCGGTCTTTGTGGGGGGCGACTTCGGTGGCAAGGGAGATACCATGGACCTTCCCATTGCTGCCTTCCTAGCGCAGCAGGTAAATCGGCCGGTCAAAATGGTCATGACTTATTATGAGGAACTTACCGCGGGAAATCCCACCCATCCATCGGTCATCACCGTCCGTACCGGTGTCAAAAAAGATGGTCATATGGTGGCACGTCAATTGAAAGCGATCCATAACAGCGGGGCCTACGGGGCGTTCAAGCCTGTAGTCAGTGTCTCTATTGGCGGTGCGTCCCATGCGGGTGGACCTTACCGGATCGATCACACCTTCTTTGAGGCTATTCAGGTCTACACGAATACGGTCCCCAGTGGATTCTTCCGAGCCCCTGGGGCCCCCCAGACCAACTTCGCCGTGGAGTCTCACAACGATCTTATTGCAAAAGCGTTGGACATGGACCCTGCGGAATTTCGTCTCAAGAATATCATCGAGGACGGTGAAGAAAACGCCGTGGGAGAGCGCCAGCAAGAGGTCAAAGCCCGTGACGCGCTGCAAGCTGCCCTTGACGCGTTTGGTTGGAAGCGAGCCAAACGCGGCTCCAATACGGGGCGTGGTATCGCTATATACGACCGACATGTGGGATCCGGGCCCACCGGTGCAACGCTTGTGGCAGGCGCTAACGGGACCATCACCATCATCAGCCCCACCTTTGACCAGGGAGTCGGTACGCATACTGTTTTACGCCAGATCGTGGCCAAGGAATTTGAGTTGCCTCTGGACCGGGTTGAAGTGGTTGTGGGTGATACCGATACGGCCCCCAAGGATTCCGGTGCTGGGGCCATGCGAGTAACCAACATCGCGGGAACGGCGACGCTCCAGGCGTCCAGTGATCTGAGAAAACAATTAGCCGCCCACGCCGCCGAGATCTTGGAGTGCCCCCTGGAGGAGATAGTTCACCGGGGTGAAAAGTTCTGGCCCCGTGAGGATCCAAGGCGGGCTCTCATGATGGGTGACATCGTCAAGCGCAAGGGGGAAGGCGGGTCATTGCAGGTCACGGCCAACGTGAACCCCAAGGGAAGACGGGATATTACCTGTTACAGCGCGCAAATCGCCGAGGTGAAAGTAGACGCCGAAACCGGTCAGTTTCGAGTCACCCGGTTCGTGACCTCTCACGATGTTGGGACCATCATCAACCCCATCACTCACCAGGGGCAAATCGAAGGGGGCCTGATGCAAGGCGTCGGTATGGCCACCATGGAAGAGGTGAGGATCGAAGAGGGTAGAGTGCTAACGACCAATCTAGGGGATTACAAGATCCCCACCATCGCCGACGTGCCGGAGCTGAAAACCACACTGGTCCATTCGGATCTAGGACCGGGACCCTACGGTGCAAAAGCCATAGGTGAAATGTCCAATAACAGTCCTATTGCTGCTATAGCCAACGCGGTGGCCGACGCGGTGGGGTCGCGCGCCTTTGAGTTACCCATTACTTCCGATCAGGTCTTTCGTGCCCTCAAAGAGGGACGAGGGAATTAGCCGCGGTCTGAAGATAATCAAGTGGGAACGTTTGTGTTTTATCACGGGAGGTGGACAAGCCTCCGAACCTCGTTCTTCCCATAAGGGTGGCCGCTCCGTTCAGGTTACGCAGTCCAAGCCACTAAAGCTTCAGTTCTCCTGGGGAAGGGAGTCTCGGTTCGGCTGAGCTCACCGTCGGAGCACGGCCGCGGGCAACAGGCCAGTGAATAGTTGAAGCTACACGTTCGATGCCCACGGCCTTACGTTTCGCTTCCCCGTGTCGCCGCCGACGGTGGATTAGCCGCTGCTCTGTCCATTTTTCGCTCAGCAAGCCTCCTCATCCCAGGACCTATGCAACGGGAGCTGGCGTGCCTGAGCGGCAGATTGGTTCTGAGGAGTTGGAAGCCTCTGTGAAGCTGAGGATTAGCAGCATCGACTGTTTGAGCGCAGCGAGTTTCGAGGCAGCCCGAAGCGAACAGCTAAGGATTCCCGCCGAGGAACCACTGAAGCGATTGGACGTCAGCGACCGTAGGAACAGGCGGAGTCAATCCCTTACCAGAACTGAGGTTTCCATTCATGGAGCTACACATTTTTATTTGGAGACAAATGGATGTTGCAATGATCCTATAACCTGTGGGATAGAACAAGGCAATTCGTTAAGAGGAGGAGAAACATGATTATAGAGATGCGTACCTATACATTGAAACCTGGGGGGAACATTCCAATCTTCGAGGAACGCTTCGCTGCGGCCTTAGAATACCGTCAGAAGATATCCAAGCTTGGTGCCTTCTGGCACTCAGAAGTAGGCCCGCTGAACCAGGTGATCCATGTTTGGCCCTACAAGGATTTTGAAGATCGAGAGCGCATATCAGGGGAGGCAAGAAAGACCGGCCATTGGCCGCCGCAAAACCGGGAGATTCTCCTCTCCCAGGAAAACAAGATCCTTCAGCCGGCGCCGTTTTCACCTCCCCTTGAAGAAAGAAAGCTCGGCAACATTTACGAGATTCGAACCTATACCTATCTTCCAGCGTCCATTCCTACGGTGCTTGAGCGCTGGGAAAAAGTGATTGCAGACCGCGTAAAACTCTCGCCGTTGGCAGCCTGCTGGTACACAACCTTTGGACCGTTAAATCAGTTCATCCACATATGGCCCTATGAAAACATGGCGGAGCGGACACGGATTCGGGCCGAAGCCAACAAACTAGGAAACTGGCCCGCCCAAACCAGTGAGTTCATGCTCAAGCAGGAGAACGCCATCGTCATCCCAGCTTCGTTTTCCCCGTTACACTAGCACTGAGCAGGCAGTTGGCGGTGTCTAGAAGAATGCTGTTCTTGACAGGGAGGATCATGGCATCCGGTTAACAATTCTATAACAGCCAGCCCACAGTGAATAAGGCGCTATAGATGAGCGGGAGTCTAGCAGTATACGCAAGGGCAGGGTTGAGCGCTGCTCCGTCGCTACGGGCGTGGAGGGTTTTAAACGCGGGCCAAGCCAGAGGTATCACGAGCAGAGTAAGCAACGAGCTTAGACGTTGCCCTGTGTTTAAGTAGATGAGGACGGGAACCGAAGCACCTAAGACCACGAGGAAGGCGTATTCCCATCGGGTGAAAGTCCTGCCAAGACAAACGGCCAAGGTTCGTTTTCCCGCCTTGCGGTCATCTTCAATATCGCGCAGGTTATTGACCGTTAGGATCGCAGTAATGAGTAAACCTGGTCCCAGTCCGGCCACCGCAACAACGGGGTGAAACTCGAGGGTTTGGACATAATAGGTCCCGCTGACAGCAACCGGTCCGAAAAAGACCAGACAGATAAGGTCACCCAGCCCGTGATAGCCATAAGGGTATGGTCCGCCCGTATAGAGAATGCCTGCGAGAATGCAAGAAATACCGATGAGGACGATGGGCAAACCGCCCCGCATCACCAGTGAGAGGGCCCCAATGCATGCCATCAGAAATACGAGGGCCGTGGCCCGTTTCATGGTCTGAGGCGTTACCAACCCTGCTTGAGTCAGTCGAAGGGGGCCCTGTCTTTGCGCTGTATCGGCTCCCTTCTGATAATCGAAATAGTCGTTGGCAAAATTCGTTCCGACCTGGATCAGCACCCCACAGAGAACGGCAATCGCAATGGAAGGCCAGTGGTGAAGTCCATCACCATAGGCCATAGTCGACCCCACCACAACCGGGGCCACTGAGGCCCACAGGGTCTTGGGGCGTGCAGCTAGCAGCCATATCGTTAGGGAATTCATTGGATTGGTATTGAAATTCAATTTGACATTGGAGTGCCTCGGCTCACGTGGCTGCTCCTGGGTAACGCTTCGGTCTTAAGATCGAGACCCAATTGATGGGTTGGTGGGAAACTGATTCAAAAAACGTGACTTGGGGGAAAGGGACTCGGATAAGACCCTGTGCTATGGAGTCGCAAGCTGCTTTTTGATGTTTTCGACGAATTCCTTGAGCATGGCATCCGCTTTTTTGCGGATGATTGGCTGTCCAAACTCACCGATCTTGCCCATGATGCTAACGTCGGTATCCACTGACATCTCAGTTTCGGTGGCGCTCAGTTCTTTAAGCTCCATGGTCGTTTTGGCTTTGACAGCACCTGCGGCCATACGGTCACTGGCATCGGCTCGGAGAGTGGCACGCCAGTTGTCGCGGTCTCGCTGTTCCACAATTATCTTTCCTTGCAAATTGATCGATATGGGACCCACACGGACCTTTAGAGTCCCCTGGTAGGTATCGGGGTCCAATTGTTCAACTTTCTCCACTCCAGGTAGCGACTGGGCGACTTTGGGAACATCCATGAGAAAATCCCACAAAGGCTCACGGGCGGTTGAGATGACTGCACGTTGGTTGAATTTCAACTTCTACCTCACTTCTTGGACTTTGCCTTTTTCTTGGTTTGTGTCTTTTTCTTAGCTTTTGCTTTAGTGGGGGCCTTTTTCCGGAGGCCTGCAAGTGCCTGTTCCAATGCCCGTCGTGCGAATACAACGGCCATTTCTCTTTTGTAAGATGCCGAGCCGCGAAAATCACTGATGGGGTCAACCAGTGGCCGGACTTTTTCAGCTGCTTCTCTAAGAGCGTCTGGTTTTACCGGTTGTCCGCGAAGCACGTCCTCAGCCTCCTTGGCACGAATGGGTGTCGTTCCCACGCTGCCCAGGGCAATTCGCACATCCTTAAATGTCTTCTTGGCCTTATCCAGGGTAACCACCGCTGCGGCAGACACGGTGGCGTAGTCGTCGGCCGTACGGGGCAGGAACTTGAGAAAGGCCCCGCCGCTGTTTGGCGGAAGGGTTGGTACGAAGACCTCTGTGAGAATCTCGTCTGGATTGAGTACGGTTTCATAATAATCCGTAAAGAAGTCTTCCAAGAGGATCTCTCTGGTGCCGTTGGCCGAAGTAGCCTTGGCAGTGGCCCCCAGTGCAATCAGGGTTGGAGGAGGGTCCTGATTAGGATCGGCATGGGCGAGTCCTCCACCCACACTGGCAATGTTCCTGATGCGCATTGTGGCCACATGGTGGTAGGTCTTGACCAAGAGTGGCAGACGCCGCCGCACCAAGGTATTGGTCTCCAGTTCATTGTGGGTCACCAAGGAGCCTATCCTCAGCCCGCCATCCTTTTCTGTGATGGTGTTCAGCCGAGGCACGGAACGCAAGCTGATCAAGCAGGTAGGGCGAACCAGGCGCTGCTTCATCATAATAATGAGGGCTGTGCCCCCGGCAATAAGTTTTGCGTCGGTGCCGAACTGTTTCAAGTCTTGATGGACTTCCTGGAGATTTTTAGGTGTATGGTATTCGAATGCTAACATGTTCCTGTCCTTACGTGAATTGGTGAGCCTTTTGGATGGACTCGATAATCTTGTAATAGCCGGTGCAACGACACAGATTTCCCATCATCCAGTCCTTCACCTGATCCTCTGTGGGCCGTTTGACCTCGTCTAACAGGGCCTTTGCCGCCACCACCTGGCCGGGGGTGCAGATTCCACACTGGAAACCACCGTATTTGATAAAGCTTTGCTGCACCGGATGGAGTTTTCCATTTTTGGCCAGTCCCTCCACGGTGAGGATTTTGCGCCCGTCTGCAAAAACTGTTAGTGCGATACAGGAACTAACCATCTTTCCGTCCATGAGGACTGTACAGGCCCCGCAAACACCGACGCTACAACCCTCTTTTGTGCCGGTGAGGCCAAGATCATATCGTAGGGTGTCCACCAAGAGACGATTGGTGGGAACCTCAAGCTCATGCTTCTTACCGTTCACTCGTAGGGTAATCTTCTTGTTCATGGTCTCCCTTTCTCCATGGAGCGTGCTGGAGGGCATCTGAATAAGACGAAATCCCCCCTGCGGACGGTATCTTATAAGAAGAATTGGGACGAAGTGCAAGAGGAAAAGAGAAAAAAATTATCCGCCTTCGCAGAAAACCATTGCCATTAGGCGTAGATAAATTCAGCTGGATGAATGCAATGGGTGGACTTTCCAAAGCCCGGGGAGCGAAGGGGGGTGCTTCCGCGGATTTCACCAAAGAATTGAGGGATATCACAGGAGGCAGTCTTTGGAGGCTTCAATCTGTGGACAGGGTTATTCCCCTAGCAGGCGGGGTTTTTCCAACCGAATATCATTTTGGTACTTTCCGTTGTGATCCACTTGCTCTATTGGTGGGCGAAGTGAGAAAAATCATCGGTTTTATGCCCCGTTTGTGCGCTAGCTTTCGGGCTACACTCTTTGCGCGATTCCATTGGGAATAGGGCCCAATCCTCACACGATAGGCGGTGGCCCCATCCCGCGGGTCAAACCGATGTACATAGGTCTTATAGCCACCTTTGGCAATCTTGTTGCGTAGTGACTCGGCCCTTTCTTCGTTTCGAAAGGAAGCGACTTGGACCATAAAGGCAGCTGAAGAGTCGATGCTCCGAGATTTACTTCGGAATCCGAATTCAAATAGTCGTTTGGTATCTCTCCAAAGATTACGAGAACCTAGGACGGAGACCACCAGAGTCACTCCATCCTGGCTGGCAGCCCCCACGTAGCACCTCCTAGCTGCGTGGGTATATCCGGTTTTGCCACCGAGGGTGCCTTTATAATTCCAGAGGAGTCGGTTTTTGTTTCTTAGGGGTAGTGTTTTTACCCTTTTCATTTTTCCTGCCGTAAACAGATCGACTTTTTTCCATTTCGTTTGGACAATGGTGCGAAAATCTGGATTTTTCATGGCGTGATTGAAGATCACGGCCAAATCCTTTGCGCTCGAATAGTGTCCACGAGCCGGTAAACCATGGGGGTTCTTGAAATGGCTGTTCTCGGCGCCCAACTGGCGAGCCTTTTGGGTCATCATCTCCGCAAATCCCTCAACGGATTCGCCTATCCCTTCGGCTAGCACCACACTAGCATCGTTGGCTGAGTATAGAAGTGCGCTATAGAGCAAGTCCTGAACACTCATGGTCTGACCGGGGCGTAGACCCAACTTCAGGGACATTACCTCAGACGCGCTGGTACTCACGGAGAGATGATCGTGTAGTTGTTTGTGCTCCAGCGCAACCATGGCCGTGACGACTTTTGTGGTACTCGCAGGTGGGAAACCTACCTCGGCCTTGCGTTGAAAAAGCACCGCACCGGTTTCGGCGTTCATGAGGAAAGCCGCACGCGCAGTAATTCGCTTGGGAGATAAGGGCCATGCTGAAGTGGCAAAAACTAGGATGGTAAGGGCAGCGAAAACAGCGCAGAGGGCTTGTTGGATTTTAGATTTCAGGGAAAATCATCCTCAAAAAAAATTAAACTCCGGGCGGAAGAGAACTTTTGATATCACAATTCTATGTTGATGTGTAGTTTTTTCTTTAGCTGTTAGTAATGGGTTTGTCTAAAAGGCGATTGATACGATGGGCGAGATCATGGATTGTTTGTTTGGAACCCCGATCCAAGAGGACAGTTCCTCCGCCATTGAGGGCGAGGCGCAGGGAAGCGGTGGGAAATCGGTTTTGACCCATGGTCGAACCAGCAACGGCGGGCCCGCTGTAAACCATATCGGTCCCTACCCGTAGGGCAGCAATCTCGTCGAAGTCCACAGCCAAGCCGCTCCGCTTGAATATGCTACGCTTTGATAAAAAGACGCGCTTGGATATTTGGTCGATGACGGTGGTTCGTTTGAGGCTAAGGAGGAAAATCGCCACACAGAATAGAATCAGGTTCATTGCAGGAAAATACCAAAGGGACATGGCCGTACTACCCATACCCTTAATGAGGATGGCCCGGAAAACCGGGAAGGAGAGAAAAAGGAGGGCCAGGGAAAGCCCCAGACAGAGAAATCCCGGATAGAGGGTGCCACGCCACATCAGATGAACCCCATGGGCGTCATCCTGGTGGATTTGAAATCCAAGGCGGCTGATAAAGGATTCGAAATGGCGCGGATCGCCTTCCATTGTGTAGACCCAAAAAGATTTGGAGTCGCTAACCTGAAGAGATGTGCAGATTAGGATTGTTACTGGAGCTGTTGGTGAATGGCCTCCAGTGCTTGGCGAGCAAAAAGATAATTAGGCTCAAGGGTGAGAGCTTTTTCAAATTCTTCCAAGGCTTTTTTTAACATACCTTTGGTCATGTATACACGTCCAAGGTTGCAATGGGGATAGTGATAACATTCATACCGAGGTGCACAAGAGGCCTTTTCAAGCCAGGGAATCGCCTCGTCCAGCTGACCCAGGTTGATCAGATAAGCCCCGATGTCGTTATAGGGATTGCCAAATTCTGGATCTGTTTCTATGGCCTTCTTGCATTCCTCTATGGCATCCTCGTACCTTCCCTGGAAACTATAGGTCCATCCTAAAAAGGTATACGCCTCAGCGGTGGGATAAAGATGGATGGACTCTCTATACAGACGCACAGCAGCATCCAATTCCCCCTCCGATTGACGGTGGTAGGCCTCGCGAAAGAGTTGCTTTGCCTTTTCTATATCTTCATTTTCGCTCATGGTCGCCTTCCAAGCTAGGAATTGCTATTTTTCGCCTTTACCGTGCGTCGGTGTCACCCCATGCTTTTTTAGCTCTTTTTCTGCATTGGTCCGGATGTTCGCCTGGTCGCCCTGGGCTTCCCGGCGAATCTGATCCTGGCAGATGTCGCAGATGCCTCCCCTGAGCTCCCTCAACTTAGCACAAACCATGCATCTTTTTAATTCAGGTTCCATAAGAAAAGCTTACCCTAAAACCAAGATCTGCTACAACCTTTCAATTTTAGCTTAGTCCAGCAACTCTATTTGTGAGGGATCCTCGAGAATCATTTCCAGGCCAAAACTTGGGTGGTTCTTGATTTGTCCTGTGAACTCGACGTTTTTGCCTTCATAGTTTGTCGGGTGGATCTTTCGCTGAGCGAATCGTTCCAATGCTGATGCGAAGATGACTCCGGTAAAAGAATCCCGCGAAGGCCCAAAATTGAGAAAATAGGTGTTGCTCTTGCTGGAGTGCCCCACCCGGTAAATTCTCCCACGAATCCTCGCTTGGCTCCCTGCATGGGACCGGATTTTTTTAACGTTGGCGGCGTCAAACCGCGGAATGTCCGCTTCCTTTTGGGTTGTGCGAGGTAAAGGGGAATAAGTTACCGGGTACCCCTGGTTTTCATTGGGGAGATGCACCCAACGCTGGTAGAGAAAATGAGTGGAAAATCCCGCAATGAATGCGGCAATGACAACGAGGATAGTTGTTAGGGAAAACCCTCTCATCGGCTTTTTTTCCAAAGACGCAAAAACTGTTGGCGATACTCGTCTGCCAGAGGTCCAGCATCTTGGAACAATAGAAGGTTCTCGTGGTTGTATCTTTCTGCAGAGGCTGTCCAATTATAGGAGCCGGTAAGAACGATTCGGCCATCAACGACAGCAAATTTCTGGTGCATGAGGCCTCGTTTGTTACCACCCCTACTCAACCCCGATGTCCGACGGACATTGATGCCTTGTTTTTTTAGGAAGGTCCCCTTGGAATATTTACTTTCCCGATCAAACTTTTTGTCCAAGAGCACCTGAACCTTGATGCCACGTTGCTTGGCTTCGACCAGCGCCCAAGCAATTTCTCTACTGGTAAAGGCGTAGATCGCTATTAAAATTTCCTGTTTGGCTCCCCGGAGCTCTCGAAGAATGTGGCTAGAACATTTTCCCTTGGGGCTAAAACAAGTTCGAACCACGATTCCTGCCCAACTGATGGAAAGAGCAAATGGGAAATGGATAATGCTAAGTGCGACTAAGAATACGAGGAAATGTTTTCCTCTTGGTTTATTGCCTGGTGTTTTCAATCCCGTAGGCCTCTTTGTCCTTTCCTTGACACATTTCCAAAATTAGGTTCTCCAAAACCATTCGGGGCGGTTTGCCGGTGGATTTTAACTTGATGTCGGTTCGGTAGATTAAGTGCAGGTAGCGTACCAACTCCTGTGTAGCAAAAGGGTCTGCCCGTTGGAAGCTCATGTAGTCTCCATAGGGATTCTGCATAAGGAAGGGCCCCCTCTTTCCTAGCACGTTTCTCTGAAACTCTTGAAAGGTCATGCCACTCCTCCACCTCTGACGTAGTTCTCCGTCTATGAGGTTACGCGCGGCCAGCAGGCGGCGTACGTCACCAGCGATGGTTCCCAAGAGTCTCAGAGGGGGTTCATCTTGAAAGAGAAGGCGTCTTAAATGGGTCAGTGCCCCTAGACTATTTCTTTGGGCAATGGCGGCCGTTAGGTCAAAGATCCAGGCTCCAGCCTGATCTAAAAATATCTCATCCACGTCTCGAGCGGTGACGGTGAGCCTGTCTCCCACATAGATAAGGAGTTTCTCCATTTCCTGATGGACACTCCAAAGTTCATCACCCGCGCGCGCCAGGATCATGTTTCTCGCGAGAGGTTCTATCTTCTTCCCCGCATCTTTGACACGCCGGTCCACAAGCTCTGTCAGAGTCTCTCGTTTGATTCTACCGCTTCTCTCCCGTTCGATACTCAGGTCCAGGATGACCCCTTCTTGCTCTAATTTTCGATAGAGACGGATCCTTTTATCCACGTGAGACGTTGAAATCAACAGGATTGCCCAAGGGGGAAGTCCCTCCTCGATAAAATCAGCGAGTCCTTTACTCTGGCCAGCCCGGTGGTGTGCCAGATCCATGCCTCGGTCACGGGCAAAGGCTAACACTGCCGCCAATTCTCTATCGCTTCCTTTTGTTCCCGTGCCCAAAAGTGTACCCACCGGCGAATCCGTGGATGGAAGGACCTTGTCCAGCTGTTCTTGGGACCAACCTTCCAGGGCTAGGAAATCTAAGAATAGTCGAGCGGCCTCATCCTTCTTGTCATCAACCCAGAGTTGAAGGATCTTATCAACTAGGTCTCCCTTTCGCTCACGGGAAAGAAAATAAGGGGCATTCTCGATCCAGACGATCTTCGTACCAGTGAATAGCGATGGAGTCCGCAGCGCCATTTCGATCTGTTCCCAAGAGGTGGAACGACCATCGAAGCGTTCCAAGTTTAGGGACCGCTGATCCGGGGGGACCAGAAGATCCAGGATCTTCTGGGTGGCCTCGTGAACCTGAAGATCGTCTCCATGCAGCACCATTAATGATGGCTTATTCCCCTTACCGATCTCAGACAAGAGGTCTTTAATATTGTGCTTCATGTTTAGCCAAAAACTCTGGTGATTTGTGATACCCTCTCGATTTGCCTCCTGGCAATGTTGTACAGAGAGCGTGTCAAGTTCTCAAGGGAAGGACTCAAAGGTTGGCTCATTCAACGATGGCAGGACAGGGGTTAGCCCCGATCCGACACGAGTCCCTCCCAGGAATCGTCCCTGATAAAAATTAGATGTGGTCGAACGGAATCAGAAGTTCACCTCAATCGTGGTTAAGCAGTACAATCACTATTTTTGCCACTGTTATATTATTCGGTTCTGGATGGAATTTCATTTGGTATTATTTCGGATCGGGGTTAGCGCTTTGCAGTCCACATTTTGCTATCATGATTCCATGCATAGTCGGCTTTCCACACCTTGAAGCCGATGGTGAAGTCACCCCCCGATCTGGTTACGAAGACCCTTTCACTGGAATGGGGAATATCCACACGAGCCACGACGAAAATTTCTTTGCGAATCGGTCGGTTCATCTGAACTCGGTCACCTACTCGCATCGTGGTTCGCGTCTCTCTGTGACCCTTCTTCATCGATTGAAATTAGCATCACGGGCGTCATCATGCAATTAAGCGTAAAGGGCATAGCGCCTTTGAGTAGTAGGGAGTAGCGAGTGCTGAGGAACTGAGTGGGGAAGGGGTTGGGTGTAGGGAGGAAAGTGTTAAGTGTAGATAGCTGTCAGCAATCAGACTTTAGCTCTGAAATCTCTTGCTGCTAACTGCCAACTGCTTACTGTCTGGCTAAATTCTCCTGTTGGTAGTCAATGGTCCCGAATCGGTACGGTCGCCATGCGCCTTGCGCTCTGCTCTTTGCTATTCTCCCCCCATCCTTGACATCACTAGGGCCATTTCTTATAGCTTATGCAGTTCGGTGGGAGGAAGTATGCGATTTGTCACATTTTCTCGGAAGAACCAAGAACGGATAGGCGTTTTAGCTGATGGCGATCGTATTGTGGATCTTGCCGAGGTGAACCGGCGTTGCCTGAGAGGAGGTCAAGCCCCGTATTTAGCGACTGTGCAGGCGTTCCTGGAGGGAGGTGGCAAGGCTTTAGGCGCCGCAAGACGAGTGCTCAGTTATGTTAAAAAACAAAGCCCTGAAAGATTGAAGAAACTGAGTCGTCAGGGGGCTCTATTGGATCTGGCTCGAACCAAGATCCTCTCACCGATTCCACATCCGAGAAAAAACATTTTCATGTTGGGGGTTAATTACAAGGATCATATCGCGGAGGGTGCCAGGGCGCGGGTAGTGGATTTCAAGACTCCTGAAGCTCCCGTCTACTTCACGAAACCTGGCACTGCGGTAATAGGGCACTTGGGAAAGGTGCTGCAACATAAGGCGACTGAATGCCTCGATTACGAAGCCGAATTGGCGGTGGTGATGGGTCGCAAAGGAAGAGACATTCCCAGGGAAAAAGCCTACGATTATGTCTTCGGTTATACCATCTGTCTTGATATGACGGCACGGGACCTACAGCGCAAGCATGGCCAGTGGTTCAAAGGGAAATCGCTGGACACATTCTGTCCTTTGGGTCCGTGGATTTTGCACAAGAGTGCCATGGCCGATCCACACGAACTACGGATTAGTTGCCGGTTAAATGGAGAAGTCATGCAGGACGCCAGTACCCGGGACATGATATTCGATATCCCCACCACCATTGCAGAGCTCTCCAAGGGCATGACTTTAGAAGCCGGAGATATCATTAGCACCGGAACACCCTCTGGCGTTGGATTTGCGCGCACTCCGCCAGTGTTTCTGAAGCCTGGTGATAGGGTGGAGGCGGAGGTTCAGGGCATTGGTGTCCTTCAAGTTGAGATAGCACTTCCTTAAGAACCATGGAGCATGTGAGGCGTGCCGCCGTCGCAGGTTCATTTTACCCAAGAGAAGCCCACCAGCTAACCCAACTGCTACAGAAGTGTTTTGTGACCCACCCTCTCGGGCCTCGAGGAGTGGTGTCTCCCACTCCCTCTCTGCTGGGGGGTATGGTTCCCCATGCCGGATACGTATACTCGGGTGCTTGTGCCGCGCATTTTTATTCCAGACTGGAGACGGATCTTGACAGCGTTATCCTCATGGGGGTCAATCATCGAGGGGACGGTGCCAAGGTGGCGATCAGTCCTGCTGACTCTTGGGAGACTCCCCTGGGCAAGGTTAAGGTGGATCATAGCCTAGGAGAATTAATAAAAGACCGGATCCCATTTTTAGTCGAGGACGAACGTGCCCACCGTCAGGAGCACAGTATCGAAGTTCAGATTCCCTTTCTTCAAAGAGTCCTGGGGGAATTCTCTTTTCTGCCGATTTCTTTCTCTCATCTTTCGGAGCAAGAGTGCGTTCATGTTGGAGAAATCATGGCTCAATTGTACGAAGCGGAAACAACAAAGGGGAAGAAAACGGTTCTAATTGCGAGCAGTGATCTCAGTCATTACCTTTCTCCCCAGGAGACTGAAAGGCTTGATCGCCTGGCCGTGGAACAGGTCCTGAGCTTGGAACCCATGGGTTTGCTTAATACCGTGGAAACGGCAAATAGATCTGGAACATAATAGTAGTTGATCGGGAGGTGAGATATGCCCATAGACGGATTAGAATGTGCGGAGTAATCCCCACGACGGTGTTGCTCGTTGCGGCACGAATCCTGGGTGCCAAGCGCGCACAATTGCTGAAGCACTGCAATTCGGGTGATGTGGCGCCCATGAACGAGGTGGTGGGATACGCTAGCGTGGCAGTGGAACGGGACGTAGATTGACTTGCGCAGACCCTTTTGATAGTCGTGGGCAAGCTGGGGGTGTTCGCGAAATCCGAACTGAGAGCCCGAAACCGTTGTTTTAGGTAACCCTTTGAACCTGATCCGGGTAGTACCGGCGTAGGGAAGCGTGAAAGTTTTCGTCCTGTCATGAGGATTCTGTTGCTACGGGGCGAATTCAAGACCGTATTCTCTGACCGCATTATATAAGGTGGTCCGGTTGGGTACGGTTTTTTTATCCGCCTTCGCAGCCCATGGAGCGACTTCGGCGGGTTCCGCCGAAGAAGTGAGGGAAACTACAGGCGTAAATCTGTGGAGGCTTCATTTAATCAGTGATCGTTCGCATTAATGGAGAAGAGAAAGAGGTGGGAGCCGGGCTCAATGTGGCGCAACTGCTCGATCAGCTGGCGATCCGTCCAGGAAGGGTGGTGGTGGAGCTAAATCGAGACATTCTGCCGCGTGATGCCCACAGTGCCACGGTTTTAAAAGAAGGAGACTCACTTGAAATAGTCCACTTCGTTGGTGGAGGATAACAAGACGGACATAATCTTCATGTCCAAATTATTTCAGTTTCGGTAGAGGAACAATTCCACCCCGTGGAATAACATCATGGTCCGATTATTTAAGTCTCGGTGGAGAAGCTATTCCACGGGGTAAAAAGGGGAAAGCCATGGAGGATCATTTCGAGCTAGCTGGAAAATCCTACCGGTCGCGTCTAATTGTAGGGACCGGTAAGTACAAAGACTTTCACGAGACCCAGAGGGCCGTCGAGGCGTCAGGCGCAGAGATTGTTACTGTAGCCGTCCGTCGGGTCAATATCACGGATCATGCCAATGAGAATCTTCTCGACTTTGTGGATCCAAAAAAATACACCATTCTGCCAAACACGGCAGGATGCTTTACCGCAGAAGAGGCAATTCGAACCTGCCGTTTGGCTCGAGAGGCTGGGGTGGGGAAAATGGTGAAGCTGGAGGTGATCGGGGACGAAAAGACTCTTTTTCCGGACATCCCAGCAACCCTTGAGGCGGCACGGGTCCTGATTAAAGAAGGATTCATCGTTTTGCCCTATATCTGTGACGAACCCATTTCGGCCAAAAAGCTTCAGGAGATGGGATGTGCTGCAGTCATGCCATTGGCTGCACCCATCGGTTCAGGTCTCGGAATTCGAAATCCCTATAACATCCAGATCATTCTGGAGCAGGCTACGGTTCCTGTAATTGTGGATGCCGGCGTGGGAACCGCCTCTGACGCCTCAATTGCTATGGAGATGGGGTGCGATGCGGTGTTGATGAATTCGGCCATTGCTGGAGCCAAGGATCCTTTGTTGATGGCAGAAGCAATGAAGCTAGGAATAGAGGCGGGCCGAAAAGCGTTTCGAGCAGGGCGTATCCCGAAAAAACTATACGCCACTGCCTCCAGTCCGTTAGCCGGAGTCTTGGCCTAAGACCTTGCAGCCCCGCTCCCCTAAATTTGATCTTTACCTTGTCACGGATCGGAAACTAACCTCAGGTCGCGATCTCCTCTGGGTATTAGAGCAGGCCCTCCAAGGGGGGGTAAAAGGAATTCAGCTCAGAGAGAAGGATCTTGGCGGTGGGGACCTGTTTTATCTCGCTGAAAAGGTCAAAGCCCTATGCGATGCGCATCACACGAGCCTTCTGATCAACGATCGTGTGGATGTAGCCATGGCAGTGGATGCGGCTGGTGTGCATTTGGGAGGAGCTTCCATATCCGTCCAGACCGCCAGAAGGCTCATTGGTGACCACAAGCTAATCGGGGTATCCACCCATTCTCTAGCTGAAGCCGAAGCGTCGGAGCAGGCAGGAGCGGATTTTCTCGTTTTTGGACCGGTCTATTTTACCTCCTCCAAGGCCCCCTATGGGGACCCCCTGGGGCTAGACCCACTAAAAAAAGTGGTGGAAAAAATTTCAATTCCTGTTTATTCTATAGGAGGTATCAAAGCGGACAATATTGCCGAGGTAAGAGCCACCGGCACAAAGGGTGTGTCATTGATTTCAGCAATAATTTCAGCGCCTTATCCGCGACTGGCCGCTGAAGAGATCGTCGGGGCAATGGAAAGGTAGGCGAGGGAAATGGCCGAGGACGTAGTTACTTATTTTCAAGATCAACTCTTAGTTACAATCGTATTTGGTCTCTTGGCTGGGTTCCTGGCCAGTAAAACTGTAGCAATCGGGCGTGATGGTCACCTGGCATTTTTCCTGGCAATTGGCCTAATTGGGTCGTTTATTGGCCAGTTTGCTATCCTATACCTTGGGCTCGACAGTGTATTTGATCATGTGCACCAGTTTCGATTATTCTTCGATCTGCTTGCCGCATACATCGGTTCATTCCTCCTGGCCTCATTGGTCCATTTTTTTAAGCCTCTCTAAGCGATCCAACTCAGTTTCCCACCAAAAATACGACAAGGTATTATCTACCAGCTGGGTTGCCAGCTGGTAAGCGGGATAGTTCTGTGGATAGGGCGGTGAACCGTCGATTTATCCGTCTTCGCAGAAGACCATGGGCGTCAGCCCACGGATGAATGCGATAGTCGGACCCTCCGACCTTCGCCGAAGATAATGGAGGATACCTCGAGTGGAAGCCCGTAAAGGCTTCATATTAGCTGAGTGTTAGGAAAGCTGATTTTGGCAGTAGCCTAAAGTCCTTCAACGTAGGGAAGAAAATACAAAATCGCGGATTTCATCGATGGATATGGCGAAATTTGGCTCGTCAACTGTTCCTCCAACCAGTACTCCAATGAATTGCCCGTCCTGGTCGAATAGAGGATCGCCGGAACTTCCATTGCGACGTCAGGCTGTGTCTGAATCGTATTGGCTCGGTGGACGATGCCCATCCCTCTCACCCACTCGTGGCTCGGGTTGAGTTGACTAATGGTCCCCTCGGAGTAACTCCATAGCGAACCTCGGGGGTGGCTAACCGAAAACACCTGGTGGCCTGCCCTGAGGTTTGTGGTAGATCCGAGAGGAGCCGCGATCAACTTTCTTGGACGGGAGACGATTTCGAGAAGCGCTAGATCCCGGATGTAATCAGTAAATAGAACTCGAGCGAAAAAAATATCATCCTTGTCGAAGGAGAAAGCTCCAGTTGAACCTCTTGGTTTGAATACTAGACTAACGACTTTATCGTTTCCCACCAGATGCCAGTTGGTAATTATCAGACCAAAACTGCTGGAGATAACTGTTCCGGCTCCGGTTACACCTCCTTCAGTGACAATATACACCACCGATTTAACCAGTCGGGGATTGAGATCTTCTCCCACAAGACTTCTATAAAAATTTGGTCCATGGCGTGGTCGAGTGGCAATTTCTGACCTAGGGAGCTGAATTTCAGCTCGTGATGAGGCAGCCCTGATATGATTCAAAATTCGTTGCCGCAGGGCGTCCTCGTTGGCCCACAAGGGGTAAGCAAGGGTCAGAAAAAGAATTCCAGAAAGAAATAAAAAGAGGATACGCATAGCTTTTATCCTTTGGCAGAATTAGGCGCTAGATTGCCGCCGAGGACGTTATAAGCACAATTCATGCCAAATTGTACCAAATTGCCTGGAATCGGAAAATGTCCCTGTTTTTAATAGACTTTTGGCAGGAAAGCCTAATGATCGCAGCTGGGGACAGGCTGTTTTTAAACAAAAGCACGTCCCCTACGGCAACTTTTGTCCCTATTGAGATTGGTCAACAGGCTTTTTGCGAGGTCACATTCCCTGCCCACCAGGAGTTTTCGAATGGCTCGAACGCCCATGGCGAGGGTGTCAGTTCCCCACCGCGCAGGAAGCCTAGGTGTCTCATTGGCTCGTGAAAAAAGCTCATGGGGTGAATGCCGTTTTCCGGCAAATTGCCGACCCAGGGTAACCCCTTGGCACGGAGAGTCACCTCACACCCCATAACAGGGGTGAAATCTCGTGATACCCAGCTTGGTCTGTATATTGCACATTTGGAGGTTAGTCTTTCTTAAAACCATCGAAGACACGGGTGGACGGGTACAGGAAATGAACAAAATGAGTGGGTGTAAAACAATTTCGAAATTTTTATTTATTCTGTTTCTCATGGTTGGAGTCAGTGCCGGGGTCGTTGACGCGAGAATCATGGAATACACCGATAATGATTACAACTATACCTTCAAATTCCCTTCAGACTGGACGGAAAAAGAGGTTGTTGAACAAGATGACTTCGGAGAAGTTCGGGTCCTGTTGCAAGGTCCCCGAGCCAGTTCAATCATGGTTTTGGTCAACACGCTTGAAAAGGGAAAGCAAATTTCTAAGGAACATTTCAATAGCATTCCCAACCGCAACTCATATGTTAACCAGATGATGAATTTCACAGTGGATCAGATCTACCGAAGCACCTCAAGGAATATGAATGCCTCAAGGATGATCGTCATTGAAAGGCAAATTCGTCCCAGTGAATCGGGAATCAAGTTCTATATTTCAACTCTACATTTCATCAACGACGTGCCCCTGGGCCTGGCCGGTGTTCACACCATTCCCTTCGGTCAGGATCACGTTATCGGTTTCGTCATGAGCAGTATTCTGGACAGTAGGACCATAGAAGACAACGAGACTTTTAAGCAAATCTTTAATTCCTTTCGTTTACTCGATGAACAGCCTGCACCACCTTCGTCTTTCTTTGGAGGAGTGCTGGACTCCATGGCGTCGTGGATTCCTCTTGTGGGGGATTTCAGCTGGAGATACAACTCGGCTGGTCCGATGAGCAGAAGTTTCTTTTTTTGGTTACTCCTCGGTGTGTTGCTATTTATTGCCGTAAGATATGGCAAGATTATTATGCGCAAGCACAACTGGAAGTTCCGTAAGCTTCACTGAGATCAAGATCCAGCCGCGAATCGTCCACGACCGTCTTTCCTCCGAGGGGTAGAACTCCGACCCTTAGAAACCATTCAAAATGTGCGCGCCTTTACGGCTCAGGAGTAGTGGTTCACTTTTGGTTACAAAAGAGTTTGGATAACGCTTGTCGGGGTACGACCCTCTTTGGTAAGATACGAACTGGTTCACCTTCCTTGAATTCTATTCTTGAGCTACCCTAGGTCAGTTGGTAGAGCAACTGATTCGTAATCAGTAGGTCGCCGGTTCAACTCCGGCGGGTCGCTCCAGTCTTTACGACCAGCGTTACAAATGGGAATACGTCACGAAGCAGGTCTCACTCCGGTTATAGTATGGAGACCGATGGCACCGGTGTAACGAGTCCGTATGCCTCCTGCACAAAAGCCTAAATTTAGCTCGACACGATAACCTAAAAATGGTACAACATAATAACCTAATAAAGGTGCAACGAGATAACCTAGCTGGTGCACAGCGACATAACCTAATAGCAGGACACAGCTCATGGCAGCGCCGCAGGAGAAACTGGCCGAATCCCTTGAAGCCCTAAGGGCGCTTCAGGACCGTGGTGTCGTCGCCATCCGGGCCGCCGACATCAAACGGGTGCACAGGGAGCGGCTGCTCAAGAACGGCTTCCTGCAAGAGGTCTTGAAGGGCTGGTATATAGCGGTGCGCCCGCATGAGGCTGCCGGCGAAAGCACAGCTTGGTATGCTTGCTTCTGGGCTTTTTGCGTCGCCTATTTACGGGAGCGCTTTGGCAGCGACTGGTGTCTATCACCGGAGCAATCCCTGGTTCTGCATGCCGGGAACCAGGCCGTACCGTCCCAGCTTGTGGTGCGTGCTCCCAAGAGCAGCAACAAGGCCACGGCACTGCCGTATAGTACATCGCTGTTCGATGTTCGCGCCACCGTTCCGGAAGAGGAGGATATCGAAGAGAAGGAAGGGCTACGGCTATTCTCGCTACCCGCAGCGTTAATCGCAAGCTCGCCAGGATTCTTCGAGAAAAATCCCACTGACGCGCGTGCATCGCTTGCGACGATCCGCGATGCTTCGGAAGTGGCGGACCGCCTTCTGGAGGGTGGGCATAGTACAATCGCTGGACGGCTTGCGGGTGCGTTCCGCAACATCGGACGCGTCCGCATCGCCGATGACATCCTAGAGACTATGCGCGCCGCCGGCTATACGGTGCGCGAACAGGACCCGTTTAAAAGCAGGATCGATCTTGTGCTGCCGCGGCGCGAGGTGTCCCCCTATGCCGGCCGAATCCGCCTCATGTGGCAGCAGATGCGCGGGGCAGTGATCGAAAAATTTCCAGCGCCGCCCGGACGGCGTAAGGGCATCGACGCATATCTCAGGCAGGTGCAGGAGGTGTATGTAACCGACGCTTATCACTCGCTGTCCATCGAAGGCTACCAAGTCAGCCCAGCGCTGATCGAGCGCGTCCATGGTGGCGGCTGGAATCCTGATGCAGACGAGGAAGACCGTGAGGATCGCAATACGCTCGCGGCGCGTGGGTACTGGCTCGCCTATCAGGCAGTGCAGAAGAGCCTGCGCAGAGTGCTGGGCGGAGAGAATCCAGGAACTGTTGCTGATGAGGATCACCGCGCCTGGTACCGGGAATTGTTCGCGCCGAGCGTGACCGTGGGATTGCTCCGGGCGGGCGATCTTGCCGGTTACCGCAACAGCCCTGTCTTCATCCGGCGCTCGATGCACGTTCCGCCTAACCGCGAGGCGGTACGCGATGCCATGCCGGTATTTTTCGAGACGTTGACGGAGGAAGTCGAACCGTCAGTTCGGGTCGTGCTCGGCCACTTTATTTTCGTTTATATCCACCCCTATATGGACGGCAATGGCCGTATCGGCAGGTTTCTCATGAACGTGATGCTGGGGGCAGGAGGATACCCCTGGACAGTGGTGCCGCTGGAACGGTGGGACGCCTACATAACCGCTCTGGAAGAGGCAAGCGTGCGGCAGAACATTGCGCCGTTTGTCGATTTCCTTGCACAGCTTGTCGATGAGGTGCTTCGCGGCAAGGTAGTGGCCAGGGTGCCAGCGGTCGGTGATCGAAATTTTATGAATCGCGGATAATTGGACTAGGCTTGTCGGGGTACGACCCTCTTTGGTAAGATACGAACTGGTTCACCTTCCTTGAATTCTATTCTTGAGCCACCCTAGCTCAGTTGGTAGAGCAACTGATTCGTAATCAGTAGGTCGCCGGTTCGACTCCGGCGGGTGGCTCCAGTTTTCACGATCAGCTTGACCATTGAGAATAAGTCAATACTCAGTTCTTATCCTGTCCACTAACGCCAACGGTCGTGGTCGTAGCCGCCGAGGAAGTAGCGGCGGAAGGATTGGGTGATGATCTGGCGGCCCCAGTTGAAGCGGCCGTATAGGCGGAGAAATTTGACGATCTCCAGCGTCATCGTCGCTTGGTCGCGGAACTTCAGCTTCGCTAGCGCCGAACGGAAATTCGCCTCGTGGGGCTGGGTAAAGGCGATCTTGAAGGGGTTCCACTGGTCGGAGCAGCGCTTGACTTCGGAGGCGATCATCCCACGGTACACCTGTTGGACAGGACGGTTCCGTAGCAGGGACTCCACTGCCGCCTCGCCCGCGATGGCGCCTGAATGAAGCGAGCAGCTCATGCCCTCGGCCATCATGTTGAGGAACCCTGCGGCCTGGCCGGCCACAAGGACGTTGCCCTTGCCGAACACGTAGCGGTTGATGAGCGACAGGCCGAAATTTTCGAGACAGCCCTCGCGGTCTTCTGGAGGACCGAGCCGGACACCATGTTTCTCCTCCAGGTAGCGTTGAAGTCGACCGTGGACATGGTCGAAATTCTGGCCCGGTACCCATCCCACACCGAGGATCTGGCGGTTGTCCCGCGCGTGGCTCCAGCTGTAGTAGCCGAGCTTGGGATGAAACCAGAAATGGAAGTAGTCGTCGTCGAGGGGGCACTCGGTGATCTCGTGGAACTTCTGTCCGACCATGAACCACGGGTTTCGCTGGGGGTAATCGGAATAGATCTTCCTGATCACTCCTGAATTGGGCCCGTCGGTGCCGATGACGTAGCGGGCGCGGTACTCCATGGGCTTGCCATGCTTGAGGGCTTCGACTTTGACGTGATCGCCCTCGTCCTTGAGGGAGATGAAAGTCGTCTCATCATGTACCTCCACGCCACTACGCTCGATTGCCCAGTGGTCGGAGTACTTGCGGTGAAGATGGGGCGTTGGCCCTCCGTTGAAGTCCATGGAGAGCGACAGCATGCTTGGGAAGTGGAAGGTCACGCCGCGGCAGGAAGTGGGCTCATGCAGGATCTTTCTCGGTAGGGGCCCGAAATTCTCCAGCAGGAACCGGTGACCGCGCGGCGACAGGATGCCGCTGCAGATCTTGTGCCGGGGTAGCTTATTTTTTTCGAGGACGACGGTCTCGTATCCCGCGTCTATTAGCCGCTTGGCGCACGCCGCGCCGGAGAGACTGGCGCCGATCAGCAGGACGTCGGCTGTCCTCACGATGCCACCTCGGCTAGGTGCACCACTGGGATGTTGGTTACCTCTTCGAAAGGCCCCATATCGTCCACCGATTCCACGACGATCCGTTCCACGGTGCGGCCTTCAAGGATCCACCTGGCCTGTTCGGCGACGTCGATGCCGTTCATACCAGTGCGGCGCTGCAGGCTCGCTGCCCCGGTTGCCATGGCGGCACGTTGAAGATCGAGGTTCATCTCGCAGCCCAGCCGCTTCCGGAGCTCGTCGTAGAATCTCACCAGTCGCCGGAAGTCGGCGTGGTAGCCGCGAGTCTCAATGACGTAAAGGTCGGTGGGCCGCAGGGCAGGGCCCTTGCGGAGCAGCGCTTCACCCAGCCCGACCACCTTATACCCCCACGACCTCAGCGGTCGGTGCAGAATGCCATCGGCCACGATTAGCTCCGTACCCACCAGAGAATCAAGGCACTGCTTCTGACGTGCCGGAGAAATCGGCCGCCCAGCCTCGAGGGCGGCCGCGATATCAGACAAATCGACGGGCGAAACGCCGAGCCGCTGCAGTACAACTTCGTAAAGCCTGTGTCTGCGAAGCGAGTCCCCGGGAAGAAAAGAGCCCCTTTGTCCGTGGATGCGGTCCAGTTCCGGCAGATCCAGCGGATTCGACTTGCGTAGCTCGAGGGTCATTCCGACCGTGTCGATCTCCTCCGGGCACACAGGCTCGCAGGCGCCGCAGGTCACGCAGGCATCCAAGGACTCCCTGAGATCCGCGACGGTGGCGCCCCCCTGGAGGGCCAGGGCGCGGCCTGCGAGGGTGAGGGAAAGATCCCGCGTTTCCCGCCAGACGGGGCATGGCAGGACGCATATTCCGCACCCGGTGCATGCACGGTAGTCGTTCATCAGAAGATCACGTCCGCGTTCAGGATCATGGATGGATCGGCCTTTTTCTTCATAGCGAGATGCTTGTCCACGAGGGTATCACCGAACGCAGGGCGGATATAGCCCTTCATCATCCCGCCGAAGCGGTAATAAGACGTATTCAAGTCGAGGCCGATGTCGTAGATCGCATTCTTGAAGGACTGAAGGTGGTCGCGGCTATATGTATCGCCTTTGATCATAGGCTCGAACTCGCATCCCCACGCGAAGCCCTCGGCGTCGGGCGGGATACAGGAAAGTTCGTACCGGGGGAGCCGGCCGCGTAACTTGATTCCGACGCAGTAGAGCGTGTAGTGAGGAAAATACTTCCGGCAGACAGCGTTGCCCCTCTCCACGGCTTGCACAAACTTTTCCTCGTTTGTGGAAAGGTCGGGGATCACCATTTGCTGACCTCCCCAGAACTTCCACACGGCACGCGAGAAGACCACCGTACGGTCAACGATCTTTCCCTTACGCATGTGGTGGGACGGCGCAAACTCCGGCATCAGCGCGCTTTTGCGCCCCTGAAGGTACAAGGCTTCCTTCGTCTTCCAGGGACGGAGGGCGTAGTAAACGGCCAACCTTGCCGCGAAACCGAACTCGCCGTAACCCCGCAGGCGCAGGCGCCAGCGGGCGAAGAACTCCCGTTCCCGCTCCTCCGAATCAAAGGCCACCAGCAGGTTGACCGCGCGGTCGAGCATCGTGAGGACGGCGCAGTAGTCCGCGGCGCCCTCTTTCGACAGCATCTGCAGGTCCTCGATGGCGGTGCGAAGCGAACTGTAATAGAAATAGTGCATCGAGCAGGGCGTGTAGGGGCGGATCATCATCGTTGCTTCCGTGATCACGCCGAACTGGCCGTAGCCCAGCAGCGCCTGTTCGAACAGCTCGGGATTCTCCTTTTCCGAGCACTCCTTGATCTGTCCGGTGGGGGTCACCACCTGCAGCGCCACCGCCTGGTCGGCGCTGCAGCCATACTTGGGGGAATTCACGTCGACGCCGCCGACACCCAGCGTCCCGCCGACAGAGGAGGTAAGATTCAAGGGGGCCGAAAGATAATCGAGTCCCTTGCGCCTGAGCGCTTCCGCTAGCGCGTGCCAGTAAATGCCGGCTTCGGTGCGGACGGTAAGATTCTTCTCATCGATGGACAACACCCGGCTCAGCCCGTTCATTGCGACGAGCAGGCCACCGAAGGCGACGGACTCGCCCTCGGTGGTGAGGCCGCCGCCGCGTATCTTCACGGGTACTTCATGCTTCTGCGCCGCACTGAGGATGGCGGCTATCTGCTTTGCGGAGCGCGCGATCACGAGTCCATGGGGCATGCCCTGCGCCACGCCGCCGCCGTCGGTGCGGTAGAGTGACCGATGGGCGAGGTTTTCCCGGACATCGATCTCCTGTTTCGTCAAGTCTGCGACGAAAGCGTCCCAGTTCTTTCCGTTCCAACGACCGGAGTTGGTCTGCTGGCGAGAAATACCCTGGAGGGAGTCGGGGGCCACGGGGCAGGTATTCATCGGTTCCGCCCGATTTCTACTTGATCTCCCAGGTATGATGGGAATCTGATTTTGAGGAGTGGTCACCAAGAATCGAAGAACTCCCGCAAAAGCCACCGGGCAAACCCATGCTTGACCGGCAGGCGGTATCTAATGATGAGTCGTATTTCCAACTGAGGAGAATTTGGTCTTTGCTACCACCATTGCTACCAGAATGAGCGCAAACAGGCTGTACTGAGCAGGAAAACATCTTTAGTGTTTCTTTTTTTCAAGATTAGTGTGACATCGGGAAATAAGTCAATTCTCAATTCTGACCCCGGTTACACTTTCTCTTTTTCTTGCGGTTACCTCAAGCTACTTTTCGTTTTTTGAGAGCCTTGTCTACCTGGTCCTCGGCGGCGCTCTTTGTCTCTCCCATGACTTCAGAAATCTCGCAAACCAGGAGCTTTCTGGCCCTCTCCAGCGTCTGCTTGTCGCGAAGCATTAGCGGTTTCGTTTCCTGCAAGTTAGTCAGCGACTCAACGATCTCAGCCAAGTCGAAAGCCGAACCGGATGCGAGCAGTTTGATGTGGTCCATGGTGCGCTGCTTCCAGTTTTTGGCCGATCCGGCTGCCTTCCTTAGGTGGCCCAGCAGTTTGGGGATCTCAGACCTCTTTATCAACAGTCGGACACCTATGGCAGGAACTTTATCTACCGGGACGAAGACTTCGCCGCCGCTATCGTCCAGAAGAGCCAACTTGTAGAAGCTCACCGGCCTACCACCGACGACCTTCTTGGTGATCGGGCCGATAAGGCAAGGGCCCCGAGACGGATATATAACTTTATTGCCAACGGTCAGTAGCACTCCAATCTCCTTTCCCGGTCAGATGCCATGTGATTGTAAAATCTAAACCAAGCTATCCCCGAATACGACTCTAAATGGGCGCTGTTGTGTCGGCAGCATATATACGGATGGCATCCTCCTCTATTCGGGAGCCTCCTGTGATCAGCGTAATAATACTGCGGAGGTTCCTGGTCACGTTGTCAATGTCGGTAACGGGATACCCATTGCGTAGAAACCTTCCGATGACCTTTTCCTCGCCGAAGGTTACGATCTGCAGCGACTCGGGTTTATCTTCCGTAAAGTAGTGTTTTGCTCCGGGGGCGCAATGGTCTAATTCTCTTTGTAGCTTCGAGGAAACCTTAATACCCACAAACAGTCGATTAATTTCAGTGTCCATCATGGACTCCCTTGCGGCTTTCATGTTGTTTTTGCTATCGAGGCTCGGTGCTTTGTTCGAGTAGCGGTCCCAGCAGGTCAATGGGAACTGGAACAATAATTGTCTCATTTTTTTCAATGGCGATTTGGGTAAGAACCTGCAAAAATCGGAGATGAATGGCCGTGGGATAGGTGGCCATAATCTCTGCTGCATCGAAGAGTTTCTGCGCCGCTTGAAACTCACCCTCTGCATGAATCACCTTAGCACGCCTGTCCCTTTCTGCCTCAGCCTGTTTTGCCATGGCCCGCTGCATGTCCGACGGTAGATCGATGTCTTTGACCGCAACCAGACTTACTTTAATCCCCCACGGGCCGGTCTGAGTATCAATTATCTCCTGAATCTGAGCGTTAATCCTCTCTCTTTGACTTAGGATCTCGTCCAATTCCGCCTGGCCGCAAACACTACGCAGCGTGGTCTGGGCCAATTGCGCAGTGGCAAAAAGATATTCCTCAACTTGGACGATTGCGTTATTTGGTTCCACCACGCGAAGATAAATCACGGCAGCCACGTTCACGGATACATTATCTCGCGTGATGACGGCTTGAGGTGGCACCGGCAAGGCGATGGCTCGCAAATCCACCCGAACCATCTTTTCAATAAAGGGAATGACAAAGCTGAGCCCGGGCCCGCGAAAAGAGACGAGTCGCCCCAAACGGAATACTACGCCTCTTTGGTATTCCTTGAATATCTTGATACCAGTCAGGCCGACTGCGAAAATAACGATTAAAAGAATAATAACTGGAACAGACAAGCTCTTACCTCTAGCTTTCCCGATCCCCGAGGCTGCACTTTCCTTTATCTAGACTCCTCAGGCTGGAAATGGAGGGGGTCTCTTAAGTTCTGCAGTTCCCGGTAGAAATAAAGCGCGGTGGGGCTTTTGCCCTTAAATCTAAATATGAGCTGCTTAATGAAGTCAAGTTCCTCTGGGGATATGTCTCCGCTCATGGTGGTATCTCGGAGGAACTCTCTGAGCCCTAGCTCTTCGCGGGCTTCAGGGTCCGGCTTTTTTGCGACAAACTCAAACTGTTTAATCCGCTCACGGCCCAATCCAGGAGCCAAAACAATCTTCATTCCTAAAGTTACCAGATCCACGTCCCAGGATTCAATGAGCGGGTCCAGGAAGTGAATAAAGTTCGGTACCGATAGATTGAAGATATCGGTATCCAGGAACTCCAAAACGATTACCCGCATTTCCTCATAGCTTTTGTCGTTCATCCGTGCCACCACCCGAAGCCAATTCTCATTTTTCCATTCTTCTTTGGCTATTCCCTTGGCCACATCTAAAAGTCTTTGCGTAATAAGCCGTTCGATTTCGCCGAACGGTTCCTTTGCTAAAATGGGGAGCAGTTGCTTTGCCTTCTCGGGTAGGCACTTTTGCAGAATCAGTTCTCTGATCTCTTGAAACAAAGGTCTAGCTGGTTCGTCGATTGTTCTTTGGAGCTCTTCTTTGCGCTGTAGATTAGCGAGCTTAACCAGCTCTCCCGCAGGGAGTTTAAGGAAGGCCTGCATTTTCTCATAAATGTCCGACCGATTGGGTGCGGGCAGAGCTTTCTTCCCGGTAAGTAACTGGGAGATATAAGACTCGGTGACCTCAGCCGCCGCCGCCAAATCCCTCTGTTCATGGCCCAACTCTTCAAGACGATGCTTTATTAAGCCTATGATACTTAACATCTTTTGCCTTAGTTAACCGAATTGGTAATTTATACCACGTTCTAAAACATTCGTAAAGAAATTACTTGACAAAATTAGTTAAGTCAGTTGGAGAGCAATTGTTGAGTAACAAGCTCAGGGTTCACTCCACGGTAATTTATAATTTTTCAAGTAAGCCTACTTTCATCCCCCTATCCAGCCCTACCTTCCTAGGGGGCCACGCAGATGAAATGTCGGTGAGCGTCCATGATGTGGGCAAGCATTCAAATGAATTGGGGTTTTCTTGACAATCCCTTTCGCTGTGATAGGGCTGGATTCATAAGGGCTTTCCACAATATTTCGGTGGCTTCCTGCGGCAAGAAACCGACCAAGACGGCGATGGTTCTACGCTTGGTGCAATGAAAAAAAGAGTCGTAAGCCGTTTGTTCTTGGCCATTGATGGTCAGGTTTCGCTGGCTTTTTTTCTAAAGGAAGAACATTCTCATAGAATGGAATTGCGGGGTTCTACCGTATTGATAAAAAATGGACCGGCCCACGAGACAGGAAATTGAGCGCCATGAGTGCAATCGGCGGATTCATGCCTATCTAACTGGAGGCTCTCGTCCCGTCTTGATGAGCCGGGCCATTGTTGGGGCGCTAATTGTTGTGATAAGTGCAATACTATGGTGGCAAGGGATGAGTGAATAGGGTGGGTGCCATCCGCCCATAATCAAAGGGGACAATTCCCATGGCAAAATTCATTATTCAACCGCATGGTAGACTTAACGATTGGGTTGCGGACGAAAAAGGCTATTTTCGTAACGCCGGTCTCGACTATGCATTCAATGTAGAGGGAAGCCGCAAAAGCACTCCCCAGCTCACCGGTGTGGATTCGTCTGCGCCACTCAAGGATAACTTGTTTGGTGCATTCGAGCGCTATGCAGATGGACATGGCCGTAAAGGTGAAGGGGCTGGCGATGTCAGCTGTGCCTGCCATTGGACGGTAAACCAAGCTGCGAAGGTTCAGGACGGAATAATGTGGGGGAAGGCTTACAGTGTTTGCGAAGCGGGCATTGTGGTCCCCGATGATTCAAGGGTATTCCAGCCTGGAGAACTATCGGGAATCGAGATTGCGGTGGGCTATCATTCAGGCAGCCATTATTCCGCTCTGCAGGCCCTGGAGGTCTTTTTACCTCCGGAAGACATTGCCCTTAAATTCATTGGCACATCCTGGGCTCGGGTGGATGCTGCGTTAGCGGGGAAGATAGCCGCGGTAAATGTCTGGGGCCCAGAGTTGTACCTGCTCGAGCAACATGGATTTCGGAGGATCCTCTCTACGACATTTATGATGGCCTTTATGTTTCCCCGCGATGCGGATCCAAAAAATGT
This sequence comes from uncultured Binatia bacterium (SeqCode), assembly GCA_965215595.1. Taxonomy (GTDB): domain Bacteria; phylum Desulfobacterota; class Binatia; order UBA9968; family CAXXLF01; genus CBDCDW01. Next base: position 407,662 of record CBDCDW010000005.1, on the reverse strand, counting down.
CGAACGCTATATGGGCTCCCTGGTCCGGGCACAAACCGACATTGATCTGGAACCGGAGCGATTCAAACACTACTTTCTCAAGGAGATCCCTGAGCGCTTTCACGGCAAAGTAGACGTTCGACGTTTCGGGGTCGGCGAACGTGTGGTGCCGCAGTCCTACACTAAAGAAATCTTTGAAAAGACCCAGACCTGGATGCACGCGCGAAATCTATTCGACACTGAGACGGAGGCCGGAGTGTCCTACGAAGAAGCGGTGGATAATTAACAAGCGCTTTTTGAATGGCGTTTTCTTCTAATCTGATCCTGTGATTGATTAACTTTGCCGCAGCAGACCCTGCGCCTGCCAAACACCATCTCCCCTCCTCCTACCTATGCACAATACTTTAGCAACCCATCTCGTTTAAGCAGCGCGTTTTGTACAACCATTGAGCGCCTGTTAGACTTATCCGTATCCTGTTTCGATTGCAGCCATATTCTTACCTAGACATATGGTGTGCTCTGTTTAAATCCTTCGATACGAAATCGAAATGAACGTGCAAACACTAAGACTTCTGGTCCCTGTCATTGCCATTACGGTGCAAAACAACGCGGCCTCCACGATCATCCCACCCTTTCTTGACGAGTTGTCCATTCCGGTTGCCGCCATTGGTACCCTGATTTCCCTTGGCCCAATTCTCGCTCTGATTTCACGGTTGCCGGTGGGAATGATATACAGTCACGCTCGCGCGCGACTGCTCATTGCCGGCGCCGTTTTTGTGACGGGGGTTACCAGTTATTCTTATAGCCTCGTGACAAATGATGTGACCTTTGCCGTTGTGCATTCTTTTAATGGACTAGCCTTGGGTGCAGTAACCACATTGTACATGGCCTTTTTTGTCGATTCTCTGCCCACGGGAGAGAACCGTAACCACGCCATGGGGTATTACGTGGGAAGCCTGGCGCTGGGTTATTCCACCGGAGGTTTTTTTGGTGGGGTTATGGCCGATCATTTCGGTTTCAGGTTGACATTCCAGACTGCCGCTTTGTTGTCGGTAATTCCCATCGCTCTGTTGTGGTTATTGAGTGGTTCCAGTGGAGGAAACGTTGGCAAGACGCTGAACCGGCCAAAATTTACCTCTAGAGAAACGTTGAAGGCGATTTTGCAACCCGAACTGGCCATTGTGGTCATTGTCGCCATGTTCCTCAATCTGTTGCATCAGATGTGTGGCGTGTTCATCTCCCTATACGGGCTGGCCGTGGGAATGAGCCTTACGCAAATCGGTGTGATGCGTGCGGCCTACGCGGGATGCAATGCCATCACCCGGCCCATCAGTGGGCATGTGGTCGATAAGGTGGGGCATCGAAGGTTGTCTTATTTTGGGCTGCCGCTGCAGTCTGCCATTCTAATGTTGATTCCACTGTTCACTAATTTTGGTACGATCCTAACCGTTTACGTTGTGGTGGGTTTCACCCGTGCCGTGGTGATTGTGGCCAACACCGTTGGTTTAGTGCAGGAGGTGCCCGAGCACAAGGTGCCGCGGGGAGTCGCCACAGGGATCTTCAATGCTGCAGGTGACCTGGGCAATATTCTCGGTCCAGCCTTGGGGGGCATCATTGCGCAGGCCACCAGCCTTGGAGGCGTTTTTGTGTTTGGGCCGCTCGGATCGACGATGGTTTTTCTATTGGGAACCTGGGCCGTCAGGCGCAAGTCTAAAGTTTAGATTATTCCAGCGTTCCACGAGGCGTACATAGAAGTTTTTCCCTGTGTGTTCACGGTTGCGAAGACATACAAGTTTGCTATGGTGTTTGGGCATTTTGCTGTGCGCTCCCACGGATATTGAAAAGATTTATGGAGGCGAGATGGAAATCAAATACGGCCTCATAAGTGTGGACTCCCATGCGGGGTTTGACCGCGACGCTTTTACCTCCCGGATGTCGGTGCAAAAGTGGGGGGACCGGATCCCCCAAGTTGTGGAGGTGGAGAGGGATGGACGCCGGGTTAACCGTTGGGCGGTCAATGGCAAGGCCCGCGGCGACAATGTGGGTAATTGCCCAGCAGTGATGGGGGATCCGTTTCCCACCTATCCCCAGCGGTGGGAGGATATTCCTCGGACTGCGTATGTGCCCAAGGAACGTTTGCAGGCATTGGACACAGATGGAGTCGATGCCGAGGTGCTCTTTCCTAATCCACCTGGCGGTGCCTACTTCGAGTTCGGCGATAAAGAACACGAGCTGGATGTGGTGAAAGCCTATAATGACTCCCTCGCCGAGTGGGCGCAGACAAGCGATCGCTACCTGCCACTCGCCATTCTCCCATACCTAAGTGATCCGGGAACCATCAAGCGCGAGATCGAACGCGCTAAAGTGCTCGGCCATCGGGGTGTCAATGTGCTGGGCCAGATGCCAAAGTCACTTCCTCATCTTTCCGATCCGTACTGGGATCCCATCTGGAGTGCTTGTCAGGAGTTGGGTCTACCCATCCACTTCCACGGTTCAGCAAATCTCCGTGCGGGAGCGTCGGTGCGAAAGTGGAGTGGTTATTCGCCGAGACAGGCCCACTCTGCCATGACCGCCACCTCTGCGGTAACCCCGGCGCAGATCATTCCACAACTGATCTTTTCCGGTGTTACAGAGCGCTTTCCACGTCTCAAGTGCGTGTTTGCCGAGGCCGGGATTGGGGGATTTAACTATGCGCTGGCCGCATGCGACCACGAATGGGAGTGCCGCCATCTATGGACGGAGGGAATTTCCACCCGCCCGAGCGAAACGGTACGACGACAGATGTACGTGAACTTCTGGTTCGAGGTGGAAGGCATCAAGCTCAGACACCTTATCGGCATCGATAACATTATGTGGGAGTCGGATTTCCCGCATGTGGCCTCCTTCTATCCGCGATCCTGGGATTCGGTTGAGCGTGTACTGAAGGGGGTGCCGCAGGACGACCGTCGCAAGGTGCTCTACGAGAACGCACTACGCGTCTACCAAATGGAAGCTTCGGTAGTGGCGAGAAAAGAATGATAGGAAAGCTTGTATGCAGATAAATTTCGGCCTGATTAGCGTCGACGATCACGTGCAAGAACCGCCATCCCTGTGGGTTGATCGTCTCTCCAGGGGCCGATGGGGTGACCGTATTCCTCACCTCGAACGAACACCCGAGGGTGGCGAGCGGTGGGTGGTGGATGGGCGGGTCCTTGTGGGGGGGGGGGCACTCCGCGCGGACGGGCGCCTTGATGACTGACCGAAACCGTGAGCCAAGCCGATGGGATCAAGTACCACCGCAAGCCTTTTCGCCGTCCGAGCGGCTCAAGCTGATGGACGAATCGGGTATCGATTGTTCGGTGCTCTACCCCACAGTTGCGGGCTTAGCTGGGGACGCCTTCGGCCGTCTAGAGGACCCTGAACTGGAGCTTGCCTGCGTGCAAGCGTACAACGATTGGCTCATCGAAGAGTGGGCTGCCACCAGCGAGCGCTTCGTCCCGCAGTGTATCGTGCCCATCTGGCCGGTCCAGGCCACCGTTGCTGAGATTCAGCGGGCTGTCGCCAATGGGCACAGGGGAGTTGTCTTTCCTTCACTGCCCATGAATCTGCGTGGAGTTCCCCATGTCAGTGGACCCGAGTACGATCCAGTGTGGGAGGTCTGTGAGGAGCTCAACGTGCCCGTTTGCCTCCACGCGGGTGCGTCCCCTGAGCTGCAATATACCCCCTATTCAGGCCTGGCTCCCGCCCTGACGGAAGCCCTTGACGCAGTGACCAGGCCGGTCTCCAGTGTATTCGTCATCTCCCTCTATTCCTTCTCAAAAGTGTTGTTACGTCACCCGCGTCTAAAAGTGATACTTGCGGAAAGCGCCCTGAGCTGGGGTATGCTCTACCTGGAGTGGGCTGACCATCAGTTCGAACATGACGGCCTAGCCTCTGAGGGTTACGAGTTGAAGCCGTCTGAGATGTTCCACCGTCAGTGCTGCTTCACCTCTTGGTTCGACAAGGTTGCCCCATTTGTGCAGTACGTGGGTGCTGAGCACATTCTCTGGTCCACGAATATCCCATTGACAACTTCCACCTGGCCTCGCACCCAGGAGACGATCCAACAGTGCTTCCAGGGTGTCTCGGTGGAGACAAGGGAGAAGGTGCTGTGGAAAAACGCTGCGAGCCTGTACCAACTGTAAGAAGGTAGGCCTAGTTCACCGATGCGATAGCGGGCTCGGGCCCGCCCCTCAGCGGGAACCGATAGGCCTCTGCCTCGAGGTTCTGTCCTATAATCCGGCGTGCCAATACGATTTGAATCTCCAGTATCGGACGTCTCCCTTCCTTCGGTGCAAGCCCCCTGCGTCCCAATTCGGTGAAGCGACGAAGGGGAATGAGGATGAAGGGCGTGGGCATCGAACGTGGTGCTTCGAATATTCACTGGCCTATTGCCCACGACCTGAAAACTCGTTCCCCGAGGAGAACCACACCGCATTTTGTTTAAGGAGCGCCTGGGTCCTTCTTGACACCTTTCTGGACAATGGTATAGATCCCGAAGAACGATCTGCCAGATTCTTCAGACGGGTGGATTGTGAGCGAAAAGGTGCGATTCGAGTTGCGCAGAATCATTTGAACGGTTAAAACATTGGCAAAGATAGATCATCTAAAAGGAGGCTACCATGGGATTACTAAAAATTGAGGGCGTGACTCACTGGTCCATTCCAGTGAACAGTGTGCCAGAGTCAGAGAAATTTTACGGTGATTTACTGGGCCTAAAACATGTTGGGCGGCTCGGCAACTCTGTGATGACCTGCTTCAATGTAGGCGATCACAACATCCTGCTGTGTGAACGCGAGCACCCGGTGCCAAAAGAGGTCAAAGGAGAGGATCGAATTCACCATTCTTTCACGGTAACTCCGGAAAACTTTGTGCAGGCATGTAAAGTGTTTCACGAACAGAAAATCCCCATCATTGAGCTGATTTACCGGGCAAAAGGTTTTTTCACGGGAAGAGAGCTTTATTTCCACGATCCCAGCGGGAACAGGCTTGAGCTTCGCGATCCAACCTGGAAGCAGGGAATGCCCGAGCCGACCTACGAAGACATTGTGCGTTTCGGACATTTCACCGCAGAGACGCGGAGTACGCTGAGGAAATCCCTTTTGCCCAATCGGGAGACGACGATTGGGCAAAACATTAAAGCTCTAACCTGAGCAATGTTTTTGTTTGTCGTCGTCTCCCGACAAACAAAAAACTAATTCTCTACGCCCTCTGCGTTCTCTTTCATCTCTTCCTTCGTGTATGCGGGCAGGAGAGGGCAGGCCCTTTTAACGTGCTAGAAGGCCCAAAACATGTCGCAAATCAAGCGCGCAAAGAGTATTTTGAGAAAGAGCCGCAGCGGATCTTTTCGCCCGATTATCGCAGATAAGGCTTCGGACATTTCTAGTAACCGACTTGGGTAATTGCCATTTATGCCCTTTCCAGAGACGCGGAGTACATCGCTGAGGAAATCCCTTTTGTGACTGGCGAGGGTAATCGGGATAGATGACGACGATTGGGCAAAACATTAAAGCTCTAACCTGAGCAATGTTTTTGTTTGTCGTCGTCTCCCGACAAACATTGAGAGTTTTTGGGCCTTGTTGAAGCGCGGTTATCACGGTACTTACCACAACATGAGCGTGAAGCACCTCAACGGTACGAGTTTGCCCGTCATAATCTCCGAAGCATGTTCTGGCTCGCAAAAGGCTTCGACAAAAAGCGGCTACGGTATCAGGATCTCACCGCAGAGGGATAAAATGATAGAAGACGAAAACGATATACCTGTGAATTGGGTAGAGAGAAAGGCAAACTGTACAATTGCGATTGTTTTCGAGCAACTATGCTATCAAGTCGGCATGGATGTCACTGAAGCAAATAAGATGAGGCCCAACAAGTGGGAATTTGAAACCGAAAGGAGTGGTGTATACCCCAATGAGAACTCTGTTATGACGGTTAGGCGAGAGTCTCCCAGATACGTCGATGGCCCAAGAGTTCTTTTTGTTAGAGAGCGGGATTCTATACAGATCCACTGTCATAAGGGCAAAAAACTCCAAGTCACCCTAGAATGGAACCATGAGACCACCACTTGTGATATATGCCTTGATGGTGGACCGCGCAAACTTTGGCAAATCAGTTGTAATGCTCTATGGAACTTGTTCTTTGAATTCTAGGTTTGAATAATTGGAGGGATCTATTGTGGAGCAAAAGGGGAAACCAAAGCAACTCCGTGGCCGTCCACCTGCTCGGATACCTCGGATCAACGCTACTGCCTCACAGATTGCACAGGCTATCTTTAGTGCGGCCAAACCAATTGATCCAAGTTTGCGGCTACGGAAAAAGCCGGTTAAGGGGAACAAATGAAATAAGAAAAGTTGTGTCTATTAACAAAATCCGATATACTGATTCTAGAAATAGTGAAAGCCAGAGGTTACCGTCTCTGGCTTTCAATTATCGGCCTGGGCTTGGCTGAACAGGCGATGTAAGGAAGATGCAAAGTTTCTTCTTCCTACCTTACCTCATCAGTTTTGTCAAGCCCTCTAACACAAGGAGGGCAACATGCCTAAAGTATCCGAGTCCATCCGTTACGAGATCCAGCGTCAAAAACTGGCTGCATACCGTAGTTGGCACCCAGACTATAAGATGCAGGATCTAACCTTGCCATCCCCAGCGCAAAAGCAAGCAATGTTGATGGAATCTCAGAAAGAGACCATGCAGAAATTGGGGCAGTCTATCAGAAGGCTGAATCAGATGCTAACCGTGCCTGCAGAGCTTGCGGAATCTTTGAGACGGATACATGATTCAACCAGGCAGATAAATATGGCGTTTCGACCATTTATGGATGCTATGGCACGATTTCAAATGAAACAATAATCATACAAAAGCTGATATGCTTGGTTTTGGCTAGTTTAAGGGATAATTCCCCTTCAAAAGCTTTTCCAGGCGGTCAGCCAACTGTGACGGTGTGAAGGGCTTATTGATGACATCGTCGTACCCACTGTCGAGGCACTGTTGCTTCTTTTTATGGGAATTCAAAACGGTTACAGCCAAAATCGGTATGGATTGAGTTTTTGGATTCTGACGAATAATGCTAGCGGCCGTAAAGCCATTCATCTGAGGCATCATCACATCCATCATGATGACATCGGGTAACTCGGAGGCAGCCATATCCACAGCCTCCTTGCCGTTGGCTGCCATAAGACATTCGTAGCCAAGGCTCTCCACCACCGTCTTTAGAACGGTGCGTAGGTCTTCAATATCTTCAGTGATGAGGATTCGCGTTCTCATAGGGTGCTGTTTTGAGCGAAATGGGTGCAAAAGGGGTGCCAGACTATAACTGTCTGATATTTAAGGATTCCTTGAATTTTTGGTGTTCTGAAAGAAGCGTTCTGAGCCAAAATTATTACAAATTTGCCCCGCTCCAGGAACTCCGGGGATGGCTATTTTCTAGAAAGGGATGGGGTGGAAAAATATAAGGATTAGTACCTGTTGAGATTTAAGATGGCAGGTAGAAAGAAACAGCGCTTAACACTTGTAGTAGAGGCGGCTCGAATCTGTTGTGGAAATGCTCCGAGGGATTCTCAAAAGCTAAAAGTGTAAATCCGTTGTGCGGAGCGTTTACCAATTTAGCAAGAACAAGCATTGTTCTGCTAAATCATCCACATTCGTACGACTGGTATAATCTTCGGCAGCCGCTGAACGATCCACACATTGAACCAATTCAAATGCTTGGGGCCTGAGGTTTTTGATCATACGGGTGTAGTAAGCCTTGTCCTTGATCTTCGGTTGAAACGTGATCCAAGCCGCAGCGGTAGCCAATTTGTTTGTATAGTTTGCCATCTTCCATTGACCCACAAAGGCACCTTGCAGATTTCTACTTTCATGCCATTGGCTGGCGGTGCTCATTGGCAGCGCAATGCCTAGCATCAAAAGAGAAAAAACGGACGTGAGAATTGCGTTTTTCATATGATCCCCCCTACAAGATCGCGTCACTATAGTAATTGGAAAACCCCTCTTCAAGGGCAAAACCCCCCTTTGGAGTCCTACTAATTCTCCTCGTACATTCATGCACCGTAATGTGCCGTTCAAGATCATTTTGTCTTGCAATCAGTTACCACGCTGTGCAACAAGGGATGTGCTTGGAATTGGGGCTCCCGTGGGTCCTTTGTTTTTTTGGAGGGATGTAATGCCTGATCAATGGAACCAAGAATGGAGTAACGCTGTTTTCTCCCTAGAGGAGCGGGATCGGCGTTGGCACAAGGTAAGGGAGTTGATGGCGCGCGACAGGATTGATGTTCTCGCGTGCATTCCCTGTACCAACAGTCACAACCGAGGTCAGGCGGATCCCATATACCTGACACAACTCGGGGAGAACTCTGATGAGGTGACGGTTGTTTTCCCTCTGGAACAGGAAGTAACCGCATGGCTTTCACGCGGAGGTGTATGGCCCTCCTCCAATTGGCTCACCGACATTCGGCCGGCTCCCCGTGGTACCGGGGGACGAACGATTGTCAATCGGTTGAAGGAAATGGGATTTGAGCGTGGTGTAGTTGGCATTGCGGGGCTCACCGGTGGGCTATTGGGTCATTGCCGAGAAGCCGAGGGTGAAGCCAACTGGCAATCGGTGGAGATGATCAAGCAAGCTCTTCCCAACGCAGAGGTAGTTTCCGCCACAGATCTGCTAGGCGAAGCCCGCTACCAAAAAAGTGAACAGGAAATTGATTTTCTTCACCAGGGTACCCAAATCGCCGAGAAGGTCATTCGCACCATAATAAATCATGCACGCAGGGGTGTGGCCGAACGGGAGGTGTACGGACACATGATGTACACCAGTGCCGTTGAAGGAGGGAGTTTTACTCCTATGTTTGGGTGGGGTAGCGGGCCCCTAGGCAATACATATCACCGCGTAGAACTGCCTTCCTTTCGTAAATTCGAAATCGGTGACGTCCTAGGCATCGAAATCGAAGGTCGATGGGGAGGCTATATCGCACAGATCGACCAGGCATTTTCCATCGGGGCCGCTCCTCAGGATCTCAAAGACGGGATGCAGTTGATATTCGAATCTTATAATCGGGTGGTTGAAGCTATGAAACCAGGCGTCACCGTTGGCGAGTTGCTGGCTGCCGGAAAGGTGACAGGAATGAACGGTCGGGGGGAAGCAAATCTATTGATGCACGGGCGTGGGACAGGCGATGATGGGCCTCTGGTTACAACTCGTATTACCCAGGAACTGCGAGCGGTGGAGTTGAAAGAAGGATGCGTGATGATCGTGAAGCCGAGCGTCTTTGTTGACAGGAAGCCGGACTATGGTCGTTGGGGTGAAACCGTAGTGGTTCGTAAAAACGGCGCCGAGCGATTGGGCAGCAGGCCTCAGGAACTGTACGAACTTATTTAGGCGTAGCACCTTTGACAGAGATTTTTTCCCCCAACAGGAGGGAACTCGTTTGGTTGAAAGCCGTATGGGTCTCGAGGAGAAAAATGAGGGTAATCTAATGGGGGGTGCAATGATGAAACGTGTGGATTCCGGAAAATTAGAGAACTTTATTTTGACAATTTTTGCCCTAAGCATCATTGGCAATTTTTCCCAGGCCATTGCGGGCGACAAAGATTTTTTCAAGGGTAAAACGTTAAAGGTCATAACCCAGGGCAGTGCGGGTGGTGGTACTGATGCCGCAGCCCGCATTGTGGCTCGCTTCATGCCTCGATATCTCCCCGGTCATCCAAAAACATTTGTACAAAACATTCCCGGAGCAGGCGGAATCCCGGCAAATAATTATTTTGCTCGCAAGGCGAAACCGGATGGACTAACCATTTTTCAGGCCGCCTCGTCAACGCTGACGCAGTATAATCGCGGCGGAAAACGCATTGGTTTCGATCCGCGAAAATACGTCTATATTGGCTCCATCAGGCGAGGTGGTAGCGTTTTGATGATCGCCAAAGAGGCTCGCAGGCACCTTAGTGATTCAAAGGCCAATCCCGTGGTGGTGGGAGATCCCGACGGTAGCCGGGGATGGTTGCCGATGCCTCTGTTTGGTGCCGAGTATTTGGGATGGAATGTCAGGTTTATCGTTGGCTACTCGGGTAGTGCAGATATGATACTGGCCCTCAGACAGGGTGAACTACACATGATAGCGACAGCTAATGCCACTCTAATCAATGACCTGGTGAAGGATAATGTGGTGGACCTCCTTACTCAACAGGGACGAGTGCGACGGCGGGATTTCCCCGATGTTCCAAGTTTCTTGGAAGTACTGGGGAATAAACGGCCTTCGGGGATCCCATGGCGCGCGTACAATGTCTGGGCTGGTCCTTCCGAAATCGACAAATTTCTTGTGATGCCTCCGGGCACACCTGGCAAACTCGTAAAAATGTTTCGCAATGCCTTCCTGAAAATGGTCAAAGACCCGGAAGCTATTGCGGTGACCAACCGGTTCTACGGTAAAGCATGGGCGGCCCGTGGAGCAAAAGAGACAGTGGAGTTGGCAAAGGAAATTACGGGTGTTTCCAAAGAGGTCACACAGTATCTGCGCGACCTGCGTAAAAAGTACGGCCTACCGAAAAGCTAATCCATTCTGCTTAAAAGCTCCCCTTGAAATTGTATTCTGGGATGCAGACCAATTACGACTCACGCAAAGGTGCACAGGGAGCCAAGTTCGGAGGAAATAGCTAAAAAGAATTCTTTTCAAACTTGGCGTCTTGGCACGAAAATTCTTCTTCCGAAGCGGGTGATAAATGTTCGCGTCGTAGTGCACTTCAGCCGCACCGAAGTAGCTTTTCTGCGTTTCCATGGTAAATCATCTCACGTTCAGCCTCGGTACAATTGAGTTGTTCCACCATCCCTGCAATGAGTTTGTATGGCTGACCATAGGGATGATCCGTGCCGTAGAGAAGGTTATGGGCTCCCATGAGATGGTAGAAGTAATCGAGGGCCTCAATGTGATAGGTAACGGTGTCGTAATAAAGCTTTCCCAAATAGTAGCCGAAGGGGTGCTGCAAAGGGGGCTGGTCAACCACTGAACGCATTGCGGCGTTGGATGAACGTTCCAGTCTTCCTTTGAGGTAGGGGATGACACCACCAATGTGGGGGACGATCAGTTTTAGGTCGGGTTCCTCGTCGAACAGTCCGCTCTGAATGAGGCGAACGGTGTTCAGGGTCGTGTCATACATGAATGCGAGTCCCGTGACCAAGGAACCATTATCCATTCCCACGAGGTTGAGAGGTATAGCCGGATGTAGGTTCATGGGCACTCCCAATCTCGCGATGTGCTTGTATATGGGCTTTAGCTCAGGAGTGTCCAGGACCTTTTTATTAATGTTGGAGAACAGTTGGACTCCTTTAAATCCTAACTGTTTAATGCAGCGGTCCACTTCTGCGATGGTGCGTTCTGGGCTGCCAAAACCGAGACAGGCCCAGCCTAAGAACTTGCCCGGATACCTCTCAATGATGGCGGCCAGTTCGTCATTGATGCGTGCAGCCCAGTCATCGGCATCCTTGCCACCGAGAACGTCTGGGCCCGGAACCCCGTGGCTGAGCACGGACAGATCAACGCCCATATCCTCGATGTCTTTCAGCTTCACTTCCATATCGGTGATTCTAGGGAGGACGGGTAAACGAAATCCCTGAGCGCAAGTGGTGAAATAGGTGCCACCCTCCAGCGCACTGCTGGGAAGGGCGCTTCGACCCTCCAGATGCTTGATGAAGTCGAGACTGATAAAGTGGGTATGTACGTCGATCCGCATTTTAACATACCTCCAAATGAGCAGGCTTTACATCTGGCTCCCTAGCCAAATTGTCGAGGGACAACCGTCCTGGCCGATGGTATTGGTAACTTTATGGTCTGTCAACTGACGAAAGTCCCATTGCCATAGCTTTGTGATGGATTGCACTTTAAATAATCGTAAAGAATTCTTGCGGTGTTAGGCAAATTGAGATAACGAAGATCCTACATGAGCACTTTACCAGATAGGAAAACAAATAGGTTAAACCTCACCATGGCCTGTGGTCCTTACGACAGGACGGAGGCCCTGCGCAACGGCATAGTTCAGCCAGAGGGCATTCATCTCACCTATCTCGCCATTGAACCCCCTCCGCTGCTGGTGGATCGTGCAGTTAAAGACAACGAATTCGATATTGCCGAGATGTTCCTCGCCCTGTACATGTCACTTCGTTCACAGGGAAAGTTCCCGTTCGTTGCGATCCCTGTATTTCCCTCTAGAGTGTTTCGGCACGGATTTGTTTTCGTGAATACTCGATCCGGCATAAAGAAACCAAAGGACCTGGAAAGGAAGCGTGTGGGGGTACCGGAATTTCGCCAGACGGCGGCCGTGTGGGCCAAGGGTGCCCTACAACATGATTACGGTGTTGATTTGAGCACCATTCAATGGGTGGAGGGGGGCATCAACGCTGCACGGCCTCCTGATGAGTTGGACCTCAAACCAGAGGGGCCATTCGCAATTGAGTTTGCTCCCCACGGTAAGAGTTTGGACGATATGTTGGAAAATGGCGAGCTGGACGCTCTCCTCGGTGCCCGAAAACCTACCTCTTTTGGCTCCCGCACACATGTGCAGAGGCTATTTCCTAACTTTCGGGAGGTGGAGCAAGAGTACTACCGAAGAACAGGCATTTTTCCGATTATGCATACCATGGTTCTGAAGGAGAGCCTCTACCGGGAGCACCCCTGGGTGGCAAAAAGTATCTTCAACGCGATGGTTGAGGCGAAAGGTTGGGTGTTGGACCGAATTCGAGAAGGCGGTACTTTACGGTTTATGCTGCCCTGGTTATGGGATGATCTGGAACAGTTGGGCCAGTTTTTCGGAGGTGATGGGTGGCCCTATGGTCTTGAACCCAACCGGAACACCTTGGATACGTTAATGGACCACCTCGTGGAACAGGGGCTGATGAAGCGAAAGGTTCCTTTGGAAGAGCTGTTCCTGCCTGAATGAAGACTCGCGCAGGGCTCTGTAGCGGGAGAAATCTTCAGATTTTAATTTTCATAAATTGAATCTTACGGTTTTGTCAAATTTGTCTTGCGAGTTTCTCCATAACGTTGATCCTTCCATGCCGTGACCGTTGTAAAATTAAGGACTTAGGTGAGGCTCCATTCCTCCTAAATGGTTGGCATGCTTCTCGCTTATTAAACCCGCGAAATCTGCCTGGATTTTGTAGGGGGCTAAATGAAAATTGATAGGAAGTTTCTGTATGTGGCATTGATCGCCATTGGGCTCGCATTGGTGGTTGGACCGGCTTTTGGTCTGCGCATGAGGAGCGAAGCCGTAAAATATAAGCACCTTAGCAGTGAAAAAGATCAGAAAATCGCCAAACTGGAAGCCAGTGTGGGAGAAATGAAGGCAACGCTCCAAAAGCAAAACCAAACGGTCACAAAACAGAAAAATCGCATTGCCGAGCTGAGCATGGGCCACCAGGATCTTCGAAAGCAAAACGAAACCCTTTTACTGGATATAAGAGAGACCGAGAAACAAAGCCAGGAGTTATTGATAGGTAGAAATCAACTGTCAGGTCAGCTGGAGCTTATTTCCGCCGAGGCTGAAAAACTCGCGACGGCTAAGTCTCAGCTATCAGGAAAGCTGGAGCTTATATCGGCTGAGGCCGAGGAGCTTGCCAAGGCCAAGAGAGATAAAGAACAAGCCCTTCGAAATCAGCGCCAATTGATAGAATCACTCAAGAAAGAAATTGATGCTGGTCAGGTGAAAATCGCACAGCTTGCCGGCTTAACTACTATACGATTGGAAGACAAAATCTTGTTCGATTCTTCTAGGGCTACGATAAAGAATTCTGGATTAGCCGTTTTGAAAAAGGTTGGTGAAGCCCTGCAACAGATCAAAGACAAGCATATCCAAGTACAGGGCCACACCGATTCCCGGCCCATTAGATGGGACCTCCAAGGAAAGTATCCCACCAACTGGGAACTGTCCGCCGCGCGGGCTGCCACCATCGTTCGTTATTTGGTCGATGAAGTAGGGATTAATCCCACTCGGTTATCAGCGGCAGGGTATGGGTTTCACCAACCTATTGCTAGCAATGAAACCCCTGAGGGACAGCAAGATAATCGACGCGTCGAGTTCTCACTGCTCCCGGCCAGGGCTGCCGCCGTGGCCAGCGGAAAATAGGGAACGGAATAAAGCGAAGACAGATCGCCTCCCTCCAATTACCATTGCTTGCTAGTCCGCACTCCCCTGTCCTATGAGTCCATTGGATTGCATGCGCAAATGGATGTTTGCGTCTTTCTCTACTGGTGCGTTCGCAGTACGGGCTTTACCCCGAACCACTGAATGCCTGGGACGTGAGTCCGGGGATGAACCCCGTACCAACTCCGTCATGAAAAGACATATCGTCCCCTATCCAGGAATGTTCGAATGGGGTGAATGTTCCAAACTTCCCCGAAGGGAAGCGCCCCAAACCGTCGGACGTAGGCCCGTGGTTCGGGGTTTACCCCTCCTTTTCCTTTGTGCTAACAGAGAGAGCTACACTTCGGACAACCATCCTGCCCATTGAGGGAAGAAATCTGGAGTAAGCATTGGTCAATTTGTTTAACGGGGGAACCTTTTCCTCGCTTCGACATAGGAATTTCCGCCTGATGTGGGCTGGCACAGTCTTTAGAGGGGCGGGAATGATGATTCAGCAACTCACCCTGGGGTGGCTGGTCTATGATCTGACCGGCTCTGCCGTTTTGCTGGGAGCGCTAAGCGCCCTTCGAATGTTGCCTTTCTTGATATTCGGTCCGGTGGGCGGTGTTATCGCGGACCGTGTGGACCGACGCAAACTCATAACCAGTCTCTACTGCCTTTTCTCACTTCTGAGCTTTGGCATGGGGAGCGTGGTGGCCTCAGGGATGGTGCAGATTTGGCATCTCTTTGCCTTCGTTTCGATTACAGGAGTTATGGCCTCGTTTCTCATTACGGTAGAACATTCCATTATCCCCAATACCGTGCCTAGAGAAGAACTCATGAACGCGGTGGCATTAGATTTCGGTGCCTTTAACACCACCCGAGTCATTGCGCCGGTGTTGGGTGGGTTCTTGATTCCCGTGTTCGGTGCCGCTGGTAATTTGTTTGTTGAAAGTGCAGTTACCGCATGTGCAGCATTTGTTACCTATTCATTGCGACTAGCTCCGTTAAAAGCGTCAGGTATCAAATCGTCGGTCATAACGCATTTTAAAGAAGGGGTTAGTTATCTGTGGTCCAATCCTATGGTGGTGACCATCATGGTCGTGGCACTGGTTCCTGCGGTATTCGCTATGCCGCATCAGGCTCTGATGCCGATCTTTCAAAAAGACGTGTTGGGAGTGGGCCCGGAAGGGCTCGGCTTTATGGTTGCTGCACCCGGCTTGGGGGCTGTGGTGGGAATGCTCTTGTTAGCCACCATTGCAAGCAGCGTTAATCGGAAGGGCTTGTTTCTACTCAGTTGTATGATGCTTTTGGGTCTTTCGCTTATCTTCTTTTCGCAAACTACCTCCCTGTCACTTGCCTTACTGGCCCTTATGGGAGTAGGAGGGTTCCATGCATTATTTGGGGCCATCAAAAACACCATGGTACAATTGACCGTGCCGGATGAGCTCCGGGGGCGTGTGAACAGCCTCTTTTTGCTTGAACGGGGACTGACTCCAGCGGGATCGTTCTTTGCTGGGGTGGCTGCCCATTATTTTAGTGCCTCCATCACTGTTGCGGTCATGGGTTCCATGGTGGTTCTCCTGGCTGGTATCGTACTACTGTGGGCTCCGCAAATTCGCGCAAAGAACCTACTGGCGTAACCTGATTCCTCTGGCTTCGTATTCACACCTTCTTGGTTTCTTCCAGAAATCCAGGTTAAACTCTTGGTTGACACAGATTCCTATGATTGATATACGGCGCGGTAACTAGTGCTAGACAAATCCTCCGTCTTTTGTAAGTCATCCAACGTGTTGTGAGGGAAAGAGATTCTTTGAAATTCAACAAAATGAGGGAATGGTTCATCGATGCTGTCGAATGAAGAAAATGAACTCCTAACGCGGACCGGGTCTGGTACACCAATGGGAGGATTATTCCGTCGCTATTGGATCCCGGCAGTGTTGTCAGAAGAGATTCCGGAGCCAGATTGCCCGCCGGTACAGGTGAGGTTGCTGGGTGAGGAGCTCGTGGCCTTTCGAGACAGCCAGGGCAGGGTAGGGCTTTTAGATGAGCACTGCTCCCACCGTGGAACATCCCTCTTTTATGGGCGCAATGAGGAATGCGGCCTGCGATGTATCTATCATGGTTGGAAATACGATGTGGAAGGGAGCGTCCTGGAGACTCCAGCGGAACCGCCAGGAAGCGATTTTCGAAAGAAGATTCACCATAAAGCTTATCCTTGCAAAGAGGTGGCGGGAATCGTCTTTGCGTACATGGGGCCCAAAGAGGTGATGCCCCTATTCCCTAACTATGAGTGGGCTGCAATGCCGCAGGACCACGTATATGTGACTAAAGTATTGCTCGATTGCAACTACCTACAAGGTCTTGAGGGTGACTGCGACTCATCTCATCTTTCCTATCTCCACCGATCCTTCAAGGCCGGGGCTGTGGGGTTTGAAAGTGAAGGCTATGCGGCAGACGGCGCGCCGAGGCTTGAGGCTGCTGAAACAGATTATGGAATTAGGATGATTTCACTCCGAAAGTCAGGAGTAGACACCAATCTCTTTCGCGTGACCAATTTCGTGATGCCGTGCCAGGGGTTCATACCCGGTGGAATAGACGGGATGACGGTGCATTATTGGGTACCCATTAATGATACCCAATTGTGGAAATATTACATCATCTGCAAGCGGAACAAGCCTCTGTGCCAAGAGGAGCGGACCTTGGGAAATGACGTTGATCAAGATTACAAAAAGGTCCGAAATCTCCACAATCATTATGGTCAGGACAGGGAAGCTCAAAAGACCCGGACCTTTGCGGGAGTCGGATCTAGCTTTTTTGTCCACGACGCCTGCGCCACGGAAACCATGGGCCCCATCTATGACCGCAGCAAGGAGCACCTGAACGCGAGCGACGAGACTGTGATTGCAATTCGAAAATTTCTCTTCAAGGCGGTAAAATCCTTTCAGGCGGGAGAGGAACCTCCCCATATTGTCAGAGGCTCGGCCAATAATTCATTTCGACACCTGGTGACCATTTCAGAAAAGTTGCCAGCCACTGTAACGGCCGAGCAACGCCTCGCTGAGCGCATTAACGATTAACTCATATTCACCGGTCCGGGCGAGTCGGACTAGAGACAAAGGGCCTTCCCGCGGTGGCAATTTTTCATGAAGCTCTCCAAGTTTATAATGATCTCTGCACTTATCCTGCTAGGGATTTCAGCATGGATCAATTTCATTGAGAGGAAGAAGGAAACCATTTTCTCCTCGGCGGGCATAGACGTTCGCGCATTGGAGGCTGCGGCCCGGAGCGGGTTGATAAAAATCGTCGAGCCAAACGGCCAGTTGATAATATTCAGTGAAGACGTCAAGAAAGAGGAGTTGACAAAGATTGCCGAACGTCAGAAGTCCCTCATGACCCAAGCAAACTATTTCTACTACCGGGTAGTTCGCTTTATAAAGGAGAGGTACTTCGACTAAGCGGACCCATGGGGGACCAGATTGGTGTTGGGGTGATGTCGGTGGTACTTGAGTCCATGTGGGCTGTTTCTACAGCACAAATTACCGCAACTTTTATTCCAAATACTAGGAATATTTCGAGGTGACAATCCAATCCATTTCAAATAAGGGTAACAGGCATTGAGCAAACATCTTCCGGATATTGGATGTGCTCAGTTTCAGTTAGTTTATAGGAAAAACTAAGCAGGAGTCGATGCCCACAAGTGACGAAAACCCATGTATTCAAGCGTTGAAGGAGCACTCAGGATGGGCCATGGCCATTGGAATTATTATGATCATCCTGGGAATGATGGCCCTGGGTTCGCCGATGGTCACCGGGGTTGCGGTTGCCATCATGGTGGGATCGTTTCTCCTTGTGGGTGGAGTCGTTCAATTGGTCTTTGCCTTGAAGGCAAAGTCCTGGGGGGCTGGAGTGCTAAACTTCTTCGGTGGTTCGCTATCCCTCGTGTGCGGCGGACTCATGATTGCGCACCCTTTATTCGGCCTGGGTTTCCTGACCCTCCTATTGGCTGCATTCTTTGTGGTAGGTGGCATTTCAAAGATAAGTTTTTCTTTTCAGGTTCGCCCAGCGCAGAACTGGGTTTGGATACTCTTTAGCGGAATCGTCGGATTGGTGCTTGGTATGATGATCTGGTCCCAGTGGCCCCTTTCGGGCGCCTGGGCCGTCGGTACCCTCGTTGGTATCGATATACTCTTCACTGGCTGGTCCACCCTGGCCATTGGGCTTGCAGCACGAAAACTCTGACAAGCTCGGTAGAAGGGAATCGGATAAACAACGACTCGCCCAAAGCGGACCCAGTACTGAGTAACGAGTACTGAGGACTGCGCGAGAAGCGTAAAGAGACTACGGACAACGGACAACAAACTCCCGGTCGTCAATCCCTGGATCCGGGTCAGAGGTCAGTAGTCGGTAGTCAGTGGTCTGGAGTCTGCAAGGACGCTCTGCTCTTTGCCGTTTTTCGGCTGCGTTGATCTGCGGTTAATACTCTTAGAGTTCGGACGTGATGGGTAAGAATCTATGCTTAAGGTGAGCCCTGAGACGGATGGAGGTCCGTTTCGCGTAGGAACTGGGAGGCAACCTCGGCCGGGGATTTTCCAAACTCGTCCACTTCAAGATTCATTCGCTGCATCCGGTCCGCGTCAATGGCTCCCGCCAACCGGCGCAGAGCTTTCGCAACTGAAGGATGTCTGCGGACAAGGTCCGGGCTCACGAGAATGACTGCGTCATAGGGAGGAATCGTGCCACGATCGTCTTCGAGCACGCGCAGGTTGAAAGCTGCAATACGACCGTCAGTAGAAAAGGCGCTGATAACATCCACGCTCTTGTTGGCGACGGCCTGATACATGAGCGCTGAATCCATGCTCCGTCTGCGTCCAAACTTAAGACCATAGGATTGTTCGATATCCCGCCACTCTGGCCGGCCAAAGAATTCATAGTCCCCGCCGATGGATAGTCTTGGCGCGTGGACGGTCAAATCGCTGATACGACGAATCCCCAAACTTGCAGCCTGATGTTCCCGCATGGCGAGGGCATAGGTATTCTCAAAGCCCAAGACACTCACCTGGACAATACCATGCTCAGCAGCAAGGTAACTGGCGACTTTGCTCAGCACTTCATTGCGATCGCTGGGTAGTTTTTCACGTTTCATAATGGTTGCCCATATAGTCCCCGAGTAGTCGACATACACGTCCAGATGTCCAGATCGGAGGGCATCAAATGCCACTGTTGAGCCCAATGACTGCATGACGGTGGTGTCAAGCTTTGTTGCTGCTTGAATGGTTTGCGCCATGATCTCGCTGAGGATGTACTGCTCGGTAAATGTTTTTGCCCCGATGGTGATCTGGTCAGGGTTCCGCGACACAATCTTTGGAGCAACGGTGGCACCAGCAAATAGAAATAGTAGCCCGAAAACACCCAGCACTGCCACGCCGAGGGTACGATTGCGGTTTGTTACGGCAACTTCCAGGGCGCGCACAAGCCCGTCTAAGATCAAGGCTAGAATCGACGCTGCCACACAACCCACCAGAACCGCTGTAAAATTACGGGTTTGTAACCCCGTGAAGATGTAATTCCCTAGACTGGTTGCCCCCACGGGTGTCGCTAGTGTGGCAATGCCGACGGTCCACACTGTGGACGTGCGGATACCCGCTACAATTACCGGCATGGCCACGGGCAACTCAACCCGGCGCAGCCGTTGTGCTGGTGTCATCCCTACTCCGCACGCCGCTTCAATGAGAGCAGGGTCTACAGACTGGAGTCCGGCAACGGTATTGCGGAGAATCGGCAGTATACTATAGAGAGTGAGACCGATGATGGCGGGCAGGTAACCGATGCTTGGGAAGTTGAACGCAGCCAGGACAGGCACCATGATGGCCAGCATGGCCAGGCTGGGTACGGTCTGAATGACGCTGGCGCTTCCCATGACTGGTTGCTCGATCCAACGTAACCTGGCGGCCAAGACACCTAGGGGTACGCTGACGGAGGTTCCCAGGAGTAGGGCTACCATCGTGAGCTGGATATGTCCTGTGAGGTATTCCGGCAACAATGCCAGTTGGTCGGTCACTTCGAACCCTCGGCCATCAACTTGTCCACGAGATGAGCCTGTCGTTTTGGAGTACCCATCAACTGCTGTACATATTCATCTGCAGGCTCCACCATGAGCTGGTGGGGTGTGCCCACCTGGATCAATCGTCCATTGCGCATGACGGCAATCCGGTCTCCCAGGATCAACGCTTCCACCATGTCATGGGTTACAAAGATACCGGTGAGATGGTGCTCGCGCCGAATTCTCGAAAAGGATTGCTGCAGTCGGTCACGGGTCAACGGATCGAGGGCTCCAAAGGGTTCATCCAGAAGCATCACTTTGGGCCTCGCCGCAAGGGCGCGCGCTACCCCCACACGCTGTTGTTGTCCGCCGGAAAGCTCCGATGGATATCGTCCTCGCATGGTGGCCGGCTCCAGCTCCACCATCGTCAGTAGCTCATCTACTTGTTTCGTGATGGTGCTTGGCTCCCATTCCAATAAGGACGGGGTAATGGCAATGTTCTCAGCAACCGTCATGTGTGGGAAAAGCCCGACTTTTTGAAAAACGTAGCCGACCCGACGACGCAGAAGGTGCGCGGGCACCTCACAGACGTCCTGTCCGTCCAGTTGAATCAACCCGGAGGTGGCGTCGATCAAACGGTTGATCATTTTTAGGGTCGTGGTTTTGCCTGACCCTGAGTCTCCCAGTAGAATCAGAAGCTCTCCCTCGGAAACGGCCAGTGAAATATTATCCACGACGACCGTCTCTCCATACTGCTTGGTGACGTTACTTAACTCAATCATTTGGAGAAGCGCAAAAAGGACTGTTGCTGTGATGGTGATCCGCGGTGTTCAGACAATGGTAAGTTAAAAGCCCGGGCCCAGGGTGAGTCAGGTATTACAAGTATTTTAGTGAGCTCCCCGTATGCTACCTCTGAGGGATTCACAATATTAACGTTACTGAAGTTATCCCACCTGTAATATAGCCACCAGGCTGTGGCCATAACCCCGCCCGCTTTGAAGAGTAAATTCGAGACGTCGCAATACGTAAGCTAACTGTGGTTCCAGTACGTTGGCTCGAACATCTCCTAGATCGATCCAGGAAACGCTATCGATAACTCGGTCAATGGTCATTAGCCCCGTTTGTAACTGGGGAGGGAAATCCCGCCATCCGTCGCGGGCCACCAGGTCAATTCGATTTCCTTGTAGGCGCTCTAAGGTAAAGTCGACGACGGTATTCCAGCACAAGGCAAGCTCCGCGAAAAACCGGTCGAGCTCCCCATGGCCGTTCAAGGGGCGATAGTCCACTCGAAGTTGCTCCAACTTCGTTCGGACGTTTAGTTCATAGAGGTGGTTGACCATGCTGCGTAGCGGTGGGAGACTGCAGCCGTACTCCCGGGTGTCAACGTGACGACCCACGAATATGGAACGGTCGAGCAAATCGAGGGGTTTCACTGTAACGCCATTTTGCACGGTCAACTCACGACAAAGCTCGCGAACTTCGTTGCCAGACCAGTAACGAATGGGGAATTGTTCTACCTCGCCGTTGTGTCGTTCCTCTTCTTCATACATGTAGCTCATGGAGTAAGGAAGCATTTGATCCGCGCGATCGGCCACGTTCCAATAAAGAGGCCACTCCGGCGAGTAACGTCCCATCAAATCCAGCACAATCAATGCACCCGGTTTCGCGTGATGGAGAATATCGCCCAGGCAATAAGTGAGAGACCTTGTATCTAGGTGAGACAGGGGGCCGTAGGAAGAAAAATAGATGTCAAAGGGTGGTTCCGAAGTGAGTTCCCCGAGTCCATCGGAAAGATCTGCCTGTTGGAAGGCCACGTTCGGAACGCCCGCGTAATTCTGACGCCCCTGTTCAACCATGGCGTCGCTGATGTCGACACCGAGAAATAGTCCGATCTCATTGGACGGGAGTACAAAACGCAGCTCGTCTTCCATACTTAGATCTTTTTCGTTGATACGGGTTAGCAGTTCATATCCCTGCCCAGCGCCACATCCTAGATCCAAGACTCGTATACCACGGTTTGTGCTGCGGCATTTGGAGGCGATGCGGCTCACGTGTGGTCGGAGGATGAGCCGGGTCAACTGATCCTCCCAATAGGTGCGCACGTTGTCATGTTTTCCGAACAATCCGCCCACGTGTTTCCCGTAATATCCCTTGGCGACTGTGTCGCTATAGGTTTTTAGACCGGGTACTCCATTTGATTGTGGCAATATATTGAGGTCAGACATTGGGTCCCTCCAGTTCATTTGGTGAAGCAAATGCGCCGCGCCAGCGTCCCACGGTTTGACGCGGGGTTTCCCCAGGGAAGATATCTTCGAATATCCTCCGGTAAAGAAACGCTTCTTTTGTCTCGGGTGTATCTACGGGGAAGCGTTGGGTGGCTGCAGCGATATCCTTGTCACTGACCACCTCATCGCAATGCTCCCGTAGGGTCCATTCGGACCCACAGCCCTGTGCGAATTCCTGTTTCTTACGCCATAAAATGGATTCCGGAAGCAGATCTGCCACGGCATTCCGTAACAGCCACTTCTCTGGATAATCCGGCCGGTGAAGTTTCTGGCGTGGATCAATGGCCATGACGGCGTTAAGAAAATCAATATCGAGAAAAGGAACACGTCCCTCAATGGAATGGGCCATGGTCATACGATCCACCCGCTGGAGATTCATGTTGTGGAGACTGGTAAGTAAGCGAACGCACTCCTGATGGAGGAGAGCCGGATCATCGATGCTACGCAGATACAGATAGCCCGCGAAGGCTTCGTCTGCGCCTTCCCCCGAAAGTACCACTTTGACGTGGTCCGAAGCGAT
This sequence comes from uncultured Binatia bacterium (SeqCode), assembly GCA_965215595.1. Taxonomy (GTDB): domain Bacteria; phylum Desulfobacterota; class Binatia; order UBA9968; family CAXXLF01; genus CBDCDW01. The sequence continues at coordinate 384,717 of CBDCDW010000005.1, read as the reverse complement.
CTTCGAGACAAAATAGCAAGGCACCGCGCTGCGCATGAGCGCCGGATCGTAGGATTCCAAGTGGGCGATGGTCTCCTCGAGCATGGAAGTGGCTTCCGCCGGAGTGTATGCGTACTCATGGTGATGGGTACCGAGATGTCGAGCTACCTCTCTGGCAGCAAGAATGTCCGGTGAACCTTCCAAACCCACTGAAAAGCTGTGCAACTCTTGGACGTGCCGGCGGACCAATGCCGCGATAATACTCGAGTCGAGACCGCCTGAGAGAAACACACCCAGGGGAACATCGCTCATTAGCCGTTTGATCACGGCGGATTCAAGACTCGCACGAATGGCGGCCGGACTAAGTGTCGAATTCGGTTCTGGTAGCTCGAGCCACTGGGGATTAAACCACCGGTGAAACGACCCATTTGAGTATGTGAATCCTGCTGGGACTTCCTCGATGTTGGTACACTTATCAATTACTGCCTTAAGCTCGGAGGCAAACCAAAGGCCACCGTTGTCGTCGCGTCCCATATATAGCGGCTTGATACCCAGGGGATCGCGTGCGGCAAAGACTCTTTCACCGTCACTGAGTACGAAGGCAAACATGCCGTCCAGCTTTGTGACGCAATTTGGGCCCATTTCTTCGTAAAGGTGAAGAATGACTTCAGAGTCTGAATTGGTTTGGAAGTGATGCCGTTCCCTCAACTGACGGCGCAATTGCTCGTGGTTGTAAATCTCACCGTTGCACACCATTGCCAGGTCACCGTTTTCGTTGGACAGGGGCTGTTTACCACCTGTAACGTCGATAATGGAGAGGCGCCTGTGTCCCAGGACCGTCGAACGAGTGTGGAGGTGTCCAAAATCATCAGGACCTCGGTGCTGGAGTCTATTCGTTACCTCATCGATGGTCTTAGCCACGGAACTCGATTGGTGACCAATATATGTCGTTATGCCACACACTAGGATACTGAATTTGGAATCAGTCCTCTCCTCCTTTTGGGTTAGATTAAAAATTTATAGGAAATAGGAACTTGAATTTTTCAACCTCAAACCCATAGCATTTTCATCTGACCTCTGTCTATCCCATAGTTTGGTTTTTGCAGTCCAATTCGATCGAGTGGTCTTATACAAAGCCTAACCAGACATAACAAGCAAAAAAATACATTAGCTATTTTGGTGGAATCATTGCGTTAATTCGGAATACAGAAATGCTTTATATAGGAACTATTTATGGGGTAACAGTCAGCGCGAAGGCCTTTTGCCAGTTAACTAAATGTGAATTGAATGTATCCGTGCTGGTGACTATTGGCAGGGTGATGGGGGTTCTATGATGTTTCCATTTCCGCTAAACGTCCAGGTGGCCGTACCGCAATTGGCATGAGTTGCGGCAAAAGAATAGGAAGAACCGTCTGAGGTGATCGATATGGAGACGTTTTTGGTCTGCCTAAATCCATAATTCAGGAGGGTGGGAAGGGATGGGGTGTAAATTTCGAATTGAGCAAAGTATGCCTCTTGGATGATGGAGGCATTTTTTAGGTCAGATTTGATAGCGGCAACATAGGTGCTTCTGCGGTAAGCCATATATTGTGGGATGGCGAAGGCGACTAAAATCCCCAATATACCGATGGCTACCAGTAACTCTAGAAGAGTAAAGCCCCGAGATTTCAATATCTTGCTCACTTAGTACAGTTGTTCCCCAACCGAGGTTGTTAAAACCTCATTTGAAAAAAAGTGCTTAAAAAATTGCCCTACTACATAACCCCTGGGTTATTTCGGGTCAAGGGTCTGGGTAAATGGTCCTAATACACTCAATCATCCAGCGTTGAATATGAGTTTTAATTGAAATAGAGTACTAGAAGATTTGGGGTTTCCAGGGGGATTTTGACCATGGAGCCTAAAGGTATCACATTCACCCCTGCCAGAGAGCAGGCCATCAAGCAGTCGCCGTTTCCTGACAAAAAGCGGGGAGAGGCGCAAAAGGCTAAGCGGCACCCTCAAACCCGTCGCTTTATGTACATGAGGGCTGAACATAATCAACGCGGCCTTTATGACGGCCCCGTGAACCAAGAAAGACTGGAGACTAAAGACTGGGAAGGAGTAACGCGCTTCGTCAAGGAGACCGCCTTGAAAATGGGTGCCGATCTTATGGGCATTGCACCCGTGGATCGATTTGATTTTGTCCGCGGGACTGAACCCCCGCAAGGTCACAATCGTGGAATCTCCTTCGCCTTTCACATGGACTTTGACGAGATGAAACGGCTGGGTCCGCTTTCCCAGATGGAAGTTCACAGAGTCTACTATCAGCTTTCTGATCTATCGGTCCGGTTGGCGCAATTCATACGGTCCTTTGGTTACCATGCAGTGGGCTATCCGAATGAGGGGTCCGCTCTCTTTATACCCATAGCCTGGAAGGCCGGGTTAGGCGAGTTGGGTCGGCATGGGTCCTTGATTACCAAAGAATATGGCCCCAGCGTGCGTCTTGGTGTGGTGACCACCGAGATGCCGCTCGTTGCCGAATCGGCGCCCGCCAATTACGGCTTTGACGATTTGTGTTTACGCTGCAATGCTTGCACAAATTTCTGTCCCGGAGAATCCATTGTTCCCAAGAAACAAGAGGTCTTTGGTACCGTTCGCTGGCACGTGGATACCCCTACTTGCCGGCCTTATTTCGAGGACTACGAAGGCTGCAAGGTCTGTCTTACCGTATGCCCTGTCAATGCTCAGACCGAATCCGCATCTCAGTACAAGAGTCTCATGAAAGGGCTCATGCACCGTAAGATTCCCATCCGACAACTCATCGATGAGTGGAGGGAGGAGGGATTCAAGGAGGCCGAGAAATTTGGTGAGGGGTGGAATGGAGGATAAGGGGCGACGTTACCCGCAAGTGCGATCACAGATAAACGCCGTGGCGTTGGGTTGCATCATGCAGGCGGAATAACAAAGCCAATCACGGCTCTTATTTTTTGTCCTTGCCTGCCCAGCTTTGCCTCTTAAGGTTGCACAACCGGCGGCGAAGAACACCATGAGAAGAAGAATAACTAAAAACTTCAATTTAGCCCCGGTGATGAATTTCTGTTTCTTCTGAGTCAACTGGATTTCTTCCATCAGGTTCCGATTCATCCGATCTCGTCCACAAATTCTTTAACATGTTTTTTAACCTGGTCATATATCAAACTTGCGGCCTCGGAGTTCAAACCCAAGGCGTTGGGGATGTCCCAGAAAACGACCTTCTCGCTTTTTACTAAATATTCCGGCCAAGTCTTTTTGGCCGTAATGACCACGACTCTGTCGGACTCATCCACCATTTTAGGAGTCAACTGGCTACGCGTGTTATCAGACACGTCGATGCCTTCGCTTTTCATGTAGTTAATTACGGGCTGGCCTCCGGTAGCGTGCTTGACGGTTCGAGTGGGTGGATTCCTCTCTGCCAGCAAAGCCTCCACCTGAGTTCCGGCACTTTCTGATATGTGCTGGGAAATCCTGTTGAACAAGGCTTCGGCCACTTGGCTCCGTCCCGCATTGGCGTGACAGACGAACAGAATCTTCATTTTACGGACATCCGGAGCCTCAATTGGATTTGGCGGCAAAATATCGGTGCGGGTCGAAGGACTTTACTGTAATCGAAATAGGTTTAACCTACTCTACGCCGTGTTCCACCGCCTTTAAGCCAGAGAGAGTTCCAAAAATCAAACAGTTTGGCATAATGTCCTTGTCAAGATTGGGGTTTCTAAAGCTCTCCTTCTTGCCTAAAATTTGATCCGCATAGGGAAGAAGTTTTGGGCCGAGAATATCATCAAGCGGAGTGGCATACTCGTGTGCGTATTGGGCAATCTGCCCCTCTTTAATGGATGGGTCGAGCTTGAATCTCTCCAGCAGCTCCAGCGTTGATTTTGGAATTGGGGCGACAAACCCGATTTGCGGGATTACGAGCAAGAAGGCCAGGATGCATAAAGAGACCAATAAGTTTCTTGGGATTTATTGCCATGGCATGTCTCATTTCCCGGAACCGTTAGATTGAGCAGCTCGAATTAGGGTTAGCAAAGGAACAGTTGTAGCCATCAGTGGATGTCGCTTTATTCCCGGATTCACTGCATCAATCGTCTATTCATGAATGTCGATGAACACGCAATCGGGATCAGCAAATTGGGACTTCCCGTAGCGACAGGTTGCTAATAGCGCGAGTCTTGCTTCTCGCTCCGGACCCTGCCCTACCGGTTTTGCGGCGCTGGACGGGTCGGACTTCTCCAGATCTTCTATATCCTTTTTTACGGCATCGATGCTTTCGACTTTGAAGCCTACATGGTCCAAGCTAGGTCTTTCGATCCCTGTTCCTTTGAAATTCGTGATGTCCCAAGGATTGATCACTAGGGTTACCTTGCCATCAGTCAGGTAATAATTAGGATCCTCCAGTGCTTTATCCTCCTCTTTCAGTTCAAAAATTTCCCGATAAAACTTCGCAATTTCTGGCGGATCAAGGACGCGCAATACGAAGTGGTCGATATAGCGCTTTGCCGACCAATCGTCCTGGGCGTAAATACCGCGTCTGTTTTTCAGATCTCTTTGCGAGAGGTCAAATATATTTCCTGCGGGATCGTGGGTGCCTATGGCAGCAAAGGGACGATTGGAAGGTCTTTTGAGGATCTTGATTTTTGGATATTTGTCTCGGATACGATTGCTGACCGCTTCTGCATCGTCCACCTCGATACCGAAATGATCCAGCGCTGCTGGTCGGCCGGGACTTCTGGGATTGAAATTGAATCCTACGTGTCCGTCACTCACAGTCCTGGCTCGTGGTCTCCCATGCCGAGAGGGATCATCAGGCTCTGGGCTGGATTCGTCCCCCTTCATCCCGAAGGCTGCCTGGTAGAACTTGGCTAAACGTGGGGGGTTCTCAGTCATCGTAGCAAGGTGCCTAAACTGTGCTTTCATAATTACGCCTCCTTAATTCAATGGACCCCTAATAATTTATACGCCGCTCTTTGCGCTAATCATCCCGAGCAAAACCCCTTGATGCATCGACCTTGGTATATAGGAATATGGAAAGAGAAACAATCGTTTCATTAGGGTTGGACAATGACCCTTATATTAGGTAGTAAGCGGGGAAATCTAGGCATCGAGGTGATTTTATGGCAGGGCAAAAGTTAGGTCTTACTTGGTATAAGCGCGGACAAGCTTACGATGGCTACACGCTCTTTGCTCCGCAGCGCGGTCGCGATGTTTATCTGATCGATATGCTCGGCAAGGTGGTTCACCATTGGGATCTTCCGTATCTACCGGCGGACTATGGCTACCTTCTAGAAAACGGTTGTCTGCTGGTGGCCGGAAGGACGGAGAAGGGTCCGGTCCAATTCGGGGGCAACGGTGGCGTGATAATGGAGATGAACTGGGAAGGTGAGATTGTTTGGTCCTATGAAGAGCCCACTCTCCACCATGATTTCTGTCGCATGTCGAACGGCAATACCATGGTATTGGGCTGGGAGCTGGTCCCGTCTGACTTGGCAAATCAGGTCAAGGGTGGAATTGCTGGTACCGAGCACGCCCAGGGTATCTGGTCCGACTATTTCAGGGAAATCACACCGGACGGAAAGACCGTTTGGGAGTGGCACTGCCATGAACACCTGGACCCCGTGGAGGATGTCATCTGCCCCCTCGGCGGACGGCGGGAATGGACCCACGCCAACGCCTGCAAGGTGCTCCCCGACGGAAATATCCTCACCAGCTTCCGGGTCATCAGCACCGTTGCGATTATCGATAAACTGAGCGGAGAGTTTCGATGGAAGTGGGGAAAGGGAGAGCTTGCACATCAGCACGATCCCTCTTTACTCGAGAACGGGAACGTGTTGGTTTTTGACAACGGATTTCACTCTACTCGGTTTGGCAACTCACCCGGATCCAGGATCGTGGAGGTCAATCCCGCAACCAGTCAGATCGAATGGCGCTACGAGGCCCGACCTCAGTGGGACTTTTTTAGCGGCCATGTGAGCGGGGCTCAGCGATTACCCAATGGAAATACTCTTATCTGTGAGGGAGTAAAGGGCCGTCTATTTGAGGTTACTCGGGAAGGGGAAGTGGTATGGGAGTTTGTGAGCCCGTTTTTCATTGATGGGGAGAACGGCTGGATTAATCAGGTCTTTAGGACCTATCGTTACGGACCCAATTTCCCCGGGTTCAGAAACAAGACCTTCGATCCGGCTAGTCACGCTTGGCTCAACCATCTTATCGGTTAAGAATAACGGGTAAAAATATTAAAGGTCTAACTGACTGCTTCCTTATTAATTGACAGTGATGTGGTTATTTAATAACGTGGAAAGCAATCGTTGGACGGCAGTCAGGCCCAATCTCAAACGTCACCAATGAAGGAGGAACCCCTATGTTTGCCAAAATCAAGCACCTGGCCATCGTGAGTCAGAACTATGCAATGGAGGCAAGATTCTATCAGGCCGTTTTTGGTATGAAGGCTGCCGAAACTCAAAAGCCGGAAGCGGGTGCTATGGTTGTGAGCGACGGTTACGTGGGAATGAACATCAATGCGAGGCGACCTGGCCGTCAAGGGGGGTTTGACCATTTCGGGTTTGAGGTTGAGGATGTGGAGGTTGTATTTGCGCGGTTGCGGGAAAAGTACCCGGCCATTGAGGTGCTAAAGCGACCCGGCAATCGTCCCTTTGCCGGCATCAGCCTGCATGACCCCGCAGGAAACGTATTCGACCTTTCCCAGCGAGGGATGGACAACAGAAGAGATGTTTATGAAGACGAGAGCGCAGTTAATGAGAAACGCTATATCAAACATTTTGCGCTGCGCGCAGTGGATCCTACGAACCTGAGCCAGTTTTACCGGGAGGTGCTAGGTCTCCTGGAAATGGAAAAACCCGCAGACGACCCTAATTCTTACCTCACGGACGGGAGGGTGACTCTGGTGGTGTGCCCCTGGAAGATAAGCGACTTCAAAGGTTCCGGGATCGAGCGACCCGCATTGGACCACATTGGTTTCAAAGTGGAAAGTATTGCGGCATTTAAAGCCGATCTGGAGGAGGTGATAAAAAAGAATCCATCCCTGACGCCTGCTTCTTTGGGGTTGGGTCCGGAGGGCGAGGTGAGAAAGAACCTTCTCTCTCAGTGCAAGTTGGGAAACCTCGAACTTTCAGACCTGGACGGCGTTCTCCTCGACGTTACAGAAAATTAATTTTGACTTATGTCAAGGTCGCTTGCTGATAAAATTTACTGTCCGAGTCAATAAGAGATAGCTTTTCAGAGTGTCCGTCGAATCTCCTGCGCCACTTCCGCTAACAACCGTGCTTTAGCGCGAGCATTCTTACGGCTAGTGGTCATCAGTCCGCAATCCGGAGCGAGCCACACCTTGTTTGCATCCAGGTGCTTTAATACTCCCTGCACCCGATTGACCACCTGACCAATGGGCGGAACTGGTGTGTCGCCTGGGTCAACACAGCCAAACATTACAATTCGATCCTTGCAACCAGCCAGCACGGCTGGATCGAAACTGCTTCTGCCAAACTCTACTGCGAGACCACCAATCCTTGTCTTCAATAGCTGTTCTAGTAATGCAGGATATTCGTATTCGTGTTGCAAGCGTTGTCCGCCGGGATAGCCGTAGCAAAGATGGACAATGGTTGGCACCCGTACTCCTTCTAAACAACGGTCAAGCGCTTGGGCCCCGTAGGCGGCTACTTTTTCATGGTAGCGGGTCATGGCAGGCTCATCGATTTGCAAAACGTCGCAGCCCGCGGCCTGAAGATCGAGTAGCTCTTCATTGAGGGTCGCTGCGATATCCTGAGCAAGTTCCCCTTCGTCATCGTAGGCCTCATTGGCGGTGCTATCGATAACGGTCATGGGACCCGGGACGGCCATCTTGACGGGCCGGTGGGTGTGAGATTTGGCGAAGCGGATGTCCTCGATGGCCGCTGGGATACGTCTCTTTACTTTACCCATGACCCGAGGCAGCATGCGTTCTTGGACCCGCCGACGATACTCGTGCTTAAGTCCTAACTGTGCAAAATCGATCCCGTCCCAACAGCTAATAACATGATGGATAAAATTGGGCCGGCGTTGCTCGCCGTCGGTGAGCAGATCCAGTCCGGCCTCCTCTTGGTCGTGAAGGGCGATGATCGTAGCATCATCCTGTGACTCACGCCGTGTATCACCCTCAAATCGAAAGGTAGACTCGCCGCGCACCACCGTGGCGAGCCAACTCGGGCAAGGAAAGCTACCAACGGTGGTTGTTGCAAGGGGTGGGAGTTCCATTTGAAAGGGAAGCTAACCAAAATCACGAAGAATTTTGTTTTCGCATATAGAAGTTCTTAAACTCGTTCGTTTCAACCAACCAGAAATTGTACCTGAGCGAAAAAGTTGCTCTGTCCAGTTAATCCCCGAAGAACTTTCCGGGAATTGGAACGCCTTCAATCTTCTTGTTTTCTTCCGATTCGGTAAGGATCGGTTTTCCGTCAGGGTCGATGCGGGACGCCACCGAGTCAGTCTTGGGTCCTCCGCCAACACGCACCACCATCAGATTCCCCTTACCGGTATTCAAATAACGATAGTAGGCTCCCCTGGGTATCATGATCCCCTGGAAGGGCTTTAGGGTAGTCTCGTTTCCGTCTTCGTCGAAAAAGGTTCCCTCGCCTTCAAGCACGATGAACGCATGGTCCTCCTGGGTGTGGCAATGCAGGGCGTTTTCACCACCCTCAGCGTTTATCTTACTGTGTATCCAAAGGCCCTCTGCCTTCGATACCATCTTGGTGATACGGCCGGAAGAGAGGTAAGGGGTCTTTAGGGAAAACACTTCCGATTTCGGCCTGGGCTCAGGTTGCATTTGCTTTGCCATTGGTCATTCCTTATCGACGTCCGTTTAATCTGGTTAAGCACTCACTCCAGGGATCTTGAGGTTGTACAGGCGAATTACGTTCTCCCGCAGGACCTTTTGCAACACGTTGTGGGGCAAATGACCCAGCTCTTCGGCAATGACTTGGCGCGAATTTGGCCAGGTGGAAGCGGGATGGGGATAATCATTTGACCACATGCAAGTGTCGGCGCCCCACCAATCCAGCAGGTGTCCCCCGGTGGGGTCGCTGAAGAAGGTGGCGTAAACCTGTTTGTTCACGTACTCACTTGGCAACTTGGTGAGGGAGATGGGATTGCGCGGGCTGTGACGCTTGTAAAACTTGTCCCATTCATGGAGGTAAAAGGGGATCCAGCCCACCTCATTCTCCACGAGGACGAATTTGAGGCGCGGATAGCGTTCCAGCACGCCGGAAAATACGATCTCAAACAGTGCATTGGCTGCGTCTGCCAGCTTGAGGTTGACGCTGCCCCGGAATGCTTCGATGCCCGTTCGGGTCCCCAGGTAGCGGCTGTAATTAAAACCCGTAAGGATGTGGAGGTTCACCGGCATATCCATGTCCTGGGCCGCTTCCCAGAAGGGCTCGTAATAATCAGTGGTGAAAGAGAGATTCTCCGGTGGGACCTGCCAGATGAGGCAGCCTTTCATCCCTCCTTTTTTGCAACGCTCAAGTTCTTTGATGGCGTTGTCGAGGTTATACATAGAGATCATGGGAATGCCTACCAGTCGCTCCGGGGCCACCTTGCAGTATTCGATGAGCCAGTCATTGGCGATGCTGAAGCAAGCCTCCTGGGCCTCGGCGTCCTCCATGGCATATAGGCGCAGCCCGAGTGTGGGATAGAGGACCTCGGCGGTGACGCCATCCACGGCCATCTCCTCGAGCCGTGCCTTGGAATCCTGGCCGCCTGGCTTCTGCCCGGCGGATTTACGGGGTGGAAACTTGGGCGCCCGGTCCTTAATTGAAGCGGGTAATCCCTTTTCCCACAAATCGTTTGGCTCTGTAATATGAGAGTCTGCGGAGACGAGGATCTCCTTGGAAATGACAGATTCGGCCGCACGTACGGGTGCTGCTGTGCTCATTACTTGGTCCCTCCCTTGAATTTGGCGATTATTACCATCTCCCTATTCATGCCGCCCATCCATTCACCTGTGGCACTTTTAAGCTATTTTGGCAAAGTTGTCCAGACACATCAGGTCGCTTTCGCTGCGGTCTGTGATACAAAAGGACCCGATTGACATGACGCGTCGAATTTAGATAGTTTCACTGATAAAGTTAGCAACAGGAGCTCAGTATGAATCTTGTCAAAGACGCAGCCTATTCGGGAAAAACTCCCTATGAAATGTGGCAGGAGGGAGAGGGGATACCTGTAGTCAAGGGTCTAAAGGTTCAAAATCTAAAAACGCTCCCGCTAGGTTACTGGGAGCGTAAAGGGGCCTGGGGAGCATTCATCAATCTAATAGGTGCTGGAGCCAGCTGCGATGCCTACGTCTGTGAGATTCCGCCCAAAGGCCAGACAAAACCACAACGCCACATGTATGAAGAGCTAATTTACATTCTCAAGGGTCGAGGTGCGACATCAGTCTGGAATGACGGTGGCCCCAAGCAAACCTTTGAGTGGCAGGAGGGGAGTCTGTTTTCACCGCCCCTCAACAGTTTTCATGAACATTTCAATGTACAGGGAGATGAGCCGGCACGCTACGTCGCCCTGACGGACGCACCACAAATGATCAGTCGCTTTCGAAACCTCGACTTCATTTTTAACAATCCATTCTGCTTTACGGATCGGTTCAATGGCGCAGAAGGATACTTCGATGGGCAGGGAGAGGATATTGCAGGCCATCGGACCTGGCAGTCCAACTTTGTTCCTGATATTCCGGGTTTTCGTCTGAAGGACCACTCTGCTCGTGGGCCGGGTGCCCGAGGAATCTTGCTTCATTTATCTGCCAATACCATAAGCGCCCACATTGAAGAATATCCGGCAGGAACCTATCCAAGGGCACATCGGCATGGACCGGGAGCGCACATACTCATCTTAGCGGGGGAGGGATATACACTTATGTGGCAAGCCGGAAAACCTCGAACCCAGGTTGACTGGCAACCCGGGTCTCTGGTAGTGCCGCCAGCCGACTGGTTCCACCAGCATTTTAATACTGGTAGAGAGCCTGCGCGTTACATTGCGCTCAAACCATGGGGGTTTACCTATAAAGTGGAAGAGTTACCCAAGACACTCGAACTTGAATCGGCAGGCGGGACCCAGGTGGACTATAGGGATCAAGATCCGGAAATCCATGAAACCTTTGTCCGGGAGTGTAAGAAACGAGGAGTTGAGGTGACGTTGAAGTTCTAAAGATTCCCGAGTTTGTGTAGGAGGAAAACAATGACGGAAGGCATGCAAAGCGCAGAAGCAAAAGCGTATGTAGATAACATTTACAACCAGGTGGCCCAGAGATGGCAAGAGAAAGTTACCCGTTCGCCGTTTATGGAACAGCTTAAGGTCGGGGCACTACCCAAGGCTGCTTTCCGAACGTTCTTTAAAAACTGGGGTTCCTATACGATTGAGATCAATACCCTGGAAGCAGTTACCTACCATAAGCACATTTCATTTTTTAGGAAACATCGCGATCTAATGGCAGCCATGGCAGAGAAGCTGGCTGACGAACTGATTCATCCGCAGCCACCGGGGCATATCCATGTGGTGCTGCAAACGGCAAAGGCGTTGGACATCTCGGAAGATGAGATCTTTTTGGCTCCCATGCTTGCGGGGTTTCGTGCCAAGCTCGATTATTTTCGATCCGTGGTATGGGAGGGCACCATGGCGGAGTTTTACGCCGCCGGGGCGACAGAAGAGCAATTTGGCTACTGGGCGGGAGAGCTTTTCAAATATCTGACTGCCCATTACGGTCTGAGCCGGGAGGAGGCGATTTATTTTTCGCTCCATGAAGAAGCCGACTTAAAAGAGCACGACGGTGGCATGGGACACGGAACCTTCAGGCGTCAGGTCTTGCAGCGTCTATTGGAGGACGGCATGGCCGATGTAAGGCCCGGATACAGCCTGGAATATTGCGCAGTGACCGCAATAGACTTGCAGGGCCAGATCCTCCAAGCGGCATTGGATGCGTTTGCTCGTGAATGATGGAAGAGAAATATTTTGGTTGGAGTGGATTACCGGTCGGGAAAGACTGTGCCAGTGCGTTTATTCATTGTGAAAAAAGGTATTCATTCAAAGGAGGTGTGCCATGGCAAATGAAGTTTCAACCCCTACCCAAAAGCGGTGCGTCACTTCCTACGCCGTGCGTACGCAATACAAGCCGGGACCCATTCATCCGCCGCATATCACGGTCAAAGACGCCATCGATATCCACTGCCATGTCCACGATGGCCAACAGGACCCGTTCCATCTTGCCCGGCATGCCTCCAGGGCAGAGATGAAAGGCCTGCTGTTTAAATCCATATTCGGTCAGGATCAGGCAAAATCCACTCGAGAGGTACAAGAGGACGTCAACCGTTGGGCCGAGAAGGAAGGAATTGAACCCGTCACCTGCTGGGCAGGTTTTGTTTGTGCCAGGCAGAGTGCCCAAATATCAGCAGAGCAAGCGCGTGCCGCTATCGAGTCAGGTGTGGTGGCGGTTTGGCTCCCGGTGTTCAATCACGTGAACACTTTGAATACTGTTGGGACCTATCGCCGGGTCGTTGATCCGAAGGAAACCTCTTCCGGGTGGGCCGGTCCCTTGCCATGGGAAGAGGCAATGAGGTACGGACGCTATAACCTCGACGAGAAGGGTGAACTCAAGCAAGAGGTCAAAGAAATTGTTCGAATGTGCAAAGACCAGGGTACGGCTTTGTTCTTTGGTCACCCAACCCACGCAGAGATCTATAAGCTGGCCGAAGAGGTGAACAGGATTGGCCTCAAACGGGCTGTCATCGATCACCCCTTCAGCCCGTTCCTGGATCTTTCCGTGGATCAGATGAAGGAATTATCAAAGGTCGGCATCCTGTTCAACTTTACCTTTGACGAGCTCTCACCGCTGCTTGGTGTCGATCCACAGATCATGTACAACGCCATTCGTTCGGTGGGTCCAGAGCACTTTACGCTGTCCAGCGACGCAGGTGAGCCGTTGTTTCCCGATTCCGTTGAGGCCATGCGCCTAGTTCGATCTTACATGGAGGCGTTCGGTTTAACCGACGATGAGCTCTATACGGTTTGCACGCGGAACCCTGCCAAAGTCGTGGGTTTGGAGCTGAAGTAGTATCGTTGAAGAAACTCCCCATTAGAAATTCTCAGGATCACCTATATGGCTGTCAATTGGCCGACTTCACTGGGCCCGAAAAACTTAAATAAAACATTGTCTGATAGCACATCCTGGGTGAAATAGAACTTTCCTCCGAGCTAAACGTAGGGGCAAATTCTTCCATATGTGGACAAGCAGTACAGTCACGGAACTACCTGACTCCCACAGGTCAGCTTGCCATTCATCGTCGGAATAGTGTAATAGGAATTCTGGAGTAGAAACTGCAACATCCTGTTCAGATCTGGGTTGTCTTCCACCATGAGGATCTTCTTTTTCATTTGGGTACTGTTTGGAGCAAGAGGAGTGATGTCGAGAGAACTACTCCCTAACGGACACTGGACAGCAAGTAGAGCCCCACAGCTAGTAAGACGACCCCTGTGAGGCGGTGATACTTCACTAAGAGATCAAGCCTGAGGATTGGGCTACCGGTTTTCTGATTCAGCCTGTGCACCACTCGAGGAGCCATCAGAAACAGCCGGCCGATGAGGCAGCATATGGTCCCTCCCAACATCGAGAGACAAAGAAAATACATGCTTATCCTTCTTGCCAAGAAACTTTCCCAAGATTATTGCAAACACCATGCCACGCCGATCAGGGAGGTGATGCGATGATGGCCCCGTTCCCAATTATCCCTTCTGAAAATGTTCCCTTGACAGCCTTTTACCACGTGATAGTGGTTACTTCCTGCCAGCCTATAATTTAGACAATAAGGTTGGAGGTTAAAGGGTTGTTTTCCAAACGTTGATTTAGAGGAGGTAGCTAAATGAATTGGCAGAAATTTAAACTAGGATTCTGGAGTGTTTTCTGGGGTGCTATTGGTGGCGCAATTGTAATAGCCGTCATCGGCTTCAAGTGGGGAGGGTGGGTTACGAGTGGTACGTCGCAGATAATGGCTGAAGAGGCTGTCGTCGAGCGCTTGGCACTGATATGTGTCGCGCAGTTTAACCAGGATTCGCAGAAAGACCAGAAGCTTAAAGAGTTGAAAAAGACAGGTTCTTGGGAGAGAGATACATACATAGAAAAACAGGGTTGGGCGACAATGCTTGGGAAGAAGGAACCCAATGGCGAGGTTGCCGGCGAGTGTGCCAAGAGGCTTACGGAGATCGGCTCTAAAGGTGCGGAAACCTAGTAAACCCGGTAGCCGTCTCTCAGGTTAGTGGAACAGTGAGTTGAGCTGAAGGGATTCAATAGAGAACTCGAACTGGGGGTAATTATGTTCTTCGGTTTTGGACCATTGTATACCTTTCTGATTATTCTTGGTGTCCTGCTGGTCAGCGGAATCAAGATTTTAAAGGAATATGAACGAGGAGTAATCTTTAGGCTTGGACGAATGGTGGATCCACGGGGTCCGGGGATCGTTTACGTGATTCCGATCATTGAAAAGATGCAGCGCGTGGACCTGCGCACAATCACCATGGATGTTCCGCCGCAGGATGTCATCACACGGGACAACGTATCCGTTAAGGTCAATGCGGTTCTATACTTCAGGGTAATAGAACCCAATCAAGCCATCCGAGAGGTGGAGAGTTACCTCGTTGCCACCTCTGAGCTTGCCCAGGTGACCATAAGAAGCATCTGTGGGCAAGCCGAATTAGACGAGCTTTTGGCCGAGAGGGAAAGGATCAACAGCCGGATTCAAGAGATTCTTGATGTTCAGACCGATCCTTGGGGGATTAAGGTGGTTCTGGTTGAATTGAAGCACATTGATCTGCCACAGGAGATGCAGCGGTCTATGGCCAAGCAGGCGGAGGCGGAGAGGGAACGGAGGGCCAAGGTTATTCATGCCGAAGGAGAGTTTCAGGCCTCTCAGAAGCTGGTGGATGCCGCTGAGATCATCGGGAAACAGCCCATGTCCATGCAACTCCGCTTTCTGCAGAGTCTCATGGATGTGGCCTCTGAAAAGAACTCTACAGTTATAGTGCCAATCCCGGTCGATTTGCTGACACCTTTCCTCAAAAAGACAGATACACCAAAGACGTAGAAAGACATGAGGATTTGGTGTGTGTAGCCGGAGAAGCCAATAGTTGGTATTCTCTTACTTGCATTTCAAAATGAGGGAAACCAGTGGCGCGAGTT
The DNA here is from genome assembly GCA_965215595.1 of uncultured Binatia bacterium (SeqCode). Classification (GTDB taxonomy): domain Bacteria; phylum Desulfobacterota; class Binatia; order UBA9968; family CAXXLF01; genus CBDCDW01. The sequence continues at coordinate 369,518 of CBDCDW010000005.1, read as the reverse complement.
ACAGTAGAAGACTGTCTCAAAAAAATGCCCAACCCATTTGAGCTGTCTATACTCGGTGCGAAGAGAGCCCACCACCTCATCAAAGGTGCGAGGCCTCTGGTCGAGGCAGACAATCGAGAAATTGTTTTGGCTCTCAGAGAGATCGCGGCAGGAAAGGTACGGAGGACTAGTAAAGAACTCAGCCCCCCTGGGGAATCCGGCCCCTCTAGCTAACCCCCCCCAGCGGCCGTCAATGTAATTTTCATTGCTATTCATTTGTTCATTCCGGCTCCTTGTCATTTGCAGCAAAGGCTCGGTAAATTACTCAGTAAACCCCGATCCGAAAAAAAGAACCCAGACAAAATCATTATGCCCTCTGGGTGTCCACTTGCCAATGGTCAGTTCTCTAACTGCCCCTATAGGTGCTGAAAGATCATTCCCGACTTTCATACCTGCAGTCATATTTTCTGGCTTGTGCTAGCGTCCAGGCCCTACTCGAAACTTCGGATCGGGGTTAACGCTTTCTTGAATCACCTCTCGCAGCAGGCGCATCGGCGCCTCCTCTTCGTGGACGATGTGCTTGACGATTTCTTTCGCCCTTGGGGAAAGTCGCCGATAGCCCCAGAATGATCGCCGCTTGGCCTCGTTCCAACCCTCACGCCGGTAATAGAACGGCAGGTTGACATCGAAATAGGAGATGCTGTCCGCGTCCTTGAGTAGATCAGAGCGGAAATCACCGCCCACCTCATGGACCTCCACTAGGCGGCAAGCCTCATCCACAATATGTCGTTCCACACCACATTCGGTAAGAATCGGGCGTAGTATTTTCGTCCCGTTGCGGGCGTGGGCGGCTTTGAAGGCATCGTAATCGTCGAAGTCCGCACGTTTCACCTTGAGCTCCTCGATGGCTCGGTCAATATCGTGGGCCAGTGCCGCCAGTTGCAGGGCATCGTCGGCAGGGGGTTCCAGGCGCAACAGCCACTCCAGGGTGTTGTCGGCGTGACGTGAATCCTCCGGCACCTGTGAGCCCCGAACAACCAACCGGATTTTTTGTTTTGCACATTCGATACTACGCATCACGCGCAACCCAAACCCGGCGCAGGGTCTCGAGATTCATCACCACGGCAATCACGACCAGCAACGGCAGTACCAAATTGACTGCCGCACCCAGAAAAATGAGATACACCCGCACATCCCGTCCCATCCGCCACTGAGCTTTACCCCCGAGTTTGATGCGCTCGCGCATCAGGCTGTCGTGTTTGTCCGCTGTGTAACTCAGCATGAACGAGCCGATAATGGCCATAAAACCGGTGAATAGGACCCAGCCGCTCGCTTCCACTGCCAGCAGGTGCCAGGTCAAGCCGAACAGTAGAAAGGCATCGGCATAGCGGTCCAGCACGGCATCAAACCAGCCACCAAAGCCGCTGCTTTGATACTTGAGCCTGGCCACTTCACCGTCGCAACCGTCGATAATAGAGGCGAACTGAGCCAAAACACCACCCGAGAGCAGGGCGGGATACCCACCCAGTACAAACAGTCCAGCGGCCAGCACAGAACATAGAAACGAGAACACGGAGATCTGATTGGGCGTAATATCGAATTTCGCCAACTGACGGGAAAACAGCACGGAGATGGGGCGGTTCAAGTAACGTGATACCGGTCCGTCGTATGACTTGTCGCGGATACTATCCAGCAGGGCCTTCTCCGCCATCCGGAAAGCCGCGGGATGGTCCACATCGATCCAGAAACCGCTCGCAGGGATCGCTTTGGCGCGTCCCTCGGCCGCCAGGATCCGCACCGCACCGGACAGGGTAGTGTCGCCGTCTTTTTCTCTGCTTTGCTCTAGGGCCTTAAAGATGGCAGGAGAGCACCGGAAAATACCGGTATCGAAGCCATTAAAGTCGACGAGTCCCTTGCCGATTTCACGAATCTTCCCATGTTCCACTTTAACGCGGGTAACATCTTCCATGTCGACGAGGGGATTACGGGTGTCACCGTCCACCGCGAGTGCGATCTCCTCCTTGGCCAGGGCAAGCGTTGTCAATTCACGGCCAAGGGACGGCTCGAAGAGATGATCCGCCATGAGCAGTAAAAACGATTCGTGCAAAACCTCTTGCGCTTTGAGTACCGAAAGACCGTTTTCTTTCTCCCAATCTTCATTTACTAGTGGAGTGATCCGAATCGCAAGACGTTCCTCGAGCCGCACCAGGAAATTGCGGACTTGGTGACCCTGATAGCCGGTAACGACGTAAAATTCATCCACCCCGACCTCACATGCGGTGCGGATGATACGTTCTAACATGGGGATGCCCAGGATGGGAATAAGGGGTTTGCTCTTACCCCTGTGCTGCAGCCGACTGCCCTTGCCCGCGGCGATAATCAGGCACTTCATCCCCAGCGCCTCAGACGCCGGTGATGAATTGTTCCGTCATCTTCCTGGCTTCCTCGTCGGTAAACTGCACCGGAGGATGTTTGCAAAAATAAGCGGCGGGGCCAATCAGCAGGCCCCCGTTGCCTTTACTCAAGGCCAGTTTGGCGCAGCGAATGGCATCGATAACCACACCGGCCGAGTTGGGGGAATCCTCAACCGACAACCTAAGCTCCAGGTTCATGGGCACATCACCGAACAACTTACCCTCCATACGGATAAAGCACACCTTGTTGTCGTTCTGCCAGGGCACATAGTCACTGGGGCCGACATGGATGTCCTCGTCTGACAGCCGCTCCGCCGTAACGGACTGCACGGCTTCGGTTTTTGACTTCTTCTTGGACGCCAGACGGCTTCGGTTGAGCATGTTAAGAAAGTCGGTGTTACCGCCGGTATTGAGCTGATACGTGCGCTCCAACTTGACACCGCGTGTCTTGAACAAATCAACCAATATCCGGTGCGTGATGGTGGCGCCAAGCTGTGCCTTGATGTCATCGCCAATGATTGGGATGTTCTTCTCCTTGAACCGGCGGGCCCAGACCGGATCGCTGGCGATAAAAACGGGTATGTTGTTGATCAAGGCAACACCCGCCTGCAGGGCACATTCGGCGTAGAACCGGGTGGCCTCTTCTGAGCCGACCGGAAGATAATTCAGCAGGATCTCAGCACCGGATTCCCTAAGCACCTCGACCACTTCCCTTTCCGTGGGTTCTTGCTGATCGGCCAGGACAAAAGTACGGTTGTCTTCGTAGTCCTTCATATGGTCGGCGAAACCGTCCATAATCCTGCCCATCCTTACAGTTACGCGTGATTTGGGAAGGTCGGAACAGAAAACAGCCGTGCAGTTGGGGGCCGAAAAAATGGCCTGCGCCACATCCCTACCAACCTTGCGTTTATCGATATCGAAGGCAGCCACCACCTCAATATCATGGGGTCTGAAACCCCCGATCTCCCAGTGCATCAAGCCGACAACCTCCTTGCTTTGCTTGCCTTTGTAATACGCAATGCCTTGGATCAACGAGCTGGCGCAGTTACCAATACCGACAATGGCAATCCTTATTTTGTTCATTGAAGCAACTCTCTCCCTATAAATGTTTAAAATCTATTCAGTTGGAATACTTTTACCCCCTGATAGCCCAATGGTGCTGGCGTGAGAGCTCCATAAAACAGTGATTTCCGCTCCACACCCTGGCTAGACCGCAGGAGGCAGAATCCAAAAAAAAACGCAAGGCGGGGAGAACATTAGCCTTATAAGAATACATATGTCAACAGGTTATTAGGATCCGGTGATGTATCAGTCTATGTGTAATTTTGGTGGGGGGAAGGGAGTGGAGAGGAAAATGGCTTTCACATTTGTCGGAGAATCGAAGATCTCGAGGTGGTTAAGGGATAGGCCTAGGGTATTTTTTGATTGGGAAAAGACAGAAGGGGTGCTAACTCCAGAGTTGCACGACAAATACAAACATGAGGAGGGCACCCCTATGCTGCTCGAGCAAGCAACACCAAGCAATGTATCGCGAGCGATTAAAGAGATCAATGCCTTTGAGTGGGAGGGCGACTTTAAACCGATGGCCCGCCAAGCTCTAAAACACCTGGTGGAGAAGCGGCTGGACGAAGAGATGGCCCAGTACATAGGACTATCACGCTACGAGCATGGGGCGGACCGAGTGGACTACCGCAATGGCCACTATACCAGGCATCTGTTGACCGAGATGGGAAACTTAGAGCTTTTAGTGCCAAGGAGCCGTAAGGGAGGGTTTCCCACCAAGCTCCTTGAGCGTTACGCCCGAAGGTGCCGTTCGGTGGATCGGGTGTTGTTAGCCTGCTTTTGTTTGGGACTATCCACCCGAAAGGCCGCTTCGGTGCTGGTTCCTATTGTAGGGGAGCGGGTCTCGGCCACAACGATTTCCAGGATTGCCCGGGATCTGGATAAAGAGGTTAAGTTTTACCATAGCCGTCCCCTTAGGGATCAGTACCGCTATCTGTTCTTTGATGGGGTGGTGTTAAAGAGCAAGGGGGCTGCCAAGGTACAGAAAAAGATATTACTTTGTGCCTTCGGGATCACGGTCGATGGGAGGCAGGAGATGATCGATTTCTATGCGGCCCCAACTGAATCTGAAGCCTGCTGGGAAGCGTTGTTAAGGGACCTGTATCAAAGGGGGCTAGAGGGGGGGTGTTGTGAGCTGATTGTGACCGATGGGGGAACGGGGCTGCATGGAGCCTTACAGATTGTCTATCCTAAGATCCTCGCCCAACGCTGCTGGGCCCATAAGACAAGAAACGTGTTGGACAAGGTAAAAAGGGCCGATCAACCAGCGGTCAAAAAAGCTCTAAATCGTATCAGTCATGCCCCTAATTATAGAAAAGCTACGGAAGCTTACTGGCGGTTTGGTTCACGCTGGAGGAAGGCTTATCCAAGGGCTGTGGCCTGTTTGGAAAAGGATCTCGATCAATTGCTTTACTTCTTTCAGATCAAGCGGCCTGAGCTTTGGAGCCGCTTGAGAACCACCAACCTCATAGAAAGATCGTTCCGGGAAGTCAGGCGCAGGACTCGCCCTATGGGGGTGATGGCAAATACCCAAAGCATACAAAGAATCGTTTTTTCTGTCTTTCATCACTTGAACCAAAATTGGAGTGAGAATGCCCCTAAGAAATTTACACACAAGTCTTGACGCTTCCTTAGGATCCACGACCATAAGTCCCTGTCATTAACCTTGGTATAACCCTCTATTCCTTGCACCCTTCTATCGACCCGTGATCCTGCCCATTTATCAGTCGAAAGGCCGAACCCCCAGCTTTCAAGATAGCGGAGAACCGTTTCCTGTTTTCTGAATGACCAGCATGATATTTTCATCAAACCATCTTATGTTATTGACCTTGGAATAATTCCTACGAATATTTTTTATGAAAACCTCCAAACATTGTTCGAACTCTGCATCTGAATATAAATAGAAAGTAGAATAATGGAAATTCTTTGCCTGTTCTAAAAGATTTTCTAGAGAATCTTCTCTTTGGAATTCGAAAAACTCCGTTGCTACCAACTTAATATTGCTAAAAGTTCCTAAGATTTCTCTTAATTCATTGAGCTCATATAATCGGTGTTCCTTTTCGTTGAACAAAGGGAAATGTTTTCCCCACACCGATCTCAAGTTCTGACTTCGTAACCTTGTATAAATAAATAGATATCCTTCATCCTTCACAACTCTAATGACTTCGTTTAAAAATTCATTTATTTTAAAATGATGGACGGCATTGAACGTAAAAACGCAGTTAAGGGAACGATTGTTTATGGGCAAATCGTGTGCATATGCCCGTTTTATTTTAAATTCGGTAATTTTATTTTCCAATAAATATGACTGCAAATTATTTAGCATATCTTGATTGCTATCAATACAATGAAGATACAGCCTTCCTTTTAGGCATTGAAATAATGAAATATCATAACGACCTGCGCCACAACCGACATCAGCTGCCTCAATGTCAGTCAAATGTTTTAAGGTCCTTTTAATGTAGTGTATTGGCTCTAGGTCGGTATTTCTTAATGCTCTATATTTCGGTGCAATTTTTGAAAAATGCTTATTTATGTTTCGCATGAATCACCACTTCGACTTTCCTCTGCAAAACACTTGTAGATTATTCCTATTCCACACTTCTCAAAACTGTCATATGATAAAGCCACGGCGCATTTTAATGATCAATGAAAAACCATATGGCACAGGATCAAGGAGCCTAAAAGAATCCAACCGATCTTAGATATTCTTGGATCGGAGGATTGCAAAAGATTCTTCCAGCTGAGTGACCAACCCTTTTTGATGACCGTAGGAGTGGCCACCAACGCAAAAGCAAAGAGAATGACTACGCTAGAACGATTGAAATAGTTGAGGGCCGGAACTAAATTCGCCAATAGAACCGTTAGGGGGACACTGCCGATCAATGTCCATAGCACAAGCCGCTGTGAAGCCGTATGTACGAGAATTGCCGCAAGGATTAAAAAGACGAAGCCGTTTTTAATGTAATAAGTAACAGCATTAAACCAGTGAGTCAGTGGGAAATCGGGGTTTGCGAATTTCACATACACGTTGACCCAAGTGAACAGGATCCCCGCGAAGAGGGTAAAAAGAATCGCGCCTCTAGCCATAGAAATCATTTCAGAGTCGGTGGCATTGGGTTTGATGTGGCGTTTATAGATATCCACGGACCAGAGTGTGGAAATGGAGTGGAACATGGAATCAACGCTGCTCATGAGAGAGGCAAATAATCCGCACAGGATCAATCCCCGAACTCCCGCGGGCAGAAGCATTCGAACCAGGGTGGGATAGGCGAGGTCGGGATCCTGCAATGGATTATCGACCAGAATTCCATAAAGGGCGATACCCGGAATAATTATAATTACCGCCATGAGGTATTTGAGAAAACCCGCTATTAGTAGACCGAGCTGGGCGTGGTAAAGATCTTTGGCCGCGAGCACCCTTTGCAAAATGACCTGGTTAACCCCCCAATAGTTGAGATTGAGCAGCATCATGCCGAATAGGGCGGGCCAGGGTATTTGAGGGTGGTCAGAGGGTAAATGGAGGTGCATTCGGGAGCCGGTTGTTTCAAAGAGCATTTCGATCCCACCGAGTTTCGAAACGGCGGTTACCGTTAATATTAAGCCACCTATAATCAAGAGGATAAATTGGGCTATGTCGGTCCGAATGACCGCTCCCATTCCACCGAAGTAAGTGTAGATAGCAGAGAAAATCCCAAGCCCCATTCCGATATAAAAAATCCTCGACATGGGCTCAGCACTGATCCATTGCAGGTTATCGCCAAAGATGGCATTGACGGCATAAGCTCCCCAGAAAAGCGTGCTTCCCAGATACAAAAAAGCGTACATGAGCATAGTGAAGGCGGAGAATATCAACGCAACCTTGGGGCCGAAGCGGTCGTCAAAAAATTGACTGATGGTGGTGACTTTGAGTTTGAGATAGAGGGGCACAAAGAAAAAACATGCAATGAGGATTCCCTGAATGGCGTTGATTTCAAGGTTGGCCTGGGCGAGACCGATGGCATAGGCAGAACCCGCCATACCTAAAAAATGTCCCGAGTGTATATTTGTGGCGACGGTAGAAGCCGCTACCGAGCGCCAGCTGAGGGTATTGGATTTTAAAAAGTACTCCTGAGCGGATGCAGATCTTTTGACCCTAGAAGTGATCCCAAGATAAAAAACAACCGAGAAGTAGGCTAGGATGATCAAGGAATCCCAAAGCATATTGTTAGCCCCGATCCGACATTAATCGGCCCTAGAAATCATTGCCAGCAAGTATCAGATGGCCCTTCAGAGCTGTCGGTACCATGGTTCGATAATTCACCTGAAGTGTAGTTACGGACTAGCGATCCAAACGTGGCCTAGTCATTTTTTTCGGATCGGGGTTAGTAACTCCTCTTTCAATTAAGGTCTGCGGTTAAATGTAGAGATTTAGGAAATGGAAAAAATAGCTCATGATTTAACGGCCTAGCGTGACCTGCCCGAAGACAGGGGCTCTGTCTCGCCCCGAAAATAACCTTAAGATGGAGGTCTTGTCAATTGTAATTAGGGCTAAACTTCACCCTGCAAAACCGTCCATCCTTAGCCGCACCGCTTTAACAAATAGGAATTGTTTTGGTTCTTGTAGTGGTACGACGCATTCGCCGCAGTGGCCGCACTCATCTTGCAAGCAAACGATTCTGGTGGCACTATCTGGTTTATAGGGAAATAACATTGTGAATTTAGCAAAGCTCAAACAAGCCGAGGATGAGATCCTTGGGATCCTGGACAAATGGCCTAAATGGAAGCAGGGTATAGCGTACCGCTATCTTTATAACTTAGAGATTCGGATCTCCGACGTGGACAGGATCATCCAAGAGGAGTTAGGGAAGAAGCATGAATAGGCGGCCGGCTAAGAAACCCGCACTCTACTAGAGTAAGCGTAGAGGGTACATAGTAAAATGCCACCGAATCAATGTCCCAACCGCAACCACAGCCGGTCCAATGTGCCAGTGCGGTATTGCCCTAATTGTGGCGATGTGGTCAACGAGCAGATAACCGTAAAACGCTGTGGTGAAGACAAACACGCCAGGGAACGACGTGATGGGAGCCGGTTCTGCATCGATTGTGGTACGCGGCTCATCTTTGTGGTCAGGTGCCTTGGGATTTACTATTTTTTTTGGGTGCAATGACGTTCAGGCCATCAAGATAGTTTGAGGGGGAATGCCTCAGGTGGAACGGATAAAGGAGAGGGAAGCATGGACGAGGTAGAGAAGCGATTGTTTATGGGTATAAAGGTCTCGCCAAAGCTACAGGGCGAATTAGACCACTGCGTGCCAGGTACCGAGTGCTACTTCAAAGAGGATAAGCCGGAATACCTCCAATTTTTAACCCTGGGGGAGGAAAAGTTCATCGGAAGATTCTTACGAGACGGTTTTTCCGTGAGTGAAATCGATAATGTCAGCCGCAACGTCCGTAGCCTCGTATCACTGATTACGCGGGGCCAGCGGATAGCGGAGGATACCGTCCACATATATGCCGATTGTAAAGTTCGCGACATTGTCAGGGTGCAAACGGCCTTGCCTCGGTAAAAGATCAGCTTGACAAAATCGGTTGACACAAAGAGTCTAATATAGGCCCTAACCCCACCTGATTCTCATGAACATCATGATGTCAGGAATAGATGGACGAAAGGCAACACGCATGATTCGCTCCAACCTAGAGACAAAGGATATCCCCATCCTAGTAGCTACGGTTCTCTACAGCGAATTGGATTTCAGGGACTGCATTGAAGCCGGGTGTGATAATTTCATTGTTAAGCCTTTTAACGTTCAGGAGCTCCAAAGGAAAATTCAGGAACTTATTCCTGCTTCAAGTCCAAAGATTCCATAATGGCCTGCTCATAGGGTTTTTCCAGGCCGCTTACTATTGGCTGTATGCTGTCGGCACTCAAGATCTTTCAGTGGGCTATCGATTTCTTTCGCCCAGCGTTAAGGAAATGGCAAAGAATGCCTGAAGTGCGCTTTGGGTCTCCGAAGGATCTCAGCACGGCGCCCTTTTTAACCTGGTGGCACATTCCGGTTATGGTAGAGGGGAAGAGAGGGTGGAGGGACCTAGTTGAGTCCGCTGAACTCAAGCATGGCAGGGTAATTCTTATCTTTGAGGGACCCGTCTCAAGAAATGCGCTACCGCTTCTATGGCAATCCATGGAAGGGCCGAAAGAGTACGCAACAATACGGATAGGGGAAGAGCCGATGACAGTACCGGTTGTTGTCAGGAGTGGACAGGACTGTCAGCTTCCCTTTCCGTTACCTGCCGGGGTAGATCGAGTTACGGATCAGAGTATGGTTATTCATCAAAGGGCCTTTACCGATCTGGAGCCGGGTTCTTACAAGATGAGGTTACGAGTTCAATCGGAAAGAAGAGCATGGGATAGCCAGACTTATATTCTTTCCGTACCAATGCCAGACATTGAAAATGACCATTTCCGATTGAGGGAAGTTGGTGAGTGAAACATTTATATAACAGAATTGCAAAGTGGCACCTCCAGACGGAAGGGGCCGTTACAGATAGGCCCTACCCAAAGTCAGAACACTTCTTCTTGACCCTGAGATGATAAGGCAGTGGGGTTTTAAATGAAGCTGATAATGGCTCTTGTTCTTGTGCTTCTCGTAATGCCGACAGGATCTTATGGTATGGACAGCAACAACCTCTTGAAGGCGACCCTCCAACAGGCCAAGATGGTGCTGGAACGCAATTCATGAGCTCAATAATTGCGTCCTGGCGGTCCAATACGCGGCAAACCCGTGCCCAGAGCGGCTTCGAGCCGAATTAAGAATAACATTTAAATGAATCGGAACTGTGTGGTCTTAAAAGGGTTGCCCGCCAATTAAAGCAAATCTGACCACTGTTCGCTTTCTGTGCGTGTACTGGCGTAGACAAACCCTAAAAGCAGCCTGACAAGCAGAACTCTGGGCTCGAAAAACTTGAGTTATATAAGCAGGTCTAGGCTGTTGTCACGGGAGGAGTCAGCCTTAATAGGGTTCAAACTCCCGCAGGCGGGGTATAACTTCAGTGCCAAATAGTTTGATTGAGCGCATCAGGTCGTCTTCACTCATTGTTCCAAAATTAAACTCTGCAAAAATAGTATTGAAAAGACCTTCGCCAGCGGCTGCCTTCAATTGCCGGGCCACAGTATCTGGAGAGCCCACGAATGCGAGATTGCGGTGGAAGAGGTAATTGACGTCAGTCAGGTGCTTGGCAATTTCAGAAGCGCCTAGCTCTCCTCTCTTCTTGTAGTTTTCAGCTAGCCGTAAATGGGGGATGACATTTCCGTCGAACGATGTACCGAATACCTTGGTGAAAGCATGGACGATATGGGGCGCAGCCTTGGACTGTGCTTTTTCATCGGTCTCATCCACATAGACTAACACCCAGTAACCGATGTTTGGCTTATCCGGTTGTCCCGCCTCATGCCACCATTTCAAATACTCCCGGTAGCGCGGCGCCGTCTCCTCTCTGGGTAGGAAAAAGAGATAACCGGTATGCACGCCCTCCTTGGCAAGTAGCTGCAAGGTTTCGGGATCTCTGGACTGCATCCAGAGGGGCGGGTGCGGTTTCTGCAACGGCTTCACTGATAAGTTGACATTTTTGTACTGGTGAAAGGTGCCCTCGAAGTTGAACGGGCCCTGTGAGGAGAGAGCCGTTTTTACCAGCGCCATTCCCTCGTTAGCGATGGCTCTCCGGTTCTGGAAGTCTGCTCCATAGGGACCAAAAAAGTCAGGTATGATGCCCGATACGAGTCCGAGTTCTAAGCGGCCGTTGGAGACATTATCTAGGGCCCCAGCCTCTTCCGCGATACGCAGAGGGTTGTAGAGGGGGACGACATAGCCCATGGGGCCCAGGCGGAGGTGATTTGTGTGGGCAGCACCGGCAGTACAATAAACCGGTGGTGACACCATCCAACTCTCCAGTGGGTTGAAGTGGTGCTCCACGGTAAAGCCAAAATCGAATCCAAGCTCGTCGGCGAGTTCCAACTCACGCCAGAGTTGCTCGTAGCGGTCGGCAGCGGTCATGCCCGGTTTGTTCCAGGTGTGTGAGAAATGTGCAAATTTCATATTATTTCACCTGAGCGGGAGACCGTAACAAGCGCCCTAAGAATTGTCAACGAATTATGTGTTGTGTCGTGCTTTACCATCGGGGAGTGCATGGTAAATGCGTTCCGCAGTGATGGGAAGCTCGAATAGTCGCACACCCGTCCCATTGGCGATGGCGTTGGCGACGGCAGCGGGAGGACTGTTGTTGGAGAGTTCACCTATGGCTTTGGCATTGTAGGGTGCCAGAGCACCGCCAGAGCGCACCAGCACTGTTTTTAGTTTGGGAATATCGGCAATGGTGGGAAGTTTATAGTCGCCGGCGTTCGCGTTCATCACCCGGCCATTCTCCATGACAAGTTCCTCCATGAAGGCTTGGCCCAAGCCCATGACAACACCCCCCTCGATTTGGCCTTGGTGCATGGTTGGATTGATAATGGTGCCAACGTCATGGGCAGTAACAAACCGGTGAACCACGATATCGCCAGTCTCGGGATTAACCTCAACATCCGCTACCTGAGCGCAGAAATAGGTTACATCCACTGGCTGTGGCAAGTTCTCCTGGACGGTGATACTCAGGGGACCCTTGGTGCGAACCATGAGTTGCCTCAGGCTGAACTGTTGGCTTGGGTCTTGTCGGAACCAAAACCTACCGTCATTAAAGACCACCTCGTTGGGTTCGCATTCCAACATACGCCCGGCCCGGGCAGTCAGCTCGGCTCGAAGCTGGCTGCACGCCTCTACGATTGCGTGACTCGCAACGTAGGTTACGCGACTGGATCTGGCTCCGGAATCATAGGGGGCAACGTCCGTGCTTCCGGCCATCACCTTTACCTGCTCAAGAGAAACTCTCATTTCCTCGGCCACAAGTTGCCGTAAGATTGTATGGGTCCCTGCTCCCTGATCAAAGGTTGGGCTTATGACGGTGAAGGTTCCATCGGATTCGGCGGTGACCACGACGCCAGAATCACCGGCGCCGGTATGACGTCCGAACAGGGCAACTCCTTGACCTCGATTAGGGCGTCGCTTGGAACCTTTCCAATTGGCAGCATCTAAAGCTGCTTGAAGGACCTCACGGAATCTTACGCTCTGGAGCCGCTGCCCGGTAGCGTCCTCTTCGCCTTCACCAATGATGTTCTTGAGCCGAAACTCGCCGGGGTCCATGCCCAGCTCCTGTGCAACGATGTCCATGTGAGACTCCAGGGCAAAGTAGGTTGCCAGGCCGCCCGGCCCACGAAAATAACCACCAGGCACCGTGTTTGTGTAAACCTGAAGAAACTCAGAATAGGCATGATCTACCCGGTAGGGACCGCCAACATAATTCCACGAGGACAGAGTAGCGTTGGGCTTGAGGGCACCGTAGGCCCCGCTTGCGTGCACGGCCCGTAAGGAACGAGCAACGATCCGGCCATCTCGCTTTACACCAGACTTTACAGTCACCACTGTGGGATGCGCCGGATTGCTAGCGCTTAGTTCTTCGGAGGAGGTCATGAGAATCTTCACAGGGCGTCCCGCCTGCAAGGCAAGAAAATAGGCAACGGCCGCCTCTGGTGCATCACCTTTGCCGCCGAACTCTCCCCCCAAGTTCACGGCGTTGAAACAGATTCGATCCTCCGTCATGTCCAGAGTCTTGGCCATTTGGGAACGATTGCCAAATGGGTGCTTGGTGGAGCACCAGACTTGGATTTTGCCATTGGGCTCGATGTCTACCGCGGCTGTGTGAGGCTCGATGTATCCCTGGTGCCGGCCAGGGATACGAAAGGTATGCTCCAACACCAGATCAGCTTCACGAAACCCTTGTTCCACGTCGCCCTTCCGCCACGTCAACCGGGTGAGACCGTTAGGCACATCAGGGGCGAGCCGATTTTTGGGAGCGCCATCATAGCTTGCTACGTTGTCATGGATGCGCGGAGCACCCGGTTGCATGGCTTCCATGGGGTCGTAGACCGCTTGCAGCTCTTCGTACTCAACAGAGATCAGCTCGAGAGCTTCGTCTGCAGCTTCCGGTGTTTCGGCGGCCACGGCGGCAACTCGATCACCGATAAATCTAACCACATCCCAGCAGAGTACGGGCATATCACGAATCAACTTACCCATGAGCCGGCCTGGAATATCCTGGCCGGTGACAATGGCCCTGACACCGGTCACTTGGCGGGCCTTGGCACTATCAATACGGCGAATGCGAGCGTGGGGGTGGGGGCTACGAAGAATCTTGCCCCAGAGCATTCCTGGAAGTTTTACGTCCGCCGTATAAACGGCCTGACCGGTAACCTTTTGAGATCCTTCCACCCTAGGAATGGATGCCCCTACGGCTTTAAGTGTCGACATTTTGTTCACCCGTTAGCTCACCGCTCTTCTAGGCCGCTAACTTTAAACTTTGAAACGCTAAAATGCTCGATCTATTTATTTCACTTGTATCGTCCGGTCAAGTATTTCCTTTCTCAGCCGCCACTTAGTTAACCTTGACTCGTCCGTCTCTGGCCGGGTATTTATCAATAAGGCAGTTAAGAAGGCGTTTCACGAAGAATGTGAACCAAGAGAAACGAGGTATCTATGAGCTTCAATCAGATTGGTATTCTCAGTATCGGGGAGATGGGCTATCACTGGGCGCGTACCTTGAGTGCACACGGAGTAAATGTCCTGACCTACGCGGGTAACAGGAGCGAAGCAACACGCAAGCGTACGGAAAGTGTGGATGTGGAACTGGTCCCGTCGCTGGAAGAGCTGGTCTCGCGTGCAGACCTTATCGTTTCGATTGTGGTGCCGTTCGCGGCAATTCCGGTGGCCCAGGGTGTGGCCAGAGCCCTGACAAAATGTGGGCGAAGAGATCTTCTCTATGTGGAAGCCAATGCCATTTCGCCTATGACTGCAGAAAAAATTGGCCGTCTCATTACCCGTGCAGGAGACACTTTTGTTGACGGTTGTATCCTGGGCGGCGCTGCAAAGATAGATCAGGGAACAGTGGTTTATGTTTCAGGGGAACACGCTAGCAACCTCCTTCCGCTGAACGATGTGGGATTATGTGTCAAAGTCCTTGGAACTGGACTGACTCAGGCCTCGGCGTTCAAAGTGCTCCATGCGGGTTTAAGTAAGGGGCTCGCTGGGCTTTTTACAGAGCTGCTAGTGGGTGCGGAAAAGCTTGGATTGCTGGATGAAATCATTGAGGACTATGAGAGGAGCTATCCGGGCATTGCCACCAAAGTGGGACAGTCAATGCTTTCACTACCTTTGCACGCAGGACGTAGGGCCGAGGAAATGGTGGAGCTCCGTGAAACGTACCTTCATTACGGGCTAAACCCAGTGGTGGTGCCGGCGGTGGAAAAGGTGTTGAAGGGTATAGCCGGACTGAAGACAGGTGAAGGCTCCGGGACCCGCGCAGCGTCGCTGGAGGAAATCATCAAATCATTTACCGCAAGCGGCCTGTTGCGCAGTGGTTCCTCGGCAACAAAACCGAGCAAGCGGAAGTCCGCTGGGCCAAAAAAGCGAGTTACCACGAAGAAAAGTAATTTGGAATGATCATGACTGCCCAATCCGCCTCGGATTCCCGTATTGAGAACTAGAGTCCATAGAGTGCGGCAGCGTTGTGGTCGACAATCTTGTCCACGATGCGACGGTCCACCGGACACGTTTTTTTGAAGGTTGAAATGGCTTCCAGCTCCGCTGCGGTGTCGGCGTGACCGTAGTCCGTCCCCATGACCAGGTTGTCCTCCCCTGCATAACTGACAACGTAAGGGATATCGTCATCCGTTTGGCAGGCAACGTAGAGCCTGTTCTCACGCAGGACCTGATCTGTCATCTTTCCCTGGAGGTGCTTTCCCGCGCGGTGCGCCGTGCGCCGGACCACGTCATGCAAAACATAGGGTACCCACTGACAACTCGCCTCGACGAAGCCGAATCTGAGCTTGGGGAATTTGGCAGGAATTTCGCCAAGCACCAGAGTATGGAAGCAGCCCATCACAGGAATCTTCGATATAAGGAAGCTCCCCCGCCCATTGCCTCCTCCAAAGTAATCAACCACCCCTGGATTAGCATTGCCAGCATGGATGCATATGGGCATGTCCAGATTGCTTGCGATGTCGTACAGAGGGGAAAAATAAGGGTCGGAAAGGTGACGATCTCCCTCGAACCCGCGCATGAAGATTCCGCAAGCCCCGTTCTCCTTGGCAGATTCTAACACCGCCGCAGCCTTGGACAGGTCCAGCAGCGGTGGAACAGCCACCCAACGCAGTCGTCCCTTGCCATGACTCCAGACCTCGGACATCCAGCGGTTGTAACTCTTGGCCAAAGCTAAGTCCGCAGCAGGGTCCTCCGCCATCTTTCGCGTGAATATAGAAGGGTAGAGCACTTGAATGTCCACACCCAACTGATCCATATGTTTCAAGCGAGCCTCTACATCTAACATCTCTCGCGAGGTTTCCGTGGTATCTAACCCGATATTGGAACGTCGGGGCTTGAGCTTACCATCGATGATCCAGTAGAGCCGGTTAGCACCCTGGTCAGTGGTCGATAAACTCACTGGCTTGTATTTGGCTTCGGACGAGTCCATGAAATCCCAGGTGTGGTCGGTCTCAATGACATGGGCATCGGCGTCTATAGTTGGCATAGGAGTTCCTCCCTTTGCGGATAATAGAAAATCAACCCTTGTGTTTGGTCAAGGAAACACTATGCGATAACGTTTGGGCATGTCAACTGTAGATTGGAGAGGCTTTTTTTAAGCCTGAGGGGGCTACCGTTGGTCGAGGGCGTTGGCAAGATCGGCGATGAGATCTTCCACATCTTCGATGCCCACCGAGTATCGGATTAGGTTGTCTTTGATCCCGACCAAAAGGCGTTCTTCAGTGGTGAGTTCATAGAAACTCATCAAGGCAGGCTGTTCGATCAGGCTCTCAACTCCTCCCAGGGAAGGGGCGATTTGAGGAATGCGGCAAGCGTCAACAATGCGAGAAGTGGCTTTTTGGTCTCCCTTTACTTCGAATGATACCACTCCACCGAAGCCCTTCATTTGACGTTTGGCCACTTCGTGCTGTGGGTGGGTGGGTAAACCCGGGTAGTGAACTGCGTTCACGCGAGGGTGCTTGGCCAGAAACTCCGCAAGTGCCTGCGCGTTGGCGTTTTGCCGCTCCACCCGTAGCGCAAAGGTCTTCAGACCACGTACCAGAAGATAGGCGGCGAAGGGATCCACCACGGCCCCAGTAATGGCTTGCAGTGACCGAATGCCATCGATAATGGCTTCGGACCCCAAAACCGCTCCAGCCAGCAGGTCGTTGTGTCCGCCAAGATATTTAGTCGCAGAATGTAGCACCAGATCGATGCCGAACTCTAGCGGGCGCTGGTTAAATGGAGTGGCGAAAGTGGCATCGATGATGGTCTTAACTCTGTGCTTCTTGCCAATTTCGGAAAACCGTTCCAGATCGAGAACATAATTATAAGGATTCGTTGGTGACTCGCTCAGCAGGACCCGGGTCGTGGGACGGATAGCATCCTTCATGGCCACGTAGTCGCCTGCGGGTGCAGTGGACACCTCGATGCCGTAGCGCTGCAGGACCTGGGTCAAGAACTGCCGGGTGCGGCGGTAAGAATCATCCGTCACAACCACGTGGGCGCCCCGCGAAAGCACAGCGAAGAGGGTTGTTGTAATGGCGGCCATTCCGCTTGCAAATAGAAGGCAATCCTCAGCGCCTTCGAGAACAGCTAACTTTTGCTCGGCAATGCGCTGAGTCGGATTTCCGTAGCGGCCGTATTCTTCACGTTTGATGCGTCGTTCGAAGTGAGCGCTCAACTCCTCGGTGTCGGCGAAGGTATAGGTGGCGGTTTGGATAATAGGTGTGGCGAGGGCGTTGCCTGGTTTAGGATGCGGCTCACCGGCATGAACCGCTAGGGTGCTAATCCCATATTTCTCTTTACTGGGGTCTCTGTGTGACTCCGTGGCGGTCCCAGGTTTGGCTTTGGAACCCTTCAATGGGTTCTCTGGCCTTTGGGAGGGGGACTGTGTTTCGTTTTTTTCGTTCTTTCGGTCTTTCATTACACTTCAAGGAGCCGCACCCGATCCACATGTCGAGCAATGGCATCCGTCACAGGCTTTACATCAGGTTTCACAGCGACGGGCTTATTGCCGTGACTCGAGCGAATGCTCTCGATTTTGTTTTGATGATAGGCGATCTTTTGATCGGCAAATTTGAGGCCGTGGGCAGTTGAGATTACCACCACTCGTTCATGGGATCGGATGATCTTTCGGTCCACAAGCTTCCTCAGTGCCGCCAGGGCTACCCCCGTATGGGGGCAATTGAACATGCCCGTGCGGTCCGCTCGCGCGGATTCATCCGCAAGCTCCTGTTCCGAGGCCTGTTCCACCACGCCATTAAATCGTTGCAGGATTCGAATGGCACGTTGATGGCTGACGGGGTTCCCGATTTGTATGGCACTGGCCAGGGTCGTCTTTGCCGTCATAGGTTTGAAGCTTTCGAAGCCTTTCAGGAATGAGCGATAGAGTGGGTTTGCGTTCTGAGACTGCGCAACACAAATGCGCGGCAGCTTGGAGACCAGCCCGAGATCATGGAGCATGAGAAAACCGTTGCCAAGGGCACTTACATTCCCAAGGTTGCCACCGGGGATGACGATCCAGTCAGGCACTTCCCAGTCGAACTGTTGTACAATCTCGATGGCCACGGTCTTCTGACCTTCGATTCGTAGGCTGTTCATGGAATTTGCCAAATAGACGCGAGGATCTGCGGTGATTTGTTGCACCACGGCCATACAGCCATCGAAATCGGTGTCCATGGACAACACCAGGGCCCCGTTGGCCAGCGGTTGTACCAGCTGGGCGGGCGACACCTTGTCCCGTGGAAGCAATACCACCGAAGGTATCCCTGCCGCGGCGCAATAGGCAGCAAGTGCTGCCGAGGTGTCTCCTGTGGAAGCGCATGCCACCACATCGATAGGTGAGCCATTGGCGATCATTTGCTTGACCACAGAGACCAGCACCGTCATGCCCAGGTCTTTGAAGGAGGCGGTATGCGAGTTGCCGCATTGCTTGACCCAGAGATCCTCCACGTGGATCTGCTTGCCGTAGCGGTTGGCCCAAAATAGATTGCTGTTCCCCTCGTAGGTGGATACGACATTCTCGTTGTCAATAAATGGGACTACCCATTCTTTCTTCGCCCACACCCCTGATCCGTATGGATACTCATTTTGATGGCGGCGATCGTCGAAGAGTCTCATCCATGCGGAGGGGGCCCTCGTCTTGAGTGCTTCCATATCATGCTGCACCTCCAGGAGGTTATCGCAGGAGGGACAGCGGTAAATGCTCTCAAGCAAGCTGAACTGACCGGGGCAGCCGTTAATGCATTGAAACCAAGCGTTATAGTTCATGTTTGTCCTCGTTTAGTGTAAACAGTATTCGCCAACGTTGGAGTTATGTCAACCCGATGTTTTCGACCCATGAGGTCTCCAGTTCAACACAGACGAACAACTCTTTAAGAACATAACCGCAGATATTCGCCTATTTTCGCAGACGAAGAACGGCAAAGGGCAGAGCGCAAAGCGCATAGCGTCCGGATCTCTCATTCAGACCTTATTTGATCTTCAACCATCAATCCTCAGTACGGGTTTCACTTTAACCGCTCTGGGTTATGCGCTTTGCGCCTTTGCGCGAGGCGTTGTTTATCCGATCCCCTGGGTGCAAATACGAGGGAAATTTCAATATATTTGGTTAGCATTTTCATAATTTGATTTGCCCTTTGTAAATTTGCGAAATATCTTAGAGTGATGCCGAGCTTTCTAATTCAACACCGGATGCTTCTTCTCGGTGTCCTTGGCGTTGTCTTGTATGTCGGATGCATCGGTCTGTTTGATTTGTGGTATCCCGATGAGCCTAACATCGCTGAGGTGGCCCAGGCCATGTTTGTGAGCGGTGACTGGATTGCGCCGCGGCGCATGGGAGTCATTTGGGTGGACTATCCGCCACTCATCTACTGGGCGGGCAGCATCTCATCCACTGTGCTGGGTGGCATGAATCATTTCACTCTACGGTTGCCCTCCGCGCTAGCTGCCATTTGCCTCGTGCTTTTAACCTGCGCCGTGGGGTCTCGTTGGTACGATGGGAAAACAGGACTTTGGGCTGGTTTTCTCCTCTTGACCTTCTCCCAGTTCGTATTGCAGGCCGTTGGTTACCGCACCGACATGCTGTTCAGCTTCTTTATTGGTACCGGACTGCTCGTCTACGCTTCCGGCGTTGGCGATCGAGTTCTCTGGTGGCCCAGGGTGGCTGGGTTTGCCTTACTGGGCTTGGCTTTATTGACAAAGGGACCGTTGGGTTTGTTGTTGCCAGGTCTCGTGCTCACCCTCTGGCATGGTGCGCGACGTGAATGGCGGCCGCTTTTGGAGCTTGCCCCACTGTCCCTAATCAGCTTGGCTATTTACTTGCCCTGGTTCGTGGCTTGCGCGAAGGAAATGGGTTCGGACGACATGCTTTACGAGCTGTGGGCTCAAAACTTCGATCGTTTTCTCAGCGGTGCGCGTAAGCACGAGAGGCCGTTCTACTATTATTTCGTTGCAATTGGTTACGATCTCGCACCCTGGACACCGCTCTTACCCGTTGCACTATGGTGGATTCATCGAAACAGGTTGTGGCAGGACCGCCACACCCAGCTCGCCATATGGTGGTTCGCCGCCTTCTTCGTCTTTCTCTCCATCGCGGTAACCAAGCGGCAGATGTACCTACTGCCCGCATACCCTGCCATCGCACTTCTGATAGCGCCCTGGATTAGCGCTATGACCGAAGTGGGGGCTGACGTCGGTGCGAGAGACTCCCGTTTGGCCCGCGTGTTGGTGGCGTTTTACACCGGAGTGCTCATCTTGGTGGGGGTTGTTTGTCTCATTAGTTTCGTGGGTACGGGACCCGTTATGGCTCGACTGGAATTGGAGCCCCTGTATAAAAACATCGCCCTGGGGATGCGGCTCCCGAGCCTCGCCCTCGGCGTGATAAGTATAGCCGGGGGAATATGGATCCTGCGTGCGTGGCGTCGCGGAGACGTACCGGGAGCCTTCTATCGCATGGCCGTGGCCTTTTTCCCCATCTACTTCGTCGGCTTCACTTGGGTCATGCCAACCATCAATCCAGCCAAGACCTACGCTCCCGCAGGGCGCTGGATTCGGGAGCAAATCGGCTCCGAAACACACTTCGGTCTGGCTTTTCCAGCCCGAGGTTTTTCCAAGATGGGGGCATTTGGATTTCACACCGGAGCACTCGTCAAGCTATTAGAAAAAAAAGAAGAGATCGAACGATTTCTGCGCGAACATCCTAAATCCGTGGTGGTTTTGCATCAGGGAACCGCCAGCGAGATCTACCACCAGGAGAAGGATGACTGGCGCGCACGGATCATCCATGAGCTTATGGCGGGTCGCTATCGCTACTTTGTGCTTCGCGGCTCATGAATTAAGCCATCCAAGATCCATACTAGGCTGTGAACATTCTCATCAAAATATGGCTTCTCGCACTGGTGATCAAGCTCCTTCTAACCGCCTTTATCCCTCTCTACGACGACGAGGTCTACTACTGGGTTTGGACTAGGCACCTTCAACTCAGTTATCTGGATCATCCACCGTTCGTGGCCTGGTTGTTTTTACTTGGTACTCCACTGGAGCCGTTCTTTCACACCGTTCGCTGGCCCTCGGTCCTTCTGAGCCATGGGACTTTTTTGATCTGGCTTACGATCCTGCGACCCGTCATGAGTGAGCGACAGCTTTTCTGGTGGTTGTGTCTTAGCCTGACCTCTCCGTTTTTCGGCATGAGTTCGCTGATTGCAACGCCGGATACTCCCCTGATGTTTTTTTGGTCCCTGTCCCTTCTGGCTATGCTCAAGGCAATGGAAACCGGGGATTCTCGGTGGTACGCGGCTTTCGGTTGCTTCCTGGGACTCGGCTTCTGCTCAAAGTACATGATCGTGTTGTTTATTCCCGCCTCATTGATCTGGCTTATATTCAGCCGGAGACTCAAAGCGGTGCACTGGCAATGGCTGCCTTTGACCCTTGCCACGGGGTTCCTGTTTTCCCTGCCAGTTCTCTACTGGAATTATCAGAATGATTTTATTTCATTCCGGTATCAGCTTACCCATGGCCTGGCAGGAGGAAGCTGGAATCCGGACTGGACACTGGAATATTTTTTTAGTCAGATTGGGATTATCTTCCCTACCATTCTTTACCTAGCCTTGCGCCGATGGCCAAACCGTGAGGCTGACTACCTGCCTTATTTCGGCTGGTTACCCCTACTCTTCTTTCTCTGGTCTTCCACGCAAGCGCATGTGGAGGCCAACTGGCCCACCATGGCCCATCCCGCGGTCATCGCGCTTGCCGTTTTAAACGCGAGGAAGGAAGCACTGCTCAAGTTTACCTTTGGCTTTTGGCTCCTGTCGGCAGTGTTGGCATCATCAGAACTGGTTTTTAACTGGTTGCCCCTACCCCGGAAAGAAAAAATCCATGAGCATGCTGAGTATAACGACCTGGTGGATTTGGCATCCAGAATTGAACCCCTCTACGGGTCGAGAAATCAGATGGCAGCGCAGCTCACCTACAAACTGAAAAAGGACATTTATAAACTTCGCTTCAAGAAACCCCATGATTTTTATGATTATCGTGACGAGTTCTTACCCAAAGAGGACCGTTTCTATGTGGTGTTACACAAGGAGAAGAGTCTCTCCGGCTTCCACACTTCCGGTTACACAGTGGTTTCCAAAACCCTTATCAAAGATCGATTCATTATGTACGAGCTGCAGAAATCCGCAGGTGCCACGGCGAGTCCTGTAAGTCCCTCCGGTGGGTGAGGGGCCGTTGCACCGTCCAGGGACAAAACTGGTGGCGAGGAAAATCTCAGGATTTATCTAGAGTTGGTGCAGCCCCGGCAGCCCCATTTTGAAAATTTGCCACAAAGTGAGACACTATAGGAGTGCAAGCAATGATTGCTCGGCGAGTTTAGAACTGACAAGGAGGAAGATCAGTGAATACCAAAGTACTATCTCGCACCTACCTGTTTGAGGGGCTTAGTGTCAAGGAATTGGAACTGCTGCTGGTGGCTGCAGGAGAAAAGATCTGTGCAAAAGATGATGTGGTGTTTCGAGAAGGGGAGGAGGGACACCAAATTTATATGGTCTCCCAGGGAACTGTGGAAATCTGGAAGAAAGAAAGCGCGGAGTTAAAGGGCACCTGCTTGGGCAAAGTGAAAGATGGTGAGCTGTTTGGAGAGATGTCCGTGTTTGATAGACAACCAAGATCCGCCTCGGCCGTCGCTGCGGGAAATGAGAAGACAAAAGTTTTGATTTGGGGTGAAAAAGAAATTGCGAACCTCATTCAAGAATACCCAAGTCTCGGTACAAAGATAATGCTGAATATCATCAGAAAACTAAGCGGTCATTTGCGCAACGCAAACAACGCAATTCATAGCCTCAGAAAAACTTTCCTGCCCGTTTCCGGTTAAGCCCCGTACCACGGGCTTAAGGTTGCGGCTTCGTGGCATTGAGGTAAACGGGCCTTTCACAACTTTCGCCGCCAAAGGCCTGCGCTAGTCAAGGTTAGACTGGATTATTTCGTAGCCAGCCGATGTAGTCTGCAACTCCCCGCTCCAGGTCGTACTGGGGCTTAAAGCCCACATCTTCCCTCAGCCGATTGATTTCCATGTAGGCGTTGGTCTTTTGCCGGGGGCCCTGTCCGGGCTGGAGTTCCACTTGGGCGTTGGGGACTGCTTTTTTGACCGCTTCGGTAAACTCCCGGTAGGTATGTGGGCCGTCGCCGCTGATGTTGTAAGTCCGGTGTGATAGCTTCTCGGCCATCTGGAGAAGCTGGATTCCGGTGGCACAGTCCTTGACGTAGAACGCGCCCACCTCATCATTCTCGTGGGGCACGCCGGTGCGGGTGCCTTTGAAATCCGCCGGGACTCCTTTGACTGCTGCGTGGACGATTCGGCTCGTGGCCGCAGCCAGGGTGTGATAGAGGGGACCAAAGGGACCGCCGATTCGCATAGCCACTACCTCGAGCCCCGTCCGATTGCCAAAGTGTGCCCCCAGGATCTCCAATGCCTTTTTAAATGTCTCCGTAGGATTACGGGACTCAACGGGTAGCAGGGTGTCTTCGCGGAAAGGTCCCTCAGGAATACCACCATAAACGGAAACTGAGCTCCCCCATGTCACGCGTTTGACATCCGATACCCGCGCCGCCTCCAGGATGTTCAGGAAACCCATCACGTTAACCCGATAATCCTCGGCTGCTGACAACGCTGCCAGGGCGGGAACGGCCAGGTGAACAACACCTGTCACTTTGTGCTTCCTCACCACTTCGATAACGTCGTGAGCGCTGGTGACGTCCAACCTCTCGATGAACACACGCTTGCCGATCTCTTCTTTGATGAAGTCTGGCTCGCGACGCACCCGGAATTGGGTGAGCACCACGTTCTCTCCTACGTCCAGGAAACGCCTGGCAGTGTGGAGGCCGATAAATCCCAGACCACCTGTGATCAGAATCATAACCGTATCTCCTTCCCTTTCGATCCCCTGGAGACCGAAATGGGCAGTTAAGCCATCGGGGGCTCGAATGTTCTCTTTTTGACTGCCTTTCCCTTTTAATAAGGAAGAACTGCAGGGTCAAGACGTAAGCGAAGACGCAAAGCACGCCAAGCTTGGAGAATAAACGATTCTTTAAGAATATTACCGCAGAGGCGCAAAGCGCATAGCGTCCACTTTTAAGCCATCAGCTTTCAGCTCCGGACTCATTGCTGCCCGCTGTGATCTGCTAACTGCTTTTTGTCTTTTAGTCCCGTCGTCAGTAGTTCGTGAATTTTATACGCTTTGCGCTAGGCCCTTTGCGCTTAGCTGCTTTCGCTCAGTCCTCAGCACTCGCTACTCAGTACTGATCGCGAAAGCTCAGGCAGGAGGGCATATATATGCTCTTCGCAATGGTTTTGCGAAGTATTTTAGAATGACCACGAGTAGTAGAAACAGGCCACAGGCCAGGTAGAGCAGGATGAGTCCATCGGATGTGTCTCCTGCGGGAGACAGAATCAGCAAGAGATTTTTGAATCCCCAGTAGTGAGTGAACACGAAAGTTCCCAAGAGGAAGGAGTGGTAAAGTCCCATGAAGACGAAAATCATAGCCAGCAAGGAGTATGAAAAGGCCTCCCACGGTGCGATGGCCAATCCCTGCAGGGCTTCTTTAATATTTTGAAGATAAGTTTGTGTTGCCACAGTCAGACTATTAGCAAAAGCTCGGCCAGCCTGTGGTTACCTTAACCGCAGGGGTTTTCCGATTTGGATTCTTCGAAGGTGTTTAATTTTGAGAAACCTTTTACCTTCGTTACAAGTGGGAGAAGGGAGGATGTCTTAAAATGAGTTATAGTAAGTGGGTGCTTTTGGGAGGCTGGCGGAAAGATTCCCGCGGATCTGATACTTGGGTGGGGCCTTTGGGCCTAGGAAGCAGAAAAGGATCTGTTATGGATCTTGGAAGTGCTGATCTCTTTAAGTAGATCGTGGGTGGTCAAGGCATCCACATGGGCTTTTTTGCACATGGTCTCAACCATACCCTGCCAGAGATGGCCATCGTGTCCTTTCCTGTCTTTGTTTATACCCTTTGGACCTTTTTGAGTGCTTCGTTCCATTGTTTACTTGATAGGAAAGCAAAAATTATTCCTCCAGCGGTGATTAACTTTGCTGAGGAACGTTGCGCTTGTCCTCTCCCTACTCGAACCTAACATCAGGGAGAATGTAAAAGTTCCAAGACAACCGTGAATTTTTATATGGCCCGTGACCTTGAATATCGTGCCCTTCTGGTGGTGATCAGAGCATCAATTTGTCCGTGGGGTGCACTCCCAGGGCAGCCCACTTGATTGTTTTGTTTGACTCTTTTATACCGTGTGCTATTGGTGCATTCCAAGGCAAAATAGGAGAGGGAACTATGATTAGCCAAGAGGAAAATGACCTGCTGACGAGGACCAACCCTGGCACACCATGTGGGGAGATGATGCGGCGGTACTGGCAACCCGTGGCTCTCTCGGAGGAACTCCCACAGAGGGGTGCACCGTTGCCGGTAAGGCTGCTGGACGAGGATCTTGTCCTGTTTAGGGATGATCAGGGACGTCCTGGGCTGTTAGGGATCCATTGTTCCCACCGAGGTGCAGACCTAAGCTATGGTCGCGTGGAAGATGGCGGTTTGAGGTGTATCTACCATGGTTGGCTGTACGATATTCACGGCCGCTGCCTGGATCAGCCAGGGGAGGTTAAAGGGGGTGAGCACCGTGACTCCGTGCGCCACCCAGCATACCCGTGCGAAGAGGCTGCGGGGGTGATTTTCGCGTATTTGGGCCCCGGCGATAGCCCCCTGCTTCCAGCCTATGAGTTCTTGAACGCCCCGGCTGGTTATTCGGTGGTCATAAAGTACTTTCACTACTGCAATTACTTGCAGTCCAACGAGGGCAACATCGATCCGGTTCACCTGTCCTTCCTGCATCGCAATCTGGAGCAAACGGAACGGGATCGGAACAGACAGGTTCGTGGCACCACCTCTTCCACGAACACACTTTACGGGAAAGACCTGGCACCGAACATAGAGGTTGAGTTTACGGACTTTGGGGTGAGGATTTCCACCCTTCGGAGGAGCGAATCCGACAATAACTATCTCAGGGTGTCAAACTTTATCCTTCCCAATCTCAGCGCCTTTCCAGGACCCACCGGAGGGGCGGGCTATTCAGTCAACTGGCATGTGCCAATTGACAACACCCATCACTGGAAGTACGTATTCTCCTTCAGTCGGGAAAAACCTGTGGGCGATCAGCTGTTGGGGAGAGAGGGGTCACACAGAACACCGGATTACAAGTTGGTCCGCAATCAAAGTAACCGGTATATGCAGGATCGCGAAGAGCTAAAGACCAAGACCTACACTGGCTTGGGCCATCACTTTCCCAGTCATGATGCCTATGCGACAGAGAGCCAGGGTCCTATTCAGAATCGGACCCAGGAACACGTGGTTTCCTCGGATAAGGCCATTGTGGCGGCCCGTAAACAGATTCTGCAGGCCATGAAAGAGGTTCAGGAGGGAAAAGATCCTACTCACGTGGTTCGAGCTCCCAAGCTCAACAAGTTCCCGCACCTCGTAGTGATCTCTGAAGTCATTCCCGACTCGGTAAATTGGAAAGACCATACGCGAAAAGCTGAAGCGCAGCTGAAAGCATAGGGAGTAACAACGAACAAAAACAGGAGGTATTTTATGTTTCACTTCCCCAGTTTGAGTAACAGAGTTCTGGCAGTAATGGCCTTATTGGCTTTGGCCATGGTGCCTGTGACGGTGTGGGGCGGGGCTCAAGAAGATCAAAAAAAGCTCCTCAAGGCCGCCCAAAAGGAGGGTAAAGTCCAGGCCTTTATCTGTTGTGGCCTAGGTAGGGGTATCGGCAAACTCATCTCGGAATTCGAAAAGAAATACAAGATCAAGGTGGTCTTCTCTACTGGCTCGTCTCGTGAGCAATCGCCCAAGGTGCTCGCCGAGCGCAGGGCAGGAAGATACACTCTCGACGTGTGGATGGGAGGATTAAATCCAGCTATCCCTACGCTTATCCCCACAGGATCGCTTCAGCCTTTGAAACCGATAATATTCTTCCCTCAAGCCGTGGATAAGAATGGCTGGTTTCAGAAACAGCTGCACTGGTTCGACCCGCAGAAAAAATACGTCCTGGGGTTCCGGGGAAATGCGTCAAAAGCTGACATCTCCTACAACACTAAGTTGGTAGACCCCAACGAAATACATTCCTACTTTGACTTGTTGAAGCCGAAATGGAAGGGCAAGATCATAATGAGAGACCCGCGCGAGGTGGGATCCTCCGGGTCCACGGCCTTCTTTTACATGTCCCTGGGTCCGGAATGGATGCAGAGGTTCCTCACGGAAACTGACGTTACAGTGACCAGGAGCGCGCGTCGTGGAGCGGAGGCTCTAGCGCTTGGCAAGTATGCTTTCTGCATGTTCGCCTGCGGAAGAGAGGTACGCAGGTTGAAGAGAGAGGGACACCCTGTTGAAAACGCTTTTCCGCATTACGTCAAAGAAGCCGCCAGGGTCAGCCCCGGGGGTGGTGCCCTTTATATCATGGACTGACCGCCTAACCCGAATGCGCAGAAATTCTTTGCCAACTGGTGGATGACGAAAGCGGGTCAAGATTTAATGCAGCGCGGTTCAGGAGACCATTCTCTCCGTGATGATATTCCGCTCACGGGCGTTTTACCTGAGAACATGCGCGAAAAGGGCAAAGAGTACCTTGTGCTGGGTAGTCAAGACAACTATCAGGAGATCCTCGCCGACGCCATGAAGTTGACCCGCAAAGCCCTGGCCTCGGTGGGAAAGTAGCCACTAGGGTACTACCGTTTCAGTCGGAGGGATCACCTAGTGGACAGGGTGTCGCAGGAGCAGACTGTTTCCGTACCGGGCTCTTTGTCATGGATCAGCACGGGCACGTTCGTGATGGCCGTGATGATCATCGGTTTCGGCTTCTGGATATTTGCACCCATTTTTGTTGTCCTCTTGAACAGCTTCAACGTGGCCCAGGCCGGGCAGCCCGCCATCTGGTCCCTGGAGAATTGGACCTTTGCCTTCTCCCAACCTGATATCCTCAAGACTATTGGCAACACCGTACTCGTCTATTTTGGTTACACCGGCATAGGGTTCCCTCTTGCTGTCCTCATTGCCTGGACTTTGGCCCGTACGAATATCCCATTTAGTCACGGTCTTGAATTCTCGTTCTGGCTGTCCTTCATGCTGCCCAGTATCTCCACCACGGTTGGATGGGTATTCCTCCTGGATCCGGACGTGGGGTTATTAAACACGGCACTTAAATACTTGCCCTTTGTAGATGAAAACCCGTTCAATATTTATAGCGTTACGGGAATTATTTGGACGCACCTCATGGCCAATACTATTTCAGGAGCCGTCATGTTGATGACCCCGGCATTCCGGAACATGGACAGCACCCTGGAAGAAGCGAGCCGCGCGTCGGGGGCCACCAATTTTCAAACCATGATGCGTGTCACCTTCCCGGTGATGATACCCCCCATCATTGTGGTATTCATGCTCAACCTCGTACGCATCTTCCAGTCCTTCGAGACCGAGCAAATCCTCGGCACACCGATTAACTTCTACGTTTACTCCACCAAGATTTTCCAGTTCATCCGTTTCTATGACCCGCCCAACTTTGGTGCGGCCACGGCCCTGGCCAGTATCGTGTTGGCCATCATTGCCATTATTATTCCGACTCAGCGATGGTTGATCACACGCAAGAGCTATACCGTGGTGACGGGTCAATTCAAACCTGGTCTCATCCCGTTGGGGCCATTGCGCCCGCTGATTTTCGGTTTAGTGGTTCTAACCGTGGCTCTCTTGACGGTGATCCCGGTGTTGACGCTCGTGGGTGGAAGCTTTATGACCCGCGTTGGGTGGTTTACCAGTAAGCCCATGTTCACGTTCGTCCATTGGCAAGAGGTCTTGACGGATCGTTTCTTTTTGTCATCGCTCGTAAACACCTTCATTCTCGGTATCTCCACCGCTGTGGTGAGTCCTATGCTTTTTTCGCTCGCGGCATATGTGCTGGTACGTACCCAGTGGCGTGGGCGAACCACCCTCGATACGTTTATTTGGATGTCCACTGCGATGCCCGGCATTTTGTCTGGCCTTGGACTGCTTTGGCTTTTCCTTGGGACACCCATATTGACTCCTTTGTACGGTACGATGTACGCCCTTGTGCTGGTTGTCATTTTACAGGGCAAGTTGACCAGCACACAGCTCATAAAGGGGGTCTATCTACAAATGGGTTCTGATATGGAGGAGGCTGCCCGTGTGTTGGGGTCCGGGTGGTGGACTACTTATTTCAGGATCTGGATTCCGCTTCTCATGCCCACGCTCGTTCTTATTGGAGTCTTTAATTTTGTTATCGCTGCGGCACGACTTCCAGCATTATTTTACTTGCGGAGCGTGGCACGAAAACCCTTTCTATCCTCGCACTCGAGCTCATGTCCCGTTCAGACGGGGCTGACCTCGAAGGTGCCGGGATTGTCAGCCTCTTTATTGTGATTCTAACCGCAGGGGTGGCATTAATTGCGAGGAGATTCGGCCTGCAGGTGGGGGTGAGACATATTTGAGGACGGAAAAAAATGGTCGAGTTACTTTTCAAAGTATAGCGGAGCATTCCAAGAAAGGGAGACAATCATGGGAAAAATCGAGCGGCCGAGAGTACAGTATAACGATCTCCGGGAATACCTAGGACTCCTCGACAAAGCCGGGCTCCTGACTCACATCACGGCCCCGGCGGACCTGAAACACGAAATCGGCGCGATCTGCACCCGGGACATGGAAAGACACGGTCCCGGGCTGGTCTTTGACAATATCAAAGGCTACGAGGGAAAGCCTCTGGTCAGCAACATCATCTATTCGGTCGAGCAGCTGGCCATTGCCTTCAACACGGATCCGGACCCGGACAAGATCTACACGATCATCGTGGACGGGCATAAGAATCGGCTTCCGTCGGTCAAGGTGAACTCGGGACCGTGCAAAGAGGTGAAGTGCTTCGGCAACGATGTGGACGTGACCGAGATCCCCACTCCGGTCTGGCACGAGCTGGACGGCGGGCCGTACCTCGGGACCTCGGCTGGGGTAATCACGCGGGACCCGGACACGGGGATTCTGAACATGGGGACCTATCGTGCCATGGTCGTCGACAAGGACACGCTGACTGTCTCAGGCCAGCTCATCCGTGACGTCGTGAGAAACGACAAGAAGGGCCAGCCGACTCCCATCGCTATCGTGATGGGTATGGACCCGCTACTCACCCTGGCATCGGGGAGTCCAGTGCACGTAGACGAGGAGGGCAACATGGAGTACGAGGCGGCTGGGGCGTGGCGGGGGAGTCCCACGGAGCTCGTAAAATGCGAGACCAACGATTTGCTGGTCCCGGCCCAGGCCGAATACATCATCGAAGGGGAGATCGCCATCGGTGCCCGAATGAAGGAAGGGCCCCATGGAGAGGCGGGTGGATTCTACGGACAGAATCTGGCAGCCTTCCCCATGAAGGTGAGCTGCGTTACCCATCGCAAGGATCCGATCACCTACGGGATCATCTGTTTGCTGGAAGAGGACTATCCCCGCTGGCTGTTTAGATCGGGGGCCTTCCAGGATCGCCTCATGGCGGAGAAGGGGATGGAGTGCGTGAGGGAAGCGTATTACCCCGAGCTGGGCGGTCGCGGTTGGGGCGGGGCCATCATCGCAGCGAAGATCGAGGACCCGGATGCACCACGGCGGATCATCGAGGCAACCTGGCGAATCAACTCGAACCGGTGGGTCATTGTGGTCGATGAGGATTGCGATCTTAGAAACTGGAACGACGTCATGTGGCGTGTGGTGACCGCTGTCCGAAACGGCGAGGACATCTACAAAGGCAAGGCGACCAATCGCGGTGAGATTTCCGAGCAGCCGAGAAACCCCCGGGCAGCGGAGATGGATATCGACAGCGACATTCCCGATCCCACCGGGATGAACGCGAGCTTGAAGTTCAAGTTCAAACACCTCCCGCCAATCAACATGTCGAGCCGTGAGTACATGGCCAAGATCGCAGGTCGCTGGGGGGAGTTTGGTTTACCATAGGGGAATCAGAACTGAGCAGAACAGCAAAGCGCATAGCGCAGAGCGCAAAGCGTTCGGAACAATTAACCCCTGATTTTGGAGAAAAGATGCCTTGCGCAAAGGCGTAAAGCGAGCCAAGTTAAGAAAGAATAGAAAAGTATTTTTCTTTGCCACCTTGGCGTCTTGGCGCGAGAATCTTTTTTTGAACTCGGCCTAATCGGAGCGGTACCGCCAGAGCTGGGGAATGGCGCGGCTGATGGTAAGAACGACAATGACGCAGAGCACACTCCCCAGCACCAAGGCTTTGGGTGCTCCTAGAAAGGCGGCAGTGGTCCCCGCGATCAAGGCCCCCATGGCATTTGCCCCCTGAGCAAAGACGGTAATAAGGCTGGAAGCCCGACCACGCATGGTATCGGGTGCCAAGAGTTGCACTACAGTGCGGCGCATGGTCACGCTGATGGCGTCGGTAAAACCCAACGCTCCCACAGCCAGTAGCCCCAACCAGAACCACGGCGCCGACCCCAACAGTCCCAAATTCCCCGCGAACAGAAGAGCAGCGACCACCGCTATGGCTCCTTTCCTCTTGATGTCTCCCAGCAGAAGCAGCGACGCTGAACCGAACAATAGGCCTATGGCGGGCGCTGCGTAGAGAAGCCCCAAGCCGCTGGCACCTACCCGGTATACGTCGATGGCAAAAATCGGGAGCAAGGGCTGATAGAATCCCACCAGGATGGTCCCGAAGTCCAAGAGTAGTAGCGAAAGGATAATGCGCTGGACCAAGATAAAGCGCACTCCCTCAACTGCGTTCTGAAGCCCAATCTTGCGGCGGGCTCCGGCGGGTCTACCGGGGGCTTTGATGCCTATGATGGCGAAAATGGCCGGTGCGAATAGGGCGGCGCTGAGGAAATAAGTATGTTCCAGCCCGATACGGTCGATAAATAGCCCCGCCAGCGCTGGGCCAAAGAGTAGGCTGGCCTGATGGGTCAGGGTGTTCAAGGTCACCGCATTCATCAGGTGGGTTCGAGGAACCAAGCCCGGGATGAGAGCCATACGGGCAGGTTGACCAAAAACCTGTACCAGCGAAGTCAGCACGGTGAAAACGTAGATATGCCAGACCTGAATGGTTCCGCTGATGGTCAAAGCTCCCAGGGCGAAAGCAGGAACAAGGTTAAGGAACTGAGCGGACATAATGACCTTTTTCCTATCAACGACATCGGCCAGGACTCCGCCCACAAGTCCGAAAATAATAAAGGGAAGTGATTGAAAAAACCCCGTTAGGCCCAACTTTATAGAAGACCCTGACAGTTGATACACCTGATAAAGAATGGCAACTTGCCGCATCTGGGAGGCGGTGGCTGCAAACAGTCCTGAGGTCCAAATCAAAACGAAGTCGCGTATGAGGAGAGACGACCAGGGGTGGACAGTGACGACTTTATCTTCTGGCTTTGTTTCGCCGAGCTCTTCCAATCCAATACTTTCATCCAAAAAGAAATGGAGTGTAGCTGGACGGCCAAGATTCGTCAATGCTCCGTATTGCGCCATGTATAATCTAACCCAAGGGCGATACGTTGCGCCATTTGTGATTCTAACCCTCCAAGGGCTCACATTAGAGCTCAAGGAGGGCAACAATGGAAGGGTTCACCATGGCACGACGATCCAAGCAGGAGTATTTACGATCCATCTATGATCGTTATCAGCACGCACCACGGGCACAGAAGGGAACGATGCTAGAGGAATTCTGCAAGGTTTGCGGCTACAACCGCAAATATGCCATCTGGCTTTTAAACCGGCCCTTGCCCGAGGCAACTGTACGCAAACGGGGTGCACCTCGCTCTCCTACATACAATCGGGCAATGGTAAGGATTTTGGCAAAGGTGTGGGAGGCCTCGGGGTATCTGTGCTCCCAACGTCTGAAGGCCGCCCTTGTACACTGGTTGCCCTGGATAAGGCAACACTTCGAGCTGACCCAACCGTTAGAGGATCAGCTCCTGGCCATCAGCGCCCGTCAGATGGATCGGCGCCTGAGGGAAACCAAGCACATCGTGAAACGCCGACTCTATGGCACCACTCGGCCCGGATCGCTACTAAAGCAGATGATCCCGATTAAGACCGATCACTGGGATGTGAACCGGCCGGGCTATCTGGAGATTGACCTGGTGTCACACTCAGGGGCCTCAGCGGTTGGGGAGTTTGTCCATAGTCTGGACTGTGTCGACATTGCTACCTGCTGGGTAGAGCGCAAGGCCGTCATGGGTAAGAGCGCTTTGGGTGTCTTGAATGCGGTCACCGAGATCGAACACCAGCTTCCTTTTCCCCTCAAGGGGATCGACTCCGACAACGGCAGTGAGTTTATCAACAATCGCCTTCTTGCCTTCTGTCAACAACGCCCAGCTGGCCACACCATTCAGTTCACCCGCTCGCGTCCCTACAAAAAAGATGACAACGCGCACATCGAGCAGAAAAACTGGACCCATGTCAGAAAGCTTATGGGCTGGGATCGCTACGACACCGCAAAGGCCCAAGAGGCCGCCAACCAGCTCTATGATGAGCTTAGGATCTTCCAGAATCTGTTCCAGCCCTCCATGAAGCTGCGATGCAAGATCCGTATAGGCTCTCGACTTATTCGCCGCTATGACACGCCTCGTACCCCGTTCGAACGGGTCGTGGAGTCCCGAAAGGGAGACCCCAAAAAGCTGGCAGCCCTCAAGCACACGCTTAAGACAACTGATCCCTTCGAGCTCTCTACCCGAATCGATCAGCAACTGCAGCGGATCTACAAGCTGGCCAGCCATGCAGACAGAGCCCCACGAGAGAGACCACCGCTGAAACAAACGCCGTGGAGAAACTGGACCTTCAGCAAGAAACTACAGCGCCAACAACAGGACATGAAACGACAGATGCGAGACGACTTCGGTTAGATTTTGTAATGACGCAACGAATCCCGCTAGGGTTAGATTTTTTGATGGCTTAACACGTGCTCGAATCTAATAACAAAGAGCGGATTCATTCTTGTGACTGAGTTATCTAGTTGTTTGGGACTCCAGGTTGACAATGGCCTTTTTCTGGCGATATAAAAAATTACTTTAACTTGTAATTCCCCGTGGTCTTGCCACGGGGACACCTTATAGTAGCATGGGTGGATGGGAGCAGGCGAGGTTGAGAAAGGTAGTCATTGTGCGTGGCAGATTCACTATCATATTGTGTTTCCGGTGAAATATAGGAAGGCTCTTTTGAGCGAGGAAGTGGTAGGGATCATCGTGGAAACAGCCAAGGGGATCAGCGAGCGCTATGATATAGAGATGGAAACGATAGGGTGCGACAGAGACCATATTCATCTTCTATGCACGGCGCATCCGAAGATCTCGCGGGGGCAGATTGTACGAGTATTCAAGAGCATTACGGCGAGGGAGATCTTTCGTAGGAAGCCGGAGGTAAGACAGGAGCTTTGGGGTGGGGAGTTTTGGACAGACGGTTACTACGTGGGGACAGTCGGAGAGCGGGGCAACTGGAGGGCTGTAGAGAACTATGTGGAGAGCCAAGGCAAAGGTGTGGGAGAACTTCGTCAGCTGAGCCTCTTCTGATACCCCGTGGTCTTGCCACGGGGTTCTTCATTTCGAATAATTCGGCTGTTTAAGGCGCGCGCAGGTAATTTGAAAAAAGGGGACATCATGAGAACATGGCGGGAAATTACGGAACTGAATGATCTCAACAAGGAACTGGAAAAGGAATCCATGAAGGGACTCTGGACTTCTGGAGAGGAAATCATTCGCGCACCAAAGCCCTTCGGTCCGCCAAAGCTGTGGAAGTGGTCCAAGATCAGGGAAGGATTAGACGCGGCGGCGAGGCTGATCCCTACCAATTATATGGGAGCTCGCCGGGTCCTCCAACTGGTCCACCCAAACATGGCCCACGGTACCAGCAACACGTTGGGGATGGCGGTGCAATTGGTGAAGGCTGGGGAAGCGGTGTATTCCCATCGACACACCGCGGCAGCCATGCGCTTCGTCCTGGAAGGAGACAAAGGTGTCTACACGATGACGAACGGAGAAAAGTGCGTCATGGAACGTGGCGACATGCTGATCCAACCCAACTGGGGATGGCATAACCACGTCAATGAAACGGAACGGGACGCAGTGTGGATTGATTGTCTCGACGTGGGTTTGATGGGAATGTTACGGACAATGTTTCAGGAACCCCACCCAGCTGAAGAGGTGAAGCTGTTTAACAGCCCGGTGGACAACTCGGTACGTAACCCAACCACCCTCGCCCCTCCAGGCAAGACTGTGAAGAAGCTGGTGTACAAATGGGGAGAGACATTGCCGGCTCTCCGTGAAATGCTTCCTGCCGATAAAAGCCTGTACGATGGACGTGTGTTAGAATACCGTAACCCCAATGGTGGACCTACGTTCCCCACCTTTTCCTGCTGGATCCAGATGCTGGAGGCAGGCGAGGGAACAGTGGAGCACCGGCATACCGCCAATCACCTGTACCATGCCTTTGAGGGAAAAGGTGTTACGGAGGTGGAAGGGGAGAAAGTCTCGTGGGAGGAAGGGGACTTCTTCGTGGTGCCCAATTGGAGTTGGCACCGGCATGTGAATGGCTCGGGTGACAAGCCGGCCATCCTCTTCTCCACAACCGACCGACCGCTCTTGGAGGCCATGGGGGTTTACCGAGAGGAAGGAAAAGAGTAGGAGCCAACCAATGACTGAAGAAGAACGAACTTACAATACTCCTGATTTTGTCTTTGGGGCTGCGGCTCCGGAGAATCCGGGGGCATTAATGCCTGCCAAGGTTGGTTTTCCGGCCCTGGAATTTGAAGTGAAGGACCTTGAGGGACAAATCCTCCGGCTGAGTGAGTTGCGAGCTCGGGGCCATGTGGTTTTTATGACAGGTGCAATCACCAGCCCCATGTGCGCCTTCGAAATTCCGGCGTTCAATCGACTCCGTGAACAGTTCGAGAATCAAGGGTTCTTTTTCTTCCTTCTCTATACACGGGAATCTCACCCCGCTGAAAACTACCCCCACCATACCTCCTGGGAGCAAAAGGCCTCCCATGCCCGGGAGCTCCAGCGGCTGGAAGGTGTGCGCGTACCCATCCTGGTGGACGACCTGGCAGGTACGATTCACCGGAACTACTGCCTTTGGCCCAATGCCGTGTTCGTAATTCACAAGGACGGGCGGTTGGTTTACCGTTGCAATATCATGAACTCAGTAGAATTGGCGCAGTACCTGGAGGATCTTACATTGGCCGATCGTTTGGCGGTACAAGGAGAGACGCTGCACACCCAATACTCGGAGCGAGTTGTGTTGCATCATGCGGAAAAGCAGGTCCATCACCGAGTTTACGAGCGGGCTGGTCCAAAGGCATTTGAAGACTATTGGAAGGTTCGTCCGGATTTACGTAATCGATGGCCATGAAGGAGACTCTATGAAGTATCGTTGCATATCAGCAGATTCACACCTGGAGATCAGGCCCGATCGGTACACGAACCGAATCCCTGCGAAGTACCGGGATCATGCCCCCCAGGTGATAACTCTCCAGGACGGAACACTGGCGGTCTTGCAGGAGGGCAAGCCCCTGGAGCGGTTGATCTCCAATATTGCCTGTGGCCGGCCATACGAGGAGCGAAGGCCCTTTGATCCTCTTCCAGGAGAGAATTATGAAAACTCGCCGGGAACAGGCTCACCCGAACAACGCCTCAAAGAACAGGACAAGGATGGTGTTGACGCGGAAGTATTGTTTCCCGGCAACGTGGGTCCCTCCTTTTGGCGTGGCATCAAAAACGACGACGCATTCAAAGCGGTGATTCGTGCGTACAATGTCTGGTTGGCCGAAGAATACTGCTCATGCAATCGGGATCGCCTCATTGGGTTGGGTGTAATTCCCATGACAAACTTGAACGATGCATTAGCTGAGCTGGAGCACTGTAATAAACTGGGTCTGAAAGCGGTTGCAATGAATTCGTTTCCGTCTGGAAAACGGTTCCCCACGCCGGAAGATGACCGGTTTTGGGCCGCCTCAATTGAAATGAAAATGCCCCTGACTATTCATGTGGCGTTTGGATTTCCGCAACGTGGCGCGCCTCCTCCGCCTGTGCCGTCATTCAACTACGCACGGAAACCCGACCCTGAAGCTGCGGTCCCAGATATGGTAGACCGGTTTAACAAGTATGGCTTTCGCGGGGCAATTCAGATCACGCAGCTGATCTGGGCTGGAGTATTTGACCGATTACCAAAGTTAAAAATCTACGTGGCGGAGGTTCAGATCGGGTGGATTCCCAATTGGTTGGATCAGCTGGATAACGAGTACGGCCGCCAGCGCTTCTGGGTCGAGCGCGTTTATGGACTGCCTCAACTTGCAAAATTCCCGAGCGAGTATGCAAGGGAACATGCCTATTGGGGGTTCAATCGCAACCCAGCGGGTGTCCGCATTGCACGTCAAGAGATGGGAGTGGATCGGGTCATGTGGGCCAACGACTTTCCCCATCTCGAGTCGGATTGGCCTAATTCTAACCGTGTGTTGGAGGAAAGCTTTGTGGGTGTTCCAAAGGACGAGCAATACAAAATGACCGTCGGTAATGCTGTTGAATTTTTCCATCTGGACAATTCCTAGGAAAAGACCAGAAGCCGATTTGAGTTTCTAGTGAATTGAGTGTGCTTCAATTTTTCTCAGAGTAGATGCGTAGTCGGCTAAGGCTTGTTCCAACGGATAGTCGGGTTCATAACCAAGCTGCTCTCGTGAGCGGGAGTTGTCATTTAAGATTTGCAATTCCGGATGGGGCAGGGGGATCTTTCCTTTCTTTTGGAGAGTAATGTTTAGGTTAGGGAAAATTTTTTTAAGTTCCCGATGAACATCATCTCCACCGATCAATTCTCCGCTACCGATGTGAAAGAGATGGTCCTTTAGATTTTTCTCGAGGCAAGCCAGAACAGTCCCTTTTGCTGCGTCCTTACAATAAACGAGTTCCGTTGGGCTATAGGGCCATTGAATTCTAGCAGCTTGGCCCTTGATGGCCGCCTTTACCATGGCTCCAATGGCCTGTTCCCGGGTCGACTTCAAAGAAACAGGGGACGGTCCATATAGACCGCCAACGTAACGGACACAAATAAACTCGAATCCGGAGTCCCGTGCGTAACTAAGTCCCAACAACTCCGAACTCGCTTTCGTTGCGGCGTAAACTGACGGCGGATTGAGAGGTATAGTTTCATCGATTTTCTTAGTTGTTTCGTTAACAGAGCCGAGGTAAACGGACCCGGAGCTGCCGTATACGACTCGTGATATGCCCTCTATTCGTGAGGCTTCAAGTACATTCAATGTTCCCAAGACATTGAGCTCGGCTCCCCTGTGGGGTTGTCTTTGCACCTCCTCACCCATGGATGCTGCCAGGTGGATTACACGCTCAATGTTATTATCTCGGATCACCGATCTAAGCGTTGGCAAATCTAATATGTCACCCTGGACCAGACTAACCGTTTTGAGGTCCACCCCCACGGCTTGTAGGAGCCTCTCGTCAAGCTTTACGTCGAAAACAACGGGCCGTTCTCCCTTTTCCAAGAGCATAGCAACCGTGTACACCCCCACGAGTCCTGTTCCACCTGTTACCAAGATACCGTTTTCTGCCATCTTTTCGTTTCCTCGTGGCCTACGTACATTGAACCCCCTGTATAGTCAAACAAGGACAGGTCTTCCTAAACTTGTAGCGCGAAAAGTATAGTCCCATGAGTTGAGAATCCCAGTCCTGGCAAGGGAACGAAAATGCTACTACAGGAGTTGCCATCCTTTCGCTTCAGTGGCCCTCCGGTGAGAACATTGATTCACCCATACGAGATGGGGCTCGGGGGCCTGCCCCTCAGCGGGAGCCGACAGGCCTATGCCACGAGGACCCTTCATTTGATCCGACATGCCAATATGGTTTGAATCTCCAGTATCGGACGTCTCCCTTTCTTCGGTCCAGGCCCCCTGCGCCCCAATACCGGAAGGCGACGCTGTGGAGCGAAACGTAAGGCCGTGGGCATCGAACGTTCAGCTTCAGATATTCAAAGACCTGTTGCCCGCGGCCGGAGACTCGCTCCCCGAGGAGCCTTGAAGCTATGGGGATTCATACGAGCGCAGGCCGTGTGGGTCGATGCGGGAGTCCTGTGGAGTGA
The DNA here is from genome assembly GCA_965215595.1 of uncultured Binatia bacterium (SeqCode). Lineage (GTDB taxonomy): Bacteria > Desulfobacterota > Binatia > UBA9968 > CAXXLF01 > CBDCDW01. The sequence continues at coordinate 330,238 of CBDCDW010000005.1, read as the reverse complement.
TGGAAGTTCCCGAAGCGCAAAGTATCAGGAATGGTCACCTCTGCGAAGTTGACAAGCCCAGGTTGCGTAACGTAGGTTGATCGGCAGAAGGTTGAATTCAAATTCAATCGAATTGCGGGGTACTCATGAGTGAACAACAGTCCCCTTTCGCAAAAGCGCTGGACAACATCGTTGCTAACTATCACCCCAAATCGAAGTGGTTTGCTTACTCAAGGGACCGGCTTAGAGTTGAGGGGGCGAGGGTGTTGGTTCAGCAATGGGGAATCTTTAACCGCCACAGCCGACGCTGTTGGGCCTATGTGGTGGGCAACTGTCCCCACATGGAGCTCCGAAAGTTCATCGTTGGCGAGAACCTCTATGAGGAGGAGGCCATCGAGGGCCGTTCCCACTTTGATCTACTCCTGGGCCTAGGCAAGACAATTGGTCTCACCACCGATGAGATTTGGCAAGCAAAGCCGCTACCCACCACGGTTGTGGCGCTACATACCTGGGAGACGCTGACAAAGAATCGGACCTGGTATGAAGGTGCCGCGGCGAAGGTGATGCTTGAGCGGACCAATAAACCGGAATGTGGGAATTTTTCCGCTGCAGAGACGAAGAATTGGACTCGTCACCTTGGCCTTTCCCTGGAAGATGTGGAGTTCTGGACCCTCCACGATTCCGTGGACCAGTTACACAGTGACGGCACCGTGCAGTTACTGGAAAAGTATATGACGTCGGATTACGAGAAAGAAGCGGCACTGCAGACCGCCGAAGATTCCATGATTGCCTGGAAGATCTACCTAGATGGGATTGCCGAAGCTGGAATCGAGAAGACGAAAAAGTGAGGTGACCCTTTGAACGGAAGTGAGTTTGTGGAGTCCCTCTATCGCAAGTACTATTCAGAACTCGAAGGACCGATTCTAGCCGTGCGTAGAGCCCTTGCCGAGCTGGACCCCAAAAGCCCCGCCTTCGTACAATTAATGCAACGGCAAGCGAAAAGAGAGCTCAATCATGCCAGGGCTTTCTCCAAGGCGGTGCTTCAATATCCTGAACTCGAGCCACACGAGCGGGCGGAGGTTGCCCACCAAGCTGCGGAAGAATTTGAGCATTATGCCTTGCTCAAAGAGTATTTGAAGAGTCGGGATGCCGATATCGAAGACTTTACGTCGGATGCCTATGGTGCCTACTTTGATCAGTTTTTAACCGGCGATGTGAAGGCCTTTCGCCTGTGCAACATCGCTGAGAAATCGGCCGTGGTTTTTCTCAGGCACCTGCGCGATGTCACGCTGGATCCTGACATTAAACGACTAGCCCGGGCTATGGTTGAAGATGAGGAGGATCACGAGGACAGGGTCAAAGCGAAGCTTGCAGAGTTTGCTGACGACGAGGATAAACGTGAATTTTTAGAAAAGCAGTTTGTGCAAAGCTGGTCATCTCAAAAGACTGGGGTGTTTCGTGAAGCACGGGAGCTCGGGCTCGATTTGGAAAAGGTTTTAGCCAGTTTTAGACAAGCAGAGGGCAGTTAACTCTTTCACCTTCCTTCTATCTCGACTGAATGGGTGGTGGTTGTGTGTGGCCGGTGTACGGGCAGTCTCCTCCTGAACAAAACAATGGATCCATGGTTAGTTCAACGTGAACGAACAAAATCGAAATCTGACCGAAGGACCAATCTTCCGAGCGGTTTGGCTCCTGGCGGTTCCGATGGTGGTCGGCAGCCTCCTGCAAAACTTTTCGAGTGTTGCGGATATCTATTTTGTCGGCCAGTTAGGTCCAGAAGCCGTTGCAGCTGTCTCCATTGGAGGGATCGTGCTCGACGTTCTCTGGACCTTCATCTCGGGGACTAGCATGGGATTCCGTGTCCTCATCTCGCGAGCTGTCGGAGCAAAGAATTTCGGGGAGGCGTCTCATGTGGCCCAACAAGGGATTCTACTTGCGCTCTTGATCTCCCTCCCAATTGTTATAGTGGGGGGGATCCTGGCAAGACCAATTACTGTATTACTCGGGGCCGAGTCTGCCGTTGTCCCATTGGCCACTGGGTACTTTCGCATTATCATCATGAGTGCATCTCTATATTTGCTGGCCCATTCTATTATGGCGATCCTTCAAGGGGCAGGCGAGGCTAAAATCCCCGCTCGGGCAATGTTGCTTGTGACCTTTCTTACCCTCACCCTCGAACCGATCCTTGTGTTCGGATGGGGCCCTGTGCCTTCCCTCGGTGTGAAGGGAGCTGCAATCAGTCTGATCTTATGCTATGTGGGCGCCACTGCGTATCTCCTTTTCGTTCTATTTCGCGGATGCAGGGGCGTTCAGATATCGCTTCGCTCCATCCGGGTGGATCGGACCATGCTTTGGAAGATTCTTAAGATTGGAATCCCACGCTCCTTCCAACGTTCGTTTCGCGCAATATCAGCCATCGCCATGATCAGGATCGTTGCCGGTTTCGGCACCCACACGCTGGCCGCCTACGGAATCGTCATCCGCCTTCTCATTCTAGTTCTCTCACCAGGTTGGGGAATGGCAAGCGTAACCGCAACTCTAGTGGGTCAGAATCTGGGAGCTCGCAAACCCGAGCGAGCGGAAAAAAGCGCATGGGCCGCGTTTTTCATATATAGCGCGATATTGATTGTTTTCACGATCGTATTTTTACTCTTCGGAGACCATATCATAGGTCTTTTTAATCGTGATCCCGAGGTCATCCGACAGGGCACAAGGCTCCTTCAGATCACATCTCCCTTTTACGTGTTTCTGGCTGCAGCCATGGTCCTCGGGGCGGCTCTTGGTGGATCCGGTGACACGGTACCGCCAATGGTGATCACGGCAATCTCATTGGCCGGGGTGCAAATCGGTGCTGCCCTTCTCCTGCCCCATGTATTTAACCTACAGGAGAACGGAATCTGGTTGGCCATATCCTGCGGTTTTATGGTATGGGGAGGTTCAATGGCCTTCTGGTTTTATCGAGGCCGTTGGAAAGAAAAGATCCTGTAAGGATAGCGTTCAACTACACTAGTTCAGGCATTCAACTCCACTCTCTCCACATAACGCCATTTCGATACTTGGACGGGGCGTTTTGACCATGGTTGCCAGGTGTCGGAGCGCGGTGCGTAGTCCTTCCTCCACCACCGGGTGATAAAAGGGCAGTTGAAGGACCTCAAATACCGTCATTTCCTTTTGTATGACCCAGGAGAGGAGATGCGCCAGGTGCTCTCCTGCCGGGGCCACCATCTCCGCGCCCAGCAGTAAACCCGACTCCCGCTGGCCGTATACCCTGAGAACACCCGAGTTCTCTTGCATTACCAAGGAACGTCCCTGACCGTCAAACCTCACCTCACCAATTGCGATATCCTCCCCTTGAAGGTCAGCGAAGGAGCGTCCCGCTGTGGCGATGTTGGGATGACAAAAAGTTATCTTTAGTCCCGTTCTTCGACTGAACAGCTCTGGGATCTTCCGGACGCTATTATAGCCGGCGATCCGACCCTCGTCGGCAGTTTCATGCAAAATAGGTCGGTCCCCGTTCATATCTCCTGCTATGAATATGGGGTGGTTCTCCACTTGCATCGTATTGGTATTGAAGGAGGGGAGCCCCTGAGCGTTGAGTTTTACCCCAATCTTTTCCAGTCCTAGCTTATCCAGGTTTGGCCTTCGTCCGAGGGAGGCGAGAATGCCATCCACAACCACACCCTCATCTCCATAGTTCAGGCGAAACCCTTGCCCCTCAGGCTTAACTACCGCTTCGAGGCCGGTCCAGAAGTCCATTTCCTGTCCCATGATATTTACCGCATAACGGTTTACCTCCGGATCACTCAGGCCCCCTATGAATTCACTTCGACCAACGCAGGTTGTCTTGACTCCTAATTGATGCAGGGCCTGACCGAGCTCCAATCCTATGACTCCCAGTCCCACGATCCCCATGGAGGCGGGAAGGTCTTCGCGTTCAAAGATCTCGTCACTGGTGATCAAACGGGAGGCAAAGGACTGCCAGGATTGAGGGATGATGGGTCGAGAACCAGTGGCCAGAATGATACTGCTTGCTTGAATGGTGACACCGCCTACTTGCAGGACATTGGGTGCCACGAACTGCGCGAATCCTTCCATATTGTGATTTCCGAGAGCTTCCACCGTCTTCAAGACACCATCAACGAAACGATCCCTCAGGGATCGGACATACCGTAGCACCTCCGGAACGCTTAGCGTAAGTTGGTTTTCCCCGTGTATTCCAAGCCTGGAAAAGATGTGGCGTCGGTGAAAGTCGTTGGCCACCTGAATGAGCGCCTTAGAAGGCATGCATCCCACCCGTGCGCACATTGTCCCATGCTCTCCACCGTTGATCAAGACAAAGCTCTGAGTGACCTTTTGAACTTCCCGGACGGCTGAGAGCCCGGCGGTGCCTGCGCCGACGATTGCTACATCGACCTTTTTGTCCATACTGCCTCCATTGAAATTTGGAACTAGGAAAAGATGGCTCGCGCAAAGACGCAAAGCACGCAAAGTATCAATAATTTGTAAATTTGAAACTCGAAATCCGAAATTCTAAAAAAATTCAAATCATCAAAATCATAAACTTCTAAACAATCGCGTTTTGGGTTTTAAATTTTGAATTTGAATATTTCAGTTTGTTTGAGATTTCGAGCTTCGGATTTCGGATTTTAAACCAGGACGTCTTGGCGCGAAAATCTTTGCCTAAGTCGTGATATTGAACATCCTAGTCAATAGGAATCTAGATTCCACAGAGTTCATTTTCAATGGTTTGTGAAATGTTCGCGTAGCTATGAGATTAAGACAAGGGAGGGTCCTGACCCATCCCTTGGTTATTGCAAGAGTTTCTCGATGCGGGTTGCGAGCTCCTTTGGGGTAAACGGCTTCGAGATGTAATCATTACACCCACTTTGGAGGCACTCTTCTCTGGCTTGAGGGAGGACCCTTGCCGTTACAGCAAGGATGGGGATGGATTTGCATTCGGTCTTCTGGCGAATACGCCGGGTAGCCTCAAGACCGTTCATCTCGGGCAGCACCACATCCATCAGGATGAGGTCCGGTAGTTGGTCCGAAGCCATGTCCACGGCTTGCTTTCCGTCGGTAGCGACAATCGCATCGTATTTTAGATTGAGGAGTAGGTCCTGCATATAATCGATCAGATCTAAATTGTCTTCTACGATGAGAATCTTCTTTGCCATGGGTGTTCGAGCTTAAGTAGCTCACTCGAGAAATGTTTTGAGCAAAAGGGATGCCAGGTTGTAACCACGTGAACTTGGACAATTCCACCCTCGTGTGACGTGCTAATTTGGCCAATAATTCTCCTAAAATGTACTACTTATAGTCTTTCGGTCTTACCTGAATGGTGCTGGAATGCATCCTATGGAGGTGTTGATCCAGTGGCTAGTTGGAGGGGTGTTAGTCGAACCGGAGTGAAAGATTATTGAATGCTTTGGGAAAGGTGTGGCGACTTTCCGAAGCAGCACTTTTTGTACTTCCGGCCGCTGCCACAGGGGCAGGGGTCGTTGCGGCCGACTTTTGGAGGCGCATTTTCTACATCCCGGGCGCGCATCATGACCATAATCTGCTCGATGGGTTGCCCGCTCTGGGACAGGGCAGCCATCTCCTGCAAGTAAGGGCGGCTGTATTTAAAGAACTTCATAAATCCCGCACACAGATAGTTCAAACCATCCTCGCCGTCTGGAGTCTTGATAAAGCGGTCCTTTGGACACCCGCCGTTACACATGTCACGCACTTCGCACTCGCGACAATATCGGGGTAGTGTGTCGCGCTTGTCCTCACCAAATTTTCGCTGGGCCTCGCTCTCTAACATGTCGGCCAGTGGCGTGTCGTTGACGTTCCCGATTAAGTATTCACGCTCCACGAAATGATCGCAGGAATAAACGTCCCCGTTGTGTTCGAGGATAGGGATGTCGCCACAGGTCTCACGAAAGATGCACAGGGAATGCTCCATTCCAAAGGCAGGCCTTGCCGCTTCATCGAAGATTTGCACCATGATTTTTCCCACATCATTTCGAATCCATTCGTCGAAAACAGTACACAGGAAGGTGCCGTATGCTTCGGCGGGAACCGAGTGGGAAGCGACGATTCCATGGGAGTTCTCTACTTTGTTCACAAGGGGCAAAAACGTTAGATACTCTGCCCCGATTTCCTTAAAAAATCGATAAACCGTTGAGGGGTGCCGGACGTTCTGTTCGTGGACCACGCAGAGGAGATCCGTTGACACCTTATGCTTCCTCAACAGTCGATAGGCCCGCATCACTTGATTGTGGGTCGGTTTCTGGCCTTTGGTGACTCGATAGTGGTCATGGAGTTCCCGTGGCCCATCCACACTGAGACCGACGTTGAATTGCTCCTCGGCGAAGAATTGGCACCACTCATCGTCTAGCAAGGTGCCGTTAGTCTGGATTCCGTTAGCGATCTGACGATCGGCTGGCTGATGCTTGCGCTGCAGTTGGACGATGGTGCGGAAGTAGTCGAGGCCCAGCAGAGTGGGTTCCCCCCCATGCCATGAGAACCGAATTTCCGGAGTGGGGCATGCTTCAATGTGCTGGACAATGTAATTTTCCAGGGTTTCCTCGTTCATGCGAAAGGAACCCTTTGGATAGTGCTTCTCGTTTTTTAAATAATAACAGTAGTGACAATCCAGGTTGCAGATGGCACCCACCGGTTTCGCAAATACTTGAAATTCACGCGACGCCTGAGCCATGGTTAGTATCTTTCCCTCTGTAACGGCATGGGGCAAAGGTTATCGATTAGGGGGGATGATGTCAACCGGAGGCAGGGTAACGCAGCGAGATTTAACGAATCGTATGGATGAAGAAACGGATGTAAAAGAGACTACTATCCGCAGATTTACGTAGACTAGGGAACAACAAAGCGCAGAGCGCATGGTGCGAAGGGCGCCAAGTTCGGAGAAGATATATTAACCGCAGATTTACGTAGATTATAATTTAATCGCCAAAGGGGGTGGCGGTTTAGATTTGAGCCGGTGGGGAATCGTCCCGTTGGGCGGGAATAATCCACTCAGTAAGCGGCTTTCCCTCCGTCAAGGCTTTCATTTCTCGCTCCCAAAGTTTTCTTCGCAGGACAACCCCCATATCAAGCTGTGCGAGGGTTTCCGCTGAGCGATTGGCTATCCGGCCCTGTCCCACTTGGGTGACATAATCCTCCACACGGAAGATCTCATAGGTGCTCAGCTCCGGAGCCAGATCCTCAATGCTCAACTCGCCGGCTAGGATCTGGTCGCCTAACCGATTGAGACGGTCGCCCACGCCCTCGGTTTGCTCCCGGCGTGTCTTTTCCAGAGCTTTGGCGGCGGTCCCGCTTACTTCCACAAGATTGATTTCGAACCGATAGCTGTTTTCGTCGTCCATTGGAACTGCCCAGGTGAGCCGGTCTTCCCACACTGCCAGCACTTTTTGTCCGGGCGCGCTGGCCATGCCGGTTCGGACTCTGATTTGATTCAAGTTGGGCATGTATTGATAAAGGTAGTCGATCTCGGAGTCGGGTAATCGCACCACCGTCCTGAGGCCGTATGGGGTTAGCTCTGCTGTGGTCACACGTTTCGTGTAGCGGTTTTGCCGCTTGGCTCGACGTATGGATTCGTTATGGGTAAAGATCACGTGATAGGCGTCAGGATCGTTGTCCAGGCGATTAAAATAGTTACACGGCCAGCATTCAGGCGGCAAGGTAAAGAGTAGACCCGGCCCTTCAAATTGAGGATAGCGCCTGATAGTTGGTGGTTTCCCCTCTCCCAGGTAGGCAAAGATGAGCCCGAAGTACTCCTGGATTGGAAAAGTAGGAAGCTGGACCTTTTGCGCGAAAGCTCCTTCTTCTCCTGGTTGCTCTACGCATTGACCCGAGCCGTCATACTTCCAACCATGGTAGCGACAACGGATGCTATCCTCCTCAACCCATCCCGTTGAAAGCTGCGTTCCACGATGGGCACAGCGAGAGGCCGTGAGGTGAGGTGTGCCGCCCTGACCACGGTAGAGTGTAAAGTCGTCGCTCATGACCCGAAGAGGGACTGCCCGGCCCGGGAGCAGGTCCTCGGCGCGGTAGATAGGCTGCCAAAAGGCACGCATATACCGGCCTGCGGCGGTTCCCGGACCGGTATGCTCTATATCACGAAAATCTTCAGTTCCCATCCTTCAAGCAGTCCCCATGAGAGATGAATCCAGGCCACTTTTTAATCACGGGTTGGGCCATGGGGTAAACATTTGCTCTCTCAAGGTTCGATCTTGCAAAGGGTATCCATAGAGGGAGAGGATGTCAAATTGTTTGTCGAAGGGAGCGGTGAGCCGTATAAGCGAATCCCTTTATACGGTAGTTGGCAACCAGATGTGTGGAAATTCAGTGCCAGGTTGGCCGGCTTGTCGGTATTGATTAGTAGAAGGTTTGGAAGGACTATGGTTTTGGCTTGAACTTCGTTATCTTTGTCCCCTGCAATTCGATCCCAGCCATGACACCCTGGTGGTCGAAAATAAAAGCGTAAACGCCTTTGCGCAGAGTTGTTGAGGTCGCTGATACTGCAAATCCTTTGTTCAATACTACAATACCGGGCCCAGAACCAAGTTCCCAGCCGGCGCTCCTGTCGAGATAGTCTAGTGACTTGTCATCCATGAACATCAAAACGTAATCGAAGGCCCGAAGGCCTGCTTGAAGGCCAAAGGAGGCGCTAATTAACCGATAATAATCGGTTGGCTTACCCTCTTTGAGCAGTGCGCCATCACCAAATTGGGTGCCGGCGAGGAAGCCAAATTTTACGATCTTAGGGAAAACCAACAGGCCTTTGGCATTCTTGCTCAACAACTTTGCTCCCGGTATGGTGTCGTAAAGCATTTTTAGGGAATTTGTGACCTTGAGATCGATTTCGCTTGCACTGTCCCCGCGAGTGGAGCCAGGGGAGGAAATGCTAATTGCAATGAGAACCAATAGCGCGAATAAATACGTTTCCTTTGGATTATTTCTCCTATCTTTGCGCATTGTATTTCTCCTTACTTGAGTTTTTATGGTTTCGACTGCCGGTAGGGTCGTACCACCAATTTCTAGAGTCGATACATGCGGATGAAAATCAGGTTGGACTGGGAAGAAACAGCGAGACGGCACGCTGAGTAAGCCATGAAGGTTAAACCATTAAGGCTGGCCAATCCTGGATAAACCATGTGCTAAGCAGACACTGTAAGGGTCAAGAAAAGAAATCTCCCTAAATTATGTCCTGTTGGACGGCGCGGTGGAGTTTTTCTACCAAAAAGAAAAAGTCGCCCGATTCGATTCAAAAACGACTCACGCATTTGGTCTATATCGAACGAACGGCAAGCGGGAGGGGTTCCGCTATGGACCCATTACGAGGTATCCGAACCGATCCCTTGAACTCTCACCCTGACATTCTCTCGTTGCTGTTACCCTGACAGATTGACGTTGCCACGACAGAAATAAATTAGACGTAGGACACTAGTTCAATCCCTGCTCTCTCACAATCGTCCCTCCGAGAATTAGTTCCCAAGGCGTGATTTTCTGATTTTTCCGGTTGGTCCCTTGGGTAGGCTCTCGAGGATGGTGATCTGTCGTGGGTACTTGTAGGCGGCGAGGCGGTCTCTGCAGTAGATATCAAGTTCCTCCACAGTGGTCTTGGCTCCGCTCCGAACGGTCACGAAAGCGGCAACTTCCTCCCCCAGGTCGGAGCTGTGAACACCGATCACGCCAGCTTCGGCAATGGCTGGGTGAGAGAGGAGTATGGCCTCAATCTCTTGAGGAAAAACGGAATAGCCACCTCGGAGGATCCGTTCCTCTTTTCGCCCTGCTATCTGGATGAATCCCTCGGGTAATAGAACCGCGAGGTCCCCGGTTTTGAACCAACCCTCCTGCAGCACCGCCTTTGTCTCTTTGGGATCGTCCAGGTACTCTGCCATCGCCGCGGGTGTCTTGATCAAGAGTTCACCGATTTGGCCAGGAAGGACAGGTTTGTCGTCGTCATCCACCAAACGTACATCCACCCCGGGAACGGGTCGTCCGATGGCGTCAGGTACGTCGTTGGGGTCCGCAGCAAGATGAGAAATGGGGCGGAAAAGCTCCGTCATCCCATAGCCGCGTAGGATTCTAGTGCCGGTCCTTGCCCTCCATTCTTCCGCCAACTCCCATGGACAAGGTGCGGCGCCGGAGACGGCAAGACGGAGGCTGGATAAGTCAGTGTCAACAAATTTTATTGAGCTCAGGGTGCGGCGAAACATTGTAGCGACACCTGGGAAGACAGTCACGTGGTGGGTTGTGATGGTCTCCAGAACCGTTTCCGGTGAAAATCGATCCACAATGGCAACAGTGGCGCCCATCAGGAGTGGAGCCAAGAGTCCTCCGTGTAGACCGAAGGAATGAGGAAAAGGCAGTACCGCGAGAACGATGTCGTCGGGAATCAATCCCATTACGGGGCCGGCCCACGAATGTTCTGCAAATGTTAGCGCCTCATGGGTGAAGATTGCTCCCTTTGAATGGCCGCTGCTACCGGAGCTATAGGTCACGAGGGCCGGTGATTCAATTTGTGATGCTGTCTCCCAATGTCCCGATCCTTCCTTTATTTCCCGGACTATTACCTTGGGCTTGAGTGCAGCGAGAATATCCGCTTGTTCCTTGTCTTTGAGGAGAACGCTTATGGGGGCGACTGTGGCGCCCAGTTTTAGGCAACCCAGCACCGCTACTACGAAGGTCCAATGATTGGGAAGAAGAATGCAAATTCGGTCACCAGACTTAACGCCCCGAGTTGCGAGTTCCGCTGCGAAGCCCGATGCGCGACTTTGGAGTTCATTGTAGGTGAGCGATCCGCCCTGCCAAATCAACGCTGTCTTGTCAGGATGGAGACGGGCCGTTTTCTCCAGCAGGCAAATAAAATTATCTGCCACGGTATTAGCTAACTAGATCTTTCAGATTGATGCGCTTCCAGACTTCGGGGGGAATGCGGTGGCGTGGCGTATAGCTTTCCAAAGATGGTTTGGCCGTGGCGTCCACCCCCCATTTCGCCGTTAAGCCATCTTCCTGGGTCGAAGGGTCTAGGTCCGAACCTCGAGTGCGGGAAATGATACTAATATCTCGGTCAGGTTGGCATCGAGTCCCGATGGCCCATGCCACCTCCCTATCGTTAAAAAGATTAACGTCTTGGTCCACCACCACCACGCGCTTCATATAGATGTCGCTTCCCAGTACGGCGAGGATGGCATTTTTAGCCTGGCCGGAGACACGTTGCTCAATGGAGACGTAACAGGTAAAGGGAGCCGGTACCCGCACTGCCCTTACCGTTGGAACGATGGCCCGCACGGAACGGTAGAGGCTTGCCTCGATGGGTATGGTGGAGAGAAGCAAGTGATCCATATGGGCAACCGTGATGTCGTGGAACAAGGCGTTTGTTCGGTGAGTGATGGCCTTTATTTTTACCACCTCCCGTTGCCGCTGGCCCAAACTGTAGCCCGTGAACTCGCCGAAGGGCCCTTCCGCCGTGCGTTCCTTTGGTAGAATTTCTGCTTCAATGATCATTTCTGCATGGGCAGGGACCAGAATTTCCGAGGTCTCGCACTTTACAAGTTGGAGAGGCTCTCCCAGCAGGGCTCCCATGACAGCCCGCTCGTCCTCGTCAATGGAACCGTTGGCAAGGGCTCCCAGTGCAATGGCAGGGTGCACACCAATGGCGAATGCTACGGGCAAGGGTTGGCTTTTTTCTTCTGCAGCGCGATGAAATTCCCAAAGGTGCTTGGCCGAGGTTAAGTGGATGGAAGTCGTATCAGTGCCTTTAATCATAAGGCGGTTGTATGCACAGTTCGCTGTATTGCCAGTGGGATCCGTAGCGAAGGAAATCGCCGCGGTAATGTAGGCCCCCGCGTCGCCAGCGTGATGGACGATTTGAGGTAACTGTTGAAGGTTCAACTGTTTGCCTCTCAAAATGACGTCCTTTACAGGCGCCTTGGAGACCACCTTTGGCAGTATGGGTTGATCCAGTGCGTGTAAATAGGCTTTTTGAGTCTCTTCCGGGACTGTTTTCATGGCCAGGGCCAACCTGGATCGGCTGGCATGAAGGTTAGTGACCACAGGAAATCGGCTACCCTTTACTTTGTCGAAGATCAGGATAGGACGGCGCTTTGCCTCACGCTCCAGTTTCGCCACGATGGCAGTGATCTCGTAGGCTGGATCCACTTCCTTCGAGATAGTGAGCAGATCCTGAGGGTTATTCTTTTTGATGATGTCGAGGAAACTGCTTAAATCCTGCGTCATGATAACGTTTTGGATTACAAGCTTCCGCCGGAGCTGTCAAGCAAAGCATGTTTATTTTGATTTCATTTTCAAAAAAAACATTTCCTGTGGAATCGGGGTTGACACTACCGAATGGCCGTTATAACGGTATGTCACATGAATAGGGTCGAAGGGATTTGGTCCGCTCCTCGGGATGTAAATCGGTCATCAGCCACTGTGATGAGGGGGAGTCATTATCGGCCCACGCGAGTTTAAAACGCAGCGGGCAAAAACCAATTAACGCTCTAAACAGTACCGATATAACTAGGGGGTAAAATGCTTGAGGCAGCCACAACTGCTTTTGGAAACTTGATGGACCCAATGCGCCTTCTGTTTTTGGGTATGGGGGTGCTCATGGGATTGGTGTTGGGTGCCATCCCCGGCCTGGGTGGGCTAGTGGGTCTGGCGATTATGCTTCCCTTTACCTTTGATATGGATCCCTTCATGGCCTTTGCCCTTATGATTGGGCTCATATCAATCACCAGCACCTCGGATACCATTCCCTCGGTGCTGTTTGGCGTGCCTGGAACTGCAGCGTCTCAAGCCACAATTTTGGACGGCCATCCCATGGCGCGGAAGGGCGAGGCCGGCAGGGCCTTTGGGGCCGCTTACATGGCCTCCATGATGGGGGGGCTTTTTGGAGCTATTGTTCTGGCCGTGTCGATCCCCGTCCTTCGTCCCATTGTCCTGGCCTTCGGTTCGCCTGAATTTTTCATGATGGGTATGTTGGGCATTTCTATGGTGGCGGTCTTAAGTGGCAACGCGCCATTTAAAGGACTCATTGCCGGCGCAATTGGTCTGGCAATCGGCATGGTGGGTATGGACCCCCAAACGGGTGTCTTGCGATGGGTCTTCGGCCAGCTCTACCTCTGGGACGGCCTGCCCCTTGTGCCCGTGGCCCTTGGGGTCTTTGCCATCCCTGAAATTGTGGATTTGACCATAAGAGGTACCCGTATCGCTGATGTCCCTACTGATAAAATGAAAGGCGTGATCGTGGGTATCAAGGACGTCTTTCGTAATTGGTTTTTGACCCTCCGTTGCGGTGTGGTTGGAGTATGGGTAGGGGCGACGCCGGGCCTAGGAGCATCGGTAGTGGATTGGTTTGCCTATGGACATGCGATTCAGTCCGAGAAAGGGGCCGCCCAGTCCTTTGGTAAGGGTGACGTAAGGGGCGTCATAGCCCCGGAGGCCGCCAACAACGCCAAAGAGGGTGGGGGGCTGATTCCCACCATTGCCTTTGGCGTCCCGGGGAGCGCCTCCATGGCCCTTCTCCTGGGGGCCATGACAATTCAGGGGCTTACACCCGGCACTGCAATGCTGACCAAACACCTGGACGTGACCTATACCATGATATGGAGCCTTGCCATCGCAAATGTCTTTGGCACGGGTCTCTGCCTTTTGCTAACCAACCAGCTCGCCAAGATTGCTCTAATGAGGATTCATCTCCTGACCCCCCTGGTCATCGTGATGGTCTTTCTCGCGGCCTTTCAAGCTACTCGGCACTACGGGGATATCTGGTCGCTTCTTTGCTTTTCATTGTTAGGTTGGTTTATGAAGCGGTTCAGTTGGCCTAGGCCACCGCTCATCCTCGGACTGGTGTTGAGCAGCATCATTGAGAATTATCTGTTTATCTCCATTGCACGCTATGGCGCTAGCTGGCTTCTTCGTCCTATCGTACTTATCATTTTAGGGTTGATCGTCTTTAGCCTCATCTACGGTTTCAAGCATAAGGGGAAGCAGGCCGGGGAGGCAAACGAATGAGGTTTAGACCAAATCCAGGAGCCTTCCTTACCGTAGTTATCTTGTTGATCTTTTTCGCTGCCGTCTATACCGCCGGCGTATGGGAATACCAGGCACGGCTGTTCCCGTGGGTGATTGGCATCCCGACGTTGTTTATATGCGTATTTCAACTGGGCTTGGATCTATTTCGCATTGGCGATGCTGCGGATTCCGATGACCTGACCGGTCTTATGGACCTGCCGGTGGACAAGGGAGTACCGGTCTCAGTTGTGGTGACCCGGGCTGTGAATACATTTGGATGGATCTTTGGCTTCTTTTTCGTGATCTGGATCATAGGGTTTATCATTACGGTTCCCCTCTTCGTCTTCTTTTATCTCACGATTCAGGCACGCGAGAGTCTTACCGTCTCCATCGTCTACACTGCAGGAATCCTCATTTTCCTGCTGGGGTTGTTCCACTACGTACTGCATATTCCTTGGCCAGCTGGCGTGATTGCCGGACCGCAGGACTTTCTCCTGGGCGTGTTAGGGGATTAGATTGGTGAAAATGATTACCCTTGTGAGATCAATGGAGATCTTCAAGTTTAAGAGAACGAAACATGAGTCATAGAAGACCCCGGCAGTTCTTGGTTGTTTTACTTCCAATCCTGTTTTCTGGCTTAGCCCTTTTACTCGTGCCGGGACAGAGTGTTGCGCAGAAGGATTTCTATCATGGAAAATCCGTTAGGGTGATCACCGGATTTTCCCCAGGTGGATCCATTGACTTGAGGGCCCGGCTTTTTGCCCGTCACTTGCCCAAGCATATTGCAGGTTCACCCACCTTCATTGTGCAGAACATGACCGGGGCAGGTGGTATCATCGCCGCGAACTATACCTTCGGAGGTGTAGCCAAACCCAACGGACGGAGCATGCTTCACTTCCCGTCAAGTACGGTCATGAACGTCTTCTTGCTCAAGGGACGGGTGAAGTATGACATTCGGAAAGTTTCCATGATGTGGGTCCAGGCCGATAGTTGGGTCACGGTTTTAAATCACGCCGGGGTTTATTCCCCGCTCCTTGGGGCGTAAAGTACTCGCGTGAGCGAGTATATCCATAAGAGCCATAATGTAACGGTGTTGCTGTATCATATGGTGTTTCCGGCAAAATATCGACGGGTGGTGTTTGATGGAGCTGTGGATGAGGTGTTGCGGGATGTTTGTCTCGAGGTAGAGAAGCGTTACCAGGTAAAATTTCAGGAGATAGGCACGGATAAGGACCACGTCCATTTTCTGGTGCAATCGGTTCCGACGTACAGCGTCACGAAGTTGGTAAGGATAATAAAAAGTGTCACAGCGCGGGAGGTATTTCGCCTGTGTCCTCATGTCAAGAAAGAGTTGTGGGGTGGAGAGTTTTGGACCGATGGGTATTATGCCAGCACAGTAGGTAAGCATGGGAATGAGGCCACAATAAGGAACTACGTCAAGGAGCAGGGAGGGGTTTATCAGCAACTCCATGAGGACCGACAGCTCGCCCTCTTCTGATACCCCGCCCCTTGGGGCGGGGAGCTTCATTCCGAAGACGTCCAAGGTGAAATCAGCTAAAGATATTACAACAACCTCCGTGGAACTTGCCGTAGGGGGCAGTGGCATTACCAGCCTGCGAAGCCTCAGGCCGGAGCTGGCCCTCAGACTCTTTGGTGTGGAACACAGATGGGTTACCGGATACCGGGGCTCCGCGGGTTTGGCCGCGGCTCTGGACCGTGAAGAGATTCATATGATAGAGCTCCCCCTCGCCAGCTATGGAAATATTATTAAGCCTAGGGGAAAAGAGGGTAACGCGCTTATTCTCTGGCAAACCGGGATCTTGAAACCCGATGGCACGTTTCAACGGTCGCCCCTGATACCCGATGTGCCGACGTTGGATGAGTTGCTGCCCAACGAAAAAAAGACCGGACCCGCTTGAGAAGCGTGGAAGGCTGCCGTGGCACCACAGGCGTTTCAGGCCGCGGTGGCACTGCCACCGGGGGTTCCCGCGGATCGAATTCGAATTCTAGGGAAAGCCTTCGAGGCTTTGGCACAGGATCAGGCGTATCAAAAAGACTACCAAAAAGTCATAGGCCAACCTGCAGATGCCTTAGTTGGAAATGACGCAGTCAAGGTGGTGGATGGCGGTCTCAAACAACTCTTTGATTTGAGTTTCAAGTGGGCATTGACTATCTCAGAGGGCTACCCCAAAGCAAATAACAGTTGTAACCGTGGAGGTGGATTCCCACGGCTCTGTGGCGGCTTGAAATTCATAACCGCTCGCTGCTTATTGAAGGCCTAACAACATAGGACAGGACGTGACCGTGTCCTTTCGGCGCGGGAGTGCAAAGGTCTCACGATCGTTCAAGCGGATTGGGATGGTTGGCTAGGGCGGTAGGGAATCTGGTCACTATAGTCCCCTGGTGGTTCAATGGACTTTTCCCAGGATAGAAAGCGCATTCAGCAGCATCAGGTTGACAGGCTACGCCAAATGCTGCAGGTGGTTCTCACCGCAAATCGCTTTTACCAAAAAAAAATTGGCAATCAGGGTCTTTCCCATTTGGCTTCCCACGAAGTCCTCAAGGGTCTCCCGTTTACCACCAAGTCGGAACTCGTTCAGGACCAAGCCAATCACCCACCCTATGGTAATATCCTGACCTTTCCGCTGGAACGCTACATCAAGGTGCACCGTACTTCCGGCACCACCGGTGCGCCCATGTATTGGCTCGATACGGAAGAGTCGTGGGACTGGTTTGCCGGGTGTTGGGTAGATGTTTTTCGGGCCGCGGGTGTTCATGCCGGAGATCGAGTTTTCTTCGCTTTTTCCTTCGGTCCCTTTGTGGGGTTTTGGAGTGGATGGGACGGAGCTCGTAAACTCGGCGCCCTGGCCATTTCGGGAGGGGGCCAATCAACTCTGCAAAGACTCCAGGCCATAGTGGACTACAAGGCCACCGTGGTGGTTTGTACGCCAACCTATGCCCTTCACATGGCCGCCGAGGCAGAAAAAGCGGGCATGGACCTGGCTAATGGTTCAGCAGTGAGAAGGATAGTGGCTGCGGGTGAGCCCGGGGCAAACATCCCAAGCACGAAGAAAAAAATCCAAGAGGGCTGGGGGGCCAAATGTTATGACCATACGGGCGCCACGGAGGTGGGAGCGTGGGGTTTTGAGTGTGAACCCCAGCCGGGTGGTGTTCACGTGAACGAAAATGAATTTATGGCCGAGGTGGTTAATACAGAAACAGGCGAAGCCGTAGGTGAAGGTGAAAGAGGCGAGTTGATCCTCACTAACCTGGGTCGGATCGGCAGTCCGGTTATTCGGTACAGGACGGGGGACCTCGTTCAGGCTAATTGCCGTCCCTGTGTATGTGGCCGACCTTTCATGTTTTTGGAGGGTGGAGTTTTGGGTCGCGTGGATGATATGGTTGTGGTCCGCGGGATCAACGTCTATCCTTCAGCGGTGGAGGGAATCCTGAGAGGGTTTTCGGAGATCGAGGAATATCGTGTGGATGTGTTGCAGACGGAGGGCCTCTCCGAGATGAAGCTCACCCTTGAGCCAAAGGCAGGTCTCAGTTCCACAACCGATCTGGCGACGAAGGCGGAGAATGGGGTGAGAAGTGGTCTCGGTCTACGCGTAAGTGTGGAGTGTGTACCACCCAACACCTTGCCCCGGTTTGAGCTGAAGGCCAGGAGGTTTTTTAAAGGATGAAAGCTGTCGGGTCGGAAAAGACAATAAAGAAGCATCGGGCCCTTGTGGGAGAGAGCTCTAGAAAACAGCTTCTCCGGCTAAAGGTGAACGGTGAAATCAAGGAAGTTGCCAGCGAAACTAACAAGACTCTATTGGAAGTGTTGCGCGAAGACATGGGGCTCACCGGGACAAAGCACGGCTGTGAGCTTGGAGAATGCGGTACCTGTACAGTCCTCATGGACGGCCAAGCCGTTCTTTCTTGCCTTATGCTGGGTCTGGAGTCAGAAGGCACTGAAATTGTCACTGTCGAGGGGTTGATGGAACGCGATCAACCCCACCCGTTACAAAATGCATTTGCGGATTCTGGCGCCACCCAGTGTGGTTACTGTATCCCGGGTATTTTACTCGCAGCTAAATCCCTATTGAACAAGAACCCACATCCGAATCGTACCGAGATCAGAGAGGCGCTCTCGGGTAACCTTTGCCGCTGCACGGGCTACACGAAGATACTCGATGCGGTGGAGATGGCTGCTGGTAAGGAGGTGACCCAGTGACCAAGAAAGGTTTTTCTGTTATTGGGAAGCCGCTTCGCAAGGTGGATGCCGTGGCCAAGTGTGCGGGTGAAACGCGGTACGCTGATGACATCGATCTACCTAGAATGCTCTATTCCAAACTGCTGCGAAGTCCCCATCCCCATGCAAAGATACACAACATCTACACCAACAAGGCAGAGGCCCTGGATGGCGTGTTTGGAATCATTACCGGCGTTGATTTGCCGGAGAAGTTCGGCATATTACCATCAACGCAAGACGAAGAAGCCATGGTTACGGAAAAGGCCCGCTACGTGGGAGATCCGGTGGCTGCTGTGGCGGCTTCCAGCGAAGCCATAGCCGAACAGGCCCTTGGACTCATCGAGATGGACTACGAAGTACTCCCTCCCATTCTCTCCATCGAGGAGGCGCTGGTACAGGAGGACAACCGGATCCATACTTGGGTCCGGCGGGCCAACATTCAAAAGGCGGTCTCCTTCGAGTTTGGGAAGGTGGGCGACGGGTTTGATAAGGCGGATCAAGTATTTGAAGATACCTTTTTCTATCAGGGTAACACCCATCTTCCTATGGAACAGTACTGTGCCGTAGCCCATCACACCTCCGATGGAAAATTGACCCTCTGGTCGTCAACCCAAACACCCCACTACCTTCACCGGGCACTATCCAAAGTGCTGGGACTTTCCATGAGCCATATTCGCGTCATTGCTACGCCTGTGGGAGGTGGCTTCGGCGGCAAGAGTGATCCCTTTTCCCATGAGATTTGCACGGCCAAGCTTTCCATGATTACCGGGAGACCAGTGAAAAATACCCTGACCCGCGAAGAGTCTTTTTACGTTCATAGGGGCAGGCATCCGGTCAAAATGTGGATCCGTACAGGAGTGAAAAACGATGGGACCTTGCAGGCCATGCACTTCAAGTCATTTCTTGATGGCGGTGGATACAGCAGTTACGGTCTTGCAACCGTGTACTATACTGGCGCCCTTCAGACGGTGACTTACGAACTACCCGCCTACAAGTTCGAAGGCGTCCGCGTCTTTACCAACAAACCGCCCTGCGGGCCGAAGAGGGGACATGGGACACCCCAACCCCGTTTCGCTGTGGAAGTACAACTTGATAAGATCGCGGATAAGCTGGGTATGGATCCTATTGATCTCAGATTGAAACAACTGGTGCCGCCAAACACCGTGACCATAAATGGCCTAAGGGTTAGCACCACTGGGTTAAGGGAGTGCATAGAAAAGGTGGCTGACCGTGCAGGCTGGAAATCAAAATTTCGCCAGCTTCCCTTTGGGCATGGGATCGGTTTTGCGGCAAGTTCTTACATCAGCGGGGCGGGACTGCCGATTTATTGGAACGACATGCCTCACTCGGGGGTTCAAATCAAGCTCGATCGGGGCGGTGGAATCACCATCTTCTGCGGTTCCAGTGACATTGGCCAGGGATCAGATTCGATCCTCGCCCTTGCAGTGGCTGAAGAGTTTGGTGTGGATCCGGGGGAGATTCGAGTGGTGACCGCGGATACGGACCTGACACCGGTGGATCTGGGCAGCTACTCCAGTCGGGTAACGGTCATGACCGGGAATGCGACCATCCAGGCCTGCCAAAAGTTGAAGGAAAAACTCTTTGAAGTGGCGGGTGAGGTTCTTGAGGTGCCTGTGGACGATCTAGAAATGGCCGAAGGGCAGGTTCGAAGTGTCAGCTTCCCTGACCGCGGGATAAAATTCGTTGAGTGTATCCAGAGGGCGGAGTCTAAGTTCGGCACTCTTGGTGAAACGGGGAGCTACCGTCCGCCCCAAAATCCCCGTGATTTTAAAGGATCCGGAGTGGGCCCCACTCCCGCCTACAGTTTCTCCGCGGCCATTGTGGAACTTCACTGCGACGCAGAGACAGGTGAGATCAAAATTGACAAGGTTTGGATAACCCATGACTGTGGAAGGGCCTTTAACCCGCTGTTGGTGGAAGGACAAGTAGAGGGAAGCGTCTACATGGCACTTGGCGAAGCTTTGATGGAGGAGCAGGTGTTCCGCAAGAGTGGCCTCCACAAGACACCCTCTATCCTCGAGTACAAAAGCCCCACCACCCTGGAGACACCGGAGATTGAGACCATCCTGGTAGAAACCAATGACCCCGAAGGACCCTTTGGTGCCAAGGAGGCAGGACAGGGTCCGCTTCTCCCAACGGTTCCTGCCGTGACCAATGCCCTCTATGATGCCATTGGCGTATGGATCGATGAAGTACCGATTACACCGGATAAGATACTGCGAGCCCTGGAGGGGAGGTTGAAACCCATTTCCGTTCCTTCCTTTGAATTTCCCACTCCCACCAAGTGGACGCCGGAGGAGGGGATTCAAGTCCCGCAGAAGGCCTAGAGGATCATGTTACGCTTACCTGATTTTGATTATTTAAAGCCAAGGTCTGTCAAAGAGGCGGTAAGCCTTCTTGCGGATCTTGGGTCCGATGCCATGGCTGTGGCAGGTGGCACGGACGTTTACCCAAAGATGAAACGCGGACAGTTCACTCCCAGGTATCTCGTCTCTCTCAAAAAAATTCCTGGACTGGCGGGGTTCCGCCCCAGGACTAAAGAAGGAATGTGGATCGGAGCTGGGGAGACGTTGACCGCAGTGGGTCAAAACGCGGTGGTTCAAAAAAACTTTCCAGCCCTTTCTCACGCTGCAGACTCGGTGTCGACGCCACCGCTTCGCAACGTGGGTACCATTGGTGGCAACATCTTTGTGGATACCCGGTGCAATTATTACGATCAAACTTTTTTCTGGCGCCAGGCCGCAGGTTTTTGTATCAAAAAGGATGGAGACATCTGTCTGGTAGCACCCAAGAGTAAACTCTGCCTTGCGGTATTTTCCTCGGACACCGCACCGGTGTTGTGCAGCCTGGGTGCTCAAGTAACCCTGGTAGGTCCCAATGGGGAGCGAAAAGTTCCACTTACCGATCTCTATCAGAATGACGGGATCAGTTTTTTGATCAAGGGCGGGGATGAGTTGCTGAAAGGAATATTGATACCCCGTGAAGCCTTTGGGACTCGTAACGTATACCTCAAACTCCGTCGCAGGGGTTCCTTTGACTTTCCCGTGTTGGGTGTTGCGGCCGCTATGAAACTGGACCCAGAAGGGGTGTGCGTTTCCGCCCGGATTGTTCTCACGGCGGTTGCTTCTTCACCCCAGGTGGTGGAAGAAGCACAGAGGCTGTTAGAAGGGAAAAAGATAGACCGGGAAATTATCGAAGCAGCCGCGGAACTATCCATGCGGGTTTCCCACCCGGTGGACAATGTGGATCTGGACTACTGGTATCGTAAGCGCATGACCAGGGTCTACGTTAAGAGGGCCCTGGCTCAATTGGCGGGTGTGGAATTAGAGGCGGAAAAAAGATCCTAGTGCAGTGTCTCGCGCTGTTGGTACTTAATCCGAAGTACACCACCACGAAGGACACGAAGAGCACGAAGGAAGAGAATAGCATGTTGAAATCCGGTTGTCTGTTCTTCGTGTCCTTTGTGCGCTTCGTGGTGAATAGAAAAACCTTGGTCGAGCATCGTGGCGGCGGATATGCTACATGCCAGCGGGATAATAACCTGCAGTGATGTCTTGGGATATAGGGTCTTTCGCATGAAATATCATTCCCGGATTCTGAATTGTTACGTCGAGGAATAAGCGCCTCCATTTAAGAGGCACTACACTAGGGAGAAATGGTTCATGGGCAAAGGCCTCAGAGGCTTTCTTACCGAACTCCATGACCGGCTGCCAGATGATTTGGTACGGATCCACAAGCCGGTTTCTCCGGCTCAATTCGAAGTCACTGCGCTTCTCCAACACCTGGAGAACGAGAGGAAATTTCCTGCCCTGCTTTTCGAAAAACCCATGGACTTTGAGGGGAAGCCCTCTCCCTTTCCGCTCCTGAGCAATATCTTTGCATCACGGCGCCGCTGCGCGCTGGCCTTGGGTATGAATCCTGAGGACGAAGGTTTACCCCTGAGCCTAGAGTACGCCCGGCGAGAAGAGAAGCTGCTGGAGCCGGTGGTGATTGCTAGTCAGAAGGCTCCCGTAAAGCAAACCATTAAACGAGAGGAAAAGGCCAGCGTTTATCAACTGCCCGTGGTACGTCATCATGCAATGGATCCGGCTCCCTATATTGACATGACGCCGGTTATGAAAGATCCAGATGGAGGCTTTTATAATGCTGCCTTCATGCGGAACATGGTGAAAGGACCAAGACAGCTCGGTCTCCACATGTCACCCAGACACAATTGGCAGATCCACCGCAAATACGAGGCAAAAAAACAGCCGACACCGGTAGCCATTGTGATTAGTCATCATCCGGCATTTTATCTAGGTGCTTTGAATGTCTCTCCCTTCGGTGTGGACGATTACACGCGCATCGGTGCCATCATGGGAGAACCCCTTCGTCTCACTTCCTCGGAGACGCTAGGAAAAGATTTTATGGTTCCGGCGGACGCGGAGATGGTCATCGAGGGCCATGTGCTCCCAAACGTCCAGGAAGCGGAAGGGCCATTTGGAGAATTCACGGGTTATTATGGCCCCCAGCGGCTCCGAAACGTAATCGAAGTCACGGCCATCACGCACCGGCGGGATGCCATCTTTCAACATATCTTTACCGGGCACCGGGACACATGGGTGGTGGGAGGAATTCCAAAGGAGGGAAGCCTGTTCAATCTCATCCGTGGAGTTGTACCCACCGCCAAGGCTGTCCATTTTCCCATGTCCGGATGTTGCCGTTTCAATTGTTATATCTCCATCGATAAAAAGGTGGATGGTGAGACCAAACAGGCTGCCCTTGCTGTCCTGGGAGGGTGCGATTTTGTCAAACATGTGGTGGTGGTGGATGCCGATATCAATATTTACAACGAAGAAGAGGTCATGTGGGCCGTGGCCACGAGAGTACAGGCGGATCAGGATGTGGACGTCATCAAAAACGTCAAGGGCAACACCCTCGATCCATCGCAAACGGATAACATCATGGGAACTAAAATGATTATTGATGCGACGCGGCCGCTCCAGCGTCCCTTCGCGGCCCGGGTCGAAGTTCCCAAGAAGGCGCTGGACAGCACCCGTCTGGAAGATTTCATTCCGCGCGAAATTATTGACTGCTTACAGAAAGCTTAGATAAACATATTTGAGATTTTCTTTTTTGAATTTGCATTTGGGAAATCGGATTGAGGATAGCTCGCGTCATTCGAGAGCCTCCCTGCGACGGACTCAGGGTGGTGAGGGAACTCGAACCACAGGACCCCGAGGGGAATCGAGGCGCAAAGGATGCCAAGTATAAATAAATTAGAAACTCGAAATCCGAAATTCGAAACAATTTCGAATGACCAAAATGCAAGACAAAAAGATAACCCCCGTTTATCTTAGGAACTCGGCTCTTCGTATTTATGGCAAGAGTCAGAGCGATTATTAAATGTTTTGTTCATTGCTGATTTAAGGTTTTGGAATTGTTTAGGATTTCGTGCTTCGGATTTAGGAATTCAACTTGGAGGCGTCTTGGCGCGATAATCTTTGTTGAATTCATTCCGTTGAAGAATTTATCGGTAAGAATTTAGCACTGGGGGAGCGACGGCCGTGGCAAGAATCTTTTGGGTAACCTGTCCTCAATGCCAGGGTGAATTTTATTGCCACTGGCAAGAGTTTCGCCACAAGAAGGAGCAGTTGTTCTGCCCCTATTGCGCGCATCGCTTTTTGGACGAAGAGAGCCCCAAGATCGTGGAATAGATCTCTCCTGTACCCAGTACCACAACCATTTCGCCGCTGCTAATAATACGGCCATTGTCAGGCTGTCGCTGGTGAGATCAATAGTAGATTGGTTGTACTATCGTTTCACCTGATCCCTTCCTGGTTGGTTTGACATGATGGGGCATTTATTGGATAGTCACTGCCGCACGCCCCAGGGTGGATGGCCAGTGGGGCTTTCCAGTTGTCCAAGACGTAGTATTAGCTCCGGCCCTTGGACGTTTGTAATATCATTCGAAAAAAGAGAAGAGGTTGATAGAGGTGAAGTTCGGAATGTTTTTAATCGGCGACAGCGATCCAGCGCTAAATAAACCCCTGAAGGAATATTACGACGAGATGATCGAGCAGGTGCAATGGGCCGAACGCCTCGGCTATGAGTGCTTCTGGTTCGGAGAGCATCACTTTGATTTCCATGGAGTCATCCCGTCACCCCCTGTCCTCATGTCGGTTGCAGCCAGGAGCACGGAAAAGATCAGAATTGGTATTGCCGTGAGTCTTCTCCCCTACAGAAACCCACTGTTTACCGCGGAAGAGTACGCCATGGTGGATGTGATGAGCGGTGGTCGACTGGATTTTGGTGTGGGGCGGGGTACGCCGGACGAGTTTGTTGGATTCAAAGTGAAGGAAGACAACAGAAACCTTTTCATCGAATGTCTCGAGGTAATGGAAATGGCCTGGCGGGAAGGGAAGGTGTCCTACCAGGGCAAGCATCATAAGATAGAGGAGTTTGCTATAAACGTCCTGCCTGTTCAGAAACCCAGGCCACCCATCTTCGTTGCTGCGCTGAGTCAAGCGTCGTATAAATTTGCCGGTGAGAGGGGGTATCCAATCCTTGGTATTCCCTATGCCACCTGCAAGAACATCAAAGATATGACGGGAAACATCGAGTTTTATAAGGAAACCCTCGGGGACTCAAAACACAATCCTGGGCAATTCGAGATTGTGCAATGCTTTCACGCACACGTGGCTGAAACTGATGCAGAGGCCCATCGAACGGCTAAAGAACCTATGGATACTTTTTATCGGCATCGACTTCACATCAGGCCGCGGAATTACGACGAGATGTTCCGGGACCGGATGATCATGGTGGGTGATCCAAAACACTGCATTGAGCAGATTGAGGAGATCGCAGACACGGGCACCAACTATATTATCTTCATGATGAACTTCGCCACCATGGGGCAAAAGAATGCCCTGAATTCCATGGAGCTGTTTGCCAAGGAAGTGATGCCCAAATTTAACGGTTGATAAGATGCAAGCCTAGCTTACTGTCCTGTGAGAAAGGAGATTGAGCCATGCTTTCAAAGGAAGAAAATGAACTCCTTGCTCGAGTGGATCCCGGGAGTCCTATGGGTGAGTTGACCCGGCGATACTGGATCCCTGCGCTGTTGTCTGAGGAAATCCCAACGCCGGATTGTCCGCCGGTACAGGTGAGATTGCTGGGTGAAGATCTGGTGGCATTTCGCGACACTAATGGGAGGATAGGCCTATTGGACGAACACTGTTCTCACCGGGGTACATCCTTGTTCTACGGTCGCAATGAGGAATGTGGTTTGAGGTGCATTTATCATGGTTGGAAGTATGATGTGGAAGGAAACGTCCTCGAAACACCTGCGGAACTGGAAGGGAGTCGACTCAAAGACGGGGTCCACCATCCAGCCTATCCTTGCATAGAGGCGAACGGCATCATCTTCACCTATATGGGACCGAAGGAAAAGGTTCCTGCGTTTCCAGAATACCCGTGGCTCAAGGTTCCCAGCGAAAATGCCTACATCGCCAAAAGTTTTCTGGAATGTAATTACTTCCAAGGGCTTGAAGGGGACTGCGACTCTTCTCACCTTAACTTTCTGCACAGAGAGTTTAAACCGGGCAGACAAAGAGGCGTTCCCGTGAATCTACTTCAATCGCCTAGATTCGAAATTGAAGAAACGACCTTGGGGCTCAGAGTTGCAGCCATCAGGAAGACAGAGGGCGACATCAACTACATACGAACTTCTTATTTTGTCCTTCCTTTTATTGGCTGTGTCCCGGTGGGCCGGGTGGTGGATGGAAGGATTGACGGATTTAAAGCCGTCTATCAGGTTCCAGCGGACAATGTAAATACCTGGAGATACGATTTCTTTTTCAAATTTGCGAGACATTTCGGTAAAGACGACTCGTCAAAGCGGACCTTTATTGGACCTGATTACAAAAAAATCCGTAATAAGCGTAACCACTACCTCCAGGACAGAGGGGCGCAAAAGACGGTGAATTTTACCGGTATAGAAGAGTTCCTGAACCAGGACGCCTGCGCTACGGAGAGCATGGGATCCGTTGTGGATCGGAGCAAAGAGCATCTTGGGGCCGGCGATGCGTATCTGATCGCTGTCCGTAAATACTTGCTCAAAGCGATGAAAGCCGTGCAAGAAGGTAAGGAGCCACCTGGCCTCCTTTATGAGCCCAACATGTATGATTTTTCCTATCTCCGATGTGGCATTGCAGAATTGCCAAGCGATCGTTCATGGCGGACTCTGTTTGAAGATGCCTGAAGAAATTTCACCCAGCGGCTACCTACAGACTGAAAGGGATAAGGAGGAATAATGGCGTTTCGGGATTTGCGTGAATTTATTGATGCGGCGAAGGAAATGGGAGAGGTCAAGGAGTTCCACGGTGCCCATTGGGACCTGGAGATCGGCGCCTTGACTGAAATCCTTGCCTATCGTGAGCCATCCCCTCTACTCCTCTTCGATCAAATTCCGGATTATCCTCCAACTTACCGGGTGGCGTCCAATCTGGTTCTTCATCCCCGTCGTGCGGCATTGATGGTGGGGATGTCCCCGAATAGCTCCAAACGAGACGTGGTCTGGCGCTGGAGGGAGATACTTACGGATTTGAAACCCCTACCACCAAAGTTCGTGTCCGAAGGGTCGGTGCTTGAGAACGAACGTATGGGTGGGGACATTGATATGATGTCCTTTCCTACACCCCGGTGGCACGAGCAGGACGGTGGAAGGTACCTGGGAACTGGATGCTGCGTGATCACCCGTGACCCGGACACTGACTTTACCAACGTTGGTATTTACCGCATACAGGTACACGACAAACAGACCCTCGGAACCTACATTTCTCCCGGTCACCATGCGAGAATCATCCGGGAAAAATACTGGGCCCGGGGCAAGGCCTGTCCCATTGCGGTGACCTTCGGTCAGGATCCAACCATGTGGCTTTCCGCCGGTCTGTCTGTACCCTATGGGGTATCGGAGTTTGATTATGCAGGAGGGTTACGTCAGGAACCCGTGGAGGTGGTACGAGGTAAGATCACGGGACTTCCCATTCCTGCTCACGCAGAGATCGCCATTGAAGGGGAGGTGCCACCCCCCAGTGAGGAGAGCCGTGTGGAAGGGCCCTTTGGTGAATGGCCAGGCTACTATGCCCACGGTGCAAAGACGGAACCCATCATCCGCGTGAAGGCCCTTTATTTTAGAAACGATCCCATCATTGCAGGAGCCCCCCCTTTAAAACCGCCGGCATTGACCTTTGGAGTCCCCATTGCGGCTGCTGCGATTTGGAACTACCTCGACAAGGCCGATGTGCCGGACGTGCAAGGGGCATGGTGCTTCGTGGGAGGGTCCGCCCCGGGTGGAGGAGCTCCTTTCATCGTGGTTTCCATAAAGCAGTGTTATAACGGCCACTCTCAACAGGCGGCCTTGGCAGCCCTCGCTTGCCGTGCGGGTAACTACCATGGACGATTCGTAGTGGTAGTGGATGAGGATATTGACCCGTCGGATATGGGTGAGGTTATATGGGCGATTTCCACTCGCTGCGATCCCAAAACCGCAATGACGGTCATCGATGGTTGCTGGAGCACACCCCTGGATCCAGTTTTACCTCCTGACAAAAGAGAGGCTAGTGATTGGGTGAACAGCCGCGCGATTATCAACGCCTGCCGTCCTTATAGTTGGAAGGATAAGTTTCCACCGGTCAGCGCCATGACCCCTGAGTTACGGAATCGAATTACTGAGAAGTGGAAGAAGGAACTGGAGTAGAGAAGAGCTAACGCTGGTTAGTTTGAATCAAGGAGTTAGCTGGTGTCTTAGGCAGCAAAATTGTGAATGGTGGTGATACGATTCTTAGGATTCGTAGAACTTAGGATACCAGTTGCCACGGCCCATTGAGTCTGTCCGATCCCGCCCTATTTTATCCATCTTTCAATATACTGGTCATTCTAACTTCTACATTTTCCCACAATAGATTATAGGCGCATCCTTGAACTCTCCGGAAACCCATGAGTGAGTGAAACTATGCTCCGAACCCTTAAAGCTAATATATAACTTTCCTGATGCGCTTCCCAAATCAGGATTACCACAAGGCCCTTCAATCGATGCCCCCTTGTTCCAACTGGCAATTTCGATGGCATAGGCAATGGATGTATTCCAACTGGTGGTTTCGTTTGAGGAGGGTGATGTCTTTATTTGGAAGTGACCGCCGCCGTAAGACATATCTTTGCCCAGCTTATCACCAACCATGGGTTCTTGAGGTAGATTAATATAGATGGTTTTTAAATCCTTTCGTTCGTATCTTGCGTAGCCTACTCCTTTAAAACATCGAAAACATGGTCACTAATTTCCAGACGCCACCTGCCCGGTGTGCCTTGTGCAAAAGCGACAGTCTGACCTTGGGATGCTTCACCATTGGCAAAACCTCTTATTGGCAACGCGGGGATGATCTCATCTGTTGCTGTTTCAGAATATGTCATTCCATAGCCCTCGGCAATTTTTCGAGAGGTGTTGGATAATGCATCAGTCAGCAACTCATCTTGTGTTTTAGTGTTTGGCGCTAGAGACAACTTATATACCGTGACATTTTTTGATCGGGTCCCGGCTGTTAATGTCTCTGATTGATTGGGCCCTAAAGTTAGTACCTGTTTGACTCCGCCATAACTATTGCCTCGTGAGTCATACCAATTGCCTTTAACGAGTAGTTCTTTTTTAGAATTCGTTTTGTTTTTTACCGTAATTGTGGATTCTACAGGGTTTATTTTGCCCGGCTTTTTCCCCTGTGCAAAGCTGATCTTAATGTCATCTTTCAGCTCCCTCGCAATGTCCACATTGATGGCGATATCGCTATCACTGGCAATGTTAATATTGGTGCGCAACTCGTTGTTGGTACTACCATCGTCCTGGTTGCATGATAATAGAAAAAAGAGGATTGCTATAATTACGAAAATATAATTTTGCATCGAGGACTCCTGAATTGTAACAAGATTAGATACTGTTATTTCTTGACTCTGATTGCGCAGAGTTTGCTTAACTATAAAGTAACCTGCAGGTATTATTGCAGTGTATTTGCTTTTCTCCCGCAGCTATTAAAACTATCATTCGTTTTTATTGTCTTATAATTACCGATCATTTGTAAAGTGCGGTTGTGCGGGGATATCTTGCGAATTTCGCAGCATATACGGATTCCAGCCCGCAGTGAATCCAGGTTAGCCCGACTTAGCGGATTCGCGGGGTTCAGTGCTCGTAAGTACCTGTAAATCAACGAGAGCTTTCAAAAGGTCTTCACTACATCGAGCTATTTCGCCACTTCACCTTTGGCCGTAACACGGGGAGGCAGCTGACTGGGCAATGAAAGCCGCAGCTGCTCAAGCAAGACCTGGAGTTCGGGCTCAGGCTGTGTATAGCGTGACATGATCACCTTGCGTCCATCAGTGGTCGGCAAATGCACGTCTATCATCTGAACAGCACCGAACTTTTCCAGAACCGATCGCGGTGTCAATCCCGGTGCCAAATCCCGCAGGTGGCGACGCAAGGTCACATGCATGGCGTAAGCCATGAAGGCTACGAATATGTGAGCTTCGATGCGTTCCTCCTTCTGGTGGTGGATCGGACGGATCGCCAGATCACCCTTGAGGTTCTTGAACGCTTCTTCGACCTGAACCAGTTGCATGTAGAACTCCCACATCTGTTCAGGCTCGCGTCCAACCAGGTTCGTTCTCAGCAAGTAACGTCCTTCTCGGCGCCGGACCTTTTGTAGCTGGTCCTTTCGCAATGAGAACTGCACCGACCCATTGCCATCAGGGATGTCGATCCGAACCAGTCGCCAGGCCGAAGGCGATTGCTGCCTGGCGGCCCCGAGTTTCAGCAACAGCTCGTCACGCGTCAACTTCATGCCTTGTAGCTGCTTAAGCCGCCTCCACAGCTTCTTTAGTTGCCGACGCCGCATGGAGCGCTCCTTGTTGATGCGATCACGACTCTGTGCCAACACATACAACTCATCGTCTTGTGGTAGTAACTTGACCTCCACTCCTTCGCGCACTGTATGCCACGGCTTGTCGATCAGCTCCTTCTCGTAACGGCTCAGTCGTCTCTTAGGCGTTCCCACCAGGTAATAGATCGGCGGAGTGCTTTCGCGCATCTGCTTGAGAACCTCCTCGGTCGGAATCCCCCGGTCCATCACCCAGATGCGCTCCGCTTTGCCGTACTGCTCCTCGATCTTGTTGAGAAATCCACTCAACGTAGTCTTGTCGGCCGTGTTGCCGGCCATGACTTCATAGGCTAACGGGAACCCTTCCGGGGTCACGATCAGAGCAATCACCACTTGGACACAATCGAAACGCTTGTCACGGCTGTAACCATACTTTCGCTTGTCGTTTTCCGAAAAGGGTGGATTGCTCTCAAAGTAGGTGCTGGTCAGATCGTAGAGCAGCACGTCGAACTTTGCATTGAACAGATCCTTCCACCGTTGTGTCAGGTGATCAAAAAGCGCTTGCTTGTGACCCAGGAGCTGGTCCAGGCACTTGTAGAGCTTGTGGATCTCCACCAGTTCAAAGCCCGCCCCCAGACAATCGGCCATCGCGCTGTTGTCGTACCAGTGCCGATGTAACCGCCACTCGCTGCCAGGATCAATCAGCCGGTAGCAGCTCAACGCCTGCGTGATCAGATCCCAGCGCGTCCCCTTGCGGCTCGGCTCCAACCGTGTCGCCCAGAACTCATCGAGCCCCAACTGCTCGTACAGGTGACAGGCCAGCCAGCATGCGCCCCACTGTCTGGGCCGGTGCAGTTCCAGATCCTTCAGCCGGATCTGCACCACTTCGTCGTCATCAATTTCTACAGGCCGATCCTCGGCAAACAGTGCTATCGTACGCGGCAATACGGCTCCATCCTCGAAGACCTCGATGGTCTTACGCCACGCCTGATGCTGAGAGTCGTTGATCTCACCGAGATAGAGCACCTGGCGCTGAACGACTCGTCCACCTGTTACCCGGCGGTTCTCCACCACATTCCAGTAACGGTGTTCCTTGCCATCTTTGTTGCGTTTCGTGCAACGTAAGAACATAGCGCACGTAGAATACTGCGTGTTGGGCAACCCTGAAAAGGGGGTAGGTCTTCACTACAGGCTGTTTAGGCCCATTTCGGGCTCACCTCGCCTTGGAAATTGGCTACTTAAAACGCGAAAAAAGTTATCGAGGGGGTCGAATCCGCTAAGTCGGGTTAGTTATAAGAATTTGAGCAACAGGAAGGCGGAAAGGTTATTCAAATAGGCTGCGGATGCCTTCAATGATGATTCCCTCGGGGA
Organism: uncultured Binatia bacterium (SeqCode); assembly: GCA_965215595.1. Classification (GTDB taxonomy): domain Bacteria; phylum Desulfobacterota; class Binatia; order UBA9968; family CAXXLF01; genus CBDCDW01. The sequence goes on along the minus strand of CBDCDW010000005.1, from coordinate 298,702 downwards.
AGGGGAGATGCATAAATTCAATAAAGAGGAGACGTACGAACAACCAGGCGATGAGGGTCAGAACGAGAGTAATGACCCAGCGCTCTCCGCCCTGGAATTTTAGATAGGCAAAGGTCATACCGGTCATGGTAATTTCGACTCCCACCAGCCACACCGCGGCAAGTATGCCCAGGGTCCAAGACAGGATGTTGAGCATTCGTGGACGGGCCACAGCGGGGTCAATACCCTCGGCAAACTGAAAATCGAGAATTTGGCCCCTTGCTTTTCCTGATGCGGTTGTTAAGTCACGGCCGAACTCCAACAACGACAACGCAAGGGCCGGAATGGCAACAAACCAAGGAAAAAGTCGTGCCTCGAAGGGCCAATCCCTTCCTGCCCATAAGAAGAAAGCTGTAAATGTAGCAAACGCAAGGCTGACCACCAGTTTTGGTTGGAAGTGAAAATTCACACTGCTTTTGGGCTTGGCAGATGAGGTCTGCTCGGATTCCGGGGTTAAGGTTTGGCTGGCATCCTCCGCACGTTTATCGCGCCGGTTCTGATAGAGCGGATAAACAATGGCGGCTATGATCAAAATCGAAATGATAATAACCCCCGGTTGTATCATCATTCTAGCGCCGTAAATATTGGCAGATATAAAGAGATAGTTCTCCGCCAGGTGGCCCAATACCAATCCCAAAACCAGCGGTGGACGAGGCCAGTGAAACAAGACCATGATGTAACCTAAGAGGCCGAACAGGACCATCATGATCATATCGCCAATGTGGTTGTTGGTCGCAAAGGCGCCGAGATAGATCAGCATCAGGAGGAAGGGAATCAATAGAACACCCCGTACGGTGGTGATCTTCGCCAGCTGATCCAGGAAGGCCAGGCTGATGAGGACGGTAATGATGTTGGAGATGACGATCACCCAAACCATGGAGAGGGTAATATTCAGGTCCTTTGTTAGCATCTCCGGACCGGGATTTAGACCCAAGATCAAGAAGGCACCGAGGAGGATGGCCATGCTCAAGCTTCCCGGTACGGCAAAGGCTATGGTGGGGATCAAGCTCCCACCCTCTTTGGAGTTATTCGCTGCCCCCGGTCCCAGCACGCCGCGCACATCGCCTCTCCCGAACTGACTCTTGTCGTCTGCACTCTGCACCGCATGTCCGTAAGCGATCCACTGCGCCACGCCGCCTCCCAACCCCGGGATGATACCGATGAATGTGCCAAGAAGGCTGCATCGAAGAGTGACGCCCCAATGCCGGAAGGTATCCTTGACCCCCTCCCATACCCCACCAAGCTTGCCCACGTTGGTCTCGGCGATACTTGTTCCTCGCACGGCCAGGTCGATAATCTCAGGAATAGCAAACAACCCGATACCCACCGGCACCAGGCTGATGCCACTCATCATGTAAGGCATATCGAAACCAACCCGCATGGCACCGGTTCGTGGATCCAGACCGATGGTGGCCAACAGCAATCCCGTGCAGCCAGCGATCAGCCCACGAGTCAACGAACCTCCGCTTAGAGCGGCAATAAAGCTTATGCCGAGTATGGCCAACATGAAGAATTCAGGCGAACCCAGGGCAAGCACCAGTGGCGTAATGATGGGAATGGAGGCGGCTAGAACAAAGGCACCGATCACCGCTCCAACCAAAGAACTGAAGAGGGCGGCCCCAAGGGCCCTACCAGCCTCTCCCTTTTTGGCCATGGGGTGACCGTCAACGATGGTAGCTGCCGCCGTTCCCTCTCCCAAAGAGGACCGAGGTGATATCTCCGGTAGTCGACGTGACCGAATGCATCCCTAAGAGAAAGGCAAATGCGGCGATGGGTGGCATATCGTAGATAAAGGGGAGCATCAAGGCGAGGGTTGTCGCTCCCCCTAATCCCGGCAATAACCCCACTATAAATCCGATCACGATCCCCAGGAGCATCAGGGGAAACGCGGGATACTGAAAGACGGCGATTAGACCAGCGGTAGAGGCATCAAAAATAGACATGGATGCAACTTTGGTTGCCTGATAACCACGCTATTTTCCGAGGATCTTTCTTATGCGCTCCTTAACACTCTCGGGCGCAGCGAAGGCTTCTGCGTACAGCTTGGCCACTTGGTCACCGTATACGGGTCCAATATGACGCCGGGACCTCTTGGCCTGCGCAACTAGCTTGGGATCATTGACCGTCCTACGGAAGGCCTCCCGGATTAACTTCACCCTATCCTGGGGTACTCCTGGTGGCAGCCAGAACGGTCTTGCAACAATCTGGTTAAGGAGCACCAGATTTAGGAGTGCCTTATCGTCACTGCTGTCGGCGAACTCTCCAAGGGTGGGCACATTCTCGAAAGTTGGGTCGCGTTTTCCGTCGACAGTGCCGGTTTGCAAGATGACTACGATTTCGCCCGATTTGTAGATATCGCTCATGCGCGAAAAGAAGGAGTTCTTACTACGCCCGGCCGCCTGGGCTTCCCCCCTTCGGATCGCCAGGTCCACCTCAGAACCGCCAGGATAACCCAGGACCTGTTTAAACTTCATATTCGGTGACAAATACTCCAAGACCTCCCCCATAACATAACTCGAACCTGACCGGGTGGTGCCACCCATAATGGGACGCTTCTTTCCCGCCTTAATCGCGGCGGCCAGATCTTTCAAAGAAGATATCCAGCTGTCGGTACGGATATAGATTAGCGTATTTTCATCTGCAATACTGCCAATGGAAATGCCTTTACTGAAATCGTACTTTTGCGCTTTCTCACCTGCAATATTGTTTAGTTAGCCTTCCTGGCCCAATACGCCCCACGTAATGCCATCGGGTTTGGATCGCCAAAGGGTGTTGGCGGCCAAATATCCTATGGGCATGTTCTGAACGAGGATTTTTGGATTGCCAGGAAGATACTTTGGGATGTAACGCATGACTAACCTAGAGTAATAGTCGTAGCCACCACCCGGAGTGGCAAAGACCAGAAGGCGAACAGTTTTGCCTTCGGTGAAGGCATTTGATACCGCAGGCTGCGATATCATTGCGAATACCATCGCAAGAAAAATCGCCAAGGCGCATATCGTGCTTGCTTTATATAATCTCATAGGCCCCCCTTAGTGTAGTTTCCTCCACACCCAATTCTTCGCCGAGAAAGGTGGCATCCTATGTGGCTTTTAGAAGCTAGTCAAGAGGTGTTGAACATTTCATCCTAAGGTAGGGCCGCTCATCCAAGGGGTGTGGATCGTTTTGATAAACTTGTGATTTCACTTAATAAACTACCCCATCGTTCTGCGACTTGCCGGCGTTCCTCGGTGGAGAAAATATTTGTCTTGGGGAAGGAATCCTTCCACGAAAAAGGCTTGCAAGCATTGATCAATAAACGCCCCATGGTGTAGTCACCCGAGGACTTTTGCTCCGGAGTCAATCTGGGGTCCAGGTCGCTTGTCCATGCATTATGGAGTACGTCCAGGGCGGTGGCAGGATTCACTCGTGTGCATAGCGCCCAAACGACATCGTTCAACGCGGAGGGGTCAATATCCTCGTCCACTGCCACAAAGTAAGTATTCATACTGGCCGAGCTGCGCAAACCAGCCGCGGCCAGGAGTGCCTGCTGTGCGTGGCCCGCGTAGCGCTGTTTCAACGAGATAACTATCATAAGTGAGTTACAAAACCCCCAGACTCCGACGACATCAGAGATACCAGAGTTTTCCAGGTGATCCCACATATTTACAGCAGTTGACGGCAGATCGTCACGTAATCCGAGCAAGGGTCTCAATGGTGGGTTGCCGTTAATAATCGGAGAGCTACGGTGCGCGATCTGCTTTATTCGGACCACGCATTCCGGCCCGGTGTGGGAGTAGTACCCTGGCCATTCACCAAAGGGTCCTTCCACCGCAGTCTCCTCGTCGGGCGAAGGAATTTCCCCTTCAAGGACGATCTCTGCATGGGCAGGGATGGGAAGACCTGTGAGTGGCCCCTTTACAACTTCAACCGGTGCACCGTGAAGGGCCCCTGCCTCTTCGTATTTCAAACGGCTTGTTCCAGCCATAAAGGTTAACGGGTCACATCCAAGGACCACAGCCACGGGACATGCCTTACCCTGGGCCCAGTACTTTTCAGCTATGATGCGGCCCCGTTTATGCTTGATGATCCAGATGCTTATTAGATTCTGTCCCTGCACGCATGCGCGATAGGTGCCAAAATTAACCCACCCAGTATCCGGGTCACGCATGAGAACAATGTCCCCCGTCCCAATGTAGTGCCCGCCGTCCTCTGAGTGCCACTTAGGTGCGGGGAATTTCCCGACATCCGCATCTTGACCGGAAAGTATATTTTCCAGGATGGGTCCATCTTTTACCAGAACTGGAGGTGTTGGCTCTTTCCTCTTTCGCCGTTCTCTTAGCTGCTTGACCATTTCGATGGCATGGGCATCTACCGGGAGACCCATGGCCAACGCATATCGGCGTCGACTGTTTCGAACGACGTTGCTGGCCACACGGAAGTCATCTGGATAACCCTTAAATTGGTCGAAAAGCAGCATTGGCCCATTTTGTTCGGCTGACAGTTCAGTCAAGCAGCCGACCTCCATTTCAAGAGCGGCACCGTGTACATTTTTCACCTCGCCAATGGCCCGAGCCGCTTCAATAAACTCGCCTAAAGACTTGTGCCCCATGATTAACTCCCTTCATATTACTTCACTGGACGAGAGGCCCACTTTTCCATCTGCCACTTGCTCCACGTCTCATCGCGCCTCGTCTTACTTAGCAGGTTTACCGCGGAGAAATCTTTTATGCGATCGAAAGGACGACAGCCATTCAAGATGAGTCGCTTGTAAGGAAGAGACGGTCGCTGTGCTCTCTCTTCTACCTTACGTAATGGATCCAATAGCCATTCACTTTCTATCGTACTGACCCGAGCCCCCGTCGTGGGATCATAGCGCGTGGTGACGGCCCACAAGACGTCCCGAGGGTCCTCAAGATCAACGTCGTCGTCCACGAGGATAAAAAGCCGCTGAGGTCCCGGAATTTTATCGATGGCTTTCATGGCCCGCTCCACGTCGTCTTTTTCTTGTTGCTGAATCGTAATTACAGTTACCCCCATCTTCACCGGATTGGAAACGCGGCGGACGGGTATTCCCTGTTTCTGTAAACGACTCAAGATCCCGGTGACTAAGATCATCGGAAGAGAGAAGGAATAGGCTTCTTCATTGGGCTTCAATGGTGAGGCGCCGAAAAGAATGGGATCAGTTCGATGGTACAGTGCCTTTACCCGAATGACCGGCTCAGGTACAGAGCCACCCATGTAGTAACCAGTCCATTCACCAAATGGACCTTCAGGTCTCGACTCAGCTTGCGGTGGTGGTATCTCTCCCTCAATTGCGATCTCAGAATTCGCAGAAATGGGCAGGCCAGTCAAAGGTCCTTCGACAATAGGGATGGGTTCTCCCAGGAGAAAGCCTGCATAGTCATACTCCGGAACGCCTTTGGGGCATCCGGTACTGCCTGAAGCCGTCAAAAAAATGATCGGCTCCGGACCCAGGGAAACAGCCACGGGACAGGCTTTACCCTGAGCCCAGTATTTCTGCATTATTTTGGTTCCATCGTTGGCCGGCTCACTGAAAACACCCGTTGTGTAACGGTCATGACGTTGAAGCCTGTAGCTCCCCAGATTGACCCAGCCTATATCCGGGTCCTTCAGAATGACGGCTAATCCTGTACCAATATAAGGACCGCCATCCAGTTCGTGCCAGACGGGCACCGGGATCTTCATGAGGTCCACTTCTTCGCCATTTTGAATGTTTTCCATCATTGAGCCGCTATGGACTTTCACCGGGGGAATGGGCTTGTAGTCATCCCATCTCCGCTTGAACCGCGTCATTGCCTCGTCCTCGGTTAACTCAGGGTCCATGCCTATGGCCAGCAACGATCTCTTCTTTGTGCTGCAAACGTTCGATGCGATTCGGTAGTTGGGCGGATACTGATTGATGCGGTCAAACAGAAGGGCCGGTCCGTGGTTCTGAAAGGCGAGTTCTGAAATGGCGCCGATTTCAAATTTCAGGTCTGCGCCACTGATTCGCTTCAGTTCTCCTATAGCTTCAAGTTTCTCAAGGAACTTCCTCAGGTCAGGAATCATTCAAATGCTCCTCTTTTGAATGGCTAGTGTTCAGGTTCTTTCTAGTTCGGTACTGCCACTTGATGAGACATCGAAATCTCTCGTCTTTCCTCTGCTGACTGGAGAATGGCCAAACTAACCTCCAGTGTGGCCTCACCCCACCGGCCATCATGGAACACAGGGTGGCCGTTCACTACTCCTTCGTAAAGCTCACGTATTTCAGCCTCCCGGCCATGGGCGCCCGCAGGTATGGGGACCTCGCTCCGTCCCTGGTCGGTGTATAGGTAAATTCCATCCGGCGATTGACGAATATCGCCTTTCTCGCAGGTCACAATGTTAAGCCCAAAGAAGGGTTGATGTCGCTTCCCTGGTAGCTGACCCGAACTGCCGCTACGGAACCACTCGCCAACGTTAGTTCCCCCATACCGCCATGATTCCAGGAGCTGCTCCATTTTCTTTTTGCGTTCCGATCCGGTGCCGACTTCCTTGAAAAACTGATGGGCATTGACGAAGGACTGGGGATCAACCGGCTGTCCTCCCTCACCGATGCCCCAGACGAGTTCGGCAGTGTCCAGGTAGGCATACCCGCTAAATACCAAACTTGCTGGCACTCCATTTTCAAACTCGAGATAACAAATATAGTGCCCCTCTGCCGGTCTGGGTTCTCCTCGCGTAGGATCACCGACTCCAGCCATGGCCCGAACGCTTCGGACCATGCCACCGCCTAACAGACGTACGATGTCCACCTGGTGGGGCCCCTGGTTCAAGACTACACCCCGGCTCATGCCCACATCCTGATCTGAAAACGGTCGGTAAATAAAGTTTTTGTAGTAGGAACTGTTGATCATCAGTGTTCGACCCAACTGGCCGCTGCGAATTACTTCCGCCATCTTTTGAATTGGCGGATCGAAGCTGTGGGTATGACCGCATAGGAGTTTGACCCCATTTGCCTCGGCTGCCTGGTTCATGGCTTCACATTCTTCAATGGATAGGGCCATGGGCTTTTCCACAATGACGTGTTTTTTGTTTTTCAGTGCGGTGATCGTATGCTCACAGTGGTAATTATGTGGCGTGCAAACATAAACTGCGTCGACATCCGGGCTCTGGCACATTTCTTCCACACTCTGATACCCCTGTGCGCCGAACTCTTCGCGGAACTGTTTAAGCGCGTGTGGACGAAGGTCGGCACCCGCAGTCAATTTGATGTAGGGTAGATGAGCGATCTCTGGTATGACCCGACCAGCTCCCATTCCCAAGCCCACGATACCTAACCTTAAAACATCTGCCATGCTAAAACTCCTTCCGCATTGCTCACCTGCTGTCTCTGAATGATTTAGCTTGCGGTTCTCGTAATGGCTGGTCTACCAACCTAATCTCGGTCTTCGGCAACCAGAATGCGACAATACTCCCTCCAGTCCAGAGAGCTCGGGATTATACCGTTGGTTGCCACAAGGAGTCCCCGTCCCGTGCGGGTCAATAAACCGTAGTCATCCATGATCATGAACCCTTTGGGTGTTTCGTCATTACAGAAACTACGAGGACGAGGCTCCATTTGTCAAGAGGAAGCAATCTTCGCAGTTATTGATGTAACATGTATCGAACACCACTTGTACTAGCTTGTCAGTTTGACACACCTGGGCAACTATATTATGACCTTTTGAGCATACCTAAGTTGAGAACCCGTCCTGGGAAATTCTTACGGTAATTTTTTGTGTCGTAGGTGGTTCACGCGGGTTTGTGGAAAGTATCACTTAAACTGCAAGGAAGGGGAAACCATGGCGTACTTCAAGGATCTTCGGGAGTTCATGGCCGAAGTACAACGCCGAGGTCGGCTTCATACGTTCACGGAACCAGTCAATAAAGAAACGGAGTTGATGCCGCTGTTCCGGGTTGAGATGCGTGGCCTCCCTGAAGAAGAGCGGAAGATCCTGCTGTTCGAAAACGTGCGGGGAGCCAACGGCAAACGTTTTCCAATGAGAGTTGCGGCAGGAGTTTACGGTGCCGCGACGGATTTTGTTGCGTGGGGTTTGGGTTGCGAGTCCATTCGGGAAGCTATGGACCGTTGGCATGAGGGCATGGCGCATCCCATTGATCCGGTGATTGTCAAAGATGGTCCCGTACACGAAGAAGTGCATACCGGCAAAGAGCTTAAGGAATTGGGCTTGGATGAATTGCCGGCTCCGGTGGAAGAACCCGGATTTAGCTGCATGATTCGTACCGGCACCTCCATGCTCACGAAAGATCCCGAGACGGGCATGCGCAATCTGGGAGCCTATAACGGGTTTTTCCGCGACCGAGATCGGATCGTATCGGGCTCTGCGGTTTTTCACGATGCCATGGCCTATCACTGGCCAAAGGCGAGACAGCGTAAGGAGCCATTGCCAGTGGCCATCATCGTAGGATCCACTCCCGTTGTCATGATCGTAGCTTCGGCACCGATCCCCTATGGGAGATACGACGAACTAGCAGTGGCCGGTGGAATCATGGGTGAGCCGGTGGAGTTGGTAAAGTGCAAGACGATCCCCCTGGAGGTACCGGCATCGGCTGAGATCGTTATCGAAGGGCTCATGTCCACCGAGACCACAGAAGAGTTGACACCCTTTGGCGAGTATCCGGGTTATATGTCAACTGAATCTACCTACTTTCCGGTGATCCAGGTGACCGCAATTACTCACCGCAATAACGCAATATTTACACCCATAACGGTGGGAATGTATCCTAGCGACTCCAACACAATCTTGAGCTATACCTACGCAACCATGCTGTACGATCACCTCTACTACGGGGCGGGCTATCCCATCGAAGACATCCACTTTCCCGATAGCGCCGGTGGACGCGAGTGGTGTCTCATTCGCTTGCGGAGCCAGAGGGGAGTGGACCCCTGGACGGTTCTCCATGCCGCAGCGGGGTTGATGGGGGGATCAAAGTACATCGTCCTCGTGGACAATGATATCGACGTTCGGGACAAGGATGCGATGCTTTGGGCCATGGCCTACCGGTGCCGTCCTGAGCTCGATGTGGAGGTGGTTCATGGTCGCAATCCGGCATTGGATCCGTCGGGGACACCGCCGGGTTCAGGACACGGTGAGATGGTTTATGGCTCTTCGTTGCTGCAGAACTACCACCACAGCCGGTTGTTATTTAATGCAACGCGAAAGTGGGCTTACCCTCCGGTAGGTTTGCCGGACAAGCAATACATGGAGCGAGCCATGGCCATGTGGGCCGAACATAGCGAACTGCCGCAACCAAGGCTGCGGGAGCCATGGCATGGGTACAGTCTAGGAAACTGGACCAAGGATAACGATGTATTTGCCAAGCTCATTGTGGAAGGAAAGTATCGGGAAGTTGGGGAGACAACGGCGAAGCGTCAGAAGAAGGTTACAGCTGAAACTGAAAAGAAAAATATCGTCATCGGACGTTGATGATGAAATTTAGATCCAATTGAAGATGGAAACCCGAATTCGAATATCATCGGTTATTAATCTATGGTTAGGAGGCATGAACATGAAGAAGAACATTCTCCCAATCATTCTGGTGGCGGCAATATTGTTTGCGGCAACTATTGTTTCGTTTGTTGCCACCACAGCACAGGCTGCTTCCGATTGGGAGCAAGTGGTGGCAGCAGCGAAAAAAGAAGGACGGGTGGTGATTATTGGGCCCCAGGGTACCTGGACCAAGGATGCTCTGACCCTGGAATTTAATAAAAAGTATCCAGAAATTCAGGTGGAATTCAGCGGTATGAGAGGCTCACGAGTTCTACCCAAGATGCTAAACGAACATGGGGCGAGGAAATTCCTGACGGACATCTTTATCGGAGGCTCCACCACGGCACTTACGGGACTATTGCCGGTGGGTGCCATCGTGCCAATCACACCTTATCTCAGTGGACCCAATACAAAGGACCCGTCGAAATGGCGTGGAGGAGAGATGAAATTCTCGGACACTGCCCGGAAATACACGCTGGTGATGAGCGCTTATGTAAAGGCGCCTTTCGTGTTCAATCCGACGATGGTGTCCGCAGGTGAAATAACCTCATGGAAGGATTTGCTGGATCCCAAGTGGAAAGGAAAAATCGTTATTCGCGATCCCACAAGACCAGGTGGAGGCCTCGGCACGGCCACCTTCTGGTATTTTAATGATGAACTGGGTGCGAACTTTATTCGGAAATTAGCAAAAAACCTGGTCGTTTCTAGGAACGACCGCCAGATTTTGGACTTTGTGGGAAAGGGAAAATATCCCATTGCCATTGGCCCCAGCGATGTCTTGACCACGGAAATGGTTGGCAAGGGAATACCACTCCAGCAGGCGGATCCAAATACCATAAAAGAAGGCACCTACATTACCGCGGGGGCCGGCAACATTTCGGTGGTAAAGAATGCTCCCCATCCTAACGCCACCAGGGTCTACCTCGACTTTGTGCTTTCCCGCGAGGGTCAACTCAGCTGGAGTAAGGGTGCCGGTGTTCCATCCATGCGAAAGGATGTATCAACTAAACATGTGTTGAACATCTTGGTGCCCAAGGAGAACAACCAGTTCCCGGTGACTTCCGATGAGTCCTTTGTAAAACGGCGGAAACAGGTGGTTGGTCTGCTGAAAAAAGTCATGCCTCGTTAGACTCGGCGCGCATAACGAGGATTAGGGAGAGGAATCTATGCCTTTTAATGGTTTGCGTGAGTTCATAGACTTGCTGGAAAAAGAAGGAGAGCTTGCACGGGTGAAGATACCTGTGGATCTGAACCAGGAGTTTGGTGCTGTTTGCGTCAAAAGCCTGAAGAATTACGGTCCGGCATTGCTTTTCGAAAAACCGGGAGGAAGGGATATCCCGGTGGTCATCAACCTGTTGGCAACCCGGCGCCGCTACGCAATGGCCATGCAGTGCAAGCAGGAAGAGATGCACGCGGAGTGGAACCGCCGGGCAAGTAACCCTTTGCCTCCTATAATGGTTGAGAGCGGGAAATGTCAGGAAGAGGTTTGGCTGGGGGAGGAGGCGGACCTGAACCGGCTCATCGCGCCCATACTGAACGCCCGTGACGGCGGTCCCTACCTTACCCTTTCTTGTCACATCACCAGGGACTTGACCACCGGTGAGCGCAATGTGGGGGTCTATCGCAACATGGTTCATGACAAGCACACTTTGGGCCTCCTTTCCGGTCCTTACACTCATATTATGCTGCAGCACCGTACCGCGCCCAACGAACCGTTCCCAGTGGCCATCGTCATGGGAGCTGATCCAAGGGTAGTCATGGCTGCATGCTCCCCCTTTCCCTTTGAAGCCGACGAGCTTGCCATGGCAGGTGCCCTGCGTGGCAAGCCCATCGAAATTGTACCTTGCAAGACGGTCCCCCTGGAGGTGCCTGCCGATGCCGAGGTGGTGATCGAAGGAGAGGTAAGGCCGGCTGAAAAGCGGGAGGAGGGCCCCTTCGGCGAGTTTACCGGTCACTACGGCGGGCCGAGACTGCCACGCTCGACCATTCACGTTACTGCAATCACGCATCGCAAGAACTTCATCCAGCACCTGGCGTATCAGGGGGCGCCTCCCCATGAGACGGATGTGCTAACAGCAGTGGGAAAGGAATCGGAGATCCTGCGCGCCATCAAGCTGCCGGGAGTCAAAGGGATCCATCTCCCGGAAGGTGGATGTGGTGTCTTTCATGCCGTAATCTCTGTGGAAAAACTGTTCGAGGGATACGGCAAGATGGTTGGCATGGCCGTGCTGGGCTCACCCAGTGGCCGCCACATTAAACATGTGACCGTGGTGGACCATGACGTGGACCCAACTGACTCGCTGGCAGTGGAGTGGGCGGTGTCCACACGTGTTCAGGCCCATCGGGATGTGGAGATCCTGCGCGAGGTGACGGGTATCTTTTTGGATCCGTCCCTACCGCCTGAAGAACAGGCAGGGCCGGCACGTTGCTCCAAGATGATCATCGACGCGACTCGATACAACGCCAAAGATTTTCCCGCCGTGTGTCAGCCGGCTCCGGAGGCCGTGGAAAAGGTGAGCCGTGAATGGGATCGTTATGGAATTTCTCTGGGGCCTTCCACAGGAAAGGGACGTTAGATCTATATTGTAAAATACGAACAAAACGACTTTAATAAAGATTTTCGCGCCAAGACGCAAAGCTCGCAAAGATAATGTTTTCTTTAAACTTGGCGTCCTTTGCGCGAGTAGTCTTTCTCAGAATTCTGTGATCCAGAAACCACGGAATCTTTTAAAAGATTTTGTTAGAAATGACTCAGAAACTTTACTAATTTTATTTACCAAAGTGAGGATAAAAACACTATGCATCAAGATTCAGGTGAGTTGATTATCGAGACCTTCAAGGAAGAAGGGATCGATATGGTTGTGACCCTGCCGGAGGAGCCTACTTCCTCCCTAACTGAGGCCATACGCAAGGATTCGAGTTTTACTTCCCTTACGGTGGCCGCGGAAGGAAACGGCATAGCCCTCTGTGCGGGGGCTGCACTGGGGGGACGAAAGGTTGTTTTTGTTACTGGCATCGCCGGCCTTATGGTGGGTACCTGGGCGCTAGCACAGTCAACTGCAATCAGCTACGGAATTCCGTTTTTGATTTTGGCCTCATACCGGGGGGATATGGGTGATCACAGCGGTGTTCCCGGTTCCCAGCTTCTACTTTTCAAACAGGTGGCTGAGCCGCTCTTGAATGCTCTCCAGCTCCCATATCGGGTGGTGAACAAAAAAAGCGATCTGCAGCGTACCCTTCGGGATGCCAATTTTGCCGCCCATGATTATCACTCGCCAGTGGTGGTGCTTTTAACGGGGGAGGTGCTCTGGTGAATCGCCTTGAATGCCTCGAACATCTTGTTAAATGGGTCGATGTGAACGACCCTGTGGTAACCAGCCTATCATCCAACTCGGCCATATGGCCCAACCTGCGAGAAAAGGGGGTAAACTTCTATGCCTGGAACATGGGACTCACCGTCGGGTTTTCTGTGGGGCTTAGTTTTGCCTTTCCCAAGCGAAAAGTTATTGCCCTGGACTCCGATGGAAGCCTGATGATCGATACCAGCGCTCTGATCACCATGGCGGATGCCAATCCGACCAACTTGATGGTCCTTGTATTTGACAATGAATCCTATGCGCGGATGGGGCCCACGTTCACCTCCCGGCGGACGGACCTGGAAAAGATGGCCCAAGGTGCGGGAATCCAAAAGACCGCAACTATCCGGACCTTGGACGAGTTCATCAGGATCGTACAGCCGGCGGTAAAGGAACCAGGGCCGCATTTCTTGGTAGTCAAGGTTGACGCAGAGACAGTACGGATTAAAAGGGATCCGCGTGTTACCTCTGGCCGGCCCATGAAAGAGGCCTTTGTCAATGCAGTGCTTCAGCATCCCGATTACTGGGGTAAACCCCGTACCACCGGATAACGCCCAGGGTGTCGGGGCCAGTCCTTGCAGGGAGGCCGGAACATTCATCCCAGCGCTTACTGACGGTGCGTTCCGTGGTTCGGGGTAAAAAGTAAGAAGGTACTACTAAGATTTGGTCGATTTCTTCTAGTTGAAAAATGAACCTTTAACGTTTGAACCCGTTGGAATGTTTTGTTTAGGAAGGAGGAGGATTAAATGGCAGTTGTTTCAAAGACGAGTAACCGATCATTAGCGGATCTAGAGGCGGAGGCGAAAAGCAGGTTCCTGGTAAAGTCTCAATTTTTAAAGTTTTGTGAGGACGAGGGACTTTCCGTAATCACTGGATACGGGGTGGAGGATCTGCGCACCGCGCCATTGAAACCCTGGGACCGGCTTGGAGGTCCTGCTGCCTACTGTCATCTCGCGGGATCTCAGGGAATGGTGGGTTCCCTGGTGGCGGAGATTCCCCCAGGGCAGAGCCTACAGCCCATGCGTCATATGTATGAGGAATTGATTCTCATTCTAGAAGGTCATGGGGCCACCCAGATCTGGTGTGACAGGACCAATCAAGCGACCACCGTGGAGTGGCAACCCGGTAGCATCTTCTCCCCGCCTCTGAACACCAAATTTCAGCACTTCAATGGCTCGGCATCGGAGGCAGTGCGGTTTGTGGCGGCCAACAACGCGCCGATGATCTTCAACGTTTACGGCTCGGCCGATTTTATATTTAATGCACCCTATGAATTTGCCGATCGATTTTCAGGAGAGAGCGATTATTTTAGTGCCGAAATGAAACCTGGAATTTTGGAAGACACATCGGTCAACTTTATTCCTGACGCTGAGGCGGTACAACTGACTAAATATCCCACCCGCGGTGCAGGTTTCAGTCGCCTCGGAATCAGTGGTTCCAATAACACTGCGATGATTGGCCATATCATGCAAATCGAAAGCGGGACGTACAGAAAACCTCACCGACATGGCCCGGGGGCCCAAGTGGTCGTTTTGGGTGGTAAGGGATACAGTCTCATGTGGCCGCCGGGCGGAGAGTTCGTTAAAGTTGACTGGCGCAAGGGTAGTCTGCTGGTTCCTCCCGAAGGGTGGTACCATTCCCATTTCACTACCAGCAAGGAACCGGCCCGACATCTCGCGCTTCGTAGCGGCCTCCGCGGTGTGGGAACCACCTGGCTGCCCACCACCAGCGAACTGGAAGGTGGTCACATTATGGAGCATGAGGATGAACCGCGCGAAGTCCGATCCATATACGAAGCGGAATTGGCAAAGGAAGGAATCCAGATTGGAATGGCCCCCATAAATTATCGTCAATCAACACAGCAAAAGAGTACGGTCATTCCTTAGGAGTCGCCAACAAAGGCTTGTCGTCAACTTCCAATCAATTGACCGGGGGATTTTTCCCCACCCCCGGTCTCGTTTAATTTTCTGCCAGTTGCTCTCATAATTAGTCCAGTAGAATTAGCTACTTACATTTGTAGCGCCTGCCTCTGACAAGAAAGTAGTTGACAATGATACAGTTGTTTAATACAAGCGTTTTAATACCATGATTAAGGAAGCACGGACAGATTCTGCCAATAGTTTAGGAACAGAGGAACGTCTTCTGGAGGCGGCGGGTGAAATCTTTGCCGAGTATGGTTATCGCGGCGCGACGGTACGGCAAATCTGCGAAAAGGCCAGGGCGAACCTTGCCGCGGTGAATTACTACTTTAGGGACAAGGACGGCCTGTACCTTGCGGTGATGCGCTACCTGCATTCCACCGCTACGGATCTGTATCCCCCAAGTCTCGGTTTGAAACGCGGGGCCAGCGCGGACGATAGGCTTCATGCCTTCATTCGATCGTTGCTAAATCGACTCTTGAGTGAGGGACGTCCAAACTGGCATATGAAGTTGGCGGCACGAGAGTTGATCGAACCATCACCCGCCCTTGATGTGATTGTGGAAGAAGCCATTCGACCGCTGAGTCAGGAACTGGAGTCCATTGTGCGGGAGCTTCTTGGGCCTGAAGCTGATGATGAATCGGTTCGTCTGAACATGTTGAGCGTGGTGAGTCAATGCGGCTTCTATCACCATTCCAGGGCGGTAATCAGCCGGTTGTACTCCATGCAGAAATTTTCTGTGGAGAATATTGAAAAGCTGGCTCAACACATCACCCAATTTTCACTATCCGCGATGAAGAATCAATCTATGACAACGAAAGTACGTTCGGAGTAATTGAGGGTCTACAGGATCCAGAAAAGGATGACTCGCGCAAAGACGCAAAGGACGCCAAGTATAACTAGAATTACAAACTTGAAATTCGAAACAATTCTAAATGATAAAATAAATTGAATTCCAAACGAATTCGTTTTGAATTTAGTTTTTTGGATTTGAGTTTTTTGGTTTGTTTGAGATTTCGAGTTTGGGATTTCGGATTTTTAGCTCAGCGGTGCCTTAGCGCGATAAATATAATTAAAATCAATCTGTTATACGTTTAATAGTGTGACTCTATGATGAAATAAGTTAACTAGGGAGGAAAAAGTACATGCAAGTTTTTACCTTTGATTTTGTTCCTTACATGAAAGACTTAACGGGACGTTTGGGCTATCCGGTGGGGATCAAAAATTACGAACCTGAAATGGCCGTCAAAACCTATGAGAACCACGTCGAACAGTTTCTACTCATGGAAGAGATGGGCTTTGACGGGGTCTGCCTCAACGAGCACCACGGGAGCCCCTACAGCCTGGATAACTCGCCCAATGTGTTTTTATCCTACATCGCCGCCAAGACCAAAACCCTCAAGCTTGCCATGGCGGGCAATTTGCTCCCTCTCCATGGCCATCCCCTGCGCGTTGCCGAGGAATTGGCCATGTTGGACAACCTGTCCCATGGTCGAGTGATCGCTGGATTCGTGCGTGGCATCCCCAGGGAGTACCTGCCCTATTGTATCCCAGTGAAAGAGGGGCGGCCCCGATTTGAAGAAGCCCTGGATGTGATTATCAATGCCTGGACCAGCGATCTATTTTCCCACAAAGGACAATACTACCAATACAAGGATGTTGACATGTGGCCACGCCCCTATCAGAAACCCCACCCGCCGGTGTGGGTCGGCGCCATCGGCCCGGAACCAACCAGGAACGTAGCTAAGAGACCCGGAGTAACCCTTTGTGTGACCTTTACACCCACGGCATTCATCAAAAAGCAGTTGGATTTTTTCCGTGAGGCGTGTGCGGAGGAGGGCCGCAAGGTTACCGAAAAGGACATCCTGCTTGCACGCCATGTCTTCGTTGCAGAAAGTCAAAAGGAGGCGGAGAAGCAGTGCAAAAAACACTTTGAGTACTATTTCCAGAAACTGTTGGGAGAGATCAATAACGCAGCCATCGGTAAGTTACTGGAACAGAATCCCGACCTGACCAGAGACCAGGTGAAAACCCCATACCCCTTTGATACAACCCCCATGGAAAAAATGCGCGACGATGGGTTTGTGTTAGTGGGAACACCGGATCGAGTCTTGAGCGACCTCAAGTCGCAGTATGAGGAGCTCGGCGGGTTCGGCACATTCATGGCCATAGTGCGCATGGGTGCGATGCCCCAGGAAATGGTGCTCAACAATGTGCGCTTGTTTGGCAAGGAAGTTATTCCCAAGCTCCATGCCATGGGCAATAAATAGCAAAGCGCATAGCGCTAAGCGTCAAGAGCTTTTAGTCCCAAATTCTAAGAAAAGATCCTCTCGCAAAGGCGCGAAGGTGGCCAAGTTCGGAGAAGATATTCTAATCGCGGATTTTAGTAGACTAAGGGACAGCAAAGCGCAGAGCGCATGGTGCGTGGCGCAAAGCGTTTCTTAATAGTACTGAGAAACGAGTGCTGAGTGCTGAGCGAGAAACCTAGAGAGACAACAGAATAAAGACAATGGACTACAGACTCACGCTCATTAATCCCCGGATCCGGGTCGAAGGTCGGTAGTCAGTGGTCCTGAAACTACACGGATTCTATGCCTTTGGCGCTATTCTCTTATCTTACTCTGTCCTGTCTCTATCTCTGACATTTCTCAGGTTGTCCATTGTCTCCTTGCTGTTTCCTGGTTGACTCCGATCAGTCATTTAGAAAGAAAATCCAGGATTTTTTGGGCAAACAGTTCCTTGGCATCCCACATGACCATGTGACGTGCGTTGTCGATCAATTCCAGTCTGATACCCGGTTCCATTTCCATGAATAGGGCGGCTCTTTTCCCCGCCTGACCACGATCCTGCTTTCCGTAAATCATCAAAAGGGGTACGGGTAGCTCTTTCAACCGTTTCCACAGGGGTACATCACTTGTCGACCGCTCACGGGCTTTCGCTCGCTGTTTTGCGGCCTCAAAGTTTTTCCCGATGCTCAACTGGTGTCTCTTTTGCACGACCTCAGGGGTGATTAGCTCTTGATGAAAGGTGTTGGCTTCAAGGTCCTTTTTGGTGGACTCTAGAGTGGGTTCGGATGCTTCCCCTTCGTCACCACCACCCGCCCTTCCCGCGCCACCTTGGTCTGGCAGCGGGGGGAGAAGCGGACCCGTCCCGATGATGATAACCCTACTTACTTGAGGGCTTCCGTCCAAAGCCAACTGTGTCGCCATGTTTCCCGCTTGAGAATGGCCCCCAACGCAGGCATTGCCAAGACCCATCGCGTCAAGGAATTTGGGAATAAACCTCATCCGGTATGAAGCTCTGTAGTCACTCGGGTTTTCCGTGTGGCCATAGCCGGGCTGGTCAAAAGCAATGGCGCGATACCCTCCCTTGGCCAACCGCTCCAATGTATCCTGGTACACTTCGGCAGAGGAGCCCAATGAAGCTCCATGCAGCAGGACAACAGCGGGACCTGTTCCTTCCTCTAAATAGCGAGTTTTCAGGCCATCGACGTTAATAAACTTATCCATTTTTCACCTCCATGAAGAAGAATAATCGCACTTTCTCCAATTCCGCCCGAAGAAGCAGAAATTCCCATTATGCTGCGAGGTCAATTAACACACCCTCAGGATCAGAAAGTGCGTATTGGCCCAGCGGGCAGTCGTCCATGTCCCTCTGAATAAATCGTCCGTTTCTACCGATATTAATTTTTCTAGGCGCTGAGTCTGGGAAGGTTTTACGAATTTCGTCTAGTTCCTTTTTGACAGCTTCTATGCTCTCTACCATAAAGCCGATGTGATCCAAGCCCTGACTCATGCTCCTGTAATAGTTGTTGTCGCAAGGACGTATGAGGAGATAGGAGGTTCCGTCTGTGAGACAAATACCTTTCTCACTGGACAATTTTTTCACCTCGATGAGTTCAAAGACTTTTTGATAGAACTCAGCAAGCCGGTCGGGTTGTCTGGCTCGGATCGCTATGTGATGCAGGTGTCGTGGGTGTTCCCAACTCTCACCTCTGCTGTATCCGTCTCTTAGATTGCCGCCCCCGGCTTGAGCGATATCGATATGGGTACCTACAGGGTCATGAACCCTCATTGCAACAAAAGCGACGCCTTCGAGACCGCTTGTTAATATCGTATCGGGATAATACTGCTTGATCCTGCTCACAACCGTGTCAACATCCTGTAGTTGAAATCCAAAATGATCAAGCCCCGACCGGAATCCGGGTGGCTTGGGGTTGAGGGCGAAGCCAATGACTCCATCGCTAATCTGCCCGCGCGGTCGATTGGGTTGGTCATCTTCGCTATTTGGAAGTTCACCACCAGGCTGCGCACGCGTGTACTGTTTCATTCCAAAAATCGTCTTATAAAACCTGGCTGAGGCCGCACAGTCATCACTCCAAACTGCACAGTGTCTAATTTTGGCAATCATGGTTTGTGACTCATCCTTTTCCATTTAAAATTCTATATTCCTGGCCTCGCACCTTACCATTACCTCTCCATTGCTGGCAGGTTGGAATAAGAGATCTCCTGGCTAGTGATGAATTCCAGAAGGGCAGCCTTGCCTTCCTCGTTTGCCTTCTTCGCCCGCCTAATGGCTGCCCCTATTTCTTCTGGCTTTTCGATCCTTTCGGCATAACCGCCTAGGGCCCGACCGATCTCAGCGTAGTTTCCCGTCACGTCGCGTGTCTTGAACAGTTCGTGAGACTTGGTCATGCTCTGGGTTTCTACGGCCATTGAAAAGTTGTTTAAGACAATAGTCAAAATGGGTATGTTGCAGCGTGCTGCCGTTTCAAAGTCTAGACCAGTCATACCAAAGGCGCTATCGCCCATGAAGTTGACGCAGAACTTTTCCGGGGCGGCAAGCTTTGCGCCGATGATAAGACCCAACCCGCAGCCTAGGGCATGGGATTTCCCCCATCCCAGGTAACCACGAGGTGTAGTTGCCGGGTAAAAAGGAACGAGCTGGTTTCTCGGACTCCCCGAGTCGTGTGTAACAATGGTATTTTTCGGATCCACCGCTTGGATGAATTCCCAGATGACTCGATAGGGGGTCATGGGAACTTCATTCGAGGTTAGTTTAGGCATCCACTGAGCGAGCCACTCTTCCTTTGTTTTCTTGATTTCTCCAACCACTGCACCGTCCGAATCTCGCTTACGATTGCCCAGCAGATCCTTTGCCGCTTCAAGGAATTGGGCCAATACGAGATCCACATCGCCTAATATGGGATAGTCAACTACATACTGTTTGTTAATTTCTCTCTCGTCATGGGTGCATTGAATGATAACTTTGCCAGGCGGCACGGGTGCTGCAGTAATGCCATGACGCGTCAGGCTGGTTCCCATGGCAAGAACGACATCGGCTTTCTGTAGGAATTGGTAGGCGGCTCGGGTGATACCCGAAGCGGCGGTTCCCAGTGCCAGGGGGTGGTCCTCGGGGAAAGCACTCTTGCCCTCAAGGGTGGTCAGCACCGGTACCTGCAAAAGCTCTGCAAGGGCAACCAGTTTATCGGTCGCCTCCGCATATAGGACGCCCTGTCCTGCATATATCACGGGGTTGCGAGCTTCCAATAGAACACGGGCCGCTTCTGCAACGTCTTGAGCGTTAGCGCCCGCCCGCGTGGACTTTACTGGTTTGTACTTGGAAGGGTCCCCACCGAATTCTTGAGTTTGGACATCGCGGGGAATTTCAACAATGACTGGACCCGGCCTGCCCATCTTTAACAAACTAAACGCACGACGCATGACATCCAGGGCCTGATCGGCTACGTTGATTTCCTCTGCCCATTTACACACCGATGAATACGCCCTGGAAGAATTGAAAAAGTGAAAGACCTGCGCCGTATCTCTGGGATATCCGGACGCCAAAACGAGGATCGGCACAGAATCGGAATAGGCTGTGGTAATGCCGGAATAGGCGTTCTCGGCCCCGGGGCCGGCCTGCATCGTGAACGCGCCTATGCGGTTTCCGTTGGTGACTCGACTGAAACCGTCGGCGAAACCCACCCCAACCCTCTCCTGGCGGCAGACAATGGGCCGAATACCGGCAACGGCAACGGCTTCGATGATAGGGCTAGTGGGATAGCAACTTACGAACTCAATCCCCTCCCGTTTCATCACCTGTGAAATGGCATCAATAACCTGCATGGTTTGCTCCTTTTATTAACATTCAAAATGAATTATATAGATTAATGGATCATCTAGGTCGTCTTCCCATGGCTGGCTAAAAAGCGTAAAATTAGCCTTACTATATTGGAAGTGAAAGTTCCATGACGTTTAAAGTTGAAATTGAGCAGGAAGAAGACGGTCGCTGGATCGCGGAAGTCGTCGATCTGGCTGGGGTTCTCGCATATGGAAAGACCCCAGATGAAGCCAAGGCGAAGGTCCAAGCCCTCGCTCTCCGTGTAATTGCGGACCGTCTAGAACACGGTGAAGCCGGTCCCGATCTTCTGAGTATTTCCTTTTCTGCCGCAGCATGAGTCAGTGGCCGAGTACTCGCGCCAGACGTGCGTTCGCTGCACTTCTTCGAATTGGGTGGAGCCTTAAACGACAGGTAGGGTCTCACCGTATTCTATCTCGACCTGGGTGGCCCGACTTCGTATTTGCCTTTCACGACCAAGAAGAGCTTGGCCCGCGGATGCTTGCCAGAATCGCCAAAAGAACAGGACTCAAGCCAGAGGATCTGTAAACGCCCTCTGTTGTAGTTTCATCGTTACACCTGGTGATTCAAATTGAACCTCATCAGCCTTTGGCAGAATGTTGAGAACTGCTTACGGCAGGTAACCACGCCCACGCCAATATCGCTCGGCCGCCGGGTGCAGCGGGATGTCCAAGGGCGAGTCGGGACTGTCTTTGCACATCCGTTCTATGGGTAGGGGACCTTCTCCCTGCCATGGAATACGGTCCTTGCGTGCCTCCAGAGCTGAACAGAAAGAAGTGATCACGTCATCAGCGACATTGGCATGAGTAAAGATAGGCCAACCGCTAAAATCGATACTCATAATATCCCGGCCTAACCTCGGAAACTCCGCCTTGGTGATGGGCGCCCGGTGATAGCCCATCTTTTCGAGTTTTTGAAGGTAAGGCTCCTCCAACTCCAAGAATCGCATTCCCAGGTCCAATCCCTGGTCCAGCCACACGTTAATGGCTTCGTCAAATATGGCGTCGATTTCCCCACGCGCCACGGCGCCAAGACGGCCGGAACCTTCGTCTGGTAAACCAGGATCGTACCGCACCTCTCCTCCCCAGGAGACAATGTCCTCCAGTGTGAAATCATAGGCGGATAGCACGTGTCGCACCATAAAGTGAAGTGAATGATCCTTCTGCCCGCGCAATGAGACCTTGAGCGGAAATCGCCGTTCGCGAATTTGCGCCAGTGATGTCAAACCAGTCTTTTCAGTGACGGCAAAACCCAATTGATCGAAGGATGGAATAACTGAAATTATCCTGAGCGGGATGGGTTCTTTGTATGGGCCGGTGCCGCGCACGGCGAGGTTCAACGGCTCCGCCGGGTTGATGATGGCCACTTGAACTTCACCACTAGCAACCGAATCAATGGCGCCAGGAGTATCGCTGCCAAAAAAGCAGACTTTCCAATCCTCATCACCTTGATTCCGGAGGCTCACCTTTGCCTGCGGGTAGCGCCATTCTGATCTTTTGCGTGACACAAGTTCCGAGGCCACCTCAAGGACCACCAGGGATCGTGTGGTTACCGGAATCGCAAAGGCTCGTTCTTTTTGTGCTTCCATTGTTGATTCCCTTTCTATTCTAGCGGCTGACTTATCCAGTTTTCTTGAGAGAAATTTCCCAAAGGTCCAAGCCTTCATAACTCCGAGGTCAATCGGTTGTCAAATTGCTCGGGGGGCTGCAATCTGGGATCAGATTTATCGTTGTAACCATCGTTCCTCGATGACAGTCAACTATCCTGTTAACAAAGTTTACTGCACCGTAACCCGGTTTACTGACAAGCGAAAGCTTTGTCTTTGTTGATAATTGGGGCATTTTCCGGGAAATGGATGTCAACGGAGTTGACTCGCTAGGCAAACACTTTCGAACCTGATTTTTCAAAAAATCCTTAAAACTCAGGGAGTTATCCATGCCTGGCTGGTTTGGCACAGCGGTTGCAAACAAGGTATTGCATGCAGGACAAAAAAAAGACTGCGAGAGTTTCAGAAAACTCAAAATCCGAAAGGAGAAGCAATATGAAGACTAATAGAATCAAGGTTATGGTGGTAGCGATGGCTCTGATCCTCGGAAGCACGGCAGGAGTCGGGGCGTATTTCGCGAAATCCAATCCAACCATGCCTGTGGAAGTCGGCATAGACGGTTACGTTTACCTGGCGGTTCCTATAGACGCCATAGACGATTTCGAATCTGATTGCCCCTTCGGGCTATGAGAGCCGATAATTCTTCGTGGGCGACCTGGAACAACCCGAGGGTCTCAACGTGGTAGTAATCAAAGTCCAATAAAAAGGGAGGCTTATGCTTTTTTAACTCGGTGGAAAAAAATGGATCGGTAGTCTTTTACTTTTCTTCGCAATGCCTCTTCGGCCTCCCTCGTAGCGGTAGAGTCGACTCGGGGTCCCTTCGTTTCGCTATCCTCGCCACCTTTGCCTCAGCGCCCATGGGTTCGAATTTTTTCTCTGGAATGCATTTTAGACCCAAGTTGTCTGGATTTTTATAACCAACCGGGGTAATATACTGTGATGTGCAGGGCATCAGATCGATGCATGGAAACTCGCATCCTAACTAATATCTTATGATTCCAATTATCATCTTCTTTGTGGCCCACTGGGTGCTGTGCATCTTCTGCCAGACCTTTTTCCTTCACCGTTATGGCGCGCATTCAATGTTCACCATGAGCCGGCGATGGGAGCGGGCTTTCCATCTTTTAACGTATCTATCTCAGGGTACCTCATACTTGAAGCCGCGAGCCTATGCTTTCCTTCACCGCGAACATCACGCCTATAGCGAGACCGAGCGCGACCCGCACTCGCCACTGATCCATAAAAACCCCGTCACACTAATGCTGGCAACCAGGGAGCGTTACGAGGACTTTAACCGTCGCGGCATCCAGCCGGATGCGAAATTATTAAACCCTCCCCCCCCGGATTGGCCCTTGATCGATAATTTCGGTCGAGGTTGGTTCTCCAAATTTCTCTTTGTGATATTTTACACGTTGTTTTATCTTCTCTTCGCTCCACACTGGGTGTTTTATCTGCTGCTCCCCGTTCACTACATGATGGGACCAATTCACGGTGCTATCGTCAACTGGTGTGGTCACAAATACGGTTACCGCAACTTTGAAACCACTAGGAAGGATAATTCCAAGAACACACTGATTATTGACTTCGTGACTGGCGGTGAGCTGTTTCAGAATAACCACCACAAGTACTTCACTTCACCTAACTTCGCGGTCCGATGGTTCGAAGTCGACCCCGCCTATCCGGTCATCAAGCTTCTAGCCAGACTCAAGGTCATCCATCTTGTCCCTTCCTCGCAAACTGTGCAATACTCGGCAGTGGATGGAGTTTGATAGAAAATTCGGTCGGGAGACTTTGGCTTAAAAGTTTACATTTCGATTCCTGGTCGTAGTGATTCTGGGGTAGTGGGTTGCTTGTTTGGAAGGATTGCATATCCCCCTTTAAGAATCTTTCTGAGTTTTTATGCCATAGCGTTTCATTTTCTTGATTAATCCTTGGCGGCTCAAACCCAATGCAGACGCTGCTCTCAGCTGATTTTGCTGAGAGGTTTGTAACGCATTACGAATCAGGTCCCTTTCCAGGCTCTCTACAGTTTCTTTCAACGAGCCTCCCCGCATAGTTCCTGCACCAACCGACTCGCTGCCCTCGCTTCGAATGGTTTCTGTTAGATCCTCTTCCGTGACTAACCCGCGCGGAACCGAAACCACCACTCGCTTCATCTCATTCTCTAGTTCCCGCGCGTTTCCAGGCCAGGAATAGGACCCTAGACTTTTCAGTGCAGATTCAGACAGTGTCATGGGTTCTCTTTTCATCTCTTGACAATATTTAGTCAGGAAGCTTTTCGCCAATAGCGGGATATCCTGCGGTACCTCTCGAAGCGCGGGTAACTGGATATGAGCCACCCTCAGGCGGTAGAAGAGGTCCTGGCGAAAGTTCCCGTTCTTCATTTCAACTTCCAGGTCCTTATTCGTTGCCGCCAGTATCCGCACATCCACCGGGATCGTTCTCCTCCCGCCGACATGCTGGACCACCCGTTCCTGTAAGACTCGCAGGATCTTGGCCTGGGCGGTGAGACTCAGGTCGCCAATCTCATCGAGGAATAGTGTCCCGCCGTGTGCCTCTTCGAACTTGCCGATGCGTTGCTCAACGCCGGTGGCTACTCCCTTTTCGATGCCTAACAGCTCACTTTCTACCAAACTTTCAGGAAGAGCGGCGCAGTTCAGGGCAACCAGTGGCTTTCGGCCCCTGGGACTATTGTAGTGGATCGCCTTGGCTACCAGTTCTTTCCCCGTTCCGCTTTCTCCCGTGATCAGGGTATCCACCGCACTGTGACTCATCTGATCTATTTGCCGTATCACCTGTTGAATCTTCCCGCTGGTGCCAATGATGTTCTGCGTCGAGAGTGAACCCTTCAGCTCTTTCCATAACTGGTTACTTTCAACCAGGAGTTGATCTCGGTGCTGCTTCAGCTCGTGAAACATTCTTGCCGTTTCAATTGCAACTGCCGCCTGAGCCGCCAAGGCCACCAGGAACTCCTGATCTTCAGGCGAAAATAATCCTTGTTTTTTATTCATTGCCTCAAAGGCGCCAATGACCTCCCCCTCGTGATTTCTCAGCGGCACGGCCAGTACGCTCCTGGTCTTAAACCCGGTTTTGACATCGATGTCCTTATTAAAGCGTGGGTCGTTATAAGCGTCTGCTACGTTTATTGCTTGACCTGACGTGACTACGGCTCCGGCGATTCCCAGGCGTGCATCAAACTGGATGGTCTCGCCATCTTGAGTCACTTGCGACCAAAGCATCCGTTTTTCCCGATCGAGTAGGAAAATGCTCGACCGATCTGCTTCCATGAGATTTGTGGCTTCTCGAGCGATTAGATCCAAGACCACCCCGAGGTCTCGCTCCGAATTGATTTTCTGGCAGATTGTCAGAAGGGCATCGACTTTTTTGCTATGCCCGTTTTTCTCAGGAGAAATTGGCGACTTGACAGAATCCATCTTTCTTGCCTTTCCGTGGCAATGTTAGCCGTCGGTCACAGTTCCGACTTGAAGCTGGATTAACACACCAACAAGACAACTGTCAACAAGGTTAACATGGGTTCAACCCCCTGACTTTTATAAGAAAACTCATGAGACATGGCCACAAGACGCTGAGTTTCCGGCAGCGCTAGAACTTCATTAAAGTGTGGTCTTATTGCCTGCAGCGTGAAATTGCACCTACTTTTACAACATTTTTCTATGTGATATGAGTGCCTGCATAAGAAGCCACTGAGGAAAAAAGGTGAGTTGCAAACATATAAAAAAGGAAGCAATCTTAAAAATAAGTTTTAATCGTTTGCTTTGAGACGGGTGACCTATGGAATCAGCAGAGTTTACTTTTCCTAATTTTGATTCGTTCAAGGTTTGGTTTGATGAAAAGACAAGAGAACATCCTTCAAAGATGGTCTTTACTGAGGCCAAGACGGGCAAACTAGGTCGGTTTTACCAGGATTTTGCCAGCGGGAAGGTTCCCTTAGGATTTTTACGAGAGTACGCGCAGCAATTTTATGTATTTGCCCAGTTGACGAACGTTCATCTAACTTGGACGCTGGTGAACTTTTTGGATTTGTGGCGACAAAATCCTGACCTTTACGACGTCGTGGCGGCCAAGATAGGAGAAGAACTAGCCGATCCTGGGCCAGGGGGTCACGGTCGGACCTATATTAAGTATGCTCGTTATCTTGGGCTAAAGGATGAGGATCTGATATATGCCAAGCCAATCCCCGAGATGGAATCCCGGATCAACACAACGGTAAGCTCCTATCGTTCAACACCGGTACAGATGGCGGTGCGGTGGATGCTAGAGGGTTTCGCCGGCTATCATTTGAAGTTTTGGCGGGATACTTTGCATGAGAAATACGACGTACCTGACGAGGCATTAGAATATTACGATATCCATGTGCAGGCGGATCTGGAAGAGCATGGTCCAATGGGAGAAATGCTGCTGGCAAGATTATACAAGCTAGGTCTGGTAGTGGAAGAGGATCACCGCGGAATGGCAATGCAGGTTGAGAGACATGTCGGGCTGGCCAACCCGGCAGGCCAGATCAACTGGCGGGATGTTCTCTACGATCGTTTTTGTGTGAGTTATCCTCAGATATAACGCCCTCTTATTTGCCGAGGCTGTTCCGTGTCGAGGAGCCTTCCAAGACGGAATCGTCAATGAGTGGCGATTTTCCAAAAGTAAGCACGAGGAGGATTCGCCATGAGAAGCGCCTACCGTTTTCGGATTCCCAGAGAAGATCCAGAATTAACCCATGTGGGCTCTGAGACTCCTTGCGGAGAGCTCATGCGACGATACTGGCAACCTGTTTGTCTTTCGCAGGATTTGAAAGACCTGCCCAAACGTGTCCGGATCCTGGGTGAAAATCTTGTGGCCTTTCGTGATGCAGGGGGTCGACCGGGTCTGCTGTTCCTCCGTTGCAGCCACCGCGGCACTTCTTTAGAGTACGGCCGCATTGAAGATCAAGGACTTCGTTGCTGTTACCACGGATGGCTTTACGACGTTGAGGGCAACATTCTGGATATGCCCCTGGAGCCTCCTGGCAGCGCCTTTAAGGAACAAATCAAACATCCATGTTATCCCGTCCAGGAATTTGGAGGCATGGTTTTCGCGTATATGGGACCCCTGGAGAAAATACCTCAACTACCGAAATACGATGTCTGGATGAAGGAAGGCGGCAAATTGAGAGTCAGAATGGGTCCCCGAATAGGCGGAGCAATAAACTGTAATTGGTTGCAGAGCGAAGAAAATCTCATGGATGCGCTCCATACTCAATGGCTTCACACGGCCCATAGCGGTCCACAATTTCCGTCTGATTCGTATGTTTCCATGCCGCAAGAAATCAAATACGAAGAGACCGATATGGGCATGCGATTTGTTATGACTCGGAAGCTTGCTGATGGTCGATGGTGGGATGTCATTTGGGAAATGATTATGCCCCTGAACATACATTTAACTTACACTGATGAACCCAAGACGGAGAAAATCCGCGCTGTATCTTATTGCATACCGGTAGATGACACGCACCAACTTGGAGCCTCGATTCGGTGGATTCCGGCAGATGTAGACCCACAAGAAATGTCTGGACGTGAAAAACTGGC
The DNA here is from genome assembly GCA_965215595.1 of uncultured Binatia bacterium (SeqCode). Taxonomy (GTDB): domain Bacteria; phylum Desulfobacterota; class Binatia; order UBA9968; family CAXXLF01; genus CBDCDW01. Next base: position 270,550 of record CBDCDW010000005.1, on the reverse strand, counting down.
TCCCGCCAGCAGACAGGATAGAAGCTATGAACACACCCAGAGATTTCCTGATGACAAGGAGGCCATGGAAGGGCAAGGCCCAATTGCGATCCATGCGCTAGAACACCACGTGACTTCTGACCAAGGCGTGCTCATGTTCCGAAAGATTTTGCGCGAAGCCATAGACACAGTTAAAGAAGGTAGAGATCCAAAAGGAATCAAGCGGGACCCTGATAATGCCAAGTGCATAGCCACAACCGCAGGCAGCATCCTCAGGGATTAATCCTATCATTTCATGCCGATCCCACCTCCCTCTAGGGTGGGGTCAGGTCTATCCGGGCTGTTGCCCAAATCAATAATTTGAGTGCGTTAACAGAACTCTCTGGTTATAATGCTCTCAGTTATTCTCAATTATTATAGGGAGCAAAGCCATGATGGGTCATCAGCCACCCCCTCAGCCTGCACTATTCTACACAGGATTTAATTTGGAAAAACGGATTCGTGCGGACCACATGTTGCGCAAAGTAGCACGGATGGTGGATTTTGATTTTGTGTACCAAGAAGTCAAGGATCGATATGGATACAACGGCAACGTATCGGTTGCACCGCCAATGATAATAAAGCTGATGATGCTTTTGGTGCTCTACAACGTTCGTAGCGAGCGAGAGTTGATGGCAACGTTGCCGGAGCGGCTAGACTGGTTGTGGTTTTTGGGATTGGAGTTGGATTCGGAGATACCGCACCATAGCGTGCTGAGCAAGGCGAGGAGGCGTTGGGGTGTAGAGTTGTTTCGATCCTTTTTCGAGCGAGTAGTGTGGCAGTGTGTGGAGAGCGGGTTAGTGGACGGGAGTAAGCTTTTTTGCGACTCCAGTTTGATTGAAGCGGATGCTTCACGCAACTCGGTTATAGACACCCAGGGGCTTAGACGTTACCTGAGCCCAGCATACAAGGAGTTGGAGGCACGATTAGAGGAGCGGGAAGAGGCAAGAGAGGACAACCATGAGGATCCACCCGAGAACCCTCCCCGGCGTAACGTTGTCAACCAGCGCTACGTGTCGGCAACCGATCCAGATGCCTCGGTGGTACGCAAGGGAAAGAAGGGGGACTCTAAGCTGCGTTATCAGACCCACCGTGGGATCGACGGGGCGTATGGGGTAATTACCGCGACGGTGGTTGGCCCTGGGGACGAGAACGAAGCACATCGCATGACAGAGCTTCTCCAGGATCATCAGGCCCATACCCAACGAAGTGCCCAGGTGGTGGTAGCCGATAGCAAGTACGGGACAACAGCTAATTTCTTAGATTGCTACGACCGTGGGATATTGGCACACATTCCGGTGTTGAAACAGACCCAGGATAAGCAGGAGCGTCGGAGCAAGATATTTCCTGAAAGTATGTTTGTTTATGACCCAGAAACCGACACTTATACATGTCCTGCCGGGCAACCGCTTAGGCGGCGTAAGCACTGGGTGGAGCGCAAGGCGTTTGAGTACGTGACGAGCCGCGGGGTGTGCCAGCAGTGTACCTTGCGGCTTCAATGCACTCGTTCTCAAAGTGCGGGGCGAACCATCAAACGCCATGAGCGCCAGGAGATATTGGATAGCGTGCGTATGCGAGCACAGAGCCCATGGGCAAGAAGAGATATCAAGGTCCGTCAGCATTTCATGGAACGATCGTTTGCTCAAGGGAGACGATATGGACTGAAACGAGCGCGGTGGCGTGGTCGTTGGCGGGTGCAGATTCAAGATTACTTGATAGCGATTGTGCAGAACATCGAGCTATTGATTAATCATGCACGGCCAAAACCAAGAGCGGTTTTGGCTGCAGCAACGAAGGTGGCCATTCGCTTTGCGACCCACCATCCCACGGCCTTGCAGCAAGCCGTGGTGGTTTGAGCAAACAAACACCGCACGTTATAGCTCGGTTGGATCTATTGCGCTATTTAACCGAGGTTTGGGCAACAGCCCGTTGATTATTGAATATGGTCTCTCTTCACGGTAGAAACGATTAATGGCACGACCACTTCGAATTGAACTTGTAATTCCCCGTGGTCTTGCCACGGGGACACCTTATAGTAGCATGGGTGGATGGGAGCAGGCGAGGTTGAGAAAGGTAGTCATTGTGCGTGGCAGATTCACTATCATATTGTGTTTCCGGTGAAATATAGGAAGGCTCTTTTGAGCGAGGAAGTGGTAGGGATCATCGTGGAAACAGCCAAGGGGATCAGCGAGCGCTATGATATAGAGATGGAAACGATAGGGTGCGACAGAGAGCATATTCATCTTCTATGCACGGCGCATCCGAAGATCTCGCCGGGGCAGATTGTACGAGTATTCAAGAGCATTACGGCGAGGGAGATCTTTCGTAGGAAGCCGGAGGTAAGACAGGAGCTTTGGGGTGGGGAGTTTTGGACAGACGGTTACTACGTGGGGACAGTCGGAGAGCGGGGCAACTGGAGGGCTGTAGAGAACTATGTGGAGAGCCAAGGCAAAGGTGTGGGAGAACTTCGTCAGCTGAGCCTCTTCTGATACCCCGTGGTCTTGCCACGGGGTTCTTCATTATCCAGGGGCCCTGTACCACATTACCTCCCGCGGTAATGCTCGCCAATCCATCTTTAGAGACGAGCAGGAAAGGCATCAGTTTTTAAACCGACTCAAAGAGGTCGTGGATCGCTACCACTGGCTATGTCACAGTTACTGCCTAATGAACAATCATTATCATTTGGTGATAGAAACGCCGGATGGGAATTTGGCTAGTGGCATGAGGCAACTGAACGGTGTCTATACGCAAGATCACAACCGTAAGCACCATAGGACAGGCCACATATTTGAAGGTCGATATAAGTCCATATTGGTGGAAAAGGAAAGCCATTGTTTAGAAGTTTGTCGATACGTTGTACTAAACCCTGTTCGAGCTGCGGTGGTTTCAGAGGCTGGCAAGTGGAAATGGAGTAGTTACCGTGGGACGACGGGGAGAGGAGCGCCTCATGGATGCCTAACAACAGATTGGGTGCTAGCTCATTTTGGAAACAGACGCAAAAGAGCACAAAAGTTATATGAAAAGTTTGTGAAGGAGGGAGTAGGTGGGCAGCGTATCTATAGCCAAGTTAGAGGGCAAATATTAAGGGAGGAGGATTTTGTTGACAAGCTCATTGGTTACGTAAAGGGTTATGAAGAGCTTCGTGAGATACCGAAAGCAGAGAGATATATAAGCCGTCCATCGCTAGAGAGGTTGTTCCATGGAAAGGGACGGAAGGATAAGGGAGCAAGAGACAGGTTGATCAAAGAGGCGGTCAAAAGTTATGGATACAACCAACGGGAGGTTGCAGAATATCTTAAGATGCATTACTCAACGATTAGTAAAATTATGGCGTAGCCAAGATTCAAGACCTGACCAATATTTTAAAGGCAGATAATTTTGATTTAGGATGTGAGTGCAACAAGACAAAGGGGGAGACCATGAAAGAAGTTATTCAGCCGCAAGGTTTGTCAGATCCCAGACCACGCTATTCGCAGGGTATCGTCACACAGCCGGGCAAATTGCTTTTTATTGCTGGCCAAACGGCCAGCGACAAAAACGGCAACGTCGTTGGCAAAGGCGATATTGAAGCTCAGGCGAAGCAGGTCTTTCAGAATATAGAGGCCGTACTCAAGGAGGTCGGCGCGACCACGGAAAACCTGGTGATGACCACGACCTACATCACCGACATAAAATATCGCGAGGGTTATGGTCGGGTTCGTAGTCAATATTATAAAGGAACTCCGCCTACGAGTACCCTTGTGGTGGTAAAAGGCCTGGCAAATCCGGACTACCTGATCGAGATCGCCTGTGTTGCGGCCCTCTAACCCAGAGTGTTCACGGCACTCAGTACTTTGAGTCGTGCATGAGATGCAATTAATTCTCGATTAATAGCATCTGGTGTGGAAATAGGGCCTAAAGATTCCGAATTCTGCTGGAGCATTTTTGTTACAGGGGTGTAGCAAGGAAGCTACACTTACGCCTTTCCCGGCAAGCTCCGTTAAATTTATCTGCTAAAAATTTCCCTCACCAATTCAGCACCTGGCTTAAGTCCGGGTAGTCGTGTTGGATCGGCACGCTCATTGCTCCTTCAATTGAGTCGGCCATGAAAGGCTTATGCCAAGATTCAACGGGCTGTTGCCCAAACCTCGGTTAAATAGCGCAATAGATCCAACCGAGCTATAACGTGCGGTGTTTGTTTGCTCAAACCACCACGGCTTGCTGCAAGGCCGTGGGATGGTGGGTCGCAAAGCGAATGGCCACCTTCGTTGCTGCAGCCAAAACCGCTCTTGGTTTTGGCCGTGCATGATTAATCAATAGCTCGATGTTCTGCACAATCGCTATCAAGTAATCTTGAATCTGCACCCGCCAACGACCACGCCACCGCGCTCGTTTCAGTCCATATCGTCTCCCTTGAGCAAACGATCGTTCCATGAAATGCTGACGGACCTTGATATCTCTTCTTGCCCATGGGCTCTGTGCTCGCATACGCACGCTATCCAATATCTCCTGGCGCTCATGGCGTTTGATGGTTCGCCCCGCACTTTGAGAACGAGTGCATTGAAGCCGCAAGGTACACTGCTGGCACACCCCGCGGCTCGTCACGTACTCAAACGCCTTGCGCTCCACCCAGTGCTTACGCCGCCTAAGCGGTTGCCCGGCAGGACATGTATAAGTGTCGGTTTCTGGGTCATAAACAAACATACTTTCAGGAAATATCTTGCTCCGACGCTCCTGCTTATCCTGGGTCTGTTTCAACACCGGAATGTGTGCCAATATCCCACGGTCGTAGCAATCTAAGAAATTAGCTGTTGTCCCGTACTTGCTATCGGCTACCACCACCTGGGCACTTCGTTGGGTATGGGCCTGATGATCCTGGAGAAGCTCTGTCATGCGATGTGCTTCGTTCTCGTCCCCAGGGCCAACCACCGTCGCGGTAATTACCCCATACGCCCCGTCGATCCCACGGTGGGTCTGATAACGCAGCTTAGAGTCCCCCTTCTTTCCCTTGCGTACCACCGAGGCATCTGGATCGGTTGCCGACACGTAGCGCTGGTTGACAACGTTACGCCGGGGAGGGTTCTCGGGTGGATCCTCATGGTTGTCCTCTCTTGCCTCTTCCCGCTCCTCTAATCGTGCCTCCAACTCCTTGTATGCTGGGCTCAGGTAACGTCTAAGCCCCTGGGTGTCTATAACCGAGTTGCGTGAAGCATCCGCTTCAATCAAACTGGAGTCGCAAAAAAGCTTACTCCCGTCCACTAACCCGCTCTCCACACACTGCCACACGACTCGCTCGAAAAAGGATCGAAACAACTCTACACCCCAACGCCTCCTCGCCTTGCTCAGCACGCTATGGTGCGGTATCTCCGAATCCAACTCCAATCCCAAAAACCACAACCAGTCTAGCCGCTCCGGCAACGTTGCCATCAACTCTCGCTCGCTACGAACGTTGTAGAGCACCAAAAGCATCATCAGCTTTATTATCATTGGCGGTGCAACCGATACGTTGCCGTTGTATCCATATCGATCCTTGACTTCTTGGTACACAAAATCAAAATCCACCATCCGTGCTACTTTGCGCAACATGTGGTCCGCACGAATCCGTTTTTCCAAATTAAATCCTGTGTAGAATAGTGCAGGCTGAGAGGGTGGCTGATGACCCATCATGGCTTTGCTCCCTATAATAATTGAGAATAACTGAGAGCATTATAACCAGAGAGTTCTGTTAACGCACTGAAATTATTGATTTGGGCAACAGCCCGACAAGACCTGAACGTATGCCGCGGAAGCAGTGCAACTTGCCGGTTAAAGTCCGGTGCGGGGAATTAACGGTTCACCCCGCTAGCGAAGATCCGGTTTTGAGGGGTGACTCTCAGGGCTAAGTGGATCGAGAAAACTTTCCAAAAGGAGAGGATCGCAAACTCGCAGGCCGTACTACTAGGGAACCCATAGAGCCTCGTAACTTGCTGATTGAGAGTGCCGACCCTGTGGTCAGATGGGGAAGGCCGGTGCCATCTGTGGAAATAACCGAGACAGAAGCAGATGGGCTCTCCGGGGTCGTCGGGACGGCATGTGGGGGAAGTTGTGATGGGTAACGCGGGAGATCTCGTTTGTCGCGGGTGATAGCCGCAATGGCTCGGTATAAGGGAAACCGAAGTCAGGGTCAGGCGGGCGAGAAGTCGGAGGGGCGAGTATTACCGAGGAGGCTGGGTAATGCCGGCTGAGGGAAGGCGCCCTACTTTCATTGTGTCTCTTAAAGAGGGAAGGAGAGGTGATTGCCGTGAGGCTACAAACACCTAACAAGATTCGAGACCTCTAGCGGAGACTGTATCTCAAGGCCAAGAGGGAGCTCAATAGGCGGCCTCGCATGCCTTGAGATGAAGATGATCGGAAAGCCGTATGCGGGAAAACTGCAAGTACGGTTTGATGAGGGGGGACAGGAACGCTTGTTACGGAAGTGCCTAAACGGGCACGAAGCTGGAAACGGCGGATACAGCCAAGGTGCGGCCTAAAGCAAGCTAAGCCTGTCCTCTACTCTACCCTAATATGACCCCTAATAGATCCTGTGCAGACCATTCGTCGGATTTGGCGCTGTCAATTGAGCTCCAACGCGTTTGCTATGCCTTAAGGCGCGCAGGTACCTCATCGGGCGGCGTGATATCAAATGCGTTGGCGGTGCAACACGTCATCGAGAACGAGCCGACGCGGGCAACTAGAGCCACCAGCTCTTCGGTGCTAAAGGATGATTCGGCGGATGCGTAGGTGGCATCGCTTAAACCCTTGTCGGCGAGCAGTTCATTGGCGACCTGATGCGCGAGCAATTCACGCTTGTCATCGGTTGGCGGCGCGCCGCGGGCGTTGATGGCGTCGATCTCTTCCTGCGTGAGTCCAACTTTAAGAGCGTTGCGGCATTGAACCGCCCACGGGTATTTGGCGCCCCAGAACCGCGCCACGGTCAAGATGGCGATCTGTGATTCGCGGGCGGACAGGGTGCTGTCGGCGATACAGGCTCCTGTGTCCTGGACGTTCTGCATTAGTTTGGGATTGCGGATATAGGCCCAGAATGGCCCGCCATGCGGCTTGCCGTTGGCCTTGGACGCGTCGATCACTGCGCGCTGTTCATCGTTCATCTCGTCGGGCGTCAGAATGCTAATGCGTGTCATTGTATATCTCCCTGTATCTATACTGCCTAGCAGCCCTATTTACCGCAGCTCGACCATGACCTCGATTGCTGCCGTGGCAATCACGGCGCGATAGTCGATCGCCCGATCGAGCACGTCGTCCGTTTCCAGCTGGTCTAACTTTATGCGAGCAACCAATACATATAGGAAATTTAAACTGATAGGAAGTCGCTTTTCGGGAATGGCCGTGAAAAAGTCGAAAATTGCCGCGAGTAGCCTCCTCGTGCCCGCCTTCGAGGGCTCCCAGCGACGACTGGAGCGGCAAACCGCCCAAGCTTTGTGCTTCTGAGCCGGCAATATCCAATCGCGAGCTGTTATGTCAACCTGAAGTTGGTTTTTCGGACAGAGCGGGACACTGCTAGCCGCTAGCCGGGTCGGACCAAGCTTTCAGGTTGAAATCTTAATGGGTTCACTCTAAAAGTAAGTGCTGTTCTCGCTTAAAATCGAATTTTTAGAGTCGAAATCCCTATTGCAAGGAATGGCTGGTTCCGGAAGTTTGTTTCCACCGTTTACCACCTCTCACAAATTCATCAACCCAATCTTTCCTTAGCCCTGCATTTTTGTTATCGAAACTTCCATTTTAAGCACTAAATTTGCCTCGTTTTTACAATCTTCACATTCTATATCAATCAGTTACCTTGGTCCGACCCGGAAATGTGGTCATGGGGTTATTCATTAAAAGCTTATCAAGGGAGGAGGTTCGTGAAGGTCAGCAAATAGGAATTAGTTCAACATTAAGCCTATCAAGGATTTCGATTACGACCTCGCACAGCACTGGTAATTCTCGAATAACAATTAGGCCAGCGTACCCCCCCTGCTCAAGCAGGGACCAGGAGGCATGAGAAATTATTTATAAAAAGCCACAAGAGTCGCAATGTCCCCTGAGAAGTCCCCTGAGATATTTAACCGACGTTTGGGCAACAGCCCGTCAAGACCTGACCGTATGCCGCGGAAGCAGTGCAACTTGCCGGTTAAAGTCCGGTGCGGGGAATTAACGGTTCACCCCGCTAGCGAAGATCCGGTTTTGAGGGGTGACTCTCAGGGCTAAGTGGATCGAGAAAACTTTCCAAAAGGAGAGGATCGCAAACTCGCAGGCCGTACTACTAGGGAACCCATAGAGCCTCGTAACTTGCTGATTGAGAGTGCCGACCCTGTGGTCAGATGGGGAAGGCCGGTGCCATCTGTGGAAATAACCGAGACAGAAGCAGATGGGCTCTCCGGGGTCGTCGGGACGGCATGTGGGGGAAGTTGTGATGGGTAACGCGGGAGATCTCGTTTGTCGCGGGTGATAGCCGCAATGGCTCGGTATAAGGGAAACCGAAGTCAGGGTCAGGCGGGCGAGAAGTCGGAGGGGCGAGTATTACCGAGGAGGCTGGGTAATGCCGGCTGAGGGAAGGCGCCCTACTTTCATTGTGTCTCTTAAAGAGGGAAGGAGAGGTGATTGCCGTGAGGCTACAAACACCTAACAAGATTCGAGACCTCTAGCGGAGACTGTATCTCAAGGCCAAGAGGGAGCTCAATAGGCGGCCTCGCATGCCTTGAGATGAAGATGATCGGAAAGCCGTATGCGGGAAAACTGCAAGTACGGTTTGATGAGGGGGGACAGGAACGCTTGTTACGGAAGTGCCTAAACGGGCACGAAGCTGGAAACGGCGGATACAGCCAAGGTGCGGCCTAAAGCAAGCTAAGCCTGTCCTCTACTCTACCCACCTTGGGGGGAAATTGAATGCCTATGAAATTATTTTGTTTTGCACTGTGCGCTTTGCTGTTGGCGATTCGCTCTACTGCCAGAGCGCAGCAAGAGGATGTCTGGGATCTGGATCGTCCGGAGCCGACTTTTGTATTAAAGGAAACTAAAGTGGTCGTCCAGACGATTAAAAGGCTTCCTGATAAAATCAAGCAAGTCATTAATAGGAAAAGTAATGCTGATCAGGGGGAGAGCGATTCTTCCTTCGTGCGAGTCGATGGAATCGATGCAAATAAAATTCAATGGAGAGGTATCGACGACCCTAACGTAACGAATCGCCTAAGATTTGATGCCGTACCCTCATTGGAAGATTCGAGGCAAAAAAGGACTTCGGTCCTTTGGACATTAGTGTTGGCTATACTAACGGGCTTTTTTGCCCTTGTGATGCAAATTAAGCGTCGTTTAAATTCTCCTTCAGCTGAAAAGCGACCTCATATTACGCTGCCCTAAGAATTTCCGGTGATGCATTTATGCTACACAGGTGTAGCAAAAAAGCTACACTTTTCCTTCTTGTTCCAGCATCTTCTAAAATCCCCGCACGAAAATTCTCGTACCAATTCAGCACCTTATCTAAATTCAGAGCAATCCCATAGGCTAGGCACGCGCATTGCTCAATGAGTTGAGTTAGTGATATGACCGGCAGGCGATTAGATGACAAGGAGGATTCGATGGTAACCAATCAGAACGGTTGGGAGCGAGCAGAATGCAAACAGCAGCAAAAGAAGGGAGAAAAACGGGTGACCAGAAGTATCTTTGTTTCTTTCTGCCTACTGCTTGCTGTCCTTCTGCTAACTGTCTCCCAAATTCAGGCGCAGCAGCCAAAGAAAGTCTACCGCATAGGTTATCTGTCCTACCGCTGGACTAAAGCACAGATTGGCCAACTCGCTTCTTTCAAGCAAGGAATGCGGGAGCTCGGGTTTGTTCACGGACAAAACTACGTTATCGAGTACCGTAACGGAAAAGGTGACAAGGAACGGCTCCAGGAGGTTGCGGCTGAGCTGGTTCGGCTCAAGGTTGATGTCATTCTCACCTCGCCGGGTAGGAATCCGACTCGCGCTGCGAAGCGGGCAACCAGCACGATCCCTATTGTTATGTCAGGGAGTCGAGTTGATCCAGTTGAGGCTGGTTATGTTGTCAGCCTCGCAAGGCCCGGCGGCAATATGACAGGGATAGCTGACCTAAGAGCAGAGTTATATGGAAAGCGACTAGAACTACTCAAAGAGGTGTTCCCCCACATTTCCCGTGTGACCATGCTCTTGAGTGAGGACCAAAAGGAACGTTGGGAAGAAGAAATCAAAGCCGAAGGAAAGGCTTTGGGTATGCAGGTCCAATCCGTGATTGTTCACCGTAATGACATTGAGACAACCTTATCCGAAATTAGCCGGAAAGCGGAAGGGCTATCGGTTACTGCAGCCGGGGGTGCGAGCGTAGCAAATCGAGCACGGATCATAAAATTTGCGAGGGAGAGGCAGTTACCGGCGATCTACGATCGAATCCGATTTGTGAATGCAGGTGGACTCATGTCCTACGGCACAGACATCCTAGATTTATACCGCCAGGCTGCTACCCACGTAGCCAAGATCCTCAAGGGCGCGAATCCATGGAACCTTCCCATAGAGCGGCCAAAGAAATTCGAACTCAGGATAAATCTCAAGACAGCGAAGGCTCTCGGTGTGACGATCCCACCGTCCCTTCTCCTGCAAGCGACAAAGGTCATAAAATGATTTTGGATTGGCGATTTTGGATTTTTGATTAAGGAGAAGAAAAATGGAGAACACAATGCGCAACAAGTCTCTGTCCGAGAATAATCTAAAATCAAAAAGCGGCCCCGCGGACCAAAATGGACGGGGATTGTCGCCTTCGTTGTTACATTCACACTGTGTGGGGCTGTGGCTATGGCTCAGCAGACTGGGAAAGTCCCCAGGATAGTGTACTTAAGCAGTAACGTTGCCCGTATCCCGCACCGCATCGAGGCATTCCGCCAAGCTATGCGCGACCTCGGCTACGTCGAGGGAAAAAACATTGTCATTGAGTTGCGATCTGGCAGGGTAAAACGCGGTCGTAAGGCGAAACGCAGTCACTACCGCGTGGTCGCGGCCGAGTTAGTGCGTCTCAAGGTAGACGTCATCGTCACAGGGGGCGGGGGAGCGACCCGTCATGCCAAGGAAGCAACTTCTACGATTCCCATTGTGATGACCCAGGATCGCGACCCTGTTGGAAACGGACACGTCGCCAGCCTTGCACGGCCTGGCGGGAACATTACGGGACTGTCCAGACTTGCCCCGGAGCTAAGCACAAAACAATTGGAGCTTCTGAAGGAGATCGTTCCCAGGCTCTCCCGCGTGGCCGCCTTCTGGTCTTCAACCAGCCGGACGAGCGCGAGTATGAGAAAAGAGATCAAACTCGCCGCAGGGGCGTTGGGGCTAAAGCTTCAATTCCTCGACGTGCAAGGTCCCATGGATATAGAGCCAGCATTCCGTGAGGCAAGCAAGAGGTATGCGGAGGCAGCACTCTGGCTGGTGCCGAACCCCAACTACAATTCTAACCGAACACAGGTTGCAGAACTCGCGGTAAAAAGCCGGCTCCCGGTGATATACAACAAGCCAATAGATTATGTACGAACTTCAGCATGGACGGCGGCCGCTTACGTAGACAAGATCCTAAAGGTGCTAAGCCCGGAGTTGCCTGTGGAACGACCCACAAAGTTCGACTTGATCAACAACCTGGACGGCGATGCAACTTGGCGCGCCGCCACATACGTAGACAAGATCCTGAAAGGTGCTAAGCCCGCAGAGTTGCCTGTGGAACGACCCACAAAGTTCGACTTGATCATCAACCTCAAGACGGCGATGCAACTTGGCCTTACGATACCACCGTCCATTCTGTACCGGGCGGACAAGGTCATAAGATGATAGAGGTCAGAGATCAGAAATCAGAGGTCAGAAAAGACCGGGAGGAAGGCGCATGATCAGAAGAATCTTCGTCTTTTTCTGCCTACTGCTTATTGTCCTTCTGCTTACTGTTTCCCTAGTCGAGGCGCAGCAGGCGGAAAAGGTCTATCGGGTAGGATGGCTAGGTATAGGTGGACCTGGAAGCCAGCGTAAGAACAAATTGAAACCCTCGCCACAATTCATTGCCTTCCGGCAACGGCTGCGAGAGCTCGGGTATGTTGAAGGACAGAACCTTGTTCTTCAGTACCGTTGGGCAGAAGGTAAGCGCGAACGGCTCCCCCACATAGCTGCCGAATTTGTACGGCGAAAGGTGGATGTCATTGTCACCTCGTCAGCGCGGCCAGCGATCCGTGCTGCGTAACACTCAACCAGTACAATCCCCATCGTCATGGCAGGCGTCAGTGCTGATCCTGTTAAGGCTGGATTTGTTGTCAGCCTCGCTAGGCCAGGTGGCAACATTACGGGGATGACTAACCTTTCTACGAAGTTACACCCAAAAAGGCTGGAGCTACTCAAGGAGGCGTTCCCGCGAACCTCCCGTGTGGCAATCCTCTGGCATAGGCATAGAACCCAACCGGAACCTTGGGTAAAAGAAACCGAAGCTGTGGGACGATCTTTGGGCATCCAGGTCCAATTGCTGGATGTCGGAACACGTTTGGACGAGCTGGAGAGCGCCTTCTCTACAATCAGGCGAGAGGGCCTTGATGGACTTTTAGTTACAACAGCCGGTCTCATGATACGTCATCGAGCTCGGTTCATTGAGTTCACAACCAAGAAACGGCTGCCTACGATATACACTCGGAGTCGAAATGTGAAGGCTGGTGGGCTAATGTCCTACGGGACGAACCGTCCTGACTTGTACCGCAGAGTAGCCACTTACGTAGACAAAATACTCAGGGGCGCGAAGCCGGCAGATCTTCCCATCGAGCAACCCACCAAGTTCAATCTAGTGATCAATCTAAAGACAGCCAAGAAGATCGGCCTTACCTTCTCGCCCCAGTTTCTTGCGCGGGCGGATCGGGTGATCAAGTGAGATCGATCTACTGGAAGTATGCAGCAGAAGTACATCTCATGGTCCCAAACACGATCAATGGAGTGAACCCCATTGGTTGGACAGTCACTGGGCTGAAATTAGAATGCCCTCCAGGGTGGTTGAATTAATTATGCTGTTCCCTTCCTGTTTGCAAGAGTCCACATTGTGAGTTCTGTGATCTATGCCCTTCCCTATGCCTCTTGTCTTGGTGGCCGGTCAAAACGGCTTTCACAATTGCCCTAGAAACGACGATCTCACACCGGGTAGATATCTCAGTACCCCCCCCCTTCAGGCCTCACACACCACCTCGGCTTTCATCTGCCAGGCCTGCTCAAACTCATTCGGTGGACAGTACCCCAAAGCCGAGTGCAACCGCTTCTGGTTATAGACTTCCTCCAGAAAATAAGGAACCCTTTGCTTCACATCCTGCGCCGTCCTGTACTCCCACAGGTAGACTTCTTCATGCTTGAGCGTCTTCATGAAGCTCTCCGCTGTCGCATTGTCATAGGGATTGCCCTTGCGGGCCATGCTGATTAAGATCCCCGCTGCCCGCAACTCCTCCACATAAGCATGGGCGGCGTACTGCACTCCGCGATCTGAATGATGGATACAACCCCAGGGCGGCCTTCTCTCCACTAAAGCCATCCGCAGAGCCATTAAAGTCATCTCGGTATCGATCGATTTAGAAAGCGCCCACCCAATAACCTTACGTGAGAACAGATCCAAGATCACCGCCAAGTACAAAAACCCCGTGAGGATCCGGATGTAGGTGATATCGGCCACCCATGCCTGGTTAGGTCTTGTGGCCCTTAGTCCCTTAAGGAGGTTCGGATAGACCCGGTAGGGATGATCACTGTCAGTGGTCTTCACCCAGTGCCGCTTGACCTGGCATTGCAATGATTCCTCCCGCATGATTCTCGACACCCGCTTGTGATTAACCTTAAAGCCCTCGCGCCTCAGATGATGGGTGACTCGCCGGTAGCCGTAACGCAGATACTCCTCCACTACCTGCTCAATCCGGTCCCGTAAGTCCGCCTCCTCAATCTCGTGGAGCATAGAAGGCTCCCGGGTTCGGTAATAAAAAGTGCTGCGCGCTATCCCCATCACTTCACACCCCCTATGGATGCTGCCAAACTCTTGGCCGTGATGGGTGACGAATTCTCTTTTCTCCGCCGCAGTGTGTACTCTACGGCTTTTTTTAAAAGATCATTCTCCATGGTGAGTCTGCCCACCATCCGCTCCAACTCCGCATTGCGCGCTCGAAGTTCCTTCTCTGGCAGAGAGGGGCCCTCCACCAGGCCCCCTTGTTCGTAGCGCTTCGTCCAATGTCGAATAAGTCCTGAGGAGATGTCGTAGCGGCGGCTCAGTTGGGCCAACGTGGAGCCTGAGGAGATGTCGTAGCGGCGGCTCAGTTGGGCCAACGTGGAGCTCTCACTGAGGAGTTCCTCCACTACCTGCCGCTTGAAATTCGCTGTAAACCTTCTTCTCTCTGCCATGATGAGATCCTTTCCCCTTCCCATCAGGCATTCTAACCTGCTCCCTCAAACTGTCCAACTGCAGGGGGTCAGTCCAGGCACGGATTAGTTGTTGCAACAAAAGACATCAGTAATCTTGTAAGCTAAAGCCATAGACACAATCCTTACTTAAAGAAAAGGCGGTCCATATCGGGCCGCCTTTTCTTTTCCAACGGCCGTAAGACTCAATTAAAGCGGCGTTGAATTGTATCTTAAGGTGGAATAGGATCTCCCGCCAAGGTACCCGATAGTCTCTGGACCAAAAGTAGCAGGCTATGTGCGCGCAAGCAGCGGCGGCTCCATCGTCAAGACTTGTGTGTAAATTTCTTAGGGGCATTCTCACTCCAATTTTGGTTCAAGTGATGAAAGACAGAAAAAACGATTCTTTGTATGCTTTGGGTATTTGCCATCACCCCCATAGGGCGAGTCCTGCGCCTGACTTCCCGGAACGATCTTTCTATGAGGTTGGTGGTTCCAAGCGGCTTCAGGCCGCTTGATCTGAAAGAAGTTTGATCGAGATCCTTTTCCAAACAGGCCACAGCCCTTGGATAAGCCTTCCTCCAGCGTGAACCAAACCGCCAGTAAGCTTCCGTAGCTTTTCTATAATTAGGGGCATGACTGATACGATTTAGAGCTTTTTTGACCGCTGGTTGATCGGCCCTTTTTACCTTGTCCAACACGTTTCTTGTCTTATGGGCCCAGCAGCGTTGGGCGAGGATCTTAGGATAGACAATCTGTAAGGCTCCATGCAGCCCCGTTCCCCCATCGGTCACAATCAGCTCACAACACCCCCCCTCTAGATACAGGTCCCTTAACAACGAGCAGGCTTCAGATTCAGTTGGGGCCGCATAGAAATCGATCCCCTTCCCATCAGGATCCCGAAGGCACAAAGTAATATCTTTTTCTGTAACCCCCTTGCTCTTTAACACCACCCCATCAAAGAACTGATAGCGGTACTGCAGGGGACGTCTATGGTAAAACTTAACCTCTTTATCCAGATCCCGGGCATTGGAGTTGTTGCCGAACAAAAGAACATCAGTAATCTTGTAAGCTAAAGCCATCCAGACACAATCCTTACTCCCTAAAGAAAAGGCGGTCCATATCGGGCCGCCTTTTCTTTTCCAACGGCCGTAAGACTCAATTAAAGCGGCGTTGAATTGTATCTTAAGGTGGAATAGGATCTCCCGCCAAGGTACACCGATAGTCTCTGGACCAAAAGTAGCAGGCTACTGTGCGCGCAAGCAGCGGCGGCTCCATCC
Organism: uncultured Binatia bacterium (SeqCode); assembly: GCA_965215595.1. Taxonomy (GTDB): domain Bacteria; phylum Desulfobacterota; class Binatia; order UBA9968; family CAXXLF01; genus CBDCDW01. The sequence continues at coordinate 254,868 of CBDCDW010000005.1, read as the reverse complement.
GAACCTTGACAAGTGCTGGATATCGGTTGCAGAATAGCCAGCTTAAAAATTTGACCCGGATGGCAGGGAGCTTAAGCCATACGTTTGAGTGATCAACGACGCTTTGGGAGAGCGGGCAAAGGATAAATAACTAGCGTTTAGATCTCCGCTGATCAACAAATATAGAGGAGGATAAAGCTATGCTGAAAAGACAAATCATATCATCATTTCTACTTAACGGAAAAACTGACTTACTTTTTGCGTTGAGAAATCCTGTTTCTCCGTAATTTTGTTTTCTTAGTTTCAGTCCGATTGAGTCCCAAATATGGAACGCAAACTCACTGCCATTCTTAGTGCGGATGTCGAAGGTTACAGTCGACTAATGGGGGAGGATGAGGAGGCGACCATTCGCACATTGACCTCTCACCGACAAGTGATGACGTTTCTCATCCCGCGCAATCGGGGCAGAGTAGTGGACTCCCCTGGAGATAACCTGTTGGCGGAGTTTGGCAGCGTGGTAGATGCGGTGAAATGTGCCGCCGTAGTCCAATCTACGCTCAGGGCAGAGAACGCCAATTTGCCAGAGAACCGCAGCATGGAGTTTCGTATAGGGATTAACCTTGGTGATGTGATCGTGGAAGGGGAGCGGATTTACGGTGATGGGGTGAACATCGCAGCACGGATGGAGGGATTAGCGGAACCTGGTGGCATATGCATATCGGGGACGGTATTTGAGCATATCAAGGGAAAGGTATCTGTTAACTTTGAGGACCTTGGCCCGCAGCAGGTCAAGAACATTGCGGAGCCAATTCGTGCCTATCGGGCGGTTTTGGATCAGGGGACGGCATTGGCCAAGCCACAGAAGAAAGTCGAAGTTCCAAGGCGGCAGCCGCCAACAGTGGAGCTGCCGGAAAAAGTCACGCTACCGGAAGAGAAGCTCAATGCCGGTACTGTTGAGCCGACTCCGCTCTCCGTCGCGGGGAAGGAGACCGCAAGGTTAGGCGTGAACGACTCGCTCTACGGCCGTACGTTCGTCGGGCGCGAGCGGGAACTACGTCAGCTCCAGGGGGCCTTTGATGCTACCCTGTCCTATCAGGGATCGCTGGCGATGGTCGTCGGCGAACCTGGCATCGGCAAGACTTCGCTCTGCGAGCAGCTCGTCACCTACGTCACGCAACGGGGTGGCATGGCTCTCGTTGGACACTGCTATGAGGAAGGCTCACTATCTTTGCCCTATCTGCCCTTCGTGGAGGCAATGCGTTCGTACGTCCTCACGCAAGAGTCAGATGACCTGCGCCGGGATCTGGGCAGCGGGGCCGCCGACGTGGCGCGGCTAGTCTCGGAGATCCAAGACCGTTTGCGGGTCGAAGTGCGACCGCCGGGCGATCCTGAGGACGACCGCTGGCGACTTTTGCAAGCTGTGAGTGAATTCCTACGCAATGCGTCGATGGTTCAACCGTTGCTGGTTGTTCTCGAGGATTTGCACGATGCCGACCGTGGCACCCTCGACCTCCTCCTCCACATCTCCCACAATCTCCAGGGGACCCATCTGCTCATCGTTGGCACCTACCGAGACGTCGAGGTAGATCGCGCCCATCCGCTGTCCAGTGCCCTCGCCGAGTTGCGGCGGGCGGGGAGCTTCCTGCGCGTATCACCGCGCGGCCTCACGGTTGAGGAAGTGCAGCGGATGATGTCCATCGTCCGTGGGCAGGACGTGCCCTGGAGTGGGGCAGAGGCGATCCACCGCCAGACGGAGGGCAATCCTTTGTTCGTCCATGAGGTGCTACGCTACCTGGTGGAGGAAGGGATTGTCGTCCGTGAGAGCGGGCGGTACTTGCTCGCCGACTCGGAAGCGGGGATTCCCGAGGGTCTGCGAGATGTGGTCGGCAAGCGCCTGAGTCGACTCACCGAGAAGGCCAACCAGATTCTGTCTGTTGCGGCGGTCATCGGGCGGGAGTTCCGCCTGGACGTTCTCGAACAAGTGGCCGGTTTGCCGGAAGAGGAGCTGTACGGGGCATTGGAGGAGGCGACTGGGCGAGCTGTGATCGAGCAACGCCAGGCTGTGGGGACGGTGGGATTTCGTTTCACCCATGCGTTTTTTCGCCAAACTCTCTACGAAGAGATCTTTGTCCCACGGCGGATTCGCCTCCATCAACAAGTGGGCAAGACCCTGGAGGAGGTCTATAGTCAGCGATTGGACGAGCACGCGGCGGAGCTGACGGAGCATTTCATCCAGAGCACGGAGCGCGGCGACTTGGAAAAGGCTCTGAGTTACTCGGAGATGGCGGCGAAACAAGCCATGCAGGTCTTTGCCTATGGCGAGGCGGCGCGACGCCTTGAGCAAGCACTCCGCACTCAGGAAGTCCTCGACCCGGATAACAAGGCGAAGCGTTGCGACCTCTTGCTGGCGCTAGGGGAGGCCATTGGTCCTGCCGGCGAGCCCCAAAGGGCAGCTGAACAGGTTGCCACGGAGGCGCTACGGCTGGCTGAATTCCTCGGCGACGACATTCGGGCTAGCCGGGCTTGCGAGCTGGCGGTCGATGCGCTCCACCGTCACGGTGGGCCCTACATGGTCTTAACAGATATCTATCTGAACTGGGCAGAGAGCTTGGACCGGTACGCGGCACCCAACTCACGCTCCCGCGTTTACGCCGACTGTATCTTAGCGTCAGTGCGCCGTCCTCGAGGGAAGCACGGCGTTGCAAATGCACTGGTACTCCGGGCTCTGGAGCTGGCGCGGCGGCTCGACGATCCGGAGGTGCTTTTCCGGGCGGCCGCCTCGATGATGTTTATGGGTTGGCCTCCGCAGTATCAGCAGGAGCAGCGGCACATGGCATACGAGATCACCGACCGGCCCCGTCACCGGGTTCGAACGACCACGCTGGCTCTGGTGTTGCAGCGGGCTCAGACGCTATTCTTAGCAGCCGGGGACCGAGCTCGAACAGAGCAGGTCTGGCGGGAGCTGAGCGAGCTGGCCAATCATACTCGTGACGTGGTTGCTCTACTCTGGCCGCTCCAGCTCGAAGCGGTTCGAGCCACCCTGAGCGGGGAACTAGAAAGTAGCGTCGAGGTCGCTGCACGGCTCAAAAGCCAGGCGATCGAGCTGGGAATCCCGAGAGCTGGAGAGCTTTCGGCTGAATGGTTGAGTTTCCAGCCGCTGCTTTATCTCGGACACGAGGATGCAAGCCCCATCAGGGAAAGAGTTTTAGCCGCAAGAGGGGCATTTGCGGTGGTGCAAATCCTTAAAGACGCCCACCAAGGTCGGAGCGCGGAAGCCTTGATGGGGGCGCAGAGGAGCTTGGCCAATTTGCGACCGCAGGCGGCAGCGGGGGAGGCAGGTACCTTCCACCTGGCTACCCTCTTAGAAGTCGCCGTGGTGGTCGGCGACAGAGAAACCGCAACGTTCGCCAGGGAGCAGCTCCAGGGGCTCGTAGCCATCGGGCTACACGACCTCGTAGTCTTCAATGTCGCGCGGCAGCTTGGTGGGGCCGCGGCGCTGCTGGGGGATCGCGAGGACGCGCAAGCGGAGTATGAGCGTGCGCTCGCCTGGGCCACGTCCATCCAATATCGTCCCGAGATCGCCCTCACTCGGCTTCAACTCGCCGAGTTACTTCTCCAGGGGACATCAGAGGAAAAAGCTCAGGCGCGAGAGCACCTGGACTTCGCCATCAGCGAGTTCCGTGAGATGAAGATGAAACCCGCGCTTGAGCGGGCGCTACGTCATAAAAACGTACTGTCAGCATGAAAGAGGGCTTATGCTTTCGGTGCATATAAGTAACATTCTTTTCTCAGAGGAGAAAAAGTTCTGGCCCGGAAGCAGGTGCTTAAGGCATAAGAGACGTCGGCGCGCCGTTTCCCCCAGATTTAATTCAGTTGGTTTACAGCCTATCCGATTCTAATGAATAATCCGAAAAGTTAAATTTAGACGCGGGCCCACAGTAGTTTTGGATTTAGGAATCGCATGAATCCAATAATGTTGCGTAGGACCTCGCATCAGAAGCAGACTTCCATGGGACAATTCCAGCTCGACTTTTGGGAGACGTTTTTCGCTTTTGTGCTTCAAGACAAACCGACGTGTTGCTCCTAAACTGACCGAAGCGATGATCGGATTCTTACCCAGTTCCGGTTCGTCATCGCTATGCCACGCTACCGAATCACGTTCATTGCGATATAAATTCAATAAAACGCTATTAAATTTAACTCCGGCTTCAGCATCAACGGCCTGTTTAATCGTTAAAAGAGGAGCGTTCCAGGGATGAGGTTTCATGCGAATTCCAGAATAAGAATAGTTTTTGCCTGAATTGCCGTACCACAAGGTGAGTCGAGGCAATTTTGTCTCTTTGCGGCCGCGTTTGATGGCGTCCTGCCGCCATTGACCCAATGCTAGCAACGTCTGAAAAAAATCGTCGCTCTGGGACGGATCAAGGAAATTACGAAAGAAGCAAAGATCGCCATTGGGCATCTCGGGAGGCCCAATCTTTAAGACATGGCGTTCCTTGATATCCTCTATTGGTTGCATGTAAATATTATAAGTCGGTCTCTAGGCAATCGCAATTTCATAAGTCGCCAGTTCGTGTCAGAAGGTTGGTTCCAGGTTTTAGATCACCGAGACGATGAAAAATAAGCCAGTGCTATTCTCTAACCAGAGGTACGAGTACGGAATGGCACCTTCAGTGATCTCAAACAAATATTATGGGCAGCGCCTTCTCTTCGGTTTACAGCTTCAGGAGTCGTTGCGCCGAGTGGTTTAGGATCGTGTCGATGTCCTCGGCGGGGAGGCCAGATCGCTCGATGTATTCCACGCACGGTTTCACAAAGAGAAAAGGGAAGTCTGAGCCAAGCATGATGTGGTCAACTCCGAATGCCTCGCAGGAGCAGCGCAGCGCCGCGGGGTAGTTGTTCACCGTGTCGAAGTACATACTCCGGATCGCCTCGATCGGCTTAGCGACGGGGAGCGGCTGTCCGCTGAGGGCCATGCGCCGGGTGTGGTCCTCGATTCGCTGCATCAAGAAGGGCAGAGTACCACCTAGGTGCGGCACGATGATCCGAATGTTGGGATACCGGGCAGTGATTCCCGACATGACGAGACGGATCGAGGTGATGGTGTCCTCGAAGCATGCTCCGATCATGAAGGTCATGCCAAAGGCGTCGGCCATGGGACCGGCACCCGCCCCTTGGGGATGGAGGAAAAGCACCGCACGCCGACGCTCGAGCTCGGCAAACACCGGTCCGAACATGGGATCATCCAGTGGACGGCCTGCCACTGAGGTGCCAATGTTGACCCCCAGCATGCCAAGGGTGTCCAGGCAGCGGCCCATCTCGTCAATCGCGGCATCAACGTGCGGCAACGGGAGCGTGGCAAAGGCCGCAAATCGTCCGTGGGCTTTGCAGACATCGGCGTAGAGGTCGTTCGCAAATCGCGCTACGGCAACAGCTTCCTCCCGGTTGTCGACGTAAGGCTGGTTCGCACCTGAGCAGAGGATCTGGAGGTCGATTCCCGCCTCGGCGAGCAAGTCGAGGCGCTCATCCAGGGGCACACGTCCAGCGGGTGCCATCTGCGGGTTACCGGACATGCGCTTGAGCCTTGAGTAGGCGTCAACTAGTTCCGGCGGGTAGTAGTGGGCATGAACGTCGATGCGCATGAATCCTCCTTACATCTTTATAGAAATTTAAACCACCTTTTATCTGGCCCGAGCAATATCGCTGGACCGGGAAGTTGTCAATCCCCTTACTTCGTCCCGGGTAACGCTCAATTAAAGCGTCGTTTAATTACATCTTGGTCTCCTTGACAGACTTTTCCCCTGTGATATTGGTCTCTAAGTTTCAAGCCCATTGATTACAAAATATGGAACGCAAACTCAATGCCATTCTTAGTTACGAAACACGGATCAATGGGTGAAACGCTAGGAAAATGAAATTTCAATACGCCAAGTGGATAAATACTAGGATGGGTTTAAGTAGCTCATGAACTGTGTCCCACGTGAGATGCGACTAAAGCGTCATTGAACCACATCTTAGGATCAAAAAGGATCTCCTTGACACCTGTCTTCTCTGTGATATTAGTGCCAGCGTAATTGTCTCCCCCATCATTACCTCGTAGTGAAGTCCACGGGGCACGGGAACGTTTCTCGGAAGGAGAATATGAAATATTTAGGACCGGCCGCCTCTGCAATTCTTTCCTGGGGGCTTACGTTCTGTTCTACTAAATTCCTAATCCAAAACAGCAGGAGGGTTTTATGAACAGGAAATTTTTATTCGTGATTTATCTTGCCGCTGGGCTTGCCTACGTTGCAGGAGTTTCGACACCAGTGTCCGGTGCGGGGTTTTATGAAGGCAAAACTATACGTATCAACGTGGGAGCTTCTCCCGGCGGTGGTTTTGATACCTATGCCAGGCTAATTGCGCGGCATTTGCCTAAACATATTCCCGGGAAACCCAGCGTAATCGTGGAGAATATGCCGGGTGGCGGAGGCCTGATCGCGGCTAATTATATGTTTAATGTGTCTAAGCCGGATGGCTTAACCATTGGACATATACTATGGACGATACCCCAGATGGAATTTCTGGGGATTCCAGCCGTTAAGTATCGGTCACTGGATTTCGAGTGGCTAGCACTCGCCAATTCAAGCGTTATAACCGTCGCAATTCGTGCTGATGCACCGGCACAAAGTGTCGAAGAATGGCTAAATCCAAAAACGCCTAAATTAATATTTGGCTGTGTTAGCAGAGGCACTCTCACATGTTCTCTTCCATTGGCCTTGAACAGTATTTTTGGTCCCATTTCCACGATTGTCCCGGGATATGGCGGCACAGCTCCCATTCGGGCGGCATTAATGCGCAAGGAGGTGGATGCATTAACTGGATGGACCTGGGATTCAGTAAAAGCCACTGGGCTCCCTATGATAGAAGCGGGAGACATTAAACTATTGGCATATATCGTGAGGAGCGACATCCTGAGCTAGACGAGCGTAAGGTGCCGTTTCTGAATGAATATGTGCGGGAAGCTGAGGATAAAGCTTTTTTAAAATTATTGACGATGCCTGCCACAATGGTGCGGCCTTGGGCAACCGTTCCCGGAACTCCTAAGGATCGGGTAAAAATTCTACGGAAGGGGCTCGCCGACATTATGAAAGATCCAGCATTTCATAAGGATGCTAAACGATTGAAGGTGGATATCGCACCCAAGAGTGCTGAATGGCTTGAAGGGTTTATTCGAAAGACGAAAACGGACCTTAAGCCAGATGTGGTAGAAAGAGCGAGACGAGTCTTGGGGCTGAAATAGGAGTTTAAGAACTCGCAGAACACCAAGGAGAGGCACTGTATAAAATTTGATTAATTATATACCACTGGGATGCAACTAAAACGTTGTTGAATTGCGTGTTAAACACTGCTTGCACCCCATTCTAGCTATGGGATTGACCTATGCCGGCTAGGTGTAGTGCTTGTGCAATTATTACCATTCTCAGTTTCCAGTGGTATTCTTTCGTCAGCGGACGATGCTGATAGTCTCTTTAAAACAGTGGAGTTTCAACAGCAGGTGGATTCTATCGCATCTGACGTGTCACCATATCTGGATGCCCTTAAAGTCCTCATGTACGAAGAGAAACTTTGATCAGGACAACATGCTGCTGCAGCGCATTTGAAGCGTCATTGCCTTGCATCTTGTATCCTTAACACTAATAGCTAGTTAATGTAAAAACTCTCACCCTTTTCCAGATTGAGGCAGCGTCCAGCTCTGCCTGCAATTCGACCTAACGTAGACATAGTAGCCCGATATCGGATCTTGTCTCACAAAAAACCAGTGTACGGAGCCAGCCAGCTTTCTCTGACGTCTGCTGGGGGTTCTCAAACGCGAGCTGGCACAGAGTCGCTTGTGGATAACTTTAGAGTTTGCGGTGTTTAAATTTAACAAGCGACTTCTCATTATTTTCTGGAAGCCGACGCCAAGTTGAAATATAATAGGTAGAATAAGGTCATGCACTACCTTTGACGAGGGATGGCCAGCTAGCTAGTTTGACCCTTCGACTCTCGCTTGAACCCATCCAAGGCGAAAATACAGGCGAGTGGGTTAGAAATTGTTAGATTTTTGTTGGCAATAGGTAAAAACCATGTTCTTATTGTTGTCTAGGTGGTTTCCAAACCGAATAAACGGGTTACATTCTGTGACAAAGTTATGCTAACCGATGGCGCTATGAATTCCAGCGATTGGCGTTTCTGTCAGCAGTCGCTGAAGGAGGTCTCGCGGACCTTCAGTTTGCCAATCGCGATGTTGCGCGATCCGCTGGAGCGTGCGGTCACCTGCGGCTACTTGCTATGCCGGATTGCCGATACGATCGAGGATGAGTCAAACCTCACACTGGCAGAGCGGGACGGCCTCTATTTATCTTTCCTCGAATGTTTGGAGCAGGATGCTTCGGCTTCGGACTTCGCGAGCCGGTTCCCTGACAACGGTGAAAGACCGGCGAGCGCGGAGCGTCGGCTAGTGAAAAACCTGCCGCGCGTTCTCGGCGTCTTCGCGGAGCTCAACGACTCCTCGCAGCGAGCGATACGACGGGGTGTATGCGAGATGGCGCGCGGGATGGCCATATACAGTCGGCGCCCAACTGGCGAGGATGGCATCGTGGCGTTGACAACACTTGCGGATCTCGAACGGTACTGCTACTTCGTCGCAGGGACGGTCGCGCACATGCTCACCGACCTATTCACGGATACCTGCGATCTCGATGCCCCGCGCACTCATGCCCTGCGCACCAACGCGGAGGAGTTTGGCGTCGGCCTGCAGATGACCAACATCCTCAAGGATATCACTAACGACTGGGAGCGCGGCGTTTGCTATGTCCCGCGCACGGTCTGCCAGGATGCTGGCCTGGAGGTAGCCGAGCTGTTGCAACCCGAGGCGCGAGAGCGCGCTCACACGGCGCTGGCGCCGCTATTCAAGCGTGCTCAGCGCGGGTTCGAGCATGCATTCACCTATTGCTTGGCGATCCCGCCGAACGAACGAGACATACGCCTTTTCTGTCTCTTACCGTTGTGGATGGCGGTGCGCACCCTTGCCTATGCCCGGAGAAACGACGCCCAGCTCATCCCCGGCGAGCCGGTGAAGATCTCCCATGGAGAGGTCGAAAAGCTGATCCAGGATTGCGTCGAGCATGTGGAGGACGACGAAGCACTGCGCACCAGTTTCTGCCGCCTGAGCCTAGGACCCGTGACCATCTCGCCGCAACCCCGGAGCACGCTAGTGGCTGGGACGTCGGCCGATGTTTTGAGCGGCTATATGGCTTCCAGGCGGGAGCTTGTTGAAATTGCTCTAGACGGATCGCTCCCGAATGGGTCGACACCCGACCAACTTGCGGACGCGGTCCGCTACCCGGTGTTCGCAGGGGGAAAGCGACTTCGCCCGATCCTGGCACTGGCGGCTGCGGAGTCGGTGGGAGCCGCGGCGAGCGACGCGATAATGCCAGCGCTAGCAGTCGAGCTCATCCACACCTACTCGCTGGTGCACGACGACCTGCCGGCCTTGGACAACGACGATTTGCGCCGGGGCAAGCCCACGACACACAAGGTCTATGGCGAAGCGATGGCGATTTTGGTTGGGGATGCGTTGCTGACCCGCGCCTTTGAGTTACTGGCAGATCCGACGCTCACAGAGCGTATCGGAGCCTCTCGCGCCATTCGTCTCGTTCATGAGATTTCGTCTGCCGTTGGAGCCCACGGAATGGTAGGTGGGCAGGTCATCGACATTCTCTCCGACGGACAACAGCTCGACACCGACGCCCTCATACGCTTGCACCGAATGAAGACGGCAGCGCTCCTGCGCACGTCTATTGTGGCGGGTGGTATTGCGGGCGGTGCAACGGACGAGCAGATCGAGCAGCTAGCGATTTACGGTGAGCGTGTCGGCCTCGCGTTTCAGATCGTCGATGACATCCTCGACGTCACCTCCTCCACCGAGCAGCTCGGTAAGCCGCAAGGCAGCGACGCGCGCCACCGCAAAGCGACATTCGCTTCGGTCCTCGGCGTTGAAAACTCCCGCGAGCGAACCAAGCAGCTCATCCACGAGGCGAAAGAGGCGATCATCGCCTTCGGTAACGATGCGCACGTACTCCGTGAGTTGGCGGACTTCGTCGGGGAGCGGACGCACTAGAAGATAGGGTGTGCGCTCCCGGCCTGTGCTGTTCGTTGTTATTTCTAGCCAAGAATGTTCCTTAAATAGGCCTAAAGATTTCGTAAAACCTCCTACCCGTTGGTTTCGTAGTGAAGGACAATTCTGGAAGCTTGTTTGATTATCCTACGTGCTTAGCGAGAAATTCGAGGGTGCGTTCGCGAGCGAGCTTTACCGTGGCAGAGTCGTATTTCGGCCGGGCTTCGTTGTCAATGCCATGGGACGTTTAGGGCCACCACACTCCAATGCTTGCTGCGATAAGAATGAACATGACGGTGGTGGTGACGGCTGGCCATTTCCAACGAGCAAACCCCTTCGCGGGCGCGTTTTTCACCTTTCCAACGAAGTCAGGATCGGTGAGCACGCTATAGGCAGAAATCGGTCTGTTGATATTCTTGACCCTTCGATCACCGAGGTTTTTAAAGCCGACCGCCAGCTTATCACGAACCAGTTCAAAAGCATTCCCCGAGAGGCAGATGCCTCCGCTCTCGGCCAAGCTCTCCAAACGGGAGGCAATATTGACACCGTCACCATAAATCCGCTCGCCCTCGACCACGACCTCGCCAACGTTAATTCCGATACGATAGACCATCTGGCGGTCAGCAGGCAGTTCGGCGTTCCTCGTCTTCAACTCTTGCTGAATAGCGAGCGCGCTCTCCACCGCGCCCACTGCGCTGGCAAACTCCGCCAAGAGATTGTCACCCGGTGCGTCCACGACTCTGCCACGGTGTTGCTGGATAAGGGTGGTCATCACTTCGCGGTAGGCCGTTAAGGTATGGATTGTGCCCGCTTCATCCTCGCCCATCAGGCGGCTATAGCCAACCACATCGGCGCTAAGGATGGCGGTGAGCTTACGTTCGAGTCCTATGAGCTCCATGGCCATCTTTCCTTTAGGAACGTCGTGCTCTACTCCATTGGAGCCAAGATAGTAAAGGCTTACGTTACGGGGGTCAAATTTCATTAAACTCTCACGAGCGGGAGCGCTATTCTGATCAGCCAACCTGTTTTGTGGCTCCAGTGAGAGCCCTTCCGTGGTCTCTATACCCTGTGGTAAATCTTCCTCCCTCGACTCTGCTGGAATCCACTGATGCAAAAGGCTGCGGAGAAGCTCCGTTCGGTAGGGAACCAGCAAAATGACGCTCATTGCTGGATTGGCAATATGCTCGAGGTGAGGGATGATTTCCTCAATGCCATTTAGACCTTTGGTTGGGACCAGAATCTCTTCAGCCATCATTTCCCCCATTTGATATTCTTCTTCAAGGTACGTTTAAACAGTAGCGCAAAGGCTGTGCCAATCAGCGGCAGTAGCGACAAAATTGGATAAGCTACTGAATCAAAGGGAAATCGGTTGAGTCATCTGATGGAGCGATAGAGAGACCCGTATCCTTGTGGATACGGCATGTGAAGAAAAGGATTCAGCCCATAGGGAAAGTCTCTTTGGTGAGAGATTCGACGGCGATATGGAAAGTCTTAGCGGAGTCAGCGATCCAAAATGACTCAGCCAATACGAAGAGTTTTTATCAATCGGGAAAGATAGGTCCGCTGAAGACCGAGGGCCCTTGCAGCCGCGGCGCGATTTCCCTGTGCCTGTGTTAGGGCCCGAATGATTAGCTGCCGTTTGTAGCTATCCGTGGCCTCATGATACGAATAGTCTTCTTCGCGGTTCACGGGCTGTGAGAAAGCGATACTGGGTGCCAGGTCTTCCAGTTGAACTTTTGGAGCCTGGCCCAAAACAACGGCCCGCTCCATGACATTTCCTAGCTCGCGGACATTTCCCGGCCAGTCATAGGCTTGGAGTTTCTCGGAGGCTTCTAGGGTTATCTCGGTGAAGCTTTTCTTGGTTTCCGAGGAAAACCGCCGCAAAAAATAGTAGGCCAGGGTAGGAATGTCTTCTCTTCGTTCTCTTAAAGGAGGAAGAACAATGGGAATGACGTTGAGGCGATAATAGAGATCCTCACGGAATTTATTTTCTTTGACCGCCCGATCCAGATCGCGATTCGTGGCGGCTATGATTCTCACATCCACAATGATAGATTTTGTCCCTCCGACCCGCTCAAATTCCCGCTCTTGGAGAAATCTGAGGAGTTTGGTTTGGAGTTCTTGAGAAATATCGCCAACTTCATCAAGAAAGATGGTCCCACCATGGGCCAGTTCCATCTTGCCTTTTTTAAGCTGATGGGCCCCCGTAAAAGCTCCTTTTTCATGGCCGAAAAGCTCGCTTTCCAAGAGTTCCCGTGAAAGGCCAACGCAGTTAATGGCAATAAAGGGCTTGCCATAACGCTCACTCCAATTGTGGATCGCCCGAGCAAATATCTCTTTGCCGGTTCCACTTTCTCCTAAAAGCAACACAGTGGACCGACTTGCGCTCGACTTCTTAGCCAATTCAACTGCCCGGTTCATCTTGGCACTCTTACCCACAATCAGGTTATAACGTTTGCCTATCTCTTCGGAGAAGATCTCTACGTCTCTTTTAAGCCTTTCCCTCTCCAGGGTCCGCTCCACAATTAAGGCAATATGGTCAGGCTCAAAAGGCTTCTGAATAAAATCATAGGCCCCTCCCTTGATCGCCTGCACTGCACGATCAATGGTGCCGTGAGCTGTGATCATTACCACGCTCACATCGTACTCTCTCTTACGAATTTCTTTTAGAACTTCGAGCCCGTTGACACCGGGCATCTCGATGTCAAGAAGGACCATCTGCGGGCTCTGGTGCTCGAGAACTTCCAAGCACTCTTTCCCATTGGAGGCTAGCAATACCCGGCAATTCAGGGATTCCAGGCGGTCTTTGATCACCTCCTGGATATTCTGGTCATCATCGACCACTAGGATGGTCCCGGGTAAAACCTTCCATGGCTATCGCTATAGGGAGATGTTGTAGACCTTTTCGATTTTGGCCTTCAGCTCTTCCCACTCGAAGGGCTTAAGGAGGTAATCATCGGCTCCCTTGGCCATAGCCTCCAAGGGTACATCTTTAGTGGAAGATGAGGTGAGAATAATCACAGGGATTGTCAATCCATTCTTGCGGATCTCCTCCAAGGCTTCCATGCCGCCCATCTCTGGCATCTTAATGTCCAGGAAAATACCGTCAAATTTTTCCATGGAAAGCTTTTTCAAAGCCTGCAGACCGGTTCCCGCTGTCGAAATCGTGAACCCATAGGCTTCCAGGCGATCCTTGATCACCTCGACAATGTCTTCCTCATCATCCACAACAAGGACTTTGAGCCCCATAACCCACCTCACTATCTGGCAGGTAGTTCAAACTTAAACGGCTGCTGCGCAGGTAGAGTGAAGGAAAAGGTGCTTCCTTTGCCTAATTTACTTTCTACCCAGATACGTCCCCCGTGCATTTCCACAATGGCTTTACAAATAGCGAGTCCCAGTCCGGTGCCTTTGGCTATTTGTTTTGTTGCTTGGGCAACTTGGTAAAACTTATCGAAGATCTTATCTACCTGGTCCGTCTGAATACCTGGTCCTGTGTCTGTAACGGATATCTGCACCCACTCATTCCCATTTCTTTGAATAGCTACGCCTACTTTGCCATAGGGCGGAGTGAACTTGACTGCATTGCCAATGAGGTTCAACAGCACCTGCGTGACCTTATCTAGATCTGCCCAAGCAGTCAGATTAATATCAGGAGAGGCAACCTCAAGACTAATAAGCTTTTCCGTTGCCACTGGCCTAATGCTCTCTGCGACCTCCTGCGTTAGAGTGACAAGAGGAAGATCCGTCGGCGTAAGGTCGAATCGCCCCGATTCGGATTTTGAGAGGTCCAAGATGTCATTGATGAGCCGCGAGAGACGATCCGAATTCGACTTGATGCGCGTAAGATAGCGGTTTTGTTTTTCGTTCAATGGGCCCGTTATACCGTCAAGCATATTGTCCACCGAGCCTTTAATTGAGGTAAGCGGTGTCCTTAATTCGTGGGAGACGTTGGAAACAAAGTCCGATTTCATCCTATCGAGTTCTTTGAGCCTTTCCTCAAAACGTTTTTTCTCAGTGATGTCTTTGGCTAACCGGAGAAACCCGATAACATTGCCGTTATTGTCTTTAATGGGTGAAACTGCCACGGTCACATTAATGATTCGCCCATCCTTTCTCTTTCGTCGCACCTCAAGGTCACGAATCACACCAGTCAGCTTGACTTTGTTACGCATCCCCTCAAGTTCCCTATGATCGCTTGGAAGCAGAAGAATAGTCAGATTTTTACTTACTACCTCTTCTTTACTGTAGCCAAATATGACCTCTGCGCCACGGTTCCAGGTGAGGATCTGGTCCTCCAGATCCGTGGAGATGATAGCGTCGCCCGCATTTTCCACGAGATTTTCGATATAGGCCTTGCCATTATTCACCTCGTCGTAGAGTTGAGCATTTTTCAGCGCAGCGCCAAGCTGGGAGCCAAAGGCCTTGAGGAGATTAATCTCTCTTTTGGTAAACTTATGAAACTTGCGACTTCCTAACGTTATGATTCCTAATATACGAGTCTTAGACATAATAGGAATAAAAGCTGCTGAAATGGCCCCCTCTCGCTCCATGCTTCGGTTGTTGAACTTTTTATCTTTCCGAACATCGAGGCAGATATAGGGCTCGCGAGTTTTGAAGATAATGCTTGCTAAATGACGACGAGGCGAATCTATAGGAACGGTGCTGTACTGAATCTCAGGCAATCTTGAGCCTTTGCCCACGCGGACCACCATAGTTCTTGTTTCCGGGTCCAAAATTCGAATATAGCCCACATCAAAACGCAGGACCTCCAACGATTTATCCAGCGTGTCGTTCAAGATCTTGTCGGTATCGAGCGATTGGGTCGCCGTTTCTACCAGTGTGAGCAGGGCTGAGAGGTCCGTAGCCCGAGAGAGTAAATTTTCGTTGGTAGGAGAGATTCTTAACAAGGAGCCCTTTTTTTTGTTCGCGGCTTTGCGTTTCGGTCGCGGCATAGCTTAAAACAGTGGCCCCCCAAGCTTGTATGTATTTGTGATATGTTGAACGAGCTCAGAGTTGCTTTGGGCCCAGCGTATCATTGCAGCCCCAACGTCCCTCATATCTTGCGGCTTTTCATCAAGTCCTATTCCCAAAATCCCTATAGAACGCTTACAAGCCCCGTCAGCAATTCTAATTGCAATGAAGATTTGATATCTTACGCCTCCCTTATCATTATTGCCTTGCTTCCTTAATCCCCCTAGGGTTTTTTCATAACAATCATTATCTTCATTCCAATCTCGCTCCCAATATTTGCCTTGAGGGTCAGAAACAGTTTGATTGTAAATCACTGAGAAGTCCTCATTCCTAAACCGTTCGTGTCCCGGATCCACCCCACCCCGTCTTACTCTATCGGTCCTCATGGTAGCATCCTCAAGAATTCCAACAAAAACAGGGGATGGATATGTTGTGTCTGTTTTATTAAGCCGAATACCTACCCGCCTTGCACCTTTTATATCCGATAAAATGTTTTCCTGTATTTCTCTTATTTTATCAAAGTGAGCATGATTAAGACCCTCTGGAATTCTCACTAAAGCCATAATGAAAAGCTCCTTCCTCTATTCAATCTCGGCTTGGAACCATTGAGAAACACATGGGCTGGCAAGAACCCGGTTGGACGTTGTGAACTGCGATTCAAAGTAGTTATCTCTCCGGGGTTCGCCAGGAGATCTTCAACTCTTTTACTCTTATTCTAGGAATGCCAACCTTGTCAAGCCTGGCTTGCTATTTAAAGTTAGATTTTTATCTATAAATGAACTTGCCTGTACTAGCCCATTTCAATCAAACTAAAAGTAAGGTAGCTAAAATTTCACAGAACAAGCTGTTTCATCTATACTTAAACGGAACCTACAGATTCCGAACTCGCGTGATTAGCCACTAGTGTCCATTACCATTGAACAACCGCAGCGTAAACCGAGAAGAGATTGAGAACGATTGTGAATCCCAAGATGACAAATCCTCGAACTGAACATAGCGCAGTAGAGGAGTGTTGTTTGCCTACCGTACGTGCTTAGCGAGAAATTCGAGGGTGCGTTCGCGAGCGAGCTTTACCGTGGCAGAGTCGTATTTCGGCCGGGCTTCGTTGTCAAAACCGTGGGACGCCTTTGGATAAGTGAAAATCGGCGTGCCGGCCTGGGCCTTCTTTATACTCTCAAGTTTCTCTGGCGATATGATAGGGTCCTCTTCCCCGATGTGCATTATCACGGGATGACGGGCATGCTCATTGGGAAATTGCTCTATCTCCGCGCCGTAATAGGCCACTGCACAGTCAACTTCACGGCGGCATGCGAGGAGCCAGGCGAGCGTACCACCCCAACAAAATCCGATGGCGCCAAACTTTTGAGCTCCCGCCGTACGAACCGTGGCCAGTGACGACTCTACGTCGTCCAGCGCTTGGTCCCAGTCAACTTTAGACGAAATCTGTATGCCTCGCTGGACGCCTTCTGGTGAATATTTTATATCCAGATCGCGTTCTATTCGGTCAAAGAGCGCTGGTGCGATGGTCAAGTAACCTGCCTTGGTGTAAAAGTCGCAAACGTTTTCCAAATATTGATTGACACCGAAGATTTCCTGGCAGACAACTACTCCGCCCTTTGGTTTGCCGTCAGGTTCGTCCAAAAAGGCGCCAAAATGAAATCCGTCTTTTCCTGTGATGGTTATTCTTTTGCCCATAATGACCTGGTTGTTACCGGCAGAATCAACAAATATTCCAAATGAATTTATAATACAAGGTGAATCCACATGTTACAAAAATGGATTCCAAAATTGAGTGAGGGGAAGTTGGGTCTAGGGGAGGTCAACGACGTCGGTGAATTCGTTTTAGACTTTTAAATGTTTTTTCAAGTTTATCGATATGCAGGAGTATCTTTTTAGCATAGGTAAGTAGACGTTTCCCTGCCGGGGTAAGCTCAATCCCTCGCCCATTAACCTTGTAGAGCTGTATCCCGAATTCTCTCTCTAAAAGCTTGATCTGTTGGGTTACCGATGGTTGCCTGATGCGGAGTTCCTTTGCCGCTTTTGTCATGCTCTGGCGTTTTGCAACGGTGGTCCAGATTTCAAGCTGGTGCAGGGTCATTGACTGCTCCATCCTCTCTGTGCCAATAGTAATCCACCCGAGACTACCAACAAAATAGGTGCCTTGAGAACTAGTAAAATTACTAGTTTTTGACTAAATTAATACTGGTGTTTTACGGCCCGATGGGACGAAGTATGCGATTTTTCTTAGCTATTTGGGAGGAGAAGGTGTCATGCCAATAAGACAGGGGGAGGAGTATCTCGCCGGCCTCAGGGATGGTCGCCAGGTTTGGTTGCGTGGTGAAAAAGTAGACGATGTCACGACTCATCCCGCCCTGTCGGGATTCGCAAAGTCTTTGGCGGAGATTTACGATCTCCAGCATGACCCTGCCCATCAAGAACAATTGACAATGAAGTCGCCCACTACGGGAGACGTTGTAAGCCTGGGATATCTGCTGCCCAATTCCACCGAAGACCTTATACGAGTGCGCCACATGACCGAGTTCTTGCAACGCAGGTGCGGAGGTGTTGCCGCCAGACTTCCCCATTTTATGGCCACGATGCTAGTGGCCTTGTACGATATGCGGGAAGTCCTAGGCCAGGAAGATCCTGCCTTCGCGAATAATATATCTCGGTTTTTTGAGTACTGCCGTGAAAATGACCTGTGCTTAACCGTCGCCTTCGGCGATCCCCAGCGACCGCAAAACCGACCCTCAACTGACTTCGAGTTCTTAAAAGTAGTGGAGCGTAGGCCTGATGGTATTGTCATAAGCGGTTGCAAGCCTGTGGCGACCCTAGCGCCTTATGCCGATGAGTTTTTAGGACTGGTTGCGCGACCGGGCCATGGAGCCGATGAGGTTCTCTACTTTGCCGTTCCATTGAATACCAAGGGTGTAAAAGTCGTTTGCCGCCAACCGTTGGCGCCGGAAGATCCCCAAAACCATCCCCTGAGCGCGTTCTGGGACGAAATGGATGCTTCCCTTCTTTTCGACAATGTGTTCGTTCCCAATGATCGGGTATTCTATTACCGGCGAGTTACTCCTGAAAATATCCCATTTTTGGTTCAAATCTTTCTGTGGACCCTCACATGGACCTTCTATCATACTCAAATTCGTAAGGTGGTTAAGCTAGAGGTGTTGGCGGGGATCTGCAAATCAATGGCGGATTATCTCGGCAGTGCAGGACAGGCCCAGGTACAATTTGCGCTCTCCGATATAGTAGTCGATATTGAAACCCTCCGGGCCCTGATTCAAGCCGCGGAGACCAATCTTACTCCATCCAGATCTGGATTGACTGAGCCTAACCTCACTCAGTTGCTGGTGGCCCATACTTATTCAGTGGATCGTCACCCTCGAGTCCTGCAAATTTTGCGCGAGGTGTGTGGTTCTGGACCGCTCATGGCCCCAGGTCAGCTTGAGATGGCCAATCCGGAACTCAGTCCTGAAATTTTCCGCTATTTTGTAGGTAAAGACGAGGGTGCACCTGATCGTTTTCGTATGCTTCGTCTCGCCTGGGAGTATACCTGCGAATCCTTTGGATCCCGCCAACTGCTTTTTGAAATGTACAACTCCGGAGCTCCTGCTCAAATCAAAATGAGACTTTTACAATCCTATGATCTGAGTACCTGTGTTCGGTTGGCAAAGGAGTTGGCAGGCATATCTAAATGATTGTGTCTCAATCTTAAAGCCCCCGGCAAAATCTGATTTCCAAGTTGAGTCAATCAATCTAAATGTGGAACTGAAAAAATTTTAGCAGAAAGGAGATTGAAGGTATGAGGTATTCGATCTTTGTAACCCTAATGTTAGTAAACCTCATTTTTTCTGTGGAATCCGGGGCTTCCTGGCAGGACGAATGGAAGCGCACCATTGCGGCGGCAAAGAAGGAAGGCAAGGTCTCTATGTTTGGGCCCACAGGCACGGACCGGCGGGATGGTCTTGTGCGGCCGTTCGAGAAGAAGTTCGGGATCTCTGTGGAGTTCTTGGGCGGACGGGTAACAACTTTTCCACCTAGAATAGCCGCCGAGCGCGGCGCAGGCCATTATGGGTGGGATCTTATAGTCGCAGGCGCCTTGGAAGCCCTGATTGTCCCAATGAAAGTCTTGGCTCCCCTGGAGCCGGCCATGATCCTACCGGAAGTGAAGAATCTGAAGAACTGGCGCAACGGGGAATTCGAGTTCCTAGATGCTGGACGGACGGCCATGGTCATGTCCCCGTACACGCGCGGTCAATTGTTCATTAACACGAAACTCGCGAGCGAATCGGATTTTACATCATACAAAGATCTCCTGAAGGCCAAGTGGAAAGGAAAGATTATCGTTGACGATCCGCTCAAGCCAGGGCCAGGTTCGGCCAGCTTTGGGTTCTTTTATTTGCATCCCGATTTGGGCAAAGACTTCATTCGGCAGTTGTTCAAACAGGATCTGCTCATATTGAAAAATTATGGTCAAGAAATTGACATGGTCGGTAGTGGCAAAAGACCTGTGGGAATCGGCCTTTCTGAGAGCACAGCCGAGGCACGACAAAGGCGGGGAATTCCCATCATGGTTACCGATACGCGCAAACTCAAAGAAGGTTCCGACATTAATCCTGCTGTGGGTCAGGTGGGTATGTTTAACCGGGCCCCTCATCCCAATGCGGCAAAGGTCTATATAAACTGGCTCCTTTCTAAAGAGGGTCAAACTGAGTTTGCCCGCGCCACGGGGTACATTAGCGCTCGCTTGGATGTACCGACGGATCACGCGCCGCATTGGAAGGTCCCAGTGCCTGGGTCCATCAAGACCTATGGACTGGAATACCGTGCTAGAGTCAAGAAAGAGGTGGTGCCGTTTTTGCGGACGATAATGAAGCGCTAAACTGTTTTTTGCTCAGGATTAACTACTCTCCCATATGGTGAATCCTGCAGCATTTGTCTTATAAACCAATTTTTAATGCCGTTTATTCCTTGCAAATTGGCTCGATTTTTCATATGCGGAGAGTAGTAACTTAGTAAATTTTCTGGTGGCATCGATCCGTTCAGTTCTTTAGGAGGTAGGCTATGGCTGCTAAGGTTGATAGTGAGACAGGTCAGAAAGTTGATGAGCGTCTGGAAGATTTCCATAGGAGGCTAGCGGATAGCTCGCTGGCAGGGCACTGGCAGTCCCGAGATCAGGTGCCAAAGCTGAAGCCATGGGTGTGGCGCTGGAAGGATATTTACTCGGCTCTCATGGAATCGGGAGAGTTGGTGCCAATTGGAGGGGCAGGGGAAGCTAATAACCGGCGAACGGTTCAGCTGATCAACCCCGCACTGACCGGTGTGAAGTCCACCAGCCGGACTCTACACGTATCCATCCAGCTAGTGAAGCCAGGAGAGACTGCGGAGGCCCATCGCCATGCGTTCAATGCCATGCGCTTCGTGGTGGAGTCCAAGGGAATGTACACCACTGCTGCTGGCGAACAACAGACCATGTATCCGGGAGACCTGCTGATTCAACCAGGCTGGGCCTATCACGACCATACCAATCATACCGATGAATCTGCCATATGGCTGGACTTGCTCGACCACCCGCTGACCCGTTATCTAGACTCCATGGCTGGGGATGTTTACGAAAACGGCGCTTCCCAGCCCATAACTAAACCAGACGGCTACTGTCGCGAACAATACGGCACCCTGCGTCCTCGCCGGGCAGAAGGGGATGCCGAATGGGTGGCTTACTCCTATAAATGGGATGAGACCCTTAAGACACTAGAAAAGTTGGCAGCAGTTGAGGGGGGAGGGGACCCTTATGACGGGGTTCTGTTGGAGTATACCAATCCCCTGACAGGTGGAAGTACGTTACCGACCCTGGGAGCATGGATTCAAATGTTGCGTCCAGGGGAGGCCACGAAGCCCCACCGCCATACCGCCTGCTCCCTCTATCACACGATTCAGGGTGAGGGGATTACCACCGTGGGGAAAGAGGAGAAGGAAGACTTGCAGTGGGGGAAGAGGGATTGTTTCTTCGTGCCCCCATGGCAGTGGCATCAGCATCGCAACCTCAGCAAAACAGAACCGGCGATTCTGTTCTCCCTGACAGACCGTCCAACGGTGGAACGGCTGGGATTCTACCGGGAGGAAAAGGGATAAGGCCCACGAGATAGTTTCCTCAGTGGCCTGTCCCTTGTAAAGATTAAGTCAGCGATTGTAATTTTATAGAAGGCAAGGAATAGATATGGCGCGAACTTATAACTTAATCTCAGCGGATTCACACATAGAGGTGCCGTGTGAGCACTGGACCCCGAGGGTAGAGAAAATATACCGTGATATTGCTCCGCGGCGCGTGCGCTTGCCTAACGGGGGTGATGGTTTCCTGGTGGAGGGTAGCTCCATCTATACGGGAGGCATGAATCTATACGCGGGACTGACCCCCGAGACATTTAGCCCTATTGGTCTTAAGTGGGATGAGATGCCTGGCACGGGTCCGGGAGAACAGCGAATACGGGAACAAGATCAGGACGGTGTGGATGCCGAGGTGCTTTACCCTGGGGTGGGAGGGGTACGTGGTCTCACTAGAGGAATCAAGGACGATAATGCATATAAGGCAATGGTGCGCGGCTATAACAACTGGTTGGCGGAAGAGTATTGTGCGGTAGATCCGGACCGCCTGATTGGTGTGGCCTGCCTACCCGAACGAGGTCTGGACGATGCAATCGAAGAAATGGAACACTGTGCCAAGATTGGATTAAAGACTGTTGAATTAGCAGCTTTTCCCAGTGGAAAGGCTTATCCCACACCGGAGGATGACAAGTTTTGGGCGGCGGCAATAAATATGAAGATACCCGTGACGGTGCATGTGTCCTTTATGAAAAAGTTGGGGCGGAACGAGTCAGCCATAAAGTACCCCAAGGTACCGGAGGAACACCAGCGGCCAGCCGACTATGTGACCCGTCTGGCTCGGTATGGTATCCGCGGTGCCTTGAACGCCGTCCAGATGGTCATGTCGGGGCTGTTCGATCGCTTTCCAAGTTTAAGAATCTACTGGGCCGAGAGTCAACTGGGGTGGATTCCAATTTACCTGGAGCAAATGGACCACAATTACCTGCGCCACCGTCACTGGGTGGAGAGTGTCCTAGGGTTGAAACCCCTCAAGCAACTTCCCAGCGAGTATATCCGGGAACACATGTACTGGGGTTTTTTTGATGACCCCGTCGGGGTCCGTTTGCGCCACGACGTGGGGGTCGATCGAATCCTGTGGGGAGCAGACTTCCCCCATGTGGAATCCGAGTGGCCAAATTCTCGAAAGGTTCTAGCAGAGCGGTTCGCTAATGTTCCAGAGGAAGAGCAGCACAAGATGGTGGTGGGCAACGCCATTGAGTTCTTCCGCCTCAACGGCGCTTAATCTTACGTGAAAGGTAAGCGGTCTAGTACGGATTAAACTTGCCCTGGGCTCCCCCTCGCGACGCATCGCCGGCTGCGACACCGACTTTAAACTCATTGCCGCAATAGGGACAGTGGCAGAAGGCTTCCGGTAGGCGGAAGAACTCTTCACCCACCATGAACTTCTTTTCGCATTTGGGACAGGGTACGTATTCAAAATCTGCCATTACTTACTCCTTATCTTATTGAAGATTTTCTCGCCATGACGCTCTCAGTACTGAGTTTTGAGTGCTGAGGACTGAGCGATAGGAATCGTGGAGTGAGGATTGAAGACGGAGGATCGATAGTTTCATAGCTCTATACCTTCTGCCCATTGCTCCTTGTTGTGCGTAGTCCTGTTGTCAGTTGTCCCGTAGTCGTTTCCGCTTTGCGCTTTGCCCTCTGTGTTTGGTTAGGCCTTTCCCGGAGCATACATAGGCCACAGGGGGTCGTTATCGCCTCGCTTCGCAATGTGATCCAACGCCTCGTTGATGGCCTCGATGGGAAAAAAGCGAGTGGTCACATGCTTGGTTTCGATCACACCGCGTCTGGCCAACTCAAAGACCTCTGGAAAATCCGTATAGTGTCGTCCAGTGACGCTGGTGAATTCGATGGACCGGATCAAAAAATACCGAATCGGAAGGTTC
Organism: uncultured Binatia bacterium (SeqCode); assembly: GCA_965215595.1. Classification (GTDB taxonomy): domain Bacteria; phylum Desulfobacterota; class Binatia; order UBA9968; family CAXXLF01; genus CBDCDW01. The sequence continues at coordinate 231,720 of CBDCDW010000005.1, read as the reverse complement.
AGCGGTTCCGGATTGGCTCCAATCAGTGTTACCCGACCACCAGGCTCGAGGCCTTTGATGCACTCGACAGTTGTTTCCGCTCCACCGGGTGTCAGATCGGCGAGAACGCTGCCTCCCTGTCCCTGGGTTAGCTGCTGAATTTTTTTAGTAATGGACTCTCCCCGGCCGATGGTGGAAATCCGCAGGGGATTGATGGCGCGGATCTGCTCCAACCGCACGGGGTTGCGTGCCACTGCGATGACATGGGCAGCCCCCATTGCCAGCGCGCTCATGACGGTGCCAATCCCTGTGATGCCGGTGGCCCCATTGACGATGACGGTCTCTCCGGAATGCAGACGCGCTCGTTTCAACGCCCGGTATCCTACTGTCATTTGAGAGACCTTACATATCTGGTCGATGTCGTCGTCAGGTCTGATCTTAACCAGGTTTGTGGCTGGCACACGGCAGTATTCCGCCCAGAGGCCATCCTTGTAGCGAAGGAGTTGGTCCAGTCCACCCTCTCGCCATCTCGCTACAAAACCCATCACGCGATGCATGACGCACAAGTGTTGGCGATCTGATCGGCAGTATTTGCAGTACCCACACGTAATGGAACACATCACCACTGCACGGTCGCCTTTGTTAACGTTGATCACATTGGGTCCGATCTCAACCACCTCGCCCAGGCCGTCGTGACCCATGGTCATAGGAAGAACCGGTACAGTGGTGTTTTCCGGTTCGAACTGTAGGGCGTCCTCTCGGATATGTAGGTCACCGTGATTGAGTCCCGCGCGCAGGACTCGAATGAGTACCTCACCGGGTCCGATATCTGGAATCGGGACTTCATCGACCCGAACCAGGTCCTTTGAGTCCTTGGATCCGCGGGTTTTTTCAAACCCGTATAAACGTGCAGCCTTCATCATTCCTTGCACGATTCTTCTTCCTTATCCCCAAGGCTCGAAGGGAATCTTATCCCACTTTGCAGGGTTGATCATTTCACCAGGATCAAAGCTCTTGAGCACATCCTCAGGGATAGAGAGGCGCTCGGCGAAGGGCTTCCCCAGGGGCTTGGTACAGTCGAAGCCGGCCTTGCAGGCCACGTGACCGTCAGGTGAACTGGGATCCAGCGGTGAACCGGTCATCCCTGGTAGGGAAATCAATCCTCGATCGGCCTGGAAACGGGTTGCCAACGCCAGGAAAACTTCCCGCTCATCGAAGATATCCACGTCTTCATCAAATACGAATGCATGCTTTAATCCGAAGAACGCAGTCAAAGCGGCTGTGGCTGCCACTTTGCCTTGTCCTTCGACGGTTTTACGAATCTGAATGTAGATATGATTGACACCCGTACCCGACATGGGTGCATGCACTGCCTTGACTCCAGGTACTACCCTTTGAATGGCGCGGTAGGCAACGCCTTCCTTCGTCAGGCTGCTGATCCAGTGGGTGTGTCCCACCATATTGTCATCCCAATAGGCGTTGCGCCGGCGGGTCACCGCGGTAACCTTCATATAAGGACACCAACGCTGCGGCCCCACGTGACGAGTGTATTCACCGAAAGGACCCTCGGGTTTGCGTTGGCCTTTGGGCATGATGCCCTCGATGACAACCTCGGCGTCTGCGGGAACCAGGAACTTATCTCCTAGAGTTTCTGATGGGACCACTCTCAATGGGGCCCCAAAGGTTCCGCCTGCTGTTTCATAGTGGCTTTCGTCCGGTCCCACGTGATTTTCTGCACCCAGGAGAATCAGCGGATGATGGCCCACCCAGAACGCCACAGGCATGTCTTCCCCCGCCTCCTCGTATTGACGTAGATTGTGCCGGTTGTGGGTGCTGGGTCCCATCCAGATTCGGATCTCGTCCTTTCCTGCCAGCCAGCCCCGTTGCATGGCTGAGTTGTCGAGACCACTGTCGCGGTTGAAAGTAAGAACGAAGCCTTCGGTGATGTACCGGCCAGGGTCCATTCGGTGGTGTAGTGGAGCGGGCAGCCGACGCACATCAACGTCGTTTCCTTTTTCCACCACCTCTTTGACCGGTGCATCCTTGGGAGAGACAGTGACGGGTTTTAGCCGTGACTGCACTCGCTCGTAGCATGACAACCCGGCCCTAGGGACATCCACTCCCAGGGCGCGGGCCAGTCGTAGGCGGCTAGCCATCAAGAAAGTGACCAGGGGAATCTCGCACTTCTGACCATTGGCGGTGATGTTATGGCAAATGAGGATGGGAAAACGGTGGTCTTTTTCCAACTGCATGGCAAGAGCGGTCACTTCCCACTCGGCCTTCAAGGGCTTTTCGATGTGTAAAACCTCATCTGGATATTTTTTTTCGTACTGTTCAATAAAAGAGTGCAAATCCGTGCCAAACGTTTCAGTTGTGGATTGCGTGGCAGTCTTTTGGGGCGTCGCCATTATGATTCCTCCCTGTAATTTATCCAACTAATCGTGATCGTAAAGTCAATTCGCAGCGTTCATGGGCCAGACTGGGCTACGATCCCCACGAATTCTAATGCATTGCAGCGTTTCGTCGATATTATCCAGTGCTAAACAACGAGTAGTCAGGTGCTTGGTATCTATCACCCTTCGCCGCACCAGTTCAAGGTGCTAGCGGAAGTCTGCGTAATAATAGGCTTCACGGCACCTTCGATGGTTTCCTTTACCTCGAACCACATAGCGCCCCGGACGTGAGTCCCGGGGTGAACCCCGTACCAACTCCGTTGAGGAATGACAAATCGTCCCATATCCAGCACTGTTGGAACGGGGTGAATGTTCCAAACTTCCCCGAAGGGAAACACCCCTATGCCACGGAGGTAAGTCCGTGGTTCGGGGTTTACCCCCAGGGTTCAAAGGGGATTTTATCCCATCGGGCGGGGTTGATGACCTCCATCGGATCGAATCGTTTTATAACCTCGTCCGGGATAGACAACCGCTCTGCGAATGGTTTGCCCAGTGGTTTGGTGCAATCGAAGCCCGCTTTACACGTGGTGAACCCATCGGAACTCGGGTCGAGAGGAGATCCGGTCATGCCGGGAAGGATCACCAATCCACGATCCGCCTGAAACCGTGTCGCCAGGGCGAGAAAGACTTCTCTCTCATCGAAAATATCCACGTCCTCATCGAAGACGAAGGAGTGTTTATGATCGAATGATGAAGTAAGGGCGACGGTGGCTGCCACTTTGCCCTGTCCTTCTACGGTCTTGCGGATCTGTATGTAGCTGTGCGAGACCCCGGTGCCGGACATGGGATTATGAACTGCCTTGACCCCCGGTACTACCCTTTGCACCGCTCGGTAAATCATACCCTCCTTTATCAGGCTGCTGATCCAGTGGGTGTGGCCCACCATGACATCATCCCAGTAGGCGTTTCGGCGGCGTGTAATACCTGTTACCTTTAAAACCGGGCTCCACCGCTGGGGCCCCACATGCCGGGTGTACTCACCGAATGGAGCTTCCGGTTTACGTTGCCCCTTGACGATATATCCTTCAATAACAATCTCTGCGTCGGCGGGAACCAGGAATTTTTCTCCCAGGGTCTCCGAAGGGACCAGCCGGAGTGGTGTACCGGAGATGCCGCCGGCGGTTTCATAGTGACTCTCATCCGGTCCGACTCGGCACTGGGCGCCTAGGAGTACCAGTGGGTGGTGACCAACCCAAAAGGCGGCAGGCATGTCTTCTCCCGCCTCCTCGTATTGGCGTAGATTGTGACGATTGTGGGTGCTGTGTCCTAGAAAGATTCGGATTTCGTCTCTACCTGCCAGCCAACCTCGTTGCATCGAAGAATTGTCGAGTCCACTGTTACGGTTAAACGTGAGAAATAGACCTTCAGTAATGTAGCGACCGGGGTCCATACTATGGTGGAGCGGAGCGGGGATACGGCGCACGTCGAGGTCGTTTCCTTTTTCTACTACTTCTTTGACCGGTGCCTTATTGCGCGGCACAACGACCGGTTTCATTCGCTGCTGCACGCGATCGTAGCAGATGAGACCGGCGTTACGGACGTTTGCACCTAGAGCCCGAGCCAGCCGTAGGCGGCTGGCCATCAAAAATGTTACCAAAGGCATATTTGCCTTTTGGCCGTCTATGGTAACGTTGTGGCAGACAAGGACTGGGAAGCGGTGGTCCTTTTCCAATTTCATGACAAGGGCAGTAAGTTCCCATTCGGCTTTGATGGGCTTCTCGATGTGGAGCACTTCATCCGGGTACTGTTTCTCGTACAGTTCGATGAACGAATGGAGGTCGGAGCCAAAGGCCCCGGTGGAGGGCTGGACAGCGACACGGTCTGGTTTTGCCATTTCAATCGTCCCCTTTCTCGCTAGTCATCATCGCATGATATCCCCTGAGTCGCTAGAGTGAATTCAGAAGATAAGGCTTGCCAATGAAAAAAGAAGACTCCCGCGAAGACGCAAAGCAAGCCAAGTTCGGCGAAGATAAGAAAATATTTTTCGTTCCCCCTTGGTGTCTTGGCGCGAAAATCTTTGTTGAGTTAGTTCTGTTGAACATTGTATCGGTAAGAATCCTAATCTGCTTTTGGGCCGTATCGGGTTCCTTTGCTCGAAGCCACCTCCCACAAACGTGTGGGTGTGATGGGTAGAGTCGTGATGCAAATTCCCAGCGGCGCCAGGGCATCCTCTACGGCGCCGGCAATGGCGGCCGGAGCTATGACCGCACCCCCTTCACCGATACCTTTTGTACCAAGGGGTGTAAAGGGCGAAGGGGTTTCATGGTGGTCTCCCTCTATAGTGGGTACATCAGTCGAGGTGGGTTTGAGATAGTCCATGAAGCTCGTGGTGAGAAGTTGGCCACTGTCATCGTATACGAACTCCTCCAAGAGGGCTGCGGCGATGCCATGCACGGCTGCCCCATGCACCTGGCCGTCGACGATTGAAGGATTGATCTGACGCCCGCAATCGTGGACCACGCCGTAACGTTTGAGCTTGATCTCAAAGGTCTCCGGGTCAACCTCCACTACGGCCACGTGGGCGGCACTGGCGAAACCAAGCTGGACCCGGACCCTGTTTTTCTCGTCGGGTTTTTTGGCCATGGGATTCTTATAATAATAGAGCGCTTCGAGACCGGGTTCGCCGTCGGGGTGTTCGTCTGCCAGGCTCCAATAGGCGTGGCTGGCCAGTTGGGCAATGCTCACTCCTTTTTCCGGCGTGCCTCGAATGGAAACCTTACCATCACTGAGCTCCAGATCCTGAACGTCCGCTTCCAAATGATCGGCCGCTTTTCGCAGGAGTTTCTCACGGACTTTCTTGGCGGCACCGATGGCCGCCGCGGTGTCGTGACCGTTGAATTTGTTCGAATAGACTCCCGAAGTCATGACAGAGGGATGGCTCGCGCTGTCAAAGGTCATTGGGACGCGCACTTGTTCGATTTTTAAACCGAGCTCATCGGCAACGATCTGTGCCAGGCAGGTGGAATGACCCTGTCCAGCCTCCAGACTCCCGGTAAATACGGATGCCGTCCCATCGGTCTCGATACGGACCCTTGCCGCTTCACCCTGGCCGCTTAGCAGTTGGGTGGGCCCGCTAATCAGCATGCCGTAACTGAGATTCGAACCACCAGGCTCCACGCCCATAGCGATACCAAAGCCCAGCATACGGCCTTCTTCTCGCGCCTTTGCTTGTTCCTGGAGAATCTTATCGTGATCCATCAATTTGAGGGCCTTGCGAAGCAGTTCGGGATAGTCCCCACTGTCGTAGGTCTGACCGGAAGGGGTGTCGTAGGGAAACTCATGGGGTTGAATAAAATTTCGCTTGCGGATTTCGAGACGATCCATTTTGAGGGTGTTGGCAATCACATCCACCATCCTCTCGACGGAAAAACACATAAAGGGTTTGCCGATACCACGGTTGGCCACCACGGGACAGCAGTTGGACAGTACGGAATAACCTTCGTATGATACCGCAGGTATCCGGTAACAGTTTACGATATTACTGAGCATGAGCAGGTTGTGGCGTCCCGCAAAATCGATTCCTGCCCCTTCATTCTCGATGTTACGAAACTTGAGACCAAGGATCGTGCCGTCGGACTTCACGGCAGCAGTGACGTCCATAATACCATCCGCAGCGTGGCCCAGAGCCAGCAGGCTTTCACGGCGGTCCTCAATCCATTTAACAGGTCTTTTCGCTTCCCGGGCCAGCAGTGCAAGGATGATGAGAAACAACGGGCGAACCTTATTGCCAAATGCGCCGCCCATAGGGGGCACGATAAAACGCACTTGCCCTGTGGAGATGCCCAAGGAAGCGCATACGGACTGGCGATCCTGACTGGGTTGTTGCGTGTGGCCCCAGATGGTAAAGGCCTCGGTTGCGGGCTCGTATTGAACCATGGCGCCAAAGGTCTCCAGTGGCGTTGATGAGTAGCGCTGTATTGTGAAGCGTTCCTGGATCACTTGATCGGCCTGAGCAAAGACCCCCTCTACGTCGCCGTAGGGGAAGGTGTCGTGCCACAGCACGTTGGTTCCCAGCTCTTCGAACACCTTGGGGGCGTCCGGCTTGATGGCCTCTTCTGGATAAACCACTGCAGGTAGTGGCTCGTATTCGATGTCAATCAGATCCAGCATGTCCTCTGCCGTGGCTCGATCGATGGCTGCAACGGCCACCACAGGCTCGCCCACGTAACGTACCTTTTCGTAAGCCAAGGCGTAAACCTTTGGAGAAAATTGTAGTGGAACACGACCTCGTTGGGGTCGAGTCAACCGGGCCACGTCCTCGCCGGTCAATACAGCGAAGACGCCCGCGTGAGCCTGGGCACGGCTGACATCGATACGAAGAATCTTTGCGTGGGCATAGGGACTCCGAAGGTAAGCGGCATAGGCCAATCCCGGCAGGACAAGGTCATCGATAAACTGTCCTCGGCTGACCAAAAGGGCAGGATCTTCCGTACGCGGGACTGACTGACCCACCCATTTTGGTGCCATGATGGTTATGCCGGCCACTTTTCCTTTGCCGTGGCGCCGTCCTGCGCAGCCGCATGTACAGCTCTGACGATGTTAACGTAGCCGGTACACATGCAGAGATTACCAGAGAGTCCCGTTCTGATTTCTTCCTCTGTTGGGGAGGGGTTCTGACGTAGAAGTTCAAGTGCAGCGAGTAGCATGCCAGGTGTGCAGAAGCCACACTGTAAGGCATGGTGTTTTTGAAAAGCCTGCTGGAGTGGATGGAGCCCATTCTCAGTTGCAAGACCTTCGATGGTGGTGACCTTTGCTCCGTTGGCCTGCACCGCGAAGAGAAGACAGGAACGTACGGTTTGTCCGTTCACCAGCACAGTGCAAGCCCCGCAGACGCCGTGTTCGCAGCCCACATGAGTTCCGGTGAGTCCTAGTTCCGAGCGCAGAAAGTCAACCAGGGACACGCGGGGTTCAGCGGTCCCAGTGCGAGGAGTTCCGTTAACGGTGAAGGTTATGGAAATACTTTCTGCCATGGGAGTGACCTATGCGGCACGAGTCTGTGCTGTTTCCAAGGCCCGGCGCACGAGGACGGAGGAAAGGTGGCGGCGGTAGCCAGCGGAAGCATGGATGTCGTTTTCGGGATCGATCTCAGCGGCCACCAATTCACCCGCTTCACGAAAGAGCGCTGCGGTTGGTTGTTTCCCCATCAAGAGCTGCTCTGCGCCGGTGGATCGGACTGGGGCAGGCCCCACGCCACCAAGGGCGATTCTGCTAAAGACTGTCCTTTTCTGTTTATCAAGTCGAAGGAGCGCCGCCACTGCTATAATGGCGAAGTCTCCATGACGACGTGCATACTCGCTAAAACACCAACCCGTCCCTTTGGGGGGAGTATGCAGCGAGATTCTCACCAGCAACTCATCAGGCTCCATGGCGGTTGTCAGGTATCCTAAATAAAACTCTTCAGGCTTGAGCTTACGGTTTCCCTTTTTGCTCCGCAGCTGTAATTCAGCGTCCAAGGCTAGCGTGATCAGCGGAAGTTCGGCAGCAGGGTCAGCATGGACTACGCTCCCCCCTATGGTGCCGCGATTTCGGATGGCCGGATGACCCACAAGACGAATGGCGTCCGTAAGGATGGGTAGTTGTCGTGCCACCTGCGGTGAAAACTCCACGTCACGTTGCCTTGCCATGGCGCCGAGAGTAACCTTGCTTCCGGTCACCTTGACTTTGGCCAGATCTCCCAGCCCGTTGATGTCGAGAATATATGCGGGACGCATGAGCCTGAAATTCATCAGCGGAACCAGGCTTTGGCCCCCGGCCAGGATTTTCACCTCGGGGCCGTACTTTTGTAGCAGGGTCAGCGCCTCGTTCAGGCTCTTTGGCGCAAGATAAGTGAAGGGCGCTGGCTTCATCTGGAGTGTGCTAGCCCCGATCCGACATTGGTGGGCCAAGTACAGTGTTGTTGACTACCATCGGATATTAGTAACGATCTGTTTGGGCTAAAATTCACAAGCTCACCTCTAGTGCAGTTACAGTCGTCCGACCAGATTGCGCCATTGTCACTGCAGCAATTAGGACTGCGTGTCAATTTACATTGTCGTCGGATCGGGGCTAGTAGAGCTCCCCCTTGAGGTACTGAAGCGCAATTTTGTTGAACTCGTCCGGGTACTCGGTCTGCGGATGAAGCCCACAACTGGACATGGAGTAAAACCGGCTTCCCGGGGTTAGCGCATATCCTTTGAGCGCCTGTTCGATGGGGAGCACTTGGCTCTCTCGGCCCACCACGAAGAAGACGGGTACTTTGATCTCGGCCAGTTGCGGCCTGCAGTTAGGGACATCCATGGGATAACCACCCAACTTGTTGTAGGCGTCGTACTGGCGCGCGCTATCCTTCAAATATTCCTCGAACACGTCCGGTGGCACCGAACGGTCGGTGGAGAAGTAACTCCTCGCTAGCATGGTCTTGAGATTCTCTTTGGTGGGCTGGTAGTTCGCGTAAGGGGCTAAAGCTTTCGCTTCGAGTTCTGGTGGAATTCCGCCACCGGCATTGCCGATGAGAATGATACGTCCCACTCTTTCCGGATGCTCGTATCCCAAGGTGATGGCGATCAATCCGCCACGGCAGTTGCCTATCAGGTGAGTCTTTTTAATTCCCATGGCGTCCATGAAGTCGAACATATGCTTGACGTAGGCAGGATGCTTCAGCAGCGCCTTGGGGGAGTCGGTCTTGCCAAAACCGATGATATCCACCGCATAAACTTTAAAGTGATCACTCAAGGGCTCAATGGTGTGCCGGTACTCTAGTCCCCCTCCCGTGCCAGGATCAGCCGAGTGCATCATTACCACCGGCTCCCCCTGGCCGGCTTCCCAATAATGGGTTCGATACTCTCCTGCCTGAACGAATCCTTCCTTTGCCTTAGCCATAAGAATTAACCTCCTGTTAGGTTCATACCGATAAAATGGTCAACAGAAAGACTTCAACGAAATTTTTCGCTCCAAGACGCTCCCGAATCTAAATCCGAAATCCGAATATCGAAATACGAAACAATTTCAAAATCTCAATTCTCAAATTCCAATACCTTCCAATGAGAACTTCCCCCGCGTTTTTAAATGTTTTGAAATTAGTATTTTGAGTTTTCCCTTTTTGTTTCGAATTTCGGATTTCGAATTTGTAATCTTATTTATACTTGGCGTCCTCTGCGTCTTTGCGGTGAAATGTCCGAATCCTTATCTGCGTAAATCGGCGGTTAATTTCTGAGCATTTTTCGTCTTCGTGCGAGTCATCTTTCTCAAGCCCGTTTTTCGGCGGAACGGATCAATTCCCAAATTCGAAGAGGAGAGGCCGGGATGGTCCGACAACGAACTCCAAGAGGATTTAATGCATCGTTGATGGCATTGAGTATCACTGCCGGAGTGGCCAGCACCGCGTTTTCACCAGCGCCCTTGACTCCCATGGGAGAAAAGGGCGAAGGGGTTTCGGTAAAGTTACGCTCGGTAATCGGCACCTCCCAGATGGTGGGCATCAGGTAGTCCATAAAGGTGGAACTCAAGTATTGACCGTTCTCGTCATAGGCGTGTTCTTCCAACAGGGTCTGTCCTATGCCTTGAGCCACGGCGCCCTGAGTCATGCCTTCAACTACTGCTGGCTGTAACCTCACTCCGCAATCGTCGGAAATTGCATATTTGAGAATCTGAACCTGTCCCGTCTCGCGATCGACTTCCACCATAACGACATGGGCCGCGTTGGCCGCCGTCAGGTCAAAACTCCCTCTCCCCTCAGCATCGGGCAGCTTGGGGTTCGGCGGATTATAGGTATAGCTGGCTTCGGGATTGCCGTCCACATCTTCCGGCAATAGATCGGATCGAGACAGCATCATCGCCACAACTTTCTGCATCGGCATGGCCTTGTCAGGCGAACCCTTCACTTGCAAGTTCCCGTTCATGAGTTCAACATCTTCGGCGTCCACCTCCATGAACACGCTTGCCACCTTGCGTAACTTGTCTGCAACCCGGCCGGCCGCGCCTAACATGGCGCCGGAGAGCATCACCGCCTGGCGGCTACCGATGGGACCTGTGCCAGGTCCGGCGGCGAGGCTATCCACAGCCACTACCTGGACGTGCTCGCGTTGAACACCGAAATAATCGGCCAGTATGCTGGTGGCAAAACTATGCTGACCTTGACCTTCCCAAGAGAAACTTACCTCGGCAAAAATCTTACCGGTCATGTCGATTCTCACACGAGCGCTTTCAGGCATTGAAGTCCCAAAAGGAGAGTTTGGGCCCAGGAGAGTGAATATGCTCATGGATACTGCACTGAGCTCCACCCCGGTGTATACACCAATTCCCACCAGTCGGCCTTGGGAACGGGCCTCCATTTGTTGCTTGCGAAGTTCTTGATAGCCAGCGAGATCCAAGGCCAGGTCCAACGTACGCTCGTAGTTGCCGCTATCATATCTGGCGCCGTTGGGAGCTACGTAAGGGAACTGTTCGGGTCTTAGCAGATTGCGTCGGCGGATCTCCGCCGGGTCGAGTTTCAATTCACGAGCCGCAAGGTCGATACAATGTTCCACTGCGAGATTGTGGGTGGGAACCCCCCAGCCCCGGTATGAACCCTGTGGACATTTATTCGTGGCAACCACGGTAAGGTCGTACTGCGCGTGACGTGTGCGGTAGGGTCCGGTAAAGCATGATATGGGTTTCAATGCCTTGCCCACGGCCACCGAAGCGGCATAGCCACCCATGTCATCGAGGACCTTGATCTTCAATGCGCTGATTTCTCCGTCACGGGTCAGTGCCATTTCCGCGGTTACGTTACGGTCGGGACCGTGGGTATAGCTCCCCCTGAGGTGCTCAATCCTATCTTCGATCCATTTCACTGGCCGACCTCCCGCCTTGCGAGAAAGGAGTGCCATTCTGATGACGGCATGGGGATAAATCTTCGTGCCAAAGGACCCTCCATGGGGGAGGGGAACCAAACGGAGCTTGTTGGCAGGAATGCGTAACCCGCTGCTTACTGTGGGCGTGAAAAAACCCGTGCCTTGAAATCCACCCCATGCGGTCAGCGATTGCTCTACCGGATTCCACTGTGCAATGCAGCCGATGGTTTCGATGGGATTGCCGCTAGCGCGGTGCCAGCGCAGATCGTCTTTGACCACGAGATGGGCCTTGGCGAATGCTTCATCCACTTCACCAAAGGTGAAAACGCGCTGGTAGATGACATTGGTCCCATGTGTTTCCCAAACTAGTGGACTGGAGGCTTCCAGGGCCTTGGCCGGGTCCACTACTGGAGGGAGCATTTCATACTCCACTTCAATCAAGTCTAGAGCGTCTTCCGCAATGTAGCGACTGGTGGCGGCCACGGCTGCGATGGGCTCGCCCACAAAGCGAACCTTGTCTTTAGCCAGACAATGGGCAGCCCATCCGGTGGGAAAGCCGGATACGGGTCCCGACCACTGTTCTGCGTACTCACCGGTAATAACGCCCATGACGCCTTTGAGCTTTTCTGCCTTGGAGGTGTCAATACGCGTGATGCGGGCGTGGGCATGGGGGCTCTGGAGCACCGCAGCGTGTAACATGTTGGGTAAGGAGAGGTTGTTGGTAAACTCGGCGGTTCCGGTCAGCAATGCACTGTCCTCAACTCGCGGTACGTCTTTTCCAACGTATCGTGGTTGGGTCACGGGTAATTCGTTGAGATGGTGAGGAATATTTTGGGCCACGTCAGTCAGCTATGTTCCTGAATTTTATTGGAGGCTTAGCGAGATGGTGATTGCTAAAATCTCGTAGCCGTTTCGTGCATGCCGTATAACATCCCTATGCTAAGTTGTCAAACTTGCGAGGGAAAACAAGGGGCAGCAAAGCGCTAAGCGCATAGCGTCGAAAGGGATTAACCGGAGATTTACCCGGATTATCGCAGATAAAATTTAACCGCAGAGGCGCAGAGGGCACAGAGAAAAACCAGTACTGAGTGGGGATTAAAAGCTGGTGATTTCCTCTGTTTTTAGTCTTGTTGTCGGTAGTCCGTAGTCTTCTCCTGACGCTTTGCGCCATGCGCTTTGCTGTTCTTTTTATTTTTCCGAGGTGTGGAGCTGTTGGTAGTTACCCTCTGAATCAACGAAGTAAACGGCTCGTCCGCTGTCACGGCCAATGGGTCCTTCGTGAAAGAAGCCTTCGCTCTTGAGAAACGCCACAGCCTGATCAAAGGTCCCGGGGGCCACTTCAAAGGCCTGGTGAGTTATGCCGTCCTCCTTGAGAGTGTTGCGATTTAGCGGGCGTGGGCGCTTAAAGAGCACCACATCCGCGTCACCACACTTCAGCCTGGAGCCTCCCTCTGCAATTCGGTGCCCCCCACTCATGCCCAGAATCGTTTTTTAGAAACGTTCCGCGCGATCGAGATCATCCACAGGAATTCCGAGATGGTATACACCAACCGTTTGGATCATGGCGTTACCTCCTTTTCAGTAATTGACAGGTTCCTTGGAGTTGCAGGCTAAAGTATAAAGGTTGTGCCAACACTGTTGGCAATAAAGGCTTCGGGAAATTCTTGAGCAATCGCATGGGTCGCTTTCCAACCCGTGCAGTGCTGCGGCACGATGACCTTCGGATTAATTTCCTTCAACGCTTGAACCGTTGGCGAGATGATGGGCTCAAAGATTTTACCGGTGAGGTGGAAACCTCCGATCACCGCATAAATATTGGAAACCCCCGTGGCGTTCTTCGCATGCAGCAAAGTGTTAACCACCCCAGCGTGGCCACATCCGGTTAGCACGACTAAACCCTTATCCTTTACGTTAATCACCATAGCTTGATCATCGTGGATCCAAGGGTCAGGCTGCCATTGGCCATCAACTTGTGCTTGATGCGTCGGAGATCCTTTCTCAAATGGTGTAGTCCGGGCGATCTGCCCTGTGATCAGGGTGTGCCCCTCAACAAGAAGTGTTGGCCTGCGCTCTTCAATCACCTCCATACCTTCGGCTTCGAGGTCTTTCCGCACAGGTGGAATGTGATATGTCTCATGCCCGTCACGGGCGCCCCTTCGTTTTAAGAATGCATCCGGGTGCATAACTACGGGAAGCTTCTTGCGGCCATGGCGCTTAAACAAACCAATCAGGCCCCGAGTATGGTCCGTATGTCCGTGGCTCACGACTAAGGCATGAAGTTCTTTTGGCCGAACTTCTAACACATCCATGTTGTGCAGTGCTCCGTCAACAGTGATCCCTGCATCGAAAAGAAAACGATCCTCACTTCCTTCCGCAAAAGTTGTTACAAGCATCGCTACCCCGTGCTCGGCCCTGAGCTGGGGTCTGGACATTTCATCCGGCGCGCGAACGGCTCGCTTGGCAATAGGAGTGCCCGCCATGAGCACATCGATGGAGTTATCCATGATGCTTAGTATCTCTACTCGATCCACGGGTTTTAAATTTACGTCAGGCATATCCGTTTCTCTTCCTACAGGAAGTAGACTCACCCAGCGTTGGACTCAATCCTGTTGCTGTGACTCCGTGGTAGTTTCGCTCACCAGTTTTTGCACTCTTTGATTTAAGTCGTCGTTAAGGATGCCGTGCCAGCCGGGTACTTGTTTGTTAAGGTTTACCCGAATCATACGATCAATGAAGGGGATGACATAAATAATTCCGGGTCCCCGGGTTCCCAATGACATGCCCAGTCTAAAAATCACTGCACGTTCATGTTCCCTCAAGACCCGGGCCCCAAAAGCGATAAGGATCACAATTACAATAAGAATCGAAGGACCAAACTCTTGAAGCATTAGTTACTCCTCCGGTCTGTTCCTTCCTGTACAGGCCTCACACGGCAAACGAAATTTTGGCAGAGATTGAAAAGGTTATTACAAAGGCACCCATATCACCTTGGAGAGGGGAGTCAAGGGGACATTTTGGCAAGTGCATTTCCTCACTTCTTTGAAACATACGAAATTGCGTTTTGGAGATGATTTTCAAGGTTAACTTTTTTGGAGAAAATCTGCTCCGGTGTGGATCTATCGTAACGACATTCTAGGGCGAGCTCGATGACATGAAGATCAAGCCTGGGAGGCTTGATTTCCCGCAGGAATTCCACCGCAGTATCGTTGGAGGTGATTCGAAGTCGGTCCCACGAATAGATCAGCCTCGCGGGGTAAAGAATACTCCTGACATAAGGCTTGTAATGTTTTGGTTCTAGCTCCTCCAGGCGAGATAGCTCTTTAGCCCTTGGCTTCCAGCTTCTTTCCACGCTTTCTAAGAGCGCACCATGGATGTCGGCTTTATCAGGCCTTTTGAAGTTGGCCTTGTTATTGTTTAAAAGCGGTACGCCATGGTCAAGCAGGTCAATCCGATCCAAAACAGGAAGGCGCCCCCAATCGTAAATGGGATTTGCCCAAAAAACGGATAATCGCTTCGCCATTTGCGGTTCCAGTTCTTTGGCGTCGGAGATCAACCTGTCCATATCTTCTGGCGGATTCGTAGAGCTTAAAAGGAGGCCAATGTCGATATCACTGTAGATTTGGCTGAAACCTCCATGGGCAAGGCTTCCCAATTTGTAAACATTGGTCAGGGAAGCACCGAGCTGGAGTTTGAAAAATTTAGCTACGCTGGCAACATAGTCTGTAATCTCATTCATATTCAGCTGAATAACAGGGCTTGATGACTCGATCAAGCCTGTGTTTCGCTGCGAATGGCTTTCCAAATTCTGAGTGGTGGAACAGGAGTATCAGTCATATGGGCGCCGAGACCCGTATTGGATAACCACAGACATATCATGAAATTGTGCGGTGAATGAGGCCGTTATTCTCCGCATTAAATGCGGAGAATCCTCTTGAATGATGCGGTGATTACATGTTATATTCTCCGCATAAGGTGCGGTGAATGAATCAGTATATCCATGAGTTACCGAACTGGCCCAATTTCCAGTGGGACCCGAAAATGCTGACCGGCCCGCTGGCACAATTACGCCATCGCCAAGGGCGCCTAATCGGTCGCATGGAGACTTTAGGCTTCTCATTGCAAAAGAAAGCAACACTTCAGACGCTCACTCAGGACGTGGTTAAATCTTCCGAAATAGAAGGTGAGATTTTGGATCGCGATCAGGTGCGATCTTCAATTGCTCGGCGGTTAGGAATGGAAACCGGTGCGCTTGCGCCGGCGGATCGAAACGTCGAGGGCGTGGTCGAAATGATGCTGGATGCCACGCAGAATTACCGTGCGCCGCTAACGGCCAGCCGATTGTTTAGCTGGCATGCTTCACTTTTCCCGACGGGCTACAGCGGAATGAGCAAGATCAAAGTTGCCAAGTGGCGCAATGATTCCGGCGGCCCGATGCAAGTCGTTTCTGGGGCGTCTGGACGAGAACGTATACATTTTGAAGCACCGGCAGCAAAGCGTCTTAAGAAAGAGATGATGCAGTTTCTTAGATGGTTCAACGGCACAGATGATACAGATCCTGTCCTTCGGGCCGGACTTGCTCATTTGTGGTTTGTCACCATTCATCCCTTCGAGGATGGAAACGGGCGCATTGCCCGCGCGATTGCTGATATGGCGCTGGCCCGTTCCGAACAGAGCTCGCAGCGTTTTTACAGCATGTCGGCACAGATCAGGATCGAGCGAAAGGCCTATTACGACACGTTGGAAATAACGCAGAAAGGCGGCCTTAACATCACGCTCTGGATAGAGTGGTTTCTCGGTTGCCTCGACCGTGCCTTTGACAGTACAGAAGAAACCCTTGGCGGTGTCCTGCACAAAGCCCGCTTTTGGGAAACGCATGCGGAGACATCGATCAACGATCGCCAGCGTCTGATGCTGAACAAGCTGCTAGATGGGTTTGAAGGCAAGCTGACATCATCAAAGTGGGCGACGATTGCCAAATGCTCACAGGATACTGCCTTACGCGATATTCAATATCTTGTTAATCGGGGTATTCTTGCCAAGGACTCCGGCGGCGGCCGTAGCACCAGCTATTCCTTGACGTAGGTGCATGAGCCCCAATAAATCAATTTCCCTTTTCACCTCATAGACCGGGCTGCTGACCGACTCCCGGGCCGGCTACTGACGGGGGTGTCCAACGGCAGGTCGTTGTCGCGACAGTAGGTCGCGATGAGTTCAAGGAAGCGCTGTCCGAGGTCGGCCAGTTTGCGCTCTCCGACGCCGCGAATATTGAGAAGCGCAACCGCCGACCCCGGCCGGACCCGTGCCATGTCGCGCAGCGTGGCGTCGTTGAACAAAACATAGGCGGGCACGCCCCGCTCCTCGGCCAGTTTTCGCCGTAAGGTTCGAATGCTTTCGAACAAACCACCGTCGACGCCCTCCCACGATTCCTGGTGGAAGCGGTTCTTGCTGACCGCCGTTTTTGGCTGCAGGAGCCGCACGGTACGTTTACCGTGCAGTACGGCCCACGACGCATCGTTGAGCTGCAGAACCGGGCGTTCTTCGGCGGTACGGTCAAGCAGGCCGTCGTCCAGGAGCTGGTAAAGCATGTTGGTGAGGGCCTTGCGGTTTGTGCCCTTCATCAAGCCGTAGGTGGTGAGATGCTCGTGGCGCCAGCGTCGCACGCGTTCGGTGTTGGCGCCCAACAGCACGTCCACGATGTGCTCGGCACCGAAGCGTTCGCCCGCGCGTGCCACACACGACAGGATCTTCTGCGCCGTCAAGGTTGCATCAGCGATGCCCTCGACTTCGTTGAGACAGACGTCACAAGCCTCGCAGGTCGGCTTAGGGTATTCTTGCCCGAAGTATTCGGACAGCTTGCGGTGCCGGCAATGCACGCCGGTGCACAAGCGGCGCATATGTTCGAGCAGCTCGCGCGACGCGGCGATGATCTCGGCGACGGCGCTCGATTCCGCCGCGCTCTTCTCGATCAATGATTCCCAGCGGAGGACGTCCGCGGCCGAGTACAGCAGCACACACTCCGCTTCCAGTCCATCGCGCCCGGCGCGGCCCGTCTCCTGCTGGTAGTGTTCGATGGATTTAGGCATGGCGGCGTGGATGACGCAGCGCACGTTGCTGCGATCGATCCCCATACCGAACGCCACCGTTGCTACCACCACATCAATATCCTCCGCCGCAAACGCGTCCTGTATCCTGCGGCGTTCGTCCGCCTGCATGCCGGCGTGGTAGAAGGCGGCGCGCAGCCGATTCGCCTGCAGGGCCTCGGCCATTGCTTCGGTGTCCCTCCGGCTGATGCAGTAGACGATCGCTGCCTCGCTGGGGTGGCGCCGCAACGCCTCGATCACCTGCCCTTTCCCATCGACGCGGGGAATGATCCGGTACACCAGATTGGGACGGTCGAACGTGCCGACGAGCACCGCCGGGTTCTGCAGACCCAACTGCTCGACGATGTCGGTGCGCACGCGCTCCGTGGCCGTCGCCGTGTAGGCGTGGACGCTGGCCTGCGGAAAGCGGGTCTTGATCTCGGCGAGCCGGCGGTATTCCGGACGGAAGTCATGACCCCAGTGGCTGATGCAGTGGGCTTCATCGACGGCGAATGCACGCACCTCAAGCCGTTCCATGAGCTGCAGGAAGCGCGGTGTTAGTAAACGCTCCGGCGCCACGAACACCAGCCGGTAGCGACGGTTGGCAATCTCGGCTTCGGTCTTACGGACATCATCCAGAGGCATACCGCTGTACAGGGCCGCCGCGGCATACCCACATTC
Organism: uncultured Binatia bacterium (SeqCode); assembly: GCA_965215595.1. Taxonomy (GTDB): domain Bacteria; phylum Desulfobacterota; class Binatia; order UBA9968; family CAXXLF01; genus CBDCDW01. Next base: position 213,717 of record CBDCDW010000005.1, on the reverse strand, counting down.
GCGCAGCCCGTCGACCTGATCCTTCATCAACGAGATGAGCGGTGAGACTACGATGTCCGTCCGCTGCGCCAGCTCGGCGGGGACCTGGTAGCATAACGACTTGCCGCCTCCCGTCGGCATTACAACGAGCGAATCGCGCCGCTCGAGGCCCGCTTGAATCGCTTGCTCTTGGAGCGGGCGCAGCTTGGAGAATCCCCAGTAGCGGCGCACTGTATCGATGATGTCGTTGGTCGACGAGCCTGTTGATTGAGTCATGCTCTTCTCACTACGATACGATTCAATGCACGAGTCACACAGTTGAGTCAATAATGAATGACTCGATTGATAGAAGTTTTTTGCCTTGCCATGGTTTACCCCGAACCACAGAACACCCCGTGCGTAGGCGCGGGGATGAACCCCGTTCCAAACTTGCCACGAGAAAACCATGCGTTGCCCGTCCAAAACAGTTGGAACGGGGCGAATGTTCCGAACTCCCTGCAACCCTGTGGAGTAACCTCTCGGCTGAGACCGCCCATGTCAATCGTGGTTAATACTCCAAGGGACAAAGCCACAGGCGTAAGCCCGTGGTACGGGGTTTAAAATTTGCCCTCGCACCCATAGTGCAAAACTGGCTTGGAGACAGTCAGGCCAGGTAATTATTTGGAATCAAAGGTATGACCGGATTGGGGAATCCAGCTGAAATTAGGTCTGCGTAAAATATGGTAAATTTATGGCGTAGGTTTTTTCTTGGCCCATCGGAATACAGGTTTTCAAAGGCAGCGATTTTTCTCAAGCTTTTACCCGGCCGTGGATGGCGTTCCATAGCCTAAGGGGTGTAAAAGGGGCCTTGGTGAGGCGAATCCCAAGGGGATCGAGGGCATTGTTGACTGCACAGAGGATAGCAGCGGGGGTTGTGTGAATGGCCGCGACGCCGACGCCTTTGACTCCAAGAGTCCGAATGGGAGAGGGCAAAATATGGGAAGGGGAACACCAACCTTTTCTGCTTGCAGCTCATGATGCCCGACGAGTTCCGAGGGCGCGTCATGGCGCTGTGGGGAATGATGCACTCCTGCATCCAGCCGGTGGGTGAGATGCAATTTGCCGTTGTGGCGGCGCTGACGACCTCCACCTTCGTGTTGGTCGTGGGAGGGCTGGTGGTAATTGCCTTCATTCTCTTGATAACCTTGCCCAACCGGAAGCTCTGCGGCCTGAATATCACTGAAGCGCACGCACCCAAGACGGAAAGCGCCAGCCCCTGGGGGTGACGCGAGGCAAGCCCGGTCACTCATAGAAGGCTGGACATCTACCCCCAGATTGGGGTAAAAGATGGTGGTCAATTAACGCAATAATCCGCATTTCTCCCTGGGACACTTGGGACAGGTACGGGGCTCTGAATCGTAAACCTTACGGATAAAGTAGGACCGGCGGTTTTTTTAATTCTTTAGATAAGGCCAGAGGATCAATCTCGTCGATCTCTGGCTTGCAGTTAATCTCCGTTTCTTCTTCGGGTTTAAAGACATTCGATACCCACCGAAACGAGAGGAGTCAGCATGTCGGGAAAACATAACCACAAGCCCTTCGAAGGCCACATGCACGATTACGAAGCGCACGTCAGGGCCGTCGAGGAAGATTTAGAGTATTATCGGGCGAAGCGGTTCGAGCCACGGATTTTCTACCTGATTCGGAGGGGCGTTGTCACATTCTCCGATTTGCTCAAAGCGCGGGTTGCGCTCAAGCGCAAGGATCGGTTTTTCAAGCCTGTAAAATCGCTGGGAAAAAACATCGAAGCTCGGTTGCGCTTCCTGGAGGAATGGCTCGACGAATACGTGAAAGGCATCGCACTAGTCTCCGCTCGGTCTGTGGAATCCGTGGACATAGTCATCGAAGACAATCGAAAAGAGCGGGGCGATTACGATGACTTTTTCAAATTCAAGAAGAAGGAGCACAAGGGCGTGCTCGAAGAACGCATGGTCAACCTGCAGCAGGATCTAAAAGACTACCAGGAGTTGCTCGAGGCGTTTGTCCAGGCCTTGATCAACCGCGGTTGGTCCACCCGCGCAGAGATGGAGCGACACTGGAGAGAGCTTCATGAAGAACGTCCGTGGGCCGGCGGCGTCATCGTCGCCAAGGCTTGGACCGATCCCGAGTTCAAACAAGCGCTGTTGACGACAGGGCGGGAGGCGCTCAGAGAAATGGGCGTGCATCAGGGCAAGGTCGCCAAGTTGGTGGTCGTGGAGAACACTGACAAGGTTCACAACGTCATCGTCTGCACCCTTTGTTCCTGTTATCCTTACGATATTCTCGGCGATACGCCGTGGTGGTACAAACACGAGAGTTATCGGACGAGGATCGTGCAAAACCCGCGCGTCTGCGTCAAAGAGATGTTTCAGTTGGAGATCTCCGCCGGTAAAGAGGTGCGAGTGTGGGATAGCACCTCGGACGTGCGCTATTTCGTCTTGCCGCAGCGCCCCGCTGGCACGGAAGGAATGTCGGAAGAAGAGTTAGCGAAGCATGTCACCGTCGATAGCTTGATCGGCGCCGACTATGCGCTAGAACCTTCGCAGCAGAAAAAAGCAGAGCGATTAGGCGCGCCGCCGGAAGCGCCCAGAGTGAGGCCCGATTGAAGGAGACGATGCCATCCAGCGACAGTAAATTCCAAGTCGGAGACCGTGTCATCGTGGCGGCGGAAAATCCCACTGGCAATCCCCGCACCCCGAAATATATACGAGGCAAGCGCGGCGTGATCGGTTTAGTCCATGGCGTTCTGGAAAACGTCAGAGACCATCGTGGCATCCATAAGCCGCTCTACACCGTCCGTTTCGACCTAAATGAAATCTCGAGCTGCCATGACCAGGATTCCATCTGGGTGGACGTGCACGAGGAATGGCTGGAGCGGCCGGAGCGGTAAGAGCCGTCGTTATCTCCCAAGCATGTTGTGAAAAAGCAAAGCGCCGCCGACCACGCCTAGCGGCAAGAGGAAAATACGAGAAGCGGGATCAGCAGCATTAGAAAACGGCCGCAGCCGAATCTGAGCACTGCCACGTGCTGTCGCTCGACCTGGAGGCTACCTTCGGCCCGTCACGTACACCTACGAAGGTACAATTCCTGACGCTCCAGACCCAGTAGGTCTTTACCCAGTGACATGAGCTAAGAATTTTACTAGGCCTTCGGTTGGCTGTGCATAGCGTTCCATAGCCTAAGGGGTGTAAAGGGAGCCTCGGTGACGCGAATCCCAAGGGGCTCGAGGGCATTGTTGACTGCACAGAGGATGGCAGCGGGGGTGGTATGAATGGCTGCCTCGCCGACGCCTTTGACCCCAAGTGCAGTTATGGGGGAGGGCGTGCACATCTCGTACTGCTCTGTTGCCGGCACCTCCGTGATCCTGGGCATCAGGTAGTCCATGTATGTGGAGGTGAGAATCTGACCCTGATCATCGTAAACGTATTCCTCAAGGAGTGCTACACCGACGCCGTGTGCCATCCCTCCGGTGAGCATTCCTTTGACCACGCTGGGATTCAAGCGAACGCCACAGTCGTCCACCATGATGTATTTTAGGATCTCTACCATGCCCGTCTCTTGATCCACCTCCACCATGCAAAGGTGCTGGGCGCTTGTGGCGGTGACGCTGTATCGACCCCATCCGTGTTCATCTGGAATGGACCTGTCGGGTGGGTTCCAAACATAGGTCGCCTCCGGATTGGCATCCACGCCTTCCGGCAGCAGGTCCGGACGCATGGTCATGGACATGACCACCTTCATGGTGGGCAAGGCCTTTTCGGGGACACCGCGCACTCGGAACTGACCGTCGAAGAATTCCACATCCTGCGGTGACGCTTCCATAATACCCCCGGCAACTCGCGCGAGTTTATCGGTGAGTCGCCTTGCGGCTCCGAGGACGGCACCGCTGAGAGCAATGGCCAAGGAACTCGAGATGGGTCCAGTTCCAGGCTGCATGGTCAGGCTATCCACGGTGATGACCCGTATGTCGTCAGGTGTCATGAAAAAGTAGTCGGCGAGGATCTGGCGCACGAAACTGTGTTGGCTCTGTCCCCCTTGGGGAAAGCCCACCTCCACGATCACCTTGCCGAACTGATCGATGCGAATGAGCACACCCTCCGGCGACGAGGTTCGGGTAAAGATGCGGGGTGATGCCAGGGAAAGCATGGGCGGGCCGGTTAAGCCGGGTTCGATGCTGCTCACAACGCTCAGACCCACGAGCCGGCCATTGGAGCGGGCCTGTTCCTGTTCCCGCTTGAGTTGATCGTAATCAGACTTTTCGAGGAGCATCCTGAGGCCTTCCTCGTAGTTGCCGCTGTCGTAGACGTTGCCCGAGGGTAACTCGTAGGGAAAGCTGTCCTTGTTAATCAGGTTATGGCGGCGTAGCTCGATGGGATCCATGGCCAACTCTTTTGCCGCCATGTCTATGAGTTGCTCTAGGATCCAAAAATGCGGTGGCAACCCAAAAGCCCGCATGGGACCCTGGGGGACCTTGTTGGTGACCACGGCCTTGGTGTCATACTCGAAGTTGGGGAGGTGATAGCAGCTGCCGAAGGCAAGGATAGGTTTAATAACCATGCCCACGGCAAGCCATTCGGAGAAGGCTCCCATATCGTCGATCATGTTGACCCGCATACCCGTGAGGGTGCCGTCGCGCTTCAGGGCCAATTCACATTCATAAAAGCGGTCCCAGGCATGGCTGCTATTGCCGATCATATGCTCGATTCGGTCTTCGGTCCACTTAACGGGACGTCCCCCAAGTTTCTTCGCTAGCAGTGAGAGCAGGGTCACGTAGCGGGCGAATGTCTTGACGCCGAAGCTTCCACCAAGGTTGGATTGAATAATCCGGATATTGGAAGACGGTAGGCCGAGGGAAAAGACCAAGGCGGGCAGAATAAGGTGCGGCGAACGATGGCTGCCGCGTAGGGTCAGCATGTTTGTCACTGGATCCCAGTCTGCAATGCAGACGCAGGTCTCAATGGAGTTGCCGCTGCTGCGATGCCAACGAAACTTTTCTCTCACCACGGTGTCCGCTTCATCAAAGGCCTGCTGTGTGTTCCCGTAGGAGAATTTACGGGCATAGGCGGTGTTGCTCTCTTTGCCTTCCAGTACCATGGGTCCTTCACCCGCGGCAGCTTTAACCGCGTCCACCACTGGTTCCAAGGGCTCGTAATCCACTTCAATAAGCTCCAGTGCGTCTTCGGCGGTGTAACGGTCTTTGGCAGCCACCACGGCCACGGGCTCTCCGACCCAGTGCGTGATCTCAACGGCCAGTGCATGCCCGGTCCAACCCTCGGGTATACCGAAAACGGGACTTGACCACTGTTTGACCTCTTGACCGGTGAGTGCGGTGACTACGCCTGGAAGTTTTTCCGCTTTGGAGGTATCGATGCTCTTGATGCGTGCGCGAGGGTATGGACTGCGCAGTATCGCGGCGTGCAGCATGCCGGGCAGTTGTATGTCGTTACCGAACTCGACCCTGCCTGTGAGCAGCAATGGGTCTTCCGTACGCGGCACATCGTGTGCCACATAACGCGGTTGGCTGATGGGAAGGTTTTCCGGGAGTTTGGGATCAGCGGTAGCCATAATGGTTTCAAATCTCGATGCGACCGCGGTTCATCGCTTTGGCACCGTTAATTTATGACGATGGCGGCTGCGAGGTATTTTTATCGGTTTCGCCGCGCAGCCGGGATGCCGCCAACTTCACCGATTCAAGGATGTCTTCGTATCCGGTACACCGGCATAGATGACCGGCCAGCCAATCCTTGATCTCATCCAAGCTAGGATTGGGGTTGGACTGGAGGAGTTTATATGTCGTCATAAGAAAGCCAGGAGTACAGAAACCGCATTGAAGTCCGTGCTTATCCCGGAAGGATTGTTGGATGGGATGGAGTTCACCGGTGGGACTTGCGAGCCCCTCCACTGTCATCAGTTCCATTCCATCCGCCTGAACGGCGAGTAGAAGACAGGAACGAACGGTTTCACCGTTCATCAGGATCGTGCAAGCGCCGCAAACGCCGTGCTCACATCCAATATTTGTGCCGCACAGTCCGAGGTCCTCGCGTAAAAAATCCGATAGGGTCTTGCGAACTTCTACGGTTCCCTCGTGATCCACGCCGTTGACCCTTAATTTGACGGTTCGATTGGTTGCCATCAGTTTCCTCCAAGTTTCCGCCAGGCCTTATCGAGGGAGCGCCTAGTCAGTGTCCCTGCCACGGACCGGCGGTATTCTGCGGAGGCGTGCAGGTCATTGTCAGGATCCAATTCCTTGGTTACGGTATCGGCGGCAGCCTGAAATGCAGCCTTACCCGGCGCTTGACCCACAAGGAGTTGCTCGGCCTCTTTGACTCGCACTGGTGTCGGACCAACGCCAAAAAAGACCAATCTCGCTTCGGTGACTGACTTTCGGGGTTGGTCGAGGCGTAAACCGGCCACCACACCCACCATGGCGAAGTCTCCATGACGCCTGCTCACCTCGAGAAACGACCATGCCATCTCTTCTGGAGGAGCAACAAAGCGCACTTCCGTTAGTATTTCGTTGGGCAAAAGACTAGTGGTGAAGAAGCTGGCAAAGAATTCGTCGCTTTGGATGGTTCGAGTCCCATTGGAACTCAAGGCCACCATCTCAGCGCCCAACGCCAATGCCAGGGCCGGTAACTCGGCTGCAGGGTCGGCGTGAGCGATGCTGCCACAGATGGTGCCGCGACTACGAATCTGCGGGTGCGCGATAAGCTGAGCAGCGTCACAAAGGACCGGGACGCGCTCGGCGAACAGGCGGGCCTTTTCGATGGTTTGCACGGGAACGTTGGCACCCACGGCAATACCCTTGTCCCACGGGCGAACATAATTCAGACTTTGGATGCGGTTGATATCAACGATAACTTTGGGCCGAACGAGTCTCATATTAAGGAGGGGCATCAGGCTCTGACCGCCGGACAACACCTTGCAATCGCCTGCGTTATCGTTGAGTAGCTTCAGTGCTTCTTCCACGGAACGTGGATCGTAGTAATCAAATACCGGTGGCTTCATTTACTAACCCTTGCTGCAGAAGGCGCGACCTCAGAGACGAGGTTTTTTAAAAACTGAGTGGCGCGACGCCAAGAGTCTTCTGCGGCATCTTGCTTGTATGCTTGTCCTTTGGGATTGGTCCAACCGTGATCCGTACCGGGGTAGGTTTGAATTTCAAAAACATTGCCATGCTTCGTCAATTCACTTCGGTAACGTTCCACTTCTGTCATGGGTACCAGCCGGTCCGCCTCGCCGAACAAACCGATCACGGGTACGCTGAGGTGCTGGACTCGGCCAGCAGGCTCCGTAGGTGTATTGGGGTTAGTTGTATCATTGGTAGGAAAGCCGTGAAAAGCAGCGGCGCCGGCGATTTCCTTTTGATAGGTTGGCCACAGTAAGGAAAAACGTCCTCCTACGCAGTACCCCCATGCAAAGATGGATTGGTTTTTGACGAGGGCGTGGTTCTTGAGAAGATTTAATCCGGCATCCAGATCTCCCAGAACCCGCTCATCCGGTTGGGAACCGGGACGCTTGAATGGGTCCTCGGGGATTCCCGGATGATCAAAGATATTGACTCCGAGGGCTACCCAGTCTTCGTTGGCCAAACGTTCCACGGCGTAATGGGCAAAATCGTCTAAGGCCCTGACGGTTGGTATGACAATAACTCCAGGGAAGGGTCCGCTCCCTGAAGGAACCGCCAAAAGCCCACCGATGTCACCGCCTTGACGTTGTATGCGTATTGCTTGGACTGCCATGATTTCTTCTCAATTCTCTTTGACTCTCAGATGCCCAAGTGATTAGGTACCAGGACCCGCGGGCGCGTTGGTCCGTGAGGCGAGTTGATTCTGCATGCACTTGAAGAACTGCCCCATGAACTGCTTTGCTACCCCTTCCAACAGTCTCTGGCCGACTCCCGCAACGAGACCACCCACCTGTGCGTCACCGCTCACATGGACAGTGGTTTTATCTGCTCCATCTTCCTGGAGGCTTAACAACCCCTCGCCACGAACAAAACCTGGCGCACCCGACCCCTCGACGAATAACTTGTAACGCTGGGGGGCATCTTTTTCTGCCATACGGATCTTACCATTGAAGGTGCCTGTCACTGGCCCCACGCCAATTTGCATACTGGCCTTGAATTCGTCCGTACCGATTTCTTCTAATTCTTTGCAACCGGGTGTACATTGTTGAAGTGCTTTTGGGTCAGTAAGTAAGTCCCAAACCTGCTGCCTTGTTCCTTGAAAAGTGTAGCGATTCTCAAGCTTCATTCATCCCCCCGGCTGCTCATTCATGTCGCAAAATTTTGCGCGGTTCCTATCTGATAGCGTTGGGGTAGCTGCTTGTCAAGGGTTGTACGCTCTCCTCCGGTAAGTCTGGTGCGGGAAAAATCATTAGCCGTCTTTCACTAAGGGAAATGAAGTTTGCAAATTATTTATCCCTGTTACCTTAAAGCTTCGAGGACTATCTTTACTCCACGGGACTCCTGCAGGGACCCTCGGGCCTGTGCTTGTTTGAACCTCTACAACTCTATGGCTCCTCGAGGAGCGAGCCTCCGGCCGCGGGCAACAGGCCTGTGAATTTCTGAAGCTGCACTGTCGATGCCCACGCCTTTCGCCCTCATTCTCATCGTCACATGTGCATTCTGGGCGCCGGGGGCTTGCGCCGAAGAAAGGGAGACGTCCGATACTGGAGGCTCCTGCCACAATGGCATGCCAGATCAAATGACGGGGCCTCGAGGTATAAACCTGTCGGCTCCCGCTGAGGGCATTCACCCAAGCCCTACCTCGCTTGGGTGAATGGTATTCTCGCCAAGGGGCCGCGGAAGCAAGGGAATGGCAATTCCGGTGCAAAGATCGACCAAATGTAGTGTAGGTTAATTTGATCGTTACGCTAACGTAGGTAGCCCCGCTCACGCCAGTAGCGCTCTGCTGCGGGATGCAATGGCACATCCATTGGCGTATCGGGGCTGTCTATACACATCCGCTCAATGGGTAATGGTCCTGTCCCTTGCCAGGGGACTTTGTCCTTGCGTGCCTCAATGCCATAGCAGATAAAAGTGACGATCTCGTCAGATACGTCGGCGCGGGTGAACAGTGCCCAACCGCTAAAGTCGAGACTCATCACGTCCTTGGTGATCTTTGGAACCGCCTCCTTGGTAATTAGGGCCCGTCTATAGCCCACGGCCTCTAGCTTCTTGAGGATTGGTTCCTCCAGAGGCAGAAAGCGCATGTTCAAATCCAACGCCATGTCGCCCCACACGTTTACCGCCTCGTCAAAGATGGCATCCACCTCTCCCCGTTCCACCGCACCGATGCGGTTCGGTGCATCAGGGAGGCCGGGATCGTATCTCACTTCCCCTCCCCAGGAGCGGATATCGTCTAGTGAGAAACCGTAGGCATCGAGAGTGTGTTCCACCATGGGCTGGATGGAGTGGTCCCGCTGACCGCGTAGGGTTACCTTTAAAGGAAAGCGACGCTGGCGAATGTCGGTCAGGGAACTTAAACCAGTTTTCTCAGTGACGGCAAAACCCAGTTGGTCCGCCGAAGGTATCGTTGTAATGGTTCTCAGAGGTGCAGGATTTTTGTACGGCCCCGTTCCGCGATAGGCAAGAGTAAGGGGCTCCACGGGATTGATGATCCCAAGATCCGCGTCTCCACGGATCACCTCGTCGATACCGCTGGGCGCATCGCTGGCGAAAAAGGACAGGTTCCACCGCGGGGCTCCCTGTTCTCTGAGGTAGAGTTTGATTTGCTTGTCATTCCACTCCTCGAGTCCAACCAGCTCGGAGGCCATCTCCAAAACTAGACGGGATCGAGTGGTCACGGGTCGCGCGCGAGTTCGTGAAGTCACTTGCATAGCTTGGCTTCCTTTCTAGTGTAGTTTATCAATTAACCTATCAGTGCCCTCTCCCTTCAAGGCTCACCCTTCGATGGTCAGTCCCTGGACGGATTTCCTGGGTCCATGAATTGTGTGCGCTAGAACCCGGGAGCGTACATGGGCCAGCGGGGATCATGGTCTCCACGAGTTTTTATATAATCCAGGGCTTCGTTGGCCGCCTCTAAGGGAAAAAAGCGGCTAGTAATGGGTGTGGTGTCTATCGCTCCACGTCGGGCCAGCTCCAGTAGTTCGGGCACGTCTGCGTAGTGACGACCGGTGGTACTGGTAAACTCAATGTTTCGGACCATCAGATATCGAATAGGGATGTGGAGATGCTCCGGGTTGGCCGCAATCAAGGTCACCCGCCCACCGGCTTCGAGGTTTTTCAAGCACTCTATCATGGTTTCGGCTCCGGCTGGTGCCACGTCCGCTAGGACGCTGGCGCCCTGTCCACCGGTCAATTCCTGGACCCTTTCAGTGATGGATTCCCCACGGCCAAGCGAAATGGTCGAGATTCGCCGGGGATTGATTTCCCGAACCTGATCTAAACGCACGGGGTTCCGAGCCACCGCGATAATCTGCGCCGCCCCCATTAGCATGGCGCTGATGATGGTACCTATTCCTGTAATGCCGGAGGCTCCATGAATGATCAGGGTCTCTCCGCTATGGAACCGTGCCCGCTTCAGGGCGCGGTATCCCACAGCGACCTGTGAGATTTTGGACATGACGTCGATGTCGTCGTTGGGTCGAAGTGGACAAAGATTCGTTGCTGGAACCCGGCAATACTCCGCCCAAAGGCCGTCTTTGTAACGTAACAGCCGCTCCGGTAACTTCTTTGCGCCAAAGTTGGCCACGAATCCCATGGTTTTGTGGGATGGACAGAGGTTCTGCCGATCCGTGCGACAATATTTGCAGAATCCACATGTTACGGCGCACATGACAACTGCTCGGTCACCAGGGTGTAGGTTGGTGACATCTGCACCCACCTCCACTACTTCTCCTAACCCATCATGGCCGATGGTCATAGGAAGGTATGGAATCGCGTTCACATCGGGTGCGTAATTTATGCCGTCTTCCCTCATGTGCAAATCGCCGTGATTGAGGCCGGCCCGTAGAATACGGACGAGCACTTCGCTCCCGTCAATTTCCGGGATGGGTACCTCTTCCACACTGACCACTTCTTCCTTCCCTTGAGGGCCCCTGGCCCCATGAAATCGCGCGGCTTTCATTGTGCCTTGCATTTTTGTTCTCCCAGAGGTCTCGGTATTTTCGCCCTGTCAAATAATGTTGCTTCGGACAATTCCCAAGGTCCATGACAATAGTAGACCCATGTTCGTACTGTCAACCCCGATCCGGCCTTGATCATGCTAAGGAACGTCACTGACGAGCCCGGTAGGGCGGGTGTTGGCGAACCTCATCGCCCTCGTTCGAAGCGAGAGCGTGCGGGACGAGTATCAAGTGCACGCAAACAGCTGTATTTGCCGGGGATCAAATGTGTGCCTCTAGCGTAGTTGGAGCAATACGATTTATAAATATGCTATTGTTGTAGGAAGCGTCAAGACTTGTGTGTAAATTTCTTAGGGGCATTCTCACTCCAATTTTGGTTCAAGTGATGAAAGACAGAAAAAACGATTCTTTGTATGCTTTGGGTATTTGCCATCACCCCCATAGGGCGAGTCCTGCGCCTGACTTCCCGGAACGATCTTTCTATGAGGTTGGTGGTTCTCAAGCGGCTCCAAAGCTCAGGCCGCTTGATCTGAAAGAAGTAAAGCAATTGATCGAGATCCTTTTCCAAACAGGCCACAGCCCTTGGATAAGCCTTCCTCCAGCGTGAACCAAACCGCCAGTAAGCTTCCGTAGCTTTTCTATAATTAGGGGCATGACTGATACGATTTAGAGCTTTTTTGACCGCTGGTTGATCGGCCCTTTTTACCTTGTCCAACACGTTTCTTGTCTTATGGGCCCAGCAGCGTTGGGCGAGGATCTTAGGATAGACAATCTGTAAGGCTCCATGCAGCCCCGTTCCCCCATCGGTCACAATCAGCTCACAACACCCCCCCTCTAGCCCCCTTTGATACAGGTCCCTTAACAACGCTTCCCAGCAGGCTTCAGATTCAGTTGGGGCCGCATAGAAATCGATCATCTCCTGCCTCCCATCGACCGTGATCCCGAAGGCACAAAGTAATATCTTTTTCTGTACCTTGGCAGCCCCCTTGCTCTTTAACACCACCCCATCAAAGAACAGATAGCGGTACTGATCCCTAAGGGGACGGCTATGGTAAAACTTAACCTCTTTATCCAGATCCCGGGCAATCCTGGAAATCGTTGTGGCCGAGACCCGCTCCCCTACAATAGGAACCAGCACCGAAGCGGCCTTTCGGGTGGATAGTCCCAAACAAAAGCAGGCTAACAACACCCGATCCACCGAACGGCACCTTCGGGCGTAACGCTCAAGGAGCTTGGTGGGAAACCCTCCCTTACGGCTCCTTGGCACTAAAAGCTCTAAGTTTCCCATCTCGGTCAACAGATGCCTGGTATAGTGGCCATTGCGGTAGTCCACTCGGTCCGCCCCATGCTCGTAGCGTGATAGTCCTATGTACTGGGCCATCTCTTCGTCCAGCCGCTTCTCCACCAGGTGTTTTAGAGCTTGGCGGGCCATCGGTTTAAAGTCGCCCTCCCACTCAAAGGCATTGATCTCTTTAATCGCTCGCGATACATTGCTTGGTGTTGCTTGCTCGAGCAGCATAGGGGTGCCCTCCTCATGTTTGTATTTGTCGTGCAACTCTGGAGTTAGCACCCCTTCTGTCTTTTCCCAATCAAAAAATACCCTAGGCCTATCCCTTAACCACCTCGAGATCTTCGATTCTCGGCCAAATGTGAAAGCCATTTTCCTCTCCACTCCCTTCCCCCCACCAAAATTTACACATAGACTGATACATCACCATTGTTGTATCGTGCAGTGACAACGTGCATGTGATGTGATATTTTATTTCGGATCGGGGTCAAGCGAGTTAGGGGATGCAGAAATGCAAATGTCAGCCCTTCCAGGCTTCATCAAGTTGACAGAAAATATTAAAGGTGATAGCAAATCGACTACTTTATAAGAGTCAGAGAACTCAATGGAAACGGAGCATTATTAATCATGAAACAATGGTTGTTATGGATGGTCTCGCTCCTTGTCCTTTCGGTATTCTCCTTGGGCGAAGCTGCCTGGCAGGAGGAATGGCAAAAGGTTTTGAAGGCGGCCAAGAAAGAGGGCAAGGTCTCGGTGTTTGGACCTGCCGGAGTCCCGGCTCGTGATGCCCTCACCGAACCATTTCAAGCGAAATACGGCATTACCGTCAATTTTCTGGGTGGCTCTGGGCGTACGCTATCGCCCCGAGTACTATCTGAGCGCAGAGCGCGTCGATATGATTGGGATGTCTTCGTTCATGGTACCACCACTGGCCTCACCGCAATGATCCCCACAGGGGCATTCGCACGAATCCAGCCGGCCTTGATCCTTCCGGAGGTTAAGGACCCCAAGAACTGGCGCGGAGGTGGGCTGGAAGTCATGGGGGAGGGTGGTTTGCTTGGCGTGATGACCCCGTTTCAGCGTGGTACAATTTTTGTCAACACTAATATGGTGGATCCTAAGGTGTTCAAGTCCTATAAAGATCTCTTGGCCCCAAAGTGGAAAGGGAAGATCGCTGTGGATGATCCCATGAGAGCCGGCCCTGGGCAGGCGACTTTCACTTTCTTCTACCTGCATCCTCAGCTTGGTCCAGAATTCATCCGGGCATTTGCCAAGCAGGACCTGATCCTCCAACGGGACTATACAACGGAAGCGGATAAACTCGGCCACGGCCGCTTTCCTATTCTTGTCGGCGCAGCTGATTTTTTTGTCGAGATTCGTATCAAGCAAAAAGTCCCCATCGCAATTGTGAATCCTCGGCAGCTTCGAGAGGGGTCAGATGTAAGCCCTGCCAACGGTGCCATTGCCATGTTCTCGAGAGCGCCGCACCCCAATGCGGCCAAAGTTTACATCAACTGGTTGCTTTCCAAGGAGGGACAGACCATTTTTGCTCGAAACATGGGCTACGTTAGCAGCCGGAGGGATGTGCCTACTGACCATGCGTATCCATGGCGGATCCCCAAGCCGGGAGCGATCAAAACCTACAACGAGGAAGCAATGAAGATCAAGCCTCGTGTGAGAGCTTTGGTGCGCGAGGTCTTCCGGCGCTGACCATCGCTCCTAGCGCCATTATTTAGCGAAAAGTTAATCGAGGCATCGACCTATGGCCCAGCCCGCAATAGCTGAATCAACCCAGCCGCGTGCATTTTTTCGATCCTTGGAGCCAGCCACGCTCCTGATCTCTCTGTTGTTCGCGGTGGTGGCATTTCTTGTTCTCACCCCGCTCTTTTTAATGCTGCTCAATAGTTTTCAGTTAGGCCGCCCTGGTGAGGTCCCCGTGTATGGGCTTGCCGGATGGCGGCAGGCATTGAACGATCCTTCCATGCTATCGGCTCTCTGGAACACCGTAACCTTGGCGGTGACTCGCCAGGCCATTGCACTGGTTATAGGGGTTGGGCTGGCGTGGTTGATCGCTCGTACGGATCTGCCGTGGAAAAACGGATTGGAATTTACCTTTTGGATCTCCTTTTTTCTTCCCTCTCTACCGGTGGCCCTGGGGTGGATCCTTCTCCTGGATGACAAATTTGGCCTGTTAAACCGCTGGCTCCAGGTTTTGCCCTTCATTGAGAAGGCTGTTTTTAACGTCTACTCCTTCTGGGGAATCGTGTGGGTTCACATGACAACGACTCTGGGGGTTAAGGTCCTGCTATTGGCGCCAGCCTTCCGAAATCTGGATGCCACCCTGGAAGAGTCGTCACGCAGTTGCGGGGCCAGCACCATCGGAACTGTGTTCCGCGTGGTCATACCATTGATGATGCCTGCCATCCTGGTGTCGAGCATCCTAGGAGTCATTCGCTCCATGGAGGCATTTGAGATCGAACTCTTGCTGGGAGTTCCCATTGGGTTGTTTGTTTATTCGACAAAAATTCGAGATCTGGTGGCCTACGAACCTCCGGAATATGCACCAGCCACGGCGCTGGGCACGATGTTCCTAGTTGTATTGCTGGCCCTCGTCGCATTCCAGCGTTGGTACGTCGGACGCAGGATGTATCGCACAGTGACTGGTCGCGGGTTCAGTACGCGACCCGTTGCCCTGGGCCGTTGGCGTTGGCCCCTCTTCTGGCTTGTGTTGCTGATCGCTCTTTCCGTCACCCTCACTCCGGTGGTGATGCTGGCCATGGGGACGTTTATGCGGGCCTTTGGCTACTTTGATATTCCCAACCCCTGGACCATGGAGAATTGGACGCGGGTCTTAGCCGATCCGTATCTTATCCAGTCGGTTCAAAATACTATTGTGATTGGTTTGGGTACTGCATTTGCTGGAATTGTTTTTTATGGGCTCATTGCGTACGTGGTGGTGAAAACCCGTTTTGCCGGGCGGGCGATTTTGGACTTTCTCTCCTGGTTGCCCTGGGCAATCCCCGGAATCCTACTTGGGCTCGCCCTGCTCTGGACCGTTTTCCAAACTCGTTTTTTGCTGTTTCTCTACGGTAGCGTTTATCTGCTTATGTTGGCGCTTTTCATAAAGAGCATGCCCTTTGGAGTCCAGATTACCAAGAGTGTCCTGCTTCAAATCGGTCCAGAGTTAGAAGAGGCTGCACGGATCAGCGGCGGATCCTGGCTCCAATGCTATCGCCGGATCCTGCTACCTTTACTGACTCCCACCTTTATCGTCGTGGGTTTGGTTGGATTCATGTCGGCTGCACGTGATATTAGCACAGTGGTACTCTTGGGTTCGGCCCAATCGCGTACCATGTCCCTGTTGGCGTTGGATTACGCCTTTGGAGGACAGTTCGAACGGGGCTCGGTAGTTGCCTTCATGACCTCCATTATCGTAATTATTACTGCTATGTTGGCCCGGATGATCGGTGGAAAAGTCGGTATCGGCGGCGGTGGTCATTGAAGCAGCGACCATACGACTCAGTGAATTCTCAAGCGCTTATATTCCAATAATACAAAATGCACGGGGACTCATATATAATGACGGGTGATGAGGAGGAAATATAATGGCGCGTCCTGAGGTAAATGACCTCCGCAGTTACCTGGAGGTCCTCGAGCAGGAAGGCGAGCTGGCTCGAATCAAGGTGCCAGTGGATCTCAATCAGGAGATTGGTGCCATCTGTTACCGGAATTTGCACAGGAAGGGTCCCGGCCTGCTCTTCGAGCAGCCGGGCGGTTTTAAAGTTCCCATAGCCGTAGACTTGCTGGCTTCACGCCGCCGCTACGCGTTGGCCCTTGGCGTTGAGATCCACCAGCTTGCAGCAACGTGGAATGAGCGTGCTGGAAATCCCCTGCCGCCTGTCATCGTTAAAAAAGGAGCCTGCCAGGAACATGTCATGGTCGGCGATGATGTGGACCTGACGAAGTTTCCTGTCCCCATATGGAATGACCTCGACGGCGGACCCTATCTGACTCTTTGCAGTCACCTGACCAAAGACCCAGTCACTGGAATTCGAAACGTGGGTCTTTACCGTAACCAGCTCCATGACCGCAACACACTTGGTATCCTCTCAGGACCTTACACCCATCTGACCCTACAGAGGAGAAAGGCTCCGGGAAAGCCGTTTCCTGTGGCCCTCGTTATAGGTGCTGACCCCACGGTGGTGATTACGGCTACCTCCCCGTTACCCTTCGGTACCGACGAACTCGCGGTGGCGGGCGCACTGCGGGGCAAGCCAATGGAGTTGGTCCCATGCCGGACGATTCCTTTGGAGGTTCCAGTCACTGCGCAGATTGTCATTGAAGGTGAGATCGATCCCGAAATGCAGCGTGATGAAGGGCCCTTTGGGGAGTTTACCGGATACTACGGCGGCCCAATGATGAAGCGTGATATCATTCGCGTCAAAGCCATCACACACCAGGCTAATCCTATTCTTCAATTGACCTATGAAGGGATGCCACCTCACGAATCATCCGTCCTCACGGGTGTGCCCCGGGATGCTGAAATCATGCGCACCGTCAAACTGCCGGGCATAAAGAGCGTTTATGTAACAGATGCAGCCGGGGGCGCCTTCCATGCAGTGATCTCGGTGGAAAAACCCTTTGAAGGATTCGGTAAATTCGTGGGTCTCGCTGTCCTGGGGACCCAGGCGGGACGCTATATCAAGCAGGTTATCGTCGTGGACGATGATATCGATCCCTTCGATCCGGTGGCCGTTGAGTGGGCCATCGGGACCCGTGTCCAGGCTCATCGTGACGTGGAAATTTTAAATGAAGTGACAGGGATCTTCCTTGACCCTTCAATGGATCATGACGAACAGAAGGGTCCGTCGCGGGTTTCCAAGTGGATCATCGATGCGACGCGATACAACGCCAAGGACTATCCCCTGGTGTGCGAGCCGGAAATAGAGATCATGAAGAAAGTAGAGCGGGAGTGGGATCGTTATGGGATTCCCAATGGGCGCTAGTCCAGAAACCGAGAGATGAGGAACAAACGGTGAAAGAACTGAAGAGGACGCTTTGATGGCCAAGGATTATCCAGTAAAGGACCTGCGCAGTTATATTGAGGTCCTTGAAGCGGCGGGCGAACTGGTACGGGTGAAGGTTCCCGTGGACCTGAATCAAGAGTTGGGTGCCATAAGCAAAAGGAACATAGATAACAATGGACCGGCATTGCTCTTCGAGCAGCCTGGAGGCTCCGAAATCCAATTATCCATGGGCCTACTGGCAACGCGGCGTCGTTACGCCATGGCCATTGGGGTCGACCCGGACAAAATAGCAGAGGAGTGGAACCGCCGAGTTGCCAATCCCATACCGCCGGTCACCGTGGAAGTTGGGCCCTGCCAGCAGCATGTTTTAGAAGGCGACGAAGTTGACTTAAGACGACTCCCGGTACCAACCTGGAACGCGCATGATGGCGGCGCCTTTTTGACGTTGCCCTGTCATGTGACCAAAGACCCTGTCACCGGACTGGGCAACGTGGGTATCTATCGAAATCAGATCCACGATCGCAACACTCTTGGGCTGCAGATACAACCCTATGGGCACCTCAAGCTGCAGATGCAAAAAAAGCCTGACGAACCTTTTCCCGTAGCCATTGTGCTTGGAGCCGATCCAGTGGTTACTATGGCCGCGTGTGCGCCATTACCTTTCGGCACGGATGAGCTTGCCGTCGCGGGAGCATTACGGGGAAAACCGCTGGAAATGGTACCCTGCCGGACGATTCCCTTGGAGGTCCCTGCCTCGGCACAGATCGTAATCGAAGGGGAGTTCCTACCGGGGTTAGTGCATGACGAGGGACCCTTTGGAGAATTTACCGGTTACTACAGCGAGTTCAGGAAGGCCCGTCCCGCCATTCGTGTGAAGGCCATTACCCATCAGAACCGTCCCATTCTCGATACCACCTACGAAGGGCGACAACCCAGCGGTTCCACCGTGATGATCGGTGTGCCTAGGGAGGCGGAACTCAGACGACAGATCTCCCTTCCAGGCATCAAAAAAATTCATATGACCCCGGCGACGGCAGGAGTTCTGCATGCCGTGGTCTCCGTGGAAAAGCCCTTCGAAGGATTCGGTAAATTCGTGGGAATGGCAGTACTCGGTTGTATCGCAGGCCGCGCTGTCAAACAGGTTATTGTGGTGGATGACGATGTGGATCCCTTCGATCCTCTCTCAGTGGAATGGGCCGTAGCCATGCGGGTCCAACCGCACAGGGATGTGGACGTTATAAAAGAAGTGCAGGGCGTGGTCCTGGATCCATCAATACCCCTCACCAAGTCGGGGGAGCGTGGTGTTACCTCCTCCAAGATGATTATTGATGCAACGCGGTACGATGCGAAGAATTACTCCACGGTCTGTGTTCCTTCGGCCGAGGCGTTGGAGAAGGTGGACCGGGATTGGGACCGATACGGGATTAACCCCACCAGGGGAAAATAAAACTCTTCGTGCTTACCTAACAAATCGGGCCGCTCCCTTTGAATTAAGGGGCGGCCCGATTGCCATTGATTACCTAATATTCGGACTACGCGGCCTTGATAGGGTCCGTCCGATAAGTGATGGGCGGCATCGCGTTTTTGACACCGGACTTCTTTAATTCAGCTTCAAAGTCCTTCCGAATCTGCGGATCCTCATCGTCATGTTCGATGAGGGTACCGCCCTCCCGGAGGCTTGTCACCACACCTTCCCGGCCGCTGGTGGCGTCATGGAGGAGAGTGGGATTCTTGCGGCTGCCGAGGCGAAGAGCGACGTGCCGAGCTGCATCGGTTCCCGTGTTGAGGTGCATGTGGAACCATCCGTCCGGGGGACTGTATACGCTGCCCGCTTTCCAGTTAAATTTGAAGACCCGGTCTCCGTATCCCGATTCGAAAGGATGGATGCCCAGCTCCTTGGGCCACATGAGCATGTACCCCGAAGATTGGAGCACCATCAGGACGGCCCCCGCTGCATGGTAGTGGGCCTTGTGGTAGATCCCCGTGGGCCAGTCGGAAATATGACCGATGAGGCAGTTGTCCGACATCTCAAAGCAGGTGAGACCTCCCTTTGCCTGTTTGTATGGCGCTGCCTCAACCTTGGCGCTTCTCGCATCGGCGATGAAATTGGTTTCCCAAATCTGGGTTTTGTGGGCTTTCCAATAATTGTCCTGGGACTTGAAGTAGTCCTCTTCCCCGCGATAGCGGGATTTGAACTGGAAATCGTTGTTAAAAACAAACTCCGGATCACGGAAGAGATCCAGTATCAATGGTGCAGTGGTGACTGCAAGTACGATGGCCGGCTCCGCAGCTCCATTGACCAACCGGTGCCAGGTGTTGAGCGGTGGGGCAAAGATGCTTCCTTCGGACCACTCGAAGGATTGCTTTTTTTGCCCTTCATGCCAAACTTCGGTGGCTCCACGGCCTTTGAGTACATAGAACAATTTGTCGTAGAGATGACGTTCGGGATTGAGGGCGCCCCCGGAGGGGATTTCGACAACGTACATACCCGTAACCCCGCCACCTCCCTTGAGATCGATGTAGGAGCCCGTTCCGCCAAGACGTTTCCACGGCTTTCGCGGAAGCTCTGTGACGTCTTCGATGCCATATCCTTCGGCGACAGGAATTCCCTCGCTCCCCATAAAAATTTGATACCCGGTTTTGGCGGGTTTATATGAGACCGTATCCATTACTTACCTCCTCTAGATTCTTCGATGCTGAGACCTGTTACATATATTCTTTGGTGCCGAATTTGTCAATCCAGGATCGTCGTACACGATCTGGTGGGGCTAATCCGGCTTCGGAGGCCATGACTTTTGCTGCACAAGTTCAAACTAAAATATTCTGAACCCTCATGAATTCGTTGTCGCATTGGCGGCGGCGCTTTCCCCTGCCACCCGGCCGAACACCAGACAAACCTGGAGTGAAGCCGCCAGCATGTCGTGGTTGGATCGGTAAGTCCAGGTTCCCGTCGGAGTTTGTGTCCATATTCCGCTAAAGATCCCGCCAAAGATTGCCCCCGCCGCGTAGAGCCCGGGGATGGGCTTCCCCCTTTCGTCCAACACCCGCGCCTGGGCATCTATTTCAAGGCCTCCCCAAATAGTGTTCATGGATGACCAAACCGGGTAAACCGTATAGAAGGGTGGATTATCAATTGGTGCTGCTGTGGACAGATGTTCGCCCTTAGGGATTTCCAGGGCTAGCGCTTTGTTATTGGTTACGTACTGGTTGAATTCGCGTACCGTGGCTTCCAGTTGTGCCGCCGGAGCTCCAATGACCCCTGCGATTTCGGCAAGAGTTTGTCCCTGACGAATGGCGCCGGGGACTGCGTCCTCGTATTTTTGAGTTTCCTCTGGAAATCGCTCTAGAGTCTTCTGATCAAAGAGTAGAGCGGCCACACCCTCGAGTTGGCCCATGATGGCGGTGGATATTGGGTCGCTTTCCTCCGACTCATCGATAAACCTCTTCCCCTCCTTGTTGATCCAGAGTCCCCACCGGCTGGTGTTGAGTAGGGCGCGGGTGGGCCCGCCTTGGTTTTTTGGTTTTACCCCTGGGCTTACCCAAGCCTTGTCCTCCGCACCACAGTGAATTAGGAAGGGTTGCTTTGCGAAGCTCGCCCCTACCTCCATGGCCATGAGCTGCCCGTCACCTGTGTGACTTGGGGAGGACACGCGCATCTTGAAGGCAGTCTCGTAAACCTGCTTTCCTAGATATTTTTGCACCATCTCACCGTCGGCCTCGAAGCTTCCCGTGGCAAGGATGACCGCGTCAGCAGGAATATGCTTGAGTCCCTCTGAGGTCAAGGCTTCAACACCGACGATTTCCCCTCTCTCATTTGTTAGCAGCTTCTTCGCTTCTGTGTTGAATTGAAAATCGACTCCTCTGGACCGCGCGATCTTTTCCATGAAATGTGGGATGGCCGCTCCTCTACCGTCCACCAGAAATCCACCTTTACGGGTAGGATTGGGTATGAAGGGAAGTCCCAGGTCATCTTTTAGCCAGGCGAAGTCATGGGCTAGCCTCCGGGCAAAGATACTGACCAGATCGAGATCGCATTGGAAGTTGCTGGTTTCTTGAAAGGCAAGGATCAATTCCGGCTGGGTCAATTCTCCGTAGGGTTCAACGTGGAGACTAAATCCTCCCCCGGCCATGAAAGTACTGCTGTGGGTGAGATCGGGGGATTTTTCAATCAGGCTCACGGCAGCACCCATTTCTCTGGCTTGGATGGCCGCCGTTAAGCCGCCCATACCACCGCCCACCACGATTACTTTTCTAAAATTGTCTGGAGAATATTCTGTCATCGGCGAGAAAAAATGATCAAGTTAGTTAAAAGCTGTTGAAGATTGGAAATCCTTTGCCGGAGGGAGCATCGTCACAAATTTGGGAGTGAGGATTGTTTGGCCCTGGTGTCATCCATTTTGACTGTCGGTGGATTGCTTCTTCTGGAGTCCCACCGTGATTGGAGGAGTGTCGGTGATCTCGTACTTACAATCCTGTTTCTCGGGCAGGCTTCGCAATTGCTTAACGATACTCTCTGCTTCATCACGAGAATAATAAAGACCCACGGTGCTGATCTCGCCGTCGGGTCGAATCTCGTGTAGGTAAATCTTTTCCATAGCTGGTATGAGTACCCTGTAACACTCAGAGGGGAATTTATCCAATTACCTCGGGGCATGTCAAACCCCTGGAGTTAAATTGGCACCAGAATTTGAGACTTGAATTTAACCGTACGTGTTGTTAGGAAACGATCTTTATTGAAGGCACGTTGAAAGACTCATAACGTTTACTATTGCGGCAGGAAGGTTAGGGTATGAGTGAAAGGCAAGAGACAATTCGTATTGCCATCGGAGAGAGTCTTTGGACAAGGACGATCTTGGATGGAACGGTTAGAGTTGTAGGCTTTCCGGTGGAGTTTCATTCCAAAGTGACTCTCCCGGATCGCCTTCACGGGGTAAAGGAAGGGAAGTGGGATGGAAGCGACGGAACTTTGACGGATTATCTGCTGGAAAAGGAGCAAAACGCTGGAGTGCCAAAAGTTGCGCTGCCTATTTTTATGCTTGGTGGATTTCGTCAGCGGACTCTGCTGATGCGCCGAGGCGGTTTGTCACCGAAGGACCTCAAGGGAAAGAAAATTGCCTTGCCGAGGGTTTTGACTCCAGGTGGAGTCTATATGCGAGGGTTTCTGGACGAGGAATTGGGAATTCCTCGAGATGCAGTGGAATGGTACACCATCCACGGAACCCAGGAAGATGCCGAGGTCCCCTGGTTAAAAGGTCGATTCAACCAACCGGAGGGCCTGGAGGCGGTGCGTGACGCGGCGGACCGCTTGACACAAGGTGAAATCGACGCGCTGATTCACCCGGGTGCTCATGGCTTCGCCGCACTCTACGGTGGAGATAAAATGATCCAGGGTACGTTGGAAAGATTTCCTGACCTGCACCAACCCCTGGGCGATGCTGAAGCGATCACTGCCTGGTTTAAGAGATCAAGGGTTTATCCCATGGTTCATTGCCTGCAGCTGCGGGCTGACTGTCTAGAGGAAAATAAGGGCCTGGCGGAAGCGTTAATGGAAGCCTTTAAAAAGGCCTGGGCCGAAAGTGAAAAGCGACTGGACGTACAGGAAAAGGAGCTCATCAAGAATGAAAGAGAGCTGCTGGGATTCGATGCCTACAGATACGAGCTAGGCGAAGTGCAAGCCCATACCGTTCAAAAGCTCATTGATTATCTCCAGGCGGATGGCCTGCTAAAAAGTCGCTTTTCGCTACAGGAAATCTTTCCCATGTCAGATGTCAAGTCAGCAGGATGAAAAGAGGTAAGCGACATTGGAATCTGTAAACAAGCAGATGCTTTTTACTGCGCGCAGGCTTCTCATCTACGTGGAAGACCTGGAGCGGGCTATTCCGTACTATCGGGATGTCCTGGGATTCAAGCCCCTGAACGGTGTAGACGGGGTCAATTTCGAATTTGCCACCTCGGGTCCTCCGGTTGTCCTTCACAAGGGAGGCAAGGCAGCTAAACAACCCCGTGAATTGAACGGTCCAGTGCCGAGCTTCCAGGTCACGAACATTCAACAAGTGGTCAGTACCTTCAAGCAGCGCGGCGTTCGTATCGTCCAAGACATCCTTGAAGTTTCCCACGGCTGGATCGCGATTATCGCCGACCTTGAAGGTAACGTAATCCAGATCTACCAGGGCAAGGGCTAAATTCGTCTCCATCTCTAAAAAAGGCCGAGTTGTGTAAAGTCATCACGCGAGTGGCGGGTTAGAAAATCGAAAGGAGGAAAAGATCATGAAATTCCAGTTACTCCTAATCACAGGCATGCTCTCTCTGACCGTGAATGCCCATGCGGAAAAGCTTTTTACACCCACCCTGTGGGCCGTCAAGCCGGATGCCCTGGCGTGCAACCTCACCAATGTCAGTCATAAGTTGCGCAGCGTAAGGGTTCGTATCATCACCAACGGGGAAGTGCTACTTGAAAGCGAAAGGATTCGCCTCGCCCCCCGGCACACGACGGACCACTTTGTTGAAGATCTTCCGGAGGGCGGGCCCATATACTGCGAGTTCACCGTCGAAGGCCGGAAAAAGCACTTTCGCGGGGCGGCCAAACTCTTTCACTTCCCTAACAGCAGCGACTTCGTTGCCGTACCGGCGGAGTAAGCTGCACGGACGAGAGGATCTAGGCGGAGATGGTTCGTTGGATATTTGGCAGTGAAGATTCCGGCATCATTCTTGAGGCACATACATATCGTTGAAGATGAAGTATCCGTGATCCGTCAGGATTTACTCCCTCGAACAGGTTTCAAACCACGCTCCAACTCATTGCCGGTGGTTGTTGCTGGTCCGTCCAATGACACAAGAACTCCCGCAAGCGCACAATCTGTCCGGCCTGCACGGTAAAAATATGTACCCAACGATTCGAAAACCGCTTGCCAGATGACTTGTCCGTTCCCGTCTCCTCTCCCAGTACCACTACGGATTCTCCGTCAACAATAACCTCTCGAGGAGCGAATGAACTGAACTCCCATCCAGCCAAGATATCAAGGAACGGTTGTACACCGCTGCGTCCTTTGTAAGCTTTACATTTTTCGAGATTTGCCGGCCCATTTACGACCCATTCGATATTGTCAGCGCAGAGGGACAGAAATCCGGCGATATCGCCCTCAGTAAAATGGTTGTATGTGTCTTTCACGATTTCTAACGGTGTTGTCAATTCATGCCTCGTGTTTCTCAATTTCATTTCTAGGAATGCCGTAAAGCCGATGGGCAGCTCATTTATAGCTCAAATCTGGGGGTAATCAATCCGGATGTTCTTGCTGTTTTCTCACAGATAATAGCAGGACATGACTGACTGCAGGTGTTGATATCCCGGTAAGCAAATTCGATCTTGAATATCCGGTTGCACATGGAGTAAGAATCGTCTCTATTGGTTTTCACTCTGGAAGGCTCATGCGCGGTGATTTGGTGAAAATTGAAACTGTTTGTTCACTTCACAACGCTAAATTCGGAGACTTGGTTTTCATCTCCGATCTTTTATAAGCATTTTATCGAAGAACAAATGTAAGGCTTTCTAATCGTATTCAATGGATGGGGTATTTAAACGATTGCGGTTGGGCTTTTTGTTCATTGTTGCCGCTTCCAGCGTGTTGTTGTTTTCCGACCTTGGTCAGCGCAGAGGCGGCAGGAGAGTTCCTCGCATAGCTATTTTTCAGTGTGCGTCTGCTGCGGTGCCGGATGATGGAGTTCAGGGGATCAAAGATGCACTGGCCCGCGCGGGGTACGCCCATGATAAGAACATCTCACTACGAGAATTCAATGCTGAAAATGACATGCCCACGGCCAATGCCATCGCCAGGCAGCCAATCTAGGTGATCGACTGATCATGGTGCATCGCGGCCAGATTATCTACGACTACAGCGGCGCCGAGAAGCGACGCCTCCGAGTAGAAGATCTCCTTGCCCGCTTCGAAGAAGTCCGGCGCGGCGACCGCCTTGACGAAAGTGCGGCAGAACTGTTGCGTGAGATGTACGTTTGAATGCGGTGACTATCCGGAGGATTGAGATGTCACCATGGCAAAACGTCCACCCAG
This sequence comes from uncultured Binatia bacterium (SeqCode), assembly GCA_965215595.1. Lineage (GTDB taxonomy): Bacteria > Desulfobacterota > Binatia > UBA9968 > CAXXLF01 > CBDCDW01. Next base: position 188,249 of record CBDCDW010000005.1, on the reverse strand, counting down.
CCTAATATACAGTGTCGATGAAACACCACCGGTGTGGACGGCGATCCCGCTTGCACTCCAGCATGTCGTCGTTATCTCCGCCGGCTGGATCCTGCCCGTTGTGATCGTTCAGGCCAGCTCGGATCCAATTGCATTTCGATTATTAATCAGACCGGGTACTTCCTCGATGATTCGAGGCGCGTTTCTTTTGGGAATCATGTGTCGTCAAAACGTCAACGGGGCCGGAATGAATGAACCGTGAAGGAGAAATTTGTGAGGATCAAGACACAAACCCTCTTAATGGTGACTCTATTGTTGGTTGCAGCGGTTCTCGCCACCGCGGGTGTCGTAGGTTGGAGCTCGCGCCGGGCTTTGCTTGCTGAAACCGAAGCTCAGGCGTTGGTCATCGCCCGGCTTTTGGCGCGGAGCGCCGCCTTCGGTGCTCATGTGATGAGCGATATCGAGAACGCCATCGGCGAACAAATGGTCGTGGAGGCCACCATGGCAGCGCATCTCGTGGCCCTCGGTGAGGCGGCGGGAGTCGGCCCGAAGGAGATCAACCGGAGACTAAAGCAAATCGCTGACAATACGGTGCTCGACGAAATTTGGATAACCGATGAGAAGGGCCATGCTTACCTGAGAAACATGACTGAATTTAACTTTACGTTTAGCCCGGACCCCAAGCGGCAACCCCAGGCCCATGTCTTCTGGCCTTTGCTCACCGGTGAGGTTAAAAGTGTTCTGCAGGAAGCCCGCCGGCGCGAAGTAGACACGCAGGTATTCAAGTACGTGGGGGTGACGGGGGTGGATAAGCCACGCATCGTCCAGGTGGGTTTTCATGCCGCTTTTCTTCAAGAGCTGCGGCTGCGCATGGGGCTGACTCGCTTGGTTAATCAGCTGGTGTCTGAGGGAAGCGTCATCGCCATTCGTGTCCTCGACAAGAGCATGATGACCGTAGATTATGCGGAGCGGCGGCGGGATGACAAGCTACCCGAGCCCACGGAGAGCGAACTGGCGAACATTCTCACCTTGGCGAAGGCAGGCCGTACACAAAGTTTTTTGGAAAGTTCTTTTCTAAAGGTTGTGGCTCCCATTGGCGAAGAGGGTGGAGGATTGAAAGGGGGTGCAATCTTGGTGACTCTCCCCACCGATCACGTTCGGGCCGCTATTCGTAACCAGCTTTGGCTGGCAGCGGCCGTCAGCGTCCTTGTACTTTTGTTCGGGTCGGGCATCGCGGTTTTTGGCGCCAACACCATCTCCAGGCCCATTGCAAGTTTAACCGAAATGACCCGGCGGATCGCAAGCGGTGACTTCACTCAAAGGATCGATATCACAGCAAAGAATGAAATTGGCGCTCTTGCTGCCTCGTTCAACGAGATGACGCGGCGATTGAACGAATCCATCGAGCATCTTCGAGAAACGACCGCGGCGAAAGAGAGGATCGAAAGCGAGCTGAAGATCGCCCACGACATCCAGATGAGCATGGTGCCTAAGGTTTTTCCGCCTTTTCCTGACCGGCGGGAATTTGACATCTACGCAACCCTCGTGCCGGCGAAGGAGGTCGGTGGAGACTTCTATGATTTTTTCTTCATCGACGACCACCGACTCTGTTTTGCCATTGCGGATGTCTCCGGCAAGGGTGTTCCTGCCTCCCTCTTTATGGCGCTCACCAAGACCATGTTCAGAGCCACAGGCGGGCGTCAAACTGCCAGAGCGGAAACCATTTTATCTCGGCTTAACGGAGAGATCTGCCGCGATAATGAAACCTGCATGTTTGTAACGGCTTTTTGCGGGATCCTGGATGTGCGAACAGGTCAGGTGGAATACAGTAACGCCGGCCACAATCTACCATACGTCTTATCCAATGGGGTCGTAACGGCGTTACCTAAAATAGGGGGCATGGCCCTGGGCGTGACCGATTCGGTAGACTATCCTGCGGGAAGGGTCGTGCTCAAACCTGGAGATCATCTCATCTTGTATACGGACGGTGTGACAGAGGCCATGGATAAGGACGACCAACTCTTTTCAGAAAGCCGTCTGGAAACGACGTTGCAAGGCATGAACGGGCAGAGCAGCGACGAAGTCATTGAAAGGGTCGTCAATGAGGTCCAACGTTTTGCCACTGGTGCACCCCAGTCGGATGACATCACGCTTTTGGTGATTGAATATAATGGTATGGATAAGACTCGAGAACCTACCCTATCCGTCCAGCTGAAAAACGACCTTGCTGAACTCCAGCGCTTGAACCAACTCCTGGAGGAGTTTGCGGAGCTTCACGGTGTCCCTTCGGAGATGGTGTTTCGTCTGACCCTCGTGCTGGAGGAAATCATTACCAACGTGATCTCGTACGGTTACGAGGACGAGATGGAGCATGAGATCTCAGTGCGCATATCCTGGCAGATCCCGGAAATGAAGATCGAGGTGGAAGATGACGGCCACCCCTTCAATCCCTTGGAAGTACCTCCACCGGACTTAGGAATGCCTTTAGCAGAAAGGCAGGTAGGCGGATTGGGAATTCACCTCGTCCGGGAAATGATGGATGAGTTGAAATACGAAAGGGAAAATGAAAAGAATCTTTTGGTCCTCAAGACGAAGATTCGGGAGACTTAACGAATCGAAATCACCGAAGAACGAAGAGCGAGAGTGGGTTCAGTTGACATGGTAGAGCGTGCTCTGATAATTTCTCCTTCGACACAGGTCCGGTGGGTCAACTTTAGTGGGACGGGAACCACAGTTAAGAGCAATCAAGGGTCTCTTCTGTTTTTAAGAGAGGGAGGTCAAAAATGGCTGCAGCGATAGCATCCCATCTGAAAGGCATAAGTGTTCTGGCAGTAGACGATGAGACGGATATTCTCGACACCATCGAGGATGTCCTGGACGAGGCGAAAGTGGAGCGGGCAGAGGACTACGATAGCGCGTCACAAAAGCTTAGAGAAACGAAGTATGATTTGGCAGTTCTGGATATCATGGGGGTCAACGGCCTTGAGCTTCTAGTGGAAGCCGTCAATAAGGGCATTCCCACAGTGATGCTGACTGCCCATGCCATGAACCCGGAAACCCTCAAGGCATCCATAAATAAAGGAGCGCTTGCCTATCTACCCAAGGAAGAGCTCACGAGGCTAGACGAGATTGTTGACGAGCTCCTGGAAGCCCATAAGAAGGGAAACTCCACCTGGCGCCTACTATTTGAGAGGTTGGGTGGTTTTTTTGATAAGACATTCAATGAGGGTTGGGATACCGAGGACCCGGATTTCTGGAAGCGTTACGGTTATTTGAAGAATTTTTAGCATTCCTGTGGTATCGGTACCATAATTTCTCTCTTTCTTTCAAATTCTTTCTCCTCGCCTTGCTCCCTACGTCAAGTTGACAGTATTTTCTATTACCAGTACGCTCTGTTGCGAAGATATTTATCCTTTCCATATATTTCCCACCAGCGAGACTATCTGATGGAAATCCCGAACAATACCGACGCTAAACAAGAGCTGGCCATACTGACCTTCGCCATTCGATTGATTCTCGCCGAGCTGGATCATCACGTCTTGGTAGAGCGCGGATTGGAGTCCTTCGCCGACTTTGGACGGTGTGAGACGGTTGCCATATTTCTTTTGAGCCCTTCCAGTGAGACTCTCATCGTTGAAGGTTGCACGGGTACCATCCTCAATGCCGATCCGATGCAATTTAATGTGGCCGGGACCCCATTTGAAGAGGTGATGCACTCCAAGCAACCGGGACAGTTCCAATTAAACTTTTTGGACAAGGTTCCTTATCCCACCTACGATTCCGGTGCACCAGGCCGGCAGTGCCTCTGTGTACCCTTGGTGGAGGCCAACAACAGGTCCCTGGGTGTGGTTACCTTCGATCGACCTGCCGGGGAAGCGCTGGATCCTACCGCCATGCAGTGCGTTCTGATCCTGCAGTCGGTCTTAGCCATAGGTCTCGAGAATGCCCGCGTAATAGATCAGCTGCGGGAGACCCATGCCGAACTGGACACCCTGTATCAGGCCAAGACGAAGATGATCGATCATCTTTCCCACGAGCTGAAGACTCCCTTGGCCATAATCTCAGCCTCTTCCAAGATATTGTCCAAGCCCTCGGTACGGCGCGACGATAAACGTTTCTCGTCCGCTCTTCATCGCATGGACAGGAGCATTGAGCGACTCCTGAAGCTGGAAGAGGAGGCTGGCGACATCGCAAAGCAAAGAGAAACCATGGAAAAAGGCATCTTGGAAGGAATGATCCGGCAATGCCAGGATCTTCTCGAGACCTTGGTGGATCAAGGCGATCCGCCGACTCCACTGCTGGTAAAGCTTACCCGGCGTATCGAAGAATTCTATTTGCCACCAGCAGATGAAGGTCGAGACAGTATCTCCTTTGTTCAATGGGTTCCTGAAGTTCTCGCCGCCATGGAGCCACTTTATCGGCATCGTGATGTGCGCGTGGAATCGGACTTGCGCCCCGGCCCGGCGGTACGGATGCCTGAGGGGCCACTGCGCAAGGTGTTCAGTGGTCTCATCCGAAATGCCATTGAAAACACGCCGGATGGGGGAATCATCCGGGTGGAGCTCCATCCGCAGGGTAATGAACTCGTACTCCGGGTACGTGATTTTGGAGTTGGTATTAAAGAAGAAAACATGAGGCAGCTGTTTCACGGCTTTGTTCACACCGGGGAAACCCAGGATTATTCGTCGAGAAAGCCTTTTGATATTAAGGCCGGAGGAAAAGGCTTGGACCTGCTGCGAAGCAAACTATTTTCCGAACGGTATGGATTTGAAATCCATGTTGAAAGCAAGTACGGTTTCGGGAGCCTCTTTTCCTTGAGGTTCCCGGCCTCCATGCTCAGCATGGAGCCGGAAGACCCATCTGGACGAGAAGAAAAGGAGGGGAGGACCAGGTAAGCCTATGGATCGCGGTAAAGAAAGCAGGATCCCAGAGCATTTTTTCAGGGAACTTCAAGTTCAGTTCCTGGTTCATGAACTCAAGGACCCTCTTGCGGTTATTGAAGCGGGAGTCAGATCTCTGCTTGAAAAACGGCAAAAATCGGGTCCCCTCTCGCCACGGCAGGAAAAGACTTTAAAGCGCGTGCTCAGGGGAGCCTTAAAAGGACGCAGCATGTTGAACAATCTCCTTGAGATTGGCCGCTCGGAAGCGGGTCAAAACGTGGGGGGATCATTTTGTCCAGCGAAGACCATCTATGCCGAATTGCTGGCCTCCATCGAAACTATGGAAGGGGAATTGTTTGAGCAGGCAAGCGAACTGAAGACCAAGGAGGCGGTGCTGAATTTCTTGAACCAGGCTGGCATTTCTCTCAGAATTGCCTCAGGGATGGATGCAATAGAAATCATCCAGGACGACGCAAAATTCAGTCAGATCGTAGGTAACCTGATGAAAAACGCTCTACGCTTCCGCAAGGAGAGGCTGGACGTCAAGCTCTTTCGAGAAAACGACATGATGGTGTTGGAAATAGGAGACGATGGCCCCGGCATCAATCCGGACGACCATGCCCGTATTTTTCAACCTTACGTTCAGGCGGAAGCGCAGTCGACCCTGGCGAGAAAGGGCCATGGTCTGGGTCTGGCTGGAGCCTTAATACTGGCCAAAGGGCTAGGAGGCGACGTCTCTGTCCAAAGTGAAGCGGGTAAGGGGGCCTCTTTTCGCTTCACTTTGCCCATGAGCTAGGGGTGGAACAGTAAGTGGATCGAGTCGAAGTTTTGTGGGTCAAAATACGATGAATTCGTTTTGCAATGATTTGAAGTATAGAAAGGAGAAAGTAAAAAATGGCTGAAACGGAATCAACATCCAGTATCAAGGGCCTCAGTGTTCTGGCAGTGGACGATGAAAAGGATATTCTCGACACCATTGAAGACGTTTTGGATGAGGCAAAAGTGGACCGGGCGGAGGACTACGAAAGCGCCTCACAAAAGCTAAAAGATACGAAGTATGATCTAGCCGTTCTGGATATAATGGGAGTCAATGGGTTGGATCTCCTGGTGGAGGCCGTCAACAAGGGGATACCCACAGTGATGCTAACCGCCCATGCCATGAACCCGGAAACCCTCAAAGCATCCATCACCAAGGGCGCCCTTTCCTATCTTCCCAAGGAGGAACTCTCTAAGTTGGACGAACTTGTGCCTGAGCTTCTGGAGGCCCACAGGAAGGGAAATTCCACATGGCACCTGCTGTTTGAGAAGCTGGGTGACTATTTTGAAAAGAGTTTTTACCCCGGTTGGGCTAAGGATGATCCGGAATTTTGGAAATATTACGGATACATGAATCCCATGGGCAATTAGGGGCTGTTACCTCGAGATCAATCGAAACGCAGAATGGAACTAACATCCAAGGTTATCGACGGAACTCTAGTTCTCACGGTGCAAGGAAGGCTGGATGCCTTTGGGTCTAAAGAACTCGAAGGTTACCTGGAGACTCAAACGGCGGAGGGCCTACATTGCACTGTGATCGATATGGAAGGTGTCGATTACCTCAGTAGCGCGGGTGTGCGTGTTTTTAAAGTTTCAGCAAAAGCTTAACCGTGGTGGCACTTTCGCCGTTCTCGCAAACCTTCAATCCTATTGTCTAGAAGTGATTGAGCTTGCAGGCTTTAGAGAGCTTTTACGGGTGTCCAAAACCCTGGATGAGGCTCTCGCCTACTGCAACCAAATCACGGAAAAGGGATTGGGCGGAAAGGATTCACAACCGGCGGAAAGTTTCCACATGAGTTCCGGTACCTAACGCGTCCTCTCAGCCTCCAGCGTCGAAGGAGTTATCGATGTCCTGGGAGATATTAGCGACGTTCTCTATTCACGAGTTACACCTAGCCAATTGAGTTCCAAGCTCTTCTTTGAAACGGAATACTCCATTGGACTTGGCGGTTTGGGAAATCGGATTGACGACTATTTTGGAATCATGGGCGAGATGATTACCATTGGCGGTACCATGGTCTGGCTTCCCACCGACGGGCACGACACTCCGGATTTTCTGATTCCCAAGACCGATACGGGCCGGGTCACTCTGAAAACGGCCTTTAATGTGTCCATCGAGGGAGGTTTTAACGAACTTTTTGCTTTTGATAGCAGCCATACTGAAGGCGCCACGATGGATATGTTGTATAAGGATCTTTTCGAACTGGCCCGAAGACGCCGCCCAGACTTCAAGGGCGTCCTTGGATTGGTCCTACGAGCGCAGATGTCTTCGGTGTTTGGATCGGGGGTGAAGAAATCGCCCGTTAACAAATTTGCCCCTTCGGACGGCGAGATGATCACTCACCCGGCTCATTTTGCCAATTGGTTTGACGCGGATTCTGAGCCGAGACACAAGAATGTAACGGCACTGATTTGCGGCATCGGCGCGGATCTGACGAGTGAATTGTCCCGCTACGACCAAAGGCTCCTGAACTCCGTTTTCTACATCCATCCGTCCAATAGGGGGAAGCAGAGCATGATGCTCCACAACCACGGCGTAATTTTTAGCGAGCTTCCCATGTCCGATGAGCCCGAGTCTTTGGAAACTGTAATCGGTGAGGTGGTGGAGAATGGTGACTTTTGCGACATGCGTCATTTGCTGGACAAGTCCGCCGTTACTCAGGCAGTGGTGGGGGTCAGTTATATTCAAAGATTTCGGCGGGATCCCAAAGGCGACGACAGCCCGCCGCAGTAAGGCCCCATGGGTTTAACCATTGCTGGATTGCTTCGAACCTTTGTCTCTTGCCTGATTTTGTTCGCACCCGCTTTGGCCCAGGCTGATGAACTGGTGGTTGGTATGTCCGCCGCCTTTACCGGCACTTCCCGCGGCCTTGGCATTGAACTGTACAGGGGGTCGATGGCTTATCTGGAGCCTGTCAATCAACGGGGCGGTGTTCACGGAAAGAAGATTATTATCCGCGCCTACGACGACGGTTACAACCCTACACCCGCCATTCGAAATACCATCAAACTTGTTGACGAGGACAAAGTATTTCTACTGGTGAATTACGTTGGAACCCCAACCGTCACACGTGTACTCCCGTTACTTAGAAATTACAGCAAGAAGCATGTCTATTTGTTTTTCCCGTTCACAGGGGCGGAACCGCAGCGGCGGCCTCCTTACTCGCAATACGTCTTTAACCTGCGCGCTTCCTATCAAAACGAAACAGAAGGATTGGTCAATCACTTCGTCAAAGTGGGGAGGAAAAAGATCGCAGTGTTCTACCAGGCAGATGCCTACGGGCGAAGTGGTTGGGAAGGTGTTAGAAACGCCCTTATACGCCACGGACTGAAAATCAACGGCGAGGCCACCTATCGTAGAGGCACAAAATTTTCGGCGAGTCTGAAACGGCAGGTGGAAATCCTCAGGTCGACGGGTCCCGACGCAATTATTTCAATCGGTTCCTACGCTGCCTGTGCAGCATTGATCAGAGACGCTAGAGATTCCGGCTGGAAGGTTCCCATCGCCAACGTTTCATTCGTGGGCAGTGAGGCCATGGCGGCCCTGCTATGGCAAAGCGGCAAGGCCAAGGGTACCGATTACACAGCGAACCTTATCAATTCTCAAGTGGTCCCTTCGTATGAAGACACGTCACTGCAAGCGGTCAGGGAATACCGGCAGCGCATGGATCAATACGGGGCCAAGGTCCCTAGCCCCTGGGGCACTGGTGAGTATCAACCCTTACGGTACAGCTTTGTCAGCCTTGAAGGGTATTTGAACGCAAAACTACTGGTTCATATATTGAGCGACATGGGCCCGGCACCGGCCAAGGACCGCATCAAAGAGACCGTGGAGGGCGTCCACCATTCGAACCTTGGAATGGGAATCGGGAACTTCATATCCTTTGGACCCGACAAGCACCAGGGATCGGACCGCGTTTATTATACCACTCTTAAGAACAACGAATTCGTTCCTGTGGTGAGCTGGGAACAATGGAAAAAATAACGACCTCAAAGTTGTTCACGAAAACTCTGATTCTAATTGTGATACTCTTCGGTGTCATTGCCACGGCAACATCAGTTCTTTCAGGGTGGACCCTTTACCGTGGTTTAACCACGGAATATCAGAGTAAAGGTATTGCCATTGCAAAGAGCGTTGCCGATTCCAGCGTAGAAATTCTTTTGAACCGGGACCTGTCCACGGTACAGGCTATTATCGACCAGTTTGGCGAAATCGGCGGGGTTGCTTATGTCTTTGTTTCCGATGGCCAGGGGGAAATGGTGTCGCATACTTTCGTTCCCGCTGTACCAAAAGAAGTGCTTCCTCTCATCGAGCAATCCAGAGCGAGTCCATCCACAGGAGAAGTGGTAACCACGAAGCTCCAGGTAAAAGGACTGGGAGACTTCATCCATATTTACGCGCCCATCCTGGCGGGTGTGGCGGGATTCGTCCACGTGGGTATGGACCAGAGTTTTATTCGAGCGCAAATTTGGTCCACTGTTGTAAAGCAACAGGGCCTCATGTTTGCGATTTTGATCCTGAGCATCGCGGTGGCCTATATTCTCGTCAATCGTATTTCAAGACCATTGAACCTGCTGGCCGATTACACCCATTCCCTTGCCTCCCACGACTTTTCCACCGGCCTCGATATCCCTGCCGAAATCGAGTCCTTGCCACAAAAGTCTAAGGACGAAATCGGCAAGCTGGCTGAGTCATTCATCGATATGCAAAGGACCCTACAACGCTACCTCAAGGACCTGGAGGAAACTACCGCGTCCAAAGAGAGGATCGAAAGCGAACTCAAGATTGCCCATGACATCCAGATGAGCATGGTGCCCAAGACCTTTCCCCCTTTCCCTGACCGCCGGGAGTTTGATATTTATGCAACCCTTGTCCCTGCACGGGAAGTGGGAGGGGATTTTTACGATTTTTTCTTTATCGACGACCACCACCTCTGTTTCGCCATTGGGGATGTCTCAGGAAAAGGTGTCCCCGCGTCTCTATTTATGGCGCTTACCAAGACCATGTTCAGAGCCACAGGAGGACGCCAAAATGCCACCGCGGAAACTATTTTAACCCGGCTCAACGGAGAGGTCTGCCGTGATAATGAAACCTGCATGTTCGTGACGGTTTTTTGCGGGATCCTGGATGTGAGAACAGGGCAGGTGGAATACAGTAACGCCGGCCACAACTTACCGTACGTGTTGTCCAATGGTGTCGTCACAGCGTTACCCAAAATAGGTGGCATGGCACTGGGCGTCATTGATTCCATAGATTATCATGCAGGACGGATAGTGCTCAAATCGGGAGATCATCTCATCTTGTATACAGACGGTGTAACCGAAGCTATGGATAAGGACGATCAACTATTTTCCGAGAGTCGGCTGGAGACGACGTTACAAGGCTTGAATGGGCCGAGCAGTAAGGAAGTCATTGAAAGGGTTGTCAAAAACGTCCAAGATTTTGCCTCAGATGCACCCCAGTCGGATGACATCACGCTTTTGGTGATTGAATATAATGGTATGGATAAGACTCGAGAACCTATCCTATCCGTCCGGCTAAAAAACGACCTTGCCGAGTTGGGGCGCTTGAACCAGCTGCTAGAGGAATTTGCCGGGCTCCATGGCGTGCCTTCGGAGATGGTGTTTCGTTTGACCCTGGTGATGGAAGAAATCCTCACCAATGTAATCTCTTACGGCTACGAGGACAAGATGGAGCACGAGATCTCCGTGAGACTCGCATGGGAGGAGCCGGAAATGGCAATTGAGGTGGAAGATGACGGACAACCGTTCAATCCCCTGGAGGTCCCCCCCCCGGATACGGGAAAACCGTTGGCAGAAAGACAGATAGGCGGATTGGGAATTCACCTGGTACGAGAAATGATGGATGAGTTGGAATACCGGCGAGAAAATAAAAGGAATATATTTATTCTCAAAACAAAACTTCGGGAGACCTAAGCAATGGAAATCACGGAAGAGCGACGAGACAATATTTCAATTCTCCGCGTAATTGGAAAACTCGATGCAACCACATCCAAAGACCTGGAAGTAAAAGTGCTGTCTCTCATAGCCTCGAACCAGGCGAAATTGATAATTGATCTGTCCCAGCTGGACTACATAAGCAGTGCAGGGTTGCGGATTTTTCTCCTTGCGGCAAAGCGCATGGACGAGGCGAAAGGTAAAATGATACTCTGCTCGCTAAAGGATGGAGTCAAACAAGTTTTCGACATCGCCGGTTTCTCTTCCTTTCTTACGCTTGCGCCCACCACCGAAGAGGCCATCAAGGGTTTATAGAAAAGAGAATTTTATAGAACAACTTCGTAGAGATCAAGGTCAGGTGCAAGAGTTGTTGGCCAATCCGTACGAAAAGTACAGATCGCACCAAGACGGAGAATTCGCAACCTATATTCCTGAATTGGGTAAGGCCGATCCCAACTCATTCGGAATATGTGTTGCAACCGTTGACGGGCAAGTTTTTGAGATGGGTGGCTGCGATCAGAATTTCACTATCCAGTCGATCTCTAAACCGCTAGTCTTTGGGATGGCCTTGGAACAGTGTGGCCGTGAGGAAACGTTTAAACGGGTGGGTGTGGAGCCTAGCGGTGATGCGTTTAATTCGATCATCCTAGACGACAAAAGCAAGCGTCCATACAATGCCATGGTTAACTCGGGCGCCATTGCCACCTCAGCACTGATCGAAGAACACTCGCAAACAGCGCCGCTGGAATACCTGTTGAAGAAGTTGAGTGCGCAGCCGGTCGCTCTTTATCTGTTGACCAATCGGTTTTTGAGTCCGAACGCAGAACGGGGCATCGTAACCGCGCCATCGGTCACCTGATGCTCAATTTCGGGATGATTGATGGCACGGTCGAGGAGATCCTGGATCTGTACGTCCAACAATGCTTCGTCTTAGTTAACTGCCGCGACTGGGCGGTCATGACTGCGACGTTGGCTAACATTGGTAAGAACCCCCTGCCCAAAGAGTGGGTTTTCGACACGGGGTACATCGAGGACATCCTTTCTGTCATGTTTACCTGCGGTATGTACGATTTTTCCGGGGAATGGGCCTATCGAGTGGGAATGCCGGCTATGAGCGGAGTAAGCGGTGGAAAAATGGCGGTGGTGAATCGTCAGCTCGGGATTGGAGTCTTCTCGCCACTCTTGGATTCACGGGGAAACAGTTGTCGCGGGACCAATGTCTGCATTGATCTTACTGAAGAATTGGGTCTGCGTGTTTTCGATGTAATGAACTATGGGTCAAAATTTCTTACAACTGTTCCCGAGCGAAAAATTTCATCTTGAGTGTCAGGTCTGCGTTTGATGGATACGGTGAGAGCCAGGTCTTACCGGCCCAATTCTTGACAACCCTGCCGGTTAAAATCACCCCGCTCTCAAGAAAGCCGACTTCGAATTACGCTCAGAGAAGAAATTAAATTTAACCAGTGTGAAAGTCTGACTCTAACAGGTAGGTTTGAAGCAAAAGGAAGTTTCGGGGGCAGGGGGGGCATTGCGCGAGCAAGCAATTGACTGGGAGTCAACGCGTTCCCACATAGACGAACGGGGGTTCGCAATAGTACCGGATGTTCTCACGGTGCAGGACTGTCGCGAGATCTCCGCGTTATATTCCCACGACGAGTTTTTTCGTAAACGGATCGAAATGTCCCGTTATTCCTTTGGCCAGGGGGAGTATAAATACTTCAAATATCCACTACCACCATTAATACAACAAATTCGGGAGTCCTCTTATCCTCATCTTGCGCCGCTTGCAAATGAATGGCTCGTTCGGTTGGAAAATGACAAGTTTCGATTTCCTGATAAGCTTTCGGACTTCATCCAATTCTGTCACGGCGCAGGCCAAATTCGTCCCACCCCGTTGATCCTGAAGTACGGGGCCGGTGACTTTAACCGTCTGCACCAAGATTTATACGGGGAGATTGTTTTCCCCTTTCAAATCACCTTTTTTTTAAGTCAGCCCGGCAAAGATTTTACCGGCGGCGAATTCGTGCTCACCGAACAGCGGCCTCGACAGCAATCTCGCGTAGAAGTGCTTTCGCCGAAACAGGGTGATGGGGTGATTTTCGCAGTTCATCACCGTCCCGTTCAAGGTGTACGGGGTTACTATCGTGCAACGCTCCGACATGGAGTCAGTACGGTTGAGTCAGGTAACCGATACACCTTGGGGATTATTTTTCACGATGCGAAGTAAAAGATCCTGCGCTGGAAAGGTCGAGCAACTGTGGATGTCAGTTGAGAATACCTTTAGCAGAGTGAACCTGGGTTGTGACTGGTCAATCAAGAGGTTTTTGGAAAGCGAACCCGAAAAACTTTTCTTTTTACAATTCGAGTCGGCGCAAGCGTAATGCGTTACTTATCACTGATATGGAACTCAAGGTCATGGTTGCGCTTGCAATGATGGGGCTCAGCATCAGGCCGAAGATCGGGTAGAGCACACCCGCCGCAATTGGAATCCCCAGGGTGTTGTAGATAAACGCAAAAAAGAGATTCTGCCGGATATTGCGCATGGTGCCGCGACTTAACCTGCGGGCACGTACCAATCCCCTGAGGTCACCTTTTAACAGGGTCATTCCGGCGCTCTCGATGGCCACCTCAGTCCCGGTTCCCATGGCAATCCCCACCTGGGCCTGAGCAAGGGCCGGTGCATCGTTGACTCCGTCTCCCGCCATGGCAACGATATGGCCTGCCGCCTGCAGGCGCTTAACGACTTCACTCTTTTGGTCAGGAGTCACCTCCGCTTCCACATCGTCAATGCCGACTTTGCGGGCCACGGCTTGAGCAGTGGTGCGGCTATCCCCTGTAAGCATGACAATTTGCATCCCTTCCTCATGCAGGGAACGGATTGCGTCATGAGAAGATGACTTGATGGGATCTGTAACGCCGATAATACCAACGGCCCGTCCATTCACCGCAAGAAACATCACAGTCTGACCGTCCTGTCGCAAGGATTCGGCCTCACTGGACAATTCCCCGGCAGGGATCTTCAGTTCGTCGAGTAATGCCTGATTACCGAGTGCGGTTGTATTACCATCGACGGTAGCTAGAATTCCCTTACCCGTTACCGATCGAAAGTTACCCACTTCGGAGAGCTGCAAATCTTTTTCCTGGGCGGCTTGCAATATGGCAGCCGCCAATGGGTGTTCGCTCCCCCTCTCGAGGCTGCCAGCCAGGCGGAGCAGCTCGGCTTCATCCTGCCCCGGCAAAGCTTTCAATGAGACCAACGTTGGCTTTCCCTCGGTAATAGTACCTGTCTTATCCACCACCAGGGTATCCACCTTCTCATAAATCTCAAGGGCTTCGGCGTTTTTGATCAACACGCCAACCGTAGCGCCGTGTCCGCTCCCCACCATGATTGCCATAGGTGTGGCGAGACCCAGCGCGCAGGGACAAGCGATGATGAGCACCGCAACGCTGCTCACTAGCGCGTGGGCCATGCGGGGCTCGGGGCCGAAAAGAGCCCAGACCACAAAGGTTACCAACGCGACAAGTACCACCGTTGGCACAAAGTAAGAAGCCACGACATCTGCAAGCCGTTGGATAGGAGCGCGACTCCGTTGCGCCTCGCTTACCATGCGAACGATCTGTGCAAGCAGAGTTTCACTGCCTACGTGCTCGGCTTTCATAACAATGCTGCCGGTGCCGTTGACTGTGCCTCCTGTAACAGGTTCTCCCTGGGTCTTTTCCACAGGGATGGATTCTCCCGTGACCATGGACTCGTCAACGGATGTGGACCCCGATAACACGATACCATCTACTGGAATCTTTTCACCCGGGCGGACACGCAGCCGGTTACCGGGTTGAACGCGGTCCAATGGAATGTCCTCCTCACTGCCGTCGTCTTTCACGAACCTTACGGTTTTTGGCGCGAGCCCCAACAACGCCTTGATGGCACTATTGGTGCGGCCTCGGGCGTGCAATTCGAGTACCTGTCCTAGCAGTACAAGTATCGTTATGGTGGCTGCAGCTTCAAAATAGATGGGAACCACGCCATCTGGTCCCCTGAAGGTTTGTGGAAAAAATTCCGGGAAGAGAGTTGCGAATACGCTATAAAGGTAAGCCGTGCCAACGCCCATGGCAATGAGCGTGAACATGTTGAAACTGCGATTCAGTAGCGAGATCCAACCACGCTGGAAGAAAGGCCATCCGCACCAGAGCACCACCGGGGTGCTCAGCCAAAACTGAACCCATGTTGAATGCGCAACCGATATGAGCCCCGCCACAGGTTGCCCCGGTATCATCTCGGACATTGCGAGGAACAGTACCGGTACTGTCAGGATAAGGCCGATCCAGAACCGCCGTGACATGTCCGCCAGTTCGGGATTCGTTTCCTCCTCCGCCGTTGCCACACGTGGCTCGAGAGCCATTCCACAAACGGGGCAGGGGCCGGGCTCGGATTCCAGGACCTCCGGATCCATGGGGCAGATGTACTCTGTCTTTGTGATGGGAATGGATCCCGCTGATCTTTCCAGGGCCATACCGCACATGGGACAGGGTCCTGGTTTGGTCTCCTGTACCTTGGGGCACATTGGGCAGGTATAGTCCATGCCTTTGTCTGTGGGAGTGCCGTTCTGAAGGTGATCCATGGGGTTTGCCTACTAAACCCAGAACCGACAAAGATTAGAATGTAGCAGCGTCTTCAGCTGTCAAGATAAAACGTAGTATTACTTCTTGGGCCGATTGCGACCTTAAATGCCAAGCTCATGCACTCTATTTTAATAGTTATCATGGATCACAATACACTTCTACGCACCCAAATACCCAAAGCTACGGTATTGCAGTTTTCTACCAATGACACCGGCCCGAAGCGAGCTTAATTACGCGCCGCACAGTTGATTTGTTGAGAATTATTTCTGTCCTCTAAAGGTGAGTCATTCGGTTGGGTATAGAGACAAGACTTCAAGGCGCCTGGGCCTTTTCTTGAGATGCGGGCTCCGCTGTAATTCAGTTGAACGGTACTGTCGGATGCTTGACAAGCAACTGGAACAGCGGGAGAATCACCGCTGTTTTGTGAATTCATCAGACTGTGTAGCAATCATAATATGCCGGAGGACAACCATCGGCGATGATTTCTACTTCCCTGGCTGAAATGTTACGAGATATTTGGGGTAACCATGACTGAGCCTCTTCCCACGGCACTTGAGGGTACGGTTGTAGTGGAAGTCAGCGGGCATGTTGCCGGCCCCTATGCCGGAAGTCTTCTCGGCGACCTTGGGTGTGAGGTCATCAAGGTGGAGCTGCCTGATGGGGGCGACACGCACCGAGGCCGTAATCCGAAATACGAAGGTTATGGACCAAGCTTCAGGGCGTTAAATCGGAACAAAAAAAGCATTACCCTCAATCTAAAAGACAGGGAGGGCAAGAAAGTACTGTTCCGTCTCTTGGGGCAGGCCGATATCTTGCTTGAGAACTTTCGCCCGGAGACAAGAATCCGTCTCGGTCTCGATTACGGAGAGCTCAAGCTACTCAATCCGAAACTCATCCATTGCTCTATTTCCGGCTACGGTCAGAGCGGCCCCTATCGGGACAAGCCTGGCTTTGACACCATCGGCCAAGCGCTGAGCGGTATGCTAAGCCTGGTCACGGATCTTGACAATCCAAAGGTGGTAGGCGTTTCCATCGCTGATCATACCTCGGGGATTTTTGCCGTATACGGAATCATGGCCGCCCTTCTCGCGCGTCACAGAACCGGAAGAGGACAGTTCGTGGACACCTCACTGCTACAGGTAAGCCTGGCATTTATCGAGTCCCATATCGTCGACTACCTGAATGGCGGAGAGGCTGTCTCTCGCGACAACTTTCCCAGGGGGCGGATTTACTGCTTCATCGCTGGCGATGAGCTGCCCTTGGTGATCCATCTTTCCGGGCACCAGGAGTCCTGGGAGGGATTGGTCACGGTGGTGGGACGCACTGACTTGTTAAAGGAGCCGAAGTTTGCCACCCGTAGAGACCGGTGGGAGCACCATCATGAGATCGTCAAAGTCCTCGACGAAGAGTTTCGCAAAAAACCTCGTGCCTTTTGGCTCAAAGCACTGGACGACAACGGTATCGCCAACGGGCCCATTAATACACCTGACGAAGTTTTCCAGGACCCGCAGGTCCAACACATGGAGATTCCCAAGACCATGGATCACCCCACCATGGGGTCCACTCGCCTCATCGGTAGTGCCGTGAACCTTTCCGATACCCCACTCAGTTTATTCGGCCTGCACCCCTATTGGGGGAACATACCGATGAGATATTGAAACGATTTGGCTATGACGGAGAGACAATCGCGGCACTTCGTAAGCGGGGAGTCATTGCGCAAAACGGAAGATAGCCCTCAAGGGATAAAAGCGCTCGGAATCTGATTCACTAGAGCACCAGTAGATTGGAGTAAAAAATAATTTGACAAGGAGTAGCTATGGACTTTAGCGTTCATGCAGATCCACCCGAGGTCAGCGTATTTCGAAACGAAGTTCGCGAATGGCTGCGGGAAAACATGATAGGTTCCGAACACCTGAAGTGGTCGGCTTCCTGGTCCACACGAGAGAACGAAGAGGAGTACCGGTTTCGGCGTGACCTGGCAGGTAAGTTAGGAAAAAAGGGTTGGCTGTTTCCTATGTTCCCTGTCGAATATGGGGGCGCGGGGCTTACCATCCATCATCAGCTGGTGCTGGAGACGGAACTTTCGGAGTATGGACTCAACTTGAATCATATTTTCTACACCCTAGCTCGTATCGTGGCGCCGGTGGTGCTCAAATGGCGGAGTGAACAACAGAAGCAGGAGTTCTTACCTCCTATTGTGCGAGGCGAGATTGCCGTCTGGCAGGTACTGACGGAACCTCAGCGGGGGAGTGACGTTGCCAACTGCCGGACCAAGGCGATTCGGGACGGTGACCACTATGTGGTCAACGGGCAGAAGGTCATGGTTGGCCATCACCTCCCACCGGATTATCTCTGGGCCTTGGTCTGTACTGACCCCTCTCGTCCCCGACATGAAAACCTGGGTTGGCTTCATATCCCCGCGAACATACCTGGTATTACCATCCAGCACATGCGTTTAATGATGGGTATCAAGAATTCTGTGTTTTTTGACAACGTGCGTGTGCCGGCAAAGTATCTTGTAGGAGGGGAGAACAACGGCTGGAAGGTAGCCAACACTCACCTTGAGCTCGAACACGGCGGAGAGGGAAGGGTGGGGAGAGACCCATTGGTGGAACGGGTAGTGGAGTATTGCCAGAAGACAAAAATTGGCGGGAGGCCTCTGATAGAAGACGATAAGGTGCGGGACCTCATTGCCGACATGACCATTGAACTTCACACAACGAGCCTTTTCGCCCGGCGAAACTTCTGGCATCGCTTTGTCAGGAAGCCGCACCCCTACGGTGGAGCACAGTTCCGGTACTACCAGCGTATGGCTCGGCTTAGAAACGGGGAGAGGTTACAGCAGATTATGGGCTATGACGCCTTGGTTCCTGATCACAATGTGCATGAGGTCTTGGATTTTGAGTATGTGATCCGAAGTGGCCCCGGTCAGCTCCATGGCGGGGGAACCCTCGACACCGATCGGCTGATCTTTGCACGCCGGGTTGGTTTGGGTCGACCTTCTCAGGAAAAAGCGCCTGAGACCATCTAATGGAGAGTAGATTATGGACTTAGGACTGACCGAAGAACAGGGCATGTTTAAAAAGGTGGCAGCCGACTTTGTAAAAAGGGAGGCTCCCCCTCATGTGAATACCACATGGTTTCGTGACAGAGAAACGTTTCAGCATGCCCTTTATCGTAAGGCGGACGAGTTGGGATGGCTAGGCATGATGTGCCCGGAAGAGTACGGCGGGGCAGCCGCATCTTTCACTGACTGCGGTATTTTGTTCGAAGAACTGGGCCGGGCGCCCCTTCCGGGTCCTTTCTTTTCCTCCGGCGTGCTGGGTGCGCAGTTAATTATGGAGGGTGGTTCCGACGCGCAGAAGCAATCTTGGTTGCCGGAAATTTGCATTGCTAAACGCATCGCCGTCCCAGCGATCACCGATACGGGAGTCCATTGGAGTAATGATGCGGTTGAAACCCGGCTGATCAAAAATGGCGGGAACTTCACGCTGGAGGGTACCAAGAGATTTGTGTTTGATGCGCAGGCGGCCACGAGCTTCATTTGTGCGGCGCGGACAGAAAACTGCGGAGTTGCTCTTGTCCTGGTGGATCAATCCGCCCCTGGAATCACCGTTACGCCTCACGTTGGTTTTATGGTATCGGTTGCCGAGGTGCGTTTTGAAAAGGTAGAGGTCCCGGCCTCGAACATACTTTCTGCGGGCGAAGGTTGGCGGGTGTTGGACGTTGCTTTGGAAAAGGTGCTTCCTATTCTATGCGCTTACCAGGTGGGGGCATGCCAAGAGGTTTTTGACCTGACCGTTGAATACACAAAAAACCGTATCGTATTTGGTCAACCTATTGGCCGGTTCCAGCGGGTGCAGGACCACTGTGTGGAATTGGCCAATCACCTCGATGCCGCGCGTTGGGTAACTTACGAGACTCTTTGGAAGCTCGATACGGGTCAGGCTGCCAAGGCCAGCGTGCATGAGGCCAAGGCGGTGGCGAGTTTTGGTTACTATGAGGCCTGCAACTACGCGCATATGGTATTCGCTGGACCGGGCACAGATTACCAGCATCCTCTGATGGCCCATAGCATTATGGCACACACTCTTTATCAGTATCTGGGGACTCCTCAACATCATAAGCGACAGATGATAGATACTCTGTACCCAAGAGAAATCAGATGATGTTGTCTCAGTGATGAATGCTGCTACAGTGTTTTTAATTGGAAGACGCCCGAAAAGGAGGTTTTGAAATGGCAATCGAACTAAACCACACCATCGTACCGGCACACGATAAAGTGGGGTCGGCAAGGTTCTTTGCCCGGATCTTCGGGCTTTCCTACGAAGGCGAATTTGCCCACTTTGCACCGGTTCGAGTGAACGGCTCCCTAACCATGGATTTTGACAATCGGTCAGAGTTCAAATCGCACCACTACGCTTTTAAAGTTAGCGATGAGGATTTTGATCAGATCTTCGGGCGAATCCAGGAGGAAGGGATACCCTACGGGAGCGGACCGCGTGCACTGGAAGACATGCGGCCAAATCACCGACGCGGGGGGCGCGGGGTCTATTTTCGCGATCCCAACGGCCATGTCCTTGAGATTCTTACGGTTGATTGAGTACCAAATAACCAGGCCAGGTTTCGTAGCACACTCAGGTCAGGGCCAAAACCATGGCATAAGCGAAGCCTTTTGGTCAAAAGGAGGTTGAGCCATACTGTCTCACGAAGTCAATGAGATGTTGACACGTATCGGTCCTGGGACACCTGCCGGTAGACTGCTGCGGCGATACTGGCAACCGGTCTGCCTGGTTAGTGATCTTACCGAGGCGAAACCCAAGAAACGGGTCCGAATCATGGATGAAGAACTGGTCGTGTTTCGTCTGCCGGTGAAAGAAGGTGAGCAGCATGTTCAATATGGTTGTGTCGCCGAGCACTGCTCTCACCGAGGGACGTCCCTATACTACGGTTTCGTTGAAGATGACGGGATCAGGTGTGCCTACCATGGCTGGAAATACGACACCGAGGGAAAATGTATCGAGCAACCCTTCGAGAAAAATCCAGAATTCAAGCACAAGATCTGTCATCCCAGTTATCCGATGGAGAAGATGTGCGGGCTGCTGTTCATTTATATGGGACCTCCCGATAAGAAACCGCTCCTGCCCCGTTGGGATGTGCTGGTAAGAACGGACGGCAGGAGATCCCTTGCGGTGCACCCGGTGCTCAACTGCAATTGGCTCCAGGCAATGGAGAACTCGGTGGACACCCTGCATACCTACTATCTCCATGCTCATTCCATGAGAGTGAGAGGCCTTAAGGGAGGGGAGTATTACTACCGGCCCATAGACGAGTACGGATGGGATCTTTGCGAATGGGGGATCACCAAGAGCTGCAGGTATGGGGGAGACAGGCCGGAACTGGAAATTCGTCCACCCCTGGTTTTTCCCAATATTCTGCGGATCCCCGAAGGAAGCACACAAGCGCTTCATTGGCGTGTGCCCATTGATGATACCCGCACACAGATTTACGTTATGCGGTTCGATCCTGCCAAGGACGGTGTGGCAGTGGAACAACCCGAAGATCCTCCGGTTGAGCGTCTGGATTCACTAATGACACCGGAAGGGGAATATCAAATGAACTCATTCCCGAGTCAGGACAAAATGGCCTGGGAAACTCAAGGGATTATCTTCGATCGCAGTCAGGAAAATCTCGGCAATTCGGACGGTGGAATCACAATGTACCGAAAGTTGTTGCGCGAACAGATTGAGATTGTTGAGCGCGGCGGTGAACCCATCGCTCTGGTCCGGGATCCGGAGAAGAACCAGATTATCAATTTTCCCGGTAGCAGAACTCCACTGCAGTAAGATCCATGAAAACCGGGAAGGACCACTCAGGGAAAAAAATTTCTCCACAGATAGAAGTCGGCCATCCACACTGGTCAAACTGAACTACAGTTTCGTGCAACCGATTTCTAAGATCTTACCCTTGTGCCCGTTCGTAACCGAAAGGGTAAAAGGAGTCACTGTCCCCCGTGAGCGATTTACGGTTGAACGCCTAGCTGGCTGAGCGCTTCAGGGGGTAGCGGGTCAGTACGATACGTCACGGGTGGCATCGCACATTCCACGCCTTCTTTAGCATTGGCCTCTGCAAAGTATCTCAGAACCTCTGGATCCTCGTCTTCATAGTTGATGAGCTGCCCGCCCTCACGAACAGGAATCATTACCCTGCTGCCATCGGGATACCAGGTTGTCGCTAACGGGTTCATACCTCCGTAGCACGCCACATGACGCGCCGGTACCTTGCCGGTACTCATGTGCTGGTGAAACCACCCATCCGGAGGGCTGTAAATGCTATTGGGTCCCCATTGGACCTGGATGACTTTGTCAGCGTGGCCGTCCTGCCACGGATGCAGTCCGTATTCCTTCGGCCACAGGTTGACATATCCGTTACCCTTGAGGCCCACCAGGACCGCACCGGCACGATGGTAATGGGCCTTGTGATATCTGCCCACCGGCCACTCAGAAATATGGCCAAAGGGAAAACGTCCAGCCATTCGATAACCAGTAAGTTGACCCCCTGCAACCTTTTGCTCGTGGTCGTCTACCACCTCCCTGTTTACGTCACTAATGAAGTTTGTATACCATGTAGTAGTGTTGTAGCGGCCTCCTCGAACGCGGTTTTGCGTTTGACTGAAATATTCGTCCTGACCATTGTAGCAATCGAGGAAATCATGCTTGCAGTTGAAGACGAATTCGATCTCGTTCAGGCTGTTCATAACACTCGGAGCTGTGGTGATTGTAAAGTAAATTACCGGTTCCGTTCCACCGTTGTGGAGTTGATAATAGGTGTTCTTCGGCGGGGCAAACAAACTTCCTTTTCCCCACTCGAACATCTGCTTGTGTCCGTTTTCCTGCCAGATTTCGGTGGCTCCGCGTCCTTCCAAAATTAGTGTAAACTGCTCGTAAAGATGATGCTGGACCTCCAGTGATTTCCCGCCGGGAATCTCGCACACGAACATGCCGCGCTCGGATTGATACGTGCTTTTCAGCTCGATGAAAGTTCCCAGACCGCCCGTGCGAGCCCAGGGACGGCGCGGCAATTTGGTGATGTCATCCACCCCGGTTATTTCCTTATGAAACGGTATGCCTTCACCTTTTACGTATTCTTCGTATTTGAACTGTACCTGGTCGTTGGTGGTATTGGATTGCTGCATTAGCTTTCCTCCCTATTAGTTCCTATGATTGATTTATCGACTTTGAGCTTGAGATATAGCTCTTTTAATAACTTTTCGCGCCGGCGTCAAATCCATCCATTCAGGCCGAACTGACCTCAGGTATTTCCCTCCTAATTTTCGGCGGTTCTCAATGGGAACATCGTCCTTCGGTATGTCGATCCTCAGGGAGTCTGCGCCGGACCTGGCCAACATGCGGCTCTTTTGATACGCCAGCTGTCCTTCCCGGGACAAAACGCACATTATAGATTCGTTGCGAGATTAGTATCAGTCCAGCTCCCATGTCAATCCCCATTGACTCTCTCCATGCCGCTGCCTTGACTTCTCAAAACGCGCTTAATAGAGGTACTTCTGAGTTATAGTTGTACTCACTAGTGTCCGGGTGTTAGTCGAACAAATTCAGTTGATTAGCCGAAAGTGCCTGAATGTCATCGGTGATGATGTTGTTAAGTAGCTGATCCAATGGGATTTTCTCGAACATGGTCAGGCTCAAGATCTGTAACATTTCATACAAGCTCGCTGAGAGGTTCAACCGCTCCTTGATGATCGCTACCAGCAGGTAGACCGAGACTGCGATCCAGAGTTGGGTCTTGACCGCGTTCTCTGAGGTGCCGAAGAAGACTTTGATACGAAGATGCTGCTTGATCCATTTGAAAAACAACTCCACCTGCCACCGGCAACGATAAAGCTCGGTGATGGTAATCGCCGACAAGGCGAAGTTGTTGGTCAGGAACACCAATCGTTTGCCGGTCTCGGGGTCTTTGAATCGGATGCGGCGCAGTGGCGTGTCGAAGTCTTGGCGCGAGTAGAAGCCGGAAAGCACGATGGTCTGATCGCAGATCAATCCCGTGCTCCGGTCGACTGGATGCGAATAGCGGCGCTGGGCTTTGAGATTGGATTTGGCGCGCGTCACAAAGAAGCTGCCCGCTTCGTGAAGGTGATGAAGCCGCTCGAAGTCGATATATCCTCGGTCCATGATGTAGAAGGCCCCGGACTCGGGCAGCAACAGGTCGAGAACGTTGACGTCGTGCAGTTTGCCGTCGCTGATGTGCAGGAACGAAGGGATGTTGCCGCGCAGGTCCAAGAGCGTGTGCAGCTTGATAGCCGCTTTGGTCGAGCGAAAGGGTGCCCAGGAGAAAACCGACAGGCACAGATCGATGGTGCTGGCATCCAGGGCATAGACCGTCTCTTTCAAATCGACGCCAAACGGGTCCCCGGCATAAAGACGACGGGCAATTCCAATGAGCGACTGGGCAAAGTCGGCGTAGATACGCCAGTCGCGCACTTCGTTGGCATCGGCCAGCGTGCTGCGCGACACCCGGCTCTTGATGCCCATGTGGTAGAGCTTGCTTTCTTGGGCTCTCAGGCACGCCTCGATGTCGCGCAAGCTCTCTCGATAGGTCAGTTGGGCGAATGCCATCGAGAGATATTGGTCGAGACAGGAAAAGGTCTTGACCATGTGCTCTCCGCCATAGCGCGCCACGCAACGACGAAACGTTGTCAGCGGCAAGTGCTGCGTGACTTGCGCGAAAACCAGTTTGCCCAGGTTCATGGATGCCTCCTGCGAGTGAGTTCCTCGCAGGATCGCAAATCAACGGGGCGGACTTCAAATCGAGACCAAGAAAACTCATGAATTATCTATTTCAGATCAACCAATTAACGCGTTTCAGCCGTTCAACGCCCGGACAGCAGTGAGTTGTACTATAGACGAATCGGTTGTGAATTCGTGTTCTGGAACCTGACGGAATCTATTGGGGGGTAGGAAAAGCCATGGCAGATCAAAAGGAATTAGAAGGGCGAGTGGTAGTTGTGACGGGGGCGGCCAGGGGAATAGGTCGTGCTTGCACGAAGGGGTTCTTGTCCAGCGGCGCAAAGGTGGTGGCAACGGACAAATCTTGGAAGGGAACGGATGAGTTTCGTCACGAATTGGAGGCGACCAACAAAGCCGTCACTTTAGACATGGACGTAACTGACAAGGATCAAATTGATTCGGTCTTTCAAGCCGCTTTGAAACGGTTCGGTACTTTTGATGTTTTGGTGAACAACGCCGGGCTACTGCAAATGTTTCTTTATCCTCCCACGGGCAAGATTACTACTTTGGAAACGTCAGATGAAGATTGGGTAAAGATGTTTGACGTAAACGTGCTGGGTCCCCTGAGGGTCATTCGTCAATTCGTTACCCCGATGATCGAAATGAAGCAAGGGAGCATTATCAATGTCGTCAGCAGTGGAATTTTAAATTTTTCCCGTGGGGGCGGATACACAGCGTTGCGTCCAAACAGCAGGGAAATGCCCTACATGGCGTCCAAGGCTGCCTTGGCAACCATGAGTTTTTATCTAGCCGATGAGATTCGAGAGCATAACGTTGCAGTCAACACCATTATACCCGGACACACCAGGGGTGCCTGGTTCGACGAAACGATTCGAGCACGGGTGAAGGCGGGATTTGCACCTGGGAGAAGGCCGATGATGCCTGAGCACCTGGTTCCCCTAATGCTGTTCCTGGGGTCTCAAGATGGTAGGGGAATCACCGGTAGGATGTATGACACCATGGAATGGAATCTGGAACATGGTCAAGGCGGGTATGATGTGTGGCGTGACAAATCATTGCCTGACGATATTGAGGCAGCGTTCGCCAAAGACGAAGTTCCTAAGTAAACTTCCACCATCACGAATGCGCTCCCTGCCCCGTTGACACTCTACAGCTGGGGGCATAAACTACACGCCGAATAGCAGTTTCGCTGGAGTTAGCTTTAGCTGTGTGACAAGCCACTAATTGGCGTGCCGTATTGGGACAAGGAGGCATATTATGGCAGTTGTTCTCGATCACACCATCGTGCCGGCGAAAGACAAGGTTGCCTCAGCTGAGTTCTTCGCCGAAATCTTTGGCTTGGTGGTCAAGCCGGGCCAGGGTCGTTTCGCGCAAGTGCAAATCAACGAGTTCCTGACCTTTGACTTCGCAGACGAGCCAGCGCCGCTGGGCGGGACTGAAGCCGAGTCAAGGACGGGCTGGTGGCATCACTACGCCTTCCATATCAGCGACGCGGATTTCGAGGCGATCTTCGGTCGGGTGAAGGCTAAGAACCTTCCCTACGGCAGCGGACCACGCAGTCACACTGACGGAGAGATCTATACCCGTCGGGGTGGTCGTGGCTTCTACTTCCAGGACCCTAACGGCCACCTGCTGGAAGTAATGACAGTTCCCGAGACGGGAAGCTAAGGAATTGCGTCAGGCTTTTGAATCTTAACGATTCTTTAGTTCTTTTCTGCGATGTCGGTTTTTATAATAGTCTAGGAAAGAGTCCGCAGGAATCGGTCCTTCATTCATCTATGCAAGCCTGACCGTATGCCGCGGAAGCAGTGCAACTTGCCGGTTAAAGTCCGGTGCGGGGAATTAACGGTTCACCCCGCTAGCGAAGATCCGGTTTTGAGGGGTGACTCTCAGGGCTAAGTGGATCGAGAAAACTTTCCAAAAGGAGAGGATCGCAAACTTGCAGGCCGTACTACAAGGGAACCCATAGAGCCTCGTAACTTGCTGATTGAGAGTGCCGACCCTGTGGTCAAGAGGGGAAGGCCGGTGCCATCTGTGGAATAACCGGGACGGAAGCAGATGGGCTCTCCGGGGTCGTCGGGACGGCATGTGGGGGAAGTTGTGATGGGTAACGCGGGAGATCTCGTTCGTCGCGAGTGATGGCCGCGATGGGTCAGTATAAGGGTAACCGAAATCTGAGCCAGGCGGGCGAGAAGTCGGAGGGGCGAGTAATACCGAGGAAGCTGGGTAATGCCGGCTGAGGGAAGGCGCCCTACTTTCATTGTGTCCCTTAAAGAGGGAAGGAGAGGTGATTGCCGTGAGGCTACGAACACCTAGCAAGATTCGAGACCTCCAGCGGGGACTGTATCTCAAGGCCAAGAGGGAGCCCAAGTTTCGCTTCTACGCGCTGCATGACAAGGTTTGGCGAGGAGACGTAGTGCAACATGCCTACCGACTGGAACGCAGCAATGGTGGAGCCCCGGGGATCGACGGGGTGACTTTCCAGTTTATAGAGAGTGGAGAGGGCGAGGCTGAGTTTATCTCAAAGCTTCAGCAGGAGCTAAAGGAGAAGACCTACCGCGCGCAGCCAGTGCGGCGGGTGTTCATACCCAAGGGCGACGGAAGGAGAAGGCCGTTGGGGATTCCTACCATTCGGGACCGAGTGGCTCAAATGGCAGTCAAGCTTGTAATTGAGCCGATATTTGAGGCGGACTTTGAGGATAGTAGCTACGGGTTTCGCCCCAAGAGAGGTGCACATCAAGCAGTAGGAGCTATTCGGGAAGCGCTCAGCACGGCACATCCGCATGTGCTCGACGCGGATCTTCAGCAGTACTTTGACACTATAGCGCATGATAAGCTCATGAAGTTGATCGCCGGTCGGATCAGTGATCGGCACATTTTGAGATGGATCAAACAGTGGCTAAAAGCGCCGGTGGTAGAAGAGGACCAAGAAGGGAGGCGGCGTACGAAGAGGAGTCAATGCGGAACACCGCAAGGGGGAGTGGTTTCCCCTGTGCTGGCCAACATCTACTTGCACCTTTTTGACCGAGTGTTTCTTCAATACTGTCGTAGCACGGGTCTGGCGGCAAAGCTGGTTCGCTATGCGGACGACTTTGTGATCTTGATGCGTGGAGGGGCGAAAGAGACGCGGTTGAAAGTGGAGGAAATATTGGCACGGATGGAATTAAAGCTCAATGAGGAGAAGAGCCGAGTGGTGGATGCACGAGGAGAGAGTTTTGACTTTCTCGGATTTACCTTTGGTCGCAAGAGGAGTGTGCGCAGGGCGAAGGTGATTACCCTGGTAGAGCCCTCAGGCAAGTCAGAGCAGCATTTTCGGGATAAGGTGAGAGGTTTGACCAGTCGGAACAGCCACTGCATGCCACAGCCAGAAGTGATGGAGCGGGTTAACCGCTATGTGCGAGGGTGGGTGACCTACTATCACGTACACAACTCCACCCGAGTCTTTAAGCGGCAACGATTCTTCTTAGAGCAGCGGATGCGCAAGTACCTGCAGAAGCGACGACAGATCAAGGGGTTTGGATATCGGCGATGGCCGGTGTCTGTGCTCTATGGAGTGTGGGGGCTATACGCCATACCAGTCCATGCTCCCTATGGGCACGCTCGTATGCCTTGAGGTGAAGATGATCGGAAAGCCGTATGCGGGAAAACTGCAAGTACGGTTTGATGAGGGGGGACAGGAACGCTTGTTACGGAAGTGCCTAAACGGGCACGAAGCTGGAAACGGCGGATACAGCCAAGGTGCGGCCTAAAGCAAGCTAAGCCTGTCCTCTACTCTACCCCACGGCCTGACCCCCACGGCTAATTCCCTGTCATCGAGTGATTCGTGAAACGGGCGTGATCGGCGATTATCGCTGGGGACAGGTACGCAAACGTGCGATTGTGGCCTGGGAGAGTTCTCCACGATTCAACGTTGAGACTCTTGATCCGACCGCTATGGGCCTGGACGATACGGCTAACGGGGAAATTCGTCTTACACAATAAGTAAGATTGCCTAGAATGGAAAGCCTGAGCCCACATCAAGATATCGAAGTCTTACTGCGTCGCTTAGGCTGCTCATGCAGCCCGTGAGGTTGAAATAATCTTGGAGAGTTCGCGGTCGGTAATTCCGATGGCCAGAAGAGATCGGATCAGAAGATCCAGTGAAACCGATGGGTCGCCTGATTCCATTTTAGCGATTCGTGACTGGCTTGACCTAAGCATTCCAGCAAGTTGCACTTGGGAGAGACGATTCTTTCGGCGGCGGTCTCGCAGGCCATCCGCGAGGCGCATCTTGAGATCGATATATGCCGACTCCTCATCGGAAAGCCGGAGAAACTCCTTTACGCTCCCAACCTTCCAGCCTTTGGCTTCCAATCGTTTCTTTTTGTTTCCACGCATTTTCATACTCCTTGATTCTTCTTTTGCATGCCTCAATAACGATTTTAGGTGTCGTTCTGGTTTTCTTGCTAAAAACCTCCAAAATTACAATGGCGTCCGGGTCGATTCGGTACACGATACGCCATATGGCACTGGCATCATTAATCCGTAACTCATGGCACCGTGGACCAATCGACGGCATCGGCCTTGAATGGGGCATTCCAAGCACTTCACCCCTTTGCAGTCGCCGGAACAGATAGCCTCCCTCAAGTCTCGCAGCATGGGAGAAGTGTGGTGTCTTAATCTCTCCGTGCAACCAGACAAGAGGCTTGTCCCTTGAGTTCACAAAAGAGAGTTTATGTCGAATCTGACATGTTGTCAACTCAGTCACACGAACACGGAGAGCTGCACGATCGCAGCCCACAAGTTGACGGCACACGGTTGCAAGCATAAACTAACTCGTGAATAAGAGATTGCTTGAAAATTGCTTTTGTTACATTGGTGGTGACTCATCAGGGTAGGACACCGGAACAGAGTATGAAGGGTTGTGATTCGCGACAAATGACGCTCCCTGGAAATATTGTAATGAGAGATGTCAGTCTGACCTCGGCCGTGACGCCGGAAACAAATAACCAACCAACCGGTAGGATTATTATCAGGAGGCAATTATAGGCGATGGGAGAAACCCGAGTCGATCTTCTCCACCTTTTGGAGGACCTACGCGACGCCTATCCGGGTTCGATTAAAGAGACCATTCTCACAGAGATCGTTGCCAATGCCCTGGATTCGGGCGCGTCACAGATTACCTTAGAATCTAACCCTTCACTTAATACGTTGACGGCACTGGATAATGGCTCCGGGATGCGCCGTCGGGAGTTGGCCCGCTACCACGATATCGCTGCCAGCAAGAAAACGCGCGGCCAGGGAATCGGCTTTGCCGGCATCGGCATCAAGCTTGGGCTTTTGGTTTGTGAGGAAGTAGTAACTGAGACACGGCGGGGTAAAAGCCATGTCGCCACTTCATGGCATATGATGTCACGCTATCGGGCGCCATGGAAGTGGGTCCCGCCCCCTGGCCTCACAGCCGAACAGGGGACGGCTGTGCGCCTCAAAGTTCACAACTCGCTGTCTCCCTTACTGGACCCAGGCTTTCTCGAAGCGAGCATTCGCCACCATTATCAGCCATTGCTCGATCCGACATTTGATGAATTTCTCACCTCCCATTATCCCGAAAAGATCGCAATCCACGTCAACGGGCACCGGTTAGAGAAACAGCGGTGGGAGGCTCCGGACCAGGGGCCGTTGGAAATTCGTATGATGCGCAAACGTAAACCTTCGGCTTTCGGCTATCTGATCCGCGAAGAGGTCCCGCTTCCAGAAGAAAGGCGCGGTCTCTCGATCAGCACCTATGGCAAAGTGATTCGGAGGGGATGGGATTGGCTCGGGCTTACCCCCTCAGACCCGGAGCGAGTGGGCGGATTGATTGAGGTGCCAGAATTAGCGGCTTGTTTAACGCTAAATAAAGGAGATTTCATTCGTGCCGGTGCGCGCGGGGCCGCCTACCTTGCTTACCGCAAAGCCATTCAGGAAGCGGTGTCGAAACAGCTGGCCGCCTGGGGCGATGCACGGGAATCGACGGATGAGCAGCGTCCAAAGGAAGTTCGCCCCTTGCAGAGGGATTTGGTGCAAGTCCTCGAAGAGCTTGCCACCGAGTTTCCACTACTGGCTTCGCTCGTGGAGCGGCACTCTGGCGGCCAAAAGAGACTTCCTCTTGGATCGAGGGGAAAAGTCATAGACCCGCATTCGCTTGTAACAGCGTCTGTCATGGAACAAGCAGAGGCGGACAAGAATACGGAAGAGGCAACGAAACCGCCGCTTGAACAACCAACCGTCGCTGAGCCGGGAGATGTTGAACCGGCCAATGTTGATACCGCGCAGGATCACAACCTGCAGTTGCCGGGCAAGGGCCGACGGCGAAAGCCGGCGCACTACGGGCTCGATATTCAGTTTGACGACCGACCTGACGATCTGGAGGTTGGGCGGTTGGTGGAATCCACAGTCTGGGTCAATCGCTCGCATCCAGCATACCGCCGGGCGCTAGCTTCCCGCTCCATTGGGTATCATATTGCCCTAGCCGTAGCGATGGCACTGGCCCCGCTGGCCGTGGAGTCTGCCAACGAGCATGAATTTGTCACTGCTTTTCTCTCCCGTTGGGGTGAAGCATTCGCTCAGCCGACCTCCCGTTAGTCCAGATTGTCAGGGATGTCGAGGAGGTTTCTCACGGCTGGATTGCGTTTATCGTTGACCTCGAAGGCAACGTGATCCAGATCTATCAGGGCAAGGGCTAAACTCCCTCCTGCCCCTAAAAAAGGACGAGCTGTGCAAAGTCAAGCAATGACCCTAGCGACACTCCATTCATCTATTCAAGCCTGACCGTATGCCGCGGAAGCAGTGCAACTTGCCGGTTAAAGTCCGGTGCGGGGAATTAACGGTTCACCCCGCTAGCGAAGATCCGGTTTTGAGGGGTGACTCTCAGGGCTAAGTGGATCGAGAAAACTTTCCAAAAGGAGAGGATCGCAAACTCGCAGGCCGTACTACTAGGGAACCCATAGAGCCTCGTAACTTGCTGATTGAGAGTGCCGACCCTGTGGTCAGATGGGGAAGGCCGGTGCCATCTGTGGAAATAACCGAGACAGAAGCAGATGGGCTCTCCGGGGTCGTCGGGACGGCATGTGGGGGAAGTTGTGGTGGGTAACGCGGGAGATCTCGTTTGTCGCGGGTGATAGCCGCAATGGCTCGGTATAAGGGAAACCGAAGTCAGGGTCAGGCGGGCGAGAAGTCGGAGGGGCGAGTATTACCGAGGAGGCTGGGTAATGCCGGCTGAGGGAAGGCGCCCTACTTTCATTGTGTCTCTTAAAGAGGGAAGGAGAGGTGATTGCCGTGAGGCTACAAACACCTAACAAGATTCGAGACCTCTAGCGGAGACTGTATCTCAAGGCCAAGAGGGAGCTCAATAGGCGGCCTCGCATGCCTTGAGATGAAGATGATCGGAAAGCCGTATGCGGGAAAACTGCAAGTACGGTTTGATGAGGGGGGACAGGAACGCTTGTTACGGAAGTGCCTAAACGGGCACGAAGCTGGAAACGGCGGATACAGCCAAGGTGCGGCCTAAAGCAAGCTAAGCCTGTCCTCTACTCTACCCGTAGCCTAAGGGCAAGGGAGGCTACGCGGATCAATCGGCAATTGAGTTGGTTTCGTACACGGACGGTGTTAGGTCAGAAATGCTCCTGGCACACTGCGAAAACCACGGCGCATGGCTCGAGTGGCTGGTTGAGTGATAGTGAAACTTCCAGATTTATTCATAAAAGCATAAACGATCTTTTTATAATTGTCCGCCCGCTTTGTTAATGAGGTCCTTGCGTTAGACTGTCACATCAAATTCCTCGCCGTTGTGAACGACTTTCCCTACGACAGGGATAGGGTTTCTGATCGTGTTCATGGTATGACAGCCCTTTTCTATCCTATTTATCAATTCTTTCACCCTTTCCTGTGACGCTGGGCTCTTAATCTTGAAAGTATAATTGACTCCCTGACATGCGGGAGAGACATCGGCCAGCCCCAGTTTGCCTCGGGTATCGTAGCTCATACGGATATCCATTTCCGCATCGTCGATCTGAACGTCCAATTCTGACGCATACCGCGTCAGTTGGCTGAACATTCAAAATCCTACCGCGGCAACAAAGTGAGCTAATGGCGATGGGCCTTACCTCCCCCTCTTCTAGACTTTGCCTCATCACACAAGATGGTGTAGTCTCCCACCCTCGCTTCCTTAAGCTGATCTTCAACCAAGCGGATAACCGCTCGGGTCTGAATGGTGTGTCCACTAACACCTGACCTGGCCCGCTCGCGTTGTGCGTTGTTCGCCTCCCTGAACTTGGCCAAATCGATCTTGCCTTCTGACTTGTTCATGTGATCTCCTCCTTGTAAGACCTGTTTCGAAGTTGGTCGCACTTATAGGTCGCACGCTTTTTCATGTCAAGCAGAGCTGTTATGCTTTATTCATCTATACAAGCCTGACCGTATGCCGCGGAAGCAGTGCAACTTGCCGGTTAAAGTCCGGTGCGGGGAATTAACGGTTCACCCCGCTAGCGAAGATCCGGTTTTGAGGGGTGACTCTCAGGGCTAAGTGGATCGAGAAAACTTTCCAAAAGGAGAGGATCGCAAACTCGCAGGCCGTACTACTAGGGAACCCATAGAGCCTCGTAACTTGCTGATTGAGAGTGCCGACCCTGTGGTCAGATGGGGAAGGCCGGTGCCATCTGTGGAAATAACCGAGACAGAAGCAGATGGGCTCTCCGGGGTCGTCGGGACGGCATGTGGGGGAAGTTGTGATGGGTAACGCGGGAGATCTCGTTTGTCGCGGGTGATAGCCGCAATGGCTCGGTATAAGGGAAACCGAAGTCAGGGTCAGGCGGGCGAGAAGTCGGAGGGGCGAGTATTACCGAGGAGGCTGGGTAATGCCGGCTGAGGGAAGGCGCCCTACTTTCATTGTGTCTCTTAAAGAGGGAAGGAGAGGTGATTGCCGTGAGGCTACAAACACCTAACAAGATTCGAGACCTCTAGCGGAGACTGTATCTCAAGGCCAAGAGGGAGCTCAATAGGCGGCCTCGCATGCCTTGAGATGAAGATGATCGGAAAGCCGTATGCGGGAAAACTGCAAGTACGGTTTGATGAGGGGGGACAGGAACGCTTGTTACGGAAGTGCCTAAACGGGCACGAAGCTGGAAACGGCGGATACAGCCAAGGTGCGGCCTAAAGCAAGCTAAGCCTGTCCTCTACTCTACCTGTATTTTGAGGAGGCACAATTGCAGTCCCTCGCACAAGATTTTGAACGGTTTGGAAAAGAGGAGTGTTTTACATCCTGCCCTCTCTACGTGCGGCTTTCTCTTGGGTATCGCGGGTGACCCTGAGATACTTGCGTTTGCGGCACATGCCCGAAAAGGTGAGAAGGTGCCAAATCTATTCCTCGCAGCGGTTCGCTTTTTATTGTTAAGAGATCCACAACACCCACTATCTGTTCTTTACAAAAGCAGCCCTCGCCCTGTTGATCGGGCTGAAGACCCATACCCTAATTTTCGGTCGTTTTGCCTTGAGCACGTTGACGAGATCCGAAAACTGATTTCAACTCGTTCAGTTCAGACCAACGAAGTTGGACGATCCGCACTGCTGCTGCCTGCCTTTGTTCATGTGTCACGTCAAGCACAGGGTCGGCCGCTTCATCTTCTAGAGATAGGTGCCAGTGCCGGATTAAATCTTCTTTGGGACCGTTACGGGTACGATTACGGTAATGACCAGCGATACGGAGATGTGAACTCACCTGTACAGATCAGATGCTCCTTGAAGGGGAACTTACCGCTACCCGTTGCACCAACGCTTCCATAAGTAGGCCTTCGCCTGGGAGTGGATCTCAACCCTATTGACGTACGTGACCCGGAGTCAACCCTATGGCTTCGTGCCTTGGTCTGGCCAGGCGATAATAAAGGGGCCGAGCTGCTGCAACATGCCATTGAAGTGACGAAGCAAGATCCACCTACACTCATAGCCGGAGAGGGGGTGGAGAGTCTTCCCGAAACGCTGAAGCGTGTTCCGAGGGACGGAGCCTTGTGTATCTTTCGCACGTTTACCAGACTCTCGCCAAACGCGCGCAATGAGTTTTCCTCCCTGATCGCTCTCCATGGAGCAAAGCGTGATCTGTTTCTGGTATCTACTTCGGGCAAGGGAGGCCACGCGGATCAGTCAGCACTTGAGCTAGTTTCGTACACAAACGGTGTTAGGACAGAAAAGCTCCTGGCAAATTGCGAAAACCACGGTGCATGGCTCGAGTGGCTGGTTGAGTGATGGACAAAAATGTCGGGTATCGGAACAAAATAGCAGGCCCTCAATGCGTCGGTTGCCCTATGTGCCCTAAATTCCTTGACAATCCCTTCCGAAGGCAGGACAATCGCCGCAGTCTTGTGAAATCATTTTCGGGTACTATACTTGCCGATGAGATATAAGTAAACAATCGTGATGCCGTTCGCCTTTGATCTGAACTACATTTTGAAGAACTAAAACGATGCTTGTACCTGCTACACCAGCCCACAATGATTATTTACCCCTTTCGGTTACCGATCTGAAAAACCCGCAAACCGATATCCCCAGCATTGCGAAAGATCAAAAGCGACTGAAACAAATCGAGTCGGCAGTTAAAAAAATCCCGACATCACATCAACTAGTCGAGGGGGATGCTCGAGATTTATCGTTTATAGACGATCAGTCCGTTCACCTAGTCGTCACGTCTCCACCATATTGGAACCTGAAAAAATACCGTGATCACGAAGATCAGCTGGGAGACGTAAAGGACTATGACAAATTTCTCCGCGAATTAGACAAGGTCTGGCAACACTGTTTCCGGGTCTTAGTTCCTGGTGGCCGGTTGATTTGTGTGGTCGGCGACGTTTGCCTGTCGCGGAGAAAAAATGATGGCAGGCATACCGTTGTCCCCCTTCACTCCTCGATTCAAGAACACTGCAGACAGATCGGCTATGACAACCTGGCACCGATCATCTGGTACAAGATAGCCAATGCGGTGTTTGAAGCGTCCGGAAATGGAGGAGGGTTTCTTGGAAAGCCCTACGAGCCCAACGCGGTTATCAAGAATGACATTGAATTTATCCTTATGGAACGGAAGCCCGGCGGCTATCGGAAGCCTACGGTAGCTACGAGGGTGCTCTCCGTAATCTCGGACGAAAACCATAAGCAGTGGTTTCAATCCATCTGGTCCGGCCTCACCGGCGCATCGACTCGCGATCACCCCGCACCGTACCCCGAGGAACTGGCGGAACGCCTGGTCAGAATGTTCTCTTTCGTCGGGGATACCGTCCTCGATCCTTTCATGGGTACCGGGACCACAACGGTGGCCGCGGCAAAGTGGGGGCGTCACTCCATCGGTGTCGAGATCGATCCTCACTATTTCGAAATGGCGGAGAAAAGGATCAGACATGCCACCGGGTCTCTGTTCTCTCATACTGAAATTAGCACGCAAGTGAAGAATAAGTAGGTGATGGATTACGAGGATCGGGTCAAGAAAGCCGTTCGATACTTCTGGAGGATAAGAACTCAACAGCTCAAAAAACAAGGTGCGGCGAGCGGGAGGAAGGACACCGGCAATCGAAGTGCCGTCACTGGCGGCAAGCACCTTGATGGCTTTATAAAATTATTTGCGGAGCTGCTCTCAGAGGCTGGATTACCCGACTCCACGATCCACACCACTGCCACTACCCTGCCGGGCTACTTCAGGCCTACAAAAAATTGGGATCTGGTGGCTGTCGTAGACGGTCAACTGCTGGCATCCATCGAATTCAAGGCCCATATCGGGCCGTCGTTCGGTAACAATTTTAACAACCGTGTTGAAGAAGCGCTGGGCAACTCGACCGATCTTCTGACCGCATACCGTCAAGGTAAATTTAAGCCCTCTCAAAAGCCGTGGCTCGGATGGCTGATGTTACTGGAGGAGACTCCGAAGTCAACATCCCCAGTTAAGGTTGACGAGTCCCATTTCGAGGTATTCTCCGAGTTTAAGGAAGCCTCATACGCACGACGCTATGAGCTATTCTGTGAACGATTGATGCGGGAACGACTGTATGATGGTGCCTGCCTGATTCTTTCCGACAAAAAGGGCGGTTTGAAAGGCCAATTCACCGAACCAAATACAGAATTCAGCTTTGCTACCTTCGCAACTTCCTTAAGTGCCCGAGCGATGGCTTATGCCAAGATACGAAAAAAATAACTAGATGATGTAGCCCAGCCACGTTCCTCGGGCCACGATTCACGACCACGCCTCCCATTTGACACCCCACGGCCGCAGGCATAAACTAGCGGCCGAATAACAAATTTGTTAGAAATAGCTTTAGCTAAGTATTCTTGAGGCGACTCAAAAGGGTAAGTCACTGGGATAGGGCATCAGGCCGTCGGTGCGTTTTGTGTTTTGGATGCGAGGCTAAATAATTGTCAACAAACTACTCGGCCCCTATTTCTAATTTGTAGGTGCGATGTCGAGCATTGATCCCGTAATTTTGTATTTGACCTAAATAAAGTATGGACTTGAACAATTACTTTGAATCACTGGGCCGAGAAATCGATTCGTTAAAGCTTCGGGTTCGAGACCTTATTGCGAACCGTCATTGGCAAACGGATGGCGAGTGGAAAGAGAGCGTGCTTCGGCAGGTGTTGCGGCGTCACCTTCCTGCTACCGCCATTATTGGGCGTGGATTTGTCATCAGTGGCGATGATGTAACTACCCAGCTCGACGTGCTTATACATGATGCGTCGAAGCCAGTGCTGTTCAGAGATGGAGATTTGGTGTTCGTGACTCCAGATGCAGTGCTAGGGATCATAGAAGTTAAGTCTCGTGTGACGCCATCAACCTTCGGCGAAGCAACAAGGAAGATTGCTAGCGATATCGGTCTGGTTCGACTTCAAGCTAATATTCGAGCTTTTGCTGCTCTATTTGCCTTTGAGGGTGAAGGGGCCAGTCCGGAACGATATCTTGATGAAACGGTGGCTGCGGCTACCACGTGGAATGAGCGATTGGATTTTTCCGGGATTGGGCCAGATCGTTTTCTCAAGTACTGGAATGAGGACCCTCGACAGCCGTCGAGGTCATATTCCTAGTGGCACTCGTACCGCTTGCAGGGCTTGGCATCAGGATACTTCGTTCATAATGTAGTCGATGCTGTAAGCCCCGAATCCGTGTTTCGTAACAGCGATGTATGGTTCCCGACATCTGGCAAGGAGCCTCAACGAGACGGGCGTGCGAGAGCGACGTGGGCTTGAGGAGCAGGCTAACAACAAAAAATGGAGCCGCTGTGCACTGCCCTTTGACACAGCACGGCTCATCCGTGCCCGTTAGGTTGCATCGTCGAGTGCTTGCACATGTTTAGCGTGAGATTTCTTAGCTTTGACAAGGCTCTTGCGAAAGCCGGTTCAAAGAAACCCCATCTACTTCTGGGCAATGGATTTAGCCGTGCATGCAAAGACAATATTTTTGCGTATGGCGCATTATTCGATAGGGCAGACTTTGGAAATCTGTCTCCAAACGCTAAGAAAGCGTTTAATAGGCTGAAAACAACAGATTTTGAAGTAGTCATGGAGGCTTTGAGAAAGGCGAGAATACTAATTGGGCTCTACTCTCCCAAATCCAAGCGGTTAGCCAAACGATTGGAAAAAGATGCGGATGGTCTAAAGGAAGTTTTCGTTGGAGCGATTGCTGATAGTCATCCTGATCAGCCCAATGAGGTCACTGGTCAAGCATATGAAGCATGCAAAAAGTTTTTAGTCAATTTCAGTAACATATATACGTTGAACTACGACTTGCTTCTTTACTGGACGTTGATGAACGAGGATACTGGGCCAAAGTTGAAGCGAGATGATGGTTTCAGGGCACCGGAAGAAGAGGATGCGGAATACGTGACCTGGGAACCGGGACGATACAAGCAAAACATTTTTTTTCTGCACGGTGCGCTTCATATATTTGATGGTGGGTATGAAATCCAGAAATACACTTGGTCAAGAACCGGAATTCGTTTGATGGATCAAATCCGGACAGCTTTTGATCATGGTCTCTATCCTGTATTTGTTGCGGAAGGGACAAGTAAGCAGAAGATGACTCGTATTCGCCACAGTGATTACCTTGCTAGATGCTATCGCAGTATTCAGTCAATCACTGGCACTTTATTTATTTACGGGCACTCTCTTGCCGAGAACGAGAACGACAATCATTTCCTACACCTAATCGAAAAGGGAAAGCTAAGGCAGGTTTTCATCGGACTTCATAGCGCTCCAACAAGCCCTAGTAGCAAGAGGATTATTTCCAGAGCCAAGGCAATGAGTGCTGCGCGCAGCAGCGAGACCAGGCCCCTAGAGATCCAATTTTATGACTCGAAGAGTGTGAAGGTTTGGGGTTAACAATTGGCAAGCTAACAAGTCGCTGAAGGGTCCAAACCTGACCACTAATTTGTAATTCAGGCTGATTCCCTTGATGATGAATTATTGTACGTATACGTATACAGATCAAATCTACGTTTGTTGGTTGAGGTGGTAGTTGGGTCCGGCCTCAACAAGCCTAAGGAGACGTTATCATCGGCCATCCAACCCCCTTTCCCGAGCACGATCACGTTTTTCAACAATTTGACACCCCACGACTCCGGGAATAAACTACAAGAAAATCGCAAGCTCATCAAAAATATTTTTAGTTGCGAATATTTACGTACTCAAGAGGTGACTCAACAGGGTAGGGCACCGGGATAAGGCCTCAGACCGCCGGTGGGGTTTGATTTTAGGAGTCTAAGCAAATCGCTGGGTAGCGTGAGACGGCGCTAACGACTCGACCCTGACGGTTACTGGGTCAAAATAAATTTCTTTTGTTAATTATAGGACCGTTGATGGAAAAGATCACTGACGCAAAGGCGATAAGAATGGCTCTTCAAAGCTTGGCAAAGATTGCTACTGGCTACTTTCAGAAGGCTGAAGACGAACTTGCGAACGTCCAAGAACCAAACGATTATTCGTGGAGCGCGAGGCCTGAGCCAGAATTTTATTGGTCACAGTTGACCGCCGAACTTCAGTCGGAGGCCACAAAACTCATAAAGCAGCTTTATGAGCTGTTTCCCATGATCGCGACTGCAGTCGAGCGGACGCCAGCGCTTACTATAGCTGATCAACGAGAGATAGGGTCTGCTGTGAAGAAAATACGTGCAGCCATGCGTTTTCGTCGATATCTATACTCGGAAATCGAGGTGCTTCACGACGAAGGCATTGTCCTTGGTGTCCAACCGCCCAGTCAGTCCGAAGACAAACCTCTTGATCCAAAGAGTGCTGCAAAGGTTTTTGCAGAGAGTATCAATCGGCTGGAAGACATCGTCGAGTTGGTTAGTACAACTGCAGGCTCCACGATGGATGATACAGTTTCGACAAGTGAGGGGGCGACGTCCAGCTATCGAAGGGGAACGGCGTTCATTATGATGTGGATGGATAAATCGGTTGAAGGCTTGGAAGACGTCAGCGATACGGTGAAGCGATGTTTTAATAGCTTCGGGATCAAGGTAGTTCGCTCAGATGATATCCAGCATGAAGACCTTATTACCAAGCGTATTTTGGACGAGATAAAAACAGCTGAATTTCTCTTCGCAGACCTTACTGGCGAGCGGCCAAGTGTATATTACGAAGTGGGTTATGCGCACGCTATCGGGCGACGGGTGATTTTGTTTCGTAAGGGAGGGACACCAATCCATTTCGATCTCGCAGGTTATAATTGCCCTGAGTACAAAAACCTGGGAGATCTGGAAAGGCAGTTAGAGAAACGACTCCAG
Organism: uncultured Binatia bacterium (SeqCode); assembly: GCA_965215595.1. Lineage (GTDB taxonomy): Bacteria > Desulfobacterota > Binatia > UBA9968 > CAXXLF01 > CBDCDW01. The sequence continues at coordinate 148,247 of CBDCDW010000005.1, read as the reverse complement.
TTTGTGACCGGGGAAAAGCCTAAGAGTGGGCGCCGGCGTGCTAAAACGCCATAATCTTAGTACTATCAACATGAGGAGTTAGATGAGTAATAACTCGAAGATTGAATGGACAGATGCTACCTGGAATCCGGTACGAGGGTGCATCAAAGTCAGCCCCGGCTGCAAACATTGCTACGCAGAGGTATTTGCAGAACGATTCCGAGGAGTACTCGGTCACCCTTACGAGCAAGGATTCGACTTGCGGTTGGTTCCAGATAAGCTCTCAGACCCTCTTCGTTGGACGACGTCGAAGAAGGTGTTTGTCAATTCGATGAGTGATCTGTTCCAGGACGGTGTCACAAACGAGTACATTATAGCGGTAGCACGGGTAATGGAGATGGCGAACTGGCATATATTCCAGGTCCTTACCAAGCGATCTGAGCGTATGCGGGATTTGCTTAACGGGAAGCTCCGATTTGCTTCACGTGCACCGCACATTTGGTGGGGAGTTAGTGTTGAGGATAAAACTTATGGCCTTCCTCGTATCGAATGGCTTCGTTCGGCGCCTGCACGGGTCCGTTTCCTGTCTATTGAACCGCTACTTGAGGACTTAGGGAAGATTGATCTATCCGGTATAAAATGGGTCATTGTCGGAGGTGAGAGTGGGGCCGGTGCCAGACCTATGGAAAAGGCATGGGTCGTGTCCATCCAGCAGCAATGCGAGCGGGCGAAAGTCCCCTTTTTCTTCAAACAATGGGGTGGAGTCCAGAAGAAAAAAACTGGCAGAAGACTTGAGAGGCGAATATATAATGGTTTCCCGGGCCGAATCTCCGCCCCTATTCCCAGTAGGATACAGCGAATTTCGATGATCGAGGAGGTGAAAAACTCCACTGCTACAATAATACAAAGAGAAGAAGGTCTAATGAGGATTGCTTTGTGAGTCCTGAACCACTGTCAATCTTTAATTCGTGAGAGCATGGCTAAGCGGAAGCCAAAATTTGAGCAAGAAGAAAAGCTGCCCCTTCAACTTCCTGATCCAATAAAACCAGAGAGAAGTGGTAAGGAGTTGACGCACCCCATTTGGACAGAAAATAAAGCAAACCTGATCGAACGTTATCTCTACTATTTCGTTATGGTGACCAAGCACGGCACCTATATTGACGGGTTTGCTGGTCCCCAAACAGCAGACAGGCTAGATCTCTGGTCTGCAAAACTGGTTCTAGAAAGCCAGCCTCGATGGCTCCGCAACTTTTACCTCTGCGATAATGATAAGAAACAAGTCGAAAGTCTGAAGAGTCTGACGCTTTCACAACCACAAAGAGCGCCGAAGGAACCCAAGCGCACAATTAAGATTTATGAAGGTGATTTTAATTTCAAAGGTTCAGAAATTCTGCAGGCTGGAGCCATCAAGGAAAAAGAAGCAGCCTTCTGCCTGTTAGATCAGAGAACGTTTGAATGTCACTGGAGTACAGTAAAGACTTTAGCGGATCATAAAACTTCGGGCAATAAAATTGAGCTTTTTTACTTTCTTCCGACCGCTTGGCTAGATCGGGCTCTATCCAACCTACAGAACCCCATGGAAACCCTACAAAAATGGTGGGGTGAAAACGATTGTGATAGATTCCTCAAAATGAAGTCTTATGAACGGCTAGAAGCCTTAATAAGAAAATTCAAAAAAGACCTAGGCTATTGGTCTGTTAGGTCTTATGAAATCCGGGAGCGTAGGAATGGTGGCCGAATAATGTACTATATGATTCATGCTACAGACCATTCCGATGCGCCAACGCTTATGAACCGAGCTTATAGACGAGCAGTGCAGCCAAAAGAACCGTTAGAGCAACTATTGCTAGAGGGTGTATTTGATATCTCAGTCAAACCCACCCAGAATTTGTAAAGTTATGACTCCCAGACACCGGTTTACTCAGGGGCCGCGTTTGATCCGTAGGCATCGGGTCGGACCAAGGTAACTATTTGTTTTTAAATTCGAAGATCATGAAAAAGGGCCGAAATTTGGGCTTAAAATTGCCTTTTTGATGGCAGAAGTGCTGCAATAAGTAAATTCCAACCCCTCGAACCGGATTGTTTTCACAATTAATCCCCCTCTCTGTTCAACTCCCCATTCAATAGGTGCTTTCAGATTCGAACCTGAGGGCATGACAGCGCTCGCAATGCATTGCGAAGAGGTCCCTTGACATCAAAACAAGACCGGTGCTAATTGTCGACAGGCCTGTAGACAGAAAGAATTCCCTTGGAACGACAAAAGACCCGGCAAAATTCCAGCAGCACGCTGGTTCAACGAACTCTCGATTTTCTAACGAGCGAGATCATGAGTGGGCGGCTCAAACCCAATCAGAGGATCAGCGAGATCGCCACTGCGAAAAAACTGGGAATCAGTCGATCCCCTGTACGTGAAGCGCTGCGCGTTCTGGAAAGGGACGGATTGGTTACTTATGAACCCGGTCGCGGTGTAACCGTTACTGATATTACACCGGAGGATGCTGACGAACTTTATCTTATCCATGGCCATTTGCTGGGTCTGGCGATGAGGTTAGCCTGTCAAAAGATGACGGCCAGCGACATCAGCAAGATTGCCGAATTGGTGAAGTCGCTAAGATCTGCAGTGGACGGCGAGGACCGGCAACGATTTGTGGAGCTGAGGGCGCTTCTGGAGCAGACTATTGCGGAGAAGGCTCTATCCCCGCGGTTGGCCCGTCTACTCTCGGTGATGGGTCATCCCAGTGCTCGATACCGCGCGCTGCATGTCAATGTTCCAGGCTATATGGACGAGGTAGTGAAATTCTACGAGGGGATTGCCAAGGCCTTTCACGAAAGGGATGCAGATCGGGCAGAGGAACTCAGATTGCAAATTGTGTCATTGGGCAGAGAGTTATTGAGGCGGTACTTTATGACACCGGAGGACGGGAATAAGATGACTCGCGCAAAGACGCAAAGGACGCCAAGTTTGGAGAAAGCTGGGTAAACGAATACTTGCGAAAAGGTGCGAATGTCGAAAAGCTCGAAATTAGGATGACTCGCGCAAAGTCGCAAAGGGCGCAAAGTTCGGAAAAGATAGATGCAAATTTTTAAAAAGAGAAATAGCAGGCTGAAAAATGACGGAAATTAATATCCAGGTTCCGGATGTGTTTTTGACGCGGGCGTTGATGGACGGGAGTGTGAAGGTGGAGGGGTTCCCGGTTGTTTTTAAGGGTTCGGTGTTTGATCAGCGAACGTCGAGACGGCTGCGCGGAGAGGTGGAAGAGGAATGGGCCGGGACGGAGCAAGTGCTGACGGATTACCTCGTGCGATTTGCGAAGGGGCAGGAGACGAATCTCGTGATCCTGCCGATTTTCGCCACAAGGGGAATGAACCACCGCAAATTAGTCATGCGCCGTGGATCTCTTTCCCCCAACGATCTTACAGGAAAGATTGTGGGGGCAGGGCGGGTCCTTAGTGCAACCAGTGTCTTTCTTCGTGGGTTGTTAGCAGACGATTTTGGGTTGGATCGCGGTCAGGTGCGCTGGGTGGTGGGTGAGCCGGTAGGCAGCGATGGTGCCATAGGCTCTGAATGGAAATATCTATCAAAGCGTGGTGGGTACAAAACTCAGGAGATGCTTACCCTGTTAGCGGCCGGGGATTTGGATGCTGTGTTGTATCCTGGAGGCGCCGGGGGGCACTGGTTTAATTGGATCGTAGAGGGAGGAGCGAGCAAAAGCCCAAATCCCTATGGAGACCTGGAAGAGATGGTGAAAAGTAATCCGGACTTATGCTTCCCCGTTGGGGATGAAGAGACACAGGTGAAATGGTTCAAGCGTTGGGAATTCTATCCCCTCTATCATTGTTTGGCTGTTCGCCGCAAAGTGGCGGAGCAGAATCCCGGGCTTTGCGCTGCGCTGGTAAACGCCTTTAACAAAGCCGCAACGGTAGGAGTTCGCTATCTGACCCCGGAGCAGCAGGAGCTTTTCGGTCGTGAGATAAGACTCTTAGGCGTGGACCCAAACCGAAGCGGGCTCACCCCTTTAAATATTCGGAGCGTGGAAAAGTGTATGGACTATATCGAGGCGGATGGGATTCTATCGCGACGACCGACTATTAAGGAAATTTTTCCCTTTAACTAATTCAACAAGTGCGAATGAAAAGAAGGAGATATTAATGAAGGTCTGGATTTTTGTGCGTATCGGTTATCCCAACCGGGTCACCGGGGATTACTTGATGAAGGGTCGCAACTACGACCGCACCCTGGGTCTGGAGATCTACGACGAAACCATGGATTTCATTCGACGCGCGGAAGAGGTGTATGGTTTCGATGGGCTCTTCTTCCCGGAGCATCATGCCCGGGCAGCCAACGGTCTTTCCCCTTCGCCCAACCTCTTTGCCGCGGCGGCCTCGGTATTAACAAAAGAAATAAAAATCGGACTCATGGGAAACTGTCTTCCTCTACACCATCCAGTTCGCTTGGGTGAAGAGCTGGCCCTCCTTGACAATTTGAGCCACGGACGGCTCGTGGTGGGCATGACGCGCGGGGGAGATTTCTGGGCCTTTCAGATCCCGTCTGCAGAGTCGCGCGAACGTTTTGAGGAGGGGTGGGAGATCATCCAGAAGGGATGGCAGGCGGAGGAGCCCTTCGAACACCACGGCAAGTACTGGAACCTGGATTATATAGCCTTGCTTCCGCGACCGTTGCAGCAGCCGTTTCCGGAAACCTGGATCCCTTCCATCAGCGCCGAGAGCATCGAGTGGGCCACGAAGAATCACGTGCGTTTGGCGGCTTCATGGTCGCCCACGGAACAGATTCAGGAGAGCTTTGAATATTATCGCCGCTATGCCAAGGAGAACTGTGGTTGGGAACCCGGAATCGAACATTGCATTGTGTCGCGGGACGTTTACGTAGCCGAGACCAATGCGAAGGCCCGTGAAGAGGCGGAGGCACAGCTTCGGGTGGGGCCTGCTGAGGAATTTGGCGGGTCGCCGGCCAAGTATGGGCGGAGTGTGGAGGATAAATATTTTAGTGAGCGAGCCACTGCTTACAAGAAAGGCCAGCATGTGGGCGTCATGGAAATCAAAGGCTGGTCCTATGAAGACTTACAAGCTTCAGGGATCGTTATTTCCGGCGACCCTGATTACGTAACTGAGCAGATCCTTGCCCAATGCAAGATGCTGGGGACGAACAAAATCATGTTACGGCCGGTCTTCGGTAGGCTCCGACTGAATCAGGTGCAAAAGAGTATGGAGCTTTTGGCAAAAGAGGTAATGCCGAATTTGCGCAAGGCAGCGCCAGCCCTTGCGGCGGGTGCTTCTACTTAGATGCGAGGTAGTAATCGGGGTTGAGGGTGCGAGCATTGTTAATGTTACAGAATATCTTTATTGAATTGTCTGATAAATTGGAGGTAAGCAATGGCATTTGATTCCTTACGGGAGTTTGTTTCGTCTCTTGAACGAATGGGAGAGCTTAAACGTATCAAGGCAGAAGTAGATCCGGTTCATGAACTGGGCGGTATTTCCTATGTGTCGTTACTGCGAAAAGAACCTGCGCTCATGTTTGAAAATGTCAAGGGACACAAGACCCCTGTGCTGACGAATGTCCTGTCCACGGACAAAAAGGTTGCTGTCGCTTTAGGAGTGGAAGGTGACATGAAGGCAGTGTTCCAAAGATTTCTTTCCGGATTCAATGAGACCGTTCAGCCCGTGGAGGTCAAGGGAGGGCCTTGTAAGGAGATCGTTCACAAGGGGGACGACGTCAATCTGGAGGAGTTCCCCACACCGGTCTGGCACGAGAAGGACATTGGACCCTATATCGGAACCTTCCACGGCTGCATTTCGAAAGATTACGACACGGGCGATCTCAACATGGGTATGTATCGGCTATTGATAAAGGATAAAGATACACTTTACATGTCCATGCATAGGGATGGAATGAAACATTTTCGCGGTTGGGAAGCCCACAATAAGAATATGCCGATGTCAATCGCTATCGGCATGGAACCTACTCTCTGCATCGCATCCATGAACCCCATAAGCTCCGGCCTGGCCCGGCACGCCGAGTTTGCCTTTGCCGGAGGGCTCAGACAGAAACCCGTAGAGTTGACCCAATGTGAGACCATCGACATGCCTGTTCCTGCCCATTCAGAGATCGTGATTGAAGGCGAAGTGCAGGCGGGAGTCCGGGTGTTGGAGGGGCCCCACGGCGAGTCCCACGGATTCTACGGGACCGAAGAAGAAGGGTGCGTCATCAAGGTGAAGTGCATCACCCATCGGAAAGACCCCATCGCACAGGGGCTCATTTGTAACTACATGGAGGATGGCGGAAAGCGGATCACCCGTTCCGCGGTTCTTTGGGGTAAATTGAAGAGTCTAGGCACACCTGGCGTCGTAGACGTGAGGTTCCCCGATCCCGGCTGCGGCCGGGAGATTTGCATCGTTGCGGCCGATGTCACGGAACCGGGCCACGCCAATCAGATTATCGATACGGTTTGGGGTGTGAGCACTATTATTCCCAATTGGGTCATCGTCGTGGACGCGGACGCGGATCTGGACGATTGGAACGATATCTGGTGGAGGTTATACACCATGGCGCTCCCGCACAGGATATCTGGATTACACCGCCACGCCAAAAGGGTGGCCACCAGCCCATGGTCAAGCAAGGTTTTACGTCGCGGATCGGCATCGATGCCACGTCAAAATTCAAGGAAGTTGAATTTCCGGAAAAAAATATGGTGAGCCAGGACCTGACCCAAAAGGTCCTGAAACGATGGAAGGAGCTGGGACTGGAATAGATCGGATCGGAGGCGGAGGGAAGATCGAGGATTGCGGATCAATGATTGAGGAACGATGAATTTAGAATGAGAGTAGGGATGGAGAGAAAAGGTCCATGGGTATGAATAAGGTTGTTGGGTCCTCTTTGCCCCGGGTGGAAGGCTATGCCAAGGTCTCGGGCACTTGTCTCTACGCTGCCGATTACCATCGACCAGGGACTTTGTGGGGTAAAGTCCTGCACAGTCCTTTCCCTCATGCACGGATCTTCAACGTGGACACCAGTAAGGCCCAAAGTCTCCCAGGGGTTAAAGCAGTCATTACAGCCAACGATATCTCGCCTCGGTTGGTAGGAGCTACCCTGAAGGACATGCCGATTCTTGCCAGGGACAGGGTCCGTTTCGTGGGTGAGGAAATCGCCGCGGTCGCTGCAGTGGATAAGGACGTGGCGGAAGAAGCTGTAGGGCTCATTGAAGTCGACTACGAAGAGTTACCAACGGTATTTGACCCTCTCGAAGCCATCAAGCCCGAAGCCCCGCTCTTGCATTCGGAATATGCTTCCTATGAGGGGCCTCACACCAAGGTCCCCCATCTGCACAATGTCCAATCGCTGGTACGTGGCGGCAAGGGAGATATTGAGCAGGGTTTTCGCGATTCGGACCAAATCTTCGAGAATACCTTTCATGTTCAGATGGTCCACCAGGGCTACATTGAACCCTACGCTTGCACCGTCGACGTGGATCAGGAGGGTCGAGTGGCGGTCTGGGTTTGTAATCAGGCGTTTTTCAAGTTGCGAAAGGTCCTGGCCCAGTATTTGGACATAGAGGAAAAGGCAATTACGGTTTACCCAAGTACTATGGGAGGCTCCTTTGGTGCCAAAGACTTTCTCACCCATGCGCCGGCGGCCTATTACCTTTCCCGAATGACGGGGAAGCCCGTTAAGTTTGTAAAAAGTTACACCGAAGAGCTTACGGCTAGCTGTCCCCGGCATCCAGCGGTAGTGACACTTCGTACCGGCGTAAAAAAAGACGGAACCTTGTGGGCGTGGGATGGCAAGACCTATTACAATGGCGGTGCCTATGGGGCGTTTAAGCCCAATCCCGTAGCATCCATGAGCGGTGCCTTTATGGTAGCTGGGTCCTACCGTATTCCCCATACGCGGTTAGAGGGCTACTGTGTTTATACGAATCAAGTGCCTGGTGGTTATTTTCGTGCACCGGGAGAGACCCAGACCCTGTTCGCCGTGGAAAGTCATATGGATATCATGGCAGAGGCGTTGGGCTTGGATCCAATGGAATTCCGAATTCGCAATGCGCTCAGCGAAGGGGACACGAGGGCCACGGGCGAACCCCTGAGGGATCCCCATGCCGTGGAAGTTCTGCGCAAAGTTGGACAGATCTCCAAATGGAAACCGTCAAAAACAGTGGTAAAGAAAAACGGTCATCTCTTTGGCCGGGGTATCTCACTTGGCGACCGCCATGTGGGCCATGGGGAGTCGAGTTTTGAATTGTTTCTGGAAAAGAATGGGCGCCTTCGATCCGTGAGCGGAGTCGGCGACAACGGTGTGGGAGCCTATACCATGCACCGCCAGGTGGTTTCCGAGACACTACAGGTGGATCCTAACCTCGTCCAAATCGAGGTGAGGGATACGTCCTCGGCTCCTTATGATCAGGGTATCATGGGGGCTCGGGGCACCCATATCGAAGGAATCGCCATTCAACAAGCGGCGCATTCCCTAATTGAAAATTTATGTGAGCTTTCGGCGTCGTCCTGGAATGTGAATCGCCAGGAGGTCACCTGGACTGAAGGTTGTGTGGTCCATAAACGCGACCGTAAGAAGAGATTAGCACTAAAGGGTCTTGCCAGGATCCAAAAAGAACCCACTCGCGGCTTCGGTCATTATAATGGACATAAGCCTGATGTCTATTCCTTTCAGTCAGTGGTGGCGGACGTGGAAGTCAACGCGGAAACAGGCCAGGTTAAAGTACAGCATCTCTACTTTGTCTATGATGCAGGTCGTATCATCAACCCGGTGATCCACCAGGGTCAAATCGACGGTGGCGTGGTTCAAGGATTGGGGTACGCCTTATCGGAAGAGCTCCTGCTCGATGATGGCAAGGTCACCAATGCGAGCATGGGTGACTATAAAATCTTCACCATCCAGGATGTCCCGTCGCTTACCACTTCTCTGGTCCAAGCAAAAGTGGGCCCTGGTCCGTTCGGTACAAAGTCTGTCGCTGAAGCTGGTATCAGCATTATTGCACCCGCAGTTGTTAATGCAGTGTACAATGCCACGGGGGTGAGGATCCGCGAGATACCGATCACCTCGGAAAAAATCCTAAAGGGTCTAGCCAGGAATAATTTACGGAGTTGGATCAGAAATGACTCGCGCAAATAAGCAAAAAGCTCAAAAACTAACCGCCGATTCACACAGATTTACGCAGACCTAAGGAGAAGGCAAAGCGCTAAGCGCATGGCGCAAGGCGACAAATTAGTGACGAGAAGCGAGGACAGAGGATTGAGTGGGGAGGGATGAGAATCGAGAATAGAGGATTGAAGATTGAAGATCGAAAAAGGGCTGAAAGAGAGATCCGGACGCTATGCGCTATGCTCTTTGCCATTTTTCGTCTGCGATAAACAGCGAAAATCTGCGGTTAAGTATGGCGAGTGTAATTCGTCTGAACATGCTTTCGGTAAGACTTTAACATGCCCTTCACAAGCTTCAGAGAGTTTATCCAGCGGGTAGATCAGGCCGGCGATCTGCTGAAGATTGATGGAGCCGATCGGGAGGCGGATATCGGCGCTCTCACCGAAATCATTTCCGCAAGTTCGAGGCACCCCATGCTCCTGTTCGACAAGATCAAGGGGTATTCTCAGGGGTTTCGTGTGGCTGCGAAACCTCTGGCTGGAGTTAAACGCATGGCAATGGCCTTGGAATTGGATCCGGAATTGAGTCATGTAGATATGGTCAAAGGTTGGAAAGAGCGGTTAAAAACCTTTCAACCGCTTCCCCCCAGAGAAGTTAAAGACGGTCCGGTACGGGAGAATGTTTTTGGAGCCGGGGAAATCGATCTTTTAAAGTTTCCCGCACCCAAATGGCATGATCTGGACGGTGGTTATTACATTGGCACTGGAAGTTGTGTATTTCTGCGGGACCCGGATGGCCAGTGGGTCAACATGGGGGTCTATCGTGTGGTGGTCCACGATGGAGATACCCTGGGAATTTTTATCAACCACATCCAACACGGCAGACAGATCCTGCAAAAGTACTGGGCGCAAGGAAAAAACTGTCCTGTGGCTTTGTCCTTCGGGCAGGATCCGGCGGTTTTCCTTGCGGCGGCCCAGAGAGAACCCTGGGGTGTGGAGGAACTGAGCGTAGCCGGATGGCTGAGGGGAGAGCCGGTGGAGTTTTTCAAGGGCGAAGTAACGGGATTGCCGATCCCAGCCACTGCGGAAATCGTAGTAGAAGGTGAGATCCCACCTTTTGACAAAGAGTCGCGTCCCGAAGGACCCTTTGGTGAACGAACGGGGTACTATGCCACGGGTTTGAGGAACGAGCCGGTCATCAAGGTCAAATCTCTCATGCACCGAAACGATCCAATCATCTTCGGCGAACCCCCCCTAAGACCCGTACCCGGTATGGATCACTTTGGTATCCCGCTGCCAGCGGCCGGAGTTTGGTCCGCGTTGGAGTATGCCGGTGTTCAGGACGTGAAGGGGGTCTGGCAGCATGGGCCTTTTGCCACAGTGATTGCCATCAAGCAGCATTATGAAGGACATGCCAGGCAGGTGGCCGCCATCACATTGGGTGTCCGTGCAACCCTCGCCATGTGTCGATTTGTTATCGTTGTGGATGAAGATATCGACCCTGCAAATCTTAGCGACGTCTTTTGGGCGATCACCAGTCGATGTGATCCTGCCGTTCAGAGTGAAATCCTAAAAGACTTTCCTACCAGCGATATCAATCCAAGGGTCCCACCTGAAGAAAGAGCGCAAGGTCGCTTCGTTTCATCCAGGATGATCATAGACGCCTGCAGACCGTTTCGCTGGCTGAAAGAGTTCCCTGCCTCCAACGTTATGAGCGCCGAGACGAAGGTAGAAATGACGAAGAAATGGCAGAATGTTCTCAAGAAGCTTGAAAGGTAAGTAATACACCATGGCTGTTCTCAAACCTGAAAAGCGGGACCAGATGTTCATGGAGTCGGTCCAATTTGCCAAGAAGGAAACAGAACAGCGGCAAAAGGCGCCAGTGATTGTCAAGGCAGAGGAGATCGAGGCCCAGTTCAAAACCCATACCCATGTCTATCTGGTGGATCCTCGTTTGGGTTTTCACAATCGGACTTTTCGTTTTTGGATCAATCGTATACCTGCCGGTGAGGAGGAAGGTATGGGGTGGAAAACCCTGGGCCACCGTCACACGGTGGAGGCCGTGATCCATGTTCTTCAGGGGAGCGGGCACAGCATCATCGACGGAATTCGCTACGATTGGGAGGAAGGGGACTTTATCTCGGTTCCCATGTTTGCTTGGCATCGCCATCTGAATACCGGCACTAAGGATTTCATTTACGTAGCAGCTACAACGGGGCCCCTTTCTATGTCCTTGGGGCTTGCCGTCTATGAAGACGAGCGTTACCCTGAGTACTGGGTCTTTGGCGGTAAAGGGGAAAAGTCCATGCAGTCGCTCATCCCCGGTGCAGGAGAAGGAAACCGGATCCGCATGAAAACGGAATCCGACCGCCCTGCTCAAAACGTTACCGACGGTCTCTACGAGGAGCACCTCCTCTTTGCCAGCCGTGAAGAGAAGAAGCGGAAGGCGGGCCAGGTATTGAAAAAAGGCCAGGACATTCAGTTTGAAAAGACCCCCATGGGAAAGTTGGCCTATGTCATTGATCCGAAAACCAATTTTTTTATGAGAGTCCTGGGAACGCTAATGGCGGAGATCTCGCCGGGGAAAAGCTCCGGCGCACACCAGCACATGTACGAAGAGGTTAATTATGTTCTGTCGGGGAGCGGATACAGCATCATCGAAGACAGGCAGTACGATTGGGGCAAGGGAGACGTCCTTTGTCTACCTGTTTTCAGTTGGCACCAGCACTTCAACACCGGGAAAGAGCCTGCCCGATTTCTCGTGCACCACAATCGGCCTCTTATGGAGAACCTTGGTTTTATGTATGTGCAGCAGGGCGAGGAGACAACTGAGTAAGGGGTTGACGGCAATAGAGCAACCTGTTAGCTCTACGCGGTATGACAGTTGAGAATCCAACCACGAAAGACCTAAAAGAACTCTTTAAGCGCTCTGGTAGGGAGATCAATCTGGCAGAGGCGGCTCTGCTACTCGCTAAAGAAGAGTATCCTGACTTGGATGTGAGTGCCTACCTGCGGAAACTCGATGATCTGGCAGATAACGTGCAAGCACGTCTCACTCCGCACGCGCCGCCAGAGAAGATCATCGCCACAATGAACCAATTCTTGTTTCAAGAATTAGGTTTTTCGGGCGACACGAAAGACTACTACGATCCGCGCAACAGTTTCTTGAACGATGTGTTGGACCGAAGAACGGGTATCCCCATTACCCTCTCCATCCTGTATATGGAAGTGGGCAGGCGACTGGGGTTGGCCCTCCAAGGGGTGACGTTCCCGGGTCATTTCCTGGTCAAGCTCGTGCTGGAAGACGGCCAGGTTATATTGGACCCGTTTTCCGGAGGCGCCAGCTTGAGTGAGGAGGAGTTAAAGAGCCGCTTGCACCAGTTTCGCGGGCGTCCATCGAGAAGGCCCATTGATCAATTTCTAAACCGTGCCGGCAAAAAAGAAATACTGGTCCGCATGCTCAGCAACCTGAAAGCCATCTATCTACAACAGGAGGAGTTTGCCAAGGCACTGTCGGTTGTCCAAAGGATTCTCCTCGTCCTGCCCGATCTGGCCGAAGAGTGGCGCGATCGAGGTCTGCTATACGAGCGTTTGGAGTGCGCTCAGTCGGCGCTTCAAGACTACAAGCGATACCTTGAGCTAGAACCGAACGCTCCTGACATCAGAGAAATCCGTAATCGTATGATCGATATTGGGAAGACGTCGACGGGCCTTCATTAGTCGCGCTGGCAATCCTTCCCTCGCGTCTTTTCTTCGCTACCCTGCGTATTCCCGATACAAATCCTCGAGTTTCTCCTTTACCTGCCCGATTTTCTTGGCCAGCTCGTTCAACTGAGCCAGATTGTTGCGATTCGCTTCGATAACGAGTTGCTCGTTGTATTTCTTCAACGCGTCTTCACTTTTGATGATCTGGGCTTCGAGCTTTGCAATTCTTGCTTTTTCTCTGCGTTCCGCTTTTTCACGTTCTTTTCTCTTGTTGAAATTATTCTGCGACGTAGGTTTCTTCTGTGCGCCGCTGGTTTCGCTTTCGTCCTCCCAGCCGATCTTTTCTAAAAACTCGTCATAGCCTGAATTGAAGACATCGACTCTGCCGCGGTGAAAGACGATAAGTTTGGTTGCTAGGGCGCGAAGAATCCGTTCGTTATGAGTGACAATCAACAAAGCCCCGGGAAAGTCTTGCAGGCTCTCGATCAAGGCGTCGATGGATTCCATGTCAAGGTGGTTGTTAGGTTCGTCCAATAAAAGCAGGTTTGAAAGATGAGCGAGGATCTTGGCCAATAGCGTTCGACTTTTTTCACCCCCCGACAATACGGACACTTTCTTTAAAGCTAAATTGCCGCCGAACATCATCGTGCCGCAAATGTTGCGAACCTGAGTACGTGTCAATGCCGGATTGGTCCGTTCGATCTCTTGTTCGATGGTCAACTTTGGATTGAGCCGTTGAATATTGGTTTGGCCGAAGTAACCCAGTTTCATGTCAGAATGAGTCTTGATCTCACCTGTCAACGGTTGAAGTCCGCCGGACAGGAGATTTAACAAAGTCGACTTGCCTTTGCCGTTGTTGCCGATCACACCGAATCGATCCCGTGCGTTGATGGTTAGATTCATCTGGCGAAACAAAACATCGTCGGGGGTGTAGCCAAATGAAATATTACGCGCATCTAGTAGTGTTTTGGCCGCAAAGGTAGCGTGCCTAAACTCGAAATCCAATGACTCAATATCGGCGAGACCGTCGAGTTTTGGGAGTTTCTCCAGCATCTTGATGCGCGACTGAACCATTTTGGCCTTTGAAGCCTGGGCTCTAAACCGATTGATAAAAGCTTCAGCGTGGGCCCGTTTTTTCTCTTCGTTGGCACGGGTTTTTTCGTGAATCTCGTCTTCCATAACGATTTGAGCATAGGCCTGGGCGGTGCCACCTTCGAATTTTCGGATTTTCTGACGATGGATGACCGCGGTGTGCGTTGTGACGCTGTCCATAAACTCGCGATCATGGGAAATCAAAATAAGTTCGCCTTTGAAATTGGCCAGAAATCTTGCGATCCAACGAACCGATGTGATGTCGAGATAGTTTGTCGGTTCGTCAAGCAAAAGCAGATTGGAGTCGGAGAGTAGGAGCTTGGCAAGGTTGATACGAACTTGAAAACCCCCGGAAAACTCATGAGGCGTCTTTTCAAGATCGGTGTGAGAAAATCCCAATCCGAACAAGATAGCTTCCGCCTTATAGATGGAATGGGATTCCTCTTCCGGCAGTCCTAAAGCCGCTTCCTCTAAAATCGTCGGCTGGGTAAAGTGTAGGTGCTGCTCAAGATGGCCCATGCGATAGTTTCGCGGGATAGTGATTTGGCCGGAGTCGGGCTCTTCTTGTCCCAAAATGAGTTTGAAGAGGGTGGATTTCCCGTGGCCGTTGCGTCCGACTAGGCCCAAGCGATCACCTGCGTTCATCTGTAAGACGACGTCAGCGAAAAGATCCCGGGAAAAATAGGACTTGGAGAGTTGGTTAATCTTAATCATGATAGGTAGATTCGCTAGAAGAAAAATTCACGTGAATCAAGCGATCGGTTCGGTAAATCAATATTTGTTCTTGTTTAGATTGAGCGCGGTGCCATAGGAAGAGAGGGGCGTCTAGCGACTGATAGCGGCTAACCGCATTGTCTGTATCGAACAGGAATTAATCATGGCTCGAGCACGCGCGCTGGCTTTTATAGTCAGAGCTATTACTTTAACATTCTTTTGGCTAAATTTCGACTCATGGCACAGCCATTAAGGATTTAACATGAGTGGCAGCTCTGCTCATCGACGTCGCGCCGCCTAGAAAAACCTCTTCCTTGACACCTCGCCTCGACGTGATAGTCGTAATCCCATAATGTTACGATGCACTCAGTAGTGTTTTCCGTTTGAGCTTTTTCTAGCAAAACGGCCCATTGTTGTCACCGGAATCATGGCTTTTCCATCTCGAAAAATCATATTTATCGTTCAATTCGAGTTTAGGAGATGGAAAAAATGATCACTCAACTGGCCACCCGAGGAGCTGGACCTCTTTGTGAATGGACTTCGCAAAGCGAGCCTCGAAATTCCGTCAGGTGATACCGGTTCCGAGGAAAGCTCACCCAGGACAGTCTCCAAGGGTTCGTGAAGCAGCGATGACTTCGAAACTCTAAATCTGCTGGGATGGTTAATAGTAGATGAACTAACCCCTAATAGGCCTTGGAATAATTGACAACCTGGTCCCCTGTGATATTAATGCCTCGTAATAGCTTCCCATCATCAAAGAAACTTGCCGACCTTATGGCAAAAATGTGTGTTTCAAAAGAATGATTCTGTAAACTGCAGTGGATTGAGTTGGATTCCGGCCAGGGAGACAAGGAAACGACATGAGCAAAGAACAGTATGTTTACTTCATCGACAACAAAGTCCAGCATGAGGTACTTGACGCGGAGGCATGCATCGAGGCCATCGAAAGGGGGTACCATGCCTGGGGCATGGGACATGCAGCTATCAATCCCAAGACGGAACTACACGTCTATGGCGAGGGCGGCTACTACAATTTCGGCCTGATACACGGCGCAGTTGAGCCTATGGGGATAGCAGCGTTACGTATCAAGTCAGACTTTTTCACCCAGACCGGACCCACGTCTTATGGCGATAAGCATGCCGGGATCGAGGGCCAGTTCTGCGGACTGGTGCTGTTGTTCAACACCACCAATGGCCTCCCGCTGGCCATTCTCAACGACGGTCATATCCAGCACATGCGGGTTGCCGCAACAGCCGCGGTGGCGACGAAGTACCTGGCGCGTAAGGAGTCACAAAACCTCTGCATCCTCGGCTCCGGCAGCATGGCGCAAACTCATGCGGAGGCGATGTGCGCAGTACGCCCGATCAAGACAATTGACGTATACAGTCCAAACCAAAAGCACCGAGAGATCTTCGCACGGGAGATGGGTGATCGTTTGAAGGTAGAGATGCGGGTCCACTGGCGCCCTGAGGATGCAGTGAAGGGTAGCGATATCGTGGCGTGCTGCACCAACTCCAACCGTAAGGCGGTGCTGCTGGGTGACTGGATCGAGCCGGGCATGCACATCACGTCGGTGCTTGGTGCGGAACTAGGTTTGGATGCAGCAAAGCGGATCCATCATTCGGTTAAGAACCAGCCAGTGCGTGACCTTGCAAGCCATTTCTCTGTAGCGGGTGATCCGCCGGAAGACGTGGTGCCGAAGCCCCAAGGCTGGAAGTCACCTGCGGTGACCGGTGAGATGCCCCTCTTATCCGACGTCATCCTAGGCAATGCGCCGGGCCGCAGCAACGACGACCAAGTCACCTACTTCAGCAACAACGAGGGGACCGGCATCCAGTTCGCGTCGGCGGGCGCAGTGGTGATGGAACGCCTCGCACAACGCAACTTCGCCGGAGTGGCCAAGGTTCCGCTCGACTGGTTCCTCGAGGATATACGGGATTAATTGCTGCGGTGCGACCGGGCCGGCAAAACTGTCTATGTAAGTTAGCATTCAGAAAGAGCAAAACGGGAGAGTATCATTGCTTGTTCGAGGTGACTGGGGTCCTGATTTCGTCCTGCCGGGACAGGACGGAACGCTAATGCGCTTCTACGGCTGGGCCGGCGGAGCGCCTACAGTTCTTTTATTCTTTGGGACGATTGAGACTAACGAGATGTGGGACACACTCGTATGGTTTTCGAACGAGCTGAATAAACAAGTACAGGAGAAAATATCGCTCTTTGCCGTGAACCGAAATATTCCTGCAACTAACAAAGGAGTTGCAGACGAGCGCGGGATTTCCTTTCCGATACTTTCAGATGGTGACGGTTCGGTTAGTTTGTCTTACGGGATAGATCCCATCGAGAGAATGTCAGTACTTGTTCTCGGCCCCAACCTTAGGATCGTTGGGTCGCTTCAATTATCGGATCGAGAGTCTTCCATGGAGAGAATCCTGAGCGCCATAAGAGGGATCCCGCGGCTCGAGCCCGCAGAGATTATTATGCAGGCGCCGGTACTCTTGGTGCCAGATGTGCTCGAAACGGAGGTCTGCAAGGATCTGATCGAAGTATGGCGCACTCAGGGAAATGTAGAAACAGGAGTGGAGCACTCAAGTGAGGGACACCGTGGGGATGCAGTTATTCCCGGGTCAAAGAATCGGCGCGATCACGTAGTGACCAATGAAGCACTTCTCCGCGAGCTCACCTCTCGGATTGGTCGCCGGCTTATGCCAGAGATTCGCAAGGCATTTTCATTCAGGGCCACGCGCTTTGAAGGATTCAAAATTGCCTGCTACGATGCTTTGACGGGCGGATTTTTCAGCACGCATCGCGACAACCTCAGTCCCGCAACGGCCCACCGTCGCTTTGCCCTCACGTTGAACCTCAATGAGGGATACGAGGGCGGGCATCTCCGGTTTCCCGAATACGGTCCCTATCTCTATCGCCCTGGAACCGGGGGTGCCATTGTTTTCTCTGCATCCCTTTTGCACGAAGTCCTCGAGATAACGAGGGGTGAGCGTTTTGTCCTTCTTTCCTTTTTATATGGGGAAGAACAATCCCGGATCTCTCGCCCCGTGCCGAATTCAGGTGAAGGGTAACAAAAGCAACCCGAGCTACCCTACTAAAACACAATTAGAGCGTTTTTTAATTTTACCCTAAGATGATTGACGATTCTTTGCCCTATGATATTTGTGCCCGCGGAACCGCCTCAGGTGGTAGCTGGTTTTTTTGTTTCTCCACAAGGGCCGGTCTGTACCCTTCAGGTCCTTGTGGCACTGAAGACAGTCTGGTACGAGGTTGCACGGAGAGCACCTGTGTCTTCGGTGTCCGGAGCGTAATAGCGAATTCCTGTCATACCCATCAAAAAAATGCAGTCTTCGGTCGGTGAAAACATGCGTGCCGTCTATATCGCAGTGACTATCGCCTCATTAGGTGGTTTTGTGTTCGGTTATTCTATTGCCGTCATCGCAGGCGCGGTCCTCTTTATTAAGCAGGAGTTCGCCCTCTCAACAACTCTGGAGGAAGTGGTTGTTAGTAGCGTTTTATTAGGGGCAATGGTCGGTGCTGCATTAGGTGGCAAGATGGCTGATCAGATTGGACGCCGCCATGTCGTCGTTCTAGCGGCTATCATCTCCATAGTAGGTACTCTTACCGAGATCCTGGCACCAACAGTTGCCTGGCTGGTTTTTGGCCGAATTATTGTAGGTGTTGCTTTCGGCATTCTCTCCTGTGTTACACCGCTCTATATTGCTGAGATATCGCCTGCAAATGTTCGTGGCCGACTAGTTTCTGTAAATACAGTCATGGTGATGGTGGGCATCCTCATGTCCTTCGTCGTGGACTATCTTTTCAGTAGCAGCCACGGCTGGCGCTGGATGTTTGGCGTTGGAATTCTTCCAGCAGCGCTCCTGGGCATTGGTATGATATGTTTGCCGAAGAGCCCGCGCTGGTTGCTGAGCCGCGGGCATACAGAGGAGGCGTACGCGGCTCTCAGGCGTATTCGACGCAGGGCGAACGTGGATGAAGAGTTCAGAGACATTGAGAAGAGTGTCATCAAGCATAGAGTTGGCTTGTCTGAGTTGATGAGTCCGCTTTTGAAGAAGGCACTGGTTGTGGCATACGTCCGTGGTGTGGCTGTGGGTATCGCGAGTTTGGCCATGTGGGGAGCTTACTTGATCTCAACCCTGACGTTTTTGACATTTATCGAGGCCCTCGGAAGATCCGGGACGTTTTGGCTGTACAGCCTCGCGGGGCTAGCGGCTTGGATCTTTGTCCATCAACTGGTCCCAGAGACAAAGGGGCGGAGCCTGGAGGAAATCGAGGCCTATTGGGCCCGGGACCAGGTGCAACGTAGCTGAACCCAACTAGTCATAAAGTTCCATATAAGAGCTGAAATTACGTCTTCTGTTAGCGTGACAGATACAGGTAGCCTCGTCCTCCAGCGAAGCTAGGAATCGTATCGCTTGCACCGGCATACTTAATCCTAATATAAATGGCATGGGCATTTAGACTTAGATAAGGAGATTGGTATGGCGATAGAGGATCTGAGGGCCTGGCTGGGTCGTATTGATGGCATGGGGAAGCTCAAGGTGGTTGACGGCGCCGATTCCCATCTGGAACTGGGTATCCTGGCCGAAGTGAACTGTAAGCGCAGGGGCCCCACCCTGGTGTTCGACAATATCAAAGGCCACTCAAAAGGATACAGAATTGTCACGGGTGCCATTCTGGATGCTCAGAGGCTGGGACTCACCCTGGGTTTGCGCGACATTCACACGGATCAGGATTTGGTATCGCAATTGGAAGGAAAGGTTATCGAATGGGAGAGACGGGCCAGTGAATTTCCACCGAACGAAGTCTCAGACGGACCCATTCTCGAAAATCGAGCCTACGGGAACGACGTAAACCTCCTCAAGTTCCCCATTCCCAAATGGCACGAGTATGATGGAGGGAGGTACCTTGGTACAGGATGCATCGTCATTACCCAGGACCCCGATACGGGAGTGGTGAACCTGGGAACCTACCGGTTGATGGTGCATGACGAGAAGACACTGGCGTTGCATATTTCTTCAGCTCATCACGGCGCATTGAATATAAAAAAGTATCACGCCCGCGGCGAGGCGGCTCCTGTGGCCGTATCCTTTGGACATCATCCTTTGTTTTTGGTGCTAGGAGGTATGAGCGTTCCCTACAGCATGTCTGAATACGGGTTTGTTGGGGCCATCGGCGGAAAATCCGTCCCCGTTGTGCCTGGTGAAATCACCGGGCTTCCACTTCCTGCAGAGAGTGAATTTTCCATCGAAGGACTCTGTCCACCCGACGAATTAAGAGAAGAGGGTCCCTACGGGGAATACACCGGCTATTACGCTTCCGGGATGGGAAAGGAACCCGTGATTCACGTGAAGGCCCTCTACCATCGAAATGATCCCATTATCCTTGGCGCCATGCCAGCCCGTCCACCTCACGACTATTCCTATTTCATGTCCGCCATGAAGTCGGCGAACGTCAAAGATTCGCTTAAAAAAGACGGTATCACCGACATCAAGGGGGTCTGGTACCACGAGGTTTCGGGGATCAACTTCTTCGTTGTGGTATCGATCCGGCAAAGATACCCGGGTCATGCGAGGCAGGCAGGCTTTATGGCCTCCCAGTGCCGGGCTGGAGGAACCTCGTTGGGCAGGTACGTGGTAGTGGTGGACGAAGATATTGATCCGAGCGATCTGGACCAGGTCATCTGGGCCATCAGCACCCGTTCCAATCCGGAAAAAGACATCGATATCATTCGTAACACCTATACAGGCCCATTGGATCCTGTTTATCCCAAGAGCGCCAAGATCTCTTTTGGTTCCCGGGCCGTGATTGACGCTTGCAGACCCTTTGACTGGATTAGTGAATTTCCCAAAGTGGTTCAATCGAGTGACGAAGAGAGGAAAAAAGTTTTAAAAAAATGGAAAGGGCTTTTTGATTGAGGGTAAAGTTTGTAAGGGCGTAGGGTTGAGAAAATGTCGATACCACCGGAAGAGCTGATTCGAGAGCTGATGGATCAACGGCAGGATTATCGCACGGCGCGACCCACGCGCCTGTTGATTGAGGGTGGAAAGCTCACCAAGGATCAAATCAAGATCTGGGTGAAGCAGCTCTATTATTATCGAGTCAACGTGCCAAGAAAAGAACTCTATATTTTAGCCAACTGTCCCATCAAAGAGGTGAGGATGGAGCGCATGAAGAAGTACATCGAGGAAGAGGACAGCCGGATGATGGGTGGAACCGTGGGTGCCCACGCGGAGCTGTGGGTCAAACTGGCTGAAGGTCTTGGTATCCCAAGGAAGGAGTTGGAAGATTTCCGGGATCTCAGCCAACCCTACAAGGTCGTGTGTGACTCGTGGGTGAATTATGCCCGTGATCATAGCTGGCTGGAGGGCCTGTCTACGAGCTTTGACGAAGATTCGGGTACTGGTAAAGCCGGCCATGGGATGAAGATGGCCGAGGCCATGAATAAGTTTTACGGTGTCCCCGATTGGGGCCTGGTGCATTTCACGCTTCATTCCGAAATGGATGTTGAACACGGCTCGGATACGCGCGATCTAATAAAAAAATATGCCGTTACCGATGAGCAGCAGGAGGGAGTACGCAAGGCAGTTCAATTCAAAAGGACTTTTACCCTACTGGAAGATCACTGTATGCGGATCGCCTGTGGAATTGATCCCAGGTTGTACGCTGAATTGGATTGATTCTATGGAAATCAAAATTGAGATCGGCCGGCAGGCGAAAGAGGAGATCGAAATTGCCCTCGCGGCAGATCGTCTTGAGACGGTTGCCATCGTGGTGTACGCAAATGAGGATGATGAGTGTTGTGAAGCGGCCTTGGATGTCATCGTGGTGGAAGAAGAGGAAATCCCGCCTCTGGATTATTTAAAGGTAGGGGAAGCGAACGGCTGGCCCGTGTACCTTGCCGCAGAGCTGTCCCCGCCGGAATCAGTACGCCTGATCATCAACGTGGACCGTGCAAACAGCCGTCTGGCCGCGCTCTTTTTAGAAACATAGGTGGACCCCGTACCACGGCCATAGCTCCGTGGCATGGGAAGGTAGTTGGGAAATTACGCCAAGCACCAATCGCGTTGGATCCGGGATTAAAAAATATGATTAATTTGTGGTACGGGGTGGAACATGATTGATCGAAAGCGTCTTCGCGAAGGCCGGCTGGAGATTTCATCTCAATTAGCAAAGACAAAGCAACCGGTGGACAGGATGGTAGAGGCTGAAGTGGAGATCGTGGAGAACTACCGAAAGCGGGGCAGGATTCGACACTTTGAGATTTTCGCGGACGAGCAGAAGCGTGGCCATGGTGGGATGGATACGGCACCGGGACCTCTAGAGTATTTCTTGCTCGGCGCGGCCTTTTGACTGCACAGTCAAATCGCGACGGCTTCGTCGCTGCTCGATATCCCCATCACCTCAGCTCGTACTGTGATCAAAGGTCGTTTGGACTATCGGTCGCTGTCCAAGAAGCCCGAGTTTCCATGTGGTTTTTCCGACATCACTCTGGAAACGTTTATCGATAGTTCTGAATCCAAGGACAAAGTCCTTGAGCTGATGAATTTTGCTGACAGGGAATGCCGTGCAGTGGACACCTTGCTCCGGCCGACTCCTGTGTTTTCCGTGGTTAACCTCAATGGTAAGGAGGTGCAGCGTCGTTCTCTGAAGCCTAAGGAATTACCAGCATCCTAGGGACGTTAATCAGGTTTTAAGAAAAATAATGGATTCTGAAACTAGGCAAAATCTCGTACTGGCAAATAGGATCTTGGACAAGAACGGCCTGACTGTTCCATTCGGCCATGTCAGTGTGCGGGAACCGGGAAGCGATCGCTTGCTGATATCCCGTGCCATTGCCCCCGGCCTGGTGAAGGATGATGACTTGTTGGTGGTGGATTTTGACGGGAAGGTTCTAGAAGGCAAGGGCAAGTGGCATGGTGAGACTTGGATCCACATTTGCATCTATAAAAACCGTCCGGACGTGAACGGAATCGTTCACACCCATTCCCTTTACGTTACATCACTGGCAACGGCAGAGGCAACCTATCTACCAGGAACTGTCTTTGGTTTTCCTTTTGCCGGGAGCAAAGTTTATAAGAAAGCAGGTTTGATCAATTCGAGAAAGAGGGGCGAGGAATTGACTAGACTCATGGGGAAAGATACTGCGGTGCTGATGAAGGGGCACGGTGGTTCGGTGGCTGGCTCAACCCTCGAGGAGGCAACGGTAAAGGCAGTCATGATGGAAGAGGCTGCGAAGATTCAGCTCCTTGCGGGTCTTGCGGGTGGGGCCAAGCCTTATTTGGAAGACGAGCTTGCTGATTTCAAGCATGAGCTGGAAAATCTCGCGGTACAAAACGACCGACCCGCAGGTCTCTTTGAGCGCACGTGGGCCTATTACAAGACAAAAGTCGAAGAAGGTAAAAATTAAGAGGTATTAATCGTCTAGGCCAAGGTTTTATGAAATTTTCGCTCAAAACTTGAATCACGGATTTGGGAAAATGATGACTCGCCCCGTGGAATAGTGCTTCGGGCGAACAACATGACCTCGGTCGGATCGGTATTCAACGGGGCGAGCGCAAAGACGCAAAGCACGCCAAGTTTAGAAAAATGGGAGGAGCTATGGCCAATCGCTACGGGTCGGATTTGATCGTTGATGTTATGAAGAGTTTGGGGATTGAATATGCGGCCATCAATCCCGGGTCGAGCTTTCGAGGCCTGCACGATTCGCTGGTGAATTACGACAGCGGTAATAATCCAAAAATGATTACCTGCTGTCATGAAGAGATCGCTGTCTCCTTCGCTCATGGTTTTGCCAAAGCGGCGGGAAAACCCATGGCAGCCATCATTCATAACGTTGTGGGCCTCCAGCACGCCTCCATGGCCATCTATAATGCCTGGTGTGATAAAACTCCGGTGATCGTCATGGGAGGCACGGGGCCAATGGATACTAGCCGGCGGCGTCCCTGGATCGATTGGATCCACACAGCCATGCTTCAAGGCGGTCTCGTCCGTGATTTCGTCAAATGGGACGATCAGCCCATGGGTCTTGGCGCCATTCCAAATTCGATTATTAGAGCCTACAGAACGGCCATGACGGAGCCGAAAGGACCGGTGTATCTTGCCTTTGATGTGGATCTTCAGGAAGCCGAATTAAAGGAGGACATTCCCATTCCAGCAATCGACCGTTACCGTCCACCGGCGTCTCTCCAGGCTGAGCCTGATACGATCAAGGAAGCAGCCCAGCTCCTCGGCGAGGCCCAGAGGCCGCTCATTATCGCAGACTACATGGGGCGGAACCCCGAGAGCGTGAATCACTTAGTGGACCTTGCGAATTTGCTTTCAATTCCAGTCATCGACCGGGGTGCACGCCACAACTTTCCCAACACCCATCCCTGCGATCTAACGGGTAGGGAAAAGGCCATGGTGGAAAAGGCTGATGTCATTCTTGGTTTGGACGTGATGGACCTCTATGGGGCACTGGTGCGTCACGATGAAAAGACCAAATCGTCGAAGTTAGCCATGGCTCCCGGCTGCAAGATCATCCATGTTTCACTGGCAGACTTAGCAATACGAAGCTGGTCCACTGACGTAATGGAACTGGCCCCCGTTGATCTGCCCATCCTTGCCGACACTCGAGTGTTTATTCCTGCCTTGACCGAAGAGATTCGGCGGCAAGGAAAATTCTCTAAAAGCACAGTGGAAGGCCGCCGCACGGAACTGAGTCGCCAGCATGAGGAGATCCGTGCCAAGGCGCAGGCAGATTTAAAGCAGCGATGGTCTGAGGGTCCCATATCACCCCCGCGGATGGCCCATGAAATCTGGCAGGTCATCCAAAATGAGGATTGGACAATTACGGCAGGTGCTTTTCGTGGATGGCCGCGAGCACTCTGGGATTGGAACAAACCCGGTGTTTTCCTCGGAGGCTACGGTGGCGGCGGGCTGGGCTACTCACCCGGAGCGTCGGTGGGGGCTGCGTTGGCGCTCAAGGATAGTGGCACGGTTTGCATCGATCTCCAGCGGGATGGTGATCTTCTCTACACAAACAGTGCCCTCTGGACAGCCTCGAGCTACAACATTCCACTGTTGATGATCATGACTAATAACCGAACCTATTATAATGATGAGGAGCATCAGGCCAAGGTCGCCATCGAACGGGGACGACCTCCGGAAAACAAGGGCATCGGTATGCGGATGGAGGCGCCACCCGTGGACTTTGCGACCTTGGCGAAATCTTTTTCCGTTGCTAGCGAAGGACCCATCGAGGATCCGGAAAAGATTCAGCCGGCCATCAGCCGCGCGCTAAAGGTGGTGAAAGAAGAACGCCGCCCCGCTCTGGTGGACGTCATAATTCAATCGCACTAAGGTTACGCAATGAAGTCCTCCTTGGGGAGCGACCGTCGGTTGGGCCGAGCTCACCGTCGAGGCCCGGTCGCGGGTAACAGCTCTGTACTATGGGGGTTTCGGCACTCCCCTCGCTCCAGGGGACTCCCGCAGCGACCCACCGGGCCTGCGCTGGCACGCACCTTCCGGATCTCAGATTAGCCGTGGGTTGACACCGGCTTGCATGCGGCGCCGGCCACGGTGAGTAACCCGCTGCTCCGTCCATGTTTCTCTCGGGGAGCACCCTCAGCCCATACTCGATCGAACGGGAGCCGCCGTGCCTGAGCGGAGCATTGGTTCTGAGTCGCTGGAAGCCTTTGCGAAGGTGAGGAATAGCAGCGTCGACTGTTTGAGCGCAACGGGTTTCGAGGCTGCCCGAAGCGAGCAGTTAAGGCTTCCCGCCGAGGGGCCGCTGAAGCGAAGGGACGGCGGCTCCTGTAAAAGAATGTTCAATCCCTTGCGAGGACTGATGTTCTCATCTCGCGGAACCACATTTTTTGTAATAGAACCAGAGCCAGCTTGACCACCATGGGAACGAAGTGATAGTTTTTGTCAGTAGCAGAAGGATCCCATCGGGCCCAATACGGAGGTATCAATTCCATGTCCAAGGCCGAAGAACTCGCGCAATTTGATCAGGAAATACAAAAGTATTCCATCCAGGGCCATTGGAAGATGGATCTTCCCAATAACATGGAGCCACGGTCCAAGCTGCATCCCATGCTCTGGAAGGGGTCCATGATTCGGGAACAGCTCATGCGTGCCGGAGACCTCATTGGCGTGAACGAGGCAGGACGTAGGACCATTCAGCTCGTCAACCCTGGCGTCCATCCGCTAAAATTTACCACCCATACAATGCAGATGTCGATTCAGTTGGTTCTTCCCGGAGAGGTGGCAACCGCACACCGTCATACCATGGCCGCAATTCGCTACGTGATTGAGGGAAAGGATACCTTCACCACGGTCAACGGTCAGCGTTTCTTGATGGAACCCGGCGATCTGATCCTTACCCCAAACTGGACCTGGCACGACCACATCAATGAGTCCGACAGCCCCATGATCTGGATCGATGGTCTGGATATTCCCTTTTCCCGGGCGATGGATGTGATGTTTATCGAGGAGCATGAAAAACCGCAGCAGTCTGTACAACGAGTCCTTAGGACATCAGATGATAGCGTTGCGATAGAAAACGGGTCTCCATGGTATTACAAGTGGCGGGAAACCGAGCAGAGCTTGAAGAAGATGGTAGATCGACCCGCAGGCGTGGACTTGGTTCAGGAGTACAAAGGTAAGAATGATGGACCCACGTTGCCTACCCTTGCATGCGGGCAGCATCTACTACGCCAGGGTGAAGTGACCAAGACCCGCCGCCGCACTTCTACTGGCATATTTCATGTGATGCGTGGTCAGGGCAAGACAGTTGTAAATGATACCGTGCTGGAGTGGGAACAGGGAGACTTCTTCGTGGTCCCCAACTGGAGCTGGCACCGGCACGAGAATCAATCGGCCAGCGAGGAAGCCATCCTGTTTTTCATGTCAGATCGACCGTTGTACGAACCTTTCGGGCTGTATCGAGAGGAATCTCGGACTTGATTCAGTCCCCACTTCTCTAAGGGTGCGATTTCTGTAGTACTGAACAGCTGTGGGTAAGCTGTGGATAACTGGGCCCTAGCCGAAGAGGCCGGGGGCTAGCTTCACGTTCGTGCTGCCATTGACAGATAATAGGCACAGAAATGTGATGTAATTCAATAAGATATATTGACTAAAATAAAAGCTTTGATACTAGCAGCTTAGCCCTGTGGTGTTGGTGCAAACCCCTTGAGGTGTTCACAGGGAGGGCATTTATCCACAGGCCCACGATGACACATGAGACGGCCCCAGTGGCTTTCCTTTCGTGGGACCTTGGCGCTACGGATGAGAATTGGTCCGTTTATTACAATCGCCGCCGCACTTGCAGACCTTGCTCTGAAGGCCAGGCTGAGGGGGGCAACCAGCGTACATCACGCCACAACACCCGCATTCCCATAGGCCGCTTCGTTCAACGATCTGTTCGAGAAGCCTGAGACGGTTAATCAATGCCTGACGATCCAGTAAGATTCCATCGAGACTCATATTTCTATACTTCACTCCTTCGGCTTGGAATTTTTTAACTGCTTTCGGGTGCAAAAGGAGTGCCAGGCTATAAATATTTGATTTTTAAAGATTTGCGGTGTCGATGAAGCCACAAAAACGTACTTTTGGGGGCAATTTCCTCCACAACAGACATATTTTGGGTGTCAGGATAGGTATTGGAATACCAACTCTGGCATTGGAGTGAGCGGACAAGATCCGATTCGACAGCTAGACTCCAGCAGTATTCAATGGGGGACCCCCGGGAAGGTGATCCCTATGGGGTAGCTTGCAAGACTGGGCCTTGTTCCCCTCTCCGCATCTCCATGACCCTAAGGGAGTCCGACAACATGGTATCGATCATGGTATCTTGGGCAGGATCCCGGATTACCCCCATTGGATCCTGTCCTTGTCGAACCTTCTCAATCTCCCTTTTCATTATCTCTCTAAACATAACGATCCCGCGATCTGAGGTGGCCAGCCTTTCGTGAGTGCGATCGGCGATGGGTCCTTGAGTCTCCCAGGCCATGAAATCTTGCGCCAGAACCATGTCCATTCTGAATCTTGTGAAGGGGTGTCGGGCGTCCGGTGGGTTCTTGTAGGGTTTGGCATACTCGAATGGAGGGTCCTCATGGTCATTGGCTGTCTCACCGGGGTTAAAACGTACGCTGAAGATCCTTGTATGGGTGTCATCAATGGGGACCCTAATTTGTGTCCTGTTGGCGTTCCTCAAAATGTTGGGAAAGATCAATGGGTGTTCATCGATCAAACCATTCTTGTATGAACGTTTCTTAATGATACCGTAAGGGACTTCGTAAAACTCGAAGTTCTCCACCTCGTCCGTGTGCCCCCGGGTGGAACTTCCAGTCCTGGAGGTGGCCTGGCTGCCAGAATTTTGGTGCAGGATTTGCAAATGTGCCGGGTCCACGGTGTTTTCCATTACCTGAAACCAATTGCAATCGAGCATTGATTGGACTGTGAGCGATCTGCGTCCATCTTTGCGAAACCACACGTCGTATTTTGGAATAAAGGGCGCCGGCTCCGGGCCCAGGTATGCCCAGTAATAACCGATGAATTTTTTTACCCTGTATGCCTTGTGTTTTACGGTATGGCAAAATTTACTCTCCGCGGGTTCTGGGGGTGCTTCCAGGCAGTTTCCCTCTACATCGTAAAGCCAACCATGGTAAGCACAGGCAATTCCTCTCTCTTCCACTCTTCCATACACCAGGGAGGCGCCTCTGTGGGAGCATCGATCTTCGAGGAGGCCTACCCTTCCGGTCTTGTCGCAGAACAGTACCAGGTTCTCTCCCAGGAGTCTCACGAACTTGGTGGGGTTCTGGTGGTCGAGCTCCTTTGCAACGGATACCGGATACCAATATCTTCGTAGGAGCTCTCCTGCCGGAGTTCCCGGGCCCACTCGGGTCAGCATGTCATTCTCTTCTACGCTTAACGTGGTCTTTACCTCCACCTTGTTTTTGGCAACGTACCAGGGATTGATTTTACCCCGTACTACACGACGCATCTTGCCTAAGCGCGGGGATGAACCCCGTTCCAAATTCGCCACGAGATAACCATGCGTTACCAGTCCGGAACAGTTGGAACGGGTGAATATTCCGGACTCCCTGCAATGGCTGTGCCCCAAAGCAACGCGCTTATGCCGGTGGTTTGAGGTTTACATCACAATACCTGCCGCCTATATCAAGGTCGAGAGATGGGTGTCAAGGGTGATTACGGCTCACGGAGAAGGCTCCGGCAGCAAGAATCTCTTTTCTTTACAAGAAATAGAACGTATAGATTTATAGTTCCGGGACGAGCCTTCGGACAGTCTCAAATCCCAATAAAAAATAGGAAGGAGACCCTATGGCAAATATGGATCCGTCTCAAGACTTGCATGTGAACCGGCCCAAGAGCCCTTACCGCCAGCGACTGGATCAGGAGGGGGTGCCGATTCACACGGGTTACTTTATAGAAGATCTTCGTGCCCTCGATGTCAAACCGTGGCCTCGCATGGGGGCTCTCGGAGCATACGTACTCCTAGAAGGTTGCGAGGAACGGGATGATGCTTATGTGCTGGAGATTCCTCCAGGGCAAAGTACGAAACCTGAACGGCATCTCTATGAGGAGCTAATTTATGTCTTGAGCGGGCAGGGGGCAACGACAGTATGGGGGGAAGGGGAGAAGAAACAGACCCTCGAGTGGCACGCCGGAACGCTTTTCAGCCCGCCTCTCAATACTTGGCATCAGCATTTCAGTGGGAGTGGAAGCGAGCCGGCCCGATTCGTTGCGGTTACCACGGCTCCTGTGATGATAAACCTCCTGCGTGACCCTGAATTTATATTCAACAACAATCATGTGTTCCGGGACCGCTATGCTGGAGAGCAAAATTACTTCGATCGGTGTGGGTCACTCCATCGGGACCCGATTGTGGGAGACGAACCTTGTTCCCGACGTGGGAAGCTTTAAGTTGCAGGAATACAAAGCGAGAGGCAAGGGTAACTCCTACATGAGGTTCGAGATGTCGAACAATTCAATGATAGCCCACGTGTCCGAGTTTCCCGTGGGATCCTACAAAAAGGCTCACCGCCATACCGCCGGAGCACATGTGATCATCATTGGCGGCCAGGGTTATTCTTTGATGTGGCCTGCGGGAACTGAGCCCCAAAAATTTGATTGGCACGAAGGCAGTGTGATAGTTCCCCCGGATAGATGGTTCCATCAGCACTTTAACACAGGAACGACACCGGCTCGTTACCTTGCACTTCGTTGGGGAAGCGTAAAGAACCCCATCATTACTCAGACCACTGGGGATGTGGAAAGAATTAGAAAAGAAGATCAGATTGAATACGAGGATCAAGACCCAAAAATTCACCAGCTGTTCGAGACGGAGTGCGCCAGATTCGGAGCTCAAGTCTCCATGGGGATCTAGTTCTGGCGCGGTGTTGCCTACCCTGCATTCGGCAAACTGGTGAATGCAGTAGTATGGGCTCTTTTTATGGGACCATTCCGCATTTTGCTTTTGCGGCCAACCGGAGACCAACCTTCGCCTGTGGATCAATCACTGGGTTCACGGCTTGCCGCCAGGGACGGAGGATTGGCAGGCTCACTGGTCCTCGAACAGGATTCATTTCGTGACGGTGATCTAAGCCATTTGGAGGAGAGTTTGAAGCGCTGGGTGGGAAAGGTGCGCGGCGTCGTGGGGTCCACGGGTGTTCCCGAATCCACCAGGCTCGGTCAGCTTGCGGAGCAACTGGATCTTCTCTGCTTTGTTGCTAACAATAATCCAACGGTGTGGGCGGGACGGAGTCACATGTTTCACTTAGGGGTACCCACCTCACTAACCACGCATTCAGTTGCTGAGAATCTAGTGCAAAAATTGGGAGCCAGAAGGGTCTACCTTCTCCATGATGATACGGAGTTTCAAAGACTCGTGGCAGCCAGAAGCGAAACGTTTCTGAGGGGAGCGAAGGCAAAAGTCCGTTGCTTCTCCGGGGGGCAGAAGGGGTGGGCCGAAGATGTAAAATCATGGGCGCCCGATGTGCTTTACCTGATTTACTCGGATGAGGACCTTGCTGCCCCGATGATTCGGAGCTTGCGCGCCATATCAAAGGATCTCCTGATTCTATTAGGGAGATCGCTAATCCGTCAATCATTTCTCTCCTCACTGGGGGAATCTGCCGAGGGGCTGCTTTTGGTGGATATTTTTTTACGCGGGTCGCCTCGCAACGAACTGGAAGAGAGTTTTGTGAAGGCTTTATCCAGCGTAGGAACTCATCTTCCAACTACGAATCACGGGTTTGGCTGGGATGCCATGACCCTCTGCGGGCGTGCCCTGGTGGAGGCTAAGGGGGATCCGAAATCTGCGATTCAAAACTTGGAATCGGGTGCTCTGAGGGAGGGGGTTACGGGGTATTACCGATTCAGTTCGGACAATCATAATGGACGAGGCGAATTCAATCCCACAACTTTAAGTCAGGTGCGTAATGGGTTGGTGGAATCGTATTCGTTGGAGAAATAATCGTGAACATTTTGAAATAGACATGATGCTTCGACACTTTACGATTATTTCATTCGCTTTGCTTTGGGTGCTTTTTGCTAACGTGGCAGGTTCTCCTATAGAAGCGCCGAAAGAAGCCTCTCGGTATCAACCTCGATTTTACCCGTTTGATGGCGGCGAAAAGGCCGAATACCGTGTAAGTTGGAACAAAATTCCCGTAGCTTCGGCAAAGGTCCAGACGAATGCCAAATGGGAAAAAGGGGAAAAATTCTACCAGGTAATCGTGAAGGCAAAGACTTGGAGAGTATTGCACTGGATCTGGAAAATGCGTGATTCCGTAGAGTCAGTCTTTGACGCCAAGACCTTTTCCCCGCGCAGTTTTATCTTTAGCCAGAGTGAAAACCGTGAGAATGTGCAAACCAATATCCGGTACGATCCCAGTGACCAAAAGTGGGTTGTCCGCCGTAAGGACGGGGACAAAGTAGAGGAATACGAGTTCGTCTCTGGCGACACCTATGACCCGATATCGGCAAGCTATTTGCTGAGAAGCCTGGATTTCAAGGTTGGGGACCGGCTCGAGTTGAATCTCTTTGGCGGTCATAATCGGTATCTTTTGACCCTCGATGTTATCAATCAGGAGCCAATTAAAGTGAAGGCCGGCCGGTTCAATGCTTACAAGATAAAATCTCAAATGGTTAAAGTCCCACCATCAAAGGACGACGGATACGTGTATCGGGCCACCGGATGGATATCCGCCGACGAAAAGAGAATCCTTGTCAAGGCAAAAAGTAAGGCCTGGATTGGTAGTGTTTACCTTGAGCTGATGCATGTTGAGGTTCGACCCTAGGTCCTGACCCCCCCTTTTTTATAGGGCTCAACCAATTGGGGCTTGAGCCTTAAATGCGACTCACGTATAATTTTAATTATTGAGGTGAGCTGCTTTTGAAGCTCAATACCTAAGTACTCTATTAATAGATATTTTTTCCTAGAGAGCAGAGATGCCAATTGATCGATTTGTAGCCGTTGTCGCCGCCACCATGGGTTGCTGCGGCCTAATCTTTATCCTTTTAGGGACTTTTCGTCTTTCCTCTGACCTAATTGCCAGGTTGGCGGCTATGCCCTACGGAGGGTTTAGCCTGGAGCGGCTTAAGAGTCTCTCTAAACAGAAAGCACATACTGCCGCAGGAACTCTCCTTGTTTTCATAGGCGTTGCGCTGCAAATATACGCCTTGGCCTACATCAAAGATCCATGGGTGATCCTCAAAGGATTCTCTGACAATTCTACTTACATCGCCATTTCATTGGGGATTGTAATCGTAGCTTTGGTTTATCTGTTAAATTTAAAGTTATGTAACCTGACGGAAGGTCACGCGAAGCGGGTCGTGCTAAAGACCCGGCTTGAACGTGCACTAAAACAAAATCCCATCGGCCACGTTTATTGGAGTAGTACGGTTGAAGGTGCCGAGTCCCTCCTCGGTATGAAGCGAAAACTCAATGAGCCAGTAGCAGAATTTTTACGCAGGCTTGCGTTGGAGCTTCAAATTCCCTGCCCCTCGGATCTTCGGACCGAGGACTAATCTCAGAGATCGTAAAAATGTTTGTTGGCTTTGGTGGTTTATCTAGAGCCATCGGGAGACGTGTCTTGCTCATAACGCGAGAGGGTGCCGTAACGGCTTGGTTCGGCTCCACTTCGAGGGAGCACCCTCGCCTCGTATATTCTTTGGAAGTGCCTCCCTGAAACCACAGTTAGACACCTGGCCGCCGTCAAGCTGAGGCGACGCTTTGGCCGGGGGCCTACTCTCTCTCCTGGAGAAAGGCCACCAGGCTCAGCACGATCAGGAGCATACCGCAAATGATATAAGACGATAAGGCCAGTGTTGAGTTGCTTGCCACTTTGACAAACTCGTCAGCGTAAATATAAAAACCCCAGTAAAACGTGAAGAGATAGGTTGCAATAAGACAGAGTCGCCGTTGCTGCATGAGCATGAAAATGGCGCTAATGGCAATATAGAGGGCAATGTGCCAAGCGGGAATCGATAGCATAACGCTCCCTAGTGCATATGTATTGCTTGCCTCAGCCATATTCAAAGGTCCTTAAGCCTTCACCTTCAAGTAGCAGCAAAGATGATGCCATTCTCAATAACTACCTGAAATAATTAAATAAAGTATCGTTTGGAAGGTCTAACTGGGGGTGTGAATCTGATACATTAGTCACAAAGTCGTACCTATCCAAGGTGGGAGCGATATGAAGGCGAAGGAGATGGTGAAATCAGTGGCTATCGAATATCTTTTGGTATTCATCTAACTTGGACTGAATTTGGTCAATCTCAGCCTGTGAGGGATTTTCAGCATCGGCTGCCGGAGGCAAGCACCCCAGTTTCATTAAACAGGCCATGAGCAACACCCGGGCCTTGGTTGCTGTTAGATTGCTGCCCGCGATGGCAAGGTCATTGGGACGGCGCGGTGTGAATCCTTCAGCGTTTCCGCGCCCAACTTTCACCACGGGCATCCCGTACAAAGAGGCTCGCTTTAAGGCCTCGGAAATGGAATTGACCATACTACCGTAGGGCGCTGCCCCCTCTGCAACGAAGCCGGCCAGGAGCCCTTCTCTCAGGTTCCGGTCGATTAGAGCGTGAATGCCCACCTCT
The DNA here is from genome assembly GCA_965215595.1 of uncultured Binatia bacterium (SeqCode). Lineage (GTDB taxonomy): Bacteria > Desulfobacterota > Binatia > UBA9968 > CAXXLF01 > CBDCDW01. Next base: position 114,508 of record CBDCDW010000005.1, on the reverse strand, counting down.
GTACTCTCCGATCCGCCGTCGCGATAGCGGGCGCTTTTTTCGATGGTCACCATGGGTATGGCGCTTGGGAGAATCCGGCCCCGCCCGTCTTTGATTTGAATCGGAAATTGCTCCGTGGTGCGACCGATTCGGCGGATTCCTGGAACCGATACCGGCAGGCGGTTTACGTTGAGGTCTGATGTATGGGTGTGTCGCTTTACTGGTTTGAAGGTGACGGCGGTTGGACCGTGACCAACGGTTCCCACGACCCCTCCATGGCCTCCGGTGGCGGTGTAGCCTCCGGGCCTTGCATCTACCTTCTGGACTTCCCGTGAGGTAAATACCTGCTGGTCCATGATGACCACGGCGCCGATTTCATCGTGCCCTGCGGGATCCGCCCAGACACGGGAAGCGATGTAGGTTACTGAATCAATGATATTGCGGTCGCCATCGTTTCCCACCTGGCCGTGGGGTCGCTGTGCTGCGTTGCCCGCGATGGGTACCCGTGTATCGATTAAAAGATTGAGCCAATAGCAAGTTTCTTCCACGTTGGGACTACCCTCGAGCCAAACACCTCCATCGTATTGACCAGACGCCATTGCTTCCTGCACCATATTGATGACCTGGGCGAGGGTTTCCATGGTGGGAGAACAACGCAAGTGCCCGGGGCGGTATACAAAAAAATCCTTGCCGAGGTGTTCGGGCGGAATATCTCCCGACCCGATATCTGTGCGCTCTGCTTGTGGCAGGCCCTTTCGATAGCCTCCAGACGGTGCCGGCCGGTAAAAATGAAAGTCTGCCATGGATGAGAGGATACCCGAGCAGCCCGAGCCATCGACTCCCAGTCGATCAATTTCCTCTACAATCCGAGAGGCGTCCGGATAATAGGGTATTCGACACATTGAATCGGCGACCTGCGAACTCGTACAGTCATTTTCCCATGGTACGCCACTGGTCTGCCGGGCCATGTAGGGTAGTGGGTAGAGTCCGTCATCCGGCTTGAGGGTTACCTTGTACACCGGGGTGTCGTTGGGCCCTTGACGATTCTCGTGAAAGTCGCCGCTAGAGTCCACGTATCCGTCCGGTGGACCATAAAGCTCGGCGGAATCGCGTTCCAGGGGGTGGGCGCTAAACTGTTCGATATAAACCGTCACCGGAGCCGCCAGACGCTGGGGCCGCAGCGTGTCAAAGCGTAAGGGCCTTCCATTCCCATCCGTACGCATGGGTAGTCCGTACTGCTCTCTGGCTTTATTGCTGGTGACCAAAGGTGGACTGTTCTGTATAGTTGCGGTGGCCCCGGAAAAAATTGCGATTCTCGGTCTTGATGGTTGCATGTTTTTGTCCCTCCAGCGTGGATTATTTTAAGGTCCCATCAAAGAATTCCAGCGTCCTTTGAAACGCATCAATGGCTGCGTCGGGTCGATAGACATGAGGAGTTGTATGGCGATGAAATCCATGGGGTGCGCCCGGGTAGACCTTCATGTCTAAGCTCTTTCCTAATCTTTCCATGGTGGGCCTGAACCTTTCGACGGCCCAGTTCGTAATGTTCTTATCCTCTTCCCCAAAGTTGCCCATTACCGGGGCCTGCAAGCTTGTGAGGAGCTCAAGGTTTTCGATCCTTCCGTAAAAGACAACACAGGCATTGATCTTTTGCGGGAATAAACAGGCGGTCCTGAGAGCAAATCCTCCTCCCATGCAGAATCCAATGACCCCCGTTTTTCCAGAAATATAAGGTCTCGATTCAAGGTAACGGATTCCTGCGTCGATCTTTGTCTTGAATACGTCTTCTGTTACCTTGTCCCTTAGGGGCCGTCCATCCTCCATCCCTTTGGCAGTTTTTCCCTCGAACAAATCCACTGCCATTGCGACATAGCCCGAATCCGACAAATTCCTGGCTACTTCCTTTATGTAATCCACCAGTCCCATGACCTCATGGATTACAATGATGGCGGGTGCTCTGCGCTGGCCATCAGGTGTAAACTCATACCCCAGGACGGTCTCATTGAGTTGAACGGTTGCTTCAGCCATGGAACCCTCTTTTCTATGCGCTACCGCAGCTATCTAATGATCTCCTAAGGTTGTTGTCAAGACGATTTGTGGGCCCAACGGCAGGGGACGGCCGTAACCCTACAGTGGTGTGCTAGGGACAAATCCGGCATTGATGGGAACGGGTTGAATATTCAGGGTTAGTTGACAAGGATAATCAACAAAAGATGCACCGATTTTAGCATCCGGGTGGGGTGTCAGTTGCGTACATTATTTCAGGCTTGGGTAGTGAGCGCGCATTCAATGGGTCAATGGCTCACGAAGGATTGTATCTCATCCAGAAATACCACGGGAATTTCCATCCGGCGCGCTTCATCCGCACAGGAAAGACAGACCACGATATCCATTATATCGCTGTAGACCCGGTAAAGGGCCTCCTCATCGTTTTGGCATCGTTGGCAAAGCATAGTCACCCTCTGCAAATGAGCAGCCATTGGTACCCCGAAAGCCTATGACCGAATCCATCAATTCGCATCATGAATCGTAAAGACACCAGACCATATAGAAGACAAGACCAGATGCTATGATTGAGGCTACGATCATTCAATCCACCAATGTTTTCGAGGCACAAACCATGCCAATTGGAAGATACACTCCATGTATGGGACAAAACGGATTTTACCGATGGTTTTGTATTCGTTTGAAGGAAAAGAATGGTATCGAAGGTGACTCAGGGAGGCACTTAAAGTGACGGATCTAAGATCCAAATAGCTGGGTGTGACAAGTTTTGTAACTCCTTGTCATATTGATAATTTGAACCGTATTATTCCTGGTCATCCGTAAACTGATGATTCATCTTTGGAAAGTTGCAGGCTTGCGCCACTGGACAAAAACGTATGGCGGTCCCTTGGAAACTCGAAAACGGCAGAAGGCTGTTTCGGCGCAAACCACTCAAATATTGTGATGCAAACCCATCGCGTCTTCATTTGTCCTGGTCATCCGTAAACTGATGATTCATCTTTGGAAAGTTGCAGGCTTGCGCCACTGGACAAAAACGTATGGCGGCCCCTTGGAAACTCGAAAACGGCAGAAGGCTGTTTCGGCGCAAACCACTCAAATATTGTGATGCAAACCCATCGCGTCTTCATTTGCTCCATTGACGAGTTAATGGCATGGTAGAAGAATAGGTTAGTTTGGAACTGTGTGGTTCAGTTCGATACGGGGTAGAGCCGGCTGATGGCGTCAGTTGTTTTGATTACAGGCGGTACGGGATTTATTGGTAGTTACGCTACCCTTTTATTCGAATCTATGGGTCACAGAGTGGTTCCAGTGGATCTTCTGCCGCCCGCCCATGATCTCTCCCTGCTTCCCATCAAGGTTAGAAACAACTGTTTGGATGTAACCGATTACCGGACACTCACCAGACTCTGCAAGAGTACAAAAGTAACCCATATGGTTCATTTGGCACATCCCCGGGGAGAAGAAATCCCGGATGTGTTGCATCGCAGCCACCAGGCTATGACAAGCGTTCTGGAATCGGCCAAGAGCTTAGGGGTACAGAGGGTCGTTTTTGCCAGCTCGGCGTCCATCTATGGCCTGAACAAAAAATGTGGACGCAGTTTGGCCAGAGAAGATGATCCAGTGGGCATTGAGCCTGTTTTCCTTCATCGTACCAGTAAAATTATGGGGGAGTGGTTAGGGAATTTTTATGCACAGCACTACGGCCTGAGTTTCGTCGCTCTAAGGTTGGCTTCGGTTTATGGCCCAGCACAGGCGGAGGGATTTGGAACTGCCATCAAAGAAGGTCTCATGGGGAGAGAATGTCGACCCTATCTCTCACGGGACCCCGATGACCCGGTCTTTGTGAAGGACGCAGTGCAGGCCCTGCGGTTGGCCTGTTTCTCAGATGGAGTCAGCAGTACCGTCTACAACATCAGTGGCGGCAAAACTTATGTTGCGTCTGATCTGGACCGAGCCGTGCAAAGACATATGCCCGGGGTTTCCTTTGCTGTGAGAAAACCGCCGGTTTCAAAGACCATCGAGGAGCTACCTCACAGTAATATTCTCGACGTATCCCTTGCACGTGATGAGCTCGGTTTTGTTCCTCAATTCGACCTGGAAAGTGGTGTGGCTGCAATTGCATCCTGGGTGAAGAGTGAAAAAAAACGGCTCACATAATTTGAGGCAGCGAATGCTACAATGGCATACCGTAATCATTGCAAGGACTAACTCTAAAGCTCTATGCGCGCCTTAGTTTGGAACGGTCGGAAATTATGTTTCGAGCGATCCCATCCTACACCGAAGTCAGATGACCGAACGGCTCTAGTTCATGTGCTCCTGGCCGGTATCTGCTCTACGGACCTCCAGATATTTAAAGGGTATATGGGTTTTCAAGGCATACCGGGCCATGAATTCGTAGGCGAGGTCAAGGAGGGACCTACTGAGTTGGTTGGCAAGAGGGTGGCGGGTGAAATTAATTTTGCCTGTGGTCGATGTGAGTTTTGTCTTCGGGGGCTCAGACGCCACTGCCCTGAACGCAAAGTCATGGGAATCCTTGGTGCCGATGGCAGTTTTGCTGATTATATGAGTGTCCCAATCGAAAACCTGCACCTTGTACCTGAAAGCTTGTCCAACGAAGAGGCGGTTTTTACTGAACCCTTGGCGGCGGCCTTCGAGATATCGGAGCAGATTCAGTTCAACTCAACGGATGATATCCTGGTGTTGGGCGATGGTAAGCTGGGACTTCTCTGCGCACAAGCGCTACGACTGACCGGGGCCCACGTGAACTTGCTCGGAAAACATGAGAACAAAGTTTCTCTGCTTAAAGGTTTGGGAATTCATACGATCATGCTCTCCGACTGGAAACCTCGCCTGTTCGATGTGGTTGTTGAGGCCACTGGCTCCAGCTCAGGACTCAAGATGGCGTTGGAGATTGTGCGACCCCGTGGCACCCTTGTTCTTAAGAGCACCCTGGCCGAACCACACACCCTATCCCTCGCTCCGCTGGTAATCAACGAGATTACCGTCGTTGGTTCCCGTTGCGGCCCTTTCCTCCCAGCCCTTCAGGCTTTGGCCAAAGAAGAGGTTAAAGTTTCGTCACTAATCGATGGAATATATTCTCTGGCTGACGGAGCCCAGGCTGTGGCCCATGCAGCAAAATCCGGGGCACTCAAGGTCATGCTACGAAATTAAAATCCGTCCCATGATCTGTAGGTGAAAAAGGGCACGGATAGTTTAGATGGATTGATAAAGGCCAATTGCCCCACATCTTGAAGGTGCTATTCCCCGGTTTTAATATCTATCGCCATCCAATACCGAACCTAAAATCAAGGATTCAGCAGGGTGCATCCCTCTGAGGCCCCTTGCCAGTCAATTAGAAATGAGGCTATAGAGTAGGGCTGCGTCGTAGCTTTATTCAGGCCAAGGAGGAACCCATGATGGACGCTTTTGAAGACCACTGCTGGAAAGATGTGGTGAGCGAAGAGGTGCTGGAGATCTACAAGCCATACCAAAGAAAGACCTACGTGGGCGAAAGGCCGGCACTATTGGCTATTGATCTTTACAACCTTGTTTATGAGGGTGGGCCCAAGCCTGTGCATGAGGTGGTCAAAGAGCACAAGAGTTCATGCGGGATTTATGCTTACAACGCCGTCAAGCCGATTCAAGAACTGATTGCCATGGTGCGGTCCAAAGGGATCCCAATCATCTATACAACCAGCGAGACGCGCAAGGAGGCCAAGCCGAAGACCGTGCATGCAACCAACCGGCGGGTGGACGAAATCGGCCAGAGCGCCTACGACATATACCACGATTTCAAGCCGGAGGTGGGTGACCTGATCATCTATAAAGAACGGGCCAGCGGTTTTTTCGGGACGTCGCTGATTGCCCATTTGACCCGCATGGGTATCAGCTCACTCATTGTGTGTGGTGAGACCACCAGCGGTTGCGTTCGCGCCAGTACAGTGGATGCCTATTCCTATGGATTTCACACGGCCATGGTTGAAGAATGTTGCTTTGATCGGAGCCTGCTGTCCCACAAGGTGAATTTATTTGACCTGCACCATAAATATGCGGACGTGATGCACCTCGATGAAATTAAGCAGCACTTGTCCCAAGGGGCCCTCTAGTACAGTGTCTCACGCTGTTGGTACTTCATCCGAAGTACACCATCACGAATGACACGAAGAGCACGAAGGAAGAGAATAGCATGTTGAAATCCGGTTGCTTTTCTAATCCGGTTTTCCGTTCTTCGTGTCCTTTGTGCGCTTCGTGGTGAATAGAAAAACCTTGGTCAAGCATCATGGCGGCGGATATGCTACACGCCGGCGGGATGATAACCTGCAGTGATGTCTTGGGATATAGGGTCTTTCGCATGAAATATCATTCCCGGATTCTAAATTGTTACGTCGAAGAATAAGTGCCTTTATTTAAGAGGCACTACACAAGTTGAGTGATTGGTTTGAAGCCGGAGAAAAGACTTTGGCGAGGGAGGGAGAATGACGCTAAAACAACTCCCAGAGCCACCCCTCGATCCACGGGGTGTGAAGCACCATTTCAAAAAGTCCGTACATAAAACTGCCCACGAGAAGCGGAATAAGGATGGAAACTGACCATCGTTCGTGAGCGTGGATTTTTAAGTACAGGAAGGAAAATAAGGGTATCGCGATCAACATTCCAATAGTCAATATGGTCAATAGAAAACCCACCAGCCAGGCCCAGATCTCAAAGCTCCTCCAGCGCACAACAGAGGGGTCTTCCTCTCCCATAATTCCGATGTCCATGGATTGCTCAGCTGCTTGGGGCTGAGAAGCATAGAGAGACCTCCAAAGGTCTCGGACCACATAATACGAGAGCAACAAGACACCTACCACCACGAGACACAAGGGAAAGAGCTTTGCGGAGAAGGGCCATGATTGAGCCTGCCATCCGAGGTAGAGCAACGAGATGATGCAAACTATGGGGAATAACAGTGGTAGCTTCATCATCGGAGTCATGCGTTGGTGCTCTCCAATTTTGCCCTTTGGCGTCTTTCTTCAAACATTGGATACAACAACGTCATCACGATCAACGCAAAAATCAGAAGAAACCAGGGACGGTATAGCCACGTCAGTCCGTATAAGTTCAGAGTGATAAAAAATCGGTTCTCTAATATGGGTCCCAAGACGAAACCAAGAATAAAAGGTGGCCGTGGCCATCCCCAGAGCTTCATGAAAAAGCCAGCCACGCTAAAGAACATCAAAGTGTAAAGGTCACCTGCGGAACCGTTCCAACTAAAAGCCGCAAGAAAGATAACCGGGATGATGGCAGCAATGACCCACGCGTAGGGAAGAAATACGACTCTGACCAGGAAGTTGGTGGCGGCAAGGCAAATCCCTGTGCCGACGATGTTGGCAAGGGCGAGGCTCCAGATGATGGTGAAGGTCAGGTCCAGATGGGTTGTCATCATATCTCGCCCCGGCGTAATTCCCAGAGAAATCAGTACGGATAGGAGCAACACCATGGAGAGACTCCCAGGAATACCGAAGGCTATGGTGGGAATCAGTGACCCACCGTCTTTTGAATTGTTGGCACTCTCGGGGGCGATGACTCCACGCACATCCCCTTTACCGAAACTGTCCCGAGCCCCTGGACAGGTCTGGATCGCGTGGCCGTATGCGATCCAATCCACCACGGAAGAGCCTAGTCCCGGAATAAATCCGACCAAAATACCTATGGCGCTACACCGGAGGACAAGGGTCCAGTTCTTGAGGACATCGATTGCACCCTGAATCTGGTTCCGCAGCAAATTCTCTGGAGGGGGAACGCGGGAGATGCTGGTCCTACCAATGGCGAGGGACATCAGCTCGGGTATGCCAAAAAGCCCTAGGGCTAGAAGTCCTGTAGGGATCCCCTCTAATAAATACATCTGATCAAATGTGTAGCGTTCGATGCCGATGGTCATCTCTATTCCCACCGTTGCGAGCATCATTCCTAATATCCCCATGGTGATGCCCTTGAGTGGAGTTTTGCCGCTCAAAACCGACACCATGGTGATACCCCATAGCCCCAACGCGAAGAACTCTGGGGACTGTAAAAGCAAAACCAGGGGCCGCAAAATTTGCAGGCCTAGCGCCAGGATAAGGGCCCCAAAGACACCACCGATAGCGGAAGCTACATAGGCCGCCCCCAGAGCGCGAGCAGCTTCCCCTTTTTTTGCCATGGCATGGCCGTCGAGGATTGTCGCCTGGGAGCCAGCGGTACCTGGAACGCCCAGGAGAACGGAGGAAACCGTGTCACTGGTAGTGGTAACGGAGAATAAGCCGATGATCAGCGCAAAGCCCGCCTCTGCTCCAAGGTTGAGCAGGAGGGGGAAAAGGATAATAAAGGCAGTGATGCCCCCTATCCCTGGGATTGCCCCAAAGATAAGGCCCACCACCACCCCAATCATAAGGAATCCGAAAGTGGGCCAGCTGAGCACCGTGACTAGACCGGCAAGCGATGCTTCTAGTACCGACATCTCAGGAGTGTTCCTCTCAGAATTGTCGGTGCGTTATCCATAGCTTTTTCCCGGATAAGCCGACCTGATTCATCTCAAGAAATTGCAAAGTAAAAGGTGTTATGCTAGTTAAAGTGACTAGCTTCACCCACCTTTGAGTAACTTCTTTAGCTGGGCTTTATCCTTTTGGGGCATCTGCAAGAAATTTGTGACAATTTTATGCGCCTTTTCAGGTTCGAGATATTCGATAAGGAATTGCTGTTTTTTTGCTTTTTTCAGCATCCCGGGGTCGTTGAGGGCTTTCTTTAGAGAAACCCGCAAAAATTCCAGTCTATCCTTGGGGAGACCTGGAGGGCCCAATAGAGTCCAGCCCACTCGCCCTATATTGATCCATAAATTATAGGGTGCGGGGATATCTATAATGACCTCCTTTAGAGTGGGTACATCCGGTACTGCGGGATGGCGGTTATGCCCAACGGTGAGCAGGGGTACGACGATTCCCTCTTTTATGGCTGACACATATGAGGACGCGGGAAAAAGCGTGACGTCGACTTCCCCGCTGAGTATGGCCTGTCGTACGGCAGAACTCCCTGAGTACCCCGAGACAAACTGAAAGTTGAGACCCATAATATTTTTTAATGCCACACCGTTGAAATGCACATTGCCGCCGGGTCGAGTGAAACCATAACGAATGTTATCGGCTTGTTTTAGATCTTCTATGGATTTGAACCGCTTCTTATACGCCATGAGGGTAAGATTGGTGGGGCTAACCACACCGATGAAGGAGAACTCCGGGAATTTGAAGCGCATTCCTGGTTGGTCGCTGACGGTGTTAAGGGCCTGTGTGGAGCCGAGGTGAAAGGCCAGTCTCAACCCGTCGCGTTTGGCCTTGTTGTATAAATAGTTGAAGGCAAAGGTTCCGCCTCCTCCCGGCCGATTCTGCAGCACGATCTTGGCGCCGGTATGTTTTGCAAGATAAGGCCCCACCAGCCGAGAAAGCCGATCAGTGGAACCTCCAGGTGTGGCACCGATCATCCAAATGATCGTTTTGCCCTTATAAAAGGCTTTGGCCTTGGACATGTCCGCGCCCTGGCTCAGGCCCGTTTGGGCGAAAAATACCAAAACCCAAGTAAATACAATAAAAGACAGTCGATTCATTGATTATTCCTCCTGGATCGATTCAGTGCCTCTCGGTACTGTAGCGGATACCCCTAGCAAAGTGGCCTGTATAAAGTCAAGACTTTACAGACCGTTGAAAAAGGCCCATCTGCCATCAGCCTGCGTTAAGCAGGCGTTTAAGATAGCTGCGCTCGATCGCTGCGGAAATCATTTTCGCTCCCATCGGAGTCGCTCCAACGTACTGCCTAAGTACGCCTCCGCTCGTCGATTCCTCGCGCGCCTCGCACCTGGAACCTTTTTGACCGGTCTGCGAACGGCTTTGCTAAACACTTTGATAACGAGACTAGGAGTCGTGTCTCGACAGACCATATCAGTGTTAAGTGTTCAGTGCCAAAGACTAAGGGTCAACAGAAAGCAGTGGAAGAATTTAGCAAAGGGCTAAGCGCCGAGCGTAGCGAAGTGTTTGAGCTTCAACCTCGGGTCGGAAGTCCATTGCAGAAGTCATTGGTCCCAGTTTCGACGGACACTGTGCGCAATGCTCTTTGTGATATGTAATGATGGCTCTGCGCTTTGCCATTAGCGCTGAGAGCTCGCTGCCGATGGATTAGTGTTTTGTTGAAGGCAATATTTAACCGGTAGAGGTGTGAGGTGTGGCGGATGCCAGATCCCTTTGATGCCAGGTCATACTAAGCCGGACGAAAAGGTAGGAAAGCACAAAGGATGCGAGACCCACAGCGAACGCCCATCTGTAGGACCCTGACAAATCGTAGACATAGCCACCGAACCAGGCTCCCAGTGCCATGCCAATGCCAAAGCTGACCTCGAGAAAGCCATAAATGGTTCCAATCTTGTTCCCAGCGAAGATATCCGCAATGGTGGTGGCGGATACGGGGTTCCCAGCGCTGTGGCCGATACCAAAGAGAATAGCGAAAGCATAGGCGAACCATTGAGGACTAGCAGGGCTGACCGCAAGTAGGAAGGTAAGACCCAATGCAGTAATAGCCGTTGATATACCATAGGTCTGGGTTCGGCCAAGACGATCCGAAACGTATCCCCATATCATCGTGCCACCAAAACGCATCAAGCCGATCAATCCATAGATGGAAGCGCTGACGAATTTTTCAAATCCCTGGTGTACCAGGTATGCCACTGCGTGAGTGTAAAACATGGCCACACCCGTGCCTAGTGCCAGGTGGCTTAAAGTGATGGTCCAAAAAGGAAAGGAGCGAGCCGCCGATCCCATGGTCCATTGGCGTCGACCCTGAGGATTTTTTGAGAGTCCATGTGTGTGCGGATCCTGCGGTTCCGTGGCGCCATCCGGAAACTGACCTACTTCATCGGGCGTTCGACGTTGAAAGTATGCATTTGCGGGTACCACGGTAACCAGGCCCAGACCCGCCATAACCATGAACGCTGCGCGCCAGCCGAATCGGGTGATGAGGAGCTGAGCTAACGGAACGAGGATCAGTGCGCCGAGACCCATTCCCATGGTAGCAATTCCCACCGCCGTTCCCCGCCGACGCACAAACCAGTGGGAGATGAGTGCGCTTTGACTTACAAAACCCAGACCCGCTTGACCCACTCCAGCCAAGAGCCCATAGGAAAAGTATAGCTGCCAAATAGAATGGCTTAGGCCCGAGAGGAGGAGACCGATGCCGATAAGACCACCTCCAATGGGCATGAGAATCCGTGGACCGAAGCGATCGAAGGACCAACCGCCGAGAGGCGCAGCAATAGCATAGACCACAGCGTTTACCGAAGCGATGCTAGCAGCAGTGGCATAGGACCAGTGGAATTCTTCGATCAACGCGAGGTAGAAAACACTGAAGGATCCGATCACTCCTCGTAAAAAAACCATGTTCACAAAGCAGAGGGTCAGGATCACGTAGCCGTAGAAGAAGCGTGAGTGCATTAGTCGATACATTTATACAGATATTCGGAGGGAGTCAAAATTACCGCTTTGAGTCAGATGAAGGATCGCGTGATTAGGAAACCCGACCCAAGCGAAGGATGGTAGGAGCTGAAGCCGACTATTGAATAGGCTGAACCGCGAGGATTTTGACTTCAAAAGTCAAAGTCTTCCCCGCCAGTGGATGGTTCAAGTTGAGAACCACGGTTTCGTCCTTGATCTCATGCACCCGCACCGGCATGGATTGCCCCTTAGGACTTCTTGCCACCAGCTGGGTACCCACCTTTAGGAGATCGGCAGGAATGTTTTTGCTCGGCACTTCTTGAAATGCCTCAGGTTTGACCTCACCGTACGCATCCTCGGGCTTGACCTTAATGATTTTCTCATCACCTACTTTCATTCCACTGAGCCCATTTTCCAGCCCGGGGATAATATCGCCCTTGCCGTGAGTGTACTTGAAGGGATTGCCGCCCTTATTGGATTCGATCTGGTTTCCCTTCTCATCAAGTAGGGTGTATTCGATACTGACCTGAGAACCATTCTTAATTTTGTCCTTTTTAGCTTGGGCGCCGACTGTAGGAGGTATTGGTTCATCCTTAGAGCCGCCCTGAATCTTTGCCTTTTCAGTTTGGGCAATGGCGGTAGTAAGTACTTGACCTTCGCAGGCCATTAGTAGTGCTGCCAGCAACGCCGTACTTAACACTGGCAGACAATTTTCTCCTCTCATCGTATCTCCCGGAAATAAAACGAGGCCACAGAAACCCGAAAACGGAACTTCCGTGGCCTCGTTAAATAAAATTAGCTATCCGCGTTGACTGTTAATTAGCCTACGCTCTAAGCAGGCTGAGTGCAATCGTACCGGCTTGACAATTCGTCTCTTGGCGCGTGCTGATTTCCAGATCTCAGTGGAGTGGATAGGGGGTGTGTCGAATGATTTGACTTCGCCATTGACCCCATGGGACATTAAAAAGTTGAGGGTCCATTTTTAAAAGTGAGGGGTAGGACAATGTATCTGAAGAATCGATTAGCCATTGTATCTCTCTGCTCTCTCATAGTGTTTTTGGGTTGTGGTGGGGATAAAAAAGAATCCCCTCCGCAAAAGAGTTCGGCGCCTCCAGTAACTCCTGCGGTAGAGCAGTCAGACGGATACCAGAACGTGAACGTGGCTGCCGGAGGGACCATCTCCGGTAAGGTGCTTTTTACCGGTGATTGGAAGCCGGTGGCGATGCCGGTGTCCAAGGATCAACAGGTGTGTGGGAAGACTCAGCAGGATCCTTCATTGGTTCTTGGCGGTCAGAGAGGAGTTCGCAATGCCTTGGTGCGAATCACCGATATCCGAAAGGGAAAGAGTATGGGAGGGTCGCAGCCAGTGTTGGATCAAAAGGGTTGCAGGTTCAGGCCCCATGTGTCGGTTGTCCCTGCCGGGACTGCCGTGGAAATTTTGAACAGTGACGGAATCCTGCACAACGTTCACTCCTATAGCAAGAAGAACGCCCCTTTTAACAAGGCGCAGCCGAAGTTTCGGAAAAAAATTACTCACACTTTCACGGAAGCAGAGATTATCCCCATAAAGTGTGATGTCCATAGCTGGATGAGCGGTTGGATCGTTGTGTCGGATCATCCCTATTACGACTTAACCTCAGAGGGAGGTGAATTTGAGCTGGCGGATGTTCCTCCAGGAAAGTATACCGTGGAGATTTGGCATGAGACGCTTGGAAAGCAAACGAAGAGCGTCTCTGTGGAGCCAGGCGGCAATGTGAAACTCAATTTCCAACTCTCTGAATTGACAGGCCCTTGAGTTGACCCCCAATCGACAAGAATGAGTGAGATAAGTGCGATCTCGGGCCGAACATCTCGACCCTGATCGAAACCTTTTACGGACAAACGGTTCTACAGTCACAGTTGATCTTCGCTAACATCATTTCTGGGACGGATTAATAACGGATCGAGGCTGACGTGGACGTTCTAGCGCATGGGCTATGGGGTGGGGCGGGATTTTTGAGTCGCGGTGGAAAAGCGTTTGCTGCGGCCTTTGTCATAGGGCTGGCTCCAGATCTCCTCTCCTTCGGTCTGTTTCACCTGACTCATCCCCAATGGATCAGTCAACGGATCCTGGGGGAGGTTTCTGGGCCGCCTCCAATTTCAATCCTTCCAGAATTCATTTTTCATGCCTACAACCTTACTCATAGCCTTGTGGTGTGGTCTGCGCTCTTCGGTCTCATCTGGATGTTTCGAAGAAAGCCACCCTGGATTTTCTTGGCGTGGGGCATCCACATCCTTTGCGATATCCCGACTCACAGCTCCGCCTATTTTCCTACCCCATTCCTCTGGCCGCTACCCACTCCTTTTGTCCAGGGATTTTCCTGGGCCACTAGGTGGTTTATGGCGACGAATTATGCAGCGCTTCTTTTAGTCTACGTAACATTGCTGGTATATCGTAGAAGATTGATTGCCCGGAGATGATTCCCAGCCATGGTTCTCCTCGGGGAGCGAGTCTTCGGTTCGGCTGTCTTTCACCCTGAGGCTCAGACCCGAAGGGAGCTCACCGTCGAAGCCAGACCGTGGGCAACAGGTCTGTGAATATCTGAGGCTAAACGTTCAATGCCCACGTCTGTCATCTCGCTCTCCTCATGGAACCTCAAGTATGGGGCGGTTACTGCTCGTCTGCCTGGGGTGGGATTGAAAGGCGGCCAAAATAAGCCCAAGAGCACCAATTAGAATGGAAAGGAAAAAAGTCTCATGAAAGGCGCTCAAAAATGGTGAGTCGGAAAGGGACTGGCCTGGGTCTGTGCTACTGTACCTTTGAAGGTGTAACGTATGTCGGGCGTTAAAATAGCTCACCAGCAGAGCAATTCCAGCGATGTTCCCGAGATGTCTCATGGTGGCATAAATCCCTCCTGACACGCCAAGGCGATCTCTCGATACCGAACCCATAATGGCCGCTAGGTTTGGAGGCCCGTAAAAGGCGCGGCCTGCACCCACAAGCACCAACCGCAACGCGACTCCCAATACCGACGAATCCTCGTCTAGAGAAGTAAGGGTATATAGGCCGATACAGAACACGATCATGGCAAAAACCGATAGCCGCTTCGTCCCTATACGATCCGACAGTATTCCACTGACCGGCCCGATAATCATCATGGACAAGGGTAGGGGGAGAAGGATGAGACCTACGGCCTCAGCTGAGACCTGGAGGATCCGTACTAAATAGAAGGGAATCAGGAAGAAAACACTGAAAAAGGATACATGGCTAAGAAAGTTGCCCATCTGAGCTAGGGCGAAGACTCGGTTTTCAAAGAGGCGGAGGTCGAGCATTGGGTTGGCAACTCTCCTTTCCGTCATGACAAAGGCGACTGAGGAGATAAGAGACAATCCCAGCGGAACCAGTACAGTGGGGGCAGACCATTCCAACTGTCGGGCCCTGTTTGCGCTGAATACAAGTAGTGCAATGGAGACGAAGAACAGAAATGAGCCGGGCAGGTCGAATTTGATGTTTCGGCCCATTCCCCGTCGTGATTCCGGCGAATTGATTGGATCCGTGTACGCCGGGTCGAATTGGTTGATCTTGTGATGTTCTCGTGGCGAGTCCTTGATGAAGCGGCTCAATACCATCCCGAAAATGCCAACGGGGATATTGACTAGAAAAATCGATCTCCAGCCAAACAGTCCGATTAAAAATCCACCTAGTGTTGGACCAATGGAGAGTGCGGTTCCAACCAAGGTAGCTTGAATTCCAATGGCCCTGCCCCTTTGTTCTGGTGGGAATGCAGAAGTAATAATTCCTGGACCGTTTGAAATGATCATGGCCCCTCCCACGGCTTGAAGAACCCGAAATGTGACTAGCATTTCCACCGAGTTTGAAAATGCACAGAGAAGGGAAAAGAGGGCGAAGACGGCAAATCCTACTGTGTGAACACGCAATTGGCCCAAAAGATCTCCAAGCCGACCAAAATTAATCAGAGTACTCGCTGTGGCTAGAAGGTAGCCCAGGAGAATCCACTGCGCGCTCGGGATATCAGACTGGAAACTGTCTGTGATGAAGGGGAGGGCGACGTTAGCGATGCTCACACCGCTGGTGCTAAGGAACATTCCGGAGCCAACGAAAAGGAAAACAAGCCACTGGTTCAACATCGGATTGTTTCGGTCGCTACCCAAAAGTGTCCAACTCCATTAAGCAACGTTCGGGGCGTAACCCCAATCATCAACTCAGCTGGCACAAAGCAGTCAGGAATCAGATGATTTCCGGAAAAGTAGAAGGGAGAACCACTCTTTGGGATCGGTGAAGTGCTCAACCGTTTTGAGGCCAAAAAATTGCATTTGCTTCTGGAGTTGGAGGGGGTCAAACTTTCGGCTGATCTCCACCAGGATCTTTTCTTCTTTTTCCCATAGGAATGATGTCTCATGAGAAGGAAACTGTATTTCTTGGTCTTGGGTGGAGACAGAGCACATCTCTATGCGTTGCATCTCTGGGTTGTATCTCGAGTGAAAGCGCATCTTGTTAAGATCAAAGGTGCTCTGGAGGCATCGGTTGATGTTCGTAAAAACATTGAGAATGAACTCTGCAGTTACTCCCTGGGAATCGTTGTAAGCCTTCTGCATTACCTCCACGTCCTTGATACGGTCCGCCCCAAGCAGCAGAAAATCTCGAGGGCCCATAGCGTCGGACAGCTGTTGGAAAAATTGGACGAATTCAGGTTGTGTGAAGTTACCTATAGTACTACCCAAAAAAATAAATAGTGTTGGCAGACTCTTTTCAATGCTCTCCATTCCCTCTTCAAATTGAGCCTGTAATCCATGAAAGACCAGTTCCGGAAACTGTTCATGGATCACCTCTCTGGATACCACCAATCCCGTGGGGCTGACATCAAGTGGGGCGAAGATTCCGCCTTGCCTTTGTCGGGCCTGTTCCTTCAACAGGTGCAATGTCTTCTTAGAATACCCTGCTCCCAACTCGACGATACACTCCACCGGCGCCAGGGCGATTATTCGTTCCGCTTCCTTTTTCAGTATCGAGTTTTCGGTTCGAGTAGAATAATACTCGGGAAGCTCGCAGATCTGCTCAAATAGTTGGGAGCCCTTATCATCATAAAGGTTGTGGGCCTCCAACCAGCGGGGTTGGTCAAACAGGGTTCTCAGGATTGCAATGGCGGGGTTTTTAGCTACATGGTTGCCGTCCAAGCTCCATATGGATGGCTCCAGGAGATGCCAGAGGTGACGTTGAGCTGGGGCAAAAATATTTGGTAACGGTTGTGATTCCATAGATTATCCGGTGGTGCGAGTAAAACTCGCTGGATGATGGAGTAGCGTTAGCAGTTCCGCAACCTTAGAATGGTTTGGCCCATTATTCAAGCGTAAAATATTTAGTCAAATTCTCTTTTAGGTGAGTCCATGAGTTAGTTTGATAATAAGTTCCCAAAAGAGAGCGTGAAGGGTATGGGACAATTTAGGGACGTAGAATCAACGAGCACCTAATAGAAAAGGCTGAAAGAGGTATGGACTTTCGCGCCTAGGCTATTTGGGCAGGTTATTTTCGATGCACTGAATCACTTCTTCTCCGTTGGCCGGTTTGGCGATAAAGGGACGACCGGAAATTATTCCCTCTTCATCTTTTGCCACCGCCGCGGTCAAGAAAATAATGGGTGTATCCTTGAGAGATTCATCTGCGATGATATTGGAGGCGATCTCACCTCCATCCATATCAGGCATGACGATGTCGAGCAGGATAAGGTCTGGCCTAAATTGTTTGGCGGCTGTCAGTGCCATTTCACCTCGGTTCTCGTCTCTCACCTCGTAGGTACCCGTTTTTTCCAGAAAGAGCTTCAGCACGCGGGTAAAGCTTGGCTCATCGTCAATGACAAGAATCCGTTTCTTTGTCATGATGGCTCCCTTCTCTGTGCTTTTAACATCACCTCAACCCTGACTCCTCCCTCCTTGCGATTTCTGATATCAATCACTCCGCCGTGCAATTCGATGATCTTGTTGGTCACCGTTAAGCCCAGGCCGGTCCCTTTGCCAGTAGGTTTGGTGGTGAAAAATGGGTCAAAGACCTTCGGTAGTTGATTTTCGGGGATGCCGGTTCCTGTGTCGTCCACCTCCGCAACCACAACGGTGTCACCCACCCGGAGCCGGTCCGCTAGCTTATCGGGTTCCCCGTGTCCCTGAGGAGGGCCCCCTCCATTGAATTGCCTGACGTAGGTTCTCACGGTGAGGGTGCCGCCTTTGGGCATGGCATGGATGGAATTCATCATTAGGTTCACAAAGACCTGCTCGATTTTATTTCGATCCAACCTGACAGGAGGAAGGCCTTCGTCTAGCTCTTTCACCAAATGGATGTGGGAACGGTCGAGCTCGTGTTTTACCAAAGAGAGGGACTGTTCAATCACGAAGTTGAATTCCTCGATATCCGAGAGGAATTCACGTGAAGCGGAAAAGTTTAATAATCCCTTTATCACGGTGTCAGCCCTCTTTACGGCATTGTTGATATCTTGCAAGATCATGGAGGTGTTTTCATCGCCGTTGGTGAGCGTGTTGGACAGGTAGTCCACATCCAATTGGATTATGGCAAGTGGGTTTTTGACCTCGTGGGCCACACCGGCTGCCAATCGGCCCACAGACTCCAGCTTTTCGGCCTGAATCAGTTGTAATTGCGTCGCCTTCAGTTCTTCATGGGTCACTTTCAAGTCCACCAGCGCCTTGGCGAGCATCTTTTCGCTTTTGTTGAGTTCAGTATAGGTCTGCTTTACCTTTTCTTCCGTTCGCTTACGCTTGGTGATTTCATGGGCCATGCTGAGCATGGCGCAGACCTCGCCCCCGGGGCCGAAGATGGGTCGGTAGTGCACATCGAAATATCGGTTGCCTTCTGGGAAGACAATTTTGGCATCGGGGAGTGCCATGAATTCACCGTCCCATACCTTTTCATGAAGATGGCGGTGCTCGGCCATGGCTGGAACCAGTTCATACCAGGGATTTCCGATCATCTGATTGGCCTCGAAACCTAGCATGTTGGCCATTTCGTCGTTGACCCATGTCACATTCATGTGGCGATCGGAGACCAACAGACCCAATGGGATGTGGTTCAAGACGGCCTGGCTTGCAACTTCCGACTCCTTGGCGCTCTTGCCGTTTTTTTTCAGTTTTATAGTTTTCACGTCACTCTATCCTAGAAACGTCTCCAGCGAATTATCTGTGGGCCGCCTAATTGGGCCGTCCAATGGGCAAAGAATGGCCGTGCATAAGGCATTGCCATGCAGGGTGCCGTGGACGTTCCCGGCTGCTCTCGTTTTGGCGGCTTATGGAGTTCCCTAATGTACTGGTTTGGAAGCATAAGTCATGCCAGATATCCTGTTGTTCCTCTCATGGGAAAAAGGTGCTGTGCTATAATGAGATTCACCCGCAATGGAAATCCGGGAATGGACTCAGGATGCCCAGATTTGGGATTTATGGTCTCATTGGTCAATTTTTGTTTCCCTCCAGCGGTTTTGCGGACACACGGGGAGAATTGGGTTCCCCTGAAATTCCTAAGACAGGGCTGGTAATCGCACAGTGAACTTTGATCCCTCGCCCTGTTTACTTTCCGCAAGGACCGTTCCTCCATGAGCTTCCACGATGGTTTTCACAATGAAGAGTCCTAGGCCTGTGCCTTCAATGTTTTCGGCTCCTTTGAGTCTCCGAAACTCAGTGAAAAGTTGTGGCAATGCATCTTCCGGAATTCCCATGCCCGTGTCTGTTACGCTAATTGACACATGGCCGTCATCCACTTGGGAACTGACACTAATGGTTCCACCCGGCGGCGTAAATTTGATGGCGTTACCCACCAGGTTCCACAACACTCTTTCTAATTGAGATTCGTCCCCGCTAACGTCAGGTAGCTGCCTATAGAGGTCCGTGTTCAGGGATATGTTTTTCTTTCGCAGCGCTTCCATTTGTTCCTGTGTCAGGTTTTCGATTAGAGGTGTGAGACTGACACGCTGTTGTTTCATTTCCATCTTTCCTGATTCTGCCTGGGTGGCATCTAGAAAACCGGTAACCAGCTTTACGATACGTTCACCGTTTTCTTGAATGGCATGGAGAGCCTGCGCGTTCTCCTTGCCGTTTTTCCCTCGTTGGAGCCTAGTGGCTACCGTGTCTGCACAAAACATGATAACCCCGAGCGGATTCTTTATGTCGTGGGCCAAGGCCGAAACCAGTCGGCGTTTGAGTTGCTGCGTCTCCTCCGCACTTTCCGCCCTTTTTTTTTCTTTTTTCACCTGTTCACCGAGATAACCGTAGAGAAGAGAGACACCAAAAATAAAGGGGATGCGGATCAATACCTGGGCATCTAAGGCGGCCAGTCCTCCCTGATAGGTACTAAACGCCACGGAGACAGTCGTGATGATGAAGCACCCTACAACGATCTGGAGAAGATTTTCGCCAATGGCCGTGATGAAGAGGCCAAAATAAAATACGATGAATAGATCCCAAGGATTTTCACGATTCAAACCGATGGCCAATGAGATAAAAACAGTGTCTGCAATCACGAGCATGGGGGCGAATACTTTGTGACCATAAATGCTAATGGGAAGACGGTATAGGACCAGCATGAATGCGAGGCAGATTACGATTAGCAGATAGACACGCGGATCATTGATGACTCCCCCTTTGCTGAATAACACAAAATAGGAAGTGACAATGACGAGAACCCACTGAAGGGAGACTATGGTTTTCATCCTAGCCTGGAGGTTCTCTTCTGTATTCATGACTGGAAGCCTTCGCGATAACTGGTTGCTTCAATCTCGGGGCATTGTTCAGGTAAAAGTGTTCCTAAAATTGCTGAAAATTACGCACAAGCCATGCCAAGGATTGGGAAGGTCCTTTGCAATGATAACCATCTAGAAATACGGGGGTTTTTTAGATCTGTCCCGTGTGTTTGGATGACAGATTTGGGATTTATGTTCCCAGAGGACAATTTTCGCTTATCCCAGTGTGAATGTTCCTGTAGATGTGTGAGGCGCCAGGGTCATCCTCCGGGCGATACCCCGCTCGGTTCAACGTGGTCTCTGGCTATTTTAGGGTGAGAAATTTTAGGGTTTCACTTCGTAGGTGACTTAAGTCTAGGATTCTACCCATGCTTTCCACCCGGACTCGCCGAGAAAAAGTCGGGATACCTACGATGCAACCCGAAGACTGAATCGCTACGCCGCCAGAATTTCCCCGATCGGTCTTGGCAGAGGTTTTGATGTACCGGCTTCGGCCATCCACTTCAAAACCAGAAATAATTCCCTCAGTCACAGAGAGGGTCTCACCGCCGATTCCAGGATAGCCGAGAATGGCAACATGTTCACCGATGCTTACAGATTCGCATTGCGGCGACTCTACTTCGTGTCGAGCATGAGCGATCAAATCGTTCCGGGAACCGGCATGCGTATTGGCGGTTACGAGTTCCGGCTCAATGATGGCCAGATCGATATCCTCCGCATATGAGCGGTGGCCCTTGCTCTTAAAGAGAAGATAGGAATTGCTGTCCGAGTGGTCGGGATAGAGAGCAATTCGACACTGGGATAGGGAGCCGTCCGTGGTGGTCACAACATGAAGACTCGTTTGAACATAGTAAAGGGGCAACTTCGGGTTGTTATTTGCGGCGCGGAACAGTAAGCCGGAGCCTTTTTGAACGTGATCGGAGTATGAGTTTGAGAGACAATAGACTTTGACTACGGATGGTGCGAAATCACTTAATAAGGAACCATAGACACCGACACTTTTTGATTGTGAGCCCTTTGTTTCACCGATACGGACTAATGTTTTCTCTAGCAGATCCTCCATTGCTTTCATTCTACGCAAGCTATCGTTCTTTTCCGCCAATTGCTTACTCTGATACTCGATTCTCGTTTGTTGCCTGAGAATTGCCTCTTTGGCAGAGGAACGCAGTAACGATAGTTCCTCTTGGGTTTTTTGTAATACCATAAAAGTTTCTTGCTGTGTCTCTTTTGTTTGGCTGTATATTCTGTACACAAAGAGCCCGGCTCCTATAAGAAATACCGCCAATAACAATGGGATCCCATAGGCCGTGGTGATGGGAATGGGGTTGCGGTACGGCAACTCATTGCTTTTCTTGCCTTGTAGTGGGGGTAGGGTTGGATGAATACTCGGGCCAGAACCTGCTACTAGATCTGGCGAGTGTGGAAGTTTTGGTATGGGACCTAAATGTTCCTGGATGCATTTCATCACTTGCTCTCCGGTCACGGGTTTTGAGATGAAAGGGAAACCGGAAATGACGCCTTGTTCATTTTTCGCCAAGGCAGCAGTCACAAATACGATGGGAGTGTTCTTGAGTCTCGTGTCGGATCTGATCTCGGCGGCCACCTCGCCGCCGTCCACCTCTGGCATCATGACATCCAGTAGAATTAGGTCTGGCTTAAACCGCCTTGCCGTTTCTATAGCCATTTCTCCACGGTTCTCCTCGGTTACCTCGTAGGAGCCTGATCTCTCGAGATAGAGCTTCAGGACTCGGGTAAAACTAGGCTCGTCATCGACAAGGAGGATCCGCTTTTTCGTCATGTTGGTATCGTGTTCGGATGTGCGCGTCGAGCGCGTGTAAGCATCGTTGGAAACCGATGGGTAAGTACGCACAAGTTGTGCCAAATGGGATGGTTCTCTGTGCCTGGAAAAAATGTTGCTAGTGTGAGGGTTTCTTATGATGATGGACTCCAGGGTTCTATTGCCCACCAGGAATGCCGCTTGAAAACACTGCTCGGAGTGACGAAATTTGTCTCGATGGATTGAGGGTAGTCCTGGGTGGTTTTTTTGAGAACTTACTTGGGGGGAGACCTAGGAGGGCGAAATGGCCTACGTAGCCGGTGACGCCGGCTTAAGATTGTCTACAAGCCGAGACAAATGAGGAAAAGATTTTTCTTTGAGGAAGGTTTCTCTCCAAGAGACACTCGGGGTGCCACTGGACTCCGAGAACGAAGCGATGATCCGTGCTTTCAATGCCTTCGATGATTCCGTCTTCTGCGGTGGCATTAGTGATCAATCCCTTGCCAGGTTCCTTGACTGCCTGGTGATGGCTCGTATTTACTTTAATAGCTTTGCAGCCCACGATCCCATGAAGTTTCGTCTTAGTGAGAATATTGATGGTATGGCTGCTCTGACCCTTTGGGGTTCTCTGCTCATGTTCTAGCGCATGGGGGACCTGCGTGGAGATGTCCTGGTAAAGGGATCCGCCCAGAACCACGTTGATGGCCTGTTGGCCTCCGCACACCCCGAGGATCGGAAGGTCGCGCTCCAGAGCTAAAGTGATCAACTCAAGCTCAAATTGCGTTCGATATTTTTTTATCTCTCTAATGAGCTCTAAGGGTTTCTCGCCATACAAAATTGGATCGATGTCAAAATTTCCTCCCGTCACCAGAACTCCATGGAGCCGGTCCAAGGCGCTTCTCAAGGTTTTTCGTGACAAAATGAGTGGCAGGACCATGGGGATCCCACCCCCATTGAGAACCGCTTGGTTGTATCGGTGTGATAAAAAGAGGTTCGAGTCGTTAAGATCGGCGCTGGTGTCATCGATTCCGATGTCAGGTGTAACGCCAATGATGGGTTGTTCACACCGTACCATTATTAGTAGAGAGCTTCTTGTTTGGTGGTTGAGTTTTTCGCTACTAGTAGAATGATTTAAAAAGCGACCTGCATGAGAGTCTTTGCCAATGTTTTCATCTCTCAAGGTTTGTTGTCATAGAGTTCTTTGTAGATCCAATAGTTGCGTAAAACAAGTTTAACGTAACCGCGAGTTTCACGATAAGGTATTCGCTCGATGAACTCCTCTTCATCGAGGGAGGCAAATCTCTTTTCCCAGCGATTCACCGGACGTCTCCCGGCATTATATGCAGCGAGGGCCTTTGCCAGGCTGTTTGGATACTCTTCACGGAGCCCCTTGAGGTGGTGAATTCCCAGCCTAAGATTCATATCGGGCTCAAAGAGTTTCTCCGGTCCGGGATACGTGACGCCCAAGTTAGCTGCTTCACGGTCGGCAGTCGCAGGGATCAGTTGCATGAGACCCAATGCGGATGCCGGAGAAATGGCGTCGGGGTCAAAAAGGCTTTCCTGCCGGATCAGCGCCAGGATCAAATAGGGATCCAATCCTCTCTGTTCCGCTTCTTTTTTTATGATGTCCCAATAGGCCCGAGGATAGCGATAGGCTCGAAACTTCTCAGAGGACCGACCGAATTGTATCGCCAGAATTACGCTTCGGTTGTAACCCTGATTATGGGCGTACTGCCGCATTAGCATGATCCCCAAACTTGGATCTTTGCCGATTTGACCCCTAGCTAGATCTAATTCAGCCACGGCAAGTCGATGGTGGGAAAGGTCCGACAGTTTCTGCGCGCGAGCGAGGTGAAAGTAAAGATTTTGATTATACGAGATCGTTGGTATTGGCTGTGTCTGACCGTCCACAGATTTCCTTTGCTCTACCACCTCTCCCAGCCTGCCCAGGGCATTTCTCGACGGCCCCTTGTAATAACTATCGCTGGTTCGACTCAGAATCTGGCGGTAAAGGCCTTTGGCTTCCTCCTGATTGCCCAGCCGCTCAGCAGTCCGTGCCTGCCAGAACCGAGCCCCTGTTCTGTAATGCTCTGGGTAATCGCCAGTGGCCATACTTTTGAACGCGTCATGGGCGCGGTTGTAATTGGGGTTGAGGTAATGTATCCAGGCCAGTCTCCAGGTGGCTGGTGCACGCCAACGGCTACGGGGAAATTTCTCAGGAAAATTACGGTAAATTTCAATGGCTTCAGATGGGATCTTGAGTGATTCGTAGATACGACCTCTGGCGAATTCAGCGTGATCAATGTTCGGGTTCTCCGGGTAGCGCTCCACAAGCTGTTTAAACCCACTGAGGGCCTCCTGGTTTTTGCCCTGATTCCAGAGGATCTCTGCGATGCGGTAGAAGGCATCAGAGGCTTCGGGTGTTTGCCGATAGTCCCGCACCATCTGATTCAAAACTTCTTTCTCTTGATTCCTTTTGCGTGCCCTGCGGTACACCTCGGCGAGACCGTTGAGGGAGGAAAATCGAACACTTTTGCTTGAATCATGACCGGGCAGGGCTCGGTAAATTTTTTCTGCTTCGGAGTAGTCCAGCTCTCCTAGAAGGATCTCCGCCTCTTTTAATAAGGTGCTGAGTTTGTTCACTCCTAGGAGCCCTGGAAACTTTTTTCGGAGTTTTCGTGCCTCTTCTTTTGCCTTGCCGGCCCATGGGGAGAGGGGGAAAGTGGCCCGTAACCTCTGGTAGGACTGGAAGGCAGGCTTTGGATTTCCTTGCTGCTCGTAGGTCTGGCCGAGGAGGTAAAGCGCTTCAGTGAATAACTGTTCTCCGACCCTTTTCGAGCCAAGGGAATTGAGTAATGCGATGGCCTGATTAGGAGTTCCTTCTTTGAGGGTAATCTTTGCAAGATGGAAGTTTGTGTCATGGAGCCAAACACTGCGGGGAAAATTATTTTTAAGCCGTTCAAAATAGTCTCGAGCCTGGTCAAAGGAATCTAGTGAAAAGGAGATGAGTCCAAGAAAGTAGAGGTTGTAGTCTTCTAGGATGTTTTTTTGTTCCAGGGATTCTCGAAAGAGGGGCTCAGCTTCGGTGTGTTTTTCTTGCTCTAGAAGGGTATAAGCTCTAGAGAATGGATCCTGAGGAGGGCCCGCTGCCGAGTCGATCAGCCCCGGGTGTGTCAGCCAGAAAAGATGGACGAGAAGGACCAACACCTTGTTCATGACTAAGTAGAAAGCTTATCGGAGCAACAGTAGGAATTCAACCATATGGAATGAATTACTTTCAAAATTATGTTATTGGAGTCCAAGGAGGCATGGCAGTAATGGATGCGATTGCGGAGAATACCCAAAGAGTTATGGAAACCATCCGCCAGGCGGCAGAGCGAAGTGGAAGAGATCCTAATGAGATCCGGCTCCTCGCGGCCTCGAAGACGCAGAATATTGAAAAGGTTCGAGCCGCCGCGGAGGCTGGGATTCGACTTTTCGGTGAGAACTATGTCCAGGAGGTGAAAGAAAAAATAGATGCCCTTGAGGAATCTCTAGAGTGGCACATGATCGGCCACCTTCAAAGAAACAAGGCTAAGTTAGCCGTTGGATCGTTTTCTCTGATTCAATCTTTGGACGGCATTGAATTGGCTACGGTGTTGGACAAAGAGGGCAAGAAGTTGGGAAAGCAGGTACGAGCTTTCGTGGAAGTTAATCTTGCCAAGGAAGAGAGCAAGAGCGGGGTGAGCGAGGATGATCTGATACCGCTGCTAAAGAAGGTGGGCACATGCTCCAATTTAAAGGTGGAAGGGTTGATGGTTATTCCACCTCCCCGAGAGGACCCTGAAGAGGCTCGTCCTTTTTTTCGGAAGCTACGAGAGTTAAAAAAATCCCTGGAACAATTAGCGATCCCTAACGTGGACCTGAAAGAGCTTTCCATGGGAATGACCCATGATTTTCGGGTTGCCATAGAGGAGGGATCCACCATCGTTCGCGTCGGTACAGCCATCTTTGGACAGCGGGATTAGTAACATAAGCCAATGTTTTTGTTAGCGAATCTAATAGAGGCCCTGGCCGCGGTCCTAAACCTGTTTCTAACCCTTTACATGTGGCTCATTATTGCCAGGGCTGTGGTCTCCTGGGTGAGTCCAGACCCCTACAACACCATCGTTCGAATCCTCTACCTTACCACTGAACCCGTGCTTTACCGAGTGCGACGGGCCTTCCCTATTAATCTCGGGGGAATTGACTTCTCTCCCATTATTGTTTTTGTCGTCATCCTCTTTCTTCAACGTTTCCTCGTGCAGTCCCTCTACGACATGGCCCGGACGCTTCAATAAAATTATTTGCGGGACGCAGTAGGCAGCAAAGCGCATATCGATAAATACAGAAAACCGGACGACGGTCAGCAGCGAGAGGGCAGATCCCCGGGCGATCATTTTTTACTGTCTCCAAGGGTCGAAGGGCTTCGGCACTCCCCTCGCTCCACGGGACTCCCGCAGCGACCCACCGGGCCGGCGCTCGCACGAACCTTCCGGATCTCAGATTAGCTGTGGGTGGACTCCGGCTTTCATGCGGCGCCGACCACGGTGGGTAGCCCGCTGCTCCGTCCATGTTCCTCTCGGGGAGTACCTTCAGCCATCTCTGACTTCTTATCTTCCTCCACTCAGGACTCAGCACTCATTACTCGTTGCTCACCTAGGGGCCCAGGGGGCTTGCACCGAAGCAAGGGAGACGTCCGATTCTAGAGATTCAAGCCAAGTTGGCATGCCGGATCAAATGACGGGGCCTCGGGGCAGAGGCCCATCGGCTCCCGCTGAGGGCAGGTCCCCGAGTCCCTGCACGCGGGGATCAGGCATGCGCGTTAAGATCGTCCCAGTGAGAAATCTAAAGTTCAATATAGATTTGGAGAAGGTTTGGTGCGAGGAGGGGGATTTGAACCCCCACGCCATCGCTGGCACTAGCCCCTCAAACTAGCGCGTCTGCCGGTTCCGCCATCCTCGCATATTCAAGCCAACAGGTAGGTAGGATTTTATACTGCCAAAGCCCGAGGTCAAGGGCCAGGAGATGTTGATTGGACTGGTGCCGGGGCAGATGCCGCCGGTGTATCTGCCTTCTCCTGGGCATTTGATGGGGCTTGCTGGCCGGCGGGTGGAGAAATGGAGTCAAAGATACTGGAAGTAGGTGCCTTGCCGGTTAAATATCCCAGGCTGAGTGACGTCAGCATGAAAACTATTGCCATTCCTGTGGTGAGGCGGGTTAAAAAGTTTCCGGCCCCGCTGCTGCCAAAGATAGTAGAGCTGGACCCTCCAAATACGGCCCCCATTTCCGCTCCTCTACCAGTCTGTAAGAGCACAACCAAGATCAATCCCAAGCTCACGATGATATGAATAACAACAATGAAGGTAATCACTTATTTAGCTCCCTAGATCCTACCTGTCTTTAACTCTGCAAAACGGCGAACGATCCTGAGGAAATCAATTGCTTTCAAGCTTGCGCCACCGACGAGAAGGCCGTTCACGTCTGATTCCCTCGCCAGTTCCGCTGTATTGTCTGGCCGTACGCTACCTCCATATAGGATACGATTGTCCATGACTTTGTTTTTTCCAAACAACTGACTCATACAATTTCGAATCCACTGGTGGGCTTCCCTAACCTGGGCTGCTGTGGCGTGATGACCCGTGCCGATGGCCCAGACAGGTTCATAGGCAATTGTAATTTTGTCTATAGCATTTTTCCTTACTCCCTTCAACGCGGCTCGAATTTGACGGGAGAGAACTGTCCGCATCTTGCCATTTTGTCGTTCTCTCAGGGTCTCACCGACGCACAGGATGGGTAAAAGCGCCATGTTAAGCGCTGCTAATATTTTTTTTGCGACCATCACATCGCTTTCAAGGAATACATGACGCCGTTCTGAATGACCGATGATAACGTATTTACAACCAGATTCCTTGATCATCTTTGGGCTGATCTCACCGGTGAAGGCACCGGATTCGTCCCAGTGGACGTTTTGAGCGGCGAGCCGGATTTTCGATGTTTTGGTTATTCCGGCCACAGTTGCCAGGGCAGTAAAGGGTGGGGCCAATACCACCTCCACGGTATGAACATTTTTCATTCCACGGTAAACACCTCGAGCGAGCTTAAGGGATTCGGCCCTGGTGCCGTTCATTTTCCAATTACCTGCCACCAGCGGTGTTTTCATGCATTTCCTTCCAGCGCGAGAACACCGGGGAGGTTTTTCCCTTCGAGAAATTCTAGTGTAGCTCCACCGCCGGTGGAGAGATGGGTCATCTCGTCCGCCACCCCGGCCTTTGCAACGGCGGCCACAGTGTCGCCACCGGCTATAATACTGATGGCGCCACACTTCGCTAGGCATCGTGCTACGGCTAAAGTTCCGCCGCTGAATGGCTCGTTTTCAAACAGGCCTAAAGGACCGTTCCAAAGCACGGTCTTGGATTCGCTAATGGCCTGAACAAAAGACGCGACCGTCTGTGGACCGATGTCCAAACCCATGGAGTTTTCAGGAATGTTCAGCCCTGAGATCACGGTCCCTTGGCCGCTCTCGGGCTTATCTGCAACCACGTGATCCGTGGGGAGAAGAAAGCGAGCCTTTCGATCTGCTGCCTGTTTCATGAGATCCTTTGCCAGGGAGAGGCGGTCGTTTTCCACTAGGGATTTTCCAATAGCCGCGCCTCGGGCTTTTAGGAAGGTGTAGGCCATGCCCCCACCTATAATAATGCTATCCACCTTCGGGAGCAGATTCCGGATGACTCCAATCTTGTCGGAGACCTTGGCTCCGCCTAGGACTGCAGTAAAGGGCTTGCTGGGTGAAGCGAGAGCGCTGCCTAAATATTCGAGCTCTTTCTTGAAGAGAGCCCCCGCTGCCTTATCACGAAAGAATTTGACCATGCCCTCTGTGGAAGCATGGGCCCGATGGGCGGTCCCGAAGGCGTCGTTTACGTAAACCTCAGCCAGCGAAGCAAGGGCCTTTGAAAAATCAGGGTCATTGGCTTCTTCCTGGGCGTGAAAACGCAAGTTTTCTAACAGCACCACCTTTGGCCCGGCTTCGTCAGCCACTGTCCTCTCTACATCGGGGCCGATACAATCCGCGGCCAACGCCACAGGTGAAGCGAGTGCGCTTTCCAAATAGTCTCGAACCGGAGCCAGACTCCATTGAGCCACGATTTTGCCACCGGGTCTTCCCATATGGGAAGCCACGATAATTTTTTTCGCCTGAGCCATGAGAAAGTGTAGTGTGGGAAGCGTGCTGTCGATGCGGTGTGTTTCAGAGATTTTTCCACTCTTAAGTGGGACATTGAAATCCACTCGTACAAAAATCTTTTTTCCCCTCAGATTGAGCTGTTCGAGAGTGTGAATCATATTCGGACTGTTGCTATTTGCAGTGTTCGATTTATTTCACAACGGATTATTGATTGACTAACTACAGCGATTATAATACTTTTTCAATTGATTTGTTGGAATTCGTTATGCCTTCCTTTTGGTCTGTTCAGCCACTAGTGCAGTCAGGCTTGTTAACTACCCAGGAACAAGGGATCTGGGATCTAGTGGCGGGATCGGGATTCATCGTCCAGATGGTCCTTTACGTTCTCGTGCTCTTTTCCGTGGTCAGCTGGGGAATTATATTCTACAAGTTCCGTCAGGTCCGTGCGGCAAGAATGCAATCAGAGAGGTTCACTGCAATCTTCTGGGACAGCCAGGATCTTTCCGCCATCCATGAAACGAGTACGGAGTTGATCATGAGTCCCGTGGCACAGGTCTTCCGCGCTGGATACGAAGAGATGCTCCGGTTTTCCCGTACAAAAGATGAGAATTCTAAAGTGGAAAAAATAACAACTGAGTTAGGGGGTGTGGAAAACGTGGGTCGAGCCATGAAGCGGGCCACCACTGTGGAGATCACAAAGCTCGAAAAAGCTTTGACTTTCCTTGCCACAACTTCCGGAACCACGCCGTTTATAGGGTTGTTCGGTACCGTTTGGGGAATTATGAACGCATTTCTGGGTCTTAGCGTGACTCATACCTCTAGTATCCAAGCCGTGGCACCTGGCATTGCGGAGGCTCTTATCGCTACCGCTGCCGGATTGGCCGCTGCCATACCCGCCCTCATGGCATACAATCATTTTGCCCATAAAATTAGGGTTCTGACTTCTGACATGGACAACTTCTCCGATGAGTTTTTAAACATAGCCGAGCGACACTTTGTCGCATAACTTGATTTCATCACATAATTTGTAAAGATTAGAAAGGGCGTGAAGTATGGCTACCGATTTTTCCTCCCGGCGAGACGGAACCGCCATTTCACAAATTAACGTAACACCCTTTGTTGACGTGATGCTGGTACTCCTGGTGATATTCATGATCACGGCACCTATCCTCCAGCAGGGGGTGCAGGTAAACTTGCCGGAGACCAAGGCTGGAGCCATTGCGGGGGAGGAAGAACCCTTGGTGGTTTCTATTACAGAGAATGGAAAGGTCTACCTTAATGATAATCAGATCAGGCTGGCTGAACTGAAAAAAAAGCTTCAAGCCATTCGACAGATTCAGAAAGGCAAGGAGGTATTCCTTAGGGCAGATAAAAGCGTTCCCTACGGGGTGGTAATGAAGGCCATTGCAACAATAAAAGAAGCAGGTATCGTTAAGCTTGGTATGATTACCAAACCTCCACCCACCAGGAGTTAAACTGTGCTGTTCCGATCTCTGCTGAATGAGGAAGGGGAGCAAGAGGAATCCCCAATTTCCCCGCAATCTGAAGAGGAAAAGGGTGGGTTGTGGCGGTGGATCTTGTTTTCTGGAGCCGTCCACTTCGCTATCGTAGCGATATTTCTGCTGGTACCCCACACACCTTTTTCCCGGACCATAAGCTATCCGATCTATACGGTTGACTTGGTGGGCGGAGAAAAAATCGGGGGTGGAACTCAGGTGGCTGCCATAAAAACACCGCCCGTTAAAAAGAAAAAACCCAAACAGGTCAAAACAATACCAACAAAGGTCGAAAGAAAGCCTGCTCCCAAGCCCAAAAAAAGAAAAAAAACAGCAAAAAAGAAAGCAGCACCGGGAGCGGAACCGGTTAAAAAGCCAATAAAACGGAAAAAGCTAAGAAAACAGGTCACTCGGGAACCAACGCAAAGAGCGCTAAAGGGCGCCATCAGCGCGGAGGTAATAAAAACGGAGAGAACTCCCAAGGAAGGGATCTCTGCGCAAGCCCGTGAAAAATTAATCTTGGCAGCCGTGGAAAGAGTTAAACTACGGGCCGAGACAGAACGGGCGAAAAAAGAGAAATCCGGCGACCTGGGGGATCCGAGTTCGGGTGAAGGTGCAGTTCGGCCGGGCAAAAACGGTCGTGGCGGTGGAGTCCTTAAGGGCTTTGAGTTCTTGGTCTATCGGAACAGAATGCTACACTTGATAAAGGAGCAGTGGACGTGGGTAGGTAAGATATCGGATTTGGAAGTTACCGTCCGATTTGGAATTCTGGAGAATGGCGACGTGATTGGGCTCCGTGTGGTTGAGGCCTCTGGAGATCCTTCCTACGACGTTTCCGTGCTTCGGGCCATGCGAAAGGCTGCCCCTTTGCCGCCGCCTCCGGATGATTATCGTAACGACTTTATGAACGTGGAGTTGACGTTCCGACCGAAAGATCTGAAAGGGTAGGAGATTGGTTCATAAGTTTTTTCTGATTGTTTCTATTGCCGTTGTCCTGCTGGGTCTCTGTCCACTCCCGCTCCAGGCCCAGGTCAAGGGAATGATTATTGGGCCGGGGGCCGAGCGGTTTCCCATAGCGGTACCGCTGCTTAAAAATCTCGGGCCGCAAATGAACGATGGCAAAAATTCTTGTTCACAGGGAATGGCGGATATTGTGGCTCGAGACTTGGAGCTCTCAGGTTGGTTCAAGGTGCTGGACCGTTCGGCTTACATTGAAGATTCGCGCAAGAGTGGAACGGCATTGGGCAGTTTCGATTTTCGCGATTGGTCCACCATCGGGGCAGAAGCATTGGTCAAGGGACGTTTCGAGGTAAGAGAACAGAGTATTGTTGCGGCGTTTCGTCTCTTTGATGTTTATCGTAGACGTCAGATCGTTGGGAAAAGGTACACAGCAGAGATAAAGGATTTCCGTAGGATTGCACATAAGTTCGTTGACGAGATCATTTATCAATTTACCGGTGAGCGCGGAGTCTTTGACACGCGAATTGCCTATGTCTCCACAGGGAGCGGACGATTTAAGGAGATCTACGTTGCTCACCTGGATGGGTGTGAAAGAGTTCAGTTGACGAAAAACCGTACCATTAACCTCTCTCCTTCTTGGTCCCCCAACGGCCGTACGTTACTCTATACTTCATTCAAGGAAGGAAAGCCTAGGGTTTATCAACGTGATCTCTCATCTGGCAAGGACTCGATGCTCTCCTCTCGTACAGGACTCAATCTAGGTGGCAGCTGGTCTGCCGATGGGAAAACCATCGCCGTCTCTCTCGAACGTCGGGGCAACGTTGATGTCTACCTGCTGGATCGATCTGGGAGAATCGTGAGGAGGCTTACCAAAAATCTCGCAATCGACGTGTCTCCTTCCTGGTCGCCCGAAGGGGACCGATTGGTTTTCGTTTCCAATCGCAGCGGAAGCCCCCAACTCTATATTAAGGATCTTGCCAACGGGGAAACCAAGCGTCTGACTTACATGGGTGGGTATAACACCACTCCCGAGTGGTCGGCCAAGGGAGATAAGATTGTCTATACGGGGCGGTCGGGTGGTCGCTTTAACATTTTTACCATCGACACAATGGGTGGAGACCCAAAGATGTTGACTACGAATTCAGGTAATAATGAGGACCCATCCTGGTCACCTGATGGGAGATACATCGTCTTTAGCTCCAATAGGAATGGTCGGTACAATCTTTACGTCATGCGAGCCACCGGGGAGAATCAACGAAGATTGACAGTTTCGCCGGGAGATGATACAAATCCCTCGTGGTCCCCTCGAATGGATTAGGAGGTCACCAGATTAAGGAGGATAATGATGAGTATCAGGTTGATCTCCCCCCTAAGGTATCTCGTCTTAGCAAGCCTAGTCATTCTTATGGGCTGCGCACTCAACCCAGCAAGTAAGCCTTCGGCTTCCTCTCAGCAAGCCAGTGGTGGGGGTCAGGTTCAGGGTTCTTCCACGGGTATTCGAAGCGGTCAAGTGACGGAATCCGCGCAGTCTTCCAGTCTTGAAGCTTTCCGTAAAGGGCAAGAGGTCCCATCGGTCGGTCGCAGGAGCGCATCCAGTCCTCTAAGGGATATCCAGTTTGACTTCGATCGTCACGCCCTTCAGCCAGAGGCACGTCAAACTCTTAACGGCAATGCAAATTGGTTAAAGAATAATCCAACCGGGCGAGTTGAGATTGAGGGTCACGCTGATGATCGGGGAACCAATGAATATAACCTGGCCCTCGGTGCTAAGAGAGCGCAGGCGGTAAAGGACTACCTGGCCACCTTAGGGATTGCCTCGGATCGATTGTCGACCATAAGTTACGGTGAGGAGTTGCCGGTTTGCAAAGGGCAAGGTGAGTCGTGTTGGCAAAGAAACCGGCGCGCCCATTTCGTTATCATCTCCTTAGGGCCCTACTCTTAACGTCATCGTCTAAGTGAATATCCATTGTGTGAACCTCCCTGGTCGTTTTTACCCCGTACCACAGAACGCCCTGTGCTTGAGTGCGGGGATTCACCCCGTTAAATACGGGCTAGAGTGGTGTTTAATATCTCGACAGAGGAGATTATTTCACGGGGTAGATGCTATGAACTACGTGCAAAAACAGGATCAAAAAAACACCGAAGTGAAGCCGTGGTACGGGGTTTACATGAACTGGCTTTTTACCATTCCTATTGTATTAGCTGGAATAACGTTGTCGGCTTGTGTTACCCCACAAGAATGGACCATGGTTGGCAGGGAACAACAGAAGTTGAGGTTTGATGGCGTTCAATTCCGTAAGGACCTTGATGGAATCCGCACACACTTGGCCGATACACAGGCGACCTTTCAGGAAATCCAGGGCCAACTGAATGCGTTGACGGAAAAACAGGCGGAAGTGCGTTATCAGATGGATCGTCGGTTAGGTAATTCGGTTCGCGCGGGGGATGAAAAGGTCAAGGAGTTAGAAGTACTCGTAGCCAGAATGAACGATGAGATCAAGGCGCAGGGCACACTTCTAAGGGCTCGCGAAGAAGAGTTTGGGGTGCTACGAGAGGCGGTTCTACGAGCCACAGGCGGGACGTCAGCATTGGCCTCTTTACCGTCCACCAAGCCGGTTGCTACGGAGGTCAAACCCGGTGGGCCAAGGCAGGTGGACAATGGACGCTTGGCCTATGAGGAAGCCTATAGGTCTGTGGAGCGAAAAGACTACCGGAAAGCGATTGCCCGATTAAATTATTTTTTGAGGAAGCATCCACAGAGCAAATATGCCGACAACGCCCAGTATTGGATAGGGGAAAGCTACTACGCTTTAAAGGAATTCGATCAGGCCATCCTTGAATATGACGCTGTCAGGCGAAAATACCCCAGCGGAAATAAGGTGCCGGCTGCGCTACTTAAACAGGGCTTCGCCTTTGCGGAACTGGGTGATAAAGTCGACGCCCGTCTCATTCTCCAAGAGCTCATCGCCCGTTACCCACAGTCAAAAGAGGCGGTGATGGCAAAAAAGAAGGTAAAAGCCCTGGAATCGTAATCTCTCGAGGATCCTGAATCCTAACCTCCGTCTCTTCATTTGTTTCAGGTCAGCAATTGTCGGCATTACTTGGTGGAGGATCACTCTGTGCCGAAGGG
Source organism: uncultured Binatia bacterium (SeqCode) (assembly GCA_965215595.1). Classification (GTDB taxonomy): domain Bacteria; phylum Desulfobacterota; class Binatia; order UBA9968; family CAXXLF01; genus CBDCDW01. The sequence continues at coordinate 79,741 of CBDCDW010000005.1, read as the reverse complement.
TGGACGCTTGCGTTAACCCCGATCCGATAATAGAAATCAAGGCACATGCGATCCCAGGCTGATATTACACGAATTGCACACGTATTCCCCCCGGGTTCGTAACTAAACATAGGGTGATTTGCCGGTTCCTCGATAACCTCATAGTTCGACTACCTCACTATGACCGTGAGCTTGTCGAACCGGTTGATGATACAATCAGCTCTTCGCCACGATCCAATAGTCATCGGGGCCGATTTCTCGTGCTGATTAATGTCGGATCAAGGTTAATACAACCATGGAAATCTTGCGTCATATAGAAAACCGTCGCCTCGCACTTCCCAGACCCATTTTGACCATGGGAAACTTTGATGGCCTTCACCTGGGCCATCAATTCCTATTGCGGCAATTGTGTCAGGAAGCAAATGATCTGAGTGGTTCTTCAGTGGTGCTCACTTTTGAGCCCCACCCTTTGAAGATCTTGGCTCCCACACGGGCCCCTAAATTGTTGTTGACTCATAAAGACAAAATGCTTCTCCTCCAATCCAAGGGTGTGGATGTCGTAATTATCCAAGAGTTCGATTCTGCCTTTGCAATGTTAGAAGCAGAGGAATTTGTCAGGCAGTATCTCGTGGAAGGGTTAAAGGTGCATCGGATTTGGGTGGGGAAGGAGTTCCGGTTTGGCCGAGGAAGACAAGGAAACGTACAAACCTTAACGGAACTTGGAAAGGAATGCGGATTCGAAGTTAAGATTATTGAGCCCATTCTGGATGAAGGTCAACGAATTAGCAGTACTCGCATTCGAGCACTCATTGAGGACGGTCATGTCCATCAAGTCAACCGGTTTCTTGGCCGGTGCTATTTTGTCTCGGGCCGTGTGGTCAAAGGCCATCAGAGGGGCAAGGCCCTGGGATTTCCCACAGCGAATATCTCCACACGTAATGAAGTGCTTCCACCAGACGGAGTGTATGCAACTTTTTTCTGGGTTCAGGGTCGTCGCTGGTCGAGCGTCACTAGCCTGGGGAGCAATCCCACCTTTGGAGACGGACCGCGGACCCTTGAAACCTATCTTTTCGATTTTGATGGAGATCTTTATGATCAGTCGATTCGGTTGTCCTTTGTGAAACGAATTCGGCTACAAATGAAGTTTTCTTCTCCCGAACTTCTTGTTTCTCAGATGCACGAAGACGTCCTTTTGGCGCGTGAGGTCCTGGGGCGGGCGGAAGGTAGCGAACTGGCGGAGTTCGGAGCTTAGATTCTGACCCTTCAAGTGTTCAATCGTACGAATCCAAAATGGATTTTCGCGCCAAGACGCAAAGGCCGCAAGGGGAAAAGTAGGCAGATTGCAGTAAGCAGCATGCAGCAGGAAAATCTGAATTTGGAACGCCAAGGCGGACGGTTTGAATTCTTAATGATTGCTGTATTGTAATCCATAGTCCGAATTGCTGCCCGGTGCCAGCTGGTTCTGCTACGTGACTTGCGCCTTTGCGCGAGGGAAAAATTTCGAATATCTTTGGTTACAATCATATGACAACCCATGGCGCCATAGTGCGTGACGAATATGCGGGGATGCGATTGGATACCTTCCTGGCGCAACGCTATCTCAACTCCGGGGATGGGCTCGCGTTAATGGAACGACCCACTCAAGGAAAGGACACCATTCACAGTGATCTGGTGCCCTATGAGGCGGCCCCCCTAGTAGATTTAAGTCGATCTGCCGTGCAAAAACTCATTGCTGGGGGCCAGGTGACAATTAATGGCCATAGGACCAAGGCTAGCGCACGACTTAAGTTGGGTGATCATGTGGAGATTCATTGGATTCCACCCATACCCTCAAAGGTTGGTCCCGAACCTCTAGATTTCCCCATTCTCCATGAGGATGAAGATCTCATCGTCGTCAACAAGCCGCCCGGAATGGTGGTTCATCCAGCCGCCGGCAATCCGCAAGGCACTTTGGTCAACGCACTTCTTCATCACTGTCCCAACCTGCCGGGGATTGGAGGAGAGCGACGCCCCGGAATTGTCCACAGGTTGGACAAGGAAACCTCAGGTGTTATGGTCGTAGCCAAGCATGAAAGATCCTTCCGTCACCTCTCACTTCAATTTAAAGATCGGCAAGTCACTAAAGAATATGCTGCCTTCGTATGGGGTCGGGTTGTCCAGAAAAAGGTAGTCATTGATCGTCCCATAGGCCGTCATCGTAGCGACCGTAAGAGGATGTCCAGTTTGCATTCACTTCCCCGTACCAGAAGCGCCGTAACGGAATGGGAGGTGGAAAATTCCTTTGGCCTGCCTTCCTCACGGGGTCCACTTATTTGGGTGACGTGGCTACTCGTACGACCCCATACCGGACGAACCCATCAGATTCGGGTGCATCTCGCGGACCAGGGGTTTCCCGTGCTAAGTGACAAGGTCTATGGTAGGAACAATCAGGGGGCTCTAAAAGGCGACGACACAGCCATTTCCAGAATCGCTAAATTTCCACGACAGGCACTCCATGCCGAAAGACTCAGTCTAATCCATCCGCGAACGGAACGTCCGCAGGTATTCACAGCTCCCTGGTTCGCGGACATGAAAGATCTTTGCGAACTTTTGAAACAATGTTGCGCTAAAAAAACAACGGAAAAATACTACAGGGGTTGACAAGGAGTTTGATTTTTCCTAAGATAAATATTAACGTCCATTCCGGTGATTTAATCCCGCATAAAAATTATCATCACAGGTTCCTACATTTATTATTGATTTAAGTTTTAGAAGAGAGATTCATATCCGAAACAGAATTCTTGTCGATTTAAGATGCCGCAATTGCCCCAAGGCTTCCTGCTAGACGATTAAGGTTATCGCAAATTTCTTCGGGATCGTGCATCAATTTGACTTGATTTGTTGGCGGCACAAAAGTTCCCGGACGGTTTAAACGGATTAGGAGATTCACCCCGTACCCTCCATAGATTCAGCCCGAGTATGGAGATGAACTCAAACCCAATTCCATTTTGAAAAAACGCGTTTCCTGTCCGAATTTAAGTTGTTACGAGGTGAACATTTAGAGGTGAAAAGAGAGGTGTTTCTATGGCCACTGCGAGAAGCCGAGTCGAATCAGAGAGCACAGAACAAAACGGATTGAATTTGACTTCCCTCAAAGGGAAGAAGATCAGCGAATTAGCGCAAATCGGAAAGTCCTTTAGCATTGATGGCGCTGCCAACATGCGGAGGCAGGAACTTATCTTCGCCATCCTTCAAGCGCAGACCGAGAAAAACGGGTTCATATGTGGCGAGGGAGTGCTTGAGACACTTCCTGACGGCTTCGGGTTCCTACGTGCTCCCGACTATAACTATCTCCCTGGCCCTGATGACATCTATGTGTCGCCCAGTCAGATCCGACGCTTCGGTCTTCGCACCGGAGATATTATTTCTGGTCAGATTAGACCCCCCAAGGAGGGAGAACGGTACTTTGCCTTACTCAAGGTTGAAACCATCAACTACGAAGATCCTGACAAGGCTAGGGAGAAGATTTTATTCGACAATCTCATTCCTTTGTACCCGGATACTCGGTTGCAGATCGAGTGTGTTCCAGACGAATACACGACCCGTATCACTGACCTGTTGACCCCCATTGGGAAGGGACAGAGGGGGTTGATCGTTGCGGCCCCTAGAACTGGCAAGACGATGATGTTGCAAAACCTTGCCAAGGCCATTGCCATCAACCACGAAGAGGTGGTTCTCATTGTCCTGTTGATTGATGAGCGTCCTGAAGAAGTGACCGATATGCAGCGTTCCGTGAAGGGTGAGGTAGTGAGTTCCACATTCGATGAACCGGCCACACGGCACGTACAAGTTGCTGAAATGGTGATTGAGAAAGCCAGGCGTCTGGTGGAACATGGACGTGACGTTGTAATTCTCTTGGACAGCATCACCCGCCTTGCCAGGGCCTACAACACAGTGGTTCCACCAAGTGGGAAAATCCTCTCTGGCGGAGTGGACTCCAACGCATTGCACAAGCCGAAAAAGTTTTTTGGGGCGGCCCGTAATATCGAGGATGGAGGGAGTCTTACGATTATCGCTACCGCACTTATCGATACCGGCAGCCGTATGGATGAGGTGATTTTCGAAGAGTTCAAAGGGACCGGTAATATGGAGTTGCATTTGGACCGTCGACTCATGGACAAACGGGTTTTCCCCGCATTGGATATCAACAAGTCGGGAACCAGGAAAGAAGAGCTCCTAATTCCACGGGAAGATCTCAATCGGATCTGGATCCTGCGCAAAGTATTGTCTCAGCTAAGCGTAGTAGAAGCCATGGAGTTTTTGTTGGACAAGATCAGGGGGAGTAAAAACAACAAGGAGTTTCTTGACGCCATGAATCAATGATTTGCCTTGCTATTCCGTCCTGCTCAAATCCCCGATACCTCTTGCGGCAGAATCCAAATTTTGCTAAAAGCCCAACATCACTCAGTTTTTTTCTTCCTCCGCTAAGGGGGCAAGAACCTATTGTAAATCCAGGCCGTGCAGCGCTCAGACATGCGGTTGGCGGGCCCTCGCCAGCCCTCCCATGGCCACGGACGGATAGAGAAGAAGGTAGATTAAATTAGGACAATGAAGGGTTGGATTTTATGACTGAAGTTTCTATGAAGCTGCTTTTGGAGGCCGGGGTTCATTTTGGACATCAAACGAGTCGTTGGAACCCCAAGATGAAACGCTATATTTTTGGAGCCCGCAATGGGATTCATATCGTTGACCTGCAGCAAACGGTAAAGATGTTTTACGATGTCTATGACTTTGTCCGTGATATGGCAGCTGCGGGAGGGCAGATCCTATTTGTAGGCACCAAAATTCAAGCGCAGGATGCAATCAGAGAAGAAGCCACGCGTTGCGGTATGCATTACGTCTATCACCGATGGCTTGGTGGTACTCTCACAAATTTTCAAACAATGCGAAAGAGCATCGAACGGCTCAAAAAAATCACTGATATGGAAAATGATCCTAAAGTCGTTGACGCATTGACGAAAAAAGAGATGTTGGGGCTCAGCCGGGAAAAGGATAAGTTAGAACGATTCCTGGGGGGAATCAAAAGTATAAAGAAATTGCCAGACGCCATTTTTGTCATTGATCCAAAGCAGGAAGAAATCGCGGTTCGAGAGGCGAGAAAGTTGGGTATCCCAGTGGTTGCCGTCATTGACACGGACTGCGATCCGGATTTAGTGGATTACAAAGTGCCGGGTAACGATGATGCCATCCGGGCCATCCGGCTCTTTTGCTCTGCGGTGGCTGATGCTGTAAACGAGGGTAAAACTATATACGAGCAAGCCGCAACGGCCAAGGAAAAGGAAGAGGCCTTGGAGCAGGCATCAACACCTGGTCCTGCGCCAGCGGAAGTGGCAGCCAGGGAGATTCCAGTGGTGGGGGAGAGTCAGTAAAGATGGAGATCAGTGCTGCATCGGTAAGAGATCTTCGCGAGAAGACCGGGGCTGGCATGATGGATTGCAAGAAGGCCCTGATAGAGTCGACGGGAGATATGGAGAAGGCTGTTGATTTTCTACGTCAGAAGGGTCTCGCGCTGGCATCTAGGAAAGAGGGAAGGGTAGCCGCTGAGGGGTTAGTGGGTTCCTACATCCACGGGGGAGGTAAGATCGGAGTCTTGGTAGAGCTCAATTGCGAGACGGACTACGTAGCTCGTACCGAGGAGTTTCAAGGTCTCTTAAAAGATGTCGCCATGCAGATTGCCGCTGCAAATCCAAAGTATATTCGCCGGGAAGACGTACCGGAGGATGAGCTGGAGCGAGAGCGCCAAATCTTTCACCAGCAAGCGATTGAGTCGGGTAAGCCGGAAAAAGTTATGGGAAAGATCGTGGATGGGAAGATTGACCGCTTCTATTCTGAGGTTTGTCTCCTGGAGCAGGAATTTATTAAGGACCCTGACCGACAGGTGGGGGATCTTATCAAAGATATTGTGGCCCGGCTCGGTGAGAATATTCAGGTGAAGCGGTTCACGCGTTTTCACATCGGGGAAGGGGTCCCAGGGTAATAGTCGGATCGAGCGGAGCATCGATGGGCAGTAGGAGCCTCAAGTATAAACGTGTTATTTTAAAGGTTACTGGAGAGGTTCTTGCTGGGGTACAAAAGCATGGAATTGATGGACCCACCCTAGGCGACTTTGCCAAAGAGATTAAAGAAGTCCATGAGTTGGGGTGTGAGATGGCCCTGGTCATGGGAGGGGGAAACATCCTGCGTGGTGCCAAAGCGAGCGAGGAAGGGATGGATCGCGCCAGCGCCGACTATATGGGAATGTTGGCGACGGTTATCAATAGTCTGGCCTTACAAGACGCACTGGAAAAAATTGATGTCTCAACCCGTGTGATGTCGGCCATCGAAATGCGCCAAGTGGCCGAACCTTACATTCGTCGACGGGCAGTCCGCCACATTGAAAAGCATCGAGTTGTCATTTTTGCCGGAGGAACCGGTAATCCTTATTTCACTACCGATACAACAGCAAGCCTTCGTGCCATGGAGATTGGGGCAGAAGTGATTCTCAAGGCAACCAAAGTTGAAGGAGTTTATGACGCGGACCCGCTGAAGACTAGGCAGGCCAAGATGTACAGGGAAGTGAGTCATATGGAGTTGCTAAGAAAAGAATTGAAGGTCATGGACGCCACAGCCGTATCCCTGTGCATGGACAATCAACTACCCATCGTGGTCTTTAATATTCTGGAAAAGGGGAATATCAAAAGGGTCATTTCGGGTGAACCTATCGGGACCCTTGTGACCATGGAGAGCAAATGAACGAGCCCTTTTTTGCTGATCTACAAAAAGAATTCGAAAAAACGGTGACTGCTTTCCGGAAGGATCTCGCGAAGGTGCGTACGGGGCGAGCTTCCACGGCCCTGCTGGAGGGGATGATGGTGGACTATTATGGGACGCCAACACCTTTGAATCAATTGGGCAATCTCTCGGTCCCTGAATCTCGCCTTTTGGTGATTCAAGCCTACGATCAGTCTGCCATGGGCAACATTGAGAAGGCAATTTTCAAAGCGGATTTGGGGTTGACCCCCAGTAATGATGGCAAGGTGATTCGTATCCCCGTTCCGGAATTGAGTGAGGAACGGAGGAAAGAACTGGCCAAGCACGTCAAAAAGGTTGCAGAGGAATTCCGAGTCTCCGTGCGCAACCATCGACGAATTATGATTGACAAGCTCAAGGAAATGCAAAAGAGTAAGGAAATTACAGAGGACGATCTCAAGCATAGCCAGGAAAGAGTTCAGAAGGTTACCGACGATTTTATTGGGCGTATTGACAAGGTGCTCAAGACCAAAGAAGACGAGATAATGGAGGTTTGATCCTCCAAGCTTCCTTCCCACCTTTCCACAGACAAGATGAATCTTCAGGGCTTAGACAAAAGTCGGTTGCCCAAGCATGTGGCCATCATTATGGATGGCAATGGTCGTTGGGCAAAATTAAGGGGAAAGAGTCGAATCGAAGGTCACCGGACAGGTAAGACTTCGGTTCGTGCGGTTGTGGAATTGAGCCGAAAATTGGGTATCTCTTACCTATCCTTATATGCCTTTTCCGCCGAAAATTGGCAACGTCCTAGAGATGAAGTGGGGGCGTTGATGGGGCTTCTAGAACGCTACCTTTCCGATGAACAGGAAAGAATGATGCGCAACGGTGTTCGGCTCCTGGCCATTGGAGAGCGTGATCGGCTCCCGGATTCGGTGCAGCGGGTTTTGGACTACATCATTGAAAAAACTAAAAACAATACCATGATTACGGTCATCCTGGCATTGAGTTATAGCGGACAGGACGATGTCGTAAAGATGGTAAGGAAGATCGCGCACAACGTAAAAGCAGGACGTTGTGAACCCGAAGATATTAACGCGGACATGATCTCAGCTCATACGGAGACGGGTGTGATTCCCAATCCAGATTTACTCATACGAACCAGTGGAGAAATGCGGATTAGTAATTTTTTTCTCTGGCAGATACCCTATACGGAACTTTATTTTACCCCCAACCTTTGGCCTGACTTTCGAGAGACCCAATACATCCAGGCATTGGTTGAGTTTCAGCGACGTCGAAGGAGGTTCGGGCGGACCGATGAGCAGCAGCTTTAGAGATCGTCTTCGATCGGGTCCAAGCCTGGCCGAGTGATGCGGACTCGAGTGATTACAGCCATGGTGGTGCTACCCCTCTTGATCTTCTTGGTAGCCTTTGGTCACCGTTGGCATTTATTCTCTCTCTTTATCTTTATTGTTACCGTTGGTGCCTTGGGGGAATACTTTTTCATGGCTTTCCCCGTCCAGGGCAGAAAAAGATTTCTGGGGATGGGCTTCGGTTTTCTTATTTCACTTATGATTTTCGCCCCGGCAGTGGCGGAACCAGGATTGGTTCTGGCCGTCGTGTTAGTGGGGCTGTTTTCAAGCTTTCTTTTGTTTAGTGGAGATCTGGAGGGTCGGTATCAAAGCCTAGGTTGGACCCTGCTAGGGGCGTTGTACATAGGGTTTTTATTTCCCCATTTGGTATTGATTCATCGAGGACCCGCAGGGGTTCTGTGGGTTTTCTGGCTGCTACTGGTTGTATGCCTGTCGGATACGGCTGCCTATTTTACAGGGATGGCCTTGGGTAAAAGAAAGTTGTATCCTCAAATAAGCCCAGGAAAGACCATCGAGGGCTCCATTGGCGCATTACTCATTAGCGCTTTGGTGGGGACGTTGGGCGCGCTTTTTATGCTTCCAAATCTGCACTGGTTTGAAGCGGTCTTGCTCTCCCTGGTGGTGGGGTTGCTCGCACAGGTTGGAGATTTGGTAGAGTCAGGTATCAAAAGAGTGTTCTCAGTCAAAGACTCAGGACGGTTCCTGCCGGGACATGGAGGACTTTTGGATCGGATCGATAGTGTTATTTTTCCTGCTGTATTCATTGCCTACTATACTCGACTGCATTACCTATGAAATCCCTCGCTATTCTGGGCTCCACTGGGTCCATCGGGGTAAGTACCCTCAAATTGGTTCGTAGCTTTCCAGACAGGTTCAGGGCTCGTGGCTTGGTGGCGGGTGGAAACATTGAGAGGTTGGCTGAACAGGCTGTGGAATTTTCCCCTGAATGGGTGAGCATCGGAAAAAAGGAAGACATTCCTCGTTTGCAGGCCCTGTTGGGAAGTCGAAAAACGGAGATCCTGTGGGGCGAAGAGGGGGCCAAGACCATAGCCGCGGCACCCGAGGTGGATATGGTGATCGCCGCAATTGTCGGTGGCGCGGGTTTGATACCTACCCTAGCGGCGGTTCAAGCGGGCAAGGAGGTTGGTCTGGCCAATAAGGAGGCCCTTGTCATGGCAGGGGAGATCTTCGTGCGCGAAGCGAAGCAGAAGGGTTCGAGGCTTCTTCCCGTGGACAGTGAGCACAGTGCAATCTTTCAGTGTCTTCAAGGTCATCGGAAGGAGGATGTCGATCGTATCATCCTTACAGCTTCCGGGGGACCTTTTCTGCGTACTGCACTCAAGACCTTAGACCGTGTCACAGTAAAGCAGGCGTTAAAACACCCTAACTGGAAGATGGGACCGAAGATCACCATTGATTCGGCCACTATGATGAATAAGGGGTTAGAGGTGGTGGAGGCGCGGTGGATGTTCGATATGGGACCTGATCAAGTGGAGGTTGTCATCCACCCCGAAAGCATTGTTCACTCAATGGTTCGTTACCAAGATGGCACAGTTATTGCTCAATTGGGGATACCGGATATGCAAATTCCCATTGCCTATGCCCTCTCGTGTCCCTATCGTCTAAAGATGAACCTTCCGCCACTGGAATTGACACAAAAGGGTAGGCTAAACTTTCTCCCGGTAGAAAATAAGAGGTATCCGGCCCTTAATTTGGCCTATGAAGCCTTGGCGGTTGGAGGGACCATGCCGGCGGTTCTCAATGCGGCCAATGAGGTGGCTGTGGGGGCTTTCTTGGACCAGCGCATCGGATTTCGCGATATTCATCGATTGATTGAAAGGACCACAGAGGCCCACTCTTCGACACATCCCAAGGAAATCGCGGAGATCCTTGAGGTGGATCGTTGGGCCCGGGCTCATACAACAGCTTTTGTAAAAAAGGGACTGAAGGAGAAAAGAAGATGATTAGTGTAATCTACGCCGTGGTATCGGCCTTAATCGCGCTTGGGATATTGATTGTATTCCACGAATTGGGTCACTTCCTTGTGGCGAAAAAGAGCGGTGTTGGGGTGTTGACCTTCTCCATCGGGTTTGGTCCCAAGATTTTTGCAAAAAAAGTCGGTGAAACCGAATACGCTGTGAGTGCATTTCCCTTAGGCGGGTATGTCAAAATGGTTGGAGAAGACCCCGATCAGGAGGTTCAAGCGGCAGATAGCGAGCGATCGTTTTCTAATCAAAGCTTGGCCAAGCGCTTTGCCATAGTGGCGGCCGGTCCGGTTTTTAATTTTATTCTTTCGGTTTTTATTTTTACCAGCATCTTTGTGTTCTTTGGAATGCCCGTTCTCACCACACAAATTGGCGGCGTGGAACCTAATTCTCCTGCAGATCGGGCCGGCCTACAAAAAGGGGATCGTATCCTAGCCATCGGTAACCAGCCGGTAGAAAAATGGGAAGATATTTCCACGCAAATTAAGCAGAGTAGTGGAAAACCATTGGTGCTTCGTGTGGAACGGGATGGTGGGCAGATGGATATTTCCGTTCAGCCCATGGAGAGAGCGGGAAAAACGGTCTTTGGTGAAGACACCACCTATTGGGTGGTTGGAATTGCCAGCGCTGTGGCTATCGAAAAGAGTAATCCCTGGATGGGGATATGGCGGGGATTTTATAAAACGGGTGAGTATTCTGTCCTGACGCTTGTGGCCCTCTTTAAAATGGTGACCGGTGACATTTCGCCCAAAAATCTAGGTGGACCTCTACTCATCGCTCAACTTGCAGGTGAGCAGGCCCGTGAGGGTGTGTGGAACTTCCTATTTTTCGTTGCCATTTTGAGTGTAAATCTGGGAGTATTGAATCTCTTACCAATTCCTATCCTCGACGGCGGGCACCTCTTCTTCTTCCTTTTGGAAGGGATGCGAGGCCGGCCAGTGGAACTCAGATACCGTGAGAGGGCTCAACAGGTTGGGGTCTTTTTATTGATCCTGATCATGATCTACGCCTTCTATAATGACATTGCGAGATTCTTTGAGGGATAGCTGTTAGCTCTCAGCCATCAGCGTTCAGCTTTCGGAGTTCTGCATTACTGAATGCTAGTACCTTTTTCATGGTAGTTCTCGGTCTAGACACCTCTACAAACGCCGCCAGTGTTGCCCTCATAGAAGATGGGAAATTGTTATTGGAGGATATTCGTAGGGGGAACACGAAGGGGAAAGAACCCACTGCTTTGATACCCAGGGCCAACCACGCTGAAACCCTTCTTCCGTTAGTTGAAAATGTATTGAAAAACTCTAGTTATTCCTGGGCGCAGATTTCGGCTCTTGCTGTGGCCATCGGACCAGGTTCATTCACTGGTCTCAGAATAGGCCTTAGTACCGTGAAAGGTTTAGCCTATGGTTGGGATGTTCCCGTAATTGGGGTCCCTACTCTGCTGGCCGTGGTAGCACGTGTGACTGGCTGGAATGGATTGATTTGTCCACTTCTAGACGCGCGAAAAAAGGAAGTTTATACAGCTTTGTTCCGCACAAAGGGAGGCCAGGAATTAGAACGTCTCACAGAGGACCTGGTTTGCTCGCCCGACCACATTTTTAAGCATATTCAATCCCTTGGCCGAGAGGCCTGCCTTATGATTGGGGATGGGACTGAAGTCTATGAAGGTTTGATTAAAGAATATTTTGGAGCAACGGCACGGGTCGCCCAGGGAGACTCCTATCCCTCCATTGCTTGTTCAGTGGCATGCATTGCAGAACAAAGGTTGAGAAAGGGGGACCTGGATTCGCCGGACTTGCTAGTCCCCCGTTATCTAAGACCCTCCGAGGCGGAGCTCAAGTTGGTGTCTCATAAAGGTTAAATCCGGTAAAAATGGCTTGGAAAGAGCCGTAATGGCTAAGATTTTCACCCTGCGAAGTGTCGTTGACAAAATAGTTAGCCTGGGATAAATTCTCAGCTTCTGAGTCTGCATGTTAAGGAGGCCCTTCATGGATCAGACTGAGCAAAGACTTATCATCCCGCTATTAATTAAGGACGCTGAGCTAAAAAAGTATTACGACGAGCACCGGGAACTGGAAGACAAGCTCATGACGTTTCAGAACATGTCGTATCTATCGCCTGATGAGGAGATAGAGAAAAAGAAACTTCAGAAACTCAAGCTTGTAGGCAAAGACAAGATGATAGAGATAGTGAATAAATACCGGCAGACGGAGGCCCGAAAAGAGACTTCATGAAAAAAAATGGGTCCGAAATATTCGTAGAGATGCTTAAGCGCGAAGGGGTCGATGTTATCTTTGGCATCCCTGGCGGCGTCGTGCTTAAAATCTTTGACGTCCTTCACCAGCAGAAGGACGTTGAAGTAGTGCTCACACGCCATGAGCAAGGGGCTGCCCACATGGCTGAAGGATACGCCAAGGCAACCGGTAAACCGGGAGTGGCATTGGTGACCTCTGGTCCAGGCATGACTAACATTGTCACCGGGTTGGCCGATGCCTTTATGGATTCCGTTCCACTGGTGGCCTTTACGGGTCAGGTTTCCACAAACCTAATTGGCAACGATGCATTCCAAGAGGCGGACAACGTAGGCATTAGCAGACCCTGCACCAAGCATAACGTCCTGGTCAAGGATGTGGCGGATCTCGCTGTAAACATTAAAGAGGCCTTTCACATAGCCACCACAGGTCGACCGGGTCCCGTATTGGTGGACATTCCTAAGGATGTAAGTACCGATAGGACCGAGTTCAAATATCCGGAAAAGGTGAACCTGCCGGGATATAACCCCACGCTTGAAGGGAACAAATATCAGATCAAGCAGGCCGCTGATGAGATCCTTAAGGCAAAGCGGCCGGTACTCTACGTGGGAGGTGGGACAATTTTTTCCGATGCGGCCGCTGAGCTGTTAGAGCTGGCTGAGTTGACTCAGATCCCAGTCAATATGACCCTCATGGGTTTGGGATCTTTTCCTGGCACCCATCCACTTTCTATGGGGATGCTTGGGATGCACGGAGGTTATTGGGCCAACAAAGCCATGCATGAATCAGACCTGCTCATTGCGGTGGGCGCGCGTTTTGATGATCGTGTCACCGGAAATGTTGCCGGCTTCTCACCGGGGGCGCGAATCATTCATATCGATATCGATCCTACCTCCATCAAAAAGACGGTGAATGCCCATATCCCCATCGTCGGCGATGTGAAGGCGGTGTTGCGGCAGCTCAATGTCATGCTGCGTTCCCTAGACGGTGACCAGAAGGCCGTAAAGCAGCGGACGGAGGGATGGCTAAAACAGATACAGGAGTGGAAACAATCTTTTCCCTTGAAATATTTCCAAGACGCGAAGGTTATCAAACCACAGTACGTTATCGAAAAGCTCTATGAGCAAACCAAGAATCAGGCCATCGTTGTAACCGATGTGGGCCAACATCAGATGTGGGCGGCTCAGTATTTCAAGGGGGCGAGTTCAAGGACATTTCTCACATCGGGCGGACTGGGAACCATGGGATTCGGTTTTCCGGCAGCTCTGGGTGCACAGAAGGCTTTCCCTGAAAAGACCGTGCTCTGTGTGACCAGCGAGGGGAGCTTCCAGATGAACCTGCAGGAGCTGGCGGTGGCTCAGATTTATAAGTTGCCGGTAAAAATCGCTCTGCTCAATAACCAGTGTCACGGTATGGTGAGGCAATGGCAGGATCTTTTCTATGAAGGGCGGTACGCCTCAAGTCAGCTGGGGAACGTGCCCGACTTTGCAAAGCTAGCCGAGGCCTATGGAATCCTGGGGCTGCGTGCATCCAAGCCCTCGGAAGTGGAACCGCTGATCCGCGAAGGTTTGAAGCATAAGGGGCCGGTCCTGATGGACTTTCAGGTGGATCCCTTGGAGAGTTGTTATCCCATGATCCCAGCAGGTGCGGCGCACGATGAAATGGTTCTGGAAGACCCGCCTGAAATGAAAAGGGCTCAAAAAGGCGCACCCGCTAGGAAGAAGACCGAGGAGGAGGAGGAGGAAGAAGGGGAAGGGATTCTTCCCGCCTAATCTCCGCCCTGCATGGAGCACATAATTTCAACTCTGGTGGAGAACAAGTTCGGTGTACTGGCACGCGTTGCAGGCCTGTTCAGTGCGCGGGGCTACAATATTGAGGCTCTTTCCGTGGCGCCCACCATGGACCCATCCACTTCCATGATCACCATCGTCACCGAGGGGGACGACCGAATTATCGAGCAGATCATCAAGCAGTTGAATAAAGTCATTGAGGTCCTCAAGGTAGTGGATCTGACCGAGACAGATTTTGTGGAGAGAGAAACAGCGTTGATTAAAATCAATGCGAAGCCTGAACATCGCGACGAAGCCATCCGGATTTGTGAGATCTTTAGAGCCAAGATCGTAGATTCCACCCCCCAAACATATACAATCGAGATTACTGGAGACCAGGACAAGATCCGAGCCATCATCAATCTGCTCCGGCCCCTGGGGATCAAGGAGCTTGTGCGGACCGGCCGAGTGGCCATTGCTCGTGAGGCTCCCAGGGTGGCTCCCCGACGCGAGCTCCAAGGCCTAAATTAACGTAAGCACCGAAGCATTCTGCCGTCGCCTCGCTCCAGTGACTCCACAGTGTGAAACCAGATTCGCCCATACCACTTAGGGCTCGGGGGCTTGCCCCTCAGCGGGAGCCGATGGGCCTCTGCCTTGAGGCCCCGTCATTTAATTCGACATGCCATTTTGGCTTGCACCTCCAGTATCGGACGTCTCCCTTTCTTCGGAGCGAGCCCCCTTCGCGCCTAACCAGCATAACGACGAAGGGGAGTGAGACGGAAGGACGTGGGCATCAAACGTTTCGCTTGTGATATTCACAGGCCTGTTGCCCGCGGCCCGGCTTCGACGGTGGGTTCCCTTCGGGTCTGAGCCTCAGGGTCGAAGACAGCCGAACGGAGGCTCGCTCCCCGAGGAGCTAAATTTCGAATAGATATCTCGCAGTGTCATTTGTTGGACAGAGCTCACCGTAGGTTGACAGGGTAGGTAGTGGGCAGATATTCTTACAACCAATATTGCAGGAGGATGAAAAATGCAGGTTTATTATGATCCAGACACAGATTTGAACCACCTGAAGAATAAACAGGTAGTGATTCTCGGCTACGGAAGTCAAGGTCACGCCCATGCCAATGACCTGAGGGATTCAGGGATCAATGTGGCCGTCGGGTTAGCGAAAGGGAGTAAGACCACTCCTAAGGCCGAAAAAGCGGGATTTAAAGTGATGGAAACCCGAGAGGCCGTGAAGCACGGGGACGTTATCATGGTTCTCTTACCCGATGAGGTTCAAGGTGGGGTTTATGAAAAAGAAATTCGACCGGGGCTAGAGGACGGAAATTACCTGGCCTTTGCCCATGGTTTTAATATTCATTTTAAGCGAATCGTGCCGCCTCCTGGAGTCAATGTATTTATGGTGGCCCCAAAGGGACCCGGGCATTTGGTTCGTAGCGAATTCGAAAGAGGACGAGGGGTTCCTTCTCTCCTGGCGGTGCACCAGGATCCATCTGGAGATTCCAGACAGGTGGGTTTAGCCTACGCCAGCTGCCTAGGGGCAGGACGGGCTGCTATCTTGGAAACGACTTTTAAAGATGAAACAGAGACGGACCTGTTCGGCGAGCAGTCGGTCCTTTGCGGAGGGCTTTCGGCCTTGATCTTAGCGGGCTATGAGACTCTGGTAGACGCGGGTTATCCGCCTGAAATGGCATATTTTGAATGTCTACACGAGGTCAAGTTGATTGTGGACCTAGTCTATGAAGGTGGGCTGACCAACATGCGTTACTCCATAAGCAATACCGCTGAATATGGTGACCTTAGCCGGGGGAATAAGGTCATTGGTCCTGAGGTTCGCCAGGCCATGAAAACAATTCTAAAGGATATTCAGTCTGGCAAGTTTGCCGAGGAATGGGTCAGCGAGTATCAAAAAGGCATGCCACGATTCACAGAACTCCGAAAGGCAGGGGCCAACCATCCCGTTGAGAAAGTGGGAGAACGTCTACGGGCCATGATGCCTTGGTTGATGCAGGATCGCTTGGTGGACAAGAGTAAAAACTGAACTGATAGTGAATAGTCAGGTGGCAACAGAGATCAGTGGGCATTGGACGAAACCAGATGTCAGAGAATAGAGGTCAGACGCCAGACGTCGGAAGTCAGCGGTCAGCCGCATCACTGATCTCCGACCTCTGATTGCCGATGTCTGAGTTCTGATGTCCATCCCTTGAACTCAACGAACTCGAAAAACCAAAATTACTAAATAGACGAGAAAGACGAAACAGACTAGATAGACCAGAATGACTCTCGGTCGAATATGAAAATTGCCAGAGAAGGTTATCCATGGATTTTTGCCGCTGCTATTCTTGCACTGGTTGCGTTTTTTATCGGCTGGAATGGAATGGGTGGAATTCTTGTTTTGTTTGCCTTGAGTTTCGCCGGTTTTTTCCGGGATCCGGATAGGACCCCACCGGCGGGTGATGGACTTGTCCTTGCCCCCGCTGATGGTAAGGTTGTAGCCATTGTAAAGGAGCCGGAAGAGGAAAAAGAAGGGGTAGGAGCAACCACGAGAGTCAGCATCTTTTTGTCTCTGTTTGATGTTCATGTAAATCGTTCCCCTATTAAAGGATCAGTAGAAAAGGTACAATATCAACCAGGAAAGTTTCATGCTGCCTATCGGGAAGATGCATCCCAAGACAACGAGCAGAATGAAGTGCGGCTGGTTGATTCCACGGGCAAGGTTCTGAATGTTGTGCAAATCGCGGGCCTATTGGCTAGACGCATCATTTGTCACGTGAAAGAGGGGGAAACATTGGAAAGGGGGCAGCGATTCGGCTTGATCATGTTTGGGTCGCGAGTGGATCTGTTTATGCCTCCTGCGTACAAGGTGGAGATAGCCGAAGGGCAGAGGGTGAAGGCTGGAGAGACCATCATTGGAAGGCTTTGATGAATCGGAGTAACGAGCCACAAGAAGAAAAGCTATCCCTGCGCAGAGTCCGACTTCTGCCCCGCAAGGGATTGGGACGTGGAGCCTTTAAACGGAAGGTGCCTTCGGCCCAGTTGAAGAAAGGCATTTTTCTGATTCCAAGTCTATTTACGACTGGGAACCTCTTTTGCGGCTTCTTCTCCATGATCGCAGCCATAGAAGGTCAGTTCCTACAGGCAGCCATTCTCATTGTTCTGGCTCATCTGCTGGATGGCCTGGACGGAGCCATTGCGCGTGTCACCAAGACAACGAGCCAGTTTGGTGTGGAGTTCGATTCGTTGGCGGATCTGATCTCCTTCGGGGTTGCACCTGCGGTTCTGGCTTATTTCTGGGCAATGTCCCCGCTAGGTATTTGGGGGTGGTTGGCCGCGAGCCTCTATGTGATCTGCGGAGCTCTCCGGCTGGCTCGCTTTAACGTTCAGGCTAGTACTGTGGAAAAGACCTATTTCATTGGGCTGCCCATCCCGGCGGCTGCTGAAATGGTCGTAGCGACGGTGCTCATGTACCAGTTTCTTGGTGGGACCACGGCCTTCCATAAACCAGTTATTGTGCTCCTCGTTATATATGGTTTAGCCGGGTTGATGGTGAGCAATTTCCGGTATATGAGTTTGAGACAATTGGACCTAAAAAGAAGGCATCCCTTCTGGTTGTTGCTTTCTGCCATCCTACTCATTATGGTGAGTATTGCGGAGCCGCAGGTCATGCTATTTAGTGTATTTCTCTTATATACCCTATCGGGACCGCTCTTGGGGCTCTTCTCGATATTCAATCGGGGGAGCGAGAAGAGAGGGGAAAACGCAGAGTCGCTATAACCCCTTTCTCATACTTAGATTTTGATTACTCCCGTTGGCCCCGCCGCGGGAGTTTTTGTTTACGGAGGGCTAAATGTCAGACAAGGTTACGAATGATTCGAGTGTAAGAATCTTCGATACAACGCTGAGAGATGGAGAGCAATCTCCCGGTGCAAGCATGAATGTCGATGAGAAAATCGTGCTTGCGCGCCAGCTCGACAAGCTCGGAGTGGATGTCATTGAGGCTGGATTTGCTGCTTCGTCAGAGGGCGATTTTGATTCCGTGGAGCGAATCGCCAGAGAGGTCAAGAGGCCCATTATACTCAGCCTGGCACGGGCCCAGGAAGGGGATATCAAAAAGGCCCTCAAGGCAGTGGACAAAGCCAAGCAGCCTGGTATTCATATTTTTATCGCCACCTCGGACATCCATTTGAAGCACAAGCTTCGGATGTCTCGAAGCGAGGTTCTGGATGCCGCGTCCTATGCCGTCAGTTATGCGAAGAAACACATTGATTATATTGAGTTTTCTGCTGAGGACGCCTCCCGGAGCGAACCCGATTTTCTGGTCCAGATATTCGCTGAGGTCATTAGAGCGGGGGCCAAGACCCTCAATGTGCCGGATACCACAGGTTACGCAATCCCCTCAGAGTTTGGCTCGCTACTGCGTCACCTCATAGACCATACGGTGGGCTCGAATCAGGTCACCTGGAGTGCCCATTGTCATAACGATCTGGGATTGGCCGTGGCCAACTCCTTGGCTGCCGTGGCCAATGGGGCGAGGCAAGTGGAGTGCACCATCAACGGTATTGGTGAACGTGCGGGCAATACCTCTCTGGAAGAGGTGGTGATGGCGCTCAAGACGAGGAAGAGCCTGTTCGGCTTGGATACCCATGTGATCACGGAGCAGATCTATCCCACATCCCGCCTATTGTCACAGATTACGGGTATCCCCATACCCATCAATAAACCTATCGTGGGCGACAATGCCTTTGCCCACGAGGCGGGAATCCATCAGGATGGCATCCTAAAAGAAAAGATCACCTATGAGATCATGACACCGGAGACCATCGGCATTAGTGGGAACCGTCTGGTTATGGGAAAACACTCTGGACGGCATGCTTTTGACGATCGGCTTAAGGAAATGGGTTTTAGTCTTAATAAAGAGGATCTGAATCGGGCATTTCTCCGTTTCAAGGAGTTGGCTGATAAAAAGAAGGAAGTCTACGATGAGGATATTGAGGCCATAGTGGCGGAGGAGGTGCTCAGGCTCCCGGGAGGGCCCGACCGATTTGAGCTCGTCTACCTCAATGTGAATTCAAGTTCCAATGGAATTCCTTCAGCCTCTGTGAAGGTGCGGGTGGACGGTCAGGAATCCACGGATCACGGGACTGGGGATGGAGTCGTGGATGCCTGCTTCAAGAGTATTTCCAAGATCACAGGTTCGCGTGCTCGCCTGGTGCGCTATTCGGTCAAAGCCATAACTGGAGGAACCGACGCCCAAGGTGAGGTCTCCTGTCTGATCGAGGACGGTTTTGTACGGGTCACGGGAAAAGGATCGCATACCGATATTATCATGGCCAGCGCCCTAGCCTATATCAATGCGTTGAATAGGCTTGAGTATCGAAATCATTACCGACAGCTGGTGGAAAGGCAAGGACCATAATTTCGTGGATCGTTATTTGTAACTCGTTTAACGAATATACAAATAACCAATAGCGGGTAACTGGGGGTGCTTAATTGAATTACAAAATAGCCGTATTGGCTGGGGATGGCATTGGGCCAGAGGTGGTGAGGGAAGGCACCGAAGTCCTCAGCCAAGCGGCCTCCATCTATGGATTCCAGATCCAGTACCAAGAAGCATTGGTAGGGGGATCCTCCATTGATGCCACGGGTCAACCTTTGACCGACTCGGTCTTGAAAATGGCAAAGGAAAGCCATGCGGTTCTCCTGGGGGCGATGGGAGGACCTAAATGGGATGGGTTGGATTACTCCGTTCGACCGGAGCGCGCTTTGCTAGCGTTACGCCGCGAATTGGGTTTATTTGCCAATTTACGACCGGTGAAACTCTTTTCGGCGTTGGCCTCAGCTTCAACGCTCAAGAAAGAAGTGGTGGAGGGCACGGACCTCTTGGTGGTACGGGAATTAACCGGTGGAATCTATTTTGGCGAACCGAAAGGAGTGACCAAACTCCCAGAGGGCACGGAGCGCGGGGTGAACACGTTGATTTATACATCCCCTGAGATCGAACGTATCGGCCGAGTGGCCTTCGAAGCGGCGCGACGCCGAAGGAAGCAGGTCCTCTCGGTGGATAAGGCCAATGTCCTTGAGGCTACCGAACTGTGGCGCAGGGTCGTCACTAGGGTGCACAAAGAGGGGGGCTTTGAGGACATACAGCTTGAACATATGCTCGTGGATAACTGTGCGATGCAACTCATCAGAAATCCTAAACAGTTTGATGTGATTGTTACCACCAATATGTTTGGCGATATCTTGAGTGACGAAGCTGCCATGCTGACGGGTTCCATCGGGATGCTACCGTCTGCCAGCATTGGAGGAAAAGTGGGGATGTATGAACCTGTCCATGGAAGCGCTCCCGACATCGCTGGGAAAGATATGGCGAATCCCCTTGCTACGATTCTAACTGTCGCTCTTATGCTGCGTCATTCCCTCGATCAGGGAGACGCCGCTGAGCGAATTGAGAAGGCGGTGGGCGACGTTCTCAACGAAGGGTTCCGGACGGCGGATATCCAAGAACAGGGTTGTCGCTTGATCGGATGCAAAGAAATGGGAAGGCTGGTCAGGGAAAAAATTCAAAAAGCAGGATAATTGATTCTGCGGGGTTTTGCGCTGTGAAAAAAAAGGAATACCGTGTTGCCGTGGTGGGAGCAACTGGGGCTGTCGGGGAACAAATCCGCGAAGTCTTGGAAGAGCGGATTTTTCCTGTTAAAGAACTTCGCCTCTTGGCATCCAAGAAATCCGCAGGCCAGACGCTACTGTTTCGCCGTAAGAGTGTTCGTGTGGAGGAACTACGGGAGGACTCCTTCGAAGACATGGACTTGGCTCTTTTTTCGGC
The DNA here is from genome assembly GCA_965215595.1 of uncultured Binatia bacterium (SeqCode). Lineage (GTDB taxonomy): Bacteria > Desulfobacterota > Binatia > UBA9968 > CAXXLF01 > CBDCDW01. The sequence continues at coordinate 58,789 of CBDCDW010000005.1, read as the reverse complement.
GGGCGGAGATGTTAGTGCCAAATTTGCTCCTTTGGCAGTAAAGGCGGGCGCGGTTGTGGTGGACAATACTTCTCACTTCCGGATGGAGCCCGACATCCCCCTGGTGGTGCCTGAGGTGAATCCAAATGATATTGCCCTTTACTTGAAGCGAGGGATCATTGCAAACCCCAATTGCTCCACCATTCAAATGGTGGTGACCCTCAAGCCCATCTATGATGCCGCTGGCATCCGGCGGGTTGTGGTCTCCTCTTATCAGTCGGTCTCCGGTGCCGGCAGAATGGCAATGGAAGAGCTGAGCCAACAGTCCGTTGCCCTGTTCAATGGGCAGGAGATCAAAAAAGAAAAATTTCCTCATCAGATCGCATTCAACTGTATCCCCCATATCGATACCTTTTTAGACAGTGGTTACACCAAGGAAGAAATGAAGATGGTTAACGAGACCCGTAAAATTCTTGGTGATTCCTCCATTGGTATGACTGCCACTGCCGTGCGTGTTCCGGTCTTCTGCGGCCACTCGGAGTCAGTGAATGTGGAAACAGAGAGAAAATTGACTGTGGACGAAGTTAAGGATCTCCTCCGAAAGTCGCCAGGAATCCTTCTCTGTGATGAGCCGGAGGCGGAGGTTTATCCCATGGCAATCGATACAGTGGGGCAGGATGCGACCATGGTGGGGCGGATCCGCGAGGATGATTCGGTTCCCAACGGTATCAATCTCTGGATTGTGGCCGATAACCTTCGCAAAGGTGCCGGCTTAAATGCGGTGCAAATCGCCGAAATCCTCATCAGGGACCATCTCTGATCCAAATATTTCTTTATGGGGGTAACACCCCATACCACCACTCTACCTATAAACCTTTTCATTGTTCACCGAGCGCTGCAGCGGAGCTCCCTAGTAAATTGAAAAGCCTGTTGCCAGTCTAGGTCTAGTGAACTACCCTGTGAAGTATGAACATCAAGCTCACCATTGAGTACGATGGAACGGATTACCATGGTTGGCAGGCCCAACCCAACGGTAAGACCATTCAGGAGGTGTTGGAGCACGCACTGAGTGAAATCCTCCGTGAAAATGTTCGACTCAAGGGTTCAGGTCGTACCGATGCAGGAGTCCATGCCCTGGCACAGGTGGCCAATTTTATCTGTAACCGTGAAACGGATCTTTGGAGACTGCAAAGAGGGCTTAACGGGTTAACCTCCGCGGACATCGTGGTGAAGAATATGGAATTGGTTTCCGATACCTTCGATGCCAGACGAGATGCGCGAAAGCGAGTGTATGAATACCGAATTTGGAACCACCCCTGGCCCTCCGTCTTTGACCGCCGATTTGCCTATCATGTGCACCATCCACTTGACCTATCAGCCATGGAAGAGACCATTAAAATTCTAGAAGGGGAGCATGATTTTTCGTCCTTTCAGGCTTCGGGATGTGACGCAGCTCATCCCATACGTAGGATCTACCGTAACTCCATTGAGTTGAGGGGGGATTTCCTTGTTTACCGCATCGAGGCCAACGCCTATTTGAGACACATGGTGCGCAACATCGTGGGCACCTTCATGGAAGTGGGTCGAGGGGAGCGTCTTCCCATCGACATGGCCGAGCTCCTCAGAGCCAAAGACCGAACAAAAGCGGGTCCCACTGCACCCCCTCAGGGGTTATTCCTAGTTCAGGTGGAGTACTAAATGATCGAATTCGGTAACGCAAAATCAAGAATCCGCAATGCAAAAAATAGAATTCTAAAACTTGGCCACCACTGGATTCAAGCCCAAGGATCGTAACGATGAATTGGTGTTTATGTGGAAGACCCACCTTGCGCGTGGCATGGAAGAATCCAGAGGGAAATCTGTAGTAAGGAAATTTTTTCCTCCCTATTTTATTCATCAGCAACCTACCGAACCAGCAATTCTGAAGAGGTGAGGCCAACCTGGCTGTCCCTTTTTGTGTTGTAGAATGATCAAGGTCTTTGGATTCCAGCAGTAGTCGGGTGGCTAGGAATACAGTCACTGTGGGTGAAAAGTTCTTGGCAGGATTCTTGCGTCTATTCACAATAGTCCAAGGGGAACTCTGCGTAACCATAAAGTACGGCTCGATACAGAATGGAGCAATTATGAAGCGCTGGAAAAAGGAGGAAGGTCCGATGATGGTACGATACAAAGGTGGGTTTATGCGGCTAGGACTAGGTGCGGTTCTCACTGCACTGGTTGCCTCTGGCTGTGCTGCCATCGATAGCGCCGTTCCCACTGGTCTCAACAGAGGAGCCGTCAATCTAGCCGTGAGGGACTCTAGGAAAGCGACAATCGAAGCGAAGGATATGATCAAACGGATGGAGGAGGCGGTTGAAGACGCAAACAAAGCGGCCTCTAAAGCTAAGGGAGCTGCCATTCGGGCCAACGCTGCAGCGCAAAATCCTGACGCGGCACTCATGAAGGCTCAGATTGCTGCAGAAGAAGCAGCAGCCTCCGCCGCGGAGGCGAAGAAGGCCGCAGAGCAAGCCCAGGCGGCTTTGAAAAAAACTCTTATGCTAATTATGTCCCTCAGCCGATAAATTTAATTCTGAGCCAATGCGGATATGATACGTTAGCTTCCAACTCCGTCAGGCGTCTTTTTTGACGGCTCTGAAACCGACAACTTTCCCCCCAAACGCGCTATCAAAACTTTAAAAAAGTTTTACCTCGAGCAACAGTGGGCGAGATATTATCTTGCGACAAGATTCTTGAGGCCCAGAAGGTGAAGCCTAGTCCGTGCTCGTGAGCGATGACCGTTGGAAGGCAAGCTCCCCTAGCTTTGAGTTCGGACGAAGCCACAATGATGCCGTGCCTTTGCCCCGTGAAGTAACCTCTCGGTGGAGCCCACTATCTCATTCATGGTGAAGACTCAACAGTTTTGCGTTTAAACCGTGACACTCATCCTGTGAAGTGAAATGTTCCGGGGAAATGCTAGCGATTGCACCAGGCGCTAATTGGAAGGGGCCAGCCTTATCCTAGCACGCCGTTGTTTCTGTAATTGGGCTGCCCGTTGTACCGATTCGACGGGCTCAGAGTTCGACTGTGGTTCGACACGCTTACCACCCCGAGGAAGATGGAGGGGAGGCTCACTCGAAGTCCGGCCCTGATCCTTCGACCAGGCTCAGGATCAGGGCAAGGTACTCGAACTATGAGGCTCTCGAAGGGGCGCCTCTCCATGGGTGACACACGAACAATGTTTAGCCCGACTTAGCGGATTCGACCCCCTCGATAACTTTTTTCGCGTTTTAAGTAGCCAATTTCCAAGGCGAGGTGAGCCCGAAATGGGCCTAAACAGCCTGTAGTGAAGACCTACCCCCTTTTCAGGGTTGCCCAACACGCAGTATTCTACGTGCGCTATGTTCTTACGTTGCACGAAACGCAACAAAGATGGCAAGGAACACCGTTACTGGAATGTGGTGGAGAACCGCCGGGTAACAGGTGGACGAGTCGTTCAGCGCCAGGTGCTCTATCTCGGTGAGATCAACGACTCTCAGCATCAGGCATGGCGTAAGTCGAGGTCTTCGAGGATGGAGCCGTATTGCCGCGTACGATAGCACTGTTTGCCGAGGATCGGCCTGTAGAAATTGATGACGACGAAGTGGTGCAGATCCGGCTGAAGGATCTGGAACTGCACCGGCCCAGACAGTGGGGCGCATGCTGGCTGGCCTGTCACCTGTACGAGCAGTTGGGGCTCGATGAGTTCTGGGCGACACGGTTGGAGCCGAGCCGCAAGGGGACGCGCTGGGATCTGATCACGCAGGCGTTGAGCTGCTACCGGCTGATTGATCCTGGCAGCGAGTGGCGGTTACATCGGCACTGGTACGACAACAGCGCGATGGCCGATTGTCTGGGGGCGGGCTTTGAACTGGTGGAGATCCACAAGCTCTACAAGTGCCTGGACCAGCTCCTGGGTCACAAGCAAGCGCTTTTTGATCACCTGACACAACGGTGGAAGGATCTGTTCAATGCAAAGTTCGACGTGCTGCTCTACGATCTGACCAGCACCTACTTTGAGAGCAATCCACCCTTTTCGGAAAACGACAAGCGAAAGTATGGTTACAGCCGTGACAAGCGTTTCGATTGTGTCCAAGTGGTGATTGCTCTGATCGTGACCCCGGAAGGGTTCCCGTTAGCCTATGAAGTCATGGCCGGCAACACGGCCGACAAGACTACGTTGAGTGGATTTCTCAACAAGATCGAGGAGCAGTACGGCAAAGCGGAGCGCATCTGGGTGATGGACCGGGGGATTCCGACCGAGGAGGTTCTCAAGCAGATGCGCGAAAGCACTCCGCCGATCTATTACCTGGTGGGAACGCCTAAGGGACGACTGAGCCGTTACGAGAAGGAGCTGATCGACAAGCCGTGGCATACAGTGCGCGAAGGAGTGGAGGTCAAGTTACTACCACAAGACGATGAGTTGTATGTGTTGGCACAGAGTCGTGATCGCATCAACAAGGAGCGCTCCATGCGGCGTCGGCAACTAAAGAAGCTGTGGAGGCGGCTTAAGCAGCTACAAGGCATGAAGTTGACGCGTGACGAGCTGTTGCTGAAACTCGGGGCCGCCAGGCAGCAATCGCCTTCGGCCTGGCGACTGGTTCGGATCGACATCCCTGATGGCAATGGGTCGGTGCAGTTCTCATTGCGAAAGGACCAGCTACAAAAGGTCCGGCGCCGAGAAGGACGTTACTTGCTGAGAACGAACCTGGTTGGACGCGAGCCTGAACAGATGTGGGAGTTCTACATGCAACTGGTTCAGGTCGAAGAAGCGTTCAAGAACCTCAAGGGTGATCTGGCGATCCGTCCGATCCACCACCAGAAGGAGGAACGCATCGAAGCTCACATATTCGTAGCCTTCATGGCTTACGCCATGCATGTGACCTTGCGTCGCCACCTGCGGGATTTGGCACCGGGATTGACACCGCGATCGGTTCTGGAAAAGTTCGGTGCTGTTCAGATGATAGACGTGCATTTGCCGACCACTGATGGACGCAAGGTGATCATGTCACGCTATACACAGCCTGAGCCCGAACTCCAGGTCTTGCTTGAGCAGCTGCGGCTTTCATTGCCCAGTCAGCTGCCTCCCCGTGTTACGGCCAAAGGTGAAGTGGCGAAATAGCTCGATGTAGTGAAGACCTTTTGAAAGCTCTCGTTGATTTACAGGTACTTACGAGCACTGAACCCCGCGAATCCGCTAAGTCGGGTTAGTGCGGCTGCGTCTATGGATGGATCAAAGGGATGATCAATATTTAGTCATCCTTTGAATTCTGCGGACAAGGTCCTTGTAAGAGGATTTTGCGATGATTCGGTTGAACTGGGAGCGGTAATTTTTGACCAGACTTACATTTTCAATGACCATGTCATAGACTTTCCAGTTCTCGTCAACGAGGTGGAACCGGTAGTCGATGGAGATGTTTTTCCCGTCCCTTGTGAGGATCATGGTTTCAACCTTGGCATAGTCCCCATCCTTTACCTCCCCTTGGTAAACGAATTTTTCGTCTTCAAATGATTTGAGCTTGTCGCTTAGAAAATCTTCCAGAAGGTAGGTAAAAAGATTGACAAACTCTTTCTGCTCATGCGCGGTGCGGGGGCGCCAATTGAGTCCGAGAGAGCGTCTGGCCATCTCTGGGATGTCGAATTGAGGAAAAATGGCTTTCCTCAGGTCAGCACGGTATTTGGCCACGGCTTCCGGGTTTACCTTCTTACCGTCTGAGTCTTTCACCAGCGAGGAATTTTCGAGTATACCTAGGACCTTCTCTACCGTTGTACGGATCTGTTCAGTGAGAGGACCCTCACTTCCCGTGAAAGCGGACGGCAAATGTAACAATAGAAGGTAGAGGAAAATAACCCCTGGAATCAAGAATACGGACCTGAGCTTCACCATTATGGACCCCTTTAGATCTTTTGAAGATTTAACTATCGAGAGACAGTCATCAGGGGTTATTGGAAAGCTAAAAATATACCAACTACGATTGGGCCATTAACCAACGGTAAACATAGAGATTTTGTCTAAAACGAATTGAGAATCTTTCTCCTAATTGAACAGGACGGCTGACAAAAAAGGACAAGCAAAGTCAAAATTTGGGATTAAATGAAGGGAGTTTGGATTTTCACGCGATGCAGGTGCTTCCGTTGTTGTAGATTCCTGAAGATTGCCCGCAGAAACCTTCCTGTGGGGCAGAAAGACTCTGCCAGATTGACGGGGACATCTTTCGATTTGGTGCAGGAGTTCTTGGGGGGGTAAAATTATACCGTGGTGTTCCTGGCTGTCAGGAATGGCCTGCTGCCGCTGTGCTCACTCTAGCTGAAAAGCTGGAGCTGGTTTTCTTGAGGTGACTTAAATGCTGCCGTTGATAGAGTTGGGCGACTGCTCGATATTCCCGCTCTGCGACAGGCTGCGGAGAAAAGTGATGCAACCTGGTCAGCAAAAATCCCTTCACCTTTCATTCGCGTCTTAAATCTGGGGTCGTTCAACAGACCGCCACGAATGGCCCGGATTCGGTTTAACACTTTTTCTTTTCTATCTGGGAAATGCTCTGTCAACCACTCCTCGAAAAGATTCCTGACGGCAAAGGGGAGTCTCAAGACCACATAGTTTGCAGACTTTGCTCCAGCCGCCATCGCCGCATTTACGATTGAAGGCAATTCATGGTCGGTGAGCCCCGGGATCACCGGAGCTACCATGACTCCAGTGGGGATACCGGCTTGACTGAGAGTCCGGATTGCCTCGAGACGGCGGCTGGGTTGCGAGGCACGAGGCTCCATTTGGCGAGCCAAGTTGCTGTCGAGTGTTGTGATGGATAAATTCACGGCCGCCGCGTTATGCGCGGTTAGCTCTCCTAGCAAGTCAAGGTCACGTGTCACCAGATGGTTCTTGGTGATTATGATCACTGGATTTCGGAACTCAGCCAGTACCTTGAGGCAGCTTCGAGTAAGCTCCAGATGTCGTTCAACCGGTTGGTACGGGTCCGTCACCCCGCTGATGGCCAGGACTTTTGGTCTCCAGTGTTTCGAAGACAGTTCATGGCGGAGGAGTTTTGGAGCGGCTTCCTTCACCAGGATCTTCGTTTCGAAGTCGAGACCTGCGGAAAAGCCCAAGTATTCATGGGTCGGGCGCGCGTAGCAATAGATGCAACCGTGCTCACAACCCCGATAGGGATTGATGCTTGCATCGAAACCCACGTCTGGGCTGTCGTTAGTGGTGATGATGGAACGGGAGGTGTCCCGTAGAAAACGAGTGTTGGGTTTGAGGGCCTCAGAGTGGGATTGGCCGTGATCGGGGACAAACCAAAGGGTTTCGAACCGGTTTGGCGGGTTCTCACTAGCACCCCGACCAGGGATTGAGGGTTTTTTCTCTTTCATGAATAGCCTCAATAAATGTTCGCTTAATCTTCGTCTGAGTGAGGCAGAATGTCAAGATATTTATGTTCCGAAGACTGGTTCCCCGAAGAGAAGGAAGGCTCGGGGGCCTGCCCCTCAGCGGGAGCCGATGGGTTTGTACCTTGAGGCCCCGTCGTTTGATTCGCAGTGCCAGTGTGGTTTGAACCAGAAGTACCGGACGTCACCCTTTCTTTGGTGCAGGCCCCCTGTGCCCGAAACAGGTGTGACGGATAGGAGCGATGAGGATAAGGATCGGATCCTGACCGTAGTGATTGCCGTTGGCTGCTGTTGGAATCCTAGATGGGAATATAATAAATTGAAAAAGTCATTGGCTGAACGAATAGAAGCCGTTCTAAACTCATAGGATCAACAAGTCGTGAATCTAAAAGATAAGGTTGCACTAATCACGGGAGGTGGGCGAGGCATTGGCAAAGCGGTAGCTCTTGCCTATGCCCGTGAAGGGGCAAAGCTAGCGATCTGTGCCCGAACCGAGTCCGAAATTGAAAAATCCGCAGAGGAGATTCGAGCTCTTGGATCGGAGTGCGTTGGACTCGTATGTGATGTTTCAGTGGAAGATTCCGTGGAGAGAATGGTGAAAAACCTGGAGAATCATTTTGGCAGAGTGGATGTCTTGGTCAACAATGCTGGAGTGATGACCCGACCCGTGTCTTTGGCACAGCTAGAAGTGAAAAAATGGGATTATACGTTAGCGGTGAATTTGCGGGGGAACTTTCTGGTGACTCGCGTGATTTTGCCGCTCATGTTTCGGCAAAAGACCGGTTCCATTATCAACGTCTCTTCGACCATTGGCCGGGGCGCCTATGCCAATTTCGCCGCCTATGCCGTCTCCAAGTGGGGGAGGGTCTCACTCAAACTCTGGCAGCGGAAGTGAAGTCCCATGGGGTCCGGGTGAATACGGTGGATCCAGGATATGTCGCAACCAAACTTACGGGATACACGGGTAGTCCACCAGAATCAGTTTCATAGGTCTTCGTCTTCCTAGCCAGTGACGAGTCCTGTGGATTGAGTGCCAGGATGTTGAGTTCTTCCAACTGGAAATCTCAAATCAAGCAAATGTAGCGGATTTATGACAGGCCCAAAAGCTCTTCGATCCTAGCCTGGTCAAAACCAATAACGGCATCTTCATCGATCAGGGTTACGGGTGTGCTCTGGTACCCCATGCCGAGCAGCTCCTTCAACGCCTGCTGGTCTTCACGAACGTTCTTGTCCACGAATTCGATGCCCTTTTGAGAAAGGAACTCCTTCTCTCTGTCACAGGGCCCTCAACCCGGTTGGCTAAAGACTATCACTGATTTGGCCATATCCGTTTCCCCCTTAATGATGCTACGGAAGGCACTCTAGCTCCGATCCGGTAAAATTGCCAGCCAAAACAGAGACTGACCAGCAGACCCTACAAGAGACTGCCAAGGGTCCAAAGGAGCCCCTCAAGGCGGTTGCGAGTCTGCCTGATTGGTCTCATTTGCTGACTTCGGACGGAGAGTCGGTTTTTGGGTCACCCTCTGAGAGTAGATCGGTTCGGGGCCGAAAGATTGCCGGAAACCTGACAAATCTCCACGAAAATTCGAAATCTTTCGTAGCCCCGGATGGCGGCTTTGTGGTATCCTGATCTTTAAAGAGCAAGGGATTTTATTGTAAGATTGAGGCAAGGAGGGTAGGACCCATGATGAGGCTTTATCATTTTCCAACTTCAACTAATTCGCGGAAGGTTCGGATTGCCATGATAGAGAAGGGGTTGGAATTCGAGAAGGTTAAAATTGATCTAACAAAAAAAGAACATAAGAATCCTGATTATTTGAAAGTACACCCTTTTGGCCAGGTGCCCGCATTGGATGACCACGGCTTTATTGTTTATGATTCAACGATTATCAATGAATACATTGAGGACGAGTATCCACATCCTCCCCTCATGCCTGAAGATTCCGAGGGTAGAGCCCGGGCCCGTATGATGGAAGACTTTCGAGATAGTCATTTCAATCCCCCCTTCTTGGAACTCATTCACGAGGTTGCTTATAAAACCGAGCAGGAAAGAGACACAGGGGTTGTTGAGCGGTCGAAGGCTAAAATCATTTCTTGCTTTGATCGTATTGAAATGGAATTGGAAGCCCGGGAATATCTGGCCGGGACCTTCAGCCTCGCCGATATAGCTTTTATGCCCAATGTTGCTCTCATAGAGCGTTTTGATATCCCCGTTGATCCTAAGTTCACCAATATGCTCGCCTGGATAGCGCGTCTTAAATCCAGGCCGAGCTTTGCGGAATCCGCTACATGAAGTAGTGAGATCAGTTTGAGCATCCTCACTGCCTGGCTGATTCACCTCTATACTGCACTTGGGGCCATTCTAGCTTTTCTGGCCCTTTTCTTTGCTCGAGAGGCTAATTTTCAGGCGGTCTGTTGGCTCATGACCTTGGCGGTCTTCATAGATGCCACGGACGGAGCCTTGGCCCGTAATTTCCGCGTAAAAGAGATACTTCCCTGGTTTGATGGCGACCGCCTGGACGACATCATAGACTATCTCAATTATGTTCTGGTGCCTTGTGTATTTATGATGGAGGCCCAACTCCTTCCCGAACGCGATTCCCTTTGGTTAGCAGGGCTTCCGTTGCTTGCCAGTGCCTATGGATTTTGTCACAAAGAGGCCAAAACCGCAGATCACTTTTTTCTCGGTTTTCCTTCCTATTGGAACGTTGTCGCTTTTTATTTCTATGTCCTCAGGACACCACATTGGGTCAATGGCTTCTTGGTCATTTTCCTATCCGCTCTAGTCTTTGTCCCCATCAAGTATCTCTATCCAAGCCGTAGCCATACCCTTCGCGCTCTTACGGTCACACTAGGCGCCCTCTGGGGGATCCTGGTCCTGCTGATTATTTACCGCCTGCCAGAGCCATCCACGGTTCTGGTGTTCGGCTCCTTATTTTTTCCCGCCTATTATATGCTGATGTCACTTTGGCTGGAAATCAGAAGGCGCAGCGTTGTACTCTAGCGTCCCAGAATTTCTAGTCGGCACCTTTGCTTAGTTCAGCATCATCCGCTAGAATCTAGCCCGCCACCGGTAGGAGGGAAACATGAGCTGGAACACCCAGAGCAAAGCATCGATGGTTCAACGTGCGATTGTTGTGTTGCTAGGCGTTCTTATTATCAGCCCGTTATGTAGTGAATCTGCAGAGCGGCTTGATTCGAGTGAACCCAAATTTATATTTATATTTTTAGCCGATGGTACGGGGATCAATCACCTTGAAATCACGCGAATATACAACCAGCATGTCCATAACAAGGGGTTTAATATCACGGATAAAATCTTCAATGAAGGAAATCTTGGGTTTCTCACAACCCAATCCGCAGATTCACTAGCGTCGGATTCAACGGCGGCAGCCACTGCCCTAGCCAATGGATGTAAGGCTAAGAATCGAGTGGTGGGAATGTGTGCTGATGGTATGAAATCAGCATCCGTACTCGAAATTGCGAAGGGACAGGGCATGAAAATCGGAATCGTAACAAATTCTAGCGTTTATGACGCTACCCCTGCCGCCTTCACCACACATGTTATGAGTAGAAACCGTTATGATGAGATCTGCGACGCGTATTTAAGCCTGGAACCGGATGTCCTAATGGGTGGTGGTAGAGATCGTTTCCTGCCAAAAAGTGTTGCCGGTAGTCGGAGGAAGGATAACAAGAACGTCATCCAGTTGTTCAAGGAAAAAGGCTATACCTACGTCTCTGACAAAAAAGGTCTTGAGGAGGTGAAGGGGTCCAAAGTCCTGGGACTCTTCAGTTTGGGGGACATGAGTCTGGAGATGGATCGTGATAAGGATCAAGAACCTTCCATCTTTGACATGACCCAAGGGGCAATAAAAATTCTTCAAAGAACTGCGGGGCGTGGCTTTGTTCTCCTTGCAGAGACTGAAAATGTTGACAATGCAGCTCACGCGTCGGATGTGGCTTCTCTAATCCATGATCTTCGTGAATTCGACCGAGCTGTGGGTCTTGCCTATGATTTTTATTTGAAACATCCGCGGGAAACCCTGATTATTGTCACCTCCGACCATGAAACCGGTGGGATAGCTTTTATCAGAGCTGCCAGTCGAGTTATAAGGTCAAAAAAAGGCCGGCCGCGTCGGTTCAATCCCACTGTAAAGAGCCTAGAAAAAATCCATGGAATTCCCATTTCCATTAAGCACGCGCTAAAAATATTAGGGAAGCGGCCCACCTCTGAAGGTGTGGATAGGCTCATGGAGGAGCAATACAAAGGATTTCATCTTGCTCCTGAGCTCAAGCAGGTGCTGATTTCTAAACAAAAGATCCTTGGCCCTACTTTTTATGCCAGGGTAAGGAGTGCTGCCTTAGGAGCCATGGTGGCGGACAATACCCAGGCCTACTGGCTCGGTCGCGGTCATACCAATCAACCAGTTTTTGTGGGAGCACTGGGTGTGGGGGCCTATCGTTTCAGAGGCTACCAGGACAACACGCGATTCGCCGCTCACCTAATTTCGATACTCGGGGCTGAAGAACTTCCCTAGGGCCGGTTTTTTTCGCCTTCTTTGGCGGCCTCGAGAATGGATTGCGCGATGGCAGGATAACACCCGCAGCGGCAAATATTACCTTTCATCCATTCCGCAATTTGCTCATAACTAGGAGATGGGTTCTGCAGCAGGAGCGCTTTCGCGGCCATCAACTGTCCAGGAGTACAGTACCCGCACTGGGCCCCTACATTTCGGATAAACGCGGTTTGTAGTGGGTCCAAGTGTTCCCCTACGGCTAAACCTTCGATTGTGGTGACGGACCGGTGATGCGCCTCGAAGGCCAAAAAACTGCAGGAGCTGATGGGCTGGTCATCAACCAGGATGGTGCAAGCCCCACACACCTGGGATTCGCAGGAACGCTTGGTCCCAGTGAGTCCCATCCGTTCCCTCAGGAAGTCTAGCAGAACCTCCTCCGCCGGTACCGGTCCACTCCACGGTTTTCCGTTGATGGTTAGCGATACATCGATGGACTGAAGGGTCCTGAGCTCGTCCAATTTATCTTCCACGTCCCAATTCCCTTCCGCTTTGGACCGATTGGTTCAAGGCATTTTTCAGTAGCACACCGGTGACATGAATCTTGTAATCCGCTGAGCCCAGAAGATCATCAATGGGTTCCAGTTGTTCCTCGAGATATGGTTTTGCCTCCGCCGTTATCCGCTCGGCATCTGCCAGTGTTGCACCAGATAGTTTTTCTTCCAACTCTGGGAGACGCTGGGCCTTTGGCCCCACACATCCAACGGCCAACCGAACGCTGTCAATGGTCCCGTTATTGAATTCTGCCGCGGCAGCGACATTTACGGTAGGACGGTAGAACTGTTCAATTCTCAGGTAACCGTGCCCCCAGCCGGGTGGTAGGGGTGGCACCTTGACCTGTGTCAGTAGTTCATCAGCTTGTAGAGCGGTTTCATACATTCCCACTAGAAATTTGTCCAGTGGGAGTTCTCGGTATCCGTTGTGTCCAGCAATTCCCACCATTGCATCATGGACCAACAGGGCCGTTGCGGGGTCGGCGTGGGGATCCGCGAAGCAGAGGTTTCCTCCCAAAGTGCCCTGGCAGCGGACGCGAATATTACCAATGTGAGACTCAGCGTAGGCCAACATGGGGAGGTGCTGGTGAACCAGCGGGTCTGTCTCCAGACGCCGATGGGTTACTGTAGCACCGATATGAAAATGGCTCCCATCCCAGGAAACTCCTTTTAAGTCTGAAATCCCTTTGATGTTGACGAGGGTGCCCGCTTCAATTAACCCGTTACGCAAGAGCAGAATGAGCTCGGCACCGCCCGCATAGACCCTCGCCTGCTCGTCATCTAGTTCCGAAGCGGCTTCTTCGACGGTGGTAGGTTCCTGCATTCGGAATGGTTTAAGCATAGGTTTTTCTCATGACGATCCCCAGCTCGCGAATTCGAATGTCCTATCACGGATTGAAGCGCCTCCGAGGTGAAGAGCCTGTTTACTTACCATATGCTCTCAGTCATCGCAATTAAAGGAAAACCGAAAGATCCTGCGCACCGAGCACGGTTTGGTCGAGGAGGATTTCCCGTCGAGCCAGTTTCCATTGTCCATCCATCTGTCGCAGGATATCATTTCGTTCGGCCGAAAACAGATCGTAGTGGCTCGAATCCCCTCGTGTTCTATAGAGAAGCAAGTTGGAATTAATTTCAACCTCGTTCTCCTGGTTCCCGCTGCGCACTCGTATATTTGAGACGAAGTGTCGGGTTCGGGAGGGAGGCTCCTCTGACAGGGCTCCTCTGGACGTGATCCGCTTTACCCGCATCTCCAGGGACTTCCGGTTTTCACTCAGCCATGCACCTTCGGACAGACCCTGTGATTTTTCATTGTTTTCCTGAGTGACTCTAATGGGCATGTTGTAAAGAATATCCTCCGTTAATAGTGCCAGCCACTCAGCAAACTGCCGATTTTCTAGCAACTCAGCCTCCCGCATCAGAAACTCACTGATCTCGCGGTAGGTTAACTCATCGATCTTCCCTCGGTCGCTCATGGAAATTCCGATTCTAGACCAGGCCAGGGTATCGCCATTAAATTCCGGTAACGAGATACTGTAACCACTTACGGTAAAATCCCCTCAGGTTGCTTTCTAAAAAACGAGAGTTATTCACGAAAACTTCTCCTGGCCCAGGAAAGTTTGGGTCATGTTGGGAATTACTCATACCCATAGAGATATTCTGGAGTTGATGGCGGCTGACAGGCCCCTTTGCTGTTCGAGTGGGGCCGGCCCAGACCACCATGTCATCCTGTTCGAAAGTGCCACTTGGGCCAAAGCCGCGTAAATAAGCTTTATAGCCGGATTGCTTAAATTCTGGAGGTGCATCCTTTTCTATCAAGCACCAGGACCAGACCTCTGTTTGATCTGGAGACGATGGGTTCCACAACCGTAGTGTGAGGTATCCCGTGGAGGGTGCACCAGGCTCTGGAGAGAAGGCCAAATCCATAAAAGACAAGTTAGGCAACAAGTTTCCACCCAAGCTAACAGTCCTTTCGAGAACCTCCAACTGATCGGGAAGAAGATTGCGCTTTAAAGAGGTGACCAAAAATTCTGGATATCCCCTCATGTCCAGTACGGAAAAGCCCGATTGGACCCCCCTGATCCAAACGCCATGGCCGTTCTCCAGCGAAATATTGGCCACCCATGGCGGACCTTCAGTTCTAGGCCAGGTTCCAAGACCAAGGGAGCTTATGTCGGCGTATGGAAAGTATGCGGTGTCCCCGACAAACTGATCGGTGGGAAGCTTCCAATTGGCTGGGATGATCCAACGATGAGGGACCCCCACTACTGCTAAACCAACGTCACTTCGTTTAGTTGATATATCGAGGTACCATTTCATTCCCCCCAAGTATTCATCCAATGAAGCGGCGTCTGGATTGAAGTCGGCAAAGATCAAACCATTGTACTGGGCCACCTTGGAGGCCTGAAATAGACCCCATTGGGAGAGCTCCAGCCGGTCTCCATAGGTCTCCAGCCCGGGAACTTCCACTAGGGCTCCAGTGTTGTCATAACGCCATCCGTGATAGGGGCATTGGAAGCTTTGGGCGTTGCCTCGTTCCCATCGACAAATGAGGTTGCCCCGATGACGACAGGTATTGATCAAGACATGGATCTGGCGATCCTCACTCCGAACCAAAAGAACGGACTCGCCAGCCATATTCCGCGACACATAATCTCCCGGATTTGGTATCTCACTTTCGTGCCCGATGTATAACCACGTCCTTAGGAAGAGGTGTTGGATTTCCAAATCAAATACGGCGGGGTCGCTGAAAATACGGGCAGGCAGCAGTCCCTGGTCAAGGCTTCGTGCTATACCATCGAGGGTTGCAGCCACTCCATCTGGATATGATGACGTTGGCGCTTTGCTCATTATGTATCTTCACCCTTGCCGAGCTTTAATTAGCGAAAACATGACAGTAAATCCGGTACCCTGTCAACACCTAAACCCATTGGTCGTAGCAAGAGAATAAGCTGTTTGGACAAGGCGTTATTTGACTGCACCAAGTAATGGAGATATAGGGTTCCTACGTGTCAGGTTCCCTGCCCTATGGAATATTTTTTCAGGGGTCGTCCAAACCAGTCGAGGAGGGTTATCAGTGAAAGTTGTCGTAACGGGAGGGTCGGGAAGAATCGGCCAGTACGTCGTCAAAGAATTACTGGGTTCCGATCATGAAGTTATCGTTTTTGATCGGGTAGCTCCGCCGGCGGAGAAGGGTGTCCGATGGGTCAGAGGCGACATCGAAGACCTGGGTGACGTCATAAGCGCACTGCGCGGAGCGGAAGCGGTGATTCATTTGGCCGCCTTCACCATGCCCTATCGCGACGTGCCCGACCATGTTTTGTTCCGCTGTAATACCATGGGAACATACAACGTCCATGAATCTGCGTTTACCCTGGGTATTCGACGGGTGGTCTCCACCAGCAGCGGGGCCGTGGTGGGTTGGACCTATCGAACGCGCGAATTACGGCCACAGTACTTACCCGTTGATGAAAATCATCCTGTGTCGCCTCAGGATCCCTATGGCCTCTCAAAGCTCTGCGGGGAGGAAGTGGCGCGATCCTATACTTTGAAGTGTGGCATGGAAACAGTATCACTTCGTCCCGCGTGGGTGATGACTCCGGACGATAGTCACGAGCTACGGGTGCAGGGAGGCCGGAGTCCCCAGAGATTTGATTTATTCGCCTATATCGACGTCCGCGATCTTGCCACTGTCTATTGCCGGGCTGTGGAGCAGCCGAACCTACGTCATGAGGTGTTCTATGTGGTGGCAGATGACAGCGTTGCCAGGGAGCCTCTATGTGATCTATTGCCACGCTTGATGCCTGGCATTGGAGATATGGCGAAAGATTTGACCGGGGTCAAGTGTGGGGTCTCCAATGAGAAGGCGAAGAGGGTGCTCCAATGGCGACCTCGTCACTCGTGGAGAGAGCCTATTTAGAATGAGCAGACTTTCAATGGAGAATTACTGGACTCGCGCAGCCGCTTGATAGTACCCATCGTAGCTGACCCACTGACGCGCGATGGACCTCTCTTGATGTAGCCACATTTCCTGTTGGGCTTCCCGGGTAATGGCTCGACTGATAACGATCTGTTTGCCTATATCGCTGTGGTCTTCATCGGCCTCTTCATGGGCGGTGAAAAACTTCACCCCTTCCTTGGACAGTTGATATTTTTCCCTCAATACCTCTGCCCAGATAGGATAGACAATGGAGGTTACCCGTTCTCCAAGGCGTAGGTTGGTGGGCAATCCGCCGATTTTTTGCGTCATGGATCGTGCATGTTCTGCCGTGAGAACGATCTCAGTAATGGCCGTGGGTTTCGAATTCATGATTTCGTCTCGTGAGAGCCCCATAGCATCCCCGAATTGCATCCAGAGCTCTGGGTGACTGGGCTCACCTGTGTTTTCCACGCCCACTTCGCACGCAAGGACCGATGCTTGTTTTTTCATTTCTTCCAGCGTTGGAGAAGTAGCCACGATCATTGCGTCGTTTCGGATGGTCTGAACTTTGTCATGGTAACCCTCTTTGGCCCATTCTCGAATCTGATTGAGGCTCCACTCTCCTTTGACCAACTTCACGATAAATGGATGTTGCACTTTAGGTGAATTGACAAAGACCGCTTCGGCCAACTGTGCCAGGAATTCCTCCGGTGTTAGAAAACTGGTGGGTGGTGGTGGAAACTCGGGGTTGTGACGAGGAGAGGTGTTAGCCTCGTACATAGATTTTGCCCGTTTCCGTAAAGCTACAAAGTCTTCCATGTTTGGTAATCCTTTCTCTCAAGCAGTGTTGATATAAACCAAACTACCAAATGCGTGTCAAGGGAACGAAGTCTGTGTTACCTTGACTATCTACATTCTTGCGTGGTATCGGAAGAACAACGTAAGGAAATAAAAGGGAATTTGATAATTATCTTTACCAATTGTAGCGAAACGTGAATCTGGGAAAGGAGGAGTCAAGATGGAGAGGGAAAAGGTTAGGGAAAAGGAACCCGTACAGAAGGGCGAGGGGGAGCATTATGAAGAAACCTTGAGGGCCAACGCGGAAGCCAGAGAACGAGCGGAAACCGGCAAGATCGTAATTAGGGCCAAGGAACTCCCCTGGCGACAATCGAGAATGGGTTATACGAAGGGTTTCCTTTCCTGGAACCATCCACGTGGCGAGGCTGCCGAAGACTGGACCGTTTTCATCAAGGACTTAAAGATCCATTCAGGTAAACATCGGCATCAAGGTGGTATCCAGTTATTTATTCTTGAAGGGGAGGGGTGCACTGTGGTGGATGGCCAGCCAGTGGATTGGGAGAAGTGGGATCTGATTGTATTGCCAGTGAAGCCCAACGGCTGCGAGCACCAGCACTTCAGCAAGGTTAAAGGCATGCCATCCAAGTGGATGGCCTTTCGGTATCATCCCTTTTCCAAAGTTCTTGGGAACATGTTTGAGCACGTGGAGGATTCAATCGACTGGAAAGGGGACAACAAGGTGGTCGGAGGGTAAGTATCGCCGGGCTCCGGATTTGAAGCTTATGAGTTCTGTCCTTGTGGCTGAAAACGGCACCAGCTTTGTCCGCACAGGTCCAGGTACGCTTGCGGGTCAGTACCTCAGAAGGTTTTGGCAGCCGGTGTATCGGGCTGAAGACCTTGCAGCGGGGCAGATGCGGCCCATTCAAATCATGAGTGAAAAATATACTCTCTACAGAGGCGAGAGTGGGGTTGCCCACGTGGTGGCTTTCCGGTGCGCCCATCGTGGGACTCAGCTTTCCACAGGTTGGGTGGAAGGGGATTGTGTGAGGTGCCGTTATCATGGATGGAAATACGAAGGCTCAGGACAATGCGTCGAGCAGCCGGGTGAGGATGAGTCCAATGCGGAAAAGATTCACATTCGTAGCTATCCTACCCAGGAGTATCTTGGACTCATCTTCGTGTACTTTGGCGACGAAGAAGCGCCTGCGCTCCGGCGTTATCCCGGCCTCGATGGCCCCGGAGTCCTCGAAGTCTATCCACCTGAATACTGGCCCTGTAACTACTTCAATCGTATAGACAATGCCTGTGACGTTGGGCACGTTAGTTTTACCCATCGTGATTCCAGGGAGGCGGTTGACCAGCACCCCGAACTCCCCGTCTTGTCCGCCCATGAGACAGAATCCGGCATCATGACCCGGGTGGTGCGGGGAGGGAAGCTCATGGCGAGCCTCCAATTCCATATGCCCAATACAAACCATTTCAGAACGGATCTGAGTCTCAGGGACCCGAAGAGTGGTGTATCCGGCGGGTATCTGGACCGCCTTCTTTTCCGGGTGCCAGTGGACGATGAATCATGTGTCAGCTTTCCCATAGACTTTGCCCATGTAAGTGGCGACTCGGCCAAGGAGTACCGGGAGCGCCGCCTTCTGGCCCGCAAGGCCACCACCGATTCCCATCTAGAAATGGGTGAGGCAATGCTTGCAGGAAAGTTGCGTATGGTCGATGTAAAGAAACAAACCAATCTTAAAAATTTGACCAGCCTGGAGGATTACATTGTTCAAGTAGGTCAAGGTGAAATCGCGGATCGGATCAATGAGCGGCTTGGACGGATGGATGTGGGTGTTATCCTTTTGAGAAAGGTATGGGAACGTGAGCTACAGGCCCTAGCAGAAGGGAGGCCACTTAAGCCCTGGGTTATCCCGGAATCCTTTCGGGATTCGGGGCTCGCTTGACGGGAAGAACCTGTCATTGCTTAATTCTGTCTGGAGGACATAGGTGAAACGTTATGGTGAGCAAGGTAGGTTACATCGGTATCGGCAATATGGGTAAGCCCATCGCCGCCAATGTGGTGAGGGGTGGATTTGATCTGATGGTTTGCGATCTCCGTGAAGAGCCCATGAAGGAACTGGCCGCTTTGGGCGCAAAAACGGCCGCTTCCCCCATGGAGGTGGGTAAGCATGCGGAGATAATCGAAATGTCCGTGGTGGATGATGCTCAGGTGGAAAAGGTCATCGCAGGGGAGAAGAGCATTTTGAGTGGTGCCAGGCCTGGGGCCATTATTGCGATTCACAGCACCATCCATCCAAGAACGGTCAAGCGTGTGGCTGAACTTGCAAAGGCAAGCGGGATCCATGTGGTGGATGCTCAGGTTAGCGGTGGAGAGAGTGGAGCACGTGCCAGGACCCTGTGCTACATGGTGGGAGGCGAGAAAGAAGACTTTGAGAAATGCAGGCCGGTGTTTGAAACCTCTGGTAAGGAAATCTTTCACGTAGGCCAGGTGGGCATGGGAGCAGTGGCCAAACTCGCACAACAGGTCATCGTCATGATGAACAGGCTTTCCGCCTATGAGGGGATGCTTTTGGGTGAAAGCGCAGGCCTTGATCCCAAGATCTTACAAGATGTGGTTCGAGCCAGTAGCGGAGATAGCCGGGTGGCTAGCAATTGGGATCAGTATCGGGATGTGGGAACATCTGAGCTAGCCATTGCTGAAGAACGTCTGGAGGGTTTCTATAAGGGTCTGATCCCCGCCCTTGAGTTGGGCCACGAACTTGGACTTTCTCTCCCCGGGCTAGCCTTGACGCAACAACTTTTAGACCGTGTGCTGGGCGTGCGTTCTCTGGGGAGTTAAGGGAGACCTCACTCTCATCCTAAGATTTCTATGAGACCATAAGGAGGAGCAACCCAATGGAACCTTCTCAGGACTATAACGATTTTGTCCATACGGGGCCAGGCACCCTTGCTGGTCGCTTTCTGAGAAATTTTTGGCAACCGGTATATCGTGTTAAAGATCTGAAGCCGGGGCGAGCGGTACCCATCCAACTCATGAGTGAACGGTTTACCCTTTACCGTGGCGAGGGGGGAAACCCTTATCTGGTGGACTTTAACTGTGCCCATCGCGGCACCCAGCTGTCAACGGGATGGGTTCAGGGTGAATCCATCCGCTGCCGTTACCACGGCTGGAGATACGATGGTACGGGGCAATGCGTGGAACAACCAGGGGAAGATGAAGCAAACGCCAGCAAGGTAAAAATTTGTAGTTATCCCACCAGTGAATATTTGGGTCTGATCTTCGTGTACATCGGTGAGGGTGATGCGCCCCCCCTTCGGAGGCATCCCGATTTTGAACAGCCAGGAGTTCTGGATGCTGGGGTTCCAGAGATTTGGCCGTGCAACTATTTCAACAGAATAGACAACGCCTGCGACGCGGGTCACGTAGCCTTCACTCATCGCGAATCCATCTCACGAGTGAAGAACATGGAGAGACAGCTTGCCGTCCGTTCCTTAACTTCGGAGGAGACGGAGTATGGAGTCCGAACCGCCAGTAAGGTGCCCGGGAGGGATCCTTTTTACCTTCATTTCCATATCCCAGTCACCAACCAGAACAGATCCCAGGCAAGGGTTGAAGGTACATTGGAAGATGCTGCCAACCTTTGGGTAGACCGTCTGTTCTGGCGGTTACCCATCGATGACGAAAACTGTATCAGCTTCGTGGTTGACAAGGTGCCATTGACGGGAGAACAGGGCGAGGCCTACCGCAAACGCCGGCGGGAGGCAGAGGAATCCCAGGCGGCGTCACTGAATCAGATTGCTGAGGATATCCTTGCAGGGAAGATGACCCTGGGGGACGTTGATAAGAGTTTATCCACTTACAAGCTTTTCTGGATCGAGGATTATGTGGTTCAGGTGGGTCAGGGCCGTCAAGAGGATCGTTCCGAGGAGCATTTAGGACGAATGGATGTAGGTGTATTCCTACTGCGAAAAATCTGGCAGCGCGAGTTAAAGGCACTGGCCGAGGGACGGCCCCTCAAGCAGTGGAAGACTCCCGAGGGGCTGGCTGATATGAGTAAGTTGGCTGTTCCAAAGGCGTCATAGTGAGGATTCAAACTAAAATATCTAACCAAACAAATTGAAATTTTTGGTTGAATTACGGGTTACGGAATCGGGAAAAATAAGACTCGCCCTGTGGAATAGCGCTTCGGGAGAACAACTCGACCTCGGTTGAGTCGATATTCCACGGGGCGAAGGACGCCAAGTATAAATAAAATTACAAACTCGAAATCCGAAGCTCGAAACAAAAAGGGAAAACTCAAAATACTAAATTCAAAACATTGAATAACGCGGGAGGAGTTCTCATTGGAAGGTTTTAGAATTTGAGAATTGAAATTTTGAAATTGTTTCGTATTTCGATATTCGGATTTCGGAATTTAAGTCGGTGGCGTCTTGGCGCGAAAAACTCTGTTGAAGTTGTTCTGTTGAACATTCTTACGGGAAGACCCTAGAGTATCGAGTACAGGAGAAAATGCGTTGGTAAAAAAAGTTGGATTTGTCGGCTTGGGCACCATGGGGAAAGCCATGGCCACGAATGTCGTCAATGCCGGTTTTGACTTGATGGTCTATGACCTTCGAGAGGAACCACTGAAAGAATTGGCAGGGCTGGGTGCAAAGATAGCTCAATCTCCCAAAGAGATTGGTCGGCATTCAGAGGTGATTGAAATTGCCGTTGTGGATGATGCCCAGGTGGAAGAAGTCGTGTTGAGAGAAGGTAGCGGTGTGCTGGCAGCGGCTCAGCCAGGCAGTGTGATTGCCATTCACAGCACCATTCACCCAGATACGGCAAAAAAATTAGCACCCGCGGTGAGGGCGAAGGGAATGGATGTCGTGGATGCACAGATGAGTGGTGGGGAGAGGGGGGCCAAGGCCAGAAGTCTATGCTTCATGGTGGGTGGCATGAAAGAGTCCTTCGATAAGTGCCAACCAGTTCTATCTGCGTCAGGGACCAATGTCTTTCACATGGGTAACGTGGGGACAGGGTCCATGACAAAGCTGGCACAGCAGACCATGGTTCTTATTAATATGCTTTCCGCCCATGAGGGGATGTTGCTGGCAGAAAAGGCGGGGATTGACCTCAAAGCATTTCAGGATCTCGTTCGGGTGAGCACTGGTCAGAGTGCTATTGCCGATAATTGGATGCGATTTCAACAAGACCAAAAGGCTGACCCTGTCCATCGTACGGAACTCTTCTATAAAGGTGTCGGTCCAGCCCTTGAGCTTGCCCACCAGTTGGGCGCCCCCCTTCCCGGCTTGACCCTTGCACGACAGCTCCTAGGGCGGGTGCTCGGTAAAGATGGTTAGATTCTTTTCTTTGAAATCTTCAACAGAGCAACTTCAATAGAGTTTGTTGCGCCAAGACTCCCCTAGTTAAAATCCGAATTCCGAAGCTCGAAATCCGAAACAAACCGAAGCCCTTAAATCTAAAACTCAAAAACCGAAACGAATTCGTTTAGAAATTTATGTGTTTTGATCATTTGGATTTGTTTCGATTTTCGTAATTCGAGCTTCGAATTTGTGGTTTCGTTTTTCCTTGGTGTTCTTTGCGTCTTTGCACGAGTTATCGTTTTTCCGATTCTGTAATCCGAATTTTAATCATAAATTCCAAAAATCTTTGGGAAGTCTTAAGAACGCTCACTTACTGAAGTTTCTTTAATCCTGGGCATGCTGATTGTAGCAAAGGTTGCTATTCCAGTGGCAATGACAAAGGCCAGGTAATAGCTGCCTGCCATGTCGAAAATAACACCACTGAAATAGGCACCCGCGGCCATACCCAGTTGGTGTGTCAACTGCAAGGCTCCATACACGGTTCCAACGGAACGGTGACCGAACGCTCGGACCACGAGGGTGCTAGTAGCAGGGACCCCCATCATCACGGTGGCGCCGTAAACTGGTGTGAAAAGAATCAACCAGACGAGATTGCCTGTGAGGCCGAAGAGAATCAACATTGGGAGACTCACGGCTCTTAGACCATGCATCAAGCACAGGGCGGATTTGCGGCTATAGCGATCACACATCCACCCGGAGGTGATGCTCCCGGCCACGGCTGCCAGGTGGCTTGCACTCAAGAACATTGCGGCAAAGAATTCTGTTCCCCCTTTATCGGAGACGAATGGAATGAAGTGAACCGCAACCACATGGTCCACGATCCCGCAGCTCACCTGGCTCAAAAGGAGGAAGCGAAAAAGCGGTGTCCCCATTGCCTCACGTAAGGTAATTCTTGGACCAATTGCTGAAGACTGAGAGGTTAAGAGCTGTTCCGTCTCAGGCACCTCCATCGCGGTTGGCCTATCGCGTAGAAACAGTTGGATCAACGGCAAGATCAACAGGAGGGTTGCATTAGTAAAAATGTAAGAGATTCGCCATCCTAGTTGGGAAACCAGGACCGCTGTAACGGGTGTAAAGATCGCCCAACCTAGGGGTAACGCTGATGATATAATACCGATGGCGAACCCGGCGCGTCGGTGAAACCATCTGCCCATGAGGCTTGCAGCAGGCACAATAGTGGATCCAGCGATGGCAGCACCTGGTAAAATTCCAAAGAACAAATAAAGGGCCCATAACGACTTCACCCAGAATATAGGTATCACCACAACGATCATGAGAAGAATACTAGCCACCATGACACGCTTGGCTCCATAGCGGTCCACAAGGGGGCCCACCAGGGGCAAGGTTAGGGCCCAGGCCAGGGTGCTGATGGCAGATGACCCAGCGGTTGTGCCTCTCCCCCAACCGAGGTCCCTTTGCATGTCCTTGAACAGGGCTCCGATGGTTCCCTTTGTGCCCGTAACCACGAATACCGTGGCGGTACAAATACCAACGATGATCCAGCCGTAATATAAGGTGGTCTTGGCAGGAGGCGCACTCGGAAGAGAAAGTTCAGCTGTCGCCATTATTGTTCCTGCCAGTTCTGTGTTCCAATGAGTGCTAAGGTGATCCGGGTCATGAGGTGCTTAGATCCTGTGTCGGAGTCAGAGAGACTATCCGATAGTTTGGCACCGTGTCAAAGAGAAGGAAATGAATCTTCTTCGCGATCCCTTCTCCAACCATGAGGAGCTTCATCTCTCTCTTTTGTTTCTTCTCTGTTCCTATCCTGTCTCTGTCTCTTCAATCCGTTGATTTGACATTGACTTGTAGGTGAGGATAAGTTCAGTACGATTTGTAATTTCGCTCATTCGTACCTTAGGAAAAATCCTTTTGGAAACAAGCATTTCACGAACTGCGGTGCCAAGGGCGGAGCCGGCACCGCGCTTTGCAGCCCTGCGTAATCCAACATTCCGTCTTTACTGGTTGGCCACGGTCAGTTCGGCTCTAGGTGACATTTCTGAAGCGGTGGTTCGAAACTGGTTGGTCTGGGAGTTGACCAAATCACCGTTTTGGCTGGGCATCGCAAACTTCTGTCACTGGCTACCCTTCAGTCTCCTTTGCCTCCATGCAGGCGTGTGGTCTGACCGTGTCAACAATAGAAAACTGGTCCGACTATCGGAGTTCTTTTACCTTGCTTCCGCCGTGATCATGGGATTGCTTGTCCTTGCTGGAGTCATTCAGCTTTGGATGGTTTTGGTGTTGTTGATCATACATGGCATCGGCGGGGGTATGAGCCAGCCCAGCAGAATGGTTATAGTGCATAATATGGTAGGAAAAGAGGCGCTTCTCAATGCCATCAGTTTAAGTTCCTCTGCGCGTCATTCCTTGCAGGTCATCGGGCCCCCATTGGCGGGTTTGGCCCTTGTATCCATTGGAATGGGATGGGCCTACCTGATCATTGGAATATTATTTTTGCCGCTAATCCTGACTCTGAGCAGCATGCGTATTGTTGAAACCCCGCATGCAACAGAGGGAGAATCCGTCTCTGCATGGCGCAGTCTCAAGGAAGGGCTTCACTATGCAAGGTCCAATCCGGTGCCGTTGGGATTGTTGGCTCTGGCAGCCACGCCCACGATTCTCATTGGTAGTAGTTTTCAATCCATGCTTCCTTATTTTACCGAAAAGGTGTTTGGCCTGGGGGCACAGGGGTACAGCTTTTTACTGGCAGCCACTGGGGTTGGAGCAATTTTTGGGGCATTGGGATTGTCCTGCATGCGTAGCGTTACCCACAAAGGGGCCGTGGTGCTCGGGTTTACCCTTGCCTATGCTTTATTCATCATCGCCTTTGCTGGTATCTCCTGGTATGTACCCGTGGTCGTGGCATCCCTCTTTCTAGTGGCCTATGGTTCCTCCTTTGTCATTCATCAGGCCTCAATCAATACGCTTCTGCTTATGGAGGCGCCTCAGGCGGTGCGTGGACGGGTCATGGGGCTTTACAGCATGTCGGTATTTGGTCTACAGATCTTTAATGGACCTGCGGTGGGTACTCTGGCGGTCATCATCGGCATGTCCTCCGCCTTGTCAATTGTTGGAGCTTTGATTGTCATGATTACTCTCACCATCGCCTTAAAGATTCCCGCTCTGAGGAGGTTGAATTAGTTGGTTTAAATACAGTATTCAAACCGTTCTATGGCTAAAATGAATTTGTTGCTTTTTCGTTAGCTTGGCGGCGATATCTCAGAAAAGAGAAATAAGGGGAAAGACATGTCAAGAGAATACGTAGATGCCGACGGTCATGTCATGGAAAATTTAGGAAATTTCGAGCTGAGTGAATTCATCGAAGCACCATTTAAAATTCGCGACCGGTATATCGCTTTTCGGCAAACGCTACCGAGCCTAGACGGATTTCATACCCCAAACGGCCTCCCTCGCAAAGAAGGCGCTTTTGATCCATCCGTTGGTCCTGAAAGATGGCTTGAATTTCTCGACAAGACAGGAACGGAATATACGGTGCTATACCCGACTCACGGATTAGCCTACGGCCAGGTGGTTTTTCCTAATTGGGCGTTAGCCTATGCGAAAGCTTATAACAATTGGCTGCACGATAAATATTTAAAAGCCAGTACCCGTTTTCAGGGGGTGGCCCTAATCCCCATGCAGGATGTTCCCAGCGCTGTGGCTGAGCTGAAGAGGGCGATTAAGGAGCTTGGAATGGTTGGGGCCATGATACCATCCAATGGTCTCAGGAAACACATCAGCGCCAAGGAATTCTGGCCCGTTTACGAAGAGGCAGAAAAGTTGGACTGTGTTATAGCTGTTCATGGAGGAAGTTACCGTGATTTAGGTTTTGATACGTTTACAGTTTTTCCTGCTACTAGGGCCTTAGGAATGCCGTTTCCGCTGGCCATAGCGATGACAGGTATGATTGTGGATGGGGTATTCGATCAATTTCCCAATTTGAGGGTTGGTTTCTTAGAGGGTGGGACGAGCTGGATTCCCCTGGTAATCGACAGGTTGGAGAGGGAGGTGGAGTATGGAGGGCTTAATCTCAAGAAGGCTCCTCTAGATTATTTTCGCAGCGGTAATGTATTTGTGGCCTGCGAGGGGAATGAGAAGGTATTAGCGTATGCGGTGGAGCGTCTTGGGCCTGAACCCTTCATGTTTGCTTCTGATTTCCCACATGAAATTGCAATGGATAACTGTATGGAAGAGATCAACGAGATTCTAGAGAGAAAAGACCTGAAGGACGAGCACAAGCGAGGGATCTTAGGAGATAACGCGAAAAGATTCTATAGGCTTAAATAATGAATGAGTTTACTACGATCATATTTTGAAAGGAGTTGACCAATGCGCTTAAAAGATAAAGTTGCCATCATTACGGGGGGAGGAGGGAAGATTGGCAAAGCCTATGCTCTAGGAATGGCCAGGGAAGGGGCAAAGCTGTGTCTACCTGATATGGTTGATGCCAGTCCGGTGGTCAAAGCCATTGCAGACGTTGGTGGGGAGGCTATGACCGTCCAGTGCGATGTCTCTGATGAGAAGAGCGTTCAATCCATGGTGGAGGCCACCGTGGAGCGATTTGGCCGGGTGGATATCCTGGTGAACAATGCCGCCTATTTCATGAGCATCAAGAAGAGTCGCTTCTGGGAAATGGAGGTAGAAGAGTTCGACAAGGCCATGGCGGTAAACGTGCGAGGGGTGTGGCTTTGCGCCAAGGCCGTTTTTCCACATATGAAAAAACAATCCAAAGGAAAGATCATTAATATATCCTCGGGTGTGGCCCTTAATGGCACTCCCGATTACGTGCACTACGTCTCCTCCAAGGGAGCGGTCATTGCCATGACGCGTGCCATGGCTCGAGAGTTGGGAGACTACGGGATTTGCGTAAACACCATTGCGCCGGGATTTGTGGTGACGGAGGGTCGAAATGTGACTCCCGAACAAGTAAAGAGGTCCAACGAACGGCGTAGTTTTAAACGGTCACAAGTGGAAGCGGATTTGGTGGGGACCATGCTGTTTCTCGCTTCTTCAGAAAGCGATTTCATGACCGGACAGCTCTTGTCAGTGGACGGGGGTACCAATTTTCTATAGAGTCTAGCCAGAATAAAACCCAAAAGGAGATTATCTATGGCAAAGGGATACGTTGATGCTGATGGTCATGTCATGGAGAACGAACAGGAGTTGAACGAATTCATTGAAGCCCCATTTAACAATCGTTACGTCTCCGCTCGTTTAATGCTACCGAGCCTGGACGAGTTTCACACTCCCAACGCTCGTCCTCGCAACCCTGGAACCTTCGATCCAACCGTCGGGCCAGAAAGATGGCTTGAGTTCCTTGATAGGACGGACACCGATCATTCGGTGCTGTATCCCACTTTGGGATTGGCCTATGGTCATGTGGTCTATCCTGATTGGGCAACGGCCTTTGCAAAGGCTTACAACAATTGGCTGAGCGAAAAATATTTGAGATTTAGCCCTCGCTTCAAAGGCATAGCACTCATTCCCATGCAGGACGTTCCCAGCGCCGTGGCCGAACTGAAGAGGGCAATGAAAGAACCTGGAATGGTTGGAGCCATGATCCCCTCCAACGGTCTCAAGAGACATGTCAGTTCTCGGGAATTCTGGCCCATTTACGAGGAGGCGGAAAGGCTTGATTGTGTGGTGGCCGTGCATGGTGGGAGTTACAGTGACCTGGGTTTTAATACGTTTACGGTTTTCCCGCCCACAAGGGCCTTGGGGATGCCTGTCCCCTTGGCAATCGCAATGACAGGCATGATCGCGGACGGAGTGTTCGATCAATTTCCAAAACTCCGGGTGGGGTTTTTAGAAGGTGGGACCAGCTGGATTCCAATGGTAATTGACCGATTGGAGCGGGAAGTGGAGTATGGGGGGCTCCGCCTGAAGCGCTCCCCCGAGGATTATTTTCGCAACGGTAGGGTGTTTGTGGGGTGCGAGGGCAACGAGAAGGCCTTGGCCTATTCCATTGACCGCATCGGACATGAACCCTTTATGTTTGCCTCCGACTATCCCCACGAGATTGCGGCAGACAACGCCATGGGTGAGATTGATGAAATACTAGAGCGCAAGGACTTGAAAGAAGAACATAAGGCAGCGATCCTGGGGGAAAATGCCAAGAGGTTTTATAGAATTTGAGGGATCGTTGCCTGGTAGATCATAGGGAGTGAAAGTCGTGACTGTACCATCCTTAGATTTTGCATGCACGGGACCCGACACCCTGGCCGGACAGTATCTGCGACGGTTCTGGCATCCGGTCTACAGATCTCAAGATTTATTGTCCGGCAAAATGGTGCCCATACAAATCATGAGTGAAAGGTTCACGCTCTACAGGGGAGAGACGGGAATCCCCCATGTGATTGCATTCCGATGCGCCCATCGTGGGACTCAGCTATCCACAGGTTGGGTTGAAGGGGACTCTGTTCGATGCCGTTATCATGGGTGGAAATACGTTGGATCGGGACAGTGTGTGGAGCAACCAGGCGAAGAGGAGTCTTGCGCGTCCAAGGTTCAGATTCGCAGCTACCCCACGAAGGAGTATCTTGGTCATATCTTTGCGTATCTCGGCGACGGTGAAACCCCGCCTCTGAGGCGGTTCCCCGATTTTGAAAGGCCTGGTGTTGTGGAAGCGGCTACCCCGGAGATCTGGCCCTGCAACTACTTTAGCCGGATTGAAAACGATCCAAACCACGTGCCGTTTGTTCATCGGGAGTCCTTGGTGCGAGCAGGTCGCACTGAACGACTCTTCCCACGCAAGGTTTCAGCCGAAGAGACGGAGTACGGTGTTAGAATGGGCATGAGCACCCCCCGAGAACCGCCAGCCTTTCTTCATTTTCACATGCCGAATGTCATCCAGTCGAGATCACGAGTTCGGGTGGAGGGCTCGCAGGAGGACGTGAATACCCTATGGGCAGACCGTTATCTCATGCATGTACCCATAGACGACGAAAATAATGTTACCTTTATTGCCGATTGGATCCCCGTAACCGGCGCGGCGGCCGAAAGCTATAATAAAAGGCGCCTTCAGGCGAGGAAAACCATGAGTGTCTCGCCAAATCAAATTGCGGAAGCCGTTCTAGCCGGGAAAATGAGAATTGAGGACATGGATAGAGAAACTCCTACCTACTATTCATTTTGGGTGGAGGATTATGTGAGCCTGGTGGGGCAGGGACCCATTGCCGACCGCGCCAATGAACGACTAATCCAAGCGGATATAGGAGTTGTGTTTATACGCAAGATTTGGGAACGTGAGCTTCGCGCACTGGCAGAAGGACTTCCGCTCAAGGAGTGGACCACGCCGGCAGGTCTGGCAGACGAGAGCGTGGTTGTTGCCCAGCAACAGGTTTCCAGGTGACGCTATCCGATAATATGTTCATTGCGAGATTCCCGCGTGTTTTACTTCAGTTGTCCCGGCTGGGTTATGACAGGAGTGCCGTTATTTTTATTGGCGAAAAAGACCTCACGGCTTTGCAAGGAGTCTAGTTTTGGGTAACTACGATCTTCATACATTTTTGGATCAATACGAGCGAGATTTTCCCGATGAGGTGGTGCATATCGAAGAACCCCTGGACGCCGCCTGGGAGATTACCGCGTTGGCCACGAAGTTGGAAAAAGCCAAACGGTTTCCTGTGATCATCTGCCATAACGTCATGGTGGAAGGCCAACGTATGGAAATGCCGCTGGTGACTTTTCTCATGGCCAGCCGAATTCGTTTGGCCCGTGCTTTGGGAGCGGAGATTCAACAGGCGGGGGTAGCCTGCTACCAACGGGTGCAGGAGAGACGCAAGCCGGAAGTGGTTCCTCGTGGCGATGCACCGGTGAAAGAGGTGGTGGAAAAGGGTTCAAGTGTGGATATCCGCAGGTTTCCCGCGCCACTCCACCACCGTATGGATCCGGGTCGGTACATTACCGAGGGGTTATTTCTCACCCATAACCGGAGTTCTCGGTTGGACAACTCAGCTATGCATCGGGGGTGGTTGTTTGGCAGAGATGAAATTCAAGTATTCTTGGGGCGAAATTCCCACAATGCCGACAACCTCCGGCAGTATGAGCAGGCTGGCGAGGATATGCCCGCAGCCTACTGGGTGGGACACCATCCCCTGGTCCTGTTGGGAGCTGCAACCCATGTGGGGCCGGACGAGAGCCACTTTGAAACTGCGGGTGGTACCGTCGGTGCGCCTCTGCGGCTCGTGCCATCTGAAACTCTGGGAGAGGACTTCCTGGTGCCCGCCGATGCCGAGATTGTCATTGAGGGGTATGTCCCCAAGGGTAGGCGCCACCCGGAGGGCCCGTTTGGTGAATACACCCGGTATGTCGGCCCGCAGCGTTGGAATCCGACCTTTAAGGTGACCGCAGTAACCCGTCGTCGTAATGCCTTTTGGGATGACGTCATGGTGGGCCATACCCATTGGATCACCAGCCTCAGCCGAGAAGGTGTCGTTCTCAGAGCCGTACGAAGCATCGTCCCTGGAGCCCGTGCTGTTCACTTACCTATGTCAGGTGGTGGAGGTGTCCATGTTTACGTACAGATCCGTAAGACTGTTGAGGGACAGGGTAAGGCTGCTGCAGTGGCGGCACTGTCATCGGGATTCGGGCATAAGCATGTGTTCGTATTTGACGAGGACGTGGACATCTTCGATGAGAAAGAGGTGCTGCTGGCAATTGCCATGCGGTTTCAGGGGGATCGCGGATTGATCGTGTTGCCCGGATTGACTGGCGGGGTGCTTGATCCTAGCTCGCCGGACGGAACCACCGCCACCAAGGTGGGTTTTGATTGTACCAAGCCAGTAGGTTCGGCGTTTGCGGAGCGACTTTCGGTACCCAGTGAGGTGTTAGAGAAGATTGACCCGATAAAGTTGCTTAGCCGGGAAAAATGGGAACGAATTCCTGTAGAGCCGTGGGGTTAGACGCGAGCAGAGCTTACAAGCAAAGCGCGGTCTGGACCTGCCGCTCAGGATAGGGGTAGCAGTGATACAAGGAGTTGTGGCTAAACGTTCATTAGCCAGCGTGAGTTCCTTTGACTCCGGTATGGCGGAGCTTGTGCTTCAGGGCTTCGTATATGACGTGGTAAATCACATTCTGCTCCAAGGTGCCCTGGAATAGATGTGCCTTGGGACCACGTGCGTAGATGGCGACGTCCTCACCTCCATGCGTCTCGCTGCCCAATGGCACGACCGCTTCCTGGAGATAGATTGGATCCGTGGTATCCACGTCAGTCAAATCCCGTAGGCGACCGCTGGTGATCTCCAGGTAACCGGTGCCAAAATGCGGGAATTTTTTTGGCCCCTCGGATTGATTATCAGATGCGCCGATATAACCGGGGCCATTATGATACCCGAGGGTCGTGTAGGGTAGGCCCAGCGCGTCCAGCGACGGCTCGTCGGGAGCGTTGGGCTCGCCTCTCGAATCGTTACCTATGACCTTTCCGAGGATGTCGTTGCCTCTCGTCGGGAAACCCGAGATCGAGAAGACATGGCTGTGGTCGGCGGTAACGATGATCAACGTGTTCCGGTGGCTGGTCATTGTCGCCGCAACATCGACCGCCTTGGCAAACTCGATTGTCTCGGTGAGCGACCGGTAAGCGTTGCTGCCATGGTGCGCATGATCGATACGCCCACCCTCAACGAGGAGAAAGAATCCCCTAGGGTTCTTCCTCAGTATCTTGATGGCCTTTTCCGTCATCTTGCTCAATGAGGGTTCGCCCCCCTCATCGTTGGGACGGTGGTGTTCGTATTCCATGTGCGATTGCTCGAACAGACCGAGTAGGTGATTTGTTGTACGTGGGTTGATCGCATCGAACTGCGCTTTGTTCCAGACGTAGGCCGCGCGGTCGTGACGGGCCACCCATTCGTCTGGCAGGTTGCGACCGTCGGCCCGTCGGCCGTTGTGGCCTTCGGGATCGGGGACGTTTTCGGGGTCGGGGCCGTTGCCGCCTTCGGGATCGGGGAAATTGTCCGGCAGGAAGTGACGGCGGCCGCCGCCCATCGCGACCTCAAGACCGTCCGAACCCCGATTAATGGTGGCGAATTCGATGAGCTGTGCGGCGATGTCTACGCAGGGCGCTTCGGTTAAGGTGTCGTCCTCCCAACGGCGCTCGGGGACGTGGGCGTAGGTAGCGGCCGGCGTCCCGTGCGTCAGCCGCGCCGTGGTGACCACGCCCGTGGACATGCGGGCTTGCTCGGCATGCTCGAGAAGCGTTGTCAATTCTTCACCAAGAGCGCTCTCGCAGTCCCCGCGGGTAGCGTTCTGGTTCACGGCGATGAAGCCAGCCTTGGTCTTCACGCCGGTCATGATCGCGGACATCGTACCGGCGGAATCGGGCGTCTGCTGATTCGTGTTGTACGTCTTGGACAATGCGAGATGCGGGAACCTCTCAAACGAGAGAGAGCTCTCCTCACCGCTGTCGCCACGCAATTGACCGGCGAATATTCGTGCGGCAGTAACTGTGGACACGCCCATGCCGTCGCCCAGGAACAGGATGACGTTCTTGGCTTGACGGTTGTTTTTACGAAGATTCTTTAGCTTCTCGACGGCTCGCTTGCCGGCGTCGAACCATGATTCAGGGGACTCGGCTCTCGGAGGAGGATAGATCGTGTCGGCGATGACGCTCCTCCAGAACACCATCGCAGCAACTGCCAGCGAGATCACCAGTGTGGCAGCAGCAGCGCTTACTTTGGTCGATGAAATTTTCATTGCGCGTCTTCCTCTTTATCCGGATTCCTCATGTGCGACCCCATGGAACGATTGATTGTGAACGATACGCACCCGACGGGCAAGCTGAGCACGCTGTAGCGAACTTGATCGTTCAATTGCATGCGGTCATAGAAACGCCGTAACCTGCTCCCTACCACTATGAGAGATCGCGTGCTTTACGATCCGCGGTTCGACCTATTGTGTCCTACTACCCGGACATAAATTCTTGTACCTGAGCACTCAGTCCTCAGTCCTTCTGCGAGGTGTTATGGACAAATAATTCTGTCCAGATACTTAGAAGCTCGACCTCGATACAGATCAGGAAAAATCCATCATACGCGTCAGAGCATTGATCCCAGCAGCGCTGAAGAACCGGACCACCCTAGAGGAGCTGTGCAGCACCGGCCAATAGGCGGATGCGGTCAATACGACGCCGAGACCAACCAAAATATAGGCGAGGATGCGATCGGTTCCGGTCTCATAAGCGGTGATTTCGGCCGAAATGCCGATGATCATGGCGATCGAGCCGCCCGGCTGACTGGTGGCTGTTTCGGGGATTTTTCGATTCTTGGTGACCACTCCTCAAAAGCAGATTCCTATAGTTAAAAAGAAGGATGATCAACAGAGCGAACAACAGGCTGAATAATTTCGAGTAATGAAGGTGACACGGCACCCCACAAGCAAGAAAAGTCGTCGGGAGTCTTTTCTTGCCTGAATGTCCCCCTTTTTCATTCAGCGGAATATGAGCTTTGCTTCGTCAGCCATCCGCATCCTTCCCTGTGGGGTACAATCCCTTTAACAGATTGCGCAGGATTCCGTGGGAGTAAGCACTCGCAACTTGCTCGACGAACTTGGGAAACTCTATAGGGGCCGCTTCGTTTGCAGAATCGGAAATGGTCCGGATGATTAGGAACGGAACGCCGTGCTCATGACAGACCTGAGCTACGGCGGCACCCTCCATCTCGACACATGCCACCGAAGGCAGCCTTTTCCTCAGCTCCACAAAATCCTCCCCCTTGGCAAAGAACTTGTCGCCGCTGGCGATGTCCTCTTCCAGTACCTTGGGTTGTTCGATGTGGAACTCGGCCAGGAGGGCAGGAGAAACATGGGAGCGTAGATCATGCGTTAAAAAGTGCTTGGCGGCCTCCAACGCGACCTGCCGGTGCCGAGGGTCGGTCTCTAATGTAGTGACATCCAGCAAGGGGATCTCATGGCGCGTGAACAAGGGTCGAGCGTCCATATCGTGCTGATAGAGTTTGCCGGCAACGACAATATCGCCGATGTTCAGGGCGGGATCGACAGCACCGGCCACGCCAGTAAAAATGACCTCGTCGACGCCGAACTGAGCGATGAGATGCGTTACGGTAGTAGCGGCGGCTACTTTACCCTAGCGCGAAAATACGAGGACTACCGGCATACCCCAGAGTCGGCCACGATGATAGGTGCGCATGCCGGTGTGAACCGCTTCATCCGCGGTTCCCAGCTCCACCACCAAACTCGCGATTTCTTCACGCATTGCGCTCATAATAGCAAGGCTCATGGTCACCTCGTAAGTTTTTCAATAATTTGTTGGTGTTGCGGGTAATCTTCCAGGAGTTTTTGACGGCTCGGCATCTCAAAGTCGGCAAAATCGAACCCAGGTGCGACCGTACAGCCGACCAGAGCATAGGAGAGGGGGATGTTCACTGCGGCACCGAACAGCCAGCCGCCTCTGACAACCGCCACCAGATCTTCACCAGCCTGGATATTCCTTCCCACCTTAACGGCTGAGTAGATGCCGGCTGGGTCGATCATGTGAATGGTCAGGGAGGTGCCATCGTAAAAATGCCACACCTCGTCCTGATTGATACGATGAAATGCGGAGAAATCCGTATCGGTCAGCAGGTAGTATATCGCCGTGGAAAAGGGGCGGTCGCCGGTAAAGCGGCTGGGCAAGCTCTGGTGGGGGATGGATTCTTGCGCGCGGTAGACTTCGCGATACCAGCCACCCTCCGGGTGCCTGCGCAGTTGCTGGGCTTGAATCCATTGTTCGGCATCGTTCATGGTTTACTCCGTTAATTTAGGGTCTGAAAAGCTTGCTTTAGGACGTTTTCAGCCGATTCTCACTATAAGACGATATTCAAGATTGAATATCAATGCATTAGTAGAAAGCAAATTGTAATGATCCTTTGCGGAAAAGGCTAGAGATGTTTTTGACCTATCCAGCTACAGTCTAAGGTTAGCTTTCCTTTTATTGGGGACTTACTTCTGATCATGGTCAAGGACGATCACAGCCGGTTTTAGCTCTCAAGTCACTGGTTTCTCCATCAGTATAAGATCAATGTTTTCATGGTGTTGCACGACTGCTTTGTGCGTTGTGGGCTACCGAAGGCCATTTTGTCGGATCGGGGCAATTAGTTCAGGATCCATCAATTTCATGGAGAGGCGGAGTATCAGCAACTGATGCGGCGGCTGGGAATAGAGACCGAGTATGGTAGAAGGCCTCGAATCAAGGGCAAGATTGAGAACAATTTTCGCTTTGTCCAGCAGGACTTTGTTTTAGAGAATCTTGACCATACCCAAATTGCATGGGCTGAATGCAGCCTGGGGGGGTGGACGCACCGGTATAACTGGAAGCATCGCCATAGGGGCCTTAGTGGAGATAGTCCTCCTGATCACTACGTAAGGTCGCTTCGTCGTCCGACGGTGGAGGATTTTGAGCTTTTATTGATTCACGAAGAGCCGCGAAAGGTCATGCGCACAAGTCATATCAGCTACTACGGCCAGATCTATAGAGTCCCCGATCCCTACATTGGCCGTAGGGTCTAGACCGTGCTGAAAGGAGAGACCTTGCGAGTAGAGTGTGGCAAGGAGGTGATTGCCCGCTAGCGGATCAAAACCAATTATCTAAAGGCTTGACCGGCGGACAGTTGAGATACGGAAAAAGCGGACAATGGAGATTCGGACTTACTTGCCTAGCCAAGCTTGACTCGTCTCTGGGCGTTGTGCTATGCGAGAACTGAAACTAATACAAGATCTTTTGGTTCAAAACAGCGAGTCTTGGAGGCATTTTCTGTAGGGTGAGTTGGTGGGGGAAACGAGATCCTTTATGGAGAGAGAAAGAGTAAGAGAAAAAGAGCCGGATCAGCGGCAGGGGGACCATTATGAGGGCATTTTAAGGCTCACTGCCCAGGCCAGGGTGCGTGCTCGGACAGGCAAGATCGTCATCAAGGCCAATGAACGTCCCTGGTACCAGTGCCGACAGGGTTTGATCAAACAATACCTATCCTGGCATGATATGGAAGACACCGCTGCTACAGATTGGTCCTGTTTTGTTCATGACATCAAGCGTCATTCCGGCAAACACCGACACCAGGGTGGTTTCAATTTATTTGTCCTTGAAGGTGAGGGGATTACGGAAGTGGATGACCAGACGGTAGAGTGGGAGAAATGGGACCTGATTCTCTTGCCGGTCAAACCGGGTGGGTGCGTTCACAAGCATTACAATAGAGTCGAAGGAAAACCGGCCAAGTGGATGGCTTTCAAATACAACACTTTCTCGCAAGTTTTGGGAAGTATGTTTGATCAGGTGGAGAACTCTCCCGATTATAAAGGGGAGAAAAAAGCATCATCGGCCTGATTTAGTTGGAATTTTAACACGGAAGAATTCAGCAGGGAGGTTTCTAGATGGCACAAGACTTACTCGAAAATTTGTTTTCGAAACGGGATGCCTGGCGCAAAAAAATGGAAGGTGCCAGGGCCTTGATCAAGTGGAAAGATCTCAAGTGGGAAGTTAACAAGCAAGGCAAGTTCAAGTGGTATCTTCATCCGGATATCGAAGACATCGCCAGTCCGGCCCATTTGTTTTATATGCAGGAGATCCCCCCGGGAAGCCGTAGCGGGAAGCAGAAGGTCCAAGGGGGAATTGTACACCACATCCTGGAAGGAAACGGTTACACCATCGTTGATGGAGTCAAACATGACTGGGAAGCCGGGGATGTGGTGGCGTTGCCGTTTCTACCCGACGGATTGGAGTATCAACACTTCAATACTGACCCCGAAAAGTCAGTCATGCTGGTGGCAGCCATGCCCAATTTCTTTGATGTCTTCGGAGTAGACATGGGGTCGGGTTTTGAACAACTCGAAGTCTGTCCCGAGTATCAGGCCGGCTAGGGTTTAGTACTCTCAGCTGTTTTCGACTGGAAAGCGCGGGGTGCTCCCTTTTCTCAGCTGGTCTTGTGGTGCGCGGAACGGAAGACCATCTGACCTTTGTAAGGCAACACTCCCGCCATCTCCATACTTTACCGCTATTGGTATCAGTGAACCTGCCCCACTGGTTTGTATGAACTCCAGGGGTCTTGGTGGGATTGTGTGGTTGGCTTAGTGCGCGTTGCGAATGCCGTTAAAAACTCATGAGGGATAGGTTAATTTATGCATTTGGAAACAGCCATTGCTGAGCCTCCGCTCCCGGCGTTGAATTTTCACGAAGGGCACTGGGACGAAGATGAGTTCTCGGAAGCCATGGATATTGCCCTGGGCGAGGATTTTCTCTACGGCAAGACTGACCTGGTCAAGGTTACCAGTATGGGTGTGCACATCGGATCGGCTACCACCCATCTTGGAATCTGTAGACTCTTTCTGCGCAAAGGTGGGAAAAACCTCTCCAGTAAATCTGTGGTTAAAAACAAAGAGGTGTTTTACGAATCCCCCGTGATATCGACCCCCTTTCGAGAGGACGGAGAG
Organism: uncultured Binatia bacterium (SeqCode); assembly: GCA_965215595.1. Lineage (GTDB taxonomy): Bacteria > Desulfobacterota > Binatia > UBA9968 > CAXXLF01 > CBDCDW01. The sequence continues at coordinate 20,849 of CBDCDW010000005.1, read as the reverse complement.
ATCGATGGGCAACAACTGAAGGCGTTTATTGAAAGTTCTTATGATGAAGCCCGTCTTGTAGGCCATCTGATCGAGACCGGCGTGGTGGTGATGAGTGGTAAGGCTACTGAGCCAAAAAATCTATCTGTGATTGAGGAAGTGTTTGGACAGGAAAAAGGTCGGTTGATATTTGTTTCAGAAGGATTGAATTTACAGACCATGTTAGCGGCATTGGGGGCCGGGGCGGTGGAAAAATCCGGCAATGAGAAAAAAAGGGTGCTCAACCTGGACCTGGGAGCCCATGGAGTCAGATTCGCATGGGTGGCTAATGGGTCCTTTGAGAATTTTTACTTTACCCCGGCCGGGGCAAAGGTGCTGGACATGGATGAGCAGGGGAATTTGACTCATTTCGGTGAGACAGGGCAGAAGATAGCAGCTCAATTGGGTCTTAAGTTGGAGGTGGGCAAGCCGGTATCGCGTTCCGAAAAACAGGCCGTTGGCAGGTTTCTGGCCGAAACCCTGCTTGACTACTTGGAAGGGGAAGGCGTTTCAGAGGAAGGTAAGATTTTATTCCCCTCGACTCCACCGCCTTTAGACAAGGTAGATTTCGTACAATTCTCCGGTGGGGTGGCTGAGTTCGTCTATGGTTACGAGAGTAAGCCAGGAGTAGACGTTGGCTTTGATTGGGGTAGCGCAATTCGTAAACGAGCACCCAGACTGGGTGTCAAAATGGGAGTGCTGACTCCCGGCAACAGGTTACGTACAACTCCGGTGGGGGTGGCCCTTTACTCGACTCATCTACCCGTTGAATCTTTTTTCTGTTCCCATGGCCATGTTCATGGGTTGAAAAATCTAATGGTGGTATCTCCAAAGTTTGAGCCGGGATTGAAGAATGCGGTGGAGGCCCAAAAAGAGATTGAAAAGGTCCTCTCCCGGTTTGAGCTTCTTAACGGTTCGAGACAACCCTTTGCTTTGTCCATGGATTTTGTCGAAGGGCAGGACTCTGATGAGGCCGTCACCGTGGGACTTTCCTCTGCTCTTGGCCATCTGTGGAATCATGATTTTCCCCTGGTGTTGGTGGGTGAATCGGATGCGCCATGTCGACTCGCCAGAGAACTGGCTGCTCGAAATCCCAATAACGATGGCAGTTTTATCGGGTTGAGTGGGCTCCACACACACGATATGGACTTCATTGAAGTCCGAGACGCGGGTCATAATGCTGAAGTGCCGGTGGTGGTTCGTTCCATGGTGTTTCGGTGATGGTCGTAATTAGAAACGGGAGAGTGCGTTTTTATGTTCTTACAGATACGATGTTCAAAAGAACGGTTTTAAGAAAGATTTTCGCGCCAAGACGCCAAGGGGTAAAGAAAGATATTCTGCTCTTTTCTACGAACTTTGCTAGCTTTGCGTCTTTGCGGGAGTCATGTTTCCCCGTAGTCCGTAATCCGTTTTAGAATTGATAGTTGACATTACATATAGCTAAGAACAGCAAAATGAGGGAGGAAGTTTCATGGCGGTTTTCTTGCAGGTAGAAGAGTGTCCGGCTGCATATTCAGCTCAGGGACGTATCCTTGTAGATCCGGAGATCATGGAGAAAAACGGTATCAAAGTGGACGATGCCGTAGAGGTGGAAACCAACAGTGGTCGAAGTGTCTTGGCACGGGTGGCCAAGCCACAAGAAGAGGATGAAGGTAAGAAATTCATCCGCATGGACCAGTACCTTAGGCATTCCACCAAGAGCCTTCTGGGCGACTGGGTTTCTTTGGTTCCGATCCAGATGAAGACGGTGAGCAAAGTGACCCTTGCACCGTTCGTCAATATCGCTGACATAAAAGGGGTCGAAGCCTATCTGATCAAGAATTTTGCCTCCAAGGGTTTGCTCGTCAGTGACGGCCAGGTGCTCTACGCGACGTTACCGGGGCAGAGTCAGGGGACCGCATTTAAGGTCACTGAAATTGAGCCGGAAGCCGGCCTGATGACAGCAGATACAAAACTTGATCTGGATTATGTCTTTTCATCATGGGGCCAGGTATCGGATCAGGTCACCTTTGAAGACGTTGGGGGACTCCAAAAGGAAATCGGTCTTATTCGGGAGCTGGTGGAACTCCCGCTGCTCTTTCCGGATGTTTTTCGTCACCTTGGCATCAATCCGCCTCGTGGAATTATCTTCTACGGTCCGCCGGGGAGCGGCAAGAGCCACACGGCCAGGGCCATTGCCAATGAGATCAATGCAAAGTTTCTTTACATCAATGGCCCCGATATCGTGAGCTCGGTATATGGTGAGACGGAATCCAACTTGCGGAAGATCTTTGAGGAGGCATCCCATCATCTCCCTTCGATCATTTTTATTGACGAGCTGGACGCCATCGTACCGATTCGGGGGGAGAGCGGTTCCCATTCCGATACGCGGATGGTGGGCCAGCTGTTGGAGCTGATGGATGGACTTAACAAAGTCGAGGGAATCATGGTCCTGGGGACCACCAATAGAATTGAATCACTGGACAAGGCCATACGGCGTCCTGGCCGATTCGATAGGGAGATCTTCATTGGACCTCCCGATGCTCAAGGGAGGTTGGAAATATTACAGATCCATAGCCGGGGCATGCCCCTCGCCGAAGGAATTTTTGAGACATTGAGGGAGGTGGCACGAATCACCCATGGCTTTGTGGGGGCGGACCTAATGGAGCTATGTCGTGAGAGTGGGCTGAACTGCCTGAGAAGGATCATGGGGGATCGTCGCCTATCGCCCGCCCGGTTCAAGGTAAGCCTTGACGATTTGGTGGTTACGGGCGCGGATTTTACGAAGGCCGCTGGCCTGATTCGACCCTCTGCCATGAGGGAGACCATCACCAGCATCCCTGATGTTGGGTGGGACGACATCGGCGGATTGGAAGTGGTCAAGAATAAACTTCGCGATCTGGTGGAAAAACCTCTGGTAGACCCGGAAGCTTTTCGCGCCATGAATATTCGTCCTCCCAGCGGAATTCTACTCTATGGACCGCCGGGTACAGGGAAGACCCTGCTAGCCAAAGCCATTGCCCGGGAGTCGGGGGCGAACTTCCTCTATATTCGGGGGCCTGAGGTTTTCAGTAAGTGGCTGGGAGAATCCGAAGAGAGTGTCCGTCACGCCTTTCAGGTGGCCCGGCAGGTGGCCCCAGCGGTCATTCTATTCGATCAGATTGATGCCATTGCTCCAATCCGGCGGGCTGACAGTGATACGAAGGCTTCGGAAAGGGTCGTCAACCAAATCCTGACCGAAATGGATTCCATTGATGGTTATAGTCGCATTGTCGTGGTGGCAGCCACCAACCGGCTGGATTTGCTGGATCCGGCGATTCTTCGACCAGGACGATTTGGGATCCACATCCACGTGCCCCTACCTGAGTTGACCGATCGTAAGGCAATCCTGGAGTCCAAATTGAAGAAGGCTTCATTTAAGGATAACAATAGTCGAAAGAAAGTTGTCGTTGAGGTTGCAGAAAAGACGGAAGGGTTTTCAGGTGCTGAGCTTGAATCACTTTGCAATGAAGCCCAACTTATCTCCCTCAAGGAAAACAACTATGCAGGAACAAATAAACTTGAAGTGATTCATTTCCTGCGGGCACTGGACGAAATGGAAAAGGCCCGGGAGATCTACCACAACGAGAAGAAAGAACTTTCCCTGAGTTGATCAAGCAAAGTGTTGATTTCGGGTGCGGCGGCCAGACTGAATTAATAGACTCCCAGGAATAAGAGGGGGGAGACATGGCGAAACAGTCCGTAGTCAAGGATTTAAAAGACCGATTAATGGATGGAATAAAGGTGTTAACCGGGGAACAGGTTTTGACCGGCTCGGGCCATCTAAGCGTCAGAATTCCTGGAACGGATACTTTCTTGATTAACCCCAGGTATGCGGGAATTCTTGCTGACGTCAAGGATATCTGCACGGTCAATATGTCCGGCCAACGAGTTTCGGGTTCCGAACCCATTCCCTTGGAAATCCCCATTCACACCACGGTGTATCGAGCCAGGCCTGACGTTATAAGTGTCCTTCATTGTCACGCCCGCTACGCCGTTATGGTGGGACTGCTGGATTCGGGGCTGGTCCCGTTTCACCGAGAGGCCAGGGCCTTCGAAGCCGGCGTGCCAATATTTCCCGACAGCAACGGAATTACCAATGTGGCTCTTGCTCAACGGATGGTGGTGAGCTTGGGGGAGCATTCAGCGGTGTTCCTCAGGGGTCACGGGATCGTCGTAGGGGGACGGAGCATCGAAGGCACCTGTGTTTCTGCCATTCAGCTGGAGCGGGCTTGTGCGGATCAACTACTGATGTCCAGTTCCACAACCATCAAACCCCTGACTGAAGAATACACAACGAAAGTGCCGGGCAAGGAGGAGAATCCGTATCGCGCTTGGCCGTTCCTACTGTACAAACACAAGGTCAGGTCCAGGCAGGCAATTAAATCCACCACGAAGAAAATGATCAAAGCCTTGTGGCCGGACGAAAGATAATCAGATGAGAGGGTCTCTTTCGGCCCATAGCACACAATTAAAGCGTCGTTTAATTGCTTCTCGTGGAGAAATCCAGTTTTTGGATCGTGGTAAGTAACTACCTTCCCTATTAAAAACGTATTTCCAGCGATTCCAAAACCTTATGACCGAATACCTAGCCAGCCGTTTCGCTTGACGGACCCCAGGGGGCAGATGCGGCAGTCTATCTGGAATGTCAGCTGCAGGTTGACATAACACCCGGTTATCGGATATCGTTCACGCAAAACGTATGAGGGCTGGCCCGTCAGCCTGTCCTGCACCCGCTTAGGATCCTCGACGGCGGGCTGACCGGTGGCTGTTTCGGGAATTCTTCGATTCTTGCCGGCTACTCCTCAAAAGTAGAACTCTATCATTGTACCAGCGTATTGGGCCATTTATTTTAGCGCAGGTGTCCGGGCTTGCTCGCATTGCACGATCGCAGCACAAGAACGGTGTCAAACCGTTGTTGGCAACGGTCGCACTTTGTATTGCGCCTTGGTTGGCACTAGCGCAGAGCAATGATCGGTGGATCTCCGATCAGTTTGAAGTCACGCTGCGCACTGGAAAGAGCACTCAACAGAGCATCATCGAATTACTGCCTAGCGGCACCAAGGTGACGGCACTCGAGCAGGACGACGGTTTTGGTTACACCAGGATTCGGACTTCGGAGGGGACGGAAGGCTGGTTGCTTTCTCGGTACCTGATATCCAGCCAGACGGCGCGGCTGCAGCTGCCGGAGTTGCAGTCCCGATTGCGTAACAGTGAAAGCACGAAAAGGCAACTGCTTGCGCGGAACCAGGAGCTCGAGGGGGAACAGAGGGGCCTCCAGACTCAGCTTAGCAGAACGGAAACGTCTTCGCGTAGGATGCAGAAGCAGCTTGATGAAGTTCGCAAATTGTCGTCCGACAAGATTCAGTTGGATGACCAGATTAAGCAGCTAAAACAGAAAGTGATGGATGCCGGGCGGCGTATTGACGAACTCGAATCGAATAACCGCGAACTGTCAGACAGTTCAAACCGGGAATGGTTCATCGTCGGCGCTGTGGTAGTCATGTTTGGACTAGTACTCGGTCTGATTATTCCTCGCATTCGCTGGCAGAGAAAACCCAAACTAACTTGGTGACCACCTCTTTTCTTGTAATATTGCTTCCTTCGTAACAATACTGGAAACGATTTCGAGGCTCAGGATCATGGGGCTTATCCGTACCCTTGCCATTGGACCACTCGCCGGGCCCTTGCCCCCTGAGGCGCAGCAGAATGGCAGGGTCTACCGGATAGATTATTAGAATGGATCAGCTGACGCCGGCTACGCCTTCACACATCGAGCTGGACGCCAAGGCTCGGATCATTTTGGTCGTCAGCATTGTCGTTACACTGTTACTGTACGTGGTTCCGTACGGGTATTATGTCGCCTATCCGCTGCTATTGATTTCCACAGTCGTCCACGAGATGGGACACGGAGTCGCTGCCTGGATTGTCGGCGGTGAGTTCCGCGAGCTACACATCATGAAGGACACCTCCGGTTATGCGATCACGGCTACCCACGGAGACTTCGCCAACGCTATGGTCTTAGGCGGTGGGTTGATCGGACCGGCGGTAGGTGCGGCGGTGAGCTTTGTCATGGCGCGCCGGGCCACCACGGCACGGGTTTGTCTGGTACTCATTGGCGCGATTCTAGCGATCATGGAGATCGTGGTCGTACGAAACGGCTTCGGTCTGGTCTTCATTGGAATTCTCGCCGCGGTGTGCCTCGGGGTCGGGCTAAAAGCCTCGGCCGAGGCGGCTCAGTTGGTTCTCATGATCTTTGCCGTGCAGTTAGCGCTCAGCGTGTTTTCGCGCAGCGATTATCTGTTCGTCCAAAACGCCGGGGACAAACCTTCGGACGTGCAGCAGATGTCAAACGTTCTCGGATTGCCCTACTGGTTCTGGGGATTGGCGTGCGGTGCCATCTCGCTGATCGTCGTAACTGCAGGGGCGTGGTTATTAGTTCGCCCAAAACCGCGTGCCAGTTAATTTCAAAGACAGAGTGAAAATCGTAGCCGCGGCTTCCGTTGCGGCGACCCATATCAGACTGCAATTAATATTTTAGTAGCTGTAGGGCGCAATTCGCTATCTCACGAATTGATAGGTCGCTTAATCGAATCTTGGCGTACTTGACAGCCTTTTCTCATGTGATACTGGTCCCTTAGTAATACGATTCTTGGTAGCCGCTGCTCAAAAGCAAATTCCTAAAATTAATCAAATGCACCAAGAAGACTTCATGCTCAGAGATAAGCTCCAACAATATAAGAAGCTGATTGAATTGGGTCAGATCATCACTTCAGAGATGAATTTCGACTCCCTGTTAAAATTGATCATAGAGCAGACAAATCAGTTCATGAACACTGAACAGGGATCGGTGTTTATGTTCGATGCTAAAAACGACGAGCTGTGGTCGCTGGTTTCAACCGACCTCGAGAAAAATGAAATTCGTATTCCGCGGAGTTATGGTATAGCAGGTTGGGTCTTTCAGAATAAAACCCCGTTAATTATTAATGATGCCTACAGCGACCCACGGTTTTTCTCTGAGGTCGATAAGAAAACAGGTTTTCGAACTCAAAACATTCTTTGCATTCCCCTTATCAATCGGAAGAAAGAATGCCTTGGGGTGATACAAACCTTGAACAAAAAGGCAGGGGAGTTTGACGAAGAGGATCTGGAACTGCTGACTTCCGCCTCCCACTACATCGCCATCGCGCTAGAAAATGCCAAGCTATACGAGGATCTTAAAGTTCTGGACAAGGCCAGGGAGAAAGTGATCAATCATCTGTCCCACGAACTAAGAATTCCGCTGGCAATTATATCCGGTGTGTTCACGAAGATTCATAAAGAGCTGCAGCACGGCAACATTATGGGAATGGACAAGACCTTAGAACGAGGCCAACGAAATCTAAAACGCTTGATGGAGCTCCAGGAAAAAATCAATGACATCCTCAAACAAAAGCCCATTGAAGAAAAGAAAAAAATACTCGATATCATTGAAAGCGCCACCGACCTGGTTTGGGAACTCGGTGAAACGTATACGGAACCACAGGTTGCTGATTTTTTGGATAATGTATCCAAACGCCTGGAATCTCTGTACGGTACGGATGAAATTCGCAGGGAGGAGATTCGTGTCGGTGATGTTTTACACGACTTGTGTAACCGGGCCTTGTCTTCTATGGGAGAAAGAGAATTCAACATAAGTCGAAATTTTGATGAAAGTGCCTGCTTGTTTATGGATAGAAAAGTCCTTGAAAAGGTTTGCGCAGGTCTATTTAGAAATGCCATTGAGAACACGCCGGATCAGGGAACGATCGAAATCACCGCAAAAAAACAAAATGGCGAAATTCTGATTGTATTTCATGATTACGGAGTCGGAATTACGGCCGATAATCAGCCAATGATCTTCGGCGGATTTTTTCATACCCAAGATACGGAATTTTACTCCTCAAAAAGGCCTTATGAATTCAATGCTGGTGGTTCTGGTTCTGATTTACTTAGGATGAAGTGTCTCTCTGAGAGATGGGGATTTTCTGTGGATTTTGAAAGTACCCGCTGCAAATACATACCTGAGGATAGTGATATTTGCCCGGGTAAGATTTCAAAGTGTAAATTTATTACCAAAAGTTCAGAATGCTTGTCCTCGGGGGGCAGCACCTTTTCTGTCAGATTCCCAGCGACCTCTGCTAAATAATGTTATACCCCCTCTTTCGCCTCTCATTAATGGGATCCTACCAGCGGGGAGAGATGAGCCTCGCAGTTTACGGCGTCACGATAGCTCTTCGAGAAGTGCTTTTGCCTCTTTCAGGTCTGCAGTGTCGAATCCCTCTGTAAACCAGTTGTATATCTCAGCGAGCTGCTTGCACACCTGCTTCGTCCTTCTTACCCTGTTTCTGCCACAGTCGACTCAAACTCCTCACCGCACGCAGCTCCAAAGATTTCGCGCTCTGGCTTCGGGCAATATCAATGGCCTTACTAAAACAGGTTTCTGCCTCCAATACCGCTTCCTCCTTGCCTTTTACCTTTTGATTTTCGCCTTCCCGTGCCAGCAACAGCTCCCCTTTGATTCGATACAGCTCCGCCTCGTACCAGCGCTCCCCATTATTGTTCACTGTATCCAATGCTTCAGCCAGCGTGATCACCCCCTCTTCGATCTGTCCTGCTTTCCCACAGGCCTCGATCAGCAGAGTGAGAAAATACGTCCGATTCAGCTCTATCCCTGTGGTACGCAAGGCGGCCAGGCCCTGGCGCATCTGCGCAATCCCTTCTGCTACCTGTTCTTGCTCGGCCATCACCCAGCCCCTCATGACAGTGGCGTCTGCCTGGAAAACTTGAAACCCTTGCTCGTTAGCGAGCGCTATGAGGGCTTCTGTCAATTCTTGAACTGCCGGTAGCTCCCTCCGATATTGATGGATCCGGGACCCCATGGGCCAGGACAAGAGCCAGACTAAATGGGTGAGAGAGGCTCCGAGCCAGCGTTATAGTCTCCTGCATCCTCTTCAGGGCTTGGTCCGGATAGCCAAGCAACCACAGGGCATGGGCTAAAAAGGATAGACCACTCACCCCGCTGTCGACACCCCCATAAAGGAATGCATCGGAGCGATGCTTCTGGGGATCGTAAATGGCAATGGCTCGCTCCATGTGTGCTTGAGACTGGGCAACCTCCCCAAGAGAGAACAAGGTCTGCCCCAGCGCCCGATGGGCGTGTAGGAGAAGCGCTGGGTCTTGCGTGTTTCGGGCCAGACTCATGATCTGCTCCGCCAGCTCGCGCGACGTCCGCAACTCCGCCCGGAGGTTATAAAACCTCCACAGTCCAAACAGCGCTGGGAAGAGCTGCGGGGTCTCCCCCACCTGCTGACACAGCTCTCGTGCCCGGGTGTAGGCTTTTTCTACCTCCGGGCCTCCGGGGCTCTCCGTGGCTACCAGCGGCACAGCCATAGCGTTTGCAGCGTGAGTTCTTGTTGAGTACGCTCAGGGGTGTCTGGTAATTTCTTGAGTAGCTCTAAGGCAGTACTCAGACAACCGATCGCCTCCGCATTGGCCGACCGTTGCGCCGCCTGCTGCCCGGCAAGCTTTAGATAATTCACTGCCTTCTCTGCGTTCTCACTGCGACTGTAATGATGAGCTAGATCACTGTAATGCTCCGCTAGCCCATCCCAATAAAGCCTCTCCATCGCTTGGGCTGTGCGCTCATGCAAGACCTGCCGTCGCTCCATTAACACCGAATTGTACGTCACCTCCTGGGTCAATGCATGTTTAAACACGTATTCCACCTCCGGAAACGCTGGCTGCTCGTAGAGAAACTCCACAGCCTGAAGACGGCTGAGGTGCCTGTGGAGTTCTTTTTCTGGCATCTCAACGACGGCTTGAAGCAAGGTGAACGGTACATTCTCTCCAATGACTGAAGCTGACTGGAGGAGCCGCTTGTCCTCAGGGGGGAGACGGGCGAGCAATGCGATAGCGCTGTATGGCGGCGGAATTGGCCGGAAGCGGCGGGATGTGGGATATGGCGGGATGAACTGAGATGATGTGGGATGGAACTATTGTTTTACAGGGGTTTATGACGCCCGCCATACATGGATGGTGGCACAGGGGCTATGGCGGTCGAAGAAGCGCCCGGGGGCGCGGATTCACCAGAGCCGGCCCAGGCGGTCGGCGCTGGGCGAGTTGGTGCAGATCGACGGTTCTTCCCACGCGTGGTTCGAGGAACGGGGGCCGCGCTGCACGTTGATCGTGTTCATCGACGACGCCACCAGCCGGCTGATGGCGCTACGTTTTGCCGAGGCTGAGAGCACCGAAGCCTACATGAGAACCTTGCGCGGGTATCTGGACCAGCACGGCCGCCCGGTGGCCCTCTACTCGGACAAGCACAGCATCTTCCGGGTCAATCAACACGATCGCGAAGGCGACCTGACCCAGTTCACCCGGGTGCTCAAGACCCTCGACATCCAGCCCATCCACGCCAACACCCCACAGGCCAAAGGCCGCGTGGAAAGGGCCAACCAGACCCTCCAGGACCGGCTGGTGAAGGAGCTGCGGCTTGGCGGCATCGACGACATCGAATCCGCCAACGCCTTCCTGCCCGAGTTCATCGCCGACTACAACCAAAGCTTCTCGGTGGCCCCGCAAAACCCTCAGGATACCCATCGCTCAGTGCTGCATGACAGTGCAGCGTTGGACCTCATCCACAGCCTCCACACCTCCAGAAAGCTCTGCCGCAATCTGACCCTGCGATACCCCAGCCGCGAGTACCAGATCCAAGGCCAGGGCCGCGGCTACCGCCTGCGTGGCTCCACCGTCACCGTGTGCGAGAGCTTCGACGGCCCCATCTCCCTCCTGTGCCAAGGTAAGACCCTCGACTATCGAGTCCTCGCTCAAGGCCAGACACCGATCCCCACAGACGACGAAAAGAGTCTCTCGCGCACCGTGGAAAAGGCCCGCGCGCTTCAGTGCAAACTCCCTCGCTACAAACCCTCCCCAGACCACCCCTGGAACCGCTGGACTTGACTCAACTCAGCCCGTTCCTCTCATCTGCGATGATCAGGCCACCTCCCGTTTGCCACAATCCGCCTCTCCACAGCTAGACCCCGCCCTGCCGCTTTGACCCATAGCGTGGTCTTCCGGCCATGGATGATCTGAAGCCGACGCGTGCAGCGAGTCACCCCGAAGGGCCGTAGCGAAACGCAGGAGGCGCGTAGCACCTTGCCACCAATGGCTATCCCCTACTCACTCCCCCCAAGGGGACATTTTAGCTTTGCTCAAAGGGGACATCTTGGCTTTGGGTTGACACTCAGGTTCCTGCTCTTGTAGAACAGGGTGTTCTGAATGATGATGCGGGCGGCCGCATCGGCTGCATGGGTGAATTTCCGGTCCATGCGGATATCACCGCCGGCGAAGATTCGCGGGTTGGTGGTTTGCAGGTAGTCATTGACCACAACACCGCGTCGGTTGTCGTATTGGACTCCCACGGCCTCGAGGTTCAGGCCGTCGACGTTTGGAGCACGACCGGCCCCCACCAGTATTTCGTCCACGGCCACCGAATCTTCCCCTCGGACAGACTCGAAATAAAGCACCTTCCGGCCGTTTTCTTTTGCTGCCCGCTTGATCTCGCTTCCGAGAACCAGCCGGATGTCCTCCTGGAGGAATTGTTCCTGGACGATGGCCGCGGCATCGGCGTCTTCACGGTTCAGGATGTGGCCCCCGCTGTGAAAAAGGACCACCTCGCAACCCAGACGCTCGAAGGTTTGCGCCAATTCACAGCCGATGGGACCGGCCCCGACAACGGCGAGCCGTTCGGGGCGTTCGGTCAGTGAAAAAACGGTCTCATTGGTGACGTAGCCGGTTTCCGCGAGACCCTTGATAGGCGGGCGGGGTTGATCGGCCCGGGCCCCGGTGGCAATGACGGCCTTCTTGAAGCGCACGGCCTGGCCGTCCACGTCCACGGTATCCAGGCCGGAGAACCGGGCGTCTCCGAGGAACACGTCGATTCCCAGGTCGGCAAAGCGTTTGACCGAATCGTGGTGGCTGATGTGCGAGCGAATTTTGCGCATGCGCTCCATGACCGCACCGAAATCCGCCCCGACCGCTTCCGGCCGGCGTATTCCGAACTGCGTTGCCTCGCGCATATCCGCAATCACTCTGGAAGAGCGAATCATACACTTGGACGGGACACATCCGACGTTCAGACAATCTCCTCCGAGAAAGTGGCGTTCGATCAAAGCGACCTTTGCGCCCAACCCGGCGGCGCCCGCTGCGGTGACCAAACCGGCCGGCCCGGCGCCTATGACCACCAGGTTGTAGCGGTCGGCCGGTGTGGGATTGGTTCAATCCGCCGGATGGGTGTTCGATGCGAGCACCCCGTTGTATTCGTCCTGCGGCCACAACTGTGGAATATTACGCATAAGTCCGTTCCCCCAGTCTTTCCAAATAGCACGGCGTCGTGAGGAGACCCTCGCGGCAATGGCGGCGCGTCCGGTTCTCGGGTATTCTACGGCGTCTTTGCATGCTTCCTCCTGTTGACGAGCGCGACGAATTTTTTTGCGATGAGCGGAAACAGCCCGAGCAAGACGAAGGAAAAGATGAGCTGGGGTGAAAGGATGCCGGCCAGAGAATCGATCTGGGCCAGTTGGGTCCCGGCGTTGACGTAGACGATCGTTCCCGGAAACATTCCGAGCTGGCTGACGAAGAAGAATTGCGCCGTACGGATGGGCATCAGTCCCATCACGAGATTGATTACGAAAAAGGGGATCACCGGAATCAATCGCATGGTAAAAAGATAGAATATGCCTTCCTTGGCGATCCCGTTGTTGATGGTCTCCAGTCTGTCTCCGAACTTGCTCTGAATGGCGTCCCGCAAAAGGAAGCGGGCCACCAGGAACGAAACCGTCGCGCCGATGGTGCTGCAGAATGAAACGACGACGGTGCCGGTAACCACTCCGAACAGGGCCCCCCCGAGGAGCGTCAGGATCGCGGCGCCTGGAAGCGAAAGCGACGTCACCGCAATATAGATGGCGGCGTAGGCCAGTATGGCAATGGACGGACGTTGCTCGTAGTAGCTTTGATAAGCATCCCGCTGAGCTTTTATGAATTCCAGGTCGAAGTACCTGCCGAGATCGAAGATGAAAAAGCCGGCCACCAGGGCCGCTACGAGAACCACCAGTGCTATTTTGACGATCCGTTGACTCATAAACGACGTTTCCTCCAGTCGCTCCGTTCGCTTCAGGTTCCCGGCTCGTCTCGCTAACGGGGGCCGTTCAGGCTCCAGTCGTAGTGATAGTCGAGCTTACCGTCATAGCCGTCGAGCTTTTCCCGCAACCCCGAGTTCGCGTAATCTCGTAGATGTTGCACAACGGCCCGCCTGCTCCCGCCGAAGTCCTGCTGAAACCAGTCATAGATGCTCGACACACGCAGCCGCCCATCCAGGAGCGAGACGCCTCTCGGGTGGTTGACATACGCCCGCGTGCCGTGGGTCAGAAGCCGCTCCAGGTTTTGCGCCGTAAAGGCCTCCGGCTGCAGGTTCGGGCAGCCGACGCTCGCGCAGCAGACGGCGTAATGGACTCGATTATCGCGCCAGATCGGGCGCAGGATTCGATGTTCGATGTCGTCCAAAGACAAGCCTTCGCCCTCCACGGCGGCCAGCTTCGCCCGCCAGGGGCCGCCGCCAAAGATCCCTGAGAAGAAACCGGAGGACAAGCTGATGTCCTTGATGGATCCCACCGGAAAATGCTCCAGTACGACCTTGACCGTCAGGGCGTTGTAGAGATTGATCCAGTAGGCCTTCTGTGATCTGCGGTTATAGGTCGATATGGGCGCTTCCTGCAGCCGAGCGACGTAGCCGGCCAGTGCGGCTCTGTCATTCGCGGTGACGTCACCGTAGCGGACCCGATTGACCCCGGAAGGATGGGTCTCCACCATGTACTTCTTCAGAAACGCCTGCCACCGCGAATGGTCGACGGCCCGTGTGCTGCCAGGGTCGTGTTCCTGCCACCGTGGCCACAGGTCGGCCGCGGGCGCCGCGCCAACGCCGTTGCTCACCAGACAGAACGCCGTCCCTAAGGCCAGCGACAGCGTCAACGACTTGCGCATATCGTCATCCCCCTGCGGTGCACGCGCGTCCGCATAATGGCAAGGGGGCAAGCCTACGTTTGCCGGTTGAGAATATGTACCTCGATCTCTTCAAGCCGTTTGCGTAGCCTTCCGGATCCCGCCATCTTACTTTCCACCCCATAGACAATCCCACCGACCAAACTTATTTCAGGCCTCCCCAGTCCTCCCGAGATAGACTGCAACGCTCCTTGCCTCATTCCAGCGCCCCCGCCGCTATACCCTCAACTCCTTTACTCCCATTCTATAGCTCTCACTGACTGAATCCTCAATGGGTAAATCCCCTGGCGCACCCTTCCGCAGTTCGTGATGTGATAGTAGGCGCCTGGGCACTCGATCCGCAGTGGACGTGACATTAGTGGATCTCACTACGGCCAAGTTATCGCTTTCGAAATATTGCGTTAACCGAAAAACATGGACTTGACCCTTATATTTATCTTGCAACTCAGAGGCAATCGGAGATTGACTCACGGCGCCCTCTTCTCGGTAAAGGGATAGGGAAGAAGATGGGTTTCCGCGCGTAAATCGTGGATTGAATCACAACCCAGGAGCCGCATCGTATGCTCAAGTCATTTTTTCAGTATGCTAAATGCCTTGCGAACACCGGCTTCGCCACCAGCTCCAAGACCATAAATATATGCCCGTCCAGCGAGCACGGCGTCGGTTGCACGGGCGTATCGTGTCCGGGACGGCGTCCGGCATGTTCACTTGAAGCGGCAAAGGCCTATTGTTCCCCGTTCCGTGTTCTCATCGGGTTCCGGGTCAGAGTACATTTTTACGGCTCGTCGCGGGAGTTTTCCGTTTTTTCTCCGGCACTTCGCTGTTTTTTAGCTGTGCTCGTTCGCGAACGGGCGCGGTGGGACCCCGGACCGGTCAGTTGGCGGGCGTGGCCCACGCGGGGACGATGCCGATCTCCACACCGAAGACGACGCTGACGGCGGTGTAGGCGATCAACGTCGCCGCCGCGATACCGAGCATGTTTACCCACAACCCGCCGCGAATCATTTGCCCGACAGTGATATGACCGCTGGCGAAAACCACTGCGTTGGGCGGGGTCGCCACCGGCATCATGAACGCGCAATTGGCGGCCAGAACCGCAGGAAATACCAGCAGCAACGGGTTCTCGCCGATACCGACAGCGACGGCGGCGACGATGGGCAAGAAGGTCGAGGTGGTCGCGGTGTTGCTGGTCAGCTCGGTGAGAAAAATGATCAGCGTGACAATGGCCAGCACGATGACGATCGTCGGCAATGCCTCGAAACCTGCCGTGCCGGTACCGATCCAGTCGGACAGGCCCGAATTATTGATGCCGGCGGCAAGAGACAGCCCGCCGCCGAACAGCACCACCACGCCCCATGGCAGCTTGGCCGCCCATTCGCCGCTCATGGCGAAAACGCCCTTGCGCGGCTCGACCGGAATAACGAACAGCGCCACCGCGGCGATCATGGCGATGCTGGTATCGTTGAAGGTCACGGTTGGCAGCGCTTCATTGATCAATGGGCGAGATACCCAAAGCGCGGCAGCGACCGCGACCACGCAAGAAACGATGCGCTCGCCGCGCGACATCGGGCCCATCTCGTCGAGCTGTTGGCGGATCAGCGCCGCCTGCCCGGCGATGGGCGGCATGCGCATTGGAAAGGCGATGCGAGTCAAGATCATCCAGCTCAGCGGCAGCATGATCACCACCATCGGCACGCCGACCATCATCCATTGCGCAAAGCCGATCTCGACACCGTAGGATTCGCTCATAAACCCGGCGAGGACGGCATTCGGCGCGGTGCCGATCAGTGTACCGCTGCCGCCGATCGTCGCGGCATAGGCGACGCCGATCATCAGCGCGGTGGCGAAATTGCGGCTGGCGACATGGTGTTCCGGGCGTATGGCAACATTGCCCTGCAACAGTTCAATCACCGACAAAGCAATCGGCAGCATCATGATTGTCGTGGTGGTGTTAAAAACCCACATGCTGACCAGAGCGCAGGCCAGCATGAAACCGCCGACCACATTTTCCGGTCGGCTGCCGACCTGAGCGACGATGAGCAGGGCGATACGCCGGTGCAGGTTCCAGCGTTGCATGGCGAGCGCGATAATGAAGCCACCGAGCAGCAACATCACGACGCGATGGGCGTAGGGCGAGACGGTGTCGTTGAGCGGCAAAACGCCGAGGATCGGGAACAACGCGATAGGCAACAGCGCGGTCGCCGACAGGGGAATCGCCTCGCTGACCCACCACACCGCGATGAGAAGCGCAATGGCGGCGCAATGCCAGCCTTCGGCCGACAAACCTTCCGGTGCCGGCAGTAGCTCGAGCAGGACGAATATTGCGGCGCCGAGGAGCAGGCCGATCTTGCGTTTGGTAGTGAAGACCGGCCCTGCGGTCGTGGCTGTCGTTTCGCTCATCACGTCCCCTATCGCTTGCATTATACCAGGTGAAGCAGGCTAGTCGAAGCCTGCTTCTTGCAGACACTGCAATAAAACGGTTCGCCTTGAAGCGGGGCGGCGGACGGCGCCACAGCTTTCAGGCTGCATTCGGAAGTCGATGCGTCCTAAATCGCAGGTAGCGGGTCAGTTTGATGCTAGAAATTTGGGAATTATATACAATCGTAACCAAAAAGACTTGACAACCTACCCAAAATCGGTTACAATGGTTCCGAAAGTGAGGAATCATTATGGCACACAATGCACCAGGAAAACACCAGAGGACCGGCCTTTCTCTCATGCAAGTTACCCGCATGTTTCCCGATGATGCCGCAGCCGAGGCATGGATAGCCAAAGTCCGGTGGCCCAACGGTCCACGTTGCCCGCATTGTGACTCTGATAATGTCCAGGAAGGTTCAAAGCACCCGTCCATGCCTTATCGTTGCCGGGCTTGCCGGAAGTTCTTTTCAGTCCGCACAGGAACGGCCATGCAGAACTCGAACCTGGGAGCGCAAGCATGGGCCTTAGCCGCCTACTTGCTAAGTACCAACATCAAGGGTGCATCCAGCATGAAGTTGCACAGGGACTTAGGCATTACCCAGAAATCCGCTTGGCACCTAGCGCACAGGATCAGGGAGAGTTGGGACAAGCGGGGTGGGCTGTTCTTTGGTCCGGTGGAAGTAGATGAAACCTATGTGGGTGGGGTGGAAGGGAATAAACACGCTTCCAAGAAGCTAAAAAAGGGACGTGGGGGAGTTGGCAAGGTTGCTGTTATCGGCATGAAGGACAGAGAGACAAACGCCGTGATAGCCAAGCCCATTGATGAGACGGACAGGTTCACCCTGCAAGGCTTTGTTCTGGGGCAAGTTGAGCCTGGGGCCAAGGTGTACACAGATGAGCACGCGGGTTACAAGCGGCTGCCGAACCACGAATCAGTCAAGCACAGTGCCAAAGAGTACGTATACGGAATGGCTCACACGAACGGCATAGAGAGCTTTTGGGCCTTGCTCAAGCGTGGGTATCACGGGACGTTCCACCATATGAGCGAGAAGCACCTGGGCCGGTATGTGGGGGAGTTCTCGGGGCGTCATAATCAGAGGCCGCTTGACACGCTGGAACAGATGGGGGAAATAGTCAGGGGCTTGGAGTCGAAGCGGCTTAGGTGTAGGCTTGGTTTTTCATCATGGAGCGAGCAGGGGAACAATGAATTTGAGAAGAGAAACAAAATATCACTATGGCCGCTATGACTCCACCAATAACCCCAGATATGCACCATTTCTTGAGTTTCTCCACATCCTCCTTCGTGGCAAGGGTTGGAACAGCAGCCCCACACAAACCCTTCTATCTTGGCAAGTCGCTCAGAAACATCCTTACTCTGGTAATTGGAGATTGCATGGTCCTCGGTCACCGTCTTGTCATCTTGTGATCCGTTTAGTTTCTTTTTATTTGGCCGTTTAATTCTACCCTTGAGATTGTTCACTCCTCTCCCTCCGCCCACCGCTTGTAATACTGGTGAATCACCTCATCGTCGATCTTGAGTTTGAATGGAATGAAATCTTTATGGGGTGCGACTGTGGTTTCCCAAGGAGAACCTATCTCGTGGGTGAGGTTCGCTAATTGAACGCCAGTATATGGCTGGTAAATCCCCCAAACCTCATTGATGAACTCGCACGTTGTTTCATCTGGGGGATCTGGCATCATTCCCCCTTCGGTGCCTTTCTCTGTAATTGGTTCACGTCCATATTGTTTAAATGCGTGGTAAAGAGAAGGGAACACAGGACCCCATTGCCATGCCTCAACGGGTTCCGAGATTAAGGCTTCATCATGTAACCCCCAATACCATCCGTGCGCAATGTAGACGAGTTTTTGGAGTTTCATTGGAGTCAGCGCCTCACTATCTCTCTTCGCGACATCAAGAAAATAGTTCGCCACTGCAATAGCCGAATACATAAGGCCCCCCTTTCAGATCAATACGGCCTAGTAATACTATATTGCAATGATGTTACGGTCAATGCCAGTTCCTCTAGTACCAGACAGCCACGCCGGAGGTCGGGTCCAGTATCCAGCGTGGTTGAGGTCGTTCCTAGATTAATGTCTTGATTGTCTTTTGATTTGAGGTCGTCATTTTAAGAACGCTCCACACTGCTTGAGCATTATCTCTGTAACCTTAGCGAGGTCTTTAACCTCATCTGTATTTACACCTTTATCGGAGAATTTTTTATGGAAGTTCACTGTCACGGCCCTTAGATAGACACCCAGGAAGTGGCACCAACTTAATAGAGCATCTTTAGTTTTACCTTCCACGATAGTTATAGCTGCCTTTTTATTTTCTTCATTTAATCTCGAATCAACTGCCAACCCTTGCGTCGGGAATACAACTAAAAAAGCCAATACTAGAACCAGGTACTTCATAGGTTCCTCCAATTATATTCTTGGCTTGCTTGACGTGAGATTAGGAAATATGATAACCAATGTCAAGGAGGAAGCGACATGGATAGAGACAAAGACACGAAGCCTATGGGGCGCCCCCCTAAGCCAATGCCCGATAAGATTCCCGACACGCCAGAGGACATCATGCGGGTCCTAGTGAACACGAAGCCTAAGAAACAAAAAGAATGGGACTACCTGAAAAAGCGGGGTCACAGCGGCTAGGTATGCCGCTCATGGTTACGATTGTATATAATTCCCAGAAATTTTTTGGCCTACCATCCTCGAGGCTTCCTAAATGTCCCTCTGCTATCTGTTATCTGGTCTGGAAATTGACTGGATTTTAGATGACGGTCTCGAATTCGTTTTATAAAAGTTGCATTTTCTTGCCGTTGCCTACTGTGCGTTGCATGTGGATTAATAATCCCAATAGGCAACTTTAATACTTCCCTAACTATTCTAACCGGTTCCCTGAGATCAGAATCATTACTAATAATTACGGCTAAGTCATACATAGGTATAAAACCATCGTGAAGCAGATAGGTTGCCAAATTACATCAGACCCTTTTTCGACGCTGTCCGGTTCGTAGTTGCAAGTTGAGATTGGTGGCGACTCCCCGACCCCGATTCGGTTAGAATTGGGGTTGGGTGACATGAAAAAGGGTCAAGCTCCGGTAAGATGGTGGTTGTAACGGCCGTCAAACCTCAAAGGAGAAGACCCCCTGCTTTGGTGGACCGCGTCTAAACGGACAGGACGTTCCAAGAAAGAATTGGTATAATACAAGCTGGAATCCGAAAAGGAAGGAAATCCAAAATAGTAAGAAGGAACGTTGGCCCCGATTTAGTGAGCAGATGTGAGCTGAGGTGAGCAGAAGTGAGCTGGAACCCTTGTTTTTGGGGGTTTGAACGCCCGCCCCGTCCCTGAGCCGGAAAAAGGAAATAACTGGAAATTTGGTGGAAAGCTGTGGATAACCGGCTTTTAAGGGCCGTTTTCCGGCTGTTTTCGGGGTCGTATTTCGGCCGGTAAATCAGGGCGTTTCAGGGCCTGGTTCTTGAGGGGAAAACCGGTGCGCGGACCATCGATCATTATCGCTGAAATCGATCAGATACCCCCATTAAACGGCAGACCATGGTTTCGCCTGAAACCAGAGCGCCATCCCAATGTGATCGTCAAATCCGTCCAGCCGAGCAAGCTCCCGGCATTATCAACTCCGGTTTTTATGTCGCTTTGAGAAACGACTCCAATGTATCGGACCCCGACAGCGACACGGCCCCGCCCGTATTCCGTCAGTATCGTCAAGTTAAGGAGAATCCGCCCCGTCTTGCGGCGGGAGTGTGCGGGAGTCGGGACCGGAAATCAATGAATCGGAGTGGTTAGAGCGGACCGGGATCGGGACCAAGCAGCTTCGGGCTGTTGCCCAAATCAATAATTTGAGTGCGTTAACAGAACTCTCTGGTTATAATGCTCTCAGTTATTCTCAATTATTATAGGGAGCAAAGCCATGATGGGTCATCAGCCACCCCCTCAGCCTGCACTATTCTACACAGGGATCAATCTGGAGAAACGAATACGAGCGGACCACGTGTTGCGCAAAGTAGCACGGATGGTGGATTTTGATTTTGTGTACCAAGAAGTCAAGGATCGATATGGATACAACGGCAACGTATCGGTTGCACCGCCAATGATATTAAAGCTGATGATGCTTTTAGTGCTCTACAACGTTCGTAGCGTGCGGGAGTTGATGGCAACGTTGCCGGAGCGGCTAGACTGGTTGTGGTTTTTGGGATTGGAGTTGGATTCGGAGATACCGCACCATAGCGTTCTGAGCAAGGCGAGGAGGCGTTGGGGTGTAGAGTTGTTTCGCTCCTTTTTCGAACGAGTAGTGTGGCAG
>CBDCDW010000004.1:0-738729 GCA_965215595.1 uncultured Binatia bacterium (SeqCode) | reverse complement strand
CCAAACGGACGGCAAGCTCATGGGGTATAAGCCACTGGGCTTCATCGAAAGGAGACACCTTTTCCTTCTCTAGTATCCCTCGCGGGATGCTTCTCTCTTGAGCTGGGTCTGCCTCTGCGTTTACGGGGGCCGTGACAGTCTTGTGACCCCATACGGCCCCCCGGATCTCACCCAGGTACCAGGAAGGAGCCAGTGCCCTGCCACCTTCGTCGGAACGCCGGTAGAAACAATAAAGGGATTCACGCGCTGCACCCACCAGAAGGGCCAAAATGAGTTTTTCCTCGTCATAAGCGGCCAACTTCTCGCTAATTTTATAACCCAATACTGTTTCCAGACTCCTGCGCGTAGAATCCCTCAGGAAGGCGTCCTCGCGAATGGTACGGGGGAAAATCCCCTCGTTGAGTCCCAGGATAAACAAGGCGCGAAAAGGAAGACCTCGTGACGACATGGCATCCAACACGGAGACACCGGGAAGATTCCAATCTGTCACGGGAATGCTGGCGTGTTCTAACCAGCGCTGAAACGTCCGGAGAAAATAGTGATGGCTCACATGAGGAGCGAGACTGTCGAGCCCTGCTAGTTCGTCCAATGTGTTCAAGATCACTTCAACGATCTGCTCCTCCACAGGAACGGGAGATGAGAGACTCTCGCGTTTTTCAAGGCCAAGATATTTTTTTAACAGGTCTTTCCAACGACTGGCATAATCCGACCAAGTTGCCTCCTCAGGCAGCTTTGCCATATCTCCATGCAACTCAGTAACAATGGCCAAGAGAATCTTGATCTGCTCTGGCGAAACCGATCTGACGCTTGGCTCGTCATCCTCATCGCCCTGGCGTGGCAACGCTACTCCCCGGTCCACATAGCGCTCCAGGCGACACCACGACTCAAATCCCTTGGTGATTCCCAAGCGACGTGTCATGGGGTCCCATAGGTCGCACCTGGGAGTTACCTTCTCCCCACAATAGGGCCGGAGATCAAAATAAGGAGAAGAGACCAGATCCATCACATGGGAGCGAAGGTAATCTCTTGAAAACACTCCGCTCAGAAGGAGCACCGCTTTAACCAGTGGGAATGGAAGAACAGATCCTTTCGCGTAAGTCGCCATGGGAATCCCATGATCAGTGAAAATATCTTTAAACCATGGCAGGTAAGAATCCATGGAACGTACCACCACACCGATTTCATCAAAGGCCAGGCCCCCATGGGTAACAAGCTTGAGGATCTCCTTTGCCGCGGTAAGGACCTCGTCTTTCTGACCAGAGCAATTTACAATCGTGCATGAACCACCCGTCTCTGGAGCCTCCACCGCCTCTTCGTTAAAGAGACGAGGATGGATAGCGGCAAAAGCGTTGTGAGAGTTAGCACCTGTGGTGGAAACCACAGGGGATCCTGTCACCAGGGCCTGCACATGACGATCATAAAAGCGCTGGGCAAAGGCCCAAGCTGGATGCCCCGGCATCAGTGGGAACAGCAATGCGGTGGGGTAGTGGCGTGCCACAGCTTGGAATAGATCCAGCTGTATCTGAGTGAGATCATAAAAACCGAAGTAAACAATCCCCGAAAACTGACGAAGATACTCGGAGGAGGGCACTTGATCGGTGGCCAAGGCGTCCAGATCCGTATAGTCTCGAATGCCCCAATCACGTGCGCGGGAGGAGTATGCTCCATGGAGGCGAAAGAGGTCCCGAAGCTTTGATCCACCTGGCGAGCTAATAAAACCTTCCTCCAAAGCATCCATGGTAGGCTGGTAATCCACCTTGGCGTCTTTTAGATCGCGAAGGGTCTGCCACAGAGCACCACAACCACCTTCCTTTGCTTCGATTCCAGAGAAAACTGATTCCCATTGAAAATCCGTCTGAATCATGTGTCTCAGAGCTTCTTCGGCAAAGGCATCATCGCGTAGCGGAATCGTCAAAACCTGGTCACCTTCTTCTAACAAACGTCTGGACAGTTGGTAAAAAGTTAGAATGTGGATATTGAGGAGGTTCAATTGGCGCTCACGGGCCAGGAGGATCTTTAAACGATGAAGCAGGGGATCCGATGGAACCAAGATTAGGAGCGGAGAGAGGAGGTTTTCTTTCCGGTGCTCGACGATCTCATCCACCAATGCATTTTCTAAATCTGGATGGAAGGGACCTAATACAACTCGCATGGGTACTTGACCCTAAAATCCGATTGGCTTGCAACTCATTAGGCTTTGGACTTAGGCGCCTGTGCCAACCACTGGCGAATCGACTCGCTGTCACGCTGCAGCCATAGGTGGTTTGAACGAATGCATTCCAGTGACTGACGAATGGTCCGTTCAGCGGCCGGAACAGGATGGGAATGAAAAAATTCCTCCACCTCTTTGGCCTTTTCCTCGGAATGAAAATTTTCCGTTGTGGAAGAAATTACCCGGCCCAGAAGGAATCCTCCCTTACCGTAACGACGGTCAAACTCGGCCCATTGCGCTTTGAGGAAGTTCCAGGCGAGATCGCGACCCAGGCCATTGCCGGCAACGCTACCCACCAGTAGCGGTGTGTCCTGTGCGCGTATCTCCGATGAAAGGGAAAGGTCCAGCGTGCGTTTGAGTAACTCTTGCTTTTGACTGTAGCCCAGGGCTCGAAGGCATCGGAGCCGCTCCTCGTGCAGGTCGGCCTTACGAAAGAGATCCAGCACCTCCTCATAGGCATCCTTGTCACCATTTTCCACAAACAACCGGTAGACCGGGAAACGCAAGTCCGGGGAAAGGCTCTTGGGATCCTGCTGGAAGCGTGAGAAACGCTTCCTGGCCTCATCAATGATTTTGGCATCACCGTACCCGCCCAATTCTCCAATCACCAGGCTACGTAGAAGTGTCGTCAAATGGGATTCTCCCGACTTTTTGTCCCAGCCGATTCGACCTGCCACGCCGCCGTAGAGATTGCGCACAAAGGCTTCAAAGTCCTCGTAACACGGATCCCCACACAGGAGGACGTCCAACTCATCCAGTCCGGCGGAGAGGTCAGCCCATACGGTGAAATCCGATTCGTTCTTATAGGCCGACGCAAGGTTGAGGGCATGCTGAGTGGAGAGTAGGCCCGCCCTGGCCAGCGCAAAGGCATCGTTTTCCAACCCTAGACGGTCCTCAGGGGATAGCTCCATGGATTCAACAGCTCGACTCAACCCTGTCATCATGGCCGGTGAATATTTCACCCGGTAATAACCCGTTTGTCCCTTGTTGACCTTGAGCCAACCTTTCTTCTGACCAGTTAAACTCATCTGACCGGATGGTTTACCCAAAAGGGAAAAGTTCTCTTGGGCCAGGTCGGAACCGACTACCCCAACCGGAACAGACCACTGGGTTGTGTCCTTCTTCTTCCGTGGAATCCCACTTACGAAGAATCGAGATTGGTCCAGCAGTAAAGAGCCGTCTTTCTCCTCAACCGACAGAACTGGATAGCCCCCTTGCTTGGTCCAAGTATCCATCATCTCCTTGACCGGCTTACCGGAGGCTTTGCCAAGGGCCTGCCATAGATCTTCAGTGGTGGCGTTGCTGTACTGGTGCTGCTTGAGGTAATCATTCAATCCGCGTCGAAAGGTATCCTCCCCCAGATAGGCCGCTAGCATTCGAATAACCGACGATCCCTTACTGTAGCTAATGGCGTCAAAGATCTCGCTGATCTCATTGGGGTCCGTTACTTCCACCTCAATGGGATGGGTGCTTTCCAGACCGTCCAAATCCAGCGCCCGGCTCAAATCGCTGTAGACAAATTGAGTCCACATTTGCCACTCTGGAAAGAGTTCATCCACGGCGAGATACTCGATCCACGAGGCAAATCCCTCATTGAGCCAGAGGTGCGTCCACCACTCCATGGTCACGAGATTGCCAAACCACTGGTGGGCCAATTCATGGGCGATAACTACAGCAACACGCTGCCGGGTAGCTTCCGATGACTGTTCCGAGTCCACGAGGATTGCTGTCTCCCGATAGGTGACTGCTCCCCAGTTTTCCATGGCTCCCGCCGCAAAGTCTGCAATAGCGAGCAAGTCCATTTTCGGCAGAGGGTATGGGATACCAAAGTAGTCGTCGAAGAAGGACAGAGTCCGACTGGCGACATCCAATGCGAACCGACCCTGCTCCTTTTTCCCCAAGGGTGTATAGACCCGCACCAGCACGCCTTCCCGCGTCTTTTCCTCAACAAAGTCGAACTCGCCGACGATGAACGCCAGAAGGTAGGTGGACATGATAGGGGACTCGGCAAACCGGACTGCCTTCAGACCCCTTTGACCGGTCTTTGTTTCCACTATGGGCATGTTGGAGATTGCGACGCGATCCGTAGGGACTTCCAGAGTCACCTCAAAGGTGGCCTTGCTGGCTGGCTCATCCCAGCAGGGAAACGCCCGGCGGGCATCGGTGGCCTCAAATTGAGTCACTGCCATAGTTCGTTTCTCGCCACCCACAATGTATTCACTGCGATAAAAGCCGCGCATCTGGTCATTCAACGTGCCGGTAAAATTGATAATGAGGGTGGCCGGACCCATGGCTAGGGACTCGCCGAACTCAAAGGCTGCTGTCTCTGTATTCTCGTCCGGGAGGATCGTACTAGCGGACCGTGTGGAACCGTTCTGCTGAAACTCTCCGGATTTGAACTCCAACTCAGCAGCATGAAGAACGATACGGGAAGTAGGTCTTCGAATTTGGATTTCGATCTCCGCCTTGCCGCTAAAGGTGCATTGGGTAAGATCGGGCGTCAACGTCACCCGGTATTTTTGGGGACGGACATTATCTGGTAACAACACTCTCTCCTGCTCACTCACGATCGCCTCCTCGTTGAAGATCAGTCAATGGAACAGTTAAGTCGCTGGGTACGGTCATCCGATTTGCCAGTAAGCTTATACCCTTCTTAAAGGCGCTTAAAGGGCTTAGAAACACTTAAGAGATTAGATAGGTTGGGCTTAACCAATCAAGAAGGTACAGCTAAAATGGTCGGGCTGATCAATTATTGTGGCCTATGATAGAATATATGGATCAATGCGGCTCAACATTTTCTTGGCAGGACTTGTAGTGATCCTACGGTAGCTTATGGTGCTAAGAGCAAACCGACTGGAGGCAAGAAATGAGTAGACGCGCTTATCTGGTCATCTCCGGTATCATCTTCGGCGTTGTAGCTGTCCTGCATGGACTCCGCGTCGTGAACAGCTGGGCCTTTCAACTTGGGCCCTGGTGGTTTCCGATGTGGGTTTCATGGTTGGGCATGATTGTCCCGGCACTTCTATGCCTGTGGGCGTTTTGGTTGGCCACGCGCTCACCATGATAGCGTACCTGAGAAACAATTATGTGGCAGGGATTAAAACCTCCCCCCTAGGTTCGTTAAAGCTTTCTCTTGTTGCTACCTTAATATACGGTTTGATAGCAGCCATCGTGGGCTTCAATGGAGGCCTATTCAAGGTTCAACTAATAGATTTGAGTTTTGCCTGGTTCCTGCCTTTCACGCTTTTCGTATTCCCGGTGTTTTTCGAAGAATCTTTCTTTCGGGGAATCCTAATACCCAATAACGTGAAAGAAAAAGGATTAAAGTTTGTATTATTGATGGCAGCCATGAGTTCAACGCTGTTCGTCGCGTGGCATCCCATCAATGCACTCACTTTCAACAAAGGCGCTCAAGAAATCTTTTTAGATCCTTATTTTCTTTTTGATGTATTTGGTCTGGGTATGGCCTGTAGTTTGTCGTATATCTACTCACGATCTTTGTGGGCTCCGGTCATTATTCACTGGCTTACGGTAGTCATTTGGGTGTTTTTCTTGGGTGGACGCAATCTTATTTTAGAGTAACATGAGCTTTCGCGACGAATGGAGATTGAGAATTATTCTGACCGTCGCAGTGATTGGAGTGATGGGCGCTCTATTTTTACCGCCGATTCCTCAAGACCCTGCATACCACCGGTTTGCAGATAATAGGACCCTCTTTGGGATTGCGAACTTCTGGAATGTTGTCACCAACATACCTTTTGCTCTCGTAGGTTTATTTGGTTTGGCAAGACTTTCCAGGGTAATTGCACTACGCACGAGTTATCTACTCGTTAGCCTTGGTATCATACTGGTAGGGGTGGGGGCGGCTTACTATCATCTTGCACCGTCAACGCCAACCTTGACCTGGGACCGCCTGCCCATGACCATTGTCTTTATGGCACTGTTCTCGGCAATCATTGAAGATCGGGTGTCGAGCCGCGCTGGAAAGATCCTTCTTTGGCCGCTTATCGTGGTGGGTGCCTCGTCGGTTGGATATTGGCACCTTTCGGAATTACAAGGAAACGGTGATCTGCGACCTTACGGTCTTGTCCAATTCCTCCCCCTGGTGCTGATACCGATAATTCTTATCTTATTCCGGACGGGAACGATGCAGACATCATTCCTATGGTGGATGTTGGTTATCTACGTTTTGTCAAAAATTGCAGAATTCTTTGACCTGTGGATATTTGAGATGACGGGAATGATAAGCGGTCATTCCATAAAGCATCTGTTAGCGTCGCTAGCTATTTTATTTTTTGTGCTTGCATTTCCCCAGGAAAACGCAGAAAAACGCGAGGTCTAACAAACGAATTCATACGAACCGGAGAAATCCACTGCGTAGTTGATTGTATTCGCCTCAACCCCCCCCAATACCTTAATATTACTTCAGAAAAGGCGCCGAAATTGTCTCATGATACTCCTGCGCTGCCGTTCATCGTTCGGTTCCGAGTCTCTCTTTCCTATGGCAACTACGCTCGGGACGAGAGGCCCAGTCTGCTGTACTCTAGCTACGAGTTATCACAATACCGTCTGGTAACAATCTTACCGGTGTGCGAATTGTTGACTGTTCCGGATAGTATTTGCTAGTAGTTCTATTCTCGAGGATGCATTGGACAAAATGAAAAATGCCGCGTAATCGGCAAAACACTGAAACATATATTGGATGGATAAGATACTTTTCAATTTCAATTCGGTCCGGAAAACAGGTCATTCCTCTGAGTGTAGGATTTGGATTGTTGTTTCTCTTGCCATTGCGTTGATTATACCGGGTTGCGCGGCTTTTTTTTCACCCCGCTCTATCGAAGAAATACCCTTTAGAACGCGAGCCGAAAAACAGACTCAAGGCAAAATGACTGTAACTGCTGCTCTTCCCACCCGTCGGGAGGCAAGGGATATCTACGGTATCGACCTTGGACTTAAGGGCATGCAACCCGTGTGGATCGAAGTGAAAAATGACGAAGCGATCCCCTATTGGTTCCTGCCTTCGGGACTCGACCCCACCTACTATTCAGTGTCGGAAGTGGCCTACGCCTTTCGCTCGTCGTCCAAGAAAAAGGTAGAGTAGAGGACAGGCTTAGCTTGCTTTAGGCCGCACCTTGGCTGTATCCGCCGTTTCCAGCTTCGTGCCCGTTTAGGCACTTCCGTAACAAGCGTTCCTGTCCCCCCTCATCAAACCGTACTTGCAGTTTTCCCGCATACGGCTTTCCGATCATCTTCACCTCAAGGCATACGAGCGTGCCCATAGGGAGCATGGACTGGTATGGCGTATAGCCCCCACACTCCATAGAGCACAGACACCGGCCATCGCCGATATCCAAACCCCTTGATCTGTCGTCGCTTCTGCAGGTACTTGCGCATCCGCTGCTCTAAGAAGAATCGTTGCCGCTTAAAGACTCGGGTGGAGTTGTGTACGTGATAGTAGTTCACCCACCCTCGCACATAGCGGTTAACCCGCTCCATCACTTCTGGCTGTGGCATGCAGTGGCTGTTCCGACTGGTCAAACCTCTCACCTTATCCCGAAAATGCTGCTCTGACTTGCCTGAGGGCTCTACCAGGGTAATCACCTTCGCCCTGCGCACACTCCTCTTGCGACCAAAGGTAAATCCGAGAAAGTCAAAACTCTCTCCTCGTGCATCCACCACTCGGCTCTTCTCCTCATTGAGCTTTAATTCCATCCGTGCCAATATTTCCTCCACTTTCAACCGCGTCTCTTTCGCCCCTCCACGCATCAAGATCACAAAGTCGTCCGCATAGCGAACCAGCTTTGCCGCCAGACCCGTGCTACGACAGTATTGAAGAAACACTCGGTCAAAAAAGGTGCAAGTAGATGTTGGCCAGCACAGGGGAAACCACTCCCCCTTGCGGTGTTCCGCATTGACTCCTCTTCGTACGCCGCCTCCCTTCTTGGTCCTCTTCTACCACCGGCGCTTTTAGCCACTGTTTGATCCATCTCAAAATGTGCCGATCACTGATCCGACCGGCGATCAACTTCATGAGCTTATCATGCGCTATAGTGTCAAAGTACTGCTGAAGATCCGCGTCGAGCACATGCGGATGTGCCGTGCTGAGCGCTTCCCGAATAGCTCCTACTGCTTGATGTGCACCTCTCTTGGGGCGAAACCCGTAGCTACTATCCTCAAAGTCCGCCTCAAATATCGGCTCAATTACAAGCTTGACTGCCATTTGAGCCACTCGGTCCCGAATGGTAGGAATCCCCAACGGCCTTCTCCTTCCGTCGCCCTTGGGTATGAACACCCGCCGCACTGGCTGCGCGCGGTAGGTCTTCTCCTTTAGCTCCTGCTGAAGCTTTGAGATAAACTCAGCCTCGCCCTCTCCACTCTCTATAAACTGGAAAGTCACCCCGTCGATCCCCGGGGCTCCACCATTGCTGCCTTCCAGTCGGTAGGCATGTTGCACTACGTCTCCTCGCCAAACCTTGTCATGCAGCGCGTAGAAGCGAAACTTGGGCTCCCTCTTGGCCTTGAGATACAGTCCCCGCTGGAGGTCTCGAATCTTGCTAGGTGTTCGTAGCCTCACGGCAATCACCTCTCCTTCCCTCTTTAAGGGACACAATGAAAGTAGGGCGCCTTCCCTCAGCCGGCATTACCCAGCTTCCTCGGTATTACTCGCCCCTCCGACTTCTCGCCCGCCTGGCTCAGATTTCGGTTACCCTTATACTGACCCATCGCGGCCATCACTCGCGACGAACGAGATCTCCCGCGTTACCCATCACAACTTCCCCCACATGCCGTCCCGACGACCCCGGAGAGCCCATCTGCTTCCGTCCCGGTTATTCCACAGATGGCACCGGCCTTCCCCTCTTGACCACAGGGTCGGCACTCTCAATCAGCAAGTTACGAGGCTCTATGGGTTCCCTTGTAGTACGGCCTGCAAGTTTGCGATCCTCTCCTTTTGGAAAGTTTTCTCGATCCACTTAGCCCTGAGAGTCACCCCTCAAAACCGGATCTTCGCTAGCGGGGTGAACCGTTAATTCCCCGCACCGGACTTTAACCGGCAAGTTGCACTGCTTCCGCGGCATACGGTCAGGTCTAGTAAAGTAGCATTACATTTGTTAGATATCGGTCATGGCACGACCCTTACGCATAGAATTCCCAGGTGCCCTATATCATGTAACTGCCCGAGGTGACCGTAAGGAGCCAATATATGATGACGACTACGACCGTCAGGTTTTCCTAGACCTTCTAGGGAAGGTGATTGTTGAGTGGAACTGGGTTTGCCACGCCTACTGCATGATGGGCAACCACTACCATTTATTAGTGGAGACACCCGACGGAAATCTAGCGAAAGGGATGCGGCAGCTAAACGGAGTGTACACACAGTCGTCGAATTGGCGACACCAACGAGTAGGGCATCTCTTTCAGGGTCGGTACAAAGCTATCCTGGTGGATCGGGATGAGTACATGTTGGAGTTAAGCCGATATGTTGTGCTGAACCCAGTGCGTGCGAAATTAGTAAAGAGAGTCGAAGACTGGCCATGGAGCAGCTACAGGTCAATGGTGGTCGATTTCACTGAAGGGCCCCACCCGATTTCAACGAAAGGGACCATTGAAATCAGCGGAGCGAAGCGACGAAGCGATCTTTAACTGTTTACCTTAACCCTCCCTCTTTTTTCAACCCTGTTTTTTTCTCTTTGATCTTTTCCCGATAAGATTGTTCTCCATTCAAAGTGATTTTCTGACAGGGGTGGATCAAACGATCCACGATGGCCTCAGCAATCACCGGATCCTCAAAGAGTTTCAACCATCCCTGCGGTTCCACCTGGGAGGTGACAATGACGGGACCATTTTGATAGCGCTCTTCGAGGATGTCCACCACAGAGGTGGCTTCTTCGTGGGTGTAGTTTCTAAGTCCCAGATCATCGAGGATGAGGACTTTGGTTTTGGTCAAGCTTTTGACGTAGTGGAGGTAGCGGCCTGCAGCCTTGGCGGCCAGGATCTCTTCGAAGAGGAAGTTCATGGGAAGGAACAGGGTGAGATGGCCTTCATGGCACAGCCTTTTGCCCAGGGCGATGGCCAGATGGGTTTTGCCCAGCCCTGTCTTGCCGATGATCAAAAGATTTTCCTGGTTGTGGAAGAAGCTGAGGTGAGCGAGTTCGGAGACTTTGGCTTTAGGCACATCCTTGTGGAAGCTGTAGTCCCAGTCTTCCAGGTCGGCGCGGAAACGAAAGCGCGCTTTGGTCACGAGTGCCTTGGCGGTTCTGTCTTTGCGCGATAACAGCTCCTCTTCGAGAAGGAGTCTTAAGAACTCCAGGGGATGGAGCTGCTGAGACAAAGCGATTTGGGCTTGTCGCTCGCAGGCCTCATGGATGCCAAACAGGCGCATTTGGTGAGAAAGGTTTTTCACTTGATCAAGCATCATAGCGGTGAGACCTCCTGGTCGAAAGACTCCTTTGGGGGGTACCCAGAGTATAGGCCCAAGCGAGATCGTCGTTTATAGGGCAAATACGGTGGTCGTTTTTCTCTGCTCCTAGCTCGGTGGCGTGAAAAATGGTGTTGGAACTGGATTTGAAGCCTGTGCTCATAGGAGTTCCTCCTCGACTGGCGACGGTTCGGGATCTGAGCCCGAGTTGGCAGTGTGTTGGTGCAAATGGAGTGTATCGGATTGACGCTTGGGAGCCGCAAGCGTGGGTCTTTGGCCGTGGGTAACAAAGTAAAGTGCGCAGTCTTTGATATAGGCGAGTCTTTTCTTATTGAAGACAATCGCCCGCTGGCAAGCATGGTCCAATGCCTCAAGGGTGATGGGATAACGTTTAGCCAGCCGTAAAATCCCTTGGACCCGTCTCAAGTGGCGTAGCGGATGGTGACCTGAGAGCAGCTCGCCGACTAACTTCTCGACATGGGGGCCAAGCTTTTTTGCCTGTTCTTTTGCATGATGGACTTCAAAGCGTGCCACGCTGAGCTTAGCTTCGGGATAATGGAAATCATAGGTGGAGAACTTCCCGATCCCCAGAAGTCTTGTGTGAGCGGTAAGGGGCTGGCTGTCCTCACTAAACACTTCCACCACCTTCTCGCTGAGCCTGACCCGGACCCTTTGACCGACATAGACAAAGGGAACGGAGTAGAAGTTTTTCTCCACCTGGATATGGCAGTCGGGATGAACTTTAGCGTGGCGCCACTCGCTCATCTCGAAGGCACACGAGGCCAGGGCTTTTAAGTACTTTTTCTCTTCCTCAAAGCGCTGGTTGCGGCTCACCCCGTAGTCTTTCATCACCTCACAATTTAGCCGATGAAGATAGTCCCTGAGGGCTTCATTGAGCTCTTCGAGACTATAGAAGACACGGTTACGCACTTCCTGGAAAAACCCTCTCTGAAGCACTCCGATGTGGGTTTCCCCCGAGCCTTTGTCGCGGGCCTTGTAAGGCCTGGCCGGTAGTACCGCAAAGCCCATGTGAGTGGCAAAGTCACAGTAGGTGGGATTCACATCGGGGTCATACAGATGGGCTCGGTGAACACCGCTTTTGAGATTATCCACCACGACATACGGCGTAACCCCGCCGAAATAGGCGAACATCCGCTCCTGAACACCGATAAAGGTGGCAAGCTTTTGGTCTAAGACAAATTCCCCGAAGGTATACGAGCTGAAGGGCAAGACGCCTAAGAAAAACTGCGTTAGTATCTTCTTTCCCGTTCCACGCTCGGTGATAAAAAGACCGTCTGTGAAGTCGATCTGGGTCTTTTCCGCCACCTTGTGATGAAGCCGGATGGTGACTTGTTGGGGTGAGGCTTGATGGCCAACCTTTTCCCGAAACTGACGCCAAAACTTCACATACGCTATCTCCGGAGCCACCTCCCGCTGGATCTGCTTGACCGTGGTCCCTTTGCCATAGACTTCCTGGCGGACATAGTCCCAGTCAACCGTGTCAACCCAACCGCCACTCTCACTGGGCGGCTGTGCGGTGGGCGCCAAGTACTTACGCACGGTCCTGCGCGAAAGCCGTAGTATCCTGGCAATGCTGCGAATTGAGTAGCCCTGCTCGGACAGGGTCTTGATTTGAGTTTGCATACGAACGCTAGTCCTTTCTTTGGCCATGAACTGGATCCTCCTCCAGTCGGCCAAGATACCATCGTTCGTCGCTTCGCTCAGAAAACGAAGGGGACCACCTGAAATAGGGTGGGTCCCTTCGTTGAAATTGGGTGGGTCCGTAAAGTGAAATCGGTCACCGAGACAAGAACATCGTAAGTGAGAGTGCTGGGTTTATGCTTAAATCCGATACTGAGCCCACCAAAAAAACCTTCATCTAAGTAAGCAAGCTCTGCTTCCCATTCAATACATTTACCTTTATATTTTTTCCAGGCTTCATCCTTTTGTAGTTTGGTTAGACCATCACCTGAAAATTGGGAATCAATCTCTTTGAAGGTAACCGAATCAACCTCAGCGGCATAGGCGGTGACACCTGACAGACAGAACACCATTAACATTGAAACAAGAACTCGCATTGAACCTCCCATAGTTAGGCATACCATGACCGGGCGATATGCCGGGCCATTTGTAACCACCGCACAGATTGATGTGTGGGGAAGTTCTGCCTATTCATTCCAGATCGGGTAGCTAGCCTGATCCTTCATGGAATTGTTGTATTCAACAGATAACCCGACTCACGGGCAATCCGCACAGTAGTTACGCGAAGGACTATAGGACAGCTGAGGAAAAGGCGTCAAGGGAAAGGAAGGAATTACACTAAGACCTTAAACTAGGAAATTCCGAAATAAAATGAATGAAAACGAGCGAAATGAATTGGATCGGGTGGCGGCGGGCGTGGAGGAGCCTGCACGGCTGGGCTGCGTGCGAACCGAACCTTTCCTCAACGCACGCGAGTCCATCCTAATCAGCGGCACTGATCCGGCGGCAGGTCAACGATCTCTTGACTACACCGAATTGCTAAGATAACAGTTGGTTATACTAACCATGGGGTCCAGCCCCCGTCTTATAATTAAGGAGGGGCTGTGTCTCTGGCCGTTTGAGATCAGGTCAGGAGGTCAGGTATGCGGAGAGCATTCTTTGCATTGATCGTTTCCCTCGCCGTGGCAGGCTTGCTGCCGGTTGGTGCGGCAGGTGCCGATGGCGGGGTGTATATCGGGGTTGGTGGTGGTGCCACGTTTCCGAACGGCGCCAGCAACACCCGCCGAGCCGTAGACGACTATCCCGCACTCGACGTCGACAGCAGCAGCGATACGGGTTTCGCCGTGAACGGCGCGGTCGGGTACGCTTTTACCAATGGCTTACGAGTCGAAGGTGAAGTCGGCTACCGTAGGAGTGACTTGAATAAAATCAACGTCAAGAGTCCCGGCGCCCTCATCGACCTCCTACCGCCCTCCCAGCGGGACAACCCTCAGGCCCGTCAAAGCCTGTTGGGAAAACAGGACAACAGTGGCGCTTTCTCGACGGTTACCCTTATGTTCAATGGGTACTACGACATTGATGTAGGATCCAGCTGGAAACCCTATGTCGGCGGCGGTGTCGGAGTTGCCTTCCTTTCGGCTGAGTCGAAGTCTCCGACTACCGGCCGGAAACTTCTCGACGACAACGACACCGTGTTCGCGTATCAGGTGGGAGGGGGGATCGGGTACGAGATCACCCCAGCCACGACCCTTAGTCTAGACTATCGGTACTTCGGGACCCAGGATCCAGCCCTGAAGAGTGAGGTGAGCGGACGCAACTTCGACAGTGAATACGGAGGGCATCACGTCGGCGCCAGCATCCGGTTCTCATTGCCCTAACGCACCGTCGCAGGCGTCCGGCGAATAGTAACACTGGTGTCAAGTCTTGTCTCTTGCATCACTCCTTGTTTGCCAACCGGCTGACCGCGGCATGGTGCAGGCCTAGATAATCGGCCATCTCTCTCCGGCTGTACCCGTTACCATCCACCGCACAGCCGATTAAACTGTCCCGCTTAGGCCGGGGCCAGGCAACATGAAAAAGGGGTCAAGCTCCGGCAGGATGGCGGTTGTAGCGGCCATCAAACCTGAAAGGAGCAGACCCCATGCTTTACGTCGGGATAGACTGTCACAAACGATGCGCCCGGGTAAATGCCATCGACGAGGCGCCAGTCGGCGCAGCGGTTCGGAAATAATTGAGGATGGCCGGGAAAATCGGAGAAATTCCCGGGCAAGATAACCCAAAAATCGCCCATGCAAAGCCCCTGAAAGGGCCGTGCAACGACCGTGCTCGATGCCGCCGGAAACAGAAAAACGTCATGCATGCAGGAAGTCGATACGGACTGAAACGGTCACGGTGGCGTGGTCGTCGACGGGCACCGATTCGGGATTGCTTGACAGCGATAGTGCAGAACATCGAGCTGTCGATTGATCATGCACGGCCAAAACCCGGAGCGGTTATGGCTCGGTTGGATCTATTGCGCTATTTAACCGACGCTTGGGCAACAGCCCGACAAGACGTGACCCCGATGCGTAGAGCTTGCAGCCGAATCGGGTCGGCAGACCTTTAAGATAAGAATCGTAAGGTGATGTTCCCGCTCGTCGTCATCGCGGAAGATGAGCCGGCGGCGGATACGAAGTTCCATTGTAGTTCTGAATGGGAGGGGGACGGTCGGATTATTCGTCAGAGATGGCGGTTCAGGAAATCTATGGTCCGCTGGTGGGCGAGCCGTGCCGCCGGCGCATCGAACGCCGCCCCGTCCTCGACGTCAAAACGGTCGCTGGCGCCTTTGTAGATGTGGACTTCCGTATTCTTATTCCGCGCCATAACTCGTTTGGCGAGCTCCTTCACGGCGTCCAGATCGCTGTCGGCCGCTTTTTCCGGATAGTGGGCGATAAGCGGCGCTTCCATTTTGTCCAGCCGGTAGGCGGCCGGGGCCGTGATGGCCCCGCTATCGCTATAGTAGACAACGGATGCGCCGATGTCGAACCCGGCCACCGCCATGTGAAATGACCAGGCGGCCCCGTATCCCCAGCCCGCTACCGCGACGCGCCCGCCATCGACCTGAGGCAGGGAGCGGAGGTAGGAGAGCCCGCTTCTCATGTTTCTAAACACCACACGGTGATTGCTTTTCTTTATCTGCTCGCCAATGACGGGTCGGGCCGCTTGCGCCGAGGCATAGGTCTTGCCGTCGAAAGCGTCCAGCGCCAACGTGACGAACCCGGCGGCGGCAAAGGCCCTCGCCCTTTTCCGCATCTCGTTATTCAGCCCCCCGAAATCATGCATGAGGATCAACGCCGGCGCTTTCCCGGCGTTGTCGGGCGTAGCGAGAAACCCCTTTACGTCTCCGTAATAGGCAACCGTTTTTCCTGAACCGCATGGGCGCCGAACGGCGCAAGAAGCGTAGACGCAACGGCCAGCGGCGCCTTGCAGATCAGCCTTCGTGCTCGATGTTTTATCGAATGCATGCTCGTTCCCTCCAGTCGTCACATGTTCGCAGCACCCCGCCGTGCGTCTGAGCCGAACACCTCGGTTTCCCACCCATGCTACGATAATAGACTCTATCCGGTTCCATGCCGCTCGGTTCAGCAACCGGACCCGCGTCATCGGCGCCTCCCCAAGCTGTCCCGCCGCTACACCGAAGCGAGAGAGGTGGGGAACTATCTAACGGGGTGGTATAGTTCAATGGGGTGAGTGGAGACGGGCGGGCCGGTCGGGTTGCATCATGGAACGGTAAGCAATGCGGTCGGCCGAGCCGCCGAGAGCAAGGACCGGGGCCTGCGCGCGGCTTTGAACGAAGCAGAGGCAGAAACCGAGAATCCATAGACACGGGCCCCGGGGCGGGAGGCAACGAAATGAGATCGTCATCGTGGAAACTAAGCGCCATCGGAGCCGCATTGGGAATATGCGCCGTGATCGGCGCGGCGGGACAGAGCGCGGCCGGAGAGGCGAAGCGTTCCGGCTGGTACATAGGCGCGGGCGTCGGGTTGAACTGGACATCCGAGATGGAGCAGGCGGGCCGCAACCGGGACACCATCTGTTACCCGAACAACGATTGCACCGGCGCCGCGCCCGGGGGCTATCGATGGTACTACGACCTCCCTGCGGACGGCGGCGCCGCGTTCGAAATCTCAGCCGGCCGCATGTTCGACAGAGCGCGCCTGGAATTGTCTTTGACCGAGCGAAGAAACGACGTTGAACAAAAATTCACCGGCATCACCTACCTTGACGGATCCGCCATCGTACCTGACCCGGCGAGCAACTATACGGAGTCCGCCGCGACCGAGATCGATCGTCTGACGGTGCGCACCGTTTCGCTCAACGTCTACTACGACTTCCCCCTTGCGAAGAGCCGGCTCACGCCTTACCTGGGCGCCGGAGTGGGTGTCTCTTTCGTCAAATTGTCGGGGCTGTATTACCACAGCCGATACTCGTGCAAGGATCCCTCATCGAATTGCGAGAGACCCGAGCAGTACAACAGCCGGCAGGATGTCGACCTGTCCGATACCGTCCTCTCCAAGAGCCTCCACGCCGGCGTCGACTACCGCCTGAATGACAGTTTTCTGCTGGGCCTGAAGCTCTCTTACGGCCTGGTGGACGACATGGAGGACAAAAGCGGTTACTCCGAGCATGCGGTTCCCGGCCTCACCAGCCTCACCAAAATAAGCGACATGGACCACCTGTCTCTGATGCTCGCCCTGAAGTACCGGTTCGGCGACTGACGCCGCTCAACGTCCCCCTCGCCTGCGGCCGAGCCGCTAGACAACGGGGGCGCCTTCCGTTGGCTTTGCCATCTTCGGCCTCACCAGCCACGCGCCGAGCGCCGGCAGGAGCACGATGGCCGCGACCATGTTGACGAGAAACATGAACATCAGCACCGTGCCCATGTCGGCCTGGAACTTGAGCGGCGCGAAGATCCACGTCGCGACCCCCGCCGCCAGAGTGAGGCCGGTGAGCACCACGCCGGCGCCGGTGGTGGAGAGCGTCCGCTCGTACGCCGCGGCGAAGTCGAGCCCCTGCGCGAGATGGACGCGAAGCCGCCCGTAGATGTAGATCCCGTAGTCCACCCCGATGCCCACCCCGAGGGCGACCACCGGCAGGGTGGAGATCTTGAGTCCGATCTCCAGCATAGCCATGAGCGCGTAGGCGAGCAGGGAGACCATGGCAAGCGGCGCGGTGATGCAGACCGTTGCAGCCACCGAGCGGAAGGATAGCAGGCACAGGACGATGACCGCGGCGAAGACGTAGCCGAGGATCGGGAACTGCGACGCCTCCACCTCCTCGTTGGTCGCCGCCATCACCCCGACGTTGCCGGCGGCGAGCCGGAAGGCGATGCGGTCGTCGGCGCCGGGGTACGCGGCGCGGAAGCCCTTCACGGCGTTGACGATGCGCTCGATGGTCTCGGCCTTGTGGTCGGCTGTGAAGATCAACACCGGCATCACGCTGCAATCGGTGTTGAGCAGGCCGGTGCTCGTGGCCACGGGGGACACTGCCTGCACGAGCGTATACCGATTGCGCGGCAGGGTCCGCCACTTGAGACTTCCCTCGTTCCAGTTCGCGTTGACGTTACGGGCGACGCCGGCAAGCCCGATCACCGACTGGACGCCGTCCACGTTGCGCATGTGCCATTCGAAGTCGTCGAGAGTGCTCATCACCTTGTAGTCGACGCAGCCCTCCTTCACGGCTTCCGCGATCACCGTCAGCACGTCCACGCCGACCTCGAAGCGCTCGGTGATGACGGCGCTGTCGCGGTTGTATCTGGAATCGGCGCGCAACTCCGGCACGCCGCGGTGCTCGTCGCCCACCCGGACCTCCGTCGCATGGCGCGCCCCCGCCGCGAGAAGCAACGCCGCCGCGCCGATCACCACCGCGGCAGGACCCCGCCTCGCCACCCGCGCGACCAGCGACCACACCGGGCGCAGGAAGTCGTCGCGCGCGCGCGCGGCGCTGCGCTCGTCGTCGTCCACCTCGAAGTACGAGAGCCACACCGGCAGCAGCGCCAGATTGGTGAGGATGATCGCGGCGACCCCGAGGCTCGCGGTGACGGCGATCTCCTGGATGACCTGCACCTCGATGAGCGAGATGGTGATGAAGCCGACGGAGTCGGAGGCGAGCGCCACCGAACCCGGCAGCAGCAGGCGGCGGAAGCTCGCCCGCGCGGCATCGAGGCCGCCGGCGCCGGCAACGGCCTCCGCGCGCACCGCGCTCACCATCTGAACCCCGTGGCTGAC
Source organism: uncultured Binatia bacterium (SeqCode) (assembly GCA_965215595.1). GTDB lineage: Bacteria > Desulfobacterota > Binatia > UBA9968 > CAXXLF01 > CBDCDW01. The sequence continues at coordinate 720,350 of CBDCDW010000004.1, read as the reverse complement.
TCCGATGGCGAACACCAGGAACGGCACCAGGATGGACATCGGATCAACGCCGAAGCCCAGCGCCGTGAGCCCGCCGAGCTGCCACACCACCGCCACCAGGGAGCAGGCCAACGGAGGCACGGTCATACGGATCGACCGGGTGTAGGCATACACGAACAGGGCGGTGATGAGGAAGGTGAGCCCGAAGAACGCCATCACCCGGGTCGCACCCGCCGCGATGTCCCCCACCAGCTTGGCGAACCCGATGACGTGCATGTCTATGTGCACGTCCACGTCGGCGCGGGCCTGCGCCTGGCTGCGTATGCGTTCCAGCTCGCTCGCCACCTCGATGTAGTCGAGCCGCTCGCCGGTGTTCGGATGAAACTCCTGGAGCTTGCCGCTCACGATGGCGCCGGTGAAATCGTTCGCCACTAGACGGCCGACGATGCCCGCCTTGATGATGTTCTCGCGCACCCGCGCGAAGCCGGCCTCGGTAGGCTGGAAGTCCGCCGGCAACACGTCGCCGGCGGTGATGCCGTCCTCCACCACCTCGATGAAGCGCACGTTCGGGGTGAGGACGGAGTAAACCTGAGTCCGGTCGATGCCGGGCAGGAAGAACATCGCATCGGTCACCTGGCGCAACGCGGTGAAGAACTCGGGGGTGAACATGTCGCCCTTGCGCGCCACCAGCGCGACCAACACGCGGTCCGCGCCGCCGAACTCGTCCCGGTATTTGAGGAAGGTCCGCATGTACTCGTGATCGAGGGGAACCAGCTTTGTGAAGCCGGCGTCGATCCGGAGCCCCGTCGCGCTCCACGCCATCGCCAGGGTGATGAGCGCGAACGCCGCGAGCACGAGGCCGCGGCGGGCGAACAGCAGCTTGTCGGAGAGGGCCGTGAACGAAGCCCGCGAGGGAGGCGGAGAAGGGGGTATGGCGGCAGGCACGGGCGGCCTACTCCGCCGGGGGCACGGAAAGGCGCCGCACCCCGAACTCGCCGATCAGCAGCGCGCCGCCACCGGCGAGCGCTACCGCTGCCGAGATCCCTCGGCGCGACGGGAGCTGCACGGACGACACGCTGCGCCCATCGTCCCGGCTGGTGAGCAGAGTCCCTTCGTGGCCAGTAATCAGGACCACGTCGCCCTTCAACCTAACGGCATCGGTCAGGGTCGCGGTGGTCGCGGTGGCCACCCGTGTCCAGCTATCGCCCGCGTCCTCGGAGCGGAATAGATGACCCCGGAGCCCGAGCAGCAGCACCCGATCCACGTCGAGCGCGAGGGCGCCGAACCACGAGCCGCGGTAAGGAGAGGACAGCGCGCGCCAGGTCTCGCCGCCGTCGTCGGAACGGTACGCGACCCCCGCCTCCGCCGCGATGAACAGCCGCCGGGCCCCGGCAGGCACGAGCTTGTTCAGGTGAAAATCGTCCTTGCTGATGGCGCGGGAGCTCCAGGTGCCGCCGCCGTCCCGTGTGACCAGGAAATAGCCGTAGGCCCCAACCGCGAAGCCGTTGCGCTCGTCGCGGAACCAGACGTCGAGCAGGGGGCGCTCCTCTTCGGGGGCGCGGTGCATCAGCCGCCAAGTGTCGCCGCCGTCGTCGGTGCGCAGGATCACCGCGTCGTGGCCCACCGCCCAGCCAGTGCTTGGATCGTGCATGTGCACCGCGGTGAGCAGGGCCCTGGCGGGCACCCGCGCCTGCTTCCAGCTCGCGCCGCCGTCGGTGGAGATCAGGATGTGGCCGCGCTCGCCGACCACCACCAGCCGCGAACCGGCCAGCGCCCCGTCGAGCAGCAAGGACTTGATGGCGAGCGGGGCCTCGACGGCCCGTTCAGCGCTTGCGCCGTCCGGTATGAGGAAAATCGACAAGGCGATGAAAGCGAAAGCTAGTGGCCTGTGCCACGTATAGGCGCACCAGAATGCGCAGGGCTTCATCGCCTGCCCGCGCGGCGCAGGGCCGCCGGCGTGAAGTCCCTGGAGGTGAACTTGACATCGTAGGAGCACATCGGGAACTCGTTGTCGAGTCCGAGGGCGAGATAGCGTCCCGCCTGCAAGTCGGTATGCACCTCGAGCGTCGGCCATAGCAGCGGCTTCTCGTAGTAGTTGATGACGTGACCTTCCGACACCCGCCAGAGCTGGTCGCGGTTGTCGTAGATGTCGGCGAGAAGGATCTGCCAGGAGTCCTCGTCCACGTACAGGGTGCGCCGCTTGTAGATGTGGCGCGCGCCCTCCTTGAGCGTCGCCTCCACCACCCACACCCGATGCAGCTCGTAGCGCAGATGCTTCGGGTTGACGTGCAACGGCGTAAGGATGTCGTCGAAGGCAAGCTCGCTGCTGTGCAGCTTGTAGGAGTTGTAGGGCACGACCATCTCGCGCTTGCCGACGAGCTTCCAGTCGTAGCGGTCGACGGCGCCGTTGAACATGTCGAACTGATCGGCGGTGCGCAGCCCGTCAGATGTGGTGCCCGGGTTGTCATAGGCGACGTTCGGGGCGCGCCGCACCCGGCGCTGGCCGGGGTTGTAGGTCCATGCGTTGCGGGGCTGCCGGACCTGGTTCATGGTCTCGTGCACCAGCAGGAGATCGCCCGCGAGCCGCGCCGGCGCCAGCACCTTCTGCTTGAACAGTATCATCGTGTTGCCGAGCCGCTCCTCGGTCATGCCCGGGAGCGAGTAACGGACCTCGATCTCGAGCCCGTACTTGACCATCGTGTAGGCGCCGCCGCGGGTGACCGCAGCCTGGCCCAAGTTGCATTTCACCGATTCGCCCCGGTAGCGCAGCAGGTGGTTCCAGACCACCTCCAGAGCGTTCTTCGGGATCGGGAACGGGATGCCGATCACCGCTCCGCCTACGCCGTTACCGTTGTCAACCAGCTTCGCGGTGGCGGCCACTCTCCGGGTAGCGTCGTAGATCCGCTGCGGAGCAGAGGCGCTGCGCCGGGTCGGGTAGACCGAGATCTCGAACGTCGGGTAGGTCTCCAGCATGCGCTGGAGGCCGATGGAGAGCTTGTCGCGGTGCTTATCGAGGTTGGCGGCGTTGATGACGTAAAGCGGCCGATCACCCGCGTACGGATCGCGATGGTGCTCGCCTAGCCGGTAGCCCGCGGGCGGCTCGGTGATGCCGCCGGTCCACTCGGGGATAGTGCCTTCGGCGTTGCCGGCCCGTTCCCCTCCAAGGGGGGTGAGGTCGCGGCCGAGCCGCGCGATGTCGCCCGCGGAGTTCTCCGCGGCGGCAGGCCAGGTTAGAGCGCTCGCAAGAACGAGCGCCGTGGCGAGTCGAATAGTGAGTGTTTTCATGTTCATGGCTCTCAGAAGGAGTATTTGACCGTGGCGGTGATGAAGTCGCGGTCTCTCAATTTGTTTCTGCGGCCGGCGAACTGGGTGTAGCCGAGGTTGGCCTCCCAGCGGCTGAGATAGACGGCGCGCAAGCCGAGAGTCAGCGCGGTCCGGCCCTCCACGAACGAGCCGCTCGGTGAGGGGCTGTTGCCGCTGACGCCGTGTCCGAGCTGAAGATACGGGAACAGGTTCACCGCGCCGACCGCGTTGTTGTAGTCGAGCCGAGCCGCCAGCCGGTAGCCCCAGGAGGTGGCATCGGCGTCGTTGAAGTCGTCCCCGACGCCACCGGCGGGGCTTTCCAGGGGTAGGTCGCTCGGAGTCAGGGACGCGGAGGCCACGCCATTACCGTCCGGCATGCTGTGCACGTGCATCAGCGCCACTTCGGTCACGAACGCCCCGCTGTCCGATCCCAGGACGGGGCCGAACACCTTGGTGGCGGTGGCCTGGACCTGGCTCACGTCGCGCAGGACGTAGCCGACGGTGTCTGCGTCGTATAGACCGGCCGCGGCGTTCTCGCTCGATGCAGGCGGGACCGTCCGCGGGGTTCGCGGCGCTGCGGCGGAGGCAGCCGGTGAACGGCCTGAGGGCGTCAGCGAACACTTTGCGTTCCGCAAGCGCCAGCGGCGCATCGCGGCGATAGGAATACTCGCCCTGCAGCGCCCAGCCCGTCGTTCCGATCACAGTGTTGAAGCTGACGCCGTAGAGCTGGATGTTCTCCGGATACTCGATGAAGTAGTGCCCGCTCTCGGCGTCTCTGTCGATGCCGTTGGCGTTGGCGTATCTGTCGATGCCGGCGGCTTGAGCGGCGGCTCCGGCGGCGGCTTTAGCCCGGGTTGCAGCCACGGTCTGAACGCTGCTTGCGATGGCCCCGCACTGCGGACTGTGAGCCGGAGAGGGACACTGCGCCGCAGTCAAGGCGGCGGTCACGGCGGCCTGCACGATCTCCGGGACGGCCGTGCCGGCAGCGGCGAACATATCCCCGGCGACCTTCAAGCCGGCCCCGGCGTCAGCCGCCGTCCCGGTGTGCGCGCTGACGACCGGCAGGCGGCTATGGTAGTTCATGTAGTAGAAGCCGAACTCGGTGTTGTTCAATCCCTCGGCGAGATAACGGAACGCGATGCCCCATTGGCCCGAGTCGCCGGGGTCGTGATCCGCTTCACGGTCCACTATCAGGAAGTCGGGATCCTCCTCGGTGACGGCGCTAAAAGCGCCGGCGACGGAGGTCCGGGAGAAGATGGTGAAGGGATTGTTTTCCGCGGTCAGGCCCATGTCGCCGAGATCCAGGCCGGGGAGGGCGATCACCGCTTGTTCCGCGCCCGGACCGACGTAGTCGACGACCGAGAAGTAGCTGCCGACCGGGTCGATCTCGGTCTTCTCCCAGTCGAGTTGGTAGAAGCCTTCCACCGACAGGTTGGGGGTCGGCGCCACTGACGCCGAAACCATCGGGATCGCCAGCAACGCCTCTCGCAACTCTGCGCCCGGAACCCTGAGCTTGCTCACGTCGAACGGGTTGATGGCGTTGACGCCGTTCTGGATGAACGTGCTCTCTCCCCAGTTGAGCACGTGCTTGCCTAGCCGCACATCGACCGCGGCGTCACCGACCTCGAACGCTCCGGTAAGGTAGGCGTCGAGCACATCGATATCTTTCCCCACAAAGGCCTTAGCTTGCGGGGACAGAGGGGTGCGCTCCCGCGAGCCGTTTTCGTTTTCGAAGTCGAAGAATCCGCTGGCGCGAACGAACAACCCGAAGTTGCGGTAGCCGAGATCGAGGTCGCTGGTGAGCTTGAAGGCATTGCTGACGATGCCGCGCTTGTAGTTGAGATTGCCGTCGTTGTAGTTGACGTCGGCGGCCAATTTTTTGTCGCGCTTGCCGACACGGAAAGTCAGGCCGTACGAGATCGTGGTGTCGAGGCTCGCCTCGAGCTCACCGGAACCGAACTCCACCGCCTGCGCCTGCGTTCCGCACAGGAACCAGCCGAGCGCAAGTACGCAGACCGACATGAAGACGAACTCACGGACGGATTCGAGCTTCATGTGGCGACATTAACGTCCTATAGCTGAGGTTGTCAATATATTTATGGCCTTATGCGGATGTCTGTTAGCCCAAGGCAGCAATGTCCCCTTTTGAGAATAAGGGGAGGGGAAATGACAGAGAGAGACCGCTGCACAACTGCTGTGAACATGTTAAGACAAGTCATGCAAAAGTCATTCACAACGCAACCCGAGATGTTTGTATCGAGTAAAGGGAAGTGGATCATCGGAGAATCAGGCCTGAGCAGCCTAAAATCCACCCAAACAAAGCCCTTGCACAGCAACAGCCCGAGAAAATCCTTCCCCTAAATCCTTCCGTGGACCAATCCCTTCAAATTATGGCGTTATGCAGAGGTCTCATATTGTAAGTTGTAGCTGGTCAAACTGCAGTTTTTGGGCGAGGGGGGCCTGCATCGAAGTGAGCGATGAGTTGCGAGGGCTGCGGACTGAGCAGGTTAGAGAAGAAATTGAGAACAGAAGATTGCGGGGAGCAGAGCGCAAAGCAACCGTGGAGTGTTAGGTTTAACATCCATCTCTCACCGTCACAGAACTTTGATGAGAGGAACCATCACGTAGTCGCTACGGCAAGGCGCTCCAGCCGCATGGTAATAGTAGAATTGCCCCTCATCTTTTCCGTATAGGATTATGGTTGAGGAAACCGTGCCGTAACCTTCAGCGTGGACGCATATGGCATCTCTCGAGCCTCTGTCACCATGAACCCTATGATTGCTCAAGATCCCCTTAAACGAACCTACAACAGAAGATCGATCACCCTGATTCATATGGTCTACGGCCTTTGAAAACAGACCATGGGCACCACTAGCTTTACCCGTAGGGGGATCATAAACGGCGGCGTTGCTTAGGACATGGAGGCCTTTATCCAAGGTCACGCAGTCGATATCTCTCTCAGTGTTAAAAGCCACAACCGCCTTGGTGGTGTTGGCAAAGAGCAAATTGAATGGCCGATATGCGGCGGCCTTTTCCCGCCGCAAGATCGCAATCGCTTTATCCGGCGCACTGGCCTTCAGAACCTCCAGACAAAGCGTGCCTCTAGATTTGATCCCTGCCCCTTCTCGGTTCACCTCAGATCTGCGATTCAAAATTCCAACCAACAAACCGTGTCTATTGACCCCCAGCCAGGTCCCCCCGGCTAAAAGGTCTTTCCCTCCAAAAATCCTGGGCTCGTCCATCAACACTTGAGGCGGGCCGGAGGGACGACCGAACTGTTCATCCCTGTTGGCGGCAACCACGAGCGGATATTCCGAGAACTGCTGGAAGTATAGGGCCAGGGTACACATGAAAGGGTTAGGGCAATGATAGCCTGAAAAAGGTCGGAGCCAAACCGTCGATCCCGGATTCAGTTGTCACATCCTGGTTCAGAAGCTTCCCAACCCTTGCAAATTTATTCGATTTATGGTTTAATTTCAATAGCTTACGCCTTTAAAGAAACGCCTATAATGGACCAAAAGCCCCCGCTCCAGCGGCTACGCCTTGATCGAGCTGCCGGTCAATCTCGCGATCATTGGGATCTTAACGGCTATATCCGTGTCCACCTCCATGAGCCACAAGAAGCAGGCACACGTCACCAGCGCCAAGGCCGATTTTAAAAATGTTCACCTGGCCGTAGAGGCACTTGCAGCCGACACGGAGAAACGGCCCGGACCCAGTACCGTTGGCCAGACAGCCGATCAAGGGATCCGGGACCTTGCCACGGATGACGCCGGGCTGATTTCGGCGACGAATGCTTTTATCAACTGGAAGGGACCCTATATTCAGTCGATCCCACAGGACCCTTGGGGTAACAACTACTTTTTTGATCCGGATGACTACATTGATGGAAACGCCGTGCCTGTTGTTGGCTCCTTCGGACCCAATGGGCAAGGTCAAAACGATTATGATCCCGATGACGTCTACCGGATCCTTCCCTTTCCAGTTAAAGCCGCCGTTTTACGCATCGGCCCGAAGCATCTCTAGGGGCGGACGGTCACAGATTCCACGGCTATTGAGCAAGCCCACCAGGACGGTCAGACCCGTGACAATGAACAGCGCAATGAAAATGGGCTCCCGGCCGGGTTGATAAAAGACGTCAAAAACAAAATAGGCCAGCGCCCAACTGGCAGCCAACGCCAGAAGGATCCCGCTCAATGCCGCCATGCCTCCCAAACATAAGTACTCGACGAGCATAGTTTTTCTAACCTGTGCATGAGAGGCACCTAGGGTGCGCAATAGAACGCTCTCCCTGAGCCGCTGGTATCGACTGGTCATAACCGCCCCGGCCAAAACCATGAGACCCGTCAGGATACTGAAAAGCGCAATGAAGCGGATGGCAAAAGATACTTTTCCAAGAACCGAGTCTACCGTATCTAAAATCAGGGTCAGGTCGATACGGGCTGTTGCCCAAATCGATATTTTTAATGCGTTAAGAGAGCCCTCTGGTTATAATGCTCTCAGTTATTTCCGTACTTAGGGAGCAAAGCTATGATGGGTCATCAACCACCCCCTCAGCCTTCACTGTTCTACACAGGGATCAATCTGGAGAAACGAATACGAGCGGACCACGTGTTACGCAAAGTAGCACGGATGGTGGATTTTGGACTGACCCCCTGCAGTTGGACAGTTTGAGGGAGCAGGTTAGAATGCCTGATGGGAAGGGGAAAGGATCTCATCATGGCAGAGAGAAGAAGGTTTACAGCGAATTTCAAGCGGCAGGTAGTGGAGGAACTCCTCAGTGAGAGCTTCACGTTGGCCCAACTGAGCCGCCGCTACGACATCTCCTCAGGACTTATTCGACATTGGACGAAGCGCTACGACAAGGGGGCCTGGTGGAGGGCCCCTCTCTGCCAGAGAAGGAACTTCGAGCGCGCAATGCGGAGTTGGAGCGGATGGTGGGCAGACTCACCATGGAGAATGATCTTTTAAAAAAAGCCGTAGAGTACACACTGCGGCGGAGAAAAGAGAATTCGTCACCCATCACGGCCAAGAGTTTGGCAGCATCCAAAGGGGGTGTGAAGTGATGGGGATAGCGCGTAGCACTTTTTATTACCGAACCCGGGAGCCTTCTATGCTCCACGAGATTGAGGAGGCGGACTTACGGGACCGGATTGAGCAGGTAGTGGAGGAGTATCCGCGTTACGGCTACCGGCGAGTCACCCATCATCTGAGGCGCGAGGGCTTTAAGGTTAATCACAAGCGGGTGTCGAGAATCATGCGGGAGGAATCATTGCAATGCCAGGTCAAGCGGCACTGGGTGAAGACCACTGACAGTGATCATCCCTACCGGGTCTATCCGAACCTCCTTAAGGGACTAAGGGCCACAAGACCTAACCAGGCATGGGTGGCCGATATCACCTACATCCGGATCCTCACGGGGTTTTTGTACTTGGCGGTGATCTTGGATCTGTTCTCACGTAAGGTTATTGGGTGGGCGCTTTCTAAATCGATCGATACCGAGATGACTTTAATGGCTCTGCGGATGGCTTTAGTGGAGAGAAGGCCGCCCTGGGGTTGTATCCATCATTCAGATCGCGGAGTGCAGTACGCCGCCCATGCTTATGTGGAGGAGTTGCGGGCAGCGGGGATCTTAATCAGCATGGCCCGCAAGGGCAATCCCTATGACAATGCGACAGCGGAGAGCTTCATGAAGACGCTCAAGCATGAAGAAGTCTACCTGTGGGAGTACAGGACGGCGCAGGATGTGAAGCAAAGGGTTCCTTATTTTCTGGAGGAAGTCTATAACCAGAAGCGGTTGCACTCGGCTTTGGGGTACTGTCCACCGAATGAGTTTGAGCAGGCCTGGCAGATGAAAGCCGAGGTGGTGTGTGAGGCCTGAAGGGGGGGGTACTGAGATATCTACCCGGTGTGAGATCGTCGTTTCTAGGGCAATTGTGAAAGCCGTTTTGACCGGCCACCAAGACAAGAGGCATAGGGAAGGGCATAGATCACAGAACTCACAATGTGGACTCTTGCAAACAGGAAGGGAACAGCATAATTAATTCAACCACCCCGGAGGGCATTCTAATTTCAGCCCAGTGACTGTCCAACCAATGGGGTTCACTCCAAACTGACGCCAAAACTTCACATACGCTATCTCGGGAGCCACCTCCCGCTGGATCTGCTTGACCGTGGTCCCTTTGCCATAGACTTCCTGGCGGACATAGTCCCAGTCAACCGTCTCAACCCAACCGCCACCCTCACTGGGCGGCTGTGCGGTAGGCTCCAAGTACTTACGCACGGTCCTGCGCGAAAGCCGTAGTATCCTGGCAATACTGCGAATTGAGTATCCCTGCTCGGACAGGGTCTTGATTTGAGTTTGCATACGAACGCTGGTCCTTTCTTTGGCCATGAACTGGATCCTCCACCAGCCGGCCAAGATACCATCGTTCGTCGCTTCGCTTAGAAAACGAAGGGGACCACCTGAAATAGGGTGGGTCCGTAAAGTGAAATCGGTCAACGATGTCAGGAAGCGTCAAGACTTGTGTGTAAATTTCTTAGGGGCATTCTCACTCCAATTTTGGTTCAAGTGATGAAAGACAGAAAAAACGATTCTTTGTATGCTTTGGGTATTTGCCATCACCCCCATAGGGCGAGTCCTGCGCCTGACTTCCCGGAACGATCTTTCTATGAGGTTGGTGGTTCTCAAGCGGCTCCAAAGCTCAGGCCGCTTGATCTGAAAGAAGTAAAGCAATTGATCGAGATCCTTTTCCAAACAGGCCACAGCCCTTGGATAAGCCTTCCTCCAGCGTGAACCAAACCGCCAGTAAGCTTCCGTAGCTTTTCTATAATTAGGGGCATGACTGATACGATTTAGAGCTTTTTTGACCGCTGGTTGATCGGCCCTTTTTACCTTGTCCAACACGTTTCTTGTCTTATGGGCCCAGCAGCGTTGGGCGAGGATCTTAGGATAGACAATCTGTAAGGCTCCATGCAGCCCCGTTCCCCCATCGGTCACAATCAGCTCACAACACCCCCCCTCTAGCCCCCTTTGATACAGGTCCCTTAACAACGCTTCCCAGCAGGCTTCAGATTCAGTTGGGGCCGCATAGAAATCGATCATCTCCTGCCTCCCATCGACCGTGATCCCGAAGGCACAAAGTAATATCTTTTTCTGTACCTTGGCAGCCCCCTTGCTCTTTAACACCACCCCATCAAAGAACAGATAGCGGTACTGATCCCTAAGGGGACGGCTATGGTAAAACTTAACCTCTTTATCCAGATCCCGGGCAATCCTGGAAATCGTTGTGGCCGAGACCCGCTCCCCTACAATAGGAACCAGCACCGAAGCGGCCTTTCGGGTGGATAGTCCCAAACAAAAGCAGGCTAACAACACCCGATCCACCGAACGGCACCTTCGGGCGTAACGCTCAAGGAGCTTGGTGGGAAACCCTCCCTTACGGCTCCTTGGCACTAAAAGCTCTAAGTTTCCCATCTCGGTCAACAGATGCCTGGTATAGTGGCCATTGCGGTAGTCCACTCGGTCCGCCCCATGCTCGTAGCGTGATAGTCCTATGTACTGGGCCATCTCTTCGTCCAGCCGCTTCTCCACCAGGTGTTTTAGAGCTTGGCGGGCCATCGGTTTAAAGTCGCCCTCCCACTCAAAGGCATTGATCTCTTTAATCGCTCGCGATACATTGCTTGGTGTTGCATTGATCTCTTTAATCGCTCGCGATACATTGCTTGGTGTTGCTTGCTCGAGCAGCATAGGGGTGCCTTCCTCATGTTTGTATTTGTCGTGCAACTCTGGAGTTAGCACCCCTTCTGTCTTTTCCCAATCAAAAAATACCCTAGGCCTATCCCTTAACCACCTCGAGATCTTCGATTCTCCGACAAATGTGAAAGCCATTTTCCTCTCCACTCCCTTCCCCCCACCAAAATTTACACATAGACTGATACATCACCACGATGTCAGGTAAGGTTGACCTGGCGGGCGATAATGTGTAGCATACATACACATCTCGAATGGAAAGGGTGTCGCGATGGCCAGAGTCCAACTGATAATCCCCGATGAAGACCGCGACCGGTTCGTCCATCAAGCGCGTAGGGAGGGCCTGACGTTCAGCGCATGGTTGAGGGCCGCCGCCCGTGAGCGGCTTGAGGAGGGGCAACGCGCCGATTCCTTTGAGTCACCGGCGCAATTGGAGGAATTCTTTCGGGAGTGCGATGCTCTGAAAGGTCCCGAGCGGGAACCAGAGTGGGAAGAGCATCTGAAAGTAATCGACGAGTCACGCCGGCGTAGCGTGGCGGGGTCGTGATATTCGTAGACACTAACGTCTTCATCTACGCCGTAGGGCGGCCACATCCCCTGCGGACCCCCGCCCGGGAGTTCTTCGTCAAGTCCAACCGGGACCGGGAATCCCTGTGTACGTCTGCGGAGGTCCTGCAGGAGTTGGCCCATGTCTACCTGCCGGTAGGCAGACTCCGGACGCTGGACGCAGCCATGTCGCTGGCAGCCGGAGCGGGTGTGGAGGTGTGGCCGCTGGAAGAGGCGGACGTGACACTCGCCCGTCAACTCCATGACCAGAACCCCGGGCTAGGGGCGAGAGACCTTTGCCACCTCGCGAGCTGTCGCCGGCGCGGCGTGAGCGAGATCATGACCTTCGACCAAGCCTTGGCCGACGCCAGCCCGAAATCGACAAAAAAGCCCGAATGAGCGTGGCTCCAGAGATGAATCATGTCAAATGTCAAGGTCTGACCCCACATACTCTCAGTCTGCAAGTTGACGCCACTCGGCCAAGGCGGCGGCTCGGTCTTGTTTGAAAATGTCGCGACGGTTGAGATGGTGTTCGTGGTTGAAGTGGTTGTGGATCGAGGCGTGGACGGAGGCGAACTTTTGCAGGGTCTTTACATCCCTGAATGTGCTCATTGCCCCTTCCCGCCGTCTGAACGGCCGGTGTGAATTTTTCCGCCCGGTTAGTGAAGGGGGCAGTGTCAGCGCAATATCGATCCTCACAACCGATGGGAGCGGCAAACGGCAGCCGTCGGTATATGGCAGCCACCCTTCAGCAACGCCGATCAGAAAGCGAAGCGCAGTCCGAGGTTCAGCCCGTGGTCCTGTCTTGACTCGCTGCCGAAGCGCCCGAAGTAACCGGCGAAGACGCTCGCTTGCTCGCCCACGTCGGCAGTAAGACCGATGCCTGTGCTCACCCACCGGCGGGGCGGTGTGAAGCCTGAGACGGTGAAGCGCCCAGGCATGGTATTGGAGCCTGCGGTGACCAAAACGGGATCGTCGTAGAACTCGTTCTCATAGGCGACGCGGATGTAGGGGCGAACCACCCCGCCCGGGCCCAGACTCCCTATGAGCTGGTAGCCGGCACGCGCGATGAGGGAGTCGCGGTCGAAGTCGGAAAAGTTCATCGAGGTGGAGGAACTCCCGCTCTCGCGGTAGCCGTCGATCTTCTGATCAAGCCACGCCAGTCCGAGGAACAGATCGTGCCGATAGCTCTCGGACTGGCCGAGGACCCAGCCGAGTTCAAGCTCGGCCCCGAACTGATCGGCCCTGGTGGAACCACGCTCTGCACGTTTCTCCAGTCCAAGAGGGACTGAGCGCTCGATATTCACCGATGTCCTGCCCCCGCTCAGGCCGCCGCTCAGGTAAAGATCGCCGAGAAGCCAAGTGCCGTGCAACGAGCCGATCACCACAGTGCTGCCGAGGCTTGCGCCCGAGACGTCGTTATCGTGGCGCCCGAGGCTCAACGCCGCGCCCCAGTATAACTCAGGCCAGGCCCGGTAATTGGCTCCCAGAGTGAGCACCCGCATGTCGGCTTGCGTTTTGCCGAGGCGTGGCAATGCATCGAGATCATGCACGCCGATGCGCCCCTTAACGTATACGCGCCAGCTCCCGGCCGGTCGGTCGAGCCCGAAATCCAACGTCCGCTCGGCGGATACGGCGTCGCGGTGAAACCCCACGACCTCGCTCCCCCCTTCGCCGGCAAGCGAGATCTGGACCGGGGCCGAGAGAGTGGAGGTCACCATGTTCGCAATTACCGCGTGACCCGTACCGCTTGGATGTACGCCGTCCGCGAAGAAGTAGTTCTCATCGACGGCGGGGGAGACTAAATAGCCCGAGGCGCGCGGACCACATACAAGCGACTCCGCACCACCTCCGGGACGTGCGGGATTCGAGCCGAAAGGACAGGCCACTCCGCGGATGTCGGTGAAGCCGTACGTCCGGGGGCTTTCGATGACCTCTCCGAGCAGGGCGGAGATATTGACGGGGATGATCCCGTCCTCGCGGGAGCGAAGACCCGTGACGACCGCCTCGTTGTAGACCCGGCTCAGAGCGGAAAGCGTAGCCGAAATACGCGGATCCAAGGCCGCGGCGCGTCGAGCGTACGGGGTCACACCGAGATCGGGCAAATTGAACACCACGATATACCGTGCGCCGGCGTCCCGAAGGCGGCTGATCAGACCGACATAGGCTCTGGCCGCCGCCACGGTGCCGCTCTGAGGATTGGCTTGCGGATCGGCCAAGGCCGCCAGAGCAACGGCCTCGACATCGTTTGCCCCACCCCAGAGCATATGGAGAGCGTCCGGGTCGGCCCGTCCGCCGGAGAGATACTGGTCGATTTGCTTCTCGGTCGTTGGTACTTGTTGGTTAACGCACGGGCCGTCCGGGTTTACACACGAGCCGCCCCAAGCATAGTTCAATCCGCCGGCGAGCGAGTTCGTGCCCGATGCGCCGAAGGCTTGCGCGACAATCTCGGACCAGATCGGGTCGGGATTAGTGGTGAAGCTGGTGCCTGCCGGCAGTCCCTGAAACTGAGCCAAATTGCCGGAATCGCTCAAACTGTCGCCGAACACGACGACGGAACTGAACATCTTAGCCTGGGGGCTGCTGGCAAACCCGAATAAGAGCACGAAAACGCCGATAATGCATAGATGTCGGAGCATCGGACGGTCTCCTCTTATCTGACATTCCACATTAAAAATACAGACCAAGACATAACACACTATGCGTGATTTTAGGGTGTTAATTTAAGTCAAAAGAGTACTTTTATCGTATGTTTTTGCTAATATTTCCGTTACAAGAGCATCGGCGGCACGGCATGTCCCAATCGGCCTCATCCATCAACCCGGGAGCGGCGCCTCACGGGCAAGACTGAACCGCGTTTAGCTCACGGCCGGGGAATGGGGGAGCATTGAAAGAACACGAGGCACTGAGGCAAGAGAACGAGGCGCTGCGGGAGCGCACCTCGAGGCTGAGTGAGGCCGGTGACCGGCGTCAGGCTTTCCCTTTTGCAATTTGAAGCACTCGATGACACAGACACATCGTGGCAAGAAAACCCTGCGTCCATTTTCCCGACGCCCTTTTTCACGCCACCTGTCTGCCGACAAGGCAGGTCAGTCGCGGCAACCAAGGTCGGCTCATCTCCCGCGATGACGACGACCGGGAACGTTACCTTACGATTCTTCAAGGGCTGCCGACCCGAGTTGGCTGCAAACTCTACGCTTACGTGTAGAGAGACAAGTCAGATGCGCTGGATTATAGCGAAGATAGGGGTTGAAGAAGCCGGATACCGATGACAACGCCTGTTCGTGCATGACCCAACGCTCGTGCGGTGGTATGCACAGGCTGTACGGCAAGGGGATCATCACACACGAACTGATGTACCGGGTCTTGGTATGAAGCGGGATACCGTGTCCTTCCGAACAGCGAAGGTAATCGTCAAGGAGAGCCGGTGAGGGGTAATCGATTAAGATAGTCAAACCCCAGCGTCGCGAAACATCTGAAACTGGGTTTGCACTGAAACGTCCTGTGCTTACCCGATCTGGCGCGATTTAGTTGGTTTGGTTGAGCTACCCCGTATCAGCGTCCAACCGTTTTGCGCATTCTTTCCAGTTCACCGAGTTCGCATAGATGTCCTGTATACCGCCGACGCGAAATCCATTGAACTTTGCATCGCGAACTACATTGGCCGGCTCCCGGCCCTCTTGCAGGTCCCTTATAGCCTTGACCATGGCTTTCCTCGCCACCACAAGCACGATATCCGAGGACGTCAGGTGCTCCTGAGTCCTGTCTTGAACCGCCCCTTGCCCCTCCACGGCCACCAAATCCTCCGTCTGAAAGACCACCCCCCCATCGGGGCTCCAGATACCGCTATAGCTTGTCTTATCCATGAGAGTTCGGTCCTGAAGATATCGGTTCCCTTTGTTCCGCACCGGCTTGTAGTCTACCGTTACCTGATCGGCGCGTCGTTGGAGGAGTTCGGGGTCAACGGGTCCGTTGCGCGAGAGTAGGAAGGTGTACTTCCAATGGGTCGTGTCATCAATGGGTACATGCCAATTACACATATATCCGTCTCCCCCCCAGGAATATCCCGGAAAACATGTCAGATTGGGCAGGACGAAATCGTGCACAAGAAAATAATACTTATCCGGCTCAACCTCCGGGCGAATCTTGTAGCAGCGAACGCCGAAACGCTTGAGTTCGGCCTCGATATGCTCAACCTCTGGTGCTGCACCGCGTCCGGATATTTCAGTGGCCGGCTGGCCTTTGTACCCCACGCCGCCGATGCCACCGTTTTTAAAATTGAAGTGCAGGAAACCAAGGTGGGCGAGGTCGAAATTGCCTTCGTTGGCCTGGAGATAATTGCACTCATGGAAACGCTTTTCCACATAGGTATGGTCATCGGGAGCCATGAGAAACTCGTAGCCGGTGAACAGAGGCGGTTGGCCCGGTCCCAGGTAGGCAAAGATCACCCCGGCCTTTTCATAGCATGGGTAGGCTGGGTGGTGAATCAACTGCTTCTGCGGCCCGCCTAGGGGTTCTCCCGGTTGATCGACGCAGTGACCCGATAAATCATAGAGCCAACCGTGGTAGATGCACCGGATACCCCCATCCTCCACCCGTCCCAAGCTGAGGTCGGCGCCTCTGTGGGAACAATGGAGCCCCAACAAGCCGGGTTGCCCCTCGTTGTTCCGGAACAGAACGAGTTCTTCACCTAGAATCTTCACGCTGAGGGGCGAACCTTCGGAAGGCAGTTCCCGGGAGAGCGCAACCGGTTGCCAGTACCGCCTCATGAGTTCGCCACAGGGAGTGCCAAGTCCGGTTTGAGTCAAAAGTTCATTCTCTGTTTTCTTCATACGCATGAACCCTAGCTCCAGCCGGTCCCTTGGGCATTGGGCTGTTAGACTGGTTGCTTACATTAGGACGAGCCGGAGGATGCCAGGTGAGAAAGGACGGGGATCTTGGGACATAAAAAGTTCCAACTCTGCCAGATCCAATCTTTTGCTCATTTAACGTATCCATTGGAGGATGTCAATAATTGGGGTCAGGTAACATGAAAAAGGGTAGAGTAGAGGACAGGCTTAGCTTGCTTTAGGCCGCACCTTGGCTGTATCCGCCGTTTCCAGCTTCGTGCCCGTTTAGGCACTTCCGTAACAAGCGTTCCTGTCCCCCCTCATCAAACCGTACTTGCAGTTTTCCCGCATACGGCTTTCCGATCATCTTCACCTCAAGGCATACGAGCGTGCCCATAGGGAGCATGGACTGGTATGGCGTATAGCCCCCACACTCCATAGAGCACAGACACCGGCCATCGCCGATATCCAAACCCCTTGATCTGTCGTCGCTTCTGCAGGTACTTGCGCATCCGCTGCTCTAAGAAGAATCGTTGCCGCTTAAAGACTCGGGTGGAGTTGTGTACGTGATAGTAGGTCACCCACCCTCGCACATAGCGGTTAACCCGCTCCATCACTTCTGGCTGTGGCATGCAGTGGCTGTTCCGACTGGTCAAACCTCTCACCTTATCCCGAAAATGCTGCTCTGACTTGCCTGAGGGCTCTACCAGGGTAATCACCTTCGCCCTGCGCACACTCCTCTTGCGACCAAAGGTAAATCCGAGAAAGTCAAAACTCTCTCCTCGTGCATCCACCACTCGGCTCTTCTCCTCATTGAGCTTTAATTCCATCCGTGCCAATATTTCCTCCACTTTCAACCGCGTCTCTTTCGCCCCTCCACGCATCAAGATCACAAAGTCGTCCGCATAGCGAACCAGCTTTGCCGCCAGACCCGTGCTACGACAGTATTGAAGAAACACTCGGTCAAAAAGGTGCAAGTAGATGTTGGCCAGCACAGGGGAAACCACTCCCCCTTGCGGTGTTCCGCATTGACTCCTCTTCGTACGCCGCCTCCCTTCTTGGTCCTCTTCTACCACCGGCGCTTTTAGCCACTGTTTGATCCATCTCAAAATGTGCCGATCACTGATCCGACCGGCGATCAACTTCATGAGCTTATCATGCGCTATAGTGTCAAAGTACTGCTGAAGATCTGCGTCGAGCACATGCGGATGTGCCGTGCTGAGCGCTTCCCGAATAGCTCCTACTGCTTGATGTGCACCTCTCTTGGGGCGAAACCCGTAGCTACTATCCTCAAAGTCCGCCTCAAATATCGGCTCAATTACAAGCTTGACTGCCATTTGAGCCACTCGGTCCCGAATGGTAGGAATCCCCAACGGCCTTCTCCTTCCGTCGCCCTTGGGTATGAACACCCGCCGCACTGGCTGCGCGCGGTAGGTCTTCTCCTTTAGCTCCTGCTGAAGCTTTGAGATAAACTCAGCCTCGCCCTCTCCACTCTCTATAAACTGGAAAGTCACCCCGTCGATCCCCGGGGCTCCACCATTGCTGCGTTCCAGTCGGTAGGCATGTTGCACTACGTCTCCTCGCCAAACCTTGTCATGCAGCGCGTAGAAGCGAAACTTGGGCTCCCTCTTGGCCTTGAGATACAGTCCCCGCTGGAGGTCTCGAATCTTGCTAGGTGTTCGTAGCCTCACGGCAATCACCTCTCCTTCCCTCTTTAAGGGACACAATGAAAGTAGGGCGCCTTCCCTCAGCCGGCATTACCCAGCTTCCTCGGTATTACTCGCCCCTCCGACTTCTCGCCCGCCTGGCTCAGATTTCGGTTACCCTTATACTGACCCATCGCGGCCATCACTCGCGACGAACGAGATCTCCCGCGTTACCCATCACAACTTCCCCCACATGCCGTCCCGACGACCCCGGAGAGCCCATCTGCTTCCGTCCCGGTTATTCCACAGATGGCACCGGCCTTCCCCTCTTGACCACAGGGTCGGCACTCTCAATCAGCAAGTTACGAGGCTCTATGGGTTCCCTTGTAGTACGGCCTGCAAGTTTGCGATCCTCTCCTTTTGGAAAGTTTTCTCGATCCACTTAGCCCTGAGAGTCACCCCTCAAAACCGGATCTTCGCTAGCGGGGTGAACCGTTAATTCCCCGCACCGGACTTTAACCGGCAAGTTGCACTGCTTCCGCGGCATACGGTCAAGCCCCAGTAGGATGGTGGTTGTAGCGGCCGCCAAACCTGAAAGGAGAACACCCCGCTCTTACAAGCACTTCCGCGGTTCGATGAATCGGAATGAATGACCGATCTGGACTGACCCCCTGCAGTTGGACAGTTTGAGGGAGCAGGTTAGAATGCCTGATGGGAAGGGGAAAGGATCTCATCATGGCAGAGAGAAGAAGGTTTACAGCGAATTTCAAGCGGCAGGTAGTGGAGGAACTCCTCAGTGAGAGCTCCACGTTGGCCCAACTGAGCCGCCGCTACGACATCTCCTCAGGACTTATTCGACATTGGACGAAGCGCTACGACAAGGGGGCCTGGTGGAGGGCCCCTCTCTGCCAGAGAAGGAACTTCGAGCGCGCAATGCGGAGTTGGAGCGGATGGTGGGCAGACTCACCATGGAGAATGAACTTTTAAAAAAAGCCGTAGAGTACACACTGCGGCGGAGAAAAGAGAATTCGTCACCCATCACGGCCAAGAGTTTGGCAGCATCCAAAGGGGGTGTGAAGTGATGGGGATAGCGCGTAGCACTTTTTATTACCGAACCCGGGAGCCTTCTATGCTCCACGAGATTGAGGAGGCGGACTTACGGGACCGGATTGAGCAGGTAGTGGAGGAGTATCCGCGTTACGGCTACCGGCGAGTCACCCATCATCTGAGGCGCGAGGGCTTTAAGGTTAATCACAAGCGGGTGTCGAGAATCATGCGGGAGGAATCATTGCAATGCCAGGTCAAGCGGCACTGGGTGAAGACCACTGACAGTGATCATCCCTACCGGGTCTATCCGAACCTCCTTAAGGGACTAAGGGCCACAAGACCTAACCAGGCATGGGTGGCCGATATCACCTACATCCGGATCCTCACGGGGTTTTTGTACTTGGCGGTGATCTTGGATCTGTTCTCACGTAAGGTTATTGGGTGGGCGCTTTCTAAATCGATCGATACCGAGATGACTTTAATGGCTCTGCGGATGGCTTTAGTGGAGAGAAGGCCGCCCTGGGGTTGTATCCATCATTCAGATCGCGGAGTGCAGTACGCCGCCCATGCTTATGTGGAGGAGTTGCGGGCAGCGGGGATCTTAATCAGCATGGCCCGCAAGGGCAATCCCTATGACAATGCGACAGCGGAGAGCTTCATGAAGACGCTCAAGCATGAAGAAGTCTACCTGTGGGAGTACAGGACGGCGCAGGATGTGAAGCAAAGGGTTCCTTATTTTCTGGAGGAAGTCTATAACCAGAAGCGGTTGCACTCGGCTTTGGGGTACTGTCCACCGAATGAGTTTGAGCAGGCCTGGCAGATGAAAGCCGAGGTGGTGTGTGAGGCCTGAAGGGGGGGGTACTGAGATATCTACCCGGTGTGAGATCGTCGTTTCTAGGGCAATTGTGAAAGCCGTTTTGACCGGCCACCAAGACAAGAGGCATAGGGAAGGGCATAGATCACAGAACTCACAATGTGGACTCTTGCAAACAGGAAGGGAACAGCATAATTAATTCAACCACCCCGGAGGGCATTCTAATTTCAGCCCAGTGACTGTCCAACCAATGGGGTTCACTCCAGTCCCGCCGGTATAATTCGCGGTCAACCCACCAAAGGAAACCACCGGAGACACGCTTGGATCAAATTTGACCCTATCGTTTACGGTTGTTACCTCGGTAAGTTCTATGTTTCTATAGTTGAGCCCACTTGAGTCAACCATCATTCCGGTTTTTCCTTCCATTGCAGCACAAGTAGCTGCCAAAAACATAAGAGATCCGGGGCCGTTATAGTTGTCAATCTGTATCGGCTGCGATACTCCAGGGCAAATGGTTGAATCAGGAATTAACAAACTCAATGAATCGCTTCCGGTTGATGAATTAATGGGGGTTACAGCCACGGCTGGGGGCATTCCAGTCCCACCGGTCCCTTGGATATCCTCAACAATAATCTCCAATGCAATGCGGAGATTTTGCTGGGTTTCTAGGAGTTGCGCCTGCAGCGCATAGGCGCGTTGATGGGTCGCGTAGAACGTATAGAGTCCAGCAAGAACCGTTAAGCTCAATGCCATTGCCACCAGCAGTTCAGTCAGGGTAAAACCTCGGTTCTTGAATGAGCTCATTGTGAAGTCCCCGTCACAGGATTGTCCTCAGCAGGACTCTGTGATTCCCCATGGGATCTATCCAGGAAACTATGACGGCTACGGATTTCATACCTACTTTCGGTATGTTGTCTGCAATATTCCAGGTTCTGGTATAGATACCACCCGGTCGGCCCAATCCATCGAGATTACTCTCTTGAAAATCGAAATTGGAAGTAGTCGCAAGGTCGTTGTTGTTCGCTGTCTGCAGGTCTAGCAATATGGCGCTGGTAGGTAACGCGCTCTTGAGCTCCTCCATCTTATCCTGTGCCAGATCAATGGCAGAGCTGGTACGATCATTGAAGGAGTTACTCCTCATAACCAACACGGTCATCTTGTTAAGAGCGAACAGTACGAATACGATGATGAAGACGGCAAAAAACACCTCAATCATAGTAAAACCGTTTTGTCTCCTCATTTGATGATAATTACTTGGTCGATCCATAGAAAAGAATCCTGAGGACAATACCCTAAGTATAGCTAAACTGAAAAACTGTTTTAATATTTCTGCAATTGAAACACCATTCGAAAGATGCCTTGTCTGGCTCTACTTTCACTAAACGTATCAGATAACAAGGGAGTCACATCCGGCTCTACCAGACAATCCCGTCCCAGAGTGTTGTGATGAAAATATTTGAGCATTCTATCTGATATCTATTCGGCCGGTCAGATTTACGACAACCTGTTTTGTCTCGCTATGAGAGTTCGTCAGGGTAATTGTGGCTGCAGGGGAAGCATTGCCCCGGGTTTGAAAAACTGGAGTATTATTCAGCCCTGCAGTAATTCCTAATGGTAGGCTTTTTAAACCGCGAATGGCGGTAAAGTCTCCTAGGCCTGGGGTTTGTTCTTTTTGAACGGTGTAAGTCGTCGGCGAATCAAAAACCACCCTGAATCTTGCATATTGGGTCATAGCCCGAATTCGTGCTGAGTGTAGTTCCGTTGCAACGCGTCGTGCCCCGGTAGTGAGCCGATAACTCGATAAAAGAATTCCCCACTGCGGGACAGCAAACGCCCCCAGGATCATGAAAATAGCCATTGCCACTAGGATTTCTAGGATGGTGAAGCCACTCGCACGGCTTAACTTCCCGCCACCGTTGCAATAATTGCCCATGGCGGAATTCTATATCATTGGCTAGTTGGACGGTCAAGGAGGCCGGTGCCGGGGCTGGACTTGAGATTGGATGTTAGTCACTTGAAGGGAAGAATCAGTTGATTATGACCGTGAGCTGGTCAGAAGGGTAGTTGTTTCAGGTACTTACAGTCAGACCTAAGCTCTCGAATCAAGCAAATTCATGGCATCATCGCGAGGACAAGGGATTGGGAACCGGTAAACAGTACCGTCAAATCGGTAAATCGAACCAGTAAATACTACGGGTCAAGGTCTAGACACTTTTTATATGCAGACTCTTTGCGCGATCTTTCTGGCCCTTGTCAATCAATCGATCCACGGCATCGGCTCCCTTCATTCCCTCCAGATTAATCTTGAGCCGCAAGTTATTCGCGCTGTCTGCATTTGCTAAGGCCTGCTCAAGGCTAATCCTTCCTTCCTTGTAGAGCATGAAGAGGGCCTGGTCGAAGGTCTGACAGCCTTCATGGATCCCCTGCTCCATAGCCTCTTTTATGGTATCGATCTCACCCCTTTTGATCAGGTTCTGACACGGGGAGTATCCATTAGGATTTCCATTGCAGCCACGCGGTTGTGGTCCTGAGAGATGACCAACCGTTGTGAAATAATACAGCGCAGGTTTAATGATAGCTGCATCAGGATCTGAGGATGTCGGGTTTCCGGGAAAAAGTTAAGGATACGCTCGAATGACTGATCCGCATTGGTGGAGTGCAAGGTGCCGAGACACAGATGACCCGTGTCAGCGAAAGCGATGGCAGCCTCCATGGTTTCGGTATCTCTTATCTCACCGACTACGATGACGTCCGGTGCCTGACGCATGGCATTTCTCAATGCCTCTTTGAAAGAATGGGTATCGAGCCCCACCTCCCTCTGGTTAACAATCGACTTTTTGTGACTATGAACAAATTCGATTGGGTCTTCAATGGATATAATATGCCCTGGGGCCTGAACATTCCGGTGCTCAATCATGGCTGCCATGGTAGTCGATTTGCCAGATCCTGTGGCACCTACTATGAGGCTCAATCCCCTTTTACTCATGGCGATATTTTTCAAAATGGATGGCATTACCAACTGATCCAGGGTAAGAATCTCAGATTTGATTTGTCTGATAACGATACCGACGTTGCCCCTCTGACGGAAGACATTGACACGGAATCGTCCCAGGCCTTCGTAGGCCAGTGCCAGAGTCATTTCCAATTTTTCACCGAATTCCAATTTCTCTGTCCGGCTCATAAATGAGTCGGCTAGCTCCCTCAGCATCTCAGGAGTCAGTGCCTGGTTTCCCATGGGTTGGGTGATGCCTTCAATCCTATACATGGGAGGGCTAGCGGTGGTTAGGTAAAGATCGGAAGCACCCTTTGTAACCATCAACTTAAGAAGCTCTTTGATTTCCATGTATTTCTCCTTTTATTAACCTAGCGTACTACGGAGGGACGAGGCCTGGTGACATCTCCGCCACCGCCAAATAGATTGGGAGTCATGCTTTTTGCCTGCGCCTCCATGGGGGTCACGAAGCCGCGAGACACCAAATCCATTAGGGCCATGTCCATGGTCTGCATTCCGTCCTTTTGACTGACTTGCAGGGTCCCAGGAATCTGATGGATCTTTCCTTCACGGATGAGGTTACGTATGGCTGTGGTTCCAGTCATAACCTCCACTGCGGCCAATCTACCCCCGGATTTCTTCTTGAGCAGGGTCTGGGTAAAAACCCCTTCGATGGATTCGGCAAACTGCGTCCGAATCTGTGCCTGTTGGTTGGGAGGGAAAACGTCTATGATCCTGTTTACCGTGTCGGCTGCGCTGGAGGTGTGAATGGTACTGAGAACACGTGACCCGTTTCAGCAGCCGTGAGGGTCAGCTGGATGGTTTCCAAGTCTCGCATTTCACCAACTAGGATGACATCTGGGTCCTCACGTAGTGCGGACCTCAAAGCATTGGCAAACGAGTGAGTCTGGGCTCCCAGTTCTCTTTGATTGATCAGGCATTTTTTCGACTTGTACACAAATTCAATGGGATCTTCGATGGTAAGCACATGACCCTCAAACTCGCCATTGATGTAATCGATCATGGCCGCCAAGGTGGTGGATTTTCCCGAACCGGTGGGGCCTGTTACCAAAATCAACCCCTTTTCCTTGAGGCAGAGCTCTTTAGCGATGTTTGGCATCCCCAACTGCTCCAAGCTAAAGACATTGGCGGGAATAGTACGAAAAACGGCGGCCTCCCCCAGCCGTTGCATAAAGATGTTGACACGGAAACGGGCGATGTCACCCATTTCAAATGAAAAATCAACCTCTAAGGTTTCTTCAAAGGACCTGCGCTGGGCATCGTTCATTATGTCGTAAAGCATGATATGGACCTGCTCCCGGTTTAAGACGGCGTGATCCAGTCTCTTCAGGTCGCCGTTAATACGAAACAGCGGGGGTTCACCTGAGCTGATGTGACAATCCGAGGCGCCCTGTTTAACTCCAAACGCAAGTAACTGCGTTACGTCCATTATGCCTCCTTAGATGCATGGAAAATAAGATAAATAAAGGGAGATACTGACCGTGTGGAACGCAAATAGAATGCCAAAAAAGAATGGTACAGCCCCAATTGGAAAGTGCCCCATAACCAATCAATTGAGCCGAGATGAATCGTAATTGAGAATGTTTCAGGGTACGGTGAAGGTAGATCATTGCCCAAAATTGACAATAATTGCTTTTATTTCCGTGTTAAGCCATCAAAAAATCTAACCCTAGCGGGATTCGTTGCGTCATTACAAAATCTAACCGAAGTCGTCTCGCATCTGTCGTTTCATGTCCTGTTGTTGGCGCTGTAGTTTCTTGCTGAAGGTCCAGTTTCTCCACGGCGTTTGTTTCAGCGGTGGTCTCTCTCGTGGGGCTCTGTCTGCATGGCTGGCCAGCTTGTAGATCCGCTGCAGTTGCTGATCGATTCGGGTAGAGAGCTCGAAGGGATCAGTTGTCTTAAGCGTGTGCTTGAGGGCTGCCAGCTTTTTGGGGTCTCCCTTTCGGGACTCCACGACCCGTTCGAACGGGGTACGAGGCGTGTCATAGCGGCGAATAAGTCGAGAGCCTATACGGATCTTGCATCGCAGCTTCATGGAGGGCTGGAACAGATTCTGGAAGATCCTAAGCTCATCATAGAGCTGGTTGGCGGCCTCTTGGGCCTTTGCGGTGTCGTAGCGATCCCAGCCCATAAGCTTTCTGACATGGGTCCAGTTTTTCTGCTCGATGTGCGCGTTGTCATCTTTTTTGTAGGGACGCGAGCGGGTGAACTGAATGGTGTGGCCAGCTGGGCGTTGTTGACAGAAGGCAAGAAGGCGATTGTTGATAAACTCACTGCCGTTGTCGGAGTCGATCCCCTTGAGGGGAAAAGGAAGCTGGTGTTCGATCTCGGTGACCGCATTCAAGACACCCAAAGCGCTCTTACCCATGACGGCCTTGCGCTCTACCCAGCAGGTAGCAATGTCGACACAGTCCAGACTATGGACAAACTCCCCAACCGCTGAGGCCCCTGAGTGTGACACCAGGTCAATCTCCAGATAGCCCGGCCGGTTCACATCCCAGTGATCGGTCTTAATCGGGATCATCTGCTTTAGTAGCGATCCGGGCCGAGTGGTGCCATAGAGTCGGCGTTTCACGATGTGCTTGGTTTCCCTCAGGCGCCGATCCATCTGACGGGCGCTGATGGCCAGGAGCTGATCCTCTAACGGTTGGGTCAGCTCGAAGTGTTGCCTTATCCAGGGCAACCAGTGTACAAGGGCGGCCTTCAGACGTTGGGAGCACAGATACCCCGAGGCCTCCCACACCTTTGCCAAAATCCTTACCATTGCCCGATTGTATGTAGGAGAGCGAGGTGCACCCCGTTTGCGTACAGTTGCCTCGGGCAAGGGCCGGTTTAAAAGCCAGATGGCATATTTGCGGTTGTAGCCGCAAACCTTGCAGAATTCCTCTAGCATCGTTCCCTTCTGTGCCCGTGGTGCGTGCTGATAACGATCATAGATGGATCGTAAATACTCCTGCTTGGATCGTCGTGCCATGGTGAACCCTTCCATTGTTGCCCTCCTTGAGCTCTAATGTGAGCCCTTGGAGGGTTAGAATCACAAATGGCGCAACGTATCGCCCTTGGGTTAGATTATACATGGCGCAATACGATTTCTTGCCTTTTTGCTCAAAAACGGCTACCCTTCATTTTAGACAATCGAATTACACCAGTCCCATCGGATAGCACGGTCCATTAGACTCGGAATCGGAAGTCGCAGCGCCTATGTTAGAGAACACCGCACCCGAGACATCATGGACCCCGCAAATAATCATAATTGGCAAGCAAGCAAATATTATTCAGGTCGGGTGCAGCACGGTACAATGGTGACAATGTATGCACATCCATGAACTCAATGCGGTTTCTCAAGAGTTACGGATAGATGTACTTCGAATGGTGGTGGAGGCAGGCCCTGGTCACCGGTGGGGATATAGAAAATCCTCTCAAAGCAGCAGAACAATTAAGGCGGAGTGGAATCGATGCCAAAGTGGTAAACATGCACCGCCTTAAACTCATAGACGGAGAGCTTGTCGCTAACAGGTCCAGGAGCTATTGGAAATTTGTTACATTAGAGGAAGGTGGAATTACGGGTGGGCTTGACAGCCTATAAAAAACATATAATCCATCACAAGAAAACATTGCTGCAAAACTCTTGAGCTGCTGCCACATTAATAACCCCACTCCGCTCTAGTCTATTCTCCACTCACACAATTGTGATCCCCTTACTTCCTAGAGTCCGGCAAGACTAACCATCAATCCATATGGCTCAAACGAAAGGCATATCCACTCCAACGCAACGAGGAAATTGGTCGAGCGCCATGGGATTCATCCTAGCCGCCATTGGCTCAGCCATCGGCCTGGGAAACATATGGCGATTTCCCTACATTACGGGTCAGTACGGAGGTGGAGCTTTTGTCCTCGTTTATGTTGGGTGTGTTCTTGTTGTAGGAATTCCTATTATGTTGGCAGAGTTCCTCATCGGAAGGAAAACTCAGCGCAATTGCGTTGGTGCGTTCAGAAGTCTTAGACCTCGGTCACTTTGGGTGGTTACTGGTTGGCTTGGGGTTGTAAGTGGTTTTGTAATTCTTTCTTTCTATGGGGTGGTGGGTGGATGGGTCCTTCACTACACTTTCCTTTCTATCCGCAATGGATTTATGGGTCTCTCTCCCGAGGAGGTTTCCGGCATGTTTGCCGCCCTCGCGGCGAGTCCCGTCCAACAGATTATCGGACAGACCCTATTCATGCTTGTCACCATCAGTATTGTTGCCGGCGGAATCCATCGAGGAATCGAGCGCAGCAATAAAATTATGATGCCGGCCCTATTTGTCCTGCTTTGCGCCTTGTTGGTCTACTCGTTACAAACGGAGGGAGCCAGAGCCGGGGTTGAATTTCTTCTGCATCCTCGATGGGACCACATGAGCCCAACCGGGATCTTAGAGGCCCTCGGCCAAGCCTTTTTTTCGCTCAGCTTGGGTATGGGGGCAATGATTACCTATGGCAGTTATCTTAGCCGAGAAACCAATCTTGTGCGCGCATCCTGTTATGTGGCCATGGGAGATACATTGGTGGCCATCTTAGCTGGATTTGTAATCTTTCCATTGGTATTTACCTTCCAACTGGAACCTGGAGGAGGTCCAGGACTCATATTTCAAACCCTCCCTATTGCTTTTTCCCAACTGCCCGCAGGAATAATCGTAGGAAGCGCCTTTTTCGTTTTACTCGCTTTTGCTGCTTTGACTTCGGCTATTTCCCTGCTGGAGGTTGTGGTGGCCTATTTCATCGACGAACAGGGATGGAGTCGACCAAAAACCACTTGGCTCATGGGCACAATCATTTTTGCATGTGGCGTTCCCTCAGCCATCTGGAACAATGTATTCGGAATTATGGACCAACTGGCCACCAATTACCTTCTCCCCTTCGGCGCTTTTCTCATCGCCATTTTTGTTGGATGGGTTCTCACCCAGCGCGAACGGCTCGCAGAATTCGAGCCAAATGAGATTCGTACCTTTACCTACCGGGGCTGGTCGTTTCTCATCCGATTCGTTAGCCCTGTGGCTGTAGCGGTTATTTTTTTACACCTGTTGCGTTTGTTCTGATCCATTACTGTAGCCTTGCGCGCAACTTAGCCCGGACTTTTCCGCCTATTGCTCTCCAGGATCACAAAACATAACAGCAAATTGGATTTTTTGGGAGATATAGGAATCTGAGGTTTAGCTGCGATCTTCCCCGCCCGAAAACCAGGTGTATCGTAGAAGTAAACTAAGTAGGATTATGGTCCCGCCAATCATTGTTGGAACTGACGGGATCTCGCCTACTACCCATGCCACCCAAATGGGGTTAAGCACTGGCTCCACGAGCACAAGGAGAGAGGCTTCCTGAAGAGCAAGCTTCTCCAGGCCCTTGGAAAAGAGAAAGTATGGAATGCCTAATTGAACGACTCCCATTACGGCCAGAGCTAGGAGCTCTCCCCCAGACGGTATGGCAGCAGAAATCATGAAGGGAATAAGGACCATTGAACAAACCAAGTTGTTTATGAAAGTTAGTTTCAGTGGATCAAAACGCGACAAAAAACGGAGATTGACCATGTAGATAGCGAAAAGAAAACCGCTAAAGACGGCCACCGTTACCCCCCACAGGTCCTGCCCTCCGCTACTACCGCTGAATATGATAATTACACCGAGCATGGACAAGACCAGAGTCACAAGATTCGTCATGGAGATGGGTTCACCAAATAACAAACGAATGAATAGAAAAACGAATATAGGAGCAGTGTATTGCAACACAATCGCGTTGGCCGCTGTTGTGAGCTTATTGCTTAAAACAAAGAAAGTAATAGCCGCGGTGTAGCTGGCAACCGAAATCAAAAGGTGAAACGATGATTTCCAACTTCCCCGCCTAAGCAAACACATGAAGAACAGGGAGGCAAAAAGGCTGCGGTAAAAGACGATAACAACGGCTGGAAGTTCCAGTGACTTGATGAATATTCCGGCGAGACTCCAAAGTAAACCCGCCAGAAGAATGATTATTCGACCTTGAGTGACATTAGACATTTGATGCCATAATTCTGTCGTTCTAGCCATTGTTCATCCCATCTAAATCTTTTCCTTACCTCCGACCCTAAAGAATTTATAGTCATTGGCGCAAAGCACGAGGCTTTTGCCATCCGCTAAACTCTGGTGTTTGATGGTTGTAGCCCCTTATTGACAATGGATACGAGGAGTACTTTTTATAAATACAAAGAGGGAAAGGCGTGGATTCGGGCACTGCAGATTCGAATCAAGGCCACCGAAGGAGTCTCAAGTTAGACCTTCGAGCTTAAATAGGCATGGAACAAGTGTTTGATTCGATCCAGTTGGTTGAGCTCCAGAGAGAAGGTAGTCAAGGAAGCAAAGGAATCAAGGGAGACAACGGCATTCAGACTAGCATCTTTGATCTGAATCTCTGAAAGCCTTTGACAGAAGCTCTTGTTGACAATTTGAACTTGCTCATAAATTTCCTGAAGGTTTTCGAGATCCCAGTCTGGTTTTTGTCCGTCTTTGTAAATGAAATACTGGGCCAGCAAGTACATGGATAGTATTCGATATATGGTTTCCTCAGGTGTGGCGAAAGGCAAATGGGTTTTTACCATGGGTCTGAGTTTATCCATAACGGGACAACCACTGGTTACCATGAAAATACCAATGAGAGAGCTGATTGCGCTCTGTAGGTCCGAATGCCTGATGTAATTCCTTGCTTCCGTGATGATTTCCACATCCACTTCTTCAAAGGATACGGAATGCCTGAAAAATTCTACAACATCCACAAGATTCAAAGCAATAGGACAATGAGGATGAGTTTTGGGGCTGAGGGGGCAATTGGGGCATTGACAATAGGACAACCGAGTCCATTCAGGAGCCGAAGACTTCCTCTTTGGAGTCAGGGAGAGGGTTTCTTCATCCAAGCGCACATCGAATTCTCGGACGGTATTATCTGAGAATGTAAACTTATAGATAATAGAAACTGAATCTCTTTCTACTCGTTTGGCCGCCTTCATGATCCGTCTTACGTCCAACTCTGAAGGTATATTTTCATGGTATCACAGAAGGGGCGATCACGCGAGGGAGGGATTAGATTAGCGGTTACGTTGAAAAAAGTTCTAGTTTGCGATTCCGGCAGCTGGGAGAGGCGATAATTTATTGTGTCGAGGGTCGTAGCGAGGAACAGGTGAAGTCTTTATTGCGAAGCTTGCATCTCTTCTTCAGAAACCACTGTGACCTTGATGTTGGCTGTCACATCGTTGGCCAGGCGAATTGGAACTTGGTAGTCTCCTACGTTTTTAATGGGTTGTGTCAGATGAATCTTGCGGCGCTCTATGCTATGCCCGATCTCGCTCAATGCCTTTTCGATATGGATATTGGTAACGGAGCCAAATAATTTCCCCTCCTCACCAACTCTGGCAGATATTTTGAGGGATACAGCGGAGAGTTTATCACTCAGAGATTGTGCCGTAGACAAAACACGTTCCCTCTTGACCGCAATTACGCGCTTTTCATGTTCCAAGGACTTTAAATTTTTCTTGTTGGCCATGAGAACTAATCCACGGGGCATTAGATAGTTTCTAGCATATCCATCTTTGACTCGGACTACGTCGCCCATCTTGCCAAGGTTGAAGATATCTTCCTTCAAAACTACTTCCATATACTCCCCCTAGGAATCTTGCTCGGACATCTGGTCCTGATTTAAATTTCGATTTTTGAGCCGGCGAAAATCACCCCACAAATCGAACAGTCCGAGTCCCACCACGGCAAGGGTCACTAATTGCTCTAATGCAATGAGCACGTATCCGATGCCTCGCAAGAAAAGAGGCACCCTTTTGTGAAAGAAGAAATAGCCCACGATAGCTAAGCCATGAAACAGGTAAAAGGGCGAAACGATTAGTAAGACGTTTAATGCAAGGGTATTGAGCCCCCAAGCAGAGGGGAGGAAAAGACAAAACCCGGAGCCGATAAAACACCAGACCACGGGCTCGGGAGAACTCCACTCTTTAAGATCTCCGAGAGAATAAAATGTGCCTCGGTGCTGCGGGAATCGATAGGAAAGGAGCACCAGGTTAATGAGAATAATGGTTAAAAAGCTCAAAAAGGCGAGGGCGGGCATGATCTGCAAGACGAGATCAATTATCTGCGGCGAACGCTCACGAGCCATTTCGATGGTCTCGGGTGAAAATCCTGCTTGCTCATAGATTTTGAGTGAGAGATCCAAGTTCTCCCTGAGTGCATTGCCGGCCACCTCACGAAGCTGGGATAGGGGACCAACTAGAACTAACAAGAACGCATACAGCGCAAGAAACATACCGGCTGCCGTACCCACCACCACACGGTGGATAGGCCATTCACGACCGAAAAAGTAAAAGAACAACACTACCATTAAAGCGAGGAGTAGAAACCCCACCATCACCTCTCTCCCTCCGAACAAATACAGCAACACACTTACAGCGAACAGAACAGCAAAAGCTGGCCGTATTCCGTTTTTCAATCCGAAAGCAAGGGTTGGCTGGGGTACAAGGGGAATTAACAGGATTCCGGCCATGGGAATTACCATTCCGGACATGAACAGAAAGAAGGTAGCCGCCGCAGCGCCAATAAAACTGATGGGAAGACTAATCCGATTCATCAGAGTTTCCGGTATCCTCAATTCTTAGCGGTGGTAAACGGCAACAGAGCTGCAATCCTAGCTCTTTTGATGGCAATGGATAGACGGTGCTGATGGTGATTGCAGTTACCGGTAATGCGACTGGGGATAATCTTGCCCCTCTCTGAGATAAACTGTCCCAAGAGTCGATTGTCTTTGTAATTAATTTTGATATCTCTGTTGGAACAAAAACGGCATACTTTTCTACCGCGACTCATAGTGCGCCGGCGCTGCGGTCGCCCTTCATCATCCATCCGATCTCGACTGTATCCAGATTCCATTACCATATTTATTCCGTTATGCTCCTTTTTTCATCGTGCATTTTCCCGCACCCCATGGTCATTCTTTGCTTGCCAATCAAGAGCCCGACGCTCCTTGTTTCGATGCCTCCTCAGTTTGCACCTTTGCTCCCTGGGGCTGTTCCTTCGGCGTTGGTTTTGGTTCTGGGAGGTCCTCCTCCTCCATCCGAATTGTGAGGAATCGCATAAGTCCCTCAATCAGCTTCATATTACGTTCTAATTCCTCCACAACTCCGGCGCCGGCCCGGTATTTCATGAGGCTAAAGTACCCCCGACCCAGCTTTTGAATGGGATAGGCCAGGTCCCTGTTTCCCCACTCCTCCACATTAACGTCGGTTGCCTTCAGATCTACGACAATTTTCTTAAATCTTTCGATAAACTCCTTTGCCTTCCCCCCTAACTCCGGACGAAGAATAAAGAGAGTTTCATAAAGTACGGATTCGCTTAGCTTTTCCATAATTAATCAGATTATTAGCACAGGATAAATTCCTTTACAATTGACCTCCTCCAGTATCGGGCGTTGGATTTTACCGCCCTTAGACCAGTAACGGGGCAATAACCAGAGACACTACGGACATGAGCTTGATTAGAATGTTCATGGAAGGACCCGATGTGTCTTTGAAGGGATCCCCCACCGTGTCTCCCACCACAGCGGCTTTGTGTCCGTCTGAACCCTTTTGCTCGCCTGCGATCTCACCCCTTTCAATAGCTTTCTTGGCATTATCCCAAGCCCCACCCGCATTGGACATGGTTAGGGCTAAAAGGACGCCGGTAATCAAGGCGCCAGCCAACATCCCGCCCAAGGCCGCCGGACCCAGAAGAAATCCAACTACCACCGGTGATATCACGGCAACAACCCCTGGAATAATCATTTCCTTGAGGGCGGCACTGGTGGATATGTCAACGCAACGGGCGGCGTCGGGCTTGACACCTTCGCGACCTTCCAGTAACCCGGGTATCTCGCGAAACTGGCGTCTGATTTCCTCCACCATTTTCCCGGCAGCTCGACCTACCGCCGTCATTGTCATGGCGCCGATCATAAATGGAATGGTACCGCCAATGAACAGCCCGATAACAACTTCCGGCTCCGTTATGATAATTTGGAGTGCTGGCTGCCCCTTGGCTATTAGCTCGGCGTTTATCGTCGAAGTATAGGCCGAAAATAAAGCCAAAGCCGTGAGGGCCGCAGATCCTATGGCAAATCCCTTACCGATGGCTGCGGTTGTATTGCCGAGAGAATCTAAACCATCGGTGATCTTACGCACTTCGGGTCCAAGGGAGCACATTTCAGAGATTCCACCGGCATTGTCTGCGATGGGTCCATAGGCATCTACGCTCATGGTGATCCCCACCGTGGCAAGCATGGCTACAGCTGCCACTCCAATTCCGTAAAGCCCAGCCACATAATTTGAGACGAAGATAGCGAGGCAAATAACCAGTGCCGGTAAGGCGCAGCTTTCCAAGCCTACCGCCAACCCGTGAATGATGTTTGTGGCCGAGCCCGTTCGGCTTGCCTCGGCGATGCGATAGACCGGTTTAGAAGAAGTGTAGTATTCCGTGATCAATCCAATGGCAATTCCAGCTACGGTACCGGAAACAACGGCCCAAAAAACCCCTGTGCTGATACCATAGCTTTTAACCAGCAAAAAGGCTGCTGCCAAAAATAATACGGCGGTAATCAAAGTGGAGCCCCTCAGGGCAGACTGGGGATTAATTCTCTTTAATAGACGCATGGAGAAGATCCCTACTACGGATGCAATAAGGCCCGATAAGGCGAGGCTCAAAGGGTAAGCCATAAGAACCAGCCTTGGATTATCCTGCGCTGAGCTGAACAGCCCTTTGAGGTTTGGTTCCGTCAAGGTCACAGCAATTGCAATGGCAGCAATAATGGATCCCACATAGGATTCAAATAGATCTGCTCCCATTCCACCCACATCCCCAACGTTGTCTCCCACATTGTCAGCAATCACTCCAGGATTTCGCGGGTCGTCCTCCGGAATCCCAGCCTCCACTTTGCCCACGAGATCCGAACCCACATCAGCGGCTTTCGTATAAATCCCCCCGCCCACCCGGGCAAACAATGCGATGGTACTCGCGCCCATGGCAAAGCCATTGAGGATCTTTGCCGTATCGGGTTCACCGTAAAGGAGATAAAATATGCCAACGCCCACAAGGCCCAGGCTCGCAACGGAAAGGCCCATGACTGAGCCACCGTTAAAGGCCATTAGCAGGGCTTCTCCTTGGCCCTGATCCATGGCAGCTTGTGTAGTCCTGACATTGGCCCGGGTTGCCGCCTTCATTCCGATGAATCCCGCCAGCATGGAACAGAACGCACCGGCTAGGAATGCCGTGGCTGTCCGAACACCAAGTTGCCACCCCAGGAGCGCGGCTACCACGATGACGAAAATGACCAGAATGCGATACTCCCGCATCAAGAAAGCCATGGCTCCTTCATATATGGCGTCCGCCACTTCTTGCATTTTAGGACTCTTGACCGGGATCCGTCGAATACTCAAATAGACCAATAATCCGATAACGAGACCACCCACACCAAAAAAAGGAACTGCTGTCATCACCCCCTGCATAGATACTCCTCTAGTTTGATTGATTAAACTTCTCCATTGCTTGACGAACCCCATCTTTGAGAAGACTTTGCACGGATTGTGCAGCCCGAGAAACCACCTGCTCCACCAGGGGCTGTTCTTCCTCTGTAAATGGGCTCAACACAAAACCGGTGGGATCGACTCCTCCAGGCGGGCGTCCGATCCCAATGCGAATTCGAAAAAAGCTCTCGTTCCCCAAGGCCTGAAGGATTGATAGGATTCCTCGATGTCCGCCCGCACTTCCCTTCGTACGTATTCGGATTCGGCCGAAGGGCAAGTCCAGGTCATCGTGGATCACCACAAGATCCTCCCCCGACACTGGAAGGTAGCGGAATAAAGACGTTACCGCTTCCCCACTTCGGTTCATATAGGATTGTGGTTTCACCAGTAAAATTCTCTCATTGTCTAATTCCCAACTACCTACCAATGAGCGATACTTTTTTTCGCTCACTGAAACGTAATGTTCCCCTGCGAGATGATCCACCACCATGAACCCTAGATTGTGCCTTCCCCGTCCATAGCGCTTTCCAGGGTTACCTAAACCCACTACAATTTTCACAAAGCATTCCGGAGGTGCGGTAGGAGACGGATGGATCTATGAACCGGACTCCTCCCCTGTCTTCTTCTCTTCAGCCGCGCCGGGGGCAGTTTCACCACCTTCTGGAGTAATGGCCGCAGCTTCATCGACCTTGGTTTCCTCAACCGTCGGTGCAACAACTGTCACTAACGTAAAGTCGGTGTCGTAAATGGCATCGACTCCTGCTGGCATGGGCAAAGTACTCACATGGAGGGTATCTCCGATATCCAAGGGGGTAACATCCACATCCAAGGACGGAGGGATGTCCGAAGGGAGACACTCCACCTCGATTTCACGAACCACCGGCTGCAATATTCCTCCTCTGACGACTCCTTCGGGTTTACCTACAAAGTGTAGAGGGACCTTAACCGTGAGTTTTTCCGCTAAATCCACCTCGTAGAAATCCAAATGAAGAATTTCACCGGTAACCACATGCACTTGAATCTCTTTAATTAGAGCTACCTTGTCACGAAGGTCCGATGACTGCGATTTCATACGAATCAGATGGGATCCTTCCAGATCGGGAATTGTTTTCAAGAGCTCTCGCTTGTTCACCTGTAAGGGTATGGGTTCCGCTTTCGGACCATAAAATACACCGGGAAGAGTACCAATGCGTCGCAGCCGCCTGGCCGCCCGCTTATTGCTCACATCTCTGAGCTCAATTGGGATCTCTAAGGTTTCCAAGGGGACTTACCTCCTAATCAAAATCTCCTACACGAATAGGGAACTGACCGATTCCTCCATATGAGTACGGCGAATGGCCTCCCCTATGAGCTGGGCAACTGAAAGGGATTTTATTTTTTTGCACCCTTGTGATTCTGGGGTCAGCGGTATAGAATTCGTCACGATCAACTCCTCTAGCGGTGAGTCGTTAATCCTTTGAATGGCTTTACCGGACAGGACAGCATGGGTACAACACGCCAAGGTCTTTTGCGCTCCGGCCTTTTGCAGTGCCACCGAGGCCATGGCTAAAGTTCCGGCAGTGTCCACCATATCGTCCACTAAAACGGCCACTCTTCCCGCCACCTCTCCAATGATATTCATTTCATCAACCACATTCGCCTCCGGCCTTCGCTTATCGATGATAGCGAGACCGGCATTGAGATGTTTGGCAAAGGCTCTTGCTCGAAGCACTCCGCCCGCATCGGGCGAAATTATTGTGACCTCATTGTGATTCAGGCGCTGGCGCAGGTGCTCTAGCAACACGGGAGTCGCATACAGATTGTCCACTGGAATGTTGAAAAAGCCCTGAATTTGCCCCGAGTGAAGGTCTAAAGTAAGGATTCGTGAAGCCCCGGCCGTAGTAAGAAGGTCCGCTACCAGTTTCGCACTGATGGGTACCCGTGGACTAACCTTCCGGTCCTGACGAGCGTAGCCATAATAAGGAATCACCGCGGTTATTCTCTCGGCCGATGCCCTCTTGAAGGCGTCGAGCATTAACAACAACTCGAACAAATTGTTGTTTCCTGGCGCGCAGGTGGATTGAATCACGAAAACATCCCCTCCTCGGACGTTTTCGTTGACTTCAACTCTACTTTCCCCATCGCTAAAGGTTTCCACTGTGGCCTTACCCAGTGAGACGTTCAGGGAGCGACATATTTCCTGTGCAAGGGAAAGGTTAGAATTACCTGCGAATATTTTCAGAGCATCACGTGATTGACGCATAAATTCACACCATTCAATCTAAAACTTTTGTCACCTGAGGATTTTTGGGCCCACCGTAAAGGGCAATTTTGGCTGGGCGGGAAGGATTCGAACCTTCGATACCGGATCCAAAGCCCGGTGCCTTACCACTTGGCGACCGCCCAAGGCAGAACCTTCCACCGCACCATCCCTCCGCCACGTCTATTCTAAACCGGTTTGCTTCCCCGCTTCAGCCTGTACTATTTCATACTGTGAAATGATTTTCTCCTCAATCATCCTCCGCGTTTCATTATTGAGGGGATGGGCGATATCTTTGTAGGTACCGTCCTTCCTTCTTTTGCTAGGCATAGACACAAAGAGTCCTGAAGTGCCTCTTATGATTTTGAGGTCTCGAACGACGAAGCAGTGGTCGAAGGTGATAGTCACATAAGCTCTGAGCTTGTCCTCATCCACGGGAAAGACCCTAATCTCAGTAACCTCCATGGGGACCTCCTTCCCGCCTGGATCGGCTTGAGGGTCTTGCCTTAAGTCAACAAGCGCACTAGGTAAGCTTGGACCTGTACTTCCGGTTGCAAGCAGCGAAACGCCTTTTTGGCTTGCTTCTCTGCTGCAAATATACCAAAGACCGATGAACCACTCCCTGACATGAGAGCCCCGATAGCACCTTCCTGAAGCAGTCTTTCCTTGAGATGGGCTATCCGGGGATAGTGGCGAATGGTCACCCGTTCCAGGTCATTAACCAGCAAGCGCGCCAACTCTCCATAGTCGTCCAAGTTAAGGCTTAACTTAGTATTCTCAATGACTTTTGTCAACTTAAACTTGAGATTTTGGTAGACCCATTTCGTCGATACGGAAAACCCCGGATAGAGGATAACTATCCATAACTTAGGAAGCGAGGTTAACAATTTGAGTCGCTCCCCGATACCCCCAGCAATGGCAGGCCGGCCGTGAACAAAGAAGGGAACGTCAGCACCCAATTGCAAGGCCAGCTGGAGCATACTTTTCTTGCTCACCCCAAGGCCAAGTAAGCGATTCAGACCGAGCATGGTGGCGGCTGCGTCGCTGCTACCTCCACCCAAACCAGCTCCCACCGGTATCTTCTTCCGAATATGGACATGGACTGGATGAGCTACCCCGGCATGATGGAGCAGCAACGCCGCGGCTTTGTGTGCCAGGTTTTTCCGTCCCTCTGGCACCCGTGGATCGTCGCAACTGACGGTCAATGATTTTTTCACACCGCGTGGCTTAGTAATCTCAATCTCATCGTACAGGTCCACGGGAACCATAAGGCTGTCTATCAGGTGGTATCCATCCCTCCTTTTTCCAATTACCCTGAGGTAAAGATTGACCTTAGCCGGTGCGAGGAATCTCATGCTTGTCTGTAGGTAACATAGCAGACCGGCAGATACCAGTTTTGGGGTCCCTTCAGGTCCCTTTGCCGCGGCGGATTAAATTATATGCTGGGTTAAATCTGGCGAGTCTGAAATTGATTGGATGGACGGAGGAAAAGGGTCCCTATGGCCAAGTATGGTTTAAAATGACAAATTCGTGGAATTATACAATGGCAAACCTATCAGCCGGTACTACGAACTGGAGTAGCTTGTCTCGGTTCAGCGAACCTTGCGCCGGCAATTACCAGAGTAACCATCATCAGAATCCCCGTAATAGCTACCATAATTGTTGCCGCCGCCGAGGCCACTCCCATATCACCATCTCGCCAAAGCAACCACACCGAAGCCGAAAGCACCAAATTCTTTGTCTCCGTCAAAAACAAGGCCATACTTACCTCGCGGAAGCTAAGCAACGCTGTCCATAGCCCTGCGAATATCAATGAGGGTTTAATTAAGGGGGCAATCACCCGCCACATGACCGAGACGTTGGAGGCCCCGCATACCCTTGCGCACTCCTCCAACTCGGGAGTGACCTGGAGCAAAGCGGCGTTGGTTATTCGAGTCCCATAGGCCAGGCGATTCAATACGTTTGCGATAACGATAATAGCAACTGTCCCCCGCAGCGGAAGCCAGGGGATCCATCTCGATACCACGAGTCCGACAATGAACAGAGCGAAGGCAAAGGCCAACCCAGGTATGGCATGGGGAAGCATGGCAAGGGTGTCCATGGTCCCACGTCCTCGAATTCGGGTGCGCACAACGATCCATGATGTCATGAAACTAAAAAACAACACGAGCAACGGTACGGTCACGGTTAACACAATTGTATTTCGAATCACCGAAAGACCTCCCACCACGATCAGAAGGTCTTCGTAGTTTCGGAAGTTCAGCTTGGATAACGCCTCCACCGAAGGCATCTGCACCACCGGAAGGAGGGAAGACCAGAGAATGACGAGAATGGGTAAGACAACTGCGAGAGACAGGTACAACATCACGAAAGCAAGGCCAGCAAATTTGAAGTGACCCAGATCCACGTCCCGTGGTCGGTACCCTTTCCCAGTAATTACTCCGTAGCGATGAGCCTTCGCTAAGATCCTATGATAAAAATGGAGAGCCAGCAGGCTCGGTGCAGCAATTAAGACACCATAAACCCCTGCTGCACCGTATTTAATCTCTGCCGCGGCTGAATCCGGCGTTGTTGGATGCACCGTATAGAATAACTCGCTTGCCAATACCGGTGCCTTCCCACTTGCCCCTCCTAGCATAGCCGGCACTTCAAAGATGGAGATGGCCGTCATGAAATTATAGATGGCCCCACCCACAATAGCCGGCCATACC
The DNA here is from genome assembly GCA_965215595.1 of uncultured Binatia bacterium (SeqCode). GTDB lineage: Bacteria > Desulfobacterota > Binatia > UBA9968 > CAXXLF01 > CBDCDW01. The sequence goes on along the minus strand of CBDCDW010000004.1, from coordinate 680,922 downwards.
AGTGGCAAACTGACTCGCATGAACGTCCACCATCGACTTGCACCCGATACCCCAGCCGCTTCTTCCAAAGAGGGATCCAGAGCACGCATGGGACCAGAAATGAGGAAGAACATGGATGGAGTTAACGCCAATCCCATCACCCATGCCATTCCATAGGGATTGTTTAAACTGATGGGAATGCTCTCCAATCCCAACAGACTTGCCAGTGAGTTGTTCAGGATGCCGATCCGCTCGTTCACCAGCATGATCCAACCCATGGCTTTGACAAAGCCGGGAACCACCACCACGGTGGCGATAAGGGCCATAAAAATATTTCGACCTGGCAACGTCGTACGGTTTAGCAACCATGCGAGGGGACCCGCAAAGAAAATTGTGACGAGGACGGTTCCGACACCTACAATGACCGTATTGGGAATGACTTTGATGACCAGGTAAGAGTCTAAAAGTTCAGCCCAATGACTCAATGTAAAGCCCGGATCCACAGGTAATCCAGGCACAAAGGTCATATAAAGTACGAACAGAGTGAGGGCTGCCACACAGGAAAGAGCCACCCAGGAGCAGAGGAGTGGAACTACGTGAGCGCCAAATACATGTGTTAACCGGGCCGCGGCCCATTTATGCCAAGGGATCCACTTGACCGCAGAATGCTGTTCAGCCGGATCCGACATTAATCAACCCAAGAACTCGGCCATGATGAGCGTCGGTTTGTGGCAAAGAGATGTTGGTATGATGACTTTGCAACTCAAAAAAGAAATAAATACAAACCTTGGGTCGATACATGGGCAATTCATATAACATCGACCCACAATTGACTGTGTTATCTACTTACGTCGACGCTTTTTTCGTTGAGTCAAACCTCTTTTCAACTCGGCCCTATAGGCGCGCCCCTCTTTCGTACCATACCACTTGAATTGTTTGACTGTTGCCGCGCTGTCGTACCATGTCACCACCTTGCTACCGCTTGCCTTGAGACTCTTTCGGGCCTGCTTGTCGATGTCACTCTGGCCAAAGGCGGCATTGGACTGATAGTTTACCGGTTGCCAGATAGCTTGCGCCTCAGGCGTACCCATCCACATGGACCAGAGCGTTGCCGCCGCCGGGTGTCGCACGTTTTTTGGTACAAGGTGAAGGACCCGGGTCATAGGAGTGTAATCGGAAAACCAGACCTGACCCAATGCGAGTGTTGGGTCTTTGGCTTTTTTCTGCCAGTAGTAGTAGGAATTTGTTGGTTGGAAGGCAAATTCTCCCAGCAGCATACGGTCCATCCCTTGGCCGTATCGAAGCACCGCACCGGCGTTCTTTCCAGTTTGGTCTGCGATCTTCAACCATTTGTCCTTGTCATAAATGAGAATTCCAATCTCCCACATGGAGGTCCATGGAGGAACTGCGAACATGCCCTTAAACTTCGGATCTGCAAGATCGGCAACTCTCTTCGGCAGCTTGTCCTGAGAGATTAGCTTTTTATTGTACAGAAAAGATCGTGATCTTGTACTCCACATAAAGCTATACCCACTAAAGGGGGCCGGACTTACCTCTTCCGGTTTGACTTTGCCGGAACCCACCAGCGGGTTGATTTCGGCGAGCAGGGTCTCCCAGTTATCAATATAAGTAGAAAATCCGGCCTCTTTCATTTTCACGTGTTCCTGGCCGGTACCGGTGAGGGCATCAAAGGCGGGAATTCCACCTGTCTTGAGGGTTGCGTGAAGTTGAACAAATTTGGTTGACATGCTGCCACGGGCCATGTTGATCTCAATGTTCATTCCAAACCGCTTATTGAAGGCACGCACCAGGCGGGGTTGTGCTTTTACAATCCCGGACGTAATGGCAGTGTCCAGCACCCCTTCTTTCTTCGCTTTAGTAACCAAATCATTAAGCAGTTGTTTTCCTTGAGGGCTAGCAAACGCGGGGCTCAGTAAAAGACTGCAAGAGAGAATAACCGCAGCACCCCAAACAAAACCCACTTGGAGAAACCTGTGCAATGAATTCATAGGACACCTCCAATCTATTAATCGCAAGGGATCATATGCCTCCCACCCAGAAGGTGTCAAGCACCTGCCGGTGATAGTTTTGATCATTTAGGAAGTGAGAAAGAGAAGGACCGGTTTTGAAACAAGGTACAGAAAAAGATACCGCCACGTGTCGAGAGAAGATTTTGAGAAAGCACTGGCCGAGAATGAATGACGTTATATCGATAAATTCAAATGCTAAAATCCTATGCCACGACACCTCCATCATGTTGATAAGCTGCTGAAATAATTTGACATTCAGCCTTAAGTTTGATACTCGCTAACTTAGAGTTGTTATTATGAAGCCCAAAGATATCTATTCTAACTATCTCCTGGTGGCAGCCATGATCCTGTTAATATTGGGAATTGGAAATTGGATCGTGGGAGCGGTGCAAGTAACCAAATATCAAAACATGATACGAAACATCTCCAAAACGGGGCTCGAAGAAAACTATCGTAGCTTTCAAGAACTGGACCAGCGAAAGAACAAAGAAGTACTGAGAAGAATTAATGAGGGGAGAGCAAAATACAACACCGCCCGAGTCAAAGTGGACTTCTTTTACGTGGTGTTAGGAGGGGGACGTCTGCTATTTTTTCTGGGGCTGTTTTCGACTTTCATTGCGTCTATCCGGCTGATTCGTCAGGATACGTTGTCCAAGATCAGGAGGCTCAATTCGCGACTCCTAAAAAATCACTCTTGAAGTCACCAGGAGGGAAAGGACTATTTGGAGGGCTTTGATTTCTGATATTTTCGGTAATCGTAGCCGGTGGCCATGGCCAACAAGAGATCTTCCATACCACCGTCTTTTTCTCTGCGAAGAATCATGAGCCGATCAAAGAATTCTTTAAAGTCTTTGTAGTTCCTCTGATTTTCATCCACCTTGCGTAAATAAAAATCCCTAATTCGGGTGACCGTAAACCGAAGTGCTGAAAAACGAAGTTCATTCGGAAAAGAATCCCACTCCGGCAATGAAAGCGGGCGTAGATTTTCGTATCCAGTTATCAAGGCTTCAAAACGATCGATACGGTAACGCCCATCCAGGAAACAAAGCGCGTTAACTGCGGTTGCGAGATCATAAATGAGCTTTCCCCGGCATGTGGCCTCAAAGTCAACGATGCCCACCAACCGAGACCCTTTAAACTTCACGTTATCGGCAAAGAAATCTCCGTGGATAATCCCTTTGGGTAAATTATTGTCTAGATAATTCTCCAGATACGAAACCTCATCGTCCATGACTCGAATTATATTGCGTAGATGCGAGGGGAGATCCTTCCTGATTTCCCGATACATCATGGCGATTTTTGGGAAAGAAAATCGATTATCGATGCCTTTTTTGTAGCCTCTCCCAATAAGATGCATATCCGCCAGTGCATGACCCAATATCTCTAACTGGGAGTGAGTTAATGCATCTGCGGACAACTCCGCTCCGTCTAAATACTTGCTAACGGACAATTGCTTCGATTGGATTTCGTGATAGTACTTTCCCTTCTTGCTTCGAAGGGGTTGGAGGCTGGGAAAACCATGGCGCTTCAGAAACAGGATAAGATCGATTTCCTGCTTCGTCTCCAGCTCGCTCTTAATCTCGTCGACCTTTACGAAGAAGCGTCCCTTTTTGGTTTCTAGAAGATAATGAGTATTAACGGAGCCGTTGCGAATGCCTGTTGAGGATATGAGATCGCCAAGTCCAAATTCGTCAGCGATCTGTGAGCAATCCTTTTTGCTCAGGCGGGTGTAAATGGCCATTTGCTTGGATTTCAGAGGCCTATGGTCTATGTTCCTTTCTTGTTGCTCCTTGAAGAAGCATACATATTACGTCTATTATAAAAACATAGGCATGTCAATATAAAATTCCTTTTTATCTTCATACCTTAGGTAAAATTCCTATATTGTATAATCATATTAGGGATTTAATGTAATGCATCATATTGCCTATAAAATAGGCAATAGTTCCCTTTCCAGATCCACGATGCTATTGATGGGGTGCACCCCGGGTACCTGCTCCCAAGCCTTAAAACCAAGCACTCTGCGTCCCAAAAGCAAGGCATAGGTTACTTCTGAAAGAGTTCCATGGCTTCCCGCCAGTGCCACAACAATATCGCCCGACGCCACAACCAGCATATTTCGTCCATGTCCCATGCCCGTAGGAATGGCAATGTCGAGAAAAGGATTACCGGTTTCCGGGTTATAAGTAGGTAGTATCCCCACCGTCACACCGCCGGATTCCTTTGCTCCCCTGGCAGCCGCCTCCATGACACCACCCATGCCTCCACAAACCAACACTCCACCCTTCGCACCCACGGCTCGACCAACAGATTCAGCCAAGGCCAGCGTTTCACGGTTGGCACTGGAACCACCTATTACAGTCACCTGAATTGCTCTCTTTTTTCGCTCCATGGCCCTCTCCTTATCCCCTGGACTTTTAGTCCGCGGCAATTTCCCGCTGCAACTGGAAATCAGTAAACCCCGTACCACGGACTTACGTCCGTGGCTTTGGGGCACTTCCCTTCGGGGAAGTTCGGAACATTCACCCCGTTCCAACAGTGCTGGATATGGGACGATTTGTCTTTCCTCGACGGAGTTGGTACGGGGTTCATCCCCGGACTCATGTCCGGGGCGTTCTGTGGTACGGGGTAAACAAAGATACTCCGAATGCTCTCGATTAGGCCCAGCGGATAATTTAGACATTCCATAGGTTGACTTTTTTTTCCAGGGATCTATCCTAGTTAAACTGCCGTGGACAATAGTCAGGTCACAACATCCTCCAAATACGGAGAAGAGAAGCTTTTAGCCGAAAGCGTTGTCGTAACTCGTCTGGACAAAGCCGTCGGATGGGCGCGAAAGTACTCGATCTTCCCCTATCCGTTTGCCACTGCATGTTGTGCCATGGAATATATGTCTTTGTCCATGTCTCCTTATGACATCGATCGTTTTGGGGCGCTTTTGCCGCGATTCAGTCCACGACAGGCCGATCTTCTCATGGTCATTGGCACCGTCAACCACAAACTGGCTCCGGTGCTTAAACGAATTTATGAGCAGATGTGCGAACCCAAATGGGTCATGGCGTTCGGGGCATGTGCTGCAAGCGGCGGTTTTTATGATAACTATGCTACCGTTCAAGGAATTGACCGAATTATTCCAGTAGATGTTTATGTTCCGGGATGTCCGCCGAGGCCGGAAGCCGTACTCGATGGGCTCATGGAGCTACAGGGTAGGATCGCGAATCAAAAACATCCCCTAATCTAGGTGGACGCGGAAATGGAAAGTTCAGATGAGGACCAAGGGCTAGCCGAGAATTCCGATCTCTTTTATCACGGCGTCATCGTCAAGCTATTTCCCAGGAACAATATGGGAGTTGTCCGCACAGAGAGCGGACGGGAAATTACCTTTTCCTACAACCTCGTAATCGTAGTTGGTGCAAGCAAAAGCCCAAACGAATTAAAACAAGGACAAAAGGTTGGCTATGACGTCGGATGGACAGGCAACGGGTTAAAAGTAACGAAGATAAAAGTCTTTCCGCAATCTCAGTCGGATGAACTCACGGATCTAAAAGGGCAAGGAAGTCAAAGCCAAAAGTTGCCTTCCTAAGATCTCCCCCACCACCACCCCCAACAATGTAACGTAAAATAAACCAGTGGCCGCCATAGTATTAGGGATTTTCAAGGTCTGCCAGATCATATAGGACAGAGCGAGGGGGCCCACCTGCGACACCAGGAAACGTGCGGTTAGGAGAACTAGATGATCTCTCCATAGGCGTTCGATGCCGGATACGGTGTGAGCATCTCCGGAAACGTAGAACAGGATGGGTGAGATCAAAAGGAAAAGGGTCTGAACTATTAGTACAACAACGAAAAACTTGAAAACCCGACGAAACGGCTCAATACTCTGCCCGGCGTCGATAAGATACCAGTGACCGATAAGCATACCTACCGTGGCCGCCCCTAAGAGTAATGCAGAAAGCAGAAAGCTAACAGGGAATAGGAGAGTTTCAAAGGACCAAAAGGTTGCAAGGTGAAAGCTAAATGAAGCTGCCCCAAGCCCCGCTAACCCAAGAAATAGCGATGACGAAAAGGTGCGCGCACGAAACCACTGGTATTCACGCCATAGGGACAGAAAATATAGGAATAGCGATATGACATAGAAGATGTAGATGAACAGTTCTACCGTAGCCGCTACCCCATCAACGGAAGACGAAGTATTGCGAAAGAGGGCAAGTTTTCCCCAAAGGCCCAATAGAGCGGCCACCACAAGGACTCCCGCTGTGGATTTATAAAACCCTCTTTCAATTTCGTGAAATGGAGTGACCGCAAGAGCAAAGAGCCCTCCAACAGAAACCTGCTGGAGGAAAAGTACAAAGCTGAGGGGATAGGCCTTCATTAGTGGCAAAAGGGGATGCTGGTAAACGTCACCGCAATAGACAGGTTTCTATCCACCTTGGGATTTCTGTGCCACGTGAAGACAAACCGCTCCTTTAAGAAACCTTTCGATCCTGATATTTTCAAAGCCTGCCTGTCGAATTAACTCCCCAATGGTCTCGGGTGGATTAAATCCCCGCACCGAGTCCGAAAGGTAACGGTAGGCGGTGCTATTGCGGGCTAACCCTGCGCCAATGAGGGGAACCAACCGATAAAAATAAAATGAATAAAGGTAAGAAAAAAGTCCGCTGGTGGGAGGATACATATCCAAGGTTGCGAGTCGTCCCCCTGGTCTTAACAGACGAAAGGATTCCACGAAAAATTGTTTCAAGTCTGAGATGTTGCGCAGCACGAAGGCTGTCAGGACAGCCTCGAAGGAGTCATTCCCAAATGGTGCTTGAAGAGCGCTACCCAGGATAAAAGCGGTTTTCTCTCCGTGGACCACTCTGTGTCTCTTAATTTCGGCATGGCGAAGCATCTCACCTGAAAAATCTAGACCGAAAACCCTGCCTTGACTGCCCATCTCTTTTGCAGCCGCAAAGGTGGAGTCCCCTGTCCCGCTCCCTAGATCCAGGACCATTTTTCCTGTACCCTTGAGTTCCAAGGCCTTGATAGCTCGTCTGCGCCAGACCGTGTCCAGATGAAAACTAATAACTCGATTGAGAAAGTCGTAGCGACCGGCAATATCGTCAAAGATTCCCTGCACAAATCTTTCGCGATTATTTTTGAGCTGAGACATGAATTTTATGTGAATTGAAGGGAGAAGATATGGGCGGGCTAAAAATCCCTTTCGACAATAAGTCGAACCAAATCCCTGAGCCCGTTATCATGCATTGAAGGCGGAAGCATCTCTATAGATTTGGATGCCTTGAGTGCATATTGTTTAGAAAACTTCTTGGCTTGTTGAATGGACTTACCCTTAACAATGCATTCAATAGCCTTTTGAATGGAATCCTCGGAGGGTTGGGAACATTCAAAGGTCTCCCTCACCTCCTTTTCATCATTATCCAACGCTAGCACTATAGGAAGTGACGGATTGCCATCGCGGAGGTCCATTCCGGTGGGTTTTCCTAAAAGCTCTTTGTGACCTACGACATCGAGAACATCGTCGATCATCTGAAAAGCCATACCCAGGTTGAGACCGTATTGGCTCAAAAGCTCAATGTGAGCCGGTGAAGCACCTGCCAAATAGGCTCCAAGCTTAGCTCCCGTTTGAAAGAGAGACGCTGTTTTTCGCTTTATTATTTCAAAGTAGTCAAGAAGTGTGACTGCCCTGTTTCTATTGAATGAATTCTGAAGAATTTCGCCTTCCGTCAACTTCGCGCACGCGTCCGCTGTCCATTGAACTACAGTCTCGTCGAACTTGCCGGCAAACTCGAAAGCTTTGATGAACAAAAAATCTCCAGCCACCAGTGTGGATTTCAACCCAAACTTCTTGTATGCAGATATTTTACCACGACGAATTTCCGCGCCATCAATAATGTCATCGTGGAGCAAGGTGGCCGTATGGATCAATTCCATGGAGGCTGCAATTTCCACCACGTCCTGAGTCTTGGTCCCCCCAAAGGTTTTGAAGGCAAGCAGAGTTACCATGGGACGGACCCTTTTGCCTCCGCTATGGATGAGATGGGAAGCGATTTCGGTCAAAGCGGATTCCCTGGATTTTATGGATTCTGCAAGAGCTTCCTCCACCAGATCCAATTCCTCCGCCACGCAATTAAATGGGTCAACTAGATTTGGATCGGGGGGGAACTTTGCGGTCTCTCCTCCAAAAGGAGCATCCAACTGGACGTTTTTTTTCTTGTGCGAGTGCAGACAGGACTCCACCAGACTGATTGATCTGTAGAGGGCAAAGTTGGCATATATCCACAGTTAGGTCAAGCCGAAACTCCGTCTCAAACAGCCACCATGGACACGCAAAATTGGGATTTTCCTTTATCCACAGCCCGTCTACAGGCTTATTTTTGCTTGACAACTTCGACACAAGCTTAATATATAGGGCGTTAGGCAATCTTACTCAACGGGTCTAAGGAGGTCGTTCATGGAATTTACTCTCTTTATCTTACGCTGGATTCATTTTCTTGCAGGCATTACATGGATTGGAATCCTTTATTATTTTAATTTCGTGCAAACGCCATTCTTTGCAGAAACCGAAGCACCGGTTCGGAGCGGTGCTGTTCAAAAGCTGGTACCACGTGCCCTGTGGTGGTTTCGTTGGGGTGCCATGTTTACATTCCTCGCGGGTTTTCTGATGTACTTGATCAAGATCCACGAAGGGGGCTCCGACTATTTAGCTTCCTCTTCCGGCCTGGCTATAACCATAGGCGGAACAATGGGAACACTGATGTTCCTGAATGTATGGCTGGTGATCTGGCCCGCCCAACAGGTCGTGATCGCTTCGGCCGTCCAGGTTGCCGGGGGTGGACAGGCCATTCCCGAGGCCGCCGGACGTGCCCGCAGGGCCGCACTTGCGTCAAGGACCAACACGCTCTTCTCCATTCCGATGCTCTTTTTTATGGGCGCCGCCAGTCACTATTCCGCCCTAGGAATGGCAGGCGGATCGGCAGCAGGGTTTTGGATTGTTAGCTTGGTGATCATAGCGGTTGTGGAGCTCAACTGTCTCATAGGAGCTCAAGGTGCCACCAAGAAACCCTTGGATTCTGTGTCTGGGACTATTTGGTCCGGCTTTATCCTGACCTTGGTCCTCTTTATCGTATTCAAAGTCCTGTTGTAGGGGGAGAAGGAAACCGTTACCCCTCAACGAAGATAAGCGGCAAGATGCGGGATCGCCTTTTTAAGATGCGGATACGCTGGCATGGCCGAGGATTTTCGCTTCGGGACGTAACCTGGTGGATAAGACCGGGTTAGGACTCTGAACTGCAAAACGGTTTCTGAGGATCCCTTGAGGGCCGGTCCCGTGGCTCCGTCCTTGGACGGATCCCTGTTGTGACAGACTACACAATTAACAAGATACAGCCGCCTCCCCCGGTCCGCGTTGGGCCCTGCGGTTTGTTCCGATTCTCCTGTACAACCACCCAGCAAAAGGGTCAGCACGAGAGCTGTCACAAAGCTAGCACGCACGATGGCGGTGTTATTACCACAGAATTCACGGCAACGGCAATGAGATTCTTACCGAAAAAATGCACATCAGAATGACTTCCATAAGAATTTTCACGCCAAGACGCCCCGAGAATAAAATCCGAAATCCGAAGCTCGAAATCTCAAACACACCAAAACACTCAAATCTAAATCTCAAAATCCAAAACGAAATGGTTTGGAATTTTAAATGTTTTGATCATTCGGATTTGTTTCGAATTTCGGATTTCGAGTTTCGAATTGGTAATTTTATTTTTTCTTGGCATCCTTTGCGCCTTTGCGCGAGTCGCCTTTTATCCGATACCCTTATGTATGGCTAGGAATTGGAGTAAGGCACCTTGACCAGATGCTGGGATGAGCTTTTGATATCCTCGTACCATAGCTCTAAGAGTTTTTTTGCTATGGGACCGGGTTTACCATCTCCGATGGGATGCTCATCCCACTGCACCACCGGAACCACCTTTATGGTACTTCCGATCAGAAGCATTTCGGCTGCTGACTTCCCCTCCTCGGGTGAAATTTCCGAAATGACGATATCCTTCAATTGCCCCTGATCCACTAGCCGCTTGGCCAGTTGAAACAAACGTTGTACGGTGATTCCCGAGAGAATCGAATCAAAAGGTGGGTGACGAAAAACCCTATCCATGGTAATGAATGCGACATTCATAGTGGAGCTCTCTCCAACCATGCCTCGTTGATCGATTAAGATACCGTAGTGTGCCCCCCGCTCTTTTGCCTCAAGCATTGCTAGAACATTGGGCAAGTAGTTTATGGATTTTACTCGGGCAAAAAGAGGAGGCTTCATGGGCACGGTGCTGGTTACTACCTTCACCCCTTCTGCATAGAATGTCTGCGGGTAGATCTCTCCTTTGGAGTGCATTACATAAAACCCGCTTTGAATGCACTCGCTTGGATCGAGACTGAATCCCCCTGGTCCAGCTGAAAGCCAAAATCGTAATGCCCCATTCCGTTGTCCGCCGACGGCCGCCGTATCCAGGATGATCTGTCGTAATTTGTTCCGTGGAAACGGCAAGGGAATACGCGCAATCTCAGCTGAGCCAATAAATCGATCAAGGTGGTCGTCTAACTGGTAAAGCATTCCATTCGCCAAGGTGGTCGTATCAAACACGCCGTGGCCGCGGTGAACCATGTGATCATCTATGGGAAGCACCATGAGAGCAGGGTCAGTAACAATACCGCCCAATAAACTAGAATACAGGGCATAGAAATGGACTGCCTTCGGATGCGCTGACTTTTGCAACCTCGCAATCGCCTCAGTGGTTGAAAGAACCGGTGTTTTCACACCTCCGGACATAGTTCCTTCTCCTTCCGTCTACACTCCACGACATTGTCGGTCTCTGCCCCGGGGGTGTCAAGCAAATACTCCCGCCTGCAATTCTGTGGTTCGCCAAGGGAACTCCTCCGGGCACTGAACAGTGGGTGATCTTATTTGAAATTGTTTGATTGACTTTGATGCTTGAAAAGACAGGGTTGGAAAACTTCCTAACCGCTACCTTCATTGAGTGCAGCTAAGGGACGAGCATCATGGAAATATCCGTATAAGATAACGGCGACTCGAATTATAAGAAATGAAATCCTAGGAGGGTTATGGTCCGTGGCGTTTAGCAAGGTACCGTCCCACCACAAAACCCACAAGGCCCAATCCAGCAACGATAAGTCCAATGTATACGGTTTGCGAACCAGTATCGCTTGAAAAGGCCATAATGGCAAAGAAGAGACCAAGGGCGGCCAGCAATCCAGAGCTGTGTTGTAGCGCTATCCAAATCTTCACGCACCTCACGTCTTAGCATATTAGAAAATCAAATCAACGTTTCTGGCACTGATAGTTTAAATGGATGGATTCCACTGGCGGGCTCTGAGGCCTGTCCGGTGGGTTGCCTTGCCTTCGGGTCTGAGCCTCAGGGTCGAAGACAGCCGATCCGAGACTCGCTCCCGGAGGAGTCCTAGTGCTTGGGAGCCTTGTCAAGCATAGCATGAACAGATCAGGTGAGAGCGTCTACGGAGATTTCTTTAGTGGAAAATGAACGGAGTAGCGTTGCTTGTTGGCTGAAGTGGGCTCGCCATTGGCACTTCGCATTGGGGAGTTGTTCTCAGAGTCCAGTACTGTCTTATGCCCGGTTGGTGGATGCTTCCAGTCCTGTAGTGTTTTTCTTATCGCCACTGAGAATGCGATTAATCCCCTCCATCAATTGACTCTTGGTGAAGGGTTTTGGAATGTAGTAGTCGGCACCAGATTTGTATCCCTCAAGAACATTCTCGAACTGGATCTTAGCAGTTACTAATATGACGGGAATCGAGGAAGTTTCCGTATTCTTCTTAAGACGGTTTAACACCTCGAAACCGTGCATATGGGGCATCATGACGTCCAATATTATAAGATGTGGCTTCTGGGTTTCCAATATAGTAAAAAGCTGTCGGCCGCTGTAGGCGCAGACTACATTGAATCCGTTGTGTTCGAGAATGAGCTTGAGAATGGTTACGAGATCAGGATCATCATCCACGACCGCGATGGTTCGCTTTTCAGCATGAAATTTTACAGCAGCTGACTTCTCTAGCGTATCCGATGTTTTTTGAGTGCTCATGTCCGAAGGTTCTCCTCTGAAGATGGAATTGTAAGAAGCTAAAAATGTGCCAACTTGAGAGGAGTTAGGATGCTGGGAGCGACGGGTAAATAATCCTACTCTACAATTCAGATTTGTTACCCTTTGTACTGCAAAACCAACATTTAAGGTAATATCCCCTGTTACAATTTGTGTCGATCCACCACCTTTTCCAGTGGCTGCTACACAGCTTTGGCGGAGTTCGGCCAATTTGAGCTCAAGGAAAAGCGAACGCGCCGAGTCCACTGAGACTTCAGCCGCAGGAGGAGTCCATTGCATGGCGACATTGTCCAATCGTCTTAATTTGACACACCTGTGTCAAAGTGCTGTACTAGTTCTCTATTGGCGTATTTTACATGATTTGAAAAAAGTGTGAGGGAACCGTGACTTTTTATGCTGTGAGAGGGAAAAACCATTTGGCACATATTTAGCTTTCATACAGAACGAGCCGAGGTTTGGGGTATGACCCCAATTATTGATTACCTCCAAAGAACTGGGCAAAGGCGGATAAGCAATGGTGAAAAGATATTTACACGATTTCCTAGAATATTCCGGGCTTATTTTTATCACATGGTATTTCGGATTTTTGGCAAGCTACCCTGAGGTGGTGGTTCCGCTAGTGATACTTTGGATTGCAGAAGGTGAGCTTCACAACCTGATTTCCTACAGATATCGCTTACGCTAATTACCCTGGCTCAACCCCCTACTGTCGTGCCCGCTTGCGATCCCTAAACAATTCCATTTTTTCTCAGCAGGTTCTTGCCCGCGATGAAAGCTAAATCCAATGGATATTTGTTGATGACCTGGAGTTCCCCCCAACCCAATATTGACCATCAGTGGTACGTCACTCACCCTGCCGTTTTTGGTACCCTGTGGTGCCAAACCTTATGGGAGGTAAAAACGAGGTGCATCTAATTGGAATAGAGTTGATGGTGCAGATAGCTAGAGAGATGTTGAAATCTCGATGAAGGTGAGGTTCACCCGAGCTTTGTTCCAGTTGTGTCCTCTTGGATTAGCTCGGGTTGGTGGTTGGGAATAACTGTGGGTAGGGGATTAGGTAATAAACCCAGCGTGCTGCCCGGCTTACTTGACTATAAAATGGGCTACGCAAATTACATCGCTAGGCCTGCTAGCGGCAGTTACTTCGACTTTCCAGCTCCCAATATGAAAATTGGCATCGATGTTTTTTGAACTCCAGGTTCGCCACCCCGGGGATTCTGCCACGTCCAACTCTACCATAGCCATTTCCACACCGTCTTTGTACCAACGATGGCGAATCACGTCTTCACCCTGAGACTTCACCCGGTTCCATAAATACACTCGATTCTCCCGTTGCGAGTCGATGACCGGGATGGATCCTGAGGGCGCAGTCCCTGAGCCACAATAGGCGCCAGGTTGAAATGGTTCCACGGGCTCCTTGTCGACGACATCTCGGGCGAATATCACGTCGACCATCTCCTGTCCGGCAGAATTGGACGGGAAGCCCACCAATATGACCAAAAAAATGAGCGAAACCATAATGGATCGAGGCATGACGGTAACCTCCTACAGAGAACTACTGCAGAAATGATCGAGCAAGACAGATGCCAACTTCTATGTTATTGATTTCCTTAAAGATACCCCTTTAAAGGAGTGCCAAATTGTACCATAGTGTACTAATCTGGGAATTATTTTGCAAAATTGTTCCCACCGGCTAACCCTGCAGCCCTCCAGGCGGTTAACAACCCATCATGGGCGTCATTTGGGAAGACCGGCCCACATGCTTTAGGAGAGGGAGAGGATAGAGGGGTCTAGAGGATCAGGGCCGGCGTCCCTAACTGGACAGGCCAACGTCCTGCGCGTTTTCATCTTGCCCTTTGGCCTGCTTACTGGATTGTCTTGTTACGGCTCCTGTAGGGTTCTTCACCTGTCTGGCGATCTTTGGTGCTAATTTTCGCCATTGGATCAACGCAATATCCGTATTGGAGAGATGCTCCCCCTGGTGGTAATGCTGGACCTCTATCTGTCGCCGGTCCTGCCTGAGAAACAACTGGTGCACATGGCGAAAATAAAGGTTGTACCAGATTTTGAGAGCGAGCCGATGGATTGGATTACTGGGATAAGTTACAAGAAAATTCAGGTGGCGGGTTCGATGCTCATCAATGGGAACAGGCCATCCCATGTTGGAAATATGAATACCACAGTACGTGTCGCGTACCTTCACCACAATATTGCCGGGCATACGAATGTCTCCACCCGCCGTGGATTCTCCGCTCCACTCCTTCCTCTTATAGCGACGTCTCAGGACGCGCCACCAAAGACGAGCTGGAAATTTTCCCGCACCCGGATAATCCCCCTGGAGGCCTCCCCCGATTCCGCGCACATGCATTCCTTTACCATCGGGCAAAAGCTCGAAGTGACATTTGGCCCACGCGGGAAGCTTGTTGAAAAACACTTCAATTGACTTTCGATGCACGTAGGGTGCGTGCAGGATATCGGGATAGTTTTCAACCACGTTGCGCCAGTTAGATTGCCACTCACGAAAGGTGAAATGAGTCATGGTCCCCGGTTCTTTGAGTTCGGGTGGGAGATCCTCATCCAGAGGTGGCGGTTCTCCTTCCCCGATAAAAGCCCATATAATCCCAAAACGTTCTTCGGTGGCGTAAGCTCGAACCCGAATGTTGCCTGGGACCTTGGATTCGGGACCTTCAATAATGGCTGCGACACATTCGCCTGTCTCATTATAGGTCCAACCGTGGTAGCCACAACTGAGGGTGCCTGGGAACAGAATGCGACCGCGTGAAAGCATGGTTCCTCGGTGGGGGCAACGATCAACCAGCGCGGCCACTTTTCCATCCTTGCCGGGAAAGAGCACGATATCTTCGCCAAGTATCTTTACGGAAATTGGACGACGTCCGATACGTCGAGCTTCCACCACTGGATACCAGTAATTGCGATAACCCAATAGAGGAGCGTCTGGGATCGAAGCTGGACCGTCCTCGAAACGCTCTGATCCCGTATTCGATATATTTTCCATTTACGTTCTTTAATTGACCCGTTCACCAAGAGACAAATTTCTTCTTGCTTTTTATCTCCCGTTACCCCTGCAATGTCAAGCTGGCACACATTGCTCGGATGTGGGCTCGGAGGCCTGCCCTCAGTGGGAGCCCATTGGATAGCTTTCAGCTCTCAGCCTTCAGCCATCAGCAAATCAGGATTGCGTACGAAGCTTTTCCCCAATTAGTACTCAGCACTCGTTACTCGTTGCTGCCTTTACACAGGCTTGTTGCCTGCGGCCGCAGACTCGCTCCCCAAGGACAGCAAGGGCTCGGGGGCCTGCCCTCAGCGGGAGCCGACAGGTCTTTACTTCAAGGCTCCGTCGTTTAATCTGGCATGCCAATATGGCCTGAACTCCTAGTATCGGAAGTCTCCCTTTCTTCGGTGCAAGCCCCCTGCGCACCAAATCGGAGAAAAGACGCAGGGGAGCGAGACGTAGGATCGTGGTCATCGAATGTGCAGCCTCAGATATTCACAAGCTTGTTGCCCACGGCCGGGCTTCGACGGTGAGCTCCCTTCGGGTCTGATCCTCAGGGTCGAAGACAGCCGAACCGAGAATCGCTCCCTGAGGAGCACCGCAGGTAGCGTTCGTCAGCCCCCGGTTCTTGAACTGGCGAAGTAGGTCTCTTATAGTAAATACACTGTGAGTCACTACGTCGTAGGAGATATCCACGGTTGCCTTACCGAATTGACCCTTCTTCTGGATGCTCTTCCTTTGCAACCTGAGGACAAACTGATTTTTCTAGGAGATTACGTGGACCGGGGCCCCGATTCCAAAGGAGTGGTTTCCTATCTCTTAGAATTGAAGCATAAGGCAAGCCAGGAAATAATTTTTCTCAAAGGCAACCACGAGGATATGCTCTTGGCTTACCTCGGCTTCCCGGGGAAGCATGCCGATATGTTCCTATTCAATGGCGGCTGGGCAACGCTTGGCAGTTACGGAGTTACGCGAAGAAACAATGATCCGAGGGTTCTTCTCTCTTCGATGCCCAATGATCATCTCGAATTTTTCAAGAGTCTCAAGATCTATCACATTATGGAGCCATTTCTCTGTGTCCATGGGGGCATTCACCCATCGAAGACTCTGGAGGACCAAGTGGAAGAAGAGATGCTTTGGATCCGTGATGAATTTATTTGGAACAGTCACCGGCTCCCCTATACGGTGCTATTTGGCCACACACCTCTTCAAGAAGTGCTCTTTCAACTCCCATACAAGGTTGGGTTGGACACTGGACTTGTTTACGGCAATACCTTGAGTTGCCTTGATACCGCCGAAAAGGTTCTATACCAGATCACCATGGGTACAAAAGGGGTGCGGCAGAGGTCGGTGAAGGACCGCTGGGAATCCAAGGTAGGAAGCCCTTCTCCATCCAATTGAGGTAACACACTAGTGACACAGCCATTGTCACTTTAGTTCTATAGTGTTTGTCTAATCAGCTTCTGGATCAGGGGTCCATTGCCTTCAAGAAACTCCAGATCACCAAGCTCTCTGGTTCCTACCCAGTGAAGTTCCTTAAAAACATTGTTAGTCACTTCTCCGGTGAATTGATCCACTTGGAAGAACCTCAGGTTTACCTTAAATCGATCCCCGTAGACATGACTGTGTCGAAATATCTCTGTGGCCGATTCGATCTCAATGCCCAGCTCCTCTTTTAGTTCTCGCTGCAATGCCGTAAATGGCATCTCTCCCTTTTCCACCTTGCCACCGGCAAACTCCCATTTGAGGGGAAAGTCTGTGTCCTGCCTCCGCTGACAAACGAGATAACGTCCCTTATTAATAATGACTGCAGCCACAACTTCGATTTCCTTTAGCGTACCCGGCATAACTTCACCTTCCATGAACCGCTCATAACCCAACGGAAACTAGGACGTCCTCAATGGCCTCTCTCCACCCCTGGGGCCCAATACTATCACTGCTTTGTATGGTCGGTATACTCTTGATCACTTCGGCATCCCAGGTTCCATCCGGATTTCGAATGACGACGGGTCGATCCACCTGAGCTAGAAAACCATTATCGTTGGCAGAATTGCCTAGGCCAACGCTAACCATCGCTAGATTCGAACAACGGAAAAGTTCTAACAGTCTGGCTGTTGCTCTTCCTTTATCGGTCCCTGCCGTAAGGTGATAGAATCGGTCCCCCTTCACTACGGTAAATCCCCTGGCGCTCAAGAAGGTTTTGAGAGTTTCCGGATCTCCACCTTCTATAATAAAAGGCTCGTCGTACTCTCTTTGCGCGGCTAAGGCAGATTCGCTTTTGTTTAAACCGGTCAGGCCAGCTATTTCATCCAGCGTCATGGTGCCAAAGGATCTAACCTTTACACCGTTTTGGCGGGAAGCATCTTGAAGGGCTTTACGAAGTATTGAAATTTCGGTGCCCAATCCCAGCATTCTAAATTTCCCTTTTCGTATGGTCTCTTTCACGGGAAATGGGAAGCTCTCTTCGAGAAAATATATGGACCCTCCATTCTCTACAATAAAAGGGGCGTTCAATTTCAGTTCTTCCCATAGTGGGAGGATCTCACCGTGTGTCTTGCTGGAGCACAAAATCAGTGGGACGGCCAAAGATTGAAGCCTTCGGACGGCTGGCAGGCCCTCGTGGTAGTCATAGGTCTGCTGATCCAGAAGGGTGCCATCCAGGTCAGTAATAACAATAAGCCGGGTTGTCTTTCCGCTCTGGTTTGTCACTGAGGTCAGGGAAGCAGTCCGCATTTCGTGGGATACGATTGCTGCCGTATGGACAGATAATCGGGAATGGTTATCATGGGTGGACGCTCATGGTCCGTGATCTCTCTCACCTCGAGAGAATACGCGTTACTAGTGCTTTGCACCAGCTTCATGCTCCTACTGATCCCTTCAAGCAGTGCGATACTGTTTTTCTCTTGAAGGCGTTGGAGGAAGACTTGAATTATGGCGAAGGACATCTGGCTAAGTGCAGGCAGTGACTGGTTGCGGTGAATGCGCTCCTCAAGATCCACCTGTGCAATGGCCCGCGGCCCCAGCATGTTGTAGATGTCGATAAGAAGGCCCGTTTCTACCCCATAGCCAGTAAATAACGGTACCCTTTCCAGAATTTCCCGCCTCCCGGCGTACTCACCCGCCAAGGGTTGAATTATTCCTGAAAGCTCGGGGTAAAAGAGGTTCAGAAAGGGGCGCGCCGTTAGCTCCGTCACTCGACCGCCTCCACTGGCTGAAAGCCTACGCCCCACCCGGATGGGCCGGCGATAGAATCCTTTGACATAGTGAACATCAGGCTCAGCCAATAGAGGTCCGAGCAAGCCACATACAAATCCTGGATGGATATTTTTAATATCGGTGTCAATCCACGCGATAATATCACCCCGTAGGACATAGAGGCTTTTCCACAAGGCCTCACCTTTGCCACGATAAGATCCATAATCGGTAAGAACCTCTTGGTGCCTAAATGTGGGAACCCCAAGGTCCTCCGCTATCTTAACCGTATCGTCGGTGGAGCCGGAGTCAATAAGAACCATCTCGTCTAGCAGCGGAGCTTCTTCCATAAGGGCTCGTTTGATGGTCTTGATGATGTTTCCTAGGGTCTCGGCCTCGTTCAGGGCTGGAAGACCCAGACTGATGGTGAGCCCCTGCTTTTGCTTGGCTTCCACCAATCTTTTATGGTCTTCAAATTCCTTTGCGTGAAAGCTATTTTCTGCGAACCATTTGTCCACCCTTTCGGATATTGGCTTTGATTTTTCCACTGGTTCCTTGTTCAACCATAGCTGTACCGGCTGAGGGGTCTTCACTACCATTAAAGGTTTCTGCATTCCTTTTGCCACATGCTCAACCACTGATCCTAGAAAAGACTTCTGGGCCTCGCTCCCTGCCGCTGCTCCCACGATGACCATATCATGCCATTTGGCTTCCTCATCGATGGCATTTTCAGGATGTTCTGCCTGCACAGTCAAGAGGCGCCTCATCTGACGATGAGAACGTAGCTTTTGGAGAAACCCGTAGTATGGTTTTTCACCATAGCCCGATCGATCCGGCTGCTCGCAATGGAGGACTGTAACCTGAGCCCCCAGACTATTGGAGAGTTGATTTGCCACTTCAAGAGAAAACTCGGCATAGGGTCCTCCCCGAACAGGAAGCAACAGATTGTTGCAGCCAAAAGATTCCGCCAATCGGGTTACCATGATTCTGCCTGGCGGCTCTTCAAGGAGCTTGTCAATGGTATTTCCAAAGAGACGGTCCTCGGAGATGGTGTACCCTTTCCACGGCAGCAGGAGTAGGTCGCAACCTTCCTTTTCCATGGTCTCTGCGATCTCCTCGGAAAGTCGGTAGGAGACCCGCACCAGCGTCCGAAGCTCAATCCTCTCATGGTAAATCTGACCTTTGACTTCCTCTAACTCGGCTCGGTTAGTGGGTGTTTTCTCAGCGCCTTCACTAAGGGACGTCCGTATTGCGCCATGTATAATCTAACCCAAGGGCGATACGTTGCGCCATTTGTGATTCTAACCCTCCAAGGGCTCACATTAGAGCTCAAGGAGGGCAACAATGGAAGGGTTCACCATGGCACGACGATCCAAGCAGGAGTATTTACGATCCATCTATGATCGTTATCAGCACGCACCACGGGCACAGAAGGGAACGATGCTAGAGGAATTCTGCAAGGTTTGCGGCTACAACCGCAAATATGCCATCTGGCTTTTAAACCGGCCCTTGCCCGAGGCAACTGTACGCAAACGGGGTGCACCTCGCTCTCCTACATACAATCGGGCAATGGTAAGGATTTTGGCAAAGGTGTGGGAGGCCTCGGGGTATCTGTGCTCCCAACGTCTGAAGGCCGCCCTTGTACACTGGTTGCCCTGGATAAGGCAACACTTCGAGCTGACCCAACCGTTAGAGGATCAGCTCCTGGCCATCAGCGCCCGTCAGATGGATCGGCGCCTGAGGGAAACCAAGCACATCGTGAAACGCCGACTCTATGGCACCACTCGGCCCGGATCGCTACTAAAGCAGATGATCCCGATTAAGACCGATCACTGGGATGTGAACCGGCCGGGCTATCTGGAGATTGACCTGGTGTCACACTCAGGGGCCTCAGCGGTTGGGGAGTTTGTCCATAGTCTGGACTGTGTCGACATTGCTACCTGCTGGGTAGAGCGCAAGGCCGTCATGGGTAAGAGCGCTTTGGGTGTCTTGAATGCGGTCACCGAGATCGAACACCAGCTTCCTTTTCCCCTCAAGGGGATCGACTCCGACAACGGCAGTGAGTTTATCAACAACCGCCTTCTTGCCTTCTGTCAACAACGCCCAGCTGGCCACACCATTCAGTTCACCCGCTCGCGTCCCTACAAAAAAGATGACAACGCGCACATCGAGCAGAAAAACTGGACCCATGTCAGAAAGCTTATGGGCTGGGATCGCTACGACACCGCAAAGGCCCAAGAGGCCGCCAACCAGCTCTATGATGAGCTTAGGATCTTCCAGAATCTGTTCCAGCCCTCCATGAAGCTGCGATGCAAGATCCGTATAGGCTCTCGACTTATTCGCCGCTATGACACGCCTCGTACCCCGTTCGAACGGGTCGTGGAGTCCCGAAAGGGAGACCCCAAAAAGCTGGCAGCCCTCAAGCACACGCTTAAGACAACTGATCCCTTCGAGCTCTCTACCCGAATCGATCAGCAACTGCAGCGGATCTACAAGCTGGCCAGCCATGCAGACAGAGCCCCACGAGAGAGACCACCGCTGAAACAAACGCCGTGGAGAAACTGGACCTTCAGCAAGAAACTACAGCGCCAACAACAGGACATGAAACGACAGATGCGAGACGACTTCGGTTAGATTTTGTAATGACGCAACGAATCCCGCTAGGGTTAGATTTTTTGATGGCTTAACACGCGTCTCCTCCGGGATCCGGACCACCTTCAAGGCAAGTATCTTTCCGTCGGTGGGCAGAAGCGCCGCCGCCAGCTTCAAATAAGGCGACGCGTTGGCTGGATCAAGAAGGGGGATAAGTATCTTCTTAGCAAAATCCATTGGCCAAGGATAAAAACTAAAGATGAAGGAGTGGTAAAATTCAGCTGGCAAGTCGATGGATTTGAAAGATTCTCACGGCTTGGAAAGTCAATGGAGGACAGGGCTTTCAATTCCAGTCCAGGGATAGTTCCTACGTACCGCCGAAACAACTAACCACGGAATGGATGACCATAGTTAGTTAACTAGAGGGTGTCAACCCATTTCTCAGCTCACGCGTCCCATGGATCAGGTTGGCATTTGCCATCTAATGAAATCCAAATTGGTACCAGAGATCACAGCGTGAGATGCCCTTTATACACCTAACCCATGGTGCAAATTCACTTGCCCCAACTATCAAATCGCTTGATCAAATAGGGCTTGTTTCGCTCGAATACCCTTGCTTGCTCCTAGACAACAGCTTCCACCTCCTCATAGGTCATATCCATGACCTGTTGGCAGTAACTCTTGGTGCGCCCAAAGTAAAGCGGGGTCATGATATCCACTAAACGACGTCTATTCCGTTCCCACAACTGGTAAACGCAGGCAAAATCATAAAGCACCTTACTCCACAGGTCCGCGTCGAACTCTTCCTCTTCGTTGGAACCCCATTTATGGTGGATCCGGTCCAGTCTTTCCCAAATTTTCTTGCTCAAGATTTATTGATACATGGGGCGGAAATGATTAAACCCCTCTACGAATTCGGAATGCAACTTGTTCAAGCTCACAGGCACCGGAGCAAGTTGAGGAATCTCTTCCTTTAATTCGTTAAGGGGAACCAGCTGGACTGGATTTTCATGCTGCCAGTTACGCTCGTACTTCCGCATAAGGTAAAAGAGGGTACTAATGACTTGCTGAAACATTGGGCCTAAATCAGAGGCTGGATCTTTCGTGTCATGGACCTTAGTGCCAAGATTGGCCTGCACTACATTATAACCCTCGTTAATGGCACAGGTGGTCATCCAAATATCAATGCCAAATTTCGCCACATCGGTGTCCCAGACGTCCTGTTCCATATAAAAAGCAGCTAACTCTGGAGAGAAACCAAAATCTCCGCCAATGGGTTGGCGGATATCTACGCCGTATAACGCCCGGGTCATCGGATAGACAATATGATTGGTAATGGTCCCATCGAATTTGTGCCTACTGTAATAGGGGGCCACAAAGGCGGCTGACCGATTGAGGATGGGCCCCAATAGCAGATTGATCCACTCAGGTGTAATGCTCACCAGATCCGAATCCACCATGGCTGCAGCCTTAGCCTTTAACAGAGTAACTAATTCGAATACACCTCGAAGCGACGAGCCTTTACCTGGAAGCCCTCTATAAATAGTGACCCGCTTCAGTACATTTTCAGGAGTTGGGGTGTCATAGACCCTTTCTCGAGTATCGTCCAAAGATCCGCCGTCACAGACAAACACCGCGCTTTTTTGGTCTGGAAAGTATGTAGCCAATCCTTTTGCGGCCTGCTGCGTAACATGCTCTATGGTATCTTCATTATTGAAACAGGGTATGCTCACCAGCAGGTCCAGCTCCTTGATCTGCCGTACCCACATGTGCACATTTTCTCTGAGAGCAGATGGATATTTCCTTGCCATTGAACCCTCGCTCTAACCCTAAACCATTAAAAAGCACTCTCGTTTTAGACCTTTAGGAGTTTCAATGATCCAACAGAAGGTCACTTTTATGACACCATCTTTCCACGTTGCCTGCAACCTGATGAGCACACCTGCCGTCGCAGTGGGACAGAATCCTTTCCTTCCCCATCAAATTCATCAACCCACCAAAAGCAACCTCAGATCCATTACGTTCGTAAGGGTGGGACCCGTGACAAGCAAGTCCCCAAGATTTTCAAAGAAATGGTAGGAATCGTTTCGATCAAGATAGGATTTAGCATCTATTCCCAAATTCCTTGCTCTCGCTATGGTCCCACCATCGGTTAGGGCTCCGGCCGCATCCGTGGGACCGTCCGTTCCATCGGTCCCACCACTCAAAATGACCACCGGTGCCAATCCGTCAATCGCCGTAGCCGCTACCAATACGAATTCCTGGTTTCGTCCACCCAAGCCATTTCCTTTGATGACTGCGGTGGTTTCTCCCCCAGAAATAACACAGGCTGGTCTAGGTACTGGATGACCCGTGGTCAGGATCTGCTTCGCGAGGGTCGCGTGAATAATGGCAGCGTCTTTAGTTTCTCCTTGCAACGAACTGAAAAGAATGTGGCCGCGATACCCTAGTTGCTCAGCCGTTTGCCTCGCCATCTTGAGGGCCAACGAGTTATTACCAATAACGACGTTCTGTGTCTTCTCAAAGACTGCATCGTTTTCCTTGGGGGTCTCATCCAGCTCACCCCTATTCCCTCTCTCTAATACCGCCATGGCGGCATTGGGCATACGGTTGCGAATGCCATGCTCCTTGATTATGCGGAGGGAATCATGAAAGGTGCTTCCATCCGGAACCGTAGGTCCCGAGGCAATACTTTCCAAATCATCTCCGATGACATCTGAGAGTATCAAAGTGATAAGGGTTGAGGGATAAGCGAGTCTAGCCATTCGGCCCCCTTTAATCAGGGAGAGGTGCTTTCGCACTGCATTGATTTCCTGAATGGTAGCCCCGCAATCCAACAGAAGCTTGGTAACCTTTTGCTTATCCCCTAAGGTTAATCCCTCCGCTGGGCATGGGAGCAAAGCTGACCCTCCACCTGAGATCAAAACGAGGACCAAGTCTTCCTCTCCGGTTCCTTGGAGAATTTGAATCATTTTATCCACTCCCCACATCCCCGCCTCATCAGGAATAGGGTGGCCTGCCTCGTTCACTTCAATGCGTTGCAGGGGAACCCCGTGGCCATACTTGACATTTACGAATCCACCTTTGACCTTCGAGCCAAGCCGAGCCTCCACCGCCTGAGCCATGGCGGCAGCAGCTTTCCCCGCACCGATGACGTAGACACCATGGTAACGTGCCAAGTCGTAAACCGCCTTGTTCACTTCCAATTTATCGCCGTTTACTTTCAAAAATCGTTGGATCGCATTCTCTGGAGCTGCGGCCTTCACGCCACTATGGAATATGGTGAGAGCATCTCTCCTTAACTGGGTCTCATCCTTCATAACTTTAGACTACCCAAAGCAACCTGGGACGACAAGGGAATTGACAGTGAACGCAATCCTAGTGTTTAAGTGTCGAAGAGGTGCACGGAATGAATTTTCTCGACTGGGGAGTGATTGCACTTTACCTTGTTTTCATTCTTGGGGCGGGTTTTTTATTGGGCCGCTCCCAGAGCACCATTCACGATTACTACCTTGGTAGTAGAACCGTTCGTTGGTGGCAATCTGGCCTGTCCACCATGGCGACTCAGCTGGGGGCTGTAAGCTTCGTGTCAGCTCCGGCCTTTGTGGTGCTTAAGGATGGAGGTGGATTGAAATGGCTTGCCTATGAATTTGCGGTTCCCTTGGCCCTCATCTTGGTCATGGTCGTCATCCTTCCTACTTTTCACCGCGCCGGTGTCATCAGTATCTATGAGTACCTAGAGGCCCGTTTCGATGCCGGGACCCGGACCCTGGTGAGCCTTCTGTTTCAGGTGGGGCGCGGTTTGGCCATTGCCGTGACTTTGCTGGCCGGAGGTCTTGTCCTGTCCACTGCCCTAGGTATTTCAACGTCCATGGCCATCATCACCATCAGTCTCGTGACTATTGTTTACGATGTCTTGGGTGGTATCCGTGTTGTCATCCTTAGCGATGTGATTCAAATGTTTATCATTCTGGTAGGAATCCTAGTTTGTGGCGGCGTGGCTCTTAGCTTCGTGGGCTGGGACACGGCCTGGGCAAACATGGAACCCTCGCGCCTTCGTGTTCTGGACTTTCAACACCTCGGGCTAAACCCGGCAGGGACTTATGCCTTCTGGCCCATGATTCTGGGGGGCTTCTTTCTTTATGCTTCTTACTATGGATGTGACCAGAGCCAGGTTCAGAGGGAGTTAACCGTCGGAAAAATCGACGAGGTTAAAAAGTCCCTGTTGGTCAATGCATTTGGACGCTTCCCCTTGGTGCTCCTCTATTGCACCATGGGTGTTTTTATCGGGGCCGTGGTCATGACTCCCGAATTCCTGGGGCGCACCGCTATTGCAATAGGGAGTTCACCGGAAACCGTAGCCACCACACTTCAACGGGATCCAGACCGCATGGTGCCCCTATTCATCCTATCTTACCTACCCCACGGTGTGATTAGGTTCATATATGTAGCGATCCTTTCTGCCCTGATGTCCAGCTTGGATTCAGCCTTTAATTCGATGAGTGCAGTGACCGTACGAGATTTTTACCAGCGCTATTGGAAAAAAAAGATGCGAGCGATAGACACTATCTCATTGCATCGAAGGCTTTCACCCTACTCTGGGGGGTCTTTTGTGTCGTCATGGCTCTCCTGTTTGCCGCCACACCCGAAGCGACCCGCCAGACTACCATTGTGCTGATCAATGCCATTGGCAGCATTCTCTACGGGCCCATACTGGCAGCGTTTCTTCTTGGGATGTTGACGGGCTGGGCCGGACCTCGCGTCACCAAGATTGGAATTATGGCCGGTGCAATGGGAAATCTGAGCCTGTTTTTTCTACAGTGGTGGGGGCAGGTTATTTCTATTTCATGGCTCTGGTGGAATCTCACCGGATTCCTCGCAACTCTGGTTATCGCCAGAGTGATATCTACAGGGGAAGAAAAAGGGGCTAAAGAGGTTTCATTGGAACCAGAGGAGTCAAGTCGAATCAATTGGCCGGCAGTCTACGGTGTATTAGGGCCTAATGGTAGGCGTTTCGGCGCTGTTTCAGAATCTAGGGTAATGAAATGGAGGCCTTTGCCTCTGGGGTATTAGTTCTTTACCGCCACAGGAGCTTGAGAAAGCGTTTGCAGAAAGCTTTGGCACCACCAATAAACGTCATTGTTCTTGACGGCTCGACGAAGGCCTTGCATCCGGCTTTGCTTTTCGCTTTCCGACATGGACAAACAACGATGGATGGTATCGGCCAGGTCCTCAAGGTTATAGGGATTCACAATGATGGCGTCTGATAAGATCCCGGCGGCTCCGGCGAATTCACTGAGGATGAGGCAGCCATCGTCTCCCACCCTCGATGCCACGTACTCCTCGGCCACCAGATTCATTCCATCTCTGAGCGGAGTGATCATGGCCACATTCGCAGCGGAGTAGTAGTTCACCAGCTCTTCAGATGGGAAAGCTTTATACAGATACCGGACGGGGACCCATTTCCCGGTACTAAATCGTCCACTAATGCGGCCGATGATTTCATCAATGTTGCGTCTCAACCTCATGTATTCCTCCACTCGCGTGCGCGACGGGACGGCGATCTGCATCAAGCACACGTTCCCGTGGTATTCGGGATATTTCTCTAAGAAGCGTTCGTAGGCAAGCAATCGCTCCAAAATCCCCTTGGTATAGTCAAGTCGATCTGCGCCCACTAGAAGGTATTTACTGCCCACTTCCCTGCGAATTTGCAGGGCCTTTTCTTGATTGGTGGGATTCGACGCCATTCCATTCCATTTTTGGTAATCAATTCCTACCGGGAAAGCCCCCACCCTGACGGTACGGCCCTGATATTCAATCAAATAATTTTTCCGGTCCACCGGAATCCCCAGGACGTCCTCTACAGATTGAAGGAAATTATCCGCGTGGGCGTAAAGTTGAAAGCCAATCAAGTCGCTTCCTAGAAGACCCCGCAGGACCTCCTTGCGCCATGGCAACACCCTGAATACAGGAGAGGCAGGAAACGGAATGTGCCAAAAAAAACCAATGGATTGATCCCTGTTTTCTCCTCGAATCAGACTAGGGAGCAGGGTTAAATGGAAGTCGTGAATCCAGATACTACCATCGCTTCGCCCCTCCGAGGCGTAGGCTCGTGCGAACTTTTGATTAACACTCTCATAGGACTTCCAAAATTCGGCGCGGAAATGACATCGATCCAGGAAGTAGTGAGACAGGGGCCATAGGACTCGATTGGAGAACCCCTGGTAATAATTCCTGACCTCTTGGTTGCTAAGCTGAATCAATTTAATGGAGTATTTAGGATTTTCCACGGGGACTTCCACCCGCTCCACCGTAGCTGCAGCCTCTCCCCAGGCCACCCAGGTACCTCCACCTTGACACATAATTTCATCCAGAACAGAAACTAGACCACCAACTGTTTTTTCGTATGAGGCTTTACCTGTTCTTTTCCTCAGCTCGTAGGGTGCGCGGTTGGAAATGATGGTCAGGGGACCGGCTATGTCCTTTAGATCACCCATAAATGGCGAACGGTCCAAAGCAATCCCTGAATGGAACGCTGGAATTATCGCGCTTGAGCATATGGGGAACAAACTCCCCTGTCAACTATAATTCCTGGTCCTTTTTTTTTGCTATTTTGGTGCAGAAACGATATGAAATGCGGTTCAAGATTGATTTGGCATAAGAAAGAATATCCATGGGAGAATTCCCGCTTCTAACCGCATTACTCACGTTCTTGGCAAGTGCCGCAGTAATCGTTGTTGCCGGTACAAAACTTTCGAAGTATGGCGACTTACTGGCCGACCTCACAGGCCTAGGTCGGGTATGGATCGGGGCCCTACTACTGGCTGGTGCCACTTCCCTCCCTGAGGCTCTCACTTGCATCAGCGCAGTGACCTGGGTGGATGCTCCCGATCTGGCCCTGGGTGATCTCTTCGGCGCCTGCATGCTAAACATGTTCACCCTGGCGCTAGTGGATTTATTAAACCGGAAGGCGAAGGTCTGGCACAACGTATCCTATTCCCAGATCTTAATAGCGGGTCTGGCCATTATGCTGGCAGCCCTAGTAGCATTGTTCATTATTGCGGATTTGGATACTGCATTTTTTGGGCGGTTAGGTTGGGATACCATGCTGATCGCCGCATTATACGTCTTTGGTCTGCGTTTTATTCTCAAGTACGAGACTGATACACAAAACAACTCCGGGTCTGAAACCGAAGTTTCCCGTGCAGAGGGTTCAATGTCCCTCAAACGTGTCTGTCTGCTCTTCGCCGCCGCCGCGGTGACCATTATTATCTTCGCCCCTCTTCTCGCCAAATCTGCCAAGAGCATCGCAGACATTACCGGCATTGGTACAAGTTTCATCGGTGCCTCACTTGTGGCCCTGGCCACCTCACTCCCAGAGATGGTCACCTCCCTTGCCGCTGTTCGCCTAGGAGCCTACGACCTCGCAGTGGGGAACCTATTTGGCAGCAACGCCTTCAATATGATGCTGGTTTTTCCCACCGATATCGCCTATTCGAAAGGCTCCTTGCTGCAGAGCGTTGGACCAACTCAGAGCATAGCTGGACTGTTAGCGATTGTTCTTATGAGCATTGGAATAATGGGCGTGATGTTCCGCAAGGACAAGCGATGGTACCTATTGGAACCCGACAGCATCGTTTTGGCCATCGTCTACTTTGTTGGTCTTTTCGTGCTGTTCCGGTTGGGAGTGACGTTCTAGATCGTAAATCCATGGCCACCCTTTCTATTACCCGGATTGCCAGAACTTCCAGAAGTCGATTACCAGAAATATAAAGAGCAAGAACACGATCAAGAGAACCATTTGGCTGATTTCAAATGGTTTTGGGGCTACCATGGTGACGTGTGAGACTCTCTTGAAAATTCCATCCCGAGCAGAACCGAATCCCACCGCTAAAGGGGCACCCACCGTTCTCCAAATGAGTATTGGCAATCCCCGGTAAAACCAATCGGTATCGAGGTTTGTTGCTTTCAGTTCCTCCGGGTAAATGCCGGTGCGTTTTAGCACCGCAAAGGCCAGGGCAGAAAACAGCAGGAGTTGAAGCTGGGTAATGACGTGTGTCGTAGTATATGGAACGTAATCAAGCGTGTACGGTAACAGTTGATACAAAGGCCTGGGATAAACCCCAATCCCGATACATAAAAAGGCAGCAATCCCCATAGCAAGAAGCATATTCCACGGCGCCTCTTTGCAACGGATTCCTGAATCGTGGGCGTAAAACGCAAAAAAAGGAATCTTGATCCCGGAGTGATGAAATACGCCCGCCGACGCAAATAGCAGGATCAAATAGGCCCACACATAGCCTCCGTCCGCCGCCGATGTCATGATCAGGGATTTGCTCACGAAACCACTGAAAAGCGGAAAGGCGGAAATGGACGCCGCTCCAACGATGCAAAAGAATGTCGTATATGGCATGGATTTGTACAGCCCGCCCAGCTCCGAACCGTTGATGGTTCCGGTTCGGAATAATACGGCTCCCATGCTCATGAATAGAAGCGCCTTGTAAATGATATGGGAAAAAGCGTGGGCAACTGTACCGTTTATCGCCATTTCTGTGCCGATCCCAATGCCAACCACCATGAATCCAAGCTGGTTATTCAGACTGTAAGCCAATACACGCCGGAGGTCGTTTTCAATGACGGCATAAAAGATAGGAAATGCAGTCATCAAGGCGCCAATCCAAATCAGGATCTCGGTCCCGGGATATCCACGGGCCAGGGCATATACTGCTAGTTTTGTGGTAAAGGCGCTCAAGAAGACGGTTCCCGTAACGGTTGCCTCGGGATAAGCGTCTTGGAGCCAGTTGTGAAGCAACGGGAAGGCGCATTTTATCCCAAAGGCAAGGAAAATAAGTTGCGAGCCCAAACCGTCTAGACCTAAAAAGCCAAAAGATATATCTCCTGTTTTCTGGGCGTGGAAAATAACACCCACAAGTAGAAGCAGACCGGAGGCCACTTGAATGATCAGGTAGCGCATACCGGCCTCATAGGACCTCTCGGTTCTGCGTGCCCAAATCAAAAATACCGATGAAACCGCTGTCAACTCCCAGTAAACGAACAAACTAACCAGGTCTCCGGCAAACACCGCACCAATGGCGCTTCCCGCATAGATGAGCCCAGCCACATGTTGCACTGAATCTTTTACATGTAGGGCGTAAAGGACACTCAGAAATGCCGCTATGTGAAAAATGATCCCGAATACGAGGCTGAGGGTATCCACCCGAATAATGGTCAGGGTGTAACTCAGAAATGAAACGTGACCGAACTCCCCGTGGGGTAGACCCAATAGCTGGACCAAACTGACAATGGGCAATGCCAGCATGTATAAGGTCTGCCAGCGCCCCCGGAAGAAAGGCACAAGAAAAGCACCACAAACGATGATCAGTCCTGGGGGTAGGCTAGTGATCATAGTAGTCTTCCCCGCGTTTGAGTACCTTTCTCAACTGCTTGGCCAGCAGCACCAACCCCACACATGAGACGAAACCATAGAATCCGTAAAAGCCAAACCAGTTCTCCCACGAGAAGTGAACATGCTTGTGATAAAATAGATCCAGCAGAGTCAAACCAGCGCAGAGGGCGCAAAGTCCCCAGAAGATCCTGTCTACATTACGGGGGGCATCAAGCCAGTATTTCTTTTCATTTAGCATTTCTCTATCCATGAATTTCAGGCGATACTGCTTAAAAAATCGAAAAGGACATCTGCGAAAAAGAATAGAGCAAGGCATCCTATCGACGTAATACACAACGCAATTAGACAGGCGAGAGGGGCCTCATGGATCCTGGATTCGGTTTTTACTTCTGAAGATGGAACAAAAAAAGCCCGTATCGCCACTGGCATAAGGTAGGCAACACTTAGGAGCGAACTGACCATAAGCACTGCAGCTAAAATGGCGTGATTAGCACTAAGGGCTCCCATGATGAGGTACCATTTGCTCCAGGATCCTCCCATGGGTGGAAGACCGATGATGCTCAAGGAGGCCACGAGAAATGCGCCCATGGTGATGGGCATGGTCTTACCAATGGCGGTCATTTCGCTAATCTGCTTCTTGTGAACGGCCACATCAATCGCCCCGGCACAGAAAAATAGGGTGATTTTACCAAAGGCATGCATCACAATGTGCATGGCCGCCCCCACAACACCCCACGAGTTGGCTAGTGCCGCACCGAGGATCACATAGGACAACTGACTGATGGTGGAATACGCGAGACGAGCCTTCAGGTTATCCTTGGTGAGGGCAATGAGTGAGGCGAAGAGGATAGTCCCAGAGGCCGCATACATGAGCCACACGCTCATACCAGTCTCCGTGAGCATATCGAGTCCAAAGATATAAACGATGATCTTTAAAATAGAGAACACACCTGCCTTGACCACAGCCACCGCATGAAGCAACGCACTGACCGGTGCGGGTGCAACCATGGCCGCAGGCAACCAACGATGACAAGGCATCAGCGCAGCTTTCCCTATCCCGAACGCGTAAAGGGCTAACAGTACTCCGAGAACGCCATTGCTCGCCTTGCCCGCGAGAATACCCCCCGGCTTGAACTCAAGGGTACCCGTCAAGATCCATGTCCAGATAATGGCAAAAAGAAAAAAGCCTATGGAAGTACTAAAAAGATATCCAAGATAAATTCTTCCCGCCCGTACCGCCTCATTGGTCCCGTGGTGGGTCACCAGGGGGTAGGTAACCAGGGTCATCATTTCGTAGAAAATGAACAGCGTGAGGACGTTGGCCGCAAAGGCAATCCCCATCGCAGCCCCTATGGCCAAGGCGAAACAAACGAAAAACCGTGTCTGGTTTTCCTCGTGATGAGCCCGCATATAGCCTATGGAGTAGATTGCCGTGACAATCCAAAGGCTGGAGGCCACCATAGCAAAAAGCATCCCCAATGGTTCCAACGCCAGTGCTATCTTCAATCCTGGGATAATTTGAAAAAGGGTAACGGCGAGGGGTTCTTTCAACCCCACCTGTGAAAACAGGGTTATCACAACTCCCAGGAGGGAAGCAGCGGTAACGAGATTCACCGTATCGCGCGGATTAGGCCAGCGGCCAAAAGCCAACACCAGACCAGAACCCAGGAAAGGTAGAAAAAGTGTTAGGGCCAGCAATGGACCGTTTGTACCCATGTCATCCCAGCCCCAGCAAGGCTCGGGCTGCACCATTGGCCAGGTGGGAAGATAGGGAGGCGTCGATTCCAAAGTACACGCTAGCGCCAATTAACACCCAGGTGGGCAGAACCAGTGACAATGGCGCTTCTTTCACTTCCGGTTGCCCCTCCTGAGGAGGTTGGAAGTACATGACCTCGACGATGCGCCAGACATAGATTACCGCAAGCAACGATCCGAGAAGTATGACACCGGCCAAGGTCATCAATCCACGATCCAATGCCCCCGTGACAAAATACCACTTGCTGATGAACCCTGACGTTAGAGGCACCCCGATGAGTCCTAAACCACCGGCCGTGACCGCGGCTGCGGTCCATGGCATCTTGCGGCCCAATCCGTGTAATTTAGAGAGTTCAGTATCTCCCAAACGGTAGACGACGATCCCGGCCGCCAGGAAGAGCCCACTCTTTATCAAGGCGTGGTTAAAGATATGAATCAGGGAACCTGTAAGTCCTTGTTCATTTGCAAGGGAAAATCCAAGGGTGATGTAGCCGATTTGAGCAACGCTGGAATACGCTAGGACGCGTTTGAGTGCGGATTGGTGAATGGCCATGTAGGAACCACCTAGAATTCCAATACACGCGCAGGTCAATAGTATGGGTCTCGTGGGTAATTTTTCTAGGCTGAACTCAACACCCAGAATGGTGAATATGAAACGAATCATGACATAGGCCGCTACTTTAATTGCCACACCGGAAAGCGCTGCGGAGACGATGGGCGGGGCATAGCCATGGGCGCCAGGTAGCCACCCGTGGAGGGGAGCCAGGGCCATTTTTATACCGAGTCCAATCAAAAGAAACGCAACTGCGGTAATCACCGTGCGGTTGTCTTGTAAACCCTGGACCTTCTCGGCAAGGTCAATCATGTTCAATGTCCCAGTCACGCTGTAGAGATAACCGACCCCGATGAGGAAAAAGACCCCACCTATGGTCCCCAAAACCAGATAATTCATACTGGCAGGCAGAGCCCTACGATTGTGATACTTTCCCATGGCCACCAGGGTATAGGCGGCTAGGGATGAGACTTCCATCAGGACATAGACATTGAAAACGTCACCAGTCACCGTGATTCCCAAAAGGCCAGTGATGAACAGGAGCCAAAGGGCATAGAAGTAACGTATTCGCTCCTCCGGTATTCCTTCCGCCACGCTCAAACGCGCATAAAAGGTTACTACCGCTGAGACTAGAGCAATGACGAGCAACATAAAGGAATTTAAGGCGTCCACACGGTATTCAATTCCCCATGGAATCTTCCACCCTCCCATAGCGTAACTGACCACGCCATCAGCCGATCCGCCGGCCTGAGTTCCCTCGTAAATCTGGAGTGATAGCGCGATGGTGAGTCCCAAAACTACCCAGGTGGTCAGGCTGGCAAGAAACCAGGGCAGGTTTCCACGCCCCAAAAACGGCATAAGGAGTGCCGCGACAAGAGGTACCACCACAATGAGTGCCGGCAGCTGATTTGCAATCATACCTGGTCGGCGCTCTCCACTTCGTCCTCCTCCACCGTACCGTAGACGTCTTTAATATTGACAATAATGGCCAGGGCCACGGCCAGGGTACTAACGGAAACGACGATTGCGGTTAGAATCAATGCATGAGGAAGCGGATTGGAATAGAGGGTTACCCATGGGGCCATGACTGGTGCGGAGCCTCCTTGGATCTTGCCCAAGGAGATAAAGAACAAAAAGACAGCCGTTTGTAGGAGGCTCAGTCCAATGGCCTTCTTTACGAGATTCTCCCTCGAGATGACCGCATACAAACCGATCATCATCAAAAGAATAAAAATCCAATAGTTGTAGAGATCTAGGACTTGTTCCATAGTCCGCCCCAGCCGTCGGTGAAAAACCCAGTGGGCTGTTCAACGGCCTCCATCTGATGTGGAAACCGTTCCCTCGGTAATCTCGTTGAAGATAGTAATCATCACCGAAGTCACTGTAATTCCCACTCCGTATTCCACCAAAGTCATTCCCCAGGATTCGGCCCCCGCGTGGTCCCCTGGCTTCAACGGGGTATAGTCCAGAAAATTATAACCGGTAAGAAGACTGTATACGCCAACGCTGGCGTACAGAAGAACTCCGATGCAGGACAAGGCGTCCGTTAGACGTCTGGGAACAACTCTACGCATCTCCTCGCCGCTAAAAACCATACCGTACAGAATGAAACCTGAAGCCAACATGATCCCACCTTGAAAGCCGCCCCCAGGACCCACCTCCCCGTGGGCAATCACGTAGAATCCAAATACAATCATAAAGGGAAGAATGATTTTCGTAATGATACGGATAATAACCTGTTCTTTCATCCATGCCCTCCACTTCCTCCGGATCCACGCCCCCGCAATAATAAGATGAGACCCAAACCGGCAGTAAAAATTACCGCCACTTCGAACAGCGTATCGAAAGCACGGTAGTTCACAATCACCGAGGTTACGAGATTGGGTACGTGTCCGTGAAAGTAATTTTTCTCAGTGGACGTACTGGCAGGGATCGGTTTCGAGGTTATTTTCTCCACCGTCTGCGCCACATATTCAGGTCGCACATGGACTTGTGGTGGTACCTTTGGGTTTCCGAAGGGGGGCATATCCAGGGTGCCATAGATAAGTGCAGCGGTGGTTAGAACCACTGCCAAAAGTGGTAACGCATTAGATCCTCGGATTCTTTTCTCTTCAGGTCCCACCAAGACAATCACTCCGATAAGAAGAATGGTTGAGATGCCGCCTCCAACAGCCGCCTCCGTAAAAGCAACATCGACGGCGTCCAGATTCAACCAGACAAGAGCCATGAGCAAACTGTACAGTGCCAACAGAATGGTGGAAGATAAGAGATCACCCACTTTGAGTACCGCCAATGAGGTAACCACCAGTAGCAAAAGAAATATTCCATCCAAGATCAAGAACTCAGTCATGGCTCTCTGGATTCCTCCTGGAACTTTGTTCATCCAAAAGGGCCGCCCTAGCAATGGCATGGACCGCCGTGGGGGATGTGATAAACAACAGCACAACGATTAGGATCAGTTTGATACCAATAAAACTGTCATAATTATCGTTACGAAAAACCTGAAACACCAGTCCCACCAGGATCATTAATTGAGCCAAGGTATCACTTTTCCCTGCTGGATGAATTCTGGAATAAAAGTCGGGAAGGCGTAAAATACCAACGGCCCCGGTGAGAGCAAAAAAAGAACCCACAGCGAGGAATACAACCGTCAATGCGTCCAAAACCACTGCCATGACAGCTAGCCCAGTCTTCCCCGCTCCTTGAATTTAAGAATGGCGATGGTAGCGATGAAGTTTACCAGCGCATACAGAAGCCCAATGTCCAAAAATTCTGGACGTTTACTAGCAAATCCCAATAGGGCCACGAGAATCACGGTTTTTGTCCCTGCCATGTTTACGGCAAGGATTCGGTCAAACAGCGTTGGACCCATGACCGCACGGATCAACACGAGGATTAAACCCAAGAGAATAACAAAGACAGCGAGCCAAGACGCGCCTTCGGCGAGATTCATACTATTTGTTACCCTTCCAGCTTGTGAATACGGTCCTGCATGGTTCCAGAGAGCAGGGATGCGGCTGACTTATCCGTAAGGGCGTGCACCAGCATCTCACCTTTCTGTTCGTCTACACTGACGGTAACGGTGCCCGGCGTAAGGGTAATTGAGTTGGCGTAAACCACGGTGGCCACCGGGGTCTTGGTGCTGTATGGGATTCGTACCATTCGGGGTGAAATATTTAGTCTTGGTTGCCAGACACGATAGGCCACGTCCAGGTTGGCCAAGACAATCTGCCAAAGAAGCCACGGAAAGTAAGCGAGAATCGCCAGAGCAAGATGAATGGGGTGTCCCTCCTCGTCCAAAATGCCTTTGCGATGAGTTAGATAGGTTACAAAGATACAGCTCACCACACCGCAGGCCAACAAAAAGCGGTCCCCGGCTTCATGCATATCGATCTGACCCGAAAGAAGGATCCAAAAGCACAGCAGGATTAGAAATTTTGACACCACCCGAAACATGACTATCCGCAACCTACCTCTGATTTTTTTTTCATTGTGTGTATTGGCCTCGAGGAAATCGACGAACATACTTTTTGAAGCCAATTTGGCATGAAAGCAGCATCATCAAAACTAGTTGAAGCCCCATTGGATTCCGTGGTGGGCAAATTCATGGAACCCCTATCTACCTGGTCGTAATTTTTTGTGCAAGGCCTATTTTGTTTTTCGTACGAAATATAACCCCACTATAGAGGAGGGAAAAGTGTCGAGAAATTTAGCTATTATCTTTTATAAATCCAAGCCAATACCAGACTGGAAATAGAGCCAAACCGAAAAACATTAGCAGAACCATCCAAGGGGTTGGCCACGGGAACCAAAAAGGCGCTGGACTCCCGGTGAGCAAGCTGCCAATTCCCACCAACAAACAAAATACGGATAGCCCACACGCCATCATGGCACCCATGGAGCGCCACAGACGGCGGGGCCCATGATCATTGTCCGCACCCACCTCTTTGGCAATGGGTCCCCAAAATCCGGAAGGTCTTACTTTATTGTAAAATGAAGTCAATTGAATCCTATCCTCCGGGCCCGCAACCCTTATGGCCAAAAGCGCCGCTGCCGTGGAAACCAAGGCCATGACTAGTAATCTCAATGCGTGATGCTGATCGTCCACATAGATCAGGAGGAAGGGCGCAACAACTAGGGATACAACAATCGCCGAAATTTCTGCCCATGCATTCATGCGCCACCAAACCCATCGCAGAATCAACACCACTCCCATCCCTGCGCCCAGGAGAAGGCTCAACTGCCAAGCTTGATTAATAGAAGTCAGTTGGGTCATGATGATCAGGGCAATAGTCAATATGAGCACGTTGGCACCGCGAGCCACCCAAACCAGGGAGCGCTCGCCCGGCTCACGCCCCAGCCATGCCTGGCAGATAAACCTTTTGTAAATATCGTTGGTCCAGTAGGAGGCCCCCCAATTCAAATGTGTGTCCACGGTGGAGGCCAGGGCCGCCAGCATGGCGGTCAGCATCAAACCCAACACCCCGGGAGGTAACAGTTCCACCATTCCCCTCACGTAGGTTGCCTCTCGATCGCCTTGCAAATATTCCTGCGCCAGGTTTGGATCGGGGGGAAAGAGAATTAATAGACCCAAGCCCAAGGGAAGCCACAAGAGGCTCCTCAACAGGACCTGGGCAAAGGTAAAGACAACGGCCGCAATTTTCGCGTCTTTCTCGCTACGACAGGCCATGGATCTTTGAGCCAGATAGCCGGTGCCATCCGAGTTGAGCTGAATGAGCCACTGCAGCGCAAAGAGAAAGAGCAATCCCAAGGAAGCATCCTTGGCCTGGTCTGGTGTGAAGGCCAAAATCTGCCCGGGCAAAATGCCCCCTGGCCCTCCGCTGGCAAATTTCCCATAGATCTGATCAGTAACTGCATGGAGACCACCCACTTTTGCCACCACAATGATGGTAAAGCTTAGGGTCCCCAGCAACATGATGAAGAACTGCACAATGTCCGTAGCCACTACGCTCCTCAATCCCCCAGTGGCCGAATACAGTGTCGTCAGGAGAACCATTAGTAGGATGGATATCAGGTTGGCTCCAGATTTTATCCAAACGTCCGGATCGTTGGCCGGAACGGCAGTCAACGGGACTCCCACCCACTTCACTAACTCCACAACGGGCTGAAAGACTTCGGAGGGTAGCCATAGATCCCAAAGGAGAAAAGGTTCAGCGATCTTTGCCGCAGCGAATAACACCCAGGCAAGCACAGTACAGTTGAAGACGGTACCAAAATAGAGGGCCTTGACACCACGAAGGACCGCCGCAGGCTTATTTCCGTAACGCACCTCTGTGAGTTCTGCATCGGTGATTACACCCGCTCGCCGCCAATTGGACGCAAGGATGAATCCCATGAGTAAAAAGGCAAGGGCGTAGATCCATAGCTGCCATAGCGCAAATATTCCGGCCGTGGCGATAATTCCAGTGACCAGCAGCGGGGTGTCGGCGGCAAACTGAGTAGCAGCCATGCTGAGTCCAGCCTTCCATCCCGGGAGGCTGCGGCCTGCCAGAAAATACTCTTCTATATTTTTGGATGCTTGACCCCGGTTTCTAAGGCCGGAACCGATGGCGTAGACGATAAATAGGGAGATTATGCCAACATCAATCCAACCCATTGAATTTCTCAGATGCCGGATGCTGGAGCAGGTGGGCTCATGGCAGGAAGCTTGTTAGGATGTCCAGACGCCTTTTGGATCATATTTTCTTACTGCCACGATCTCATCTTTGGAAGGGGAAGGTGTTTCCTGAACGTCGTCTGCGATTTTGAGAAGCCAACCGGTCTCCCTCTGAACCTCATGGGTTGTAATACCAGGGTGGGTGGAGCTGAGAACCATTTCCCGACTTCTTGGATCAAAGGAAAAGATACCCAGACTGGTAATGACTCGACTGGGACCGCCTCCTCTGAGCCCCCGCCTGTGCCGCCAATCCTCACCGTCACCGTATCCTGGTGAGGTCATGTAGTGGACCCTAGGAGGAAACCTGCGTTTCTCATGATTCATTATAATGATACAACGGCCGGCCAAAGTCGCAATGTCCGCTGCCCCTCCGCTACCCGGTAGTCTGGTATTTTTCTTGCCCTCCACCACCCAATGGGTGTTCAAATTACCGAACCGATCCACCTCGGCGCCTCCGATAAAACCCAATTCCACACGCCCGCTTTGAAGCAACCCCATGACATCCAGCAATCCGCCACAGTAAAGGGAACGGGCCACGTTTGGAGGGTCACTCATGGTAAAGATAGGGTTCATGGCGGGCCAATCGCGCATGACACCGTTTTCGAATATTCCAATGGCATTGGGGGCATGAAGTTCCTTCGCCACGGCGAAACCGAGTAACGGTAAGCGCATACCCACGAACGCCTTTTCTCCGTCGCGGATTTCGCGCGCTGCGGCCACCACCATCAATTCCCTTCGCGTATAATCCATGAGATATTGTTTAATCGACAAGGATATGCGGATCCATGCCTCACATGCTGAAGTTCACAGCCGGGGACATCAAATCAGCAGCCGGTTTTAGCTTTTCCACTCGCTCATTACCAAGGCGATAAAGGTAATCCCTATGGTCCTTGACCCCGTGGACCCACTTTCCCAACCAATTCAAAAAATCATCCCGGCTACGCGACTGTTTGTGGTAATCAAAATAGAAAAGATCGTCTCTTCTTGCATACCCTTGAGTGGGTGACGGGTGGGAACCGAAAGGGAGGTGAACCACCTTGGAGACGAGGAATCCAGGTATGATCGTTCTATTGGGATCTTTAAGGATGTGTTCGTGAGTAACGATCTCTTCACAGGTAAGGATCACCTTTTTGGCTGCCAATGCCGCCTCCTGGATAACTCCCAGGTTGCCCCAGGCATGTGCGTTACCATCTGAATCGGCCTGGTGTACGTGAATAATGGC
This sequence comes from uncultured Binatia bacterium (SeqCode), assembly GCA_965215595.1. GTDB lineage: Bacteria > Desulfobacterota > Binatia > UBA9968 > CAXXLF01 > CBDCDW01. The sequence continues at coordinate 641,376 of CBDCDW010000004.1, read as the reverse complement.
CAGGTCCGGAACAATGGCTTTCACGGCTAATAGCCTTTCACCGCTAAATGGACATACCAGATTCTGAAAATGGGACGCTTCACCAAAATCGCTGCCACGGGCCGTGCTAGTGGGAAGAAAGGGTAAACCCATGGCCGCAGCCTTTAGACCCAAACCCAAAGTAAAATTTGAATGCTCTTCCATTTCCAGCGGATTAGGGATGCCCTCTTCAAGGGCTCGTCTTAAGTTATGGCCCAATCCTGCCGCCACGTTTCCCACCCAAGCTGCAATAACTTTTTTGACACAACCGGCGCCTATGAGCTGGTCAAACTGAATATCGGAAATCGGAGCGATCAGGATGAGTTCCCTTTTCTTTTGCCTGATGATTTCGTAACCACTCGCAAACGGGATAAGGGATTCAAGACCGCAACCCATAGCCACAGCCATACCGTCTTTTACCTCCTGAGAGACGGCCTCAGAAAGGTCACAGAGTTTGTCCATGGGGAGGTTCTACCTGTTCATTATTTTTTCTGCAAACATCCCGTCTCATTGTTTAGCAATCTACTGGCAGTCGAATAATAACAGGTGAATTAAAGAAACCATCGTGTGCATTGAGCTTCTGTAACAACGCAAACTTAAATTCTTAGCCCTGTCCGGCATGCTTATTCCTTATTCTGACGACGTGTTTTGTTGTGGGGCTGGCATGGATTTTGATGTTACTTAACCACTTGTCCATGCTCAAATGGATCAGGCAGTTTCTGCAATGTGAGTTTTACGTTTCACAATTTTTCTTTGGCGAGAGCCATTCAAATATACCAATTTTCAGCCCTGTCCGATTTTCGAAATCAATAGCTAAATTGCAGATATTACGACGCTTTTATCGCCCACCATTTGAGCATTCCGCTGACAGGCGCTATTTTTAGCCCCCTAAAGCGGTATTCCACCGACTTATACACAGTTTATAAACAGAAAATGTGGAATAACCCAATTAAACCAGCCCTTGTTGGGGAGCGTTACAAAAATTTTCCCCAGTGTAATACAGATTTTGTGCCTCGCTTGCTTTCTGCATGAGGAAGTGTTAGCCAGTTTCCAATATGAGTTCGTCCGAATCCATTGAAGAATTGGCACGGCTCCTCACGGATGAAAAACGGCTGGATGACAAGCGTCAAGAGACACAGACGGTTCTTTCCACTGTGAAAAAAAAGATCTCGGAATCTCTGGTGACACCTTATATACAAAGGACAGAGAGCCCAATGCCCATTGATGAAAGCCTGATGCAGCAGGAACAATCATTCGAACGCTTGCTCCAGGCCCTTCGGGATATGAAGCAGGAGATTCAGACAAAGATTCGCCCCATAGAAGAAGAAATCGTTCAAGTCAACATCAAGAATTTAGATGAAAGCCTGATGCAGCAGGAACAATCATTCGAACGCTTGCTCCAGGCCCTTCGGGATATGAAGCAGGAGATTCAGACAAAGATTCGCCCCATAGAAGAAGAAATCGTTCAAGTCAACATCAAGAATTTAAATGAAAGGTATGACAACCAAAAGACAAAACTTGGCGAAGCTTTAAACACCATCGACCAAACCATACTGGACTGTGGAGAGCTCATCGAGACTACCAAAAATATTCACATGGAACTCTCCGGTTTGAACGAAAAATTCTCTCGGTTAGGTGCGTCGCCCCTTTCTGCCAGGAACTCGCCTAGAAATGGTGACATTGTAGACTTTATCCGGCAGCGAATTGAGCACTTGAGGTTACAAGGAAAACTCTAGTTTAGTCCCTTCACTTCCCAGCCTCACGATTATGTAGCTCCTTTAGTTTCAAGACCAAAATTCTTTCGCTTATCTCTCATGGCTCAGTGTGGTGTCTATGGGCAAATTTGTTTGAGCCCCAACCGACATTAAAGGGTCCCAAAATCATGACAAGCAAGTACCGTAGGATGCGCTATTGCCCAAACCCATTGCTCCTCGGTGGTGATGGGATCGTACGGGACAAGTATTAGCTGGCCCTGCAGAACTGTTGGTACCACAGCTGCACGAATCACCTGAATTGTAACTAGTGAATTGAGACCCAAATCTCTGTGACCGTTACAACATCTGGTCTAGGACAACACCTGCTCTAATCATCTTTATAGGTAGAGTAGAGGACAGGCTCAACCGCCTTTAGGCCAACCCTTGGCTGTATCCGCCGTTTCCAGCTTCGTGCCCGTTTAGCGTTGTCCTTAGAAAGAAGTCCTATCCCCCCTCATCAAACCGTACGTGCAGTTTTCCCGCATACGGCTTTCCGATCATCTTCACCTCAAGGCATGCGAGGCCGCCTATTGGGCTCCCTCTTGGCCTTGAGATACAGTCTCCGCTAGAGGTCTCGAATCTTGTTAGGTGTTCGTAGCCTCACGGCAATCACCTCTCCTTCCCTCTTTAAGAGACACAATGAAAGTAGGGCGCCTTCCCTCAGCCGGCATTACCCAGCCTCCTCGGTAATACTCGCCCCTCCGACTTCTCGCCCGCCTGGCTCAGATTTCGGTTACCCTTATACTGAGCCATCGCGGCCATCGCCCGCGACGAACGAGATCTCCCGCGTTACCCGGTGCAGCTTCCCCCGCATGCCATCCCGACGACCCCGGAGAGCCCATCTGCTTCTGTCTCGGTTATTTCCACAGATGGCACCGGCCTTCCCCATCTGACCACAGGGTCGGCACTCTCAATCAGCAAGTTACGAGGCTCTATGGGTTCCTTAGTAGTACGGCCTGCGAGTTTGCGATCCTCTCCTTTTGGAAAGTTTTCTCGATCCACTTAGCCCTGAGGGTCGCCCCACAAAACCGGATCTTCGCTACCGGGGTGAACCGTTAATTCCCCGGACCGGACTTTAACCGGTAAGTTGCACCGCTTCCGCGGCATACGATCAGGCTTGAGTTCTATGGTTTATGAGACAATACTATTCTTCTTAACATGAAATAATGATCCTGAATTCCCTCCGTTATCGTAACTTCCGGCTTCTTTGGATCGGCACGGCCCTTTCCCACACCGGTGACTTCATGCAGGTCATGGCCCAGGGTTGGCTGGTGTGGCAGCTCACGGAATCCGCGCTCCTATTGGGCATTGTGGGTTTTTGTCAGGCCCTTCCACGGCTTCTATTAAGTGCCGTTGGAGGAGTGATCGTGGACAGGACCGATCGACATCGCCTTCTCCTGGTCACTCAAGGGCTTGCCATGACCCAAGCTTTCGTGTTTTGGGCACTGGTTTATTTTGATCTGATACAGTATTGGCAGATTTTGGTCTTGGTGGTGTTTCTTGGCGCCGTGAATTCGATTCATCAGACGGCTCGACATTCATTGATAAGGATCATCATCCCCCGCGACCAGATCGTCAATGCAGTGGCCTTACACTCATCTTTGGCTAATTTCACCAAGATTGTTGGCCCTTCCCTCGCTGGGGTGCTGATCAGCATCAATGGCGTGGCCGGATGCCTCTTTATAAATGCGTTGAGTTTCTCAGCTATCATCGTTTCCCTCTGGATGATGGACCTACCGCCATGGGAGAAGGATGAACGGCCGGCAGATTTTTGGTCTGAGTTCGGTGAAGGGTTTCGGTATGTTCGGTCCAACCATCGTGTCTATGCCGCCCTGATGATGGCATATATCCTTGCCCTGATGGGGTCACCCTACTCTCGGTTTCTACCCATTTTTGCAACGGACCTCCTTCAAGTAGGGGCTGTGGGGTTCGGCCTCCTTTTATCCGCTCCAGCCATAGGGGCAGTGATTTCGGGGCTCTGCCTGGCTTCACTGGGAACATTTCAACTACGCAATTACGTGCTGTTTACCACGGCGATTTTTTTTTCAATCTTTCTGATTCTTTTTGCCCTATCTCGCTCCATGGCACTTTCCATGGCCGCTTTGACTCTCGTGGGAGCCAGCCAGATGACCTTCCGCTCGATGCTAAACGCGAGGATTCAGATGGAAACACCGCCGCATCTCCTAGGAAGGGTCCTGAGCCTGTTGTTTATGGATCGTGGTCTCTGGTCCTTCGGAACGCTCTTGATAGGTAGCCTGGCGACTTTACTTGGAACCCCATGGGCCATCGTTCTGTGTGGCGTCTGCTGTGTTATCGCTGCTGCCCTTTTTATGTATTCAGGCTCAATGAGATCCAGGGCCAGGGAAAAGTTGAGGTTAGAAACACCAAGCTAGTGTAGTGCCTCTTAAATGAAGGCACTTATTCTTCGACGTAACCATTTAGAATCCGGGAATGATAATTCATGGGAAAGACCCTATTTCCCAAGACATCACGGCAGGTTATCATCCCGCTGGCATGTAGCATATCCGCCGCCATGATGCTCGACCAAGGTTTTGCTATTCACCACGAAGCACACAAAGGACACGAAGAACGGACAACCGGATTAGAAAAGCAACCGGAATTCAACATGCTATTTTCTTCCTTCGTGCTCTTCGTGTCCTTCGTGGTGGTGTACTTCGGATAAAGTACCAACAGCGTGAGACACTGAACTAGTTGCCAGCGAAAAGGGCGAGTTGGGCAGCAGACTTGAGAATCTTCATCAGGCGATAACGCTTTGATCAGCCAATCCGGCAGGCGTACTCCAATTTTTGAGTGGGTGACCCTCGGCCAGGGCCCGGAGTTCCCGTTCCCAAATTTTGCGCAATAGAAACACTCCCACATCCGACCGTCCTAAAGTTTCGTTGGAACGATCCGCAACGGTCCCCTGCCCCACCTGCACAGCATAATCCTCGGCCAAGAACAGCTGGTACATATTGGTTATTGGGTCAATATCTTTAATTTCCATCTGCCCCTGGAGAATGGCATCACCCAGTTCGCCATGAGACCGACCCACAAGTTCAAACGACTCCTGGGACGCCTGGCGCCGCTCCTGGTATTTTTTTGCGGCTTCCCCAGTCAGTGGGAGCCAATCTGCAGCGTAGCTTACGGAATGCTGATCATCCACAGGTACCCTCCAGAACAACCGGTCAGCCCAGAGGGATTTTACATCTTCCGCTGACCCCTGGATCATCACCTGAACCCTCACTTGATTGATATTCGGCATGTGACAGTGGAGGTAAATGGGCGATTTTCCGGGGACCTGGATGCTCGTACGAATTCCGTAGTCAGTTTCTTCCGCAGAGACCCGGCGTACTGCCAGTTGGTCGAGCCTACCCGAGCGTTGGATCGACTCTTGATGGGTAAAAACCACATGTCCCGCGTCGCAAGCATTATCCAACCGGTTGAAGTAGTTGCAGGGCCAATACTCGATCTCCGCGGCGCCGGTTAAACCCGGTCTGTCAAAATCCAAGAAGCGTCGGAAAGGCGGCGGCTCCCCTTCCCCAAGGTACGCAAAAATAAGACCCAGGTACTCCCATGTGGGATAACTTTTAATCTTCACTCTACTGGCGAAAGACTCTTCCTCCCCGGGCTGCTCAACACATTGCCCTGTTCCCTCGTATCTCCAACCGTGATACCTGCACCGGATGGAATCCCCTTCTACCCAACCTGTGGAGAGTTGCGTACCGCGATGGGCGCAACGGAATTCAACCAAGTACGGCGTTTCGCTTTCCCCACGGTACAGGGTGAAGCTCTCGCTCATGATGCGGATCGGAACGGCACGGCCGATGCTAAGATCTTTGGCTCGATAGACAGGTTGCCAAAACATCCGCATATATTTCCCTGCTAACGTACCTGGCCCAGTGGGCACGAAGTCGATCCTTGGATCATTCATGGTTCAAGGTGTCAGCCGTTGAGATAACCAAACATCAATTTGTCATCTGCGGATTGAAATTAGCGATTTTATTATTTAAAGTATTGCACTAACTAACAGATATTAGTTATAGATTTTAAATAACTTTAATTTGTTCTACAAGCTAGCTTACCTTACTCTTTGCCTCCATGAGTCGTAGACCGGCCGCCACAAGCTGCTCAGTTATCGGAATATCAGCTCCAGTTTCTCGTCCCACCTGGCCGGCCAAGGGTAAGTCCTTATCGTAGAGGTTGAACCCGACCTTTGGTGTGGAGTCTGCCCCAGAAGGGTCAAACCTCTCTTCCCAATGGGCAATTAGGCTGTCCGAAGATGCCACTTGTTTCATCATTTCCAGGGCGTCGCGATACTTGATACCACAGGCCTCACCAATTTTGATGGCCTCGTGGAGAATCAAAGTTTCCGAACCGGTCACCAGGTTCTTTATCAACTTTGCGGCGTTCCCCGCACCTAATGGACCCATATGGATCACAGCTTTACCCATATTGAGCAGATGTGGGCGCGCACGTTCCACAAGCTCAGGGGGGCCTCCCGCTAAGAAATTCACTTCGCCCTTTTGCACCACGCGTGGCACTCCAACCATACAGACGTCTATGACATCCACACCCTTTTCTCGGGCCGCCGTTGCGATTTGTTTTGTGATTTTGGGCAATATGGTGCTGTGGAGGAGCACAAGGGTGCCACCTTTGGCACCAGTCAAAACCCCTTTTTCTCCCAGCATGCAATCCAACATCTCCTCGTTGGTTCTCACCACTACATCGATGATGGACGAAACCTCAGCAACCGCAGCAGCAGAAGAAACGCCTTTTGCCCCCATGGAAATCGCTTTCGCTTGAGCCTCCTGATGGCAGTCGTAAACGGTTACGTTTAGACCTGCCAGTCTCAAACGCCCCAAAAGCGAACTCCCCATGGCGCCTATGCCAACCATTCCGAGTTGTGCCATTTTTCCCCCTTGAACTAAATTAAATTCTTACCAACAGAACGACTTCAACAAATATTTTCGCGCCAAGACGCCGCAAACGGCAAAGGGCAGAGCGCAAAGCGCATAGCGTCCTTGCGGATTCGGGACCACTGACTACCGACTACTGACCTCTGACCCGGATCCAGGGATTGACGACCGGGAGTCTGTAGTCCGTTGTCCGTAGTCTGTTGTCTCTTTGCGCTTCTCACTCAGTCCTCAGTACTCGTTACTCGTCAGCAATTTTAGTCGCTATGCGCCATGCGCTTAGCGCATTTCCCTTGGCCTCCTTTGCGCCTTTGCGCGAGTAATTCTTTATCCGATTCTGTAAACGCAAATTCCAGGGAAATTCTCGAATTTGTTTCGTTAGCCTTCCATCTCTCTAATTAATTGATCAATAAATCCTTCGTCATCGAGTTGTTTCAACCAATGCAAATCCCATAGGGTCAAAGGATTTTCCAGTGCCTTACCCGCAGGCCATTCATCCGTCGAGATCTCGTGGCTGTTGATGATTCCTTCCGCTGTGGGGTAGGGCTTTAGCTGTAACTCATGAATGATAGTATCCACCTGTCTCTCTAACTCTTTGCGATCCTCAATCTTCATGAGTCGCATGGGCTCCTGAGCTACAATATCCATGGTCTCGTTACGCCGCAACTTCATCAGACATAGCGCGTGCACCACAGACCGGATGTAGCTTCCAAGGAGATCGTGATTCTCACGTGCGAAAGTTGTTGAGCAGGCCTGTGCAAAATGGCCAATCACCTGGAGCTCAGATGTCTCCAGGATCTTCAAACCCGCCGCAAGGGCCTCTGGCATGTAGATGGGGGTCATAAAGGTAGCAATACATTCACCATTGACGACCTTTTTCCACTGGCCCCAACGACCCACCTCGTCGTCCGAAACAATGACCCGCTCCACTTCATTGTGGATTCCCATCTTTCTGAGCCTCAATGCCACCGTAAAAGGACGGCCCGCTGCTCGAACGGCTATCTTATTCCCTTTGAGGTCATGGGTACTCTTCACATGGTTTGGCACCACTAGTTCCATTCCGCTGGTAACTACAGGCGCACAAAACATCGTGACCTTGCGCCCTTTAGCCACCTCAGCGAACAGATAATCCATCCGTTCGATAATAACGTCGGCGGCGCCATCGAAAATGGCTGCTTCGAACTCGGCCGCACCTCTTATTTGTTTCACCTCGACGTCAATGCCGTAATAGCGCCTCGCCATCTCCTTGATACAAAAGATGACCGGCGTACGGTCATTATCCCTGTACGCAAGCTTCACTTCTTGCATTGACCCCCCTCCGCTCATTCAGCATCGATTTAACCAACGATACTTGTAAGGCTCGTCGAATTTCCGATGATAGTATCGAAATACGGTGACTCGCGCAAAGTCGCAAAGAATGCCAAGTTCGGAGAAATAGGAACATAATAAACTTTGCTGCCTTGGCGTCTTGGCGCGATAAACTTTCTTGAAGTTGTTCTGACAAATATATCAATGGTAACAATTTAGTCGCGTAATCTTGGACAAAAACGCATAGCGTTCTCCCCCAAAATTTTGCGCTTGGCACTGTCTGACAATCCTGGCAATTCCACGATCTGTTGGACACCCCTGGGCCATTGCGTACCCTTGTGCGGGTAATCCGTGGCGAATAGCCAGATATCCTCGCCCAGAGATTGGACACTCTGTTCGATGGATGTTTCCCATGTGTCAATGGCGTGGGCATAACGTCCGTCAGTAATCACATCGCGTGGCATGCGTGCCAAGTTGGGCACATGACTTGGCGAGGCCAGGTAATGTGAATCCAGGCGGTCAACAATCACCGGAACCCACCCCCCGCTGGTCTCGATTACGGCCGCACGCAATTTGGGAAACAGGTCCAGGATTCCTCCACCCACCAGGGTTGCCATGGCTGTCATTCCCGCCCAAGGATTCAATAGACTCTGAATAAGGAACCAACTCCCATCGAGTTCAAAACTACCTGGTGTATAAGGTGGTCTTCCCGTTCCCGGATGCACCATAAGGGGGAGTTCGACATCCTGTGCCACGTCGTAGATTGGATGAAAATCCGGATTATCCAGGAGCTTACCGCCGGGTCCCACTTGAGGAATATAGATACCCACTAGATTCGAATCGCGGTTGCTCCAGTACTTGACCTCAGCGACACCTGCCTGCATATCCCGCATATTCACGGAAAGGGTCCATTTCAACCTTTTGGGAGCCTGAGAACAAAAGTCCGCGATCCATCGGTTGTAGGCACGATAAAGTGCAGTCTCAAAACCCACATCACGGAGCGCGCAATAACTAGACACATGAGTTGCAAAAATCACGTTCACATCGATGGATGCCCTATCCATGTCCTCTACCCGCGCCTTGGCGTCCCAACTTACCTCCGGCCGAATGGGCTCCGTAGTAACCGCGTTACCTCTATCTTTGATAACTCGTTTTCCCGAGCCCCGCTGGCGACTGAGACCAAAGGTGTCGTGAATTCCTAGGGGTCTTCCGGCCTCAAAAGGCTCAATCACCGCGTGACGGGTACCGAACAAGGAATAGTTGCGTCCTTCGGCCGCTTGTTTCTCGATGGCCTCGCACAGTTGTTGATAGGGTTCCCGGAAAGCTGGATCAAGATAGTTTCCGAACATCTTGTCAGGACGCTCGTATACATGCGTATCCATGTCGATTACTTTACACCCATTCCAACTCATAATTTCCTCGCTTATGACCGGTGGTGACTAACCTCGGACACTGAAAGATCAAGGTACTTGCTATCTAAAGTACCCTCAGATGTCAAACCTAATGAGTGAAAGTCAGCGACAGGAGATAAACTCGGTTGGCTAAGTAACCGCGGAGATTTGCCTACACTTCATGGCAGGCGACAAGATGATTCGATCGCTTGGCTTCCAGGTGCGGCTCGATCGTCTTGCATTTGTCTACGCGAATGGGACAGCGGGAGTCAAATCTGCATCCCGGAGGAGGATTAATGGGAAGAGCAACTTCTCCTTTTAGTATTTCTTGTTTTTTATTGCTCGCATTCGGATTGATGGATGGATTCGATGCAATGAGCCCTTTTGTATAAGGGTGAAGGCGCTGTTGAAATAGTTCCTGTGTCTGTGCTGTCTCAACGATCTTCCCTGCATACATGACGGCGACCATATCCGCCATATATTCCACCACATTCAAATCATGGGAAATAAATAGGATCGTCAAGTTGAGTTCTCGCTGGAGTTTCTTGAAGAGGTTGAGAATTTGCGCCTGCACTGAAACGTCGAGAGAGGAAACCGGTTCGTCGGCAATGATCAGTTTGGGACGCGTGGCTAAGGCCCGCGCAATCCCGATCCTTTGACGCTGCCCCCCGCTGAACTCGTGAGGATAACGGTGAATATGATCTGGTTGCAGTCCCACCAGTTCCAGTAATTCGGCGACCTGTCTTGCTTTTTTCTCCCCGGTTACACCAAAGTATAGATTGAGAGGGCGACCCACGATATCCAGGATTCGCATCCGGGGATTGAGAGATGCATGGGGATCCTGAAAGACCATCTGAACATGTTTTCTCAGCTCACGAACCCGTTTTTTAGGCAAACCCAGGACATTTTGGCCTTCAAAGAACACCTCACCGCCGGTGGCCGGGACTAACCGAGTAATAAGACGTGCCGTGGTGGACTTGCCGCAACCGCTCTCCCCCACAAGCCCGAAAATGTTCCCCTCTTCGATGGAAAAGTTTATCTGATCCACGGCCTTCAGCATCCGTTGACCGTAGAGAGTCCGAGCCACCCATCCCGGGCTCAAATCAAAATATTTAGTCAGGCCTTTGACTTCAAGAAGACTCATTCACGTTACTCCCCAGGAAAAAAACAGGCGGCCTGATTGTCCCCCACCTTCTTTTCCAGTCTTGGAGGGTCCGCCTTACAGATCTCTCTGACCTTATAGCATCGCGGGTGAAACTTGCATCCGGAAGGGGGATCCAGGAGATCGCAGATGGACCCAGGTATCGCAGCGAGGGGTTGATCGCGGTACTCAGGCTTAGGAATCGCACGTAGAAGACCAACGGTATATGGGTGGAGGGGCTTGGTAAAAAGATTGCTTCTACCCGACAACTCCACCAGGGAACCTGCATACATGACACCGATCTTATTGCAAAGTGACGAGACGACTCCAAGATTGTGAGAAATAAAGATCAGCGCCATCTTGAATTTTTCTTGCAACTCCTCTAGCAGTTCCAAAATCTGCGCTTGAATGGTGACGTCAAGGGCCGTGGTTGGTTCGTCTGCGATAAGCACCTTTGGCTGGCAGGCAAGGGCCATGGCAATCATGACCCTCTGTCTGAGTCCGCCGCTAAGCTCGTAGGGATAGCGATCCATTATCGTCCTGGACGAAGGAACGCGCACTGAATTTAGCACATACTGGGATCCCTCGAGGGACTCTCGCTTGGAGTGACCCATGTGGATACGGAAGCACTCAGAGATCTGCTGTCCTACGGTGAAAGACGGGTTCAATGAGGTCATGGGTTCCTGAAAGATCATTGCGATCTTACGACCACGAATTCTTTGCATCTCCCGATCGGTTTTCTTGAGAAGGTCCTCTCCTTCGAATAGAATCTCTCCTCCGACGATCTCGCCCGGGGGTGACGGAATCAAACGAAGAATGGAAAAGGCCGTTACGCTCTTGCCGGAGCCCGTTTCACCCACGATCCCTAACGTTTCGCCTTCTTGCAGAGAGAAGGAAACGTCGTTAATAGCAGGAAGGATGCCTGCCCTCAATCGGAACTGGACTCTGAGATTCCGAACCTCGAGTAGAGCGTTTTGGTTACTACTTTTAGCGTTCATATTGTCGTGGATCAAAGACATCTCGAAGACCGTCTCCGAGCAGATTAAAGCCGAGAATCATCAACGAGATGGTCAAACCGGGAATGAAAGCAGCCCAAGGCTGTAGCTCGAGAAAAGGACTCACCTCTTTTAACATGAGTCCCCAGCTTGGCGTTGGAGGTGGAAATCCAAGGCCGAGAAAGCTCAGCGAAGATTCTGTCAAAATGGCCCCGGCAAAATCGAGGCTGAGCCGAATTAATAGGGGAGCGAAGCAATTGGGAAGAATGTGGTAGATCATAATGACCCTATCCGATTCACCCGTCATTCGTGCCGCCTCGACGTATTCCTTCTCCTTCTGCGACAGCACCGCACCACGGATTATCCGGGCATAGGACGGGATCGAGTTAACCCCGATGGCCACATAGAGGGAGAAAAGCCCACCTCCCAAGGACGCTACAAGGGCAATGGCAAGAAGGCGCCCGGGGAAGGCCAGGATGGCATCCATGACCCTCATAAACGCAGCATCAACCCACCGACCGAAATATCCGGCCATTAGCCCAATGGGTATGCCAAAGAAGGCTCCCAGTACTACCGCGCCGATCGCAACTTGAAAAGCAGTCCGGGCGCCAAAAATCACACGAGTGTAAGTGTCTCGCCCCATGAAGTCAGTCCCAAACCAGTGGCTCCAGCTCGGCGGCTGCAGTCGATCTGCTATGTTGATCTCGAAGGGGTCGTGTGTGGTTATATAAGGTGCAAAGAGCGCCGCAAAAATACCGGTCAAGATGATCACAAGCCCAATCAGGGCAAGGCGATTTCGGGCAATGACCCGGAAGGCCTGCCATAGGCGCGATGCGTAAGAACGGCTGGGCAATGACACCTGATAGCCAGTTGTAGAGTTCGTTTCCATGGCTGTTACTCCAGTTTGATCCGAGGATCCAACCACTTATAAGTAATGTCGACGATAAGATTAATCGCTACATAGGTCAGGGCTATAATAAGTACTGCGCCCTGCACGATGGGATAATCCCGTGCATAAATTCCTTCCAGGAGGAGACTGGCCACGCCTGGCCAGGTAAACACGGTCTCAACGATAGTGGAGCCACCCAAGAGACGGGCGATGTCCAGACCCAGAATCGTGACTATAGAGATCATGGAGTTTTTGGCCGCATGCTTCACGATCACTATTCGCGGTGGAAGCCCCTTGGCGCGAGCCGTGCGCACGTAGTCCTGACTCAACTGTTCTAGCATCTCTGCTCGCATGTAGCGGGTAACCGAGGCTGCCATGGATGTCCCCAGAACTATGCAGGGCAGGAATACATGCTGCAGAAACTTGAAAGGGTACTCGAAGGGACTCTCATATCCAATGGAAGGAAGTATACCTAGCTTGAGGCTAAAGAGCAGGATCAGCATGAGCCCAAGCCAGAAATTGGGGATCGCTACGCCCCACATCGCGTATCCCATGGCACTGTAATCCACAATGGTGTTCTGCTTGACAGCCGCGATCATCCCGGCCGGTAGCGCGATTATAATAACCGTAATAAAGGCCATAAATGCTAGATAAATGGTGGCCGGATACCGCTCCAACAAGATGTCCAACACCGGCCGCCGTGATTGAAGGGAGAGACCAAGATCGCCGTCGAGAATCCTCCCCAGCCAGCGAAGGTATTGAATATAAACCGGCCGATCGAAGCCTAGCATCTTTTGCAGCTCTTGATACTGCTCCTCGGTGTAACTGGCTCCCACCTCAGGATCAACACCCAGCATGACCAGGATCGGATCGCCAGGGATGATATGCACGATTAGAAACACGATGAGGGTTACCAGGAACAAGACTGGAATCAAATGCAGTAGGCGCTGGATGATGTAACGGCCTAACATAGAAATCTAACCTCCCGAAAGATTCCTATCTCTACTTTGCCAACCATGTGTGGGTGACCCCTCCGCCGGACCAACGAAAGCGACCGTCCGCGTCAGTGGAAAAATTCTTGACGTTTTTGTTGTACGTGAAAAAACGCGGGACAAAGCCGATCCAGAGTAGTGGTAAATCATTTGCCATTTTGGTTAATATCTGATGGAACAGTTCTCTTCGTTTATTTGTGTCTAACTCGGACTCTGCCATTTTTAACAGTTTTTGTATCTCTTGGTCGCAGTAACCAGATACATTGGCAATCCGCCTTTTTAAGTTAGCCTCGCATATAAGGTGACGTGAGTATGTGGGGTATGGATCGGGACGGAAGTCTCCTCCCCGAAACCGAAAGGCAAATTGCCCCTTCCTTTCACGCTCATTATAGGCGGCAACATCCATGATGGCGAGGTGGACTTTGATCCCGATCCTCTTCAACTGGGCTTGCAACACCGCCGCCATAATCTCCTGGACATCACCGGGGGCCGTGATTAATTCGATGCTCTCACCCTTAAAACCCGATTCTTTAAGGAGCGCCTTAGCCTTGTCGAGATTGTACTCAGGGTACGGTAAACCCTCGAAGTGCCAGGTGTGACCCTTGGGATATTTCTGATCGTCAACTTTACCAAAGCCAAAGAAGGCAGCACTCAGGATCTCTTCCTTGTTCACCGCATGTCCCACCGCACGGCGCAGTTTCTTGTTGTTAAAGGGCGGGTCGGCCACGTTGAACGTAATGCCCCTTAAGTTCGCATAAAGGGCCTGGGCTATACCGATCCCCTTCAAACGGCCTTTCTGCACCTGGCTCACCCATTCGTAGGATGTCCGCTCAACGATGTCCACGTCTCCGGCTCGTAGCGCAGTGAAGCGCACGGTTGCATTTTTGATGGGTCTCATAACAAATCTGTCAACATAGGGCTTATGCCCCCAGTATCCGTCAAATCGTTCTAGGACAATCCGTTGTTTGGGTTGCCATTGGACGAACTTAAACGGACCGGTCCCTGGCGGGAAGTTGGTAATCTTCCTGACCCCCTCTGGCACCGACCCCTTAGGGATTGCCGAGAATGCCCTTATGTTGATTAGAAAGGAGAGAAATGCCGGGTTTGGGTTCTTCAGGCGAATCTTTAGTGTATACTTACTGTCCGCTTCCGCCCCCTTAACCGAGCTGAGAATCCTTATACCGTAAGCGCTGTTCTTGGGATTAAGGGTGTAGTCGATGGCGAACTTGAGGTCCTCTGCTGTCATCTCCTGGCCATTGTGGAATTTCACCCCTCGGCGGATTTTGAAGATGTATACCTTGCCATCCGGGGAAATCTTCCATGATTCAGCCAGATTCGGTTGGATTTTCCCCTTTTCATCAAGAGTGAGAAGCGACTCGAACATCAATCCGCGAATCGACGCATCGGTTGAGCTTGTGCGGACTAAAGGATTTAGCACTCTTATGTCTTTCCTGATGGCCATGGTCAGGGTGCCACCTTGTTTTGGTCCACCCCAAGCACTTTCCATGGGGATTGAAAGATTAATCAACAATGCCCAGGTTAGCGCTATAAAAACATATCGGGCCACTAGTGGACCCTCCTTAGTTATCTTATGTTTCACTTATCCTCACGTGTTAAAACAACGGCCTCTCCCTTTACTCCGAACCACTGAACGCCAGGGACGTGAGTCCTTAGATTAATGTTCCGAACTCACCGAATGGAAGGCCCCAAAGCCGCGGATGTAGCCCGTGGTTAGGGGTTTACCCCTTCTTTGAGCCCCCGTTATAAAGGGCATCGATGAAGCCGCTATCGTCGATCTCTCTCAGGTAATGAGTGTCCCAGATTTCGAACGGACTGATGAAGTTCACCTTCGGATCATGGGCCACATCCAGGTTATACACGTTCCAAACCGCCACCGGATGCGGATAGGGCTTTTCACTAAGAAGCTCGCTCCACACCTGATGTAAATGTTCGACTTCATCCTGCGACGTCACATGAATCATAGGAGCCAGTTCACGGGTCAGAATCTCGCATACTTTCTGTTTCTCAGTTTTAAAAAAGTGAACGGCTTCTATAAACGCCTTTAAAAAGGCGATTACCTTTTCCTCGTTCTTGAGAGTGAAATCAGTGCTGGCACAGATGGTCGTATTATGGATCACCGGTACGGAAGGGAGCTTAATGGCATTGAACCCTTTCTTCTTGCCCTGAAGATCAAAAGGGATATCCACATTGGCCGCGTCGATCTCACCCCGCTCAAGCATTTCAATAGCCGTACGCCCCCTGTCACTCATCGTGACGCTTGGCTTATTGTAGATAAACTCTACCTTTGAGGTATCCAGCCCGGCTAGTGCTAGTGAATGATCCAGGTTTCCCCCCACGCAGGGGGCACGATTGGTCAAAATCCTCCTTCCCTCTAACTGCTTGGCCTCTCGAAACTCCGACCGGGCTATCAACCGATCATCCCAGTCATTTTGGGCTTGCCCCAAATAGACAAACCGCTTATCGCCTTTGGCACGGTAGATGTAAGTTTCGTGGTGTAGCCCGCTCAAGAACTCGTACTCTCCCGCCAGAAGAGATGTGGCACGTTCTTTCATACTCCGAACCGGTCGTCCGCCCCGGGGTTGTATAGTGGCAACGTCGACATCGAGCTCAAAACCGTGATGTTGAGGTACCCCCGAATCACGAAACACAGAAAGCAGCGCCATATGGGAAATATCGCTGCAGAGCAATCGAATTTTTCCATGGTCCATAAAACATTCCTTTCTCTTATAACAAACGTATGGGCTCCCAGATCGTGAACCTTACCGGGAGTAGAAAGCAGTGATATATCGGTTAAGCATAGGTATTGTCAACCTAAAGGTTGACACCCAAAGCTGCGATCGGTTAATGTCACCTCCCGCCTACGCGCTCTCTCGAGCCGCAATGTTACAGGCGGCGTGAGACGCCGATCCCATGGAAGTAAAAGCAAAATCAGGCACCGATCTTTCGATCGTGGCGGCCCTCTTCGCGCTCGCGCTGGTTGTCCGCCTTGCTTACCTGTTCGAGATTGAAAGCAATCCACTCTTTTACGATCCTGCCGGGGACGGGCGTGTCTACAACGAATGGGCCGCGCGCATCGCATCCGGGGACATCCTGGGGGACGGGGTATTCTACCAGGCGCCGCTCTATCCATACTTCCTGGGCCTCCTGCAGTTTCTGATGGGACGGGACCTCTGGTCCGTTCGCCTAGTCCAGGTCATTCTTGGGGCGGCTTCCTGCTCCCTGATTTTTTTGGCAGGTAAAGCGTTCATGGGCCGGGCCGCCGGCGCTGCGGCGGGCGTGATTCTCTCGCTTTACGCTCCAGCGATCTTTTATGACGGCCTCATTCAAAAGGCGGTTCTAGACCTATTTTTGATCTCCGTGCTCCTTGTGCTGCTGGCCATGTGCCAGGGTAAGCCCAAGCCCCAGGGATGGCTTGGCCTGGGAGTCGTGCTGGCTCTTCTCGCGCTTTCGCGGGAAAACGTCATCGTCTGGACAGTCGTTGTGCCCGTTTGGATATGGCTCTACTTTTCCCTCCACAGCCGCCGGCGGCGGGCTCTGTGGGTGGTCTATTTTTTTCTGGGTTGCGCACTGGTGCTGTTCCCCGTGGGTTTGAGAAACCTGATGGTCGGGGGTGAGTTCACCCTCACGACCTCCCAGCTCGGTCCCAACCTGTATATCGGCAACCATCCCAAAGCCAGTGGAACGTACACACCGCTGCGAGGCGGACATGGGGATGCCCAATTCGAACGCCACGACGCCACGGAGCTTGCCGAGCAAGCCCTGGGCCGTTCGCTTTCACCCGCAGAGGTCTCCCGGTTTTGGCTCGACCGCACCTTGGACTACGTCGTATCTCAGCCTCTGGACTGGCTCCAGCTCATGGGCCGGAAGTGGCTGCTGGTGTGGAATGTCGCTGAAGTCGAAGACGCCGATGATTTCTACCTGCACCGGGAATGGTCTACGGTCCTGGGGATCCTGGGACGGGTGATGACCTTCGGACTGCTGGCGCCCCTGGGCGCTATCGGCTGCGTGTTGACATGGGAGCACCGGCGCAGGCTCTGGATCCTGTACGCCTTACTGGGGACCTACGCCCTCAGCGTAGCCGTGATTTATGTCCTCGGGCGTTATCGTTTCTCTCTGGTGCCCATGCTCGTAATCTTTGCGGGAGCAGCGGCCGTGGAAGGCGTCGCCTTTTACCGCGCGCCCCGGCTCCGCCGGGGACTGGTGTGCGCTGCGGTGGGGTTGGCGGCGCTGGTCATTGTTAATTGGCCCGTCATGGGAACACCCGGACCCTCGGCGGCCGGCTACAACAACTTGGGCAACGCTCTGGTGCGCCAGGGACGGGAAGATGAAGCCATCCGGAGCTATGAGAGAGCCCTGGTCCTGGATCCCCGCTACGCGGCGATTCATTTCAACCTCGGCAATCTGCTGGTAGCCCGTGGCGACCTCGATTCTGCGGCCCGCCATTATAAGGAGGCCGCCGAAGCAAGCCCGGACTTTCATGAAGCCTACTGGGCCTTGGGCAACGTCGCGGCCATGCGGAACGATCTTGACAGCGCCGTCGAGCTGTTCCGCAGGAGCCTGGCCATCAGTCCTCTTGAGGCCAACGCGCTATTCTCCCTGGGCACCGTCCTGGGCAAGCGGGGCCAGCTGGATGATGCCGTCGGGTATTTGAAAAAGGCAATTGAAATCCGGCCGGACCACGCTGAGACCCATCACAATCTGGGCCGGGTCCTGGCGACGCTGGGACGGCTCGCCGACGCCATGGCGGCATTTCAGGCCGCCCTTGTCCTTTGGCCGGAATATGCCGACGCCCACGAAGGTCTCGCCCTGGCCTATCGGCAAATAGGTGAGAGAAAAAACAGCATCAGGCATTACGAGGAAGCCCTGCGAATCATGAAATTGGGGCAAGAGGGGGGGCAGTAAACCGTAACGGGCGCTGTCCTGCCTGGCCCGTCTCCGCTGGTTCAATCCAGGCCCCTGCGCCCTGAATTCGATGGCGACCCAGGGGAGCGAGGCTGAAGCGTGTGCGCATCGAGCGTGGAGCTCCAATGACTTCGGAGATACTAGACGATTCGTTTCGCATCTCAATGCACAGTACGCATTGGTCTTCGAATATGAAAGCCCCATCAAGGTAGAGGCTTATTGCCCACGGCCTAAAGACTAGCTCCCCGAGGACCAGACGGGCTCTGGAGCCCGTCCCTTTGCGACGGGGTTCCAGCGTCAAGAAGGCGCACGCGCCGGCCGCCAGTAGAAAAAAGAGTCCGGTCACCGCGAAGGCAATTGGAACCCCTTGACGTCCGACAACCAGCCGAGAAAAAGTGGCAAGATAATGAGTCACAGGGACCAGCTCAATCCGATGCTTGCCATCGGTGTGGAACGATCCTTGGGTTCGCTCATTACCGTTGCTTGCACCTGATACCATCCTGATGGTTCTCACCGCACGTCCCGATACCGCGAGTCCGATCCACTACCACCTCATTGGGCAATGTTGACCAGCGCGATGGGCATCGGGTATGGTGGCCGAGAAAGGGAATCCGTCTTTGACTTCGCGAACCAATTATTTGCTCCTCTGTAATACCATGCTTGGAAACTTTATGTCCGGGCTGGCATCACGGATTTTTTCCATCTCCCTTCCCACTGTAGCCAATGCTTTAGATACGGATTTAGCCGGTGTATCCTGGGCGCTCATTTCCTTCAGCCTCACCAGTCTGGGTTTGGCCCTGGTGTTTGGACGGCTGGGTGATATATACGGTAGAGGAAAATTGTACGGGATTGGATTTGCAATCTTTGCCCTTGGCTCGCTTCTTTGCGGGTTGTCTCAAAACATTCTTCAGTTGATCCTGTTTAGAACCCTACAGGGGATTGGGGCCGCCATGACCCAATCGGTATCCAGGGCTCTGGCAGCCGAGGCCATGCCCGCAAACCAACAGAGCAAGGTTCAGGGTCTCATGACCACCGCTTTTCACACAGGTTTCCTGTTGGGTCCCACCATCGGTGGATTAATTATTGACTATATCCACTGGCGGGCCGTATTTTTTTTCCTCGTTCCCATAGCCATGGTGGGCTCCGCACTTGCCTGGTGGCAAATGAAGACCTTTTCACAGCCGGCCAAAAAACAACCCATTGACTATCTCGGGGCCTTTTTATTAATTGCACTTACTGTTTCTTTAATACTGGTTCTCGACCAGCGGATTCGGTTGGCGTTGCCGACCGCATTCACCATCCCTGTCTACCTCGCCTTTCCACTTCTTCTGTATGCTTTTCTCATGAGGGAACACAGGTTCCCGAGTCCCATTGTCAATCTCGCACTTTTCAAAATCCGCATGTTTACTTTTAGTGCCATCACACTTTTGATTGTCTCCTTAACCCACTCTATGACAGGTCTTCTTCTTCCTTTTTACCTCCAGGAGGTTCTTTTCATCTCCCCTACTTTTATGGGTCTGTTGTTTTTGTCGGCTCCCATCTTTACCGTTTCCTTGGCTCCTTTTAGCGGCCATTTGGCCGATCGCATCGGCCCAAGAATACCCGCCACTGTGGGCGTGGTTTTAATGATGATATCCGTTTTCATCGGAGTCCTTCTGACCCCCAGCTCCCATTGGATCGTACCTGCTGCAATATTGGCTTTTACAGGACTGAGTTCCGGCATTTTTAATGCGCCCAATCACGGTGCCATCATAGGTTCTGTGCCAAACCAGTACCGCGGTTTCGCCAATGGCGCCATCAATGTATGCTTCAATCTATCTCATATCCTCGGCATCTCCTTTACCACTCTACTAATGACACTCACCTATCAGATGCAGACAGGGGGAAAAACCGCAAGTGTCACCACCGACGATCCAGTGGCCTTTGTCACATCATTGAATACCACCTTTTTAGTGGGCTTCCTTATTACCTCAACGGCACTGATCACTTCCCTTTTAAGAGGTAAACAACGCAGTGAAGAAGCGGCAGAAATTGTCAAAACCTAGCAGAATCATTATGTTCAGGACATCTCATCATCCCAACTGCCCTATAGGAGGTTAAGATGGAAACATACAAAATTAGCCTTGCATGCCGAAGCTACGACAGAACAGAGGCTATCATTCGAGGGTCGATTAAACCCTCCGGAGTGAATCTGGAAGTAACTCAAATAGATCAGCCGAGAGTACTGTTCACCCGAATGTTTAACGGTGAATTCGATGTTTCTGAATTCTCTCTGGCAGAGTATGTTTATTACACATCGAGGAACAACAGCGAGTTCATTGCCATTCCCGTATTCCCTTCTAAAATTTTCCGGCACAGCTTTATTTTTTTTAACTCCAACTCCAATATCAAAAGGCCCGAGGATCTAGCAGGGAAGAAGATCGGTTTCATCGAGTGGGTCCAGACTGCTGCCATATGGATCCGGGGCATCCTGGTGGAAGAGTATAATGTATCCCCGAAAAATACCGGCTGGTATACCCCCCAGCTGCACCATTGGGATACTGGCATTGGAAAGGATGAGGTCAATCCTCGGGACGGCACCGTAATTCATTGGCTCGAAGACAATGGTAAGGACCGAATGGAATTTTTAGATTCGGCCTTAGGTGAAGGCAAAATCGATGCCCTTGGCACCACCGGATTGCCAAACTCATTTATTAAGGGCCACAAGAGCATCAAGAGGCTGTTCGAAAATTATCGCGACGAAGAGATGTCTTATTTCAAGAAAACAAGGATATTCCCAATCATGCATATCCTGGTGGCCAGAAAATCTGTGGTGGAGCAGCATCCTGATTTGCCGCGAAAACTTTTTCAGCTCTTTGTGGAGTCCAAGAGATTGGCACTAAACAAACTAAAAAAGGATGTGAGTTTGAGTATCGTGTGGAAGAACCCGTATTTGGATGAAGAGGAAAAGGTCTTCCAGGGTGATCCCTGGGCCTATGGGCTGAACCGAAACTCTCACATTATCGATAAATTCCTCACCTATTGTTATAACCAGGGTGTGAGCGCGAGAAAGATGAGCCCTAGAGATCTTTTTATTCCAGATACCTGCGATCTCACTGAAGAGTCGATACCTGCGCAGAGTTGATTACGGTGAACCGTTAGAACCCCGGTAGGACCGATTCTTCAACCAGAGCACATATTCATCCTAGATCCGGTTTCAGAGCGGCCTTGTGCTGGACCTTCCAGTGCAAAAGTCGGCTTCCCACAGCCACCAGCAAAAAGAAAACTCCTGTAACCACGAAGGTAAATTGGAAGCCCTTTGTATCCGCAAGCCATCCAAGCAGCAAGGGGGTTATTATTAGGGATAGAGGCCATCCCAGCGAGGTGGTGGCCATGGCCATGGATCGATCCCTTGCCTCGCTCAATTCCGTGGCCTGCACCTGATACCAAAGATCCAACACACCGCCGGCCGCCCCCACCGCAACAATACAAGGGGCAATAAAGTAAAGCTCCTGCATCAGACCGCTGCCGGCAACGAAGGCGCCCATGCCAGCCATTCCCAGGGCAAAGAATCCCATCAGCCGAGGCGCCGTGATTAATGGGCCGAGTATCAAAACGATTACAATGGTCCCCAAGGCGCGGCCCGATACCGTGAGTCCTATCCACTGCTCGCCGTAATTTAACTGGGACAAATAGACCGGAAATAGCGATTGGGTGAGGGTCGAAGGTAAGGCCGCCGTAAAGGAGGCAAAAATGCCGATCCACACCTGCGGATACCGAACAAACCGTACAATACCGGCTGTAATCTGCCATACCGTCCTACCACTGGGTTTCCTTTCCACATGGGGGAGAAACAATCCAAGGACGACACAAATCACTGCCACACCTACCAAGATCAGAAATGATCCATGATAGCCCACCAGCGCGGCCAATGCCCCGCCCATACCAATTCCAAGCAGATTGCCAACATGGATCCAGGCCGAAAGATGGCCGAGCTTTTTACCCACGCTAGATCCAGGCAGCTGGGTCACCAACGATTGGGCAGCCGTCCAAAATATACTCCGCGACGCGTTGGCCACGGATTGGCACAAAAGCAATGAAGCAAAGCCCCGGGCTGGGATCAATAAGAGCACCGAGACCACGGATAGCAAATAACAGATCTGCAGAATCAAACGCTCACCAAAACGGTCACAGAGCGCTCCTCCTATGAATCGAACGACGAACATCATCAACACTGGCAGTGCAATGACACTGCCTATCTTTAGGACAGAGAAGCCCAGGGACAGGGCATAAAGGGGGACCAATATCATCATCATGCCATTGGTGATGTTCCAGATAGCAGTGGTGCTATAGAACACAGCGAGACTAAGGGTGGGGCTGTGAGATTTCATTGAACAGTATCTCTCATAACATCAGACTCAGCGTGCCGTATGCTTTAACGGAGTGTCCTGCTGTGGCAGCGCCGTCTCGATACCGCGACTAGCATCGGTCATAACACTCTTTGTTGACGCTTGCGACACTCATCCGGTATGGTGGCGCGAGAAAGGAATCCGTTTGTGGATCCGCGTATCAATTATTTACTTCTGTGCAACACGATGCTGGGAAACTTTATTGCTGGCACGTCGTCACGGATATTTGGTATCTCGCTGCCCACTGTAGCCAATGCCCTAAATACTGACATCACCGGCGTTTCCTGGGCCCTCATCTCCTTTATACTTTCCAACCTCGGTTTCGTACTCATCTTTGGCAAAATCGGTGACATGTTTGGACGGGAAAAACTGTACTCCATTGGATTTGGTACCTTTGCCGTAAGTTCCCTCCTGTGTGGTCTGTCCCAAAACATTTTGCAATTGATTTTATTCAGAATGCTCCAGGGAATGGGCGCCGCCATGACCCAATCCGTAGGTCGTGCCCTTGCTGCGGAAGCCGTACCGGACGATCAAGGCAGCAAAGTACAAGGCCTCATGACCACCGCCTTTCACACAGGTTTCCTCCTCGGCCCCACCATTGGGGGACTCATTATCGACTATTTCCACTGGCGTGTAATCTTCTTCTTTCTGGTACCGCTCGCGATTCTGGGTGGAATCCTCGCGTTTTTTAATACAAAGCGATCCATTCAACCGCTAAAAAGGGAGCCCATCGACGTCCTCGGGTCCGCTCTCTTGGTGGCAACCTCGACCTCGTTAGTTCTATTGTTTAACCCTCAAATTCGGGAGGCTCTGGGGGCTGAGTTCTCAGTTCTGACTTACCTAGGTTTCCCGATTTTTTTTCTGGCGTTCTTGACGCGGGAGTTGAAGGCGGCAAGTCCCATTGTCAATCTCCAGCTGTTCAGGATACGGCTGTTTACCCTGAGCTGTGTCACGTTACTGATCGTATCATTCACCCATGGGATGCAAGGATTTCTCCTGCCCTTTTATCTGCAGGAAGTTTTACACCTATCACCCACTTTCATGGGTGTTCTTTTTATGTCTGCACCTATCTTTACCGTGACCCTAGCACCCATCAGCGGGCATGTGGCTGACCGTATTGGACCGAAAATTCCCGCAACGGCAGGTCTAGTAATGATGATTTGTTCTATCCTGGTCGGGATCTTGCTCAGGCCGAACTCCCACTGGTCGCTGCCCGCATTAATGTTGGCCTTTGGGGGGCTTGGGAACGGTCTGTTCAATGCACCCAATCACGGAGCTATTATGGGCTCTGTGCCGAAGGTGAACCGGGGTTTTGCTAACGGGTCGATACAGGTATCGTTTAACATTGGCCATATGATAGGAATATCCTTTGCTACTTTTATAATGACAATGTTGTATCAGATTTATACTGGTGAGACTGGTGGGGCCACCACTGATAATCCCCAGGCCTTTGTCGCATCGCTAAACTTCACATTCATGGTTGCCCTGGGAATTATGACCTTTGCCCTCGTCACATCACTGCTGAGGGGAAAGAAACAGGAAGAGGCACCCATAGAAGAAGGTACGTTGGAAAAATCTAAAAATTAGATGAACTCTCAGATTAGGTGAGATTGGGAGAGGAATAACTCTCTATGATAACTTAACCGCAGATTTTCGCTGATTCTCGTAAATACTTAACCGCAAAGAGCATAGTGCAAAGCGCAGAGACTTCGGATCTCTCTTTTAAGCCTTTTTTCATTTTTAAATACTCCATTCTCGTTTCTTATCCCTGCCCACTCAGTCCTCGTTACTCGTAACTTATCTGACGCTTTGCGCTCTGCCCTTTGCGCTTAGCAGTTTAGGCTCAGTACTCAGCACTCGCTACTCAGTACTACTCAAAGGCGCTTTGCCGCCCTCTACTTGAAGCTCAGGCCTGAAAGTTTTTGCTCCCTATGCCCTGCTTTTTTTCTTCCGCCAACTTCATAGCGACTTCCACAATCTGATCCTCTTGTCCCCCCACCAGCTTGCGCTTGCCGATCTCCACAAGGATATCCCTTGCGTCAACACCGAACTTTTCTGCAGCCCGATCCGCATGAAGCAAATAGCTCGAATAAACCCCTGCGTATCCCATGGTTAGGCTCACCTTGCCTATGCGCACGGGCTTCAGCATGATTGGGCGCACGATCTCTTCCGCCACGTCCATGATCTTCCACACGTCGATTCCCGTATCATAGCCCAGTTTATCCAACACGGCTGAAATGACTTCCGTCGGAGTGTTTCCGGAACCGGCTCCGAGACCGCAGGTGCAGGCATCCAGCCAACGAGCCCCATCTTCAATCGCTGCAACCGTGTTAGCCACCGCAAGGGACAGGTTGTTGTGGCCGTGGAACCCGATGTCAATCTTCACTGCTGCCCTTAGGGCTGCAATGCGTTCCCTAGCAGTGTGGGGCATAAGAGCGCCGGCGGAATCCGTGACCAGGACTACGTCAGCGCCGTAACTCTCCGCGAGTTTTCCCTGTTCGGCGATCTTTTCGGGGGATCCCATGTGGGACATCATGAGCATGGAGATCACCTTCATTCCCATCTTCTTGGCAAGCCCGATATGCTGCTCGGCGATATCGGCTTCCGTTACATGGGTAGCGATTTGCGCCACTTTCGCCCCGAAATCGGCCGCCATTTTCAGGTCTTCTTTGGTTCCAATACCGGGGAGGAGCAAGACAGCTAGCTTGGCCTTCTTGATTACGGAAGAAGCCGCCTTTAGCAGTTCCATCTCAGATTGCTTCGAGAAGCCATAAGTTAAGGTCGATCCCCCAAGCCCGTCTCCATGGGAGACTTCGATGATCTCGAGACCGGCCTCGTCCAGCCCTTTAACCACCTGAATTACCTGTTCTGCCGTGAACTGATGGGCCAAAGCGTGGCTTCCATCCCTTAATGTGCTGTCCAGAATGTGGATCTTGGTCTGCTCGCTCATGCCCGTGCCTCCATGGTCTTCTTTTTCTGCCAGGTCCCCGCTACCAGGTGTTTGCCGATTTCCTCTCCAACCTTCACGGCTGCTGAGGTCATGATATCCAGATTTCCCGCGTACTTGGGTAAATAGTCACCCACACCCTCCACTTCAACAAATACCGTGACCTTCTTTTTCCCTTTGTCACCAGGAATACCTTCGATGAGGGGTTTAGCCTTGAGTCGATAACCGGCCACGTATTCCTGCGTCCGTTTGACCATGGCCTCAATGGATTGCCGAAGTTTTTCCGGGTCCGCTTCCTCCACAATGCCGTATACAGTATTTCGCATGAGCACAGGCGGCTCCGCCGGATTCAAAACAATAATCGCCTTGCCACGCCCGGCACCGCCCACGGTTTCCAACCCTCGTGCGGTTGTGTCTGTAAACTCGTCAATGTTCTGTCTCGTCCCGGGCCCCGCACTCTTACTCGCGATGGTTGCCACGATCTCCGCGTATTCCACCTGCGCTACCTCTCGCATGGCATGGACGCACGGAACCGTGGCCTGCCCGCCGCAACTTACCATATTAACGTTGGCTTCACCCAGATGTTCGTTGAGATTGACCAGAGGTACCACGTAAGGACCCACCGCTGCAGGGGTGAGATCAATAGCGATCTTGTTTGCCATTTTGAGCAAGGGCGCATTTTTTATATGGGCACTGGCAGTAGTGGCCTCAAACGCAATGTCGAACTGATCACCCAGCTTTAGCAGGCCTTCGATTCCTTCATGGGTAGTAACCAGTCCCTCCTTACGGGCACGCGCCAGGCCTTCCGATTCGGGGATAATCCCGGCCATTACAGCCGGGATCAATAGACTGCTTCGCTTGAGCTTATAAAGGAGGTCCGTACCAATGTTTCCAGAACCAATTATGGCGACCTTTACCTTCTCCATGAAAATCTCCTCTAAATGAACCGTACCGATACTGTCCCGATGCCAGCAAAGGATGCGCGGATGGTGTCCCCCGCGGCAACATCCGTTGCACCGCATAGGGCCCCCGGCATGATAACCTCACCCGCATTCAGGGTCACGCCAAAAATTCCCACTGCGTTGGCGAGCCAAGCCACCGCATTAGCCGGGTGACCCAAAGCGGCAGCCCCGGCTCCTGTTTGAACCACGTCACCATTCTTCTCCATGACCATCCCAACCAACCTGAGATCCACTTGATCCACCCGCCTAGGAGGACCACCAAGAACAACTCGAGCCGAAGATGCATTATCTGCGATGGTGTCACAGAGTTTAATCTTCCAGCCCTCAATGCGACTATCGATAATCTCTAAGGCAGGTAGAACAAATGCCGTCGCTGCCAAAACCTGGATTGGCGTCACACCAGGCCCCTTTAGGTCGCGATCCAACATGAAGGCGATCTCCGGCTCTATCTTTGGCTGGATCAGCTCTTTCGTTAGGAACCGCTCACCATCCTCCACCATCATGCCATCAAAGATATGCCCGTAGTCCGGTTGATCCACGTTGAGCATCTTTTGCATGGCTATGCTTGTAAGGCCGATCTTCTTCCCCACTACCTTCGCTCCGTCAGCCTTTTTCATGTCCACGGTGCAAAGTTGTATTCGATAGGCGTCCGCGATCTCGATCCCGGAGTATTCCTCAGTCAAGGGACGTAGGGGCTTGCGTTCCTTCTCTGATATGTACAGGTCCCTAGCCGCTTTTTTGATTGTATCTTCACCCAAGGTGGCCAATTTTAAATCCCTCCTCCATGTAACCCATTCAATTCAAGTTGTGTGGATTACCCGTTTCCCTAGCAGCGAAGCTTTTCGAGGTCAAGTCCGCTTCGGTAAGCCAGGGTTTTATGACCAAGTGGCTCATTTTCATTGGCCAAAGCATAGCTCTTCCGTTCCCTTATCGCCAGATCTACCTATTTTAAGCAGAACCATGCAAAAGTTAGGGGAGAACGTGACTTGACTCGATTATGCTGCCGCGATATAGGCTCAACGGTACCTCAGTTGATGACCGGAGTTTGCCTCAATACTCTTTCAACTGCGATCCTTTGCGAAATTGGAGCATCGGATAAGACGGAGGATAAAATGGCCCCAAACGGTTTTAAGATTATCGATAGCGATATGCATGTGTTTGAACCCCATGATCTATATTTAAAGTATATGGACCCAAAATGGGCGGAGCGAATCCCGCGTACTGAACCGAGGAAAAAGCACGGTGCAGTTAGATTTACCCTGGCCAACGGGTCGTCACCACGAGGCTCATCCCCACAGAGCTCCGAAAGTTCACCGGGCATCGACACCGCTGCAGACCGGTATCAAGACGCGCTTCAGTGCGACTACAACGCCGCCTACCAGCTCAAAGCCATGGACGTGGAAGGGTTGGATATTGCCGTCTTGTTTCGCACCGGCCCACTCCACACCAATGACGACTTTGAACCGGAATATGCCACTGACCTGTGCCGCGCGTGGAACAGTTGGATTTCAGACTTCTGCAAGGAAGATCCTCAAAGATTGAAACCGTCTGCGTTAATTACCCTACACGACGTCGACCTGGCACTTGACGAGGCGCGGCGGGCTGTCAATGACCTCGGGGCAGTGGGCCTGGCACTGGTCTCGGAACCTGTCAACGGAAGACATATCCATGATTACTACTTTGACCCGCTATGGCGTGAAGCGGAACGGCTTGGCGTACCAATATGCTTTCATCCTGGGGCAAATCCCAACCATGAACAAGTAGCGCGCCGCTTCTGGGGACACCCCAATGATGGGATTCTGGTCAACGCCTACCGTAACCCGATTGAATTGATGCTGGCCGTAGGGAGCTTTTGCGCCGGCGGTGTATTGGAACGATTTCCCAAACTCAAGGTGGCGTTTCTTGAGGGAAACTGCAGCTGGATACCCTGGATGCTCTATCGATTGGACGAACGCTGGAAAATGCGCCATGAATACGCCACGGAACCCCTGAGCATGAAGCCCAGCGAGTACTTCTTACGGCAATGCTTTGTATCCGTGGATGTGGAAGAAGATCTGGTGGTGGACGTCGTAAAAAGGATCGGTGATGACAACATCGTGATCTCCACCGACTACCCCCATGCGGACTCACGCTGGCCAAAGGCCATCGACACCTTTCTCCAGATTGATGGGCTTAGCGACGGCTCCAGACGGAAGATGTTTTGGGACAACTGCGCCAAGCTATATAACATGTGAATATGTAGTGCTTCGAACTTCTTTCTGACATCACCAAAACTGAATAAATACACTTTTATACAAACCCTTGTAGGGTTGCAAAATTCTATCTAATCGGTTCGGTGAGCGGCATTATCCAGGGGTCGTGACCGAAGCGCATTGGTTCATGCGCCAAGTCGACGTTCGGGTCGATGAGGAGCTGGGGCCGCCGGCCGTTCAGGGCCACCATCGCACGAACGCGGATCTCGATCCCGGGTCGCCCTTTCGCCTCTAAGGTCTTGGCGAGTTGATGGGCGAATTGCCAGATCATGTGGGGCCGCGACGCCATCTTTCTGTATTGCCGTGAGGTGAGGGTCTCACGTGCATCGATCTCCCAGGTTTCACCAGTGGACGGGTCGGTGGCCAGGAAGGTCATCGACATGCTCTCCTTGTCCCTAAGCTTCATATGCCAGGAGAAGTTGTGACCCTCCTCGGTCCAGCTCACATAACCGGGGATGAAGAAGTGGCGGAGGGGCAACGCGATCTGCACAGCAAACCAAAGCATGAAAAGTGTCAAAACAACTACTTCGCCATGCCTGAGAGGCGTGGTCCCAGACTCACCGCCACTAGCACTGGTTTCGACCGTAGTGGCTGCGTCCCGGGAATTAGCTGAGCTCAGTTCTTTGTGGGGCGAAGCGAAGCCTGGCAGGGAGCCCGCCACGACCCAGACTATCAAGGCCCCAGAGACGGCACCGACAGCCAACGGAACAACTTCAATATCTTCGGAAAACCAGGCGGCGGCCCATGCCCCAATCAACGCGGCACCCCAGGCCATGGAACCCCGGCGGTTAGGGCTCTTCCATAGGTCTATCCAGATACGGCGCGGCCAATCGGGTGGGAAGAAAAGAGTCGTGGCGGCAATGGCGAACCAAGGGAAGATCCCAATGGAAAATAACCGGTCGTTGACGAGATGGAAGAGGACCAGCAAGGCGAACATCAGAACGCGGGTTCGCTGCCACATCAGGAAGGGTACGGCCAGCAGATCCAACAGCAGTCCACCGTAGCTGAAGAGATAGATCATCCACTCTTCCGTAAATAGCGATCCGATCACAGGGAAATCGGTCCGCGAGCCCAGCCAGTCCCTCATGGGTTCGCCCCGGAGCCAATCCCCGTTGATCTTGGCAATCCCACCAAAGAAGTAGACCACAGCCATTTGCCCCGCAAGTAATGAGATGGCCCAGTGCGGTGCGATGGCCGAATGAAGCTTAGGCCGCATCAACACGTCGATGGAGCCGGCACGGTGAGCGGGTACGAAGATTAGGAGGAAGCTCACGAGGGAGACAAAATAAAAATGGTTCAGGTACTGGGCCTGTTCGAGAAGGAAGACATAGGTAAACCCAAGAAAAAAGAGTGTCATGCTCACCCGATAGAAGAGGCCGATCATGATCATTACGCTAAGTACGCCAAGGAGGTAGAAATGGACGAGCATTCCTTCCCCTGACCAGGGTTGCACCCAATCAAAGATTGGATAGGTAAAATGAAAGGAGGGATCGATCCAGTATCGGTAAATCCAGTCGCCGCGCAGATAGCGAAAGACCTCCCATAGCATCACCAAGCCGAAAGCGACACGGAAGAAAACCAGACTGGCGATATCGACCTGGCGAAAAAACGTTCTAGTAAAGCTGCGTGGGACTTTCATCTTCCGAGGTTTCTAAATTATTGGGATTTGTAATGGGTAGAGTAGAGGACAGGCTTAGCTTGCTTTAGGCCGCACCTTGGCTGTATCCGCCGTTTCCAGCTTCGTGCCCGTTTAGGCACTTCCGTAACAAGCGTTCCTGTCCCCCCTCATCAAACCGTACTTGCAGTTTTCCCGCATACGGCTTTCCGATCATCTTCATCTCAAGGCATGCGAGGCCGCCTATTGAGCTCCCTCTTGGCCTTGAGATACAGTCTCCGCTAGAGGTCTCGAATCTTGTTAGGTGTTTGTAGCCTCACGGCAATCACCTCTCCTTCCCTCTTTAAGAGACACAATGAAAGTAGGGCGCCTTCCCTCAGCCGGCATTACCCAGCCTCCTCGGTAATACTCGCCCCTCCGACTTCTCGCCCGCCTGACCCTGACTTCGGTTTCCCTTATACCGAGCCATTGCGGCTATCACCCGCGACAAACGAGATCTCCCGCGTTACCCATCACAACTTCCCCCACATGCCGTCCCGACGACCCCGGAGAGCCCATCTGCTTCTGTCTCGGTTATTTCCACAGATGGCACCGGCCTTCCCCATCTGACCACAGGGTCGGCACTCTCAATCAGCAAGTTACGAGGCTCTATGGGTTCCCTAGTAGTACGGCCTGCGAGTTTGCGATCCTCTCCTTTTGGAAAGTTTTCTCGATCCACTTAGCCCTGAGAGTCACCCCTCAAAACCGGATCTTCGCTAGCGGGGTGAACCGTTAATTCCCCGCACCGGACTTTAACCGGCAAGTTGCACTGCTTCCGCGGCATACGGGCAGATCTTAGCAATTCTTAACGAATTGTAATGACTAATATTGTATCATCACCGATGGATCTGATGGAACGATAAACAATTTCTAGGATATTTACTTCACGATAAGCACAAGAGGCGCATGTAAAAGGGTGGAGTGCGCTCCATTATGCAAGGGGTTTCAGACGTGAAAAGCCTCACGACTCGGAGGGATGACCGGGTTTTCTGAGTGAGGAGTGCCCTCTGGTACCCAATCATAGGGGACGGGCTGCGCCCTGTAGCTTTGGTTTGATCCTGCGCGACCTGGAGAACATTCTGCGGCGGGCCGTTTGTCATAAAACGGGCTGACATATTCCCAGACGATCTCACCTTTAGGAGTCACCTGAAAGATCCTACCGAACTCTCCTTCGCATATCAGTGTATTACCATTAGGTAACCTACGGGCACTACTCACATGACGGCTAAAGAATTCCCAATAGGTCCGTCCTGAACAGGAACCGTCGTACTGCCAAACGATTTGCTTTGTCGTGGGATCGATTTCGATAACACGTGAACCTTCAAAAATATCCAGGTGATTTGGCGGGTAGCCTGCCGGGCCTTGATTGTCGAATACGAGGATATTGCCAGCACCCGGAAATCCCTCGCCGATCATGTGGGCGTCGTGCTGGCCGGACGTGGCATCCACGGGGCGTGGGATCTTGCCGGTAAATTGTTTTTTGGAACGTTCATGGGCACCGGGATAGTCTGGTCCCAACCGCCAAACTATATTTCCCGTTCTTTTGTCAACGATCGCAATATAGTTGGCCGTCCGGGCGGAAATCATGAAATTGTTTGGATGGAACCGTTCGTCACCCTGCTGAAACCATTTGTTTGCCCCAAGAGGGGCCATGTTGTTTTGTATCAAGACAGCCGCCAATCCAAAACCTTTGACCTCCTCTTTCAGTTGACGAAGCCAATGGGCAGGAAAACCCAATTCTTCCAAATGTTCGGAGACAATCCATTGCCAAGCGATGTCGCCAGCCGGAGTCACTTCATAAACAACGCTATCCTGTACCTGTTTATCCGAGATCTCTGGAACCCCATGGATCAGATGGGCAAGCACCAGGGTATTGCCATTGGGCAGGCGAGCTTGGTCGTGATGCTGCCTGGCCTTACCGCCAGGCGCCTTCTTTCCCCACTCCCAAATGATATTTCCATTCCAATCGAGTTCACGGAGAACATCACTCACCTGACTTTCGGAAACTCGCTCGCCCACGAAGACATGACCCCGATCCCCCTTTGTCAATGCCGGGTCAATCATCTCGCCGGGCATGCCGCGACCAGACCAAAATTTCACCTGGTTTCCGTTCATATCGATCAAACGAGTGAAACCGTCTTGGGTATCAAAAATGACATAACTGCTATGGGCCTTATCTGGCAGGTAAATCGTAACGCCGGTGGGAAATACACTCGGAGGCATGACGCTTGCTCCTCAATTTTGCTAGACCGTTTGTTTTTAGTCAGATTTTAGCTTCACGATGATAGAGCCAATAAAGGTGAACAAGCAACTTTCCAATACTGCTCTCCAATGGCTGGAAGGAGTTTCAAACCACTACCGGCGATCGAGGAGTTGGTCGAGTTTTTTTCGTTCCTGCTCTGATATATCTTCTGGAGGGGTCTCTCGGTTCCGTTTCGACGCAACCTTCTTTTGTACCGGCTCAGTAAATCTTTCAATTTCGCTCCAGAAAAACCACGCGAGCACAGCGAGCAGGATTCCTGACACGAAAATAAGTGCAACAGGGATCTTGTTGGGTTTGGCTCTTTTCTTTCTAGTTTTCCTAGCCGCCACAGAGAACTCCGGATTTAAAAACCCGGCTTGAATTCGAAATTATGGGTTGCGTTCACAACCCGAATGGTTCGTGTTTTTGATCTCATCACTACCGACTGGGTGGTGGCTCCCTCAGTGAAAAATCGGACTCCTTTAAGATATTCTCCATCCGTTACGCCCGTAGCAGCAAACATCACTTCTCCGCCGGCCAGCTCATCTAAGGAGTATTTTTTTTCAATGTCTTGAATCCCCATGGCCTTCGCTCGTTCGATTTCCTGCGAGTTGCGTGGTTTCAAGCGGGCCTGCATATTCCCCCCAACACAACGAAGCGCTGCCGCTGCAAGGACCCCTTCAGGCGCACCTCCAATACCCATTAGCAAGTCGATTCCGGTTTCGGGTTTCGTTGTGGCAATGGCTGCAGCCACATCTCCGTCGCTAATCAGCTTGATGCGTGCACCTGTTTTTCGTACCTCTTCTATCAGGGCTTCATGACGTGGACGATAGAGAATAACCACCGTTAAATCCTCCACCCGCCGTCCCTTGGCCTCAGCCAGTAGCCTAAGATTTTCACTGGGACTTTTATCTAGGTCTATGATCTCCTTGCCCTCAGCGCCCACGGCAATCTTGTCCATGTACGTATCCGGGCAGTGCAGAAATTGCCCCTGATCGGCAATGGCGATAACGGAGAGAGCGTTGGATCCTCCGTTGGCGCAGATGGTGGTACCTTCGAGAGGGTCTACGGCGATATCAACGGCGGGGCCTTTACTGTCCCCCAACGACTCACCGATATAAAGCATGGGAGCTTCATCCCTCTCTCCCTCGCCAATGACAACGGTACCGTTAAAGGAGACGCTGTCAAAGGCACGACGCATGGCATCCACCGCTGCTTGGTCGGCTATCTTCTCATCTCCCTTTCCCATATGACGGGCACAGGCAAGGGCAGCCGCTTCTGTGATCCGGACCACCTCTAGGGCGAGGTTTCGATCCATGGCTTCCTCCCTTCGATGAGCCCTTCTATCAAAGTGTGGGCGTCTTTCACCACAATCCCACTCTTTTCCGCATCGGTTTCATTGAAACCAAAGGGTTGGGACTCTGCTTTCTCGCCAGAGGAGCATAGAACAAAAGGAACGGGTCCGGCAACATGGGTTTTCAGGGCAACGGGGGTTGCATGATCCGGGAGGAGAAGGATCCGCCAATCAGGCCACTGTTTCAATCCGTGGAGAACCGTCCCAACCACTTTTTCGTCAAAGGATTCAATGGCCTTGACCTTCTCCACCGCGCTTCCCATATGGCCGGCCTCGTCGGGAGCCTCCACATGGATAAAAATCAAATCTTTTTTCTTTAAAGCCTCCAAACCGAACTCACCCTTCCCCAGATAATTGGTATCAAGAAATCCAGTGATCCCCGGGACTGCTATGCGCTCGAGCCCAGCATACACCCCAAGTCCTTTGACAAGATCCACTGCCGATATGACAGCCCCGTCAATTCCAAATCGGTCCTTCAAGGTGGGCAATTGGGGGGCCTTTCCCTGCCCCCAAAGCCAAATGGAGGAAGCCTTTCTCTCTCCGCTCTTTTCCCGTTTAAGATTAATCGGATGCTTATCAAGAAAGGGTTGTGAAGCTTCCATGAGTTTGCGAAGGAAGGGGGCTCCATCGCCTTCGGGAAGATAAGACTCGGTCTCCTTATCGGTGATATCGTGCGGTGGAGTGGTCTTCATTCCCTCTTTGCCATTGCGCCAGACCATGAGATGGCGGTAGCTCACACCGGGATAAAATTCGACTCCTTCTCCTCCCAAATGATCCGCCAAATCCTTAATGATCTCAGCGGCGTCCTCCGTGGAAATATGTCCCGCGGCAAAGTCCTCCATGATGTGAATGTTCCCTTGATTTTTTAATGTCACTAAATTGCATCGGAAAGCTACGTCACTTGCGTTTAGTTTCACTCCCATACTAGCCGCTTCCAGTGGTGCCCGTCCGGTGTAGTAAATCTTCGAGCTGTAACCGAGAATGCTCAAATTCCCCACATCGCTGCCCGGGGGAAACCCCTCCGGAATCGTATAGGCGAGGCCAAAGGATCCGTGGGCCGCAAGCCAATCCATATGGGGGGTCTTTGCGGCCTCCAGTGGTGTCTTCCCCTCCAAGCTATCGATGGGAAAATCCGCCATGCCATCCCCTTGCAAAATAACGTACTTCATTGTGCTTGACATATCGTCAATGACTCCAGATTGGTAGCCAGACAGGCTCAACCAATATAAAGTTCCTCTTTTTAATTATGTCCAACGCCTTTTTGATCTGTCCTATGGTGGTCCGTTCCAGAGTAATCGCAAATGGAAGAATCTTTGCCGATTTCTCTGTCAAATGATACTTTTTCGCTAGTCCTTCCAATTCATTTTTACTGTGGTTCAGTTGCCACACCTCAGAGATGTTTACTCCCTTATCGCCGAAGATTCGACAGATGTCGCCCACGATTCCGCTCTGATCCGTCACCACGAACCTAACGTAGAAGTCTGCCTTTATAAGATCCTGGGGCTGAACTGATGTTCCCTTCCTTTTCCTCCAAGGGTTCGAACTGACCCCTTTCTGCCGAGGCTGTCGCACAAGATTGCACAGGTCACCTAATACGGCCACGGCCGTGGGCCCTCCTCCTGCGCCTGGACCAATGAATGAATAGTTCCAATCGGTATGGCTATCGCTAGAGTCCTGCCCGCTCCCTTTTCTCTTGAAAAAGATAGCGTTGGTAACCCCGTTGATGTTGGATAAGAAATGTTCATTGGGTACAAGCACCGGGGAGACATAAACCTGGATGGCTCCCTCCTCGCTTCTTGCCACGGCCAGTGATTTTATGGTGCTTGACCCTTTGGTGCAAGCGTACTGAAAGTCGATAGCATGGATCTCGTCAATTCCCTTCCGGTAAATGACTCCTGGTTCCAGTTGCAGGCCAAAGGCAACGGCGCTCAACAGGATCAGTTTCGCCTCTGCGTCCATCCCGGCCACATCCATTTCGGGGTTAGTCTCTGCATATCCCCGCTGTTGCGCCTCACGCAGGGATTCTTCGTAGGACTTCCCACCGTTCCTCATCTCGGTGAGGATGTAGTTACAAGTTCCATTGACAATCCCATAAATAGCTTCAGGTTCTTCTGCGGCAAGGCTTTCCTTGAGAGACTTAATGATGGGAATGCTTCCCCCTACGGAAGCTTCAAACCCAATCTCCTGCCCATACTTTTCGGCAGCCGCCCATATCTCTTTGCCATAGGTTGCCAGGATGGCCTTATCCGAGGTCACCACGTCTTTACCATTTTGCATTGCCCGAATCACATAATCCTTAAAAAGGGGCAAGTCTTTCCTTTGCTGAGAACCGAGGACTTCAACAACAATATCTACATCCGGATGGTCGGTAACCTCCTGGGCCTTTGTGGTAAATAGCGAAGGGTGGCTCGCAAATGCTTTTTTCTGTTTGGGGTGGCGGGTGAAAATTTTTACAATCTCAACCTGAACACCCAGTTTGCTCGCAAGATCGCCACGAAAGACGATCTCCTGGATGGCCTCCCCAACCGTTCCTGAACCCAGCAATCCTATCCGGACCCGACGAATGTCGTTGGATTTGGCCATGGTGTTATTTGAATGAGCCCGGCCCTTCACCCAGGGCCTTGCGAATGGTCCTTACCGCCTGACGGGTACGGTGCTCGTTCTCGATGAGGGCGAAACGAATGAAGTCGTCTCCATATTCCCCAAAGCCAATCCCTGGAGAAACTGCCACTTTAGCCTTCTCCAATAAAAACTTGGAAAACTCCACGGACCCCATCTTCTTGCAGGGTTCCGGAATTTCGGCCCACACAAACATCGTTGCCTTAGGTTTATTTATCTTCCAGCCTACGCGTTCCAGTCCATCCACCAGGGTGTCCCGGCGATCGCAATAGGTTTGCCGAATGGTTTCTACACAGTCCTGGGGCCCATTCAGGGCCTGGATTGCAGCGATTTGAACCGGCTGGAACATTCCGTAATCTAGGTAACTCTTAATACGAGATAGTGCATTCACCAACTCGTGATTCCCCACGGCAAATCCAACCCTCCATCCAGGCATGTTGTAACTTTTCGACAGAGAAAAGAATTCAATACCTACGTCTCTAGCTCCGGGCACCTGAAGAAAGCTTGGCGGCTTATAACCGTCAAAGGTAATATCCGCATAGGCCAGATCATGGATGACCAGAAGTCCATGCTCCTTGGCAAATTCAACGATTCGACGGAAGAAATCCAGGTCCACCACTTCAGTTGTAGGATTATGGGGAAAGTTTAGGATCAGGAGTTTCGGCTTAGGCCAGGTCTGCTTGATGGCTTCCTGTAGATGCTCGAAGAAACTCTCACTGGACTGAAGAGGAATACTCCGAAGATCCCCCCCCGCAATGATCACTGAGTACTGATGGATGGGGTAGGTTGGGCTAGGACAAAATACAACGTCCCCAGGATCTAAAATCGCCAGCACCAGGTGACCCAGTCCCTCTTTAGATCCAAGTGTGACTATGGCCTCAGTGTCGGCGTCGATATCCACCTGATACCGCTTCTTGTACCAATCTGCGATGGCAAGCCGTAGTTTGTAGATACCTCGAGAGGCCGAGTAGCGATGGTTCGCAGGCTTCTTCGCTGCATCGATGAGTTTAGCCACCACATGAGGAGGACTGGGTTGGTCCGGGTTTCCCATGCCGAAGTCCACAATGTCTTCCCCCCTGCGCCTCGCCTCCTGCTTCAAATCATTGATGATATTAAAGACGTATGGAGGAAGTCTGTTAATTCGATTGAAATTCACTGAAGGTATTCCTTGCTGAAAGGCTAGCGATATAAGCTACTTAATTATTTATAAGCTATCCTCCGAACCGGTGCAAACTTACCCTATACTTCCAAGCTCTAATCTTCCGCTCCAACGGTGTTTTAATACCTCTTTCATTGCCCGGGACTCTTTCCCTTTTAAAAATGGATCGGCGGCAAGCCATTCCAATGCCTCCTTGCGTGCCTTCAAGAGGAGCTCGGCATCCCTTGAAACGCTGGCCAGCCGAAAGTCGGGAAGCCCCGACTGACGGGTACCCAGGATTTCTCCCGGGCCCCGCAGCTGAAGATCCACCTCGGCGATCTTGAAACCGTTTTGCAATTCTTCCATTGCACGAAGCCTTCGATACGCTTCACGGCTCTGGGTACCGTATTGCAGTAGAAAACAGTGAGACTGGTCCTTTCCCCTACCGACTCTCCCCCGCAGCTGATGCAGTTGTGACAGACCAAAGCGTTCTGCGTGCTCCACCATCATGACCGTAGCGTTGGGCACGTCAATTCCCACTTCGATGACCGTTGTGGCCACCAGGATCTGGAGTTCCCCTTCCTTGAATCTGCGCATGATCTGCTCCTTCTCATCAGCGGCGACCCTTCCATGGAGCAACCCCACTCGAAACTGTTTGAATACTACCTGGGAGAATTCATTGGCCATTCCCGTAGCGTCCTTCAGGGGGAGCCGTTCTGACTCTTCCACCAACGGGTAGACAATGTAGGCCTGGTGGCCTTTACGAATCTCCTCGCGGACCAGCTCGTAGACCTGTGCGCGCTGGCTTTCTTTAAAAACCTTTGTCTGCACCGGAGTGCGGCCGGGCGGCATTTCGTCCAGTGACGAGACCTCCATATCTCCGTAGAGAACCATGGCGAGACTCCTTGGTATGGGAGTAGCACTCATGAGCAGTACATCGGGTTGGGGGAGCGAGAAAGAGGTAGAATTCTTCCAATTCGAGAGACGCTTCATGGCGCTCCGTTGTACCACCCCAAACCTGTGCTGTTCATCAATAATACCGAGACCCAATTTGGGAATGCTCACACTCTCCTGAATGAGTGCATGGGTTCCTACCACAAACTTGACTTCCCCATCTGCGATTCTCCGGGTGATTTCTCTCTTTTCAGCAGCCGGGAGGGAACCGATCAATAGGGCAGCAGGGATCTTCAACTGGTCAGCAAAGTTTTTGAGATGGCTGTAATGCTGGTCAGCAAGCAGCTCTGTTGGGGCCATCATCGCTGCTTGAAAGCCATTTTCTATGGCCCTCACCGCTGCTAACCATGCAACGATGGTCTTTCCAGAACCCACGTCCCCCTGGATCAATCGCTGCATGGGCCGGGGAAACTCCATATCCTTATGAACCTCTTGCAATACACGTTCCTGTGCTCCGGTGAGTTTAAACGGGATGAGTCGCCGCATCCGTGCTGTGATCCCCTCTTTTGTAGAGGAGAATGGGATCCCCTTCAGTATCGTTCGATGTTTGCGCTGCAGGGCCATACCCAGTTGAAGGTAAAAAAACTCGTCAAAGACAATGGAACGGTGCGCCTTGGAAGAAAACAGCTCCAGAGATGCAATATCGGAATCCTTCCCTGGCTGATGAATTTCCGTGAGGGCTTCTTTTATATTCGAGACTTGCTGGCGGTGGGCGACGTCCAAAGGCAAGAAACTGGGCAAATAGTCCCGGTACTTGCTCAGGGCCTGTGGAACAAGTTTTCTTATCATTCCCAATGGAAGCCCGCCAAGTCTCAAATAGACCGGAAGGATTCGCTCCATTTCTTTTTCCTGCCCGTTTTCAATGGGTTCAAACTGGGGATGCACAATACGTTTTTCCGAACCCCTGCCACCTTCCACTTTACCGTAAACCATGTAATCGCCATTTGTGGTGAGTCGCTCTGTAATGTAAGGCTTGGGGTAAAACCACACCAGGTGAAGACTGCCGGTTTCGTCCGCAAGCTTTCCGGTGAGTATCTGTCTTCTCCACCGAGGGACATATCTCTTATCCAAGGCTACCAATCTGCCAATAAAGCTATCCTCGACCCCAACGGTTGCTTGGTTTATTTTTTTGATTTCCCTTCGGTCTTCGTATCGAAACGGCAGGTGATACAACAGGTCTTCCACCGTGTTGAGACCCACGCTCTCGAAAAGCGCTGCCCGAGCAGGGCCCACTCCTTTGAGGAATCGAATTGGGGTTTTAAGGGCGTGAAAACACTCTCTGGGAGAAAAGGGAGTCAGCTCATAACAAGGGGTTTCCACTGGAGAGTTCTGAAGATGCCTCATTCAGTTGACGGTTCAGTAACACCACGGGTTGTAGCCCGGTATTCTTGCAGTGCTCGAACCACCAGTTCACCATCCTTCAATAATTCGATACCTTCCACCGCGGCATCCGCACCAGCGATGGTGGTAAAGTAAGGTACCTGAAAGTCCAAGGCGTTTCGACGAATATAGTAGGAATCCGCTTGGGAATGGGCGTCGGTGGGAGTATTGATGACCATGGCCACCTCACCGGATTGGATGGCATCCGCAACATGGGGGCTCCCTTCCTGCACCTTGTTGATCACCTCGGTGGGGATATTCATTTTTTTGAAAAACTCCGCCGTCCCCTTGGTAGCCAAAATCCGAAAGCCGATCTTATGGAGCCTATGGGCGATGACACCGGCCTTTTCCTTGTGTTCGTCCCGAATACTGATAAAGACCTTTCCGGTCTGGGGCAAGCGCATTCCGCCTCCCAGTTGAGCCTTGGCAAATGCCTGCCCAAAGGAATGGTCGATACCCATCACTTCCCCAGTGGATTTCATTTCCGGACCCAGCAGGGTATCCACACCAGGAAACTTGCTAAAGGGAAAAACTGATTCCTTGACGGAGATATGGGTGGGTATGATCTCATGGCTCATTCCCAGGTCTCGAAGTTTTTGCCCCACCATAACCCGTGCCGCTATCTTGGCCAGGGGTATCCCTATGGCCTTGCTCACAAAAGGCACGGTTCTAGATGCGCGCGGATTTACTTCTAGGACGAATACCTCCGTTCCCTTAACGGCAAACTGCACGTTCATGAGCCCCCTGACACACAGTGCCCGGGCAAGGGAAACTGTCTGACGTCGGATCTCATCCTGGACGGAAGCACCAATGGACTTCGGCGGTAGTGAACAGGCGCTATCCCCCGAGTGTACGCCAGCCCTTTCGATGTGTTCCATGATGCCGCCGATGACCACGTCCTCGCCGTCGGCCAAAGCGTCTACATCCACTTCAATGGCATCGTCTAAAAACTTGTCAATCAATACGGGATGTTCAGGGGAAGCGGCAACAGCGTTGGTCATGTAAAGCTTTAGGTCATTCTCATCATAGACGATATCCATGGCCCTCCCTCCCAGGACATAGGAGGGGCGCACCAGAACCGGGTAGCCAATCCGAGAGGCGATACCCTTTCCTTCCTCATAGGTGCGAGCACTTCCGCTCACGGGCTGCTTCAAGCCGAGCTTTTGGAGAAGCTCGCGAAACCTGTCACGATCCTCTGCAAGGTCAATGTTATCCGGGGAAGTTCCAATGAGCTTCACCCCGGCCTTTTCCAGGCTCAGGGCTAGCCTTAGAGGGGTTTGTCCGCCGAATTGGACAATCACGCCATCCGGCTTTTCCACATCCACGATGCTGAGAACATCTTCCAAAGTAAGGGGTTCGAAGTAGAGTTTATCTGAGGTATCGTAGTCCGTGCTCACCGTCTCCGGGTTGCAGTTGACCATAATGGTTTCGTAGCCATCCTCTTTCAGCGCAAAGGCAGCGTGGACACAGCAATAGTCAAACTCAATTCCTTGGCCGATGCGGTTGGGCCCCCCGCCAAGGATCATAATTTTTTTTCGCCCACTGGGGTTCGACTCGTCTTCTCCTTCATAAGTCGAATAGAGGTAGGGTGTATAGGCGGCAAATTCCGCAGCGCAGGTGTCCACCGTGCGATATACCGCACGAATTCCGTGCTGCAAACGGAGGGATCGTATTTCTTCTTCTTTTCGACCCATGAGATGGGCCAGCCGCCGATCAGAGAATCCCATCTGCTTCACCGTATAAAGTAACTCACCCGTGGGCGGGGTAGTCTTGTTCCACTGCTGGATTTTTGACTCAGTCTCCACGATCTCGCGCAGGTGCTGCAAAAACCATGGGTCGATTTGAGTCAACTGGCAAACGTCGCTCACTGAATAACCCCTGCGGAAGGCCTCCGCCAGGTACCACAAGCGTTGGGCATTGGGGATTTCCAGTTTTTTCTTGATAAACCCCTCAACCTTCTCAAGGTCCCCTTCAGGCATGAGTCTCTCATCAAAACCAAAGGAGCCCACTTCCAGTGAACGCATGGCCTTTTGCAGGGCTTCCTTGAAGGTGCGCCCAATGGCCATGGCTTCCCCCACGGATTTCATTTGAGTTGTGAGGCAATCCGTGGCCTGGGGAAACTTCTCAAAGGTAAAACGTGGGATCTTTACCACCACATAATCGATGGTGGGCTCAAAGCAGGCTTGGGTCTCCCGCGTAATGTCGTTGGGAATTTCATCGAGAGTGTAACCCACGGCCAATTTCGCCGCGATTTTGGCAATGGGAAATCCTGTTGCTTTACTGGCGAGGGCGGAACTCCTCGAAACCCGCGGGTTCATCTCGATGACAACTAGCCGACCATCCTTTGGGTTCACGGCAAACTGGATATTGGATCCACCGGTATCCACTCCAATCTCGCGTATGATCTTGAGAGCGGCATCTCTCATGATCTGATACTCTTTATCCGTCAATGTCTGGGATGGCGCTACGGTAATGGAATCCCCGGTGTGGACCCCCATAGGATCAAAGTTCTCAATGGAGCACACGATGACAACGTTGTCTTTGTGGTCGCGCATGACCTCCAGCTCAAATTCTTTCCATCCCAACACCGATTCCTCAACCAGCACCTCGTGTACCGGAGATAGCTTCAGGCCCCAGGTTACTGCCTCGGTAAATTCCTCCTGACCATAGGCGATACCGGCACCGCTCCCTCCCAGGGTTCGCAAAGGTCGAATCACTAATGGAAATTGCAGTTCTCGTTGAATCTCGAAGGCCTCCTCCAAACTGTGTGCATAGCCACTCCTGGGAAGATCCAGCTCCAACTTATTCATGGCCAGCTTGAATAGGTCTCGGTCCTCCGCCTTCTTAATGGCATCCAGCTTTGCGCCAATCATTTCCACACCGTATTGCTGGAGGATTCCCT
The DNA here is from genome assembly GCA_965215595.1 of uncultured Binatia bacterium (SeqCode). GTDB lineage: Bacteria > Desulfobacterota > Binatia > UBA9968 > CAXXLF01 > CBDCDW01. The sequence goes on along the minus strand of CBDCDW010000004.1, from coordinate 598,260 downwards.
GCTCGGCCAGGTCAATTGCCACGTTCAATGCAGTCTGCCCGCCTAGTGTGGGGAGAAATGCATCCGGCCGCTCCTGGGCGATTATTTTTTCAACCATATCAACTGTGATTGGCTCGATGTAGGTTCGGTCCGCAAAGTCAGGGTCAGTCATGATCGTGGCCGGATTGGAGTTCACCAGGATCATCCTGTAGCCCTCTTCCTTGAGAGCCTTGAGGGCCTGTGTCCCCGAATAATCAAACTCACAGGCTTGACCGATGACAATGGGCCCTGAGCCGATGAGTAGTATAGATTTTATGTCAGTCCGCTTAGGCATGAAAAGAAACAATCCGTCATTCGAGTTAATACGCCAATCAAATTAAAATCTATGAACCACGGACTACATTTAATTGCCGTTAGGGTATCGCTCCATCATTTCCACAAACCTCCGAAACAGATAGTGAGCATCGTGAGGACCTGGCGAGGATTCCGGATGATATTGAACTGAAAAGATGGGTAGCTCTTTGTGCGCCAGGCCCTCTACAGTACGATCATTCAAGTTTAGATGGGTTACCACCGCCGACCCTTTCAAGGAATCCGCATCCACCGCAAACCCATGATTCTGAGTTGTGATCTCTACTTTTTTTGTCGTGAGATCCATCACCGGTTGGTTCCCGCCGTGGTGGCCAAACTTTAACTTATAAGTTTTACCCCCCAGCGCGAGACCTAGAATTTGATGGCCCAGGCAAATTCCAAAGATGGGCTTCTTACCAACCAGTCCTTGCACGATTGCTTTGCCATAGGGAACAGCATCGGGGTCCCCCGGACCATTGGAAAGGAAGATCCCATCAGGGTTTTCAGCCAACACATCCTCTGCTGGTGTCCAGGCCGGCACCACCTTAACATTGCATCCCGATTCCACCAGACCCCTTAAAATATTAAACTTGATCCCGTAGTCGTAGGCCACAACGGAATGGATTCCTTGACCCTTCGGGTGATTGTATCCCTTACCCAACTCCCATCGGCCAAATTCCCATACATAGGGCTCTTCACAGGTCACTTCTCTGACCAGATCTCTTCCAAGCAGACCGGGCGACCCTAGTGCTTTAGCGACAAGCTCCTGATGACTTTGCTGTGACGTGGATATGATGCCCTCCTGGGAGCCCTTGTCACGCAAATGTCTGACCAGTGACCTGGTGTCGATCCCTTCAATGCCCACAATGCCGTGTTCTTTCATGTACCGGTGCAAGGACTCCGTAGAGCGCCAGTTACTGGGAACCGGTGAATACTCTTTGACAATGAATCCTTTGATAAAAGCTTTACGTGATTCCACGTCTTCGGGGTTAACCCCGACGTTGCCAATTTCAGGATAGGTCATGGCCACCATCTGTCCCTCATAGGAAGGATCCGTCAAGATTTCCTGGTATCCGGTCATACTGGTATTAAAAACCACCTCACCTCTGGCTTCCCCTTCACTGCCGAAGGATCGACCCACATAAACCTGCCCGTCTGCTAATGCTAGTACTGCTTTCATCCTGTGAGGGTCTCTTTCCCGGGAACCGTTGGATTGATCACCGAATAAATAACTACTTTATCTCGCTCATCCTTTTCCACCTCACGTAGTTTGACCCGAACCCGCTCCCTTTCAGAACTCGGTATGTGCTTACCTATATAATTGGGCTTTACAGGCACCTCGCGATGGCCCCTGTCAATCAAGACTGCCAAACGTACGGATTGAGGACGACCCATTTTGAATATGATACTCAGAGCGCTTTTCACAGTCCGACCGGTGTGAATGACGTCGTCTACCAAAACCACGGTTCGGCCTTTTATATTGAGTGGTAATGAATCGTTTACGGATGCGATGGGTGGCTTGCCATCCTCTTCATCCTGGGTGCTAAAAACCTCAATCTCTCCCGCCTCCGCCTTCTTCCCCTGCCTGACCAGTTCAGCCACCATGCGATCCGCAATAAAAACTCCCTTGGTTCGAATACCGAGGACCAGCAGTGGAACGGAACTTTCCGGCTCATTTACTATTTGCTCGGCCATGTGGCGGATGGCTTCATGAATTTCAGCTTCATCCATGATGGTTCGCTGAGGGCCGGTCTTATAGGGCTCATAAAACTGCTCCTCGGCCTGTTTTATGGAATCAAATACCGCCAATTCACTGCTCTTCAACCACTCACGAGTTGTCTCTTCCAAAGTCGCATCATAGGAACAGTATCGTTTGGACTTTACATGGCCGATGATACGGATTCGGAGCTGATGATCACAGTAAAGGCAGCGAAGAATCAGTCCGCTACCTGGACCGGTAAACAAGACTTCGAATCTAGGTTTGGTGGAGGGAGCCTCCATGCGGGTCACGCATTTGGCATTAGAACACTGAGGACCCAGCGGCTCGGGATTCTCGTATAAAAGGGTTTGCTTCCGCGCGGGTCGAGGCCTGTTGGCCTTCGAGGCATCGAACAAAAACTTCAGGAGAGCCATACGAATGGGGACCCCATAGGCGGCCTGCTTGAAATAGATCCCCCTTCGATCCTTGTCCAGCTCCGGCGACAGCTCATCCACCCGGGGTAAGGGATGCATTACAACGGTTTCCTTGAACCGCTTGATCTTTAAAAACTTCTCGTCGATCCGGGGATACTCCTGATCGTCCTCGAAATCATTCTCGGTCTGACGCTCTTTTTGTTGACGGGTAACGTAGAAAGCATCCAGCTTTAACCCGGAGGCCGCCTTGCTCAACTGACCTTCGATGTCCAGGTTCGACTGTGTGAAGAGGGCCAACTGATGGGGTTGAGTCGGAGCGAGATAAACTGCGTCCGTGGAAGTCACCACGGCGTTCAGATCGCCGGATGGTATCGCAACAGGGCTGTAATGATACTGAGTATCCATTCGATCAATTACGTACTCAGGAAGCTCCATTCCCTTGGCAGCTAAAATAATAACGTTTACCCCAAAGCGAGCCAGGGCATAGACGAGAGAATGAATGGTTCGCCCATGCTTCATGTCACCGCAAATGGCCAGGGTTAAACCCTTAAGCTTTCCCTTTTCCCTCCTGAGTGTATAAAGATCGCAGAGGGTCTGGGTTGGGTGCTCATGACTCCCGTCACCTGCATTGATTAGTGGAACATCTGCATATTCCGCCATGGCCTGAACGGCCCCGTCCCAATAATGGCGCACCACCATAATATCGGCGTAGCTCGAAACCACCTTGGCGGTGTCGGCGATACTTTCCCCCTTGGCCGCGGAAGAAGACTTCATATCAGGGCAGCTTATGACGGCTCCGCCGAGTCGGTGCATCGCGGATTCAAAGGAAAGACGCGTCCTGGTGCTAGGTTCGTAAAATAGCGTCGCCATAATCTTTCCCGGCACCATGGACTGTTGCGGGAGACGATGCTTACCGGACTCCATTTCATCGGCTAGAAGAAAGATCTCCTCGATCTCTTCATCCGAAAGGTCATCAATGGTTACTAGCCCGCGTTGATTCACACTCTTTCCTTAACGCCTGCCCCGTACCACCAGTCGATGGTCCCTCCCTCGACTAGTGGCTCTAGACAAGTGGGTCGAACGACATAACCCCGAGTTCGTGAGTAGACGGATTTAAATTTTATATTTCTCCAAAAATTCATGGTTTATTTCCAGCCAGCCCATTCCCCTAGAAAACGGTCAACGTGAGTTTGTGGTTCGGGGTCTGGTGGTCCCGTGCAGATTCGGGCTTTGCTCCTCAGTCACGGTCACCTGATCCACGCCATCCAGTTCTCTCAGCAGGACATTGACCCGTGACAAACTCGGCACCTGTACATTCTTGCCAACGATGTCCGCTTTGATGGGCAGTTCCCTGTCACCCCGGTCCACCAAGACAGCCACGAGAATTCTCTTCGGCTTGCCTAGTTGAAAAATCAATTCCAACGCAGCACGTATGGTGCGGCCCGTATAAATGACGTCGTCCACCAGGATCAAGGTTTTATCATCAATGGAGATGGGAAATGGCACCGAAGGCGAACTGGTCTCATCCTTTGCCTTTTGGTCATCCCGATAGGGCGTTACATCGATGGACCCCACGGGCGGAACGGTGCCGCTAAAAGAACGGATTTTCCCGGCTATCCTTTGGACCAGGTGGGCGCCTCGGGTCTGAATCCCCACAAGGGCAAGACCTTCTCTATTCCCTTCACTTTCGAGGATCTCGTGGGCCATGCGACTAGTGGCCCGCTCGATGTCCTCTCCCTCGAATAAAACCTGATCTAATCTTTCCATGGGCAAACCCCGAACCACGAGCCCATTAAAATCACTATGAGTACTCCCCTTTAAGAGAGATCGAATCATTTACCCCGTGGAACAACATCATGGCCGATAGTTTCAGTCTCAGTTGAGGAGCTATTCCATGGGGTTACCCCGCTCCATTCGCAGTATTTATGGGACGAACCGTTTTCTAATCGTGGTTCGGGGCAAAAAAAAGGCCCCAACGGAGCTACCGCAGGGGTCCTCATATAATTTATGAATGTTCTGTCTTTCATGATACCCTTCCTGATCTCACAGAATCAGTTTAAAAGGTTATATCTTGTATATTCTCTCTCCTGGGTAAAGTCAATACCAGCGAATCGGCTACTTGACTCAACCAAACAGCCATAGTACAAGGCCTATTGGCAACTGCTTGCCAGGTTAGTTTCATCAATAGGTATCACATCATACCGGTCATAGTAATATAGCCGTATCAAAGGGATACCACCCATAGGAGGATCTTTATGAGTTTCGTATTTACATTACGTCGAATTATAGTTTTTCTGTTCGTCCTAAGGAACCGTGGGGTTTCAATCGGGGAACCTGTATGCTTCTTCACTGCGCGATCAAATGATCGAAAAGGCTAAGAAAGAAGGGCAATTCGTTGTGGCTGGAAGCAACGCTGACACCTTTCGTGACGAGCTCAAAGGATTTCAAAAGAGGTATCCATTTATCAGAATCAAAGCGCTTCCCGGCAACACGGGTGACACCATAAACCGAATCGTTGCAGAGGCCCAGGCGGGTAAGCTCAGCATTGATTTGCCCGCAGTTAGCAGCGATGGAGAGGAACTGCTCGCAAAACGCAATCTGTTACAAAAAATGAATTTCCCCCACCTCAAAGACTTTACAGCCGGTACCCAACCCAGCCATGGCCTCTACATCCAGGCGTTTTTAAACCCGAGGGTACAGGGTGTTTACAATACGGATCTAATCAAACCCAGTGAAGCACCCAAGACCTGGGAAGACATGGTGGATCCCAAATGGGCCGGCAAGACCATGCTTTCTCGTTCCTCCGAGGATCTTCCCGCACAGCTGGCCTATCTTTGGGGCAAAAGTGGAAATCTGGATTGGGAACGTTCCTTCAACCTTTTCACAAAGCTTGCAAATCATAAGCCGATGATCGGCAGGGGTTACCGAGGAGGCACAAAACGAGTGGCAGCGGGTGAGGTGGCTATCTTTTGGTTTGCAGCTGTTGGGCCTGCCGCCCGACTGGCCTCAAGGGGTGCCCCAGTGGAGCTGATTGCCTTCCCCAAATTCACCGGAACCTTCCGCTCATTCGCGGTACTCAAGGGGGCACGCCATCCCGCCGCATCCTGGCTCTTCATCGATTACCTCACTTCCCCCGAGGGCCAATTCGAGTACACAGAAATAGTATCCGCCAAAGTAAACGTCAAACAAAAAGGCGAAGACCGGTAAGCTCGGAAAATGGCTGGTCGAGCAAAACGCCACCGTCGAGAATACCGTACCTCTCGATGCAGAGGTGGTGTTCAACGACAAGATCCAGAAAAAATCTGAGACTTTTTTCTTCAAACTTCTTGGCATCAAGTAGCGGTATCGACATTAGCGGAAACGAAATAGAAGAACCAATCAGTGGATAAGGGGCCTGAGCCGTGAGCGTAGCTGCCAGTCAGCAAACCCGCCTGATTCTTGCATTTCAAGGACTTCGGCTCAATGCAGGGAAGATTGGATTCTGGATCCTCACCCTGGTTCTAGGAGTCCTGGTTGCCTTCCCCCTGGTATTGCTGGTGTTCAATAGCTTTCGTGAGGTGAGCGTCGGAGACCTGGGGTTCGGATTTAGCCATTTCACCCTGGGCAATTATTGGGAGGCATACTCCAACCCACGGACCTTCACCATGCTTCTCAACTCCTTGTGGTTTGCCTTGGGTTCCATGGTGGTTGCGGCGAGCCTTGGCGGGATCCTTGCCTTCGTTACCGAGCGCACCGATCTTCGTTTCAGACAGTTCATCCCGGTTATCGTACTGGTCCCGCTTATCATGCCGGGAGTGGTCAAGGGCATTGCCTGGATCTTTCTCCTTTCACCCAGAATCGGGTTACTCAACCAATGGTGGAGTGCCCTGGGGTTTGAGGGTCCTTTGCTCAGTGCCTATTCGCTTCCCGCCATGATTTGGGTTGAGGGGATCAGCATGAGCACCTTGGCCTTTCTCCTCATCGGGGCAACCATTCGTCGAATGGACCCGACCCTGGAGGAAGCCGCCTTCGGCAGCGGCGCTTCCATTGGTAAAGTTCTATCCAAGGTGACGCTTCCCCTGCTGATACCGGGTCTCGCCGGAGTCGTATTGCTCCTATTCATTCGCGGCATCGAATCCTTCGAAATCCCCATGCTCTTAGGATTCAACTCTCGCATCTTCGTTTTTAGCACCAACATCTATTACTCGCTGCGCAGTGCCTTCCCTCCCGACTACGGCCTTGGCTTCGCCTACAGCATGACTCTGGTGGTAATCACCGTGGCGGCACTCGTCGTTTATCAGCGAGCCCTGTATCACTCGGAACGTTACACCGTGGTTGCAGGCAAAGGTTATCGACCCCGTCTCATTCCTCTCGGAAGGTGGAAATACGCGGCTTTTGCTTTTGTCGGTTTTTATGCGCTGGTTGGAGTCCTCTTGCCGTTTTTTATCCTGGTCTGGTCCTCTCTGTTACCTTACTATAAGCCCCCGTCAATGGCGGCGTTATCCGTGGCCACATTTGAAAATTATGTCAAGGTGGTAAGTTCAGGAGATTTTTGGTCAACCATTCAGAACACGATCATTTTGGCCGTCGCCTGCGGCGGAGGGATCATGTTTATAGCGGTCCTCTCCTCATGGTTTATTCACCGGACAAATCTGAGAGGGCGAAAACTCCTGGACTTCTTGGTCTTCCTTCCGTTCGCCGTTTCAGGTGTCACCGTTGGGGTAGCCTTTATGATTCTTTTCCTGTCCTTTGATAACCCCATCTATAATACCATCTGGATTATTGTCCTGGCTTACATGGTTAATTATTTACCCATCGGCACACGATTTACTCATGCTGCGGTGGTGCAGATCCACAAGGAACTCGAAGAGGCCGCCTGGGCGAGCGGAGCGGGGTTCTGGACCACCTTACGGGTCATCTGGGTGCCCCTGTTGATCCCCGCCCTGGTTAACGGTGCTTTGTACGTATCAATCTTGACCATTAAGGTCATGTCCATTGCCGTCCTGTTATACGGACCCGACAGTCAAGTCCTATCGATTTACCTCTGGAGGGTATGGGATGCCGGAGAACCCGGAGAAGCAGCTGCCTTGTCGGTCCTGATGGTCATTGTCTTGGGCGCTTTGACCCTCGTGGTCCGCCGTATAGCCAGCAGTTCGGACGCATTCAAAGAGACATAAATATGATCAAGATTGTAAATCTAAAAAAGACCTATCCTGCCCAGGATCAGGGGGCCGTTCAGGCTCTTAGCGGTATCAGTTTTCAGGTGGAGCCCGGCGAATTTTACACACTCCTCGGACCCTCGGGCTGTGGTAAGACCACCACCTTGCGCTGTATCGCCGGCTTTGAAGAGGCTGAAGACGGTGAAATCTGGATCGAAGACCGACTGGTCTATTCAAGCGAGAAGCAAATCAATATATCAGCGTCAAAACGGGACTACGGGATCGTCTTTCAATCCTATGCCATATGGCCCCACATGACTGTTTACCAAAACGTGTCTTTCCCCCTAGTTCACGGCCAACGGCGAGTACCAAAAAAAGAAGTCCGAGAACGGGTCATGCGAGCTCTCCAACTGATTCAGTTGGAGGGCTTGGCCGATCGTCCCGCCCCTTTTCTGAGTGGTGGCCAGCAGCAAAGAGTCGCTTTAGCCCGTGCCCTGGTTCACGAGCCACGGGTATTGTTACTGGATGAACCCCTGAGCAATTTGGACGCGAAGTTGCGTGAGGATATGCGTTTCGAAATCAGAGAACTGGCCAAGCGTCTGAACATCACCACACTTTATGTGACCCACGACCAGTTAGAAGCCCTTACCATGTCGGATCGGGTGGCGGTCATGAGTTCTGGTCAAATTGTCCAGGAAGGCTCTTCAGTGGATATCTACAAAGTCCCCAGTAATCGATTTGTCGCCGACTTTATTGGCCTGGCCAACTTTCTTCCTGGATCTGTTTCCGCGGGCAAGAAAAATGACTTGGGAGAGGTCATGACCAAGAGCGGCAGAATCCGCTGTGCGGTGTCGGAGAATACCCCGGAGGGCAATGATGTGGTGGTCATGATCCGGCCGGAAGACCTTACGGTTTGTGAAGCTACAGCACGGCCAGATCACAACGTATTAGAGGCCCGTGTAGACACAGTGGTGTTTACTGGAGAAATGCTCGACTGTTGGGTGTCGGTGGACGATCAGCGCCTACGAATGAAAGTTCACCCCTCGACACCCGTCGAACCGGGAAAGAACGTCCAGATCTATCTGGCTCCCGAACGATGTCGGGTCATAGCAGCTTCTTCCTAAATAAAGATTTCGAGTGTTGTGAAAGATTGATTTCATTGGCAATTTAAAAGGAGGCCTAATCATGAAGGGAATAATGAGATTTTATATGTTGAGTCTGTTCGCTTCGGCGCTAATTTTTGGGATTCCCATGAGTCAACCAGACGTCTTAGCTGATTCTCTTCGGGATCAGATGATTGCAAAGGCTAAGAAAGAAGGGACCCTCATCCTTTCAGGCAGCATCGCCGAGGACCTCAAGCGAGATTTAAAAGGGTTCCAAAAAAGATACCCCTTTATTACTGTTAAGGATATTGAGATGAACACCAAAGACACCGTCAACCGGGTGTCTCTCGAGGCGAAGGCCGGGCGGTTGACCATCGATTGGGCGGGTATCAGTGAGGATGGCTCGGAGATCTTCGTGAGACAAGGTATCCTTGCCAAAAATACATACCCTCACCTCAAGGACTTTGTTCGCGGCAGCCAGCCTCCCCACGGGCTATACGTGGGGGGCTTGGGGAACCCCAGGGTACAAGGGATGTATAACACGGAACTCATCAAGCCGAACGAAGTCCCGAAAACCTGGGAGGATATGGGCGATCCCAAGTGGAAGGGCAAAACCATGATATCCCGTTCATCAGAAGAGATACCTGGTCGATTGGCCTGGCTGTGGCGTAAGAACGGAAAGTGGGACTGGGAGCGTGCCTTCGATTTGTTTAGAAAATTAAAGGCCCATGAGCCTGTCATTGGGCGTGGATACAGCGGCGGTGCCCAGAGGGTCGCGGCTGGCGAGGTGGCCATCTTCTGGTTTTGCCCGGTTACTGTTCCTGCACGGTTGTCCATGGTCAAAGGGGCTCCCGTAAGCCTCATCGCTTTTCCCAGGTACTTTGGCGGCCTGCGGGCCTGGAACATCTTTAAGGACGCTCCCCATCCCGCCTCAGCCTGGCTGTTTATGGACTACATCACTTCCCCCAAAGGGCAATTTGAATTTACCGATAAGGTGGCTGGCTTTACCCCCCTGAACCGGAAGGCCAAAGTGGGTGAGATGGCAAAATGGTCGGCTGATCGTGGTGGCAATGTCGAGAACATGGACTTGATAGACCTGAGTAACGTTTCAGAAATTTACTCTGACGAGGTCCAGAAAAAATCGGAGGGGTTCTTCTTCAAGCTTTTGGGGCTAAGGTAACGACTTTCGTAGTCCTGTTATTGGGAAGTGGTGTGGGCGATTTAACCTAAATGATTGGCAAAGGCTAACAATGGAAGCTGCTGCTAAGGTGTATGCCCTCCGTGTTATGCGGGGATTTGGAATGGACGGCAAACGGGTCGTTTTCTGGGCGTTTACCCTAATCCTGGGCAGCTTGGTAGTGTTTCCCTTGGCCCTTTTGGTTTTGAACAGCATGCGGAACGTTACCATAGGAGAACTGGGGTTTGCTCTGAACAGGTTTACTTTTGATAACTATATCAATGCGTACTCCAATCCGGCCACCTTCACAATGCTCTTAAATTCATTCATCTTCGCCATGGGCTCAATGCTGGTTGCAGTTTTCTTTGGGGGGACTTTGGGGTTTTTGTCAGAGCGTACGGATCTGCGGTACCGAGAGCTTATCCCACTCATGGTCATGGTCCCCCTTATCATGCCCTCTGTAGTTAAAGGGATCGCATGGATTTTTCTCTTGTCCCCGAGGATAGGCTTATTGAACATTGGGTGGCAGGCGCTGGGCCCCGACACACCCTTGCTCAGCGCCTACTCCCTCCCCGCCATGATCTGGGTGGAAGGGATCAGCATGAGCACCCTCGCCTTTCTATTGGTCGGGGCCACTCTGCGGCAGATGGACCCATCCCTGGAAGAGGCCGGTTTCGGTAGTGGGGCGCCAGCACGCAAGGTGTTGGTACGGGTGACCCTTCCTCTGATGGCGCCTGGGCTTGCCGGCATTGCAATCTTGCTATTTATCCGGGGAATCGAGACCTTTGAAGTGCCCATGCTGTTGGGCTTTAGCAGCGGCATTTTTGTGTTCAGCACTAACATTTTCTACTCGCTGCGAAGCACCTTTCCCCCCGACTATGGACTGGGATTCGCCTATAGTATGACACTTGTGGTGCTAACTTTGGGGGCTCTTTTCATTTACCAGAGGCAATTCAAGCGCTCAGAACAATTTACGGTTGTGACGGGTAAGGGGTACCGCCCACGAGCCATCAACCTGGGCTCATGGCGGTACCCGGCATGGGGCTTTGTGGGATTCTATTTTATTTTCGCCATCTTGTTGCCACTGCTGATTCTGATCTGGGCGTCCTTATTACCCTACTATAAACCGCCCTCCATGAAGGCCCTATCACTGGTGAGCATGGAAAATTACCAGATCCTCTTCGAATCTGAAAGCATGCTTTCCGTGCTCTGGAACACAATCATTTTGGGTGGGGTGAGCAGTGTTACCATTATGTTTCTGGCGGTGTTGTCATCGTGGTTTGTCTATCGGACCAACATCCGTGGACGTAAAGTGCTCGACTTTATCGTTTTTCTGCCCTATGCCGTCTCGGGCATCGCGGTAGCAGTGGCATTCATGATCGTTTTCCTTTCATTTCCCAATCCGATTTATAACACTATCTGGATTATAGTTTTGGCGTATATCGTAAATTTCCTCCCCATCGGCACAAGATTCACCAATGCGGCCATCGTACAGATCCATCAGGAGTTGGAGGAGGCGGCCATGGCCAGCGGAGCAGGATTTTGGACGAGGTTGCTGCGGATCTGGATGCCATTGTTGACCCCGGCTTTGGTCAACGGGCTACTTTTTCTGTTCATCCTGAGTCTCAAGGTGATATCCATGGCTGCTATACTCCAGAGCTCGGACAACATGGTGCTGGCGGTGTATCTATGGCGGCTTTGGGATTCTGGTGATGCCGGCCCGGCAGCCGCGCTTTCAGTGCTGATGATTGTTGTGCTAGGCACCCTAACTCTTGCCACTCGCCTGTATACCCACAATACAGCCGCACAAAAAGAATTTTAACCAAACATAGGTCAGCAAAGCGCCTTTAGCAGTACTGAGTAACAAGTGCTGAGTACTGAGTGTGGAGGGGGTTGGGTTTAGGGGATAGGAAAAAATGTATTTGGTAAATTGAGCTGCTAGCGATAAACTTTTACGCTGAAATCTCTTGCTGCCAACTGCTCACTGTCTTTCTGATTCCGTAGTCCTGTAGTCAGTGGTCCCGAATCCGCAAGGGCGCTCTGCGCTGTGGTTTCTCCCCAGAGCTCTCTGTCCAGAACGCTTTGCGCTATGCGCCATCCGCTTAACGCTTCGTCTGCGGTCAGTATTTCTCGCCCTCTTTTAGCGTGTTGATGGAGGCACGGATCTGGCTTGGGGTCTTTACCTTATTCTTGAAGAGGAGATACGGCCAGGCCCGGTAGGGATTTTCCAGTCGGGCCTCGACCCTTCCCCGGCTGTTATCGGCCATGGGAGTCGGGGTGGTAAAGCTCATCAGAAATAGCTGATCCTGGCAGGCACGCTCTAGCTGTATCGCTGACACACAAGTCCCCTCGACGCCGGGACCGCCCACAACGATCCCATGCCCGCGCAAAAACATTGCATAGTGCGTTCCGAGGGCTTGCACCATAAGGTTAGCCAGGTTCTCGTTGTCGATCCCTATGCTATTGGGAAAAACCGGAACTCCGTCTGCGAACATGCGTGCCTCGCGATTGAAAGGAATCAAACCGGTTTCCTGCAATCCCATTAGAATACCGTAACGCGGGTGACAGTGTAGGACACTCTTTACGTCGGGTCGGGCGCGGTAAATAGAACTGTGAATGGGCGTTTCCGAAGGGATGGGACCCTTGCCCGCAATTCGTTTTCCATCCGCGTTCACCGTGCAAATGTCCTTGGGAGTGGCAAGTACACCGGGGAACCTCGGGTTGATCAAAAAATTCTCTGTTCCGGGAATGCGCACGCTCAGGTGACCTGAACCTGTTAGAACTCCTTCACCCGTCAATACCTTCAACCCTTCCACTAGACGTAGTTTTAGATTGGCTTCGCTGGTCTTCTTTGCTGTAGCCATGTATTCCCAACTCCTTTATCTCGCTAAGAACGAGCTTCTCCTCATTCACCCGTAGTCTTGAGCCCCTTGTACATCCCCCGCACCCTATCTCTCAATTCCTTAATTGTGGCCATACTAATCCTCAGTTTCATGCATAAGATTTACCTCCTCCATAACGCCCATAAATTTTCCTGTCAAGCGACGAATTTTGCGTGAAGGTTCTATTATTAAAGGTGTGGTTCCGTGAGTTGAGAACTCCCGTCCCGACAATGGATTGAGTGTGCTTTCACAGGAGCTGCTATCCCTTTTTCTCGACAGGCTCGGGATGGTGAGCAATGCCCTTCAAGTGCCTCAGGGCCGTGAGCCTGTCGAATCGGCCGAACCGCGCTTCAATGACCGCTCGGCGGGACGCCTTAGCCGCTCGCTTCGGGCAGCCTCGAAACTCGCTCTGCTCAAACATCAAAGAATCTTTCCTCACAGTATAAAGTCCCCAATCGATCGTAGGACTCAATTAAAGCGTCGTTTAATTGAGTCTGCGGGTGAAATTACTGTCCGCTTTGCTGTGGTATACGCTTGCGCTGCGAATCTTGTCAGTCGTGTTGACATAATAAGCCGTTATCGGATACGGTCTGGTCAAAATTGGGTTCCTTAGCGAATCGGTTCCCCCCGCTAAACTGCTTGGGGGTCCCAATAGGGGCTTGCACGCGGTCCCCACCAGAATTTTCGGGGTCTCGATGGCCGAACTCGAAAAGGGAATTCTTATCATTAATACAATCAGGCGGCTACAGTAGACCTCAGGCCCCAGAAACATCCATTTGGGCACGATTCGTATAGAATTTATTTGTAAATCTCGGCTAAATGGCCGCTGTGGGCTCCGGCGGGTGCCGCAAATGCGCATTCGAGACGAAATGGCCTCACCTGATTTTCTGTGGGAGGTTTTTTGATGAATGGACTGCGTGTCCTTCTGCTGTCGCTCTGTCTGACTCCGTTCGCTGGTTACAGTTCGAGCGAGGTTGCAACCCGACCGAAAGACCGACAAGACGCCGATGCCTGGCTCAGAAATTTGAAGAAGGAAGTGGAATCTTCCAAGCTCCCCGCTTATCACAAATCTATTCAGCAGTTGGCGGACTTAATCGAATCGGATGGAGTGGTACGCATGTATGTTACACAGATGATCGAACAGGTTCCTCAAAAGATCAGGACCTTTGACAGCGTTGACTCACTGCTAAAGGCCATGAACCTCATCATTCGAAGAGCTCCTAGCTACAAGGATGGGACCTCTTTTCCGATGTCGACCTTATTTGCACGCATGATGTACACGCCTGCGGGGCAGGCCGCTTTTACGAATGCGGCTTTCAACAACGCCATCCGCAACATCCTTAAGGAATGGAGTCGTTTCCTGGACTCAAGAGGTTCCCTGTACGTGATCAACAAGAAGGACGGCTGGCTGTCGCCAGAAGCATGGAAAGAGAACGGCTTGTCGGAATTCGTCATTCCTAACCCATCGAATCCTCACGGGGGATTCAAATCATTCAACGCCTTCTTCCATCGGGAGATCAAAGCCGAACGACGACCGATTGCGGCCCCTGGTAATCCCAAGGTGATAGTCTCGGCCAATGACGGCACCGTCAATAACATTGTCCGAGGCGTGAAGAAACAGGACAACTTCTGGATCAAGAGTCAGCCGTATTCGCTTGTTAATATGCTAAATGGCAGTCGATATGTCGACCGATTCGTCGGCGGGGATGTGTTCCAGTCATTCTTGAGCGGAAACGACTACCATCGCTTTCATTCCCCGATCGACGGCACCGTCCGCCAAGCGACCGTGGTGAACGGACTGATGTTCAGCGAATTACATTCCCAGGGATTCGACCCAAGTGCTGGAACGCTCTCCCAACGCTACGAAGCATCCGTGAACACACGCGGTTTACTATTTATAGAAAGTGACGACCGGGCCATTGGAATGGTTGGCGTGATACCGATTGGAATCACGGAGATCTCGTCGGTATCCCTCACGGTAAAGCCAGGCCAGAAAGTGAAAAAGGGGCAAGAAGTGGGTTATTTCAGTTATGGCGGTTCGAGCATGTGCCTTGTGTTTCAACCCAAGACGATCCACCATTACACCGTGAAGAAACCTGCCGAGATAAGGGACCGGTGGTCAGACCAGAATAATCGGTAAGGACCAGACAAGATCAAAGTCAACGGTCAGATCGCCCAGGCCAATTGACCGTATCGCGTAAGGATAACGTTGTGGTCAGACTGTGAACTGAGGTCAAGAGCGTATCGATGCGATGGCTCAAAGACGCAAAGTCGAGATACCCCGGAAAGTTCGAGACCGATTTCTGTCCGCCTCGTCGAGCAGGCCGTCAAATTAGCGAAAAGCATAGGGAAGGCTGAGGCTGGCAGCAGATCGCTTGACCCATTTCAACTGGGATCGTTACAATTCGAGGATGGATACCATCATTTTCTCTCTCATTCTCGGCACTTTGCTTGCGATGTGGAGCCAGAAAGACTGGCTGATCCGTGCCTTCTTCTTCGTTTCGCTTCTGGCGACAATGCTTCTATTCCTGCATCACATTTCGAGCAAGTTGAACCTCAACTTCTAAGGATGCGAAACATTTTATGATCAGGTCTGCGGGATTCTGGATTGCTCACTTTAATGTCTCGGTGATCAGCTTCGTCCTCATCGGCGCTTTTCTCGTCCAATTCGGTCAGGGTGAACTCCCTTGCCCGCTTTGTATTCTTCAGCGTATGGCTATGCTGCTTTGCGCATGTGGACCCGCGTACATTATAATGAAGGCAAGGCAGGGTGAATTGACCAGGACTGATTTCGCCGCTGGTTATGGCATGAGCATTGTCGCTGCAGTGAGCGGTGCCTGCATCTCAATTCGGCACATCCTCCTCCACATCGTTCCGCCCGATCCTGGTTACGGCTCGCCGATATTCGGATTGCACCTCTACACTTGGGCCTTGATCGTCTTTGTGGCTGTGCTTGTCGGTAGTGGTTTGAACCTGATATTCATTCGCGAGTTGGAACCCAGGAAGGTCTCGTACAGATGGCCTTCCAAGGTAGTGATCGGACTGTTCGGAACGGTGATCGTCGCCAATGTGGTCGGTGTCTTTTTCGAAGAGGGATTTCATTGGACCTTGCCTGACAACCCTGTTCGTTATCAGTTACTCTACGACCTGGGACTCCTTAATGAGGCCCAGGATAGTCTCTGATAGGCAGAGAAACCTAGTCGCTGACCAAGCACAAGCAGGCATGAATTGAGCCCTACGTGAGACTCAATTAAAGCGTCGTTTAATTGCGTTTGGGGTGCAATCGGGGCCTAAAGAATCCAAACTCTGCTGTAGCATTTATGCTACACAGGTGTAGCAAATAAGCTACACTTACCCCTTTCTCTCCAATGTCTGTTAAATTAACCTGCCAAATATTCTCCCATTATTTCAGCACCTTATTTAAGTCCAGGGCAAATCCGTTGGATCGGCACACCCCTTGCTCTATGAATTGAGAGAGTGTTAAGACAAGGAGGAAGAACACCAATGAGAAAACAAATCTTTTGTTTTGGTCTGTGCGCTATGCTCTTTGCGCTTAGCGTTTCAGCCCAGGCGCAACAGCCCACGAAAGTCCCGCGGATCGGTTACCTATCTGCAAGCACCCCTTCCTCTAACGCGCCCCGCAACGAGGCCTTCCGCCAGGGTCTGCGCGAGCTTGGCTATGTAGAGGGGAAAAACATTTTCATTGAGCTTCGCTATGCAGAGAGAAAAATCGACCGGCTGCCACGCCTTGCGGCCGAGCTAGTGCGTCTTAAAGTGGACATCATTGTCTCCGGTGGACCGGCGGCAACCCGTCCCCTCAAGCAAGCGACAAAGACGATTCCCATTGTCATGGCCTTTGATACCGATCCTGTTGGCAACGGATTCGTTGCCAGCCTAGCGCGCCCTGGCGGGAACATTACTGGATTGTCAATGCTTGCTCCGGTGTTAAGCGGAAAACGACTGGAACTTATGAAGGAAATCCTTCCTAATCTCTCCCATCTGGCCGTCCTCGGAGGTTCTAACGCACCAGCTAACGCACAAAGTGTAAAAGAGCTGGAACGTGCGGCAAAGGCGTTCAGAGTGAAGCTTCTACACTTAGACGTGGTAAGTCCCAAGGATATTGAGATCGCCTTCCGAGCCGCGACCAAAGGGCGCGCTGATGCAATCCTACTGCTGCCGAGCCCGGGGACCGGTAGTCAGCGAAAACAGGTAGTAGGGCTTGCCGTCAAGTATCGGCTACCGGCGATATATCCCTTTCAACAATATGTCCGAGCCGGCGGGCTCATGGTTTACGCCCCGAGCCGTACCGACCTGTACCGCCGCGCCGCTACCTATGTTGACAAGATTTTGAAAGGCGCGAACCCTGCCGACCTTCCCGTTGAGCAGCCGGCGAAATTCGATCTCATCATCAATCTCAAGGCGGCGAAGCAGATCGGTCTGAAGATTCCGGATCAAGTGCTATTTCGGGCGGATAAGGTGATCAAATAGGCCGCCCAGCGTATTGCTTTGTTCCATGTGACCTACCAGCGAGACGCAGTTAAATAGCTCTTTAATTGCGTCCTGGCTGTCTAAAATCGAGCAAACCCAAGCCCAGAGCGGCTCTGAGACCATTTGGAATTGACATTTTTCTGGATATCGTCTGAGCAGTATTAAAAGGGCAGTGGACCTAGAGCGGATCGCAGGATCTTTCCCCCCTAGGTCCAACGGATTAACCTGTCCTACCACTTTTGCTACCAGAATGAGCCGAAACAAGCCGTACTGAGCAGGAAAACATCTATAGTATTTCTTTTTATCAAGATCAGTGTGACAATAGGAAATAAGTCAATACTCAGTCCTGACCCCGGTTACGAAAAGAAAGTCGGACGTAATGAACTGTGCCCCCTGTGGAAGCGGGAGAAAATCTAAAAACTGCCGTGCTCATTAAGGAGGCAATGTGGGTGCTTGAGGCGGCAAAGATCCATAGGCAATGGGTTGTTTCCCGCGCAGCCTATCAAACTCAGACATAAGGAGAGGCTAACATGAGTAAAGGCAATGATAGTAGGAAACAGAATAAAAAGAAACCACTGAAGACCTTGATGGAAAAAAGGGCAGAGAAAAAGGCCAAAAAAGGAAACATTCGATCTGTGTGAGCGAGCTGTAGGATAATATCGGTTATCCTCCGCTCCTTCGATAGAAGTCTTGCTGCAGTGGATGAGGCTATCACTTCATGGTTGATTTGAGCCACCTCATTTTACAGTTTGCTTTAACAAGGTATATTCCCAAAGAGCTTACAGATGATTAAAAACCCTACCAGTGATCAAAAAGAACCCAATCGCTTCTTGGAGCAGGCGGAGGAGTCCCCAGATATCGAAATCAGCGGACACCCTAATGAAGAAAGCTGGGACCCTGAACAACTGCCCATCCTAGAAAGCCAGACAGTGGAAGTTTCGGATGGGGAAGAGGCGGACACTGACTTTGAGAATGATTCCTTAGGTAAGGCGAATAACCCCGTTGTTATTTATTTACAGGGATTAAGATCAATCCCCCTCCTGAGCCGTGGAGAAGAAATAAAATTGGCCCAAGAGATCGAGGAGCGTGAGGCACAAATAGCCACCGAGGCCCTATCTTCTCTTCTTGCTCTCCGCTGGACGCTTGATCTCGGTAAAAAGATTGCTGCGGGGTTGGTGAACGTGCATGATGTGGTAAAGGATCCAGACGAGATATGGGCAGATGTCTCGGCACATGAAAAAATACTGAAAACTCGCTTTCGGTCCCAAATGAGAAAACTCGAATATCGAGGCAGGTCTTATGACCGTACGATGAGGAACCTGGACAAGCAAATGAGCGAACGAGGTCGAAAGCAGCTTGATGTAAAAATCAACCGGCAGAGGGAAAAAATTGCCACCCTTATTATGACCCTGCAACTTAATCGCAACCAGATCGAAATAATTATTCAGGAGCATAAACAGACTTACGAGAGGCTTAAAGGGCTTGAACGGACAGCCCAGGGACGGGCAAAAAAAGGAAAAGCGATTCGGACCATAGAAAAAGAGATTGGCATGCCTGCTCAGGAAGTTAGTTCGAGGGTCGGGACCATCCTTGAGAAGAAAGCCCAAGTCTCTCTGGCGAAGAATCACTTTGCCGAGGCAAATCTCCGTTTGGTAGTAGTCATTGCGAAAAAGTATTGCAGTCGAGGGCTCCTCTTTCTTGACCTAATCCAGGAAGGTAACATCGGACTTATGAAGGCCGTAGAGAAGTTCAATTACCGGCTCGGTTATAGGTTTTCGACCTATGCAAGCTGGTGGATACGCCAGGCCATCACCCGGGCCCTTTCTGATTACTCTCGTACCATCCGAATCCCGGTCCATATGGTTGACATCGCTAACAAATTTACCAAATCCGCACTTTACCTGAACCGCCAACTAGGCCGTAGGCCCGCTCTTGAGGAGATTGCGGCTGAAATGGCCATACCCCTGGACAAGGTACAGGTAATCTCCAACCTGGTAAAAGAACCGGTTTCTCTCGAAGCGCCCATCGGTGAAGAAGCAGAGAGCTGTCTCGGGGACCTCATCAGGGATGAGCATTCTCCTGACCCTGAGGAAACGGTTATAGATCTTAACCTCCAGGAGGAGACACAACGAATCTTGACAACTCTTAGCCCGAGGGAGGAAAAGATAATCCGCATGCGATTTGGGATCAGAGAAAAATCGGATTATACGCTAGAAGAGACGGGGAAGGTTTTTGGCGTCACACGGGAAAGAATTCGCCAAATTGAAGCCACAGCCCTAAGAAAACTCCGCGACTCGCAAAGAATCGCCACCCTAAAGGCCGGTACGGCAACTAACACGTAGGGTCACGGGTCAAGACTTACAGCTTAAGGCGAGTATATGGGAAATGAAACATTCCGGATTTCTCAGTGAGGTTAAGAATAACAAATTGTGACTATCCTTTTGGATCCAATGACTTCCTGATCAGACCCCTGAGCTTAAACGCGTCAGGACTTTTTTAATTTCAACTTAGCGAGGGTGACATGTCGGATAGAATAGGCCAAGTCAGACTGCAGGATGGAACACTGATTCGTCATAACCGGGTCGGCTACGAAGGACGGATTGACGGCAGAACTGAGATTAAAACCTGCTTCACTGTGGCAGGAGAGTTATTGGTCAAGCCCGACACCAAACAGATATTCCAATATCGTGTGGCTGTTGCGGGCGAGTCCATGAGACGAATCGCGCCGCCCGAGGATTTAGAAGTCCTGGAAGGGGTGGTGGAGGTCGTTTGCTTGCGTTGTCATTCCCCTTTTCATAGCAAGCCTGGCCTCATAGACAAACCGGGAGGTCGCTGTCAATGCGGTGCATGGATTTGTCCGTCCTGCTTAGCTTGCCGGAGTACAGGAATGAAAGCTGCTAAGGACGGACAGCCTCCGTGCTTAAAGGAAGGAAAGCGTTTACTCAGAAAGCTAGCTGCCCAGAAAAAAAGAAGCCGTGGTTGACCCGGAGACCGAATCAACATAGGGTCAAGATCCTACTTCAGTATAGGGCCTTCTGAATGAGGACGACACAATCGCTGAAGGCCTAGGTCAGTCTCTCCTTGCGAAATGATATCTAAAGGACAATCCGACCAGAGCGTGGCATCAATTACTAGGTTTCCCATGTTCTGCTCCCCTTAGCAGTCAAATTTTCAGGGTCAAAGACAGTAACATTCTCTCATTAAGGAGGAGAACATGAATAACAAATTGTATGTTGGCGGCTTGCCGTATTCGGTAACCGAAGGGCAGCTGCAGGAAATATTCGCGGCGCACGGAACCGTAGAATCGGCGAAGGTGATCACGGATAAATTCACGGGGCAATCCCGGGGATTCGGCTTCGTCGAGATGAATTCCGGGACTGAGGCACAGAAGGCCATCGATGGCCTGAACGGCACCCAGTTGGAGGGTCGTTCCCTCATGGTCAATGAGGCGAAACCCATGGTAAAGCGCGACAATGATGGCGGAGGTCGTGGAAATAGAAGCGGTGGGCGTGACCGCTGGTAGTTTTCTCGTTCCTAAGTAACTAAAAGGAGGGGCAACCGGTCGGATTGCCCCTTTTTTATTTGAGACGGTTCAGTCAGTAGGTCGCCGGTTCGACTCCGGCGGGTGGCTCCAGTCTTTAATACCAGCGTGAAAATTGGAAATAAGTCAATACGCATGTCTGACCTCATGAATAACCCCATGGAAACGCATTTAAATAGCTCATTAATTGCGTTCTGGCGGTCCAACACCAAGCAAACCCACGCCCAGAGCGGCTCTGAGGCTTACTATAAATGACATTTACAGGGTTTGGTTCTGACCTGCTTTAGAGGGGCTAATTGCCAATCAAGAAACTTCTGACCACTCACACTTTGTGACGGACCCCGTGGAATAACTTCATGGTGCGATAATTTCAGTCTCGGTAGAGGACCTATTCCACGGGGTGAATTGACAAGGGGACTCAGGCTGTAATACAAGATTGATTCTAGACTAATGGCTTCTGTCAGATAATAATTGATCTTTCTCTCTGTGAAAAAATGGATGAGCAATTAGCAAGCAAAGGGGGCTAAATCATGGCTGTCAAAATTGATTGCGATTCCCATTTCCTTCCTCACGACGCCTTCGACGATGATTCTAAATTTTCCGGCCATGCACCTCGATTTGTTTATCATTCTGGAACTTGTTGAGAACATCCAGCTCAACGTAGTCTTGTGGCCGTGTTGCCGGCCAAATTTTCCGGCCATGCACCTCGATTTGTTTATCATGAAAATGGAAAACAGGTCGTAACCTACAAAGCCAGAACCGAACAATTGCCCGCATTCATGTGGAACTATCCCACTTGTTTTAACCTGACGAGGCAAAATCCCGGTCTCTCCAACGTCGATACCAGGGTTGAAGACCTTGCCAAGATAGGATTCGATCGGCAGGTCCTCGTCCCCAACAATGCCCCCTTTGCCTATGACGTTGATGCTGACCTGGGTGCCAGCGTGTGCCGCTCTTTTAACAACGCCGTTGCGAGAGTACTCAAAAAATACCCCGACAAGTTCATCGGTCTCGCCGTCCTGCCCATGCAAGATGTTTCACTGGCCATCCAAGAACTGGACCGGGCCGTACTGGAACTCGGTATTCATGCCCCTCAGATCCAGACCCATATCATGGATAAAAACCTCGACGAGTATGAGTTCTGGCCCTTCTATAAAAGGGTGGAAGAGCTTGGGGTACCCCTCATCGTCCACTGCTCCCACCTATCCATCACCGCTGGTGCCCACCGCTACAAGAGATACCGGTTCGGCAACGCCCTGCAGTTCCCCGCTGAGACCTCCCTGGCCATTGGTTCCCTGATCTGCAGCGGCGCCTTGGATACCTTCCCCAAGCTGCGATTGGGATTCCTGGAGGCAGGGGCTGGCTTTTTACCCTACCTGTTCGACCGACTCGACGAGGTGGCAGTGGAAGAGCCCGAGTATACCAAGGTCTCCATTAAGAAGTTGCCCACCACGTATTTGGATCAGCTCTGGTTCTCTTTCAACATCAAGGCAGAACCCAAATCAATCCCATTTCTCATTGAGAGGATTGGAGCAGACCGGCTGCTGATATCGAGCGATTACCCCCACGAATTAGCAGGTTCCGGGATGAACACAATTCAGTATATAGAGTCCCTGGAGACGGTATCAGCTGAGGACAAAGAGAAAATGATGGGCCTAAACGCACTTCGCCTCTTTAACTTGGGGATGTAAAGGGTGGACTGGACGGCCGGCCCTTGCGACGATTAATAGCAAGAAACTCAAGAAGAACCTGGCAGCTCTTCCTAGTGTAAGGCCTCCTAAATGAAGGTACTTATTATTCGACGTAACAATTTAGTATCCGGGAATGATATTTCATGCGAAAGACCCTATATCCCAAGACATCACTGCCGGTTATCATCCGGCTGGCATGTAGCATATCCGCCGCCATGATGCTTGAACAAGGTTTTTCTATTCACCACGAAGCGCACTAAGGACACGAAGAACGGACAACCGGATTAGAAAAGCAACCGGAATTCAACATACTATTCTCTTCCTTCGTGCTCTTCGTGTACTTTGTGGTGGTGTACTTCAGATGAAGTACCAACAGCGTGAGATATTGCACTAGTTTCGATCCAAAACGAAATAGTGATAAATAATATCCAGGCGCGTCTCGTGGTTGTCCCACCTGAATTTTGCTGCAGCCAATGCTTTGCGCTGGAGTTCCTGTGTGGTGCAGTATTTTTTAATGATGTTTTCGCAGATATCGCCATGTTCGTCATTGGCTTCGTTGTGGACACTGAAGAATTCCAGCGCCTCATCCGCAAGGCCGTAGAATTTCTTGAGTGCATCCCCTTCCCTCAAAATTTGCGTGTCTTGGTGCTCTTCCTTCGGAGTGTACCGTCTCCACATCTGCCCTTCCGTAGCGTAGGTAGAAGCAAGTCCTTCCAACCAACCATGGTGCTTGGCAAAATTGAATATAGCATCCACCGTGTATCGGTAGGCAGGCAAAACATCCTTGAAACTATTCAGCTCGTCTCCGGAGATGCCAAGCCCCTCCGCCACTTTGACCCACATCTCGAAGTGGGGTCCTAGTTTTCCTCCCACGATGTCCTGCCCCTCCTCGTCGAGGTATTTGCGCATCAATAGTCGTCTGGCCTCCGACACGGGACAATTGGCAATGATCTGGGCATCCTTTCGATTGATATTGGCCAAGAAGTAATGACGGTTTTTCACGTATCCGATGACGGCCTCTTTCGACACCCGACCCTCCCCTAGGGCAACGCTCCAAGGATGAGGCTGTTTGATCCGGCCTGCCTTCACATATCGCCTGCGCTCTAGCCAAATACTGGCGATAAACTCATCAGCCGGCAGGCCTGGCACTCCCTCTTCCAGCAGAAGGTCCGACGACATGGTAAGAACTTTTTTTTCCATCAATACGGCCTCCCATCAAATCAGCAAGCCTATATATGGCATGATTGACCGTATCAGTGTCAAGCCGTCCAACTGCTGACATGGCTATCCAAGACAATATCCTGGACTACCCTTGACTCATTGAAACTTTCTATGATAGCGATACTCCTACTATATATAAAGATCTCTATAGAAGGAGGGAAAGGTTATGGCTTCAATACTATACCTAGGTACAGATGAAGGTGTTGTGACTCTCCGAAGTGAAGATAGGAGTTCATGGAAACTTGAAAATCAGGGCTTGAAAGACTGGGCTATTCCCAAGCTTGCTGTGGATCCCTCCGCCCCCAATCGCGTCTTTGCCGGCACTCGGGGAGACGGAGTCTGGCTCACCGAAGACTTTGGAAAGAGCTGGAAGAAACCTTGTTACGGAAAAAGAGGGCCCGGTAAAGTTAGATGTGTAACCCTGGATCCAAAGGACTCAAATACGGTCTATGCCGGAACGGAACCCATAGATATCTTTGTTAGCCGGGATGCCGCTAAGAGCTGGACTCGATTCCCGTCCGTCTGGGATATCCCATGGGTATCGACAGTGACCTATCCGGTTTCTACCGTGGAACCCCATGTCAGAGAGATTACCATCGATCCCAAAGACTCCAAAACGATCTATGCGGCACTCCAGGTCGGCTATATTTTGAAAAGCACGGATGGCGGAGCGACTTGGAAACTATTGGACAAAGAACTGGATTGCGATGTGCATACGATTGTGGTGGATCACGAAAACACCGATAACATATTTGTTGCCACCGGCGGACATGACTTCCGGCTAGGAAAGACTAAGGGAAAAGCCCTCTATATAAGCAGAGACGCGGGCGAAAATTGGTCCCCCACGGGCATGGAGTTCTCCCACGAATATTCCGTACCATTAATTATGCACCCAAAGAATCCGAAAGTTCTCTACTCCGCTATGGCCCACGGCCAACCGGGTAGGTGGCGCCGCCCCAGTGGAGCCGAATCCATCATTGTCAGGACAAAGGATGGCGGATCTAAATGGGAGCAACTCGAGGGAGGTCTCTCCGAGGTCGCCAAAGGATTTGCCGAGGCCGTTATCATCGACGAGACTAGGCCAGAGCACCTCTATGCCGCGTTGAGAAGTGGTGATTTGTATTCCAGTCAAGATAGTGGAGACTCATGGGCAAAAATGAATATTTCGGTCTCATCGGTTTCCGACATGAAATGTGCCCATGCCTAGTATGAAGCCTATATCTAAGGAAACCTCAAATAGACACTGAAGATAAGGAGATCTCCATGAGAATGCCAGGTAAGCTTACGATTATCGCTTTATTCACGATTGCCTTTTTCTCTTTTAACTCGAACTACGCAGCCGCCAATTCTGAGGGGCAAAAACTGCTAAAGGACCTGATTGAAAAAGCAAAGAAAGAAGGTTCCCTCGACACAGCCACCGTCACTCAATTGGGGCCCGGGGTTCCCAAGCTTGTAAAGGCATTCAACAAGAGGTTCGGACTCAACCAGAAAATCACTGTGGCATTGGGTGACCAGGCGGGCAAATTCGCCAAGATGTTGATTACCCTTAGGGCCGGAGGCAGACCACAGTTTCACTCCCTAACGGGTAGCGCAAACGACGCTATTGTGACGGTGAAAAAAGGCTACGCCACCCCGGTGAAAAACTGGAAACCTTTGCTTGCTGCAGTCAATCCCATGGTGGCCTCGGGGAAAGTGAAAGCCAACGAAGTTAGCCCTGACGTGGTTGGCGGTCAGGCATTTATCTGGGGATCCCGAACCAAGGTGATGGTTTATCACACTGAACTCGCTTCCCCAAAGGACATTCCCAGACGTATTATCGATCTCGCTGACCCCAAGTTTAAAGGTAAGTTTACCGTTGCACCCTGGACCGATATCTTTGAACAGGGGATCTTAGTTTACAAAGACAAAGCCAAGTGGCTCAAGACAATGGACCGTATCGGCAAGAACGCTGCTGCAGTTATGCGCTTTCAACCTGCCCTAAACCGCATCTTGCTTAAAGAATACGCTTACACTTATATGAACAGCGCCGAATACTGGGGAGTTAAGGCTCGCGACCCGCAGGCCCCCGTTGGCCTCCATTGGTTTTCCGATTACACGCCCCTTTCACCCATGATGTATCTGCTTCCCAGAGGCTCAAGACATCCCGCTGGGGCAACACTCTGGTCTCTATGGATGACCACCCCCGAAGCGCAAACCATCCTGCAGGCTGCAAGCCCACAAGAGAACTTGATTTTCGGACAGAGTGACATCGACAACCGTTCTAAGGCAGCTATCAAAAAAAGCGGGAGCAGATTGGTATCCTATCTGCAATCACCTGAGACGGTGGCGACGTTAAAGTGGTGGGCCACCGACGAAGGGAGAAAATATCGTTCTAAGCTCAAGGCGGCAATAACCCAGAGGCGCTAACTGAGCCGATACTTAACACGTATAGAATCAGATCCAAGTAGTGGCAGAGACGCAAACAATCGTTACGAATAGGGAAGGTGCCAGCCGGTCCCTTCCCTTTTGGCAAATGTTTGGCGGCAAGGTTGGATCCCAAACCATGCCGGTGCTTGTTTCTTGGATTTTGCTGGGTGGCATTGTGCTTCTCTCCCTTGTCACCCTGTACATGAGCTTTGTTCCTTTCCTACCCACCGAACCTGGCCTTACCCTTGAGCACTGGACAAACCTGGCGCGGCCCTACGTTTTTAGGAAGGTGCTCCCCAACACCCTAATTGTTGGATTCGGCACGGTATTGGTTTCTTTGGTTTTCGCCGGTCCATTGTCTTGGTTGCTGAACCGTACGGATGTTCCCTTTCGAGATTTTTTTACTTCCCTTCTAGCTGTAGTGGTGCTGATCCCGGGGTTTGTGAAAGCAATGGGTTGGATTCTCTTGATCAACCCGCGGATCGGCCTCATCAATAACTCCCTGGCGGGCCTGTTGGGACTGGAGTCCGTCCCCCTGAGCCTGGCCAACCCTTACGGAATGGCATGGGTCATGGGCCTGTCACTCACTCCATCCATGTTCTTCCTATTGTCGGGTCCCATGCGTTCCATGGATCCCGCGCTGGAAGAGGCAGCCGCCGTGTCCGGAGCGAATCGCTGGTGGACCTTTGCAAGGGTGGGTTTTCCGTTGGTATTGCCCGCTGTCCTGGGGGGATCCATTTACCATTTCATGACGGCCTTATCCATGTTCGAAGTACCGGCCATGCTAGGCGCCGCGGGGGGTCAGTCACCGGTTCTTGCCACCGAACTATTTTACGCGGTTCGCCCTGCCACAGGTGAAGCAACCATGGTGAGTTACGGGGCAGCCGGCGTTTATGGGGTGGTCATCGCTGGGCCGTCTCTGGTGGCGCTGTACTTTTACCACCGAGTTTTAGAAAAATCCCATCGTTTTGCTGTAATCTCCGGTAAGGGTTACCGACCCCATGCCCATGATCTCGGCAAATTCAAGTATGCGGCGTTAGGATTTGTCGTTCTTTACATCATGCTCGCAGCCATTATGCCAATGTCGGTTCTGGGCTGGATGTCCCTATTCCCCTACGTCCACATGCCATCCATTGCCGCCCTATCCAAAGCCAGTTTCAACAATTACGATCCTGAATACTTCATGGCCATCATTGGGGGATCTCACGTCGTTTGGAACACGGTTAAACTAATCGTAATCGTACCGATCCTAGTCCTATTCTTTAGTGTGACCATCTCATGGGTTGTGGTGCGCACCCGCGTGCGCTCGCGTCACCTCATGGACAATATTGCAATGCTACCCCATGCCATACCGGGTTTGGCCTTTGCCTTCGCCCTTTTTATCGTGGCCCTTCTCCTGGAACGATCGTTGCCCTGGTTCTATTTAAACGGAACCCTTGCAATTATTGCCATCGCCCATCTTATGGAACGGATCACCTATTCAACCCGCATCACCAATGCCTCATTTGTACAGGTGCAACAGGAGTTGGAAGAATCCGCTCACGTGTGCGGAGCGACTACAGCCACCACCATTTGGTACATCCTTGTTCCGCTCATTCGGCCGTCACTGGTCTTTGCTGGAATCTGGACAGCCATGTCCACCTTTCGCGAAGTCAGTGTGGCGCTATTTCTTTCGGGCCCAAGGAATCAGGTATTGGCCGTGGGAGTATGGCATGCCTGGGATGCCGGCAATATTGGCGCCGCCTCAGCCGGGGCAGTCATTATGGTGGTAACGGTGGGATTCATCCTTTTAATTTTACTGCCCTTGACCGGGGGCCGTCTCAGGGCTCCACGTTAACAACAACACTAGTGTAGTGCCTCTTAAATGAAGGCACTTATTCTTCGACGTAACAATTTAGTATCCGGGAATGATATTTCATGCGAAAGACGCTATATCCAACGACATCACTGCAGGTTATCATCCCGCTGGCATGTAGCATATCCGCCGCCATGATGCTTGACCAAGGTTTTTCTATTCACCACGAAGCGCACAAAGGACACGAAGAACGGACAACCGAATTAGATAAGCAACCGGATTTCAACATGCTATTCTCTTCCTTCGTGCTCTTCGTGTCCTTCGTGGTGGTGTACTTCGGATGACGTACCAACAGCGTGAGACACTGCACTAGTAATTCCCTCAGAGTAACGATCCCATCCATTAGTAACCGTTCATATGAAGCGTCAAAGCGAAAGCTTTGCGCAGGTCCTCTTGAAGCTCCGGGGTATTGACGTATCGTCTAACCACGTCAGCCCCTAACTCTGCGTGATCTACGTCCACGTCGGCATGCTCAATCTTGAATGCCAGGGCTCGCTCCACGTCTTTGATACCCATTTCTGCGTATTCTTTTCTCAAGATCTTAACGTTGTCCAGTAGACGTTGTCTGATCTCTGGAATCCTCTTTTCCCCCTCTCCCACCAGGGAACTGCCGATGGCTACGGACCAATCGCTGGTGCGATGCATGTTTACACGCCAGCCCCAGACGATGAGTTTTTCCGGACTGCAGTCTTCCTTTTCCAACCGGGTGATCTCCTCGTCGGTGACCCCAAATTCCTCCGATTCCCACCGGGCCAACGTGGGATGACTGGGGGTCTTCCCCCCAACTGTAGTTTGCCCACCTTCGTCGATCAGCTTACGGAGTTGCTTGCGCCGAATCTCCTTATTAGTGCAATTTAAATATCTCTCGCCTTCGAATCGATGGTTGTTATCCCCTCCCCGATGATACTTTCTTCTCGACTCAGCGACTTCCTCCTGGGTCTTGTGATGCGGACGCGGTCGAAGCACCCCACCTTTGAGATGATTCCTGCGCAGCCCTTCCAACTCTTCCAAATACTCTTCACCCGGTACCAATGGCTGAGACATATTCACCCTCCTGATCTGACTGGGCTTCAATCAAACGTGCCTTTTCTTTCAGCTACGGAAACAAAATAATTCCATACTTTCCACTTTCGTTTACCATCCAAGGCCCCCAGGGTCTGCTTCGGGGCACTCCGAACATCCCCTTCTGTAAATGGTTGTAACTTTCCCAGCAACATGAGCTCGTATTGGTAGCGCGCGTTCTGTTCGAGTTGATAGGCAGTCTGAAACAGGCCTTCCAGAACTTCCGATACCACAACGGCTCCATGACCTTTCATGAGTGCAGCTTTCGCTCCTCCCAAGGTTTCAGCCAAGGCTTCACCGCGTTTACTACTTCCTATGTTCCACGAATGGGGAAAAAGTGGCACCCCATCACGGGCAAACAGAACTCCATCGTTGCATACCGGGGCAAAGGCAACCCCGCTCATACTCAGCAAAACGGCATAGTGGCAGTGGAGATGGGCCACTGATCCAACGTCCTTACGCGCCCGATAGATAGAAGTGTGGATGGGTGTCTCGCTAGGTGCCTCGTCTTCGCCCTCCAGCAAATTTCCCTGCAGATCCACAGTGACAATATCCTTCGATGTCAGTGTTGCCCGACTGGAGTAACGGGATTGAATGAGAACCTGGTCCATCCCCGGGATGCGCACACTCACGTGACCGTTGTGCTCCACAAGTGCGATCATGTCCATCATGCGAATGCAGCGGATCAGCTTCTCCCGAAGAGCTTCCGTATCCATTTCATTCATTCCTTCCAATCTCCCCTGAGACGGCCTCTTGACCTAGGGGATTTGAAGAGGCATCTGTTCCGAGGTGGCTGCCCGATGGGGTGCCACAAGCAGTTGATTTTCAATATCTAGTCGCTTTCGAAACGCCCTGGCCGCTGTCAATTGCCGCTCTCGGGTGCAGCACCAATGGCCAAGCGCTTTCTCTTCCCAGGGGATGTGGGATGCCTCGTCCTCCTCAAGGACTCGAAATATATCCAAGCTCTTGTCCGGAATATCATAGTGCATTTTCATGGCCGCTCCCACTCCACGCAGGGTATCCCTTCCGTGGAGGTCTCCAGCATACAAACTCGCCACACCGTCCAACCAGGTCCACTCCCACCATCGGGAAAGCATGCAGAGGGTTGTCATGGCGTAATGGCTGCGAGTAAATGATTTCCAAGACAGTATTTCTTCCCTGGAAATTCCCAGCCCTTCACCAAAGCGGAGCCAAAGCTCTTCGTAAGCCGGCGTCGTCCAGCCGGTCAAATCCTTGACCACCTCTTTTCCTTCGATATCCACCAGCTTTCTAAGAATTTGGGTTCTCACCTCTTCGTCATTGGTCTTCACATAAATAGCACCGGTACTGTAAACCAGGGCATAATCCCAATAGAGGTACATGTCCTTCACCCAGAGCTTCAAATGGTCTTTGCTGTACTTCCCATCGCGAATGCTTTGGTACAGGGGAGGCGTCTCAGCATTCTTTTTCACCCTCTCATGCTGAAGATACTGGATATAGTCATCACCGCTCAGTGCCGGCTCCTTCAGATCCTCCGGTCCATAGGGTAACTCAGACATGGCTCACCTCCTCGGTAACTACCGATTTAAAATCCCTGGTTTTGTAGACGCAGGATGAATGCCTTTCTCAATTCATATTGCAGTTCAGGTGTATTAACAAATTGCTTGATGACTGCCTCATTGAATTCAGTATGATCTATATCCACCTCTGCATGCTCCGAGGCGAACCAAAGGGCATGGTCCAGGTTCTTAATCCCCATCTCCGCATACTCTTTTCTCAGGGTTTTTATCTCATTGGCCTCTTTTGCTGGATCCACTTTCTTTTCGCCCTCCACAACCATGCCACTCCCTATGGCAATGGACCAGTGCTGGGTCCGGTTGAGATGGATCCACCAGCCCCTGACAATGAGTTTTTCCGCCGATGGATCGCCTTTTTCTAATTCATTAATCTCGTCATCGGTTATGCCAAATTCGTAGGATCCAATGCGATCCAACATGGTATGGCTCGGAACCTTTCCTCCAAAGGTGCTCAACCCGCCTTCGTCCACTAGTTTACGCAGCTGCTGGCGACGTATGGATTTGACGGTGCAGTTGAGATACCTCTCCCCCTCGAACCTATGATTATCCGAACCTCCCGCATGCTTGCTACGTTTCAACGCAATAATCTTGTCCTTTGTCTTTCCTACGTCGTTCCGAAAGGGAAACTCTTTTCGATGCTCCTTCCGATAGCCCTCCAATTCTTCAATTAAACCATCGCCGGATTTAAGTTCGTTCGTGATCATATCCATTCTCCTTTGCACTCAAAGGTATGGAACCCTAGGGAACGGGCGCGGCTAGATCTTGCACCAAAACTCCTTTGGTGTAATATCGCTTCGCGAGTTTCTCGTCAAGTCTTCCGAGTGGCCTGACAAAGCGGAATATACCTGTCAGGCCTATGTTCTTAACAATAGAATGTTCAATAAAACGACATCAAGAAAGATTATCGCGCCAAGACTCCGCCAGAGGACGGATCAGCCTTTGGCTGAGCCATACCCGCAAAGAAAAATATTTTCCTGTTTTTTCAGAACTTGGCGTCCTTTGCGGCTTTGCGAGATAGGTCATTGATCCGATACCTTAGGCACAAATTCAAGGGAAAATTTCAAATATGTTCGGTTACATGTTACGATCCTGCTTCACAACAGAAGAACGAATAGTCGGAGGACTTATAGTGTGAGGGCCGTACGCTTTTACGAGTATGGTGGTCCAGAGGTACTTCGCCTCGAGGAGGTTCCAGCACCGGAACCGTCTGACGGTGAGGTATTGCTGCGAGTTATCACCACCAGTGTGCGTCGTACGGACCTGCAGATGCATGCTGGGACTGGCGATTATTTTCGAGCCCCTGTCCCCTTTCAACTGGGCCGGGAATCCAGCGGGGTAGTCGCTGGACTAGGAGCTGGTGTTACTGATTGGCAAGAAGGAGACGAGGTAATCACCCGGAACATCACCCCGTGCGGGAGCTGCGACATCTGTCACCGCAATCTACCGGAGGCCTGCCGAAAGCCCCGTTATCAAGGGGTTTCCGCATGGGGAGGCTACGCGGATTATATTACGGT
This sequence comes from uncultured Binatia bacterium (SeqCode), assembly GCA_965215595.1. Lineage (GTDB taxonomy): Bacteria > Desulfobacterota > Binatia > UBA9968 > CAXXLF01 > CBDCDW01. Next base: position 566,163 of record CBDCDW010000004.1, on the reverse strand, counting down.
TCCTGCTCGGAGTTTGATGAAAAAGCCAGCAGAGGTCAGTCATGACCAGGCTGCGGCCTTTCAGGGAGGAACACTGACCGCCTGGCACAACCTCATTACCCGAGGTCAGCTGCTGGCCGGAGAAACCGTACTCATTCGCTCCGCCAGTGGTGCAGTCGCGAGTGGAGGCGTTCAGGTTGCCCGCCATGCAGGCTCCCATATCATAGCCACCACCAGCAGACCAGAGAAGGCCACTCACGTCAAAGCACTAGGGGCGCATGTAGTGATCGATTATAACAAAGAGGATGTTCTCCAAAGGGTTCATGAGAGCACCAACGGAAGGGGTGTCGATCTCTTTTTCGACACGGTTGGTGGCAACGCTTTCCAAGAGTTGGCGAAGGTCCTTAGGTGCGGTGGAAGAATCGTTGTACCGGGCAATGCTGCGGGCTCTGAACTACGCTTCCATCTCGGCCCACTGATTCAAACCCAAGCCACGATCATCTTCTCCAAGGGCAGTCGTCCCGATGAAGCCCTGAAAGTTTTGAACTTAATTGCCCGAAATCAATTAAAGGTCGCTATAAGCCACGTCTTCCCACTGGAACGAGCAGCCGATGCCCACAGAGTTCTTGAAAGGCGAGAGCAATTCGGACGGGTTATACTCGACGTGGCCGAAAATGGATATAAACCCAACCTCTAAGGCTGAAACTTTAACCCCTTTCCACAATCTCGAGCCTATGGGCGCTTCTTCTTTTTAGCTCTAACGGGCAAACGCTTGCTCGGCGTGGGTCGATTTTGATTTCCATCGTAGTACATGTGCGTATACCAGAGGGCCAGTCCGCCTTCACCGGGAGGCGGTTTTTTATGAAAATCGATGAAGCGATCCTCCAGGATTTCCGGGGTGCCCAGAGTGGCCGCCCAGATTTGCTGCCGCGCCGCTTGCTCAAGGTTGAGGGTGTTTTGCACGGCATGACCTACGTTGGATCCGATAGTCACCGCCCCATGTCCTTTTAATAGAATGGCAGGAAACCTTCCCATGGTTTGGGCCAGTCCCGCTCCCAGGTCTTCCGTATTGATCATATCTCCGGGGAAGATCGGAACTCCGTGCTCAAACTGGGCCGATTGGTGAGTGATGGCAAAAACCGTCTTGCCCGCCATGCTGAGGGCCGTTGCGACGTGCGGATGGGTATGAATACAACTCAGTACGTCGGGGCGCGTCTTGAAAACATGCGTGTAAATCGGCACCTCCCATGGTCTCGCCCGAGCGCCTTCCAGGATATTTCCCTCGTAGTCAAAGATCATGACTGCTTCAGGGTCCGCCGGCGGTGGCGGTACGCGTACATGCTTGAGCATAAACCCCTTGCGCTTGTCGCTCTCCGGCAAACGTACAGCGATATGCCCCCATGGATCGCCCAGGTCTTTAAACAGCAGCCGGGTCCCAAACCGTAATTGCTCGCGCAGTTCGTCAAACTCCTTCATGCGGCTACCTCCTTTGCGCACAAGTTACCACCAACATGTTCATCTTCGGTACGCGGGGAACTATATCGACCGTCCTCCCCGCTTGTCAATGAACGATAATCAACGCCTTGCTCCCTCCTCTTTATAAGGACCCCCAGACAATTGGTAAAAGACCGCTACTGAAAGCACTGGAACCATTAGGCCCCCCTTAGCTCGATTGGCTTGACAGAGGACAGGGGCTGTTGATAGACGACGCTATGCCCATTGAAAAATAAGGAGGTCGATTATGGCGAGCAGCGGAAATAACCCATGAGCGCACCACGAACCCGGTTCAATGCGGGCATACAACGAGCCAAGGGTTTTCTGGAAATTGCCAGCGCCCTTTACGAGGGGTCCCTCTCCGAGAAGCAACTGGACGCCACATCGGGAGTACTCCAGACCATCTCACCCGTCGGTCAGCAAATAACCATCTCGCTTGTTAACGAATCCAAAGAGATTCGCACAAACCCCATTAACCTCACCTTCACAACCGGCAGCTTTTACCCGGCCCTCAAGGCCGTGGCCGAACGGTAAGGTTTCCGTTCTATGGGTGACTTCGTCGATTGCAGTCGCCATGGCCTACCGGGGAACCGGCCCCTTCGAGAATCCATTGCCGCTCCGAGTCCTGGCGGTATTTCCGGCCTGGGATGTCCTGGTTTTCGCAGTTCACGAATCAACAGGGATTCACTCCCTGGAGGATATCCCAGCAAAACGCTATCCCTTGCGCTTGTCGACCCGTAAGGTCACCGAACCTCCGTATACGACCCAAAAAACCATGTTTGCCATAGATAGCGTGCTCAACCTGGCTGGTACAAGCTTTGCCGACCTGCGAAACTGGGGAGCCCAATTTCACGCTGTACCTCGTCCCAGCGATCGTGCAAGACACGACGCCATACTCCGGGGAGAAATCGACGCCGTCTTTGACGAAGGGGTGACCATCTGGGGGCCGGGGGCCCTGGCCAAAGGGTTCCGATTCCTGCCCGTGGAAGGAGATATCCTGAGGGGTATGGAAAAGGGTTCCGATTCCTGCCCGTGGAAGGAGATATAGATCGGTTTTCAGACCGCACTGCTAACCGAAGCTCGCCTACCGAGCCTGAAAAATGAAATTCCATGTCTCAATATTGGCGGCTATCCTATTGTCGTACACGCCGACATGCCGGACCCAGTGGCCTATGCAATTTGCGAGGCAATCGAAAACCGCAAAGGGGTAATCCCCATCGATAAGGAGGGCGAACTCAACATATCCCAGCTATGCGGCAATAATGACGAGGCTCCTCTTAACGTGCCCCTCCACCCCGGCGCGGAGCATTTCTACCGCGAACGCGGTTATCTACAGGATTAGCCTTTAGCCATTATATCCATTCCATAGGTCGAGTGTTCAACCGATGCAAACCCTTGACAGGAAAGGGGTAACTTGATATTTGAGCCCTTTGATTTGGGTAGCCTCTTTTATCGCTCCCCAAGTTATGAATTATACTGAAACAAATTGAAGGGGGTATGTAATGTATCTTATACAGAAGGTCCTAATGATGTATGTGCCTCTAGCACTCGTTCTTGCCTTGACCTTACCTGCTCATAGTGAGGCGTCGGCGGAGGGGAAAAAAGCGCTCGAGAATTTGATCGCCCAGGCCAAAAAGGAAGGGGTCATGACCACGCAGATCGTACGACAGTTTGGCAGGGTCGCGCCAAAGATTATGAAGGCTTTCAAAAAACGGTTCGGCCTTAACAACCTCAAGACGAACATCGCAAAAGGAGGCCAATCCACGGCCTACGCACAGCTGTTTGCTACACTAAGGGCTGGAGGCAAACCACCTTACGATACTTACCCAGGGGCGGGAGATAATGTTACCGAATTAATGCATGCCGGACACGCTCAAATGATACCAAACTGGAAGCTCCTATTGTCTGAGATTAATCCTCTCGTGGGGTCCGGCAAGGTCAAGCCTGAGGAGGTCAGTCCCATGCCCTTTACAGGGTACGCCTTTTCCTTTGCGGGGCGAAATAAGGTCCTGATTTACAATCCGAAACTAATCTCCAAGAAAGACCTGCCCAAGACTCGGATCGATATAGCCGATCCAAAATATAAGGGGAAATATGTATTGGGATCCTTTACCAGCGAATGGGAGATCGGAACTCTTGTTTACGACAAGGACAAATGGCTCAAAACGGTCAACCAGATTGGGAAGAACGCGGCCGGGGTCATGCACACAACACAGGCAAAAAACCGTTTGCTGCTAGGAGAATTTTCGTTTTTCCCGGGGAACTTCTACCACTATCTTCAACCAAAGGCCAAAGATCCCGACGCACCCATAGGACACCGTTGGTTTTCCGATGGCACGGCTACAACCCAGATTTTCTACGTCGTTCCCAAGGGAGCTCGTCATCCTGCCGTGGGAACACTCTTTAGCATGTGGATAGGGACCCCGGAGGCAGTCGCAATCTGGCAGCCTCCCTCATTCTACACCAATGTGCACTGGGGCCAGACGGATTTTGACAAGACGGCTAGGAAAACTTTAAAAGAGAGCGGATCGAAACTCATTTCGTTTTATGACAATCCAAAGTCATTGAAAGTCTTAGAATGGTTCGGAACCACAGAAGGCAAAAAATATAGAAGGGACATTGTTAAGGGCATACGCCAAAGACAGTAAACTCTTAGAGTTATAATTTCACATGTAACAATTGTAGTGATGGAGGGGTGAGGAAGATCAAATATCAAATCGTAGAAATGGGGCAAAGTTCCGGGATTGGGGAGGACTAATCGGAAAACATTCGTCAGTCCGGCTTCTAGGCGCGAAATATTTAACATCCTGCGATAATAATTTGGGACCTCCACTCCCAGGCCAGCCTCAAAGTAGATCCTGAGCAGGACATGAACTTAAACTTATTGGTTGGTCAATAAAAAACTCATACCCATGGAGATTGCACAGACTACAAGAGAGACCTGGCTAAAGTATACCCGAAAACAACTGATTCCCTCCTTCGGGCCCTATGCGCTACCACTGACATTGTCTTGGATCGTCCTGTCAACCATTGTCGCACTGGTCAGTTTTGTTTTTTACATGACCTTCGTACCTGGCCTCCCCTTCGAGCCAGGATTGACACTAAGCCACTGGACCTATGCGTTCAGACCTTATGTTCTGGCTAAAGTAGTTCCCAATACCGTCATTGTCGGCTTTGGGGCTACGTTTGTTGCCCTTTTCTTTGCCTGTCCATTGGCTTTTTTACTCAATCGCACCTCGCTGCCATTTCGGAATCTCTTTATTACGTTGATCGCCGTGGTGGTTATTATTCCAGGGTTTGTCAAAACCATGGGCTGGCTCATGCTGATCAATGAACGGATTGGTCTCATCAACAATGCGATTGCGGGTCTCTTTGGACTGGATAGCTTCCCTCTTAACCTTAATAACCCCTACGGTATCGCCTGGGTCATGGGGTTGATTTTAACTCCCACCATGTTTTTTCTCATCTCTGGTCCCATGCGGGCCCTTGATCCAGCCTTGGAAGATGTGGCCGGTGTTTCGGGGGCAAATCGTTGGTGGACCTTTGCCAAGATTAGCCTCCCATTGATGTGGCCAGGAATTCTTGGGGGGGCCATTTACGTCTTCATGACAGCCATTTCAATATTTGAGGTCCCCGCAATGCTAGGAGCCGCTGGAGGAAAAGCGCCGGTACTCTCTAGTGAGCTTTTTTACGCAATACGGCCATCGACGCCTGATTCGATGGATGTCAAATACGGAGCCGCAGGGGTTTATGCCACAATGATTGCCGCTCCAAGTCTGGTGGCTCTGTATTTCTATCACCAGGTACTAGCGAAGGCCCATCGTTACGGTGTCATTACAGGGAAAGGCTACAGGCCACGGGATATCGAATTAGGGGCATTTAAATATCCGGCCTTGGGATTCATCGTTCTTTACCTGCTTTTAGCGGTGGTATTGCCCATGGGGGTCCTACTGTGGCTATCCTTTTTACCAATAATTCAAATGCCGTCGGTTGCAGGTTTATCTAAGATGAGTCTTGAGAACTACCACAGCTTCATGGAGATTATTGGCGATCAGGGCGTAATGCGCAATACCGCAGAGTTGCTGTTCAGCGTATCGTTGCTAGCCATTTTCTTTAGTTTGATGATCTCCTGGATTGTCGTACGAACTCGTCTTCGAATTCGTAATACAATGGATACCATTGCCATGCTTCCCCATGCCTTCCCTGGCCTTGCTTTTGCCTTTGCCTTATTTATGATAGGAATCCTGGCTTCTGTCTGGTTTCCCTCTATCCCTGTGGGAGGTACCGTGGGCATTATTGTCCTGGCCAACCTGCTTAATCGATTGTCGTACACGACTCGAATCACCAATGCATCCCTGTTGCAGGTCACTCCAGAGTTGGAAGAATCTGCTAGAGTGTGTGGCGCTGCAAGTATTACCACCATGTGGAGCATTATTATGCCATTGGTTAGACCCTCCCTGGTGTTTGCCGCTCTCTGGACGGCCCTGCTAACCTTCCGTGAGGTCAGCATGGCACTATTTCTGACGGAAACTAACAACATGGTCCTTTCGGTGGCAGTCTGGCAGTTATGGGAGAGTGGACAATTGGGTGAAGCATCAGCTGCTGCAGTGGTCATGGTGTCCGCCATGGGACTAATGTTATTGGCTGCGTTAGCGTTAACTAGAGGGCGACTCACCCATCGAGGTGCTTTCTGAGTAGAACGGGCCAGTAATAGAGTGATTTTAGATTGGAAAACAATGACAATTCTAACTCATAATTCCAAAATCTAAAATCCAAAATTCCAAAGTAGGTTCCTATGCTAAAAGTTAGAGATTTAAGAAAAACATACGTTTCGGACCAAGGACCGGTAGAAGCTGTTTGTGGCGTTAGCTTTGAGGTTCAAAAGGGCGAGATATTCACCCTCCTCGGTCCATCGGGCTGTGGCAAAAGCACAACGTTGCGTTGCATTGCCGGAATCGAGACGCCTAATGAAGGCGAGATCGAGCTGGGTGATCGTGTTGTATTCAGCTCACCAAAAAGGGTCAACGTCCAGATTAATGAGCGTGGAACCGGCATGGTGTTCCAGTCCTACGCCATATGGCCACACATGTCAGTATTTGACAACGTAGTGTTTCCGTTACGGCATGGCCCCAACAAGGCACCGAAGAAAGACTGGCGGCCAAGGGCCATGCAGGCCCTGGAACGAGTTCAGATGGCATCCATGGCAGACCGACCCGCACCTCTTTTGAGCGGCGGGCAGCAGCAAAGAGTGGCACTGGCACGAGCCCTTGTCTACGAGCCAACCGTTCTTCTCCTGGATGAGCCTCTCAGCAACCTGGACGCCAAACTGCGTGTAAGCATGCGCACGGAATTGCAGGGACTCATCAAAGACCTTAAGGTAACGACACTCTATGTGACCCACGATCAGGAAGAGGCGCTGGTCATTTCAGATCTCATCGCTGTCATGCAAAACGGCATGATACAGCAACTGGAAGCGCCAAGAGGTATATACATGAATCCCACCAACGCCTACGTGGCAGGATTCATTGGCCAGACTAATTTCATCACAGGAACCATCGAGAAAGACCAGCCCAAAGGTAAATTGGTGGTTGCCTGCAGCTTTGGAAAAGTTGAGTGCACGGCTCCTGGTTTGTCTGATTCGTTTTCTTCTGGAGACAAAGTTTTGGTCACCATCCGCCCGGAAGAAATTATTTCATACTCCGACGCTCCACAAGAGCAGCCCAACACCTTTACCGCCACGGTTCTTCGAACCATTTTTATCGGCAATCGCACTCAGTGCGAATTGCAAATCGGGTCCGAGCGATGTCAGACAGAGGTTGAAGGTAGAAGCTCCCTCAACACCGGTGCCAAGATTAGCGCCCAGCTGCCGCCAGACCGAATCAGGATATTGCCATCCGATACCACGTGAGATCAGAAGAGGCAGAACTAGATCTGCTTCACGACACCTAAACGGATAGCTGCTATCTAGCCGTTTCTATCCTTGACTCGAGCCGTGGCTCGCTCAAGTGGCCAGGCTTCCAGAGCTGTATGAAAGTCGTAATCTGGGGGGAGTAAACCAAATTCCTGCTCGAAGTGAACGGCATTTGCAAACGCCTCCTCTTCGAGCTCGTGGCTCGGATTAAAAGTTTGGATATCTTCTTTCAGCTCATTGATCCAGTCTTCCCGACTCCCACCAGGAATCTGTGATGTAAAATAGGGAGCTATTTCTTCGGCACGCGAAGGATCCATCAACACCTCGTGTCCTTTAAGGCAACCTTCAAGCGCCCCAATGATCAGTTCAGGTTGTTCCTCCAAGACTTTGCGGGTTGTGCTCAATGAGTGGAAGGCATAGGTGGAATAACGTTCGCTCAGGGTCTCATAAACATCAAAACCAGCTGCCTTTGCCGCAACCAGGTTAATGTTCATCATCACCGCAGCCTGACATTCACCCTTCCGAATCAGACCCATGCGAAGGGTTCCTGTACCCCCATCGATATAGTTCACCTCATCGGGGTTTACGCCAAGCATTTGGAGAGACATTCGGGCGAGACGCTCAACCATGGCACCGAATATGCCCACCGAGACAGTCTTGCCTTTTAGATTCTTCGGGTCTCCGATGGCAGGATCCACCGCGAGACCTGCCTTCAGCTTTCGGATCGGAAGAGCGACGATACGAACTGGGGATCCCTGAGAGTGAGCAATCATAGCCTTACGGGCCATACCCGAGAGTAGATCTACCTCTCCAGCCAGGAGCGCCTCCATGGCATTGCGCTCGCCAGGAATGATCCGAATGTCGGCTTCTTCTATACCCGCCTCGGAGAAGAACTCTAGCTTTTTGGCAACGATCGCCTCGGCTCGACCACTCCAGGGCGGAGCGTCGGAGACCCATCGGAGCTTCATACCATCACCTCGCAGTTAACGGGCCTAGGCCCCCCGGCGACGCCGAGACGCTCACCAATTTTCCCTTGCCGGTTTGCAGGTCGAAATCATATTGCAGTCGTGGCCAATCGGGATCGCCAAATTTGATTCCCTCTTTTGAGTGCCCGTGCGACTCGATGTATTCCAGGTGGTTTCCGTCCGGGTCACTGAAATAGATGCCAACTCCCGGACCGTGAAAAGTATTCCACTCGTAGGGGATGCTGTGCTCGTCGAGACGCAGGCTCGATTCCTTGAGAGATTTCACCTCAAAGGCGTAGTGGGGATGCTGGGTCAGATTCCGCCGCTCCGGCCAGGGGCCGAAAGGCTCCTCGAAGGCATCAAAGACCACACTGCCAAGCTTCAACTGAGAAAAACGCCGGCCTCTCTTATCACCCACCGGATCCGGCTCCTCGGGTTTCCAGCTTCGCCGGACTACATCCGCTTCCATGACCTTGGCGTAGAAGGCTTCCGCCAGACGAATGTCTCGGACAACAATCGTGTAATGAGCGAGATGCAGTACGTTTGGATCTGCCATACATTCCTCCAATAGAAGCTTTATTGTTTTGCAAAACCTCTACCCCGTACCACAGAACATGTACGTGCATTAGTGCAGGATTGAAAGTTCTGAATTCTCTGCAAGGGCACCGCACCAAAGTCACCGAATTAGGTCCATGGTACAGGGTCTATCTTGCATTGGCACTTGTATTATAGGGTCCAGATGATGTCAAATAGAGGCCCGCAGTATCCTTGACCTTGATGGTGGCATTTTCTACGATGCTGCATTAGCAATTAAAGACGGAGGTAGAACCTATGGCATCTACTCTTTATTTTGGAACAGACGAAGGTGTGGTAGCGGTGACTAGCGAAGACGGGCAATCATGGAAGGTGGAAAACCACGGGCTGAAAAATTGGTCAGTCCTGAAAGCGGTCTCCGTTCCTTCGGCACCCAACCGTGTCTTTGCAGGGACAAGAGGCGACGGCGTTTGGTTGAGCGAAGATGCTGGAAAGACCTGGGAAAAACCCTGCTATGGCAAGCCTGGGCCCGGAAAGGTTAGGTGCCTCACCATCGATCCCCATGATTCTAATACGATTTACGCTGGCACAGAGCCCATCGATGTTTTTGTCAGCCGGGACTCGGCAAAAAGCTGGATCCGATTGGACTCATTAAGGGAGGTCCCCTTCGTCGAAACCATAACCTACCCTGTACCGACGGTTGAACCCCATGTGAGGGACATTACAGTGGATCCAAAGGATTCAAAGACGATCTATGTGGCCCTACAGGTGGGATACATGCTTAAAACCACGGATGGTGGTCAGAGCTGGAAACTGTTGGATAAAGGTCTTGATGCCGATGTTCATACCATCGTCATCGATCCGACAAATACCAATAATATTTTCATTGCCACAGGTGGTCATGATTGCAGGCAAGGCAGGTCCAAGGGAAGAGCCCTTTACATGAGCAACGACGCTGGTCAGACCTGGAGCCCAATGGCGGCGGATCTCTCCCAGGAATACTCGCTGCCATTGGTCATGCACCCGAAGAACCCTAAGGTTCTTTTTACTGCCATGGCCAACGGTCAGCCGCGCCAGTGGAGTCGACCCACCGGTGCCGAGTCTGTTATCGCAAGAACCAAAGATGGTGGAAAGAGCTGGCAGAAGTTCGGTGGGGATGGAGCGGGGTTGAGCAAGGACTTCGCCGTGGAGGTTGTATTTGACGGCACGGACCCCAATCACCTGTACGCTGAACTCACAAGCGGGGACCTCTACCATAGTCAAGACGGCGGAGACCGATGGGAAAAGCTAGACGTCAAGCTGCCTGGAGTGACATTATAATAGATCGAGCTTCCGTTTAATGAGCTATGAGGGGGATGAAACGACCCTCGTTTTAAGGCTCTCTTTAGCAAAGCTCAAATCCCACATTACAAGAGGATTGAAATCCGCTAATTCTGGAGACCTGCCCAGCCTCATCCTATGTGTATTTGCAATGGCCTCCGCGCTTGGAAGCGGGTAATCGGATAATTCCTCTTTGAGGATCTCATAAACCCGCCTCAAGGCACCCTCGTCCTCGATTTTCATCAGCTCCATGGGCTCTTTCCCCATGATTTCTAATATCGTAGTGCTATCCCTCTTGAAAAGATCATTAGCGTCAAATGCGGCATTAACGAGGTGTTGAATATCCTCCCTCCTTTGCTCGATCAGTCGCTCCGAAATCGTTAACGTGACGTTTCCTAAAATACCGTACGGTTCGATTGGAAGATGCTTCAATCCCGCACGGAGGGCTTCGTCTGCATAAAGGTTGGTCACGAAACAACCATGGCATTCCCCTTGAAGAACTTTTTTCCAGTTCCCCCACCGGCCCACTTCGGCCTCGGGAACGATCACCTGCTCTACGTCTTTTGCAAGGCCCAAATCTTTCAACCAAAGGCCGGGCACGAGTTCTGAGGGACCGGTCTTTCGCACCGCAAATTTCTTTCCCCTAAGGTCTTCTGGTTTAGCTATGGAGGGTTGAACCAGTAACTTCTCATTCATCCTTGTAACAGAGGCGGCAAGGCTTACAAACGGGAATCCCCTGGCCCGGTAGCTCTGGAGACCCCAGTAGTTTTCCGCCAGGACGTCCGCCCTACCCGCTTGCAGGTGATCCCCATAATCAGCTTGCAGGTGATCCCGGTCCCGATGATTTTTCCATTTCCAACTCGAGACCGAGTCTTTTGGCAGTATACTTGAGTGTGTAGAGGTAAGGGGTCCGGTCCACGTCCCTGTATAGCAGCTTCATTACGCTCATCGGTTAGCACCTACCTTTTTGAACCCAAGTCGTTGGCTGGGTCAGACTTCGTGATCAGGAGGTTGCCTACGAAGTTGAGCAGTTTGCTCACTGTTAATGGTCATAGTCGTCCGATCAACGGCCACCCCATAATCGCGCAACGCCGATTCAATTGAGACATACCCGTCCAGTACATCTGTCAGTACCGATTCCGGTTCCCTAAGTAAAGGATTGCCATAACCGCCTCCCCCAGGCATTTCAACCCGGATGCGGTCACCTGCTATAAGAGATACTGTCTCCAGCGGTCGCAATGGGCGACCTCTTTCGGTTTCGGGATTCAAAAAGGCTCGTACGGTTGGTGGTGGTTTGCCGCCGAATACTCCCCAGCCACCGAATTTGAATTGGTGCCCAAGGCGTAGAGTCAAAACAGCATCCCCAAGTACTTCGTACTCCTTACAGTTCCCCATACCTCCTCGATAGCGGCCGGCACCCGCGGAGTCTGTCATCCATTCATGCCTGCACACCCGAACGGGGAACTCCGTCTCCAGTATCTCGATGGGCGTATTGGGGGTAAAATTGAAAAATCCAACGCTCCCGGAGGAGCCATCGTGCTCCGAGGTGCCCCCCTGGGAGGTAACATAGAGCTCGTACTGGACCGCCTTCCTTCCCGCCCGGTTCTGCTGGTGGCCCACCGCCATAGCACCGAGCCCAAGCCCAGCTGACCCGACCGCTCGCTTGGGATTAAACTCGGACAAGGCCTTCTCTATGGTGCTGTACAGGACGTTGGAAAGCCCGTAATAACTGTTGACGGGTGCGGGCCAGAGTGGATTGGTAATCGTCCCCTCAGGATTGATAAACGTGATGGGTCTTCGAATACCGTCGTTTACGGGAATCGTAGGGTCTAAATAAGTGAGCAGCGCGAGTATGGCTGCCACCTGGGAGGATTGGGGACGGAGGTTGATGGGTCCCTTAACCTGACCGTTCATCTGTGTGTAATCAAAAGTAATCTGGTCGCCCTGCTTTAACACCTTTACATGCAAACGGAGGGGTTTTTCATGGTCCACACCGTCATCATCCACCCAACCTTCAGCTTCGGCTTCACCGTCCGGCCAGCTTGAAAGCCCTCGTCTCATACGCTCTTCGGTCAGGGTTAAGAGCTTTGAAAACGCGTTCTTGACGGTATCCGTACCATATTCGCCGCAAAGGTCGCGAATGCGATCGGCCCCCACCCTTGTACAACCCACCTGGGCGCGAATGTCGCCGGCAATGACCTCAGGGATACGGCAATTTCTTTTGACGATTGCTTCAACCTCTTTGACGACCCCTGCACGGGTCCAATACCGGACTCCCGGCAGTAGCAAACCCTCATGAAAGATCTCCCGGGAGGCGGCGCCCGAGGATCCCGGCACGATACCGCCAACATCCGGCTTATGGGCAATACTCACGCTGAATGCTATTACCTCTTGATCCACAAAGACAGGCGTCACAATGACTATGTCGGGAACGTGCAGGCTACCTCCAAGATAAGGGTCGTTCAGGATAAAACTCTCCCCGTCTTCCATTTTATCGATGGGGTACTCCTTGAGAATCGCTCGAATGCCCAGATAATAGGGATACAGGTGCAGGGGACTACCGGAGGCCATTACCGCGTAGCCGTCTTGGTCGGCTATGCCTGCCGAGCCATCACGGGATTCCCTTAAGATGGTCGAGTAACCGCTATGAAATAACAGATGCTCCATAGTTGAACCTATCTCCCTGAGTTTGTTGTTAATGACCTCTAGGGTAATAGCGTCAAGTTCCATGCTAAGGTTCCTTTTCGTCTAGCGGTCTATATGCGGGGCGCTGGCGCTGTGTCGGTTGCGTAACTCGGCCGTTTTTTCTACTTGAATCGTCGAACTGGCACGGTCGATGGCAACGCCGTAATCGCGTTCCGCCGCCTCAATGGAGACGGTACCATCCAACACATCTATCAAAACCCCTTGTGGGTCTCTGGAGAATGGATCTCCATACCCTCCTCCACCGGGCATCTCAATAAGAAAGTGATCTCCCGCAACCAGGTGGACGGTTTCCAGAGGCCGCAACACTCGTTCTCTCTCGGTGCCTGGATTGAGGTAGGCCCGTACAGTTTGCGGGGGCTTTCCACCGAATACTCCCCAGCCCGAATGATTGAACTGATGTCCAAGCCGCAGTGTCAAATCTGCATCCCCCAGGACTTCGTACTCCTTGCGATTCCCCGGACCACCTCGAAAGTGGCCGGCCCCTGCTGAATCCAGGATAAACTCGTGCCTACAGACTCGGACTGGGAATTCAGTTTCGATAATTTCCACTGAGGTATTGGGAGTCCCGTTCAACATGGTTACGCCAAAGGAACCGTCGTGTTCAGAGGTTCCTCCTTGAGACGTCACATAGAGTTCATATTGGACGGCCTTCCTGCCTAGTCTTGATGACCCACGGCCATGGCACCCAGCCCCAGACCGGCAGAGGCCACTCATTAGGATTGAACTTGGACAGCGCCCTCCCGATGGTACTGAATAGGACATGGTAGAGTAGAGGACAGGCTTAGCTTGCTTTATTGGACGGCCTTCCTGCCTAGGCGGTTCTCTTGATGACACACGGCCATGGCACCCAGCCCCAGACCGGCAGAGGCCACTGCACGCTTAGGATTGAACTTGGACAGCGCCCTCCCGATGGTACTGAATAGGACATGGGTCAGTCCGTAGTAGCTGTTTACCGGAGCCGGCCATTTTGGGTTCGTGATCTTCCCTTCAGGATTGATAAATTCAATCGGTCGCCGGATTCCGTCATTGATCGGAATCGTTGGATCTAGATAGGTCAACAGTGCCAAAACCGCCGCTACGTTTGAGGGTTGAGGTCGAAGATTGATGGGACCCTTCACTTGGTCGCACATTTGGCTATAATCAAAAGTGATCCCATCACCCTGCTTGGTTACCTTCACGTGAAGGCGGAGGGCCTTATCTGGATCCACTCCGTCGTCATCAACCCATCCCTCCGCTACCTCGATGCCGTCCGGCCACCCTGCAAGTCCTCGACGAACTCTTTCCTCGGATAACCGTAAAAGCTCGGCAAAGGCCGTCTTAATGGTATCTGTGCCGTATTCTACACATAGCTCTCGGATTCGCTGGCTACCCACCAAGGTGCAACCCACCTGCGCACGGATGTCACCCGCAATAATCTCAGGAATTCGGCAGTTGCGTTTGATAATTGCCTCGACTTCCTTCACGACACCGTTACGGGTCCAATATCGCACCGGCGGCAACAGGAGTCCCTCATGAAAAATCTCCCGAGCACCGGCACCCGACGAGCCAGATACCAGACCTCCCAAATCCGGCTTATGGGCAATACTCACGCTAAAGGCAATCACCTCGTCGTCCACGAACACCGGGGTCACAATGATCAAATCCGGCACATGGAGACTTCCGCCTAGATAGGGATCGGTTAGGATAAAGCACTCGCCATCCAACATTTTCTCGATGGGATAACTCTGAACAACGGCACGAACGCCAAGATAATACGGATACAGGTGGATAGGCGTCCCTGCCGCCTCCACCGCGTACCCTTCGCGGTCACAGATACCCGCGGATCTATCTCGTGACTCTCGAAGGATCGTGGAATAACCACTGTGGAACAACAAGTGTTCCATGGTTGAGCCCAGTTCCCGGAAGCGGTTCTTAATCACTTCCAGAGTCACGGCGTCTAACTCAGGGGTCCTTTCTGTCTTCATCCCTCAACCATGATCACCAAGCTGCCATATCGGTCCACCGTTGCGCTTTGACGTGGTAAAATTACCGTCGTCGAATCTAACTGTTCAACAATAGCCGGACCCTCTATACGATTACCAGTAAGAAGCTCGGCACGCCTGTAGACAGGTGTTTCCTTGTAATCTTCATATTCCTCGAATCTTATAAGACGTTTCCCAGCCAGGGCGCCCTCCGGTGATAGTCCCGCTGCGCTTATTTCGGGTAGCGTAAGCTTGGGAACATGGCTGATGGAGGTAACTCGCACGTTAACCACTTCAGGAACCTCCTCGGGGGCGGAGGTACCATATACTTGCTTATGAAGCCCGTCGAACTCATTTCTAATCGCTTGTTTGTTCCCTTCCTGGAAGGTGTTATTGGGACAAGTGATCGTTAGCTCATAACCTTGATACGGATAGCGAAGATCGAGCTGGCGCAACAGTTCCACCTCATTGGGACTAAATCCTTCATTGCGGGCCTCCTCTCTAGCTCGCTCCACGAGCCCATCAAACAATCCATTGGCCTCCTCCTCCGATAGATTAAGGAGGGAGACCATGCGACTCTGAAGATATTGGTGTTTGACGTCTGTCTGCAACAATCCCATGGCGCTGCTTATACCCGGATAAGCAGGAACGATTACTTTGGGAATACCCATGTTTCGTGCCACCCGGCTGGCATGAAGTGGCCCGGCGCCGCCAAAGGCCACCAAAGCAAACTTTCGTGGATCGAGTCCTTTTTCTACAAAGGATAGCCGTAGGCCCACCTCCATGTTGACGTTAACGACTCGGATGATGCCCAGCACGGCATCCTGAAAATTCATCCCCAACGGTTCGGCGACGCACTTAGAAATCGCTTGCTCCGAAAGCCGGGGATCGATGGTAATTCGACCGCCGATGAAGTACTTCGGGTTGAGGTACCCCAATACCAGATTAGCATCAGTGATAGTGGGTTCCGTGCCACCCTGGCCGTAGCAGGCGGGACCCGGCGAGGCCCCCGCAGAGCGCGGACCGCATTTAAGAAGCCCATCGGGGCCAATCCACGCAATCGTTCCACCACCCGCACCCAGTGTCCGGATCTGAATCATGGGTGTCCCCACGTCCTGGTCGCTGATCTTTCCTTGACGGGTCTCCTGGTACACGCCGCCGGGCATGACACTGATATCAGTGCTGGTACCACCCATATCGAAAGTGACAACGTTGCGCTCACCGGTTATCTCCCCCAAACTTGAACCAAAAACGACACCCGCGGCCGGTCCCGAGAGTAGCGTTTGATTGGGGTATCCTGCAGCAACGTCAATTCGCATCAACCCTCCGTTAGACTGCATAATAAACATTCGCTCGGTCGTAAGCCCAGCTTCACGCAGTTTTCCGGAAAGGGCACTCAAGTAGGTTTCAACTACTGGACCCACAAAAGCATCAAGGGCCGTAGTTGACAGCCTCTGGTATTCACGGATTACGGGTAGAACAAGGCTTGAGAGAGACACCCGACAATCAGGGTGCTCATTGCGGATGATTTCGGCGGTACGCTGCTCATGAGCCGGGTTCATGAAGGAAAACAAATAACAAACGGCGATAGATCGAACGCCCTCCCTCCGCAGCCCTCGGACGGCCGTTCGAACGTCTTCCTCATCGAGGGGATCATGTTCACTCCCATTAAAGAGGATACGTCCACCAATTTCATGAGTGAACCTTTGCGGGACAACCCCTACGGGCTTGTGGTAAAAGCTATCGATTAAATCTGATCCGGTGGGCCGAGACCCTCCCCGCAGCTGGTAAATAGCCCGAAAACCACGGGTGATCAATAGGCCGGCCTTGGCACCTTTACCCTCAATGAGCGCGTTGGTTGCAACTGTCGTACCATGGGCAAAGAACTCGATATCGCCTGGGCGAATATCGGCATCGGTCTCAAATAAGCTCTGTAGCCCCGACACCACTGCCTGAGACGGGTCCACTGGAATGGATGGAACTTTCGTGACTCTAAGCCTTCCAGTTTCCACTTCCATGCTCGCCACGTCTGTAAAGGTGCCACCAATGTCAATTCCTACGATCCAGTTAGGCATAATTTATTTCCTCGTGCGCAGTCCTCAGCAACTAGCTTGCCTAACACGCTG
The DNA here is from genome assembly GCA_965215595.1 of uncultured Binatia bacterium (SeqCode). Lineage (GTDB taxonomy): Bacteria > Desulfobacterota > Binatia > UBA9968 > CAXXLF01 > CBDCDW01. Next base: position 549,167 of record CBDCDW010000004.1, on the reverse strand, counting down.
GCGTACCGAGGACAACTAGCTGCTAAATTTAAAGGGTTTCTATGGTCAGATCTGGTCTTTAAGATACGCGGGTCGAGGCGCGCCCCGGCGGGTTTGACCACCGGAGGCATAGTGGAAACTGGCTTTGTCTGCTTACCGTCCCGGTGCCGATTGGTTCTTACCTGGAATCACCTTTCGTAGCTCCTGGGTCCCCTCAACCCAATCCACATTCTTGGGTAATATAACCGCAGCACCCCGAATCTTATATACCGAGGGGTCCTGGGATCCGGGCGCCGGTATTCCTTCTGCCAGTGAGGCCTTGGCCGAGTCCATGAGGCGATGACGTACACGAATAATCGCTGTATCCGTCGTGCCGAGATGTTCATTGGTCCGGTCGTATATGGGCCCCATTCCTTCCTGCACGGCGGCGTCCTGGGCCCAGAACTCGGGAATGCCGGAAAAGAACTTGGTATTCTGCAGGTTCCGATCAAAAAAATAATCGTTTTCCTTGCGAGCCTTGGGCCGCCATGCTCCACCTGGCTCCGCGTTGGCGGGAAGGAAATTTTCATCGCCTACAAAACCCGCCCCTGCGCCGTTACGTAGACGTGAAATCTCCGTTTCCGTAAGGGGCCTCAAAGGGTGGAAGTTTGCAGAGAACAAGATGGTTGTCTCGTCATCCACAGGGATCCAAGCCCGGCTCTGCCGGGTAGGATTTTCTCCGTAGGGTCCCGTCAGCGTGTGGAATGGGAACATGAACTGGGTCAAGCGCCAATAAAGGGAGTCTTCACCTACCTCACGGCTCGCCCCGATCAGGACCCCGTACTCCGTATCCGTGACGTGGAAATGCGGATGGGTATCCAATTTCCGCCATAGGTCAACTCCTTTTCTATCTCCATCCCCCTGTCTGAGCTGGGTATTCAAAGCGTGGAGAAAAGAATTGTGGCTCTGATCAATATCTCCTTCAAGGGCCTGCGCGAAATTACAGTTTTGAATACGCTTGGCGAGGTACCGTTGGTCCGCTGGGACTTTACTCCATTCAAGGTCGGGCAACGGAGGCGGTGGAACAACAGGGCCCATGTATACCCAGATCACGCCGCCCTGCTCCCGGCAAGGGTAGGCCAGATGTTGGATCTTGTCTTTGAAGTTACTCTCGGATGGCTCGTTGGGCATGTCTACACACTTACCATCAATATCGTATTTCCAACCATGATAGATGCATCGTAATCCTGACTCTTCATTGCGGCCGTAATACAACGGAGCCCCGCGGTGGGGACAATGGGCACCCAGTAGACCCACTCGTCCATTGCTATCGCGGAATGCCACCACGTCCTCACACAAAAGCCTCACCCGTAGCGTGGATCCATCACACTCAGGCAGTTCTGTCGAAAGAAGAGCTGGTATCCAGTATTGCCTCATGAGCATTCCCATGAGTGTTCTCGGCCCGACTCGAGTCAACTGTTCGTTTTCTTCTTGGGTTAACATATTCTGTTACAGGCTAATCAGGGAACCCTTTACTTCAAGCTCTACCAAATAGCGAATCCCATGGCACAGCCCACACCATTGGTGGTTCGGTAGAGGGGAGAATACTCCACCATTTTCGCCGGTCGATCCGCTGCCGCGGCAGTGACGATCCAGTTTCTTATTTCCGACGTCCCTTCAATCAAGGGTGACGAAGGATAGGACTCGAGAAATCCCATGTCGTTCCCTTCCCATGCGCGGATAAAACCCCGGTCAAGTTCTTCGTCGATCCTGGTGTGACTGAGGCCTCCCGATCCAATAATAACAACACGATTCGGTTCGGGTAGTTGAGCAATGGCCGACGCCAATGCTTGCCCGAATCGAACACATCGCTTTGCCGAAGGAGCCGGCGGGTAATAGGTGTTGACCATGATGGGAACTACCGGATACTGTTGATCCGGGGCCAGGAACTTCAGCACTCGCGCGAAGGCATGCCCCATTCCTCCTTCGTACCGGGTCCTTTGGGAATAGGCAGGATCAAATTCTTTCTCCATTAGCGAGTTCGTAAGGGCCAAGGCCATGTTTGCGTTCACTCTATAGGAGGCACGATTGTCCGCTTTGTCCTGTTTGAGGTACCTCAGGCTTACACTCGCCTCGAATTGTTCTCCGGTAAAGACGGTAAAGGGAGGCATATTGTCCTCCACGAGATTCTCGTGCTGGTCGTCCGCTACGATGATAACCACGTCAGGAGCAAGCTCCTCTAACTTGTGGCGTAGTATGTCAATAGCGGCCTGGCAACGACTCCATTTGGTCCATTTCACCTCCAGGGTTTCCTTCTTGAGCTCTGGCCTCTCCGGGAGAGAATCCCAACTCCTCGTATTGAGAAGACCCCACTGATCGGGTTTGAGCATTAACTGCGGCGCGTGTGACATGGCCAGGCAACCTACAATTTCCGCCATTAAGTTCTCTCCTTATGGTTTTCTCTGAAATCTTAATATCAACCTTACCATAGCACTTCGACCGAGGTTTGCCGATGGAAGGTGGTTGAACTATAAAACTGCTTAATCCGCTCGAATTCCAACTTTTAACCCAAGGGACCTGGCAATGATCGCCAATCCAAGGGTCAGGACGATGACAAGTGAAATGGTAACACTTGCTTGCTCATAGTAACCGTAGGCGATTTGCTCCAATGTGAGCAATGAGAGTGTCCAGGTCTGGGCCGTGGCCAGAAGGATAATGCTGGAAGTCTGTTGGGCCGCAAACATGAACTTTAAAACACCGATTAAAACCATTGTTTGTGCCATCAACGGAAGGACAACTTTAAAATAGGTCCTCCAAAACCCCGCCCCGGACATTCGGGAGGCCTCTTCGAGTTCGTTACCTAACTGAATAAAATTGGACTTTAGCACCTGTGTGGCTATAGTCACCCCTCCAAGAACGGTGGCTAGGGTCAAAAGAAAAAGGCTGCCATAGAATGGGCGGAAGAATGGCGTTCCGAGGAACATCCAAAGAAGCCCAAGTCCGGCCAGGATACCCGGGATGGCAGAGGGGATCCAGCAGAGTGAATCCAGTAGAGACCGTCCGGGTAGTCTCGTACGGACCAAAACATAAGCAACTAACGAAAAGGCAAACGGGCCGAACAGAGCCGCGGCTCCCGCTATAATCATTGTGTTGGTAAACGCCCGTATTAAACCCTGATCATTTAGACCCAATGCCCAGTATTCCAAGGTCCAGGTTACAGGCAAATTGAAAAACCCAAAATGCACCATAAAGGTGCTACCCAATACACTGAGGGTAGGAATAATTACCAGCAAACAGGTAATCAGGAAAACAAAAGCTGTGGCAGGAATCTTCCAACTTCCGAGGTCCACTAGTTTAGGTTTAAACTGGCTGGTTACCGTCGTAAATCGCCGGCGGGCAATCAGCCATCTTTGCAAGGGAATAAAGACAGCCAAAAAGAGAAGGGTAATACTACCGAGGGCCGCTGCCTGATTTAATAAGGGCGGATCTTGTCTTGCCAAGTCTACAATCTTTGTGGAGTAAACATAAAAACCCCACGGCGCTCCCAAAAGAAGCTCGGTTTCAAAGGTGCTAAACATTCGGATCAAACTCAACAGAAACACCACAACCAGGGCCGGTGTCATGACAGGTATAGTAATGCGCAACATGGTAATCAGTGTGTTCCCGCCCATCATACGACTCGCCTCCTCCAGGGTTGCATCCATCCTGCGAAAGGCTGGCGTCAGAAGCATCACCTTGATGGAGATCCCGTTGGCCATTAAATGGGCCCAGATGATTCCCCAGAAAGAATAAATATCGAAAGTCAGACCATTCAATAACGGCAGCTCTTGTAGCCATTTATTAATGAGACCCGTACCGGGGTCCAAAAGCATAATCCAGCCGAATGTGGTAGCGAGATTGGGGAGCAGAAAAGACACCCAAAACATGAATTCAAAGCCCCTGGCAAAGGGCATATTAGTCCGGGCAAGCAGCCAGGCGATAATTATGCCGATTGGGAAGGCTATGATTTGATAAACCGCGGCAACCTTAATGGTATTCCAGAGTGAAACCCATAGGTCGGCATCGCTAAACGCTACCCTCCATGCCTCAAGGCTATAAACCGGCGGATCGGCGATGGACGCTACGTTAAAGCTATTAATGAGAATCAACAGAAGGGGATACAGTATATAAAACCCCATGGTACCTAACAGGAGGAGCATGAGGAAATGCCCCCCCTTGAGGCGACGTACCCAAGGAAGGGAGAACCTTTTGACTCTGGATCCTACTTCATCCACGGCAACCTACTAGGTTTTGGAAACAACTGGAAAGGGGGAGCGGACCATGATGACGGTGGGAAGCCAAAAGGATTTCTCCGACTGCTAACAAAGAAACAGGGCAACTTAACAAATGGCCCTAGAGTCCGTAAAGCGCTTTCGCATTGGCGTAAAGGATTTTATCGATCACCTCAGGCTTGACCTCGCCCTCGTCCTTTAATCTCCGTAACGCTTCGATTTCACTTGATGTGTCTGCGTGTCCGTAATCGGAACCAATCACGATGTTGTCTTCACCGGAATATTTCAACACGTAGGGAAGATCATCATCAGTCTGGCAGGCAACGAAAAGACGGTTCTCTCGCAGGGCATCCTTTGCTAGAGGCTTTCCCTTTTGTTCGAAACGTTTTCTTAAATCCACTATAGCATAGGGGATCCATTGAGCCCTGATCTCAATGAAGCCGAAGCGCAGGGTTGGAAACTTCGCTGGAACTCCATCATTCAAGATGGAATGGAAAGCAGAAAGAGGAGCCAATTTAAACTTGGCGAATCCGCCTTCGTTATTGAAAAGTTCAGTCCAATCGAAATCTCCGGTGGACGCGTGGACGCAAACCGGAAGGTTTAGCTTCGCCGCCTCCTCATAAAGAGGATAATAATATGGATCACTCAGGATCTTATTGCCCACGGGCAAACCGCGAAAAAACAGGCCGCATCCGCCGTTGTCCTTTGCAAACCGTGCCTCTTCAATGGACTTGTCAATGCTCATCAAGGGGACCATGGCTGCCCACCGTAGACGATTTTCCGACTTTCTCCAGACATCCGCCATCCAACGGTTGTAGCCTCTGAAAATGGCAGCTTCCACCTCCGGCTTGCTGGTAAGAGGTTTTAAAAATAGGGAGGGATAGAGAACCTGCACATCAATATCCAATTCATCCATGTGCTTCAGGCGAGACTCGATGTCTCGCATCTCACGAACCGCGGCCGGTATCTCTTTATTGACGTTTCCGCCCTTTCCGAATATTTTACCGTCAATCATCCAAAAGGTTCGCTGTCCATTGTTCGCGCTTACAACCACAGGTCTAAATTGTGCGTCTGATCCTTCCATGTATTCCCAGGTTTTTTCTGTTTCATGGACATGGGCATCAGCATCGATGGTGGGCATCTTAACAACCTCCCGTGGTCCTAGAGATAAATTATTTCGGATTCCTGGGGCTCCGGAAAGCTCCGTTCTTCATCCAAAACTGCCTTACTGAGATCCACTCCGGTCAGTTTTTCGTACACCGTCCCAATGGCATCAGGACTCGGTGTACGAGCCAATCCCTGGGCACGCCCCATTTCCTGTATTTGGTGGGCATGGGCTGTCATAGGTAGCGGAAGGTTTAATTCTTCGGCAACCCTCAAGGCTTGGCGTAGGTCTTTGTAACTGTTGCTCAATGCACCGCCATAATTCTTTTTTCTCTTGAAGAATTGGGTGATGCGGGAACTAGCTTCTTCAGAGCCTGTTCCACGCTGGACGTCGAGAAAAAGCCGGGGATCTATCCCCTGGGCGGCGAGCCATGTTAAAACTTCCGTCACCATTATAGAATTTGCCGTGGCCATCATAATGACTCCGATCTTGATGGACTTTGGCATCCACGGCTCGGGAAGACACAGTACCTTCTGGGCAAGATCCTTTAGGATGGATTCGCATGCTTTGATCGTGGGTTTTTCTCCACCGATGACGATGCACAACAAACCCTTGGGAATGGTCACCGCAGGTGCTCCGTCAGCGTGCAAGGTTCCACCGAGGAACTCTCCACCATGGTCTTTCACTTGCTGCTGCAACTCGCGTGCGCAATCGGGATCGGTCCCACTCAAATCAATCAATACGGAACCCCGCTTCATGCCCGCCAGAATCCCATCATCACCAAGCATCGCGGCCCGTACTTCCACTGAGGAGGGCAGTGCCACAATTGTAACTTCCCTGGTTGCTTCCCGCGCTGAACCAGCCGGGGCCGCCCCCAGCTTGACCAAGGAATCCATTGCCCCAGGGTTAAGGTCGTAAACTTTGAGATCATGTCCTTTATCAAACAATCTACGACCCAATGGTCCGCCTGCATTTCCCAAACCAATCAAACCGATGCTATTCATGGCTTTCTCGACTCTTTATCTTTTCCTCTTCTTGATCGCGGGAGTCACGATTTTACGAATTGCATCCAAATCCTTTGGATCATAGTTGCTGGCTTGATTCACATAAAAATATTTCTTTCCTTCCTTTGGAACCACCTTTTGATCAATATAATCCTTGGGGATATCCCTCCGCAACGAAGAAATGGGATAGCCTTTTAATTTCTGCCACGTGGTCTGCCCTTCTTTGGAAAGAAGCCAGTTGACAAAGACTTTGCTTGCGTTTGGATGTGGGGCGCGATCCAAGACTCCTAAGCAGCAGTAACCGCCTTCCATGATCTCACCTTCTTTGAGCGCATGGGGTAGGATGGAAACCGGAAGACCCTTCTTATTGGCCTGATAGATGGAGGCATTGGTCCCACCAATGTACAAGGAATATTTTCCCTGGCCTAGCCAGTTGACCCCTTGACGAAGGTTTCGTGTAAAGGTGAAATCCATTTCGCTGTACAGACGAGACAGAAACTTGGGACCCAAACCAGGAGTGTTGTAGATAAAGAGAATGACCGTAGTTAACGCCGGGTCCGACGAGTAGTACTGTAAAATCTTACCTTTCCACTTTGGGTTCAAGAGATCCTTGACCGATTGAATCTCTTTTGGATCAACCAATTTAGTGTTGATAGCGATGGCGGGAGAAACATAGGCGGTTGAACTGATTACATACTTTTCCTCTCGATCGATGAAATGATGCTTCCCTCCCCACCATTTAGACGCATCAGTTACTTCAGGAAGAATTAATATAGACTGAATGGGTTCAAACTCATTTTTGAAGTGTTTCACAAAAGCAGTTTTGCCTCCCATCACAACGTCGGCAAGATACTTTTTGACTCGACGTTCGGACAAAATCCGAATGGCGTGCTGCACACCTCCTCCAGGAGTAAAATTTAGTTTAATTCCTGGATATCTCTTTTCAAACGTGGAATTCAGTTTACGATAGCGTGGATTGTACCCTCCATAGAGTACCACCTGCCCCTCCTTATTCGCCGCCTTCACAGTCTTATCCCATTCCTCTTTCCAATCTGCGCGCACACCGTTGCTGTCCGTCCATCCCATCAAAACGAGCAGCCCGAAACATACAACAAGACTTTTCATACTCATTTGGCGCAACATATGGCACCTCCTCGTTATACTAAAGTTTAGCCTCGATAGATTTTATAAAAGTCTCAAGTGGAACCGGCAGTTACGGAACACACATGTGTTACACCGGCTTGATTCCTATTTCTTTTTCAGGGCCGCCTTCGTAATTTCACGAATCGCGTCCAAATCCTTCGAATTGTAATTTTTTGCCTCATGAACGTGGAAGTAGCTCCGTCCCTTCTTGGGCACCATTCCCTTTGGAAGGTAGTCCTTGGCGATATCGGTACGCAACGATGAGCTTGGACGACCGGGGAGTTTTTGCCAAACCGTTTGTCCTTCTCTGGAGAGAACCCAATTGACGAAAACTTTGGTAGCATTAGGATGAGGATTATGGGTGAGAACCGCGAGACAACAGTATCCACCCGACAATATTTCCCCCTCCTGGAGCCCATGGGGTAAAAAGTTAACCGGGAGACCCTTTTTATTGGCTTGATGAATGGAATTGGGGGTGCCGCCGAAGTAAATCAAAGACTTCCCCTGGGCAAGCCAATTGACCCCCTGTCGAAGGTTTCGGGTGAAGGTAATATCCATTTCCCGATAAAATCGCGACAGAAACCGGGGGCCCAAAGAAGGCGTGTTATAAACGAACAGGATGGTTGGAGCCATGGCCGGATCCCCTCGATGGAACTGAACGATCTTTCCCTTCCACTTTGGGTTTAGCAGGTCCTTGAAAGATCGAATCTCGTCAGGATTAACCAGCTTTGTGTTAATGGCGATCCGTGATCCTCCTACGGAAGCCATGGTGGTGATAACGTACTTCTGCTCATTATCGAAAAAATGATGCTTGTTTTGCCACCATGCAGATTTATCGGTGACTTCGGGCAAGACCAATAGTGGCGGCATGGGCTCCAATGCCTTCAGGGGATAGCTTAGAAAGGTTGATCCTCCACCCATCACCACATCTACCAGGTATTTTTTCGCCCGCTGCTCGGACAGGATGCGGGTCGCGTGCTGTGCACCGCCGCCCGGCGTAAAATTGACCTTGATATCAAATTTCTTTTCGAAGGCGGCATTGAATTTTCGATATCGGGGATTGTACCCCCCGTAGATTGCTACCTCACCTTCCTGACGTGCCGCCGCCACAGTCTTATCCCAGTCCGCCTGCCAATCTCCGAAAGCGGCACCTACGCCAGGGCCCAGCAGAAAAGTTATCGTAGCAAAAATTATAAAATGAGTTACCCTAACAAGCCGCAGCATGACTAAACCTCCCGAGCTGAATTATTTATTTAAAGACCCGAGCATATTCACTTACAAGCTACGCGTCAAGGCCAAACCGCTGATCGAGAATACCCCTAGGCGCCTGGTTTTAATTTGGATTAATTTTGGATAGGTAAACGGAAATCAGATCTGGCGAATGCCACCATTCAGCGTCCAGATACGTCGTGGGAAGGGGCATGCAGGATCTAGCAACTCATCCAGCTTGGTATCGATTAGCGTTTCCTCGTTTCTAAATACACCAATAGGATCAATACCTTGCTGAACTTTTTGAATCTCTCGCCTTAATATTTCTCTGAACAGAACAATGCCTTTATCAGACGACGCCAGATGCTCCTGAGTACGATCGGCGATTGGCCCGGCCGTCTCCCATGTCATGGTGTCCTGGGCCAAAGGGACGTGCATGGTGAATTTTGTGAATGGGTGGAGTCCATCAGGGGGATCCTTGAAATCTTCCATGTACTTGACCGGGAGATCCTCAGGCTCTGTTTCAATTCGACCATCGTCAGACGGATCAAAGATCACATGCACATGCCAGGTATGGGTATCATCGATGGGCACCCGAAACTGGGTTGAGTTGGCCTGCCTGAGGTTATTGGGAAAGATAAGCGGGTGGTTATCCTGACGACCATTCTTAAAGACTCTTTTTTTCATGATACCGTAGGGGACTTCTTCGAAGTCTACACTTTCTACCTCATCAATATATCCCCTGGTAGAACTGGGAGCCTTGCGCGACCAGGTGGTATTCAGGTGCAGAATCTGCAGGTGAGCCGGATCGACTGAGTTTTCCATGGACTGCAACCAATTGCAGTCGATAGTTTTGTATACGACTATACCTCTCCTGCCATTTTTTCTTACCCAGATATCCAATGGCGGTATCATAGGGGCCGGCTTTGGACCCATATAGGCCCAATAGAAGCCAACAAACTTTTGTACTGGATAGGCCTTATGTTTGATCGTTAGTCTGAAATTGCTGTCGCCAGGCTCGGGTGGAGTCTCCAAACAGTTACCCTCAATGTCGTATAGCCAGCCGTGATAGGCGCAGGCGATGCCTCTTTCTTCAACCCTGCCGTATAAAAGGGATGCTCCACGGTGGGAACATCGGTCAGCAAGAAGACCCACCCTGCCCTTTTTATCACGGAACAGCACCAGGTCTTCACCTAGGACTCTCACAAACTTGGTGGGATTTTCTTCTGTCAACTCAGCCGCAACCGCAACGGGATGCCAGTACCGACGCAGCAGTTCACCAGCTGGCGTCCCAGGACCCACCCGGGTCAGCATCTCATTCTCTTCCCTAGTTAGCATTCACGCATCCATCTAGTGTAGTGCCTCTTAAATGAAGGCACTTATTCTTCGACGTAACAATTTAGAATCCGGGAATGATATTTCATGCGAAAGACCCTATATCCCAAGACATCACTGCAGGTTATCATCCCGCTGACATGTAGCATATCCGCCGCCATGATGCTCGACCAAGGTTTTTCTATTCACCACGAAGCGCACAAAGGACACGAAGAACGGACAACCGGATTTCAACATGCTATTCTCTTCCTTCGTGCTCTTCGTGTCCTTCGTGGTGGTGTACTTCGGATGAAGGACCAACAGCGTGAGACACTGCACTGGTAGTCTGATCAAGGCATTTACTTAGGGCTCGCAATGAGTTCACTGACCTCTTGGTTGTCGAGGGGATCGTATTTCGTCGAGGAACCGGTATTTTTACGTCCTCCGACTTCCCTTAGCCGGCGCTCGGCAATGCCGCCCCCATCTTTTTCCGTGGGTATCTTTAAACATACGTTCTTTGCAGGGTCGCGGAACACATTGATGGGGTCCTCACCGCGCTCCATTTTTTCGAGGTTTTCTACTAATTGTTTGCGGAAAAGTATGATCCCCTTATCCGAGGTGCCCAGCTTTTCCTTGGTTCGATCGGCAGTGGGTCCTTGTGTGTACCACATGACCATGTCTTGCCCGCTGTTATTGTCCACAAGCGACCATTGAGCGCGACCGCGGGGCCCGGCAGTTACCACGGGGACATCGTAGACCTTTGTTTTGTTCTTCTCTTCTGTATGAACCCCTTCGGGTAATGGCTTCGATTTGTACCAAACATGAAGCGTATGCTCGTCATCTACGGGAACTCTGAATTGATAACCGACATTTGCCAGGATATTGGGGAATAACACCGGATGACCAATTCGATACTCTACGTCGTTTACCGATCCACCGGTCCACACCCGACGCTTAATCAACCCATACTCAAAAACATCAAAGTCCAACTTAATATGATGCTTCACCGGGTGCTTCAACTCTGGCTTTCCGAGTCGCTCCAACACATAGTTGTCAAAATGCCTATGCAGCCACTCCACGTGGACCGGGTCGAGAGAGTTTTCCATGATTTGCAGCCAATTACACGGAATAACCGCAAACCCAACCGTCTGAATGGCGTTCTCCTTGAGCAACTCATCCCAGCGTGGTAGCAGCGGCACGGGCTCCGGGCCCAGATAGGCGAATATCATCCCGCCCAATTCCTGGACCGGATAGGCTGTTATGGTAATTTTATCTTTAAACTTACTGTCCGCCCCTTCCATATCTTCCGCAGGCTGTTCGAGGCACATACCCTTCGCGTTATATAGCCAACCATGGTACGCGCACCGAAGACCTTCCTTTTCCGGAATCCCGTACATCATGGACGCGCGGCGGTGTGCACACAATTCATCGATGAGTCCCAACCGTCCGCCCCGATCCCGATACAACACAAGGGATTCGCCAAGGATCTTTACCGCCTTAACGGGCTCCTCATCGAGCTCAGGTGTTCCGGCAATAGGGTACCAATAACGCCTGAGGAGTTTTCCCATCGGGGTATCCGGACCTACCCTTGTTAGCCTTTCGTTTTCCGTTGCGGTTAGCATTCTACAACCTCCTTCACAGTGTTGGAGTCAAATGAGCCCATAACATTGAAACTTGCCCATTATATTCCATCAACCATTCAATTCAAATCCTCGCTTCGACGCTCGGATGAGACCCCGGACCACCCTCCCTATCGGTCCTGCCAGTCACATACTGAGCCTACAAACCTGATCAGGGAAGGTTCAGCCCTTTACCCATCTCGATGGCCCGTTCGTATACCTTTGCTGAGGCAGCTACATCCTGCAGGCCCATACCAAAGGATTTGAACAGCGTAATCTGGTCCTCACCGGTCCGCCCTTTAACCTTTCCTGCTACCACGGCACCCAACTCCACTACCCGCTCCTGGTGAACCGCTCCCATGAGTTCCGGTGATTCCTGCATAACGACCTGTTCCAGGGAGTCCACGGCGATAAAGTCGCTCCGCTCCACTGTCCTGTCATCAATCTCTCGTCGTGCTGTCCCGGTACCAATGTCCAGTTTGTGGGAAGAACGAATCGAAACGATATGAGTTCCATTCTGAATCCAGTCACCATCAAAGACGGCGTCCATTGAATTGGTTGCGGCAATAAGGACATCGACGCCTTCCACCACCGATTTAGGATTCTCGGTTGGAGTGACTTCAATGCCCAACTCCTGGCTCATTTCCTTGGCATAGGCGGTTCTATGCTCTGGATTAGGACTATACACGAGGACTCTTTTCAAAGTGCGGACCAGTGCAACCGCTGCAAGCTGGGTTCGGGCCTGTCTGCCTGAGCCCAGCACACCCACCACATTGGCATCGGACCGAGCCAGGTATTTGGTGGAAACCGCACCCATGGCGCCGGTTCGATAGTCGGTAATAAGACTCGTACAGATTAGCGCCAGCAATTCTCCGGTTTCAGTACTATACAGAACATTCACGTCGTAACCCTTTTGAATTCCTGGGGGAACGGCAAAACTGTGTAACCCCCCTTTACTTCCCATAGCACCAAGGCTGGGGATCGCTCCCGACATCACGCGGTAGACTCCGTTTGGAACTCCTAGACGTTGCCGCGGTGAATTAGTGGCCGATCCCAGACCGCAGTCACTAAATGCCTGCTCGACACCTTGAAGGATGTCCTTCATGCGGATGAGCCCCTTTACATCGTCGTGGGAAAGATAGATGGCCATCGGGAGTTCCTCTCAGTAAAGATTACCGCACACGTTGAAACAGCTCGTCCGGGATTTCCGTGCCTAAGCCTTTTTTTCTGGCAGCCTCCAGAACAATCTTACCGGCTGCAGCAAACTGAATTCCCATGCCGGTATTGTTCTTGTAGTAGACAATTTGTTTGTCAGTGGTACGTCCTTGCGCCTTCCCGGAGACCAAGTCCTTGAGCTCCACCACCCTGTCCCACGGGATGGTTCCGTTGTTGATCAAAGTCAATAGCTCGCCCTGTTTGTTATCCAGCAGAGTAGATTTATCGCTGATGGCGATCAGATCGCTCTCCAAAAAGGTCGCCTGATCCACTTCGTCGCTCCGGCTAACGTGATCGGTGTTTCTGATACTCACCACTGTCTGGCCGGCCGTGATGAGATTTCCATCGAATACCGGCTCATCCGAATTGGAAAAACATCCTATAATATCCACATCCGTGGCGCATTCAGCGCTGCTCTCAACCGGTGTAATTGGAATTTTAAGGCGGGTTTCCATTTCATCGGCAAATTGCACTCGATGCTCGGGATTGGGACTATAGACCTTGGCACGAGTGATCTTTCGAACCAGACAAATGGCTTCCAGGTTAGCCTTGGCCTGTCTGCCACTTCCCAAAACGCCGATGGAAGCACTATCCTCTCTGGCTAGTCTCTTGATTGCGATCCCGGTTGTAGCGCCTACCCTCAAATCCGAAATGATGCCGTCCATGAGCAATCCCAGGAGCTTGCCGGATTCCAGGTCAAAGAGCACAATAAATCCCCAGCCACCGGGACCGGTCACGACGCGGCTCTCACCAGGAGACTTTCTTCTGCGCGGCCAGGAATTCAGCCGTACCGCCGAGACCCCGTAACTTGGAACAGCCCCGCCGATAATGTTTGTCATATGAAACTTCTCATCACTTATGGCTACCTGGTAGCGCTGTCTCGGTCGGATCGCCGCCGCCCCATTGCCAAATTCCAGGTAGGCGTTCTCCATGGCCTGAATGTATTCCTGCATGGATACGAGGCCGAAAATCTCTTTATCGGTTAGAACCAATGCCATTTTTGCCCGCCTTGTTTTCCCCGGAGGGAAGAAAAATTATTTTGCTACGCGCTAGGAAACCCAACCACCAACGGTCCCGGTCCAAATTCCGAGGCCCTGGGTTTTCCCCGAACCACAGAGCGCCCGGAACGTGAGCCCGGGTATGAACCCCGTTCCAAATTCGCCACGAGATAACCATTCGTTACCTTTCCAGAACAGTTGGAACGGGGTGAATGTTCCGAACTTCCCCAAAGGGAAGCTTCCAAAGCCACGGACATAAGTCCGTGGTTCGGGGTTTAGAGCTGTGCCACGTACTGTTTATAGTCGGTTGAGCTTGGGATAACGTCACCGCGAGTAATGAGATGGGGAAAATTATTTTTCTTCGGGTCCCGGACCACGTGAGGCGCATCCCGTCCATCCTGCACGTCTTGAATTCCTTTCAAAAGGAGTTTACGTGAGGCTACGATAGCCATATCAGAAGAAGTCAAATGTTCTTTCGTTCTGTCCTCGATTGCACCAGCGCCTTCCACCACACAAAGATCATGGGCTTGAAAGACCATGCCAATACCGGTGTAGCTCTCGTCCTTCATAGATTCTCTTTTCTGCAGGTATCGATTGGATTTGTTCCGAAGCGGTTTATAATCCGGCGTCATATCGCTACGACCCCTTCGGGTTACCTCTTTATCCAAGGCCTTATCCCTATCGAAGGTGAATGTATATTTCCAGTGATGGGTATCGTCTATGGCCACATGCCAGTTGACGCTGTAGCCGTTTCGCCCTACTCCACCAGGGAAGCTACTCAAATTAGGATAAATAAAATTCGAAACTCTCAAATAAGTTTTCTCTGCATCTGCCTTTCGAACCGTATAAATCCGAATTCCAAAATCCGTAATCTCCACCTCAATTTTAGGGGCAAGATCTCTTTCCGTAAGGTCCCCGGCATTGATCTTTCGATGCAAAAACGACAGGTGCACCGGATCGATGTTACCCTCATTGCCCTGAAGATAATTCGAATCGTTGAATAGTTTGATTGCAAACACATGATCCGCAGGCACTGTAAGAAAATCGTAGTTGGGCAGCAGCGGTGGTTTTCCTGGGCCCAGATACGCAAAGACAACTCCCGCCTTTTCCACGCAGGGATATGTCGTATGACGGATAGATCCCCTGTGCTCACCGCCACCTGGCTCACCCGGTTGATCGAGGCACTTTCCGTGAATGTCATAGAGCCAACCGTGGTAGATACACCTCAAACCGCCGTCCTCCACTCGGCCATAACTCAAATCGGCTCCACGGTGAGAACAGTGAAGCCCTAACAAACCGGGTCGACCCTTATCATCCCTGAAGGCAACCAGATCTTCCCCTAGTAATCTGACAGGGACCGGGGCCCCACCCGGAGGCAATTCCTCTGAGAGAGCGGCGGGCTGCCAATACCGGCGCATGAACTCACCGCAAGGGGTGCCTTTGTCGGTTTGGGTCAATATATCTGCTTCGTGGGTTGCCATTATTCATTCACCTCTAATGACATATTACATGATATACTCGAATACAGTTCCTGGTGATGTTGCAAATATCAATGCTGATCCCCTCTCACATCTTCTTCGACTTCCGTACTGCTTTGATCATGGTATCTAGAACCGGTTTCATCTCGAGGGAACCAGGCAGAGCATCGAGCACGATGTACTTGGCACCTTTTCGTCGCCGCTCAATGGGTGGAATCATGTCTTTGGGAATGTCGATTCGCAGTGAGTCCACTGGCGTATCGGCTGTAGCCATGACGTTTTGCAATGCAAGCTGCCCCTTACGGGAAAGAAACCAGTTGATAAACACTTTCGCGGCATTTGGATGAGGTGCATCCTTGACTAGACTCAGGCCTCCAAAATGGGAAACAATACCTGCTCCCTCTTTCATCGTTGGACCGAATTCATTCACAGGAAGACCCTGACGAATCATGCGCGAGATACCAGAGCAAAAAAAGCATATGGCATAACGGCCCTTGGCCAGCCAATCCGGTCCCTGACGGAAACTGCGAAAAAGTTTGATGTCGGTCTCGCTGAACAGCCGCGTGATAAATTTGGGGCCCAGTTCGGGATTGTGGTAATAAAAGCGCATGGCCCCGCTGCCTGGGCCGGGAGTTCTGACATCTCTGGCCTCGATTTTTCCTTTCCACTTGGGATTGAGAAAATCCCAGAACGAAGTGAATTCCTTTGGATCGACTAGATTCGTATTATAAGAGATGGAACCTGCCTGAATGACCCCTACATAAATAAACACCAATTCTTGCCCTGGGTCAGCATAGATATGTCTTCCCATCCACCAGTTAGACTTGTCCTTGATTTCAGGCAGGATGAGAGCCGGACGGATGGGGTCCAAACCCTTGGTTGCACGATAATAGAGCGGATAAGGCACCGGGACACCAGCATTGAACACGTCTGCGATATTCTTTCTTGCCCTCTTCTCGGTTATGATCCGCTGCAGAATCTGATGACCCCGGCCGGTCACTCCGATGGCCTTGATACCGTATTCCTTTTCAAATATGGGGAGGACCCTGTCATAACCACTAATGTAAACTCTGACCATTCCCTCCTTCTTGGCCGCCGCCACTGTTTCTCGCCACTCATCTTGCCATGACCCCTGAGCCGCTGGACCTGACAATTCTATCGCCATCAGCATGACCACAAACCCAAAGGCCAATGGCAAGGTTCCAATGGTCCATGTTCTAATCCCAAAAGATAACAACCCAATGTAACGGCTCATCATAGAATTATCCTCATCTAAAATCGATTCCGTCCTAGGACCATCAATGAATCATACACTGTCAAAACCTAGATTTGGTACAGCCCTTGGGGGTTCCCGCAAAGAATTTTCTCTTTCACCTGTAAGGACAAATCTTCCCTTCGCATGATTGCTTCCACCACGTTATCCTCGTGGGAAGGATCCGAGTGAGGATAGTCCGACGCCACAACCAGTGAGTCGTCACCTGTGCTTTTAATTACGCTTACAATGTCTTCATCCGCCTCACATGCCACATAGATTCTGCCCTCGCGGAAATAGTCACCGGGATCTCGACTGACCTTGTTGCCTCTCTTGAGCTGATGCACCACATAGGGCACCCATTGGGAACCAGCTTCTAAAAAGGCAAATTTGAGCTTTGGAAATTCCTCCAACACGCCGGATCTTAATATACTATGAAATCCCATGACCACCGGCAGGATAGCACTGTTAAAACTCTCGTTGGAATTGAATGCACCTGTGATGGCCGGGCAACCCCACCCAAAGTGAACGCAAACCGGCATATCCAAGCGTGCTGCCTCCTCGTAGAACGGGAACAGGGCTTCATCCCCTAAACTCTTGTCCCAAGCCACTCCCAAAAGCATGACGGACACCGCTCCCAAACCTTTAGCCCTGCGAAGCTCCTTTGTGGATTCTTCCACATCCCTGATTGGGACCTGAGCGGCGAATCGAATTCGTCCTCCAGACTGGCCACAGGCGTCCGCCATAAAGTTGTTGTAAGCTCGAAAAAGAGCAGCTTCCAACTTCACATCATCGGTGGTAGTGGCCAGGAACATCGTGGGGTAAACAACCTGCTTTTGAATCCCAGCCTTGTCAAAGTCCTTGAGCCTGCCTTGCACATCGGTCAGCTCCTGCGCCGGGATGGATGCCGATTTACGTTTGGCCTGCTCCATAATCGTAGGAGTGGCAAACCGGAAGCCGCCCTGGCCCACGAGTTTAGGGTATGTTTTGCCATCAAGATACCAAACGGCGTTGCAGGCGCCATAGATAGTGTCCTGCTCAAATCCGAGAGGCAGAGGCCTACGAGGGATAAATTCTTCTTCCAATCGAGAAAACATGGCTGTGGATTCTTCTACATGCCCATCAGCATCGATAAATTCCATTTTGTATGTCTCCTTTCGCGCTTAACCAATTTCCGTCGTATTAACCCACAAATACCCTACCGCCATCCACGTTGATCACCTGGCCCGTGATCATGTCACTGTCATCCGAGGCTAAGAATGCAATGACTCCCTCCAGGTCTTTCGGCAAGAGATCCTTCTGGATGTATCGTCCCTTCAAACTGTTCACTGGCAGCGGTCGGGGCGCCTCGCCCCTCGCCTCGGAGGCCTCTACTCCCGCTGGAGTTACCACGTTGACATTTATGTTATGGGGCCCAAGATCCACCGCCAATGCCCGCGTAAAACCGATGACGCCGGCCTTGGAGGCCGCATAGTCCTGTCTAAGGGCGGTGCCGTGCAACGCAACTCCAGAGCTAATATTAATCACTTTACCCTTTCCAGTTTGAATCAAGTAAGGAGCAAATGCCTTACTGGCAAGAAAAGTTCCAGTCAAATTAACATTGATAATCCTGTTCCACTCGGAAAGGGTAAGATCCTGGAGGGGAATTCGAGGAACGTTTCGCACTATACCTGCATTGTTCACGAGGATATGGATTTTTTTGAAATGATCGAAGGCGGCCTTCGCACCCTGCACGGTTTCCTCCTCGGAGGTCACATCCATTTTTAGGGGTAAAGCATCCCTTCCGGTTTCTCGAATCAAATTAGCAGTCTTTTCCACTCCTTCAAGATTTATGTCCGCCACACAAACATGGGCCCCTTCGTGGGCCAGGCGCAAAGCATACACTCTTCCCAGCCCGGTAGCGGCCCCTGTTACTACGGCAACCCGATCCTGTAATCGCGCCATCTTAAGATCCTCCGTTGAAATTTTGAAACCTCGTTTCCCGAAATCCCCGACTCCTTAGTGGCTTACCTGAAACCCTCTTTCGGTATGGCAAACGGGATTCCTACCTTCTTTAGCTCCTCCATGAACATTGCCCGGATGGCCGGATCTTCGTCTTTATAATCGATCTGGTCTCCACCAGTATCCTTGTACCTGGTTCCCATGATGCCTGAGTATCTGGGATTACCAGTTCTAAAGGCCAGGTACCGGGCGTTTTTGTTGGAAGTGTTAAAGTGTTGATGGTATCCGCGCCCCGCGGTGAATACAGTTCCCTCCTTGAAGTTGATTTTCTCCCGTTTTTCCGGTTCATCGGGGGGCCATTGGAGATCATAACCGCTACCCCTAATAATCAATATATGAGCCTTGCCACGAAAACCACTCCCGTGCTGGCTTTGGTTATGATGGCTGTGACCCTTTTTATAGGTACCGGGAGGAAACTCCGACACATGGGCCATGAGTCCACCATCAGACATGAGAAACATCATGTTGGCACCGGGTCCCCGATTGGTCCAACTATCCAGCTCGAGACTTCTCACATCCGGCACAAAGTTGGTTTCTAGAAATCTGGATTCAAGTTTCTTTCCCTTGGGATTGAAGTAATCCGTTTCTCCGCCGTAGCGCTCGGTGAAGACATGGGAATTGTTATAGATAAAGTCTCTGTTTCGATAAACGGTGACGGCCCCGGGGGCATTGGTTACCACCAGCAGCCGAGCCGACTCACTCCCCTGGCCGTTGTGAAGCTCGTGCCAGGCATTCAGCGGCGGCGAAAAGAGGCTCCCCTCGTGCCATTCAAAGGTCTGCTTCTTACTTCCCTCGTTCCAAATGGTGGCGCCCCCCATGCCTTTGACTACATAAATGATCTCTTCGTAAAGATGCTTTTCAGCCTTAAAGGTTCCCCCCGGCGGTATATCGCATAGGTAAGCAATCAGCCCGCCACTGTTTACTCGAGCCCCCGGGATGGGGTCAGCCTCCAGGTCCAGGATAGCTCCATAGCAACCCGTTCGTTCCCACGGTCCTAGTTTCACCTCAGCAACGTCATAAATATACTGCTGAGTAATAACCGGAATTCCTTCTTCTTCCACCCACTTTTCAAATGGCGTAATGGTCCACAGATCTTGCTTTTGCTGTGTAGCCATAGTGTTCACCGCCTTCTTTGATTCGTCCCTAGGAGCTTGTTTACTGAACTATCCTTTTTAACCTAGCTTCTTACCGATAGAATGTTCAACAGAACGACTTCAAAACAGTTTTTCGCGCCAAGACGCCAAGGAAAATTAGTAGGCAGATAGCAGTAGGCAGTATGCGGTCGCAAAATCTGAAATTAGAAAACCCTGGCGGACGGTTTGATTTCTTACTGTTTGCTGTTGTCTGATTCTTGCCAACTGCTCCCATGTATCTGCTTTCTTGCTGCCTAGTGCCTCCTGCTTCCTGCCAGCTGATTTCGCCCCGTCCTTTGCGTCTTTGCGCTCGCCCCGTGGATTATCAATCTCAACGCAGGCCAAGTGTTACCCCCAAGGCCTTACTCCACCCCGTGGAATACCTCCTCGACAGAAAGTATATCGATTTCCCCATGACGTTATTCCACGGAGCGAGTTATCTTTTTCCCGCTTCCCGCAGCAAATTCGAAATACCTTTGCCTAGTCTTTAGTTGTCCTCTTCGTATTGGAACTCGTAGTTCGGATCCTTGTAGCACTCATCAGGCATCAAGGGCTTGAGCCCCCTCTTGCCAAGTTCCTCGCCAAACTTCTGTCTGATCCATGGATCCTCGGCAGTATACTCAATTTGATCTCGCTGGCGATCCTCCACCCGCTCGCTCCTCCCGGAGGTTCCACGGGGGGCATGGGAGGCAAGATATCGTGCCGGGGTCGCGCCCACATTAAAATGCTGGTGGAACCACCGATTGGGTGGAACAAAAACACTGGCCTCATGCCAGGGTATAACGACCTTCTCGCCACCTTCCGGCCACATGATGGAATACCCTTCGCCCGCGGGAATGATGATCACCACACCGGGGCCATGCCTATGACCCTTCTTATAGGTCTTAGACGGGAAGACAGACATGTGACTCCACATCTCAGATCGGGGGAATCGAACCTGCACTCGATGTCCGCCCGCTCCCCGCTCCCTATAGGGTTTAATTTTGTCCCAGGCCCGCATATCGGGGAAAAAATTGCCCAGCCACTGCACCGAGCGAGCCTCGGAGCCGTTATTTCCTACCAATTTTATTTCCTTCGCCTCAGAATAGAATTCTCCCTCTTCACCTGCCAAAATGTCCGTCCTGATATACGAATTATTGAAGAAAAAGTCCGGGTCCGGGACGATGGACATGGCAATGGGTAGATAGTTATAGTGCATCAGTCTAGCCCCCTGGTAACCCTGAGCATTACTGAGCTGATGGAAATGGTTACGGGGAATCATAAACAGGCTGTGCTTCTGCCATTCGAATGTTTTCTTCGGACCTCCTTCCTTTGCCCACACCGTAGTCAATCCCCGCCCGTCCGCCACGTACACGATTTCATCCAGAGCAAACCGAAGCGGTGGCAATGTTTTCCCCGGAGGAATTTCCGTGACCCGGGCCTCGGTCACGCCTTCCTGGCCAACCAACAGTAAAAAGCTGGCATTGCATTGCCGTTCTTCCCACCAGCCTAATTCCAGAGTCCGCAGGTCCTCCACGTAATAGCCCTTGTGGGTCGGGACCCCGGTGGACTCCACCCAACGCTCATAGGCGGAGCCCCTGCTCGACAGACTGAGAGCCGCAGTATCTTCCGTTGCTTTGGTTGCTTGACCGCCTTGTGCCATGAATACCTCCTCAGGTTCTTTTCTTTGCTATGGGTGCCTCACCGGTACAGTGGGGGCTCAGGCCCTTCATGCGACAAGTTGTACCATGGCGCGCAAGCTGCTGTTCGAAGAACTGGTGAACTTCAGGATCCTCATTCTCGTATTCGATCTGACAGCCGCCTTCCTTTTCGTTGACGTCGGCTATCCTTTCCAACCCATTCCAGTACCGATCGCCAGTCCCGCCTCTGAGTGCCAGGTAACGGGCCGGTGTGGAACCCGTGTTGAAGTGTTGGTGGAACCATGAGCTGGGAGCCACCACGACGCTGTTCTTTTTCCAGTCCAGGCGGCGTCTTTCCTTATCTTCCGGTCGCCACACCAGGGTATAACCCTCTCCATCCAGAATAATGAGGTTAGCCCCTCCCCCCTTATCCAATCCCCGGCTGTGCACGTGGGCCTTTTTATAGGTGCCGAGGGGAAATTGAGAAATATGGCACGCCAGCTGAGCATCGGCCATTTCAAACATCACGTTGGTTCCCCCGGCGCCACGTTCCTTCCATTCGTAGAGTTTGAAGCTGCGAGCGTCTGGAACGAAGTTGGTCTCCCAGATCCGCTTCTGGTAGAGTTTCCCATCGCCGCTATAGAACTCCTCCTGGCCGTTGAAGCGGTCCTCGAAAACAAAAGGATTATCGAAGATGAATTTGTCGTTGTGAAACAATCCCATCATGGCAGGAGCATTGGTACGGCCCAGATAGCGAGCCGGGCGGTCCTTTTCACCACAAAAGTGCTGGTGCCAAACGTTAAGCGGGATGGCAAGGAAACTTCCTTCCTGCCACTCCACCGTTCGCTTGGGTTGTCCATCACTCCAAATGGTGGTGGCACCCCTTCCGCTGACAATGTAGATCACTTCCTCATACATGTGTCTCTGGGGCTTGAGCTCTCCTCCCGCTAGTATCTCTCCCAGATAAACCCCTTTTTCAAAACCAGGTCGGTTACCGAGATCTACGAATGCCCCCAACCCTCCTGTTCTCGCCCAGGGTTTGAGCTCTACTTCGTTCAGATCATTGATACACAATCCCGTTACAATGGGGATACCTTCTCCTGCCTGCCACTCGTGGTAGGGGCTCCGCCGCTGTATCTTGGGAGGTTCTTGTAGTTTTTCCGCTTCCATATGTCCTTCACCCTCCGATTCTAATTAAACCGCGGCACCAAACCGCTGACCTTAGACTCCAACTCCGTTTTTTACATTTTCTCGTGGCACTTTGGGGCCTTATAAGTCCCTAGAGATTGGCAATACCACAGCTAAAATTACGGAGCAAGCGACAAGATCCGGAAGGTAACTCAAACAAGTTAACTCCAGATATTGAGGTGAGAAATTGTAGTTGTTGTGGGCTTGGAGCACCAAAGTATAGGAAGGCAGGCTCAGGTTCTATAAATTATTTACGAACAAACCACCTAAAGAGATCCAAACTGTTATTTCCAGGAGGTCCGCGAATGGGATTGCTGTCTTTTAAGACCGCTCAGAAGCAAACTCAATAAATGTCACTTCAATTCGTGCTGGACCCCGCTCTGGGCCTGGGTTTGCAGAGAATTAGACCCCCAGGACGCAAATGAAGAACCCCGTGGCAAGACCACGGGGTATCAGAAGAGGCTCAGCTGACGAAGTTCTCCCACACCTTTGCCTTGGCTCTCCACATAGTTCTCTACAGCCCTCCAGTTGCCCCGCTCTCCGACTGTCCCCACGTAGTAACCGTCTGTCCAAAACTCCCCACCCCAAAGCTCCTGTCTTACCTCCGGCTTCCTACGAAAGATCTCCCTCGCCGTAATGCTCTTGAATACTCGTACAATCTGCCCCGGCGAGATCTTCGGATGCGCCGTGCATAGAAGATGAATATGCTCTCTGTCGCACCCTATCGTTTCCATCTCTATATCATAGCGCTCGCTGATCCCCTTGGCTGTTTCCACGATGATCCCTACCACTTCCTCGCTCAAAAGAGCCTTCCTATATTTCACCGGAAACACAATATGATAGTGAATCTGCCACGCACAATGACTACCTTTCTCAACCTCGCCTGCTCCCATCCACCCATGCTACTATAAGGTGTCCCCGTGGCAAGACCACGGGGAATTACAAGTTAATGAGCTAATTAACTGCGTCTTGCAGCCTTTCTGGTCTGTTCCAACGTGAGTTTGTGAGCTTGGACATACTGCGGGCTGATATCCGGCTAGACTGCCAAATCGGCGGTGTTCCCAATACAGAACCTTGACAACCTATTCGGCTTGGGCACATCATGTGGTGGATCTGCTTGCCGACCGATTGACCTGAATCACAACGTATTAAGATGCTTACTCCCGATCTCAAACAGTCTGGCAGGGCCATGCGAATCATTGGTTGGGTGTTGATCGTCGGCCTGCCCGCGATGACGTTGCTGTACCCACCAGGGATGTTTTGGGGGAGTCACCCCGAAAGTTTTCCTCACTTGGGTCCGGCACACCCTGAATCCCCATACGATGGACTGCATCCGTACCTTTTCATGCTTTTGGCTCTCTATATCGCCTGGGCTATACTGCTGATTCGAGGAGCTAAAGATCCGCTGGCCACGGCCTCGCTCTTTGATTGGGGCATTCTTGCCAATGCGCTCCATGCCATCCTGATGATCTTTCAGGCGTTCATCTATCCCAACGAACACCCGCATCTTTGGACCGACATACCGGCACTTTTTGTCGTAGTAGGGGCCTGCTGGTACTGGCATCCACGGAGGGTGATTGCGCGCTCAACGGAACTGTAGGCCTTTATAAGCATGATCGCTATACCGGCAAAGCCGAAACGTAACATAGAAAAGAGAATTCTATGTCAATGCGTTAGGAGGAAGGGTTGGCTCGCTTCGCTCGGCAACGTCAACTGCCCGCCCGGTGATCCTGAACGTTCGCCGTAGAGAAACCCCTGGGAGAACGGAAATTCTATTTGTCGAAGGCCACTTCGAAACCCAAACTCGGGTTGCGGCCGTGCCGGGCGACCTGTTATAATCGCACACGATGATTTCAGCAACAAACCTTTTTTACCTGCTTTTTGTCGCCAGTTCCGTCATGCTCTCCCTCGGAAGTGTCTTCGGTCAGGAGTGGACACCCCAACGAGAGCAAGTCCCGGATAAGAAATCCGAGTATTCACCCTACGTGGACCAGCACTTCCCGCAGCGGGTGTTCTTCGGCGACACCCACCATCACTCGTCCTATTCGTTCGATTCCGGCATGTTCGGAAACACGCTTGGTCCGGAGTATTCGTTTCGGTTCGCCCGGGGTGAAGAAGTGAAGACCAGCAACGGCATGAGGGCCAAGCTGATCCGGCCGTTGGATTTCCTAGCGGTCACAGATCATGCCTCATACCTGGGGTTTACTGATTTGATGAAGAATTCCGATCCGCGCCTCATGGCCACAAAAGGCGGCCGGGAGATGGTCGAAGGCTATCAGGCGGGAGGCGAGAAGGCCTGGTTGTTGGTGGTTAGCATGATGAAGGACTTCGATATCGGCAAGCCGCGGCTCGAAGACCCGAAATTAAGTCGAAGCATCTGGGAGCGCGTGGTAGATATCGCCTCCAAATATAATGCACCCGGGGCGTTTACTACTTTCAACGGCTACGAATGGACATCGGCCCCGAAGGGAAATAACCTGCACCGTGTTGTGATTTTCCGCGACGGCCCAGACCGCGCGAAGCAGATCCTGCCGTTCTCGGCATTCGAC
The DNA here is from genome assembly GCA_965215595.1 of uncultured Binatia bacterium (SeqCode). GTDB lineage: Bacteria > Desulfobacterota > Binatia > UBA9968 > CAXXLF01 > CBDCDW01. Next base: position 524,111 of record CBDCDW010000004.1, on the reverse strand, counting down.
AGCCCCGAACCCGAAAAACTTTGGGAGTTCCTGGCCGGCTACGAGAAGAAGACCGGTGGACAGGCCCTGGCCATTCCTCACAACCCGAACATCAGTAACGGCCTGATGTTTGCTGAGACCATGAGTGATGGGAAACCGATCACCCAGGAATATGCTAAGAAGCGTGCGCTTTGGGAGCCCTTGATGGAAGTCACCCAGGCGAAGGGCGACAGCGAGGCTCACCCCTTCCTGTCCACGGAAGACGAGTTTGCAGACTTCGAGACCTGGGATTTCGGGAATGCCGGATCGCCAACCACTCCGAAGAAGGAGAGCATGCTCCAATATGAATATGCCCGCGCCGCATTGAAGTGGGGCTTGAAACACGAGCAAAAACTCGGTGTCAATCCTTTCAAATTCGGCCTGGCCGGAGGCACCGACACCCACACCAGCCTGTCTACGACGCGGGAGGAGAACTTTTTCGGCAAACTTCCCGCCCTTCTGCCGGGGCCGGAGCGGACGAAAGAAGCCATGGTGATGAAAGCAGACGGAACCCCTGCGGTTTCTTCCTGGCAAACGAGTGCATCCGGACTGACAGGCGTTTGGGCACACGAAAATACTCGCGAGTCACTTTTTGATGCCATGGCTCGAAAGGAAGTGTACGCCACGACCGGAACACGAATCAGAGTGCGCGTCTTCGCCGGCTGGGACTTTCATCCGAAGGAATTGGAGCGTCCCGATTTTGCTAAACAGGGGTATTCCCGCGGAGTGCCCATGGGGGGCGACCTCCAGAAGGCGCCTGCGGGTGGCGACGCACCCACCTTCATGATCCGTGCCCTGCGCGATCCCGATGGCGCCAATCTCGATCGCGTCCAGGTCATCAAGGGCTGGGTCGATTCGAAGGGGGAGATGCGCGAGCGCATTTATGACGTCGCCGTGTCCGACGGGCGGGAGATTGGGAAAGATGGGCGTTGCAGGGAAAAGGTCGGCAATACTGTGGACAGCAAAAACGCGACCTACAACAACTCCATCGGTGATGCATTGTTGATGGCCTACTGGAAGGATCCGGATTTCGATCCGAAGGAGCGCGCTTTTTACTACGTTCGCGTGATCGAGATTCCAACCCCCCGTTGGACTGCCTACGATGCGGCACGTTTTGGAATCAAGATGCCGGATAAAATTCCGATGACCATCCAGGATCGGGCCTACACTTCGCCGATCTGGCACACGCCGTGAAACAATAAGCCGAACAAGACGCCGGACTGAACCAACTACTGCCGGTCGGTCAGCTACGATGTTAGGGTCCCTGCCGACTATTATTCCAGAACGCAATTAAACGACGCATTAATGGCGTCTCAAGTAAAACTCAATTCATGAGCTAATGAAATGCGTCCTGCGGGTCGTTAGATAAGAAAACGGCGGCCCAATGTGGACCGCCGCTGCTAACTAGAAGTAAAAGGTTCTTGACACATTTTCCGAGTGTGTGAGACCACTATTTACTCGCCGGAGGAGACCAGCGACCCTCCATGTCACGCATGAACTCCTGAAAGTCCTTCGAGCCGGTCATGATTTCTCGGGCGCTCGCTCGCAAGGCATCCACCTGTTCCACCGACAGGCGGAAGCTTGTTGGTAGATGTTTCATGGCTTGACGCCGTTTCCTGTCGGCCAGCTTGTCAAAATCTATCTCCACAAGATAGATCTTGAAATCATCGCAACCCTCCGTGCTCTGGCGCGTCTCGGTCCACTCTTTGCACCGACCTTTTTTAAGCTGGCTCTCGAGCCCATCCAGAGCGAGTCTGAGCAGCGTCATCGATTCGAAGCTGTACTCGTTCAGGGGAATGGCGCTCGAGGCAGTTATCGCCTGGCCCAATGTCAGGTTCTTGTCGGACTGCTGGAATTTAGCGCTCATCTCCGATTGAGCATTGACCACGATCACGAGCATCCGGTGGGTGTTGACCACGCCCATGGCCTTGGCCAGCTCCCATGAGTTGCCTGTCAAAGTCAGCCTGTTGAGGAAGGGCCTCACTCCGAGGTTGTCGGACAGTCCACCATCCAAGAGATGGATGAACGGCTTTTGTTCTCTATCCGCGTACTTCTCCATCTGTTCGACGAGATGGTGAGCGCGTGATGTCGGATCACCACTTCCCCTGGCCGCCTTCGCCCACGGCGGAAACTTAAAAGGGCAAGTCCCCGCATAGTTGCGCAGGATCACCGAGCTGAACAGGATCGGCACCGCCGAGGACGCCGTGACCGCCCGCGAGATGGGAAATTTGCTGTAGTCTGAGCATATCAAGGCAAATTGTGCCGGGTCGAACGTGAACTGAATACCGAGGGCAATATCCGTTGCGTTGATATTCAATCGCGGTCCGTTGCGTGCAAGGACGTCACCGAAGGTCTTTCCTTCGAACAGAATCTTGTCGTAGTACTCGGCCGTAAGGTCGCTTCTGTCAAACCTGGACGAACCGAGCTTGAGCCACGAGGCGGGCGAGAAAAGCGACCACGTCAACTTTCCCTGAACGTTTCTGTAGAGAAACTTGTCAGCGTAGTCTTCGAAGATTCGATCTCCGAACAGGCCGTAGTACGCGGCCGTGAAGCTACCGCCGGATACAGACGAGATGCTGTCGATCTGATCGAGCAGGCGAAGTTCGCGGCCTTCCCAGCGAACAAACGCCTCAGCCATCACCTCGAGCACGCCGTAGGAGAACGCGGCGGCCCGGGTGCCTCCCCCTGAGAATGCTAGCCCGACGAGCAGAGAGTCTGAACGGGTCCCGCCCGCCTTGGGCAATGATGGTCCGGCGCCAGCTGAGACGACTGGCGAGTATGGCTGGTTAATAGGATAGTGCGCCGTGCAGCCTGCAAACAGTAAGCACAGGACAGCCAATGCTGGCAAATGAATGTACCTCATGATCACACAACCGATAGATGGTCTAACCGCGTGCACGACAGACGACGGGCAGTTTAATCCATGGACTGCAGAAAGCGCCGACAATATCCGATAACGCGGCGTTATGTCAATTTCTAGCTGACCTTCCAGCTAGACTGGTACATTTACCCCATCCATGTCTGTTAAGTAAAACGGCTGGGTAGGTTTCCGGTTAATTTTTGGGGCCTTTGGATAGGTTATTTCACTTGGAACGGCGGATACATAGCACGGTCCAGCAATCGAATCTCTCCACGAAACGCAATTAAACGACGCTTTAATTGAGTCTTGAGCGGTTCAATTGGGCGCACCGTGCAGGGTTGCTTACTTGATTACCCTGGTCGCCTGATAGAAGACGGACGGCGGAATCGTAAGGCCAATCGCTCTCGGACATTGTGAATAAAAACGTTGTGTGTTAGGCCATACACCTCATGACAAGTTCTGAGCTATCGTTGCAATTGGCACGACCGGCAGAGGCTACCGCCATTGCCAATCTGTCGCGGGATTTAATCGAGTACGGGCTCCAATGGCGCTGGACACCTGGACGGGTAGCAGCGAGTATTCGCGCCCCCGATGTTAACGTACTCGTCGCATGCATTCACGGTAACATTGCCGGGTTTGCAATTATGCGCTACGGAGATGACGACGCACACTTGGATCTTCTCGCTGTGGCTCCGCCCTATAGACGAGCAGGCGTCGGGCACCGACTCCTTGAGTGGCTCGAAAAATGCGCCGTCGTAGCAGGCACATTCAGCGTCACCCTGGAAGTGCGCGAAGAGAACGAAGGAGCCCAGCTCTTCTATAGGCGTATGGGCTATCGCACGCTCGCTCACCTTCCCGGCTACTATCAGGGTATTGAGGCAGCACTCCGCATGGGTCGAGATTTGTCTTGCCGATCTCTGGACCACAGAATTCGGGGGACACAACAGAAGATATTCGAGAAGATATCTGGCGTCATGCCTGAATTTATGAACAATCTTTCGATCAATCGCTCCGACCTATTCGAGCGTGAATAAGCCGGCTCCCCTCGTGCCCGCCTCTAAGAGACCGATATCACGCCAAAAAATGTTGTCAATCCTCACAGAACGCAATTAAACGACGCTTTAATTGAGTTCTAGCACTACCGAAGTGGAAACTGCGGCGTGGTGCGTACCGCTACTTCATTAAATTTTAGGGTTCTGGATGTTTCGGTCAAGGTCTCGATTTCTAGAAGCGTACCTCCTTTGATTTGTTCTAAGTCGAAACCCGTGCCGTTTTCTAAGCCGTTGGTCCTTCCAGTGCAGCAATCCCTCACGGATGCATCCAGGGTTTAGGTCAAGGGCCTCGCAGATGTTATTAAAAGAATAGAGCCAATTGCTCTTCCCTTGTTGTAAGATCCATTCCTCGGCCTCATGGAAAAGGCTCGTCCCTTTTTTGTCTCGTGCGGCGAAGTACTTTTGAAAGCAAGATACGGCATCATCCAAGACTGCCAACATTAGATTTTGCTCAGGGGTCTTCCTCCACTGAGGGTCAAAGCTGGTGTCTGGCTTAAACAGAGAGGCCTGGCTATAGACTCTTCCGTTCACTATCCCCCTTCTAGGAACTATTACAGTTACCGTCCCTGGTTGGGTCTCACATCGAGCAAGATGCTTTGCCAATGGGGGGGAGGCTTTTACATGGTAATTACTGATGCCTTCTATTAAATGCTAGCTCTGAACCACTTGCGGATCAAGTCCTCAACCATCCCGTAGCTGAAGAAAAAGGCGAATACGCCAACGGCACCTGGAAAAGGCTGTCAAGGACGCCAAGACGCAATTAAACGACGCATTAATTGAGTCTTACGCAGGGCTCTATTCATGAGCTAAATTAGGCCCCTTCAATAAATCAGCAAGGAACTGGCTATATAGCCCGTCGCTTATTTAATCAGTTTATCCGCCCGTGCGAGAAACTGAGGCGAGAACGTAAGACCAAGCTTTTTGGCCGTCTTGAGATTGACAACCAGGTTGAACTTCGTTGGCCGTTCCACCGGGATGTCAGCGGGTTTGGTACCTTTCAATATCTTGTCGACATGAGTTGCGGCGCGGCGCCACATATCCCCAAGGCTCGTTCCATAGGCTATGAGACCTCCAGCCTCCGCAAACTGGATTCTCTGAGAGACAGACGGTAGACGTCCCTTGAGCGCAAGTTCTGCAATCCGTTTTCGATTTTGATTAAGTATAGCGTCATTCGCCATTAGGAGCGCGTTAGCGCCGCTTTTTGCCATAGCCGAGAAAGCAGTTTCAAGCTCATCAACTCCGCGGGCTTCGACTCGCTGAAGCCGAATGCCAAGCACGCGGGATCTGTCCTCTAGGTTACCCTGGAATGCCGTCCCAGGATTGGCCGGATTGACCAGAAAGGCCACATAAGAAATTTTCGGAACCGCCTCCTTTAGCACCTCTAGTTGTTTACTCAACCGCGCGGGCCTAAGATGGAATGTCATCCCTGTGATGTTTCCACCCGGTCGCGCAAGGCTTGCGACAATTCCTCGTTTAACAAGATCGCCGGCGGACCCGACAACGATCGGGATGGACGTTGTTACCTTTTTTACAGCCCGAACACCCGGTGTCGTGCTGACGATGATTACGTCAGGATTGAGGCTTACCAACTCAGCCGCGAATTGGGGAAATCGATCATACTTCCGTTCCGCAAAGCGGTACTCAATAATAATATTCTGTCCTTCGATATAGCCGAGATCACGGAGACCCTGGCGCAATCCATCGATGGTTTCCTGTGGACCAGGCCGGCCCGGTGCTAGAATCGCTATCCGAAAGACCTTTCCCACCTGCTGCGCCTCGACGGACAACGGCCCGGCGAACAGTCCGAATACAAGGGTACTAATAAGCCCGATGGTCCTTAGCTTCATAATGGTCTCCTGTATTGTTACGAAGGCATCAGTATCACAGAGGCAAAGGTTGTCAATCCTGTCAACACGCAACTAAACGACGCATTAATTGAGCCCTACCGAGCGGGAAAAGGACACTTGACAACTCACTGGAAGGTGATAGAGGGCTTCCTGAGATAGGCTGCGGGGACCAGATCAAAACGCTTAATAATTAGCAGACGGGAGTGAAGTCATAGAAAGGAGGTTAACCCAATGTCCGAAATCCATGAGGGTGGCTGTCTTTGTGGGGCGATACGCTATCGCGTCAAGGGCAACCCGTTGGGAGCGCAAGTGTGCCACTGTACCTATTGCCAACGGCTTACTGGTAGCGCGTTTGCCGTTGAGGGTTCCATCAGCGAGGAGAATGTCGAGTTGACAGGCGATGGGCTTACTACATACGAACATCGCTCCAACGAAAGCAATCGTTGGTTGCGGTCACATTTCTGCATTCGGTGCGGAACAACTGTCATGTTGACTCTTGAACGTGGTCCAGGCCGCCGTGTCATTATGGTTGGTACATTAGATGACCCGAACTGGGTCAAGATTGAAAGACACATCTGGACGCGTTCGGCCCAGCATTGGATGGTATTTCCGCAGAATGTAGACTGCTTCGAGAAAAGCCCTCGGGGGGCTTTAACCCGCCGTTAACCCCACAACGCAATTAAACGACGCTTTATTTGCGTTTCAGCAATACGTTGTTCTGATCAAACCTTCTCTTCGCCTGTGAGGACTTGTATAGCATCCAGAAATGGTGACACCTCGGTTGCGATGGAATCCACCTGCTGCTGGAACTCCGTCGTCTTGAAGAGACTATCACCGTCGTCCGCTGTCGAATGAACAATGATGAGTCCGACCACGCGGTCAGACCAGGGGTTAGCTGCGGATTTTTCAAAAATGGGCCTGTAGAACATCCACTTTACCCCGACGGTATGAGCGAAATCATTACCTTGCCGCCGCCAGGGAACCTCGCCAAGTACTTGGCCGTATCGATCAAACACTGGACGGTTGCCTTCCTTAGGTTGAACCACTCCACTTACGCCCACATAGCCCGATAATCTACGTTCAACAAAAAATCCTCGTGAACCTTCTCCTACCCTCGTGTTCATCTGCCTTCCAGAATGCTCTGCTGGGTATGTGGCTCCTACTACTCGGTTAAACCCGCTTATGGGCGCAATGACTACAAAGTTTAAACCTCCACCCGCATTAAAGGTCTCTTTTCGCCGGTGCAAGACATCTTCTATCCCTTTGCACAACAGGGGACTAAGCTGAGCCATTAATGTTTTGTAAAGGTTCGAGATCTCTTGCCGAAGGTCTTGCCTCGGGACCTCGACTTTCTTCTGTGGCTCAGCCGATACCGTACCCGAACCCAAAACAGCCCGATAAGCACGGATTGGCTCAGCAATGTTCTTGACCTGCTGTAGGCCAAGGTCCTCGAAGTTAACGGAAACCTTGCCCTTGACCTGCTCGAAGACCATCCCTGACACACAAATGCCTCCACCTTCAGCCAAGGCCTCCATCCGGGCTGCAATGTTCACTCCATCCCCATAGATCCGCTCCCCGTCCACAACCACATCCCCCAGATTAATCCCAATACGAAACTCCATCCTGCGGTTCTGTGGCAGATCGGCGTTCTCTGCCCTGAGCGTAGTCTGGATCACAACCACACATTTCACCGCATCCACCACACTGCCGAACTCCGCGAGCAGGTTGTCTCCTGGTGAGTCAACTACTCTGCCTCGATGCCCCTCGATGGGGGTTGCCATCAGTTGCCGGTAATAGGTCAACGTACGGATTGTCGCCTCTTCGTCCTCCCCCATCAGGCGACTGTAACCTTCGACATCGGCACTAAGAATGGCAGTGAGTTTGCGTTCCATACTCAAAACTCAATTGGCTTGAAACTAAGAGACCAATATCACAGGGGAAAAGGCTGTCAAGGCGGGTAAGATGCAATTAAACGACGCTTTAATTAATTCCTACATCAGATTGACATGACAGCCCGTTATCGGGTATTGTTCGCCAAGCTCAAAAAGCGAGTTTCTATCAGAGACACGGGAGTCTGGCCGCTTTGCTACGATGGTCGTTGCTGGCTACCTTCGATAGCAGGCACCACGTGGCCGCGTGCGGCAAATTTTGATTTTCGCACGGCCTCATTCGCAGGAGAAGGTAATTGGAGGCCCCCACGCGCCCCGGCTCACAGTCCGATCGCTCGGGTATGCTTGCCCCCTGTTGAAAGCCGCCCTTATCCGATAAGATCGGGGTGGCTTCTCGAACGAAGACCACCAACGAGGCCCTAGACAATACGATCCGGGCGCGTTTTTCTCGTTCGACTCGATGGCGACGGGGACAGCATCCGTCGTCTCTGGAGCTGTCGCGATGCTTGGGAAATGCTGGAGAATTCCAGCAAAATCTCAAGGCCGGGTTTCCACGTCAGTTCGATACCTAAACGGCCTTTGAATTTACTTGTATCGACACGGCGGTCATTGACGTGCCCGTCCCGAGCCCAAGCAGCACGGAGGCCAGCCGTTGGCGAGTCGGTCACGGAAACCAACGCGGCTTTTGGAAACCATCCAAGCAAGCCGCGTCAGGGATTGGAGCGGGGCACGCCAATGAGGTTCTTTCGTGTCAATGGGGCGAAATGGTGGAGGCCCGAAGTAGACACACAATGCTTCCGTTCACTAAAGCGAAAGTGAGAGGTAACGACCATGTTTGACAGTAAGATCGATCGGGTAACGACGGCGCTATTGCTTGCCGCTGGCACCGGAAGCCGACTTCAGCCTTTAACGGATGACGCGCCGAAGTGCCTGACCGAAATCAACGGGATGACCATACTCGAACGACAGCTCCATGCCTTCCGCCAGCAAGGCTTCAGGCGGCTGGTGGTAGTTTTAGGCTACAAGGGTGAATGTATCCGTGAATTCTTGGTAGATCATGCGGCCGGTCTGACGATTGACTACGTTACCAATCCGCGGTATCGGACGACCAATAACCTTTACTCGCTGTGGCTCGCTCGGAAGGAAATTCGTGAGCCTTTTCTGCTGGTCGAGTGCGATCTTGTTTTCGACGCGTCCTTGCTGGGAGACATGCTTCATCCCGACAAGATCGCCGTCTCGCACAGGCGGGCCTGGATGAATGGCACGACGGTCACGCTCGACCCTTTCCAGCGGGTTACGACCGTGCAGGTCGGTGGCAGTGCGATTCCCGACAACTTCAGCTACAAGACTGTTAATATTTGCAGCCTTTCGGTGGCATCGTGGCAGCGTGTCCACGAGCGATTGAATCGGCGCGTTTTGGCAGGCAGAGTGAACGAGTATTATGAGGCCGTGTTCGCGGACATGGTCGCGGACGGCAGCCTTTCTTTTGATGCCGTTTTTTTTGATCCCGACCGTTGGCACGAAGTAGACACACTCGCGGATCTGCGTGAATGCGAACGGCTGTTCTCGATGCATCCCGATCGAATGCCACATCGGGATGGCCTAGCCATGCCTGGGATCCGAACGTTCCACCAAACTCCCCAAAGTCGCACAAGCAGGTTCGCCGCGGTTGTTGCAGTCCCAAATTCACAACGGGAACAGACAGACCCAAGAGACCAATCCGCCATTGCTAAAAAACATGACCTATCTCGATTGTGAATCCCAGGAGCAAAAATACGAATTCATCGCCGGCCAGCATGGCGGTTACTGGCGTCATGATTTCGTCGACCATGCCTATCTCTACAATCTCTATTTCCCACCGGATGCACTGCTGGCTCATTTTGGAAACCACCTGCGAGAACTGGTTCTGAACTATCCTGTTGCCCAGGACGTTCTTGCCGGTCTGGTCGGCACGTTGATCGGACAACCATCTCAGCGGATTGTCGTTGGCAACGGCGCCTCGGAACTAATCAAGGTCATCTCGTGCAATCTCTCCGGTCGATTGATCGTCCCGGTACCCTCGTTTAACGAATACGTCAACGCAGCTCCAACGGATCGGGCTATCGAGTTTCCCCTTGATCCGTCCACGTTTGAGTTGGAAGTCGACCAGTTTGCCGCCCAGGCCGCTCGCTGCAAGGCCGAGGTTGCCGTCGTGGTAACGCCGAACAACCCGACATCGCTTGTCGTGCCAAGGACCGACCTACTTCGCCTGGCGAAGAGCCTTGCCGGCCATGGCTGCACGCTGATCGTCGACGAATCCTTCATTGATTTTGCCCCCCAAAACGAACAGTTGACCCTGGAGCGGGATATCGAGCACCATCCGAACCTAGCCGTCATCAAGAGCATGAGCAAAGCCTACGGCATCTGCGGACTACGCATCGGTTATTTGCTCACCGCCAACAGCGAACTTGCCGAGACGATTCGCGGTCGGATTCCGATCTGGAACATCAACGGCTTTGCCGAGGCGTTTCTTCGCCAGCTGCCGAATTACTGTCTGGAGTTCAGCGAAAGCTGCCGGCAGGTTGCGGCCGATCGGGACGCTCTTTATCGGCAGTTGTGTGAGGTTTCAGGGATGACCGTCTACCGGCCCGCCGCAAACTTTATTTTCTGTCGTCTTCCCAACGGGGCAGCCAGCAGTCCCGAGGTGACCCGCCGTCTGTTCGTCGAGCACAACATGTACGTAAAACACTGCCAGGGCAAAACGCTCCCCGATGGCGATCGCTATCTTCGAATTGCCAGCCGCACTCAGCCTGAGAATACGAAACTGGTCGAAGCGTTGAAAGATATCATCGGCCCGAAAGATCACTGATGCAAATCTCCAACCCGCCGCAACCGATGAGACCGAGCATCATTGGCTTTGCCCTGGATCTTCCCAATATCTGTTCTCTGGCGGGGCTTTTCTGCGCGCTGCTCGGCATTTATTACGCGATCCGCGGCATTTTCTCTGCAGCCATGATCGGCATTCTCTGGGCCGTGGTCTTTGACTGGTTCGACGGAGCGATCGCCCGCCGACTTACCGGTCGAACCGCGTCGCAACGGGCCGTTGGAATACAACTCGATTCGCTGATTGACGTGGTGAGTTTTTCTGTTTGTCCAGCCATCGTGTTACTCAGCTACAGCCAATACAGTCCCTGGTTTGTTCCCGGAGCGTTTGCGATTCTTTCCACAGGGGTGCTGCGACTGAGTTACTTCAACGTATTCGGCCTTGTGGACGAATCGACCTATATGGGGCTCGCACTCGATAATAACGTCCTAGTTCTTTCGTTTGTCTTCCTGTTAGATGGATGGGTCCTCCGAAGCACTTTTGCAGTCATCCTTTACATAACGCTCCTGGCCCTAGCTGCCATGAACGTGGCACCCGTTCGAACGCCGAAGTTGACAGGTGGATGGTATTACGGTCTGGTGGTTTATGCCTTGGTCATGACAGGTGTTTTCGGTTGGAGATGGGCTCAGTTGCCCTAGGAATCAAAGAATCACGCCTTGCCGGTCACACGATTCCTAATCGGATAGCGTGCAAGAATTCTTACTCCACAAGGCGTAGCTTGAAGAAGTGATTCTGTAATCTGGGCCAAGCGATGTTTAGTTGGGAGAGCACTCGCGGTAGAGCCCAGAAGCTAATCGGCGCGGTCCCTCTGAGCGCCCACCACATCAAGAAACCAAGCGTGGGAGAATCCTTGGGCAAGAAAGGTAGCCACTTGCGACGCAGATCAACCAACTCCTCTGCAGTCACCATGCTGGTGTAACCGTAGTTCCGCCGGACTTCCACGCGAAAGGGTCCCGCGTCCTCAAACAGTTGATGATACAGACTTACGCTTCTGTAGACTGCCTGATACTCGCCTTGTGCCAAGGATACCCCCTGCCGCACAGTCGACTCTCGGAGGATGATCGAACCCTCTTTGCTAAGGCGGTGTTTCAAAGAGTGGAGCAGCGCCAGGACGTCAGCGTTCTTCAGATACATACACAGGCCACCCAGGAAGATCATGTCAAATGATCCTTCCGGAAGGCTTTTCCGACCGTCGCCTTCGAAGATCTCAACATTGGGTAGGCGAGCCACTCTTTCCCTAGCAGCCTTTACCATCAAGGGACTACGGTCGATCCCAATGACAGCTTTGTAGCGCTTGGCGAAGATCTCGGTCCAGGCCCCCGCCCCACAGCCAACGTCAAGCACTCGCCCTGAGGCACACACTGCGTCGAGCCAATCACTAACAATGCGTATCTCTTTGCGTAGTCGATATCGGGCCGCACTGGCTGGCAGATTGTGCTCATGGGCCATCATGCTGACAGTGCCTGCTGTGCCTCCCCTTACACCATTGAAATAACGCTTGACAGTTGCATCATCGATCTGTTGTCCGGTGGAGGTGTGGTAATTCATCGGCATTACCTTTGAAAAAGCCAATAGTGCTGATGAGGATTATTGAAGAGTTCGTCATATATCTTGACATTGCCTCGGTGGAGCAGGCTGAAGTCCTCCTGGAAAAGGCGTGTGTATTCATCATCCGATCGGTAGCGAGTCGGATTATCCATTGAGGGTGCTGTCCCAGTCGAACCCACAAAGCAGCTCTCCCGAAAGAAGACATACCCACCCACCCGAATCCAGCTCCGAAACCTATCACGTAGCAGTGTGATCTGCCGATTATCCAAGTACATGAAAAACCAATTCATAAAGACGAAATCGAAGGACCCGTCCTCGAATTCCAGGTCCATGGCATCGACACAGCAGTACGAGGCATTATTGAAATGGGCTGTCGTCCTCTGATTCTCCTTGAGAAATTTCTCAACGAAGTCTACCGCAGTTACTTGACGAGCCACCTGCACAAAATGAGAAGTAAATCGTCCGATGCCCGCCCCCAACTCCAAGACATCCAACCCCTCTAAAGAGGGTAGCTGAGCGAGGATATCCCGCCTCTCCGCCTCGTCCAGCGTCACCACATCAGAATGGAGCATCATGCCGCTCACTGTGCTTGACCTGCTGTTCCAGAAGTTACGATTCATGACTTTTACCATACGACGAAAGCGTATTGTCAGGGATTCTGAACACGACTGATGCCATCCCACGACATCACCGCTGTGCTGGTATTAACGAGAGGACGGCACTGGGATAGGAAAGGACCCTTCATGCCGGCTTGAAAAAATGCTACCGATAGAGTCCGTCAATAAATCCCGAGTGATCCAGTTCGCGAAGATAGTGTAGGTCCCAAAGTGCCAGCGGGCTCAGTTCCTTTGCGTCAGAGTCCTTCATGAGGCATAGCTCATGGGCATTCATTACGGCCTGTGGATCTGGGTATGGCTTGCGTGGCATCCGGGCAAGACTGGCGTATCTCACAGATCTGGCTTCGGGCTCTCTCTTCCTCAAACCTTCTAGGATCTTTTCGCTCTCCTCTTTGTGGGTTTGCGCATAGTGAACTCCCAGCACAAAGGCCTTCACCAGGCGCTCACCCAACCGGTCTTTTCGCTGCAACGAAGTATAGGAGGTGGTCAAGGTGGGACCAGTGATCATGGGAAGAGGGCCCAGATCCAGGACATGAAATCCCTTTTGCTCGAATTGCTCGGTTCCCCCCGTGACAAAGGTGGCATCCGCTTCACCCGAGGTCATGGCCTCGTACTGCGCCGCACGGAACTCCGGTGTCATGTCCTCGCCCAACTCTACCCATTTGACATCGTCCAGCTTGAGACCCGCGCGTATCAGGTAAAGCATGTGATTGCCCCGTAAATGATTGAACCCCGCCACACGCCCTTCCAATGTCAGGTCAGCGACTTTAAGTCCACGAACCTCTGACAAGGATCGCATGGGCTTTTTGGACACCAGGCGATCCCTCACGTTATTACTGGGCGATGCCAGACATACGATGGGTTTACCGCGCGCAACCAGAGCATAGGGAGTAATGTGATTGCCGGAAACAAAATCGATGGAACCGTCGAACAGTGCTGCCTCCGCATCCGTGGGCAGGCTACAGTATTCCATACTGGCAGATTTGACACCCACCTGACCCCAGATTCCCGCCTTGTCCAGGATTTCCCAGATGTGGAGGTGCGAAGGAGAGCGATAGAAAGCACGAATCTCGATGGGTTCATAATCGGCCATTTTTACTCCCGATTTTAAAACAGAGTCTATCTACGGATGTCGGATCCTATTGTAGAATCTCCCGCATCAGCTTGATTGAAGGTCGAGGGTCACGAAAGTCGATCACCTTATACTTGACTCCCTCAACCCTCTTCGATGCCACCATCACGTCGTCTTTAGGGATATCGATTCTCATGGAATCCGACGCTTCTATAACAACGTCATTCATTACCCTTTGCCAGGTCATTTGACCCTCACGAGAGAGATACCAATTGATAAAGAGCTTAGCCGCATTTGGGTGCGGAGCTCTGTTAATAAGGACGATTACACTGCTCCCCCCTCCGCCAATGACCGGCTCCATTTCCTTGAGGCTACCTGGCAGGATTTGATTTACCGGAAGACCTTGCCGCATGGCACGTCTCATATCTCTACAGGAAAAGCAAAGAGAGTATTTTCCTGTCGCCAACCAGTCAGGCCCCTGACGCCGGCTACGATAAATCGTGACATCCATCTCTCCAAACAGACGTCTGATATATTTGGGTAGAGTAGAGGACAGGCTTAGCTTGCTTTAGGCCGCACCTTGGCTGTATCCGCCGTTTCCAGCTTCGTGCCCGTTTAGGCACTTCCGTAACAAGCGTTCCTGTCCCCCCTCATCAAACCGTACTTGCAGTTTTCCCGCATACGGCTTTCCGATCATCTTCACCTCAAGGCATACGAGCGTGCCCATAGGGAGCATGGACTGGTATGGCGTATAGCCCCCACACTCCATAGAGCACAGACACCGGCCATCGCCGATATCCAAACCCCTTGATCTGTCGTCGCTTCTGCAGGTACTTGCGCATCCGCTGCTCTAAGAAGAATCGTTGCCGCTTAAAGACTCGGGTGGAGTTGTGTACGTGATAGTAGGTCACCCACCCTCGCACATAGCGGTTAACCCGCTCCATCACTTCTGGCTGTGGCATGCAGTGGCTGTTCCGACTGGTCAAACCTCTCACCTTATCCCGAAAATGCTGCTCTGACTTGCCTGAGGGCTCTACCAGGGTAATCACCTTCGCCCTGCGCACACTCCTCTTGCGACCAAAGGTAAATCCGAGAAAGTCAAAACTCTCTCCTCGTGCATCCACCACTCGGCTCTTCTCCTCATTGAGCTTTAATTCCATCCGTGCCAATATTTCCTCCACTTTCAACCGCGTCTCTTTCGCCCCTCCACGCATCAAGATCACAAAGTCGTCCGCATAGCGAACCAGCTTTGCCGCCAGACCCGTGCTACGACAGTATTGAAGAAACACTCGGTCAAAAAGGTGCAAGTAGATGTTGGCCAGCACAGGGGAAACCACTCCCCCTTGCGGTGTTCCGCATTGACTCCTCTTCGTACGCCGCCTCCCTTCTTGGTCCTCTTCTACCACCGGCGCTTTTAGCCACTGTTTGATCCATCTCAAAATGTGCCGATCACTGATCCGACCGGCGATCAACTTCATGAGCTTATCATGCGCTATAGTGTCAAAGTACTGCTGAAGATCTGCGTCGAGCACATGCGGATGTGCCGTGCTGAGCGCTTCCCGAATAGCTCCTACTGCTTGATGTGCACCTCTCTTGGGGCGAAACCCGTAGCTACTATCCTCAAAGTCCGCCTCAAATATCGGCTCAATTACAAGCTTGACTGCCATTTGAGCCACTCGGTCCCGAATGGTAGGAATCCCCAACGGCCTTCTCCTTCCGTCGCCCTTGGGTATGAACACCCGCCGCACTGGCTGCGCGCGGTAGGTCTTCTCCTTTAGCTCCTGCTGAAGCTTTGAGATAAACTCAGCCTCGCCCTCTCCACTCTCTATAAACTGGAAAGTCACCCCGTCGATCCCCGGGGCTCCACCATTGCTGCCTTCCAGTCGGTAGGCATGTTGCACTACGTCTCCTCGCCAAACCTTGTCATGCAGCGCGTAGAAGCGAAACTTGGGCTCCCTCTTGGCCTTGAGATACAGTCCCCGCTGGAGGTCTCGAATCTTGCTAGGTGTTCGTAGCCTCACGGCAATCACCTCTCCTTCCCTCTTTAAGGGACACAATGAAAGTAGGGCGCCTTCCCTCAGCCGGCATTACCCAGCTTCCTCGGTATTACTCGCCCCTCCGACTTCTCGCCCGCCTGGCTCAGATTTCGGTTACCCTTATACTGACCCATCGCGGCCATCACTCGCGACGAACGAGATCTCCCGCGTTACCCATCACAACTTCCCCCACATGCCGTCCCGACGACCCCGGAGAGCCCATCTGCTTCCGTCCCGGTTATTCCACAGATGGCACCGGCCTTCCCCTCTTGACCACAGGGTCGGCACTCTCAATCAGCAAGTTACGAGGCTCTATGGGTTCCCTTGTAGTACGGCCTGCAAGTTTGCGATCCTCTCCTTTTGGAAAGTTTTCTCGATCCACTTAGCCCTGAGAGTCACCCCTCAAAACCGGATCTTCGCTAGCGGGGTGAACCGTTAATTCCCCGCACCGGACTTTAACCGGCAAGTTGCACTGCTTCCGCGGCATACGGCCAAGCTTTGGGTTAGTGTAAAGGGAGATGATACTGTTGAGGCCTCCACCGCTGGCCGTTGGGTTGTAAAAAGCGATTTTACCCTTCCACTTGGGCTTTAGAATATCGTAATAGGACTTGAACTCCTTTGGATCAACCGCGTTTGTATTGTAATATATCGAGGCCCCACCGGAGATACTCCCTTCGTAAATGAAAAGGTATGCGTTCTTGGGATCCGCATAGTGGTGCTTACCTTCATACCACTTTGAGGTGTCTGTGACCTCGGGATGAAAAAAGGTCGGACTAATGGGATCGAGGGCCTTGCCACGGTAGAGAACCCGATACGGGGTGCCGGGACCACCTGCAAACAAGTCCACCAGGTACTTTTTTGCTCTGCGCTCAGCAAGAATACGCGGCCCCAGTGTGCTCCCACGGCCTGACCCGGTGACGATTTTGATCTCTGGAAATTTTTTATTGAACTCGCTCAAGATTTCCGGATGAGTAATCTCCTCCCCACCGTAAATTACGAGGCGCCCCTCTTTTTTTGCCGCGGCGGCAGTTTTATCCCATTCCGAACGCCAATCGGCTCGAGCACTATGGGCACTCGCCAACATCAATACGAAAAAGCCCAACAGGGCAATGCCAAAATATTTAATCTTACTAACTGAACTCATAAGATTCCTCCTCTAGAGCGATTCAAGCTAACCTAGGACTTTGCGCACCGAGGTGCAAGACCGGCAAACGTCCTTCACCATCACTGCCATTCCGAAAAGGCCATGGCACAACCCGTGCCGGCTAAGGTATTCACCATGAAAGGCACAATGGGATACCGCCCTTCCGGCATAACCTGCCTGTACATGGTTGTGAACGCGTGGCCCAAACTTACCTCAGGTTTGAGTTTGTTAGAGCAAGAAATATCAAACCCCTTCTGAATTAGATTCTTGATCAGGTGTTCCGACAATTCGAGGGCACAAGAATAACTCTTGAGGGCGGTTTCTCGTCCTTCCTCATCTGCTTGCCTCCATGCCACCTGTCGTCTTCCTTGCCTCTTTTGAGAGAAAATCCGATTTTTGGACCTTACCTTCAATCATTTATTTGGTCAATCTCCTCACTCACGGCTCACCGAGCCGCTGATTCTGCCACAATACCCGTTGGATAATCCATCGTGATGGACTTCATCAGGTTAGTATCAATTATGGCCCGATTGGGGTCCCTGATGGTTCCCATGGGATCCTGTCCATTGGCAACCTTGTCTATTTCCCGTTCCATTATCTCCCTGAGCATGACGACACCCCGGTCGGAGGTAGCTAGATGCTCTAGGGTGCGGTCCGCGATGGGTCCCTGGGTCTCCCACATGACCACATCCTGGGCCAGTGGCTGCCCATAAGGCACGTTCATATCAAATTTTGCAAAAGGGTGAATTGCGTCGGGAGGATTTTTGTACGGTTTCAGGTATTCCACCGGCGGGTCCCCTTCTTCCGTTTCACTGCCGTCCTCATTGAGCCGGAAACCCACCACGATTTGAATCGTGTGGGAATCATCAATGGGTGTCCTGAGCCATATAGAGCCGCGTGTCCTTAGGTGTGTGGGAAAGATCAGCGGGTGTTCATCCACCACTCCATTCTTGTATATCCGCTTCTTCATGATGCCGTATGGAGTTTCGTAAAACTCAAAAGTTTCTATATCGTCGGTGAATCCCCGGGTAGTATTGGCGGGTCTTCTCTTGCTCATGGGTAAGACCTGATGCAGGACCTGAAGGTGGGATGGATCGGCAGCATTTTCGGCTGCAGTAAACCAATTACAGTCCAGTGTGGGGTGCACGGTTAGGCGTCTTTTCCCCTGTTTCAGTATGAACAAGTCGTACTGCGGCAGTACAGGCGCAGGCAACGGCCCCATATAAGCCCAATAGAGGCCAACTAATTTTTGCACCGGGTAGGCCGTATGCTTGATGGTCAAACGGAACTTGCTATCGGCAGGTTCCGGGGGAGTTTCCAGACAATTGCCTTCCGTATCGTAAAGCCAACCATGGTAGGCGCAAGCGATTCCTCTCTCTTCAACTCTGCCATAGGAAAGGGAGGCCCCCCGGTGCGGACACCGGTCACCGATGAGTCCTATGCTTCCTTTTTTATTGCGGAACAACACCAGGTCTTCCCCCAGGATTCGTACAAACTTGGTGGGGTTCTTTTCTGTCAGCTCCTGGGCAACCGAAATGGGTTGCCAGTAGCGACGGAGGAGTTCACCTCCCGGGGTACCCGCGCCCACACGGGTTAATCTTTTATTGGCTTGGGATGTAAGCATAGAATGGTCCTTTATCTTTTTCTGATAATGGACTTTAACAGCTTAACAACCGGTTGAGGTCATCTCGAACGCCATCAGGCTAGTCGTTCTCTTCGTACTCCCATTCAAAGCCCTGATCCTTATACGCCCCCTCTGGCATTACGGACTTCAAGTCCCTTTTTGCCAGTTCGTCCTCAAACTTTTGGCGGATCCAGGGGTCTTCATCCGGGTATTCGATTTGATCTCTCTGTCTGTCCTCGATTCTCTCGCCGGTCCCCCTGGTGACCCTGGGGGCATGGGAGGCAAGATATCGTGCCGGGGTCGCGCCCACATTAAAATGCTGGTGAAACCACCGGTTGGGCGGTACAAATACACTAGCCTCATGCCAGGGGATCACCACTTTCTCCCCACCCTCCGGCCACATGATGGAATAGCCCTCTCCTGCCGGTATGATAATCACCACGCCGGGCCCGTGCCTGTGAGCTTTTTTGTATGTCTTGGAAGGAAACACCGACATGTGACAGTAAATCGGGGATTTTGGAAATCCTATCCAGACCACGTGGCCGCCTGCACCCCTCCCTTTAAAGGGCTGGAGTCTGTCCCATGCTCTCATGTCCGGAAAAAAGTTACCGAACCAGACATTCATCTGACTTCCCGCCCTGGATCCGGCTTGCTTGGTAACTTTGGCTTGCGCGTAAAACTCCGAGCCGTTGTCCCCGTACAAGGTATCAAAATCCACGTAAGGGTTTTTCAAGAAAAAGTCTGGATGGTGCAATATTCCCATGGCCACCGGGAGATAAGAATAGTGAAGCAGCCGAACGGATTGGTTGCCCTGGGCATTGCCAAGCTGGTAGTCATGCCCCCCGGGGATCATAAACAGACTGTGTTTTTGCCATTCAAAAACCTTCTTGGGTCGGTCCCCTGCCCAGATAGTCGTGAGCCCCCTTCCTTCCGCCACGTAAATCAGCTCATCCAAAGCCATACTGTAGGGAGGAAGGGTCTTACCAGGTGGAATCTCCGTAACATACGCCTGAGCAACTCCCTCCTGCCCGGCCAGCTTGAGAAAGGCGCCGTCGCAGCCCCGCTCCTTCCAAGGTCCAAGACTCAATGTCCTTAAATCTTCGACGTAATAACCCTCGTGGATCGGAATGTTCTGGGACTCCATCCACCGGTCATAGGGTGTCTTAGCATTAAAAAAATTCAATGTTTCTTCAGCCATACATGATCCTCCCAAAAATCTATTAAATTAAACTGATGTTCCTAATGCATGTCGTAAAAATCCATAGAGGACAATACAACAACAGCCCTGCGACCGGCAAGAGGCAAAAACCCGAAGAAAGTTCTATGGATTGGGTGGCCTGGCCACCTCACTTCTAGGGTGGCCAGGCCTGTTCAGACACTTGTGAATTCTGGAGGGGTTGCTTTACGGCTGCGAGTCGAAACTTGCCATCTCTCTATATTCCGGCCTCGTCTCGGGTCCCACCAGTGATTCCGAAAGGTTGGTATCGATCATCGTATCCTGCGCCGGATCCCTGATAACCCCTTTTGGATCTAGGCCTTTTTCGACTTTGTCGATATTACTCAGCAACATCTCTCTCAGCATGATGACTCCGCGGTCGGAAGTGGCTAGCCGTTCCTGGGTGCGATCCGCGATGGGCCCCTGGGTCTCCCACGCCATATGGTCTTGGGCTTGAACCTCCTTGCTGATGTCGAATCTGGTGAACGGGTGCATAGCATCGGGAGGATTTTTGTAAGGTTTCATGTATTCAGCAGGTGGATCTTCGTCCTGTTCAACGATGCTACCATCCTTACTGGCAAAGAACCGGACGAAGAATATCTTGGTATGGGTATCATCCATGGGAACCCTGATCTGGGTGCAATTGGCTTGTCTCAGGATGTTTGGGAATATCACCGGGTGTTCATCCATTCTCCCACTCTTGTAGGTCCGTTTCTTCATAATTCCGTAGGGGACCTCATACCACTCATACTTCTCCACGTCGTCCGTAAACCCCCTTGTTGTGCTTGGTGGTTTTCTGCCTCGATTTGCCGTGTTCTGATGCAAAATCTGAAGATGTGCAGGATCCACTGAATTCTCCATGGCCTGCACCCAGTTGCAATCGAGCTGAGGCTGAATAAAGATCTTCCTGATACCATCCTTGCGCACCCATACATCATACTTCGGTAAAAAAGACGCCGGCTGTGGCCCCATGTAGGTCCAGTAAAGTCCCACAAATTTTTGTACCGGATAACTCTTTTGCTTTATGGTCAGCCTAAACTTACTTTCCGCTGGTTCCGGTGGAGTCTCTAAACAGTTGCCCTCAATGTCGTAGAGCCAACCGTGATACGCGCAGGCAATGCCCCGCTCTTCGACTCTCCCGTAAACAAGTGATGCCCCCCGGTGGGAGCAGCGGTCTTCAATGAGGCCCACTCGTCCTGACTTGTCACGGAAGAGAACCAAATTCTCCCCTAGGATTCTGATGAATTTGGTGGGATTTTCATCCGTTAACTCTGCGGCTACGGAAACAGGAAACCAATAGCGACGAAGAAATTCGCCGCCTGGTGTTCCAGCACCCACTCGTGTCATCCTTTCATTTTCTTCTTTGGTCAGCATGGTCTCACCTCCATTTAAGCCTAAGTCCTATGGTTCAACAGAATTTTCGGACAAATTTACATCGTGCCAAGACGCCGCCAAATTAAAGTCCGAAATCCGAATATCGAAATACGAAACAATTTCAAAATCTCAATTCTCAAAATCCAAAACATTCCAATGAGAACTCCTCCCGCGTTTTTAAATGTTTTGAAATTAGTATTTTGAGTTTTCCCTTTTTGTTTCGAGTTTCGGATTTCGTGCTTCGAATTTTGCTTTTCATTTGTTACGAATTTGTAATCTTAATTATACTTGGCTTGCTTTGCGTCTTTGCGGCTCGCCCTGTGGAATAGCGCTTCGTGCGAACAACCCGACCTTGGTCAATTCGGTATTCCACGGGGCGAGTCATTTTTTCCCGACTCCAAACTCCAAAAACCAGCTACACTATGCGGCCTTTCTCTGTGTACAGTTGGGATGAAATTTGGCCATCCCGCAAACTGCCCCTGATTTGGCCACGGCCGCTTCAAAATCCCGGTGAATCTGGGGATCCTCATCCTCATACTCGATCTGGGCCCCGCCTTCTTTTAGGCTCTTATAGGTTGATCCTTCGGCACCTTCACCCAGTCTTGCAAATTGGTATTTCCAACTTCCCCAACGCAGCGCCAGGTAGCGTGCCCGTGTGGCACCGTAATTAAAATGTTGATGAAACCATTTGTCGGGAGGAACCACGACGCTTCCTGGTGTCCAATCCACCGTTGTACGCTCTTGTCCTTCGGGCCAAAGAATGGAACAACCCTGTCCGCTCAGAATCAACACATGGGCACCTGGACCATGGCGATGGCCCTTTTTATAGGTGCCAACTGGGAACTCTGATATATGCGCACACATCGTGTTACCGGCCAAATCAAACTTGATGTTGCTTCCCCCAGCACCGCGTTCCCGGTAATCATACAATTGCACCGTGTGTGTATCCGGGACAAAGTTGGTGGTCATGAAGAAACGACCGTAAAGAGTTCCTTTGCCACTGAAGAAATCATCCGTACTTGGGTCAAACCGGTCCGTAAATGAAAACTCGTCTCCAAAAATAAAGTCTAGGCTGTGAAATAGGTTCATCATGAAACTAGCGTTCGTCACCGCGAAGTATCTGGCAGGTTCGCTGCCGCTGCCGTTGAAGTGCTGGTAACGCGCGTTCATGGGTATGGCGAAGAGGCTTCCCGGACCCCACTCAAAGGTGTGCTTCTTCCCCTCCTTTTGCCAAACCGAAGTGGCCCCATGTCCCTTGGCGATATAAACCATTTCTTCATACATGTGCTTTTGCGGCTTGAGTTTCCCTCCTGCAGGAATCTCACACACATAGGCATCATTGATCCCCCCGGTGCCGTCCAGTTGCACGAAAGAAGCTAGACCGCCCTTGAGATCCCAGGGGGCAACCTCTATGGTCTTTATATCCTGCACAAAAAATCCCCTGACAATTGGAATACCTTGTGACTCCTGCCAATTCTTGTAGGTATCAACCCGAGGTAGTTTCGACTCGTCAATTTTCTCAATTCGATCCTCTGCCATATCACTAGCTCCTTTCTGGTCCTGCCACCCTCCTGGCACAGAGAGCTACTCGAACATAACATATTTACTTTGTAATAAAAATTCTTGCGTCCATACCTCAATTGCCCTGGGGTACCGGGACCTGGTACTTAAGGAGAATTTCACTCCGTTGCCGGGCTGACTCAAGAATGGCCCATTGAACCTCAGCGGTGGCCATACCCCAATGTCCATCATGGAAAAGGGGCTGCTCATGTTTCACTGCGTTATAGAGCTCCATCACCTCCGTGTCCAGGGACATCCCTTCTCCGCCCGGCTGATTGATCTCGATTTCTCGCACACCGTCGACATCATAGAGGAAGAGACCTTTGGGCGACATGCGAACATCCCCCCCGTCAAAGCTTACAATAAACATCCCGAGGTTACCCGGAAGCCAGGGCCGTCCTTCCAAACCTCCCACCACAACGACCCTCTCTCCCTTAGTACCGAATCGAGTCAACTCCTTACTCGCCTCCTCATCCGCCTCCTTGTTCAGCAAGGCCTTTCTGAACTTCACCCGCCCTTGGAGCCCTTTATCCGTACTCCAGGTTGTAAGATCCACGCTGTCGAAAAATCCGTAACCATTATAGGTGAGGTTCGCCGGCGTCCCGTCGTCAAATTCGAGGATAGCGGAATAGTAACCGGTTCCGCGGGGCCGCTCAGGCCTCCACTGTCCCGTCATTGCCCGCACACTTCGGACCATACCGCCGCCAAGGTAGCGCACCGTCTCGAGTTGGTGCGGGGCCTGCCGCCAAACGATCCCACCCCCCTGGCTGTCATCCACTTCTTGAGGCATGCGCGGTCGCATCATCCAACCTGTGTAGGCCAACAGCTGAATCGCCCGCAGCCGACCTAGCTCTCCCGACGTAACGAGTTGCCGTATTCGGTGCACCAAAGGACTCGTGCCTTGGGTTTGCCCGCCGGCTAAAAGCTTTACGCCTTTACGTTCCACCACCTCCAGGACTCGCTTACATTCGTCCATGGTTATTCCGAGCGGCTTACGGACCACCATGTGCTTTCCATGTTCTGCGGCAATGATGGCATGCTCAGCATGGTATTGGTTTGGTGTAGAGATCCAGATCGCCTCAACCTCAGGGTCAGCGCAAAGCTCCGCCACGCTCTTGTAAACGTTTCCACCAAAGCGTGCCTTGAAGGATTCCCGGGCCTGAGGCCGCAGGTCTGCTCCGCCCACCAGTTTGATCTGTGGCAGGCGTTCCAGCGTAGGAATGAATTCCGTGCTACCAAACCCGAGTCCGGCAATACCAACTTTTAATACTTCTTGTGTGGTTGCCATGATGTTCCTTTCCCACTATGAGGAACACTGTTCGGAAAAACTCACAGCCATAGTTATCTCCGCCAAAAAAAATCACGGCAGGGCAAAATTCCGAAGAGAATATCGCGCCAAGACGCCAGGCGCGCAAATAAATAATTTGGCAATCTTTTCCGAACTTTGCATCCTTTGCGCCTTTGCGGGAGAAATCTTATTTCCGATTCCGATATCCAATATTCGATGGGAGGTAAATTATCTTCGTCTTTCACTGATGGGCTTGGCAAAGCTCCTCTCGTCGTAGTTGGAGATAGGGATCTCCTTTCCCGTCTCCTGATCCACCATCTGGACTTTAAACTCGATGATCTTGTTTTTCTCCGGGTCTCTAACGACGCCCATGGGATCTTCGCCTTTTTTCACAGCCTCTAATTGAAGCCTTAGCATCTGGCGAAACATCACAATGCCTCTGTCACTGGAAGCGAGGTGCTCTTTGGTCCTATCGGCCATTGGGCCCTGGGTTTCCCAAGCCATGGCATCCTGGCTGGCAAAGGTCTTCATATGGTGCTTGAACCTTTCAATACCATAGTCATCATAAGCTTCTTTGATGGGCCCGATATACTGGAACGGGACTTCTGTTTGTCCGCTGGGTTTTCCATCCGGGGTTGGGCTGTAAATGACATAAATGATTCTCGTGTGGGTATCATCCATAGGGACTCTGTAGTGAATCACGTTTCCGGTTCCCCTCAGAATGTTGGGAAACACCAGCGGGTGGACTTCCATGCGCTTTCGCCCGTAGTGAAATTTGTACAGGCCGTAGTCGAACAACTCGAATTCAATGCGTTCGTCTCGGGTGGCAGGGGCGCCGCCGGTAAAGCCGTGGAGCCAGTAAAGATGTGCCGGATCCACCGAGTTCTCCATTGGCTGAAGCCAGTTACAGTCCAGTACCGGATGAATTTCGATGCGACGAACCCAGTCCTCCCGCACCAGGATGTCGTAATTTGGGAGCAAAGGAACCGGTTCAGGGCCAAGGTAACCATATAACAAGCCCCCTAATTCCCGAACCGGATACGCGGGGTGTTTAATGGTATCCTTAAAGGTACTATCGGGGGGCTCCGCCGGTTGCTCCAAGCATTTGCCGTTGATGTCATACTTCCACCCGTGATAGGGACAGCGAATACCATCCTCATCAATCATGCCATAGAAGAGCGAGGTCCCTCTGTGGGAGCAAGCTTCTTGGACTAGTCCGTACCTTCCTTTTCCGTCTTTGAAAATCAGGAGGTCCTGGTCCAGAATCTTTACGGGCCGTTTCCCCTTCTCATCAATCTCAGCCTTGGGGGCAATGGGCATCCAATAACGGCGCAGTAGATCCCCCATTGGTGTACCGGGACCCACCCTGCACAAGATTTCGTTTGTTTCTTGCTCTAACACGACGGACCTTTCTCCCTGTCAACTATGACTATGGCATTTTTCATACTATTTTTTAGTTACGACTCCAAGTCACTACCCAATCGCTATAGGTTAAAAAATGCGACAGCATTCTTACCTAATACTTTGTCCTTGAACTCTTTGGAGAGGTCGGTCCGCGCCCGCCAATGTTCCACGAAATCGACTTCTGCGGAGGGGTCGCTGTGGGGATAGTCGGATGAGCACATCAGACCATCCGCGCCAATATGCTTCAACAGATATTCAAAATCCTCGTCGCCTTCACAGTTCACCACCGCTCGCCCAGACCTGAAGAGTTCCGCAGGGTCTCGGTAATACCTAGTGTCGATGCCAAATGCTAGCAGCTCTGGTTGGCTAGTCTGCGATTGAGTAACAACCGTCCTGTTTCCAAACCTTCGCCTTATCTGCTGAATGGCATAAGGGACCCAGCTAGCCCCCGTCTCAAAGAAACCAAGCTTGAGCCCCAGAAAACGGTCCAGGAGTCCGGCCCCCATGGTAAACATAAAACCCCACATGACCGGAACGGTGGCCGAACAGAAAAATATGTCGCCTTTGGAAAAAAGATTCATAACTTGGCGGGATCCCCATCCTAAATGAACACAGACCGGAAGCTGCAAAGATGCCGCTTCTTCATAGATGGGCAAGAACTTAGGCTCCGTCAGTACCTGGTCCCAAACCATTCCCATGGTGAAGATCCCCACCGCCCCAAGGTCTTTGACACGACGCATCTCCCGTAGGGCCATATCCTGATCACGAAAGGGCACCAACGCCACCCAGCGTAGCCGTCCCTTGGACGCTGCACAGGCCCTACCCAGGTAGCTATTATAAGCTTCGAATAGTGCCGCTTCGAGCTTCACGTCTTCCGCGACTGAAACTAAAAACATGGTAGGGAATATAACTTGAATGTCTATGTTCATCCGGTCAAGATCTGCCAATCTGTCGTTCACGTTTTCCAAAGTTGCCGACTCTGCGCTGACACTCTTTTTCGACATCCTCACCGACCCTGGAATATCAAATAGGTTGTGCCCCCGCCCGCCGATGGTTGGGTACGTTTTCCCTTCAATGATCCAACAGCCGTTGCGGTCCCCCCGTTCGGTATCCGTCGGTAGAAATACGGGGATGGGTCGCCGTGGATAAACCTCCCGGGGTAGTTCACTGAACATTGTTTCAGGCTCAAATACATGTCCATCGGCATCAATTACAGGCATATCTATCCTCACGGAACGTAAATCAATTGGTCTTCGGGTGTACAAATGGTATTTGAGGAGTAGTAGATCGAGCTGGGGCTGTCAAGCCGTCATGGAGATTGCGCTTCTGCGCCGTAATATGCTTAAGGCGGTAAGAGATTTTATCGCAGGCAAAGACGCGCCGAGGTACGATTCTTACGAAAATCCGCTTTGCGTCAGACTGGCTCGGTTCTAGAACCTCAATCCGGTATAATCTGAAAGAACCATTCCGTTGGGATCTCTTTGATATCTCCCATGCCTTTTTCTTTCAGTTTGGCGAGTATTACGGCACCTGCCGCGGCAAACTGGATGCCGGTACCTTCGTTGTTGCAAAAGAATGTTATTTGCTTGTCGTTGAGTCGCCCCTTGGCCTTCCCCACGATCAATTCGGAAAGGAGAGGAGTTTCTTGATTTACCTGCTTGAGCCATCCTCTACCCTCGCTAGGCGGTGTGACTCCTTCCGGAGGAACTCCAGCAGTATTAACAGCCGAGTCTAAATTCCTCAGGGGTTGGTTTTTTACCGTGTAGTCGATTCGGGCCAGTGTTTTCTCATCCATTTCTGCGGCCAACACATTACTGATAAACATCCCTTCTTCGAGCCACTCTCCTCTTAACACTGCGTTTCGGTGAGAATCAGTGCAACAGGCAACGATATGGGCGCCCCTCACAGCATCCTCAGCACTTGTCATCACACGAACTTCCACACCCAGTCGATCCCCCACTTCGCGGGCAAACGCTTCACGGTGCTCCTTCGTGGGACTGTAGACCTGGATCACTTTGATTGGCCTGGCTTCACAAAAGGCCAGGGCATGGGTCCGGGCCATCCACTGAGAACCCAGCAGACAGAGGACGGACGCATCCTCGCGTGCTAAATACTTCGCGGCTATTCCCGCCACTGCGGCAACCCGGGCGTGTTGGATATAACCGTCGTTGATGATCGCTAGGGGTTCTTTTGTTAGCGTGCTGAACAACAGGATCAGACCACAGTAACCATTTTCGGTTCCAGCCGGTTTTCGACCCATCACAGTACTGGAAAGGCGTCTTTCAATGTCGGAACGCATCCTGATGGCGAAAATGCCCAGGCTCTCAACCGCCCCTTCCATGCTGGTGAAATTGTAACGGGTATTTTCCTCACGGTTGTAAACATAGAGCGAAGTCTTTGACCGTATGGCAGCCTGCCCCGCATCCCACTCCCGGTAGGCGCTCTCCGTTGTGTCCATGCAATCCTTCAGTGAAAGCAGCCTCTGGACCTCGTCATTGTTGATAAAATAAACCATGCCCACTACCCCTGACTCCTTATTTCTTTATACGTATATAAAATTAAGCTAAGCCCGAAACAATCGCCAATAGATCCTTAAGGGAGACCGTATTGCCGTTCGGTATCTCTAATTTTTGAGTCGTCAAGAATTAGCAATCTGCCGCCCTCGAATATTTTTTTCCCGTCTACTTCCACCGTGTGATTGAGGATGCCAGCTGAAATCGGACTCTTTAACCTCCCCAGGTGAAAATGCAGCAGGGCTGGGCTACTGGTTGCACCCAGAAGGGACCGGTTTTCCGCGGTGGGTACCCTGGCTTTGGGATTCATCCCGCCGTGCCACGAGTCGATGATGGTCGCTTTGTCGCCAAACTTTCGGCAGTTATCCTCAAGCGCTTGCTCCATTGCTTTGGCCTGACTGCCTCCATCCACCTGAATCACCTTGTCACTTTGGATGGTGAGCGTCGCGGTTTCTTCCCACGGCATCTGGTCGCGCATGTTAATGTACTCTACGACAATCGTACCTGCGGCCTCCATGGAGCCCACAGGACTGTAGACCTCTCCGGGAAAGACGCGAATAAAGCGCGAGGCGGCAGCTTCCTGACTGAAGTAGGTGTCGGCCACCTCGCTACTCTTGCCTATCTTTCCGGAAATATCGGTGCCCGCAGGTGAGGTAATGCGCCACCGCTCGCCGTGCTGAATAATCTCCTCGAGCCGAGAGTAAATCGCTTTTACCATAGACCAATGGTAGCGCGCGTGCGGTGTCCCCATGAGGTTGGGATTGCGACAAGTATTATTGATCTGAATCACTCTTTTACCCCTCGTATACTCGTCAAGGACCACCCGATTGAGGGAGAAATTTGAAATCACCTTATCCGCTGCAAGGAACGCACCAATCAGCACCTTGTTAAGTGATGTCCTTCCCGGTTGTATGGACTCCGCCCACATCACATGATAGTTAGCCTTCGTTTCTTTTACGGCCTCCGTTACCAGAGCCGCAATTTCTTCATCCACCTTGCCATACTCGTTAAGGATGAGAACTTCATCGTCCTTTTTTACCTCAGCGCAATGGTTGACCAGATTCCAAACACCCTCTTTAATCGGATTCATAGCTTTTTACCTCTCTTGTGGTTGGCTTCGACGCCCTTGACAGGTGGTGGCTCTGAGAAAAGGAATGTAAGACATTCGGTACCCTAGATCGTGGGCGGGGGAGTGAAGGCGGTGATGTCGGGCACTGGGCCGTTGAAACGCTCCAGCTGTACCAGTGTGGTCTGTGCAGAGCAACACTGGGCCAGCTTGGATGAGCCAATGTCCAGGGTCAGAACGTTGGGATTCCCGTGTTTATCCATGCTGCCTATCTCGCCCGCGTCCACAGGGTCATACCAGGCGCCTGTAGAGAGCTGGATTACACCCGGACGGATCTGGTCGGTGACAAAAGCCCCCGCCAAGCAAGAGCCGCGGTCGTTGTAGATCCGCACTACTTCGCCATGGTTGATTCCTCGCGCTGCGGCATCTTGGGCATTGATCCAAACCGGCTCGCGATGGGCGATCTTGCTGGCGACGCTGACTTCCCCGCAGTCTAGTTGGCTGTGCAAGCGCACCCTCGGTTGATTGGAGATGAGATGCAGCGAGTATGCCTCGGCCTTCTTGCAGCCCAACCACTCAGCAGGTTCCAGCCACACCGGATGCCCCGGGCAATCCTCGTAACCAAAACCGTCGATGGTTTCAGAGAATATCTCAATTTTGCCGGATGGTGTCTGCAGGGGATTGGCCTTCGGGTCGGCTCGAAAGGAGGCGAAAAGCACCGGCGGTTCATCCGGGACAGGAAACTCGAAGTGCCCTATCTCCCAGAACTGGTCGAAGTCAGGCACGTCCAATTTCTGCCGGGCGGCATGCCCCCTTGCTGTGTCGTACATGCTTCGCAGCCACTCGTCCGCGCTTCGTCCCTCAGTGAATGCCTCTCTAAATCCAAGTCGCTCGGCCAGAGCCGTGTAGATGTCGTACTCTATACGCGCCTCTCCCACCGGCTCGATGGCCTGTTGCATAGCGAACCAGAAACGATCCGAATGCGAGGCTCCTATATCGTTCCGCTCGAGTGTGGTGGCACAGGGTAGCACGATGTCCGCGCGCCGCGCCGCCGGTGTCCACCAGGGCTCATGAATAACAATGGTGTCAGGCTTCTGCCAGGCGTGTAACAGTTGGTTCAGATCCTGCAGCTTGTGAAAAGGGTTGCCTCCACACCAGTACACCAGGTGTATATCTGGATAGGTCAGTTCCCGCCCGTTAAAATCAAAGTGAGCCCCTGGGTTGAGCAGCATATTTGCCACACGGGCCACTGGAATATATGCCTTCACGGGATTCTGGCCTTTAGGGAGCGAGGGTACAGGCACAGCACTACGGGGGTTACCTGCCCCGGCGTTTGAGCCGTAGCCAAAGCCGAACCCACCCCCCGGCAGACCTATCTGCCCCAGCATGGCTCCCAGAACAACAACCGCCCAGTAGGGCTGCTCCCCATGTTGGGCCCGTTGGACCGACCAACTCGCAGCAATCATGGTACGGGTAGACGCCATGGCCCGCGCCAACTTGCGAATAGCCTCGGCATCAACTTCCGTTATGCCGGCGGCCCAGTCGGCGGTCTTGGCCTCGCCGTCACTCGCGCCCATGAGATAGGCCCGGAAGCGCTCAAAGCCCACACAATAGCGGGACAGAAACGCCTTATCGTGCAGGTCTTCTGCTACAAGCGTGTGCATCAGGCCAAGCATAAAAGCAGTGTCAGTATTGGGACGGATGGGGAGCCACCGGGCTTGAAGACTGTCCGCTACGTCGTCCCGCATCGGGCTAACGTTGACGAACTGCACACCCGCAGCCCTTGCTCTTTCTGTCCAGTCCTCCGTCTCGTGGCTGCCCACGCCATCCTTATTGACCTGGGAGTTCTTGGGAGACATTCCACCGAACAGCACCATTAGCTTGGTGTGCTGGACGATGGTAGGCCATGCCGTCCTCGGCCCCGTGACCGGCTGCATGGTACCGACGATACGTGGCAAGATCACCGACGCCGCGCCAAAGCTGAAGTTTGTGACCTGGCCGACAAAGCCGCCGAAGCAGTTGAAGAAGCGATTCAGCTGGGACTGGGCGTGATGAAAACAGCCGGCGCTAGACCAACCTGAGCTGGCGTAAAACGCCTCGTTGCCGTGCTCCCTCTTTACCCTAGCCAGTTCACCTGCCAATAGATCAAGGGCTTCATCCCAAGACACGGCAACGAAGGGCTCTACCCCCCGGCCCGATCGGTTGCTCTCTGCGCCTCGCTCCAGCCACCCCTTGCGTACCATTGGACGCATGATACGGCACTGGGAATGAACTGCACTGGGAACTGCTTCGATTATGCGGCTAGGATATGGGTCCTTCTCGAAGGGTTTGATCCCTACAACCCTGTTCTTCTCCACCTCAGCCGTATACATGCCCCAATGGGACCCGGTGCGGACCGTTCTACGTTGGTTAGATACCGACATGGCTTCCTCCTGCATAGGCTAGGGATGGTGAGGAATGTTGGAACCCTAATACAATATTCCAAACAGTCCCGTTTTGAATTTCGATTTCTTGATTTGAATGCTTTCGTTTATTTGAGATTTCGAGCTTCGGAATTCAAAATTTAATTCGAAGGCTCAGCCAAGGGCGCAAGGCGTCATTTAACCCGCTCTTTCAATCCCGAATATCCTGAAGGAATAGTTCCGTTGGCAACTCTCGACCCAGCCCGGCCTTCTTGGCGAGGTCATAAACGAGGGAGCCCACCGTCACAAATTGAAGCCCTTTGACGGTGTCTTCCCCTTTCACTTTCACTCCGCTGGATGAGCTCACCTCTTTGTCACTTTCCCTTCCCTGTGCTTTACCCGCAACTAGGTCCGCCAGGGAAACCAGATTTCCATCAAAGTCTTTTTTACTTTTCCGGATTCGCCCAGGTCCGCGAGCCTTATTCAAATTTTCAAAATTACCCGCCAGGTAGGTAGGAAACCCCTCGGAGTCATCCACAGGGACGCCGCCCACTACCTGACTCATGGGCCCTCCTACCATACAAATATGAATTTCGGGATAGACGTCTGGTGCGAATTCACCGGCAACTTGGGTCAGGTGCATTCCGGGCTCCACCAATCGCGCAAACAGCGTGGGCTCCCGCGCATTAGTGCAGGTGGAGAGGATATCAACTCCTTTGGCTGCCTCGTCCGGACTGCTGCACGGGACAATCTCGAGTTTCAATTCCTCTGCCATCTCTTTCGCATAGAGCTCTCGATGTTCTTTGTTGGGACTGTACACTTTCGCTTTTTTAATGTTCCTCACCGCAGCAAAAGCCCTGAGGTGACTCTTGGCCATTCCACCGGACCCGATCATCCCCACTACGGACGCGTCTTTTCTGGCAAGATACTTGGCCCCCAACCCAAAGTACGCCCCCACTCTCATATGTTGCAGGTAGCCATCGTTGATTATGGCAAGTGGCTCACCGTTCTCCGTACTCAGCAAAAAGATCAATCCACAAAAGAGTCCCGGTTGAACACAGTACTTGTCTTCAACTTTGATGCCGTGCCGAACCGGCCAACTGGCCATATCGGATTTCATTCGGATGGCAAACCGCTGAAGCCCCTTGCTGGATCCTTCCATTGTTCCCCACCGATGAAACTGATCCGCAGAGTCGGTTTCCGTATAGATATCCACTCGTGGCCGACCCACCAGTTCCCCCTTAGCCAACTCCCGATGTCCCTCTTCCAACGCGACAAGGGTATCCTTCATGGTGAGGACCTGTTCCACCTCTTTGTTGTTTATAAAAAGCATATGGTTTGCCTTGATTTCAGATTTGCTCCGAGTTCTGTGGCCAGGGCCATGAGTGAATTTTATTCTGTTAGTTGGCCATATCGCCCAGATTTAAGAAATTCGATGTATTCCTTCAACCCTCTCCGGACACCGTATTCCGGAGTGTAGCCAAATTGCTCCTGGGCCAATGGATCTGGGGTTACCGGCCCGCCTTTCTCTGGCCCCCGTGGTGCCTCGATCTTTGCACCTGGAATAAGCTCCATCAGGAGGTCAGCTACCTCGCCTAGGGTCGCCTTCTCCTTGGGTTGGATCTGGAAAACATAATCTTTGAGTTTGCTAGCCAGTGTGGCCTTCATGGCACCACTTCCCGCATCGCGAGCATAGAGGCAACCGACAGCAGCGGTTGAAACAGGCCCTTCCCTGCCAGGGACGGAGCCGGAAAGAGAGCTTAGCTTTACCGGCTCGTTTCTGAGCGGTTTCTCAACCACATCTTTCAGGCTCTGGCCCATTACACCGGCAAATCCGTATCCCGGTCCAAACACCTGAGCGAAGCGTAGGATAACCACGTCGAGGTTATAGAGCTTTCGGTAATCGTTGCAAAAGAGCTCGCAGGCAACTTTGGCACTCGTATAGGGATCGGCATCAATAGCTAGGGTCCCGGTTGCAGCGGATTTACCGTAGGCAGATGCGGTCCTTGGAGTCTTTCCCGTGCTGAGATAAACCAATCGTTGAACCCCGGCAAGGCGAGCCGCCTCCAGCACGTTCATAGTTCCCATGACTATGGTTTGAATCCCAGCGTAGGGACGCTCATACACACCCGGAGTCAGCATGCTTGCCAGGTGAAGAATACGATCCACCCGATACTTGCTAACGGCACTCATCAGTTCCGACGCATTGAGGACATCGCCCTTAACAAAGGTTACCTTCTCAGCAATGTCTTGAAGTAGTTCGGTCTTGATAACAATGTCGTATGCGATCACACGTTCGCCCCGTTCCACAGCTTCACGAACGGCAAAGGATCCTGCCAGCCCGCAGCCTCCTGTCACTAAAACTGTCATGTTGCCCCCTTTGTGATGTTTACGCTTAAATTTTATAAAATCGTTTCGCGTTACCGCCCAAGATGGCCGCTTTATCATTTTCATCGAGACCGGGAAACTCCCGGATCTCTTGTATCTCATGCATAATGTCATCGGGCCCGATTTCATGGGGAAAATCGCTGGCAAACATAAAGTGACCGTTGCCGGTACGCTGAACCTGATAGCCGAGCCCTTCCTCGTTGCCTTCGCAACCCACAAATACCCGTTCGCTCTTGACATAATCGCTCGGCTTTTGGCTCGGAGTGGGCCCTTGATACTTTCCGAGAAGGTTCATTTCCATAAAATAATCGTGAGATCGGTCCATTCGATCAATCCAGAAAGTTACCCATCCGGCGCCGCCTTCGAGAAAGCCCACTCGTAACTTCGGAAAACGATCCAATACCCCGTGGTAAACAATTCCCGTAAAAGCAATGATGAGCGACAGCGGATGACCTAATGCATGAATCGGCACGAAAGTTTCAAAGGTATCGAGCCCCATTCCGTGGTGGCATCCGCCGTGGACTCCCACCGCGCACCCCAATCGTTCCGCCTCTTCGTAGATGGGCCAATAGGTTTTGTGACCCAGATCCAGCGGTAAATTACCGCGTGATGGCAGCATCACTCCCGCCATTCCCAACTTTGTCACCGCTCGTCGGAGTTCCGTGACGGCCTCACTCACGTCCTGAATCGGGATCAGCGCCATACCCTTCAACTTTGGGCTTTTCTTGAGGTATTGGTCGTAGAGCCAATCGTTGTACGCCCGTGCGACCAAACAAGCCCAGTCGGGATGGCTGATATTTCCGATGCGAAGACCTTTGGTGGGATAGAGAACGGCGGCCTCGAGGTTTGCGTGTTCAATGAACTCCACCCATTCGTTGGGACCCACGCGTTTACCACCACCGAATGCCGCGGAATTGCGCGTGGTGAAGCCCCCCGTGTGATGAAAGTCCAAAGAGGGGAACATCCGGTCGAAGCTTAATTTGAAATTTTTACCGAGACACGAAGTATCAAAGTAGTCGAGGAGCAAATTGTCCTCCAGAACGTGACCGTCACCGTCAACTACTTTTGACTCCATAAAAACCTCCTTAGAATAGCACCTCCGAAGGGGTCGAGGGGGTCGGGAGTCTTAGAGCAAGGACTCCCGACCCCTTAAGACGACCCCTTTCGACAGGTCAGCAAAACAACTAGTAATCTTTTCCGAACTTGGCAACCTTTGCGCCTTTGCGCGAGACATCATCTTTCCTAAAATGAAAATAACCGCTGTGGATTTTCCGAAAGTATCTTTTGGATTGTCTGCTCTTTTAGGTCATCCCGCTTATCCAGACGTACTGCCAGGTGATCCTCCTGGAAGGCATCCCCATGGGGAAAGTCCGAGGCAGTAACCAGGAAATCATCGCCCAGCTTTTCTATGTTGTAGGGCAGATCGTCATAAACCGCGCAGGCAACGAATACCCGCTCACCCATCCATTGGTCGATCTTGTTGCCCTTTCGCTGGCGTAGCAGCTTTACCAGACGTGGTGTCCAATCTGACCCGGTCTCCAGGAATGCGAGGCGCAGACGGGGAAAATCTTCCATTAGACTCGATCCCAATAACTGTTGGAACGCATACAGTGGTCCACTGGAAAGTCCGGTACCCCAGGGATTGATTTGTGGAAACTGTTGTTTATCCGGCCGCGGGATACCTTCCAGGAGTCGGCTGATGGAAGGGGCACCGTTTCCGGTGTGAACCATGATCGGTAAATTCTGCCGCTCCGCCTCTGCAAAAATGGGCCACATGTCTGGATGGCTGAGTGGCATGTCCCATTCCATCCCATGAGCATAGACTCCCGCAACCGAACCCAACCTTTTCACTCGCCGTAACTCCTCTGCCGCCAGGTCGGCGCGTCGAAACGGCACAACGGCCACAAACCACAACCGTCCCCCTGATTCCCCGCACTGCGTTGCCATAAAGGTGTTCCAACTGCGTGCCAGTGCGGCCTCCAGTTCCACGTTCTCCGCCACCGGCCCTTGCCATAGCGTGGGGAAAACCACCTGCTTGTCGATGCCCTGCTGAGTCATGTATTCCAGTCGCTTTGGAATATCCGTCAGTTCCTGCGCTGGTATGGTGGCACCTTTTTCCTGCGCCCGCTTCATGACCGTAGGTGTCCCTCCTACCAAGCGCATCCTGAATTCGATGATCCAGGCTCCGTTATGACTTCCGAACACCGTGTCATCGGGAAAGGTCACCGGAAAGGGACGCCACCTGTGCCACGCAGGGTCTAAATGCCTCCAGGTCTCGACACCCTCTTCCACGTGAGCGTCGGCATCAATGACTAACATGGCATGCTCCTTGGCTTGCTCCTTTCGTGTCTCAATTACCGTTGCAAGCCGCTACGGGCCAGACCTTGTCAAGCGCCCTGCTGAAGACTCATTCAATCCGGCCCAACTGTAGCGCTCTTAGTGACTCTTTGCCTCTGTCGCTCCTTTAGAATTCGTTGGAAGTCGTCCTTGCACCACCGATAAGGGACCGTACGTAGACTGCCCGGCTTCCCGGCCTCGCCGAGAAATGCCAGGGCGTCCTCTATGATTACCCGCTGCTGCGCGACATCGCCGGGTGCCCCCAGGGTAAGCCCTATGGGAAAACGCACAAACAGAGCCCTGGGAGGCCGCATGGCTTCGGCCACTTCTTTGAATGTCATTACGATCATAGTGGCGAACCCCTCCTCCTCTAAGATTCTTCCCACCACTCCTACGGAGCGGTTGCACCAGGTTCACGCCGGGATGAGCAGTACTGCATCGACCCTTTCCTGCCGTAACTTATTCACTACCTGATAGGGCCACTCCCGGAGGAGGGTCAAATCCGGAACGGAGCCATTGAAGCTGTAGTTCGTCTCGGCCAGCGCACCAACGACTCCTTCTTCCTCCAGTTCCTGGAACCTGCTGAGGGGCAGAAGGCAGTTCATATCTTCAAGAGGGCCGTTAATATCATAGCCACGATGGGAAACACGGATTTGCTTTTGAGTCGTTGCTCTAGGGATCTCCCTGTATGAAGGATCGTTCGTGGTTACGAAGGGTGTCTGGTCCTGCAAGTAGAGACCACCTGAGGTGATTAGGGCGATTCGGGCCTGGCTCACCGGCTTTTTCAGAGGCGTCCAAGGAGTCTTTCCAACTTCCGGGAACGTAGAATTGGCCGCCAGACGGGAAAAGGTGCGGTCCTCCCATTCCTCTAGTAACTGGCCCAGAGCATTCCACTGATCCGAGTGCTTTCCTTGGGCAGCCTTGACTAGAAGGTCTGCGAAAAACTCGGTCAACTCCTCTTCGCTGGCGACCCGTTGTAAGAAATTTAGTCGCAACAACGGGGTCCGAGCCCCTTCCACCTTTGAAGCTCGTATTAGGAGGTCCTTTAAATCTACCGGCATCAGTTCATCTCGAATTAGGGTATGACTAGACTTCCTGCGAAAATTACCATTTGCCGGAAAGCCTGTAAAGAGCTGTCGGAGGAGCATCACACAATGGAACCTCAATGAAGAACCAAGCGTTATCAAATCTCCTCATTCTTCTTCACCAAGTCATCGATGAAAGGACGGCTGCGTTGGGAGCTGGGTGTTTTATGGAACCCTAAAATCAGTTTCGACTTCACGCAGAGGTCGCATTACATAGCCACTTGTAGCCCCCCTCTGTGGCGTGCTCACGATCCGCCTGTGAGAGGCTAGATTCCCTCCTTGGCCAACTCCCCCTGGAAAGTTTCCAAGCACCAATCATCTATTTTAGAAACGGTACAACCGTTGCGGATTGTCAGAAAGTATCTTTAGTGTAGTTTTAGAATGCCTATGCCCGAGAAGTTGCGCCGGTTGATCCTCCAACCCCAGCCGGAAGCACTCTGAGAAAGAGTGCTTCAATAACAATTTCCTGGTAAACCACGTGTACCTCTATTATGCCCCGATTCTCCGGTACAGCTTGGCTGAATTCTTCCATAATATTTTTTCCAGAAACCCTTCCGAAAGGTCCCCTCGGCCGCGGAACACCTCTTCGACAAATTCGTGTCGTGATGGGTCTCCGTGAGGAATATCACTCGCTGCCACAAAACACCCTTCACCAAGCTTGCCGGCAAGGTACGGGAGATCTTCATCGGGCTCGCAGGATGCAAAGACACGGCCTTCGTCAAAAACTTTCCGAAGATGGCCCTTTCCCCCGCGGCCCAATGCGGACAAGGCAGGGACCATCCATTCTGACCCCACCTCAAGAAATACGCACCGAAGACGAGGAAACTCATCCATGACACCAGACTCCAGGATACTGTAAAATCCGTACTGGCAGGTGAGGGAACTCACTAGTTTAGAAGATCTAGGAGGGAGATGAGAGGGTTCCCCCGGTAATCTGGGTATCCCATCGAACATGCTGTTGAGAGTCGGACTCCCGCGGCCGATGTGAACCGTGATAGCCAAATCCTGTCGTTCGGCCTCTTCGAAGATCGGAAGAAAGGACGGATGACTAAGCGGCTTGTCCCATTCCAATCCCCGAGCAAATATACCCACGGCACCGCTCATTTGCGCCACCCGGCGAATCTCAACCACTGCTTTGGCCGGGGAACGAAACGGGATTACAGCCGTGTACCATAACCTGCCTCCCGATTGGCCGCACTGCCGTGACATGAACTCGTTGTAACTGCGCGCCAAGGCTATCTCGAGCTCAGGATCTTCGGCGAGACAGGCCATCCAGATGGTGGGGTAAATCACCTGTTTTTTAATACCGAATCGGTCGAGATCGGCTAACCTCGCTTGAACATCGGTTATCTCTTGCGACGGAACCTCAACTCCTTTGGTCTCTGCGCGTTTTGCCGTTGTAGGTGTGGCGCCCACGTGACGTATCTTTTGATCGATAACCCAGAAGGCATTGTTCCATTCGAAGGAAGTATCAGTAGGGACCGTTACCGGAATGGGACGCCTGGAGTTGAACTCAGGTTCAAGATACTGCCAGGTTTGAGTTGACTCCATCACATGCGCGTCGGCATCGATTACATCCATCGTGTCCTCATACCTACCTTCCGCTACGCCAAAGCCGCTGCGGATTGTCGGAGAGAATCTTTTCCACGGTTGTCCCAGCAAGGTCGCCCCGTGCGTCCAATCCGTCGGCCAGACGATCCTGGCGATTCGCATCTCCGTGGGGGAAGTCCGTGGCCGTGATCAGAAAATCATCCCCTAATTTGCTAATGATAAACGGCAACTCGTCGTCGAGTCTGCAGGAGACGAACACACGCTCACCAAGCCACTCATCGACTTTGGCACCCTTGCGCTCGCGTAACCCCTTGACCAGACGAACCGTCCAATCGGACCCGGCCTCCAGAAACCCCACCCGCAGTTTGGGAAACTCTTCCAAAATTCCTGAACTCAAGATCTGCTGGAACGCGTGGAGCACATAAGGGGCGCTGATCAACCCACTACCCAATGGATGTGGAAAGGAACCACCGTGTGGCCTCGGGATGCCTTCGAACATACGGCTTATGGTAGGGCTCGATCCATTGCCCACGTGTACCGCAATGGGCAAATCTCTATTCTCCGCCTCTTGAAAGATCGGCCGCAGTGACGGGTGGCTGAGGGGCATGTCCCATTCCAAACCGCGTGCAAAGATACCCACCGCACTTCCGTGTTCCTTCGCCCACTGGATCTCACCGACTGCAAGGTCCGGACGGCGCCACGGCACCACCGCGACGTAATGCACGCGTCCCGCGGACTGATTGCACTGCGCGGACATGAATTGATTGTAGCTATGCGCAAGAGCTGCCTCCAGCTCCACGTTCTCCGCGAGGCAACCCAACCACGCAGATGGGAACACCACCTGTAGGTCGATACCCAGCTCGTCCATGCATGCAAGCCTCTGGCTCACATCCTTCATCTCCTGTACTGGTATTGAAACCCCTTTTTCGTGGGATTGTTTCGACATGGCCGGCGTGGCGGCGAAATGGCGAAGCTTGTAGTCGATTACCCATGCGGCATTTCGTTCACCGAAACAGGTGTCCTCAGGAAACACTACAGGAATGGGGCGAAGCGCATAGAAAGAGGGGTCGAGGTAACTCCAAGTATCAACGCATTCTTCCACGTGGGCGTCTGAATCTATAACCATAAGACGTTTGACTCCTTCTCATTTATGGTTTCATGGGTGCGCTGTAATGCGTGCACAATCAGGGTTACCTACATTTTTTGCCCGACGCTAAATTGCATAGAGAGTCTTGGGGTTATTCGAAAGAATCTTCCGTTTCGCCTCTTCGCTGATGCCTTCCATTTTTCTGAACCTGGAGATGGCGTTGAGCTCGCTCGAAGTATCACCATGGCCGTAGTCAGTGCCGATGACCAGATTTTCCTCTCCCGCGTACGAAATAACATAAGGAAAGTCGTCGTCCGTCTGGGTGGATACGTAAATGTTGTACTCGCGAAACGGGTTTTGCGGGACAGGATGGTCCCCCCCTGCGGACCGTCTTACGGTCTCGTGAACGATCCAGGGGACCCACTGACTTGACACCTCGATGAAACCCCACCTCAGCTTGGGGAACACGCGCGGAATCTCGCTCATGATAAGCGCATAGCAGGCGGTTACGGTAGGAATCCGGAAGGTTGAGAAACCTCCACCGGCTTCGTTAGTCATAAGTCTAAACAGCTCCGGGTTCCCATTGGCTATATGGACAGTTATGGGCATGCCAAGGCGTTGCGCCTCGTCGTATATTGGGTAAAAGTAGGGGTCCGTCATGATCCGGTCCCGTTCGAAGGGCCGCATACAAACGGCAACAGCTCCATTCTCTGCAGCGAAACGAATCTGCGGGGCCGCTTCAGAAGGCGTCAGCACCGGGACCACACAGGTCCAGCGTAGTCGCCCTTCTCCCTCCCGCCACACAGCCGCCATCCAGCGGTTCCAGCTCCAGCACAGAGCGACATCCGCATCCGGCCGACTTGTAACAGCCGTGAGCCACAGGGAATTGAACAGCACCTGAACATCGATCCCCAACTCGTCCAGATGTTTCAGCCGAAGCTTCACATCGGCAAGCTCGCGCGAGTCCACCGGCGTTTCCACCACCCTGCCGAACCTCTTCACATGTTCTGCCGCTTGCTCTTCGTTGGGCGCCGGGAATTTACCCCCGAGACATTCGCCGTCAAGGTACCACTGCTGTGTTTGGGGGTTATCGGGTGAGGGGATAAGCGTGGGGCGATATTTCTCCTCAGACGGTTCGAGGTAATCCCATACCCGCTCGGTTTCGATAACATGGGCGTCCGCGTCTATTATTTCAGTTTTTACTTGCATTGCCGACATACGTGCCTCCAAATCCAAATTTTAACTAGCAACCATCCGGCTGCGGTGAGATATAATACGCCTTAAACAGAGATGGAGAGACTCATCGCGACGGCGTTCCACTTTCCCCAGCTTGTGTCCCGTGGCAAGGTGATGGGGATCGGCCTCCTGGGATAGAATTGAGGATCGAGATACTCCCAGGTATGGACCGATTCTTCGACGTGTGCGTCCGCATCTATAACTTTCACCAAGCGGCCTCCGGGATGAATACAACGAGATCGACTGCCACGATAGGTAAATTACTCCTTTCTGTCAACGAACTGGCAGTATAGGCAGCTTTCGAGTCTGTTCACGATAGGTTGTGGTTATTAAGGCCTGATGTTGTGGTTCATACGAAATAAATTCGTTGGATCATATTTGCTCTTGAGCGCAACTAACCGCTCGTACTTTGCGGCGCCGTACACAGCCCTTACTTCCTCCTCGTCCTCGCTTACGTGCCGGTTCAGATATCCGCCGCCTGCTGAGAATGGCTGCAGCGCTGACCAGGTCGCGCGCGCCCATTGGATATGTCGGTCCGACTCTTCAGGATTCTTCCAGTGCGGGAGAATATAGCAATCGTACGCGGCCTGCCGGTAGCAGACCGCGGTCTCATCTTCCGCCACACGCCTGATCGCCCCGCCCATGAGCACGAAATGTAGATGAGACCAGGGCGATGTCATGGCTGCCGCCTGGTCAACCAACACCTCAATGGCATCGTCGCTCAGTTCTTTTAAATACACCGATTTTTCGTAGCTAAGATTCGCCTGCATCAAAGGATCCACAGAACGCTGAAGCAGCAGATACGGGGCTGGTGCGACAGTGTCGCAAGCGGGCGAACCAAATGTCCGGAGCGGCTTCAGGACTCTTTCGCCTTCGTCCATTGAGCCGGTGAAACAAACCACAGCAGCCATGATGATCTTCCCATGTACGGATTGCGGTAAAGGGGATCCGGGCTGTGGGGTCACAAAAAAAATGCTGAGGCCAAGTCCGTCCGGGACCTTCGCAACGTACTCGCGGAGGAACTTGAGGTAGGCTTTGGCTTGGTCCAGGTAATAGCCGACCCAACCCCTCAGCACCCGGGCAACGGGGTGAAGCTGGTACTCGAACGAAGTGATAATTCCGAAATTTCCCCCACCACCCCGAATGCCCCAAAACAGATCCTGGTTTTGATGAGCGTTAGCCGTGAGAAACCTACCGTCAGCTGTGACCACGTCCGCGGACAAGAGATTGTCGCAGGTGAGGCCGTATTTACGGCTTAAATATCCAATGCCGCCCCCGGTAGTCAGCCCGCCGATACCCGTGTCGGAGACATTGCCCCCAGGAGTAGCTAGACCGAAGGCCGCCGCCTCATGGTCAAATTCCCGCCAGAAGAGTCCTCCCTGGGCATGAGCGGTTTGCTTGACGGGATCGACACGCATCCCCTTCATCGGTCTCAGATCAATGACAAGACCATCATCACAGACCCCGTATCCGGCAGGATGGTGTCCTCCGCACCGCACCGCCAGAAGCAGATTGTGCTCGCGGGCGAAGTTTACCGCGTTCATCACATCGGCAACACCCGCACAGCGAGCAATGAGCGCTGGGCGCTTATCGATCAGGCCATTCCACACCCGCCGCACGGCATCGTACTCCGGATGAGCAGGATCAACTACTTCACCCATCTGGTTTGCTTTAAATTCTTGGACGGTCGCTTCCTTAATAACTGCACTGGTTGGAGAGCCTTGATTTGCCATAATTTAGCCTTCGCTATGCCAACATCAGGTCTACAACCTCACCCTGTCTTCGGGAATGTGATAAGCGGCAGAGCCTGCCCTTTGGCCTTCCATAGACTTATCGAGCTGGGTGTCGATGATGGCATGGCTCGGATCCCTGATCACGTTCATGGGGTCCAGGCCCTGCTGCATCCTACCGACTTCTCTTTTGAACATCTCTCTTAACATAGATACACCGCGGTCGGAGGTGGCCAGATGCTCGCCGGTCCTATCGGTAATGGGGCCCTGGGTTTCCCAAGCCATAAAGTCCTGGGCGTCCACGTCCTGCATGGTATACCTGGTAAAGGGGTGCAGTTGATCTGCGGGTTCCTTGAAGGGACCCTTGTACTCAATGGCGAGTCTGTCTTCCTCTTCCACTATTCTCCCATCGTTGCTTGGGACGAAATGAACA
This sequence comes from uncultured Binatia bacterium (SeqCode), assembly GCA_965215595.1. GTDB lineage: Bacteria > Desulfobacterota > Binatia > UBA9968 > CAXXLF01 > CBDCDW01. The sequence continues at coordinate 480,871 of CBDCDW010000004.1, read as the reverse complement.
TAGATGACCCATGTATGGGTATCGTCTATGGGGATTCTGATTTGAGTACGATTGGATTGCCTCAAAATGTTGGGAAAGATCAATGGATGTTCCTCGACCTCTCCGTCGGTAAAGGTTCGAGACTTCAGGATACCGTAGGGTAGTTCAGAACATTCGAAATTTACTAAATCATCCAGTGAGCCCCTGGTGGTGTTGTTAATAACTTTACCACCACTAAGGAAGTTGGCGTGCAAGACATGAAGGTGTGACGTATCAACTGAGTTCTCCATTGCCTGGAACCAGTTGCAGTCAAGGCGCGGTAGTACACGTAGCCAGTGGGTGCCGTCCTTCCGTGCCCAAACGTCGTATCTCGGGATTACCGGAGCGGGGGCCGGCCCCATGTAGGCCCAATACAAACCCACAAATTTTTGTACCGGATAGGCCTTATGTTTTATTGTGAGTCTGAATTTGCTCTCTGCAGGCTCCGGTGGTGTCTCCAGGCAGTTGCCCTCCACGTCATAAAGCCACCCATGATAAGCACAGGCGATACCCCTCTCTTCCACTCTCCCATAGACCAATGAAGCACCACGATGGGCGCAACGGTCTTCAATGAGCCCCACCCGCCCCGTCTTGTCACGAAAGAGAACCAAGTTCTCGCAAAGAATTCTTACGAACTTGGTGGGATTTTCCTCGGTAAGCTCCTGGGCAATTGCAACGGGCTGCCAGTAACGTCTCAACAGTTCTCCTGCAGAGGTTCCCGGTCCAACCCGGGTCAACAATTCATTTTCCTCTTTCGTCATCATCGCCGGTATCTCCTTTTATCCTCGATCCTATGAGCCCGGATAAACGTAGCGGCCCTTTCATTAAAAACTTTTACAGAATGATACTAATGGTTCCGTGGGGACGCAACGCCTCCAGATCTAGCATTGCGTTGCGAAAAACAATTTTTAGCGATCCATCAACCCGCCTCAAGGTATACTCATAGGAGCCAACGAGAGGGTCCACCTGACCGCTACGAATCCGGTAAACCAGGAACGAGGCTGTCACATAGATCTCATTTCCAATGGATTTGGTGATGCGCACATTGGTAATGAGGCGCCGGGTACGGGACCAGGGGAATTCTCGATGAGCATGACGGCTCTTTAGACGCTCTACCCGCGCTCGCAGACGAGTCATATCGTCGCTGATCAGCCCCAGGGTCTTGCGTGGATCTGCTCGCGGAGTGTCCGTAGCGGGAACAAGGTACCTTGCGTCCTCTGAAAAAAGCGTCAGCCAATCCTCAAGGCGCCACTGATCGAGCAAGTTGGCCTCTTCGAACAGAAATGATTCCACCTCCCGGTACAACAATAGCTCAGCCAACTGGGAATCGTTGTAAGAGATCGATTTCGAGCTCACCGTAGCCCCATTTTTAAACGCCTAATTCGGTATCCTTCAGGTCCTTGCCAAAAGAATGTTCAACAGAACGACTTCAACAAAGTTTTTCGCCCCACGACTCCAATCCCACAAAGATCGTTTTAAGAAACTAACCGCAGAGACGCAGAGTATGCTGAGGGAAGATATTTTTGCCCAATCGGGAGACGACGATTGGGCAAAAGGCCCACTTTTAAGAGAGGCATGTTTTTGTTTGTCGTCGTCTCCCGACAAACAAAAAATGGAATTCTCTGCGATCTCTGCGCCTCTGCGGTGAATAATTTTCTATCTGCGATGATCTGCGTAAATCTGCGGTTAATAGCTCCTAACGCTTTGCTCTATGCGCCATGCGCTTAGCGCATTTTCCTTGGCGTGCTTTGCGTCTTTGCACGAGACACCTCTTTCCCGATTTCTTAATCCACAATTCAACCGAAAATTTCAAATATCTCTTGCTAGATCTTCAACTCGCGTGGCCTTTGGGGATCCCAAAAGGTTGGCATGCCACTGTCGCCAGAAGGACCGAATATGGACCTCGTCCTTGCTTGTTGCCTCCCGATGCATCCCCCGCGACGCGTCAATCCACTCGGGGCCTCCGGCACGGAATCCGGTCTGAGCCGACTCCATGGCTTCGATGTCATCAGGATGTGCAAATCCGCCAGGCCCGAGGAAGCTCAAGAAATTTTCCAGCCGCTGGTTTAATAACTCGGCAGATTCATTTTTCGGGGCCAAGGTCTGGACCGTCACCTCCATATAGTCAGGCCCTACCGGTTCAAAGTAGCGCAGACTAACCGCCGCAATATCGTGCATGGCGAAATTAGGATAGATGAGGAATAGACGGTTGGTATTGCACATCAGATAGGCCCGATCTTCCCCGAATTGTTCCACCAAACGCGCCCGCGTGCTTCGGACCTCCTCTTTGGTTTCCTCCCCAAGGATCGGGTGCCAGTGGGCAATAGGTCTCGCCCGCTGGCCGCCCACAAGCACATCAACGCCATGACCGTTTCCCAGCGCCAATGAACGTCCATGAGCTCCCGGGAAATCCTTCGTTGGCGGAACCGGATCCCCTGGACCCATGCCTTGGGTGTATTGGAAGAAGGTCACGTGTAATGGCTCCACATGGTAGCTATCCAGGCTGTTAATAGAAAACATCTTCCAATTGGCCCTAACACTATACTTCTGTATTCCAGGAACCACCCGCCAACCCTGATCAGACTGATCTAGAATTAGATCCAGGTATTCCTTTGCCCCTGCCAGGTAAGTCGCAAGGTCAGCCACGTCCGGATTAAAGCTAACAAAATAGAGACCGCGATAGTTTTCTAACCTGGGGGGCGAGCCGAGGCCCATCTCCGCTTTGTTAAAGCCCTCCGCATAACCGGGATCATCAGGCACGCTGACGAGCTCACCCTTATTGTTAAACGTCCAGGCATGGTAAAAGCACTGAAACATTTCCGCGTTACCTTCGTCCACACGACAGACATTGGCGCCCCAATGGGTACAGGTGTTGTAAAAGACGCGCACCTTCCCATCGCTACCCCGCACCCAAAAGAGCGGCCGTCCCGCTACGGTTCGGCGCCGGTAGTCGCCCGGATTTTCAATCTCCGATTCATGGCCCAGGTACAGCCAGCACTGGTCGAAAATGTTTTTGCGCTCGATTTCAAAGATCTCCTGGGAAGTCAGGGCTGACCGGTTAACCCGAAAGATTCCTTTCTGGGGGTCTTCATGGATTAGGTTTTGCAAGTCCATTTCGTTAATTTGGTTCCTGGAATTCCAATGCCAGCCTAGGCTTATTCAGAAGGTATTCGATGTTACGGAGGCTGTCAACACGCTTTCCTTTGTGGCTTCTGGGACTTCCTTCTCCTCGATCTTCGTCGGGGTGGTGAGCGTGTCGAACCACGCTCCACGGGACTCCCGCAGCGACCCACCGGGCCTGCTCAACTCTCCTCGTAGACCTGTGAACCGACGGCGAAGGGAGGCCTGACCCACAGTGAGCTACGAGTGACGAGTGCTGAGGACTGAGTCAGGAAAAACGTACAGTGCGCGGTCCTGATTTGCTGATAGCTGAGATCTGATAGCTATTCGTTCGGCTCCCGCTGAGGGGCGGGCCTCCGAGCCCGAAATTGTTTGGGCCAACTAAGCTTCGCGCCAAGGGCCTCTAAAGCGAGGGGGCGGCAGGTCCCGGATTCAATCCCTAATATCCTGCAAGAGCCAATCCGTGGGAATTTCCTTTCCCAACCCCTTTTCCTTTGCCAGTTCGTAGGCCTTGCCGGCCACGGCAAAAAACTGGGCCCCTTGAATATTGCCCCTTTCAGAATAGGTGATCTGATTTGGAGAGCTGCGGCCTTTCTTCTTACCTGTTAGAATCTCTTCGAGAAACACAGCCTTATTCTCCGCGATGACCCCATGGCCTCTCTTGCCCGCCCGCTTCATGTGGAATCCAGCATTTTCATTGGGCACCGCTGCGTATGTTAGATACTCGTCGGCAAGTGCAAAATCAGGCAGCCCCCAGGGACCCGTCGCGTTGCCGAAGCGAAGGGTGACATCGATTTTTCTCACAGTATTCTCGTCCGCTGTGCCACCGACGCATGTCACGTGGGTCCCGGCTTCAAGCCAATCTCCAACAACGATGGGTTCGGTTGAGTCCGTGCATCCTGCCACGATATCTGCACCACGGTAAATATCCTCGGGTTTACTCATGACCACCGCTTCCACACCATATTTTTCAGTTATCTCTTCAGCGTACTCCTCACGATGTCTTTTGGTGGGGCTGTATACTTGAACCCGCTTGATGTTTCTCACCAGGCTAATGGACTCCATATGCGAACGTGCCATGCCGCCTGACCCGATCATACCCAGCACGCTGGAGTCTTTCTTCGCCATATACTTGATTCCAATTCCCGAATCCGCACCCACACGCATATGCTGAAGGTAACCATCATTGATCAGGGCTACCGGTTCACCGTTTTCCGTACTCATCAATAGAATCAATCCACAAAACTTACCTGGCCGACTGCAATATTTCTCCTGCGTGTGGGCGCCATTGTATTCCTGTTCATAGATAATGTCTGACTTCATGCGGATAGCAAAGTAACCAGAGATTGACCCTCCTTCCATGGTCCCCCATTGGTAAATCTTTTTAGGGTCCTTTGTAGGAATTTGGATGTCCACGCGGGGCCGACACACCGCCTCTTTTCGTGTCAGCTCGATATAAGCCTTTTCCAATGCTTTCATGGTCACATCCATCGTCAAAACGCTCGCAATGTCGTCGTTATTAAGGATAAGTGTCATTTTTCCCCCAATCCCAATGCTCTATCCCCTATTTTAGATTTTCGATTTTGGATTTTGGAAACTGCAGAATTATATATCAGCCCCAAGTTAAGGCAAACGGAATGTGAGAGCTGAATTGTCAACTAAAATCATAATTTTTCTGCTCGGAGCTAGGCCTCGTTAGTAGGATCAACCTTAAATCCAGCCGGTACCCGCAACTCAAGCAACGGGCATCAATCGGGATCTCCTCCACCGGTACTTTAGACTTGGAGACACTCACGTCAAGATAGTCTCCCCATTTTGGACAGCTGCATTGATAGATCGCGGCCTGTGAAACTAGATTAAAGGAGAATTCAATCCAATTTGATGTATTAGTTCTAACAATCACTGGCAAATTTGGAGCGCTAGCGGAATATTTGTCCAGCGCATTGTTTCGTTAGCCTCTTTTAAGTTCGCCTGGGAGAAAGGCATCGATTTCTGCATCAGTGAAGGTCATATCCTCATTATGTTTCAAAGCTTCTTGTGCCTTTTTATAAGCCTGAAATGTTGTGCTGGGTGCACCTGTATAAACAGAATGAAGCTCTTCGACTAAGGTATCTCTTTCTCCTTGCAGGGATTCCAGAGGTTTTTCTCCCATTGCCAGATCAGTAATTAGAGATAAATATTTTTCGCGGATAAGCAATATATCGATGGCTGCCTGCTTATTTTTTTGGGCGAGCTCTCCTAAATCATAGTTTTTAGTATATGCGTTCAAAACAAGAAGAGCCGTCGAGATTAACACGCCTATTGCTGCACCCACCTCACCTGCCCCAAGAAAGGTGGAAATGAACCCCCCAGTTGTAATCGCAGAAAGTATAATTTGCCAAAGTTTAATTGTAGCTAGGCGTTCAAGCAGTATATCGGCGCATTTCTCATGTGTCTTATGCGAATAGACAACGCGCCCGTATGACTCCCTTAGCTGGCCCTCAAGAATCTGCCTAGATTCGGCTGAGTCGCTAGTCTGGGAATGAGATTCCAAATATGTTTCTCCAATTTTGTTTTGCTGACCACTCACGTTTGGGTTTAGCGGTTTCGTGTGCGATTGCTTCTAGTGAAATATTATAACAGCGTTTCGCTTTGTACTGAAATAGACCTTTGCCATATACATATTGTCCGCTACCTGGCGCTTTCCAATAGCTTTGTTCTGAGTGTTGATCACCCATCCATTTGAAAAAGTCACGACACATATAGTCGTAGTAGATGTATGACTTGTCTCGATATTCGTAATTTTCGATAAATTGATAAGCTAGAGTGTCGATAAGCAAACCACCAATTGGGACATCCCATTTTCGTTTCCAAGCACGCATCATGCGGCATAGGGGGATTAGATTTTTATTGCAAAGTAGATTCCGATCTTTTATGGCCTTGATTTCTGGTCTCGGATTAGTAGTCCTCCATGATCCGCCACCATTAGAATCTGGATATGTATAGCTGCCTGCTTGATTAGAAAATACGGGCACTACTTCAAATGTGATCCCGTCTTGAAAACTGACTATAACAACTTGCCCATCACCGCCAACTTTAGACGTGGAATATGTCTTTTGCATGGAGTTACGAATAGTTTGAAGCAGAGCAGACTGACCATTACTAATATTTTTGTCATATTGAAAATACAACGCAGACGGCAATTCAAAGACCATATCTAGGTCGCTAAATCCTTTAGTTGCGGTATTCCGTCCGTAGGAGCCCACGTAAAGGCTATGTGATGAATCTGATGTCGTATTCCAGAAATCAGTATTTAACCGGCGAGTAATAGCTTTATAACGGCTCGAAATAGTACCTCCATCCTGAACTTGGAGATTTGAGCAGAAATCGCTAAACCAGCTTGACAATCCCATTTTCGTTCCTAGAAGGCTAGAGACAGAGACAGGGGTCGACAGGGGGACAGGGGTCAAGGACAGGGTAGAGTAGAGGACAGGCTTAGCTTGCTTTAGGCCGCACCTTGGCTGTATCCGCCGTTTCCAGCTTCGTGCCCGTTTAGGCACTTCCGTAACAAGCGTTCCTGTCCCCCCTCATCAAACCGTACTTGCAGTTTTCCCGCATACGGCTTTCCGATCATCTTCACCTCAAAGCATACGAGCGTGCCCATAGGGAGCATGGACTGGTATGGCGTATAGCCCCCACACTCCATAGAGCACAGACACCGGCCATCGCCGATATCCAAACCCCTTGATCTGTCGTCGCTTCTGCAGGTACTTGCGCATCCGCTGCTCTAAGAAGAATCGTTGCCGCTTAAAGACTCGGGTGGAGTTGTGTACGTGATAGTAGTTCACCCACCCTCGCACATAGCGGTTAACCCGCTCCATCACTTCTGGCTGTGGCATGCAGTGGCTGTTCCGACTGGTCAAACCTCTCACCTTATCCCGAAAATGCTGCTCTGACTTGCCTGAGGGCTCTACCAGGGTAATCACCTTCGCCCTGCGCACACTCCTCTTGCGACCAAAGGTAAATCCGAGAAAGTCAAAACTCTCTCCTCGTGCATCCACCACTCGGCTCTTCTCCTCATTGAGCTTTAACTCCATCCGTGCCAATATTTCCTCCACTTTCAACCGCGTCTCTTTCGCCCCTCCACGCATCAAGATCACAAAGTCGTCCGCATAGCGAACCAGCTTTGCCGCCAGACCCGTGCTACGACAGTATTGAAGAAACACTCGGTCAAAAAGGTGCAAGTAGATGTTGGCCAGCACAGGGGAAACCACTCCCCCTTGCGGTATTCCGCATTGACTCCTCTTCGTACGCCGCCTCCCTTCTTGGTCCTCTTCTACCACCGGCGCTTTTAGCCACTGTTTGATCCATCTCAAAATGTGCCGATCACTGATCCGACCGGCGATCAACTTCATGAGCTTATCATGCGCTATAGTGTCAAAGTACTGCTGAAGATCCGCGTCGAGCACATGCGGATGTGCCGTGCTGAGCGCTTCCCGAATAGCTCCTACTGCTTGATGTGCACCTCTCTTGGGGCGAAACCCGTAGCTACTATCCTCAAAGTCCGCCTCAAATATCGGCTCAATTACAAGCTTGACTGCCATTTGAGCCACTCGGTCCCGAATGGTAGGAATCCCCAACGGCCTTCTCCTTCCATCACCCTTGGGTATGAACACCCGCCGCACTGGCTGCGCGCGGTAGGTCTTCTCCTTTAGCTCCTGCTGAAGCTTTGAGACAAACTCAGCCTCGCCCTCTCCACTCTCTATAAACTGGAAAGTCACCCCGTCGATCCCCGGGGCTCCACCATTGCTGCCTTCCAGTCGGTAGGCATGTTGCACTACGTCTCCTCGCCAAACCTTGTCATGCAGCGCGTAGAAGCGAAACTTGGGCTCCCTCTTGGCCTTGAGATACAGTCCCCGCTGGAGGTCTCGAATCTTGTTAGGTGTTCGTAGCCTCACGGCAATCACCTCTCCTTCCCTCTTTAAGGGACGCAATGAAAGTAGGGCGCCTTCCCTCAGCCGGCATTACCCAGCTTCCTCGGTATTACTCGCCCCTCCGACTTCTCGCCCGCCTGGCTCAGATTTCGGTTACCCTTATACTGACCCATCGCGGCCATCACTCGCGACGAACGAGATCTCCCGCGTTACCCATCACAACTTCCCCCACATGCCGTCCCGACGACCCCGGAGAGCCCATCTGCTTCTGTCCCGGTTATTCCACAGATGGCACCGGCCTTCCCCTCTTGACCACAGGGTCGGCACTCTCAATCAGCAAGTTACGAGGCTCTATGGGTTCCCTTGTAGTACGGCCTGCAAGTTTGCGATCCTCTCCTTTTGGAAAGTTTTCTCGATCCACTTAGCCCTGAGAGTCACCCCTCAAAACCGGATCTTCGCTAGCGGGGTGAACCGTTAATTCCCCGCACCGGACTTTAACCGGCAAGTTGCACTGCTTCCGCGGCATACGGTCAAATCTTTGGTTGTAGGTTGAGAATGGAAAGGGGGTCTACCATAGGATTTTGCAGGTGGCAGGACAAGAGAGGATTTAGTATAAGTGTCCTGACGGAGGTGTGGCTCTAGGGGTCAGTGGCCTGTTCATTCAGGCTCACCGTAGCCTGAAATGCCGCCTCCGTCACCTGCATCATCCGAAGGGTCGACCGGGATGGTGCCATATTCTCACTGAATACGTGGCTCTGTAAGTAGACGAGACCTGAGGATGATGAATCCATCTTGTTCTACAGAAGGAGGGCTACGTGTCAGAACACAAAGCATTAGAGATTCGAGTGAGTGTGGATGTAGGGTGCCATAGTCACAACGTGGCTATGGGTTTATCCAGTGGAGAAGTGTTGGAGGAGTTTCAGATTGCACATGGGCCGGAGGGCTTTAAGTATTTCTTTGGCCGCATCGAGAGGCAGCAGAAAAAGAGAAGATGTCCGGTAGCGGTAGCAATGGAGGGGTACAATGGCTACGCACGTCCGTTGGATGGCATGGTTCGGGCTCGAGGCTACCGACTGTACAACATCAACAATCTAAAGCTAGCGCGATTCAAGGAGATCTTTCCTGGGGCAGCCAAGACTGATCCCATCGACGCTCGAAAGGGCTTAGAGCTATTTCAGTTACGGGATCATCTGCCTTTGGCCAAAGAAGTGTTGCAGGAGGTAGCAACGATACCGCGTGAGAATGAGGTGCTTAAGCGTCTGAGCCGGCGGCGACGCCGGTTGGTCAACGAGCGGGGGCGAGTGCTCAACAACCTGCAGGCGGATCTGCAAGCGGTTTGTCCTGGGCTGTCGGAGATAACCAACGATGCGGGTAACCAGTGGTTCTTACGTTTGTTGGTCAGTGCAGATACGCTGCCACAGGTGGCTCGGCTCAGACGCAGCAGTGTAGTGAAGATCCCGACGGTGGGGGTGAAGTGGGCAGGTGTAATCCGGGACTGGCAGAAGCGTGCGCATTTTAGTGCTGAGGTTGAGTGGGTGGGCGAGATGATCCAAGAGGATGCCCACCGGGTGCTTGAGCTGGAAGAGAAGATCAAAACCTTGGAGGCTAAGATTGAGCAAGTCGCAAAGGAGTCCAAGATAGCCAAGGTGCTATTATCTATACCTGGGTTTGGGAGCGTTTGTACATCAGAACTGGCAGGAGAGATCGGTACGGTGGGACGCTTCGGTAAGGAGGGAAGTCTGGCCCTTTACCTAGGTATGTGCACTTTGGATAACAGCTCCGGTAAGCACCAAGGGTCCAAGCGCCCTAGGCAGGTCAACACGCGAGCAAAAGCGGCGATGATGACAGCACTGGATCGGCATCGAAAGTATGTCCCTGAGTCGCAACGGTACTATGAAAAGAAACGATCCCAGGGTAAAAAACACAATCAAGCGATTCGCGCTCTAGGTCGACACCTGAGTCGGATCATCTACAAGATGCTAAGAGATGAACGAGAGTACCAACTTCGCTCTGCAAAGGGGGGTACCCAAACCAAGGTCAGATCGAGATCGTCGCTTAAAAGGCAAATACGGAGGCCGAAAATATCAGCGAACAGCTAAGAACAAAACATTCGTCAAACAGAGCCCGTAAAAATTAGGTCATCTACTTGTAATTTCCAGCGGGATGTTCAGGCTTTTGATGTTTTGAAGTGAATCAATTGGTCGCCGAGCCGGATGACCCGCTTTTCAAAATGTTTGTCGCTGTTAAATCGCTCCCGGAGCTGCCGCACCCCGTTGCTTATACTTGTAACATCTCTACCAAAGTATCGAGCCACTTCGGTCAGGGTTACACTGTTATAGTCCATCGCCAGTAAACCTACCATCCACCGTGCCTGGGCCGCTTGACTGCCTCTTCCCCGGACCTTTAACTTTTCCTCAGACACGCCAATCTCCCGGCATACTTTCGCTACGATCGCACCCAGAGTCGGTGGTCGTCCAACCTTCATCTCTGCCAGCTCTAGGACTCGCGACACGAAGTTGTCGTCCCCTAACAACTGCCCTTTGTAATCACCCTTATGGAAATCCTCCCGTCGGCTTTCCCCTATCCCCTCTGCTACGAACTCCGAATAACGTGCTCGGGCCCTGGCCCCCTCTTTGCCAAACTGTGACAGTACCCAATCGGTCCTCAGCCACGGGAGCTTCCCTTTGCCTAGGTAATAACGATGCCCACTCCATCGGTAGGCAGCCGGACTCTTCACTATTCCTACACGCACTGGATTCAAGTGAATATAACGGGTCAACTCAAGTAGGTAGGAGTCCCGATCCACCAAGATCGCCTTATAACGTCCCTGAAACAAATGCCCAACCCGCCCTCGCACCTTGTTAATCCAACCCGTGTAACGAAAGCTCAGGTTCTGCACGATCTTGGCCAACCCCACCTCACCAACCTGAAGGGCAAAGTGTACGTGGTTCGCCATCAGACAAAAGGCATGGATTCGGTGTCTGTAACGCACAACGCCTTCCTCTATAAGCCCAAGGAAGTGCTTACGATCAGCACTCTCAAAAAAGATATCCTGGCCACCGTTGCCGCGTAGCATCACGTGGTACAAGGCTCCCGGATAATGTATTCGTGGCTTGCGAGCCATGCACGGAGAGTATACATAAATCTCCCCAAGATCAATACATCACAAGCCTGACCCCCAATCTGACCCCCAATCCGATCGTACGACGCCATAACCGGTAGGTTTCTCCAGATTGATCCAATCGGTTTTGCGGGTGGTGACTTGAACCTTTATCCTTATGTTTCAAACGGGCCAACTAGCTTTATCGATCCGGATGGGCTGGACGTGCTATTTGCTGGATTTGGAGCTTCTGCATTTATCAGTTTGAGCCCAGCAGGATCAACCAGAGGAATTGGAATCCAGATTACCGTAGGTTTAGCCTATGACACCGAGACTAAAAGGTTTAAACTGTTCGAAAGCGTGGGGAGAGCCTGTACGAATAATCCCAGCGATAAAGTAACAGGAGTCAATCTTGGGGCGGGTGGCGTGGTGGGTCAAGTTGAAGGCAACTTTAAGGACTTTTTTGGTGAAGCCACGGAAGAGACATTCACTGTAGGACCGCTTTCACGCACAGATATAACGACGGCGACCGGTAAAAAAGGAGTTGCAGTAGCCGGCGGCGGTAGGGGATTTGGACTTTCAGGAACAGTTATAAGAACGAAAACCGCGCCCACTAGTATTTCCGCTCTCTTGCGGGGGATCATTAACACGTCACCGCGCAAGCGTACCGTATTGGAGTAAAGTCGATGGAGAGTGAGATTAAACCAATTGTAGTGTTTGGCGCTGTTATAATTGGATTTACAGTTTTTGCTGCTATTTTCTTTTTTATCCCTAGTTCACCAGCATTTTTCTATAGCCTTTACGAAGGACCGTCTCTCTCAGCATTCTATTTTCTAATAATCGTCCATTTGTTCTATTTGTTCACAGGAGTAGGTGTGGTGCTTCGTACAAGGTGGGGCTATTTTCTGTTTATGTTATTTTTATATGTAACTCTCTTGGCTTTTCCTATTGGAACCATAATTTCCTATCTTACCCTTAAATATATGAGCAAGCATCACATTAAACGGCACTTTGGTGTCTCGTAGTTTCGTTTCAGAAAAAGAGGTCAAATTGCACCGAGTCGGGTTTTAGACAGTTGATTAAGCCACACGTTTGATCGAGTCATAGGTCGTTTGGGTGTGGTATCCCAGCGACTCATGAGTCCGCCGTCAGTTGCAGAAAAGTTCATTGTAATCGAAAATATCCGAATTAGCTTCTTGTCTCGTATTTTAGGGGACCTTGCGACTTTTAGACCTTTTGCTAAAGCTCTAAAGAAAGCCAGGTCTGTTGACCTTGTTATCTGGGGCTCTCGCTCTAAAAACGGCTTCCGTATTTGGCTTATAACGCACGATCTCAACCTGGCCTATACCTAAGAGCCAAGAATTTATCAATTCTATTTGGGCGGAGGCTGCCCTGGGTTTGGGTTGGCTCTGTGTGAGATTGCCAGGACGCAACTGAAGGAGAATTCAATTCAATCCCAAATCCGTGGATTCGTCAGTTGAAACCTTGGTTGTCTAACGACGCAGTTGTGGGGCCGCCGGAGCGCGATAGCGCGAAGGGCACCAAAAAACGAAGCTTTACTACCTTGTTATACACCAGCATGAAGCTTCTTCATCAGAGCCTGATTCTTACTCTGTGCCTGTTCTATCTCTTCCCTCGTGATTGGCTTTAGGTATTGGTTATTGCGCGCCTTCACATGTTCGTTGAACCATTCCAGTGCGATTGCATCCGCTTCGGCTTCTTGGGCCTCATTTTCTTCCGGCGTTAGTTCGTCAAATTTTGGCGACTTATGTTTCTTAATAGCGTGTAAGACCTCGTGTAACACAACATAAATGAAGTACCGAAATTCCGGTTGTCCTTCATCTGCTCCTTGTTTTGGCTGGTCGTTTCACTGAAGGGCCCCACCCGATTTCAACGAAAGGGACCATTGAAATCAGCGGAGCGAAGCGACGAAGCGATCTTTAACTGTTTACCTTAACCCTCCCTCTTTTTTCAACCCTGTTTTTTTCTCTTTGATCTTTTCCCGATAAGATTGTTCTCCATTCAAAGTGATTTTCTGACAGGGGTGGATCAAACGATCCACGATGGCCTCAGCAATCACCGGATCCTCAAAGAGTTTCAACCATCCCTGCGGTTCCACCTGGGAGGTGACAATGACGGGACCATTTTGATAGCGCTCTTCGAGGATGTCCACCACAGAGGTGGCTTCTTCGTGGGTGTAGTTTCTAAGTCCCAGATCATCGAGGATGAGGACTTTGGTTTTGGTCAAGCTTTTGACGTAGTGGAGGTAGCGGCCTGCAGCCTTGGCGGCCAGGATCTCTTCGAAGAGGAAGTTCATGGGAAGGAACAGGGTGAGATGGCCTTCATGGCACAGCCTTTTGCCCAGGGCGATGGCCAGATGGGTTTTGCCCAGCCCTGTCTTGCCGATGATCAAAAGATTTTCCTGGTTGTGGAAGAAGCTGAGGTGAGCGAGTTCGGAGACTTTGGCTTTAGGCACATCCTTGTGGAAGCTGTAGTCCCAGTCTTCCAGGTCGGCGCGGAAACGAAAGCGCGCTTTGGTCACGAGTGCCTTGGCGGTTCTGTCTTTGCGCGATAACAGCTCCTCTTCGAGAAGGAGTCTTAAGAACTCCAGGGGATGGAGCTGCTGAGACAAAGCGATTTGGGCTTGTCGCTCGCAGGCCTCATGGATGCCAAACAGGCGCATTTGGTGAGAAAGGTTTTTCACTTGATCAAGCATCATAGCGGTGAGACCTCCTGGTCGAAAGACTCCTTTGGGGGGTACCCAGAGTATAGGCCCAAGCGAGATCGTCGTTTATAGGGCAAATACGGTGGTCGTTTTTCTCTGCTCCTAGCTCGGTGGCGTGAAAAATGGTGTTGGAACTGGATTTGAAGCCTGTGCTCATAGGAGTTCCTCCTCGACTGGCGACGGTTCGGGATCTGAGCCCGAGTTGGCAGTGTGTTGGTGCAAATGGAGTGTATCGGATTGACGCTTGGGAGCCGCAAGCGTGGGTCTTTGGCCGTGGGTAACAAAGTAAAGTGCGCAGTCTTTGATATAGGCGAGTCTTTTCTTATTGAAGACAATCGCCCGCTGGCAAGCATGGTCCAATGCCTCAAGGGTGATGGGATAACGTTTAGCCAGCCGTAAAATCCCTTGGACCCGTCTCAAGTGGCGTAGCGGATGGTGACCTGAGAGCAGCTCGCCGACTAACTTCTCGACATGGGGGCCAAGCTTTTTTGCCTGTTCTTTTGCATGATGGACTTCAAAGCGTGCCACGCTGAGCTTAGCTTCGGGATAATGGAAATCATAGGTGGAGAACTTCCCGATCCCCAGAAGTCTTGTGTGAGCGGTAAGGGGCTGGCTGTCCTCACTAAACACTTCCACCACCTTCTCGCTGAGCCTGACCCGGACCCTTTGACCGACATAGACAAAGGGAACGGAGTAGAAGTTTTTCTCCACCTGGATATGGCAGTCGGGATGAACTTTAGCGTGGCGCCACTCGCTCATCTCGAAGGCACACGAGGCCAGGGCTTTTAAGTACTTTTTCTCTTCCTCAAAGCGCTGGTTGCGGCTCACCCCGTAGTCTTTCATCACCTCACAATTTAGCCGATGAAGATAGTCCCTGAGGGCTTCATTGAGCTCTTCGAGACTATAGAAGACACGGTTACGCACTTCCTGGAAAAACCCTCTCTGAAGCACTCCGATGTGGGTTTCCCCCGAGCCTTTGTCGCGGGCCTTGTAAGGCCTGGCCGGTAGTACCGCAAAGCCCATGTGAGTGGCAAAGTCACAGTAGGTGGGATTCACATCGGGGTCATACAGATGGGCTCGGTGAACACCGCTTTTGAGATTATCCACCACGACATACGGCGTAACCCCGCCGAAATAGGCGAACATCCGCTCCTGAACACCGATAAAGGTGGCAAGCTTTTGGTCTAAGACAAATTCCCCGAAGGTATACGAGCTGAAGGGCAAGACGCCTAAGAAAAACTGCGTTAGTATCTTCTTTCCCGTTCCACGCTCGGTGATAAAAAGACCGTCTGTGAAGTCGATCTGGGTCTTTTCCGCCACCTTGTGATGAAGCCGGATGGTGACTTGTTGGGGTGAGGCTTGATGGCCAACCTTTTCCCGAAACTGACGCCAAAACTTCACATACGCTATCTCCGGAGCCACCTCCCGCTGGATCTGCTTGACCGTGGTCCCTTTGCCATAGACTTCCTGGCGGACATAGTCCCAGTCAACCGTGTCAACCCAACCGCCACTCTCACTGGGCGGCTGTGCGGTGGGCGCCAAGTACTTACGCACGGTCCTGCGCGAAAGCCGTAGTATCCTGGCAATGCTGCGAATTGAGTAGCCCTGCTCGGACAGGGTCTTGATTTGAGTTTGCATACGAACGCTAGTCCTTTCTTTGGCCATGAACTGGATCCTCCTCCAGTCGGCCAAGATACCATCGTTCGTCGCTTCGCTCAGAAAACGAAGGGGACCACCTGAAATAGGGTGGGTCCCTTCGTTGAAATTGGGTGGGTCCGTAAAGTGAAATCGGTCAGTTTTGGCAATATTCGTTCAGAGAAAAGGATAACCTCGCGGTTCTCACAGTAGTGTCTTGCAACGCGGCACCCGTCTCGTTGAGCAGTAGTAATGAAAACCAATTTATCCTTGTTTTCTTCCAGGACTGCCTGAGGCAAATACTTTAAAGCCATCTGAACCGCCTGGTTGTAGTAGCTGCCGCAATCGAGCATTTCACTGAAGTAACTTCCCGGTATCATCCACGACTTGTACAGCTTTTCCCTGTCAGTCATAGCGCTGTTGTATAGCTAGTAAGTGAGCTGCGGTAGGCGGCATCGGCTCTGCAGACAGTCCGAGGGCTAGGGTTCTAATAGGCCCGATGGTCCTGAGCCTCATAATGGCCTCCTATATTGTTACGAAGACACGAATATCACAGGGGAAAGAGTTGTCAATCATCCCAGAACGCAATTGAACGACGCAACAGTCCAGCCTCGCACGGGATTAGCTTGTAGGAGAATTCAGTTCAATCTGAGGCCTTAACGGCCAAGCTAACCGGACGGCGGCGGGTGGCTTTCGGATTCAGGGGAACCGCTTACCGCCGTTCCGATTGAGCGCCTTGTTATGCTGCGTGGCGGGTTGGGAATATTAGTAGTTGGCGTCGATGAAGGCCTCTACGTCATCCCACCTCTCTGGTCCAAGGCTAGGTTCTGTAATACCGGGCCGGTAGCGGTTATTCAGTGCTATGGTCAATCCGTCATATCCAACGCGATCTCGGATTGATTGCCACTCTGAATTTCTTTTCTCACAGAACTGATTGAATGCTTCCTCAGGTGCCTTTGCAATTACACAGTTGTACCCGTTCCACGTACACTTCTTCCAAGAAAGACCGAGTTTTGAATACTCAGCAGCCAGAGCCTCTGCTTGGGCGTCTGTCAGAGGAGGATCATCCTTGTAAATGAGCTCAAAGGCAGTGTCACCCACGTATGCGTATTCAGCCATTTTGCTATCACCCTTCTTGTTTGAAGCCCAAAGCGATTGTCCTCGGAGCCGTGGTTCGTCATTCTACGAAAACACACTCGGATTCACAACCGTTTCAGGCGGTACCCTGCTGTCGTTTGAAGAGATCTCTTCGGGAGAGACCTTGCCAATAACGTAGCGGCTTTAGGAGGAAAATCATTGTCTGGCGGTGGGTCTATACCGGATGGACAGAACGGGACTGTCTTCCTGCAGCAGAGTACGTTTATTTCGTGGCTTTTGCCCTATATCGGAAATCCAGTAATGAAGGCGGCGAATGACCTGGGACTAACAAGCGACGAACCGATTCGCGTCACCTCTCTTGGTAGATTAGAAAGTTGGGTTTTGACTCCAAACTCGAAACCTGAAACTACAAACGGCGGTCAGCTTAATAAAGCTGAACCGGCACAGATTCCCGACTTCAAAGAGTTGATTACAAAGCTGCAGGCTGAGCTGCCGCAGATAGATCGCCCCCAACGCCGAGTTTTCTCCCCTGACCTATTGCCTATGGCTTCTAGCATCTCGCCTTCTCACACGAGTCGATATTTCGTCCTCGCCGCAGCAAAGGCCGACGAAGCCTTCGACCCTGACCCTGTTTACACTTATGACTTGAACGGCAACCGTATTTCGATGATTGACCCAACGGGTCTAACTACGTACAATTATGATGTATTGAATCGGTTGACTTCGATAACGAACGACCAAGGTTTGACAACGACTTTCACCTATGACGCTCTGGGCCGTAGGACTACTATGACCCATGATAACGGAGTAGTAACGAACTACACTTACGACGCTGCTTCGCAGCTCCTTTCCTTGGTTCACCAGCTTGGACTAAACCCGCCGATCAATTCTTTTACTTACACCTACGACAAGGTAGGGAACAGGAAGGCCAAAGCCGATAATAACGGTACGATCGGTTATACCTATGATTCCCTAAACCGCCTCAATGAAGCATTAAATCCCGTACCGGCCCCTCCTGAAACGTTCGTTTACGATGAAGTCGGCAACCGCGTAGATTCAAATCAAAATGGGGCTTCAACATTCAACACTGCTAATCAGCTTCAGGATGATGCCAATTTCACTTACAGTTACGACAACAACGGTAACCTGATGCAGAAGACCAACAACACTACCCTGCTTTCCACTGTCTACGAATACGATGCAGAAAATAAGCTCGTCAGGGTTTCTTCATTGGATAAGACTGTTAACTACAACTACGATGGGTTGGGGAGACGGATTGAAAAGGAGATAACCGAAACTGCTCTCACAACGGTTACCCAGTACATCTACGACAACGAGGATATCCTGCTTGAGTTAGATGGCAGCAACAACATAGTTGCCCGTTACTCCCACGGCCTTGATTTAGATGAACCACTGATTATGGTGCGGGACTTAGATGCCAGCGGAACCTTTGAAATCAGCGAGCGATTCTTCTATCACGCCGATGGGTTGGGGAGCATAGCTGAATTGACGGACTCAACTGGAGTTACAGTACGAACGTATGTTTACGATTCATTCGGTAAGATTGTTCAGGAGATAGGGCCCTTGGCGAATCCCTATACCTATACCGGAAGAGAGTTCGACCGGGAAACAGCGCTGTATTTTTATCGAGCACGGTACTACGATGCTACCACAGGCCTTTTTATCAGCGAGGACCCTATTGGATTTGCTGGGGGAATAAATCTTTACAGTTACGTTGAGAATAATCCAATAAGGTTTTCAGACCCACTCGGTCTTTCGCGACTAATCTTCCGGAGAAAAAGGGGGGAGATCCTAGTTTTTCCAGGAGATAGTCCTGACATTCAAGGTCCGCCACAAAGCTTCCCAGCAGCCAATAATACAGTTAATCCTAAGGCGAATCCTTTCAAGCCAGAGGGATTCGGTCCAGCCCCTGAAGGAAAGTTTTCTACGGGCCCATTGAGGAAGAAAAGTAACGATGTCAATTCAGCATTTGGTTCGGCCTTTATCCCCATCAATCTGCCGGAAACAGAGCTCGGGCAAAGAGTGGGTGTTGGATTACATGCTGGGCGAGCTAACATTGGCGTAACGGCCAAGACACTCGGATGTATTCGAACAACCGAGACCGCGCTGGATGCTCTCAGGGTTGATCCGCCCACTCAAATTGAAATAAAGCCGTGATCAAACTCACAAATGTTGTCTTCTATTTGAACGTGACACGAAGAAGCATATGATGCTAAAAGTATCGAATAACTTTCTAAAACTAATCGGGTTGGCTTCCGTAATTTTTGCCAGTTCTCTGGTGGGTGTGGCCGAGATGTCTGCCGAAATGTCTAGGGAAGCAATGGTTGTTCAGATTTCGGAAGAAACCTGTGGGAAGCAAATTGGCAGTCCACAGGAGAATTCTCCTTTTGAAGTGTATGTCTTCTGTGAGGGCGCACTTGGAAGATATATCGGGATCATGAGAAAAGGGCAGATGGGGGCACCAAATATTGGTGGCTGGACTTTCACCAACAGATTTTGGCAGGATGACACTTGGTCAACAGATGTTATGAGTATTGCATGGGTGAACGATGGCAAGAGTTTACTTGTTTCCACTTCTGAAATTTATGGGGAAGGTGGAATATATATCTTAAATCTTGAGTCAAGGTCAAGTAGGATTCTTTTCTCGAATGCATTAAAGAATAGCCGACGTTTTACGATAAATCGCGTTGATGAGTCAAAACGCGAAGTGTTTCTTAATGTTGAAGAGGAGGAAAAAATCCGAAGCCAATCCGTGGTTTATTGACGAAGGCTAATAAAAGGACACCAGGTTTCTTGATTCTTGTTTTCTGCGGCTCTCGCACTAAAAACGGCTTCCGCATTTTGCTTATAACGATGGAAGTCCGCTTCACCAGCCTAAGTCTGAGCTTAGGACCAACTGTTGACAGATCAAAAGTTCCGGCCTAACCGTCTGTTCTCACAACCAATTTTTTGGTATGTCCGTATTTTGTCCGCGTTTTTGGATAATGCCTACCGTGATTATCACTCAATGAGATGACACGGCTGGACATTTCTTTTTGTAACGATTAGGGCTAGCAACGGCAGAGGGTCAGTTTGATCTGGAGCTCCGAATTTTTGAAAAGGACCTTTAACTCTCCACGGCGATTGGAGCATTCCACTGGTTGTACTGAAGAAGCCTTGTGCTTCCGCCCAAATCGAATACGACATCGAGAGACATCACAACGGAGATTCTACCGAGCCTGAGTGCGGTTCGATTTAGGCTTCCTGCCCAAGGGTGCAAAGCAGCGACAACCTTGCGCCGGTCCACGGTGGGGAACGGCGTGTCGTCGTAGATGAGAAGATCGTAGCGAGAGGCCCGCCTGAAATTGGATAGTTTCTCGACTTTTCCGTCAATCGCTTTCTGGATCGACAAGCACCATTGGACCGGAGCTTCATCGCCAATCCAACCCACGTGGGACAGTGATACGCAGACTGGCTCTGGATTAGTTCCAGATGCCACAGAGGCAGCTTCCCTGCGCAGATATTCCCGTTCGGCCTCGGTCATCGCCTGCTGTATCCATCGTGTCGTTGCCCTTGTTACCTCGATGCCTGTCACGTCGCCAGATGAAGATGTGAGCATGAAATCCGGCGACTCGTGTTGCTTCCCCTGCTCTATCTGAAACGGATAGTCGAGGGGCCGGTGATACCCGAGAGCAAGTAGGTAGAGGCCAAGGCAATAGCGTTCTTCATGGAAGTGCTCCCGCCCCTTGGTTCGTCCGGGCATTGACCGAACGCTGGACCACAACCGTTTCACGTCATCGTATGATTCAAGATTTATCTTCCAGAGGCCAGGGACGACGTTCATCTTCCCCACGGACTAGATATTCTCCGTTGCGGACCACTGGAGAAAGTCCCCGCCTCGCCTGAAGGATATTCGGTCACCATATCACTTTGCCTCTGCGATCCAACGCAGGTTGACCACGAGCTCCCCTGCTTCAACGAGATCGTTTTTTATGCTTCCCCCGCCGGATAGCTTTACGACAAGCTGTACTTGAGCTTTTGGATCGACGACATCCGAAATCTCGCCAGCGCTGCCCATTTGGAGTTTGAGCCGGATGCCCCCGTCGGGAGCGTTGAGATAGACGTATTGCCCTTGCCTGATGCCCAGCGCTTGGCCTGAACTATCGTAGGCGAGTAGTCCTGGACATGTGCGAACCTCATATTCCGTTAGCGCGTGCTTTAGCGTCTTGGTACCGTCTGGCTCTACGACCAAGGTCGCGCACACTTGGCTTCCCTCTCGCAACTCGAATTGTTCCTCTCTGACCACTTTCTTTGCCCCTCAAGCGAGGGAATTCCGCTTTCGCATCAATCTACTCCAAGGGCGAAAAACTGTCCAACAAAAAGCGCGGCAAAACGGGAGAAATCCAATATTTCAGCCCAGATTTCACTGTACGACGCTTTAATGGAGTCCGACGAACGATTGAAATGCACTTGACGCGCTCGGGCTTCCAGTAGTTTAAGATCAGGCTTTCCTCTGCTTGATCCGCTGATTCATGGACTCCATAATACCCGCGTTCACGGCGGCGATGATGTCCACTGCCGCATCGAGTTCTTCATCGGTCATACCCGCTTTCCTTGCGTCCGCAAGGCGTCGTTCCACTCAGGGTTCGCAGTTACGGCTCATTGCAACGGCCAGTCCGAGAAGCATCTTTTCCCGATCCGACAAACAGGTGACCCCATGGGCATCACGGTAAAATTGACGAAAATCCGCTCGTTGCACTGCTATATCCTCCTCTTAATGAATCGCCGTCTAAACCGGTTATTCATCACTCAATCCGAAAGGACTCATCTTGACCTTAACCCCACGATTTCGACACTCCTCTAGGAAAAGACGATGAATGTCCGGCTCCTGGTCTCCATACTCGATCTGGTCTCCGCCGCTCTTCACATCCTCATCAGTTTTGAAGAGATCCTCCACGAGGTATTTAAAGCCCCAGGGTTTGAGGGCAATGTAACGAGACGAGTCGCGCCCGGTATTGAAATGCTGGTGGAACCAGCGCTCCGGTGGGACAAACAAACTGCCTTTCTTCCAATCGATCCTTTGCTGCTCTTGCCCCTCCGACCACAGAAGCGAAAAGCCCTCACCGCTCAAAATGACTACATGGGCACCGGGGCCATGCCGGTGCGCCTTCTTGTAGGTGCCAACGGGAAACTCAGATACATGGGCGCTCAGAGTATTCTCCGCCAGCTCAAAGCGGATGTTTGTGCTGTTCGCCCCTCGTTCTTTCCAGTCTTTCAGGCGAAAATTGGACACATCCGTAACCAAATTCGTCTCGCAGATTCGTCCAGGCTTCTCGCGCTGGCCACTGAAGTAGTTGGGATCCGCTGAATACCGATCCATGAAGTCAAAAGGAGTATCAAACACAAAATCTAAATTTCGAAACTGATTGAGCACCTGGGGAGCATTGGTAATGGCAAGATAACGGACGGGTTCTTTTCCATGGGCGAAGTGTTGGTGCCAGCTATTGAGCGGCGGCGAAAACAAGCTTCCCTCCTGCCACTCAAAGGAATGGCGTGCGCCTTGTTCGTTCCACACCTGGGTTGCACCAGAGCCTTTAAGGATCAGGACTAGCTCTTCATAAAGGTGTCTTTTCGGTTGAGTCCCTCCACCCGGCTCCATTTCCAGTAGATATGCATCACAGGCGCGGCCGGCACCTTCCAGGTTGACAAATGCACCCCGTGCGCCTAACCGCGGCCAATTCCCTAAAGCGGCATCGCAAAGGTTCTCGACGAAGTAACCGGAATGAATCGGGAGGCCTTCAGACTCCTGCCACCTTTGATAAAAGCTTTTATCCTGGTAAGCAACTTCAGATAACAAATCAGCCATGACTCTTATCTTACCCCTGTCAGCGTAGGGTCATTTCTCAGTAAAGGGTCCGCCAGCCGGACCCTTCTCGGGGCGCCCTTGCCTGGATCTCGAGCTCGCGGCCTTTGCCATGTTCACGGGCGAGCTCGTAACAACGCTTGGCCAGTGCTATGTCTATGATGCCTTGCCCTCCTTGATTCTTATAAACAAAGATCTCCCGATCGTTTGTTCTTCCCGGCGCTTTGCCGGAAACCACATCTGCAATCTCCACGACCTTATCCCAGGTGATTACACCATCATGCACCGGCCAGTAGATATCTCCCTGTTGCGAGTCGATGGCCTGCTCCTTCGACAGAGCAACTAGACGGGTACACCTTCGAAGTGTCTCATCGTCGATCTCCCTTCGGGGTACGTCCAGATTTCCACTTTTCACCAGCTCGATATTGCTACCAACAACCGAGATAATGTACTGTCCCTCCTCGAGCCAGGAGCCGTCGATCACCGGCACGTTCGTATTGGTCATGCACAGAATGATATCTACATCCTTGGCCACTTTCTTTGGCTCATCTATGGGTTCAATTGGAACGTTAGTAAGCTCGGTGACTTTCTCGGCGAAGATCTCTCGGTGGGCTCGCGTGGGGCTATAAACCTTGGCGCTTTCAATCTTGCATAAATCGGTAAGCCCCATGAAGGTCGAACAGGCCTGGGTACCTGAGCCGTAGATGCCGACCCTTTTTGCGTCCCGGCGCGCCAAACGGTCGAGTCCGACGAGACTGGTTGCCGGCGTGCGGAGGTCAGCCGTTCCCTTGACGTGCCTCGGCCTGTGGGCCATGACCCCCAACAGGGAACCTGTCTCCACATCGTAAATCAAAGCTAGCTCGGTCTGATCCGGATTGTATGGGGGACTTTTCTGAACGTTGCCCACAATGGCTTTTCGGTGGAGCGCCACCTGCGCACCGATGGCACCGTACGCTGCGGCGCCACCCGCATAGATGTTCAGCACCGAATCGAAGGGTCTTTCACCCCTGACCTGGTGAATATGAAGTCGTTTGCGGGGCGCATTGGTTGCGTCAACTCCCGGACTTCGACCCAGGTCTCTGAGGGCATCCTCCGCAATGCCTACGGCCTCTTTCATCGAAAGATGTTCATCCACCTCGTCAGAATGAAAAAACAACGCCATTGATTATCCTCCGTTGGATCGCTGAATCATATTTGAACATCGGCTTAAACCGGGCCGTACAAGTCGATCTGCTAGCTATCCAAAGTAGACGGTACGAAGAGGCTCTTGGGGTCTACCATCTGAGCCGTCATCCCTTGCTCATTGGCATAGCGACACATCAACTCGACCTGTTGTTGGTTGGCACCAAATCCATCCTCCCACTGGCTCCGGCCAAAAAACTCCCGCTCTTCGAGCAGAAGCTCTCTGGCCCAGGCAAAGGTCAGGTTCGGGGGTTGCTCCATCCAATTGAGATGGTAGCGACGGGCTCGTTTGAATGCATCCAAAAGGCTCTGAGCTACCCAAGGGTCCCTTTCCAGGACCGACTGTTTAAGGAGCACGTCGTGCATGATGGGGAAATGGCCCGTGGCCTCGAAGTAACCCCGCTCTTCGATCTTGGGATCATTAAACAAAGGCCGCACTCGGGGATCACCACTGATGACCTGCTCAAGGATGGAAGGTATCACCATGGCATCGAGTTGGCCGTCCAGTAGCTGTTCCACAAGACCCGGCTTCTCGCCAATGACCTCCATATTTACGCCTTCCACTTTGTCGATCCCCAACACCCCGCGGTGCCGGCACTTCCAATGGACAGCGTCTTTAGCCAGACCATACTGATGTTGCAGAACGGACCTGACAGGTACTTGAAGCGTGTTCTCGAAACTGGCGATCCCAACCTTTCTGCCTTCCAAATCTTGTGGCGAGTTAATTCCGCGGTCGGTACGCACGGCCCAAAATTTATGGGCGAACATGCGCCGGGGAAAGACAGGGATGGCCCTGCCAAGCAGCTCCCCCCTGGACGCCGCCACCAGGTGACCCCCAAAGGCAAATTCACAGGCATCGTATTCCTCATACCGATACATTCGCTCATGCCGAATGCCGGCGGGAACTTCCAGGATACGAAGATCGATACCCTCGGGCTCAACCGTCCCGTCCATCAATAGTTTCACATAATCGTATTTATCAATTGCAAGAGTAATGGAAAGTTTTGCCATGTTTTCTCCTTATGTTAACGACGAGGCGGGCCCACCCGCCAGGCTCGGGTTAAAGGTAGTTTTTTCTCACGGGTATGCACCCAATCCTCCAGCGCGTACTTTGTCGTCCAGAAGGCCAATTCATCCCAGGGAATCGCGTCCTTCGAAAAAGATTTGACCTCCGTCACCTCCGGGGTCTCTTTCCAATTCTCGTCTTCGGCAGCGGCCTCGAAAACCACCGTTACCGAGCGCCCGCCGGGTCGAGAGTAAACCCCTAACAGGCCGCTGATTTCCACCTCCAGCCCGGTTTCTTCCCGCGTCTCACGGACGGCGCCGGCCTCGAGTGTTTCGCTTGTCTCCAGATAGCCTCCCGCATAGGACCACAAGCCTGAGCCTGGATCGGTGGCCCGGCGAACGAGCACCACACGATTGTCAATCACAGGTAAAGTCGCCACCACCACATAGGGGGAATCGTAGACGGTAATGCTGCAGGTGGGACAGCTCTGTCTCACCGCCTCGCTGCTACGCGACCTACGCTCAACTAATTTGCTTCCACAGCTGGTACAAAAGGTAAGGCTCATGGTAACCAACAAACAGATCTCTAAGATTTCATCCCTTGCCGTTCTCGGAAAAGATCCTTTGCGGCCACCGAGCTCGGCACAACCTCAGATACCACCACTATATCGGAACCATGGTTCGTGTCCGGTTTGCGGATCACATGCGGAGCCTCACGTCCTGCTTGAACGCCTCGAATAGCGTTTAACAAAAGCTTCCTGGCTGCGACAATGGCCTTGTCCGTAGAGGTTAGATGCTCATGAGACCTATCCTGAATGGGTCCCTGGCTTTCGGTGGCGTATCCATCGTGAACTGGAAAGGTCCTGCCCATGCCACCATAGGTAACGTCATTCATCTCTTTCCTGTCCTGAAGGTAGCGGTTTCCCAGGTTACGCGTCAGATGATATTCGGAATCTATCACAGAAGCGTTTCGTTGATGCATGGTTTGAAGATCCAATGGGCCCGAGCGCCTGAAGGTAAGCATGAATTTCCAATGATGGGTATCATCGATTGGGACATGCCAATTCATGTTATATCCGTCCGCACCCACCTCCCCCGGTACGGCGCACAGATTGGGTAAGATAAAGTTCGACACTCGAATAAAGGTTTGATCCGCCCCTGTCTTACGAATGGCAAAAATGCGCACACCAAAATGGGTCACCTCCGCTTCGATGGACGGTGCGATATCGTTTTTGTAGAGGCTATCTGGCGTTGAGTCCGTTCCCCCGACACCGAGTCCTTGCCTTCTATCGTTTGAGTCCTCGGTAAACTGTCTGTGGAGAAACGAGAGATGAACCGGGTCAATGTTACCTTCATTGGCCTGGAGGTAGCTGCATTCCTGATAGAATTTACGAATAAACCGACGATCCTCTGGTGCCGCCAGGGCCTCATAGTTTGGCAGGAGTGGTGGCTCATCCAGACCCATGTAGGTAAAAACTAACCCCGCCTTTTCCACACAAGGATAGGCCAGATGGCAAATGGACTGACGATGTTCCCCGCCATTGGGCTCTCCCGGTTGATCAAGGCAACGGCCTCGCACATCGTAAAGCCAACCATGATAGATGCATCTCAAGCCGCCATCTTCCACTCGGCCATAACTCAAATCTGCACCTCGATGAGAACAGTGCAAACCCAGTAGCCCTATCCTCCCCACATCATCGCGAAACAGTACCAGCTCCTCACCCAGCAATTTTACGGGAATTGGCGCCCCCCCTGGCTGCAATTCATCAGTGAGGGCAACAGGCTGCCAATATCTACGTAATAGTTTCCCCGCCGGTGTTCCAGGACCAACTTGGGTGAGTAGTTCATTCTCCTGTGGCGTGAGCATAACTTTTTCTTCTTGACCTTGCCGACTGTTTTCTCTATAGACTCTCGAAACCTATTTGAAACCAAGCTTGAATTGGAACTTATTTGCTTAAATTAGTTAATTATTATTTGTCTTCCTCTTTTAGACTCCCTTAATACAATGCGCTACGGATTCGTCATCGATCAAAATCGCTGTATAGGATGTCACGCTTGCACGGTAGCATGCAAGGAGGAGCATAATGTTCCTATAGGTGTTAACCGCACGTGGGTCAAGTATATCGAGAAAGGTGAGTTTCCAGACACCAAACGTCATTTTGCCGTGCTCAGGTGCAACCACTGCGACGATGCACCATGCATGACGATCTGCCCTACGGTGGCCCTTTTTCGCCGCCCCAACGGCATTGTTGATTTTGACAACAACCTCTGCATCGGCTGCAAGTCCTGCATGCAGGCCTGTCCCTACGATGCCCTCTACATTGAGCCCAACTCCCAAACAGCGGCGAAATGTAACTTCTGTGCGCACCGAATAGAAATTGGCCTCAAACCCTCCTGCGAAATCATCTGCCCTACCCAAGCTATTTTGTCAGGTGACCTCGACGATCCCGCCAGCGAAATAAGCAATGTCGTAGCTACACAAGAAATCAGCGTACGTAAACCAGAAAAGGAGACGAAACCAAAGCTCTTTTACGTAGGTGTCGACGGAGACTTGCTGCAGCCAATGAAGATGGAGCCCCAGAGCGCACACTTATGGGGTGATAAGCAGCAAGGTGAAGACCAATACGACCTCTCAATGGAAAACTCCACTTCGAACCCTGGAGGCGATTTAGAGGCATTACTCGATGAAAAACATAGTCGGCACAAATCGGGTTACGCGCGAGAGGTTTACGATGTGCCGCACCCACAGCTCTGGGGAAAGATGATCGCGTCCTATCTCTGGACGAAATCCATCGCTGCCGGCACTCTTATGATCGCAGCTGTTCTCTTGGGCTTGGATTACAAAGGTGAAACACTACTAAACGTTATTAGCCCTGTTTTAGCGCTCGTCTTCACTGGCCTTACTGTCCTACTGTTGGTCTTTGACTTAAAGCGGCCCGAAAGATTTTTTTACATTCTAACCAAACCCAATCCTCGTTCCTGGCTGGTGATTGGAGGGTACATTCTTTTTCTCTACGGGGGCTTGGCCGGAATTTGGCTGGTTTTCGGCTTTACTCAGAGCTCCGTTCCTGACCTTGTCTTCTGGTTGACCGCAATTTTGGCTATTGGTTCCGCCGGTTACTCTGCGTTTCTCTTTGCCCAGGCAAAAGGTCGCGATCTTTGGCAGAGTCGCCTATTCTTTTGGCACTTGGTGATTCAAGCGGTTATCGCCGGGGCAGCCACCTTGATAGTCTTCGGTGTAATGTTTCCAGCAGACACAAGGGTGAACACAGCACTGACTCAAGCGCTAGGCATTTCGCTGGTGGTTGGCATGGTATTGATTCTGGCCGAAGTATTTTTGCCTTCAGAGAACGAGGAGGTAAGACGGGCAATCAGTCTCTTAAAAAAAGGCGCCTTGAGCGGGAGATTCTGGGGCCAGGTGATTGTGGTGGGTATAGTGCTACCACTCATTTTTCTTTTCCTGCCTGACCCGGGGAACACCACGATTCAGATTTTTCATATTTCAGCCTCCATCCTGGCCCTGTTTGGACTTTGGGTCTTTGAGGATCTCTGGATCAAGGCCGGCCAGGCGGTGCCGTTGAGTTGAAACAGGATCTTGTATGAAGCAAATACCGCAACCCCTGAATCCTGCTGTGGCAGGACTGGAGCCTTCCCCTGGAGAGCTCGCCAATTTTCCACCGCCCGAACGCTGGGATGACTGGGTGGAGTACGATAGCGCCCATTGGCCAACGAAACTAGAGAGACGCTACTCACTCATTCCCACCATCTGTTTTAACTGCGAAGCAGGATGCGGTTTGCTGGCATACGTGGATAAAGAGACTAACCGGATTCGTAAATTCGAAGGTAACCCGGAGCATCCCGGTAGTCGCGGGCGTAACTGCGCCAAGGGACCCGCCACCATCAACCAAGTTAATGACTCCGAGCGCATCCGCTACCCTTTAAAAAGAATAGGGAAACGAGGTGAAGGCAAGTGGCAACGGGTCACCTGGGACGAAGTCCTTGACGATCTCGCAAATCGGATCAGAAAAGCCATTCAGGAGAAGCGTCAAAATGAGATCATGTACCACGTGGGTCGTCCCGGTCACGAGCTTCTCTATCACCAGAGAATTTTTCACGCATGGGGTTTGGACGGACACAACAGCCACACCAACGTCTGTTCGGCCGGGGCGCGCGCAGGTTACGCATTCTGGTGCGGTATCGATCGCCCTTCGCCGGATCATTCGAATGCCCGCTTCATCCTCCTATTGAGTTCCCATTTGGAATCAGGCCACTACTTCAACCCCCACGCCCAGAGAATTATAGAAGGAAAGAACAAGGGAACAAAGGTATGCGTTATTGACACGCGACTCTCCAATACCGCGTCCAAGGCCGATTACTGGTTATCTAGCTGGCCTGGCAGCGAGGCTGCGTTGCTGCTCGCCATGTGCAACATCATACTCCAGAAAGATCTCTATGATCGTGATTTCCTGCAACAGTGGGTCAATTGGGAGGAGTACTTGCGGGAGGAACACCCGGACAAATCGCAAACCTTTGAGACCTTCATTGATCTTTTGAAACAGATCTATGGCCAATACACCGTCGAGTTTGCCTCAGCAGAGTCTGGAGTCTCAGCCCATCAGATCATCGAAGTGGCACAAGAGATTGGGCGTGCGGGATCCGGACTGTCCACCCATGTATGGCGCAACGCCGCAGCCGGTAACCTGGGAGGCTGGCAGGTGGCCCGGGCGCTGGAATTTCTCGTAGTCTTGATGGGCGCGGTGGGAACACCGGGCGGCACAGCACCCAACACCTCGAACAAATTCATCCCGGCTCCTCCCATGATGCCGCCAGCGCCAAAAGTCTGGAACGAGATGATGTATCCACCGGAGTTTCCTCTAGCTTTCTTCGAAATGAGTTTTCTCCTTCCCCACTTCCTCAAGGAAGGGCGCGGCAAGTTGGCCGCCTACTTCACCCGCGCATACAATCCCGTGTGGACAAATCCCGATGGCATGAGCTGGATCGAGGCCTTGTGTGACGAAAGCAAAGTGGAACGACACGCATGCCTCACTCCCACCTGGAGCGAGACGGCATGGTTTGCAGATTACGTTCTTCCCATGGGGTTTGCGTCTGAGCGCCACGATTTAATGAGCCAAGAGACCCACTCCGCACGGTGGATCGGTTTCCGCCAACCGGTGCTCCGCGTGGCCCTCGAAAAGGAAGGCAGAACATTCAACACAACATACGAGGCACATGTTGAGGCAGGACTGGGAGAAGTGTGGGAAGAAGACGAATTCTGGATCGAACTTTCATGGCGCATTGACCCTGATGGTTCAATGGGGATTCGTAAATACTTCGAATCCCCCTATGGTTCCGGTGAGAAGCTGACAGTTGACGAGTACTACGGTTGGATCTTCGAGCACAGTGTCCCAGGACTCCCCGAGGCGGCCACCAAAGAGGGCATGAATCCGTTGCAATACATGCGTAAGTACGGCGCCTTTCTAGTAGAGGATAATGTTTACGAGACTCACAAAAAAACCCTTAACGCTAAGGACCTTGAAGAATCAGAAGTCGATCCAGTGACCAAGGTCATTAGTAAAGGAAACACGCCTGTTGGAGTTGAGGTGAATGGAAACGCCCATGTGGGATTCCCCACGCCATCACGAAAACTGGAATTTTATTCCAAGACTTTGAAGGACTGGAAATGGCCCGAACATGCCATACCCGGATACATTAAGAGCCAGGTACACCTGGACAATATCGATCGAAATAAAGGTGAGATGTTGCTCCTACCAACCTTTCGTCTACCGACGTTGATCCACAGCCGATCAGGTGATGCCAAATGGCTCTATGAAATCTCCCATAATAACCCCCTGTGGATCCATCCCAAAGACGCGGAAACATACAACGTCCGAACTGGAGATCTGCTGAAGGTTAACACCAAGATCGGGTATTTCATCGACAAAGTGTGGGTAACCGAAGGGATCCGACCCGGAGTCGTCGCATGCTCGCACCATCTTGGCAGATGGCGCCTACAGGAAGAAACCGGCGGGCCTCGGTGGTCAACGGCCCTGGTTGATTTACAGCAGCTGGAACCGGGTAAGTGGATGATGCGTCAGGTGCACGGTGTACGGCCCTTCAAGAGCGACGACCCTGATTCAGAGCGAATCTGGTGGGAGGACGGTGGCGTCCATCAAAATCTGACCTTCCCTGTACAACCGGACTTTATCAGTGGACAGCATTGCTGGCACCAAAAGGTAAGGATAGAACAGCCGCAGACGGGAGATCGTTACGGGGACGTTTTCGTCGATACCAACAAATCCCACGAGGTTTACCAGCGCTGGCTCAAAACCACCCGTCCGGCTCCCGGTCCTGACAACTTGCGACGTCCCCTCTGGCTGCTGCGTGCGTACAAACCCGCCAAAGAAGCCTACTATTTAAAGGATACTAAAACCCCTTAGAAGTCATTCAGGCATTATCCTGCAAAAACCCTCTATCTTCATTTGGTCGTATTGACTTCGTGTCGGATGCCTAGCCGCAGGCCAAAGGCGCGGGCCACGAAGGCCATGCCCACTGCCATAGCAATGATGAACAGACTCACGATGCTGGCCTCTTCACGTAAAGCGATGGACGGTGAGGCTATTCCAATGCCAGCAGCGAGAGAGTCATTGTTTCTCGCGAGGCGATGAGGATGATGCTTGAGGTGACCCCCGCAGCGATAACGAAGTTCATGGTTCCCAGCAGAATAAGCGTTGGCATGAGCAGCGGAATCCATATCTTGAAGTAGGTCCTGATCCATCCCGCCCCCGCGATACGGGCGGCCTCCTCCATGTCCGCCCCCACCTGAACGAATACACCCTTCATGATATTGACACCGGTGGTGTTGCCCTGAATGATCACTACAAGGATGAGAGCCCAGATGGTTCCGAACATAAATAGCAGCGGGCGTACATTCGACAGAGGACCCAGCGGAAAGGGGCTCAGGAACAGCCAGAGTAGTCCCAAACCTGACAGGATACCCGGGACAGCCGCCGAGCTCCAGATAATGAAGTCCAGGGCCAGGCGTCCCGGCAGGCGAGTCCGCACGAGGATATAGGCGAGGATCGAGAAGAGTAACGGGCTCATGATGGCTGCAGTGACGGACAGAAACAGAGTCGTACGCAGCGCCCTGAGAAACAGAGTGTCGGTAAGAACTACTTTCCAGTGATCCAAAGTAAACAACGGGTCGAGGTAGAATAAGCCAGCACGAGTCATGAAGCTACCGAACAACAGGACCAGTACCGGGCCAAGGGTCAGGAGGATCAGCAGGCCTAAAATGGTGCCAAATACTACACGCCTCCATCCTCCCAGGTCGACAAGACCAGGTCTAAAATTACCGGTGATGGTGGTGTAGTGGCGCCGCGAGATGATCCAGCGCTGCAAGGGAATGATTACGGCTATCACCACCAGGGTCAAACTGGCCAGCACACTAGCCTGGCCGTACATGGGAGGATCTGCCCTTACCATTTCGCAAATCTTGGTGGAGAAAACATAAAAGCTGACGGGCAAGCCCAAGAGCCACTCCGTCTCAAAGGATTGGAAGATGCGGAGGAGTTGAAGTGCAAAGACCAGCACCATGGGCGAAACCATTAGTGGCAGGGTCACCCGCACCATCGTTCGCAGGTTGGACGCTCCACCCACCCGTGCTGCCTCTTCCAGGGCAGCATCCATGTTGCGGAAGGCAGGCGTCAGGAGCATGACCTTGACGGAAATGCCGTTGGCCATCAGGTGCGCCCACACGATGCCTGAGAAGCTGAAGATTTCGAATGGGCTCTGGTCGATGAATGGGAGACGCTTGAGAGCGATGTTGAGCAGGCCGGTTTGGCCGTCGAGCAGCATGATCCACGCAATCGTCGTGGATATCCCTGGCATCATGAAAGAAATCCAAAACAGGAACTCCAACAGGTGGCTATGAGGAATGTTGGTCCGCGCCAGGGTCCAGGCAATCAGTACAGCGACGGGGAAGCTGATGCCGACCACCATCGCCCAGACCATGATGCTGTTGCCCAAACTCAATAGCAGACCGGGGTGACTCCATGCTTGACGCCAATGGTCCAACCCCCATATACGGCTGCCGACGAACCAGTCCGGACGCGCGTCGAAGCTGTTAATGATTAACAGCAACACGGGCCACACCAACAGGAAGCCCAGCGTCAACAGCGTAACCGCCATGATGGCTGGGCCCATGCCTGGGGGGGTTCGTATCCGGATCGATTGCGCCTGCGGTAGCCTCTCCGCTAGCGGCATAAGACCGCTCCTTGACCTTGGCGGGAAAGCTCTAGCGTCCGCGCACCTCGTACCAGATTTTCCGGTAGCGCTTCAAGCCGCTGAGACGTTGCCGAGTGAACTTGGGGTCCCCTGTTATATTAGGTAAGTCTCGCTGGGCTTGCGGCAGTCTTCCAGGTCTACCTGGCCGGCACACTTCACATCTTTACGTAATGACGGGTCCGTGTGCCTTGCCGCAAACTTCAGCCGGGCCAACTGGCCCTCTCTGGTGAGAAGCCAGTTCACGAACAGCTTTTGCGCCGCAGGGTGTGGTGGTTTTTTTACCGCTTCCAGATTGGCGCTAGGCCCTGAACCGCCAAGGATCGGACGCTCCTTGAATGGCCTCACCATTCGCTTCACAGGGGCTCCCGCCCTGCCCAGGGCGTCCACTTCGCGTCCTGCGGTGCTGAGGGCGATACCGAATTTAAACCTGCCGTTGGCGATGCCATCGGAGACAATCCGGGAGTCTTCGGTGAAGAAGGCTTTGAACGCCTTTTTGAAGTATCGTCTAAGCCATTCCTCGCCGACATCCGGGTGCAAGAGGACCGTGACGTAATCTCCCACCCCGCCGCCGATTGTCGGGGGCAGCGAGACAACTTTTCCTGCCCACTTGGGATCGAGATAGTCGTATACCGAATTGAAACCCTCGATTTCCTTCTGGCTGAGCAGATTCGTATTGTAGCGCATGCCGATGTTAAGAGGAGAAGCGGAAGCACTGTGGTTCACGATAAACTGCTCTTCGGGATCGGCAAACCACATCCTATTTCCAAACCATTTGGAGGGGTCGATAGCGTCGGGGTGAACGAGCAGTTTCCGGATGGGTGTGAGTGCTCGGGCCTGTATGAGGCGATTTCCATTGGTGGCGTCGATCATGAGTACATCCACACCGAACCTGCCGGCGGACTGTTCCGCAAGGAGCCTGTTGGTCTGCTCCGACCCTCTGCCAGCAGAGATAATCGCTTTGATCCCGAACTTCTTTGCAAAGTGGTTGATAATCGGCCGGTCGGTTCGGCCTCCGCCCCCGACGGATATGACGACTTCGCCTTCCGCCTGAGCAGCCGCAATCAACGCTTTCCACTCGCTCGCGAATTCATCTGTTGAGGCCCCAGCGCCAAATGCCACCGCGGGTAAGGCGACCAGGCTCAGAAGTAAACCAAAGACTTTTGCAATTTGTTTCTGCAACATTCGATGCCTCCGTGCGTTCTGCAATTTTTATACTGATCCCAGCGCGGCTTTTAACTCGTCCGGCAGGTCATGTCAAGGAATGCGTGATATGGAACCCCAGTCTACGCCGCTTCTTCCCAACTGGGACCCTATGGTCTGGAAGACCGTCTCGAGCAGCTGATGGCGCGAGGTGTATGAAAGCAAATAATTCGGTAAGCGAACTCAACGGTGGAAGCAGGCGGAGGACTAATTCTATCTAGTCAACAACGTCCCGTTAATCTTAATTCCGCACCTGAGCCTACGATTTATTAGAGCTCTTTAGGTAAAAGCCCTGCGCTCTCTAGATGCCTGCCAAGCTTCCGTTTGACAGCGACGTCCAGTACCCGTCCTGCCAGGGCCACATCGATGATCCCCTGTCCGGAGTTGTTCATGAAGACGGTGATCTCGTCAGCAGCGGTCCGCCCCTGGGTGCGGCCGGCAACTACGTCCCGTAGCTCCACGAGGTCTTCCATAACAATGACGCCATGCTCAATGGGCTCGAAGATCTCGCCCTGCTGGTCCTGAATCGCCTGCTCTTTCGATACCACCGCGATACGATCAGCGCACTTCAACGTGGCATCATCGATCTCGCGACGCACATGGGCCAGCACTCCACTTCGAACCAGACCGGTATTGCTTCCTCCGATAGTCGTTATATGCTGCCCCGGAACCAGCCAATGGCCGTCGAATACCGGCACATTAGTATTTGTGGCACAGACTACAACATCCGCTCCATTTATAACGTCTTGCGGACTATCCACCGGTCGTACGTCGCGCTCCATCTGGCCAGCCATACGGCCGGCAAAATCCCGGCACCGTTCCAGTGTAGGAGAAAAAACTCGAACCTCGCAAATTCCAGGCAACGCAAGACAGATGGCCTCAAGATGGCTCGCCGCCTGTCTGCCCGCACCAAACAGTCCCAAGATCTTGGAGTCGGGCCGTGCTAGTAGGCGCGTGCCATAAGCACTGGTTGCGGCCGTGCGTAAATCGACTCTACTTCCGGACAGCCGACCAAGAATGATACCCTTGAGCTCCCCGTTTTCCGCGTCATAGAGCAGAGTGACAGGTGGCTGATTGACAGTGACCTGTTTAGCGCCGTCAATCGCTACTTTCTCACAATGGGTCAAAGCTCCAATATAACCCACTCCCTGCGCACCCCCTGGATGAACACTGACCCGTGTGGAGCCGGAGTGGACACGCTGCCTGGGGCGATTTACATCTGGAGCGAGGCTCCAGGCAAGAAATGCCTTCTCCACCACGTCAAGTGCATCCGTCATCCCGATTAGTCCGCGGGTATCCTCAGGGGTTAGAATCAACATGGATAGACTTAACTTATGCTAGTGTTTTTGCCTGCTCTCGAGGTCGGATGCAGTTCATCATCGAACTCAAATGCCTCCAGCCTGGACAAACGAAACACCCAGGTCCCAGATGGTGCGAGAGCGCATGCCCAGCCAAATTAGGATTCCTCACAACAAATAAAGCCCCAAAAAACGAAGGACATCCTTGCGCGAAAGATCATAGAAATGGCCCTGTCCACTGTCAAGCAAGAACGTTCGCTTTACACGGTTGCCACCACGCACACGTAGAAGTGAGATTATGTTTTTGCCAGTACTTCCAGTTCTTGTTTGTTTTCGCGAAGGCCGTAACGCAACGAAAATAAGATAATCATGGCACCAATAATCAAAGCCGATGCCATCACGCTAAAACTCACGATATTCAAGACGTTGACGGTGTCTGTGGACAGGGATCCAATGGCCCCCAAATCAGCGAGATAGGTAGGAATGGCGATGATTCGACTCAATGCTACTAGGGTCATGATCATACCCATGACCAGTTTTACCATATAGGATTGAACATAGGTGGTGCTCATGGCACCCAAATGGATACCGAAGAGTGACCCTGCAAGAATTATCATCGCCAAACGGATATCCACGAAGCCACTCCAGGCAAAATGGATTGTTCCACCCAGCCCCATGATAAATGCAATGACCAGTTCTGTTGCGGTGGCCATTAAACTCGGAACACCAAGCAGATAGATCATTGCCGGCACACCGATAAAACCACCCACCGCAATGGTGGCTGCCAGCATACCCGTGGCAACTCCTATGGGCACGGTCAACAACACGGAAACCTGCGCGTCCATGCTTCTGAAATACATCATGGTCCCAGGGATGTGCACCGATTGGAGCCACAGTGCCAATTTTTTGGTGGGTTGTTCTTCCAGGCTACCCAATCTGATCTTCCAAACGTCACGCAACACGAAGCCCCCCACAAGCAGTAGAATAATGATCAACGCGAGGGAGACGTAGAGATTTGAACCGGCGTTTCCATAGATCCGATTGATGTTGGTTTGAATGTTTGCCCCAATGATAACTCCGATTTCTGCGGAGATCCCCAGCACAACCCCAAGCTTCACATCCACCTGTCCGTATTGAGCGCGCTTGACCGCGCCCACCAGGGCTTTGGGAAACTTGTGGCACATGTTGCTGGCCACCGCCATTATGGCAGGAACCCCAAGGCTTATCATTGCCGGGGTCAATACAAAGGCCCCGCCCGAGCCGATAAACCCGCTTACCAACCCGCCCACGAAGCCAACAAAAAAAAGCACCAACACATGAGAAAGGCCTAAGTCGATGAATTCCACAATTCTATTACCTGTTGATCACGGATTTCTTGGCGCGAACTCCCAAGAGTTCCCAAAAATGGCTGGTAAAGACACCATGGACCGCTGAAAAGACAAGAGCGATGAAGATGGGTGCAAGGAAATACCACCCATTTACGGAAAATCCCCCTGATCGTTCTAGTATCCAATCCTCGAAGTAGTAGAGCAGAAAATACAGGACCGCGATTAGTGCAGCCAATAACGTAGTCTGCACTAGTAGTTTGCTTTTTGCGGTTTCCATGATGATTAAAAGGAATGAGAAGATCTTACTCAAACAGAACTAGCTTGGCAAGGTTCAATACGATCACCCAAATGATCCGGTAAACCCTGAACCATTGGACGCCATGTATGTCAGTCCGGTGACCATGTTCCAAACTTCCCGGAAGAATTTCGTACTAAATCCACGAACGTATGTTCGTGGTTCGGGGTAAATGCTTAATACATAAAATATTTCTCGCCCCTCTCAATTTGACATAAAATTAGTTCTCGACTACTCTCCTATTCATAGTGGATGTTTATGACCAGGCTGTTCTATGAACTTCTTATTTGCCATAAGGAGGCGAGTCCATGTTGTCTGCCGAAAACAATGATCGCTATACGCGGGTCGGGCCGGGCACACCCATGGGCAAGGTCATGCGCCGCTACTGGCAACCCATCGCCCCCAGTGCGGAGTTGAACGAAGAAAATCCAACCAAAGAGATCAGGCTGCTGGGTGAGGACCTTTTGCTCTACCGTGACTTGAAGGGCATAGTTGGTTGCATCGAGCCCAGGTGCGCGCACCGTAAAGCGAACCTCTCCTACGGTATCCCCGAGGAAAACGGCCTCCGTTGCGCCTACCACGGATGGATCTACAACGAGACCGGTGCATGCGTGGAGCAGCCATCGGAACCATCCGATAAAAAATTTCATCAAAAAATATGCCTCAAGGCCTATCCCGCCGAAGAGTTAGGGGGCATTATCTTTGTCTACATGGGGCCCCAGCCTACTCCCCTTCTTCCCAACTGGGACCTGATGTGTTGGGACAACGTCACCAGAAATATCAGGTTGAATCAGCTACCTTGTAACTGGCTTCAATGCATGGATAACTCAATGGACCCCGTGCATTTTCAATGGCTTCATCGATACTGGGGGGGATGGTCCATCGGCCGCAAAAAACCCCCGGAGGAACGGCAACAATTCGAACGTATGGCAATGAGGAAAGGCCGAAAGCACCTCAAGGTGGGATTTGACCGATTTGAGTACGGAATCGTAAAACGCCGGCTCATGGACGGCGAGACGGAGGAGGACGAGTATTGGCGCATCGGGCATCCCATCCTCTTCCCCAACGTTCTCCGGGTCTCGGGCGGTTACCGGCACTCTTTTCAGTACCGAGTCCCCGTGGACGATACTCATACCTTGCATTTTATCTACGCTCTGTATGTTCCTGAGCCCGGCAAGACGGCGCCGCCCCAAGACAGCGTTCCCTACGAATATATGGAACTCTACGACGAAAAAGGCCGGTTGAATAACACCACCATCCCCTCACAGGACGAAGCAGCATGGGTCATGCAAGGTCCCATCTCGGACCGCACCACCGAACGCCTTGGTGCTACTGATGTGGGTCTGATCATGTACCGGAAGATGATGGATGAACAGATCAAAATCGTCGACAATGGCGGTGATCCAATCAATGTTCACCGCGATCCGGAAAAAAATCATTGCATAACACTCGCCACCGAGCACACCTACTACCCTGGCTACACCCGTACCGGCGGACCCTTTGTGGAGACGCCGCTTATTCCACCGCAGGTGGAAGCTAGCCTGGAGTAGAAAGACCAAGAACACCAGCAACAGAAAGGGAAAGTATACATGATTTCAGTCGAACAAAATGATCGCTATACGAAGGTTGGTCCAGGCACACCCATGGGCGAGCTCATGAGGCGTTACTGGCAACCTATCGCCGCCAGCGCGGAGTTGAACGAGGAAAATCCAACCAAAGAGATACGTCTACTGGGTGAGGACCTGTTGCTCTACCGCGACCTGAAGGGCCGGGTGGGATGCATCGAACCTACCTGCGCGCACCGTAAAGCAAACCTCTCCTATGGCATTCCAGAGGAAAATGGACTGCGCTGCGCTTACCACGGGTGGGTCTACAACGAAACCGGTGCATGCGTAGAGCAGCCATCGGAACCGTCGGATAAGAAATTTAACAAAAAGGTTTGCCTCAAGGCCTATCCCGCAGAAGAATTAGGGGGCTTGATCTTTGTTTACATGGGTCCACAGCCCCAACCGCTCCTCCCCCGTTGGGATCTGTTGGTCTGGGACAACGTGACGAGAGACATCAGAGTAAACCCCCTTCCCTGCAACTGGCTTCAGTGCGTGGACAACGCCTTGGATCCCGTTCACTTCCAGTGGCTCCACGCATACTGGGGCGCCTGGTCCGTCCGTCGCAATAAACCACCCGAGGAACGTGAGGCGTTCAATCGCCAGGCTATCCGCCGCGGCCGCAGGCACCTCAAAGTAGGTTTCAACCGGTTTGAATTCGGAATCATCAAACGGCGGCTGATGGAGGGTATTACGGAGGAAGACGAGTATTGGCGCATCGGACACCCCCTTCTCTTTCCCAATTTTTTGCGGGTCTCGGAAGATTATCGGCACACTTTTCAGTACCGGGTGCCGGTGGATGATACCCACACAATGCACGTATATTATGTTGTCCATGTGCCCAAAGCGGGGGAAAAGGCTCCTCCTCAGGACCCCATACCCTACACTTTGGACACGCCCTTTGATGAGAATGGCCGTTTGAAGAGCACCACCGTCCCGTCGCAGGATGAGGCAGCCTGGATTATGCAGGGTCCCGTCACGGATCGTACCACCGAGCACCTGGGTGCTACTGATGTGGGACTCTTTATGTACCGCAAGTTGATTGAAGAACAGTTCAAGAGGCTAGAAGAGGGAAAAGATCCCATGAACGTCCATCGGGATCCGGAAAAAAACAGGTGCATCACCGTTGCCACCGAGCACACCTACTACCCAGGTTACACTCGTACGGGCGGACCCTTTGTGGAGACACCACTGGTAAAGCCTGACGTGGAGGTAAGCCTCGAGTAAAAAATAGTCGCCAACTCCAATACAGGGGGTTCTCACTATGCTCACATCCGAGCAGAACGACCGCTATACAAAAGTGGGGCCCGGTACGCCCATGGGGGAACTGATGCGGCGATACTGGCATCCCATCTCCGCCAGTGTTGAGTTGAGCGAAGAAAATCCCACCAAAGAGATACGACTCCTGGGTGAGGATCTCCTCCTCTACCGTGACTTGAAGGGCAAAGTTGGTTGCATCGAGCCCAGATGCGCGCATCGCAAGGCAAACCTCTCCTATGGTATCCCTGAGGAAAACGGCCTTCGTTGCGCCTACCACGGATGGATCTACAACGAGACCGGCGCATGCGTTGAACAACCGTCGGAACCTTCAAACAAGAAATTCCATGAAAAAATTTGCCTCAAGGCTTACCCTGCCGAGGAATTAGGCGGCCTGATCTTCGTCTACATGGGTCCCAAGCCCGTACCGCTTTTGCCGCGCTGGGATCTCATGGTTTGGGACAACGTCACAAGGAGTATCAATGCAGTGATGCTCCCCTGCAACTGGCTCCAGTGCATGGACAATTCACTGGACCCAGTCCACTTCCAG
Organism: uncultured Binatia bacterium (SeqCode); assembly: GCA_965215595.1. Classification (GTDB taxonomy): domain Bacteria; phylum Desulfobacterota; class Binatia; order UBA9968; family CAXXLF01; genus CBDCDW01. The sequence continues at coordinate 440,397 of CBDCDW010000004.1, read as the reverse complement.
TGGCTCCACCGCTACTGGGGCACCTGGTCCATCGGCCGTAAGAAACCACCGGAAGAGCGTGACAAGTTTGAGCGCTACACCCTGACGACCCGCGGGCGTAAACACTTGAAGATCGGGTTTGACCGCTTTGAATACGGGATCGTGAAGCGTCGACTGATGGAAGGCGAGACGGAGCAGTCCGAAGGTTGGCGCATTGGACACCCCATTCTTTTCCCGGACGTACTACGAGTGTCTGAGGATTACTGGCACCAGTTCCAGTACCGGATTCCCGTGGACGATACCCATAGCATGCACCTGATTTACGCAGTGGAGGTCCCCAAGGCTGGCGAGACTGTGCCACACCAGGACCATGTGCCATATTTGGAACGACCCCTCTACGACGAGAAGGGTCGGTTAAACAGTGACAATGTACCCCAGCAGGACGAGGCCGTCTGGGTCATGCAGGGTCCCGTCACCGACCGCACCACAGAACAAATCGGTGTGTCGGACATCGGCATCATCATGTATCGAAAGATGATCGACGAGCAGATCAAGATCGTCGAGGAAGGTGGCGACCCAATCAACGTGCACCGTGATCCGGAAAAAAACAAATGCATTACCCTCGCTACTGAGGAGACCTACTACCCGGGTTACACCCGCACCGGAGGTCCGTTTATAGAGACTCCCATGGTCCCACCTGAAGTTGAAGCTTACCTTGAATAAAGTGAGAAAAAGTCTCTGAAAAACCATTTCTTTTTCGGAGCCACACCGTTGAGGAATTCCCGTGGGTAGTTTCTATTGAGACGGTAAGGGACGGTTGGATTAAAGGACCGATCTACTTTGATCCTGAGGTTTGTTGCGTCTGGTAAAAATTGCCGTTCTTCTGCCACTCAAGTACCCCATCAAGAGTCGCCGCGGCCAGCGGGTCCTTGGAAAGCGAGTGACTTACGTTAGGCTCGACAAAGAGTTTCTCTGGAGGTTCTTCAGGAAAGAACTCAACAAACGAATCGGTGCTCGGCTGCAGGACTGGGCAATGGTCGGTGCGCCAGCTTATCCGGCACATGGCTATGTTCTTTTTCATCTCGGGATCGGAGTTCAACATTTTACCCTTGGCCTTGATGACCGTGTTTCCAGACTGAATGACAACCTCGGGGTTCGCCATGATATTGGGGACCCAATCTCGTTTTATGCTCGGATAGGGAGACGTGGCGATAAGTCGGCCATTCCAATAGTAGACACGAATCTGTACCGAGCGGGGATTACCGGTCTTCCGACCCTTGGTTGTAACTTTGGCTACAATCTCGGTTCCGTTGGCAGGTGATTTCATGCTCATCCTTTAACGGATGTTAAAACGTTAATTTCACAAGGGAAGACCCATGTGACTAAAAAACAGGAAATAACCTCTAGTAGACCTTGTCGTCGTAAACCTAGCGATCCAAGTTATCAAAATATTGGCGCCTCAAAATCAGGCTCATCTCCACAGCCCGCATCGCCCTCTCCTGCTTTTCGGCTGTGGTACCGTATTTAACCAGTATCTCAAAGGGATAGTTGCCGTGTTCCTTTTCATCCTCATGTATCCTTTGGTAAGGATCCGTCACCCATATTGGCACTGTCCCTGCTTTGAGGCTTAAAGCAATCTAATAGTCGGGACACCTTCAAGGCCTTATAGTCATAAGGCTTGGCACCTTTCTTCCGAAGTGCTTCTTCAAGAAAACCTACGCGGACATAGTCCAGTGGATCCTTAGCGCCCTAGCGGAATTCATCGATTCGGTTTCAGGGTCTCGCAAAGATTGCTAATTTGCGCAATTGCGCAAACATGACAGTTTTACCGGGGGATCTTATTCCGCCAATCTGACCTAGCACTCATCACGAGAATTCGAGAAAGGTCGAAACATGGAAGGGTTTCCTCGCCGTCCCGTGAAACAGGGGTTCGGTGCTTTGCCGGGCGACGGCGGATGGAGAGGCGTTGAATTATGCCCGGTACAGGATCGACGACATTTATGACGCTCTCAACAGGCGGATATACTCAGGCGGAATTCGGACAGTCACCTCTTCCCCATGCTGCAAATCACTACGAGCCCCCACATTGCCATGAATGACAACCGTGCTTACTTGGATCTCACACGCAAACCTATTTCCGACAAAGGTCTTGTGTCGAACCATTCCGCGGAAAGTATTAGCGTCGGTTCCATCGAATTCCGTCTGGATTAGAACGTCTTCGGGTCGGAACGCCAGTGTCACGCGCTCTCCCGATCTCCGACCCTCAGCCGAAGAACAGATCACCTGCCCCAAAGGGGTGGAGATAACGATGTCTTGCTCATGGGGCTGAGATTCCTCTACCAGACCCTCGACAAAATTTGTATTCCCGACGAAACTCGCAACAAAAGGATGGATAGGGCTAAGGTAAATTTCGTACGGAACCCCTTTTTGTAGAATCTGGCCGTCATTCATTACCGCAACCTCATCAGAGAGCACAAGCGCTTCTTCCTGATCGTGTGTTACATACAAGGTCGAAATTTTGAGTTTGTCGATTAGCGCTCGCAGTTCGAACCGCATTTCATCCCTAAGCTTTGCGTCCAGATTACTCAGGGGTTCATCCAATAATAGAAGCGTTGGTTCGTACACTAAAGCCCTTGCCAGGGCTACCCTTTGCTGTTGACCACCACTCAGTAAAGGCGCCGGCCGATTCTCGTATCCTTTGAGTCCCACAAGCTCGAGAGCTTTTCCTACTCTTTCCTTGACCTCGCTCTTGGGTAATTTAAAGCCGCCATGTACGAGTGGGAAAGCGACATTTTGAAAAACCGTCATATGAGGCCAGATGGCGTAGGACTGGAAGACCATACCGATGCCCCGTCGATGAGGCGGAACGAAAACCCCTTTTGACCGCGAAAAAACGGTCTCTCCGATCTCGATGTCCCCGTCGTCGGGGTTTTCGAGTCCCCCTACCATGCGAAGAGTCGTTGTCTTTCCACAACCAGAAGGACCAAGGAGGGTTAAGCAAACGCCATCGTCGACCTCAAAGCTGACGTCTCGTACAGCCTTGACGGCTCCCTCCGGCGTGAGAAATGTCTTACTCAGATTCTTAACCCGAAGCATAGAGATTCACCCCGATCCACACTAGGGCTCGATTCGTAATGGAAACTCCGTCGGCGATTCGACACTACCCTCCCAGATTAGAGCCCACCTTCGGCCCACGGGTTTCCAGCATTCTCCCCCCGATCAACCATAACGTGATTAACAACAAAACCACCATAATCGCCACCATCACCACCGCCGTCGCCGCCGCTGTTGTTAAATCGCCCGCCCGCCATAAGGACCACGTCGCAACAGAAAGCACCGTATTCTTCGGCCCAGTTAGAAACAGTGCCATGGTCACCTCCCTGAAGGAGAGCAGGGCGGTCCATAGCCCGGCATATACTAGAGAGGGTCTGATCAGAGGCACTATCACCCAGAACCAAGTGGCAAAGTTTCTCGCCCCGCAAATCTTTGCGCTCTCCTCCAGTTCTTGGTGAATCTGTAACAGGGCCGCATTCGTGATCCTGGTACCGTAAGCTAAACGATTGAGAACATGTGCCATTACGATTATGGTGAGCGTCCCGCTAAGCGCTAGCCACGGGATCCATCGCGTGAGAAGAACGGCTAATATGAACAATGCGAAAGCAAACCCAAGCCCGGGAATCGCGTGAGGCAGCATGGCAATTGTGTCCATGAACTGACGCCCTCGAACACGGCTGCGTACCACGACCCACGACACCATAAAGCTGAAGAACAGTACAAACAGTGACACACCCAGGACCAAGATTACCGTGTTGTAGATAACACGCATACCGCCAATCGTTGGCAGTAAGGATCGATAGTTGTCCAGGCTAAGCTTGGATAGTGCCTCCATCGAGGGCATCTGGAGGAAAGGCGCTAACGAGACCCAAACCAAAATCAGCAGGGGCAACACTGCTGCTAGCGCCAAGTAAGTGAGAACGAATGCCAACCCTGCGTATTTGAAGCGCCCCAGATCTATGAGTCGAGGTCGATAACCTCGCCCCGTTATGACTTCGAACTGTCGGGATCGTGATAGGACCCGATAGTAAAAGTAAAGTGCGACCAGACTTGGGGCGGCGATTAATACCCCATAGACTCCCGCGGCCCCGTAGTTCAAATCAATAGACTCTGGGGTGGTGGGATTGACGGCGTAGAAGAATTCGGTTGCGAGCACTGGGGCCTGTCCACCTGCCGCTCCCAGCATCGCTGGCACTTCAAAAATAGAGATGGCAGTCATGAAAATATATATGGCGCCCGCTGATATGGCCGGCCATACCAAGGGGAAGCTTACGTAGCGGATCGTGCGCCATTTCTTGGCACCCGACATTTCAGCTGCCTCTTCTAAGGCAGGGTCCAGTGCTTGGACCGAGCCGGAGATCAGGAAAAACATCGTAGGGGCCAGCATGAGGCCCATTACCCAAGCCATTCCCAAAGGATTATTCATATCCAGCGGCACTGATTGTAAACCCAGCGATTCCGCAACAACCCTGTTGAACAGACCGAACCGGGGATTGATCAACATAATCCAACCCATGGCTTTGACGAAGCCAGGGATAACCACCACCGAGGCTATCAGGGCTGTAAAAAGATTACGATAAGGGAGTGAGGTCCGATGCAACAACCACGCCATGGGAGTCGCGAAGAAGGTCGCGATAAGAACGGTACCGATGCCCACGACTAACGTGTTTGGCAGGACCTTTGTCAATACATAGGGTCTGGCGACATCCAGCCAATTGTTTAACGTCCACCCTGGCTCTATCGGCAAGCCGGGGATAAACGTCATGTACACTATCAATAGGACCAAGACGAGGATACATCCCAACACGAGCCAGGAAAATATCAGGGGAATCACATTCGGGCTCCCCGCTTTGGTCAGGTATCCCAAATATTTGTGATTTGCTTGCAGCCGCGGGCCGCGTCTCAGCCCTTGTAAGTCTCCGACTTTCTGATCCATCTAACTAACTCAGGCGTACCAAGTGGAATCTGGAATTCGGCCCGCTATTTCCGCTGAGTTAAGTTCTTGACAATGGCCCCCCGATACTTTCTCCCTTCTTTGGTGCCATACCACTTCAACGTGGCACTCGTTTTTTCGTTATCAAACCAGGAGACGACTGGGCTTCCGCTCTTCTTCAATGACTTCCTGGCCTTTTTGTCAAGTTCGCTCTGTCCAAATACTATATTGGGATGAAAACTAGCCGGTTGCCAGATTGCCTCAGCTTCAGGCGTCGTCATCCACATGGCAAAGAGTGTAGCAGCCGCCGGGTGCTGTGATTTCCTGGGCACAACGTATAATACTTGTGACATGGCCGTATAGTCGCTAAACCACTGGTATGTGAGTGGGGCATTGGCGTCCTTCGCCTTGACTTCCCAAACGTAATACGTGTTGCTCGGGGTCAATGCTAGCTGTCCTACAAGCATCCGGTTGAGGCTTGCATTATAGCGGAGCACGCAGCAGGCATTTTTGCCGATCTGATCGACAATCTCGAGCCATTTCTTCTTGGGATAGAAAAGGACCCCGAACTGCCAAGCGGTGGTCCAGGGCGGTACTGCATACATGCCTTTGTACTCTGGATTTGCGATATCCGCGCGAGACTGCGGGACGTCTTTTTTTGAGATGAGTTTAGTGTTGTAAATGAGTGACTTCGTTCGGTTAGCATACATGAAGCTATATCCGTCGAAGGGGGGAGGACTTACCTGTTCTGGCTTAACCTTTCCAGATCCTACGAGCGGGTTTATCTCAGCCAGGAGCTCCTTCCAGTGCTCGATCTTTTGCGCAAACCCGCCTCCAATCAGCTCTGCGTGGCTGTTCTCCGGGCCTTCTATGGTATCAAAGGGTGATTGACCGCCTAACTTCAAGGCCGCGCGAACCTTTGAGAATGATCGGGGTCCACTGGCTGTCGTATTGAGGGTTACCTCGATATCAAGACCGAATCTCTGCTTGAAAGCCTGGACGATTCTCGGGGCAGCCTTGGCAGAACTGGAAAGAAAATTCACGTCCAGGCTTCCTTCTTTATTTGCTTTCGCAATAAGATCCTGGAGAAGCTGCTTGCTTTGAGGACTGGCTAGAACCGGTGTCGTGGAGACAGCCCAAAATAGAACGGCTAGCACGATTACCAAGAGTTTCGATACTGCATTCATCTGAATCCTCCCTTCAAAGCGCTAGCCTTCATCCATAAGACTAGCCATCCGTTGATCTTTGAGATCTTTGATGCCCAGATTATCTATTGACTCCACGCCCATCACGATATAGCATCGGCGATAATAGCGTGAGGGCAGATCCTAGTCAAGAGGCTTATTGAGCATGTGTGAAAAAAATGGACGATAGCACTTCACTGCAGTAGTCACGGGGGGCGATATTATGGCGGTCATGACAGGTTCGCGATTTTTTTGCTGAAACCATGAGAGCATGGGGCACACATGTTTTCTTTGTACCTACCATCCTGATGAAAGCAATGGCAGAAATGGAGGATCTAGATATAAGGCGCGTGACAACCCACGGGGAGAAGGCGGCCGCCTACATGGCCGATGGGTACTCGCGCGCCTCGCATAAGATCGCCACATGCCTGGCCCAAAATATTGGTGCATCGAATCTAGCGGCAGGCCTGCGGGATGCTTACATGGCCGGCTCTCCTGTTATCGCCGTTACTGGAGGTCCGGATCCCACTTCACGCTATCGAAATCCGTACCAGCAGGTGGAAGACTTGTCCATGTTTGACTGTGTCACCAAATTTAATGCCGAGGTGGACAAAGTGGAGCGCTTACCTGATTTGCTCCGGCAGGCCGTTCGCACGGCGACCACCGGCTCTCCAGGACCGGTTCACCTGCGGCTGCGTGGATCCCACGGGCAGGTACTCGACGAGGAGGGCAACCTCGAAGCAATCGTTGAAGAACAGTTCTTAAGCTATCCTGCGTTCCGACCTGAGCCGGAACCCGGTCCGCTTCGAGAAGCCGCGAAACTGTTGTCTCACGCCCAGAAACCCGTGATCGTGGCGGGAGGAGGGGTGAAAGCATCCCAGGCAGGCGAGCAAGTTGTCAGGCTTGCGGAGAAGCTTTCGATACCTGTGGCAACCACACTCAATGGCAAGGGGGCGATTCCCGATAGTCACAACCTATCGGTAGGAGTCATTGGGACCTACTCTCGGGCCTGCGCACAGAAGGTTGTTTGGGAAGCAGATCTGGTCTTTTTCATCGGGAGCCGTACTGGAAGCCAAGTCACGAATAACTGGAAGATTCCCCGCCCGGGCACGCCTACGATTCAATTAGACATAAATCCCGCGGAAATTGGGAGAAATTATCCTACAAGAGTAGGTTTGGTAGGCGACGCGATGGCGACCCTTAACCGCCTGACAGAGGCCGTTGGGCCAGGTCTATCAGGGTCGGAGTGGTCGGTTCGAGCGCAGCAAGCCGTGCACGAGTGGCGCGAAGAAATGAATCCGATGCTCAATTCCGAAGCTGTACCCATAAGACCGGAACGTATCTCTCAGGAGATCACGAGGTTCTTGCCCGCAGATGCCGTCCTTGTAGCAGACACAGGACATTCGGCTTTTTGGACGGGGGCCTTGGTTGATCTGAAGCACCCCGGTCAAACCTATATCCGGTGTGCTGGGTCGCTAGGTTGGGCTTTCCCAGCATCAATCGGCGTAAAGTGCGCTCTTCCAGACAGGCCTGTCCTCTGCTTCACCGGCGACGGTGGTTTCTACTACCATATGGCTGAGTTGGAAACGGCAGCTCGATTTGGCGTAAACATCGTTGTCGTAGTAAACGACAACCATTCACTGAACCAGGAGCAGCGGTTGATCAATGCCGCCTACGGCGGTGAAATGCGCGGTAAAGCGAATGAAATGTGGGTGTTTAAGGAAGTGAACCTGGCCAAAATCGCAGAAGCCATGGGCTGCGTCGGCATACGAGTGGAAAGGCCAAACGATCTGGCAGGTGCACTAGAAAAGGCCTTTGCAGCAAGGAAACCAGCAGTGATAGACGTTGCAAGCGCCATCGACGCCTTGCATCCGCGCGCCTGGGAGTCAAGTTGAATTCTGTCAGAATGAGCCGTCTCGAAAGATGGGAGCTAACGTGGCTCTTATATTCAGTATCCAGGGGGGTATTAAGGCAATTGTACATTGACACAATGAATACTGCGTGATAAGAGCCACTCTGTTCATCTGTCTGATGCATTAATTAACCAAAAGGAGGGTATTTCTATGGCTCGACTTCGTCATTTGGCAGTCATTACGCCCGATAAGGCGCGGTTGGTGGAATTTTACAAGAAAACTTTCCGTATGAAGGAAACGATGGGTCAACCCGAGAGCTCGGCGACCTTTCTTTCAGACGGATACTTTAACTTGGCGATCATCGAGAAAAAGCCGGCGGCTGATGTGAAGATGGGGCTTTTCCATTTTGGCTTACATGTCGACGGAGATGACGTTGATCACTTGAAAGGCCTCGGCTTCAAGCTTGAAAAAAGACCTGCCGGCCAGGCCGAGTATTCAGTCACAGATCCCGACGGCAATCGCATGGACGTGAGTACGGAAGGTTGGGAATGGATGCCTTTTCGTGAGCCGCTCGACGGTGTCAATCTTCGAGTTGAAATAAAGCGGGTTGATGCTCCGCAGGAAACGGCAAAGACAAAGGTCGGCTAGATCACTCGAAGAGTTTCACTATGCCCACAGTGACCGGTTCTCAGTTTTTTGCTGACGCTATAAATGCGGCTGGTATTACCCACGTGTTCTTTGTGCCGTCAATCATGCTCCCAACCATGGCGAAGATGGAGGGCATGAATATAACGCGGGTCACCACGCACGGCGAAAAAGCTGCGGCCTACATGGCTGACGGCTACGCTCGGGCTTCACGTGGGCCTGGGATATGCCTGGCCCAGAATGGCGGAGCCTCGAATCTGGCAGCGGGTCTGAGGGATGCCTACATGGCCTGCTCTCCTGTGATTGCCATTACCGGTGGCCAGGATCCTCAGAGATATCGCCATGTCTATCAGGAGATTGAAGATTTCTCCCAGTTTGATTCCACAACCAAATTGAATGTGAAGCTCGACAAAGTAGAGCGATTGCCGGATCTTCTGCGGCAGGCGTTTCGAACCGCCACCAGCGGTGCACCCGGGCCGGTACACCTGCAGATGAGAGGACGTCACGGTCAGGTGCTGAACGATGAAGCTAACCTAGAGCTTGTTGTTGAAGATCAGTTCTTGAAGTGCCCGGCTTTCAGGACTGAGCCATCCATCGAGCAGGTACGAGAGGCAACCAAAGTCCTCGCTCAAGCTCAAAGGCCGGTCATGGTCGTAGGAGGCGGCGTTGTCGCCTCCCAGGCAGCCCCTGATGTGGTGGCTTTAGCAGAGAAACTGTCTATCCCGGTGGCTACGTCTCTGAACGGCAAAGGGAGCATCCCCGAAGACCATCCCTTGTCAGTTGGCTTGGTTGGAACCTATTCCCGCTCCTGTGCCAACCGGGTTGTGGCGGAAGCGGACCTAGTATTTTTTATTGGTAGCCATACGGGAAGTCAGGTTACATTTAATTGGAAAGTTCCCCGCATGAACACCCCGATCGTACAACTGGATATCGACCCCAGCGAAATTGGGAGGAGTTATCCTGTCAAAGTAGGTCTGTTGGGGGACGCCAAGGTCACACTACAGCATCTGATTGATTCCGTTGAACCGGTTACGTCAAGAACAGACTGGCTTGCGTGGATGCAACAACGGGTCAGCGAATGGCGTCACGAAGTGACCCCAATGCTCACCTCTGAGGCCGTGCCGCTGAGACCGGAGCGAATTTGCCAGGAGATCACCGAGTTTTTGCCCGACGATGCTGTACTGGTAGCGGACACTGGACACGCTGCGATCTGGACGGGGACCCTGGTGGAACTGAAACATCCCGGTCAAAGGTACATACGATGTGCGGGAACTCTGGGTTGGGGTTTTCCCGGATCTCTCGGAGTAAAATGTGCTCTGCCTGACAGACCCGTTTTGTGCTTCACCGGGGACGGTGGTTTCTATTACCACATGGCCGAACTGGAAACTGCCGTTCGCTTCGGTATCAACGTGGTAGTTTTGGTGAACAACAACCGTTCGATGAACCAGGAGCAACGACTGCTCCATGCGGCTTATGGTGGGGACATGCAGGGTAGAGGCCGTAACATGTGGGTTTTCGAAGACATCAACATCGCAAGAGTAGCAGAAGCCATGGGCTGTGTCGGCATCCGAGTGGAAAGGCCGAATGAGCTGAGGCCTGCATTAGAGCAGGCCTTCCATGCAGGCAGGCCTGTTGTGCTGGACGTCGTTAGCGACATTGAAGCGTTGCATGCCCTGCCGTGGGGTTAGAATGACCGGAGGCGGGCCGTTGAGCCCGACAGTTATTTCTTTTGCGCTTCGCGCCGGAAAAAGGGAGGTAGCAAATGGCTCGTGATGGATATCGAATCTTCGATGCAGATACACATGTGGCTGAACCTTTGGACAAAATGAAAGAATATCTCTCATCGAAGGCCCGTACCACGTTTGACGAGGCCGCGCCTTTACTTGAGCGGAAGGGTGCTACTTTTAAGTATCTTCTCGACAAAAAACCAGTTCTAAACCGACGCCTGGGAAGCCATGATTATATTACGCCGAGTGGACCCTTGGGTGGTGTCGACTGGGGTGGACTCAAGTACGGGCCCCCGTATCCGAATAAGCTCCTCCACTCTGATCCACACGTGCGGATTCAGGACATGGATCTTGAGGGCGTTGACGTAAATGTGATCTTTCCGTCCGGCACCACCCCCAATTTTAGCTCCATAGACAATGTGGAATTAGAGTTATTTATGTACGAAGCCTTTCACCGATTTATGAAGGATTATTGTGACCCGTATCCGCACCGGCTGAAAAGTGTGATTCTGGCTTCGGGACGTAACGTAGACGCCTCTTTGACCGAGCTACGCCGTTGTGCCAAAGAATCATGGCCCGTCGGCGTTTTTCCGGTTTGTTCTGGAAAAATGCCGTTGGATCGTCCAGAGTGGGAGCCGCTATGGGCCGCTGCACAGGAGTATGACCTCACAGTGATCATTCATTCCTTCACTATGGGCTCCCCCGATCCTCCGGGGCTGTATGATAACTGGGAAAACATGTTCCTGCAGAGATCCGCGGCCCACTTGTGGAACGCTCAGCGGAACCTAGCCGCACTGATCGGAGCCGGCGTGTTGGATCGGTATCCTGGGTTGCGTATGGCTGCGTTTGAGTGCGGGCATGGTTGGTTACACAGCTGGGCGTCACGTCTAGATGAGCATGCGATAATGTGCAAAGATTACATCCAGCCCTTGAATCGGTTGCCCAGTGAGTATATTCGCGGTCCACAGTATTTTCAAACCATCCAACTGTACGAGGGAGAACAATCGATGCGAGGCATCACTGATCTTGTGGGTGAATCCACCTTGATGTATGCTTCCGATTTTCCCCACCTGGAGACCTGGTTCCCCAAGTCAGCGGAGATTTTTTTAGGATGGTCGATTCCAGAGGAGCAAAAACGAAAGCTCGTGTGGGACAATGCTTTACTCTGTTACCGGCGCTTTGACGCTGGCTAGCAGAGTACCAACGCAAGTATGGATGTGACTTATGCCATTTAATTACCTGCCCGTCTTTGTTGAGAAAGCTGCTCCGAAGCCGGCGCGTAAACTGAAACAAGTACCTCCTTCGCGCAGCGCGTGGCAGCCCAAGGTTCCTCCGCTAGCGTCGGCAAGAATTGCGCTTCTAACGAGTACCGCAGTGCGAACATTGGACCAACCGCCCTTTGTCCCTCCCAATGATGCGACCTATCGGACAATTCCTGCAGAGCCACACTCCGCTGATCTCGTTATGGATCACAAGTCACCCCTGGGAAAGCATACACGGCATGACCCGGAAATTGTCTTTCCGAGATCTGCCCTGAAAGCCCTTGCGGAAAAAGGGGTGGTCGGCAGTGTTGCCACGTCACATTTTTCGTTCGCAGGCGGTACGCAAAACCACCATGGAGTTGAAAACGACCTCGCGCATTGCGTGACTCAGGAATTAAGAGAACAAAAAGTAGATTTGGCATTGTTGACACCCTTCTGACCCTATTGTCACGAGACCGTTGGTCTCCTCGCTAATGGCATTGAGGCACTGGGCATTCCTACTTTAGTGATCGGTACTGTACGAGACATAATGGAGCAGGTTCGTTCACCACGGGCCGTCTTTGTCGATCACCCTGCCGGTCGTACCTTCGGCCCCCCAGGCGAACAGGACCGTCACAAGAAGGTCCTGGCAGCTGCGCTGAGCATGCTGCCTCGTTTCACGAGTACGGGACAGATTCTCGATCTCCCCGATCCCTGGGAGCCCGATGGTAACCGTACCTGGGAGGCAGCGTTGCGCGAAGAGCTGCTAAAACCTCTCTTGGATGGGCCAATCATCGAAAAGGTCATCAGGCTTCAGCCTTGAACCTGACGGAAGCGGACTTCCGTTCGTCGAACAGTCGCCCTAATATGGGTTTGATCTAACCGCTATGCAGAAGCCCGTGCAAGCGAGGGCATCGCTTTCTCGAAGACGCTCGAGTACTTTTCCATCAGGCCGAAGAGGCCATTGAGCATGGGGGTCCATTTTTCGCCGACCGCCGGTAGCGGCTTTGCCTTCATCTTCTTAAAGGCCCCAATCACTTCGGGGTCCTCGAACGTTTCCGCAAAGGCCTTTCGCAGTTTCTTGAGGCGGTCCTTTGGAACCCCAGGAGGCGCTGCCACCACGCGGTGGGACGCCAGCACTGCTAGCTCTGGGTAGCCTAGCTCCCCCACCGTAGGCACGTTAGGGAATTCAGGGTCTCGCTTATCCAAATAGACCCACAAGGGGACAAGGTCGCCGTCGTGGGTAGATTGCATCTGCCCCGGGGAGTCTAGGCCGAGCGCTCGGGCTTCGCCCTCGCCGCGGGCAATGGCCATGTTGGCTGTAACAGCGCCAGGATAGCCCAAGATCATCTTTGGCTTGAATTTCATCACGTTGGCAGTCAGGGTTGCGGTAACCCATGCGGTCCCTCCTACCCCCACTCCTGCGATAATCACTTCCTTAGCCTTCTGCAGATCCTCTAGCGCGCGATATGGGGTTTTAGCGCCCGCCGCCCATACGTAGGGTGCCGCGGAAATGCGCCCTATCCACGAAAACTTCCGTAGGTGGACTGTGGCTTGGGCTTGCCGTAGAGTTCCGAAACGATAGCACCAGGAATATTGACGATGGCTAGGGTATGGCCATCGGGCTTGGCCTTCCACAATAAATTCCAGCCGATGTTGCCACCCGCACCGGGCACGTTCTTTATAATGACGGAAACCCCAAGCCGTTTTTTCAACCCCCGAACCATAGCCCGACTGTGCAGGTCGAACCCGCTACCTGGGGAATAGGGGACGAGCCAGGAGATCGTCTTGCTGGGGAAATTATCCGCGGCGGCGACAGGGTTTGCTATCAGTTTTGGAGCAAACGCCGCTAACGGAATAACAACCAATTGGGTCAAGAAAAAAATCACGCTACGTCGCATGACAAACCTCCTTACTCATTTAGAAACTTTAAATTAGCCAAAATCGCCAGACCATCATTTGTCGCAAGGAATCTACGGTAAAATCACAGGGCCGACCTACTATTATAGGCCCGAGGTCTGTTAGGCCTGATAAAAATTGCCGTTCTTCTGCCACTCAAGTACCCCATCAAGAGTCGCCGCGGCCAGCGGGTCCTTGGAAAGCGAGTGACTTACGTTTGGCTCGACAAAGAGTTTTTCTGGAGACTCTTCGGGAAAGAATTCAATGAATGAATCAGTGCTCGGCTGAAGAACCGGACAATGATCGGTGCGCCAGCTTATCCTGCACATGGCGATATTTTTTTTCATCTCGGTATCGGATATCAACATTTTACCATTGGCCTTGATGACCGTGTTGCCAGCCTGAATGACAACCTCCGGGTTCGCCATGATATTGGGGACCCAATCCCGTTTTATGCTCGGATAGGGAGATGTGGCGAGGAGTCTGCCGGCCCAATAGTAGACCCGAATTTGTACCGTATGGGGTTGACCGGTCTTCCGTCCCCTGGTTGTAACTTTGGCGACAATCTCGGTTCCGTTGGCAGGTGTGTTCATGCTCACCCTCAAATCGACATTCGTCAGAAAATAACCTCTAGAAAACTTTGTCTTCGTAAACCCAGCGATCCAGGTTATCAAAGTATTGGCGCCTCAACATAAGGCTCATCTCCACAGCCCGGGTCACCCTATCCTGTTTTTCGGATGTGGTACCGTATTTAACCAATATCTCAAGGGGGTAGTTGCCATGTTCCTTTTCATCCTGGTGTATCTTTTGGTAAGGATCCGTCACCCATTTTGGCACGGTTCGGGTTTTGAGGCTTAAAGCAATCAGATAGTCGGCGACACCTTCACCTGCCATTGGAAAGGCGGCAATTCGTTCCACGGTTTCGGTCAACGCCTCGAAACCGTTGAACATGGCCATTTGGGCCGGTAAGGGCTTGTAGTCATAAGGCTCCGCACCTTGCCCGCGAAGCGCCTCTTCGAGAAAGCCTGCGTGGACATATTCCTCGTGGACAGATTCTGCAAGGATCTTTTTCACTTCAATTTCCGGCGTACCCTTGAGCCATCCTCCAAAAATTTCTCCAGCACGAACCTCATTGAAGAGCCTGCTCTGCATGACTTTGATGCGCATCTCGTCGTTGGTTAGTGGAATATAGCTGTACGCGGGGGGGCGGGCATCCAAGGCCTGACAGAATTCTGCCACTCTTCGTTCTATTGATTCAGCAAATTCGCGGCTATTCATCAGCCCCTCCCTTGAATTTCTCCCCGAGTGCAAGCTCCCACTGGAGATAACGTAACATGGCCTCTTTGTTTCCGGAAGCTGAAGCGGGGACCACAACATCCTTCGGTTCCACTGCACAATGCCCCTCAAGGCCTCCTTCGGTGGGGTACCCTTTCCTGCCCCAGCCATCCACTCCGCGGTACAGAGCGCTGACATCGCCATAACCCAATCCATACAATGAATGCGCCGCCAATATTGATTGGCGGCCATCCGCGCACGTGACTATTATAGGTCGCGATTTGTCAGGGCACAGATCCGCGATTTTAGTTTCCAACCAACCCCTCGAGACCCACAGAGATTTAGCCAAGTGACCCTTTTCAAAGTCGTGACTCGATCCCACGTGAAGAACCAAAGCATTAGAAGTTGCTAAAAAGGAAGCCAGTTCGGGCGACGCAATGGTCCGAGCGGTTGCACGAGCCTCATCCAGAATAACATTTTCGGCGGTTGGATTTTCCGTGGCAAGGCCATTGCCATTTTTAACCCAACCCTGCACCCCTCCCTGGAGAACAGCGACATTCTCAAACCCCATTTGCTTAAACCAATAGGCCGCCATCACCGCCCGAGCCTGTCCGTCAGAAACAAAAATAATCTTGGCATTCCTGACTCAATGAAGTCATCTGCACGCTGCACAGCCTGTCCTCCAGGAATTCCAACCGAGCCTGGAATATGCCCTCGCAGGTATTCGGCTGGTGACCGCACATCCACAAGATAAACCACCGGTTGGTCTTCCGCATTCTGTAGCTTTAGCAATTCAGAATCCGAAATGTTCGGTATACCTTCCTCTTGAGCAATACGTGAAGCCAACCTTTCACCAGCTGCCTGACTGGAAGGTGAAGGACTGGGAACGGCTCGCCCGGAATTTCGCTCCAGCTCGAGGCCCGCAAGGATCCAACCCATGGTCCCATTTCTGAGGGCATAAACATTGGATAGACCCAGACGGCGCAGAGTTTGCGTTCCAATTACACTCCTAGTACGACCAGCACAATGCATCAAATAAGTGGTATCCGATTTTCGTCCCAACTCTTCCGCCCAGAGGATAAGGTCTCCACCCGGTACACTGTATGCGCCGGGTATACAGAAGCGCTGGTGTTCCTCCGGAGTCCGGACGTCAAATACCACGATTTCATCTCCCCTCTTAAGCCGAGTGGAAAGTTCCTCCGGGGAGATTTCCGGTACGTAGCTTTTAACGTGCACCTTTTCGCCAAACTCTTTACTGCGCACATTGACACCGGTAACCATAGGGAAGCCCGCCTCTGCCCATGCAGGAAGTCCTCCCTCAAGGACACGAACCTTTTGATATCCAAGTTGCTCCAAGGTTACAGCAGCGAGGCCTGCCCGCTCCCCAACGTCGTCATAAACGATAACCGGCAGATAGCGGACCGGGACTAGGTCTGCGATCCTAAACTCGATCTGGCTTCGCGGTAACGAAGAGGCTTGGTAAATCTGGCCCTCGTTGTATTCACCCCGCTCCCGTATGTCGAAGAGGGCGAATGCCTCACGGGAATCCATGAGCGATTTTAGCCCTTCGCAACGGATCCTCTCAATCATGATCCTAGCTCCTATCCTTCCTTAAGGGTGTCTTTCCCTTTATTGAGGTGGTACCTTAAATTCTCTTTCTTGTTCTTGTTTATTCAGATTTTTTATTGCCGTCAAGCGACACAACGGAAACTAAAAGGATAACGGTTAGGTCGGGCAGTCATGCAGTCAATTGACAAATCAGCCCTTCCAAATTACGATCCAGGCCAACCTCTCTGATACGGGATCTCAATCCCGGAGAGCCCAGATTTTGCAACGCGGTAAGGACGATCCGCCATGAAAAGCGCATACGGGTTTCAGATTCCCAGGGAAGATACCGAGTTGACCCATGTAGGCCCCGGGACTCCTTGCGGCGAGCTAATGCGACGATACTGGCAACCTGTTTGTCTTTCGCAGGATCTGAAAGACCTGCCCAAGCGTGTCCGCATCCTGGGTGAGGACCTTGTGGCCTTTCGCGACAGAGAGGGACGACCGGGCCTACTATTCTTCCGTTGCAGCCACCGCGGCACTTCTTTAGAGTACGGCCGTATTGAGGTAGAGTAGAGGACAGGCTTAGCTTGCTTTAGGCCGCACCTTGGCTGTATCCGCCGTTTCCAGCTTCGTGCCCGTTTAGGCACTTCCGTAACAAGCGTTCCTGTCCCCCCTCATCAAACCGTACTTGCAGTTTTCCCGCATACGGCTTTCCGATCATCTTCACCTCAAGGCATACGAGCGTGCCCATAGGGAGCATGGACTGGTATGGCGTATAGCCCCCACACTCCATAGAGCACAGACACCGGCCATCGCCGATATCCAAACCCCTTGATCTGTCGTCGCTTCTGCAGGTACTTGCGCATCCGCTGCTCTAAGAAGAATCGTTGCCGCTTAAAGACTCGGGTGGAGTTGTGTACGTGATAGTAGGTCACCCACCCTCGCACATAGCGGTTAACCCGCTCCATCACTTCTGGCTGTGGCATGCAGTGGCTGTTCCGACTGGTCAAACCTCTCACCTTATCCCGAAAATGCTGCTCTGACTTGCCTGAGGGCTCTACCAGGGTAATCACCTTCGCCCTGCGCACACTCCTCTTGCGACCAAAGGTAAATCCGAGAAAGTCAAAACTCTCTCCTCGTGCGGTGATGTATCAGTCTATGTGTAAATTTTGGTGGGGGGAAGGGAGTGGAGAGGAAAATGGCTTTCACATTTGTCGGAGAATCGAAGATATCGAGGTGGTTAAGGGATAGGCCTAGGGTATTTTTTGATTGGGAAAAGACAGAAGGGGTGCTAACTCCAGAGTTGCACGACAAATACAAACATGAGGAGGGCACCCCTATGCTGCTCGAGCAAGCAACACCAAGCAATGTATCGCGAGCGATTAAAGAGATCAATGCCTTTGAGTGGGAGGGCGACTTTAAACCGATGGCCCGCCAAGCTCTAAAACACCTGGTGGAGAAGCGGCTGGACGAAGAGATGGCCCAGTACATAGGACTATCACGCTACGAGCATGGGGCGGACCGAGTGGACTACCGCAATGGCCACTATACCAGGCATCTGTTGACCGAGATGGGAAACTTAGAGCTTTTAGTGCCAAGGAGCCGTAAGGGAGGGTTTCCCACCAAGCTCCTTGAGCGTTACGCCCGAAGGTGCCGTTCGGTGGATCGGGTGTTGTTAGCCTGCTTTTGTTTGGGACTATCCACCCGAAAGGCCGCTTCGGTGCTGGTTCCTATTGTAGGGGAGCGGGTCTCGGCCACAACGATTTCCAGGATTGCCCGGGAGCTGGATAAAGAGGTTAAGTTTTACCATAGCCGTCCCCTTAGGGATCAGTACCGCTATCTGTTCTTTGATGGGGTGGTGTTAAAGAGCAAGGGGGCTGCCAAGGTACAGAAAAAGATATTACTTTGTGCCTTCGGGATCACGGTCGATGGGAGGCAGGAGATGATCGATTTCTATGCGGCCCCAACTGAATCTGAAGCCTGCTGGGAAGCGTTGTTAAGGGACCTGTATCAAAGGGGGCTAGAGGGGGGGTGTTGTGAGCTGATTGTGACCGATGGGGGAACGGGGCTGCATGGAGCCTTACAGATTGTCTATCCTAAGATCCTCGCCCAACGCTGCTGGGCCCATAAGACAAGAAACGTGTTGGACAAGGTAAAAAGGGCCGATCAACCAGCGGTCAAAAAAGCTCTAAATCGTATCAGTCATGCCCCTAATTATAGAAAAGCTACGGAAGCTTACTGGCGGTTTGGTTCACGCTGGAGGAAGGCTTATCCAAGGGCTGTGGCCTGTTTGGAAAAGGATCTCGATCAATTGCTTTACTTCTTTCAGATCAAGCGGCCTGAGCTTTGGAGCCGCTTGAGAACCACCAACCTCATAGAAAGATCGTTCCGGGAAGTCAGGCGCAGGACTCGCCCTATGGGGGTGATGGCAAATACCCAAAGCATACAAAGAATCGTTTTTTCTGTCTTTCATCACTTGAACCAAAATTGGAGTGAGAATGCCCCTAAGAAATTTACACACAAGTCTTGACGCTTCCTCCTCGTGCATCCACCACTCGGCTCTTCTCCTCATTGAGCTTTAATTCCATCCGTGCCAATATTTCCTCCACTTTCAACCGCGTCTCTTTCGCCCCTCCACGCATCAAGATCACAAAGTCGTCCGCATAGCGAACCAGCTTTGCCGCCAGACCCGTGCTACGACAGTATTGAAGAAACACTCGGTCAAAAAGGTGCAAGTAGATGTTGGCCAGCACAGGGGAAACCACTCCCCCTTGCGGTATTCCGCATTGACTCCTCTTCGTACGCCGCCTCCCTTCTTGGTCCTCTTCTACCACCGGCGCTTTTTGCCACTGTTTGATCCATCTCAAAATGTGCCGATCACTGATCCGACCGGCGATCAACTTCATGAGCTTATCATGCGCTATAGTGTCAAAGTACTGCTGAAGATCTGCGTCGAGCACATGCGGATGTGCCGTGCTGAGCGCTTCCCGAATAGCTCCTACTGCTTGATGTGCACCTCTCTTGGGGCGAAACCCGTAGCTACTATCCTCAAAGTCCGCCTCAAATATCGGCTCAATTACAAGCTTGACTGCCATTTGAGCCACTCGGTCCCGAATGGTAGGAATCCCCAACGGCCTTCTCCTTCCGTCGCCCTTGGGTATGAACACCCGCCGCACTGGCTGCGCGCGGTAGGTCTTCTCCTTTAGCTCCTGCTGAAGCTTTGAGATAAACTCAGCCTCGCCCTCTCCACTCTCTATAAACTGGAAAGTCACCCCGTCGATCCCCGGGGCTCCACCATTGCTGCGTTCCAGTCGGTAGGCATGTTGCACTACGTCTCCTCGCCAAACCTTGTCATGCAGCGCGTAGAAGCGAAACTTGGGCTCCCTCTTGGCCTTGAGATACAGTCCCCGCTGGAGGTCTCGAATCTTGCTAGGTGTTCGTAGCCTCACGGCAATCACCTCTCCTTCCCTCTTTAAGGGACACAATGAAAGTAGGGCGCCTTCCCTCAGCCGGCATTACCCAGCTTCCTCGGTATTACTCGCCCCTCCGACTTCTCGCCCGCCTGGCTCAGATTTCGGTTACCCTTATACTGACCCATCGCGGCCATCACTCGCGACGAACGAGATCTCCCGCGTTACCCATCACAACTTCCCCCACATGCCGTCCCGACGACCCCGGAGAGCCCATCTGCTTCTGTCCCGGTTATTCCACAGATGGCACCGGCCTTCCCCTCTTGACCACAGGGTCGGCACTCTCAATCAGCAAGTTACGAGGCTCTATGGGTTCCCTTGTAGTACGGCCTGCAAGTTTGCGATCCTCTCCTTTTGGAAAGTTTTCTCGATCCACTTAGCCCTGAGAGTCACCCCTCAAAACCGGATCTTCGCTAGCGGGGTGAACCGTTAATTCCCCGCACCGGACTTTAACCGGCAAGTTGCACTGCTTCCGCGGCATACGATCAAGGCATACGTTGCTGTTACCATGGGTGGCTTTACGATGTGGAGGGCAACATTTTGGATATGCCACTCGAGCCTCCTGGCAGCGTCTTCAAGGATCAAATCAAACATCCGTGCTATCCCGTGCGGGAATTTGGGGGTATGGTTTTCGCGTATATGGGCCCGCTAGAGAAAGTACCTCAACTACCGCAATACGATGTTTGGATGAAAGAAGGCGGCAAATTGAAAGTCAGAATGGGTCCACGAGTAGGTGGAGCGATAAACTGTAATTGGCTGCAGAGCGAAGAAAACCTCATGGATGCACTGCACACTCAGTGGCTTCACACGGCTCACAGTGGTCCACAATTCCCGTCAGAATCTTATGTTTCCATGCCGCAGGAAATTAAATACGAAGAGACGAATATGGGCATGCGGTTTGTTATGACTCGGAAGCTCTCTAACGGCCAATGGTGGGACGTGATTTGGGAAATGATTATGCCCCTTAACATTCATCTAACCTACACGGATGAACCCAAAACAGAGAAGATCCGGGCTGTATCTTATTGCATACCTGTAGACGACACGCATCAGCTTGGAGCCTCGATTCGGTGGGTGCCGGAAGATGCAGACCCACAAGATCTGTCAGGGCGAGAGAAACTGGCTCCAGCCAGCAGACAGGATAGAACCTATGAGTACACCCAAAGATATCCAGACGACAAAGAAGCCATGGAGGGGCAAGGTCCAATTGCGCTCCATGCGCTGGAGCACCACGTGACCTCTGATCAAGGCGTGCTCATGTTCCGAAAAACTTTGCGGGAAGCTGTAAACAGAGTTAAAGAAGGTAGGGACCCAAAAGGAATTATACGGGACCCTGATAATTCCAGGTGTGTCGCCACAACCGCCGGCAGCATCCTCAGGGATTGATCCTATGCCACTCCATGAGCGGTTTCGAGCTGTACCACCAGTTCAAGGCCGCTAATTAAGTTTTAGTAGCCGGGCCGCATTGGCCCCGAGGATTTTAGTTTGATCCGCACGAGAGAGGGACGAGAGTCGGTTTGTGCCATACGTAGCCAGGTATAAAGTGTCTGTTTGCTCTCGGCATTTTGACGATGCTTCCTTAGACCAATTTTTTGTCATCAAAATTGCCCTTTTAAGCTCTAATTTTGCCTGATTTTCATAATATTGTTATTCTATATCAACAAGTTAACTTGGTCCGACCCCGTCACGACCAAAGACAAGCCGATCGCTACCTCTCTCCAGATAGTCCATTCAAATGTGGTCGGGTTCATAGACATGGCCATCGGTGTCGAAAACTCCCTGTGTTGACACCCTATTGTCTTCCTCGTCCTCCAATCACGTTTCAGAACATCATGCCTTTAGGCGATTGAACCTGAACGACCACTACTTCAGGTGCTTGGCAAAGAAGGCCTTGGTCTTCTCCCAAGCATCCTTTGTCGCATTCGCCTGATAGCTGTTTCTATCATCACAAAAAAAGCTGTGACCTGCCTCCGGGTAGACATCCATCGAAAATTGCTTTCCGCCATCCGTAAGTGCTTTTTTGATTTTTGCCCGAACATCCGCAGGGATAAGGTGGTCTTTTTCACCGAAAAATAGCTGGATAGGACATGCAATTTCACCACTGCGCTCCAAGGGGCTGGGGCTGCCCGAAGGTATACTCCCGCCATAGAAGGAAACTGCCGCTTTCAAATCCTTATTGTGGTGGGCCGCGGCTAAATACGTAAAGCGGCCGCCCATGCAGAAGCCGGTCACGCCAATGGTTGGGGAGCTCTGAGATTTAAGATATGATATGGCGACGCCTACATCTTCCATTACCTTGAGGTCTTGGAGACGGTTCATGAATCCGACCGCCTTCTGAATCTCTTCATAAGGGACAGTGATTCGTTCTGGCTCCCGATAAAACAGGTCCGGCGTAATCGCCACATATCCCTCTCGAGCTATCCTATCGGTGACATCCTTGATGTGGCTGTTGACTCCAAAGGCCTCCATCAACACAACGATTCCCGGATAAGGACCCCCTTCTTTAGGACAGCCTACATACGCGTCCATCTTGCCATCCGGAGAGTCTAGCTGAATAGTTGAAGTATTAATTTCCATAATAAGAATTCTTTAGTCTCATTTCGAGAGGTTGTCAATAAAAAGAGCAAAACCATTAATACCCTTGAGACTGCGCTCCCGAAACTCCTTAAGCTTGTTTGCCGTCACCTCGATTAGATGACGGGATACCGAACTCGCCGACACCCCAAAGGCCTCGGCCGCTCCCACTAACGTCTCCTGATACCTGCGGGCAGAAAGCCCCCGAAGCACCCGCCCCAAAAGCTCCTCTGAAAACCTACCCCGCTCCTTCAGCTTCCTGTACGTCCTCAGTCCCATCTCTCCCTCAACCCCTCGAAGCCGTGGATGCTCTACCTTGACCTTTCGATCTCCAATGAAAATCGAACCCAGCTGGCTTGCCCACTTGCGCATATCCGAGCTGTACGGACGATAGTCTGGCCCTGCTATCTCCTCCCGTTCCATGTCCCTGATCGCTTCCGCTACCATCCGTCCCAACTCCAAACTTATCCCTCCAACTCTTGCTTGCCCTCCAAAACTATTCCGGCCATCCGCCCTGCCAGCCAACCTCTCCCTCCAATATCCTTAAACAACTGACTTGCTTTTTTCCTCCTAAAGGTGTCTTCTCTCATCTGAGTGGCTCATTTCTAATTGCTCAACCGTGGATTATTCCACGGTGGAGCCACTCATTCAAGTTTCAACTAAATTCAGAATAACCTCATATTCTCCATAGTGATAAAAGCGCTGGTGACGAATCCCGCTCTCTACTGTGAGGAGGTTCAGATCAATACTCTCAGCTTGAAACTTTCCCTCACGCAGCGGTTGCAAGTAATCGTAACTGTCGCAAGCAATTGTCAATTTCAGCTTGGCCATGCTGCGTTTCCTCCTAAAACTTTATTCCTGCTGGTCGGCCGTTTTGAAAACCTTGATCCTCCATTTGCCTAACCATAACCAAAAACCTTCCGCTCCACAGTCCCTGCCTCGGCATCATACCAGTTGCGCCATGCGGTCTCCATCTCGCGACTCCGGATAACCACGCTCCAGTTTTCAGTCCGAGCGATTATGGCATGCGGCTGTCCCACCGGAATGATAATTACCTCTCCGGCCCTCTGACGGATCGGTGCTAGCGGCCGCAATTGAGCTCGCCCTGGTTCACTGCCATCATCAAGGCGCTCGTAGATTTGTTGGACTGTTTCACCCATCAATATGCCGTAAACCGCCCATCCCAGTTCTCCATGGTCATGCGCCCCTCGATTGGTCGTAGAGCGCTGGTGGGTAGGACGGATGCAGAAGAAATGGTTAGGATCAGTGTAGAGTCTCCAGGAACCAAAACCCTCCTGATCCACCGGCTGCCCGTATGGGACCGCCTTTCGGTCCAGCACACGCTCTAGCGACGCTTTGATCTGATCAAGGGAATTCGGGTTCGCGAGAAACCGCTCCAGGCACCCCTTGGTCCGGCCCAGGATTCGACCCACTGTTGTCTCGGTTTCGAATGCGGAGCGCACCTCGGCAATAAGGTCTTGCACGGGATTGGCTACTTGATTCATGGTTCTCGCTCCTTAGCTTCTTAACTTTTGAATTCTACCCGGTCGAGCACCCCCGGGTCAGCCATCGTCGGTTCCTCCCAGGAGACAAATTCAGAAGCTTCCGAGAAAATCTGCCGAAGTGGCGAGCGTAGCTAAATGGTCCATAATATGGAGTGAGGCTCTATGGGCCTCATCCGAAAAAGAGGCACAACAATCCTTCAAAACGATAACTCGAAAGTTGGCGTCTGCCGCGTGTCTGGCAGCCGCCTCAACGACGAATTCAGTGGCCACGCCCATCAAAACCACCGTATCGATGTCTCGGCTGCGCAGCATGCTTTCGAGAGCCGTCCCAAAGAAGGGGTTGACCCGCGGTTTTAGGATCACGGGCTCATTTTCGATTGGCTTGACCTCATCCACGACTTTCAACATCTCATTTATATCGACACCCGGCGTCGTCAAAATAGGCTCTCGCACCGTCTGTAAAAATCTGTTCTTTGGCGAAAAGAAGGCCGGCTGATACTCAATGTTGATGTGGATGACTAGAACACCAGCATTTCTCGCCGCCTCCAGTACACTTTTGGCCGCCTGCCCTACATTACGCTCCTTAAACCTGGTGCTCTTTCTTACCGGACCATTTTGCATATCCATGCAGATCACCGCCGTTTTGGCACGGTCGAGACTCAAATTTGCCATAATGACTCCTTGTCCCTTCTCTCGACTTATTACAGATTTACTTTTGGAGAATATAGTAAGTTCTTTTTCTTAGGTAAAGACCTGTGTAAATTGGGGCGTTGCACTCTGGGGACATTGGAATTAGGATAGGCAACTACTTAAAGATTTCAAGGATAGATATCTTCCCTCTTTAGATTTCTCTTATGGGTTCAGCCTTAGAAAAAAAGATGAGCGTGGCCGTTCTCGATGATTACCAAGATGCCGTATGGGATTTGGACTGCCTTAAGAGGTTAGAAGCAAGATGCGAAGTTCTCTTCTGCAATAATCGAGGCAAATCGGATGAGGAAATCATCAGGAGTCTTTCAGATGTCGACATGGTTATTGCCATTCACGACCGTACCGACTTTCATGCTCGCCTCCTTCAGGACCTACCCAGACTGAGATTCATCTCCCAGACCGGGGGTCGAGTTTATAGCATCGACATGGAGGAAGCGACACGACGTGGTATCCTCGTGGCGACATCCTTCAGCTCCGGGACCCCCACCGTAGAGCAGACATTCAATCTCATCTTAGCGGTGATGCGTCATACGCCTCAGGAGGACCGCGCGTTACGCGAGGGAAAGTGGCAGACAACCATTGGTAGAGAGCTCTACGGTAAGACCATTGGCATACTCGGTCTCGGTAGGATTGGTAAAGAAGTGGCCAGGATTGCCAAAGCCTTCCAAATGTCCGTACTGGCAGCGGGTTTGACCCTGACCCCTGAGCGCGCGCATGCAAGTGGGGCTGAGTGGGTCCGTTTAGACGATCTCCTGCGAAGGTCAGATATTGTGACGATTCATTGGAAGCTTGCCGAGCGTACACGCGGCTTGATCGGCCGACGCGAGCTGGAACTCATGAAACCATCGGCTGTCCTTATCAATACTGCTCGCGGAGCAATTGTGGATGAGGCAGCTCTAATTGAAGTCTTGAAGGCCGGAAGGCATTGCTGGTGCGGGACTTGACGTATTTGCAGAAGAACCAATGAAAGCCCGTCACCCACTTCTGCAGCTGGAAAACGTGGTCCTCTCCCCTCACCTGGGTTTTGTCTCTGTGGAAAACTACGAAAGATCTTTTTCTGGTGCCATTGATAACATTTTGAGCTATTTGGAGGGCAACCTGACCCATGTTGTCAACCCCGAGGCCCTTCAACATCATCGCGCCTCCGGGGCCTGAGAACTGAGTCTTCAGGCAGACATGGTAGAGTAGAGGACAGGCTTAGCTTGCTTTAGGCCGCACCTTGGCTGTATCCGCCGTTTCCAGCTTCGTGCCCGTTTAGGCACTTCCGTAACAAGCGTTCCTGTCCCCCCTCATCAAACCGTACTTGCAGTTTTCCCGCATACGGCTTTCCGATCATCTTCATCTCAAGGCATGCGAGGCCGCCTATTGAGCTCCCTCTTGGCCTTGAGATACAGTCTCCGCTAGAGGTCTCGAATCTTGTTAGGTGTTTGTAGCCTCACGGCAATCACCTCTCCTTCCCTCTTTAAGAGACACAATGAAAGTAGGGCGCCTTCCCTCAGCCGGCATTACCCAGCCTCCTCGGTAATACTCGCCCCTCCGACTTCTCGCCCGCCTGACCCTGACTTCGGTTTCCCTTATACCGAGCCATTGCGGCTATCACCCGCGACAAACGAGATCTCCCGCGTTACCCATCACAACTTCCCCCACATGCCGTCCCGACGACCCCGGAGAGCCCATCTGCTTCTGTCTCGGTTATTTCCACAGATGGCACCGGCCTTCCCCATCTGACCACAGGGTCGGCACTCTCAATCAGCAAGTTACGAGGCTCTATGGGTTCCCTAGTAGTACGGCCTGCGAGTTTGCGATCCTCTCCTTTTGGAAAGTTTTCTCGATCCACTTAGCCCTGAGAGTCACCCCTCAAAACCGGATCTTCGCTAGCGGGGTGAACCGTTAATTCCCCGCACCGGACTTTAACCGGCAAGTTGCACTGCTTCCGCGGCATACGATCAGGCTTAGCGCTGAAGGTTGACGGCTGTTCTCATTTTTTGGTACGGAATGCGCAGATTGTTTGTCATAGGAGGCTGACCATGGCATTTTCCCTGGCTCAATTCTCATCCGAGTGTCATCGGATTCTCAAAAACGATCCCTCTCCGGCGGGGCGGGGTAAAGTCCGCGAACTGGTGGAAGAGGTGCTCAAGGATGCAAAGTTCCTTGCAACCTACCTCAACAACAACACGCCGAATCGTCAGGTCATCTTTGAAGACCCGGAGTTGGGTTTCTGCATTTGTGCTCATATGAACCGGGGTGCCAGCGAAGCTAATCCTCACGATCACGGCCCTTCCTGGGCGATTTATGGGCAGGCCATCGGCGAAACCGAGATGAGCGACTGGGAAGTTATCGAACCGGCCGCGGAAGACAAGCCGGGGACAGTCCAGCGCGGGCGTGTCTATACGTTAAAACCGGGAATGGCGCATGTTTACAATGAAGGGGACGTTCATTCACCAAAACGATTGGCCACGACGGGGCTCATTCGCATCGAAGGCAAGAACACACAGAAAATGAAGCGGTTCGCCTACCAGGCGGTTTGAGTACTACTTTACGAGACATCTTTCTCCGCCTTCGCAGAAGACCACGGCCGTCAGGCCGTGAATGAATGCGTAGGACGGACCTACCGTAGCCGAATGGTCCCCGGCCTTCGCAGCCGAAGCGGACGCTTCGGCGGATTCCGCCGAAGAATGAAGGATGCCACGGGCGACCTACTCCGCCGTAATAGCCAACGGCTACGAAGGCCCGAGTAAACCGATCCTCGTTAGTCGATGGTGCCGGTAACTTCCTGGCCCTCGCATTCTTCTTCCCGGTAAAGCCCCATGGCCTCGATTACAGGAAGGTCGCTCATGGAAAACAGCACAGCGTCGTCATCCTTCGAATTGCACCCATGCTCGTGATATGCCCAACTCGGCAAAACGAAGGTGTCTCCCTTGGACCAGTCCAGGCGCTTTCCATCAATGATGGTGTAGCCGGAACCTTTTGCAGCATGGTAAATCACGCTGGAGGTATGTCGATGCGTGTCCGTGTGGTCACCGGGCTCGAGTCGCTGTAGCTTTAGAGCCAAGGTGGGCATACTGTGGCCACCCGTGATAGGATTGGCATATTCCATCATCACGCCGTCGAACCGGTCCTTCTCACCGAAACCCAGCAGTGCTCCGTAGGCATCGTTCCATTTGTAGTTGATGGGCAAGGTCCCCCCCACAACATTCTTTAAATTTGCTCGCATGAGCCCGTTACCGATGGCTGCATTGGTGTATCCATCCGGCTTTGTCACAGGCTGGACCTCCTCGGGGAACGGCTCTTGGAACATGGAATCGAAAAATCCCACCATGGGAGCGTCAAGGCAGTCCAACCAGATCACTGGCTTGTCCTCGGGGTTGTTGTGGTCATGCCATACCCAGCTAGGAGTTAGTGTAAGATCACCGGCTTCCATCATGAAGTTCTCGCCATTCTGCACCGTAAAGGCCCCCTTGCCTTCAATGACAAAGCGGATAGCGGCAGCCGTGTGCCTGTGGGCCTCCGCGATTTCCCCCGGCCACACGATCTGGATGGCAGAAGTCATGGTTTTGGTGGCTCCCCCATCTGGATTATTGACCCCGGGATTACGCATGGTCAGTGCGCGGCGATAACCTTTGCCTTTCAGGCTTTCCAATTCCCCCGCCTGGTAGGCAAGCTCCCGCATCTTTTCCCAACGCCAGCAATAGGGCTGAAGCTTGGGCCGCTTCGGGGGAGCCATGTGGCGCAGCCAAAGGGGGTTGATGTGTTCATATACCAGGGTCTGATGGTACTCTCTTTCGTTCTCTTGAATAAAAGGGTTCGACGCGACGCTCTCGCTGATGGCCCTGCCACCACTGGATGCGTCCTTGGACTGTACTGATTTGGATTGTACTTTTTTCTCCATCATTGACCTCCTATTAATTAAACCACCTTGCCATGGTCACTTAAATAATTACCTATCATGAACAAACTAACTTCAATCCTATATCATGAGCAGGCTGCTACCAGCCGAACAATCTCATGCAGAGCCGGCAATTCCCCGATACTACACCACTTCCAAAATATAGCAAATGACTTCGTAGCTTCACTTTACCCTGCTCTTGATGTTAGTAAAGGGACCCTTTCTCTTGTCAAAAACTGAGCAATTGACACCTATGGATTGCTTTGATAACTCCAGAATGCTTTGGCAGAGTTGACAGATTACTATTTCCAATAGTGGTAAGGAACTGCGATGAAAGAGCCATCCAACTGGGACATGGAATACGATGTGGTCGTGGGCGGCTATGGATTTGCCGGGGGTATCTCTGCGCTCTATGCTGATGCCGGCGGAGCCCGTACTGCGATCTTTGAAAAGACACCACACTTCGGTGGCAACTCCATTCTCTCCGGCGGCTCGGTGGTGGTGGCGGATAACGCAGATTTGGCGCTGGAGTATCTGCGTCGCACCTGCCTGGATGCCACTGACGATGATGTTTTGAAGGTCTTCGCCCACGGCATGGTGGATTTGCGAGTCATGTTGACCCAATTGGCTGCGGAACTGGGATTCCAAGTGGCTGAAACCAGACGCGGTGGTACCTATCCGTTTCCCGGATCGGATACCATTGCTGCAATGAATGTAAGCCGGAACGAGACCTATAAAGGATTTTCCTGGGCCAAGGGTACCAAGGCTGGTGGCACCCTGTTCTGGGTGGTGGCCGAGCATGTCAAACAACGATCCATCGATGTTCATTTTGAGAGCCCTGTGCGAGAACTAATAACTAACGGAGACGGCGTAGCCCTAGGGGTCCTGGCAGAAATGGATG
Organism: uncultured Binatia bacterium (SeqCode); assembly: GCA_965215595.1. Lineage (GTDB taxonomy): Bacteria > Desulfobacterota > Binatia > UBA9968 > CAXXLF01 > CBDCDW01. Next base: position 411,015 of record CBDCDW010000004.1, on the reverse strand, counting down.
GTCGAGAGGTCACAGTGAAAGCACGGCGAGGAGTTATCCTTTGCACTGGCGGCTTTGAGCACAACGCACGCATGCAATCCCATTTCTTGCAGATCCGAAACACCATTTCCATGAGCCCCCTTGGCAACACCGGAGACGGTATACTTATGGCACAGAAGGCGGGGGCGGCGTTGTGGCATATGTGGCTTCTGCATGGGGGCTACGGGTTTCGCATCCCGGAACTGCCCGTGGCTGTAAGACACACATTCCCTGGTTTCAGGGTTCTCGACCGAAAAATGCCCTGGATTGCCGTGGATCGTTTTGGGCGCAGATATATGAACGAGTATCCACCCGCACCCCAGGACACGCCAATCCGTGCCATGGAGTATTACGACGCCGATATCCAGGATTACCCGCGTATACCCAGTCACCTTATCTTTGACGAAGAAGGCCGAAAGCTAGGTCCCATTGGACAACCCAAGATCAACGATGACCGATTCGACTTCGAGTGGAGTGAGGATAATTTGAGGGAGGTCAAAACCCGTATTCTCGAGCGCTTTGACTCGATTGAGGCACTGGCCCATCACCTAGACATCGAGCCAGAAATTCTAAAAGAAACCATTGGACGTTGGAATGAACAGTGCCGGGTGGGCCGTGACCGCGACTTCCGTCGCCCCGCCGGCACCATGGTCTCCATCGAGCGCCCGCCATTCTACACCATTCCCATCTTTCCCATCATAACCAACACCCAGGGTGGTCCAGTACACAATGGGAAGCAGCAGGTGGTGGACCCCTATGGTCAACCCATTCCGCGGCTCTACGCCGCCGGTGAAATGGGTTCTATTTTCGGCCATTTATACATGCTGGCCGGTAACAACGCAGAGTGCTTTATCGGGGGAAAAATCGCTGGAATGAATGCTGCTGCCGAGCAACCCTTGGACTGATCCTAAAGTGTTGCCCACCACCTATTCAAAGTGTATGTTTGGAGGCTTGCTTTTCAAAGAGAATCGTTTATAGAGGACACTTATATTATTTCCAGCTAAAGGGGAAAAATATGGTTTCGCAAAGAATTTTGAACCAGTCGGTTTTGGGTATGTTGGTGTTACTTTTCTCGCTTGGGTTGCCGACCCAAGGTGAAGGTGCCGACTGGAAGGCAAAGTGGGACAAGATTGTAGCGGCTGCAAAAAAGGAAGGTCAGGTTCACACCTCCGGTCTTGCGGATACTACCCATCCCGACGTGATCAAGGTTTTCAACAAGCGATATCCCGAAATCAAAGTGGTAACCGTGTTCGGGCGTTCCGAATTAATCCATCGTATAGTGGCAGAACGGCGTGCCCGCAAATATCTTGGGGATGTTTTTGCTACTGCCCCCCGCACAACCCGAGCGGCCTATCAGGCGGGTTATTTGCAACCGATTCGCCCGCACTTAATCCTGCCCGAGGTAACCGACGAATCCAAATGGTACATCGGAAAACACTTCTGGGCCGATACGGAAAAGGAGTACCTTTTCACATTCGAAGGAACCCCGGCTAGTGCAAGTATGACTTACAATACGAATAACCTGACTAATCCGGAAACGATCCGCTCTTATTGGGACGTATTAGACTCTAAATACAGGGGTAAGATCGTGATGTTCAGTTACGGGGGTGGATTGTCCATACCTACTCCAATGATGGTCATGTTGAACAACCCGAATCTTGGTAGAAAATTTATTAAGCGATTTTTTGAAGAAATGGACGTTACCCTTTACCGCGACACGCGTCAGGCGGTGGACACCCTCGGCCGGGGGAAATTCACCATTTGTTTTATGTGCAGGCGGGTCGACCAGGCTAAAAAAGCCGGCCTGCCCATAGAAAACTTTCGGGTAAACAATATAAAGGAAGCGGGATTCATAGGAGGCGGGAACAGCAGCATCATCAGTTACTTCGACAAGGCTCCTCACCCCAATGCGGCAATCGTCTTTATCAATTGGTTCCTTTCCCGTGAAGGCCAGATTACCTGGCAAAGAGTGTTAAACCAAATTGTAGGTGACGGTTCGGACTCCTTTCGCAATGATATACCGAAGGACGATGTCAACACGGGTTATCTCAGAACCCCAGGCAAAGAGTACCGGAAACTGGGATTTCTCGATCCCAAACCCCACCTGAAGTTTTATGGAAGTTGGTCAGGGACTCACAGGCTAGAAAAAGAAAAAGCAGGTAGAAAAAGTTCACAGTGTTCTTAAGAAGATTTCTATTGCCTCAATCAGTGAGGAACCAGAGGAGGTAGCCATGACTCGTAGGATAAGATTGATCCTTGTATTGGTTGGAACCTTGACGTTCTCCATCAATCTTTTACCCCTGGCTCAGGGAGAGGAAACTGCCTGGAAGGCAAAATGGGACAAGATTTTAGAGGCAGCAAATAAAGAAGGCAAAGTCTATACCTGGGGTCTAGCGGACATGACCCATCCAGAAGTCATTAAGGTCTTCAACAAAAGCTATCCTGGGATCAAAGTTATTCCACAGTTCGGGCGTTCCGAGTTACTTTCTCGGCTTGTTGCAGAACGGCGCGCGCGCAAATACCTTGCAGATCTTATTTCCAATGGCCCTCGCACACTTCGGGCAACCTATCAGGCGGGTTACCTGCAACCCATTCGCCCCCACCTAATACTCCCGGAAGTTGCAGACCAGTCAAAATGGTACAGGGGGAGTTACTTCTGGGGTGGTACGGAAAAGAAGTACCTCTTCACCTACGAGGGTACTCCGGGTAGCGCAAGCATGACCTATAACACAAACAATCTTAAAGACCCGGAACAGATCAAGTCCTATTGGGACGTATTGGACCCCAAGTGGCGGGGTAAGATCGTGATGTTCAGTTACGGAGGTGGCTCGTCCATACCAACCCCGATGCTGGTAATGCTATACAACCCGGAACTTGGTAGAAAGTTTATCAAGCGACTCTTTACGGAGATGGACGTTACCATGTATCGGGACACGCGTCAGGTGGTGGACTCCCTGGGCAGGGGCAAATTCACCATTTGTTTTATGTGCAGGCGGGTTGAGCAGGCTAAAAAGGCTGGACTCCCAATAGAGGACTTCCCGCGCGACCAGATAAAGGAAGGCGGAACCATCGGAGCCGGGAACAGCAGCATCATTGGCTACCTCGACAAGGCTCCCAACCCCAATGCGGCAATCGTCTTTGCCAATTGGTTCCTTTCCCGTGAAGGCCAGATTACCTGGCAAAGAGTGTTAAACCAAATTGTAGGTGACGGTTCGGACTCCTTTCGCAACGACATTCCCAAGGACACGGTACAACAGGGTTATCGCAGATCGAAAACCAGAAAGTACCGAGAGCTGGGGTTTCTTGATCCCAAACCACACCTCAAATTTTACTGGGGCCTAGTGCACGAGTCACAGGCAAAAAAAAGAAAAAACAGGTAGAGAGGGTACTCATCTTGTCCTTAATAAGAACTCTATTACTTCAGAAGTATAGAAACCACAGGGGGTAACCATGTCTCACAAGATCATTTCTATCCTGGCTCTTGCAGGTACTCTGACGTTTACTTTATTTCTTTCCTCCACAGTCCAAGCACAGGACACCGGTTGGAAGGCAAAGTGGGAAAAGATTGTCGAGGCAGCAAACAAGGAAGGACAGGTCAATACCTGGGGACTTCCGGATATCACCCACCCGGCAATTATTCAGGCGTTCAACAAGCGCTATCCCAAAATCAAAGTAGTGACGGTGAGTGGACATACAGGAGAATTTAATCGCCTCACAGCAGAACGGAGGGCCCGGAAGTACCTTGCGGATGTGTATGCTTCGGGGCCTGCAATTGTGCGACAGGCCTACATCAATGGCTTTCTGGAGCCCCTTCGCCCTCACTTGATCCTGCCGGACGTTACCGACCAATCCAAATGGTACGGAGGCAAACATATCTGGGGCGATCCAGAAAATAAGTTCCTTTTTCTCTACGAAGGGACCCCGGCAAGTGCCAGCATGGCATACAACACAAAGAAGATGCCAAAACTAGCAATTAAGTCTTACTGGGATGTTCTCGACCCCAAGTATAGGGGGGATATCGGATTTTTCAGCTACGGCGGAGGCGGGATCGTCCCAACGCCGATGCTTGCAATGTACTACAACCCACTGGTGGGACCAAAGTTTTTGGAGAGACTGTTCGGGGAAATGGAGCTCACTATTTCTCGTAACCGGCGTCAGACAACCGATTGGCTCGCCAGGGGGAAATACACTCTGTGCTTTATGTGCAGGGGGCTTGAGATAGCTCAGAAAGCCGGCCTCCCAGTGATGCCCATTCGTGGCGAACAGCTAAAAGAAGCAGGCGCTCTCGCTGGTGGAAACAGTAGCCAAATTGGTTTTATAAAAGACGCTCCGCACCCCAATGCGGCGATAGTCTTCATCAACTGGATCCTGTCTCGTGACGGTCAAAAGGAATGGCAAAGGTTCATGAATACAGTTGCCATTATCGGTTCACAAACACTGAGGGAAGACCTCCCGAACGATGATGTCCTTGCGCCATACCGAAGGACAAAGGGCAAGGTGTACCCAGTACTAGGTTTCCTCGATCCCAGGCCGGTGCGGAAATGGTACTGGGTGATGGTCAGAAAAGCTATCGCACAGGCAGGAGAAAGAAATAAAAAAAAGAAGTAGGACTAATATAGATAGATTGCGAATTACTTATTAAACAATGGAGGAGTTGAATTATGAGACTAGAGAACCGCGTTGGGATTGTTACAGGAGCCGGGCGCAACATCGGTGAGGCAGTCGCCCATTCGTTTGCCAACGAAGGTGCTCGGGTCGCCGTTGTAGATATCCGTGAGGAACCAGCCAAGGCTGTTGCAAATGCCATTAACCAGGCTCACCCAGGGAGCGCGCTGGCCATTGCGGCTGATATGTCCTCCAGCGCCGATGTACAGCGCATGGTAGCCTCCGTTGTGAGTCAGTGGAACAGCATCGACATTCTTGTAAACAACGTTGCGGTAACGGATCATAAACCTATTTTGCAACTGGAAGAAGACGAATGGGACCTGGTAATGAAAGTTACGTTGAAGAGCCAGTTCCTGTGCAGCAAATACGTCGCAAAGCAGATGGTTGAGCAAGGACGGGGAGGAAGTATTATTAACATCGCATCAACCTCCGGTCACCGGGGACGAGCTGACGCAATTGCTTACTCAGCCGCGAAAGGCGGCGTGCTGAATTTCACCCGCTCCCTTGCTATCCAGCTTTCGCCGTACAAAATCCGAGTGAATTCCGTTACTCCCAATAGAGTCGGATCGCCTGTGGGTCAAGAAACCATCGCCGGCGGAAACCGGGAGGTCACCAACCTGGTTGGACGCCAGGGAATGCCGCCTGACATCGCTGCTGTTGTGACCTTTCTCGCTTCGGATGACGCCAGTTTCATCGCTGGGGCTGATATTCTGGCAGACGGCGGGTCGCTCCAGGGGTCAATGCCCTTCACGCGTCCACAGCGATAGAAACGGGCTTATGCAATGAAGAACCCCGTGGCAAGACCACGGGGTATCAGAAGAGGCTCAGCTGACGAAGTTCTCCCACACCTTTGCCTTGGCTCTCCACATAATTCTCTACAGCCCTCCAGTTGCCCCGCTCTCCGACTGTCCCCACGTAGTAACCGTCTGTCCAAAACTCCCCTCCCCAAAGCTCCTGTCTTACCTCCGGCTTCCTACGAAAGATCTCTCTCGCCGTAATGCTCTTGAATACTCGTACAATCTGCCCCGGCGAGATCTTCGGATGCGCCGTGCATAGAAGATGAATATGCTCTCTGTCGCACCCTATCGTTTCCATCTCTATATCATAGCGCTCGCTGATCCCCTTGGCTGTTTCCACGATGATCCCTACCACTTCCTCGCTCAAAAGAGCCTTCCTATATTTCACCGGAAACACAATATGATAGTGAATCTGCCACGCACAATGACTACCTTTCTCAACCTCGCCTGCTCCCATCCACCCATGCTACTATAAGGTGTCCCCGTGGCAAGACCACGGGGAATTACAAGTTAAATAATAGGTATCTCTATAATAAACCTCATTTTTTACTTGAAGAAAGTCCTGGACTCGCGCCGACACCACTGAACCCTTGACATCAGCTACAGAATCCATTTATCTATGCGCTACTATAACTTTTTGGGCAAGGAGGGTTTATGAGCAGAATAGTCATTTTTGCGACACTATCATTGGCAATTGTTCTGACATCCAGTCCGATCCCAGCTCAAGATTATTTCGAGGGCAAGACCATTACGTTGATCTTGGGCAGCCAGCCGGGTGGGCGCAGGGACAGCGTCACGCGGACTACCGCAAGATTCCTCTCCAAGCATCTTCCGGGAAACCCCAACGTTATCGTCCAAAACATCCCCGGTGGGAAAGAAATCCCTTCCCAGTTAAAAATTTTTAATGGGAGGAAAGACGGCTCGATCTTGGGTGTGGTCAACGCCAATGTCGTAGAGGTCCCCTATCTCGGTACGCCCGGCGCCAACTACGACCCCAACAAATACGCGTACATTGGTGCAGCCGGTACCGGCAGCTTTCGCCAGACTCTATTGACCTCTACACGAGCAAAGTTCTTTACGTTGGAGGATTTGAAGTCACGGGAGGTGGCTCTGGGTGCCAACCGAGTCGGACATCGTACCTACATGGTTTGTCGCCTTATCGGCGAAGTTCTGGGCATCAAGGTGCGCTGGGTGCTTGGTTATTCCTCACCCAGCAGGTATATCGCGGTGGATCGCGGCGAAATCGACGGAGGTTGCAACGATGCTGCCAGTGCCTATAGGCAGCGCCGGGACTGGTTTGACAAGAAACTCGTCGTTGCCAATGTCGCCCTGACACTACCGGAAAATTTGCCTCCTATAGATCATCCCATACTCGCGAACACTCCTTCCCTCATGCAATTCGCCAAAACGGATCTCCACCGCAACCTCATTCGCAAGCTTAACCTCATTCCCACCATCGGGTATGCCTTCGCTTTCCCCCCGGGCACGCCGGAGAACATCAGGAAGATCGGGGAAAAAGCCCTGCGGAACATGGGCAAGGACCCGAAATTTGTTAAGGCATTTGAGGTACAGGTGGGCATTAAACCCTTTCCAGGCATTAACTCAGCATCGAAAGTAAGACAAGCGGTTAAATTCTACACGGACTGGAAACCCGACGTCTTGAAGGCCTATCAGCGCTTGGGCTATGAAGCGCCATAATTATCTCCAGGAGGATACAGACGATGCAGTTTAGATTGTTACTAACCTTCCTTGCCGGATTGGTGATGACCCTAGGACCGATAACCACTCCGGAATCCATTGGTGCCGAACCCTATTTCAAGGGAAAGACCATTACTTTGATCGTAGGGACACAACCAGGGGGACGCAGGGATCGGATTACTCGGACTACGGCTAAGTTTCTTACCAAATACATTCCAGGCAAACCCACTATATTGGTTCAAAACATACCTGGAGGGAAGGAAGTCCCCTCTCAATTAAAGATATTTAACGGGAGACCCGATGGCTCCATTATGGGTGTCATAACTTCCACAGCAACAGAGGCGCCCTATTTCGGCACACCCGGGGCTAACTATGATCCACAGAAGTACGTGTATATAGGGTCAATCGGTACAGGAAAGAACCGTCAGACTCTATTGCTTCATGAGCAGGCAGGTTTCAAATCTTTGGAAGACTTGAGGTCACGTGAAATTGCCCTGGGGGCCCACCGCCTTGGTCACCGTGTTTACTTGAACGGCCGGATTACGGCTGAAATTATGGGCCTGAAGATTCGCTGGGTTCTGGGATACTCCTCGCCAGGACGGTACATCGCCGTGGAGCGTGGTGAGATAGACGGCGGCTACAACGACGCTGCCAGCGCCATGAGGGACCGCCCTGACTGGTTCGACAAGGGACAAATTTATGCTCCCGTAGCGACTACCATGCCAGAAGATTTGCCTCCCATAGACCATCCCGTCTTTGCGAACACAGTTTCGGTCATGCAATTTGCCAAGACGGATCTTCACCGCGATATCATCCGAAAGCTAAACACCACGGACAAGTTAGGCGGTGCCTTTGCCTTCCCTCCGGGTACACCGGACCGCATCAGGAGGATTGCCGAACAGGCCCTGCTGAAAATGGGTAAAGATCCAAAATTTCAAAAGGCATGGGTAAGGGAGGTTGGAATCAAACCCTATCAAGGCGCGTTTTCAGCTGCAGAGGTGGAAGAAGCGATTGCAATCTACACGGACTGGAAACCCGACGTCTTAAAGGCCTATCAGCGTTTGGGGTATCAAGCACCTAGATAAGCATCAGGAGGATTCGATCAATGAGATTAAAGCATTTACTTTCAGCTTTTACGGGCGTGATTATTGCGCTGGGGTCAATAACCTTCCCCAGCATCACCCACGCTCAACCCTATTTTGAGGGCAAAACCATGACAATGGTCCTTGGAACAGCACCCGGTGGCCGAAGGGACCGAATCGCAAGGACGACGGCAAGGTTTCTTTCCCAGTACATACCGGGGAAACCAAGGGTTTTAGTCCAAAATATACCCGGTGGCCAGGGTATCCCCGCGCAACGAAAATTTAACCGCGGTAGGACTGACGGTTCTATGATCGCGATCGTGACCTCTTCGGACATGGAAGCTCCATTTTTTGGTTCCCCTGGTGCGAACTACAATCCCAAGGACTACGTATGGGTAGGAGCCCTTGGCACCGGCAAGCAACGCAACATCCTCTTCACTCACAAGCAAGCAGGTTTTGATTCACTGGAAGATCTAAGATCGCGCGAAGTCTCATTGGGAGGAAGAACCGTGGGACACCGCGCCTACCTGTACGGCCGCCTGATTGCTGAAGTCATGGGATTTAAAAAAGTCCGTTGGATTCTGGGTTATTCCTCACCAGAACTTTTCATTGCCATTGAGCGCGGCGAGGTAGACGGACGGGTAAACGATGCCGCCACCGTCTTGAGAAACCGACCCGACTGGTTCAGTGAAAAACTTATTGTTCCCCACGTGGCAATGACCATTCCGAAAAATTTGCCTCCAATTGATGATCCCCTGCTCGCAAATGTACCTTCCATCATGCAATTTGCTAAGACGGATCTCCACCGCGACATCATCCAAAAACTCAACACCACAGATCGATTGGGAGGCGCTGTGGCATTCCCTCCAGGTACCCCTGATCATATTCGAAGGATCGTAGAAAAGGCGCTGCTTAAAATGGGCAAGGACCCCAAGTTTAAGACCTATTGGGAAAGGGAGGTCGGAATCAAGCCCTTTCAAGGCGCGTTTTCAGCCGCCCAGGTGGAGGAGTCTGTTAAAATCTACACTACATGGCGACCCGAAGTTTTAAAGGCCTATAAGCGGTTGGGATACGAGGCGCCTAAATAGTACACATCGATGATTCACGGAGGCATGCATGCAAAGGAAGAGACTTCTTCTAATCCTCACGATAATTCTGGTTACCGTGGCCCTGGCATTCAGTCCAGACAAGAGCCGGGCTCAGTATGATTTCGATGGCAAAAGCATCACTCTCATCGTTGCCTGGGACCCAGGAGGAAGGATCGATCGTCAGAGCCGAACCATCGCCAAGTATTTGGCCAAATATTTACCGGGAAAGCCTGAGTTCATTGTCCAGAACATTCCGGGCGGTAAAGCCATACCAGCCAACCTAAGGTTCCAGAAGGCTAAGCCAGATGGTTCGGTCATCCTGATGGAGACGGCGTCAGGTTTGGAAATTTCGTTTCTTGGTTTTCCTGGTGCTAACTATAGCCCTCACAATAATACCTGGATCGGATCCGTCAGTACCGGAAATCAACGCAATGTACTCTACACCCACAGGGAAGCGGGCTACAACACACTTGAGGACCTCAAGAAAAAGAGGATCGCCCTGGGGGCACCCCGTGTGGGACACCGGTCTTATATTTACGGACGACTCATCGAACAAGTTTTAGGGTTGAACGTCCGCTGGGTTATTGGCTATTCCACCACCGAGCTTGACCTCGCCATCGAGCGGCGTGAGGTGGACGGCAGGGTCAACGACGCGGCGAGTTTGCTGGCGAGACGTCCCGATATGATCAAAAAGGGATTGGTGGTACCCCACGTCGCCATAACCCAACCAGATAGGTTACCACCGTTGGATCACCCGGTCTTTGCGAAGGTTCCATCACTCATGGACTTTGCCAAGAAGGAGAGCCACCGTGAGATCATACGCAAGTTCAACACAACGGGACGGTTAAGCGCTTCCATGGCTTTACCACCTGGAACTCCAGAGAAAATCAGGGCTCCCCTTGAAGCAGCATTGTTAAAGGTCGGCAAGGATCCCAAATTCCAGAAGGAATGGGAGACTCTAGTGCTCAGGGGAACAAAATTTGGTGGGACCTATTCCGGCGACGAAGTACAAAAGGCCGCTAAGGTCTAGAAACCTAAAGTTCTAAAGGAATATAAACAGATAGGTTATGAGCCCCCAAAATAGATGGGGCATCCGGACCCATACACAATCCATACCTTGAGTTGGAAGCCCAGCGTTAGTAAGACCAACGCCCGGGCTTCCAACTTGCTCCAAAAAAAAGACAAGTGTTCGTGCTCGGTGCTTTTGTGGCCGGGGATCAATCAACAATCTTCCCCTCGTCTCTAGCTCCACCATGCTGAAACACAATTTTCTTTCCCGTGGCCGCATCCATTTCAGACCGCATCCCGCCAATTTTTTTATAGTCTTCAGGTGTCGGATTGGAGCTATTCCCCAACAGGACCATGGGTTCATCATTCGGGTTCGATCCTTCGTAATACTCAAGGGCGGGGATGCTAATAACCTTACCCGGGGAAAGCTCATGGGTTTCATTGGGTCCCTTCATGATGCCCCGACCCTTGATTACATAGTAGGTTCGGTCCGAAGGATGGTTATGCATCGCCTGGACATCCCCCGGCGGAAAATATAGCAACCAGGCAGTCAGGTTTTTGGTCCTGAACAGATCAGTTCTTCGGTCTTCCCCCTTTCTTTCCTTTTTAATGACTTCCTCGATATCGCTGATCTTCATGGTTTCCTCCTTAAGTTAAAGCCTTACCTATCAATTCTTCAATCGAACGACTTCAACAAAGTTTTTCGCGCCAAGACGCCAAGGGAAACTAGTAGGCAGATAGCAGTATGCAGTAGACAAATCTAAATTCAGAAAACCCAGGCGGGGGGGTTGATTCCTTACTGCTTGCTGTCTTGTAATCCGTAGTCCAAATTGCTGGCCACTGCCCGCTGCTCTCTTGTATTTGCTTTCTTGCTCCCTAGTGCCCACTGCCACCTGCTCACTGCATGCTGGTTTCGCTGCGCGATTCGTCTCTTCGCGTCATTCAAAAAACAGTCCAGGGGGCCAGAGGACATCAAAGATCCCCTCAAACAATCCCCACACCAGGGCAAACGCACCCGCTCCCATGAGAATGGAAATCCACCATTTTTCCCGACCGTCAATGTAGGTGTACAGCAGCACAAAAAGAGGCAGTCCATAGATAATACCTAAAAGCCAGACGATTACAGCAGCACCAGCAAACCACGCAAAGAAGCTGACCGTCCGGGTGATCTCGACTCCTCGCTCCAATTCACCCCCCATGGCAGTCTCATCCATTTCGACGCCTTTGGCGGCAATGCGAGATTCCCAACCTGTGACGTCACGAAAGAGTTGGGTGGAAGCCAATAGAATGCCAGGGATCGCCCCAATGTAAACCGGCATGAGTTTAGCAATCAATGGCCAATCCCAGCTCGTGAAGATAACGTAGATAAAGACAAGCAGGAATGCGAGAGTTAATCCTGCATTGTAGTTGAAAGTCAATCGAATTGGCTGGGTGACCTGACTCGTTTCGCCTGGTTCCTTCTTCTCCCGCCGGCTCCAGAGCGTATAACCCAGCGAGACAGCTACCAGCAAGAGCAGGATGATCACTAAGGGACGCTGGAGCCACGCAAAATCGTAACGCGCAGTCGAGATGTATAGGTACTTCTCCATCAACAGGCCGAGAATCATGCCCAGGACCAGGGGGGGCCGGGGATAAGAAAACCTCTTCAGAATGAAACCAACCATTCCAAACATGACCACCAGCAGTAGATCCGCAGAATGGCGTGTGGCGCTCAATGCCCCAATCATTACGAATGTCAGAATCATGGGAACGATGATGGAGTAACGCAGCTCAGCAAGCTTGGCGAAGGGGGTAGCGAATAACAAACCTAGCCCAGCACCGATGATGCTCGCGATTCCCAAGACCCATACAATGCTGTAGATTAGATCTAGGTTTCGTTCCAGCATATAGGGGCCGGGTGAGAATCCCATAGTAATCAAAGCGAACAGGAACAAAGCAGAAACCAGGCTCCCGGGTATCCCTAGCGTTAAGGTTGGTATAAGGGTCCCTCCGTCCTTGGCGTCATTGGAAGCCTCCGGGGCGATGACTCCCCGCACGTCCCCTTTACCAAAGGTATCCTTCCCTCCTTTACAGGTCTGTGCGGCATGCCCATAACTGAGCCAATCCACCACCTGTGCACCAAGCCCGGGGATAATACCCACCCAGATCCCTAAAAAGCTAACCCGTAACACTAACCACCAGTTGCGAATCGCATCCATCATCCCCTGCAACAGGCTACCCTTCAGAGGCATCGCTGGTCTTTCCACCCCCACCTTGGTAATCGCTAGATCCAAGGCGGATGGAATGCCAAACACAGCCAGAGCCATGATGCTGAGCGGTAAACCTTCCAGCAGGTAAGGTTGTTCGAATACAAAGCGCATCACACCGGATTGGGCCTGAATCCCTACCACTGAAAGTATCAAGCCGAAGGCTCCGGCGATAAGGCCCTTTAGAGGCCGTGGACCCGCCAGGATGGAGACCATGCTGACACCCCATAGGGTGATCACAAACAGCTCGGGAGACCCAAGAAATAAAATGATTGCCCGGGCCACTGGAATAGCCGCCGCCAGAGTAAACATTCCCACCAAACTACCTAACATTCCGGCGGTAAAGGCGGCACCCAGTGCGCGGCGGGCTTCGCCTTTTCGTCCCATGGGATAACCGTCAAGCACGGTGGCCTGAGAACCCGCGCCCCCAGGAATTCCAAATAGCACTGGGAGGTAAGCACTACATGTACTGCTCACTGCATCCATTCCAATTAAAAAGGCGATGGCAACGATTGGATCCCATTGGGTGACAACGGAGAGGAACAGGGCATACATCAATGGAGTACCCAAGCCCTGTGGCGTAATTGCAGTGAATGTACCCACTGCGATCCCCCCGAACATGCCAAGGATCGGCTTCACTTGAAAAATATTCGAAAAACCAAGAGCTGCTGCTTCCCACATAGCTGCGTAAATCCCTTCTATAAGCCCATGCTAATTTTTCACCAGGAATTCGGAATCAATTTCGCCATAGATGTTTGAAGGATCGCAATTGCAAATGCAGGCCTGTTAAGAGTCAATTCCCTTCCTAGCCGACAGCGAACTTGAACGGGTCCGTGGGCCCCATTGTCATTGGCTCCAAGACCCTTACACGACTGGAAACCATAGGAACTGTAGATAATACCGTCCCCAAAAGAAAAGTCAAAGACTTCTTTCACTTGCTCGAGTCCTTTGACCATCATGGTTTAGCTGGACATAAGGTCTCTATCAATTCAATAACTTCCCTCTCGGAGATCTAACCATTCTCCGAGGCATAAATTTCTTCCAGTTTCATTATTTTGGATACAAGACCTTGATCGTGAAGGTAGCCGATATGAGTCTCCAGTTCCCTCCTATTGGCTTCCAGTCCATAAGGAAACATATCTCTCTTTAATAATCGACTTTGCTCCTCCAGCAGCGGGGCAACCCATGGCGAACTTATAAGCGAATTGTCCCCATCCAGGGTTTCCAGGGCCATCTGTTTGGCTTTCTCAAAGGCAGCAATGAGACTGGACACTACCCAAGGACTCCTATCCACAATCTCCCTCTTGGTGACCAGAACATGATTGATGGGAAAAAATCCGGTTTCCTTGAAATATGAGGCCTCCAGGTCCTTGAAGTTAGGAAACACCCTTTTCAGGTTTTGATACCTCAGCAGCATCCCATGGGCATCCTCGTGACACAAGATATCAAGTTCTCCATCAGCCAACATCTGGACGAGGCTCTTGCCTTCAGGTATTAAAGTAATTGTAACTCCCTTGGACTCTTCCACCGGGGATAAACTCTTACGCTCTGTGAACCAGTGAATTTCTTTTGGATCTATTTGGTATTTGTCTTTGAGATGTCCTCTGAGCCAAACGCCCATAGCGTGCTGGTACCATCTGAGAATGCCAACCTTTTTGCCGGCAAAATCTTCAAAGGAAAAGATGCTCTCCTCTTCCCTCGTAAGAATCAACTGGTGAAAGAATTTTCTGCGCGGAAAGATCGGAATGCCGAGATGAGTTGCACCTCTATCCTTTTGTATGATCAATGCAGGATTAGCGGTCTCGTATACGTCCGCATCAGGGGAGCCCATGGAGGTTCCGGGACGTATTGGAGAGGTAACAACCAGCTGAATTCCCTCGGCTTCTACTCTCCCAACCAGCACGGGAAGAGTCCGGTCGTAATAGCCGCAGGATAATGTGAGCTTTAATTTTGCCATCTCACCAAAACCATTGGGGGCAGATTATAGCCAAAGGGCACTCGTTTCGTCAAATGTTGGCCGTGGGATTGACAATGAAGAAAACAATGTGCATATACTCCTATTATGGTTGAAGCTCATAATGATTTTGAAGGAGACAGGACCCCTCCTTGGATCTCACGAGACCCGGAAGATTTGCTAAGTGCCTATTCTAATGCGGTTTCGCAAATCGCCGAAAGGGTTGGACCCGCCGTCGTAACCATTCAAGTCAAAAAACCTGGTTCAGCATCCACTCCCGGTTGGGATAGAAACGGGGAATCTCTTGGTAGCGGCTCGGGGATCATTATCGCTCCGGATGGCTATGTACTCACCAACAACCACGTGGTGACGGATGCCAATGAACTAGTGGTTTCCCTGGCCGACGGGAGCCAGTTCCCAGCTCAACTGGCGGGACGAGATCCGGACACGGACCTTGCGCTTCTACGTCTTGCAACTTCTGGTCTACCTAATGCAACTCTAGGAGACTCCGACCAAATTAAAGTCGGACAACTAGCCATTGCAATTGGGAGCCCTCTGGGTCTTCAGGCCACCGTCACTGCAGGCGTGGTGAGCGCCCTGGGCAGAACCCTACGGAGTATTTCAGGACGATTGATTGAGGACATTATTCAAACCGACGCAGCATTGAATCCGGGCAATAGTGGGGGCGCCCTGGTGGACTCCCACGGCCATGTCATAGGTGTGACCACAGCCATTGTCGCAGGCGCACAGGGAGTCTGCTTTGCAATCCCCGTGAACACGGCCAAATGGGTCGTCCCGCAGCTAATGAAAGAGGGACAGGTGGTCCGCGGCTATCTGGGCATCGCAGGACAGTCCGCGGCAATCCCGCAGGGACTGGTACGTGGGCTTCACCTTAAGACCTCAAATGGAGTTACCATTGTAAAATTGGTTAGGGGCGGCCCGGCAGACCGTTCCGGTCTTCGGCCGGGAGATGTTTTGGTCCAAGTGAATGGCCGGCCATCGTCTTCAGTAGACGCCATACACAAAATTTTAATTCGCGACACCATCGGACAGAAAATCCCGCTAGAATTTATTCGTAATCAGGAGCTTTTAAAAGGAGAAATAAGTCCCGAGGCCGACTCAACAAGTTAGGCTTTAATCGATAAAATGTTTAACAAAACGGGTTCAATAAAGATTTTCGCGCCAAGACTCCGCAAACCGCAAAGAGCAGAGCGCAAAGAGCAGAGCGTTTTACTGCCCGCAGCTAGCTTCTTATTGCCTTCTGCTCCATACGCTTTGCCCTATGCGCCATGCGCCTAGCGAATTTCCCATGGTGAATCGATCCACACCGTTGAACCATTTTATGAATGAAGGTCAGCTTTGCACCTGCGCGAACCTCCGAAAAGCCGTTCGAGCCGTGAGTCAGCTTTACGACGACGCCTTTCGTCCCATCGGACTGCGAGCCACGCAGTTTGGACTATTGGGTGCAACTGGAATGCTCGGTCCCCTAACCATCAATCGCCTCGCCGAGGCCATCGTTATGGATAGGACTACCTTAACCCGGAACCTGCGGCCCCTGGAAAAACAGGGGTTATTACGGATCAGATCCGGCAAGGACCGGCGGGAGCGTGAGGTGTCTATCACCAAAAGAGGTCAGGTGATTCTGGCGAAGGGTTATCCCCTGTGGAAAAAGGCGCAAGGAAAAGTCGTCAATGGTCTCGGACAGGAACGGGTCAATCGACTGCTGAAGGATTTATCCGCTGTGGTGAACGTTGCACAGCAAAGATGACGGCTTCCAACGGGTGCGACAGAGCGAAATCCATCTTCTTTATGTTCCGCGAGCTCACTTATCGTTTTTGATGGGTTCGTAATCCATAAACCCATGCGCCGAGAGATCAATCAGGTTTCCTTCCGGGTCCGATACCCTTAGTTCTGCAAAGGGAGTACCCTTGGGCCGTTCCTTGATGGTCTTGCGAGGTTGACACTTCTTTATCCTATCCAGTGTCTGCTCCATATCATCCACCAGGATACCGAAATGATAAAAACCATTAGGACTCTGTTGCGCGGAATTATCCAGGATTGCCAATTCGAAGTAACCATCCGTTAGATGAACTGTCTTCCCTCCCGGTAGACCCGGGTGTGATCCACGATGGAGTTCTTTGAAACCAAAGGCTTCCATATAGAAGGCAGCTAACTGCTCCGGATTTTCTGTTCTGATAGCTAAGTGCCGAATTTGAGCCATAATACAATTCCTCCTGCTGTAAATTTATTTCCCCACGATTACCGCATTTTCTAACTGTCTTATTCATATAATTCAACCTGTATTACAAACTTCTATCCTTCGCGATTTGCTTTGGTGCAATAGAATCATTGGGTGGGCATCGCCTCGGTTTGACAAACTCGGTGTTTTTGTATACTGCAAAGACCGACCCAGAAAACAAACCGGGAACATGGATATAACCATAGGCCAGCAGTCACTAAAGAGTCTTGTCGATCTGGATAACGGATTGATCAGCAGAGAGGTTTTCGTCAATAGGGAGATCTACGAGCGAGAGCAGGAGCAAATCTTTGCCCGTGCGTGGCTCTTCGTAGGCCACGAGAGTCAAATCCCCGGTCCCGGCGATTACTTCGTCTCCTGCATGGGTGAAGAGTCCGTAATCCTTGTGCGCGACCAGCAGCGAAACATTCACGTATTTCTGAACACCTGTCGGCACCGCGGCATGAAGGTGTGTCGTTACGACCACGGCAATACGGTTAATTTTACTTGCCCGTTTCATGGTTGGAGTTACGATACTGAAGGAAAACTGGTGGGTGTGCCAAGATTCAACGAAGCCTACAATGATGGACTGGACCGAGCCCAATGGGGACTCATCGAGGTGGCCCAACTGGAAAACTACAAAGGTTCCATTTGGGCCACTTGGGATAAGAATGCTCCATCATTTTCGGATTACCTGGGTGATTTTAAAATATACCTGGATACTCTTGTTGATTGTTTCGACGGTAGAGAGGGCGGTGCCCAGGTCCTCGACGGAGTTCACAAATGGCGCATGCCCTGCAACTGGAAGTTCCCGGCAACCAGCTTTGGCGGAGACGCTGCCCATGACATTAGCCACCGTTCAACCCACGTGGCAGCCTATGGTCCTCAGGGCAAAGGCGACCGTCATGGTATCCCCCGCCCAGGCGAACAGAGATTGGAAGTATCCATTCCCGGCTTGGGCCACGGCGCTCATGTCACTGTGTACCAGGCAGACGCCCCCTATACACCTACCTGGGGATCTCTCCGGGCGGTGGATGACTATTTCAAACAGGCCTACGAGAAGCAGCGGAAGAACCTTTCCATACCATTTCGCATGGACCTCGGTGCGGCCACTTTTTTCCCCAACGCCTCCTACGCTGCTGGTATTAGACGCACCATAGTAATTTGGCATCCGCGTGGGCCAGAGATGACAGAAGCATGGCGCTTTTACCTTGTGGACAAAGATACTCCTCAAGAGGTCAGGGATGCCATACGCCGCTACCTAATGCGATATTCGGGTCCGGTAGGTATGACCGAACAGGATGACATGGAAAACTGGAACTACGCATATGCCGCCAGCAAAGGGACTATCGCGCGCCGACACCCCTATAACTACCAGATGGGCGTTGGCAACGCGGCTCTAGACGTATCGATTCCAGGACGGGTCACTCAGGTACTCTCGGAGGAAAACCAGCGAAGTCGATTCAAGCGCTGGGCCGAATTCATGCAGGCAAAGAGTTGGGATGATATTTACCCGAAGAATGGAAAAAGCGCCAAAGAGTAACATGATCACGGAATCAAACGATCGGCATGAGCAAGCCATCGAGCGCGTTTTACTCACCCAAGAGATCTCGGAGTTCCTCTATGCCGAAGCGGAATTGCTCGATGAGCGGTGCTTCGATCAATGGCTCGACCTTTTCACTGACGACGCTCACTATTGGATGCCCCTTAGGCAAAACGTCCCCTACGGGGAGCAAGAGCGGGAAAATACCAGCCATGTCCATGGTATCTCATGGTTTGACGAGGGTAAGGCGACGCTCAAGTCACGTGTGGACCAGATCAAAACCGGTCAACATTGGGCGGAGGAGCCTTTGTCACGGGTCTGTCACATGGTATCCAATGTGCAAATCGTAAACTCCACTCCGTCAGAGGTTTCCGTCAAAAGCCGGATGCTCGTCTACCGCAACCGGCTTCAAGACGAAACCGATTTGTTTATTGGGAAGCGGGAGGATGTGCTCAGAAAAGTGGACCACCATTGGAAAATCGCCCAACGAAAGATCATCCTTGATCAAAACGTACTTCTGGCGAAAAACGTTACGGTCTTTTTCTAAAGTCTGTTCGCGACTCTAGCTTCACTACCATCCGTCAGCACAAAGCCATGGCTTCGAAGAAGCAAACACGAGCCCCAACCCTTCGATTCGGTATCGCTGGATTGGGCCAGGCCGCGGCTTCCACCATTCCTGAGATTGTTACCCATCCTCATAGTAAACTCACAGCAGCTGCCGACCTCAGGCAAGAGGCCCTGGACAAATTTTCATCTGAGTTTACTGGAAGAGTCTACCACCGTGTTGAAGATCTCTGCGGGGACCCAAACGTCGACGCCGTTTATGTGGCCACTCCTCACCAATTTCATGCCCAACACTCCCTTATGGCCTTGGAACAAGGCAAGCATGTAATCCTAGAAAAGCCCATGGCCCTCAACCTCGAAGACTGCGATGCGATGATTCAAGCAGCCAAGAGACATGGTGTTCAACTCCTAGTGGGGCGCGGATCTCACGGATTCGATGTGCCTATCCTCAGGATGCGCGAAATCGTGCGAAGCGGCGAACTGGGTCGCCTGGGAATGATTCACTCCTGGCTCTACAGTGACTTTCTCTACCGACCCCGAACTCCGGAGGAGCTGGATACCAGCCTCGGCGGTGGGGTAATTTTCAACCAAGGCCCTCACCAAATCGACATGATACGCATCCTCATGGGGGGCCTCGTTCGAAGCGTAAGGGCCATGACGGGGGTCTGGGACCCTGAACGCCGTTCCGAGGGTAGCTTTGTTGCCTATCTTGAGTCCAGCGAGGGAGTTCCCGCTACGATTATCTATAACGGGTACGACCACTTCGATACGGATGAATTTCATTGGTGGATTGGGGCCTACGGACAACCAAAAGAGCCCCAGCACCACGGTAGAGCTAGAAAAACTCTGAGACAGACGGCAAGGACCCCTGAGCAGGAAGCAGCGCTCAAGGCCTCATACGGCTACGGAGGAACTCGCAAGAGAGAACGGTTAACACGCACCGAGAATCCCCCTGCACATCACAATCATTGGGGTGTTATGATCGTGAGCTGCGAAAAAGGAGACTTGCGACAGTCTCCAGACGGCATCTTGATCTACGGCGATGACGGTAAGCGGGAAATCCCGATAGCAAAGCCCAAGGGTACTGGGACCAGCGTCATTGATGAATTCTACGAGTCAGTGGTGAGCAACCATCCTCCCCTTCGTGATGGCCCATGGGAAAAGGCAACCCTTGAAGTTTGTCTCGCCATACTGGAATCGGCGCGGGAACGACGGGAGGTATTCCTATCGCATCAGGTCTCCATCCGCGAATGACAATCCTCGGTGCGAAGTACTCCTAACCTTTACGAATCTAGGCTTTTTCACTCGGGGTGCTCCAGGCACTGTGGGGACTGAGGCCAACAGCGTTCGATAGCCTTCGAACTCCGCTCCGAGGTATATTTCCAAGGCTGGCAAATCATTAAATTCGAAGGGCTCATACTGGTCATCGCCAAAGATCACCAGGACAACGCGAAGGACCAACGCATTCGAAAGTTCCATGGAGTTCCTCCGCGCCTGCCCATTGCCAAGCACTAGGGCGAAACCCGGTTGAACTATTCGGCGGTTCTCAGTATGGATCTCAAATAAGATTATTTAACGAAGTGACACGATGCCGTAAGATGTAGCGTTGTTGGCAGTTCATGAAGGGACAGACAAATGGCTTGGAAAGATTTTCGTGAGTTTCTGACCGAGGTTGAGAAGCGCGGAGATGTTAAAGTAGTGGAGGGTGCAGACTGTGACCTTGAAATTGGTACGCTAACGGAGTTGATGTGTGAGCGTCAAGGACCCATGCTCCTCTTTGATCGGATTAATGGCTACCCCAAGGGCTATCGGATCGCTGCCAAGCCTTATTCAACATCGTTTCGCAACGCCCTGGCACTTGGGCTTCCAGAAGGAGGCTCACCCTTGGAACTGTTAAAGGCATGGCGAGAAAAATTCAGAAACTACCGGCCCATCAAACCCGTCAGGGTTTCTTCCGGCCCCGTGATGGAAAACGTACAGGATGGCGAGGCAGTTAATCTACTGAAATTCCCCGTTCCTCAATGGCATGAGCATGATGGGGGGCACTATGTGGGGACCGGGTGTGCAGTCATCACCCAGGATCCTGATGAGGGATGGGTGAACCTCGGCACTTATCGATGCATGGTCCACGATAAGAAAACACTGGGTTTCCAGGTCTCCCCTTACCACCACGGGAGCCTACAGATGCGAAAATGGTGGTCCAGGGGAAAAAACTGTCCAATTGCAGTGGCCGTGACCCTTGATCCCTATTTGTTTTTCGCCTCCATCAGCGGAGCTCCATGGGCAACACCGGAATATGATTTGGCAGGTTTTCTCAAGGGAGAGCCAGAGGAGACCATCCCAGGGCCGAGAACCGGTCTTCCCTTGCCTGCCAATGCAGAGATGGTCATTGAGGGGGAGGTTCCACCTCTCAGCGTGGAGCAGAGGATAGAGGGGCCTTTTGGGGAATACACTGGTTACTATGCGGCAGGCGAAAGAATGCAACCCGTCATTCGTGTTCAGGCCCTCTATCACCGGACAGACCCGATCCAACATGGTGAACCTCCGCTCAAGCCACCGGCCAAGAATTGGGTATGCCCCCCTGATGCGAGCACCCTCACAGTATGGGAGGGATTGGAGAACTCAGGCATTGCGGGGATTAAAGGTGTCTATTCCCTTAACGCGGGCCCCGGTCTAATCACGGTGGTTTCAATAACACAGCAATACGGGGGACACTCAAGGCAAGTGGGCAGGGTGGCCTCTGGACTGATGCACAGTATGTGTCGTATCATCGTTGTGGTAGATGATGACATTGATCCTTCCAACCCAGAGGAGGTCCTGTGGGCCATGGCAACTCGGAGTAATCCTGCGACTTCTTTTGAAATTCAGCCGGACTGCCCCACTACCTGGCTTGACCCTATCTTATCCCCTGAAACGAAAGATCGGGGGAACCTCACGACAAGCCGCGCCTTGATTGATGCATGCCGTCCTTGGGAGTGGATAAAAGAATTTCCCCCAGTGAACAAGGCCAGCGACGAAATCAGATCCCGGTTCTACAGTAAATGGCGGACTCTGTTTGAGTGAGCTGGGTCACTGGAGTTGACGTAGGATCCCGTTGACATCATAGTTTCCTTTCCTGTACTTTCCATTCAAAACGGGCAGATCAGTCCGTTCCGAGAGAGAGAGTTTTGCATGAAACCTGATCTATACCATCATGGCATGTCTGTTTGCGGGGCCAAGGCACGTATGGTCCTGGCAGAAAAGGAAGTCGTGTGGAACAGCCACTACGTCGACATTCGTGCCGGCGAGGGACGCAATCCCGCTTACCTCAGACTCAATCCCAACGGGGTGGTACCAACCCTCGTAAACGGGAATGATGTTGTGATTGAATCAACAGTGATAAGCGAATATGTTGACGAGGCCTTCAAGGGCCCTCAACTAAAGCCAGAGGATTCCATGGGCAGAGCACGTATGCGCCTTTGGACAAAGCAGTTAGACGAAAGTATACACATCCCTGCCACAGCAACACTCAGCTGCGCTATTGCGTTGCGAGAGGAGTTTGTTGACAAGTTTGAAACCCGCGAGGCACTGCAAGCGCATATCGCGAGCAAACCCAATCCGAAGAACCGCGAATTTCTCCGACAGACAACGGAACTGGGTATCGAGGCACCCTTGGTTCTCGAATCCATAGAACTGTTCACCAAACTGTTTGCAAATATGGAGGCTGTACTGACGCGGGGTCCCTGGCTCGCGGGCGAGACCTTTTCATTGGCAGATATCGGGTATGCACCCTATTTGGCCCGAATGGACTGCCTCCAGCTCAGCTGGCTATGGGGTGAGTGTCCGCACGTGGCCGAGTGGCACGAACGGCTTAAAAGACGCCCAACCTATAAACCATCGATTGTCGATTGGTTTGATGAAAGGGAGATCGGTCTGATGCAAAAGAACGGTCTCAAGTCCAGGGAGACTTTGCAGCAGCTAGCGAAAAAACATTAACACTGCCCAAGGAACTACAAAATCAAATGAGGGAACCCTTCAACGCTGTACTGAAAAGATCATTTCAGCCACGAATTCAAAATCGATGATGATATTAATTGGCTCCCACAATAATACCGGGGTTGACCGTACTCACTCGGTGAATCTCTTCATCACTTAACCCAAACGCCCGCATATACGCACGTACCTGTCGGATGCACTCCACCGAATTCGGGAATAGCGGTTCCCCGCCGTCACTGGATAATGTCACGTGCTCCACTCCAACGCTTCTAATGGCCTGGTACATTTTGAAGGGATCTACGCCAAGCAGTGGAGAAATTTCGTCGTAAGTGAAGTTGAGGTAAATTCCTACTCTGGCAAGCTGCTGCATCTGCTCGGTGCTCAGATCCACGAAGGGGCTGAAAGGGTGATCCACCACTGCACGTTTGAACGCAAGTTTGTCCACCTCTTCTGCCATGGCAAAAATTTCTTTATGGGTCGCATGACCGAAGAAAAGTGCAGCGTTGCTCTCGGCAACAATGTGGATAATTTCGCGAATTTCGGCCTTAAGCTTACCATTATTATCTATTAAGCAGTGCCCAATCTTGAGTGCCTCCTCCCAGGACATTGCCTCGGTTAGCTCACGGGGACTGGCCGAGGAGTCCCACCAAATATTCTTCCCTCCAACCTTGCTCAAAGTGTTGGCGTGCATGGCCACCGGCATCCAGATCCCTGTGACCCCTGTCTCTAGTTGCTCGCGTGCCTTCTTGGGTGATGGGGGCTCGGCACGATCGGCGACATTATATCCGGACCAGCACGTGATAGGGGTAATCCCCTCGGACTCGCACCATCGGTTTAACTCTTCTTGCACACGCCCGATGGTCTCCACAGGTCGTTGGCGCTTGACCATTGTCTTATAGAGAATCCCCCGCATGCCATTTTTCGAGGCGTATTTGGCCAATGCCAGTGCATCCTGCTGTCCCTCATGGGCGTGGCAATGGATATCGATAGCGTCCTTCACGCCGGTTACATCGGGGGGGTACTGGACCTCAGCTTGGAAGGCACGGCGAACGGCATATGATTTGACATAGCGGGTCTTCGTAGGATCAAGCTCTGCATTTGAGTTTGCCATGATTCTTTACTCCTTTTCAGTACTCCAAACGGGAATGGCCGTCTCTTCGGGATTCGGGTTTACCGATGAGGAATGATGGGATGTTTCATCACCCACTTAGCGACATCGTCATGTCCGGCAAACCAGACTTGAGAGAAACCTTTAATGTATTTGAGGACCTCCCTTATGATGGCCGACATGAGAGGGCGCCCGCCCCAGTGCGAATGAACCGTTAGGTTAACCACCCCAATGGGCTCGGTGTTGTACAGGTAATCGAAGGTATCCTTGTACACTTGGAAATAGTCCCTCGGGTTTCCGCGAAGCACCCGATTATCGGCGAAGTTACTCTGCGGTATGGCAACAAGAGAACCCTTGGCTGTATCCACCACATAGGGGAGGTCCACGTCATTGTGATCCCCATGCCACAGGAATCCTTCTTCAGCCAGAAATTCTGCCGTGTGTTCCGTGGGCGTGCCTCGTGGGCTTAACCAACCCACAGGCTTCGTTCCAGTGGCTCCTTCAATAAGTCCGCAGCACTTGCGGATCACTTCTTTCTCCTCCTCTGGTGAAAGATAGCAGAGGAGCATATCCTGGGTGTAAGAGTGGCCAGCCACCTCATGCCCTTTTCGAGCGACTTCCTTGACTGCCTCGGGAAAGAGCTCCACTGACCTACCACTGGCAACAACTGTGGCCTTGATACCGAATTCATCTAGTATTCGCATGATCCTCCAGATCCCGGTCCTGCCCCCATACTCGGACCAGGAAATCCCCTGTGTGTCTAGCGTCCCTGGCTTGAGAGGAGTGGTCATCGAAGAGTAGCTGGGGGCCGTACCCTCGGACCAGGTTTCAAGCATGAGTGTAACCATAACTGCGATTTTTGCGTTATTTTCCCAATGTTGACTCTCCATTTTTCGTTCGTCTCCTTTGTCAAAGTTAAGTTATTCTCTCCGCCTCCCAATCCGATACTGACTTAAGCCTTAGGACTTGCGTTTTCATCGATTTCCCCAGCGCCGGTAGGACCTTTGGGGGTGTCGGGTTTCCGAGCAAACTTCGTTGCATAGTTACGAAATAGGATGACGCCCGAATCACTAACCGGCGAAAGCCTCTCTGGATTCCGGTAATTCTGTGGTTCAAGCTGATACCTGTCTTGGCTGACGAACTGAACACGGGAAGGCTTATGATATGTCCACCATAACACTTTCAACGCGAGTCTAGATATGAGTGACTTGGGGTGAGTGATGGTAAAGAACAGAATTCGGGCGCGATGTTCGTCAACGGGAAACGGCCATTGCCAATTGGACTGCCAGATTCCGAAGTAAGGATCCCGCCTTTTAACGACGATGTGGCCTGGCATACGCATCACGAGTCCACTGGCCATGGCCCCGGACACGACCTTTATGACCCGCCACCAATTGCGGGCAGGAAATTTTCCCAGTCCAGGAAACTCAGCCTGCATTCTGACCCCTGTCGCCTTCGAGACTACACCTTTACCGTCAGGGAGCAATTCTGCCGGATATTTGGTGGCGCAGGCGGGAAACTCCTGAAACAGGGAATTGAATGAGGTGCGGTGCACCATCGCTGGGTGAGAGGAGTCTATGATGTTTTCAGTAATGTTGCGCCAGTCACATTTCCATTCTTCGAAGAAAAATAGCGGCAAGACATTTGGTTCCAGGACCTCGGGTGGAAGATCCTCCTCCAGAGACGGTGGCTCCCCTTCACCCAAAAACGCCCACACAATTCCAAACCGTTCTTCAGTGGGATAGGCTCGCACCCTCACCTGCCCGGGTAAGCGAGATTCAGGTCCTTCTACAATGGCAGCTACACATTCACCTTGTTCGTTGTAGGTCCAACCATGGTAGCCACAACTCAGGGTTCCCGGGAAGAGGATCCTCCCGCGGGACAGCATCGTCCCACGGTGAGGGCATCGATCCAGCAAAGCCGCCACCTTGCCCCCCTTACCTGGGAAAAGTACGATGTCTTCCCCGAGTATGCGAACGGGAATGGGGCGGCGACCCACTCGCCGTGCCTCGATAATGGGGTACCAGTAGTTACGAAATCCAAGGGCTGGAAGTTCAGGAATTGTTGATGGACCCGAGTGAGCAGTCTCTCTTTCCTCCTTAGCTATTTTCTTAGCTGGGTTACTCACAATGAGCTTCCTTATCTCTTATTGACGGGAGGCCTGGCGGAGTCGGTGGCTGATCGTATTGGATTTCAGATTTCAATGAGGTCGACACCACCGAGAGTTTCAGGGGCGAACAGCTCCTCCAGCTTCAGGCGTTGGCTGATTAATCCTTGTTCATAGGAATATTCGAGGAGGGTCTCCAACCCCTGCCGGTTCTCTTCGATCCCGTATGGAAAAGGATCTCTACCCATCTGTTTCCGAGATTCCTGCAAATGTAACCCAAGCCAGGGTAGCGAGCAGAAAAGGCTTGCGGTATATTCCAAACGGCGCATACCTACCGCCTTGGCTCTGGCAAAGGCCTTGCATAAACTCACGGCAACCCAGGGGGACTCTTCATAAATCTCCCGCTTGATGACGATCATGTGCATGATCGGAAAGATGCCGGTTCGTCGATAGTAGTCAAGCTCGACTTCCTGATAGTTTGGAAATAGACGGGCCACTTTGGGCGATCCGTTCTGAAAGCACTGCGGCGGAAAAGCCCCGATCAGGGCGCTGATCTCACCGCTCTCCAGCATCTGGTCGAGGGATTTGTCTGAAACATTTTTGGTTCTCACGCCGGGAGGGAGTTTGATGGGTATTCGTTCAGTGTAGTTCATCGGTTCATTGTATCCACCGAAGTACCATTCGATCTGGTCGCCTCGTACCCCGTAATCATGCTCCAGGATACCCCGGATCCAAACCGCCGCCGTTAGCTGGAACGACATAGTTCCAACCTTTTTTCCAACCAGGTCTTTGGGTTCTCTAATCCCCGCGCTTGTGTTGATGTAGATGTCTGAGTGGCGGAACCTTCGAGAGGGGAAAACAGGGATTCCTACCATGCGGCGGTCGTCCCTTGTGTGAAGGATGGCGTGGGTGGACAGGGAGAACTCTGAGACATCGAACTCGGCGTAACGGGCCTGGCGCTTGAACAGCTCGCCAGGATTGTTCATGATCAGATAGTTGAGGTTGATTCCATCAGGAGAAACAGAGCCGGTTTGGAGGGCCATGGTCCTATCATACAAGCCACAGGCGAGAGTGAGATTGAGCTTCATCGCAAGAAATCCCTCCTGTTTAGTTATCGTCTCTAAGCCGTCCCAATTGGGTTGGCGGCCAGACTCTACCACCGGGTAGGGGTCGAGTCAAACAAGCGTAATGTCTCATATCATTCACTCGAAATCGATTCAGATCGATTTTCTTTCAGCCCTTTCACAAACAGTCTCAGGGAGTTAGATCTCTGTGAGATCCACACTACTGAGGGTTTCAGGGACGAACAGTTCCTCCACCTTCAGCCGTTCACTTATTAATCCTTGCTCATAGGAATATTCAAGCAGGGTCTCCAGTACCTTGCGGTTCTCTTCGAATCCGTACCGGAATGGATCTTCACCCATCTGATTCCGAATCTCTTGCAGGTTCACTCCGAGCCAAGGGAGTGAACAGAAAAGGGTTGCACTATATTCCAGCCGACGCATCCCTGCGGCCTTGGCCCTGTCAAAGGCTTTGTAAAGACTCACGGCAACCCAGGGAGCCTTTTCATAAATTTCCCGCTTGATCACAATGATGTGCATAATCGGAAAAATGCCCGTTCGCCGATAATATTCAAGCTCGACTTCTTGATAGTTAGGAAACAGACGGCCCACCTTAGGCGATCCGGTTTGAAACGACCGTGGCGGGCTAGACCCAATAAGCGCGCTGATCTCGCCGCTCTCTAGCATTTCGTTAAGGGATCGATCTGAGTTCCTTTTCGTTCGCACGTTGGGAGGAAAGGTGATCGGTATACGTTCAGTATAGTCCATGGGCTCATTGTATCCACCGAAATGCCATTCCACCTGATCCGCCGGCACCCCATAATCGTGCTCCAAAGCACCTCGAATCCAGACCGCAGCCGTTTGCTGGTAGGACAATGCCCCCACCTTTTTGCCCAACAAATCTTTCGGTTCACGGATTCCGGCGTTGGTGTTGATGTAGATGTCTGAGTGGCGAAATTTTCGTGACGGAAAGACTGGGATTGCCACCATCCGACGGTCACCTCTTGAATGTAAGATGGCATGCGTGGAGAGGGAAAACTCGGACACATCGAACTCTGCGTAACGGGCCTGGCGGCGAAGCAGTTCTCCCGGACCGTTCATTATGAGATAGTTGAGATCAATCCCCTCGGGAGAAGCGGCTCCGGTTTCGAGAGCCATGGTCCGATCATACAAGCCACAGGCAAGAGTGAGGTTGAGCTTCATGTAAGAAATCCCTCCTGCTAACAATTAGAGGTCTGCCAACAGTTGTCTTATTGAACAAACACGCGTACTCGATTAATTGGAACTTCCAAAGTAACCTCTTGGCCTTGTTCAATCGCTGAGGACGAAGGGAACTCGCCGAGCAAGGAGCTCGAGCCAACCTGAATTTGGCATTTCAACCGGCTACCGACAAAGGAGACTCGCTCGATCTTGCCCGGGAATACGTTACTCATTGGGCTATGGGGCACCTGGCACAGGGACAAACTATCTGGCCGGAACATCAGAGTGACCTTCTCACCATTACCCACACTCTGTGATACAGAACAGGCCAGGGAACCCATGGAGCTACTCACAAGCCTGCTGCCGTTTTCTAGTACACCGACCTCCACTCGCCCTTCTAATAGATTGGCCTCTCCTACAAAGCCCGCGACAAAGGCATCGCTCGGACTTACGTAGATCTCATGAGGACTACCAATTTGTACTATTTGCCCTCCATGCATCACTGCAATGCGATCTGATAGAACTAGTGCCTCTTCTTGGTCATGGGTTACATAGATGCTTGTAATGATCAGCCTTTTTACCAACTCGCGAATTTCGACTCGCATCTCTGTCCGTAGTTTTGCATCTAGGTTACTCAACGGTTCGTCTAAGAGAAGCACCTTGGGTTCATAGACTAGGGCTCTTGCCAAAGCGACCCGTTGTTGTTGCCCCCCACTTAGCAACGGAGCCGGGCGATCCTCCAATCCTTGAAGCTGCACCGATTCAAGAGCCCGCGCTACGGCCCGTTTGACCTCAGACTTCGGAATCTTGAAGTTTCCGTATAGGAGCGGGAAGGCAACGTTCTCGAACACTGTTAGATGAGGCCAGATGGCGTAAGACTGAAAGACCATACCAACACCACGGTCGTAGGGAGGTACAATGGTCCTGCCATGGTCGGCAAAAACTGCCCGCCCATCAATTGTGAGCTCGCCGTCTTCGGGCTGCTCCAAACCAGCAATACTTCGTAGTACAGTGGTCTTGCCACAACCCGAGGGTCCGAGCAGAGTAAAGATCTCCCCTCTTTCCACTTCGAAGTTCACACCCTGTACTGCTTGAACTCCACCCTGCTCAGTAGTGAAGGTCTTACGCAACTGTTTGACTTGAATCATCTCAGCCTCCCCGCCGTTATCGCACCGCGCCACTGCCAGCTAACCGCAAAGCGAACACCATCAGAACTCCCATGGTCAACACCATGGCCACCGCCCCGGCCGATGCGATACCAAGATTGCCAGTTTGCCAAAGGCCCCAGATGCTTACCGAGAGCACCCGATTGTGGCTCTCACTAAGCATCAGGGCCATGCTGACCTCACGAAAAGTGAGCATGGCTGTCCACAGGCCAGCATACACAAGCGAAGGTTTGACCAATGGCACAATAATTCGCCACATAACGGTGGCATTTCTGGCCCCACAAAGCTGAGCGCACTCCTCCAATTCCTGTTGGACCTGCACTAGAGCGGCGTTCGTGATTCGGGTCCCGTAGGACAGCCGGTTAATGACGTTGGCCACCACAATAATGGCCAGGGTCCCCAACAAGGGTAGGTTCGGAAACCACAGTGAGGCAACGATCCCCAACATCACCAGGGCGAAAGCGAAGGCGAGGCCCGGGATGGCGTGGGGGAGCATGGCAATCACATCCATCAGCTTGTATAGCCGAACCTTAGCTCTCACAACGAGCCACGAAATCATGAAACTGAAAAACAACACCAGCGAGGAAACACTGACCATCAACACCAGTGTGTTTATGACAACAGAAATCCCCCCCAGGTTAATCAACAAGTCGTCGTAGTTGGATAGGTTCACTTTTGAAAGGGCCTCCACAGATGGCATCATCAGGTAGGGTAACAGAGAGGACCACGCAAGAACGGTCATGGGCAAAACTACCGCAAGCCCTAGATACAATAAGACAAACCCCAGCCCCAGCCACTTGAATTGTCCCAGATCCATGTCCCGTGGTCTGTATGCCTTCCCGGTAATTACTTCATAGCGCTTGGCACGGGTCAATACACGCAGATAGAAGTAAAGCGCCACAATGCTGGGAACGGCAATGAGTGTGCCGTATACTCCCGCAGCACCATAGGCTATATCAGCCAAGTCATTCCCGCCCGGTCTTACTGCATAGAAAAGCTCGGTGGAAAGGACCGGGACCTTACCGCTTGCCGCACCCAACATAGCTGGCACCTCAAATATGGAGATGGCCGTCATGAAGGTGTAAATCATCCCTGCAAGAGTCGCAGGCCACATCAAGGGGGAGCTCACCCGCAGAAGTGTGCGCCACTGGTTCAGCCCGGCCACGGCGGCAGCCTCTTCCAACGTGGGGTCCAGTGTCCGCATTGGACCTGAAATCAGAAAGAACATGGTCGGCGTCAACACCAACCCCAACACCCAAGCGATCCCAAAGGGGTTGTTCACCACGGTCAGAGGTACCGTTTCGAGGCCCATTAGACCGCCGATGGCTTTGTTGACTAGGCCAATCCGGTCATTGACCAACATGATCCAGCCCATGGCTGTGATGAAGCCGGGCACGATCACTACCATGGCCATCATTGTAATGAATGTATTGCGAAAGGGCAGTGTGGTGCGGTTTAGCAGCCATGCCAGGGGCAAGGAAAAACACGTGGACACGAGAACTGTCCCAAACCCAACGATCAGCGTGTTTGGGACAACTTCCGTGAGCATGCGAGAGTGGGCGATATTAACCCAGTGCTTCAACGTCAACCCGGGCTCCGTGGGAAGCCCAGGAACAAATGTCATGTAAAAAACAAACAGCAGAAGCGTAACTATGAAGGATAGGATGAGCCACGAGCACACCAGGGGCAATCCATGGGTGATGCTTATGGGACTAATGGTTTCCTTCAGCCGCTCACCAACCTGTTCAAACCACCCAAGCCGTTTAGCAACCTCAACGCGCTGCATAAACTTCTATCGGCGTTAATCCCCAAGCCTGAGGGCTGACAGTTCCTGCACCCTATCTACCTCTGATGGCCCGGCTAAGAGAGCTCCTGTACCCCCTACCCTCCGGAGTACCATACCATTTCATTAATTTTATACCTCTATCACTTGCCAGGAAGCCAGTTCCCTCAGCATTGTTCTCTCGGAGGTATTGCTGGACTTTTCTGTCCATCTCACTCTGTCCCCAGGGGAACTGGGGTCTAAAGATATCCGGTTGCCAAATGGCCTGTGCCTCAGGCGTCGTCATCCACAGGGCGAAAAGTGTCCCCGCCGCAGGATGACGCGCACGTTTGCGCACTACATAGTAGGCAGCAGACACCGAGTTGTAGTCCGTAAAGTAGGAAACTCCCACCGGGGCGTCCGGATCCTTGGACTTGATGCGCATATAGTCAGATGTGGTGCTGAGCGCAAAGGCGTACTCGCCAATCAGCAGGCGCTGCATGTTAGCTGCGGGGAACCCAACTCCACCGGCGTTCCTACCTGCCTTCCTCACAACTCCAAGCCACTTTTCCTTCGAAATTTCTGGAAAAACCAGAATTCCGATGTCCCAGTTAGCCGAAAAGGGAGGTTGGACAAACTTGCCTTTGTACTTAGGGTCACCGAGCTCTGCGTGTGTTTTCGGTAATTCTTTCCTCGAGATGAGCTTGGGATTGTATGCCAACGACCATATTCGCGAGTAATTCTGAAAGCCGAGTCCGGTAAACGGCGTGGGACTTATCTGCCTGGGCTGAACCTTTCCTGAATTCACCAGCGGGTGCATCTCCTTGAGAAGGGCTTGCCAACCGTCAATCTTTTGGACTCCTCCTAGGCCCATTAGCATTATGTTATTGAGACCTGATCCGGAGAGGGTGTCATAGGTCGGTGGTCCCCCTGCCCTTGTTGCGGCAGCAGCTTTGGGGTAGTGCCGGGTATCTCCTACCGGTGCAATTGTGACCTTGATGTCGTTGAGTCCAAACCGCTTTTTAAAGGCCGCGGAAAGTTTTGCAATGGTCTTACCTTTCACGGAACTGGTGATCGTGGCGTTCATAGCCCCTTCTTTTTTAGCCTGTGCGGTCAGCTCACCAACAGAGGCTGCCAGTGTGATTCGAGGACCAACCACCGCTATAAAAAGAAATCCCACCATTATGCACGTGGCCCTGGTTAAAGTTTCATGGAGCTCTTTGTCAAACATATTGTATCCTCGCTTCCCAAATTTTTCGTCGTCACTACGTTTCCTCTACCTAGCTTGCAATTTCTTACGCTCATCCGCAGAGACCCATCTTTCATATGCAGGTATCACTATAAGCCCATTCTTTGCCTTGTCCCTTATGACGCCCTGCGGGTCACCCCCGGCCTTGACCAACTCTATCGCCTTTAAATACATATTTCGTAATGTAATGACACCCGCGTCCACCACAGGGGAGAGATGCTCGTTCTCCCTATCGACGATGGGGCCTAGGCTACCAACGATGGCAGCGTCTTCTTCGGGAACTGAGCGGCCTATGGTATAGCCAAGCACGGGATTGTCAGATTCCTTGTATTCCCTGTAGGGTTCGATGGAAAGTGGCCGTCCAACCCCTAGAAACGGATCGCTCTTGAATTTGCCTGGATTGTCTGCAGGCTTATAGGTGACCCGTAACAGAGAGGTCTCCGTATTATCGAGGGCTACGCTCCATCGGGCGGATGTTACGGGTGTCCCACCTCCACCTTCGAGCATTCTCCCTGGGCTCCCTCCAACACTAATGCCTGGCATCAACATATGGTGCTCACGGTAATTGAATGTGCCTTCCTTTGACCCTGGTCGAAAGGTCTTATGGACAAACCCCCACTCGGAATCCTCGAACTCAAACTCAGGTTCCATATGCAGATCGGCCAAACCAGACAGATGAGTGAAGCTCACATGCAAAGGGTCAATGCCGTTTTCAACACACTGAAGCCAGTTACTTGGCATGAAACGGGTCATCTTGACATACCTCTCCCCTTCACCCGCTACGAAGTCGAATCTTGGCAGGAGCGGTGCAGGTTGGGGGCCAAGATAGGTAAAGACCATCCCCCCTACCTCCTCCACTGGATAAGAGAGTTGATGAATGCTCTCTTTGAGCCCACTCCCAACGGGCTCCCCGGGGATCTCTAATACCGAACCGTTAACATCGTACAGCCAACCATGGTACCTGCATCTTAGGCCACTCTCCTCCACGTTGCCCAGGCACAGGTTCGCCCGCCGATGGGAACACAGTGCCCCCAAGACCCCGGCTCGGCCCTTTCCGTCTCGGAAGAGCACGAGATCCTCGCAAAGGAGCCGGATGAACGTGGGTTTGTCCTTGAGATCGGCTGAAAAACCAACAGGCCACCAGTAACGACGAAGCAGCTCTCCCATGGGAGTACCAGGATCCACCCGCGTGAGGATTTCGTTCTGTTCTTTGGTGGTCGTAGGAAGTGAATTAGACAAAACATCCCCTCCCTCATTAATGATTAATATTGTTAGGAGTCACAGAGGAACGTGTGTTGGATATCAAACGGCGCCCAGCCTGTCAAACGGGGATGGGCCTACGTACCGCGAGGAACTACATCTTGAGAAAATTGCCCACAATCGTGTGGAATCTCGCTGCTTGATCCCACTGCACCCAGTGGCCACACTTATCGAATATGTGGAGCTCGGCATTGGGAATCAATTGGAACAGTGGAAGCGCACGTTCCACTGCGGCCCCACCATCATTGTTCCCCCATAGGATCAGGGTCTTTACTTTCAAGGTACGCAGCTGGTCATGTATCGGTTTGGGGAAAGGGACGTTTCGACGTTGGCATTGGGACTCATAATTCTTTCCCGTACTCATTTCGTACCGTAATTGAACCAGTTCCTCCGTCACTAGTTTTTCATTGAACAGCGTCCCCAAGGTTAGAGATCGTGCATTCTCTAGGGAAGGAGTGTATTGCCTCAGATGTGCTCCGTGCTCCTTGGCGAGCGCCTGAGCTTCGGGAGAGCCTTGCGGCGCTATAGTACCGCTCGACACGAGGACTAACCTCTCTGTTCTTTGATCCTCCAACGCAATTTTTGCAGCCACGTAGGCCCCTTGCGAGTTACCGATCAAATGAAAGTGCTCGAGGTTCAATTTGTCGATGAACGATTTTGCGTGAGCCACTCTGAAATCTAACGAGTAGTCTTTGGGGTTATCGCTGTATCCAAACCCAGGCTGGTCAAAGGCAATTACAGTATAGCCCAACGAGGCAAGTGTCTCCATGTTCATCCCCCAACTGGTCAGTGTACAAGCGCCGGGGGATGTACCGTGGATTAACAACAAGGGGTGGCCGCTACCCATTTTTATGTAAAATGTCCTTAGCCCGTTTACCTCTAAATATTCTCCTTTATGCGATTTTAGCATGGGTTATACCTACTGTTTGCTTTCCTCCTTCGCGGACATTTTATTAGATTCAACTTAGGCTGTTTCCCAATAGGCAAATCCCATCCCACAAGGTGATGCGTATACCGGGACATAATCCACTACTTTTCCTGGAATACCATCGGCAACCCCGGCCGCAGCAATCCAATTCCGCGTTTCACCGGTTCCACTTCCCTTCCCTCCAGGGGGCGTCGCGTTATCGAAATAATCTGCAAACTTCCGACCGTCACCTACCTTCACTGCATCCAAGGACCCCTGATCGAATTCTTCATTCAAATAAGCATCCTTCGCCATTGGGGTGTGCCATAGTCCTCCGGAACCCAATACGGCTACGTTGAGATCTAAGGACGACTCATAGATCACTTCTCTCATGGCTTTTCCTAACTGAAAACACCGCTTTGCCGAGGGTAGGGGTGGGTAGTAACAGTTCACAAAGATGGGAATGATCGGGATATTATAATTTGGCGTCAAATAGTGGGCAGGTCGCATAATGGCGTGCCCCATGCCCCTTTCCCTGTTCGGCAGGTCCACTGAATATGAAAGATCAAAACCTTTCTCCATGAGTCTTGGTAACAGCTCTTTAGCAAGTTCTGGATGGCCCTTCGCCTTGACCCAATGTTCGGGGGTTTTGGGTTTTTTCTCTCTAGGGGCTCCAGGCACGGAAGGAGCCGAGGCCGCCTGTGTCCTGTAGCCCTCAAACTCCGCCCCTAGAAAAATGCCTAGCGCAGGCATATTGTTAAAATCAAAGAGCTCATTCTGGTCATCGCCAAAAATCACCAGGACATCGGGGCGAACTTCTTCCAACTTTGACCGGAGAGTGGCGAATGCCTTCATGCATCGATCGAATTTTTCTAGGTTCGTTGCTTCGGAATCCTGTGGAACGTCCCCTCTCACGGGTCTCCTAACTCTGATATCATTCCATTTTTCCGGGGGCGTATAGAGAAACGGAGAATGGGAACACGACAAAACTAATGATACCTTTGCCATCGTAAACTCCTTACTTCCCAGATTTCACCACCGCCCCTGCTCTTGCAACAGCCGCACCATGTTGCCGCCACGGACAAGCTCCAGCTCTTCCTCCGACCAGTCCAGTGTATTGATTACCTGGAGACATTCGCCCATTTTGTTCCGGTACCAGAAAGGAAAGTCCGATCCCAGCACAATATGATCGGCCCCCACCACGCTACGGGCAAGGTTCAAAGTCGGATGGGAATCGCACACCGAGTCGTAGTACATACGCTTTAGATAAAAACTCGGAGGATTTGCAATCGTATTTTGATATACCGGGATATGGTTTTGGGTACGGTCGACTCGACCAACTAGGTACAATACCGTCCCGCCAACATGGGGCGCAATCACGGTAAGCTCCGGATGACGCTCAACGACTCCTCCCAGAACCAGCTCCATCACGGCAAGGGTATCCTCGGCAGGCCAACCGATCATGGTCTCCATGCCCAGGTTCGCATATCGCCCCAAATTTTCCATGCGACATGGGTGGATGAACAATAATGACCTGGCTTTGGCCATTTCGCCATAAAGCTGCTCGAGGCTTGGATCGTTAAAGGGCACTCCGATTGTAGTGGGCATGATGACTCCGGCAAAACCCGGAAGCTTCGATACTCGAAGAAACTCTTTAATACTCGATGACACGTCCGGCAGCGGAAGGGTTGCAAAAAACCGATACTTTGTCGGGTAGCGTTCGGACGCGGCTGTGTACATGTCATTAATAGCCTGGGCCACGGCGCCCCTTTGGCCAACGTCCGCGAAATACGCCCCTAAAGGCAAGGGAGTGGAGACAATTTCAACATCTACCCCGGCCCCATCCATGATGCCGATCCTTTCGTCCAAACCCCCAGCAAACTGTGGATCGTTAAGGATTTCGGGCCGGTTCAAATAGTAGGCCGCGTTTTTAGCTAGGGGCGAACTTCCCTGAGCCACTTTTTTCAACTCATCCACCAGTGGACGCGGTATGGTATGGCAATGTACATCGATGCTCGGCATGATGTTATCCTCCCATGGGCTGCAGTCGAAAAAAGCGGCCCGCGTTTTCTCCCAATGCTTTTTGTTTTACCCGATCCTGCAAATCGGTACGCTCGTGCCAATGCCTAACGTAAGTTTCCTCTCCCGAGGCATCTCCATGGGGAAAATCTGAAGAACACATGAGCGCATCCTCACCTAGATGTTTCAGCAGATAATCAAAGTCCTCATCACCTTCACAGTTTACAAATGCCTGCCCCGTGCGAAAGAACTCTTCTGGGTCCCGATAGTACTCCAGGTTAAGCCCGCTGGCAGAACTGGGACGACCCTGTCCACGAAGAACGGTCAAGGGTTTCTCGCGCCGCCGCAATTGCTGAATCGCGTAAGGAACCCACATGGATCCCGTTTCAAGAAACCCGATGCGCAACTTTGGAAATCGGGTGAGCAAACCAGAGCTCATAACCGACACGAAGGCCCAGATCACCGGAATCGTTGCTGAGCAGAAAAAGGCGCGACCATCGCTGAATAGATTCGTCACGGGTGGTGACGCCCACCCCAGGTGCACGCAAATGGGTATATCAAGCGCTACCGCCTTTTCGTAGATAGGAAGGAACGCTGGGTCGTCCAGGGTCCGATCCCAAACCATGCCCATGGTAAAAATCCCAGCTGCGCCGAGTTCGCAAGCCCGCTCCATTTCCTCAATAGCAGCCTCGGGATCGCGGAATGGAATGGGGGCGGCCCAACTTAAACGACCCTTGGACTTTGCACAGGCCGCACCAAGATACGTATTGTACGCCTGAAATAATGCCCCCTCCAATTTCACATCCTCGGCGGTGGAGACAAGAAACATGGTGGGGAAAACGATCTGGATGTCGATGTTGAATTTATCAAGGTCTGCCATTCGTGCGTCCACGTCAGCCAAGGTCTGGGATCCGATACTCACGATGCTGTTCTTTGACGCGTTCACTCCCGGCAGAGGAAAGGTCGTACGCCCACGAGCACCAATGGTTGGATAGGTTTTCCCTTCGATGATCCAGCAACCGTTAAAATCACCACGCACTGTATCCGTTGGCAATAATACTGGAATGGGTCTTCGAGGGTAAAAATCCTTTGGCAGGCTTTCAAACATGGACTCGGGCTCTATCACATGTCCATCCGCATCAATAGTAGGCATTTTCATGGACCCCTTTCTAAAAACGGTATACGGCCAAGTTGGGATGAGAATAGGCTGTCACGCAGAAGGTTGTCAACCGGCTTCTAACTCATCAAAGCCAAAACAAACGATCACGATTTGCTTCATTTCTCTAGCGCTACGGCGCGTTAAGTTTCTTCCCTTTCCAGTCAGGTGAATCTTCCACCTGCTCGAACATATGGCCCAGAACCTGCATGTAGGTATAATACTGAAAGGCCATCCACTTAGCTGCTTTTCCTGGCACTTTATTAAAATGCTGGTGTTCACACCCGTTGGGCTTCACCGGCAATACAATCAGATCCCATTTTTCCCAGTCACACCTCTCGCCGTCCACCACGGTGTATCCTTCGCCTTCCAGGACGAACAACTGAATGCCTCCCTGATGTCGGTGCTTACCCGAGTGGACCTTGATGTCATGAATAAAGCAAATCCAGTCCGTTGCTGCCGTATCGGGAATGTCGTGGAAGGATAAGAACATCTTGAGCAGGGCCTGCCTGTTCTGGCGCCAAGGAATATCTTTACCCCTTAAAACGATTTTACCGGTTTTCGCACGCTCCCTTAGAGCCGCGGAGAGTCTGAGGGTCTCCTCATAGTGCTCTCCTCGATCCTGGTGTCCAGGCTCCTTCTCTTTGATTCTTTCTCTTTCCATTCCTACTCCTTTTGATTTCTAAGAATGTTTGGCCCATCACACAACTTAAAGGGCGCCTGCCGCATAGTCCAATTGTGGCTCAGCAATTTGACTGCAACAATATTACGGCAACTCTGCCTTCGTCAAGGACAGCCACGGGAGGTCCAAGTTCGATGCAGTCCCTTGTATTTCATCTAGTTCAAGGGATCGCATATGACTTTTAAGCTTAGAGGCCAACTCTCCTTTTGATGCTCCTTGACCCGGCCCTGACCCCATGGTATGGCCAGACCGGAAAGGAGGGAACCGGTGGCAGACACACGTGACTTGCGAAGGCTGGTGAGGCCCCAGGATGGGAAAGTGAGTCGGTTGATTTTTTCAGATCCCGAGATTTACCAGCAGGAGCTTGAGCGGATCTTTTCTCGGTGTTGGCTCTATGTAGCCCACGAGTCAGAGATTTCTAATCCAGGAGATTTTGTCACCCGTTCCATGGGGGAAGATCCTATCATAGTTACCCGTGGTGCGGATGGGAAAGTGCATGTTCTGTTGAACACCTGCAGGCACCGCGGTCGCACGGTTTGTCAGGCTGATTTCGGCAGTGCAGCTGAATTTCGCTGCCCTTACCATGGTTGGACGTACAAAAACACCGGAGAACTGATGGGTGTACCGGCATACAAGCAGGCCTATCCCGGGGGATTGGATTTCGGCAGGCTGGGTCTTTACGAAGCCCCTCAGGTTGACGCTTACAAGGGAATGATTTTCGCCACCTGGGACGGAGCAGAAACTTCCCTCAACGATTACCTGGGCGGAATGAAATGGTATCTTGATCTGTTTTTGGATCGCACAGACGGTGGCGTGGAAGTGGTGGGACCTCCCCAGAGGTGGTTGGTAGAGACAAATTGGAAATTCGGTTCCGGCAATTTTATCGGGGACGCCTACCACGTCCATGTAACTCACCAATACCGAATCGAACTTGGAGGCACCCCTGTCTCACCACAGGGTTATCAGGTGCACACGGAAAACGGTCACGGGTTGGGCTTAACTCATCCAGCTCCCGGAGCAACAAGTGAACCGTACTTTGGCTTGCCAAATGACCTCCTGGCGCAACTAGAACGCCATCTCACCAAAGGGCAACTCGAAGTGCTAAAGCCCCTGAGGAACGCCCATGGAACTGTTTTTCCAAACTTGAGTTTTGTGCATCCCGCCGGATCGAGATCTCGTGAAGAGCAGTTCACTTCCTATTTTACGCTCCGCCAATGGCAACCCAAGGGACCGGATAAAATTGAGATCTGGTCATGGTGCCTTATTGAGAAAGATCTCCCAGCTCGGTGGAAAGAGGCCTCGAGAAGAGCTTACCTCCAAACCTTTGGTATGGCGGGAACCACAGAGCAGGACGATACCGAAACCTGGGCGGATATCACTCAGGCAAACCGGGGATCCATTGCACGTAACCATTTTTTTCATTACGGGATGGGATTGGGAACCGTTGAACCGCTAAAGGATTGGCCGGGTCCTGGCACTGCCTATCCAACCTCTTGGATCGAAGCAAACGAACGGGCCATGTTTGAACGGTGGCTGGAGCTTATGACCAAAGCATAAAAGCCATGGTACTGTCAGAAGTTTACTTTACAAGATCAGGAAGAAGATGACTCTCGCAAAGACGCCCTTCGATGGGCTCAGGGTGGTGAGCAAGGTCGAACCACAAAGGACGTAAAAGGAACTTTCGAGCCTATATGTTCGTGGCACGATGAGTGCTCCAAACTTCGTGACCTTCGTGCTCTTCGTGGTAACAAAATGCTGAACCACGAAGGACGCGAAGCACACGAAGGAAGAGATACAAAGAACACTAGGTATAAGTAAGGCTATAAATTCGAAACAAATCCAATGGACGAAGCAAAGACCATAAACCTCATCGATCCGCGCTACGCAGAAATCTTGGACTTCTTATATAGAGAGGCTGAACTCATGGATGAGGGCCACTTCTCAAACTGGTTGGAGCTCATGACCGAGGATCTGAGCTACCACATGCCGCTGCGTGTAAATCGAGGCCGGGGAGTGCAACCGGATTATTCCCTTGAGACAGAAATTTTTTGCGATGACCTTCCATCTTTAAGGCTGCGTATTGATCGACTATTAACCGAATACGCATGGGCGGAGGATCCCCCCTCAAGGACCCGTCATCTCATTTCTAATGTTCGAGTGGGAGCCACATCCAATCCCAACGAGTTCGACGTTAGAAGTAATTTCTTGGTTTATCGGAATAGAGGCAATGCCACAGAAGGGGATATTTTCAGCGGAAAACGTGAGGACCTGCTGAGAAAGGTCAATGGACACTGGCGTTTGGCCAAGAGAACCATCCTGCTCGATCAAGCCGTCATTGGATCAAGAAACCTCTCCATATTTTTCTAACCTCCAAAAGGAGAAAGCCATGCTGACCGCAAGAGACCTCAGAGGAATTTGTGTGTTGGTTCCCACTCCCTGCCAAGAGGGATCGGACAAATGGGATGCCACAGATTCCGTAGACCTCGAAGAGACAGCCCGCATGACGGAGAACCTCATTCAGGCCGGCATTGGTAGCATCGCAGCATGCGGTACCACCGGAGAATGCGCGGCCCTTTTGTGGGAAGAAAAAAGAACCTTCATCGACACCATCGTTCAGGTCAATCGGAAACGAATTCCAGAATTTGTCGGGGCCACGGCCCTGGGCACAAAAGAGGTGGTCAGGCAGATGAAAGGCCTAAAGGATATCGGGGCCGACGGTGCTTTTGTTGGCCTACCTCTCTGGCAGACTCCGACCCTCGAAAACTCTGTTCAATTTTATTCCGACCTGAGCGAAGCGGTACCTCATATGACGGTTATGATTTATTCCAACGCGTTGTTCTTCAAGTCCTCCTTCCCCACGCCCTTCTGGGCAGGGGTGGCCAAAAATGCCCCCACCGTAATTACCACCAAAGTTACCTATGGAATAGGCACTCTTTTGGAAGACATGAGAGTCGCTGGGCACCGGATTAATTTCATGCCAGGTCAAAACAATATTTTCCCAGCCTACAAGATCGCCCGTACAAACATTACGGCCTGCTGGTCCACCTCAGCAGTCATGGGACCTGAGCCCGTAGTGGCGCTAATGGAGGCCATTCAAAAGGATGACGAAAAAAGGTTGGATGCTATCTGGGAGGATATGCGTTCCGTGCCTGCCTTCATGCCACCTGGTGCAGCATCCCAGTTTGCCCAATACAATGCGCAGGCTGAAAAGTGGCGGTTCAATGCCGCCGGATTTGTTAATTGTGGACCGTCGAGGTCACCTTACCTAGACCTTCCGGATAATTGGAAACAGCACGCAGAGCTCCATGCCAAAGGTTGGGCCCAGTTGAGAAATAAGTATAGGAAGAGTTGACTGATCTGTCACCCAGAAACTTTTGGCATCACTCAGTATGCTCCACTACAAACCAAAGAACCGGGCGGCGTTCTCACCCAGCACCTTTTTTTTAATCTGGTCAGAGAAGTCCGTCCGATTCCGCCAGCGGGTAACATAGGTCTCCTCTGCTGAAGGGTCACCGTGTGGAAAATCCGATGAACACATGAGACCGTCCTCACCCAGATGCCTGAAAAGATAGTCGAAGTCTTCATCCCCTTCACAGTTCACAAAGACGCGGCCTTCTCGAAACAGCTCCTCGGCATCGCGGTAGTAATCCTGATTAAACCCTGTACCAAAAGTGGGCCGTCGGCTTTCTCCTCTAATAACCGATAATGGCTTTACCCGCCGGCGCAGCTGTTTGATTGCATAGGGGACCCACTCGGATCCGCTCTCAAGAAAGCCAAATCGTAACTTAGGAAAACGCATGGGCAGT
Source organism: uncultured Binatia bacterium (SeqCode) (assembly GCA_965215595.1). Taxonomy (GTDB): domain Bacteria; phylum Desulfobacterota; class Binatia; order UBA9968; family CAXXLF01; genus CBDCDW01. Next base: position 368,658 of record CBDCDW010000004.1, on the reverse strand, counting down.
CCAGCACCCATGACATAGGTAAATCCCCAAATAACTGGAATGGTGGCAGAAACAAAAAATGATTGCGCATCTTCGAATAGATTCGTCACTGGAGGCGATGACCAACCAAGATGAACACATATGGGCAGATCGACGTTTTGGGCCTCGTCATAGATAGGAAAGAACTCGGGTTCCGCAAGCGTCTGTTCCCACACCATCCCCATGGTAAAGATTCCCACAGCCCCAAGATCTTTCACCCTCCGTATCTCCTTTATGGCAGCTTGTGGGTCTCGGAAAGGAATCAACGCTACCCAACGAACTCGTCCCTTCGACTTTGCGCAAGCACCACCTACATAGGTATTGTAAGCCTGGAACAGAGCCCCCTCAAGTTTGATATCCTCTGCGGCGGCGGCGAGAAACATGGTGGGGAAAACCACCTGGACGTCAATATTGAATCGATCAAGATCTGCCAAACGAGCCTCTATATCAGCCAAGGTTTGCGACGGAATACTGACATCCATCTTTTTCGATCTCTCATCTCCAGCGAGGTAGAAAGTGGTACGGCCCCTTCCTCCTATAGCAGGACAGGTCTTACCTTCAATGATCCAGCAGCCATTGAAATCCTCGCGCAACGTATCTGTGGGGAGGTGAACTCGTACGGGCCGCCGGGGATAAAACTCCGCAGGCATATCTGCGAACATTTCCTCGGGCTCAATGACATGTCCGTCTGCATCGATGGTAGGCATCTTGGTCCCTCCCCTATTTGTTCTCGACTCCTAAGACCTTATTCTATCCCATGGGGTTATAAGCGAAAGAACCGAGCCGCGTTTTCCCCCAGCACCTTCTCCTTCACGTCATTGGAGATATCAGTACGGTTTCGCCAGTTGGTTACATACGTCTCCTCGGCTGACGCGTCCCCGTGTGGAAAATCAGATGAACACATGAGCGCGTCCTCTCCCAAATGCTCCAGTAGATAGCGGAAGTCTTCATCTCCCTCACAATTCACAAACGCGCGTCCGGAACGAAATAACTCTTCTGGGTCACAGTAAAATTCCTGGTCGATCCCACTTGAAATAGAAGGACGACTCCCTCCTGGCCGGGTTACGGATCGGGGCTTCGCCCGTCGTCTTAACTGCTGTATGGCGTAAGGAACCCACGCAGAACCAGTCTCGAGAAATCCTATTCGAAGCTTGGGGTAGCGCTTCAAGAGGCCCGCACCCATGATGCTCATGAAGGCCCAGATGACAGGAACCGTAGCCGATGAAAAGAAGGACTGGCCATCGCTGAACAGACTCGTCACCTTGGGTGAAGCCCATCCCAGATGCACGCAAATCGGTATATCAAGTTTTGCGGCCTCCTCATAAACGGGAAAGAAGGCAGGATCATCCAGCGGCCGATCCCAAACCATTCCCATGGTGAAAATCCCCGCCGCCCCAAGATCCCTCGCTCGTCGCATCTCTTTCACGGCAGCATCTGGATCTCGAAATGGAATCGGCGCCGCCCACCGAATCCGCCCTTTTGATTCAGCACAAGCCCGACTTAGGTAGGTATTGTAAGCCTGGAACATCGCCCCCTCCAGCTTTACGTCGTCAGCCGATGACACCAAAAACATGGTGGGGAAGACCACCTGGATGTCGATGTTGAAGCGGTCCAGGTCTGCTAGTCGAGCCTCTGCATTTTTCAAGGTCTGTGACGCTAAACTCACATCCCTGGCCTTTGACCTTGCATCTTCTGGAATAAAGAAAATCGTATTCCCCGGGCCACCAATATTAGGATACGTCTTTCCCTCTATGATCCAACATCCATTGAAGTCCCCCCGTTGGGTGTCCGTAGGCATAAAGACAGGGATGGGCCTGCGGGGGTAATACTCCTTGGGCATCTCCTCGAACATGGCCAGCGGTTCGATTATATGTCCGTCGGCATCGATAATAGGCATTTTGCCTCCTTAATATATACGGGCTAAAACCTGCCAAGTTGGCCTGAAGATACTTCGTGGTGAGATTAACTACCAACCGAATTTCAGCAATTCATTTCATCGCTGCGCTTTTAACTTATTTCGAAACAATTCCCTCCTTACCCTTCCAATCGGGGGAGTCCTCCACTTGTTCGAACATTCTTCCCAGAGGCTTGTTGAACGGATCATACTGGAAGGCCATCCACTTGGCTGATTTGCCCGGATTCTTGTTAAAATGCTGATGCTCACAACCGCGCGGTTTCACCGGTAAGGTAACCAGGTCCCACTTCTCCCATTCAAATTTGTCTCCATCCACGGTTGTGGTGCCTTCACCTTCCAGAATGAACAGCTGAATACCGCCTTGATGACGGTGCTTACCGGAATGGACCTTGATGTCATGAATAAAACAGATCCAATTGGACGCGGCGGTGTCAGTGACCCCGTGGGCAGATAAAAAAGTTTTTACCAACGCCTGCCGATTCTGTCGCCACGGGATATCGCGAGCCCGTATTACGATTTGTCCGGTCTGTGCCCGTTCCCTCTCGGCAGCATAGATATTCAACCCCTGGTTGTATTGATCTCCGCTGTCTTTCTGCTCCGGTTCCCGCTCTCGAGTTCGTTCCCTTTCCATCGTTTTTATCCCTCTTTCATTTCGGCTACCACGTTGCGTATCAATTCTTTCCCTATTTCCCGCTACCCGATTTCTCACCTTTCCAATCCGGTGAATCTTCCACTTGCTCTAGCAAGCTTCCTAACGGTTTGGTGAACGGATGATACTGGAAGGCCATCCACTTGGCCGTCTTGCCTGGCGTTTTGTTGAAGTGTTGGTGTTCGCAACCTCTAGGCTTGACGGGGAGAATTATCAAGTCCCACTTTTCCCAATCCAGCTTGTCCCCATCCACAACTGTGGTGCCTTCTCCCTCCAAGACGAACAGTTGAATGCCTCCTTGGTGACGATGCCTGCCGGAGTGGACCTTGATGTCCTGTATGAAGCAAGTCCAATCGGCGGCGGCGGTATCATTCACGACCCGGGAGGACAGGAAACCCTTGATCAGGGCTTGTCTATTTTGCCGCCAGGGAACATCCCTGGACCGGATCACAATCTTACCGTTCCGGGCACGTTCCCGCTCCGACGCGGTCTCCCGCAATAATATCTCATAAGAGAGTTCTTGCTCTCGCGCGGCGGGTTCTGCAGCTTTAACCTTTTCCCTCTCCATTTTTCACCCCGTTTGGTTTTCCTATTCCTTGATGAGTCCAAGAGCCGTTCCTGGAGCCGATTGGAATACTGCCCCTCTATCCCATTTGACTGGCAATATTACAACCTTTCACCTAAGCTTGACAAGACAATCCTACCAGTCATTACGAAGATTGGAATATTAGCGCATAAGGGCCATACCATGGAGGGAAAGGAGTTCCTATGCCCTATAAAGACTTGCGGGATTATTTGAACAGACTGGAGCACGAGGGAGAGATCATTCACATTAACCGTGAGGTGGATCCTGTTTGGGAGGTCGCTGCGGTGATCCGGCGGGCGGGAGAGAAAGCCATATTTTGTGATAGGGTGAAAGGTTTTAACATCCCCATGGTCGGGAATCTATTCGGCAGTCCGCGTAAGGTTGAGCTATGCCTGGATCTAGAACGCGACAAGCTATTGCACGAGTATTGGCAGCGGTCCCGCACCTCGATTGACCCAGTTATGGTAAGCTCCGGACCAGTCCAAGAACGAGTTTATACTGGAGACGATGTCAACCTTAACACCCTTCCAATACCCCTTGCTCACGAATTCGATGGCGGTCGAATCGTGGACTCTGGCCTAGTGATAGCTCGTGACCCCGAATTGGGTTACAACCTTTCCATTCACCGGCTGCATCTAAAAGGTCCTCAAAAGACTGGAATTCTTTGCGGAAGTGTCCAGCACCTTCGGCACTATATCACACGGGCCTGGGAGCGAGGAAAACCATTGGAGATTGCCATCGCCATCGGGGCTGATCCTATTCTCTACATCGCCTCGCAGTCACGAATGGGATACGGCATAAGCGAGTTTCAGGTAGCGGGTGGTTTACGCCAATCCCCCGTTGAGCTCGTCCAGTGTAAGACCGTGGATCTGGCAGTACCTGCTTATGCCGAGATCGTGCTGGAGGGCTTCATACCACCCGATGAACATGAAGCTGAGGGTCCTTACGGTGAATACCCCGGGTATTATGGTTCTTCGGATGCTTCTCCAGTAATTCACTACACTGCAATGACTACGCGAAGCAATCCTATTTACCAGATGATTCTCATAGGAAAACCACCGACGGAGAACAACTTTTTGACGATGATGCCGAAGGCATCCACAGTTTACCAAATCATTCGCGAGTGCGTGAATGAGATCCGCGACATTTATATAACACCGGGGAGCGGCGGGTCCTTTCACTGCATTGTATCCATCAAGAAGCGGTTCGAAGCAGAGCCACGGCGTGCAATTCTTGCGGCACTAGGCAGTCGAGCGACCTTGCGCCAGGTGATCATCGTTGACGAGGATATTGATATTCGAAATTCTGTGGAGGTGGAGTGGGCTGTGGCAACCCGCAGCGAATTTCGCAAAGACGCAATACTTGCAGATCATATGTTCGCCGGGCTCAATCCCGCCCCTATGGGCAAAGCCGGACAACAATACACAACTGCTTTAGGACTCGACGCAACGTTGCCGCTCGATCGGGAGTACCCTAAGGTGTGTGACGTTCATCAAGAAACCCTGAGACGAGTAGACGCTGAATGGGATACCTATGTCCGCCGCGATGAAGAAAAACCACAAGTGAAAACACGAAAGGCAGCGGGACGAAGGGGATCGTGAATCCTATTTAGGTGCAATCTTTAGAGCATACTGGCGCCACCATTTACGGCAATGGTCTGTCCAGTGATGAAGTCACTATCTGCTGAGGACAAAAACACAATGGTCCCAACAAGGTCTTGCGGGGTTTCGATTCTTTTGAGACATCCCGCCAGGGCCCGTTGCTCATACTGCTTCATTCCCGCGTCATCCACATCGTCCAGGCTCAAGGTGAGCCCCGGGGCCACCGCATTCACACAGATATTGAAGTCCCCCACCTCGCGCGCGATGCAACGGGTGAGGCCGATCACTGCCGCCTTCGAGGTCACATAGTGAGCGAATCGTGGCGTGCCTGTAAGCACCGTGCCCGAGCTGATATTAACGATCTTGCCATACCCTCGCTGTTTCATAGCGGGCAAAACTGCACGGCAGCAAAGGAACACACCGCGCACATTTACTCCCATCACCCGATCCCATTCTTCCACAGAAATTTCCTCGAAGGGTCCCCGCTTGACGGAAGGCCGCTGAAAGCAGGCAGCGTTGTTTATCAGTCCGTCGATGCGCCCAAATTGATCCAAGGTGGCTTTCACCATTCGCTCGGTCCCTTCCAACTGAGACACGTCGGCAGCTATGGGTAAAGCCTCTGCCGAACCAAGTTCCTCGGCTGTCTTCTCTGCAAGAGACTCGTTAATATCCGCCACCACTACCTTTGCTCCTTCCCGGGCCAAACCCTGGCAGTATGCCTTACCGATACCTTGGGCGCCGCCGGTGACAATAATTACACGATCGGTCAATCTTGCCATTCCTATACTCTCCTTTCAGATACCAAGTACTCCCAGTTTTTTACAAGGAGAATGTCTCCTTGACATTGGACAGACATGTATATTATTGCACTATGGGTGTCAATGGGATTCAAATCGCACAACGGTCCTGTCAAGGGGAGGTTAACGACGTGAAAGTGATCGACGCTGATGGGCATGTAGAAGAATCTGTGGCTATGTTTAAGTTTTTGGATAAAGATTATTTCGAAAGAAGACCTCTGGCCCTGGGGCTCGACACCGACACGATCTACGGAAGGAACAATGCGATCTGGCTCATCGACGGTCAGACTTATCCTAAAATGTTTGGCAGAGGCGGAGTCATCTTTTCAACGCCGACTTCAATGCAGGTGGCCAAAAGCAAATCTGTTTCCATACCGGCGCAGGAGCTCACGGACGTCCAGGCTAGAATAAAAGATCTCGATACGCTCAAAATTGACAAACAGGTAGTCTATCCCACCCTGTTTCTCTCCACCACCGCCGAGGATGTAAAGCTCGAGACCGCAATACTTCAGGCTTACAATAGTTTTATGGCCGATGCGTGCTCGAAATCCGGTGGTAGGATCAAATTCGCAGCCCTGATGCCCATAAGAGATGTAAACGAATCCGTAAGGGAGCTCAACAGAGTGAAGGAACTCGGCGCAGCGTCAGTGATGCTGCTGGGAATCGCCTGGGACAGAAGCCTGCGGGATCAGGGGTTGTATCCCTTCTATGAAGAAGCAGCTAGCTTGGATATCCCCATCTGTATCCACTTTGGTTGGGGGAGTCCGGGGCTCACGGCTTCATTCGAGTGGTGCGAAAGCTTCAACAGCGCAGCCCTACCGGTGCTCATGTCATTTTATAGCATCATGACTTCCAATGTCCTGGATGCTCTACCAAAACTACGGTTCGCCTTTTTGGAGGCAGGATCCCAGTGGTTACCTTATATGATCCATCAAATTCGTAGGAGTGGCAGGGCCAAAAGAGATCCAGCCGAATACTTTCGTGAAGGGAGAATGTATATCGGCTGCGAAACCGATGAGGACATCAACTATCTGGTCGAGTTGATTGGAGAGGATTCGTTGGTAGGTGCTTCAGATTATCCTCATACAGATCCCTCGCAAGAGGAAGAGATGGTCGAATCTTTCATGAAGCGTGAAGATCTAACCCTGAGGATAAAAGAAAAGATTCTCTCGGTTAATCCGCAAAATCTTTATAAGATATAGCTCCGAATCCCTATAACCATCTTTCTTGGACAGCGTACTCGACAGGTATCCATCCAACCGAGGTGTGTCATTCTCTGACGTTTATTCTCCCCTCGATCATCCTTGCGACAACAGACGTCACAGCAACAATCAACACAATGATGGCGCCCACTACGGTGGCCTTTTCCATGGCGCCACCCCCGACAGCCCACTCGAGCATCAACAACGAGAGTGTCCGTGATTGCCCCGTCCCCAACAAAACCACCGTGCTGATGTCTCTCGCAGCAGAGTTAAAAACCAGCAATGCCACTACCACGATCATGGGAAGGATCAGCGGAAAAATAATTCGGCGGTACGTCTGCAACCATGAGGCTCCACAGGTTTTTGAAGCATCCTCCAATTCATCTCCGAGTTGAAGTAAGACGGATTTGGTTAGTTGCACCCCCATGGGCATGCTCTTGATCAGGATCGCGATGGCCATCAGATAGACCGTCCCATAAAGGTAATTAAGGCCGGGCGTCTGAAGGAAAGTCCAAAGGAGTCCCACTCCCAGTAAGATCCCGGGAATGGCCCAGGGTAGCCAGGAGACAAAGTCAAGGACCCCCCTCCCAACGAAACGGCTCTTGACAATGATATAGGCCACCACCGGATAGACCAACACTCCCAGAAAGACGGCTCCCAGGGCAACCTTCAGGGTGTTGACGAAGGAGCTGAAAAATATCGTGTCGCTCAATACCCCGGTCCAATGTTCCAGAGTCCACGGGTCCTGAATGTCAAAAAAACCGAAGAGGGTCATAAAGGTTCCCATTAAAAGAAAGGCCATGGGAACCACCGTGATGGTTAAGACGATCATCAGGACCAGCACAAAAACAGGGTATTTCCATTTTCCCAGTGTCATGGGACGCCCGGAAAATCGGCCACTGACGGTGGTATAGGTTCTTCTACCGATAAATCGGCGCTGTACCACCACCAGCATGAGCAAAATAATCAAGAAAAAGGTGCTCAACGCCGCCGCCGGCCCAAATCCCGTGCTCGGATCGAAGACGATCATATCGTGAATGACCGTGGAATAGACATCAATCCCAATGGGGACCCCGAGGATCAATTCAATTTCGAAGGCCTCCAGTGAGCGAATAAAACCCAATGTCGTCGTAGCCAGGATGGCCGGGAGCATTAGGGGAATGAGGATTCGCCAGAGCGTTGCTAAGGTCGTGGCGCCGGCAACCCTTGAAGCCTCCTCAAGGGGAGCATCCAGGTTTCGGAATGCAGGCGTTAAGAACATCACCTTGACTCCGAGCGTACTGGCGGTCAAATGGGCCCAGATAATTCCCCAGAATGAGTAAATGTTAAAGACAGGGCCGTCCACAAACGGCAGCATGGCCAACCACTTGTTCACCAAACCAACTTTTGGGTCAAGAGCAAGAATCCAACCCAGTGTAACGGGCATCGCCGGCATGAAAAATGAGAACCAGAAGGCGAACTCGATCCCTCTCTTACATGGAATATCCGTTCGGGCCAGCAGCCAGGCCATCATGATCCCTATGAACAGGGCGATGACCTGCCGTACGACGGCCAGAGAAAGGCTGTTGTACACAGCCTTTAAAATCCCGGGAGTGGTTACGGCATCCTTCCATCCTCCTAGACTGTAAACCGGAGGCTCCCAGGGTTTGGCCACCTGAAAACTGTTAACGAGTGTGTAAAGGAGGGGGGTTAGAACAAGAAAGCACACCAATCCCAGGCAGAGGCTGAACAGGAGGAGCTGGGCATTCAGTCCTCGCCAGGTTCTCGGGGAAACGCCCACTGATTCCAGCGCCCTAGCCATGAAAGAGTTCCATCCCGCCAAACAGGTAAATATTTGGTTACCTGGCAGGAAGAGGATTTTAGGTTGTTTTGCTGACTACTTTATGACAGTCCGCAAAAACTTAACGATCTCCCTCCTCTTCTTAACCCACCGTTCTTTGTAGTTCATCTGATAGGTGGAGATCTTGTCTTCTCTGGGGACCAGGGCCGGGTCTAAATGATCATTGGGAACATCGAGCCGTCTACTCCAGTAATTTGTCATTCGACTCCACTTTGTCTGGACTTCTTTAGTTAAAAACCAGTTAATAAAAACCCGTGCGGCATTGGGGTGCGGTGCTCGGTTGACAAGGCCGAGTCCTGCCACAGCCGCCGTGACATAATTGGCCTCTTTCACATCCTCCGCCGTAAGCTGGCCAAGGGGAAGTCCCTTCTTTACGAACTCAGTGTAAATGCCATTGTGATGCCCTATGGCAATCGTGAAATCACCTCGAGCAAGCCATTCCAGCTGCTGCCGATAATCTCTGGAGAGCCTCACCTCCTGCTGGGTAAAGAACTGCCGCATGAATTCTTTTCCCAACCCCCGGGTACCATACCAGAAGGTTGCCGCCGCTAGACCAGAGCCGGGCCTTCTAGGATCCGTCATGACAATTTTGCCTCGCCACTTGGGGTCGAGCAGGTCTTTATAGGAACGAACATCGCCTTTTTTGAATTGCTTGGTATTGTAGACCAATGGCGGCTTCACATAGCCACCGAATACGAGATTATAGGTTGCCGCGTTATCGGAAAAGTCCAGCTGTCCACCAAACCATTTGCTGGGGTCCTTGACCTCTGGAAGTATCAAAGCCGGCATGATGGGGTCGAGCACACCGGCCGGTACTAAAAAGGTAAGGGCAGTCGTAGTCCCCCCAGTATAGACGTCCCACAGATATCTCCCCACCCGCCGTTCCATGAGTATCTTAGGTGCGATACTCCTGCCGCCAGCTATGGTCAAATCTACTTTGATACCCGGAAACTCTTTTTGAAAACCTTGCGTCATGTATCTCCGCAGTTCTGTCCCCGAGCCGCCCCCCTGGGCAATGACCACCTGACCTTCCTTTTTTGCCGCCGCCAGCACCTTATCCCATTCCGAGGAACTAGCGGTGAAAGTATAACTAAAAACAATAACCCAACTCAGGAAAGCTGCAACCAGGCGCCCGTAGCGGGACAGTCCATTCGTGTGTGTCATTCTTATTGCCTCCATTCGTTCCCTTGAAACTCCCTAAGGGTTCATCCGCAAAAGATGACCCCACCGCTCAAGGACCTTTTTCTCCGCCTCCTTATTTATGGTAATGGCCGGGGCAAAGGTATCCCGTCTTTCATAAGGCCTCGTGGCATCGATGAGCAACCTAGAGGTGAACGCAGGCTGCCCATGGGGCACCGCGGGGTCCAGGATGCTGCTCGGCACCCGCCTCAGAATTTCAACATCGACACTAGGCTCAATTCTGGTGCAGACCGCCCACATCAAATCGTCCAGGTTGGTAATGTCCACATCGTCATCCACTACGATAACGAGCTTGCTGTGCATCACGCTGTAGCAATTGCTGGCCGCCACCAAGACCTGCTTTGCATGCCCTGGGTATTGTTGATTGATGGACAATGCCACAAACATCTGAGCAGCACCGGCATCGTGATTCCACGCACCAAGGATACCGGGGATACCTACGCCTTTGAGTTCTTCCTCCAAGGAAGCCGATTTCAAAATAGAGTGCACAAAAGTGCTCTCGTTGGGGGGACGTGTCGGGGGGGACCCCAAGACAATAGGGTTTGAGCGATAGTAAACCGCCTGCACTTCCATGCACGGTTCGTCCCGCTGACCCGATCCGTAATAACCCGTGAATTCCCCAAAGGGGCCCTCGGTACGTCTGTTGCCAGACTGGAAGTGCCCCTCTAATATGACCTCTGCCTCCGCAGGCAGGGGAAGTCCGGTCATCTCTCCGGCAAATACCGTGATCGCCTCGCCCTTAATACCGCCGGCAAAATCATATTCGCTTCGGTTGGGCGGGACTCCCAAAGAACTGGCACTCAGAAAAACGACGGGATCCTGGCCCAACACGATGGCTATGGGGCAAGGTTTACCCTCGTCAAGGTATTTTCTTCTGATAATGGAACCATGGTGACTCGAGCCGATGTAGACGGTAACCTCATTTTTCCCCTGGAGCTGGACTCGATAGGTTCCCAAGTTGACCCAACCTGTCTCGGGGTCCTTCATGATAACGACACAACCGGTTCCGATATAACGGCCCCCGTCTTCATCATGCCAAAAGGGCGCCGGGAACAGACTCAGGTCCACCTCCCCCCCCAATTGAGTATTTTCCTTAACCGGCGCCTTCTCAACCATCCGGGGTGGAATCGGGACGAGCCCCTTCCACTTTACCTTCCACTTGTCCACCAGATCCCGATAACCACTGACGTCCCCCAGACGAAGCGTATGGGCCAGTCGGCGGGTCGATCCCAGCGTATTGACCAAAACGCGATACCCTTCTTGATGATCCGTAATCTGATCGAAGAGTAGTGCCGGTCCCTGGCGTTGTCGCCTGGCCAACTGGGTCAATATCCCCATTTCCTGGTTCCAATGGACTCCCTTCACGTCGAGGACTTCACCCGTGTCCCGAAGTGCATCTATCCATTGTCTTAAGTTATGGTATTGATTGTCCACTCTGTTTCTCCTTACAGGTTGGCAGGAATAACGATTGTTCCAGGGGCAGAAAACGAGGACCCGTGAATTGCCACCTGAACCACACAGACTTTCGCGGATTCTATTTCACCCCTATCAGGGTGTCAAGGATTCGACATGACCTTCTGTTTGGCCACAAGTGATAATGATTGACAGCGATTTTTCAGGGTCCGCACTGATTTCGGATTCAGCAGAGGCTTTAGGATTACAACTAGGGCATCTTTTCTAGCAGGCAGCCGTATCCTTTCACCGGTTGTCTAACGTGGAGTCGTTTTTGTATGGCCCAGACTCGTGCCGGAACAGGATGGATCACCGGGACTCCCATGTCCTGCTCCAGCATTTCAATGATACCCAGGGTCCGCCATCCCGAACCCAGCATGTAGATTCCATCTGCCTTTGAGCAATTGATAAAGGCCTTCCTGGTATGGGCATAGATCTCCTCAGAGGAGAGCCTCCCTACATCCTCGAAGGGGACACTAATCCCTTCCATGGCGGCTACATCGAAACCCGCATCGGTGAAATAACGTGAGAAGGTATCATTTATTTTGCCGGTAAAATAAGTCACTCCGACAATTCTGCGCACGCCCAAAGCACGCAACGCGTCCACCTGAGTCGATCCGGCCGTAATGACTGGAACCTTATACTTCTCTTCCCACTTTTTTATGATTTCCTGTTCACCGCCATAACCATGCACCATGAAAGGAGGAGCACCTTCTGGGTGAACCAGGTCCACTCCTAATCCTACCAACTCCGCCACCTTGGCTTCATAGGCTGGCATCACGTCACGGAACTCATCCTCCGTCCCCCTCTGGATACCCAGGAACAAGGGGATGATTCCAATCCCTTCGGGAAGTAACCGAATCATCTCCTCGAGGGAACCCGGTCTCATGGTGGGTTTAACCACACCGACTGTGCCTCGCCAACTCGTGTAGGCCATTTATTTGGTTCCTCTACTGTAGTTCATAGCATTCCAAGGCTCAGGAGCTACAAGTCATGAACGCTACATAGGTTCCTTTTCCTGTCCAGGAAACTTCACAATTCATGCCGGCCTCGAGGGCCTTGATAGCGCGGCGACCTTTGAGCTTTTTACCACCAATCGTGACAATGGTTCTGCGCCGATTGAAGGCGGCAGCAACGGTTTTTCCTTTGCTGTCCTTGAATTTCAACATTCTACTCCGGCCCTTCCTTTCCATCTTCTCAAAAGAGGCAGTGAATTTGAGATAGGGAACGGGTCGTACAAAAGATTGGTTGTTGAGCGCCTCTTTGACCAGGTCCTTGGCCTCCTGGGGCAGGGCATAGATGCTCTGGATAAATGCCTTCGTTTCTGGGCCCGTGAGGGGATTGTCAGTGCGAGTATTTCTCTGTTTGGCATGAAGCATCAATCTTGGATCCTTCAGGGTCTTCATGAAGGCATCTTGCAAGGCTTTCAATCTATCACTGGGAACACCCGGTGGCGCCATAAAGGGCCGGTCCACCACCTGGCGGGCAAAAACGATTCGCAGGGCTTGCCTCTTTAATTTCGTATCGGCTGCCTGGCCCGCTAATATGACATCTGGAAAACCTGCGATTGGCGTGTCGTAGGTATAGCGTAAGATCGGTCTCGCTTTTTTATCTTTAAGCAAATTCGGAAACCAACTCCGGTGTCGCGCCACCGACATGACCCCGGCCCCACCAATGCCCTGCGTCTCCCCCCGCTCCATGGCGAGAAACGCATCCTTATGATCAACGTAAGTGCCCACATAGATGACTTTCGTCCCTAGGATATTATTAATGGCCGCAACAAAGTCCACATACCCCCCCCGACCATTGCTGACCACCAGCTCTTTAGTCTGTAGATCCTTCAAGTTGTTGATTCCGGATGTATTCGACACGAACAGGAAGGTATCGCCATGGGTGTTGAGCGTACCGATGTAATTAAACTCGGGCGGGTTATAGTTGAGAGGCTTTTTACTTTGAATGGGATAAAAGAGGGCATGTTGGCCCACCATCCCTATGGCCGTGCCATCCCTGGGGGCCTTATTAAACATAAAGGTCGCGGCCTTGATGCCCCTAATCACCCGGCATTTGTTTAAATACAACTTTAGGACGGCCAGGGATGTACTTACCCAGATAGGTTCCCACTAGCTTCGCCGAGGCCCTAAACCCACCACCGTCAAAGGCGATCCACATTGTAACGGTCTTTCCCTTATAAAACTCGGCGGGAGTCTGAGCCGACACTGTTCCGTCAAGTGTCAAGGTAACCAGCCCTGCCAAGAGGACCGTAAATAGAAATTTTGATACGGAAGTCATTCGTTGCATCCAATGCCTCCTTTGCTTTAATATTGCCATTTCTCTATAGCAAGGTTTTAGCTGAATGAAATTTGTTAAGCGGGAGTACAAAATTTCTTAAGCCTTGTCAAGAGGTTCCGGACTTTATCACTCTTCTCTGAATTTCTTGGTGAGTTTGAAGGTATTCACTGGGCCTATAGCAAGCAGTTTGACCTGCCGCGCTTCCCTCTTCCGGCAGAGAGGTGATGCCCGAAAGTTTGGGGTGTAAATTCTTTGTTGAGGATCTACATTTCTGACACATAGGTTCGCCGTTGGGTAATGACTCTAACGATAATGGTCAGACCAGTAAAAGCAAGGACCATAATCACAGAGAGGGCACCAACCTGAGGCACCCCGCCGTCCGCCCAGACATCAAGGAGGTAAGCCGGAAGAATGATGGAATCGGGTTGCCACAAGACCGCCGCCAGTGACAAGACCCGGGCAGAGAGCAGGAAAACATAGAGCCCACCCGCAATTAGGGACGGAAGGATGAGGGGCATAATAATTCGCCGTAGGACTGTGAACAAATTCGCACCTGAGGTAGTTGCGGCCTCTTCCAATTCTGCCCGGATCTGAGCAAGTCCTGCGTGGGTAAAACGAGTCACGATAGGTAAAAAATTGGTCAGATATGCCAGGATTAGGATCCATATTGTGCCATAAATGGGATTGGGAAACGCCAGGAAGAAAATCATAAAACTGAACCCCATGGCGATGCCGGGAACCGTGTAGGGAAGGAATGCCAAAATATCGAGGATTTTGCTACCTCTCGGCTTCCACCGAATGACGATCCAAGAGATCAGGGTACCCAGGAGCATGCCCCCTACGCTCACAATCGAAGAAAGGATCAACGTATTTTTTACCGAGAGGTAGAATAAACTATCTGAGAATAGTTCCCGGTAGTTTTTGAAAGTGAGCAGGTCTAAGGCTTCCAATGAAGGTGACTGATAAAACGGCATGAAAGATGCCCAGAGTAGTACCAGAAAGGGCAGGATGGTTGACGCAAAAAGAAAGAATAGAATGAATCCCCCAGCCACCCAACGCCATTTGCCTAAAGAAATGATTCGTGGACGGAAACCTTTTCCGGTCACGGTGGCATACTGTTCCGATTTATTGATCACTCGATGATATAAGGTCACTCCGATGATCGCGATAAAAATCAACACCAGACTCAAGACAAAGGCAGTACCATAATCCGGTGGGGAAACTTCCCTGACCGAGAGGAATATGGTGGTGCTGAAAACCAAGATACCCTCCCCCGATCCCATAACAAGGGGAACCTCAAAGGCCTCCAATCCCCGAACAAACTGCAGCAAAGAAATACCTGCAATGGCTGGAGCCATGAGCCTTAAGGTAACCCTGGAGAAAACCGTAAACTTACCCGCACCAGACGTGAATGCAGCCTCTTCCAACGAAGGATCCATCCCTCTAAAGGCGGCTCCCAGCATTAAGAACGTTAGCGGGGACATGGAAAGCCCCTCCACCCAGAACATGGCCGGGATGGTATAGGCATTGAATAGAGGCTCCTCGAATCCTAAGGAAAACCAAACATTGTTAATGACCCCGATGTTAGGGCTTATGAGCAAGATCCAACCGATAGCCTTCAAGAGGCTGGGGAGGATGAGAGGGATAAACATCAGTCCATAGGAAAGATTTCGCATGGGGGTGTCGGTTCTCTCTACCAAAAAGGCAATGGTACCGCCGATGAGGAGGGCAACCACCATAGAGCCACTCGCAAAGAAAAAGCTGTCAAAGAGCATGGTGAAAATGGCCGGGTCCGAATAGGCGTATTCAAAATTCTGCAGCGTGAAGTTACCGAACGAAAAATCCGAGAGATTTCCTGAAGAGATGGGTTTAAAACTGCTCCACAAAAGATAAAAGAAGGGCATGACAGCCATCAAACCCACCAAGGCCACCACTGGAACAAGGACAAACATCCTGTAGTCAAGGTAGTTGATGAATTTCTGCCGCACTAACACGCTAGCTGGCATTTTTTCTCTCTCTAACCTAAACCTGATCGACTTCAGAATGAGTGGGCCGGATGTCCGGCCCTTCTCGTTTTAAAGCTTTTTCTTTTTCCCTTTCCGTCCCCTCCTCACCCCTAGTTTGTTTCCCCACCAGGTAACGGATTCTCTCACAAGTTCATCCGTAAAGATGTCCTGGGGAGCAGGATACCAAGATATCCCTAGCTCATTGAGCATACGATTTGCTTTTGCTTTGTTCGCTACCGCTGGATCGTAGACGGGCGCTAGATTTGCATCGGAATAATTAAGCAGACCTTCCTGTGAAAGCAGGTAGTTAACAAAGAGCTTGGCAGCATTCGGGTGCGGTACCGATTTGGGTATGCTGACTCCCCAACTGCTCCCGATGGTCTCTTTTATGGGAACGATACTGATGGGAGCTCCCACTTCTATCATTCGCAGAGCTACGTTGGTGGAGTTCAGAAGAAAAAGCGGAAACTCGCCGGCGGCATGAAGCTCGTTGGGAGCGGAGAAACCACGAACGACACGAGGCTTGGTGTTATCAATAACCTCACCCCAATAGGCCTTGGCCTTCTCCCAATTGACCTTTTCCCCCTTCTCTCGCCACAGATAACCAAAAAGAAGCAGAGAGTCGCCTCCAGATGTACTCATAACGGATTTTCCCCGCCACTTGGGGTTCTTGAGATCCTCCCATGATTTCGGGGCATCCTTGGCGGAGAGGCGTCGATGATTGTAGGTTGGCAGCCTTATACTTGCAGCGTGAAGACGCCAATAGCCATGCTTGGGTTGATACGGCCATTTGTTAACATGGGCCGGCCACTTCTGTTCTTTAAGCAATCCTGCTTTTTGTAATTCGGGCCAATTTCTGGCACCGAAAGTTACTACATCAGGCGAATACTTTCCGGCCTTTGCCTCTTCAATCATCCTGGCAATCATCGTGGCCGATCTACTATCCCAGAATTTCACCTTGAGAAAGGGGTATTTTTTCTCAAATGGCTTGATCACCTGATTGGGGTTGGCCATGGTATGAACCCAAACCACCACTTCTCCTTCTTTCTTCGCCCCTTCGATAAGGTCCTGCTGGGCAAGGCCGGGCGAATCCACAGAAAGTGCGAGGCAAATCATCGCCACGCCCCAAATCGGTAACATAAGAAAACGTTTCATAAGATTCCTCCTTTTCTCGTTGACCTGAAAATCATGAATACTCTCCTCAGTTCAACCCGATGACCGAGCAGCTTTCAGCCGGGAATCGTAAATAGACTTCGCTATCCTTGGTCACGCCTGACATCGGATGGAGCCAGACTCGGACGATCTCTTCCCCAACGAGGACTCGGCAATCACAGGTTGCTCCTAGAAAGGTGATGCTTTCAATCTTTCCGGTAATACAATTCTCCTCCGAACCGGGACGATCCATACTCGCCTCGATGTTTTCTGGCCTGGCCGCTAGAATAACTTCGTCTCCTGCCTGCAGCGAATCCGGGATTAAACAACTGAACCTCCCGATGGAAGTGTCCACCGGAGCCACTCGCCTTGGATCTGGGGTTCCGGCAACTTTGCCCTTGAAGAAGTTTGCCAAGCCCACAAAGTCGGCCACGAACCTGCTTCTCGGTTGGTTGTAGATTTCCAAAGGGGCTCCCTTTTGCACGATCATCCCGTCGTTCATCACTCCGATAGCCTGTGATAGAGTAAACGCCTCCAACTGATCATGGGTTACATAGAGAGTCGTCAAATTTAGCCGTGAGAGTAACTCTGCCAGCTCAACACGCATCTGTTCGCGTAACTTGGCGTCTAGATTACTCAGCGGCTCGTCCATCAGTAGCGCCTGGGGTTCCTGTACGAGCGCCCTAGCTACGGCCACTCGCTGCTGTTGGCCGCCGCTCAGTTGAGTCGAACGGCGATCTTCGAAGCCCTCGAGGCCCACAAGCCTTAAACCCTCGCGTACCCTATCTTTGATATCTCTGGAGGAAGGCTTTTTCCATTTGACTTGCAATGGGAAGGCCACGTTGTCAAAGACGTTCATATGCGGCCAAATAGCATAGGACTGATAGACCATCCCAATCTCCCTTTTGTTGGGGGGGACAAATATATGCTTCTCCAAAGAAAAAACCACCTGGTCTCCAATGGTGATCTCTCCCGCTTCCGGTCTTTCCAGTCCCGCCACGCACCGCAGTGTTGTGCTTTTCCCACAGCCACTGGGTCCCAACAGGCTAAAGAAAGAGCCCGTGGGGACATCAAAACTTATTCCGTTGACGGCGCGAACTTCATGCACATCACCATGCTGAACGGGATAAGTTTTGTGCAAGCCTGAAACCCTTATCATAAGTTTTCCAAACTATACTATAGAAGATACCTTATAGCATCGAACCTACCGACTTTATACATTGACCCCAATCTGTCAAGTCCTGCTTTAGGTGAGTTGCAAGGGTCACCGCGTCACTAAGAATTAATGCCTTCACCCAAAGCAGATAAAGAGGCCTCCATCAAAGCTTCCGAGAGCGTAGGGTGGGCATGAATCGTTTGCCCCATGTCACGCACGGTTCCCCCTAGGTGTTGTGCCAGGCCAGCCTCGGCCACCAGTTCGGTAACCCCTTTACCGATCATCTGGGCACCCAAAATTTTTCCGTTCTCTCCGGCGATCACTTTTACCCATCCGTCAATATGGTCTGTGGCCACGGCTTTGCCGGCAGCACGAAACTGGAATTTGCCTATTTTGACTGCCGCGCCTGTTTCCTTGGCCTGTTTTTCACTCAACCCGATGCTTGCCACCTCCGGTTGGCAGTAGACGCATGCAGGAATGTCATTTCGTTCCACTTTTTTCCTGTTGTGACCGAGCATCATTTCCACAGCGGCAATCCCCTCCGCAGAAGCAAGGTGTGCCAGTAGGGGCGGACCTGTAACGTCGCCTACGGCATAAATTCCTTTACAACTCGTTTGATATTGGTCATCAACTTTAATAAATCCTCTGTCGGTTTCCATCTGTAGCTTTTCCAATCTGAGATCCTCTGTCATAGGTGCTCGGCCAACCGCCACTAGGACTAGTTCGGCAGAGAGAGAGCTTTCCTTTCCGTCCGTACCTTCGACGGTTAGCGTGACCGAACCGTCCTTACGGCTATTGGCTTTGTATTTGGTATTGGTCAGTACTCGTATCTTTTTCTTCTTGAAGGCACGCTCAAGTTCAGGACCCAATTCCTCGTCCATCTCGGGCAAAAGCCGGTCCATCATTTCCACCACAGTGGTCTCGGCGCCAAAGCATTTGTAAGCGTAGGCAAACTCCACGCCGATGGCGCCTCCTCCGATGATCAAGACCGATTTAGGTAACTCTTTTCGTATGAGGGCTTCGCGACTCGTCACAATGGTTTCACCGTCAATTTCCAACCCGGGGAGTAGCCTTTCCTTGCTTCCCGCTGCCAGGAGTATCTTGGGGGACAAGATCTTGATTTGTTCTTTCCCTTGAACCAGAACCTCACCAGGCGCTAGTAGACTACCAGTGCCCACGAAAAGCTTGATCCGATTTTTTTTGAGGAGGAATTCCACCCCTTTGGCCAGGCGGTCAGCCACATCACGACTATGTTCAATGACTTTGGGGTAATCCACCGACAGTCCCTCACAGCAAACGCCGTACCTTTCACCCTCACGCATAGACTCCACCAATTCCGCCGAGTGGAGGATTGCCTTCGAAGGAATACAACCCCAGTTGAGGCAAACGCCGCCCGGCCGGTCTTTTTCAACCAGTGCGGTTTTTAATCCGAGTTGGGAGGCTCGGATGGCAGCAGTGTATCCTCCAGGACCTCCTCCGATAACAGTGAAATCGAAAGACTCTTCCTTCATGGGTTACCCCCCCCTATCCTCTAGCTTTATTGGGCGAACCAATAGGTCTGTTTCAGTGCACCCATAACACAGCGGTAATTTGATTCGCAAACTAACAAAACTAGTGCACTGGAAAAGGTATGTAAATCTTTAGCAATAGAGAAACAGGAGAGAGGCCTCAGTGCTTGCTCACCGAGGTCTGAACTTGGGAAGGAAAATACCGCCGCCTGTTTCCTTGAATACTACTTCAACCGGCATGCCAATGGTGATGTTATCAACTGGGCAATCAACCACGTTACTGCAAAACCTGGGACCCTCATTGAGGTCAATCCACGCGACGATGTAAGGAACATCATTTTCGAATCCTCTCCCCCTACGCTCGAGGACATGTCGAACAATCGTAAAGGAATACACCGTCCCATTTCCGCTGACAGGTTTCCACTCCAGTTGGTCACTTCCACACTCAGTGCAAGCAGGGTGCGGGCACCAAACGAATCCGCCACATTCGCTGCAGCGTTGAATGATTAGTTTATTATTTGCTGCAGCCTCCCAAAAAGGCTGGGTCAACGGGTTGATTCGAGGAAGAGGTTTTTCATTCTCCGCCATTTCAGGACCTGTTTCCCATTATAGCCACGGCTGTACCACTGAAGTTTTTTCCATAGGCCACGCCACCCAAACCAGTTGCCAGGCCGACCTTCGCATCCTTAACCTGCCGCTCACCACCATGACCTCTGAGTTGCCTTACCGTCTCAATGACGTGTAACATTCCTCCCGCGGTAGAGGGCTGGCCACAGTTAATCATTCCGCCACCCGTTTGAATGGGTAGCTTCCCACGAATTGTAAAATCAGTGGAATCGAAAAATTTTACGTCCCCTTTTTGGCAAAATCCCAGATCCTCTATTTGCATGAGCACGATGATCACATAGTCGTCATAGAGGGCCAAAAAGTCGATGTCTTGGTGTGACACCTCGGCCATCTTGAAAGCGGTACCGCCCGAATCCTTGATGCCTGTGATAAGAGGGTTCGAATGATCACTGGGCCCGTAGTTAGGGTTATGCTTTTCGCCACATCCTAAAATATAAACCGGTGGTTTTGCCAAATCCTTCGCACGCTCAGCGGACGCGACGATGAAAGCCTTTCCTCCATTAACGGGCATAACACAATCCAATAGTCGAACAGGATCGGAGATGGGGCGGGAGTCCTTATAATCATCCAAGGTTATGGGTTTTTTCAAATAAGCATTGGGATTTAATGAAGCATGATACCTTGCGGTAACGGCAATTTTCCCCACATGATCCAGACTGGTTCCATACTCATGCATGTGCCGCCTCATGATCAGAGCGATTTTATTGTTGGGCCCCATAATACCAAAGGGAATTTCAAAATCCCGTGTATCAGAGGACTGAATCCCTGCAGCAGATTCAACAAAGGGTGCAGCAGCGGCTACACACAGGACCAGTTCCGCCAGACCTGAATTGATTGCCGCGGCAGCCTGTCCCACAAGCGACACGGCACTGGAACCACCATTGCCCCCTGCCATGAGAAGACCAGGCGATATCCCCAAGATATTAGCCGCCTCCTCAGGCCAAAAGGGTTGGGCGTAGTTGGTCGCATAGATTGCGGCAAGACCTTGCCCGTCCAGATCCTTTTTCGTCAATCCAGCATCTGCCAAAGCCAAGCGGGCCGCCCAGGAGAGAAATTCTGGTGTGCCCCTACGTGTTTCACCGGGTTTCCGACCCAGCCTGTCTGTGGGGGTTTCTCCGATTCCGACAATCGCAGTTTTACCTTTTAAACTTAGACTCATGATAGTCGCTCAATTCAAAATTATCAAAAAATGTAATTTAACTTTTACTCCCACAGGGACGTCTAAATTGAGGTTCACCACCGAGAATTGTTCTGTTATTGGACGGGACGAACTCTTGATTGCAGTTATCTCAACTTAAACCATTCATCATCCGGTAAGGTTTCGTCAACGGGGTCGAAATTTCGGCAGTACAATCTCAGAGCTTGCTTGATCGAATATCACTTCAACCGGCATACCAATGGTGATCCGTTCCAATGAACATTCCACCACATTACTGCAAAGCCTGGGCCCTTCCTCCAAGTCTATCCAAGCAACGATGTAGGGAATTTCTTTTTCGAATGCAGCCGCGCCGCGGCCGATCACTTGTCTAATGATGGTAAAGGAAAAAACCGTTCCACGTCCACTGGCAGCTGCCCACTCCAATTGCTCGCTGCCGCATTCAGTGCATGCAGGCCTCGGACACCAAACGTATTCCCCACACTTCGTGCAGCGCTGGATAACCAGCCTCTTTTGCGCCGTCGCATCCCAATAAGGTTGAGTCAGGCTAGTGACTTGCGGAAGAGGTTTGCCTTGCTCTGCCATATCAAGACTCGCTGCCTAACAAGACCACAGATGTACAGCTTAGATTCTTGCCGTAGGCGACACCTCCAAGACCCGTTACCAGACCGACTTTGGCATCTTTTACCTGTCGTTGACCGCCTTCTCCTCTGAGCTGCCGCACGGCTTCTATGACATGCACCATGCCACCGGCAGTGGAGGGTTGCCCGCAGTTTATCAGTCCTCCGCTGGTTTGAATCGGGAGATCCCCCTTAAAGGTAAAATCGGTGGCTTCAAAGAACTTCATGTCTCCTTTTTCGCAGAAACCTAAGTCCTCGATTTGCATAAGCACGATGATGATATAGTCGTCATACATTCCTAAAAAGTTCACTTCTTTGCGGGTCACCTCGGCCATCTTGAAAGCAGTTTCGCCAGAATCTTTGATCCCCATGATCAGTGGATCCGATTGGGCCCTAGGTCCATAACTTGGATTGTTCATCTCACCAAATCCCAACAGAAAGGCTGGCGGCTTCGCCAATTGCTTTGCCCTTTCGGGGGACGCAACAATATAGGCCTTACCCCCATTTGCGGGCATCACACAGTCTAACAATCGGATAGGATCAGCAATGAGCCGGGAGTTCTTGTACTCCTCCAGCGAAATGGGCTTTTTGAGATACGCATCCGGATTCAGGGAGGCATGATACCTCGAGGTTACTGCAATTTTTCCAAGATGGTCCAGAGTGGTGCCATACTCATGCATATGGCGTCTCATGACCAGGGCGATCTTGCTGTTGGGACCCATCATCCCATAGGGAATTTCAAAATCCCTTGAATCTTCGGGTTGAACTCCCCCATAGGACTCCACGAACGCCGCCGACGCCGCCACGCATAAAACCAGATCAACAAGCCCGGCATTGATTGCGGCCGCCGCTTGACCTATTAGGGAAACCGCGCTTGCACCACCATTGCCTCCTCCCAGGAGAAGTCCAGGCGAGATTCCGAGTATTTCTGCGGCTTCGTCGGGCCAAAAGGGCTGTGCATAATTGGTCGTGTATATTGCCGCTAGGCCTTGTCTATCCAGATCCCTTTTTGTCAACCCCGCATCTTCCAAGGCCATATTGGCTGCCCCGGACAAATACTGTGGCATTGTGGTGCGAGGTTCGCCCGGCTTACGACCTAATCGATCCACTGGTGTTTCGCCGACGCCAATAATAGCTGCTTTACCTTTTAAACTCATAACGGTGCTCTATGGGTTACACAACGCCTTCTGTTTTAAACTTTTGGATGGTTTGATCATCGTAGGAAACGTCCCGTAGAATCTCTTCCGTGTGCTCACCTAAGGTCGGCGGAGCTAGACTTATAGTGGCCGGCGTACGGCTAAGCTGGACTCCGCTTCCAACCAAAGACATCTTCCCCATCTTGGGGTGCTCGATTTCAACGGGGAATCCATATTGTTTTACCTGTGGGTCATTGAACACCTCATCAAGATTATTTAACGGGGCACTTGGCACATCCCGTTCCTGCAGGAGCCGTAACCAATCCTCCCGTCGACCGTTGCGGAAGACTTTTTGTAGAATCCCTTCGAGTTCATCGTGGTTATCAACTATTCCTTTTCGATCGAGGAAACGCGGGTCGTCGGCCAGTTCTGGTTTTCCGACAATTTCGGCTAAGCCGATAAAAAATTTTCGTGGAGAAGAGAGATGGATTATAAATGGCTTTTCTTCCTTATCCACAAAGGCGAAAACGCCTGCCGTATGAGTCCTATAGGCTCGACGGGGCACCACGCCTGTTTCAAAAAATCGAACGGCATTCTCACTCAGAAAAGAAACAGAGGCACGTAGTAGAGAAGTCTCAACCCACTGCCCTTCTCCTGTTATCATACGGTTGAACAGTGCTGCTAGTACTCCGTAGGTGGCATAAATTCCTGAAAGGTGATCCGAAAGGGAAATCCCGACACCTTGGGGTTTGTCCGGATCGGTAAGAAGACTCAACAAGCCGCTCATTCCCTGTCCCACCGTGTCGAAGCCGGGCCGGTCGCGGTACGGCCCTTCTTGTCCGTAACCTGAGATGGAGCAATAAATAATCTTCGGGTTCAACTTACGGACACTCTCGTAGTCAAATCCCCTCCGCTTCATGGCCCCCGGCCGCAGGTTTTCCACAAGCACGTCACAGCCAGCGGCGATCTTCAGAAAGATCTCTCTTCCTTCCTCTCGGCGGATGTCCAGGGTAATGCTTTTCTTGTTGCGGTTAAGACTGCGGAAATTTGAGCCATACTTATTCTCACCCCACCCCCGGAAAGGATCTCCCTCTCCAGGCGATTCCACCTTGATCACCTCAGCACCAAGGTCCGCCAAGAGCACTGAAGCGAAAGGCCCCGACACATAGCTTGCTAGTTCGATGACTCGGATTCCGTCCAGTGCACCACTCATGATGGTCCTCCAACTTACCTATCCATCGAAACTCCGATGGTGACAGAGACCTATACGAGAATCTCCTTCGGAGATCAAGGAGCCTTGAGAAAAAAGACTTGTCCGGTTACATTCTTGGTGGCATCGGAGATCAAATACCGGAAAAGCCCCACGATCTCTTCGATGGGAGTAAATCCGCCTTGCAGCGGTGAAACTTCCAATCGCTTCACCCGTTCCTCTTCTGACGCACCGGCTCGTGACATCGGAGTATCTGTCCTCCCGGGAGCAAGAGCGTTCACCAAGACCTTATGGGGAGCGAGCTCCTCCGCCAGTGACTTGGTAAAGGCAATGACACCCCCCTTCGAAGCAGCGTAGTGCGCTGCACTGGGTGCCCCTGTCACTCCTCGACCGGAGGCAATGCTGATAATACGCCCTTGCTTCCTTTCAACCATATGTGGAGCCACGGCTTGTGAGCAGAGGAAAACCCCCCTGAGGTTGACCCCTAATACACGGTCCCACTCGTCTACCGATATATCTTTCACCTGGTGGCGTGGCATGATTCCGGCCCCATTGAGAATGACGTCGATATTGCCAAAGTGACTCAGGCTCTGATGAATCATTCCCTCGACACTCTTCTTGTCACTAACATCCACCTGGATCGCCAACGACCCGTTTCCCAGCTCCTTCGAAAGACGCTCTGCAGCCTCACCCTCAAAATCGGCAATAACCACCTTGTGGCCGTCATCCACCAATCCCCTACAGATGGCTGAACAAATTCCCCCTGCACCTCCCGTAACGGTTATAACTTGTGACATGAATGACCTCTCTTTCTTTCCCACGAGTGCTTACGATGACCGTGAAGTTACTATCGCAATGCGGGCATGACCTCTTTGGCAAATAGACGCATGGACTTTTGTATATCGGCGTGAGGAATTCCACCAAAATTAAACGTTGTCGTTAAAGTGTCAAAGGTATAGTTCCGCATTGAGTTGTTGATTATTTGAATACACTGATCCGGGTTGCCATAGCAGTTTCGACCGGAGGCCAGCATGTCCTCCCAGGGATAAACACTACCGGGCGGCAAGGGCTCTTTCCGTCCAATTCGCGATACGTCGTCATACCTAGTAATCGCGGCTGTTCCTATGTCATGGGCCCGTTTGGCGTTTTCGTCGACGTACACTCGCAGGTGCAGTTGGCAAAAGTGATTGGCCGGATCATAACCTCCGGCAATCAACCCCTCACGCCAGGCTTTGACTCCTAAATTCACTGAATCGGGAGGGTGCGGATGGGCAACGGTCATTATGTGATAGCCCTGGCTCCCTGCCCAACCTAACGTTGCCGGAGATGTCCCGGCGACCCAGATTGGCGGATGCGGTTGCTGTAGGGGTCTCGGGTACAGGGTTATCTCTTCGAAGTTCCAAAATTGTCCCTTATGGCTAAAACGTTCATTGGTCCAGGCCTTCAATATGACTTTGGATGCCTCATCCAATCGAGGACGGCTTTCATCCCGTTGTATAGCGAAAACCCTATGGTCCAAATCAGTGTTCCCGGAACCAATCCCAAATTCCAACCTGCCTCCTGAGATCACGTCCACCATGGCGTATTGCTCGGCAATCTGTAGTGGATGACGCAAGGTTATAATGGAGATGCACGGCCCTAAGCGGATACGTGAGGTACGAGCCGCCGCCGCCGCCAGGAATACGGCAGGATCCGCTATGAGCCCACCGTAGCGCAGGAAATGGTGCTCATTGAACATAAAACAGTCCCAACCCAATTCTTCCGCCAACTCCACCTGTTCGAGCACGTTCTGGTAATATACATCATAGGTTGGATCAATATCAGGGAAATAGGTCGATAATAGATTGATGTAGATCTTCACAAGACTTCCGGTTTACAATCTTCGCCACCCGACTCCATCAGCGCGTGACCGCAATACTAATTCAGGAAAGGGGGCCTTGGCAAGAGGGCAATATATATTGAGAATAGATTTTATGGTGACACGAATCGCTCATAGTAATTACTATCGCGTGGGGCAAACACTTTGTGTTTACATCTGCTTTATGGATATATACCCATATTCACGACTACCATGGAGGTACAATGGCACTGTTAGATATCGGTAGCAAATTTCCGACTGCAAAATTGCAAGATATCGACGGGAAGTCTGTTGAGTTCCCGAAGATATTCAAAGAGGCCCCAGCGACTGTCGTTTTTTTCTACCGTGGCCAGTGGTGACCCTGGTGCCGGGCCCAAGTTGCGGCCTTCCTTTACGAGTACGAAAGATACCGGGAAAACAACGTGGCAATCATCGGCGTCAGCGCACAGTCAGTCGACAATGGCAAGCAGCTCCGTGACCGAACCCTACGCGATGCGCATCTGGATCAGGTCGCCCACAAGGCACATGAAGCCTTTTGGCAAGACCCGTCAAGCACTTTCCCTGTCCGGCTAATCCCAGATCCAGACTGTTCCCTGAGTGGAAAGGTTGGAGCCGAACGGAAGGGCCATTGGGGCGGACCCATGAACTATGCAACAACCTTTGTTGTTAATACTGACGGTGAGATTCGATGGCGGTTTCATGCCAGGTCGGCTCAACGGCGACCCAGTCCGGTGCGACTGGCGGCCATAGCCGGCGCAGTTGCAAAGGGACAGCCACTGCCGGAGTACATTGAGGAATAGCAGTACTAGTGTAGTGCCGTTTAAATGAAGGCACTTATTCTTCGACGTAACAATTTAGTATCCGGGAATGATATTTCATGCGAAAGACCCTATATCCCAAGACATCACTGCAGGTTATCATCCCTCTGGCATGTAGCATATCCGCCGCCATGATGCTCGACCAAGGTTTTTCTATTCACCACGAAGCGCACAAAGGACACAAAGAACGGACAACCGGATTAGAAAAGCAACCGGATTTCAACATGCTATTTTCTTCCTTCGTGCTCTTCGTGTCCTTCGTGGTGGTGTACTTCGGATGAAGTACCTACAGCGTGAGACACTGCACTAGACTTCTTTGTTGTTGGTTCAGCTCCTGTTGATCGCTAAGGTCTAGGAGGTCCACTACTAACGACTCCACGCTCCTTTAAATAGTCTCCCGATTCCTTTCCACGATAGAAGGTCATGGACCCGTCATCTTTTAGTGGGATGCCCCCAACAAAGTGGAAGCCATGGCCGTCCCAGTCATAGAATTCATCGCCACGTTTGAAGGTCTTTTTCCACAGGGGTCCCCAGGGATTGCGGTGGAGCCCCGTCCGTGCCGGCAGTGCGTCATGTTCTTCCACGGTTTGGTTCAAATTCTCCTTTGCATCCTTCTCTTCCGGTAGCCCATCCCACATGCGCTGATAGTTATTTAAATACTCCTCTGCCCGGATGGTAAGCGCGGTGTGCATATCGTACCAGGGGCCATGCCCTGCCACACGAACATCTACGCTATCCACCAATTTATAGACAAGTCGGGCGCCACCCAACAGCCTCAACACCAACGTGTCATCTGGAATCTCAGGACTATCCATCTGACCAATGCTACAGTACTGCTTGAAGTACGCCGCTGTCCGCTCGAGATTTCTCGATCCGAAAACCATATGGCTGATCCGGCCTACATTCTGGGAGGTACACACCTCCATGGCCCCGTCGGGCATGTGCTCGGGTGCCCAGAACTCGTACTGATTACCGTCCGGGTCCTGGAAGTATATGGCCGTCCCATTGTCTCCTTCGGCGGACATGGGAACCGGATCGGAGTGAGGGATGCTATGTTGATCGAGTCTCTTTAGATGCCCATCCATGTCCTCAGGGCGAATAAAAAATGCGCACCGGGGCATCTCCTTGCCGAGTCCTTTACCTTCTGGATAAATTTCAGGTTGAAGAAACGCCCCGATATGACGAGGACCTTTATTGAAATCAAGAAAGCAATTGATTGGTGCGTTTCTTTTACGCGCAGCAGTAGTGATTCCAATCATGGGCCATGGGACGGCCCCTGTGGCCTTTACAGCCCAGTCAGTCCATTTGATCAGATCGTTGGTCCCCACCACCCGGTGATCGATCCAGTGGACGGCTCCCTGAGGTTCATCGTTTGGCATAATGATCCTCCATTCCCGAAGAGTTTACCGAATATCCTAGCTTTCTTTCGACTTCCAGCTCGCCATCTTCATTTTGCGCAAGAATTATCAGATAACCGCTGTGACTGTCAATTGGGTCGAGAAACACATTAACAATTCACCGGGAGGGCTCCAGGTCCAAATTTCAAATATATAGCAGGATCGAGGGATGTACTTGACAGCCCTCATTGGGATTGGGTATTTATCAACATTCGCACCGATAAACGGTGGCACGACTCCCAGTAGAATTTTTGAATTAGTTTAGAAAGAGAGGATCCCATCATGAAAATTCTTCGCTTTAACGATGATCGAGTAGGATTGGTAAAAAATGGTGACCGGGTGGTAGATATCAGCGAAACAATCAAATATCGAGTTGAGAAAGGACCTCAAAGGGTTATTGAAGAAGTGATAGAGAACTTCGATTCCCAACGCGGAGATTACGAAAAACTTCTGAGCCGAGAAGCCGGAACTCCCCTGAGTAACGTCAAACTCTTGGTACCTATCCCAAGACCCAGCAAATGCCTGGCCGCCTTTTCAAACTACGCCGACAGCCCCGATCGCAAACCAGCGACTATGTTCAATGAGTACTTTCACAAGGCCCCGGAGTTGCTTGGCCCGGAGGGCACCGTTCAGTTATTAGACATACCTCCAGTGGCCGTATTCCAGCCCGAAGCTGAGCTGGCCTTTGTAATCGGTAAGCACGCAAAGAATGTAACGGAAGCGGATGCTATGAAATATGTATTTGGGTACGTACCCTTCGTGGACATCTCAGCGAGGGGTATGGTTCGACGCACCCAGTTCGTACCCAAGGGCCAGGACACCTATGGGCCCTGCGGCCCCTGGATCACCACCAGCGATGAGGTCCCCGATCCCCATGACGTAAATGTAAAATCCTGGGTAAATGGCCAACTAAGGCAAGACTACAATACCAAGTATATGGTTCACAACCTTCCCGACCAGATCGCCTGGCTCACCAAGTATATGCAACTTCAGCCTGGAGATGTCATCGCCACCGGGACATACCACGTGGGTCTAGGCCCCATCAACGATGGAGACGTACTGGAAATCGAAATCGTGAACATGGGTAAAGCGCGATTTTTCATCAAGGGACAAGGGCCACGCAAGGAAACCGCATGGTTGCCGGGAAAATCTCAGCCTACCAAGCCTACGGAAGGGTCCATGCACAAGGTGTGAGAACGAATCGCGAATTAAAAGGAATTGAATTGTAATATACTCGCGCAAAGGGCAAAGCGGACTCAGTACTGAGTTACGATTGCTGAGGACTGAGCGACAAGCGTAAAGAGACAACAGACTACGGACTACAGACTCCCAGTCGTCAATCCCTGGATCCGGGTCAGAGATCAGTAGTCGGTAGTCACCAGTCCCGAATCCGCGAGGACGTTATGCGCCATGCGCTTAGAGCGTCGTCTGCGTTAATCTGCGTGGGTCTGCGGTTAATAATTCCCTGAAGCTTGTTAAGTTAGCTAAAGCTTGAGTAGTCTTCTAGTATTATCGCGTAATATCAGCTGTTTATCACTATCTTTACAATTCAAAGCTTCAACTTTCTCGACCCCCATCCAATCTCCCAGGACATAGGGATAGTCAGTACCAACCATCAGGTGTTCAGATCCTACAATTTGCCTCAGGTATTCGAGGGTGTCGACCCGATAGACCAATGTGTCGAAGAAGAGATTTTTTAGGTAAACGTTAGGTGTTGAGGAGGCCGAGGCTTTACCGGCCTTGGATTGTACCTCAAAGCCGTGATCAAACCGGCCTAAATGATATGGAAAGAAGCCGCCACCATGCAGGACACAGATTTTTAAATTGGGAAAGCGATCGAACACTCCACCATAGATGAGATAGCCTAGCGATAAGGTCGTATCTGCGGGATTTCCGCAAACCAAACGCAACTGCATGGAACCCATTCGCTCCGTACCCGCTACATTATCGGGATGCATCACCACCAGGGTGTCGAGTTCTTGGGCCTTGGCCCAGAAGGGCTCAAACTCTTTTCCATGATAGTACTGGCCATTACAGTTGGTGGAAATCATGGCGCCGGAGAGTTTCAAATCTCGGATGGCGGATTCTAAAACCTTGGCCGCACGGGGCGGGTCCTGCATTGGAACCGCTGCCATAGCGGTAAAACGGTCCTTTTTTTGTTCCACAAGCTCTTTGAGCCCTTGGTTGTACAGGCGGCACCAGGACTCCCCCTTTTCCCCATCAAGAGGATATCCAAGAGCACCTGTGTTAGCCTCGGCTGCAGCCAATGCTACCCCTCCGTCATCCATAATCGCGAGCCGCTGATCCAACTCCAAGAGACCTGGCTCGACATTTAAAATTTTTTTTTCTGAGAACGAAACTCTTACGCTTCCCCCTTCTTGAATCGTTGCCTCTACCCCCAGTGCTTTTCCATGCTTGGTAACCTCATTGACCAACCCGGGAGGGAAATAGTGATGATGGATATCTATAGCGCGAACCATTCCTGCTTTGGTTTGGTTTACCATTTCAGCTCCCTTAACAGACAACCCACTCCCGTGGGTAAGCATTTAGCGTTTCAAGGCCGTTTTTTCGTACCACCAGAGTTTCACCAAACTGAAGCCCCATCTTTTCATCCCGTGTAATGACATTGGGCTGGATAACAATAACCATACACTCACGAAAGACCATGTCAGTACTCTTGTGACGCTTGCTGCTCTTGGTCTGTATGATCGGGGGGTACTGACTGGCCCCGTGGAGCAAGTCATCGTAGATGTTGTATCCGCGCCGGTGAATTACTTCGGATACCTCCTCCACCTCCCGGGTTGAGGTTCCGTCTTTGATCACACCAAAGATTGCCTCAAACGCTTCGACAGCAGCAGCATGAAGATCCGTCCACTCTGCAGTAGGTCCCTCCCTCAATGAGAAAGTGCGGTGGATCTGACCCGTATAACCCCAGTAGCCGCCGCTGATCTCAGTAATGAGGCAATCGCCGGGTTGAAGCCGTCGATTCGAATGGTACTGAGCCGGAACCGGGAAATGTGGGGCGCGCATGGGCATGCTGGTCATAAAGTGGATGCCTGCATATCCACCGGCTTTTAGATAGACCGGCTCTAGCAACGCCGGAAGCTCATCTTCCCGAATGCCTTCCTTGAATCCTTTTGCCAACTCTCGGAGGGATTCGTCCGTGAGTTTTGAGGCAATACGTAAACGGTCGATTTCGGCTTCGCTCTTGATGGTCCGAAGCATCCTGAACTTAGCGCCGACGTCGATAAACTCACCTTGCGGAAACCGCTCCCGCATCTTTAGGTAATGCCGATAAGGGATACTACCAACCAGGCCGATTTTTTTTCCACTCAACCCCCGCTCCCTGACCAGGTCGATCATGGTCTCACTCGTATCAGCCCCAGCCCAGCGAACATCCGGCACCACCGAAAGGACTCTCGCCATGGGTATGTGGTTATAAAGCTGCACGAGAACCACGGGCTCCTGGTCCTTTTGAAAGAGTACATAGGACTCACGGCCCCCGGGCCAGTCGGTTAGCCAGTAGACCTCCGCAGCATACTTGCTCCCGGCAGTGTAAAACAGTATGGCCTCAACACCTGTCTCATCCATTAATGCGTGCATTTTCCTATGGCGTTGAGCCATTTCGTCACCGGTAAACCTTGGAAATTGTGAGGGGTCACGCATGCCGGCACCTCCTTCGAGTGGACCTATTGATTCCACTACATGACGAATCCATCACGATCGCTAGAGATACTATGGAAAGACAATTGACTTAGCAAGGGTCAACAGAATTTTCGAGGACTATGCTCCACACCTCTGCCACCCGCCTTGACATCTCGCCCTAGCCGGAGATAAAGTCGTCCCCTGCACAAAGGAAGAAACTCCATCGGAGGTCCACGTGAAAGCGTTTTATTCTAATTTTAAGGAGGTTTACATGGATCAGAAAAGATATTTCGCAATGTTCTGGATTGCCATTTTTGCAGTCGCCGGCGGAGTCCGTCTGGCATCTGCCGATTCCGTAGATGACCTAGTGGCAGCTGCAAAAAAGGAAGGCACAGTAGAATATTACGCCCCAGGGACTCTAACTCCAAAAGCAGCAAAGGCCATAGCAAAGGCCTTCAACAAGAAACATGGGCTTAATATAAGAGTCAACTATACCCCCTCGGGAGGTATCAGTAGGCAAATCGGCATGCTAATCAGCCAATCGGCCACCGGCGTTGAACCGGAATGGGACGTAATGTCACTACCCGATACCTTCCAGGGACGGCTGTTTGGTAGGAAGTTGCAGGTGCCCTTTGACTACAGCAAGCTCGGCGTGAACCGAGAGACAATCCACTATAGAAACAACGCTGTTGCCATCTACAGTGCTTTTGCTCTCCCTGGCTACAACACGAAACTTGTTGCCACTAAGGATATTCCGAAGAAATGGGAGGATCTATTAGACCCCAAGTGGAAAGGAAAGCTGGGTCAATCTACCCTACTCCATCACCTCGCTCGCTTGGCTGTAACTGATTGGGGAGAGGAGAGGACAACCGAGTTCGTCGAGGGTCTAGCCAAGCAAAACCTGGTTCTTGGCAGAATTGCAGAGATCGTACAAAGACTCCAGCTAGGTGAGGTCCAGGTGGCGACTTCAATTCTAGACGCGCATGTTTTCCAGGCCAAAAAAACCGGTGCCCCCGTTGCCTTGGCAGAAGAGGTGTCACCCATTGTTGGGTATACCGTACAGGCCAGCGTTCTCAAAGGGGCGCGCCATCCCAACGCAGGGCACCTATTTGCCGCATTCCTCACAACTCCCGAGGTGCAGAAGATAATGTATGCTGATTTCGGCGAAAGCCTGCACACCGTCGCCGGCACACCGGCCCACAATCTCGTTAAGAGCAAAAAAGTCGTCTTTATGACTGACAAGAACGCCAGGGCTGTAGGAAAACTCCAGAGAGAATACAGCGAGATGGTGGGTTTCAAGCGGCGAAGAAGGGGTAAGAAGAAGAAAAAAGATCAATAGAGCGAAAATAATAGGATGAAAATTCTGACGGCCCAAGGCATTGGGGTCGGTGTCTTGGGCCGAACCCTAGCATTCAGACCGCAGGGCAGTAGTCTTTTTGCTGCGGCTTTACTCGCATTTCTAATTCTCATCGTTGGGGCACCGGTAGCCATGGTAATTCTTATGAGCTTCCGAACTGGATTCCCAGGTGAGGACGTCCCATTTACCCTGGAGAATTACGAGGATATTTATACCGATCCGGCCTTCTATGAGATCCTCGGCAACACCTTTCTGTTCGCAATGGGAAGCGTTTCGGTAGCGCTCCTCTTTGCTATTCCGCTGTCCTGGCTGCTAATGCGCACCGATATTCCTTTTAAGAAGACTTTCTACGTTTTATTTACCGTAGGAATCTTGATTCCCGTTTTTCTCCGCACCATCGCTTGGATCTTGCTACTGAGCCCACAGATCGGGTTGTTGAATCAATGGCTCTCACATATTTTTGGGCTAGAGCGTCCTCTGTTAAGCCTTTACAACATTCCCGGTATGGCCTTTATCCAAGGTATTTCATTTGTCCCAGGCGCCTTCTTCATGTTGGCGGCCTCCTACCGTAGCATGGACCCGGCGCTGGAGGAGGCTTCCTACACCTCCGGGGTAAGCAAGCTTAGAACTTTTTTACGGATCAATATCCCCATCACGTTTCCCGCCATTGCAGCGGTGATGATTTACCTCGTAATGACGGCTATAGCTGTATTCGAGGTACCTGCCATCATAGGGCTCCCCGCAAGGATCTTGGTTCTTAGCTCTTTAATCTTCTCCTCCATTTCTGATCCAACGGGACTCCCCGAGTATGGTCTGGCTGGTGCATACGGTGCGGTCATGTTTGTGACGGGACTCGCATTTGCCTTTTTCTATGTGCGTATGGTTCGCCACGGTAAGAAGTATACCGTCGTAACCGGAAGGGGCTATCGTCCTAGAGAAATTGAACTGGGTCGCTGGAAGTGGCCAGCCCTGGCCTTTGTTCTGCTCTACTTCACCCTGGAAGTGTTCCTACCCTTTCTTGTGCTGCTCTGGACATCCTTCCTCCCCCGTGTGCAGCTTCCGAGCGTCGCTGCCTTATCCACCATGAATTTTAACAACTACACGGCTATCCTCGAATACGCGGGAGTCCGTCCGTTCATCAATACCGCGATCCTCATGTTTGGCGTGCCAACGGGTGCGATGATTATCAGTGTCTTAGTGTCCTGGGTAGTTATCCGGACCCAGGTGAGCTTCAGGGGCGTTCTAGATACAATGGCCTTTTTGCCCCATGCGGTTCCAAGCATCTTACTTGCGATCGGTCTGGCCTACCTAGGACTCGTTTACAGGAACTACTTTCCGATCTACGGCACCATTCTGATCATCATGGTGGGCCACATCATTAGTTGGGTCGCCTACGGCACCCGGACCACCAATGGTGTTATGATTCAATTGCATAAAGAACTGGAAGAGGCCGGCAAGGTATCCGGGGCATCGACTTCACGCGTGCTCCTACGCATTGTTTTACCACTGATCGCTTCTGGAATATTCAACAGCTGGGTATGGATCAGTATGCTCTCTTATCGGGAAGTAACCATGGCCCTAACCCTGCAAACCAGTAAGAGTGTGGTGGTCTCCACCATTGTCTTCCTGGCCTGGGGCAATGGACTGGTTCCGCAAGTGGCGGCACTTGGTGTGATGTTAATAGCCTTCGCGCTTGTTGTCGTAGGCGGGCTGCGCCTTGTCTTTTCCAGACTCAATACGGTTGGCGCAACAGGCTAAGATGTTTTGACTTCAGCGTCCTTTTGGACCTGATTTAGGAGCCTCCTCGATCTGCTCCAAATCATTATATCCCATGGCCTTGTAGATACGGTTACTGGCCGAGATGAATCTAGCGGAACTGTCCGGATCGGAATTGAAATGCTGGTGCACCGTATTAACCGGGATGTAAACGATGTCTCCCTCCTGCCAATCAAAACGCTGGGGCTCTTGGGATGTCTTCCAATCGAATTTCTCCTTCAAATCAAAATCCACGTCCCAATGAAGGTCGTACCCTCTTCCCTCGAGTACAAATATGAACTCGTCGGCCATGTGACGGTGCTTACCTGAGTGGCTCCCCGGAGGAATTTCCTGGATGTAGATATCCATGGTTTTCGAACGCACGTCCATGTGCTCATTACATAGGTGCTTCAGGCGGCCCTGGGGAGAATCATCCCATGGCATCTCCTCAGCCTTGACTACCTTTTCCAGCGTCTCGTCCTTACGCTGCTGCTCCTTGGCATCTTTGAGTGTTTTTTCGTAAAAATTACTCTTCCGTTTGCCTTTGGGAAATTTCTTTGCTTCTCCAAATCCCATGATGCTTCTCTCTCTCCTTGATTTAAAGTTCAGGGGGTTCCCACTCTTCCATGCCGGGAACTGGTTCTTTTGGTGGGTTAGTTACGTTGGCTTGAAAAATCAAATTCATGAACATAAAAAGGGTCTTCGACTTCAAGACCAATGCCCGTAATACCTTCTTATTATCCGCATTAAAGTGCTCATGTACGCAATTGTTGTGCACTACAACGAGATCACCCTCTTCGTACTCGTAGCGCTTACCATCGTGGATGTCATAACCTTTCCCATCTAGAATATAGAAAAGAGCTTCATTTGTGTGCCCATGGCATCCGGAGCGTCCTCCAGGAGCATATTCCACTATATGGGAGTCCAATGCCTGGCTTAGTCCCATGCCCGGGCGCAACAAATCACGATTCCACACCTGGGGCCCTCCTTTGCGCGGGAGGTCCTGGGCCCTAATTACCCTCGGCTGTTTGCGAATGCGCTGAACCTCTTGGTCGAGTCCATATGACGGCATCTCAAGGCCACGCAAGTAAACACGATTTTTATCGTAGCGCACCCCTTCTTTGCTGGTCTTCTTATTATCGGCCATACCAGACTCCTTTCCAATTCCGTTAGTCTTCCATCATTGGGCTCTCAATTTAGAAAAGCACGCCCCTAAGCGGAGCCTACAATTTTTTTCGAGCTTCTA
The DNA here is from genome assembly GCA_965215595.1 of uncultured Binatia bacterium (SeqCode). Classification (GTDB taxonomy): domain Bacteria; phylum Desulfobacterota; class Binatia; order UBA9968; family CAXXLF01; genus CBDCDW01. Next base: position 332,462 of record CBDCDW010000004.1, on the reverse strand, counting down.
GATTCTATGGGGTACAGAAACAGAGTACTTGAAACCAGCTCAACGCTGGAACCATTTGAACCACTCTGCGGGCATCTCCTGCCCGATGCCTTTCTTTTTCGCACGGTCATAAACCAACGCAACCGTAGCCGCATACTGAACCCCGGTTCCATTGTTGATATAGTAGTTCCTTTCTTCGGGACTCTCCCGCCCAGGGGCCTTCCCGGACAGGACTTCAGCCAGGGTGTAATGATTGGGGATCACATTGAAAACATCCAGCATTTCCGGCGTTGTCGCCGTTCTCAATGGACTGTGTTCGGGTTCGGTAAAGTGATGGCTTGAAGCACTGTCAAAACTTGTAGCCAGCCGGTGGAACAGCTTGATCCCTTCTAACTCCAACTCCATGGACCCTTCGCCCGTCTGAACCCCGGTAAAATGAACACCCGGCTCTAGCCATTCCTTTTTCACCAGCGGCTCGAACCGGCTGGAGGTACAGGCCGCAACGATAGCCGACCCTCGAACCACCGCCTCGGGGTTGTCCATGGATTTTACCTTTACGCCAGTCTTCAAGTTTAGCCACTCGGAAAATGTGTTCCGGTGCTCGAGGCTGGGGCTGTAGATCTTGAAAAGCTCCAGGGGCCGGACGCAAGCGTAAGCCAATGCATGGGCGCGTGCTGTGCTACCTGAGCCGAGGATCCCTGCCACTTTGGCGTTCGGCTGGGCCATCTCGCGTGCGGCGAGCCCCGCGCTGCCGGCATGCCGGTACCAGGAGATATCGCCGTTGCTCATCATGGCGAGCAGTTCACCGCTCTCACCGCCAAAAAGCATGGACATGAAGGTGCCATGTGGACCTTGCAGCTTATGAATATCCCTACTCTCGCTCGTGGCCTGGAGCATGGACCGGATATTGATAACCACCACCGGAGGACTTTGGAGCCCGCCCAAGCTAGTGACATGAGTCATGGCATAACCGTGTTTTTCACCCAAATAGACGGTGGCCTTGGGACGATAAGACGCAGCTCCAATAGCCTCTTGTTTATAGGCGCTCTCCAAGGCCTCCAGGTTCTCTTTCATGTCTAGGACAGAGCGGACATCTTCTTCACTGAGTAGAATAGGTGGCAATGGCGACTCCTTCCTATTTAACGCTTAGTTAAAACGATCCGGCCTTAATGATTAGGTATCAAGGGTGAATCGATAAGAAATTAGTTCGATTTGTTTGAGCTGTTAAACACACAAACCGTCCTTCTTTCTCTAATTTCCACAAAGTACTAAGTTAAGGTCCGTCCATGTAATTGGCAGGTCATTGCATCAATTCCCGGTCGTTCTCAAGTAGCTGTGAACAACTGATCGGTCCGGTATTTCACTGGCGGCATCTCGGAGACAACGCCGTTTTTCTTCAAGGCTTTCTCAAAATCCTTCCGTATCCGCGGGTCCTCATCATCGTACGCGATAACGGTACCGCCATCGCGAATACTCGTGGTGACACCCTCCCTGTCTCCACTGGTGGAATCGTGAAAGAGAGTCGGATTTCTCCGGCTTCCCAGGCGGAAGGCCGCGTGCCGGGCGGATTCCGGACCCGTGTTGAAATGCTGATGGAACCAACCATCGGGTGGGCTAAAGATACTGCCAGGCTTCCAGTGAAACTCGACAACTTTGTCTCCGCCCCCGCTCTGGTATGGATGTACGCCCAAGTCTTTGGGCCACATGAGGAGATAGCCTGTGGAATGTAGGGCAAGCAGAATGGCGCCAGCCGCATGGTAGTGAGCATTGTGATAAATTCCTGCCGGCCATTCAGCGATATGGCCGATCAGGCAGTTGTCCGCCATCTCAAAACAAGTGGTCTGACCTTTACTGGTTTTATATGTGGCGTCGTCAAGCTTGACATTCCTTGCGTCAGTGATGAAGTTGGTATCCCACATTCTCGTTTTGATCGCTTTGTAACGTTTGTCGCTGCTCTTGAAGTAATCTTCTTCTCCCTGATAGCGGGATGTAAACTGGTAATCATTGTTAAAAATAAAATTGGCGTCGCGGTAAAAGTCTAGAATCATGGGCGCCGTGGTGACCACAAGCGCCACTGCCGGTTCGCCCGCGCCGTTTACCAGACGGTGCCAGGTATTGAGGGGTGGCGCGAAGATGCTTCCTTCTCCCCACTCAAAGGACTGTTTTTTCCCGCCCTCCTGCCAAACCTCGGTACCTCCTCGTCCTTTGAGGATGTATATCAACTTGTCGAAAATGTGCCTTTCCTGATTGAGGGCTCCTCCTGCCGGGATTTCCACCACGTACATGCCGGTAACACCCCCACCACCCTTGAGTTGTATATAGGTGCCCTTACCCCCCAGACGCTTCCAAGGTTTCAAAGCCAAATCGGTAACGTCTTCTATGGCTAGGCCCTCAACGATGGGAATCCCTTCCTCCTCCATCCAGCGCTGATAGCCTGTTTTAGCGGGTGTGTAGACAATGTCCATTATAATCCCTCAACTTATTAAATTTGATCAACCAGATATAGTCTTTGGTTTATGCCCTGTCAAACAACCAGTCAACTAACGGATTGTCTTAGCCTATGCAACATATTTTTGCTCGAGACGGTAAAGCTTTTGATAAATTGACCGATCATTTATGAGGGATCGAACCTTCTCCGTTGCCTCTTCGCCATTCAGGGGCTCGTCCCAAACACCGGACTCCTTTTCCAACTCCCTGCGGAAGTCTCTACGATCCATTACTCTCATAAAGTCTTGGCGTAAAAACTTGAGCCGGTCCTCGGGTATACCTGGAGGTCCAAATATTGGGGTTCCGATTGGCATGGTTTCAAATGCATTCAACATTCCCTTTTGATCTCGAGAAAGGGAAGCCAGTTCCGTAATGGTTTCGATGCCTGGCAAAGCCGCATTCCTCTTGGAGTCCACCACAATCAGCGGTCTGATCAACCCCTTCTCGGCAAACTTTAGCCCGGGATAAAAATTAAGCACTCCACAATCAGCTCCCCCTTTAGCTATGGTTGCAGCAATTTCACCGGCCTCGCCGAAATCGGGAAGGATCTTGCCATCCAATTCTAAAACCTCAATGCTCAGTGCGTTACCTTGACTCAACACAGATCCTGCGCGTGTGGATGCGAACTTGAGTCCCTTGGCCTTCTTTAAGTCATTGACGGAACCATAGCGACCTTCTGGTTTGACCCAAAGAACATAACACAAGGGATACCCGATCATACCAACGTAACTCAGGTCAGTAAGTTGATTGTCAGCACCCATGAGTCCCAGTACGCCTCTCGGCATAAGACCACCCGCTGCCATGGCCCACAGGGTAAGACCATCAGAGGGTGCTTTGAATACGTTCTGTAAACCTTCTCTAGAAGTCTCGTTTCTGACAGTTACCGAAGTGCCAGTATACTCCCCGAACCGCTCAGCGAAGAGCCGGCCCCTGACGTCGGTGCCCGTACCCGGACCCGTTAGGTTGATCAGCGTAATGGTTTGTCCTTGGTAGAAATCCATCAGAGCACTGTCATCCCTCTGGGCAAATAACGCACTCTATAGCTCAATGCGAAGATTAAGAAGAGACCGAGCGACATTTTGACTTAGCGTTTTGGGAAAACTAACTGCTCCGCCATCCAATCAGCCGATTGCGGTAAGTAGCAATAGGTTCGATTCATAGCCACGTGATTTGCCCCTTCGATCAGCAAGAACTTCACTGGGCCTGAAACCGCACGTGACAATCGTTCTCCGTCCTGCCAGCGAGTGATCCGGTCCTCTTTTGCGGCGATGACCAGCATTGGGCAGGTGATTTTCTCAGCGACACCTTCGAGGTTAAACGCTTTGATCTTCTCGCGTGCCTCCTCCACCGTCTTGGAGTGTGTACGCATCTTATAAACATCCTTTAGCGTCGGGGGTCTGGGGTCGAAGTTTTCGACTACATTGAACGCACCGCTGACAGCGATACAGGCCTTAGCCCGCTTCTCAAACGCCACAACCCTCGCCGCATAGTAACCGCCCAAACTGGTGCCCAGGATGCCGATGCGTTGGTCGTCCAGATCTTCACGTGACTCAATCCAGTCCATCACTGCGCGGGCCGGCACCTCGAAGTCATGGCGTACGGGGAAGTCGTATTCGGCCTCCCCTTGTCCGGGCCCGTCGAAGGCAATAGTCGCTATACCGCGATCCAGAAAAACCTGCTCCACGTTATGGTGCTCTTCTTTGCAAGAGTCCATGCCCGAGATGATAACTATCATGGGTGGTCGCATTACACCGGAGGGTTTGCGCAAGTTGCCGGCCAAAAAACTACGCTCGTAAGGAATTTCGATGCGCTCTCCTGGAGGGTTGAGGTACGGCAGCGCAAGGGTCCGACACTCCACGGCCTTTTTGTGAGCGGCACGCAGTTGATCTAGGTCATCCACGAACATGCATTTGCCGAAATGGTAGCAAACTGCAGCCGTGGTAAGATGCTGTCCCGCGCTGAGCTTATGTCCGGCTTTAAGTGCCTCGCGACCGTTTCTCTCGTGAATAGCCCCCCGATCGCTCCAGGCCTGACACCAATCCGCCCAATGATCAACTGAATAAGCTACTTCTTGAAAATCGGCGCTTGGAATGCCGGCAGCTGTGTATCGCGGGCCCCACGAGGACCGAGCCACCTGCACCTTAACGTCTGGTTTCGCTTCAGTGGTGGTGTTCGTTGCCATGGTTTTCTTCCGTCATTGCTTGCTTGGTTGCCTAGCACTAGTAATGGAATAGGTACCTCGCCGATTCGGACAAGAGACTCAGCGGCTTCCTGTTATAGTAACTACCCCTTGGATCTTATCTCATAGGTACGGTTGTCGATCTCAAGAACCCCGTCTGCAAACTGGACGTTAATACGCACTGTGCCCTCGTTTCGTTGCCAAGGTGCCACCTCCATTGTGTGTAATCCAGCCTTTGTAAATGGTTCCGAGAAGGCGATAGTTTCAGCATCGGCACGGGTTTTCGCCCGAACAATGATCATACCGATACCGTGGGCGGTACTCCACTGACCGTTTTCGTCTCTGAACGGCCCCGCGGCAAACAAGATACCGCGCCGCTCTAAATCCAGTAAGAAGTCATGGTGATCAAGACGCAACTGGTCGTGCGATTTCGTTTGCTCGGGCGGTGATTCATTCTTTCTCATGATGCAGAGATAGCACTGCTCGCGAGTCAATCCCTTTTCCACTCTCTGTCGTGCAGCCCCAACTTCGTCTTTGCTCATGGTTTATTTCCTTTCCGCTCGTTCACTCAATTGTTTCTTTTGTGCTATCAATGGGCCGCAGTAGCATCATCAATTTCCCAACTAGCAACTATTATTGGGATCCCGAGACTATCCGATAAGGAACTCTTGTGTCAATCGGGGTGTGGTTTTAACGATATACAGTATTTCCTATGGGTTCATACCTTGACAATTCCCTCACCGGTTCGGTAGGGTCAACAAAATAACGGCAAAAGGGGTCGCGGCAGCGAAGCAAAAGCTGAAGGCGAGAACTCGTAAACCCCGTACCACGGACTTACGTCCGTGGTGATTGAGGCACTTCCGTTCGGGGAAGTTCAGAATATTCATCCCCGACTCACGTCCGGTGCGTTCTGTGGTCCGGGGTAAACACCGCTGCACGAGAGAATCGTTATGAAAGTATGGTTGTTTGATCAGATATTTTGGCCCAAACCGGGGAACCGTCTTCTCTTTCCCTATCCGGGACGACTCTGGGAGCCCAATATCGGCATTGAACAATACCATGGCCATCTCGACTACCTAAAGCGAGCCGACGAATTGGGCTTCGACGGTGTGTGCCTCACCGAACACCACTACACCACCCATGGCATGCCTTCCCCTAACGTCATGGCGGCGGCCGTGGCCGTGCGAACCGAACGAGTCAAACTGGTTCTCATGGGAAACTGCGTGCCACTCCATGGTCATCCGGTTCGGCTGGCCGAGGAATTGGCCATGGTGGATGTGTTGTCAAAAGGCCGGCTAGTTTCAGGCTTTTTACGCGGCGGCTTTCTCGAATGGTACGCCTACAATATCGATGCCAGCCAGGCCCGTGAGCGTTTTGAGGAAGCCTGGGATCTCATCACCGAGGCCTGGACAGCACCGGAACCTTTCGCCTGGAATGGGAAACACTTTCACTACGAAAACATTTCCATTATGCCGCGTCCTGTGCAGCAGCCCCACCCGCCAATCATCATGGCAGGCAGCACGGCGGAAAGCATTGAATGGTGTGCGCGCAAGCGCATCCCCATCGCTTCTTCCTTCGCCCCAACGGAGTCCATGGCGGAGAACTTTGCTTATTACCGTAGCTACGCGGAGAAAGAATGCGGCTGGATCCCAGGTCCCGAGCACGTAATGTTCTCACGTCAGCTTTATGTAGCACCCAAGGAGCAGCAGGCACGTGAAGAGGCCGAACCTTACCTGCGTGAGTTTTTTGAGGAAATTCCAGTGGCCCGCAGTTATCCGGAACAGATCGAACGGTACCGCGCCGCACAGCGGACGAATCGCTCGTTTGACTACAAAAAAGGTAAGTCCGCGGGTGCTCAGTTCCTAGGGGAGAGCCTGACCAAAACCGGTGGCATGAGTCTCGATCGATTGCTCGATCAGGGACTGTGCATTGTGGGTGATCCGGACTCGGTGATACGCCAAGCCCGCTATCAACAGAAGCAGTTGGGTGCCGGTACCATGATGGTTTACGCACCCTTCGCCACGATGCCCTTAGACATGGCAACAAAGAGCATGGAACTTTTCGCCCGGGAGGTTCTACCCAATCTTCGTGACTGAAGAGAGTGAATAGGACAGCAGGCTATCGAAACTCTGTTGGTACCATTAAGGTGCCCGAGCTCTGGAAATGATTCGAATCAAATCCCTGGAAAAAAGTTTCAAGTCCCAGCAAGGAAATGTGAAGGCCCTGCGAGGAATCAACCTGGATGTTGCCGAAGGCGAGTTTTGCGTCCTTTTGGGGCCCAGCGGTTGTGGCAAAACTACCACTCTCCGTTCGGTGGCCGGACTCGAGAAACCCGATGCTGGCGAGATTGAAATCGACGGCATAGTGGTTTCTTCCCCAGCTCAGCGAGTCCATATCCCTACGGAGAAACGAGACATCGGCATGGTATTCCAGTCTTACGCCATATGGCCGCATATGAATGTTTTTAAAAATGTGGCCTTCCCTCTGACTCAAGGCAAGAAGCGATTTTCCAAAGAGGTTGTGACCGAGAAGGTGCGCAGGGCCCTTGGACTCGTACAGCTACATGGTCTGGAAGACCGCCCGGCTACGGATTTGAGCGGTGGTCAACAGCAGCGTGTGGCCATGGCCAGGGCCATGGTGACCGAGCCCAAGATCCTCCTTATGGACGAGCCACTCAGCAATTTGGACGCGCGACTCCGAGAGCAGATGCGGGTGGAGCTCAAAAAGATTACCAAGGCCATTGGGGTTACCACCCTTTATGTGACCCATGATCAGGCCGAGGCCCTGAGCTTGGGGGACAATGTCTGTGTGATGAACGAAGGTGATATTCTCCAGGTAGGTCCGCCGTCTGACATGTACTCGAAACCCACGAGTCTGTTTGTCGCTCAATTCGTGGGTGAAATGAATTTCATCAAAGCTAAAGTTACTGGAGACGGACAGGCAGATTCAGCCATTGGCAAATTACGTTGCCCCGTACCACCGAATTGTCAAGCAGGCAAAGAGGTGACCTTGGCTATTCGTCCGGAGCACCTTATCCTCCAGCCCACTACGGACCATAATTCCCAGTGCGTGGACGGAACGATTATCAGCAAAACCTATCTTGGAGACACGGCCTTATATGAGGTGGAAATATTGGGAGTCACTTTGACGGTCAAACTTCCGGGCGACTCGGAGCTGGCAGTGGGAAATCGGGCCGTAATTTTTTTGCCCGAAAATCGTTGGCACGTGTACACCTAGAGGCTGCATAGCGCAAAGCGCATAGCGTCCTTCGGATTCGGGACCACTGACTACCGACTACTGACCTCTGACCCGGAGCCAGGGATCAAGGACCGGGAGTCTGTAGTCTCTTGTCTCTTTACGCTTCTCGCTCAGTCCTCAGCACTCGTTACTCAGTACTGAGGCCGCTTTGCGCGAGTCACTATTTGGTCTTAGAAGTGTTTATCCGATTTTCGTCCTCGGTGGACAAGGGTTTTTGTTTGTCGTCGTCTGCCGACAAACAAAAATTAAATTTTCTGCGTCTCTACGGTGAAATGTTCGAATTTTTATCTGCGCTAGTCTGCGTAAATCTGCGGTTAATTATTCCTAACGCTTTGCGCCATGCGCTTAGCGCTTTGCTGCCTTAGGAAGAAAACTCCCACCAGTTTTTGTCCTGGTCGCTAAAGATAAACGATAAATCACCGTTGCTTTGCTCTAGGTCCCAAAGCTCAGAAATACCCATCTTTTTGCCGGCAGTGGAAAACTCACGGTGAGTTTCATCTACGGCTTCCTTCGATTCTAATTTAAGCGTGAAACGGTTAACCGGTGACAGCAACTCACGATGGCGACCAGGCAATACAACGATGTACCAGGGGCCTGCAGGGTGGCTGATGTAAGTGGAGGTCTTACCCCCTCCCACAATTTCAAGTCCCAATATCTCTCGATAGAATCGATCGCTGGTTTCTTTATCGTCGCACTGGAGCGTTCCATGGGTCATGGCCTGAGGGATATAGCCTCGGTCGGGAAATTGCTCTTCGGTAAGCAGGTGGTTCCAATGGGGAGCAGCAACGGTTCGACCGTGAGCGGCAGCCATGGGATTGTAGTACTCAATCTCCAGAGTGTTTCCCCCTGGCTCCTCAAAGTAGACGGAATAAGCATAGTGCGCTTCACTCGGCTCATAGACTCTCTTAATTCGATACTTCTCCTTTTGCGCCTCGAGATACTTCCAGGCCACAGGTATTTCCTTGGTATTGGCAACGCGAAATCCATAGTGGTTGTTGTGGGGCTTATCGGCAATACTTGGACCACCCTCATGGACAACTAAAAGCCAACCCGTATTCGGGTGCTTGACCTTGGCCTGCTTATCTCTACGCTCGACTATTTCCATCGCTAAAAGATCAGTGAAAATTGGAAGTGTCTCGTCTAATGAACGGCACTCAAAGTGACCATGGATCAGCCCAACCGATTTATGCATAGCCTTTCCTTTCTCAATTTCACTTTACCGTTGCCTATTCTGATTTGCAGATTAAATCAAACCCACAATGTCGTCAAGACCGTTAACATTTCACGCCAAATCAAAACCCTCAAACCCTACCAGGTTTGCGCATCCCAATTGACACTCCTGCCCTTATTCTGTAGACAGATCCTCAGAGCCTAAACAACACCTCAATACCAAAAGGAAAAGGACCATGGCGCAATCTTCACAAGGCAAATTTAATGTTGGAGGGGTACTTCTGGATCGGCCCTTCAAAATACAGCGCCTTGGGCATTTCGGATTCAATATCACGAATTTGGGGGAGGCTGTGCCGTTTTATACCGACCTGTTAGGGTTTCGAATTTCTGACACCGTTGACTTTGGTCGCCGGGCAACCCCAACGCAATTAGCGGGACTCGGGGACCCACATGCTTACTTTACCCGTTATGGCAGTGATCATCATGCTCTGGTTCTGTTCCCGAAGCGTGTCCGCGATGCATTGGGCAGACAACAGCGCAATGGAACCGACATCACTATCAATCAGATCACCTGGCAGGTGGGAAGTCTAGGTCAGGTGGGCGACTCCATCAAGTGGTTTTCTGAAATGCAAATCGAAGTTGAACGTTCCGGCCGCGATATGCCGGGCTCGAACTGGCACACATATCTTTACGACCCAGATGGACACACCAATGAATTGTATTACGGTATCGAGCAAATAGGTTGGAACGGAAACAGCAAGCCTTTGGCGATGCATTACCTCAAGTTCCAGGAGGCACCAGATCTACCCCAGCCTTCAGAACACGATGAAGTTCAAAATGCCATGAAGGAAGGTGTAGATATATTCTCTGGGCACCGCCACATCGAGAAACATTCACCGGTCTTCGACGTAGACGGCATTCTTCTGCCCAGACCCTTCAAGATAATTCATATCGGCCCCGTAAGACTATTTGTAAAGGACGTAAACGCTGCTGAGCTCTTCTACCGGAACATTTTAGGTTTCATCCCAACTGAAGAAGTGATTTGGAAAGGTCATCGATGTGTGTTTATGCGTAATAATACTGAACACCATTCGCTCGGACTTTATCCAATTGTGCTACGCGACTTACTCGGTTTGAGTACACATTCAACCTGTATGTCTTTAGGGTTTCAACTTGCCAATTACCGCCAACTGCGCGATGCCATGAGTTTCCTGCGCGAGCGCGGCGTCCGTATCATCGACACGATACCACCCGAATTGTTCCCTGGAATTGATTACGCAGCCCATGTCATTGATCCGGACGGACACTGTATCCAGCTGTACTATTATATGGAACAGGTAGGATGGGACGGCCGCCCCAGGCCCAAGGAACTGCGCCGAAAGGTGACCAATGGTGAATGGCCCGAAGTCCTCGACCCCATGCCGGATACCTATCACGGCGAACCCTATTTAGGACCCTGGGGTTAGAGTCCACCTGTATAGTGGGACCTTTTAATTAAAAGGAGATAAATTCAGTGACCATCCAAACTCGCCTGTGCGATTTCACCACCTCAGATGGGGAAAGACTACACGGCCTCTTCGCCCAACCCTCGGACCAGGAGCGAACTACAGACCTCGCCTTGCTAATGGTGCATGGGGTGGCCATGAACTTTTATACGGGTCCTCTGCCAATCATTGGGCAAGCACTCGCTGAACGAAGTTACCACTCCTTCGTCATCAACACCCGCGGGCATGATTGGATTTCGCGCGCTGGAGACCTGACCGCGTTCGGTGGCGCAACCTATGAGAATTTGGACGGTTGCCTTTTGGATATTGACGGCGCTCTTGGGTGGCTCGGACACCAAGGCTATCGCCGTTATGTCCTTGTGGGCCACAGCCTTGGCTGCATCAAGTCGCTATTCTATCAGGGCACGCGTCAGCGTTCAGATGTTGTAGGAGTCATTTCCTGCTCAGCGCCCAAACAATTTTACTCCGCGCGTGTCATCGAGCAACCACAATTTCCACAACACATGGCAGAGGCAGAGAAACTTGTAGCGGAGGGTAAAACTGAAGAATTTCTCTGGGCGCCCACAAGCGGCGCCATGGGACTCTTCAGCGCGAGGACCTACATTAGCAAGTATGGTAGGCACGAGAACAATGACGTTCGGCCCCACGCCGCCCATTTGGGTTGTCCTCTATTGACCATTGCCGGCGGTACAGAGCATCGTTTTTTTCCAGTTCATGCGAAGGAGCTAGCCGAGGCTGCGGGACCAAAACTTGGCACCTACCGTCTCGTTGACGGCTCGAATCATTTCTACCATCATCACGAGTCAGAAGTGATTGAGATCATTGCCCAGTGGATGGGTAAAATCTAAATAGGAATCGTATCGGGGGTTTCTACCAAGTCCGAAAATTTCCGCATACCAAGTATAGGGGAAGATCCTTTCCTGGCATTAGCCCTTGTATAGAGTGAGTCTGGACACCTAACCTTGCTCGTTAGTCCTCCATTATCCATCTGTCTTAGGGGGACAGAAGCGTGTCCAGACGCTTCGAAGCATCAATACGGGGAGCACTACCGCGATCGCGTACAACCATTTCACACAGGCTTCTGTAAAATAAAAAAACTTAACTTCTAGAGCGATACCTCCACCAAACCTGCTCAGATAATCATCAGCAAGAATCTTTGCCATCTCCAGTTCGCTGTCTTCCATCACCTGTTCTAATACCCGGACAGCCCGAGCCGCTGTGCCCCAGTCCGGGATCGCGTCACCTTTAGATGTGCCCGTGATTGACTGGTTCAGTCCAGGTCGCGCCGCAACCACAAACCAGGCATAGGCCTGAACAATTTCAAGAGAGACGCCGGCTCCGTTTACAAAAAGAGCACCTAAACGGTATTGCGCCGTGGGATCGCCAGCCCTGGCAAGTCTCCGTTCCCGAGGGATCTTCTCGTTTGGGGGAATGGGCCTCTTACCCCAAATGAAGTCCCGATATATCGGTGCCGCAATTCCTAGTGCGTGGCCACTATGAGGATGGCCGGCTGCGATAGCAATCCGGTACCATTTAATTGCCTCCTCCTCGTCACCAAGAAATTCTACTAAACAGTAGCACCGCTCCATGGCGGCTTCGGAGTTTCCCTTCTCGGCGGCTAGCTGGAGCAACTTTAGGGTCTCCTGGATATTATTTTCACCCACAAGGGCCACGAATCGTGATTGCGCTTGCACATGGTCTTGCTCGGCGGCTTTTCGTAGCCACATCAAGGCCTCCCCAATATCACCCCGAACAACCTCGTTTCCTACACCCTTAGGCCAATACATGTTGGCCAATTCGAATTGGGCGTCGGCGTCTCCACTTTCCGCTCGATCTCTAAGGTTTGGTCTTTGGGTCATGGCCTAAAGCGAAGCGTTAAAAATCCTTGCTTTGTAGTTTTTGATAATTATGAGGATAAAGGCAACAGGTGTTACTAACATCCTCGCCATTGGAACGTTCACACCAGAGGCTCAGCCCTGGAATATTTAATCCATGGGCATCGTTTTGGGCTACGGCAGGAAATTTCCAATTATCTAAATGCCCTCGGCGAGATTCGAACTCATGGCCTCAGGATTAGGAATCCTGGGGCCATTCCCACCGATAGATCCATCGACTCCAGCTCGAGCTGATCAGATCGACCCAGGAGGATCGGATCCACCACGTGGAACGAATCAAGGGTGCGAGCGAAGAGAACGCGATCCCTTCTTTGATTGCAGCTCGAAGTTTCCAGGTAAAATCCGTTAAACCATCGCGGCCTGCTCGATTCCCCCTCCCCTTCAACCTCCCCCCATTATCGGGATGATCGGGATGTTCGTGATGTTTCCCTAAATAGCGGGACCTCTTTGGAAGGTATGATGTGTGGGTTCTATACCATAAATTCCTATAAACGAATGTAATGGAGCATACTGGAGCTACCTTACGACTTTTACCACAATTCCAGTCATGTGACCCCTCTCAGATTCTCTTTGCGTGGTGATCTTCGTGGGCTAGAGGAGGGAGCGCGTCAATAAAGCCCGCGCCTACTTTGGCGTATTATCTTGATCCCAAGCGGCGGCAAATGAGGTTAGAAGATTGTCGAGAACACTTCGAACATGTTCATTTATATCTGACGATCCACCTGTTAGTGCACGAGTTTCATACCATAAATACCCAGAAGCAACTCTACCAGTATTCATTATTATTACCTTGCGCCTAACCCCCATCGACACGGACCCGAAGTAACCTAAGGAGTATCCCTGATACGCCGTAGACCTTGCAAGATTGACTAAAACCACAACGCTTGAATCAGCAGAATCACTCACCAGAAGGTATGGCAACCTACTTCGTATGAAATCAAGAAGGTGGTCCTTAATCTCCGTCTCATTTAGACCTAGTTCTTTCGTCGCACTCTCCAACTTTACAACCACAATGGCCACCTCACTCAAGTCAGTGAAGTTACCGTGTTGTCCCGCTGATTCCTTTGGCACTGCGAGGATAAATAAGGCAAGGGACAAAAATATGTATAGACGAACCATGATGGGCCCTCTCCTGAACTACCTATATTGTCCCACCACGCTATATTGAGTGTCAACAAGGCTCCCAGGTCCAGTTCAGCCGCCAGCGGTGTCTCCATAAAGGTTACCCTCCCTCTTTAATATTCGGCTCAACCACAATTGCAGTGAAAGACCCCTGAACGCCCTGCTTGATCCACGAATTGACCCTGTTATTCCCGTCAATAACGTACCTCCCACCCTCGTATAGCAAGACCACGATTAGACGCCCAGAATGGTTCGGTTTGGTGCGGGGATGCTAAAGCTTCAATTTACGTAAAGACGCCCCGCCCAATATTTCTTCTCGCACCATGCAGTTCAAGGCATTGAAGGGCTGCGGGACAGTTAATCCCAGGCACTTCATGGCAACGCATTCCATCGCTGCCTGAGCATTGAGATCGACCCCAGGGATAATATGCCATTTAAACGATTCGTGAATTTGTCGCCATAATTCTACAGTGTCATTCATGCCCACATCCTCCGCTGCTCCTGGGTAGCGGGAAAATGGCGGGAATTGGCATTTCGAGCAAAAGCGGTGTTCTGTAAGTACCTGAAATCTAAATGCCCCCGGCGAGATTCGAACTCACGGCCTCAGGATTAGGAATCCTGCGCTCTATCCACCTGAGCTACGGGGGCACATGAACTAGCTCAAATATTTACCACCGCTGTTAGGTAATTCCAAACTTATATATAATTTCGACAAGTAGGGCCTTCACCATCTCTGTTGTAGTGGTAACAGTATTTACTTTATCAATACTTGTATTTACTTTGTTAATACTTGACTTGGCGCTGTTTTTTAGCCGGCCTCCCGCCAGGATGCCGAGTTTTTCGAGAGGCCTCGAGGGAAGCCCTGGGAACGAGTTTCACGTGACCAAACTGGATCGCCGCGATTCGCCCCTTCGTAATCGCCTGGCCTATAGCCTGTCTCGAAATTCGCAGAACCTTCGCGCACTGCGGGATGCTAAGGAGGTCGGTTTGACTAGACATATTGCCCGGGCGATCCTACCAGTCCAAACTTGGGAAATAAAGAATTAGTTCGCCTAATGTCAGCTCCCCTATCCACTGCGGCGCATTCCAGAAATCGGCTTATTGTCATATGCCTAGGATGCAAACAGTATATTAAGGATAAAACTCCCTATTACGAATTCTATATTCCGAATACCTAAACCACCTTTGTCCATTGTGATCCAGTTTGTACTTTCAATGGGGTTTCTACCTTATATATAGCTCAAGCTCCAAAGACGAGAGACAAAACGCTGCCTGGGAATGGGCCTATACGAATAGCCCCCTCTCATCACCGCTTAGGGCAAACTGTCCCAGCGACGGTGGCGAAAGAAGATGACCATTTTTGAAGAGGAAGGGCATGAGGATAGTGAGATTGTAAGTGGTGGGCTCGTCCCAGCCCTGGCCGAGAGAATAGGGCTCAAGCGCAGCATGACAGAAAAGGGTATCGCCATCGTTTCGGATGAATAGCACCTGTCCGTTTTCTCCTTCGGGATAAAGGAGAGGATATCCACGATAATAGAAAGCTGGAGGAACCGACAACAGAGTTGCTTTGTGGACACGAAGGAGGTGACAAACCGAGCGAACCTGGGGGGCAAAAGGATCGGAACTCAGGATCTGGGCGGCATCAGCTATACTCCGCGCTCAACCAACTTGATGGAAGCAGGGGTAGATCCGAGGATGTGAACTGGGTGACGAGTTGCCGTTTTCACCCTCAGGCTAGCCCGATGGAATGTCTAAAGAGTGGTGAGGCGAATTGCATC
This sequence comes from uncultured Binatia bacterium (SeqCode), assembly GCA_965215595.1. Classification (GTDB taxonomy): domain Bacteria; phylum Desulfobacterota; class Binatia; order UBA9968; family CAXXLF01; genus CBDCDW01. The sequence continues at coordinate 317,089 of CBDCDW010000004.1, read as the reverse complement.
CAAGTGAGGTCCGAATGGGACCTGGAGGACCTTGAGTGAAGGGCTTTCAATTTTAATCGGCCCCCGGATCCATGGCGGTGTCTCGCGGCCATCCCGAAAAACGGCAGGCTCAGAAATTGTCGTCAGGAAAGGAGAAGCCTATTTTCGAGGCATCATTCGTTGCCACTGGATCATCGTGGCCAGGGAGAACAATGGCCGCTATCTCCGTGCCGGGGTCAAAAGGCTTCGTAAAGCTTGCCTGGATGTTGAATAATCACAGAGGCGAAAAGCATGGAAGCCGGGGACCGAGGGGCCGTACCTTTTGAGGGGCCCTTACGATGGAAGTCCTGATACAGGTGCAAAAGGAGTCTCAGGATACCAGCCAAATTAAACCCAGGTTGGAATTGAATGATGTCTCCGACTCCATGCGCTGAAAACTCTTTTCGGCAGCTGCAACATAAGGAAGCAGGCAGCACCGATTTGCTTCGGGCAAAAGACCTTTACCCACTGGAGGATGGAGAAACATTTGGGCAAGACTCTTTTCTATACAGAAAGATCTATTCCAACAAAACGCTGACCTTATTCGTTTAACCATAGCTTAAACTCACCAAATTCACTGTGGGCGTTTCGTTGGAATCTCTTCCTCGTAGTTCTCGTCAGAATTTTGTTCTCTATCGATGTTATCCAATCGTCGGGCACGCCCCATTGAATTCTTCGTGCCTACTATTCGTGAACAACCCCTCTAGGCGCTGACGTCACCACTCGCAAAAGGGATCAGCGGAACCTCCCGAACGTACGTTTTTCGGAAAGTTTACAGAAAATAGCACCCCAAAGGACGGTCACAAAAACCGAAATTCCTTAGAGATTAGACCCTTGGAAGATGGCACTCCTTTTGCAAAAACACTGAGGCAAGTGAAGGATTCACCCTCTTCAATCCAACTTCAACTACGAAGCAGGTTAGAGAAAGGATTCAAATGAGCGACCGGACACTGAGTTATAAGGAAAGGTTAGCTGTCGTATGGGTATTCTGGTGGCGTTGTACCATTGTCGCCGCAGGGGCTCACTTCTTCGCCCAAAGCATCATTAGGGGATTAGGAATTCAAAACCCGGTAATGATGTCGTCAATCTTTGGAGTGATCTGGTTAATAGGACTGCTAGTGGTTTTACCTCAAATTGTGGGTGAAATGATCAGAAAGCACTACTCCGGCTTCAGACTAAAAATTCAGGGGAAAAAAGACGCAGATGAGACACTCAATTACAGCGAAAGGTTGACCCTCGAAGGTTTGATGATTTGGAGGGCCTTCATCAACGGCCTCGTTACCCTGTCCCCGTTTATTATGATTTGGGCATTTGTCGCTCATTCTCTGAGCATTCCACACACCACCATGAGAATCAGCGCCGCCGTATTTGTATACGTGGCGGTAATCTTCTTTGTACATCCTCTGGTAATGAGGGAAATGATGCGAATGACATACACTGGGTTCAGATTGGCCGTGGAAAGGGCTACCCAATAAATTTCTAAATTTGGCTTTATTCTTCATTTGAACAAATAGTTTCACGTAAAAAGTGTCCAAATTATTCCCTCAATAGCTTTACTGTACCGTCCTGTCCCTAAGTGCGTTGTCCATTTAATGAGTGTCCCCTTCTCACTGAGCACCAATCCTATGCAGAGGATGGCTCTTGGACTATCCAGTTCCAGCATATTCGCTGATTTTTCGCCTCCTCATCCTTCTCTGTGCCATCCAGCCAACTCCGTTGCCCCAAGAAACCTTCACCCAAAAGGGTACTCATTGCGAACAAGGATAAATTGGGTTCATTTCCCCTGCCTCCCTACACTAACGGTTGAAAATTTAGGCCATCACTCGCACAATAGAGATTAGGTAATAGGTGATCAATGGACCCGGGTCTTATCGAAGCAATCCACACATACCAAATGGTCATACCGGCATGGCAGATGATTTTTTATGTCGTGATCATCAGTTTCTGTTTGGTGAGCACTAGCTATAAGGTAGGCCTTATCATCACTTACTCTTTCAGCTTGTATTGGGGTTTTGTCCTCTATTGGGGGGAAGTGGTTGGCTCATTCAGCAGATATCCCGGTGCAGTGATGCTCTATGTCGCAAGCGGCTTGCTGCTTGTAATCCTTATGGTTATCGCCTGTCTTCGTGGGTACTAACCTTCCTCAACCAAATCACCAGCGTCTTTCTTCGCTAACGCAGTCCACCGGAACCTCTTCCCTTATATCGCCGTAACATTATTACCCCCCCAACTCAAGTTAAGCCGGGTGTATCATTTCGAAACGGTTTCTAAACCCGTTTATAGGCTGTATTGGAGGTCAATTGGCACCCACTTGTAATTAAAACAGGCACTTATCCCCAGTGGCATAATTACTGCACTATGGAAGGATACAGGAGGTGCCATAATGAATACGATCCAACCAAAGGAGCAAACAGAGCCACGAGTTCCCGCAAAAGTCACAGATATTCTGGAACTCGACCCGCCCTTTGAGGACGATTTCTTACCCGCAATCTTTCCCTTTGTAACCGGAGAGCCCGGGTTGGGAAGAAGCAATGATATTGTTGGGGCCAAAATTCCCCGGTACGTTTCTTCCAATATCCTCGGTCGTCTCACGTAATCACCTAAGGACCTCACTTTTTCCACCAAACCTTGACCTGGTCTCCACACTCATAGATACTTCCACTTGAGGCATTGCAGGAAGACAGGTCCCCGTCTTCCTGCCTAATTTCACAGGCTTGCCCTTGGAAAATCATCAGGAAATCGGGCCACAGGTAAAGGTCCAGCAGATTTCTCAGGTTGCAAGCCCATCCCCGCAACAATGGGTCGTGACTTGGAACATTCAAAATGCTGGAGACCAACCACTACAGATCTTATCCGCACTATGCCCTCATGGTCGATTTCGCGCGGGTAAGGTAGAGCTTTCCAATTTCCCAGTGCTTATGTCTGGTAGGAGCACGGCTCTTGAGCTTCCTGTCACATGCAACGAGTCACCCGGCATCGTTGTAGAAAATACCTTTTTAATTTTGCAGGCCGAGTGGCGGGGTCAGCTTTGGCAGATATTGATTCGGCTGACCATGACCTTTGACCAGCAGGGAGCCCCGAACGGACACATCGAACTGATTACAACCCAGCCCGTTGGATTTTCCAGGGGGATGAGAGAAAATGAGGAGCGCTAGGAGGGATTCAAAATGCCAATGAGCAACGAGGAGAAAACCATTCTCCAAAAATTACGTGGTTGACACAATAACTGAGGCCTCGGCTTCGAGGAGACCACGGGTATGATCTCTAATAGTCTTAATATGGATCTTGAGGAACTGCTAAAATCGCTGCAACGGATAAAGAAGCTGTATGGCAAAAATCCTGAGTTTCAAAATTGGCGCAAGCAGGTTCCCAAGGACTGGCCGGTTTAGTTATCGGGAGTTAGGTATATCTATAGGCCAGGCATTGCGTGTAACCTAACCTTTGGTTGCCGCATTTGGAGGGGGGATACGCCCATCCAGAATTCCCGCATTCCGGTCATGGCCTGAACATGTCCATCCCACTCTAGATTAAATGCGGTCACTCCTAGTTTGACCGCACTTCTAACCTTTTCCTGAGTTTCCTGATCCGTCGCGAAATGCCTGAGCGCATCGATCTGGCGCTTGCCATGGGAAACATCCTGTTCGGCATGGATTTGGTAGGTTTCGGCCGCACGTGGCGGGAACTTATAGTATCCTGTCAGTTCCTTATACACCTTTGCGGCCACACCGTCGGGTCCGCCATGCTGGCTCTCCACGAAGCTAAGCATCGCGATCCCCTCCAATGCCGAGCGTCGTTGACAGCATCCAATGAGCATCTCGATGGCAGCTATGGTCCCAGGTGCCAGCTCCGCGGAATCCGCCTCTTCCCGTGAAATTCCGCCCTCTTCTAGAAACTGGAGCACTATGTCTGCATGGCTCTTTGGTCCTGACACTTCCTCCATGAAGTTCTCCAGCACCACATCCATGGGTCCGTATTGCTTCTCGGCCACAGCGTTTATGGCAATGTAGCCGAAGTAAATAGCATTGGTTCGAACCCGTAGATAGTGTTGAACTTCGCCGAGAATGATCTGATCACGAGTCCATCGATGCTGAATGATACCTTGAAACCATGGATGTTGTATCATGGGTATTTCGCGGGCGTAACTCCATAGTTCATCTATGAATTGATCTGAAGACATGGACCTAACCTCCTTGAGAAAGCATCCGAAACGACCGAATCATGTCCCTTTTTAAGCTACAGATTGTCATGATCGAATTTAGGGTCACGGTATATTCATACCGCGCTGAACAGCCGGACGCTGACCCAAAGCATTGAACCACCGATGGACATTGGGAAACTCCTCGAGGTTGACCTGGTGCATCTCGTGGCGACCCACCCATGGGTAGGTGGCGATGTCGGCAATGGAGTAATCGTCTACAAAGAATTCAACCCCTGCCAGACGCTTATCCAACACGCCGTAGAGCCTTCTGGTTTCTTTGCTGTAGCGCTCAACACCGTAAACCACTTCTGGGGCTCGCCGAATGAAATAATTAGCCTGGCCAAACATGGGACCCACTCCGCCCATCTGGAACATCAGCCATTGAATGACCTGGTATCGTTTCCCCGTGTCACTGGGTAACAACTTACCCGTCTTCTCCGCCAGATACATTAAAATGGCGCCGGATTCGAAGAGGGTGTAGGGTTTCCCTCCGGGCCCATCGCGATCGATGATGGTTGGAATCTTGTTGTTTGGGTTTAACGCCGTGTACTCGGGTGCAAATTGTTCACCCTCCTGAAGTTTGATTGGATGGACTTCATAGGGCAAGCCGACTTCCTCAAGCATTACAGAAATCTTGCGTCCGTTTGGCGTCTTCCAGGAATAAAGATCAATCATAAGAGAAATCCTTTTGTTTGAACTAGACTGAAAGGAAAGCCAATACTTTATCATGAAAGGTTTTTTTTGCATCCCACATCAACATATGAGCCGCACCATCGATCACCTCCACCCGAAGGTCTGGTTCTTTCTCTTTCAGGATGGCGCACCTCTTGGCAGCAGACCCACGATCCTGAGCGCCATAGAGCATGAAAAGCGGAGCCGATACCTCCGTTAGGCGCTGGGTCAGCGGGATCTGACCCTTTTGTGGTTCACGGGCCTTCGACCGCTCAAGTGACGCCTCAAAGTTCTTTCCCAAACTCATTTCATGTCTCTGTTGCAAGACCTCGGGCGTAATGAGGTCTTTATGGTAAAGGTTACCTTCCAAAAGCCTCCTCGTATCCTCCAGGGTTGGCGAAGCCTGCGTCCCCTCTTCTCCCTCCGCTGCTCCGCCACTCCCTTGCTCCGCTAACCGGGGAAGAAGACTGCCGGTACCAATCGTCACCACCTTAATGACACGATCAGGTTGCTTCAATGCCAGCCCTATGACAAACCCTCCCGATTGCGAGTGGCCAATCAAGGAAGCCTGCCGAATCCCAAGGGCATCCATAAATTTAACAACAAAGGCTTCCCTGTAGGAAGGTCGGAAGTCTTCTGGATTATCGGAGCCACCGTATCCCGGTTGGTCATAGGCGATAGCGCGAAATCCACCCTGACCCAAGGCGCTCAAAGTATCCTTCCAAACGTCAGCGGAAGATCCCAAGGATGCGCCATGAAGTAACACCACTGGTGCGCCGGAACCCTGTTCCAAATACCGAATTTTTAATCCATCAACCTGAATAGATTTTTCCATAGGATCCCCCATGAGGATTATTGTTTTGGTTACTCAACGCTTAATACCGCTATCTCCTTTTCGAATCAATACCCCTCTAAGCGACATGCGCTAATGATTTTTTAGTCATTAGGGGGTCGGCCCACTCTTTGATACTACCTTGACTTAACTATCCTCCAAAGATAAAAGAGGTGTCGCCTATAACCTGATCAGAGGAAGGAGCCCACCCAATGGCAACTCTCGGAGCAGACCTTCGTAACATGCAAGATGAGTGTTACACGGAGAAAACCCGCCTCATCGGTCATCACGAACTGGACGGTAGTGGCGACGGCATGCAAGTTATTAAAAATGGCAAATATGCCTATGTTGCCCATGTAGGCACAAGCAAAATGGCCCTGTCGATTCTGGACGTTTCCGATCCTGAGAATCCTCAGTTGATTCGCCAGATCCCCCACCCTCCCAACACCCACAACCACAAGGTCCAGATCGTAGGCAACACGCTGATTCAGAACAGCGAATTCATTTCCTATATTCCCAGGAGCGGTCCCGAAGAGCCCGTGACTGGCCTTAATGTGTACAACCTTGACGATCCCACCGACCCGAAAAAGATTGCCTTCTATCCCGTTCCCATGCGTGGCGTCCACCGAACCTGGTTTCGCGAGGCACCTTATGCCCATATAGCTGCCCCAACGCCAGGGACAAAGACCCGTGGGTACCACATCGTGGACCTTTCGAATCCGTCCGAGCCAAAAATGGCCGGCTGCTGGTGGCTTCCCGGTGCTAAAGAGGATGATCCTGAAAAATGGGAGACTTTGGATCCCAGTCATGACCACTTCCAAGTGCACGGGGCAATCCCAAATGGAAATCGCGCCTATGTTTCTTGTACGGACGCGGGAATGTGCATCGTTGATATCAGCAACGTCAGTTCTCCAAAACTCATCAGCCGTATCAACTGGAGCCCCCCCTATGGCGGTTATGCGCACACCTCTTTACCCCTTCCCGGACGTGGACTCCTCATTGAAGTCTGTGAGTGGTTAACTGGCGGCCTCGAAAAGAATGGCGATAAGCGGATTTGGGTCATGGACATCCGTGACGAGCGTCAGCCGGTGATGATCAGCAGTTTTCCCAAGCCCAAGCCTCCAAAGAATTCACCCTGGCAGAGCTTTCACGACCGTCCGCTGCGCTTCGGCCCTCACAACGTCCATGAGAATTACCCCAACAGCTTTAAGAGCGAGCAACTCATATTCTCCACCTGGTTCAATGCCGGCATGCGTATCACTGACATCAGTGATGCGGATCGGCCAGCAGAGGTGGGGTACTTCATACCGCCGCCTCCACCAGGGGAAGAGTCTCCTGAAACCAACGACCTCTTTGTTGATACCGACAATCTCATCTATCTCACGGACAGGCGGCGGGGCGGAATGTACATTGTCGAATACACAGGCTAGTGGGTTTGTGAGTTCAATTGCCGTGGCAAGTTCTGCCTGGATTCCTATCTTGACGGATGTCTCTGCAGCTGCCATTCCTCTTGACCATGTACTTGCCCCGTGATTTGATTCATTTAAGTCCAGGTAACGGGAGGAGGCCTGCACCATGGCAGCAAAAAAGCAAATGTACATAGGCACCGAAGCTGGAGTCATTGTGATGTCACAAACGAATGGCTGCTGGAACCAACAAAGGGATGGACTCAAAGGCAAAGCCATCAATGTTCTGTTGGCATCCAGTGACGCCGGCGTTGTCTATGGATGCACACCCAAGGATGGCGTATTCGTATCAAAGGACAGCGGCGAGTCCTGGAATCTGGCTTATTCCGGAAAAGTACACACCATGGCCTTGGATCCTAGCAATCCAAAGGCGATTTATGCAGGCACTGAGCCCATTCGTTTGCTCCGGTCAGACGACATGGGTGACAGCTGGATCGAAATTGAAGGATTACAGCAGGTGCCGGAAGAGGCCCGTGACAGATGGTGGTTTCCCATCTACCCCCACGATTCCCATATACGGAGCATATTCGTCGATTGGCATAACCCAAAAATCATCTGTGTGGGCCTTGAGCACGGAGGAATCTTTCGAACTGAGGACGGGGGCGAGACCTGGGAAGATCTCTCCGCCGGCATTGAGTACCTCGACATTCATATGGTTATGGGAGATCCCCTTCAGGAAAATTTGTACTACGCGGCAACCGCACGCGGTTTCTACCGCAGCGATCAATACGGACGACAATGGATTTCCTCCACAGATGGAGTTTCCCGTGACTACTTCCACGATTTTGTTGCGCTACCGGGAACCGATTCTACCTTATTAGTGGCAACGGCCAATGGCACACCACCAGCATGGCTGCGACCCGGTAAGGCCCAATCGGCGATTTACCGCAGCAACGACTTCGGGCAAACCTGGCACCAACTGGGAGGCGGTCTACCAGACAGTATGGAACGTATGGTTTGGACCATTGTCCGAGACCCACAGGACAATGACTCCGTTTACGCGAGCATAGGCGACTACAGCCCGAACCTTTCCAAGAGTGAAATTGGCTACGGGGAGGTGTGGACCAGCCACGACCGTGGCGAACATTGGCATGAGCTCTACAAAGGCCCAAGTCCAATTCGTTCGGTCTGTGTTGGGCTCCAGTGAGTTTCCATGAGTAGCGCGGCCACCGGTAATGTCCCATGGTCTCCTCCACGTGATGATCAGCTCACCTGGTTTCCTGCCAAGGAAAATTTACCGTTAACACCCAGCCCTCTTGAATATACCGTGGAGGTGAACGCCCTCTTTTTCGGGTTGACCCGTGCACTAGAAAGCCTTGAGTTTCCATTAACAGAAGTCCGCCCCCGGCTGGTGGAGGGTCACCTGTACATCGCCGTAGCTCCGTCCGCCGACGCCGAGAAGGACATGGGCCGCCGTTTGCAAAGGGTCGTTGACTTGAGTCTGCGTTACACCAGGGATATCCAAGGGTCCTGGCACCAACAGGTCCGGCCCAAGATCGAAGATTATAACCGGTGGATTACGGAGTGCGTCTGCGAAAGCCAATCCCCCAATGAATTGGCCGAGCAAGTCCGGCAGCTCCGGTGGGTGCGAGGCAATCAATGGTTTAACATCTTCCGCCCCGTGGTTGCACCCACCGCCCTTATGCAGCAATGGGCTAGTGAAGCCGGTAAAAATAAGGGGAGCGACAGCAAAGAATCCAGCTCTGCAGTGAAGGCGGCAACGGATGCCGCCACCGTTACCAGGGAGGCCATTGGTACCGTCGAGCATGGAAGAATCCTCCTCTTATCGGCTCTCCTAGGGGTAGGAAATCATCTTGTGCAACATGGCTCCCTTAACGAATCGGAAGATATTTTTTGGCTCCAATGGATGGAGGTTCGCACCACTTTGAGAAACGGTGGAGATGTCAAAGCCATCGTGGTCAAACGAAAATCGGAAGCTGCACAATTTGGCCACGCGATTCCATCCACGACCCTCGGACCACACTTACCGGATGATGCGCCGAGGATGTACCTCATCAGAGAAATATTCGCTCTGCTAAGCTAGCGTAGTTGCAGGCGTTTGACTTGGCACAGCGCCCATTATGCGCGCAAGCAAAGTTTGTATTTCAAAACAAACATGGTAAGAATATCTACTCCCACGTTATGAGAGCCGTTAGCTCAGCCTGGTAGAGCATCTGCCTTTTAAGCAGAGGGTCGTTGGTTCGAGTCCAACACGGCTCATCAATAAAATCAACTACTTAGGTTAGTATAGCGGAGGGGCAAAAAACGGCGTGTCACCAAGATGTCACCATCGCTCCGATTAACTTCTCCGTCAGCGACGGAGAAGTGGGCATTGTCCACCACTTCATGCTACCCACTCTGAATGACTCTAGCAGACGCCTTTTTAGTCTTGGGATTATAATCACACCAGTAAGTCACTTTTTGCCAAGCACCAAAACCATTTTGAAACTTGATCTGGTCGCCCGTATAGGACACGCTACCTACCTTACGATCCTTCCACCGAAAGCGCTGAAGTTTAGCGCCAAACCATCCATCTGTCCACTTGTAGTCGTATTTTGCCCGTGCTTCAATCAAGGGTTGACACGCAAAAGTAGCAGCTAGAGAGTGCTTATCGCCCCAGCATTGAATATCTTGACGGCATCTTTTTTCCTTGCTCTCTTCCTTTTCTTTATCTGTAGGCTTACCCCAGCTAGCTAACTTATCTGGGAAATCACCCTTATGCAGCTTGGTCCAGATATTTCCTAGACAGGGATCACCTGTCCATCCACATCCGTCGGGAGCATAAGTAATCCCATTGCGTATTGCTGAATCTTTCTCGTATGAATTCCATAACCGGACATTCACAACATGAGGCCAATCCTTGCGATGTCGATCTACCGCCGCAATCATCATTGCCTCCAATCTAGCTCTATCCGTTTGGACCGTGGGGGCCTCAATTTCCAAAATGATGCGGTTCCTTATATTGCCAAAAGAACTGTTCCTCTCCTTAACAACCTTGTAATCATATCGTGCCGGTGTTACTGGCTTGGGCTTAGGCTTTTTGGGTTTTGGTGGGGTGGGGATTGGTTTTTGTGGCACTTTTTGTGTCTTAGGTAATGATGATCTGGCATCGGTTTTAGTTTTAGAAGCTGTAATGGATTTTGCCGGTTTGCTGTCTTTGGAAGAATCGGATTCCGAGTCGTTAGAAACACCGACCATTAACCCAACTAAAAAACCAAACAACCAAATTAAGATGACCTTCATAACACTCTCCTTTCACGCAAGACCAAGGTTGCCGGGTCTTGCGTTCGACGGAAAGAGTCATTGTCGATCCACCTATTTCCCCAGGGCCAAGGGAGCTACCCTCGGCCTATGTGCGGTGTGTTCTATTCAGCAGAAGACCCGACACATCGGACTCTTCCCGTGAACGCTATAATGCAGCACCTGAACGTGAAGCGATATTGGCAATGCATGACAGATGTATGACAAATGCAAGTCAAATGAAAGGCATGAAGTGGTACCGTTTGCGATTTGATTGTTCCATTAATATGCTTGCTTACAAAACCCTCAATGGCCGCCTCATCAAGCTTACCCTTTGCGACAGCCTCTAGCTCAGGATACTTGTCAAGTTTTGCAATTACCTCCTCATATTTCAACTCTTCCCATGCTGCCAACTTATTCTTTGTGATTTTATGATCACCCCGCTCCTTAACTAGAGCTGTTTGAACACTGTCCACGTCCGCCTGTGTTTACACCAACAATTCTGGTAAGCTCATACTCGCCGGATTTCTCAGTGTATAAATCCCTATATTGCTTCGGAATGTCCTCTATCTTGTCATGCACTGCTTGTAAAGCCATGCTCTACTCCTTCCCCGGATAGTCATACTATCCAATCATACCCTCAGGTAATTCTTCCCAATAAATAGCAGGATCAATCCCACGTAATCCTTCAGGAAGAATTGCCCTTGAATCCAAAACACCATTACCAAGCAAAGTCACTATGGCAAGAAATTCATCTTTCCTGTGTGCCGGGTCTTTTAAAATAGTAAGCCCGCCCTGTGTAGTGAAACGCTTGACACGAAAAAGTCTGCGAATAGCTTTTAGTCCACTATGACCTCCCTTCACTGTTCCAGTAACATCATTCTGGACTGACCCCCTGCAGTTGGACAGTTTGAGGGAGCAGGTTAGAATGCCTGATGGGAAGGGGAAAGGATCTCATCATGGCAGAGAGAAGAAGGTTTACAGCGAATTTCAAGCGGCAGGTAGTGGAGGAACTCCTCAGTGAGAGCTCCACGTTGGCCCAACTGAGCCGCCGCTACGACATCTCCTCAGGACTTATTCGACATTGGACGAAGCGCTACGAACAAGGGGGCCTGGTGGAGGGCCCCTCTCTGCCAGAGAAGGAACTTCGAGCGCGCAATGCGGAGTTGGAGCGGATGGTGGGCAGACTCACCATGGAGAATGATCTTTTAAAAAAAGCCGTAGAGTACACACTGCGGCGGAGAAAAGAGAATTCGTCACCCATCACGGCCAAGAGTTTGGCAGCATCCAAAGGGGGTGTGAAGTGATGGGGATAGCGCGCAGCACTTTTTATTACCGAACCCGGGAGCCTTCTATGCTCCACGAGATTGAGGAGGCGGACTTACGGGACCGGATTGAGCAGGTAGTGGAGGAGTATCCGCGTTACGGCTACCGGCGAGTCACCCATCATCTGAGGCGCGAGGGCTTTAAGGTTAATCACAAGCGGGTGTCGAGAATCATGCGGGAGGAATCATTGCAATGCCAGGTCAAGCGGCACTGGGTGAAGACCACTGACAGTGATCATCCCTACCGGGTCTATCCGAACCTCCTTAAGGGACTAAGGGCCACAAGACCTAACCAGGCATGGGTGGCCGATATCACCTACATCCGGATCCTCACGGGGTTTTTGTACTTGGCGGTGATCTTGGATCTGTTCTCACGTAAGGTTATTGGGTGGGCGCTTTCTAAATCGATCGATACCGAGATGACTTTAATGGCTCTGCGGATGGCTTTAGTGGAGAGAAGGCCGCCCTGGGGTTGTATCCATCATTCAGATCGCGGAGTGCAGTACGCCGCCCATGCTTATGTGGAGGAGTTGCGGGCAGCGGGGATCTTAATCAGCATGGCCCGCAAGGGCAATCCCTATGACAATGCGACAGCGGAGAGCTTCATGAAGACGCTCAAGCATGAAGAAGTCTACCTGTGGGAGTACAGGACGGCGCAGGATGTGAAGCAAAGGGTTCCTTATTTTCTGGAGGAAGTCTATAACCAGAAGCGGTTGCACTCGGCTTTGGGGTACTGTCCACCGAATGAGTTTGAGCAGGCCTGGCAGATGAAAGCCGAGGTGGTGTGTGAGGCCTGAAGGGGGGGGGTACTGAGATATCTACCCGGTGTGAGATCGTCGTTTCTAGGGCAATTGTGAAAGCCGTTTTGACCGGCCACCAAGACAAGAGGCATAGAGAAGGGCATAGATCACAGAACTCACAATGTGGACTCTTGCAAACAGGAAGGGAACAGCATAATTAATTCAACCACCCCGGAGGGCATTCTAATTTCAGCCCAGTGACTGTCCAACCAATGGGGTTCACTCCACTTTTAACCCATATTTAATAAAGGGTAAGGACTATGAATTGCTAACCCTTGACACGATTGCATCCAGTGATATAGAAGCTCGCTTAGCAGAGTTATAGAGCCTCGCCCTAATGGGAAAAGCATCTCGCTGGATGTTTAACCTGATTAAGGAACCAAATGTTCCAAGGAGAGGAAAATGGCTAGAAGTTGATAAAGCCAGTCAATCTACGCGATATTTCGCGAAGGTGTACTGGCTTTTTATTTGCGTCGTGTATAGACCGGGCGCATTTCTAGCCTCTGAGGAAAGTTGTGTCGGACAGTGGTCAGAATTGGGAGCAATTACGCACTACGAGGTCCGGCCGTCACTACACCGTGACCTCCGACGTTTTACTTGCCTGTTCGAGGCGAAGCATCGTTAGTCGAAGGAGACATTACAATGGCTACAGTAGTGCTTGGTATTGGAACGTCCCACAGTCCTTCACTTCATAGTTCGGTACAGGTTTGGTTGTCCACGAAGGGGCTTGAGCTGGACAAAAGGCGTCTTGCCTCGGCGAAAGAGCGGGGCGGTGTCGGACTTGGAGATTTTGAAGAACTCTCTCGCCAAAAGGCGGGATGGATTGGTGAGGAGATCACGCCGGAGAAGGTGGCTATGAGACACGCTGCTTGTCAGCGGGCGATAACGATGCTGAAGGATAAGATAGAGCGGGTCTCACCTGATGTCCTTGTCGTGATTGGTGAAGACCACAAAGAGGTATTCTCCTCGGATCACATGCCGGCTATGGACATCTATTGGGGAGATTCTATGACCGTCCTCCCGTTGCGCGGTCTCCCGTCTGGACAAGGATCTGATGATGCCCGAGCTGCGACGGGCGAGCCTACGAGCGGCAAGAGTATGGCCAATCATGTTTATCCGGGCTGCCCAGGCCTAGGTCGGCATATTGTAGAAAAGCTGGTCCATGACGGGTTTGACACCTCTCATACTAACGCCTTGCAAGACGGAATTAGTATAAGCAATAGCTTCGAGTTTTTATGCAGACGTATGATGAGTAGCAAAATCCCGCTGGTGCCCATTCACATTAATACCTACTACCCGCCTAATCAGCCGACAGTCAAGCGATGTTATGCCCTCGGCAAGACGCTTCGCCAAGCTATCGAATCATGGGAAAGCGATGCGAGAGTCGCCATTGTGGGTTCGGGAGGCCTAAGCCACATGGTTATCAACGAGGAGTTCGATCGCGACTTTCTCTCAGCGATGCGAAATCGGGATGCGGCCAAGCTCACCAGCTTCCCTGAGGAAATCTTCGTCGATGGAACTTCTGAAACGAAGGCTTGGGTGGTTTTGGGTGGGGCCATGGAAAACGACAATCGTGAGATGGAGATGATCGACTATGTTCCTTGTTACCGGACAACGGCCGGAACGGGCTGTGCCATGGCTTTCGCACACTGGAGTTAGATCAGACTTGGTCTGAGGGTGCCCAGCATCAAAGTACGCTCGGTGTTCTTAACGATAGCCCAAAAGGTCAATGAAGGGGGAAGATCTCCAGACGGAGATGATCCTGACATTATATTATGGTCCGTGCTGCTACAGGGGGAGCCGATAAATCAGCGCCATAGGAAAAGGCTTTGAAATAGGACTTGGTCATGCCTCGAAAGGCAATGCATGAGTGGTAGATGGGGTTGAATGACCGTCGAGGATAGTCAAGTATTGTCCTAGCCTACCACAAAAAACGAAACGTTCGTTCTCCAGATAACCCAAACTTCGGAGGCTTAAATGTTGACAACCGAAGAAAACGAATTGTTGACGCAGATCGGGCCAGGCACCCCTGCGGGGGAGCTGCTGCGCCGTTACTGGCACCCCATTGCTGTAGCACAAGAGTTGAATGAAGAGCATCCGACAAGGTTGATCCGGGTGCTTGGGGAAGATTTGGTGCTTTTCCGGGACAAGCGCGGGCGTGTGGGCTTGCTCGCTGAGCACTGCGCACATCGAGGCGTATCCCTGCTGTACGGGCGAGTGGAGGAGCGGGGGCTCGCATGTGCGTACCACGGATGGCTGTATGATACAGAGGGGAAGATCATTGCAACACCCGCAGAGCGAAACTCGGGGATTATAGATTCGGTACGACAAAAGGCCTATCCAGTTAAAAAGCATATCGGGTTGTATTGGGCATACATGGGCCCACTACCTGCGCCAGTCATTCCTAAGTACGATGTTTGGGCCCGGTCTGATGGCTACCGCCGCATCCATGTGGAGCCCCATCTGGACTGTAACTGGCTCCAGGCGATGGAAAACTCTGTAGATCCTGCCCACTCACCTGTACTGCACCAAGAGTTGATACGCACCAGGGGAAAAGCAAGGGATACGACGGTAGGCCTCACTGAATTGGTCGAAGATTTCGAATTCTATCTGGTGCCGTACGGAATCATGAAACGCCGTGTGTGGAAGGAGGGTACTGGTGCTGGTGCCGGTGACGATCATCCTCTAATCTTTCCCACGGTTCTTAGGCAAGGCGATGGGACTCAGATAAGAGTGCCGGTGGATGATACCCGCACGATGATCTTTCGTGTCCAATTTATTCCATCCGATGACTGCGAATTGACGGAGAACCCGGAGCCGGAGATTATTTATAATTCTGCATACAAAGATCCACCGGATGGGATACACCCCAATACGCGGTTCAAGTTGCCTCCCGAATCCAGGGTTTTTGCTGCACAAGATCATATGGCGTGGGAGACCCAGGGGGCTATCTCAAACCGAACTGCGGAACATTTGGGCGGTTCTGATCGCGGCATCATACTATACCGTCACATGTTAAAAGATAACATGGAGAAGGTCAGGCAAGGGCTTGATCCGCTGGCGGTGGTGAGAGACCCAGATCATGAGATCATCGACACCAACCTGGCAGAAGGCTTACGTCTGGTACGTCGCACTCCCTAGCGATAAGGAGGACGGATGACCGTAATGAGAGAGGTCTTAGAAGTAGAGGGGCACCGGCGTCCGGGGTCGCCCGTGCCCGAGTTAACCATCGTCGGCGACCTACTATATACTTCGCTTTGCGGACCCACCAGTAACGCGCGGCCAACGAAGGTCGGCGAGGGGACTCTAGACGAGGACGCCGAGTGGCTCTTTCGAAGGATACGCCGCAACGTTGAGGCAGCAGGTGGAACAGTCGACCATATTATCGACTTCGCTATCTACCTCAATCGCGACGACACCGATGGCAGCCTAACTTCAGCGATTCGGCGACAGTGGCAGGCGATGTTCCAAGACCCTGGCAATCGACCCGCCTGTCGTATCCTCAACGTCTATCCAGAGGGTGTTCACCGTCACTGGCCCATGGCCGCAACCGCGATGGCTGTGTTACCGGGTCGTGCGGCGTCTGGAGGCGCCAAAGGAAGGTTACTATACTCTCCGACTTTCACAGGCCGTGATCCGGCAACCGGCGACCTCTCTACCAGTCCTTTCGAACAATCCACGACAATGTTCGACCAGATCAGAGGATGGGTAGAAGCCCACGGCGGTACGCTGGATAACATCCTCAACGTGTCGGGTTTGCTTCACTCGGAGAGCTGTCGCAAGGCATTCGATCAACCCTGGGCCCGGCTATGGCCTGACGTCATGAACCTGCCGGCCCGCCAGACGTACGTGCGACCACAGGCACTGCACGCTGGCGAGTTTTTCTCCGTAGTGGCCATGGCGGTTCTGTAGCTCGAATCCGGGGGATTCATCGAGGCACAATAAAGCGCAGGGGGAAACATTTTCACGAGGTGCTAAATGGCAAGCGAAAGACAGGTGATCGACTACCGTTCGGGAGTAGCGAACGTTGGGCTAGAAGTCCCGTCGGGGGTCAAAATACCCTGGTGCGGCCAAGGCCAACTAGTTCATTCATCCCTACTGGCTGGTCGAGAAGAGTCCACATTGAGTGTTCCTACGTCTGCTGAGGGCGAGGTGGCGACACTCTTCCGTCATATCGCGGGCTTCATGGCAGCGGCGGGCGGGTCTATCAACGAAATTATTGACCTAACCGTTTATGTCGTGGACGAGATAACCCACACGGTGCTAGTGCGACAGGAATTCGACCGGATCTTCCCGGACTCGGACCGCCGGCCGTCATTCCACGTATTCAATGCCGCACCGGTTGGTTTGAAAGAGGGGCGGTTCGCCGCCGTGGTCGTAGCCTGCGTCAATGGTTCGTGACGAAGCAAACTCCCAATCGACGACGGATCGCCTAAATATCAAACATGCAACCACCGAGTGAGCTCGCGCAGGAATCGAAATAAGGAGGAGGTTAATTTAAATGGTTATCGATATTCACGCTCATGTCAGCGCACCACGCAAGTGGCACTACTACCGGTCTATGTTGCTTGGTCACCGCGGGCATCACGGACGGGGTGGTGTGAACGCCAGCGACGAGGAGTTAGAATCGGCCCTTCAGCGCCACCTGAGTCGTATCAGTACAGCTGGAACCGACATGCAACTGATATCGCCTCGACCGAACCTGATGATGCACTATGCCAAACCTGAGAAGCTCGTACGGTGGTGGATGGAAGAAACCAACAGTATTATCGATAGACATGTAAAATTGCACCCTGACAAGTTTCGGGGTGTTTGCGGTCTGCCCCAGTCTCCCGGGGTTAGCCCAAAAAACTGCTTCGATGAGCTGGAGCGTTGCGTCAAAGAGTTGGGGTTTGTCGGTTGCCTTATTAACCCGGACCCAGGGGAAATGGGTGGTGAGGAAACTCCAGCCATGGGAGATGAGTTCTGGTACCCGCTCTACGAGAAGCTGGTGGAATTGGACATCCCTGCATTGGTACACTCATCCAGTTGTCAGTCCAGCCGCATGAGTTACAGCTTACATTTCATCACTGAGGAGAGTATTGCTATCATGTCCCTGCTGGACTCACAGGTTTTTAAGGATTTCCCCAGCCTCAAGCTGATCATTTCACATGGAGGGGGAGCTATCCCTTATCAAATGGGACGGTTTATGGCGTCGAGATACGGGCGTTCTCCGGAACGTTTTGAGGAGGCAGTCAAGAAACTGTATTATGATACCTGTCTCTATACAAAAGAGTCATTGGACCTATTGTTCAAAGTGATGGGATCTGAACGGTGTATGTTTTCGACGGAGAATCCGGGCACAGGTAGCAAAACTCATCCTGATACGGGTCGCCAAATGGATGATCTGAAACCTGTTATTGAGAGTATAGAGTGGTTGAGCGAGCAGGATCGGCGAAATATCTTTGAAGAAAACGCTCAAAGAGTGTTTAAGCTAAATATAGACCAAGCAGAGGCAAAATAAGACGTCGGGAAAAAATTGCGTAAATTGATGACCCCGGAAAAAGCAACTAATAAAGCATCCGGAAAATAATCCTTTTCAAATTTTCACCGGTAATGAAACTAAGAAATTCCCGGCCTTGACTTCCATCCAGAGTCGGTGTTAAGAGTCGCGTCCGTTTACATCCTCTACGAGAAAGTGATGCGGAACAGGCATGCAAAATGCGCGTGTTACGTGGAGTCTTCAGGCAAAGATTAGGGCAAATTGAATCGTAAAAAACCGAAACCTTATGGCATTCGGAAGTTGACTATGCCCCCTGGTGGCTAGCGGGAATCGTTAGCGAGATACGAAATAGAATCTTAGATAGATTTTAGAGGAGAGTTGTGATGAGCTCCGTTGTGGAATTGGAAGAGGATCTTCGGATTGCTTCAAGAATTCTGGAATGGGAGATAGGGGATATGTGGGGCCACGTAGGGGTTCGAATTCCCGGGAGCGAAGCCATTGCGGTAAAGCTATTTCGAGCAGAGGACGAAGGCGACAGCGAGAACTGGATCATTCATTTCGATTATTCCTTCAAGAAACTCTTTGGTGTTGGAAGGCCTCCGGGTGAGGCAGCAATTTACACAGAAATATTCAAGGCCAGACCCGATGTCATGGCAGTTGTTCACGCTCATGCTCCCATGTGTATTGCATTGAGCATGGCCAACCGGCAGGTGGAAGCGATCCATATCCAATCGAAGCATTTCGCAGGCGGAGTTCCAATATTTCCCAGGCCAATTTTTATTATCGACGAATCCGAGGGGGCGGAACTTGCAGGAGCTCTGGGCAAGGGGCTCGCAGTTGTGATCCGTAGGCACGGTGTGGTAACAGCGGGAAAGAGTATCAAGGAGGCCTGCATGTATGCACTTTACCTAGAGCGGACTGCCAAGATGCAGGCTATAGCAAATATCCTAGGATTTCAGCGTGAAGGACCGGAGTTTATGAACCAGATGGGGGAGAGTGTGAAGAAACTTCGGGGTCACGTTGGAGAAGGAACTTCGAAAGACAGTTTCGCATTGGAGTGGAGATATTATAAGCGCAAAGTGGAGAAGGGGGAGTATTGGAGTCGTGGCTGGGTTTGATCATTGGAGTACCTGGCCTACGGGAACACGGACAGTCGAGCAATAACCGTTTTTGAAAAGGAGAAACGAGAATGGCAGAAAAATTGACAGTAGCAGATTTACAACAAATGAAACGTGACAAGAAAAAAATCTGTGCCGCTATCACCTACGATTTTCAAATGGCGCAACTTATGGACGCTGCGGGGATGGACCTCCTCACTGTCGGTGACAGCGTGGGGCGGAACATGTGGGGGCAGGCGACCCATCACGATGTGACCGTGGACCAAATGGTTATTGCATGCTTTGCCGTGACCCGTGGTGTCAAGCGAGCCGTGGTGAATTGCGATATGCCTTTTGGCCCTGTGCAAGAAGGACCCGAGTCGGCTGTCAGGGCGGCAATTCGCTTGGTCAAGGAAGGGCACGCCGAGATGATAAAATTGGATAATGCGACAGCTAACATAGAGGCCGTTAGACGAATTGCCGGAGGTGGAATTCCTGTCTGGACACAGTTTGGATTCTCGCCACAGAGTACCATGAGCGCCGGTTCGTTGGACACGTCCACAGAGGATATGGCGAAACGAATGCGCGACAAGATCCTCAGCGATGCAAAAGCTCTCGAGGACGCAGGTGCCACCATGTTGGATTTGACCCATGTCAGGGATCACAGTATCTATGCCGAAGTGGCGGAGACATGTCGAATTCCCCTCTTGGGCGGATCGTCCACTGCGGGCCCCGAGGCGGACGGTCGCATTTCCGGGTTCACCTATAGGGCTACGTTCCTTCAGGGGGGCCGTGTTCCAGGTCGTGGGGGTGAGATCGGCAAGTTGGTTCTGGATCTTGCTAAAAAGTATGTGGATGATGTCCGTGCCGCTCGTCCCTTCTAGGGTCCCGCAACTAGGGTTTCTCGGGCCGTCTTACATGGGGGAAAGTAACACGGAAGGTGCCTTAAATGTCAGACAATTTAGTATACGGATGAAAAATTCGGAAGCCAAGTTAAATTCATTTCTGAACTTGTAAGAAACTCGTCAAGTCAAAAATGCCGGCCGAGGCTTATAGAAACGGTGAGTTTCTTTGGTCCACTGAGGGGACAGATCAATCTAAAAGGACCCGGGAATCAAATGAGATGCGGAAAGTGGTCGTGCCAATGCTCCCCAGGGGGCAAGGTCTTCCAAACGGTATCAATTTGAGGGAAATTGTTCTTGGAAGGATCGTAAACTAGGTGAGGCGGCTCAGCGCCATTTTGGATGGCGTCCAGAGCGTCTAAAAAGAACCGGCGGAGCTCAATGACTCCCATGTCGCTTACCCCTAAGTGCTCCCTGGTGCGGTCACAGATGGCTCCCATGCTTTCCGTCGCGCATGCGTCTTCGTTTAAAAAATCGTCTATGCCGGTGAAGTCTCGCTCTTTCTGCAGGGCTCTATCCTGAAGGTAATGGTTGTCCCGATTCCGGATCTTGCGATAATCGGGACCGATTTGAGTGCGCCGGTGGACCTCGTGTTCCTCCACGGGCTCCACCCGCCGGAATCCCAGGTCGTATCTCCAGGTAGATTGATTGTTCACAGGGACGGACGCTGTCCGGTTCGTAGTTGCAAGTTGAGATTGGTGGCGACTCCCCGACCCCGATTCGGTTAGAATTGGGGTTGGACAAACTCAACGAAAGGAGGAGTCGCCATGAACAGAAGATATCAGATCATCGGGAAAGAGGACAAGGAGAAGCTATCGGAATTTTTGGTTAGGCACGGGCAGTTTCTTTTACCAATGGTGGAATTGATCGAGCGGTCGAGAGTTGCTGTAGACGAGGTAATCGAGGTGTTAGGTCGAGCGAGCATCGAGGCAGTGCTTAGGCTTTCAGCCCAAGGGGTGGCAGGGCCCAAGCATCAGGGAAGGAAGGGCAATGGAATCAGCTGGCATGGGAGCCAGGGAGGGAAAGTGATCCTTTCGGAGCGGCGGTTGAGGGTGAAAAAGCCGAGGCTGCGTCGGGGGCGTGAGAGAGGAGCGGAGGTAGAGATTCCAGCTTATGAGGCAATGCAGCACAACGGGCGGCTGGGGGAGCGGGTGCTGGAGATACTGATGCGTAATGTTTCCACACGCAACTATGAGGGGGTCTTGCCAGATATGGCCGAGACGGTGGGGATTAAGAAGTCCTCGGTGAGCCGAGAGTTTGTGGAGATGAGCGGGAGGGAGTTAAACGAGCTTTGCGAGCGTCGGTTGGATGGGTTGGAGTTATTGATTGTATACATCGATGGGGTACGTTTTGGACAGCACCATGTGATTGTGGTGGTTGGGGTGGATAGAGGGGGAAACAAGCACGTGGTGGGAATTCGGGAGGGGGCAACCGAGAATGCCACGGTGGTGGGAGCTTTGTTGGAGGAGGTGGTGGAGCGGGGAGTGAGACCGGATCGGCACCTGCTTTTTGTGATAGACGGCTCCAAGGCGCTACGCTCGGCAATCGATCGGGTCTTCGGCAAAGGTCATCTGGTGTAGCGCTGTCGTAATCACAAGATTATTGTCTTCGGCAAAGGTCATCTGGTGGCACCTGCTTTTTGTGATAGACGGCTCCAAGGCGCTACGCTCGGCAATCGATCGGGTCTTCGGCAAAGAAAACGTTATGGATCATCTGCCCGAATCCATGAAGGAGTCGGTCAAGGCGGCGATGAAGGCGGCTTACAGGCTTAAGGCACAAGAAGGGATAGGGCGGCTAGACAAGCAGGCCAAGTGGCTGGAGGTTGAGTATCCAGATGCGGCGGCGAGTTTGAGGGAGGGCTTAGAGGAGACTTTTACCCTTAATCGGCTTAATCTTTCGCCTTCGCTTAGCAGGTGCCTGGTTACTACCAACATCGTTGAGAGTCCTCACAGTGGGGTGCGCCTGAGGACGAACAGGGTCAGTCGCTGGAGGGATGGGCAAATGGTGAAGCGGTGGGTGGCAGCGGCTCTATTAGCAGGGGAGAAGAATTTCCGTAGGATCATGGGGTATCGGGATCTATGGATGTTGGAAGCTTACCTCAGAGGCGAAGCGAAATCCAAAGGGGAAGCGGCCTAGAGGGGGGGATAGCAGAGGTCATGCAGGAATGAGATCATGCGTTATAGGGCAAATACGGAAGAAAAAAATCGGCCGCAGAGTCGGAAGAACTGATTGACGAGAGAAAAGTAGTGATGTTTAATATCAGTCGCCACTAACCACTTCCAACTAAATTCCGGACACCGTCCAGGGACGTAAAAATGCGCCTCTTTGTTACGACGGCTTGATATCCAACAGGAGACCGGCATGACAAACGTGGAGACGCGAACGTAGTTTTCCCCCGAAGGCAATTTCCGTTTTGTAGCGAGTCTCAACCCGAAATCTCTTTTTTCAATGTCATAGCTGGGTGCTTGGTTCAGATTCACGTGGGCTCGCTGGCTTTTTTCGTCAAACGTCCTGTGAAGAAAGGACGTGTGCGCGGAGTCGCATTCTCCCTCCAGGCCTTGAAGATAGTTACACTCTAAAAGGCATTTAGTGACATAGGTGTGACTCAAAGGGATGTCGGTCCATTCATAGTTGGGGAAAAGCGGTATCTTGTCTCTAGGACCCAGATACGCAAAGATGATGCCCGCTACCTCCTTTGTGGCGTAAGCCGCAATACGAATCTTATTCTTAAAATCGCTTCCCAATGGCTCGGCGGGAGTCTCTAGAACATTCCCTTCCACGTCATACTTCCAACCGTGATAGATACACCGGAGTCCGGATCCCTCGTTACGCCCGTAAAACAGGGATGTGCCTCTGTGAGCACAGTGTTCTGCCAAAAGGCCGATTCTCCCGTCAGTGTCACGGAACGCTACCAGCTGTTGTCCCAAGAGTTTAACCTGGACGGGAGGAGAGTCTGGCAGTGGAATTTCCTCTGATAACAGGGCGGGGATCCAATACCGGCTTATGAGGGCACCCATGGGATCATTAAGGTCCGCCCTTGTCAAAAGCTCGTTTTCCTTCCGCGAAAGCATGCGTTGCTTTCAAACCCCCTTCCAAGTCGCGGCAATGCCTAGGATTGAGTTGGCTCCATCGGCTTTTGTGGCGGACTGCGCACCTGAGCTGCTCGAGGCCTCATGGTACTCTTGTTGAATGCCGCCCTTCCTTTATTATAGGGTTTCGCCACTGTCAATAGCCCGTAGGTTTGCGTTGCGGGCACATGATCCCGTGGGAGGGTGGCATCGTTTCGGATGGTTTGAACTTTGTCATGGTACCCCTCCTTGGCCCATTCCTGAATCGGATTGACTCATCCATTACGGCCTCTTGACAGGCTGTCATTGACTAGCATATAGATCCATTTGTAAGTTCCGATAGCACAAGTGATAAGCCCTGATTGCCACAGCAAATTTTTTATTTACGCATTCTGGCTCATGACTTACTTCCCTTGTTCAGCTTTTCTGCCTGAGCTAAAGGCAATCACAGTCATTTCTAGACTTTGCGAGGTTGGCCTAGTGATAGACCAAGCAGCGCGAACCGACGAACCTAAAACAGAAACGAGGAGATTTCTATGGCACGTATCGTCCTTGGAGTGGGTTCGAGTCATGCTCCCAGCCTAAATGGGACAGTAGACCGGTGGGCTGAGGTAGGGAAGAGGGACATGGCGAATCCCAGAGGGGGCGGTATGCCCATGAAGCTCGACATCGAGGCGATGATCCGCGAGCGGGAGAGCTGGATCGGAAAAGAGCTGACGCCGGAGGTGTGGAAGCGCCGGCACGAAACCTGCCAGAAGAGCATCGACCAGCTTGGAGAGCTGCTTAAGGAGGTAGCTCCGGAGGTAATTATTATTGTCGGCGACGACACGCACGAAATTTTCATGCCAGAAGACGAAATCCCTGCTATCGGTGTTTTTTGGGGGGAACAGATCCCTCATGTTCCCCATTTCAGTCGCATTCGCACCCCCAAAAAGGAGGATTCGCTGCAATTACAGGGAGAACCGGATCTCGGGCGGCACATGATAGAGTATTTGAATGCGGAGGGCTTCGATATCGCAAGCTGCCGAAATGCACAGCAAGGGCGTTCTATCGGCCATGCGTTTGACTTTATTTACGGGCGAATTATGAAAGGATCGGTCCCTCCCCAGGTGCCAGTGCTTCTGAACACTTACTATGCCCCCAATCAACCGACCTTAAAACGGTGCTACAGTTTAGGAAGTACCCTGAAACACGCCATAGAGTCATGGGACAGCGATAAGACTGTGGCTTTAATTGGCAGCGGAGGTCTATCCCACACGGTGATCGATGAAGCTCTGGACCGCTCTATCCTGGAGGCCATGCAGGCGAAGGATGAGAAAAAACTGGTTAGCCACCCTGAGGAGTTGTTCAACTGGGGCACTGGCGAGATCCGTAACTGGACTGTGGTCGCTGGTGCCATGGAGAAGACCGACATGGCCATGAACCTCCTGGCCTACGAACCGTGCTACCGCTCGCCGGCTGGAACAGGGTGTGGGTGCGCGTTCGCTTACTGGCAATGATGTTCGGAGGCTTGGATCGATGTTATCGCAAGACGAAAATGATTTGCTGACAAGAGTTGGCCCCGGTACTCCTTGTGGGCACTTCCAACGTCGGTACTGGCAGCCAGTAGCGCTGGCAGAAGAGTTGCCACCTGGCAGCCGTCCTCGACCCGTCCGCCTTTTGGGAGAAGACCTGGTACTTTTTCGTGATGAGCTCAACCGGGTGGGCCTTCTGGAATTACACTGCTCCCATCGTGGGGCAGATTTGAGCTACGGTCGCATTGAAAACGGCGGCCTGCGCTGTCTCTACCATGGTTGGGTCTACGATATTCACGGAAAGTGTCTTGAGCAGCCTGGCGAACCGCAAGGTAGCAACTTCCACAAAACAATTCGCCATCCTTCGTATCCATGCATCGAGATGGGGGGGCTAATCCTGGCTTACCTGGGGCCGGGTGACTCCCCTCCCACTCCAGAGTTCGAATTTCTGAAAGCATCGGACGATTATCGCTTTAACAGCAAAATTTACCAAGAATGTAACTACCTGCAGGCCAACGAAGGCAATATAGACCCCATCCATGTGCCGTATCTCCACAGGTTCTATGGCGGTAGACTGAATGCTCCCCCACCTCCGCCTGCGAGCCAGCGGTGGTTTATTGACATCGAGGTGGAAGAGGCCCCCTTTGGAGTACGGGTTTTAAGGGCGGAACCCGCTGGGAGCGACACAACCTATATCCGGACGACCAACTTTATTCTCCCCAACCTTAGCGCATTTCCTTCGGGCACAGATGACGGTTATACGGTGAATTGGCACGTGCCCATTGACGACACCCACCACTGGAAATACGTGGTGATCTTCACACAAGCAAAGCTCATGGAAAAGAAAAACGTTCAGTCGGAGCGCTCCGAGCTCACCCCCGACTACCGGTTGGTGCGGAACCGGGCCAACCGCTATCTGCAGGACCCGGAAGAAATGAAAAACCGAACGTTTATTGGAATGGGTAGGTCGTTTCAAGTTCACGACGCTTGGGCAACCGAAGGGGAGGGGCCCATCCAAGACCGGACGAGAGAGCACTTGGGTTCCACCGACCGGGCCATCATCGCAGCACGGAGCCTAATGCTTCGTATTATACGGCAGCTGGCTGAAAGAAATGAAGTCCCCTATCCGGACAGGTTTCGTATCCCGGTGTGGCGTGCGCGGATCCCCTCCTCTGAAGACTGGCGAAAATACTCCGCAGAAAGAAATCGTGCTGAAATTGGCGGTCTATCGAAGTAGGTCAGCGTAGGTCTGCCTGGGATCAACTGGGAACGTAGATGCTCATGACATGCTTGTCGAAAGAACGAAGAGTCTTAGATCGAGGGAAGGAATTCGTATGATACCACGACGACAAACAATACAGGTTCCGGGGCGAGACCGTCTTCACTCACCGGTCCCTGAAGGCATTCGGGCGGAGGAATTTATCTTTTCATCGCTCCTGGGACCGGTGGGGCCCAACAGAGAGGAAGGGAGCGATGCTTTAGAAGATGCAGAGCTTCTATTTGGACGCATCCGAGGTCTGGTGGAAGCCGGTGGGGGAACTCCTGCCGATATTGTTACTTTGGCTGTCTATGTATTTGATGACAACGACCGTCAGGCCATCAATCAGGCATGGCTCAAGATGTTTCCGGATCCCGCGGATCGTCCTGCCCGCCATATTCTAAACGTTTCCTCTCACGGGACCCACTGGCGGTTTGGAGCGCATTTTACTGCCATCCTGGGCGAGCCTCCTGCTGGCTCCGGGGAACGAGGGAGGCTAGTCTATTCTCCTTTACTGATCGGACGGTCGCCCGGGGCCAAAAGCCTTCCGACGGATCCGCTTGAGCAAGCCGACGCCCTTTTTCAGCAGGTCAAGACATGGGCCGAGTCGATGGATGGGAGCGTCGATAATATCGTCGACGTGATGCTCTATCTTATGAGTGATGATTACCGTGGCGTGACGAACCAGGCATGGAAAAAAATATTCCCTGACCGGAGTAATCTTCCTGCACGGCAAACTTGGAACGTAGCTCCCGCTGGACTGGAGGAAGGCTTGTTCGGCGCCATCGTCACCGCTTTGATGTAGGGATCAAGGAATTGCTATGAACTTGCGGACCAATCGAGTTTTTAATCTTGTGATTATGATACAGATGGCTTAGATGGGGGGAATGTTAGGCAAAGAACCCACGCTTCGATTTGGCATCGCCGGCCTGGGCGTAGCAGCAGCCCAATTATCGCCGCAAATTTTAGCGCATCCTCATTTGCAATTGACTGGAGCGGCTGATCCGCGAGTTCAGGCCTGCGAAAAGTTCGTAAAAGAATTCGGCGGTGAGGCTTATGAGAAGGTGGAGGATCTGTGCAAGAGCCCCAACGTCGATGCGATCTACGTTTGTACTCCCAACCAGTACCACGCCGAACATGTGATTATGGCAGCGGAATCCAAAAAACATGTGATAGTAGAAAAGCCAATGGCTTTTACTATCGAAGAATGTGAAGCCATGAATGCTGCCTGCGAACGCAACGGCGTCAAGCTCATGTGCGGGCATACGCACAGCTTTGATCCTCCCGTCCGCAAGATGAGGGCGATCGTTAAAGGTGGGGAGCTTGGTCGCCTTTGTATGATCAACAACTGGCATTACCAGGATTTTATGTATCGCCCCCGGATGCCCCAAGAGCTGGATGCCACTAAAGGGGGCAATATCATTTATAACCAGGGGCCCCATATTGTCGATATCATCCGGTTGTTGGGGGGTGGAATGATACGTAGCGTAAGAGCCATGACGGGTGTCTGGGATGCTTCGCGCAGGGCCGAAGGGGCCTGGGTCTCCTACCTCGAGTTTGAGGACGGTACGCCGGCCACCATCGTATTTACTGGCTATGCTCATTTTGACACGGCAGAGTTCACTTCCTGGATGGGCGAGGCAAAACGAACGCCGGATCAGAATATCGAGGCACGGGCCGTTATTAGAAATTTAACATCCCCCGAAGACGAATGGGCCATTAAAGAAGGCAAGAGATTTGGAGGCGGGCGGGAAGATCCCCGGATCCGGGCCGAGAATTATCCCCACTCCCATTTCGGGATCACTATCGTCAGCTGTGAACACGGTGATATTCGGCAGTCCCTTGACGGTCTGATCATTTATGGTGACGAAAAGACCTGGGAAGTGCCGGTTTCAAAAACGGCCCGAAGTCGTAAAGCTGAACTCGATGAGTTATACCGGGCGGTGACTGAAGACCGGCCAGTGTTCCACGACGGGAGGTGGGGAGAGGCGACGCTGGAAGTGGTCCTTGGCATTATGCAGTCAGCGAGGGAGAGGAAAGAAATCTTCATGTCACACCAGGTGCCGAGTCCTGAATGATGGAAATTAAGCAATCTACGTAGTCGAAGGGGTGACTAATGTTGTGGAACGATCTAAGGGAATACCTGGATAAACTCGATCACCTTGGCATGTTGGAACGAGTGAAGGGTGCTCATTGGGACGTGGAAATTGGAGTCATTACGGAGTTAATGGTGGAAAGAGGAGGGCCGGCACTCCTCTTCGATGAGATCCCTGATTATCCCAGGGGTTTTGGGGTTGCCGCAAATCTCTGTACAAGACCGGAGCGGACGGCGCTTGCTTTGGGCCTCAATTATGAGCGTTCTCTTGTGGAGATGGCCGAAGAGTGGAACCGCGTAATCCGGGATATTCGACCCATACCCAGGTCTGAAGTTTCTTCTGGCCCTGTGTTCGAGAATACTCTCAATGGAGGGGATGTCGACCTCTTTCACTTTCCCACTCCGAAATGGCATGACAAAGACATTGATCGATACATTGGAACAGGATTGTGTGTTATCCAACAGGACCCAGATACTGGATTTGTCAACTCCGGTTCGTATCGGGTATGTGTCGCCGATAAAACGACCTGCGGCCTCTTCATGGAACCGAATCGGCACGGTGATTTTATCCGGCGCAAACATTGGAGCCGTGGGGGAAAATGCCCGGTGGTGGTTTCCGTAGGGCAAGAACCCATCCTGACGCTGCTTTCCGGGGGCAGTGTCTATCACTGCCCCAACGGGGTCTCCGAGTTTGAAGTGGCAGGATACCTTCAAAAAAGTCCATATCCAGTGGTCAAAGGACCTGTCACCGGTATTCCCATCCCTGCCACAGCAGAGATAGCTATTGAGGGATATATCCCTTCGCCCGAGGAAAAGTTATTACCCGAAGGGCCCTTTGGTGAGTGGACAGGTTACTATGGACATGGGCGCAGACTTGAAACGGTGATCGAAGTTGCGGCCATTCACTACAGGAACGACTGTATTATTTTTGGCTCCCCGCCTATTCGGCACATTCGAGCGTATAAGGAACTCACGAATATTGATCTGCGTGTGCGAAGGCGACTTGAACAAGCCGGTATTCAGGGTGTTCAAGAAGTGGTTACTCTGGTTGCCCCCGGATTTCGGGCTGTGAAGATGAAGCAAATGTACGCGGGACACGTTGCAGATGTGATCCGCGAACTTGAGCATGGCGGAGATCAACATAGCGGTAATCATATCTGGGTAGTGGTGGATGATGACATTGACCTGCTTCATACGGAAGAGGTCCTCTGGGCTATTGCTAGCCGCTTAATCCCGGAAACAGGGGTCACGATTGTTCCGGGTACGGCGGTGTGGCAATTGGACCCAAGAATACCACCTGGCCAGGCATCGGATCCATCGATGAAGGGTCGGGAAAAGTATAATGCACACAACCTCATAATTAACGCCTGTCGACCTTACGAGTGGAAAGACAAATTTCCTGAAGTTAACATGAATAGCACAAAGTTGCGTAGGGAAATTGAAGATAAATGGAAGAAGCTCTTTTCTCAGATCCCGGCCTAACCGCAAATGGGATAATGGCGTCACGGTTGCTGCACTCAGAACGGGCCCCACATAGGGGCTTTGCACTTTCATCGGCTGGGCAACCAATTCCCATAGAGATGCCTCGTGGATACAACGGAGAGTAGTACGTTACGTTTGGAAACTGGCAAACATTATTAGGGTGAATCTAGAGTAAACGGTTGGCTTTTTAAATAACAGTCGCTTTGAATTGAACAGTACTAAGGAGGGGCTCTATGGCTGCTGGAAGGGAGAAAATCATTTATGCGTCGAGGCATCCGGATGCACCGATCCGGGGTCAAGCAGCAAAAGGTGTCATACCACCCGGGATAAAAGTGGATCGGTCCGGAAAAGATCCACTGGTCTTCTCATCGATGGTGTCTGGGCACGATGATGAGTCTCCTAAGTATGATATCCCAGCTGAGCTCGACCGGGAAATAGCGATTATGTTTAGACACATCCGTGGGTTGGTGGAGACAGCAGGGGGAACCGTACATAGCCTCAGTAACGTCACGTTCTATGTTATGGATGATGCTTATCGGGCAGCTGTTCTAAAGGAGTGGGCGAAAATGTTTCCCGACGCGAAGCGTCAGCCTCCCTACCATATTCTTAATGTAGCTCCTTTGGGTCTGCGTGTAGAGCGGGTGGAGGCGGTCGTGGTCGCTCGTGTTCCGAGGTAGCTGTACGCGTCTTATCACCGGGGAATTGTCACAGGTGCTGCAGCATATTGAGACGAATTAGGCGCAACACAGAGACCCACCAGTTCAGCCTCATTGTATCGTCGTGAATCTGCGCTCGAAGCCTATCCACGATGCCCTCTCAGAAGTTTTACTATGACTAACGGTACACTTGGTCTGTCAAATATTTTAATTTCAAATTCCTTCACGGAGAGCAGATCCATTACACCTTCTAGCTCTACTTTCGTTTATCTCCCCGTTAATTTTTTTTCCGGGAACTAGGCTTTGGACGGCCAAAATTGCCGATCCTGTCAGACCTGTATCGAACCGCGACCACAACTTGACAATTGTGTAGGGATTTCATTAAGGTTGCCGCGAAAGATTAAAGGTATCGGTCTTGGAGGGGAAAAGGGTCGGAAAATTGCCAAAAAATAAGGTTGAAAGAAGATGGGATTAATTTGAGGAGTTGGGAAAAGACGGCTTAATTGTCGAATGCATTAACCTTAAGGAGGTGGATTATGACTGTAAGATCACACAGATTTGGCCTGGGTCATTTTAGTATTCAAAGGCGAAGGTCAAAGGTCGCGATCCTAGGCATCCTCTCGTTGATGGTTTCAATCCTAATAACTCCCGTCTCAGGAGATACAGCAGATATCAAATCAGGTTGGCAGAGCAGATGGGAAAAAACAGTGGCGGCGGCCAAAAAGGAAGGCCAGATCCGTATCTATGGGAGTAGCGCTCCCAAACTCATAATACAAGCGGGAGTGTTTCAAAAGGCATATCCTGAAATTAAGGTTGTGACGGTTATGCCAGGAAGAGGAGCCATGGCTGCACAGCGTCTTATGGCGGAGCGGCGGGCGAGTAAGTTTCTCGGAGATCTTGTTATCGGAGGCACCAGTACTCCTATGGTTTTATACTCCCGAGGAGTCCTACAGCCGATCAAGCCTGCTCTTATCTTGCCGGAGGTGGTCGATAAGTCCAAGTGGTGGGGGGGCAAGCACCGCTATCCCGACCCCAAAGGAGAATACATCTTTATTTATATCGGACATCCCCAGGTGGGTAATATCTCTTACAACACCAAGCTTGTAGATCCAAGCGAAATCAAGTCCTTCTGGGACTTCCTTAACCCAAAGTGGAAAGGAAAGATCGTGCTCCGGGACTTTAGGATCCCTGGTGTCGGGCAACAGAATATGCGGTTTTTCTACTACAACCCGGAGATAGGGCCGAAGTTCATTAGGAGACTTGTCACTGAAATGGATATCACTTTGTTTAGAGATACACGTCAATCGGTGGATTGGCTTGGCAGGGGCAAGTTCTCTCTATGCTTTTTCTGCTATCCAAGCGCACTTTCCAGGGCCAAGGCAGCAGGTCTTCCTGTGAGTTCATTGGGATTGCTGAAAGAAGGCGCGGCTCTTTCCTCTCATAGCGGGGCTATGGGTTTTGTCGACAAAGCCCCCCATCCGAATGCGGCCAAGGTATTCATCAACTGGCTTCTATCTCGAGAGGGACAGATCACTTATCAACGGGCTTATGCCAAAAGTGGGCGAGGAGCTTCGAATTCTCTAAGAATTGATATCCCTAAAGACATGGTTCCGCCACAACATCGGCTTCGGAAAGATATCGATTATATAGAAGTAGAAACCCCTGACAGGATCTACATGAGGCCGATTATTAAAGTGTTTGAAGAAGCTTTAGCAGAAGTTCGGAAAAGGAAAAAATAGTAGATAAGCTTTTTGCTGTTCCATTTGTGGACGGGGCAGGTTGAAAACGATCCAGGTCGAATAGGTCTAGAGGGAGGTGTTCTACTCTCTTCGGTACGTGAAGGGCATTGCCCCTTGACGGCTATTGCCATTGGATAGAGCGGAGGTGCCGAGATATGACTCCGGCGGAAAATCAGTTCTTAACTGAGACGGATCCTGGTACACCCTGTGGGGAGTTTCTGCGTCGCTATTGGACGCCTGCTGCGCTCTCGGAGGAGCTGCCTTGGGGGAGCGCTCCCAAGCCTGTGAGGCTCCTAGGTGAAGATTTGGTTCTATTCCGTGATGACAAAGGACGAGCTGGGCTATTGGGGCTTCATTGTTCACACCGGGGGGCGGATTTAAGTTATGGTCGCGTGGAGGATGGAGGGTTAAGGTGTATCTACCATGGTTGGCTTTACGATATCGATGGAAAATGTCTAGATCAACCTGGGGAGCCAGGTGGGGGTGAGCACAGAGGCTCCATCCATCATCCTGCTTATGCCTGCAAGGAGCAGGCGGGAGTTATCTTTGCTTATTTGGGACCCGGGGAACCTCCACTGCTTCCCAATTATGGATTCTTGACTGGCTCGAAAGGACATATCTTTGTTACAAAACTCTTTCACGAATGCAATTATTTGCAGGGTAATGAAGGAAACTATGACCCGATTCATGTCGGGATTTTACATCGAAATTTGCAGCGTGATCATTTGGTTTGGATTCCCCCTTCCGTAATCGACGCTGAGATTACAAGTTTCGGGCTCCGACAATATGCCCTTAGGAAGACCGAACAAGACAACTATTATCTACGGGTTCTGAATTTCATCTATCCTAGCATGAGTGCCTTTGCCATCGGTCGACGCGGCGAAAAGGGAAACATTGTAAGTGTGAATTGGCATGTTCCCATCGATAATACGCATCACTGGAAGTACGTATTTTATTATGACAAAGATGCATTGATCGACAAAGACGCCCTATTGAAAGAACACTTCGAGATGACGGCTGACTATAAACCCATACGCAATAAAACCAATCGGTACCTTCAAGATAGAGAATCCATGAAGACAAAAAGCTTTAATGGAGTAGGTTCTCATTTCCAAACCCATGATTTATTCATCACTGAAGGGATGGCTCCGACACAAGACAGAACCAAGGAATATCTAGCTTCGGACCAAGTCATCGTAGCCGTGCGTAAACTTCTGTTCAAGGCCCTAAAGGAAGTATGCGAAGGACGTGAGGCCCCGCATGTCATTAGGGAGCCGAAGTTGAACCAGTTTCCGGAAGTAGTGGTTATCGGAGAAGTCGTCCCAAGCGCAAATAATTGGCGGGATTATTGTAATAAGGAGCGAGCCGGAATAAGGGTGTAGCGATTAACCATTAGTCTATACTGGAAGGTTTATTATTTTAGCGTGGAGGCTCGTCTGTTTCGACAGTCGACACAAATACTACGTAGGTGCACAGAGACAAATGCCGGAAAGTTCGCAATAGAAGGGGGAATCGTATGGCAGTACAACGCAAAACAATCCAGGTGCCTGGACAGGACCGTGTCTTTTCCCCAGTACCGGAAGGCATTAAAGTCGGGGAGTTTATGTTTTCATCGCTGCTCGGTCCAACCGGCCCTAAATTGTCGCGAGGGGCTGACGTGGTTGAAGATGCACAGATCATGTTCCAACGCATTCGAGACCTTGTAGCGGCGGGCGGTGGGACGCCTAACGATATCGTTGATGTATCCGTATACGTTTTTGATGACAAGGACCGTGAGGCCATCAACGTGGAATGGCTCAAGATGTTTCCGGATCCCGCGGATCGTCCTGCCCGTCACATTTTGAACGTTTCCCCTCACGGGACCCACTGGCGGTTTGCTTTGCATTTCACGGCGATACTGCGTGACCCCTCTGCTTTTGCCGGAGAACAAGGAGAGCTGGTCTATTCTCCGTTAATTGTCGGGCGGTTGCCTGGCGCCAATGCTCTTCCCACCGACCCGGCAGCGCAGAGCGAGCAACTGTTTCAGCAGGTCAAGAAATGGGTGGAGTCAGAAGGGGGGACGGTCGACAACGTTGTCGATGTGATGGTCTACCTGATGGGTGACGAGTATCGAAAAGTAATCAATGATGAATGGGCAAAGATGTTTCCCGATCGAAATAATCTTCCTACACGGCAAACACTGGTGGTGTCGCCGGCCGGGCTGCAAGAAGGCTATTTTGCGGCAGCTGCCAAGGCAATGCTTTGATCATTAGATACCTGTATTGGACTCTGGTTGAGACTCATCAATCTCCCCATCTACTGAATTTTCGCTAGGAGATTTAAAATGGCGGCTGTATTGAATAACGAACCGACGTTGCGATTTGGCATAGCGGGGCTTGGAGTTGCTGCGGTGGAAATCTTGCATACCATGGCTGGTCAACAGCGTTTGAAAGTTACTGCGGCCGCCGAACCACGTCCCCAAGCTCGGGAAAAGTTTCAACGGGAGTTTGGAGGCGAGGTTTATGACAGCGTGGAGGAACTTTGCAAGGACCCTAACGTCGACGCTATCTACGTTTGCACCCCTAACAACTTTCATTGTGCGCATGTGACCATGGCCGCCGAGAATAAGAAGCACGTGATCGTTGAAAAACCGATGGCGGTTTCTGTAGAAGAATGTGAGGCGATGAACGCTGCATGTCAGCGAAACGGCGTCAAGCTTCTGTGTGGCCACACGCACAGCTTCGATCCAGCAGTGCGTGAGATGCGGGAGATTGTTAAAAGCGGTTCCCTGGGAAAACTCTGTATGATCAATAACTGGCATTATCAAGAGTTCATGTATCGGTCGCGTATGCCCCAAGAATTGGATTCCGCAAAGGGTGGAAATGTGGTCTTCAACCAGGCGCCTCATATGGTTGATATTATCCGGCTTATTGGGGGTGGTATGGTGCGGAGCGTAAGGGGTATGGCAGGGATTTGGGACCCGGCACGGCGGGCGGAAGGAGCCTGGGTGGCCTATTTGGAGTTTGAAGATGGTACCCCGGCCACCACTGTTTTTAGCGGTTATGCACACTTTGATACGGCTGAGTTCACATCGTGGATGGGAGAGGGTAAACGGACGCCGGATCAAAATTTGCGAGCCCGGGCTCTCATCCGGAACCTAGAGTTGCCGGAAGACGAATGGAAACTCAAAGAGGCCAAACGCTACGGAGGGGGACGGGAAGACGCGCGCGCTCGAAGCGCGGACTACCCCCACTCCCACTTCGGTATCACCATCGTCAGCTGTGAGCACGGTGATATCCGGCAAACACTTGACGGTCTAGTCATTAATGGAGACGAGAAGAACTGGGAGATTCCGGTGCCAAAAACTTCACGGGGCCGGCAGGCGGAACTGGATGAGCTATACCATTCCGTTACCGAGGACCGGCCTGTTTTCCATGATGGGAGGTGGGGAGAGGCGACGCTGGAGGTTGTCCTTGGCATCATGCAGTCAGCGAAGGAGCGGCGGGAAATCTTTATGTCTCACCAAGTTCCAAGCCCACAATGAGAAGACGAAAATCAAAAAGTAGTAAAAAAATAAGGGGTGCAGCTCAGTGGCATAGAAGTTTCGCCGGTGTTCCAGCCGGCAAGAAAATGAAACGGCGTGCACCCTCGTGAGCCTTGGGACCGGTCATTGCATCAGTTCGCAGCACTACGCATAAATGTTAAGCCAAATCTCAGGCAAATAAAGCGCCGCAGAATTGAACCTTTGTAAATAGTCTTTGGCGGCCTTGACCCTCCAGTGGCCCGCTCATATTGGAACAATACCTATTGCCATAAATGAGAATAAGCTAATCTATCTTATTCAATTATGGGACCCTTACGGAGAGAACTTTGGTAGATCGACGCTGTCCTGGGTCACAGGGTCTTAAAAACCCGCGCCTAGACAATGTCTTAAGCAGGAGGGCATATGAGTTCAATCGACAAACTCAGCGATGACCTGAGAATCGCGTCTAAGATTCTCGAATGGGAAATCGGCGATATCTGGGGCCATGTGGGAGTGCGAGTTCCTGAAGATGAGAGCATAGCGGTCACTCTATTCCGTGTTCCCGACGAAGGGGACCGTGACGACGTAATAGTTAACTTCGACTATGCTTTGAAAAAAATTACCGGAACCGGAAAACCTCCGGGGGAAGCTAGCATTTATACGGAAATTTTCAAGGCCAGCCCCGATGTTAATGCAGCTGTTCACGCTCATGCACCCATGTGTGTTGCTTTGAGCATGGCGAACAAAACCATCGGTGCAATGCATATGCAGTCGAGGCAGTATGGGGACGGAGTTCCGATATTTCCGAAACCAATATTTATTCTGAATAATGCGGAAGGTGCTGAACTCGCGAATACATTGGGTCAAGCAGTGGCGGTGCTTATCCGAGGTCATGGGATCGTGACCGTAGGGACAACCATAAAGGAGGCTTGCATGAACGCCCTCTATCTGGAGCGGACCGCCAAGATGCAAGCGGTAGCCAATGCTCTTGGGTTTCAAGGGGTGGACGCTGAATTTTTGGAACAAATGGGTACTAGCATGGGTAAGCTAGAAGTACGTACGGGGCGGGCAGAGCGCAAGGAGAGAGACCCCTACGCCTTGGAATGGACCTACTATCAAAGGAAAGTGGAAAAAGGAGAGTACTGGAGCCGGGGATGGGTGTAACGACCTGCCAGGAGAATAACGTGTGATGGTTAGTTGGAGCAGGAGATTAAACTCGGGAGGATCGTTCGTAGCCTCCAGGATCAACAATCAAAATTAACCTAAATACATTCACGGGAGACTCCGAACGATAATGAGCAATTCAGAACCGTGAAAAGCCTCGGCCATTATGAAGCAGAGCACCAAGGGTCGGGGTAGTGAGGTGGCGCAATTGATTTTCCAAACGGCGCAACAGACCGTTGAGGATGTGCGGGCTGCACGGCTTCTCTAGAAATTCTCGCGAATAATAGTTTAGGTAAGGTTTGGAAAGTGCTCACGCCAGTATCGCCCTGGGGGCACGAAGTCAGATGTGGTTACGATGTGATGAAAATCGTTTTTTGCCGAGTCCGCTATAATGTGAGGCGGCTCCGCGCCGTTCTGAATTGAGGCAACTGCAGCCAATAAAAAACGGCGTATCGCAATGATCCCCTTGTCACTTGCGCCTAGATGCTCTTTGCGCCGATCGTAGATTGGCCCCATGCTTTCTGTTGCGCACGAATCTTCGTTTAGAAAATCCTCAATACCGGTGAAATCAGATTTCTTCTGGAAGTCTCTGTCCTGAAGGTAGTGATTGCCGGGATTGCGAAGTCTTCGATAGTCAGGTCCAATCTGTTCACGCCGGTGAAGGCGTCCTTTTTCCACGGGCCTATCCCGTGTGTAGCCAAGATCATACCTCCAAGTATGCTCATCGTCTAATGGCACATAGAAGTGAACCTCGTTGTTGTGAGGAAGCCAACCGGCCACAGGCATCACAAAATTATTGATCGTTACGTAAGTTTCTCCTGAGTCCATTTTTCGGATAACTACCAACCTAACGCCAAAGTCCGTCTCTTCCGTCTCATAAACGGGGACGGTACACTCTTTGGCGGGGTCCTTCGCACTCGTTTGGTCAAAGGTGGTGTGAAGAAACGAGAGATGAGCTTTATCACATTCTCCTTCGAGGCCCTGTAGGTAGTTACATTCGAGCAAACACTTAGTTGCATAGGTATAGTTTGATGGGACGAGCGACCATTCATAGTTTGGGAAGAGTGGCATTTTACCTCTTGGTCCCATATAGGCGAATATTATACCTGCCACCTCCTTTATGGGATAGGCTGGGTGCTGAATTTTGTGCTTGAAATCGCTTCCCGCGGGCTCCGCCGGCGTCTCCAAAACTATACCTTCTACATCGTACTTCCACCCGTGGTAAATGCATCTTAATCCACACTCTTCGTTGCGTCCATAAAACAGTGAGGTCCCTCTATGGGAGCAGTGCTCATCCATGAGCCCGATGCGGCCATTGCTATCACGAAATGCAACGAGCTCTTCACCTAAAAGCCTCACTTGTACCGGAGGGCAGTCGGGCGTGGGGATCTCCTCAGACAATAATGCAGGAATCCAGTAGCGCCTCATTAGCTCGCCCATGGGGTTGCCCGAATTGGTGCGTGTAAGGAGCTGATTCTGTTCTTGAGGAAGCATAACGTCACCTACAAAAATTGAGCCCGTTAAGTTTCCAGGGTGCTCTCGGCAAAAATCTCCTTGTAGGACGGCTGTGACCGAATGGCCCCCTGTTCATGGTTGTATCGAATAAAAGTGTCGATCATCTGCTTGTTTGCTGCGATGCCATATTTGAATGGGTCACCCCATCGTTGCAGCTCCTCCTTCATCTTCTCCCGTAAGTATAGTACCGAAAAGCCCGCCTTTTCGCTCAATATGTCGTCATAGGCCATCTTTTTTGCCTTTTCAAATGCTATGAAGAGTTTTCCTGCCAGATCAGGATGCTGACTATTCAGCTTTTTACTTATGACCATGATGTGCATGGGAGTGTGGATGCCCGTTTCTCTGTAGAGTTTTTCATCCTCCTCCATATAATTGGGGAATAGACGCTTGATCTGGGGGTGGTTTTCTAAGGTCTCAAAAAGTTTAACATCAGAAATATCCATTATAATTGCATCGAATTCACCGGCGATCAGCCTGTCCACAGGAGTTTTGCTGCGATCAACATAGTCAATTTTCGTCTCACGATCATAGTTAGGAAAGATCCCTTTGCCTTGGGCAACCCAGTGCATCTTAGTGATATCAACACCGTGTCGGTTTTTGAGAAAGCCTCTGAGCCAGTTGGAAACCGTAGACGCATAAGACCCGGCTCCAATTCTCTTGCCTTCTAAATCTTTCGGGGATTCTATCCCGGAATCTACACGGCAGAAGATGTATTCGTAAACGGGCTTGCGCTTGGGGAAAACGGGGAGGCCCACGAGTTGCCAGCCCGCTTCAAGGACCGGTAGAAAAAAAGATAGATTCAGTTCCCAGAGATCAAACTTCCCCTCTTTTAGCGGTGATTTTTCGTCAGACACCATAACGGAGGTTCTGACTGGCTTAAGCTTTACCCCCTCAATGTCGATCTTGCCCTCGAGCAACGGCATGGTGATATCATAGCGCATCCTGGGGAATTCGATCTCCAATAGGTCACTTGTGCTCATGACGGGCCCCTTTCTAAGTCGCTTTCCAGCACTGATGAGGTTAACTGAAGTGATTAGACTTCGTCCCAGTTAAATGATTTGATTTCCTCTGTCAATAGAAGTTAATCGGCATCTCGGAACTAACCTGGTCCTTATGGTCTGTGGTCAATAGTAAAGACCTTTCATTCTGGTCCGGCGGAAGAGGAATGTGCGGAGAATGTCTTGGCGACACGTTTTTTCCGTACATCTCTTTGGCCCATTGTCTCACCAACCATACCTTCCGGCCCCACCTACTACAGCGCTTGCGTGATGCTTGCGTGTTAAGCCATCAAAAAATCTAACCCTAGCGGGATTCGTTGCGTCATTACAAAATCTAACCGAAGTCGTCTCGCATCTGTCGTTTCATGTCCTGTTGTTGGCGCTGTAGTTTCTTGCTGAAGGTCCAGTTTCTCCACGGCGTTTGTTTCAGCGGTGGTCTCTCTCGTGGGGCTCTGTCTGCATGGCTGGCCAGCTTGTAGATCCGCTGCAGTTGCTGATCGATTCGGGTAGAGAGCTCGAAGGGATCAGTTGTCTTAAGCGTGTGCTTGAGGGCTGCCAGCTTTTTGGGGTCTCCCTTTCGGGACTCCACGACCCGTTCGAACGGGGTACGAGGCGTGTCATAGCGGCGAATAAGTCGAGAGCCTATACGGATCTTGCATCGCAGCTTCATGGAGGGCTGGAACAGATTCTGGAAGATCCTAAGCTCATCATAGAGCTGGTTGGCGGCCTCTTGGGCCTTTGCGGTGTCGTAGCGATCCCAGCCCATAAGCTTTCTGACATGGGTCCAGTTTTTCTGCTCGATGTGCGCGTTGTCATCTTTTTTGTAGGGACGCGAGCGGGTGAACTGAATGGTGTGGCCAGCTGGGCGTTGTTGACAGAAGGCAAGAAGGCGGTTGTTGATAAACTCACTGCCGTTGTCGGAGTCGATCCCCTTGAGGGGAAAAGGAAGCTGGTGTTCGATCTCGGTGACCGCATTCAAGACACCCAAAGCGCTCTTACCCATGACGGCCTTGCGCTCTACCCAGCAGGTAGCAATGTCGACACAGTCCAGACTATGGACAAACTCCCCAACCGCTGAGGCCCCTGAGTGTGACACCAGGTCAATCTCCAGATAGCCCGGCCGGTTCACATCCCAGTGATCGGTCTTAATCGGGATCATCTGCTTTAGTAGCGATCCGGGCCGAGTGGTGCCATAGAGTCGGCGTTTCACGATGTGCTTGGTTTCCCTCAGGCGCCGATCCATCTGACGGGCGCTGATGGCCAGGAGCTGATCCTCTAACGGTTGGGTCAGCTCGAAGTGTTGCCTTATCCAGGGCAACCAGTGTACAAGGGCGGCCTTCAGACGTTGGGAGCACAGATACCCCGAGGCCTCCCACACCTTTGCCAAAATCCTTACCATTGCCCGATTGTATGTAGGAGAGCGAGGTGCACCCCGTTTGCGTACAGTTGCCTCGGGCAAGGGCCGGTTTAAAAGCCAGATGGCATATTTGCGGTTGTAGCCGCAAACCTTGCAGAATTCCTCTAGCATCGTTCCCTTCTGTGCCCGTGGTGCGTGCTGATAACGATCATAGATGGATCGTAAATACTCCTGCTTGGATCGTCGTGCCATGGTGAACCCTTCCATTGTTGCCCTCCTTGAGCTCTAATGTGAGCCCTTGGAGGGTTAGAATCACAAATGGCGCAACGTATCGCCCTTGGGTTAGATTATACATGGCGCAATACGGCTTGTTGACTGCCAGAAACGAACGGTATACCCTGGCGGCTTGGGATACGTTAACCGCGCTGGGGCAGCCGCATTAGGGAATTTCGGTTAAACTGGGATTTTAAACGGACTGAAAGGGCTAGGGAAATCCGAGGAGGAACCAACATGGAAACTAGACATGTGCGCGCCGATCAGATCCGTCCGATCCTACTGTTGGAGATGGCGTCCGAGTTGATCTGGGACCGGAAATGGCCGGCGACGCAGACCCTGTTGCAGATGCGCAAACAGGGCTCCAGCAATCCATGGCAATACTGCCTGTTTGCCAGCGATGCCCCGGATTCCTTCGATGAGGTGGTTCGCAAAGAGGTACAGTTGGCTATGGTCAATCCGGCCGAGCCACTGGGGATGGCCGTACAAGGAACGGGCCCCTATAAGGAACCCATGCCACTGCGGGTAATCACCACGATTCCCTCGTTGGACCAGTTCGGTATGGCCGTGCACGAGAGCACTGGCATCACCACTCTGGCCGACATCGGTGCCAAGCGCTACCCCCTCCGCATCTCTATGCGTGAACGAACCGACCATGCCGACTACATGGTCGCTAACGAAGTGTTCAAGCTTCTCGGGTTTTCCTTAGATGAATTTGTCTCTTGGGGTGGCAAGATCTTGCCTCGCCGGGGGTTGGCAATCGACGTCGAGGCGCTCCAACGTGGCGAGTTCGACGCGTACTTCGAGGAAGCTGTCCACATTTGGGTAGGGAAGGCACTGGACGCGGGGATGCGCCTGTTGCCTGTCGATCCGCCGTTGGCCCAGCGGCTTGAAGCGATTGGCTGGCGCTGCTCGCCCATCACCAAGGCCCAGTTCCCCCAGCTTGACGAGGACGTGCTCTCCCCCGACTTTAGCGGGTGGCCCATCTTCACCCATGTTGACACGCCTGACGATCTTATCCGCCAGTTCTGCCAAGCGCTGGATGCGCGCAAGGACCGCATTCCCTGGGAGGGCGGACCCTCGCTCCCGCTCGACCGGATGTGCAAGGATGGGCCGGATACCCCGCTCTGTGCCCCGCTTCACCCCGCCGCAGCAACGTTCTGGCGTGATCAGGGATATCTATAGATCGCATATATGCCGTTGATGTACGGGAGTGGCAGAGAGGACGTGCCCATTTATTATACATGACATTCGCCCTCCCAATCTAAACTTTGGGAATCCTTAGTACCGAGGCCGGCAGGCCTGGATGGAAGGATAAGGAGAAGCACGATGGCAACCCTCACGTTAGGAATGGGAACCTCACACATGCCCGGCCTCAACAACCCGGTGGAGCAGTGGTTCACGAAGGCAGAGGCGGACAAGCGCCATTTAGAAACCCATGGACTTGCGGACTACGACGATCTCGCCCGGCAAAGAGCATCCTGGATCGGCGAGGAAATCAAGGAAGAGAAAATCCGGGAACGCTATGCTGCCTGTCAGCAGGCTATCCTCACGCTACAAGAAACGCTTACCCGCGAGCGGCCAGATGTGTTGCTTGTCGTTGGTGACGACCACCGAGAGGTATTCTCGTCAGAGCACATGCCCTCGATGAATATACATTGGGCTGATTCGATGTTCGTTCCCCCGTTTCCGCAAAATCGCAACGGCCGGGACATGGACGGCGAGACTCATGTCTACCCAGGGGATACCGAGCTGGCTCAACACCTGCTGCGCTCGGTCACCGCCGACCAATTTGACATGTCGTACTCCCGGACTCTTTCAGCAGAGCACGGCCTTGGACACGCATTCGATTTCGTATGCCGCCGCATCATGAATGGCGCTGTTGTCCCGCAAGTGCCCATCTTGGTCAACACCTATTACCCTCCCAATCGGCCCACCCTCAAGCGGTGTTACGAGTTCGGTAAGGCGTTGCGTCGGGCTGTGAAATGCTGGGATAGTGACAAACGCGTGGCAATTATTGGGACCGGAGGACTGACTCACCACATTGTCGATGAACGAATGGATCGTGCCATGCTGACCGCCATGGAGCGGAAGGCTGAGGATGAGCTTACGGATT
The DNA here is from genome assembly GCA_965215595.1 of uncultured Binatia bacterium (SeqCode). Classification (GTDB taxonomy): domain Bacteria; phylum Desulfobacterota; class Binatia; order UBA9968; family CAXXLF01; genus CBDCDW01. The sequence goes on along the minus strand of CBDCDW010000004.1, from coordinate 274,320 downwards.
TCCCAGAGGAATTGTTCGTCGATGGCACGTCCGAGATTAAGGTATGGCTGGTGGTGGCCGGCGCAATGGCCGAGGGCGATCTCCAGATGAAGTTAGTGAACTACTCTCCGTGCTACCGGTCTCCTGCTGGCACTGGTTGCGGCAACGCCTTCGCCTACTGGGAATGATGGGTGATGGCGAACATCGCACTTATTCTGTGTGCCGGCCGCTGGCGAGCGGCTGCCGCCGGACGAACACCGACCGCGGGCACAGGCCCTACCGACAAACGATAGGCAAGACTGCGAGGAGGAGATAGTCATGCTTACCAAAGAGGAGAATCGGATACTCACCGAGGTTAGCCCGGGCACACCCGCAGGCGAGCTGTTGCGCCGCTATTGGTATCCCGTCGCCGTTGCGAAAGAGCTAACCGACGATTCCCCTACACGGTTCGTCAGGGTCCTGGGAGAGGACCTCGTGGTCTTCAAGGACAAGAGCGGCCGATTCGGACTTCTGGCTGATCGCTGCTCGCACCGGGGGGCTTCGCTCCTGTACGGCCGGGTTGAGGAACGGGGTATCGCCTGCGCTTATCACGGTTGGCTCTACGACACCGAAGGCAACTGTCTGGAAACGCCGCCTGAGCCTGCGGACAGCAAGTTTCGCCTTACCATAAAGCACAAGGCCTATCCCTTGCAGCAATTCGTGGGCCTGCTGTGGGCGTACATGGGGCCGCCGCCCATCCCTGTAATACCGAGGTACGACGTATGGGCGCGCAGGGATGGCTTCCACAGCATCGTCATACAGCCGATTCTCGATTGCAACTGGATGCAGGTGATGGAGAACTCCGTTGACGGGCCGCACGCCTACATCCTGCACCAGGAATTCCTTCGGCATCACGCAAGCACTACACAAAGTGGAAGCACCCGCGGATTTACCGAAGGGATAGCCGAGTGGCGATACGACGAGGTTCCCATCGGTATCATGAAGACTAGGGTCTGGAAGAGCGGGCGCGCCGAATCCCATCCGCTGATCTTCCCCAACATACTTCGCCAGGGGAACAACACGCAGATTCGAGTGCCCATCGACAACGAGCATACCTGGCACATTCGGGTCGGGTTCAGCCCCAGTGAGGATGGCGAAAGCGTCGATCAGACAGACGAGGAGATCCCTGTCAAGTATGACGAGCCGTACAAGGAACCAGCCAACGCCCTGCATCCCTGGACACGTTTTGATATGTTGCGTGAGATAGCGGCTCAGGACTTTATGGCGTGGGAGACCCAGGGGCCCATTGCCCCCCGGGAGCATGAACGGCTTGGGACAGGAGATCGCGGAGTCGTCGCGTTTCGTCAGATGCTGAAGCAAGAAATCGAGAAGGTACAAAACGGCCAGGATCCCATTGGCGTTGTCAGAGATCCTGATCATGAGATCATTGATACTGGCCTGGCAGAGACCCTGCGTTCGGGCTCTGGCAGTGGGGCCCGAAGTCGCACTTGACCTTACCCTCTCAAAGCAAGCCGAAGAAGCCATGTGGGCCTGCCACCTGACAAACGAAACGTGCATCGGGTGTTTCAGCCCTATGCCATGTGGCCTCCTATGACGGAGGAAGAATAGGGAGCCTTCCCAGGCAAATCACGCAGGTTCCCCCAGAGAACTCTCTATCGGTCCATCTCCACAGATGGGATGCTGTCACTTCGCTGACCTACCTGTTTCCCCCACCAACGCAGTTTCCTGTCCGTAGCCGCCGCAAATGCTCATCTAAATCTGGATTGGCAGGTGCTCCTGGAGTGCCTTAAATGAAGATTTTTCAGCTTCTTATTAGTCATGAAAGCGGAATCGCTGGAGCAGCGCCGTTCTGCTTGACAAAGAAATCTTGGGGGCCTAAAGTATCGTCCGCTACGATCGTGATTCGCCAAAGATCCGGAATGTGACGGGGAAATTTGGAATTCCAATGCTTTTCTGACTTAGGCCAGGCAGCGCGGCCATAGTTGGCATGGCGTTTAGGAGCCAGCTAGCTATGTTCCATGACAAAGGCTGTGACATGGCTTTTGTACAGTGGGTTTAGATAACGTTGGGATTTGTCCCGCGCGCGAGGGGAGACGGGTCAACCGTTGGGACGTTCCTATGCTCGGGCACTTTCATTGGTATTTGGAGGGTATATTCGGCACAAAATTCGTTTAAACAGTTCTAATTGAAAGGAGGAAGCATATGCTTAGCCGTCAGGAAAACGACCTCGTTACACGTGTAGGTCCGGGTACTCCTGGTGGCGAATTCATGCGGCGGTATTGGCAACCCATTGCGTTAGCGGAAGAGTTGCCACTGGGAGGCTCGCCAGCGGCCGTCCGGCTTCTTGGGGAAGACCTAGCTCTTTTCCGAGATAACCGTAATCGCATTGGTCTTCTTGGGATCCACTGTGCGCACAGAGGCGCAGATTTGAGCTACGGACGAATCGAGGACGGCGGCTTACGGTGCCTTTACCACGGGTGGCTGTACGACACGAACGGCAGGTGTCTCCAACAGCCAGGTGAACCGGAAGAGAGCCGCTTCCATGAGAAAATTAGGCAAAAAAACTATCCTTGCAAAGAAGTTGGCGGGTTAATCTTGACTTATATGGGCCCGGGTCAGCCGCCACCCATACCTCCGTTTGAGTTTCTGGAAGCTAACGAGGATTTTCGGTACGGTAGCAAAATATGGCACGACTGTAATTATTTACAGGCTGCCGAGGGCAATATCGACCCTGCCCATAGCACCTATCTTCATCGCCAATTCGTACAGTCTGAATCGAGTCCTAAATATATTTGGGGCGATCTCTGTCCTATTATCGAGGCGGAAGAAACTCCTTTTGGTGTCCGCGTCTATTCGGTAAGAGCAGTACCTCCAGACAAGAATTATGTTCGGACGACTTATTTTGTTTTTCCAAGTCTCTGTGCCATCGGGACCGGTTCAGCGGATGGATACACAGTAAATTGGCATGTGCCAGTTGATGATGAACATCACTGGAAGTACGTTCTCATATTTCGCCGGAGCACGCCATTATCCAAGTCTGCTTCGGCTCAGGACCGAAACCCTGTGGATGCGTCTTACCGGTTAGATCGAGGGAAGCACAATCGGTATCTTCAGGACCGAGAGGAAATGAAATCTAAGACCTTTACGGGGATGGGAAGCTCGTTCCAGGCCCACGATTTGTGGGCTACTGAGGGTGAGGGTGCGATTGAAGACCGGACTGAAGAACATTTGGGCTATGCCGACAAAGCCATTATTGTTACTCGAAAAAAGCTTCTAAAGGCCATACTTGGGGTTCAGGAGGGTGAGGTCCCCCCTCTCACTGATAAGGCCTCGTTTTCGTGTTTGAAGGAACTTGTTGTACGATCCGATCTGGTACCACGGTCTGTGGATTGGCGACGGTATTGGGCAGTCTCGGCGTAGGAGATTACCTCGGGATAGAGCCTAGAGCACAGGAGGTGAAGGATGGCGAAGCTTACGGTTGCCGACATTCAGCGGATGAAGCGCGACGGTGTGAAGATCGCGGCGGCCATTACATACGACTATCAGCAGGCCCAGATCCTAGACCGTGTCGGCATCGACGTTCTGACGGTGGGCGATAGCATCGGCCGCAACCGATTTGGCCAGCCAACCCACCACGAAACCACTGTTGACCTCATGGTACTGGCCTGTGGTGCCGTTAGCCGAGGGGCGAAACGGGCCCTGGTAAACTGCGACATGCCGTTTGGACCGCCCCAAGAGGGGCCGGATGCAGCGGTGCGTGCAGCGATCCGGCTGGTCAAGGAGGGTCACGCCGAGATGGTCAAGATCGACAACGCCGTGGCTAATCTGGACTCGGTGCGGGCCATCGTTAAGACTGGTATCCCCGTCTGGACGCAGTTCGGTTTCTCACCTCAGGCGACGCTCAGGATCGGGAGTTTCGACAATGTTACCGAAGAGGACGCTAACCGCGAGCGCAACCGCATCCTCGAGGAGGCCAGGCTCCTCGAGGAGATTGGCGCCTCTATGCTCGACCTCACACACGTAAAAATCCCGGAGATCTATGCCGAGGTATCTCGCACGGTCAGCATTCCTATACTTGGGGGGTCCTCGCACGCCGGGCCCGAGGCAGATGGGCGGATCACTGGCTTCACCTACAGTGTGGCAAACCTGGACGGGCCGCCTCGCCATGGCCTCAATCTGGCAAAAGTTATGTTCGATGGTGCGGAGGCGTACATCAGGGCAGTACGAGAGGCTCGCCGCTATTAGCGGGTTTATGGGGGGCGGTTCATTTTAACGGAAAGGGAGGCATAAATCATGGCTAGCGTAAAAGAGCGTGTGGAGTTCGTCCGGCGTCCCGAAGGGGCGGCGGAGGCTCGCGGCCAGATCGCGCGCGGTGTTATTCCAGCCGCGGTGAAGGTGAAGCGTCAGGCAAAAGGTAGCCTCGCATTCTCCTCCATGATGTCCGGCCACGACGAGAATGCCCGCGATCCGGAGCATCGCATGCCTGAACGGGTGGATAAAGAGGCGGAGGTTCTATTCCGCCACATTCGCCAGTTTGCGGAAGCCGCGGGAGGGACTCTGGCGGATATCATCTGCATCACCCTTTACGTGATGGATGACGCTTACCGGCCTACGGCACACAACCAGATAGCGAAGAACTTCCCTGACGCTGCGCTGCGACCCGCCTACCACGTGCTGAACGTCGCCCCAGCCGGGCTTCGCAACGAGCGCATTCAGGCAGTAGTAGCCCTGGCGCTGGGCGATTAATCGGCGGTTGAAAGAAAGGGGGATGTGCGTCCCACGTACAACAGCTTCTCTTGGTGATGGAGAAACATATGGCGATACGTCGACAAGTTGTGAAGGTCCCTGGGGTAGAACGAACCCACTCTCCCATCCCCGAGGGGGTAAAGCTCGGCGACCTGCTCTTTTCTTCTCTGCTTGCGCCCGGCGACGCATCCGGCGAAGAAGGAGTAGGTACGGTTCCAGCGGCGATGTCGCTCTTTAAACGCGTGAGTGCGTTACTCCAAGCGGCGGGCGGGTCTCCGGACAACCTGGTGGATCTGGCTGTTTACGTGCTGGATGACACGGATCGACAGTCGATTAACGCCGCCTGGCTAAAGATGCTCCCTGTCAACATGGATCGCCCGGCACGACATATCCTAAACGTTGCCCCCGAGGGAGTGCGTGGACCATTCGCCGTGAACTTCCTGGCCGTGGTTCCCAATCCGTCCCAATCAGAGGCGAACTGCGGCCGGCTTGTATACTCGCCTCTTATCGTAGGTCGAGTGAAGGGCAGCGGCGAGTTGCCGCAGAACCCGGAGGAACAGGCGACCGCGATGTTCGACAACATGAAAGCCTGGGTCGAGCAGGAGGGAGGCACCCTGGAAAACATCGGCAACGTAATGATCTACACCATGAATAACGCCTACCGTGAGATCGTGAATCGGCCGTGGGCGCGGATGTTCCCTGATCGCAACAACCTGCCTGCGCGGGAGTCGATTAACGTGTTGCCCAGGGGACTTCAGGGTGAGATGTTTGCGTGTGTTGTGACCGCAGCGATTTAGGGGGCGAATGGGGCTCGGGCGGCTTCACTGCAGCACCAAAACGAGATTCTGACACCGGCAACTGTAATGCCTGGAGAAGATGCAAAGGGTAAAATGGGCTGTTACCTGCTCGAGCCGATGACGGGAAAGGCGAAGAAAGGAGAAAAAACATGGCGAAAATGGTGCTAGGCATGGCGACCTCTCATGCGCCAGGTCTTAACGGTTCTGCTGACCGATGGACAGCATCTGGCGAGCGAGATATGCGGGGCCCCACTGGGGGCGGCATGCCCATGAACCTGGATCTCGATGCGATGGTCCGAGAACGAGCATCCTGGATAGACAAAGAACTCAAGCAAGAGGTATTTGACCGACGACACAACGTCTGTCAGAAAGCCATCGCAACGCTCAGCGAGACCTTGAAGCGTGTGTCACCGGATGTTGTGGTGATTGTGGGGGATGACACCCACGAAGTGTTCATGCCCGAGGATCACATCCCAGCAGTGGATGTGTTCTGGGGTAAGGAGCTGCGCCATTTTCCCCACGGCAGCCGTGGTCAGCCTGCGGAAAAAAGTCCTAACATTTGGCAAGGTCAGCCGGACTTAGGCCAGCATATCATTGCGTCTTTAAATGCTGAGTCGTTCGACGTATCCCACACACGGGTAATACCCGAGGGTCGTTCGATAGGTCATGCGTTTGACTTTGTTTATGGTCGGATCTTGGAGAACAATGTTCCGCCCCATGTGCCAATCTTCTTGAATACCTACTATGCTCCGAATCAACCCACACTCAGCCGGTGCTATGCTTTGGGCAAGGGGCTGCGGCGGGCCATCGAATCCTGGGACAGTGAAAAAACGGTGGCAGTCATTGGGACAGGGGGCCTCAGTCATATGGTTATCGATGAAGAGCTGGACCGCGAGGTGCTCTCGGCCATGCAGGAGAAGGACGAGGCACGTCTCACGGGCCTTCCCGAGGAGCGCTTCAACTTTGGTAACGGCGAAATCCGCAACTGGATCGTGACTGCGGGGGCGGTTCACGAAAGTAACGCTTTGATGAACCTGGTGGCCTATGAGCCGTGCTACCGATCCCGGGCGGGCACAGGTTGCGCTTGCGCCTTCGCCTATTGGCAATAGCGCCTAACATCGTGCAAGGGAAGTATGCTGTCCTAAGAAGACAACGATCTGTTGACGACAACCGGGCCCAGAACTTCGGGTGGGGCGTTTCTTCACCGCTACTGGTAACCCGTTGCCTGAAGGAGGACTATACATGGCAGAACAACAAGCCGAATACATTCCACGATATCGCAGCTGGGAAACCCCCTATCAGCAGTGGCAAAAGGCTGAAGGCATCCCTGTGTACACCGGTGCGTTTTTGCCGGACCTGCATACCACGGAGCTCGCTCCATGGCCGCGTATCGGCCACCGGGGTGCCTTCGTAAATCTCGCAGACCAGCAGGAGGACGACGGGTGGGTGATCGAGTTGGCACCGGCCGGCAAGACGGAAGTGCTACACCACTGCTTCGAGGCTTCCTATTATGTTGTTGAGGGCCGGGGCGCTACGATGTTTTGGCATCAAGGTGGTGATCCACAGACCGTGGAGTGGCAGACTGGCAGCGTGTTTGCTCCGCCCATTAATTGTTATTACCAGTTGTTCAACGGGAACGGGGCTGAGCCGACCCGGTTGTTTGCCGTGACCAATGCACCTATGGTTGTCAACATCTACAGAAATGAAGGGTTTGTTTTCTCAAACCCTTATGTCTTCGAGGACAGATTCGACGGGTCGCCTGACTTTTTCAGAGGCCAGGGCAAGATGGTCAGCCACAACATGTGGAAAACCAACTTCATCCCCGACGTCCGAACTATGGAGCTTGCCCCGTCGCGTCGAGGCAAGGGCGCAGTGGGGCGCCTCTGGATGTTGTCGAACAACCTGAGTGAAGGCCACTGCAGCGCCTTCCCTCCTGGTACTTACAAACGGGCGCACCGACACGGGATTGGAGCACACGTGATCATCGTGGACGGCAAGGGCTATTCCCTCCTGTGGTATGAGGGTGAGGAGGACCGGCGACAGCGGGTGGACTGGAAGGAAGGCTCCGTCATCTCACCCAAAGAAGGGCAATTCCACCAACATTTCAACTCGAGCCCTCACTCCGCCCGGTACATAGCGATTCGTTTGGGTTCCCTCGATACGAGAAAAAAACCAAACCAAGGCTGGAACACTGAAGGCGAAATGATGGGGATCTCGTACGAAGAGGAAGACCCAGAGATATACGAACTGTATGTCCGAGAGTGTGCGGCGAGCAAGACCGAGGTAATACTGCCGCGCCCTCTCTATAAGCGCTCTCCGTAAACGATCCCGAAGAGAACGCCTGGCGGTGGAACAGAGCGACCGGCGTTCTATGACCGTCGGTGGGGGGAGTCACTGCTGGAGATTAGGGAGTCAGTGAGGAAGCGACGTGAGGTGTACGTGTTTCACAGTTTTTTAGTCGGGAGTGGTATCAATGGGGCACTTTGCGACTCGATGAAACAAGATGAGGTTCGTGCCTACAAAAAATCATCAACTCTAAGGAGGGAAATATGATGCTAACGCGCCTGGTACTGACGTTGGTTCTCGTGGCTAGTATGAACATGGTCTCCGTGGCTCGTGGATCGGCAGCTTCAAGTTTTAAGCAGCAATGGGCTGAGCTGGTAGCGGCAGCAGAGAAAGAGGGTCAGCTCGATGGGTTCTTCAGTCATCTACTCTCGCGCAGCAAAAATGCCAGGAAGTTCGAGAAGGCATTCGAATCCCGCTTCAAAATCGACCTCAAGATGAACATCACAGGTTCCTCTACGCAGAACTGGGAGCGTGTGAAGGCAGAGCGTGGTGCAGGGAAAAATACGATTGATATCTGGACTGGCGGATCAAATATCGCGCTCACTTTGTTAAGGCCAGCAAAAGCGATTACTCCCCTGAAGCCGCTGCTCATCAATCCGGAGGTCCTTGACGCCAAAGGGTGGTATCTGGGCAAGTTCCCTTGGGTTGATGAGGAAAAGCGATGGACCGCTGCCTTCATTGCGACCCCGGGAGGTTCGGACGCGGGCATCAACACTGGCCTGGTGGACCCGGGTAAGCTGAACTCCTATTTCGACTTTTTTGACCCCCAGTGGAAGGGAAAGCTCGTGGTACGGAACCTCGGTGGTGGTGGGGGATCATCCAGCCTCTTGTTCATATGGAAGGTCCTGGGGAAGGACTATATGCGTAAGCTCGTCAAGGCGTCATTTATTGCAACCAGCACCCGACAGTCCGTGGACCTGTTGGCGAGCGGTGATTTTGCCATCTGTCCCTGGTGCTCTCGGAGCGAAGTTCGTAAAGCAAAGAGACAAGGACTCCCGGTGACCAATTTGGACAAAGGCTTCAAGGAAGGTGAGCGGCTGGGCATCGGTGGTCACACGGTTCAAGTTCTGAACCGGGCGCCTCACCCCAATGCGGCGAAGCTGTTCGTCAATTGGTTTCTTTCCAAGGAAGGGATGTCAGTGGTCCAAAAGGTAACGAAGGCCGATTCGCTCCGCGTAGACATCCCAAAGGACGACGTGGATCCGGAGGATCGCCGCAAGAAGGGGAGAAACTACTTCTTCCTCGAGAGTCTACCGGATGTTGCCGAGAGCATTAACGAAGCGACAGCGTTCTGGCAGAAAGCAATGCGGAGCCGCTGATTACTGGGTTGCCTCAAGTGGACGGAGCCGGCCCCGGCGCCCTGCGGTCGGGTGACGGGACTATCGGCTTTCAGTGAAATGATGCAGATACTCTTGGTGAGGCTCGCAGTGGACTGGACAACGTAGTGAGGTGCTGGAACGAAGAGTTGCCAGAATCATGATTCGTCAGACAGTTGCTCCACCTATTGTCACTCCTTGTTCCCGCCGAACTGTCAGGGTGTAGGTTTCGATGGGATTTATTCCGGCTCAATTGACTCTGTCCCGCTCATTCTCAACTCGGCTTATTGTGCCCGCATTTGTCATGCTGTTGGTACTGGTGGTGTTTGGCACTTGGGTAATATATCCCCTGGTGCTTATTTTTATCAATAGCTTCAACATAGCCGGGATTGGAGAGCCGTACCAATTCTCGTTGGATAACTGGCGCATCGCGTTCTCTGAGCCGGAGATATTTAGGGCTATTGGGAACACTATCTTAGTGTTTGCACTGTATAGCGTTGTCGGGTTTCCCCTTGCTGTCCTCATCTCGTGGTGCCTCGCCAGGACAAAGATGCCATTCTCCCATGGCCTCGAGTTCCTCTTTTGGATTTCTTATATCATGCCTGAGCTAGCTACCACCTTGGGTTGGATTTTTTTATTGGACCCCAGGTTGGGTGTGCTGAATAGACTGATTGAGATGCTCCCGTTTGTAGCGGACAGTCCGTTCAATATTTACACCGTACCCGGCATCGTGTGGGCCCATCTTATGGGAAATACGGTCTCCATGAAAGTCATGCTGCTAACCCCAGCCTTCCGCAATATGGACTCAGCTCTTGAGGAAGCGGCATCGGTTTCAGGTGCCTCCAAGCTACGGACCATGATGAGGGTGACATTGCCGGTGATGATGCCGGCGATTGTCCTTGTATTCCTGCTGAATAGTATAAGGATTTTTCAGACTTTTGAGATCGAGCAATTGCTCGGTACTCCAACGGGCTTTTTCGTATATTCAACACTGATTCATTCCTATGTGCGTAGTATAATCCCCCCATTATACGGACAGGCAACAGCGCTCGCCAGCGTGACGCTGATCATTATCTTGCTCATCGTTCCGCTTCAGCGTTGGCTATTAAGCCGGCGGCAGTACACGACTGTAAGCGGCCAGTTTCGTCCAGGTCTTATCGATTTGGGCAGAGCACAATCGGTGGTTTTCGTGGCTATTTTGACGTTTGCGGCCTTGCTCACGTTAGTTCCGACCGTCACTTTGGTGGGCGGGAGCTTTATGACGAGGCTGGGCTTTTTCATCGCGACGCCGCCTTTCACTCTCGATCACTGGGTGGCTGTTATTGGAGATTCTTTTATACTGTCGGCCGCGCGTATTACCCTTTTGCTGGGAGCGACCACCGGGGTAATTTCTCCGCTATTGTTTTCCCTTGTTGCTTATATACTGGTGCGAACACGATGGCCGGCTCGGGGACTATTGGACGCCGTGTTTTGGATGTCGAGTGCGATCCCGGGAATCCTATCAGGACTCGGGTTACTGTGGATGTTCCTCAGTGTGCCGTTCCTCGTGCCCCTCTTTGGAACGATGTACGCACTGATGCTAGTGGTCGTGTTGCAAGGGAAACTGTTGAGTACCCAGATGGTGAAAAGCGTGATACTCCAAGTTGGAGCTGACATAGAGGAGCAGGCGCGTGTGTCAGGCGCCGGTTGGTGGCGCACTTATTTTAAGATCTGGATTCCCATTATGATGCCCACGCTGGTGACCATTGGAACGTTCAATTTCGTCGTTGCGGCGGGAGCAACATCGAGTATCATTTTGCTGGCTTCGCGTGACACGCTGACGCTGTCGCTGGTGGTTTTGCAGTTCATGCGAGACCCAGCCACGCAAGAGCTGGAGCAGGCAGGGATCGTTAGTCTCTTTATGATCCTCATGACTGCGGGAGTTGCATTAGTGGCGAGAGCCTTTGGAATCCGCATGGGTTTGCGGCACCATTGAAGAGAGCAAGGATGCGGATCTCCGCCGGGGGTGATGAACGGGAAGCACTTCGAGACGCGGTGAAACAAGATGAGGTTCGTGGCTACATGGAAATCTCAAACGCAAAGGAGGGAAACGTAATGATGAAGCATCTAGGACTAACGGTGGTTTTCGTGGTTAGTGCCATGATGGCGTTCGTGCCCAGCGGGTGGGCAGCTTCTAGCTTTCAGCAGCAATGGGACGAGCTGGTAACGGCGGCAGAAAAGGAGGGCGAGCTCGTCATCTTTCTCAGTCATCGGCTATCTCGGAGCAAGAATGCACGGGCGTTTGAAAAGGCCTTTGAAAAGCGGTTTAAGATCAATATGAAGGCGAGTATCAGAGGAACTTCGACGCAGAAATGGGAGAAGGTACGGGCGGAGCGCCGTGCCGGATTGTACAGGATCGACGTCTGGTTGGGTGGTTCCAGCGTTTCCAACCAACTTCTTATACCCGCGCAGGCCATGGACCCCATCAAGCCGCTATTGTTCCACCCTGAAATCCTTGAGGAGTCCGCGTGGTTCCTGGGTTCTCTGCCCTGGATGGACCAGGAGAAACGTTGGAGCTTGGGGTTCATAGGTACGCCTGGCGGAGGGGACACGGGCTACAATACCGATTTGGTGAAACCCGATGATTTGAATTCCTTCCGCGACTTTCTGGACCCGAAATACAAGACAACGCTGTTACCGCGATCCCAAAGCGTCTTGTTTATGTGGGAGGTCATGGGCCCCGACTACATGCGTGCGCTCGCCAAAAAGTCGTTCATTCCACCGAATTTAAGGCAAGGGATAGACTTGGTAGCCACTGGCGAGATGCACCTCTGCCCTTGGTGCTCCGCTAGTGAGATCCGGACGGCGCGCAGGCAAGGACTGCCGATTCGCAATTTGAGGAAGGGGATGAAAGAGGGAGAACAGATTAGTGTCGGCGGTCACACCGTTATGGCGATGAATCGTGCACCGCATCCGAACGCCCAGAAGCTGTTCGTGAACTGGTTGCTATCAAAGGATGGAATGTCGGTGGTGCAGGAGATCACCCACTATGACACCTTCCGGGTCGATATCCCCAAAGACAACGTAGGGCCGGGGAGACTTCGCATAAAGGGTAGGAATTACATCTTTATGGAGAGGCTGCCCAGTTTTGCCGACAAGCTCAACAAGGCGACCGCAATATGGGCGAAAATTCTACGCGGCCAATAATAAGCCGCCGGGATATGGCGTAAAGGGCAGAGACATGTGCCGGTCGATCCTTGGTGTCCCTCAATCTGTTGGGCGAGGGGCATCGAGGGTAACAGCTCTCTCTGTATCATTAGTGCGGGTCCCTTCGATGCAAGCGAAGGCGCAATTCTGACCTTCATTGTTAACAAGATGAGCGGTATAAGAGGCGGGTAAGCGAAGAAGCAATGAACCTGGATAGTACGGTCGAAAACATTTGGCAACGCTACTCGCCTCGGGCCCCAGTGGGTTTGTTCATAGTGGCGCTGCTCGTCCTCGTTTTTGGTTTTTGGGTGCTTGCGCCGGTTATTCTACTCGTGTTCAATAGCTTCAACGTTGCGGAGATTGGACAGCCGTACGATTTTTCACTGGATAACTGGAGCATCGCATTCTCGGAGCCTGCGATCTTCAGCGCTATCGGAAACACACTTTTCGTTTTCGTTCTCTACACGGGCATTGGGTTTCCTATTGCGGTTCTTATCGCTTGGGCTTTGGCTCGTACGAAATTGCCCTTCTCCCATGGATTGGAGTTTTTATTCTGGGTGTCCTTTGTGATGCCGGCGATGGCCACCACTATGGGGTGGATCTTTCTGCTCGACCCACGGATGGGTTTGCTCAACAGGTTGGCCGAGGCCCTGCCATTCATAGATCAGGGCCCCTTCAATATATATGGCCTCCCGGGAATTGTCTGGGCTCACCTGATGGGGAATGGGATATCGCAGAAGGTGATGTTGCTGACACCGGCTTTCCGGAACATGGACCTGGCTCTAGAGGAGGCGGCGGCGGTTTCAGGTGCCTCCAAGCTGCGGGCAATGATGAGAGTGACATTGCCGGTAATGATGCCGGCCATGTTGCTCGTCTTTTTGCTGAACTTTGTTAGGTTATTCCAGAGCTTCGAGATAGAACAGCTACTGGGTAAAGCGGTCGGGTTTTTCGTCTACTCCACTTTGATCTATGAGATGGTTCGGGTGAATTTTCCTCCGCTCTACGGGCAGGCAACTGCCTTAGCTAGCGTAACGCTGATCATTATCGCGATAATCGTGCCCCTTCAGCGCTGGATGCTGGCGCGCCGGCGGTATACGACAGTGACCGGGCAGTTTCGCCTAGGGCTGATAGATCTTGGGCGGGGGCAGCCGATGGTCATCGCGGTTATCGTTGGGGTCGCCAGTTTGTTGACGATCGTTCCGGCGATTACGCTGCTTGGCGGGAGTTTCATGACAAGGGTCGGCATATTCGCAGCGACTCCAACGTTCACAGTGTCTCATTGGATTGATGCCCTGCAGATTGGGGAGTTTCTGGACGCGGCGCGTACAACCTTTGTGCTGAGCGCGACAACCGCCGTGATGTCTCCGCTAGTCTTTTCCATGATAGCGTATGTCATCGTGCGTACCCGGTGGCCAGGACGGACGCTTTTGGACTATGTGTTCTGGACGTCTAGCGCTATCCCGGGGATGCTGTCAGGCCTAGGCCTACTATGGCTATTTTTGGGCACGCCAATCCTGGCACCTTTGTACGGTACGATCTATGCTTTGGTTTTGGTAGTGATCATGCAGGGGAAGCTGTTGAGTACACAGATCTCAAAGGGGACGATCCTGCAGGTGGGTGCCGATCTAGAGGAGCAGGCCCGGGTGTCGGGGGCGGGCTGGTTACGGACGTACTTCAAGGTCTGGATTCCGCTCATGATGCCCACCCTGGTGATGATGGGTATCTTCAACTTCACTCTAGCTGCCAGTACGACGTCGAGCATTATTCTGCTGGCGGCTGAGGAAACGCAAACGATCTCTATTTTGATATTGACGATGATGTCTGATCCGTCGACTGTGGAGCTGGAGAAGGCTGGAATATACAGCCTGACAATGATCGCCATGACCGCCGGCGTGGCTATCGTAGCGAGGACCTTTGGCATCGGTTTTGGTGTGCAGCACCGTTAAAAAAGGTGCCGATACGGCTCTTAAACAATATATGAAGTGATTGAAGCACTGAGTGGCATGATGATAGTGAGAGGTTGTCAGCCGGTCAAGGAGATTTAGCTATGGCCTTAGATACCACACAGAAAGTGCTCAGGTTTGGGGTAGTGGGGCTTGGGGTAGCGGCAGCGCAGATCGTGCCGGCTATTGCCAAGCATCCCCACTTGCGCCTCGCCGCCGCCGCGGAGCCTCGTCAGGCGGCGCGCGACAAATTCATCCAGGAATACAATGGCGAGGTCTTCAACACGGCCGAAGAGCTGTGCGCAAGCCCCAACGTGGACGCAGTCTATGTCTGCACCCCTAACCCGTTCCACGCCGAGCACGTTATCATGGCGGCCGAACATGGCAAGCACATCATCGTCGAAAAACCCATGGGCCTCACCATTGAGGAGTGCGAGGCCATGAACGCCGCTGTGGAGCGCAACGGTGTCAAGCTGCTGTGTGGCCACACCCATAGCTTCGATGCCCCTATCCGCAAGATGCACGAGATCGTGCGCAGCCGCGAGCTCGGCGATCTCTGCATGATCAATACCTGGCATTACCAGGACTGGCTGTACCGCTCTCGTAACCCCACCGAGCTAGACCCCAGCCTGGGTGGTAACGTCTTGTACAGGCAGGCCCCCCATTCTGTCGATATCGTGCGATTGCTGGGTGGCGGAATGGTACGGAGTGTGCGGGGTATGACAGGGATATGGGATCCTACCAGGCGCGCAGAGGGAGCCTGGGTGACCTACATCGAGTTTGAAGACGGCACCCCTGCCACCGACGTGTTCACGGGCTATGCCCACTTTGACACGGCGGAGTTCACCTCCTGGATCGGGGAAGGTATCCGGCCTCCCGACCAGAATCTGCGCTCCCGTGCCCGTATCGCTTCCCTTCAGTCCCCTGAGGAAGAGGCACAGCTCAAGTCGGTCAAGCGCTACGGGGGAGGACAGGAGAACGCCAGGATAAGGGACGAAGAGCATCCCCATGCCCACTTCGGTATCACCGTCGTTAGCTGTGAGCACGGGGACATCCGGCAGTCGCCCCACGGGCTGTACATCTACGGAGACAGGGAAAAGTGGGAGGTTCCGGTGCCGAAGACCGAACGGGGCCGGGAAGCGGAGCTCGAGGAACTGTACCAGGCGGTGGTCCATGACCGCCCCGTGTCCCACGATGGTTGGTGGGGTGAGGCCACCTTGGAGGTGGTTCTCGGCATCATGCAGTCCGCACGCGAGCGTCGTGAGGTCTACATGTCTCATCAGGTTCCTAGCCCTGGTGATGGTTGAACGGCACCAAGGCGGAAAACGCGGCTCGGTGAAGACCGGTAAAAACGGCGAGGGTTCCCGAAGAAGACGGCCCTATGGCAATTCGGCGAGGTGAACATGAAAAGTAAAAAATTTCACGGGCAGTTGCAGGAGAAGTGGGCCCTGTTGTTCGAAGGGATCAAACCCTTCTGAGAGGAGGAGCATATGGCACGGATCGTATTGGGTATAGGGACTGGCCACGCTTCGACGTTGGGAACCCATCCAAGCCAGGTGAAGAAAGTCGCCGAGAAGGATGTGCACGATCCACGGATTGACTACGCCGCGCTCCTTCAAGTGGCACCGCCATGGATCGCCGACCAGATCAGTGAAGAAAAGATGCAGCAGCATTACGAGGAATGCCTGGCTGGGGTTGCCGAGCTGGATCGGGTATTCCGCAGTGTGCAGCCTGACATCATCATCGTCATTGGTGACGATCAGCACGAGCAGTTCTTAGACGACAATCTGCCAATGTTCGGGATCTTCAACGGGCAGGACATGCCTATCACGCACCGCAAGTACGCCTGGTCCGACCCAAAATGGGACTGGGAAGCACAAGACCCCCGCACATTGATTCCGGGTGAGCCTGCGCTAGCCAACCACCTGCTCCAGCGTCTTTGCGCGAAGGGCTTCGACCTGGCCCGTTGCAATAACCTGCGCCGTGAAATCGGCCTAGGGCATGCGTTCGTGAACCCCTATCGACGGTACTTCCCTGACCGGACTGTTCCTATGGTGCCCATCATGGTGAACACCTACTTCCCCCCGAACCAACCGACACCGGAGCGGTGCTACGCGCTGGGGCGAGCATTGCGCGAGGCGGTGGAATCGTGGGATGCCGACAAGGAGGTTGCTATTGTGGCATCGGGTGGCTTGAGCCATTCCGTGATCGAGGAAGACCTAGACCGAAGTGTTCTCGACGCCATGCAGCGTAAGGATGCCACATTTTTACGCTCACTTCCCGTCGAGCGGTTGATCCGCGGAACGTCGGAGATCCGGAACTGGATCATCGGTGCGGCAGCCCTGGAGCACCTCAACATGACCGTGGTTAGCTATGTGCCCTACTACCGCTCTCCAGCGGGGACCGGCTGTGCTGGGGGATTTGCGTACTGGTCCTAGGCCCTCGGCCGGATCCTGACCGGCAGTAGGCCAGCGGGCTTGTCCTAAGCTAGCGGCCGGAGCGCTTGTGGGGTTGGCGCCGCAGGCAGGCGGGTTCGATCAATCCTTTACACCCCTCGAAAACCCTTGGTTACCTCTACCACATGCTGGCAAAGGCCCATTTCGATGACCATGGTCACAAATTCTTCCACCGCCACACCCAACGGGTTGGTGCTGTATAACATTGATTGTAGGCTTGCTGGTACAAGCTCGCCAAAAATCCCGTCATTTTGGGTGGTGGTACAATGCATTGAGTGCAAAAGTCGTCCACGAACTGGAGCCATTTTTTGAAGGGCCGCGTTTCTCTTGAGACGCGGCTATTTTTGTGTCCCGACACCTCACCAGTATGTGCTGAGTATCCAGAGTTTGACATCCTAGTCATGGCTCGTTATCGAAGACTTTCGGCCATAGGTTGAGTCGATGAAATCAGCAAGCCCCCATTCCCCATCAATACCCAAACTCATCGCTTTTGGCGCCTTTACCTGCGCGTTGTTTTTTCTTATCGTTGAAGGTGTTCTGGCGATTTTTGACCTTCCCAAAGGGGCAAGCAGTCAGGATCCGTTTATCGGTTTTAGCACCCAGGAGAGGCTCTTCACCGACTCCGTCTTCAAAAAGAATGGAAAAAACATTCCTGTTATGGTTACTCGCATTCCTAAGCTTGAGTTGTTTCCTAATGAGTCATTTACGCAGACGAAACCGGCAAATAGATTGCGCGCCTTTTGTGTCGGAGGGTCCACCACCTATGGAAGACCGTACCTCCCTCACACTTCTTTTTGTAGCTGGCTTGAAGATTTTCTCAATTACGTTGACCGGGAGCATCAATGGGAGGTCATCAACGCCGGCGGCGTCAGCTATGCCAGTTACCGGATCGCGCTACTTATGGACGAGCTTATTCAATATGAACCCGACTTGGTGGTTGTCTACACGGGGCATAATGAATTCCTGGAACGAAGGACCTATTCAAAAATACTTAGGCTTCCCATGGTTCTGCGAAATCTTGGAACCCTCGCCTCCAAATTACGGATCTATTCACTTTTGAATAACATTATCGGGTATTGGACAAGTGGAAAGGGTAAAGCGGGGACTGTTCACGAGCTTTCCAAAGAGGTGAATCCTATCCTGGACCTTTCGGTTGGACCGCACGACTATAAAAGAGATGAGGAGCAGAAAAAGGACATCGTCGCTAATTTTAGATTTAACCTGGCAAGAATTATCGGGCTTGCTCGATCGGTTGATTCCAAAGTTATTCTGGTGACCCCGGCTTCAAAAATGCAGCATGAGGCGCCCTTTAAATCGCAACATAGAGATAACTTAAGAAAGCCAGCATTAGAGGAGTGGATACGAAGCTATGAATGGGCCCTAGAATTGGTCCGGGAAAAGGAGTTTGAAGAAGCGCTCATTCATATATTGAACGCTGAAACATTAGACCCTCGATATGCTCATACCTTTGCGTTAAAGGGGGACATTCTTTTTGCTTTGAGACGGTATGGAGAAGCCAAGGTGCGTATTGCGCCATGTATAATCTAACCCAAGGGCGATACGTTGCGCCATTTGTGATTCTAACCCTCCAAGGGCTCACATTAGAGCTCAAGGAGGGCAACAATGGAAGGGTTCACCATGGCACGACGATCCAAGCAGGAGTATTTACGATCCATCTATGATCGTTATCAGCACGCACCACGGGCACAGAAGGGAACGATGCTAGAGGAATTCTGCAAGGTTTGCGGCTACAACCGCAAATATGCCATCTGGCTTTTAAACCGGCCCTTGCCCGAGGCAACTGTACGCAAACGGGGTGCACCTCGCTCTCCTACATACAATCGGGCAATGGTAAGGATTTTGGCAAAGGTGTGGGAGGCCTCGGGGTGTCTGTGCTCCCAACGTCTGAAGGCCGCCCTTGTACACTGGTTGCCCTGGATAAGGCAACACTTCGAGCTGACCCAACCGTTAGAGGATCAGCTCCTGGCCATCAGCGCCCGTCAGATGGATCGGCGCCTGAGGGAAACCAAGCACATCGTGAAACGCCGACTCTATGGCACCACTCGGCCCGGATCGCTACTAAAGCAGATGATCCCGATTAAGACCGATCACTGGGATGTGAACCGGCCGGGCTATCTGGAGATTGACCTGGTGTCACACTCAGGGGCCTCAGCGGTTGGGGAGTTTGTCCATAGTCTGGACTGTGTCGACATTGCTACCTGCTGGGTAGAGCGCAAGGCCGTCATGGGTAAGAGCGCTTTGGGTGTCTTGAATGCGGTCACCGAGATCGAACACCAGCTTCCTTTTCCCCTCAAGGGGATCGACTCCGACAACGGCAGTGAGTTTATCAACAATCGCCTTCTTGCCTTCTGTCAACAACGCCCAGCTGGCCACACCATTCAGTTCACCCGCTCGCGTCCCTACAAAAAAGATGACAACGCGCACATCGAGCAGAAAAACTGGACCCATGTCAGAAAGCTTATGGGCTGGGATCGCTACGACACCGCAAAGGCCCAAGAGGCCGCCAACCAGCTCTATGATGAGCTTAGGATCTTCCAGAATCTGTTCCAGCCCTCCATGAAGCTGCGATGCAAGATCCGTATAGGCTCTCGACTTATTCGCCGCTATGACACGCCTCGTACCCCGTTCGAACGGGTCGTGGAGTCCCGAAAGGGAGACCCCAAAAAGCTGGCAGCCCTCAAGCACACGCTTAAGACAACTGATCCCTTCGAGCTCTCTACCCGAATCGATCAGCAACTGCAGCGGATCTACAAGCTGGCCAGCCATGCAGACAGAGCCCCACGAGAGAGACCACCGCTGAAACAAACGCCGTGGAGAAACTGGACCTTCAGCAAGAAACTACAGCGCCAACAACAGGACATGAAACGACAGATGCGAGACGACTTCGGTTAGATTTTGTAATGACGCAACGAATCCCGCTAGGGTTAGATTTTTTGATGGCTTAACACGCCCAAGGGCAGCCAGGGGAACGCCGGCCAGCGCAATCTTTCCACCGCGCGCAAAGCGGCCGTCAACTCGGTCAGCACAGCTTCCGTCCGCAATTCCGGCACGGAGGCAACGTCCCGCAGCTTACGGAGCTTGGCCATGGCATCCAGTCCACTGATGCACTCGGTCAGCCAGTTCAGCACGTTCCGCTCCCTGCCCTCATCCACCTCACCGTCCACGCCGTCAGGCGAAAGGTACACCACGATCTCGCCTATCAAGTTGACCTGTGCACCGCTAAACGGCTCCACGTCATTGCCGCCGGCTAGCAGTTCTAGGCAGCACCCAATCCCCAAATGCGTCACGTGTCGCATTTCAACGCCGGCGTTCGCCAGCTTCATGGCCCGTTGGGCCGCACGGACCGGAATCCCCGCCCGCTTTAAGGCTGGTAGCCATTCGCCGTGTGGGGTAGTGGTCCTCGCCTTCGCCAGCCGCTGTCCCATCGTAATGAACGAGCCGGCGGTTTCCGCCCGTGTCGCCCGGTATTGCCGCCAGCACTCGCTGGCTTCGGTCATGTGCTCCATCATGGTTCACCTTCCTTTCCGTTCCGTTCCTGGATCAAAGCATCAATCACGAGACTAGCTTCAGCCCATGTCGTCACCTATAGGATCAACTCCATAGTGCTTCCCCCTTTGGACAACTCGCCTCGCTCGCGCGATTTGCAAGCGCGGCATCACCCACCCCCCCGGACCTGATTAGGTATGTAACACCCCCAGCAACGGAACCTCACGATGGACGATGTAGTGGACGGCCCGCGCCGTGATTTCGTACCGCCTTGCCGCCTCGGGGGAGATCGCATTTAACCTATAAGTTACTGATTGACAACAATATTGATTCGGCAAGAAATGTCTATTGCCCCCAAAGTTGCGCCCTTTGCTTTATCCTCGTCACATTTTTCATCTACCTTATTCCTTCTGGACTGCGTAACTCACGCACCACCGCTTTAGCAAACTCGGCAATATCCGGTCGCTCTGTCTGTCGCGGTTCGGCCAAGCCCTGGATGATCTCGCCCTGCCGCCTGCTTCCGACCTCTCCGTAGCTGTAGAACGTCGTCAAGACACCCTCGTGACCCAGGTTCTGGCTCCAAGCTTTGAACTGCTCCGGCGTCTGGCATACCGTCTCGCCGAGTCGGACTAGCGTATTCCGGATGCTATGCGGATTGAAGTAGGGCAGCCCGGCAACGTGGAAGGCCTCACGGAAAATCCTGCGGATGGCTGCCGCACTGCTCCAATGCTCACGTTTCAGGCCTGCAGCCACGAACTGCTTTGCCTCGCTTAAGACTATGTGCGTTGCCGGGAACAGGGGGTCGTCATTTCCCCAAAGTTTGACTTGCCGCAGGAAGTTGACCCAATCTTCGACGACTTGAAGGACTTCTGCACCTACAGGGAAAAAGTACGTCGTGAAGGTTTTGCTGAATTTGGTTTTCACTTCGCGGGCGTCCTGGTAGACGCTTCCGGCCACCAAATCAACGTGCTTCAACTTCATTGATGCGATTGCACTGTCCCGTGCTCCGGTCAAGAGAGCCAATGCTATCAGCGCACGATTTCGCTGCTCGATCTCCCTGTTACTAGGCATCTTCCGAATAACATGCTTGACCTGTTCTATTGTTGGGAACCTCTTTTCACGCCGCGCTTTGGCGATGCGCGAATCCTTGTCGGACAGGTTGAAATAGTCGGCGTCGAAATACCCAAAACGGGACTTGTAGCCTGGTTGGCCCGCCAGCCATTGAAAGAACCGTTTGAGGTGAGCGAGCGTGGCATGAAGAGTCGCTTTGCTGAGCTTCTCACCAGTAGCCATGCTTTGTTGATCCGCCAAGCGCTTCTTGAAGGCAATGGCCTGCTCAAAGTGAAACGCTTTGAAATCGCGTAGCCTAGTGTCGGCCTCAAACCGCGAGAGTGCTTTGGCGGCAGCATCTACTGTTGCTTCGCTGTGACGCTTGGCTTCCTTCAGATACGCGAAATATCGGCGTTTGATCCGTTCATTACTTGGATTGTGCTCTGCCATGGATTACTAACTCCCGTCTCAAGTCACTCTTTACGGAGGAATGAGTACTATCGCCTATGTGTAACAGTGCCAGCGGCATCGAGATTTCCAAATTCCCGCGAACCTGCTCCAGTTTACCCAGATTGACAAAGCGGTACATCATCGAGTCACAGCACGGGCAGATGCCGACAAGGTCCCCCAGGGTCGCCGTTATTGGCTGGTAGTCAGCCATGTTGCCAGCCGGATTCCTGGGAACACGGCAGCGGACGCAGTAAATTTCAGCGGGACTACATTTCTGTTTATTTTTGATTCGTCGAGCTTGAAGGAAAACTGCAAGGTGGCGGCCAAGGATAAGCATAGGCCGCTTGTGGTCATTTAGCGGGAGGCCCCGCTTGATCCACTCACGCACGGTGTTTCGGTGAATGCTAAAAAGCTTGGCCACTTCCTCCACCGTGTAAGTGCGATGGATTTTGACTAACCGATGGTTCGGGTGGCGTTTTCGCATGGCATAATCTCAACGTCGTGCCCAACGGATGTGTTGCAACTTTCAAAAAGCAGCAAGAGAACGATTGGTCGAGTCGATTGGGCCCCGTCTCATGGAGCCACCTTGAACAGCTTGTTGATGAACTGAATCTGTCGCCGAACATCCGAACCGCTCACCCCTCTCGCCTGCCCCTTCCGGATCATGTGCATGGCCTCGTATCCCTGGATCGTTCGCCGCGCCGCGTGGAATTCACCAAAGCCCTGATTAGCCTTCACTCGTCGTTTGATCGCTCGATGATCCTGCTCCAGGATGTTGTTCCAGTATTGGATCGGCCGGTGGCGGCAATGTTGCCGCAGGATTCCTTCCTTTTTCACTCCTGAAATCCCCGCCCCGTAGAGGCGTGCCTGGTCGGTGTTGATGACGCGGGGCTGAGAATGCGAAGGATCAGTCAGCGCCTTGCAGAAAAGGCATATGGTCGTAGCGGCACCGCGCAAGCCCGAGAGCCTGAAGTCGATCGTGGCTCCGGTGGAATCGATGGCTCGGTAGAGGTAGCACCAACGGCCCTTGACACGAACGTAGGTCTCATCGACACGCCAGGACTTATTGGTTCGCTTGAGATGACGGCGCAGCCGCTCATCGAGTTCGGGGCCGTAGCGCTGGACCCAGCGCCAGATCGTCGTGTGGACCGCTTCCAGGCCGCCCTCGCTGAGCAGCTCTTCGACATCGCGGAACGAGAGCGAGTACCGAAGGTAGCAGCGCACGGCGCAAAGGATCAGTTCGGGCCCGGTTTGTCGCCACTTGAAGATCGCCGGTCGGATTGCCTTTTTCATGATCTCTTCAGGCTACCAGTCGCCGCTGGCCCAAGTTGCAATACAACCGTTTTAGTCTCGCCAAATATCTATTGCCGATAAGCATGGCTATTCGCCTGCCACGCCAGGCCGCGCCTCGCCCTGCCCCGCCCTATCTGTCGGCTGGACGGTTCGAGCCTCGAGCCACTCGTTCAGAGCGCGGCCCGAATATGCAACGCGACTGCCGAGTTTGACGTACGATGGCCCTCGGCCTTCGCATCGCCAATGTGCCCAGGTGCTATAGGGTGCGATCGCCAACAGCGCGGCGTCGTCGGTCATGTAAAGTTTAGTTTCGTCGAACACGTCCCGCCTCCAATTCGTATGATGGCGGGAGTATGCATGGAATTGCGTAGGCCGTCACGGCGAACTATTTGCCCGCTATAGTTCGCCGGAACGGGTGGAAGTGTTCGATTTTACGAACAACGGATATGACGGTTTCCTCCGGCAGCCCCAACCCTTCGGCCACGTTCGCAATCGCTTTCTCGCGCGATAGGCCGCCTTTACGTAGTACCCCGACCAAGTACATAATCCTGAAATCCCGGTCGTCTTTCGCAGCGTATGGCGACTTGCCCGGCTGCTTGCGCGGCCGCG
This sequence comes from uncultured Binatia bacterium (SeqCode), assembly GCA_965215595.1. Taxonomy (GTDB): domain Bacteria; phylum Desulfobacterota; class Binatia; order UBA9968; family CAXXLF01; genus CBDCDW01. The sequence continues at coordinate 250,642 of CBDCDW010000004.1, read as the reverse complement.
TCCGGCTTCCTGTCCATACTTGGTGCGCGAACTCTAACAAACTCGACGGGATCGGTTCGCGTCGCTCCTCAAGGGTGACCGAGAGTCTATGCAAACCGTCCCATGCCCAGCGCTTGGTGAACGCGAAATTCGAGTAACTCCAGATCAACACATCACGCGCCAAGTAGTTGGGAAGATCAAGTGTCCGTGCAGCAGGCGGGATACTATCCCACCGAGTTGGAAGGTCCGCCAATTCCGGATACCTGCCGTCCTCTCCGGCGACGAACTTGCGGATCAATGTGGAAAACTCTTCATCGGTCATGTCATCCATGACGACGCTCCATCGGTATGACTTCGGCCTGCTTCCCGGCCATCGCGGCCACTGTCACCGCAGCGCCCTTCTCGACAGCATCCGTCAAGGCTTCGCCGGCCATCTGGACGTATCTGTTGCTCATGGTCAGGGTCGAATGCCCCAAGACATCCCTCAGGACGTAAGCGTTGATTCCGGCCCCGGCAAGCCGGGTAGCCAAAGACCTTCGAAGATCGTGCAACCGCACGTCTACGAGCCCCGCGCCCTCGCATGCTGTGGCGAACACCCGCCGCGCCATCTTGTAGGTAGTGTGCGCCCCGCGCGCCGCCGCGAATACCCACGGGTTGCCGTTGATTCTCGGGAGCCGCTCTAGAAGGTCCAGCACCGGCGTCGGCAACGGTGCCACGCGCCGACCCGTTTTCGTCGTTGGCAAGACCACGCGGCCCGTCTCGAAATCGATGTGCCCCCACGCCATCGCGAGGGTTTCCGAAATCCTCATGCCGGTCAAGGCCGCGATCCTTATCGCGTTCACTGGGAACGGATGTGCCGTTTCGAGGGCATCCAACGCCCCGGCGAGTGCCGTCATTTCCGACAGCGCCAACACCCGATCGCGGGGATCCTCTCGCGCTCGCTCCACGAGACGAACGGGGTTTGAGTGTGGCGGCCGCCACTCCCACCGTTCCGCATCCGAGAACAGCCTCGAAGTGAACTGTAAGACGCGGTTTCGCTGAGTCGGAGACTTGATCTTTGCCGCGAAGTGCTCAACATCTGCCCGCCTCACCTTCGCGACCTTGTGGCTCCCCAACAGTGGCACAATGTATACGCGAGCTTGGCTCTGGTAGTTCTCAACGGTCTTTGCCGTCATCCGCCCCACTGCCATCCGGGCCGGGGCAACCTCGGCAAAAAACCGCTCTACAAGTTCGCTCACAGTCGGAGCCTCCAACGCCTGCCGTCTCCGTTCCAGCGGGTCGGTTTCGCCGTTGCGGATCCGGAAAAGCTCCGCGCCCGCACGTTCGCGGACGGCCCTCAGGGAAACTTCAGCCACACGGCAAAGGATGGCCTGCCGTTTCCGTCCATCCGCCCTGTACCGCACGATGTAATTTTTCTTGCCCGCTTGCGTTACCTGAAGGCCCAAGCCCTTGATCTGCGTGTCCCAGATCGTGTACGCTTTGCCGTTCGCGGTGGCGTCTCTCACGATGCGTTCGGTCAGCATTTTTCCCTCCCCTTATCACCGTGTCACCAGGACACCACGGAGCCCTCCTGGAGAGTCAGTGGGTCGAAAATGTCACCAGGATGTCACCAAAACGACAGAATACCAGCGCAACGCGCCGAAAGCAAGCGCAAGGATATGCACGGAGATACCCATGTATAATCAATGGATTACAGGGATGATCGGCAAAAAGACGCAAGAGCCCGAAACAGTACAGTCTACTTCTTTTAAGCAGAGGGTCGTTGGTTCGAAGCCAACACGGCTCATCAACTTTCCCAAGCTAAACCATCTGCCAAAAGGTATCTATTCTACCAGGAAAGATAGGCTCGAAATGTCCTCGACCTTGATAGGGGGATCAAAAGTCTACAATGCGGATACTATTGATAGTTGCTACGCTATGCCTGATGGTAGCGGGCCTCAACGCAACAATGGCCAGTCGCAGCGTATTTGTAGCTACGACTACGAGTGTTAGAGACACCGGCCTACTGAAACACTTGTTGCCCAATGTACCTGCAATCGCAGTGGGCAGCGGAAAGGCATTGCAGTTGGGCATGAGAAAAGAAGCTCACCTGGTAATTTCTCATTACCCCAAGCTTGAACGACAGTTCATGGCTGACGGTTTCGGCATCCAACGCCGACCGTTCATGTTTAACCGGTTTGTGATCATCGGGCCATTGGATGATCCTGCCGGCATAAGCAATACGCGCACACTACCTGAAGCATTCAAAGCGATATCAGTTAGCCGTAGGAGATTTATATCAAGGGGCGATGGTTCTGGAACCCATGCCAGAGAAATGGTCATCTGGGCAAAGGCTCATGCATCGGCAATTTCATCTCGTTACATCTCAACGGGCAGCGGAATGGGGTCAACGTTGGCGACGGCTGAGAGCCTCAAAAGCTATACATTAACGGATGAAGCAACATTCACTATTTTAAACCCGAAGCTACGGCTGTTTCGCTTTGAAGGTGACCTGAGTCTAAATTTATACAGCGCTCTTCTTGTCTCTGAAGTAGCTAGGGATGCTTTTAACCACGTCACATCAGTGAATGTCGCCAAAATCATCCGGCAAAAGGGTTTTGTGCCATGCCGGGAGGGTTCGCCCGCTCCAGGAGAGTCACACCATGGCCAGGATACCCGCAAGGTGTGCCCGAGTGCATCGCAGCAAAGATAGATTCAGCATAACTCGGCAGTGTCAGGGTCTGCGGTTTGCCACTATTGCCCGCTGATAGGCCGCACGGGACGTGTTTTTATTCATGTACTCCAGGAGAAGATCGCTGAGCTTGAGCTTGTGGTTGTGACCGGACACGATGCAGGTGGTCAACAATAGGTCTGCGCCGGTAAACGTGTCACCTAGAATATACGGTCTACCGTCCGCCAACTTGAGATGAGCCACCTTTATCTGCTTTTCAAATCCTTCAAAGGCTGCGCGCACGGCGTTGGGTGCCTCACCATAGAGTTCCTTGAGACCCACGTGCTTCCGGACAAGGTAGAGGGTCGTGGCATCCAATTCTGTCATACAGAAGAAACACCATTCGTAGTAGGCGGCCCGCTCAGGCGTACCTAATGGCGGTACCAAACCCTTGGATCCTCCGTAGGTCTCCCCCAGATAGGTGACGATTGCTGCGCTCTCTGCCACCGTGAGATTTCCATCTTGTAGGAAGGGAATCTTCTCCCGGGGGTTGAGCCTCACATACTCAGGTTGCTGCGTTTCTCCAGTGCGAGAACCGATTGGGCGTCTTTCATATTCGAGTTCCAGCTCCTGGAGGATCCACTGAGCTCTCATGGTACGTGGTGTGCCAGCTCCCCAAAGGATCAAACGAGGTTTTTCTTTTACTTCGGCCATGACCACCTCCCAAATCGGAGGAAGAGTATCCGACATATGGGATACGACGTCAAATGGTAACAGCAATATCTAATAGTGGGAGGTGCAGGGCGCGGTGGTTGGCCAGAGGAAACTAGCCACGACTGCCATCCATAGGAATCGAACATCGAAACCTCGGATGCTTGGATTTTTTGGTTGGCCTTGTGCTATATTGTCGCCCTGGATTAAGCCTACAACCTTGGGGGTTGCGCCTCAGGTTCAACACGGCCCACTAAGTCCCCGTCGTCTAGTCTGGCCCAGGACACCGGCCTTTCACGCCGGCGACAGGGGTTCAAATCCCCTCGGGGACGCCAGACTATTTAACCAGCACCCTTGCCTAGTCAACTCCGTAACTCAATCTTTTGAACCGGTTTTTTCTTCTCCATTCCAATTATCGGGTAAAAGGTCCAAAAATGGTCGTAAAAGCTATATTCAGCAAAATGGAAATTTCAAACTTGGAATAAAATTTTACTTCTTATTGACATACCTTCCATACCTTATTAGAAGTTCAGCGAAGCAAACGCTTGGGAGATACCAGTTCGAGTTTCTTCGTGGAGACTTTTAGGTATTAGAACTTAACCACTTGAATTCACAATGATATCAAACATACTACTAGCTGCCGTATCGGTAGAATCTGATCCTCTAGATTGAGCCAAGGCGATGCGTAATTACTTAGCGTGCATGTTGTCAGCCGTTTTTATCTTGTTATGGTCCGAGGCCCAGGTCATGGGCACCAATGTAAAAATTTGTTCTGGAGATTTCCCGGTTGATCACCTGCTGAACGCCACCTCCCAAACCCATCAGGAACCCCAACCAGGAAGCAGTTGCCTGATTGCACAGTCATCCTTGGTGGACTACGGAAAGCAACCAAAGGAACAATGGGAAAGAGACCGCAGGCTTCAGATGGAGCAAGTTGAAAGAAATAAAAAATGGGATGAGTACGGGAAAATAAGGCGATGTAAAGGGTCTTGCTACGATACTTACAGGACTTGCTCTCGACGCCTTTTTGATCCTCGTAGCCAGTCCTGTCAACGGGATTTTGACAATTGCATCCAGGCCTGCAGGTAATATTCCCTAGTCCCCTCCCTACCACTGGTAGGATTTTCAGCCCTATTTCAGAATGGTTTCCATTGAAACTAACAAACCAATCGGAGGTATAACCATGAGACCACTGAAGCTATTGTTAATTGTTGTCTCTATTCTATCTACGACCTTGATTGTTGTCTCTTCCGGCTACGCTCAGTTCCGTGAAGAACCTGAGGGAAGGGAGCGCAATTCTTCTGAAATGGCAACTATCGAAATTCGCAATGTAAGATACCTGCTACCCAAGGGGACCAAATTTCGCAAGACAGCCGGTGTCATAACATTTGAGGGCGCCGGGGAGTACACTGCCAGGAGGTTGTATGACATGGAGGAGCGTCTGCGAGAAGGTCGGAAGGAACTTAAACGACTAGAACGGGATTTGCGTTATAGAGGAAATGATTAACCCTGGTCCGATAAAAATAGGTTGACGAAATCATCGATTCTGAGCACCAGATCAGTCCGGATCCAGCAATGATTTCTCGGCCAGTCCGCGGCTATCAACGGAACCTAGGCGTAACTGTTGGAAGAGGATCGATCGCTGGCCATGGCTCGGCAAACCAAGTCTAGCGTCACCGATGTACGATAGGTGACGAAACTTGTCACAAACCGCCGATAGTTTACCGACAATTCTCCAGAATTTGATGATCTGACATCACAGCAGATGGAGGCAGAATCCACTAATAAATCAAATGTTTCCGTAAACCTGGCTGGTTTGGTAGTTCTTGGCACAATTAATGCGTTTCACCAACCTCATATGTTTTCAAACCTGCTCAATAAGACGCGTTTTTGCGCGTTTGCGAGTCTATTGTTTGCGTGGGTCTTTTGGATGGAGCACAGGCAAAATGCACAGTCACGAGCTACCTGGGACTCTATGTCGACCCACGAAACTGAAAACGAATGTAACTTAAAGACTCAGAGATTTCAGGGAGATATTCTTTCAGTTTTAAGAAAAGATGGAGCTTTGGTACAAGAAAACGGCACAACACTCTCAATTTCCTGGTCGGATCCGAATAAAAATCAGTCCGCGGGAGGAACAATCAACTTTATTTGCTCCCCTTCCACAACGGACCCACGCCCGAATTAACTGCTTAACGATAAAGCCTTAAATTCTGGCTCTTGCCTAACCGGAAGCAGCATCACAAATCCGTGCAGGTGGACTTTAAATCCCAATCAGGTCCTACGTCGATTTGATTAAAGAATACTTTGAAGTAAAGACATATATTCTGGAGGCTGCAAGGCCCTCCCTATAAGCTGCGTTTATGGGGAGATTGAATCGCGGGAATCGCGCGCATCTCATGGATATTATTCCTCAACGCTTCGATGAATTCCACGTCACCGCCGCCCTCAGTGGATAGAGACAACCGTACCCACAAGTCTTCCTGAAAAGAGCGAACTTCGTAAATGGAGGGATTGATGGCATTGCCTTGCTCGAGAAGTGTCACATGTTCAATTTCATCAAACATAAATTGATAAACCTTCAAACCATAGGTTTCATCTTGCACGTATCGAATCACACGTTGGTCCGTAAGGATGTTTCCATCCTCGAGAATAGATAGAAAACCATGGGAGTAAAAGTACGCGATCTTTTCTTGCGGGTGGACCAGTCCCGTTTCGATCAATAGCGAGTGATCCTTTTGCCGCATCTCAGAGCCCGCCGCCACCTCCGTTGAAGGGAACACCCCACTTAGGGTCAACACGACGAAGCCCGCCATCAAAAATAAAACAAGTCCAGCGGGAATCCCTGCGTAGTACATCCATTTTGGGGCAGACTTATAGGCGGGATTCTCTTCTTTTAGCATTCGATGGTAGACGAAGGTCCCCTGTATGGCTCTGCCAAAATAATAAAGAAAGACCAAAGCGATTCCAATTCCAGTGAATTTACCGGTCTCGAGACCAACGACGACCTTCGACAGGATAAAGTAGACGGTGACTACAATGGCCGCAGATCTAGAATAACGCAGCATTCCAATACCGCAGCCAAGGATAAGAAGAATATCAAAGAACATGGCAGGGTCATTCCACAACCCCAGAGGACCCTTGGCATTGGTGGCCATGGCAATTGCCACTACCGCAGTGGTTAATCCCCCTGAAATAAAGGCCGCAGTGGCACCGGCCTTTGAGGCCTTTCTCGCCTGTTCCTTGTCCATGGTCGTACTCCGTAAATTTCGGTACTTTAAGGTATTTCTCCGACTCCTTCCATTAGGAACCGATTGAGAGATTTCATGTGCAAGAGAGGTGCCACTAGTTACCCGCAAGGGTTTAAAGGATTTTTTCCGTCTGGGATCCTTGAAATAGGGATGATTTCTGTAAATAACTGTTGAAATTTGTCTAGCCACCAAGCTCCTTCCCAACGCATGCTAACCTCAGATATTCATTCCAAGGGGGGGCCAAGACACTCCCATTACTGGCATTGCAATATTTTATAAAATTGATTATGTAAATGGCGAGGTAGGTTCCAGAGTATTCGAAATAGTTCCTACCCTGGAAATTGGTGTAGAACTCACAACAGTCTCGTGGGTAGAGCAAACGAAACCATCATTCTTGGGACGCTGTGGTAAATAAAATCCATATGACCGCCAAAGTGAATACCGTGATGAGAGAAATCAGGCAGCACTTTAATTTGTGCAGGAGTGTCATAAAGGATTCGCACACACCAAAACAGGTAAAGATTTTGCTGGGATTTTCCGTTGCCTATCTACCATTCCCCTTGAGCTTTCTTATCTTACCTATTTTAATCCTCATAGCGCTAAAAATGATTCCCAAAGAAATCATTGAAGCTTGCAAGCTCAGTTTAGTATAGTTGAGTTGCTCAATTGCTCAACAATATTGTTTGGCTCATCATCGTATTTGTACTTGTTGCCGCCTTTTTAGTTGCCTATGGCGTCCTATGGAACTTAATCGGTATCTGGCTCATGGCGCGGAAACTAAAAACACGAGGACACCCGGCCAAAGGTATTGACAGTTCGGAATCTATCAATAGTAGTCACGAATCCAGTCATTCTCAGAAATAACTGCTCTCCCGTTTTCGGTACGGCAGATCCACACCCGCCAATGGTTGGACGTCCTTCCCGGTACAACGACACGATTCGTGCCCGTAGAATAAACAAAGCCATAAATCTCCTTCGGTTTTAAAACGTTGTATGATACTTTTGAGAAACTCTAAGAAATTCTAATTGCCAAGGGCGGAAGATTCAAAATTTTTCTCGCCGGAGGCAACTGGTATTTTTGGTGTGCGCTCTTTGTCTCTAGATTGATTTCAAATTTCGTCAGGAACTACGTAAGTATAGATGATCCAAGGGATTGTGCTCGGTATCATTCAGGGCGTTACAGAATGGCTTCCTGTAAGCTCTGAGGGGATAATTGTTCTCGCAAAGCTCCATCTCTTCGGCGCAAACGATATCGAGGACATGATTCACCTAGCCCTAACTCTACACCTAGGGACCTTCCTTGCGGCGTTAATTTACTTTCGGTTGGAGGTGTGGCAATTACTAAAATCCACCGCTCGCTACAAAACCAGTTCCCAAGAACAAAGAGCCACTATCCGATTTCTTTTGGTTGCCACACTCGTAAGTGGATTTGTAGGATTCATTCTCTTAAAAACTCTTATCTATTTTGAGGACAGCCTGGCGGCTTCCGGACGATTAATCACCATGCTCATCGGTTGTTTGTTGCTCGTTACCGCAGGACTTCAATTCACCCAACGCGAACACTCCTGGAAGGGCCCCCAAGACACAACCCTCACGGATGGACTTCTGCTGGGTTTCGTTCAGGGTTTTTCTGTTTTACCTGGTCTGTCACGATCAGGCCTGACCATTTCGGCTTTACTGTTGAGAAAATTTGATGACACCCATGCTTTGACTCTGAGTTTCCTGATGAGTCTTCCGGTCGTACTTGGAGGGAATATCGTGTTGAATTTTGGCGATCCTTTATTTAACGGGACCACCCTATGGGGATGCTTGTTTGCGTTTCTTTTTGGACTGGCAACGATCCATCTACTTTTGAAGCTCAGTAGAAAGGTGAATTTTGCCTATTTTGTTCTTTTCTTTGGTCTCCTGATGATTGTTTCTGGAATCTGGTAAACCCCACAAAGACGGACTCACGTCCGATGCGTTCTGTGGTTTAGGGTCACCTGCCGGAAGGGGCCAAGAATCATGAAATTAATTATACCATTGATATTAATTCAACTGAAATACGTCTAACGTCCTTGCGGGACGCCAAGATAGGAATGCGTTCAAACCGGATTGTATACACGAAGAAACAGCGAGGTAGGTCAGGTAGACAAGCGACTTACTGGACAGGAATTATGAACGGGCCCTAGGATTGATGATCAGATTGATTCAGCAACTTTTCAATTCGAGGAAGCAGCTGTTCAAAGGTAAACGGTTTGGCGATGAAATCATCACAACCGCTCAAAATACATTCTTCCTCGTCTATACGGCTAACCTTTGCGGTCATTGCCAAGATGGGTGTGGATTTAGTCTCCGGACGCTGGCGCATAAGTCGTGCGATCTAAAAACCGTTCATGTCCGGCAAAACAACATCTAAAAGGATGAGATCAGGGCGTTCTGTAGCCGCAATATCCACGGCCTCGGCACCCTTCATAGCCGGAATCGCTTCAAAGGGATCCTTGAGCAACAACTGCAGTACCTTTAATAGATCCGCATTGTCTTCCACTATTAGTATCTTCTTTTTCATTGCGAGCTATTCAAATAATTTCGGGTGCAAAAGAGGTGCCAAACCGTAACTGGTTGATTTTTAATGACTCTCAACCTTCGAGTGCTGGTGAAAATTACCTAATCGGTTGAATTGGCCGACCGAAGTAACCTAACTTGGCATTTTAGATCAACCCACATTCAGAAATATCGCTTAATGAATAGTCTACTAGACAGAGAATAATCTATCAAGCTACCTTTCATTTGGGGAAACATTGAGTTAACACCTCTCATGATTCCCCTTCCAATAGTTCATGGAATTCGTCGCTCAACTGCCTAGCCGAGTGAAACTGAATGGCATGGATTCCCAGATGCGCACCGGCTACCACAAATTCCGGTACGTCATCCACATACCAAACGAGATCCGGGGCGAGATTTGCAGTACGGAGTGCATGCTTAAAGATCTCCGCCGATGGCTTCATGCAACCCAACTCATAGGAGAGAATCACTTTCTCCATTTTTTGTATCACCGAACAGCTGGACTGTAAAAATTCAAAGTGCAAAGAGTTGGTGTTTGACAAGAGAAAGAGTCGAACACGCTCGCTCAAACGTCTTACAAGACTCGAAACCTCATGATTTTCACTGAATCCAGAGTTCCAAATTTTAACAAAGTCCTCAAATCCAAGCTTCAAACCATAGGCTGATTTCATTCCGTCATAGAAAGCCCGGGACGTAATTTGACCGGTATCAAAAGCTCTAAGCAGAGATGCGCTTTCCTCTATGATAGTCGCAAATAGAACCTCCGGGTCACGAAATTCAGTTTTCTCTGAGGCTTCAGCAAACCTGGCGGCCACGGCCCGATGGTCGACATTGACAATTACGTTACCAAGATCAAAGAGCACAAGAACTGGCGGTGTCATAGGAAAAGTGTACCCCCATCCGATAATCGTGAGCAAGTCACATACAATGCTGAGGTAGATATCATAACATCTCCGGAATTATGCTTGCAGGCACGAGAACACGCAAACGTAGACTTTGATGATGGATCTAATAGATCGAAGGTCTCATTTGATGCTTTCTGAAGATGAATTCCTAGGCTATTTAATGACGGATACGGGGGATAATCCAAACCCAGTGCAAGATTCAATTGGTGGGTTCAAAACCCAGATGATTATTGATGTGAGACAAGGGAGAGTTATTTCTTGTTGAGCAAAGCTTATGCACCGCACCGGCTACCGGTCTTCATGATCTATCGGCAAATACTTAGTCTGGTGAGTAATACGCCATAAATAAATATTATAATAGAAACCGGAATTTACGTCTTTCACTTCTTCAACCTTGTCGGGAACCCATTCATCCATATCAAAATAGTTAGACACGACTCGAGCTCCGGGCTTGAGTTGACTCAAAAGACGCGGTCTAAGCAACCGATTCGCCTTGGGGAACAGATACAGGGTGACCACTGTGGCGGCTGACAGATCTGCTTGGAGGATGTTCTCTTGGCGGATCTCCACCAGGTCCTGAACTCCAGCTTTGAGCACGTTGTTTCGTGACTCCCTGATGAGCCGTGGATCGATTTCAAAGCCCACTGCATGAACACCGTATTTCTTTGCCGCCGTGATAACGATCCTCCCGTCACCAGAACCGAGGTCATAAACCACATCGTAGCTTTGAATGGCCGCGAGGGAAAGCATCCGCTCCACCACTTCCATGGGAGTGGAAACTGAGGGTGCCAGTTTTTTCACAGGCTTTCCGTCTTTGCCCTGGCCTTTTCCAACCCCCCTTACTTCGCCTTGTCCTGCGCAACCACTGATGGCTAGTAGTACCACGAGGATCCATATGGCTTTCCGACCTGGAATTAGCACACTTTTCTCTTCACACCCCAAGGGCAAACTAAGAACTTCGCCAAAATCAATAACAACGTGAACTATCCCTAAATTCCCAATAAGGGCCCATACACCTGGTAGTCATTCAATATGTAATAGTCCAACTTCAAAATACAAGCCCATTTTGCCCCTGGACGCAGATAATGCCAATTTGCTTTTGACTATGGCTTTTTATAACCTCTCCAGTGGGAGAAGCGAGACCTTTGAAGGCTTTTTTTAAAGTTGTAACACCTCAGGAGGCGAGAAAGCTCCTGCTAGACTCCTCGGCTGTGGGAAAGGAGCGAATAAAGACCACCCAGGCACGCAGTCGAGTGCTGGCCGAAGACCTGTACTCACAGGTAAACCTGCCTCATTTTCACAGGGCCGCTATGGATGGTTATGCGGTTAAGGCCCAGGACACCTTCGGAGCTAGCACGAGTCTTCCAGCCTATTTAACGCTGGTTGGAACCGTCGAAATGGGGCAACAGGTCACGCGGCCTTTGGCCAAAGGAGAGGCCATGCGAATTTCCACCGGGGGAATGTTGCCACCGGAGAGTGACGGAGTGGTAATGGTAGAATACACGGAAGAGGTGGCCCAGCAGAAGGTTGAAGTTCAAAAGGGAGTGTCTCCCTGGCAAAACACCATCCGGATCGGTGACGACATCAAGAAGGGAGAACTGGTGTTCCGTCGTGGTCGTCGTCTCAGGGCTCATGATGTGGGTGCCCTCACTGGAATTGGAATCTCTAGCCTAATCGTACATGGAAAACCACGAGTAGCCCTCATTTCTACCGGGGACGAATTAATCGAGGCTGACGAAGAACCGCTCCCCGGACAAATACGAAACATCAATCAACATTCCCTCGCGGGTTTGATTGCCGAGTGCGGCGCGGAGTTGCAGGATCTCGGAGTCTTTCGGGATCAGAAGGATAGCCTATCAAAGGCATTGGCACAGGCCCTGAGGTCGGCCGATCTCGTGCTTCTTTCCGGCGGGAGTTCTGTAGGGGTAAGGGACATGGCTCTGGACGCTATTTGTTCGCTTCCAGAAGCGGAAGTTATCTTTCATGGCATATCGGTGAGCCCCGGAAAACCCACCATCTTCGCCAAGGCCTCGGGCAAACCTCTACTGGGCCTACCGGGCTATCCCGTTTCAGCACTCGTGATATTTGACCTCTTTGCCGCGCCGTTGATTCGAAAACTCGGCGGCGAAGAAGCCACAGAGTCGTCTCATTCTAAACAAACTACTCGCGCAATTCTTAAAACTAACATTGCTTCCCAGTCAGGACGGGAGGATTATGTGCGTGTATGTTTGACGCTTGTGAATGGCACCCTTTACGCCGAGCCCCTGCCCAGCAAATCGGGTGCGATATTCACGCTGGTGAAGGCTGACGGCATGGTCAAGATCGATCTCAACCAGGAGGGGATCGAAGAGGGTGAAGAGGTGGAGGTCCTACGCTTTTAGGAACCCTTAACCAATGGCACGAAAAAGATACCTCAAGAAAACTCCTCTCCACGAGGCCCGTGAACTCTTTCTGGCGCAAATCCACCCATCCACCCTCCACAACGAATCTGTTCCAGTTCACGCTGCGCTCAATCGGATCACCTGCGAACCTATTTTTGCCAAATTTTCTTCTCCCCATTACCATAGCGCGGCCATGGACGGCATCTGTGTTCGTGCCGCGGACACCTTCGGAGCAACGGATTTTACACCCAAACAGCTCCATGGGGCCTCCACCGAATCCACCCAGGAGGGATGTTACAGCTACGTCGATACGGGTAACGCCCTCCCCCCTTGGGCCGATGCTGTCATTATGATCGAGAAAGTTCGACAGCTGGATGCCACAAGGGTGGAGATCTTTGAATCCTGCGCCCCCTGGCAACATGTCCGGCTGGTGGGCGAGGACGTTGTGGCCACAGAGCCATTGCTGCCCCGTTGTCACCGCCTTCGACCCTATGATTTGGGAGCTCTGCTGGCGGCAGGCCACGTGACGGTTCAGGTCAGGTCTCAACCCCGAGTCGCAATTATTCCCACAGGGGATGAGCTCGTTCAGCCGGGAGTTGAGGCAAAGCCGGGACAGGTGATTGAATTTAATTCCGTCGTGCTGGCTGCACTAGTTCGAGAATGGGGTGGGGTACCCACCACCTTCCCCAGTGTTGGCGACCAACCTGAAAGGCTCAAAGAGGCCCTAAGTGACGCCTTAACAGAGAATCACATGGTTGCCATCATCGCTGGATCCTCTGCTGGAGAACATGACTTCACCACACAAATCGTCGAGGAGGCCGGAGAACTTCTCGTTCATGGTATCGACATCATGCCAGGGAAACCCGCCGTCTTGGGTTCCGCACAGGGCAAACCCGTGCTGGGGATCCCAGGGTACCCGGTGTCCGCCATAGTGGTGGCCCGAGAGATCATGCAGCCCGCCCTGGTGAAATTCCTCGGTGCACGTTTGACTGACCAGTTAAAAATACGAGCCGTTGTACCGAAGAAACTTCCTTCCCCCCTTGGGCTAGAAGAATTCGTACGGGTCAATTTAGGTCGAGTGCAGGAGACCCTCCTGGCCGTACCCTTGAGGCGCGGAGCAGGTGTCATCACCACCATGGTCCAGGCCGATGGGTTATTGCGAATCCCCAGTCTCACAGAAGGCATCAATGCCGGCGAGGAAGTGGAGGTGGAACTTTTACGTTCGCCTGATGATATTGAAAACACCATTCTGTGCACGGGCAGCCACGATCTCTCTATTGGAGTCCTGGAAGACCAACTTAAGCTCCGCCATCCAGCATTAAAGATCGCTTCCACAAATGTAGGCAGCTTGGGCGGGCTATTCTCCATACAACGAGGTGAGACCCACATGGCCGGGACTCACCTATTGGACCCAGAAACGGGGACATACAATATCCCTGATATAAAACGTACCATCCCTGGCCTTCCTGTAGCCCTCGTTCACCTGGTCCAACGGCAGCAGGGTCTTATGGTCCAAAAGGGTAATCCCAAAGGGATCCGAGGACTGCAAGATCTGTCACAAGACCAAATTCGCTTTATCAATCGCCAGCCAGGCTCAGGCACCAGGGTCCTCCTCGATTTCGAGCTCAAGCGTATGGGAGTAGAACCGGCCACCATTCACGGATACAACCGGGAGGAGTTCACTCACATGGGGGTTGCCGTGTCCATCAGCAGTGGCCTTTCGGACGTGGGCCTGGGTGTCCGATCTGCGGCCAATGCCCTTGGCCTGGAGTTTATCCCCGTGGGACAGGAGCAATACGACCTTCTCTTGCTGCGAGGATTCCTCGAAAGCGAACTAGGACAAAGGCTACTGGAGATTATTCGATGTGACGAATTCAGACGTGCAGTGGAACGTCTGGGGGGATACGACGCAAGCAAGAGTGGGGAGATCCTTTTTTCACAGTAATCTTTTAAATCCATTCACTTCAACGGTATCATGAGCGAGGGGAATTCAGACCATGGCCAAACTTATTGATTTCAAAATTGCGGTTACTTCGCGTGGGCGGACCGAGATCGCCGTGAGGCTAGTGCCTTCCTTCTATGATTTGGTACCAGCTCCGGCTAATACCCACGTGACTCTTGTGGTTGGAAGTGGTGACTCTGAAATTGGTGGAATCGGGACACCCATGATCGTTGGCAACAAGAAATTTCACTTCGGTTTCTGCAATCCGGCGGGAGTCGGTCGTATGGCATCACTGGGCAGGGGATTTTATAAGAAGAAGATTCCCCTCAGGGCCATAGGAGTTTTTCCCTCCTGGGACCGATTGGTCTTCGCCGTACATAGAGACACGGGAATTCATTCCTTGGAAGAAATCAAGGAAAGAAAATATCCCCTAATCGTCTCCACCCGGATGCTCGGAAAATATCGGGGTACCGTTCTAGCAGTTGAGGAAATACTCAAATCATACGGCTTTAGCCTGTCCGACATAGAAAAATGGGGAGGTAAAATTCTTCGAGTCACAAATCCTGGTTCGCCGCAGCGCGCGAACCATATTTCCGAGGGTCAGGCCAACGCGGTCTTTGACGAAGGAATAAAAAACTGGGGGTCTCGCGCACTCAACTCAGGAATGAGGTTTTTACCCATCAGCGACAAGGTCCTGAACCGTTTGGAAAAGATCGGATTGTCCAGAAGCTCACTGAGCCCAGTAAACTTTCCGGAACTAGGTCAAGAAGTGCCCACGGTGGATTTCAGTGGTTGGTTTTTATTTTGTCACCCCGAACTGTCGAGCCAAATCGCCTATGCCATGGCAAAGGCGGTTGATCTTGCGTGCCCGGGGATTCCCGTCGATCATTTTGATAAACGAGCCATGACCATGGAAGAATTCTGTCAGGGAGGAGAAGGTGGGCCTTTGACCCTACCGCTCCATCCCGGAGCGAAGAAGTATTTTCGGGAAAAAGGCTATTTACCCTAATTAATCCAGCTGACTCCACTCACGAAATTCTTCCAACTCCAATTTGGCCAGAGTATCCATATAGGGACGGCCAGTCTTTGGATGTCTTCCGGAAAGACTGTAGTATTCCTCAACCATAGCTGGAAGCCACTTGGCAATGGTAAAACCCTTGTACTTTCCGTCTGGAACTGGCTCGAGGAATCTAGGACCCACATCCTTCCAGTCATCCTCGGCACTCCAGCCTCTCTGCGATGCAAAGATGGACTGTAAGACCACGCTCCTGAAACCCGCATCAAGACCTTCATCCATATTAAAATCCCACCCCGTGGTGGCGTTCAGGGAATCCACCACACTGTTTAAGGCATCAGGCTTGGCGTGACTCACGGCGAACCAGCAACCTCCAATGAGACCGGTGAACTGTCGATGCCATTCGGATAGGACCTGAGACCAGGGCCAACCCGTGGGATCATCCCGGTCCAACGGACCCCATTTTTCACGATACCGAAGGTCAGGAGATGGTTTGTCGGATCCCCCCCCTTGCGGCTTCATTCCCCCACTGGCAACGATCTCGCGTAGCATCTGTCCAAAGTGGGGCCGCCAATCATGCAGAGCTGGTGTCCCTTTTTTCGTGTGCACCACCCACTGGTGGGCCTCTCCGCCAATGGCATCAGCCACATGGGTCGGTCCATCAGCAAGGAGATTTCCCCAGCGACCTTCGCGACGCGCAGCCATATCCAACAACTTTGAAATGGTCTCAACGTCGCCCCACTCGAAACGAAGTCCATCTGTTTGCTCAGGCCCCAGAAGCCCCTTCTCCCAAGCCTCGAAAGCCACTCCCACGCCACAGGAAAAATGACTGCACTCGATCCCCATATCATTGATTCTTTCAGCGAGGTAAAGAGCATCGCTTCCCTTGACACCAAGGTTGAAAAAGGTGTCCATCCATTCGCTTCCCGCGTTGAAGTGTCCAACCACCCCTGGATGGGATCCGTTTCTGAGCTCAACATCCTCGGGACAACAGGCCTGGCACTGGAAGCACGGCCGTAACGTTACTCGATTCTCATTAAACCCGCGCGCGTGATCTGTAATGAGGGTGCTACGATAATTCAAGTTGGGTACGGCCTCCAGCTGCACCGCGTGCCCGGCGGAGTCCATTACCCCGTTATTTTTTCTAAGCACCTTGCGCCACCGAAGCCCCGCCTCAACGAGTTTCCCCTTGTCCCGGACGGGCGGTCTCATGGTCCCGCTCACCACGATGGCCTTGAGTTTCTTGGAACCGAATATCGCCCCGCCGCTGTGGGACGCACTGTGGTTATAGTCGTTGCATAGCATCGCAGCGACGTTAAGATTCTCCCCTGCTGGGCCAATGCAAAGGACTTTAGCATCCTTGATTCCCACCTCCTCCCTCAGGAGATCCTCCGTATCCCTCGAGCCCTTTCCCCAAACTCGGCTTGCGTCTCGGAGCTCGGGTTTTCCATCATTGATGAACAGGTAAGTGGGTCTCTGCGCAACTCCTTCCACGATCACACCATCGTAGCCCGCGGCCTTCAGATAAACCGCCCAGAAACCGCTGGCTGCCCCCCGGCCCAGGGTATGTCCTGTCAGTGGACTGAGAAAAATGGCGGTTACCTTGGTCCCTCCTGGCGTCAGGCCAGTTCCGGTGATGGGCCCTGTCATCAGCACTAGTTTGCTTTCGGGTCCCAGGGGTTTCGCGTCGAGGGGAAGTTCATGAAGCAGAATGTATAGGGCCAAAGCCTGTCCGCCAAGGAGCTTCCTGAGCACCGGCTCTTCCGGTAAATTTTCATCCTTCATGGTCCCCGTACTCAGGTCCACGCGGAGGATCTTGCCCATATATCCGCCCGGTAATACCGTCTTACGTTCTCGAGGAAATAGTTCACCATTGAACAACATCATAGAACCTCCTAAGCAACCGTTCTCCATGGCCAGTAACGGTAGAGAAGACGGCCTGGGTGAATGATGGCAAGGTACAGCGCCCGCATCTTCCCCTTCACACCGCATCGAGGAGTAAAGAGATCCTTG
This sequence comes from uncultured Binatia bacterium (SeqCode), assembly GCA_965215595.1. Taxonomy (GTDB): domain Bacteria; phylum Desulfobacterota; class Binatia; order UBA9968; family CAXXLF01; genus CBDCDW01. The sequence continues at coordinate 233,251 of CBDCDW010000004.1, read as the reverse complement.
ATCATGAGACCAACGGGAATCCTATGTTTAGGATACTTCTCACTTCCAACCGTGGGAGTGCCGTAATCCTCTTTCTTTTCCTTGAGGACATACATCACCTGGGTTCCTCCGGCTTCTTTATCCCCGTAGAGATAACCTCCCACCTCTTCTGCGCGTTGCGTCGCCTTTGTGGTCATATCCTCCCTAAGACCGAAGTCCAGGGCATCGACTGGACAGGCCTGCACACAAAAGGGGTCTTTATCCTCTTGGATACGGTCACTGCACATGGTGCATTTGCTGGCTTTGCTGGAAGTCCCGTCTTTTGAGATCACACTATTGATATCATTCTCCGACAGGGCGCCCCAAGGGCAAGCATAGACGCAGTATTCGCAACCGATGCAAACTTCCTGGTCGATCACCACAGGTCCCTCTTCGTACTTAGTAATGGCCTCCACCGGACAGACCGCTGCACAGCTTGGGAACTCACAGTGCATGCAACTGTTTCTTGCCCACAGGGGTGACAGACCCTCCAGTACGGGTGGCTGCATGGTGATCCAATTGGTACTCGACATTTCGTAAACGCTTGTTCGCGGGTGGTCGTTCCAATCCTTGCAGGCATGGACACACTGGCGGCAACCGATGCATTTGGTTGCATCAAATAAGATACTCCGCGGCTTTCCATCGATCAGTCTGCCTGTTGGAAACAAATTGCCATACTTGTTGTTCATTGGGCTCACTCCGTTTCAGATAAAAAATTTTGGTGCTACGCATTGTAGGGTCTGGCAAGTCTTTGTGCAGTGGATGTCCCTTTAAGAGGTCTTCCCGTATAGGCTGAGATCACATTCCCAATGTCATAAGGATCCGAGGGACGATTCCTTTCCTTCTTCGTGTACCCTCTGCCAGCGCCGTGATCGACACCCTGTGGTGTGAACAAGAAATTTCCCATTTTGGGACCCGAGAGGGTATATCTCAGCTCATCTCCATCAGGATTCCTATGAACCGGCGCATTGCCACTCCCACTCCCCGAGAGGTGGAGGGTCCATGCGCGGTTGTGCATGTTATCCAAATAGGCGGCTCCAATGAATGCCACCGGAGTTGAGCCTAGCTTTTCAATATCCCCCACACCGAATTTAAATACCGGTGGCTCTCCATCAATGATCTCAGCGTCAAGGGGGTAATAATCGTAGAAAATAGAGCTTGTTTCACCCAGGGAATCCGAAAAGGCACCATGATACTTCACCCGAACCTCGTACTCTCCATCTGTTGCTGCTTCACTCAGGAGCTTGGGTCTTTGAACCTTTTCCGGCAACACTGGCGGTCTCCCCTTACCATAAAGGTGATCCACCATTTCCGTCGGTACCAAAAACATCTCCGGCCCAGACTCGTAGATGAGCCGCAAAGTATCCTGTGTACCCCGCAGTACGACTCGGTAGGTAACTCCCTTGGGAATGAGCAGGAATTCTCTTTCTCCTACCGTGATTATTCCGCAATCTGTTTCATAGGTCATTCTTCCCCGACTGACGAGATGGAGTTCATCAGCGTCACAGTTGCGGAAAAAGTATGGCATGGATTCTTTTCTGCGTGAAATCCACACAGTTAGATCCTCACTGTAAAACAATTTTTCTGATTCGCCGTATGCAGACTCTGCATCCGGCGGAATAATCTCGGCAGTATCGATTTCCCAATTCTGGTAATTCCCCACAACCCGCTTCCAGGACATGGGATGATTCTTCCTGTATAGCACTGTATCCGTTCCCCACTGTACCCTTCTCCCATAGTGGTGTTTTACAAGATCATACTGCTCCATGTGCTTCAGTGTTAGGCGTTCAGGCTTACTCATTCTGATTCCTCCTCAATGTCCTTTTATAACGCCCCTCCAGTTTGCGAATTGAAATCCCGGGCCCTAGGCTGACATCGCTGCTCACACGTGTTTGTTCAGGAAGCTCAACGTTCTGGGCCAGGAAGCTTTGTCAGCATCTGGACGGTAGGACTTCGCGCTAAAATTCATAAAAGCATGACCGGCGCCCCCATAGGAATAGAACTCATGGGGTTTATTGTATTTGGTCAACTCAAGGTCAAATTTGCGGACCTCTTCAGGCGAGGGGTTCTCATCCTCTTCTCCGAAATGTGCCATCATTGGACAATGAATATCCTTCGTTCGTTCGAATGGAGAAGGACCGTCACCCCGCGCTAAAAATGTGTTTCCACTGTAGTATACTACGGCGGCTTTGAAGCTAGAGCTCACCCCGGCCATGAGATAACACCCTCTTCCTCCCTGACAGAAACCTACGATTCCCACCCTTCCCGGCTGAACCGATGGATGGCACTGAAGATAGCCGAGGGAGCTAGTCACATCTTTGATAATGTTTGCATCTAATATTCGCGTTGCACGTGTGGGAGCGTCATCCTTACAGTCCGGACCATCCCAATGATAGAGCTCAGGAGCCACCGATACGTACCCCTCACGAGCGAGTCGTCGGGTCATTTCCTGCACGAACTCATCCACTCCTTCCCTGTGCTGCAATACAATCATTGACGGAAAGGGTCCGGGTCCTTCAGGTGTACTTACGTAAACTCCCATGGACCCGTCATCCACCTTTACCGTTTCCCATGCTGATCCCATCAAACTAGCCTCCTGAATCGACTCATCAAATGAGCACCCTTTGGGTCAAACGCCGTGGCAACCTATAATTCCCGGCAGATAACGGACTCCGGTCTCTTGGCACAGAATTCCGCATGCTGGCGTTTGCGTTCTTCCTCGATCTGTTTGGCCTGCTGCAGCAGTTTGTTGACATCTCGGTTTCGCTCCTGCTCCAGTTGTCTTGCCTTGGCAAGCGCCTCCTCTTTTTCCTTACTCAATTGCTGTACCACCTCTCGGTACTGCGCATCAGACCGCTCACCCTGTTTTTGCAATGTTGCCATCAAAGCAAGCCACCGTTTTTCGTCCTGTTTCACCTGTTTCTGTGTAGCCTTTCGTCCCTCACGCAAAGTCTTAACCAGCTCTTTCCACTGTTTTTCGGCTCGTTGATGCTGCTGGTGAGCCGCCTTTTGTTCCTTGCTGACCATCGCAGATAGCTTCTCCCATTGCTTTTGATCCTGTTGGCGGATGGTCGCAGACCATTTTTTTATGGCTGCATCGAACTCGGTTCTCTGGACCTTTTTAACTATGCTATTGGTTTTGGCCAATAATGGCTTCTCCAAGGCCTTGACCCACCTCTCCACATTGGGTCGGACACTCCCACTCACTTTGCGAATCTCTTGTTCAGTTTGTAGAAGTGAGGCTTTCATCTCCTTTATGGTTTCCTCTTGCGCAGCAACCATTTGATTGACAGATCGAACAATTTTCTGTGTTTGCCACGATGTAAAACCAACACCACTGATAATCAGTGCCGACACGGAAGCCTCAAATAGAAACAATCCCTTCGGAGTCATATTTTACCTATCCTAGTCCGCCTCGATCGACTAAATCACATGATCTGGTAAAATCAGATCCTATCCTGGCTTTAGGGTTTCCGCATCCAAGCCCACCAGCCACAAAGAGTTTCTCCACTGGATGAAATAGAAATTGAGACTGCAGCTGGCTTCCTATAGGCTTGTATTCCAGGGGTCACTGGTTGTCAATGGCTACGAGGCCATCTTTCCTAGCAGAGTCATCTTGCGATGCAAAATCCCCGCTTCCGCAAAGCTTCTTCCCACACAGCAAAACCCGAGCTTTTCATAAAATCCGATGACAGGCACCTGTGCATTTAGAAAAATTGTTGTCACATCCTTTTTTCTGGCAAGACTGACAGCCCGGCGGAGCAATGCCTTCCCAACCCCCTTCCCGCGGTAGCTCTTTAAGACCGCCATGCGTCCGATCTTTGCCTCTCTCCGTTGAATCACCACCCTAGCGGTACCCACAGCCTTACCCCCGACAAATGCCAGATAATGAACGGCTCTACCGTCATCCCTGTCCAACTCAATATCCCTCGGAACCCTCTGTTCTCTGACAAACACACGAAGACGAATTGAAAAGGCCTTTTCAAGCTCTCTCCGGGTACCAAGTTTCTTGATTCTGGTACGGTGGCGTCCCATAACGAATCTGGACAGGCCGTTTAGGCCCAAAGAGGTAGGAAGCTTCTCCCCAAAGCGCATCTCTTTTGCCCCGAAATTACTTCGCTGGCGGTGGAGTAGTAGTTTCTTTCCACTGTGTTGATGCACTTTCATTCCTGCCGTGATCTGTTTCCACGTCATACTGTTGGGTTAACTCGTGATACTTTTCAATGATCGTTTGGCCCAATTGACTAGAATCGTGTTTTAGTGTAACGCAATCTTTTCTGCTCTTCATGTTCATGACGACTTTTTCAATTTCCTTGGCCGACCCCACCGCGATATCCTTATGACCATTCTCATGTTCCACCAGTCGTTTAAAAAACCTATCCCACTTTGCTTTTTCCTCAGGACTGGCCTCTTTGTAATTAGTCCATTTTGGCAAGGTGAATATAATAGAAACTCTCGTGGTGACTGAAACAACGCTGCAGGACATCCCCTCCATCGCCCATTGGGTATTCCACTTGATGTACCAAGTAGTATTGGCATCAAAAGATCTGCCGTCGTTACGGATGGGAGTCTTAGTCATGAGCTCCTTTCTCATTTCCTTAACCGTTTTACCCGGGACCTTGTAGTAATTAATTTTCACATCGATGCTCGGCTCGGCAAATGCTTCTCCGCCACCGATTCCGAGAACCCATGCCAAAAGCGAATACCATAGGAATATTTTCATGAAAGGTTGGCTCCCCGGTATTGAGCTGAGATTCGTTGCCTTGAATCCGGTTTTCCTTTCAAGGGCACATGAGCCTAATCACGTTTGGGAAAAAACTTTTGGGTAACTGAAAACGGCGCTCATGGGAAAAGACTAAAATGAGATTCCACACTGGACCGCCGCATCCTTGGAGCAGCCATAATGTAACCCGAGGGAGCCTCCGGATGGATTCATGGGAGATCTAAATCTTTTAGACGAGCCTTTCAATAGGTTCAACAAACACTACGCCAGGCGAGCTCAATCAAGCCCAATGGAGAACATACCATCCAGGTCGTGATGCGAATAGGCCTGAAAGGCAAGCAGGGTCTCTGTATTCAGGATGCCGCTAATCTTCCGCATATGATTGGTCACCGTTTCCGCAAGGCCATCGTTATTTTTGACTCGTATGATGGCAACAAGGTCATATCTGCCACTCACCGAGTAGACCTCCGATACCCCTTTCACCTCTACCAATGCGTTGGCAACGTCGTTTACCTTATCACGTTCCACCTTCAAGAGAACGATTGCGTTGACCACGACTGAACCTCCTTTGACGCTTGGCTCCATCCATCTTTGAAGCTCTCCAGGACCTCCAATGTTCGGCGCATCCAAATGATACGGTGCATTTTTCGAATTTGAATCTCTTTCTCTCAATCCGTGCGATTGGTGATCTTGATGAGATGATATCCGAAGTCAGTCTTGATGGGGCCATGGACCTTCCCAAGCTCGCCAGTGAAGACCACTTCATCGAATTCCCGAACCATATCTCCTCGACTAAATTCACCTAAATCTCCACCTTGTTTACCCGAAGGGCACTGGGAGTGGCTTTTTGCCAATTGAGCGAAATCGGCTCCCCCCTCTATCTGCAACTTCAGATCCTCACATGCCTCATTGGAAGACACCAAAATATGACGGGCGCGCGCCTTTGCCATAAAGCTCCCCTTTATATACTCCAGTACCTATGAAATTGGATTCGATTCCGAGATCTTGGGAATACCGAGCAACTGTATTTAATCTTTTGGAGGATAGCAAGAATAAATTTGCGAATCGGAGGGCTCCCACTAAATGAAACATTCACCGGTATTGCCCGTGTTATCTTTATCTAGCGCGGAATCCGCCGAAGCAGATACGGCTGCAAACGCCAGGCGCTCTCAGAGTTTCGGAGGGTCCGTTATGCGCACTTATCCACGGCCTAACAGCTGAAGTCTTATGCGAAGAACCGCGCACACATGAATTGTAATCACGGCCATGATTTTTCCTGCCCAAAGGAATTTTTTCTGGGCCATTCAAAAAAAACCATGACGCAATTCCTGCTAGATATTCAGGAGGTGTATTTCACCAACAAAGATAAGGACCCCCTTGGCAGGGCAAGCTTAAGAAACACCTCCAAACACCGAAACAGAAGTGGCAAAAGGAGCCCTTGCAGCGGGTTCCGGCACATTGGGGAACAATATGGAACATGTGTGTACGATGGGTAAGGTATAATACCTTTTCGGATTTTCCGTGACGTTTATGAACCACCACGAAGCCCTTCGTAGCCCCTATGGAAATAAAATTTTATTATCAATGGTATGCGGTTTTTGGTAGAATATTAACTTAACAACACGATGTTTACGCGAGCTCAACGAAGGGCAAATTGTTTCTTAGAACCGAAACTATAAAGGCCAAATGCACAAGGGTCCTGGATCACCGGAGTCCCGGAGTAGTTCACAGTCAATCATAATTGTTTCATACTAAATAAACAGAAAGAGTGGCAGAAGTGCGACGAGAATATAACATCCAAGAGGCTCGTAAGCGTATCAAGCACGTATTTCAGTATCTAAGAGACTTAAACCATATAAAGAAACCTCCAGTGGTGCACCACGATCGTTATGAGTGGAAATTCTGGCTCGACACCTTACCACTCTTCCCCAGCATTGTGAGGGGCAAGGACTTTACCAACCTCCAGCTCCTTGGGGTGCAAAGCGACTACAACTATCACAGCGCAGACGGCGACTTTATTATTAAAGTTAGCCGGCCCAACGAGAGTGAATGTCCAGAACCCAGTGTGATCCTAAAGAACTGGCTCAAACCGGGCTATGCTGGGGTGGGAGTGGATCCCTCCAGCTTCATGCGAAAGGAGCTAGAGGTCAAAGGCGGAAGCAAGGAAAAATTTGATGATGTTCCCGGCCGAGTTAAGGCCTTCGAAGACTGGATCAATCTTAAAAGGCAGTGGGAAACGTCAGAGAAAAAGGCCCTGGATGCCCTGGGTGCTTTTGAAGACCTGTTCGATCTGTACGGGAAAATACAACGGGAGTCGGAACGGTATCAAATCTACGCTGCCGACGGAATCCTCGTCACGGAGAAGGATGGTCATTCTGTTCGCCATCCAATTTTTTTGCAAAGGATCGCCCTAGATTTCGATCCAAGCGTGCCAGCCTTTGTGTTGAGGGACTCCTCGGATCCTCCGGAGATCTACTCGTCTCTCCTGAGATTTCTAGCCGTGGACGGAGCCACACTGAAGCAGGTCCGTGACATCCTCCAGTCAGGACATCATCATCCCTTTGGCGGCGAAGACACTAGTAATTTCTTTAAGGATATCGTCCAGAGACTCTGGAGCGACGGACAATACTTCAACAATGAAATTGAAGCCCGGGGAGCTTCCGGCATTTACCTCTATCGAAGACCCCATATTTATTTAGGTCTACGGACATTCGGGTTCGCCGAATCCATTGACAAGTATATCGACATCATTCCTAAACAAGACGATTTTCCCGAATCCCTGTTGCGGGTAGTGGGCATTGACACGGGTAGAGGGGCCGAGCGGGATGAATCTGAAACAGAAAAAATCGACCTCTTGCTCACGAAGGCTTCCAATGCCGAGCAGGAGCGTGTGCTCCACCGACTGGAAGAAACCGGTGCAGTCTTGGTGCAAGGACCTCCTGGAACCGGCAAGAGCCACACCATTGCCAACCTCATCGGGCACATGCTGGCACAGGGAAAGAGCATATTAGTCACGAGTCATACTTCCAAAGCGCTACGGGTGGTTCGCGATCACGTGACTAAAACTCTCCAGCCCCTTTGCGTGGCGGTCTTGGAGAGCGACGAGGACAATAACAAACAACTGGAGGAATCCGTCTCCGGTATCATCAACTACCTGTCTGCCACCGGCACAAACAAACTGGACAAACAGATCGAGACCCTGAAGGAAAAACGCGACGCTTTAAAAAAGGAATACGAGGATACAAGAGAGCAACTCCTTCAGGCCGCTGAACAGGAGTATCGCGCCCTGGATCCTGAGGTTCAGAAAACACTACCCTCCGAGGCAGCTCGCTGGATCCTGGAGAATGGTAATCAGAATGGATGGATTCCAGGTCCCATTGTCGATCAATCCGCCCTCCCACTGTCTGCAGAAGAAGTGGAAACTCTTTACTCCATTAACGCCCGGATTAGTAAAGAGGATGAGCTCCTGTTGGATTCCGCATTGCCTGATCCGGATAACCTGCCAGACCCTGAGACCTTTGCCAAGCACTTCGACCAGATCAAGGAACGAAAGAACCGCCAGGTCAGTATGGGTGACGAGTTTTGGACTAAAAATGATCAGGATGAGGCAACACTGAAAGAGCTCGCACGAAAGGCACAAACGGCAGCCGAAGTCTTTGATGCGGATCAGGAATGGGTCAACCAGTTTTTGGAGATCGGTCGCCTACCGAACGAACAGCAGAAGCCTTGGTATGAACTGATGGAATTGGTTGACCATTGCTGCAAGGAGATTCCCGAGAAAGAGGCCCTGGTACTGACCCATGGGCCACAAATTAATTCGTTCCGGTCGGAAGTGGAAAACCTCAAAATCTGCCTGGCAATTGTGAAACGCCTGGAATCGGGCAAAAAGATCAAAGGCGTCCTATCCTTTCTACATCGGGACTGGACTGAATTTGTCGAGAACGCGAAGGTGGATTCGGGTAAGCCCACAAAAACCGCGCATTTTAAAGCACTGGCCAACCTTCTGGAGATCCGAGCCTTGCGAGAATCGCTGCATCAGAGATGGAATCGCCAGCTGGAATTTTTACATCACAACCCCATCGCGGAGGTGGATCTTGGCAAACAACCCGAGCAAAAGCTCCAGGCCATTACTAAAAAAATGCGCGATGCCATGGGTTGGTATAAGCACCAATGGGGAGAATTCCAACAGGAGCTGGTAAAGTCAGGTTTCGATTGGGAACAATTCCTCAAGAAGGCGCTGTCCCAAAAGCAGGAAGAGGGCGCACTACGTTCGGCCATTGAAAACCTTCTCCTTCCAGTCCTGGAAGCCCGCATGGAGTTTATCGGGTGGCACCAACTGGAAATCAAACAGGACGGCTGGGTAGAATACCTCGATAGTTTCGATCGCAAGGAAGGCTCCTACGAACTGATCAAACAGTTTCGCGCTGGTTTGCGGCGCCCCGACTTCGACGTTTACCGCCAATCCTGGGAAAAGTTAACGCATCTGAATGATCTCAAAGATGATCATCAACGGCGCAAGGAACTCTTGGAAAAGCTCCGTGAGCCGGCCCAGGCCTGGGTGGATGCCCTTGCGTCCAGAAAATCTCCCCACAACTCTGGAAAAGTCCCCGGAGATCCAAACGAGGCCTGGAAACATCGTAACTGGGAACAGCTATTGGAGGAACGGGCAAAAATCGACCTGGACCAATTGCAGTCTCAACTCAACGAAATCAAAGATGAGACCCAGGAGGTTACCGCCGGATATGTTGAGAAGTTGGCCTGGTTGGCTCAATTGAAGCGAACCGGGTTGGAACAACAACAGGCCCTAAGTGGTTGGCTTGGGCTTCATAAGAAAATCGGGAAAGGCACAGGCAAACACGTTCGCGAATACAAGGAAGAGGCCCAAAACACCCTCATTAAGTGCCGTGCGGCCGTGCCCGTTTGGATCATGCCCCTTTCCCGTGTGGTGGAGAGTTTTGACATAGCCACCTCACAGTTCGACGTAGTAATCATTGACGAGGCCAGCCAATGTGATGTCCTTGGACTGGTTGCCTTTGCCTTGGCCAAGGAAATCGTGGTTGTGGGTGACCATGAACAGGTGAGTCCCTACGCCGTTGGCTTTGGAACCGACCAGATGCATGAGCTCATCGACGAGATTTTGGTGGATATCCCCAACAAAAAACTCTATGACGCCAAATCCTCAGTTTATGACCTGGCCCGCCAGTCCTTTGGTGGTACCATCCGCCTATTGGAACACTTTCGCTGCGTGCCCGACATCATTCAGTTCAGCAACCAGCTTTGTTACAACCAGGAGATTCAACCTCTACGAGAAGCCTCGGCTAGTCCGGTGCGGCCAGCCCTGGTGCCTCGTTACGTAGAAAACGGGGAGGACGATGACAAGGTGAACCAGGCGGAAGCCCTGGAGATCGTATCGCTCATCCTCGCGTTGACTCGTTTTAAGCAATATGACAAGTCCACCATTGGGGTTATCTCCCTGGTGGGAACCGAACAGGCCGTCTATATCGACTCCTTACTTCGCAGGCGCATGACGGTTTCCGAATACCAGAAGCGCCGTGTTCTATGCGGCAACGCGGCCCAATTCCAAGGGGACGAACGGGACATAATCTTTTTGTCCATGGTCAACAGCCCGTCAAAAAATAAAAAAGCACTCCACTTACGTGCCAGTGACGAAGCGCAAAAAGTTTTCAACGTCGCCGCCAGCCGGGCAAGAGATCAGTTTTGGGTGGTCCATTCTCTGGAACCGGGAAGAGACCTTAAAACCAACGATCTGCGTTTAAAGCTAATTCAGCACGCCAACAACCCCGACGGGCTCCGCTCCAAAACCATCGAGAAGTCCGAACGCAAACTTAATTCAGAATTAGAGCGGCAGGTCTACGAGGATCTCAAAAAAGCAAAATACAGCACCACCATCGGTTGCGAGATTGGAGAATTCGTACTGGATCTAGTGGTCATCGGCGAAAAAGGCAACCGAGTTGCCATTCAGTGCGACGGGGACCGCGAGATCACTCGTGAGCAGCTTGAGGCCTCACTTCATCGCCAGATGACCCTCGAACGTCTAGGATGGAATTTTATTCGGGTGAGAGGTTCGGAGTACTTACGGCATCCCGCAGATGCCTTGAAGAAAATACAACTGCGACTGAAAAAGTTCGACATTCAATCCCTCGGATTCTTCTCAACCGATCCAAAGAAGCAGGAAGCCCAGAAAGAGGCCCAAAGCAAGGAACTGCTAGCGCAGGTCATAGAACGCGCTAAGATGATTCAGACCCACTGGAAGGACGTGCCTAGCATCTCCACAGACAATAAGAACTCAGCTGAAGCGGTATCCAAAGAAGAAGAAGTGGCCTAGAACCATTTCAGCCACCCTCCCGGCTTGTCCCGCATTGCCAACATTCAGTAAACTGAGCTTCTAGTGTCTCGCCACATCCACTGCACTGCCAGGTTTCGGTTGTACCAAGACCTGACTCCTGGTTTAAATCACCTTGAATACTCCCATGTAGTATCTCCCTGGCTAATTCCATATCTTCCCTGGACACCATGAGTCGAACCCCATGACTCAACTGAAGATGGGGCCTCATGCCACCCACATCATCTTTAGACACAAAGGCCTCGATCCCCGAGGCTTCCAGTTGTGCCCGGAAAATTTCCGCCTCAATCTCGCTATTGTATACTTCCAGTACAAGGAGGGCACGAAATGATTTACGATCCATCTATGATCGTTATCAGCACGCACCACGGGCACAGAAGGGAACGATCCGCCATGACTCAAACCCTGGCAACGGCTCCTGATCGGGCAACCGTGGTCTCTCGTTCTCCGTCTGTTTCCATTTTTTAATGCACCATCAGGCTAAACGATTCTTAATGTATTACTTTATTAATCAATTCTATACTATTAAAAATATTGATAATTATACAAGCATAAAACTAGACAAGATAACCCCGCTCTATGCTTTCTTTTTTCGGACCACGTACCAATTGTTTTGAATGTCGTGAGTGAGTTCATGGGTCTCAATGGATTCGAATCCGGCCTTTCCAAGGTACTCACGGGTCTTTTCCTCTCCCCACATTGCACCCAGACCTTCACCCCCCTGGGCCAGGGATACAGTCATACAGTGCATGCAAGATATGGTGTAGAGTAAGGTGCCGATGGGGTGAGCGGTATTCTTGTACACGTGACTTGAGCCTTTGATGTCCTGCATGAGATACACTCCATTTGACTTCAAAGTTCGATGAATGCCCTTGAGAACCTGGAGGGGTTTTGCCTGGTCATGAACGGCGTCAAAGGTCGTCACCCAATCAAAACGCTCGGGCTCCGCTGTTTTATCGAAATCACTAAGATCACCGGCCGTAAATGAAATATTTTTTAACCCCTTCTGTTCCACCACCCTTTGGGCATACTGGACAGCTTCATTCGACAGATCCAATCCTCTAAAGCTACTGTTTGGGAACATTTCGGCCAACCGAATAATGATGAGACCGCGGCCACAGCCGACATCCAGCATACGCATCCCTTTTTTCAATTGGTTCACTAGCCCTGGCACAAGCGGTAGGATATGCGCCTCCAAAGACGAAAGAACCGACTGTCCGCTATCCTCCGCCATCACCTCGTGAAATCGTGGATACTTGGGATAAGCAACCCCTCCCCCCTTCTTGAAACATTCAACAATTCCCTGCTCAACGCTTCCAAGCTCGGCAATGTATTGGGTAAAGACCGCAAGGTTGTCGGCTGCGGCGGCACGGGTCAAAAATGCGGCGTGCTCTCGAGGTAAGGAATATTGGAGATTGCCCGGATTAATGTCGATCACTCCTGCGGTTACCATTGCCCCCAACCACTCGCGAACGTACCGCTCATTGAGATCTACCCGGGAAGCAATGGCCTCCGAGGTTGAGGGAGGCAACTTACTCATAACGTCGAAAAGCCCGGTTTGGTGTCCCACCGACACCATCAAACAGAGCGCACCGTTATTGAGTACTGTTAAAAATTGGTTACCAAAGGTTTCGGCTTTCGCCTGATTGAAACCAACGTTTGAATCTGCCTCTGACATGAACCGCCACCTCCAAGACTACCGGAAACTATTTCAACTGCAAATCATTCTGCAACTAGGGCTCTAGAAAAACCACGGGTATTTTTCTTGAGGTTCGCCGCTGGTAGTCATCGTATACGGAGTAAAGGCTAACCAGGTGAGGCCATAAACGACCCCGCTCCGTCTCTGTGGCTTCCCTTGCGCGGACTTGATTGACTCTGCCTTTAATCTGGATCTGAGCCGCTGGATGCGCCTTGAGATTCAGCCACCAGTCCGGATGGCGGTCATCTCCCCCATTTGATGCCACCACAATCCAATGGTCCATTTCCTCGAGATAGAGCAACGGTGTGGTTCGCAATTTATTACTTTTTCTACCCAGCGTTGTGAGCAACAGAACCGGCGCACCAACATTTGCGCCCAGCAATCCTCCAGTCACCCGGTAAACCGCCAGATGTAGTGCCGACATCACGCGAATTAACAAGCGATGGGTAACCACGCTTTTCCGCCCTTCAAACCAACGGGTCTGCCGTAATCAACCAGAGACAATCCAAGATTGCCGGAGACAGATCCCTGGATTAAAGCGACTACCCGGTTTCATGCCGCTTAGCGCTGGACTTACATAGGACACTGATAACTTCCGAAAGGGCCGGAGGTGGCTCCGTGCGATCCTTGAACGATTGTAACCTTTCATAAATATCGCTGGCCGCCAAGTGAAAACCCGACGGCAGGCCAGCGGCCCCAAAGGTTGCTGCAATTTCTTTCATCTCTCCCACATAACGCCATGCCTTTGGGGCGGAAGACTCGGCAGCTTTAATGCTCCAGGCCGTCAGCTGAGTTTGAGAGAGGGACCATTCTTGAACCAAAGCCTCCTCTACTCCTTCAGTTGACGCCAGCGCTCGGATACCCAATAGGAGTGCATCGCTACACTTCGTCCATGCGGCATAGGTCATTTTGAGCGCGGAAGCACCGCCGGGTCGGTCCCCCAGGACCCTGGCATCAAGCAAGCTGCCTTCGAAAATAGCGGCCACCTCCGCGGCCGTGGCTCCCGAGAGATAAAGACGTGTGGTACCTTTCCGTTTCACGGGCGGACCGATAATACCGCCATCTACGAAACTTGTCCCACCTTTCGTCACCAATTCCGATATCTGTATTGCAGTGGCTGGTGCGACGGCGTTGGCGTCCACATAGATACCGTTAAAGTTAGCCATCATAACGGTTCGGGCAACCTCAGGCGCCGCATGGGGCGGGCACACCGCGAGGATGACATCGCTCGCCCGAACCAATTCAGTTAGGTTTCCGATATCAGTCAAACCCGCCTTCTTCGCCCGATCATGAGTTGTCTTGCTACGTCCCTCGGAAGCCCAAATCACACTGGCACCACCCGCTGCGGCAGCGGCACCAACGGTAACTCCCATGTTACCAGGGTGAATTAGTCCGACAGTTTTTGCATTCACAACGTGTACCTCCTCAGGGGATATGGGAACCCATACATTCTAGCGGGCACCGGACATACCCTTCGGTTCTATTCTGGAACACCCAAACGATGGAAGAGATAAAATACCGGGCAAAAACCCGTAAAAGCGATTTAGTAAGCTACGGTCTCGTTTGCCGGCGGTAATACTCGTCCTTGATTTCGCCTCCCTACTGACTCAAAGGCCTATTATCCTGATATCTTGCCACAAGTTCGTGTAGAGGTCGTCGCACTCGTTCCTCGACGACATTCGGAATAGCCCCCATTTGTTCAGCCACAGCCTCCTGGTTAAAAATAAATCTATTCCAAACCTCCGGAGGATAGTCTTCCAGCGGCAAAGCAAAGCCACCGTGTGGAGCGCCACTGGATACCAGCACGTGGTGACTCCGTGACCCGGTCTTGCGAAAGGTGTGACAGTAAATACATCCGTTACGATGCGTCAACGCATCCACAATTTCGCTGGACAATCTCTCAAGCGGGGCAAGAGGATTCTCCTCGACCAGGCGGAAACTCTCCTTCGTTAAAGCAAAGTGCCAGGACTCTGGCCGGAACTTGGCCGGCGGTGGCTTCAGAAAGTAAAGAAAGGCACCCACCGGTCTCGCCATCACCGGTGGCTGGGAACCGGGTTTCCACGAGTATTCCCTCTCCATGCGGTAGAAACCACTCATGTGAAAAAGATTGCGCTCGTCGTCGATACCGATAACCACCACTGGATCGTAGGGGGCGAGCTCATTTTTATGTATAATTAATGTCTCATTTCGGAGATTTGAAAGAACCAGATAATCTCCTTTTCCCACTTGCTCCTCCGGCAAGGCGTCAAGAAACGCGAAAAGATCAATGGCGTGGAACTCTTGGAGGGGCCATTGGAGAAGCTCGTGCTTGAGAGGACCGTAGTTCCCTACGATTTGAATCAGGAAGCGCTGGTCGATGGGATACACGCTGACCAAATCTGAGTGTTTCCAAAAGGGAACCGTGGACGGAGACGATCCCAACCAGGCACGCTTGGCTTGCACCAGTTCCCGCAGATCATGTGGAAGTCGCTTCAGATTGAGAAAATTCAGCACCAATTCCCGAACGGAATTCTCATTACCGTCAAGTTTTACAACGGAGAAATGATCCCGGTCGGAAATGACCATTGGAGAGGTCACTTGTCCACCCCGATTATTGAGAACCTGACCAAACCTCCGCGCATCGATGTTAAATCCCGCTATGTCACTGGATGCGCTGATCAGAAGAAACGGCGGGGCCCCTGGTTTTACATGTTTGGTGGGGGACGCGCTACCGATAGAAGACCCATCGGGGCCAAAAATTTCTTCAATCACATGTCTCTGTTGAGGGGAAAGGTCATCTCGCCCCGTAAGATCATACAGGCCGCTAATGCCGATGACCCCGGCAAGGGAGCTTGGAGCCATTCCATGATGGGACAGATAGCGTTCATCCAGAGCGATCAATGAGGCCAGGTGGCCGCCGGCAGAGTGACCAGCCAGGTAAACTTGCTTCGCGTCGTATCCGTAACGATCCGCCTCATGAAAAAGATAGGCCACAGCCGCCGCAACATCCTGCGCTTGGACCGGATGCTTGTGGGTGGGTCCCAAACGATATCGAACGAGAGCAATTGCCACTCCCCGTGTCACAAGCTCGTCGGCCAATGACGGACCAATTTTCGGGTCATCATCCGGAAGAACCCAAAACCCACCGTGAACAAAGATAAGCAACGGCGGCTTGTGTTTGACTGAGGGCGGCAGATACAGGTCAAGGCTCTCACGATTAGAGAAGGGTTCCCCTTTGGATGTTTTATAAGAAATATTCTCAATCACCTTAGCCTTAGGATTCGCCTTCGGTTCTGTCACTGTCTCTTTACAGCTTGTGATAACAAGGATAAGAAGAAATATTCCCAAGACATTCAATACACGCAAAGCCATTGCATGAAACTATAGTATCCATACTACGACTGTCAACAAACGATGCGCTCTGCTTAAGGTCAAACTTGCGGGATCACAACCGAAAACCCATGCACGAGCAAATGGTAGCTGAAGGCAATTCGGCCAGAAAGGTGGGCCAATGATTGAACAGAACGAGGCGAAGATCGATGGATTAAGAGGACATGGGGTTAATAAAATCCAGCCTACTGGTTCAGAAGATTATTGTTAGCTTGCGTTGCCCTTGGTATCCTCAAACAAACACCAACCTGTAAGCGCAACCCCTATCACCACAACCACGAGCATAATCAAAAAGAATAGATTGTAGGTCATCATGAAAAATGCCATGAGGCAGATACCAAACACCCCTAGCATGATCAGGGTTGAAGAATACATGACGCTCACTTTAAAGCGAATGAGCTGAACGACGAGGAAACCCAATCCGATCATGAACATACCCAAGACTCTAAGAATCATTCTGTCAAAGTCTGCATCAGACAATAGAAGTTTAATGGTTAGACTCGGTGTTAGCAAAAATCCAAAACCACCAAACAACAGATTAGGTGGCCAAGTAGTAAAGACTGAGTCGAGTTTTGGGCATCAAAACCTCCTAAGATTGCACAACCTGGGTGATGATGATCCGAGCGCCTTTTTAACTTCGGACCCGATTTTGAAGCTTAGCCCTGTGATGGAACCGCACCGATTTTTCTTAACCCTCTCGTGGAATTTCAAGTTCTTGTAGACTTTCCAGCGCCAGGAGCGATAACGGGAGGCCGAACATTGTCCGTTCCCGGCACCCACAACCGAAGTTATCTCCTCCTACTGCCTACTGATAAAGATACCTCTATTTCTCAAAAGATGGAAGAACCAAGGCTCGTAAGGAGCGAAATTCAGTTTTTTAGGGTTCTTTTCGAGTCAACGCTTGAATCCACTGATGGAAAATACGAGAGTCAATGCCGGAACTAGTTCCACCTTTGACAAGACAGTAAGTTTTTCGCTATTTACCGTCAACTGAGGTCCAGCGTCCCTGACGCAAGTTAGTTCAGATCACTAAGGAGGAAAGGAAATTGTCATATCAATCTTTGGGAGAGTTTATCAAAGCTGCGGATAAGGTGGGTGAAGTACGCTACGTGGAAGACGCCGATCTTGATCTTGAGGTGGGCTGCCTGACGGAACTGATGGCCGAGCGGAACGGCCCCATGCTTATGTTCCACAAGTTTTCCAACTATGCGCCTGGCTATGGTGTTTGCTCCAACGCCATCCGATCAGCTCGCCGGTTCGCCCTCGCCATGGAAATGCCCCTGGACATTCATCCCCTTGAGCTCCTTCAGCTCTGGCGCGAAAGACGCAAGAAAACTGCAGCGATACCCACCCGCATAGTCTCCGATGGCCCAGTCATGGAGTGCATCCAGAAGGGCAATGAGGTGGACATTACACGCTTCCCCACTCCCCGTTGGCACCGGGGTGACGGCGGTCGCTACATCGGTACACAGGACATGGTCATCACTCGTGATCCCCATCAAGGCTGGGTGAATATGGGTGTGTACCGTGGGATGGTTCAAAGCCACAACCGCATTAGCCTATGGATCAATCCCATGAAGCATGGCCGCATTATTGTGGAACGGTACTGGCATGACGGAAAATCGGCACCTGTGGCCGTGGTCCTGGGTTGCGAACCGGTAACCTGGATGACCGCCTCCATGTCCCCTCCCTTTGGTGTCTCTGAGTACGACTTGGCAGGGGCCTACCGTGGCAGCCCGGTGGATATCATCCAGTTGCCTCAAACTGGACTCCCGGTCCCCAGTGCTTCTGAAATCGTTATTGAAGGCGAGATCCCTCCAATATCTGAGGAATCGGCAGAGGAGGGCCCTTTTGGCGAATGGCCTGGATACTACACCCATCAGGGCCCGGAATGTGTGGTTCGGATCCAAAGAATCTATCATCGCCACAATCCGATCCTTGCTGGTGCCCCGCCCTTACGTCCCATCGGTTGGAATAACATCACTACCTATGTGCACCTTTTGGATCACCTGGAAGCTTCCGGCGTCACGGACGTAACCGGTGTGTGGGGTTTTAACTATGGACTCTTAACCGTTATCTCGTTGCGTCAGCGCTATGCCGGCCACGCCAAACAGGCACTCGTTGCAGCGGCAGGGTTCCGGCACGGGGATATGAAATGCTATTACGTGGCGGTGGACGATGACATCGATCCCACAAACCTGAACGAGGTTCTGTGGGCCATGTGTACCCGTGTGGATCCCGCCACAGCGGTGGATATCGTCCACAACGCCTGGACCGCGGACCTGGATCCCCGATTGTCCCCCCACAAGCGCGCCGCAGGAGACCTGACGGTGGGCCGGATGCTTATTAACGCCTGCCGGCCCTACGACTGGCGTGACCAGTTCCCTAAAACTAACGTTTTCAATGCCGCCGAGCGGAAGTTAGTAGAGACCAAATGGCGTGACCTCCTCGAGAGTGTGAAGTAGCGGAGAGATGCACCAATCCTGGCCAGCTAAAAAGTTACGACCCCTTGACAAGCAACGCTTTGGAGCCGATTCCCCAATGCATAATACAATCCACCGCCTCAGTTATCGGTACGTCGAGTTTTCGCACCTTTTGCTGATTTAAAAAGTAAATGGTTCCAATGGTTGGTGTCGGGGCGGTGGGGACAAATACCGTATAGTCGCCACTATCATGCTCCTCGACGATGAACGCCAGCACGTCACCATCACGAATGGTAGCAATTGCCACCGAGATAATGCTGCCGTCCTTTGCACCTGCGAAACTCTGTGTCAAGCTTTTTACCAGCGTGTAACCGGGCAAACGATTGAGCCCAATGCGCTCCGCAAATTCGCGGGAGCGAATCCCAATTTGGGTCCTCATTATAAGTCCGGTGATAAAACAAATGGCTAGGATCAGGATAATTGCGATCAAAGTTGCGAGCTCGATCCCGCCAAGGGTTTCAACCGGGAGCAACTCTGTCACCGGTGATGTAAGCAGCAACACCACGCCGACCAGTCCCATCAGCAAGAAAATGACGAGAGCAACCGGTAATATCACGAAAAATCCACCGATGACGGTGGTCTTAAAATAACCCAGTATTTGATTCATTCCACCACCCTCCAATGGACCGAGCCGGCGCCCCCACGGAAACCATGGTAAATTGCACCCAATATAAAAAATGAAATCTCAATCAAAAATAAAAAACTAAGATTTGGTGTAACCACAAGCAACAATACCATTAGAAACCCACCGTGGTTAAGCAGATGAATGATGGTCCACGCCGCGAAACCATATAAAACCCAGACTGGAACTGTCATGGACGCAGCCCCTTTTTACCTGAATCACATTTTGTGCTACTATCCATGAATATTTTCCATTGTATTGGGCATTTGAAATCCTACCATAACATACAGGTTTTTCCTCGATCTTATGAGGGAACGATTGCACATGTAGGCTAGTAAAATTTTTCGTTGTTGAACTCGAACCCCGTGAATGATACCAGGTTTTTAGGATGAGGCCAGGTAACAAGATGAAACCACTTTCTTACGATACAGCGCTGTGCATGGCCATGACCTGGCTTGTATTGGTCTGTGTCCAACTCACTTTGCTCTCCAGTGCAGTTGCAGCCCCGTCGGAATACCTAACCCTTGGGTATGGGGACAGCACACACACAGACGATCTGAAGGGAATCCGCACGCGAAAACTTATTCGCGCCCTCGTCAATAATACTCAGACCAATTATTTTCTCATCGGGGGTGAGGAACATGGCTTCGAGTACGAGCTCCTAAGAAAATACGAGAAACATCTCAATCGAGGGATCTCACGAAGAAAACGCCGTATCAAGATGGTCTTTATTCCTTTACCTTTCGACCAACTCATTCCCGCATTGCTGGAGGGTCGTGGGGATCTAGCGGCAGCCGGTCTTACGATAACTGAGGAGCGCAAAAAACGTGTAATGTTCAGCATCCCTTATCTCCCTAACGTGGATGAAATTTTGGTGGCCCATAAAAAGGCTAGGCCTCTGAAAACCATCATGGACCTGTCAGGTAAAAAGGTTTTCGTGGTTCATTCCAGCAGCTACGCTCAGCACCTACACCGGTTGAACAAGCGTTTTAAGACCGAACGGCGTTGGCCGGTCAGGATCCGTGAAGCAAACTATCTCCAATCCGAGGATCTGTTGGAGATGGCAAACGCCCGAATCATCGACTATATGGTTGTGGACAACCACATAGCTAACATATGGAGCCGGGTGTACAAAAATCTCGTCCTATACAAAGGAATCAAGGTAAACTCAGGCGGTGAAATCGCATGGGCCGTGCGCCCCAACAATCCTGAACTGCTAAAGCATGTGAATGGCTATCTGAAAAAGCACAAGAAGGGTAGCCTGGTGGGAAATGTCCTGTTCAACAGATATTTCAAAAATACCAAATGGGTGACAAATCCTATTTCCGAGTCGGAGCGAAAAAAATTCGATGCCATTGTTAAACTGCTCAAGAAATACGGAGACCAGTATGGTTTCGATTGGCTGATGATCGGCGCCCAGGCCTATCAGGAATCACGCCTCATCCAGGCCAAGGTGAGTCGAAGGGGAGCCGTAGGAGTCATGCAACTGTTGCCCAGCACTGCCGCAGACCCGAATGTGGATATCAGGGATATCCATAAGCTCGAACCCAATATTCACGCGGGGGTCAAATATCTGAATTTCTTACGGAAGAAATACTATTCTGATGCCGCCATCAGCCCCGAAGCCCAGGTGCATTTTGCCCATGCAGCATACAACGCCGGCCCTTCAAGGGTGCGCAGGATGCGTCGCTTAGCGAGCAAGATGGGCCTCGATCCCAACAAGTGGTTCGGCAATGTTGAAACGGCTGCCTTGCGTATTGTCGGCCAGGAACCCGTTCGTTACGTGGTCAATATTCAAAAATACTACATCGCATATAAGCTCGTGGCGGAGGAGAGCAAGAAACGAAAGGCAGCAAAGGAAAAATATTAAGATTTGACAAGGACTATCAATTGGGAACCAACCATTGAACGAAACCATCCCTAGCTCCAATCAATAACAAAACTCGTAGCCAAGAGTCCTACAGTGGCTCACACCTTACCCCCTTACCTGTATCAACTGGAACGCCGCTTCGAGCAACGTTGTCATCTCACATAGCATTTTTGCGAGTTGCCAAGGTCTAAATCATTTGATAAATTTTTAATGGCTTCCTTTAGGAACCGCTGAAAGGAGATCCAGCATGAAAGTGTTGAGACTAACACTTGTCCTGACCTTTGCCATACTCTTGATACCCGAGAGGTTCATCGAGGCCATGGACAGCAAGGGCCGGTTCTACGCCCTTGGGGTGGGAAAGAGGACGTGCAGAGATTATATCGAATTCCGTGAGAAGCGGATCAAGGATTTCACCCCGGACGATTACGAACGTGCAAACCACGTGGTTGAACATTGGGTGGCGGGCTACTTGACCGGGCATAACTACTACGTCTCAGACACCTACGACGTCAAAGGGAACAAGAGCATTGAAGAGATCAAGGTGTGGATCGAGGGGTTCTGCCGAAAGGACCAGGACGAATACTTTGCCGAGGGGGTTATTGCCCTAGCCGCCGAGCTTCACGACAGTCGAAAAAAGACGGGAACCATTACAGAGTCGGAAAGGGTCACTACCGGGACTGTATCAGTAACAAGTACCTCTATAGCCATCGGGATCGGTGTCAATTGGGGCAAAGGGAAACTCACGTACCATGGAAAAGAGTATAAATTTTCCATGAAAGGTCTGAGCGTATTAGATTTGGGCGTAACCCGCGCGAGTCTGACCGGCGAGGTTTCGAGATTGTACAACGTGTCTGACCTGGCGGGTACATATTTTACCGCCCAGGCGGGGGTTGCGGTGGCCGGTGGTGGTGGAGGCGTGGCCATGCAAAACCAACACTACGTTGTCCTTCAGCTAAAAGGAACAAAGGCTGGTGTGGGCCTCGCCATAGGACCCGGCGGTGTTACCATCAAACTGGACGAGTAGCCTTACCCGAAAGGAGAGAGAATGAAACGAACCATAATTTCTGCATTGGCTGTGATTTTCGTAGCAGGTATCTTTGGGTGTTCTGAACCCCTGACCACTAGGGAAAAGGGTGCCGCAGTCGGAACACTAGGAGGTGCCGGCCTAGGGGCCATCATTGGAAGCTTTTCAGGTAATGCCGGAGCGGGAGCTGGTATTGGCGCGGCCGTTGGGCTTTTGGGAGGCGCCCTGATAGGAAACGAAAAGCAGAAACAGCAAAAAAAAGAAGCGGACCAACGACGGGAGTTGGAGAGAACAAACGCTGAACTGCGCCGTCAGCAAGCGGAGATAGAGAGACTAAAAAAGCAGCGCGAGTATTAACATTGCTTGACGGGTTATTGAAAGGAGAATTGAGATGAAGGCTTTGAGGTTGACGATTGCTACTACCCTCGCGTTCCTCCTGTTGCTACCCGTGGGAGTCTCCATCACTCTGGCAGTAGACAACCAGGGCAGGTTTTACGCCCTTGGAGTTGGGATGAGAAAGTGCAGTGATTTTGTCAAATTTCGCGAGAGGCGCATCGAGAATTTTACTGCGCGGGATTACGAAATCGCCGGCCACGTGGTGGAGCATTGGGTCGCCGGGTACATGACCGCCCACAATTATTACGTGGCTGACACCTATAACGTCGAGGGTAATGCAAACCTTGAGCATATTGCGGAGTGGCTGTATGAGTTCTGCAGGAGCGATCAGGAGGAGTATTTTGCCGAGGCAGTGGTGGCCCTGGCAGAGTCGCTGCACGACAAACGAATGAAGGTGGGTAGCACCGCTGAGTCCCACAAGGAGGGCCCATCAGGGACTGTTTCGCTAACAAGCAGGGCCATTGCTATCGGGATCGGAGTCAGTTGGGGCGTGTTAAGCCATCAAAAAATCTAACCCTAGCGGGATTCGTTGCGTCATTACAAAATCTAACCGAAGTCGTCTCGCATCTGTCGTTTCATGTCCTGTTGTTGGCGCTGTAGTTTCTTGCTGAAGGTCCAGTTTCTCCACGGCGTTTGTTTCAGCGGTGGTCTCTCTCGTGGGGCTCTGTCTGCATGGCTGGCCAGCTTGTAGATCCGCTGCAGTTGCTGATCGATTCGGGTAGAGAGCTCGAAGGGATCAGTTGTCTTAAGCGTGTGCTTGAGGGCTGCCAGCTTTTTGGGGTCTCCCTTTCGGGACTCCACGACCCGTTCGAACGGGGTACGAGGCGTGTCATAGCGGCGAATAAGTCGAGAGCCTATACGGATCTTGCATCGCAGCTTCATGGAGGGCTGGAACAGATTCTGGAAGATCCTAAGCTCATCATAGAGCTGGTTGGCGGCCTCTTGGGCCTTTGCGGTGTCGTAGCGATCCCAGCCCATAAGCTTTCTGACATGGGTCCAGTTTTTCTGCTCGATGTGCGCGTTGTCATCTTTTTTGTAGGGACGCGAGCGGGTGAACTGAATGGTGTGGCCAGCTGGGCGTTGTTGACAGAAGGCAAGAAGGCGGTTGTTGATAAACTCACTGCCGTTGTCGGAGTCGATCCCCTTGAGGGGAAAAGGAAGCTGGTGTTCGATCTCGGTGACCGCATTCAAGACACCCAAAGCGCTCTTACCCATGACGGCCTTGCGCTCTACCCAGCAGGTAGCAATGTCGACACAGTCCAGACTATGGACAAACTCCCCAACCGCTGAGGCCCCTGAGTGTGACACCAGGTCAATCTCCAGATAGCCCGGCCGGTTCACATCCCAGTGATCGGTCTTAATCGGGATCATCTGCTTTAGTAGCGATCCGGGCCGAGTGGTGCCATAGAGTCGGCGTTTCACGATGTGCTTGGTTTCCCTCAGGCGCCGATCCATCTGACGGGCGCTGATGGCCAGGAGCTGATCCTCTAACGGTTGGGTCAGCTCGAAGTGTTGCCTTATCCAGGGCAACCAGTGTACAAGGGCGGCCTTCAGACGTTGGGAGCACAGATACCCCGAGGCCTCCCACACCTTTGCCAAAATCCTTACCATTGCCCGATTGTATGTAGGAGAGCGAGGTGCACCCCGTTTGCGTACAGTTGCCTCGGGCAAGGGCCGGTTTAAAAGCCAGATGGCATATTTGCGGTTGTAGCCGCAAACCTTGCAGAATTCCTCTAGCATCGTTCCCTTCTGTGCCCGTGGTGCGTGCTGATAACGATCATAGATGGATCGTAAATACTCCTGCTTGGATCGTCGTGCCATGGTGAACCCTTCCATTGTTGCCCTCCTTGAGCTCTAATGTGAGCCCTTGGAGGGTTAGAATCACAAATGGCGCAACGTATCGCCCTTGGGTTAGATTATACATGGCGCAATACGCGCAAGCCGGGATAGCCCTGGCTGGTGGTGCTGGCGGAGTAACCATGCAAAACCAGAACGACGTCCTCATTAATCTTAAGGGCACAAAGACCGGTTTGGCTCTGGCCCTTGGACCAGCCGGCGTTGCGATTCGGTTAAAAGAGTAATTGAATAAAAAGGAGTCCTGATGAAACCGATTCTGGTGCTGGTTTGGGAGCCGCCATTGGAAGCATTTCTGGCAATGCCGGGCCAGGGGCTGGCGTTGGAGCTGCCGTTGGCCTTGTGGGAGGCGCTTTGATCGGGGACCAAAAGCAAAAAAAGCAGAAAAAGGAAGAAGCGCAGCAGCCTTTTTTATCTGCTTAACGACCCGTCTCCCCGTTGCCAGAAACCAATCAACTGACCCCGTTCAACCAGAAGTGAGCCGATTAACCCCGCCGCAATGGCCCAGAATGCAGAGGTGATTCCGAAAACAGAAAACGGTGTCATAGCCACCACAAAGGCCGCCATGGCCCCGAATGGCATCTTGCTCCCAAAGGACTTTGAGAGTGCATCCTGAAGGGAAGATAAGATGGCAAGGCCCGCGAGAGAAAAGATGTAAGTTTTGGGTAAGATATTTAATAGCGAGGCCACAGGCGTTGCCGCCAGGGCAATAAGAACGGTGAGAGACGCGGATATAACCGCTGCCCAATAACGACCAGAAGATGCACCCGCATCCGGTGATGCGATAATCGCCACACCAGTTCTTGCTACAGTGGCAGGGTGACCACCAAAAAGGGCGTTTACAACGGAATTAATGCCCACAACGGTTGAGACTGTATTAACAGGTACCTTATAGCCCTGGGCCATCAAAAACCCCAAACCCTGAACATTGCCCAAGCCCATAGCCAACACGACCATAGGTAGGCTCGCCGCGAGAACAGCGGAAGCTGAGAAGCCCATCTCTGGAAAAGTGAAAACTGGTAAGGTCCACACCACGGGTTGAGATTCTACGGTCCCCACCAACGCCACAGCGATTCCACCTCCCACCACAGCAAGACCCACTGGCGGGACACGCGAACTACCGATGAACCTTCCTAGCAAATAACAACCCACTGTGGTCCCAGCCACAGTCATATCATCTACCATTGCTGCAACCATCCGAGTTACATACCCGAGGATACTCCCACCAAACATGCCCATAATGATGGGCAGTGGTAACCATCTCATAATTTGAGCGCCAACACCCAATCCCCCCAACAAAATTAGCAGGAAACCGGCCACGAGGTTGGCCCCTAGCAGTTCTGGGAAGCTGAATTGATCGGCCAGAGTACCAAGGTAAATTAACCCGGGTATGGTCCAGGTGATGGGGATAGGCTGCCGAAAATAGAGCGAAGCAACGATGGAAGAAATTGCTCCACTAAACCAAACGATAAATATCCAGCTGGACGTCTGTGCGGTGGATAGACCCAGCTGTTCAGAAACGGCGATTTGGAGAGGGACGGCACCAAAAGCGTACCAAACAAAAGCCGTTAATCCTGCCCAAATGGCCGGTGCACTGAGATCTTGCAACACCTTTGGTCACCTTAAAAAGCGCTAACCGAACTGCCCGCTGTCAAAAATCAATGTGCTTTTAACAATCTTCCCTGGATCAAAATTGAACAGTTGGGCCATATTCGCTGAAACGCCCTTTTTCTCAAAGTTGTAAATGAGGCACACCTCACCGTTACCCTCGAAGATCGAAATGATCCTATAGGAACTCCTATCAGGTGGATCCGATTCCAGGGCCCGCATATAGTCCACAGCCGTCTTTCCTGAAAAGAACGGACCGTTAAACTGGAACCCATCACTCAACACGTTTTTGATCTTGTTGAGATCCCCTTCTGAAAATCCATCCAGATACTGAATTGCTAATTCTCTGCTAGTGATAACACAAACCGGACCTACAACTGTTTTTCAATGGGGAGCAGACGGTAAAAGAAATCACTGATCCGTTGCCAGAAACTGCGAGCGGGCTGAATCAACACGGTACCTGAAGTGGAGTTCCAATTGAGATAATTGTTCTGATCAACATAAACGTGCCAGGAATTATCCGGGTCCATCAAAGCATCGAACTCTCGGGCAATCTTACCGCAGAGGGCATCGGACTGGATATAAAGCCCGTTTTCGGTGTTAATTTCAATGGCACGTGGATCGAGATTCAAAGAGCCCACGAAGCAACGTTTTCTGTCCCCCACCAAGGCTTTAACATGAAGCGATATGAACTTCGCCCGAACAGGCGGCACGTCCGAAACGATGCGTATGTCTGCCGCCGGTTGGGCACGGAACTCGTAAAGTTCGGCCCCCGTGGCAAGAATACGGCGTCGATATTTTTTGTAATGACTATGGGCAATGGTATGATTGTTGGATGCCATGGAGCCGGTAATGATCTTCACCTTCACTCCTTCAGCCTCAAGCTGTGCAAGATCCTCCAGAAATCCCTTCACCGGAATCAAGTAGGGTGTAACGACAATGAGCTCCTTGTGTTGCGGCTTTGCCAGGTACTCCAGCATATCCACGAGACGATATTCCTGATCGTCGAGCTTTATAGGTTGGTCCTGAAGGAAATGGGCTTCCCCCGACTTCATTCGGGCTGGGAGTTGCCTTAGTTCTTGGCTCCAATCCCTTGGCTCCAATGGATAGGAGGAGAGCAGCTCTCGGTGCTCGTTGATATAGTCCACGTTTTCCTTTTGCAGCTCCCGCAGTTCATCTATGGTTGCCCGCCTGGATGCCGCGCTACCCGGGTAGGCGACTTTGGCGTTCCAATAATCGTCGAACGCATGGGAAATCTCCTGCTCTACCACGGGTCCCACCACCAGCACGTCGAGATCCCGGAAATTGTACTTTCCGCTGAGGCCAAAGTATTCGTTTCCGATATTACGCCCGCCTACAATCGCCATGCGATTATCGACTGCGAAGAGTTTGTTGTGCATGCGGCGGTTTAGCTGTCTAAAATTAAGGAGAAATTCGCCTAGGCCCAACACCGTACTTCCGCGAATTCTTCCCGGGTTGAACAACTTGACGTCAAAGTTTGGATGCTTGCTAATGGCAGCGATATCCCGATCCTTAGCGGCCAAGACCAGATCATCCACAAGGACCCGTACCCGTACACCGCGGTCGGCCGCCCTGATCAGTCGGTCAAAAAGCAGACTTCCCACAGCATCCGCTTGCCAGATAAAGTATTGGATATCGATGGATTTGGTGGCATGATCCACGAGCGCCAGGCGCCAATTCAATGCCTCATGGTTATTGGCCAAGAGCATGAAGCCTGTTTGACCAGAACCGAAGCGGTTGGTGACTTTTGCATAGGCCTCGGCGAGTTCCCCCGAGATAGCCTGCGCTAGTGAATAAACCTTTGGTTGGGGTGGCGGGTAAGGAAGTATGGAACAACCACTAGCAATCAGCGCTATAACAAAACACAGCCGTGCTGTCACGCGTCTCGATTGCGCTGAAATTAGAATTATGTTACCACTCCCGTACCAAAATGATTCACCCGAGGCCATAATACTACCTCACGGCAGCGTTCCCAAGAACTATATTGCGCCAGCGGTTTGAGAGGGGTAGCCCCCAATACCACCAGAAAAACGTGAAAGAACTTTACGGCCAAGGACAGAAGCCAAATACTGATGATCGAGTTCAATCCCCTTTACGAATCTGTTAAACGTGCATCGCCACATCTGAACGTACCATCTGTTCAAGGGCGACACGGGGGCAAATGTTATCGTGAATGTAATCCAAAAGGTTAGTGGCTAAGCCACGGATTCGCTTTTCTATCCTCTCTTCCGAACACTTCCCAGATTCATCGAACAACCCTTGCACCTCTGCAACAGACACGGGCCCGGGCAGCACAATGGATCCGATATGGGAGCACACACTGCGAAGCTGCTCAAGGGATTTGATGGCACCAATTTGCCCAGCCGCAACCCCCAGCAGTGCAACAGGCTTCCCTGCCAGAATCGAGGGAAAACCGAGATTCTCAATAATCAGTTTCATCATGGCGGCAAAACTACCGTGGTATTCCGGAGTGGCCAGCACCACGCCCGTTGCTTTCTGAACGGCGCTCTGCAGAAACTGGGAACCCTTCGACTCAACTGTTTCGCCGGGAAACAACAGCTGCATACCGTAGGGGTCAATCTCGGTCACATTGACCTTGGTTTGTTGTCGTAGTTCATCCACTACAAGCGCTAGGGCTTTTGCCGTAAAGTTGCCCGGTCTAGTGGTACCGAGGATGGTCACGATTTCAATTTCACCTTCCAAAGGCATAAGAGCCTCCTTTCTTTCAGGACCTAAGTATTTAAATATTTTTTATGAAACGGCGAATTCGATATACCGGCAAAAACACTTGAGGTTGATACAACGGGAATGGAATACGCTCGCACACACCTGGCCCCATTTCCCCTCCATTCCCCAGTATAATTAACTAGCAACGATTAAGAGATAACGATTCGGGCATAAAAGGGAGACCGAACAAAGGCTGGAATCAGATTGGTGAAATGTAGACTTCAAAATCCGTAAAAAAGGGGGCGACGGTAACTCCTACCGTCGCCCCCTCGCAACTATAAGTGGTTACTAATCCTCGATGAAACCTTTGACCATCTCGAGCAACTGAGGGGTGGCCTCTAACCCATGCTCTTTCGCATGGACCTTGGCCTGTTGCAGTATTTCCTCCTCAGTCTGGCCTCGGATGACATGACTACAATTGGAACTAGGGTTGACTTTGTTGCAATGGATTACTTTAGCCATGATTATTTTCTCCTTTCACACAATTAAATTTAGCAGTCTTTCTCCAAGCGTCAAGGCAAGAGAGCGCTGTTCCTTTTCGTTTCGACGGTTTTGTTTTTCTCTTATGCTGCAGCAATGGATTGAGCGGCACCACCGCTTCGCAAAACCATTCCTGGGTATTCGCCCGTATGCTTGCCCCTTTCTAGAAGAACCCCTCCGTTTACCACCGTCCACTCGATTCCTTGGGCGAGCTGGCTGCGTCGAGTGCCTCCTCTGGGCAGGTCCTGCGCCTCCCCCTGCTGCAGAGGCCCGATGGTCTCAGGATTGAAGACAATCAGATCTGCAGCCATTCCAGGGCGTACCAAACCCCGATCCAATAAACCAAAGAGTGTCGCCGGCACGTAAGTCAGTTTCCGGATTGCGTCCTCGAGGGACATGATTCTACGCTCACGGACCCAGTGGGACAGCAAGTAGGTACAATAGCTGTAGTCCGTCCTAAATACCACGTGGGCTCCCCCGTCGGATTGCCCGATGACCGTGTACGGGCTGGTGAGAAGGGCAGTCATGGCAGCTTCATCGCAGTTCACCTCGCGTCGTTCGAATTCCGTTTCCAGGTTCTCTTCCAGGATGAGATCGAGAAATGCGTCCAGCACGTCCTTACCCTGCTCTGCAGCGATCTGCGCCACGCTCTTACCTTTGAGATTCTGATTTTTTGGCAACACCGGCTGGTGCACGAACTGCAAATCCCAGCGGCGCGTGAATTGCCCCGCAATAGTCACATCACGGGCTGTATCCACTGCCTCCAAGTGAAGCTTGGCGCGAACCTCCGGGTTCCGGAAGGCTTGCTTGCGTTCCTCCAGAGGGAGCAGCATCACAGACTTCCAGCTGGGCAGCGCATCGAAATGTTGCGCCGTCTTCATGGTGTAACGTAAATCTCCGGGACGAGGCATCACAAACTGATAGGCGCGATGCCCTTCTCGCATCAGGTTCTCGGCTTCCGTCAGGCGCTCACGCCAGAGGTCCGGGGCCACCGCCTGCTGGGTAATGTTACCGTAGAATACCGGTCGCCCACTGGCCTTGGTTAGCTTTACCCCCAGCTTGCGGTCGCCGCCAACCTGGATAACCCCACGTCCCACTTCGTCCAGTACACTTGCCACCGCCAAGATTTCATCATCGGTGGCGAGGTTACAGGGAGCAAGCCGGCCATTCCAGTCAAAATGGCGCATGTTATGCTCAAACGAGACTCCCACAGAGCCCGCCTCAATCCCCTCACGCACAATCTCCCTCATGGCAGAGATCTCATCCTGAGTAGCGACTCGATCTTGGGACGCCTCACCCATTACGTATCTGCGTACAGCGGAATGCCCGACGAGTGAGGCCACGTTAACACCCAAACGCCGGTCCAGCGCATCAAGATATTCTGGAATTGTCTCCCAATTCCAGGTCACACCGGCCCGGATTGCTTCCAGGGGAATCGCCTCCACGTGGGAGAGCACGCTTGCCAACGGCTCTTGGTCTTCTTTATGAGCCGGGGCTAGCCCCAGCGAGCAGTTTCCAATGACCACCGTTGTCACTCCGTGGTAGCAGGAAAAGGTGCAAAGGGGATCCCAGGTTACCTGGGCGTCGTAATGGGTGTGGTTATCGATGATTCCGGGTGCCACCACCAGACCGTCGGCGTTCAATACACGCCTTGCATCGCCAGTGACTAGCCCGACACCAACGATGCGTCCGCCGCTAATGGCCACATCACCGCGAAAGCCTGGTATTCCGGAACCGTCAATGATCTTTCCGTTTTTGATGATTAAATCGTAGGACATATTTCCCTCCTATAAGATCACTCATCACCGGCCAATTTTAGCCACTGTTTTTCTTTCGGTATTCCTCCAATACTACTTCCAGCCACTTTTGACTGAGCATCGTTCTACCATTTTTCAATCGGACTCGATAGGGTCTGCCGCTCAGCAAGCTCTTTGTCCCGGCAAATTGAATAAAATCCTCGGGTGTTCGGATCTTCTCTTTGAAATGCTCGTATTTCTTCCTCATATGGTCTTCCGCCTCGTGGGCCGTATGCTCTTTACGGTTTCTTATAAATACCACCTCGGAATTCTTCACGTACCCTAAGAGATAACCAATCACAGCCTCCAATTCCCCAGCCACAGCCGCGCTGTGGATCCCTAAAAAAAGGAAAAAAGCTAGGCTGAGGGTAATCCTAGCTCTACGGCATCCCATCCTTTTACACAGCTCCCCAAATTCGGACCACCACAAACACACCCACCATGGAAAAGGCTACTGCCAATTTTGCTGCAGCCCCGAGGGCGAGACCCAAAGTGGCTCCCAGCCCTGCTCTGCTCGCAGCCGTCAGGTTGTGGCGCGCTATCAATTCGCCGATCACCGCACCGACAAAAGGCCCAACTAGGACGCCCAGCAACCCGAAAAATATCCCGCCAATTGCGCCAACGGTGGCTCCGGCAATTGCATATCCGGACGCACCAAATCTCTCTGCTCCGAATGCCGTGGCCGCAAAGTCAAGAACGTAGGTCGACAGGGCCATCAGACCGAGCACGGTTAAGGTCCGCCAACCCACGTAGGCAAAGTCCTCAGCCCAAGCCGCCGCCAACAAACCAGCGAAGACCATTGGCGCTCCGGGAAGCATGGGGAGAACCAGACCCGCGACACCCGCAACTGTCAGTAACACCGCCAACACCCATAGGACAATACTCAAGAACATAGTTCAGCCAGCCGTTGCTATCATGGTATCAGATAAAAACTATTGCTTCCTGGCACGAATGGCTTCATCCCGCGCTTTTAAAGACCACTCGCTGAGAATGGACGAGTCCTCCACCACGTGCTCCGGGACCTCATAATAGGGCATACCGGCGTCTCCCCTGCCGGAAAATTGTGTCATCCCTGCCTCCGTGAAATCCTTGAGATCATTACGCCCCACGCGCAGGTAAAATCGATTTGTAGAACTTACAATGGCACAGAACACATCATCCACATAAATGCCTAATCCACCGAACATCTTACGCGATTCAATGCTGCCGGATTCTGTGAGTTGCTCCAATACATAATTCGCAAAGGTGGACGACAGAGCCATTCTAATGAACTCTTCCCATTGACTCCAATTATACTAGAAGTATCACGACCCAATTAGATTAGTCAGAACACATCCACAGTTGTGAGGATGAAGCGGGTTCTGCGGGAGTAGAACTCCCCGGGATACCTGAACCCGTGCAAATCATAGTCACAGAGGAGAGTCCCCGCGACATTTATACGCCACGGGGTTTGTTTTAGGTGAATTAGTGCTCTCGGCGCTGGGTAATAGCATCCACCAGAGCGGGTTTACCCTTCTTGACCTGCTCAATGGCACGATTTAACGCAGGTTTCAGGTCATCGCCATTTTCAATGGGCCCTTCGCCATACCAACCCATGGAGCGAGCCAATCCGGCGAAATCCGGATCCGGGCCGTAGAGATCCATACCGATGTGGGCACGCGCGGGATCGGTGCCGCGGACCCTGGCCATAACGATCTGGTGGTTCCAGTCATTGTAATAGGCCCGATTGTTAAACATCACGATAAGCATGGGTATTTCGTACTTCGCCGCGATCCACAGCGCTCCGGCATCGAACATCAAGTCCCCATCAGGTTGTAAATCCACCACGAGCCGTCCGGTTCCCTTGTTGGCAAGGGCCACCCCCAATGAAGTACCGATTTGAGTGCCGGTGCCGAGTTCACGACCACCGTGGCAATAGGGTCGATCAAAATTCCATAGTTTTCGCGCGGCATCCGCTAACCCACCTGCGGTCAAAACCCAGTCCTCGTCTTTGATGACGTCCCACACCTCTAGCGCGAGGCGATAGTTAGTCATGGGCTTTGCGTCCCAATCCTTTTCTGCGTCCTTCCGCCATTTGGCTCGCATCTCATTGTGGCGCTTGCCAATTTCCTCGGTCCTCTTGGCGATTCTCTCCGCTAGTCCCGGTGTCTTGGCAATACGTGCCTTGAGAAGTTGCGTCAGTTGAGGAGCTGCACTGACCACATCCGCCGTCATGCGCTGGTGGGCGTAGTAGGGGCGACCATAATCCATGGACCACTTGCTAATCTCGATGTTGGTGAAACCGATATCGATCCAGGTGGCATTTGCCGGCACCTTACTGACAACGGTGCGTGTAGAAATGTCACGTACATGGGTAGGCCTCTCGAAGTCTGCGATGTCCAACGTCAAGACGGCATCGGCATCTTTGTAGCAGCCTTCATAATCCATGCTGAGATTGAGGGGATGATCGCTGGGGAAATTGAGTCTGGAGTTCATATCCCACACGGAAGCCCCGAGTGTTTCTGCCAATTCAACTACATGATTCCAACCATAGGGTTGCCGCGCGGCAAAATCGGCAATCATCACTGGTCTCTTCGCTGAGGCCAAAGTGTCCGCGGCTTTTTCCAACGCCGCTGGATCCGCACTCACCGGCGCGGGAGTAAAAGCGGTACCTTCCGGCGGCATCTCCACGTCGTGGTCCAGCTCGGACTCCTGCAGGCCTGCATCGTAACACATATAGATAGGTCCCTGGCGCGCACTCATCATAACCGAGTAGGCCCGCGCGAATGCCCCGGGCACTCCGTCCACTGTGGTTGGCTGGTAGTCCCACTTGACGAAATTACGGATTGCCTCGCCCTGAACATTGGCCGTGTGAATCCAATCGATGAATGGACGCCGCTTGAGTTCGGCCATGGGGCCTGTGGCACCGATGATAAAGACAGGAGCGCGGTCCAGAAAGGCGTAATATATGCCCATGGGCGCATGCAAAAGACCCACAAGGTCATGGACGATGGCAATCATGGGCTTACCCGTCGCACGTGCGTAGCCATGAGCGATCTGTACGGCAATCTTTTCATGCTGGCAGAGGAGCATTTGGGGATCGTTCTCGCCATAATTAACCAGCGAATCGTGCAATCCGCGATAGCTGGCACCCGGATTCAATGCAATGTATTCGAAACCGTAGCGTTTGATCATGTCTACGATGACGTCCGATTGCCATCGCCGATCGGATTTCTTGATGGTGCTCGGGTCATTTCTCGCTGGCTTTGCCATAGGAAAGGTCTCCTTTCATTGGGTGGGAAGGGCCTACGGATTGTTTAGAACAATTTGAGCTAGAGCGTTCTGCACATCGGATAGCAGCTGCAAGCGTGCATTGTCAAGATGGAACAGACCGTTGAAAAAGGCACATCTACTTCGTTGCCCTCAATCACCTCGCTCCAATGTACTGCCTAAGTATGCTTCCGCTCGTCGATTTCTCGCGCGCCTCGCACCTGGGACCTTTTTGACCGGCCTTTAAACAGTGTATTTCAACGCCCTAGGAAGTCTTGAGTCAAACTACTAAATTCACTCCGATTCCAGATTTACTGCATGATTTCCCGAACCGAAGGCCGGGCCTGTACACGTTCGATCCAGGAATGCAGATTGGGCCGCTTCACGGTAACACTGAAATCTAGCCTGGCGGTGGTACCAAGAAGGGGCGGCACCAATGCTATATCCGCCAGGGTATAGATACCTCGGTCCGGACCGGCCATATAGTCACGGCCCTGCAGGCGCTTTTCTAGCGGATCGAGTTCCGTTTCAAGAGCGGATTGATGTTCCTTTGCAAGCGCAGGATCAACACTTGCCGGATCCCGAGGTTTTGGACCCTGTGGCGTGAACTGGACCTTGTCTCGAACCACATCCAGAAGGGTTGCCGTGAGATGGCAGTCTGCGAAGTCTTCCCAGAGGCGCACCATGGCGCTTCCCTCGGGGTCCCGTAGCCGAAGCGACGGCTCCGGATAAACGTCCTCAAGATACTCATTGATCACTGTGGACTCGTAGATGCAGGTCCCGGATTCGAGTTCGAGAATCGGAACTGTTTTGTATGGGTTCATCTTCCCATAGCGCGGGTCTTCGTGGCGATGCTGATACTCGACCCAATCGTAGGGTATTTTTTTCTCACCAAGCAGGATACGTACCTTCCGTGTGAATGGGGATCGGGTAAAGCCGTAGAGTTTCATGGAATGTTCTCCTCTTCTATTGCGGCTCCTATGAGAGCTTAACCCGCGTTGTTTTTATCACAGCTAGATCTATGATTCCATATGATCCGTTGGCTCAACGTATCATTTCTACGATTGACATCGCAGGTTATTTACACTAGCGTTTTAGCAAAGATAAACGCAATTTTACCCTGGGAGGGAACTACAATGCCGCTTGCCAATGGACTGCCTGTTATTGATGCTGATGCCCATGTCATCGAGACCGAACAAACCTGGGATTATCTCGAGCCCTCAGAACGAAAATTTAGACCACTTCTTTATTCCTGTCCTGACGAGCCCATTCAACAATACTGGGTAGTTGATGGTAAGATCCGGGGCTTTCGCTTTCGGACGTTAACCGAACAGCAACTACGGCAGATGTCCGACGTCGCCGGGAGGGACATGCAGACGCCTCAGGCTGCAAGGGAGCTGGATGACGTGAATTTACGAATTCAGCACATGGATTCCCTGGGGATTGATATTCAGATTATGCACAACACCTTCTGGATCGAACAGGTATCGGAACGCCCGGAGGTTGAGGCGGCCCTTTGCCGAAGCTGGAATCGCTGGTTGGGGGACGTTTGGCGTAAGAGCAACAACCGTCTCCGCTGGTCCTGCATTACACCTGTCCTGTCCATGGACGAGGCCGTCGCAGAGGTCAAAACAGCAAGGGAAAACGGTGCCGTGGCGGTCTGCCTACGGCCCCTGGAAGGGAACCGTCATCTGACGGATCCCTACTATTACCCTCTATACGAAATCGCATCGAACCTGGATCTGGCCATTGCCGTCCACATTGCCAACGGCAATCCGACGAATTGCGA
Source organism: uncultured Binatia bacterium (SeqCode) (assembly GCA_965215595.1). Lineage (GTDB taxonomy): Bacteria > Desulfobacterota > Binatia > UBA9968 > CAXXLF01 > CBDCDW01. The sequence goes on along the minus strand of CBDCDW010000004.1, from coordinate 197,159 downwards.
CCTTTACCGGAATCCTCCGGTCAGTCGATTCGCCACGTTCCGACAACCTACGGTGACTTCCTGCCTGGATGTGCTCTTGAGTGAGATACCCAGCGTATTTCCCAAGCTTCGCTGGGGATTTATTGAGACCTCTGCCCAATGGGTGCCATGGATCTATAAGGAAGTGATGCTTCGCACAAAGACATCAGGGCGCAAGTTGCCGGAAGACGTGTTTGGCGCATGTAACATCTTCGTGACCTGTCAAACCAATGACGATGTCCCCTACATCCTCCGTTATTCCGGGGACCACTGTCTCGTCATCGGCACCGACTACGGGCATACGGACCCGTCCAGTGAGATGGACGCCATCATTGATTTCCAGAAACAGGAGGGCGTCACCCAGGAGGACAAGGAGCGTATCCTCTCGCACAATCCAAGCAGATTATACGGTCTCCCCACAGCCAACGGTCATAAATAAGGAAACAAATTACACCAGGCCGCTTCTGGTGGTTTGGGTTGTACCGAGATCAAGGTATATTCTGGATGCCTAACCCCGATAACTGACCATCGAACAATCTCTGCCATATTTAGAAAATATCCCGTGCAAGCCCACCAATTGGGTGTTGGTAGTCAGATCTTAGTGTGTTCTGATTAATCTCGTGGGACCTTTAAAGTATCGCGATTTCCGCTTGCTATGGGGTGGCTGGCTTTTTGGAGCCATGGGCTCATGGATTCACCAGCTCACCAGCGGCTGGCTCATCCTTGAACTTACCAATTCGCCATTTATGTTAGGGCTCAACGGCGTTTTTATGTCTGTCCCCTTTCTCATCATGTCATTATATGGTGGGGCCCTGGCGGATCGCATGGACCGGCGCCGGCTATTGATTCTCTCCCAAAGCCTTGCCACTCTGCTCGCGTTTATTCCCGGCATACTTACCGAGCTGGAGGTTATCAGGGTGTGGCACATATACGCCCTTAGCTTCGTGAGCTGGACGGTAGCTGCCTTTGATGCTCCCGCCCGGCACGCTTTGATACCCTCCCTAGTGCCTAGAGAACACCTAATGCGTGCCATTGCTCTCACCTCTATCCTCCGCCGCGTAACCGCCCTGATTGGACCGCTCATTGGCGGTGTTGCCATAAGTACCGTCGGTATCGCCGGCGCTTTCTTCGCCTACGCCATATTCCATTCCATGGTGCTACTCTCGGTCATCTTGATGCACACCCCACACGTAGAGTTGGAGCGCAAGACCACATCCATGGCCCGTTCCATTGTCGAAGGGCTGAAGGTTATGAAGCGCCATCCCGTCATCTTTGGCATCTTGACCCTCGAGGCGGTGCACACGTTTTTCGGATCTTACCAGGAGCTGATGCCCGTGTTTGCACGTAGCGTGCTCCAAGTGGGACCCACAGGTCTTGGCCTTCTCTATGCTTCCCCGGGTGTGGGTGCGTTTCTCGCCACCGGGGTTCTCATGTTAATTGGCGACGTTAAAAAGAAGGGACCGGTTTTCATGGTGACGGCCTTTATCCAACCCACGTTGGTGGCCATCTTTGCCCTTTCACCATGGATGACTTTTTCCATGGGCACGCTGATGCTGGTGGGCTTGATCGATGTGGTGGGAGGAACGCTGCGCAACACCATGCTGCAATTGTCTGCCGAGGAGCAAATGCGCGGCCGCGTGATGGCCATGAACATGATGGTGCATCGGGGCCTGGGCCCCTTGAGCGGAATTCAGGCTGGCTCTCTTGCGACTTTTATCGGTGCCCCCCTGGCACTCACCACGGGTGTTGTCATCGTGCTATCTTACTCCTCGTTTCTCTTCTATCGGACTCCGGAGCTTCGACAGTACACGGAAAAACGTAATGCCGAGGTCCCAAGGCCCGTCGCCCCAGAGCGTGGAGCCGCAACCTAGTTCAACCCATCAGTGTTAGGTTTTGATTTCAAACCACACAGGTTTAAGCCCGTGCAAATTGCAGTTGGTAGAATTGGTAGCCGATTTAGGGACATGCGTCAGCACTAGAAGTATTATCATTCACGATATAGGTATATCTACCACTTTCATCCCTAAATCTACCCGAGCTCAAATTTCCATCGTCCATTAATTGATCGAGCCGAACCATGATGGAGTTTGTTGCTGTAGTGTTATAAAGAGAGATCCCCGCAAATGAGTAAGTGTCCGGTCCCTCCCAATTGTAAAATCCTCCCCAGTAAGGAGGGTTGATCCAGGCTCCAATGGGGAGATAATTTTCCGTTCCGTAGCCGTTTTTTAAATTATTGGGTGCTTCGTTATGGGAATCTGGGGGGTAACACCCGTTGCTCACATTATAGGCTTCGAAAGATATCCCGAAGGTTCGTAAATCGGTGGCAATGACCCCCAGTTTAGCCCTCTCCCGATAACTGTTATAGGACATAATTGCCATGGCCGCCAGAACGCCAAGAATAGCGATGGCTACCAACAGCTCAATGAGGGTAAATCCTTGATTTTGCTTGTGTTTTTTCAACATCTCTGCCAACAAGGAATCTGGATATTACAATACTGATGTTAACATTAAATTTTAACATATTTAGCCATAAAGGACGTAACCTGCGGCCATATGGGAGGTACACAGACACCCACGGAGCTCAAATACGGAATTGCCCGGCACAGCGCTATATTTCAATCCGGGTGAAGGTCCTTTTGCCGGGAACCGATCGATAGCAGGTTGTACCCGTGGATAATTATGAGATCCCGAGCAATCCGGAAAACCAGAGAAACATGCCCCCCCAGATGAGTCCAAGCAGAGTGGTGGCTCCAGCGGTGGAGTACACGACTCCACGAAGAAGCGGCATTCTTTTACACCAGATAACAATGAAAATGGCTAGATAGATCAGTGACCAGAGTATCCACGGAATCAATATCAAGAGATCCTTCTCTCCACCGCCAAAATTGACATACCCCTCGGCTATCAAATATCCCCAAAGGGGAGTGAGAGCCAACGGGAGGACACAAACCCCTAATCTAATCAGTGCATGCTTCATCACGGGTATGATACGAGTGGAAAACTAGGAATTAGAGGTTAGGCTTCGAGATAGAAGAGCTCGCTGGATAACTTTCACTTTTTCCCTAACGACAGCGCGTCCACTAGATCGGGCCTTTGTTGCCCGCTGGCTAGATCCATTGCAGTTTTTCCATGAAATCCGGACGCACTGGATTCTTGCACCTGCGGGTCAGCACCTGCAACCATCAACGAGCGAATGATTTCTACGTGGCCGTTGATGACAGCCAGCATAAGCGCCGTCAAGTGGTACTTTGCGGCATGATTCAACTCCGCACCCTGGTCGATCAAATACTGTACAACGTTTGCAATACCGTTTATCGCTGCAATCATCAGGCCCGTTTGTCCGTATCGGTCCTTGGTGTTGATATCGGTTCCTTGCTGAAAAAGTCTATGTAGGCAATCAATATCTCCTTTGAGAATTGCCTGTTCCCACTCTCGCGTCAATTACACATTTCCTTTCCGGGCCTCGGCATTGGAAACCAACAAAAAAGAAAATTCCGCCTGTATAATCATCTTCATTCCCAGCTAACGAACATCGGGTCTAAGCGGTCTCATGACCGCCAATAGGGGTGATCCAAAACCTCCGGGTTCACGACGTTGATTGGCGACCCCGCCGCGTAAGCGGTAATCTGGGTAAAGATATCACTAAACTGCAATTCGTATTCATCGCGGGATACATAGCCGGTATGCGGCGTACAGACCACATGATCCATCAGCAGTAGCGGGTTTTCGGGAGCCAACAGGGGTTCCGGCTCATAAACATCCACCGCAGCGAAACCGGGTCGTCCCACCCTCAACGCGTTGACCAGGGCCCCGGGCTCGATGAGTTCAGCCCGGCTGGTATTGACTAGCAACGCCGTAGGCTGCATGCGTGCCAGATCGGCTCCCGTGACAATTCCGCGAGTACTTTCGTATAAACGCATGTGTAGCGTAAGCACGTCACATTGCTCGAAAAATTCTTCCTCGGTTGATGCTGTGGCATAGCCATCGTTCCTTGCGCTCGTAAGCGAGTCCTCCCGCGCCCAAACCAGCACCTTCATGCCAAAGGCCCGTCCATACCCGGCAACCACACGGCTTATTCTACCGTAACCATAGATTCCCAGGGTACGGCCACGCAATGTGGAGCCGACACCAGGCTGCCAACCACCGTTTTTAAGGGATTCCATTTGCTGGGGGATCTGCCGCATGGCGGAGAGGATCAGACCCCAGATTAACTCCGCAGTGGCATAGGATGGTGTACCCGGGTGCTGAAACGACGACACAATCACTCCCAGCTGCGTACAAGTCTCCACGTCAATGTGTGGATAAAACTTCGTTGACTGATGAGTCTGAGATTGGGCAACCGATTCAACAAAGGCGTTCGGATCTTCGTGCGCTCCCGTATCAGTACCAACGCTTCGGTTTCTCGAAGTCGATCCGCAAGCACATCCACATCCTGGGTATGATCCTTCCAGATCTCTACCTCATTGCCATCCAGCTTCTCGAAACATGGTGGCGTGTGAAGCGTACCGTGGTAGTCGTCCAGGATCGAAATCTTCATTACCTACCCCAAATCGGTACGACTGCTTTACAGCTAGATTCTGGCAATACACCTGATTTCGATCATTAGCTGCGGTAACGCCAGGCGCTGGATTTGAACGATGGTACTGGCAAGGACCGGGGATCCGGAAAATACCTCTTGCTTCATCTTGACCCGTGCAGCAAAGGCGGATTCCATGTCGGTTGCAAAAATGATCTCATCCACGACGTTGTCTATTGAAGCATCATACTGCGCCAGCACCTTCTGGACGTTAGCGTATACCGCTCGCATCTGGACTTCCATGTCTCCCTCACCAAGGATATTCCCCTTGTCATCATGGCTCACCTGCCCGGAGAGATAGATTGTGTCCCCGACTCTCACCCCCTGAGCATAGCCATATTCTTTCTCCCACGGCATATTAAGGCTCTTGGCCTCATTGTTAATCTTCATAACACCTCCCTTACATTATACGTAGACATTGACATACGGGCACAGAATATTTGGTAGGCGCTTAGCAATCCAGCTTATCTGACTATTGGTCGGGCTCCGGGATAAAATACGCCCCACGGCCGAGTTCTTACTACGACAGTTGCACGGGACAACAAATTCCGTCAACATAACCCTCCCGAAAATCTGATGATCTACTTTCCATAGGCTTTGGACAAGCCACAGGCGGCTTCGCCATCCTCAATAACAGGTGAGATCTTAAGCTCCAGGAGGTTCGCCCATATGTTGCACCAGCGCAACTCCGTCATTTCCCACCACCAGAAGCCATCCCATGGCTGAACCCGGTACATGCCAACAACCTATGGTCTTCAGTTCCGGTGGCACCGGCGCGCCACCGCTGAGAAAACTTTCTACCGCCGCCCTGTGATTACCAGGTGCGATCTTCCAGGTGACCATGAATTTCATAATCCTTTTCTCCTTCTCTTGTTACCCAATTGTTAAAAATAACTGCATGAATCACATTATGTAATGGGGTTCAATCTTTGTCTAACAAATACTTCCACTTACCGAAATGGTGTTCGCCGGATTTGTCTTGGGTCAGAGGGCCGTGTTAGCCGCTTCGCTAATGCCCGTTCATAGAGATTCGTATCTCCGGCAGGGAATAACTCGATTATGTGGTTATCATAGAAAGGGCGCATAATGCTTGATTTACCCTTTCAGTGGTCACGGGCTGGAGTTTGGAAAACGTTTCGCCGTTCTGATCTCACAAAGCACCATATATAGGCCGTATCCCGCGGGTACAAGGGGAAGAGCGGCGGTGTACATCCCCAAAGGTCCCATCCTCCATGAACGGAAACACGAAATGGGCTAACTCTGCGATTGTCATAGCGACAAAAAAGGCGCTCAAGAAATAGTACCCGAGATGGTTTTTCTTTAATAACAAAATTGCGCCTAGGATCCACAGGCAGGGAGCCAAGAACGCAGCAAAGGTAAGAAATTTCTTCTCGAGAACATGAAATCCCGTAATATCCGTCATAGCCACTTCGAAATCGGTGCCATACTCTTCGTAAACGTGAACTATGAAAAGCAGGATCGCAAACAGGTACGGAACGATTACCTTGTTCGGATCAACGGGAGTTCTGTAGGTCGTTAAAAGCCACAACAAAACACCGCCACCAAAGGCAACCGAAAAAACTGCCGCTGGTATAGCTCCCATCAAAATGAAACCAGTAGTAATGATGCTAGCCAGGATCACCAAGACGATTAGAACTGATACCTCTCGATTCATGCAGTCACCTTGTTAAATGGGCATTCACCTGGCTTGTAAAGTGGGGTCTGTATATTACGAGCCTATCCTAGCATATCCTTTTGATCGCCCTCATCAATTAATTCGAAACAGCCAAGACCTATTAGCTTACCCGCCGATAACGCAGCATGCCGCCAACACCTCAAAAAATTGAGACTATTGATCAACCGTCGTTCTCTTTTCACCCATAAATAATATTGATCTCCATGGGGCCCCTCATAACGTCTCGGCAGCAGTTGTTGCCACAATAGTTTCCGCTATTTGCGAAGTATGGAAGCGTCAAGACTTGTGTGTAAATTTCTTAGGGGCATTCTCACTCCAATTTTGGTTCAAGTGATGAAAGACAGAAAAAACGATTCTTTGTATGCTTTGGGTATTTGCCATCACCCCCATAGGGCGAGTCCTGCGCCTGACTTCCCGGAACGATCTTTCTATGAGGTTGGTGGTTCTCAAGCGGCTCCAAAGCTCAGGCCGCTTGATCTGAAAGAAGTAAAGCAATTGATCGAGATCCTTTTCCAAACAGGCCACAGCCCTTGGATAAGCCTTCCTCCAGCGTGAACCAAACCGCCAGTAAGCTTCCGTAGCTTTTCTATAATTAGGGGCATGACTGATACGATTTAGAGCTTTTTTGACCGCTGGTTGATCGGCCCTTTTTACCTTGTCCAACACGTTTCTTGTCTTATGGGCCCAGCAGCGTTGGGCGAGGATCTTAGGATAGACAATCTGTAAGGCTCCATGCAGCCCCGTTCCCCCATCGGTCACAATCAGCTCACAACACCCCCCCTCTAGCCCCCTTTGATACAGGTCCCTTAACAACGCTTCCCAGCAGGCTTCAGATTCAGTTGGGGCCGCATAGAAATCGATCATCTCCTGCCTCCCATCGACCGTGATCCCGAAGGCACAAAGTAATATCTTTTTCTGTACCTTGGCAGCCCCCTTGCTCTTTAACACCACCCCATCAAAGAACAGATAGCGGTACTGATCCCTAAGGGGACGGCTATGGTAAAACTTAACCTCTTTATCCAGATCCCGGGCAATCCTGGAAATCGTTGTGGCCGAGACCCGCTCCCCTACAATAGGAACCAGCACCGAAGCGGCCTTTCGGGTGGATAGTCCCAAACAAAAGCAGGCTAACAACACCCGATCCACCGAACGGCACCTTCGGGCGTAACGCTCAAGGAGCTTGGTGGGAAACCCTCCCTTACGGCTCCTTGGCACTAAAAGCTCTAAGTTTCCCATCTCGGTCAACAGATGCCTGGTATAGTGGCCATTGCGGTAGTCCACTCGGTCCGCCCCATGCTCGTAGCGTGATAGTCCTATGTACTGGGCCATCTCTTCGTCCAGCCGCTTCTCCACCAGGTGTTTTAGAGCTTGGCGGGCCATCGGTTTAAAGTCGCCCTCCCACTCAAAGGCATTGATCTCTTTAATCGCTCGCGATACATTGCTTGGTGTTGCTTGCTCGAGCAGCATAGGGGTGCCCTCCTCATGTTTGTATTTGTCGTGCAACTCTGGAGTTAGCACCCCTTCTGTCTTTTCCCAATCAAAAAATACCCTAGGCCTATCCCTTAACCACCTCGAGATCTTCGATTCTCCGACAAATGTGAAAGCCATTTTCCTCTCCACTCCCTTCCCCCCACCAAAATTTACACATAGACTGATACATCACCGCGAAGTATAGACCTATTGACACACTGATACCTAGCACCGTAGAATCTGATTTCAGTAAAACCACTCCCATTTAGTAATTGAGGCGGGTTCTGTAGTATCAAACCTTCAGTAAGGATAGGATGTTATACATCACACAAAAGCTGATCTCTAGACACTTTCTCTGGTTCGCACTCGTAGTATCATCAGCCACGTTAGCTGCGTGCTCCTCACAATTAGAGCAGCAACAAAAGTGGCGGGTGAAGGACTTGGCCCGCTCTCCTTACACAAAGATTCGGCTCACCGACAAGAACGAACACGTTGTGGCCGTGGTGGATACGTTTACTATGAAAAAACTCCTGCTCGCTAAGCTGCGAATCACTCGACTTGCCGGTATTCAAGCTGAGCTCTTTATCGAGGAAGGCAAGCAACCCAACGCCTTCGCGGGCTACGCTAAAGTCCCTGGATACGGCGGAAAGGGCAAGCCAATCATGGGGATCACCACTGGTATGCTAAAGCTCCTCGACGACGACACTGATGCGGCCGCTTTTCTCTTGGGTCACGAAATTGCGCACTTTACGAAAAACCATCATGACAGTGCCAGGACAAGGGGGCAGACGCTGCAAGCCGCAGGCATGGCAGCGGCATACGGAATGGCAGCAGCCGGAGTACCCATGAGCGGCTCCATAACAGATTTAGCTGTGGACCTTATCGACAGTGCCTACGGCAGGGATCAGGAGCGGGAAGCTGATGCCATTGGGATGGAATATGTGATCGCTGCGGGATACAAACCGCAAGGAGCCATTCGGCTCCACGAGAAACTCAATGAAGCAGGCGGCGAAACATCGATACCATTTCTAAGCACCCACCCCGGTTATAAGGAAAGAATTCAGAACTTAAAAACTCTCATGGAAAAGAAGAATCCTAACACAGGATTACGGTCTTCAGGTAATCTGTAGAAACCGTACCGATGGCAGGATCTGACTCTGAGCGCTTTGCGGGCCGCTCAGAGAGTAATCAGTTTACTTCTTGAGCTTAACCGTCAATGAATTTGTCATCGTATCAATGGACTTATGGAGCGCGTACTGCATACCCCTTGCCACGCTATCATTGAAACGTCTTGTATTCGGACGTTTGTTGAAATCGACATATTTCTCCAGACTTGCAATGTCAACGTCTTTGTAGCTGTACACATAAGAGACAATCACGAGCAGGGTACATTTTTTCGTATCTGTTGTTCCTGTTCACGGATATGAGATTTGAAACCATCCATTTGAACTGGCTGGTCCGGGTTCATGACCTTCGATACGGCAATGAATACGGCTGTCCCGGCGTCTTTCTGAAGCTGCATTGCCATATCCGTGGCATTGAGCAATTCATCAAGTTTCTTGGCAATCTCCACTCGTGTGCGATCAGATAATAGTGCACGGGCATTCCTAATCATTTCCCGATACGCAGTAGGAGTTGATGCGGCTTCTTCGGCTTTTGTTATCTGCCTTCCTATATCTGACTCGTACCAGGAAAGCAGATCTCTCGCTTCAGATTCCGAAATACTACCCCTTGCCTGTATGCTAATAGCAGTAAGAATCTCTGATGGCTGAAAAGCGCCATCTATAGACGACATCACCTCATCGAATTCAGCATTGGGAATAGGCGTTCCTTGTTCTCTCGCCTGCTCCACACCCAAACGAACCATCCCAGGAAACTCTGCTACCTGTTTCTGCAGACCAGACAAGGCCATCAATTTACTAAACGAATCCGACTTTATCTCTTCAGGCCAAGCAACGCCGGGTGCAATTAGGATTAGCACCAGTGCCACACACAGAGAGACCTTATTCATTCGATTCCTCCAGCATCGTCTTGTTGTGTTCGCGAGTTGCCCCGTGTGGCTGCCCCGGATCCACTCATAGCGTTTGTCTGATCTCGGCCTATTTCTGAAGCGCAACGGCGAAAATCTGATATCCATTCTCCTTAAAATACCTGCATGCCATCATTATCTTCGACTTCACATCGCCGATTTTTGAGGCAATCTTTTCGATTTTAGGGTATTCGGCCCGATCCAACCAGATTCCACCACACCCGGGGCTACGGTCCACAAGCAACTCGTTAGATTGGACAAATCTCATTTCCTCCAATTGGTCTCCACAACGAGGGCATGGGAATGCTGTTTTCTTCGCGCCTTTTTTAACCTCCTCGATTTCCGGCATATCAATTGGCAATTCCAACATAAAAGCCACCTCGTCCTCATCAAACCATATGCCTTTGCACGAGGAACAAAAATCCAGCCTTACCCCCTCAACCTTCATTTCACTAATATCCGCTTGGCATTTTGGGCACTTCAAAAGACACCTCCAGTATCGGAAAATTTCAATTTGACTCACTGCCTTCAAATTAAAATTCTACTCCTATTTCAATAGCATAGGAAGGTTAAATTAAAGCAGATTTTATCCGGAAATGTGGCTAATTCTCTCGCCAAAGAGTACCAGTTTCCCCATTCAAAAGAGCACATGGCTCAATTCGTCGTATTGTTTATCTTATGAGGGTGTGGGGTAGACTCAAGCCGGATTTAAAGTGGATGAACAATCACGGTTTGGTTACTGAATCACTGAATTAAGGTACAAGAAGATGAAAATCGTACTTGTCCTGGCCCTCCCCTTCCTGGTGGCCTGTGCCCAAACCACAGTCACTCCCTATGGCCAGTCCTCCCCCGTTGCATCTGTGATTCCTTCGGCTGCTCCAGCGGTGAAACCTCAGCGTGTCCTGGTGTGCGACTTCGCTGTTTCACCACATGATGTCACTCCGGATAGTGCTATCGGGGTGAGGCTCTTAGAGCGCGTCCTTAAGGAAGTTTCCCTCACTCAAGAGCAAATTAAGATTGGCCGTGAGGTGGCAGATGCGTTGTCCGAGGCCCTGGTAAAGGATATTTCGGACCTCGGCATTCCTGCGGAACGTGCTTTCGATTTCTCCCAACCGACGGACGCAGACCTCACTGTGAAGGGCCAGTTTATAACCATCGATGAAGGCAACAGTCTGCGACGGATTGGCATCGGTTTAGGAGCCGGAGGCACCGAGGTGAAAGTGTTGGTGCAAGTCTATGATGTAACGTCCAGTCGTCGAACCCGCCTCGAAGAGTTCGAGACAACGGCCAAGAGTTCAAGAAAGCCTGGGATTGCTGAAACCATGCCGGTAGGTGCTGCAATCATGGGGGTAACGGGGATCGCCACATCCGGTGGAATGGCCGGGCTCACCTCGTCCAGACAGACGGTGGAAGCCGACGCCCGCCGAGCGGCTAAAACCATCGCAAAAAGGATTGCCGAATTATTCGCCCGTCAAGGCTGGATCTCAAGCGATCAAACAAACTATTAATCTAAAGCACCTTAAAAAAAGTGGCCGGTATTTGCCGACCCATTAATTTGTACCTGTGATCCGCTTGAGACTTCTGTCAGTGAGACTATCGCTCTACGCCGTAGAGCCTATTCACAAAGGCTACAGAACTGGGGTAATGGGAGATCCACCGCTCAGAATCGGCACGCATCTTTGGTGGAACTCGTTCCAGCCCCATACACACCGAGTCCGCCTTACCGGCACCGAAACCCTCAGCCTGTAAACACAAACTGGAGATCGCTGCCAAAGAAATATCTACATAGTCGATCTTATCCCCACTTAAAATCGATTTCCTGCCGTCACTCAGCCGTTCCTCTACATCCGCAAAAAATTCCTCGATGCGTTGTACCGCTTCAGCATAATGCTGATCCGAGGTGTTAAAGGCTTTGCGTAGAAAGACACGAAATAAAGGGAACATGACAGAAAGAAGACATCGTTGCCAATAGGAAATCAAAGGGCTGTTTCGCCCCCAGACATGCAAACAGAGCGATCGGTCCGCCAAGATGTGATAGTAAAACCACACTTGCAGATTGTATCCATAGGCGTCAATGCGTCGTTCCCAATCCAATCGTTCTTTTGTGGGGGCAAGAAATGCCGTTTTCTCTCCCAAAGTTCCCACATGGGCCCCCCACAAATACCGCAGGATATCGGGTGAGTTACCAATGACGGTTCGAACACGCCCGGCATGGACTTTGAGTTGGGGAACGGTGCGACCCGTAAAAAACACTCCCACTACACCAGCTGTTTGTCGCTCCACGTATTCGATACCAAGCCGGTCCATTGACCAACGTACTTTCTCTGAGAAATGGCTTATGGCTATCGTTTCTAGTTCAAACCTTGGGACCACCGGCGGGAAGAGCAGAACGCTCAGAGTAATTGCCAACCGCCAAGTAAGACTGAGAAGCACCAATCCGATGGCTCCGGCAATGGACACACCCAATGATGCCACGATAATCGGCAAAGCTAACAAAAAAATGGAATGAAGAATCAGTCGTTTCCCGGCCATGGTCTCAAGTCCTAAACACACCCAAGAACCACACTAACATTTGAGCTCACTCACCGGAACCAAGCGCATCGTGTGTGGTTCCGGTCAGGTGCAGAGAATTTTTATGGATTATTTGCCGTTGACAGTTTCATAAACGATAAATACCAGTAGAGCCAAGAATAACAGTGCTGGGAGAAGATTGGCCAGACGTTGCACCCAAATTCCCTTGATCATAATAATCACGCTAGCAATAAATCCCATAAGAAACGACATCATAATAATGCCGGTAAATACAGTCTGTTGAAACGGTGTCGGTGGACCATGAACTGTTCCTATTATGGGAAGAGTCCAACTGTAACCAACCGCTAGGTTCCAGTAACAGGTGGTTACGATAGCCACTGCAGCCACCCACGCGCACCATGTCAATCTCCCTATTTTTTCCCTTGATATACTAGACATAACGCTCCCGGTCACCCGTCGCAGCCAAAACGTGACCATTCCTGCTCATCTCAAGCCGCAACTAGGCAGCGATGGGTTGAAATGGTTTAGTTAGACAGGGTTTTTCAATCCATTGGTGCCCGATGCGCCGCAATACCCTGGAGCATTCCCTGGTCGCTAATATATTACTCACAATGGGTTTCAATGATGATTGTCCTGGCTGAAAATCTGATTGACGACAGCGAAATGTGAGGTCAGGAGAATCTCACCTTCGCGGCCCTTTGTGATCTGACTGAGATGATACATGACAAACCCGTAGAGCAGGAAGGAGCCCTCATCAAACCACATATCCAGTGCCTTGCAAATCTCTTCGACGGTACCCTTTTCAACCTGTAAAATCGACGAAACATCCGGAATCGCATCGCAGCGCTGACCCAGAGCGAAGACGGTTCTGATGACCCGCTCACAGAGAGACCAATCTCGACCCGGGAGCATTTCCGGTGTGGGCCAGTCAATAATTCGAACGCACGCATTGGCGTCGCGCTCGATCTTCTCGTCAGTAGTTTTCCATGCTCCTTTGAGATCGTAGATCGAGTATCCGCCAAACGACCGTCCCGACTCGTTAATGCCATGCTCCAGGTCTGAATAGCGATCCCTCAGTTTCTCTGGCAGGAGTTTCTTAATGGTTTCCTCGGTGTTGTGATCAAAATGCTGTTGGACTTGTTTGGGCAAGAGCGAATCGTCCAATGCCTGTAGGAAGCTTGGAGAGATCGCATACTGCGCCGGAAGGTAAATCTCGGTAACGATGGTTGCTTGCCCGGGCATAAACTCATACATTGTCGTCCCCCCTCGTTGTGCGAGAGCTTTCTTCTTCAGCGACGTGGGAGCCTATCGGCTAATAGCTAATCCGCGCCGCGCGTTGACCTAACGTTCGCTTGCAGCGGTTCATTACAATCGGAACTGAGGAATTCCCTAAAACAGATACTCAAGACCCTGCTTTCCCAACACAAGCCAAATCACAAACCAACTTACGAGAGCGATACCACCAACAACCTGCCCGCGTTGAACCTTCCAAGTGAAAAAGCTTATAAGAGTAGCCGCAACCGATAAGGCCAACGGAATAATCATACCAAATGCAGCCTCACCAATTTCCGAGAGGGGAAACTCTAATGAGACAAGCTGACCCCGTGCTGCTGGATTACTAAGCACCAGCCACAATGAGACGTATTGCGCCATGTATAATCTAACCCAAGGGCGATACGTTGCGCCATTTGTGATTCTAACCCTCCAAGGGCTCACATTAGAGCTCAAGGAGGGCAACAATGGAAGGGTTCACCATGGCACGACGATCCAAGCAGGAGTATTTACGATCCATCTATGATCGTTATCAGCACGCACCACGGGCACAGAAGGGAACGATGCTAGAGGAATTCTGCAAGGTTTGCGGCTACAACCGCAAATATGCCATCTGGCTTTTAAACCGGCCCTTGCCCGAGGCAACTGTACGCAAACGGGGTGCACCTCGCTCTCCTACATACAATCGGGCAATGGTAAGGATTTTGGCAAAGGTGTGGGAGGCCTCGGGGTATCTGTGCTCCCAACGTCTGAAGGCCGCCCTTGTACACTGGTTGCCCTGGATAAGGCAACACTTCGAGCTGACCCATGTACCGTTAGAGGATCAGCTCCTGGCCATCAGCGCCCGTCAGATGGATCGGCGCCTGAGGGAAACCAAGCACATCGTGAAACGCCGACTCTATGGCACCACTCGGCCCGGATCGCTACTAAAGCAGATGATCCCGATTAAGACCGATCACTGGGATGTGAACCGGCCGGGCTATCTGGAGATTGACCTGGTGTCACACTCAGGGGCCTCAGCGGTTGGGGAGTTTGTCCATAGTCTGGACTGTGTCGACATTGCTACCTGCTGGGTAGAGCGCAAGGCCGTCATGGGTAAGAGCGCTTTGGGTGTCTTGAATGCGGTCACCGAGATCGAACACCAGCTTCCTTTTCCCCTCAAGGGGATCGACTCCGACAACGGCAGTGAGTTTATCAACAACCGCCTTCTTGCCTTCTGTCAACAACGCCCAGCTGGCCACACCATTCAGTTCACCCGCTCGCGTCCCTACAAAAAAGATGACAACGCGCACATCGAGCAGAAAAACTGGACCCATGTCAGAAAGCTTATGGGCTGGGATCGCTACGACACCGCAAAGGCCCAAGAGGCCGCCAACCAGCTCTATGATGAGCTTAGGATCTTCCAGAATCTGTTCCAGCCCTCCATGAAGCTGCGATGCAAGATCCGTATAGGCTCTCGACTTATTCGCCGCTATGACACGCCTCGTACCCCGTTCGAACGGGTCGTGGAGTCCCGAAAGGGAGACCCCAAAAAGCTGGCAGCCCTCAAGCACACGCTTAAGACAACTGATCCCTTCGAGCTCTCTACCCGAATCGATCAGCAACTGCAGCGGATCTACAAGCTGGCCAGCCATGCAGACAGAGCCCCACGAGAGAGACCACCGCTGAAACAAACGCCGTGGAAAAACTGGACCTTCAGCAAGAAACTACAGCGCCAACAACAGGACATGAAACGACAGATGCGAGACGACTTCGGTTAGATTTTGTAATGACGCAACGAATCCCGCTAGGGTTAGATTTTTTGATGGCTTAACCCGCCCGTCTATAAAGCGGCGACCCGAAGGTCTGCCTCAAGTCGGTAGTTAGACGAGAATAAGTGGCCTGTCCCCTTTTCCTGTATCAGTCGATTGATACGTCAACCTCAATTAAAAATTCTACTCCAATTTCAGTAGGATACAATGGAAGAGTTAAAGCTGAAAAACCAGGAAAAGGCCAACCATCAGGTCGACATTTCACGAGTGGGCCACAACGGTTAGGGGACTGGAGCTAGTCGGGTCGGCCAAAGCTGCTTCAGCCTGAGCAGCCAAGTCCCGTCCAAGAAAATCGGCGGGATCATGGTCTGCCTCAAGTCGGTGGTTAGACCGCGGTACGGTCTCTTGGACTATCACTCGACAAGAAACGAAACACCAAAAATACATTTTTTGCCTTCCAGTTCGTCCACGTATTTGCAAACACTCAGAGTCACCTTGCCTTGGACTGGATCATCCACCTCCTCATAGAATGTGTGAGGCTTTCCTGTTTTCAGGACCAGTCTGTCGTCCGCCCTCAGAGCCTCCGCGGCTTCGGAAGACGTGATTTCATAGTCCGTCTTCCCGATCACCTCTGTACCGGCGTATTCAGACATGCGTCGATTGCACCATAGGTAGACTCCCTCACTATCTTTGGCCCAAAAATAAAACGGCACCTGATTGAACACATCGAGATCTTTGACTTGCATAACGGAACCTCCATGAGTACGGCCTAACAATAAGGTTCAGCGGTCCGCGTGGCGGGTCCGCTGCAACCGTGGGTTGGGCTCTGACGACTGTCGATCTTCAGAAGGTCTCCTCTCCAGGCCTGTTCCCTTTCCCCGGGTCAGAATATTCCTTTTTCTCGGTCGCGCTCCTGTCTGTCCATGCCGGGAGCCCCACCACCGCGCGCCAGTGGTGTGCGATGTCCATACGGCGCGCGAGCCAGGTGCTACCCGTCGCGCGCACGTGTTCAAGGAAACGCTCGAGCCCGGCGATGCGGCCCGGTCGGCCAGCCAGCCGGGGGTGGAGGCCGATCGACATCATCGCGGGGTGCCGATCGGCCTCGCGCCACAGCGTGTCGAAGGCGTCGATGCAGTACCGCGCCAAGTCTTCGGCGTGCACGAAGGTACCGCCGGCCATGTAGCGCATGTCATTCGTGTCAAACGCGTACGGTACAACCACGTGACTCTGGCCCGCAACCTCGACCACGTGTGGCAGGTCGTCATCATAGGCGTCCGAGTCGTAGAGGAATCCACCTTCCTCGACGAGCAGTCGTCGTGTACTGGGCGACGGTGCGCCCTTGGTATGCCAGCCCACGGGACGCACACCGGCCGCCTTCTGGATGCAGTCGACGGCCTTGGCAATCACCTCGCACTCGCGAGCCTCCGGCATCTCGGCATGCCGCTCCCAACGATAGCTGTGACAGGAGATCTCATGACCGCGCGCTACGACATCCTCCGCCAGCCAGGGCGAACGCTCGATGGCCCGACCGGCAGCGCTCACCGTACAGGGGGCATCGAAACGCTCCAGCATGCGCATGATCCGCCAGTACCCGGCACGCGTGCCGTACTCGAAGTGAGACGCAAGGCAATAGTTAGGCACCCCCTCCACCGGTTCGACGATCTCGTAGACGCTCTCGTTCCGCTCGTCACCGTCGGCTAGTGACAGCTCCGACCCCGCCTCGACGTTCACCACGAGCGATACAGCTACGCGAGCACTGCCGGGCCATTTCGGATCGGGCGGGTTGCCGCCGTAGCCTCGGAAGTCACGGGGGTATGAGGATGCGTCGTTAACGTTCATGCTGTATTTCCTCCTGTTTCGAATAGCGATTTCCAGATGAACTGCCAAGTGCAGCTCTATTATGCCCATCAAGATAGCCATTGGACGCAGGCACAACCTGGCTTGAAATAACTGTTCCGATTGCTACATGGTCACGTTTACCGAACTCTTCGGTGACTGAGGGGTGGCCGTGTAAGCAGGCACCTACCACCGGTTCAACCATCAGCAAAATCAGAGCAAATATGAAAAAAGTACCCATGGCTAGTAAATCCTAACGCTATGCATCACAGGCAACAAATAGCATAGCGACGAGGAACGAGGAGTGACGCTTTTTACGGCCCGAGTGAATGCGATTGTTATGTTTATTTTGGGCCTGATATTTGTATTAATTCTGAGACCTCAAGCGACCCACCTATCTCAAGGAAAGGACAGGTTTTAGCAATTGAAAGAGCCAATTCCATAGAATCAGCTGCTATTATTGTGAAGCCAGACATTGATGTTTTACCGCCACTTGTAACAGAACCATCTGAATTTACCGTGCTGGTATTCTTAAGCGGATTAGCCGGACTAACCGCTGAATTTCCCAATGAGGATAACCAATTCATATATTTTGACATATGTTGCTTACCTTCTTCTGGGCTCGAAGGCTTATCACCGCCGAGATAAATTATACAATATTGAGGCATTCCTTCTCCTTATTTGAGTAATTTGCACTAGCAATAAACATAACACTTAAGCTCAGCCGCGCCTAAGGGCGCCGGTCTGAAGCGGCTGGTTAGGCGGCACCGTCGTCTATCCAGCTTGCGCTATCCGTAACTCAATTATCGCTCGTTTGTTGTAGTGGCCGATTAGCTTCGAGAAAACGTCGCCGACCTTCATCTGCCACCCATACTTTTCCCGTAGCGCCACATATGCACGTTCTATGATCTCCGCCTCCGCTACGATATGTGCTTGGGATTCTAACCAGTCGCTGCGAATGTCCCCGCGAGAAGTGCAAGCCGCTAAACGGGCTTTGCCATTGGCACGGATGCGTTTTACTTTCCCGGCTTTCCCCTCGGTAAACACGTAGTAGCAGTCTTCGGCCTTCGCAATCCAAACTGGCGTACGGACCTCCTTTCCACTACGTCGATACGTCGCGAGACTCACGTAGCGTTCCTCAGCTGGATCAAACGGCAATTGGTTCACGTTGTGTGACGCCTAATGTTCAGGCTGAGCAGCCGAGTCCCGTCCATAACTCGGCAGGACGAAGGTCTGTCTCAAACCGGTTGTTATCTTCTTATCTCTGAGTAACAGCTATCTCAGGTAACGATCTACGAATGTTCGAGGGCTTAATACTTCCACACCCCCGTAGCCAGACGCACGTAGAAGAGCGCGATCCCCGCTTATGATAATCTCTGCACCAGAGGCAATCGCACACGCCAAGAACATGTCGTCATCAGGATCGTCACAGATGGCTTCGGGTAAAGGTGAAGCCTGGACGACAGTTCCTTCCTTCGCCACCAAAGCAATAAGTGGATCGAGATCGACCCCGGGAAAATCAGTAGCTAGCCGTTGACCAGTCGCCTCATATTCATCAAGGATCTCAGGTGACACAACAAACGTGACTGCGTTATCTCGCCATGCGGCCAGAATTTGCCCCGGCAACCCTCCGAAAAACACACCTGAAACGAACACGTTCGTGTCCAAGACAACCTTCAATATCGCTTCCGAACCTTTTGTACTGCTGCTTGGACGTCCGTGCGCTTCATCCTGGCATTCCGAGCCTGCCTTCTTGCGTGGCTAACAAGCTCATCGAAATCACGCATTGACGGGAGGGCTATCCGTTTTAGAATCACCACGTCCTTGTCGCCTACCACGACAAACTGCTCACCGGCCTCAAGGCCCAACCGTGACCGGACATCTTCAGGAATAACAACTTGCCCCTTCGACGACATCTTTGTTGTAGCGAATGTGGACATGGCATCTCCTCTTGACTATTTCTTACTGGTAAGAATGCCACAAACTGAACGACATGGCAACTAAGACTTTGACGGGTGAAAATAACGCTCAGGCTGAGCAGACGAGTCCCGCCCACAGTGCGGCGGGACGAAGGTCTGCCTCAAGCCGGTGGTTAGCTTGGGCGTTCATTCACCGCGCCACCATTGGTTGGAATCGCGTGCACCATGAAGGATGCCGATTACGATTACCTGCGACGGAGTCACCTCGTAAATCAACCGGTACTTGTCGATGAAAACTTCTCGAACTGTGGGGATTTCGAGCTCAGGCACGATGTGGCCTCGCTCACTCAACGTATCGAGCGACTCAGCAACCTCTAAAGCACTCTCGACAAGATCTACTGCTGCGTTGGGGGAATCCAAGGCAATATGTGCTGCGGCTTCGTCGAGAGCATCGCGCGCCCGCAGAGTCCAAATTACCCCTCGGCGCTGCGCTGCCATTTGCTACGAAGCTGTTTCGCAACTTCCGCGTGCGTCATCGTCCGACCTGCTTTGGCGTCGGCCCGTCCCTTGGCAACTTCGTCCAACACGTAGAGATGGTACAGAACTTCATCTAGGCTGCAGTCATCTGGGAGCCGGTCCAGCAGTGCTCGGACGATTTCTTTTGCTTCCATAGGTTTTCCTATCCACAAATCCTACACGATCTGCCCGCTCCATGCCACCTCAACCCTAGTACCGCGAAAAGGCTAACGTTCAGGCTGAGCAGCCGAGTCCCGTCCATAAATCGGCGGGACGATGGTCTGTCTCAACCCGGTGGTTAACTTTCAGTTTTGAATCGAAAGCTCTTCGCGTACGATCTTGCGCACCATGTCTTCAGTGAGGGGTTTTCCCGTCAAACCAAGATAAGAGTTCAATGCATCGTTGATTAGAGTCTGATATCCTTTTCCCGTCTTCTGCGACTGAACCCTGAAGCGCTTCAGAATTCCATCGTCCAGATAGATCGTAATACGAGTCTTCCCAACCTGAGGAATTACCGATCCGCGTTTACCCTTGGAAAAGTTATACTCCTTCTTCATAAGTCCTTCTTTCCTTCGGTGTTGCTTTCCGAACCGAGATGATGCGAAGCTCGTCGTCCCGGGTCCCCAGACCACAACCATCAGGAAGCCAAACGTGTTCGCACCAAGGGTCACGAAACGTCGTTCTTCCTCCGACGATTCATCCTCAATTGTGACTGCCAGAGGATCGCTCAAAACACCGTCCCCTTCGGCCAGCGACACACCGTGTTTCTTGAAATTTGCGGCATCCTTCTTGGGATCAAAGGTGGCCGTCATTAAACCAGTATATGCATATAATACATATATTACAAGCTCGACATAGAAAGGCGAAGTGCCATGCGTAGTGAAAGCTAACGTTCAGGCTGAGCAGACGAGTCCCGTCCGTAAAGCGGCGGGACGAAGGTCTGTCTCAAGCCGGTGGTTAGACAGATTTCACTCTTTTCCAATTTCGGGAACCGATAGGTTACGACAGATTTTTTGGACCAACCTATTAGGAATTTCGGTGTGACGAGGTACAGCCTCCACGGCTCCAGTATTAGAATTAGCCCACAGAGAGTGAGCACTGCCCTCTCGCTTAAGGTAGCAACCGTGCCTCCGAAGATGCTGGAGCAACGTGCTCCGCTTCATTTGACGGTAATGGTTTCTCGGATGGCGTCAGGAGGAATACCACGCATGGCATCCTCTCGCCGATCCTCCAAGATAAGTTCAATTGCTTCAGCCAGGCTCTTCCGTGTCTCTTCCTTGGTCCGACCTTGGCCGTTTGCACCTGGAATCTCGGGGCAGTAGGCAATGAACCACTCTCCATCCCGTTCAATAATTGCCGTAAACTCGTTTTTCACAGGTAACCTCCGACAACAGACAAAGCATACCCAATTGGCGATCTTCTGTCTAACGTTCAGGCTGAGCAGCCGAGTCCCGTCCACAAAGCGGCGGGACGAAGGGCTGTCTCTAGCCGGTTGTTATCTCGTAAAAATGCTTCACGCCAAGACGTTCAAGGAAGTCGCCGCCCTACGGAGCGGCTTGTCAAAGGTCCAAAGGCTGCACCCCGTGAGCAGCGTCGACGCGAGAAGATGAGCATCCACCCAACCGATACCGCGACCATAAAGGCGGCGCGCCTCTAGAAAGCTCAGAACCTCCTCATCTTCGAGCAGATGAGCTTCAGGCAAGGCCTTCAACATACTCAAGATTTCCCCCCGGTTCTGAAGCGTACCACATGCCAACTCACCTACAATAAAGGGATGGCAAAGAACCTGCTCGTCAAATAGCAAAGTTCTTAGGCGATCGCTTCCTTCTCGCAGATGCTCGATCCAAACCGAGGTGTCGACTAGAATCATGCAGCGTTGCCAGAGCGTCGCCTCCGGATCGTGCGGAGCCGCTTCTCGGTCCCTCCGAGATTGGCCAAGCGACGGGCGCTCTCTTTGGCGATCAAAGCCTCAAGCCCCAACCGTACCAACGAGGTTTTCTCCTTGACTCCAGTAAGCTTGGCAGCATGCCGTAAGAGTGTATCATCGATATTAAGTGTAGTTCTCATATGCTTTAATATGCACTATCTATGCATACAGTTCAACTTTAGAAAAGATAACGTTCAGGCTGAGCAGCCGAGTCCCGTCCATCGAGCGGCGGGACGAAGGTCTGTCTCAAGCCGGTGGTTAGCTAGCCCCGTTTCAACCACGGAACATCCTGGTATGCCTTATCGGTTAAATCGATCGACAGCGCTCCTTCGTGTGCATAGGTTGCTGCCCGTCCCATCTGATCTATTTGGTTCAATAGATCCCCCATCGTGACAGTTTGCGAATTCCGCTGTGAACTCTCGCTGATTGTGAGCCAACCTCGGTCCATCCAAGAGGCGATGAGCTGACGACCAATAGTGAACACCTCGTTATCTGAAGCGGCCGAATGATGTAATCTGACAAACTCAAAGACTTCCCAAGAGCTGTGATCATCCTGATTAAGATCACCAAGTAAATCCGTTTCTAATTGAGTGAGCTCCATATTTGATTGTCTTGCTAACGACCAAGCTCAGCTGCGTGGCGGGCTTGCCTGCCCGACCTAGCACGTTTCACTCTGGTAGTCCTTTACGTTTCACAATAAGTCAGATATGCAAGCATGCCAGGTCAGCTGCAGCGCCTTGATACTCATTGAGGCCCCCTCCTGAGTCTACCGTTTGGTATACTCGGGTGGCCATCAAATCAACCCTAAAGGAGGAGACCTCATATGAGATTCTATACCAAACAGCATCTATACTACTGCGGAATAGATCTGCATGCCAGATCTATGTACGCCTGCATCATGGATCAAGAAGGCGAGATCGTCGCCCACCACAACATGAAGGCCCAGCCTGAGTCTTTCCTCAAGGTCATTGCACCTTACCGGAAAGACATCGTGGTGGCCGTTGAGTGCATCTTCACCTGGTACTGGCTTGCAGATCTGTGCGCACAACAAGGCATTCCCTTTGTCTTGGGCCACGCTCTTTACATGAAGGCCATCCATGGAGGCAAAGCCAAAAACGATAAGATCGACGCCCACAAGATCGCTGTGCTGCTGCGCGGCGGTATGATTCCTACAGCCTACGTCTATCCTCCCGAGATGAGAGCCACCCGGGATCTGTTAAGACGCCGTATGCACCTGATGCGCAAACGCTCCGAGCTTCTCGCCCACATCCAAAACACCAACAGCCAGTATAATCTTCCCGAGATCGGCAAAAAGATTGCCTACAAGGCTAACCGTGAGGGAGTCGCTGAGCGCTTCGACGAACAGAGCGTCCAAAAAAGCATCGAGATGGATCTCCTGTTGATAGACCACTACGACAAACTGCTCACTGACGTGGAGCTCTATATCACCCGAACGGCCAAGGAGCATGATGCCCAGAACTTATTTCTGCTTTGTTCCGTGCCCGGCATCGGCAAGATCCTCTCCCTGGTCATCCTCTACGAAATCCATGACATCGAGCGCTTCCCCACAGTCCAGGACTTTGCCTCCTATGCCCGGCTGGTGAAATGCTCGAAAGAATCCGCAGGCAAGCGCTACGGTGTCTCGGGAGCTAAGATCGGCAACGTCCACCTCAAGTGGGCCTTCTCCGAAGCCTCGGTGCTCTTTTTGCGGGGAAACTCAAAAGGACAGAAGTACGTGGAAAAACTGACCTCCAAACACGGCAAGGCCAAAGCATTATCCATACTGGCCCACAAACTGGGGCGGGCAGTCTACTATATGCTTAAAAGAAAAAGGGCTTTCAATATGAAGCAGTTTCTCAGTTCCTGAGCTGGGAGAGGACGGTTAAGCCCAATGCCTAACTGGAGCCGTTACGGGTGAGCCTGTACACAGAGACCGGCAATGATGTCAACCACATGTGGCGCCGACCACGGATCCGGTCGTAGGACGATTCCGGGCAACCTATAGCGCTTGATTGGATAGCCGTCCTGCTCCCTTTAACGTATATCTCGATGTCGTTCATCGAGGTATGGCTGCTCTGCCCCTTTCCCGAGCCCAGCGTCTAACTGGAAAACGCTTAGGCGTTTAGCCTTTACTTTGAATGGGACGGTATGAGGGTACCGATGTATTTCTAGGTCGCAGAGATCATGGCTCATGCCACTCTGCTGTCGCCGAGGTAAACAGATGGCTCCCCATGACAAGGGGTACCTGGGGTATGGACCAGGGAGCGATCGTTCTTTATAAGCCAATTGTAAGAGCCGAAATTTCAGTATGGGTTCTCTAAGGCTGGAAAAAACGGTTTCTCCTTTTTACCTACAGCTATTGAACCTCGATAAGTGTTTGGTGCAGGGCATTTCCCCTTGCACCTGATTTTGGAAACTAAGTCAGAGCAATATTACCTGAGGTGATGGCGTCGATAGTGAAAAAGAAGATTAAGGATTTTCTTTAGTGTGGCTCTTTGCCTCTTGACAACCGGGGGCCTCATAAGTGTTAAGCGGATAAATCATTTTTATTTGCCAGACTGCTGAGCATATCTGGAATTAGCCTTTCAGCAAATCCTGCAACAAGTCCAGCAACGAATACAAAATGTAGAGATTCTTTGATTAAATTAAATGCTATGTTTGCCTCTGCCATAACAACAACAATCACACCTGAAACCGCACCAATTAAAATTCGGATTATTGCTTGAAAGGCAATCGATATTGTCGATTCATATAATGAGAACTTATTTGGACTTGTCCTTTGAAATGCCGAAAGTAGTGCCCCTAATATCCCACCATAAATTGCAATTCGATACGTAAGATCTGGTACATCGAAGTGATTCAAAAGGCCGCAAATAATTGTTGCTATTAGCAGAGCAATGGAAGCATAAATTAGATAACTAAATTCACCAACGCGTGAGGACAGTGTCTTCTCTGCCTCACTAATTAAAACTTCGAAATTATCATCAGGCTTAGAACGAATAACCGAAGAGGCTACAGTGCCAATTGAAACCGCCACCGTTTCTCTTAGAAGAGCGGGTAATAGTGAAATACTTAGTTGCTTTAATCTATCTATTTTTGCCAGTGGCTCGTTACAGTGATCAGGGATTGTTTTACAACTCCAGGCCACTCGGTTGGACTTCGTAATTTAAACTATGTGTTGTGGGTTTGGGCCACGTGCAAGTACTCTTTTTGTTGGCTCTAAGCTAGAGATGAATTTTCTTGCAGGAAGAAAAATACTATCCAATTCATCTATGGGGCAATCTTTTGCTAGGGCTTTTACTAGACAGGTACTAATGTGATCGTTAACATCGTTAATATGGGCTTTATCCAGTTTTTTAAATGACTCAGCCGATATTCGGTGCGCTATCTCAGATGCCTTGAAAAATACCTCGTCTGTCCGTTCACTCAACGTGATAGGTTGGTCTTCCTCATTAAGGAAAATAATGTAATCTGCATTGGCGCCATATATAAACTTTACAGTGCCTTGCCCCGTTTCGGAGCCAACAATGATTTTTCTGTGGTCTAAACCCATATCCGTTTAAGGTTCAGGCTGAGCAGCCGAGTCCCGCCCATCGAGCGGCGGGACGAAGGTCTGTTTCAAGCCGAGGGTTAGACCTCACGCCTCTGCCACTGCAAGGTCACGGCAGATCTTCCGTGCAAGATAGTCATTGATTTCACGATGTCTAGGGATCGAAGATGCCTTCCGCCGTGAGCGGTTCACGTAAATGGTGTGGTTTCCGCCTTCACGAAGCTTATTTCACTGAAGGGCCCCACCCGATTTCAACGAAAGGGACCATTGAAATCAGCGGAGCGAAGCGACGAAGCGATCTTTAACTGTTTACCTTAACCCTCCCTCTTTTTTCAACCCTGTTTTTTTCTCTTTGATCTTTTCCCGATAAGATTGTTCTCCATTCAAAGTGATTTTCTGACAGGGGTGGATCAAACGATCCACGATGGCCTCAGCAATCACCGGATCCTCAAAGAGTTTCAACCATCCCTGCGGTTCCACCTGGGAGGTGACAATGACGGGACCATTTTGATAGCGCTCTTCGAGGATGTCCACCACAGAGGTGGCTTCTTCGTGGGTGTAGTTTCTAAGTCCCAGATCATCGAGGATGAGGACTTTGGTTTTGGTCAAGCTTTTGACGTAGTGGAGGTAGCGGCCTGCAGCCTTGGCGGCCAGGATCTCTTCGAAGAGGAAGTTCATGGGAAGGAACAGGGTGAGATGGCCTTCATGGCACAGCCTTTTGCCCAGGGCGATGGCCAGATGGGTTTTGCCCAGCCCTGTCTTGCCGATGATCAAAAGATTTTCCTGGTTGTGGAAGAAGCTGAGGTGAGCGAGTTCGGAGACTTTGGCTTTAGGCACATCCTTGTGGAAGCTGTAGTCCCAGTCTTCCAGGTCGGCGCGGAAACGAAAGCGCGCTTTGGTCACGAGTGCCTTGGCGGTTCTGTCTTTGCGCGATAACAGCTCCTCTTCGAGAAGGAGTCTTAAGAACTCCAGGGGATGGAGCTGCTGAGACAAAGCGATTTGGGCTTGTCGCTCGCAGGCCTCATGGATGCCAAACAGGCGCATTTGGTGAGAAAGGTTTTTCACTTGATCAAGCATCATAGCGGTGAGACCTCCTGGTCGAAAGACTCCTTTGGGGGGTACCCAGAGTATAGGCCCAAGCGAGATCGTCGTTTATAGGGCAAATACGGTGGTCGTTTTTCTCTGCTCCTAGCTCGGTGGCGTGAAAAATGGTGTTGGAACTGGATTTGAAGCCTGTGCTCATAGGAGTTCCTCCTCGACTGGCGACGGTTCGGGATCTGAGCCCGAGTTGGCAGTGTGTTGGTGCAAATGGAGTGTATCGGATTGACGCTTGGGAGCCGCAAGCGTGGGTCTTTGGCCGTGGGTAACAAAGTAAAGTGCGCAGTCTTTGATATAGGCGAGTCTTTTCTTATTGAAGACAATCGCCCGCTGGCAAGCATGGTCCAATGCCTCAAGGGTGATGGGATAACGTTTAGCCAGCCGTAAAATCCCTTGGACCCGTCTCAAGTGGCGTAGCGGATGGTGACCTGAGAGCAGCTCGCCGACTAACTTCTCGACATGGGGGCCAAGCTTTTTTGCCTGTTCTTTTGCATGATGGACTTCAAAGCGTGCCACGCTGAGCTTAGCTTCGGGATAATGGAAATCATAGGTGGAGAACTTCCCGATCCCCAGAAGTCTTGTGTGAGCGGTAAGGGGCTGGCTGTCCTCACTAAACACTTCCACCACCTTCTCGCTGAGCCTGACCCGGACCCTTTGACCGACATAGACAAAGGGAACGGAGTAGAAGTTTTTCTCCACCTGGATATGGCAGTCGGGATGAACTTTAGCGTGGCGCCACTCGCTCATCTCGAAGGCACACGAGGCCAGGGCTTTTAAGTACTTTTTCTCTTCCTCAAAGCGCTGGTTGCGGCTCACCCCGTAGTCTTTCATCACCTCACAATTTAGCCGATGAAGATAGTCCCTGAGGGCTTCATTGAGCTCTTCGAGACTATAGAAGACACGGTTACGCACTTCCTGGAAAAACCCTCTCTGAAGCACTCCGATGTGGGTTTCCCCCGAGCCTTTGTCGCGGGCCTTGTAAGGCCTGGCCGGTAGTACCGCAAAGCCCATGTGAGTGGCAAAGTCACAGTAGGTGGGATTCACATCGGGGTCATACAGATGGGCTCGGTGAACACCGCTTTTGAGATTATCCACCACGACATACGGCGTAACCCCGCCGAAATAGGCGAACATCCGCTCCTGAACACCGATAAAGGTGGCAAGCTTTTGGTCTAAGACAAATTCCCCGAAGGTATACGAGCTGAAGGGCAAGACGCCTAAGAAAAACTGCGTTAGTATCTTCTTTCCCGTTCCACGCTCGGTGATAAAAAGACCGTCTGTGAAGTCGATCTGGGTCTTTTCCGCCACCTTGTGATGAAGCCGGATGGTGACTTGTTGGGGTGAGGCTTGATGGCCAACCTTTTCCCGAAACTGACGCCAAAACTTCACATACGCTATCTCCGGAGCCACCTCCCGCTGGATCTGCTTGACCGTGGTCCCTTTGCCATAGACTTCCTGGCGGACATAGTCCCAGTCAACCGTGTCAACCCAACCGCCACTCTCACTGGGCGGCTGTGCGGTGGGCGCCAAGTACTTACGCACGGTCCTGCGCGAAAGCCGTAGTATCCTGGCAATGCTGCGAATTGAGTAGCCCTGCTCGGACAGGGTCTTGATTTGAGTTTGCATACGAACGCTAGTCCTTTCTTTGGCCATGAACTGGATCCTCCTCCAGTCGGCCAAGATACCATCGTTCGTCGCTTCGCTCAGAAAACGAAGGGGACCACCTGAAATAGGGTGGGTCCCTTCGTTGAAATTGGGTGGGTCCGTAAAGTGAAAGGTAACACTCTAGTCCAGGGACATAGGTAACATATTGTACCACACTTATGGGCACCCGAAGGAGGTGCCCTATGCCGTGGAGTGAAACATCACCTATGGACCAACGAACGCAATTTATGGCCGATTACCTTCGTGACACCCTTTCCATTACGGAGCTTTGCCAGCTCTACGGAGTCTCACGCAAAACTGCCTACAAATGGATCGAACGCTATTTGCTCCTCGGTCCCGCTGGTCTCGAACAACGCTCGCGAAGACCCCGGCATGCACCCAATGAAACCCCACCCGAAATCGTCACCGCGTTTCTCGAAGTGCGCCGTCACCACCCATCGTGGGGTGCCAAGAAGCTGCTCAAGATCGTCCACAAGCGCAACCCCCGCTGGCACTTACCCTGTCGCTCCACCGTCTGCGACATCTTGAGCCGCCACGGTATGGTACCCAAGAAGCGCCGGCGTCGGCATATTGGTCACCCAGGTAAACCCAACAGTTTGATCCTCGCACCCAACGACCTGTGGAGTGCCGACTTTAAAGGACAGTTCAAAACCGGCAATGGTGTTTACTGCTATCCTCTGACCGTCACTGATGGCTTCAGCCGTTATCTGCTCGGTTGCCAAGCGCTTTATTCCACCGCCGTGAATGGGGTCAAACCCGTGTTCACGCGCCTGTTCCATGAATTCGGCCTGCCCAAACGTATCCGCACCGATAACGGTGTGCCCTTTGCTACCAATACCCTCGCTCGGCTCTCCGCCCTTTCGGCCTGGTGGGTACGCCTCGGCGTGATGCCCGAACTCATTGAACCCGGTAAACCCCAGCAAAACGGCCGCCATGAACGCATGCACAAAACCCTCAAGGCTGAGGCCACTCGACCGGCGGCGGGATGTCTCTCTGCCCAACAGCGTAAGTTCAACTGCTTCCGAACCGAATTCAATGAAGAACGCCCCCACGAAGCCCTAGACCAGAACACCCCAGCTTCCGTCTATGAACCCTCGCCACGTAATATGCCTTCAAAACTTCCCCCACTTGAATACCCCGATCGCTTCGAGATCCGTTACGTCAGTGCCAATGGCGGTATCCGGTGGAACTCGGATTGGGTCAATGTCTCCACTGTCTGCGCTGGGGAGTATGTGGGATTGGAAGAAATCGACGATGGCATCTGGAACGTTTACTTCGGCCCTCTCAAACTCGGCCGCTTACATGAACGACACATGCGAATAGAGGATGAATATGGTAGATTGAAACGTCTCAAAGTGTAACCCATGTCCCCAGACTATTTTGTCACCTATCTCCCCGGCCGCTCAGTGCTTGTTCTACCTCGAAATAACGCACGACCGTCTTTTCATCTAGATTCATTGCTCCGAGGACCACTCTTAACTTCCGGTCGCTCTCCCAGGCGACCTCGAAGAAATATTCGCGTAAAAACTGGATCGGTGATGATTCAGCCAGCGCCAACAGATCCAGGATGCGAATCTGCCGTACACACCCCCCATGCCAGCAGTTGGGGAGGGCAACAAAGCTCTTCGCCTCGTTGAAGGTGGGCTGACCTAACAGTCGGAAGGTCCGTACCATCCTTTTGTCCCGTATTGCGTCTATGCGGGTCACCGTGTCGAAGCCTTCGTAAACGTGAATCCAGTGCAACCGAAGCGTTGTGTTCGATGCGACAGCCATATGAGTTGTCCATGGCTTCGGCCCGGCGCTTCCAAATGCCGACAACACGATCAAGAGGATCAGAACAGCGGCCAAATATGCAACGTGTCTGCCCATCTAACGTTTAAGCTCAGCCGCGCCTCAAGGCGCCGGTCTGAAGCGCCTTGTTAGATGGCTTATCGATACACATCTTTCCGGTGGCCTACCTTGAAAATCGTCACTTGGTGGTGAGCGTCATCTATAATATAGACAATTCGGTAACTCCCCTGTCGCACCCGGTAACGATCGGCGTACCCGGCGAGCTTTTCGGAAGCCGATGGCCGTGGGTTCGACGCGAGGGTCTGAATTCTCCCAACGATGCGTCGACGATCGGCCTTGGTACCGACTGCCTCAAGCTCCTTCGCGGCCGAGGGTTTGATCAGCAGCCTATATTCGGCCACGCCGTTTCAAGCCCTGAATGAAATTATCGAAGGAAAGGCTTTTCTCGTTCTTTCTATGAGCGAAAGCCGCAAGATCTTCTGCATCTTCGGCCAAGGCGGCCTTCACCGCGTCGTTGACCATGTCTGAGATGGAACGATCCGACGCCGCAGCCTTCAGACGCAAGGCGCGGTGCACGTCAGGCTCAAAATAGACGGTGGCGCGTTTTTGAGTGTCCATGTTGGAAATAATGACATTTTGACGTTAAGACGTCAAGACGTCCCCCGTCCATCTAACGTTCAGGCTGAGCAGCCGAGTCCCGTCCATAATGCGGCGGGACGATGGTCTGCCTCAAGCCGGTGGTTAGATGACTGCTACTTTCCGCATAGTCCTAGTACCACGAACAAAGGTACTAGGAACACACCACTCCAAAGACCGAACAGTAACGGTGTTATGACGACAGCCGCAACAAGGGAAACCCCAGTAACCGATATATTTAATCTATTAGTTACGTAACTTTTAATGAAAAAGAAGAAGACACTCATTCCGAAGGCCAATAACGAGAGGAACCAATTATAAATCGCTCCATTAGGGGGAGGTAAAACCAAGACAGGAATTCGACTCGCAATAGGATGCCCAGTAAGTAGGATTGCCCCAATGAATGAGCTGATAGCAATTCCCAATATCGCAGTGACATACACGACCCCAGGCAAATCTTTCCTTGAAAGCTGGTTATCGCCTATCGTAGCCATAAAGTCTTCAGTCATCTAACGTTCAGGCTGAGCAGCCAAGTCCCGTCCATAAAGCGGCGGGACGAAGGTCTGTCTCTAGCCGGTTGTTATCTCGTAAAAATGCTTCACGCCAAGACGTTCAAGGAAGTCGCCGCCCTACGGAGCGGCTTGTCAAAGGTCCAAAGGCTGCACCCCGTGAGCAGCGTCGACGCGAGAAGATGAGCATCCACCCAACCGATACCGCGACCATAAAGGCGGCGCGCCTCTAGAAAGCTCATAACCTCCTCATCTTCGAGCAGATGAGCTTCAGGCAAGGCCTTCAACATACTCAAGATTTCCCCCCGGTTCTGAAGCGTACCACATGCCAACTCACCTACAATAAAGGGATGGCAAAGAACCTGCTCGTCAAATAGCAAAGTTCTTAAGCGATCGCTTCCTTCTCGCGGATGCTCGATCCAAACCGAGGTGTCGACTAGAATCATGCAGCGTTGCCAGAGCGTCGCCTCCGGATCGTGCGGAGCCGCTTCTCGGTCCCTCCGAGATTGGCCAAGCGACGGGCGCTCTCTTTGGCGATCAAAGCCTCAAGCCCCAACCGTACCAACGAGGTTTTCTCCTTGACTCCAGTAAGCTTGGCAGCATGCCGTAAGAGTGTATCATCGATGTTAAGTGTAGTTCTCATATGCTTTAATATGCACTATCTATGCATACAGTTCAACTTTAGAAAAGATAACGTTCAGGCTGAGCAGCCGAGTCCCGTCCATAAAGCGGAGGGACGATGGTCTGTCTCAAGCCGGTGGTTAGCTCTCATTCTCGCCATCACTATTCGAAGCTTCGATGTACCATTTTGGTGCGTCTTCTAACGTTCCGGTCCATTCCCAATCAATCAGGGCGTCGATGAAACTATCCCGAGCGTAAATCTGGTAAGCGTCCATACAAGAGAATCCGTACCCCGCTGCGTCAGCGGCTTCCATTGCCTTTCGGTCGTCATGGAAGAGAATGGCCATACCTTTTCGGCTACCAAAATCGTGAACTAAAGCCGCATAATCTATTTTGTTTCGTTTAGCATCGCGCAACGTGATTGGTGCTGTAACTTTGATCCCCAGATCAGAAGCTGCCGTACGCCAAGCACGAACAAGATTGGTAAATCCCCTTGATTTCATGACATGAGAGCTAACGAGCCTGTAGGAAAAGTCCAAAAAATAAAAAATGAGGCAAAATCGGGGGTACCAAATTGGTATCCTCACCCGAGATCGTCTCTTATACGCCAAATACGGACGTCGTTTTTTTCATAAATTTTTCGGTGCACCTTTTCCTACAGCCTCAACGACTAAGCTCAGCCGCGCCCAAAGGCGCCGGTCTGAAGCGCCTTGTTAGCGGGCCTGGGGCCATATTGCGTGCTCTCCTGCCTGATCGTATTCTGGAGATAGTGTGATGCTCGCCACTCTGCCTTCCTCGACCATTAGGGAGACATCAATCATATCGTCCACATAGTCCTTAAGACCCTCTCCCGACCAATCGAGATGTACTCCGGGATACGCTGCCCTCAACTCCGACTCGGCCATGCCGATTGGCATGCGTTCCAAGAGAACCGCGTCCGGATTGCGCACCGTGATCCGTGCAAGCCTATATTCAACGTCTCTGTCAAAAGCTAATTCGGTCCCGAGGTTCTGGTAGACCCAAATATAGGAGTCACCGGGAAGCTCTGGGTCGTTCTCACTTTGTTTGTCCGGTCTACCCAGAAACCGTTTGACCTCTGAGCGGAGCATCCCAAGTCGAATATCACCGAATCCTACCTGAGGAACTAGTTCCATGCGTGTCTCGCTAACGTTCAGGCTGAGCAGCCGAGTCCCGCCCTAAAGCGGCGGAACGAAGGTCTGCCTCAAGCCGGTGGTTATGCCGCAACCACCGATGAATTGCACGTCCATGCACTCTACCAAAGAGGTACTCATGTTGACCGCTCCGACGGACGAATTGAAGAGCGGAAAAGGTCAAATCCGAGCTGCAGAAGTTCAGCTATGGCCGTGACCTCCTCGTCAGACCAGGTGGGCGTGTAACACTTCCCCTCAGGGGTTATTGCTGGGAGGTTGTTTCCTAAGAAGACCTTCTCGTAAATGGAGGTGTTGGACTGGTCTGCCTCAGCAAACACGATGCCGCCGTCAGGAACAGAACGCGCCAAGTCCGCAAACAGATTCCATGCGGCAAGCGTCTCGGAACAGTCCAGCATTACACCGTCAGGCTCCTTCACCCAATGGGCAACCACATCAAGGTCGTGCAGGATCGGCGTCTCCAGCTTGAGCGGAAGATCGTGTCCGGAAGTGTACGCTTGCCATTCCTCGTCCGTGCGAAACGTTGGGATACGCCCAGCTGCATCAACGTGGACTCCATCGACTTCGTTCGAGAACCAGATGAGAAACCTGTCCTCAGCGTCGAGCCGGTACAGCAACTTGTAGTGAAGTTTCGACATGTCTAGCTTGTTACTCCGTCAGCATAACGTCTAAGCTCACCCGCGCCCGCAAGTGTGCCGCTCGCTTGCGGGCGTTGGTGTGAAGCGCATTGTTATGTTCCTCGGTTTAGAAAAGTGTCTATACCGGTGCACTGTCTCCGAGCTCTTTCCTCTTTCTTTTTGCCCCTGGCAAGTATCCTTTAGCTGCCAAGACGGCCAAAACAAAGAATAGTATCGAAAGAACAAAGCCCGAGGCGGTGTCTATGGACTCCGGTAACTTATCGGTATCAATGGAATATTCTGGCACTGTCAGTAAGGCGACAGCTTCAATCAGAATACCAAACACAATGCTGACGACCACATACCAAAGAACAAACAATCCGAATCGTCTTATAGGTGTGGGATATGTGTATTCCTCTTCGAGGATCTGTTCCGACTCTCCATGCTCAGCGAATTCAGGGTAGAGTAGAGGACAGGCTTAGCTTGCTTTAGGCCGCACCTTGGCTGTATCCGCCGTTTCCAGCTTCGTGCCCGTTTAGGCACTTCCGTAACAAGCGTTCCTGTCCCCCCTCATCAAACCGTACTTGCAGTTTTCCCGCATACGGCTTTCCGATCATCTTCACCTCAAGGCATACGAGCGTGCCCATAGGGAGCATGGACTGGTATGGCGTATAGCCCCCACACTCCATAGAGCACAGACACCGGCCATCGCCGATATCCAAACCCCTTGATCTGTCGTCGCTTCTGCAGGTACTTGCGCATCCGCTAGCGGTTAGGGCTGTGGCGACTCACCTTATCCCGAAAATGCTGCTCTGAGCCTGAGGGCTCTACCAGGGTAATCACCTTCGCCCTGCGCACACTCCTCTTGCTTCATTGAGCTTTAATTCCATCCGTGCCAATATTTCCTCCACTTTCAACCGCGTCTCTTTCGCCCCTCCACGCATCAAGATCACAAAGTCGTCCGCATAGCGAACCAGCTTTGCCGCCAGACCCGTGCTACGACAGTATTGAAGAAACACTCGGTCAAAAAGGTGCAAGTAGATGTTGGCCAAAGGGGAAACCACTCCCCCTTGCGGTGTTCCGCATGGACTCCTCTTCGTACCTTGGTCCTCTTCTACCACCGGCGCTGGCCATCTCAAAATGTGCCGATTGACCGACCGGCGATCAACTTCATGAGCTTATCATGCGCTATAGTGTCAAAGTACTGCTGAAGATCCGCGTCGAGCACATGCGGATGTGCCGTGCTGAGCGCTTCCCGAATAGCTCCTACTGCTTGATGTGCACCTCTCTTGGGGCGAAACCCGTAGCTACTTTTGCTGAATACCCCAACGGCCTTCTCCTTCCGTCGCCCTTGGGTATGAACACCCGCCGCATGGCTGCGCGCGGTAGGTCTTCTCCTTTAGCTCCTGCTGAAGCTTTGAGATAAACTCAGCCTCGCCCTCTCCACTCTCTATAAACTGGAAAGTCACCCCGTCGATCCCCGTGCGTTCCAGTCGGTAGGCATGTTGCACTACGTCTCCTCGCCAAACCTTGTCATGCAGCGCGTAGAAGCGAAACTTGGGCTCCCTCTTGGCCTTGATACCTCACGGGGACACAATGAAAGTAGGGCCCAGCCGGCATTACCCAGCTTCCTCGGTATTACTCGCCCCTCCGACTTCTCGCCCGCCTGGCTCAGGGTTATTATACTGACCCATCGCGGCCATCACTCGCGACGAACGAGATGCGTTACCCATCACAACTTCCCCCACATGCCGTCCCGACGACCCCGGAGAGCCCATCTGCTTCCGTCCCGGTTATTCCACAGATGGCACCGGCCTTCCCCTCTTGACCACAGGGTCGGCACTCTCAATCAGCAAGTTACGAGGCTCTATGGGTTCCCTTGTAGTACGGCCTGCAAGTTTGCGATCCTCTCCTTTTGGAAAGTTTTCTCGATCCACTTAGCCCTGAGAGTCACCCCTCAAAACCGGATCTTCGCTAGCGGGGTGAACCGTTAATTCCCCGCACCGGACTTTAACCGGCAAGTTGCACTGCTTCCGCGGCATACGGTCATTTCAAGCTTTCTCTTGGACAATACGACAATTGTCTTTGCCAAATGGTCGTGAATGGCTTGACGGCTTTTGCTGAATAACATGTATACCAAGGACAAACTGCCCAGAAGTATTTTCGTATAAAAGCGGACGAAGGAAACTAAGAGAGGGCATTTTGAATGGCCTGTGACTCGGACAACCTGAATTCCAAATATGTATTGGCCGATCGTGAAACCAAGGTAGGTAATCAGTAAAGGTTCTATCAGTAAAACAGGCGCCAAGATCGCTATGGGTTTCAAGACCGTTTCGTTATCGATGACGGCTCCAATTGCCAACAGGCTTATTATAAAAAGAGACAGCAAAATGATGCCATCGATGATACTAGCCTTAAGTCGTCGCGGTAATGTTGCAAAAAGCCTCTGATTGTTGGCCATATAATTACGCCAAAGTTAAATCATTTGAAGCGACTATTTGTTCTCATCTCCGGAACATAACGTTTAGGCTGAGCAGCCGAGTCCCGCCCATGAAGCGGCGGGACGAAGGTCTGTCTCAAGCCGAGGGTTAGACCTCACGCCTCTGCCACTGCAAGGTCACGGCAGATCTTCCGTGCAAGATAGTCATTGATTTCACGATGTCTAGGGATCGAAGATGCCTTCCGCCGTGAGCGGTTCACGTAAATGGTGTGGTTTCCGCCTTCACGAAGCTTTTCACAACCCTGGGCTTCCAGGTGACGGATTAGGTCGGCCCGTTTCACGATCCGGAGATCTGAAGACGCTCGCGGATCACTTCCTGTGTCCCTAGCTCTTCTCTGGCCAGTTGACGATTCGCCTCCAGGACCAAATGGACAGCTTCCTCAAGATTGCGGCGAGCCACCTCAAGAGTTTCCCCTTGGGTATTGGCGCCAGGAAGTTCTTCGATGAAGCCGATGTAGCCCTCTGGGACTTTTTGGAACACTGCCGTTAACTCCAACTTCATGGGAATCCTCCTCTGGATAATTATAGCGCTTCAGCCTGACTGGGGAAAGGTCTAACGTTCAGGCTGAGCAGCCGAGTCCCGTCCATAAGGCGGCGGGACGAAGGTCTGTCTCAAGCCGGTGGTTAGGCATCCAAAAGACTCCCGACCCCTTTTCTCAAATGCAAAGTATAACCCATGTCCCCAGACTATCTATTTTGTTACCTATCTCCCTGGCCGGTCAAGCGTTTTTGCCAAGAGCCGTATCAATCTCACGCATCTTTTCTTGGAGTAATCGGAGCGCACGCGCATATTCCGACGTCTTTTCCAACGCAGCCAACGGCTCGCCGATCGGCAGGTTCTCAAGAGCCTTCAGGCAACTAATCTGCTCTTCGATGTCCCGGTACATCCGATCATCTGTCGATGCCGCTGTGTTGTCATTCTCGTTCCAGTTCGTATCGACTTGTTGAGAGATCTCAGAGAGACTTTTCACGGATTCGAACCGCGTCGGGTCCCGCCGGAGGAGATACTCCAGACGCAAGGCGGTACGTTCGTCATAGAAGAGCTGCAGCCGAAACTTATTCCGAATGGCGAAGTCGAGGTCTGGCCAATCCTTAAGCGTGCAAGCCTCAAGATCGAGCAACCAGGTTCTTTTGGCCTCAAGATAGGTAAGATACGCTTCCCGCGTTCGTGTGACGGGTTCAACGATATCGGCTGCACGTCGTTGAAAAACTGTGTCGATTAACCGGCCGACGAGGCTTGGGAGAGTCGATTTCATTCTTGAATGCCCGCTGGCTAACGTCTGAACTCACCTGCCGGCCACATCGCGAAAGATGGAATTGCAAAAGCAAAACTCATAGCTCGCCGTCTATCGAATTGTCGTGACATTTCACCATACCTGTGGCCGGGCTGGTGAAGTGATTTGTTAGCTGCCTCAATTTTTGAACCGTGTACAGGTACACCTCACTACTGCCCCGATGCTGGTTGCGCTACCAATCAGTAACAACGAAATTGATATCCAGCCCCAAATCCATGGATGTACGGGTAGGTAGTGTACAAAAACATCTTTTGGACCCCACTCGAGAACCCCAAAACCAACTAATCCAATGAAAAGCGCCACAATCCCCAAGACCAATAGTTGTCTCATAAACCGAATGGCTACGAAGTAGAAAACCACCGTGAGGACTACAAAAGATGTGATCAAAATCGCTACCATCGATATATACAGCTAACGTTCAGGCTGAGAAGCGACGGCCCGCGAGCTTTGCGAGCACGGCCGTATGTCTTTCTCAAGCCGATTGTTGGGCGGCATAACGCGAGCCGCTATTCATTGCGCCAAAGTTCGTACACATGCTGACCCACACCATCCAGGTCTGGAAAGAGGCTCGCCCGGTGAACACCAACTCTCTGCAACTCCAAGCGGAGTCGCGCGCGTTCTTCGCGCGGCGTTCTTAGGCCTGTTGTTAGATGGTCTACTAGATCGACGTCGCCGCTGTTTCTTCCGGTCGAGCTCGTCCACGCAAGAATTCAAAAAGGCTCGAAGACAGTCTGTGGAACAAAAGTAGAGCGAGAACTGGCCACCTCGAACATCCTTTACAATATCGACAGCCGCAAACATTTCCGCGTCGCGTCCCGTTCCGCCGTCATGAGCGCCGTGCCAGGCAAGGTAAAGGAAGCTTTCCATTTGCTTGGCTGGCCCCGAAACTTTAGATTTCTTGTCGGATAAACAGGCCCCTCCCTCAAAAATGGCCATTGAGTGGGGCTCAAGCACCTTGTTACGCTTACACCAAGGACATCGAGCCTTCTTCGGAAAGCCTGTGTCTTTACCCTTCAATACAGGAAACTTCATTTTACCCATCTAACGTTTAGGGTCAGCTGCCCGCTTCAACGGGACAGCTGCGCTCTATTGTTAGGCATCCATACCCTTGGTTGATTGGTGTTTCGACACCGATAGGCCTTCTCATGGTACTCGCAGTATTTGTATTGCCCCGATTCCAAGCCAAAAAGAAAATCGGCTCTGCTTTTCACAGTGATCAACAGTGTCTTCTGATCTTGCCTGATGTAAACGGGACCTTTCCTCCAATGAATCGAGGAAACGCTGTGCGGGAAGCCTTTGATTTCGTTGGGCTGAAACAAATCGCTCAGCTCGTAAGATCGAATTACTTTTCCACGCGAGTCGTATATTGAGACAATCTTGCCGTATCCGACGTTATGCCAGTTATCGACGGTCGCAAGACGCCCGTCATCAGAAACGAAAAATTGGACGGGTGCAATGGGATTGAGAAGAACGGTTTCCGCCGTGAGCTTGTATGAACGGTCTGGACTACGGTGATAGAACTCAGCAGTTGCGAATTTTCCTTTCCTCGACCCGGCAAACCCAAAAGTATCTCCTAGGCTTTCACCGGGAATGACCCTGATGAAATAGTCTCGGGCCTCGCTAAAGACCTCTCTCGTTTGCGGCCCAGCCCAATCATCTGCTTGGGCTTCCAATCCCACGAAAACTGCCAGTGCTATTCCGACTTTGTATGACACATCACGTTATTTGGTCCCGCGGATTCCTAACGTTTACTCGCTTGCGGGCGTCGGTGTGAAGCGCCTTGTTATGTTTCTCGGTTTAGAAAAGTGACCGTTACACTGTCTCCGAGCTCTTTCCTTTTTCTTTTTGCCCCTGGCAAGTATCCTTTGGCTGCCAAGACGCCAAGACAAAGAATAGTATCGAAAGAACAAAGCCCGAGGCGGTGTCTATGGACTCCGGTAACTTATCGGTATCAATGGAATATTCTGGCACTGTCAGTAAGGCGACAGCTTCAATCAGAATACCAAACACAATGCTGACGACCACATACCAAAGAATAAACAATCCGAATCGTCTTATAGGTGTGGGATATGTGTATTCCTTGCGGGCTCAGTCGGTGTGAAGCGCCTTGTTATGTTTCTCGGTTTAGAAACAGTGTCCCCCCTCATCAAACCGTACTTGC
Organism: uncultured Binatia bacterium (SeqCode); assembly: GCA_965215595.1. Lineage (GTDB taxonomy): Bacteria > Desulfobacterota > Binatia > UBA9968 > CAXXLF01 > CBDCDW01. Next base: position 158,005 of record CBDCDW010000004.1, on the reverse strand, counting down.
AGTTTTCCGCATACGGCTGTCTCCGATCATCTTCACCTCAAGGCTCTTTCCTTAGGGAGCTTTGGCGTATAGCCCCCACACTCCATAGAGCCTGCCGCCAAACCCCTTGATCTGTCGTCGCTTCTGCAGGTACTTGCGCATGCTGCTCTAAGAAGAATCGTTGCCGCTTAAAGACGGGTGGAGTTGTGTACGTGATAGTAGGTCACCCACCCTCGCACATAGCGGTTAACCCGCTCCATCACTTCTGGCTGTGGCAAGTGGCTGTTCCGACTGGTCAAACCTCTCACCTTATCCCGAAAATGCTGCTCTGACTTGCCTGAGGGCTCTCCAGGGTAATCACCTTCGCCCTGCGCACACTCCTCTTGCGAGAAAAGAAAGTCAAAACTCTCTCCTCGTGCATCCACCACTCGGCTCTTCTCCTCATTGAGCTTTAATTCCATCCGTGCCAATATTTCCTCCACTTTCAACCGCGTCTCTTTCGCCCCTCCACGCATCAAGATCACAAAGTCGTCCGCATAGCGAACCAGCTTTGCCGCCAGACCCGTGCTACGACAGTATTGAAGAAACACTCGGTCAAAAAGGTGCAAGTAGATGTTGGCCAGCACAGGGGAAACCACTGCGGTGTTCCGCATTGACTCCTCTTCGTACTCCCTTCTTGGTCCTCTTCTACACCGGCGCTTTTAGTGTTTGATCCATCTCAAAATGTGCCGATCACTGATCCGACCGGCGATCAACTTCATGAGCTTATCATGCGCTATAGTGTCAAAGTACTGCTGAAGATCTGCGTCGAGCACATGCGGATGTGCCGTGCTGAAATAGCTCCTACTGCTTGATGTGCACCTCTCTTGGGGCGAAACCCGTAGCTACTATCCTCAAAGTCCGCCTCAAATATCGGCTCAATTACAAGCTTGACTGCCATTTGAGCCACTCGGTCCCGAATGGTAGGAATCCCCAACGGCCTTCTCCTTCCGTCGCCCTTGGGTATGAACACCCGCCGCACTGGCTGCGCGCGGTAGGTCTTCTCCTTTAGCTCCTGCTGAAGCTTTGAGATAAACTCAGCCTCGCCCTCTCCACTCTCTATAAACTGGAAAGTCACCCCGTCGATCCCCGGGGCTCCACCATTGCTGCGTTCCAGTCGGTAGGCATGTTGCACTACGTCTCCTCGCCAAACCTTGTCATGCAGCGCGTAGAAGCGAAACTTGGGCTCCCTCTTGGCCTTGAGATACAGTCCCCGCTGGAGGTCTCGAATCTTGCTAGGTGTTCGTAGCCTCACGGCAATCACCTCTCCTTCCCTCTTTAAGGGACACAATGAAAGTAGGGCGCCTTCCCTCAGCCGGCATTACCCAGCTTCCTCGGTATTACTCGCCCCTCCGACTTCTCGCCCGCCTGGCTCAGATTTCGGTTACCCTTATACTGACCCATCGCGGCCATCACTCGCGACGAACGAGATCTCCCGCGTTACCCATCACAACTTCCCCCACATGCCGTCCCGACGACCCCGGAGAGCCCATCTGCTTCCGTCCCGGTTATTCCACAGATGGCACCGGCCTTCCCCTCTTGACCACAGGGTCGGCACTCTCAATCAGCAAGTTACGAGGCTTCGTAGTACGGCCTGCATCGATGGAAAGTTTTCTCGATCTCCCTGAGAGTCACCCCTCATCTTCGCTAGCGGGGTGAACCGCCCCGCAACTTTAACAGGCACTGCTTCCGCGGCATACGGTCATTTCAAGCTTTCTCCTGGACAATACGACAATTGTCTTTGCCAAATGGTCGTGAATGGCTTGACGCCTTTTGCTGAATAACATGTATACCAAGGACAAACTGCCCAGAAGTATTTTCGTATAAAAGCGGAGGAAGGAAACCAAGAGAGGGCATTTTGAATGGCCTGTGACTCGGACAACCTGAATTCCAAATATGTATTGGCCGATCGTGAAACCAAGGTAGGTAATCAGTAAAGGTTCTATCAGTAAAACAGGCGCCAAGATCGCTATGGGTTTCAAGACCGTTTCGTTATCGATGACGGCTCCAATTGCCAACAGGCTTATTATAAAAAGAGACAGCAAAATGATGCCATCGATGATACTAGCCTTAAGTCGTCGCGGTAATGTTGCAAAAAGCCACTGATTGTTGGCCATACAATTACGCCAAAGTTAAATCATTTGAAGCGACTATTTGTTCTCATCTCCGGAACATAACGTTATGGGTGTGAGGCGCGGCGATAAATAGATTCTTAAGCCGCGTCTTTCTCCACCCAATGGTTAGGAAGGTTTATTATATCTCCCTTAATGCAAGACCGGTGCCGTAAAATCCATAGTGTACATCATAATTACAGCTGCGACTCCACCAGCCAGGCAGAGTATTAAAATCAGTTTCACTTGAGTTGGACTTGAGAAGTTAAAAGAGCCAGGATGGTTTACCAACGTGGAGGCGCCATCAAGAATGAATATCCAATAGACGCCAGCACACCATAAAAAGAAAATAGATCCAAACCATGACAAAACGTATGGATTTTCATCTTGAGGCCGGAAGTAGTGCCAGACAGTCGGTACATCTCCAAAGGTAATTCCCACCCCCATCACGATCCAGGGAACATTTAACCAAACGGCTCCGTTTCTGATTAACCTATTGTATCCCTCGGCAAGCTCGGGTCTGTCTTCAATATACGGTCTAGACTGTCGCTTCCAAATTGCCACATTCATAAAAGTAGTAATAATTGCTAGTACCCAAAAATATCTGCCTATCAGCGCAAATGCATCCACGTCTATCTTCCTAACGTTCAGGCTGAGCAGCCGAGTCCCGTCCATAAAGCGGCGGGACGAAGGTCTGTCTCAAGTCAGTGGTTAGACACACATTGAATCTCGCTTGATTCATTTAGGTTATCCCAACTGAGTTACCTTGCAATGAACTCCCCACATAATTAAAGCCACGAAAGACGCACCCGCAAAGTAGTATAGTTCCTTGATGGGAGTTCCCAAGTAAAAGAGTACGAGGCCTAAGATTACGGGCATCATGGAATAGCAAAGTCCTGTTAGAAACATGACCTGCTCAGGCGTCGCTCCAAAACCAATTGGTTTGGCCCGAAATGCTGCCATTAACTTTCGTTTGAAAGAAAAAGGACAAAGCAACGCCAGCACAGCGAAGGCTATAAGGATCGTTCGAAGTGTCGGCAACCAATCTGGCTGAACAACTGTCTTTCGTTGACCATCGAGATACACAGCCATGTATAAGAAAAGGAATGGAGCAAGCATAAAGGCTACAAGGAAGAATGTCCCAGGAAATTTGCCTTTTTGTTCGGTCATAACAGTCGGTAGTGTCTAACGTTCAGGCTGAGCAGCCGAGTCCCGCCCATCAAGCGGCGGGACGAAGGTCTGCCTCAAGCCGGTTGTTATACGTACCCCCAGCACGTTAATTTTGTTGCTTCCATAACTGTCCGGGACGGACAACCTTGCAGTGATAGCACGCGCTGTTCTCGTCGTCCTGATTGTACCAGCGATGCCATCCGCCAATTTGTTCGCAGTCCTCTCCCTTTCCAGCAAAGCCAAGGTCGATGAGAAACCAGGGAAGGCGAACCCGAAGCCAGCGTCGCCATGCGTAAGGATGGCCCTTGTCCCAATATTTGTTGGAAGTCGGGAAACATCCACCCTGCGAATTCATCTTCTCCTCACTCATGGGTAACTGGATCAACGCCCTTTTCTGTATAACGTCAAAGCTCAGCCGCGCCTTCAGGCGTCGGTCTGAAGCGCCTTGTTAGGCCCAAATTTTTGACGAGCTTTTCTGAAGCCCAATAAATAAATGTACCCCCAAATTAACCCGCTCAAAATTCCGAGGACTACACTGTAGTTTTGAAAGAATGGAATAAACATAAGCAGGCTGAACGGAAGAAGCATTAGAACTCCCATGGTGCTAAGGATTTGATGAGAAAGCTGTGGGTTAGTAACCGAGCTTATAAAAACCAAATAGACAGCTATCGCCCAATGGGCAGTAGCTGTTGTCAGATATAAGATACTCTCGAGAAGGCAATTTTTTTTCATAGGACTAACGTTCAGGCTGAGCAGCCGAGTCCCGCCCATGAAGCGGCGGGACGAAAGTCTGTCTCAAGCCGGTGGTTAGGCCTCTAAAAGGTTACCAGGCCCTCGTCCGATTCGAGCTTACCCCTTTGACAGGGGCGTAGTGGGGTCGTCATTTGTTCCGCATATTGTAAGAGATTTCGTAAACCACAAAAACCAAAACCCACCAAAACAAAATAGGAGTAATGCCAGAAAACTTACTTCTTGGTGTTAACATCGCTCATGCTGGAACAATTAAGATAAACGAATGGACTCCAATCACTTTGAACGCGCAGGTTAAAGCAATTAGAAAGCTTCGTGTAACTCTGCAGTAGAATTCAGAAGGAATATGTTTTGTTAAACGCCACCCTACAAAGATAAGCATTGGGGACCCAATAACCCATATATAGATGTGCAGTATCTTCATTACACCAGAGTAGTTGGCGCCTAACGATAGAGCCCACCTACCGCTGGCCGTGCAAGCGGCCAGCGGTTAGGTGAAGCGAACGGTTCGGTGCTCATGTATCAACAACCGCTTCCTTTGGGGTGTCGCCAACAAACGGAATTGTAATACCCAACCACTTGTCACTGAGCGTCTCGAACGCAATATCCCACTCAACGGGCTTAGCGCCCGCATCCTCCAGCCCGAAACCAGCGAGCTTGACGACCAAGAAAATGTCCTGCGGTAAATCCTGACCCAACCACGTGTGGAAAACCGAAGCCAACTGCGGTCTCGCGGCGCTCAAAATACCCTCGAACCTGTCCGGTAGCTGAAGGAAAAACTCCCGCGACTCGGAATACGGGCCAGACTCGTCTCCTGGCAGGCCAATGGAAATGACTGTGCCTGTCCTCGGGAACTCCCACTCGCACTCCCAATAGGAAGCCGAGGGATTATTAGGGATGTACATGTAAAGCAACTGGCCAAAGTCAGGATCGGTCTTCCTTGGCGGCGAGAAACGAAGTCGCAGATTATGGAAAAGGCTCATAGTCTTTCACCGAACATCGCATTCAGCGGCTTGTCCGCCGCAATGCTTTGTTATGTGCATAACGCACGATACAACACCCAATTTTGAGGCGCTTACTTTAAGTCACCCCCATATATTCCTTAGGCACACGAAATTGATGTTTAATTATTTAGTTTTAAACACCAACCTAAACGGGATAGCAGAATTTCCAGCTTGATCCTTAAAATTTCTAAATTTTTCACTATTAATCCAAATCTCATACTCTTTATTGGATTCCAGTTTTACCGGCAAAATATTTTTCATGAGCCCCGGCTTATAGTATGGCTGACCGTTCATTTCCGGAAATTGATTCTTGTTCGTATACGCCCATGACCAGTTTCCATCTGTCATTGGTTCATCAAACGTAACTGATATTTCGCTTATTGACGGATCAACATCGGTACTTCCGCTAACAGGAAAGGTTTCGATGACGTTGGGTGCCTTAGAATCAGTTTCTTTACAAGATGCACAAATAGTAGCGATAACTACCATCATGAAAAAATAATATAATCGTTTCACTGCTTATCTCCCCCTATATTGATTTGCACATAACGTTTAGCGTAACAGGTCGGCGTGTATTTTGCGCCGATCCTCGTTGACCCACTTGTTATGCGGAAACATTCTTCTTCTGCCAGATCTTCGCTGATATCCAAGATGAAAAAGCAATAGGAAATACACTGGCTGAAATCACAATTATTGCAATAAATAACCAACCATTGAAACCGGCTTTACCGTCATAAATTAGAGTATAAATTGCAATGACCAACACATAGATCAGGTTGTTCAAAGTAATTGATGCCAAGAATGAAACGTATGGAGTTTTTATTGATTTCACGCACATAAAAGAAACGAATAATGAGACCATCGTAATGGCTAATAAAAGAATCGGAATAAAAAGTATTGAACTCGCTTCGTTTGAGTTGTAACTAAAAGTTCCCCACATAATTGCTAGAGAAATTATGTAGCCAACAAATATTACCAGAAAAGAATAATTCACTACGCTTCCCTTTTACGCATAGCGTTCAGGCTGAGCAGCCGGGTCCCGCCCATCAAGCGGCGGGACGAAGGTCTGTCTCAAGCCGAGGGTTAGGCCCAATTTTCAATTTGTTTACTTGATTACCCGATAAAAACATCGCTAAGCAAAATTTCTATACAATTCGCAACACCCAATCCAAAATAACGATTCCAAGTGCAGCTACTAAACAGATGTCCCCTGGGCTGCAATGCCCTCCTGCAATAGGAATCCAATCGCCTAAAAACGGTACACTGGTTTGGCTGTCTAACGGTTTATGACTAAGCTTGTAATCACGTGGAATTGCTTCTTCCCTTACAGGCATGAATCCCCGATTGAGAACAATTACTGTTAGGTTCAGTACCAGGCCGAGCGAAATGAACCCCAGCGACACAAAGGTCGTCCAACTATTAGTAAAAGCCCCCATTTTGAATGCGTACAGCAGAAATGCGGCGACTCCCAAAAATCTCAGAATGCGCCAAACGCGCTGCATTACTGGAACAGCCCTATGGAACGTCATGTCAATGTTTGTTTTATTCGTGGCGTCATCACCGTAGGTCTAACTAGTGAGTATACCGGTCGGTATATTACGGGCCCCGGTCAGTATATCACCGAAGCCCGATTTGCCATCCAAACTCAATTTTACTGCGATTCCCTAACCTTAACAACAATAATTTAAACCCGTCCATTTCGACAAACGTTGCCATTCTGGTCGGTATAGTACAACTATGAATCTGCTTCGTTTGATGGAGTATCCATGGCATCGGCCGGGCTTCGAACGGCTCGGCCACCCCGATTTAAAACATGTGTATAGATCATTGTCGTACTGACGTCCCGGTGCCCCAAAAGCTCCTGGACCGTACGGATATCGTAGCCGTCTTCCAGTAAGTGGGTAGCAAACGAGTGACGCATCGTATGACAACCAGTAGGTTTAGGAATTCCAGACTTCAGTCTTGCCTCCTTGAAAACCTTTTGGAGCACTGACTGATACGATGATGACGCTGCTTTCGACCTGTTATTCGATCTGTGTAATGTCCGGAGGCGGGAAAAACCCACTGCCAAACCCATTCCCTTCCAGCGCTTGGGTACTTCCGATCTAGACCACTGGGTAATGCAACCTGTCCCAGACCAATCTTGATGTCAGCATCATGCTGCTGTTTAACGAACTGCAGGTGTTGTGAAAGCGGTGCCTTCACCGTTTGAGGTAGAGGTGTATAGTGGAGTGAACCCCATTGGTTGGACAGTCACTGGGCTGAAATTAGAATGCCCTCCGGGGTGGTTGAATTAATTATGCTGTTCCCTTCCTGTTTGCAAGAGTCCACATTGTGAGTTCTGTGATCTATGCCCTTCCCTATGCCTCTTGTCTTGGTGGCCGGTCAAAACGGCTTTCACAATTGCCCTAGAAACGACGATCTCACACCGGGTAGATATCTCAGTACCCCCCCCTTCAGGCCTCACACACCACCTCGGCTTTCATCTGCCAGGCCTGCTCAAACTCATTCGGTGGACAGTACCCCAAAGCCGAGTGCAACCGCTTCTGGTTATAGACTTCCTCCAGAAAATAAGGAACCCTTTGCTTCACATCCTGCGCCGTCCTGTACTCCCACAGGTAGACTTCTTCATGCTTGAGCGTCTTCATGAAGCTCTCCGCTGTCGCATTGTCATAGGGATTGCCCTTGCGGGCCATGCTGATTAAGATCCCCGCTGCCCGCAACTCCTCCACATAAGCATGGGCGGCGTACTGCACTCCGCGATCTGAATGATGGATACAACCCCAGGGCGGCCTTCTCTCCACTAAAGCCATCCGCAGAGCCATTAAAGTCATCTCGGTATCGATCGATTTAGAAAGCGCCCACCCAATAACCTTACGTGAGAACAGATCCAAGATCACCGCCAAGTACAAAAACCCCGTGAGGATCCGGATGTAGGTGATATCGGCCACCCATGCCTGGTTAGGTCTTGTGGCCCTTAGTCCCTTAAGGAGGTTCGGATAGACCCGGTAGGGATGATCACTGTCAGTGGTCTTCACCCAGTGCCGCTTGACCTGGCATTGCAATGATTCCTCCCGCATGATTCTCGACACCCGCTTGTGATTAACCTTAAAGCCCTCGCGCCTCAGATGATGGGTGACTCGCCGGTAGCCGTAACGCGGATACTCCTCCACTACCTGCTCAATCCGGTCCCGTAAGTCCGCCTCCTCAATCTCGTGGAGCATAGAAGGCTCCCGGGTTCGGTAATAAAAAGTGCTACGCGCTATCCCCATCACTTCACACCCCCTTTGGATGCTGCCAAACTCTTGGCCGTGATGGGTGACGAATTCTCTTTTCTCCGCCGCAGTGTGTACTCTACGGCTTTTTTTAAAAGATCATTCTCCATGGTGAGTCTGCCCACCATCCGCTCCAACTCCGCATTGCGCGCTCGAAGTTCCTTCTCTGGCAGAGAGGGGCCCTCCACCAGGCCCCCTTGTTCGTAGCGCTTCGTCCAATGTCGAATAAGTCCTGAGGAGATGTCGTAGCGGCGGCTCAGTTGGGCCAACGTGGAGCTCTCACTGAGGAGTTCCTCCACTACCTGCCGCTTGAAATTCGCTGTAAACCTTCTTCTCTCTGCCATGATGAGATCCTTTCCCCTTCCCATCAGGCATTCTAACCTGCTCCCTCAAACTGTCCAACTGCAGGGGGTCAGTCCAATAGCGATCCTTATCACCCTTCCCCGCACGAACGACGATCTGATTTCGAGAGAAGTCAATGTCCTTGATTCTGAGCCGGCAACATTCCATAAGGCGCAGCCCGGATCCGTAAAGTAGTGTTACCATTAACTGCGGTATTCCATCGAGATTCTCGAAAATGTTCTTAACCTCATCTCGAGTTAACACCACAGGCAATCGCCTTGGCCGTTTTGCACGCACCACTCCCTGCACCAGGCCGATCTTTTTCTGCAACACCTCTTGATAGAGAAACAACAAAGCATTCAAGGCCTGATTCTGCGTAGAGGCACTGACGCGTAGTTCAGTCGCTAAACTTGACAGGAATTGAGCAATTTCTGCCTCGTTCATCTCGGACGGATGTCGCTTGTTATGAAAGTAGATGAAACGTTTGATCCATCCGATATAGGCCTTCTCAGTCATGGCGCTATAATGCCGCGTACGGATCGCGTCGCGGACCTGATCGAGTAATCGAGGTTTGACTGCGGCCGGTTGCGGGCTACGACCGATCACTTTGAGCCTGTGGTCGGCCAGACTTTTTACTTTGGAATTTTGCATAAGAACCTCCTTTTTGTTGCTTAGTGAAAATCGCGGCTGGGGGTGCCGATGAGTTTGAGGTTGATTTGCGGGGTCCAGAGTTGCTCGGCTACGAGGTGGACCACGCCCTGCTTCACCTGGAGGGTGCCGGTGATACCCAGGAACGCAGCCGTTTTTGCCAGAACGGAGTAGCGCTCGAAGACGCTGTCCCAGATCACCAAGTTCACGAAGCCGGTCTCGTCATCCAGTGTCATGAACACCACGCCGCCGGCGGTGCCGGGGCGCTGGCGGCAGATCACCTGCCCCGCGTAACGGATTCGCTTACCGTTTTGCATAGAAGCAACGGTGCGAGCATCCGGCAGACCCTGGGCAGAGAGCTGTTCGCGGAGCGGCGCCAGGGGGTGGCGCCTGGGACTGTGCTGGGTGCGAATATAATCCCACCCCACTTCTTCAAAGTCATTCAAGGCTTCAAAGGCGGGTTTCGTTTCACGGTCCAGCAGCGGAAGGGATTCGTCCCGGGTGTGGACGAGCTTGCGCACTTCCCAGAGGGCCGTGCGCCGGTCCAGACCGAAGCATTCAAAGGTGCCCGCTTCGGCCAGGGCGCTTAGCAGTCCCACGTCGAGTCCGCTACGCCGGACAAAGTCTGCAAGCGACGCGAGGGGAAAGCGTTGCGCTGTTTCGATCCGCGCCCAGTCGCCTAGGCCAAGCCCTTTCACGTATCTCAGACCCATGCGCACGGCGAAGCCGCCAAGGCCTTCCGGGTAGGGTTCCAGAGTACAATCCCAAACGCTCTCTTTAACATCCACCGGGCGTATCATCACTTTGTGACGCTTGGCGTCTTCCACGATTGTAGCCGGGGTATAAAAACCCATGGGCTGGGCATTGAGCAGCGCACAGGTGAACTCCACCGGATAGTGACACTTGAGCCAGGCGGTGGCGTAAGCAATTAAGGCGAAGCTCGCGGCGTGGCTTTCGGGAAAGCCGTACTCACCGAAGCCGCGGATCTGATCGAAAACGCGCTCGGCAAACTCCGGGGCGATCCCCTTGGCCTGCATACGCGAGATGAGCCGCTCGCGGTGGCGTTCCATACGACCCGTGCGATGCCAGGCCGCCATGTCACGCCTGAGCTGGTCTGCCTCGCCGGGTGTGTAGTCAGCAGCCACCACCGCAAGACGCATTACCTGTTCCTGAAAGAGGGGCACACCGAGCGTCTTTTCCAGAACAGGAATCAGGCTCGGGTGCGGGTACTCCACGGTTTCCTCACCGCCCCGGCGGCGGAGATAAGGATGCACCATTCCGCCCACGATGGGCCCGGGCCGCACGATGCTGATCTCGATCACAAGGTCGTAAAAGTTTCGCGGCTTCATCCGCGGGAGCATGGACATCTGCGCCCGGCTCTCGATCTGAAAGGTACCCAAGGTATCGGCCCGGGTGATCATCTCGAAAGTCTCTCTGTCACCGGATGGGATGGTGGCCATGGAAAGCTCCACGTCCCGGTGGTTCTTGAGGAGGCGGAAACACCGGTCCAGTTGTGTGAGTCCTCCCAGACCCAGGAGATCTATTTTGAAAAGCCCCAGATCCTCCAGGTCCTCCTTGTCCCACTGGATAACGGTACGATCGGCCATGCTCCCGTTCTCGATAGGAACAATGTCGCGCACGGGTTCATGGCCTAAAAGAAATCCACCAGGGTGAATGGAGAGATGGCGGGGAAAATCCTGGATCTCGTTGACGAGCCACATGAGATGTCCATGCAAGGGGGCTTCGGGATCGAGCCCCCCCTGGCGCAGTGCGGCGGGAGTGAGGTCTTCAAAGTGAGTCACCAGTTTGGCAAGCCGGTCCAGGGAAGTCTCCTGGAGTCCCAGGGCCTTACCCACGTCACGCACTGCGGATCGAGTCCGGTAGCGAATCACGTTAGCCACCATGGCCGCGTGGTTACGCCCGTACTTTTCATAGACATGCTGGATGGCTTCTTCCCGCCGGTCGTGTTGAATATCGAGATCGATATCGGGGGGCTCGGCACGCTCCTGAGAAATGAAACGCTCGAACAAGAGCCCCATCCGCACGGGATCGATGGCCGTGATGCCGAGGCAGTAACAGACGGCGGAGTTGGCCGCCGAGCCGCGTCCCTGACAGAGGATCTCGTGCTCACGGCAATACCTCACCAGCTCCCACATGGTGAGAAAGTAGCCGGGGTAGTCCAGGGCCTCGATCAGGTCCAGCTCCTTCTCCAGCTGCCTCACCACGTCGGACGGTACTTCTCCACCGTAGCGGCCGCGTGCCCCTTCATAGGTGAGGTGGCGCAGCCACTGGGAAGAAGTGTTTCCGTTAGGCAATCGCTCCGAGGGGTAGCGATAGCGAATCTCGCCCAGGGAAAACGTGCAGCGCTCGGCCACCTCCTGGGTTCGGGTTACGGACAGCGGGTCGTCGGAAAAGAGTTCTTTAAAGGCAAAAGAAGATAGCAGGGCATGTTCAGCATTGGGTTTGAGCCTGCGACCTGCAGAGAAGACCGGAGTGATATAGCGAATGGCGGTGAGCACATCCTGGAGCGGGCGGCGGGCGGGTGTATGATAGAGGACTTCCGTTGCCGCAACGGTAGAAAATCCATAACGCGCCGCTCGCTCACGCAGCCGTGCCTCTTGAGGCACTTCCCCATCCCGACGGTGACGCGCCACCATGGCGTAAAGTCTATCACTAAAGGCATCGTGCAAGTTGCCAGCCACATCCGTAGGGTCGGACTCGCCCACCAGCAGACTCTGTTCACCGCCCCAGAGTCCCATGAGCCCAGCCGCATGCTGGCAGATCTCTTCCCATGTCACGGTGCTTTCTCCCTTGCGAGAACGCAGGCGTCCCGAGGTGAGAAGCCGGCAGAGGTTGGTGTATCCCGTCTTGTCCTGAGCGAGTAGAACCATCACCGATCCGTCGTTGATGGTAACCTGTGAGCCCACAATCAAATGAAGGCCCGCTTCCCGGGCCTTCACATGGGCGCGCACAATTCCGTAAACACCGTCCCGATCGGTGAGGGCCAGGGTGGAAAGACCGAGGCGTTGGGCCTGTTCCACCAGCTCATCGGGATGGCTCGCCCCTTCGAGGAAAGAAAAGTTGCTCTTGCACCAGAGGGGAACGTACATATTTTTAAGCTATCAGCTGTCAGCCATCAGTTCTCAGCTCTAAATACAAAATACGATTAACCGCAGATTAACGCAGATTCTTTTTCTCATGCCCTGAGGGCATGTTTTCGGCCAGACTGGCCGAAAAACTGTCTCTGTTCGTCTAGATAAGGATTTAAATCCGATTATCGTCCGCGATGGAGACAGATTTTTCTTTGTCGTCGCCTCGCAACAAAGAAAAATAGGGCTCTTTATGTCTATTTCTCCTAACGCTTAGCGCTATGCGCCATGCCCTTAGCTGTTCTTTCGTCTGCGTAAATCGGCGTAAATCTGCGGTTAATAAATCTTAAGTCTCCGTGCTCTGCGCCCTCTGTGCCTCTAGGGTGAATATCTCTTTCCCAAACTTGGCGTCCTTTGCGTCTTTGCGCGAGATATTCTTTATCCGAACTGACCTCTGACTTCTGACTTTTGATTTTTTTAACTTTTGCCTTTTTACTTTTTACTTTTTACTTTCCCCTTTGCCCCCTCACTCCACCATTCCCTGCAAAAACCAGCGCCGGCGCATCCGGTCATGGTAAACCCACAGGAGGTTTCCACGGCGGGTCTCGGCAAAGTAGTACTCTCGATGGAGCTCCCGAGCCCACCACCCGCCGGAGAAGACGTAGGGACCGATAAGTTTTTCCACTGCACCGTATCTCGCCCCCAGCAGGAGCCATCCGTCCTCTCGGGACCAGTGGGGCTGAGCCGGCAATGGAATCGGTTTTACAAAGATCCGGCGCAACAGCGTCCTGGCTCCTTTCCCCGGTTTGGGAAGCTTCACCTGGTCAAAGGGCTCCCATGCAAACCGGGCCTCGGGTAGGTGTCCATGAGTCAATTTCGCTCGCACCACAGCCTGGTCACCAAACTCGGCCCGCAAGCGGGCCAGTGCCCGATTGGCGGCATCGAGATCGCGCTCAGGCCGTTCGGCAAAGAGACGAAGCTGCTCACGTGTGGCCGCTCCTCCCACTGCCGTAAGCTCCACTTCCACCACCCCGGCGGAAAGCTGTACCGACTCCAGGCGCAGGCGCACCAGATCCAGCACCTGGACCGAATCCAACGTTGGTACAGCAGGACAGATGTGCTCCTGTTGCCAACCGCCCCGATCCACAAGAAAGCAAAGGGTGAGTTCTGCCAGCGCCTCACCTCGGGTGACGAGGCTCACCAGCATCGGATGAAGGAGCTGCCTCACGAGAAAAAGAAGGCGTGTACTGTCCGCCTCCGGATCGTCGAGGAGAAGTTTCTGACGCACAGGCTCCTCAGGCACAAAGGGCTTCAAGGGTGCCCACAAATCACCGGAGGCCATCTGATAGAGGCGATGGGTCCTGGGTCCGAAACGCTGGTGGAGTCCACCTGCGGGAAGGGAAAGGAAAGCGCCCACCGTCTTTATTTTCAATTTGAAAAGCGTGTCACGGAGGTCCGGCTCCAGATCGAGGGAGTCCAGGGAAACTTCTTTTGCCGCCGCACGTTCCTCCGAAGCATCCATAAATACTACGGCTCCCTCTTTGATCTTTGCCAAAGCATAGGTGCCAAAGCGGGTGAAGCCCACCACGACTCTGGTGTAAAAGCCTTGGTTTTGGATTTCCGTAGAGACTGCATGGGCCCACTTTGCCAGGGAGGGATAGAGGAGACCGAGACCAAGTCCATTGAGCCAGAATATTCCAGGCTCGTCGGCACAGGGCTCCACCTCGGGGGTAAAACCCATCAACCGGTGGGTGAGTCCGGCCACTCCCTCTTTGATCTCGGCCAATGGCACCACACCGACGCGCAGCCCGGGCGCCAAGGACAAGGCCGTGGCATAGCGGAAACCGGGGAGCACCCCCGCGCGCCGTGCCTTCTTGTTCACCCAGAGGATAACTGCCTGCGGTTTATCCTCAGCCACCACGGCTGCCGGACAGCCGGTCCACTCGGGATGGCGTTTGAGCAGGAGCTGGAGTGGAAACGCTGGAAGGTTAGCGCAGGCCAGCCGGTCCATAACATATTTCCTTCTCGCTCCAGGTGGGTCCCCGATGCTTGTCCTTCAAGACTTGAAGCTCGCATGCGAACTGTTCCTGTGGGATTCTTTTCCGCCGGGCCTGGACCCGCAGCGAGATGAGTGATCCCAGTGACGGCTCCCTACTCTCTTTTTCTGTAAGGCACACCAGGGCGGCGTGATATCGATGGGCAAGACCGGCCAGACGAGCCTGCAGCGGCATGGGGATCGTGACGGTACCAACATCGAGTACCACTAGACCAAAGGCGCCTGACCGGAGGAGTTTCTCCCCGGCCCGGGGGACAGCATAAGGGTCGGGGACACGCACAACCACCAGCGAGTCGAGGTCCACACCCCTGTCGGCGGCGTCGGGCGGGTAGAAGGAGCTCTCACCTGGCGTGCTCCACCCAACCAGCTCACCCCGCTGCTGGGCCTCCAGCACCAAACTGAAGGCGAGGGTCAGTGAAGCTTTAACCCCGGCTCCGGAGATCTCCACCAAACGTCCATTGATCTCGGTAAGAGTCCAATGCCTCGGTTCATCGGACTCGACGACAACTCTCTTGAGACTTCCTGCAGATAAGATGTCCATGGCTCACTTCCTATTCCCACCACACTCCCCTCTCTGAATGCTCCAAGTGTGGGTTGGGTAGACTAGACGAACAAAAAGCGAAAGTCAATGTAGAATCAAACCCCGGCCGGATCCATGGGTGGTTCCGAATTAATGGGTTAAAACAAAACCCAACAAGATTAGATGGATATATTAATAAAGATATATGGCCATTGAGGTATAGCCGGACAGGATCCCACTGGTTATATCTTCCCGAGAATGTTTTTGGTTGCTATGGATCTATCCAGACTGATATATTACCTGGACAGTAATTCTTCGGAGCCGATTCAGGAGGAACAGAGGCCGAGGCTAACGGCCATCTCGGGAATGAAAGATAAGGTCCATAAATCCGACGAGGAGTGGAAAAAGCAACTCACCCCTGAACAGTTCCACGTCTGCCGACAAAAAGGCACCGAGGCACCCTTCTCAGGAGAACACTACAACTCCAAAGAGAAGGGAGTTTACCAGTGCACCTGCTGCGGCCACGATCTTTTCAGCTCAGATACAAAATTTGATTCCGGCACGGGCTGGCCAAGCTTTTGGCAATCCATTGCACCGGAGAACGTCGATACGGAGACCGACAACAGTCACTTCATGGAGAGAGTTGAGGCCGTGTGCAGCGCCTGCGGCGCCCATCTCGGTCATGTATTCAACGACGGCCCAGAGCCCACTAACTTGCGCTACTGCATCAATTCCGTTTCCCTGAAACTCGCAAAGGATAAATGATAGACCCCGACCCGTATCCACAATCCACAGGTTCCCCAGACTCCGTCACTACCCTTCCAAGAGGACACTATGATTGTTGAACATCTTCCGCCGAAGTTCGAGAAGAATTTAAACGAGTTCGTTCTGACCGTACGTAATCTGCTAGGCGAGGACTTGAAGAGCATTATCTTATACGGTAGTGCGGCCCGCGGTGAGTTTGATTTGAAGCGATCCGACCTGAACGTACTCGTGGTTCTAGACCAGGTGGATTTCCAGCACCTTGCCACCATGGCGCCCTTGATGAAGAAATGGTACCGGCAACGCATTGCCACACCCTTGGTCGTGAGCCCCCAGTATCTCTCCAGTGCCCTGGATGTCTATCCGCTGGAGTTCCTGGAGATGCAAGCGGCCCGACAGGTCTTGTTCGGCGATGACGTTCTGGCGGAGATCGCACCCCCCATTCAGGCCATCAGACGCCAGTGCGAGCAGGAGGCCAGAGGCAAGCTCCTGCACCTGAGAGAGATTGTTCTGGAAACGGCCCTGAAACCCAAACACCTGCAGCAAGCCATGGTCCTCTCGGTGCCGTCTTTTGTGAGGATCGGAAGGTACGTCCTCCGTTTGCTCGAGCAACCAACTCAACTACACGCAAAAGAGGTCATTATAGAGCTACGAAAGGCCACCCAACTCCCACTTGAAGGCATGGAGATCGCATGGAATATCAAGACTGGAGAGCGCACACCGCCCCGTAGCGATATCGTGTCGTTCTTCAAGACTTACCTGAACGATGTGGTGGCCATCACAACTTTCGTGGACAACTTGAAGGTCGCCTGATCGTCCGTCCTGGAGCCTCACCTAACACCACCATGCACAACACTACCATGACTCGTCCACTTTACACTGGATATCCCATGTTGCGTCACATGGGACTCAAGCTATCGACAATGATGGTCTTTTTAGTGCTCCTGCTCCCTCTCACCGTGCTAGCTCAGATCAACGTTGTCCCGCTTAAGAACTACGTAAACGATTACGCCGGGCTCCTAACGCAAAACGTTCAGACCGAACTCAACGGTATTTTGAAACAACTGGAAAGTAAGACCGGGGCGCAGATCGCTGTAGTTGTTATCGATTCCACTGAAGGGGTCCCGCCATCCGACTATGCGGTGGAATTCGGGCAGAAGTGGGGAGTGGGAACAAAAGACAAAGATAACGGAGTGGTTTTCCTGGTGGCAGTGAAAGACCGCAAGTTGTTCATCGCCACGGGATACGGCATCGAGTCCATCCTGCCCGACGGGAAGGTGGGACGAATCAGAGACGACGTCATTCTCCCCCATTTTCGTCAAGGTGATATGGCTAAGGGCATTCTCAATGGTACGCTGTTTATGGTTCAAGAGATCGCCAAGGCCGACGGGGTGCCCCTCGAATCCCTCACCTCCAGGCGAATTAGTAAGCGTCCCCAGAAAAGAAGCCGCGGGTTTGGCTTCCTTGGCGGGCTCCCCCTGCTACTTCTTTTTTTTCTATTCTTTGGCCGCGGTCGATTGGGTCTCTTTCCGCTCCTCTTTTTAGGCGGCTTCGGCATGCGTGGAGGGAGTTTCGGAGGGGGATTTGGCGGTCGCGGGTTTGGCGGTGGGTTCGGAGGGGGATTTGGCGGCGGCATGGGTGGCGGCTTCGGTGGCGGCGGTGGAGGTGGAGGCTGGTAACGGACTTAAGGCCTGCGAGGAGACGAAGGAATGAAAAAAGGATTGTTGATAGTCGGCATCACCCTTGGGCTGCTGGTACTGGTGGGCATCGGAAGCTGTAGTTACGTGGTTTCTAAACGCAATGGTTTCATTACCAAAGACGAAGCCATCACCGGGCAGTGGGCCCAGGTGGAAAACGTACTGCAACGCAGGAGTGATCTCATCCCCAACCTGGTCAATACTGTGAAAGGATTTGCCTCCCAGGAAAAGGAGATCTTTACGAATATTGCCGAGTCCAGGGCTAAGCTGAGCGGCGCCACCAAAATCGGAGACAAAATCAACGCGGCTAACGGGATGTCCGCAGCCTTGGGGCGACTGCTGGTCATCGTGGAGCGATATCCGAACCTCAAGTCCAATCGGAACTTCTTGGCACTCCAGGACGAGCTGGCGGGCACCGAAAATCGTATTGCGGTGGAGCGGAAGCGCTACAATGATCGGGTACGGGAATTTAATGGAGCCATACGCCGGTTTCCTGGGAATCTGATTTCGTCGTCCATGGGCCTCAGCCGCTACCCGTACTACGAAGTGCCCACGGAAAAGAAAGAGGTTCCCAAGGTGACGTTTTGAGCCCGTCCGGAAAGAACTTTACGAGGTGTTTACCGATTGCAGTGGGTCGTAATATGTTGCAATTAAGCAGAGCCTTGAAATACTCTTTTACTCAGCCTGGTCAAAAAGGTTTCAGATACCAGGCGCGCGAAGAATCCGCGAGCGAAGGCGTACTTAAGCAGTACGTTGGAGCGATTTCGTTCGAAGCGGGAATATTTCCCGCACGGTCCAAGCGCAACTATCATAACCGCCTGCTTGGCGCAGGCTGGTGGCAGATGGGCCTTTTTCAACAGGCTGGGAAGTGAACCCACCTAAAGATCCGATCCTGGCCGCCATCCTGTCGGGCCTGATGCCCGGTCTGGGGCAATTCTACTGCCGGCAATGGGGTAGAGGCGCCATGTTCTTGGTGGGTACCATCTTCACTGCCACCCTATTCCCTCCCATAGGATTTCTTCTATCCGGCGCCATTTGGATCTGGGGCATTGTGGATGCTTACCGGATTGCCCAAGAAGAACAGAGGTACGAAGGAGGTGCCGAGGGACCCATCATCGATGTAGGACGGCCCCGATTTTCAAACATAGACATCCGCCCTGCCCTCACCTTAATAGGAATTCCCGTAGCAATCGTTGCCATGATCGTGTTGATATTGATTGTTCTTTTAACACGGTACGGTTTTTGGCATGATGGTTCTTCCAAGGAAACAGGAAAATCGCTTATAGAGAAGATTGAGGCACACAAGACAAAGACCGGATCCTATCCGCGTTCGTTGAACGTTCTAATAGACCCAACCGATCCCATAGAGAAGAAACTAACCCTTGATCCCCGGGGAAATTCCTATATCTACCAGACCACTGAGGGTGGTTTCGAACTCCTCAGCTCCGGTAAGGACGGCATTGCGGGCACGAAGGACGACATCCGTTACTACCCATAGGACTTCTTGCAGGTAGCACTATATGAGCCTATTTGAGATTGCAGCCATACTGTTAACCCTCGCCGCCCTGTTTAGCTACTTCAACGAACGCTATGTGGGGATGCCCACCGCCATCGGGCTCATGTTTATCTCCCTTGTGATCTCTTTGGCCCTGATTGCCATAGGGAACCTCGGCTTGGACGTGGAAAGCCGGGCCGAGTCCGTTCTTGCGGAGATCGACTTCAGCGACCTCCTTTTGCACGGCATGCTGGGCTTTCTTCTCTTTGCCGGCGCCTTGCACGTCAACCTGGGCGATTTGCTACAACAGAAGTGGCTCATCAGCTCACTGGCCACAGCCGGTGTCGTAATCTCCACCCTCATCGTGGCCTTTTTAACCTGGTTTCTTTCACGTGGTCTGGGACTAGAGCTCCCGTTTATCTACTGTTTGCTATTTGGAGCTCTCATCTCTCCAACAGATCCCATTGCGGTCCTGGGTATTCTCAAAAGCGCCAACGCCCCCAAGAGCCTGGAGACCAAGATTACCGGCGAGTCGTTGTTCAATGACGGCGTTGGTGTCGTGGTGTTCATCGTGCTGCTCGATATCGTCCGTGGTGGCCATGACCTGGATGCGTGGCAGGTGGTTGTTTTCTTCCTGCAGGAGGCTGTGGGTGGTGCGGTGTTCGGACTGGCCACGGGGTTTTTGGTTTACTGGATGCTAAAGAGCCTGGACAACTACCCGGTAGAGATACTCCTTACCATGGCCCTGGTTACCGGAACCTATGCTCTGGCAGAATCTCTGCATCTTTCCGCACCCATAGCCGTGGTGGTGGCGGGACTTTTGATCGGGAACAAAGGACGCTCCCTGGCCATGTCGGAGAATACCTGTGAGCACCTGGACTCTTTCTGGGAACTGGTGGACGAGATTCTGAACGCCGTGCTATTCGTTCTTATTGGCCTCGAGATCCTGGTACTGCAATTCAACGCGAGCTTTTTGTTGGCGGGTCTGATCGCCATTCCTCTTGTTCTGGCGGCACGATTGGTGAGTGTAGGTATCCCCATCAGTCTCCTCAGGCTACGCCGGGAGTTCTCTCCCAATGTAATAAAGATCATGACCTGGGGCGGGTTGCGCGGTGGGATTTCGGTGGCCCTGGCCCTTTCTCTACCCGAAGGCCCCGAGCGCAACGTAATCCTGGCCATTACCTACTCAGTTGTGGTCTTTTCAATACTGGTGCAGGGTCTGACCATCGGCCGGCTCTTTCCTAACACTGCTGACCAGTGATGGATCACGGCAAACCGACCGAATTCACCCTTCTACTTTCTTGCTTTAGGACGAACTTCTTACTTGTGGCCGTTTCCTGGCTGTACTATAGATTTTTTTCACAATCGCTTGAAGGGAGAAGACTATGCAGAGGAGGTTTTTTTATCTTAACGGGCAGCCTTTTGTATTTCTTTCCGCCGATGGCTCAGGAGGCAAAAGTCCGGAAGAAGAAGCAACCTTGGCTTTGAACAAGATCAAACATGAAATGGAAGGCCTGGGGGGCTCGATTGATGACTTAGTGAGAACGACGACATTTTTCAAAAATCAGGAGTGCAGGCCTGCCATAGGAGAAATAAGGAAAAAATTGCTTCCCCAGGCCACCAGGCCAGCGAGCTCCAGCATCATCGTTCATAATTATTTGCCTGAAGATACTTTAGTAGAAATTTGGGCAACGGGTATTCTCGCCAGGGGTAAAAAACACCAGAAAGAAGGGGTAGAGTTCGATCCTCCCAGAAACTATCTAAAAGCCCTTAGAGTAGATGGCCTTCTTTTTCTCTCCGGCAGAGGGGGTGACGAAAAAAACATTGAGGCCCAGACCAGGCAAACCCTCAGCACAATAGGTGAGACCCTGGCAGAGCTAGGCTCATCATGGGATAAATTGCTCCAGCTGACTTGCTTTATCAAAAAAGTGGAATGGTTGGATACAGTTGAAAAGATCGCCAGAGAGCGCAAGCACCCGGGACCACTGGTCATTGACCTAGTGCCAGCCGACGAATATGCCAGACCGGAAATGTTGCTGGAGGTGGAGGCTACGGCCTATTTGTAACAGGTGCAGGGTTTGACCATCGGCCGGCTCTTTCCTACCACTGCTGATGACTCCGAAACGGATGAGAATACCCATTAGTCCCGAATTTCAGGATGCGGAGCAAAAATAATAGGGGGACGGTATTCACCCCGTCCCCCTTTGTTGACTGCCCTGGCAGCGAATAGGGCTGTCTACACTTCTACTTCACAGTTACGGCACTTGCTGTCTTACGATCATCGCTCTCATCATAGGTCGCAGAAACTCTTTGACCTTCCTTGATCTCGGAGCGATCGCCCACACCGTTGAGCTCTGTGCTGCTCCCGCTGATCCGCACTTTCACCGACATACCATCCTTCGACTTGATGGTGATATAGCGGCCCTCTCTCTCAATTCCGGCAACTTTTCCTTCGATGTCGGCGGCGAGGACAGAGCCAGCCAACGACAGGCTGAACACTGCAACAGCAACTAAACTAAGTAATTTTTTGACCATTGTTTTCCACCCCCTTTCCGGTTTAAATCAGTATCGGAGCGAATACTATGGGACCAAATATATGTCAAGCTCACTCCATCTTTGCCAGCGATCATGCGCGATTCCAAACCTCATCCTATTTCAATTATTTGCTCCTAAATATTTAATTTTAATAATGAATTACATTTCGATAACGGAAAGATTTACTTGGAAAATTTGTTGCCCCTTGGGAGGAATGCCCTGATTTTCAGGGTGGATCATGATAACTGAGCGTGCTGACGTAGTGGGAAGCCTTCTTCGACCTCAACGGCTCCTAAAGGCCCAACAGGACCTGGCCACTGGTGCCATCCAGCAGTCGGGCTTCGGGGAAATCGAAGACGGGGCAGTGGACGAGGTGGTCTTGCTCCAGGAACAGGTGGGTCTCGGTATCGTCACGGACGGCGAAATGCGCAGACAGTCCTTTCAGACCCAGATGACTGAGGCCGTTGACGGCTTTGGTGAATATACAATGGATGCCTTCCTATGGGGTGACTGGTATGGAGACAAGAATGTGGGCGATTGGAGCCTGAAGCGTCCCGGTACCCTGGGGGTAATAAAGAAGCTTGCGCGGAAACGATACCTGTCCGTGGATGAGTATATCTACTTGCGATCACGCACGTCACGAATACCCAAGATCACCCTGCCAAGCCCCAGCCTGTTTGCCAACTTCTGGTCTCCAGAGCGTTCCAAATCAGCCTATCCCACCCTGGATCATCTCCTCGCAGACATTGTCGATATTCTTCGGGGCGAGGTCAGGGAGCTGGCTCGGCTAGGGGCTACGTATATTCAGCTCGACGCACCCCATTACTGCCTTTTGTTAGATTCAAAGACGAAGGCCTTCTACGAGTCCCAGGGATGGAGTGCTGATCGTTGGCTCCAGTCGGGAATCGAAATGGATAACGCCGTGATGGGCGAGAGTTCTCAGGTCACTTTTGGGTTTCATCTCTGACGGGGCAATCAGGGCAGCCGGTGGCTGCTGGAGGGAGGCTATGACCTTCTCGCAAGACAGGTCTTTCGGGGCATCCGCGCCCAGCGACTTCTGCTGGAATACGACGACCCGCGTTCCGGATCCTTTGAGCCTTTGAAAGAAGTTCCAGACGACAAAATTGTCGTTCTCGGTCTGGTTTCCACCAAGAGACCAAGGCGGGAGACGCAAGAAGAGCTGGTCAAAAGAATTCACGAAGCAAGCCGATTCCTGCCTCTTCAGCAGTTGGCCGTCAGTCCCCAGTGCGGTTTTTCCACCTCTGTGATTGGCAATCGCCTTTCAGCGGAGGATCAGAAGCACAAGCTTCGTGCAGTGGTTGAAGCCGCTCACTCCGTATGGGGCTAATCTGCTAATCGCCGAATCTCACTTGTCACGCATTACCGAAAATGATAGATAGCATTCCATTCAGAGTTCGCTTCATAGCTATGTACCCATCGAAGATCCCCACCAAAGGAGGAAAGCGTAATGGCAAACCAACAATTTATTGACTCACTATTAAAAGAGATAATCCAACCAGGGATAGAACGCCTCATGGCGACCCGTTATTTCTCCGAACTGAGGGAGGGGAAGCTCTCCAACAAGAGACTTCAGGGGTTCGCTCTGCAGCATTACCTTCACAACATCTCCATCAACAAGGGCTTCGCCCTGTGCATGGTGAAAAATGCACACATCCCGGAGCTATACGCTCACTTCGAACACCAGTTTAACGAGGAAAGCCCCCATCCCGATCTGGCAAAAAAATTTGGCGTTGCCGTTGGGCTCAAGGAAGAAGACTTCAAGGTGATTACCCCGGTGTTTGAGTGTTTGGCTCACACCGGCGCCGTTGTTAGGGGAATGCTATTGGGGAGCCCCGCGGAAAACCGCGCCGGGGCCCTGGTGAATGAAACCATGGTTTGCCGTTACTCGGAAGAATTTGACAACCACCTCCACAAAAAGTATCAACTCTCGGACGATGCCTGTGAGTTTTTCTCGGTCCATGCAGTTGCAGACAAGGAACACACCCAGCTGGCGGCAGAGGTGATTATGCGATTCGCCCAAACTCCACAGGACCAAGAGGCTGCACGTGTGAACGCCCTTAACATGGCCCGGTTCAAGATTGCGAAATTTGACGGTATCTACGAGAGCTACAATTAATTCGTGCCCGATTCTCCGCTGATCAAAACCTGATCCGTCCTCACTGGAACCAAAGCATATGCGCTACCGTGACGTTGGAGTCGTCAGTATTGATCCTATGCAGGCGATGCCCGGTTATACCCTCATCGTGCCGCTGTCTGGCAAGTCCGCATATCTCATCGGTTTGCGAGGGGAGATCCTCCAACAGTGGAGCTTTCCCTTCACCCCGGGAAACTATGCTTATCTCCTACCCAACGGCAACCTCCTATGGTCGGGCCGGACTCCTGAGGGTCCCCCCATCCCACAGGGAAAAGGAGGCATCCTGCGCGAGTACAGCTGGTCAGGAGAGGTTCTCTGGGAATACCGGGATCCTGGGCAGCACCATGATTTTCGCCGGCTCATCAACGGGAACACCATTTACATCGGGAGAGAGCCCGTTCCACAGGACTCGGTTGCAATGATAAAGGGAGGCCTGCCCGGTACAGAACATGACGGCCATATTTTTGGCGACTACCTGCGGGAAGTCAACGCAAAGGGGGAGACTGTGTGGGAGTGGTATGCGTATCGGGACATGGAATTGGATCGCCATGTGATTTGCCCCTTGTGCGCCAGGGACGAGTTCGCCCACGCCAACACCTGCGCTCCGCTTCCCGATGGCAATATCATGATTAGCTTTCGCCGGCTCAACTTGATAGCCATCATCAATCGAGAGACACGCCGATTTTGTTGGGAGCGCCAGGATACAACCTGGGGACATCAGCATGACTGCCACGTTCTGCCAAACGGGAACATCCTTTTATTCGCCAACGGATTCCATGGCACGGGCACGTCATTTTCCAGGGTCCTCGAACTAAACAAGGACACAGGGGAAACCATTTGGGAGTACCAGGGCTGGCCACCCTACACTTTCTACAGCCCAAACATCAGCGGGGCACAACGACTACCCAACGGAAATACCCTGATTTGCGAGGGACGTACCGGCCGAGTCTTCGAAGTGACCCAGGGCAAGGAAATCGTTTGGGAATATGTCTGCCCTTACTTCGAAGTCTACGGTCCTGAGGGTCCATCCAACGCCTTGTTTCGCTGTTATCGCTACGCGGATAATTCACCTGAGATTGCTGGAAGGGTCTCGACTTCGTTGATCCGGTAAGATCATCATACCCGCTATTGAGCAGGAGGAACATTCACCATGGAGATCCATTTTATCGGCACCGGTTCACCTTATCCGGATCCAAAGCGGGGGAGTTCAGCCATTCTTGTGGATATAGGATCGGCGCGGATCCTGCTTGACTGCGGCCGCGGCTGTTTGCAGCGCATGGCAGAGATGGGAATAGCTCCACACACCATCACCCACTGTATCTTGACCCACGGCCATTACGATCACGTGGCCGACTATGCGCTGTTGGTGTTGACCTCTTGGCGTTTCGGCAGGCACCATACGTTACAGGTCTATGGACCGCCTGGTACACGAGCCATGTCCAATGCCCTATTCAATGAAGTCTATAAAATCGACATCGCCGCTCGCAAAAGCCTTCATAGCAGCGATACTGAAGCCGACATTAACATCCAGGTACAGGACATCGGCCATGGCCATCAGATCGAGGCCAATGGTTGGCGCATTCGAGCCACGGAGGTCAAACACTGGCCCATCCCGGTCTCACTTGGTCTCCTGGTGGAAGGGGACAGCCGACGGATATTCTTTACGGGGGATACGGCCCCCTGTGATGCTGTGCGGCAAGACGCCGCCGGAGTGGATCTACTCATCCACGAGGCCATGTACTTTCCAAAGGATTCCGGCCATTATCAGAGTCACACTCATCCAACCCATGCGGGAGAGGTGGCCCGTCAGGCCGGGGTTAAACAGCTGATCTTAACGCATCTCCAACCGAAGAGCACCGAAGAGCAGCTCTTGAATGACGCAACTACCCAATTCTCACAAACCATATCCATGGCAACGGATCGGATGCGGATTGTGGTGTAGCACTTCGTCGAGGAAAATCGGATATAGGATGTCTCGCGCAAAAGCGCAAAGGCTGCTTAATAAACTTTGTGACCTTTGCGTTCTTGGCACGACGAGTGTTCCCAACTTCGTGACCTTCGTGCTCTTTGTGGTGACAAAATGCTGGACCACGAAGGACCCGAAGCACACGAAGGAAGGGATACAAAGAACATCAAGTATAACTAAAGCTACAATTTCGAAACTCGAAATCCGAAAATCGAAACAAATCTAAATGTTCAAACTTCGGAGTCTTGGTGAGAAAATCTCTTTTTGAGTTATTCTGGCGAAAATTCCACCGTTAAACGTCTAGGATTGTTGCCCCTGAACCGCAAAGATTTTGGCAAACTGCTCCCACGGCGCGGGTGAAGTCTGGGCCAATTGGAGGTTCTCTTCCACATGGGCAATCTGTTTCATGCCCACCAGGGCAACGGTAACTCCGGGCGCGGAGCGCACGAATTGAAGCGACCGTTGGGCATCGTTTGGCAGGCCATCAAAGACATCACAGATGCGTTCGGGCAAGTTCTTTGTGAGCTGTCCCTGTAAAACAGACGCGCTGCACATAACGGACACACCCAGGTGCTCGGCAGCCTCCAGGGTCGTAAGAGTCTCCCCGTCCACCATCTGATTCTTCTTTATAAGGGCCTCGGGCATACCCAGATTAAAGGGAAGCTGGATCACCTTAAAGTGATGGTTATCCCCTCCCGTCCTCCTAGCAATCCCTTCCACTTCCGCCAGGGAGAGATAGTCCTTGCCGCCCATGTCCACTCGATATCCGTTCCAGGTGGCGGTCCCGTACATTCGGATCTTTCCCGATGCCACTGCACCTTCCAGGGCCTCAAAGGCCTTTTCGAGACGCTGGCTAAAATCATCGTATGACATCTCACCCAGCTGCATTTCAGGGTTGTGAACATAATAGATATCGATGCAGCCCACACCCAGATTCTGGCGGCTACAATCGATCTGGTTCAAGAGGTAGCGGGGGGTCATACAGTGGCAGCCAGACACCAAATCGGATACATCAGCTATGCCCGGCTTTATGAAAGTCTCGTCGAAATAGCTCCGCACGTCCTTGGGGGGCCCTCCGTCAAAGGGGATAAATCCTCCCTTGCTAGCAAGCACAATTTCGCTTCGCCCGATCCCATTGGTTTCCAGCTCCTTCAAGGCGATACCGATGGATCGCTCGCTCCTTTGAAAACGGTAGTTGATGGCGCTATCGATGACGTTGGTTCCCATCTCCACCGTACGCATCACCGCCTGGCGGTAAAGATCGTCGGTAGCATCATCGTGGCTTCCCAGATAGGTCCCAATACCGATGGATGACATCCAAAGCCCTTGCTGGTATCGGAAATGATTCTCTCCCACCTTACCCGCGAAACGATTCCGATAGCCTGCGGTTCCCTCATCTGTGGCGCAAGCCTGCTGCATAAAGAGTGAGTCCTGCTGATGGATTAGAAGGAGTCCTTGAGCTGGCGAACCTGGGCAAACACAGAGACAGGATCCAGAGACAGGTTCGGAAATTGATTCTTCAGGTTCTGTTGTATCTCCTGACTGTCCCAGCGGAGAAAGGGATTGGTGGCAATCTCCTCCGCCATGGTAGAGGGAACGGTGGATTGACCCTTTTCCCGGAGGGAGCGGGCCTTTGCTAACTTTTCAGTCACCTTCGGATTGTTGCCTTCAACGCTCACGGTAAATTGGAGATTGTTTACGGTATACTCATGCCCGCAATGAACCAATGTACTCGGGGGAAGCTTCATCAGCTTGGCCAGGGAGCTCTGCATCTGCTCGGCGGTTCCCTCAAAGAGACGCCCGCACCCGGCAACGAATAGCGTATCGCCGCTAAAAACGTTTCCTGGAAACACATAGGCCACATGACCCTTCGTATGACCAGGGATAAATAGGACTTCCGCTTCCAACTCTCCCAACTTCACCCGATCTCCTTCCTCCACAGGGTGGGTGAGGCCGGGTATACGGTCTTTATCCACGCGGCCACCGTAAACCTCCAGGTTAAAACGTTCCAATAGTCCCGTATTACCGCCGGTATGATCCCGATGGTGATGAGTATTCAAGATGGCCACAAGGTTGACACCTTCCTGCTGGACCTTCTCCAAGACCGGATCACTTTCCGACGGATCCACGACGGCGGCCTTGTTGGTCTTCTCACACACCACTAGGTACGCATAGTTATCCCTAAGACAGGGAACCTGTATAATTTTCATGGTTCTGATTTATAACAGATAAGGAAAAAAAGACCAGCAAGCCTAGCCATTTTAGATCTTTGATTGGTGATTGAAGATTTACTCTCCCCATGGCCTGGAAACTCATTCACTGAGAATAATCACGGCTCGAGGGCCTGCCCCTCAGCGGGAGCCGACAGGTTCATACCTCGAGGCCCCGTCATTTAGTTCGACATGCCAATCTTATATGGGAACCTAGTATCGGACGCCTCCCTTTCTTCGGTGCCGGCCCCCTGCGTCCCATAGTCAGTAGCGAGTAATGAGTGCTGAGTGGAGGAAGAAATGAAGTCGGGGTGGCCTGAAGGTGCTCCCCGAGAGAAACATAGACGGAGCAGCGGGCTACCCACCGTGGTCGGCGCCGCATGAAAGCCGGAGTCCGCCCACGGTTAATCTGAGATCCGGAAGGTTCGTGCGAGCGCAGGCTCGGTGGGTCGCTGCGGAAGTCTCGTGGAACGAGGGGAGTGCCGTAGCCCTCATGGTGCAGATATAGTGCCCGCCGCCTGAAGCCTTGCTCCCCGAGGAGAACCACCTCTCATGTATGGACTATATGCAATTGGCACTTCACCCTCGACTTTTCGAAATTAACGAATAACGATTACCAATAACGAAATACCATTGACGAATCACTCCCCTTTCGCTTAGAGTTAGCACATGCTCAAAGCCGGTGTGGGTCAATCCACCACGCGAACAACCAGTCGGGCCATTGAAGAGGCGGCCGGCCAGGCCATGGCCCGGGCCGGCATCGACAAAGCAGATCTAGCCCTGGTGTTTTTTACGGTTGATCATGTCGCCAACGGCCAAGACTTGACCTCAACTCTGCGCCTTATAACCAAGACGGACCAGGTGGTGGGATGCAGCGCGGCTGGCATCCTCACAGGTGAAGGTGAAATTGAGGGAGAAGCCGGGGTCGCTGTCCTGGTTCTTGCTTCGGATAGCATGAATGCCCGTCCCTTTCTCATTCAGCCGCTGCGCGAGCGGGAGTCGGAAGTTGGAGGAGAGATCATACAAACCCTGCGCGCAGAGTCAGAGCAAAATTCCCATCTCGTGTTGTTGTCGGATCCCTACAATGGCCGCGTGGACCAGGTGCTGCACGAAGTGGGAGAAAACTACGGTTTCGTACCCGTCTCGGGTGCGGGAGCATCCGAGGACGGAAGCCAGGGCAAAACCTTTCAGCTCTGTGGTGAACAGATCACCACAAACGCATTGTCCGGCCTGCTATTGACGGGTTCCTTTGACAGTTCCATTGGAGTGAGCCAGGGTTGTCAGCCCGTCAGCAAACCCATGGTAATCACAAAGGCTCAAGGCAACGTAATATTTGAAATTGACCACCGGCCCGCCTTCGAGGTTTTTGCTCAAACCATCAAAGGACCTCTGCTGGAAGACCTCCGTCGGGCTCTGAACTTCGTATTCGTTGGTTTGCCCGTGGACACCCATGAAAACTCCGTGGCACCCGGTTCCTATCTTGTTCGAAATATCATCGGGTTGGATTCGGAAAAGGGTGTCCTGGCTGTGGCAGAAAACGTATTCGAGGGCGAAAACATGATTTTCACCATGCGGGAACCCCAGAGGGCAAGGGAAGACCTGGAGCAGATGCTGCAGCGACAGGTGGAAACCCTGGGCGGAGTAAAACCAAAGCTAGGTCTATATTTTAACTGCTGTGCACGGGGAACGTCCCTCTACGGCTACTCCGGCATCGATACCGCTTACATCCAGAAATCTTTGGGGGAGTTTCCGTTGATCGGATTTTTCGGCAGCTTTGAGCTAGGACCGGTGGGGATGAAGAACCATTTGCTGACTTATACCGGGGTACTTGTCTTGATTACTGAAAAGATAAACTGATCACGTCCTACCGATTCGTTTCCGCTTGTTCGCAACATAGTCCACCACGATGTAGTTGCCAATCTGGTCGGCTGAGGTGTAAAAGACTCTACCGATGTTGAGCCTGGTCAGCTGGTCCACAAAGCCGCGGCGATAATAATCTGTACCGAGCATAAAAGTGTTAATCTTGATACCGCTCTGGGTGCAGCGCCGGACTTCCTTCAGGGTCTCCCTAACGATTCTTTCGTGGAGCAAAGCAGAACCCCAACCGCTGTGGATTCTGCCTCCTTGATCCAGGCAGGCCGCCGTGGGCTCACCGTCCGTAATCAGTATAATCTGCCGGTTGGCCGCCTTCTGCGAACCCAGCAGGTTGCGTGAAAAACGCAACGCTTCTTTAATATCCGTTCCATGCTCCATGAAATAAGTGATGGCCACGATGGACGGGAGATCCTGAGTTCTGATCACCTTTGCATTGGAGCGAAAGGCAACCAGGTGCAAACTGTCCTGGGGGAATTTGGTCTCGATCAAACGTTGAAGTGCGAGTGCAACCTTCTTCCCTGCATGCAAGGCGTCGTTCATTAGCATGGAATAGCTAACGTCGATGAGGAGCACCGTCTCGGTATCGGTGGCGAATTCTTGACGTTGAATGGCAAAGTCCTCAGGAGCGATGGCCACTGGAACTCCTTGCCCACCCCTATGCATGGAATTTCGTACCGTCTCACTGATGTTCACGTTGAGGGGGTCTCCAAAGGCGTATTTTTTGGTCTCTTCCAGCATGGACCCCTGATTTCCTTGCTTAGCAGTGTTGTGCCCACCCCAACGGTTCTTGTTGAGCATCTGGAATATTTCTCTCAAGGCCTTATCGCCGATCTTCCTCATACCCTTGGGAGTGAGCTTTAGGCCCTCGCCGGATTGCATCAAATAGCCCTCTTCGATCATCATCTGCTCTACGCCCTTGAGATATTTAAAATGCTCGTAGGCCTCTTCTCCCAACAACTCGCGAATCTCCGCCAGGTCCAGGTTGGACATGTCTCCCATGCCTCTTTGTCCCCAACGGAGAAACTGCTCGAGCCCCTTCAACTGACCCAAGATCTGCCCGGCCTCACCCATACCCATCTGCTGCGACCCACGAAACGGATACTGGTTCAACAGCTGTTCCAGGTTTTCCATTTGGGCAAGGGATTCGCTGAGCTGGTTCAGTTGTTCTTGGCTCAGAGAGTCCAGGTTCTCCAACATATTATCCAGGTCCTCTGCAGCGGCGTCCAACATGTTGGGTAGATTTTCCAGGAACTTATCGTCTTCCAATAGCTTGTTCAAGCGATCGAGCATCTCACCGAGTCCCGGGTAGCCCTGTCCCATGGGATTTTGCTGCTGTCCCTGCATACCCCGTTTGCCGATCTGATCTCGCAGCCGATCTTTGAGTTCCTGATAGCGCGCCTGGGCCTCCTGCATCTTACGGGACATTTCCTGCATGTCCTGGGAGTAGCGGCCGGAGAGGCGCTCCATAAAATTTCGCATCTTTTCGTGATAGGCTTCAAGTTTTTCTGCCAGGTTATTGAGCTTCTCACTGAGGGCCTGTTGCTCCTCTGGAGAGAGCTTGAAGGAATCGGGAGAATACTTCTGTAGGATGTCTTTATTCTTCTCCTCTGCGTCCCGCAAAAAGTCCCTGATTCCCTTGATGGAGCGTTCGCCGTCATCTGAGGTAAAACCGTGACGCATTAGGTCCCTCAGGGCCTTGCGAACCCCGCCTTCATCTAAAAACCGATCTGAAAGGTGTTTGAGAAGATCCTGGGCGGTGGGGAAAAGGACCTCCTGAGTACCATCCCAGTTTGTGTAGCGATGGACCCTCATAGTAGCGTCAATATAGCCCAGATAACTCTGGCCGCGCAACCCTATTTCGAAATTTCGTTGTCTCGGGAAGTGGTGCCCGGCGTCAGGAGTGCTCCACCACCATCAGGCCACCGGCTCTGTAGCCCAATCTATTCATTTTCACTGAACTTGGATAGTACGATATCCCTCTCCTGGACAATATATTCTTTTCCCGGAGACCTGAGCTTGCCGGCCTCCCTACACTTGGCCTCACTGCCATATTTTACCAAGTCGCTGTATCGAACCACTTCAATGCCGGACAATTCTTGCCCCGCTTCGGCATGGAGCTCCGCCATTGCATAGAGGGCAGATGTCCCCTTTTTGATGGTCCGAGCCCTAACTTCCTTCTCGTCGTAAGTCAGAAAACTCGTCAGATCCATGAGTCTATAGTAAGAGTGGACAAAGCGTTCGCTTGCAGGCTCGTTTTGACCCATGTCCTTGAGACGTTGCAAATTTTCTATCTCTTCAAGCGCCGTCAACTCTAACTCCTCCTCACCGGAGAGAGGAACCGCTAGCAGGCTTTCCTTTTTTAGGTAGCGCATCAAATCTTTTGGTAAAGGCTTCTGGGCTTCATTCGATCCTAAATTGAGCACAACTAAGACGGGTTTCCGACTCAGAAATCCAAATTCTACTAGCTCCCTATCCTCTTCCTCACTTAGAGAGAAATCGCGCAGGGGTTTTTCCCCTTCCAGGTGAGCCTTGCAGCGTGCCAAAAGATCCGTATCTCGGTCAGGGCAGTTCTCCTTTTTCAACTGTGTGAGGCGATTTTCAACCTCCACCGTATCCGTGAGCTTCAGCTCTGATTCAAAGTCCCTAATGACGGTGATTGGAGACGGCGGAGCCGGGTCCAAGGCATCGGAAAAACACCTTACCACATGGGCCAGAGCATCCACCTCCCTCAGCTGTTTAAATGTCTTCGGATTGAGGGCCCGCTCACCCTTTCCCGGGGCAAAATCAACTAAAGTGATTTCCAGTTGAGTTTTCTTCTCAAGATTGAGAATCCCGGCCAGCTTTTCCAACCGGTGATCTGGAACCTTGATTACCCCTGCTCGAAGTTTACCGGACTTCTTCCGCCCACCGGCGCCAAGACCAGTAAGGAGGTCAAAGACGGTGGATTTTCCTGATGCCCTGAAGCCGACGATACCGACTCTCATCTCAATCTCAATGTGTTAACTTTCTGGCTGGGCAGCCCGGTCCCGTCCATAAAGTAAAGTCGCGGGACCGAGGTCCGGCTCAAGCCATGGGTTGGATACGAACATCCAGACATGGGTCATGTTAAACAAGCAATTCAAAGCCAATTTAATTCGTGCAGGGATCGTTCCCTAACGTTTAGGCTGAGCAGCCGAGTCCCGTCCACAAAGCGGCCGGCCGAAGGTCTGCCTCAAGCCGATAGAGATACAATAGGAACTGTCTAACTATTATTATACGACTTACCGATGAGAATCGCACCTCTATACCTGGCAACGGGGAAATTTTTGAGATATAAAACGGTTAAGTCGAATCCTATAGTAAGGAGGCATCATGAAGGTTACGGTTGATCAAGGAATTTGCGACGGACATGGAAAGTGCGTGGAGGTGGCTCCCAAAGTATTCAAGATGAACGAGAGAATGTGCTCTGAGGTAACGGATCCCAAAGGGGATACCGATGAGAAAATCGTGTTTGCTGCCAAGCTTTGCCCAGTCAAGGCGATTTTTCTCGAGGAAGAGGGGACAGGAAAGAGGATTTTTCCTTAACGCTGGAGTACCAGATGACCACAGCCCGGTATGTGATTGTCGGAGCTGGATTTGCCGGAGCAGCTGCAGCCTATCATCTTACCCGTAGCGGCGTACGCGAAGTCGTCGTGGTAGAACAGGAACAGTTGGCTGGAGTCCATGCCTCAGGACGCAACGCCTCCATGATTCGACAGATCATCTCCGAGCCTTCCACGGCTTCCCTGGCCTACGAAGGGGCAGCCTTCTTACGTAGCATTCCCGCCCACTGGCAAGTCCCTGTTTCATTCGAGCAAAACGGATCTCTCCTTCTAGGTGAGGGAGAAACTTGGAAAACTCTGAGGCAAGACGCTGAGATGGCAAGGCAAAGGGGAATTGAGGTGGAGTTGTGGTCGCCACAGCAGGCAAAGGAATACGTACCGGTCCTTAAAGGGGTAAACCTAGACGGGGCGGTTTGGTGCCCCACCGATGGAGTAGTTGATATTCACGCACTGCTCACAGGCTACATCAAAGAAGCCAAGTCCCTAGGGGCGGAATTTCGTTACGGCAGCCCCATCCGTGAAATTACCGTCAACGAGGAAGGTGTAACAGGGGTCGTAGCTGGAGACCAACGGATTGAAACCGAAAACGTGATCAATGCCGCCGGGGCCTGGGCCGGTGTGATCGCTCAGATGGCAGGGGCAACCAACGTTCCTTTACGTCCCCTGCGCCGGCATCTTTTCGTGACCCCTCCCCTCTCTTGGGTCGACCCCCACTGGCCTTTTGTTTGGGACGTATCCCATGACTTCTACTTTAGACCAGACTCAGGCGGACTCCTCCTTTGCCCATGCGACCAGGATGAGATGGAGCCGGGCATTCCCCCCACGGATGAATCCAAAATAGAGTTGTTAGCGGACAAGGTAAGGCAGCATTTCCCGGAAATTTCCGATGTACCCATCAAAACGTTCTGGGCCGGGCTTAGAACCTTTACGCCGGACGGCCGGTTCGTGGTGGGTTGGGATCACAAGTGTAAAGGATTTTTCTGGTTAGCAGGCCTAGGCGGCCATGGTGTCACAACCAGCGCCGCCGTTGGCACCCTTGCGGCCAAGTTGATACTCAACGGCGGCGGAGAATGGGCGAAGGAGTTGGACCCGGATAGGTTCCAGGCGTAATCCGGTTACTTGCTCGATCAAGTTAGTCTTCAATCTAAGACTCAAATATCACGCTGGCATAACTGCAAACAGAGCCGGAGCCATCCATCTCACCATGGCTGTGGGATAAGATCTGTCCCTTTTGTACGCCAATGGCCTTGAGGAGGATATAGATAGGAGATAGTCCACAGATACGCCGGTTGTCCTTTTCCTGGCAAATATAATTCAAGAAGCCATCGCCATCGACTTTCTCAGTGAAGGCTAGCATCTCGAGATCGGCCTGTTTTATTCGTTCCAACCTCTCTCCTTCAAACCCCTCACGGTCTCCGTAACGAGGTCCCACATGGGCCAGGTCCGCACTGGCAATCAAACAAACACGCCGGCCGTCATGGCCTATGGCAAGTTTAAGGGCTTCCGCAAACCGTTGGATTCTATCCGCAGTCTCCCCCTTATTCACCATCCAGTGGGCGAAGGAGCAGAGGAATGGAACCATGGGGACACTGTTTCCAAACAGCATTTGCAGAAACAGGACCTGGAACTCAATGGTATGCTCGGTGCGGTGAGCGAACTCATCCATAAAAAGGTCATACGGATAAAGGGCAGTCAGACTCTCCACGAACTCGGAATCCACCTGGAGTGTGCCAAGGGGAGTGCTGAATGGTTTTCGAGTTAATGAAAATTGATTTTTGAGACCGTTGTGCCCCGTACCCAGGATCACAGCGATGTCTGGTCTCTGAGTTTCCGCCAGTTCTTTGTATGCCCAAGCATAGGTATGCCCGCCAAGCCTCAGGTCAATATGGGGAACGATCATACCGTGAATGTCGCGTTTACCCACTGCTTTATTGGCGGAACCTGGACCCTTCGGCTTGGAAAAAAATTTGGATAATGTCTTTTTGAGTGCAACCGCATCCTTCGAGTAGCCCTGCCCCGCATGAAACGCTTCCCGCACATCCGACCGCTGGAACGATTCCACCAGGCTAGCGAAGTGGGATTGATAGGTTTCGTTTAGCAAGAAGAAAGACTGATCCAACATCTGAACCACCTGTGCTAGATGATCCCGGGAGAACTCCTGATTCACCTTTTCCTTAAACTCAGCGCAGGCCTCTTCGAGGGTATGATTCCCATCAAAGAATTGAAGCATGAAAGCAACTTCAAGAGGAAGACAGAGAGCATGGGGGCTAATTTGCTGGGGATCCCTGAGACCAAACAGGGGCCTGCCATCTTTTTTTGGCAAAGGAAACACATCGAGATATCTGAGACGCGGACGAAGATTGTTATCAGCCATATGCTTTCCTACTCCAACCTCATGTTTTTCGTATAGTCATAGTTGGCGGAGACGTCACTCTCAAAAGTGGAATAGACCCTCTCCCCTTCCAAACTGGCCTTGAGGGTCTTACTTAGGAAATTGAGGAGTAATCGCCAGGCGTCCTGAGCCGCCACCTTGCGGTATCTACCCGGCATGGTGTCGTTCAGCCATCCATGGGGAGCATCACGGTAAAGACGGATATGATAAGTTTTCTTGTATTGCTCCAGAAGGCCGCGGAATCGGAGCACATCGTCAATAGAAATAATATGATCTGCCTCGCCGAAGATTCCCAACAAAGGACAGGAGAGCCGCTCCACCATATTGCTAATACTTTCGGGTCGGTGTTCGTTGGTTTCCCACTCTCGGGTTCCCACCGCGCCATAAATAACCACACAACCGGAGATATCCAACCGATGGGCAGCGAACAACAAGGAGGAGCGTCCAGTTTGACAAACTCCCACTACGCCGATTCTCGAAGCGTCAACCGCCGGAAGACCCTTTAGATAGTCCACCGATTCGCTCAAGTCATCCACCACTTCATTGTCACGTAACTCTACCCTCGCCTCGCCCCGCTCCAAGGACTTTCGATCACCGGTGAAACGGGACAGGAGATCGGGTGAAAGCCCCACGTAACCCGCTTGAGCTAGTTTGAATGTCAGATCCTTGGTATGTTGCTGAACACCGTAGCGCTCGTGGAGAAAAATCACCGCTGGCCTCTTTCCCTTAACTTTGGGTAAAGAACGAAAGGCGGGTATCCTGGAACCGATGCGAACCATGGAAGACTGAACCTTTGCTGTATTCCATCCCGGCATACGAAACGGAAGCGTAATGGATTATAGGTTTTGGGTCAAACAGTAATCTCAAGGAGCATAGCGCGAAGCGTCATTGCAGATTCGGGACCACTGACTACCGACCTCTGACCGGAATCCAGGGGTCGATGACCGGGAGTCTGTAGTCAGTCGTCCGTAGTCTGTTGTCTCTTTAGCTTTCCTACTCAGTCCTCAGCACTCGACACTCGTTGATCCCTTCTGTTGCCCGCGGCCGGAGGCTCGCTTCCCAAGGATCATAAAGCGAATACCTAATAAATGCACCGAATATAGCTGGAGTGAAGGAGGTTGCAGTTTTCCGGCCCAACCTGCATGATCATACCTCATCATGGCCCAGGAGAACGATATTTCACAGTTCCTCGCCGCAGCCGAGGAAGCGGCCCAGGCCGCGGGGTCAATCATTCGTGACAGTTGGCAACAGGTTAAGGAGATCCAGTACAAGTCCTCCATCAATCTCGTTACAACCATCGATCATCAGTCCGAAGAACGCATTGTCAGTATTTTGCACAAGCATTTTGCCAGCCACTCGATTTTAGCGGAAGAAGAGACGAACATCACCGTAAGAGAAGCTCAGTACCGTTGGATCATTGACCCCGTGGATGGGACCACCAATTTTGCCCATGCCTATCCTCAATTTTGTGTATCCATCGCCCTGGAATGTGCTGGGCAGGTGGTTCTCGGCCTTGTCTATGACCCCATCAAAGAAGAAACTTTTAGCGCCATTCGAGACCAGGGGGCTTTTCTCAACGGCGGAAGGATTCAAGCTACCAAGGAAGGAGACATAGGAAAAGCCCTCCTGAGCACAGGGTTCCCCTATGATCGAAGGCAGAAGATGGATTTTTATCTCTCCTTTTTCAAGGACTTCATGCTTTCCTGTCAGGACATCCGGCGTAACGGATCGGCAGCCCTTGACCTCTGTTACGTCGCATGCGGACGCATGGACGGCTTCTGGGAATTCGGCCTCAGTCCATGGGATACTGCAGCCGGGGGGCTCATAGTGCAAGAGGCGGGCGGATCCATGAGTGATTTTTCAGGCAACGCCTTCTCCATATGGAAAAAAGAAGCTCTCGCCTCCAATGGTCGAATTCACAATTCCATGCTAAAAATCATGCAAAAGAACAGCCATGTTGACTCACCCAAGGGGGATTGATAAAACTCTCTCAAGCGCCCGTAGTGAAAAGGAGTTCAAGAGAACTAAAGGAACGGCGGGAATATGCTTAGAATAAAGGAATCTGCCTTCCCAGTCATCATTGCCATCGCCTTGCTTTTGATCAACAACACCGCAGCGGCACAAACACCATCCGCATTAGTACTGGAGAAAAAGGGATCCACCAGTCCTGAGGTGCAACCCTACACTGAAATCTTAGTGGGCAAGACAATTACCCTCTCCCCTAAAGCTAGTATCATGTTCCAACACTACCACTCTTGCCGCACGGTGACAGTGGCCGGCGGAGCGGTGGAATTTACGGCCAAGACTTACTTCATTACCAAGGGCGGAAAGAAAAAACATGAAACAAATACCCCCTGCCCCAAAACCGTGACCTTACAAGCCGGTAGTGAAACCGGTGGTATCTTGATGCGATCCATGTTGACTCGGAATTCGCTTACGCTTTCCCATTCCCCCACCTTCATTTTGGTAGGCAAGCGCGCCCATGATTTTGCGGCTGTCCGCGTGTCTCTCCGGAGGCAGCAGTTGTTGGAAAGCCCGTTGGTCGGTCGACGTTTTCAATGGCCGTCGCAAGCCAAAACCCTCGAGGTGGATACCGAGTACGAGCTGATTCTGATCCCTAAGGTCCAGGGGTCAATGCCGGTAAAAAATAAATTCAAAGTGTCAAACTCCGATTCAATCCGTGCGAATAGTGGATTGATCCTTCTTCGCATTGATTAGTGTTGAAACCCCAAAAGGTGATGGCTCTTGCCTCATGTTTACCAGGCACCATTATCGGAAATTGACCTGTGCCGTGTGCGCATTAGTGTCTGCACTTGCCGTTGCATTTGTTGAATTGCCAACGGGTGTGGACGGCCCTCTGCTTGATTTGCTTGTGAAAGCCAGGGAGTTGGCCCTCCCTTCCGGGCTTGGCTCCAAGGCATCTGAAGTCGTCGTCATTGCGTTGGATAAACGCAGTTTAATGGAACCTGAAATTGCCGTATATCCCCGGACCCTTCTTGCCCCAATATGGGCCTCGGTTATGGATGCAGCGTTCAATGCGGGGGCTCGCGCAGTGGGTTTCGATATTTTGTTCAGCTATAGCGCTAACCGAATAAAATCAAATTTTGATGCTCCCTTCTTAAGAAGGCTCCATAAGTATCGAGACAGGGTGGTCCTTGCGCGTTCGGCCTCCACGCTTCCGGCGCGACCATTCTTAGCAAGTATGCGCAATGATCCTCATGCCCTTGGCCTTACGGAACTCAGCGTAGATGCTGACGGTACCTATCGACGTATCCGCGCCGAGTATAGAACCCGCGCCAACGAGTCAATTACTGGTTTCGCAGCCGCCTTACTTCGCCGGGCAAAAGGTCCTGCCATGCCGGCTGAGGTTATTCTTGCACCCTACCAACACCTGGAAAAACAAATAACGACCTATTCTTTGATCGATGTCCTCCGATGCGCAGAACGCGCACCCGAGGTCCTTCAAGAAGCTCTTGGGAACAAAATCATTCTGATAGGAGGGAACCTGCCGGAAGAGGATCGTAAGATATCATCGAACAAGTATTTAACTCCAGAAAGAAATAATTCCACAACGATCCATCCCTGTGGGCTAAGACGTCTCGGCGCATCCCTACCCGATTCGCAAAGTATACCGGCGGTATTTATCCACGCCGCCGCTGTGGAAGCAGTGATGAATGGACGGCTCCTCCGGGTAGCACCAAAATTTGTAGTTGCGACACTCGCCGCCGTCACTGCAATCGTAGGCGTAGCCCTGGGACTACTTTTGACACCCTGGTTAGTGGCAGCAACCATTGGATTGAGTGCAGCAGTGATTTTCGGCATTGCAACGGCCATGCTCTCGGTGGATGTATGGTTGCCTCTGGCAATTCCCATGGCAGCATTGGTGCTGTCGCCTACCATAGCGTACATGACCCGCTATCTTGTGGAGGAAAAGGTCCGAAGGCGAGTGGAACATGCCTTTGGCCACTTTATCTCTCCCCTGGTGGTGGCTCGCATTGAGAGCGACCCCTCCGCTTTAAAACTTGGCGGGCAGGCCCGTGAAATTTCTGTGATGTTTGCCGATCTCTCCGGCTTTACCAAACTATCCACTCAAGTTCCTCCGGAAACCTTGATGCGCATCACCAACCAGTATCTAACCTATATTGTTGAGCAGGTGGAGGCCACCGGCGGTTACGTGGACAAGTTCATTGGTGACGCGGTGATGGTCATATGGGGCGCGCCGGCGGCGGATCCCGGGCATGCCGTTCATTCCATTTGTGCTGCACTGGAGACTGTAGCCCGGATCCTCTACGAGAAGAAATCTGCGGAAGCAAGAGGAGAGATAGGTTTCTCGATAAAAATTGGAATAAACTCCGGGACGGCGCTGGTGGGAAACGTGGGTACTGAAAAACGGTACCGGTACACGGCTGTGGGGGAAACGGTTAATGTCGCGTCACGTCTGGAAGGCCTCCCCAGCCTCTACGGTTGCCA
Organism: uncultured Binatia bacterium (SeqCode); assembly: GCA_965215595.1. Classification (GTDB taxonomy): domain Bacteria; phylum Desulfobacterota; class Binatia; order UBA9968; family CAXXLF01; genus CBDCDW01. The sequence goes on along the minus strand of CBDCDW010000004.1, from coordinate 117,884 downwards.
TCTGGTAGTGGGCCCGCAAACTGCAAAGTTGGTTAAGAACGAGTTTTTGATGCGTGAGCTGGACACGGTCCGGGTCAAGGACGTGGAAACGCCGCTCACGGTGTTCGAACCGTTGGTCGAAACCGGAAGAGCGACACCTGACCAAATAGATCGTGTTCATCGCTATGAGGAAGCCCTCGCCCTCTACCGCGACATGCGCTTCTCAGACGCGATTGCTATTTGGACAAGCCTTGCCCAGATGGATCCGACTTTCACGGGAACTCAAGGTGAGATAATAAACCCACCCGCGGTAATGGCCGAAAGGGCCAAGACTTTGGCAGCAACACCTCCAGATAGCACATGGAACGGTGTGTGGACCAGGACCGAAAAGTAATTAAAGGGAATTATGGATGGACCTGTGCTAGGCCGGCTATGGGTTAGAACAAGCGATGAAAAGTAGACAGGGATAACTTCCCCTGCAGAAAATCTTCCAGCAACCGATCTCGTTTTCCGGATTCAAGGATTTGAACTCCTTTATCCAATTGCTTAGCAGAGATAGCCCCTTCGGCGTAATGCTTCGAAAGGAGTTCTATGCGGGTTTCCTGGGAAAGCTTGTGAAGGGTTTCCGGAACGGAGGCGAGCACAAGGTCCCCCGAAATGGATCCTCTGAACACAGGTTCCTGGATTCCCCCTTCCTGGCGAGCCACCCTTGCCACTTCACGGGACAAATAAGGATACAGCTCAAGAAGACTCACCTGCCCATCACCGTTAACATCCGCCGCCCCACTGAGACCATCTAATATAAATTTGGTGAATAACCCATGGCCCATGCTGGAAAGCTCCAGTGCGACTTGATTCGGCTTGGCTGCAGCCACAACCGCCTGCCCGGTGCCAGCCAGCTGTCCGTACAGGTCACCACTCAGTGAACCCGCACGAAACCCCGTGGTTGTCAAAGCACGCCCCAATCCGGTGGTCCCTGCCGAATAGCAGGAATCCAGAAAAAAAACGAGGCGCTTGGTGTTCAGCGCTTGGATCAAACGCGCCAGCTCAGTGTTCGCAATGCCAGTTACAAATAGCTTATGAGGATCCGCGTCCGCAGGGACAAGGTACTTTGATAACCCATCCGGCTCTATGCCGGTACGATCCTTTTCCACCGCACCATGGCCAGCATAGTATATGAAGACCTCATCTTCGGGACCTGCCCTTCGGAAAAGCCAATCGCCAATGGCGTCAACAATTTTGCGACGCGTTGCCTCACGGCCTAAAATAAGCTTCACGTTCTCTTTTGCAAAGCCACCACGCCCGGGGTCCGTCAGGAGGTCATAAATCGACTTTGCATCCGCTGTGGCATAGGCAAGGTCTGTAATGGCGGGATTTTGGTAGTCTCCGATACCGATCAGGACTGCGAAACGCTTCCCTTCACGCCTAGGCGTAGGGTGAAGAGATCTGGTGGCCACTGGAACGCTGGCGACCGCGGTCTCGCGGGGAGTAGGTGCGAGGGAAGGAGGACTTACGGTTTTTAGTTCGGGGCCTTTGAGGTGTTGCGGAGCACTAACCAGACCGTAGTCCACGACAGTATTGGTTCTATCGATACAACCTCCTTCAGTATACCGCAAGGCAACGGCCTTTACCTCAGGGGAATAATAGTACGTATTTACCCAGTCTGCATCCGTGGGTTCCATCGTGACCTTGAATGCTTCAAACGTTCCTTTGGGAGTCTTGATTCGTTCAAAAGCCAATACCTCGAATTTCGCCTTATATTGCTTCCCCGTTCGTCTGTTTCTGATTTTAGTCTTCCAAGAACGACCTAATCTCAAAGGGAACTTCAGCCTTTTGCCAGTACCGAGAACCCACGCGCGTATTGGGGGACAGTCAAACTCTTCCTGCTTTGTCCCACGAATCCCATAGAGCGATGGTGTCCCATCCTCGATTTTCACAAGGTATTCCGGGTACTTTGCGGTGCAATCGCCAGATCTGACACGCCCCCAATTATAATCGACCGAAACCTTCACCTTCCACCAATCGCCATCTTCATACTCTGGACGCGTCTGAACCTCTTGCCCGTACACTTTGTACGGCAACATGAGTAAGGCTAAGATACCGAGGGCTTTTATGGCTGAAGTGAGCATACTTTGCATCGATTGGTGTAAAATTTTTTTAACTCGCCTATTATAAATAACTTTTATTCGAATCAACCTTACCTGTCAACGGGGCCAAGCGAGGGCTAGGACATTGACTCAAATACGGTGGGCTGATAGAACTCACTCCGGCGCCCGTAGTGAAAAGGATATCACGAGGGTCTCCGGAACCCTAAGTCCGAGTTCGAGTCTCGGCGGGCGCACCATTAAATTTCGCAGCGAATACCTCGATCTCACTGCAACGAAGAGTTCACGGAGGGCGCCTCACTCTGAAAAGGAGAGATCATGGCAACAAATACTTTGAAATTCGGCATTCTGCTCCCAACCAGGGGGGTCATCCTCGCGCAAAAGGACAAACCGGACCTCGGTCCCATCTTCGATATGGCGCAGAGCGTGGAGGAATCTGGATACCATTCTCTATGGGTCGGTGACAGCGTTACCGCTAAACCGCGTCTTGAGGTATTCTCCATCCTATCGGCCTTGGCAGTAAAAACCAGAGCCATCAAGCTCGGCACTTCAGTCGTCATAGCAGCGCTAAGAAATCCGGTCATGTTAGCGCAGTCGGTAGCTTCCGTAGATATCCTGGCATCAGGAAGGCTGATTCTGGGAGTCGGTGTGTCCCGAATGGACAAGGTGTTCGAAGAGGAATTTACTGCATGCGGTGTGCCGTTTCACCAGAAGGCCGGGAGACTCGAGGAAGTTCTGAGGATAATGAAGAGGCTCTGGGCCGAAGATGAAGTCACGATTCCCAACAAGTACTATACCATCAACAATCTATCGCTACTCCCCAAGCCCGTGCAAAAGCCTGGCGTTCCCATTTGGATCTCCAGCAACGATGTGGACAGGGGACTCAAAAGGGTAGCAACATTAGGAGACGCCTGGATTACCAACATCCCTTCCCTCCAAGTGTTCAAGGAATCCTGGGAGAAAGTTCAGGGGTACGCCCGGGAGATCAAAAGGGATCCAAAAACCATTGAGCGTTGCCTCTATCTGACCATCAATGTGAGTCCAGATGGTCCCAAGGCGGAAAAAGAAGGGGAAGAATTTCTCACCGCTTATTATCACAAACCCATCGAGGTCATCTCCAAGGAGTTGGTGGTAAAATGCGGCAGCAGCGATGAGGTGGCACAATTCATCAAGGGATATGCGGACGCCGGAATAACGACCTTCATCCTGCGACTCGCCGCCAAGGACCAACTGGGACAACTTCGAGTCTGCACAGAGGAAATACTGCCCCAATTTCAATAGAGGATAGAGGTTAATTTATGACATCTAAATGGCTGGATCTTTCTCACGATTTCTATGAAGGCATGCCTTATAACAAGCTGCTCGGACCACCCAAAATCGAACCTGTTTACACCCTGGAGGACCACCTCTTCCAGATCACCCGGTACACATTCCTCACCCATTTTGGCACTCACATGGATGCGCCGAATCATTTTATCCGCGGAGGCAAGTCCGTGGACCAGATTGCACCAGACCAAACAGCCGGCCCCGCAGCGGTCCTCGATCTTCCCAAGCCCCCGTGTGCGGAAATCACGGTTCAAGATCTCGAAAAGGCATCGCCAAAGGTCCAGCGCGGCGACATTGTGTTTTTACGCACGGGATGGGGCGCCAAATTCCAACAAGAAGACTATCACGACCATCCCTATCTCTCAGGGGAAAGCGCCAAGTGGCTCGTGGATAGCGGGGCAAAAATGGTCGGCGTGGACTTTATCACCGTGGACCTGCCACCTCAGTTGAGAGAGAAAGGCTTTACATGTCCCGCGCACACAACGTTACTGGGCAATGATGTCTTGATCCTCGAAAATGTCTACCTGGAAGAAGTGGCGGGTCAAAGGCTGGAAGTATTTTGCTTCCCCATAAAGATTCGCGGGGCAGACGGCGCGCCAACCCGGGTCATGGCCCAGGCCAAAGGTTAAAAGGGACTAAAAACAAATCATGGGTCAATTAAATGATCCCATAAACGGCATGACTTTCTCTGCAAACAGGCGCATGGAAGACATTACTTTTTCCTGAGAAAGACTGCCTGATGCAATGTTGATCATTAAATGCTGAGGTCGGATACGATCCTGATAAAATTTAATCCGTTGGATGCACTCCTCGGGGGTACCCCAGACCGCTAAAATATTGGGCGCTTCCGCCTCCACGGCTCTGATGGCTTTTTCCGGCTCGGAGAGTTTCTGAAAAGCCTCGATGGTGGCGTTCTTGGACTCGTACCCAGGACTTACGTGGCTCCTCGACTGGCCCCTTTGACTGCTTTGTAAAAAGGTTTGAGCTTGAGTTGCCATGGCAAAGGCACCGTTGTGAACCGCCTCTTTATGGTCCCGCCCAACGTGCAGGTGGATACCCAGAACGATTTCTTCACTACGGCCCTGAGGTAGGCTCTTCCGGTACTCGGTGGTAATTGTCTGGATCAACCCTAGAGGAAGCCCCAAGTAACCAGGCTGCACTATCCCCTGTCCTACCTTTCCTGCAAACTGCCCGCTTTCTGGGCTAGTAGCCGCCGCGATATACATTGGTGGGTAAGGCTTTTGTATTGGAGCAGGACTCACCTCAAATTGGTTGAATTGCCAAAACTGACCGTCAAACCGCTCAATGTAACCGGACTCAAAAATCCGAATTAAAGCCCCAATGCCTTCTTCGAACCTGAGACGGCTCTCCGAAATATTAATACCAAGCCGGTTCAAGACCCAAGGGTGTCCCCGCCCCAATCCCACCATGATTCGTCCGTCCGTCAGGACGTCGGCAGCCGTGATTTCGCTTGCAAGTATGGCGGGGTGATGAATGGCCATGGTGATGATTCCACTCAAGAACCGGATCCGCTGCGTGCTTTGTCCCATGGCCACGTAGTGTCCCAGCGGGAAGGGCGAGCACGAAATCTGATCCTTACCGAAACTCTCTGTGGTGGAGAAAAAATCATACCCGAGTTCGTCTGCTAGTATAGCTTGCTCCATCACGTCCCGATAAGTTTGAAGCTCGCTCTTACCTGGATAGGAAAACTCGGTAAACAATCCGATCATGAAGGATCCTCCTGGGCGAATTGATCTCGCCGTATGACACCTATGGTGGCGGTATACGCCATCCCCGGATTCAGTTCAACGAGCGAATCGATACTTCTAGTACAGGGTTAATAACAGATAATCATAGGGTAACTGAGTTGCTCGTGAGGAAGGGACAATCAACTCTGTTCTGAAAGCACAGAATCGACTGCCGAGGTTGCCTCGAACAGACGGTGGTCCTGATTACGGTGCCCTATGAGCTGAATCCCCACCGGCAGTCCCGACGGTCCCGTAAAAACGGGCAAGGTAACACATGGGATATGGGTCCAGGTGGGAAGGATATTAAACGCGGTGTCGCCTGTGTTGGCCAGTCCTTGCGGAGCCTCACCATTAGCACTGGGTGTCAGCAGTAGATCAAGATCCTCCATGGCCTGATCAATGTACCGCCTGCATTCCACTATCACGGTGTGGGCCTCTCGGTATTGTTCGTAGGAGACATTGAGCCAGCCGCCCAGCTTGTTCTTTTGGAACTCGCTCAACAGTTCCCAGTGATGGTTCCGCTCCCAGGTAAGGGCGCGGGAGGATTCGTAGTCGTTGATGCGCCGGCCAATGGTCTCGAAATCCGCAAAGGGACCCCCAAGCTCAACGTCTGACACCTTCGCCCCAGCCTTTCCCAATTGCTGCGCGGCCGATTCCACCAAAGTTTTGGTATAGTCTTCCGCTCGATCCCAGTTCATGGTTCGGCATAGGCCAATTCTGAGTTCTCTCACCGAAACGGCAGCCAGGGCTTTGGGCGCAAAGCCCGTCACAGCAGCGCGAAAGAGAGGCAGGTCCTCCACAACTCGCCCAAATAGCCCAATGGTGTCATAGGAGCCGGTATTCTCCTTCACACCCATGGTGCTCACCTCACCGTAGCTGGGTTTGTAACCGATACAGCCACAGAACGCTGCAGGACGGACAATGGATCCAACTGTCTGTGTTCCAAAAGCCATGGGAACCATGAAATCGGCCACCGCAGCGGCGGACCCACTGGAAGAGCCACCGGGTGTGTGTTTTGAATTATGCGGGTTTGTAGTTTTGCCCCAGGGATGCCGACTTGCAAACTCAGTGCTCACTGTCTTACCCATCAGCACGCCTCCCGCAGCACGGGCCAGTGCAACGCAAGCCGCATCGGCAGTAGCACGATTGCCCTTATAAATTGGTGAACCGTATTCGGTGGGCATGTCCGCCGTGTCCATGATGTCCTTGGCAGCGAAAGGGATGCCATGGATGGGACCGTGGTTTTGTGCACGGTCGCACCGACGGGCCTCAGCCAGGGCATAATCCGGATCGAGATAAACCCACGCTTTAACCTGATCTTCACGTGATTTGATCCGTTCTAGACATGAACGAACCAATTCCTCGGACGTTAGATTTCCTTCGCGAATGCGTCTTATCGCTTCGCTAGTTGATAGTTTAAAAAGTTCCGCCATAAGATTCTTGTTCCTGACCAAAGCTGATTTTTAACAATTGCATTGCCTTGAACCCGGCTCTTTTCGTTCCAAAACTCAACTCGTCTTGATCTGGTACTTCCCTTCGCCATCTTGAGTGATCTTTTCTTTATCGTTCAAGACACCAATGGTCCGGGCGATCCTTGCGTATCCTTCATCTGGAAAGAAATCCAGGAGCTCTGCAAAGAACATATGTTTCTTCGATAAGGCTGCGAAGATTTTTTCCACCAATGCCGTCACATCCCCTTCTCCGCCTTTTGGCTTTGCCACTCGCTCGGCTGCCTTTTTCCCATCCACATAGTCCTCGAGTCGAACCTTCCCCTCGTTGAAATAAACAATACGCTGGTAACGCTCCCTCGGGACATTCTCCGGGATCGTCGCATCGATCCCCATTTTGGCCGTAGTTGGAACACCGTTCACGGGTGGAAGGGACGGGTCAAGGGGTTTGGACCGGGCATTTGTTATAATCATCACATCTCGGTCCGCCTGCACGCGGGTTGCAATGGCCCACTCCACCTCCACCGGATCATAGATATCGATGTCCTCATCCGTCACCACCACATGCTTAATATCAGCAACCGAGAGGAGTGCTGCAATGGCATTTTTTCCGTCCCCGGGCACCTTTCTGATGGCGGCTATAATATGCCAGTGGCAACAACCTCCAGGAGTTACATAGATGGCCGTTGCTTTGACACCGGCCTCCCGCAGCACACGCCACGCGGCTGCCTCATAAATGGGCGCACTCATCCAGATGTTCTCCCAAGGCATGTGAAGTGCGTAGTAGATGGGATCACGCCGATGAAGCACTGCATTGATCTTGACTCTAGGGTTGTGATGGATTCCTCCCATGAGGCGAGTGAACTCACCAAAAGGCCCTTCCGGTTGAGTCCAACCCTCCGGGATGATCTCCCCTTCCAGGACGATTTCAGCATCTGCAATGCAAGGGACTGGAATGGTTACCCCAGATGTCAGTTCCAGAGGCTCACCGCGAAGACCGCCCGAATAAGTCAGCTCATCCGTTCCCAGTGACGCTTTAAAGGTTGCCGCCACCATTTCATAGGGATGGGTTCCAATCGAAATAGAGATTGGCAGCGGCCGTTTGGCTGAGAGGGCACGCTCGGCAAATCTTCGCAAGTTATTGGGAGTGACGATATCGATGCCGGAAACGTCTTTCCCTTTGAGCATCAGACGGTACATGCCGGCGTTCATTCCATACTCCGGGTCCCCGGCAATGACCACCGCTCCAGAAATTGTGGGGCCACCATCCAGGGTCGAAAAAATGGGTACCGGGAGTTGAAAGAGGTCCACGTCACCCTTTTGCTGCACCACTTCCTTCACCGGAGCATCTTGAACCAGTTTGGGTTCAATGGGCCGCTCCATGGCTCCTTGAAGCTTTTCCTGGATTTTTTCATAGGGAACCCCCATGGCAAGCGCCAGACGGTTTCTCGACTGGAGGAGACCGGATACAACCGGCAGCGAGTAACCTACGGGATTGCTAAAGATCAGGGCCTTGTCTGACTGCGGGACCAAGGCGGCGATATTTCTTAGATCAATGGGCTTGGAAATTTCGAGCAGCTCATTGTTCTCACGCAGTACCTGCAAATAGTCCCTAAAACTAACTCCCATAAGTTGCAATTCCTCTCGACTCTATCTTCCCGTTAAAAAAGATTATCACAATAACGTCCAGATTCTAGGCAAATGGAGCCGGGACCACAAACCATGGGCTGAGCTTCTATCAGGTGGGGTTGGGACAGTCAAGTTTTCGATGTCTGACGCGGATTACAACATCCGATAATGGGCCATGGGGCAACTCAAGTCTCATTGACTTGACGCACTCCACGTAACGTTTTATGATTCTGCTTACTCGAAGCATGCAACAGTAAAGAGGAGAAGAGATTCGTGCTTGAACACTATCAGGGTGACGGCTCCGTCTGCGCACGCAAGGTTCGGCTCACTCTTGCCGAAAAGGGTATCACCGACTGGGTTGGCCACATGCTTGACCTCAGCAAAGGAGATCAGAACAGGCCTGAGTACTTGAAGTTAAATCCAAAGGGTGTAGTCCCCACCTTGGTTCATGACGGTAACATCATCACTGAATCCACCGTCATATGCGAATATCTGGAGGACGCTTTCCCGAAGCCTCACCTGCGCCCCGCCGACGCTGTGGGCGCTGCCATGATGCGCAAATGGACCAAGATCCCAGACGAAGAAATTCACCCTGCGTGTGCCGCCATTTCGTCCGCAGGCCTTCTGGGCCGCGGCCGGCGTAAAAACCTCCAGCAATTTCTTTCCCGACTTAAGGACGCACCAGACAAGGCCCGGGCCGAACGAGGCCGCGGTTGCACCCTCGAACGCTGGCAATACCCTGAGGTCAAGGCGGCTGTTCTCGTCCACGAGAAGCTATTAAAGATTATGGAAAAAGAGCTGGCAGCGAACGGCCCATGGCTGGTGGGTAAGATGTATACCCTTGCCGATATCGGTCTCACACCCTATGTACACCGGCTGATGGAAATGGGGTTGACGGGTATGTGGTCACAGCGGCCCCACGTTGTAGATTGGCTCAAGCGCGTGATGGCAAGACCCAGTTTCGACTCCGCCATCACCAATTACCCGGGCCGCTACATGGACGACGAAGACAAAGAAGAAGACATGCGCGACTGGGCTGACGTGCAGAAGATCATCGCCTCCGTTTAACCTGAATGCAACCTGGGGCGATTGTAGTTTGAGATCCACCTAGGCTCAAGGGAATGAAGTCTACACTTAGATCTAGTTTTAAAATCTGTCTGTGTTTCAGTCTGTGTCTGTTTCTGTTCGGAATCGTTGGCTGCAGCGAAGAGGCGGAGCAGTTGTTTGAAATTGCGGAGATGGAGGAACAGCAAAATAACCATAACGATGCCCGGAAGTTGTACGAACGGATTATTGAACTAGACCCTAAAGGTTACTTTGCATCCAAAGCGAGAGAACGATTGGCGGAATTGAACAAGAAAGTAACTAAATAGAACTCATTCCTGACGGTCCTTCCGTGACCACCGACATCTAGCTAGGGGTGCAAGGCCCGGTAGAGGAAGGGCAGGCTACGATCCATGCGGTAGTCGATGCTGGAGTGGCTGTCATTGAATTCTTCGTAGGTGTGTTCGATACGGTGCTCGCGTAGCCGCTTGGACAGTATGCGTGATCCGTACTGAATATGGTATTGGTCACGCCAGCCGCAATCGATATAAATACCCTTCAGAGTCTTGAGGTTGGTGTTATATCGTTTTACCAGATGAATCGGATCATGCCGCAGCCATTGTCGCCAGCGATTTTCCAAAAGTTCACCGGTTTCCAGATTGAAAGGCAGATAAAAGCCATTGGGGGCTTTTGGGTCCGGGTCATAGGTCGCCGCCATGCACAGGTTCATGAGACAATGCACCTCTGCACCTGAGAGCTTGTCTTTTTTCCAGATCTTTTTGAGGAAATTTTTCACCCGGCCGTCATCCTGCCCCGCCCTGACCCTGCGTTCCTCTTCCAGCACCTGGATGGGTCCCGGCTTTCGCTTACGGGGCCGGTACTTGGCTAATTCGTTTAACGTATTCGGCCAATCGCTCCGGTAGATGACATCAAAATAGGTATCCCCCGAATGATCGGCCACAGCGCCCCAGTAGCGCGGGTATTTCATCCCGTGCACAATAGCGCCGTAGCCACCGGAAGACTTACCAAAGCACCCACGATGCTCCCTTGATGCGAGAGTTCGAAACTGACCATCCACAAATGGAATCAGCTCCCGTGTGAGATAGTCGGCATACCTCCCCACGGCGGTTGAATTCACGTATTGATTGCCACCCAGGGCTGTAAAACAATCTGGAAAGACAAGGATACAGGGCCCCATCTTGCCTTCATGGATGAGCCGCGAAGCACGTTCCGGCACATTTTCATCGAAGCTGCGCCAGTTGGTGTGGGATCTGCCGGATCCCGTGTAACCCACCAGATCGAACAGTACCGGGAACCGCTTACCGCGGCCCCCGGTGGCACCCTGATCGTATTGAGGTGGAAGCCAAACATCGAGGGTGCGTACATGAGGATCCCTGAGAGGATTATCCGCCAGGACCTTGGAGTGATGCTCCAGAGTTACGACGCTTCCGGTTGACCACTTCGGTCTCTTTAGTGCCATGGGCTCACTTCGTCAGGAAAAATGTCTGGGGCAGATAGGATTCTCCCCTTTTACCACCAAGAGATTTCAATCCTCAAACCTCACTTTGTTTATTGGAACGATTTGGGCAGGCTCGAAGAAAACAGATCTTCAACCTTGATTGGTCGGCTCACCAGATACTGCTCGGATGCCGCCCTCACGAAAGCCTCTAAAGCTTTTCGGTTCGCCCCTATTCCATAGGGCCAAGGATCCGTCCCTCCCATCAACTCCTTCATTTCTTTGGATGTTTCACCCGCCTTTGGCGCAGCGGATGACCGAATCTCTTCCCTGGATTGGGCCAACTTCTTTGCCTGGCCATAAGCATTACAAAGGCTCTCCACCACCCATGGTTTTTCCCGGGCAAGATCCGCCTTCATGACCGTCACGTGCATAATGGGAAAGATACCGGTTATCTCAAAATACTTCCGCTGGGCACTCACGTTGTCGTCAAAGGCTCCCGTCACCAAATCATCCCCGCCTGGCTTTACATCGGCACCACCCCCCGGGGTCAAAATGGCATGTATCTGGCCGGCCTCCATCAATTCCCGCGGTTTCCGCCCGCTGGTTTCCCGAGTTACAGTTACTCCCTGAGGGAACTCCAGCTCTTTAAGACGCTCGGGCTGGAACGTAACCCAATTGAGTTCCTGGGGTGAGATACCATAAAAATCCTGCAAGATTTTTCGCTGCCAGATGCAAGAGGACATCCAGTACTGAGGCGTTCCTGCGGTTTTACCGCGTAAATCAGAGAGGTCGCGAATCCCCGCACCCTTGGAAACCTGGAACCCCGCCTGTAAAAACCGCCGACCCGAGGTAAATAGCGGCAATCCGATGAGAGGAATTCCGATCTCCCGGGCCTTGGCAAAGGTTGCAATTGCCATCTCACCTACGTCGTATTCCAGATTGAGTGAACGTTTGGTGACGTCATCCAGGCTCTCCGGTTCTTTAGTCTGAAGCTCGATACCTTCAGCTTTCACCTCACCATCGAACAAGGGACGAGTCAAAAGAGACGGCATCACGGAAAGTTTGATTGCTATATCTGCCATAATTACTCCTTAATTTCTTAGCTATAGAATGTTCACCAGAACTACTTGATCAAAATTGTTCATGCCAAGACTCTGCACGATCTGGGGAAAAATCTGAAATCCGAATATCGAAACACGAAACAATTCCAAAATCTCAATTTTCAAAGCCCAAAACCCGCCAATGAAAACTTCGCCCGCGATTTTCAATGTTTTAAATTTAGTATTTTGAGTTTTTCTTTGTTGTTTCGAATTTCGGATTTCGAGTTTCGAATTTATAATTAAGCTTGGCGCCCTTTGCGTCTTTGCGCGAGGGATTCTTATTTCCACTCCGGCTAGTGGCCCGACGGGAACCCTTCTCCGGGATCGCAAACCACATCAACCAATGTGGGCCTTCCCGACTTTAGTCCTTTTTCAATGGCGGGGTGGATCTGCTCGGGGCGTTCCACCCGAATCCCCTCGCATTTAAATTCCCGCGCAATGTTCGCAAAATTCAATCCCGGCAGAAAAGACATCTCTTCTTTCAGAGGCGAGTCTTTTATATGGTTTTGCTCCAGGAGAAAACAGCCGTTGTTAAAGACCACAACAACAATTCCGATGTCATAGCGCGCCGCCATTTCCAATTCCGAGATAATACCGCACATGAGGCCGCCGTCACCTTCGAAGCATATAACATTTTTGTTGGGTGCTCCAAGCTTGGCCCCGATGGCCATAGGTAGCCCGGTTCCAATAGCACCCGTTCCCCTTGGAGTTATAAAAGTTGGGCCTGCTTCCACAAATGTATGGCTGGTGGCCCACATAAATGGACTGGACCCGTCGGAGACTAAAATTGAATCCTGTCCCATGAACTCTCGCACCTCTCTCATGATACGGGCCGGATGGATGGGGACCTTATCGGAGTTTGACGTGGTCGCATTGTCTTGTTCCCAACGGCCAAGGAGTTGCTTGATCTCTCCGGCGCGGGATTCTTTGGGTTGGAATCCGCTACTTTTCAAACCGTCTTTGAGTGAACCCAACGCGGCCTTGGCATCGGCCACGATGCCCACTCTGGTCCGATAGTTCCTACCAATTTCCTCGGGATCGATATCGATATGCACTATGCTCGTCTTGGGATCTGGCACCGTCCAACGGCTGGTGGCCATTTCGTTGGTCTTACTCCCCACCAGGAGAACGAGATCGGAATTTTTGACAATCTCTTCCGCAACACGTGCCCTCCCAAGCCGTCCCCCTACCACACCACCCGTCGGGCCGGCGCTGAGAAGGTGTAATTCCGGGAAAGCCCCCTTGCCTGATATGGTGGTGGCCACCGGGATCTGGCAAAGCTCGGCCACCTCCTTCAGTTCACCCCAAGCTCTCGAAAGGTTCACGCCTCCTCCTGCAATAATGCAGGGGCGCTTGGCTTCCTGAAGAGCATTGACCGCTTCTTCGATGCACCGTGGGTCAGGTTCTATTCGCTGAGCGGGAAAGTTCGCGTATTGTGTTTCAGCGTAGGGCTCGTCGTCGATCTGCTGTTCCGGGCTCATAACCGATCCAACACCCCGAATGTTGAGTACCACAGGTCCGGGTCTCCCCGTGGTAGCGATCCGGAAGGCCTTACGCAGCATTTCCGGGGCTTGCTTGAGATCGTGGATGTCACCCAACCACTTGACCACTGGGCTCACCATTTCAAGTTGCTTCTGCTCGTAGAGGGCGTGCTTCCCTTCATTCTTGGCAGGTAATCCATCCATGAGCACAATGATGGGGACCGACGAGTTCCATGCTTCGGTAAGGGCCATGATAATGTTCATGGTTCCGGGCCGGTTCAACGTCATCACCCCCGGCTTGCCGCTGACTCGCGCATAACCGTACGCCATCAGACCAGCCGATGTCTCATAGTGAATGTTCATTGGCTGAATTCTTGCGGCGTCCATTTCCGGGTAGATACGCATACCAAAAAGCTGCGGCACCCCGTACCCAATGAGGATTTCGCTTAGATGCGTGTAGACGTGGGCCTTCATGGTTTTGCTAGCGTCCCCCAGTGTTCATGTTCTGGAGCGCCGGCAAAAGCGGTGACGGCGACTGGTAGCGCAATTCGATTTGCCTGTGCTCCCTGGATGACTGAATCATGGCAAGACAGCCTTCGAGGGTCGCCCGTCCCCAATAGGCATCTGGGAAAATAGGCTCATTATGGTCAAGGTTAGCCCTCAGCACGTCCAACTCCGATGCCCCGCGTATATTCACATCCCGATCGATGGTTACCTCCTCCCGTCCATCCCACGTATAAACGTATAGACCGTCCGGGGATTGGCGGATATCACCCCTCTCACAGCTAACGATGGTAACGCCGAAGAAGTCCTGTCGACTAGCCTTCTGGGAGCCAACTTGCATTCTCTCTTCCATGGCATTGAGGGAATACATAGGATGGGCGTAGCGCACGTCGCTCGTCACGGGCCCGTCTGTGCGGGCCCTTGGACCATAGAGAAATTCATCCGTGTGCAGTCCTCCGCCCTCACCGATACCCCAGGTCATTTCGGCAACATCGAAGTACCCGTAGCCATTGAAGCCTACGAGTCCGGTTGCACCTTCCTCGAACTCGAGAAAGGCCGAATAGTTTCCTTCGATGTCGAATATTGGCATGTGACGTCCCACCGTAGCCCGAAGGCTCCGTATCTTGCCGCCAGCAAGGTACCGTGTGATATCCATATGATGGGGACCCTGGCGGAATACCACACCACCACCTTTTTTCTCATCCACCTCTCCCGCCAGCATTGGTCGAATCATCCAATCGTTGTAGATCAAGGTGTGGATCTGAATGACCCGGCCCAATCGGCCACTGGTGATAATTTCTCCCATCTTGCGAAACGTGGGCCGAAAGATCTTGCTGTGTCCTTGAACGTAGCGCACCTTGTTCCGCTCCACTGCTTCGATCATGCCATTGGCCTCGTCGAGGGTAATGGCCATGGGCTTTTCGCAGATGACATGCTTTCCATTCTCGGCAGCGATGATGGCGTGCTGAGCGTGCAGTTCGTTGGGTGTGGCAACGTAAACCACATTTATGTCCGCCTTACGACACATTTCCTCATAGTCGGAATAGGTATCGAGCCCGAATCGTGTTTTATAGAAATTGCGCTCCTCCTCGCGCAAGTCGCACACCGCCACCAACTTGGTATCTTTGCAGGCCATTAAGCCCGGGATCACGATTCTCGCCGCAGCGCCAAGTCCAACCATACCGACACGAAATTCGTAAGCCATCGTGGAGTCCTCTTCTCAGATAAGATTTTTTATCAACGGGAGTTGGGACGCGCCGAGCCAATAGGCACCTCGAACTCCTCATACCGATGATCGAATATCTGTTCCGGTGACCGACGTTGACCGACGAAGGCATTGCTACCCGCGCCGGTACGGTCCTCCCTAAGGGGAGTCCAGGCTTCCAGGTCGATGGAAGTATTTTGGACCGCGTCCCAGACAAGTGCCATGGGGTCTCCTCCTTTTGCTACAATCTCAATCTGCTCTTTAAGCATTTCGCGAAACATCAGGATGCCGCGGTCGGAAATCCCAAGATGCTCATTGGAGCGGTCATAGAGACCGCCTTGGGTCTCCCATGCCATGCCGTCCTGGGAAGCAAAAGTGCGCAGATGGTATTCCCCATCATCTTTCTGCCAGGCCTCGTCGTATTCAACGGGAGGCTCCTCGGGTTGGGCCACCCGGCTCCCGTCGGGGGTGGCTTTGAACGATACCTGAAAAATAGCGGTGCTATAATCGTCGATTGGAACACGCCAGTGAAGTGTGCTCATGACATCCGTTTGCCGCAACATATTGGGAAACAGGACAAAGTTTCCCCAACCCCGGCTGGCTTTGGTACCCTCGAACTCCCATATCTTGATGACACCCCACGGGCAAGGCTGGAATCCATAACGGGCGAAGGGACGGGTAAAAAAACCCACCTCGTCGCCACGCCCCTGCTTTTTGATCATCTGACCATGAAGAAAAAATGTATGAACAAAGTCAGCAGTGTTTTCCTCCGCCTGGAGCCAATTGCAATTGAGAACGGGCCGGATCTGAAGCTTCCGTTCACCGTGTTCCCAAACCAGGATATCCCATCGAGGTAGGAGGGGTTTTTTCTCCATGGGTCCGAGATACGCGAACAAGAATCCTGACAGCTTTTCCACCGGGTAAGCCCGGTGGTGGATACTCTCTTTGAAGCGTGGGTTTGGCTCGAATGGCTGTTCCACACACTTTCCTTCGTGGTTGTACAACCAACCATGATACGGGCACCGGATACAGTCACCTTCAACGAATCCATAATATAGCGACGTGCCCCGGTGGGAACAGTGCTCCGCCACCAGACCGTATCCCCCCTTGTCGTCCCGGAATAGCACCAGCTCTTCACCCAGGATCTTCACCCGTTTCTTGGGATTCTCTTCTGTCAACTCACTTGCCGCTGAAATGGGATGCCAATAGCACCGCAATAGATTTCCACAGGGAGTTCCCGGCCCCACCCGGGTCAACAGGTCATTGTCTTCTTTCGAGAGCATTGGCTCCTCCTGTCCACCGGACCCCAGTTAGCATTGTTTGAAGGCAAGATCCGTCTATAACTCCAGATCCTGAATCCAAAGGCCACCTACATCGTCAATGGGCTTGATAAACTGGTCTACAGCTGAGTACCGCGCCGTGGTCTGCACAACTTTCACGTTACTCTTCACATCAAAGGGAAACGGGTCATCCCCCATTAGGGCGTTTTGTTCTCTGAGGTCATACTTGCACAGTGTGAGGGACCCTCCGGCGAATCGGTTCCTCCACTGATACCACATGTTCTTGCTTTGGGAATAGGCCTCCGTGATATACCGGGCTACCCATGGATGCTTGTCGATAATCTCCTCTTTGACCACCACCGTGTGCATAATGGGAAACATGCCGGTTTCTTTGTAATAATGAATTTCCTCAGCCTTCGTGTCATCGAAGAGGGGTACCACATTGTCATACTGCGGGGGGTGCCAGCACATGGCCGCGGCCAGCTCACCCTCCGCCAGCAGGTCTCCATTGGTTTTGCCATCGGGTGCACGTTCCACCCTCACTCCGGGTGCAACCCCAAGATCCATCTTCTCGGGAAAATCCGTAACCCAGGTTACATCCGTGCGCTTGATACCATAAACATCTTCAAAAACACCACGAACCCACATGGGCCTCGTGGCCTGGTGCTGGGGCACCCCCACCCTCTTTCCAATCAGGTCAGCAGGTCCCTTAATACCTGAGTTTTTGTTTTTGTACATGAAGGATTGGATAAACAACCGGTTCAAGAAGACCGGGACCGCCACGATGGGTATACCCCGCTGCCGCGCCACGAAATAGTGGGCCGTGGACATCTCTGCCGCATCGAATTCGAGCTTTAGCATGCGCCGGAAAATGGCATCCACGTTGATAAAGTCGGAGAGGACGTTTAGCTTGATGCCCTCCACGTCAACAAGCCCGTTGATCAGCGGTTGGGTAATATCATAGATGCCACTTGCAAGGGTAATGGGGAGACGATTGTCACTGGATGTCATAGTCATACAGATTTCTACCGCCTTAGAGTTAATTTACGATTGAATCGATCATTTGTAACTCCACTATAACCGGGACTCCTCTTGCCAATCCAAAGTTGAAGGGGCGAATAGTGAGTCCACCGTGGGACGCTTTGTCAGCAGGCCCTGCTGCAAACAGTAGTCGATTTCTTTCTCCAGTACGTGCCGATTGGTATTCAAACCGTAGGCCCAGAAGTCCCCGAACACCTCCTGCTGCTCTGCCCAACGATGGTGATGCCAGATCAAACTCGGACTTTGCTGGCGTGACAGATGATTATGAACGATTCTTCTGGCCTCCGCCCAAGCCTTGGCCAGACTAAGGGCGACCCAGGGATAACGGTCCAAGATCTCGTCCTTGATGACTATACAATGCATAATTGGAAAGATTTTTGTCTTGCGAAAATAAGCAATCTCATCGTCCTGGTAATTCGGAAACAATCGCCGGAATCCCGGCTTTTTCTGTGCCACGGGGGATGGCACCGGTGGATAAATCAAAATGTCAAAATCTCCCTTCTCGAAGGCCGGTAAAAGTGTCCCACCGTTGGGCTGGCGTTCCACATTCACGCCAGGAGGTGGCTCCCAGTTGGGTACTTCGTCCTGTCGTTCTGTCACCCAGGTGCAGCCACTGAAATCCACACCGTATTCCTCACTTAGAATACCCCTGGCCCAAACGCCGGTGCTATTCGTGAAATGAGATGTCCCGATGCGTTGTCCCTCAAGGTCCTTGGGCTTTTGTAGATCCGGTCGCTCCCGGATAAAGATCGACTCCTGACGGAACTGGCGGTGGGGAAATACCGGGATTGCCGTAATGGGCAATCCCCGCTCCTTGGCAGGTAAATAGGTGGCCACCGAGTATTCGCAGGCGTCGAAATCCAGGTTCCTTGTCATGCGATCGTGGCGCTCCGGAGGCATCAGGACAATTGTATTTAAATCGATGCCATCCGGTTCTACGGTTCCATCGATCAACGGACGGGCACGATCTAGATTGGAGCATGAAAATGTGAGCTTAAGTTTAGCCATGGCTTCTCCTTATAACTTTTTTCACCGCAAGAGTTCAAACCGAACTCCATTTCGTTTTCCAGGCATTTCTCCACCAAGTGCCGCCTAAAATAATCGCAACACACTCTGGAGACAGGCACAGCCCGAATTCGATAGTTTCAGCAGGCGAATTCTCTGTCAGGATTGGGAAAGCATCTTATGTAAACCGCTCCCTAGTTGTGCCAGGAACATTCAGTTCACTACCCCTGTTAGCTTAACTTTACCAGGCTAGCCAGTGCTTTTAGGTGTCCATGGGGAGGGAAACTATGGCCTGCCCCCGGGCGGCCTCGGCGCGCGGATTTTTGACGGAAATTTCCAGGTGGACCCGGCCCTGGTTTTCGATGACCTCTTTGTTCACAACCCGGGCGCTGCAGGTCAATGTGTCATCCGGGTGGCTGCTCTTCACCATGCGGAAGGGACCAAGTTTCATGAGACGCCCGTCAAGCCCTATCCACCGGCGCAGCATAATCTCGAACACCATTTCGTAGCCCCGGGTATTGAAGATGATGTCATCGAGTCCGGCGGCCCGGGCAGCATCTCGGTTGTGATGGATGGAGCTCCACATGCGATCAACTGCAACACTCATCACGATACGCTGGTAATTTAGCCACACGTTGTAGGGGGGCACCTCGTCTCCGACGTTCACACTTTGAAAGGAGAGTTGGCGGTTCCAGTCCACCGGAGCGTTGCTTTCCTCCGTCCTTTGCTCGGTTTGTGTCTCCTGATCCTCAGTTGCCGCTTTGGCGGTTGAAGGGCGCTTGGGCAGCGGATTATACTGGTAACCTGTATTACGGTGGACGGCCACCAGCTCCCCCGTTTGCTTGCTCAGTCTGGTTTCAGAGGTTAAAAAGACACCGACCCCGAGGCGGGTTTGCTTAGGAGTGATCTCCACAAGCTTTGACGTGGCGCGCAGTCGATCACCTGGATAGACGGGCTCGAAATGCTCCACCTCGGCGGCGCCGTTAAATCCTTTGGAAAAAGGTATGGGGACATCGAGTCGAAAACTGCCGTTTTTTTCCCACAGACCCGGGGCAAAGATCGTCGGCTCTCCGGGGGACCAGTACGCAGGCATGGCCCACAGGGGCGTCAATGCTGCCGGTGCAATAATTGTGCGGTACCCGTGGGCTCGTGCCACGGACTCGTCGTAGTGCAGGGGACAGTCGAAGCAGTAGACTTCGAGCTTTCGCCGAATATCACTCCGCGTGACTTCGTCCACGCCTTCATAGGTCGACTCGCGACCCAACCATTTACGGGTTTCTTCGAGTGATGGGAACTCCGTGCCAGTTTGATTTTCCATCACGCCACCTCGCCAGGCTGCCTTCGCCCTTCGCGCAAGCGAACCCATCGTTCCGCAGGGGTTCCGTCGGTCAGCCGCAGGACGCCGGGTAGAGTAGAGGACAGGCTTAGCTTGCTTTAGGCCGCACCTTGGCTGTATCCGCCGTTTCCAGCTTCGTGCCCGTTTAGGCACTTCCGTAACAAGCGTTCCTGTCCCCCCTCATCAAACCGTACTTGCAGTTTTCCCGCATACGGCTTTCCGATCATCTTCATCTCAAGGCATGCGAGGCCGCCTATTGAGCTCCCTCTTGGCCTTGAGATACAGTCTCCGCTAGAGGTCTCGAATCTTGTTAGGTGTTTGTAGCCTCACGGCAATCACCTCTCCTTCCCTCTTTAAGAGACACAATGAAAGTAGGGCGCCTTCCCTCAGCCGGCATTACCCAGCCTCCTCGGTAATACTCGCCCCTCCGACTTCTCGCCCGCCTGACCCTGACTTCGGTTTCCCTTATACCGAGCCATTGCGGCTATCACCCGCGACAAACGAGATCTCCCGCGTTACCCATCACAACTTCCCCCACATGCCGTCCCGACGACCCCGGAGAGCCCATCTGCTTCTGTCTCGGTTATTTCCACAGATGGCACCGGCCTTCCCCATCTGACCACAGGGTCGGCACTCTCAATCAGCAAGTTACGAGGCTCTATGGGTTCCCTAGTAGTACGGCCTGCGAGTTTGCGATCCTCTCCTTTTGGAAAGTTTTCTCGATCCACTTAGCCCTGAGAGTCACCCCTCAAAACCGGATCTTCGCTAGCGGGGTGAACCGTTAATTCCCCGCACCGGACTTTAACCGGCAAGTTGCACTGCTTCCGCGGCATACGGTCAGACGGCCTATTTATTTTGTTTTCTGCGATCTTTGTGTCATGACCTTTCTTGCCCGTTTAAAAACAGGGATCGAGTCAGCCCATTCGGGGCGCTCCGAAGTACGTGGCAAACCAACTACGTATTCCGCTCAATCGTTGGACCAACCTCACCCGTGCACCAGGGTACGAAAGCTTTCATTCTGCAAGGAGCTCCGTGGGCCTTTAGGTCTTTCTCGAAGATCTCGTGGATCTCGCGGGCTTCGTCCTCGTACTCCACCTGCCATCCGCCCTCCTTGATGCTGGTATTGCTCGATTCGTCGCGCTCCCAACTGCGGGGTCCTACTATCCCCAAATTACCCTTCTTGAGAGCCAGGTAGCGGGCCCGATTGGTCCCGGTGTTAAAATGCTGGTGGAAGCAGTTGTCGTTGGGGACAATGACTAGAGAGCCGAACTTCCAATCGCATTTGACCATGTCGGAGCGATCTTCCTTGGTCCAAACCATGGAGTATCCGCCCGTGCCACTTAGCAGCACCAGGTGCGCGCCAGGGCCATGGCGGTGGGCCTTCTTGTAGGTGCCAATGGGAAATTCCGACATGTGGTTTTTCATGTTGTTACCGGCCATCTCCAAATGCGCGTTGATCCCTCCCGCGCCTCGCTCCTTGTACCCATACAGCGGCATGTCAGGGGCATTGGCGACAAAGTTAGATTCCCACACCCTTCGCTTGAACAGCTTGCCATTGCCGCTAAAGTAATTATCCTCCCCCTCATAGCGGGAACGGAACTTAAACTCGCTGTTGAAAATAAATTCCCTGTCCCGAAAAAGGCGCATCATGGGAGGAGCATTGGTCACGGCAAGGTAGCGTAGGGGCTCATCGCCGCTACCGTTGAAGTTCTGGTACCAGGCGTTTAGCGGAATGCAAAAGAGACTACCTGCATGCCATTCGAAGGTTTGCTTATGCTTCTCATCGTTCCAAATTGTGGTTGCCCCACGGCCCGAGACCACATAGATGGTTAGTTCGTACATATGGTGTTCCGGTTCGGACTTACCGCCGGGCTTGATTTCAACCACGTGACAGTCGTTGTAGAGCATAGGGTTTTTGATGTGGATAACGGCACCCCTGCCCCCTTTTCGTTCCCAGGGCCCTAGCTCGATATCAGCAATGCTCGGGAAGTAAAAGTGCTCATAGACTTTTACCCCTTCCTCTTTTAGCCAATCCTTGTAGGTATCCTCGGTGCTATAGTCATTGAGGCCCTCCGCGGGCGTGTCGGCCACCTTCATGTCGGTGCCTTCCATAATTCCTTCCATGGACATGGTCAGTTTCCTCCCTCAATTAAATTAATCGGAGCCTCTTTATATCATAGATAAGCCTCTAAATCGCGATTCTAAATGAGCTTACTCCTGCCCCGCAGCGAACCGTAATTGTTCGAACTCCACCTTATTTCCATGAATGGGCAGAACAGTTTCGATATTTAAGTTAAGCCTCTGCAGGTTCTCCCACAGGTTCGCAGTAAAGACGTTCACCTTTTTCGCTGGCGTCTTGCGGGGCCTGCGGCCGCTGTAGGCATCTGCCACCATCATGATTTTTTCCTTGGGCAGATAACCGATAAGAAGACCACCATTATGGCGGTTCCCCACAACGAGATGGAGCTCGAGGGTACGGCTCCCATCCGTCATGCTATGCTTGTCGCCCACACCCACAAATTTCGACTTTTTACCTGATCTGGCCAGTGCGTCCGGATTAATGCGGGTGGGCCTCCCATAAATGCGCTTGTAGAAGGAGACATTGTCTTCATGTGTGACAATGGTTACCCCCTTTGCCGCCATGCCGCGGAGCCCGCCGGAGTGGTCAAAATGGTGATGTGTGTTGACCACGAAACGAATTGGCTTGCCCGGTATGGTTTTCGTAATCGCATCAACGAGAGCTTTCCCGCGGCCGTCGTTCAGCGGCGCCTCGAACAGAATCACATGGTCCGTCATCTCGATAGCAACGGAATTATGTGAACCCCCTGTGAGAAAGAAAACCCCGTCGGTAACCTTATCCACCTTGACCCGGTGACGCACCGGGCGTAACCCTTCCGGCACGGTGATGTCTGCAGGTACGTTGACCTTCACGGATGTTACGTTCAGATCCAGTGAGGGAAAGCCCTCTGATTTCGTCGTAATCCTCGTAGGAAATTTCACCCCGTCGAAATCCTTATATTCCGAATAAAGGGTCACTACTCGCATATCGCCAAAAACGGAGTTGGCAACTTCGGATTCAACGCCGCGTAGAAAATTACGTTTGGTGTCGAACCACGCCAAGGCTTTGAAGGCACCTTTCTTAGCGAAGGAGACGGTGGTGTACATCTTACCACCAGCCTCGCGCATTTTAATCTCGGCATTGGCGGCCTGTGCGGCCTTTACCACACCATGGGGAGTAGTCCAGAGGGTGTGCTGCGCTCCCGAGGTGCCACGGCTTGGCCCAACCCGTCCACGGCGAAGCCTCCAACCTTTATCACCCCTAAGGCCGCTGTTACGCTTCTGCACTCCCCTGACGGGCTGACGCCCACCACCAAAGGGTGGTTTTTCCCACTGCGTGATCGCTCGTTCAGCAGTCATGGAAGCGGTATCGTAATTAATCACCAGTCGGTAACCTTTGAGATTGAATTTTGGCCACGGCTTCGTGGGTTGATGGCTCTGCCCCACCGCATTACGAAAGCCTGAACCGGTAATTTCTATTGTCTTAACCTTATCCGCCCCCATTGCCGCCGCGATCTCATCAAGCCCGGCACCAAAAACCATAGCTGGTAATGACATTAGTGCCACGATCATTCCCATTAAATATTTCATTGTTCCTCCTATAACCTTATTGAATTAAAATTTTCAGTTAGCTTTTTGAAATTATTTACCGAGAATCATGGATGACAGATTTCCCTAAAGGTCATTGGGAACACACGCATATCATATGGCGAGGGCCGAGCAAAGGGGGGTATCGGAAAATTCAGGTTGGGTGGAGTTCCGGCAAAAAAACAGCGGCCTTCGGGGACCGCTGCTTTTCTGCTCAAAGAAATTAAAGACGCCGCGTGAACCCACGCGTACCCATTCGGATTAGGCCTCCCGCGAGCTGGTGGGGCCAACCTCCCCTGTACAATAGGGTATGAAGGCCTTCATTCTGCACGGGGCTCCATGGTCTTTTAAGTCTTTCTCGAAGATTTCGTGAATTTCTCGTTCTTCGTCCTGGTATTCGATCTGCCAGCCCCCTTCCTTAATGCTGGTATAGCTACCGCTCACCTGACCACTACCACCACCTGGGGAGCTGATCCCCATGTTACCGGGCCTGAGGGCTAGATAACGGGCCCGATTGGTTCCGGTGTTGAAGTGCTGATGAAAACAGTTGTCATTAGGCACCACAACCATAGAACCATACTGCCAGTCGCATTTCACCATGTCTGAACGGTCTTCCTTGGTCCAGACCAGAGAGTAACCGCCCGTGCCACTGAGCAACACCAGGTGCGCGCCAGGGCCATGACGGTGGGCTTTCTTGTAAGTGCCCACTGGGAATTCGGAGATGTGGTTTTTCATGTTGTTGGCCCCCATCTCCAGGTGGGCATTGATACCGCCGGCACCCCGTTCCTTGTACCCGTAAAGCGGCATGTCAGGGGCGTTGGCAATGAAATTGGACTCCCAGATCCGCTTTTTGTAGAGCTTGCCGTTGCCACTGAAGTAGTCGTCCTCACCAGCATAGCGAGAACGGAAACTGAAGTCGCAGTTAAAGATGAAGTCCAGGTCTCGGTAGAGACGCATCACCGGAGGAGCGTTGGTCACGGCGAGGTATCGCAGGGGTTGGTCCCCGCTGCCGTTGAAGTTCTGGTACCACGCGTTTAGGGGGATACAGAAGAGACTTCCAGTATGCCACTCGAAGGTTTGTTTCTGTTTCTCGTCGTTCCAGATGGTGGTTGCCCCATTTCCGGAAATCACATAGATGGTTAACTCGTACATGTGGTGTTCCGGTTCCGACTTACCCCCCGGTTTGATCTCCACCACGTGACAGTCGTTGGGCATATTTTTGTTTTTAATGTGGATCACTGCACCCTTGCCCCCCTTGCGCTCCCAGGGTCCCAGTTCCATATTGGCCAGGCTTTCGACGTAAAAGTCTTCGTAGACTTTGACTCCTTCCCTCTTCAGCCATTCTTTGTAACCATCATCTATTACAAAATCCGTGAGGCCTTCCTTTGGGGTATCCGCAGTCTTCATGTCTGTTCCGACCATTACACCTTCGTCCATGTTAACTGTCCTCCTTAAAAATTATTTGATTGTCCCCTGCTCAGGGCTTTGACGTACACCGCGGATGGAGACCACCCATCTGGCATTTCGCTCCGGAGCGTTCCACCGCCTCCTCAAATTCACGATGGATCTTGGGGTCTTCATCCTCGAACTCGATCTGATCGCCACCCTCTTTTGTGCTTTTGTATACATAAGCGCCGCCGCCGCTCTTGGGTTTCTCGCTGCCCCAACCGATGGCCAGGAACAGCACTGGCTCCGAACCGGTGTTGAAATGCTCATGGAACCACATCTCCGGAGGTACGAACATGGCGCCCGGTTTCCAGGGAACTTTTTGTACCGGCTCGCCTTCCTTCCACATAAGCGAGTACCCTTCGCCCCGTAATAAGACGATGTGGATGCCCGGACCATGACGATGGGCCTTTTTATAAAATCCTACGGGCCAGGAGGAGGAATGGGATCGCATGGTGCTGTTCACCATGTTAAAACCGGTGCCCACCGCGCCAGGGGTGCGTCCTCCTCGTTCTTCCGAGGTGTCCGCGATCCTGCTGAGGGTGTTCACGTCCGACACGAAGTTGGTAACCCAGGTGCCGCGATCGTTTGGCTCCGCTGCTTGTTTGAAGTAGCCTGCCTTGCCGTCGAACCGATCATCGAACACGAAAGGATTCTTGAATACGAAGTCGAGGTTCTTGAAGGTGTCGATCACCCGAGGCGCCGCGGTCATGGCCACGTAGCGGGCAGGCTCTGTACCCGAGCCGTTGTGATGCTGATAGTTGGCATTGGGAGGCATGGCAAAGTAGCTCCGCTCCCCCCACTCGAATGTCTGCTTTTCCCCGCCATCCAGCCATACGGATGTGGCACCGTGCCCTTTCAGAATAAATACGGTCTCCTCATATATATGCTTGATGGGGTTCAGGGATTTGCCGGGGGGTATCTCGCAAACGTAGGTATCGTTGAATCCGCCGGTTCCCTCAAGATTAATAAATACGCCGGAGCCGCCGCGTGACGCCCATTGAGTGAGCTCCACGTCATACAGACTCGGCACTGCCAACCCACGTAGCGTGGGAAGCCCCTCTGCTTCCTTCCACAGCTCGTAGGGCGACTTGTAGGCTTGCGCCGCTTCGTTATAAAGTTCACTCTCAGTTTTCTTCCTGGCTACATTCTCCATAATATCCCCTCGAATTGAGTTCGAACCGTTTGGCCTTGGTTAGCCTTTGTAATGATTTGTCCATCCTATTTCTTACCTATTTACCACGAGCGTCCTGGAGCGGAGACTAGCCGATAATGGGCTATTTTGTCAACTCGAGTCGGGCATTGACAGGGGTGAGCACACGCGCTACAGGGAGCCCTTAGAAGTTCGAAAATCCACAAGTAAAATCTAAACCAAGGAGACCTTCAATGGCAGATGCAACACCCAAAAAACCGGCCGTGATTATCCTGGACATGGCCAAAGGATACGGCTGGACACCCGGCACCTTCGGCTACGAGATGGTGGCACAGGTGAAAAAACTCAAAAATGTTGCCTACGCTGCCAATGTGCAAGTGGTCCATGTGAACAGCATGCGCAGACCCACGGACCATCTCAGTACGGGGTCCCGGATGATGGCTGGGAGTGAAGGTCTAGAGGTGATTTCAGAGCTTCATCCCGTGAACAAAGATATTACCATTTACAAGCGTTTCTTAAGCGGCTTCTCCCACAACGATCTTGATTACACCTTGAGAACCATGGGTTGCGACCTGGTGATCATTGCTGGTGCTTCCACCGACAATACCGTGCTCTGGACGTCCGCGGACGCCCATCAAAATCGTTACAAGGTTGTTGTGGTGGAGGACTGCACCATGGTTCACCGTGAAAAAGAGCCGCCCGGGGCCAAAGAAGGTGCCCTGAGAATCATCCGCAACGTTCTTCAGGGAGAAGTCTCACCTTTGGAACAGGTGACGGAAAAATACCTGAGACCCAACTGATACCACTTGATTTCAGTCACACACTCGACTCCCGTCAGATGGACAGCATGTTGCGAATCCTGGTCCATAACCAGGGGGCAGGCCAAAGAACCGCCATTAGTCCATCAAACACAATGAATGTCACGCCACTGATAATCCCCCTGGCACAACGGCAGGTACCCACCGCCGCTTCGCGGATACCAGGATTCCCGTGCTAGAGACCCATTTATGAAATTCGGCGTGTAATAAATGACTGCAAATGAAGTAAAAACAACGATCCAACGACGATGCCATCTGGATTTTTGTCGGAATGCTGTGACTGATAAAAAACTATGCTATTACCTGATTTCTAACTAATTCAATTTTGAGGTGTATCATGAGTGAACAGAATTCCACGACATCTTCGGCAGGCGATAACGTTCTTAAAGATAAAACGGCAATTGACGCGTTCACCACGAACATTCGTGGCAACGTGATACTTCCCGGCGATGGGAGCTATGACGAAGCGCGTTCCATCTGGAACGCCATGATCGATCGGCGGCCGGGCCTGATCGTCCGCTGTCTGGGGGTGGCAGACGTTCAGAGGTGCGTGAATTTTGCCCGTGAGCACGGCCTAACGCTGTCCATAAAAGGCGGCGGCCACAACATTTCGGGACTTGCCGTGTGTGACGCAGGGCTCATGATGGACATGTCGCTGATGCGCGGTGTGTGGGTGGATCCCACTCAACGCATAGCCCACGCCCAGGCCGGTTGCCTATTGGGCGATGTGGATCGCGAAACCAACTCCATGGGCTGGCCGCTATCTTAGGATTCGTGTCCAATACCGGCATAGCGGGCCTCACCTTGGGGGGCGGCTTCGGATACCTTACGCGCAAGTTCGGATGGACCAGTGACACCGTCCGCTCCATGGAAGTGGTCACCGCGGATGGCGGTCTGGTACGTGCAAGCGAAAGTGAGAACTCCGACCTGTTCTGGGGTTTGCGAGGAGGAGGCGGTAACCTTGGAGTGGCAACAGATTTCGAGTACCAGCTTCAACCTGTGGGTCCTGAGATAATGGCAGGCGCCATCGCGTGGCGCGGTGAGGATACCCCGAAAGTGCTGGAGATGTTCCGTTCCCTCACCGACCAAGCACCACCGGAACTCACCTGCGCTGCAGTCCTACGTATAGCTCCGCCTGCTCCGTGGCTGCCCAAAGACGTCCACGGTAAATCCATTATCGCTCTCTTCGTCTGTTACTCGGGGTCAGTGGAAGAGGGACGAAAGCAGGTGGCGCCCCTAAAAGCCTTCGGTTCCCCCGTCGGAGATATCATCCAGCCACGGCCTTATGTATCGCAGCAAAGTATCATTGATGCGACCCAACCCAAGGGCCGGCGATACTACTGGAAATCGGAATACCTTCCCAAGCTGGAGCCGGAAATGCTGCCAAAAGTCGCAGAGCATGCCGGGCGCGTCGTGTCGCCACACTCAGGTGTCATTCTCTTTCCCATCGACGGGCCACTCAATCGTTTGCAGGAGGACCACTCTGCGGTGGGCAACCGCAATGCCACCTGTGTCCTAAACATTACGGCTTCCTGGGAGGACACCAAGGATGACGAGCCAAACATTAATTGGGCTCGCTCCGCCTGGCAGGACATGCGCAGTTTCTCCACCGGCGGGACCTACGTAAATTTTCTGACGGAAGAAGAGAGCGGTGCGCGAATCAAGGCCGCTTACGGAAAGAATTACGAGAAGCTAGTCGCGTTAAAGAAAAAATGGGATCCGGGAAATCTATTCCGGGTGAACAAGAACATCTCACCGCATTCGTAAAGGGTTGATTCCAGCTAGGATTCAATTGGGCCGGGGTCTAGTCCATCGGGCAGCCTCGGCATATGAATTATCTCGGTCGCTCACCAAAATCCCCAACCAATTCCTTGAGCTTGTCTCCGGGTTCCCTGGAGATATAGGTCGCAAGAGATCCATCGCTTCGATTGCTTACCCCACCCACCAGGTGAAAGGCATGGGTATCCCAGTCGTAGAATTCATCCCCCCTGTTGTGTAGCTCTTTCCATTTGCGACCCACAGGACTCGTGTGCAGGCCGGTCCTTGGAGGAAGGTCGTTTTCATCTTCAACCGTAACATCAAGCTTGTGCTCGGCGTCTTCCCCCTCTGATAGCCCATCCCACAAGATGCGGTAGTTGGGGAAAAAGTCCGCGTCCGGAACCATGAGCGCGGTGTGCAAGGCAAACCAGGGTCGATGACCGATGGTTCTTTCATCCACATTATCCATAAGCTTGTATACGATGTGTGCGCCACCTGCCAATTTGAGCGCCAGGGTATCTTCGGGTATGTGACTATCCGATACGGGACGCAGAGAGAAGAAATGCGAAAAAAACTCGCCGGTGCGCTGGAGCTCCCTGGCACCGAAAACGGCGCTGCTCACTCTTCCCACCTTCAGTGGTGTAGCCACTTCCATGGCCCCATCCGGCATTCGGTCCGGCGCCCAGAATTCAAACTGATTGCCATCCGGGTCTTCAAAGTAGATGACGGTCCCGTCCTCGCCGTATTCGCGAATTCGCGTAGGATCCTTGTGAGGAACCCTGAGTTTATTCAGCCTCGACAGATGATCGTCCACATCCTCCGGTCTCACGAAAAAACCGTACCGCGGCAAGCCCCGCGCAAGACCCTTGGAAGGTGGCAGCTCAACACGTTGCAGAAAGGCGCCGAAATGGCAGGAGCCATCGCCGATGTACATAAAACAGTTAACTTCTCTATTCACCTGTCGGGCTTTGGTGGTCAAACCTCCAAAGCGGCGATCGTTAACTCCAATGGTACTTTCAGCCCAATCAACCCAGGCATTCAAATCATTGGTACCAACGACAAAATGATCGATCCAGTGTGCGGGGGCAGGTTTTGTACTTTCAGCCATGGTACCCTCCTTCTATTTTGTGCTTGAAACCCTTTTATCAGCACCGTAGTTGAAGCGTCAAGCGCCTTCTGCCTGGTTTACGATCGCATCTGATTACGAATCACGTAAGGGCTGCGGGATGAAGCAATGTAAACCAACTAAAACCAATCATTTTAGAGAATTGCGCTACCTTGATCGGAATTGTTTGGCCCTGTTAGAAAGCAGTTCTGGGACAAAAGTCGGGCAACCGAAGTTTTGTCATTTTGGTTGAGGCTCAGCCCCGTTCTGGGCACGGGTTTACGAAGCGTCGGACCCTCAGGACGCAATTAATGAGCTACTTCAATGCGTCTTGGGGGCAATTTGTCCTGATCACAGCTTCTCTTCGCCTGTGAGGACTTGTATGGCATCCAGATATGGTGACACCTCAGTTGCGACGGAATCGACTTGATTCTGAAACTCTGCTGTTTTAAAGAGACTATCAGCCTCGTCCAATGGCGAACGAACTGTAATGATTCCGACTACACGGTTTGACCAAGGGTTGGCTGCCGATTTCTCAAAGATGGGCCTACAGTAAAGCCACTTTGCGTCAACAGGGATCTTCCATCTATCCGTTTCGTCACCCGTAGAGGGGGGAAGTTCGCCAATTAGGTTACCAGCTCGATCAAAAACGGTGCGATTGCCTTCGACCTTAGCCAGGTCCAACCCGCCGCTTGTGCGTACATAGCCTGCTACTTTTCGTTCAGTAAAAAAACCTCGCAAACCCTTGCCCAACTTCGTCTCGTTCTGCCTTAAAGGATGCTCCGCTGGGTATGTGGCCCCTACTACCCGGTATAAACCGTTTATAGGCGCAACGACAACAAAGTTTAAATTTTCGCCCGAATTAAAGATCTCTTTTCGCCGATGCAAGACATCCTCTATCCCCCTGTACAACAGTGGACTAACCCGAGCCATTAATGTTTTGTAAAGGTTCGAGATCTCTTGTCGAAGGTCTTGCCTCGGGACCTCGATTTTCCGCTGTGGCCCAGCCGATACCGTACCTGAACCCAGTACTGAACGGTAGGCACGGACTGGCTCTGCAATGTTCTTGACCTGCTGTAGGCCAAGATCCTCGAAGTTTACAGAGACCTTACCCTTGATATGCTCGAAGACCGTCCCTGATACACAAATGCCTCCACCTTCAGCCAAACCCTCCATCCGAGCCGCAATGTTCACCCCATCGCCGTAGATCCGCTCCCCTTCAACGACCACATCCCCAAGATTGATACCGATGCGGAACTCCATCCTGTGCTGCTGGGGCAAATCGGCGTTTTCCAGCCTGAGCGTGGTCTGGATTACCACCGCACATTTCACCGCATCCACCACACTGCCGAACTCCGCCAGCAGATTGTCTCCTGGTGAGTCCACTATTCTGCCCCGATGCAGCTCGATGACGGGTGCCATTACCTTCTGGTAAGAGGTCAGGGTGCGGATGGTCGCCTCTTCATCCTCTCCCATCAGACGACTGTAACCTTCGACATCCGCACTAAGAATAGCGGTGAGTTTGCGTTCCATACTCGGCACTCAATCGGCTTGAAACTAAGAGACCAATATCACAGGGGAAAGGGCTGTCAAGGAGGTTCTTTTTCGTTCCAAACGCAATTAAACGACGCTTTAATTGAGTCTTACCGAGCGGCAAGAGGACCCTTGGCGACCTTTTGGAAAGTGATACAGGACTTACCGAGATGGTATGCAAGGGCAAGAGCAGTATTCTTTATAGTTGGACCGCACAGAGAGTAGCATGATAGGAGATCTGTGATGACCGATCCCGACCAATACGTTCTTGGCTATCAAAAGGCCGAACAGGAGCGCTTGCAGCGACAGGCGCAGCAGCTCGCAGATGATTCAAGATGGCTTTTCGATGAGGTAGGAGTAGCCCGAGGCGCGCGCGTGGTCGAGATCGGCTGCGGCCCGCAGGGTTGTCTCGAACTCCTCTCCGAGTGCGTTGGGCCATCGGGTAGCGTTGTGGGCGTCGAGCGAAGCGCGGAAGCGGTCGCCCTCGCTCGCAAGCTGCTTTCAGAGCGTGGCATCAGGAATGTCGAGATTTTGGAGCGGGATGCTCGAGCCACATGGTTACCCAGAGCCTCATTCGATTTCGTCACAGGGCGTCTAGTTCTGGTCAACGTTCCCCAACCGGAGCAGATTGTTACAGAGGCGGTCGCGCTGGTGCGACCCGGGGGCTGGGTCGCCTTCCATGAGGCGGACAATGTAACCAACGTTTGCGATCCACCGCTAGATGCGTGGACCGCTCTCGTCGAACTACTCGAAACATACTGCGAGAAGAATAGCATCGATTTTTTTATTGGGCGAAGGGTGCCGCGTCTCCTTCGCGATGCAGGCCTAATCGAGGTTCGCGTCAAGCCAATCATTTACGTTTATCCGCCCGGCCACGGTCGTCGCAGTATTTTGTTGGCTTTCGCGGAAAACCTCAGCGAGCGAATCCTGGCACAAAAACTGGTTGGAGAGGGAGAGCTTGCCGATATTAAGGCGGCTGTCGAACGGCATCTCGCCAATCCTGACACGCTCGTTGTCTCAGGCCTTTTCTTTCAGGCATGGGGCCGCAAAGCCCAGTAGCAGAGCAGCCCAACCAGGAATGGGAGAATACGTGCGGCCAGTTGCTCAACGCTATCGCAATAATATTGTTACCGTTAATTTTTACTACAACACGCAATTAAACGATGCTTTAATTGCATTTCAGCAGTAGATTGTCCTAATTACACCTTCTCTTCGCCCATGAGGACCTGTATGGCATCCAGATATGGCGACACCTCAGTCGCGACAGAATCCACCGCGGTATGGAACTCCTCCGTCTTAAATATGCTATCAGCATCGTCGGCTGATGAATGAACAGTAAGCGTTCCGACAATTCGGTTAGACCACGGGGTAGTGGTTGATCTCTCAAAAATTGGCTTGTAGTAATGCCACTTTTCAGCTGAGAGCGGGTTCCCTCGAGCAGGTGCTTCGTGAATCTGTTTACCAAATCGGTCAAAAACTGGGCGATTGACAGAATTGCTATTCCAACTTGATTGCGCAAAACCAGCAATTTTCTCTTTGGCAAGATAACCTCGGGTTCACTCGCCGATCTTGGTCACGTTTTGTCTTACTGAATGCCCCTGTGGCAAGGCGGAACCTACATGTCTTAAAAGTCCACCTGCAAGTAGTGATACACTCAAGTTCAGGTCTCCGCCCGAATTAAGTGTCGCTGCACGGCGATGCAAGACATCCTCAATCCCGCTGTACAACAGTGGGCTAAGTCGAGCCGTTAATGTGTTGTAAGCTCGGGAGACTTTAAAATAATCCTGCATTGACATCCCGTTAACAAGAAGTCCAGCAATAAGCGAAATTGCGGTAATACCTGCAATTGCGAACCATCGGGCAGTTCCATCAGGGGGAAGTGTTACGAGAGAGATAGTAGCCAAGTAGAATGCGATTGTAGCACCAAGAACAGAGCATAGGATACCGACCGAGACTTTCATAGTTGGACCCTCCATCCGAGCGGTAGAGGAGTGATCCTATTCCAGTCCCAAACGCAATTCAACGACGCTTTAATTGAGTTCTGGCCCATTTGATACTCAATCAGAGTGTTAGATTGGGCTAGAATTGTGATAGGGCCAATCCTTTTGCAATCGAAGAATATGGATCCCCTGGTTTTTTTGACTGATGTAGATATAGCCGCGCCGGTCCACGAGAACGTCTTCCGTCTGCACCACGAGACGACTCGGTTTAGTCCCGATCCGATTCTCTGGGTCCGAAGGTATGAAATAGGCAATCTCCTTGGGTCGCCGGGGGTCCCGAATGTCGAACACTCTCAGACCGGCATTGAAATAGGTGAGGTAAGCGATGTCGTCACGGTCCTGCAAACAGGACTGATGGTTTGGATGGTGCTGGTTATGTGGACCAAAACGCCCGCCCTTAACGAAAAAGTTTTCAAGACCTGTCTCTGGCGGTGGAATCGGCTGTGGAAAAAGTGAGATAAGTTGTGGCTCCCTCCCCTCTCTAATATCCACGATCCCTGCCATGTTCAGGCACTCCTCACCGTTCTCGTTGATGGCCTCGTCGTTGATCAACGCTAGTTGACGTCGCGGTAAGGGTAGGAAGGTGTGGATGCCGTGATGATTGGTGATCCCCTTAAAAAGTAACTGGCTGACTAGTTTGGGTTGTGCGAGATCAGAAATATCCACGATGACCGCACCCCCTTCTCCATAGGAGAGGTAGACCCGGTTTCCCTCCACATGGGGGGGACCGTGAAGGGAAAGTCGAGAGCTATTCTTCTGTTCTCCAGTCTTCTGCCCCGGCAACCAAAATTGAGAAACATCCTTCGGGTTTTCAGAGGTTGAGATGTCCACGATCCGATAAATCTTTAGATCGTAACCAGGTGCCGCTCCGGCCACGTGGACCAGATTGCCACCGTCGTAAAAATTCCGGTGGGTTCCCGTACTGTGGGTCCGAAAGTGACCCAACTGCCTTGGTTTCTTTGGTTCCGAAACATCCCATATCAGAAACCCCTCAGAAAACACTTCCCCCTCTTTATCACCCCAGCCCGGTGCGATTCGCTCCAAAGCGGTGATCATTTTTCCATCCGCCACCTGCACCTGTATCGTCCAGGTGTTTTCCGGTCCCGGGAGAAAGATGACATGCTGCGGGTGTGTTGGATCGGTCACATCGAGTACTGTCCAGCCTCTATGCCAGAGATGACCCATATAAAGGTACCATCGACCGCCCACCTCCTGCATAGCCAGTTTGAAGGCAGGTCTACCCTGCAGGTCATGATAGCCAACATGATCAACGTTGTGTGAGTGGTGTGAGCTCATAGTGAAAACTTGTAAGAAATATCCCGTGCGACGTCAACCAACTTTATTTCACCTATCCTTTTACCATTGGATCTGGTCTTCCAACCCTCTCCTAGACCTAATCTGTAATTCAGCTATAATCATAACCTCAAGGAGAGAGAAGTATGGGTGTATTGGAAACTCTGAGTCTGGCCATGGGAACCGCCTGGACGGCGGGTATAAATGTTTATGCTACGGTGGCTGTCCTGGGTCTAGCTGGCAAATACGAAATGATCCAGCTTCCACCGAAGTTACATATTTTGATGGAACCCGTGGTGATCGGCGTTGCCTGCGTAATGTATTTCATTGAGTTCTTTGCCGATAAGGTTCCCTACGTGGACAACGGTTGGGACGCCATCCACACCTTTATCCGAATCCCCGCGGGCGCAATTCTCGCTGCCGGAGCCGTGGGAGACGTAAGCCCCGCCCTGGAGTTGGCCGCCATCTTGGCGGGCGGCACCGTAGCATTGGCTTCCCACGGGACCAAAGCCACTGTGCGCCTGGCAATCAATGCAAGCCCGGAACCCTTCACCAATTGGTTTTCCAGTATCGGAGAGGACCTGGCGGTCATTGCCGGGATCTGGTTGACCTTCAACCACCCCGTAGTCATGTTCGTACTAGTCATTTTGTTTATAGCCCTCGCCGCCTGGCTGATCCCAAAACTCTATCGGCTGGCCAAGACGGGGTTCAAATTGCTAAGGGACCGAATTGCCGGTGTACAAGGAACGCAGAGTCGCGGTCCTTCTCCTCCATCCCCCGGTTGAGTCAAACCGCCAAATTGACTTCTTCTACCCCATACCAGGAGGAATTCGCCGATGATACTTCGCGTGGTTGCCATTGTGCTCGTAACAGTATGGACAGTAGCCACAGGTCACGCCCAATGGCGGGATTTCATGAAAGACTTGGGTATCGGGAAAAAAGCTAGTGTTAGTGAAATAAAAATAGGCTCCGGCTTGAAAGAAGCGCTCAAGATTAGCTCCGCCAACGCGATCAAGTTGACAGGGCACACCAATGGATATTTTCACAACAAGGCCATCAAGATCCTGATGCCTGAGAGGCTTCAAACGCTGGAGAAGGGGTTGCGTCTGGTGGGCTACGGAGAACAGGTGGATCAGTTCGTGTTGAGTATGAACCGCTCCGCGGAAAAGGCAGCCCCATTTGCCAAGGACATTTTCTTGAATGCCATTGGGGAGATGAGTTTCGACGATGCCAAGAAGGTACTTACCGGCGGCGACACTGCAGCCACCGACTATTTTAAGGATAAAACGGCCCACAAACTGGAGGCGGCCTTTCGTCCGGCGGTGGAAAATACCATGAATCAATTCCAGGTGACCCGGCAATACAAGGACCTGGTGGGACGCTACGATAATATTCCCTTCGCTAACCGCATCGCGTTTGACGTGGATCAATACGTGGTAACGAACGCCATGGATGGACTATTTTTCGTGTTGGCCCAGGAGGAGAAAAAGATCCGCACAGATCCCGCAGCGCGGGTCACGAATCTGCTGAAAGAAGTTTTTGGAAATTCCTAATGGGCCTAATGCACTGCCCTTACTTGCTTAGGATATTAGTCACTGCGGCACTGATGTGACCCGTGGAAGGTGTCGAGTCTGTAGCCAGTGTCCTGAGAGTGACCCCGTTTAGGACGTCCCGTGTGGCCTTGTCCCGGAGCTGGAGAACATCCGCAACGGAGGAGATGGCTTCGCTCGTGGGTTCGTCGAGATCTGCGCCCCGTAGAATATCCAAAACCTCAACCACCGCCACTTGCTCGGGGGGACGTCCCAAGGCGATTCCCTCCGGTTGTGTAGTGCGCAGCAGTAGACCGCGTTCTATAAATTCATCAATAACGTCCTCCAAGCTGGTGAGAGGGACCCCTAGAGCTTCGGCAAGGTTGACGGGCCACCATGGCGGTTCGCTGTGAAGGTGCCGCTGGGTCAGGTGGACCAGTGCCATGAGCGCAAGTTCCTCCCGGAAATGTTGACTGTGTGCCCCCCGGACTCCTTCCTGGTAATAGGCGTTGGGATGCTGATGAAAGTAAGCCACTTCTGCTCCCACTAACACCACTAGCCAGCCCACGTAAACCCAAATTAAGAAGATCACGAGAATAACAAAACTGGAATAGATTGCGTCGTTACGAGCCATCTTGGCAACGAACAGGGTGAACAACACCCCCGCCAACTGCCAAAGAATACCGGCGATGACCCCGCCAAACATCGCCGAATTTGTACGCACTTGGGTGTAGGGAATGAATCTGTAAATGAAAGTGAAGGCTGCGCAAAGGAAAATAAACGGCATAAACACCTGCGTAGCAGTGCCCACAAAAACTCCCAACGCCTCGCTTTGAAGAATTCGTTGAACCAGCCAATGACTTTGCGCCGAGGCCGTAAGGGCAAAGGCGGCAAAGACCAAAATCGGTCCCACCAAAACCACACTCAAATAGTCGCTAAACATGCGATCCACGCTGCGCGCATGCCTGACCTTCCAGATGTAATTCAAAGAGTCCTCGATTTTGGAGATGAGGGATATCACCGTAACGAAAAGGAAGGCCAGACCCAAGGCTCCAAGGACACCTACCCGAAGACTGCTCACAAAACTAATGACGCGGCTGGTGATCTCCACCCCGCCTGAGCCAAGGGGTTTCAGTGCCTGTGCGAGAAAAGGCTCCAGTTCGTTTTGGACACCAAAGGCCTTGAGTACAGAGAAAGTAACTGCAAGCAATGGAACCAGTGACAGAAGGGTCGTGAAGGTCAGCCCCATGGCCCGAAGGTTCAACAGATCTTGGTCGAACCGACTGGAGGCCACCCAAAAAAACCTCCCGATATGAATTCTCACACGGGACAGGAACACCGTGAAGGTTTCCAGATCCCTTTGAAAGATCCTCTCTCTGCGTGGTCCGTAATCCATCTCTGTTAGATCCAAACGGCAGGCAGGGTGAAAGATTCCGCCCCTGCCGTGACACCTATGATTGCGAAAAATAGGTGCAAAAAACATGCCAAAGTTATAGCTTTGAAATAACTTGAATTCGCAGGCACCGGGCTCCCGGATGACGTTTAACGCCACTGGTTTGGTGTGCGATAATTGGCAACTTCAAGTGGTCTTTCCCCATGGGGACCCTCAGACCTGGACACCCCATTGTTCCATGGTTGGATCTACATCTACCAATGCTCAGGCTCGTGAGATAAACCAGGGAAGGTAAGTAGTGAATGTTTTATGATGTGAAAACCGATAAAGGAGGTCTTTAAAACTTATTATTAATGCAGTGCGGCAGATTAGTAAATTATGTCACCGATACGTTCCCAACGAATCCAACGGTCGCTCCCGTCCCAGGACCAGTAAACCACAAAGGCCTTTCCTTTCACGTCCTTTAGATTCACAAATCCCCAGAATCGACTGTCATAACTTCTATCCCGGTTGTCCCCCATAACGAATATGTGACCCTCGGGTACGCTTCTTGGCCCATAGTGGTCCCTGAGATGAACACCGCCGCCAGAATTTTCAGTTTCTTGAAAACTCGCATACGCATCCTCGATGGGTTTCCCGTTGATGTGGACTTTCTTGTTTCGAATCTCCACCCGATCTCCCTCCACCCCAATGACGCGCTTGATAAAATCCTTGGATCGATCCACCGGATAGATAAACACCACCACGTCTCCCCCCTTGGGTTGTCCAAATCGCATCATATAGCGGTCCCAAAAGGGTATGCGGATCCCGTAGGCCAACTTATTTACCAGGATGTGATCTCCGATTTGCAGAGTCGGGAGCATGGATCCCGAGGGAATCTTAAAGGCCTGCACAATGAACGTCCGGATGAAAAGAGCAGCAATCAAGGCGATCCCGATGGCCTCAACATACTCCCTAACTACGGATTTCGATTTTTTTGGTGCCGCTTCTTCGACCACAACTGATCCTTCCTCGCTAAGCGTCTGGCTAAAAGATGCCCCTTTAAAACTACACCTTTAATGCCGCCAGAAAGGCCTCCTGGGGGATCTCCACCTGACCTACCTGTTTCATTCTCTTCTTGCCTTCCTTCTGTCTCTCCAGAAGCTTGCGCTTTCGCGTGATATCACCACCATAGCACTTTGCAGTTACATTTTTTCTGAGGGGTTTCACCACCTCACGGGCAATGATCTTATTGCCAATGGCCGCCTGAATTACCACCTCGAAGAGTTGGCGCGGAATCAATCCACGCAATCGTTGAATCAGGTCGCGACCCCGATAGTAGGCATTGTCCCGATGGATAATCATGGACATGGCGTCCACCAGCTGACCATTGATGCGAACATCGAGTTTCACCAGACGGGAGGGCCGCAGCCCAATCATTTCATAATCCATAGAAGCGTAACCATGGCTCAAAGATTTTAATCGATCATAGAAATCAAAAACAATTTCGTTCAAGGGTAGTTCATACAGAAGCATCACCCTTTTGGGCCCTAGATATCGAATTTCCTTCTGAGTCCCCCTCTTTTCCTCACAGAGTTTGAGCATATTGCCCAGGTAGTCGTTTGGAACATGAATAGTGGCAAGAATATAGGGCTCCTCGATATGGTCGATCTCTGATTCTGCCGGGAGTTTCACAGGGTTGTCAATCATTATTGACGTACCGCCGTTTGTTACCACCGCGTAAACAACGGTGGGGGCCGTGGTGATCAAATCAAGAGTGAATTCTCGCTCGAGCCTTTCTCGAATGATGTCCATGTGCAATAGTCCCAGAAACCCACAGCGAAACCCGAACCCCAGAGCCTGAGATGTCTCGCCTTCGTAGGTAAATGAAGAGTCGTTCAAATTTAACTTTTCCAAGGCTGACCTCAATGCCTGGTATTGCCCCGAGTCCGTGGGATAGATACCGCTGAACACCATGGGCTTCATGGGTTTAAATCCAGGCAGTGGATGTTGTGAAGGTTTCTCTTCGGTAGTGATTGTGTCACCGATGCGTGTCTCCTGGATCTCTTTGATGGCGGCCATCAAAAAACCAACCTCACCGGGTCCCATCTCCTTCACTTCCACCGGACCGGGAGCAAAGATACCCAGACGTGTCACCTCAAAGACCTTCCCGCTCGACATGAGGCGGATGCGCGATCCATTCTTGACCCGCCCGTCGAAGATACGAACCAGCACTACCGAGCCATGGTAAGGATCAAACCAACTGTCAAAGATCAGCGCCCGTAGCGGGGCATTGGGATCCCCTTTGATGGCAGGAAAGGTGTTGGTAATTCCTTCCAGAATTTCCTCGGTTCCGATACCCTCCTTGGCGCTCGCCAGGATCGCCTGAGATCCGTCGAGTCCGATGACGTCTTCTAGTTCCCTTCTAACCCGTTCCGGATCCGCGCTGGGTAGGTCAATTTTATTGATCACCGGCAAAATGGTCAGATCATGGTCTAGGGCGAGATAGACATTGGCCACCGTTTGGGCCTCCACTCCTTGAGCCGCATCCACCACCAAGATCGCACCGTCACAAGCGGACAGGCTACGGGAAACTTCATAGGTAAAGTCCACATGACCTGGTGTATCGATGAGGTTCAAGGTGTATTCAATCCCGCTCTTGGCCTGATATTTCAGCCGCACCGGACTGGCCTTGATGGTTATCCCCCGC
Source organism: uncultured Binatia bacterium (SeqCode) (assembly GCA_965215595.1). Classification (GTDB taxonomy): domain Bacteria; phylum Desulfobacterota; class Binatia; order UBA9968; family CAXXLF01; genus CBDCDW01. The sequence continues at coordinate 77,833 of CBDCDW010000004.1, read as the reverse complement.
TCCCTCTCCAGGTCCATGCTGTCGAGGAACTGTTCTTGCAACTGCCTTCCACTCACCGTACCGGTATATTCGAGCAGCCGGTCCGCTAGGGTGGACTTCCCGTGATCGATATGGGCAATGATGCAAAAATTTTTGATGTGATCCAGGATCATGAAGGATTTCGCTCTCGATAAAATGATATGGTCTGGTCCAAACCCGCTTTGAAGGATATCTTAGGAGACCACCCCAGGGCCTTTCGAGCATAGGAGGCATTCAAACAACTGCGTCTTTGCTCGCCTGGTTTTGCCGGGCCAAAGACCGCTTTTTTCTTTGCCCCCAACTTGTCATTGAGGAGATCAAAGATGGTTACCACATCAGTCTCCTTCCCCGTACCGATATTGATGGGCCCTGTGATGTTAGATTCCAATGCCATCAAATTCGCCCTCACCACATCACTAACAAATACGTAATCCCGGGTCTGTTTACCATCGCCGTTGATGGTGGGGGACTCGCCACCCAGGAATTTTCCGATAAAGATGGCCACCACCCCCGCCTCACCGGTAGCCAGCTGTCTGGGTCCGTAGACATTGCCGTAGCGAAAGGCCACGTAGGGAATACCAGCCGTCTGCTCATAGAAGGAGAGATAATACTCTCCTGTTATCTTGCTCACGCCGTATGGACTGGCGGGTCGGATGGGATGATTTTCGGGTGCGGGAAATTTCTCTTGCTCCCCGTAGACCGCCCCACCGGAGGATGCAAAGATCACTTTTTTGACCCCTGCACCCTTGCAACCTTCCAACAGATGGAGGAGTCCCAGAATGTTGATCCGTGCATCCAGCTTTGGATCCGCCACGGAACGCCGTACATCCATCTGGGCAGCGTGGTGACACAGCACATGGGGAGAGATATCTGATAGAAGCCCCGGTATCTTGGGATCGAGAATGTCCATCGAGTAAAACGTTGCCTGCTTGTTGAGGTTTTTATCATTTCCCGTGGACAGGTCGTCAATAACAGATACCTGGTGCCCCTGTTCGATGTAGGCGTCGACGATATGGGAGCCGATGAAACCAGCCCCACCTGTCACGATGATTTTCATGGAGGCTAATTCCTCAGCCGTTCCCGGAAATACTGGATCGTCCTGGTCAGTCCTTCATCCAACGAGACCCTGGGTTCCCAACCCAGGATCTCGTTGGCCTTGGAAATATCCGGCTGGCGGACCTGAGGATCATCCTGGGGCAATGGTCGGAAAATGATGGAGCTTTTAGATCCAGTGAGTTCCAAGACCTTCTTGGCAAAATCCAAGACGGTCATCTCATAGGGATTACCAAGATTCACTGGAAGGTGGTGATCGGAAACCAAAAGCTTTCGAAGCCCTTCAACGAGATCATCAATAAATTGAAAACTCCTGGTCTGCTGTCCCTTTCCATATACGGTCAAATCCTCCCCCTTCAGGGCCTGAATAATGAAATTGGGAACCACCCGTCCGTCTTTCATCCGCATCCGAGGTCCGTAGGTGTTAAAAATCCGGGCAATTCGCGTGTTCAAGGTATGATACTGGTGATAGGCCATGGTCATAGCCTCGGCAAAACGTTTTGCCTCATCGTAGACCCCGCGCGGACCGATAGGATTCACGTTTCCCCAATAGTCTTCCTTCTGGGGCCGAACCAAGGGGTCGCCGTATACCTCTGAAGTCGATGCCAACAGAAAGACAACCTTCTTAGCCTTGGCGAGACCCAGGGCGTTATGGGTGCCCAGGGACCCCACCTTCAGGGTTTGAATGGGCATAAGCAGGTAATCTTCCGGGCTTGCAGGGGAGGCGAAATGCAGCACCATATCGAGGGGACCATCCACCTTAATAAAACGAGTAACGTCTTGCTCGATGTAGGTGAACCGGGGTTGAGAGGCAAAGGGGGTGATGTTCTCTTGACTACCGGTTGAGATGTTATCCACACAGACAACTTCGTCCCCGTGCTTCAAAAAGCTTTCGCAGAGATGGGAGCCAATAAATCCTGCTCCCCCGGTGATCAATACCCTAGCCATCTCGTCTTCCAATGGAATAATAGGTAAAGCCCATCTTTTTCATCTCCGCAGGATCGTAAATGTTCCGTCCGTCAAAGACAACAGGGTTTTTGAGTAACTCTTTGATGCGCTCAAAGTTTGGCCGACGGAACTCATTCCACTCAGTAACCACGATCAGGGCATCGGCACCACGCAGGGCATCATAGTTCCGCTTGGCGTAGTGAATACGGTCGCCAAAAATTTTTTTGCATTCCTCGCTGGCCTCGGGGTCATAGGCCTGGACCCGAGCACCGTCTTTCAACAGAGACTCCATCACAATCATGGAAGGGGCCTCTCTCATGTCGTCGGTGCGGGGCTTAAAGGAAAGACCCCACAGGGCAAAGGTGAAACCAGAAAGGTCCGTTCCGAAATGGCGCCTGACCTTCTCCGACAGAAGCCGCTTCTGCCCTTCGTTTACCTGCTCCACAGCTCTCAGCAAAGGCATGTGAAGCTCCCGTTCTCCCATACTGACCATGGCTCGTAGATCCTTTGGGAAACAGGAACCCCCGTATCCCACCCCGGGAAAAATGAAATGAGGACCGATCCGTTGGTCTAAACCAAGCACACGGCGGACCTGGTTGATGTCCGCTCCCATCTTTTCACAGAGGCTGGAAACTTCATTAATAAACGAGATCTTTGTCGCTAACATGGCGTTAGAGCCGTACTTACTCATTTCGGCGCTGCGGGAGTCCATTACGAGTATGGGATTCCCCGTTCGAACAAAAGGATCGTAGAGCTCCTTGAGGACTTCCACTGCCTCGGAGTTTTCGCCTCCCAACACCACCCGATCGGGCTTCATGAAGTCATCCACCGCCGCACCTTCTTTAAGAAATTCGGGGTTGCACAGGACCGCAACCTCGTGGGAGGTCTCGGCCTTCATGATGGCGGCCACCCGCTCGGCGGTGCCCACCGGGACGGTACTCTTCGTTACTATAATTTTACTTTCATTCATGGCCTTGGCAATGGACTTTGCTGTGTTGATTACCTGGTCGATGTTGGGACTTCCATCCTCCTCCTGGGGGGTACCCACCGCAATAAAAATAACTTTGGACTGCCTCACCGCCAATTTGACGTCGGTGGTAAACGTGAGCCTTTGCTCTTCCACGTTCCTTCGCACCAGCTCGCTTAAACCCAGTTCGTAGAAGGGGATGGATCCTTCCGTCAAAATAGCAACCTTTGCCTTGTCGATGTCCACGCAAACAACTTCATTGCCACTTTCGGCAAAGCATGTGCCCGCCACCAAACCCACGTATCCCGTGCCAATAACCGCGATGTTCATAGGGCCTTCCCGTGGTCCAAGATCTCTTGAATGGAATAGATGGGCTTGTTTTGAGATTCATGGTAGGTCCGTGCCAACATCTCTCCCAGCAACCCCATGATGATGAATTGACATCCGATTACGATCAACAGTACTGCAAGCAAAAGCAGCGGACGCCCGCCGATATCTACACCGTAGAGGATCTTCTGGGCCGTAAGGTAAACGGCGAATAGAAACCCAATAGCACCACTCAACAGTCCTGCAAACCCGAATATATGTAGGGGTCGAGTGGCATAACTCAAGAGAAATTTTACCGTTATCAGGTCCAGGATAACGCGAAAGGTACGCACCAGCCCGTATTTCGATCGGCCTCCCTGACGCGGTCGGTGGTGAACCTGAAGCTCAGCAATCCGTGCCCCACGCTCATAGGCGATGGCAGGTATAAAGCGGTGCATCTCTCCATAGAGTTTGATCTCATGAGCCACTTCCCTACGGATGGCCTTCAGGGTGCAACCATAGTCGTGCAACTTCACCTGGGTCATCCAGGATATAAGAAAATTGGCCATCTGAGACGGCAAGCGTCGTCGCCAAAAGGGATCGCTGCGGGGCGAGCGCCAGCCAGCCACCAAATCCAAACCTTCCGCTAGTTTCCCCAACAGGGCTGGGATATCTTTGGGATCGTTCTGCCCATCCCCATCCATAAAGACGATGACCTCACCCTGGGCATGGGCGATTCCTGCGGCCAAGGCGGCTGTTTGTCCGAAATTCCGTCTCAGACGCAAGACCTTGATATTAGGGTTATCACCATGCAATGCGGAAAGAGTCAAATAGGTTTTGTCCATGCTACCGTCGTCCACGATAATGATCTCGTATTTCTTATTCAACTCTCCCACAACGGAGGCCAATTCTCGTACCACCGATTCCACGGTCTCTTCCTCGTTGTAGACGGGAATTACAATCGAAAGATCCATACCATCAACCCCGAACCGATCACTAGCCATGGAATAACAGACCGCTCAGATCCACATAACCTGCACAGCACCTCTAGTGTACTTGAAAACACCAGGGATCGCACGTGGTTCCCTAACCGGCTGGGTTGGGATTAGGTATGGAAATCTGTCAAAGCGAGGAACCGCCGGTACCGATCCTCAATTTCTTGCATGGTAAGGGGAATCATCCTTCTCATGCCGAAATCCTCTACGGCAAAGGATGCAGACACGCTTCCGTAGGCAATGGCACGGCGCAATCCTCTCTCGCTGAGGTCTCCGGTACGCGCAAGGTAACCCACGAACCCGCCGGCAAAGGAGTCCCCTGCCCCCGTGGGGTCGAAAACTTCCTCCAGTGGGTAAGCTGGGGTGGCAAAAACGGATGAATCGGTGAACTGAAGAACCCCGTATTCACCTCTCTTGATAAGCAAGACCCTGGGTCCCATCTTCAAGATGGAGCGTGCGGCTCGAACCATGTTGTGCTGTCCACTGAGCATCTTTGCCTCTGAATCGTTGATGACGAGAATCTCCACACGACTCAAGACCTTTTGGAGTTCAGCGGGATTCCCCTGAATCCAGTGGTCCATGGTATCGCAGGCAACCAGACGGCTGTTGGTGAGCTGATCAAGGACTTTCAATTGCATGTTGGGGTCGATGTTACCGAGAAACACGTACTGCGCATCACGGTAGCTTTGCGGGAGTTGAGGAACATAGCCGTCCAGGACATTGAGGTGAAGCTCTATGGTGTCACGAACGTTTAGGTCTTCATGATAACGGCCACGCCAGTGAAATGTATCCCCCTTTTCTTTTTTGAGCCCCTCCAGGTCGACTCCTCGTCCGGAGAGGAGATCCAAGTATTCCTGCGGAAAATCCTGTCCTATGACCCCCACCAGTTGCACCGGTGAGTAAAAGCTTGCCGCCATCGCGAAATAGGCCGCTGATCCGCCCATGATTCTCTCCGCAGAGGCATCGGGGGTCTCCACAGAATCAAAGGCTACAGTTCCAACCACTAGTACGCCCATATTAATCTTCCATCCATGTCATTAAAATTGATTGCTTCATAGATATCTTCCAATTAACAGATTTAGATCTTTACGGATCTTCTTGGGAATTTTTTTACGCTCGGTCACCAGCGCGTCCTTTAAGGAAGTCGCACAGGGGCATGACCTCTGGTGTGGGAAGTACTGAATAGCCTTCCTGATGACCCGTTGCGCCAGTCGCGCATTCTTCTGCAACACGGCAAATACTTGATCGATCTGAACGTCCCCGGCGGCCTCATTCCAGCAGTCATAATCCGTAGCCATGGCCAGAGTTACAAAACAAATCTCAGCCTCGCGTGCCAGTTTAGCCTCCTGGAGATTAGTCATACCGATCACGGCGGCACCCCAGCTCCGGTAGAGATGGGACTCGGCACGGGTGGAGAACTGTGGGCCCTCCATACAAACATAGGTGCCTTTGGGATGGGCCTGCGCCCCCTCTTCCCCGGCCGCTCGAATGACGGCGTGACAGAGATTCGCACAAACGGGATCTGCAAAACCCACGTGGGCCACCAAACCTCCGCCGAAGAAAGTGCTTGGCCGTTTTGTGGTGCGGTCAATGAACTGATCCGGAATGACCACGTGACCGGGGGCAATCTCTTCCCTGAGGCTACCCACACTTGCCACTGAAATGATCTGCTCCACTCCGAGCATTTTCATGCCGTAAATGTTGGCGCGAAAATTGAGCTCTGAAGGCATCAAACGGTGACCCTTGCCATGGCGCGGGAGAAATACCAACTCCGAGCCATCGAGAGATCCCCGGACATAGGCATCGGAAGGCTTTCCGAAGGGGGTGTTTACCCTCTGCTCACGAACCTTCTCCAGCCCCTCCATCTCATAGAGACCAGTGCCGCCAATGATCCCAACCACTTTTGCCTTGCCTGCTTTCACCCCGCACTCCACATCCACCCAAGGGCACAGGGTTCACTAACAAATCGGGCCCGGCACTTCTCTCCTTGCTGGTGAACGTAAAAATAACGGATGGAGATCATTTAGCTGGTGGATGAATCTCGTTGGGTTTGAAGAAAAAGGAAATTTCCTGCGCAGCCGTTTCCGGTGCATCCGAACCATGGACCGAGTTTCTCTCCACATCCATCCCCCATAGTTGGCGGATGGTTCCGTCCGCCGCTTTGGCCGGATCCGTTGCGCCCATGATCTCTCTGTTTTTTAAGATAGCCCCCTCCCCTTCCAAGACGGATACCAGGACAGGACCGGAAGACATATATTGGGTCAGGCTTGCAAAGAAGGGCCGTTCTTTGTGCACAGCGTAAAATCCCTCTGCTTTCCCCTTATCGAGGTGAAGCAGCTTTGTGGCGACAATTTTAAGACCCGCATTTTCAAATTTTTGCAGTATCGCACCTATGAGTCCCCGAGCAACCGCTTCCGGTTTAATAATGGACAGTGTTCTTTCAATGGCCAATTTGATTGATTACCTCCTGTGTAGTTTGACCGATCAGTGCAGGCGATGGTGCCAAACGCACCCCGGCATTTTTCAGCGCCTCAATCTTATCCTGTGCAGTTCCCTTTCCTCCAGCGATGATGGCGCCCGCGTGCCCCATGCGTTTTCCTGACGGAGCGGTTTGACCCACGATGAACCCCACCACGGGTTTACGCATATTCTCATTAATCCACTGGGCCGCCTCCTCCTCCGAGCTACCCCCTATCTCGCCGATCATTACCACTCCCCGGGTGTCAGAGTCCTCATTGAACAGCTTGAGTACGTCAATGAATCCCAATCCCCGCACGGGGTCGCCGCCGATACCGATACAGGTGGATTGTCCCATTCCCAAGCGGGTCAGTTGATCCACCGCCTCATAGGTCAATGTACCGCTACGCGAAACCACACCGATGGACCCCGGATCATGAATGTGACCCGGCATGATGCCGATCTTACACTGCCCCGGTGTGATGATACCAGGACAATTGGGTCCGATAAGACGAGCCGTCTTGTCTTTCAGAACCCTCTTCACTCGCACCATATCCATGACCGGAATCCCTTCGGTAATACAGATCACAAGCTGGATTCCTGCGTCCACCGCTTCCAGAATGGCATCCGCCGCGAAGGAAGGCGGGACGTAGATGACACTGGTGTTAGCGGCGGTGGCGGACACCGACTCTTCAACCGAATTAAAAATTGGAATCCCCTCGAATGTGGTTCCGCCTTTCGACGGGGTCACTCCAGCCACCATTTGAGTCCCGTATTCCTTACAGGTACGGGTGTGAAACTGCCCCGTGGCACCGGTAATGCCTTGGGTTACGACTCTCGTTTCCTTGTTTACTAAGATCGCCATTGGGCTTTTTTACGTCCTCAAAAATCCTGCCTGCTAGAACCAATAGGCTAGGAGGACCTCCCACTTGATTGCTTGGCGGCTGCCACTACCTTTTCAGCGGCCTCGTTCATGGTATCTGCGGAAATGATAGCCAGGCTCGATTCGGAAAGGATTTTTTTACCCTGTTCTACGTTGGTCCCCTGAAGCCGCACCACCAACGGCACCTTGACCCCAATCTTTGAGGCCGCATCCACGATGCCCTCGGCGATGATATCGCACTTCATGATGCCGCCGAAAATATTTACCAGTACGCCCTGTACCCTTTCATCGGCGAGGATGATTCGGAACGCTTGAGCGACCCTTTCCCGGTCGGCTCCTCCTCCCACATCCAGGAAGTTGGCCGGCTCACCGCCATAGAGTTTGATAATGTCCATGGTGGCCATGGCCAATCCTGCCCCGTTAACCATGCAACCGATATTGCCGTTCAATGCAATGTAAGAAAAGCTGTACTTAGATGCCTCGAGTTCCTTCGGATCCTCCTGATGGGGATCTCGCAATTTGGCAATCTGGGGCTGTCGAGGGAGCGCATTGTCATCAAAGTTCATCTTCGCATCCAGGGCCAGCATGCCACCGTCTCCGGTGAGTACCAGAGGGTTGATCTCCAGCAGCGTGCAATCACAATCCATATAGACTTTCACGAGACCCTGCAGCAGTGGAAGCAAATGTTTAACCTTGTTCGGCGGTAGCCCAAGCCCATGGGCCACTCTCCGCACTTGAAACGGTAACAAGCCCACGGCAGGATCAATGGATTCCCGAATGATTTTTTCCGGGTTTCTCTTGGCCACCTCCTCAATTTCTACCCCACCCTCTGCGCACGCCACCACGGACGGTCGCGACAGTGCTGTATCCAGTGCCACACCAACGTAGAGTTCTGACCTGATGTCACATCCCTGCTCCACCAGAACCCGCTCGACCATTTTCCCCTGGGGTCCCGTTTGATGGGTCACCAGATTCATACTGATCATCTTCCCGGCCAACTCCTTCGCCTCTTCGGCACTCTTCGCTAGCTTGACGCCTCCACCTTTACCCCTACCACCGGCATGGATTTGCGCCTTGATCACACAAGGGAATCCCAACTCTTTGGCCGCGGCATAGGCCTCCTCAGGTGTCGCTGCGATTCGACCACGAGGGACCGGTACACCGAATTTCCCAAGGATCTCCTTCGCCTGATATTCGTGAATATTCATGAAACGATTTTTAAAAAGTATTTAGCACCAAACAGCTAGAAAAGGAGAGTGCGGGGCACGATTCATACTATGCCAGTAATTTTTCCATGGCCTGGAGTAATTCCTTGACGTGACCCAAGGACTCATCGAAACACTTCTTTTCCTCCGCGTTGAGGTCCATCTGGATCACTTTTTCCACACCATTTCCACCGATCATGACGGGCACACCGAAGTATAAACCCTGAACTCCATACTCTCCTTCCAGATAGGCGGCGCAGGGAAGGATTTCTTTGGTATCCAGAAGGTAAGCCTCGGCCATCCGAACCGCCGCAGAGGCGGGAGAATAAAAAGCGGAACCGGTTTTTAACAACGATATGATTTCTCCTCCGGCCTGCCTGACTCGATTCTCGATTTCGTCGAGTCTCTGGCTGGAGATGAGTTTCTCCAGGGGCACGCCGGAAATCCGACTGCTGCTTCTCAGTGGAACCATATCATCGCCGTGGCCACCTAGCACGAGAGCCGAAACGCTGGCTACGGAAACTTTCAGCTCTTGCGCCAGGAAGGTTCGGTATCGAGAAGAATCCAATATTCCCGATTGGCCCACCACACGATTCTTGGGAAACCCCGTAACTTGTTTCATAAGTGTGACCATTGCGTCCAGGGGATTCGTAATCACAATGACCAATGAATCGGGGGCATTTTTTTTGATGCCCTCGGAAACCTGCTTCAGAATTTTGCAGTTGGTCCCCAGTAAATCGTCCCGGCTCATTCCCGGTTTGCGCACGATGCCCGCTGTGACAATACAAACATCAGCACCTACGATATCTTCGTACTTGGTGGTTCCCGTGATTTGAACGTCAAACCCTTCGATGGGGGCAGATTCCAACAGGTCCAGGGCCTTACCCTGTGGGAGTCCGTCCACCACATCAAACAAAACCACGTCTCCGAGCTTTTTTAGGGCACACAGATGGGCCATGGTCCCGCCTATATTTCCCGCCCCGATCAGTGCAATTTTCCGTCGCTTCATTTTGCTCGCTCCTAAAGGATGCTACATATTTTGAAGAATGGCCGAACCAAACTCGGAACACTTCAGCAGCTTCGAGCCCGGCAGCAACCTCTCGAAATCATAGGTAACCGTTTTTTTGCCGATGGTGCGCTCGAGCCCGGAGATAACCAGGTCGGCCGCCTCGTTCCATCCCATATGGCGGAGCATCATCTCCCCCGAGAGGATCACCGAGCCCGGGTTCACCTTATCCTGCCCAGTGTACTTGGGTGCGGTTCCATGGGTGGCTTCAAACAGGGCGTGACCGGTATCGTAGTTGATATTACCGCCGGGAGCGATTCCGATTCCACCCACCTGGGCGGCCAGGGCATCGGAGATCAGGTCCCCTGTGAGATTCATTGTGGCAATGACATCAAACTCGTCGGGCCGCGTGAGGATCTGCTGTAAAAAGGCATCCGTAATGGCGTCCTTGACAAGAATCTGACCCGCCTTGGGTTTGCCGCCACAATCCTCCCAGGAAACGACCTTGTCGCCAAACTCGCGCTTCGCCAAAGCATAACCCCACCGCATAAAGGCGCCCTCGGTATATTTTTGGATGTTACCTTTATGGACCAGGGTGATATTGCGTCTTTTCTGATCAATGGCGTAACGAATGGCGGCACGGATCAGACGTTCTGATCCCTCAAGGGAAACCGGCTTGATCCCTATGCTTGAAGTCTGGGGGAAACGGATGCTCTTGACCCCCATCTCTTTTTGCAAGAAAGATACAACCTTTTCCGCTTCCGGTTTCCCTGTCTCCCATTCGATGCCGGCGTAGATATCTTCCGTATTCTCGCGGAAAATGACCATGTCCACCAGCTCCGGCTTTTTGACTGGAGAAGGGACGCCTTTGAAATAGCGGACCGGGCGCAAGCACACGTAAAGGTCGAGCACCTGGCGCAGGGTCACGTTGAGACTTCTAAACCCTTCACCCACCGGCGTGGTCAGAGGTCCTTTAATGGCTACCAGGTATTCCCTGATGGCATCCACCGTTTCCTGTGGAAGAAAATTGGCGGGGCAATCGGCGCCGTAAACTGCCTGAGCCTTTTCCCCGGCATAAACTTCCACCCAGGCAATTTTTTTCTTCCCGCCGTAAGCCTTCTCCACGGCACCATCGAGGACTCGCACAGACGCATTCCATATATCAGGACCCGTTCCATCACCTTCAATAAACGGGATAATGGGACGGTCAGGTACCTGTAATACATTTTTTGCGGACAGAGTTACTTTAGACCCATCGGAAGGCACCTTAATGTGTTGATATGCGGCCATAATGTTTCCTTTTTATAATTAATAAATAGCCTAAGAGCGACCTCAGACAGGAAAGGGACTCTTAGGCTATCTGACGGAAGAATCATGAAAACAGATAGCTTTTTTTAACTAATCTGTTCTAGGGAGTCAACCCCGATGGGGAATTTGCATAACGAAAAATCCCTCCAGAGCTCCAAACGTAACCGTGTTCGCTAAGATCAACCCTTGAATCCTCAACCTCCACAGATTATATTCAAAAAAATTTGTCTGCGTGATGAACAAACCGTTCCATGAAGGTCCGCTAAGGAGACTATTTTGGGTGTCGTGGTTCGCAAGCTTTCCAAGGCTTACGGTTATTTATGGGCCCTAAATGAGGTGACCCTTGAACTCAGAGACGGAGATTGCGTAGCCCTGCTTGGCCCCAACGGTGCTGGTAAAACCACGCTGCTAAAGCTCCTATCAGCACTCCTCTATCCTACCACTGGTGACATCGAGATGGATGGTCAACGGCTGGGACGCGGAAACTCCCCTCTCCGGTCGGCCATCGGCTTGCTTTCCCCCGACGGGCAAGTTTACGACGATCTGACCGCAAAGGAGAACCTCCACTTCTTTGTCTCCCTGTGCGGAAAAAAAATAGCTTCACGGGAACTGGATGAGGTGTTGGATCGGGTGGGGCTGGGAAACTGGTCGGACACCTACGCCTCCTCCCTCTCCCATGGCATGAAATGCCGTCTTGCCATTGCCAAATGGTCCCTATTACAACCCAAGCTTCTCTTGCTGGATGAGCCCTATGGAGTTCTGGACGGCGCGGGAATCAGTCTCCTTGAAAATTTCTTAAAGGGCCTCTGCGAAGCGGGAGGCATTGTAGTTATGGCCACCCACAACGTTTCTCGCATTCTCACCTTTTGTACCAGGGCCCTTATCCTGCAGGGAGGAAAGATCATCTTTGACGAGCCGCGGCAGGAACCCTGGGAAAGCTTCCATCGTACCTTTGCAGCTTTTCTTCCGAGCGATGACCATTGAAGATTTTACAACAGATCTACTGGTTGCTTTGGAAGGACGTGCTGCTGGAGATCCGGCGTCGCGAGAATCTCCTATCCATGTTTTTCTTCGGAACTGTCCTCCTGTTTATCTTTCATTTTTCCTTCGATTTTCCGCCGGAACGAATTGTGGAAATGGCCCCCGGCCTTCTGTGGCTGGCCTTCGTTTTCACCGGAACCCTGGCCCTGACCCAACTTTTTCACGTTGAAAAGGAGAACCAGTGCCTGGAGGCGCTGCTCCTGTGCCCCATGGACCGTGGGGCCTTTTATCTCTCCAAAGTCCTCTTTAACTTCCTCCTTATGGCCCTGGTGGAGCTGGTAGTATTCCCTCTTTTCGCAATCCTATTTAATATAGACCTCTGGAGGCACTTGCCGTCGCTGATTTTCATTGTTTTTCTTGGAACCATCGGATTTTGTGCACTGGGGGCCCTGTTCTCGGGCCTCACCCTAAAGGCCCGTTCGAAGGAACTTTTACTGCCCCTCATTCTTTTTCCTCTTATTATCCCGGCGATCCTGGGAACCATTCGGGGAATGGAGATCATCCTTGGCGCAAGAGACCTTCAGGAGTTGTTTCCCTGGGTACATCTGTTAATTGCCTTCGATGTGATATTCTTAACTGTGGGGTTTCTAATCTTTGAATGGGTGATTGAAACGTAAAGATGGCGACGGAAATAAAAATAACGGGTACAGGGAGAAAAATTCTCGGGGGGCTGGCCTTACTGTTTGTCCTTCTGGGTCTGTACTCCGGGCTCATCAAGGCTCCTCCGGATGCTAATCAGGGGGAGGTTCAACGGATCATGTATCTGCACATCCCGAGCATCCTAACTGCCTACCTGGCCTTCTTTCTTGTCTTTGTTGGTAGCTGCCTCTACCTCTGGAAGGGTGAACGACGGGATGACATCCTGGCCCACTCGGCGGCGGAGTTGGGGGTTCTCTTTACTGCGCTGACAATAATTGAAGGGTCCATCTGGGGAAAGCCCACCTGGGGAGTTTGGTGGACGTGGGATGCGCGCCTCACCTTGACAGCGCTCCTGTTATTGATCTTCGTAGGCTACCTGATGCTACGTTCCCTCATTGAAGATCAACATCGCAGTGCCATCTGTGGCGCCGTGCTGGGCGTCATCGGTTTCCTCGATATACCGTTGATACATATGTCGGTCTATTGGTGGCGGACATTGCATCAACCCCCATCGATTTTACGACCGGATAAAGCGCCCTGGGACAACATCCATCCGGACATGCTTTGGGCGCTAGGCATTAACTTTATCGCTTTCTTTTTTCTCTTGTTCTATCTCTTGTCGCTGCGTTTTCGTGTGGGAGAAGCGGAAGAAGAGCTAAAGAGGTTAAAGCTCTACGGAACCACCTGATGGGACACTGGGGATTCGTTTTTTTGGCTTACGGGATTGTGTGGTCGGCCATCGTGTTGTATCTAGTGTTACTGAAGCGTAGGCTCCGGAAGGTGGAACGAGCGGTCGATCTATACCGTGACCGAGGGAACCTTAACGACCATGGGTAAAAGCAGACGATTTATCATTGGCGGCGTGATCATCCTCGCTGCCCTTTCCTACCTTATATATGGAGGCATGCAGCAGGCACTGGTCTATTTCACTACGCCTTCCGAATTGAAGACGCAGAATAGTAACGTCGAAGGCAAATTTCTACGAGTGGGTGGGATGGTCCTGGCGGGCTCGCTACAGAAAAACGTTCAAGCACTCACCTATCGGTTCCAACTCACGGACGGCGCAGCTTCCATCTCAGTCTATTATCAAGGGATTCCTCCCGACCTGTTCAGGGAAGGAACAGGAGCTGTGGTGGAGGGACGCATTGGAAAAGACGGGGTCTTCCGCGCCACCACCATCATGGCTAAACATGCAGAGGAGTATATGCCTCCCAAAGAGGGGCATTCCAAGGCTCGAAGCTTCGTTCCAGGCCAGGAGAAAAAGTGACGTCCACAATCGGGCAGGCCAGCATCCTGTTGGCATTGACACTTGCCCTGTGGGGAATCGTTGCCCCATTCCTTTTCAGCCGAACCCGCCGGCCGTTGCTTTTCACCAGCATTCGCTTTGGGATCCTCGGTCAGTTCTTGTTCGTGACCTTGGCCTCTGCGTCACTTATCTACGGGCTCGTCACAACCGATTTTTCGATAAAATACGTTGCCTTGAATACCACCCGGGCCACTCCATTCTATTACCGAGTCACGGGATTGTGGGGGGCCTTGGAAGGTTCGCTTCTCTTGTGGGAATGGATACTCATCATCTTCTCCGCCCTTGTGGCGTGGATCTATAAGGATCGGCACCGGGAGCTTTTACCCTGGGTGTTGCTGATCTTTTCAATCGTCTCGGCTTTTTTCCTTGCAGTCATTGCCTTTGCCTCAAACCCCTTCGAGATAATTTCTCCAGTGCCTGCAGATGGTCGAGGGCTCAACCCGCTGCTGGAAGACGCCAATATGCTGACCCACCCGCCGCTTCTTTACACCGGCTTCGTGGGTCTCACGGTTCCCTATGCTTTCGCCATGGCCGCACTCATCATTGGAAAACTCGACGCGGAATGGATTGTGACCACCCGCCGCTGGACGATTACGGCGTGGTTCTTTTTAACCATGGGAAATCTCGTGGGGGCATGGTGGTCTTACCACGTGCTGGGTTGGGGCGGTTACTGGGCGTGGGATCCCGTGGAAAACGCCGCCTTCATGCCCTGGCTCCCCGCCACGGCGTTCCTCCACTCGGTGCAGGTACAAGAGCGGCGCCAAACGCTCAAGGTTTGGAATCTCTCGCTCATCATCCTGGCATTCAGTCTCACCATTTTTGGTACCTTTCTTACCCGGTCGGGAATCCTCTCCTCCATTCATGCTTTCTCTTCAGGACCCGTGGGTTCACTATTTCTCGCGTTCCTTGCCTTTATCCTGGTGGGCTCATTTGGACTTCTCGCCTATCGGGCAGATCAGCTGAAAGGGCAGCCCGTGTTGGATTCGCCGGTGAGCCGTGAATCCGCCTTTCTCCTCAATAACGTTGTCCTGGTTTCCGCGCTGTTTACCATCTTCCTCGGCACCATTTTCCCCCTCCTCTCGGAGGCGGTGGTTGGTGTGCAGGTGAGCGTTGGAGCCCCCTACTTCAACTCGGTCACGGTGCCTTTATTTCTGCTACTGGTCTTTCTCATGGGAGTGGGACCCATGATTGCTTGGGGAAAGGCCTCTTGGGACAACCTGAGACGAAACTTCCTGTGGCCCTGGGTCGCTTCGCTCCTAGTAGCACTGGTTCTTTTTATCTGGCGGGTTCAGGATTTTCTGCCACTGTTAGGATTTACGCTTTCTGCATTTGTCGTGTTCTCTATTCTGTTCGACACCACGATGCTTGTACGTGCCCGGCGCCGGGTCGCCGGTGAAGGGGCCTTTCGTGCGCTCGGTACCCTGGTAAGAAAAAACCAACGCCGTTACGGTGGACTGGTGGTCCATCTCGGTGTGGTTCTGGTGATTATGGGCATTGGCACCTCCATGAGCTACAGCGTCGAGCGCGAGGCAACCCTCCAACGAGGACAGGATCTGACCGTGGGGCCATACAAAGTGCGATTCGATGGCTTGAAGGGCTCCCAGCAACCGACCCATCTTCGCGTGGAAGGAGCATTTCGGGTTTTCAATAACGGGGATGATCTGGGCACCTTGTCCCCTGCGCTCAAATTTTTTCCCAGCCAAAAGTCTCCAATTGGCCGAGCGGTCCACCGTAGCACTCTATCCGAGGACCTGTACGTGATCCTCTCGGGTTTCAGCGAGATTGAGCAAAACCAGGCCACAGTGAAAGTTTTGGTTCGACCGCTAGTGAGCTGGATCTGGATTGGCGGATTTATCATGGGCTTGGGAACCCTCGTAGCCATCTGGCCCATGGGGCGCGTCTCCTCGCAAGAGAACTGATCCATGGCCTGGCGGCGTTTGACCATTACAGTCTCCGCCATCATGCTTCTTATGGGGCTGTTGGCCTATGGTTTTAAACGTGACCCGCGCTATATCGAGTCCCCCCTCATCGGCCACCCTGCGCCATCCTTTGTCTTCAACCTGTTCGATGGAAAACGAATCAGCCTTCAAGACCTGCGCGGCAAGGTGGTGTTCCTCAACTTCTGGGCCTCGTGGTGCCCTCCCTGTCGGGCCGAGGCGAAGGAACTGGAGGCAAGCTGGCAAAAATTTAAGGATAAGGGTATCGTCTTTTTGGGAGTCAACATTCAAGACAAGGATCCCGCTGCAATGGAGTTCATCAGTGAATTTGGCATCACATTTCCCAACGGACGGGATGCTAGTGGTCGAATTGCCGTGGACTATGGCGTGTGGGGAATTCCGGAGACTTTTTTCATCGATACAGAGGGACGAATTACCTACAAACATGTGGGCAGCCTTGGCTGGCCAATCATCTCCACCAAACTGGACGAGGCCCAACGCAGTCTGGTCAGCGCCAGGCAAGGAAAAGGGACATATCAACCCATTCGGTGACCCGGAATGAGACCACGATTCTATTTATTGATACTCTTCTGGTTAATTCCCGTATCTGTACATGCACAGTCGGTGGATCTGGAGGAGCAGGTTCGCCGGATTGCAACGGAACTTCGTTGTCCCGTGTGCCAGAACCTCTCCGTGGCTGACTCTCCATCCGAGATGGCTCAGCAAATGCGCGCCATCATTCAGCAGCAACTCAAAGAAGGCAAAAGCCCGGATGAAGTAAAAACCTACTTCATTTCCAAATACGGCGAGTGGGTCATGTTAGCCCCCAGAGCAAAAGGCTTTAGCCTACTCATCTGGATCCTTCCCTTCGTTGCCCTGGTAGGGGGAATCCTCTTCGTGGTTGTCGTGGTAAGGCGCTGGGCCAAAAATAAGCGCGAGCTGCCCTCGGCTGCTGCAGATCCCGCCATGGTTCAACGGATACAGCGAGATCTGGCGCAGCAGGAATATTGGGAGGTGGCCCCTGACCTCGAGGGTCCACATGTACCCCTATTGCGAGAACGAGCGAGGCTCTACAACCAGCTCCAGGAGCTGGAGCTGGACTACCAGGCAGGTAAACTTTCCGAGGCAGACTACCGCGAGGCACGCCAGGGCTACGAAGAACAGGCCTCAGGGGTGCTGAAGCAACTTGATTCTCAGGTTCCCTCCGAAAGCAAGAATCCCGTCAAAAAGGACGTACCAAAATCATCCCATCCTGCTTCTCGTCCGGGTTGGGTATTTGGCGTCACCGCCGCCTTTTTACTTCTGTTTGGAGTTACACTAGGTATATTGCTTAGTAATTCCTTACGGACCCGAACCTCACCGGAAGACAGTATCACAGGGGACTTTCTCACTGGAACGACTCCGGAGAGTGCCGAAGCGCAAGTTGGTGATCTGGATTCGCTTCTCAAGCAGGGTCGAGACGCCTACGCCCGGAAAGAGTATGCTCAATCCGTCGATGCGTATAAAAAAGTACTCGCCATCAATGCAACGAACCCCGAGGCCCATTCTTATATGGGGCTCATCCTGGCGGGAAACGGCCACTCTGATTCTGCCCTTATGGCTTTCGACCGCGCTCTTTCCACCGATCCAAATTACGTCTTGGCCTTGTGGGGTACGGGAATGGTACTCTACCGTCAAAAAGGTGATCTCCCTGGCGCACGGGAAAAACTGAAGAAGCTCCTAACCCGGTTGCCTTCAGGAACTGAAAGGCAAAGCGTTTTACAGATCATGGCTGAAATAAACGGCCAGAAAAAAACCCAGTTGGCAGCTCAGACACCGCCTGCGGCCGATAGAATTCAGGGAACGATTTCCATCGAGCCCAAACTCAAAAGGAAATATCAGGGCGAAGGAACCCTTTTCATCATTGCGAGACGGGCCGGCACCCAAGGCGGTCCTCCCCTAGCGGTCAAGAGAATTGCGAGCCCGGTATTTCCCCTGTCCTATTCCCTGGGTAAAGAAAATACGATGATTCCAGGGACCGTCTTTGAAGGAAAAGTAAATATCGTTGTTCGACTGGACAAGGACGGTGATCCCCTCACCAGAGGGCCAAGAGATCTTAATGGTAACTACCAGCAAAACTCCGTCGCAATCGGTTCCAAAAACGTGGACATCATTCTGAACAAGGCAATCAATTGAAGCTTCCACGGACTTACCACCAAGGTGGATAACCGGCCTCTAGCCGTTAATCGCGATTACTCCACCCGCACATGCACATGCTGATTACTTGAACTTAGCCGTCGCTGTCATGGCCACGTTCCCGTGGGGATCCAGTGACCAGAGGGTTGCCTCGCGGCCGTCATCGGAGGGTGTCCCGGCAATGGTAAAGTTCCCGGTATCGTAGGTCTGCCGCACCGTTTGAAATGCAAAATAACTGAGCGGGCGGTCCGGCACTTCGCTGCGACACATCTCGATAAACAACTGGCAGATAAGCGACGTCTGCACCACCAGACCCGGTAGCTTTTCTACCCTTATGCAGTAGTCGCGATCATAATGGATCCGATGGCTGTTGAATCGAATAGCGGAATACCGGAAGAGTAATGCCGCCCTTGGTTCGATGACCCGTTTCCATTTGGCCTCGGCCGGCACGGAGGGCGATGTCTTTGGCGCCGCCACCGCTCACTCTTCGCTCAAGAGAACCGAGTCGCGTTCCTCGATTACGGCAAGACCACGGTCAGTAGAGATGCTACTCTTCTCAACCACGGTCACCATTGTACCACCCGGTCCATCGTCGATTTGAATGTCGGCGATTTCCGTAACTTTCTTGATCTCGTCCCCCACCCGGAGCGGGTCGTGAAACGTGATACGGGTCCCCCCAATGCGCCGGCGAGGTAAGGGAATAGGAGGAGCAATACCACCGCTGGACGCCTGCCCGTCCTCGCGCATATTTGCCGGCCGGTGGGATGGCGGGCAAAAGCCGTTGTGCCATCCGGCAGGAACCACCTCGCCCGTTTCCATTGGAGCCTTTTCGTATCCAAAAGTAGCAGCGAATTTCAGCATCGTTGAAGCGGTGATGACGTCGGTGCGGGTCGCACTTTTACCGATATAACTTTTATAACTTTCCAATGAATCGGCCATGGTGGTAACCTCCGATTTGCTTGTCTATCATGAATCCTAATCCAACATGTACCTTTGAATTGATACCAGCTAAAAAGGTTCCTGGCACCTTTTGCACCTTTTCTGGACGTAGACAAATAACTGAGTTTGTAGCTGCTCAAGCTTTCGTTACATGGCTGTATTCTATTACACCCAGATTGCCTCACAATCAATTAGGGAAAAATAGAATGCAACACGCAAGCACTAACCCGACTTAGCGGATTCGACCCCCTCGATAACTTTTTTCGCGTTTTAAGTAGCCAATTTCCAAGGCGAGGTGAGCCCGAAATGGGCCTAAACAGCCTGTAGTGAAGACCTACCCCCTTTTCAGGGTTGCCCAACACGCAGTATTCTACGTGCGCTATGTTCTTACGTTGCACGAAACGCAACAAAGATGGCAAGGAACACCGTTACTGGAATGTGGTGGAGAACCGCCGGGTAACAGGTGGACGAGTCGTTCAGCGCCAGGTGCTCTATCTCGGTGAGATCAACGACTCTCAGCATCAGGCGTGGCGTAAGACCATCGAGGTCTTCGAGGATGGAGCAGTATTGCCGCGTACGATAGCACTGTTTGCCGAGGATCGGCCTGTAGAAATTGATGACGACGAAGTGGTGCAGATCTGGCTGAAGGATCTGGAACTGCACCGGCCCAGACAGTGGGGCGCATGCTGGCTGGCCTGTCACCTGTACGAGCAGTTGGGGCTCGATGAGTTCTGGGCGACACGGTTGGAGCCGAGCCGCAAGGGGACGCGCTGGGATCTGATCACGCAGGCGTTGAGCTGCTACCGGCTGATTGATCCTGGCAGCGAGTGGCGGTTACATCGGCACTGGTACGACAACAGCGCGATGGCCGATTGTCTGGGGGCGGGCTTTGAACTGGTGGAGATCCACAAGCTCTACAAGTGCCTGGACCAGCTCCTGGGTCACAAGCAAGCGCTTTTTGATCACCTGACACAACGGTGGAAGGATCTGTTCAATGCAAAGTTCGACGTGCTGCTCTACGATCTGACCAGCACCTACTTTGAGAGCAATCCACCCTTTTCGGAAAACGACAAGCGAAAGTATGGTTACAGCCGTGACAAGCGTTTCGATTGTGTCCAAGTGGTGATTGCTCTGATCGTGACCCCGGAAGGGTTCCCGTTGGCCTATGAAGTCATGGCCGGCAACACGGCCGACAAGACTACGTTGAGTGGATTTCTCAACAAGATCGAGGAGCAGTACGGCAAAGCGGAGCGCATCTGGGTGATGGACCGGGGGATTCCGACCGAGGAGGTTCTCAAGCAGATGCGCGAAAGCACTCCGCCGATCTATTACCTGGTGGGAACGCCTAAGGGACGACTGAGCCGTTACGAGAAGGAGCTGATCGACAAGCCGTGGCATACAGTGCGCGAAGGAGTGGAGGTCAAGTTACTACCACAAGACGATGAGTTGTATGTGTTGGCACAGAGTCGTGATCGCATCAACAAGGAGCGCTCCATGCGGCGTCGGCAACTAAAGAAGCTGTGGAGGCGGCTTAAGCAGCTACAAGGCATGAAGTTGACGCGTGACGAGCTGTTGCTGAAACTCGGGGCCGCCAGGCAGCAATCGCCTTCGGCCTGGCGACTGGTTCGGATCGACATCCCTGATGGCAATGGGTCGGTGCAGTTCTCATTGCGAAAGGACCAGCTACAAAAGGTCCGGCGCCGAGAAGGACGTTACTTGCTGAGAACGAACCTGGTTGGACGCGAGCCTGAACAGATGTGGGAGTTCTACATGCAACTGGTTCAGGTCGAAGAAGCGTTCAAGAACCTCAAGGGTGATCTGGCGATCCGTCCGATCCACCACCAGAAGGAGGAACGCATCGAAGCTCACATATTCGTAGCCTTCATGGCTTACGCCATGCATGTGACCTTGCGTCGCCACCTGCGGGATTTGGCACCGGGATTGACACCGCGATCGGTTCTGGAAAAGTTCGGTGCTGTTCAGATGATAGACGTGCATTTGCCGACCACTGATGGACGCAAGGTGATCATGTCACGCTATACACAGCCTGAGCCCGAACTCCAGGTCTTGCTTGAGCAGCTGCGGCTTTCATTGCCCAGTCAGCTGCCTCCCCGTGTTACGGCCAAAGGTGAAGTGGCGAAATAGCTCGATGTAGTGAAGACCTTTTGAAAGCTCTCGTTGATTTACAGGTACTTACGAGCACTGAACCCCGCGAATCCGCTAAGTCGGGCTAACTTTTCTCTCACGCATGATCACAGGAATGTCCCTCCGAGCGCAAAAACCCGTATGGCTCGCCAGAATTAGGACAGCAATCCGATAAGCCGGAATCCCGCAACTTGTTGGGGAATTACCGGAAAAATCCTATGGAGGTGGGTCTCAAAAAGCAGGATTGTACCCGCAATTAGCCGATCAAGTACCAGTCTCTGCCATCTGGCTCGAAGCGTCAGAATTAAGCTCCCCTGACCTGTGAAAAACCACTTTTTCCAGCTAGAATTCTCTTTCCTCCCTCATCTCAGCCTTCGCTATCAACTGACTAAGATACTCGATGTAACGATATAGCCAGGCAACAATCTTTCCCAACTTTATTTCCGATACCCATTTTCGTGCATCGTCGCGCTTCCCTGCTAGGTAAACGCTTTCCGGTCCAGTCCATCCGCCAATCCAGAAATAAGACATTAAAGACTCTCGCAATTCGGTGTCTCCAAACTGTTCAATAAAGAGTCTTGTCAGTTTTCCACCGCGATTTTCATCCAAAGTCTTAGGTAAACATCGAAAGATATCGGATGCTCTCCTGTCTGGTTTTCTACCGACCCATTCCATTACAGCCTCGGGCTTAAATACCGTAATGGCGCCGACAACGCCTTCCTCTCCGAATGCCAGTTCTTCGCCAAGCCACATTTCAAATCGCCAGCTCCGTTCGTCCTCGGATTCTAAGAATTGGCTGATTATTGCCCATACATCCTCGGAATGGGCACGTGCTATCGCATCCAAAACCTGGGATGGATAATTTGAATCCCGAAACCCCAAATTGTCCTTTCCCTTTGAAAGGATGTTCTTAAAAAGGTCTAGATCCCGATTGGGGAATCGGGCTCTACCCTTTGGCAACTGAGTACCATTCATACCCGACTCTTGTGTTTTGATCTCGACCAAAGAAACACGGGGACCCTAACAGCGAAAATAGCAATTCTTCATCACAACTCCGTTGATCATTCTTATCAAAAAAGTAGAAATCAGCTAACCTAATTGCGACTATAAGAGCCTGCTCGTCGCCAGAATTGACTAACGCACGAAGTACCTCTTCCACGAGAGGTGCTGAAAATCCTTCCTTACGCGCATTCCATGCTAGCGAGTTAAACACTGATGCATCGACTTTCTTTGAGCGAAACATGTCGAGCAAGGTCCGTAGCATCGATTCAGAGACTCCCGACCAATGTACAACGGCTATACCCAAATCTCTTGTTTTTTCGGACGCTAGAAGTGCCCGGACACGCTTTTCCCAATGATCGGGATTGCTAGCTCTAAAGCCGATAAAGTAGCCTCCGATTAACTGAGTATTTTTTGACAAATCGGTATTTAGCTGTGCTTCAATTATTTCTTCTACGATATGGTCTTCGTTGAGTTCCATAGCTAGCAGTCGGCCAAATTCGGCTAAGCGATGCCCCTCAATACCAACGAATTTCGTAAGAAAATTGGTTAGCAATGATGGTTGCTTTACGACCTCACTCACCAACCCTTTCACTCGCCGTGATGGGGTAGGTAACTCCTTGATCTTGTCTCCTTTAACACTATAGTCCTCATCCCAGTTGGTATTTAGCACAAACCGAGAAAAGCGCCCCCAGAATGAATTACCGGTAAGCTTTTTGTCTAAATCACGGAGCTTGGTTGTCACGCCCTTCGGCAGCCGTTCCGCGCGGTATCGCAGCTTTTGGATGAGACGATGGGTAAAATGACGCGAATCTGTCGCCTCGTCCTCGACAAGCATGGATAAAGTTAGTAGAATCTCCTCCGATACGGGATTGAAACCTACGAGTTCTAAACCCGCATCCACTAAGACACGGTTCACCAGTTTCCGTCGCTCAGGCTGCCAATCCTGAGATACAGAGTACAGATGCCGCCAACAGAGTCGCCAAGCGTCAAATACCTCCCCCCAAATCTGGGGCTTCCAAAATTTCAGCTCCGGTCGCAGTCCTTGGTACTCCGAACCCACAACCCTTGTGCCTCCCCCCGTGCTGAGCCATTGCTCACAGAGCGAGAGTCCCAATTCAATTTCTTGCTGGTCTTGGGATCGAAGCAGTTCTTCAATTATGGGGAATCGTTCGGTTGGCGGGGACTGCGTCGGAGCCCACCCCATACCAATCCAGAATAAGCCGCGAAGAATTCCTGTGGAGTTGTTCCCGTAATTGGAGTTCTCTGCAAGCGAAAACCGAATCAGCAACCCTGCGGCCCTATGGAAGTACTCTTTCCAAACCGCAATTTTTTCAAGCGCCCAAACGACGTCTTGTCGTTCGTCTTTGAATGCGCTGAGTTCTTCTCTGGCCCATTTACCGAAAGTTCGCTCGATAAGTGCTAATGTGTTGCCTGGGTCGGCCTCTGACAGATAATCGATGAACCGAGTGCCTGCTTTGCTAGTGACAAATTCACGGTTTGAGAACGGTCCGGCAGGAGAAAGAATGTTAGCAATAGCATCGCGTGCCACTGGACTAGCATGTCCGTATATAAAGAACTGTAGAAACCAATTCTGAAGCTGCGATGGAACAGCGGCGAAAAAGTCTGAAAAGGAAAAATCTCTTCCGTGGATGTTCCAGTAGTTAATCCAGAGGTATATGTGAAGCGCCTTCGGAACGATAAATAGAGTCCGTTTTCCCTGCAGTATCCGCCGTTGCCTTAACCGTTCAACCAGTTCTTGGAAACGTTGCCACGTTATTGAGTGATCCGCTTGTTGGACGAGGTGGCATATAAACTTGCTCTCCTGGGCTACAGGATCTTCAAATCCGAATTTCGTGAACATCGCGATATGCCTGAGAACCGTGAGCGTCTGTTGGGAGGTTTGACTGTCGAGTTTCTCGTAACCGGTGATAAATCGCTCCCATATCGGGACAGTGGCAGGTGGTTTCAGAAGATCGTCTGGGCTGAGCTTCAGGTTTTCGCCCACTGCATGTGCGACGCGAGGGGAGCCCTCGCACCAGGCGACCCAATGTGACGGGTCGTTTCCTTTGGGCAGGTAGGACGCTAGGATAGCTTTTATCTGGTCGTCCGGTAGCCGCGGAAGATCCAAAACGAGCATGGCCGCGTCGCGGCTTTGCTCGGGACCATGGTCAACAGTGACGACATGGATACCTGTCTTTTGTCGAAAGGCATTCCATATCGACGCACGTTCCCGCTCGCTGCATTCGTCGATAACGAGAATGGCGTTTCCAGGGGAGTCTTTGCGAATGAGTTCATTAAATAGCTGCCCACGCTGAAAGTCCTCCGCATGAGGAACATATAAAACCATCCCAGCTAGGTCTTCCGCTGACACTGCCTCAAGGACTAGCCGGGTCTTGCCGAGTCCTGGCTCACCTATCAATCGAATGTGTTTGTGCTGCGTTCCCCGCAAAGCATCTCGAACTTGCCCTATGATACCCTTTTGACCATCTGACAGTTGCAGGGCTTGAATCATGTCAGCTCTTGCTTTCCATTCATCCACCGTGAGGAAAGCTAGATTTCCCTTCCCGAGAAGCCCTAAAGCCAGGGAAGGAAACAACGAAAACAATCCTACAAGCTGCCCTTGCCCTAGAACTTCCACGGCAGGTTTCCGGTATCCACAATCCCGTAGTAGCCTTGCGAGTATCTTCTTTGCAGTCGACTGCTGTTGTGGCGTAAGGTCATGACCAAAGCTGACTAGTACGTAGCGACCCCTGTTGCTAAAGCATTCGCGAATTTCCGGAGCCAGCCCGGACCTTTTAGGGATAGCAGTCAACTTACCGAAGAGCTCTTCCTTCAGGGCCCCAGTTAGCCATGGCTTAAATGCCTGTCCCGCCTTGATCTGAAAATACGTTAGATCTTTTGTGAGGACAGAATCGGTGGTAGGGTTTCCATCAACTCGAGCGTCAATACCCCCATCAGCAACGTCGGTCTTCAATGATATGACAACATTGTGGGGCGATAAGCCTACCCGTCGCGCTTCACACCAAAGAAGGTCACGGAAAGCTTTGGTCGCAGCCTCCGCCTTGAGGTCCCTCAAAAATCGTGCGTCAAGAGAGTAAATGGTTGTCATTTGCCTTGCTCGTCTCGAAATTTTCGGTAGCTCACTCTGGAAGTGACCCCGAGGTCCTTAATGCTCCTTTCCAACCACCTAATAGAAAACAAAACGTTCTTTAGGTTGAATTCCTAAGTACTCTATCGCAGCTCGTTTAATCCTTCCGTTAAAAATCCTACTTGCCTCTCCGAATGCACCAAGGGAATCTAGGTTCTTAAGAAAGAATGCCTTGGCTCGGTTGTCCTGCAGCGGGTTCTTCTTGGCAGGCACAACCTCGACGATCTTATCAATTTGCGAACCCAACGTTTCACTGAGGGCAAGATTGTCATTTTTATTGTTCCTATCGATAGAAAGCGGCAAGATTCCTATGAACCCCACAGGCGTGAGAGAAATCACCTTCAGATCCAAGGGATCAGGTGAATCCTCAGAGGGAAGCGGATGTACAAGATAACCGCGATCGGAAACCCCTCCATCGAACATCGGGCGAACTGTAGCTTGATCCGTGACTCTCGGCATAATTAAATACCTAAGGGCTTGGTCCAGACCTTCTTGGGGCGAAGGCCAATCATACGTACCTCTTGTCCTGCGCTGACCCTTAACCTCGTAGCCGACGATGGTGTTATCAAATCGAACTTCTACTAAGTCTAGATCGGGTGCGCACCAGAAATGCCATCCCCGATCGAGTGAAATATTATTTGAGATTTTGCAAAAGACCCGGCTGCCTCTCTGCCGCGCAACCAAGCTCATGATGAAAAGTAGAAGATCTTCAGTCATTGGGAAATTCTGGTTTTCGAACTGCACTCTGATCTCCCATCCCATTCCACTTACTGGGCTTTAAACTCCAACTCTCGTAATGGCACCACGATGCTGTGGCCTTTTAGCTTTTTCACCATTGCCTCGTCAGAAGTGATTAATGGATACCCCAATTGCTCAGCGAGGGCGACGTAGAGGGCGTCGTAGATTGTGATTTTGTAGGCCCAGGCGATGGCGTTAGCTTTGCGAAACAGGTCAAAATCGGCGGGTTTTACCTGGAGATGTAGGTTTTCGAGCACGTGAAGTGCCTCAGCTCCGTCCTCCTCATTTGCTCTCGGTGCGTATCTTATAGCGTTAAGGATCTCCAAAATTGTGAGTTCGGAAACAAACAGACTGGATCGGCCAGATGTATGGAGTTCTCTAAGACTAAGAGCGCGGTCACGGTCTTCCTCTTCCATGAACCATTTGACCAGGACAGAAGCGTCCACAACGTAGCCAGCGTGGTAAGTTGGGATCACTGGTCGCCTTTCAAATTGGTGTCACGGAATTTCCTGATGATTGCCTGGGCATCCCAACGACCGAGTTTTTTTGCTAATCGATCCATCCTCTCGGAGGCCTTTTTCATCTCTTTCCGCTTCTCCTCCTCTTCCCGTTTTTTTTTCTTCGAATGCAAATATTCCTCTAATGCAGCTTGAATGAGCGAGCTACGGTTGGTTCCCTCGTCTTTTACTTCTTCGTTGATTTCATCGAGCAATTCGTCTTTTAAGAATACGTTCACGCGCCCCATAACACACCTCCTTAACCACTCTTAAAGCATACTAATAGTGTGTTGTCAAATGTGCACAACCACAACAATTTCACGCATGTTAAACTCTAATAATATCCATGACTTATGACAATATTGAAGAATAGCTAGCAGTCTTGGTAACGGGTTTGCATCGGCTGGAGAGCCGATCAAACGAGCGATAAAGGTTTATGTGATGGAGTGCTGGGCAGTGAATTGCAGGGAGAACAGAAAACCGGCTTACAGCCATTTTCGTCTACGTAGGATATCTAGAGAAGCCTCTTTTATGCCCATGTCCGGGTCTTCGAGGAGGGCTCCAATCTCTTCCCTCAAAATCTCATGGTCCCGCTGCATTCCCTCCTCGCTCAGTCGTTTTAGAGCCAATCCCCGAATCCTGCCGTCCTCGTCCTTCAGGCATTTACGGTATACCTCCACATAACCGGGGATCTGAACCATGGGTCTTAAACAGACCAAAGCGTCGAAGCGGAGTTCGGCGTTTTCGTGTTTCAAATATTCGAGATAGACCTTCGTAACTTCTTCTTTCTTCGAATTAAATCGCCACAGGTTAAACAGGATAGTCCTCTTCTGCTCCATGGGACCATGGTCAAGCCGATCCAGCAGGAGGCCTAGAATTCGGTCGTCTCTCAAGTTGCACAGGGCGGTGACGGCAGCCTGCTGAATTCGCGAGTCGCTGTCGTACAATCGCCCGATGAGAGACATGGCTGCGGTAAAATTCCCTTTCCATCCCAAAGCAAAGGTGGCATGAAGTCTCCGGTCGGGGTCCACCACCTCCACTTCTTCCAGTAAACGGTTGGCCAGTGGTTGAGGGTCCTTTAAAAAGGGACCGATCACGCTTAGCTGGATGGCGGCATCATGCCTCACCTCGCTCTTTTCCGTGGTATCAACCATCATCCCATAGAGAGGCCATGCCACTTCATCTTTGGCAAAAGTCCCTAGGACACACATGATCTCCCATTTCAGATCTCTGTCCGCGTGCTTCAAAGCCCGCAGGAGCACAGGAAAGGCTTGCTCCCGTTCCTCGGAAAATAACTCAACGGATTCCACATACCTCTTGGCCTTTTCTAGAACCCGTTCCCGTGGTTCAAAATCGATGACGCGATTCATTTCAATTTCACACCGTGACGTTAATTCGCCTTTGGGAGAATTCCCCTTACGTGATCAGAGTCCATCACATAACCAATGAAGTCATCGATGTTGGCCAGGCTCGCGGCCTGGGCTTCTGGGGTCCCCGAATAGGTACAATCACTCAACGCAATCGTAACGATATCTCTGGACTTAGCGTCCCTTGCGAGCCACTCCACACCCCAGTTGGTGCTACCGCCGGCCACCACAAGGATCCAGATCCCTTTGACCCTCAAGAGTGCCTCCATCTTTGTACCGTAAAAGGCACTGGATCGGACCTTCGTAACGACGAAGTCACCAGCGGTGGGTTTAAGCTCATCGATAACCTCTGCACCAGCCGTACCCTTGACGCAAACGGGATTCCCCGATCTTCGCAGGTATGGAGCCCGTTCGGGTGGAAGCAGCATCTCCAGATCGTTCTCCACGCGCGTATAGATGACGGGGATGGGAAGCGAATGGGCGAGATCTATAAGAGCCTTGGTTCGCTTCACGACTTCCATCATCTCCGGTTTGGAAAGCGACGTTTTGATAAAGTCGTTTTGCATATCATGCAACACCAAGGCGGTGTTGGTCAGTGCCATGGGAGGTAAAGGCGCACCCTTCATTTATTCATCCTTATCAACTGCAACTTGAGAAATACGGCTCACCATCCTATGGCGTAGCTTTCCCGTCTCGGGTCCGCCCCACTCATCCATGTCCCTGTGGATGGATCCTTGACGATAACGGCTGCGTCACCAAAGGACCACCGACCCACGATTTCAACATTGTGTCCCTTTGCTTTAAGTTCCTTCACTACTGCTGGAGGGATACCCTCCTCCACCTTTAGTTCCTCTGGCAATTCCGCCAATGCGGGTGTCGTGCCCGGCCGATGGCTCCAGCGGGGAAATTCGATGGCCGCCTGAGGAGAGAGACGTCGATCAAGGAGATGATGGAGCACCTGTACGTTGGTCTGCGGTTGGTCATCCGCACCTGGAGTTCCTCCCACGGCAAAGAACTCGCCATCCCGTAAAACCAGGTATGAATTCAAAGTATGGACAGGCCGTTTTCCCGGCACCAGGGCGTTTGCCTTTCCAGGGTCAAGGTTGAAGCTGGACAACCGGTTATTCATCACCAGGCCGGTATCACCGGCCACCACACGGGAACCAAAATGAGAAAAGATACTTTGAATCAAAGAAACAACGTTCCCATCGCGGTCTGCCACGCAGAGATAAGTCGTATCGCTTCCCAAAGTCGCGTCCACATGCCGGCGGGACCGGGCAACGTCCGATATAAGACTCCGCCTACGGCTCGCATGCTCCTTTGAAATCAACTGTGAAATTCCCGGATCGGCAAAACGCGGATCTTCCAGGTGATTGATTCTATCCTCGAAGGCGAGTTTCTTGGCTTCCACCATCACATGGATATCATCCACTGGATTTTTACTTGGTAGTGGATATCCCTCCATAATATTGAGCATTTCCAGAACGATGAAACCCTGGGATACAGGGGGTTGCTCGAACAGGGAAAAATCACGGTAGGTTGTGGTTACGGGTTCCTTCCACTCTGCGTGCTTCTCCTCGAGGTCCTCCTGACCTATTATTCCGCCTTCCTTTTGAAGCGCAGCACACATACGCGCGCCGATTTCACCTTCGTAAAATGATTTCCTACCGGTCCTCACAATCTCTTCCAGAGTCTTGGCCAGCTCTTCTTGCACCAGATACCTTCCCGGCAAAGGAGGATCCAGAGGCCGCCGAAAGAAACGGTCTACCCAGGGATAGAAAGGAGCCAGTTCAGCGATGGATTCCAGCAACGTTCCATAAGCCGGAAATCCATTACGGGCATACCCTATGGCATCCGCTGCGAGCCTTGAGAGTTCCATGGTTCCATATTTTGAGTGGAGTTCCACCCAGCCATCCACGATTCCAGGCACCGCAATGCTCAACGGTCCGTCGGTGGGAACAAGAGGCAAACCTTTATCTCTGAAAAATTCCACCGTAGCTCTTTTCGGCGCAGGGCCGCTTGCATTCAAAGCCTCCACCTTTCCATTGTCCTTCATAAGGACCAGGGAAAAGAGATCGCCTCCAACGCCACAGGCCTGAGGCCGCACCACCGCCAAGACAAATGAAGCCGCCAGGGCAGCATCCACGGCATTACCTCCCTCTTGCAATGCCTTGACACCGGATAGGGACGCGAGGTGGTGACCTGAGCAAACTACACCGTTGCGACCCATCACGACGGGTCGTGCCGTTGGCAAATGGTTCAAAGGAGCTGATGAAGAATTCATGCCTTCAATGTGTACGGATCCTGGATCCAGAGGGTGAGATTCTAGGACCTACAAATTAACGAAGGCAAACCACAGTCACCGGTCTCTAAAAACCAGTTGCAGCCTGCCTCCTAAAAAGAAACCTCGATCCAATTTCAAACTTTGATATTTCGCTCAGTCCACGAGCTCACCGGCATCCTGTCCCCCACCGGTTTGATACACGATCCTTTTCCCCGTGGCGTCATCAATTTCCGACCGTTGCCCACCGGCCTTGGCAAAATCTTCCGTGGTGGGATGGTTGCTGTTGCCCAAAAGAACCATGGGTTCATCATGCGGGTTTGAACCTTCATAATACTCGTGGGCTGGTATGCTGATTATTTTGCCAGGGGAAAGCTCATGGGTCTCATTGGGCCCTTTCATGATGCCTTTCCCGGTTAAAACATAGTAGGTCCTGTCACCGGGATGACTATGCATCCTCTGGAGATCGCCCGGGGGGAAATATAACAACCAAGTATCCAGATTCGTTGTCCTAAAAAGGTTGACCCTACGCCCCCTTTTTAGTTCCTTGAGCGCATCATTCGTTTCTTTGATTTCCATAAATTCCTCCTCTAAGTTAATCCGTTGCCACCATGAGACATTTCGCAATTTTGCAAGGATCCCTTTCGCCGAAACCCAATCCATATCCCCACCCAAGCAGACAGTCAAGTGTATAGATAAAATGTGCCAAGAACTCTCCCCCCCCCCCTCGTGACCAAAAAGCGCCAAATTGGACCATGACTTAGGAAGCTCCATTTTTGTACCATTGAACCAAGGAGATTTCCGCCGAATGCCGGTAGAAATCCTATAATTACCTGATTCTACAGAGATTTAATTAATATCCCGTAAAAAATAATTTGGCACGATCCATGCTTTCTTCACAATGTTGAGGGGGATCGTCCATGTTCAACAAAGATACTAGCCAGAATGAAGGCCCACTACTCACCGTCTTGGGCTCCAATGCCCGACTTGAAGGAAAATTTAGCATTACCGATTCTATACAAATTGAATGTGAAGTAGCAGGTGAGATTAATATAGACGGGAAGCTGGTTATAGGAAACAGAGGTGTTGTTAAGGCTGATGTCCACACTACAGATGCCATCATCATGGGACATTACGAAGGAAACATGGTTGCCACGGGCAACGTAGAGATCGCAGCTTCAGGGAAAGTCTCCGGAAACATAGAGACCGATTCACTTATCATCGCCAAGGGTGGTTTCTTCAATGGCCAGGTTACCAAAATGCAGCGGGGCCCTGAAATTGTCTCAGAGCGACGGAATGTTGGCCCAGCATTGTTCACGCACAAGAAATCTAACGAAGTAAGATAGTGCAACTCTACCTAGTGGAGGTTCAAAATTCATGTGGTGCTGGAAGAAAAATAAAATACATCCCGATCATGAAGCGATGTCCGTTATCGATGAAGGATGCCAGTTTGATGGCCGCTTAAATTTCGTAGGAACTTTAATTGTTAACGGAAAATTCAAAGGGGAACTCGTCTCCTCAAGCACTTTAGTTGTAGGGGAGGGCGGGGAAGTGGAAGCGGATGTTCGCGCTGGTACCGTTATTCTGGCGGGGCAGGTTTCGGGGCATATCACCGCCCGAGAGCGTGTAGAGCTTCGCAAGTCCGCCCGAGTTTACGGAGATATCATTTCTCCTGTGCTTGTTCTGGAAGAGGGTGTGATTTTCGATGGCCACTGCAACATGAAGGGAAAAGACGTCCAGGTCATTCAGCTCAAAGGAGATGATAGCCAGCATTCTGAAAAGAGGGCTGAGAAGAGGGCTTCTATCTAAAGTCACTCGCTCACTGAGACATGCATTATTCCATCCTCATACTCCCCATGCGGGGGACAAAGATGCGCCGCATGGTTTTCTCGAAGCGCTTCCTTCAGACCCTGTTAATTGCAGGAGTCCTTATCTTCGGCCTTAGCGGCTGGATGGTGGACAATTACCGCTGGCTGAGAATTCAAACCAGGAACGATCAGAAGTTGCGGGTAGAAGCCGTGGAGGAAGTGGTTCTCCTGAGGTCTGAGTTACAGGACCAACGGATTAAACTTTCCGGCATGCAGGAAAGAATAGCAAGCAGCCAGAAACTCCTTGCGAATTGGAAAGGTCTCAGGAAAAAGATCGCATCCTCTCTTCCCCGTAGGCGTAGAGCCGCCTTCAGCAATGGCAAGCTAGTAGAAACACTGGAGTCGAGTTTGACCTCCATTGAAGGGGACCTGGAAGGCCTGATCGCAGCCATCCCGACTATTTGGCCCACCAAGGGATGGGTCAGCTCGGGATTTGGAAGACGAAAAGATCCCGTAACGGGACAACGCGTGTATCATAATGGGATCGACATTGCCAACCACAAAGGAACTCCAATCCATGCACCCGGGAATGCGGTTGTGAAGTTCGTGGGATACGGCAGAGCCAACGGGAGAAGCATAATCTTAGACCACGGCCAGGGAATAACGACGCAATACTCTCACCTCTCCAAGGCTCACGTCAAGAAAGGCCAGCAGGTAACGAAAGCTCAACGGATCGCGTCTATTGGCAGCACGGGTAAAAGCACCAACCCCCACCTTCATTACGAAGTGCGTGTTAACCGAATTCCGATAGATCCACGCAGGTACCTTATTAAAAGAGCTCCTGCGCTCTAACTATTCACCTAGGGCAACGCGGGCCAATCCTCCAGTAGTTTTCCAGCACCAGGCACTCGAAACTTCAAATTCAGTCTCGATAAAATATTCCACAGCATGGCCGGGTTACTGGCTACAACCGGAGTAGATATCTCTCGTTCAATCCGTTCCACAACCGCCAGAGGATCCAGCACACCTCCCTGAAAGTAGATGGCCTGGAAATCCTTGACTGACTCGACGCATTTCTTAGTCAGCGAAAAAACATCTTCTGGTCCCAGCTTTGTTGCATCCTTATAATCCTTAAACAGCGGGGGCGGAGAAATGGCAGTTAAACCCTGTTTCGTCAGGTAATCCTTTATCAATAGATTCATAGAGTCATCAAAAGGTGTCATCAGAAGAAACTGCTTCGCCGAGAAGGCCTTCAGAGCAGTCACACAGGATTCCAGTGCCGTTGACACCGGAACCTTAATAGCTCGGTGAAGTTCGTCGGCCATACCTGGGTTCATAAGCTCCAGCGGCGCACCCCCTACGAATACACCCTGCCAACCGTTGACCCGCACTAGCTCGCTGACCTTCTCTATCACGGCCCCAGTCTTACCCCGGAAATCGTTGAATGAAGTTCGAACGAACTCCAACCCATCGATGTCCATGTGCACCCCTACCGGGACCACTGCCCTGAAACTCTCAATATGGGGGCTCGCCCCGGAAACAGGGCTAACAAATCCAATTTTGGCCTGGATGGTTTGAGCCATAATCCCTCCTTTGTGGCTATTGGGGTCCGACTTCCATAAATCGGAATTGAGCTCTCAGCTATTTAGTACCTCTGCGAGCCTGGCACCCTCCGGGATTTGGTCTGGTGGCAGACCCGACGCTGCTTCCATACGGCCGCTGAAGTTGAAGAATGAGATCAGAGCAGTCATCTCCCAGATAGCACGCTCGTTCCAGCCAGCCTTCTTTAACGTTGCGATGTCCTCGTTTTCCACCAGGCTCGGTGTTTCCGTGAGCTTACTGGCGTAGCCGAGTAGTGATCGAGTCATAGTATCCAACTTGTATTCAGGCCATGTGGTCGCGAATTCACTGCTGAGATGCTCATCGCCAGTCAGGCGGCGAACTGCCGCCGTATGGAGCCCCAGTCAAGAAGCACCGCCAACCTTGCCGTTGACCACCGTTGCCAGCATCTCACGTTGAACACGGCTGAGAGACGATGACTTGCGAAGGTGTAGGTAACTATACAAGGCTCCAACCGGTCGAGCCACCCGGAGATCCACTGCAAGGATCTGGAACACCCCGGGCACAATACCGCCATACTGACGACGAACCCAGTGGAAGAATAGCTTCCGGATCCCTCTCACCCGATCCGGTTCAATTGTCATTATATTGGGCATTCACACCTCCCTTCTGTGAGTGGGACGCTCTCGCCCCGATACGGCATAACGTCGAATTCTAGGCAAGCACATTAGCGACAGTTGAAATGCGACAGGAATGAGGTAGGCCTGGAAATGACGGACACCCTAAAGTTGACCGCAGGGTCTTTTTCTAAAGTCCGTAAAACGCCTGGGAGTTGCTCTCCAGGATCTTGTGGCCCTGATCTTTGCTGATCCTGCCCTCGTCCACCCAGTTGCGCACCTCGTTTAACCCGCTCAGGTTGGCGGAGATATCGGTATGGCTGTAATCCGTGCCGATCATCAGGTGGTCTTCGGTTCCGAATTTCAAAAGGGACTCAACATCGTCAATAGGGTCGATGGTGATGAACGCGCGGTTCTCGCGAAACAGTCCCGGCTCCAATTGGAACAGGTGGGGTAATCGACTCTGCTTACCACGCAGTGTCACACGCTTCTTAGCTCCCAATTGCGACATTACGTAGGGAATCCAGGACGCCCCGGATTCGATGAAACCAAACCGAAGTTTGGGGAACTTCTTTGGTATCTTAGAACTCACCAGCTCACCGAAGGAATACATGATGGGAAAACCCCTGTCCCATTCGTGGCCGGGCAACGGATGGCCCGTGTGGATGCACAGAGGAAGCTCGAGTGCACTGGCCTCCTCATAGATTGGAAAGAAGTGGGGATCGGTGACTTTCCTGTCGAGGTCAAACCCCCGCTTGAAGATGCCGCATGCGCCGTGCTCTTTTGCCCAACGCAGCTCTTCAACAGCCTTGTCAGGCTGTAGCAACGGTAGCACAGCTGCCCACTGCAACCGCCCATTTGTTGGCGCACATTTCTCGGCAAGCCAGCGGTTGTAGGTGGTGGTCAGCGCCCACTCAGCTTCGGCGTTGTTCGTATTGTAGCGGATGAAGAAGGTCGGAAAAATGACCTGCACGTCTACGCCCATCTCGTCCATTTGGGCCAGGCGGCCTGGCACGTCCTCAAGCTCTCTCCGCACCCGAAGTGGATGATTCACCTCGTCTCGGACGGCACGGTTTTGCATCCTGCCCTCAACCACCCATCTGCGAATATTCGTTGCGTTAAAGCCGGCACGCTCGGCCTCTTCGGTCGGTAAAGTGATGGTCACCGGTATATACTTTGCGTAGGGAGTACCCTCCAGCTTGGCCCAGGTGGATTCTGACTCGTCTACATGTGTATCGGCATCAATCACCGGCATGGCAAAACCTCCTACCATTGCTACAAATAGAATGCGTTTAAACGGCCTATTCCAAACTAGCCTACCAATCTTTCAGGGCAGTCTCAAGGTTGGGAAATTGAGAGTTGGAAAATTCTGAGAGGCAGAGTCCCAGGATATCCAAAAGACCAACCTACCCCTAATTCCTGAAACAATAATATTATAGTTGGCCGGAGTCTTTTACTACAACTTTCTGGCTTGTTCCTCCTGATTCGGATCCTACCTTTTCAACATTCCTAATCACGTCCATTCCCTCAACTACTTGACCAAATACACAGTGTTTGCCGTCAAGAAATGATGTTGTGACAGTGCAAATGAAGAACTGTGAACCATTTGAGTTTGGACCAGCATTAGCCATTGATAATATTCCTGGACCCGTATGTTTTAGTTCAAAATTTTCATCGTTAAATTTTTCACCATAGATTGATTTTCCACCTGTACCATTATGGTTAGTGAAATCTCCGCCCTGACACATAAAATTTGGGATCACACGGTGAAAAGTGCTGCCTTTGTATCCGTAACCTTTTTCTCCGGTACATAATGCTCTGAAATTCTCAGCCGTCTTTGGAACTACGTCTGCTTTTAATTCGAATACGATTCGTCCAGCGTCTTTTCCGCCTATTTCCATATCAAAAAATACTTTTGGATTAGCCATGATTTATTCATCTCCCCCTTAAATGTTGGTAAATCTTGTGCGACGTTTTGATAATTCAACTTATATATAGAAGTGTAAAATATTGCAAAACTAATAGGTTAGGCGGGGCACTATCTATGCCAAATTCAGCGCGGGTTCCAGGACAGAGCTGAACATTTGCTCCCCAATCGGGGTGCGAGGCTTTTAAATCATCCGGTTGTAGGTGGGTCGAAAGCAATCTCTTGCTCCTGGGGACCTCGATCCGGCGGGGCATGGGATTCCTCCCACAGACCCAAGCACCCAAGGAGCTTTCTAAGGACGTCCCGCTAGTCAATGAAACTAATGATTCTCTGGCTGGCGCCGGTTTTCATGGCTGCGTCGAAGCCATTGATGCCTTTGTGCCTTTTTCTCTCTCCCTGCTTTTTGGAAAGAGGAAGATCGTGATCGCTGAAATATTACCGTCGCATATACTGCCTACTCAGCAGGACGACGGCGGCGCGGCATCTCGGGAGGAAAGAAATTGACAGGAAATTCCTACGATCGGATCAAGACATCCGAGCGGGCTCAAAGGAACGCGATCTATCAAGAGGCCTATGACGGGCGCTATGGGGAGTGGGAGCAAGCAGATCTACCGGCACCCCACCCCGAAGGCTGAAAAGGATCGCCGTTTTTAAGGCGCTCATGGGGCACGGGCACGAGCGGATCTTGGAAATGGGTTGTGGTTTCGGGGATCTGACACTGGCGCTGGCGGGCCATGCGGGGCAGGTCATTGCCACGGACGTTTCAGCAAAGGCCATCGAGTTGGCCAAGAAAAGAAAAGCACAGCGGGCCGCTCATGAACTTCCGGGAACGGTGGAATTCCTGCAAATGGATGCGGTAACGTTGAAGGTTCCTGATGGGTGGTTTGACGTTGCCGTCAGCACATCAATGATCGAGCATCTCCATCCTGATGATGTTCTGCCTCATTTACAAAGCGTGAGAAGGGTCCTTAAACCCGGCGGACGCTATATCGTCTGGTGCCCCAACCGCTTGGGGCATCACCACGACCGGGATGGCCATCTAACGGAATATTCTTACGGTGAGCCCATGACCACCATGAGCGGCCTGGGTTTCGGTGAATTTCGCTCCACGGTCTTTAACAAACCGCCCCTGGACAGCTGTCGCTTTAAAGCGTTTCTTGAGAACCTGCTTTTCACCCTGCGGGTCCCGGTGCTCTGGAGTCACCTGGGCGTGAGAAACGTCCTGTTGGTATCGACGAAGGTGGAAGTGCGGTGAGAAGTATCAGGATCAGATTTCAACAACTCAACAATCAGTAAATAGTCGAGTTATCGAAGTCCAACCTTGGCCCTGGCCAACCGACTTGATTTAGGTCTGAGGTAGCAGGGAGCAGCTGGCGTATGCTCCCTGCTTTCCCGAATGATCAGTAGACAACAGATGACGTGCTATTGCTGCCATCGTAGCTCTGGCCGCCGCGCACGCACCAAGGGTAGACACCATCGAAAATCTTCTCGGTGAAGTTCACCTTATCATTGTTGAAGTCGCCGGCAGCAGTTTCCAGCCCAGGCAAGCGACCGCTCCATAAAGCGCCAGAATCACACTAAAAATGATGTTTAACTGCATGAGATCCTTTTCGGAGAGGCCAACATGGGCGAGCCCCACCATGAATACGATGCCGGCGTCCAGTGCGACCGTCGACAGCGCGGCAACCAGCCATAGCAATTGCGCGGCGAGCATTCTGCCCCATTGATGCCGAGTGTTCGGCAACCAAAGCAGCAGACGCCAGAAGAAAAACACGGCACCAGCGACGACCGACAGTACCGTCGCACCCAGCAGGCCGACGGCGATAAGCTCCAGCCTCTGC
This sequence comes from uncultured Binatia bacterium (SeqCode), assembly GCA_965215595.1. Classification (GTDB taxonomy): domain Bacteria; phylum Desulfobacterota; class Binatia; order UBA9968; family CAXXLF01; genus CBDCDW01. The sequence goes on along the minus strand of CBDCDW010000004.1, from coordinate 39,719 downwards.
TTGGGATCCCGCCACTTTGCCCACACGGTCTTCGCGACCCCCCGCGCCTCCAGCTCCCTCCAGGCCATGCGCCGAATCCCGACGTCGTCATCTGCGGCGGCCCTGCGCCATTCCTGCGCAGTAAGCTTGAATTGCCGCAGGGCATTCCATGCCTCTGCTCTAAGTTCCACGTCCGGCTCCCTGGTCAGCTGTAGCAGTGCAACCTGCACCGAATCAGGCAAGTTCCTTCCAGCGCGGCGCCCCTGCGCCAGCCGGCGCAGGGAATACAAGCGCAGATTACGGTGGGCTGACGGATCCCGGGCATAACCGAGCAAGCCAGGCAGCACATCGCCATCGACGGCGATCAGCTCCACCAGGGCAAAGGCCGCGTAATTGTGTACCCGTGCCTCACCATCATCGAGCGCCGCGAAGAATGGTCTGGTATCGCGGCGATGCTTCAAGCTGTTGTGCAACAGGACGGCTGCCACCTGGAGGCGCAATCCGGCGTCAGGATCCGCAGCCAGGCTCCGGTCGAGGACGTTCACGGTCTGTCGCAGCAAGGGTTCTGTCAGGGATAACGCAAACAGTCCCCGTAGGATTTCCTGGCGCACGGCCCGGTCCCGGCCTTCGGACAGGGCGCTGACATATTGCTTGTGCAGCGACGCCCGCAGTGCGGATTTTTCCACCTGGTGGTTCTGCAGCGGTGTGTCCAGCACCGCGACTGTGGTTGTAGCATGAGCCGGCGACAGCCCCATGCCACCGGTCGCCTTCAGCCAGACGGCCAAGTCCTGCCCCGCCGGCGGTTCAATAAGCATACGGCCGATAGCCTGACGTACCTCCGCCACTGGGTCATCGGTTACCAGCGGTATCATTGGTTCAATCACGGCCGGGTCGAATCCCTGGCGAGCGTGGATCTCCTGCAGGGTGACTGCGATGAGGCCGCGCACCTTGCGATCCCTCTCCTTCCTCAGCCTTTCTAGCAGCACCTCCAGAGCGGCCGAGTTCGGGGCACGAGTGGCGTAGGTCTTGCGCAGGGCCTGTAGCACCTGAAAACGCATATTTGCACTGGGATCAGTAGAAGCGGCCTGCAGCAACTGACGCATGGCCTGCGGCGGCAACACCTCGGGGGACAGGGGATGCGCCGCTGCCGCCGCCATCAGTCCGGACAGTGCTTCGCGACGCACCGCCAAATCCGGGTCCTCGGCGACGGTCTGCTGCAGCACTTTCAACATTGACTCTGGGTAATTGCGCTGTTCACTGATGCTGCGCAAAGATCGCGCGGCAAAGGTACGTACGGCCGCGCTGTCATCGGAATTGAGTAACTCGGTCAGAGCCCGCACCATGGCCTCGCTTGCCGGTTGCGAACGGGTATATTCATTGATGAGCAACACCGTCTCACGCCGTACACTGGCATTGCTTTCGCTGCTAAGAGAAGCCACGCTTGCATCGATTACTGCCTGGGGAATGCCCTGGCGCTTGCGTATGTGCCGCAGGGCCTTTACCACATAGGATCGGGTATTGTCGCTGCGTGTGCGATTTGGATTTCTATCCACGCGATGCCACAGTACTGTAGTCAGGTCATCAATCGCCTTGAGAGAAAACTCCTGGTAGCGCGCCACTCCGGCGACGGTTGCTGCCATACGACTGGTCACCCTGGCATCATAGGCATCGTTGTGTACCAGCACCGATGTCAGCAATTCCACGTTCTTGGATGGCCAGGTCGTCTTGCTGGCCAAACTCTGCATCGCCCGGCCCACCCGCTGCATGAAATCCGTGTACCGGACCTCTTCCGCGTCCTGCGACTGGAAAAGCCGAATCAACACCTCCACCGTCCCCGGGTCATCAGGGGCAACAGATATCAATTCCTTCAGCGCCTTGCGCCGCTCGTAAATACTCGAACCGTGGAGTCGCGCGTAGATCGCCTCCCTGGCTGCTGCGGCATCGGCTCGCCCGTCTTGTGCCTGCAAGCTCATGGAGCCTGTTACCAGCGCGAGCAGCAAGCAGAATCGCAGCGGTGACATCAGCTGCATGATCTGTTACATTTCCTCTCCGTGTTGACTGGCCTGGCAATGTCGCATATCAAAAAGACAGGAAATACGATCCTGCTCGTTTGACGTCTTTGGCCAATGGCAGCGCTTAGAAGGGTACGTTGTTGGTTAAGCAGAATTACTCTCAACGCTTCTCAATCCTTGAGGGGCATTATTGTTTGATGACATTAAAGAAAATTATGCCTGGTGTCCTATATCCCTCTCCCATTAAGAAATCGATTCTCCTGAATTTTAGGGAATTACGCTAGTCAGCAACGTCCCCTAAGATAAGATTTTTAACTCCGCGTTCACGCCATTGTTATACTTTATGACTTTGGATAGTGATTCCAAAACACTATCTTCCAGACACCATCAATAAGGTAGAGATCTTGTACAATACCGGGGCCATTCCTGTTTCCCTTACCTTCATCTGGAATTATTTTTACACGCCACATCTCGTCGTTGTATTTATTTCCAACCAGTTTGGTTTTTAACCACTCCACCTTCCAGCCATTTGTGTTACTGGCGTATTCGACTGACCGATTTCACTTTACGGACCCACCCAATTTCAACGAAGGGACCCACCCTATTTCAGGTGGTCCCCTTCGTTTTCTGAGCGAAGCGACGAACGATGGTATCTTGGCCGACTGGAGGAGGATCCAGTTCATGGCCAAAGAAAGGACTAGCGTTCGTATGCAAACTCAAATCAAGACCCTGTCCGAGCAGGGCTACTCAATTCGCAGCATTGCCAGGATACTACGGCTTTCGCGCAGGACCGTGCGTAAGTACTTGGCGCCCACCGCACAGCCGCCCAGTGAGAGTGGCGGTTGGGTTGACACGGTTGACTGGGACTATGTCCGCCAGGAAGTCTATGGCAAAGGGACCACGGTCAAGCAGATCCAGCGGGAGGTGGCTCCGGAGATAGCGTATGTGAAGTTTTGGCGTCAGTTTCGGGAAAAGGTTGGCCATCAAGCCTCACCCCAACAAGTCACCATCCGGCTTCATCACAAGGTGGCGGAAAAGACCCAGATCGACTTCACAGACGGTCTTTTTATCACCGAGCGTGGAACGGGAAAGAAGATACTAACGCAGTTTTTCTTAGGCGTCTTGCCCTTCAGCTCGTATACCTTCGGGGAATTTGTCTTAGACCAAAAGCTTGCCACCTTTATCGGTGTTCAGGAGCGGATGTTCGCCTATTTCGGCGGGGTTACGCCGTATGTCGTGGTGGATAATCTCAAAAGCGGTGTTCACCGAGCCCATCTGTATGACCCCGATGTGAATCCCACCTACTGTGACTTTGCCACTCACATGGGCTTTGCGGTACTACCGGCCAGGCCTTACAAGGCCCGCGACAAAGGCTCGGGGGAAACCCACATCGGAGTGCTTCAGAGAGGGTTTTTCCAGGAAGTGCGTAACCGTGTCTTCTATAGTCTCGAAGAGCTCAATGAAGCCCTCAGGGACTATCTTCATCGGCTAAATTGTGAGGTGATGAAAGACTACGGGGTGAGCCGCAACCAGCGCTTTGAGGAAGAGAAAAAGTACTTAAAAGCCCTGGCCTCGTGTGCCTTCGAGATGAGCGAGTGGCGCCACGCTAAAGTTCATCCCGACTGCCATATCCAGGTGGAGAAAAACTTCTACTCCGTTCCCTTTGTCTATGTCGGTCAAAGGGTCCGGGTCAGGCTCAGCGAGAAGGTGGTGGAAGTGTTTAGTGAGGACAGCCAGCCCCTTACCGCTCACACAAGACTTCTGGGGATCGGGAAGTTCTCCACCTATGATTTCCATTATCCCGAAGCTAAGCTCAGCGTGGCACGCTTTGAAGTCCATCATGCAAAAGAACAGGCAAAAAAGCTTGGCCCCCATGTCGAGAAGTTAGTCGGCGAGCTGCTCTCAGGTCACCATCCGCTACGCCACTTGAGACGGGTCCAAGGGATTTTACGGCTGGCTAAACGTTATCCCATCACCCTTGAGGCATTGGACCATGCTTGCCAGCGGGCGATTGTCTTCAATAAGAAAAGACTCGCCTATATCAAAGACTGCGCACTTTACTTTGTTACCCACGGCCAAAGACCCACGCTTGCGGCTCCCAAGCGTCAATCCGATACACTCCATTTGCACCAACACACTGCCAACTCGGGCTCAGATCCCGAACCGTCGCCAGTCGAGGAGGAACTCCTATGAGCACAGGCTTCAAATCCAGTTCCAACACCATTTTTCACGCCACCGAGCTAGGAGCAGAGAAAAACGACCACCGTATTTGCCCTATAAACGACGATCTCGCTTGGGCCTATACTCTGGGTACCCCCCAAAGGAGTCTTTCGACCAGGAGGTCTCACCGCTATGATGCTTGATCAAGTGAAAAACCTTTCTCACCAAATGCGCCTGTTTGGCATCCATGAGGCCTGCGAGCGACAAGCCCAAATCGCTTTGTCTCAGCAGCTCCATCCCCTGGAGTTCTTAAGACTCCTTCTCGAAGAGGAGCTGTTATCGCGCAAAGACAGAACCGCCAAGGCACTCGTGACCAAAGCGCGCTTTCGTTTCCGCGCCGACCTGGAAGACTGGGACTACAGCTTCCACAAGGATGTGCCTAAAGCCAAAGTCTCCGAACTCGCTCACCTCAGCTTCTTCCACAACCAGGAAAATCTTTTGATCATCGGCAAGACAGGGCTGGGCAAAACCCATCTGGCCATCGCCCTGGGCAAAAGGCTGTGCCATGAAGGCCATCTCACCCTGTTCCTTCCCATGAACTTCCTCTTCGAAGAGATCCTGGCCGCCAAGGCTGCAGGCCGCTACCTCCACTACGTCAAAAGCTTGACCAAAACCAAAGTCCTCATCCTCGATGATCTGGGACTTAGAAACTACACCCACGAAGAAGCCACCTCTGTGGTGGACATCCTCGAAGAGCGCTATCAAAATGGTCCCGTCATTGTCACCTCCCAGGTGGAACCGCAGGGATGGTTGAAACTCTTTGAGGATCCGGTGATTGCTGAGGCCATCGTGGATCGTTTGATCCACCCCTGTCAGAAAATCACTTTGAATGGAGAACAATCTTATCGGGAAAAGATCAAAGAGAAAAAAACAGGGTTGAAAAAAGAGGGAGGGTTAAGGTAAACAGTTAAAGATCGCTTCGTCGCTTCGCTCCGCTGATTTCAATGGTCCCTTTCGTTGAAATCGGGTGGGGCCCTTCAGTGAAATCGACCAGTGTTCTTTGTGGTGACGAATTCCTTTATAAATTCAGGACTAAAATTATTTTGGGCCTCTGCATATTTCCCTTTTAAAATTAGCAAATATGTATCCATAATAACCTGCTGCGGAGTTTTCCCGTTCGAATCCTTGGGTGGCTCCTTCACACTACAGGCCATTAGGAAAAGAATCGCTGCCAACAAGGTGAATGATTGGTATGTGGTATTCATGTTTCCTCCTTGGGTATAACGTTCAGGCTGAGCAGCCGAGGCCCGCCCACCAAGCGGCGGGACGAAGGTCTGTCTCAAGCCAGTGATTAGACATTGAACTTTTCATGGTAGAGACGGGAGGCTGGTAGCGTAGCTGCGAGTTCGTAAAACTCCCGCGCCTCGTCTTGGCGCCCAACGTCCGAAAGGAAATCTGCGTAGGCTTCGACCTTTCGGCGATTACGAGGGTGCGTCTCCATGCCATTCAAATATACCTGCTCTGCCTCATGCAGTCGGCCCTGCTTCAGGTACAGCAACGCTAAGCCAATGCGAGGCAAGTAGCCCTCACGCAACTCAAGTGCCGAGAGAAATTCCCGTTCTGCCTCCTCATTTTCACCCGCGTCCGCGAGCACCGTAGCCAACGCCCAATGCAACGTGGCTTCCTCCAGTTTCAAACTAATGGCGGTGCGAAGCGGACCTATGGCCTCGGCTGGTCGCCCAAGTTTGAAGAGCGCCCATCCGAGCGACCATGAGAGGCGATAGTCTATTGAAGTTAACGAAGGCTCTGATTCGAGGAGCGCGACGGCATCAAGCCACTTTTCGCCATCCATGTGTGTGTCAGCCCGATCGCAAAGTGATTCGACGTTCCATTCCATGAGGTGTCTAACAAGTAATATGCTGATCGGCATATCTCCGGCTTATGTCGGCATATTACATTTTGATCGATCAGTCTATAATCAAAATTCTACCCCAATTTCAATGAGATACAATGAGAAATGTAAAGCTAATAGATCTGAAAAAGGCCGACCTGTAGGTCGGCAAATTACGGCTCAGTATAATCTGTCAGAAGGGTATTGGACGACCATGCCGCTCTTGAAGCAAATGAATTGCGATAGGATGACGAAATATGTGACAGCTTGCAGCCTTAGAAATGCCTGGGGTCACTCATATAAAATAGGTAAACGGTCAGCGTCGTGAAGGTCAATAAATGGGGATAGGTTCAATATTCAGCCTATCAAGGGATTCGGATGCTACCACGCACATGAATGGTTGTTGCCAAATAGCAATAAGGCATGCCTGACCCTCTGCTCTCTGCTTTTTTAATTAAGAGCGGACTTGCCCCCCCGTGTTATGCCTATTCAATACAGCCACTCTCGGTATGGAGGATGCACCTTAAGCATATCCTCATATAACCAGACCATCCTGTCCAAGAACCAACTCTTCCCTAGAACAACAACGCTTGACCCAACCGCCGTTGTTGTGCCATCCAGCACAACCAGCCCATTAAGAAGCACTAAACCACCGCACCCTGTGACAATATTAAGCACTCGAATAAATCTTACATGATGCTCTGGAATTTGGACCTCCATTCGATTTAGCCAAACCCGCTCTCCCAGCACCGCCTTCGAGGCCCAGTTCTTCGTCGAGGCGGGACGAGGAAAAACTCGAGGATTCAACCAGATCCACAAGACTGTCGCCAATATGGGGATCAGGGACCACCATCCGATCCACATACGGCTCCACACTGCGGCAACTAAAATCGGCAGTGCGGCGTAACGAGTCCAAACACTTTTCGGGTTTGCATGCCGAGCCCAAACTTCTGGTGACATCTGAAAAACATTTGCGATTAAATTCTCGAAACCCATCTTCGAACGTTCTCCGAGTTCTAGCGTTCAAGCTGAGCAGCCGAGTCACGCCCATAAAGCCACGGGACGACGGTGTGTCACAAGCCGGTGGTTAGGCATTTAACAAGACCCCCAACCCCCTATCAGGCTAAAACTCCATCAGGTCTTCAGCGACTAGCACCTCGCCGGAGAATTGCTTTTTCACCTCTTCCGCCCATGGGGTGTAATCGTTGGAGCCAACCCTTTGGGTCAGGTGCGACAGCACCACTGTTTTGACCTTGGCACGCGATGCCAACTTTCCAATAAATTCTAAAGTCATGTGACCTTCGGTGGCCTGCCGCATAATACCCTCCTGCTCGGCCGGGGTCATTGCTTGCCAGCGACCGTCCTTGATCATCCCTTGCTTCCGATCTTCACACGAAGAAGTTGAGGTGACAAGCAGGTCGGCACCTCTCGCAAGTTCAATGACGGCATCGGAATGACCAGTGTCTCCAGTAAACACAATCACGCGATCAGGCGTTTCAAAACGATAGGAATAAGATTTATGCTTTCCGGCAGCCGCCCCTTTATGAAAAGAAAAATGGCTGTTTTCGGCCGCCGTCACCTTGATGTTTGCGTCCTCGTAAATCAACCCCAGGCCAACATCATGGCCGAAAAATACCTGAGCAATCGGCACGGTGCGCCCTCCGTCGGCGATTCTGATCTCGGAGCTGATACTGAAATACTGCACAGCGGCTTCGACCAGCTTTTCTGTACGGGGCGGACCATAGACATGGATCGGTTTCGTACGCTGGCGATCCCATGCCACGGACATTAACGTCCCAAGTCCTGCTGTGTGATCGTCATGATGGTGCGTAATAAAAATGATTCCAATCTCTCGGATGTCAATGCCCGCATGAGCAATACGGCGTGTGACACCGTCCCCGGCATCAACGACATAGTGCGTGCCGTTGACGGTTAGCAGATTAGAGGTTTGTGCCCGGCCCCGTCGTTGCGACGGACTCGCAGTGCCGAGCGTGATGAGCGACGATAGCTTTTGCATGTTCTCCTCCGCGTAGCTGTTCCGCAGTTATTTGCAACGAGGTCAAATAGTCATGATGCAAGCCTGGGCCTTTGTCTCTACCCAGTCGTACGGTCCGATTCCTGCTGCGCGTAAAGATCCGGATCGCTATATCCCATCGGTTCCGGCTTCGTCTGGCCGACCATAACCTGCATAAAGACAGGCTGCACGCCATCATTTTTAAAGCCGTGAATGACGCCCGCCGGGCTGGAAACGCAATCCCACGGAGCGAGATTGAGCTCGAGGCGCCCACCGTCTTCTTCCTCGAAAAACACCATGAGATTTCCCTGCAGGATGAAGAAAACTTCCTCAACCGGATGCGTGTGAGGGGCATTCCCTTCGCCCGGCGGCACATACATGATGGACATCCTCGTCCCCCCAGCCGGAATATATTTTATTTCCGGCTTGCCGAGGGTTTGCCCGATGTATCGGTATTGAGCCCGGCGGTAGCCGGCAATCTTCGAGTCTTCGAATACGTTCCAGTCGGGCTTTATATCGGCGAAGCGTATCGTATAGCGCTGAGCGATCTCGTCGAGACTCATGTTAACCACATCTGGATGCCGTGGATGACGAGCGACTTTACTCATGTCTTCCTCCTTGAGCTGGATATTTATATCAGTATCAGGGTCAGCCTGACCCCTCAATATTGAATAATATTTCAAAGAGCATCATTTTGGTCTTATTTAACTCAAGACCATTGGGGTGAACCACCATATGGGCAAATGAACCGTTCTCAAATTTTTGCTTAATCTCCAAAAGTTATGAAAAATAATTGCGTTCCCTAAAAATAATACAGAAAAATATAATGCTTGCAATTAAAGGATAATAAATAGCATTGCCGAAAACTTCTTTAAATGTAAAAAGTGCCACTATGCTATTTAAAATAAAAATTCCATTGTATAACATTCCAAATTTCGCACCCCATTTTAATTTGTTCCACATTGCATACAAAAATAATAATGGTGAAATAAAATCAAGTAGTACAATTACAATTGTAGAAGAGGTCCCGTTTAACAAAAATCCAAAAAATGCAATTTCTCTTTCCGGTGACGTTACTAACAAGGCTATTGACATTACTGCCCATAAAAACAAAACTATAGATAGAATTTTCAAAGATAATGGTAATGATTGCCAACTTTTCATATAACTCTTCTTTACTTCTCTTATATAAGCTTTTCTTTTAGCAACACGCCGCCACCCGGCATTAGAAACTTTTGTTCAAGTCAAATTCTAACGTGTAGCCAAATCCACCAAAGGCCAAAGGGGTCACCAAAGGGGTCAAATCTTTCCAAAGGGTAGAGTAGAGGACAGGCTTAGCTTGCTTTAGGCCGCACCTTGGCTGTATCCGCCGTTTCCAGCTTCGTGCCCGTTTAGGCACTTCCGTAACAAGCGTTCCTGTCCCCCCTCATCAAACCGTACTTGCAGTTTTCCCGCATACGGCTTTCCGATCATCTTCACCTCAAGGCATACGAGCGTGCCCATAGGGAGCATGGACTGGTATGGCGTATAGCCCCCACACTCCATAGAGCACAGACACCGGCCATCGCCGATATCCAAACCCCTTGATCTGTCGTCGCTTCTGCAGGTACTTGCGCATCCGCTGCTCTAAGAAGAATCGTTGCCGCTTAAAGACTCGGGTGGAGTTGTGTACGTGATAGTAGGTCACCCACCCTCGCACATAGCGGTTAACCCGCTCCATCACTTCTGGCTGTGGCATGCAGTGGCTGTTCCGACTGGTCAAACCTCTCACCTTATCCCGAAAATGCTGCTCTGACTTGCCTGAGGGCTCTACCAGGGTAATCACCTTCGCCCTGCGCACACTCCTCTTGCGACCAAAGGTAAATCCGAGAAAGTCAAAACTCTCTCCTCGTGCATCCACCACTCGGCTCTTCTCCTCATTGAGCTTTAATTCCATCCGTGCCAATATTTCCTCCACTTTCAACCGCGTCTCTTTCGCCCCTCCACGCATCAAGATCACAAAGTCGTCCGCATAGCGAACCAGCTTTGCCGCCAGACCCGTGCTACGACAGTATTGAAGAAACACTCGGTCAAAAAGGTGCAAGTAGATGTTGGCCAGCACAGGGGAAACCACTCCCCCTTGCGGTGTTCCGCATTGACTCCTCTTCGTACGCCGCCTCCCTTCTTGGTCCTCTTCTACCACCGGCGCTTTTAGCCACTGTTTGATCCATCTCAAAATGTGCCGATCACTGATCCGACCGGCGATCAACTTCATGAGCTTATCATGCGCTATAGTGTCAAAGTACTGCTGAAGATCTGCGTCGAGCACATGCGGATGTGCCGTGCTGAGCGCTTCCCGAATAGCTCCTACTGCTTGATGTGCACCTCTCTTGGGGCGAAACCCGTAGCTACTATCCTCAAAGTCCGCCTCAAATATCGGCTCAATTACAAGCTTGACTGCCATTTGAGCCACTCGGTCCCGAATGGTAGGAATCCCCAACGGCCTTCTCCTTCCGTCGCCCTTGGGTATGAACACCCGCCGCACTGGCTGCGCGCGGTAGGTCTTCTCCTTTAGCTCCTGCTGAAGCTTTGAGATAAACTCAGCCTCGCCCTCTCCACTCTCTATAAACTGGAAAGTCACCCCGTCGATCCCCGGGGCTCCACCATTGCTGCGTTCCAGTCGGTAGGCATGTTGCACTACGTCTCCTCGCCAAACCTTGTCATGCAGCGCGTAGAAGCGAAACTTGGGCTCCCTCTTGGCCTTGAGATACAGTCCCCGCTGGAGGTCTCGAATCTTGCTAGGTGTTCGTAGCCTCACGGCAATCACCTCTCCTTCCCTCTTTAAGGGACACAATGAAAGTAGGGCGCCTTCCCTCAGCCGGCATTACCCAGCTTCCTCGGTATTACTCGCCCCTCCGACTTCTCGCCCGCCTGGCTCAGATTTCGGTTACCCTTATACTGACCCATCGCGGCCATCACTCGCGACGAACGAGATCTCCCGCGTTACCCATCACAACTTCCCCCACATGCCGTCCCGACGACCCCGGAGAGCCCATCTGCTTCCGTCCCGGTTATTCCACAGATGGCACCGGCCTTCCCCTCTTGACCACAGGGTCGGCACTCTCAATCAGCAAGTTACGAGGCTCTATGGGTTCCCTTGTAGTACGGCCTGCAAGTTTGCGATCCTCTCCTTTTGGAAAGTTTTCTCGATCCACTTAGCCCTGAGAGTCACCCCTCAAAACCGGATCTTCGCTAGCGGGGTGAACCGTTAATTCCCCGCACCGGACTTTAACCGGCAAGTTGCACTGCTTCCGCGGCATACGGTCAAATCTTTTGTTGACAAATAACCACTTCCAAACTTTCCATCCTCTTGCGAAATTTGCTATCCCTCTCCCGCTTTTGATGGATCCCATGGCACGCCCAGCCCACCGTACCGTAACTCTTGACTCCAAACTTCCTAGCGACTTCCCCTAACGTCATATCGCTTAACCTCTTCATCAGGTACATTCCCACTTTCCTCCCCTCGTTTTCCTCTCCCCTTCGACTCCTTACCAATTCCTCCACTGTCCTCCCGTACACCTGGGCTACCTCGTTTAGTACTCTCTTTGCTTTTGGCCGCACAGAGACCCGCTCATACCGGGTGTGCTCTGCACCTATCGGTCGCAGACCCATTGTGACTCTTTCCCGGAATCCTTCTCCCCCAAGTACCGGACTCTGCTTTTTACTACCATAAAACTCCTCTATCTCCTCCTCGTTCCCTGATTGGACAAACAGATGGAAATCTTCTCTGCTTCTAAAATGGTCCAATACCTCCCCACAGTTTAGCCACCGCACTGACTTAGAACCCGTCAGATATTCCCCATGACTACTCCACTTGTACTCTTCCGGTTGCCTCGCCAATCTTCCCCCCACCGGATTCAGATGAACATACCGTACCACCGCTAGCAAGTATTCATCCGCATCCACTACTATCCCTTTATAGCGCCCACGAAACAACGATCCATCGCGGCTATGACGCCGGTTAAACCGTTGTGTGTACAATCCATCTATATGCCTCATCACCCTAGATAGATTCCCACGCGGAGTTCTGAGACATAGGTGATAATGGTTTGGCATTAAACAGTAAGCAAACACCTCAATTCCCCAAAGGTCGTTCGCCTCTGATATTGTCTTGAGAAACTCTCGATAGTCGGCGCTTGTTAGGAAAACCTTTTGGCGGGCAGAACCTCGGTTCATTAAATGATAGACTGCACCTTGATATTCGATCCTCAATGGCCGTGACATTGACAATTCCTCTATCAATTCAAATCCCAACTGTCAACAAAAGATTTGACCCCTTCGTCGTAGGTACCCCAAAACTACTTAAATTTACGTAAGTAAAGCTATTGTCAGTTTACTAACCGGGGGGTTGTCTATGCCAAAAACGCTTGGCTTGGCAACGGGCGTGGGTCAAGCGGGAGATTGGGATAAGTCCAAAATCGTGACCTCTTAGGGGATGCGACTAATACCTCGCACGCGACTGGAAATTTCCAAATAGAAATAAGGAAGGGCTGACTCTCTGCTCTCCGCTCGAAATCGGCAGCCGATGCAGCCGGACCGGCCTTCGGCGAGTCGCTGATTGGCAGACGGTGGGTGCAGAATTAAAAGTTACTAGATCCCGTGATCAGTCCGCAGCAAAGCAATAGAGGAGACCCGCGCCGCCCGATCGCTTTAGCTTCGCAGCGCTACAGCCGCGCGAGGGATGCGCGGAGTTCCATGATTTCGACGGAGCATCGTCGCGACGGCCCATGCGGTCGTGATGGCCGACCCTGGCGTGACCCTCTCCGTTCTTAGTCCAGTTGCCGCAAGTCATGTCCTCGCCCGGCGGATAGGCGCGTCCGTCTGCAGTCGAACCCGTCAGAATGTCATGCTAGTTGACGACGAATCGACGGCCGGGAATACGTCGGCCGTTTTCGGAGCGGCCGATCTCGACATTGATCTTGCTTTTGTCTGAATGCAGTTCGTTAACATTCGCAGCAACCTGCACACCCGCCGCGTTCACCCACGGACCCTTACCTATGCGATCGCGCGCATTGATCCCCGGTTTTCCGCCCACCGCCTGGGTGCTGAGATAGGCGCGCCACGTCTTGTTGCCTGCACCCGCCTTTGTCGCCAGTGCCTTGCAATGTTTGTCAGCGCCTTCAATGCCGCCGAAATTGGCGCCATCAGGACCGCTCTTGCTTGTCATAAAAAACGTCATGTCGGGGAATTGCGGATGCCTTCTCTGCGCCTGCGCTATGCTGCTCCATAGTAACGGTGCGATTATTGTGGCAAACAGAATCACGTGAGTTTTCTTGGACATTATTTGTCTCCTCATAAATTACGACTATCGGATGGCCGGCCGAGCCTGATCAGCAAATTGCCGCTGGAAGACTATCACCCACTCATTAAACCTGTCAACTTAAACTCTTGCCGGTAAGCCAGACGCCAATGATGGCTCGAGTTCGCGCAAGATTGAATTGGATCACGCTACTATCGAATCCTAGTTCCCGAGAAAAAACGTACGAGGATTGGCCAGGATTGTGCACAAGGAGAAGACAGTTTAATGCTGGAATAGCAGAAATTTTGGGTCAGGCTGACCCTCCGATCTTTTCGGTCTATCTGTCCAAGATAGGTTCGCTGTGCTACAAACGACGGGCTATGGCGCTGTTTGTGGTTTCTCCCGAAAAAGAAAAACAGTTGATCAGCCGCATGCGTGCGCTGGGAATCCAGGAGAGAGACCTGGAGGAACAGTTTGTCCGGTCCTCTGGCGCAGGCGGCCAGAAAGTCAACAAGACATCCACCTGCGTCATGCTCCACCATCGGCCTACGGGCATTCGCGTTAAGTGTCAAAAGGAGCGCTCCCAGGCCCTCAACCGTTTTCTCGCGCGAAGAATCCTTTTGGATAAAATCGAGGCGAAGCTGGCAGGAGCGCAGTCCGCCGAAAAACATAGGATCGAAAAGATCCGTCGGCAAAAAAGACGGCGCTCCCGGCGGACCAAGCTTCGCCTGCTTGCCGACAAGCGCTACCAGGCGGAGAAAAAAACCCGCCGAGTCTCCGTGCGGCCTTACAACGACGACGACTAGGAAAGGGGCTCTTGCGTCTTCGAATCATTGGGGAAGTAGTTACGGATGTTGTTGATTAAGTTGAATTACTCTCAACGCTTATCAGGCCTTTAGGGGTATTATTGTTTGATGACATTAAAGAAAAATGGGCTGTTGCCCCATATCCCTCTCCCATTAAGAAATTTATCCCCCCATATCTTAGCAAGCTATGCTAGTCAACAACGTCCCCTAAGATTACTGGTTATTGCCAAATAGCAATAATGCATGCCAGACCCCCTGCCCTGCTCGTACCGAAATCTTAGGAGCTACCTGTAGATATCCACGTTCAGTAGATCCAGGACAAAGTTGATATCAATAGCGCGTATTGCGCCATGTATAATCTAACCCAAGGGCGATACGTTGCGCCATTTGTGATTCTAACCCTCCAAGGGCTCACATTAGAGCTCAAGGAGGGCAACAATGGAAGGGTTCACCATGGCACGACGATCCAAGCAGGAGTATTTACGATCCATCTATGATCGTTATCAGCACGCACCACGGGCACAGAAGGGAACGATGCTAGAGGAATTCTGCAAGGTTTGCGGCTACAACCGCAAATATGCCATCTGGCTTTTAAACCGGCCCTTGCCCGAGGCAACTGTACGCAAACGGGGTGCACCTCGCTCTCCTACATACAATCGGGCAATGGTAAGGATTTTGGCAAAGGTGTGGGAGGCCTCGGGGTATCTGTGCTCCCAACGTCTGAAGGCCGCCCTTGTACACTGGTTGCCCTGGATAAGGCAACACTTCGAGCTGACCCAACCGTTAGAGGATCAGCTCCTGGCCATCAGCGCCCGTCAGATGGATCGGCGCCTGAGGGAAACCAAGCACATCGTGAAACGCCGACTCTATGGCACCACTCGGCCCGGATCGCTACTAAAGCAGATGATCCCGATTAAGACCGATCACTGGGATGTGAACCGGCCGGGCTATCTGGAGATTGACCTGGTGTCACACTCAGGGGCCTCAGCGGTTGGGGAGTTTGTCCATAGTCTGGACTGTGTCGACATTGCTACCTGCTGGGTAGAGCGCAAGGCCGTCATGGGTAAGAGCGCTTTGGGTGTCTTGAATGCGGTCACCGAGATCGAACACCAGCTTCCTTTTCCCCTCAAGGGGATCGACTCCGACAACGGCAGTGAGTTTATCAACAACCGCCTTCTTGCCTTCTGTCAACAACGCCCAGCTGGCCACACCATTCAGTTCACCCGCTCGCGTCCCTACAAAAAAGATGACAACGCGCACATCGAGCAGAAAAACTGGACCCATGTCAGAAAGCTTATGGGCTGGGATCGCTACGACACCGCAAAGGCCCAAGAGGCCGCCAACCAGCTCTATGATGAGCTTAGGATCTTCCAGAATCTGTTCCAGCCCTCCATGAAGCTGCGATGCAAGATCCGTATAGGCTCTCGACTTATTCGCCGCTATGACACGCCTCGTACCCCGTTCGAACGGGTCGTGGAGTCCCGAAAGGGAGACCCCAAAAAGCTGGCAGCCCTCAAGCACACGCTTAAGACAACTGATCCCTTCGAGCTCTCTACCCGAATCGATCAGCAACTGCAGCGGATCTACAAGCTGGCCAGCCATGCAGACAGAGCCCCACGAGAGAGACCACCGCTGAAACAAACGCCGTGGAGAAACTGGACCTTCAGCAAGAAACTACAGCGCCAACAACAGGACATGAAACGACAGATGCGAGACGACTTCGGTTAGATTTTGTAATGACGCAACGAATCCCGCTAGGGTTAGATTTTTTGATGGCTTAACACGTAGCGTAGGTCCAATTCTCCTGCATCTTCCGAGGGCGCAGTCGCTTCTGCCAGCCACCCCATAAGAGGGCGACGACGTTGTGCTCGTCGTCGTCGGTAACGATGATCTTGCCGCTGTCACCGTGGTCGGAAAAGGCGGTGCGGGTAATTTGGCGGCCGTTCTCATCCACATCTTCATCTCCGATGATTAGATAGTCGGTGTAGATGGAATTAACACCGTCGTTGTATTCGTAGGAGAAAGCGATAATCGTCCCGTCCTGGACCCCCCTGCGACTGCCGACGCTCGTAACCCTGCGGCCCAGGGGTCCCATAGAGGCCAGATCCAGGTTCAGCGGAGCACCAATTGAACCGATGCCTGGCAGCTCGAGGTTTGTGTTGTCGGCAATGTCAGTGTCAAGCTCCAGAAAGGAGCAATCGACACGATAGTACTCGTTCAAGAGGTCAATGACACCTGGAAAGCGCTGGTCGTCGTGGATGTACTCGAAGAGTCGCCGCACGGTGCCTGCGTTCCTACCGTTAAACCAAGGAAACTTTAGGACATTGCCTACGTGATCTGCTACGTGCTGGTTCGTAAGGATTCCCCTTTGCCCTGTACTGCGGTCTACCACGAAGCAACCAGCGGTACCGGTATAGCCCAAGCCATCCTGATCGAATCCTGCGAGGCGGGAGCCCGCGAACATCGCCTCACCCCACCCATGGAGAATCTCGAGAACATCGACGTTTGCTTTTGAGAGTGGCGGTTCGCCAATGAGGCGGCTCCAGGGCTCAACGCCAGCCGCCCCGGTCGCCTCCGGATTACCCTGGGGCGTGTACAGCTTTAGGAAGCGCTCCTCGTACGAACCACCCTCCACAATGTCGGTGGGGCAGGTTAGCCCGTCCGGTCCGTGCAGCACCGTGGGAATTTGCTGTGAGGCAGGCAGCCAGCGATTGTCCAATTTTCGCGCCACAAAGATGAGGACGGCCGGCTGGTCGGTGACGTTTCCCCCAGTCGGACGCTTGAATCCTAGCGCGCTACCCAAATTATCATTGACGCTATCGATAAGGTCACGGTTGGCGGCGCGAATCTGTAGGAGCTCTTTTAAATTCTTGGCATCGGGCATGATATCTCTCCTCCTTCATTTAGTAACTCTGTGGTCAACTTTTATACACCTAGTAGAGCCCATTGTTAGCTGGAGGGTTAATGATTACTCTGCATAGGCAGTATCTGGTACAATTGTCCTGACACCAAAAAAACAAAAGGCACCGGAGGCGTGATGCCTTGTCCCGGTGCCCTACTCTGACCAGTCGCCTTTAAAGTACGTAAATATACGTAACTAAAGTTATTTCCAGACCAATTACTATTCGGAGGGTAATTTATGCCTCTTGGGGTAAGCTGTCAACGGGCGGGGTCGTGAAGGTCAGCAAATAGGGATAAGTTCAACATTCAGCCTATCAAGGGATTCGACTGCTACGTCACACATCACTGGTTATTGCTAAATAGAAAAAAGGCATGCCTAACCCCCTGCTAAGACAAAATATACCTTCGGCTTTCTGGCCACAATGCGGCGACCAGAGTTTGAAAACCACAAAATAGCAATAAGGTTTGCCTGACACCAATGATGGAGCGGTTGAACACTGTCTTGGTATCTTTCCGTTAGGTCATCTTTTGCTGAGAGAAGGGGGAACGGAGGATATATCATAGCAGGCGATCCCGGACATATCTATACCCGTAGCCAGCTGATGGACAAGATAAACAGGGACCACCGTATCGTCAGCGACCGTACTATTGATAGTCACATCAAAAAACTGCAAAAGAAGATCGCAAAGGTATTACTCGAGAAAGAGCTGATACATTCCGTTTATGGGGTGGGCCACAAATTCGAAAGTATCTAATCATAAGCGAATGGTCTGGTCCTATTTTTCAATTGCTTATAACGATCCCGGAGTAGGGTTTGACGTGACACCATCGGTATTGCGTCTCCGGCGACGAAGACCTGTTCCGCATAAGTAGTGACTTCAAACGGATCACCGTTCCAGATAACCAGATCCGCTACCTTCCCTGGAGCGATCGAACCGTAGTCTTTATCCAGCCCCCAGATCTTCGCCGGATTAATGGTAATCGCCGCCAATGCTGCCTCCCAGGCCATGCCCCACGCCACTGCATTACCAGCCAGTTGCCTGAGTTTGCGCACGTTATGCGCGCTATAGGTGGAAAAGGCGATGAGCACCCCGGCTTGTTGCAGCTTAGCGGCATTGGTTAAACGGGCATCTAATGAGTCAAAATCCCGGGGTATATTATCGAGAGGGTTGAGAATCACCGGTATCTTGGCGGCGGCAATTTTATCCGCAACTTTCCAGGCTTCGCGACCGCCGTTGATGATGAGCTTTATCGGAAAATTTTTACGCATGGACAGCAGCTGTTCGATATCGGCAGCTCGATTTACCCAGACCGTCATCGGAATGTCGCCATTAACAACCGGTTCCAGCGCCTCAAGATCCAACCGGCCCAATGTATAATCACGGGTTTTACCCTGGTCGTAATCCTGCTTGTGCTGCTGGTAATGGCTCGTATCTTCCAAGGCTTGGCGAAGCCGAATCAGTGCAGCACTGCGGGAACCACCGCTCTTGTTGCTACCCCGAATACCGAGACTTATATATTGAGCCACGTAAGGCACGACTATGAACCGGTCATTGTTGACGAGCCTGATGATGCTTCCCTGGCCCGAAAAAATATCGTCGCTTTGATAGGGAACAACGACTGCGCTAGTGACACCTGCCATACGGGTGATAGGAATCAGGGAACTTACGGGATTAATTCCATGACGGATGCTGAAGCCAGCACCAAGCTCATAATCTTTTATCTCAGCATCCCGGGTTTGTTTTGACCGTGAAACTTCAACCAGACCCAGATAAGTATGGGAATCGAACAAACCTGGGGTTATGACTTTCCCTTTGGCATCGATTCGGGTCGCCCCTTCTGGTATAGCAATGTCTTTACCGATACCGGTGATTTTACCTTCATCAAAGATAACAGTTGCGTCATGTAACTGTCCCTGTTCAGTCAGGGTATGGATACTTGCGCCGGTAATGACGATTGGACCAGCGTACAACTCAATACCGTAAAACAGGGCGAGTAAAAACAGGTAGCAAGATGGTTTCATGGTCTTAGCTCCCGCGGTTTGGTTAGTCCCAATTCAAAATCCGAATGTGGTTGATAATCCGTATTCTGACTGTCCCAGACCAGTACCCCGTCGATGAAAACCTTCTCCGTTCTTGTGTAGACACTAAAAGGATCGCCATCCCAGATAATCACGTCCGCCATCTTTTCCGTTTCCAGGGAACCTGTGCGGTGATCGATACCCAGCGCTTTGGCCGGGTTGATTGTGATCCATTGAATCGCCGTAGCCCGGTCGATATCGAGTCCGATGCGGTTTCCGGCGGTCATTGCCTTAGCGGCTTCCTGGTTTAAGCGTTGTATGCCTTCGGCCGAATCGGAATGTACTATGGCGCAGGCACCGGCATTATGAACTAGAGCGACGTTCTCTTCGATACCATCAAAAGCCTCAAGTTTGAAACCCCACCAGTCCGCCCACATGGCCGAGCAGACACCGTGGACAGCCAATAGATCGGCGATCTTGTAGGATTCGACAGCGTGATGGAATGCCGTGACTTTGTAACCGAACTCTTTGGCAACATCGAGCATCACGGCCATTTCATCGGCACGGTATCAGTGGTTATGTACCAGTATCTCTCCCTTCAATACACCTGCCAATGTTTCGTTGGCTAAATCCCGGGCCGGAGGTTCATTTTTCTTTTCATCGTCAGGTTTTTTTTCGGTATTTTTATAATATTTGTCCCATTTGCGTTGATATTCACGAGCCTTGATCCATGCCTTGCGATATCCGGCGACGTTGCCCATGCGGGTGGAGGGCGCCTTTTTTCGTTCGCCATATACCCGTTTCGGATTTTCCCCGCAGGCCATCTTCAGGCTATAGGGCGCTGCGGGAAACTTCATCCCCTGGACGGTGCGTGATCGCACGTTTTTTAACGTGACTCCGCGTCCACCGAACAAGTTGGCTGAACCCGGCAATACCTGAAGGGTGGTGACACCGCCACGCAAAGCCAGATTGAACTGCGGATCGCCGGGCCAGATGGAATGCTCCGCCCAGACCTCTGCAGTAACAGGATTGCTTATTTCATTGCCATCAGCATTGGCTTTAATGGCCGGCGCGGCGTAATCGCCGATATGGGAATGCACATCGATCAATCCCGGCGTCACCCACTTACCCCTGGCATCGATACGCCATGCATCCTGTGGCGGGACGATATCCGCGCCAATCGCAGCGATCTTACCTCCGTTTAGCAATATGGAGCCGCCTTTAATAAATTCACCGTTGCCGGTCAGGATATCGGCATTCGTGATCAAGACAGGTGCAGCAGTTGGAGTTTCATAGGTCGATGGGTAGGGATTCTTGTTGATTTCAAAGGGTGTTTCGATCTCTTTAACGGCATTTCCTTTAACGGTACAGCCCGTTAACACAAGTAAAATGCCTAAAGCCGTGACGGCCTTCAGATAAGATAGACGAATTGAAAAGCGGGATCGATAATTCAATTGGAGTTTAAACAAGAATGGTTTTTTAGCTCGTTGTTCTTTTCGGATTTTTTTGACATGACATAAATAAAATACAACTATATTTGAGAGTGATAAATAGTAAGCTACGGCTTATAGTTTATTATTTAAAGTCCTTGTGTCAAGCGCATCCCGTAAACCGCCCCCTAGGAAGTTAAGTGAAAACAAGGTAACCGATAATACCGTTGCCGGAAAGATAAGAAGCCAGGGGTATTCCTAATGATAGGAACTTGCTTTTGATGCATAGCTACCAAGAACCCAAAAGTCCCCGGGAGAGTCACCCTTCAGCCCGCCGTCGAGAGCCCCAAGCGGGTGCCGGACTGGCAAATGGGCCAGCCCTCCTTCGTTTTGGGTGGACAATATCCCATAAAAGGTTTTATTTCAACTCGGATTCGGTTTGGGGTCATATATCAGTCTAGGTGTCAATTTTATATCCACCGTTCTCTATCAATCGGGACGTTGTTGATCTAAATTAAATTACTCTCAACGCTTCTCAGGCCTATAGGGCCACTTTGGATGACATTAAAGACAATTACGCCTGGTGACCCAAATCCCTCTCGCATTAAAAAATTGATCCCCCGTATCTTACGTAAGTTATGCTAGTCAACAACGTCTCCTAAGACTCTCAGTAAGGCGGTTCCGCTGGGCCATCATAGCCGCACATTCCCAAACGGGGCGAATTCACTAAGCGCACAGGCTCACCATAGTCGTCGTGTGGGTGTGTCTCAGCATGTTGGTCGCAAAGTGTTCCCCAATTCTCTTCTTCAATCTGGCACTCCATGCACAGCCATACCGCTAGCTGTCCACATTCAATGCACTTGGCTTTTGGCTGCAGATTGCGTACCATGAGTGCAATTGGACGCGTGGTAGTGGGTTTACCTTCCCGCGTCCCTACTACCTTGATCAAGGTTTCAGATGAAGTCCCGAAATCGTAGATGTGCGTGATTTCGATCCCGCGCTCGAAAATTTTGTCAGCTCTGTACTTCTTGGATATTTCTTTCCCTCGCCAGCTCCCGATTGAAAATCGGCTCAAGTGCCCGCAGCACTCCAACCAAATACCGCGCAGATAAGAATCGAGGTTCTTTAAGGTTCCAGAACCACGCATCTCCACATCCAACCAGAACTCGCTGCGCCAGGAGTCCAGGATACGGAGATGGTATAACGATTCGCTCTCGACTTTTTTTCGCTCGGCTTGTTGGGTGATCATTTGGCGTTTTGGACAGCCAACTAGGTGTTGAGCTACTCCGTTCTTGGGTACCTCCGCTCCGCAATAGACACACTTGCCCTTTGATTGTTTCTCACGAGGCACGAGGGATCTCCTTTCAACTCAATGATGTCGCATTCGCTGCGCCTGACGAGTCTGTAGAAAAAATCCCAACAATAAAAAAAGCGGCCAAATTTCGAGTACCAAAATGGCACCTTGACCCGAGATCGTCTCTTATACGCCAAATAAGGACGTCGTTTTTTTCGTGAATTCTCCGATCTACCTTTTTCTACAGGCTCAACGTTAAGGACAACTCGCTTTCAATAGAGCAGCGCGGAATTAAAAGTCGAGTTGATCCTTTTGTTACGAATCTTGTTCCCTTCCATGGTGGTAATACTCTTCATACATGGATGCCGTATAATCAGATTCGCTGACGCAGTACTCCTTCTCGGTGTGAAACCAGATCCCGACCTTATCTCTCTTGCCAAATATCTCATCAGTCAATTCAGCCGTAGAACCGAACGCAATTTGCTCGCGTCTTGTAAGGCCTAGCATCAACGCAATACGGTCACATTTGAACCGGCACCTGTCCGGGGTATCTTCATGTCTTCGGACAAAGTCAAGAACGAGCTGCTTAGCTTTCTCCTTTGACCGTTCGGTACAATAGAAATACTGAAAATATCCGACAGATCTCCACGGCTTGTCAGATGGCAACTGTGGTGGCATGCCGCGGGGCACCTCAAAGTCCACCTGGATGTCAACGCTGTAATACTTCATTAGAGCCTAGATTCATAACGTTACAGTTAGCCTGAGGCCGATGCTTAACAAGCGTGTCGCGTCAGGCCAGCGCCGTATTTAAACCCTCACCGGCCAGGAGGTTCAGCCTAGGGTTAGATGGCCTCATGCTCAAATCAAATATTTGACAGGAGAGAGCAGTGCCACAATGAGATCGGCGCTCCTGATTGCAGGATTAACGGTCCTTTCGGACTTGTCCTGACGCCCTGGGACAAAGATCTCTTACCCAGTTTCTGGACCCGTGGTAACCGCTCGGACCCATTTTTCGCTCTCAAGGGTGAAAGAGTCAAGCACTTTCGATCAGAAGTAGTCGTTATCTGTCGTTATCGGGGTCGGACCAAGATATCAGGTTGAAATCTAAATGGATTCATTCTAAAAGTTAGTGTTTTTCTGGCTTAAAATCGTATTTTTAGGGTCAATATCACGATTCTAAGGATTGCCTGGTTCCCGACGTTCGTATCCAACGTATTCCACTTCTCAGAATTTCATCAACCCAATCTTTGCTTAGCCCTGCACTTTTGTTATCGAAACTGCCCTTCTAGGCCCTAAATTTGCCTCGTTTTTGCAATATTCTAACTCTATATCAATCAGTTGCCTTGGTCGGACCCTGCAATTTGATGTGGGCGGTGATCTCGGCGATCCGGGAATATTTCGCAATCCGACATAGTTTCGAACCCCTAGGCGGGCTGGCACCGAACGGCGTTACAGCGTAAGTTGATTTGATGTCACTCGCCCGGCTCAACCGAACTTGGGAGGGCTTGCCCGCCAATCTGCGCGGGGCGCTCTGGATGGTCGCTGCGACTATGCTTCTGACTGTTATGGGAGCTCTGGTCAAGTATTTGGGCCGGGAGCTTCACAGCTTTCAGATCGTTTTCTTCCGCTGCCTGATCGCCGTCGTCTGCATGCTGCCCTTCATCGCGCACGCCGGCATCCGGAGCCTCGCGACGCGTCGCCCGGGGATGCACGCGCTTCGGACAGCCATGGGAATCTCGGCCATGTTCTGCGTCTTCTACGCCTTTTCTCACATGCCGTTCGCGGAATCCATGGCGATCATCTTTTCCCGTCCCCTGTTTTCCGTCACGCTCGCCGTCTTGCTGCTTGGCGAGACTGTCGGGTGGCACAGAACAGCTGCCGCGGTCGTCGGCTTTCTGGGCGTCATGATGATGGTAAAGCCCGGCACTGCAGCCTTCGATCCGGTCTCTCTCGTGGCTGTTACGGCAGCGCTGCTTGGGGATTTCATCGCCATCGTCATTAAAAAGCTCTCGCGCACGGAAACCACTACCACTATTGTCATGTGGTTCGCCGTCGGCGGCACCATCATCAGCTTCGTCCCGATGCTGGTCGTCTGGAGCGCCCCCACGTTGGCACAGTGGGTGCTCCTGTTCCTGGTCGGAATCCTGGGCGCGGCGGGACAGGCAACTCTCACCCGCGCCTTCTCCACGGGCGAGACTTCTTTCATAACACCATTCGACTATATGCGGCTGGTCTGGGCCGCCCTGATTGGTTTGCTTATATTCCGAGAGATTCCGGACACATGGGCTATCATCGGGGCAATCGTTATCGTGAGCAGCGGTTTCTACGTCGCCAGGAGGGAACTCGGGACCGGACACAAGACAGGATCGAGACAAGCAAGCACACCATGAGCAACGTCAAATCGCCTCAGGTGTCAACCTCGGGCGTGACAGCATCGCCGTATCACTAGTCGGCTAGTGGTACGGTCATAAAGATATGGGGCTCGTCTCCGGAAACGCGTGCGATGTGCCCCTGACCGGTAAGATCGTCCGCCAGCATCACGTCCCCTGCCTTGAAACGCTGGACCGAGCCATCCCCGCACTCGATATCCCATTCTCCCGAAAGAGTCACCACATACTGCCGGCGCGGGGCGGGATACCAGTCAATGACAGTCCCCGCGGGAGCACAGCGAAACGTGGCTTCAAAGGCAGGCCGAGAATCAGTCGTCAAGATGGCTTTATCACCTCGGAACGACAACTCGATTTCCCCAAAATGGGACTGCTGGTCATCGCCAGTGTAGATCCGGACGGTCTTCATGTCTCTCTCCTTATTCCCATTGACCGTCAAAGGGTCAAAGGGGTCATCAAAGAGGTCACAACGCAACGGGTAGAGTAGAGGACAGGCTTAGCTTGCTTTAGGCCGCACCTTGGCTGTATCCGCCGTTTCCAGCTTCGTGCCCGTTTAGGCACTTCCGTAACAAGCGTTCCTGTCCCCCCTCATCAAACCGTACTTGCAGTTTTCCCGCATACGGCTTTCCGATCATCTTCATCTCAAGGCATGCGAGGCCGCCTATTGAGCTCCCTCTTGGCCTTGAGATACAGTCTCCGCTAGAGGTCTCGAATCTTGTTAGGTGTTTGTAGCCTCACGGCAATCACCTCTCCTTCCCTCTTTAAGGGACACAATGAAAGTAGGGCGCCTTCCCTCAGCCGGCATTACCCAGCCTCCTCGGTAATACTCGCCCCTCCGACTTCTCGCCCGCCTGACCCTGACTTCGGTTTCCCTTATACCGAGCCATTGCCGCTATCACCCGCGACAAACGAGATCTCCCGCGTTACCCATCACAACTTCCCCCACATGCCGTCCCGACGACCCCGGAGAGCCCATCTGCTTCTGTCTCGGTTATTTCCCGCGACAAACGAGATCTCCCGCGTTACCCATCACAACTTCCCCCACATGCCGTCCCGACGACCCCGGAGAGCCCATCTGCTTCTGTCTCGGTTATTTCCACAGATGGCACCGGCCTTCCCCATCTGACCACAGGGTCGGCACTCTCAATCAGCAAGTTACGAGGCTCTATGGGTTCCCTAGTAGTACGGCCTGCGAGTTTGCGATCCTCTCCTTTTGGAAAGTTTTCTCGATCCACTTAGCCCTGAGAGTCACCCCTCAAAACCGGATCTTCGCTAGCGGGGTGAACCGTTAATTCCCCGCACCGGACTTTAACCGGCAAGTTGCACTGCTTCCGCGGCATACGGGCAGGCTTGCGATGTTTTGTTTTCGTACAACCATTCTATTCTCAGACTCAGGACCAGTCCAAGTTCAATAGATCAAAAGCTTGACCCCCAGTACGAAACCGCTATTTGTCAACAAAAGACTTGACCCCTTCATCCCCTTCATAGGCGTCAATCGTTGCACTTAATCTGTATTCCTAAGCGCCACGGTGTTCCCTTACTTGAACATAGGCTTGCGTCGCCCAAAACTTCAAATCGACAGATGGCCAGTCGCTTCTGAACAGCTCAAACGAAGCCCAGCCACTGAGTTCCAATATTTCGTTGGCGCCCGTAGCGATCGCCCGAGCCTTAAGTACTCGACCCAGACGAAATGCGATTGTACTCATGCCAATTGCGAAGCCGAATATTGTAGCGTTTGTATAGATCGTGACATAAAGGAATTGGGAGGTATCTGGGCAGAAACGGCCTACCGTGCCAAGTGAGCTGGAAGCCTTTATCAGTTCTTCCGCAATGTCACCATGAGCACTTGCACCTGAAAGATAAGCAAGAACATCTTGATTGCGGTCATTATCCAACTCTTTTGGGATTGGAATCATTTAGACCTGACGCCTAACGTTCAGGCTGAGCAGCCGAGTCCCGCCCATAAAGCGGCGGGACGAAGGGCTGTCTCAAGCCGATGGTTATGTTGCCTACTCGTGGATCCACAATGCACCAACCTGTTTTCCATCCTCGATTATCGGAACGTCAACAGACAGAAGCTCCTCAAGTAGTTTCTCAAACCTTTCAAAGGTCCAGGTGACATTTGCTTGCTTGTTCATCATGTCGAACAACTGTTCGCGAGAAACGTCAATTCTGTCGATAGCGATAAGCCCCTTGGACTTCAGAAACTTCGCGATTGTTAGGCACTCCACGTCTGGCAGGGCCTGCTCAGTCATGGGCCATCGAAAAAACTGCCACTCATCATCGTCGGACCACATGATCCGAGCCTCAATCACATCATCACTCTTGGCGGTTACCTCCACCTTTCCGTCCTGAAAGGTGACCAGGAATATCTCCAAGAACTCGCGTCTTTTATCAGACATGACAATATTGCAACATAACGTTCAGGCTGAGCAGCCGAGTCCCGTCCATAAAGTGGCGGGACGAAGGTCTGCCTCAAGCCGGTGGTTATGTGCCACCATTCGGCCTACCGTCTTCGATTCGACTGATTGCATCCCTTTCGGTCGCGTGAATCGTCTCGATAGTACTGTTCGCCACGCGTTTGCCTCGAACATATAACACGCCGATGACAATTGTCAGTAGCCCAAACAGAATTGTTGCCGAAGCAGCAATTGTGAACCGTAGCACCACTCTATCCGGATCAATGCCGGGTAGAGCGCTCAACATCACAGACTCGACTGTCCACACAGCGCAAAAGACAAGCGCTGAAGCCAAGAGAATCAGTAATATGACGCGAGTCCTCTGCCTCATTCGCAACTATGGCATATAACTATAGAGTATACTGCCAGCATTCTGGCGGTGTATTAGGGGTAAGACCTTCAACACTTCAATGACAGAACATTCAATAATTTTCCTCGCTTACGACGATTATGTCAAGCTCACCAACACCTACAAACACCGCCATTCTCGCGGTGTATTGGGATATCAGCCCGCGGTGTATCAGGCTACTGGACCGTTGATTGGAGGCAAAGCTAGTCCACAGAGCTGTCAACGCCATGATCATCCTGGCTCGAAACATGGGTGTAAATCATGGTGGTGCTCATAAAGTTTGCCTGACACCTGTTTTTGGATCCTCAATACCTAGACTTCGTACCGAGGAATGTTCGATAGGAAAAGTAACGTTATGAGCCAAGAGCAGACTTGACCCGTTATTCGATAGGAAAAGTAACGTTATGAGCCAAGAGCTGACTTGACCCGTTATTCATCACTGGTTATTCCCAAATAGCAATAAGGCAAGCCCTCGCCTCGAAATGGAACGGGCCGATCTGGCTGGCTAGACGCGGCTTCCCGAGGGGGCCTGTCCGGACCCATGGCGGCGTCTGTTTTTGGATCGTTGTGGTCGGTTTGGCCTTTGCCCATGGGGAGATGCGGGGGGGCTGTGGCGAGTGGTCTTTACCGGCGATGGAGAATCGCCAGAGGCGCATGGGACAGACTCACCCAGGAGTTTCTCGATCGCTCGAATTTGATTCTTGTCGTCGTTCGTCACAAAGCTCGTTGCACAACCCACCGCCTTCATCCGAGCGGTGCGCCCGATGCGGTGCACATAGTCCTCCGGGCATTGAGGGAGGTCGTAGTTGATCACGTGGCCGATATTGGCCACATCGATACCGCGGGCCGCAATGTCGGTAGCTACCAGCACCCGGTAGCGCCCGCGCCGGAAGCCTTCCAGGGCTTTTCGCCGCTTTGGGAGTGAAAAGCTACCATGAAGGACCGCAACGCTGTAACCATTGCGCTCCAAGGCCTCCCCCAGGCGGTCCGCCCGATGTTTGGTTCGAGTAAAGACCAGGGCCGATACTTCATCTTTTTTTAGCACTGACAGAAGGAGAGACGTTTTATTCGCTTGTGTCGTGTGACGCAGTATTTGAGTTACACCAGCCACCGTGGTAGCCGGCTTGGCTACGTTGGCACGTACGGGGTCCCTCAGAGACAGACGTGCGAGTTCTCCTAAGTCCGCAGGCAAGGTTGCAGAAAAGAGAAGGGTTTGACGTTCCTCGGGCAAGGCATTGAGGATCTCATTGAGCTGGGGTGCAAAACCCATATCGAGCATCCGGTCCGCTTCGTCCAGGACCACGATCTCGAACCGGGCCAGATCGATGGTCCCTTGCCACATATGGTCTAATAATCGCCCCGGAGTCGCCACGACAAGATGAGGGTGCTGACCCAAGCCACGGACCTGGGCCTTCATGTCATCGCCGCCCACAATCGTTGTGGCAAAAACTTTACGGGAATGGCCGAGCTGATCCACGGCACCCTGGATCTGGAATGCCAACTCCCGGGTAGGGGCCAGGATTAACCCCCTGGGGGGACCTTTTGGCTTATCGGCGAGGCGCTCGATCATGGGAATGACAAAGGCCGCTGTCTTACCCGTACCGGTTTGGGCGCAGCCCAGGACATCGCGCCCTTGAAGGCCTAGGGGTAAGGCCTTGGTTTGTATGGGTGTCGGCTCAGTAAAACCCGCTCGGGCGATGTCGCGCAACACCGGTGCGGATAAGCCAAAGGAGTCGAATCCTGATATTTCGTCTATGGACATAGAAGGGTTCCTTACTTTGAGAGGATAAGTTGAACGCGTGGTCAGAAAAACGTGGGAAACAGAGGGGTGGAGTCAGTTCCAAAGAAAATCTGATCGCGAGGCCAGCGCCGGTTTGGAGCAGGACTTATAAATTATGGGCCCTTCAAGCCTTTAAATCAACTGCCTATAGGAAGGGTCAAAAGCAATATCTCTCTCCGGGCGACCTCGATCCGTGTTAGGGGACGAATAATAGGCCATAAAAGTCGCAACGTCCCCAAAGAGTCCCCAAAGACAGCCTAATTGTCAACAAAACGGGCTGTTGCCCAAATCAATAATTTGAGTGCGTTAACAGAACTCTCTGGTTATAATGCTCTCAGTTATTCTCAATTATTATAGGGAGCAAAGCCATGATGGGTCATCAGCCACCCCCTCAGCCTGCACTATTCTACACAGGATTTAATTTGGAAAAACGGATTCGTGCGGACCACATGTTGCGCAAAGTAGCACGGATGGTGGATTTTGATTTTGTGTACCAAGAAGTCAAGGATCGATATGGATACAACGGCAACGTATCGGTTGCACCGCCAATGATAATAAAGCTGATGATGCTTTTGGTGCTCTACAACGTTCGTAGCGAGCGAGAGTTGATGGCAACGTTGCCGGAGCGGCTAGACTGGTTGTGGTTTTTGGGATTGGAGTTGGATTCGGAGATACCGCACCATAGCGTGCTGAGCAAGGCGAGGAGGCGTTGGGGTGTAGAGTTGTTTCGATCCTTTTTCGAGCGAGTCGTGTGGCAGTGTGTGGAGAGCGGGTTAGTGGACGGGAGTAAGCTTTTTTGCGACTCCAGTTTGATTGAAGCGGATGCTTCACGCAACTCGGTTATAGACACCCAGGGGCTTAGACGTTACCTGAGCCCAGCATACAAGGAGTTGGAGGCACGATTAGAGGAGCGGGAAGAGGCAAGAGAGGACAACCATGAGGATCCACCCGAGAACCCTCCCCGGCGTAACGTTGTCAACCAGCGCTACGTGTCGGCAACCGATCCAGATGCCTCGGTGGTACGCAAGGGAAAGAAGGGGGACTCTAAGCTGCGTTATCAGACCCACCGTGGGATCGACGGGGCGTATGGGGTAATTACCGCGACGGTGGTTGGCCCTGGGGACGAGAACGAAGCACATCGCATGACAGAGCTTCTCCAGGATCATCAGGCCCATACCCAACGAAGTGCCCAGGTGGTGGTAGCCGATAGCAAGTACGGGACAACAGCTAATTTCTTAGATTGCTACGACCGTGGGATATTGGCACACATTCCGGTGTTGAAACAGACCCAGGATAAGCAGGAGCGTCGGAGCAAGATATTTCCTGAAAGTATGTTTGTTTATGACCCAGAAACCGACACTTATACATGTCCTGCCGGGCAACCGCTTAGGCGGCGTAAGCACTGGGTGGAGCGCAAGGCGTTTGAGTACGTGACGAGCCGCGGGGTGTGCCAGCAGTGTACCTTGCGGCTTCAATGCACTCGTTCTCAAAGTGCGGGGCGAACCATCAAACGCCATGAGCGCCAGGAGATATTGGATAGCGTGCGTATGCGAGCACAGAGCCCATGGGCAAGAAGAGATATCAAGGTCCGTCAGCATTTCATGGAACGATCGTTTGCTCAAGGGAGACGATATGGACTGAAACGAGCGCGGTGGCGTGGTCGTTGGCGGGTGCAGATTCAAGATTACTTGATAGCGATTGTGCAGAACATCGAGCTATTGATTAATCATGCACGGCCAAAACCAAGAGCGGTTTTGGCTGCAGCAACGAAGGTGGCCATTCGCTTTGCGACCCACCATCCCACGGCCTTGCAGCAAGCCGTGGTGGTTTGAGCAAACAAACACCGCACGTTATAGCTCGGTTGGATCTATTGCGCTATTTAACCGAGGTTTGGGCAACAGCCCGAAAAGATTTGACCCCTTTGTGACCCCTTTGTTGACCCCTTTGTCCTTTGTCGATTTCAATGGGATACAACGCTAAATTTAAACGCAGATAAGCGGAATTAGACACTTCGGTAGCGTCCCTGTCCTTCGATCTTCATCCCATTTATCTTTGTTTATGATTATCGGGTTACCTATGAAAATTTGCTCAACGGCTGGGATCGTGAAGGTTAGCAGATTGCGAATGAGTTCAATATCCAATCCATCAAGGGAGTCGACTGCTACCTCAAATCCCAAATAGCAATAAGGCAAGCCTGACCCTCGCCCTCGCCTCTCGCCTTGTGCAGACCATTCGTCGGATTTGGCGCTGTCAATTGAGCTCCAACGCGTTTGCTATGCCTTAAGGCGCGCAGGTACCTCATCGGGCGGCGTGATATCAAATGCGTTGGCGGTGCAACACGTCATCGAGAACGAGCCGACGCGGGCAACTAGAGCCACCAGCTCTTCGGTGCTAAAGGATGATTCGGCGGATGCGTAGGTGGCATCGCTTAAACCCTTGTCGGCGAGCAGTTCATTGGCGACCTGATGCGCGAGCAATTCACGCTTGTCATCGGTTGGCGGCGCGCCGCGGGCTTTGATGGCGTCGATCTCTTCCTGCGTGAGTCCAACTTTAAGAGCGTTGCGACATTGAACCGCCCACGGGTATTTGGCGCCCCAGAACCGCGCCACGGTCAAGATGGCGATCTGTGATTCGCGGGCGGACAGGGTGCTGTCGGCGATACAGGCTCCTGTGTCCTGGACGTTCTGCATTAGTTTGGGATTGCGGATATAGGCCCAGAATGGCCCGCCATGCGGCTTGCCGTTGGCCTTGGACGCGTCGATCACTGCGCGCTGTTCATCGTTCATGTCGTCGGGCGTCAGTATGCTAATGCGTGTCATTGTATATCTCCCTGTATCTCTACTGCCTAGCAGCCCTATTTACCGTAGCTCGACCATGACCTCGATTGCTGCCGTGGCAATCACGGCGCGATAGTCCATCGCCCGATCGAGCACGTCGTCCGTTTCCAGCTGGTCTAACTTTATGCGAGCAACCAATACATATAGGAAATTTAAACTGATAGGAAGTCGCTTTTCGGGAATGGCCGTGAAAAAGTCAAAAATTGCCGCGAGTAGCCCCCTCGTGCCCGTCTTCGATGGTTCCCAGCGACGACTGGAGCGGCAAACCGCCCAGGCTTTGTGCTTCTGAGCCGACAATATCCAATCGCGAGCTGTTATGTCAATCTGAAGTTGGTTTTTCAGACGGAGCGAGACACTGCTAGCCGGGTCGGACCAAGCTATCACGTTAAAATCCAAATGGATTCATTCCAAAAGTAAATGTTTTCCTGGCTTAAAATCGCATTCTTAGGGTCGTCATTACGATTGTAAGGAATGCCAGGCTTCGAAGTTCGTAACCACCGTTTTCCACCTCTCACAATTTCATCAAACCAATATTTGCCTAGCCCCGCACTCTTGCTATCGAAACTGCCATTTTAAGCACTAAATTTGCATCGTTTTTGCAATATTTTAATTCTATATCAATTAGTTTCCTTGGTCCGACCCCGTCACATTTCGGGTTACCTATGAAAAGTTGCTCAGCGGGCGGGTTCATGAAGGTCAGCAAATAGGAATTAGTTCAACATTAAGCCTATCAAGGAATTCGATTACGACCTCGCACAGCACTGGTAATTCTCGATTAACAATTAGGCCTGCGTACCCGCGCTTGCTCAAGCAGGGACCAGGAGTCATGAGAAATTATCTAAAAAAAGCCACAAAAGTCGCAACGTCACCTAAGACGGAGAGTATGCTTAAAATTAGGCCAAAAAATAGATCACAAGCCTGCCCCCTTCTCGATCATCGCCTGGCACCGGCGCTCAACCGTCGGTGCGGCGACGACGCATGGCTATGAAGGCCCACAAAAATCCCAAGGGAACAGCGATCACGGCCGCCAAATTTATGATATCGGCGGCTTGTTGCGCGATGGATCGTTTGAACGAGATGGGCTTATAGCGAACGAAAGAGCCTAATCTATCCTTGTCATCGGCGGCGAATCGGTCACCGGGCTGGCACTCGTTTTCCTTGGGAAAGACGAAGCATTCTGGACGGAACATGTTGTAATGCCCCCGAGTCACCTCGAACACCGGTCCTGCGCGAAGGTTTCGCCACGGCAAGGCCTCCAACCGGTATCCGATAGATGGCCACATAGCACGTTAGTGGAGACAGCCCTCTCACCATCAGGCCATTGCGCCAGTTCGGCATGGCAATCCGTTTGCCGTCGCGGCTGCGCAGCAGCGCCACGGAACTGATCGCCGGCAGGCCCCGGCCGTCGCGAATATCGTCCAGCGCCTTTCTCATGGGTGCCGGGTCGTACGCGCCCCGGGCGTACTCGGACCAGTCGCTCGCCTGCGTCTGCCACCCGAGAACACCAACAAGGCCTATCGCCGCAACCCCGTGACGCCCCCACCCCTTGGGAAGCCGGTCCAGAGCGAGCCCGGCAAGCACGGGCACGAGGAACGTATAGACCAGCAACCACCGGAGCATGGAACTACTGGAACGCAGAACCGGCAAGGACTTGAGAACATCGTGCCACACGGGATGGTATATGTTCAAAGCAAGAGGGACCAACAGAACGACGAACAGGCCGCCAAGAAGTACCAGAACGCGCGTGGACGACGGGGGGCGTTTCCCACGCCGCCGCCCCCATTCCATCGACATCCAAACGAGACCGGCTGCGATGACCAGGAACGGTACGGGGCTGAGACCAAAACCAAATTCGTGCGCGCCCTGGTGCCATTGGATATTGACGAGGGTCTTCCCCATTTCCGACGTGCCGCCGATAACGAGGGCTTCGCCCAGCACGGCCAGCAGCGTACCGATGTCCTCAAAGCCGGGAATGGTGTAGAAGTCCCGAGGAAAATGGGAATGGAACGCCAGCAAGGAAGTCAGCTTTCCCGCCGACAGCGCGCCAGCGACAAGGCCGGCGCCAGCAGCACGAGCCACTACCGGTCCAATGCGCCCACCGCGCAATCCCCACAGCATAGCCAGCCCCAGAAGTCCCAAACCCAAGGGAGGAAGCACGTGAATGCTGCCAGCCTGAATGGTGACGGTCAGTGCGATGGCCGCGCCTAACATGCGCAGGACGTCACGCGGTGTATGCCAGGCATCAGTCTGTCTCGACGATTCCCCCAGAATCCACAGGCCTACCCACGGCCCCAACATCAGGGCGTACCAGGCGAAATGCCCGGCGAACAGCCGGTGCATGAAGGTTTCGTTGAACAAGAAAACCGTCGCCGCCAGCAGGGCGGCGCCGACGCTCACCCCGAAGGACCGTCGCAACAAAAGGTATGTCCCGCTGAATCCCAATACGGCGAAGAAGACGGCCGTGATTCGAATCGCCGATACCGGATCGGCGAACAGCACCAAGACCTGAGGTAGGGAAAAGAACGGTGTTTCCGGGTTCGGCAGAAACGGCATACCGCCGCAAAGCGCGGGCGTGAACCAGGGCTGCGCCCCCAAGCCGTGCTCGGTGACCCAGTGGGCCCCGATCACCAGCATCGGAAGCCAAAAAGCGTAGTCGTGGCCGATTAGGCCCCTTTCATCGGGAAGATGGCCGAACAGGAAGGTCGTATGCAGACCGACGGCCGCGACTCCGACCAGAAACGGCAGCCATTTTACGAAAGGCGTACTGTCCCCCTTGCCCTCAGATATTGCGGAATCACCGACTATGAGCCACGTCCCCAATATTCTTCCCACCGTCAGTCCTCGAATTCGATCAGCAGATCCTTGGCGTCGACCTGGGTGCCGGCAGCGGCGACCACGCGTTCGACGATACCGGCACGGTCGGCATGGATGGCAGTTTGCATCTTCATGGCCTCGATGGCGGCCAGCACCTCGCCCTGTTCCACTTCCTGACCGGCGGCCACGCTGACCGACACCACAAGGCCCGGCATCGGCGCCGCAACATGGTTGGCGTTGCCGTCCTGGGCTTTTTCGCGCGGTGCTTCCTTGGGCGCGCGGGAGGTGTCGACGATCTTCATCGGCCGCGGCTGGCCCTTCAGTTCGAAGAACACGGTGGCTTCGCCTTTTTCGTCAGCCTCGCCGATTCCGAGGCACCGGATGACCAGGGTCTTGCCCTTTTCGATATCGACGGAAATTTCCTGTCCGACCTCCATTCCGTAAAAGAACACATTGGTCGGCAGCACCGACAGGTTGCCGTAGGCACGGCGGTCGGCGGCGTATTCGGTGAACACCTTGGGATACATCAGGTACGACGCCAGGTCGTTGTCGTCGATGGTTGTGTCGGATTTCTCTTCCGCCTCAGAACGGGCCGCTTCCAGGTCCTCGTCCGGTGCGCTGGCGCCCGGCCGGCCATCGAGCGGCTTCTCGCCCTTCAGCACCTTGGCCTGTAAATAATGATAGGAATTTCCTTATGAGGGGTGAGCCGCCGGAACTCGAATTTACTCATGATGACCACCTGCCGCACCGCTTTTGAGAACCTAAAGAAAGCGGCAGAGAGTACCGACTGGCCCCCACCCCCAACTTGGAAGGAAAAATATCCGATAACAGGCAATTATGTCAACCCGAGATCGGTTTTCTCGCAGGGCTGAACATCTGCCCCCCGATTGGGGTATGAGGCCTTTAAATCATCTGGCTGTAGGATGGATCGAAGGTCAGTTCTTTTCCTAGCCGTTCTAGCCGGGTCGGACCAAGCTATCAGGTTGAAATCTAAATGGATCCAATCCAAAAGTAAGTGTTTTCCTGGCTTAAAATCGCATTTTTAGGGTCGTAATTGCGATTGTAAGGAATGCCAGGCTTCGAAGTTCGTAACCACCGTTTTCCACCTCTCACAATTTCATCAACCCAATCTTTCCTTAGCCCCGCACTCTTGCTATCGAAACTGCCATTTTAAGCACTAAATTTGCATGGTTTTCGTAAAATTCTAATTTCATATCAATCAGTTGCCCTGGTCCGACCCAGTCACAGTAACGGTGGTCGTGTATGTGGGTTGTGACTGTATAGGGAGGAGCCTTATCATTCAATGTTGCAAATAGGGATAAGTTCAATATTCAGTCCATCAAGGGATTCGACTGCTACCTCGCCACATCACTGGTTATTCCCAAATTGCAATAAAGCCATAAAAGCCGCAACGTCCCCTAAGGACCGTCCCCTAAGAGAGCATTATAACCAGAGAGTTCTGTTAACGCACTGAAATTATTGATTTGGGCAACAGCCCGGAAAGACGCGACCCCCAAGGCACTCGGAACATTCAATGTCTTTCGGTTAGACAGACTTCTTTAATCCAAACGCCGCAAAAATTCCCGCACCCATTCCTAGTATTGACGACACGATACACATTGTAACAACATTGGTCGGCGGCAAATTTGGATTTGAAAGAGCCGCGACAATCTGAGGCCCGGCCAGCAATGTGCCTAAGATCGCCCCATATCCGAGCGTAGTCCAAAATGTGCCTTTAATTCGACATTGCAAGTCGAAATCCAAAACTACAGGCGATTCCGGTTGGCCACCTTTAGCACGATAGAGCGACAGCACTGTATTCTCCTGCTTAGACGGTCGGCCAGTCTTCAATACAACATGTTTCATGTCATATCGCGAATCTATACTCAGAAGCGGGTTGGATGTGACTTTCAGCAATTCGTTAGCGGTGTCAACTCGCAGCCAACTTTCTCCGGCCGGTTCTTTAGGGTGGAAATGATACAGCCTGATTTCATATTCTTCATCAGGACTCAAATCATAGAAGCCTGCCGTATGCAAAATTTGCGCTTTGCTCACCATATTATAGAATCCATCCACCACGTAGAAACAAGTTTCGCTCCCGAAGTCAGCCCTGCCAGCGAGCTGCGCAACAATGTTTTCCCATGGCTCCAACGTTAATGAAGAAACAATATTTT
Source organism: uncultured Binatia bacterium (SeqCode) (assembly GCA_965215595.1). Taxonomy (GTDB): domain Bacteria; phylum Desulfobacterota; class Binatia; order UBA9968; family CAXXLF01; genus CBDCDW01. The sequence goes on along the minus strand of CBDCDW010000004.1, from coordinate 3,134 downwards.
TAGGCTCTTCTCCAATCTCGAGCCAGTAAGATCCTGTGATCGATTTACTTTCAGTCCACTTTGGCAACGTACCCGCAGACGCTAATTGCATCTCGGTATTGAAGGCACTCAGATCTTCAGCGTATGCGAAATTAGCTAAAATTAGGGTTAGACTGACGGTCGTACCATGAGATGTAGCTTTAGCAAGCTTAGCGAAACGACAGGGGACTAGTTCAGGAATTTTCGTTTGATTGGTTTGGTCAATGTAGGCAATCAAAACAGAATTATCAGCTTCCTCCCCCTTTTCGATCATCTCTCTGATTTTGGGTGCGATCCATTTGGAATCATAACGAAACTGAAGTGACGCCCCGTTAGGCATAGCAATTGCCCGTATGATATCTTGGCGGTAACGTGGTCTAGCGCCTGAAGATAAACAGATAAGCATCTTGCCTCCTCGTATGGCTACCTCAAAGACTCAACTTCATTCCGTCATAAGTGCGCCGTCTTCAATCCGTCCAAAGCCTAAGCGTGGTCAACCATCCCTAAAATTTCCAGGTAAACGTCATGTAGCCATCAAGTAGGGCCTTTAATACGATCGTATCCCCGAAGGCGATCTGCCATATAGATGCACAACCAGTTGAAAAGCGCCTTGCACGAAACTCCCGCGGTTCCGCTAGCCAGAGACCCACATCCCTATGTAGGTAAAGGAATATATACGTTCCAACGTGTTGCATCTTACTTCCCAGCGGACCAACGCTTAGGTAGCTCGTATAACGGTTATCATGCCAAATATTCTCCAAGCATTTTAATATGTCCTTGTAATCGAAGGTTGAAACGTGAATTACCTTTACGTTGGAGGGATCGGTCAGACCATTAGTCGTTTTTATAGCTTCCAGACGCCATTGGTTTTGTTCTCCGGGAGGGGCCCCAATAATCCAATAAACTGCTTCAAAAGGTGTGTTATTTGTCTCGCGATCACGCGTTCTTATCGCGTTCATCCGCATGACACTGAAATTTGGAACAGCAATCAAGACACCCTGTCGGTTCCCCGGATTCATCTCAGAAAACAATGGAAGTGGATAAATGTCGTCCACCCCAAGACTTTGAAATGTTGCGTTCTCGAAAGACTCAACAAAAAGATTCTCTTCGATCTGCGCGTGATTCGCGACCCCCGACCATTCTTCTTTCGTTGGATAGTAAATCTCGGCTTCGGTATAGCCAACCGTGAGTAGTACGTTTCGATCCAATAGCGTATTAATTGTTGGATAGAACACGTAAGACGAACACGAGCTAATATCGAAGAGCACCTTCAATCTTTTGAGCGGATACCAGGCGTCGAGCGTCCTTGAAAGTAAGTCCGAGTATTCTTTTCGAGAGTAGGTTATCTGGTGAAATCCAACCATCTCCTCGGCAGCACGCACGAAAAAGATTTCATTTGCCGTGTTGTCCTTTTCGTTAGTTGGATAGCGAATCAAAAGTAAAGACGTGTGTTTGGTTTTACCCTTCGCGACGAGTCGGTCTAGGATGGTGTGGGTTCTGTCTTCGAAACCCAGAGTACATATGATTAGATCCCATTCTTTTGTTTCATCGAAATGATTAATCTCGGGTAAAGCCTTTAGGATACCCGGAAGCTCTTTCTTGTAAATTTCCATCTTATGTTCCAACAGGCTTCACAAGAGCGTCTCTAAAAGCCAGGCTTAATTGGTCTGGCTTAATATCCGACTTTTTCAATTCTCTTTCAGCAAATGTTCGGGGGCTACTGAGCAATGATTTTAGGTCATCAGCTGAGTCAATTTTTATCGGGACATCACGCTTTAAAGGTGCTTTGAACGACGGTAGATATATTCGTTTGAGTTGAAGACGCTCCGTAGCCTGGGAGATTCTGGATCGACTGGTTTCTAAACTCATCAATATCGCTCTCGAAGTGAGGAGATCATATAGGTTCCACAAACTAGTTTGCGAGTTTTTTAGCTCTCTAATCGCGGGTAGTCGTACATCGAGATGGGTCTTACACATCGGCTCGGCCGACTTGTCTTTCCTACCGCTTCGTTTGTTTTTTACAAAAGCTCGGGCGACTGCTCCTAGATAGCAAATGATCTCGTGCATTCTGTCATCGTCTGGCACAATATATTTTATTCTTCGCACTTCATCGTGCGAAAATTGTTGAATAATTTTGTGCTGCACGTGGGGAGGCACACTCTGAATCGTGTTTGGTCTTACATTGAACGCGTCAAAAATTCTTTTGATTAGATCAAGCGCTAACGCCATATCTCCAGAGCACAACCCGTGCACACAGTCTAACCCATGGTAGTAAAAAGGTAGCGTTTGAGTCTCGTCGGCAATTGCCTTTGCCATTGTCATGTTTGGGTACGAAGTCTTGCCAAGCAGGTTATGAATGGTAGAGGCGTACTTGGCTCGCCTCAATCGTATATTAACGATATCTGCCAGAAATTGGGCGCCGGTCTTGTTATCCAATGAAGAGTACTTGTCCCCTATGTTGATCTCGACAACCTCTCGGCCTTCTTGCACGCCTTCTAGATCAACTCCCTGGTATTCTGAGGAAACCTTAAATAAGGGTGTTCCTTGCTTAGCAAACGATATCGTTTGATTGAGCTTCCGTTGAAGAGCAACGGGGATGCGTTGATTTGAATAATCATCGATCAGAAAGGTTATATGGCGGTCCTTAAAGTACGTAAAATATTCCGGCAGTACTCGGCAGATGTGGATAGCTAGAGACGGGTCTGGCAAATAACCGTCCCCATCACCCTTTTGGATAATTGACCAAGTCTCCCAACGCATCTTTCGAACCAATCCCTTGAGGTATTCAAAACAATTTTGCCCTTGTAACCTGAGTTGCCCCTCGGCGAGCTTCACACTAAGCCGTTCAATAACCCATTGAACGAACGGTGTAGCCTTGCTGGATTTGAGACCAAAATTGTAGACGCCAGAATTCTCTGTAACCCACATGATTAGAAACGTGTCGAATAATTCCTCTAAGAGTAAAAGATTGAAAAATCTGAGGATGGGCGCTTGAAGTCTGTCTATCGTGGTTCGTTTAACAACCAAAATCGAGACCTCAATTCGACGGAACACGAAACGTAAACACCAATCTCATGCAATTCATGGAGAGATGATCGACTTGGATCAGATATTAC
>CBDCDW010000003.1:0-598559 GCA_965215595.1 uncultured Binatia bacterium (SeqCode) | reverse complement strand
AGATAAACTGCCCGACCGGTAACCTTGGCCTTGAAGTCCAGGCGACGGATTGAGCCTTTTATAGGATTATCTGCCATGCGCAATCCCTATCGACCTGCCACTTTCTGAATGGCTTCAACAATCTCGTGGTAGCAGCCGCACCGACAGAAGTTGCCTGTCAGATAGCTTCGGATCTCGGCGACCGTTGGGTGGGGATTTTCCGCCAACAACGCCTTGGCGGTCAAAATAAATCCGGAGGTGCAGTAACCGCATTGCAACGCGCCAAAGTCCATAAAAGCCTCTTGCACAGGGTCTAATGTGTCTCCGTTTCCCAATCCTTCAATGGTCGTGACGTTTCGACTATCGGCATCCACCGCAAGGGAAGAACAGGCACTCACCGGCTTCCCGTCCAACAGCACCGTGCAGGTTCCACACACCTGGATATCGCAGCCAAGTTTTGCGCCGGTCAATGCGAGATTTTCCCGTAAAACCTCCAGCAGGGTCACTCGAGGTTCCACCTCTACTTCCCGCATCTTACCGTTGACTGTGATACGAATGGATTTCCTCATGACTTCTTCGCCGCTTCTTGCGCCCGCTCGTAGGCCTTTGCGACGGCGCCCTTGACCAGGACACCAACCATCTCTCTCTTATATTTCTCCGATCCGCGCAGGTCATCCAGTGGGCTGCATTCCTGAGAGGCTAGCGTGGCGGCCTCTTCCACTCCTGCAGGCTTGATCTGCTTCCCCTCCAATGCTTGTTCCGCCTTACTTGCGCGCATGGGTGTCGAAGCAACACAACCCAGGGCAATTCGCACGTTCTGACAGGCTTGACGCTTTTCATCCAGAGTGATCCGTACCGAAACCCCAACACAGGGTTTGTCCACCACTGAACCGCTGGAAAATCGGATGTACTCCACGCCTGTACGTGGAGGTGTAGGGGGAATCACCACCTGGGTCAGGACCTCGTCATCGGCGAGGACGGTCTCGTAATAATCCAAGAAGAGCTCTTCCACGGGAAGGGTGCGTTCCCCCGAGGCCCCAAGAATGTTAACCCGAGCGTCAAGGGAGATGAATAGGGACGGCAGATCCGTCAGCGGCTCACCTGAGGCCAGGTTCCCACCTACGGTTCCCATGTTGCGCACCCGGATGTTCGCCACGTCCCGCTCCACTTGGCGCAGAATGGGCAGGTGTTTCAAAGCCAGATCCGATGTCTCCAGATCGTGATGGGTAACCAGGGCTCCAATAATCAAGCCCTTGGTGGAATCATATGAAATGTCTCTGAGATCGGGGATCTTCTTGATGTTGATTAAAGCCTTGGGTCGAAGCAGCCCCTGCTTCATGAGAATGGTAAGACCGGTGCCTCCCGCAAAAACCCGCGCCTCCCCTGCATATTGCTCGAGCAGCCGGCAGGCTTCACCCACCGTGGTGGGTTCAATGTATTCGAAGTTTCTCATAGCAACGCCAAGTCCCAAAAAGAGTTATTAGCCGCAGACACACGCAGACGAATCGGGCTCTAAGAACTTAACCGCAGATTTTCGCCGATTCTCGCTGATAGGGATTCGGCTATTTCACCGCAGAGACGCAGAGGGCGCAGAGAATTAGATTTTTGCTTGTCGGGAGACGACGACAAACAAAAACAATCTTCAAATCAGAGCTGGAAGTTTCAGCCCAATCGTCGTCTCCCGATTGGGCTGAAAGGGATTTCCTCAGCGTACTCTGCGCCTCTGCGGTAATATTCTTAAACGGTCTCCCTTCTGTGTCCATCCGCGTAAATCTGCGTGAGTCTGCGGTTAAAAATCTCCTTCTTCTGTTCCTACAGGTATTTGACCTTGTCGACTCCGGGGACCTTTACTCTGTCAAAACGCTCACGATCTCCCAAAGGCATGGTGGCGTCCATGCCCCACCCAGCGGATGTACGCGGCTTGGGCACCGATGGATCGAGGGTGGACGTGGCAAGGCGTGGGATTATGATCATATCTCGATCGGGCTGCATGCGTGTACTGACCGCCCATTCCACTTCGAGAGGATTGTTCACATCGATATCCTCGTCCACAACGGTCACATGCTTGATGCCAACTCCTACAGCCAGCAGCGCCAGAATCACATTCCTTGCTTCTTCCTCTTGCCTCTTCTTGATGGACACCACAACATGATGACGAAACGTGCCGCCGGGTGTCAATCTAATCCCCTTCACTTCTGGAACAATTTTCTTTACCTCGCGATAAACAAGGGCGGCGTTACCGTATTCAATCAGGGTATGGTTCTCGGTCACGGGAAATCCCGCCAGGCAGGTTTGATAGATGGGATTTTCCCGCATGGTGATGGCGGTTACTTTGAGCACAGCAGCCTGTTTAGCCTCGCTGTAGCAGCCCTGGTACTCCCCGTAGGGACCATCGGAGATCCGCTCCCCCGGAAGCGTCACTCCTTCAATGACGATTTCCGCGGTGGCCGGTACTTCCACATCGATGGTCTGACACTTTCTCAGTTTCACCGGTGAACCGCGCAGCCCGCCGGCAACTTCGAACTCGTCCACTCCCATGGGGACCTTTGCCTGGGAGCCCACAATGATTGCCGGATCCACGCCAATGGCCGTGGCCACCTCTAGTCCCTTTCCCTTCTCCTCCGCCATGGCGATGAAGCGGCCAAGGTGGTGATCCGGAGGCGCCCAAAGGGAGAGACGGTCCTTCCCTGCCAGCAACATCCGGTGAATCGACACGTTACGGGTTCCGGTATCTGGATCTTTGCCCACTTGCACACCGATAGTGATGTACGGACCCACGTCCCGTTCCGAATGGGTAACAATGGGCAAGCGGTTAAGATCGATCTCTGAACCGGTCCAGGTGGTGGTTTTGTCCGCACCACTTTCGACCATTTCCGGGGGGATTCGTTTATCCTCCAGGGTAAGGTATCTTTCCAGCAACTCCTCTTCCTTAATCCTCAGTCCAAGAGCCACCAGCTTTTCTGTGGCAAACAGTCCTCCCAGCACACGCCAGTTGGGAAACCCCTTTATCTTTTCAAACAAAAGGGCCGGTCCCTTCACATCCGAAGTTTTCCGGATACCGGCAGCCACATCGAATTTTGGATCCACTTCCTCGCTGACTCGAAGCAACTGCCCCTGGTCCTCAAGGTGGGATAGGTAACTGCGTAGGTCTTCAAACATCTCTACTCCTTTGGCAAGCCTTTCTTGAATTTTTGGCTTTCAAATGCCTTACCTATCATGGAATTGTCGCATTTTAAAGAATTCGAAAATGGACCCAGCCACTTGTGGAATTCCACCAACCCATATACCTTGCAATCGCATCCATCCTAGCAAGTTATGGCAAAGAATTCAGACACTATTACGGTGGGGGTCAGTCTTCCAAAGACTGGCCGGTACACAAAGACAGCGGCCGTGTATTATAGCCGCGCCTATGACTTCTGGTTACAGCAGGTCAACCAAAGGGGGGGACTGCTGGGCAAGCGTGTTGTTCTCCGGGTTTATGATGACGAGAGCCAACCTGCCAAAACGGCAGAGCACTACAAGCAATTGATCCATGAAGACAAAGTGGAACTCTTGCTGGGACCTTGTCACAGTGTGTTGGTGGAGGCGGTGGCTCCCATGGTGGAAGATACGCACAAGCTCTTGCTGCAAGGGAGCGGGAGCTCACATGAAATCTTTCGCAAAGGACGGAAATATCTCTTCCTGTGCTGGTCCGGCTGTGACTTCGACTACCCGAAGAGCTTTCTTGAGTTTTGTTTGACCAAACCAGAAACGTTATCAGGAAAACGGGCTGCCCTGGTCTACACGGATGGGAGAATAGGCAACGCCGTGGCTCTGGGAGTAAAGCACTACACCAAGGTCCATGAAGTCCAGTTGGTGTGCGAAGAGGTCATCGGTGACTCCCCGGTAGACTACGCCGGGCTCATGGGACGGGTGGAGGCTTCCAAGCCGGATGTCCTGCTGGTGGGCCTCGACCATGTTCGCCCTGATAAGCCCATGCACGAATCCGTATCCCATGCCTTGAAGGTTGGACTCAAGGGAACACAGATCTGGCTTTCCGATAACCCGGCGCCGCGGGACCTTGAGCTGGCCGATGCCATCAATGGTGTCTATATGCGTGGGAGTTGGGTCCCGGTTGCCCGTGACCCGCTATCAATGGGATTTACTGCGAGCTTTAAGTCCGCCTACGGCAGTAACCCAGAGTATCACTCTGCCGGCGGGTACGCGTGCTGCCAGGTTCTGGAGCGAGTGGTCCAGTATACGGGGAGCACGGACAACGAGGTCTTGAGAAATAATCTGCTGAGAATGGAGTTTGAAACGGTAATGGGCAAGCTGCGCTTTGGCAGTAATGGGCTTCCGTTAGGCACCATCCAGCTTTGCCAATGGCAAGATGGAACCCTGGAAATCGTTTACCCTGAATCGGCAAAGACGCGAGACGCGCTTAGTCTTTAAGACTTCAACCGCAGACCCACGCAGACGGACACTTCATTAAGAACCTAACCGCAGATTTTCGCAGATAATCGCAGATAAGAATCCGGATGCCTCGCGCAAAGGCGCAAAGGGCGCCAAGATAGGAAGGACCAGCAAAGCGCATGGCGCAAAGCGTTAAGATACTTAATCGCAGATTTTCGCGGATTGACGCTGACAAGAATTAGGATTACTCTCGCCAAGACGCAAAGAGCGACAAGCTCAGAGGTTATATCAAACTCTTTTTCTTTGCGACCCTTGGGTCTCAATGGGCCGATCCCAAAAGGGAATTCCTATTATTTCAATCATCTGACTGGAGGCATATAATGCAATCCCTCCCTATAAGAGATCGTGGCTACGCGCATCCCGAGCTACTTGCGGAAACGGATTGGCTAGCCGACCACCTCACCGACCCGAAACTACGGGTGATCGACGCAAGACCACCAGAGCAATACGCCACCAACCACGTGCCGGGGGCAGTCAACTTGAATGGCTTTGGTGGGATTCCGAGGGCGGCTAATGGGGACATGGCCAGCCCTGATGAGTTCGCCAGTGTGGCAGGCAATCTAGGTATCAGCAACGACATGACCGTCGTCGTATACGACGCACCCGCTCAGCTGATGGGAATGGTTGCGTGGGCGTTCCTCTACTACGGCCACCTGGACGTGCGGATACTGGACGGCGGCCTCGCGAAGTGGTCCCGGGAAAACCGGCCAATTTCGACCCAAGCAACAGACTATCCACATGCCATTTTTGTTCCCAAACCGCAGGAGGCGGTCTACTGCTCACTGAATCAGGCCAAATCTGCCGTAAGCGAGCCGAAGACTGTCTTCTGGGACACGCGCAGCTTGGAGGAATTCGAAGGGACTTCGGCCGGGTTTGGAGCACCAGTTCGGAAGGGCAGGATTCCAGGCGGGGTCCATCTCGACTGGAGCGAACTGTTCGACCAGGATACGAATACGCTCAAGCCAGCTAAGGACCTACATGCTCTCCTCGGATCGCGGGGTATCAGCCCTGGCTATGAGATCGACACTTATTGACACGGTGGTGCGCGGGCGGCGCTCGCGACCATCGTGCTCAAGATTCTCGGCTACGAAAAAGCGCGGACCTATGCTGGGTCTTACGCCCAATGGGCCATGCAGGAAGATACGTCGGTGGAGTCTGGGTAGGCTTGCTAGAGTCGATCTCTACTTTGAACGCGACATTACAGTGCCTCTAGCCGCAAAGACTTTACATTTCTAGACTAACGGCAAGTCAGTATATGAAACAGATCCCCTTATCTGTCTCGAGTAGGCATTGGCTCTACCTCTGCGGCAGGGCCACACCAGGCCACCATATATTTTACAACAATTCGTAGCACGCAATTCAGAAGCTCTTGAGTTGCATCCAGCGTAACACGCAATTAAAGCGTCGTTTAATTGCGTCCTGTAATCAGAAAAACCGTTAGGAATCCCAACGTTCAGGCTGCGCAGCTGATTCCTGTCCATTAAGCTGTGGGACGTGCCAACTTGAATCAGACTCGCTGTTGGTACAACTGCCTTACAATTTATTTTCCAGACTTTCTATTTGCTTCGCTTCGATCAAGCGGAAGATCGAACCATCCAGCCTGAGGATCTTGATAGGATAGGCCAGAGCAAAGCTCCGTAATCGTGACATCGATTTGATAGTTAGCCCAATACGCCGTTTCGGGCATATAGTAACTATCATATAGATTGAGAATCTCACCCGGCGCGATTGTTATGGTGTCCCAAGTCTCAGTAGAATCACCTTGCACCGGTTCTCCTACGAGACGTCGACGTTGGTAGGTCCCCACTTCTTCGTTATAAGCCCATGAATTATCCATGTATTCAATCGTAGCGGTCATGCTGATTGTGAGCTCGGTACTATAGGGATTGGTTAAACTGACCTCGTATTCAACTGTGTCGCCCGGATAATAAACAAACCTATAAGAATCCGCATAATTGATGACCTTGCTAAGATCAAGCTCGTTTTCAGCAAGCGAAATAAGCGGCTTCTCTGTTTCATTAGCAACGACATAGCCTGGATGCATCGCGTCATAGATTTCCGCTACAGATAACGTTTCGAGATAGGCTATTTCTTCTCGGGAATAACCTAAGGATTTATAGTTGTAGTAGGCGGAATCTACCCCAATAGAGGCATAATAGGCCGCGTAGTAGGTCTCCCAGGTTATGGGGATGTAGGTTCCATCAATATAGGTGCCTTTAACACTCTTACTATGTGCATTCGAAAAGCAGGCCGGATCTTTTTCTCCCGGTCCATCTGTTTGTTGTGATGCTTCCCATACAGGACGGCCTCGGTTCCCACGCTCAACCATGCGTTTGTCTTTAGCAAGTCCATATGGATCTAGCTTCGAGAACTTCGGATCCGCGAAGGCAACGCCGTAGCTTAGGCAGAAGAAAAATAATGATATGAAAACGGTGATTTGGAGAGCTCGTCTTTTATTTGGTTGGGTTACTGGGGTTCTCATTGTTTCACTTTTGTTTTCTTCTACTCTCTTGACTATTGTCTTTTTTTTCTCCATCTTCCCTGCCTCTCCGTTTGGTTAGTTTTATAGCCAACATGCCCAGATTACGATCAGGATTGGCGATAAAAGGTATACGTAAAACTCAAAATATTTTTTTTCCGAAATGAGCCGCGCAGGATGCAGCGCTCGATGGACATGCTGAAACCAAAGATCGTGCCAATGGGCCTCGATTATCTAAGTCATTGAAATTTCACGCGGTAATTTTTTGAGAATGGCTAGATGACATTAAAATCTGTGCGAGGAAAGTTGCAATTTCTCGCAGAAATGCCGTAACTTGTCATTAAATCCCTCTGTTGCCAGCCTAGATCTTGATCCTTGTAAGGCTAAAAAACTGAACCCTTTGAAATTTAATCCTTGTCAAACCAAGTAAAGAAGAAGCGTACCTATCATCTAGAACCAACAGCGGCTCAAGCAGGTGCTCGATTGAACCAACAATTAAAGCGAGAAATACAGGCTGCGTAAGATCACCGGAAAACACCTCCAGCCCCAGGTCAACATGGTTCTGGTGCGGCAATGTATTCAATCAAGGTCAGCGTCATGTGTGTAAATTTCTGCGTCCTGCGATAAGGCTTCTTTGTATGCTTTGGGTATTATCATTGCCCATCTTGTGGCGAAATCCTGCGCCTGACTTCCCGGAACGATCTTTCTATGAGGTTGGTGGTTCTCAAGCGGCTCCAAAGCTCAGGCCGCTTGATCTGAAAGAAGTAAAGCAATTGATCGAGATCCTTTTCCAAACAGGCCACAGCCCTTGGATAAGCCTTCCTCCAGTGAACCAAACCGCCAGTAAGCTTCCGTAGCGACTTACGAGAAACAACCTATCCAGCAGAGGATCCCCAGAATCGGTCATGACCGATAAACGCTAGCTTCAGATTCCCGCATAGAAATTCATCTCCTGCTTGGCAAGGCACAAAGTAATATCTTTTTCTGTACCTTGGCAGCCCCCTTGCTCTTTAACACCACCCCATGAACAGATAGCGGTACTGATCCCTAAGACGGCTATGGTAAAACTTAACCTCTTTATCCAGATCCCGGGCAATCCTGGAAATCGTTGTGGCAGACCCGCTCCCCTACAATAGGAACCAGCACCGAAGCGGCCTTTCGGGTGGATAGCCCAAACAAAAGCAGGCTGCAAATTGACAAAACGCCCCGTTATCGGATATTGTCCCCCTCTTGCGCAGTACATGAATGACGCGGCACGCGGTCTGTCGTGCGCGATACATTGCTTGGTGTTGCTTGCTCGAGCTAGGGGTCCCTCCTCATGTTTGTATTTGTCGTGTGATGTGACCATGAGACATTCTAATTTGCCGGCATTGGTTGTCCTGTGCTCACTGCTTGCAGGTTGCACGGCGCACTATCCCGTCAACGAGCCATACTCGCCAGTCGTCGCAGTTGGCGCCGGCCCAGCGCAGCCCAAGGCGGGCGAGACTCGTTCGGACTCCCTGCTCGTCGGGCTTGCATTCTCGGGGGGAGGCACCCGCGCCGCGGCGTTCGCCTATGGTGTCCTCGAGACCATGGCCGAGGTAACTGTCCGCTGGGAAGGTCGCGAGCTTCGCCTGCTCGATGAGATCGATACCATCTCGTCTGTGTCCGGCGGCAGCTTCACGGCCGCGTACTACGGCCTGTTCGGAGATCGAATCTTCGAAGACTACGCCGACAAGTTTCTCTACAGAGACGTCCAGGGAAAGCTGACGTGGTCGATTTTCTCGCCAGCCTCGTGGGGCAAGCTCGGTTCGTCCAAGTTCGACAGAAGCGACCTTGCAGCCGAGTACTACGACGAGATTCTGTTCGAAGGAAAGACCTTCGGTGACATCCATGCGCGCAACGGGCCGCGATTGCAGATCAACGCAACGGAGATCGCCCTCGGTCTTCAGTTCACGTTCGAGCCGGCACAATTTGCCTTGATATGCTTGGACTACAGCAAATTTCCAGTCTCGCGCGCGGTCACGGCGTCCTCGGCGGTGCCGATCCTGTTCAGCTCGGTGATCCTGCGCAACTATGCGGGGACCTGCCCCTTCGAGTTTCCGCCGTGGGCGAAGGCAGCGCAGAAAAGCACGGATCCCACGTCGCGCCCTCACCATCTTGTCAAGCAGATGGCGAAGTACGCGGATAGAGAACAAAAGCCGTACATCCACCTCTACGACGGCGGGCTGTCCGATAACCTCGGCGTGAGGCCCTTCCTCAACAGGCTGGCTTTGTCGGGCAACTCATGGGAGCTGGCCAAGGTCATGGGCGTGGTCAACACCCACCGGATGCTGGTGATCGTGGTCAATGCTCAATCCGAGATGAGCCATGAATTCCAACAGTCGGACAACAACCTGTCATTGGGCCAGGCGATATCTGCTTCGAGCTCCATTCCCTTGAACGGGTACAGCTTCGAATCGTTGACACTGCTCAGACTCGCTTTCGAGGGGCTTGCCAGCCAGCTGAAAAATGGGCGATGCAAGGAGTGGGCCGAGACTCGCCAGAGCGCGGAGGGTTGCGATGATTTCAAGATCTATCTCGTGGAGGTTGATTTCGACAAGCTGGCCGACAGGAAGCGGCGTCAGGCGATGAAAAGCCTTCCGACGAGCTTCCGCCTGTCGGTGGAAGAGGTGGACGCCCTGCGCGCCAGCGCCCGAGAGATCATGACTGGCTCAAAGGACTTTCAGGAGTTTATGCGTGACATGGAGGGTCGCTGGTCTCCTCCGACGAGTAAATAGTGGACTCACAGGAGTTGTCGCCATGGGCATCGAGGCGTGGCCCGAATGTTTGCTTTTGTCTGCGCAAACCAACCCAGAAAAGGTGTCAGGAACCTTTTACTTCTAGTAAGCAGCGGCGGTCCACATCGCGCCGTCGTTTTCTTTTTGCTACGACCCATAGAACGCAATTCACTAGCTCTTTAATTGCGTCCTAGCGATCTGACACTGACCAAACCCAGGCCCAGAGCGGTTCGAAGCCTAACTAGAAGTGACATTTAATGAATTACTTCTGAGAGGTCTTAAAAAACAGCAAATCTAGTGGCGGCTCTCCTGCCGATAGCAGTGCAGATTTTTTTAGCCCCGAGAACCCCGCAACTACATGCCGGAGACGGCTAGGCCGTGAGGGCGCTTACCCAATCTGCGTCCCCCACTACGCGTGACCACCACGGAATCACCCCAGGTGCAATGATAATTGCCATCGGCTGTGATTGCCGAGGGCTTACAGATAAAGACCATATTTTCCTTTAGCGCCACGCCAAGCTGTTTAGGACTTCGGGCCGTGGATGTAATGATAGGACCATCATCACCCGCACCGCGGCCATGCATGGTCAGCTCCGCTTTGGCATCGGCTAGGGGACCTGTCTTCGGTGCTGCCTTTTGGCCTGTAGTCTGTGCTAGCTCGGAAAGCTCTCCCACCGTAATACCCGGCTTTAGCTTTTCCATCACCCTATCGAATACTTCCTTCTGCACCTTGATCAGCTCTTGATGGACGGGATTCGCTACTTCCACGAACACCGGTTGGACGCCCTGGGACCGGTAACCAATCCAACAGGACTCTAATTCGTTGATGATCAAATCCCCCCGTTCGAGTATGCGCATGGTGGGTCGAGTGAGTGTACGTTTGGGGTTTTTCCCGGAAAGCCAGTTACAGTGGACTGGCATCTCGGAACCGTTTAGCATCATGGCACCCTGGGCCTTGGCCCACACCTCCCAGTCCTTTGCCCCGGGCCGAGCCGCTTCGATTTCAGCCTGGTAGCCCAGTTCAACGATTTCCATGGACTTCGCAAGCACCCCAACCTCCTCCTCGCTCTTGGTATAGCGCACCTCGGTGAGGATCGGACTGGCATCCACTAATTCTGCGTTGGGAAATCCTTCACGGATCTCCTTCCAGGTACCGTAGAGAATGGTCCCTTCCGGTGTACGCGTACCTTCCACCTCGCCGAGACCGGTGATGCCGATACGCCCTCGATCCACCTTTAACTCATGGAGCCGCTCCACGATGATACGCCCGTAATGGCGCCGCGCCTCACGCACGTCTTTGGTCCAGTCCTGCACGTTAGGCCAACGGGCAGTGGCCGTGGTGGCGGCTACAGTCACCTCTCCCTCCAGCGGAAATACTGCTGCTAGGTCTGCATCGCCTCCGCCACCGCAATGGGTGAGATAACGCGTGTTGGCTTGAAAGTCCATGGAGTGTCCCGTGTTCTGTGGCGTGACGATAGCGTCTAGCCGTTGTTCTTGCATGAGCTTGCGCACAGCCGCCCATCTGCGGTCCCTCTCGGCCAAGGAAAATCGAGGATAGGAATGAAGTTCAGCCATTTAAACCTCCAGTCGTCAAATTAACGATTATCGGGGAACAACCAGCTCCAGGAAGTTTCCCCCGGGATCCTTAAAATAGAGAGAACTCTGAATGGGAGCCGTTGCAGGATGGTCAATAGGACCTTGAAAGGGTTTATGGTGTTCGTCTAGGAGCTTGGCAGTATGGTCGAGAACGGGACGGTCGGTACGAAACGCGATGCGTGGCGAACCCACAGTTTCTTCCTCTGGAGGCTCCTGCCGATGTTTTGTGGCGAGATAGAGCCCCAAGACAGCTTTACCAAATTGAATGTACAGCTGGGCGGTTACCCTTGGGACCCGCCTCCTGTTTTCCGTATAGAGTGCATCCCAACGCCTGCTACCGGGGGCCATATCCTCTTTTCCTTCGCCCCATCGTATTGCACGCGCAAAATCTGCGGTGTGCCAGCCAACTCGATGGGCCACCGGAAGACCCAAAATGTTAACGTAAAAATCCTCCGCCCACTCAAGATCCACCACTTCCACGGCAGCATGATCTATCCCCTGGACCTTTCCGGTTCCGGCCGATTGTCCGTTGGATGCAATTAATTGAATCCGATTAAGGTCCGGATCGCAGAAATAAAAATTGTCTTCGGCCTCCTGTGGTCTATCTTCTCGATAGCTATGGATCTCGATACCCCGCTGCTTTAACTCTCTGGCGACGGCATCCCGACTGGGTCCTCCGATTGTATAGGCTTGATGGGTTCCTGTGTCGGGGAGTTTAGTTAGGTGAGGATTCTCAGAAAGTATCAGGGACTGCCCCTGTCCAGTTTTAAATGAGGCATTGGGACCACAGTGAGGCCAGAGGTCACGTCCCTGCGGTTCAAAACCCAGTATGTGGTGATAAAACTCTTCGGATGCTTTCAGGTCCGAGACTGCAACGGAAACATGGTTAATGGAATCGACTTGGAGCCCACTCATTTCAGACTCCAAAGCTTATCCAACGTCCAGCACGGTTGGTTTGTTGTGGTGTTGATCTTCGTCGCGACGCCACAGGATCTCGAGAAAGTTGCCGCTTGGGTCCTTAAAATAGATGGACTGGCCAAACGGGCCCTTTTCCGGGTGGTCCACCGGACCTTCAAACGGAATCCTTCGTTCCTTCAATGTCTCCAGGGTCTTGTCGAAGCGGGCGCGAGAGATACGAAAGGCATGGCGGAAACCATGGGCACCGCGGTGCTGGTCTTCTGCAGGCATGGGCATGTAATCATGAGCCACCACCAGCGCGAGGAGATAATCTTCAAGAACCACGGAACCGTGAACCGATCTTCCCCGCATGGCATCCTCGGTATTGAAATTTACGCGGGTGTTCTGGCGCGCACCCAGAACTTGACAGTAAAATTGCTCCGCCTCCTTTAGATCGTGAACACAGATGCCGCTATGACTAAGACTCTCCACGTCTGCCATGGTCGATCCTCCTATACCTGTTGAACCTGGGAAGCACAAAATTCAGCGCCGCACACGGGTGGAACCAGCTGCTCCTGATCAAAATCCTCACGGGTCAGGACCACTTCGGGGTCCACCACCACCGTGCCGTCTTCCTCAATAGTGACCGGATGGATTCTAAGAGGGGCGACGTTATGGATGTGGCCGGTGTGCTGTCCCTTGCGATTAAATGTGGCTCCATGAAAGGAGCAGAAAAAGCGCCAGTGTTCCTTTTGCCATGAGATCTGTCCGTTCATGTGCGAGCACCAACGTGTAAGGGCCATAAATCCCTCGGGGTGGCGGACGAGATAGAACTTTGCCTTTCCGAATAGGGTTACCGAGCCCACGGCGAAATCATCTATCTTGCCACAGCGAACTTTTCCCACTCCTGGTTTGATGATTTCATGTGCCTCGGGGCCAAAGGACTGTACCTGATAACGGTGGCCGTCGGGGTCATAGACATCCATGCTCTTCTCCCCCAAGGCTCTAAAGGCCTCCCGGTTGTCGCTAATGTCGTACCCCCGCTCTTTTAATCTTTCCTGCGCTCGTTTGTATTGTTCGATGGTGAGAAGCCAGGCATGATGGATGCTTCCGCTATTGGGCCTGAATGGTTCCACTTTGGCCACCTGTACAAGGAGAATCATCTGCCCCGTATTCATTTTCAGGAGTGAATTGGGACCTTCCTCGGAGACAAGATCTCTACCCACTGGATCCAATCCCAAAACCTCCTGATAGAACTTCTCCGACCGGTCGAGATCCGTCACTTGAATCACCAGGTGACTGAAACCCTCAACAAGTGCCATTCGTACCTCCGTCCCGCAGAGTCAAATTCGGTACCATTAATATTTCACCTGTCTTCCTATAGAACGAGAAGCAAATTCCTGTCAAGCCATGAATAAGGATAGGCTCCTATATGGGGTGCAATTACTACGACTCTTTGGACTGCTCTGGTGGAGCAGGATCATTTGACATTTCACCCTCATTCCAGTCTTCTAGATGTAAGACTTCCAAAAAGGCTGCTGTGACCCCCGATCCAAAGGCATTCATGGAAATACACATTAAGAATCTAAAGATAAAGGCCATCATTGGCATTAACGATTGGGAACGCAAGGAGAAGCAGGAGGTGATTGTCAATGTGGAGCTGGAGGTGGATGCCTTTAGGGCAACCCAAACGGACCGCATCGAAGACACCCTCAATTATAAGACGTTAACGAAACGCATCATTAGCGAGGTGGAGTCGTCAGAATTTTATCTACTGGAGAAGCTGGCCAATCACATCCTAAAAATTGTCCTGGAAGACAAGAAGGCTATAAGGGGGACGGTGGAGGTGGATAAGCCACAGGCACTGCGGTTTGCGGATTCGGTATCAATAAGATGTTCGGGGGAGCGGGGTTCATGAATCAAGCGGTGATTGGCATAGGTTCCAATATCCAGCCAGAGGCCAATATCGCGAAAGCCATCGAAAAGATTGCCGAGTCCCATCGGATTCTCAATGAGTCTCGCTTCGTGGTAACGGAGCCCCTCGCGGAACGCGACCAACCTGATTTTGTGAATGGAGCGATCCTGATTCAGACATCCATGGGACACGAAGATCTCAAAGCATGGCTCAAGGAGTTGGAAAATGATCTGGGTCGTACCCGGGGTACGGACAGATACGATTCACGAACTATCGATCTGGACATCGTGGTTTGGGGTGGAATGATTGTGGACGAGGACGTTTATGAAAGGGAATTTTTGAAGGCTGCCATATTGGAAATCTGTCCGCAGCTTATCATTTAACACTGGCGGTGTGAAAGAAAAGCTTGTTATAGGGGCCTACCTGGCGGCCGCGGTGGCGGCAAACATCACCGTTCACTATTTTGGTCCCGCCGCCATGCCGTTCATCGCATTTTTTATGATTGGCCTGGACCTTTCAAGCCGCGACTACCTCCACGAGGCATGGGAAGGAAAAAACCTCGGTTGGAAAATGCTGGCCCTGATAGGTTGCGGCTCGGTCCTGACGTTCATTGTCAATCGAGATGCAGAGAGAATCGCGGTGGCCTCCTTCTTGGCATTTGCCAGTGCTGGCGCAAGTGACGCTGTCATCTATGGAGTTCTTAAAGGAAGGGCAAGATTGTTAAAGGTAAATGGCTCTAATCTCGTCAGCGCCTTTGTGGATTCCGTAGTATTTCCTGCGGCAGCGTTTGGAATTTTTAGTATTCCTGTGATAGTGGCTCAATACGCAGCTAAGGTAGGGGGCGGTTTTTTCTGGTCCATGATCCTGGAGAGATTCATGTGGGGGCGTAAGGCATCCGGCCTCGTGGCCAAACAGGATGAATCAGGAACCGCGAACTAGGATTTACCCATGTCCCAATTTTTCCTATTCAGTTTCCTGATCTGGTTATGGCTGCCCATCAGCCTTTGCTTTTCCGCTGCGGCTCCCTTTAAAGTCGAATCCGCAAGGATCGAACCGGCCAATTCAAACGGGGGACGCCATGGTCAATTGATTTTTTTAGGCGGCTTCGAGTTGGCATCCAAGGACTCCCGTTTTGGCGGCCTCTCGGGTCTGGCGCTGACCAAGGATGGGAAGCGGCTTTATGCCATATCTGACCGGGGCTACTGGCTCACCGCCCGCCTTCACCACGACGGCCAGGGGGTACTTCAGCGTTTAGATTCATGGCAAATGGCCTCCCTGCTTACTCCCTCGGGTAAGACCCTTAAGGGTTCCATGCGCGACGCGGAGGCTTTGGCTCGCGATGAGGATGGATCTTTCCTTGTAGGCTTCGAGCGCCACCCACGACTGTGGCGGTACCCTGGTTCTGGGGAGGCCTTTGCCCTTCCCCCACGACCTCTTCCCCTTCCGGCGGACCTCCAAAAGGCGCCTTCCAATGGAGGACTCGAAGCAGTGGCGATACTGTCCGACCGCCGTTTCGTACTGATCACCGAAAGATACAAAAATGAGAACGGCACGACCAAAGGTTGGCTCATGGACGGGAAGGGTTCATCCTCAATTTCCTACCAACAGTCCGACGGATTTGAGCCCACTGCCGTTGCGACCCTTCCCAACGGTGACCTCATCCTATTGGAGCGACGTTATAACCTGTTGAGGGGGGCTATTGTCCGGGTCCGAAGAATACCCGCCGCAAGCTTACGGCCGGGGGCTCGGCTGAAAGGGGAAGAAATTGCCCTCCTGGAGTCACCCTTGGAGGTGGATAATTTTGAAGGCCTAGCGGTACGTAACCACCCCACCGCAGGGACCCTGCTCTATATGATTTCCGATGACAACTATAGCCCCTTTCAACGCACTCTCCTGTTGCAATTTCGTCTCATCAAGACTACTCCATAACAAAACTTTCGACCCAAGACTGACCATTGAAAGGAGTCGATGATGGTCCACGAGGCGAACAGAGAAAAGAAGCTGTTAGAGATGAGTCTCGAAGAGATCCGTGAAGCGGCCCGCCGCAGCATCGTGCCCGATGCATGGGAACACATTATGGGCGCAGCCGAAAGCATGTCGACGCTGCGCAGGAACCAGCTCGCCATGCGAAGAATATTATTTCGACAACGAATTTTTCACGACGTCACTGATCCGGATACCACGATAGAACTCTTCGGTCATCGGCTGCCAACCCCAATTGCCGTGGCCCCGGTGGGGAGTTTCAGCAAGATTGGGCCAACCGCCGAGCGTGAGGTTGTGGAGGGGGCCGGCCGAGCAGGGGCTATGGTATTTGTCAGCCATGCCGCCAGATCCAACGCACATGAATGGGCCGAGGGAGCCACCAGTCCTCTGGTTTTCATGGGATACCTGAGCCGTGGGAGAGATCGTGTATTGGATTATGCGCGAGAGGCCGAAAAGTTGGGTTATGCGGCAGTGGGATTAACTATGGATACGGTCCAGCCAACAAAGATTGGCGACCATGTGCCTCTGAGCAATGATGGAAAGCCAAGGCGAGGACACGCCTCGTCCCCAAAGGACATCGAATGGCTGAAACGGGAGGTCTCTCTACCCGTGGTAGTCAAAGGGATTATGGGAAGAGAAGACGCCCGCATCGCCGTGGATGCCGGAGCGGATTGCCTAGTGGTTTCGAACCATGGGGGACGAGTGCTGGATTTTAATCGCGCCTCCATTGAAGCACTGCCTGAGGTGGTTCAAGCGGTGGGAAACGAGGTACCCATCCTGCTCGATAGCGGCATAAGAAGAGGAGCCGACATCGTCAAGGCCCTGGCCCTCGGTGCCAAGGCCGTTCTCGTGGGCCGGCCCATCTGTTGGGGGCTTGGGGCCAGCGGACCTGATGGAGTGGAGAGGGTCTTTCAGATTCTTATAGAGGAAATGAAGCGAGTGCTGATCATGACGGGGACAGGCTCGGTGGCACAGATCAGCAGGTCAATCTTGATCATGGAAAACCACGGTCAATGAACGGGTAAGTTATTTCCTCACGCAGGTTACTAACCGCCTCTACTGACTCCTGCACAGATTGATGTCGATGTTAAGGACGCCCCCTCGCGAATCAATCGTAACGGATCAGTTCAGAGCATTGTGACCATTGGTTCTTGGTGGTTTGGCCCTAGCCGGAAGCAGTACTCGAACCAAAGCCTTACAGACAAGTTTTCTGAAATGAATTCAGACGCAAGGGTCTAATCCAACAACGATACTCTCACATGGTAAACGCCAACACTTAGATCAATGGCGTTAAATCAAATATAAAAACTCTGGTTGCCAATCCGAAGGGTATCAGCACTTCTTGTCCACTTTATCGTCCAACTAACCGCGTTCTCTCCTCTGTCAAAAGCCAAAACTGCGAGATTCCAAGCAATTTGCCCCGTTAGCGTTGGCATGGCTTTTGCTCCAAATCCCTTGACCGACCAATCGTGGGAAAAATGCTCAGGCCATTGATAAAACTTCTGCAAACGTTTTTGATGCGTGTCGTTCGCCCTCTCACTGGGGGAATCGCATGCCTGATTATTTTGGCCATCGTAATCGTAACCTTCATTGCTCCGTTCGAGCATGTTGATGCTGATTGGGGCAAAAAGTCGAACATTTGTGGAAGTTGGAACAACTATTGCAATAAACCACCGGTAAATTCTGGAACGGCACCGTCTACTGGACCCACTCCTAACGAAATCGAACGACAACGGGAAGAGAAACAACGCCGCCGCGACGAAGAACTTCACCGCGAAGAAGAACGCGAAGCAGAAGTTGAACGCGGACGGGAAGAAGAACGGTGGGCCCGGGAAGCGGCAGAAAGTGAGCGGCGCCAAACCAAAGAACAATCCCGTGAGCGATCGGAGTTCCTGAATAAGAAAAGAGAAGCGCTTCGTTCTCTGAAAGGCCTGGATTTTGACGGCAAGCGTGGTTCGCTGGGGCTCAAGTCGATTCCAGGTGATAAGGACGCTGTCTCGCCCGGTCTTAAATCCGGCACGTCCGCATTTGGTATTCCGCCCAATCCCGGCAATGAACTTGAGCTTAAGAGTCTCGACACCACCCCGGCGAATAATGAACCTCTATTCTCCAAAGGGACGAAATTCTCCGCACCTGTGGATCTGCGTGACAGAGACCCGAGGCGACCTTTTGTGGTCGATTCGTATCGAATTGCAGGTCTAGCCCGACTTAGCGGATTCGCGGGGTTCAGTGCTCGTAAGTACCTGTAAATCAACGAGAGCTTTCAAAAGGTCTTCACTACATCGAGCTATTTCGCCACTTCACCTTTGGCCGTAACACGGGGAGGCAGCTGACTGGGCAATGAAAGCCGCAGCTGCTCAAGCAAGACCTGGAGTTCGGGCTCAGGCTGTGTATAGCGTGACATGATCACCTTGCGTCCATCAGTGGTCGGCAAATGCACGTCTATCATCTGAACAGCACCGAACTTTTCCAGAACCGATCGCGGTGTCAATCCCGGTGCCAAATCCCGCAGGTGGCGACGCAAGGTCACATGCATGGCGTAAGCCATGAAGGCTACGAATATGTGAGCTTCGATGCGTTCCTCCTTCTGGTGGTGGATCGGACGGATCGCCAGATCACCCTTGAGGTTCTTGAACGCTTCTTCGACCTGAACCAGTTGCATGTAGAACTCCCACATCTGTTCAGGCTCGCGTCCAACCAGGTTCGTTCTCAGCAAGTAACGTCCTTCTCGGCGCCGGACCTTTTGTAGCTGGTCCTTTCGCAATGAGAACTGCACCGACCCATTGCCATCAGGGATGTCGATCCGAACCAGTCGCCAGGCCGAAGGCGATTGCTGCCTGGCGGCCCCGAGTTTCAGCAACAGCTCGTCACGCGTCAACTTCATGCCTTGTAGCTGCTTAAGCCGCCTCCACAGCTTCTTTAGTTGCCGACGCCGCATGGAGCGCTCCTTGTTGATGCGATCACGACTCTGTGCCAACACATACAACTCATCGTCTTGTGGTAGTAACTTGACCTCCACTCCTTCGCGCACTGTATGCCACGGCTTGTCGATCAGCTCCTTCTCGTAACGGCTCAGTCGTCCCTTAGGCGTTCCCACCAGGTAATAGATCGGCGGAGTGCTTTCGCGCATCTGCTTGAGAACCTCCTCGGTCGGAATCCCCCGGTCCATCACCCAGATGCGCTCCGCTTTGCCGTACTGCTCCTCGATCTTGTTGAGAAATCCACTCAACGTAGTCTTGTCGGCCGTGTTGCCGGCCATGACTTCATAGGCCAACGGGAACCCTTCCGGGGTCACGATCAGAGCAATCACCACTTGGACACAATCGAAACGCTTGTCACGGCTGTAACCATACTTTCGCTTGTCGTTTTCCGAAAAGGGTGGATTGCTCTCAAAGTAGGTGCTGGTCAGATCGTAGAGCAGCACGTCGAACTTTGCATTGAACAGATCCTTCCACCGTTGTGTCAGGTGATCAAAAAGCGCTTGCTTGTGACCCAGGAGCTGGTCCAGGCACTTGTAGAGCTTGTGGATCTCCACCAGTTCAAAGCCCGCCCCCAGACAATCGGCCATCGCGCTGTTGTCGTACCAGTGCCGATGTAACCGCCACTCGCTGCCAGGATCAATCAGCCGGTAGCAGCTCAACGCCTGCGTGATCAGATCCCAGCGCGTCCCCTTGCGGCTCGGCTCCAACCGTGTCGCCCAGAACTCATCGAGCCCCAACTGCTCGTACAGGTGACAGGCCAGCCAGCATGCGCCCCACTGTCTGGGCCGGTGCAGTTCCAGATCCTTCAGCCGGATCTGCACCACTTCGTCGTCATCAATTTCTACAGGCCGATCCTCGGCAAACAGTGCTATCGTACGCGGCAATACGGCTCCATCCTCGAAGACCTCGATGGTCTTACGCCACGCCTGATGCTGAGAGTCGTTGATCTCACCGAGATAGAGCACCTGGCGCTGAACGACTCGTCCACCTGTTACCCGGCGGTTCTCCACCACATTCCAGTAACGGTGTTCCTTGCCATCTTTGTTGCGTTTCGTGCAACGTAAGAACATAGCGCACGTAGAATACTGCGTGTTGGGCAACCCTGAAAAGGGGGTAGGTCTTCACTACAGGCTGTTTAGGCCCATTTCGGGCTCACCTCGCCTTGGAAATTGGCTACTTAAAACGCGAAAAAAGTTATCGAGGGGGTCGAATCCGCTAAGTCGGGCTAGTTCCCGGTGGCAATCTCGGAAACTTCGTCTCGCAAAAACCTTGGCCCACACCCGTCAAGGCCGGGTTGGTGATTGGCCTCATCGACATGGAGCGGGGTCAGTACAGTTTGGCAGCGAGATACGTGGAAGAAGCTCACCGTAAAGTGCCTAAAGATGAATTCTTGAGCGATGCTGTGACCGCGGTACGTTCGGTACGGGCCAAGAAGAATAGAGTCCCCATGCCACCGATCGGTATTCATGGTCACAAGGAATGGCTCAATCGCCTGCCCTCCAAATCGCGGGCCGCTTATCTGGTTGCCATGTCCCAACTGGAACTCGATACGGGCACAGCTCTTCGCATGATCCGGCGTGCGCAGAAAGAGGCGCCCAGGGACCGAAGCCTGAATTGGCTCACCCAGGAAATCGCCGACATTCATTCCCAACGAAGCCTGAAGCAAAAGCGCAAGGAATTGGAACTCGCAGCTCGCCGGGAACGGGCCGAAAAGTCCGCGCAACAAATCGCCGCGTTCCGAATCGGTCACAGTCTCAGCGCGGCGGGAGGCACACGGAACCGGGTGCTGGCCATACACTACCTGAACGAGGCCTATGAGTTATCCGGCCGGAAGGAAAGCCTTATCAGAAACATGATCCGGGATATCCGGAACGAAAAACGCGAGGATTTTTTTTCGCGGAGCCTTGGTCACTCCGAATCGAATTTCCCTTCAAAAGCCCACGTTATAATCGATGCCCTGCAGTATGGAAGGGGAGACTGGAATGCGTCGGCAGCGTATTTACATGACGCACAACTGGCTTTCCCCAAAAACCAGGTCATAAGCAGCGCCATCCATGAACTATCGGTGATCCGAAAGAGGACACAGGAAGAGCGGTCAAGCAAATGAGATCTTTTAGAGTTGAGATACCAGGCAACAAAGCAAAATTTCTTATTGCGTCCTTTCTTGTGCTTTCTCACACGATCTCTTTATGCTCACTACCACATGCAGCGACATCGGAACCTCTCTCCCAAGCCTTCAGCCAGAATATGGCAGCGCTGCAGAAGACCAAACCCGGTAGCCCCAAGGAACGCGCACTTCAAAAAACGGTTATTGAAATTGTCCGTAAAATGGGCACGACGCCGCCAATGTCTGAAGCCGTGGACCGCCACATGGCGCGCGCCGAAGCCTTTGCAGAATCAGGTAGGAGCAAGGAAAGCTTCCAGCGGGCGGCCCGGGAGTTCCGCGCGATCACGCGGATCGCACCCTGGATCGCGCAGCCTTACTATAACTTGGGCGTGATGCAGGAAAAGGCAGGTAAGTACGACGCAGCAATGGAGAGCCTGAGGATGTATCTCTTCGCCGCTCCGACCGCCTCCGACACGCGGAGGGTAAAGCGTCTCATCTATAAGATGGAAGCCCTCAAGGAGGAAGCCAAGGCACAAGCGGCGGAGCAACGCAGGCAAGATCAGGCTCGACTGCAGCAGGATCGCAGGAGACGTGAGGAGCAAAAACAGGAACGACGCGACCGGGAGCGAGAAAAGCACTTGGCCAGCCTGCAACGCCTGCACAACACCAAATGGTGCATGTTTGGTAATTGTTGGGGGCGAATGAAAATGCGCGCCGACCGTTTCACATTGTCATATAGCAGGAAACAAAGAGTTTTTGGTGAGATGACCCGTATTCGCAAGATATTTAAGGGCCAAATTCTACCTGGGGGCGAGATAAATGGAACCTATGTGCATAGATGGATAACCGAAGGAAAATGTGGGAACCGGCCACTGACTGAATCGTATCCGTTCTCCGGAACGCTGCAGGACAACGGACGAAAGTTATTCTTCGAATTTACGGAGGATCAGGTTGGCTGGGATTTTAAAAAGTGTAAACTCGTAATGCATAAAAGACATGCGAGGAAAGTGGAATTCACTTTCAAGCGAAAATAACTTTGAGGATCTCAATTGATAATTCCTCCCACATCACGCGCACAGGGCCGCCCATCCCTAGCGTGGAATCGTCCTGGCCCGCTACCGCATCATTTTCAAGTCCACGTTAATGGTCAAGACCTCGCCCTTGCGAACCATGTTAAAGGGCTCCATCTTCCTGCCCACGTCGGGGTGCCACACCTGAAGACGGTATCTGCCCACAGGAACGGCACCGATCCGGTAGATTCGACACTCGTTGGGAACGGCAATAAAAGGATATTCCTTTCACGATTCAAGTCTTATTCATCCCTTCGGCACCAAGCGCGATACCGGAAAGTATTGAGATGGATATAAACACCGCAAGGAAAATCATTCGAAACTTTTTCATTCCCTCACTTCTTGTCCGCCAGACAAGAAAAAGTCGACCTCGGTCACTCCTTCGCTTTTAACCACCACTGGCTTTACTCGCATACCCAAACTTTCGTGCCACACCTTCAAGCGGTATTTGCCTGGAGGTATGTCTCGGATTTGATACTCACCCAGGACGTCGGTCACCGCGTGGTAAGGATGTTCTGTCACCACGATATACGCCTTCATCCAAGGGTGAACATCGCAATCAATTGGGACGATCCCTGGGCTCATTAATGGTTTTCGACTCACTTTTCCTGGATAGAGACCGAGATTAAAATCAGGCTGCCCACCCCTAAAATAAGCGTGAGCAGTGTGTAGGATGGGATCGGTGTTCCTGACCACCAGCCACTGGCCCACGCTAGCCGCTTGTACGCGGGGGACAAAGCGACACTCCCGGTTGTCCAACTCATTTTCCGCTTCCTGCTCCACTTTCTTTCCTTTGTTCACTCCTTCCAGGGTCAACACGGCGTAGCGGATACCGCCCTCAAACCCAACAACGATGCTTTCGTTTGGAACCCCTTCGCACACCTGTTTAAATTTGAAAATCTCCGGTGCCGGGAGCTGGTCCAGTTTTCCTTGCAGCTTTACCTCACCTCTGATCATCCCTCCCTCCGTAACCTCAATGCCCTCGTAGCCTACGATCACCGAAGGGAAAAACAGCAGTGCCCAAAAAGCCACAATTGAGTAAAGCCTCTTCTTTACTTTGCACCTCATGACAATCAAATAGGGCAAGGGGTATGCCAGAGAAATGATAGATGGGATTTCAATGAGTGCCACAGATTTTCTTAGAATTCAGAAATTCATGGGAGAGATAGTCGCACATATAAGATCCCGACGTAATTAGGTCACCTTCTCTCGATCTCCATGCACACCAAAGTGGAAACAAAGGAGAAGGAAGCAGGGTTTGCCTTTTTTCCATCATGGGGGCAATAAGAATAGATTCGTCCTCACTGAATTTCATTACACCTTTTTATGGCTTCCAGAAAACGGAAAAATCCGGAAGGTAAAAGCCGCAGAAAGCTGGGTCGGATTCCCCTGCCTCAGAAAGCGAGCCGGCCCCAAACCACAAAAAAGGGCAAGAAGGGCTACGACCGTAAGCTTGGGAAAAAAGATATTATGAAAGAGGGTGCGGACGATCTCGAGTGAGATCTCCGAACAGAGTAACGAAACTAGTAGGCAGATAGCAATAGACAGCTTGCAGCAAACAGCGAAGCCAGTGTTAAGTGTTCTGCGGTCAGTTCCTCCCACACCCTTCACTCTCTCTTAATTTCCGACTCAGTCCTGACCGCGCTATGCCCTTTGCGCCATGCGCTCTGCGCTTAGCCGTGGTGCTTTCCCACAGGTCTGACCGTGCTTGCCTGGGGGCCCTTCTCGCCCTCTTCTTCGGCGAAATGCACTTCAGCTCCTACGGCCATATGGTCGAAGTGACCGTCTAACACGCTGTTCCTATGAAAATAAATTTCCCGCCCATCTTCGGTTTCGAGAAAGCCATAGCCATCTTGACTAAAGACCTTGCTGACCCGAGCCATGGGGACCCCTTCATGTCCTTTTATCTCGCCCCGCTGGCGTCGCGCGTAATCATGCAGCTGGCGACGAGCAGCGTCAAAGGCTTCCTGAATGGAGACATAAACGTCTTCATGGGTGCTATGCTGGGTGGGTTCTCTATTGATTACCACTTCCCACCCGGGCACCTTGACATCCACGCGCACGTGATAGGCGATGCCCTTGTGGTGGTGCCGATGGGGAACCTCCACAACTACCCGGCAGCTCGTAATTCTGTCATAGAAATGATCTAACTTAGCCGCTTTATCGCGGATCTCCTCTTCGATGGCCTCGGTGGAATCCATGTTACGATAGGTTATCTGCAGCGGAACCGTCATAGTGATTTCCTCCGGAAAATTATTTATTAAGAAAACGATCGTCTCGAATTGGGAAGGTTACCTTTCCATTTGTTCCAGAAAGCAACGCAAAACGCCTACGCAGGTAATATTTCCCATCAATCCGCCGTCAGGATCCACCATAGGGATGCGCCGATCTTCTCCTCAAACAAGAGCTCAACCGCCCCTTCTGCGCGCCAGTCTCTTGGTTTCATCCTTTTAAATATACTCCTTTATCCAAAGATTGATAAAGTGCGATTAAATTGTTGAGTAAATTCAACAATGTTTAGCCAATTGATCCTGGCATCCTTTGCGCATTTCATACCCTCCCATGAGGCTCGATAGAATCGGCTTAGCGATGGACGCTCTAGTTAACAGCTGCAGAACAGGAGGGAATCTGAAGTAAGAATTGAAGTAAACTTCCTAACTTTTGCTGCAAGGTAATGTGGCAGCAAAAATTGTTGACATCCCTCAGGCTACGCACCATAATCTCGTCGCCATTTGAACTCATTGCAAATTTGGAACTAGGCACCGGGTCCTGGGAAGTGTCACCGACCGAATAGTCAGCCATTCCAATAATCCGGTTTTGGTTATTCGGGCTTCTCAGTATTATTTTTAGTTGTCAGCGTATGGGTTCAATGGGGAACTTGCCTATTGACGAGCCTGGGCCACAATAGGTTTGCTCGCGTATAATGGGCACTGGCTGCAAATTCAGGGAATCCACCGGAACACGTACTTGGCATTTACGTCATGCCTCTAGCTCCTCATGCTCCCTGGCATGCTCTTGCAATCGATCAGGTGGCAGAACACCTTGGGGCCAGCTCACAAGGACTCTCCAGCAAAGAGGCATCTGCACGGCTTACCCGTTTTGGGCCTAACCAGTTAAAGACCGCCCCCCAGTCTCCTTCTTAAAAATTTTCATTAGCGAATTTCGCAGTCCCCTCATCTTGATCCTGACGGCCTCGGCCCTCATCCTTTTCATTGTTTCAGCAGTGCGCTCCACCTCGGATCACAAGGTGGACGCTACGCTGATTCTGGCCATTGTCTTAATTAACGGCCTCCTTGGATTCATACAGAATTTACGAGCACACCGGGGCATTGAGGCCCTCAAACAACTGGCTGCGCCGATTTCATGCCTCTTGCGGGACGGGCACCGGACCACGACCGACGCATCTCTTCTCGCTCCTGGCGATGTGGTGCTGTTGGAGGAAGGAGTCCGTATCCCAGCCGATGGACGGATTTTTGAAGCCTACGATCTACATTTGGACGAGTCCGCGCTCACAGGTGAGAGCCTCCCGGTGGCAAAGAGTCCTCACGTTTTGCCGGATGACACCAGCCTCGCCGAGCGATCCAATATGACCTATTCAGGAACGGTAGTGGTTCGCGGGCGAGGCCGTTTCATGATTACTGAAACCGGCATGTCCACTCAAGTTGGAATGATCGCGAAAGAGATTCAAACCGTTGAGGAAGGTCCCACCCATTTTCAACGTCAGGTGGCTCAACTGGGGAAGCGAATTACTATCATCGTTAGCGCGCTCATTGGTCTGATTGTGCTGCTCCAACTCACCATCACTCAATTAAGCCTCGTGGACGTTTTCGTTACCGCGGTAGCGCTGGCCGTTGCGGCCATACCCGCAGGCTTGCCGGTAGTCCTCACCCTGGCCCTCGCATTTGGTACGCGCCGGATGTTGGAACGAAATTGCCTGGTACGGGAGTTACCGGTGGTGGAGATCCTGGGATCCTCCCAGGTCATTTGCACGGACAAAACCGGAACCATCACTGAGGGTCAAATGGGCCTCAGGTCTCTTTATTGGCACGGCAATTTTTTTTTTGAAGGTCACTGGCGGCAGCATGGATAAAGACGGTGAGTACCTGGACCACGGTCGTCCTACTCGGCAGAAATACAATCTCGCGTTGCTGGCAGGCGCCCTATGCAATAACGCCCAATATGATCCTAAATTTGGATTCCAGGGTGATCCTTCAGAGACCGCCCTCCTTGCCGGTGCCTTCATGGCGAAGATCAACATGAGCGATTATGTGAGGATCGATGAAATTCCATTTTCCTCCGAACGGAAGATGATGAGTGTCATCGTAAAGAATGATAGACACCACTTCATCTTTTCCAAAGGAGCACCAGAGGTACTCATTAATTACTGTGAGAAGATTCACACCCCGGATGGAGCCATTAAACTTACCACGGAGGATAAAAGCCGTATCCTCGAGGTAAACAGCCAGCTCGCCAGCCAGGCCTTGAGGGTTTTGGCCTTAGCCTACAAAGAGGATTCCGGAACTAATCATGATGAAGCCGAAACGGATCTCACCTTCCTCGGCCTTGCCGGCCTTAGCGACCCTCCGCGGGAAGCGGCAAACCAGGCCATAGCCGCAGCCTGTGAGGCGGGAATCCGGGTGGCCATGATCACTGGAGACAACCGAATCACCGCTAAGGCCATCGCTAGAGATGTGGGACTCGATGGAGAATGTTTGGAAGGACGTGACCTGGATGGACTCGACGAGGCTACGCTACGAGAGACGGTGCAGCGGGTTGATATCTACGCTCGCGCAGAACCCAAGCACAAGCTGCAGATCCTCAAAGCGCTACAGGCCCCTGGTCACGTGGTGGCCATGACCGGGGATGGTGTCAACGATGCGCCTGCCCTCAAAGGTGCCGATGTGGGGATTGCCATGGGCATACGCGGCACGGAAGTGGCCCGTGACGCATCGGATATGGTCCTTCTGGACGATAACTTCGCCACCATTGTGGCGGCCATCGAGGAGGGTCGACGCATCTTCGCCAACATCAAGAAATTCGTTAACTATCTCCTCATTGGAAACTTCGCTGAAGTCCTGACGATCCTGATTGCCTCTTTTTTTGGTTACCTCCCAGTCACTGCCGTGCAAATCCTGTGGATCAACCTCATAACCGATGGGATCCCTGCCGTGGCACTGGGATTGGATCCCTCCGCCCCCGGTCTCATGAAGCAACCGCCGAGCCGAGGCGAGGTGCTTGGGCGTAGTAGGTTCGCTTCCATCATCGGTATCGGCATCGTTCAAACGGTTATTATCCTCGTGAGTTTCTATCTGAGCCTCAATTTCGATTTAGCAACCGCACGAACCGTTGTCTTTACTGCCTTTCCCTTGCAGGAGTTCGCCGTATTGGGAATGCTCCGTCACCGGGAGCACGCCTCATTATGGTCCAACCGCTGGCTTGTAGTGGCAGTATCGGTAAGCCTAGGGCTTCATTTGCTGATCGTTTATTCACCATTGGCGGGGCTTTTCGGTGTAGCTCCTCTGGGACTATTCCCCTGGGTTATACTCATGGTCGGACTGGGGTTGGGCTACATTATGGCTAATTTGATTGCTGAATTCGTAGTTAAACGGCTGGGACCCATCTAGGGATCCTGCTCAAGGTTCCCTATCCCTGTTCGCGACCCCAAATCCCCTCACATTCAAAACAAAAATGTTGAACCGAGCTTAAGTCGGTGGTATCATTGAGCAAATACGGTGGAGGGGTCTTTGTCTGATGTTGGTGACATATCTCGCCCGACCTAGTTCCTTTGCTCAGCTTCGCTCCAGGGGCGCTTTGAGGACCATTTTGTTTGTTAAATAATTCGGCCTATATCCGATCCCTCGTGACCTTTAACAGAACAGTCTCAGGATTCGTGCCATTGGTAGGGAGCCCGCTGCTTTGACTGTACATCACTTTGACGCGATCATCTTCGATCTCGACGGCGTTGTTACCGATACCGCAAAGGTTCACGCCACCGCATGGAAAGAGCTGTTTGATACTTACCTCAAGATGAGGGAAGGAAGGGATAATGAAGCATTTACTCCCTTCGATATCAGTTCAGATTACCTCACCTACGTCGATGGCAAGCCCCGCTACGATGGGGTTCAAAGCTTTCTCGAGTCACGAAATATTCACATCCCACGTGGAAAACCCACGGATAAACCGGACCAAGAAACCGCCTGTGGTCTTGGCAACCAGAAAAACACGCGGTTTTGCGAGATATTGGAGCGGGACGGGGTTGAGATTTTTCACACCACGGTCAATCTCATCAAGGACCTGCGGGCCCAAGGCATCAAAACAGCGATCGTATCGTCAAGCAAGAACTGTCAGGCCGTTCTCAAGATTGCTGGCCTCGAATCTCTATTCGACGCCAGGGTAGATGGAAGCGTTTCAGAATCACTCGGACTCAAAGGTAAACCGGACCCGGACATCTTCATCAAAAGTGCGGAACTCCTCGGCGTAGCCCCGAGCCAATCCGGAATCGTAGAGGACGCCATTTCAGGCGTGGAAGCGGGCCGAAAGGGAAAATTTGGTCTGGTCATTGGCGTGGACCGGCACGGGGATCCAAATAGCCTTACGGACAATGGGGCAGATACAGTGGTAGGAGACCTGGGAGAAATCTCCGTTCATGAGATAGAAGAGTGGTTTCAGCAACATGGACCTAATCTACCCTCGGCTCTCGAACGTCTGGATGAAATAAAGCAACGGATAGCCAAAAAAAGGGCCGTGGTTTTCCTCGACTACGATGGAACCCTGACCCCCATTGTCGATAAACCAGATCTAGCCATCATGTCCGAAGAAATGCGGGACGTGGTGCGTCAACTGGCAGCTACGTTAACCGTGGGAATCGTTAGCGGTCGTGCGCGTCCCAAGGTTTTCAATTTCGTTAAGCTAGACAAACTCATCTATGCAGGGAGCCACGGTTTTGATATCGCCTGCCCTGGTCGATCCCAGATCCTGCACGAAGAGGGGAAACGCTTTTTACCTGCTATTGATAAGGTCTACAAGCAGATCTCGAAACTGGTAGAACCCATCGAAGGTTCTCTGGTGGAACACACTGGATTCTCCATCTCCGTTCATTACCGGTTAGTCTCCGAGAACCAGGTGCCAAAGATGGAGAGCATGGTGGATCAACTGCTCAAAGAGAATCCCACTTTACGTAAAACCCATGGCAAAAAGGTTTTCGAGATTCGACCCAAGATCGACTGGGACAAAGGCAAGGCCGTCCTTTGGATTTTAAAAGCCCTGGACCTTGAATCTCCTGAGGTAATGCCCTTCTACCTCGGCGATGACACCACCGACGAAGATGCCTTTCGAGCACTGGAAAAAAGAGGCATCGGCGTGCTGGTCACCGACGCGCCCAAATCCACACGGGCATCCTATACACTTAAGGATACGGACGAAGTTAGAAGATTTTTGCAGTCTTTAATGAATCTGGTGAAGTAGAGGTTTTGATGAGCGAGTGGATTCTTGAATATGATGGCTTCGACCCGGATCATGAACGTCTCCGGGAAGCCCTGTGTACCCTGGGAAATGGCTATTTTGCAACACGTGGTGGCGCCGCTGAGGCCACAGCTGGCGACATCCACTATCCGGCCACCTATCTTGCCGGTGGATTTAACCGGCTGACGACTGACATCGCAGGCCGACCGATTGTCAACGAAGACCTAGTCAACTTCCCTAACTGGCTTCGGCTAACATTCCAAGTCGACGGTGGCGAATGGTTTAACATTTTAGCCGTTGAAATCCTCTCCTACCGCCAGGAGCTTCATCTGAAAAATGGCCTGCTGGTACGCAACGTACGTTTTCGGGACAAACATGGAAACGAATCTACGATATCAAGCCGGCGGTTAGTCCATATGGGGAATCCCCACCTTGCGGCCATGGAGACCATTATCACCTCCGAGAACTGGTCCGGCAAAATGAGAGTAAAATCGGAGTTGGACGGCTCTGTAATCAATGCCGGTGTCGATCGTTATAAACAACTCAACTCAAAACACTTGGAGACCCTCTCCCTGGGAAAGGTAAATGAAGACACCGTCCATTTGCTGGTCAGAACCACCCAGTCACGCATCGAAATGGCTCAAGCCGCCAGAACTCAGCTCTTTAATAATGGACAGCGATTGGAGCCGAAAACCTACACCTACGAGGAACAGGAAATCATCGGTCAAGAACTCGAATTTGATCTGGCAAAGGGAAAAACCGTCAAAGTCGAAAAGATCGTTTCCCTCTATACGAATAGAGACAGCGCCATTTCGGAGTGCTCCCTGGCCGCCCGCGAAGCCGTTGCAAGTTGTGGTGGGTTCCAGGAGCTCCTCGAATCCCATTCCAGGGAGTGGCATTCCCTGTGGCGCCGATACGACGTGGAAGTCCGTACCCGTGACCAGGCCCAACTGGTCCTCAGACTGCATATATTTCACCTCTTGCAGACCATATCACCCCATACCATCGGCCTCGACGTGGGAGTGCCAGCCAGGGGGCTCCACGGTGAGGCCTACCGTGGACATATCTTCTGGGATGAGATGTTCATGTTCTTCTTCTATACCTTGAGGATCCCCGAGGTCACCCGCTCCCTACTACTCTATCGGTACCGGCGCCTCGATGCGGCCCGCTTGGGGGCTAAGGAGGCGGGCTTCGAGGGCGCCATGTATCCATGGCAGAGCGGCAGCGATGGCACCGAAGAGACCCAGAAACTTCACCTGAATCCAGTCTCGGGACGTTGGCTGGACGACCATAGCCGCTTGCAACGCCATGTCAACATCGCCGTCGTTTATAACGTCTGGCAATACTACCAGGCATCCGGGGACATGGAGTTTATGGTCTACTATGGCGCAGAGATGATCCTGGATATCGCCCGCTTTTGGGCAAGCGCCTCCACCTACAATAAAAAGACCAAGCGCTATGAGATCAAAGGCGTTATGGGCCCGGACGAATATCACGAGAAATATCCCAATACGGAAAAGGGTGGTCTAAACAACAACGCTTACACTAACGTCATGGCGGTCTGGGTGCTGGAGAGAGCCATCGAGGTTCTGGACCTCCTGGATGAAGAACGACGGAGCGAACTGTTTGGAGAGCTACAATTGAAAAAAGAGGAGATTCAGCGTTGGAAGGATATTACCCGTAAAATGACCGTTGTCTTTCATGACAACGGAATCATCAGTCAATTCGAAGGGTACGATAAACTGGAAGAGTTCGACTGGGAACGTTACCGCAAGAAATATGGGGACATTGGTCGTTTGGACCGGATCCTGGAAGCCGAAGGAGATACCCCGGACCACTACAAGCTATCGAAACAGGCCGATGTCTTAATGATGTTTTACCTGCTTTCCATCAAGGAAGTGCAGCGAATTTTTCGCCAACTTGGATATACTTTTGACAAAACCACATTTCGCAAGAACGTAGACTACTACATGGAACGAACCTCCCACGGTTCAACCCTCAGCCGGGTCGTGCATGCTTTCGTCCTGGCCCATATCGATCCTCCCAGGTTTTGGGCATTTTTCACCGAGGCTTTAAAATCGGATATCGCCGATATGCAGGGTGGAACCACCAAGGAAGGAATTCACCTGGGTGCCATGGCGGGTATTGATGATCTTATCCTGGGCTGCTATGCGGGAATCGAAACCTGGGGTGAGCACATCTCATTTAATCCTGTGCTACCCGGCGGCATGCAAAAACTTCACCTCAGGCTCCGCTACCGGGGACGATGGTATGAACTCGATATGATCAAAGGGCGTTTACGCGTGTCCGTGGGCAAAGACGGCAAGGAGCCGGTCCCCATTTCAGTCAAAGGAAAGACTTATCGCATCAAACCCGGTCACTCTCAAAACTTCAAGTTATAAGAAATAACCGCCCAATCAACTCCACTAGGCGGCTTCTGCCAAGGGAAACACATCAAGGATTAACCCCTGCGGGCCGTAATCGACCACAACCCTGGAGCGTTCGGCAACTTCGCCAGCCAAGATCGTCCGTCCCAGAGCCGTCTCCAACTCCTTTTGGATCAGACGCTTCAAGGGCCGTGCACCAAAGTTTGGATCATAGCCGTTCTCGGCAAAGTAATTCTTGGCTTTCTCAGTTAGCTCCAGAGTAATATGACGCTCCATCAAACGGCGGCACAGTCGTGCAAGCTGAATCTCCACGATCCTTTTGAGTTCATCACGAGTGAGACTGTGAAATACCACCGTCTCATCCACTCGATTTAAAAACTCCGGTCTGAACTCCTGCCGCAGAGCGTCCAGGATTTCACGCT
This sequence comes from uncultured Binatia bacterium (SeqCode), assembly GCA_965215595.1. GTDB lineage: Bacteria > Desulfobacterota > Binatia > UBA9968 > CAXXLF01 > CBDCDW01. The sequence continues at coordinate 566,071 of CBDCDW010000003.1, read as the reverse complement.
TCATTCGGGTATAACTATCCGTATCGTCTCCACCACGGTAGTTAAGGATATGTTGGCTACCGACATTGGAGGTCATGATAACCACCGTATTTTTGAAATCCACCGTACGGCCATGGCCATCCGTTAACCGGCCGTCGTCAAGGATCTGCAAGAGTACGTTAAACACGTCCCCATGGGATTTTTCGATCTCGTCAAACAGAAGTACCGAATAAGGATGTCGTCTCACTGCCTCGGTAAGCTGCCCACCCTCGTCATAACCCACATAACCTGGAGGGGCGCCGATGAGCCTGGCCACTGTGTGTTTTTCCATATACTCCGACATGTCCAGACGAATCATGTTGTTCTCATCGTCAAACAGAGACTCGGCTAGCGCCCGTGCAAGCTCCGTCTTGCCCACTCCCGTGGGACCAAGAAAGATGAACGAACCAATGGGCCGATTCGGATCCTTTAGACCCGAACGTGCGCGGATGACTGCGTCGGCGACTGCCTCCACGGCTTCTTCCTGACCAACCACCCGTCGGTGTAAATATTCACCCATGTTAAGGAGCTTCTCTTTCTCCCCTTCCATTAACCGAGCCACAGGGACTCCCGTCCAGCGGCAGACCACCTGTGCGATGTCCTCCTCATCCACTTCCTTCTTTAATAAACGTGACCCTCCCTCTCTCTCAACTCGCTCATCTTCCTCTCTCAATTCTTTTTCCAGCTGGGCCAGATTCCCATATTTGAGCTCTGCCACACGATTGAGATCATACTCTCGTTCAGCCGCTTCGATACCCCTGCGGGTTTCTTCAATCTTACCCTTCAACTCGCGCAAACGTGAAACGCTGCCCTTTTCCACTTCCCAACGAGCCCTCAGTTGATTGGCCTGCTCCTTGAGATCCGCCAGTTCCTTCTCTAGCTTGGCCAATCGCTCCTGCGAGGCTGCATCCGTTTCCTTCCGTAGCGCCTCTCTTTCGATCTCCAGTTGCATCACCTGACGGGATACTTGATCCAGCTCCACCGGCATAGAGTCGATTTCCGTACGCAGCTTGGCCGCAGCTTCGTCCACTAAATCAATGGCCTTGTCGGGTAGAAAACGATCACTGATATAACGTTGAGAGAGCACCGCAGCATTCACCAGGGCAGTATCCTTAATGCGGACCCCATGGTGCAGTTCATATCGTTCCTTTAGTCCCCGCAGGATTGAAATTGTATCCTCTACGTTGGGCTGATCCACTATGACCGGTTGGAATCGGCGCTCAAGGGCCCGATCCTTCTCAACATGTTGGCGGTACTCATCCAATGTGGTGGCACCGATGCAGTGAAGCTCTCCACGGGCGAGCATGGGTTTTAATAGGTTACTCGCATCCATGGCTCCTTCCGCCGCTCCGGCACCTACCACGGTGTGCAGCTCGTCAATGAACAACACCACTTCGCCGGACGATTCCTGCACTTCTTTCAAAACCGCCTTGAGCCGTTCTTCAAACTCCCCCCGGAACTTGGCCCCCGCAACGAGGGCTCCCATATCCAGGACGACGATACGCTTGTTCTTGAGTCCCTCGGGAACGTCACCACGTACGACCCGTTGGGCCAGGCCTTCCACAATGGCGGTCTTACCCACCCCGGGATCTCCAATCAGAACCGGATTGTTTTTGGTCCGGCGCGAGAGTACTTGCACCACCCGGCGAATCTCCTCATCTCGACCGATCACCGGATCGAGCTTTCCCTGGGTCGCAAGCTGAGTAAGATCACGACCGTAACGCTCCAACGCCTGGTAGGTAGCCTCAGGATTGGCGCTGGTCACCCGCTGGTGTCCCCTCACTTTCTGTAACGCAGCAAGCAAGGCCTCGCGCTTGAGACCTTGTTGCCTCAACAGCCGTCCCGTCACCCCCTCTTCGTCCACCATAGCGAGAAGTAGATGCTCTACGCTCACATACTCATCCTTCAATTCCCTTGCTTCATCTTCAGCTCGTGTCAGCAGACTCGCCAGCCTTTGGGTAACATAGATTCTATCGAGGCCGCCGGCAGGTCCTGACACCTGAGGAATCCGCTTTAACGCACCTTCTAATTCTTCTTTGACCGCAGCCGTGGAAATACTCGCCTGACGTAAGATCGCAGGCACAAGCCCTTCGGGTACATCCACTAGAGCCGCAAGCAGATGTTCTACATCGACTCCTTGATGACCGCGGCGTTGGGCCAGTGACTGAGCCTCCTGCAGTGCTTCCTGCGACTTCTCTGTCAATCGGTTACTATTCATTATGACTCCTTAACGTTGAGCCATGCTTGTTCTCACCTATTTAGTAAGATAGGCATTTCATTAGCTCAATATACTGGGATAGTATTTTTTGAAGTTTCAAAAATTTAACCACTAATTTTGAAATGACAACCCCAAAAATAATTTTACGCAATAAAAACACAATGAAATTTGGAGTTTGAAGCGATGCAATGGGATCCTCCCTTGACAGCTCAAGCATCCATGCTTAACTTTTCGCCAAGTCGATGACCTGGCCAGGTCGGGAGATAAATTTAAAGGAGGAAATTACAATGAGAGATTTAGTAAGCTGGAACCCTTTTTACGAGTTAACCCATAGGCACAGGAACATAGACGATTTCTTCGGTCTGCCCTTCAGTTTGGGACGAGAGGAAGACCAACTGAGTCGTTGGTGGCCGGCTTTGGATGGCTATGAAAAGGATGGACAGTATTTCATTCGTCTGGATTTGCCGGGTGTAGAAGCAAAAGAGGTGGAAGTCGTCGCGGAAGGCAACTCGCTTATCATCAAGGGAGAGAGAAAGAACGAGAAGGAGGTGGATGAGAAGAATTACTTCTATCGTGAAACCTCTTCCGGCGGATTCGAGCGCCGGATTGTCCTGCCGAAAGGCGTGGACACGAGCAAAATCGCGGCACGCTTTGAGAAGGGAGTTCTCGAGATCTCCGTGCCCCTTCCGGTTCACCTCGCTGCGAAGAAGGTGGAGATTCAGATCGAGGACGGGAAAGGCCACCAGACTCAGGCAGCCTGAAAGTCGCTGCTAAAATTCTGGTAACCAAAAGGGGGACCCTCCGCTCGGAGGGTCCCCTATTTTATTCGCGCTAATCTTAAATGGTCAAAGGCAATTAGCCGCAGACTTACGCAGATGGACGCCGAAGGCAATGCGCTAAGCGCATGGCGCAAGGCGTAAAGAGTGAGCAGAAGGCAGTAAGCAGCTAGCAGTAATGAGTCTGGAGCTAAAGGCTGACGGGTGAAAGCTGATGACTTAAAAGTGGACGCTATGCGCTTTGCGCTATGCTCTTTGCCATTTTTTGTCTGCGATAATCGGCGGAAATCTGCGGTTAAAATTTTTAGATCTTCCTTTTAGCGCTCAAAACTTTGTTAAAGTCCTGCTGGTGAGTATTTATTGCTATTCGACCATTTGGTCGACCTAGTCGACCTTTCTGACGAATCCAAGCACATTTTCTCGCCCACCCCTGGGAGAAATTCCTCTGAATTTAGGACCTTTAACAAAGGGCAAGTTTGGCACGCGGTATGCAATACATAGTGGCAAAGGAACTTGACGGAATGGAGGGAAAGGTCATGAAAAACATATTGGGTGTGATTTTCGTAGGAGGCGCGCTGATGCTTCTGGTAGGTGCAGCCACAGCACATTGGTCGGGAGGTAACGGCCCCGGCAGTGGAATGGGCGATGGTCGAGGTGGAATGGGTCATAGCGGCCGCGAGATGGGGCATGGAATGATGGGCGGCCGCGGAACGGGCTGGGGTCGTGGAGAAGTGAAGTGCCCAGGGCTGCGGAGAGAAACCACAGCAGCAATCACCCAAGACAACGCACAGGAGTTGGCGCAGAAGTACGCTGACACGCATCTTCCAGGTTTCAAGGTAGAAAGAGTCCTTCCCTTCAGTGGTGGGCATCACACGGTCTACGCCGTAGAACTCAAGAACACAGAAGGTGAGCTCCGCACCTTTCACGTCAATCCTTTCGGCGACGTGATGCCCTTCGGCGGCCCCTGGAGAAGTGGCTCGTAAGCCATAATTGTAGATCGTCGAGCCAACGCCCCGGGTCTTTAACCCGGGGCGTTTTTAAGACCCATAACAAGATTCCAGGGGATTCCAGTCCCCTCACCATCTTGTTTATATAGGTGAGCAAAACAGCTAAACTAACCCTGATCATGAAAAGACCCTTGCTAGCACGCTACTTTTTGGCGTCCGTTCTTTTACTGCTGGTCCTGGTCTCTCTCTACGTTCTTACCGAGAGCCGAAGGTTACAGCGCGAACTGCTACGCCAAACTGAGGCCAAGGGACTGGCCCTGGCCGAGGCCATGGAGTCCAGCGCAAAAAACGCTATTCTTGGCAACTCCATGATTGAAAAGATCGTGAGCCAGCGGCTCCTTGATAACGCCCGTCTAATCGACCGACTCCTTCTTACCGGCGCAATAGATCCCAATTTTCTCCAGGAGATCAGCGCCATGAACCGCCTTCAAAAAATCGAACTGCTGGATCAAGAGGGAGAGCCATGGATTTTTCCTGCCCCCCCGGAAATACCCATGGGAATGAGAGAAATGATGGCCGAGATGCACCGGGTGCATCGGGAACCCATACAACCCCGGCAACAGATGATGATTTATATGTGGGGGCGGCGTTGGGTCCTACCTGGCGAGGAAAGCCAACCGTCAAGCGCACCTCCACCGCGGATCACGGAAGAACGATTCCGGCAAGGCAGCGTGTTTGGTGTCGCCATTGGAGCGCGAAGTATCCCTGGAGTTATAGTTGTCCATGCCAATGCCGACTACATCCTAAATTTCAAGAAAGAGATCGGAGTGCAACGCCAGATCGAAGACCTGGGGCGCCAGCCCGACATTGCCCATGTTGCCCTTCTGGATCAAGACTTCACGATTGTTGCACATACGGACCCCGCACTCATTGGCCAACGGGAACGCGACGACTTTGTGCTGACGGCCCAAGTCAATGGTCCCACACAAACAAAAGTCGTCGGTGTTAACGGTGACAGGATCTATCAACTGGTGAAGCCCATCAGTCTCCACGACTCTCCCCTGGGATTCCTCAAGATCGGGCTATCCCTGGAACCCATGGAGGCCGCATGGAAAAATAGCCTGTGGTCCATCATTATTTTGGGTTCAGCTATTTTGGGGGTAGGTATCCTGGGGATGGCCGCAATCTTCTACAATCAACACTCCCATCTACAACAAATCAAAAATCTTGAAACCGAGGTGGCCCGCCGCGAGCATCTGTCCGCGTTGGGCAATCTGGCTGCAACGGTGGCCCACGAGGTCCGTAACCCCCTGAACGCAATTTCCATGGGACTACAGCGCCTCAAAGGGGAGTTTCGTCCGACCCAGGACGAGAACGAGTATTCCCGTTTTATCGAAATTATGCGCGGAGAAGTGCAGCGCTTGAATTCGATAGTGGAGCAATTTCTTTCACTGGCGCGCCCCTTGGACCTCAAGTTCGAAACCGTTTCCATGGACGAGCTGCTGCAGGAGTTGGTCTTGCTGATTGGCGGTGATGCCGAGTCGTCAAAGGTAAAGATTAACTTATCGATATCGCCAAATCTTCCTTCCCTGCGGGCGGACCGGAACTACTTGAAACAGTTGTTACTAAATCTCATTTTGAATGGCATTCAGGCCATGCCTGAAGGTGGGCAACTGACGGTGCAAGCGGGTACGTCCCGTAACAATTTCAATCTCACGATCAGTGATGAAGGAGTCGGGATTGATCCAGAGAATATCTCACGCATCTTCGAGCCTTATTTCACCACCAAGGCTAACGGATCAGGCCTCGGGCTTTCCATTGCACGGAGAATCGTCGAAGCCCATGGCGGTAACCTTTCAGTCACCAGTGAACTTGGTCAGAGCAGCAGTTTCCATGTCACCCTTCCCTTTTCAGGTGTGGAGACCTAGATGGCTGACACTTTCAAAATCCTGATCGTTGACGACGAGCTGCCGCAACTGGAACTGATCGGGGGGTTTCTTAAGAAACAGGGCTTCGACGTGGTGGAAGCTGAAGGTGGCGAAAAGGGCCTGGAGAAGTTCCGCTTAGAATCCTTTGACCTGGTACTAACGGATCAGAAGATGCCGAAGATGTCTGGCGTGGAATTGCTTAAATCCATTCGTGCCCTGAACCCTGAGGCAGCAGTTATCGTTATGACAGCCTTTGGGAGTATCGAAACGGCCGTCTCCGCCATCAAGGAAGGGGCTTCAGACTATTTGACCAAACCCCTCAACTTGGACGAGTTGCTCCACCGAATCAAGGCGGTCAAGGAACGAAACCGACTCCTAACGGAAAACCGCGACCTTCGGGAAGCCCTGCAGGAACGTTGCCGTATTGATGGCATCATCGGTGAGAGCGGGCATATGCAGGAGGTCCTCTCGCTGGTGCGACGCGTCGCTCCAAGTGAGGCCACTGTGCTGATTCGAGGCGAGAGCGGAACCGGAAAGGAACTTATTGCCCAGGCCATCCACTACTCCAGCCCCAGGGCATCTCGCCCCCTGGTGAGACTCAACTGTGCAGCCCTTCCCGAGACTCTATTGGAGTCCGAACTCTTCGGCCATGAAAAAGGTGCCTTTACCGGAGCCTATGCCACACGAAAAGGACGCTTCGAAGTGGCCAATGGCGGTTCGTTGTTCCTGGACGAGATCGGCGATCTACCCCTCCATTTACAGGCAAAACTGCTTCGTGTTCTGCAGGAAAAAGAGTTCGAAAGAGTAGGTTCGAGCAAACCGATTCCCGTTGATGTCAGGATCCTCGCCGCGACCCATAGGGATTTAGAAAAGCTGATTCAAGCGGGTCAATTTCGCGAGGATCTCTACTACCGTCTCAACGTAGTTACCGTAGTCCTTCCGCCCCTTCGGGAGCGACGCCAGGATATCCCCTCACTCCTGGATCATCTGGTCAAGAAATTCGCGGAGAAAAACGCTAAGACCATCAAAGGTTTTACCCAAGAAGCGCGTGACGCCCTTCTTCGTTATGACTATCCTGGAAATGTGAGAGAGCTTGAGAACATCGTGGAAAGGGCCACCGTCATCACGCGAGACGAGGTCATTGGAAGATCGGATTTGCCCTTAACCGTTCAGACCTCCGAAAAACTAGACGACAGGGGAACCAACATTACCGCAGTGGTGGAGGGCCTGGAGCGAAAGATGATCAAAGAAGCCCTCGCCCAATCCGACGGGGTCCAGACCCGTGCCGCAGACAAGCTGGGAATCACCGAAAGAGCCCTACGCTACAAACTTAAAAAATACGGCCTCCAGGGCGAAGACCCCACCTCCTAAAACCCATTGAATTGATTTCCGCTCCAGTGGCCTGCCTCTCCAACATTTCCCCTATTGACGATCGTACTATACTGACCAGAACGGCACCTTTTGTTGAAAACCACAGCTTTAGATCACAATTGATAACCTATTGGAATAACGATACAATCATACTCACGGGCACTTTTTGTCATCGGTAATATGCCGACCAGGGCCCGTGATATACAGATCAGTATATTACTAGTTAGGTAGCTATTTGCAAAAACCATGCTAGGGACTCGGAACGTAGCAATACTGGTGACAGTGGGCACCTTGTTCCTTATGGGTGCTTCTGAGTCCATGCGATGTCCTGCGGGTGCAGAGATTGTGGGCGATCCTCCCCCTAAAGGGACGGTTCAGTGGTGTCAGAAGCGCGACCCGGATGGGCTGCCTGTCTTTCACGGACCATGGTTAAATTGGAATGCAAATGGAGCATTAGTGGAAGTTGGGAGGTATGAATCCGGAAAAAAGCACGGGCGATGGCAGTACCTCTCGAAGTCCGGGACGATACTAGTCATTGTCGAACACGAGCGTGGGAAGATCATATGGCAAGAAGACTATCGGGGCGGGGAATATTGGCGCATGGAACCTGCACCCGGCCAATCACAATGTGTGGCGCCGTTGCTTTCGGTTCAGGCTGATATAGGTCAAGGGCGATCGGCATCTGGGTGTATCCAAATTACCGACCTCATGTTTATCAAAGATGGTATTTGGGAGTTTCGATCCCCCAGCAGAACCCTAAGGGCTCGTGGTGACTACCACAATGACCAGAGGCAAGGTCCTTGGGAGTACTGGGATGAGGAAGGTCGTCCGGTTGGAGTAGAGGAATTGCGGTGGCGTGACAGAATTATTATCCCAGATCCGAAGTAAAGACTCTTAATTGGCCGAAACTACCTAACAATGCGCTTCAAACCGGCCCTTCGACAAGCTCAGGGCGGCTGAGCTTAAACGTTGAGGCTGTAGGAAAAGGTGCACCGAAAAATTTATGAAAAAAACGACGTCCGTATTTGGCGTATAAGAGACGATCTCGGGTGAGGATACCATTTTGGTACCCCTAATTTTGCGTCATTTTTTATTTTTTGGACTTTTCCTACAGGCTCGTTAGACAGAATGAGCCCAGGCCAATTGATGAGCAAAGATCAATATGATCCAAACTGGCGATACCGATTGTACCGTGACTTGTTCGAACCTATGTTCCTGTATATCGGGCTGCCGGTCATCGCAATTCTTGGAGCAGTGCTGATTCTCGTACTTTTGTTCGGCGTGATGTGGGTGATTTCAATGTTTCGCTAAAGTCGTTTTGGAAGGGTTTCTGTGACAGTCCTCGATGATATTGCTGAATTCGGTATCAAATTTGTTTTTCAACTCATAGTTGGAATTGTCTTTTTCTATACAGGGGAGATTATTTTGTATATCGTCACCTTTGGATCGAAAAAGCCTCGTTGGGACTACTATTCAAATGAAAGTACCTTAAGGTGGGTGATCCTTACGGAAATGAGTTGGTGGGTCGGGTTCTTATTTTGGATTTTCACAATTGGTTGGATAGTGAGGGAGTTACTAAAGTGAGCTTGTGGTTACTAATGTCTAACCACCGGCCAGACTGTGTGAAAAGTCGATTTTTAAGAAATCAGCCATAATAAAATCAATAACTTACAAAGACAAAAAGTACGAAAAACAGGGTTTTCACACAGTCTGCGGCTTGAGACAGACCTTCGTCCCGCCGTTTCATGGACGGGACTCGGCTGCTCAGCCTGAACGTTATGTGATTGGAAAGAATCAATGATTCAACTCGCAGTAAACGGCACATTAATGAGAGGGCTTGAACTCAACAAAAACCTTCTTGAAGTCGGGGCAAAGTTCATTCGTGAAGCAAAAACCAAAAAATGTTATAAACTTTTCTCGATAAACGATATTCACCCAGCAATGTATAGGGAAGACAATGAGGGTGGAAATGAAATTAGCCTTGAAATATGGGAACTGAACGGAGATGGCCTAGCATCTGTTTTAACAAATGAACCTCCTGGTTTGTGTGTGGGCAAAGTCCAGCTCGATGATGGTACGACCGTCCTGGGAGTGTTAGGAGAACAACATATATTCAAAGACCAAAAAGAAATCACTAGTTTTGGCGGGTGGAAGGAATATATAGGAATCACATAACAATGCCATGCACAGGGACGGGATCTGCGCTTCGCTCCATTTTCACCAGTGATGGCCCCCTTAGGTTACAAACACGCCATTGGAGTCTCGCAGATAATTGAAGGATTCAACCAACTATGCGTAACGAAACCTTACGCGAACATCCGATCATTTTCTTCGATGGCGTATGTGGGATGTGCAATGGATTCGTTGACATGATCATACGAGCCGATACGAGAGGTGTTTTTCGTTTTGCGGCGATTCAGGGGGAGACGGCAAAGGAGATTCTACCCACACTACCTCAAAATACTAGCGATTGGTCGATGGTCTATGTAGATGACCGTGGGATTCACGATCAGTCGGATGCATCTCTGGAAGTCTATAGGCGTTTGGGAGGGTTTTGGAAGATCCTTAGTTTAGCCCAAATCATTCCGCAGGTAATTCGGACTCCAGTATACCGGGTCATTGCCAGGAATCGCTATCGATGGTTTGGGCGAAGAGACTCCTGCCGAATTCCAAGCGAATCCGAAAAGGAACGATTCCTACCTTAAGTTCGATTAAAAAACACTTCCCATAATCAGTAGGTGAACATCTATCTGTCTAGGATGATAGGAAAAGACCACAGGTGAAGGAAACTTCCGTATCCCCGCCACTTACCAGAACTGGATTACTTCGGGGCGTTAAGGAGCTCAGTGCACGGGATCGAGATCTCGCGGCAGTTGTTGAATGTTTTGGTCCCCCACCACTCTGGGCGCGTCGACCTGGCTTCGCAGCATTGGTCCGTATCATACTGGAGCAACAAGTATCACTCGCCTCCGCCCGCGCGGCCTATTCCCGGCTCAAAGCTGCGGCCGGCCGCGTTACACCTCATCGAATAGCAAGGTTGAGTGATGCGCATCTTCGCATAAACGGTCTCACACGCCAGAAGGCAGCCTATTGCAGGAATCTGGCCAAGTGCATTGCGGATGACACGCTGATTCTCGGTCATTTCTCACAACTTGATGATCCCGCGGTGCGTTCAAAATTACTCCAAGTCCCCGGCATCGGCCCGTGGACTGCAGACATCTACTTACTGATGGTGCTCCGTCGCCCTGACGTCTGGCCAGACGGCGACCTCGCACTGGCCAAAGCAGTGCAGCAAGTTAAACGACTCCGCAGCCGCCCCAGCCCGGAGAGACTTCAACGTATTGCTAACGACTGGGTACCCTGGCGAGCGGTGGCAGCACGCATCCTTTGGCATTATTATCTTTCAAGCAAATGATGGCAGTTAATCCACCTGCAAGTGAGGTTTGATTCAAATTCCGCGTGGGTGTAAGTTCAAATCAGAGGCCAGTTGCTGGCTACAATGTGTCGATGGCGTACTCTTTGAAGGAGAATCAGTGATGTCGGACCAGGTAATGGTGGACGAAGAGGCCTTACGCGAACAGGTCCGGGTGAAGTATAGTGAAGTCGCAACAGACCCGAACCGAACCTTTCACTTTCATACGGGCCGCCCCCTGGCGGCACGATTGGGTTACGATAGGGCTGTGGTGGATGCTCTCCCCGACGTGGCCGTGGAGTCCTTTGCTGGCGTGGCAAACCCCTTCTCGCTTCAGCCTCTCGCGCGCGGCGAACGGGTCGTGGACGTGGGATCAGGCGGAGGTTTTGACAGTTTTATAGCCGTTTCCCAGATCGGCTCCGAAGGCGAGTTGATTGGCATCGATATGACCGGGGAGATGCTCGAAAAGTCACGCTCAACGGCAAAGCTCCTGGGTCACAAGAACGTAGAGTTTCGGGATGGACTCGCCGAGAAACTACCCATCGAAGACAACTGGGCTGACGTGATCATCAGCAACGGCGTCATCAATCTGTGCGCTGACAAGCGAAAGGTCTTCACAGAGATCTTGCGCGTGCTACGGCCTGGCGGACGGCTGCAATTCGCTGACATCGCTAATTCCAAGCCCGTGCCCGAGTCGGCTATCCGCAACATCGATCTTTGGACTGCTTGAATCGCCGGCGGCCTGCCGTGTGCAGGCTGGCAGCGGATGCTCGAGGAGTCCGGTTTTATCGACATTGAGATTGGGCCTCGCTGCGACACCTTCGGCGGCGCAAGCGGTGAGGAGAAGGCACGGATCTTCGAGGTGTACGGCTATCCGTTCATTTCGCGTAAGCCTGGCTGAGCCTCTTATAGCGCCAACGCCTCTAGCCAATCATCGGCCTTCATCAGGCGGTAATTCTTCGAGATGCAATTTGGTAATGAATACAAGCAGGATTGCGACGAGGGGTGCAAATGCTGAAATGCCGAATGTCGCCGCTAGGGAAAACCGCCTGGCAATGAAGCCTAACACGAGGGGACCCATTGCATGACCGGTGTCGTATAGCATCATATTGGTCGCGTTGGCAGAGCCCCACCGGCTGCGCGGTACCCGATCCAGAACCATAGCTCGTAGGACTGGTTGTGTGGTGCCAAAACCCACGGCCCAGAACAACGCCACCAGGGGCAGTGTCCATACTGCCTCTGTAAATGCCAGCACAAGCGCAGCTAGCCCGACAAAAACGAGCCCAGGTATCAGCAGCGAACCGCGTCGTGGTAGTCGGTCGCTCAAACCTCCCACCACCGGCCGGATGACCATCAGCAATAAAGATATAGCCAAAAAAAATGTGATGGTGCTACCAATGTTCCGCACTTGCGCATCCAGCGGAACGAAGGTGATCATTCCGCTCACCACGAAATTCATCAGCGCGCTGATGGATGCAGGCAGGAGCGCGCCGGGTTCAATGAGCCCCCGTACCGACCAAAGTTTAGTTTGGGCGGGTGGCACATAAGGGCTGTGAACCCTCGACCCAACACCCATGGCAGCAAATGCCAGGACCGCTGACAAGGCAAAGGCTGCCCAAAAACCGATGTCTTCCGCCAGGTAGATCCCCATTGCCGGCCCAAGGGCGATGCCAAGATTACGTGTCATACTCGTATATCCCAGCCCTTCGCCACGGCGCGATGCCGGTATCATTTCCGACATAATTGTGTTGGTCGCCGGTGGCACCCCACTCCATGCGATGCCTTGTAAGACACGCACCGCGATCAATCCAGGTATAGCTAGGCCCAGGGGCAAAATGGCTCCGGCAACGGCGAACAGTCCAAGGGATGCGAGGAGAACAGTCTTGCGGCCAAGGCGATCCACTGCCAGTCCCAACAGAGGTCGTAGGATGACCGCAGTGAACATAAACGCGCTGGCCACGATTCCCACCAGGAGTTTGTTTCCCCCCATGGATGCTACGTACAAAGGGATAACCGGCCTAAGCATCTGAGCACTAGCGAAGATAATGAGGTCGGTGGCAAGTATCTCCAGAAACGGGAGGGTCCAAAGTGCTTGACGGCTACCAGAACTCGTGTCGACTTTGTTGTTTGCCATGGGATTTCTGTTTATGTATGAGTCGTCGCTACGTGAGATCATGCGACTTTGGAGGTCTTGTAACCATTCAACTCAAGTCTCCCTTCCCACAAGTTGTCGACAATGGCAAACATTTGGCTATTTTGCGAGTAAAGCATAAGACAAGTTTTACGGCTTTTGTTAAACCTTGCAACGCCAATGGCGCCATATTTCAATGATATTTTACTGATTAGGCGCCTTTAAATTACCTTACCTATCCCCTTGAACTTGTAGTAGAATTTTACTTGGAATATTGTCATGAATCGGCATACTGAAAATTCAACGCACCAATGGCACCGCGCAGAATTTTTTCCCAATCGATTTTTATAATTTGGTCGACCGTCGGTGTCCTCATTTTACTGGTCGTAGGTGTATTTCTCATAAATAAGTGTGACTATGGTGGAGGGATGGCCGCTTCTTACTGGCAATGTGAGTGCCTGGGCTATGAATGGGAGGTATACGATCAAACTCCAGCGGATGGACCGAGGAAAACATTGTGTCTAGGCGTTGTTCAATCAATAACCTGTTATCAGTTTATTGGCGGTCCTACGGTAGATTGTGTTGGCGAACGTAGTTGACCGAGGAGATCAACGGGAGAACGTTCATGTCGTTTCTTTCAAAGATACTGGGAGGGCGAAAATCCCGCGAGATCGCCGATCCAGATTTTGGCCATCTTAGCCAGATTCGAGACGGCTGGGAAGGCACCGATCTGAAATTATGGGATTCATCTGGAGTACAACTGCTCATTGACGGCGGTAACGAAGGGCCTTCGGAGGATCAGATCCAGTTCCTCCGGACCCTGCGGGACAACAGTGCCACCATCCGTGAACGCATCGAAGATGCAGTAACCAGGTATGTTAATGAAACCAGTACAATTACGCCCGTTGTCCTGCGTTTGAGTTCGATTTACATCCCAAGGGTCGAGCCGCCGTACACGTGGCGCCTATGGTATGACCTAGACGGAGAAGAGAACTATTCCTACGGGGCGGAGATCACTGATAGCGGGGAGATCACCCCATTTGCAGAGGATTAGGCCGACTCGTAGATAGTCCACAGGAGTCTTTCCTTCTCGTTGGGCAAAATACAACATGACCACTAAAGATCGAAATTATCTTTTCGTTATTATGAACGTCTTGCTGTTGATAGCCGGTATTACCATTTTCGTTGTAATAATTTCGCGCAGTATTCCAAAACCCGCCTTCAACACGGAAGACCACCAGGAATTGATTCAAAAAATGACGGATGTCAGAAAGCTAAAGGACCTGCTTATTCTCGATAACGTGTATATCCGTTCCCTGGAGGATTTCGTTTCCACCTCACGATTTATCCTACTCTTCAGCAGTATCGTGGGTGGGGCGTTCGGTTTGATAAACCTGGTGTTGATACCCTGGAGGGGATCGGCCCTGAATAGGCGAATGGACCCTTGAGTCAGTTAACTGCGGAAGACCAGAGATTTGATCACCACGGGAACGGCCCCCGAGGAATGGATCAGAGCACCAATATCGATGTAGTCAAACTCGCGGAGATCGATCCCATCGATGGAGATAACAGGGTTTTCTAGATGCATCTCCTCTTTGAGATGGAGCCCGAGCACTCCCCCAACGTCACCGTCACTCACCAGCACGAGGGGGTTACCCTTGGCCAATATATTCTGCAAGGCGTCTTTCAATCCGGAGCAAAATCCCTGCATCCGTGCAAAAGTAGCCGAACCTTCCCAATGAAATGCCACGGCAACTGGCTGAGTGGATTGAAGGAGATCCATTCGGTTCAATGCGCGCTCGGAAGCACTTTTAATCTCACCTTCACGAATGACCTCCCCTTCTAGCGAAAACTCTGGAGTCACAACCGGTAAGCTTCGCACTGGCAGGATCTCGGGAGGGTTCACAAAAATGGTGCTGCCACTCACCTGGACGGTGTATTGCGACGCTCCTATGGCAGTAGCCCGAATGCGGGCGGCTGGTTCGATGATGGGGATACCTGAACTCTCTACCCGTTTTCTCACTTCCGCCGCCAGTAAGGAGCCAAGATCACCGTAGGAACCCGATTCCTTACCGTAGATAAATTCAGAAACGCCTCCAGAAAAGCTGATGGACTCAATCCTCCCCTTAAAGGTCAAAGGAGGGAGGCGTAGGAGTGAACGCGTTTCAGAATATATTTCGCCGGGAGCAATAACCTCCAAGAGCCGGTCTGCCATGTTCGAGGACATGGTACGCAATGCATCCTCATTTATCCTTCCCCCAAGGGTCAGTTCTAAACCAGCGGTTGCTCCATGTATCCTGCCGGCCTCCTCGATACGAGTTAAATTATTTTTTTCGTCAAAAGCCACGAGTCGCGCTCCAACGTCAATGGCCGTTACCTCAAGCACACGACCCTCTGCGCATAGGGCCAGTTTGCTGGTACCGCCCCCGATATCGATGTTCAATGTCATTCCGTTGGAACTGCCAGACCGCGCCACCGCACCCGAACCATGGGCCGCCATGGTGGCTTCAAGGCCATCGCCCGCGCTCACGGACACGAAACGTCCCGCTTCCTCGGCGAAAAGCTCACCGATGGCACGAGCATTACGGCGGCGCACGGCGAAACCGGTAAGAATCAGTGCCCCGGTATCCACTTGATCCCTTGTGAGGCCGGCTATCTGGTACTGCCTGTTGATGAACTCCTCCAACACCTCTACATCGATCTTGATCTCGTCCACATAGGGGGTTAGTAAAATCTCCGATTCATTGAGAACAGTGCGGCTGACTACCACGTACCGGCTGTGTTGTTGTTCCAGTATGAGTCTGGAAAAAATCAGGTGGGTAGTAGATGAACCAATATCCACACCCACGCTTGTGAGCTGGATCTCCTCTTCCTCAACAATGTGCCTGGATGCACCGGTAAAACCGAGATGTTGTCGTCGATCGTCCATGCTGTTCCTTCAGTGGATAATTGATGGGCAAAGCGAGAGTACTACTTGAAGATGGATTCCACCATTCTGGACTCGACGCCTTCCATCTTTAATGTCTCTTCATATTCACTGCGAATATATGGATCCTCGTCCCGGTAGGCAATGGCTGTTCCACCATCCTTGATTTCGATGGCACCGTAGTCGATAGCGTTTTCACCCGGCCGGCCGGCCTCGCGACCTGGGGCGTTGGGACCGAACCAGGCCATCAAACGAAAGGGATCATGACTGGTGCCGAAGTGCTGGTGGAACCAGTGTCCTCCCATTGGAGCGGCGCTCACCATGCCTACGGGCTCGTAGTCCTGCCTCTTAATCTCACCGGACTTTCCATCCTTCCAGGGAGTCGTTCCCAGAGTTGCAGGCCAGGTATAGGTGTACCCTTTGCCCTTAATACAGATGAGGACTGCTGCCGAACCATGGGCGTGGGCCTTCGAGTAACGACCCGTTTCATGCTGACCGATCCAATAATAAAACTTGTTTCCGGTCATATGGGGCTCGACCCTCCGGTAACCCGGCGAACGCCGGTTATCGCGAGGTAATTCACAATCCACAACGTCCGAAAGTAGGTTGGTACGGCGCATGGCGAGGCCTCTGACCGGGTCAGGCTCGATATCCTCGTTAGGTTTGTAGTAATCATCCCTCGCATCGTAACGGTCCGTAAATGGATAGGGGCAATTGAAAATGAAGTCGGTGTTCATAAAAAGATTCATAGCGTTGGGCGCGGTAGTTCCCCCGAGCAATAGAGCCGGACTGGAAGCCGCGTTGATGATCCGATGCCAGGCATTCATAGGAATGGAAAACAAGGAGCCCGCCTGCCATTCAAAAGTCTGTTTCGTGTTGCTTCCTTCAGCCCAGACTTCAGTTGTTCCGCGTCCTTCCACCACGAAATATTGCTCTTCATAAAGATGGCGCTCCGGATTCAGGGCACCTGCCCCTGGAAGTTCGATAACGTAACATCCCCAGAGGCCTTCAGTGCCAAAGAGTTGAATGAAGGTACCGTTACCACCCATGCGCTTCCAAGGCTTGAGAGGTAGGTCCTGAATCTTACTGACCCCGATGGCACGGTATATAGGAATCCCCTGTTCTTCCATAAAAGTATCGTAATGTGAATTCGGCCGTCCCCATTTGCCGTATCCTGCCTTTTCGCTTTCCCCCGTCGGTTCGTGCCACTCTAGTGTGGATGTCTCAGCCATTTCGTCGCCTCCCTACTGGTAACAATAAATAATCTTGATGTTAATCATTCTCCTCAGTTTTGTCTTCACTTCGACGTTCAGAAACTGATAATTGTTTTGATCTCCTAGAGTATTCTTCCAGCCGCTTTTCCACAAGTCCCCGTATTGCGCCATGTATAATCTAACCCAAGGGCGATACGTTGCGCCATTTGTGATTCTAACCCTCCAAGGGCTCACATTAGAGCTCAAGGAGGGCAACAATGGAAGGGTTCACCATGGCACGACGATCCAAGCAGGAGTATTTACGATCCATCTATGATCGTTATCAGCACGCACCACGGGCACAGAAGGGAACGATGCTAGAGGAATTCTGCAAGGTTTGCGGCTACAACCGCAAATATGCCATCTGGCTTTTAAACCGGCCCTTGCCCGAGGCAACTATACGCAAACGGGGTGCACCTCGCTCTCCTACATACAATCGGGCAATGGTAAGGATTTTGGCAAAGGTGTGGGAGGCCTCGGGGTATCTGTGCTCCCAACGTCTGAAGGCCGCCCTTGTACACTGGTTGCCCTGGATAAGGCAACACTTCGAGCTGACCCAACCGTTAGAGGATCAGCTCCTGGCCATCAGCGCCCGTCAGATGGATCGGCGCCTGAGGGAAACCAAGCACATCGTGAAACGCCGACTCTATGGCACCACTCGGCCCGGATCGCTACTAAAGCAGATGATCCCGATTAAGACCGATCACTGGGATGTGAACCGGCCGGGCTATCTGGAGATTGACCTGGTGTCACACTCAGGGGCCTCAGCGGTTGGGGAGTTTGTCCATAGTCTGGACTGTGTCGACATTGCTACCTGCTGGGTAGAGCGCAAGGCCGTCATGGGTAAGAGCGCTTTGGGTGTCTTGAATGCGGTCACCGAGATCGAACACCAGCTTCCTTTTCCCCTCAAGGGGATCGACTCCGACAACGGCAGTGAGTTTATCAACAATCGCCTTCTTGCCTTCTGTCAACAACGCCCAGCTGGCCACACCATTCAGTTCACCCGCTCGCGTCCCTACAAAAAAGATGACAACGCGCACATCGAGCAGAAAAACTGGACCCATGTCAGAAAGCTTATGGGCTGGGATCGCTACGACACCGCAAAGGCCCAAGAGGCCGCCAACCAGCTCTATGATGAGCTTAGGATCTTCCAGAATCTGTTCCAGCCCTCCATGAAGCTGCGATGCAAGATCCGTATAGGCTCTCGACTTATTCGCCGCTATGACACGCCTCGTACCCCGTTCGAACGGGTCGTGGAGTCCCGAAAGGGAGACCCCAAAAAGCTGGCAGCCCTCAAGCACACGCTTAAGACAACTGATCCCTTCGAGCTCTCTACCCGAATCGATCAGCAACTGCAGCGGATCTACAAGCTGGCCAGCCATGCAGACAGAGCCCCACGAGAGAGACCACCGCTGAAACAAACGCCGTGGAGAAACTGGACCTTCAGCAAGAAACTACAGCGCCAACAACAGGACATGAAACGACAGATGCGAGACGACTTCGGTTAGATTTTGTAATGACGCAACGAATCCCGCTAGGGTTAGATTTTTTGATGGCTTAACACGGTCCATTGATGGTGGACGGTGGATATTGACCCTCATGATCTCTTTCACCGGCAGGCGTACCGGTAAGAACCTCGATGCCCTCGTCGATGCTACTTACGGCAAATACGTGAAACTTCCCTTGTTCAACGGCCTCCACCACATCAGGGCGCAGCATCAGATTTCTCAAATTGGATCGAGGTACCAGAACACCCTGGTCTCCAGTCATTCCTTTGAGGCGGCAGATATCAAAGAAACCTTCGATCTTTCGGTTAATACCGCCAATGGCCTGGATCTCACCATTTTGATTCACGGATCCGGTTATGGCGATACCCTGCATGATGGGGACTTCAGAGAGACTGGAAAGAATGGCGTAGAGCTCAGTGGATGAAGCGCTGTCACCGTCTATTCCTTCATAGGATTGCTCGAAACAGAGGCTTATGGAAAGGGAAAGAGGCCGGTCCTGTGCGTACTTGGAACCAAGGTATCCGCTCAGTATAAGGACCCCTTTATCATGAGTCTTCCCACTTAGCTTGGCCTCTCTCTCAATGTTAATTATCCCCCCGCGGCCCAGGAAGGTCTTACAGGTAATCCGCGAGGGCTTACCAAAGCTAAAACCTCCCATTTGATAGAAAGCCAAACCATTGAGCTGCCCCGACACTGCCCCTTGAACATCCACGAGGATGGTTCCCTCAGCAATCATTTCTTGCAGCTTTTCTTCTACGAGGTTAAGCCGAAATGTCTTTTCCTCCAATGCCTTTTCCACATGCTTACCCTTGACTAGATCACTATCATCCTTTTTAGCCCAATAGTCAGACTCCACCAGGACATCCAAAATATCGCTAAAACGGGTCGATAGTTTTTCCTGATCTTCCACCAATCTTGCCCCATGCTCAACGATTGCCGATACACCGCTGGCATCAAAGTGACGGAGCCCTTCCTTCTGACAACAACCGCTAATGAAACAGGCATAGGAAACAATATTATTATTGGACTTATCGATTTCATAGTCGAAATCAGCCTTTACCTTGAAAGTTTCCCGGAAATCGGAGTCTGACGCAGAGAGATACTGATACAGATGAGGGTCACCGATCATAATTATTTTTGTATCAGTGGGAATAGGCTCAGGTCTCAGACCCTGGGGAGGTATCCAGCCCAATTGGGAAGCCGGCTCTTCGATTCGATGTTCTTGATTCTTGATCACTCGCTTTAGGGACTCCCATACTCCCGGATTGGACAACACATCTCGATCGTAGAGAACCAGGTAGCCTGCATTGGCACGATTGATGGAACCCGCCTTGATTTGAGTAAAGTCCGTGGTAAATCCCCCAAGGACCTGACGCTTCTCCACCACTCCAAACACATTGTGATAGGTGGGGTTGGTTTCAATGATGATTGGCGGTCCCTGGGTATCGCTGTTGTCCACAAAAACATTCACCCGGTAAGGTAGGAACGGATCGCTGGGGTTTTCCGGAGGCTGAATAGGTAACAGTGGCCCCTTTCTTTCGCTGGCCTCGGTGCCTTTAAATTTTCCCAGGTTTCCCAGAATGTCGTTCTTCACTCCGTCAAGATATTTAATGACTTTGGGATAATCCCGGTACTTATCTTGGAGTTCCGACAGTGGAATACGTACTACGTACTCACCTGCTTGCCTGTCCAGTGCTGCCAGCCTTTCAGCGATTTCCCGTTCTAGCTTCTTTCCCTCACGCTGTACCTGATCCACTCTCTTGCCGATCTCGTTTTGTTTCACCTCTAATACTTTTTTCTCATCCACCGGTAGTGTCAGGTATTCGTCCTCCGGCATTGGCTTGCCGTCTTTTCGGAGCGGTATCATCATCATTCCTGCCGGAGAAAACTTCAAAGCAAAACCGCCCTTTCGCCCCTCTTCTATTACTCCTTCCATCATCGCCTGATGCCGCTTTTGCATGTCCTCGACCATGGTTTGTCGCTGGCGGGCATATTCTTCGCTCTCAAATGTCGCCTGGATCTCCTTTTGCAGCGATTGCACGAATTCTTCCATATCTCTTTTGAGAATTTTCCCCCAGCCTCGCCGGACGTTTAACGCTTGCGGTCGATCGGGATCAGCGAAGTTGTAAACGTAACACCAGTCTTCCGGAACGGAAGAATCCTCGTCCGGATGTACCATTTCGGCTGTGATTTTCTTCAAGAAGGATTTAATGATGGTGGTCTTCCCTGTACCGGTTAGTCCGTTAACGTATATGTTAAACCCCGGCTTGTTGACTCCCAAACCAAACTCAATGGCACGCATGGCCCTTTCCTGCCCGATGAAATCGGCCAGGGGAATCATGTCTGAGGTACACTCAAACGGGATTAGTGATAAGGCACATTTCCACCGGAGTTGATCCGGTGAAACCTCATAGGCTGCCATAAATCCACCCTTCAGCTCTCACGGAAACGAACATACAACCTAAACAACAAATTACAGTAATAGATATACAACCCAATTGCCAGATACTCACGGCGACATTAATCAGTAAATTATGAGTCCTTCACGAGATTACAAGCATTAGAACCCACCACTGCCAAAAAAGCAGAACCTGCGATGGATTATTTATCAAACGAATTGAGGAATCATGCATATCTACATAATATTATTGAGTTTTATTAATATCGTGCCCCCATTGACATGGGGGTTTAGTGGGTTAAATTTAATACTACATCTTCGCTTTACGAACCCACTGTCCCTGTTACGGCCGTGGTAGCTATTCTGGGTGGAAGTTACCCATGTAGAGTCCTCCCCCATGGGGCTCACCTCCCATACGAGTTACGTTGGTCCTGGCAGCTTGATTACGCTCTGGACTCTATTTTTATCCCTTCGCTGCTTGTCCGGGATATAAAGGGGCACTTTGGATTGTTTAACTACTAGGCAGTGGCAAAAAGACCAATAATCCGTAGGAGCACTAGATAAACGTCATGGGAGAAAAGCCAATGTTTAAAGAGGATGAGTTTTCTGGAAGCCTAAAGGCACATCGCCTCGGCCTGGAGGTAGAGGAACTCGATTATGAATCGGACCATCTGCCCCAGGAGGAAAATGCAGTTCCAGTTGAGGAAAACGACGAATTGACCACAGAAGGAACGGCCAGAGGAACCGATCCGGTAGCACTGTACCTTCGGGAAATTGGCACCGTTTCTCTGCTAAGGAAAGACCAGGAGGTTACCTTGGGGTTGCAAATGGAGAAAGGACAGCAGCAATTCATAGAGACCGTCCTCTCTTCCCCCGTTGCCATAGAATTTGTCCTTGAACTCGGAGAAAGAATTAAGACAAACGAGTTGAGCCCGAAGGACGCGGTCATGAATACCGACGAGGATGAGGAGTCTACTGACGAAACTGCCCAGCGCAAGCGGTTCCTAAACGGTACGGCTCGACTTCGCACATTGAACCGGCGCCGTGGTCAGCTTGTGGCTGAGTTATCGAAAAAACGGATTTCAAACAAACGAAAGGATCGTCTTGAAAAGAACCTCACAAAGAACAAGCAGGAGATCCTTGAAGCCCTACAAGACCTTCGAATTTCGAGATCTCAGGTGGATAAGATCGCTGAAAGGCTCAAGAAGGCCCATAGACGCCTGACCGAACTCGAGCAAAAACTCGAACTCACCCGTGACACCGCAGGACGTGAAACAATCCATACTCATCTTCGGCAGATCGAGACGGAAATGGAACAGTCGTCCGACGAGATCAAGCGGCAGGTCCTATCCATCATGGCTGCGGGAAACAGCATAAAAGCCGCCACCCATGCTCTCGTTGAGGCAAACCTTCGGCTGGTGGTCTCCTTGGCGAAGAAATACAACAATCGTGGTCTACAACTCTTGGACCTCATCCAAGAAGGAAACCTAGGTCTTATGAGAGCTGCTGAGAAATTCGACTACCGGCTGGGTTTTAGATTTTCTACCTATGCAGGGTGGTGGATACGTCAGGCCATGACCCGTGGTATTATCGATCTTGGCAGTACCATTCGGACTCCCACACATCTGATCGAGAGCCGAAACAAGATGTTCAGGGCATATCAGAACCTGTATTTGAAGCTAGAGCGAGACCCGCTGCCGGAGGAAGTGGCGGCGGAGATAGGCTTTTCGAAGGACGAAATTAAAAAGCTCATGAGTATCGCCAAGGAGCCAGTTTCCCTCGACAAGCTGGTTGGAGATGAAGGAGATAGCCGCTTGGGAGACTTTGTCGAGGACCAACAGGTTCCAGATCCACTCGAAGAAGTCATGAAGCAGGATCTTACGTCGAAGGTGAATTCAGCCCTGGCGACGTTACCACCAAGGGATGAAATGGTGCTTCGTTTTCGTTTTGGAATCGGAGAGCTTCGAGATTATACCCTGGAGGAATTGGGAGGGAAGTTTTCCATCACGCGCGAACGGATTCGCCAAATCGAGCAAAAAGCCCTACGGAAACTCCGGCATGGAAATTCTAAACCAAAAAGGAAATATACATCAGAGGCAGAGGAAGTCACGCTTTAAACGTGGAACCAAGGAAAGGAAGGATAAACGGGTGTAAACCCGTGGAAGCTTCATTTGGTCCCGCTTTTCAAATCTCGAGGTTTGTGGGTTGAGGATTTGGCTAGCCTTGCGGCACGACTTTTCGTTCTCTGGACAGTGTTCAAATGATAGATTTTGGCCTTTGGACGTACTTGCATTTCCTTCCATCGCGCTAATCCGTCGCGGACATAATCAGGATCCAATCCCAGGCTTTCGGAAACGTTCTCGAAAGAATAAAACCAGTCGCTATCCTTGTCAAAGAACCACTCTTCAACCTCTTGAAAGAGCGCCTGCTCCTTGCGCCTTTGAGCATTGACATACTTTTGAAAGCAAGACACCGCATCGTCAAGCATTGCCATCATAAGCCTTTTTTCCGGCTCAAGGGGTGTATTTCTCCGCTGGGTTTCCAGGTACTGATCTGCCAAAAGAGTGTCCGGCTGGAAGAGGGACGATACCCTGTCATCCACGCTACTAGAACCGGAATTTGCCGTCATTGAATGTCTTATCACTTTATTCACCTACCCTGTTACCGATTACGCAAGGGGTATGCCAGTGATTTATCCTGATAATCTGGTGCAGTTCGGTCAGAATTCTTCCAAAATTTGGTAGCCTGGCAAGCAGAAAGTCTCAAAACAAGGCAATGAACAAGGGTAGAGCGTTATTACACTCAAAGCGGGAGGGACGAAGGGGTGAAATTGACGGGTCCTAGAACCTCTCAATCAGGTTCTTTACCTTCGATTCAATAAGGGCCCGTACGGCGCGAAATTCATCCGGCCCCATATCTTTAGGGTCGGGGATGTCCCAATCTTCTCGTTCCTTCATGCGCACGATGGGGCAATCGTCTCCGCACCCCATGGTGGCCACGAAATCAAACTCAATGTCCGGGATCTCGGAGAGGGCCTTGGAGGAATGGCAACTGAGGTCGTATCCCAACTCTTTCATGGCATCGATAGCTTTGGGGTTGACCTGCCCGGATGGGCGGGAGCCCGCGCTGTAGGCATCTACCCTACCCCCCCCGTAGATACGCGCAAACGCCTCGGCCATTTGACTACGATTGGAGTTCTCTATGCAGACAAACAAAATCCGCTTGCGCGACGATGCCACTAGCAAACCTCAATTACTGCCAAAACTCCCTCCAACCTCCATTTCCCAATTCTGTCTTAACCAGCTATATATGCTGGGATCAAAAAGAGTTCCAGACCGGAATGTAGCTTGGGATTGAAATGCCGTGCAAGCGCTGCAAGTCCAAGCGGATATCTATCTATGGTACTTTTCAATCTCCAATGAAAAGGGCTTACTGTCACCAACCACTTTAGTAACCAAGCCAACTTCCCTCAATTTTTCACCTCTAAGCCTTTTGAGGTAAATCCTATCTCCGAACCGGCATAATTAGAATCTGCTCTTAGTCACTTAGCGTGTTCGACACCATCTAGAAACCGAAGATAGTGTTCAGGCAGACCGTGCGCCCTTGCTCCATCGCGAATTAACGTGATGTAGCGGAGTGACGGATTACCATCGCGCTCCTTGCCTTCTGCAACGTATGTGACAGCGCGCAAAGCATTATCGTCGATATCTTGGGCATTGACCCAGAGATGCCAGTAGCGTGGTCCAGGCACACCTTCTGTCCAGTCGAGATGGAGGAGGTCAGCGCGTGTGATCTTGTAGAGCACACCCCAGATTTCTGCTTGAGCGTCGAGCGAAATGTTAGCCGGTGCTGCTCTGCCTATGGGTCGTCCCTCGAGATTGAAGCGCAGCCGATAACCCTTAATACAGCCGACCCGCCATTCGATGGGGCACATTTTCCGTCGCTCGTGGAAGATGCTGTCATTCATGTTGGTGCCGAACGCGAAGTACCAAATCTCATCCTTTGGCTGGCCTGTGAGGATAATCCCGTGCCATCGATAGTACAGTGTCGCTAAAGTCCAAGACTTATTGATCATAGGGCGCAGCTTCAGCATAATTCTTTATTACCGGTGGAGAGGGCACGCAGGCGTCGGACCGTGACGTATTGCAGGACCGCCGCCGTAAGGCTCATAGTAAAGACCCCGGATATGAATGATACCTCGATGATCACCGCGCCCACTAATGGCAACAGGGCTGCGGGTGCCACCAGGGCATTGAAGTAACCACTATACGCCGGCCTGCGATCATCCGGCGAAATCTCCATGAGGTAACCCAGCATGGCGATGGTAATGCCGTTGCCAAGAGCACCAAGTAACAGAAACACTATGGCAAAACCAGGTAGCGACGGAACGGCGGTCATCGCGGTAAACGCACTCCAAACTAGAGTGAGCAATGGTGGCACGGCGCGGAGCATAACGACGCCTTCCAAAAGGCTTCTCTTGCCGCGATGATCTCCCCACCAGCCCCAAAGGGCATTGGACAACAGAGCCCCGATAGTCTGCGCACCGAGGAGGAACGCGACGTCCGAACCTGTCGCGCGGAACGCCCTGGCTTGTAGGATGTAAAATGGGAGGGCCATCGTCACAGCTCCACCGAGCCACTGTGAATACACGAAAAGGCGGAAACGGTTGTCCTCCCGAAACACCCCGACGCCTTGGCGCACGAAAGCAGCAAAGCTTCCGAGATGGTTTGGCGGCGGTGGCGCCACAGGCTCGCCGGAGGAGACGAATGACAATGAAGATGCGTAAAGAAGAACTGCTCCGAGGAACACGATGACGGCATAGCTAGTGGGAAAAGGCAAAACAGAAAGGAGCTGGTGTGCAGCGGCCGCAACGCCAAGCGCTAGAATACCGCCTCCGAAGAACCGGACTGCAAGAAGACGACTGCGTTTTCCCGGGGGGACAGAACGAGCTACGATATCATTGTACGGGACAGCGACAATGCCACTGACGAAGGAGTAAGTAATCCATAGACCGAAAAATAACGCTGTCACCGCGGCATTTGGCAGCCCGTGGGTCACCGCCAGCAGGCCAGCGAGCGCGGTCAAACAGGTCGCCCTACCAAACGCCCCCAGTATATAGATCGGCATGCGTCGCCTGCGGCGTTGGGCGAAATAGGCTACGAAAAGCTGGGGGAATAGCCAGCCGTAATGCAAAATCGCCGCAGCTGCGCCGATCGCGAAGGCACTCCCGGTCAATCCATGGACAAGGGCAGCAATAATCGTGCTCGAATCCACCGCAGCTGCTCCGCCTTGGAAGAAGATCCCGGCGACCGATATGCACCAAAATTGGCCCTCAGGGCTACGAGCCTTTAACCGCATCATCTTTGCCAAGCCGCAGCTCGTCGAGGGCGATACCGCTCCGCCAAAGAGCAAACGCGCCAATCGATACAATGGCAAGTAGGCTGGAAACTTGCACGAGGAGAACCATACTCAACGCCTCTTCCTTGGGAACGCCCAACAGATCAAGCGCGAAGATTGCCCCAACTACGAAACCCCCTGGAATCCGCGCAAGTCGACTTATAATGATGAGAAATCCCAGAAAGACAACGAGGAAAACGTAGTCTAGTGGATGGAGCACCAACCGAAAGGCTAGTCCTGCCAATAGAAAATGGGTTACGGCGATCATCTTGATGACAATGCCGGCCAGAACAATACCCACGCCCCTCCAAGCTTCTTGCGGCCATACAACGCCCTGAGCAAACGACGGCATCAGTCTTTGAACGGGGCCGACCAAACGTGCCGGTAAGCATCCGCTTATGTGCGTGATCCAGGTATTCGGGTGCACCACCCAGTGCTTGAATCGTGAGAGCCCGAACAAGAGTAACGTGAACAGGACGAAGCTCCCGGCTCCGCCAACGATGAGTCCCCGGCGGATGTTGCTGGTCGGATCGGGAAAAATAGCAAACACCAAGACAACCGCCACGAACCCCGTAAAAATCAGGCCGTCTACGAGCCGGTCAATTGCAGCAGTCGCCAAGACCGTGGTCATTTTTAGGTCTTCCAACCTGGCAATAAGCCAGGACCGAGCGAACGGGCTAACGCCCAAAGGAATCAGGATGTTTGCAAAATAGCCGGCCATGATTGCGCCAAAGAGCCGAAGAGTACCAACAGGCCGGATCGCAAAAAGCAACTGCCGCCACTTCCACGCACGCACAAGCTGTTCGGCAGCAATTGCTAACGGCAGCATCAGCACATAGACAGTGTTGGTGTGATTGAGCACCTCAAATATGCGATCGTACTCCACCCGTGAGAAAACCCACGCAAGGACCAATAGCCCAGTGAGCGCTCCCACAATTGACCACCACGGAGTCAAGGTGTGAACCATAAAACCAAGCCTCCTGCCACACAGACTATCAACGGGCCTTTTTCTGTTGTCCGATCGCTTCCTGGTACCTCCGTGATATGTCTGCTTGGATCTCTCGCTGTTCAGCGGTCCACCAAGACCTAATGAGAACCAAGATCGCTTCCACATCATCCTTAGTGAGATACCCAAACCCGGGCATGACGCTTAATCCTGGTGCTGGTTTGCCGTGGACAATCCACTCCTTGAGCTGAGCGTCAGGATGGTGCCAAGTATGGCCCTTCTCGTTATGGGGCGATACTCCACCTATGGTTCCATTACCCTGCCGGTCTCCGTGGCACGGCTGGCAGGATACGGTGTATACTTTGGCTCCCCTTGCGAGCACCTTACTCAAATCGGATTGCTCCTCAACCGGCGCAGTGAGGTTAGCTTGCGCTGCCACTCTGGAATCAGAAGGCTGGGCAGCAGAAGCGAAAATTCTAGTCGACCCAAATGCTGCGGCCATCGCCATTACCACAACCCCGCATCTGACAGCACTGTACATCTACATTCCACCCATTTTTCCCATGGTAAAGGGAAGCCATTTAATGACCTCGCCCTCGAGCTCCCGAAGAAATCTCCTGGGAGCAGACTACAACCAACCTTTGACTATAGTACTTACCCTGAGTGACTCCACTTAGGGAACGAATGAACACTCATTGTTAGCCCGCGTACCTCGTATACCTCAACCGGATGACCGACGTTTTTTAACTCAAACTCTCCTACGAACAAGCCATTGAAATGTTCCTTGACCCGTCTCCAGCTTTCTGGACCCACATAAGTCTTCGCTCCAGGACCTAGAGCGGCCAGACGGGCAGCGATAATGATTACCGGGCCGCTCGCGGTGTAAGTAGCCCGAACTTCACGCTTCCCTCGGAACTCTAAGACGCAAAGGGAAGCACGTCCCATGTTGATCCCAATGTGAACGGCTAAGTCCTCGCATTCCCCTCCCCAGCAAATCGCAAATTCCCTTGTGTGCGCATGAATGAGAGATGCCGCACGGGCGGCAGCTAAGGCGTGGTCTTCTGGATCTTCATTTAAAAAGAGGATCATCAAACCATCTCCCGCTGTCTCGTTGATCGTGCCTCCGAGATCATGCACTTCATCGATAAAGGAGGAGCATTACCCTTCAATGACTTCCTGCATACGTCCGGGAGACAGCATTTCACAGAGACGCGTACAGCCAGCGATATCCATGAACAGAACAGTAAGGTCGCGCATATGCCGTTTAAGAGCAGGCCTCTGTGGATCTTTGGCGATAGCCTCGCGGACGATAGACGGAACGTACTTTTCAAGTGCTTTGATCTGCGCTTCGAGCCCGTTATCGCGCGACTTTTCCCTTTGAATTTGGGTAGAGACCATTGACCGGTTCCTCCAACAATTTAATAACTCAGTGGATGACTCTTTTTTGGTTTTCTACAAAAACTATCTTCGGTACTTTTGAATCTCCAAGGTGAGCGGTGGCCTATCACCAATGACCTTTGCAACCAGGTCAATCTCTTTTAGCCCATCACCTTTCAGTTTAACTAGGTCCTCGCTTTCTATTAGGGAGAAGACCTGGCCCGACCCCATGGGCTGAAAGACGAATTTACTTTTCTCCTCCTTCAGCATCCCCCTCACCGTAAGGAAAATATCCCGGGGCGTAAAACCAGCATCCACAACTGCCTTCCTTAAAATTTCAGGCTGAAGCTCCTTCCCAGGCTTTAGCTCGAACGTGGCCTGGGCTTCCTTTAAACTCACATCAACTTTTTTCACGCCTTCCAGGCGTGACAGGGCCTTATTGACCCCGTAAGCTCATATAGGTCATATCATCCCATCGACCTGCATCCTCACCTTCATCCCCTCTGCGGCCAAAACGGGTGCCGAAAATAGGGCCACCATGAGAAGGCTGAAAAACAATACTAAAACGCTTTTGTTAAACCTCATCTCTACCCCCTTTCTTTTTCCGTTTAGCTTTCAACAAACTCCAATCACAAAAGATACTAATTAAAACAGTACTCGAAAACCAAACAGCACCCGATAGTCTTGATTGAGCTGTTTACCGTTTTCCTGATCCACGACGGGATATTGGAATGACGCCTCCAGCAGCGCATTGTCCAACAAAATGTACTGGATACCCGGGGAGAGAAATATCGTATCACCGCCAGAGTTGTTTACCTTACCATTGCTATCGGTGCTAGGCTCGCGGTGCTCGCCGTTAAACTCCAGCAGAAAATTCAATTGCGCATTTGGAACCGGCCAGGCGGGGTAAATTGAGTAAGAAAATAGGAGACGTCATACCTAAGAACAGGACCAAAACGGAACCCGTCGTGCGGGGAGTTGTATTTGAACTGAACTCCCCCCTCTACGGAATGGAAGGCGGTGATCCAACCTGCCGCAAAGTTAAAAAATGGGTCCACGCTGCCAGACCCAAGCTGAAGTGGCGGGGGAAGCTTCATCCCTTCCTTGGTTTTATTGGTAGCCCCGGTGGGAAGCTCCAGGCCGAAGCCTAGGGCCATTTGCTTGCTCCCACGCGGGAAATCATCCCGATAGAAGCGATATTTTCCGAATAGCCGAATATCACCAACTCCCCGCGCGGATTGGTATGACCCGTCCCCCAATTTCTTTTCCTTGATCACATACGGCACAGCTAACGTGATCACGGCATCCGTCGCAAGGTTGAAATTTAAAATTGTTGGAATTTGAACCAGCTGAAATCGCTCATCCCCATCAGATGCGCGCAACACCTTTACAAAACTCCTAACAGCCGTGCCGAGAAAAAACTGTGTCCGTGGAGTAATCCCCTGGATCGGGGCAGCTTCCAGAAAGCCGGGCAGAAGAGAAGCCAACAAAAAAGTCACCATGGTGACTTTTCCGAGATTTTTCACTAATATCTCCTCTGTGCTGACTATCCCGCGTTATTTAGCGAATTTATGAATCACGTCCATCAGCTCTGCGTAGGTCTCTTTCGCTCTTTGATCTTTTCCCGACCTGAGCGCGCTGGTCACACAGTTTTCGAGATAGTTTCGCATGATCAGCTTGCCAACACCTCTCAGGGCTTCACGAACCGCAGATATCTGCCCCAGAACATCGACGCAATAGCGACCCTCTTCCACCATCTTTTGGATTCCTTTGATCTGCCCCTCGATTCGATTTAGCCTCTGGGATGCTTCCCTTCGTGTTGGCGCTAGAATGACACCTTTTTTACCGTTAGCCATTATTCCCCCCCGAGAAGGATCTAAAGATACCTATACCCCCTAGCGGTATTTGTCAAGTGAACGAATTGCAATTTTATCGGGGGGAATGGAGTACTTATGTGCGGTTTATTGCTTATTCCAGGGCGAAGGAACCGAAGGCATAGGTGAGCGTGAAATCCTCGTCGCAACACTGAATTATGTCACCGGGTCTAGCATCATCGGCCAAAATCACATCTCGTTCACAAACGGGACAACTGGCTTTGTTAACCAGAGTCGCTACCAACTGCGAGCCATTCTCCCTCAGCCTGAGGGAGAGCCCGGCTCAGAATGGACAGTTGAGGTTGTCCCCTGCCCTGCTGCCCGGGGGAAGTTCGATTTCTTGCCCGCAGTCCGGGCACTTAACGGTATTCATTGTTTATAGCCCCAGCAACCGTTGAAGCTTACCCCTATCAAACCCCACCACAACCTCACCATCAATTACAATCACTAGTGTAGCCCGCCGGCCGGTCTTCTCGGTGAGTTCGAGCAAAGCATCCGGATCTTCTGCCACGTTCCTATCCGTGAAAGGAATCTTGTGGTGCGAAAGAAACTCTTTCGCCGTATGACAAGATGCTCACCCCGTAGCTGAGTAAACCGTAATCTCTCTTTCCATCGTCAATCTCCGACTATGATTTCAAGGAATTCACCCGCTCCAAATCAACTGACCACGCTTTTCCTTTTTGACCAACCATAAAGCATCAAGACCAAAAAGACCCAAGCATGGGAAATAAGACGTAATCCAAATAGGGCGTAAGCGCTGCCATACCAATTACGCCCAGCCCAATAACGAGAACCGGCGTAAAACAACAAATGGCTGCGACGATTGAACCCCAGAGACCAGCTTTGAAACATTTATCTCCGTCCATAACCACCTCGCAAGTTACCAATCTTCACGGGGTGCTTTTATCTCTTGCTCGAAACCCTACCTTCCCGACAGCCCGGACCATTTCATCAACAGTTGCCTTCCCCTCCTCGAAATACACGATTGCTTCTTTTTCGCTGAAGCTTACCTCGGCCTTTTTCACTCCGTTGAGCCCTTCCAGGGCTCTCCTCACAATGGAGGGTCAACCCCCTCAGGTCATGCCCTCGATTCGCAGTGTGATCTGGCTGAGCCCGGTCGTATCAACTGCTTCACTGCCTGACCCACAACCTACGAGAGGCACCACCAAACAAAGCGACAATACAATTGAGACAATTGAAGACATTACATCACCATCTGCAGATAATCCGACGTTAGCCCCGGGAAAAAATCCAGCAATAAAGCAGCTGCTACCATCACCGTGGCCAGTACCAGCAACACCAGGTTGGTCTTTCTCCCAACAAACGAGCAGCCGATGCTGGAGCAACGCCGTTTTTCTTTAAAGTAATGGTAATATCCTGTTCCGACTCCAATCACA
Source organism: uncultured Binatia bacterium (SeqCode) (assembly GCA_965215595.1). Taxonomy (GTDB): domain Bacteria; phylum Desulfobacterota; class Binatia; order UBA9968; family CAXXLF01; genus CBDCDW01. Next base: position 534,194 of record CBDCDW010000003.1, on the reverse strand, counting down.
CCGACGGGAATAAAGATGTATCGGTACTGCATAGTTACCATCATAAAAGCCCCACTACCCAGGCCTAAACCAACTACGGTAAGAGGCAATAGACAGCACAGAGACGCTATCAATGCAGAGGAAAAACTTACCAATCCAGCCTTAACCGCACTTAAATCCACCGTCGATTAGTCCTTCTTGAGGAGTTCAATTTCAGAAAAACATTGGATTTTCATAGATGTAGAAAACATACGTCATCGCCAACGTTAGTCCCGTTGAAACCCACAAGGCGACAGTAGTGGCCCACTTCGCTCTCCCTCTAAGCCCACCCCAGTACAAGTAATGGGACCGAGCAACCAGGACAACGGCCACCAGAAAGAACAGGCCCCGAAACGGGCCAAACCAGTCACGAAACGCCGCCAGACCGGCAGCCAGGCTGGCCCCACCGCCCAACAGGGCGTAGACCAGCGCTAGGATTCATCACCAACTCCCAACCAGCGCGCTCATGACAGATCCGAAAGACGATCCAACCGGCGATTTTTCTTCCATGACAGCCTACCTTTCGAAAAGTTTGGACAAAGATATTTGAAAATTTCGGTCCAAATTTGGATGACACAATCGGGAAAAGATGACTCGCGCAAAGGATGCAAAGTTCGGACAAAAAAGGAATAAACTTTTTTTTGCCCCTTGGCGTCTTGGCGCGAAAATCTTTCTTAATGTCCTTCTGTTGAACATTTTATCGGTAAGAACCAGGACTTAAAGCTTGATTCTAGTGCAGGCATAAAGCTGCTCTGCATTGTCGGCTATAACCCTACGTGCCAACCCCATGATTTGACGCACCCGGTCATCGGTAATTTGATAATAGACACTGGTTCCTTCCTTCCGCGAGCTGATGTAACCACACCACTTAAGACAGGCCAAATGATTGGAGATATTGCTCTGGGGGACACGTATGAGCTCAATCAAATCCGACACGTTACACTCTTTTTCTAACAGGGTTTCTACGATTCGAAGTCTTGTTGAATCTCCCAACCCCTTAAAAAATTTCATCAGAACTTCATTGGATTCCGCTAAGGCTACGGGTTTCTGATTGGGTCGCGCCAATATTCATCCCTCCATTTTGTCTATTGCTCGCAATCGTCACTGGAGACCTCAAGAAGGCCTTTTAGTCAATCATTATATTAATAGATATCAATATAATGTCAATGGGAAGTCGAAGACTGTTATCAAAAATGTTAAAGCAAGCTTCCGCTACACCTTGCTTACAATTCCTTTAGGGGAATGTGACCGGATGGACTCTTCCTCGCGCGTAAACATTCGGGCCACCAGGACGAGAATCGGAATTAGATACATGTGACCGCTCACCCACATGATCCCCCCTCCCAGTGCCTGATCGTTGATGGGACTCAGGTCCATGAGCCGAGGCATCGCTTCATAGAAAGGATAGAGAACCCTTTTAGGCAAGGAAATCACCATACCCAGCACCGTATTCTGAAGTGTAGCCGCCACAAGATAGATGATTCGAAATCCGTAGGAGATTTCCCCGTGTAGTCTTGGTGCTGGGTTCACCACCGGCCACCAGAATACAAGGGAAGTGAAAAAAAACATAAGGTGTTCGACATCATGGGTCCACTCGCTGCGAAGGGCCAATTGGTATAGCGAAGGATGGTGCCATGCCCACAGATTGACGACATAAACAGTCCAGGCCACTGGCAATAGGGTCAGGGTCCAGAGCAGGCGGCGGAAGGTAGACGCGGGATTCAACAAACGGCAAAATGGCTTTCGCCATTTGACGGGAAGCCCCCACAAAAATCCTGGTAAGGGGTTGGCCAAGAGGAAAAACAACGGTGCAATCATCAACAAAAGCAGATGTTGAACCATATGCATACTTAGATTTGACCCCGACAATGCATCGATGGGAGATATTAAGGCTAAAATGATTGCCCCCAGGGCAAGCCAATAAAGGGTAATCTGCCAAAGGGATACGGCGCGAGTTGAACGCCGCCGGAGCTTCAACCAACCGCGGGAGTAAACTGTGGCAAAAAGAGCCAGGACAAGAAGAATATCCGGACGCCAATGCCAGTCTGAAGTGGGATTGGCATCGGACGGGATATGAGCGTATCCATGTCCCTCGAAAATCAGCAGGACGAAAATCGAAATGATTAATGCACTCATCCTAATGCCCATAGGGCAATAATCCATGAAGGCACGAATGCAACAACTCCCAGTAGCCAGAGGGTTGTTGAACCGGGTCTGTTATCGCTAGCCAGAAGGCGCCTGTTAAAATAATCTGTAAAGATCACCCCAAGTAGCGCAGCCGCAGAAGTGATAAGGACTGAGCGGGGTAAAGGAGTGTCGATGACCTCGACCGCCGTATTGCCCAGCAGGGACAAAACAGCCAACAGGCAGGCGGGAGCCAGAGCGGCCAACCCCAGCAGCCAAGCATATTCCACCATTGGAACATTGTCCCTTCTATTAAGAAAAACGAGGGTACCTGCAGTGCCAATGACACCAATGAACCCCACGGCAACGGACGAAAAAATCATTTAAACCAACCCGTTAGACTATATTTCCAGATATAAGGTACTACCCCAGGAAAGCAACGATGTCCATGACCCAGTGGCAATCGGCAAATCAGAGTGCGGTAAATTTTACAAAAGTTTTATTTGTTGACCCGTACACCTGCGCGTATAATTAAATTTTAATGGTAACGAGGTCTTGGCCTGTCCTATTAGCAGTATTCCTTTCCACGTGGTTAACCTTCTCCTCCTTGGGTTGGGGTCAGGAGCGCGAGCATTTCCAGATCATTACCGGGTTCTCTTACCTCGAGGGTGACTTCGGCACCGGTACCACTGCCCAGACCGTTTACATGCCCTTTACGTTCCGCTATCTAGGGGAACGTTTCGACCTGGGTCTCACCATCCCTTTCGTTTATAAAGATTCCAGCGCAGCGATTTCTATCATCAACGGCCGACCCATACGTATCAGGAATGATCCCGTCTCCAATATTATCAAATTATTTGCCCCTGGGGTTGGGGACCTTTCTATGAAAGGCCGGCTGTATCTCTTTGACGATCCAGGGACTGACTCTTTTTTACCCGCAATCACACCTACCGCCCGAGTCAAGTTTCCCACGGCTGACGCATCGGAGGGACTCGGCACTGGGGAGTACGACTTCGGCCTTGGACTGGAGCTGGACAAAAAGGTTGGAAGTTTTTTTCTATTTTCCGATTTCGGTTACACCTTTATCGGGGAACCGTCAGGCACCAATCTTCGGGATCAGATCTCGGCAGGATCCGGTACAGGATACCAAATCTTAGAGAGTCTGTCGGTGAGTGCTGCGTTTGCCTGGAGCCGTGCGTTGGTCAGTGGAACCGATGACCCAATGGATATCACCACCAATCTCAGTTGGAGAGTCACCGAGACTTTCACCTGGACCCCCTTTGTAGCCTTTGGTCTCACCGATGGCAGCCCGGATTTCGCAGTGGGATTCTCCTTGTCGAAGCGGTTTGGTAAATTCTAGGGTTCTCCAGACATTTCAACCTACACTATTTTTCCGTCGCAAATCTAATCTAAAGTCAAAATTTGAGACATTTCACGATATATCACCTCCTCTCATTCCACGATTAGTTACATCTGCCCAACTTCTAGACTCCCTGGGTGTACTTTTGTCCCGCAATTACCATCACTTACGCTCTATAGACATCCTCTCGCGTAGTCGGCATCACTCTTGCACAAATAGTGCGAGGTAACGAAGACAGAAACCCAAGGAGGAATCCGAATGAAGGCTTCCAAATTTAAAAGCAATTTAATTGTAATGACTTTGACTCTCCTCTTCTTGTTGGGACCGGGAACAGGTAAAGCACAAGGCGACGTCAAAATTCGCGGAGAGAAACTACCTCCTGACGTCTTGCAGGTGGTGGACTCCCATTTCCAAGATCCCAACAAGGGTGTCGACGGAATTCAGTTCCGCGATCTATCCCTGAGCCGAAATGAGGCTGCAGAGCTATTTCTCTCCACAAACCCTGACGAGAACCTGCTTCGTTTGATTGGCGAAACCATCGCCAACAACCATGAGGTTAGGTTTCGCGGTACCGTGGATGGTAACAAGTTTGACGCTCGAGTGGAGCGTCACGATGATGGATCCCTACGGGCACGCATTAAGGGACTCGACATTGGCAGTTTGGCTCCCGAACAGTTGGGCGAATTTCTCAGTAACGGATTTGATCGCCTGCGCATCCGTGGGACGGAAGGAGAGCGAATCGAAATCAGGCGCCAAAAGAACGGAAACTTGCGTGCTAGAATAAAAGGGATGAATCTTAGTGGAATCACGGCCGAACAGTTGACCAGTTTAGCGGTAGAAAATGGCTTTGATCGAGTTCGCATTAAGGGCTCCGACGGCGAGCAATTCCAGATCAAACAGCAGGGCGAAAACGCTCTGAAAATCAGGATCAAGGGAATCAACCTTGATGGGGCCAGCGCCGAACAACTAACGAGATTAGCGGTGAAAAAAGGGCTCGACCGCTTACGTATCAATGGTACAGGGGGCCAGAACTTTGACATCAAGCGGCACCGAGATGGAACATTCCGGGCAAAAATCTACGGATTGGATTTAAACGGTATTAGCGCGGAACGGATTTCAAATTTAGTGGTGGAGAACGGGCTCAACCGCCTTCGCGTACGGGGACTGGACGGGGAACGCCTGGAGTTCATACGGCAGGATAATGGAACCTTGCGCGCGGCGTTGGAGCGCATGGATCTGACTGACCGTGACCCAAAAAAAATTCTAGCGTCCCTTCGAGCCCAGGGTCTCGACCGTGTGAGGATCGAGGGAACAGGAAGAAACGGCCAGGAAATGCGCATCGAGTTTCGCAGCGATAAGGGCATCGTCAGGCTGGATGGAATTGGTCGTGGTTTGACGGAATTCAGCCGTGACCTAAATGCAGAGCAGGCCCTTGATCGCGGCCGAGACTGGGAAAAAAAGATTCGCAACCGGATTGAACGGGAGAAACAAGAGCGATTCGGGGGCCGGAACAATCGCGGACGAGGCAGTGATCGAATCGGTGCCTTACGTGAGCGAGCTGAAAGATTCGTTCGTGAGAAGGTGGATCGTTAAGGAGAGGGGACAATATTTTTTTCTGAATCGGGTATAAGAATGACCTTTTGGCGCTTTTATTTTACTCTTATCCTAGCTCTTCTAAACCAGAAAAAGGATACACCAATTAATACGACCAATGCCGCAATTCCTAAAAACACCGACCGTCCGTGACGGTCATTGCCATATCCAACGTTATTTGCCGAAGCCATTACCGGTTGATGAAATATTGATTCATCCTTGAGAAGTGAACTGATTAGCTCGCGCGTCTCTGGTTTGTACCAGTCCTTGTACCCCATGCTCCTGGCCAAAAGATTTCCATTCCGGCCGATCAGGTACGTCACCGGTAATCCGTGAACACCGTATTCACGAGCAATCTCCCCTTTTTTGTCCATCAGAACCGGAAAGGTAAATCCGTTTTCCGTCAGGAACGATGTGATGGGCTTTTCATGTTCCATAAAATTGATAGCAACCACTTCCAGACCCTGTCCTTTGAACTCCTGGTACAATCTTTCCATGGAGGGCATTTCCAAGCGGCAGGGGGGGCACCAGGTGGCCCAAAAATTGAGCACCACCAGCTTCCCTTTAAAATTATCGATTGCTATTTTCTTCCCCTCTGGGGTTATAGAGGAGAAGCGAGGCGCTGGACCTGGATGCTCCACAGGGGCTAGCCGCAAATTTCGTAAGGCCTTCTTCTGTAGGCCAAGAGCTCCAACCGGGAACAGCCAAGAGAGTGTTAGAGCGGCTAATATAATTGCCAGGTTTATTTTCATTGGCTTATGGGCCATTTTCAGAGTTTAGCATAGCCCACTGCAATTTTCCTTTGCACCCCATGTCTTTTAATGTTTAACCGCATATATCACCTGCTTGTTCCCTATAATCCAAACAAAAACTGAATTTTGACCGTCATTGACCCTGAACAAGAAAACCAGACACCAATTGACTGAATTATGAAATTTTTATAATTTAGCACCAATGCACATCCCTTCCCTTGCGGCGTTCTTTGGCCTCGGGGACCTGGTCCCGGTCCAGCGCCGCGCCCTCACTTTAGTATACGCCTCCAGTCTTGTGTTGCTCATGGGTGTTAACTTCATCCAACCAGTCCTCCCAGCCATGATAGGTCCATTAGGAATTACTGATGCTTCCGTTGGCCTGGTCATATCTGTATATACCGCGCCTGCAATCGTGCTGGCACCCCTGCTCGGCATTGTAGCCGACCTTTACGGCCGCCGCTTGCTGTTGGCGAGCGGCCTGATGATCTTTGGCCTCGCGGGGACATCCATAGCCTTTGCCCCCAACTTTCAGTGGGTCCTAGTTCTTAGGGCAATTCAGGGGATTGGGTTCTGCGCGGTACTACCACTAACCATTGTGCTAATTGGGGACCTTCTTGAAGGTGATCGTGAAGTGGCAGGACAGGGTCTCAAGGTCTTTTTGGATCGGGTGGGGTACCTAATATTTCCACCTCTGGGAGGTCTGTTGGCCACGGTGGCCTGGTTCTGGCCGTTTCTCTTGTTCCTACTTGCGGTTCCTCTCAGCCTGCTGGTTTTTTCCTGGATGCCTGAGACCAAAGCCAAAACGCAAACCAGCGCGCGAACCTATATCAGAGACATCATCCGGCTGGCCCAACAGCCACGCCTTATGATTGTTTTTGCTGCAGGATTTCTTCGCTTCTTTCTCGATTACGGATTTCTTACCTACCTCCCGCTATTTCTAGTGGGAATTCACGGGGTCTCAACTGCAACGGCAGGTCTTCTCTTACCCTTTTACGCCGTCGGGGCGATGGTTACTTCGAGCCAGGCAAGGGGCCTTGCCAAAAAATACGATAAAGCTCACCTCATTTTGATCGCCTTCCTCATTTGCGGCACTGGAATGGTCGCGGTCCCCTTTATTCCTACAGCGGGCTTTGTGGGAGTGCCGTTATTTTTTTATGGCCTGGCAAACGGCGTGATTTCACCCATGCAAAAAAGTCTTTTGCTGCAAAACGCGACTCCAGAGTTGCGCGGCGGTATCGTCTCCGTGGATCGTCTCATCCAGCAAGTCTCCAAAACCCTCTCTACGTCGGTGGTTGGACTGCTCCTCTTGGTCACAAAGATCTCTACAATATTCTGGTTTTTTGGAGCAATATCATTCTTGAGCGTGGGCCTCATGGCCATGGTCCTTCCGCGTCGATGAAGCCTCCACAGGTTTGCACCCGTGGCATCTTTATCTCTTCGGCGAAATCCGCCTAAGCACCCTCCTTACCTACTCCGCCGAAGCAGCTTCGGCTGCGAAGGCGGATAAGGCTAGGATTTCCGACCTCCGCTAACCCACAAGGCTAGTTTCAATTTATCACCTTGTGGCGGTCTCCAATGGCCAAAATTATGTACATTTTTTGGCAGGCACCATGGCAAACGACTGCAAGAATCAGCCCCTAGAGCGTCGAATAATGCACCCGATTACCGGCATGAATATTGCATAATTTCAGTGGGTTGCCTGTTAGCTACCTGATACCGAGGGCAAAAAAAGGAGAATCACAATGACTAGGATCAGACAGGCCGTAATGGCCATTTTGCTGGTGGTTTCGCTTTTTTGCTCCTCAGGCTGTGCGGCACTCCTTTTATTGGGGGTTGGAGGTGCCGGTGGCTACCTCATCAAGAAGGGTGAAGGGGATGATCGCAAAAGCAGCTCTTCCATAGAGGAAGTCGATCGCAAGCATGCATCGAAAACTAAAGGTGAAAGCGGCTGGCAAATAGCCCTTGAAACAGGAGGGAAATCAAAATGATAAAAGTCACTCTTCTCATAGCAATCTGTGTAACGCTATTGGCAGGTTGCGCTACGGCGCGGGGAATTGCCCAGGATGCAGAAAACTTCGCCAGGGGGATCAAGAGGTCTATTTCCAAATAGCCTCTTTCAGTTTCGTATTCCCTTCTTCATTAAAAAATACAACTTCCCTGTCCTCTTCATATATCCTGCAGCAGCCGCGGCTTGTGGTCCGGAGCCAAAGAAAAGATCAACTCGTCGTTTGCCACGAATGGCGCTACCCGTATCCTGATTGAGAACAAACCGGCTAAAGGGCTCCCAACCGACTAATGCCCCCTTTGAATTCAGAATGGGCCGCTGGGTAACCATGAGGGCCAGAGCACCTTTTGGAAAAAGGCGCTTGTCGGTAGCAATGGACCGACCTGCCGTGAGAGGTACCCCTAGATTTCCTATGGGACCCTCTTCCACAATACGAAAAAAGATATACCTCTTATTCTTGGCAAAAATCCGATCTCGTTGCTCAGGGTGATCTCCTAGGTACCGGCGCAAGCTCTGCATCGAGACCTCTTCCTCCCGGATCCTTTTTTGATCCAGGAGCACCTTTCCAATACTCGTGTAGGGCAGTCCGTTGGAGGCCGCGTAGTTCAACTGCAGAACTCGTCCATCCTGCAATTGAAGGAGCCCCGATCCTTGAATGTGGAGAAAAAAGAGATCCACGGGATCCTTTGCCCATGCAATCTCAAAACCCTTTCCGTTTAAAAGTCCCAATTCGTCAATCTCATGCCGGGAGAAGTAGGGCACAAAACGATTTCCCTCAACCCGGCCTACAATGTTTTTTCTTTGGAGTTCGGGCCTGAAATGACCAATGTCTGCATCTAAAAGATCGCCAGGTCTTCCGTAAATCGGGAAGCGGAAGATAGACGACTCTTCCAGGCTCCCCTCGATCACCGGCTGATAGTATCCAGTAAAGAGCACCTCTTCCCCCGGATGATTCACAGCTTCATAAATGTCGAATTGAGAGTGGATGGCTGCCGTCAAACTCTCCGGTGTATCCACATGATTCAGCAGCTCCATGAATGCGTTAAGAGACTCCTTCACCTCGCGTGCAGTAAACGTTCGGGGCCACTCCCCTACCTTTCGATCAGCAGGAACCGCGTCGAGATATTTAAGACTATTATGGATGGCGCGGCGTATGGACTGGCGATCCAGATCGTCCGTCAGGGTGAGACGATCAACACCGCCCCCAGGACCCACCGCCAGGCAGGAAGAAAGAAACAGGAAAGCCAGTATGGGCACGGTGGTGAAGCGAGTCCGATAGAAGATCATGATTCGTGTTTTTCCGGGGGCCCTCTTGGTGGAGAATTTCTTCCTACACAAATTTTCACCATTTGAAAAGCAAAAAACTTCTTCACATGAGCAAAGAAAAAGGAGTAGACTTCAATTCCACGCATCCCCTAATGGGAATCCAGCCATCTCCATTAACAGCCTCAGTGCACTAGACTACATCATTGTCTTCATCTACCTACTTGGGATTATCACCACGGGCGTCTGGATTGCACGCAAGGTTAAAACCTTCACATCGTTTTTCATCGCCGGCCGCATGATGACCACGCCACTCCTGATCTCATCGCTGGTGTCCACCTATTACGGGCTGGACGTCACTTTCGGAGTGTCTGAGGTCAGCTTTTCAGAAGGCGTGGTATCGTGGTTTATTTACACCAGGCCCTATTACATCGGCATCCTCATTGCCAGTTTCATCCTGATCCGTCGCTTAAAAGCATTCCCGTTTCTTTCCCTACCTGACGTGGCAGAGCACTTCTACGGCAAGGCCGGAAGACTGATGGTCGCCATTGCGAGCCTGCTCTACAATCTCCCGTTTCTTGCCATTATGGGAATGGGTGTCCTATTCCGCGTCACACTGGGGCTGGAGGAGATACAGGGTTATCTTATAGGGGCTGCCATCGCTGCCGGTTACACCCTATTGGGAGGATTGTGGGCGGATGCCATTACCGACACGTTTCAGTTTGCCTTGATGTGTATCACATTGGCCATAGCCCTACCCTTTGCGTTGGAGATGGTTGGTGGCTTCTCCTGGATGCTGGCAAACATGGATGGCAAATACTTTACCGCCACAGGTGAAATTCCAACCTTCTACCGCATGGCACTGATCCTGACCGTCCTGAGCGTCTTTGTAGAGCCAGCCTTCTACTAGCGAATCTTTGCCGCCAAAGACGAGCCCTCGGTACGAAAGGCACTCCTCATCGGCATCGTCCTTTGGGCGGCATACGACTGGGCAGCAACGATCCTCGGAATGGCCGCGGCGGCAGCGGTAAAACAGGCTCTTCTACCTGCGAATCTTGTGGGTCGCGAGACCCTCATGCATATCGTTCTCATTTCACTCCCCATCGGCCTCAAGGGATTCTTTATCGCCTGTGTTTTATCGTCGGCCATGTCTACCGTGGATACCTATCTCTTGCTCGCTGGCGGCAATCTGGTCTATGACCTTTACCGTCCCTTCGTTCGGCCAAATCTGTCGGAAGCCCCACTGCTGAAATTGACCCGTATCGGGATCCTCATCGTGCTCGTCCCCTCCCTTGCTGTTGCCATCTATTTTCAACGCATTTCGGATGCGTGGGTCTTCATGTCCACCCTGCTCACCGGAACGGCCTTTGTTCCCATCATGGCCGCCCTGTTTCTGCCAGGAAAGAGAACACCCCTGGAAGGATTTCTCTCCTCTCTTCGTCCTCTACTACACCCTTGTGACCTATTTGGGTCACCCCGAGAATGAAAGCTATGTGCTAAAGATCTCTCTTGCTTCACACTCCTGGGACATCTGGCGAGAATACAGTCTGTTTTTCGCTCTCCCCGCTTCCATAGTGGGTTTCCTTCTAGGCTCAGCCATTAAGCGAATCGGGAGAGAAAAGTCATGAGCATCTGGAGTATATGGACATGGACGGCCATCTTCATCCTGGGCCCGGGGGCGCTAGCGATTTTCATCTGGTTCCTACGGGATGCAAAGAGAATACTCCAGGAGATAGAACGGCAGAAGCCAAAGGAGTAAAGCGATTAGCCGCAGATTTAAGCAGAAAGCAAAGCGCTAAGCGCAGAGCGCAAAGCGTTAGAAAAAATAAACCGCGGATTTACGCAGATAGGAACAGAAGAAGAACATTTTTAACCGCAGACCCACGCAGATTACCGCAGATTAGGATTCGGATATTTCACCGCAGAGACGCAGAGTACGCTAAGAAATCCCTTCTAGCCCAATCGGGAGACGACGATTGGGCTAAAACTTCCAGCTCTAATTTGAAGAATGTTTTTGTTTGTCGTCGTCTCCCGACAAACAAACATTTAATTTTCTCCGCCGTCTGCGATCGTCTGCGTGTGTCTGCGGCTAATAACTCTTTGCACCTCGCGTCTTGGCGCGACAAACATTGTTGAAGTCGTTCTCTAGAAGATTCAACAATGACGAACCTGTATGCCCCAGCAGTTGTCAATTTCCACCTAATCCGATAACTTCACCGTAAAATCATGAAGCTCCTCTGTTTTCAAGCTAAGCGATTTTGGTGGAAGACATACTCCAAGAGCCTTTCTCACGTCCAGGATCAGGACATGGAAGAAGAAGTACAGGAAGGGCTGATTGTTTTTTATCACGCTGAGCCAGCGGATGAAGAGGAATCAAGGAGAGGGTCGGTCCTGCGCCAGAGCTTAAAGCATATCAAGTGGCTCGCAAACAAGCGGAAGATTAAAAACATCGTACTCCACTCCTTTGCCCATCTTGGCGGTGAAGATGCCTCGCCTCCATTTGCCCAGGCATTGATCGACGAACTTGCCAAACGATTGCGCGACACTGACTATCGTGTGCTTATCACTCCATTTGGATACTTCTGCGAATGGGATCTCCAGGTTTACGGTGACAGCCTTGCCAAGGTATGGAAGGAAATTTGACGGACCTTTACAGAGCAATACTTAGCGGGTAGAGTCCCATTGGTTTATTTTCGCTACGGGACTAAAGCACGAGGGAACCATGGAGGATCTAGAAAATGATCTTTTTAACCAATGAACACATCCAGGAAGTCCTGGACATGCGGACATGCATGGAGGCCATAGAGGAGGCGTATAGAGAACTGGCAGAGGAAAAAGCCGCATACCGACCACGGATCGATTTCTATGTTCCTCAGGAGCCTCATTATTATCGATGGGGCACCATGGAAGGGGCTTCCCGCAAACTCGGCGTCTTCGCCATCAGGATGAAATCGGACATGCTGGTATGGAACCAGGACGGGGAATTCAAAACCGAGGAGAAGTACTGTATTGAGCCAGGCACGTATTGCGGACTGATATTCCTGACCAGCGTGCGTAACGGCGAACCACTGGCCCTGATGAACGATGGAATTCTCCAGCACTTGCGGGTGGGTGCCTGCGCAGGACTCGGTGCAAAATACCTGGCCCGTCAGGACTCCAAGGTGTTGGGGATGCTTGGCTCCGGCGGCATGGCCCGTACCTATGCTGATGCCATTCGACAGGTTCGACCCATCGAGCGGATAAAGGTTTTCAGCCCCACAAAGGCCAACCGGGAAAAATACGCCGAGGAAATGACCCAGGAACTGGACCTTGAAGTCCAGGTAGTGGACTCGCCGGAGCAGGCCGTTAAGGGTACCGATATCGTAGCGCTGGCTACCGACTCTCTCATCCCCGTCATGAAGCCCGAATGGGTTGAACCGGGCATGCATGTCACCAACGTGCGGTCAAACGAAGCAGGCCCCGATTTGCTGGCAAAGATGGATGTGATTGGACGTCTCGGAACGGCCACTATGATGTTCGAACAACCGCCTCCAGGCACCGTTCAGGGTAGTGACGGCATGTTCGCCTATTGTGCGGGGACAACGGATGAGAAAAAACGGATTCCCACGGCCCCCCACAGGGGCATCGACAATCCTAAGGTGGGGACCTTGCCGGACCTAATGGCGAAACGTTGGGGCGGACGAACAAGCGATCAACAGATAACCTTCCTAAACAACCAGGGTACGCAGGGCCTACAATTCGCCGCAGTTGGCTCAAGGGCCTATGAGCTTGCCAAGGCCAAAGGTCTAGGACACCCGCTCCCCTCGGAGTGGTTCTTACAAAATATCCGCGATTGACGGATCCTTCCCCGCAATCGGGCTCTTGGAGGTGTAAATTTGCTACAGTTTTTTCAGCGCCTTTCTATTCGATACCTTTGGGCACTGCTCCTGGTGCTGCCTTTGGCGACATCAAGTGCAGATCAACCAACCAACGAGGTTGTGGCGGGATCACCCATCCCCATTCCCTCCGGGATGAATCCGTCAACCGACCAGGGCATGGAGTTGATGGTTCCCAGATTCAAAGGAGGCCAAGTAGTCTATCAAGGCGGGATGAACCCCAGGGAGGTGATCCGTTTTTATCAGAAACAAATGCTCCTCAAGGGTTGGCATCCCTATGCTAGCCTGGTAACCGGCGGTGGGCTTTTGGTCTTCACCAAGTCCCACAAGAGTGTCCTTATCATGGTGAGTGAAAGCAACGGCAATACTACTCTTGCCATCCTAGTGGGGGTCATGCCCCCCGGTCCAAGATACCCGTAAGTGTGGAATGCTCCCCGTTTCTAAGATACGACAAATCCGCCGTAGCCTCCTTCGCTGGTACGAAAAGAACCGCCGGGATCTCCCCTGGCGCCACACATCTGATCCCTATGCCATCTGGATTGCAGAGACCATGCTGCAACAGACCCGGGTTAAGACAGTCCTCAAATACTACCGCCGTTTTCTAGCAGCCCTCCCCAACCTAGAGTCCTTGGACTGTGCCCGCAAAGACAAGGTCCTGGCCCTGTGGTCTGGCCTGGGATATTACCGCCGGGCGGAAAATTTGAAAGCAGCCGCTCGAATTCTTGCAAGTCAATACGTAGGTAAACTCCCTTCAGATTATGACGACTTGCTTGGATTACCCGGCGTTGGCTCATACACCGCGGGGGCTCTCATGAGTATTGCCTTCAAGCAGCGTTACCCAGCCCTCGACGGAAACGCAAAACGGGTGATCTCGAGACTTATGAACTTGAGAAGAGAGTCCCGGATATCCGAGACCGCAGGACAAATTGTTCCGCGTACCCAGCCCGGCGATTTCAATCAGGCACTCATGGACCTGGGCTCCGATTTATGTCATCCAAAGAATCCTAACTGCTCCCAATGCCCCCTGTCAAAATGTTGTCTGGCTAGAACGTTGGGACGATCCCTCTCCCCGCCCCAAGCTACACACACCGACTAACCTAGAGTGGCCCATGATCATCATTCACAAGGACGGCAGGATTCTACTTCATCGAAGGAGCCAGGACGGACTGCTCAGAGGGCTCTGGGAATTACCGGGCGGACAAAGGCGCGAGAAAGAGAATGTTATGGCGACACTGATTCGCCATCTCAGGGCACTGGACCGGAACACACATGGAATCTTAAAAATTGGGGAAGTGCGCCACAGCATTACGCGTTATAAGATAAGATCACCCATTTTCCTGTGCTCCCAATTTAAATCTCCTCGTTCTCGTGATTCCAGCTGGCGTTGGGTCCCCACTGCCTCGCTGGAACGCTTTCCCCTCTCTTCCCTGAGCCTCAAAGCCGTGCGACTCTTCTCAGAGCATAGTGAATTTCCCAATCTGGATTAAATACCCAATGCTTCCTGATCTCACTCCGGGACAGCTCTACTTCAGAGGTTAAGCGTTAAATGGATAGTCCCAGGGAACTTTTTGAGTTATAGATTGGTTATATAGGTCATTAAGTTGGGGACAGACCAAAAGGAAAGGACCCTGAAAATGAAGAAAATTTTCAATCTAAGCTCCATGGTTTTTCTTCTTATCCTTTCCGGAAGTTGCACCACGGTACAGGTATCACGTGATGTGCAAAGCGGCCGCTCGGCATTAAAGTTAGGGCAACTCAAAGAGGCGCTTCAACAATTTGAGGCTGCTGCGGCCCAGAATCCTAACTATACCACCCGTTTTACCCTTTTGAACATGGGGATTTGGACCTACGTTGGCAGGGCCTACTACCAGGTAGGGGAAAAGGACAAGGCGCTAGCGAGCCTAAATAAAGCGAAAGACAGCTCTAAAAATGACTACGTTGCAAGAATCTATCTTGGTCTTGTGATGGCACAAACAGGAAATGGGCGCGGCGGTAAAGTCGAGCTTGTAGCCGGACTCATGGGGCTAGCAAAATGGCTGGAGAGAATTCCCTATGAAGGGACCGATGGGCAGTATTGGGATCCCGATCATCATCTCGCGAATGGCGTCTCAGTGTTACTAAAAGAGGTTCAAGGCCAGAGGCCTAATTGGCAAAAGATCGCAGCCGACGTGGAGTGGCTTGGAGCGGAGCTGGAAGAAGAAATCGATAATGTAAAGGATGATACGGATTTTAAACGATCCTATGACTCTGGCGGTGGTGATTAAAGCATCCTCAGTTGCCCTTTATGATTCAGCTAACCATTTAGAACTCTACTGTTAGACTCTTTCACCAAGTAGCTTTGCAATAATTGATACGTCGAGGTAGATGTAGCGCCTAATAACCGAGCAACGTTGGCTCAACCCTGATTATCTCGTTCAAAAATTATCGCTTATCTGTTATAAGTACCATCTTTGATGGATGAGAAAATTCCCAATCCTGCCGAAACGAAAGTTCAAACAACTGATCGCGCCCTTTATCCTATTCTAGCTGTCAATTTCGTTGGGACTCTTGGTTACAGCATCATTCTTCCGTTTTTAATATTTCTAGTCACCAGATTAGGCGGGAATGCTCTCGTATACGGAATCATCGGTGCCACCTATCCCGCATTTCAGCTGGTGGGAGCCCCCATTTTGGGTCAATGGTCCGATCTGTACGGTAGGAGAAAAATCCTCCTGTTAAGCCAAATCGGGACTCTAGCTTCTTGGTTTATATTCCTTTTCGCCCTGTTGCTACCTGTTGGTTCTGGGTTGAATGTCGACTCCTCTGTATTCGGGACATTCTCAATCACCCTACCCATTATTGTCTTGTTCTTTGCCCGGGCCTTGGACGGAATCACCGGTGGAAACGTGTCAGTTGCCAATGCCTACCTTGCCGATATCACCGATGAAGCTCATAGAAATGAAAATTTCGGGAAGATGGCCATATCCGCCAATCTTGGCTTTATTGTGGGTCCGGCTCTGGCTGGGCTATTGGGAGCAACCGCACTGGGTGAAACCCTACCCGTCTTAGCGGCACTGATCATTTCCTTCATTGCAACGTTGATGATCGCATTCAGTCTCCCAGAATCCCATCCCTGTTTTCTCAATAGAAACCCTGAAACTGTCAATGTGAGAAAGGTATTCGGCCAGGAGCATGGGGATTGCTTTGAATTAAAAGGCGGCGAGAAAATAACTATGAGAGGGATATTCCGGTTAGTCAACATTCCTTATCTCATGACCCTTTATTTTCTCATCTTCCTTGGTTTCAATTTGTTTTACACCGCCTTTCCATTCCATGCGGTGAAAAGTCTCAAGTGGTCCATCATCGATACCGGAATGTTTTTCTCAGTGCTGAGCCTTATGATGGTGATTGTTCAAGGACCCGTTTTGAGTCGAGTTGCCAAAAAATGCTCAGATGGATTCTTGATAGTTGTTGGAAGCCTAATCTTGGGAACCAATTTTTTGCTGCTGACTTCGAGGAACAACCTGATTATCTACATAGCTGCGGGGCTATTTGCACTGGGCAATGGGCTCATGTGGCCATCAGTGTTAGCCACTCTCTCGAAGGCTGCAGGTGAGAAATTTCAGGGCGCTGTGCAAGGCTTTGCCAGCAGCTTCGGAGGTGTGGCAAGTATTGTGGGCCTAACCCTTGGGGGGATCATGTACGAACTATTAGGAGCCGGTATTTTTATTCTATCGGCAGGAATTATTTATACGGTCTTCTTCATGGCCCTTGGCCTTTTCTATATCAGGAAAGGGGTTCCGGCTATTGAAGGGCCATAAGTCATTGCTCAACATGAAGACGTACATCTCACTCCCCAGAGAACCCTTAGCACTTCATTCCCAATGGAATATCTTTTAGATCAAGATAATCCCATAGACTTTATCCTGAACGTGAATGGGCACAGACCCTTGAGACAAAAACATTTCAGACACTAGAAAAGAGTCCGGTTATGAGAAAACCATTTAGGTTTATAACTAACGCCGTTATGATTATCAATCTCCTCGTTCTCGCCCTGCCGCTTGCCGCACAACAAGATATTCTTGAGCAACTCAAGGCGATGAACCGACGGTCTCAGGAAATCAAGGACTACACGGCGGTCTTTCGCAAGCAGGAAATCGTAAACGGCAAATTGCTTCCGCCGGAAAATATTGCGCTAAAGTTTCGAAAGCCCTTCAGTGTATATATGCGTTGGCTTGAAGGCCCCCATAAGGGGCGTGAGGTGTTGTACGTCCGTGGTAAGAACAAGGGGAAACTCATTGGTCATGAGGGAGGATTCTTCGGATTTATCACCCTTTCTCTGAATCCGAAAGGTCGCCAGGCAATGAAGGGAAATCGATTCCCTATTACCGAGGCTGGCCTTGGAAAAGTCATTACCCGAGTGTTCAAGGACGTGAAAAAGGGTAAGAGGGAAGGGGTTCTCAAGCTATCCCATAAAGAGTCAGTGGAGGTATATGGGAGGAAATGTCGGATGGTGACCATCCGATTGCCGAATGAGCCCCAGCGAGGATTCTCGGCTGCTAAAATTAATCTGTGGATCGATCTGAAGCACGGACTTCCCATCAAGTCTGAGTTTTTCGATTGGGATCTAAAAAAAGTTGGATCCTATGGATACAAAGACTTGATGTTGAACATCGGACTGACAGAGAACGACTTTGACCGTGACAACAAATCCTACGGTTTCTGAATCCAGCGAAAGGTACTGATCAGAACCAAAAATGAACCGTTCTTGTAGTTCGAACTTGAAAATAACTGAATCTCCAGTATGAATACCTAAAATCAAACCACAACAACAGAAGGAGGCAGAAATGAATAGCTCTCTCGCTCTCAAAGATGATTCCATAGAGATAGAACAACCAAAAACTCAGGAAGGGAACCAGGTCCTCTTCCGAGTGACATCGCTTTATGGAATCTCCCAATATGGGATGGGGCTCCCCGTCAACGGATCAGAATCAATCGAAACCGGCCCCATAACCATCACCCTCGATCCTGATGGCGAAAAGTCATGCAACCTCGGAATTATGAACCTCGAAAGTGGACGAATGAAAGTCCGCTACGGCATTCAGGCAGTATTCCCAGCACTGCATCAGCTACTGGCCCAAGAAACAGAGGAGAACGCTCTCTTGAATCCACCTCGCGCGGTATCCAACAATACCTGTACCCTATTCGACGACGGTAAAGGTTTTCTCGCCCAGGGTTTGGTGGAGTTTCTACCGGGATCCCTATGGTCTGGCACCAAAGGTGGCTGAGACAGCCGCACGCGTCCCTCCCGTGTGGAGGGTTCCCTGACCGATTCGCTGCTCGCTGGTAAGTCCGCTCAACTCAAATGGAACTCGGAGCTGACATTGGATTTTCCTGAACACCTGGGCGGTGGCTCCACCACCGTAAAATTCGAAGGGGGAATGGTCTTTATTCCTCTCATCCGAACAGTATGAGATCCTGACCGGAGGTATTTCACAAGGTCGACACCTGATTAAAACATGTACACTTATCTGACACATGACCCGCTTTGGTTCTCGTTTCTTGTGCATCCTCGTGACATGACCGACCTGCATCGATGTAGGGAATCTGCCTTTCTGCTCGATCGAAGCGAGAGTGAGGAGGACTTCATTGCGCAATTAGCCCATCATCCTCCTACGGTCATCGGTGAAGTCACTTTTTCAGAAAGTGCCGTTCGTGGAGAAATCATTGCTGTGGGTTTTCTACCCAGAGACATGTTCACCTCTGACGCCAACCGGAAGATCGTCGAGGCCCTCGAATTGTCCCGCCAACGAGGAGCAAAAACTGTAGGCCTTGGAGGACTCACTGCGTCGGCCACTGCGGGAGGCAAGAGCCTTTTACCCTATGCCGACGGTTTAACCCTGACCAACGGAAATGCCTACACCGCCGTAACGATTGTGAGTCAAGTTATGGAGGCAGCCGATATTTTGGGGCTAGAGAGACAAGCTAAGATCGGTATATTGGGCTGCACGGGCTCGGTGGGTATTCCCACCACCCGTCTTCTTGCAGAAGCAGGGTTTGACCTCATTCTCGTGGGAAGGAACAAAATTCGCGTCCAAAACCTGTTTGGAGATCTTACCCGTTCAGCTCTCTCCGGAGATCCGTCGACACTGAGGAAAGCAGACATCATCATACTTCTCACCAGCGGCGGGGATGCTACTCTTTGTGAATCACATGTTTCGGATTTTTCTATCCTTCTTGATTTCGCCCAACCTGCCAATCTCACGGCGAACTTTTACAAGACAGCGAAAGGGCGCAAACTCTCTGTGGTAGAGGGCGGCCTGGTTAACATTCCTGGCTATCGAAACACTTTTGACTGGGGTTTCACAAACGCGGAGGCCACTTTCGCCTGTCTGGCTGAAACCATTCTATTCTCTCGAGAAGGCCTAAGGAGTCATTCCGTAGGTAGACCCTGCCTTGATTTTGTCCGACAAATAGAAAGAGTTGCAACAAAACACGGCGTATCCCCACTGTCAATCACTGAGGGGGCAATACACCTTGACACCTTGGATCATGAAAGCGCCAAGTGTCCATCACTTAAACTGTAATGCAACAAGCTGAAGAGACATCCCAGGGAAAGACTCTTGAATTCGCCAATCTTATTCTTGCGGTCGTTCTGGCAGCCCTAGCCACACCGGTAGTCAAATGGTTGGTGGTCCACGGTGGTAAGCTAGGAATTGCAAACCCCGATGCGATCTCTTTCTGCAACATTCTATTTGTGGGTAATATCTGTTCGGGTGCCGTCGTACTAGCAACATTCGGATGGGGAAAAATTTGGCTTCAGCTAAAAAGGTTAGATGCGAGAACCAACCTGCTTCTCATCGGCAATATACTCATTGGAACTATTGTTGCTCCCGTCTTGTTATATACAGCATTGGAAACGACCATGGTCACTAATCTCGTCTTGTTGACGAGAATTGAAGCTGTGGTCTATTCCGTCCTTGGGTTCTTCCTTTTCAAGGATCCCATTTCAAAGTCCAATTGGATAGGATTGGCCTTCATTACGGCAGGGACCGTGATCCTGGCCTTCGTCCAGGGTCAATTTATGAAGGGGGATGGGCTGGGCTTGCTTGCCGGAGTCCTGTATGCAGCTGGGTCTGCCTTGGGAAGGAGTGTTGTGAAACAGATCAGCATCTCTGCCTTTGTCTTTATTCGCAACTTGGTTGGGGGTATCGTTTTTTTCTGGATCGCCATCATTCTCTATGGCACTGGCCATTTTGCCGATGCCTTTTCTGCGGATCTCTGGTTGGTCATGACCGTGTACGGCGCCCTGGTTGTGGTTTTGGGCCAGATGACCTGGTTTCGCGCAATAGGGTCACTCTCGTCGGGCATGGTCTCCGCATGGTCTACCTTGACACCTGTTTTAGGGGTCTTGTTTGCTTACCTCATACTTCATGAGATCCCGGATATGTCCCAATGGATTGCAGCATTTATCATTATCGGTGGTTTGACGATCACGCAGCTTCGCCCAGCACGAATCGCCACGACTCCCAGGTTAGTCGAAAAGGGCCTGGCCGGTGCTTGAGACGCGTTCTCTAATTTCATGAATTTGAAGGAGGGCAAACAACATGATTGCTAGGGATTCAAAGATCGGTAAGCTAGTCGCAGGCATATTGAAATGTCTAAATCAATTGGAATGGCTCCCTATCCTGCTGGTCCGGCTGTCAGTGGGATTGCTTTTCTTCGAGTCCGGCAGGGGTAAGCTTTTTGTTAAGTTAGAGGAACTGAAAGAGTTTTTTGTCACACTAGGAATTCCCTTTCCTCACTTTAACGCGGTCTTTGTCTCTAGCGTCGAATTTGTGGGGGGAATTTTTCTAATCCTGGGCCTGGCAACTAGAATATTTTCAGCTCAGCTTTTTTTCGTCATGCTCGTTGCCATCTTTACATCTGAGATCAAGAAGGTGAGCACGTTGGGAGATTTCCTGTACTTGCCTGAAGTATTGTTGTTGATTATCTTTATTTGGCTGGTATTTTCGGGGCCGGGCAAAATCAGCATCGACCACCTTCTTTCACGCAAGCAAGGGTTCGAGGACCATTAAACCCAAGGGAGCGCTGGCGAGGGTTTTTTGCATGCTCGGAAAACTGACAGAACATTGGCCTGAGTATTTGATGGAAGCAGCCGGCCTTGGAATCTTCATGATTTCGGCCTGTATCTTTGCCACCGCCCTTGAGTACCCAGGCTCGCCGTTACGACAATCCATTGCCAACCCAATTATTCGTCGAGGGCTCATGGGTTTGGCCATGGGGCTAACAGCAGTCGGCATCATTTACTCGCCCTGGGGCAAGCAATCGGGAGCCCATTAACCCGTCGATTACCATGGCCTTTCTACGTCTCGGAAAAATCGAGCCCTGGGACGCGGTGTTTTATATGACCGCTCAATTCATCGGGGGACGTGTTAGGATGTGCGTGTGAGGGCGCTGGAGTTGATATAAAACTGGAGAGAGATGGCAGCGCGGTCAAGGCACTCTTCACGTTGAAGGAAAACCAGAGTATCACATTTGTATTCGAAAAGGCCGACAATCGAGACGGCGAGCTGAACTCTGAGGCGGCCGAGAAGCTCTTGCGGGCAACCGAAGATTATTGGCGCGGCTGGATCAGAAAATCAAGGTATCGCGGCCGCTGGCGCGAGATGGTCGACCGATCGGCCTTGACGCTCAAACTTCTGACTTACGCCCCTACGGGCGCCATCGTTGCGGCGCCGACCTGCAGCCTGCCTGAGGGTATCGGTGGTGAGCGCAACTGGGACTACCGGTACACCTGGATTCGGGACGCCAGCTTCACCATATACGGTTTAATGCGTCTGGGTTTTACCGAAGAGGCCGAAAAATTCATGGGCTGGATCAAAGATCGTTGCGCGGACCTTAAACCGGACGGTTCGCTCCAGATCAGGTATGGGCTCCGCGGGGAGAAGGAGTTGGTGGAGTTCACCCTGCCAGATTGGGAGGGATACAGGAAGTCCTCCCCGGTCCGTGTTGGCAATGCGGCTTCGGAGCAACTTCAGCTCGACATCTATGGGGAGTTGATGGACTCGGTCTACCTGTTCAACAAATACGGGACGCCAATCGATCACGATTTATGGATGAACCTGTGCAAACTCCTGGAGTGGGTTTGTGACCACTGGAACGACAAAGATGAGGGGATTTGGGAGGTGCGCGGTGGGAGGCAGCATTTTCTTTACTCAAAGCTCATGTGCTGGGTTGCGTTAGACAGAGGTCTACGCCTGGCAGAAAAACGGTCCTTCCCGGCAAACACGGAGAAGTGGCTCAAGTCCCGAAACGCAATCTACCAGGAGATCATGACCAAGGGGTTCAACAAGAAACTTGGCGCCTTTGTCCAGTCCTTCGGTAGTGAGGTCCTCGATGCCAGTAACCTGTTGATGCCTCTGGTCTTCTTCGTTTCCCCCTCTGACCCGCGGATGATCGGGACGCTCAACAACATCACCAAACCGCCCCACGAGGGGGGCCTTGTATCGGACAGTTTAGTTTATCGGTACAACGTCGAGCAGACTGCAGATGGACTTAAGGGATAGGAAGGGACTTTTAACATGTGTACCTTTTGGTTGGTAGAGGCCCTGACCAGAGCAGGACAGACAAAAAAGGCACGGTTTATCTTCGAGAAGATGTTGACCTATGCAAACCACGTAGGGCTATTTGCGGAGGAGACCGGTCCTCGCGGAGAGGCATTGGGTAATTCTCCGCAGGCGTTTACCCATTTGGGCCTAATCAGCTCGGCCTTTAACCTGAATCGAAAATTAGAGGGTGGTTAAAATTCTGACGAAATGCAAGCCAACCATGGCACAACATAAATACAAAGAATCTAACATTATAAATTAAGGAGGGGATATGGCACAGGCATATCAGCCGTTAAAGGGTCAAAAAGCCCTGGTTACCGGGGCTAATTCGGGTATCGGTGAGGGAATAGCGAAATGCCTTGGAAGAGCCGGGGCTGACGTGGTGGTCAACTACGTGGCCAAGCCCGAGGCCGCCCAGGAAGTAGTCAAGTACATCGAGAGCGAGGGTGGAAGGGCCATTGCCATCCAGGCGGATGTGAGCAAAGAGGACCAGGTCCAGGCGATGTTCCAGAAGATGATCAAGGAGTTCGGTACCATCGACATTTTGATCAACAATGCTGGCCTCCAGCGGGATGCATCCTTTGTGGACATGACTCTGGCGAACTGGAATTTTGTACTCTCTGTGAATCTTACGGGGCAATTTCTGTGCGCTCGTGAGGCGGCAAAAGAGTTCATCCGCCGTGGAGTTGTGCCCTCTGTGTCGAAAGCAGCCGGTAAAATTATCTGCGTCAGCTCAGTTCATGAAACCATCCCCTGGGCAGGGCACTGCAACTATGCAGCTTCCAAAGGGGGCCTTATGTTGTTCATGAAGAGCATCGCTCAGGAACTTGCACCCCATAAGATCCGAGTCAACAGCCTGGGTCCTGGCGCGATTAAGACACCGATCAATCGTTCGGCCTGGGAGACTCCTGAAGCAGAAGCCAAGCTTCTCCAGCTTATCCCATACAACCGCGTGGGCGAGCCGGATGATCTGGGCAAGGCATCCGTATGGCTGGCTTCGGATGACTCCGATTATGTACACGGCATAACTCTTTTCGTTGACGGCGGCATGCTACTCTATCCGGGATTTGCCGAAGGGGGATGAGTCACCCGGCCATTTTAGGACGTCGATCCTATGTTCGACACATTCAAGCGCCATTGGCCCGAGTACCTGATGGAGGCGGCTGAACTCGGCATTTTCATGATGTCAGCCTGCTTCTTTACTGCACTGCTTGTATATCCGGCGTCGCCTGTACAACAAGCGATTGATAGCCCCCTGCTCCGGCGCGTGTTTATAGGCGTGGCGATGGGCTTAACTGCTGTCGCAGTGATTTTCTCGCCATGGGGTAAACAGTCCGGAGCTCATATTAATCCATCGGTTACGTTAGCCTTCTTCAGGTTAGGAAAGATCGCGCCCTGGGATGCATTTTTCTATATCATGTTCCAATTTGTCGGCGCGCTGGTCGGCGTGCTTCTCGCGGTACTGCTACTGGGGCAGGTGATCTCTGCCAAGTTCGTCAATTACGTCGTTACTACCCCTGGCCCTAGTGGCCAATCGCTGGCTTTCCTGGCTGAGGTGGTTATCACCTTCGGTCTCATGATGATGGTGCTTGTAGTGACCAATACCCGGCACCTGGCACGCTACACAGGGCTGTTTGCGGGTGCCCTTGTTGCCCTATACATCAGCGTGGAGGCCCCTCTTTCTGGTATGAGCATGAATCCGGCACGAACCTTTGGTACAGCCCTGCCGGCGAATCTGTGGACTGGTCTCTGGATCTACTTCATTGGCCCACCGCTTGCCATGCTTCTAGCGGCTGAGCTTTATTTGCGCGTAAAAACAGTTGATCAGGTTATTTGTGCAAAATTACACCATATAAATGACAAGCGCTGTATTTTTAGAAACTGCGGTTACAAGACAAACGAGCGAAGAGATTAGCGCCGCGGGAAACTCGTCACCATGACACGTCATGAAGAGAATTAAACGATGTTTCTGAAAACGAAACACGTCCACACGCACCGGCCTGGCGAGAAAACGTCGCATGGCAAAACGCGGTGGCTGCTTCTGCTTGTGCTCTGGTTATGGTTGGTCCTTGGTCTCGGGATCCCAAAGGGACTGGCACAGCAACCGCAACGCAATGGGGTCGTCAAGGCCCTAGGGTCTGTCGGAATGACCGTAAGCGAAATGGACCGCTCAGTGCATTTTTTTTCTAAGGTACTTTCCTTCGAAAAGGTATCTGATACAGAACTCGAGGGCAGCGAATATGAGCGGCTTATGGGCGTTTTTGGATTGCGCATTCGCGTTGTCCACATGAGACTCGGCGACCAATCGATTCGGCTGACCCAATACATTGCTCCCCCAGATGGTAGACCCATCCCGGTGCCTTCGCGCAGCAATGACCTCTGGTTTCAGCATGTGGCGATTATTGTCAGCGATATGGACATCGCTTATCAGCGGGTCCGGAAATACAAAGTCCGTCAAATCTCACCAAATCCCCAGACCATTCCAAAGTCGAATGTAGCAGCGGCTGGAATCAAGGCGTTCAAGTTCCGAGACCCGGACGGTCATAATCTGGAGCTGCTCTGGTTCCCCACTGGTAAGGGTGATCCGAGATGGCACCAATTGAAGGGTAAGTTGTTTTTAGGAATTGACCATACCGCCATAACAGTTAGCAATACCGAGGCGAGCCTGAAATTTTACCGAGATCTGTTGGGTATGAAGATACTTGGCCAGGGTCTGAACACCGGTAGTACGTAGGAGCGTCTGGACAATCTGTTCGGCGCGAGGGTTCGCATTACAGGCATAGGGCCACCGGTCAAACCTCCTAATATGGAATTCCTGGAATACGAGACACCGCCGGGGGGCCGGCCTTTGCCGCTGAATACTCGAGCGAACGACATCTGGCATTGGCAAACTCAATTGGTCGTTGATGATGTGGACTCTGCGGCTAAATGGCTGCGAAATAACAACGTCCGGTTCGTTACGCCGCGTATCAGCAATTTACCGGGTCGTAAGCTGGGTTTTAAGAAAGGGATCATGGTTCGTGATCCAGATGGTCATGCCATGATGATTGTTGAAAAATGATAGGGACCGATGGATTCGAGCGTGAGATTGTCAATCCAGATACCACGAATGATCCAAGAAAGACGTTGAAACAAAGAATTTCAAAGATTAATTAACAAAAGGAGAATCCATTATGGCTCAAGAACATTTTGATGTGATCATCATCGGCACTGGTGCAGGAGGCGGAACCCTCGCTCACCATCTCGCGTCCTCTGGCAAAAAGATTTTATTACTGGAACGCGGCGACTTTCTTCCCCGGGAAAAGGAAAACTGGGATGCAGAAGAGGTCTTTGTTAAGGGGCGCTACACTTCCAAAGACACCTGGTACGATAAGGCGGGTAAACCCTTCCAGCCGGGTACACATTACTTTGTCGGTGGTGCCACCAAAATGTACGGCGCAGCTCTCTTCCGCCTGCGTAAAGAGGATTTCGGCGAGCTGAAGCACCACGACGGGATCTCCCCCGCCTGGCCAATTTCTTACGATGAGCTAGAACCCTACTATACCAAGGCAGAAAGAGTCTACCACGTCCACGGAGACAGAGGCGCCGACCCCACAGATCCTCCGGCCAGCGAGGCCTATCCCTTTCCAGCTGTTTCTCATGAGCACTGTATCCAGCTCCTGGTCGACAACTTCGTCAAGATGGGCTACCACCCCACTCACGCCCCTACGGGTATCCTGCTCGACGAAGGGTATCGGAACAAGAGCAAGTGCATCAAATGTGACACATGTGACGGTTACCCATGCCTGGTTCATGCCAAGGCGGATGCAGAGGTCGTCTGTGTGCGGCCGGCCCTTGAGCACTCCAATGTGACGATGGTGACCAACGCCGAGGTTACCCAACTCAAGACCAGTACGACAGGCCGCGAGGTGACTGAGGTGGTGGTACAGCGCAATGGATCCACCGAAAGCTTTTCGGGTAACATCGTCGTGATTTCGTGCGGTGCCGCTAACTCAGCGCGGCTTCTACTTATGTCGGCAAATGACAAACACCCCAAGGGTCTCGCCAATGGGTCGGATCAGGTGGGACGAAACTATATGTTTCACAACAGTTCGGCAATGGTAGCCGTCTCACTGCACGAGAACACCACACAGTTTCAAAAGACCCTAAGCGTCAATGATTTTTACTTCAAATCAAAAGAATTTGATTACCCACTGGGCAATTTGCAGATGATAGGCAAGTCCAAAGGTCCTATGTTCAAGGATGACGCGCCCCGTATTGCCCTAGGATTTACACTCGACCAGATGGCGAAACATGCCATGGATTTTTGGCTCACCACAGAGGATCTGCCGGACCCAAATAACCGAGTTACTCTTAATTCCAAAAACGAGATCATTCTCAACTACACCTTCAACAACCAGGAACCGACTCGGCAATTGTTGAACAAGCTCAAATCGATGCTGAAGCACCTGGGCTGCCACGAGCACCTGATTCCCAACAGCCTTTATTTAGGGAAGACCATACCCATCGCTGGAATCGGGCACCAGGCCGGGACATGTCGCTTTGGGACCGACCCGAAGACCTCCGTGCTTGATGTCAACTGCAAGGCCCACGAAGTCGACAATCTGTACGTAGTGGACACAAGCTTTTTTCCCAGCATCGGTGCGGTCAATCCGTCGTTGACGGCAATGGCCAATGCAATACGGGTTGGGGATCACCTACTGAAAAAACTTGGGTAAAGGGAAAGCTCCTCCTTTTTCACCCCCTCCTACTTGATGCGGGAGGGGGTGGATTGCTGACAAAGTTGACTTTCAGCGTATAAGACCAATGAATTTTCAAAATTAACGGAGGTAAATTGTATGAGCCTGAAAATTGTCGTGTTTTATGGTTCAGTGCGATCCGGGCGTCAAGGGATAAAGGCAGCTCGGTTTATCGTTAATAAGTGCACAGAGCGAGGTCATGAGGTATCGCTAATCGATCCGATGGAGTACCCTCTTCCACTGTTGGATAAGATGTACAAAGAGTATAAAGCCGGTGAGGCTCCAGAGATGCTGCAGAAAATGGCCAATTTAATCATTCCTGCAGATACTTATATTGTTGTGTCTGGTGAATACAACCACACTATCCCACCCGCTTTGGCAAATCTCTTGGACCATTTTATGGAGGAATACTTTTACAAGCCTTCGGCAATTGTTTGCTATTCGGCAGGTTCCTTCGGAGGCGTGCGCGCGGCAGTCGCTCTACGATCCATTTTGGCCGAGATAGGAATGCCAAGCATCCCCTCCGTTTTCCCGATTCCCAAAGTTCAGGATGCATTTGATGACAGCGGCAAGGCGAAGGTTGCATTCTACGATCAACGAGTCGGTAAATTCCTGGAAGAGGTGGAGTGGTACGCAACAGCGTTAAAAGACGCGAGAGCCAAGCAGGAAGCGTGTCGCAGTTACTGCGAGGCCCAGGAGCTCGTTAAGAAGGCGGGATGAAGCACCCAATTGTCGAAACCGAAATTGACGGCTATAGGGCATATCGGCTCGAATCAGAAGATGCCCAGGTGACGGCATCCTTCGTCCCTAGCGCTGGTATGGTTGGTGCGTCCCTTACCCACAAGGGTGAGGAATTGCTGGTGCAAGAGAGTGGCGTTAAGGGATACGTAGAAAGTGGCGCAACTTTCGGCATTCCCCTGCTGCACCCTTGGGGGAACCGATTGCAAAGTGATACTTACCGGGTTGGGCAGATCGAAGCTGATCTCAAACCGATTGCCTCCCTCGTGGCTCGCGATCCCAATGGCTTACCGATTCACGGGTTAGCAGCAGGCCGCAAGGAGTGGATCGTGACAGAGGTTGCTCCAGGCATGACATGTGCACGCCTTACCGCAACGCTACATGTGAACGCCGATTCGCCCATTTTTCCCGGTTTCCCGTTTCCCCATAATCTCGAGCACACAATTACGCTGGCGGGATCGACCGCGGGTGCCTCCCTGTCCATTGAGACAAAATTAACTGCCACAGAAAAATTGAGTGTTCCCGTGGTCTTCGGATGGCACCCCTATTTCCACCTCCCTGGGGTAAAACGTGAACAATGGATTGTAGACCTGCCTGTCCGCAGACACTACCGGCTCAGCGAACAGAACCTTCCCACAAAGGAACGTGAACCTGTGGCCGTGAAAAAGGGCACTCTAGGTAACCGCATTTACGATGATTTGTTTGATGAGTTAGTATGCGCTAACGGTAATCGATCCGTTTTTACGCTCGATGGAGGTCAAAGGAGCCTGGCAGTATGCTTCGAGTTTGGATATCCCTATGCGATCGTCTGGGCTCCTGCGGGTCGAGATCTCATCTGTTTTGAGCCCATGACAGCACCAACAAACGCACTCGCTAGCGGTTGGCCCGAATTGACTAGCGTTGCACGCGGTGAGAGTTACGCGGCTCGCTTTTCGATTCTCGTGCGTTGAGGTGAACTCGAAGGAGATCGTTTCTCGGTCTAAAGGGCCTCTTTAATTCCATTGGCAAGCTCGAAGTGGGTATTCTTATCATTGATTGAAGAGATGCACTGTTGTCCGGAATGTGGGGCGACCGACTTTCGCCAGACGCGTTAGGTCCGCCAGAACAGTTTTCCCCGAATGACCAGTGTAATGGAGGGAATGGTGAAAAGCTTTTTCACGGACACAGGGATTGAAGTCCCTGCAGTGACTACGGATCAAATGCGGGAAGTGGACCGTATTGCCATAGAAGAGACGGGTCCCAACCTCTTTCAAATGATGGAAAATGCCGGCCGAAATCTTGCCTTGCTGACGATGGAGACGCTGGGCCAAAACTGGGCCGAGGCCAAGATCGTCGTACTCGCGGGCAGCGGGGGAAACGGAGGAGGTGGCATCTGCGCTGCTCGCCACCTTGCCAACCGTGGTGCGGATGTCACGTTGTGTCTGGGGTCTTCCGATCGCCTGGGAGAAGTGCCGGCCTTCCAACACCAGGTTTTTCAGGGGACACCCGGAAAGGAAGTGGATGCAAAAGACCTAGGGCAGGTCGCCCCTGATTTCATTCTTGATGCCTTGATTGGGTACAGCCTGCGCGCCGCCCCCCGCGGCGTCGCCGCCGAAATGATCCGGTGGGCAAACGGAACGAAAGCCCCCATTTTGGCACTCGACGTACCCTCCGGAGTTGACTCCACAACCGGACATACTGAAGGAGACTTTTTCAATGCACGTTTGACGATGACCCTGGCCTTACCAAAAACAGGTTTGTTGCCCGAAAAGACCGGTAATCAGTTTCTCGCTGATATTGGTATACCCGAAGAGACCTATCGCCGGCTGGGGTTGGCGTACACTGCTCCATTCGGAAATCACTACAGGGTTCCCCTGACTTCCCGATAATCCTTTGCTGCTGTTCAGTTCATCAGGGAGCCCCGCATTATTCTCGGAATGGTGAACGTATGTGGCAAGCAGCTAACCAGGTCGTGAGCCCCTTGACGTCCGCACGCATCCGGGGACGGAACAGCAAGTGGAGAATGTCAGCGCGGCTGTCATGGGGTTGATTCTCGCCGCATGTCTTGGCCTGGTGCATATCTTCGCGCACCGGCTGCGATGGATAGAGATCATTCCCCACAAGCGTTGGCTGTCGTTCGGCGCGGGCGTGTCCATCGCCTACGTCTTCGTCGACGTGCTCCCGTTGCTGAGCGAAGGCCAGGAGGCGGTGAGGCACGCGGGTGGCGTCCTTGTAGACACGCTTAAACACCACGTCTATCTGTTGGCAGTGGTTGGGCTTGCCGTGTTCTACGGTCTCGAAATCGTAGCCAAACGTTCTCGGGCAATGAACTTTGAATCAGGGGACCAAGACTGTACGGGTCCCGCCGTGTTCTGGGTGCACACCGTCTTCTTCGGCCTTTATAATGCCTTGCTTGGCTATTTATTGCACGAGTCCGTAGAGCATGGGCTTCTGAACTGTGTGTTGCTCGTGATCGCGCTGGCCTTTCACTTCATTGTCAACGACCACGCCCTGCGTGAGCACCATAAGACTGCGTACGACAAAGTGGGGCGATGGATCTTGGCAACTTCGGTCCTGGCCGGTTACGCCGTCGGATCGCTCTACCCCGTTAGCGAGGCGACCATCGCCGTCTTCTGGGCCCTCGTCGCGGGTGGTTTGATTCTTAACGTCATGAAGGAAGAGCTCCCAGAGCACCGGGAGAGCTGTTTCTGGTCGTTCGTCACTGGCTTCGGCGGCTACGCGGCCCTTCTGACAGCCATTGCACATTGATGCATAGCAGTCGCTAGGGTGAAGAAGTAGACGGAACCATGATTTGGGTGAAAAGGGTCTACGACCCCCCGAGAGCGCGGGATGGCAAACGATTTCTGGTGGACCGACTCTGGTCGCGGGGCGTAAAACGGGCTGCTCATCGTCGAGGCGACCGATGCAGCGCTCCTACAAACCAACCACATCATCATCCTGTTCGGCCTCATCCAGCATTTGAAGTTTGCCCTCCATCTTTTCATCAGCCTCGAGGTGATCGGCGACGCGGGTCGCGCCGGATCAGGCACTTCCGATTGAAGGCTACCCGCGACGGCCCTTAGCCCAGCCTGAACGCCACGGATCTTTATCCTCTAGGCCCAGTAAATAGTCTGTGCTACCACTTTTGCTACCAGAATGAGCTAAAACGACCCGTACTGACAGCAAAACATTCTTAGTAATTCTTTAAATTTCAGCTATCTTTTCCTTCTGGTTCCTTCTCAGTCTGCCCCTCGTGACAATTCGTAATCGGTAGGTCACTGGCTCAAGTCCAGCTGGTGCTCGCTAATTTTCAGCGCTGCACTCGGACAAAAAACTGACATGGAAGAAGTAATCCTTGTGCTCTAGGCAGTTAGATGACCGATTTCACTTTACGGACCCACCCAATTTCAACGAAGGGACCCACCCTATTTCAGGTGGTCCCCTTCGTTTTCTGAGCGAAGCGACGAACGATGGTATCTTGGCCGACTGGAGGAGGATCCAGTTCATGGCCAAAGAAAGGACTAGCGTTCGTATGCAAACTCAAATCAAGACCCTGTCCGAGCAGGGCTACTCAATTCGCAGCATTGCCAGGATACTACGGCTTTCGCGCAGGACCGTGCGTAAGTACTTGGCGCCCACCGCACAGCCGCCCAGTGAGAGTGGCGGTTGGGTTGACACGGTTGACTGGGACTATGTCCGCCAGGAAGTCTATGGCAAAGGGACCACGGTCAAGCAGATCCAGCGGGAGGTGGCTCCGGAGATAGCGTATGTGAAGTTTTGGCGTCAGTTTCGGGAAAAGGTTGGCCATCAAGCCTCACCCCAACAAGTCACCATCCGGCTTCATCACAAGGTGGCGGAAAAGACCCAGATCGACTTCACAGACGGTCTTTTTATCACCGAGCGTGGAACGGGAAAGAAGATACTAACGCAGTTTTTCTTAGGCGTCTTGCCCTTCAGCTCGTATACCTTCGGGGAATTTGTCTTAGACCAAAAGCTTGCCACCTTTATCGGTGTTCAGGAGCGGATGTTCGCCTATTTCGGCGGGGTTACGCCGTATGTCGTGGTGGATAATCTCAAAAGCGGTGTTCACCGAGCCCATCTGTATGACCCCGATGTGAATCCCACCTACTGTGACTTTGCCACTCACATGGGCTTTGCGGTACTACCGGCCAGGCCTTACAAGGCCCGCGACAAAGGCTCGGGGGAAACCCACATCGGAGTGCTTCAGAGAGGGTTTTTCCAGGAAGTGCGTAACCGTGTCTTCTATAGTCTCGAAGAGCTCAATGAAGCCCTCAGGGACTATCTTCATCGGCTAAATTGTGAGGTGATGAAAGACTACGGGGTGAGCCGCAACCAGCGCTTTGAGGAAGAGAAAAAGTACTTAAAAGCCCTGGCCTCGTGTGCCTTCGAGATGAGCGAGTGGCGCCACGCTAAAGTTCATCCCGACTGCCATATCCAGGTGGAGAAAAACTTCTACTCCGTTCCCTTTGTCTATGTCGGTCAAAGGGTCCGGGTCAGGCTCAGCGAGAAGGTGGTGGAAGTGTTTAGTGAGGACAGCCAGCCCCTTACCGCTCACACAAGACTTCTGGGGATCGGGAAGTTCTCCACCTATGATTTCCATTATCCCGAAGCTAAGCTCAGCGTGGCACGCTTTGAAGTCCATCATGCAAAAGAACAGGCAAAAAAGCTTGGCCCCCATGTCGAGAAGTTAGTCGGCGAGCTGCTCTCAGGTCACCATCCGCTACGCCACTTGAGACGGGTCCAAGGGATTTTACGGCTGGCTAAACGTTATCCCATCACCCTTGAGGCATTGGACCATGCTTGCCAGCGGGCGATTGTCTTCAATAAGAAAAGACTCGCCTATATCAAAGACTGCGCACTTTACTTTGTTACCCACGGCCAAAGACCCACGCTTGCGGCTCCCAAGCGTCAATCCGATACACTCCATTTGCACCAACACACTGCCAACTCGGGCTCAGATCCCGAACCGTCGCCAGTCGAGGAGGAACTCCTATGAGCACAGGCTTCAAATCCAGTTCCAACACCATTTTTCACGCCACCGAGCTAGGAGCAGAGAAAAACGACCACCGTATTTGCCCTATAAACGACGATCTCGCTTGGGCCTATACTCTGGGTACCCCCCAAAGGAGTCTTTCGACCAGGAGGTCTCACCGCTATGATGCTTGATCAAGTGAAAAACCTTTCTCACCAAATGCGCCTGTTTGGCATCCATGAGGCCTGCGAGCGACAAGCCCAAATCGCTTTGTCTCAGCAGCTCCATCCCCTGGAGTTCTTAAGACTCCTTCTCGAAGAGGAGCTGTTATCGCGCAAAGACAGAACCGCCAAGGCACTCGTGACCAAAGCGCGCTTTCGTTTCCGCGCCGACCTGGAAGACTGGGACTACAGCTTCCACAAGGATGTGCCTAAAGCCAAAGTCTCCGAACTCGCTCACCTCAGCTTCTTCCACAACCAGGAAAATCTTTTGATCATCGGCAAGACAGGGCTGGGCAAAACCCATCTGGCCATCGCCCTGGGCAAAAGGCTGTGCCATGAAGGCCATCTCACCCTGTTCCTTCCCATGAACTTCCTCTTCGAAGAGATCCTGGCCGCCAAGGCTGCAGGCCGCTACCTCCACTACGTCAAAAGCTTGACCAAAACCAAAGTCCTCATCCTCGATGATCTGGGACTTAGAAACTACACCCACGAAGAAGCCACCTCTGTGGTGGACATCCTCGAAGAGCGCTATCAAAATGGTCCCGTCATTGTCACCTCCCAGGTGGAACCGCAGGGATGGTTGAAACTCTTTGAGGATCCGGTGATTGCTGAGGCCATCGTGGATCGTTTGATCCACCCCTGTCAGAAAATCACTTTGAATGGAGAACAATCTTATCGGGAAAAGATCAAAGAGAAAAAAACAGGGTTGAAAAAAGAGGGAGGGTTAAGGTAAACAGTTAAAGATCGCTTCGTCGCTTCGCTCCGCTGATTTCAATGGTCCCTTTCGTTGAAATCGGGTGGGGCCCTTCAGTGAAATCGACCAGTTAGAATGGACGATATGATTATTCCGCAATCGGACAGGGCCTGCGGCACTCGATTTGAGACGGTTCACCGTCTGCCTAGTGTCCGTGTACGGGGGCACACAAGCCCCAAAATTTGCCCAACTAGCAAACCTCTGGGGCTTGAAATGCTTGGGTTATTTAGGCAGGTTTAGGCTGTTGTTGCGGTAGGGGTTAGCCTCACATCCAGAAGATCTACTGGACCCAAACAACCGAGTCACAGTGGAATCTGCAGGTAGCATCGTGCTTTCCTATAAACCCAATAAGGAGGATTTATTATGGCAGTGTCAACTAAAGATGCGTATCTCCCCGATGTGGTCATGCCCGCGTGTGGAATTGAAAGAATCTTAAACGGACAAAAAGCACTCATCACGGGAGCCAATTCGGGTACTGGTAAGGGTATTGCCCAGGCCTTGGGGGAAGCCGGAGCAGATGTGGTAGTCAATTATTATTCCGGCGACGAAGCTGCGGGGGAGGTGGTAAACGAAATTCAAAATCAAGGCAGTAAGGCATTTGCTCACAAGGCCGACGTTTCGTAGGAAGATCAAGTTCAGGCGTAATTGACCAGTGGGGCAGCTCTCATTCGCGAAGACGTTTGCTCTAGGAAGACTTGGCCTGGGCCCCGGTTCCCTTTATACTAGCTGGTAGGCCACGGTTCTCAGCCAAAACTCTGGTGAAGTAACTACACATCATTATTTAGATTAGAAAGGTAACACAATGGCATATCAACCAATTGAAGATTACGGAATCATAGGCGACATGCATACGGCCGCCCTTGTTGGGATGGACGGCTCCATCGACTGGTTTTGTTTTCCGAATTTTGATTCCCCCAGTGTCTTTGCCGCAATTCTCGACGACAAAAAGGGCGGGCGATTTAGGATTTCCGGATTAGACAAGGGGGTCACGCACAAGCAGTTTTACTGGCCTGAGACCAACATCCTGGTCACTCGATTTCTTTCCACCGATGGGGTTGGTGAGATCATAGACTTCATGCCGGTGGGAGAACTGGCGGATGGTCACGGACACCACCAGGTGGTCCGCAGAGTCACCGTGGTCCGTGGAAGCATGCAGTTTAAAATGGAGTGCTCCCCCGCGTTCAATTACGCCCGAGACAAGCATGAAACATCTCTGACCCCGGCCGGTGCTTGCTTTCAATCGTCGAAACTCAGCTTAGGACTTGCCACCACCGTGCCCCTGAAAAAGAACGGCTCTGGGGTTACGGCCGAGTTTACGCTTCATGAGGGAGAGTCTACGACTTTTATTCTTCAAGACGTAGATTCCAACACCGGTTGCGGGCTGGGTCTTTCAGAGCCGGAGGCATTCGAGCTCTTCAAAAAGACGGTAAATTACTGGCGCCGCTGGATTTCCACATGCACTTACCGGGGACGGTGGCGCGAGATCGTGCACCGCTCTGCACTGGCACTGAAGCTGATGACCTTTGCACCCACGGGAGCCATCGTCGCGTCGCCCACGTGCAGCCTTCCTGAGGGAGTGGGAGGCGAGCGCAACTGGGACTACCGGTTCACCTGGATCCGGGATGCGGCTTTCACCATTTATGGCTTGATGCGTATTGGCTTCACCGAGGCCGCGGCTGAGTTTATGCACTGGATGGAGGCCCGCTGCCATGAGCTAAACCCGGACGGCTCTCTTAACATTATGTATCGCATTGATGGGAGTCACATTGAGTCCGAGGAAATTTTAAGCCACCTGGAAGGCTACAAGAAATCATCTCCGGTTCGAATCGGAAACGGCGCGGCCAACCAGCTTCAGCTAGACATCTATGGGGAGCTTATGGACTCGGTCTACCTCTATAACAAATACGGAAGCCCAATTTCTTATGACCTCTGGACTCATCTGAGAAAGCTAGTGAATTGGGTTTGCGCAAACTGGCAGCGTAAGGATGAAGGGATTTGGGAAGTCCGGGGAGGACAGCAAAACTTCCTGTACTCTAAGCTCATGTGCTGGGTTGCCGTGGACCGTGGCCTACGCCTGGCAGACAAGCGATCCTTCCCCGCCGACCGTGACCACTGGTTGAAAGTCCGTGATGAGATTTACGAGGAAATCATGGATCAAGGATGGAATCCCAAACGTGATGCCTTCGTGCAACATTACGGAAGTGATCATCTCGACGCATCCAATCTGATGATGCCGTTAGTCTTTTTTGTTTCCCCCACTGATCCGCGTATGCTCAAGACTCTGGATGCCACCATGCAGCCACCGGAAAAAGGCGGTCTACTTTCCAACAGTCTAGTATATCGGTATGACGTAGAGGAGACAGCGGACGGATTAAAGGGAGAAGAAGGGACGTTCAATATCTGTACCTTCTGGCTCGTAGAGGCGCTGACCCGAGCAGGTCGTGTGGATGAGGCAAGGCTCATGTTCGAGCAGATGCTGGGCTATGCCAATCATGTGGGGCTTTATGCCGAGGAAACCGGTCACAGGGGCGAGGGATTGGGAAATTTTCCCCAGGCCTTTACTCATCTGGCCTTGATCAGTGCCGCATTCAACCTCGACAAAGCACTTGGTACCAGGGGTTAGCATTGTGAAGCTCCTCGAATTTAACACTCAATGAGGTGCATAACTCGGATTAGTATATGACTGAAGTCCACCATTATCGAGTTCATACCCTTTTCCCTGCCATTTGCACTGGATTACTAACCTTATCCTTCATCCTAGCTAAAACTG
This sequence comes from uncultured Binatia bacterium (SeqCode), assembly GCA_965215595.1. Lineage (GTDB taxonomy): Bacteria > Desulfobacterota > Binatia > UBA9968 > CAXXLF01 > CBDCDW01. The sequence continues at coordinate 497,420 of CBDCDW010000003.1, read as the reverse complement.
GACGTGACGCACTTTTTTTTCAGGGTGAGGGGCTTTTCAAATTGCCAATGGCCTACATGTTAATTGGCGTAGCTGCTATCCCTGTCGCTTTTTTATTCGTCAAAGTGATGAAAATCTGCGGCGCTCGACCTGCACGAGTAGGGGTTTTGATATTTGCAGCCGCTGCAATGGCTGTTTTCGTTCCGTTTCTTAAGCCACAAAATTATCCAGTGCTATTGGCTCTCTTCATTTTTGTTCCGACCATATTCGGGATCCTATATGCAAGCGTATGGTTACTAGCCTCAGATATATTTGAAAAAGCGCCAAAGACGGTGGCATCCCGCTCTTTTGGTAAAATTGGTGCCAGCTCCATCGCTGGTGGAATACTCGGAGGATTTCTCGCCAAAGGGCTTGCCCCCTATGTGGACCCAAGATGGCTAGTGATGTTGGGATCTGCAGTTATCCTGATAGTTGCGTGTGTAGTAATCAAAACACACCAGAAATTTCCGACCAACATTGTACCAAAGAAGGATCAAAAAAAAGCTGAAAAAATGACCCTTTCAAGCGTATTCCATAGAAAATATGCCCGTACATTGTTGCTAGTTTCAATGACCGGAGCCCTTACCGGTTTATTTATCGACTTTCAGTTTTACGCAGCCGCCAGCAGTGCTGGAATGGGTTCCAAGGGCAATGCCAACTTTTTTGCCAATTTTTACATCATGCTTAGTTTCGCCTCATTGATTCTCCAGATCTTTGCCGCTCCAAAGATTCAGGATTGGGTAGGATTGCGCGGCGGGCTTATGATCCTCCCCTTGGCTTTGATTGGAGGGGCTACCTTTGTTACGGCGGCGGCAACCGCCCTTAGTCGGTCCGTATTGAAGGTTACAGAAGGGGGACTCAAGGCATCGATCCATCGCTCCATTTGGGAACAAGCCTTCATTCCCGTAGATCCGGAAATTCGATCATTCGTTAAGATTATGGTCGACGGGATGGGAGCCCGCGTGGCCGAGGCCATAGGAGCTTCTGCGCTTTTTTTGTGGCTTTTACAGATGCAAGTTCCAGGAAAAGGCATGCCCCCTGTTTCCTCTCTCGATACCCGATGGATGGCCTGGATGGTCCTATTAAGCGTTTTTGTCTGGCTTGCTCTAACGCGCAACTTAAGAGCAACGGTAACCCAGGAACCATCCGTGACGGAGCCAGGTGTTGCTACTATCGAGACAAGTGAAACAGAATGCACACGTTTCCCTGATCAATGCCCTTGCACCACTGAACTTGGCAAAGGAGTGCATTAGGCGGCAATTGACAAACAATCTAGATTAGCTATCTTAACTAAGGAGCTTAGTTATGCCCATTACTGAACTACTCGCTTGACTAACTTCATGATCATTCTTGCCCTGCCCCTCTTACACGTTCAATCTCGAGAGACGGCTCGGACACTAAAACAAATTAGGAATCATCGTGGTATCCCGTCAATACCGTCATAACCTCATCACCCGGTTGACCCACTGGGTCAGCGCCTTGGCATTGGTGATTCTTTTCATGAGCGGTCTCCAGATTTTCAACGCTTACCCGAACCTTCACTGGGGCCACAAGTCAGAACCCGAGGATGCCTTCTTCTCCATCTCGGCCACGGAGGAAGACGGAGAAATCATAGGATACGTACGTCTTTATGATTGGAGCGTCAACACCACGGGATTTTTGGGCATTCAAAATACCCCCGAGGGTCCTTTCCCACGTGCGTTTCCAAGCTGGCTCACAGTTCCGGGCTACTTTTGGCTTGCGGGCGGAAGAAGATGGCATTTCTTCTTTGCCTGGCTCTTTGTCGTGAACGGGCTACTGTATATTATCTACAACACGGTGACCGGCAATTTACGCAAATTCGCTCCATCCTCAAGGTATCGGTTAGTTGGTTACAATCGCCTTCAAAAGATTACCTATGTAGGTGTTCTCGTGATTCTCACACCGCTGATCATCGTCTCCGGCCTGGCCATGTCTCCCCAGTTGAATGTGGCTTTTAACTGGCTACCAGAATTATTCGGCGGCAGGCAGTCGGCTCGATCCATCCACTTTCTAACTACATTCCTTTTCGCCTTATTCACCTTTGGTCATATTCTGATGGTCACAGTCTCGGGTTTTATCAATAACATGCGGTCCATGATTACTGGTTGGTATTCTGAGGAAGTCTACATACCGCAGACAGGACCAGTGAAAGTCAAACAACCCGAGGAAGAGACAGGGCTGTTGCCGTTCAAGGAGGACGATAAGAATGGATAGACCTAGCTCCACCATTTCTCGGCGTAAGGTCCTGACATGGACCCTTCAGGGAGCTGCAGCCCTGATGATGGCAGGATGCAAGAATATCTTTGACCAGCTGCATCAAAACAAGAGAGTCCTAGCGATGCTGGAATCTACCGAGGGATTGAACCGGAGAGTGTTGCGCTTTTTGACTCCAAAAAACGCTTTGGCAAAGGAATTCAGTGAAAAAGAGATCTCCGGCTATTTCAAACCCAATGGGAACCCACCTCCCCTCGATCAAAAGTATGTCCTAGACGTTCTTAGGGGATGGGCAAGCTGGAGATTGGAGGTGGCGGGAGAAGTCAAGAAACCCAGGAAATACTCACTGGCCCAGCTCAAGAGGATATCCTCCAGAACCCAGATTACTCGCCACGATTGTGTGGAGGGGTGGAGCGCTATCGCCAAGTGGAAGGGCGTACCATTGTCCGAGGTCATCAAGGTGGTTCAGCCAAAACTTGAAGCCAGGTACGTGGTATTCTATTGTCAGGATGTTGACGCACAGGGAACGCACTTTTATCAGAGCATCGATCTCCACGATGCATTGCATCCTCAAACCATCCTTGCCTATGAAATGAATGGAAAACCACTCCCGGTTGAGCACGGAGCCCCTGTGCGCCTCCGCGTGGAAACGCAACTGGGTTACAAAATGGCAAAGTACATTAACAAGATCGAATTTGTTGCTAGCATCAAAGAGATCCGCGGGGGAAAGGGAGGATACTGGGAGGATTTGGGGTATGCATGGTATGCTGGCATTTAGAAGAATAGATTCTAATCGATAGAATGTTGAACAAAACGATTTCAAGAAAGATTTTCGCGCCAAGACGCCAAAGGCGCAAAGACAAGTATTTTTCTTTTCTCTCCGAACTTGGCATCCTTTGCGCCTTTGCGCGAGCTATCTTTTTCCGAATTCGAAAAATTTCAAATATCTTTGGCTACGTTTAAAGAGCTTGTCCCAACAGATGAAGCACGCGATTACAGAGATCGAGTTCGAGGGTTTTAAGGCTTACCGTATGGAATCGGAAGATGCCCTGGTTACGGCGACGTTCGTTCCCGGTGCCGGTATGGTGGGAGCATCTCTCACTCACAAAGGCGAGGAATTACTGGTTCAAGAGCAAGGTCTCAAGGCCTACGTAGAGGAGGGTAAAACCTTCGGTATTCCTTTGCTACACCCCTGGGGCAACCGGTTGCAAAGCGACATCTATCGGGTTGGAAAAATAGTAGCCGACTTAAAGCCCGTATCGACCCTCGTGGCTCGCGATCCCAACGGTCTACCCATCCACGGCCTGGCCGCAGGCCGCAAGGAGTGGACCGTGACGGAGCTAACCCCGGGCATGACCTGCGCACGTCTCAGTGCAAAATTGGAGATGACTTCCGATTCAGAGATCTTCCCCGGTTTTCCGTTCCCCCATCGGTTAGAACACAAGATTACCCTGGCAGGATTCAGTGCGGGCGCGTCTCTTTCTATTGAGACTACGTTGACCGCCACCGAAGACCTGAGGGTTCCCGTTGTGTTCGGATGGCACCCCTATTTTCACCTCCCTGGAGTAAAACGCGAAGATTGGATCGTAGATGTGCCTGTTCGCAGACACTACCGGCTCAGTGAGCAGAACCTTCCCACAAGAGATCGCGAACCTGTGGCCGTGAAAAAGGGACCTCTCGGTAACCGAATATACGATGATCTGTTTGATGAATTGGTATGCTCAAACGGTAATCGAGCCGTATTTACACTGGAGGGCGGTCAGAGGAAGCTGGCGGTATGCTTTGAATACGGATATCCCTATGCAATTGTATGGGCTCCCGCTGGACGAGATCTCATTTGTTTTGAGCCCATGACTGCAGCCACCAACGCCCTCGCCAGTGGATGGCCCGAACTGATTTGTGTGGAACCTGGTGATTCCTTTGGGGCCAGATTTTCAATTCTCGTGAGTTGAGGTGAACCGCAGAAGCACTCGCGCGTCCAATTGAGCCCGTTCCCCTGCGCCCTCCGGCAAACAGATGACCCTGAAAGAAAAGCCCCGAAGCACACGGCGGAGACTGTTGAATAATTTGCTGGGTGGGTAATAATTAAAGGAACTATCCAACAGACCTTGACTGTCGGATCATCCGACTAAAAAGGAGGGTCAAAGGCCATGAAACGCGTATTTCTGTTTATTGCCACCAACTTAGCCATCATCATACTGCTCAGTATAACGCTACGCATCCTGGGAGTAGATAGTATCCTTGATGAGCAGGGTGTGAACCTAAACATCAATGCACTGCTGATTTTTTCTGCGGTGTTCGGTATGGGGGGCTCGTTCATTTCCCTTGCCATCTCCAAATGGATGGCCAAGCGGCTAACGGGGGCCCATGTCATCGATCGGCCACGAAACGATAGAGAGGGTTGGCTCGTTAATACAGTTAAGCACCATGCCAATGGAGCCGGAATCGGCATGCCCCAAGTGGCCATCTTCGATTCTCCGGACCCAAACGCTTTCGCCACTGGTGCGCGCCGAAACAACGCCCTGGTGGCTGTGAGCACCGGTCTCCTGGACAACATGAAGGCTGAAGAGGTGGATGCCGTACTCGCCCACGAGGTGAGTCACATTGCTAACGGCGACATGGTCACACTTGCCCTTGTACAGGGAGTTGTAAACACCTTCGTTATCTTCTTGGCTCGTGTCATCGGCCATTTCGTGGACCGGGTGGTTTTCAGGAATGAGCGTGGTTATGGCATTGGCTATTTCATAGTGGTTATCGTAGCCCAACTCGTCTTGGGTGTACTAGCAAGTGTGATCGTCTTCTGGTTCTCCCGGCGGCGCGAGTTTCGGGCTGACGCCGGCGCGGCTCGCCTGGCAGGAAGGGACAAGATGATAGCGGCCCTGGAGTCCTTGAAGCGTAGTAACGAGCCGGCGCAGCTCCCAGAACAGATTGCAGCCTTTGGCATATCGGGCGGAGAAAAGGGTGGCATCAAGCGGTTGTTCATGACCCATCCGCCGCTTAGCGAGCGTATTGCGGCCCTAAAACAGGGGGTGTGAAAATCCACCAATTGGATGCCCAATTAACCCACGAGATACAAAGACAATGCAGGCCAATAGGTGATAATTAAAACCGCCAGAAGCAAAATGACGAAAAACGGAAAAGTCGCACGGTACAGCTGCAAGATTGGTTTTTCGAATCGGTAACTGGCAATGAACAGGTTCATGCCCACGGGAGGCGTAAAATAACCGATCTGCATGTTGGCCAGGAAGATTATGCCAAGGTGGACCGGGTCGATACCATAGTTGATCGCAACGGGGAGCATTAAGGGGACTACAATCACCAACGCCGAGAAAATATCGAGCATGGTACCGAGTATCAATAGAAATAGGTTAAGCAGGATAAGAAACATGGTGGGGCTGGATACACGTTGACTAACAAAGTTAAACAGTTTTATTGGGACTTCGGCGTCAACCATATAATTAGTTGATGCCAGGGACATCCCAAGGATGATCAAGATACCACCCACCAGAATCATGGATTTTCGCATTACGGCTATGAGGTGGAGGAAACCAACCTCTCGATGAATGAGCACCTCAACGATCAGAACCTATATGGCTGTGATGGCCGCCGCTTCAGAAACCGCAAAAAAACCACTGTAGATTCCGCCCAGCACTACAAACGGTAGAGGGATCTCCCACTTGGACTCGCGTATGGCTCCCAGGGCTTCCCTCAAGGAAAGCTCCGCCAACGGAGTACGGAGTCCACGGCCCACCCATAGGCTCCATCCCGAAAGCATCACCAACATCAACAGCCCCGGAAGAAGACCAGCAAGAAAAAGAGCCTTGATGGTTACCTGTTGGCCAAGACCCAACTGCTGAACAACGATTCCATATAAAATTAACGGCAGAGAAGGTGCGAAAAGAAGGCCAAGACTGCCTGACGTAGTTATGATGCCCAAGTTAAAATTTTCGCGATACCCAGCCTGTTGGAGAGCAGGATATAGAAGCGCTCCCAATGCAATGATGGTTACACCTGAGGCGCCTGTAAAAGCAGTGAAAAAAGCACATGAGGCAAGTGCCACAATGGCCAACCCGCCCGGCAACCAACCGATGAGCGACTTGGTCAAACGCACCAGGCGGTCAGGGGCGCCACTTTCACCTAGCAAATAGCCGGCAAAGGTAAACAGGGGTATCGCCAGAAGTACCGGTGTCTCTGCGATGCGGTAAAACTCGATGGCAACCACCGAGAGATCCACACCCGCACCATAGAACCCCGCCATGGCACCTGCCGCAATAATGACAAAAAGAGGCGTGCCCAGAAGGGCAAGCAGAAGAAGAACAATGCTAACCCCGAGGATCAGCTCTTGCCCTCCCCCACCGTGAAATTCTTAAATTGCGTCATTGCAACGACAAGGTAACGAATGGCTATCAAGGCAAAACCAGCTGGTAAGATGATTTCAACGATCCAAACCGGAAAACTGCCGTAAACCTTGGCACCCGCCTCATAGTCCAGATAGACGAAACGACCCGCATAGAATGCCACCACTCCGCAAACGAAGGAGGAAAAGAGTCCAACCACAACTTGGCTCGCCACCTGCCCTCGACTTGATAGGAAACGTAACAGCACATCGATGCTGATATGTTTGTTCTCACGACTTGCCGCCACCGCCCCCATCAAGGCTACCCACAGCACGAGAATTCTGAGGGTCTGGTCCCCCCAGGAAAGGCCCATATCGAAAAAATTGCGCAGTAATATTTGAGCGGCCGCCACCAGTATCATGCTAGCAAGTAGGAGCACGAGGATCCCATCCTCCATCATGGCAAGGAAGCGTAATATTCTACTGCTTGATCTCTTTGGTGCTTCCCGTGCCAGCAACTTAGGGTCCAGTAGCGCCGCGGTTGTTTTGTTTTCGGTAGGTGCTCAAGTTAAGTTTCAGCGCCTCCAATACACTTGGCGTGTAAAGGTTCTTATTCGAAAGTCGGCGAGTAGCCTCAGCGGCAATGGAGCGGAGGTGATCCAAATCTTCCGGTGATGGTCGGACGAAGGTAATCCCATGGTTGCTGAGAACCTTTTTGGCGTTGATATTGTCCTTACGATTCTGTTTATTTAGTTTGAGGATCCTTTTTCCGAGCACTTCTTGCACAATGGCTTGATCCACTGGTTTTAGTCGCATAAAAGAACTCCGGTCGATAACTAGCATTCCATAAGTGTACATAACCGGTATATCCGTCAAGTACTTGACTGTGGTATGCCACTGCAGCGCAATGGCGCCAATGGCCGGGGTACCAATGGTCTCAATCAACCCGGTCTGAAGCCCCGTGAGCACATCCGAGAGGGCTAGAGGAATAGGCGAACGACCAGCCGCCTCGAAGAATGTCCGGCTAATGGGATCACCTTCCGGCACCCAGACTTTCAGACCCTTGAGGTCCTCCACCCTGAGAATTGGTTGCTTGGACATGAGATAGGCAAATCCGCTTTCAGCTATCCCGGACACGATGTAGCCCCGCTGCGCGAACCCTTCCATCATCAACCCATCCATACGAGAACGTACGTAATCCACCTCATCGTAGGAGCTAAATAACATCGGCAAGCCGTAGGTTTGGCTATCCGGATAGATGTCGGCAAAGGCACCAGAAGCGATGGCGCCTCCCTGAAGCTGTCCTACCCTTATCTTTCGCAGTACGCTCTTGTCCGTACCCATCACGCCACCTGGATAGAACTTGAACCGGACTTTACCTCCAGTACGTTTTTTAATGGACTCGGCGCCCTTGCGCATTTCCTTCATCCATACCGTACCATCGGGTGCCAGCGTGGCCACCTTCAAGGTTTGGCTCAATGCTGGAGCATCCAAGAGAGCCAGAGTCAACAGAGCTAGGAAAAATAATGTCGCGTCGTGTCTCATTGTTTCAACCTAAAAGTATTCATTTGAGGTGGCGAGCAATCGCTTTGCCTCTTCCTGGGCAATGGTATTGGACAGCGTATACCCCGATGCAACTGGATCGGAGGCAAGCACTTCTTTCAAAAGTAGGTCGTGGAGGCTTTGATTGAACCCGAGCCGTGCGTAATGCTTCGCGAACAGGACCTTGGCCATGAGATTTCGTCCGCCTGAAAGCTCAATGGCCCTTTCGAACTGCACCCGCCCTTCCTCGGGCTTGCCCCCCACCGCCGCCGGCCTGAGAGTGGAAAGAACACCCAGAAAGAGAAAGGGACTCCCCTGATCGTAGGATTCGTCCAACTCCACCACCCTTCGTATGGCAGCCTCCACCTTAGGTAAATCGGCAACAGCGTTCCAGTCGTCGCTGTGGGCCTGAATCCATCCGGCCGAAGCTTGAGCCCAAGTGTATAGCGCCGGGTTATCTGCAACGGTTAGTAATTGCAGATGCTTCAGAAAGTTGTCGTACGGTTGTGAGACTGCAGCACAAAACTCGCGTCTCCGTTTGCACAGGGCACGGGTCCCGTAGTCTCGAGCGCGCGTGGTCAGACGCTTGGATCGCACCGGATCGTCCACGAAGACCCCCGCATAGGTTGCATAGAGCTTCGCCCCCATTATTAAGAGCTGGACGTTATCACTGTCATCTTGAATCAGCCCATCCACGAGCAGCAGGTAAGCGGGCGCCCCGTCTCTAACCGTCCTTGGATCGTTCTGATCCAATATGGCCCTGGATAGACTGTTGGCAAGACTCGTGGTTGCAGAAGTAACCACACCAGCGCATCCCGCAAGAATGATGGGAAAAAGTCCTGACGACAGCAATCCGAGCAAGAGCAGTGATCCATATGGGCCAAGATTCGATTTCTTCTTTGCCACCTCTGGTCAAGGTAACTTCTTTCCTGATGGGTTGCAAGCCGCAATCTCACATCTCTAGGGCTACGCGACCTGTACTATATTTTTTGCGAGGTCCCCGGTCTGGATTTGTGGCGTGGAGGAAAGCTCCGTAGGTTTGTCCTATCCTGAGACAATGAATCCGCGTTTATCCCTGGACTTCAACTTTCTTTGGTTTCTCTTTCTGATCGTAAAAGACTCGAAACACGATAAAGTCATCGTCTGATAGATAACCCTCGATGGGTGTGGCAACCACATTCCATATACCAAAAGTGGCAACGGAAAGAATACCATGGGCAAATGACCTCAGGCTCGATCCCTTCTTGCGCCGGACTCTGTAGATCTCGGTCAATGAGCCATCGTCGTTGGTTTTTGTTTCTAGTATCTCGGGCCCAAGCGCCATGAAACACAGTCTCGTATCACAACGACCGATTTGTCTGGTTGAAACCCCCTCGTGTTTCGCAGCCATTTTTGAGGCAGACCCGGTACAAGAGACTGCAAAAAGGGCGAGGGATAATATTATTGCTCTATTCGGTAACCGTTGTCGCATTACTGGAAGTCCTCCTATTCCTAAATTGTCGAATGGAATGCCTGATTCAAACCAAGGTCGTTTAAAAGCCCCTTGAAAGAACAAACTTTGACAACTAGTAAATCTACTGGTTTTGGTTGAAAAAACCGTTACCATTCCCTTTGGTTTGGAAATCCTACGATTAGCACGGTTCCCCTGGGAACAGATATAGGATAAAAAGGTGAAGTGAACAATTAGGGTTTAATCTGACTACCAACTTTCTCTGCGACTATCGCCGCGTGAAGTCTAGGACCAACTCCAGCGTGGAAATGTCACTTTTAAACACCGCCCGTTGCCTATGAATCTCTGAGAGCTCAAATCCGTTCAGGATATCTCCTAATTCAAGGCGCTCGAGCTTTCCCTCTTTTCCCTTCACAATTGCATGACGCTTGTTCCCGGCAATGAATGTACCCAATAGGACAAAATCCTCCGTTAGGGGAGAAAACTCTGCGGGAGTAAGGATAGTCCATGTGAACCGAGCGGGACTGGGATCTCTGTCTCCTATTTGATTAATGGCGCGAACTTTAAAGGTACGGCTTCCAAGCGCGAGTTTGGTAAATTTTTTGGGACTGGTGCAAAGGGAAAAAGCCGAAGAGTCTAAACTGCACTCAAAACTCTTCACTCCAGTCTTATCAGTGCCGGCAAAAGCAAAGATGATGGATTTTGACAAGGTTGACGCGCCACTTCTCAAAGATCTTCCCGTATCGTCCGTTGATGAGGCGATGGTTGTATCCGGTAAGGATGCACCCACAACATTCACCGTGCGTTTTCGAGTGGTAGTATTACCACTGGAATCCGTCACCTTGAATACCACGTTGTAGCTTCCAGCCACCCTGGTGTTGACATCTGAGGTGACGACGATGCTCTCTGTCAAATCCCCACCAAGGCTATCATTGGCAGTAGCCCCCTTGTCGGTATAGATCGAACCGATCTTTACCGTAATCGGGTTTGATCCCAGGATCTTGATGACGGGTAATTTCAATTCCCCAGGAGCCACAGTCCCACCCCCACCTCCACCTGATCCCCCAACTCCAGTGATACCGGTGACCTCGGAAACCTCGGGAGGCACCGCATCGGTCACATTAGCGGATGAGGTCGCCACCTGGGATTGGTCATCTTCCTCTGTGGTTGAGGTTGCTCCAAACACAGGTTCCCCCGGGGGGATAAGCCCGTTGGCATCGGTTAATACCCAAACGTCATTAAGATCGACACAAGACAAGCCACAACCCGTTTCACCAGCAAACACGATTATTCGGTTACTGGCCAAATTATTGTTGTAAACTGTGGTGTGGCTATCACGCGCAGCTGGGGGTCCGTCAGTGGTGGAGATCTCCGACCATACAGGAATGATCGGTTGTCCATCTGAATCGAGCCCATTAGCATTCTCCAGAATCCAAACATCATTGCTTAGAGTCGAATCATCCGTAGAAACAACCTGCCGATTACCTCCGAAAACGGTCATTCTATTGCTAGCAGGGTCATAAATGGCTGCGTGTAGGTCCCGTGCACCTGGATCCCCTGAGGGTAATTGTCTGGTCCACTTAGGCGAGTTGTTCTCCTCGATTCCATTGGCGTTCTCGAGCACCCAAACTTCCCTCGTAAGCGTTGTCGAATCATCGGTCCCAACACTTGCACTCCCTCCAAACACATTCATCCGGTTGGTAACCGGGTCATAGACCGCTGTGTGCGCTTCCCGCCCACTGGGTCCGCTCTCCGGGGTCAGGTTGGTCCACGTCGGATTTCCCTCTTCAGTCCCGTTAGCGTTCTCCAGCACCCAAACCTCGTTTGTAAGCAGGTTAGATCCGTTGGACCCGGCTCCTACGTTGCCACCGAACACCATCATTCTATTATCACTTGAGTCATAAACCGCCGTGTGTGCCGCCCGCCCGCTGGGTCCGCCGGTTGGGGACAGCTTTGTCCACGTTGGCGGATTGTCCTCATCAGTAGCGTCGGCGTTCTCAAGCACCCAGACCTCATTGGAAAGCACCGGCGAACCTGTAGAGCCGACTCCAACGCTCCCGCCGAAGACGATCATACTATTTGTATTGTTGTCGTAGACAGCTGTGTGGAAACTTCGGGCACTGGGACCACTTTCGGTAGAGATCTGTGTCCAGGATGGGATACCTGTAGTACCATCGGCATCGTCCAGGATCCAAAGATCGTTCAACAGTTTTTCGCCAACGTCCAGGCTGTCGGTTCCGCCAAACAGTATCATTCGATTGGAGCTGCTGCGATAGACAGAGGTGTGAAGAGTCCTTGCATCCGGCGGTCCCTGGGTAGGGGCAAGCTGAATCCAGGTCTGTGCGGTAGCGTGGGTCACCACCGTAATGGACAGTAAAAAGATGATTGCTGTTGAAAGGAGGGCTTTCAGCAACCGCCCTTTTGTTTCCATTTCACCGTTTCTTTTCAGCATATGGGCCCTACTAGGATGAATGCGATGTCAGATCTTAAAAACAATCTGTTACCCAGGTCTAGTGTTCCTGTTGATTTAGTAGAGTCTCTGTATACTGTCAATAGATGCAGATTCGAATCAAATCTGTCGTTCTGGGGGAATCTCGGCGGCTCTATAGCCCTGGAGGAGTTCGTACGAATGCCCAATTGCTAAGAAACAATTGGGGGGTAACTAAATCTGAACTTAATCAAGGGGAATAGAGTGAGCAGGTGCCAGAAAATGGGGAAGTTCCTGAGAGTAAGGTATAGATGATCAGCACCCCCATTGGGAGTGTTTGAATGATGTAATTTACAGGTACGACCCAATGCGCAAAATTTGTCAGATCGATGCTGTATTATTAGCAATAAGTCATTTCAACTAGAGGGAGGGAGAATACTCCCTCCCTGAAAGAGGTTGCTTTCTCGTTGAATTAAGGCGATTCACCCTCGTAGTCTAACTGTTCGTCAAACTTCTGGGCGCTTAATTCGACACGTCCCAGCGGATCGTAATCGCAAGGACCGTAGAAGTCGATGATATCAGAGGTGGCTGCGTCCTTTAGCACTAGAGTCCTACCAAAAGAATCCTCTTGAATGGCAGGAAACTTCATGTGGCAATAACCGGGAGATATTTCCACCTTTGACATGGCCATGTCTTCAGCAGCCTGCGCGGGCACTTGAGAGAGCCCCAAGGTTGCACCGAGAAGAAACAATCCTACCAAAATGTTTGGAGTCTTCATCCTATGCACCTCCTTAATCGTTGTTTTCGCTAACCTATCCCTTTTAAACCAATTACACACAGGAAAAGTTCCATCTTTGAGATGTAATTCCTTCGCCCCGAGGTATTTTATTAAGAAACTTGAATAAACCGAAGAATGGGCGGGTTGAATGATTATTACTTCCATGTCCTGCATCGCTAGTGAAAATTCATGAGCGATCTACGATCTAACCGGGGCGTGGTTGAGGGCCGGCTCAGTCTCCTTGCCAAACAGTGAGGATGCTGTTAATCATGGTTTTCATAAGGTACCGCTCTAGATGAGTCTCGATACCGTGACAATGGCCAAGAATTTTAGCTCCACAAGTATCAGAACCATGTTTAGGCACTTTGAAGCTGGTAGTAAAATTCATAGTACATGGGTTGATGTTTTGAATTAATTTAGGAGAGATCAATGGGACAGATACTTGGTCTTGGCATCACTCATTATCCCGCGCTCTCCGTACAGGGAAACATAACAGGTCGAATCAAATTACTTCTGAAAGACCCTGCCCTTCCCGAGCGGTTTCGGTCTGTTGAAAACTGGCCGGATGGTATGCGTTTGCAGTGGGGAAATGATGAGGGGGAAGCCCATTCAATCGAACATCGCCAGGCGATGATTGACCGCTTTCGTCTGGCTCGGAGAGCACTGGATGAGTTCGAGCCGGATTTCTGCATTATCTGGGGTGACGACCAGTATGAGAACTTCCAGGAAGATTGTATTCCTGCTTTTTCAATCCTTGCCTACGACTCGGTTGAGGTCCAACCCTGGTTGAACAACCGCAGAGGTGTAAACTCATGGAACGAGCCGGTAGATAAAGTATTCACCATTCAAGGACATCGAAAAGGAGGCAAACATCTCGCCTCCTCCCTGCTCAATGAAGGATTCGATGTAGCCTATTCCTACAAACCCCTGCATCAAGGTTTAGGACACGCATTTTTAAATTCCATACTCTACCTTGACTGGGACCGAAAGGGCTTTCCGTATCCCGTCATTCCGTTTACGGTCAATAGTTACGGTCGCAATTTAGTTGGCGCTAAAGGAAGGCCCCTCACACCCTCTCAGGCTCAGAACGTTGCTGGAGATGAACCCCCCGGACCGCAGCCCTGGCGTGCGTTTCAGATTGGGGCCGCGGCGGCGCGGGCCTTCCAATCCGCACCTTGGAAGGTGGCCCTCATAGCATCTTCCAGCTGGTCGCATTCCTTTCTAACCGCCAAGCACGGCCTCATGTTCCCGGACGTGGAATCTGACAAACGATACTATGAAGCGTTACGCTCTGGCGATTGGGACACATGGCGTAACACGACCCTGGAAGAGGCGGAGGATCGTGGACACCACGAACTCGTGAACTGGTTTTGCCTGGCGGGAGCAATGGCCGAATTGAATAGAAAACCAACGGACGCGGTTTTTATGGAGTCGTGGATCTCAAATTCCAATAAAGCGTTCTTTGTATTTCAACCCTAACTAGATCAAGAGCAAACGAATTATTCTGAACGGGGGAGGTCATATGGCTGACCAAGATATCGCATTAGTCGTAGGAACAGGACCGGGCCTCAGTGCCTCACTTGCCAGGCTCTTTAAGAAAGAAGGGATGAAGGTGGCGGTGGCCGCCCGCAATCCCGGAAAACTGGACGGTTTGGTCAAAGAGATCGGCGGCTATGGCTATCAGTGTAATGCCATTGTTCCCAAGGATGTGGAAAACTTGTTTAGCTCTGTCACCAAGGACCTCGGGGAACCCAACCTTGTGGTTTACAATGCGAGCAGCCGAGTCCGTGGGCCCATTACGGAGCTTGATCCTGAAAAAGTTCAAAATGCCATCCTTGTGACTTGCTACGGTGGATTTTTGATCGGGCGTGAGGCAGCCAAACGAATGATCCCAGTCGGGAGAGGAACCATTCTCTATACAGGAGCCTCAGCAGGCATCAAGGGCTTCGCAAACTCTTCCATGTATGCCATGGGTAAGTTTGGACTTAGCGGCCTCGTCCAGAGCATGGCACGTGAGCTCCAGCCGCAGAATATCCATGTGGCGCAGGTAGTAATCGACGGCGGCATTTACAATCAGGCCGGAGATCCGGAACGCATCAAGGCGCGTGGTCCCGATGGAATGTTGCAACCAGATTCCATCGCACAGACCTATCTTCACCTGCACCGTCAAAACCGCAGCACCTGGGCATCCTACATCGAGCTGCGGCCCTGGTCGGAGAAGTTTTAAACACTGAAGGTTGGCAACTCACAGGGTCTTGCTAGATATCCCGGTCACAGGCGATTGAATCCGCCATCTATGGCACTTAAGCTGATTTCAGGTGAGTTTGGTTAAGGCGGTACCCTACGGAATGACCAAAAGGAGACATTATGGTCAGCACTAGGCTCTTTGTGTTTATTGTTGGATTTTGTTTCGTGGCCTCCGTCCTGCAAGCAGATGATGCAATCCACGGCAAGGAGAACCAACCTCCAACAAAGCTCGAGGCAGTTGACCAAGAGGCATTAGGACAGACAGGAGAAAATTTAGAAAAGCATGGCTTTCCTACTTTTCATCCATTGATCGTGCATTTTCCCATCGTATTAATCATTGCTGGATTTCCCTTTTACTTACTCGGGATGCTACGCCAGCGCATCGTTTTTAGAAGGTCCGGCATAGTTCTGGCTTCTTTTGGATTTTTGGGGGCTTTGCTGGCCGGTTACGTCTTTCATCCTCACACAGTTGGTCTGACTCCCGCTGCCCAAAGCGTTTTGTCGAACCACGATCTATTCGCCAGCGCTACCTTATACCTGGTCGCAATAGCCGTCGCTTTAGGGGCTTTGACCTGTACACACCGCTTCCAGGGGTTGACCTTACAGGCCTCTGCGTCGGTAATACTGCTGCTTTCTGTCGTTATGGTTAGTCTCGCCGGACATTATGGTGCAAAGCTGGTCCACATGCACGGGGTCGGACCGAAAGGGCATTTCTTAGTAACGGAACATATTAGCCTACACATACCCTTCTTCAGTCAAAAACCCCGGTGAAGTATATTCAGGCACCGAACGTGATAGCGGAGATACAGGGAAGACCGCTTACAAGAGTTCGAGATTTAGAACCCTCAATGGCTAGCAATTCACCCTCGGAGGTTGCTGCAATAATTCCGTCACTATCTGGGTCGGGTATCGTATCCATAATGCCACCGTGGAGGCTTTCTGCCGCCACTTTCCAATCAAGCCCTCGTTCACGGCTTTGAATGATAGCAGAATTGGCTCTTTCAGCGCGGAGCCAAGTGTTTGGTCGACCAAGGGAGATACCCACATAAACCGTGCCGTCAGCAGTCTCTGTCACAGTCGTGGCATAGGTTCTTGCTCCGGTTGGAGTTATCTCAGACCAGTGGGCTGCTCGGTCGAAGCTGCGAAACACGCCCTCACCGCAGGCCGCAAGAACTAATTCAGGGTTATGGTTACAATGGCAGATCTGATGCACGTCCGGATCGGTAAGACCATCGTTTGCGCCTCGCCATGACTCGCCCCCATCGTCACTTACCAACAACCCACCGACTTCTATTCCGGCATACAGGCGTGCGGGCAGACTAGGATTTTGAGCCAGGTGCCGGGTGCGTGGGCTGAGTTCAGGATTAGGGGGGAACACTCCGCCCGCACTCCCAGCCCGTACACCCTGCAGTTCCTCCCAATCGCCACCGGGGAATCCACGGTACAGAGCGGCCGGTCGTGTCCCTATGAGGACAGATCCGGGCAAGGCCAATAACGAGAACAGGTTCAGATGAGGTATTCCAGGATTCGGCCGCATCCATGAACCGCCACTATCATGCGAGTAAAACAGACCCGAGTGGTCAGTCCCCGCATAGACAGTATGCGGGTTTTCGGGATCCACTGCCAGGCAACTCAGGGTCCAGTAGGTTAACGCTCTGTCTGTTTCCTTATAAGTGCTTCCACTCTTTTCGAAGCGGTACCAGCCGGAATGAGTTGCCACGTGCAGTGCTTTGCCATTCGTCATGTCGCTCTGTGCCTCTAGAGCAGGTATTATCCAAAGACGAATTTTTTTAGCCAATCCTGCCAAGGTGCCGGCGCCATATATTCGTTCTTTAGCCTGGTTGCCTCCTCGGGACTAACCAAGAGAGGGGCTAGCTTCTGACCAAAGATTCTCTCTCAGTCGGCTACGAATTTGGGATCCTGGGCCATCTGTTTTATGCCCTTCCGCAATGTTCCAACGCGCTCAGAAGGCGTACCTGGGGGTAGGACCAAAACACGCGTCAACTTGGCTAAGCCCAGGCTGAGCGCTTTCCAGGATTCCCATGCCTCACCCGAAGGTTCCTTACCATAACGTTCCCTGTACACCTCAAAAAGTGTCGGGACATCCCCTTTAACCGTCAGGGAGCGAACGATCCGCCCGTCTACCTGGAGGACACCGGACTGCCACATGGGATAAACCAGCCCTCTCTCGTGCAGGTCAACAAAGGCGCCGCTGCCGATCAGGTGCGCGTTGCTGGCATTGAAAAAGCTGACCTCTCCTCGTTCCATGGCGCCGCGGACCACCGCGGTGCCTCTGTAGGCACAAACGGGCCGATATCCCTTAATTTCAAGAAGCTTCAAGGCTAGCTGTCCTTTTATACAAGAAGAGCCAGTCTTGGATCGTCCCGCTACAACGATCTTATCTGGATCTACCTTGAAAAGATCGGACGCCTTTCGGGCGTTAAGAAACTCACGGAGAGATCGACATTACCCCCTGCGACCGACCAGACCACCGGCATTTTAGTCATATTAAATTTGATATCTTCCTTTTTTTGCAGAAGCGCACTTGTGGAGTGACTACCGCCGAAAAGCCCGATGGTTCGGCCATCCGGCTTCGCAAGGTTATACACATAAGCGGCCTGGATAATACCCCCTGCCCCAGGCATATTCTGCACAATTATGCTGGGTTTTCCAGGAAGGTATTTGCTTAGGTGCCGGCCCATAACCCGAGCTTCCAGGTCATGCCCACCGCCCGGTGGGTATCCGATCATAATGCGGACGCTCTTACCTTTTAACCAATCTTCAGCCTGCGCCTGAGATTGGATATAAATCGACGTGAGAACGGCCACAGATAAAATGACTCCCAACCTCAAGATGGTTCGATATTTCCACATCATCGATTCCTCCTTTGATGAGTTAAATTACAGACCATCCATTTAGCAGGGGCACTATATTATAAGGCAATCCCTATGTCTACGGGGGTCCATCAGAGGAGACGGCGGCCTTGACTTGAGCGAGCTAGCTGTTTACAAGCAGAGGAGACGCGGTCGGATATTTGGGCTCGTGACCGACCTATTTAGAAGGTTTTAAGGGAGAATCGCTGATGGGAAAAAGAGTCATAGGAGCTTGGCGGCACACCTTTGGTTCCTCCATAATCTTTTTGCTGCTGCTACCTGCCATAACGTTCGGCGAAACGCCTTTGACCATCTACACCTCTGTCCCGAACAGCGTGATCCTACCAATCATAAACAAATTTGACCAGCTCAATCCAGATATCAGCTTCCGGGGTTATCGATCTGGAACCAACAAGATTATCGTCAAAGTAAAATCAGACCTTAAATCTGCCGGGAGAGTTAAGGCCGACCTGATTTGGGTTGCCGACCCTGCCTATTTTATCGATTTATAGGAACAAGGGTTGCTGCTAAAATATACTTCGCCCAATGCATCTGTGATTCCGTCCATCTACAAAGATCCTGACGGTTTCTTCACCGCAGGAAAAATCCTGAACATGGGGATTACTTATAATACTAAATTGGTCAGGCCGGAGAAGTCACCTAAAGACTGGCTGGACCTCCTCGACAAAAAATGGATGGGCCAAATTGCCATACCAGATCCTAGCTACTCGGGCTCAACTCTCGATACGGTGGAGGCCCTTTCCAGTAAATATGGTTGGGATTTCTTTATAAAACTCCGAAACAATGGCTTAAGGGTTATGAAATCGAGTACCGGAACAGTGAAAAATGTCTCCACGGGAGATGTGAAGGTCGCCATCGCATTAGATTTTATTACGAGAAACCTAAAGGCCAAAGGAAACCCGCTTGGCTTTAACTATCCGAAAAGTGGAGCGGTTTCCATCGCGAGCCCCGTAGCCATCATCAAGACGACCGCATATCCAGCGGAGGCGAAACGGTTCATTGACTTTATCCTTTCCAACGAGGGCCAAAGGGCCTTAGTGCAAATCGGCAATCTCTACGCGGTCAATCCCTTGTTCGCCCCACCCAAGGGCGCTCCCCCCTTTAAATCCATCGCAAAGAAAGCATTTCCCATAAACTGGGACAATATCAAGAGGAACAGAGAGGAGATCATTAATAGGTTTACGGTTATAGTGAAGGAGTAATTTCATGTCACGAAATG
The DNA here is from genome assembly GCA_965215595.1 of uncultured Binatia bacterium (SeqCode). GTDB lineage: Bacteria > Desulfobacterota > Binatia > UBA9968 > CAXXLF01 > CBDCDW01. Next base: position 478,273 of record CBDCDW010000003.1, on the reverse strand, counting down.
AACCTTCCGCGCATCAAGAAAGATGACCCGGCTCTGTTAAGCGTACTGTCCTACCGGCCTGTGAAAGCCTCTAGGCCATTGCCGTTACTGCGCCGGCTCTCGCAGCGGCTCCAAGTACTTGGTCCGGTTCTTCTAGAATTAAAATGGCAGTGTTAGTACGAACAAACCACAAGACAAACTTTCGTGGCAGCGAATTAGGTCGGCATTAAAAAACATGTTATGCTTGCTCAAGGATTTGACCCTATGAAACGCCAACATTCAATTTACCAAAATCGTACTCTCGCTTCATGGAGCCGCCCTCGCCGGATCACGAACATTATGGCAAGCGTGCTCATCTGTCTGGTGGCTTTGCAAGGACTGTCCTGGGCTGCGGAGATGGTACGAGTCAAGGTGAGAACCGCTAATATCCGATCCGGTCCTGGAACAAAGTTCGATAAAGTAGGGAAGGTCCCCGAGAACTATCCTTACCGGGTGATCAAACGAAAAGGTCTTTGGCTGAAGGTGAGGGACTTTGAAGGTTTCGAGGATTGGATCTTGGGCTCCCTGACGGACAAGGAGCCCGCCGCCGCGGTGAAGGTGCCTAGGGCCAATGTCCGACAAGGTCCCGGTACCAATCACCCTATTATACTGACAGCCGACAAAGGTGTGGCGTTTCGAATACTGGCCAAACAACGTGATTGGGTCAAGGTGCAAACCGACGAGGGCGATGAAGGTTGGGTCTCCCGAAATTTGCTGTGGGGGTTTTATGAGGCAGTTAAAAAAAAGGGCAAACCAAAACTAACACCTCTCAAAAAGTAACAAAACCAACCCTCCCTCCGGATTGACAGACCCCCCAGTTTTCGCATATCCTTCACGCCATTATGAGTGACAACCCAAGTACGAGTCGATTATTGGTCAAAATGCACGCGGCCTTGGTGGAAGCGGCCGCTGCGCGAATTTTTCCCACCACTTCAACCCCGGGTGCCACTGAGGCGGGCGTAATCAACTACATCCAACGGTTGCTTGACGAGGCATTTCCGGAACTCGCTCCCCTATACCGTAGCGGGTGCCGCGCCTTGAATCGCCATGCAAAGCGCCGATTCGGGGTTGGCTTTCTACGCATTGCCGTAACCGACCAGGATGCTGTGCTGGCGGATTTCGAGGCGGACCGGGTCTCCGATTTTAAACAAGCCACCGACTTCTTTGAGATGCTTCGGGATCACACCATACAGGGTGTCCTCGGCGAGCCTGCATACGGAGGGAACCGTGACATGGTGGGCTGGCGACTGGTGGGATTCCCCGGTCACCAATTTGGTTATTCCCATTCGTACATCAACCAGCCAGTAGATGTGGAGCCAGTGACAGTAGACCGGCCGTTTTCAAGCGAAGAGGAGTGGCATGCCAAATCCCGTTGACGTTTGCATCGTGGGCATGGGTGCAGTGGGCGGCATCATGGCAAAGGAGCTCGCCTCCGCCGGACTGAAAGTAGTAGGCCTCGAGCGGGGCCCGCTTCTCGAATTTGAGGACTACGCTTACAAGGATTCCATACGCGCCATTGCCAGACGACAACTCGAGGAAAAGGTCAAGCACGAACCCATCAGCGTCCGGCCTGCACGCGGCGCCAAGACGAGGCTCCAATACACCACTTCTCCGAGTAACAATGTTGGTGGTGGACTGATGATCTGGACAGGTAGCGCAACACGATTTATGCCGGACGACTTCAAGGTCTATAGCAACGACGTGCGTGGTGGAATTGCCAAGCGAGCTGGGGCTGACCTGAAAGGTTACAACATAGCCGATTGGCCCATCACCTACGACGACCTTGAGCCCTATTATGAACGATTTGAGTGGGAGATGGGTGTCTCAGGTAATTCCGGCGCCAATCCCTTCGAAGGCCAACGCAAAAAGGGCTATCCGCTGCCACCATTGCGTCCAAGTACCCGTACCCAGCTATTCGGCGACGCCTGCAACCGTCTCGGATTCCATGCCTACGAGACCCCTCAGGGTATCCTGTCGCAGCCCTACAAACCCCCAGCGCCATACGATCAACGTATACCCGAACGACCTGGGTGCGTTTATTGCGGCCAGTGCAACAACTACGGCTGCCATGTACATGCCAAGACTTCCTCACCTTTCACCGTGATCCCGGCTGCACTGGAAACGGGGAATCTGGACCTGCGCACACGCTGTAAGGCATTTCGCGTCAACTCCTCCCCTGGCGGTCGCGCCAATAGCGTTTCCTATTTCGACCCGGACGGACAGGTGGTGGAGCAATCCGCCAAGGTGATCATCCTGGCAGGCTTTCTGTACGAAAATATCCGGCTACTGCTGCTCTCGGGAGAGGAAAAAAATGGCCTCGCCAATTCCAGTGGGATTGTGGGTCGTTACATTATGGCCCATGGAGACGTGCGAACAACGGGTCTCTTTGACAATACCATCATCAACGGATTTATTGGCCCCAACGGCGGTATGCGAATGGACGATTTCAACGGCAACAACTTCGACCATACCGACCTGGGGTTTATACGCGGTGGAACCATTGGCACCAGTGGTGGCGGCGCACCCATCGAGCGATGCAATGTCATTCCTCCCGGCTGGCCTCGTTGGGGTGAAAAATACAAAGAAAATCTCGCCCGGTATTACACCCGCGGCTTCGATGTAAGCATACATCCGGAAACACTCGGCCATAAGGACAACTTTGTGGATCTGGATCCAGTGCGTAAAGACGCCTGGGGAATTCCACTGCCCCGGGTTACCTTCAGCTTTCACCAAAACGAGCACCGCATGTGGCGTTACATCGGTGAAAAATCTGAAGGAATCATGCGGGACACCGGCGCGAGCCATGTTTGGACCAAACCCAGCAATCGCGGCAGTCGTTGGGCAGGAGGGGCTCGCATGGGCGATGATCCCAAGAAGTCGGTGGTAAATGGCTTCTGCCAGACCCACGATGTGGAAAACCTCTTTGTGGTGGGTTCTGCCGTTTTTCCCACCATGACCGGCTATGCCGCCACTCCCACCGTCGGTGCCCTAGCCTATCGCACAGCCGAATATATCAAGTCCAACGGCAAGCTGTTGGGCTAAGATGATTTCTCCGCAAGAAAACACACCAGTATAATTTCCGTTTGAGCCTGGACTTTTGTGCTGCGTGCCTATTCGTACCTGGGAATCAACTCATTAAATGCCGCGGCCTCACTATCCCTTAGCTAGATTCGGTACGCTGGACGCATTTAGCTATTGCTAAAATGGATTCTTCACGAGGAACCTTGACACCTTTCCCCCGTATGATAGGGAGGGATTTCCTACCACGGCATTGAAAAACTGGAGCATCGTTATGGAGACTCAAGAATTTGTACAAGAGTTACTGGATATCGTAAAAGACTTTTGCCAAACACTGGACGCCAAACCACCTGCCTACTGTTACATTCCTCTAGAAACCGACGAAGAGCGGATTCGCGTGATGAAAAGTCGATTATACAACGAGCTCCGTGCGGCCGACCTCTTCGGGACCTGGCTTCGAACGACACCGGAGTTTGAGATTAAAGCCTTAATGGCAAAATCGGCTCACGAGGAGATGGTCCATGCGGAGCTTCTCGCAAATCGAATCTCCGGGCTAGGACATGAGCCATTCGATTACCGGCCACTCCCCGCCCAAACAGCCATGTTTAACGCACTGGAAGGGCTTACGAATACCTGCGAGCGAATTGCCGGGTTCTCTCTGGCGGGAGAATCGGTTGCAACTTATCTGACGCAGATGTCACTTCGAGTTCAGTCCGTACCGGATTGGATCAAACAACCCTATCGACGGATCACGGGCGATGAAGAAGGCCATGCCAGTATTCCCCAGCAAATCCTGAAACGCTACGCAACAACGCCCGAGAAGCAAGACGTGGCACGCCGCGCCGTGGCCATGCGTATGGTTCTCTTCCGCGAGTACCTCGCCAGTCTAGATCGATGGGCCATGGCAAAGGGACCCTGGTAATGACTTTAAGATCAATTCCGTTTCCATTGCTCCTCAAAGCCGTACCTAATATCGCAATGCTGATGGATGGAGAGACCTGATGAATCGAAGCACGAATCGAATACTCGTCACCCATGTAGGAAGCCTCGCCAGACCGGATGACTTGTTGAAGATGCTAAATGCGAAGCTTGAGGGCGAACCCTACGATCAAGCGGCCTATGCCATGCGTCTCAAGAGCGCCGTCGCGGAGGTTGTAAAGCAGCAAGTGAACTGCGGCATCGATATCGTTAATGACGGTGAATTTGGTAAAACAAATTTCTCACGCTACACCCGCGAGCGTTTGAAAGGCTTTATTGAACAGTCCCCCAAACCAGATTTTCAACCAACAATGATTTTTGGACGCGATATTAAGGATTTTCCAGAGTTCTTCGACTTGGGAAAAGCAAGTCGGGGGCTCCACACAAGGGTTTTTTACTGTAATGCACCGCTTGAGTACATAGGACACGCGGCCATCCAATCGGATATTGATCATCTCAAAATGGCACTCGAGGGCATTGGCATTGAGGAGGCCTTTTTACCCGCCGTGGCGCCTGGCACCATGGAGCATTGGTTGAAAAACGATTACTACCCCAATGACGAGGCCTTTCTCATGGCCATAGCGGACGCCATGCACGAGGAATACCAGGCCATTGTGGATGGCGGGTTTATACTTCAAATAGACGACCCGGATTTGCCCGATGCGTGGCAAATGTTCCCTCAAATGGATTTGGCTGAGTATCGAAAATACGCCGCCCTTCGGGTGGATGCCATTATCCATGCGCTCCGAGGAATCCCGCCGGAGAGGGTACGTTTACATGTATGCTGGGGCAGTTATCACGGGCCCCATAAATACGACGTCCCCCTTCGCGACATCGTGGATCTGGTATTGAAAATTCCTGTGGGTGCCTATTCCCTTGAAGCTGCAAATCCACGCCATGAGCACGAGTGGCAGGTGTGGGAAGATGTGAAGCTTCCCGAAGGTAAGCTGCTTATACCCGGTGTAGTCAGCCACATACACAACATGGTGGAGCATCCGGAGCTGGTAGCGCAACGGTTGGTACGATTTGCAAAAGTCGTGGGGCGTGAAAATATTATTGCGGGTACCGATTGCGGCTTAGGTACAAGGGTAGGACATCCCAAGATCGCTTGGGCGAAGTTCGAGGCTATGGCAGAGGGTGCTCGTCTAGCCTCACGGGAACTTTGGGGTCCGTAGCTCAATCGCTTCTCGGTTGCAACGTCCCTTCCGGTAAAAAACACCCCGCTACTCAGGACTGGATCATTTTTCTTTGTAGCTTTTCAGCTCGGTATAATTTGTCTTCCAATCCAGTACCGTCGTGCCCGATTCCCACTTCGATCGAAGAGTTTTAATGACTTTAATTTTACCGCTCCTACTGTCAATCACGTACAGACCATCTCGGGTTACGGTCATCTGATACCTTCCGTCATAATTCCCTTTACTGGCGCCCAAAAATAAAAATACGGATGACAGCAACACAGCACCAAGCACCAAACTCATGAGAGAACCCTGCTTTCCCATAAAACCTCCTATTTTTACCGATTGGACCCAATATGACAGGCAAACCGATTTTTGTACAATAGGTTTAGCTCTAATTTCAAGGGGACTCTTGACCAAAGTTGATGAATTTTGTATTATGATAATATCAATTCGATTCATGCCTCAGCATCGTAGCTCCTACCTGTGGCTGGATAAGTGGTCGTTAGATCTCTGGAGCTAGAGATCTTCAAATATTAATTTCACCAACTTACATGGATTCACCATTAGTGGTGTATCTACATGGCATTAGTGCGCCTAGGTCTTTAAGGAGGACATAGATGAGCAAAGAACTTTACATTGGGGGATTACCCTATTCGGTTTCGGACGGAAAATTAAAAGAGATGTTTTCCAGCCACGGTGCCGTCGAGTCGGCCCGCGTCATCAAAGGCAGATTCACCCGCCAGTCCAGAGGTTACGGTTTTGTCGTCATGAATACACCTGCCGAGGCTGACAAAGCAGTTGAATCCCTGAACGGTACCCAACTGGACGGGCGCACCATAGTCGTGAGAGACGCCCAACCGCAGATGATTCGAAAGATTCTCTGTCCGGTGGATTTTTCCAGTGAATCGAGAGCCGGTATGGCCTATGCCATTTCACTGGCACAGCAAAACCACGCAGAACTGGTATTCCTACACGTGGCCGCGATTCCTGCTAGTGAGATTCACGAGATATCCATATGGTTCCAAGAGAATGCACAGAACAAACAAGCTTCAAGTCTAATTGTCGATAAGCTGTTTGGGCAGAAGACATCCAGACTGAACAACTATATCGGACAGAACTTCGACGGCCAACTCGGCCAACTTCAATGGCGGACTGAGGTGAGCCTGGGGAAGGTGGCCAGCGAGGTGGTCCAAATTGCCGCCAGTCAGGATTTTGACCTAATCGTCGTGACCAAGAAGCAAAAGGGGATCCTAACGCGACTTCTATCACCAAGCGTTTCGGAATCTTTAAGCCGTATGGCCCACTGCCCCGTGGTTTGTATTAGCGATGCCTCCAAGGCTTCGCCCTGGCGTGGGAGGCCTCTGCAGGTTTTCGATAACGCCCATCAGTATTCTTAAGGTCTGATGGACCAGGTCTCAAAGCCACAGGCTAACACCTGTGGCTTTGGGGCCACCCGCTCATTTTTCACTACCAGATCCCCGGAAATACCCGATACGGAGTCTTCTTCATATACTCACGGTACGCATCCCCACGAGCCTTGATCAACTGGCACTCCTCAAAAGGCACAAAGCCAAGGAAGGAGGCGCTTACCATAAGGGCAAACAATAGTTGCCCAGTGTTGGGATGAATCAGGAGCGAAGAGAACGCCAGGATGAAGAACGCGCGGTACATTGGATGCCGCACGCTCAAATATGGACCCTCGGTAAATAGCGGAGTTTCCCCACCTGTGGAGTGGGACAGTTCCGTTCCCCACACCCCTAGCAGGCTACCCAGGACCGAAAAGTTAGCAAACTCAAAAAATCCAAAGAACGATAGCAATACGGCACATAGTCCCAGATACTGTATTACAATTGGCATCATGAAACCAAAACCCGGTGCCGGCTTATGCAGGGCGTAGACTGCTAACCAGGTCACAATGGTAACGGTAATGTAGATGCGCCGTTCAAAGGGTGTCCCCTGAGGCTGCCCGAATATCAAACGTTTAAAGGCGGGCATCGTCATTACAATATGCACCAAGATAAAAACCAGATAAATCACAACGTTAAAGTAGAGGTTCTCCATAGGAGCTTGAGGGTTAAACCTGAAGCCCATGATAAAGCTCGTGGTCACGGCCATGAGCCCCAAGTGTGAAAAATACCAGTAGAGGTTCTGTAGCATCATATTTCCTCGAATATCTGGCGTTGCTCTTCCAAGCCCGGTACAAAGCAAGCAGCTGTCAGCTAAAGCTGAAAGGTCCTACGCTACTAATATTAATACCCGCTGCTCGAATTTACGCTTCGACGATATCTGCTTTCGTACTTTGTATGAACCCAATGACCGCATCACTTTCGGCCTGAGGAACTTTAAGTTTTTCCAGAGTTGCTTTGACGTGCCCCAACGCGGCCGACCAGTCGCTTTCACTGATCCTCATTCCTTTATGGGCAGTCTTCATGTCCCGTCCCGTATATTACATGGGACCACCAGCACTGGAGCTCAAAAAATCAATCGACAGCTGCTTCTCCCGTTCGACTCCGTCTTCTCCTCTGTACTGCCAAAAGCGCCCCAGCTGCGGATCCTCCTGCAATCACGGCAACAGGTCGTTAGCCACAGCCGAAATCGCGTCATATCCGCCTAGACGCTCATAGAGAGTCGATTTACTCATTGTCTTATCTCCTTCTGTTAGAAAATAGCTCAACAAATGTTTAGATTAATAGCAAAATTCGGACTGAATTTATCTACGCCTCAGTTTTATAACTTTTTTAACATCCTCAACTACGCGTTTTCATCTTGTATTTTTGCAGATACTGAGTCCTCTTTATGTACCTTTAGGTTCACCAATCACAGCCTTAATCAATTCCATATGCTTGCTAACAGATATATCGGCCACCACACGATTTTTTATATGCTTCGTGCTGTCAATGTAAAATGTTACGCGCCTGACGCCAAATCCAAACGGTCCGTCGACCCCGTAGGCTCGAATCACCTCCTTTCCCTCATCGCAAAGCAAGGGGAACCGCAGGCTATATTGACCAGCAAATCCGCTATGGCTCTCAACTCCCTGCGGGCTAATGCCCACCATCCGCACTTGGACCTTGGAAAGGTCATCGTAAGCATCACGAAAAGCACAGGCCTCTGCGGTGCACACCCGAGTAAAGTCAGCAGGATAAAAGTAAAGGACCAAATCACCGTTCGCGAGAAGCTGATCCAGGGAAACCGGTGAAGCAAACTGGTTCTTGAGTACAAAATCCGGTGCTATTTCGCCAACCTTCAACAATGGAAGTTCTATCCGAGAGTACCTACTAGTGAGTAAATTGTTCAGCCTATTCCGGTGTGGCGCAAAATGATTCCCCAACCCTTTTAACACGTCCCTTTTGTTCGCGGAACCATACGATCAGGGTGAAGTCGCCGCTTTTGCGAAATTGCTCAGCGCGTTATTAATCTTTTTGATTACCTCGCCACACTTTTTGATTTGGTGACGTTTAGCGAGATAGCTCGGCTCGTTATAGCTCAACCATACCTGCCCCGAGGAGTCCTCCCAAACCAACGCCTTTTGAGGCAGGTCGATCCCGACACTCTGGTTACATTGCATTAAAACGCTGCCTATTTTTGGGTTACCAAAAATGATTAACTCGGTGGGGCGTAGAGTTTTATTGACTGATCTCGCGCCTTTCGCATGATCAACCCTGGTAAATATCCTCATCCCCTTTGCCTTTAGCACAGACTCGAGGCGGTCCGCCGTCTGCTTCACGCTATGAGCACTTTTAACGCTGACCAAGCCGCTATCAGCATAGGCCCATGAACAACATACCAGGAATGTAACGACAGCGAATATGAAAGAACGCATAAAATGGATCTCCTTATTAGCTAACCATGAATCAGCGCATCGTGAACCTATAACGAATCCCCTTTCGAAATACTTCTATAAGCTTTCTGAATACTTAACAACCTAAAATTATCGAACCAGATCATGCATGGATTGCAGATGGGACCGGCTATTGCCGGGTAACTACTAGAACTACTGAGCCTGGAACTATGTTAAAAAATATGACGTGAATTGGCTCTTGATTGTGGTTGGTAACTGCGATAGAAGACACATTTCCGGGTTTCGGTTACAGCCTGAAAGAGGTTGAATAAATTTGATGCCGACAGAAGTCATCTGTCATTATCTCCGTCAGTAGACTATCAAAACAGTTCTCCTTCAGCGGCGGTACTGTCAATGCCCTAAAGGGTTTGGACCTAGAGATATCTGAGGGGGAATTTTTCGTAATCGTCGGAGCGAGTGGTTCGGGTAAAACGACTCTCCTCCGATGCGTTGGGGGTCTAGAATCCCCTGATGGGGCTGCAATCTGCAAAATTTCGCCAATTCGGGCAAGGAGGAAACTATGGCAAAACAAGCCTCTCAACTACAAACCACGAACCGAGTCCCCGAATTGACTCCCATCAAGATCCAGAAAATCGGACACGTCGTGTTTCAGGTTAGCGACATTGAGCGGTCAACAAAATTTTGGACTGACATCATGGGTTTCAAAGTGTCGGACAAAAATGAAAACGGCATGGTGTTTCTGCGCAACGCTTCTGACCACCACACCATCGCCCTGGCTCCATCTAAAGAACAAAACGAGTTGCCTGACTCTGGCAAAGTCCGATTTCATCACTTTGCCATGGAAGTGGCCACTGTTTCTGAACTTTTTGAGATCCGTGACTTCCTGCGCTCGAAGAACGTAAAGATTGTTTATGAAGGCCGCCGCGGACCTGGAGGCAATCCAGGAGTCGAATTCGTCGATCCGGACGGTTTTAATATCGAGATTTATGCATCCATGGACCAGATCGGTAAGGATGGAAAAAGCCGCCCGGCAGCGGAGTGGAGCCGCGCTAAAACCCTCGAAGAAGCCGTGGAGAACCCACTGCCTGGCACAAAATACAATTAAAATTTAACCCGCCGCAATTCGAGAAAAGACATCATGGCAAAACTGGTTTTGGCAGCCGGTGTCCCCCATCCGCCGCGACTGGTTTACGAGATAGAGCAGTCGCCAGGCAAGCCAAGAGGCGAAGCCTTGATGAAACAGGTTCGACAATGTGTTGAGGCTGCGGAACCGGATGTCATCATCGAAGTGGACAGTGACCACTTCGTCAACTTTTTCTACAACAACTTGCCTTGCTTCTGTGTGGGCATGGCTGAGGAGGCCGAGGGGCCGCAGGAGAATTGGTGCCCCATGCCCCGATATGTAGTCAAGGGGCATGTTCCACTCGCCAAGGCCCTACATCGTTATAGGATCCATAAAATTTTCGACCTTGCCTCGGCTCAAGAGCTGCGCCTCGATCACTCTCTCGTAGTTCCATTACACTTTCTCAACCCTTCGATGGCGCTCCCCGTGGTTCCCATCTATACCAACGTATTCGCCGCGCCATTTGCTCCGGCGGCGCGTTGCCTCGCCCTCGGGCGTATGCTGCGACGTTTCATAGAGGAATGGGACGGCAAGGAACGCATTGCCTTGATCGCCAGCGGTTGCTTCGCCATGGACGTGGGAGGACCCCTGCGAGGCTGGACTGATTCGAAGTGGTCAGAGACCATTTCCACGCACCTTTTAAAGGGGCAGTATCAGGCATTGGCCCGCAAAGCCACTGAGGAACGAATTGCGGCTGCAGGAAACAACAGCGGAGAGCTTTTGAACTGGATCACGGTTGCCGGCGCGGTTGGCAAGACCAGACCTTTGTTCCTAGAGAGTGACGGGGGCTCAGGCTACGCGGCATGGGAAATGGACTGAGCTGCTGGACGAGTAACAGTTGAGAAGAAAGTGAGCGTCTTTCAGATCAACAAAATACTCTACCTGACAGACAACGATCCGAACTTTCGTAAGCGGATGCTAGAACAACCTCAAGACGTGTTAAAAGACTTCAAGCTGAGTGAAGAAGAACTCAATGCCTTGACCACAGGAGCCGTGGGCAAACTCTTTCAGATGGGCGTACACACCTTCTTGCTCAATCATTTGTACCGCTATGAGCTTTTCGGCGTAAACCAGGGTAACTATCTGTCACGCATTCGCGAAGGGATGGATTACGACCCTCGATTTGAGCAGGGAAAGTTGCCGGTGCAACGTTTTGTCAAGCAATGACTCTTGAATAGAATTTATTGGTCAACGACCAGAATCATTCTTAGCGTCTGCCCTCTTGAACCGTCCTCGAAAATTGGCGGGTTGGCAGGCCCCCATGACTCCTTAAGCGTGTAAGCAGTGGCGATTGTTCCCTTCTCCCAATTTCCACTGCCATTGGGTAGGACATTATTCGTCAGATGGACGGGCAAACTTGATCAAAAAGACCAATATTTTACGTTAATATCCCCTGCACCACCCCCCTCCCAAAACAACCTATCCACTTGATAAATAAGGGATTTGATCTAGGACAGGGTGCTCCTGGACCGTTGGCATGATTTCTGCCCCTTTGACGAACCAGACCCCTCTTTACCTCGGGGGGATAAATAGGAAAAATGCACCGAATATAGCATCTTAACAATGGATCAAGGATCCCATCGGATCTGCAAATAATCTCTTTCAACACCGGGTGAGACCTATGGAGTTTAAATTCAAAGACGGGAACAAAAAGACAGAAGACGAAGGGGTAGAAACGGAGGCCACCGAAAGCGAGGCCTATGTCCCCGAGACCGTGGAGCACGAGGCGGAGGGAAGTGAGGCCCTTGAGTCTGAGTCCTTGAATAATCCGGAGGAAGAAAGCCGGTACGCCGAGACCCCGAATGAAGAGACCTACGCTGGCGATGAAGAGCCAGAGGACGATGATGTCATGGATAGTGAGGGATCCGGGGTCCAGGTGGGAGGAGGCGGAACGGTTGGTTCTGATCCAACGGCTACCCGTCCTAAATATCGACTTCCAACGGAAGAGGAGGACGCTGCAAGGTCGTCTTTTAGATTCCCACTCAAGCAAATTGTACTAGTTATCGTCCTGTTAGGGGGCGGATACTACGTGAAAACCTACCATGGGAAAGACGACAAACCCAAAAGAATTGAAACACCGCAGGTGGTTGAAGTACAGAAACCGAAACCAAAGGAATCAAGCATAGAGGAACTTTCAGAACTATTGAATGAGTCAAAAGAACTCTTAAAAAGCAGGAGAGAACGGGAACAACGACAGAGAAACCAGGCATCAGCGCAAAGAGCCTCAAAGAACACCCGCGGCAAACGAATCAATTTTTCGGCGCTCAAGAACTACACGGGTCAATGGGTCACGATCGTAATGAAGGATGGTCTGCAACGCGACGGTAGAATCACAGATGTGAAAGAAAAGATCATACATCTCGAACAAGACTACCAATATGGGACCATATCGGTCCGTGTACCCATTCAAAGCATCGCGGAAGTACGCGAATAAAGCACATGGAATGTAATGTCTACGTCCGCACTCAGTATGGCAGCTACTTAAAACGTGGGCTTGCCAACCTCATCGATTGCTCATTGTTAGGGCTCGTCTTTGCCATCGTAAGTTTTTCATCTGATTTTCTAACCGCTATCGTGGAGTTGGTGATCTTTCTTGCCTATATGATCGGGCTAAAGTTCGCCTTTGGTGCAACCGCTGGATACCACCTGCTGGGCATGAAGATAGTATCCATCAACGGAGCTAAACCCACTATCAAACAGATCGTCTTCAGATTTCTTGCCGCGTTCTTTTCTCTTTTGGCTCTTGGACTGGGATACCTCTGGATCGCCATAGATAAGAATAAGCAGGCCTGGCACGATAAAATTGCCAATACATATGTCATCAGGCCCAAAGCCACTCCCGTTGGCACCACCGAGGTCCATCGAAAAGAGTTAGTAAAAACTAATCTGTTTGCCACGCTGGCGGTGATAAGCGTGACTCTATTTATTGGTCTTTTTGTAGGCATGAGAATCCTTCTCAAGGATTCAGAAGCCTATGCATCGGCCGAACAATATCTAAAGACAAATCCCAGAATCCAACAAGAAGTAGGCAAACCGGTCAAGATTGGTTGGTTCTTTACCGGAACATTTGCAGCCGCTGGCGATTTTGGCAAAGCAATCTTCCTAATGCAGGCATCTGGAAACAAGGGGAAAAAGACCGTTGCCGTATTATCGAATAAGAGCGCAGGACAATGGAAAACAACTTTGGCCGGCTATACCGACCAAGCCGGTACATTTGTCGATGTTACCAAACCCATTGTCGTCGCTAAGAAGAAACAACCGCCAAAGCCGGTTGAAACGGTTAGCCGGGTTAAGAAGAGCGTATTGCGCCATATATAATCTAACCCAAGGGCGATACGTTGCGCCATTTGTGATTCTAACCCTCCAAGGGCTCACATTAGAGCTCAAGGAGGGCAACAATGGAAGGGTTCACCATGGCACGACGATCCAAGCAGGAGTATTTACGATCCATCTATGATCGTTATCAGCACGCACCACGGGCACAGAAGGGAACGATGCTAGAGGAATTCTGCAAGGTTTGCGGCTACAACCGCAAATATGCCATCTGGCTTTTAAACCGGCCCTTGCCCGAGGCAACTGTACGCAAACGGGGTGCACCTCGCTCTCCTACATACAATCGGGCAATGGTAAGGATTTTGGCAAAGGTGTGGGAGGCCTCGGGGTATCTGTGCTCCCAACGTCTGAAGGCCGCCCTTGTACACTGGTTGCCCTGGATAAGGCAACACTTCGAGCTGACCCAACCGTTAGAGGATCAGCTCCTGGCCATCAGCGCCCGTCAGATGGATCGGCGCCTGAGGGAAACCAAGCACATCGTGAAACGCCGACTCTATGGCACCACTCGGCCCGGATCGCTACTAAAGCAGATGATCCCGATTAAGACCGATCACTGGGATGTGAACCGGCCGGGCTATCTGGAGATTGACCTGGTGTCACACTCAGGGGCCTCAGCGGTTGGGGAGTTTGTCCATAGTCTGGACTGTGTCGACATTGCTACCTGCTGGGTAGAGCGCAAGGCCGTCATGGGTAAGAGCGCTTTGGGTGTCTTGAATGCGGTCACCGAGATCGAACACCAGCTTCCTTTTCCCCTCAAGGGGATCGACTCCGACAACGGCAGTGAGTTTATCAACAACCGCCTTCTTGCCTTCTGTCAACAACGCCCAGCTGGCCACACCATTCAGTTCACCCGCTCGCGTCCCTACAAAAAAGATGACAACGCGCACATCGAGCAGAAAAACTGGACCCATGTCAGAAAGCTTATGGGCTGGGATCGCTACGACACCGCAAAGGCCCAAGAGGCCGCCAACCAGCTCTATGATGAGCTTAGGATCTTCCAGAATCTGTTCCAGCCCTCCATGAAGCTGCGATGCAAGATCCGTATAGGCTCTCGACTTATTCGCCGCTATGACACGCCTCGTACCCCGTTCGAACGGGTCGTGGAGTCCCGAAAGGGAGACCCCAAAAAGCTGGCAGCCCTCAAGCACACGCTTAAGACAACTGATCCCTTCGAGCTCTCTACCCGAATCGATCAGCAACTGCAGCGGATCTACAAGCTGGCCAGCCATGCAGACAGAGCCCCACGAGAGAGACCACCGCTGAAACAAACGCCGTGGAGAAACTGGACCTTCAGCAAGAAACTACAGCGCCAACAACAGGACATGAAACGACAGATGCGAGACGACTTCGGTTAGATTTTGTAATGACGCAACGAATCCCGCTAGGGTTAGATTTTTTGATGGCTTAACACGAGAGGCCTCAACGCCAACTTCCAACAAAAAGCACACCAAAGAAAATTACTTTTAGCAGAATCGACGTGGAGGCGGTTAAATCCTATACGGGTAGATGGGTCAAGATTATGATGAAAGACGGCATCGAACGGGAGGGAAAGATCCTGGACGTAGAGGACGAATCGCTACGCATCGAACAGAATTTCAATTTTGGTTCAATGACAACCGACGTTAAGTTTCGAGAGATTCTAGATCTCCTAGTTTCGGATTCATAATTGCAACATTAAGCCCGTTCAAATCTTCCCAATCTTAGTTATTGCAGCTACATCAAGACCACATTCGTGCCTTTCGATTTATAGGTGTGTCTTTTCACCCGGTCGAGTTTCTGTGCTTCAAGCCGAATGATCTTACTTGGCCCGTCGCCTGCAGAGCCCGTCATGTGGATCTCGCCCGGAAGGAAGAAGGCTGCTTGACCTGTATCCTGGGTAAAGCGGTCGTATTCCTTCAGCTCCGGTGTTTTCCGATCTCCATTTTCCGGACAAGTCCAGCGGAACTTCACCTGTTGAGTAGCACCCTTAAACACGCCATAGACCACAAAAGAGGCGCCATGGTCATGGGGATACCGTTCGCGGGAACCGCTCTGTGCATTGGGATCGGGGATTGAGGTCATCAGGCAAAAACCTGGACCTGGGTGGCCGTGCTCCGGATCCACATGGAGGTCAATTCGTCCCGTGCGACCTGCGGCCCTCTTTTGTATTTCGTCGGGAAGGCTCGGCGAAACCAGAAGACTCTCCATGTGCTTCGAGATGGCACCTGCTTGCGCGCGCGGATCCTCGGTGCCGGCAAAAACCTTTTTCACATCCTCAATAAAACGTTCAATGGTATAGGTACCGGACTCTGACATGGCTAAACCTCCTATAGATTCAATGGATTCATACCAATCAAGTTAACAATCTAACGCCATACGCACTGAAGTTTCAAGGGATTTATTCCTGAGGAACCCGGTCCATTCCTGGCAACCGGTGGATTTCGGACCGGCCTCCGGCTTCCGCTAGTGATCTGTGGAGATTATGCTAGAATAGTCTGGATTCGCAGTCAAACGGGCTGTAATGGGAGACTTCGTAAAGCAAATCCAAGATCTCATTTCTGAGAGAATTCTCCTCTTCGATGGTGCTACAGGGACCATGATCCAGGCCCTCAACCTGGATGAAAAGGACTTTCGTGGGAAGCGTTTTGCCAACCATAACCGACCTCTCAAGGGATGCAATGATCTACTATCGGTCACTCAACCCGGGGCTATTGAGAAAATCCACCGGCAATACCTAAAGGCCGGCTCTGACATCATCGAAACTAATACCTTCAATTCTAACGCTATTTCCCTTGCGGACTATGGATTGGAGAAAGAGGCCTACAATATAAATGTGGCAGCGACCAAGGTGGCCCAGATGGCAGTTGAAGAGGCCAATCGGCAAACCCCGGATAAACCTCGATTCATCGCCGGCGCAATAGGGCCCACAAACCGAACCGCCTCCCTTTCCCCCGATGTCAACAATCCGGCCTTCAGGGCCGTTACCTTCGACGAATTGGTCCAGGCATACTCCGAACAGGTACGGGGACTGCTCGACGGGGGCGTGGACCTCCTTCTTCCCGAGACCACCTTCGACACCTTAAACCTCAAGGCTTGCCTATTTGCCATTGACCAGCTACTGGAGCAACGCGGTGTACGCATTCCTGTTTTCGCTTCCGTGACCATTACGGACAGGAGCGGCCGAACCCTTTCCGGTCAGACCCTCGAAGCATTTCTCGCTTCCATCTCCCACGCGGATCTGGCCGCGGTGGGAATGAACTGCGCCTTGGGGCCGGATCTTATGTCTCCCTATGTGGAAGAGCTCGCGCGCCTCTCCCCTCTTCCGGCTTTTGCCTATCCCAACGCCGGGCTGCCCAACGAATTTGGCGGCTATGACATGGGTCCAGACGAACTAGCCGGTGCCCTCAAAAACTGGGTGGAGGAAGGGTGGGTTAATCTGCTTGGCGGTTGCTGCGGCACCAAGCCCGAGCACATTGCTGCCATCGCTGAAGTTGTTCAGGGTGCACGTCCCCGGAAACCCCCTGAACATGACAAATTCACCCACCTTAGCGGACTCGAGGAACTCACCATTCGGCCGGAATCGAATTTCATCATGATCGGCGAGCGCACGAACGTGGCAGGCTCACGGAAGTTCGCCCGTTTGATCCGCGAAGAGAATTATGAAGAGGCCCTTGCCGTGGCCAAAGACCAAATCGAGGACGGCGCCAATCTGCTTGACGTGAACATGGACGAGGGGATGCTCGACTCGGTCAAAGCCATGCAGGTATTTCTCAATCACATCGCTTCCGAGCCCGACATATCACGTGTGCCCATCGTCATTGACAGCTCCAACTTTGAAGTCATCGAGGCGGGACTCAAATGCGTCCAGGGAAAGTCAGTGGTCAACTCCATATCCCTCAAAGAGGGGGAAGAAGAATTCAAGCAGCGTGCGCGCCTCATCAAACGATATGGGGCAGCGGTGGTAGTCATGGCCTTTGACGAGGAAAAACAGGCGACAACCGTCGAGGACCGAATCCGTGTGGTAAAGCGCTGCCACAAGATCCTCACCGAAGAGATCGGTTTCGATGACAGTGATCTTATCTTTGACACCAACATCCTAGTCGTAGCCACGGGAATCGAAGAGCATAACGCCTATGGCATCAGTTTTATTGAAGCCGCCAGGCAAATCAAAGAGCTTTTTCCCCGCTGTCATCTCTCCGGCGGGGTGAGCAACCTCTCCTTTTCCTTCCGTGGCAACGATACCATCCGCGAAGCAATGCACTCCGCCTTTCTATATCACGCCATCCAGGCCGGAATGGACATGGGCATCGTCAATGCCGGTCAGCTAGCCGTATACGAGGAAATTCCCGCGGACCTGTTGAAAGTCGTGGAGGATGTTTTATTCAATCGTCGTGCCGACGCTACGGAACGGCTCTTGGAATTTGCCGAGGGAGTCAAGGGTACCAAAAAAGAGGTTGAGGTAGAGACGGACAGAGAGGATGAGGACGTAGACCATCGTCTTTCCCACGCCGTACTCAAGGGAATCACAGAATACATCGAGACAGATTTGGAGGAAGCGCTAAAAAAGTACGACCGACCACTGCAGATCATTGAGGGCCCGCTCATGGACGGCATGAACGTGGTGGGGGACCTATTTGGCGAGGGAAAAATGTTTCTCCCCCAGGTGGTCAAAAGCGCGCGTGTGATGAAAAAGGCCGTTGCGATTTTGACTCCCCTTATTGAGGCAGAGAAGGAGGCAGTGGATCAAAAGAAGGCCAGGAAAAAGATCGTCATGGCTACGGTGAAAGGCGACGTCCATGATATCGGGAAGAATATCGTTGGCGTGGTGCTTGGCTGCAACAATTATGAAGTGGTCGATCTTGGGGTGATGGTCCCTTCGGACAAGATCATCAATTCCGCAATCGAAGAAAAGGCAGACGTGGTGGGCTTGAGCGGTCTCATCACACCTTCTTTGGATGAGATGGTTCACGTGGCCAAGGAAATGAAACGGCGTGGCATGGACTTACCACTGCTAATTGGTGGTGCCACCACCAGCAAAAGACATACGGCGGTAAAGATCGCCCCCTCCTACCACCATGAGACCATCCATGTCATCGATGCCTCACGGGCCGTACCCGTCATGGGCAATCTCATGAGTCCCGAATCCCGTAAGGCCCTTGATGCGAACAATCGGGCGGAACAGAAAAAGATCGTTGCCGATTTTGAAGGGAAACAGGCGGCACCATTACTGACATACGAGGAGGCCGTTCGGCGCAAAAAACATAACGAATGGGATGAGTCACACCTTGCTGTGCCAACCTTTACCGGCGGCAAACAACTTCGTGATTTTCCCCTTTCTGAACTCGTTCCACTCATTGATTGGTCACCGTTTTTTCATGCGTGGGAGATGAGGGGAAGCTTTCCAGGTTTACTGGACGACCCGGTAAGAGGGTCGGCAGCCAAGGAGTTGTTTGCCAATGCCAAAGAGCTTTTACAGGAGATCGTGGAAAACAAATTGCTCACCGCACATGCTGTTTACGGTCTCTATCCCGCCAACAGCGAAGGTGATGATATCGTTCTCTACACTGACATCTCCCGCTCCCAGGAACTCAAGCGTTTCCATACGCTCCGCCAGCAAAAAGAAAACCAACGCAGCGCTTCTCAGATGGCCCTTGCAGACTTCATTGCCCCACGAAGTACCGGTTTGGTGGATTACATGGGAGCCTTTGCCGTAACCGCAGGACACGGCACTGAAAAACTGGTGGAGCGGTTTGAGAAAGACCACGATCAGTACAATTCCATTATGGCCAAGGCCCTCGCCGACCGACTTGCCGAAGCGTTTGCCGAATATCTACACAAAAGGGTCCGGATGGAGTGGGGTTACGGCATGGACGAGAACCTGACCAATCAGGAGCTAGTGACGGAGCTTTACCGGGGAATCCGCCCTGCCCCGGGCTATCCCGCCTGCCCTGACCACACTGAGAAATCCATCCTCTTTGATCTTCTGGATGTTGAAACGGCCACAGGTATTTCCATGACCGAGCACTACGCCATGCTCCCCCTCGCCACTGTGTGCGGTCTATATTTCGCCCATAAAGAATCACGCTATTTTGCTGTGGGTCCTGTGGCTAAGGACCAGGTGGAATTGTACGCGCAGCGCAAAGGAATGAGCCTCCCTGAAATGGAACGTTGGCTCTCCCCTAACCTGGGTTACGAACCCTCTCCAAACTAATCCATAGGCAAGATATCTTGCCACTCCAACGATTGTTCATCCTTACTTATAAGGAACTGACCGAAAATAATTAAAAACCGCCCAATCATAGGAAACCTCCCTGGCAAAAATATTGCTACTCTTATCACTTGTACGTGGGCCATGTCATGCAGGTGGAAACCGGAGGAAAAGACTAATTTAATCAACGAAATTACTGGTACAAAGCGTGAAATGGAACGCCCGAGGTTTCCCAATTTGGACTTAGATTGCCCATCTTCGCATTGGTTCATGCATATTTCGTGCGTAGTTATTTAAGACGTTTAAACCCGGGTGGGATAGATGTGAAATTTGCCATTCCTTATTGCCTCCAAAGCCTCTCTGGGCGTGGGTTTTCTCAGCGTTGGACCGCCAGGACGCAATTAATGAGCTATTTAAATGCGTCTTGGCCGGTTACGCACAGTTTACTAGAAAGAAAACGGCGACCTGGTGTAGAACGCCGTCTCTGAAATCGTTCGCCCTGCGACTAACGGGAGTTTAATGGCTCACATTGAAGTCCACAACAGTGACGGTTGAGTCAGCCCTATACTGTTCTGTTTCCAGCCAGATAAATTTGTGCAGGATAATCGCTTTGACCTTTGGGCAATAATAGTAGTTTTCTGTACGCTCATGGTAGGCAGATGAGGTCCGCCATACCGCGCGACTACTTAACTTAAATGCTTCAAACTCCCCCTTTGGAGTCTGTACCTTTTGCCGCCCCAGAACTTTGTATTCTACTGTTACCCAACGCTCTCTAAATCGTCCTTCCCAAAGGTAACGATGAGCCCAACGATTACCTACGTGTAATGGAAATTTAAGTTTCCTTTTTATCTTACCCAGAATCTCGTTCTCTACCTCAGGGCAATCGAATTCTTCTTTGTTCGTGCCATCAATGCCATATAGCTTTGGCTTACCTTCCTGTATTTCCAGGAGGTAATCAGAGTAGTCATAACGGCACCTCCCTCCGACTACGCCTTTGCTCTCCATCTTCACCTTCCACCAATCTCCATCTTTGTAAACAGGCTCTTTGACCAAAGACCAATCAACTTTATAATCAGGCGGTGTGATGGCATAAGCAGTCTCCAGTTTTTGAGATGGCTGACCGCTTCCTTGTTCGACTTTGGGGGCAATGGCCGCCTCTGGGGTTTGGGCTGTCGTAGCTGTTCCCGCGCCCGCTGCGCCAGTCTCTACAGATAAACCCTTTACATTAAGTTTATACGTTAGTCGCTTTCCGGTTTTGTCCTCAGATGGTTGAACTTCCACAGTCAGGTTCTTCAGTTTTTCCACTCCTTCCGGAAGCTTAAAGTAAACAAACCCTGCGGCCGTCTGCTTTTGGCTTCAGACGTGCATCATTGAAGGCAAGGTTTTCAAAATGTTGCACTATCCTCTTGTTGACCGACTGAGTATGGGCAGCAGATCCAGCAATCGTGGCAGGCCATAAGAAAATAAAAAACGGTCCCGTTGCCACAGTCCAGCCGAGCGCCTTTCCAGCATATTCTCTTGTGCCCGCTTCTTTAGCAGCCTCGTTACTCATGATGGGCGATAGCAGTTGACCCCCCAGATAGACTTTGATGTCACTCCTAAGCACCGTATAATTCTGAGACCCAGAGTTGTCCACACGAACCAGCAGTGGCAGGATGCCATAGGAGGCAACATCAGCATCGAAGGCCATTTTGGCCTTGCTCTCGGAGGCAAACTCTTCAACCGAGACCTCCAAACCATCCTGCACGCTTTTCACATCGGGCTGGCGCGGCCTGGTCAGATCCTGGTAACGTAAGCCAGGTTCAAAAGTCGCACATCCGGTCAAAATCAAGGCAGCGATAAACACCGTGCAATTGGTGTAATATTTTTTCATTCAAGGTCTCCTCTTTAGAATCCAGCACATCTCTATCAGGAACGCTTTGGGTCCCTCCGTTAGCGTCACTTTACTGGGAATACTAATCAATTCTAGGGGAAGATCCTTTCAAGGCACCAATATCACGGGAAAAAGGGTTGTCAATTCCTGAAATGGAAAACGGCGGCCCACACTATTCTTCGTCCTCATACTCATCCACGAGAGTTGGTGTTGGTTCAGGAAGATCCTCATCGTCTTCCGCCGGGATGGGTTCGCCCAACCACAACACAGGCAAGAAGCAGTTCCCATACGCCTCGTCGAACTCTTTGTCCGATGCAGCGCTTGATACAGCCGCCACGGGGGCGCAAACCACACTGGCTGTGGAGAGAAATAGTACATAGAGCATTAACAAACCTGCCTCACCACCCCCGGCGTAGGCATCAGCTCGCTGGGTTTGTCCTAGTACCATCACCGACCCGAAGATCAGGGCTATCATTAGAACTCTCAACTTAGACGGATGACCAATTTTCATTATCTGACCCTCCTTTCTTCTTTAGCTCTAAGTAGAGCAACGGATATGCCAAAAAGGTTGCTGGATACGAGATTCCAGCTAACTACTTAAGATAGAATAGGAAAATTAGGTTTATGCTGGGAGCACAGAACGGCCTAGCCGGGTCTAGTGCCTAAGTGGCTAGACATTAGGATAGGCAGGGTGTCAAAGGAACTAGGCGGGAGGCTTTTTCTGAGCACGAAGAGAACTATTCCACCTCAAGACGCAATTAAACGACGCATTAATTGAGTCCTACAGCCACTGGCAATGAAAACCGCGGCCTGGTATTGACTGCCGCTGTCATAGAAGCCATTTAGCTGCTTCTTGGAGATCATATGGCAGCAGCTCACTCCAAGTTGACATAATTGCACGTTGTCGGATACGCTCCGATCGGCTGCTTCCCATTGTAGGATAGGCCGCGAGAATTGGCATCCTCGTCGTAGCTCATTTAATAGTTAGACCCCATGCCTGTTTGCTCAATTATCCTAACAACGCACGGTCAGACGCAATGGAACGTTGAGGGCAGGGCCCAAGGACACATAGATACGCCGCTTAACGAGAATGGGCAGCAGATGTCCCTGGCACTGTGTAATCGTTTGGCTGATGAGCAGATCACGGCCATTTACACTAGTGATCTCCGAAGAGCAATCGAAACCGCCGAACCTTTGGCCGCTGCAAAGGGTCTGAGTATTCAAACAGACATGAGGTTACGTGAGAAACGCTTCCGGAGGGTGGTCAACAATAGCGAATTTCCGCTATTGCCGTATCCGCGGGCCTTCGAGACATGGAACGACGTGCAAGCACGGATGATCGAAGTGATGGGCGAGATCACCAAAGGGAACCCTGGTGGCCGCGTGTTTGTTGTTTCACATAGTGGCGCGACGCACATGTTCCTCGACTACGTGATCGAGCAAACCACCGACAAGCGTGTGTACGAAGGGAAGCGGATCGCCTTCAACGAATTGGTCTGGAACGATGACCGCTGGTCCATCGTGTCGCTCAACGATGTCAGGCATCTTGAAGTTGACCCGCCACAAGGGAAGTAGGCAAGCCAATAGGAACGTCATTTCAGGACCATTCATCCCGTAGATGAAGAATAAGGCGAATACACAGGCTAGGGTATATACCCACCAGAAGATACAGGACGCAATTAAACGACGCATTCATTGCGTTTGGTGGAGAACTCAATTAACGAAGCAACCGATGCTTTTGGTGGTTATTTCGTCCTTTATCTTGTAGTAATCTCGCATTTCTTCGCACGCCAGTCCCAGATTGCCGCTACCAGTAGTCCTGCAAATCCTGTCAGTTCAATGACACGGTTGAAGGAGACAAACATCGCCCAAATAATTAAAGCTGCCCCAATTATGGCGATGACTGGTGGAGCCACCATGTGGTGGCGACGATAGCTCACCAACACACCCACGACAGCCAGTAGTGCAAAGAGGCTGATTGTACTCGCCCACACGGTTGAGTTGATGACCAAGGTGACGCCCAGCAACGACAACAATCCGACTGTCGCAAGTGTGCCGTAGCAAGCAACAATCGACAGAATGGTACCTGTCCCCGCCAACCACCCCAACCTCGGTGTCGCTTCGGAATTATCTGGCATATGTTCCCTCCCAACACTTTAATTTAGACTGAAGGCTGGGGGAGGCTATCTCTTAGTTCTTAACTTACCCGCGTATCAAAGTCCAAATGCCATGTCAATAAGGCTAAACAGCAGAGTTATTTAGTCCCGAGAAGCATCATTTCACGCAGGATGCAATTAAACGACGCTTTAATTGAGTCTGGGCAGATAGGCTGTTTAATCAATTTTATCAGTTCAGCCTATCTCTTTGACCAAATGTTCAACACGATTGTGTACCTGTCTAAACACGTCGGCGGCGAAACCATCATCTTGTCTATACGCATCTGGAATGTCCCAGAAAACTATTTATCCTCCCTCCTGAAGGTAATCAGGCCATTTGTCCTTCTCCACGATGAGAATGACCAGGTCGGCTGCATGGACCATTTCAGGGGACAGTTGCTGCCTTTCCCTATCGGAGATATCCACTCCAAACGCCTTCCTGATGTACTCAACTTGCCTTCCGTCCGTGCCGTTGTCTTTGAGTTTCCTGCTCAGAGGATTCCGCCTTGCTATATTCTCGTCCACCCCAATGCCAGCACTATCCGAGTCATGCTGCGAGAGCTGATCAAAACACGCACGGGCTACCTGGCTTCTTTCCATATTTGCAAAACATACAAAAAGGACTTTTGTAGACATACCTGACCTCCAAATCTCTATCTCTCTGTGAGGCCTCACAATGCTTCGGAAGCCTGATCAATGATGGGGGAGGCTCTTGACTAATGGGGCTTGACTCAGAGACCAATATCACAGGGGAAAGGGTTGTCAATTGTTCCAAGACGCAATTCAACGACGCATTAATTACGTTTCACGTAAGACTCAATTAATGAGCTAATGAATTGCGTCCTGGCCTCAATTGGGTAACGACTCTTTCAGAACCCTAAGCACATTTTCACCCATGATCTTACGGATTTCGATTTCTGTAAAAGCTTGTTCCATTAACGCCTCCGTGATTAGTACAATCCCCGTGGTGTCGAAAGCAGCCCGGACTGCACCATCAAAGTCCGATCCAAGCGCAACGTGGTCCACCCCAACAAGGTCAGCGGTATACCTCATCGCTTTCGTTATGGATCTGGCGTCGGTGCCACAAACAGCCTTTTCCCAGTAACCAATTCCGATGACGCCTCCAGATTGGGCAATACGGCGAATCTGTTCATCGCGCAGATTTCGCTGGTTGTCGCACGTGCCCCGTACGCCTGAATGGGAAACTAGAATTGGACGCGTGGCCAGGTCGAGAACGTCCTCGATAAGAGCATGAGAGCCGTGGGCTAGATCAACTATCATGTTAAGTTCTTCCATGCGCTGAATGACCTGTTTCCCGAATTGAGACAGCCCACACCGTCGCTTACCATGAGCTGAGCAACCCAGTTCGTTGTCAAAATGATGTGTGAGTCCCATCATTCGGAAACCTGCATCAAATAGGACATCCACGTTTTCCAGTTTGCCCTCAAGGGAGTGTGCACCCTCAATTCCGAGAAGGCCCCCAAGCATGTTTGAATTGTCCCTTCGTTTCTCCATGAATCGTCTGACATCCTTACTTGACTTAACGAGTACCAGCCTCCCGTTGGACCGGCCCGCTGTCTCTCGTAGTCTGCGCGATTGGTATAGGGCTCTCTCCCTTAGACTCGTCCAGGTTGACACTGGCCAGCGCTGGCTTAGTGACAGCAGCGTGATTAGGTCGAGGGTATCACTAGAGGTACCACCGTCGATTCTTCGGCCCCGCGGAACTTTTGTCACCACAGTGAAAATCTGTAGCGCCACATTGGCTTTCAGCAGGCGCGGAATATCTACATGGCCATAGATTCCGTAGTCCAAAAGGTCACGATTCCAGAGCAGGGAATCGGCATGAAGATCGACGATGAACAACTTCTGATGAAACTTGGTGGCTAGCTCAGAGGCGTTATAAGGTGGCTGAGAAGCTACTGGATTCATCCGTTTTGTAACCACGCCTGGAACAATGCCAAAGAACGCGACAACAGCTATAAAAGTTAGGACAATTATGGACGATGATAGAAAGTAGCGAACCTTTTTCATTCCCTACCTGTTTATGAGCGCGGATTTAGTTTTTGTTTCGGAACGACAAACGGTTAGTCATAATTCACTTTCCGTTATTCATGATGAGGTAGGATCGGTACCTTGGTATTTACAATCTTTTTGTCACCGCCCGAATCCGAGACTGCATTGAGCCAAGGAAGTGGTTCTACAATTATTTTCTCATTATAGCAGCTAAACACAGAATTTAGCTCCATATCGACCCGTTCTCCTTCTTTGCTCCTACCTTGAACTTTAACTTGAGCCTTCGCAAGAAAGCCTGTATCTACATTAATCCAGATATAGAATTCACCTTTGCTTTGCTGAACTTCTTTGCAGAGGTCACTGATTCCCGCATGCTCCTCAGGCAACGCAAGGGGATCGTACTCTAAAAGAAGAAAACGCTCCCCTAAATACCTGTGTGCGCTGTAGCGCTCAGGGTTTTGATTTCGAATAATTCCCAAATATTTATTGACTAAAAGTCCCTGGCTGATTCCGTCATGCTTCCCGTCCTCATCGTGAGTCTATAATCCGAAATTCTGATAATTATCTTATCCGATGGTCACCCATTGATCATAAAGGTCTCCAAGCTCGCGGTCCCACATCTCCTGCGTGATGTGAAATCTGTCAGGCCGTACGAAATCAAGGCACCACTTCATAACAGTATAATCCTTTTCTTTAAGACCTTCCTCAGTGAAATCCTTCACAACAGTTAGTGCACAATAGGTTTTGGCTTCCCATGACAATTCCGCGCTTCGTGTGCAAGTACTATTCCACTGCGCAAAATCTTCGTCTTCCCTTATGGAATTGTCCCTCGACAACCGAATCAGAATGTTAAGCTTCACCTCAGCAGTTTCTTTTTTGCTCCTTTCACTTATAAGAACTACAATCCACGCTAAAGCACGAACTACAATCGCGCCTAGAGTGAATATAAGAAGAAATAATGCATATGATTTGTCCATTTTTACCCTCCGTTGGAACATTGGGGCTTCACGTCAGAATTTGTACACTTACCATCGATGTGGGAGGCTATTTTGTCCGACAATGCTTACAGAGCATGGCTCAGGCCAACCAGATGGATGTGTTTGGTTGAGCCACCAGCAAAGCAGCTGGTGCATTGAAATTTAAGGAATAATTGAAGGCCCAACTCAGAGAAGGTATATACCAGAAATGAGCTATGTGCCTATATTGTTAGACATTGAGATGAGCGGGTGTCTAAAGGGCTAGGCGGTAGGCTTTTTCTGAGCACGAAGAGAACTGATCCTCCCCAGGACGCAATTAATCGACGCTTTAATTGAGTCCTGACAGGTTCCTTGACACAGAACGACCTCAGCGATAAGGAGACGTCATGAAATTCCTTGCCTTTAGTGGAGCTTTTGTTTTGCTTTTTTGTTTTGCAATCAGTCATCACACGCTCGCTGAAGTTGCAGAAGACGAAAAAGACTTCAAGAAAACTTTTGTTTCGCTTCAAGATGTTGATTCCAGCATCATTGTTGAGGCCCGGTACTACAGCAATTACAACTTTGTCGGTCACAGAATCAGGGGATACAACGCTCCAAAATGTATTATCACAAGGCAGGCTGCAGAAGCCCTCGCTGCGGTGCAGGCAGAACTAAGAGCCTTTTCGCTGTCTCTCAAGATCTACGACTGCTACCGACCGCAAAGAGCGGTTGGCGACTTTGTCGAGTGGGCAAAAGATTTGTCCGATACCCGAATGAAGAAGGAGTTTTATCCGACTGTAGCCAAGAGAGACCTATTTAGGGAAGGGTATATAGCTGAAAAATCCAGCCATAGCCGAGGAAGCACGGTTGACCTCACCATAGTCCCCTTACCTTTCCCTGAACAACCAGGTTACGAGGATAGGAAGGGATTGGTTGAATGTTATCTTCCCTATGAGACGCGCTTCAAAGACAACAGCTTGGATATGGGAACGGCTTACGACTGTTTTCACCCACTATCACATACTCTCAACCCAGAGATCGGGAGGATTCAAAAAGTAAACAGATTGCTCCTTAAATTGATTATGGAAAAGTACGGATTTACAAATTTGCCAGAGGAATGGTGGCACTACGCTTTAAGGGGCGAGCCATTTCCCAATCGCTATTTTGACTTTGAAATCAACTGAAGACGTTTCCCGACTCAAACTCCTCTTTCGATTGGCCTACTGCATGCTTTCCTGAAACGAAAACGGCGGCCCGATGTGGAGCACTGCAGGGGGGACCTGGACATCTTCTACCCCTTAGAGTAATGAGGGTTTTCAATTAGCTGGTCGTACGAAAGATCGACGCTGGCCGGCTACACTTCAATCGTAAACAAATCGTAAAACGAACTCAACTCTGTCCCACCTAGAGCGCTCTAACTTTTACCCCTCCCCTGACTGACTAACTGATGGGGGTCACTCCCATTGACTCCAACACATTGGTTTTATATATGTAGCGGTATCACCGCAATGAGAGTGCTTAACGCATCGAAGTAAGAATGCTTCACAAAGACACAATGGACCTTTGCTAACCGACAGAAGAAAGGAATAGGGTATGCCTGGAAAGCCAACCGAAACGGAAGAAGAATATTTTGCCAAGGTAGAATTTGAAAGAAGAAAAAAGCGGGAAGCAGACAAACAAGCACAGTTCGTGGAGGAAGACAAAAGGAAGCTCAAGGAACTTCATTATATGCGCTGCCCCAAATGCGGAATGCAGTTAATTCAAATTGATTATAAGAGAATCGCTGTGGATAAATGTTCTTCCTGCGGAGGTGTATGGCTGGATGCCGGAGAACTGGAGGTTGTGTCTGAAATGGACAAAGGTGCACTGGGGAAATTTTTTAGCGTATTTAAGAAATGAAACCACTTGGTTGGCACTCGAACACTTCAACCTGAATCATACACGAATCGTTGACAAAATCTTGACCCAACTCTGATTTTATCCTCTCTATACGTTGAAGCTGGCTTGAATCTCTATAACCTCTGCTCACCTAACGAAAGTGAGTTTGCCTAATCTCCTCCCCCGCGCGGAGCCAAGGTGCGAATGGTCGCTTCCTCATCCTTCCCCATCAGACGACTGTAACCTTCGACATCCGCACTAAGAATGGCAGTGAGTTTGCGTTCCATACTCGGTACTCAATTGGCTTGATACTAAGAGACCAATATCGCAGGGGAAAAGGCTGTCAATCATCCCAGAATCCAATTAAACGACGCATTAATTGCCTAATAAGTAGAATGCATCTTGGGTTGTTCCACTGGTTAAATCACCATGGTCTATTTGATCTGGTCCTGCCTTGATCTTCAATCGAACCCGCATATTGCGAGCTCATAAGGCATGGTCAGTATTTTGCGATTTGACAGTGGCGCCTATTCCAAATAGACTGCTCGGGTTCTCAAAAATCCTATTATCTAGGAGGCAATGAATATGGTTTATCGTCTGAGACTTTTCTTCACATTTTGTACGCTTTTATGTCTTTTTCTGATGACTTTTTACCAACCCGCACAAGCGGATTGGAAGGCCGACTGGGAAAAAACCCTGGCTGCGGCACGAAAAGAGGGGCGTATCAGGGTCTATGGCCCCCCGGGAATCCAGTACATTAACGCCCTTGAGACGTTTAAAGGCGTCTATCCCAAAATCAAGATGGTCTACGTTCCCGGTTCGGGAAGCCAACATGCCAACCGGCTCGGCGCCGAACGTCGGGCGGGAAAATTTATTGCGGACATTTATGTTGGAGGCGCAGGAACTGGCGGCATCTTAGCCCAAAGGGGGTACTTTGACCCGCTTCCACCCCGGTTAATCTTACCAGAATCCAAGGACCAGTCCGCCTGGTTCAGGAAGCAGCATCATTATGCGGTTCCCCAAAAGTCCCTCTTTCTTATGGAAGGGACCGTCACGTCCACCATCGCACTCTATAACACCAAGAAGCACAAGCCCGGTGAGCTTAAGAGCTTCAAGGACCTTCTCGATCCCAAATGGCGCGGCAAGATGGTGTCCTATGATCCAACGAGGCGAGGCGTGCTGGCCACCTGGAAGGGCATCTACTACAACAAGAACATGGGACCAAAATTCATCCAGCGATTGTTCGCCGAGCAGGAAATCACCATAGGGAGAAGCATCGTGCAGATGATCGACTGGGTCGCCTCGGGAAAGTATGAACTGAACATTGCAGCCAGGGGCACTGAGGTAGCGACTGCCAAAAGACAGGGTTTACCCGTTGAAATCTATCGTGCACCCACCTCCGAGGCGTATCTCTCCGGCGGTTGGGGGCAGCTCGCCGTGGTGAACCGCGCCCCTAATCCCAATGCAGCCACAGTTTTCGCAAATTGGATGATATCCAAAGAGGGGCAATTAGCATGGCAGAAGAATGCGGACCGTAACTCCATGCGCATGGATATTTCCAAGGACATGATCACCGATAAGTTTACCGTCGCCAAACCGGGGGGCAAGTATATGATTGCCAACCTGTTCAAATACAGGGACGTGAGCGGCCTTAAAAAACTCGTCGCTAAAGCGAGAGCCGACTCGGGCAAAGCGGCTCGAAAGAGGAAATAGCGTTTTTAAGGATATGAATCTGTATTCGAGGAGTGGGCTCCTTTTCGGAATATTCTTGGCGTTTGGAATCGTTTCCTCCGTCGGGGGCCAGGAAAAGCTTTCTCAGCCGGAGAAGGCGAAACTAGCGAAAGAAGTGAAAACAGTCTTTGAGACGAAGTGTGCAAAGTGTCATGGTCCCGAAGGGGTACGAGAGAAGAAGGGTCCAAGGGGAGACTTCGGCTTCGTGCTTGATTTGGGAAAGCTAAGCGCTGATCCGGAGAAAATTGTTCGAGGAAGACCTGAAGATTCCGGACTGTTCAATACAGTGATGGATGACATAATGCCGTTTTCCGAAACGGAAGAGCCCCTTCCCGCGAGTGAAAAAGAGATTATTCGCCGTTGGATTCTGGCGGGAGCTCCAACAGAAGAGGGGAGGCTCCCCCTCGTGGAGTATCGCTGCCCCGTGACAAGGAAGTATGACTTCGATACCACCTATAGTTCCGAGGAAATCAAAGAGGGGCAGTTCTCCACGCGTTTGAAAGAGCTTCCGGACGGTTTTTCCCTGTTCCGCTGCGCGTTCTCGCACTTTGCCGGGAAGGTCGATTGCACACGCTACAAGGTAGACCGGGTCGAGGTTAACCAGGACTTGCAAATTAAAAAATATTACGCCTTTGGCTCCCAATTTAACCTGCAGATTTTTTCAGACCTGAAATCAGTTGAGGATGACGGTGTGGGCGGTCTTCAGTACGGAAAGTGCGAGCTCATTGCCCACTGAACCTGGCCACCAATGGCCTCCGCCGTCGTATTACTCAGTTCATTAGTAACTTGAAGGGTGTCAAAGAGCGACGCCGTAGGCTTGCTCCGAGCACCGAAAGAACCGATCCGCCTCAGGACGCAATTCATCGACGCTTTGGTTGCGTCTTTGGCACAACTTCCTTCATCGAGAAACTGGTGAATTTACTAGATACGTAATGCAGACCCTGGTCCAATGTGGTGGTTCCTACTAACCCGTGGGCCAATAGCGGCCCTTCTTTTTAGTGAGAGTCAACGAAACATAATATAGTTTTCTTAAAACATCTTGTTTTAAGAGCGCGCTGGTGGTCCCGGCCTCAAGCACCCTACCCTTCTTCAAGATCAGCATTTTTTTAAAAAGAGGAAGGATTTCTTCGATGTGGTGGGTAACGTAAATAAGAGCCGGAACCTGTTTCTGACTACCAAGCTCTTGGAGACTTTCTAGAAAATCTTCTCTTCCTCCCGGATCCATCCCGGCGCAGGGCTCATCGAGAAATATCAGATAAGGTTTGGTCATGCGCGCCCGGGCGATGAGAACCCTTTGCTGTTCCCCTTGGGAAAGGGTGCCAAACTCTTGATCCAAAAGATCGGCACAACCCATCTGAACTAAATATTCCTCGGCCTGGGAGTAATCCTTTTTTGTGGACCTTCCCCAAGGACCTTCCAGGAGTCCAATCTGAGCAAACTTTCCAGATACCACTGTGCTCAAGATTTTCTCGCGCGAAGGTATTTCGAATGGCAGTGTGGAAGTCACCCAACCAATGCTCTTTCTGAGATCCCGAAGATTGATCAAGACTTCGCCATTGCGGTAGATTTCACCGCCGTCATTTGGCCATATATAACCGCAAGCAGCCTTGAGAAGCGTGGTTTTCCCCGATCCATTGGGCCCCAGAATCACCCAGTGCTCTCCCTGTTGAACTGTCCAGTCAACGGAATCCAGGATTCTTTTCTTATCTACGGTATAAGAAACGTTTCGCAGTTCCAGGGCTGGGACCTTTTTCATAGGTACTTCCATTTCTCAAAAGTATAATGCACCAGACACACTCACATGGAGAATCAGAAGGGCTGACGGCTGCAGAATCAGAGCCGGTAATGCAAGAGAGTTGATCTCAATAGACTTTGCAATGTCGGAACCGATAGAAGATGCTGATCCCTACTTCCGCATGCGTCTCATGGCCTTTCCCACTGCTACCAAGAACATTACGCTCTTGCCAGCCGCGTGGGGCGAAAAGAACTCCGTCACGTCGTCATCGAAAAAGGTAAGACCGGAGGCCCCAAGGCGTTGGGCATAGGCTGACAGATAGAATCTTCCGCCGGTAATGCTGGCTTCTAACTGGGCCGCTCGATAACCGCGGTTTCCAAACCGTTCCAAGATTATATTTAGATCGGCCAGGAAAAACACATCGATGCTGGCATCAGCAGGAATCTCTTGACCCAATCCCAGGTGGCCCGCTTCCTGCCTGAAATTGCCCTCCTTTATCAGTTCAAGGCCCGAGGCCTCCCGGTGAAAGATATAGGCACCAGGCGCTAAGTCATCCACTGCGTTGACGATAAGGTAAAGGTCGTTGAGGGCACCACCATTGAAACAATCCCCGGGGATGCGAGCCGTGGCCATCTTGAGCATGGTTGAGAGTTGGGCAAAGCTAATGCTTTGCTTAGAAAACTGCCGGGCGGAGCCACGACGAAGTATGACTTGCTCTATGGAATCTCCCGGCATCTCCTCCTGGGAATGAGGTTGTAGCGGTATGACCTGTCCCCTGACCTTTTCCTCTTTCTTCCCTGGATCGCCGCCGGAAGACTGCTGGCGCCAGGTGGCAACTTCTTCCCCGCTCTCCAGAGACGACGCGGTGTGCATCTTTCGAATGGCCGGATAGTCAACTTCGTGCTTGGATAGGGCCATGGTCTCCAAATGAAGCGGCGTTATCCCGGGTGATGGAGCGGGCGGCGTGGATGCATCGAATCCAAGGGGGACAAGGCTCAGTGCGCCCTCCCGTTCAGGATCGAGACCCAAGAGTTCAGCAATGGTGATATCCACAAAACCCATGACCACACTGGAGCTAACTCTGCGCGCCGCCGCGGCGGCCAACAGGTTGGCAAGTATCGTACCGCTGTCCCAATAGCAATGACGGTAGGCCCGAGCCTGGTATTTCCACGCGTTGCGCCAATAGGTGGAAGCACAGACTAACGTCACCGGCGCACTGGCCACCGAAGGCTCTTGACCACTAGCCGCTATAATAACGGACCGGTAATCCCCGGAGCGGAGCTTTCTCAGGGTAAAGTCGTTGGGACTAAAATGATAGACCCCGGCTTCCAGATCGGATAGTTCACCTGCGACCAGGTAAAGATCAATGTGATAGAGCGCCCCTGTACAAGCGGCAGCACGGAAGAGAACTTCTCCGCCTGGATAGGTCTTGCGTCTGGTGATCCCGGCTGAGAAATGAAAGATTTCGGCCAGAATCTGTTTATTAATTTCAGGCTGTCCGTTTTGCCTGTGGCCAATGGTAGAAATGGCGGTCAGAGCAGCTATCCCAGATGAAGAAATGTCCTGCGGTATAGAAATCGCATCTAACGTGGAATAGATTTTGAAAGGGATTGGCTGGTTTTCCCAGTCCATGAAATGCGGGTTGGTGCGTATGCTGTAATCCGAATGTTTGGTATGATTATGATAGTCCCATGCGGCTTCGCGTTCGCGGTTTTTCATGGAGACAGAAGCGCGCCTCAGGCAATCTCAAGGAACTCTTCCGCTTCCATTGAGTCCTTATTCGGCTCACGGTAAATATTCATGAGATCTTCACCCTTTTCCATCAGTTCTATTTGATTGATCAACAGCTGACGGTAAAGGGCGATTCCCTTGTCGGAAGTCGCAAGGTGCTCGGTCTCACGCCTCGCTATTTCTCCCTGAGTTACTACCGCCATGTGGTCTTGACCGTTGGCCGTGTCCAGGACAAATTTCCCGCTGTCACGCACCCCCGGTACATCCACAAGTTTTGGCGTTTCGACCCAGGGAATTGTGATACCCGTTCGCTCGGCCAGATACACGACGAACCATGTGTGCGTATCATCCAATGGAACCACAAAATTGATTACTCTACTGCTTTCAACTGAACCCACCAGTGTTGTGGTGGGGAAAAAAGTGGGAGCCCCAAACTTCCAGCTGATTTCCGCCTCGCTTTGGATCATGTGTCGCTCGATGATACCGTTTTCAAACAGATCGAAGGTAATCCTCTTAATGGGTTTCGGAGCGTAGCGCCCCAGGAATTCCTCCAGTTGTCCGCCGCCCTTGAGTCGAAGAATATGCTCAAAATACCGACCGTGAAGAAACTCCACATGATACGGGTCAAGAAGATTTTCCATCACCTGTAGCCAATTACAGTCGATCACCGTACCGTTGATCTCACGCATGGCATCGTCCCAAACCAGTGTGTTGTAGCGGTGCAATTTTGGTACTGGCTCCGGTCCGAGGTATGCAAAGATTAGCCCTCCCAATTCCGCACCGGGATACTCCCTTGTCCTAACCCGATCCTTGAATAGACTTCCCCATCGCTTCATGGGCCGATCCACACACCGGCCTACGGAATTAAACAACCATCCCTGGTAGGTCCAGCGCAGTTTTTTGTGTTCGGGAATACTTACGGCCAGAGACCCATTCCTATGGACCGAGGTCTCGGCCAGAACCCGAACCCGGCCTTTTTTATCACGGCAAATGATTAACGGCTCGCCCAGGACATTGACCTTCTTTACCTGATGATTGTTTACCTCCGCGACTGCTGCCACTGGGTGCCAGTATCGGCGCATAAGATGCCCCATGGGGGTACCGGGTCCCACCTGGGTCAGGGTTTGGTTTTGTCCATGAGTAAGCATGCAATGGACCGACGATCCTATTGCGACAACCTAAGGCACATTACTTCTCGTTGGCCTCTTTCAGTATCGGGGCGAGCTCACCTCGCTCGTGCATTTCGTGAATGATATCGCAACCTCCAATGAATTTTCCCTTGACATAAACCTGCGGAATAGTTGGCCATTTGGAGTACTGCTTGATCCCTTCGCGAACTTTGGAATCCTCCAGCACATCCACTGTCTCAAATGGAACTCCATAGGATTGTAAAATTTCCATGGTATGTGCCGAGAAACCACATTGAGGGAATTGACGGTTTCCCTTCATAAACACGAGTACATTGCTTTTCTTCACCTGCTCATCAATGCTTTTGATTACGTCATCTGCCATTTCAAAACCTCCTCCATTATTTTAAAATCACGACTTTAATTTTACCTTGGCTGTTCCGTTCTAGCTAGAGGGTTCTTGTTCGAGGTGTTCCTCCAAACCTTCCCACCCGTTTGAGCGAACTGATGGGAAACCGAAGCTTTCGAAGTGCTTTCTCTTCGATCTGCCGAATCCGCTCACGAGTGAGTGAAAATCTCTCGGCCAATTCCTTAAGCGTGTGGTCACGCGCCATGCCGATGCCAAATCGCAAACGTAGGACTACCTCTTGCCTGGGCGGTAGGGTAGCCAGAGCCTTCTTAATCTTCACACCCAAATTGGCCTCCATGGCACGTTCCAAGGGTTTCAAGGCATGTTTGTCTTCTACGAAATCGGAAAGAAGACCTTCCCCATTTTCGCCACTGGGTGCATCGAGGGAGACTGGTTCTGCTTCCAGTTTCATGACCCTGCGGACTTCCTTTAAAGAAAGTCCCATTTCATTGGCAATTTCCTCAGGGCTCGGTTCCCGTCCAAGCCTCTCAATGAGACTCCGAAACGTGCGAATCAATTTGGTCCTTTCCTCGATCACGTGAACCGGTATTCGAATGGTTCGCCCGGAATTGAAAATATCCCTTCGAATAGCCTGACGAATCCACCAATTTGCGTATGTTGAAAATCGATACCCGAGCCGGTAGTCAAATTTTTCCACGGCCCTCATCAAGCCAATGTTTCCTTCCTGTACTAGGTCCAGGAACTGAAGACCGCTATTTGCATACCTCTTTGCGATACTCACCACCAGGCGCAAATTGGCCTGGGTTAATCGTTTCTTCGCCGCATCCGCTTTTCGCTCCCCTTCCAGGATGGTGCTCACTCGAACTTCTAGCTCCTCCCGTGAGGACTTCAATTGGTCTTCAATGGCTCCTATGGTTGAAAGAATTTCGTTCCGGGAACTGGTTTTTTTACAATCTTGAGTTTTCTTTTCCTGTTCTGTCAAACGGTAGTGATAATCCTTCAATCTCTCGGCAATCCTTTGAATTTCAATTTTTGAAAGGCCGAGGGCTGCGATCCATTGAGTTGCACGTGCCCTCTTTCTTGTGAGTTCTTTTTCAAATTGAACCCTGCGTCGCACTGAAATCCTTCCTCTCCTCGATTCCCTCTGAGCCGCGACAATGTCTCGATTGAGCCGGCGGAGCTTCGCAATGGTTGCTAGGAAGCGTTTACGGTGAGAGATTTCGTGGTCCCCTGAATATGCGGCGCTGGTGGAGTCATCACTGTCCGCAGTCTCCATTAATACGTGACATACATTGAGCTCATCATTCGCAATTTTATCGCCCAGCTCAAGGGCGCATTGCAATGCCACCATCGATGAAAGTACAGCCGTATGAATCTGGATCTCCCCTTCTTCGATCTGCTTTGCTACTGCCACCTCACCCTCACGGGTGAGTAGGGGAACGGAACCGATTTCGCGAAGGTAGAGTTCAACGGTACTGCTACCCGGAGGAATTCCCTCATCGGGATCTTTTTCTAGTTCATCTTCTTCGCTTTCACCCTTGCCGTTAGACTGGGCCGGACCCACGTCCAAAAGATCTTCCTGATCCTCCATCACCGCGAGATCGGGAGCACAAAGAGATGAAGGGACCTCCTCTATTCCACTCCCCGATCCATGGGATACTCCATCTTGACCGCCCTCATTCTTGATCGTAATTCCCATCACTCCCCTCTATGCTTTTCACTGCCTTCACTAGCTGCAAGTAAATCTGCCCAGCCCGTTTTCCCGACTGATGCATGCTATTACACATGCGTGGCCACGACATTTGAACGTCGGTGCCGTAGATCCATGTAATATAGATCTAACAGGTCTACGTTGCAAGTCCTTACCGCAATATTATCAGGCTCCATTTCGTAGCCTTAAGAATTTGGAAAAACGGATATTTTAGGCTAATCGTCTTTAGGTGCGTATCTGTTCCCTGTTGCCAAGTGCTACGGAAATCGCCTTTGCCCTGGGGCTTGGGGATTCCCTTGTGGGGGTGAGTCACGAGTGTGACTTCCCGCAGGCGGCTAGAGAAAAACCCGTAGTGGTAACGAGCAAAGTGGATCCTCACCAAAACAGCAGCAGTGAAATCCACAATATCGTTGCGGGAACAGTAAAAGCTAATCAAAGTATTTACAACATCGATCTCAACCTCTTTCAGCAAGCAAACCCGGATCTCATTTTAACCCAAGGACTCTGCGACGTGTGCGCGCTTGATTATGACCAGGTTGTGGAGGCAGCTCGATCCCTGACCCAGCGACCCAAGATTATTTCTCTTAATCCTAACACCCTTTCCGATGTGCTGGGTGACATTTCACACGTAGGACGTGACACCGGAAAAACCAGAGAAGCCGAATGGTTCGTGGCCAGCCTATCACAGCGGATCGACAGCGTACGGCACCGCGCCGCATCCTCAAACTTTCGACCGAAGGTAGCCTGCTTGGAATGGTTGGATCCGGTTTACAGCGCAGGTCATTGGGTACCCGAAATGGTAGATTTCGCTGGTGGAACCGATGGATTGGCAAAGGCGGGACAGCCTTCAAAAAAACTTAACTGGAACACGATTCAGGAATATCAACCCGACATCATCATTCTGATGCCTTGTGGTTTTACCGTTGACCGAACCCTCGAGGAGCTGGATCTGTTATACGAGATTCCGGGATGGAACGAGTTACCCGCCATAAAAAATGGACGGCTATTTGCCGTGAACGGCCACGCTTATTTCAACCGTTCGGGCCCTCGTCTAGTTGATGGCTTGGAGATCCTCGCACAGATTATTCACCCGGAACTTTTTTCCTGGAACGTAACTACCGACGCCGCACGGAGATTGTGACAAATCCAGATGATCGTAAAGCTCTTTTTGCTGTTCACGCTCGTCCCTCTCACCGAGCTTTATATCCTCCTGGAAATTGGCTCATACCTCGGCGCAATGAATACGATCCTGCTTATTATCTTCACAGGTGTCCTGGGAGCCTATTTGGCCCGGTTGGAAGGGATCAGGACGATCCAACAGATTTCGAAAAACCTCGCCACAGGCACCATGCCAGCCGAGGAACTGATGGACGCAGTGCTGATCTTTGGCGCTGGAGTCGTGCTTGTCACACCGGGGATTATTACCGATGCGGCTGGATTCTTGCTGCTTATTCCCTACACACGCAACATCTTCAAGCGCTGGCTGAGAAAGAAATTCGATCGCATGGTTGCCACAGGTAATTTTCAGGTCCGTTCCCGCAGCTGGGGGGACGACGATAAGCGATGACTCAACGAAAATTACCTAGAATCACAACTGCTTGACAGTTCAAGTAATAGTATGCGATTAAAACAAAGTTTACCAAGAGCACCAATATGTCACGACTATTCCTGCTGAGGAGGAAATAAACATGGCCAAGACTGAAGCTAAAGTACCCGTAGGCGAATCTGATGTGAATGGACAGTTCCCCTTTGACGACCTTCGTTCCTTTATCGAGACAGCAAAGAAGATCGACAATTACCGCGAGATCGATGGGGCCGATTGGAATCGTGAGATCGGCGCCCTCACTGAGGCAGCAGCCGAATTGATCACCGACCCCCCAATGCTGATTTTCGACAACATCAAGGGATATCCAAAGGGGTTTCGAATCGTCAGTCTTTCCATTGCTTCCGTCAAACGCGCAGCTCTGGCCTGGGGTCTTCCCATCGACAAGCACAAGCTGGAACTGATCCGCTTGGGCACGAAAAAGCTAGGAGCAGCAAGGATCAATCTCACCCCACCCAAGAAGGTCAAAACAGGGCCGGTCATGGAGAACGTCCTGACAGGAGACAAGATAGACATGTGGAAGTTTCCAAGCCCTCAATTCCACCTTCAAGACGGTGGACGATACATCGGTACAGGTGACATCATAACGATTCGGGATCCGGACTCAGGTTACCTCAACACGGGAACCTACCGTATGCAGGTGCACGAGAAGGATTTGCTGGGCTTATGGATCAGTCCGGGAAAGCACGGGCGACTGATCCTCCAGCGCTATTGGGAGCAAGGAAAGAGCGCTCCCATCACGGCGTCCTTTGGCCATGACCCACTTACGTTCTTGGCCTCCACGGCATTTCTGCCCTGGGGCAAGTCGGAATTGGATCTCCTAGGTGCGGTACGTGGCAAGCCCATTGAGGTCATCGATGGACCCGTCACCGGTCTCCCTATTCCCGCCCACTCCGAGATAGCCATTGAAGGTGAGGTTCCCCCTCCGTCTGAGCAAGCGCGGGATGAAGGACCCTTTGGTGAATGGCCGGGTTATTATTCCGGTGGTACCATTGGCACTGGCGAACAACAGCCGGTGGTCCGCGTTAAGGCCGTCTATCACCGCAACAACCCCATAATTTTGGAATCAACACCTCTGTGGCCTGGTGCATGTAAATACGCAATACCATTCATGGCAGGAGTCTTCTGGGATCAATTGGAGAGCGCTGGGATTCAGGATATCCAAGGGGTCTGGCAGCACACCTCCTATTGGATCGTGATTTCGATTCGCCAACGCTTTGCCGGACACGCCAAGCAGGCTGGTCATGCAGCACTTGGCGCACGGCAAGGGGCGTACAATGGGCGTTACATCATAATCGTAGATGAAGACATCGACCCCAGTGACATGAAAGAAGTGGAATGGGCCATGATGACCCGGGTGAACCCGGCCACGGACATCGAATTGATCGATGGAACCTGGAGCACGCCACTTGACCCCCGCATGACACCTGAACAGCGGGAAAGTGGTGACTATACTAATAGCCGTGCAATCATCTATGCAGTGCGCCCATGGACCTGGAGGGACAAGTTCCCACAGGCAAGTAGAACGGAAAAGGACCTCCGAGCGGAGATCGTGGCAAAATACAAATCGATTTTGCCTTTTCCTAATCTGTAGGGAGAAAGCTAACCAACACAGATTTGGAAAAAAGATAACTCGTGCTCAATCTTGACTCGTCGTCGGAAATTTTGTTGGAGAAGGGTCATCTCCTTTTTCGGCAGTTTGAGGCGAATACAGAGAAGGCACGATTCCATCGTTGTTGGACTTCCAGATACAAGTTTAATTGAAGACGTTACGGCAGTTCGCGCCAGCTACACTATGTAACACGGCAAGCTAATCAAAGGTGAACGACTGTGGGCTGTCCTAGGAAGCCGCCTCCTGGAACTCCTTCTCGCGCTCGGACACTTTCGCCGTTTCAGACTCTTTTCCATTGGCCTGTCTGGCAACCTTGTTAGCAAGACGACGATATAGTGTCACACCGACATCAGTGGAACATAGCGTTTCCGGAGCGCGATAGTTTTGCACTTCCATGAGACGTTTGTCCTGATAAGTAAAGAACCAGCGGTGAATGTATTTGAAATAGGTTCTCCACCAAATCTTATAAAACCATCTGTGTAAGAAGTTCCTAGGAAAGGTGATGCTTAGCTCAAGGATACGGGTCAAATTTGGTCCCACATGGATTGGCCATTGAAACGTAGAATACGTAAATCCAAACATTGGCTCGCGCCTCTTCGACAGAATAATGTAACCAGGCATGCGTACTTCGGCTCCGACACCTCCGGAGGTTCTTCGCCTCAAGATACGGTACCATAGGGCGCTCGGATATTTGCCGAGTCCCGGATATTCCGCTTGCATTGCACGTCCAGGCCCTTGCACAAAGAGTCCTTTTCCGTCGGGCAAAGGCTTTACAATCAAATTACCCCACGCGGGAATTTGTTGGAGGATTGCTTCCGGCGAATTTCGGTGCACAAATATTGCGTGAAGCATATCGGGATAATTTTCAGTGACGTTCCTCCAATCACAGGGCCAATACTCGAATACAAACTGAACGAGAATTTCGGGTTCCAAAAATCCAGGCGGTAGGTCTTCCTCCAGTGGAGGTGCTTCGCCCTCCCCCATAAACGCCCACACGATGCCAAAACGCTCTTCGGTAGGATATGCCTTGACGCAAACCCGTCCCGGCACACGAGACTCGGGACCTTCCACAATAGCAGCGACGCATTCCCCTCGTTCATTATAGG
Organism: uncultured Binatia bacterium (SeqCode); assembly: GCA_965215595.1. Lineage (GTDB taxonomy): Bacteria > Desulfobacterota > Binatia > UBA9968 > CAXXLF01 > CBDCDW01. The sequence continues at coordinate 437,034 of CBDCDW010000003.1, read as the reverse complement.
TCCAACCGTGGTAACCACAACTTAAAGTACCGGGAAAAAGAATCCGACCTCGGGAAAGCTTCGTCCCGCGGTGAGGGCAACGATCCACAAGGGCAACAGCCTTTCCGCTTTTATCAGGAAATAGGACTATCTCTTCACCCAGGAGACTCACGGAAACGGGACGTTTTTTTACACGGTGGGCTTCAATGATGGGATACCAGTAGTTGCGATGGCCAAGTTCAGGCAGATCAGGTGCTCTGGAGAAATCAGGACTGGGAGAAGGAGCATCATGTTCTCGAATGTTACTTTCCGGCTGCGCCAATCTGGTTACCCTCCTAATCCTTACAATAGCTGGCATTTGTTAGGGATCTTAAAGTATTAAGGCAGTTTGCCGTCCTACATGTCAAGACCCTGCCAAAGGGGGGGGGCATTTCTATATCTCAGGTTGACTGCTCGGTTTTGTCCCCTGCTCGGGAGTATCGGGATTGATAAACCCGAGTATTACAACTCCTATAATATAGGATACCGCCATGACCCCAAGGGCCGGCGCGAGCCCATACCGATCCACTATCAGTCCGGTCACCAGGATCCACATGGGTCCGGTAATGGCTGAGAGGGTATGAAACATGCTCAGTTGAGTATCCACCCGCGTTTCCGCTGGGGCAACACTGATTAGCAAACTCTGCAGTAAGGAACTGCGGCCGTATATAAAAAATCCGGCGAAAAACGTAATTCCAAACAAACCGACTCCTGCCGTCTGAGGGATTAGAATCATAAGGGTAAAAACAGCAGAAAGGACCAGGTCAATACGAATGGCAAGTCGCGGAGAGGTGCGATCGGAAAACCAACCCAGAACCATGGGGCCTACCACGCCACCAAAAGTATACATGGCTACAAAGAGGGCAGCATAAGATACACTGATACCGAACCGGTCCACCAGGATCACTGCCAGATAGGTGTTCAGCGCCCCGGTGCCACGACCGGCGGCACCCACCATCATGACACTGGCCAAAAGAAGAGCCCTGCGGTCCCGCATCAAGGCCTTGTATTCATGTAGCCCCAACCTGGTCCTTTGTTTCGTGCCGCCTACAGCTTCCGTCCGAGGAGAAGGTTCCTCCAGGAAAAAGAAAGAGAAACTCATTAACATCAAAGGAAGGCTCATCACCATGAGCGCTTGGCGCCAATCCAAATAGTAAAGTAAACCGGCGATGACCAACGGCGCCATCCAACCGCCTATGTTACCGCTGATATGATGAAAGGCGAGGGCCTTGGCCCTGTCCTGGGGGAAGCTGTAAGCCATGACAGAACCGCCAACCGGGTGATTTGGACTGGTACCCAACCCCCGGGTTGCCATACCCAAAGCCAAATGATTGAAGCTATGCGCCAGTGACATAAAAGCCATTCCAAAAAATGCCACTGCTGTACCCACGCCAAGGATATGACTCCTGCGCAGGAAACGAGTCATCACGCCGAAGGTGATCTGCATGGGACCCTCAACTAACATGTTAATCACGGCTAAAAAGGCGATTCCCGTATAACCGAAATGCAACTGATCCCTGATGACCGGATAAAGAACGGACAACCCCTGGGAACCCAGGTGACTGAGACCATGGGTAACGTTAACAACCGTGACGGTCAGCCATCGACGACATTCATGCTCTACGGTTGGACTAGCTTCGATCATTTGGTTTGGTTCTCCGATTAAACTCACACAAGCGAACTCAATACGTGAGGTGAAACGTTATAGAGTGAGGCAAGAAACAAAACAACCTTCAGTCCCTCGCGGAAGCGTCAAGACTTGTGTGTAAATTTCTTAGGGGCATTCTCACTCCAATTTTGGTTCAAGTGATGAAAGACAGAAAAAACGATTCTTTGTATGCTTTGGGTATTTGCCATCACCCCCATAGGGCGAGTCCTGCGCCTGACTTCCCGGAACGATCTTTCTATGAGGTTGGTGGTTCTCAAGCGGCTCCAAAGCTCAGGCCGCTTGATCTGAAAGAAGTAAAGCAATTGATCGAGATCCTTTTCCAAACAGGCCACAGCCCTTGGATAAGCCTTCCTCCAGCGTGAACCAAACCGCCAGTAAGCTTCCGTAGCTTTTCTATAATTAGGGGCATGACTGATACGATTTAGAGCTTTTTTGACCGCTGGTTGATCGGCCCTTTTTACCTTGTCCAACACGTTTCTTGTCTTATGGGCCCAGCAGCGTTGGGCGAGGATCTTAGGATAGACAATCTGTAAGGCTCCATGCAGCCCCGTTCCCCCATCGGTCACAATCAGCTCACAACACCCCCCCTCTAGCCCCCTTTGATACAGGTCCCTTAACAACGCTTCCCAGCAGGCTTCAGATTCAGTTGGGGCCGCATAGAAATCGATCATCTCCTGCCTCCCATCGACCGTGATCCCGAAGGCACAAAGTAATATCTTTTTCTGTACCTTGGCAGCCCCCTTGCTCTTTAACACCACCCCATCAAAGAACAGATAGCGGTACTGATCCCTAAGGGGACGGCTATGGTAAAACTTAACCTCTTTATCCAGATCCCGGGCAATCCTGGAAATCGTTGTGGCCGAGACCCGCTCCCCTACAATAGGAACCAGCACCGAAGCGGCCTTTCGGGTGGATAGTCCCAAACAAAAGCAGGCTAACAACACCCGATCCACCGAACGGCACCTTCGGGCGTAACGCTCAAGGAGCTTGGTGGGAAACCCTCCCTTACGGCTCCTTGGCACTAAAAGCTCTAAGTTTCCCATCTCGGTCAACAGATGCCTGGTATAGTGGCCATTGCGGTAGTCCACTCGGTCCGCCCCATGCTCGTAGCGTGATAGTCCTATGTACTGGGCCATCTCTTCGTCCAGCCGCTTCTCCACCAGGTGTTTTAGAGCTTGGCGGGCCATCGGTTTAAAGTCGCCCTCCCACTCAAAGGCATTGATCTCTTTAATCGCTCGCGATACATTGCTTGGTGTTGCTTGCTCGAGCAGCATAGGGGTGCCTTCCTCATGTTTGTATTTGTCGTGCAACTCTGGAGTTAGCACCCCTTCTGTCTTTTCCCAATCAAAAAATACCCTAGGCCTATCCCTTAACCACCTCGAGATCTTCGATTCTCGGCCAAATGTGAAAGCCATTTTCCTCTCCACTCCCTTCCCCCCACCAAAATTTACACATAGACTGATACATCACCGTCCCTCGCATCTGACTTGACAGGAGGAGTTTACTCAAATACTGTCCAATTGAGGTACGGTGCTATGAAACAGGATCCAGGCTCAGTCGTAACGGAGGAAATGCGAAGTTGGATAGGCCGGACAACGCCGCCACGATCCATAGAAAAGAAGACCGCTTCCGACATTCGGCGTTACGTGGATACCACAGGTGATACCAATCCTCTTTGGCTAGACGACGAATACGCCAGCACCCACGGGTACCGCGGCCGCCTCCTCCCTCCCCTCCTGGTAGGTTGGGAACCTTTTAGTATAAGAGGATCGGATGGTAAAGAGACTACCGAGGACATTGTAAAACAGATCCCTTTACCACCTGAATATACGGACGCGCGCAATGCCAACGCGGAGATTGAATGGCTCAGGCCAGTATATTTCGGCGAGCAGCTTCAGGCACAGACCTTTATCGTTGGTATCGTGGCACGGCGGGGAAAATCAGGCATAGGCATTTATGTCACCCGCGAGGATCGGATCTCAGACGGTAATAGCGAGATCGTTCTCAAGCGCCAGCAGACCACGGTTCGTTTCCCGAGAAAGGACAAGTCGAAATAACGAGTACCGACCATGGAACAGGCTAACTTTGAACTGACCCTGCTGGGGGACCAAATACCCGAACGGGAGTTTGGGCCCCTAACCATTCAGGACACCGTTCGATGGGCGGGGTTTCAGGAAAACTCCGCACAACTCCATTACGATCGTGAGCACGCGAGGAGCCACAGTGGACTTAAGACCTTTATTGCCAGTGGGGAATACCGCCAGGCTCTCTTGATGCGTGTGCTCACAGACTGGATAGGTCCTCGAGGGACAATCCGAAAGCTGAGTCTACGCCAGACGTTTCCAACCTATGAAGGGGACCTCATGCGTTTTTCCGCAAAGGTCATTGAGAAATCTCCTAATGCGTTGGAACCCTGGGTTGTCTGTGAGCTGATCGGAAAAAATCAAGAAGACCGTCAGATACTCACAGGTCAATGCACTCTGATGCTTGCCGCACGTGTATGAGCTCGTTTGTTAAAGACTCTGTACGTCAATTTCAGTTTATGGGAGGAGTGAGCGTTATGAAAACAAAAATCGTTTCCCTATCCGCAAGCTTGTTGTTACTGGTTTTCCTTTTTCCTATTTTGGTCAACAAGGCCTCTGCCGCCTCGCCCTGGAGCTCCATGGATAAAATCCAGTCGGCTGCCCGCAAGGAGGGTAAACTGGTCATCTATGCAGCGCCGGGGCATGCCAACCGAAAAGCCCAGCGTGCCATTGGTAAGGTTTTCCAGGACAAATACGGAGTCACCATCGAATGGACAACCTTAAGCGCCAGGGATATCTCGCCTCGCGTCTTCGCTGAGCAGCGGACCAAACAGTACACAGTGGATATTACGATGTCTGGTGTCGCCGGTCATTATGGTCAATTGAAACCAAAGGGTTACGTTGTGCCGATCCTCCCTCCTTCTACCTTTGAAAAAGGGGTATGGCGCTTGGATCCTACATCCGTAAAGCCCAAGGCAAGGGACTGGCTTTTTGTCAACATGCCCTTGCGTCCCAGTTTCTTAATCAATACAAATCTGATTCCACCCGGTGAGGAGCCCAAAAGCTATCAGGATCTTTTAGACCCAAAGTGGAAGGGCAAGATCGTCTTTCAGACCCCCGGGAGGGGCGGGACGGGATCCGGCTGGTTTCGAGCCACCCACAGACACCTGGGCCTTAAATATATGAGGGCCCTGGCAAAGCAAGTAGTAATCGTTGCTAAAGTAAATGACACTCCCCAAGGTGTGGTTAGGGGTCAATACCCCATCGGGCTCGCCGCTTCCACCACACGGACCCGTCGACTCATCAATGAGGGGGCTCCAGTAAAGTTTCTACAGCCAAAAGAGGGTTCCCATATGGCAAGTCAAGGGACCTGCTTTATTCTTAACGCGCCCCATCCCAATGCTGCCAAGCTCTTTTACCATTGGTTTTATACTAAGGAGGGCCAAACCATTTACGCTACGAGTACCCAGGCAATCTCCGTTAGGAATGATGTTTCGCAGGATTTTATTCCGGCTAATGAACGCTATGTAAAGGGGAAACCGTATTTAATGGCGGCCCTGGAGGACCAACAGGGGACAAAACCAAGGGAACTCTTGAAGCTCGGCAAACAGATATTCATAGAGGGAAAATAGCAGCTCGAAAGCACTAGCCTTAGACTATAAGGAGGGGTGTGGAGTCTGTCGCTCGCGCATGGGACGCAACACAGGAGAAAGGCCGGATATTCTGGTCGGAAACCTTTCTTGCGCTTCCCCAGTGGTTACTCCTTGCCCTCGTAGGTATCCTGGTCATCTATCCCATGACCATGATCGTCTTCGGTGCCTTCTGGAGTTCCATGCCTGGAGAGCCAGGGCATTTGACCTTCGATGGTTATGTTCAGGCCTTCACTCAACCGGGACTTTTGAAGGCCCTGTGGACTACCTACTGGCTAACCTTGCTGGTCAAGTTCATCTCTGTTGTCCTGGCCATTTTCTTTGCCTGGGTCATCGCCCGAACTGACACACCTGGACGGGACTGGCTGGAAGTGGGCTTTTGGCTGTACTTCTTCATGCCATTTATGCCACTGGCAATGACATGGGTGCTTTTGTTGGCACCGGAATTTGGACTGATTAACCAGGCGTTGCAGAAGCTTCCATTCATCAAAGGCTCAGTTTTTAACGTCCACTCATACGGAGGCATTATCTGGGCCAGCACCTTGACCAGCACTTCATTCATGGTGCTCCTTATAACCCCCGCCTTTCGCAGGATGGAGGCAAGTCTGGAGGAAGCATCCACCCTGGCCGGCGCCTCCATGTTCACCACCGTGCGTCAGATCATGATCCCCTTGATGGCACCCACCATCCTTGGGGTTTTATTCCTGACCTTTATCAGGGGCATCGAGTCCTTTGAGACCCCGTTGATATTGGGCTTCCCGGTGGGGATTCATGTCTATGGAACCAAATTGTACGACCTCTTGCATGAGGAACCCCCCGCCTTTCCTCCGGCAATGGCTCTGACCAACGTCTTTTTGCTTTCCCTATTTTTAATGGTTTATCTTCAGAATCGATTCATCAGGGGAAAATCTTATACCACTATTGGGGGCCGGGGTTTTTCTGTAAGACCCATCTCACTGGGCCGGTGGAGATATGTTACCTTCGGAGTTTGCCTGATATGGCTGGCCGTTGGAACGTTGCTCCCGGTACTCACTCTGATGTTCGGCTCTTTCATGAAAATATTCGGCGTTTTTTTACCCGCCGGCTCCTTTACTATCAATCACTGGGTTTATCTTCTGGAGGACCCGAGCTTCTGGTTCAGTCTCAAAAACACTCTACTCATGGGCGTGGCAGCGGCAACCATTGGCCTGCTCCTCCATTCCATGATCAGCTACGTGATCATTAAATCTTCCTTTCGCGGTCGAAAGGCCCTAGAATTTTTGAGTTGGCTCCCCTGGGCAGTGCCCGGAATCGTTTTGGGATTGGGAATTTTCTGGGCCTATGTGGGAGGGATCCGTCTTCCCTTCGCCCTGTACGGGACCCTCTGGATTCTCGTGATGGCCATGATCATCAAGGAAATGCCCATCGGCATAAGGGCCATGAGCGGCGGCTTACTGCAATTGAGCAATGAACTCGAAGAATCGTCCCGTGTTCACGGGGCTTCTTTTGTCCGGACCTTTCGATCCATTGTGGCGCCGCTTCTTGCACCGACATTCATCGCCACATGGATCATCATATTCCTGGCGGCGGTACGGGATTTAAGCACAGTGATTCTCCTCTACTCGGCCAAATCCAAAGTGTTGTCCGTTTTAAATTACGAGCTTTGGGCTTCTGGTAGGATGGAATCCGCATTTGCCATTGGGCTGGTAACGACTCTGATCGTTATCGTTGCAGCTATAGCAGCCCGGCTACTCGGGGGCAGACAGGAACTCAACTAGGATTCTAATGCCATTGGCCTAGGCACCGGATGAGGCCTGTGCCACTTTCAGGGCATCGAGGCGTAGAGCGCTTTTAAGCTCGAAACTGGAAGAGAGCAGTCCGTCCCGTTGGCTTTCCTTGACTATCTCAGTCAATCCCTCGATGGGCAAAGTGAATGTTGGATCGATGCGCCCGTAGAGGGAATCCATTAACTCGTCAAAACGGTGCCGATCCTCGGGCCCTTCCGTGGAAAATCCGCTGGCCTGTACGAGTTGGCGGATAGCCTCACGTTCTCCATGATCGATAACCACCTTTGCAGCGCGCATCATTCCGCGAAAGCACGACACCACATCATCAAATCGCTCCTGCAACGCATGATCAGAAACAGCGGTAACCCGATCTTGCCTCGGTGCAAAGAACTGTCCGCCATCCACCAGCTGGGGATAGCCCGCCTTGTCCATGTGACGCGCGAAGGAGACGCTGACCATAATTGCCTCACCCTTCCCCTCCTCGAGGAATTTCAAAGTCTGAAGCATGTCGTGCATGGTACCATGGTAAACGAATTCAACATCTTTGTCCGGTTCCATTTCGAATCGACGCAAGATTTCACGGAACTGGATATCCGTGGCCCCATTGGGCGTACCGATAATCACACGCTTACCTATGAGGTCCTCCATCTGCCGGATGTCCTTGGCACCGTAAAGATGGAAGGTATGCCCTTTACGCCTCGAACCGCCGATGTAGACCGGTTTTCCCTGATCATTGGCCGACAAAATCATGGAGGTCAAAGGATCCACTGCGAGATCGATCCATCCATTTTCCACCCCGGTGACCTGTGCCTCTTCTTCTCCGGTGGCCACCAGTTCCACGTGGGAGAGTCCTTCCTGGACAAAGAAACCCCTCTCCATGGCCACCAACGGGATCGCCAGATGGTTCCATTCATCATGGGCGGCAGAGATGCGAAAGGGCCTTTGACGGGAGCCCTTTTCACCATCCACCGAATGCCAGGTTCGATAAGGCCCCTTAATCGACTCGTGTGCTTGGACAGCCATAGAAGTGCTCTTTCTTACAACAACCGATCGTCATAGGGCATATCCGCCATCTTGACGGCGCCATTGTCTGTTATCAGCACCTGTTCCTCTAACTTCACGGCAACATCATCCCCCTCTTCTCCCATAAAACAGTCCACCGACAGGATCTGATCCTTTTTGATGGTGTCATCCACGTCCTTTTGATTTTTCATGATACTGGGATACTCGCCAGGTGTGAGTCCATTAGAGTGAGCGATGTGAAAAGAGTAAAGCAATTTGTGAAATTTCTCGGGTACAGGTGGTAGCTTTGACTTGAATTCTGCGATGGGAAGTCCCGGCCTGAGCAACCCCATAACCCCGTTGATGTACTCGTGAGCTCGCCGGTATCGATCGCGCTGCTTTTCGGTTCCCTTGGTACCGCAGAGATAAGTGCGAGACGAGTCAAAGATATATCCGCAGGGACCGTAAACGTGAAGATCCAGGCCTGCCAGGTCGCCGTCTTTGAGTTTCCGTTCAGTGGGCCAACGCCGCCACGGGTTCATATTCTCACCCGAGCAAACGTTGATTTGTAAAAGACTTTCGGCGCCCATTTCCACAACGCGGGAATAGATGACGCTGATGAGCTCCTCTTCACTGACCCCCGGTTTTAGCAGGTCCCGGAAGTTACGCATGATACTGCTGTAAATCTTGGCCACCTCTTTATAAATGAGTATCTCGTCTTTGGTTTTTACCGTCTTTGACGGCAAGATGAGCTTTTCTGCGCTTACCAGCGGCATCTCGTGATGGCTCAGGGCCATAAACGCAATGGGATCCAAAGTATCAATTCCAAGCTTTTTCCCGGCCGCGTCAAACTCTCTCATGAGGTCCTTGAGTTTATCGGCCCACTTCAGGGCCTTTTGATCTGCCTCTGCATCCGAGGGGTCTACCCGATAGATAATGGGACGGACATCCGAATGGGAAAGTTTTACGTACCCTTCGTCCATGGATCTCACAAATGCAATGGGTTCGCCCTGCGCCGGTACAAACGCCGTGCCCCCGGGGATGCGCAGATTTAGCACGTACCTCACGTTGATCCTGTCAGTAAGAAACATGCCTCCCACATTTTCCCGCTGCATCACCTCCTGGAGATTGCGCACGCGATCCCGCTTGAGACGTTGTTCATCCCAGGTTTTATCCATCACGCTCGATCTCATTCACTTCCTCCCTGCTATTTTGCTTATACTTCAGCGGTACAATCGTGTGAGATGGCTCCCTATTAACACACCACCCCCACCATATCAATCAAAGACCGAAAGGATCCCGTTGGAAGCGTCAAGACTTGTGTGTAAATTTCTTAGGGGCATTCTCACTCCAATTTTGGTTCAAGTGATGAAAGACAGAAAAAACGATTCTTTGTATGCTTTGGGTATTTGCCATCACCCCCATAGGGCGAGTCCTGCGCCTGACTTCCCGGAACGATCTTTCTATGAGGTTGGTGGTTCTCAAGCGGCTCCAAAGCTCAGGCCGCTTGATCTGAAAGAAGTAAAGCAATTGATCGAGATCCTTTTCCAAACAGGCCACAGCCCTTGGATAAGCCTTCCTCCAGCGTGAACCAAACCGCCAGTAAGCTTCCGTAGCTTTTCTATAATTAGGGGCATGACTGATACGATTTAGAGCTTTTTTGACCGCTGGTTGATCGGCCCTTTTTACCTTGTCCAACACGTTTCTTGTCTTATGGGCCCAGCAGCGTTGGGCGAGGATCTTAGGATAGACAATCTGTAAGGCTCCATGCAGCCCCGTTCCCCCATCGGTCACAATCAGCTCACAACACCCCCCCTCTAGCCCCCTTTGATACAGGTCCCTTAACAACGCTTCCCAGCAGGCTTCAGATTCAGTTGGGGCCGCATAGAAATCGATCATCTCCTGCCTCCCATCGACCGTGATCCCGAAGGCACAAAGTAATATCTTTTTCTGTACCTTGGCAGCCCCCTTGCTCTTTAACACCACCCCATCAAAGAACAGATAGCGGTACTGATCCCTAAGGGGACGGCTATGGTAAAACTTAACCTCTTTATCCAGATCCCGGGCAATCCTGGAAATCGTTGTGGCCGAGACCCGCTCCCCTACAATAGGAACCAGCACCGAAGCGGCCTTTCGGGTGGATAGTCCCAAACAAAAGCAGGCTAACAACACCCGATCCACCGAACGGCACCTTCGGGCGTAACGCTCAAGGAGCTTGGTGGGAAACCCTCCCTTACGGCTCCTTGGCACTAAAAGCTCTAAGTTTCCCATCTCGGTCAACAGATGCCTGGTATAGTGGCCATTGCGGTAGTCCACTCGGTCCGCCCCATGCTCGTAGCGTGATAGTCCTATGTACTGGGCCATCTCTTCGTCCAGCCGCTTCTCCACCAGGTGTTTTAGAGCTTGGCGGGCCATCGGTTTAAAGTCGCCCTCCCACTCAAAGGCATTGATCTCTTTAATCGCTCGCGATACATTGCTTGGTGTTGCTTGCTCGAGCAGCATAGGGGTGCCCTCCTCATGTTTGTATTTGTCGTGCAACTCTGGAGTTAGCACCCCTTCTGTCTTTTCCCAATCAAAAAATACCCTAGGCCTATCCCTTAACCACCTCGAGATCTTCGATTCTCCGACAAATGTGAAAGCCATTTTCCTCTCCACTCCCTTCCCCCCACCAAAATTTACACATAGACTGATACATCACCATCCCGTTCCAAGCCTTGATCTAAAATTGGAAAAAGACTATGGTTCGCCATTGCAACCCGTGCGGGGCAGTCACAAAAGAGCATTGGAGGCAGCCAATGAAAATTTTACGCTTTAACGATGACAGGATCGGAATCTCAAAGGACGGAAATTCGGTAGCGGACGTCAGTGACGTCATAAGCCACAGGACGGAAAAGGGCCCAAACCGTGCCATGGAAGAGTTCATCGAGCGGCTCGGCTCCGCTCGTAGCGAGATCGAGCAGGCCGCCGCGCGGGCAAAGACGCTCCCGTTGAGCAGCGTGAAGCTACTGGCACCCATCCCGCGACCCAGCAAGGTGCTCGCCGCATTCGTCAACTACCTGGACCGACCTGGCGCGGAGCCTGGGAACGTACCCATCGAATTCTTTTACAAGTCCCCTGAGCTGTTGGGACCGGAAGGAACCATCATCATCCCCGACATTCCCCCGGCAACTGTGTTCCAGCCGGAGGCGGAGCTTGGTTTTGTTATGGGAAAAGGGGGCAAAGACTTGGCCGAGTCCACCGCCCTGGATTACGTACTTGGCTACATGCCGTTTGTGGACGTTTCGTCCCGGGGCATGGTTCGTCGAACTCAGTTCCTTGGCAAAGGCCTGGACACATGGGGACCTTGCGGTCCGTGGATAACCAGCGCAGACGAAGTCGGTGACCCCCACACTCTTCAGGTCAAATCCTGGGTTAACGGGAAACCGCGTCAAGACTACAACACTCGGGACATGGCTCAGAAAATTCCGCAACTCATCGCCTGGGTGACCCGCTTTGTCACCCTCTACCCCGGCGATGTGATTACCACGGGCACCTTTCACGAAGGGCTAGGTCCCATCAATGACGGCGATGTGCTGGAAATCGAGGTGGAGAAGTTGGGACGGGCAAAGTTTTTTACCAAAGGGTATGGCGAGCGAAAGGAAGGACACTGGGCACCCCCCATTCCCCAACCCGGGCAAAGGCCCGGGCCCGGAATGAGCCGGGTTTAGGACTGCTTAAGCAAACCACCGGTGAATACCCAACCTGGCAACCAACCGGTGGTTAGCCAATCTTCACCTATCTGTCAGGCTGAACCATCAAACGTTGATGACTGCCCCCATATTAACGGGGGTTCCCCGCTTCGCGCACTCAGCGAGGAAGATCTCTTTCACTTCAGCCATCACTTCGGGCGGGATATCTTCGTAGTTCATCTGGTTCCCGCCTCGTTTTGTACTTCTCATGGTATAGAAAGTACTTCGGTCCACTTTATTAGTCCGGCTACTGAGCTTCAGGGCCAAATGCTCTGCCGGGCCCTTGCTGATGACACAGTGCTGGTGCCACCACCAGTTGGGAGGTACGATCATGGTCCCTGGTCCCCAATACTCCTTGGTCTTCTTCTTCTCTCCTCCGTCCGGCCACATCAAGGAATAGCCATCCCCTTTCAACCAGATCACATGGGCACCGGGTCCATGGCGATGGAGCTTGCTGAAGGTGCCGCCAGGCAGCTCTACGATATGCGCCCCGAGGACGCCGTTGGCCATTTCAAAGGAGTATCCCCTCGAATCAACACCGCGATTGGATTCCTGCAATTCGAGATTGTAGATGTCGGCAAAAAAATTGCTAAAGCTAATGTCCACGGGAATGTCCCAAAGATCAAACTTCTCTTTTCTGATCTTGCTGGAAAAATAGTTTTCCTCACTGTTGAATCGTTCGGGAAAGACCGCATCGTTGTTGAAGATGAAGTCGTCGTTTCGCATCAGGTTCATCATGATGGGCGCCGTGGTTACCGCCAGATAACGAGCCGGTTCCGTCCCCGATCCATTGAAGTGCTGATAGTGGCAATTGAGCGGAACGGCAAAGAGGCTCCCTGCCTGCCATTCAAAAGAATTCTTATTCTTTGGATCCAGCCACACGCTGGTGCTACCGCGGCCGCTCAGAATAAATAGCATCTCTTCGTATACATGGCGCTGCGGCTTCAATTCACCCCCCACCGGGATCTCGCAGATGTAGGCGCTGTTCATCTCGCCGGTGCCGTCCAGTTGAATTTGCACCGCTTTACCGCCGGTGCGGTCCCAGTCTTTTAGGGGTTCGGTATAAACATTGTCGACCTTGGCACCTCGGACCAGGTCCAGGCCTTCATTTTTCACCCACTCGTCATAGTACAAACAGTTCCATTTCATCTCTGCCATTTTAACTCCTCCTAAACCAAATCTCACTTAATCCAAGGTATTTTTTCGTTAAAGATTCAAAGCAAGGCCTGTTCACATGTCCACCACTGCGTCATTGATGGGGGTGCCTCGTTTTTCACATTCTTGAGCAAAGAGCTCCTTGAGCTCCGCCATTAACTCGGGGGGAGTATCTTCATAGTTCATCTGATTTCCACCCGTCTTTGTGCTCTTCAGGGTATTCATGCTATTTCGGTTAATTTTATTTGTCTTGCTACTGAGCTTCAGCGCTAGATGTTGGGCAGGCTCTTTGCTCACAATACAGTGTTGATGCCACCAAAAGTCGGGTGGAACCACCATCATACCCCGCTTCCAGTTTTCCCTGATCTTCTCCCCACCGTCGGGCCACATGATCGTGTAGCCTTCTCCCATCAACCATATGACATGAGCCCCTGGTCCGTGACGGTGTACCTTGCTAAAGGTGCCGCCGGGAATTTCCAGGAGGTGGCACCCTAGGACTCCGTTCGCCAGCTCAAAATTGTAACCCCGGGTATCTACGCCGCGATTCCACTCTTGCAACTTCACATTGTAAACGTCTGCATAGAAGTTGCTGAAATTAACGTTGAGGGGCATGTCCCACAAGGTAAAGAGCTCTGTCTTTATCTTGCCGGAAAAATAATTATCCTCACCCTGGTAACGCTCGGGAAAGACGGCATCATTGTCAAAGATAAAATTCTCGTTGCGCATGAGATTCATCATGATAGGTGCCGTAGTCACGGCAAGATAGCGCGCTGGCTCGGAACCGGAACCATTGAAATGTTGATAGCGGGCATTCAGCGGAATGGCAAAGAGACTGCCGGCCTGCCATTCGAAACTGTTTTTGTGCCGCTCATCGTACCAAACGGAGGTGCTACCCCGCCCGCTCAGTATGAAAACCATCTCCTCGTACATGTGCTTCTGAGGTGACAACTGCTTCTTGGGAGCAATCTCGCAAATATAGGCCGCGTTTAACTCCCCTGTTCCCTGGAGTTGGATCTGGACCGCGTTACCCCCGGTGCGCGCCCAGTGCTTCAGGGGTTGCGTAAACACATCGTCAACCTTGTGGCCGCGGATGAGATCCAGGCCTTCACCTTTCACCCATTCGTCATAAAACAGGCAGTTCCACTTCATTTCAGCCATTCAAGTATCTCCCTATACTAATTCCCGTGCTTGCAACACCTGGGGGTTCCCACAAGGCAATTTTCCTACCGTTTGGACCTAGGCCGATTTTTTAAACTCGGGCATATCCGGTTTGATGCCTTTCTTGGCCAGTACTGCCTCAAAGCGGCGCCGTACTTCCGGATCTTCATCCTCGTACTCCAGCAAGGTCCCACCTTTCTTGATGGAGGTCAGGGTCCCGTCATCGAAGCGCTTGCCGGCCAGGGCGAATCCCATAGGATATACTCGGCCACCGTAGCGGACCGCCAAATGCCGTGCGGGTCCCGCACCTGTGTTCAAGTGCTGATGGAACCAGTTTGCCGGCGGACAGTAAACGCTTCCGGCCTTCCATTGGATCTCATGCACTTTATCCCCGTGGCCGCTCGAATAGGGTTGGGGCCCAAATTCCTTGGGCCAGAGAAGAACATACCCCTCGGACTGTAAACCGAGCAGAATAGCTCCTGACCCATGATAGTGGGCCTTGTGGTATCGACCCATGGGCCAATGGGAGATATGTCCGATCAGTGAGTTCCCCCCAATCTGGAACTGAGTAATCCTCACGTCCGACCCCTTCGCCTCTTCTGACTCTAGCTTTGCGGAGCCCACATCGGGGATGAAGTTGGTCTCCCATACATGAGTCATGCCGGTTTCAAAAATCTTATTCGTGACGTTAAAATAGCCGTCTTCACCCGCATATCGATCCGAAAATACTATGGGACAGTTAAAAACGAATTCCGATGTACGATAGAGATCTATGACTAGCGGAGCGTTCGTTACAGCCAGAAACTTCACCGGCTCACGTCCCCCGTTTACCAATCGGTGCCAGGTGTTCAACGGATTGGCAAAGACACTCAAGGGGCCCCATTCAAACAGGTGCTTTTTCCCGTCTGATCCTTCCTGCCACACCTCCGTGGCACCATTTCCGTCCAATATACAAATAACCTCTTCATACATATGCTTTTCTGGCTCCAGGGCGCCTCCCGGAGGGATCTCGGCCACATACATGCCTGTAATACCTTCCTGACCATAGAGGTGGATAAAGCTCCCTTTTCCCCCGGTACGCTTCCAAGGTTCGAGTTTTAAGTCTCGGACATCTGACAAGGCGTAGCCTTCCACCATTGGAATTCCCTCAGCTTTCGCCCACTTGAAATAAGCTGTCTTCTGCATTGAGACCATTAATCTATCGAAGTCACCCATTGCTAATTCCTCCCTGTAATATTTAAGACTCTCTGTTCAGACACACCACAGCCCCATCGTTATGCCACACCTGTATATGCACAAATTATTGATTATTTTCAACCATGAATTGATTAGCTTTTCCCTTTGACATGCGGTCCCGTTGCACCCACTCGTCGAAGTACAGGCCATTTTATTTCATTCATCCAAAACTCCCGCTAACTTAGTCTACCGCAACAGTCTGAATGACGAGCACACTTCCGCTCAGACAATGCTTTTAACTGCTTCTTGCCCTATGCTGACATATTTACCGGTGGCATGTCGGGCGTAATACCCTTCTTGGCCAGTGTGGCCTCAAAGCGGCGGCGCACTTCTGGATCTTCATCCTCATACTCGAGTAACGTTCCACCTTTTTTGATCGAAGTGAGGACACCGTCATCAAAACGTTTGCTGGACAGGAAAAAACCCGTCGGGAACACTCGCCCGCCATAGCGGAGCGCCAGATGCCGCGCGGGTCCCGCACCGGTGTTGAAGTGCTGGTGATACCAGTTTGCCGGTGGACAATAGACGCTCCCCGCCTGCCATTGTACCTCGACAACCTCGTCCTCATGTCCGCTCGTGTAGGGTTGGGAACCTAGTTCATTGGGCCAAAGAAGAACGTATCCCTCGGACTGGAGACCCAGCAAGATGGCGCCGGACCCATGAAAATGGGCCTTATGGTACCGACCCATGGGCCAATGTGAGATATGTCCTATGAGGGAGTTCCCCCCAATTTGAAACTGAGTGATCTTGACGTCCGCCCCTTTATTCTCTTGAGCATTCAATTTTGCCGTGCCTACATCGGGAACGAAGTTGGTCTCCCACACATGGCTCATTCCGGACTCATAGATTTTGTTGGTGACGTTGAAGTAGCCCTCCTCACCGGCAAAGCGATCGGAAAATACATACGGACAGTTAAAGACAAACTCGGGTATGCGGTAGTGATCTATAATGAGGGGAGCGTTTGTAACCGCCAAAAATTTGACCGGCTCACGTCCTCCGTTCACCAAACGGTGCCAGGTGTTCAACGGATTGGCAAAAACACTCAAAGGACCCCATTCAAATAGGTGTTTCTTTTTCTCGGCTCCTTCCTGCCATACCTCTGTAGCCCCATTGCCGTCTAATATGCAAATCAACTCTTCATAAATATGCTTCTCAGGCTCCAAGGCGCCTCCCGGTGGGATCTCGGCGACATACATTCCCGTAACCCCCTCCTGCCCGTAGAGGTGAATAAAGCTTCCGTTGCCCCCAGTGCGCTTCCACGGTGCCAGCTTCAGATCGCGGACATCTTTCAAGGCGTAGCCTTCCAGCATTGGAATGCCTTCAGCCTTTGCCCATTTAAAATACGCGGTCTTCTGTAGTGAAACCATTAATCTTTGGAAATCAGCCATTACGTTTCCTCCCTAATGATATAAGACTCCGTCTCATTTTACTTCAGCGTACTCCTCACCCCATGCCAGCATTGTATATGCAGAAAATGTTGAACATTTTCAACCTCAACTTGCTCAGCCTTGGATCGAGTTCGTTGACAGCGTACCCGGGTTCGGGTATGGGTAAACTCAAATAACCTAGGCATTTACTGGCTGATTCAATGAGCTAGGAGGGCACCGTCGTGCTCACAATGGAACAAAACGAACTCCTTTGCCATACTGGACCGGGAACGCCCTGCGGAAAACTGCTGCGCCGCTACTGGTTACCCGTAGGTCTTTCCAACGAGGTGTCGGCGGGGAGTAAACCCATGCAGGTCAAGGTCATGGGTGAAGACCTGGTTTTATACCGTGATGACCTGGAACGACCCGGCCTGCTTGGACTCAACTGTTCCCATCGCCTCACCTCCCTGGCCTACGGTCGGGTTGAAGATGGAGGCATTCGCTGTCCCTTCCACGGCTGGCTCTATGATCTGGAGGGCAAATGCCTGGAGCAACCTGCCGAGCCTGACTCAACCATCAAAGACCGGGTCCGCCACCCCGCCTACCCCTGCCAGGAGCTGGGCGGTATGATTTTCGCCTATCTGGGACCAAGGGATAAGATGCCGCTCTTGCCGAGATATGAAACCTTAGTACGAGAGGATGGGAGTCGTAAGGTAGACTACTACCAGATCAACAGCAACTATCTGCAAAACGTGGAGGGGGCACTGGATACCTCCCACGCCTCGTTTCTCCACATTGACAACTGGTCCAAGATGAAGCACAAGCTCGCCGCGATGCCCAAGCGGGAGATTCAATTCAATGAAACTCACTATGGAATCTGGCAAACAGCCATGTCCCATATCCAGGCAGCCACGACAGGCGCATTGATCCCTGTCTATGCCCACTTTTTCATGCCCACCGGCTTCGTTAGAATTCAGGAGAGCCGCTTCCAGAAAGGCCTGATCCAAAAGTTTCAATCGTGGTATGTCCCCATGGACGACACCCACACAATACGATACCAGGCAGCTTTCTCCCCTCTCCTGGAAAATGGCAACCCCTATGAATGGCCGCCGGCCGGCGATTTCATCCAACCAGGACCCGAAAATGACTACTTCAGAAACTATGAGAAGGTGGACACTCTCTCGGGGATCCCGCTCAGGACATCACAATCCGCCATTAAAGGCTTCCTTTGCCAGGACAACATGGTCAACGAATCCCAGGGCGCCATAGTGGATCGAACCCGGGAACACCTAGGGGCTCTGGATAAAGTGTTGACGGCCATGCGTGTCATTATGCTACTTGCGATCGAAGACGTTCAAAACGGTCGTGATCCAAAGCATATCATTCGAGACGAACATAAAAACGAGATGGTCTGTATTAGAGGGAATGAAGAGCAAGAACTCGCTTAACCTGAACGCCTTATTGCCGTGAAGACTTAGGGAGGCACAAAAATGATCAAGGCAAGTGACCTTTCGTGGGACGATGTGGTTCGCGTTGGCCCAGGGACTTTGGGTGGCCAATACCTACGCTCTTTTTGGTGGCCTGTCGCGTTATCCGAAGAAGTGCAAGACATCCCGGTACCTGTCAGAATATTGGGAGAGGAACTGGTGCTGTTCAGAGATCTCTCGGGGCATTTGGTCCTGCTAGACGCCCACTGCCCACACCGTAGGGCATCGCTGGAGTACGGGAGAATCGAGGAACAGGGAATTCGGTGCGCCTATCATGGTTGGTATATCAGCCGCCAGGGAATGATCCTCGACCGTCCAGCGGAACCCATTAAAACAACGGACCAGATTCGCCAGAATTGGTACGTGGCCAAGGAACTGGGTGGCTTCGTCTTTGGCTACTTGGGCCCTGACAAGGAAAGCCCGCCCCCTCTTCCCCGGTATGACATCCTGGTACAGGATGGATTTCGAGTGGCGGAACGCGGGGACACCGAATTAGGGAAAGCATACAAATGCAATTGGCTTCAGGGGGTAGAAAACACTACAGATACCTCACATTTGGCCTTTTTGCATGGGATATACAATCGGTGTCCAATATATAAATCAACTGAAGGCGATTACGGCGTCAAGATCTATATCGTAGATCCAGGAAAGAAACCCAATACGGTGAAATTACGCAAGAGGACTACAGTGCTCCCCACCATGAGTCGAAAGTCGAGAGAGGAAACCGGGACAAAGGCTCCTGGAAGGGCAAAGGGAAACATCCAGCAGGCCATATGGCTCATCCCCATCAACGACACCGAGTGTTCAGAGATGAGGCTGACCGTCTATCCTGATGAACCACAGGATAAAAGGTATTACGGAGCGGCCATGGACAAGGCCAAAACGAGGGAGCGAAAACCCTACGATCGGCGGTTTTACGGTGACATTCGAGGCAACGTTCCTTTGGAAGACAAGGCCATGGTGGAAAGCCAGGGACCCATCGTGGATCGGAACCTTGAGCATCCGGGATATGGTGACCGCGTAATTTTAATGCTGCGAAAAATGATCCGCGAGGGCATTGCCGATGTGGCCAACGGCCGAAGACCCAAGGGCGTGTTGGAGAAGGAACTGGATCGGATCGATCTAGACATCGGATTTGAAGAGTTTGAGATGAACAATCCTCCGGAAGAAGTTAGAGATCTTCTACCGGAACTCCAAAACGACCTGAAAGAGGCCGGCTAATCAATTGGTTGGCCAATCCTGGAAACTTGATGATCCCAGCTGAGCATATTGGTTTCATTGGCCTGGGGAATATGGGCGGCGCCATTGCCCTACGTCTTTTGCGCGCCGGCTACCGGATGACTGTCTGCGATTTGGACAATCAAAAGATGGCACCGCTACTCAAAGAAGGTGCTTCACGGGCCTCGTCGCCTAAGGAAATTGCAAGGAAAGCTAGTGTCATTCTAGCATCACTCCAAGCGGAATCCCTAGAAGATGTGGCCTGTGGCAAGGATGGCATTGCAGCGGGGGGAAAGGCTGGCCTTGTTTTCGTAGACCTTAGCAGCACTCCTCCTGAAATGGCGATCAAGGTCTCCGACGACCTACGAAGTCGAGGAATCGAAATGCTGGACGCACCCGTGAGTGGAGCCGATATCGGCGCCACCAACGGCAACCTCACCATCTTTGTGGGAGGAAGCTATGAAGCCTATCAACGGTCCTTACCCGTGCTCCAACAGGTGGGGCGAATGGTCACCCACCTTGGCAAGAATGGGAACGGACAACTGGGGAAACGCATCAATCAACTGATGCAAGCCATGAGTGAACTAGCCATCCATGAAGGGCTACGTCTGGCAAAGGAAGTAAATTTGCCTCTGAAAAAGTTCGCCCGCGCAGCCTCCGCCGGCTGCGCCCAAACCTGGCGACTGGATGAACTCGTGGACGGCGTATTCAACCAAGGAAAGAGTAAGTATAGACTCAACCTTCGACCCGGCCGAACAGGCACCGCGCTCAAGATGGCAAAGGAACTGGGGCTAACACTACCCGGTGCCGAAGCGGCTCACCAAGTATTTTCCGATCACAATTGGCAGATCGTGATCGATTTCGAGGAAAACGATACCTAAACAGCTCTGCTTAAGCGGACTTCTTTTGGATCCCCTTGAGCACCTCATCCATGTGACTTGGGGCGCCGATCTTTGCCAGCTCTGCCTCAAAAATCCTACGGATTTCCGGACTCTCGTCTTCATACTCGAGCTGGCTTCCGCCTTGTTTCACGTCCTCCGAGGTACCAAACTGTTTTTTCAGACCGGGGAATTTCCTACTGGTGAATGGCTTCAATGCCAGATAACGGGCCGAATGGGCACCTTTATTAAAATGTTGGTGATACCACATCTCGGGAGGGACAAATAGGCTCATATCGTGCCAGTCGTATCTCTCGAATTTGTCTCCTTCCGGCCACATCATCGAATATCCTTCGCCCCTGAGAATGATGACATGGGCGCCGGCGCCATGGCGGTGGGCTTTTTTGTACGTGCCCACGGGAAATTCCGAGATATGAGAGGACATCACGTTGTTGCCGATTTCGAGCATGATCCCAGTGCCGCCTGCACCGCGGGCGCTCTGATCCTTCAATTGAAACCCTTTTACGTCCTGGATGAAGTTGCTTTCCCAGAACCTCTCCGCAAGAAACTGACCCTTACCGCTGAAGAAATCATCCTCGCCGGTGTATCGGTCGTTGAAGACATGGTCACAATTAAAGATAAAATCCTGGTTATGGAATAAATTCATTACCGTGGGGGCATCGGTCATGCCCAGAAACCTCACCGGCTCGTTCCCCTGACCGTTGAAGTGCTGATAGTGGACGTTCAGTGGTGTCGAAAAGAGGCTCCCCTCTTGCCACTCAAAGGTCTGTTTTTTACTTTCGTCCGTCCACACCGTAGTCGCTCCTCGACCGCTCACTACGAATATGAATTGTTCATACATATGCTTTTGCGGATTGGTCGACTTACCGGGTGGAATCTCCAGGATAAAGCTGTCGTTGACTCCTTGGCTTCCTTCCAGATTCAAATAGGAGCCCATGGCACCCATCCGCTTCCAGGGAGCTAACTCTACCTTGCGTACGTCCGGGATAAAAAACCCACCCACCACGGGTAAATTTTCCTCTTTCAGAAATTGATCATAGGCACTGATACATCCGAGCTCGTTTCCGATTATTTTCTTAGCCGCTGCAATAGCCATAGAGAACCTCCGTTTGGCAGACATTCTACAATTGATCAACGCACAACGATAGCATAGAGGGATTCTCTTCTCAACCAAACTTTGGTCCACGCATTTCAGCTCCCAGTACCTCTCAGCCCCTTTCGCCTAGAAACGGAAAGCCACGCATGGCGGCTCGCGGCCCTGCCCCTCAGTGGGAGCCGATGGGTTTATTACTCGAGGCCCCGTCATTTGATTCGACAGCCCAAATTGGCATTAGCGTATAGTATCGGACGTCTCCCTTTATTCGTGCCAGGCCCCCTTCGCCCCAAGGTGAGCAATGAGTAACGAGTGCTGAGTACTAAGTGGAGAAAGAAACGAAGTCAGAACTGGCTGAAGGTGCTCCCCGAGAGGAACATGGACGGAGCAGCGGGATACCCACCGTGGTCGGCGCCGCATGAAAGCCGGAGTCCGCCCACGGCTAATCTGAGATCCGGAAGGTTCGTGCGAGCGCAGGCCCGGTGGGTCGCTGCGGGAGTCCCGTGGAACGAGGGGAGTGCCGAAGCCCTCTTGGTACAGATATATTGCCCACGGTCTGACGACTCGTTAACCGAGGAGCACGGAGCCCCGGAGTCCTATTCAATCCACACTCAAGCCAAAATTTGGTACGTATCTCGACTTTTAATAGGTAGGAAGCGATCTACCGGCATCCAGGGGTAACAGGACACCGGTAATGTTTCTGGCATCGTCCGAAGCTAGAAATAAAACCGCAGCGCCCACATCTTCAGGCGTATGGAGTCTCTTTAACACCGCATCCTCTTCAAGTTGCTTTAGCTGTTCTGGTCTCTGTCGGATCGGTGCAGTGAGAGTCGGTCCGACCAAGACCGCATTGACCCTGATATTTTGATGCCCGTGGTCGGAAGCCATGGCTACCGTAAGGGCATTTACCGCCGCCTTGCTTGCGGATCGAAGGGCTCGACCTTTAACCCCCGAGCCGGCAATGGAAGATAGGTTAACGATGGCTCCTCCACCCCCATTGGCCATGACGGGAATGGCAGTGCGGGAAAGCGTGATAAGGCCTTTCAGATCTGCGGTCATCTCCTCGTCAAAATCTTTTTCCGCAATGTCCATCACCGAACCCACCACACGCCGAGTGGCGCCATAGTTCACCAAAATATCGATCCGGCCAAACTGTTTAACTGTATTCTTGACAATGGATTCCGCATCCTCTGGGCGGCTCACTTCTCCTGCCAACAGTGTACAGCTCCCGCTCAGGGCCTCGACGGAGCGAAGGGTCTCCTGCGCCTGCTCCAAAGATTTGTAACATCCGGCAATCTTGGATCCCTCTCGAGCAAGAGTTCCAGCAATGGCCTGCCCTATTTCGGAATCAACACCTGTAACCAGGGATACCTTGTTCTCTAATCTCATAAGGTTTATCCTCTTATTTGATTAACGTTCACCTCAATGGGATGCCCTGCCCTCGTTGAGAGCCTGCATGATCTTTTCGGATGTAATCGGAGCGTCCATAATTCTCACACCTGTGGCATTATACACGGCATTGGCTATGGCTGGAGCTATGACACCGATACCACACTCGGCGACTGCCTTGGCACCGAAAGGTCCTGGTCCAGCGTTCGCGATCACATGGGATGTGGTCAATCTTGGGACGTCACGAATATTGGGAATTTTGTAGTCGCCCAAATTGAGGGTTGTGATCCGACCATCATCCACCTCCAGACTCTCCATCAAGCTAAAGCCAACACCCTGCATAATCCCACCGTCGATCTGTCCCTGATGGATGACTGGGTTGATCACTTTCGTCACGTCGATGGCAAAATGGATCTGCTCAAGCTTGACCTGACCGGTTTCTGAGTCCACTTCCACGTCAACCACCACCGCATAAAAAGAATACAGATCGGAGGCCCTATCCTCGCAATATCCAACTCCTTTGAGTGGAATTTCCCTAGGTTGACCCGCCAACTCCTGTAGCGTCAAGAATCTTTTCTTTGAGCCTGCAATCCAGGCTCGACCTCTTTCCCACCGCACTCCTTCCATCTCAACCTTCCAGATGGTAGCGGCCAAATTGCGTAACTGGTCGATCATGGACTCCGCAGCCCAGGCGACCGCCCGTCCTTCAATGTGCACTCCCCTTTGCGCTCGTATTCCCCCGTCGTAGACCCCGCTATCGGTGCCCTGTAGGTCGATTTGGACCACGTCCGGATCCACACCCACGGTTTCCGCCACCACCTGCTTGTGCATCGTGTGGGCACCCACCCCTACATCCCGAACCGAAGTTACCAATCGTAGGAATCCATCGGGTTGGAGAAAAAGCTCCGCCGTCGATTCACCCGGTCCAATGTGATGGTTTCCCATGCTCAAACCACGTCCCTTAAGAACACGAGACCGATCCTTGGATCCACCAGGTCTAAGATTCCGCCATCGTGTGAGTTTAGCAACTCGCTCGAGAACCTCCCGGCCTTGCGGATCACGCAGAGGTCGTTCACTGGGCTGACTGTCACCTTCCTGAAGAACATTACGCAAGCGGAACTCCAGTGGATCCATCCCCAGCTTTTCCGCCATCATGTCCATGTGACTCTCAACAGCGAACAGAGACTGCACCTCTCCAGGCGCTCTAAAATATCCGCACGGAACCTGATTGGTGTAGACGATCAAACCCTCCATGCGAACATTAGGGGTACGATAGGACCCTGCCAGCATGAATGTTCCCGTCATGGCGTTTTGAGGATTGCGCGATCCGTAAGCACCCCCGTTGTAGACGATCTGGCCATCCCAGGCCCACAATCGCCCGTCGCTCTTCACACCTGTACGCAGTTTAACCACACCTGCATGACGGGGTTCACCGTCTGAAAGGTCTTCCGAATAATGATTCACAACCTTGACCGGCTTACCAGTGGCCCGGGCCAGGTAATAAATGTAGAGGACATCGTCGTAGCCCAACTTCCCCCCGAAAGAGCCTCCCGTGGATACGGGATGAACGACAATCCTCTCTTCGGGGATGTCCGTATGCGCGGCCAACCATCGCCGAACGAGGAAGGGCGCCTGATGGCAATGCCAGATAGAGACCCGGCCCTGGGAATCCATCTCTACAACGCCGGCACGAGGTTCAATATAACCCTGATGAACCATCTGGGTGCGGAATGTATTCTCAAAGATATAGTCTGCCTCCTTGAATCCTTCTTCGATGTTACCCTTGTTGGAGCGGTGGGCTGAGCGGACGTTGCGGGAAGAAGACTCCTTGAAGGGACCCTTATAGCTGTCGTAATCGGGGTGGAGAACGGGAGCGTCCGGTTCCATAGCCTCCATGGGATCAAAAACAGCCGGTAGCTCTTCATATTCGACAGCAATGAGCTGCAGCGCCTCCTCCAGGGCTTCCTTATCCAAAGCGGCGATAGCCGCCACCTTCTCACCGATATAACGCACGCGGTCCCTTGCGAATATGGGTTGGTCCCGCAGAGCAAACCCCTCGAGTCGAGGCGA
Organism: uncultured Binatia bacterium (SeqCode); assembly: GCA_965215595.1. Classification (GTDB taxonomy): domain Bacteria; phylum Desulfobacterota; class Binatia; order UBA9968; family CAXXLF01; genus CBDCDW01. Next base: position 412,106 of record CBDCDW010000003.1, on the reverse strand, counting down.
AACATCTCCGGCCGTAAGTACGGTAGCGACCCCTGAATGCCTCTGGGCTTTACTCACATCCACATTCAAGATCCGAGCATGGGGGTATGGACTTCGTAGGAATCCACCCCAGAGGGCATCCGGGCGGTGGATGTCCGCCGAATACTGGCAAGCCCCGGTCACTTTACTGACACCTTCCACACGGGCAATCGCTTGTCCGAGCACTGATTTCTTCATGGTCTCATTCCCGCGAGGGATGGTAGCAAACCAGAGATTCGATGGTCAACGGGAATATAGTCTTGCGTATTGCGCCATGTATAATCTAACCCAAGGGCGATACGTTGCGCCATTTGTGATTCTAACCCTCCAAGGGCTCACATTAGAGCTCAAGGAGGGCAACAATGGAAGGGTTCACCATGGCACGACGATCCAAGCAGGAGTATTTACGATCCATCTATGATCGTTATCAGCACGCACCACGGGCACAGAAGGGAACGATGCTAGAGGAATTCTGCAAGGTTTGCGGCTACAACCGCAAATATGCCATCTGGCTTTTAAACCGGCCCTTGCCCGAGGCAACTGTACGCAAACGGGGTGCACCTCGCTCTCCTACATACAATCGGGCAATGGTAAGGATTTTGGCAAAGGTGTGGGAGGCCTCGGGGTATCTGTGCTCCCAACGTCTGAAGGCCGCCCTTGTACACTGGTTGCCCTGGATAAGGCAACACTTCGAGCTGACCCAACCGTTAGAGGATCAGCTCCTGGCCATCAGCGCCCGTCAGATGGATCGGCGCCTGAGGGAAACCAAGCACATCGTGAAACGCCGACTCTATGGCACCACTCGGCCCGGATCGCTACTAAAGCAGATGATCCCGATTAAGACCGATCACTGGGATGTGAACCGGCCGGGCTATCTGGAGATTGACCTGGTGTCACACTCAGGGGCCTCAGCGGTTGGGGAGTTTGTCCATAGTCTGGACTGTGTCGACATTGCTACCTGCTGGGTAGAGCGCAAGGCCGTCATGGGTAAGAGCGCTTTGGGTGTCTTGAATGCGGTCACCGAGATCGAACACCAGCTTCCTTTTCCCCTCAAGGGGATCGACTCCGACAACGGCAGTGAGTTTATCAACAACCGCCTTCTTGCCTTCTGTCAACAACGCCCAGCTGGCCACACCATTCAGTTCACCCGCTCGCGTCCCTACAAAAAAGATGACAACGCGCACATCGAGCAGAAAAACTGGACCCATGTCAGAAAGCTTATGGGCTGGGATCGCTACGACACCGCAAAGGCCCAAGAGGCCGCCAACCAGCTCTATGATGAGCTTAGGATCTTCCAGAATCTGTTCCAGCCCTCCATGAAGCTGCGATGCAAGATCCGTATAGGCTCTCGACTTATTCGCCGCTATGACACGCCTCGTACCCCGTTCGAACGGGTCGTGGAGTCCCGAAAGGGAGACCCCAAAAAGCTGGCAGCCCTCAAGCACACGCTTAAGACAACTGATCCCTTCGAGCTCTCTACCCGAATCGATCAGCAACTGCAGCGGATCTACAAGCTGGCCAGCCATGCAGACAGAGCCCCACGAGAGAGACCACCGCTGAAACAAACGCCGTGGAGAAACTGGACCTTCAGCAAGAAACTACAGCGCCAACAACAGGACATGAAACGACAGATGCGAGACGACTTCGGTAAGATTTTGTAATGACGCAACGAATCCCGCTAGGGTTAGATTTTTTGATGGCTTAACACGCTTGGCTGCGGCAGAACTAACAATCCCAAAGTGTAGATCATACCAGTCATAGTCAAATCCGTGTGTTCCTTGACAACATGCAGTGACCGGTGTAGTAAGCAACTTGAATCGCCCCAAATCCAGAATGCCGAAAGGAGATTGTAAATGTCTCACAAACTCCTAACCTTGGTCCTCGTGGCCGGAACCCTCTGCTTTGTTAAACCCAACCAGGCACCTATGGTCCATGCCTCGGAAAGCCAACATCTGGTAGAGGCCGCAAAGAAAAACGGTGAATCGAAACTCAATCTCTCGTGGGGTCAGGTTTCATTGGGTGGACCCAAAGGAGCCAAGATGTTCGAGGCCCTTTTTAACGAGATGTATGGAACTGACATCAAGTTGGTCTTTACACCAGGCCCATCCATGCCGCGGATGGCCGGGAAAATTACTCAGGAAGTAACTGCTGGCCGAAAGCCCTCAACGGACGTGTTGATCGGCATGGTGGACCACTATGCGGGTCTGGTGGATCGAAACGTGCTCGAATCCTACCCGTACACCAAGCTGTCTGCGCGGATTACCAAGCATCTGATGGCGCCCAAAAATATCGGTGTTGAAGTATACACCTCCATTCCAGGCATCGTGTACAATACCAAACTCGTCTCCCCCGACGAAATTCCAAGAAGGAGTTTGGACGAAGTCCTCAAGCCGAAATGGAAAGGCAAGATTGCCTCAACCCCCTATGCGGCCTACTTTGACCGCGTCGCCATGCGACCCGAGTGGAACATTGAAAAAATGAAAGCCTTTGGAGTGGAACTATCGAAATACGTAGGCGGTTTACTACGTGTTGGCGAAGACCAGCGCATCGGCAGCGGGGAGTTTGCTTTGTTCGTTATGGCCCCATTCCAGGGTGCACTAAAACAGCAGTCCAGAGGTGCGCCGTTAGGATTTGTTATTCCCGAGGATAGCGCTACGGTTAATTTTGCCTATTTGGGAGTACCCCGGAACGCAGTTGCTCCCAACCTAGCCAAGCTTTTCATCAACATGGTGGTTAGCAAAGAGGGGCAAAGAATCATCTATAAGACTTATTTCACCGATCATCACAAGCTGGCTGGCTCCCAGGCGGCCGAAGCATTAAAAAAGGTAAAATCCGCAAGAGCAAGCATTATGGAAATCAACGCCCAATTTGTTTACGATCACCCCGAGATGAAGAAGCTTCAACGTGCATTTTCAAAGATACTCAGGAAGAAAAACTGACCAGACCCATAAGCTCATCAATGTTCATTTAGCAACTGTCCTTGGGGCAATCTGAGGGCCCCAAGCCCCCAAAGGGAAAGGAGACCGAACATGGCTAGACTGCAACCTGCGCTAATTTTCATCGCTGTTACATTTCTGGCTGCGGGCATTCAGGTACGGAATTCCACGGCCTCGGAAGTCCAGCGCCTCCTGACGGCTGCGAAGGAGAAAGGTGAGACGGCTCTCAACGTCTCTTGGGGCGCACAATCCATGGGCGGCAGCAAGGGTGCAAAAAGGTTCGAGGCCCTCTTCAACCGAATGTATGGCACCAACATCAAGGTGAACTTTACCCCCGGACCGTCAATGCCGCGTTTGGTGGGCAAAGTAACCCAGGAAGCGGCCGCCGGGAACCGGGCCTCAACGGACGTGTTGCTAGGAACCGAATCACACTATGGTTCGCTCATGAAAAGATCCGTAATGGAGCGATATGACTTTAGAAATATGTCCCCGCGTATCACCGACGAGGTCATGGCTCCCAAAAATATCGGTGTCGAAGTTGCCACATTCATCTCTGGCGTCGTCTATAATACCAAATTGGTCACGCCAGCGGAGGCACCAAGGAAACTGGAGGATACGCTGAATCCCAAGTGGAAGGGGAAAATTGCGTCCACCCCTTATGCCGCCCAATTCGACCGGGTAGCCCTGCTTCCTGGTTGGGGGGACAAAAGGATGAAGACCTATATCACCAAGCTCTCGACCAACGTCGGCGGGTTGATTCGCTGCGGTGAGCTTTCACGTGTTACCAGTGGCGAGTTCGTCATGATGGTCATGGGCTGCGGGAGCTATGCCGTGCGATTGGAGCAGGCCAGGGGCGCCCCCCTGGGGCATGTCATCTTGCAAGACGGGGGCACAGTTTCCTTCTTTTACTGGGGAGTTCCCCGCAATGCCGCCACGCCGAATCTGGCCAAGCTCTTCATCAATATGGCCATGAGCAAAGAGGGTCAAAAGGTGGTCTATAAGAACTATGCCACGGATCACCACGCGTTGCCTGGTTCGCAATGGGCGGCGGAGCTGAAAGAGTACAAGGCAAGGGGAATCCCCATCTTAGAAGTGGATGCCCAATACATCGCCAATCATCCCGAGCAACGGAAGCTTGGACGGGCGCTATCCAAAATTCTCAGAAAAAAGCGCTGAGGCTGAGACGGGCTTTACCGTGTAGAGGACGGGGCATGAGGCCTTGAAATCCGAAGCGATCATTCAAGCTTCTGCGGGAACACAACGGCTTCGTGAACGGTGGAGTGCCCTCTCTAGCGCCTATTGGCGCCTTGAAATTAGCCCCCTCTGGCTCGTGGTGGCACCCATGGTGCTCACCATCGTCGTACTGCTGGTCACCATCTTCTGGATGAGTTTTATCGTGGGCCTCCCTGGCACACCCGAGGCCCATTTTTCCATCGATAACTACATTACATTGTACGCGGATCCTTTCGTTGTCACTGCTCTGGTAAATACCCTCGGGTTTGCAATGACCACGATGTTTGTTGCCCTTTTTTTTGGTGTATCCATTGCCTGGTTTGTGGAACGAACCGACCTTCCGGGAAAATCCTCCATCTACACGGTAATGAGCCTCGGAATCCTTTTGCCCGGCTTTTTCACTGCCATGGGTTGGCTCTTCTTGCTGCATCCGCGAATTGGGATAATCAATCGTTGGATTATGGACTTCACAGGACTCACCACAGCACCCCTGAGCATTACCAACCTGATAGGCATGGGATGGGTACAGGGCCTTAATCTCACAGCCCTCGCCTTCATCATGACCACTGCAAGTTTTCGCTCCATGGACCCGGCGCTGGAGGAGGCCGCCACGGTTCACGGGGCCAGTTTCAGCCAGATGCTACGGTCCGTGTTTGCACCCCTGATGCTTCCGGGTCTCGCAGCCAGCGCTATTTATATCTTCACCATCAGCATAGGAGTCTTCGATACCCCCGCCATCATCGGCTTGAGTAACCGGATCTTTACCTTTAGCACCTACGTCTACACCCAGAGCATCACCGAGGATGCCCTGCCCAATTACGGCGCCGTTGCCGCCATGAGTGCGCTCATGACATCTTTAGCGATCCTGTTGGCCTATTTTTACAGTGGCGTTATCAAAAAGAGCTACCAATATCAGGTGGTCACAGGTAAAGGCTACCGGCCGAATCTGTACAAATTGGGGGGCTGGACGGGGCCGGTTTGGTGCTTCATTGGATTGTACTTTTTCTTGAGCAAGTTGCTTCCTTTATTATTGTTGATCTGGGCATCGCTGCTTCAATATTTCCAGCCGCCATCCATGCAGGCCTTTAGCAGTGTATCCTTGCAAAACTTTCGTGACATGCCCTTCGACTTGCTAGCTCGAAGCGGGTTGAACACGGCCATACTCATGGTCACAGTTCCTACCGTAGCCGTGGCCATAAGTTTCGGTTTTTCCTGGATGGTTGTCCGTTCTAACTTTCGCTTCCGCACGATTCTAGATTTCTTCGCGTTTCTGCCCCATGCCGTTCCAAGCATTATTTTCGGCGTGGGTGCTTTGTTTGTGGCGCTATTTATTCTAACGGGAATACCGTTGTACGGTTCGCTGACCTTGTTGGGAATTGTCTATGTTGTTGATCGACTAACCTTTGGAACCCGGCTGCTAAACTCAGCTTTGATACAAGTGCACCACGATCTTGAGGAGGCTGCCACCGTTTGCGGTGCCACCGGACTCAAAGTGGCTCGTAGTGTGCTGGCACCATTGGTCTGGCCCGCGATCCTGAGCGGTTGGTTGTGGATGGGTCTCCTAACGCTACGCGAGCTTACCCTGGCAACGATCCTATTTACCCCCAATAACGTTACTATGCCCGTGGTGATATGGAGCATCTGGAGCAGCGGTAATTATGGAGTTGCCTCATCCATTACCCTGGTTCTACTGCTTTGTCTCGCACCACTGGTTCTCCTTTACTGGATCATCGGTAGGCGAGCAATGTTAGGCAATTAATCCACGGGTTGCTGCCAACATTCGAGTTAGTTTCAGGTCGCGGAAATGATGCTTTGCCACGACCCTACAGCTGCAAAGAGACAACCGTGAAAACTCCTAGCCTTGTGGGAGCCAGGGTTGACAGGGATCGCGCCATCCAATACTTTGCAGGTCGAGTTCACTGGACAATGTCGCAAAGGTGAAAGGAGTATCCGATGAGTTGGTATGATTTTCGTGCGCTTTTAACGGAGTTTGAACGACGCGGAGATGTGACCCATGTCGAGGGAGCCGATTGCCATCTGGAAATCGGAACCTTAACTGAGCTGATGGCCGAACGGCATGGACCCATGCTGCTCTTTGACCGAATAAAGGGTTTTCCCAAAGGCTATCGAATCGCCGCCAAACCATACTCCACACCGGCACGGGGCGCTTTAGCCCTCGGCTTGCCGGAAGACGTCTCCCCATTCGAGATGTTTCAAGCCTGGAGGGATAGATTCAAGAACTACCAACCGGTGAAGCCCGTTTCGGTCTCTACCGGCCCAGTCATGGAGAATGTGCTGGAAGCTAAAGACATCGACTTTAAAAAATTCCCAGTTCCCAAATGGCATGAAGAAGACGGGGGCCTCTACATCGGCACCGGATGCGCCGTGGTGACCAAGGATCCGGAGGAGGGATGGGTTAATGTCGGCACATATCGGGTAATGGTCCACGACAATCAGACTCTGGGATTTCAGATCGCGCCCTATCATCATGGCAACTTGATGATGAAAAAGTACTGGGCACAGGGTAAGAGCTGTCCCATCGCCCTCATCATCACCCCCGACCCCTATCTGTTCTGGTCAGCCACCAGCGGGGCCCCCTGGGCAAGGTCCGAGTACGAGCTTGCCGGATTTATCCGCGGCGAGGCCGAAGAAATTATTACCGCTCCGATAACCGGGTTACCCATACCGGCTAACGCCGAAATGATCATCGAAGGCGAGGTCCCACCCCTAACTGAAGAGCAGAGAATTGAAGGGCCCTTCGGCGAATACACCGGCTACTACGCCGGAGGGGAAAGAATGAGGCCAGTGATTCGTGTTAAGGCCCTGTACCATCGCAACAACCCCATCTTCCACGGCGAGCCTCCCATGAAACCACCAGTGGAAAATTGGGCTTGCCTCCCTTCAGGCAGCATCCTGGCGGTCTGGGAGGGACTGGAGAAATCCGGGGTCCCCGGTGTCAAAGGCGTTTACTCACTCAACGCGGGTGGAGGCCTTATTACAGTGGTATCTATGAAACAACAATACTCAGGCCACGCAAGGCAAGTGGGCCGGGTTGCCTCAGGTTTGATGCACAGCATGTGCCGGATGATGGTGGTGGTTGAGGAAGATATAGATCCTTCTAACGCAGGCGAAGTGCTCTGGGCTATTGCCACTCGGAGCGACCCTGCGTCGACTTTTGAGATCCAAACCGACTGCCCATCCACCTGGTTGGACCCCATGATGCCGCCGGAAAAGAAGAACCAGGGAGATCTGAGATCGAGCAGGGCGTTGATCATTGCCTGCCGTCCATGGGAATGGATTAACGATTTTCCCGCTGTCAGCCGGGCCAGCGACGAGCTCAGAAATCAGACTTACGCGAAATGGCAGCAGCTCTTCAAGGAAGCGCCTAAACAAGCCATAGGGTGGTAACTTGGCAACCCCGTGGCGAGACGCCGGTTGAAAGGCTGGGCAGGACTACGCCCAATAGGCGAAAGCCATGCCACAACCGGTCCCGGCGGGTGAACGATACGTCGGAATGTAGTCGATCAGTTTCATGGGACTCCGTTCCATCACTCCTGCCAGGGCAACCCAGTTGAGAATCTCGGAAGTTCCCCCACGCAACTTTTCCCTGGGTAATCGATACAGTCCTTCCTTATCCTGATTCGTTAACGCCTTGATGGTTATCTGGTCCAATTCTTCGTCGATGACCGTATGACTCAAGCCTCCCGAAGCGATTACGGCCACTCGACTATCGCCGTCCCAGGATTCGATGGCTTGGCGCACCGTCTGCCCCAGAGAATAACACCGCCTGGGGGTCGGTTGGTTGGGCGGATAATACGTATTGATCATCACGGGAACCATTGGCACGTGACTCCCTGGAAGTAATCGACGGTACAAAAAACTGAATGCGTGTCCTACACCAATCTCTTCACGCAAACGATTGCAACGGGTTACATCAAATTCGTTATCCACCAGAGATTTGATCAAGTGCTCCCCCAACTCTGAGCACGCGGGATACTCCGGCTCCGTTTCGGCCCAACCCTTTATCTCCTCAGCCTTCCAGTCCGAGGTGTTTCGTCCGGAATGTCTTACCACCGGAATCGATTTTCCATGGTAGATGGCAAACGTGGGCATATTGTCGTCATAGAATTGTTCCTTCTGGTCATCACCGAAAATAACTACCACATCAGGTCGAGCATCCTCCAGCATACGCCCCAGATCACCGATGGCCTTAAGGCACGCATCATCCCGTTCCTGCATCTTGCTTTGCGTAAGGTCCTGGTCGATTCCAGCCTTTGCACGTTTAAGCAGTCCTTGGTAATCCATGCGCGGATCGCGTTCATCCTTTTCTCTCATCAAGGACCACCGCGTTGCCCGTACACTCAACTGGGGACTGTGGGAGGTACCCAACCCGAGAACTATTTTTGCCATTTGTGAAGACCTCCTGCCATCGAAATGAATGAAGTAACGGCTAAGTGTAGCTGTTTTCAATGACGCACAAATACCTATTTCCAGTTCGCGTTCGCTTCTTTTACATAATCGGCAGCATCGGCTGCGAACCCTTCGGCAGCCTCCTGGGTTTGGCTCAGATATAGTTTACCTTGCCATATCGTCCACGCTGCGGGGTCAACCCTTGTCCGTCTCCCCGATGATGCGGCATTAGCACAGAAGCCACCATACTGGGGTGCGTAGCTCTCCGGGTTGGCCGCAAACATGTCGCGATGATCAGCGCTCACAAAGTACCAGTTTGCACCTGACCATTTGTAGGCGAACTTCTTCGACCCTTTCATTGCTTTAGCTTGTATGAAGTAGGCAACCGGATCATAGCCATCTATCGCCACATCACGGAAGTACGTCTTGTTGATGCGCTGTTCTGCGAAGGCAGGTGCCGTGCCTCCCATCACGCTCATCACGATAGCCAGACCTAGACAGACGCTTCTGAGATGAGTAGAAACCCTAATTGCGAGGCATGGTCTCATGATATGTCCTCCTCTTAATCAATCAAAAACGTTCGAATTGGCTCAAATTATCAAAACGTTGCAGATCGCGCAAGACCAACCTAGGCACTATAATAAGCTCAACTGCCATCAGCGGCTTTCGTCGCAAAAGTACCAGCCCCGTCGCCAACGAGCGTAAATGGTGCCCAGAATATCGGATGGGCGTAGCTGAACACTGTCCGCCCCTGTTGGCCCCTGAAGCCAGGACCATCGACCAGATTTAACATTGACTGGCGAAGCGCTTCGGCCCGGCTCAGTTTTCGGTTCTCTGACTGGAGATAGAATAGTGTTGTTGTAAGAGCCTTGGCTGAGCTCGTCTCCACTGGCCAGTTGCTGGCCAAAAGCGCTCGAGCACCGGCGTAAAAAAAGGCACGCCCAAGGCCAGACAACATCTCGGTCCCAGCACCATCGCCCGCCGCCGTATTGCATGCGGACAAGACAACCCAATCAGCACTCAGATTGAGGGTTAGAATCTCCCCCATCGTGAGCAGACCATCGCCCTGAATACCCGCCACGGTAGGAGATGACAAGGCAAGCGCCGGTTGCATTAGGCCATCAAGGTCCCCCGGTATTAGGCCATGGGTAGCAAAAGCCAAGACGTTAACTCCGAGAAGATCCATGCGCTTCACGTTTTCTTCATTCGCTGCGGGGCCAGTAAAAACACTGGTCGCTGGATCGGCGCCGAGGGCGAGCGCGATAGACTCAACCTCTGCTGCCGTCTCCGGAAGCCTGGGAAGTTGTGCTAATCGGGCACTGATGAGGTTCTCCGTTTTGGGAGCTGCGCGTACATGAATTCGAAATCGGCCAATCGTAGAGTCGCTGCGCGCCGCGAGTTGGGTAGAAGATTCTGCTTCTCTCTGTGGTGTCACAGGGGTTTTTTGTGGGCTAAACCAAGGATCTGCAAAACCAACAAATCTTTTGCGGACCTTCTGTCTACCTAGTAACAACCGTACGGTTTTCAATGACCCTATCGAAGGAAGGATCGTTATGGCATGACTGCGCACCAGCCAGGGAACCGTCCGATATTCGGAGAATAAAGGTGTTTTTTTCGGTCCTTGGTCCACCGGCTCGGTTGGCAATAAAGCCAGGGGAAGCTGCCCAAGCATACCCTGAGTAACCACGAGCAGATTCTCCGAGTCTTGCCAGCCTGACACGACTGGCTTGAGTATTCGTGCGTAGAGACCGTAAGCTGTAGCAAGATCAAAGTCTGGAATGTCCCCGAGGCGCTGCACGTTTGGTTCCAATGCCCTGCGCAACAGAGTCACTGTGTTCAAAAGCTCCTCGCGATCCATCTTTACGGCAACAAAGGAAAATTCTCCTTGCTTTGGAATCGCCCATACGTGAACTCTATGCTTGCCTTCATAAACAGCAACTAGTGCCTCCCCCGGTTTTAGCAACCCCCGGACTTCCGATACCGTCAGTGGTCGAGGGTTAACAAGATCGGCGTACTGCGGAAAGTTGTTTTCAATTTCCACCTGTAATCGTATTCTCGCCCTACGGAGCTTGGCGAGACGGTTACGAAGGTCCTGGATGACCTTTTCGTTCTTTTGGTTATCGGATAGCGCCAGAGCGTTCGAGAGATGCCCTTCCAGCATCTCGATGCGCAGGGAAGTGTCCTGTTCACCCCGTACGAGTATCGCGGTTTCCTTGTCCTCCGCGAGGCTGCGAGTCGCGCTCGCGCTCAGGGCCTGTGTTACAACGCCGCCCTGCGCGAGGTCGACAACCTTGAAAGCCTCCACCGCAAGATCTTGTCGGAGAGATGTGTCTTGTTCCTTATCTGCAAGCCTTGACAGGACGTCGATATAATCCTCCAGAATTGTCTTCAGCCTCAAGCGTCGGTTCCTGCCTGTTCTCGTGACTGCAAAAGAGAGATGGTCTTGCCCCACAAGAACCGGGATGGCCTGCCGATAGTATTGTAATGCCGTGTCCAAATCCCCTTGGGCGGCCCTCGCCATGGCAAGCACGGCGATCGCCTCTGCGGTATTATAATGATCCTTCCCGGAGCGTTTCCTCCTGTACTCGATGGTGTCCCGCAATACGCTTGTCGCTTCGGCGATCCGACCACTCCGCACCAGCGCCATCGACACGTCCAGATCCGCGTCATAGAGTGGCCGATAGAGGAACGAATCTTCCGGGAACCCGCGCTTTGCCCTATCGAACGCGGACGTCGCCGCTTGCCAGTCACCCTTGGCAGCCAAGCTTTTGCCCAAAAGGTGATTGGCCGAACCCATGATTCTGGAATTCGCCGGTACTCGCATGGCTTTCAGGATATCAAGCGTCGCCCTAGAAAGGATTTTCGCATCGTCATATCGCTCTTCCGCAATCAAAACCAAAGCCAGCGTTTTAAGCGTCTCGACTGTGGTTAAATTGTATTTACCCACATTCATCAAGACTCTAACGAGAACGTCCCGTACCAGGGCTTCCGCCTCTATCAAACGCCCCTGTTTCAACAGATTTCCTACCAGGCGCAGTTGATTCCTTTCGAGCCAATTGGGATCGTCCGAGCGGTGCCCTCCCTCGAGGAACCTATTGCTCGCAAGACGAATATAATACTCTGCATCAGACCACTGTCCTTTGGCCTCCAGAACACGCGCCCTGAGCAGTGGTTCCGCGTGTGACCACAGCCTTTGGTCTCCTGATCTTGCAGCCAATCTCAACGCTTTCGTCGCATGAAATTCCGCTTTATCGACATCACCGATCCTAGTATAGATATCAGCCAACACTCTGTTGTGGCCGATGGAATGATGAAACTGCAGCACATCAAGGGCAAACTCGAAATTGCCGGCCGCCGCCTCAGCTCGTGCGAGCTGACGTCTCAGGGTCCTGAGATTTAACCCATCAGTATCGTTACCGGACAAATTCAAAGCGGTTCTAAAGTCTTTTAGGGCTTGGTCCGGCCTACCAGCCAGTTGAGCGAAATAGCCCCTGTTCTGGTACGCGCGCCATTTGAAAGACTCTGGCGTATTGTCTTCGATCTCACGGTTGGCCTGAACATGGAGAAACCGGAGTCGTGCGGGATCGGGCCTATGTTGGTCCAAAAGGTTCGAGATATCTGTGATGGTTTTCGGCGGCGGTTTAAACGGGCGTTTGGTGAACTCCGCTGTTATTTTCTTGGCCTCTTCGAGGGATACCACCGGAGGATCACTTACTCCGGTCCGGCAGGCCACCAAGGTCACCGTCAAGATAAGAATGGTCGTATAGCAAAACACAGGCTGACACGCGGCAAGTATACATGCATATAACCTATCCTGGAGCATTGGCATATAATACGATCCTGCTCTTGAGGAGTTGCCACCAAGGATTGAAGAATTCCCGAATCAGCCACCAGTCAGTCAGCCCTCGAGAGCCCCGAGCCGGTCCCGGACAGGCAAACGGACCTTCCTTCGTTTTGCGTGGACAATATCGAATAACAGGCAGTCATGTCAACGAGCCCTAGGTTTTCACGCTGGGCAGGATCTTCTGGGAAAGAGTGAGGTTTGATCGTTTAGGTAGTCTCTGGCCGGTCTAATCGTTATTGCTCTCGTATTACTTTTCGGTCCTAGTCCACACGCCGTCCCATGGACTGTTCGGAGGAGTGGCTGCCAATGCTCTCGCCCTCTCGGCAATTAATGCAGGTGGGTTTATGACCGTACTGACCTTAACAGGTTGGTTACCTGTTGACATCTGCTCCGCGTGAGCTAAGGGTGTCCAGATGGCAATCGCGTCGTCGAAACGCATGGCCCGATAGTGGGTCCGGGCTTCTTCGTAGCGTCGAACTCGGTCTAACTGTTCGGGAGTGGCCCTTGCTATTTCGACAATCGGCTCGAAGACAGTGAGTGGCGTATCTACGTCCTTAACCCGAACCGTGTCCAGCTCACGCATCAAGAATGGGTTTCCAACCAACTCTGAAGTCCGCGGGCCAACCACAATCTGGCAACCATATTGGCTAGGTATACTCTCGAGGCGTGAAGCGACATTAACCGTTTTCCCCACTGCCGTGTAATTGTACCGCTTCTCAGTACCGACGTTTCCAACCAATGCCGGACCGGAATTTATCCCAATCTTTACTGAAAAACCTATTTCTTCTCTTGATTCGGCGGACTCCTTCTCGCGGCGGATCCGGGCTACAGTCACCAATGCCGCACGAATGGAATGAAACGCATGTTCAGAATCTGCTCCCCGTGCACCCCATATGGCCATCACCGCATCACCGATAAACTTGTCCACATAGCTGCCTGTAGACTCCACTCGCTCAACAACATAGGCAAGATACCGATTGGTAATGCGCATCAAAATTTACGGCGGTGCTTTAGTCGATAGCTTAGTAAAGCCGGAGAGGTCGGCAAACGTTAAAGTAAAGTGCTATCGTTTGGGCAAGATTCGGAACTAATCGACGCGAATAAGAATCAATGCCTGGCTCACTTGGGAAGACTTAGCGCTTTTGACTCTAAATTTCTTTATGACTGGGAGCGATTCCAGGTCCGCAGGGATCAAGGCCACTTCATACTCGGTGTCGGCGGAAAGGGATACGGCCTGTGCTGGCCACTGAAAACGTCGCCCGTCCAACGGGCTTTTCATCACCTCCTGCGCCCCTCGGGACACCCTGACTGAGGCAAATTCATTGGCGCGCTTACCTACCAATACAAAGTTTGGATGAGGCGATAATGTTAGCAGATTGCGCGACATCATGGACCGCATAAAAACACCTCCGGCTTCACCGCCATCCTTCAAGTTCACAGTCTTTGGACAAGGAGTCTGCTTCTCTCTCTCTTTGTTTCCGCCTTTAATGATGTAAGTCTTGGCCTCAAACCTGACGGCTCCGCCAATGACAATCACCGTATGGCAAGTGTGGTAATGCTGGAATGTAAGCCTGGCCATGGGGGATAAAGTGATTGTCTTGCCAACTGAAATTTCCGTGTAGGGTTGTACGTCGGGATTGGTAACCCTCGATTTTTCGAGCACCAACGCCGATGGCATTTCTGCTACTGAAATGTCATCGCTGAGCATCCAGGCGACGGCAATAACCACCAGGAAAATACAACTACCCTTTCTGCACATAAATCGGCTCTTCTAGAGACCCTCGTGATATTCGTTTTACTACGGAGACCTGAGTGTCTTTTATCAGCCTGTCACAGGTGAGTCAACTTGGCTGTTCCTTTGCATCATGTGGAGGATCGAATGATGGATTGGACCATTGCCGGCAAGAGCTTCAAGCAGGTGCCGGACGGGTAATCAAGCCAGGCCCAGTTCATTGTGGGAGTTCAAAATTTGATACCTGGCTGTTGTGTCAACTGGGAGCCACTTGCGGATGGACCTGAAGATGCGTGGAAAGAACTTATAATTTGTATCTATAGATAAGATACTGAAGCGCCACGTAATCGTACAGTGCATGGGTAATCATAGCTACAAGGAGATTTCCCTGGGCAAGAGAGAGCCAGCCCAGGTAAAAACCCAACACACCGGCCAGAACTGCATACATTGGGGTGATAAAATGGCCGAAGCCAAAGAGAATACTGGTTAGCACCAACGCTAACCCGGGGGACACTAATTCAGCGAGCAGACTTTGCATGACGCCACGGAACAATGCCTCCTCACCTACACCCGCCAATACGCAGATCAGGATCAGGTCAAATTGCGAACAGCCAGCGAAGAGCGGGATGATTTTATGTTCGATTTCATACATCAGGCCCCGAAAAGGCCCCCAGCGGGAGCGTGAATACAACCACATGGCCAGTAACGGCGGCAATGTGGCGCCCGTTCCCACAGCGACGGCCTGCCATTGCAAGTGGACCCGCTCAAAAGGCGGAGCACCAATCAACCAGCCCAACACCCATGCCAGCACTAGGATGGAACCCTCTACCGCAACGGCGAGCTTTACCATAACTCCTTGCACTGCCAACCAACTGCCTCCCCGAAAACTCAAATTTGGAACAAATTTTACCGGGCCCTTGACTCCATCACAAAGTTCCAATTAATTAGAGCATCACAATATTTGGGTCGGCTGCCGAGGGGCACTGGACACCTGTCACCCCTCCACCGTTCATCTTAATCTGGCGCAATATCAACTGGTTATCAGCTTGGCGGCCCATAGTTAAAGTGATTTATGACTTCCATACCACCACCAAACGCTCTGTCATCCTTCAAGCTGTTACTCGTGATGACCATCATCCTATCCACCGTATTGGTACCCACAAATCGAGAAGGGAATTTGAACAAGGGGCGCCGAATCCTTTCAACTCAGCCATTTGCCATGGAACCTCTCCGACCCAACGACATTTCCTCATCCCTGGAACTTCGACGGCAGTTTGAGAGTATTGTACGGGCAGCATCGTATTACTACGATGTGGATCCATATCTCGTCATGGGAATGATTAGAGTCGAATCCAATTTCGACGCCTACGCCTTATCTCATAAAGGGGCTAAAGGATTGATGCAACTCATGCCGGCGACTGCGCGATCACATAAGGTCAACAATGCCTACGATCCCGTACAGAACATTTATGGTGGAGTGCGCCACTTCCGCTTGCTGCTGGACCGATTTGACGGCAACGTCCATCTAGCCCTCGCGGCCTACAACGCCGGGGCCGGAGCCGTAGGCAAGTACAATAGCATTCCACCCTACCGAGAAACGAAAAATTATGTGCGGCGGGTTATGGGTTACTATGAATTTTATCGCAACAGTGAAATGACTAATCTAGAGAAGTAATCAACACGGCAGGATCGCCTGGATTTCTGCAAAACCCAAATAGGTGGCTCAGCCATCCACACACTCCGGGATCTGATCAGTTAGTCTGAACTAAACATCCAAGCACTTGAGGACTACACTATCGCTGGGAATCAACCGCCGGCGGCCTGAGCCCTCCGTTTTCTAGACATGACCACAGGCGCCTTATTAGCATCGATTTCGGAGGGTCGCCTCGGCGGAGCGATAACGCGTGTCACCTCGTCTAGGGTTGTGAGTCCCTGAAGGATTCGATCGATTCCGTCCTCAAAAATCGTTTTCATCCCCTCTTGGTTGGACACCCGCGCAATCTCCCGATCGGATCTTCCCTTGAGAACAAGATCTCTGATGGTGTCGCTAATCACAAGGATCTCCGAAATGGGGAAGCGACCAAAATATCCAGTCTCACGACAATGCTTGCAACCCTTGGGGCTATAGACTTGGACAGACCCTCTGTTGACGTCTGCGGGTAGCCATTGAACCAGTTTCTCATCAACGGCGGCTGAGACCTTACATTTGAGGCAGAGATGGCGCACTAACCTCTGAGCGAGGATTCCCAGAACCGAGGAGGCGATGAGATAGGGATCTATGCCCACGGACAACAGACGGGTGACGGTAGACGCAGAGTCATTCGTATGCAGCGTGCTAAGGACCAAGTGGCCCGTTTGGGCTGCGTTGAATGCAATCTCGGCAGTCTCATGGTCTCGCATCTCCCCGACCAAGACCACATCCGGATCCTGACGCAGAATTGAGCGAAGCCCGGTGGCAAAGGTCATGCCTGCCTTCACATTGATCTGCACCTGGTTGACGCCAGGCACCTGGTACTCTACAGGATCTTCAACAGTAACGATATTAGTCGTGCCGTCATTGAGATAGGATAGCACCGCATAGAGAGTCGTTGTTTTTCCACTCCCTGTGGGACCAGTAACCAGGATCATCCCCTGAGGATAGTCACAAAGAGCATTCATGGACTCAAAGATATGCGGTGAAAAGCCGACATCGGCTACTGAAACAATACCCTTTTTCTGTTCCAATAAGCGCAGAACGATCTTTTCGCCGTACATGGTCGGGAGGCTGGATATCCTCATATCCACTAACTTCTTTCCCACCTTGATCTTGGAGCGGCCGTCCTGAGGCCTCCGCTTATCGGAAATGTCCATGCTCCCCATGATCTTTACCCGAGAAAGCAGTGGACCCTGTATGTATTTCGGTACATCCAGCATATCTCCCAAGACCCCATCAATACGGTAGCGTATGTGGACGCTAGCATTGGCCGGCTCAATATGTATATCGGTGGCCCTTGCCCGCACCGCATCCTGAATAATTCGATCCACGAGACGGATAACCGGGGCCTCGGACCCCCAACCCTCAGGAAGATCCTCTTCCTCCACCTCATCCTGGGATCCCTGGGCCAGCACTTCAATTTCTTCGGTACTGATATTCCCAAGCACTTCGTCCAGATCGAACTCCACAACGTTGTTGCTGGAGCCATAAGAACTTTCGATGACCGCCGGCAGTTCGGCCTCAGAGATGACTGCCACGCGGGCATTCAATCCGGTCTTGAACTTGATATCCTTAACCACTTCGATATCGAAGGGGTTGACCATACCGAGGGTCAAAAAGTTACCCACCCTTTCGATGGGAATGATTCCATATTTTTGCACCCAGCTCTCGGGTATGAGAGGCAACAACTCAGAGTCGAGGTGACGGCTCAGCAGGCTTATCTCCGGAACCTTGAGACGGGCGGCCAGCGCCTGGCGGATGGCCTCTGAATCCACTCCCAGGGAGATCAAAACCTCCGTGAGACGCCGGCCACTGGATTCTTGTTGTTTTTCCGCTTGCTGCAGCAGCTCTTCAGTTATAAGACCCGTACTAACCAGCAGCTGGCCTGTTTTTTTTGCGAATTCTTCCATCAATTAATCCTCATTCTTCATGACCTAGCGGTTTGAACTTTCGTTAAGATGGCACGTTAGGGTGGCCTGTCCGTTGGGTGACACCACTTGTTCCCAGTCTTGAGTCGCCTCGCCCCATGGCGTAACGCAGAATATTCCGGTGCCGATGATGTCCTCTGTGCTGGCGTAATCCAAAGTGATTTGCTTATCGGGTCTTTGAGGCATCCTGCCGCTACACTGAACGAGGGTTTTTCCACCGGGATTGCTGGACAATTGCGCTTCGCCCGGGACCACCGTGAGGGGGAAAGCGATATTGCCTTTGGAGTCCACAGAGATCAAACCGCAGTTACCCTTCTCGGTTTCGCTCTGGGCGCGCACCGAGGAAACACCCAATGCAAAAAAAGCAAGGCAAGAAAAAAATATTATAGTCTTGTAAATCATCCCAAACTCATGGCTATGCATTTAATTAACTTCACCCGTTCCGTCATTTATTTGTTCTGCCAGGCATAAACCCTGGCAGGACCAGGGATGATCGAACCCCAATTTGTTTCCACCATGGAAAGGGCCTGGCTGCTGTAAAACAACTGAACGAAATCCTCTATGGTGAACTTTGCCTCTCCGTTTAAGGCACCGATCAATATGCTTCCGTTGATCCACGCGCTATTCTCAAGTGAAATATAATGGGACGCGTCTGTTCTTTTGTGAATCACAAGGCCGTTGAATCGGAAGTTGTCTCCGATGGTGGTGCGCCCCTCCACCACCAGCACCCCATGACCCCTAACGTGGCCCCTGAGAACGCTGTCGGTACCAACCGGATCTTTGATGTAGGTAATCTGAGGGCTGGCACTGGTTCCCAGCTCGCAAGGGGTGGAACTGGGACAGGGCTGGCATGGGCTCGAGCAGCTATCATCGGTAATCATTCCATTCAATGTCACTGTGGCCCCATGATTGATGAATTTATCGGCCACCTGGTCAATATCAATTAGATTCGAAGTCGTTCCCAGGCTGGGGGTACCTGCGATGCAGTCCCCTCCCTCGCCACAAAAATAATGTAAATTTTGGTAATTCCCCGTATCCCACTCGGCCTGAAGGGTGCTGGTAAGCGCAGCATTTGTGGTTGCTACGGCATATTTAGGCACGGGGTCAGATCCCGCTGTATCATCCAGACCGTCCAAGATATTCTCGGGATCGGTATCATTGCCGTCAATGACGAGAAGGTCATCCTCATCGAAGAACCGGTTGTCCACCGCTGGAATAGCTGAAGTCGCATTGATGTATAGGGCCGCTGGTGCAGTAAACGGTATCACGGAACGCCTGACGTAAGCCTCAACCCTTTTGGACGCTCCAGCGGGTCCATAGGCCTCGGATACTAGCAGGACTGTTTCATTGGTATCATTCGTCAGACCGCCCCCGTCACCGGAGTCGTTCTCAACGGTCACCGTGTAGCCGAAGGCGGAACCAGCCGGGAACGACGTGGTGGCAACGAGATCACATGGCGGAGGTCCGGGAATACAATCCAGCTGATCATTAAAAGCATACCCATCTGGAATCAGTGCCATGGCGTGGTGTAGTCCCGCATCCGCCACCTCTAGGGTCTGGGTCGCCAGCTTGAGATTGGAAGTAATCTTGGTTTCAACCCGGGTCAGGTAGAGGCTCGCGCTCAAGAAAAACAGAAAAACGGTCATCAGTGCGATAGACATAAAGAGGCGTATTGCGCCATGTATAATCTAACCCAAGGGCGATACGTTGCGCCATTTGTGATTCTAACCCTCCAAGGGCTCACATTAGAGCTCAAGGAGGGCAACAATGGAAGGGTTCACCATGGCACGACGATCCAAGCAGGAGTATTTACGATCCATCTATGATCGTTATCAGCACGCACCACGGGCACAGAAGGGAACGATGCTAGAGGAATTCTGCAAGGTTTGCGGCTACAACCGCAAATATGCCATCTGGCTTTTAAACCGGCCCTTGCCCGAGGCAACTGTACGCAAACGGGGTGCACCTCGCTCTCCTACATACAATCGGGCAATGGTAAGGATTTTGGCAAAGGTGTGGGAGGCCTCGGGGTATCTGTGCTCCCAACGTCTGAAGGCCGCCCTTGTACACTGGTTGCCCTGGATAAGGCAACACTTCGAGCTGACCCAACCGTTAGAGGATCAGCTCCTGGCCATCAGCGCCCGTCAGATGGATCGGCGCCTGAGGGAAACCAAGCACATCGTGAAACGCCGACTCTATGGCACCACTCGGCCCGGATCGCTACTAAAGCAGATGATCCCGATTAAGACCGATCACTGGGATGTGAACCGGCCGGGCTATCTGGAGATTGACCTGGTGTCACACTCAGGGGCCTCAGCGGTTGGGGAGTTTGTCCATAGTCTGGACTGTGTCGACATTGCTACCTGCTGGGTAGAGCGCAAGGCCGTCATGGGTAAGAGCGCTTTGGGTGTCTTGAATGCGGTCACCGAGATCGAACACCAGCTTCCTTTTCCCCTCAAGGGGATCGACTCCGACAACGGCAGTGAGTTTATCAACAACCGCCTTCTTGCCTTCTGTCAACAACGCCCAGCTGGCCACACCATTCAGTTCACCCGCTCGCGTCCCTACAAAAAAGATGACAACGCGCACATCGAGCAGAAAAACTGGACCCATGTCAGAAAGCTTATGGGCTGGGATCGCTACGACACCGCAAAGGCCCAAGAGGCCGCCAACCAGCTCTATGATGAGCTTAGGATCTTCCAGAATCTGTTCCAGCCCTCCATGAAGCTGCGATGCAAGATCCGTATAGGCTCTCGACTTATTCGCCGCTATGACACGCCTCGTACCCCGTTCGAACGGGTCGTGAAGTCCCGAAAGGGAGACCCCAAAAAGCTGGCAGCCCTCAAGCACACGCTTAAGACAACTGATCCCTTCGAGCTCTCTACCCGAATCGATCAGCAACTGCAGCGGATCTACAAGCTGGCCAGCCATGCAGACAGAGCCCCACGAGAGAGACCACCGCTGAAACAAACGCCGTGGAGAAACTGGACCTTCAGCAAGAAACTACAGCGCCAACAACAGGACATGAAACGACAGATGCGAGACGACTTCGGTTAGATTTTGTAATGACGCAACGAATCCCGCTAGGGTTAGATTTTTTGATGGCTTAACACGGAGGGCGAGACCCTTCGAATCCTTAAGAATCCTCATTGAAAAGACGCTCATCGATCCTCCACCCTAAACCTGCTCCGGCACAGGTCCGTCAGGGGGCAACCATTATCCTGGACAATCATAAAACCAATCCGTGCCGTTGCACTGCTCCCGTCTTCCGCCCTTCAATCATCATCATCATCATCGTCCCTTTTCTTTTTCTTTGAGCTATTGTGTTCCTTGTGATCCTTCAATTGACGGTGCCGCCTATGATAATGGGTTTTGATCTTGACCTTCTCATCTTTTATCTCGGATGGCACACAGAGGGTCTGTTGATTTATAACGGACAAATTCTGCTCGCCAAACTCGTTGTCGATATACACGTGGCGCCACTCAAAACTCCGTTGATGCTTATTCCTCCGGTACCTCGCAACGTTCTTAACGTGGTAACAAGCCAGGGTGGTGGTGGATTCAATAAGCACGCCACCATCGTCATACATTACGGTGCATAGGCTTTCCGGCCTCGAGACGCGAACCTTCACAGATCCCGAGTTATTTTCCATCATGACTTCGACTTCCTCGTATTTTCTTATGTACCTTCCCCTTGCAACCTTGTTACATTTCAAATAAGGCGCTCCGGCTGGGGTGGAGGGCGCCGCCTCGGTAATGACTGGAACAAACGCGATAGCATCCAAGCTGTCCTGAGTCTTGCCAATAAGGGTGACCTTTCCATCCTTAGGGTTGACAATGGCAAGAAAACTCTCGGCTCCGCCATCGTTAACCGAAGCGAACAGGAGGCCGGTCCTGGGTTCGAAGTCCATGGCATTCAGACGAGGAGTTTCCAGAGACTTATCCTCAGGTGTTAGAGAAAATTTCAAACCTTTGCTTGATGTAATACTTAAAAACCCATCCGGGTCAGCCACCTGATTCAGAGTGTGTAGCTTAGCACCGATAAATCCGATACGAGGCAGAGTTTTGGATCCGGATTGAAGCAGGTCACCGGCAGGTGAGAATGCCATCCCATTGCCAAATTCAACCAGGCTCCCCGCCGCAACCTCCGTCACGTCGCCGGTGGATAGATCGATTGTTCCCAGGAAATCACCCATATCTAGATCCAGAAAGTAGCCAAACAAGGCCCCGTCCAAAAGGCGAAAGGAGATATCGGACCCGATTTCCAATGCATCGTCTCTCATTGCGATGCCGCTATCACCCACCAACTGGCCTGAACCCGTATCCTGGTCGATGGTGATAAGCACAAGGTTCCCCCCAGCGCTTTTGCAGGTAGCGAAAAGGGTCCAGGACGCATCAAAGTCCATACCGTTGCAGCCTTGAAAGCCAATGGGCCCAACTTCAGTCGCTTCTCCTGTGGCCGGGTCGAGTTTATAAAGGACGCTCTCCCCCGTTGCCGAATGTGCAGCCCCGAAAAGCACCGACTGAGCTGCAGCTTTTTCGGCCTTCAAGAAAAGGGGCAATGCAACGAGCAGGGTCAACCACGTTAATTTGAACAATGTTCGTATGGCTCGCATTTGGTAATCCTCGCTTTCTTATTCAAAAGGACTGACCCGAAGGGTCATCAGATGCTTGAAAACCCAAGCGTTAGAACTCTAAAACTTCAGCTGGTACGCCGAGATGAGTTGGATTGGGCCGTGGTGTCTTACCGTTCAAGTGGTGTTTGGCCAGGATGAGCCGAACCGCTTCTTCACTGACGTTTAGACGTAGCCTATCCCTTATGAGCCGCGCAGATCGTTTGGGACGTTCCAGTTTAAATGCGATAATGGCCGCCTCTTCTTGGACGCTAATCTTTCGATGATTGCCTCGCCGACGATCCTCAAGTCCGTCTGGACCTCGTTCCAGAAATCGGCGACAGTAGTTCTGAATGGTCCGTGAGGTTACGCCAAGTTGGCGAGCGGCCTGGTGACACCGTAGTTTCCCAGTTATGACGTCCTTTACGATCTCTCTTTTCAAAGTTTGCTTTTCCAGAAACATGGTAATTCCACGCTGATTCAAGGACCAACTAAGGGGGTCAAATCGCAATGTCTATGCCACGGGAAGACCCCTATTTCCCCCTTTTAACCCCTTGAACTGTAAAGCGATCTTATTTTTCTAGATCAACCCTGAGCAGCTTAGTGCCATCCAAAAAATGCAAAGCCAGGGTAAAAATGCCGTATAGCGGCACAAATCAATGGCCTTTAGGTTCAATCTTTTGGAACACAAATAGCGAAATCTATATTTGTATATAAAACATCGCGGTGGGCTCTCCGAAACCTAATCAGTTCGGTACCGACAGCTCGCTGGTCAAGCCACATTAATTAGAGAGTCTTAACAATTTGAGAAGTTACCCAGGCGCAGCATTGCGTAAGGCAAGCATCAAAAGAGGTCAAGTGAGAACTTGTGCGACAAACCCCATGTATTCGGCGTCCTTGACCCATAGGAATGCTAGCACTCACGGGAAGGTCAATGCTCGGAATTTTCCGTAAGAGAGTTCGGAATTCCCTTAAAGACGTGGAGGTGATTAATGCGTGGGGACAGGTTGCCTGTTAACGGAGTGAGGGTCTCAGAACAATCAATTCAGGCGATTACTTACCCTTCAAGAGCCTCATGGTTCGAGCACCTCACATGACCCTGAGCATGGTGGAAAGGTAAGGGCCTAAGCTTGTGGAACAGGAGAGATCTGAGCGCGAAGAAAAGCCGGGAAAAGGCCTAATTCAGCTTTATGCGAGCTAAAGTTGCAACGGAATACGCTCTATAATGGATATCTCCTTTGGACTAACCCTTGCGCGATAGGGTAAAACATCTACCCCAGCCTTTACTGCCTTGCGGAGCCAGGTGCCATATTCTAGGTCGATTTCATCGGCAGGCCTGAACCCTTTACAATCCCCCCTCTGAACCACAAACACCATTGCAGCCCTTTCCCCCTTGCGCCGCAAACGAATCAGCTCCCTCAAGTGTTTGGTTCCGCGCTCTGTCACTGCGTCGGGAAATGCCGCAATTCCTTGAACAGCCAGGGTTACATTCTTGACCTCCACGTAGCAACGTCGCCTGGAATGCTCGAGACAGAGATCCAGACGGGTTCCGGGAGCCACCTGCACCTCCCTACGAATCCGTTGGTAGCCCTGGAGCTCGCTGATAACTCCTGACTCAATAGCCTCCGCCACCAAACGATTCGGAAGCATCGTATTGATCCCAACCCAAGTGCGATTCACTCGTACCAGTTCCCAGGTATAGGCAAGACGCCTTTTCGGGTTCTTGGCCTGGGATACATAAACCGTACTTCCTGGCTCCTGACAGCCCATCATGCTCCCGGTGTTAGCACAGTGAGCCGTAACAACCTGGCCATTACCTAGTCGAATGTCCGCTAGGAAACGTTTATAACGCCTAACGAGTTCCCCACGCAGCAATTGAGAAGTGAATACCATAGGTAACCTCAACTCACGGACACCAACGCCTTCTAACCAATTCCGCAGTCAATGTCTATTACAAGTCTATTCTTTGTTGACAGAAGGCCCATTTTTTCGCTATGTGTTCCAGTCGGGAATTTTATAACAACCCAGAGAAGCCTATCAAAGGAAGGAAGGTCTTTATGGCAGATCTTCGCGGTGTAGGAACACCCATTACCTATTCAGATGACAATCCAGTTTCGGATTGGATTGATGGGCTTCGGAAAAAGCTCAACTCTCAGAAACGCAAGCCCAATGACGATGCAGAGCGAGAGCTCCTTGCAAGGTGGCTGGGATATCGAGGACGAGACGAGTTGGAAAACATCGTGGGCACGGCCTGCTATGCCTATTCCCATTTCGAAATGAATGCCGAGTGGCGTTACCATCTCACGGATCACATCAGGACAGAGGCGGGGCACGGATGGGGCTACATTCGGCAAGGGAACGCCATCTTCCCGGGACGAGATCAGACGAAGCCTGATCCGGATTTCGTGCGGGAACACGGTCTTTCACCACGTGTGGAGCATATAGAGTTAATGAAACGCGACTTTTTGAGTTATCTGTTATCTGGCAATCTCTGGCCATACGGACATTGCACAGCAGTATCGATTCAAGGAATCGATATAAGCACACCACAAGTATTGGATTTCGAAGAACGTGTGGTGCACGCCGAAGAGCGCGGACATCATAACGCAATTCTTCAGAAACTCCATGACTACGTGTGGGAGTTGATCGAAAAAGAGGGTGAGGGCCCGGTCCGACGTCGCATCGCTGAGATCGATGCCAAGGCTCTAAATAGTCGCTGTCGAACGATATTCGATCCGCCACGCCGGGAATTTTTACGTAGAACCTTTAACGTGCCGGTGGAGAACGTGAAGAAATTTCCCCAGTGGAGAGAATATCTCTATCTCAACGTGCTAGGCTTCCCTCCCGAGCCAGTTTTCATCGCCAACTGGCCCGAGGATGTTCCCCAGCCCAAGGCCGCCTAGGAAAGATATGACAATGAATCAGGAGATTAAAAACACCGTCAATCTCTTATGGTGTTTTGCTGCTATAACAAACCTTGATGGACAAAACTTTATTAACGATCGTTTCGATTGAGCGTTGTGGAAATATCTGAGTTGGAGACGTAGAAAAATGCAACATAGAAACAACCTAAGGAAAATTCGCCTGGCAATGCTGCTGGGGAAAACGGAACTGGCCCGACTGAGCGGGCTTTCACTCCTAACCATTGATAGGATTGAAAAGGGCATGAAGTGTCGAACGGAAACCCAACGAAAGATCCTGTTGTCCCTGGGAATAAAGTTCGATCAAAAGCACAGAGTGTTTAAGCAATTACGCTAGGGTTCCCCTTCCCGGAGATATTTTCTGGCCTCGTCGTCAGGCATGCCAAAGGTGAAAACAAATCGGATTCCGTCTTGATCGATTCCATTTCCGTACCCTTTGCCCCAAGCGATGACCCGATAATGGGTCAGGATTCGTTTGCCATCCTGACAGGCCAGGGCCAATCGGCCTTCTTTCCCAGGTGGAGCAAAATTCATCATGGACCTTCCAACACATTTGACCTCATTCACCTGTCCCTTTATCTCTATGGATCCTTTCTCGGGATGAGATCGCGCAGTGAGACTCCCTCGGAAGACTTCACTAGAGTTGACAAACTTGGCCACCACAGGGTATTTAGCAACGCAACCAGATAGCCATGTGCACGCTGTGAAAATAATAAGCGCCGGGAGCCACCCTTTCCTGTCAACCCTCATAACGTCAAAAAACTCCAAACACTCGATAGGATAGACCTGTCACGCTAATTTGTGCAATAAGGTCTCGCGTGGACTGTGACACGGTGAGTCGAGGTTCTAGCCCATGGCCTTTATTGATAGGTCAGGTGCTAACTCCTATGTGGAACACCAGCGTTAGCGATTAAGTTTAACATACGCGGACAAAAGACAATACATACGGAATCGAGTACACCAATGTTTGTCGAATCAGGCCCCGGCATCAGATCCAGTCTACGAGACTTACCCAAAAACCTAACTCTCCTCACTGTTTCCCATGGATTCATGGGATGGGTGTTTAGCCTCACCGGCCCCATGTTAATTCTCCTGAGCGTAGCAGAACAGGGAAAACTCTCCACAGCAGCCACCGTCTCTTGGATCACCATAGGATATTCGGTGGGTGGAATCACCAGCTGGATCTTGTCTCTTCGTTATCGTCAGCCTTTAACAGCCGCCATCACGATTCCTGGTATGATCTTAGTGGGAACCGCATTGAATCATGTGACCTTTCCGGAAGTGATCGGTGCGTATCTTGTCACCGGAGCTCTCCTCATCCTCATTGGGCTGAGCGGAACAATTAGCGTCGTGATGAATCGATTTCCTCTCCCCATAGCTATGGCAATGGTGGCCGGTGTGTTCCTACCCTTCGGGTTAAATATCATAACAGCATGGGCGAAAGACCCCTGGCTGTCGATCCCTACGACACTTATATTTTTGACAATTTCATTGCTCCCAAGTTCCACCAGGACCTTTCCGCCAATTTTGGGCGCTATTTTAGCGGGACTTCTTATGGCTTTCTTTACCGGACAGACCCATGGAGAGCTGTTTGAACTAAAGTTCGGTGAACTTTCTTGGGTAATCCCTGCCTGGAGCTTATCCGCCGTCACGGAACTCAGTATTCCCTTGCTTCTAAGCGTCGTGGCAGTGCACAATGCTCAAGGGACCATGGTCCTCCGCATGGCAGGTTACAGTCCCCCCGTGAACGCCATGACCTGGGCTTGTGGTTTCGGAACCGTGATCAGTGCCGTATTTGGTTCTGCCCCCACCTGCATCACCGGACCAGTGACTGCAATCATATCTCCGCCGTCGGCCGGCCCGTCTGAAGGTCGTTACGCAGCGGGTATCGTTACCGGCACCCTTTGGCTTGTATCCGCGCTGCTTGCCCCGGTGGTCGTATTGGGTAAGCAGATCCTCCCGGTGATACTCATCAATCTGCTGGCAGGGCTCGCTTTGTTTCCCGTGTTGGGCAACGCATTCGTCGAGGCGTTTAAAGGCAAACATAGATTTGGGGCACTCGCTTGTTTCATGGTAACCGTCTCACAGATAACACTTTGGAATGTGGGTGCCCCCTTCTGGGGATTGGTTACCGGACTCACGCTGTCAATGTTCCTGGAACCCAAAGATTTTTCAAGAAAATAATCCCAGTGTGCTTTTATTGACCATTCCACATGACACAATCATGGTCTCGTTCACTTACCCTATAGCATCGGATAAAATCGCAACTATTTTATCCAAATATAATGAAACCCCTTTGTAATTACGAAGCTTTCTTTAAAAAAAGGAAAGGTAAATTTGGCGGATTTCAAAAAATCCTCTTGACGAATTTACACCTCAGCGATATAAGAATGCCCTATGTTTCGCGGCTATGACAGCTCGGATACTTTTTGTGAGGACACGCTCCTTAGGATTAAGGACCTCTATGAAGAGATCGCTACCATCCAGAAATCGATGGAAGAGATCAAACTAGAGCCATTGATCAGCAAGAAGTCTATCCAGAAGCTAAAGCAGATCCCGACCATCACTACGCGCCCTAAAAAGGGTGGCGAGGATCCAGAATCCAAGTGATGGTGAGTTAGTTGTTGCTCGACTCTATCGGTCGAGCAATTCTAAGGTTAAATTCTCCCCCACAGTGACGAGCAAAATAAAACTTTACTAATTAACTATTTAGTTAGCAATATTATAGCATTCCATTAAGCAGGGTTTTACGCTAAGGATATCGACGAGATGATGATACAGCGCACCGGGACTCTGGTCTTTGCCGCCCTAATTTCATGTCTATGGATTTCGGCAGAAGTACTGGCCGGCTCTACGGAATTTAAAAGATGGGCGTACAGGGTTACGGATATCAACGGGAATCCCATAACCATCGATAACTTTAAAAATAAAGTCACAGTGGTCTCCTTCTCAACAAAGGAGAGCCGAGGGATAGCCATGCGTTTAGGCCAAGAAATTGGCCAAGAGTTCGGCCACAGGCCTAACTACCAGAGTCTTGCCATTCCAAATACTTCAAACGTTCCCTATTGGGCAAAATTCATCGCAAAGAGGAAGGTAGCAGCATTCCAAAGGAAGGCCGTGGCTGAAGCCACGAAGCGTCAAAAAGCCCTTGGTAACCACGTCACCCAGGATCAAATCCGAAAAAAGATTATATTTATCAATGATACGGACGGACAGATCTGGGAACATTTAGGTGTGAACCCCCATTCCGTCTCTAACTATGTGGGGGTAATCGATAAATTTGGTAACCTGGTTTACCTCGAAGAGTCACCAGTCAATAAGCGGGAACTCTTTCGAAAATTAGAATTTGAATTTCAAAAGTGAGAGAATCTCTTCCCTACCAGATAACCAATCCAAGTCATTGGTTCAATTTTCCAGGCTTTTTCTAGGCAATTTACCCATTCTACAAGGTATTGCTGGTGGCTCATCATCCTACCAATATTCCCATTGATTTAAGATACATAGCAAATATAATTCAAGGAATTAAATATATTTTGTGAGTTGGTACTACGAGAGAAACAGTCACCAAACGGTTCTGGCCAATGTAAGAATGGAAACTTCCTTAGCACCGCCACGAATTAACGTACGGCTGCATTCGTTAGCCGTTGCACCGGAAGTGTAAATATCATCAACAAGCAGAATTCTCATTCCCTGAAGGGATTTATTTGGATTCAAAGTAAACGCGCCTCGTACGTTCTTCCTTCGAGCCGCTTCGGAAAGCTGCGTCTGCGGCTCCGTTACCGTAGACCTGAGGAGGATAAACGGGTCCAAGGGAATCCCTCGCAAACGGCTCAGCTGCTTCCCCAGGATGACTGCCTGATTAAACCCCCGCCAGCGGAGTCTTTTAGGATGAAGAGGAACAGGCACGATCACATCCAATGGAGACTCCGTGAAATAGCTACTGCACCCTTTGGAAAAAAGTCTACCCAAAGGCTTTCCTAAGGACACCTTCCTTCCATACTTGAACTGCTGCAATACTGAGCGAAGCGGATCCATGTTCTCGTCCCCTCGGGGATAGCACGCCCAGGCACGGGCCTGGACAAACGAAGGCGGTTGGGCCAGACATATCCCGCATAGGTGATCCTTTCCAGGAGTGTTTAGAAAAGGGTATCCACAAGCAATGCAGAGAGGATGGGAAACCTCCCGAATCCTTTGCCTGCACTTCAGGCAAAAGCACAACTCATCTGGACCCGAGATTATATCTCTGCAAAATCGACAGCGAGGTGGATAAAATAAATCTAGCAACGATTCTAGAGCCATTGCCATTTGAGTCGTGTTTCCATCGCCACAAGGCTGATTGCCGAACGCACCGCTATGCTACGGCCTGAAATACGCCACGCCATCGCAAATGAGATTCTTCGCTCAAAGGGTCACAGGCTGTCAATGAATTTTTTCGATAAGGCAGTGTCCCGTCATTTCAGACGGTTGGGGAATTCCAAAAAGCTGGAGAATGGTCGGGGCAACATCAATGGCCGTTCCCGAGCGTAGGTGATTGATCTCCAACTGGTCATCCACCAATATCAACGGAACTGGATTACTGGTATGGGCCGTGTGAACCGAGCCGGTGGGGTAATCAATCATTTGTTCTGCATTGCCGTGATCCGCCGTGATAACCAATCGTCCCTTGTTCTTCAGCGCAGCTCTTACCACTCTACCGACACATTCATCCGCTACCTCACATGCACGCAAGGTAGCCTTGAAGTCGCCCGAATGTCCTACCATGTCGCTGTTGGCAAAGTTAAGGATCACAAGCCCGTAGGAATCACCGGATATCTCTTTTAACAGTGTATCGGTGATTTCGTAGGCGCTCATTTCCGGTTTTAGATCATAGGTAGGGACTTCTTTCGTTGAAGGGACCAGAGTCCGATTTTCCAGCGGAAAGTTTCGCTCCTCTCCACCATTGAAGAAATAGGTCACATGTGCGTATTTTTCAGTCTCCGCCAGGCGGAGTTGGGAAATGCCGTGGCGGCTGGCAACCTCGCCCAGAGTGTTAACTAGCTTCCGGGGCGGGAAGGCCACCGGGAGTTCAAAGGTACCGTCGTATTCTGTCATGGTCACAAATGAAGAGAGCGGGATTCGGCGCGGGCGGGTGAACTCCTTAAATTCCGTCTGGGTAAAGGCCCTGGTCAACTGGCGAGCCCGATCGGCCCTGAAATTGAAAAAGACCACGGTGTCCCCTTCCCGAATGGTCCCGTTGGGGTAGCAATCGTCCATCAGCGTAGGGAGCACAAACTCGTCGGTGAGGTCCTGTTGGTAGCTTTTGCGGATTGCCTCTGTAACTGATGAAGCTTTCGATCCTATACCTTCTGTGAGGGCGAGAAAGGCCTTTTCAATCCGTTCCCAACGCTTGTCGCGATCCATAGCATAGTAGCGGCCGCAAAGGGATGCAATTTTTGCTCCATGAAAGGAAGGAAGTTTTTCGTCCAGTTCTCGTAAGAATCCCTCCCCACTGGTGGGAGAAGTATCCCTGCCGTCTAGAAAGAGATGGAGATAGATATCCTCCACCTTCTCTCTCTTTGCTAACTCAAGGATAGCTTCAAGATGGCGCTGGTGGGCGTGGACGCCACCGTCCCCCAAAAGGCCCATGAGATGGAGTCTCCCCCTGGCTTGCTTCATGTGCGTCACCGCATCAATCAATACCTGGTTGGAAAAAAAACTGCCGTCATCTATGGCACGGTGAATGAGGGTAAGGTCCTGGTAAACAACCCGGCCCGAACCCAAATGCATGTGGCCCACCTCTGAATTTCCCATTTGGCCTTCGGGAAGCCCTACGTGGAGACCTGAAATTGAAATTACGCTGGAAGGGCGAGATGCCACCAACTCATCCATGTTTGGCGTAGCGGCCTGCACAATGGCATTGCCCTCGGGATTGGGGTTCACACCCCACCCGTCGAGGATAATTAGCACAAGAGGTCGTTGATCTTGCAAGGGCGATCTCTCCTTGTTTGCGGTGAGGATTTGCTGGGACTAAAGGACCTGCCAGGGGCTTGTTTTGTGACCGTTACGCCGATTCAGTCCTAAGGCTGAACTGGTTAACCAGGGTCGAATAGGGTTCGGGCAGGCTTACTCGAGGTGCGTGTGACCAGAGTCCTTCTAGGTCATAAAATTCTCGCACCGGTTGATAGAAGACATGAACAATGACATCGTCAAAATCCATCAATATCCAATGCCCCCGAGTTTGACCCTCAGTGGAAAGCGGCTTAACACCCTCGTTCCCTAGGTCTTCTTCAATCCCCTGCGCAATGCTTTGAACCTGCCGGTCAGAACGCCCGGAGCAGATAATGAAATAGTCGGCAATGGAGGTAACTTTGCTGACCTCTAACAAAACCAGATCGTTGGCTTTTTTATCCAGGGCAAAACGGCTAATGAGAAGGGCCTTCTCCCAGGATTCCATCGATGTCAATCTTTTGATCGTCCCTCCTGGGGTGCATGGTATAGCGCCTTTTTATCTATATAGGATTCAACTTTTTGCGGTAACAAATACCGAATTGACTTCCCCTTTGCTAACCGTTTTCGGATCTCAGAAGCAGAGATCCCAAGATCCGTAAGCCTACAAAAATAAAGACGTTTTCCACTTTTATGGTTAATGCTGTTCTTGCCTGGATCATAACAAAATCCCCCCCGCACCGCAACGGGTATGGTCTTCAACGATAGGGTGTCGCCGGACCCGGGCCGGGAAGTCACGATAAGGTTGCACAGTGGGAATATCGCCTCCACATCCTTCCACAAATTAATGGCCAGAAAGGCGTCCAGACCAAGAATAAAATAGCAGGAATCCTTTGCCAATTGCTTCTTGGTAAAATAACGAATGGTTTCGATAGAATAGGATTTGCCTGGACGCGAAAGCTCTACGGCTGAAACGCCAAAGTGTCGGTTGCCACCAATGGCCAAACGAACCATTCGTAGACGCTCCTCAGCCGATGTGGTTGGCCTTCTTCTCTTATGAGGAGGTATGGAGGCGGGAATAAATATTATTCGATCCAAGGAAAAGGTCTCTCGAACCTCCTCAGCGCTTCTGAGGTGTCCCCAGTGAATCGGATCGAAAGTACCACCAAAGAGGCCAATCCTCATTCTCGTATCTGCCCGTCGCCAAAGACTATGAACTTCGTTATGGTGAGCTCCTCCAGACCCATGGGACCAAACGCATGGATCTTGCTCGTACTGATACCGATTTCAGCTCCTAAACCCAATTCTCCCCCGTCATTAAAACGAGTGGAGGCATTGACAAGCACCGCCGAGGAATTAACCCGGTTTACAAACTGCCTGGATTTTTCATAGTCAGAAGTCAATATGGTTTCCGTGTGCTGCGAGCCGTATCGTTCGATATGCTCGATGGCTTCGTTCATGTCGTCCACCACCCGAACCGCCAGAATCAGGTCGAGATATTCGGTTGTCCAGTCCTCGTCCCTCGCGGCTTTGATACTCGGTACCAACGCTTGTGTCTTTTTACAACCGCGAATTTCCACACCTGACTGCTGAAACGTAGCGATCATGTTTGGTAGAAACCTTGGTGCAATGGACTTATGAACCAAAAGAGTCTCCATGGCATTGCAGACCGATGGACGCTGGACTTTGGCGTTCAGACAAACCCGCTCGGCCATCTCCAAGGAGGCATCAGACTCCACGTAGACGTGGCAAACTCCCTTGTAGTGTTTGACGACGGGAACGCGTGAGTTTCCCGCCACCCGACGAATCAGTTCTTCACCGCCGCGGGGAATAATCAGATCGATGTATTCCTCTAACTGAAGCAGTTCATCAACAATTTTCCGGTCCTTCGACTTCACCACTTGAACTGTCTCCCTTGCCATATGGGCTTCTACGCAAGCCTCCTCGAGCACCGCCCCGATGGCCTGGTTTGATTGATAGGCCTCGCTACCCCCGCGTAGAATGACTGCATTCCCGGACTTGAGACATAAGGCCGCGGCATCGGCGGTCACATTGGGCCGAGCTTCGTAAATCATGGCAATAACGCCAAGGGGAATACGCATCCGCCCCACCTGGAGACCGTTGGGCCGGCGCCACATCTTAACCACCTCTCCCACCGGATCACCCATGGCGGCCACCTCTCTAATTCCATTGGCCATGGCCTGGACACGACCTGCATTGAGAGCGAGCCGGTCTAGCAGGGCTTCTGAAACTCCCGCATTACGCCCTGATTTCAGGTCCTTCGAGTTCTCCTTCAGCACCAGATCCTTCTTTTTCTCCAGCCCCTCCGCCATAAGAAAAAGAGCCCTATTCCTCACCCCCGAAGAGACCTCCACCAGACGGCTGGCAGCCTTCTTTGCGTTTTGTCCCAAGCGGACGGCTTCATCTCTCAAGGACATCTTTTGCGCTTCCACTTTAGTCATCAGGTAACAGCATCGAGTTCTCGATTCAAGCCTGAAAGCTGATCGCTAACTTCTGACTTCCGACTTCTGACCTCTGGTTCAAAGCAGCACCAAGTCATTACGATGAATGATTTCGTCGTAGGCTTTATAGCCCAGCGCCTTTTCGATCCCCGAGGTATGCATTCCCTTAATTTGGTTCAACTCCGGGGCACTGTAGTTGACCAGGCCACGGGCAAACTCTCTTCCGTCACTATCCAGGCAACGCACGCAATCACCAACTCCAAAGGAGCCTCGAACCTCCCTCAAGCCCGACGGAAGGAGACTCTTCCCCTTTTTGACCAGAGCTTCATAGGCTCCATGATCCACCACGATTTCCCCTGACGGTCGAAGGTTATGTGCGATCCAATGCTTGCGATTGGCAAGTCTACTCTCTTCCGGCAGAATCAAAGTGCCCACATCGTCCTTGGCACTGAAGACTCGATGCAGGATCCCATCTTCCATACCGTTGGCAATGATGGTGGGGATACCAGATGACGCCGCCTTCTCCCCTGCCTCGATCTTTGAGGACATGCCTCCCGTTCCGTACGGGCCCCGGTCGCCGCCAGAGTGTCTTTCTTTAAATTCCTTGAGATTGGAGATTAAAGGGATCAACTGCGCCTTCGGATTAAGGCGAGGGTCCTGATCATAAACGCCATTGACATCGCTCAACATCACCAACAAGTCGGCTTCCAGCAAGGTCGCCACTAATGAAGACAGATGATCATTGTCGCCGAACTTCATCTCTTCAACGGCAACGGTATCGTTTTCATTCACAATTGGTATGATAACTGACTCCAAGAGAGTGAACAGAGTATGTTTTGCATTCAAATAGCGGCGACGATCGGACAAATCTTCGTGCGTTAGCAAAACCTGTGCGACGCTCTTGTTAAATTCAGCGAAAAGCCTCTCGTAGAGGGCCATGAGTTTGATCTGCCCCACCGCCGCCAGGGCCTGCATCTGTGGAATCGTTTTAGGTCTCTCTCTCAAACCAAGGCGTGCCATCCCCGCCGCAACGGCTCCCGATGAGACTACCACCACCTCTTTTTTTTGATCGTGGAGAACCGCGAGATCCGACACGAGGACTCGAATTCTTTCCTCCTCCACTCCATTAACCGAAGAGAGTATCTGACTCCCGATCTTGATAACCACACGACGAGCCTTTGGCAAAAAGCGTTTCTTAAAATCCTCTTGAGACACCGGTGGTACCCTCATCCGATTTGGTTTGTTGCAGTTTGGCCCCTATCAACCCTTTGAGTTTGTCCAATCCCTCGTGGGTGGCTGCGGATATGGCACAAAATGGAAGTTTCCCTTCCAGGAGTTTGAGATTTTCCCTGGCATCAGGCAGATCAATCTTGTTGACCACCACGAGCTGTGGCTTTTGGGCCAGGTTCAGACCCGCCAGTTCCAGCTCGCGATTGATGGCAACATAGTCAGCCAGGGGATCTCCTTCCATAATGTTCGACCCATCCAACAAATGAATTAGCAGGCTGGTACGGCTAACATGACGCAAGAACCTATCTCCAAGTCCCTCTCCTCGATGGGCACCCTCGATGAGTCCGGGAATATCTGCAAGGACAAAACTGCTATAGTCGCCATAGGAAACCACTCCAAGGTTGGGCACAAGGGTCGTAAAAGGATAATCCGCAATTTTCGGTCGCGCGGCTGACATAGCGGCAATCAAGGTCGATTTCCCCACATTGGGAAGCCCAATAATTCCCACGTCAGCCAGAAGCCTAAGCTCCAGATGGAGTTCCTTCTCCTCACCCGGAAGTCCCGGTTGAGCGCGACGTGGACTCCGGTTAGTAGAAGAAACAAAGTGCGCGTTCCCTCTACCGCCCAATCCTCCTGCCGCCACCACCACCCGATCCATTGGTGTCTCGAGGTCAGCTATGAGCTCTTCCGTTTGAACGTTTCGAATGATCGTGCCAACCGGAACGGTGACCGTCCTGTCCTCTCCGTTCCTTCCATGTTGGTCTTTTCCCCTCCCGTGCTCTCCCCTATCGGCCCGATACAGCTTCTGATAGCGTAAATCCAACAGGGTAGAGAGCTGCGGGTTCGCCACAACACAAACGTCTCCTCCCTTGCCACCGTTACCGCCGTTGGGTCCTCCCCAGGCTTCATTCTTTTCCCTTCGAAAACTCACACACCCCCGCCCTCCATCACCAGCCATCACCTTGATTTTTACTTCATCTACGAACTTCATAAGTACGGTTATTCGTTACAAGTAGATTCGTTTATTTGAGCCTGCCGGTTGACGATTAACAAATACACGGATAACGACTATCCCCAATGGGTAAAAAAAAAGCCCCAAAGGGGGCTTTCTGGCCAGGTGGCGTAAAACTAAGCCGGCACGATGCTCACCTTTTTTCTCTTCCTATCCAGCCTTCCGTAAAGCACCGATCCGTCGATTTTAGCAAAAAGGGTATAATCCCGACCCATGCCGACATTTTTTCCCGGGTGAATGCGCGTACCACATTGACGCACGATGATGTTGCCGGCACGAACCTGTTGGCCGCCATAAATTTTCACGCCTCGTCTCTGCCCCTTACTGTCCCTACCGTTTCGTGAACTTCCACCTGCCTTTTTATGAGCCATGATTTTCGCCTTTATGCCTGAATATCTAGAATCATTAACCTTGTTAACTTTTGCCTGTGTCCTTGTTTGCGGCTATATCCCTTACGTCTCTTCTTTTTGAAAACGATTATCTTTTTAGCCTGTGTAATTTCAACAATTTCGGCGGTAACTTTTGCCTCCGCCAAAACGGGAGTTCCAATCTTGACCTCTTCGCTTCCTCCAATGAAAAGAACGGGTTCCAGAGTTACCTGTTCCCCCACCTCACCGGTCAGCAACTCCACATCAACGGTGTCCCCCTGGGCCACCCGATACTGCTTTCCACCTGTCTTTACTACTGCATACATGGTTCAATCCCTTAACTCTGGATTTTTAATGGAAATTACCCTCAATGTCAACTAACGCGATGAAAGCGAGCCATCTCAAAACCAAGATGATCACCATTTCCTTGTCCTTGCCAAAAGAAAGCCTAAAAACCTTAAACCCTTGGAATTCTATCAATCTGAAACGATCCCGGTAGCTGGCAGTATTTTGACAGGGTGTAAACTTGAAGGTCCGTCAGCGTTGTGTGAGCCCCACCATCGCTGGTCACTGGGGAACCGCCTTGGGACATAATTTATTGATGTCGCTCCAATCGTAGTCAGTTAGGAGCGGGACCCACTTTCGCCGGCTCCTTGCGGCCAACAAATTTAGTTTTTCGATTCTGTCATCGGCGCTGGGATGAGTCGACAGGTATTTTAGCAAGGATGGGATCTTTGCCCCCTTTTCCTTCAGGGTCCGAAAAAATGTAACCATACCCTCGGGATTGATTCCGGCATTGACGAGCATTTTCATCCCCTCGATATCCGCCTCCTCCTCGATGCCGCGACTATAGCGCATGAGACCAACAGCACGGGCGGTGTCCAACCCGGGTGAGCCAACTTTGTTCGTGTTCCCCGTCATTGCGGCCAGCAGTAGGCCGATGGATGCCTGCTGGATGAACAACCGGGTGGTGTGTCGCTGAATGATATGTTGCATTTCGTGCGCCAGCAGGCCGGCCAACTCCTCTGGGTTCTTGGTCTGCTCTAGAAGTCCGCGCATCACAATGATGCTCCCCCCTGGGGCCGCGAAAGCGTTGATCACGGGACTGTTTACAACGAAGACACGAAATTCATAGGGAGAGTCCTTTTGAGAGGTCGAAAGCACCCTGACGAGGTCATTAATAACGTGAGTATGGCGGGGGGCCTTACATAGGAGTTCTTCGGGGGCCAGGCTTTGGACCACCGAGTTTCCCAGATGCGCTTCCCAGGTCACAGGAACCAGGGGAGCCACCATGGCTGCCAGCAATGGTATCCCCCATAGATAGAGCAGCGCCACGACGGTCAGGCTGCCCGCTGCTGCTAGCGCAATAATTTTCTTCCTAGTCATTCGAGATGCGGGGTTATGAAATCTGCCGGCTGACTCCGGAATCATACGATGAAGGTGGGTGAGAAAGGAGGTGTTGGCGATCAGGAGCACTTCCGAAAAATCGCCTCCTCGCTCCAAACGAACCTGTTCGCCGGCGTAAAATCCTTGAGTCTGACGTATCTCTTCATAGGGCCACCAGAGGGATTCGCCCGACTCACCATCGATCTGCAAGCCGAGGCGCATGATGCGGATCCGCACCCGCCGGCGAATCGCGGTCTGCCCGTCCAGGTAGGTGCCGTCCCAGTCGGTTTCCAGGGAGGTCATATTGTATTGGCGCAAGGGAAGTATAGGAAAGCAAACTCAGCCGAGGTCAAAGCCCGCATCCAGGTCGAAAAAACCGGCCAGTTCTGCTCCGGTGGCCGGCGCCAACTCCGCCTGTTGCACGATGCCATCCAAATCAAGTGCGCCTTTGAAGTTAAGGTATCTGAAGGCAAAGTTGATGTTCCTGGCAACAACCCAGGACCACCCTAGACCAAAGGTTACCATCAGCAGGAGCAGGTTTCCTATACGCAGGCGAAGGAGTGCGCCCCCCGTAACCGATGATTCGAGGCGGGAGTTGCCAAAAGACGTATGATTGAAAAAATAGCGCTGTTTCTTTGCCAAGAACCAAAACCAGTAAAGACCAAGGGTCGGAATAGTCAGCACAAGAGCCAGGAGAAAGCTGCCGAATAAGTCCTTTCCGTTGCCGTTGAATTGGAATTTTTCGTTGCCGAAATACGAGTGATTCGTCATGAACAGGTACTTCTTCGTTGCAAAAAAAGGATAGTATAGGCCTAGCGTGACTGTGGAAAGCATCGATCCGCCCACAAAGATCTTGAAGAAATCCCATACCCGACCGCGGAACGAGAAGCGGATTCCCCGCCAGGAGGTTCGACTCATGCGGTAGCGACGCGCGGCCACGGTCGCGAAAGGAATAATAAATATGATGAGGAGGTATACCACCAACCCTACGGAGATCTTAATCAGCTCCCCTAGGTCCAGAAAATCGGGAACCGTGACTAACACGGCCATGGGGATCCCAAACACAACCATGGCCTTAAGGAATCCAAGCAGCAACTCTTTGCCAGAACCGTGATAGGCTAAACGATCCCCCTCAAATTCGGTCTGGCTCATCAGATAACGATGGACCTTGACCCGTCCCCAAAAGGAATAGATTCCAAAGGTAACCAGGGTCAAGAACACATTGATTATATAAATGCCGAAAAGTGAGCCCCCGCTGCCGAAGTAAGTTAACTTGTGGATTTCTTCCGTACTTGCCGACAATGCTTCGTACTGGGATTCTTCCCCGCCGGCTGGCAATGTCTCACGTTGTGTTACTTCCCCGTTTGTTGGCAATGTTTCACGCTGGACTGAGGGCTGAGACCGGGTTGCACCCGGATTTAGCGGGTCCATCAGTGGGCTGCCGCAGGACTTGCAGCTTTCCTTCGCCATCTGGATCAACCCGCACTTTCCACATTTAACACCCACCAAACCCATAGTGACACCTCCTAAGATCCTCGGCATTCGCAGAGATTCACCGGACAGGATTAAGGTCCAACACCGTGATTATACGGGTAATAGTGCAAACCCTATGCCACTGATTATTCGCGGAAGGGGAACTGTAACTAACTGAAAGACAAGGCCCTTATATGGAATTTATCCATAGAAATGAGCTGCTAGGGACGGTCAAGAACAAATAGTCCAAAGTGGGCCTGCTTTAGGCCACATAATTGTCCAGGGACATCCAGGAGAAAATTAGGAATTTTTTGACAAGGGGCTTTTTTTCCGAGCACCCACCAGAGCCAATAGCACCATCCCCATAAGATATGAGGCACCGGCCAGGTAAAACGCAGGAGTGAAACCATACCGATCCAAGACAAACCCAGACAAGAGAGTCCAGAAAGGACCAGACATGAAACCGATAAAGTAGTAGAGAAAAAATGCCGCATCGGCGATGTCGTCGGTAGCGAAATCACCAATCATGGCCTGGGTCAAAGTGCCCCGTGCCTGGACAAAGGTCCCGTAAAGTATAAGATTTATGAAAAGCAAGATGCTAATTGAGGATTTATGGGCCAACCAAAAAGTACAGACTGCCGACAGCACCAGCGTGCTCTGAACCACCAGTGCCCTTCGACCCACACGATCGGAAATCCAGGCCACGGCCAATGGTCCTGCTACTCCAGCCGCTTCAAGAACCATGAGCAAAAAACCCGCCTCCGAAGCGGTGAGATCGTATCTCGCCATAAAGTACGGGACGAGATAGGCCGTGTTAAATCCCGTGCCCCGACCAGCCGCTCCAACCATCAAGATCAAAGAAGTAAAAACGATATTGCGATTTTTGAGGCACTGCCAATAGGCATCTAAACCAGCTCGCACGGCCTTTTTCTTACCCATTCTCGCGCTACTCGGCACCCGATCGCGTAGCAGAAAATAACACGCGCCCATCAGGATGCTCGGAACTCCAAGGATGAGAAAGACCTGCCTCCATCCCATAATGAGAAGTAGCGAGGCGGCGATGGCGGGCGCAAGGAATGAACCTACGTTACCCGCAGTGTGATGAAGCATCAAAGCCCGGCCGCGCGCTTTGGGAAAATAACCGGACAAAATGGCGGAGCCCATGGGATTTTGCGCGCTTGCACCAAGACTGGAAAACACACGGGCCCCCAATAGCTGGCCGTAGTTACCAAGAAAGGCATGAATAATGACCGACACACCCAGGATCGTGTTTCCGACCCCGAGAATCACCGCTCGCTTCATGAAGGCCGCCAGAAATCCGTATATCACCTGAAGCCCTTGAGCAGCGAAGTGGTGCGCGGCGGAAAGGATTCCCAGCTGAAGATAGCCAAAACCAAGCTCCTTCATCATGGCCGGAAAAAGCACCGATGTTACGCCTGACTGAATGTGATTCAGTGTATGAGAGGAACAGACAAGCCCCAGAACAAAGGATTTCTGCGTCTGGCTCGCCTCTTCAGCCTGGACTCCAGTAACGGTGGATGAAACCGCCACATCCGAGGCTTCAGCCGTTACTTCGTTTTGAGGCATGGAGTGCTTTAATACCGCCGAAACCTACTTTGGCTTAGATACCTTTATCAATACTAGATTCGGAAAGAGATAAACAATTCAAATGGGAGGAATGGTCATCTCCATATAACCACCCATTGGTTTTCGCCTATAGCGATGTAAACCAATCCACCAACGCTCCAGGGGCCCACATCATCCCCAGATAATACTCGAAAAGAACCCAGAGCAATCCCACTGTGCCCGCAGTCATAGCCAGCGAGAAGACCCAACTCTCCCGCGCTTCGACCTTGGTGTATAAAAAAACAAAGAGAGACACGGCATAATCAAAACCGAGCAACCAAACACCGATGGCGATACCGGCCATCCAACCGAAGAATCCCAGAGTGCGAACCATCTCCACCCTCGCAGGAACTGTACGTTCGTAGGCCTCATCCACTTGAGTTCCCTTTCCCCGCCTGGAATCCTTTTCCAACCATCCGGTAGAGTCGCGCCAAAATTGGACCAACGCCAGGGCCAGTCCCGGGATTCCGATGGACCACGGGAACAGACTCGCTTGGATTAGCCAATTTCGTGACAGGTAAATTGATCCAGCAAAAAAGATCACAAAGACCAAGCTCACGAGATTTTCCGGCTTGAAGTTCATTAGTCCTCCGACTCTCCACCGGAGCGGCGAGCTCGAAGAGAAAATATCAGTCCCAAGACTACTAGAGGTAACAAGATCATAACCCCAGGTCGCGTTAAGAAGCCCACTCCATAGGCTGCTACTGATATGAACAGGTATTTCTCCATGAGCCTCCCAAGCACTGCTCCCAGGACCAACGGCGGCCTCGGATAGCCATAACGCTTCATGATGACACCGATCACGCCAAATACGCAGAGGAGGATCACATCCATCATGTCCCGAGTAGCCATATAGGCGCCAAGGAAACTAGCGCCCAGGATGATGGGTACCAGGACCGAATATCGCAACGAGGCTATCTTTGACAGCTGGGGGATAAAGGCAAGACAGATTAAACCGCCTATCACGGAAGAAAAGGTCATCACCCACAGCATATAGAAGACGAGGTCCATCCTGTTCTCCAACAGGCTGGGACCCGGAGTGATCCCCATGATAATAAGGGCGAGCATAAAAAGGGCATTGGTGGTGCTCCCTGGCACGCCAAAAGCAAGCGTGGGAATCAACTCTCCACCATCCTTAGAGCTGTTAGTCGTATCTGGGGCAATGACCCCGCGCACATCTCCTTTGCCAAAGTTCGTTTTCCCTTTACAGGTCTGGACCGCATGGGCATAGGCGAGCCAGTCGGCCACCTGAGAACCCAACCCAGGGGTCGCACCGATAATGACCCCTAGGACACTGCAACGCAGGACCAGCCACCAGTTTTGAAAGGTGTCTTTGATTCCCTGAAGCATACCAGTTCCCAAGGGAGCGCTGTGTTGCTCCACGCCCATCCTGCGAACCGCAAGGTCCAGGCAGGCGGGCACCGCGAAAACACCCAATGCAATTATGGTCAGAGGGATTCCATCAATGAGATAGGGCAAACCCAGCATGAATCTGGGGACTCCAACGTTTAAATCCATCCCCACCATGGTAACGCTTAGACCAAAGGCGGCCGAGATCAATCCCTTGATGGGTTGTGGTCCAGCCAATAGCGAAACCGTACTGATCCCCCAGATAACGAGCACCAGAAGTTCCGGAGCACCGATCAATAGGATCAGAGGTCTCAACACTGGGATGGTAATGCCCATCACCACGATGCCAAAGAGACCACCGAGAATACTCGCACTGAAACCCGCAGCCAGGGCGCGCTTGGCCTCCCCCCTCTGCCCCATGGGATATCCGTCCAGGATAATGGCCTGTGCCCCTGCCCCACCAGGTATGGAGAAGAGAACGGGGAGGAAAGTATTTCCAGTGTTGGTTACCGTATCCATACCCAGCAACAGGGCTATGGCAACGTAGGGATCGAACTGGACTACGATCGGAATTAGCAGCGAATAGGCCAGGGGCAGCCCCAGACCTTGAGGGGTCACGGCGATAAAGGTACCCAAACCGATCCCAACGAGCATGGCGCCAAACAACGCCGGCTGCAGGACCGTCACTGGTCCCTGAAGGAATGCCTCCAACATACCCACGTAGACTCCTTTTTACGACTGCCCCAGGGGCAGTCTGTTTATCGTGGTGGTAGGGGCCCCGCTCCTGCTATTTGTTTATACAACCCCAGCATCTCCGCACTTCTGGGAATACTCCTGACTGCCTCTGCTTGCTCTTCCGGCATTAAGGGATGGTACTCTTCCCCGGTCAATTTGATCCATGTCTTTTTCGTTTCGGGGTCCTTGAACACCTCGCGAAAGGCTTGTTTTAGAATCTCTATGCGTTCCTTCGGTACTCCTGGTGGAGCAATGTAAGGAGACCCCACCAGTCTGAAGTTGGTCTGCATCTTCAGTATATTCCTCTCCTGTTTCGTCTTGGTAAAGCTCCTCAGCGTAGGGGGCGTCTTAAAGGCCGGGTGAGGACTCAAACGAAATCCACTCGGGATCTCCATTATCGCATGAAGGATCGCTTTCTTTTTCAGCACCCACTCTGGGCTCCGGCGCATCATCGTAGCGGGGTTGTTCACCCTGCCATCTACCTCACCCCGGGTTACAGCAAGGTCCAGCTCCGGCCCGGAGTACCCGGAAACGAATGTAACGTTCTTCAAACCAATGATCCATGAGAAAAGCCGCGCTAAAGTATAGATCTCATGGCCCACAGACAAGGTCCCGATCCTTACGTAACCTGACCGGAGCTTCTCTATCGAATCAAAGCCCGCAGCGCTCCGGGTGGCAAAGACATAGGTCGTGTTGCTATTGCCCGATCCGAGAAAGTTAAACTTATCGACATCATATCTCACCCCGGCTGCCCCGGTGATCCCGTTTGAGACAAAGCCCGAGCCGATATTAGCGAGGGTCAAACCGTCCCGCCTCGCCTTTCGAAAAAGGTGATTGGCGGCTTTTCTACCGCCAGCACCCGGCATGTATTGCGTGACTATGGTGGGGTTGCCCGGTATGAATTGCGAGAGCCTCGTCATGGCAGCTCTAGTCCGTATGTCGCCCAACCCACCGGGACGACGCCCTTGAATGATCAAAAGGGTTTTGCCTTTATAAAAGGAACTTTGAGAAAACGCGGAATCAATCGCCCAAAAGATTGTTGTCAACAAGATAAATGCAACGACCCAGGACCCAGGTCTGAGCATCATTCGCATAAAAATCATACGTACCTCCTAATGATCGTGATACTCTATCATTTAAAATTCCCTGAGAGAACAAAGACTTCTAACCGATAGGCAACCTTAAGTCAATCTGAATTGTACTGTTCGCCGTAAAGTGTGGTGCGAGATGTCTCCTTGACCGTGTCGATTGGGACACACGTAGTATGCACATCCTCCATTCCTGTTACTTTGGGCTTTGGCGACTTCCTTGGCTTTCCTCGGGGAGCGAGCCATGGTTCGGCTGAGCTCACCGTCGAAGCCCGGTCGCGGGCAAAAGACCAAGTGGATATCTGAAGCTGTACGTTCAATGCCCACGGCCTTACGTCTCGCTCCCCAGCGTCGCATTCCGGTTTTGGGGCGCAGGAGGCTTGCACCGAAGAAAGGGAGACGTCCGATGCTGGAGGTTCAAACCATATTGGCATGTCGGATCAAATAACGGAGCCTCGTGGCACTGGCGCATCGGCTCCCGCTGAGGGCAGGCCCCCGAGCCCCACCTCGCATGCGTAAATGAGCGTTCTCGCCGAAGGACCACTGAAACGAAGGGATGTCAGCTCATGTAAGGGATGACTA
Organism: uncultured Binatia bacterium (SeqCode); assembly: GCA_965215595.1. Lineage (GTDB taxonomy): Bacteria > Desulfobacterota > Binatia > UBA9968 > CAXXLF01 > CBDCDW01. Next base: position 367,541 of record CBDCDW010000003.1, on the reverse strand, counting down.
TGACTGGACTGTTTCCGATAGACGGGCGTCAACGATTCTTAGTTGAGCTGTTGTGGTTCCGTTCCACTCGTTTATCCCCAGGCGATAAACCACATCGATTAAGGCGCCCTGTCGAGCCGGAAAGTCATCCCCCTGACCAAAAACCACGGCATTGATCCACTGGCTTCCCTGGCGTAGTCGGAAACGTGCCCCGCCGTTAAAATCTCTCCGCTCAGAGACTTCCACGCCACGAGTCAAAAAAACAGGCTCGGGATTACCAATGCCAAAAGGCTGAAGGAGCTCGAGTTGTTGCGCGACCGGAAGACCAACCTCATGGAGCTCCACCTTGGCATCCACCTCAAGATAGGGGATAAGATTTTCTGAGGTGAGGCAGGCGCGGGCAACTTCCTCGAACCGCTGGGAAAATAGCGACAACTTTTCTTGTTTGATGCTGAGGCCCCCGGCGAATTCGTGACCACCAAATTTCTCCAAGAGATCGGCGCAGCGGCGGAGGCCCTCTACCATGTGAAAGCCACGAATGCTACGGGCCGACGCCTTTCCCTCTCCATGGCTTAAGCCGATTACCACGGTGGGTCGATGATACCGTTCGACAATACGAGAGGCCACAATCCCCAGCACTCCGGGATGCCAACCCTCGGACCCCAAGACGATGGAACAGCGATCCCCATGTTTTGGATCCTTCTCAATTTTCTCCAAGGCTTCGGCTAGCACTCGGGCTTCCGTTTCCTGCCTTTCTCGATTGTTTCCATCCAGTTCTTGTGCAATTCGATTTGCTTCCTCCTCCGATTCGGTAGTTAGCATCTCAACCACCTTAAGACCGGCGTCCATTCGACCCGCCGCATTGATCCTGGGACCAAGCCGGAAACCCACCTGCCCCGCACTCACAGCGCCGGCTGGCAAACCCGCCACCTGCCTCAGCGCGAGGATGCCCGGACGAGTAGAGGTGCCGAGCTCCTGCAGTCCTCGACGCACCAGCACACGGTTGACCCCCGTTAAAGGAACCATGTCCGCAATGGTCCCCAGGGTAATCACGTCCAGATAGCGGCGAATATCAGGCGCGCCTGCATCGCCAAACCAATGGATATCACGTAGCTTCGCCCTGAGTCCTATGATCAAATAGAATGCCAGCCCAGCACCTGAGAGGCCCTTATCGGGAAAAGGACAGTCAACCCGGTGGGGATTTAAAACCGCCACCGCTGGAGGGAGGGCGGGCGGAGGTTCATGGTGATCAACGATCACCACGTCCATTCCCAGTCCTCGGGCGTATTCCACCTCCTTGTAGTTGGATATTCCACAATCCACGGAAACAACTAATTTTACCCCCTTGTCCTGTAACCGCTCCAACCCTTGGGCATTCATCCCGTAGCCCTCATCGATTCGATGAGGGACATAGTACATGGGGCTGCCACCGATTTCCCTTAAGAAGGAAACCAATGCTGAAGTCCCCGTGGTACCATCCACATCGTAGTCACCCCAGATACAAATGAGTTCTTTGCTCTCAAGAGCACCAACCAAGCGTGTAACGGCCCGATCCATATCGGCCATTAAAAAAGGAGACGGGAGATCTGTGCTTAGACTAGAAGTTAAAAATGGTTGGGCCTCGCGGGCTTCACGGAAGCCGCGATGGGCCAAAATGCGAGCCAGCAGTGGCGGGACTTTTAACGCCTGAGATAAACTGGAGACGACCTTTTCATCGGTATCCAGTAAGATCCAGCGCTTTTCCATTGGTTCACCTTCTCTTGCCCTTCTCACTGAGAAGGATCACCGGCGTTGCAATGAATATTGTGGAATATACACCGGAAATGAATCCCACTAAAAGGGCAAATGCAAAGGGTCGAATGACACCTCCGCCCAATATCAGCAAGGCCGAAAGAACCAACAGTGAAGTGCCGGTGGTGATAACCGTGCGACTCAGGGTCTCATTAATGCTTTTGTTGATAATACTCTCCATACCCTCGCGCCGGACCTTACGCATATTTTCCCGGATGCGGTCGGAGATCACCACGGTATCATTAACGGAATATCCGGCGATGGTGAGCAGGGCAGCCACGATAGGCAGATCGAACTCGAAGTTGGCTACCACAAGGGCTCCAATGGTAATGGCGACATCATGAATCAGGGCCACAACGGCCCCTAAACCGAAGCCCAGTCCAAAGCGGGTTCCAAAACTAGCGCCAAATCGGATCCAGACATATAGGCCCATCATGATGGTGGCGGCAATGACGGACCATGTTCCCCTCCGACGGAGGTCCTTGCCCACCTTGGGCCCGACAAATTCTACCCTACGGATCTCGAACTGCTCGGGGCCAAACTGCTTGGCGAGGCCTCGACGAATCTCTCCTCCGACGGTTGCCAACTGGTCTCCTGTCTTCTCCAAACGGATAAGAAACTCGCCCGCCCCACCACCGCCAAAGTCCTGAACCACGCTATCGCCGAAGCCCATAGTCTCGAGGCCCCGGCGGAGCTCACTAATGGCCAGGTTCTGGTTAAATTTGACGTGGACCATGGTCCCACCCGCAAAGTCCACCCCAAGGCTTGGGCCCTTCACTAGCAGGAGAAGTAAGACGCTCAGAAACAGAACTCCTGATACCACAAAGGCTACATAGCGATATTTAAGAAACGGGATTTGGGTTCCTGGCTTGATCAGTTCCATGATTTTGTTCAAATACTTAGGCGGGTGAGCCTCCTCCCTGAAAATCGATAGTCGTAATAGATCCTCGTGCAGAAAACGGCCGTCATCACGGTGGTAAAAATTCCAATGCAGAGGGTTACAGCGAAACCCTGCACCGGACCGGTGCCAAATTGGAACAGAATAACGCCTGCCAGAAAGGTCGTAATGTTCGAATCAAAGATGGCCGGTAGGGCTCGCTCATAACCGGATTCCACTGCCGCCCTGGGTGATTTTCCGGTCCTCACCTCTTCACGGATGCGCTCATTGATGAGCACGTTGGCATCCACCGCCATGCCCATGGTGAGAATAATCCCGCCTATCCCGGGCAAAGTTAAGACGGCCCCAAACCCCGCCAATACCGCCATCATGAAAAAAACGTTTGCCACCAGGGCTACATTGGCAAGTAGTCCGGCGCCCTTATAATAAGCAATCATAAAAAGAATCAGCAGGGACCCGCCAACAATAAAGGAGGTAACGCCCTGGCGTATGGAGTCGCGGCCTAAGGAAGGACCCACCGTACGTTCTTCCACGATTTCAACCGGAGCCGGCAAGGCCCCAGCTCTCAGCACAATGGCGAGATCGTGAGCTTCCTTGAAGTCAAAACTTCCCGTAATGGAGGCAACCCCTCCGGCGATTCTTTCTTGAATGACCGGCGCCGAATAGACCCGATTATCGAGGATAATGGCCAACTGCCGTCTGACGTTATCACCGGTAATCCTTTCAAAGATCTTTGCCCCTGCGGAGTTTAAAGTGAGCTCCACATATGGACCTTCCAACTGCCCCCCCGGTCGAACCCTGGCGTCCGCGATAAACTCTCCCGTCATCAAGGTTTTCGCCTCCAGAAGGTAGGGCACCTTCTCCACTCCGAGGCCCCCTACAACTCGCGACGCAGTGGAATAAAGGATCTCTCTTCCAGGGGGAGGACCTTTGGTTACGGCTTCCTGCGGGTCGTTGACCTCGTCCACTAACTTGAATTCGAGCAAGGCAGTCCTTCCAATTAACTCCTTGGCCCTCTCCGGATCCTGAATACCCGGCAGCTGAATGAGTATGTCACGTTGACCCTGGCGTTGGATGGTGGGTTCGCTAACGCCAAACTGGTCGATTCGATTTCGGATGGTCTCCAATGACTGCTCCACGGCATTGTCCCTGATGGTGCGAAGCTCCCTCTCCTGCAAGCCCAGCAGGATTTCCGCTCCTTCAGCACCTGACTGGGCACTCACCAGAACAAGATTGGGGGCCTCGCTCCGAATAAGATCCCGCACCCGTTGGGAGCTTTGTGATGGGACTCGAACGAGCACTCTGTTTTCGGAAACTAGAGTTATATTCGTTAGGGGGATCCCTCGTTCCTTGAGAAGATTGGTGAGATCGTCCCGCAATCGTTCCAGGTTGTTTTGCACCGCCTTCTCCACCTTGACTTCCAAAACAAGGTGGGTCCCCCCCTGGAGATCCAAACCCAAATGGAGCCCTTCGGCTGGAAAGATTCCAGTCCACCACGCCGGCAACTTCTCCACGAATGACGGCATCAGGTAAACCAGCGAGGTGCAGATGGAAATCAAAAGGATGGCTACTCGAATGATCAAACCCTGTGACATGTTATTGTGCCTTGACCTCCTTACCCACAGCTTTTTCCACTTTGATTAGCTGTGTGATTTGCGGTCGATTGACCCTGATCTTCATGTTCGGTGCAATTTCCAGAGTCACCTCGTTATCCTTCAAGGCAACTACTTTACCAAAGATACCTCCGGCGGTAAGAACTTCATCGTTCTTTTTAAGTTGAGCCAGCATATTTCGATGTTCCTTCCCCTTTTTCTGTTGGGGGCGCACCAGAAGGAAATAAAAAATGACAAAAATTAGAACCAACGGAAAAAGACTTATCAGGGTGCTGGGTCCCGAAGTTGCTGGCGTGGCTTGGGCAAAGGCTATGTCCCACATAATCGCTCCTATTCCGACTCTGAGTCCTGCATTACAATTTCTGATTCCGAGGGCCAAAATTCATTCTTGCCCTCTCGAATGCCCGCACGTATCTTCTCCATAAGACCATAGTAAAAAGTCAGATTATGCAGAGAATGGAGGTGGGCCGCAAGGATTTCTCCCGCCATATAGAGGTGCCGAAGGTAAGCGCGAGAAAAATGCCCACAACAATAGCAGCCACAGGACTCATCCACCGGACGATGATCGCGAGAAAACTCCGTGCGTTTAATATTGATCTTCCCCTTGGATGTGAACAGGGTCCCGTTCCTCGCATTTCTCGTTGGAATCACACAGTCAAATAAGTCGTAACCGCAACGGGCGGCGAAGATCAGATCCTGGGGTCTTCCGACTCCCATGAGATAGCGAGGCCGATCCTCTGGTAAAAGGTTTGCCACAAAATCGGTCATTTCGCAAAATTGACTCTCCTCCTCACCCACACCTAATCCACCTACGGCGAATCCGTCAAAGGGAAACCCGACCAGATCATTCACGCATTGCTCCCGGAGATCCTTGTACACTCCCCCTTGAACGATGGCTAGGACTGCCTGCTTCCTTGAGCCGCGGGATTCGAGGGAACGACGGGCCCACCTCACGGTTCGATGGGTTGAGGTTCGAGCATAGTCCCTGGTCGCTGGGTAAGGAATACATTCATCCAGAACCATTGAGAGATCACTGCCCAATGCCTCCTGGAATTCTATGACCTTCTCAGGGGTAAGGACATGTGTGGAGCCATCCAGATGAGACTGGAACCGCACTCCCTCTTCATTGATCTCCCTCAAAGCCCCCAAGCTCAACACCTGAAAACCACCGCTATCCGTAAGAATGGAGCCTTCCCACCCCATAAATGTATGGAGCCCTCCTAAATCCCGAATCACATCCACCCCCGGGCGAAGATATAAATGGTAGGTATTCGACAGGATCATTCGGTAGCCTATTTCCATCAGATCCCTGGGTGAAATAGCTTTCACGCTCCCCTGGGTCCCAACGGGCATGAAAGCGGGGGTTTCGATGACTCCATGGGCGGTTTCGAGACGGCCCAACCTGGCAGCACTCGCCGGGTCCTTTTTGCAGACAGTAAACTTCAAAGACATCTCTTTTGATTTGGGATTTTAGATATTGGATTTTAGATTCTTACCGATAACAATATTCAACAGACCAACCTCAAAAGGATTTTCACGCCAAGACGCTAAGATCGCAAAGAATTTTTATCTACTATCTACCAACTTGGCGTCCTTTGCGCCTTTGCGCGAGGCATCTTTTTCCCAATTCTGTAATCTAAAATCATCAATCTAAATTCTAAAATCCATTCCTCGATCAAAAATCTCAATCCAAAATCCGCAATCCAAAATCTCACAGGATTAACATCGCATCCCCATAGCTATAAAACCGGTACTTCAATCGAATCGCCTCATCATAGGCCTGGCGAACCAAATCCAGGCCCGCAAATGCGGCTACCAATAAAAGCGGGGTGGACCCTGGCAAATGAAAATTGGTGATCAATCCACTGACCACGCGAAAAGAAAAACCAGGGCGAATGAAAATACGGGTGAGGCCGTGATCCTCTTCCAATCGTCCCCTTTTTTGTACGATTCCCTCCAGGGTACGAGTGGAAGTTGATCCCACGGCAACAACTCGCCTGCCGCTTTTTTTTACCTTGGCAATTTTGTGGGCGGCTATTTTCCTAAGAGTATAACGCTCTCCCTCCATTCGATGGGACTCCACCTCCTCCGACCGGATTGGCTGGAAAGTCCCCGGACCCACATGCAAGGTCAGAAATACCCGCTCGACTCTCATGGACTCCAACTCCGCAAAGAGCTTCGGAGTGAAATGAAGGCCCGCTGTGGGCGCAGCCACAGAACCTGGGCTCGACGCATACACAGTCTGGTACCGCTCCCAATCCGTTTGCTCCAGCTTCCGAGTACGATGAATGTAAGGGGGAAGGGGTGGCTCTCCCACCTCGGAAAGGACGTCCATGAACTCTCCGTGGTGATGGAATTGCAGGCCAAATCGACCTTGCCCCATGACTCCCACTACGGTAGCGGTGATATCACTGGAGAACAGCAAATGGCTTCCCAACTGCGGTTTTTTTGCAGAATCAACCATTGCAATCCAAAGACTGCTCTGGCACGGGAATGGCTCCAGAAGCAGAACTTCTACCTTTCCACCCGTTTCCTTCCGTCCAACAAGGCTAACAGGCAGAACTTCCGAGTCATTCAGCACCAGAAGATCACCCGGCGATAGAAAGTCTCCCAGAGAAGCGAAATCCGTGTGGGTTATTTTTCCAGAAATTCGCTCCAACACCAGGAGGCGTGACCCCGCACGATCTTCACTTGGGTACGGTGCGATTAAGGATTGAGGGAGCTCATAGACGAACTCTTTTAGCTCCATAATACACTTGCGGGTCTGATGAGTTTATCAAACAGGAAATTGCTCGAGTCATGCGAGCGAGACAATACCTCGCCCATAAAGCAATGAGAGTTGTAGGAAAACCGCCGAACCTCCGCCCCCTGGTAGATCCACTAGGTCTCCGACTCTGACTTTTTGATGAATGGGGTCAGCAAGTCAATGGGGATCGGAAATATGGTGGTGGAATTTTTTTCCGAGGCCACCTCCACCAAACTCTGTAAGTAACGGAGTTGTAAGGCCATGGGTTGTTTCCCGATGACTTCCGCCGCATCCGCCAGCTTCTGCGAGGCCTGAAATTCGCCGTCGGCGTGAATGACTTTAGCCCGTCGTTCTCTCTCCGCCTCCGCCTGTTTAGCCATGGCCCGCTGCATCTCCTGAGGCAAGTCGATATGTTTCAACTCCACCAGTACGACTTTGATACCCCAGGGATCGGTCTGATTATCAAGAATTTCCTGAATTCGACCGTTAATCCTTTCCCTTTCTGCGAGAAGCTCGTCCAACTCAGCCTGTCCACAAACGCTCCTTAAGGTGACCTGGGCAAGTTGAGACGTCGCAAAGAGAAAGCTCTCAACCTCCCGGATGGCCTTATTGGGTTCTATCACTCTGAAGTACAAAACCGCATTGACCTTGACGGACACGTTGTCCCGAGTAATGACATCCTGAGGTGGGACGTCCATGGTAACTGTGCGTAGATCCACTCGAAGCATTTTTTCAATGACCGGAATCACATAGATGATCCCTGGACCCCGTGGATCCACCATCCGTCCAAGTCGAAATATCACACCACGCTCAAATTCCTTTAATACCTTTATTCCGCTCACTAGCAGGATACCGAGAATAATCAGAAACGTGTACAAGGGACCAAACCCAAAAAACATAGCTGCCTCCTCTCGCGGATCCCTGGCTATCTTGCCATCAGCCTCTTTACCTTAAGTATCATCCCATCAAAACCAGCGACTTTGACTTTCTCACCCACGTCATACTCTCCGTCCCCCTCCGCGTTCCAAAACTCACCGTGAACGAAAACCTTCCCTTCCGGGTTCAACCTCACCTTGACCTCAGCCACCTCCCCCAACAGGCCCTCCACACCCAAGGTAGGTTTTCTCCTATGGGCCTTCACGACCAAATACCCAATCACAATCATGAACGCGCTCAAGGTACCAACCGCGGTAAAGACAATCTTCTTATCCAAAACCAAATCGGAGCCCTGGGCATCAAATAGAAGAAGGGAACCAAGGGTTAGGGCAATGATCCCGCCAATTCCAAGGACCCCGAAACTCGGCAGAAAGGCCTCCCCCGCAAGGAGCGCAAGACCCAATAGGATCAATGCCAGCCCCGCGTAATTGATAGGAAGGATCTGGAACGAGGTGAGGGCCAAAAGGATGGCTATTCCACCCGCCACACCGGGAAATATCACTCCCGGATTGGAAAATTCCATATAGAGACCCAGGATGCCGGCCATCAGCAGCAAATAGGCGATATTGGGATCCGAGAGGATGTCGATGATTTTCTGCCTCAGGGCCATTTCAAAATTCTGGATTCTCACCCCTTTGAAAGAGATGGTTTGCTTGGTCCCATTGATATCCACTTCGCGCCCCTCGGCCTGTTTCAATAGATCCCGAATGTCATTGGCTATGATATCGATCACGTTTTTTTCCAGGGCTTCTTTGTCCGTAATGGAGATGCTGCGCCGCACAGCCTGGATCGCGAACTCTGTGTTTCTCCCCCGCCTTTCGGCAATGGTCTCGCTGAACGAAGCGGTGAAGTTCTCAATCTTCTCCCCCATCACCCCTTTTATTTCCTGTCCCCCTCCCGCCACGGGATGGGCAGCGCCAATATTTGTTCCGGGTGCCATGGCGGCGATGTGACCTGCTAGGGTTATAAAGACCCCAGCCGATCCCGCACCGGCTCCGCTGGGTGCCACATAGACCAGCACAGGGAGCGGCGCTCCCAAAATCTCCTTCACTATGGATCGCGTGGAGCTGAGGAGCCCCCCTGGAGTATCCAACTGAATCACCAGGGCCTTGGCGCCGCTGGCATGGGCCCTGGTAATGTTCTCCTTAATATAGTCATCCACCGCAGGGTTGATTCCGCCATCCACCACGATCAGGTGCACCTGGGGTGAGATGGAAACGGATTCAGTCGTCTGAGCGAGGACGGATAGGCCCGCCAAGGCAAGGCCCATGAACAGCAATCCCCCACTATACAGAAGACGCGGCGAGCTCTTGGAGTACATTTTTGATATCTTGCCAAACAAGTTTCTTATCTCCTGGATTACGCAGCAGGTATGCAGGGTGGAGTGTGGGCATCAACTTGATGCCGTGGTAGTCGTGCCAGCCTCCGCGTAATTTCATAATTGGGACCTTACTCTTTAACAAAGATTGAACCGCGAATTTTCCCAAGGCCACAATGACCCTGGGCTTGATCAATTCAATTTGTCGAACCAAAAAGGGTTCGCAGGATTCGATCTCGTCGGACTCAGGATTGCGATTTTCAGGGGGACGACATTTAACCACATTGGCAATGTAAACGTCCGACCTTTCCATTCCCATACCCTTCGTGATGATGTCCGTTAGGAGCTGCCCCGCCCGCCCTACGAAAGGCTCCCCTTTCAAGTCCTCATCCCTTCCGGGCCCCTCTCCCACGAACATTACCTTTGCCTTCGGATTTCCCACGCCAAAGACCAAATGAGTCCGTCCCGAAGACAGTTTGCATCGTTGACAATCGCCAATGGCTTCACGGAGCTCCTCCAGCGTCTTGCTCTTATATGCAGACGTATAATCGGAAAAGAGGTTTCCCTCAAGGGCTTGACTAGGAACGGGTTGATTCACGGCGCTCAGATTTCCAATCCGGGACTCATCAACGGGTAAATCGGGGATACCAGCCTTCACTCGTCGCTCAAGGTGTAAGCGTAACGAGGCGGTGATCCTTTTTACTTCATCTCGGCTACTCCGTTGGGTCATCCCTACTCCAGGAGGAGCATCTTAGCACCATTCTTGAGGTACTATCAACATTATCCGGCATGTTTCAACTGCTCCATATATAAGGAGCGGAGTGTACCAAAAAAAGAGAGAGTATCATCCCAGCGATAATCCGGATAGGTATTATCGTGAGGATGAAATGAACCGTGACTGTAGCTGAGAGTTGCCTCGCCATAAATTCCGGACCTTAGGTAGATTCGATGGGCGGCATCCTTGGTAGTTGCCAATACTACTTTATTGGCATCCAGATAACCGGGGTCGATGTTGACCTGACGACCCTCCCTGCCGCCTTCATGCCTCAGAAAGTTCGACTCCAGTTCCTGTGAGATGGTTTTGATCTCTGCCAGCCGGTCGGGTTGAATCAAGGGGATATGAGAGACGAACTTGCGCAGAAGCTTTGGGCCCATCTCTTTTTGGTAAAAATCCGTCAACGACCATGGGAAGGACGGACTTGCCAATTCCATGGGACCAAAGCGTCCCACCAGGGCCTTTTCCACCACGGGCAAGAGTGACTCGTGACTACAAAGCAGCCCGATAAAAAGTTTGACTGGTTTTGGCTCCCGGGGGATACCCATGAGTTCCAAATGGTAATGGCGTCGAAGAAGTGGCCATGGGTGAACGGCAGGAGATTAACGGACGGTCCTTCTCCAGCAGCTATTCACCCCGATCCGACATTCGTTGACACTGGAAACCATTTCTGAACCTCACCAGATTAGAGCCGACCACTGGGGGTGCCATGAATGAGAAATTCACCTGAGGTGAAATTCGGGACCCACCATCCATTGGGTCTCAAACCCGTGCAATGTCCCGTCCTGACGACTTACAGCGGGGTCATTTTTTGTCGGATCGGGGTTCATTTTGGGCGCTTTACCTTTGGTCCTTTATTTTGAGAAAATGATCCAAGATCCTGTCCGCCAGATCATCTTTGGTCATGAGGGGAAGAGGATGGGTCCCGCCCTGACTGTCAATCAGGGTAGCCACGTTAGTATCCGCATCAAACCCGCTGCCTTCCTTTGTAACATCGTTGGCTACAATCAAGTCGAGGTTTTTAGACCGGAGTTTTTTTCCCGCATTGGCCACGAGATCCTCTGTCTCGGCAGCAAATCCCACAAGGATCTTTCCGTTTTTTTTGGCGCCCAATTCTTTTAGGATATCAACGTTGGGTTTTAGATTCAGCTGAAGGGTGGTGTCACCTCGTTTGATTTTCTGGGCCCCAACCTTTTCGGGTCGAAAATCCGTCACCGCAGCAGCCATAATAACTGCCGTAGCAACTGGATACTCCTTGAGGACAGCCTGGTGCATCTCCTTCGCCGTCACCACCGAAATGAAATGCACCCCGGTGGGCGGTGCAAGGGTCACCGGGCCACTTATCAGAGTGACTTCCGCCCCGCGTCTGGCGCCTGCTCGGGCCAGAGAATAACCCATTTTCCCCGACGAACGATTGGAGATGTAACGGACAGGGTCCAGGGATTCCCGACTTGGGCCTGCGGTTACAAGAAGTCGTTCTCCCACCAGATCCTTCTTCCTTAGCAGCCGCTGAATCTCCTTCACGATATCTGCTGGCTCTGGTAACCGTCCTTTCCCTTCATACCCACAAGCCAGGTAACCTTCAGCAGGCTCCATGAGCTCGTATCCGAGTTTCTTGAGCTTGCCAATATTTTTCTGCAGCACGGGGTTCTGAAACATATTCACATTCATGGAAGGGGCAATCAGGACCTGTGCCTTTGTTGCCATAACCGCAGTGGTCAATAGATCATCGGCAATTCCCGTTGCAATTTTTCCTATGAGATTCGCTGTTGCGGGCGCGATGACAAATAGATCCGCCTGGTCGGCAAGGTTGATATGGCCTATCTCGGATTCTTGCGTCAGATTGAATAAATCTGCCGCCACAGGGTGGCCCGAAAGCGCTTGAAAGGTCAAGGGCGTAACAAATTCTATGGCCCCACGAGTCATAACCACATGGACATCAATCCCTTCGCGGACAAGCAAGCGGACCAGTTCGGCTGCCTTGTAACAGGCAATTCCCCCAGACACTCCAAGAACCACGTTCTTGCCCTTAATTTCGTCGCCTTGTGCCACGTTTTATAAGATATCCAATCACCTATGGGTTTGCAATCTCGGAACCCGATGGAATCCAAATGATCAAACCTGAACAGCAAGAGACCCCGGTGTGTCACTAGGTGTGCAAAAATAGTCCAAATCGCACCTGAAACGATCATCCTTTGGATCGCTCCCCATGGCCTCCTAATTGCATCAATAGCCATTCCAGGAAGCAGGCTGTAGCTCAGGCTAGTACGGCCTACGTCGTGGTCAACGAGACCTTCAACAGAATAACTAAAATTAACTTGAACTGGCGGAATAAGTCTGTAAGTTATAGGAAAATTATGGACCCCCACATCAAATTTTTTAGATTCCTCCTCCTGGCTGTCACGGCTATTGGCATTGGTCTTGTAAGCGACCCAACACTTCAATCCAATGCTCACGCAAATGGGAATCCGGCTCCTCCGGGTGCTGCCGCCGACCCCACGGAAAGGTCACCCGCTGAGAAATCGTCTAAAAAGAAGCAATCCTCACTGTTCGAGGACCCTTTTGCGGACGAGGCTAGCAATGGCGCCTCCCCAGGAGACCCGTGGGAAAAATTCAACGAAAATATGTTCAATTTCAATCGGGGGGTTGATCGTTGGGTCTTGAAGCCGGTTGCCACAGGATATGACTACGTCCTTCCGGATTTGGCGCAGATCGGTATCAGGAACGCCATTGCCAATATAGATTTCCCACGCCGCCTGGTAAATAACCTCTTGCAACTCAAGTTTGAGGGAGCGGCGCGAGAGATCCTTCGGTTCACAATCAACTCTACTTTCGGTATGGGCGGGTTCGTCGACTTTGCAAAAATCTCAGAGGGTATTCCAGAAAGCGACGAGGATACCGGTCAAACCATGGGTGTTTACGGTATGAAGCCTGGCCCTTATCTAGTGCTACCCTTTTTCCCTCCCCTGACGGTTCGTGACGGCATCGGTACCATTTTTGACCGAGCCATGAACCCGCTCCTTTACGTTGGTATATTCGTTGACGGGGCAACCGGCGTAGGCGCTGGTGTTTTTACCCTCAACGCCATCAACGAGCGCTCCCTCAATCTTGAGACCTTCCAGCAGGTTGAGGACTCGGTAATCGACCTTTACAGCGCCGTGCGCAATGCTTATCTGCAAAACCGGGAAGCCGCCATCAGGGATTAACCACCCGGTCGTCAAATCAACTGGCATAAATTGGTATTCCCCTTTACGGGGAGCACCTTTCTCACTACCTTCAAGAAAATATAATTGATTTCCTCATTTAATTGAATTATATGAGGGAAACGTTTAGCCTTCGAACCGGTTTCCACTCGGGAACTGCCAAAAATCCATTATGGCGGGTAGAAGCAAGCACCTAGCAGGCAAAAAGATCGATCCGAAGCCGATCAATCCGTCGACTTCCATCATCGAACTCGTGGACAACAACCTCATCTCTTATAATGGAGGTCGTCTAAGGGAAGCCTGCCAACTATTTAGTGAGAAGATTCTTCAGGACGACGTGACCGTTGGCTTGAGTTTAAGCGGCGCCCTCACCCCTGCCGGGCTTGGCATATCAGCTCTGATCCCGTTGATTGAAAACGGCTTCGTGGACTGGATGGTGAGCACGGGAGCCAACCTTTACCACGACACGCACTTTGCCATTGGGCTTCCCTTGCACAGAGGCAGATTTGATGCCGACGACGTGGCGTTGAGAGAGGACGGCATTGTTAGAATCTATGACATCTTTTTCGACTACGACATCCTGATTTCCACTGATGAGTTCTTCCGCAAGATTGTAGCGGCCCCGGAATTTCAAAAAGAGATGAGCACCTCGGAATTTCATCATCTGGTGGGCAGGTACCTCACGGAGCGAGAGAAAGTTCTGGGAACGGAAAAACGGTCCATTTTGGCTACGGCCTACCAATACGGGGTACCCATCTACACTTCTTCTCCTGGAGATAGCTCAATCGGAATGAACGTGGCCGCCCTAGCCTTGAAAGGCAACAAGATGAAGTTCGACGTATCCATGGACGTGAACGAATCTGCGGCCATCGTACTGGAGGCAAAGCGCGCGGGTGGCAGGAGTGCCGCCATGATACTAGGCGGGGGGTCACCAAAGAACTTTCTCCTGCAAACCGAACCCCACATCCAGGAGGTCCTCGGTCTGGAGGAGAAAGGTTACGATTATTTTATTCAACTCACGGATGCTCGGGTAGACACCGGGGGACTCTCGGGAGCCACACCCGGGGAAGCGGTGAGTTGGGGAAAGATTGACCCGGAGCAGCTGCCGGATTCCGTGGTTTGCTACACCGACTCAACTATTGGACTTCCCATCATGACGGCCTACGCCCTGGCCAAACATGCTCCACGAACACCCAAGCGCCTGTTTGATCAAAGAGCCGGCATGCTCAAAAACATCGGCGCCGAATTCAAAGAAAAATTTGGTAAGGTCAGGCTAAAATAGACGGTGTCGTCACGACATCACCCATCGGGATTCAGCTCAAGTTTTCTTTGCCATCGTTTTCTGTAACTCGATATAGTCCTCTGGTGTGTTCACGTTTGCGAATTCATCCCGAAAGCGATCTGGCACGTCCACGAAACGAACATTGGCCTCTTCCAGTAAAAAATGAAGCGCGTAACGGCCAGCCATTATGGCCTCCTCCATGGCGGGAAGGAAGCTCTGCTCATAAATTCCAAGGAGCGGTTCGATCCCTCCCTGGTGTCGTGCAATGACCGCGTCCGCATGGGCGTCATAATTATCCAGCAGCCACTGGATCAGTTCCCTAGCGACTAGAGGCATATCACAGGCGGTGACGAGAACTCCGCCCGGGAGGTGCCTGAGTGACGTGGCGATGCCTCCAATGGGTCCGAGGCCCTCCCAGTCATCCTTAAGGATCATAATAGACTCAGGCCAATCTCCCTCCTGTCCTTGAGCACACACCACTGCGATCTTTTGGAAGTGAAAATTCCGCAGGGTTTGCATTAGACCGACCAGGACCCTGTGACCTGAGAATTCCATCTCCGCCTTGTCCCTACCAAAGCGAAAGCTCTTCCCCCCGGCCAGGACCACGGCACTAAGATGATCTGCGGGATCCTTCACGAAATTCCTCCAATGCCTCCTGGAAATGTTCAGGTTCGTTTTTTGATATTGATAATTTATAAAGGGCATAACGTTGGAAGGTATCCCACCGGGCCCATTCTTCAGATGACACGGATCTACCGAGACCTTTGCTCCGCTCAAGAACCGTTGCGGGAGGTTGATTCGTATCCTCCCAGGTTGGATTGGATGGTGGCAAAGATAATTCCAGTTCCGTACCTCTATTTTTGCGTACAAGGATAAGCAGACAGGAAATAAAGTCCTCTCCCCCCTCCTCCAACTCCACCGGCAAATTGCAAAGGGCCCACCGCTCTTCCCAGGTAAAGGCTCCCCAGTCTTTGAGCGAGATTTTCGCCCCGGTCTGATCCAGCTTCATACGTACCTCTAGAGGCATACAATCAAGTGACTCGTAAACTTTGGATTCAAAGTTAAAGCGGTTAGACATCAGAGCATCCGAAAACAAAAGAGAGTTAGTCTACAATACTGAACCTATCAATACCATTGTTGCTTGAACAGACCATGAACCGGCCTGCTCATTTTTCTTCCCTGGACTTAGGCGACTTCCGGACTTGCCAAACGTTAACTGTGGAAGCGATAAAACATAACATGGCCACGAGAAAGGCCATATAATAACTATTGGTAACATCGTGAATGAACCCGCCAAGCCAGGCCCCAAACGCCCCACCAACCCCGATGCTCATGGTGAAGTAGCCATAAATGGCCCCGAAGCTTTTACCCAAGAAGAGATCGGCGGAAATGGTTGAGAGAACCAGTGCCCGGGAGCCCTGCCCCAAACCGTAAAAAAGTGCGTAGCCATAGAGAAGCGCCGGAAACGATTGATCATGGACGGACATAAGGGATACTATACCGAGCGTAGATATGACCTGCACCATAGTAAAGACACTCTCCCCCCTCATGCGATCCGCCAGGGAGCCAAATAAAACCCTACCAAAAACGCTGACCACGCCCATGAGTCCGAAAATAGATGCCGCAAACAGCTTCGAAAATCCCGCATCGACGGCATGTGATATTTGATGGGTTATAACGATCTGGTTGCCCATGCTCGCTAACACGCGAGAGCTAAAAAGTAGCCAGAAAGGGAGTGAGGTGAGAGCTTCTTTTACCGTCCAATCGGTTTCCTTTCCGTCCGCTTTCGCCGACTGAACCGACTGACCTGACTTTGGAGTAAGAATAAACCATGCAGGGGGAATCACCAATAAAGCGGTGACACATCCCAATCCTACGTAAGCTGTAGACCACCCCCAACTGTCGATCATAACCTGTGTGAGGGGCACCAACAGCAGCATCCCCACTCCACCTCCCGCATAGGCTAAACCCAACACTGCACCGCGATGCTTGGTAAATTCACGGGCTAACATGGCCACATGGGGCACCATACCAATCAACCCCAACCCCAGGGAGATTACGATGCCTATCCAAAGATAGAACTGCCAAAGGGTAGTAATGGTTGCACTGAAGCCGAGACCTAGGGCAAGTATGGTTCCACCAATCACCAAAGTTCTGCGCGGTCCGAGGCGGTCCGTAAGAGAACCCACAAATGGAAATGAAATCCCTTCAAATACGATGGAAAGGGATATGGCACCCGCCGTAGCGGCACGGGACCAACCAAAGACTTCGAGCATGGTAACGTAAAAGACACCATAGGTACCGCGGATACCCCTGGCAACACCGAGGTGTATAAAGGAAGCACCGATGAGGGACAGCCTTTTAATACGAGTTGAGAATTCTGAGCTGTTCACTTCCAACAAACTTCTATTTCATAGGGTGGAGTCAATCTAGGGATGAATCCTCATCCCATTCATTTCTCCAGGTTGTACTTGCCTTGAATCTCTTGCCCCTATAGGTTGAACTCAATGGCCCCGAGGATCCTGCTGGTCAATCCGCCAATCTACGACTTTTCCGCCTACGATTTCTGGCTAAAGCCCTATGGACTCCTTCGTGTGGCTGGCTTGTTAAGGGATCGGGCAGATCTACGTCTATTCGATTTTCTTGACCGGTTCAGCCCTTTCAATGAAGGTCTGGGGACTACACGGTCAGACCCATGGGGAATGGGAAAGTTTTATTCTCAATTGATTCCCAGACCCCCCATATTGGATTCCATCCCACGACGTTATCGGCGGTACGGCTTACCGAGAGATTACCTTGGGGACTTCATCTCCAATCAGGAACCCTTTGATTGTGCCTTGATCCAAACCGGCATGACATACTGGTACCCAGGGGTCAAGGAAGTTGTGGACGATCTCCGCGCATTGACCCCGCAAACCAAGATCGTGCTGGGAGGCGTGTATGCAACCCTTTGCTCTCAACACGCTGAACTTTTGGGAGCGGATCTGGTCGTCAAAGGATCCCATTTGGAGCCGCTTTGGTCTTTGTTGAAGATTAGACCAAACCTTGAAGGGCTTCCGTTTTGGGAGGCCTATCACAACCTTCCCGTGGGTATACTCAAACTGGCCGATGGTTGCCCGTTTCGGTGCACCTACTGCTCCGTGCCACAAGTAGATCCTATCTTTATTCCCCGGCCACTAGAAAGGGCTTGGGATGAGCTCCAACATCTATTAAAACTAGGTGCGAAGAACATCGCCTTTTACGACGATGCCTTGCTGTTTCGCACAGAGAACCTGCTCGTTCCTTTTCTGCAAAGGGTCGCCGATAACAACCTGCAAGTTCATTTTCACACTCCCAATGCACTCAACGCGCGCTTTTTGACGGAGGATCTGGCCAGACTGATGGTTCAGGCGGGCTTCAAGACTTTTTTCCTTGGGTTTGAGAGTAAAGCTTACCAATGGCAACGTCGCACAGGCGGGAAAGTGTACAGCGGTGAGTTTGTCCGTGCGGTTGAAAACCTCGTTGGTGCCGGCGCGGACCCCATCTCCATCACGGCCTATTTGATTATGGGTCATCCCCATGGGGACCACCAGGAAGTCGAGGCATCCATGAGGTTCGTTCATGAACTGGGGATTCGAGTGATGCTATCGGAGTTTTCGCCTATTCCCAATACCCCTGATGGCGAGGCCTGCCGTGAATGGATCGACCTCAGTGAACCGCTCTGGAGCAACAAAACCATCTTCCCGATTCTATCTCTCGGTGCAGCTGAAGTTGATCGGATGAAAGACTTATGCCACCGGCTCAATGAAAAACAGAAATCAGGTACGGAGGTTAGATCAGTAGCTTGATCTTCAAGTAACCCTTTAGAATCTCGGTTTCATACGTAGATATTTGTAGCGATCGGAGCTGCGAATGGAAATCTTTCGAATTCTGTTTCCCTGCAACACGTTGAGCGATACCATTACACCAGCACGACCTTTGGACCACACCTTTCGATAGAAATCGGCCAGATTTTCCACTCCCTCACCAGCTACTCCCACAATCATGTCACCGCGGCGGATACCAGCTTGATGGGCCGGGCCGTTCGGCGTAATTCTCAAAACCATAATCCTGCCACCCAGTTCTTGTGAATACATTCCGAGCCAGGGTCTGGAGGGTTCGGAAGAACGCCCCCGGGCAATTAAGTCCGCCAGAATCGGCTTGAGTTGATCGATGGGGATGAACATATTCCCTGGAATCGGATTATGAGCGGGCATCACATCCTGCAGGAAAAGAGAGCCGATTCCGAGTAGTTTTCCCCTTCTTCCGATTAGGGCCGCCCCTCCAAAACTAGGATGGGGTGGCGTGGTATAGATGGCATTTTCCAGGAGATACTCCCAGGAGCCGGCAAAATCCCGTCGTGCGACCACGAACGCCCCTTGCACAGAACCGGACCCTCCATGGCTGGCCACAAGTACTTCGTCACGCATTTTCAATTTGGAAGATTCTCCGAATAGCATGGGTTTCGCTTCTAGAGTTTTTTTCGCCCTTAAAAGACCAAATCCAGTATAGTGATCGTATCCAACCACCTCAGCGTCCATGGGCTCACCATCCGGACCAAGCACTTCGGCCCTGGCCGCCTCAAGGATCAAGTAGCCAACAGTCAGGACCAGCCCTCCGGAATCGATGACGACTCCGCTCCCTTCGCGCCGTGTACCTAGCGATTGCGCTGTGCGCGCATCGGCGGGCACCTCCGAGCTGACCCTTACAATGGCCCTCAGGGTCTCATCCGGCGTCGGAGCGGCGTGGGCAGGCGTCAAAAGGCAGAATAAACTAGCCACTACAACTATTAATCGTCCACCAATCACAAATGTACCTTGCTAGAATTGCAGACTGAGATCCCCATGGCGGATCTCCATTCAGGGGCTATACTTTTCTTTCAGGACGTTAAAACTATCCACCCGCTCTTGGAGAAGCTTACCGCCCTGGTCATACAACCCAAAAAACACCATAAGGAGCGGTTCGCCTCCTTTTCCCAACAATCTGAGGCTAAAAGCGTCTCGCTTTGTATCGTGCACATCAGGCTCTTGCACAAATTTAAACTCTTCGACCTCTGCAACGTTCAAATGACAATGCCAGGCTCCGGCTTCCACCGCTAGCCAATCACCTTTGAGGTAGACTTGAAGCTCCTTGGCCTGCACCCACCCCTCCATAACAGCTTGCGGCCCCTTCCCCATGACGAATAGCGAGCCGGGCAGCTTTGTCGCTTCATCTATCACCGCAGCTATTTTCTGGTTCTGTTCTTGATCGTCTGGCAACGACCGGTCCTATTCGTCTAAGATTGGTCCTGGCAACATAGCACAATCAATCCCCCCGTGAACACCTTCCCTTGGCAGCAACAAGAGTTACCAGTTGTGGTTTCCCCGCTTGGGTCATAGGAGGCCTGAAAAGCCTTGCATTGACTTTCGTGGACTCACTATAATGCAGTCTCATTGAAAGGAGGGGCTTTGTATGTTTCCCCATCTGAAGAATTTCAACTTAAAACAATGGATCAATGAGAACAGAGGCAATTGGGGCCAGCGAAGAACCATATGGGAGGATTCCGATTTTATTGCGTTCGTGACCCGCGGGCCCAATAGTCGCATCGATTTTCATATCGATCCCGGTGATGAGATTTTCTACCAACTGGAAGGCGAGCTCAATCTCCATTACATGACGCCGAAACAAGAACATGAGATTGCCGTTATAAAGGAAGGGGAACTCTTTCTTTTGCCGGCCCATGTTCCCCACTCGCCGAGAAGGGGTGATGGGTCCTGGACCTTTGTGATCGAGAGAAAGCGGCGTGCGGACGAACAGGACAGGTTCGTTTGGTTCTGTGAAAAATGCGGCACCAAACTCTACGAAACGACAGTCCGCTTCGACGATCCCACTGAAGCGGTCAAGACGGCTAACGAGTCCATGAAAACCAACAAAGAGATGCGCACATGCCCACAATGCAGACAAGTCTGAACATGCTCAGCGCATTTAGGCCAAACATCCACCACAGGAATCCAGATGAAACTGATCTTCGTCTATAATGCCAATTCGGGAATGCTGAACACCCTGCTGCACGTGGCCCATAAGATCATTAGCCCTAGCACTTACGAGTGTAATCTCTGTGCACTTACCTACGGTGCTTTTACGGAACGGGATCTTTGGAAGAAATTCAGGGAAGAATCCGACAATGAGCTCGTATTTTACCATAAGGACGAGTTTGAACAGACATTCAATAAAGTTTTTACCTATCCCATCGTTCTTATGGAAAAAAGCGGCAAATTGACCGAATACCTTTCCACGGAGAAGATCAACACAACCATTGACGTTGAAGATCTCATTGCCCAGCTGAAATCAAAGCAATTCGAAGCTCAGTAACTTGACGCAGCTTAGCCCACCTATCCTGCGCTTTGATTGACTAACAGATTTTGCTACAAGCATTTACCAGCACAAGCACCCCTTATTATGAGGTTGCTATATTAATGGACCGGAGCAGGTAATATCCATGAAAGGTACCATGAAAGCAGGCCGCTTCCACGGCAGCGGACAACCCATACGGATTGAGGAGGTCCCTATTCCTGACATCCAGCGCAACGAAGTGCTCCTGCGTGTCCGGCGCGCGGGCACCAATGGCGGCGATGTTCACCTCCGGAGAGGTTTGTACGACCAGTACATACCCATCGTCCCCTTAACCATCGGACATGAGGGCCTTGGCGAGGTGGTGGAGATGGGTCCGGAAGCCGACGGGGTCAAGGTCGGCGACCGTGTAATCGTTCGACCGAATCTCACCTGCGGGTTCTGCAAGTTTTGCCGTTCTCAACGTGAACATCGTTGTATCCGCCGCCAGGTCATTGGCTGGCTTAGCCGCCCGGAGCCGTTGAATCGCCGCTGCATTGACGGCATGTGGGCCGAATACTGCCGTATTCCCGACACCAACGTGCACCGTCTCGAGCCGGAGGACGACATGGACAGGTACTCCCTCGTCTCAGTCATTGCCGTTGGATATCGGGCTTTAAAACGAGCAGAAATGAGTCCGGGTGATACCGTGGTAATTAACGGCGCCACTGGGGTAACCGGTGTCCCCACGGTGCTGGCAGCCATGGCGCTGGGAGCAGCCCATATCATCGCTGTTGCGCGAAACGAGTCGCGGCTGCAGAAGCTTAAGGATTTGGATCCGGGCAGGATCTCTATGGTTGCAACCGGCAATGGGTCCGTTGCCGAAGGCATCCTGGCGCTTACCAACAATCAAGGTGCAAGCGTGGTAGTGGATCTAGTGCCCGACACAAACGAAAGCTTGATGGAATGCATCCGCGCCCTCGAACCCTGCGGTCGGGTGGCCCTACTCGCGGCCAAGAACGAGCCTGTCCAACTCACCTACCACGACTTTCTATTGCGAAGCGTGGAGATTACCAGTTCCAATGGACGAAACTACCAGGACATCGCCGAGCTGGTGGAGCTCACCCGTCACGGCGTCGTGGACCCAACGGTGATTACGCCCCTTTTCTTCTCGCTGGAACAGGTGAACGAAGCCATAGACGCGGTGGACCGCCGCATCACTCCAGAACCCTGCTGGCCAATGTTGAAGATTGATTGAAAAAAACTACGGCAACGATATAATTCGGCAAGCCAAAAAAACTATTGCTGTTCTCGGTAAACCGAACCTACAACGATACCTGCCACAGTACATTCCACGAGTATGGCGACGAACCAACACAGGGCAAGCACAAGCGGGATCGGCAGAACCACGTACCAGCCAAGGCTGTTGATTACGGATAGCATAGCCCCCACATAGAACCCGAAGCGAAAACCCTGCCCCAAGCCTGATTTGCCATTTTCGTAGCCCTTTACATAGATCAAGGTGAAAAATGGTGCGAATACCAGGTACCCAATCCAAAATATCCACATCATCGCCTGAGCGTCCGCTTGCGGCCTCCACGTCGAGGCGGTTTGCTGATACATGTCCGCAAGCAGAACGCCGTGAATGAGGAATTCCAGCACACCCATTGTGAAAAAGACTGCGACACTTGCCAGCAAACACCTTTTTGAATTCATTTGTCCCCTTCTTTCCTTGTTCGCCAGTGATTGTAAGGGAGTGACTCGTTAGAGCTCCCCTTCCACCGCAAGTTGACCGAGTATTCGATCAAATATTCATTGACTGGTTTCTATCCCGGTTCAATGCGGCACCCAATTTTCAAGTATGGCATAGGCCAGGAGAAAGGCGAGGAAAAAGAATCCAACACCTGATACCACAAGATTAGATCTTCGTGTCCGAAGTACTTCTACAAACCAGTGAATCAGCCCGTTGTCCCTCTGAAAACTGGCTAGAATTGTCCAGAGGTTCAACAGTGCCGCAACGGTGCACCCGCCCAGCAAAACAATCGGCGAGACGGGTCGTATCTCGACACTTGGAAACAAACCCAGCTTGAATGTGAGGATATTGCCGATTACAAAATAGATTGCTGGAGAGACGGAGATCGCGCCAGCTATGGCGAACAACTGAGAGTTTCGTTCAACTACACTATGCATTGACGATTTGAACGGTCACCCTGAAATCGAAGGTTCGGAGACTTCTGGGTCTCGGCCTACTTAAATCTTACGCCCACTTCTGGCCAAGTTTATCGAGGCCGGCTTGTTTAAGATCCTCCGGACTCATGACGACGCGCAATTCTACATCGGCATTGAAGGTAAGAAACCAGGGTTCTGTCAACGCGGGGATCATGGAAGGTTTCTCCAGATTCACAATTATGACAACAGTCCGCTGTCAGCTCATTTCAGTGAAATAAACTGCTTCGGGTTTAAGATCATCAAGAATCGCCTCCGTCTTTCGACCTGCGCTACCATCCTTGACGGCAGCATTGAATGTTTCATGAGGTAACCGCACAGTCATGAGCATTCGCATCGTTACTTCTCCTCTGTATAAGTCGCTGCCTTATAATGGTTCGGCGAAACGATTGAGTAAGCCCCTATTGATAACGGGCGCTATCCAATCTTGCCAAACACAACTAGCAACCTATTCACTCTTATTATCCAATAATTTAGTTGTCAATTATAAAGTGTCGCATTACAAAGCTCTCACAAGCTTTTGAGAACAGATGCCAGCAAGAAGGTAAAAGGGTAAAAGCGCTTGAAGAAATATTGTCCTTGGACTAGGTCAAAACATTCAAACAAGATTGGCATTCGGTGAATTTGCACCATAATTTGGACATAGTTCGGTAACTCTGATAAGAAAAATGCGGGCTAAGTTTTCTTGGCTCGATCCCAATAATCGAAGGAGACGGAGATGAAGACTTTCAAACGGGGAATAATCGTTGCCTTGGCTTTACTGGTAGTCAACTTTGGCGGTATTTTCCCCGGAGCATCTGCAGCTGAAATTCACCAGGGTGAAAAACTTGTGCGTCAGCTATGGATGCTTATCAAAGAGAACAATGTGAAGAAAATGGCAAAGACGATGGGACCCGGATTTCAATCCATCCATGAGGACGGCGCACGGGACCGTCAAGCAGAACTTAGAGTTCTTGAGAAGGTAGATATTGGTAAATATAAGTTAAGCAACTTCAAGGTTACACAAAATGGCCCGGTCATCATTGCAACCTATTTTGTATCAGTGGAAGAGACAATCAAGGGCAAACGACTCTCCGCCACCAAGTCCGCCGCGAGAATGAGTGCATGGTTAAAAACCGACAGTGGATGGAAATGGATAATTCACGCCAACCTGCGGAGTTTAAAGTAACAAGGTCAAGTATTTGATATTATTTCGATTGGGTCTTGGAGACCTATCAATCGACCAGGACAACGCAGGCACTGATGCCGGCGCACCTCATGTGCGCGCGTGTCATTCCGGGCTCAGAGGGAGACTGGACATAGGTCCACAGCGGTCGTGACCGATCTTATACCAGCATAGTCTACCCTACCAGGATTTCGGTGTCTTGTAGCCGACCTGCTTGCGTTCCTTCATATAGGCTTTATAGGTCTCCGGGTGGGACTTCACATTGTACGGACAAACATCGACGCATAGGTGACAGTACTCGTCGCGCAGACGGGAATACGGGTAGCATTTCTCCAGGTCGATGAGCCAGCGCTTGATGCCATGGGTCATCACGTGTTCTTTGGGAATCGCATCGCCCGGACAGTTTTGCTGGCACACGTTACAGTTCATGCAGAAATCCTGGACGCCGAACTCACGCGGTTGATCCTCGGCAAGAGGCAGGTCCGTGGTGACAAATCCCGGCCGAAAACTGGAGCCAAAATTTTCATTGATGAGGCTGCCATGGCGTCCGAGCTCGCCGAAGCCCACCTGATAAAAGATCGGAATCGCTTGCACCTCACTGGCACCGTTATGGTGCGCCCGTGCCGGATAACCAAGATCGCGCACATAGGCAGCCAGCTCCGTAGCAATGGCGGCGCACCGAGAGTAGACCCGCATGGCTTCTTCTTCCACAGCGTTGGCACCATGAGGCACCTTTTCATAGTCCTCTGCAACACAAGCAGCGATCACGAATGGATGCGGCACATCCTCGCCGAGATCGATCATGTGCGGCTGGAGTCGGCAGATGTCCACCATGTCGGCGCCCAGCTCCTTAGCTCTGGCCTTGATTTGCGAGGCCGCATCCGCTGGATCGTCGAACGCTGCACGTTCTGAATTGACCGGACCATCGCGCAGCGGAGCCAGCTTTACCCAGCTTTCGCGATAGGACTGAATGATTGGCGTCGCAACCGCATAATGGCGTGCCGTTTTCAGCCCAAGGGCATGTACCATGGACGCCAATACTGGATCGGCCATTCCTTGTTCACGTCTTGGTGTGGTTCCGCGCATCTATTTGTCCTCAGTCCAATGGAGTTCTATTTCAGCCCCACCCACAAGTCAATATAGCACACCACAAAAGCCGGGAGAGGCCTGGGGCCGAGAGTGACTTGATGACCGGTTCACAGGCAGCAACATTGTTTAGAGAATCTTCCATCCAGCGCGGTACGTTATTTGCTGTCAATCTTTTTCTCCAGGTTCATTAAAGTTTATAGATTACCGATTGATAAAACTCCTTCGCATCATTAGTAACCGGCTCTCCGTGAGCTGATAAAACATGCTGAAAATCAGATTTTGAAATGCTTTTGATTTCATTAGTGGCAGGAGCTGCAAGCTTCAACCAATCAGGGCCAATATTATGAGGCTT
This sequence comes from uncultured Binatia bacterium (SeqCode), assembly GCA_965215595.1. Classification (GTDB taxonomy): domain Bacteria; phylum Desulfobacterota; class Binatia; order UBA9968; family CAXXLF01; genus CBDCDW01. The sequence goes on along the minus strand of CBDCDW010000003.1, from coordinate 341,841 downwards.
AATAAAACCCATCATCTTCCTTCATGATTGTCATATTACGGCTAAATCTCATTGGAAGCGGACCACTCATAACAACCGGGCCAGTTACGAAGTAGATATTGTTAAATACTTCCCGTATATCGCCATGTTTGTGGACTTCAGGGAACGTCTTATCTATAGTCATCTTTAACCTTTCTAAATAACATTGATGAAGCCAAAGTATCGCTGACTCCTGATTTGAGATGCTACCCGCGAATATAGGTCCATATCAAGTATACAACATAACCGAGAGCGAGAAGACGGACAACGATACTAAATGGAGAGTTATGGAGCTTGAGCTTTTCCGTTCGGTAGGAACTAAACAGATAAGGCTCAACCCGACACCAAGGATTGAGCCCGAACTGATACGCGTCTGGGCCTACGACAACTTCGAGGACAGAAACAGGCAAGGGAAACGACCATCCCTTGTACAGCACCATTTCCCGGATCGACGTAGCAGGAATAATCCAGTCTCCGCATATCAATTGGTCTGAATAAAATTTGAGCCAACCCCGTCGAGCCCCTACCCACCGATGGGAACGGATGATTTTCCCGGGTGTTTCCCCGGAGATAGCCTTTGTCCAACATCGATATAATGGTGACGCCATGGCCAGTATATAGTTTTTAAATATCAACTAAGCCGTTTATGGAAATGCAGCATATTAATCGTGGCCAGCACCGGGTAGAAACTATTATCGCTTGAATTATTCAATCTATTTTTGCCAAGTGTAAAGGCTATCTTGATGGCCTTGCCTACTACTTTATGTCATGCGCTCTGAGCAAGCACCCCCTTTTTTTCCTTGTCATTCATTAAAAACGAAATTGCCCTGTTCCTTTTCTGGACCTCACGTGCCAGTTGTTGCCAGTCGTTTTGAGAAAGATCATGGAAGTGCATGATATATACTTTGTTTTCACCATTTTCGTTGCTGAGGACCAATCCATTGTTGGTCCGGGCCACAACTCCAATACGTCGGGGATTTTTATCTGCGGCACGGTATTTCTTTGTGTTAATAGACGAGTTGCAAAACGGTGGTGGAGGCGCTGATTTAGTCATATTCGCTTCTGCTTCCTTTTTAAGGTGATATAGGTATGCAACTCGGGATAATACAATCTCCTGCCTTCGGGGATAGGAGACAAACGGATCCCCTGCCCAATCGACAATAGTCAGTTTATCTCCCTCCAAGGTCATCTGGATGCTGAGAAAATACACGCTGTGTATGGCAATGGGTAAACCGGGAGACACTGCCACCACAAGCAGAGGAATGATAACCAAAGGAAGGTTTCCGAGGAAGTAACCCAAGGCAGCAACAACTCCACAAATCGTGAGCGGATACCACACAAGTCGTCTGTTATCCGGAAGCAGGGCCGGTCGGAACACCTGAATAGCTCCCTCTTTTTGCTGCAAGTTCTTATCTTCGGGCATAGGGTAAAAGGATAAGCCGCGGGGCCACCTACTTATTTAGAATCACATCTTCACGCTTCCTAGGCCCGACGGCTTCATCCCTTTGTAATAGGGCCTCTTACTTTTTGAAATATTCCTTCTTAAAAATTGCCAATGAACCTGGATATGTAAGTAAACCATAATTACCATCAAGGGTCTTTAGAAAGAAAACTCCTAAATCCCCCTGTTCCAAAGCAAAGTCGAATCCTCGCAAACCACCAATCTTAATGGAATGACGACGAAGTCCGCTTTTGAATCTCCTTTAAAATAGGATGTAATTTCAATGGAAACGACGTATTTTTTCCCTGAATACGGGTCTTTACCCTCATACCTAACCTTTTTAACCTTGCCCAAAATTATATACTGTGATTTTGAATTGAGTTGTTTGAAGTCGAGCGGAGGTAGTTGACTCGCCGATGAGCTATTTGTGCCAAGGTTAAATAAAAGAAGCAAGAATAGTGCGAATAATTTCAACATTAAACTCTCCTTGGTCATATAACTCCCTGTATGAGCCGCACGCCCCGAAGCTAAAATGAGCACGTTTATTTCACTCGTTGGCTTCATGCGCGCGTTAGCACTAGTGTTGATACTTTTCAAAGTCGTTGAATAGCTGCACGAGCTTGTTCTTTGCTGCTTCAGGAGAGTCTACCTTTGGAGTCAGGATTTCTGCCCAGATATGCCAATTCCCGTCGCTGGAGTTCTTAACTATGTAAGTCTCTTTGAAAACGTGAAGGTCATTCGTCACATTGTAAGGTACGACGAGAGCCCCACCCCACGTTCCTTCCTTCACGTAGAACCGCACGGAGATACCACCTCGATTGGGTGCCAGCACATTGAATGGTTTCTGCCACTGACCAACCTTGTTCAGTCTGTAGATTACGAACTCTCGGATGTTTGCTGCGAACCTACGGATGTAGGACAGATGCTTGTCATTACTTAGTCCGGCATCAGCGTATTTCGTCTTGAGAATTATGACTACTTCTTGCTCGAGTGCTTTGAATGGTTCACCGGCAAGAGCAGTCGTGTGAGTTGTCACCGAAAACATGAAGGCAAGAACAACGAATGCTGGCTTCATGTCACCTCTTTCTGAGTGCTAACGACCAAGCTCAGCTGCGGACAAACCGCGTGGCGGGTTGATCGTCAGCTGCAGCGCCTAGTGAGGCAGCTAGCTACTAATAAGTTTCAGAAGTATAGACAGCGTATTCCACTACTATATTCTCGGAAAATCGAACTTTGATGGAAGAGTAGATATCAAACCACAGTTCTGATTCCGAGTTGCTAGCTTCCATCCAATAATCGTACTGAATTGAATCAGCGTCCGACTTCGTGGGTTCACCTAGGAGTTCCTGAACGTTCCTTCGTGAAAGGCCAAGCCGAAGACCTGTTCCATTCTTCGCATCGGACGGAATTGCGTCTGCGTCAACACAGATCTCCTGAGGGCGGGCTGAGCGTGACGAAGCGTAGGCGGTATATCCAAATCCGACGGCTGTGGTATCAAATACAACGCGCACTCCCGAAAAGTCCCTATAGCAGACTGATCTTGGTATATGCCGACCCGATCTGAACTCCGGCGCGCTGCCCAGAACAGGCAACACTGACTCAATGCCTCGATTTGTCATACAAGCACCGGCAATTTCGAAGTGTGCTGGATCAACTAGCTGCGCCCGAATACCCATTGCAAGATTTGAAGGCACTTTGTAGTCAAGCTCTGAAGCAGCTAGGGCGACCTGATTTGCCGTGGTGCACAGAAAACAGACGATTAGTCGTATCATACAAGCAAACATCTAAATCTAGCTGCCTAAAAGGTGATATGCTGATCGGCATTTCTCCTTATATAAGTAAAATTCTACTCCCATTTCAGTGGCATACAATGGGAAAATTAAAGCAAGAGAGTCCGACAAAGGCCGACCTGAATGTGGTGGGAGAGAATGGGCGTTTCAGTTTGACAGTTTGGTAGAAGGGTGGGAACATGCCTCACCCATGGCCATAAAGCACCATGACTAGCTGGAGCACCTAAGAGGCAGAAAAAAGCAGGGTGCTACACAACATCCCCCCTTAAGGTCGTTCGATATAAGCCAGATGCGGAAGTCGTTTTTAGAGTGTGAGCCGGTCCTAAGGGAAAAACGCAAGACTGGGAGATCAAAGCCTTGGAGCAGTAATTAGGCTTCTGTGCTGGTAAGTATCCTTAACTTCTCTCTTTTTTTCGATTTCGGTCCTCCGGAGTCTCGATGTGCGTTCCAAACAATGACACTTGAACATCGTAAACACTTCCAGTAATCACGTTGTTATATTCGTATACGAATCTCCAGCGCGGACTGACAAGGCGGTCATTAACGAATAGTATTAAATGCCCGCCGGACGAGGTAAGAGAAATACCCGACTTCTGGACATGCTTGTCAGACACCGACTTGGATACCGCGTAAGACCCAACAAGAGATACGGCTACTGCGATAACAAGTGCGAGACATAGAACAACTAGTTTCTTCGCTGACATCCGCATCTTGGATCAACTCACTGCATTACCTGTACATGCTCTCTCTAACGCTACGGCTGAACCACCGCGGGTCGCGCCAGCGACTCCGCGGACTGCTCCAGTCGATTGTTAGAGCGCAGCGCCACCAGATCCCAGCTTTACCCCTCACGCTTGATGCCGAACACCGCCTCTCCCGAAGAGTATACTCCGGGCACAAGAATACCGCTGCAACGCCGTGGCCCAAAACTCGTTCTCACCGCCTTCCCACTCTGAATAAACACGTACAAGCAATCGCCTTCAGACACGAAATTGCCCTCATATTTCCGTTGCGTCCTCAGGGATAACTTGTGCTTGGTATTGATGTCTCTTAAGGGCGCATATGGGCCATATACGTAGACGGTGTCCCAGTCAAAATCGGTGTGGCCCTGTAACGAGATAAATAAGGCTAAATGAGAACCAGATCAATTTGCTCGTGTTATTCCGTCTCTCTAACGTATGGCGGCTCACCTGCGCCCGAGCGCTGTCAGGTGCAGCCGCCGGTTAGCTCGCCTGTCCCGATGCACTAGCGTGCGATGAACAGTACCTGGACACACTGTCCCGGCACCAGCAGGACATCACTTAGGTCGATCCAACTCAAATCGGACAGCACGGCCACTTTAGAGTCGACGTCGATACTGTAGCGCCCCGGGGCCACTTCCACATGGAAAAGGCCTCGCGAGTCCGATGTGGCGGTATATGTCCTCCCTATGCCGGATACCCCTACGCTTACCCCTGGTACCCCGTCCCCGGAAGCCGTACCAGCGAGCACTTCTCCTTCGACGACAGCACTGCTCGTGTCGTGTAGGTTCTCTATTGTTCGCACGTTTTCCACCGTCTGGGCGGGGTCGGAGAGCGGTCCGCAGTCGTTTCCGATCCGCAACCGCCCATTGCGCAAACGGGAGAAGAGCAGATACTCGCGCCCTACTTCCAGAAGTAGCCGACTGCTATCGTTTGGCGTGAACACTACCACAGTCTGTCCTAAGTCGCCGCGGAAAACCTTCGTGATCCGAATTCGATAGAGCCAGCCTCCTATGAAGTCATCCTGATCGGGGACTGACTCCTGATAGTTAACGGTCCCAGTGAATACCGCGTCGCTTTCAAAAAAGCTGCTGCAGACCTTCGGCGTTGGCTTTGAGCAAAAGGCGTGAGCCACCGTAGTACTCATCAGGAGGAGCAAGCTAATAGCAATCATCTTCACCATTTGACTTCCTGTGGGCTGCGTTTGGTCGTCATCTTCACGTTGGGCTAACTACTAAGTAACCTGCATAGCTTGTTGCAGTGTATTCACTCTTGTCTTCAATCCTACAAAAGCAATAAACACCTTCATTATCCAGCAATTACCAAGCTCTTGTAAAGTGAAGTTTTGTGGAGATATCCTGCAATTTCGGCAGTATATCCAGATATCAACCCGCAGTGTATCCAGCCAGAGGGACTTGAAAAAAGCAGAAAGGCATACCTACCCCGTCAATCGGTTTTCGAAGAAACGTCACTCTTCGCGAAATAAAGGCGAGGCGGGGTCCTAGGGAAAATCGTAGAGGGCGGCGGGATTGTCCACGAGGATCTTTTGTCTGATTCCCTCGTCGGGCGCGAAATCCAACAATAGATTCAGCAGATCACCGTCGTTGGGGGTTTCCCCCGGCGCAAAGATGTTCGAGTGGGGCCAATCCGTTCCCCAAATCACTCGGTCGGGGGCAATTTCTACCACGGCTTGTGCAAATGGTGTCACCTCTTTATAGCGAAGACCATTTTCTTCATAGAGGTTAAGATGACAGATCTTGTCGATACCGCTGATCTTCACCCAAAAACGATTGTCGTTCATGAGGTCAAGCAACAGTTGAAAGCCTTGCTGGCTAAGGCCTTCGGCAGGATTGATACGCGCGATATGATCGATAACTGTGCGCACTGGTAGCGCACGGATGCGCTTTTCCTGGGTAAGCAAATTGTCGGGATCGATATGGAGGACCACAGACCAGCCCAGATCGGCGATGTTCTCAACCACGCGATCCAAGACCTCGAGCCCAATGTTTCCTTCCGGCCTGTCGAGAATATTGAAACGAACTCCCCGGATTCCCCCATCGTGGAGTCGCCTTAAGTCGTCCTTGCTGGCCTTATCGTTTACACGCGCTACTCCACGGAGGCGACCGTTTGACCTTGCTATGGCGTCAAGGATAGCCGTGTTATCGAATGCGTGAGCGTTCGGTTGAACCACGACCCCCCTTTCGATGCCCAAAACTGCGCTCATCTGAAAATAATGTTCTATGGGTGCCGCAGGTGGCGTATACGCACGTTTCTCAGCGAAGGGAAACTTGTCCGGCGGTCCAAAGACGTGAAAGTGCGTGTCACACGAATTTGGAGGGACTTTGAATTGAGGTAACTTGGGGTTTGGGTCCGGCGGCATGCAGTAGCGCATGGTAAGTTTTTCACTCGCCATGTGGATTCTTATAACCTGCTACCGTCCCCTTTGCCAACACCCCTACGTCCAATGCAACTCTACGGCGAGTCTTTCAAACGCAGAGCAATCTGTGATGGCGGGTAGCATATGTCGCCCCTACAGGTCTGAACCTGTAGTAGAAGGCGCATTTTTGTCACGTCAATAGGCTTGTCGGCTTTCACTGCGGCGGTAATCTCAACCTTACCTGCATACACATTGATATGGCCCAGAGCGGTCTTCAATTTTTCACCCTCCGGATAGGTAATTTCTAGTTCTGAGGGTTGTTCCGTCTGGATATCCGCGACTGTTGGAATCAAAAAATTTAAGCTTGCCGGATTGCTATTCAGGTGCCAGCCATCTTCAATATTAAGTGTAATTTTAATAACTTTTCTTATCGGCGTGGATTGCTCCTGCAATATTTTAGCATGAACGGACACCTTGTTTTTTGATGCTTCCGGCCACCCTGTTTTGCTTGCGGCATCCTCTTTTGCAGTCAGCGGTGACAACCATTTTTTGTCTGGTTCAGCGTTTACTCGCAGCATGGCAAAAATTAGATGGCCGTAGGATTCCGGGCTCTCTGTTAGAGCCTGCGAAAAAGCTGCCACAATGCTGTCTACTTTTGCTTTCCATTGTTGTGCGCCGGTTGCTGAATATAAATCCGTATACACGTGAGCTATGACCGTATTCGCAGACGGAAGGGTGCCTGTACTGTCACCCTGTTTTACCCGAACCGGGAGGCGTTCGCTGCCATCCGTGAAATAGTAGCCCCCGCCGCGTTTATCCAGGAAGAAGCGATCCACTGTACGCAATAAGGAAATTGTTTCATCCTTGTATGTTTTATTACCGGTGGCACGGTACAAGGCCATCAACCCCTTCGCCAGCCATGCATAATCATCGAGAAAAGCATTCTGGTGCGCTGCGCCGTCCATATAAACCCTGGACAGTTTGCCGTTCTCGTTACGCATATTCTTAAGAATGAAGCGGACAGCTTTTTCCGCCGACCCAATATAGGCCGGGTTATTAAGAACGCGTCCCGCATTGGCGTAGCCTTCAATCATCATCCCGTTCCATGCTACCACAGACTTTTCGTCACGAAGCGGGCGTTTACGTTTTGCGCGAGCTCGTCGTAATTTTTCATGAACACCGTCCAGTCGGTTAAATAGTGCCTCCTGCGACAAACCGGTTTGCTTCATTTTCTCTTTAATATCTGCTTCACGATGTAGAACTTCCCCATCAGGATATTTGTGTCCCGGAAAATGCTGCAACGCGGACGTATCGTAAATGGACATATAGAAGCTATAATCATCGAGACCTAAAACTTGTTTAAGTTGTTCCCTGTTCCAGACATAATAGCTTCCTTCCACTTCATCCGTTTGGAGTGAACCCCATTGGTTGGACAGTCACTGGGCTGAAATTAGAATGCCCTCCGGGGTGGTTGAATTAATTATGCTGTTCCCTTCCTGTTTGCAAGAGTCCACATTGTGAGTTCTGTGATCTATGCCCTTCTCTATGCCTCTTGTCTTGGTGGCCGGTCAAAACGGCTTTCACAATTGCCCTAGAAACGACGATCTCACACCGGGTAGATATCTCAGTATCCCCCCCTTCAGGCCTCACACACCACCTCGGCTTTCATCTGCCAGGCCTGCTCAAACTCATTCGGTGGACAGTACCCCAAAGCCGAGTGCAACCGCTTCTGGTTATAGACTTCCTCCAGAAAATAAGGAACCCTTTGCTTCACATCCTGCGCCGTCCTGTACTCCCACAGGTAGACTTCTTCATGCTTGAGCGTCTTCATGAAGCTCTCCGCTGTCGCATTGTCATAGGGATTGCCCTTGCGGGCCATGCTGATTAAGATCCCCGCTGCCCGCAACTCCTCCACATAAGCATGGGCGGCGTACTGCACTCCGCGATCTGAATGATGGATACAACCCCAGGGCGGCCTTCTCTCCACTAAAGCCATCCGCAGAGCCATTAAAGTCATCTCGGTATCGATCGATTTAGAAAGCGCCCACCCAATAACCTTACGTGAGAACAGATCCAAGATCACCGCCAAGTACAAAAACCCCGTGAGGATCCGGATGTAGGTGATATCGGCCACCCATGCCTGGTTAGGTCTTGTGGCCCTTAGTCCCTTAAGGAGGTTCGGATAGACCCGGTAGGGATGATCACTGTCAGTGGTCTTCACCCAGTGCCGCTTGACCTGGCATTGCAATGATTCCTCCCGCATGATTCTCGACACCCGCTTGTGATTAACCTTAAAGCCCTCGCGCCTCAGATGATGGGTGACTCGCCGGTAGCCGTAACGCGGATACTCCTCCACTACCTGCTCAATCCGGTCCCGTAAGTCCGCCTCCTCAATCTCGTGGAGCATAGAAGGCTCCCGGGTTCGGTAATAAAAAGTGCTGCGCGCTATCCCCATCACTTCACACCCCCTTTGGATGCTGCCAAACTCTTGGCCGTGATGGGTGACGAATTCTCTTTTCTCCGCCGCAGTGTGTACTCTACGGCTTTTTTTAAAAGATCATTCTCCATGGTGAGTCTGCCCACCATCCGCTCCAACTCCGCATTGCGCGCTCGAAGTTCCTTCTCTGGCAGAGAGGGGCCCTCCACCAGGCCCCCTTGTTCGTAGCGCTTCTTCCAATGTCGAATAAGTCCTGAGGAGATGTCGTAGCGGCGGCTCAGTTGGGCCAACGTGGAGCTCTCACTGAGGAGTTCCTCCACTACCTGCCGCTTGAAATTCGCTGTAAACCTTCTTCTCTCTGCCATGATGAGATCCTTTCCCCTTCCCATCAGGCATTCTAACCTGCTCCCTCACCGGATCTTCGCTACTGTCCAACTGCAGGGGGTCAGTCCAGTTTCAGCATCAAGAGCGCTGTAGAATACACCGTTTTGAGAAACCATCACCCGCCCAACATAGGCGAGAAGCCGTTCCAGCGCCCGTTTGTATCGTGCTTCACCGGTCTCTTTGTATAGCTGCGAGAGCACTGTGGCCATCTGCCCCTGATTGTAAAGCATCTTCTCGAAATGGGGCACGTTCCAGCGACGGTCTGTCGCATAGCGGTGAAAGCCGCCCCCGACATGATCGTGCACACCTCCCACCAGCATGTGATCCACGGAATTCCGGACCATATCCATGGCCTTGCTGTTTCCATTCATACTCGCGAAATCCAGAAGGAACAAAAGCTGGGATTCCTGCGCGAATTTCGTCCCCGTACCGAAACCGCCGTACCGGGAATCGTGTGTCATCTGCAGGGACAAATAATACTCATCCGCCAGTCTTTGAGGTGACAGGTCAATCTGCAAAGGCGGCCGACTGGAAAAATAGTTTTCCAGCATTTCCCCCATCTTACCGGCCCGTAAATTGATCTGGACTCTCTGAGTCTTCCAGTGAACAGTAGCGTTCTTAATCAAGCTCAACATCTGATCTTTCATCAAGGTGCCGCTGGCGAAGAAGGGCTGCATGTCCGGCGTCAGAAGTAGATTGTTCGGCCAGCCGCCCTGCCCAGTCATCATCTGCCTGGCCAGCATGTATACCACGTCAATGTCTGGACGTGACTCTCGGTCTACCTTGACGTTAATAAAATGCTCGTTCATAGCGCGGCCCGCTTCTTCGTCGCTGAAAACAACTCGCTCCATCACATGGCACCAGTAGCATGTGGAATAACCAATACTCAGGAAAATAGGCTTGTTTTCACGCCGTGCCTTTTCCAGCGCCTCTTCCCCCCATGGATACCAGTCCACCGGGTTATGAGCATGCTGGCGCAAATATGGGCTGAAAGAACCCGCAAGACGGTTGGTGTGCCGGGGGGATCCATTTTTTCCGGACCTAGGCTCTTTGACCGCGGGTATTTCACTGGCTTTCGCTGTGTCCATTGTCAAGACCACAAAAGTGCTGCTAACGAAGATCGTGATAGCTATGGCGAACAGTCCCGCTATTTTCATTTGCAATAATGTCCGACGTTTTTAAAGAGAGTCAGAACGGTTTTCAATTCGACAATAATCGCCTGTTAAAAGACTATTTTTAGTATAATACGATGCACAGGTTTGTAAAAGATCACCCTTTCGGCCCCCGGTAGCCCATTCCAATTCTCATCTCTTAGACCTTCAGAAAATTCCCATTAAATGGTTGGAATGAGTGAGATACAGAGGCCGAAAATAGCAAGGATTCAAGGCTGACACCGACCTAGGTCACCATTGCCGATGGGTAAACACATTTCTCATGGGGCGGCGCCTCGAATTACTATACCCTTCCGGCGCGATGGAATACCAACCCATCACAAGGACAGCAGCCGACCAGCCCGCCGCGACGAGGAATACGATCCGGAAGTCACCCGTAGTCGCAAGCAGGGTGCCACACACGGCCATCCCAGTGACGCCCCCCAGAAGCTGGGAGGTCAGATTAATTCCACTCGCCTGGCCATGTTTCTCCAACGGAACGGCGTTTATAGCGGCCCGCCGGGTCGGAGCATAGAGGAACGGAAGCGTCGCACCCCAGATCACGAGAGGTAATACGAGCAGGCCATAGCGCTCCGACGAGACAGCAAAACCGATCCAAAGCAGGGCTGACCCGTTCAGCATCAGGCCGCCTAGCGAGAGCCAACGCACGCCGAACCGGTCCGCCAACCATCCAGCAGGGACCGAGGTAAATAAAGTTGGAATCACTGCCGCCAACAACGCGACCCCCGCGCTAAGTGGGCTCATGTGGAGTGCATTCTGCAGATAGAGGGCGACGAAGACAACAATCGCGATCTTATTGAACTGCCCCGTGAAAATCACGAGGTTGCTGCCGCTAAAGGTCGCGTTTCTAAACAGGGCGACCTCGATGACCGGTTCTGAAACCCGCAACTCGACGACGATGAAAACCACCATCATCCCAGCACCGCCAGCCAGAAAGGCCACGGTCGCCGGTGCTGACCATCCCCACACGGCCCCCTGCATAAGGCCCAGCACCAGCGCGCCGAGTCCCGGCACCAACGCGATCAGTCCCACAAAATCGGGCCGCGGCGGAGGGCCCTCCCGAGGCGGGTTCACCCAGGCGACCGATACGATCAACACGATCACAACAACGATAGGCAGGTTGATCCAGAAGACCCAACGCCAGGAAAGGACTTCGGTGAAGAAGCCACCGACCAGAGGACCCAGCGACATGAATACTCCACCGGTCGCAGTCTGGATCCCGAACGCCAGGCCACGCTGCTCTGGCGGAAACACATGTGTAATCATGGCGACGGCAGATGGGAAGATCACAGCCGCCCCGATGCCCTGAACACTCCGCGCGGTGATGATCCATGCACCGTCCTGGGAGAGCCCCGCTGCAAGAGACGCCAGACCGAAGATCGCCAAGCCGCAGTTAAAAGTACGTTTGAAATCGATGAGGTCGCCCAATCTTCCGCCGGCGGCGGCGAGGCTCGACAGAACGAGCAGGTAGGCGTTTACGACCCAGTGCGAAGCAACCTGCGACATCCCGAGATCGTGCCGAATCGTGGGCAGAGCGACGCCGACCACTGTCTCGTCGAGCACGACCATGCCAAGAACGCCGCCGACCGCAGCCAGTATCCACCATCGGCGGTTGTGATCATCAATCCGCAGCATTGAAACCACAGCGGTTTGGACAGCGTTGCCAGTCCGAACATCGACAGGGGTATATTTGATTTTGATGAGTAGGAGAAATAACTATAGACCTAGCTCTATTTAGTTTTACCTAACCGGGTCGGACCAAACTAACACGTTGATATCTCAACCGATTCGTTCCAACAACTAATATTTTCATTGCTTAGAGCCCCATATTGACGGCAAGGATTCTGGTATTCCGACGACATCGTTGCGCCTCAGCTCACTCACTAGCAGACAAGCGAATCGGTAGAGTTTGGTAACCGCGCAAGTTGAAGTTTTCATGATGTTTGAGGTCGGTTGTCGTCAGTTCCAGGGTTTGACATGTCGTGAGCAAAGCGCGAATCGCAAGAAGCCCTTCTAGGCGGGCGAGTGGTGCTCCGGCACAGTAGTGATGACCATTGCCGAAAGCCACATGATGACTGACGTGCCGGGTGACGTGTAGGCGGTCCGGGTCCTCGAATTGGGCCGGGTCTCGATTGGCCGCTCCCAAGACAGGCAATACAAGGTCGCCGCGCCGGATGCGCTGCCCACCGCAATCAACATCTGAGGTCGCAAGGCGGCCCAGGAACTGTACCGGGCTATCGTAGCGCAAAATCTCCTCCACCGCATTGGGAATCAGGGAAGGGTCGTCCCGCAGCTGTTGGAGTTGGTCGGGGTGTTGAAGAAGAGCAGCCAGACCGTTGCCAAGCAGGTTCGTCGTGGTCTCGTTACCCGCATCGAGCAGGAGGATTACGTTGGCTAACAGTTCGTCTAGGGTCAGACGTACCCCCTCTTCCTCGGCATGAACCAGCGCGCTGAGCAGGTCGTCACGCGGCGACCGATGAATCTCTTCAATTTGAGCATTGAGATAGGTGCGGAACGCGTCTGTACTACGCCACCCTCGTTCCAACTGTTCAGCGGAAATATTGGCGTAAAAAATCGTTGCAACGTAGGCAAAATCATCACACCACTGCTTTACACGTTCCCGGTCTTCCGCGGGGATACCCACGATCTCCGAGATAACCAGCACGGGCAACGGCACGGCAAAGTCCCATATGAAATCCATCTGTCCGGTTTGCAGGCCAGGTTGTAACAAAGACTGAATCCGTTGCTCAATGGAGTTGGACCAGCGATCCACTGAAGTCCGCAAAATAACATTCTGGATCAAGCTGCGAATCCGCCGATGATCGGGTTCGTCACGCTGCAACATGAGCATCCCTAACAGGTCAAAAAGGGGTTGTAAGGCTGGATCCTGAAAGCGACCTCTTGCACCTGTAACCCGATAGGATGAGAGTGTCGTGAGAGCCCAGACAACTTCATCGTAGGACGTGATGATCCAGGCATGGAGGCCCTCGTCCCAATGCACTGGCTCCCGCTCACGCAATTCACGGTATTCCGGATATGGGTCCTCGTGCATCTCTGGCCCAAAAAGCCGTGATCTACGAAGGATATCGCCTAGTCCTGTTTTCATGTCTTTAACTTCGCTCCATTGATCTGATGCACAGATTAGCCGGGTCGGACCAAATTATCACGCTGATATCTCAAAGGGACCAGTTTCCAGATTGTCGACTGAATCGCGGGGTGCGAAGTGAAGCGGGGAGAGACAGCGAGGTCCTACGAAGAAAATGCCGCCAAAGCATCATTCTCGCTGTCATACATAGTGAGGAGGCTTTTGAAACCCGAGGTCTCCATTACCTTGTTGACCAAACTATTGGCACGGCAAATCTTCAACGCACCACCGGATGTCTGCAGAAGTTTTGCTGCCCTAAGTATTACACTCAGCCCTGCGCTACTGATGAATTCCAGATTATCGAGGTTTAGCACGATTTTGCTGTTGCCACTTTTAGCGATCTGAACCATTTCATCAGAAGCGTACCCAGAGGTCTGCGTAACCAGCCTGCCTGTCATATCCACTACCAAGACATCGTTAACCTTGCGAGTGGTTATCTCCATATCTGGATCCTTTCACTCAATTTGCCACGGCAGATAGGAGTTTACGCGATTGTTACGTAAACTCATCGATTCTGATATTTCCACAATACCGCTCCTAACGCAATCGATAGTTCTGTGCTGAATTGGAGCTCTAAACGAAGCTGATGGTATTGTTGTAGAAAACGTGAAATGTCTGGTTGTGGAGTGAACCCCATTGGTTGGACAGTCACTGGGCTGAAATTAGAATGCCCTCCGGGGTGGTTGAATTAATTATGCTGTTCCCTTCCTGTTTGCAAGAGTCCACATTGTGAGTTCTGTGATCTATGCCCTTCCCTATGCCTCTTGTCTTGGTGGCCGGTCAAAACGGCTTTCACAATTGCCCTAGAAACGACGATCTCACACCGGGTAGATATCTCAGTACCCCCCCCCTTCAGGCCTCACACACCACCTCGGCTTTCATCTGCCAGGCCTGCTCAAACTCATTCGGTGGACAGTACCCCAAAGCCGAGTGCAACCGCTTCTGGTTATAGACTTCCTCCAGAAAATAAGGAACCCTTTGCTTCACATCCTGCGCCGTCCTGTACTCCCACAGGTAGACTTCTTCATGCTTGAGCGTCTTCATGAAGCTCTCCGCTGTCGCATTGTCATAGGGATTGCCCTTGCGGGCCATGCTGATTAAGATCCCCGCTGCCCGCAACTCCTCCACATAAGCATGGGCGGCGTACTGCACTCCGCGATCTGAATGATGGATACAACCCCAGGGCGGCCTTCTCTCCACTAAAGCCATCCGCAGAGCCATTAAAGTCATCTCGGTATCGATCGATTTAGAAAGCGCCCACCCAATAACCTTACGTGAGAACAGATCCAAGATCACCGCCAAGTACAAAAACCCCGTGAGGATCCGGATGTAGGTGATATCGGCCACCCATGCCTGGTTAGGTCTTGTGGCCCTTAGTCCCTTAAGGAGGTTCGGATAGACCCGGTAGGGATGATCACTGTCAGTGGTCTTCACCCAGTGCCGCTTGACCTGGCATTGCAATGATTCCTCCCGCATGATTCTCGACACCCGCTTGTGATTAACCTTAAAGCCCTCGCGCCTCAGATGATGGGTGACTCGCCGGTAGCCGTAACGCGGATACTCCTCCACTACCTGCTCAATCCGGTCCCGTAAGTCCGCCTCCTCAATCTCGTGGAGCATAGAAGGCTCCCGGGTTCGGTAATAAAAAGTGCTACGCGCTATCCCCATCACTTCACACCCCCTTTGGATGCTGCCAAACTCTTGGCCGTGATGGGTGACGAATTCTCTTTTCTCCGCCGCAGTGTGTACTCTACGGCTTTTTTTAAAAGATCATTCTCCATGGTGAGTCTGCCCACCATCCGCTCCAACTCCGCATTGCGCGCTCGAAGTTCCTTCTCTGGCAGAGAGGGGCCCTCCACCAGGCCCCCTTGTTCGTAGCGCTTCGTCCAATGTCGAATAAGTCCTGAGGAGATGTCGTAGCGGCGGCTCAGTTGGGCCAACGTGGAGCTCTCACTGAGGAGTTCTAACCTGCTCCACTAGCCTGCCGCTTGAAATTCGCCGTCCCGACGACCCCGGAGAGCCCATGTAAACCTTCTTCTCTCTGCCATGATGAGATCCTTTCCCCTTCCCATCAGGCATTCTAACCTGCTCCCTCAAACTGTCCAACTGCAGGGGGTCAGTCCATTGGCTTTTTAGTCGACAACCAATCATTTACCGCAATCACGCTAGATTTGCTTTTTGACTACGTCCTAAATTCCTGCTTCGAAGAGGCTATGGACGGTTGAACAGTCCAGCCCTTTGTTGCGTAGTGGTCTCCGAGCTTCAAAGAGTCCCCACGTCAACAGAATCTGGCCAGGTTCAGCACCAACCAGGTCATGCAGAAGCTTACAGACTCGCCGTGTGGCAGCAACTGACACAGCCCTACGGCAAGAGACCAGACCGAGGGGAAAATCCCCGTCTATAAATTTAATCAGTAAGGAGTCTTTCAAATGAGAAAAACATTAGCGGTGGTAGTGTCTAGTCTTGCGATTTCACTTATTCTCGGAGCTTTGTTATCGGTTTCTGCCGATGCGTCAGAGCGTTGAATCTCTTGACTCAGAAACTCGGGGTTACAAAAGAGCAGGCCAAAGGTGGAGCTGGCACCCTATTTAATTCGGCCAAGAAGGGGCTTAGCGCAAAGGATTTTGGCAAGGTCAAAAACGCTGTTCCCAGTATGAACGACTTGCTGAAATCTGCTCCGAAAGCCGGTGGATTCAGCTCTCTTCTTGGTGGTGGGAAGCTTGGGAACCTGACAAGTTCATTTTCAAAGCTTGGTTTGAGTCCGGACATGGTCGGAAAGTTCACACCTGTCGTCCTCGACTATGTCGACGAAGGACGAAGGGGTCAACGAAGGGTAGAGTAGAGGACAGGCTTAGCTTGCTTTAGGCCGCACCTTGGCTGTATCCGCCGTTTCCAGCTTCGTGCCCGTTTAGGCACTTCCGTAACAAGCGTTCCTGTCCCCCCTCATCAAACCGTACTTGCAGTTTTCCCGCATACGGCTTTCCGATCATCTTCACCTCAAGGCATACGAGCGTGCCCATAGGGAGCATGGACTGGTATGGCGTATAGCCCCCACACTCCATAGAGCACAGACACCGGCCATCGCCGATATCCAAACCCCTTGATCTGTCGTCGCTTCTGCAGGTACTTGCGCATCCGCTGCTCTAAGAAGAATCGTTGCCGCTTAAAGACTCGGGTGGAGTTGTGTACGTGATAGTAGGTCACCCACCCTCGCACATAGCGGTTAACCCGCTCCATCACTTCTGGCTGTGGCATGCAGTGGCTGTTCCGACTGGTCAAACCTCTCACCTTATCCCGAAAATGCTGCTCTGACTTGCCTGAGGGCTCTACCAGGGTAATCACCTTCGCCCTGCGCACACTCCTCTTGCGACCAAAGGTAAATCCGAGAAAGTCAAAACTCTCTCCTCGTGCATCCACCACTCGGCTCTTCTCCTCATTGAGCTTTAATTCCATCCGTGCCAATATTTCCTCCACTTTCAACCGCGTCTCTTTCGCCCCTCCACGCATCAAGATCACAAAGTCGTCCGCATAGCGAACCAGCTTTGCCGCCAGACCCGTGCTACGACAGTATTGAAGAAACACTCGGTCAAAAAGGTGCAAGTAGATGTTGGCCAGCACAGGGGAAACCACTCCCCCTTGCGGTGTTCCGCATTGACTCCTCTTCGTACGCCGCCTCCCTTCTTGGTCCTCTTCTACCACCGGCGCTTTTAGCCACTGTTTGATCCATCTCAAAATGTGCCGATCACTGATCCGACCGGCGATCAACTTCATGAGCTTATCATGCGCTATAGTGTCAAAGTACTGCTGAAGATCTGCGTCGAGCACATGCGGATGTGCCGTGCTGAGCGCTTCCCGAATAGCTCCTACTGCTTGATGTGCACCTCTCTTGGGGCGAAACCCGTAGCTACTATCCTCAAAGTCCGCCTCAAATATCGGCTCAATTACAAGCTTGACTGCCATTTGAGCCACTCGGTCCCGAATGGTAGGAATCCCCAACGGCCTTCTCCTTCCGTCGCCCTTGGGTATGAACACCCGCCGCACTGGCTGCGCGCGGTAGGTCTTCTCCTTTAGCTCCTGCTGAAGCTTTGAGATAAACTCAGCCTCGCCCTCTCCACTCTCTATAAACTGAAAAGTCACCCCGTCGATCCCCGGGGCTCCACCATTGCTGCGTTCCAGTCGGTAGGCATGTTGCACTACGTCTCCTCGCCAAACCTTGTCATGCAGCGCGTAGAAGCGAAACTTGGGCTCCCTCTTGGCCTTGAGATACAGTCCCCGCTGGAGGTCTCGAATCTTGCTAGCCCGACTTAGCGGATTCGCGGGGTTCAGTGCTCGTAAGTACCTGTAAATCAACGAGAGCTTTCAAAAGGTCTTCACTACATCGAGCTATTTCGCCACTTCACCTTTGGCCGTAACACGGGGAGGCAGCTGACTGGGCAATGAAAGCCGCAGCTGCTCAAGCAAGACCTGGAGTTCGGGCTCAGGCTGTGTATAGCGTGACATGATCACCTTGCGTCCATCAGTGGTCGGCAAATGCACGTCTATCATCTGAACAGCACCGAACTTTTCCAGAACCGATCGCGGTGTCAATCCCGGTGCCAAATCCCGCAGGTGGCGACGCAAGGTCACATGCATGGCGTAAGCCATGAAGGCTACGAATATGTGAGCTTCGATGCGTTCCTCCTTCTGGTGGTGGATCGGACGGATCGCCAGATCACCCTTGAGGTTCTTGAACGCTTCTTCGACCTGAACCAGTTGCATGTAGAACTCCCACATCTGTTCAGGCTCGCGTCCAACCAGGTTCGTTCTCAGCAAGTAACGTCCTTCTCGGCGCCGGACCTTTTGTAGCTGGTCCTTTCGCAATGAGAACTGCACCGACCCATTGCCATCAGGGATGTCGATCCGAACCAGTCGCCAGGCCGAAGGCGATTGCTGCCTGGCGGCCCCGAGTTTCAGCAACAGCTCGTCACGCGTCAACTTCATGCCTTGTAGCTGCTTAAGCCGCCTCCACAGCTTCTTTAGTTGCCGACGCCGCATGGAGCGCTCCTTGTTGATGCGATCACGACTCTGTGCCAACACATACAACTCATCGTCTTGTGGTAGTAACTTGACCTCCACTCCTTCGCGCACTGTATGCCACGGCTTGTCGATCAGCTCCTTCTCGTAACGGCTCAGTCGTCCCTTAGGCGTTCCCACCAGGTAATAGATCGGCGGAGTGCTTTCGCGCATCTGCTTGAGAACCTCCTCGGTCGGAATCCCCCGGTCCATCACCCAGATGCGCTCCGCTTTGCCGTACTGCTCCTCGATCTTGTTGAGAAATCCACTCAACGTAGTCTTGTCGGCCGTGTTGCCGGCCATGACTTCATAGGCCAACGGGAACCCTTCCGGGGTCACGATCAGAGCAATCACCACTTGGACACAATCGAAACGCTTGTCACGGCTGTAACCATACTTTCGCTTGTCGTTTTCCGAAAAGGGTGGATTGCTCTCAAAGTAGGTGCTGGTCAGATCGTAGAGCAGCACGTCGAACTTTGCATTGAACAGATCCTTCCACCGTTGTGTCAGGTGATCAAAAAGCGCTTGCTTGTGACCCAGGAGCTGGTCCAGGCACTTGTAGAGCTTGTGGATCTCCACCAGTTCAAAGCCCGCCCCCAGACAATCGGCCATCGCGCTGTTGTCGTACCAGTGCCGATGTAACCGCCACTCGCTGCCAGGATCAATCAGCCGGTAGCAGCTCAACGCCTGCGTGATCAGATCCCAGCGCGTCCCCTTGCGGCTCGGCTCCAACCGTGTCGCCCAGAACTCATCGAGCCCCAACTGCTCGTACAGGTGACAGGCCAGCCAGCATGCGCCCCACTGTCTGGGCCGGTGCAGTTCCAGATCCTTCAGCCGGATCTGCACCACTTCGTCGTCATCAATTTCTACAGGCCGATCCTCGGCAAACAGTGCTATCGTACGCGGCAATACTGCTCCATCCTCGAAGACCTCGATGGTCTTACGCCACGCCTGATGCTGAGAGTCGTTGATCTCACCGAGATAGAGCACCTGGCGCTGAACGACTCGTCCACCTGTTACCCGGCGGTTCTCCACCACATTCCAGTAACGGTGTTCCTTGCCATCTTTGTTGCGTTTCGTGCAACGTAAGAACATAGCGCACGTAGAATACTGCGTGTTGGGCAACCCTGAAAAGGGGGTAGGTCTTCACTACAGGCTGTTTAGGCCCATTTCGGGCTCACCTCGCCTTGGAAATTGGCTACTTAAAACGCGAAAAAGGTTATCGAGGGGGTCGAATCCGCTAAGTCGGGCTAGGTGTTCGTAGCCTCACGGCAATCACCTCTCCTTCCCTCTTTAAGGGACACAATGAAAGTAGGGCGCCTTCCCTCAGCCGGCATTACCCAGCTTCCTCGGTATTACTCGCCCCTCCGACTTCTCGCCCGCCTGGCTCAGATTTCGGTTACCCTTATACTGACCCATCGCGGCCATCACTCGCGACGAACGAGATCTCCCGCGTTACCCATCACAACTTCCCCCACATGCCGTCCCGACGACCCCGGAGAGCCCATCTGCTTCCGTCCCGGTTATTCCACAGATGGCACCGGCCTTCCCCTCTTGACCACAGGGTCGGCACTCTCAATCAGCAAGTTACGAGGCTCTATGGGTTCCCTTGTAGTACGGCCTGCAAGTTTGCGATCCTCTCCTTTTGGAAAGTTTTCTCGATCCACTTAGCCCTGAGAGTCACCCCTCAAAACCGGATCTTCGCTAGCGGGGTGAACCGTTAATTCCCCGCACCGGACTTTAACCGGCAAGTTGCACTGCTTCCGCGGCATACGGTCAAATCTTTGGTTGACAAATAGCAGTCTCCAGATTTTAGAGCCGCCGCCGAAATTAACTATCCCTCTCACGCTTCAAGTTCATCCCATGGCAAGCCTAGCCCACTGTTCCGTAACTCGTCACTCTAAACTCTCACAAAGGTGTCAAGTCCCCTCTTAGCTCATCTCTTCGGGCTGGATTGGAGCAGATCTGAAATCAATTCTTTCAGACGAAGGGGTCAACTCCACTCATAGTTCATCGCTTACGACTAGATTTCAGTAGATCTGAAATCGATTCTTTAAGCTGTGACGAAGACGTGGTTACAGAGCGAATCATTCCTCTGATGTTCTCACCCCTTTCAGTTTCTTCGCCAGCGATTCGAATCAGTGCTTCAAGATTACATTCTTTCTCTGCCCATTCTCTGACATCGAAAAGAAGTTCGAGTAGACGGAAGCGATCTTCGTACACGGAACGGTAGGCGCCGCTTATTGCTACAAATCTCTCTACCACCTCTGGCAGCTGGTTTTGCACTGACTCGCCCTCCGCGATCCTGGTTCTCAGATCGGTTGAGGTGAGGTCTTTCAAGCCATCAGGCAAAGTGAGTGGATAAACACGGTCTTCGTAGACCTGGTTTTCCTTTCTTGACAGAAACTCGTTCAGTTCATTTTCTCCCCAGCGGCCGCGGTTAGCGGCGATGAGCTGGGCTTCGGTGAACAGTCCCTTCAGGGCTTGATCTCGGTCCTGATAATAGCGAGGGTCAAAAATTTGCAGAACCTTATCCATGCCGACTACAAAAAACAGCCTGGCCTTGTTTCCTAAAAGCGAGCGAAATGCCCTGGCCTGCTCGCTGTCGACCTTACCACCCTGTCCTCTATTTCCTCAAATCCCGCTAAACCGAGCCGAAAGTTGGTAAATTGGCACAGGTAACTGAATTATCCAAATTTTTATCGACATAATAAGCTAAAAATAGCACAACACAATAAGCTAATATGTTATCAGCATAAAGAGCTAAACAAAGGGGTTAATTTGGCTCTTAGCTCACTCTTACCTGTGGATCACTGCTCACCGCCTCACACAGAGCTGTCTGCTCCGTGTTTAAAAGTCATCATAGATCCGATCGATTTTGAATCGATAAGCTCAAGATACCTAAGCCTATGTAATCATGAGGGAACGTTTGGATCGTGCAGTAGTGCCCAGTGAGGGTCGTCTTGACTTTAGTCGTTTATCGGTATACCTATACCTATACGGAGGAAATTCAAATGGCGGCTGAGAAGGTTACTTTCACCCTCCCAAAACAGCTTGTCCGAAGACTAGAGAGGGTTCCGGCAGGGAAGAGGAGCTCGGTAGTTAAAGAAGCACTGGAGCGGGAATTAGATCGGCGGGCAGCGGTAGCGACGCTCAGGAGATTTACAGGCAAAGCCATTTGGAAGGAGAAGCGCCATCCCGAACTGCGTTCTCCGAAGGATTTTGCACGCTACAGAGCCATTCAGAGCCGTCTCACTGGATGAACTACCTTCTGGACACCAACTTCGTCATCGGGTTATTGCGAGGAGCCGTTTCCTACTGGAACTATCTTCATGGGCTCCTGGAGAGCACTCTTCCTTCGCTCTCGGTCATAACGCGTGCTGAGATCTTTGCTGGATGTCACCCTGCGGAGGAAAGAGCGACACGGGAGCTTCTAGATTCATTTATGACCGCCCCGATTGATGTATCGATAGCGGACCTTGCGGGTCAATACGTTTATCAATTTGCTCGCCGAGGGATGACTGTTCACCTTGAAGACGCACTGATCGGCGCTACGACCGTCACAGAGGGCTTGGTTCTTGTTACAGCCAATGTCCGCCATTTCCCCATGCTTTCCACTGGCAGAAATCTGATCCAGTTCCCTTCAGTTTGAGTAAACAAATAGGTAGGGAGACGCAACTCGGTTATTGGGTCTTGTTTCTTGGATTTGCAGTTGGATTCCCAGGCCGACTCACGGTAGTAACGGAGAGGCTAAGCCGGCTATAGACTCATCACTTAGGACTAGGCTTCAGCAGATCTGAAATCAATTCTTTGAGCTCTGACGAAGATATCTCTGCGGAGCGAAGCATTCCTCGAAGGCGCTCTCCCCTTTCGGTTCTTTCGCCGGCGATTCGAATCAGTGTCTCGAAATCACATTCATTTTCGGACCATTCCCTAGCGTTATAAAGCTGTTCCAGCAGCTTTGAGCGATAGTCATACACTTGACGATAGACGCCGCTAGCCGTAATGAATTGATCAACCACATCTGGCAGTTGATCTTGTGCTGACTCACCGTTCGCAATCCTGGCCCTCAATTCCGTTGAGGTGAGTTCCCTTAACTCCTCGGGCAAGTTGAGCGGATATATCCTATCCTCAAAGACCTGATTTTCCTTTCGTGCAAGTAGCTCTTTGAGTTCCATTTCGCCCAAGGAGCCGCGGTTTGCAGCGATGAGCTGGATTTCGGTGAAGAGTACTTTCAGGGCTTGATCTCGGTCCTGATAATAGCGAGGGTCGAAAATCTGCAGTACCTTGTCCATACCTACAATAAAAAAAATTCTCGTCTTATTTCCCAACAAAGAACGAAATGCGCATGCCTGTTCGAAATAGAGCCCTTTATTTACAAGAGCCAATGACGCCCAACTCAGTTCCTCCGCAATCGCCCACACGAGGAGCATGCGATCCTCTAGTGTGAGACCCTCAACCTTCTCCTTTTCAATGGTGATCCGACTTAAAGTAAAAAAGACTTGGTCCAGCTGAAAACGATCTTTTGCACACCGGGCTAGCTCAATATGCGCTAAAGTTGATGGATTAAACGAACCGGAGATGATGCCAACACGGCCGGGAGCGAAATCTTTTGAAGGCTCAACGATGACTGCCTTGGGAGAGGCATTAGGATCCAAACCCTCAAGACATTCTCGAAAGCGGAAGAGACGGGTCAGGTTATAAAATTCACCGGTTTCCAAGGACACTCGTACAAAACAGTCGATTAATTTCCTTTGGGTTTCGTTGCCTTGCCCTGGGCTTTTTCCTTTTCCTGCAAGGCATGCCAGATCTTTGGGGGAGAAAGCGGAAGATCGTGAATCCGAACGCCAACGGCGTCCGCCACCGCGTTCGCGATGGCCGAGGCAACCGGCAGGACACCTCCCTCTCCCATGCCCTTGGCACCAAAGGGTCCCGGCCCATTGCCGTTCTCGATTAGATGAGAAGAGAAGCTCTCCGGAAGATCACCAAAGGTCGGTATGCGGTAATCGACCAGGTTAGGGTTTAACAACTGTCCGTCCTCGTTATACTTCATTTCCTCAAAGATCGTATGACCGAGTGCCATCATAACACCGCCCTCGTCCTGGCCCTCACATTGGAGTGGATTGATAGCTTTTCCCACATCGGATGCGGAAACGTATTTGAGTATCCTAATGACTCCCGTATCGGGATCCACTTCCACTTCGGCGCCGCCCCAACCGACTTCCCAAAAGGTGGTGGGGGATCCCAGGATCGATTTTTTGCTTTTCTTGTCCCGGTAGACTCCTCTCCCAACAATCCCTCCCCCACCGCTACCATAATAATCGAGAATCACCTGGCTATAAGCCAGTGCACGCCCTTTGGGCGCACAGACCTTGCCATCTTTGAGGGTGAGCCGATCCGCCTTCACCCCCAAAACCTTCGCCCCCGCGCGGAAAAGCTGTTTTTTCACGTCCTGCGCCGCCCGTTGAACAGCCAGTCCCATAACCGTCATAGAACTGCTAGCGCTGGTGGAAACGTCATAGGGAGTAACGTTGGTATCCAATTCAGCCACGGAGACACTATCTAAACTTACGGCCAACTCTTCCGCCGCCACCTGGCTCAGCGCGGTGCGGGAACCCTGCCCCACTTCCACCGTAGCCGTCTCAACCACGACACTGCCATCTGCAAACATCTTTACGCCAGCCTCTGCAACCTTATAGGTCCCACCGCCGTCTTTGATGCAGCAGCTCAGTCCCTTGCCGGTATTTGG
The DNA here is from genome assembly GCA_965215595.1 of uncultured Binatia bacterium (SeqCode). GTDB lineage: Bacteria > Desulfobacterota > Binatia > UBA9968 > CAXXLF01 > CBDCDW01. The sequence goes on along the minus strand of CBDCDW010000003.1, from coordinate 317,536 downwards.
CCTGGACGTTTTATGGTTCCAGTCCAGAGCCTCGGCAATTTTAAGCAGTCCCTCCTTGAGGTCGCAGTCCACAGGTGAATCACCAGGTGTGTAGGCCTCGCCTTTTTTAAGAAGGTTTTTGAGGCGGAGCTCAAGACGATCGATACTCAGCCGTTCAGCAATGATATCCATTTGCGATTCGTAGGCCCAGGTGACCTGAACCGCACCAAATCCCCGGAAAGCACCAGCGGGCACGGTGTTGGTATAAACCCCGTGGGCATCCACCTTCGTTCGAGGAACACGGTAGGGACCTAAGGAGCGATAGCCGGCCTTTTGCGTAACCCTCGGGCCAGCGTCTGCGTAGGCACCGGTATCCATGTAGATCTCGCACTCCCTGGTGGTAAGCCGCCCGTCCTTGTTCACCCCTGTCTTGATCCGGACACGGGCAGGATGGCGGGTGACCGTTTTGAAGCTCTCTTCAACAGACAGTACGATCTTAACTGGGCGTCCAGTTTTCCATGACAACGCAGCTGCAATGGGCTCCGTCTTGACATAGAGCTTGCCACCGTATGCCCCACCCACCAGAGGGACTACCACTCGGACCTTGCTCAAGGGAAGCTTGAAGATTCCGGCAAGATGTTCGCGTAAGGTAAAGGGATCTTGACAGGAGGTCCATACGGTCAGTTGGCCCGCATCGAAATGGGCAAGGGTCGAATGAGTTTCCATGGAAAAGTGCTGGACCTTGGAAAAGCGGAAAGTATTTTCGAAGACATAGTCGGAATTTTTGAAACCGTCTTCGATGTCCCCACGACTGTAGCCAAAATGATAGCAGACGTTGGTACCTTTGAACCTTGGAGGTGCTCCGTACTTTGACCCTCGAAGTTCAGCTTTGACCGATTCGGTTTCGTGGACCAGGGGTGCACCTGGAGCAAGCGCTTCATCGATGGTGGTTATATTAGGAAGGTCTTCATACTCCACATCGATCTGAGCCAGAGCTTCGTCGGCAACCGCCTCATCCGTTGCGAGCACGGCAGCCAGCGGATCTCCCACAAATCTCACTTTGTCTACGGCCACAACGGTCTGGTCCTTGTAAGTAGCGCCGTAGTAGTAATTCAAGTTGGCAAGATCATCCCGTGTCAGCACGGTGATCACCCCTGGAAGGCTTTCGGCTTTACTGGTGTCGATCCGCACAAGCCTTGCATGGGGTACAGGACTACGCAAAATCTTCCCGTAGGCCATACCGGGTAGATCCATATCCCCCGTGTATCGGGCCAATCCGTTGACCTTATCCACTCCATCCAGCCGGGGGACATCATGGCCGGCAATTTTGAGGGATTGTTTTTTCTTCATGATGCAGATTTAAAACAACTTAACCGCAGATTTTCGCAGACTATCAACAGCATGGCGCAAAGCGCATAGCGTCCTTGCGGATTCGAGACCACTGACTACCGACTACTGACCTCTGACCCGGATCCAGGGATCGACGACCGGGAGTCTGTAGTCCGTTGTCCGTAGTCTGTTGTCTCTTTGCGCTTCTCACTCAGTCCTCATTATCCAGTACTAAATTACTGCCTGCTGCCCACTGCTAACTGTCTTTCTGACTTGTCGCTTTGCGCCATGCGCTTAGCGCTTTGCGTTTCTTATTGGCGAATCTTGGGGCTGTCCTTCTCGGGAAAGTACTTGTCACAGAAAGGGCAGTGAAATTCCATGCCCGAGCCTAGCATGTGGGGATGGGCAACAAACAACTTTGTGCATTTTGGACATGTGACTTCTATAGCTTGACCCATGGATCACCTCGTTAATCGTGTACTCGCTATTCGTATAATCGTCAACTTCTAGCTGCCTTCCAATCGATATTTCGTTCGTCGAATATACCATTAACCGTTAACGAATAACCAAACTATCCCCAATAGGTGGTTCTATCGAGGGGGATATGCTGCAAGACCTCACCTGGAATGAAATCCTCCAGCTTAATCCGCTCCATGGCGTCTTCCGGGCACTTTGATACCTGGGAATAGGGACGATCCAGGGGACGGGTTGCGTCGATGATCATACCGGACGTCTTTATCTCATCCACCAACGACGGATCGAGGAAGTTGCCGCGAAACAGAGGTTGCAGAATGGAGATCTGCAGATGAGGCTGAACCCGTGTTGCCAGGGCCCATAGGATCTCCGTTGGATTAAAGATGTCGATATCGTCGTCGAATACGAATACGTTTTTTGCGTGGTCGAAGGTCAAAGCCGCTGCGGCGGCGCGGCCGGGGTCTCCTTCAGACATTTTTTTCATGGAAATAAATATATTGTAACCGGCGTGACGGCCCATCTTACAAACGGCGGTAACCCCGGGGACCGCCTCACGACAGCGGCGGAGATAGGCTCCCTCGCGGGGCAGATCCATCCACGGCTTATCCCCTTCCGGCGTAATGACGGATTGATACATCGCCCCCTTGCGGTAGTTAATCGCGCGCACCTCATAGTGTACGCAGGTGGTGTAACGTTGGGGCCCTAGGTATCCCGTCCACTCCCCAAAGGGTCCTTCCACCACTCGTTTACCCGGAATGAGCGCGCCTTCAATTACAATCTCGGCATCGGCAGGAATGAGCAGGTCCTCGCCAAAAGTCTCCGAAGGTGTCAGACGAAGAGGTTCCTGAAAATAGCCGCCAATCACATCGAACTCGCTCACCTCAAAAGGCCCGGTGTAACACGCCCCCATGTGATAGGCTGGGTGGTGACCGAGTACCGTGGCCACAGGACATTCGAGTTTATTGTCCTCATAATCCCGGAATATCCTCCACATGTGCCGTGGGGAAGCATACAGGGCATTGGTGTTTTTAGACTTCACCTCGATTCGATGATAGGAGCAGTTATAGATGCCGGACTCACGGTCCTTGGTGATGCTGGACAAAGTGATATAGGGCCCACCGTCCATATAGTGGTGACGCATAATCGGCAACTGGAACAAGTCCACCTCTTTGCCCACCTTCACCACTTCTTTGACCGGCGCCTCTTTTTTCCCCACTACAACTGGTAAGACGCGATTCTCTTCTCGCTCTAAACAGATCCGGGCCATCTCTGCCCGGCTTTTCTCCTTTGGGAGGCCCAGAGCAACCTGGGTTTTTCGCTGGGAAATCTCACAGTTCATGACCAGTTTAAAGTCGCTCGGCTTTCCGTTCAGATCCAATGGACGATCGAACACTAGAATGGGAAATTTCTTCATCTCATCCAGGTGTTTGATGATAGCGGTCACATCGTAATGGGCAGGATCCACCTTTTTATCGACTTGGATGATCTCGTTGGGAATCTCCCTACGGCAGTCTTCCAAAAAGGTACGTAAACTTTTGGCCATCAATCCTCCTAATGGAGATCATTTCCAGCGACTTATCGCAGGAAAGCATGCAAAGTACTTATCGGGAACCTCTTCTCATGTCAACGAAAGGCGCATTATGCCTTGGAGCATTGGAATTTAGAGAAGTGAATCAGTGGAGGGGGGCAATGCGGTCCATTGATCTATTGTTCGATTACCTCTTTGCTTGCCCAATCGGAAGGGACAAAATAGGCTGCGCTGATTTGAGCAATGAGTAACGAGTTTTGAGGACTGGGTTGAGGAAACCTCAGTATTTGGTCCTGATTTGCTGATAGCTGAAGGCTGAGAGCTGATAACCATCTGTAGGGCTTCCCACCGAGGGGCCACAGAAGCGAGGGGACAGGAGCTCCCACAGTAGGGACCATGTTGTTGGCAAACAACTTCAGCTTGAACAAACCAATAGAGTGGGATTAAAATAACGAATCATGCGACTTTCATTTAAATCGTTCGGAGCAACCACCCTTACCCTTTGCGTAGTCTTGACCCTTGGGTCTTGCTCCCCTTCACCTAAACATCCTCATGAAACCGTCTTTCGGGTCAATATTGGCACTGAACCGCCTAGCCTTGACTGGTCTCGCGCAACAGATCACGTTTCTTTCAACGTCGTTGTCAACCTGATGGTAGGCCTTACGGAATTCGACATTGACTTGAGACCTTCACCAATGGTGGCATTATTCTGGGAGGTCCTTGACGATGGGAAGAGACTCCTCTTTCACCTGCGAGATGACGTTCGCTGGAGCGACGGCAAACCCGTTCGTGCCCAGGATTTCGTCTATTCGTGGCAACGGTTGCTGAATCCCGCAACCGCCTCTGAATACGCGTATATCCTCTTCGACATCATAAACGCGAAGGAATTCAACCAAGGAAAGATTAAGGACCCGACCCTGGTGGGGGTACGGGCCCTAAACAACCGCATCCTGGAGGTTCGGCTCAAGAACCCGGCGCCCTACTTTCTTGCCATCACGACCTTCGAGGTTACCTTCCCACAACGCCAGGACGTGGTGGAACAATTCGGCGACCGCTGGACAGAACCGGCCAACATCGTCACCAACGGTCCGTTCCTGCTGGAATCCTGGAAACATGAAAACGAGATCCAGCTCAAAGCCAACCCGGATTTTTATCTGGGCAAGCCGGCCATTGATCGAGTCCTGATGGCCATGGTCAATGAGAAAACCACCGCCCTGGCCATGTACGAGAGAGACCAACTGGATTTCATCGACAACAAGAGCATTCCCATCTTCGAAAAACGCCGCATCGCCCGGCGCTCCGGCTATAAAGCCGTACCCCAGCTGAGGGGTTACTATTATGGTTTTGCGACTAACCGAAAGCCCTTCGACGATGTACGTGTCCGAAAGGCCTTTGCCCTGGCCATTGACGAGAGCGTATTTCCCAAGGTTCTCCACGGGGGAGAGCAGCCGACTAAATCCTGGATTCCTCCCGGTATGCTCGCATACAACAAGGAGATCGGTCTCTCGTTCAATCCCTCAGTAGCAAAACAACTGTTAGCCGAAGCGGGTTATCCTAAGGGTCAGGGATTTCCTGATGTCATCCTGGGATACAATACCGAAGAGACTCACAAGACTGTGGCTGAAGCAATCCAGAGCATGTGGAAGAAAAACCTCGGTGTACTTGTGCGACTGGACAATCTGGAATGGAAAGTCTATCTCAGCAGGCTCCTTCGAGACCCGCCCCACATCTTTCGTCTGGGTTGGGGAGCCGATTACCCTGATCCCAACAATTTCATGAACCTCTTTACCTCCAATAGCGGCAACAACAACACCCGGTGGAAAAACAAACGTTACGACGACCTTGTGGAGAAAGCGGCACGGGAACTGAACCCTGAGAAGCGGGTCAAGCTCTACAACGAGGCGCAGCGCATTCTCTGCGAGACCGATATCCCAATCGTTCCCCTGTTCGTCACCACAGAGGCGACCGTATTGAACCCGCGATTCACGGGCTTAGAATTTAACTCAATGGCACGTCTCATGCTTCGTGACATCCGCCTCAAGGAACCATCCACCTGACCTCATGGGTCGATTTATCCTCAAGCGCGTTTTCCACAGTCTCGCCGTTCTATGGGTGGTGGCAACCCTGACCTTCATTCTCATGCACATCACACCGGGTGGGCCCTTTGATCGCGAGCAACGCCTGCCGCCCCAGGTGATGGCCAATCTGCATGCCAAGTACCACCTGGATCAGCCCCTGTGGAACCAGTACCTACTCTACTTGAAAGGGCTTATTCGAGGTGATCTGGGCCCCTCCTACAAGTACCTGCATCGAACCGTGGCAGACATCGTGCGCTCCACCCTCCCCGTCTCCGCTCTGCTGGGATTTCTAGCTCTGGTCTTCGCTATTATGGTTGCCCTACCCACAGGCCTGCTGGCAGCCTACTATCACAACTCATGGGTGGACCGGTGGTGTTTGTTTCTGGCGACCCTCGGCATTTCGCTGCCTAACTTTATCTTGGGGGCCCTTCTCATATGGTTTTTTTCTCTTCAAATGGGCTGGTTTCAGGCAGGGAGATGGGGTTCGGTTAATAGTATGGTATTGCCGACCATAACCCTTGGCGCAGCCCCCGCTGCATATCTATCCTACCTCCTCCGGTCCACCTTGATCGAAACCCTTGGTGAGGATTTCATCCGAACTGCACGGGCCAAGGGTCTCACAGAAACGGTGGTCCTCTTCAAGCACGCCATGCGCAATTCCATCAATCCAGTCCTGACTGTCATGGGTCCACTTCTCGCGGTTCTGGTCACGGGCTCCTTTGTGGTTGAGTTCGTATTTGCCATTCCGGGCATGGGCCGTTTTTTTATCTCCGCCGTAACGGACCGAGACTATCCCATGATCATGGGCGTAACCCTGGTTTATAGCGGGATTCTGGTGGGAGCTAACCTGGCCGTTGACCTGCTCTACTCGGCGACTGATCCCAGGATCAAGTACCAGTGAGATGCCTGTAATGGAATCAGCTTACGGGTTATGGGGTATATTGAAAAGGCTGCGCCAGAATCAAACAGCCATATGGAGTTTCGTCTTCATTGTGCTGGTAGTGCTGGGGAGCTCCCTGGTTTCTCTGCTTTCGCCCTATAGTCCCGGAGGCCTGGACGAAGCCCATATTCTGGAGCGACCCAGCCTGAGCCATTGGATGGGGACAGACGGGTTAGGAAGAGACCTTTTGACTCGTATCCTGTACGGAGCACGAGTCTCCCTCGCTGTAGGTGTAGGCACAACACTGTTGGCTCTCATCATTGGAACGGCCTACGGCCTCATTTCAGGTTACGCCAGGCCAAGTGTGGACGCATTTCTCATGCGTATCGTCGATATCTTTTATAGTCTACCCGATCTGCTGGTTTTTATTCTCTTATCGCTGGTTCTGGGACGGAATGTCATCGGTCTCCTGATCTCCCTGGGACTCGTGACCTGGGTCCGATTCGCCCGGATTACCAGGGGAGAGGTGCTACAGGTTAAGGAGTCCGTGTATGTCGAAGGGGCCAAGGCTATTGGTGCAAGCCACCACAGGATCATTCTGCGTCACATTCTACCCAACATCATGAGTCCCATTCTGGTGACCCTGACCTTTATGATCCCAGGGGTAATCCTCGCGGAATCCACTCTCAGCTTTATCGGTTTAGGGATTAATGATCCCTATGGGAACTGGGGTACGAGTTGGGGGACTCTAGCACAGGACGGCTGGCGTGCCATGCGAACCTATCCCCATGTTATCCTTTTTCCGGCAATGGCAATCTTTCTGACCATCCTATCCTTCAATTTCCTGGGAAACACCCTGAGGGATGCCTTGGACCCAAAAGATAGAATGAAGTAACGGCCGTTACTTTTCCTTTGACGACAAGTCCCCGGTGAAAGGAGGCACCTTACCCTGCAGCAAGGTACCCATTTCCGCAGCAGGTAGACGCAGGCCAACATAAAAGGGACCGAAAAGCGCGTATATGGCGCTGGCTTCGTCGAAGCGCATCTCGTAGACGATCTTTTTGAACTCCAGGGGATCATCGGCAAAAAGGTCCACGCCCCACTCCCAGTCATCAAAACCCATGGACCCTGATATGATCTGGTTGATCTTGCCGGCGTATCTCCGACCCACCATGCCATGTTCGTGGAGCATCCGCTGGCGATCCTTCATGGACACCTGAAACCAGTTTTGGCTTTCTCCTCGCTTCCTTCCCATGGGATAGAAACAGAGATGCCGCCGAGGCGGTATCTTTGGCCACAGCCTGGGCGCCATGGCTTTGCGCTGCTGGGCCAACTCGGCCTCCACCGCCTTGGCCCACTCGGGGGAACCCGGCTGGATCCCCTTTTCCTTGAGCTCGCCGTAAAAACGGCCGGTCATCTGGTACAGACCCAACTCCACCACCGAGAGATACGAAGTGGTGGGTTCCAAGAACCGGGCCAAGGGGAGATTAGCCAACCGCAGCTCTGCCCCGTTTAGCTCCTCAAGGGTCCGACGGAAGTGGAAGATCATGAGATCCCCCTTGTGTCCCAACAATGAAAAGATAGCCGATTGCCCATCGTCACCCTGTTCCATTTCCTCCAATGCGGAGGTGGTTTCTCTGATAACACCCTCCTGGTCATTTGAAGAAAGATCCTTCCATTCCGACCAACGGATACGAAACATCTGGTGGAGAATACTCCATCCATCCAAGGTCAGCGGGATACCGGGTAAACCATCGTCCTGTGCTCTTACTTTTTTGTTCACTTTTTCCCTTTCCATCACCAGAACCTCAATTCATTTTTATCTGCACCCGTAGGTGTGCTTCAACCTCGTTTGTCTTTGCCTCATTTGTGGGATGTTGACTTGCAATTGTACCGGTTTTCCATTATCTCACAAAGGGATGCGTTGGTTCGCAATCTCACTAGTCCTTGCCATTCATTTCATTTCCGTTAGCACCACTCAAGCACAATCTCCCGCAATCCAGGAGATTACCCTCGAAAATGGGCTCAAAGTGTTCCTTCTGGAAAATCACAAGAGCCCCGCTGTCACCTTCCAGGTTTGGTACCATGTGGGTTCAAGAAATGAACTGGACGGCAAGAGCGGTCTCTCCCATTTCCTGGAACATATGATGTTCAAGGGCACTGCGAAAATCGCTCCGGAGGAACATTCTCGAATCATTGCAAAAAACGGTGGTCGCTACAATGCCTTTACTTCCCAGGATACCACGGTCTACTTTGCCACCATGAGCCGGGAGAAAATTAGGATTGCCATCGAATTGGAAGCTGACCGGATGGTGAACGCCCGTATGGACGGGGAATATTTCGAACGAGAAAAAGCCGTGGTGATCGAGGAACGAAGGCTTCGCACCGAGGACAACCCCACGCAAGCCCTCGCCGAGGTAACGGGTGCCGTCGCTTACATGATTCACCCTTACCGCCGGCCGGTGATTGGCTGGATGCAGGATCTCAGGAACCTCAACCTGCAGGATCTGAAAAGTTACTATCGAACCTATTACTCCCCCAATAACGCCTTTGTGGTAGTGGTAGGGGACTTCGAAAAATCCGAAATCTTGGCAAAAATCAAAGATACCTTTGGACAGATTCCACGTGGACCCGAACCTCCCAGCGTAAATTTCATTGAAACCCCACAGCGGGGCGAAAGAAGGGTAACACTTAAAAAAGACGCAGAGTTGCCCTACCTGCTGATGCTTTACCACGTTCCCAATTTCAAAGACCCGGACAGCTATGCCCTGGACCTCTTGACGGTCATTTTAGCAAGTGGGAGAAGCTCTCGATTCTTCCATGATCTTGTATATGAACAGCGGCTGGCTCGAAGGGTGAGCGCAGAATACTCTGGTGCAACCATAGACCCATCGGTCCTTACCATCTCGGCCCAGGCCATGCCCGGTAAAAGTGCCGCCGAGGTAGAAAGCGCCATTGATCAGCTACTCGAACAGATCAAATCCAAACCCGTGGGAGAAAGAGAACTTCAGAAGACAAAGAACCAGGTTGTGGCGAACACCATCTTTCGCCAGGACTCGATCTTTCGCCAAGGCATGAGAATCGGCCGCTACCAGATTTCGGTGGGACGCGAACTCATGGACGTTTACCTAAAAGAGATAATGAAAGTAACCGCCGCCGACCTCGTAAGAGTAGCCCGAAAGTATTTAGATCCAAGTCGGCGAACGGTAGGGACTCTAGTTCCCACTGGAGGGGATCCAAAGTGAAAAAGTTCCTACTGGCCTGTCTCTGTCTATCCTTCGGATTTGGAATCCCCGGGATTTCCCAAGGAGGCCTTTCCGCCCAACGGGAAGTACTTGAGAACGATCTGGTCATTGTTACATCAGAACAAAGAGCCCTACCCATCATCAACTTCCACCTCCTCATCAAGGCCGGATCACGCTACGACCCGAAGGGAGCCGAAGGACTAGCCAATCTCACTGCCAATCTTTTGACTTTTGGAACTGCGAAAAAGACGGCCTTGCAGATCAGTGAGTCCATGGACTTCATCGGCGCCAGATTGAGCACCAATGCGAATCGTGACCTCGCCACTGTGAGTTTAACGCTGCTTAAAAAAGATCTCGATACAGGACTGGAACTTTTGGCTGAGATACTGACCCAATCCGTTTTCCCCCAGGAAGAGATCCATAGACAAAAAAAAGCCGTCATCGCATCCATCAAGGCAAAAGGAGAACGCCCCAGGGCCATTGCGGGTGACAAGTTCAGAGCGGCCCTCTTTCCCCATAGCCCCTACGGCCGACCCGTGGAAGGGACCCAGGAGTCGGTAAAGGGCCTCAGTCAACGTGAGCTGATACGATTTTATAAAGGATTTTATCGTCCCAATCGCTCTATTTTGGCCGTGGTGGGAGACGTTTCCCAAAAGGGGATCAAGAAGAAGCTCAACCATGTCTTCCGCACATGGGAGAGATCATCTTTTTCCCAAGAACCTCGACCACCAGCCACTTCATCCTCCGCAGAATTTATTCGCATTAACAAGGATCTCACCCAGGCCAACATCGTTATGGGCCATAGGGGTATTCCGCGAGGTCACCCAGATTATTACCCCACTCACGTAATGGGTTACATTCTTGGCGGCGGGGGGCTTTCTTCAAGACTTCCGGATGCCATTCGTAATGAGCGCGGCTTAGCCTATTCCGTCCGTACATACTTCTCTTCGGAAAAACACCTCGGAACCTTTCAGATCACCATGCAAACCAAGAACAAGACCGCCGAGGAGGCCATCGGCATCGCCATAGAGGAGATCCAGCGAATCAGGGAACATCCGGTCACCGAAGAAGAACTCGAATCCGCCAAAACTTTCCTTGTGGGCAGTTTTCCAATTCGGCTGACGACAAACCGAAGGATCGCACGATTTCTCGCTCGCGTGGAATACCTCAATTTGGGCTTGGATTATCCAGACCGCTTTCCCCACCTCATCCGCCAGGTGACCCGTGAGGACATTTCCCGGGTGGCCAGGGCCCACCTGCACCCTGAAAAGCTCATCATCGTAATGGTTGCAAATCTAGATAAAGTAAGATAAGATCTTGGAATCATTTGGAATTAATCGGTTGGATTAGGTACAGCAACTGACAGCAGAGAATCATGCTGTCAGGCCAATGGGAAGCGGGAAAGGAGCCCTCGTGAGAAAAGTTCTTGTAGTGGAAGACCACCCCGACATGCTGGAGGTGCTTACCTTCCAGGTGGAAATGATGGGGTTTTCTGTCATTCCGGCGAAACATGGCAAGGAGGGGGTAAAAAAGGCGTTAGAAGAGAAACCCTGCCTCATCCTCATGGACATCATGATGCCTGAAATGGATGGAAAGGCCGCAACCCGAGCCATTCGTTCCAATCCGGAGACACAAAATATACCTATCCTGGCCTCCACCGTGCTATTCAGGGAACCCGATTTGAAGAGCTGCATTGAAGCGGGCTGTAACGACTACATCGTAAAGCCTTTCACCTTCCAGGAACTTCAAGGGAAGATCCACCAATACATCACTAACAGTGAATCGGCCGTTCAGTAGTCGTCTCACTTTTCCATCCTCACGCCTTTTCCAATTTCATACTCTCCTTTAAGATTGTCTCTATAGGAGCACCAAGTGTTGGCAAAGGAAAAGGCACTAGACATTATAAAGCGCCTGCGCGACGAAAAACACCAGGCATTCCTGGCTGGCGGCTGTGTGCGCGATGATCTCCTGGGGAAGGTTCCCAAAGATTACGATATTGCCACGGACGCCCAACCCGGCGAAGTCCAGCGCATCTTCCCTCAAACCATTCCCCTGGGAACCCAATTCGGCGTGGTCCTGGTGGTTCTGGAAGGGGAATCCTTCGCCGTAACCACCTTTCGCTTCGACGGTCCCTACCTGGACGGGCGCCACCCCAGCCATGTACGGTTCGGCAGCATGGAAGAGGATATAAGGCGAAGGGATTTTACCATTAATGGGATGCTGTACGACACCTACGAGAATCGCGTCATCGATCTAGTTGGCGGTGAAGAAGATCTCCGATGGGGCATCGTTCGCGCTATCGGAGACCCTCACCAACGTTTTGAAGAAGACCGCCTTCGCTTGGTCAGGGCCATACGTTTCGCGGCAGGCCTCCGATTCACAATTGAAGAAAACACTTTAAAGGCCATCCAAGGGCAAGCTCCATGCATTACGCAAGTCGCGTGGGAACGAATCGGTGAAGAGATCACCCGAGTGTTAACCGAGGGTGGGGCCAAGAGAGGTTTTGAGCTCTTGGACACCACAGGGTTACTAGGCGCCCTAATACCCGAGGTGGTGGCGCTAAAGGGTGTCGAACAGAGTCCGGAAAATCACCCTGAGGGAGACGTCTTTACTCACACCCTGGGTCTGCTCGGTCATCTAACCGCCCCCACGGAGACCCTTGCCTACGGCTGCCTTTTCCACGACATTGCCAAGCCACCCTGTTTTGAACGGCGGGGCGATAAAATTACCTTCTACAATCATACTGAAAAAGGCGCCGAAATGGCCATGGAGATCCTAAAACGGCTGAAGCGAAGCCGGTGGGTTTGGGAGAAGGTGGCTTTCCTGGTGAAAAATCACCTACGCTACACCCAGGCACCGAAGATGCGACTGAGCACCCTGAAAAGATTTTTGCGCGAATATGCCATAGAGGAATTGTTGGAGCTCTGCCGAATCGATTCCCTTTCGGCAAGTGGAGATCTCCAATACTACGATTTCTGCAAGCAAAAGCTGGCCGAGCTAAACGTGGAAGAGATTCGTCCTACCCCGCTCCTCAGAGGTAAAGACCTGATTGACATGGGATTCTCCCCGGGACCAATATTTCATAATATTCTCATGCAGATTGAAGAGGGACAGCTCAACAGTGAGATCGTGAGTAGGGACCAGGCGTTGAACTGGATACTCAAGAAGTATGGCGACCCGAAAGAGGAGCGGGATAAGCCGGAGACAAAATAACTCTGAAAAACAATTCCGGACTATGAACCCGGATCTTCATGATGCGGGACCCTCAGGGTCAAACACTTCGCGCTACCACCGGCTTTAATGAACTCGCTCAGGGGGGTTTCGTAGACCGAGAATCCCAGTTTTTCCAGGCTCCCTAGTACCTCCGGGCAACCATCGTTCATGACGATGTTCGTACCATCCACGATGGCATTGCAAGCAAACCTCTTCGCCTCCGCTTCGCGTACGGGGATGAGAGTCGGGATACGACTTTCCAACACTTTGACACCGTAGGGGTCAAAGGCGCCGGGGAAAAACAGCGCTCGGTCTCCCCCCAAAGGGCAAAAACACGTGTCTAGATGATAGAACCAATCATTGGTTAGCTCCAACGACAAGACCTCTCGTTGGAGTAGCTCAGCGATATTCTGGTGCGGGTTAATATCGGATCGAATATGGTAACCCGCAAAGAAACTATCTCCGCAAAATAAGAGATCCCCTTCCCCTTCGAAAAACTCCTCCCCAGGAATATGGATAATCTCGTAGCCTCTTACCTGGAACCATTCCTCAAAATGAGGCACCTCTCCCCTTCTGACCTCGTGGCGGAATTTGCTTGGAAAAAATTTCTCGTCCCAAACTAGGCCAGCGTTGGCAGTGAACACCATGTCGGGAAGGCCAGGTATGGGTTCCGCCAGCACCACCTCTAAATCTAGCTGATCCTGAAGGAGTCGCGAAAGCAATCTCCATTGCTCTTTCGCCAAATCAGGATCACTGGGTTCATTGCGTCTCATCCAGGGGTTAATCTCGTATTCGATCCTATAGTATATGGGAGGACACATCAGCAGTCTCATAGTTAAATTCCGCTAATCCCAAATGATTGGGTTCAGTTTGGCCTGTTAATTTTTCCTTTTTTCCTTTTTACTTTGGCCCCTTGTCTTACCCGCTTCCTTCACTCTACCTTCGTCAAGGTATTGACAGAGCTCTCGCAAAAAAGATTCTACGTCCGTTACCAATCCAATGGCCTGAAAGGTACCACGGTCCGTCAGCTTCGTAACCACTGCCGGGTTGATGTCAACACAGACAGTTTTTACGCTGGCAGGAAGCAAATTACCCGTAGCAATAGCATGGAGTGTGGTGGCCATCATCAACGCAAGGCTCACCCCTCGTACCTTTTCCCTCATGAGTTCTTGTGCCTTGAGGGTATCAGTCACAACGTCCGGGAGAGGACCGTCATCACGAATGGATCCTGCCAACAGAAAATCCACCCCTTTCTTTATACAGCTATAGAGGATGCCCTTGGTAAGTATCCCCTGCTCGACGGCCTGCCGTATTCCACCCACCCTGCGGATACGGTTGATGGCCCAAAGGTGGTGCTCATGCCCCTCAGCGGCTCGGATCTTTTTATCCAGATAGACCCCCAGTGAGGTCCCGTAAAGCGCGGATTCGATGTCATGAACCGCGAGCCCATTGCCGGCAAACAGAACATGGACATAACCTCCATGGATCATTTGCGTAATGTATTGAGATGCGCCCGTATGGACCAACCCCGGGCCCGCCACAACCAGGACCTTACCACCATCGCGGTGGATTCTTTTCATGGACTCGGCGATTTCCCGGATCAATAGACCCTTAGGTCTCTCAGTGGACACCGGGCTCGACATAAATTCGAACACCTCTCGGGAAACCTGGCGCTCCATGGGAAGAACCTTGACTCCATGATGACCCACCACGATGGCATCCCCTTTATTCACCCTGTGTATAGGAATGGTCTCCGCCCGAGCACGGGAGCGATCCACACGAATTCCACAGTCCATCTCTGGAGACTGGACATCAATCCACTGATCATCGAATCGGACTTGAGTCTGAAGATTGGTGGTGGCGTAAAAGTTATCAGGAAAGACACCGTCTATTGGTGCTGGAGCCAACTGCGCCGGCTCCTTTTCCTCCTCCACGGGAAGGGCCCCATGCTCCTTTATCCTGGCCAGGATGTGGTCCAGGACTTCTCGGCTTTTCCCTTCAATTGAAATCTTTGCGTAACTTCGGTCGTTGCGGCGATGACCCACTTGCACCTCGAGTATCTCAAACTCTCCACCGAGATTAGTGATCAGGTCCAAGACCTTGGGAAGGATCAGGGAGTCGACGATATGACCGGAAAGTTCGACAGTACTGTTTACCATGGGCGTATCCTACGCATTACATTCTATGATAACTCTAAGTTCAAAGACAGCAAATTCAATGTACACTGCAATACGATACTTTCTAACCGTAGATTACACTAATCATCGTTTCGCATCCTAAGCTTCTACGCAATTTCTTTGCCTTTACGCACCCAAGAGCTTAAAATAATTTATCACCCTTATTGAAACCTTGAAAGTGAGGAGGGTGCCCATGGCAGAACGTTATAAAAATTATATTGACGGGCATTGGATCGATGCCAAATCACGCAAGACGTTTGAGAACCGTAATCCGGCCAATCGGAACGAACTAATCGGCCAATTCCCACTTTCCAGTGCCGAAGACGTCCATGGAGCTGTCAACGCAGCTAAAAAGGCATTCCTCAATTGGAGCCTTGTGCCAGCGCCGAAACGAGGAGAAACCCTCCAGCGTGTGGGCGAGCTCATGCGCCAGCACAAAGAGGAAATTGCCCGAACCATGACCCGGGAGATGGGAAAAGTTCTTAAGGAAACTCGGGGGGATGTTCAGGAGGGAATCGATACCGCCTTCTATACAGCCGGTGAAGGAAGGAGGTTGTTCGGCGAGACAACTCCCTCAGAGCTGCCGGACAAATTCGCCATGTCCATCCGGGTGCCTGTTGGAGTTTCTGGTCTAATTACACCGTGGAACTTCCCCATGGCCATACCTACCTGGAAGCTTTTCCCCGCGCTACTTTGCGGCAATACCGTTGTGCTTAAGCCGGCGGAAGATACCCCAGCCACAGCCGTCAAACTCTGTGAGATCCTCGAAGAGGCAGGGATCCCTCCCGGTGTTGTGAACCTGGTGCACGGTACCGGAGAAGAGGCTGGGGCCTCATTGGTGCGCCATCAGTACGTCCAGCTCATCTCGTTTACAGGATCCGCTGCCGTGGGGCGCGAGATTGCAGCCTCATGCGGCAAAAATCTGAAGAGAGTATCCCTCGAGTTGGGAGGAAAGAACGCTCAAATCGTGATGGAGGATGCCGACCTGGACCTGGCACTTGAGGGAGCCCTCTGGGGTGCCTTCGGGACTACGGGACAGCGATGCACGGCAACCAGTCGACTCATACTTCACCGTGATATAAAAGAAGAGCTGACCAAGCGACTCACCACATCGGCCATAAAGATCAAGATCGGTGACGGCCTGGATGAAAAAGTAGAAATGGGACCTCTCATCAACCAGGCGGCACGTGAAAAAGTTCACCACTATGTAGAAATCGGCAAAAAAGAAGGGGCAAGGCTTCTAACGGGAGGGGAACCTTACGATAAGGGAAAACTTGCCAATGGATATTTTTATCTCCCCACCGTGTTTGATCGGGTGAATCCAACCATGCAGATCGCCCAAGAAGAGATCTTCGGTCCCGTTATTTCGATCATCGAGGTCAAAAGTTTTGAAGAGTCCATTGAGATCCTAAACGGGACCTCCTACGGCCTGTCCAGCTCTATTTACACCAAAGACGTGGCGCGCGCTTTTCGTGCCATGAGAGACCTTCAAGCAGGAATCACCTATGTAAACGGACCCACCATCGGGGCGGAAGTGCATCTGCCCTTTGGTGGAGTTAAGAATACCGGCAATGGCCACCGCGAGGCAGGCACCACGGTCTACGATATTTTCACCGAGTGGAAATCCATCTATATCGACTATTCTGGAAAACTACAAAAGGCCCAGATCGACAACGTGGACTGACATCAATGGCAAAACAGAACAGAACCCGAAAAGAAATCGCCTTGATTGGCGCGGGTAAGATCGGCAAGTTAACCACTCGTCTACTCCAGAAAAAATACCAAGTCACCGTTTATGATATTGACAAGGACAAGGCCAAAGAGTCGGCCGGTCCTAAGGGCGCCCACCAACGGCTTGACATTAACCAAGCGAAGGAGCTGCGGCATGCCCTGAAGGACAAGGAGATTACAATTTCCTGTTGCCCATACTTTTGCAACGAAAAGATTGCCCTTGCGGCAGCGGAGATGGATGTGGCTTACTGCGATTTGTCAGAGGACGTTTCTTCCGGTAAGGCCATTGAGCGTATAGCCAAGGGTGCCTCCACAAGCATCATTCCTCACTGTGGCCTGGCCCCGGGGGCCACTCAGATCATCGCCAATAACATGGTAGAGCGCTATCGTCCCGTCACCAGCGTCTCCATTCGGGTGGGTGCCTTGCCAGAAAACCCCACCAATGCCCTCAAGTATAACCTTACCTGGAGCACCGATGGGTTGATCAACGAATACGGGAATCCTTGCGAAGCGATCATCGACGGGAAACTTCGCAGCGTGCAACCCCTCGTAAGGATACGAACGAGTGAGCATAGAGAACGTGGAATACGAGGCCTTCAATACATCAGGAGGGTTAGGCACCTTGGCAAGAACCCTGGAAGGCAAAGTGAAAGAGTTAAATTACAAAACCCTCCGTTACCTGGGGCACCGGGACTTGATGAAATTCCTCATGGTAGATCTCCAATTGAACGAATACCGTGAGATTCTAAAGCGTATCCTGGAATCCGCCGTCCCAACCACCGAACAGGACCGAGTTGTCATGCTGATCTCCGTGGTGGGTAAAACCAACGGTTCGCTACGGCAGGATACCTATACCAAGGTTATTCCTCACGGGGAGGTGGACGGTATCCACTGGACAGCCATTCAGATTGCCACGGCTTCTTCGGTGGCGGCGGTTGTGGAGTTATGCTTGCAGGGAAAAATACAAAAGACAGGTTTCGTGCGTCAGGAGGAGATTGATTTTCAGTCCTTTACCAATACCGAATACGGTTCCATATACAGATGAGTTCTAGAAAAACGATACTCCTTAACCCGGAGAACCAACGCCTTTCGTCACCGAAACAGCCTTCGTGCATTGTCTCCCAAGACCTTCTTTCTTACCTGGGGTGTGAGCCTCGATTTCTGGATAATTTTTACTGCGTCCCCGAGAAACCCAACCGTAGGAAAATCGCTGCCTAAAAGTACCTGCCCTTCTCCCATGGTTTGCACCGCAAAGTGGACCTCCTCGGGAACCCAGAAGGGAGGTGCGGTGTCGATAAAGATTCTCTTGCGATAGCGATCGAAAAACCCCTTTGATCGGTTATCCCAAAAGGACGGGTTCAGACGGTTCTTCAAGGCAAAAAATGCTCCCCCCATGTGTGAAAAAACGAAACGCAGCTTTGGAAAGCGATCCAGGGTACCACTCAACATCAAGCGTGCCATGTTGATGGTTGTATCCATTGCACGACCCAAATTCCTGGTGAGGTTGAACTGTTCCATACCGTGGGGATGGGCCATGGGAAGTTCCCCAGCCGGATGTACCAGGATAGGAATATCCAGGTCTGACACCACCTTGTAAAAGGGGAACAGCCGCCGGTCATCCATGAGAATCCCCTTGATATGTGTGTTCATGGCCACGGCTTTGAAGCCGAGGTCCACAATTGCGCGTTTCAATTCCCTCCGGCTATCGGCAACAAGGGGAGGCACATGGGCAACAGGCACGATACGACCCTTGTGCCGCTCATTGGTCTCTGCCATTGCATCATTGATTGTTCGAGCCGCTTTGATATTGACCCAATCGAGCCAGACCCCCACGTGAAGGGCGGCCTGGTCCACCCCTGCTTTATCCATGGACTTGATCTGATCCTCCATGCTGGCCGTCATAGGGGGAGGAGAGAAGAGCTGTACCCCTTTACGAAGTATCCGAAAGCGTCCGCTTTTCCATTGGACCTTCTCGCCCCACCGGGTAAACGGCTCAGGCCTCAGGTAATGCTCCTGGGGAATCCAGTGGTGGTGGACGTCGATTACAATATTTTTCTTCGCCATAGTTCTACAGAATCTGGAATTTGATTACTTAGGATCAATTCTTGGGGAATACCACCGGGGTTTGGCCCTTTTCACTAAGGATGACTCCAATGAACTTGGTGGGAGTGGTCCCGGGATTTTTGTTGTTAATCCAAACACCCACGTCTTCCACAAGGCTCTCCCCTTCTTTGTACTGTTTTTGTGTCCCGTCCTCTAACTCTACCAGCAAAGTTCCCTCCATTACGTACATGTAGGTGGGTCCAGGGTGCTGATGACGACCGGTTTCTCCTCCCGGCTTGATTTCCACCAGATGGGATACAATCTCTGCGGTTTTGGATTTCGGATATTCAATGTTCCGTTTTCCCAGGGTCTTTGTGTGTTTCCCCAACACAGTGACGGTAAACTTATCGTTGCCCATTGTCTGTTTCTGCTTGCACGACATCACCATCAAACTGAAAGCCACTAGAGCCAGAGCCAAAGCCATCAGCCACCATTTCCGCCTTTCTTCCAACTTCTGCGACAATGCTACGCTGGATACTTTATTTCTCTGTTGCATTAGTGCTTTACCCAATTTCTTGCTCCTCTCGTTAATTCTACGGTCCATGTGACTTATCAAAACGTTTGTAGAGATTTTCCAGGATTGAAATCCGGGAGATAGGCAATAACGACTAGGTGCTAATGTAGATCCAATGCACCCACCAAATTAATTTAGATGGTACCGCCGACGATACGGATTGTAAAGATTTTTTTGTGGTTACTCGTCTCGGTGAACGGTTCCCATTGAAAAGGCCGGGTAACAGACCGCGATGTATTCCGCACCTTCCGGACCCGGGCTGCTATACTGGACCCATTCCCCCCCATGCACAATCACGGCTGAGCCTGCTCTGACCTGAAAGATTTCCTTCTCGGTTTTCACTTCCAGCATGCCACCAAGCACCACTGTATATTCATCGAAATTCGGTCGCTGACCAGGTTCGACCCATCCGGTAGGACTCTTCATACGCGCGATGCTCAAGGCCTCGGTCTTTGAGTTGACTCTTCCTACGTATTCTTCAATCACTTTGGCTTTGTTACCGGCCGCAGAAATGATGGTTGGTTTTTCGATGATAGTTGGCATCAGCTATCCTCTCTTGGTAAAAGTTTGATCTCGAATATCGAGATTTAACGGACTAGGCTTTGACCGATTCCAGCTCGAAAGTGGGGTACTGAGATGCGATACCCACAAATAATTCCAGGCTGGAGCCTGCGGGAATAGCAAAATATCTTTGAACTGTCGTGTGGAATTGGTCCAGGTATAATTTTAATAATTGATGTTTTTCCTCATCTTGAACCTCTTTTACCCGAAAATGCTTTTGGCTCCTCCCCCTCTTTAACCAGACCTCACCACTGCTTTTAGCATTGCGTACCCACTGGGTATTCCCCCGTGGGGCGATGAGATAATTCCGTCCATCAACCAGTAGCAAATTCACCGGCGTTGAAAATAGCTCGCCACTCTTCCTGCCACGGACTATAAGCACATAGTTGTGCGACAAGCCAAATCCGACTCCCACGAGTAGACCGAAGAGTCTATTGAATGCTCGTTCTAAGGTACTGGGTTTTTGGAATGATGCCATAGCTACCGCGACCGTAATATGCACTCTAGCGCAACGGAACCTGCATGGTGACTTTGGCGCCGCACTGGACCGCAGACTCAACCACAGCGTCGAAGTCATCCACATAAAGGTGAATCGTGATGGGTGACCATTCAGCGAGGTGGGTCCATAAAGCCTCATCCAGGGAACTCATCCACCAACATCACCTTTGAATCACCAATGCTGATCAAGGCGTAGATCAATTTACCGTCTTTGCCATCTGACACCCGCCTCAGGTCTACTGCGCCAAACGCCTTCTCATAGAACTCAATGGCCTCGGCGGCTCCTTTACAGATTAAATGCGGGTTACCGTGTTCATTCCCTCCGGGATCTTTAAGACATCCGACATTGTAATTTCCTTTCGTACCTATAATAAATCTAATTTCATGGTTCCTATTCGGGGCTACCAACGACGACAGATGGAGGGCTTAAGTTAAAACTAGTAACACTATTTCTCTGCGCCATCTCAAGTCCTATTTAATAGGTCGGGCCGGCGTATTAGTTTGTCAGCCCTTGATAAAGGGCTGGCCTCCCATGCCAATCAACCTTTTACTGCAAATTGGATTCCAGCTGTTTGATGGCATCGAGTACTATCGTGTCATCAGGATTGAACTTCAGCGCACCGCGAAATTCTTCTAAGGCCCGGTTGATCATTCCCTTTGCGGCGTAGATCCTGCCCAGATTGAGGTAGGGAAAGTGACGCGGCTCATAGCGTTTAGCTCGCTTAGCCTTTTCCAGCCAGGGAATGGCTTCATCCAGTTTCTGCTCTTGTAAAAGATAAACACCGATATCGTTGTATGGATTACCAAACTCAGGATCGATATTTATGGCGGTCTCACACTCAGCAATAGCTTCCTCAATTTTCCCTTGAAAGCTATAGGTCCAACCCAGATAAGTGTGGGCATCAGCGGTGGGATAAATCGAGATAGACTTATTGTAGAGGCGGATGGCCTCTTCCAATTCTCCAGCCGCTTGATGATGCATAGCCTCTCGTATTAATTCCATCGCTCTTTCATGATCTTTCCGTTCAGCCATGGCCCTCACCCTTTAATCATCAGATTCCCCATGCACCACTCAGATGGATATTCGTTCCGTTCACATAACGGGCTTCTTCGGACAAAAGATAGCGCACCGTAGAAACCGCGTCTTCAACGGTACCGAGGTAGCCAGCGGGGATTCTCTTCACCATGGCCTCCAGCTCCTCCTTGGGCGAGCTACCGGAATCTACAAAGCCCGGCGAAATGGCATTTACGGTGACACCATGGGGAGCTAGCAGTCGGGCAAGAGAACGGGTAACCACCAGCAGGCCAACCTTGGCAATATAGTGGGCAGTCAGTTGGGGTTGGGCAATAAGCTGATCTGCATTGGCCATGCTAAAGCAGATGATCCGCCCCCACTTGCGCTCCATCATCCCCTTCGCAATGGCACGGCTCAAGTAAAAGAATGGGTGCAGGTTGTTATCAAACATAGAATGCCAGCCCTCAATGGTTTCCTCCAGCAGGTTTGCGCGGTGATAGGGACCAGCGCAATTTATGAGTGCGTCAATCCGCCCCCAACTTCCCTCAACCTGGCTGACTAAAGTCTCGGCGGCCTTTGGGTCAGATACGTCACACTTGATAGCGAGGGCTTTTGACTTTTTTTTTCGAATGGCATCCGCCACCTCAGAAGCCTGAGTCTCACTGGTGCGGTAGCATATGGCAACGGACCAACCCTGATCGGCGAGGTCAATGGCAACCGCCCGTCCAATACCGCGTGCTCCCCCCGTGATCAAAGCGACCCTTCCAATCATTACCCGTCTCCTTTGTCAATCGCCATTGGTAACTCGTTATGCGTTACTGGTTAATCGTTGACTGGTTGATAAAGGAGCATACAGATACCGAATAAACGAGTAGACGAATAACGAATGAACGATGTCTAATTTCCCTCTGTAAAGGGTTTGAACTTTTCGTACAGCTCCTTGAGCTTGGCCTTGTAATGGTCCACGTTTTCATCCGGATGTTCAGGGTCCCACTGAGAAGCGAGCTTGGCGTTCTCATTGATTTTGACCTTCGCCCCTTTTCCGGTTACGTAGTATGAGATTTGGTCCCCAGGCTGGTAAGGACGCTGTGAACTCAAGGCCAATTCGTAAGCTGCCGCAACGTTGCGCTTTTTCGCTTTGATCTTAGCTTGATAGGTATCCAAGGAATCCTGCAGGGACTCCGTTTTCATGAGCAATGAGACATCCATCCGATGCTGCTCGAGATCTACCACATACTTCTCATAGAGGCCTGGGATCTTTTCCTTCTCGCCCCGTAAAAGAAAGAGAAGCATCTCCTCCATCCACTGGCGTTGGAAGAGCTCCAATCCCCGCGAACGGAGCCCGGAACCCTTGACCACCAGCCTGGCCTTTTCATCCAGGAGGGCGTAGTTTTTCATCTTGTAGCTGAACATCGCCGGATATCGCCCATCCAGTTCCAAATCGATCCCCTTTGGGAGCGAACCGGCCAGACCCTGAATAAGCTTGTCCTCGTCCTGTTCCGTTTTGACCCCATCAGGCGGAACGAAATAAATCCCATCCGTATCAATTTCGATAATCGTCGCCCCTTTTTCCTTGAGAAGCGCAACAGCTGATTGGATCAGCTCCCGTCCCTTTGCGGTTACCTGATTAGCAGCCTCGAAGTCATTGAAATGCCCCATGGAAAAACCCAAATAGCCGTAAAACGAGTTGATCAAAATCTTGAAAGTGGATTGCAGACCGGAAAAGTAGATCCCGGTCTCCCTGGTCTCCGCCTCCCTAGCCATTTGCTTGGCGCTAATCCTGAAATCACGCAGATCCCTTAGCAGGGTGGGAAAAACTTTAAGCTCATCCTTTTGGGGGAAAAAGTCATAAGTAAGCATGATTGAAGGGTACAATGAAGTAACGTCACAATGGAGCACATGCTTCGCCACTCCCTGAAATTCGATGCCGGTGAATCCTCCCACTACCGTCTGCCCCCCCTGAGGCCTGGGTATGGAATGGTGCCGATGCAAATATTCTCGGATAAATAGGGAATCGATTTTGGTGGCATTTCCCCTCAGGGCCACGTTTTGATAGCTGAAGGGAAAGACCTGAGCTTCCACAAAGTAGCTGGGGGAAAGGAGCTCCGATATAGCTCGCGTCTCACGCACATCGTCCATAGCATAACGAAACAGAGTGTCCGGATCATTGTCGAAGTACCAGCTAACCTTATCTCCTGGAATATACGTGCGCTCAGAGCTTGCCACCCCGAAGTGACGAGCGATCTCCTTCAAGCCATATCCCGACAACTCGCGGGTGGCCACATCGAAATGCTGGGCAAGAATCCAGGTGTCAATAATATGACGACCAAAAATCTCATACTTTCGGTAGGTTATGGACCGTTCTGCAATCTGCATTCGGGAGGGATGCCCGCTTAGGTTGCTTTTGTCTCTCCCAAGTTTCAACTTCACTCCAAATCTACGAGCCCTGGCCTCCAGGTATTCCAGATCGAAACGAAAGAAGTTATGTCCCTCGATAACATCAGGGTCCCTCTCCTGAACGGTTTGGACCATTTCAGCTAACATCTCCGCTTCGTCTAACTCTTTTCCCGATATCAATTTCTCCCAGCCCGTTGAATCCGAAAGCGCAATGGCCGTGACTCGATCCGATTCTCGCTCGGCGTTGGGAAAGTCAAAGCCTGGCGCACAGTAGGTTTCAATATCCAATTGCAAGCGCCTGAGTTCGCCAAAGGCCATACCCAAGAAATGAGTTTTGCCTGAAATAAGGAGAAAAAGGTGAACCGGATCGCCAATATAAAGGTATGGTGCATCAGGAGCCGAGAGTCCTTTGCCGCTTTTCTTTTGCAAATAGGACTTGGCTGAATCCAGCTCCTTCAAATTTTCGAATTGTGCCACATGGCTTAAAGGTGCACTCCCCCCAAGGCTCTCGAGGTTAACTTTCCCTTTCCACCCCTGAAGCCATTTTTCATCTTCAATCAGCAAAATTGGTTGGAACGATACAGACTCGGAAGAGACCTGATCACCTTGTCGAGAAAAGATCCTGATCCTATCCGCTCCCTCCACCTCAAATGCAATGAGACCGGGAGAAGCATCGTGACCGAAGAGCACCCGGTTATCGTAGAAGGGAAGTTTCTGGGTCCAGTTTTGATCCATGGCCTAAGGAGAACGTCCAAAAGTATCGTGCGCTATCGAGTCCCGGATTTCTCGCTCCAATTGTAGCAGGGCGCTTCCTCCCTTCCAAGTTGTCTCTAGACTCGCGTTTTGGAAGCGCTAATCTTGTCTACAGATCGTCTACTTCAAATTCCAAACGTCCCCCCTGAAACGGCACCGCTATTGGGCCACGGCTCCTCCACCAATGTTTCGAAACAGTTCAAAAAAGAGCCCACCGGTAGGAGTTTATTGCGCTATTTTTTAATCGGTGCCAGCACAGAATCGGAGGGACCGAACCACCCATTCCCCGAAAAACGGCTGGGGATCAGCCATCATTTCAGGTTAGTATCGCGTTGATCTTCACGAAACTTCTCCTGGCGAAAAGTGTTCGGATTATGATACTAATAGAGTAGTGGAATCTGTCATATACGATAGTCGGCCAACCATGAAGCGTCCCGTTCTGGTCGTCGCCTTTTCAGGTTGGGGCGATGCGGGGGCAGTCGCTAGCACGGCGGTTCGCTACCTCACCGAGCAACTTCTCGCAACCAAGTTTGCCAGTATCGATCCTGAGGAGTTCTATGACTTTTCCTCCCAGCGTCCTCAGGTCCGACTCGTGGAACGTTCACAACGTCAGATACAGTGGCCCTCCTACGATTTCTACTATGGGTCCGGAATGGGTATCGAGCGAGATTTCGTTTTTGGCACTGGCCCCGAACCCAACCTCCGATGGAAGGCCTTTTCCGAACAATTTCTTTCCCTGGCTCGTGAGTGGAACGTGGAGATGATTGTGACCCTTGGCGCTTATCTCGATGAAGTGCTTTACACAAGGCCAGTACCCCTGACTGGATTTGCCACTGAGAAGAAATTCATGCAGGAACTGGATCTGATACCGTCACGATACCAGGGACCAACGGGCATCATTGGAGTCATGGGTGACCAGTGCCGTAAGACAGCCATGCCCAACCTGAGCCTGTGGGCAGCCCTCCCCCACTATCTACCTCCGTCTCCGAACCCGCGAGGCACACTGGCTCTCGTGCTAAGGCTCACACAATGGCTCGGCCTACGGATCGATACCACCCCCCTCGAAAGAGCAGCCGCGGAATTTCAAAAGAAAATCAACGAAATCATCAACAGTGATCCGAACCTATCCGCCTTCATTCGTGAGCTAAAAAAACACGAGTTCGAGCAGTGAAGCTCTCAGTATTGATCCCTGTTTACAACGAGGCAAACACCGTCAGAGAGGCAATCCGCCGCGTCCAGCGCGTGGATGTGTCCAAGGAGATCATTGTCATTGACGACGGTTCAAATGATGAAAGCAGGGAAATATTGGCAAATCTCGACCTAGAAGCTAAGAAGAAAACCGATCCCAACAATGAGCTAAGGGTGGTCTTGAAATCTGTCAACGAGGGAAAGGGCGCTGCAATCAGGTCAGGCCTTGCCGAGGTCACGGGAGATGTTGTCATTGTTCAGGATGCCGACCTCGAATACAATCCCCAGGATTACCCGAAATTACTGGAACCCATCGAAGCCGGGGAGGCAGACGTGGTTTATGGAACCCGGTTTTTCGGGGGCGGACCCCATAGGGTCCTTTTTTTTTGGCACTATGTGGGGAACCAACTTCTTACCCTCTTTTCCAACATATTAACCAACCTCAACCTCTCCGACATGGAAGTGGGCTACAAGGCTTTCCGTTCAGATATCTTGAAGAGGATTCAGATCAAGTCCAATCGCTTCGGATTTGAGCCTGAAGTCACGGTCAAATTAGCTAAGCTAGGGTGTCGGATCTACGAGGTCCCCATCTCCTATTATGGTCGGACCTACAAAGAAGGAAAGAAAATCACCTGGAAGGACGGATTTGCCGCCTTTTATTGCCTGCTCCGATATCGGCTGATGGATTAATTTCCTCTCGTGATCTGCACCAGCCCCCTCGGGGCTCTCGTCCAACCATAAATGCAAGGGTACCTTGACAACCAGGAAGCCCATACAGTATATAATTTCACTAACCCCGGACTTAGGATGGGAAATATCCCAAGTGGGTATCCGGACATGGACCTCAAACAAAACTGCGTTAAGGTCAATATCGTCCTGGAATTCAATTATAAATACCCACTTGACAAGGGGGAAATGGATTCAGTATATAAGGTTCTCTGTTCCTAGGCCTCCACAGTTAGAAAGGAGAAAGATATGAAACCTCATAGGACCTTTTTTGCACTTCTGGCCGGGCTTTTCTTCATTTCGGTTGCACCTCTGTCCTTCGCACAAGAAGAGGCAATCGATGCAAGGAAAAAGCTCATGAAGAACAACAGGAAAGCCTCCCGGGCCCTGCGCACTGCCGTCAAGGAGAAGGATTACTCCGAGATTCAAGCCCAGGCAGAAATCATCAGCGCGAACATGGACAAAGTGGCAAAACTGTTCCCCAAAGGGAGCACTGCAAAGGATTCCAAGGCGCTAAAAACAATTTGGTCAGATTGGCAAGGCTTCAACGATAATATTGGCTGGGTGAAGAATTCCGCCAACAATTTAGCCACCGCTGCTGCGGACAAGGACACTGCCCTTGTGAAGCTGGAAAACCAGGCCGTGTCCACCGCCTGCTCTCAATGCCACAGGACCTATCGCAAAGGAAGGCGCAAGAAGAAAAAGAAAAAATAGCCCTTTATTTACGATAAGAACAATTGTGTGATTGTTATGATCGGGGAGGGGCGCAATCTACGCCCCTCTATTAGTTCATTCTCTCCCAGCTCCAGTGAATCGCCCCCGAATCAATTGTGAATCCTGCCTGACCCTAGATTCGTTAAACTCGACCCATTGTCTTTCTCAATTTTACTTTGATTTGACTGGTACCCCGGGGCAACCAATCCCTGACTGGCAGTCTTGACTTTATAGAGAGGCTTGCCTAATTTAATACAGTTCCTTCAAATCAATGATTTTCACCACATGACGACAAAGGCTCACAGAAAAATTCCGGTGGTTGACTTTGAGGGGATATGGTCGGAAGACCCGTCCCAGCGTAAGTCCACTGCCAAAGTACTTCGAGGAGCACTGGAATCCTACGGCTTTCTTTACCTCCAGAACCATAGTGTTTCCACCCCACTGCTAAACGACCTGTTCCATCAATCGCGCACCTTTTTTGCCCTCTCTCAGGAGGTCAAAGACTCCGTCGGACGACGGGAAGACGGAGCTAGCCGGCACGGATATGAGGGCCTGGGTGGCCAGTCTCTGGATGAACACTTTGCTGATCTCAAGGAGCTCTTTCATGCGGTTCCGCACGCTGCAGATGCTGATTTGTGGCCCGAACAACCACCGCGCTTCCGCGAGGTGGTTATGACATTTCACCAGGCTGCTGCAAATGCCGCCTACAAGTTTATGTGCGCAGTTGCTTTGTCTTTGGGCCTTCCTGAGGATCACTTTGCCGCATTTCATGATCGCGCAGAAGGCTCTGTCCGTATGCTCCATTACCCGCCGGTAAAAGGGTCCGTTGAACCTGGACAGCTACGCGCGGGTGCCCATACGGATTTCGGTGGGATTACACTATTGTTTACTGATGATGAAGGTGGACTCGAGATCCAGGCGCCGGATGGCACCTGGATACCTGCCCCGGCACACAGCGGGGCAGCCATCGTCAACACCGGTGATTTGATGGAACGCTGGACCAACGGTCAATTTCGTTCGTCCCCACACCGTGTGGTGGTTCCGACGGGCACGGCACTAAAGCGACACCGTTATTCGGTGGCATTCTTTTTCAGTCCAAATCGAGATGCCGTAATTTCGTGTCTGGAGCCGTGTCAGAATTCCGAGCGGCCACCAAAGTATCCGCCCGTCACCGCCGGTGAACATATACAATCTCGAGTTCAGGCAACTCGTCCCCAGGGGACCTAATAATCGCAGCCAATTCAGGCACGGTCATATTGACTACTAACGGAGGTTTTATGGGAACCCAGACAATCCCGGTTATAGATGGTGATGGCCATGTGATGGAAGATTGGGATGAAATTTTGAGCTTCATGCCTGAACCCTATCGACAGGGTAGGCTTCGCGGAAGACGGCTCTTTCCTCCCCTGGACCACTTGCATTCGGGACGACTTAACTTTTCACTTCCTGGAGCCTTCAGACAGGTGAACCCGGACCAATGGCTGGAATTCATGAATGACACTGGCATTCAAAGAGCCGTTTTGTATACCACTGGTGGTTTGGCCATAGGAAAAATAATAAACAGTGAGTTCAGTGTTGATGCGGCACGAGCTTACAATGACTGGCTCTATCACACATACGTCAACAGGGACCATCGATTCCAGGGGGTGGGTCTCATTCCCATGCAGGTGCCTGACCAAGCAGTGAAAGAGTTAAGTCGGGTGGTTGAGGAGTTGGGCTTTGTTGGAGCCATGATCCCCTCAATGGGATTAAAGGGACATATCGGCGACAAAGACTACTGGCCTATCTACGCCGAAGCAGATCGTCTAGGGTGTTGTCTTGCCGTTCACGGGGGAGCCCATGAAGGTCTTGGCATGGATTACCTCTCTCCCTATGCCCCCATCAACGCATTAGGACATCCCTTCGGCCAGATGATTGCTTTTGCCGGCATCATCTTCAATGCGATCCTCGATAAATTTCCCCGTGTTCGAATCGGTTTTATGGAAGCCGGCGTCCTATGGCTTATGACCTGCCTCGAACGTTTCGACCGGGGATGGGAAACCCATATACCTTATGACCCTAGCGGTGCATATCTTCAACTTAAATCCGGGGAAAAAGTAAGCGATTATATCATCCGGCACATTAAAGGGGGCAGGATTTTTATCGGATGCGAAGGGACGGAACCCATGCTGCCCGATGCCATTCGCATTGTGGGAATCGAACCTTTTATTTTTTCTTCTGACTTCCCCCATGAGGTCAATACAGAGTACTGCAGGCACGAAATCGAAGAGATCAAAGGGGCGTCGTCACTATCGGAGGATCACAAACATGGGCTGCTGCACTCCAACGCGGAAAACTTTTATTGTCTCACAGGAGCAGAGCAACAGTCCGTCTCTGAAGCGAGTGCCTAAGGCTCACCCTTCTGGGGACATACCTTTTTTCTTGAGTTCATCCTTTGCATTTGAGGTTTTCTCAAGCCCACCAACGCCCATCCCCTTGAGTACGCCGGGAGACTTGGTGAACTGGATGTCATCGTAAGACACCACCTCAATCCGGTTACCCCAGGGGTCACGAAAATTGAGCCGTTGGTCAAGCCTTTTGACTCCAAGTTTATTTAACGCTCCGGCCACCGGCTCCCTGTTATCCACTACGAAACCGAAATGACGTTTATCATCTGCCCCTTGGGTCTTCCCAAGACTCAATTGTATGAACTGATCCCCTAGATCGATAAATGCGTTACGCTCGCCTTTCCCCCGCAGGGTGAATTCGAAGATCGCACCATAAAACTTGAGCGCTTCGTCTAGGTCCCCTACTTCCAGAACCACATGGTTGATTCCCAACGCACGCGCTTTTTTTCCATTAGCGTCACTCATGGCATCTCCTTTCGATTGAACTCACTAACCGGTTCGTAATCTCGATCCTTTTAATTGGATGCACCCATCGGCGTCTAAGTGCTTTTTTTCTTGAATGGCACCAACATGGATACCTGACGACGATAGTTCTCATATGCTTCACCATGAAACCGTACCAGATCTCTTTCCTCAATTTGGATGGCGATCAGGATGTATACCGTGGTGCCAATGGCAAACACCAAATGGCCCACCGTCATGTCGGGAGTGCACCAAAAGGCGATGAGCCAACCTACCATCAACGGATGACGCGTGTATTTATAGAACCCCCTGGTCTTGAACTCCAGTTGTGTGTAATCCCTGCCGAGGAGATGGAGGTATACCTGCCGCGTGCCAAAGAGATCAAAGTGATTGATCATAAAAGAAGTAAGGACAATGGAAAACCAGCCAATTCCAAAAAGACTCCATAAGATTAGTACACCTACGGCATTCTCCACCCTCCAAACCACTCCCACCATGGGTTGCCATTGCCACATGAGAAGTATCATGAGCAGATTACTAATCATTACATAGGTGCTCCGTTCAATGTGCTTTGGAACCGTGGCAGTCCACCATTGCTTGAATCCGGGCCGTGCCATGATGCTGTGCTGGAGCCCAAATATCGCAAGCAAGAAGATATTGATGGTTAGCGCAAGTCCAAAAGATCCAACCGTGCCTGAATCAATTGTTTTAGGCACAATAAAATTGCTGAGAAATCCCACCATGTACATGAACACTAATAAGAACAACAGATGAGAAATCACCCCATATAGGAATGACAGGACTCTACCCATAACTCCCCCCTCTTTATTCGAATTCATAAATGTTCCTCCGCAAATAGGAAAACCGCGGCTACCTACTGCGTGTACCTCCGAACACTTATGACAAGCTCAACAGGGTTCCACAGGCATTGCATCCTCACACTTGCGCCGGATTTTATTGCGATTCGATTCGTTTGGCAAGAGAAGGTTTGAGCCATGGGTTCGGTGAGGCAGCTGAAAAGCTGGACCTTCACGGTCGACGGGGTCACCAGGAATACCCGGGATCGAACTAGGGCATGGTATGAATCCTATACAAAGACGGGAATTTAAATACCAGGCTCCGTGTGAAAAGAGTTGTGCAACAGACCCGCCGCTGCGGAATCTACCTGGATGGGAGACGCTGGAACTTTTTCTGGATGCCGAAGAGTTGGCTAAATTCTCCAAAGCATTTTTGACTCAGCGCCGTAAGCCGGTGAATGTAAGACTTGGTTTCCTTGCGAATCTTGTCGGCCGTGACACGACTACCAAAGCTCTCCAACTCTTTCTTAAATGCAGGGATATTTAACCAACGCTCAATCATGGGCTCATCCACCTCGAGATGGAATTGAAACCCGTAGACTCTTTCTCCATATCGAAAGGCCTGGTTACTGCATAACTGTGAGCTTGCCAGATGAATGGCCCCTCGGGGTGTCTCAAAGGTATCACCATGCCACTGAAAGATTTTCTCAGAACTTCGACCATGCCACTGAAAGATTTTCTCAGAACTTCGAAAGTGTCCCACCACGGGATCTTTTTCTGCCGCATGTGTTCTGGAGACGTCGTACCAGCCGATTTCTTTTTCACTGTTCTTCGTAACCCGAGCGCCAAGAGTTTTGGCAATTAACTGCGCCCCAAGGCATACACCCAAGACAGGAAGATCCTTTTGAATTGCCTCCTCGATTAGATGTAGTTCTGTAGTGAAATAAGGATACTTCCTCGTCTCGTATACGCTCATAGGCCCGCCAAGGACCACCAATCCATCATAACCCGTCAGGCAAGGCTCGGAGTCGGGATGACGACCGAAATTGATATAACGAATCCTAAAGCCGTAACGCTTGAATAAAGGATTCAATGTACCAAGGATTTCGTACGGTACATGCTGAAACACTAGAAGTCTAGCCATAATAACTACTTATACCGTCTTAACCCCTAGCTGGGAAAAACAAACCTGCTAAGTATTTATCCCTCCACAGCTATTTCTGAACATCATAGGCATGCCTGTCAAAATCTGAGAGGACCTTCGACACAGCAATAAAACGCACGTGGTTGGAGGATCCCCTATGGCGATCGAGGAACATTGGAATGACCGTCTCAATCAATTTACCATCAATCTGTACACCTACAAGAGTGCCACTACCATCCAAATAATCAGGTTTAAAAGTCTTCAACTGATGTATGCCTGCAACCATTGCCCGGCGAATCTTTTCTCTAGCAACCTCCTCTGTGAATACATTGCTTCGAATAAAGCGCAAGCCGAACTTACCGTTTCTTACCGACCAGCCGTTACGAGGAACAAGCCCGTCTGGATTATGGGCAAAGTATTGACCAGGCATAACCATAACCTCAGATCGACCATCGGACCATATAGATAGGCGGCTCTTACCCCCACCAGTTTCCCATGATTGGAGTTCCCAAAAAATCATCTGGGCCTGCGGAGCTTGATTGTTGGAGACAGGTTCGGAGCTGCAACTGAATAGCCCAATGCCAAGGCCAATTAGAATAAGGTTGCTAACCAACTTGGACATTTTGGTTTCCCGTGCACAATTCACACCGTCGGTCAGGCGAAGGGTGAATGAGTTCGTTCGGGCAGTTTTCATGAACTTTCAAAAGCAATACAGCACCATTTCACCATTCTTTGTCGCGAGACCTCCGTTCGCTCAACTGTATCGAAAGGATCGAAGCAAACCCATCCGGGTCCTATTTCGGCCCAGGCCTGTCCTCCATGGGCTACCGCCTCTGCAGAGAAACCCGACGGAACCCGGTAGCAGAGCCGCCTCATTCCAAAAGCCAAGGCAAAAATATTATTGTCTGCCGTGTGAAGAACTACGTAAGCGTAGTTCTGATGATCCGGACAGTATGAGCATACACCCGTCAATCCG
The DNA here is from genome assembly GCA_965215595.1 of uncultured Binatia bacterium (SeqCode). Lineage (GTDB taxonomy): Bacteria > Desulfobacterota > Binatia > UBA9968 > CAXXLF01 > CBDCDW01. The sequence continues at coordinate 284,667 of CBDCDW010000003.1, read as the reverse complement.
TCAGCCGACAAAAGCAGTTCACCCACGATGTCTGAGTGAGCCGACGGTGATGTTCGATCTAGAAACCTGGTAACCGTTGCATTGCAAGGGCGCAGGAAATAGGAAGGAAGTTCCCAACCCATGATTCGCTTCTGTGATCCGTCGTAGACTTGCAGACCCAACCAGAATGACCGAGCTACTCCAAGGTCTTCTTCATATCAGCAAGAAGGGTCATATAGTTTCCATGGCAGAATTGGTAAGCCGCCTCATCGTTATCCTCCCAGGTGGACGACCATTCAACAACCGTTCCTTTCGTACCTTGACCTGGCTTAACTTCCACCCGACAAACGTAATTTTTTACATCGTTCTTTGATACAGGAGAGGGCCCATCTTCAATGCTATAGGAAAACGTCCGTTTCTCATCGTCCAAACTCAAAAGCGTCTCGCGAAACACACCGTTTAATACGCGGCCCGCACCCACATGATCGCCCGGGGCATCACCTACCAACTCAATATTAGCGATGACGTTTGGCGCCCAGTTCATATTGTGAAAATTGCGGATCGCCTTCCATACGCGATCCACGGGTGTGTTTATGGTAATGGATTGCTGGGTTTGGCCCATTTCTAAATCCCTCTATTTTGTACTCCACAAATGATTAGGATCCCACTTCCGAGACAACCCATAAACTATACAAGGTCAGTATACCACAAAACCTAAAACCATAGATTTTTACACATTCACGTTATATTTCAAATATTTAACCAGCATATCTAAGGGTGTTTATGAAATGAATATTGCTTCCTGGACACAAGTTACGGCATTGCTGCTTATACGGCACAAATGTCTATGGCTGTATTCGAATATCGCCCAGCATTCCCAGGATTTCTAGAGTTCTAATGACGAAATACCGTAAATCGTACAACTTCACCGGTCCGAACTCATGCCCTAATATGGCAAGGTCCTATTTTTATTAGAGAATCCCCTTTGATGTGACTTGGCATGCTCTCTGCACTGTATCTCCCCAGGAGGAGATCAATGATGCATAGCCAAAAGGCAGTTTCCGTAGTGGTGTTTCTTACAATTCTATACCTCTTCCCCGCTATTCTAATGGCTGGAACGCCTACTGATCAGATTCGAGCCACTGTGACCGAAGTGATGGCCATCCTGAGGGACCCGCAGTGGCAAACTGAGCAGAAGCGACAGGAGCGCCGCCTTGCGCTCAGGCGGGCAATCTATCAAAGATTTGACTTTTTCGAGATGGCCAGGCGATCCCTGGGTCAGCGATGGGGCCAACTCACCCTATCCGAACGTGACGAGTTCACCCGTGTTTTTACCGCACTCCTGGAACGCACCTACATTGATCGGCTCGAATCTATAGAGGACGAAGAGATTATTTTTCTACCGGAACGGAGAAAGGGAGACTACGCCGAAGTTGAAAGTCGAATCATAACCAATAGGGGCAGAGAACACTCCGTTAGTTACAGGTTTTTTTTAATGGACGGGAAGTGGAAGATCTACGATATCGTTGCCGGAAACATCAGTATGGTCAACAACTACCGGTCTCAATTCAAGCGCATCCTCGCAAAGTCATCCTATGATGAACTGGTTCGGAGAATGAGAAAGAAACTGTAAATCGATTTCTGAATTGCAAGGGAAGTATTGTTCAACCCATCGCCCTAACGCTCCACTAACTCTGTGCGGCAATCGTCGCCCTGCCCTTTAAAGGTGATCTCGTAAGACTTTCCCCGGTCAAAAATGACCTCGGTTTCGTGGTTCTTCCCCAGGCAATAGGGCTTCGCATCAGTCGGACAAAAAAAGTATCCCGAATGCGTGAGGGTCATATACTCACCTTCGTACCCGGAATAACTCTTTTCATCGCCTGGGAATAGTTCCATTCTGGCTAAGTAGAAACGACCCGATCGCCAATTGATGGCGACACGCGCGCCGCATCCCTCATATTTGAGATCGCTGGGGAAAACAATCCGTACATCAATCCTGGGTAAGCTCGCAAGCGTAATGTCATTGGAAGGTGGTCTGGTACAGCCAATGGTCGTCTTATATTCTTCGTACCCACGTAGTTTCAACCGAAGCTCATACTGGGCACGCTGGTCGGGGAGTTTCACTTCATGAGGTGTTGACCCCTGCAGTTTTTTGTTGACATAGATACTTGCGCCCCGGGGCTCCGAATTAATTTGAACGGTACACGGTGAAGCTTCCACATGGAATGTAGCCAAAGGAGAGACTAGTGCAACAGCCACTAGCAACCCCAATGGTACCTTGAGTCCATGTTTTTTCATTGCCGGCCAGCGCGGTAATCGCAATCCCATACTCAAAGCCTACCGTTGCTGAAACGAAACTGCAATTGACAATGTGCTCTTTAAGAAAGTCACCAAAAGATGTATAAGATGCCAGTGCGCGCAGGAGATCTAGTTCCAAAAGACCTGGCCCAGAGTAAAGTTCTCGATCGAGAGGGCCGGGAAATCGCTTTGGAGTCCTTTTGGGCCAAGCAACCTGCCCTGCTCTTATTCTTACGCCATTTCGGCTGCCTCTGTTTAAGCGCTCAAATCACAGAAGTGGCGCCACGTCTGGATGAGCTGCAGCGTCTGGGAATCCGTACGGCCTTCATTAGTAACGGCGCCCCTTACTTTATCGATACCTTTGTGGAACGATTCCTCCTCGCAGACAAACCCGTAGATATCGTCACTGATCCCTCCCTCGCGTCATTTCGCGCTTCGGAGATGCTACGGTCGTGGTGGGCCACTTTTGGGCCGCGAGCAATCTGGGACAGTATCCGGGCCATCGCAGATGGACACGTCAATCGCTTCGGCGAAGGCGACAATCTTCAGCAGGGCGGCGTTGTGCTGGTGGACCCGGACGGTCGGATATCCTGGTACTACCGAAATTTAAGCATGGGCGGCCACCCACCAAGCGTGGAGATTATAGATGCAGTGATGCGTCTGGTTCTAAAGCGAACGCCACTTCCTATCTGACAGCAAGCAATGGAATACACCATCCACATCGCAAACGTGCTCTACATGATGTCTTACCTGATGCGGGACATCCTGTGGCTTCGTATCATCACAGTACTCGCCGCCTCCTGTCTTGTCCCCTACTTCTACTTCAGGCCCGACCCGTTGTATGCGGCTATCTATTGAATCTCCTGTTCACCCTCTTGAATACTTACTGGATATGTCGCCTCCTGCTTGAACGCAGACCAGTGCGGCTCACCCATGATCAACAACGACTCTGCCAGCTTGCATTTCAGACGTTGACACCCAGGGAAATGGTTAAGCTGCTGAGCCTGGGCCAATGGCAGGACCACGCGCCCAATGAATGTTTCATTCGGCGCGGCAAGCCCATTGAGCAGCTAGCCGTAATATACTCGGGAAAGGCTGGCGTGGAGTTAGAAGGAAAATCAGTGGCTGAACTTCAGGAGGGCCAGTTTATCGGGGAAATGGGCTTCATCACCGATGAAGTACCAGCCGTCGACGTAGTCGCATTGGAGCCCACCCGTTGTATGTGGTGGCCCAAATCCAAGCTTCAGGATTTCTTGAAAAACAACCCGGATCTGCGCGCAGCCCTTCAACGCATCATCGGTGCCGATTTGTCCAACAGACTACAGGCCGCATGGTCTAAGGGTTGACTTTACAATACAGGATACTAGCTAAAAACTGATTATTTCATTTAGGACACGAAAGAGTTAATCACCCGGCCATGGTTTGCTCCGAGTTCAAACAACGCGCGCAAACCTACAAGGAGGTAAACATGAATTTTTTCGTGCAACTCGCTTCCCGAACCATTCAAAAATTAAACGAACTTCAGTGGATCGCACTCTTGCTGTCCAGGATCGCCATCGGTTTCTTCTTCCTTATGTCGGGCTACAACAAATTTTTTGTTCAGGGGATTCTCCACCTGAGGGATGAGTTTATCGAGTACGGGATCCCATTTCCTCTGGTAAACGCCTGGTTGGATGCAGGGGTCCAGCTCATAGGAGGCCTGGCCCTTATTATCGGACTGGGGACTCGCTTTTGGTCAGTTGCCATTGGATTCGCCATGATCGTGGCCTCGGTTACGGTTACCATACCCGATGTTATTAAGAATGACATCGCCAAGGCCGAAAGCAGCCTCCTCTTCTGGGGATGGTACTATTACAGGCCTGAACCCATATACCTAACGGTCTTCCTCCTGCTCATATTCTTCGGACCAGGGAAAATGAGCTTTGACCATTTGATTGCACGGAAATCAAGTTAGGCATCGACCGTTACTAAGTATATTTAGGGTATCGCCGGCTTTTCAGCCTCGATAGTTGCCGAAACTACGTATTCCACAATCTTATCTCCAGGAGCCCAGCTACGGATGAAACTTTTACTTTCATCCTTGGATTTGATCTGAATATTCTCGAAGCCAACACGAAGCAACATGGATTCAAGTTCGCGGACGAAAGCCACCTCTGCCATGCACCCCGTGTAAAGTGCCATGTCTCTCTTGAAGTCTTCAGGTAGCTCTGAAGTAGCTACCATATCGGATATTGCAAGCCGTCCGCCCGGCCTCAACACTCGAAATGCCTCGCTAAAGACCTTTTCCTTCTCCGGGGATAGATTGATGACGCAATTCGAGATAATGACATCGATAGTGCCATTGGCCACTGGGAGATTTTCGATCTCTCCTAATCTAAATTCTATATTTTCTAAGCTGGATTTGTGTAGATTCCGGCGGGCCTTTTCAACCATCTCAGGCGTCATATCAACTCCTATAACATAACCTCGCTCCTCAACCACCTGCGCGGCAAGAAAGCAATCAAATCCCCCACCACTACCCAGATCTAGAACGGTTTCCCCGGATTTCAATGACGCAATAGCTTGTGGATTTCCGCAGCCGAGCCCCATATTTGCCCCTTCCGGTACGGATGAAACTTCCTCGGAGGAATAACCGAGAGCAAACGAGGCATCTGCTACATTTGATTCATTGGCAGTGCCACAACAGGAAGCTGGTAAACTTCCGCAACCGGTCTTGTCCGAGTCGGCAACTTTTGCGTAGTTCGCACGGACCGCACTGCGAACATCGTTGGTGTTTAGCTGATTCATGGGATCCTCCTCATTTAGGGATTTTCGTTGATGCTCACCCTATAGACGAAGGACCACCGAAAAGGACGCAACCACTTTAGAATTTAGCGTTCAACAAACGTTACATGACCCATCTTTTCTATTATAATCGATGGCTTGCCCTGAGTGGCCATACTCGAGCTGACAACAGTCTAACAACATCTCCTTCAGCAGTGCACGGCCACGCTGGACCCTGGACTTTGCGCCCGAAAGTGATATGCCCTGAGTCTCTGACACTTCCTTTTGTGTCATTCCTTTTATTTCTGACAGGATAATTGCCTCCCGATACTGCGGAGACAATCGTTCAATCATGGGCAGCAGACATTCCGACAATTCTTGTCTCGCTTGCCCGATTGGGTCAGATTGGCCCTGAGAAAGCCATTCTGGAAGGGCTTCAGAGGATTTTTTCGATCGGTAGTAATCGATGATTGCATTTCTTGTGATTTGATACAGCCAGCTATGGAGTTTCGGTTTCTCCTTTAGCGAATCCAATCGTGTATGCATTTTCAGAAATACATCCTGAAGAATGTCATCTGTTGCGGCGCGATCGTAAACCCTTTTATTGATGAAAGTTCTCAGCTTTGCCTGATAGTCGCCCCAAATGGTCTCAGTCATGCCGGCCTAGACCCCCAGAACCTTTCGTACCCGAGAAACCACTTCTTCCGGTTTACCCACCACGTCCACCGTTGGTATCCCTTCGGGTTCTTCGAGGGTCTCAAATTGACTTTCTAAAAGGTCAGCTCCGAAGTAATGCCCTTTACGATCTTTAATCCGCTGCTTCAGAAGTGAAGGATCTCCGTTCAAGAATACGAATTGTACTCCGTCAACTCCATCGATAACCCTCTCCCTGTAAACCTTCCGGAGCGCCGAAAAGGCAAGTATTGCAGATTCACCTGTTTCGTAGAATCCACGGACAAGCTCATGAAGCCTGTCAAGCCAGGCCTCACGATCCGTATCGGTTAGCGCGGTCCCTCGTCTCATTCGTTCGATATTTGCATTAGGATGGAAATCGTCACCGTCAAAGAATTTCCAACCAACGGCTTCAGACAGAAGTGACCCAATGGTGGTCTTTCCCGAACCGGCAACTCCCATTAAAATTAAGATCATCTGTTTTGAGTAACGACAGCTGGACCAAAATTCACCGACAACTGTATATTCTTTACCACCACCTGGCAAGGAACCAAAAGGCCCTTGCAATAAAAGAAACCCCAGGTATTCACTTGTCTATTGAGGTCGTGGCTCTTGGAGTTGACATCACAATGAAAACAACCTAAGGTGAGTTATCTAGCTCAGTAAAGGGCCTTCTGATAGACGAATTTACAAGATTAAGGCCTTAGCAGTCTCTCCTTGCGAAGCGAAACCATAGGACAATCCGACCAGAGCGTGGTTCCTGCCTATTTGTTTTCCATGTTCTGCTCCAAGTGGGGTCAGATTCTCAGGGTCAAAGACATTAACAGTCTCTAATGGAGGAGAACATGAGTAATAATAAATTGTATGTCGGCGGCTTGCCCTATTCGATAACGGATGGGCAGTTGCAGGACATTTTCGCGGACCACGGAACCGTTGAATCCGCCAGGGTCATTGCAGATAAATTCACCGGTCAGTCACGGGGTTTCGGCTTCGTGGAGATGGGTTCCGGGGATGAGGCACAAAAGGCCATCCAAGCCTTGAACAGCACACAACTTGAGGGACGGACACTCGTTGTTAACGAGGCCAAGCCTATGGTAAGCCGTGACGGGGGTGGTGGTCGTGGTGACAGAGATGGCGGCGGTCGCTCGCGTAACCGCTGGTAGTAATTTGAATTTAGCGTAGTCACAAAGGGGGCAACAGGTCGGTTTGCTCCCTTTTTTATGGTACCTGTCAAAACCTAACTACGTCCTTCCAACCCTTTCTCCCAGTTCTATTTCAATCACAAGCCTAAATCCAACTACATCACCACAGGTCCTACTCAAAAACAACGTAAGCTGCCGATATCGTACTCGTGGCATAGTACCAGACCTCAAGTTGACAATTTTTTTACCAATTTGGTAGGGTTGCCCCCGGTCTTACGATCGTGTAAGGTCCCTGAGCGAGTTTCATACCAAGATTTGTTTCAATAGGAGAAAAACATGTTTAAGAGACTTCCATCGCATGGATTAATCACTATTGCCATAGCCCTTGGGTGCGCTCTCGGCACCGCTGGGACCACTATGGCCGAACAGTTTTACCAGGGCAAGACGCTCCGTTTCATTGTGCCTTACGGTCCTGGAGGCGGCTTTGACGTCCAAGCCCGAATCATGTCCCGCTATCTGTCTAGATACATCGGTGGAAACCCCACTGTCATCGTTCAAAACATGCCGGGCGGCGGTGGTATCATAGGCCCAAATTACGTCTTCAATGTCGCCAAGGCTGATGGTCTGACCATTGGTTTTGTTCATGGAAACATGAGTATCGGACAGATGACGAAGGTGGCAGGCAGAAAATTTAAAATGGAAGATTTTAGCTGGATCGGTGGTACGGACTTTGGTCCAATTGTGCTGGCCATAAAGAAAGGGTCCCCCTATAAGACCATCGACGACCTTCGCAAGGCGAAAAAACCTTTGTATTTCGCGGCCGCTTCACGTGCAAACAATCAGGCCGATTATCCCGTGGTATTAAACAAATACGGGGGACTTAATTTTAAAGTTGTTCTCGGGTACCGTGGCTCGGCATCCGGCGTGGCGGCTATCCAACGGGGCGAAGCCGATGGGATGGCAGGGTCTTTACCGGCCTTACTTCGGTACACAAGTGATTTAAAGATCATTATTGGGAACAAGCGCGCGCGACAGGTGATCTCTGATCTTATCGTTGACGAAGAGATTGTGACCTCGGAGGAAGGCCGCCGGCTTATTGAGGCCTTAAAAGTCTCTCAACGCATCGGTAGGGGTATTATGGCTCCTCCGGGTATTCCTCAAGAGAGGTTGAAGATCTTAGTAGGTGCGTGGAACGAAATGAGGCAAAATACCGAGTTTCAACGCAGGCTAGAGAAAGCGACCTTTATCAAACCCGAGGATCTAGTATCCGCCGCAGAGGTCAGGAAAACCTTGGCCAAAGTTGAGGCCATCCCACAAGAGACGTGGAAGGTGCTCAAGGATGTGATTCAAAAGCAGTAGGTTAGAATCGGCTCCATGGTAAGACCATCGTCGTGCTGAAAACGGTGGTCTTACCCGCACCCGCCACTCTCACCAAAATTTCGATTACAGTTATCGCTGCAGGCTCGAAGCTCAATGGCTCGGTACATCATTGATATACCGACCTTCGCTGAATCGGGTAAAGAAATGCTCGACTAAAGGATGATCGACAGCCTTCCCGCTTGCATCAGGTTCCAGATTTTTTTCCGCTACATAGGTTTGATGGCTGCCCTTATGGACCAGCACATGATACCAGGGCCTGTCCTTTGGCGGCTTCGAACGCGCAACGGTTTCATACCATTCCTCGGTTAACTGGAATTCAGGATCCACGTCCACAATCACGCCTCGGTAATCGAATAGCTTGTGATGCACCAAATCACCCACAGAAAATTGCGCTGTGGAGGTCTGCGACTCTGATTCACTCATCAGAAACTCCTATGAAAAAATCAATTCGCATGTGTATCTCCCAATTCTCTAAGAGGCCTGCCATGCTCCGCAAATCTTTGGACCATAAATGATCACAGTTGCACCAATAATGCAAAAACCTACCCCCAAGTAATCGGTCAATATCGGTTTGGCACGTTCAATCACACTCATCCACGCGAGGGAAGAAACGACATACACCCCACCATAAGCTGCATAGGTCCGCCCAGCAAAGGCCGCATCGACTCGTGTAAGTATCAGAGCAAATAGGACCAGACTGAAAACACCGGGAATTAGCCACAGGATCGACCTGCCTAGTCGAATCCAGGCCCAGATTGCGTAGCAGCCCCCGATTTCGAACAAGGCTGCAAGAACAAACCAAATCCAGTTATGCATTGTTCCTCCAAACCACTTAACGCTACAAACTCGGGGGCACTCCAGAAAGAACCGCCCGTTTGTGCCCTTAGAAACAGCTTCTATTCGCCCAGGGCCGTAATACATTCCTCTCGTATTCGCCAGATCTCTTCCCAGCTGCGATTCCATGTTGCGCTGCCGTTAACCACCCAATTCTTTACAAACCGTTGATGCAAATCAGTTTTATAATTGCCAATTTGAATTGGATCAATCGTTTCCTCGAATAGGAATTGTGAAATTGGCTCGCTTGGAGCTACTCCAGACTGGGTCACATCGACCCGAACCGATTGATACGTTAGATAACAGTGTGCTTCAGGCAGACACGGTATACTGTACTTCCGCAGGATGCGACCGACCCCTGGTGTATTCTCTTCGGTCATTTCATAGATACCGACAGTCAGGTCGATGATTACCCCTTGTTCCTTGGCTAATTGAGCTAGTAGAGCATGCTTCGTGCTGCAAGTTCCCTGCCCTTCTCTCGGGACTAACCGCAAGTCCGCCCTATCAGTATTTCGGCCATAAGGGAGATGCTGAACATAGCGGGCGGCACCGTGAAAATCGGTTACGCTAGCGGCAACAAACTGAGCCGTTATCTCGCCACCGTCCTTCAATTCAAAGTTAGGTAGCGACTCGAGAGACTTCATCGATGATCCCTCATTGTTAGGAGGTCTATTTCAGGTTAACTGGCTGTATTAATTCAAGCGCTTGCCAAAACTTACACGATCCTCAATCTGGTAGTCGAGTTGCCTGTAATACTCGATTATCTCTGCATTGGTGGCTCGAACCTGAAGGTTGAGTTTAGGGCAACCCAAGAGTCTCAGTTTCGCTTCGATCTCCTGCATCATGGCACGCCCAAGTCCTTTTCTACGATGTTCTGGAGCAACCGCGAGATGGTAAACCCAACCGCGAAACCCATCGTATCCTCCGATAACAGTCGCAACAACGCGACCAAGGTATTCCGCAACAAGAAAAAGATCATGCTGCACTGCGAGTTTCCGTTGAATCACAAGTAACGGATCATTCCACGGTGGATCGTCAGAAAACACCTCCTGCCACAAAGGAACAACTGCCCCCTTATCGGCTTCACGATACGGCCGAATTATGAGTGATTCATTCTCCATCGTAGGGGTGAGTAATTGTATTGTCGTTTCAGTATGTTAGCAAGAGGGGGCAAATCGTTTGGTTATTGATAATCAAGGGACGAAGTTACCCACTTTGATAGCACGTCTCCTTGTGATATGAATGCATTAATCAAAACCCTCCTCAGCATTGATCTTACTTCCTCGCGATTTCGGAACGTCCAAATAAGTTCCTCGGCGGCTATCAGTGGGGATTATAAATGGATTTCTTCGATTTCTTTGCCGTAACGATCATTATTGCCATTGTTCTCTTATGCTCGTACCTTTATTACCGATTATATTTGAGCGAAATTCTCATAAAATGGCAAGGGATCCACACCACTGGTGTTGTTTTAGAGAGTAAGGCCGCACAGACACGCGCCCCTACCGCCTCCGTCCCACGTTACGCTCACTTTATCACTTACGAATTCACAGACGCTGCCGGCAATTGGGGTTGGATAAATGGACTAACACTAAAACGGTAAGACGGCATGATAAGCTAGCTGATGTCGTTAAAGGAGCGCAGGTTGCCGTATACTATATGCTGGACCGGCCTGAAAAAAATGTATTGGTGTAGTGAGCTGCCTTAACGAATTGAATCTGACCATTATGATTTCAGATCTAGTAAGGCTAGACACGACGAATCGTTAACTTGCACGGCAGAAGTTGAATGGACTTTCTCGATGTCATTGTGACAGTAGCTTAGATCGGGGTAATGATCTATTTAGGTCGTTACATCTACGCCTTAGTCATATGGAGCGATATAGCAATCAGATTGAAAGGGCACCGAACAACAGGTGTAGTCGTGGACAGCGAGGCTTCGAGATCTCACGCTCCGGATTATTCGGCACCACGCTACGCTCACTTTATCACTTATGAGTTCACTGATCCTTCTGGGAAGAAATGGAGCAACACGAAAAAACTTGGCATGAGACATAAGCTTGTAGGTGTTGTAAAGGGCGCCGAAGTTTCCGTGTACTATTTACCAGACTGGCCTGACAAAAGCACATTGGCGTAGTAATGCCGATAAAGTTTTGTGTATTTACGGACGAAGCACCCTAACAGGATTGCGTTAGAGTTGTAATTTAGGCCAATAGAAAAATTAGTTTAACGGTGTTCAGTAGTCGTTCGATCCTGACTGGTTGGTCTTACAATCAATTTTAGGACTTACGGCTCAAATACCTTAACCAATTCGGCAACGGGAACCCATTCTAATCAATGGATAGGCTAAACAGATGAGCTGATGGCCAGTGTCTACACAATCGTTTCATGCTGTAGTAACTCCAAGGTTCAGTAATTCAGTCTGGATCACTGACAGTGCTCGGCCGCAATGGGGCCCGGCTACCACGCCGTGAGGAGACTGGATATTGCGGTAGTGCTGCATAAGCGAGAAGACTGCCGGTGTCTCTGCGAGAGCAACAATTGGACCACCGCTCTCGCCATGGTGCCAACTCACATTAAGTTCATAAAGCAGTACCCCATCAACGACATATTGCGCTGACACTATACCGTCGTTTCCATGGCTTTTGAGGAAGAATTGGCCTCCGAGAAAATTGCCCTGTGAATCAACGTTGATCCCCGTAATAGCAGGCGCGGGGAATCCCACGGTGCAAACACGTTCACCATCGGCCCGTTGGTCAAATGAAACCGGAATGGCAGGAATCCTCACTCCTGCGGTCGCACAAGGGCCCACCTCGAGTACAGCAATGTCAAGGTCCGAGCGCTCGATGGGAAATGAGACAACCGGGAAGTGGTACGCCGTGTTTCCATTATTGGGCACTGTAAAAGCGTAGAAAAGGTCCTTCGGGTTACGCTGCTTTCCGCTATTAAAGACATGGTAGGCTGTTAGAAGGTAACGGTCCGCAACAATACAAAACGCGCTACCAGAAAGGCTAGCCTGGAATTTTGCAGAGAGAACCTTGCCTTTCGCACCCGTCTGGGATTGGACCGGGTGGAGGCGAAGAATTGCGGTCACGGACTCGCGAACAATAGGGATTACGATGGACGGTTCTACCATGTCTCATAGAGCCATTCTGAATGAGGAAACTAAGCCAACACGGAATTCTCCAAGGTTAACAGAATTATGGCAAATTCATTCTGGTTACTCAACGATCAATTCGATTGGGATCAAGCCAATCAACCCCTGGCGTACGGGGATGTCGTGTCCTTGGCATGAGTTCGCTTACTTTTAACTATACTGCTCTCGCCCTTCCAGCCTATCTGGGGAAGACTTTAATACCCCTGTCTACACGGTCAATAATATTTATCGCTGATCTCCTCGCCCAAACTGATGGCGACTAAAGTAGCTGCTATTCCCTCTGTCTACTAGTTCCTGGCGAAGAAACCACGACGATTATGTGGGCTTCTCGGCCGAAAACCTTTTTTCCTCAATCGGTAATCCTGGAACTTTCCATAGACGGGGATTGTTCAATCAATACAAACACCAGGGCACCCAGGCTGTCCAAAGGAGTGAATAATGACGGTTCAAACTGCCACGCTGAGATCATCTACACCAAAGGCCTACACCTCGGACATTTCCAAGCAATATCTGGAGGGCATGGTTGCCGGCATCGTCGGAGCAGCAACGATTTCCATCTTGATCCTGGTCTGGGATACCATCAACGGACAGCCCCTGTACACGCCCTCGATGTTGGGAACTGCCTTATTCGGCCGGGGAGAGGAGCTTTCCGCACCCGAGAGTATGAGGGTCTCTGTGGAATTGACCCTGATGTACACCTGGGTTCATGGGCTTATTTTCGCCGTAATCGGAGGCATTGCGTCACGCCTCGTTGGGTTCGCAGAAAAGAACCCGGACCTCGGATTCGGTATCGTCCTGCTATTCGTTGTGTTGGAATTCGGTTTTATCGGGGCCGCTTACCTATTTGTGGAACCCGTTCTTCAGACCCTCGCCTGGCCCGCGGTCTTGTTCGCCAATCTGGCTGGGGCAGCTGCAATGGCCGGTTACCTTTGGTATCAGCATCCAAATCTAACCATAAGACCTTAATTCATTCTTTAATTATTATTAACCAGACATTAAATTAGCCGAGTGCAAAAGGAAGTGGGATTTTCCTTCAATCTCAGTCCACATAACAAATAGGATACGAGGATTTAAATATGTATGAAAAAAGTTGTGAACACTTAACGGAAGGCGCTGCCCCGGAACCGAAATCCAAAGGATGTGAGAAATGTTTTCTATCCGGCCAATCCTGGGTCGAATTACGTATTTGCCGGACCTGTGGTCATGTAGGATGTTGTGATAGCACTCCGGGTAGACATGCAACAGCACACTATCAGGAAACCGAGCATCCAACCATGCAATCATTCGAACCTGGAGACGATTGGGGTTATTGTTACGAGCACAAAAAAGGAATTGGTCCATTTCCAGCCGCTACGACAGACCGCGCTTAAAGGCCTTTTCATTGATGGCGAGCTTTGTGCCGAGCCAGAGGGAACGAGTCCTGATGATTAACCTTGGTTTGCCAGAAGAGTTGAGCGATAGAGGTCTAATATACGAGCGCCTCGAGTGTGCGCAGTCGGCCCGTGGAAATTATCGGCGATTTATCGAGCTGGAACAGGACGCGCTCGGTGCCAGGGTAATTCGCAGCCGTATGATCAATCTCCAAAAAATATCACCCGCACTCCATTAACCTCAACAAATCACAGAGGCAGTGTCATTTCGTCTCCTAATCATGGGGTCAATTTAACCCCTAATCCCCCCTAGTCTAAGTCCTCGCTGCAGACTTTATGTGTCCTATATCAGTCAGGTTGACACATTCCGCATTATTAGATATTTTCCACCACCAAAGGGTGTATGACAAGGGGCAGCCTTTGAGACGAATTTCATAGCGTTAAGCGTCCCGCTGCTAACTAAATCGTTTTGGAAAAACTAAAGAAATAGGAGATAGAGAAATGTCTACAATCGAACCACGTTCCCCGCTGCAGTTAGGGGAAAGGGCCCCAGACTTCACGTTGCCGGCCGTGGGTCGAGAAGGTACTGTATCGTTGTCCGACTACCGCAACAAGAGTCCGCTCCTGCTGGCCCTCTTTCGTGGTCTTTGGTGCCCCTTCTGCCGGCGCACCATTGCACACCTGGGCAACCTTCAGGAGAAGCTCCAGGCGGCAGGTGTAGAAACCCTTGGGATCGTGGCCACCAAGCCGGAGCATGCAAGCCTTTATTTCCGGTTTCACCCGACACGCCTGCCGCTCGTCGCGGACCCGGAGTTAACAACGCACCGGTCCTATGGTTTGCCGAAGCCCCCAGTAACACCGGAACTCATGCAAGCTGTGCAATCGGTTCGAATCAATCCTTCGGGTGAACTGCCCGAGGCACTACCAATTCCAGAGGCGGTCCAGGCACTGGATCGGCTGGACAATTTCGAGCGAAGCCCGACAGACCAGCAAGACAGCCAAGGGCAGCTAACCCAGTTAAAGGGACAGTTCCTGCTAGACCGGGATAGCATTGTTCGCTGGGTCAACATTGAGTGCGGCAAGGAAGGTTTAGAGGGCTTGGGCAAGTTTCCGAGTCAGGAAGACTTCTTGGTTGCCGTCCAGACACTGTCGGCATAACCCCCCCCCCCCCCCAGGCATTTCTGCTCGTACAGCTGAAACTTGTTCGTAGAAAATCCGGGTTTATCGGATAGGACCAAGTTGGATTCTTAACAGAGGAACCGGAGCATGATCAAAGCATCCGGAGTGGGTTCGGGGTCAGACTCCTACGTTTCAACTTTCTTACGGGCCTTAAAAAGCTCCTGATCCGCTCATTTCGACCCTGCGAGCGCTATGACGCGCCGCGTTTAAAGGCTTTTTCATTGATGGCGAGCTTTGTGCCGAGCCAGAGGGAACGGATCAAGTGGTCTCCGAGACCGTCACCCGTACTGGGATGCACGAGGACATCCAGCCCCTCGCGATTGAGCATCAGCCAGGGAATGATTTCAGCGAATTCTTTCGGTAAAAACTCAACTTGATACATGCCCTTGGTGTGTGGACCTACAGGCTCGTCATGCCAGCTACCGAGCTTTGCGTCAAATGGTTCAAGCCCTTTGCGTACCCGGGCTGCTACCTCGCGGGTGCCGGAATCATAATAAACATGAGCGTGATATTTGGCGATTTTTGTGGCGTCATTCTCCATATTCCCTCCTGAAGAGCAACTCAAGAATCGTACAATCTACCCCAGTTCTTTTGCCATATCCTTGGCAAAATAAGTGAGGATGATGTCGGCCCCGGCACGCTTGATGGAGATGAGCAATTCCATCATGATCCGCTTCTCGTCGATCCAGTCGTTTTTTCCCGCAGCCTTTACCATTGAGTATTCGCCGCTGACATTATAGGCAGCCACGGGATAACCAAACTTCTGTTTAACACGGTAGATAACATCGAGATAGGCCATGGCAGGTTTTACCATGACGATATCCGCCCCCTCACGAATATCCAATTCCACCTCCCTCAAGGCCTCATCGGTGTTTGCCGGGTCCATCTGATAGGAAAGGCGGTCACCGAACTGGGGAGTGGACTCTGCCGCCTCCCGAAAGGGGCCGTAGAAACCTGATGCGTACTTTGCCGCGTAGGCCATGATGGCCACCTGGGAGAATCCATTCTGATCCAACGCGGTACGGATTGCGCCAACCCTTCCATCCATCATATCCGACGGCGCAACCATGTCGGCACCGGCCTGGGCGTGGGAAAGAGCCTCCTTGGCCAAGAGTTCGAGGGTCGCATCATTGTCCACCTCTCCGCCCGCAATCACTCCACAGTGGCCGTGGTCGGTATATTCGCACAGGCACACATCGGTGATGACCAAAAGACCCGGGACTTTTTCCTTGATCTCCATTATTGCGCTCTGCACCACACCGGAGTCGGCATAGGCCTCCGAGCCCACGGGATCTTTACCTTCAGGAATACCAAAGAGGATTACACCTGGGATCCCAAGGGAATCGACTTCCTGGCAATCCTTAACAATACGGTCCACCGATTGCTGAGCGATTCCGGGCATGCTGGCGACGGGAAGAACTCGATCCTTGCCTGGGCAAACAAAAAGCGGATATATAAAATTATTTATATTTAGAGTGTTTTCACGTACTAATTCACGTATTTTTTTATTTCTCCTGAGCCGTCGAGGTCGGTACTTGGGAAAATCCATTGAACCCTCCGAACCTTCAGTGAACCTTGCCCGGACCGGTGGTGAAGTATTCCACCACGGCCTCGATCAAGCCAGAAACGGTATACTCCTTCGCCAGAACATCAACCCGAATTCTATTCGACTCCGCGGTACCCTTAGTGATGGGACCAATACATGCTACAGCCACCACGTTAAAGAACTTCCTCAATTCCACTGGTGAAATTAGATCTACAAAGAACTTAACCGTGCTCGAGCTTGTGAAGGTAACCATATCCACCTTATGCTCGGAAAGCACTCCATTTAGTATGGCCGCACTGCCCTTGGCCGGTACGGTACGATAGGCCTGGACCACATCCACTTCCGCACCCCATTTCTTTAACGTCCTGGGTAAGATGTCACGAGCCGTGGCCGCCCGCGGCAAAAGAAACCGTTTGCCCTCTACCTCAGCAGGATTGAGCCCATGCAAGATGCCCTCGGCCCGGTACTCGGCGGGAACAAATTCAACTTGGATCCCATGTGAGGCAATTTCTTTGGCCGTCTCCGGCCCTATGGCAGCAAGGCGAATACCTTCGAGGGCAGATCCGTCTTTTCCAAGAAACTGCAAGCGATTTAAAAACTCTCTCACTCCGTTGACGCTGGTAAAGACGATCCAGTCATAATCCTTAAGGTCCTGAATGGTCCGGTCCAACGGGACATAACTCTCCGGAGGAATTATTTCGATGGTAGGACATTCGATGACCTCGGCACCTAGATCTTCCAACCCACGCACAAAGGAACCAGACTGAAGTCGTGGCCGTGTGATCATGACGCAACGGCCATTAAGCGGCTTGGGGCTACCTGTAGACTTGCCTTTGGATTCGGTATTCTCTCCGTTCAGCAAGCCATCTGCGCCCTGATTCAAGAGACGCTCAGCCAATTCCTCTCCTAGTCTTTCGGCATCCTCCGGTTTTCCCTCCAGTTCACCTCTGACAAGTCTCTTACCGCCCGTGTCGCCTACGACTCCCATGAGCTTTAATTTTCTTCCGTCAACATATCCCCGTGCCCCAACCGGAACCTGGCACCCTCCACCCAGACGCCTAAGAAACGCCCTTTCCGCCTGAACCTCCCTGGCACTGGAGTCGTGATGTAGACATGTCAGCATTTGATTCACCGGATCACCGTCTCGTGTTTCTAAACCCAATGCACCTTGCCCCACCGCGCTCAAACAAACGTCTAGAGGAAGGTATTCGCTAACTCGATCCTGTTTTCCGATCCGCTTAAGGCCTGCTACTGCCATAATGAGGCCATCCACTTCGCCCCGATCCAGCTTTTTGAGACGAGTATCCACATTACCCCGGATGGGAACCACTTCAAGGTCAGGGCGATGGTGGAGGATTTGGGACTGCCGGCGCGAGCTCCCCGTTCCAATTTTCGAACCTCCGGGCAAGTCCTTCAATGACCTCTGGTACCCGCTCACCAGTGCATCACGTGGATCCTCTCGTTCCGTGATGGCCGCCACGCTCAGACCGGCGGTTATCTCCGTAGGAAGGTCCTTCATGGAATGAACTGCCAGATCGATCTTTTTTTGCTGTAGCGCGTCTTCAATCTCCTTGACGAAAATCCCCTTTCCCTCAATGGACTTAATGGGGCTTGTGAGGAAGCGATCGCCGCTGGTCTTGATCTTGATAATTTCGACTTTGATACCCGGATGAGCCTCTTCCAGCTTTCGTTTCACCCACGCAGATTGAGCCAAGGCCAGTGTGCTTCCCCGAGTACCGATGCGAATGATATTCTTTGCCATAATGAAACTACTTCGGACTACTTCAAATCTTCATCCTCATCTTCTTCTTCATGTTTTTCCTCCACATCAAAGAGTTTTTTGAGGGTTTCAATGTAAATGGATTCGTCCATTGGCCGTGATTTTAGGTGGGTCAACGGAGCATGAAGAATTTTGTTGATTATGGCCGAGGTCATATCCTCCAGGGCCTGCTTTTCCCGATCCGAAATCCCCTTCAAGGTTGTATTCAGGGATTTATCTAATTCCTTTTGTCGAACTTCCTCGAATCGCTCCTTCAAAGCCACGATGGTTGGCACCTGGTCGAGGGAATTCAGCCACCGGCTGAAACTCACCACTTCCTCATCAACGATGTCCTCCGCCTTGTCGGTCTCACTTTCCCTGCCCTGAAGATTTATTTTTGAAACTTCATCCAGGTCGTCGATGTGGTAGAGATAAACATTGTCAATCTCATTGATCTTTGGATCAAAGTTTCGTGGGACTCCGAGGTCAATGAAAAACATGGCCCTCTGCTTCCTCTCTTTCAACACCTCCACCACAGTCTCCGCTTGCAAAATAAATTTTGGCGACTCTGTGGAACCGACAACCATATCGGCGAGTTTTAGGTACTGGTGAAAGTCTTCAAAACGAATAGGGCTAGCCTGAAATTCTTCCGCCAAACTAACGGCTCGATCAAAGGTTCGGTTTGTAATCATAACCCCTCGAATGCCGTTTTCAATGAGGTGGCGAACCACCAGCTCACCGATCCTTCCAGCGCCAATGACCATGACCGTCTTTCCCTCCAAACGATCAAAAATACGCTTGGCCAGATCCACGGCCACTGAACTCACGGAAACCGGACGGCTCGCGATACCAGTCTCACTTCGAATTTTTTTTGCTACGGAGAAGGAACGGTGAAAAAGGCGGTGCAAAATTCTACCCACCGTGCCAGCCTCCTGCGCAGCAAGATAATAATCCTTCAGTTGTCCTAGTATCTGCGGTTCCCCAATCACCATGGAGTCCAGGCTGGCAGCGACGCGAAACAGATGGCGTACTGCCAACTCCCCTGAGTAAGTATAGAGATGATTTTCTCCTACTGCTCTTTCATCTTCCGGTTCCTGTTCCACAAGAAACTTTTTTATATCCTGAACCGCCGTCTCTTCTTGGGAACAGACTGCCAGAACCTCCACCCGGTTGCAGGTGGAGAGAATGACTCCTTCCTCCAGTGAGGAATGAGACATCAACTGTTGTAGGGATTCGGCCAGCTCCGAGTTATTAAAGGCCACCTTCTCCCGTACCTCAACAGGTGCGGTTCGGTAATTGAGACCCACAACTGTGACCTTTTTTTCCATCTTTACCCCGAACCACAATGTCCCATGTGCAATTAGCACGAGGTCAAAAGATTTGGCCTTCCTGCAAAAGCAGTCCCCAAAAGCCGCGGGTCTTGGCCCGTGGTACGGGGTTTACTCAAATCTGCCGCCATGACGACTGGAGAAGATAAGATCTCCCCAGAGAAAATAACCGAGCACCACGGCGAAACCCACAATAGTCCAAAACGCCGCTTTCTTTCCACGCCATCCAGCGGTGATCCTACCATGGAGCAATCCCCCGTAGAGGATCCAGGTAATGGCCGAAGAGATCTGACGCGGCTCCCAGGACCAATAGTCGCCCCAATGAATTCGAGCCCACAGGCTCCCCGTAATAATGCCCAAGGTCATGAAGGGGAACCCCCAGAGCAAAAACACATAGTTGAGACGGTCCAAAGTTTCCAGCGACGAAAAGTGTTTGTAGAATACAATTGCCTTCTTACTTTTCAGTTCATATTCCTGCAGCAGGTACATGACACTGACCCCAAAGGCCAGGGCAAAAACCGCATTTCCCAAAAGGGCCAGGGTCACATGGAGGGGAAGCCAATAGGTCCTGAGAGAAGGCGGTAGTTCCTCAGCCCCGGATCCAAATGTAATAGCCCCCACGGACATTAGAAACGCCAGCGGGCTTATGAGGCACCCCAGAACAGTCAAACGGTACTTGAGCTGAACCAGAAGATAGACCCCCACCATTAGCCAGCTGTAAAAAGAGAGGGCCTCTCGGAACTGGGTTACGCCAGGATAACCCGCATTAACAAAATAGATCCCAAGGGCAATGGAGTGAATTATAAAACCGCCCAGCAATGCGAGGGGAGAGAGGCGTGAAAAGGGTTCCCGGGGAACATACAGATAAATGATAAAGCTCGCCGTTGCCAGTAGATAGATAACCGCAGTGAGTTGTAGCAAGATGTTACCCATGGGTTACTCATTATACCCTATCTCCTAGCCTGCTCAAATTGCAGGGTCCTTGAAAAACCGCTCATTGCGCTCGCTTTGCCTGCAGGATGAGTCGTGCCCGTTCCCCCAAGGCAGCCACTAAATAACCCATCTTGGGATGATCGGGCTCAATGTCCACCCGCAGACCCTGATTTTCGAGGGCCTCAGTACAGACGGGACCAATGGAAGCAAGGAGCAGCTGGCTCAGGGCTTGGGTTAAACTTTGATCTACTTTTTCTTCTCTGGCCACCTGAAACAAATGGTCCACCTGAGTCGCATTGGTAAAGAGGACGATATCCACCTGGGCATCCAAAATCCTCCGTACAGCCGATCGCAGGGGGCCGGTATCCTCAGGGAGGGCCCATCGGTAAACAGGCACGCGAGACACCTTAGCACCACGCGAATCGAGGCCGCTGAGGAGCTCCTGATTAGTGATACCATATTCCTGCACCGCTACTCGTTTCCCCTTGATTTCTGTTTTACTGTCCATCTCAGCCAGCAACTCTCGCCATGTGTTAGGCTCTGGTGCAGTGAATGCCGGCATTAACCCCAATTCTTTGAGAGCCGCCACCGGTTTTGGACCCCGGGCAATCAAGGTGGTTTTCTGAAAGGCCGCGCTGACTTTTTCCGGTGAGTATTTCTCCGCCACGGCTTCCACTAGAGTGCGGGTACCAACACCTGTTAAGAGAATCAAATATTCAAAGGCACCCGCCTCTAATTGACCAATGAAATCAACTGCTTCCTTGTTTTCACTCAGCGGGATCTCACGCATGGAAGGCGCGATGATGGGCTCACCCCCGTAATTGCGAATGAGCTCGGCCATTTCGCGCGCGCGACGGCTCTCGAAGGAAACGATGCGAAGCCCTTCAAGGCTGGACTTGCGTTGTGACTCCATCCAATGGTCTTTCTTCTCTTGCCACGGTGGCGCCAAGTTCATCGAACCAGCAAAGCTCTTCCCTTAAGCGGACCACCTCACCGATAACCGCGAGCACAGGCGGCTTCAATCCTACGGCCTGCTCACAGATAGTGTCCAGGGTACCGGTGACGGTTTCCTGACGGTCTGTGGTGCCCGACCGAATGAGGGCTATGGGCGTTTCCGGAGGGCGACCATGAGTCAAAAGCTGAGCCACAATGTGACCTAGGTTACTGAGCCCCATAACAACCACAAGTGTGTCCACTGCAGTGGCCAGGCCTGACCAATCCACCGAGGGGGAACTTTTTACGGACTCGTGGCCAGTGATCACGGCAAAGGACGACGAAACTCTTCTGTAGGTCAGTGGGATTCCCGCATAGGCAGGGACGGCTACGGCGGAGGTGACTCCGGGAACAACTTCAAAAGGAACGCCGGCCTCTGCCAAGGCCTGGGCCTCTTCACCTCCACGCCCAAAGACGAAGGGGTCACCACCCTTCAGGCGAACCACGCTGCGTCCTGAACGGGCCTGGGCAACAAGGACATGGTTAATTTCTTCCTGTGGGAGCAGATGGTGTCCTGCTTCCTTACCCACGTATATCAGTGCCGTGTTACGGGAACACTGCTCCACGAGTTCGGGGTTAACCAGGCGGTCGTAAACCACCACATCCGCGCTCAGCAACAGGTCCCGTGCTCGCACGGTCAAGAGGTCCGGATGGCCCGGCCCCGCCCCCACGAGGTAGACCTTGCCTACAGTAGGATCAGCAACAGGCGCCCCCCGGTTCGCCTGTACATCCGGCTGGAACCCCTGGGTTAACTGTTTCCGCAGTAGGACCTTGGCTTCATCCGGCCTACCTTCTCGGGTTAGACGACGAACATCGCCCCGCAACGCCTTTCCCCAGGCTTCAGCACTAGGTACGCACGAGTCGTTTTTCAGCTCCTGCCGTACCTCAGAGGCGATTCGAGCAAGCTCGGCGTACTCGTGGCCGATGCTCTCTTCAAGCTCTTCCCTGAGCACCTTGGAAACCGCCGGGCTTGCGCCACCCGTTCCCACCGCCACTGTGAGATCTCCCCGGCGCAGCACAGAAGGGAGAATAAAATCGCAATTGGCCGGATCATCCGCAGCATTTACCCAAACCCGCTGATTTCGACCCTCCTGGGCCACAGCTTTGTTGACATCATTTTTTTCAGTGGCCACAAAGACCATCTGGTATCCGGTAAGATCTCCATTTTGATATTCGCGAGCAATGTTTTGGATTTTGCCTGTGCCAACCCAGGACAAGAGTCGCTCGGTAAGCTTTGGACTGATGACAGTGACGAGTGCTCCGGTGTTAAGCAGAGCCTCGACCTTGCGTTCGGCAACAGCGCCACCGCCGATGACCAAACATAGTCGCTCCGACATCTCGAGAAAGATCGGAAAATATCCCATAGTGTTTGTTCTTCTAAACTTGCGCCTTTCTTTACGAATCGACGACATCACCGAGATTTTTCAGCAACGTGGCAGCATCAAAGTTTGCTGAGGATTTTAGTCGTACAGCGAATCGCTGCTGGGGATCTTCCTCCCGCTGAAGGGTAAACTCTGCTCCACCGAACAATCGCTGCCCCAGTGATTCCAGATCCGACTTCACAGATCGAAATGTCTCTTCTGTATTTGGCGCCAGAAGACGGTCGTTGATCAAAAACAGGGTTTCGTCACCGGAGAACCTAAATTTCCCTTCGAGGGAAGGCTCCTCTTCTAACTTTCGGCAATATTCGAGGGTCGTTTTGACCGCGCAACGAATCCTCTCTCCGTTGGCACCGTGAAGGGGCTGCTTTCGGTTGTAAAGAAGACCCAGCTGATTTCCTGAATTGTCGATGCTTAGGTTCGCCTCATGGGCCACAAGAAGAATCCCGGGCCCAGCGTGCACATGGCTGTAATCCGCCACGTCATGATAGTCTCCGTCCGTGGCCTGGATCCAAGAATGAAAAATTGGGACAAAGGCCGTCAAGGAAATCCCATCGGGTTCCTCAAAAAATACTTTTATATTGATCTTCTGTAGGTCCATATCAACAAATCGATTCACGGGAGGACCCTGCCTCCTTGGAGGCGACCAAAGCAACTGTGTGCTGCATCGATAAAAAGTTGGGCTTCTTCTATTCGCTGACGGGCAAGATCACTTGTGGTGTGGCCATTGCTCCCAACAGTATCCTTTGCGATGAATAGAAAATCTGCAAACTTACTCCCTGCATATTTGTCGTAAAACAAACCTGTATCGCAAAATCGCTTGCGAAATTCCGCCAATATCACCACTTCCTCATCTGTGACATCGGCATTTTGAATTTTGACAAGGCCCTGAGCGGCGTGGACCATTGAGTGATAGGCGGTCTGAACTGCTTTCCCAAAATCCTGGTTGTCAAAAAAGATCTGGGATTCAAAAAGCTCCCGCTCGCTTGCCGCCAGTGCGAATTGGGTCTGGGACACAATCTCACCAGCGCATTCGCCAATTCCCATGTCCGTTAGGGTGAACTCCCGCGGATCACCCCAGTCGCTATACAGAGAAGAATCCAGGTCATGGGATGGGACTGCGGTAAGATCCTCAATCAACCCTTTAACTTTCACCTTGCCAATTCTTCCAATGAAATCTTGAAAGCTCTCTCCCTTGAGCCGGTCTTGAACGTAGCGATCGGTCACCCGGGTAACCACATCGGGTATCCGCTTGGAGGGCACCGCACCCACGGCCAGTCCATAGGCCCCTGCGTTTTCTTTCCATTTTCCTCCTAGCATTACCTGGAAGTGAGGCACGGTGTAGCTACCAATGTTCCTACTGATGCCGTAGAACCCCAGGTCGGCCACATGGTGCTGGCCACAACCGTTGAAACAACCGCTCACTTTGATGCGAAGGTCCTTCACCGCCTCGTCCATTTGAAGGCTCTTTTCACCCAACCGGGTACGCAACTCGTTGGCAAGACCGCGAGATGATGCGATGCCCAGTTTACAGGTGTCCGTGCCGGGGCAAGCGGTGACATCCACAATAGTACCGGCGTTGGATTCACCTAGATCCAGGGCACAAAGGGCAGTGTACAACTCTGGCAAGTCGGATTCGCTCACCCATCGAAAGAGAATATTCTGTTCTACGGTCGTCCTGATACTATCCTTGACGAAACGGCGCGCAATGGCGGCCAGACCGCGAAACTGATCTGCAGTAATATCACCCAAGGGTAAGGTCACCCCCGCTACAACATAGTCGCTCTGCCTCTGGGAGTAGACGTTTGTGGCGCGCCAGGACTTGAACTCCTCCGACACTTCCGTCCCGTTTAAACTAATGCCTCTCTTAAGCGCCACCTCCGTGGGCTCATTACCCTTGGAGAGATACTCGGTCCACTTGTGGTCAGATGTGAGTTTCTTGCGCTCTTCCAGAACGATCTTGCGAAATTCCTCGATTCCCAGTTTTGCTATTAGAAACTTGACTCTTGCGCGCGCGCGATTACGCTTTTCTCCCAGTCGAGCAAAGACCCGGACAATGGCTTGTGCCATGGGTAGGAGCTCTTCTTCCGGGAGAAATTCGTCAAACAGCTTCGCCTGATGGGGGACCGCCCCAAGACCACCACCCACGTAGAATTCAAAGCCCCGCTGTTCCTTCCCATCCACAACTCTTTTCTTTGCAATGGCACCCATGTCATGCATGCTGGTCAGTCCGCAGGCCTCCTCTTTGCACCCCGAAAAGGCAATTTTGAATTTTCTACCAAAGTCCTGGGTGTCGGGATGACCCAAAAGGAACTCGGCGCAGGCTTTCGCATAGGGAGTCACATCAAAAGCCTCACCCCTACAAACCCCTGCAATGGGACAGGCCGTCACATTACGCACAACATTTCCACAGGCTTCCCTGGTGGTGATCCCCACGGCGGCCAGCCGACGCATCAAATTCGGTGTGTCATCGATATGTATGAAATGATATTGAATGTCCTGCCGCGTGGTGACATGAGAAACCCCGTCAGAGTATTCCTCTGACAGATCTGCCAAAACCTCCATCTGCTCAGGATTGAGTCCGCCGAAGGGGATTTTAATCCGTAACATCCCGGGGGCATCCCACACCGTTTCAGGTCCCTTGGTGAGATCCCCGGACGGTAACTTGAGTTTCTGAACGCGAGTCCCATCATGCCGTTGTCCATTGTCATAGCGCTGGCCGTAGACACCGCGCCGCAGCCGGGTTTCGGCAAAGACCTTCTCTTCGATTTTCCCCTGCTTGCGAAGCTCAATCTGGGTCTCAAATATATCGATCTCCCGAGCAAGCTCAGCGGGCATGCTAGGAGTAAGCTTTTCTTTCCAGGTTTGGGAATTACTCATAGGAAATTCTCCTCAAAAAGCCATCATTGATATACTATATAAACAATTAGAAAAGTTAAAAATTCAACCGTATATTTAAGCTTTTCAACTTATAATGTCAACACTAACCTTGAATATAATTTAACCTAAAGACGCTGATTTTTCAGCTACTTACCACGTTTAACCGATTTAACTAATTAATTAAGTCGATTAAACTAATACAAAAGCGGATCTAAAAAGTCAAGCTTATGGTTAGAACAGGTAGGTAAAGTTACGGATGGAATCCGATGGATCAGTTAGTGGTACTTGGGAATCGCCGGTTCAGTCAGCGCCTTGGAATCTTAAGCTGCTGACCCACGGTAATGAAATGGATATTGGATAGCCCGTTGAGGTTCTTAATGTCACCCATTGGAATTCGATAGGCCTTGGCAATATGAGAGAGGGTCTCTCCTCGTGCAACCCGGTGCCTGACCCAGGGTGTGGTGACTGCCTTTTCATAGGCTTGGGCAAAAACTTCCAGATGCTCTCCAGGCACCTTCACTCGATACCACTTTGGCAGTACCTCGATTCTCCGGCTCAATGCCGGATTCCAGCCGAGGAATTCCTTGCGCGAAACATCGGCAAATCGAAGCAAATAGGAGATAGAAATGGGTTGGTCGAGTTTCAACTCTTCGAATTTAATCGGCGAATCGTACTCCAGATCAGGTAAATACTCTGAATCGTTTTTGGCGATCTCCACGGCAGCAAGGAATTCTGCATAAAAATTCTTAGACGATACTCCGAAACGACGGCTCTTGTATTTACGGATTATCTCCATCAAATCGTCAGTGCCCACTCTATCAATCGCCCGGCGTATACCGTTCTGCCCATGATTATAGGCGGTAATTGCCAAGGGCCAACTGGCAAACATATCGT
Organism: uncultured Binatia bacterium (SeqCode); assembly: GCA_965215595.1. Classification (GTDB taxonomy): domain Bacteria; phylum Desulfobacterota; class Binatia; order UBA9968; family CAXXLF01; genus CBDCDW01. The sequence goes on along the minus strand of CBDCDW010000003.1, from coordinate 258,182 downwards.
AGTTTTCAGCCAAAAGACTTGCAGCCGCACGAGTGGATTCCAGTGGATCTTTCCTTTCGTCCACTGTGGATATGATTCGGAGGTACTTTTGTCCGGTTCTGCGCATAAACTGCCACATGCCCACGGCACCCGCACGTGAGCGTGCTTGATTTGAAAGGACGATTCGATTAGAGGCAAATAAGCAAGATCCTCAGGGAGACCACGCTCCCGAAATACTGTCTGAATCTGTTCCATATATCGCTCAGAGCGTTCCAGGCCCAAGATAAAGTTCTCTTTAGCCCCCCGTTGCGCCCAAACCCTATGTCTCGACTCAAGGCCGTGCTTACGAACTATTCTCATGCGTTCGCGACGCAGGAAACTACGAATACGCCTTCTCTTGCCCACTCGCATAACCTTGTAGATCTTCGACGGATCCTTGGGGTCATAAAAAACAATCTCCTTCGTACTATACTTCGTAAATATTTGCTTCCAAAATTCGATGGCAGGCTCAAGTCCGGAGGGAACCGGAAAAGGACTGGCCTCTGCGAAACTATCCTGGTTAACTGGATGTAAGGAAACCAAAGAGACGACAAGAAATAAAAGAAAAATGGGAAGTCGCTTAAGAAAAACCATGAACTCTGTTTAGCCAACTGAATGAAAGATTTCAACATGATAACGGCTGAACCCCTAGGGGTCAAGGAAAAATAATAAGAAAATGGACCCGGCATTGCCATCGGTTGCCTGCGGTGATACAAAGATAAAAAAAGAGGTGTATGCTTATGAAACTCTATTCTTCCAGCGGTTGACCTTTCGCCCACAGGACTAGGCTTGTCCTGGCAGAGAAAAATATTCCTTACCAGCTCATCGAAGTGGACTTAAAAAACAAGCCAAACGAACTTTGGGAACAAAACCCATACGGGAAGGTTCCTGTGCTTATGGATGGCGACGTGACAGTTTACGAATCTGCCATCATCAACGAATACCTCGACGAAAAGTATCCCCAGATCCCCTTGGTACCAGAGGACTTAGCTCAAAAGGCTCGCATGAGGATCTGGGTCGACTTCTGCAATACTCGACTTCAGCAGGCGGCAAGCAACTATAGGCATGGGCACGAAGTAGAAAAGGCGAAAAAAAACTTAAAGAAACACCTCCTCACCCTGGACCGGGAAATGACGGATCGGGAATATCTCGTCGGCAGCTACACCTTGGCGGACTTAACCTACATCCCATTCTTTGCACGCCAGCCACGCTACGGGTATACCATCGACGATAGCACCCCTCATGTTAAAACATGGATGGATCGTCTCCTTGCGCGTCCTGCACTGCGCGTCGCCCCTTAGGGCGTCACCTGATCGAAGCAGGTGACGAGGCTCAAAAGAGGCGTAAGGATCCCCACGCTAGCTGTGGCAGGAAGCGCGTTCAATCACCACGCGGCGTTTTTCTAGCTAAAACATCGATGTCACAGTCTTAGGCACGCCCTCAACCATCACAAGGAAAGTATGCTTGACCACAATCTGTAGGCAACCAACAGGGTAGTGGGTGTATTGTGATGATGGGTATATGCTTCAATCACAACCTGCCTGCTCCATCTAACCTTGGATACCACAAAGACATACCCCGACTCGGTGTCATTTAATCAAGCCTTCCTCGTTTGGGTCAAAGTCGCGCTGCAAAGCTTTGGTGGTCCTGCAGGCCAGATTGCAGTGATGCACCGCATACTCGTGGAAGAGAAACGGTGGGTCAGCGAAAATCGCTTCTTACATGCACTCAACTACTGCATGCTCTTGCCCGGTCCCGAGGCACAGCAATTGGCCACCTACATTGGATGGTTATTGCATAAAACCAAAGGTGGCCTTACGGCTGGAATCCTTTTTATTTTACCGGGATTTATCGCCATTCTAGCTCTAAGTTTTCTCTATGCGGGTTTTCGGGAGACCAAGATCGTGGAGTCGCTGTTTTTTGGCATCAAACCTGCAGTCATGGCCATTGTGGTGGAGGCGGTATTTCGGGTTGGCAAAAGAGCGTTACGGAACGATGTGATGGTTATCCTGGCCGCTCTGGCGTTTATCGCAATTTTCTTCTTCGACGTGCCTTTTCCTTTGATCGTTTTGTCGGCTGGAATGATCGGTTACGTGGGGGGGCATTTGCGCGAGGACAAATTTTACGTCCTGAAGGAAATGGAGTCAGAAACCAACACCTCTTATGCCGACAGCACACTTGTACTTACCGATTCCTCTGTCGCTCATACACTGCCGTCCGTCGGTCATTCGGTACAAGTTTTAATCATCTCTCTCTTGTTATGGTGGGGCCCCTTAGGTGCGATGGCCATATTCCTGGGCATGAGCAATATTTACGTCACAGAAGGATTGTTCTTCAGCAAAGCGGCAGTCGTTACCTTTGGCGGTGCATACGCTGTGCTGGCGTACATTGCCCAGCAAGCCGTAGAAATTTATGGCTGGCTTCAGCCTGGTGAGATGCTGGATGGCCTTGGTATGGCAGAGACAACTCCCGGTCCACTCATTCAGGTGGTACAGTTTGTAGGTTTCATGGGGGCTTATCGAAACCCTGGTTCGCTAAATCCCATGTTGGCGGGTGTTCTCGGTTCAATCGTGACAGCCTGGGTTACGTTTGTACCTTGTTTTCTTTGGATTTTTTTGGGAGCCCCTTACATTGAACATTTGCGGGGTAAAAAGGCATTGAGCAGCGCACTATCGGGGATTACCGCCGCCGTAGTTGGAGTTATATTAAACCTAGCCCTTTGGTTTTCCCTACACACTTTATTTGCAGAGATCGGCGAAATCCGCAAATTCGGAATGCGCTTCTTAATTCCCGAGTTACTCACGATCGATGTCGCCTCATTGGTCATCGCCATTGGCGCTTTCGTTGCCATTTTTCGATACAAGCTGAGCATGTTGACCACTTTAGCGGGCAGTGTTGTTGTGGGGCTGAGTTATCACTTCTTATTCAGAAACTAAGCCGTTTGAAAGAGACACATGAAAACGGAATTTTCGCTCAAAACCTTATTGTCCTAGCAATCCCTTGCCCCGCGCTAGAGTCCGTAGAACTGTCGCGCATTATCCTCGAGAATCTTTTTCTTAACCGAGGCGGATAGATCTTTTCGTTCGCTTAATAGGCTCGCCGTTCCCTCAGTACGGTCGGCGTGGGGATAGTCTGATGAAAACATGAGTAGCTCCTCCCCTATTTCACTGACCACACGTCCGAGGTAGGGTTCGTCACCCTCACAGCCGAAAAAGATCCTCCCGGAGCGAAGATACTCACTTGGAGGGCGGGAGATCAACTGACGCGCGTGGTAACGAGGATTTTCAAAATGATTATCCATGCGTTCCGTATAGGAGGCCACCCAATTACACCCCCCTTCGAGAAAGGCAAAACGCAGATTCGGATAGCGTTCCATAAGGCCGGTGCAGAGAACGCTCGTTAATCCGGCCATAACGGGAAAGACTCCTGCTAGGACACGGGTTGGGAAAAAATGATGGAAGAGATCAGTAACCCCGGGAAACTCAAGACTAAAGTGAATTGCGATGGGAATCTGCAATCGATCCGCCTGCGAAAAAAATGCATCGTGCTCGGGATGGTCCAAGCGCTTATCCCCCACTGTGCCATTGATCATGACTGCAGCCAGACCCATCTCCTTTAAATGTGACATCTCTCGTGCCGCTCCCTCAGGATCGCAAAGGCACACCAACCCCACACCCTTCAAGCGATTGGGCGCCGCCCCACAGACCTTGCCGAGCCATGTGTTGTAAGCGGAACAAACCCCGTTTCCCAACACACCATCCTTCCAGGAGTTAATGTGCAGCAGAAAACTAGGATAGAGAAACTGAACGTCAATACCCTCCTTGTCCAAATCATCCAACCGCTCTTTGACATTGGCAAGAGTCTGACTCCCAACGGACGCCCGACGAAACTTCGCAAGCTCGCCGCCCGGAGGCGCAGCTGACCCCGGATTGAATGCCCCGGGATTTTTCGGACGCCGATAACGAGTCTGTCCATCCATGACCCAAAAGTTATGTCCCTCGTCGTCGGCGATGAGCCGTGGACGGTACTTCCGTAGGGAAGGCTCCATATATTTCTCAAACACCTCCTCCGTCTCAAAGAGGTGGCCATCAGCATCAATAATCATAGTTTCCTCCGTTCAGCAAAACTTTCCTCATGGCAACGGAACAATTCAATTCAACGCTAAAGCCTAGGGTTTGGAACTGGGTTCGTCGGCTAGCGACGCACGGATGGCCGCGTTGATTGCTGGCGTCATTGGATTTTGTATTTCTTCACCGATGTGGGCCATGGCACCCAAGGTCCTACCCAGAAGAGCAAATGCCTTGGTCATTTGCCAAGGGAATCCCATGTCCAAGGCAATGGCAGCAATGGCCCCCGTAACGTTTACCGGCAACTTATGCTTGTAATCACTGGCCGCCACCACGGAAATCTTCCGTAGCAATTCGCAGTATTGTCCATAAATTTCGGTTTCCCTGGCGATCTCGAACAAACGATCAGAGCGAGGATCCCCATCCGGATGGATACGATGACCGATCCCGGCGATGCGCCCACCCTCATTCCCATAGCGTTTCACCACTGATTTTGCGATGGTATCAAGGTCGTTTTCTCGCGGCTCTTGAGACAAGGCTTCCCACAGCATTTTTGCGCACCATTCGGATGAGCCCAGGTGAACACTACCGGCCCCCACCAGAGCTGCCGCCACTGCACCTTGAATCGCTTCGGGGGCAGTGGAGTAGGTCAAGCGCGCAGCAATGACACTAGCGTTCAGGCCATGTTCCACTAAAACCGTCAACAACGCATCCACCATGCGTGTTTCACCGGCATTTGGAATACGCCCCATTAACATGAGGAATGTCATCTGGCTGAAAGTGATCTTTCCCAGCAACTCCTTGATTAGGTCATGGTCTCTGACCAGGATCTTATCCGATTCGGCCCTACCCAGTTTCGTAAAGATTTTTAGTTCCCCAGCCATAGTGCGACCTCCTCTTTCGTTCATTCAGTTTCAAAACCTACCGTTGGAAGGCGATGTATTCTGAATTAGTACAGAGTGGACGTCAAGGGGCGAATGGTTCTCCCTCAGATCAATTGGGGCGCTCATCTGCTCCGTTACCGTCTTAGGAATATTGGGCAAACGACGAGACCCGCGGGCTGCGGCATTATAGTACTGCGGCAGGTTTGGGAAGACCTATTGGGGGTCTTTCTGGGACCTAAGAACCCGGACTGCTTCCCATGAGTTGATTCTTGCTTGCCCGTGACGCAGGATCCCGCTGCTCAGTTTCTTTGGCCTCAGTGCATAGATCTGCTGCTGCAGGGCCACGATGAGATACGAACTTTAAGTTGCCAAAAAAGACAACGAGTAGACGAGGAGAGGCGCCCCTTGGGCATACCTCCGCTTCTTGGTGGGTAAGCTCGAAAAATGAGTTATTCTCAAAAAGGATGCATTCACGTGCCACGGATTCGACGAAGGGATCGGTCCTATTAAAAACGGCCCAGGAGAAAAAACAGGACCGATACCAAGCTGAAAGATAAAAGTTATGTCAAGCCTGCCTGGGCATCCAGTTTTAGCGATTTTCCATCCCGCTCGTCACGAGCCAGCAATTGCAGGATGACTCCCTTGCTGAAACGCCATCCTCCGCCTAGTTTACGCCCAGGGATTGCCCCTCTTCGCGCGAGTCGATATACGGTTCTCACATGAACCTGAAGCATGCTGGCAACCTGTTCTGCAGTAATGATCTCTTCCATTGATCCAAACCTCCATTTGTCGGACATGTTCTAGTAACAAACCTAAACTCTTATTTTTAATTCACCCTTCTTAGCTACCAGTGGTGTAGGCAACCTCTACTCGTGAATCAGAGGCCCTAAAAACTCATAACTTCCCCCGTCAAACTGCCACCTGGGCCGATTCGGGAGCGTCTCTATAACGCTTTGGAAGGGCAAAGGTAAACCGGCTCCCGTCGCCCTCCGTACTCTCCACCCAAATTTTCCCCCTGTGGAGATCCACAATCTCTTTGGCGATGGTCAGTCCCAGACCGGTGCTACTCATATGCTTAGGTGAGGGGGCACTCCCCTGCTCGAACTTTTGAAAGATCCTACTCTGATCCTCCGGACTGATTCCGGCTCCCGTGTCTTTCACACTGATGGCAATACAAGGTTTCAGTGATATGTCAGGATCCATTCGAGTCGGATCCACCGCCACGGTAACCGTGCCTCCCTCTGGGGTAAATTTGATGGCATTTCCCATGAGATTGGTGACCACCTGGGTAACTCGGTCCGGGTCCGCTTCCACTTGGAGGCCACCCTCAGGAAACTCCTCTTTAATGGTAACCCCCTGACCCTCTGCCAAGCTGCGCACGGTTTCCGCCACGTGGTGCACCAGGTCGTTCAGGTCAAAATCAACGGGCTTGATGTCCATCTTGCCGGCTTCTATCTTCGCCACATCTAAAAGATCGTTGATGAGACGCGAGAGCCGGGTGATATTTCGCTGCGCGATGGAGAGGAACTTTCCCTGCTCGGCACCCACCTCCCCCACAACACCGCCCAAGAGAAGCCCCAGGAACTCCTCGATGGCGAGAAGGGGGGTCCTGAGCTCATGAGAGACATTCGAAACAAATTTGGATTTCATCTCATCCAGCTGCTTCTGCTTGGTAATATCACTTAGGACCGAGACCATACCCACGGTACTCCCATCCTCGTTCTCAATCACCGCAGTGCTGGCCTGAAGTACCCGGCGGGTCTCGTCATCTACACTTCTGAGCTCGATTTCCTTGGTGACGGGGTCCACATCGTCATCCAGTGGCCCTTTCGTCAAGGTCAATAAATGCTCTCCCTTTAATAGCTGGGAGATTGGCACATCCTTTCCGTTTCCTTGGTTTGCCCCAAGAAGCCTTTCCGCTGCTGGGTTCAACATCTGCACATTTCCATGGTTATCCACCACCACCAATCCTTCACCCACATTCCTTATGATGTTATTCATCCTTGCCTTTTCATCCAGGGCTCGTTTTTTCTCCTTTTCCGACACCGCTATGGCTTCTTTTATTTTGGCGGCAAGTTCCTCGTTAAAATTATCCCGCAGGCGACGGAGCTCTTCCAATTCTTCCTGTAGTTTCTTTAGCTCCTGTGGATTTACACTCGCCTGGGTTGAGGCCCTTGTTATTCGCACAGGTTCATTAGCGGAAAATAATTCCTCAAGGTCCTTCTCGGTTACACCAAGGGTAAGGAGTTTCTTCTTGAGAGGTTCTTCGAGGCGATCTCTTACTGATTTAGTGCGCAAAAACTTGGACGGTGACTTGAGATCTCCCCCACTCTCCATAAAGGATTTAATGAGAAACAATAACTTTACTTCATCCGCACAACCCTCCAGGGTCGCAACGTTTTCCCTACTGAACTCATTAAATGCCTGGGAATGATCGCAAGCTTTTTTATATTCTCGCGCGAGGCGTGAGACCGGTAGAGAGAAATCCCTTCCCTTTTGAACAACGGGCGGAGCCAATTTTTCCACGATGACAGAGCACACCCCCTGAACAACACGCTTAAGGGCGTCGGGGCTCTCGGCTTTGTTCACCATGTCTTCAGCAGTTTCTAGAGGCTTTGTCTCGACCTCATATGAGAGTCTTTCAACATCGTATTCCGCGGTTTCGTTATTTCCCCTGATCAGGTATCGGATCAATTCCTCCATCCGCTCAATTTTGACAATTTGCTCGTGGAACTGACCGTCTACTTGAGCCAACTCCTCCTCTTTGATCTCATACACTTTGTCTTCAGTCTCTTCCTCCACCACCTCCTCTGAGATTGACAGGTCGGTTACCTTTTCGTCCTCTCCCACTAACTGGTAGTGACCGACCCCCAACCGGACATTCGGGAGATTTTGCTGGTCAAAGACCGCCTTAAACCCTCCCTGTTGATTGAGAGCCTTGGGTGGAATGGCCATTACATTGAGCAGTGCAACGATCTCATCCTTCGCTAACCCGCGCTCGAAGATCAGTCTTTCAATATCCAGCCGCTTAAACTCCACCAACAAGACCTGCACACCGGTTTTTTTGTTGTCCAATGGACAATCATTGATAATAAGGATTCCCTCCGTGGGACCGAAAGTCACGTTTTTCTCCACGTTCAGGATGTCGCCTAACTTTGTGGTCAGATTACCTACCGCCGTTTGGGCGGTGGGATGGTTCGGAGAGTAAAGACGCACCTGATGCAGTACAAAAACAAAAACCTTTACAATCTCGATGTATTGCTCTTCGTGCCGCGCCACTTACTGAGTCCTCCCATGCTGGGCGGGAAACCAAAAGGTGAATACAGACCCCTTACCCACCGCACTTTCAACTTTGATCCCACCACTTATGAGCTCCAGGGTTCTCTTCACGTAACGCAAGCCCAATCCCATGCCGCCATAGAGTCTTGTGTGAGAGCTATCCACTTGGTGGAAGGGATCAAAGATAACTTCAAACTGCTCTTTAGGAATCCCGGTCCCCGTGTCCTCCACTTCGCATTGCACTCTATCTTTGTCTTTGACATAAAAGATTCTAACCGCCACGTACCCTGTTTCAGTAAACTTGATTGCGTTATCAACCAGGTTTCGAAAGATCTTAATGAGTTTGGACTGATCGGTGAAAAGCGGTGGAAGCTTTGGATCGATCTCCCAATGGACATCAAGGTGCTTCCTTTCGATCTCATCACTCAACAGCTCCAGCATCTTGCTCTGAATATCGGCGACGGAAACCGGCTCTGGATGAACGCTCTCTTCGCCTCCCTCCAGCTGGGCTACATCAATGGCGTTTTCAATCTGGTAGAGCAGTCGCGCTCCGCTTGCCCTAACAGTGAGTAGGCTATTTCTCTGTCTATCGTTGATCTCTCCAAACATTCTTTCCGCCAGGAGCTCGGTATTGGAGAGGATGATAGTTACGGGAGTGCGTAGTTCGTGAGAAATGACACTTAGAAGTCGATCCTTAATGCCGTCCGACTCCTCCAACCTGAGGGTCAATTTGGTAAGGTCATTTATACTTTTTTTGAGAACAGACAGGAGGTGGGAGTTTTCAATGGAAACACCCAGAACACGTCCAATGGCACATAGGAGTTGAATTTCGGGTTCGCCAAATCTTCCTCGGTCGTGACTGGAGACACTTAGAGTTCCGATAACACCATCCCCGGCCAGCAGAGGAACACCCAACATGGAGTTGACCCCTTCCTTTCGCAGGTGCAGATAGGAATAGGAAGGATCTGTCTGAATGTTGTCCCAAACCACGGGTCCCTTTAGTCGGACAATTTTTCCGGCACTGCGCTCACCAATCTTTATACTTCTGTATTTTTTTGAATATTCTGCAGGAAACCCCTTGGAGGCCATAAGTTCCAACTCACTAGTTACCGGATTGATCAGCCTCAGATTCCCATGTCTAAGATCGAGAGCCTCAAGCACCTTGCTTAGGGCTACATCATAAATATCCTCGGAATTCTTAGGTGCGGCCAGAAGGTCTGCCACCGCTGAAAGGGCCGAAGTTATAGAGAACCCCTTCGTCTTATCTGTTAGTTTCGATAAACGACCATTATCCATAATGAATTTGAACTATTAGGCCTGGATACTTACGGTATTTAAGCAATTTCCATTCCAGCCATTGGCCAAAATATCGAAAAGACTCAGAAATTCAGCAGGTTACGCTGTCGAACTCCATGATTAATGGGGGTTAAGGGGGATTTGATTAGGCACAATAAGGCCAATATTTGCGAAATTTGGAACATCTATGACCTGTTCCATCCGTATTTATGAATTCAACGGTTAGGTAGCCAATTTCTTTGCAGTTTTTCATCTATGGCTTGAACTGAAACATGGATGCTGGACGTGCGGTTCTGAACGGACTCAATTGCTGGCACCCATAGATCAGGCAGCAATGGCCCAAAGAATCATAAGCATAGAGAAATACAGAACTATTTTTTAGGGAAGCCAGGAGCCTTAATCTTTCGGCAAGACAGGCTTGAAGCTTTGGCGATCATGCCATAACGGATAAAGTCCTTTTAGCACGGAATAGATAATAATCTATCGCATCAAGAGGGCTAAAACAGAGGTAACGGTTTCAGTTGATCTCGAGAGTGGCTTGATACACCAGCGATCCCGGGACCTTGATGGCAGCCGGCAATGGGATCTCACCTGCGCCTAGCGAAAGTGACGAGGGCGGTTGTCGTTATATATGATTGTTCCCCTTTGGGCGGTGCCGAGGCGGAGGAGAGCCCGCGGGCAGGTAATCTTCTAAACGAACCGTATCGCCTCCCATGGGACTCAGTCGTTCGAATTCGAATCGCTTGGACGGATCACACTCTGGTGGCTTGGTGGCATCGATCATAAGTTTTCCCCCAACGCGGTGCCAACCGGGAGTTCCCGGGGTACCCACCTGACGGCATGAAGGATCCATGGCGTGGACCTTCGTGCCGGACACAACTGTGATATCCTCCTCTGGGTTCACTCGCGTAGACATGGCCCATAACACGTCTGCATAATTGAAAATGTCCACATCCGGATCAACGGCGATGACCACTTTGGGGTGTTGATACTCGCCTGACAGTGCAGCCATGAGGACGTTTTTCGCTTCGCCGTAGTAACGTGGATTCATCTGGATCACAACTCCAAAAATACCGGGTAAGACCAATACGTTCTTGATATCAGCAAACCCGCCAACGGAACGGATACGGCGCAGTATCTGGGCCGACATGGGGACCTTGTGATAGACACAGCCTTCCACCTCAGCTCCGTTTTGTACGTTTTTAAAGATTGCATCGCCACGCATGGTCACCGCAGTAACCTTCAAGACGGGGTTTTTCCCTGCGCCGGCAAGATAATAATCCTGAAACTCACTAAAGGGACCTTCTTCTTCGCGCACACTGGGTAAGACCTCTCCTTCAATGACAATCTCGGCGTGGGCCGGCACCTCGATGTCCACCGTCTCACACTTTACCAGCTCTACCTCTTCCTGAAGCAGGGAAGATGCGATCTCTAGCTCGTCCTTGCCATAGTCCGTGGTGGTGGAAGCAGCGAAATAGTACATTGGGTGATGCCCCACAACGATAGCCACGGGCATTGGCTTATCGTTCTGTTCATACTTTCTATAATTCAGCCAGTTGTGACGTGGATAGAAGAGCACCCCGGTCTTCCTGGGCCCCTTCATCTGAAGGCGGTGGAAGCTCATATTTCTATCCCCAGTGTCGGGGTTTTTTGCAATCATCAAACCGGAGGCAATAAACGGCCCACCGTCCCGCTGGCCAGCCTGATGAATCGGCATTTTCGTGATGTCCACCTGGTCGCCCACAAGAACCTTATCTTTCACCGGTCCACTCTTGACCATTCCTGTGGAACCTGGCTTGTCCACACGTCGCACAAACTCCGGCACCATTTCATTGCGCTCGCACTGAAATGCAATGGGGGCCAGTTCCACATCGCCCGGGGCCTGCCCCAAGCACCGCCAGCCGGGAAAACCCTTGAGGTTATCGAACAATAAGGCGCGGTCGCGCGCCTGCCACAACAGGGCCCCCATCTGGGTCAGTGGATCAACTGGCTTGCTGATTTGCGCCAACAAGCCGGCTTCCTTTAACTGATTAATCCATAGCCGCATATCCTTGGCCATTGAAACTCCTTTTAGCGCCTCGGGTATAAATTGAATGACCTGGGCTACTTCAAGAACTTACCCCAAAGTGGTGTGATTCGTAGGTATCTAGCCGCGGGATCGAGAAATGGACCCGCTGACTGTTGGTTCCCGAGATTTCAAGATTTGAACCCACTCATATAAGGAAGCCTTGATGCAAGGTCTTTCACCTGGGTGAGATTGGCGCGCAAAATAGCGGTGGAATCCCAGGCCCCCGTCATCAGCGCGTTGTGGTGGCTTCCAGGCAGGTCAAACTGAATCTGCCCTCCCTGGTAAGAAATGGTTTTCGTTGTCAGGTCCACGGTGTACGAAGTGTTGGGCCCGGATTCCACGGACTTCATCAACGTTTCTATATCCCCGGCTGAAACCATTACGGCCGGAATACCCAGCATAACGCAATTGCCTGCAAATATTGCTGCAAATGACTCGCCGACGATGGCATGAATGCCGAAACGAAGAATCGCCTGCGGTGCATGCTCCCGCGATGAGCCACAACCAAAATTTTTATTCACAAACAAGAGAGAAGCCCCTTTGTACTTTGGGTCATTGAAGGGGTGAGGTTTAGGCTTTCCCGCGGCGTCGAAGCGCTCATCAAAGAATGGAAATTCTCCCATCCGAGAGAAAGTAACCTCTTTCAAGTAACGGGCCGGAATGATGCGGTCTGTGTCGATGTCATTGCCCCGAACTGGGACCGCAGTTCCTACTACTTGAGTGATTTTTGTAACGGTACTCATACTTTCCCTTTCAGCCGGCTTGGCGCACATCCACGACTTTACCGTTTATTGCGGCCGCAACCACCATGGCCGGGCTCATGAGCATCGTCCGGCCTTCCGGGCTACCCTGTCGGCCGATGAAATTTCTGTTGGACGTGGAGGCACAGATTTCGTCCCCTTTCAGTTTGTCCGGGTTCATGGCTAGACACATGGAACAGCCCGCATCCCTCCACTCAAAACCTGCATTGGTGAAAATTTTGTCCAGAGATTCCTTTTCGGCCAGGGCTTTGACCTCTGCCGATCCCGGTACCACCAACGCCCGCACACCGGAGTTGACTCTTTTACCTTCGGCAATCTTGGCAGCTTCACGCAAATCGCTGAGGCGTCCGTTGGTGCACGAACCTATAAATGCCACATGGATGGGTGTCCCGAGTATTGGATTTCCAGGTTGCCAGCCCATATGGGTGTAGGCCCGCTTTGCCCCCTCAGGATCCTCCAGGTCTTCCGGACGCGGCAGCTTCTCCAAGACTCCCACAGCTTGGCCAGGGTTGATTCCCCAGGTTACCGTGGGCTCGATCTCCGCACTGTCCATGTTTATCACATCATCGTAGTGGGCATCCGCATCGGAAGCCACGGACTTCCAATACTCCACCGCCCTGTCAAAGTCCTCACCCTTGGGGACAAATTCCTTCCCCTTTAGATACTCAAAAGTCGTTGAGTCAGGGTTGATGTAACCGATCAACGCGCCTCCCTCGATGCTCATGTTGCAAACGGTCATACGCTCTTCCATGCTCATCCGTTCAATTACCGATCCTCCATACTCGTAGACAAATCCCTTGCCTCCGCCTACCCCGAGGTTACGAATAATGGAAAGGATCACGTCTTTTGGATAGACCCCATCGCTCAGACTTCCATTGACGTTGATTCTCCGAACCTTGAGTTTATCCAACGCCAGTGTCTGGGTAGCAAGCACGTCCCGAACCTGGCTGGTTCCGATACCAAAGGCCAGGGTGCCAAAGGCCGCATGAGTGCTGGTATGACTATCCCCGCACGCGAGGGTCATGCCGGGTTGGGTGAGCCCCAACTGGGGTCCGATGACGTGAACAATCCCCTGGCGCTCACTATCAAGACCGAAGAACTCAACGCCAAACTCCTTAATATTTTTTTCCAGGGCTTGCATCAGTTCCTCTGCCTGCGAATCGAGAAAAGGTCGAGACCTCAGATCCGTTGGCACAATGTGATCCACTGTAGCGAAGGTCCGTTGCGGGAATGCGATATCCATCCGCATTTCCCGTAGCATGTCAAAGGCAGGCGCGGTGGTCACTTCGTGAATCAAATGCAACCCGATAAAAAGTTGCGTCTGACCGGTGGGAAGCTCGCAAACCGTGTGAGATTCCCAAATTTTTTCATATAGGGTTTTTTCAGCCACTTTCCTAATCTCCTTCGGCTGAATCCTAGCTTCCTACGCCTCTGAGTTCAAGTGTCCAGTGACTTTAAGCATTCCGAAGGCGCTCCAGGTGGACTATTTTGCTCAACCCACCGTGGATTTTGGGCCGAAGATCATTCTCCACCTTTAATATACGACGCATTGAGTCCAAGAGGCTCCATCAATACCCATTGGCATCCACCTTGCATATTAGCCCAATGCCTAACAACCAACATATACGAACGTTGTAGCGATAGGGCAATGGGAGGCTAATCATGCAAAAAATATTACTATGGATCATCCTGTTGGGTTTGTAACAGCATGTGATGTTTATGTACAACCTTCCCGTAGGAGCGGGCTCCCCCCTGGACACGGTGGTAGGTCCCCAGGCCACGGAGGCGTTCCACCAGGGTTGGCAAAGAAAATGGGACCGCCGTCTGTCTATATTCACGGCCAGCCCAGCTTCATACGACTGCCGGGTACAAATGTCAGGGTGATGGTTGGAGTGGATGCCTACATCTTTCGAGTCAAAGGCCTCTATTACTATGCCTACCGCGGACGCTGGTATATGTCACGTCACTATCGTGGCCCCTGGAACACCATCTCTTCCAGGAATCTGCCACGCGGCCTTCGCGGCAAGTCGGCAAAGAAATTAAAGGCGCGGGCCAGGAAAAGAGAGAAAAATAAATATCATCGAGGAAAGAAGCGCCACGATGATTAAAGCGGGTCCACTAGATCGTTGAAGTGTACTCTTTCGTGAGCTTTCTCAACTCCGACTCACGAAGCTCATTCACTGATTCCTTACCGGCTCCCTCGGTGCCCCGGGCCTGTTCACAGTATCGACGCCAGGCCAGGATCGACAGATCCGGCCTAAATAGCCTCTCGGGGGGTGCATCCATAGCACTGATCATAACTCCATCCTGCCGCGTGAATAGGGTTTGATTGATCCACCTGATATACAACCAGTAACGAATTTTATAGGCCAGCCTGCTGGCCACACCGCCAAATTTTACTCCCAACTGTATATATCGATGGTGATCTGCGTCGCTGGCAATGAACCACGAATAGATGGTCCATCCCGGTTGATTCACCCGCAGCGTACACGGCAGGCGAATTGAAATCTTTACCGCGGCACCCCTGGCCTTTTTCCACCACCCCCTGGGAGGAGGCCACTTCCCCAAGCCGGGGTACTCGGATTCGCGATGGACTTCATCCGCTACATAGGTCAACCATTGCCCATCTTCAATGGATTCAACGTGGGTCTTGGTCCAAGACGGCATATAGTTAAAGAAACGCCATAAGGAGTTACGATGAAGATACCTTGCATGGGCTTCGTCAAATCCGTTCTCTGCCCCATAGCGCCAGTTACCCTGTCGGACACGAATCTTAGCGCCAATAGCCGCCTTGTTCGCCAATAGTTCAGTTGGAATATCGTTTTCAACGGGTGGGGGAGCCTCCGCACCAATGTAAACCCAAACCATACCCAGCCTCTCTTCAACGGGATAGGTTTTCACCTGAACCTTGCCACAGATGGGTGAATCAGGACCATCCGTCAATGCAGCAACTAGGTTTCCCGTTTTGAGATCGTAGGTCCACCCATGATAGCCGCAACTGATGGTGCCAGGAAAATTTTGTCGGGAGAATGTGGACTGGCCGATGCAACCGCTTCCCAGGGAGAGTGGAATACCTCGGTGAAGACAACGGTCATGAAGGGCATAGACCGTTCCCCCATCCCGGATAAACATGATCCGCTCACCTACAAGGACCACCGACACCGGTCGACGCCGCACTTTGCGCGACGACATCACGGGATACCAGTAATTGCGAAATCCCTCCACGGCAGCGTTGTACCGTGGCCAGGTTCCCCAATCCTGCCGTCCCACAGTAGGGTTAATTCCCCCGTCACTCATCCTCGTGATCCTACCCCCAAATAACTGTAGGAGGCACTATATCAAGGCCAAAAATTTCCGTCAAACCTAGCACTTTACACTCATGAGAGGAGACAGACAGAGGATATGATTAGTTGCGGGTCACAGACACAATCCCTAAAAACAGCCCATGGTACCCCTAGAATTTCAGTTCAATTGGCGAGGATGGAGGTAGGGAGTGGGTTCCCGTGAGGATCTAGCCCACCGAGTGGAGTCGTTGCATGGCGCGATCCTCAGTGGTCCCTTTTGCCTTTCCGTTTCCTTCGATGGATCTTACCTCGCAAAAAAGTTGAACCATCTTAAAGAGCTCTTCTTTTACCACAGGCCTGTACAACAGGAGATCTGCTCCAGCGGACATACCCGAGGAGCGTTCCAGGGAAAGGTGACCTGACATCAACAGTATGATGGGCAATTCGCGGTATGTATCAGAGACCCTGATTGCCCGGCAGAGGTCAAACCCATCCATTTTTCCCCTCAGACAAACATCAATAATGAGAAGGCTGACGGATTGTTCATCCAGAATGCTTAGGGCAGTCTCCGCATCCGAGGCAGAGAACAGCTCGATGGGCTGAGCGTAACGTTCCAGATGACTCCCAATGGTTTTTGCGTGGTTTAAATACCCCTCCACCACGAGAATTTTCGGGCCCTCAGATTTTACCCCTTGTTTCATTTCAAGCTCAAACTGTTCCGAATTTTACCGTTTTGTACAATAAAGTACTCTATTCACCAGGAGAACAGTCCATTTTATTAGGTTTTCTTCGGTGCCTCTGGCTTAAGAAGTAGAATTGGCAACTACTGTGCCAAACTGCTCCCGTTTACGCCGGACCACCGGGACCCAAGGAGCACCGGTGTAAATCCGTAGTAGGGGAATGACTTCAACGTTGTTCGTTGGAAATGATTACCGCGGACGGCGGGGACCCATTGATTTCCCGCAGCGTAACTCCAAATCCCCGATGTCTTCAGCGCTTAAAGGAAACCCAAACTGCTCGTTTCTCATCCTGAGCCGTTGACTCGATATCTGTTGGACGATTTTTCTCGCACGCTCATAGTCGTCTTCAGTGGTAATGAGGCCAGCTAGATCCCGGGCACCGGCATTTTTGTGATTCACTTCGTCAAGGTATATCTCTTTAAACGCCGCGGCAATTTTCCTTTCGAATCGTCCGGTCTTCAACCGGCTGCATACCTGGTAGAGGGCTCCACCTCCTCCTTCAGTTAAGGTGATGGCAGCGCGTTCAAGTTCTTCGTCCCTGCGCCTGATTTCTTTCACTTTGATGTTCCGGGATCCGTGGAGAAGCGCCGAATAGGTTTTTGAGTACCTGCGCCTAATCTCAGCCAAACGCTTGTCCTCCGACAACGACAGTAGACCTTTTGGCGTAATCCTCGTGCCGGTCAATTCTTCAAGCAAATCCATGATGAGTCTGGCGTGCTTTATCTCTTCTGCCAACTTTTCGGCCAATTCTTCGTATTGGTGCCGATCCATTCCCTTATCCAAATAGGGATAGGTCTTCGCCAGTGTTTGCAACAATGGCTTTACCGCGGAGTGCTCTTTAAACGCCTGCGCCTTTAGCCACCGGATATGTTCCTTTTTTTGTCTCGGCTTGGCGAAATAGGCCCTGACCACCATCGCTTCCGCATCCCGGAACCGTTCCGCCAACGACTGGAGTGACCTCATATAGGGATTCACAAGTTATCTACCTCACACGTCTCCGAAAACCATTGGGGAGAAGAGACCTCGCGCAAAGGCGCAAAGGGCGCCAAGCTGCGAGAAAGAGATTGAAAGAATTCTTTGCGTACTTGGCGTCTTGGCACGATAAATCTTGTGTCGGTCGCTCCCCTGCGTGTTCATTCGGTAAAAGCCTAAGGACTAGGTTTGGGAACCACCGTACCACATCTCTTACAGGTTCGAAGAGTCTCGCTTTCATAAAATTCCTTGTGGACTTGTGACACCGGATCCTCGCGATAATCCCCCACCGAAACCGCTACTTCGTAAACCTTTTCGCCGCATTGGTCGCAGTACCATAGGAACCGGTCCTTTTCGCTTGTCTGCCGTCGACGCTCGAAAACAATAAACCATGCGTCCTCGGAAACTCTGGGAGAATGGGGCACTCCACCCGGGCATAGCAGTGCTTGTCCAGGACGAATCACCGCTACTTTATGTTCCCCAGTGGAATTGATGTAGTGAAGGCGCTGTTCTCCATGAAGCTGTATGGTAACCTCATCACTGGGATCCACATGGAAGTCTAGTCTCTGTTTTCGACCACGGCTCAAAAAAGCGAGTGATTCCGAATCCTGCCAAAGAATCTTTCGTCCACCACCCTTTTGTTTTACTGTTTCAACCGCCTCATTGAAGTCCACAGGAATTAAATCCGTCATATATTCCCCCTAATTTAGAAATGCCTTACTTTGACACCAGTTTGCGCTCTTCTTAAGTATTCGCACGTTTGATCTCACGAATTTTCCCCCTTTCGAGACTTCTTTGTCAAGGTTTCGGGGCCAAACATCCAAGTAAAGGCGGCACTAATGATCAGCAACCCGAAAGCTACCATGAAGGTCTTGGGCATCCCCATGGATCCAGCAAGAAGACCCAGCAGAAGGGGAGCCACAACGGAACTCAAGTGGTTAAACGCGGACCATATGCCGAGAAAGGCTCCCCTTCGACTCTCGGGCGCTAAATCCATAGCGTAGACCTGTGATGTCCCCGTGGTCATCCCCGAACCGACACCGTACACTGCAACCATAAGGTATATTCCTCGAGGGTCCATGCTTTGAGCCAGGAGATATCCTGATAACCCGAGTACCAGTAGACCGGGAACCAACGTTTTCCGTCGACCGTAACGATCCACCAGCACTCCATTCGGATATGAAACCAAAAACATCACAATACTCGCGAGGGTGATCATATAACCGATATCTGCGGCATTAAAATTAATAACTTCCTGAACGTATAGAGGGAACAAAGCGGAAAACACCCCTTGAGTCATCATGCCCAAGGCAAAGGTGGCAAAAGAAATGACTAGAAAACCTCTGGTCAAAAATATGGATGCGCCTAATTTTTCAACGGGACGGCGGGTCTCACCTGTTTTGGGCTTAGCCGACTCCGGCCGTGTCTCCTTGATAAGAAAAAGCGTAATTACGATCACCACCAGCTTGGTAACTACGTTGAATAGAAAGATGGATCTAATACTAAAGGCTGTGGTGAGAAGCGCACCGATGAACGGCCCCGCTATATTCCCCAGCCTCACCGACATACTTCTGACAGCAACCGCCCGCCCTCGGTTTTCCAACTCGGTAACATCAGCGATTAGCACCTGTGAGCCAGTATTCCATGTGGAAACGCCAAAGCCGCCAATGAATTCCCAGAGCAAAAACTCCACGTAGCTGGTGGAAAAATACTCCCCCAAGGCCGTGATGGTTCTGAGTGCAACTCCCGCGAGGAGCAATGGTTTCCGCCCCCACCTGTCCGCCAAGAACCCGGTAACGGGTCCTGATATGAGGCGGGCAAGGGCATTGCTTGCGAAGATGAATGTAACCAGAAATACCGGGACCCCAAAGGACGCAGCAAAGAGAGGTCTCGCGAGATGCATGGCACCCATTCCCACGCTCCAGAAGAAAAAAGTGGAAAAGAGCGGAAGTCCTTGGCGACTCAATACGTTAAGCTGCAACAATCCCCCTCGACGGAAAGTGAATCTTACGCCACCTTCCGCCGCATCCGGTTCTCACTGTTTCGTTTAATATCACGCCTCGAGATCTGGCCCGATGCTGCACTTTTAACAATGGCTTGGGAGTATCGTCCTCCCAGCACTGGCGGCGAGAGCCTGTCGATTGCCTTGCATATCCGTCTCACTGGACAGTTGTCAAGGTCCAATGAGTTTTTAACCGCGGACTCACGCAAATAGACTCAGAAAGAAATCCCCGCAAGAATATTACCGCAGAGGCACAGAGGTTACTTTAGTACTGAGTAACAAGTGCTGAGTACTGAATGGGGAGGGATGAGAATCGAGAATAGAGAATTAAAGATTGAAGATCGAAAAAGAGCTGGAAGAGGGATCTGGACGCTTTGCGCTATGCCCCATGCTGTTAACAATCTGCGATGATCGGCGAAAATCTGCGGTTAATTCCCGGAGACTCCGTTTCCCTCTACCTTCGAATCGTTCTATGGCGAGGAAACGCCCGGAGATGCGCTGCCGGGAGGACAGTTACCACGTCCTCGCCATCGCTTAGCGTAGCGCTGGGTGTCTAGGCGAAGTGTGTGCAACACAAGCAACCACACAATAAAAAAGAAAGTGTTCCACGGTCCCTGGTTAAGGAAGCGACGCCCGGAGGTGAGCATCGGTACTTTAACAAGAACCGTCTGCCCAAAATTCTTCAGACGCTGACTGAACTCGAGGTCCTCCAGGATCTGAAGATCCTTATAACCCTTCATTTGACGAAATACAGAGCTACGTACAAATACTCCTTGATCGCCGTAGTAATTGTGGGTAAGGCGGTACCGCAGACGGTTGATCCAAGTGATCATGCGAAGACTCCATCCTCGGTCGGCAAAGAGATGTTCGAAGGCTCCACCCACCACACGTGTGTCGGAAAAGGTGACATGGATCAATTCCAAGGCATTCCATGGAGGGATGGAGTCGGCATGAAGAAAAAAGAGGATTTCCCCCTGAGCCACGGCGGCACCCGAGTTCATGTGCGCCGCCCGGGTGGAATGTGGAGGCCAGAGGACTCGCGCGCGTCCTGCCGCAGCCCGCTCCACCGCGCAATGATCACCGGAGGCCGCGACGATAATCTCCGCCCCTTCAATTCCAGCAAGGTTTTGCAGGCAGTCCAGGATGCTGGAAAGACTTATGGCATCATTCCAGGAAGGAATAATAATGGAGATCCGTGGGGCCATATGCAACTCACCGCACCCTTCAGATTTGATGGCATCACCAGAATAGGTCACCTGATTAAATTTTATACGGCGCTAGGACTGGGCCGCCGCCGGGTAGAGTAGAGGACAGGCTTAGCTTGCTTTAGGCCGCACCTTGGCTGTATCCGCCGTTTCCAGCTTCGTGCCCGTTTAGGCACTTCCGTAACAAGCGTTCCTGTCCCCCCTCATCAAACCGTACTTGCAGTTTTCCCGCATACGGCTTTCCGATCATCTTCATCTCAAGGCATGCGAGGCCGCCTATTGAGCTCCCTCTTGGCCTTGAGATACAGTCTCCGCTAGAGGTCTCGAATCTTGTTAGGTGTTTGTAGCCTCACGGCAATCACCTCTCCTTCCCTCTTTAAGAGACACAATGAAAGTAGGGCGCCTTCCCTCAGCCGGCATTACCCAGCCTCCTCGGTAATACTCGCCCCTCCGACTTCTCGCCCGCCTGACCCTGACTTCGGTTTCCCTTATACCGAGCCATTGCGGCTATCACCCGCGACAAACGAGATCTCCCGCGTTACCCACCACAACTTCCCCCACATGCCGTCCCGACGACCCCGGAGAGCCCATCTGCTTCTGTCTCGGTTATTTCCACAGATGGCACCGGCCTTCCCCATCTGACCACAGGGTCGGCACTCTCAATCAGCAAGTTACGAGGCTCTATGGGTTCCCTAGTAGTACGGCCTGCGAGTTTGCGATCCTCTCCTTTTGGAAAGTTTTCTCGATCCACTTAGCCCTGAGAGTTACCCCTCAAAACCGGATCTTCGCTAGCGGGGTGAACCGTTAATTCCCCGCACCGGACTTTAACCGGCAAGTTGCACTGCTTCCGCGGCATACGATCAGCCCTAGCTTCTGGCAATTTGCTCGATTGTTAGCCCGCCGTTTTTATGACACCTTGTACCATTAACTAGGAATATGGTGCACGAGTTCCGACGGAAGGATTAGATTGGAAAAACCATCCAAATACGTAAGAGAAGCCAACCCCGAGCATAGTGCGCTGGCTGAAGAGATCGAGCGCAGGCACGATGCCATTACCATACCGAAACGAATCGTCCTCAAGGGTCATCCTTTAATCGTTCTCCCAGGCGTTTTCAATCCGGAGTTCTCCCTAAATTGGAGATCTATTGGTGGCGGCAATGGATATCCAAGCCCACGAAACTGTGCTGGACCTGGGAACCGGGACAGGATTCCAGGCAATCGTAGCCTCGGATCGCGCCAAGCGGGTGCTCGCCGTTGACAAGCAACCAGAGGCAGCCCAATGTGCCCGTGCGAATGTGGAGCTCAATCACTTGGAGGGAATAATTGAGGTCCGCCACGGGGATTTTTTCCGTGGTGGCTACAACCGAGAATTTTGATGTTATCCTATTCAACATCCCCTTTCCTCCCTGGAAGCCAAAGACCCAATGGCAAGAGGCCAATTTTGACGAGGGGCACAAACTGCTCAGGAGATTCCTCAACGAAGCCAAAACTTATTTAAAGACCGGAGGTCGCATCGGTATGACCTGGTCTGATCTGGAGGATACGGCCTGTTTACACAATCTATTAAAAGAGGAAAGGTATTCTCATAGAATCCCCATCGAACGTAACGTCAAAGGCGTTAGCCAGTACGTCTATGAGTTGAGACACCCCAACCCCGCAAAAAATATCTAAAATGATTAGTTGTATTTTGGATTACGAAATCTCGGAAAAGAACACTCTCGTCCTTCGAGAACCTCCCGTCGACGGGCTCAGGGTGGCGAGGGCATTCGAACCACAGGACCCCGAGGAATATCGAGGGGCAAAGACACAAAGCGAGAACAGCAAAGCGCTAAGCGTATGGCGCAAAGCGACTAGATTAGTGATGAGTATCGAGTACTGAGGACTGAGTGGACAGCGGTCGCCGGCAGGTATAAGAGCGGTGAGTCTTGAGTGTTAAACGCTTAGACGTGATAGCAGCCCTCCGGACGCTATGCGCTTGGCGCTCTTCTCTTTGCCACCTGAGGAACCCGGGCTCAGGGCTACGAGACTTTTCCTTCCTTCTTGACCGCCCCACTGTCTCCCCTGGGCATATAACCGATCTTATCAAATGGGTTCACCACGCTCGTAGCCACGTTGCGGAGGTGGGAATTAATGCGTTTCAGGTAACGGAAATACAACGCCAACGAGGCCGCATCATTGCTGGAAACGTTCGTATCCGATCCTTTGATATAATCGATCACCCGTTCATCACAGAGCCGATTCACCCACTGGTATTCACCAAGCAGTTTTTCCGCCCCCCGAGCATCAGTTGTCTCAAATATTTTCCGTACCTTTTTGAAAGTATCTTCCACCGCTTTTTCAATTTTCTTCAAGTCCTTTTCAAACATTCCACCTTGCAACCTGGCCGGGTGATGCATGGCCATCTCCACGATGTTTTTTGTATAGTCCCCGACTCTTTCAATGTCGATAATAATACTCACCAGCAGCAAACCTGAATATGAGTCAGCGGCCCCTGACACCGCCAGATGACTCAACACATTCCTGCGAACTTCCCTTTGGAATTTATTCACCGCGATGTCCTGATCGTAGATGTTGATATCCAGCTGAACCACGTCCGTTTCCCGCAAAGTTGTCTTTGCTTTCAGATACATTTCAAAGGTGAGGTCCACCATTTCATAGGAGCGTCGGTAAGCCCTATCGAGGAGGGTGTCTTTCTTAAAAATGGCAAAGAGTTCTTTAAATATCATGGATCACCTCACCTGAATAATAGGATAACACCTATGGGAATGAGGAAAAAGACCGTAGTTATATAGCAAAAAGGTATCCATTTACTCGTTATGGCCCAATCCGAAACCCGTCTGGCTAACCAAAGGGGTAGCCTTCTGAGGGGCCACCATATCACAATTCCGGTAATATTGAACAAGAGGTGCACAAACGCAACGACCACCGCCTTGGGATTTTCGGTGGCTAGAGAAGCCAGCATGGCCGTGAAAGTGGTACCGACATTTGCCCCCAGGGTGTATGGGAAGATCTGTTCGAGGCTCAAGATACCCGCTCCTGCCATGGGCACGATCAAACTCGTGGTGATGGAACTGCTCTGGGCCAGGATGGTAAGGAGGAGTCCCACCACAAAGCCCCTCACAGCGGTTCTGAATAGGACCTTGTCAAACCATACCTCCGCCCTTTTCACCACAAGGACTCGCAGGACATGGACCAATCCATTCAAGGCCAAAAAAAGTACAATCAAGGACAAAACAAAGAGAACCCAAGGGTAGGATCCGATCCACTGGACCATCAAGGCAACCAATGGCTTCGTGGCCGCCTTAACGGGATTGAAGAGCTGCATACCGCCAGCGTGCTGAAATTGGTTCGCCAGGAGGGAGGCTCCGATACCTAAAAAATTGGTCATTGTTTGTAGCGGGAATATGACCAGTACCGACAGCACATTAAAAAAATCGTGCACGGTAGCAGCGGCAAAGGAACGATGAAATTCTTGGGAACGATTAATGTGAGCAATGGATACCAACATATTCGTTACTGACGTGCCGATATTGGCACCCATGACGATGGGAATGGCATTCGCAACAGTGAGAACATCCCCACCTACCATGGCAACCACAATGGAGGTGGTGGTGGATGAGCTCTGAACCAGAGAGGTGGCAAGGATCCCGATGAACAAGCCCACCAGCGGAACGGAGGTGCTGGCGATCATCGCTTCGGCAAACCCCTTGCCGAACATCTTCATGGCCGTTCCCATCAGATTGATACTGAACAGGAACAGATAAAGAAACAGTATTAATAGTCCGATACGGACAAGGGTGGAAGTGACGGCGTCGCGATCCATTTTAGTTCTCAGGTTCTCCCTGGGGATTGATCCTTTTCATGGCATGCCGTCTCGTTGAGCTTCAACCCTTTAGTGGCATGGATGACTTGCAGGTCACTGTTTAAAGAATCGCGCAGTTGCTAATGATCTATTTCGAATGGTTCTGGCGCGCCCGGAGGGACTTGAACCCCCGACCTACAGATTCGAAGTCTGCCGCTCTATCCAGCTGAGCTACGGGCGCATTAGAAATTTCAAATATTCTCTTCTTTTATTTCGTGACCAGGTTGAAGAACAGGTGCCGCCGCATCATTGGTCTTCTCATCCTGTCCCCCATTTTCCTGTGAGGTAGGATTGGCAGGTTTAACCCATTTTCCGTTTTTCTTTGACACGACTTTCTGACCACAAGGATTGCCAGTGGCGAAGCCTATGGCAGATCCAGCGAATTTTTAGGCAAGACCCAGCCAGGGCATACCGAAAGCGGCTCCCACAATAGTGCCAAGCACCGTACCTGTCAAACTCCCTATTCTTGCACCATCCACACGATCGGGACATTTTTTCTTGGATGAATCCTGGTTTGAGGCAACGGATTCCGTGTGCTTGGAGTCCGCAGATGGTTGAGGAGTTGAAGTAAGGGGTTGAGACTTTGCCGGTGTCTGGAACCGTAGCGCACAGCCCTGCGAAGTGACTAATGCGAGGACAAGGGACAAAGCAAGGGGCATGGGTCGCCGGATCATTAATTCTGCTCTTAACACGTAGAAATTAAAACAACCCTACCCCAATGGGTCTATGTCGCCTCACGGAAATATACCACTCGGATCCCCTTCTCGTGAAAAAACCGATGAAGGTCCTGCGGAATCGTCTGGTCGGTCACGAGTATGGACCGGGTAGGCAGGAAAAACCCGGGAACCGATAGGACAAGTTTGTCCTTTGGCCCCACATCAGCCGTGGGGAATCGATGTTTTTGGTAGGTTGTACCCTTCCCTATGGCTACTAATAAAGTGGAGAGAATCTCACGGGCGGATAACGACTCAAGATCGAGCTCCACCAATTTTATCCCTCCCTTTTTACTCAATGCCTGCTTTACCTCTGGGCCTACCTTGCCAAAAAAAACTCCGAAAGTTTTATCTTCTAACGTAAACCACCGGTCCACCGTGGTGTTGAGCCTCATGCCCTTTCGCAATGAGAGGGTCATGTCGTGGGCAGTGGTGAATTCGATTCCATAGGTACTGAGGACCGTATCTATCAGGACCTCTTTATCACTTGGCCAAACCTCAATGGGCTGAGGGTCCACCAGGTCCTTTTTGGACAACGGCAACGATTTCTTTTCCAGAGGTGACCCAGGAACCACGATTTCTTTCAATTTCATGCCTCTCACGGACAGATATTCTCTGAGATAATCCGGGGTTTTATTGGAAACATCAGCGAGGCTGATAATCCATATCTCCTGGTTGCCACCGGCCCCGGTCTGGTTGGTGTACATCCATTCGCCCTTCACCTGTACCCCTACCCCCTGGTCCTGAATCACCACGGCTTTATTTTTGGGCAGACTTTGAAAACCCATGTGTGAAAACACAGTATCAGCGGCTTCATGGAGAGAACTCTCCTTATTCACGGAGACCACGCTCACCCGGGGATTCTCTGATTGGAGTTCCGCCTGAAGGGATGGGCTGATTCTCTCTTCCATGTTTAAGACAACTCGCTTACCCAACTTTGAGTTTTTAATTACAGGGAATAGGCTCCGATCGATATGCACCGTTCCCTCCTTCACCTCCAAGGATTCCTCCCCAACACGACTCATCTCGTTTCCCACCGCCCCTGCAATTTCTTGCAAGAGATCCATGTTTTCTCTCACCGGCAATTTTAGCCCGTAATCGAGCCCAACGAATCCAAGTTGTGGGCTCAGGGCCACCGCAGGAGGTGCACCCTTTTGCAGAAAAGGCAGGAGAATGGGCTCCCCCACATAGAGGAGATCCCAATTATCCTTCCGAGGGTTCAATCTCCTCACCTGTTCGAAGGCACTACGAATTGCCTTTCGTCCCTGAAGCCCTTGCTGATCGCGGAGGATTTTAAATAGATGTTCCCCGCGCTTCACCCGGTAGACCCTTGGGTCGCCCCTCCCCGAGGGTATCTGTATACCCAGGAATTCATCCGGCCGAATGGGAATAAAAATCACATCTCCCACCCTCAGCAAATCAGGGTTCTGGAGCTGGGGATTCAGCGACCCAACGAGAACCAGATAGCGCTGAAAGTACTTTCCAGGGAGGCCTCTTTCTTGTATGAGAATCTGCCACAGGGTATCCCCGGAAACGATCTTTCTTTCCTCCACCTCAACGGACTTTCCTTGGAGTTCACGCGTCTTGACCGTCTTACGGAGTCTGATTTGCGCCTTGCCTTCTCCTAACCCACCTACCCTCTCCTCCTGGCCATGGACTCCTAGAGTTAACCCAAAGCTCAGAAGCAGGAAAAAAAATAGAGCCATACATCGTTTTTTATCCATACATTTCATCGAACCTTCCATGAGGTCCCTCCTGGAGTGTCTTCTAGGGCAATGCCCATTTCGCTCAACTCATCTCGGATTTTGTCTGCCTCTTTCCAACGTTTTTCCGTTCGGGCGAGATTCCTCAGGCGGATCTTCTCCTCGATTTCTTGACTTGATATACCGCGGATGTGAAGCCATCGCTCTTTTTTCCTATCCCAGAACATCCCTGGGGACTCTTGAATCAATCCCAAAACTTCTCCAATCTTTTTCAACGAATTTCTTCTAGCCGTTAAACCTGAGCTTTCACCCTTGTCCAGCGATCGGTTGAGCGACCGAATCTCCTCGAACAGGAGGGCCAGAGCCCGAGGCGTATTGAAGTCATCGTCCATCTCGTTACGAAACTCCCCAAGCAAACTCTCTTCCATGGCCTCTTCTCCCTTGTTGGTTGTCAGCTGGTTCAAACGATCGACGGTATCGTAGATGCGGTCCATCCCCTTTTCTGCCTCTTCAAGACCCTGATCTGAGAAATCCAACGGACTACGGTAATGGCTAGCCAAGATGTAGTGACGGAGTGAGGCAGCATCAAAACGTTCGAGAACCTCTTGAATCGTGTAGATGTTTCCGAGAGACTTTGACATTTTTTCATGGTTGATATTGACGAATCCATTATGGATCCAGTACCGCGCAAACATTTGATCGGAGGCGCCTTCAGATTGGGCAATTTCATTTTCATGATGAGGAAAAACTAAATCCGCCCCTCCCCCGTGAATATCAAAGGGTTGCCCGAGATATTTCACACTCATGGCGGAGCATTCGATGTGCCACCCCGGTCTCCCCTCGCCCCAGGGGCTCTTCCACGACGGTTCACCTTCCTTGCCCTGCTTCCACAGAACAAAATCCATGGGGTGCTTCTTGCGTTCGTCCACCTCCACCCTGACCCCAGCCTGGAGTTCTTCGAGCTTTCTGCCCGAGAGTTTTCCATAGGGGTGAAATCGATCCACCGAAAAAAAAACATCTCCATCCACCTGGTAGGCCAGACCCTTTTCCTCCAGTTGTTGAATAAGATGGATCATCTCGGTGACATGATCCGTGGCCCGTGGCTCCCCATCGGGACGAATCAGCCCCAGCGATGCGCCATCCCGGTTGAACTCTTTAATGTATTTTTCTGCAATGACTTCTGGCTCGGACCCCTCTGCCTTCGCCTTCTGAATAATTTTATCATCCAAATCGGTAAAATTACGGACAAAAGTAGTTTTGTATCCAAGAAACTTTAGGTATCGGAGAACAACGTCAAAGGTAAAAAGAGCCCGCGCATGGCCTACGTGACAAAGGTCATATACCGTGACCCCGCAGACATACATCCTCACCTCACCGTCTTTGAAAGGGACAAACGCCTCCTTTTTGCGTGACAACGTATTGTAAATCTTTAAAGACATGAATGGCCATTGCGATTTTACTAAAAAGTATGCCTATTTAGCAAGCTTATTTATTCACTGGGCTCCTCCTGTACTTGCCAAATTTCCGCAAAAAGCATACAGACAGCACTATGCAATATGAAAAACCTTACCAAGACTTAAGAGAGTTCGTTCAGGCCCTTGAGGAACACGGCAAGCTTTACCGAATCCGAAAGGAAATCAACAAGGATACGGAGCTTCAACCGCTGGTTCGCTTGCAGTTCAGGGGATCCGAAAGGCCTTTCTCTTCGAAAACGTTACTTCGAAGGGGGGCAAGTATCAAGGGTCGGTTGGCCTTTTCTACCAAAAAGAAAAAGTCTCCCGATCAATTGCTTTACTTCTTTCAGATTCAAAAACGACCTGACGCATTTGGAGCTTGTGGGTGGGCTTGAATCGGGATTTCCGCAAAAAGCATACAGACAGCACTATGCAATATGAAAAACCTTACCAAGACTTAAGAGAGTTCGTTCAGGCCCTTGAGGAACACGGCAAGCTTTACCGAATCCGAAAGGAAATCAACAAGGATACGGAGCTTCAACCGCTGGTTCGCTTGCAGTTCAGGGGATTGAAGGAGGAGGACCGAAAGGCCTTTCTCTTCGAAAACGTTACGGATTCGAAGGGGGGCAAGTATCAAGGGTCGGTTCTTGTGGGTGGGCTTGCGGGATCGGCCAGTATCTACTGTTTAGGCCTGAAGTGCAGGGCAGAAGATGTAGCGGACCGATGGTTATACGCCATGGAACATTGCCTGGAGCCCGAGATTGTTAGCCATGGTCCGGTAATGGAAGAGATCCACAAGGGTCCGGACCTTCTCCGCCACGGCGGCTTTGATGAATTTGCCATACCTATCTCAACCCCCGGTTTCGACAACGGGCCCTACATCACGGCAGGTCACTGGATCACAAAAGACCCTGACACGGGGAAGAGAAACGTCGGTAACTACCGTGGGTTGATCAAGGGGCCGGGCTGGAGCGGAATCATGATGGGAACCCCGCAGGATATTTCTCAACATTGGGAGAAATGCAGGAAAAAGGGTATCCCACTTGAAGTCGCCGTTGCCATAGGAACCGTACCGGTTGTTTCTTACACCGCTGCACAGAAAGTACCTCCGGCCACGGATGAACTGGCCCTGGCCGGAGGTCTGGTGGGAGAACCCATCAAGCTGGTGAAGTGCCAAACGGTGGATCTGGAGGTCCCCGCTTCGGCCGAGGTGGTATTTGAAGGAATTATCCCTACCCGTTATCTGGAGGAAGAGGGTCCCTTTGGTGAATCCATGGGCTATGTGGATCCGCGCACTCTGAGTCCGATATTTGAACTGAGCTGCGTCATGCATAGAAAAACCCCCACATGGGTATCCATCATTAGCCAGGTGACACCCAGTGAAAGCTCCAAGATCAAGGCCATGGGAATGGCGACCCTGATTCACCGTTATCTAACGCAGAAGGGCTTTCCCAGTGTTCTGGAGGTATCGCTCATGGAGCCCTTGGTGAATCTCAGGCCTTATGTCGTCATAAGGATGAAGAAGAGAGACGACCAGGATCCCTGGAAGGCCATGGATGCTTTGTTGGCCTATGGCGACCGGGTGGGCAAGTTTGTTATCGCGGTGGACGAGGACATCAACCCTCACGATCCCGTCGCAGTCACCTGGGCCATCACCCACAGGTCTCAGCCCCATAAAGATATCAAAGTGGTTGGTGATCGCCCCTTCGGCGCCACACCCATCGGTATGGTGGTGAGCCACCCCACCAGTCGGTATGACAATATGGAATCTTCGCTCTTGATTGACGCAACTCGAAAAGCCGACTTTCCTCCCCTATCACTGCCCAAAAAAGAATTTATGGACAGGGCGAAAGAGCTGTGGGAGTCTCTCGATCTACCAAAGCTGGAGATCCAGGAACCCTGGCATGGTTATTTTATGGGATTATGGCCCGAGGAGCTTGACCAGGAGGCTCGTTTGGCGGCGGAGGGAGAGAGTAAAAAGATTGGCGAAAAACTCCGCGGCACAAGACTTGATGTGGGCGAAGGCGAAACGCTAAAGTCAATGCGGGACAAATGGGGACGAACCCATTCGGGCAGAGCTGAATGACAGTCTTGAGGTAGGGTTTGTCGAATCTCAGATGCCACACAACGTTCAAAATATTCCTATGATAACGATGCTAGTTTGAGCCATGAAACGGCAAATTGTACTTACTGTAAACGGGCAAGACCACGATATCGAAATTGAGCCCAACCGGTTACTCCTCAACGCTCTGCGTGAGGACATTGGTCTCACCGGGACTAAGGAAGGCTGCAGCATCGGCGTCTGCGGCGCCTGTAGCGTCATGGTGGATGGACGCCTGGTTAGCTCCTGTCTAACCCTGGCGGTGGGATGCCAGGGAAAGGAGATCACCACCATCGAGGGACTGGCTAAAGAAGGAAAGCTTCATCCCATACAGCAGGCGTTTCTCGAGTACGGCGGATTTCAGTGCGGTATCTGCACACCTGGGCAGATCATTGCAGCCAAGGCCCTCTTGGATAGCCAACCCAATCCGTCCGAGGAGGAAGTCAAAGAGTGGATGTCGGGTAATCTCTGCCGTTGCACCGGTTACTACAAGATCCTCGAATCGGTCATGGCAGTTGTCCAAAATAAAGTTAGCCTGGATCAGGGTGCCCGCAGGGGTCAGGCCGCTAAAATACAGAGCCTTTACAAGAGTGATAAATAATAAAAATCTTAAGGCGTAGAAGATGAGCAAGACAGAAAAATTTTCCGTGGTAGGACAGAAGGTCAGCCGGTTTGAAGGATACGAGAAGGTTGCCGGTGAGAGCCGCTTCATCGCGGATATCGTGGTTCCAGGAATGCTTATGGGTAAAATCCTGCGCAGCCCCTATCCCCATGCCAAAATTGTCAGCATCGATACCAGCAAGGCTGAAAAACTTCGCGGGGTTCGGGCCGTGGTGACATCAGAGGACACCATCAAGCGAGGCTGGGGGGCATTTTTTCCCGACCAATTTCCCCTCTCGGAAGGTAAAGCCCGTTACGTGGGGGAAGAAGTGGCAGCCGTGGCGGCCATCGATAGTGACATCGCTGAAGAGGCCGTGGACCTGATCGACGTGGAGTGGGAGGAACTTCCAGCGGTCTTTGATTCCGAGGAGGCAATGAAGGAAGGCGCCCCACTCATCCACGAAGATAAAGACAGCAACATCGCCATGCAATTTGACGTGGAGCGAGGGGACATCCAACGTGCCTTTGCCGAATCAGATCTGATCGTGGAGGATACTTTCGAGAGCATACCTCAGTGGCATTGTGCCATCGAAACCATTGGCAGCGTTGCCGATTACGATACCAGTGGGAAGTACACTGTCTACATGAATACCCAAACCCTTTTTATGGCGCGTTATAGGCTTGCCGCGGCTCTTGGTGTAAGAGAGTCCGATGTGCGCATCATTCAAAGCGCCGTCGGAGGCGGGTTCGGCGGGAAGTCCTCAGATGATAACAACGCCATCGTTGCGGCGGTGCTAGCGCACAAGGCCGGTAGGCCCGTTAAGATCATTAACACCCGGGAGGAAGAGTTTTTGGCTGGAAGCCGCCCCAGGGTCAACATGAAGATCTGGGTCAGGCTCGGGTTTAAAAAAGATGGACGGATCCGCGCAAAACACACCCACGTCATTGCGGATAACGGAGCCTATAGTGGTAAGGCACCTGCCATCACCGGCGTCGCCGCCCTACGTCATGACACCTGTTACAAATACTCAGACGTGAGGGCCCAGGCTTTCCTGGTCTATACTAACAAAATTCCCACCGGTGCCTTTCGCGGTTTTGGTAACCCGTCTGCCGAATGGGCCGTAGAGCAGGCCATTGATCTGGCTGCTCACCAACTGGGGATCGATCCCATGGTTTTAGCCCGTCTCAATGCCGCTGATCCCGGGTACGTGTCGCCCCATGGCAACCATGTGCAGAGTTGTGAGCTGAAACAATGCCTCGACATGACGGAAAAAATGATCGACTGGAAGAAAAAGAGGGCCAACAAAAAACCTAACATCGGCATGGGCCTGGCCTGCACGGTCCATGTGAGCGGCAAGCGCCATTTCGGCGATTACGACGGCAGTTCGGCAACCATTAAGGTCAACGAAGACGGTAAGGTCTTGATCCTGAGTGGAGAAGGCGAAGCTGGGCAAGGCCTTTTTACGACCATGTGCCAGATCGCAGCCGAAGAACTCGGGGTTCCATTGGAAGACGTGGAAATCTCCAAAGCCGATACGGATCTTACCACCTTCTGCCTCGGTGCATTTGCCAGCCGGCTTACCTATGTTTCAGGCAATGCGGTTAGGGATGCTGCCGGCAAGGTCAAACAGCAGCTCTTTGAGACAGCCGCAGAAATGTTGGAGGCCAGGGCAGAGGATCTGGTTTGCAAGGAGGGCCGGATCTTTGTTCAAGAAGCGGAGCAAAAGTCAGTGACGGTGGGAGATGTGGCCCGAGCAAGGTTATTCCGCCGTGGCGGAGCGCCCATCGTGGCGTCGGGAAGTTTCGATGCCGACTCCATGTCCCAGGACTCCAGTCGGTACGGTAATGAGTCAGGGGCTTACAATTTTGGCAGCCAGGCAGCGGAGGTTGAAGTGGATCCCGATACCGGACAGGTAAAGGTCCTCAACTATGTGGTTGCCTCAGATTGCGGTACGGTCATCAACCCCATCGCTGCCGAGGGCCAGGTGGAAGGCGCTATTGCCCAGGGTCTAGGTTACGCCCTCATTGAAGGGATCCGGATGGAAGATGGACGCCCCATTAACCCTAACTTTGCCGATTATCGAATTCCTTCCATGAGAGACATGCCTCCCCTCACCCATGGATTCGCCCAATCCTACGAACCCACTGGCCCCTTTGGTGCAAAGGGCCTGGGTGAATTGGGAATGGATCCCACCGCTGCCGTTATAAATAACGCCATCTTTGACGCTGTTGGAGTGCGAATCAAAAAACTCCCCATCACACCCGAAAAGGTTTTGAAGGCACTGCAAGAAAAAAAGAAGCAGGGTCGATGAGCGATGATCAAGTTTGACTATCTAGAACCCGAGAGTTTAACAAAAGCCGTTGAACTACTTGATCAACACGGCGATCAGGCACGGCTAATGGCCGGCGGCACGGGCCTACTTATTTTGATGCGTCAGCGCCTGCTCAACCCTAACTTTGTCATCAGTCTCGCCAAAATCCCTAAATTTAATCAAATCAGCTTTGACCCTAAAAGTGGCCTTACCATCGGCGCCGGAGCTACTCACCGTGAGATTGAGCTTACACCGGCAATTCGCCAGTTTTATCCGCTACTCTATGAGACTTTTCACAAGGTGGCTCAACTCAGGATTCGTAACATGGCAACCCTTGGCGGCAATCTCTGTCAGGGCGACCCCACCACCGATCCGGGGGCAAGCTTGATGGCCCTCGATGCCGAGGTTACATTGCACGGCAAAAAGGGAGCACGCAAATTACCTCTGGAGAAATTGTTCCTGGATTATTACGAGACGGCCCTTGAGCCAGGGGAAATTCTTACCGAGATTCACGTGCCACCGCCTGTGGAACGCCTCTGCTGGTCGCACATCAAATTTACCCCGCGAACGGAGGAGGACTTCGCCACGGTGGGCATTGCTCTCACACTGCGCATACAAAACGGCAACTGTGAAGATATCCGCGTAGCGTTGAACTCTGTGGGTTCTACAATTTTCCGGGCAAGAAAAGCAGAAGAGGTGGTGCGTGGGAAACCCGTCACCCCGGAATTGCTGCGCGAGATGGGAGACACAGCAGCTACAGAAGCGGACCCCATGGATGATCAACGGGGCTCGGCGGAGTACAAATTGGATCTGATCAAGGTTCTGGTGAAACGCGCCGGTGAGCAAGCCCTAGCGAAGGCAATGCGCTAAGCATTAAATACAATTAACCGCAGATTTACGCAGATGGACGCAGATAAAGAGTTTTCAAATCTGGCCAGACTGGCCAGATTATTATCTGTGAACATCCACATTGATAGACAGTTTCTGCCTCTCTTACGCGTTTAGCACGATCTCTTATCCCCAATGAAGATACGTTTTTGTTTGTCGTCGTCTCCTGACAAACAAAAAACTAAATTCTCTGTGCTCTCTGCGTCTCTGCGGTATAATTCCGAATCTATATCTGCGAGAATCAGCGAAAATCAGCGGTTAATTTCTCTTGGAGAGCTTAGCATCTTGGCGCGATAATTTTTCTATATTCTACATATTTGCCTTAACGGACGGTCTTTCTTTCATCCTTTGAAGCCATGCCCCAAGCCGTGGGATGGACGTCGCCGGCAGCACGTCGAACATCTCCAACCGCAGAAACCGGGGGACCAGAGCGATGTCCAACAGAGTGAACTCGCCCATGAAATAATCTTTGTTGCCAATCTCATTTTCTAGGTATTGGAGAAGCTCCCTCAACTGCCTGGTAGTCTTCTCTATTAAGTTCCAGTCCCGCTCGCCATCATCTGTCTTGACGTAAAGCTCGGCTCGTATTGCCCAGTACTGAGGTTGGATATAATTGATACCATAATCCGCAAGCACACGTATCCGTGCTCTCGTGTGGGGGTCCTTGGGCATCAAAGGTGGATTCGAATAGGTTTCGTCCAGATACTCGTTGATGATGCTTGATTCAAAGAGGACCTTCTGGCCGTCGATAATCACAGGCACCTTTCCATAGGGGTTGAGCCTGAGAAAATCGGGCTTTTTCTGTTCCCTTTTTTTCAAATCAATGGGCTCGATTTCGTAGGAGAGCCCCTTTTCATGCAGAGCGATTTCCACTCTCTGACAATTGGGCGACGGACCATAATCGTAGAGTTTGATGGCCATGGCTATTTCTTCCTTTCAATATCGGCTCAAACCCTTCTAGCACGGGTAATAAATCAATTTCTACCGGGATGGGCATGATCCAGGCCGCGCTAACGAATCATCGGGGGAGACGAAACTAATTTCGTTGGTCACCCTCTGATGGATTGTTGCAAAAATAAGAAGGAAAAGTGTAAGAGTGGTCCTGGAGCACAGGTCTAATGATGGATCAAGAATGGGAAATCATCCTTATCGGGGCCGGCCAGAACAATTTCGCCCTGGGCACATACCTTGGCCTTGCCGGCCTAAAGACTGTCATCTGCGAGAGTCGGCTCGAAAATGGGGGAAGACTTGCCAGTGAAGAGCTGACGATTCCCGGCTACTGGCACAACACATTGGCATACTTTCAGGACAAGCGCGACATTTCACCTGTGTGGAAGGAATTGAATTGGGAGGAGGGGCACCATGCGGAGTTCATATCCCCAGCCGTAATCAGCTCCCTACTCCTGCCCGATGGACAGTCCCTCTCTCACCACCAGTCTTTAGCGGCTACCGTTACATCTATTAGCGAGGTTTCTGCCAAAGACGCTGAGACCTGGCGCCACACCCACGATAAATACAACGATCTCATTCGCAACGTTCTGATCCCATCTTACTACCAAGCTCCAGGAACCAACGGATCGCTTGCTAATAAGTCTGAAAACAACGGCCTCGCTAAGGAATTCAACCTACTTGCGGAGAAAACACCGAAACAGGTGGTGGACGAGCTGTTCGAGAGTGACGCGGTCAAGACCTTGGTCCTTAGCCAAATGGCGATACCTCGTGGTGTCGGAATTGACTATGAAGGTGGAGGCGTTGAGGTCCTGACAATGATCGCCGGTGACGAGAAACCGGAGCTTGCCCGGGGCGGGTCACACTCCATTGCTCAGGTGCTCCAGAGGGCATACGTGCGTCGGGGTGGTCAGATTCGAGCCGTTCATCACGTTGAAAAGATACTGGTGCAAAAAGGCAGGGCCGTGGGTGTTCGGCTGAGCGACGGCCGCGAGTGGAAGGCAAAGCTCGCTGTAATCTCAAACGTCGATCCCCAATCAACCTTCATCGACATGGTGGGTGAGGAAAAACTTCCCACCAAATTCGTCGAGAAGATCAAAGGGATTCAACTCGACGAGTTCTCCTATTTCCAGGTCCATCTCGCCCTCAAAAACCCCATTCGCTATGCCATTCATGAGGCTAATGATCCGGCAATTCGCCAGGCGATGAACGTAAACATTGGTCCTGTGAAACCAAGCGACTTAGAACGGATGTGGACGGAAATCCGTGCCGGCGAGTTCCCAAGTCATTATTGTTTTCACATCTCGTCTCCCACTCAACTGGATCCCCTCCAAGCCCCCAATGGCAAACATACCGCCTCCCTGTTTATGCCAGTCCCCTTTGAGCTGAAGGGTAAAAGGCCTGAGGACTGGGTCAAGCTGAAAAATGGCTTTATGGAGGAACTCCTTAAGGAATGGCGAAAAGTGGCAACCAACCTCACTGACGAAAATATCGAGATGAAGGTAGCGCTCGACCCATTTTACCTTGCAGGTCGATGGAAAAATATGCGCCGCGGATCGGTCTGGGTGGCACGGAAGATTCCCTCTCAGATGAACGCGAATCGGCCCATTCCGGAACTGGCCAACTACCGGACTCCCATTGACGGTCTCTACCAGGTGGGCGTTGCGACTCACCCGGCAGATGCAGTCATTGCCGGTTCGGGACGAAACGCCTGGCAAATCATCAAGGAAGATCTGAAGCTCGACATTACCAGATCAGCTGAAGAGAAGGGCTGAGGCAGTTTTTATGAGCAAAATACTCGATTACGATGGGGTCGTCATCGGTGCAGGTCACAATGGAATGATCTGCGGCGGTTACCTGGGAAAATCCGGTCAAAAGGTCCTTGTGGTTGAGAAAAACATGGAGGTGGGTGGCGGCCTGGATTCCCATGAAGACCGAAATTACCCCGGATTCTGGCATAACATACACTCGGTCTTTCACCGCGGCCTGATGACGCTGCCATGGTTTAAGGATCTCGAGCTAGAGACCATGGGGATCCATTATTACCGGCCTGATCCCGGCGTGGTGCACCATTTCTTGGATAAAACCTACCTCGGTTGGTTCGCGGACGTGGACCGCACGGTGGCAACCATCCAGCAATTCTCGCAGAAGGATGCCGTAACCTTCAAGGATATCTGGAACCGCTGGCAGCCTGTGGTTAAAAATATTGTTTTCCCTGAAACTTATTCTCCCCCGATACCGCTGGATGACAAACGGCCGCTTCTCGAGAGATTACCAGAGGGACGCGAATACCTTAAATACTTCCATACCACCCCGGACGAATTCATTCTCACCCACTTCGAGCACCCACGGGTCCAGGCCTTTATTGGATTCCTTGGCGTGATGCGGGGCTACGAACTCGATGGCGAAAATACTGGTTACCTGATCCCAGCGATGATCGCCTGGGGCGTAAATCCGCAACTTTGTCGCGGCACTTCACATGCCCTCGGTGACAATCTCGCCCACATGCTTTCGCACAATGGCATCGACTACATCGAGGCCGTCGGTGTCGAGCGCATCCTGGTTCAACAAGACCGAGCCACGGGTGTCGTTCTTGAAGATGGGACAGTAGTCAAGGCCCATCAGTTCGTCGCCTCCAACGTAAATCCTATCGAGACCTTCATCAAGCTCGTGGGCCGTGAGAATCTGACCCCGGATTTTGCAAGGCAGGCAGAGAACTTTCAATTCTCGAAGACAACACCCATCTTTGCGGTCAATCTCGCGTTGAACGAGCGTCCAAAGTACCTAACCGAACAGGAGCACCCTGAAGTAACCGGCTCGTTCATGCACATCGTCGGTCTGGACAATTACGAAGACCTCAAGAACCTTTTTGAAGACTGCCGCACTGGCCAGCTGCCCCGTAAACCCTTTATGAATGGTGCGACCCCGTCGTTTCACGACCCGACGCAGGCGCCTCCAGGCAAAGCCACGGCTTTTATGTGGCAACTGGCACCATACAACCTGAGTGGCAATCCGCTGAATTGGGACAAGGTTCGTAGGGAGTGGTTCGAGAAACAACTTGCGGTTTGGCAGAAATATGCACCTAATCTAACCGAAGAGAACATCCTCTCGAAAGATTCCACCACTCCCCTCGACATCGAGCGCCATGACAAAAACATGTACAACGGTGATTGGATGATCGGAGAGTACACGGGTGCTCAGGCCTTGGAGAACCGTCCGTTTCCAGGATGGTCACAGTACAGGACACCCATTAAAGGTCTCTATCTGTGCGGCTCTTCCTGTCACCCGGGTGGAAATATCACCGGTGCACCCGGATATAACGCCGCCAAAATTATCACGGAGGACCTGGGTCTCAAACCATGGTGGAAGCCTATGGATTTCAAGGATTACCTATCGGGACTACGGTAAGCCCCGAACCACGAGCTTACACCTATGGCTTTGGGGAACAGCGATTGTAGGGAGTCTCAAACATTCGTCTCGGCGCGTATGCGCTGGGCATTTTGTGGTACGGGGTAAAAACATTATGAGACTGCAGGGGAAAGTAGCAATTGTAACCGGTGGAGCACGTAACATCGGCGCCGTTTATTCCAAGCGGCTGGCGGCCGAGGGGGCTAGGGTCGTCATTGCCGACGTCTTAGATGGGATTGAGGTCGTCAAGGAAATTGAGCAGGCAAAGGGAGAGGCCCTCAGTCTTAGGGTCGATGTTTCAAAGGAAGAGGACACGGTTCACATGGCCCAGCAAACCCTGGAGCACTTTGGTGGCATCGATATTTTGGTAAACAACGCGGCGATTTTTCTAAGTATCAACCGGCGCCCGTTTTACGAGCTCTCATCGGAAGAATGGGATCAGGTCACTTCGGTGAATATCAAGGGACCCTTCCTATGCGCCAAAGCGGTCTTTCCCCAAATGAAGAATCAGGGGAGTGGGAAGATCATCAACATCTCCTCCTCCACAGCACTACAAGGCACTCCGCTCTTCCTGCACTATGTAGCCTCCAAGGCAGCGCTCATCGGCATGACAAGGTCTCTGGCAAGGGAGTTGGGAGAACACGGAATATGCGTAAATGCCATTGCCCCAGGCCTGGTGGAGCACGAAGGACAAACCGTACCCAAAGCGTTTACCGAATTCCAGCTGAAGGTTAGATCACTCAAACGGCTCGAAACCCCGGATGATTTGATTGGGACTCTCGTTTACCTGGCCTCTTCAGACAGCGACTTCGTCACAGGACAGACTATCGTCATAGATGGTGGGAGCATTTTCAACTGAGGGAACGATGCCAAAGAACCTGAGAACCTTTCTTGAAGATATGCGGCAGGCAAGCCCCGAAGAGGTGGTCCACGTTGCAAATGTCGTCAATCCATCCAAACACGACGTGTCCGCCATCATCGAACACCTAACATCGCAAAAGAAATTTCCCATACTCATCTTCGACCAGCCCCGCAATCTCCATGGTCGGATAAGCAAAACCAAACTCGTCATGAGCTGCGAAGTTTCCCTCAGAAAGATCCAAATCGCGCTGGGAGTGCCAAGGGAGATGAATCGTGCAGAGTTAGCCCTCGAATGCTTGAACAGAGAAGAGAAGAAGATGATGCCGGTGGTCATCCCAAAGAAAGATGCTCCCGTCAAAGAGGTGATTCACAAAGGGGCTGAGGTGGACCTCTTCGAGTTGCCGGTGATGCGTCACCATGAAATGGATGGTGGCCCCTACATTGATATGTCCAGTGTGGGTAAAGATCGTGATTCCGGCGTCTATAACGTTTCCTTTCACCGGATGGAGGTCAAGGACCGCAACCACACAGGGTTCCTCCTCTCCTTGCAACATCTGTGGCGGATCTTTAAGGCATACGAGGAAAATGGCGAAGAGTGCCCTGTCGCTACGGTAACCGGACACCACCCTGCTTACCAAATGGGAGCCTGTTACCGGGGTCCATCAGAAGTCAGCGAATACGAGATCATCGGGGGCTACCTTCAGGAACCGCTACGCCTGACACCCTCGGAGACCTTTGGAGACAAATTATTGGTACCGGCAGATGCGGAAATCGTCATTGAAGGCGCGCTTCTGCCGGGGAAACGAGTTGTTGAAGGGCCCTTCGGTGAAGTCAACGGTTATGTGGGCCCTCAGGGATACGCGCAATCCGCAGTCTACGAAGTCAGGGCCATTACACACCGCCGTGACCCGTTACATCAGTCGGTCATTACCCCTGCGGGAGACAAACCCTGGATGGACCTGGCACGTGAGGGGGCCTATTTGCGGCGCTGCCGAGAAGCAGTCCCTGGGGTCACAGCGGTCTGCAAAAACGGCCGCCACGCATTGCTCAACGTTTTCATCTCCATTAAAAAGATGTCTGAAGGGGATCCAGGTCGGGCGGCGGCGGCAGCCTTGAGTTTCGACCAGTGCAAAAACGTGTTCATATTCGATGATGACATCGACATCTATAACCCGACCGAGATTCTGTGGGCCTTGGCCACCCGGGTGCAACCACACCTGCAGGTTTCCATCATCAAGGAGATTATGAGGGGCCCTCTCGTGGACCCTTCGATGACGGACGGATTCAAATCCTCGGCCATGATTATCGACGCTACCCGCCCTTTGGACCGTCCCTACTCACATGTTTCAAAGTGCCCAGATGAAGCCCTCGCCAGGATTCTCCTCGAGGACTATATCCCCAAAGATTTGCTCGACAGAATACCCCTAGACCGGACTACCTATTGGAGTTGAACGCTCACCTCAGGACTCGCTTCGTGCACTGGAAGTTGAATTCAATGGGCTGAAGGCTATTCTTACATCTTATGATTGTTGAAGCTCGTGCCGTATCCAAGCAGTTTGGCGACCGAATTGCCGTGAAGGAATTGAACCTTGAGGTGCCGGCTGGTGTTTGTTTCGGACTTCTGGGACCCAACGGCGCAGGGAAAACCACCACCATGCGCATGATTTACGGGGTGACCCGCCCCACGGAGGGGAAAATTTTAGTTTTCGGCATCGATATCGCCCAGGACCCTCGCGAGGTAAAGTCTCGCCTGGGAGTCACTCTGCAGCAAAACGTTCACATCGAAGCCCTATCTGCCGAAGAAAACCTCCGCATCTTTGGACGGTATCACTTGATGCGCGACCCTGAGCTCTCACGACGAGTCGACGAGCTGATGGATTTCCTAGAGCTCAGATCCCACGCAGGAATGCCCGTCCGAAACCTTTCGGGGGGCTTCCAGCGGCGTCTCGCCATTGCCCTCTCTCTCATGAATCGACCGGAACTCCTCGTCCTCGACGAACCTACCACGGGATTGGATCCGGCCGTGCGCCTTGCCCTGTGGTCTCGCATACGAGAGCTGCAGGCTCAAGGCACCACAGTCCTGTTAACCACACATTACATGGACGAGGCTCAGCGTCTCTGCGACCGGGTGGCTATCATCTCCGCTGGAAAAGTCATGGAAGAGGGCAAACCCACCGAGTTGATTACCACCCACCTGGCACGTGAGACCGTAGAAATGGACTGCGACCCTGCGGAGGAATCCATTATCCTCGACAGCACCATCACATCTCCCCATCGCCTTCGTGTGGGCAAGCGCATCATGGTCTACCTCGATGACGCTACTTCTCTCATCGACCACATCCGTGCCCAGGACAAGGGGGACCGCAGAACACTCATAGTCCGACCCACCAACCTGGAAGACGTGTTCCTCCGTCTCACCGGCGCCAGCCTAGGGGGAGGCTCATGAGCATTTCGGTTCCACATGCACTGTCCGTATGGCGGCGCGATGCTGCGATGTACCGCCGCACCTGGAAGTTGAATATTTTGCCAAACTTCTTCGAACCAGTGCTCTATCTCGTTTCCATTGGCATCGGTGTGGGGGCGTACATTTCGGAGATGGGCGGCATGTCATACATTGAGTTTCTCGCTCCTGGCCTCGTGTGTGTCGCTGCAATGAACGGTGCCAGCTTTGAAGCGACCTACAATATTTATGTACGGCTGACCTTCGAGAAGGCCTATGATGCCATGCTCACGACACCCGTGGAGACCGACGATATCCTGTGCGGCGAAGTATTATGGGCCATGACCCGGACTTGTATCTACGGAGGATGCTTCTTTTTTGTACTCGCCCTGGTGGGGCTCGCGCCGCTACCGTCCTCGCTTTTGGTGCTTCCGTTGATACCCTTGACGGGACTCCTCTTCGCAGCCATTGGGATTACATTTACTCTTAAGATACCCAACATCGACCTTTTTAGCTTCTATTTCACGTTGTTCCTGACGCCGCTCTTTTTATTTTCTGGTGTCTTTTTTCCCCTCGAGGAACGGCTCTCGGAAGGCTGGCTCTGGGTTGCAGAAGTACTGCCGCTGCTCCATCCCGTGCGCCTGGCCCGGGCTGCCTTTCGCGGCGAGGCCTCCCTCATCCTATTGTGGGACCTCGCCTACCTGTTCACTGTCTCCGCATTGCTTCTCGCTTGGGCCCGTCGCAGCGTGCGGCAGCGGTTAACCAACTAAGCTAAGAAAGGACTAAAAGGGATATGTATCGCGCAAAGACGCAAAGGACGCCAAGTGTGGACAAAAGAAGAATTCTTTAAAAATATTACCGCAGAGGCGCATAGGGAGCAAAACAACCTTTGTGACCCTTGCGTTCTTGGCACGACGAGTGATCCCAACTTCGTGACCTTCGTGCTCTTCGTGGTGACAAACTGTTCGACCACGAAGGACGCGAAGCACACGAAGGAAGAGATACTAAACTAAACGCAGAGGGCGCAGAGAATTAAATTGCGGAGAAATAAATTTTTGTATTTCGGGAGACGACGACAAACAAAAAC
Source organism: uncultured Binatia bacterium (SeqCode) (assembly GCA_965215595.1). Lineage (GTDB taxonomy): Bacteria > Desulfobacterota > Binatia > UBA9968 > CAXXLF01 > CBDCDW01. The sequence continues at coordinate 215,229 of CBDCDW010000003.1, read as the reverse complement.
AGTCTTCAAATTAGAGCTGGAAGTTTTGCCCAATCGTCGTCTCCCGATTGGGCAAAAGGGATTTCCTCAGCGTACTCTGCGTCTCTGCGGTGAAATGTCCGAATCCTTATCTGCGTAAATCTGCGTGAATCGGCGGTTAAGTTCTTAGTGAGTAATTCATTTGCATTGAACGGAGGACAACGATGGGTGTAACCGCGGAAATTGTTAGCTTCGTTTGCAAGACCAAATTCAACGACATACCTGAAGAAGTGGTCGGCTTAGCCAGGGGGTTCGTGCTTGACGGTTTGGGAGTGATCTTGTCTGGCTCCACAGAACGAGGAGCGAAGATTCTCCATGACTATGTCCGAAAGATGGGAGGGAATAAGGAATGCACGGTTTTTGGTGCAAGATTTAAGGCCCCCGCACCCAAGGCCGCGTTGTCCAATGGCGTCTCCGGTCACGCCATGGACTACGACGACACCCAACTGTCCACTTCCAAGGAGGCGGTTTACGGATTACTAACCCATCCCACCACACCGGTTCTTTCTTCGGCTTTAGCCATTGCAGAACAGCTCAAGAGTTCGGGGAAAGATTTCCTGCTGGCATATATCATGGGAGTGGAAGCCGAGTGCAGGATTGCCGACGCCATCAATCCTCGCCACTACCAGGCCGGTTTTCATACCACTGCAACCATTGGCGGGCTTGGCGCAACCGTGGCCGCAGGTAAGCTCCTCAGATTGAAAGAAGACGCCATGGAACGCGCCCTAGCATTAGGAGGAAGCATGGCTTCCGGGTTACGGGAGAACTTCGGCACCATGACCAAACCCCTCCATGCCGGCAGGTCCGCGGAAAATGGAGTAACTGCGGCTCAATTGGCCAAGAATGGATTTACCTCTGCCAAGGGCATCCTGGAAGCAAAGAGAGGCCTGTTCAACGCCATGGCCGGGGGTTACGACGAATCAAAAATTACCGGCCGTCTGGGTCGTCCCTATTTCATGAAAGAGCCTGGCATTTCCATCAAACCTTACCCGTCAGGTTCGTTGTCCCACCCTGCGCAGGATCTCATCCTCGACATGGTGAAGGAGCATGGTATCAACGCTAGCAACATTGACACCATCGACGTTGGCGCGAACTCCAACGTCCCAAACGCGCTTATCTACCCAATGCCCATCACTGCCCTGGAAGGTAAATTCAGCATCCCCTTTTGTATGGCGATTGGCGTGCTGGAACGAAAGGCGGGCATCGCCCAATTCACGGATCGAAAGGTAAGGGAACCCAAGGTGGTGGAGATGATGAAACGGGTCACCCTCTATGTTGACGACGAGCTGGAAGCCCTGGGCTACGATCAGGTTCGTTCGCGCATTCGCATCAAGCTAAAGGATGGAAGAACCGTGGAAGGAAGGGCCGATGTGTCCAAGGGACACCCCTTGAAACCTATGAGTTGGGACGACTTGGGAGAGAAGTTTCGAGACTGCGGCCGCCTGGTCCTCCCCCGCCGCAACGTAGATCAGGCCATCGATCTCGTTGGGAAAGTCGAACGTGAACGCAATCTATTGCCATTGATTCGTCTTTTGGCCGCGGGGAAGAGATAACTTAAATAACTTATTCGTCCACAGAGAGCACATCAAACGGTAAAACTGTCAAGTTCATTGAGCAAACAATAACCAACTTACCAAGGTCCGATAATATAATCTAAAATAGCCAAAGTGCCACAACCTAAAAATGAGACACATGCTGCCAAAACGACTAAAACTTTTTTCTCGTTGTTTCCTCTATTAATGGATTCATGAAAAGCTAGATGACTTGCAGCAGCGCCCCCCATTGCCAGCACAACAAAGCCCCCGATAATCCCATAAAACATCCAAGCGACAGAGACCGCTACTAATATGTCTGAAAAGTTAGAGTAGTTTATACCAACATCTGAAGCCGGTCCTATATAGCCTCCCAAGGGAATGGGAAATCTATAAATCAGTGCAAAGGCTAAAGCCATCGGAAAACTAAATATTATTGAGAGTATTGCGCATTTAATAGCCGCATTCATTGATTCATTTTAAGAACTTTGAAATAGAGGAAAAGCCGCGGGTTCTTTTTGAATTCAACAGCTAGCCTTGGTGAGACTTAGCCTGTTTTTGTAACTCCGCTGGAACGTCAATCTTCCCGTTTAACAATTCATATACCTGGACAAGCAATCTATTTTCCGTTCTAAAGTCTCTTTTGGTTGTCCAACGTGACCAGCCATCCGTTTTCTTAGACCTGGATTTCCGAGTCGCCTGTATGGTGACTCGATAGGGAGGCTCCCTGCCGATTATTTCCGCCGTAATGCGTTTTCTCGACTGACGCAAGGATGTAGATGACCGCTCCCATTCAGTTTCAATAAATCCACGGGACTCGGACTCCCTGGCAATGCTGTATCTACTCGCAACAACCCCATACACGGCCGAGTAAACATCTTTATACTTTTTATCGTAATTCGCATATCGAGCTATATTCGCCTTATGATTTTTAATTTTCGAGTGCCGGACTGCATTTTTGTAAGCTGCGCAATTGGTTAATGTTGTTGACGCTAGAATGATAAGAAATATGGTTATATAGCTTTTGATATCCGAGATTCGACCCCTAAACATTGATGTTGAATTGGTCATACATTCACCTCAGCTGATATTTATTACCTTACGAAATAAAGGTGTTTCTTAAATAAAATTCTACTCCTATATCAATAAGATAAGAAGGGAACTTAATGTTGAGAAATAGTCGTGAAACTTCAATAATTTAGGTGAGGAGGAGAAGACTCGGAAGGGAGTTTAAGGACGGCCGCGGCCTAAAGCGCCGGTCTGAAGCGCCTTCTTGGGCAGCCCCTTAGCATAAAACACCACCTCATTTAGTACGACAGCCCCGGCGTCTTGTGGAGGTAGGTATCGTCGATCAATTGCTTCAACATAAAGTCCGCTACATCGGCGCGAGAGATTTTCAGTTTTGCCGTCTTGTCAGTACTGGGAAAGCCATGCCGGTATTTGCCGGTGCGCACACCATCAGTGAAGGCTCCCGGACGGATGATCGTCCAATCCAGGCTGCTGTGCCTGACGTAATCCTCTTGGCTTTCATGGTCGGCGTACATTGGACGCAGGAGAAGTCCAAACATAATGTATTTCCAGAAAAAGTTCAGATTACCCCTACTATCTCCGACCCCAAGAGTCGATTGACAGATTAATCGTCGGAGGCCCACCTTCTCCATCGCGCCGATGATATTTCGTGTTCCCTCTGACCGGACTGTACCTTTACGGCCCGCTCCGAGTGAACACAGCACCACTTCGTGTCCTTGCATCACGCCTTCCACTGACGCAGGATCCATTACATCGCCTCGAGCGACCTGCAGATTGTTGTGCTCAATGTCAATCTTTGTGGCATCACGTGTGAATGCGGTGACAGTGTGTCCTTGCTCAAGAGCCTGTTTGATGAGCAGGCGACCTATGCTGCCTGTTGACCCAAAAATAAGTAGTTTCATCCCACTGCCTCTGTTAGGTGTGCGGCTCTCTCATCACGCCCTCTAAGAACATAGTCCTATGACCAGGAATGCCATAGCTGCGAGCGACGCAACTGTTCTGACGTGGTTCCAGGCGGTCCACTTGTCGAGGTAGCTAACCCACAGGCTGGTGCTGCCAGGGTCGGCTGGCGAGACCGACGCCAGCGCGTTGTTCTTAGGCACGTTGAATACAACTGTCACCAGAAAGGTGCCGATTAAATACAGAACGCTACCGAGAATCAAGTAGGCGGCACCTGATTCGCGCCAGTTCAACAGTGACGCGATAATTACCAGGGTGCAGGCCGCCGCTGTGCCGATGAAAACCGTGAGAAAAATTGGATTGATAATCACCACATTGATGGATTGCATAGCGGCAATACCTTCGGCGGAAGGGAGGCGAGCGAACGCCTTCATCACGGCAACCGAGAAGACAAAGAAGAGTCCAGCCATCAGCCCACAGCCGAGGGATGCGAGAAATGTTATACCAAAAAGTAGATTGTCAAAAGACACCACAATTGCTCCAATAAAGCGTGCCGTATAGTTGGTGCCGCTTTTGAGTGGGTTATACGCGTTAAAATTGTCAACTTCTATATTTTCCTCGCTGCAATCCATTGAACTGCATTCTTTTTATCCCAGATTTTAGTTTCAATAATTTCAAAATCACCGTTGGAAACGAGTCTTTCCAGCTCAACGATGGTTAAACTGAGGATTGGCGGCGCTATTCCCGTTTTTTGAGCAAGACTTATCAAGAACTGAATAATCCAACTTCTTTCACCCAGACAGGGAGTTTGTGAAATTAACAGCCCTCCGCTTGGCAACAAGTCATTTAGTCGAGCCAATACCTTACGCACATCGTCTATTAGATGAACAATGTTAAATGCGATAATAGCCGAAAAAGATTGACTGACCAGACTTTGATCAAACACATCAATTTGCTCAAATTTGACGTTGCCTACCTACCGATCGCGCGCTTTTTGAATTGCCGATTCAATCATCTTTACGGACAGGTCGATGCCATGAACTCGTTGGACATGGGGTGCTATGTCAAGACTGATTTCTCCAGATGCACAACCGAAGTCCAGCACCACATCCGATTCCGTTAGTAGTGACTTGGTATTATCGATAGTTCTTTCATAAACAGAATCATGTTTCTTAATATTGTCATCATAATGCTTGGATCTTTTATCCCAAAACGTAGCCTTCATTTTTGACACGTACCATTAGACTCCCAACTCCTTTTCCGCGTTTAATTGCAGACTTGGCCCATGTTAAAACCATGTCTGGAATCCCTGGAAAGCAGATTCTGCCTCACGCCGTGTGACTTTCACATCTTGTAACCGCGCTTGAGCAAGATCGGTGCAGTCTTCGTAAAGAAATCGACAGGTGGAACCTCGAAGGAGAAGGAGTCTGCGAGACGATCGATCAGGTTAAAAGCAAACGCCACGCCGATAGCATCCTTTATGGCAGCGTCGGACAGTCCCACTTCCCGCAGAGATCGCGCATCCTCATGCGACAGCTCCTCGGGCCGCAGAGTCATTTTCTCTAGAAACCGGAGCATCTCCTTCAATTTTTTGTCAATGGGGGCTGATTCGAAGTCTTCCAGAACCGCATCAACTATCTGTTTTCCAAGGGCATGCGACGCGACCGCGCCGTGAGCACCCGTTCAGAATGAGCATTGATTCTTACGCGAAACAAAGGAGGCAAAGAGTTCACACTCGCCGTCACTCCATTCGCGACTGAGGCGCAGCACTGAGTGGGTAATCTGGGAGAACTCCTTCCCGAAAAACTCCGGACGGTACTGCAAAGTCCGTACTACGTCAGGGACACGGCCACGCATGATCAACTGCATCATTCCCAGCTGGAGCTTCTGCCGTAGCCCATGACCGCTTTCTAGCTGTTTGAGCCTCATTGTGTACCTCCATCCTTCCCGCCGAGTGTTCCGAGAGCTCGTTCCAACCTCGCCCGAGCCGCGCCCAATGCAGCAGCTACGGTCAACTCGAAGAGCTGATCTTCTGAATATCCCGCTGCCTTGAGCGACTCGATGTCCTCGTCGGTCGTCCGGTAGGCATGCCGTGCAACCTTTTCAACCCAGCCCGATAGCTCGTTTGGCACTTCCGCGTCTGTGCCTTGTCGTCCGCTCAATGCACCAGCCCGTGCTTCGACGGCGCGGCGTAGCTCCGACTTCGTCTTCCCCGGTCCAGACAGGACCGCATCAACGAGCTTAGTCAGGTCCTCCCAATATCGTACCATGGTGTATCTCCTGTTATAGCCACAACCGAGACGTCTGGAATGTTCCCAGACGCGCAATCGCCTAAATGCTTTTATGCTACGACAAGCAGCCCAACGTTTCGGGCAAGCGACGCTTAGTGTCCTTGGCCACTCGCCTATTTAATCATTATAGTGACAATCCAAGGAACAAAGTTAAAAACAGTTATTAATAATTTATAGATGGCTAAATACATATGGATAGATTTACGAATTGTCTCTTCGCTTAGCCCAAACATCTTTGCTTGAATCTTGCAGATGAGATCGTAAACACCAATGCCGCAATTGCCAGAATCCGATGCCAATCCGCTTCAATTCCGCCTGGATCTCCGCCATGGTAGTCAGTGATTTGCCGTCGCCTCAAACTCAAGTCTAATACCTGATGCCATAGTCAGCTTGTTTACTACACGAAAGCATAAATAAGAAATGCGCCAAATGCCACTGCTAGGACACCGCCAACACGGCCAAAAGGCTTTAAAATTGATAGAGCCCACGACATTAACCGATTAAAATTGCTGCGCCCTATTACAGCTAGAGATATAGCGGCAACAATAGAAAACCAACCAACAATCTCAATTACAAACGGAAATTTAGATACGTTGGATTGATGTATCAGTAAAACACCAAGAACTAGCCTGACTACAATAGCTAGAATATGTATTTTCAGCTTGTCAAAATTATTTCGCAGAAAACCAAATATAACTTCCGGATTTATTGCAATGACTGTTCCAGCCAACAGATTGAGTGCACCAAATATTGTTATCAATACGGTCATGATCTATTTCCAATAGCAACATAACGGCGGGGTTCACCGGCGCTTGATGGCGGCGCAGCGAATGCGACAGCAGAGCAAGCCGCGGTCAAGTGTCCGATGCAGCGACTTGATAGGTGGCATTTTTTAAAGCAAACGTAATGTCCGCATATGGAGTTTATCGCTCCTACTCAGCCTTCTTCACCACAATAAACACTGCTTTGTTTTTCCCCGGTTGCCATTCGTAGGCAATCTCAAAACCAGCATCCGTCAATCTGTTTTCCAATTCTCTTTTGGTAAAGACCTTGACCAACGGCATCAAACCTAAGAATTTTCCAATCGGCGCGATAACTTTAAAAAACTTCATCGAATCTCCCATGTACGCCGTGCTGGTTACAAAAATTCCGCCCGGTTTGAGCATTTTATGAACCGTAGCGATCACCTCTTCCTTGTTGTCCAGTAAGTGCAAAATACTGAGCCCCAAAACTGCATCCAAGGTTTGATTGGGCCTGCTGAATTCATCGATGGTCGAGCATTTAAAGGTGACATTTTCGATATTTTTTGCGTCAGCTTTGCTTTGGGCGATTTCAATCATTTTCGATGAGATATCAATCGCTTGAATATGTTTCACATAAGGCGCATGAGTGATGGCTGTCGACCCTGTTCCGCAGCCAAACTCCAATACCTCCATGTCGGGCCGAAAGTATTCGCGTGTGACCTGCAGTTTTTTTTGGTAAGCGGCTTCATCAGCAATGGGTCGTTTCGAATAGCGTTGTGCTATTTTATCCCAAAATTTTGCTGCCTGATCCATAATCACTTCCATTGCCACTTAACTATTAAATGAGCTGCAGAGCCAGGCATTTTTTCCCGCAGTCTATCACATACAGACGACATCCTTCCTTCAACGCTAAATATTGATACTTTTAGTTGGTTATGGGCGATTGTCAATCTGTTTCGTCCCATGAACAACGCCATTTCGGCGGCCTATCACCCTATAGGCTCGCGGCGTTTTCGTCCACGGACCACCTTCGGACTCGTCAGTGCGGTGGAGATTGGATTGATCGACGCGTCAGTTCGATACTGCTAGGGGAAGGGGCTTATTATTTGGAAAAACAAGAATCCATAGACCTGAACCTCACCGCGTGATTCCCTTTTTCAGATTGAAATTTCACCAATTAAATAGGTTACTGCATGGCCTCCAATCTCAACGCGTTGATTCAGGTCATTGCATATCAGGGTTCCACCCCGCTTTGATAACTGTTTGGCTGTCAAGTTTTGCTTGTTAAGCCTTTTCGACCAATATGGAGTTAACGTGGTATGGGATGACCCGGTTACCGAGTCTTCAGGTATTCCCGATTGCGGAGCAAAGAATCGTGAAACGAAATCTACTTCACGTCCTGGTGCCGAAGCTATAACGCCCCTTGATGGAACCTTGCACAGAGTATCCATGTTAGGTGATAAGGACGCTATCGAATCCTCATCATCAAATATCGCGAGGAAATCGTCCCTACCTCGATATAGCTCCTTTGGCAGATTTCCTAATCCATTTTTGACATCTTGCCGATTTTCAACTTTCTGAATAGTGTCAACCGGAAAGTCTAAATAAAGTATTTCCGTCTCCTTTCGAACGTGCAAAAATCCGCTTTTTGATAAAAATGTAATACTCTTCCCTCCATAATCTAAGTGATTAAACAAGGCGTGCGCAGCCGCCAAGGTTGCGTGCCCGCACAGATCAACCTCGATAATTGGAGTAAACCATCGAATTTCAAAATATTCTCCTTCACTGATGACGAAAGCCGTTTCCGCGAGATTATTTTCGGCAGCGATATACTGCATGATGTCAGGCTGCAATTTAATTCTCGGAAAAACCACCGCGGCTGGATTGCCGGAGAATGTGTGATCAGCAAATGCATCAATCTGGTAAATGGGAATTTTCATAAGAACAGTTTTTGCGCCGAAAGCGATTTGGATGAGCGGCTGTGCCAATGACACGATCAGCTTCCAACCGTTGGTTCAACTCCGAGTTGACTTGTCATCAAACAAGAAATGAGATTGGACCCTGGACAGAATGGCTGGGTCTCAGTCGTCATCTCGAATCCATGTTTCTGGTAGAATTGAATTGCTCGTTCGTTTCCGTGGTTGACCCAAGCACACAAACGCACGAAGTCGTGCTTCCTGGCCCAAGAATATATCTCTTCAATCAATTTCACTGCCACGAGCCCCCCTCGGTGTGTGGGATCCACCCGGAATTGAATGACTTCCCCGAAATCCGGTTTCCGATCATCTCTGTAAAGAGCGGCAATTCCAACGGGTTCATCATTGAAGAATGCAAGAATGGTGATCCGAGCCGATCCAACTGCAGTGCTGTCGGCTTGCTCATTCCAGCTGCCTAAGCTCCGACCATTCGCACTTTCTAATGTTGTGGAGAATGCGTCCGGGGAATCGGACAACGAAGCAAGCCGCATCTACCGGTAAAGCGTGCCTTCTCCAATTTGTATACGTCGTACAGTGATCATCGCCTGGAGTCGAACTGGTAATATACTTAGGTGTGTGTCGCTGTCGCTGGTCAGTATATCACCGACGCTTACATGTCTTCCCAGGCATAATTCTAGTGCGAATTTGAAGCCCTAACAAGTGTGATTTGAAGTTGTTTCGACCGACATACACTGCTGGTCGGGGCAGTATATTACGGTTGTGAAACTAGTTGGTTGGATTTGCCTCGCCCTGAATTGGAGGCCAATGTCTGCAAGCTCTCGGCATTATGACCAGGTTCCTTAGAGCTTCATTTTGACTATCAAAAATACCCCTCTAAGCCCAATACTTGCCTCGTATTTGCAACATTTTAATTGAATATCAACGAGGCACCTTGGTCCGACCCTGCGTCCAGTGGTCGAGATTTTCTTCAGCTCACTAAAAAATGAGATCGTTCACTATCAGAATTATTACACGACGCAAGAGGCTAGGTCGGATGTCTTCGATTGCATTGAACAGTTCTACAACCGACGGTGGAAGCATGAGTTGCTGGGTTACCACACCCCAACGGCCTACGACTCGATCCAATGTGTGGCTTAATTAACTGTCCGTGAAACCCAGGTCGATTCATTCAGTTCCCATAGAATCCTTTTCTAGCGTGTTCCCAAAATAGACTTTAGTGTGAGGCCAGGGAATCTCGATTCCTTCCTGGTCAAAACGGTTCTTGATCCGCTTGCGTAGTTCTCCGGTCAGCCCCCACTGTTCTCCAGGCTTGGTATAGCCCCGAATACAAATGTCGACACCATGGTCACCAAGATCACTAACACGCATCGCAGACGGAAGCGTTGTTAAGTTCGTTCCAAAATCGGGATCATCTTTCAATTCCTGGCACACCTCGTCAATAACTTGATAGACATGGCTGATATCCTCTTTATAAGCCACCGTAACGTATAGATTGATCCGCGCCCAGTCTCTGGTCTGATTACTGGCAAATTGTATTTGACTATTGGGTATTACATGCATTGTGCCATTTATTTCTCGTAAAACTGTACGCCTCGGACCTACTGTCTCAACTTCTCCTTCCATTCCCGCAAGGGTAACCCAATCACCAATCCGGTACCAGTCCTCCATTACGATGAAGAAACCCTGAAGATAGTCGCGAATAAAGTTTTGAACAGCAAATCCAAGTGCCAGACTGGCAACACCGAGTGTCGCCAACAAGGGTGCAATATCTACTTCAATAACACCCAGAACCATCACAATGGCAATGATCCAGATAACAATTGAGATCATTTTTGTAAAGACAGAAGCGATTGTTTTGGAGCGGGTGGTTAACTGATCCTGTGATTCTACCCGGATCTTCGGGATACTCGCGATTATTACCCTTGGTATCATCTTTTTCTGAATAATATTGAGTGCAATAGCGATGGCAAGAATAATTACAACCTTTACTGCGATTCCCATAATTGCAGTTAGATTAAAAACGAAATCAAATGTAAAAATGAGATACCTCCTTCGGGCAATTCACTTGTATGCCCCTTAAGTTAGGACACCGAACGTCCGAAGTACTAGCCGGGTCGGACCAAGCTATTACTTCGAAAGCTCAGCCGATTCATATCGAAAACAAGTGTTTTCATTGCTTAGAGCCTCGTTTTCAGCGTCAAAATCTCTGTTGTAATGGATTCCTGGCTCTCGTAGTTTGTATGCACCTTTGTTCGTATTCTTGCCCAGTGCTGCTCTCGGTGCATATGGCTATTGGAGCAAACGTAACAAGCGAATAATGTCAGTTTGCTCTTGCAATTATTACAATGTTTCCTTAGACGTACATTTTGACTAGCAAAAATGCCATTCTAAACCCAAAATTTACCCCATATTGGCAACATTATAAAAGAATATCAATGAGTTATCGTGATCCGACCCAGCGTGAAAACAAGAATCGATAGAGCTGACCCTCACGAGTTGCTGCGCCTTGTGTAGGTGGCGCTAATCGAATGATTATTACTTAATTCTTTCTTGGCCTCCCCATAAGGGATCCTTAATAGTTATAGTAGATGTATCTTTTAGGTGTTTTCTAAATCTGACGATTAGATGTCTCCCTGTACTCTCATATTCAAATAAATTATTCAGGAGAAATCCTAAGGTCTTATAGGATTTGGGTGGTATAGAAATTGACCCATATTCCATGTTTCTATTTCTGAGACTTTTCACGTTGCTTGCATCACTGAGCTTTTCACCTTTGTCATTAAATGCCACGAATCTCTGTAAGTAATAAGGATGTCCGGGGATTTCTGACTCCTTATCTGAATAATTTGATATTTTTAAAAATATGAAAGTGCTTTCACCTTGATAAACTATGTTTTGTGAACTCAACGAATATTTTAGGTCCTCTGCATTTACGAATTGATGAGACCAAGAGATCGTGTGTGAAAAAAGGACAATAATCAAAATATTAATAAATGTTTTCATATTCTCCTTTCAACTATCTAGCTACCTAACAACTGAGTAAACCGTTCAGCGTATTGGAGACACTAGTCGGCATATCACCAAATCTCCAATTTCCCTCTGAGTTCAATTGTACGGCGATTCCGACACCCTAACAAGGGTGACTTAAAGTTGCCTCGATCGACAAACGCTGGCGGTCTGATCAGTATATTACGGTCGTGGCGGTAGATGGTTGGATTTGCCTTGCGCTGAGTTGGAGGGCTTAATTTCAAATGCACTCGGCATAATGACAATATCTCTTAAAGGCCACCTAACTTGCTCTAACTCCGGGTTCCTCTTAAGTGTCAAGAGCAGATTTGACCCCTCATCCTTAATTTGACCCAGGCTCAAGCCCTATTCCCAGGCCATCCACTTAATTCTCTGGTTCGCTCGTTCAAAAGGGAATAAACTAAATTATGGCGATACTACATATGTCACCACCCACTGGGAGCTCTACGGAGGCATCTATGGTGAGTTTCGGCGGCGGCGTAGTTCGTCTTGGGGTCGTCTTAAGGATGTTGCCAGCCCTTGGCTTGGCCCTGCTATTCACGTTGGGCGTCATCAATGAAACAGCTGCATTTCCTGACCCGCGTACGGACCCGCGTGGCTACGAGGCCTGGTGCAAGAACCAGGGTGGGACTATCTACTCGTATCAAGGCAGTATTGCATGTAGGCCTGGATCGGGCCGTCCACCAGGGACGGTACCGAGGAAGGCGCCGCGACGCAAAACCGCACCGCCACCCGATGACGGCGCCGCCCACAGGCAGCAGCGGGAGGTCGAAGCCAGGCATCAGAGGGAACGGGAAGAGGAACAGCGTGCCGCCCGCGAGGCCGAGGCGAACGCGAAACGCGAGGAACGCCAGAGCAAGGCGCTGAAGAAAGCCAAGGAGGACGCCCTCGGCCTATTGAAGGGCGCGGGTCACGGGACCGGCGGCCTGAAGATGCCGGACGGCGACCTGGTGCCGAAGACGGGCACGCCGGTGTTAGGCCTCAAGGTCTCTGGTCCTCGGACGGTGACCAAGGAATCACGGTTCTCCAAGGGCACCAAGTTCTCGGCCCCGGTGGTCACCGACCCGGCCAAGGTGCAAAGAGGCACCAAGAAGGAACTGAACTCCGCCAATCGCAAGACTGAACTATTGCTCGACGCCCTGCAGGCGGCCCGTGGCAGTTGGGCGAAGGCGCTCGAATACCTGCGAAACTGGGTCAACGCGAACCCCAAGGACGTTGAAGCCCGGCAGGCCCTGGCTTATCTCCAGGGGTTTCACAAGGGTTACCTTGGCGCCAAGAACATCGCTGACGCTTATTACAAATACGGTGTGCGGCAATGGATCGACGGCGATTACTACGGTGCCGCCCAGTCGTTCGCCGAGGTGGTGTCGAACAATCCGCTCGATACCCAAGCCGTGGGCACCTACGGCTACACCCTTGGCCTAGCCATGGAGGGCCGCGCCTGCCAGCGGCGGCCAAAATCGTGTCCATACGTCGACCTGCCGGCCCGCGTCAGCGGCGGCCTTTATCCGCGCCGCGAAAAACTGGCGGAGCTAGAGCGCCGGATTAAGCAGAACCCCGCCGACACGGAAACTCGGGTTGCTCTCGAATACGTGAAGGGCCTGCTGGTCTACACCGAACCCGGTGTCGCCGACCTGGCGTTCAAGGGCAAACCGCCCGACACGGTCGAGGGCAGGCTGATGGAACAGGGATTGGACCGGTTGATGGCGCGGAATTATTCTGGCGCCGTTGAGGCGTTCTCCAAGGCCTACGTTCATGACGTGCGGAACCGAGGCGGCACCAATGCCCACGGTATCCTATTCGCGCAACGGTACGCTGCCGGTCGGCTGGCCGCCCGCGAACGCCGCGCCGACGTCCTGCCGACAAATGACGACCGTGTTCGAGAGGTCGAGGACAAGATTTTTCAGCGCGTGTTCCGCAAAGCATTGGCAGAGATGGAGGACGAAGACGCATCGCAAAGCCTCGAGCGTTGCGCCCAGGGGTTACGAGACACCGAACACAGGAACCCGTTCTTCGGACGCCTTGCGAAATCGAAGGTCGCCCAATTGGTGCGGAAGGTGCTGGGACGCTAGCGGCGCACCGCAGTAGTTGGTTATTTGAAAGGAAAGATCAAATGGTTCGCATGATCATGATGGCAGGCGCCGCGCTGGCGCTGGCGGCGACGTTGTCCCTACCCGCCGCTGCAGATGAAGCGCGACTGCGCCAACAAATAAAGGTCCTCGACGCCACACCGGCGGGAGGCACGCCGGAGAAAAAAGTCCTGCACGAGATCGGCGTTTTGATGCAGGGTCTCCAGGCGAAACCGATTCCGGAGGAGTTCCACCGCCGCATGGCGCGGGGCGAGACCGCCCTCGGTGCTGCCAGTGACAAGGGGGGCCTCAAGCGCGCCGCTGACGAGTTCCGGGCCGCGACCCAGGCCGCCCCCTGGCGCGCCGAGGCCTACTACAACCTAGGCATTGTGCAGGACAAGGCCGGGCTCTATGACGCGGCCATGCGCAACCTCAAGATCTACCTCGCCGCCACCCCGGACGCGTCCGACGCCGCCGCCGTGCGCAAGCTGGTCTACCAGATTGAGTACCGCAAGGAGGAGGCGCAGGCAGGACGAGCCAAGGCGGTGGAAGCGAAAGCGGCGAAGGCGAAGGAGCGCCAACGCCAACAGGACACAAAACAGCGGGCCAACGAGGAACGGCGCCGCGCCGAACTTCTGGTCACCTCAATACTTGGCCGATGGCAAAAAAAATGCGGCAGCGGTTCCGATCTTGTGCGATTTCGTTCCGCCGGACCCGGGCGCGTATTCTTCGAACTCTGGTCGTCCACGACCAGACCGGCATTCTGGGCAGGCAAGACAGAGTTCGTGTTCGAGCCAGCGGCAAACCGGTTCGTCTCGACCCCTGCCTTCGGCCAAGACAAGTTCAAGACAGTGTTGACTATCGTCGACAACAACCGGATCAGTTCCGCCGCCACCGGTTTCGGCCGGACGTGGAATTGCATGCTACACCGGACGAACTAGGAACACGCGAGTTGGGTCGTACCGTCACATCCGTGACTTTGCACTCCCGGACAGGAGGAGATGACGTTGCGACTTTCATGGCTTTTCATTCACATTCGTGAACCTAACTAGTAATTTGCTGATCTGTGTATCACGGCCACTGGTCAGTAAATTACGGTCATGACACCGTATGGTTGGATTTGCCTTGCGCTGAGTTGGAGGGCTAATGTTCGATTGCTCTCGGCTTTATGTCAATGTTACTTAGAGCCTCATTTTGACTATCAAAAATGCCCTTCTAAACCATAAATTTGTTACGGGACGTTGCGACTTTTGTGTCTTTTCTCTTCAATTTCACAGCAGCAGCAACATGCACGATGTCCCATACGTATCTTTAACGCGCATTCTCCACACCGAGGCTCATGGTTCCAATCCCTTCGATTTCGACTTTGAGGGTGTCTCCAGGTTTGAGTGCCTCCTGAAATTCGGGGGCGTCGGGGTTGCCCGTGGATATAAGATCGCCGGGATAAAGGGTCCCCACCTGGGAAAGAAAGCTCACGAGTTCAGCCACTCCGTTGATCATGGCATCGGTCTTGGCGGATTGTTTTAGCGCGCCGTTCACCCAACATTTCATGTTGAGGTTCTGTGGGTCCTTGATCTCATCCTTTGTGGTGATCCAGGGACCTACGGGGCAAAAGGTGTTGAACCCTTTGCGCACGTTGCGGCTCCCGATCAGGTTCTTGCCGGAACCGTAGCCACGGGCCGTTACATCGAGGATGATGGTATAACCGAATACTGCCTCCATGGCCTGTTCCTTGGTAAGGTCATGTGACTCTTTTCCTATGACCAAACCAAGCTCGAGCTCTGGAAAGATGGTCTCGGCATTCTTGGGAATGATGATGGCCTGTTCCGGGCCGATGACCGATGAAGGAGGCTTAAGAAAGATCGCTTCCAGGAGGTGTTCGGGTTTAACGTTCTCCGCTACCCCTCGACCCGTGGATGCCCCGAGATCCGAGGTACCCCTCTTATAATTCCCCGCCGCCGCCCAGACCTTCGAAGGTTTCTCCACAGGGGTCCTGAGCTGTTTGGGGTCGAGTTTGACCGTCTTGCCCTGGCTCATGGCCTTGCCCAAAGCCCCTTCCACACGATTGTAATGCGTCAGCATGTCGATCATGGTGGCCCCTTTGGGTAGGACTCCATCACGCGCTAAAGCGTCGCCAATCAATACGAATGAGTCATCCTTTACAACGGCTAGTTCGTCCGGTTTCACTGATGCAAATTTCATCGATGTCTCCTTTTTTAGATATATTAATAGTTAAATTTTTTAAGAGAAGATTGCTCGCGCAAAGGCGCAAAGGGCGCCAAGTTCGGAAAAAGATATTAACCGCAGATTCTCGCAGATCATATTTCACCGCACAGCCCGCAGAGAATTTCATTTTTAGTTGTCAAAAGACGACGACAAACAAAAACATAGCTCTTTTTGGGAAAAAATTATTCCCTTTGCGTCTTTGGCGTCTTTGCGAGAGGCATCTTCAAATTAATTCTTCTCCCCGTCGTAAACTTTTTGGGCTGCGGCTTTGGCATCGGCGCCGGAAACCTTAATACCATAATCGGGCAGGATCTGGCTAAGGCACCGGATTAATTCCAGGACGTTCTCTTGTTTGCTTGACTCTCCCATGAGACCAATGCGCCATGTCTTTCCCGCCAGGGGTCCCAATCCACCGCCGATCTCGATATTAAACTCCTGCAGAAGTCTCTTTCGCACCTCGGCATCCTTTACCCCTTCGGGGACACGGACACTGTTGAGCATCCACAAGCGATGACCTTCCTGGGCCGCGAATTCAATCCCCATGGCGCTGAGTCCGGCCACCAAGGCTTCGTGGTTAATGCGGTGGCGGTTGAAGCGGGCTTCCAATCCCTCCTCCAAAATTAAGGCGAGGGATTCATGTAAAGCATAGTTCATGGAGACGGGTGCCGTGTGGTGGTAGACCCTCTCCTCTCCCCAATAGCGTCCAATCATGGTGGTGTCGAGGTACCAGCTCTTCACCTTGCTGTCACGACGCTTGATTTTCTCCTCACCTGCCTTGCTAAAGGAGACTGGCGACAATCCTGGAGGACAACTGAGACATTTCTGTGTTCCGCTATAGGCGGCATCCACTTGCCACTTGTCCAGTTCAACCGGGCATCCTCCCAGAGACGTGACCGTATCGAGCAACAGTAGTGCCCCATGGTTATGTACGAATTTTGCAATCTCTTCCACGGGCTGCCAGATCCCGGTGGAGGTCTCGGCGTGAACCAAACAGACGATTTTGACTTGATTACTCTTGAGGGCGTTTTCCACCTGCTCTGGCCGGATAATCTCTCCCCAGGGAGACTCCACACGTGTCAGTTTCCCGCCGTAGCGTTCGACGATGTCCGCCATCCGTGTACCGAACACCCCGTTCACACACACCAGGACCCCGTCCCCTTCTTCCATGAGATTCACCAGACAGGTTTCCATACCTGCGCTGCCTGTACCTGAAACCGGGAAGGTTAGTTCGTTTTCTGTTTGGAAAACCCGGCGGAGCATTTCTTTGTTGCCTTCCATGACCTTGAAGAACTCCGGATCCAGGTGGCCCACCACTGGCAACGACAAGGCATTGAGCACTCGCTGAGGCACATTGCTCGGACCGGGTCCAAGAAGGATTCTCTGTGGAAGATTTAATGGTGACACCATTTTGTAATTCTTCTTAAACTTGGCGTCCTTTGCGTCTTGGCGCGAGGAATCTTTTTTCCAATTCCGGACACCAAAAACTTAACCGCAGATTAACGCAGATTCTCGCAGATAAATATTCACGTCAGAGGCCTAGAAAATGATATTCTTCTATATTATGAAAACTTTGCGTCCTTTGCGTCTTTGCGCGAGTCGTCTTCTCTTTGTTCAGGCTTGTTTGCGTTTTAATCGCTCCGCTTCTTCATAGGGCGCCCGCTGCATGACCGCGTGGAGGTCCACGGAGGTCAAGGCACAATACTCCATGCCGAAGGTGGGCCGTTCATGGGCCATGCCCTCTTCCAGGAGGCGCTGAAGGGCGACGCGGTTAAATTTCCCGTGACCCATGACCCCTTCCTCGTGCTCCTCGAGATCGGCTTCATGATGGGTGGAAAAATAAACGGCCTGGTCCTTGGTAAATCCATAGTGCTTGGTCAAGGCCTCATTCCAGGATGCGGACCAGTACCCAATACTCTCCTCCGTCACAATACCCGCGTACCATTCAGCCGCGGTGCCTTCGTAAAGGATGCTGCGCATGAAATCGATCTTTGCCCGAAACTCAGAGAGCATGGGTTGCTGGAATACTTCCTCTTCATTCAAACCAAACCCCTTGGCGGTCTGCATCATGACGAGAAAATGCCCGGGTGGCTTAGGATGAATAAACTCGTCGGCAATCTTCTCACCCATGGGCCCCATGAGATCCCGGTTCGTTTTAAAGAAGGGTAAGAACTTGTGGTAAGAGCACGCGATGAGCGTATTGATCTCTATCGTCCAGGCCCCCCAGTTCCTGAAAAAGAGACGCAGGGTTTCCATGGGGAGTTTTCCCGTCACCAGTTGCTGCATAAAGGGCGACTCGGTGACCTTTTCTTGCCAGCGGGCTCCGGCTTTGTGGTAAAGCTCATTCACATAGGCTTCTGCCTGTTCCTTGTTTAACTGCTGCATGACTCAGTTCCTTCCTATGCAAATCCTCATCTCGTTTGCTTATGGATCGACTCTTTCCTCACGATAGAGGTTCAATGATTTTAGGGCCGGGGAATCGCTCATGGAAAACAGCATGGCCTCCTCTGAAGATGAACGATTGGTGTGGCCATGGGCATACCACACAGGCACGACGAAAGTGTCTCCTTGTTCCCAATCAAAGCGCTTTTCTCCTATCACCGTGGATCCGGCTCCTCGAAAGGCGTGGTAAATGACCGTGCTCGTGTGCCGGTGGACCTCTGTCTTCTGCCCGGGTCGTAGATGCTGGAGGGCGCACTGGACAGTGGGCATGGTGGGGCCGCCCGTTGAGGGATTAAGAAATTCCAAAAGGGTCCCGTCAAACGGGTCTTGACCATCACCCGACTCTAATAGGGTTCGTAGGGTTTTGTTGGTTTCGTGCCATTTGTAGTGGAAGAACTCTGGCGTCACAGACGACGTGGGCCTCGCGTAACCGTACAGGGGAGCCACCTGTTCACTGCTGTATTCAACGGGCTGAATTGGCTTATCATATGACTCAAAGACCAGCTGGTGCAGCGACTGGACAAGTGGGAAGTCAAGCCCGTCGAGCCAGATAATGGGTTGGTCGTTACCGCCGCTGTGATCATGCCAGGTGAGCTGCGGTGTCAGGATAAGATCACCTTCATCCATCTCGCACTTCTGACCGTTGACCGTGGTAAATGCGCCGCGTCCCATGACTACAAAGCGTAGCGCGGCCATGGTATGGCGGTGTGCCCGGGCATGTTCACCCGGCTTTACGTACTGAATGGACAATTGCAATGTGTGGCTGGTAAAACGGCGGCCTTTCATCCCGGGGTTCAGCAGGCGAAGTGTCCGGCGCTCGCAATCTTCCAGGCTTACCACATCTCCTGCCCGCATGAGCATGGCGTGCACATCTGACCATTTCCAGATATAGGGCAGCACGCTAGTAGCGGGATACGGAGAATAGTTCTCAGGTCCGAGAAGCCAATATCCCTCGATGTTTTTCGCGGCCATGTCGCTGTCGAGACGTTCTATGCTATCAGTGGCACGCGCATTTTTGATCATAATTCTCCTAGAGCTGCGAATCACTATTCTTTTGGTCAGCCCGAGTCTATTCATAGCACCCCTGGGATGTCAACGAACGAAGATTAACCGAAGCGTCAAGACTTGTGTGTAAATTTCTTAGGGGCATTCTTCCAATTTTGGTCAAGCCGATTCTTTGTATGCTCTATTTGCCATCAGGGCGACCTGCGCCTGACTTCCCGGAACGATCTTTCTATGAGGTTGGTGGTCTCAACGGCTCCAAAGCTCAGGCCGCTTGAAGAAAGAAGTAAAGCAATTGATCGAGATCCTTTTCCAAACAGGCCACAGCCCTGGATGAGCGTGAACCAAACCGCCAGTAAGCTTCCGTAGCTTTTCTATAATTAGGGGCATGACTGATACGATTTAGAGCTTTTTTGACCGCTGGTTGATCGGCCCTTTTTACCTTGTCCAACACGCTTGTCTTATGGGCAGCCGAGGATCTTAGGATAGACAATCTGGGATGAGCGTTCCCCCATCGGTCACAATCACTCACAACACCCCCCCTCTAGCCCCCTTTGATACAGGTCCCTTCAACGCTTCCCAGCAGGCTTCATTCAGTTGGGGCCGCATAGAAATCGATCATCTCCTGTCCCATCGACCGTGATCCCGAAGGCACAAAGTAATATCTTTTTCTGTACCTTGAAGAACAGATAGCGGTACTCCCTAAGGGGACGGCTATGGTAAAACTTAGATCCCGGGCAATGGAGACTCCCCTACAATAGGAACCAGCACCGAAGCGGCCTTTCGGGTGGATAGTCCCAAACAAAAGCAGGCTAACAACACCCGATCCACCGAACGGCACCTTCGGGCGTAACGCTCAAGGAGCTTGGTGGGAAACCCTCCCTTACGGCTCCTTGGCACTAAAAGCTCTAAGCCCATCTCGGTCAACAGATGCCTGGTATAGTGGCCATTGCGGTAGTCCACTCGGTCCGCCCCATGCTCGTAGCGTGATAGTCCTATGCTGGGCCATCTCTTCGGCCGCTTCTCCACCAGGTGTTTTAGAGCGGGCGGGCCATCGGTTTAAAGTCGCCCTCCCACTCAAAGGCAGATCTCAATCGCTCGCGATACATTGCTTGGTGTTGCTTGCTCGAGCAGCATAGGGGTGCCTTCCTCATGTTTGTATTTGTCGTGCAACTCTGGAGTTAGCCCCCTTCTGTCTTTTCCCAATCAAAAAATACAGGCCTATCCCTTAACCACCTCGAGATCTTCAATTCTCGGCCAATGTGATAAGCCATTTTCCTCTCCACTCCCTGGAGGAGCAGTAATGCTCCGATGTACAATCTAACCCGAAGGGCGATACGTAGCGCCATTTGTCATTCCTACATTACGAGCTCAAGAAGGGCAACAATGGAAGGGTGTCAACATGAAACGACGATCAAACTCAGGCTATTGTTACGATCATCTATGATCGATTATCTGGTCACGGGACCACGGGCGCAGAAGGCCATTCTGCGAGCGAATTCTGCAAGGTTCCCTGCGGCTACAACCGCAAATATGCCATCTGCGCTTTTAAACCGGCCCATGCCCGTGGCAACTGTACGCAAACGGGGTGCACCTCGCTCTCCTGGATCATCTTCGGCAATGGGTATGTGCTCTTGGCAAAGCTGTGGGAGGCCTCGGGGTATCCCGTCCTCCCGACGGACTCTGGACGCCGCCAACCTGTACACGGGTTGCTCGAGCTCCCCCCACCAAAATTTACACATAAACGACTGATATCATCACCAGATTAACCCTGATGACGTAAGGTGCGAAGGAGGCTCGCACCGAAAAAAGGGAGACGTCCGATACTGGAGTTTCGAGTCATATTGTCATGTCGGATTCCATTGAAGCGGACTCGAGGCTCAGCCTGAGACTGATCAGCCTTCGGCTGAAGCAGCCCATCGGCTCCTGCTGAGGGGCGGGCCCCCGAGCACTCAGCGAACCCTCCCACCAGATTGACAAATTTCACGTTATTGGATACCTACGCTCCATCATCTCAACCATCTGGAAGGAATAACCATCTCTCCCACAAAGGAATCCCTTCCGGTTCTCATTGTTGGCGGTGGTCCAGTGAGCCTAGCCCTGGCAGTGGAACTTGGAGTGCGTGGTATCAAATGTATGCTCGTGGAACAGGGAGACGGCGACGTCCTTGTTCCTAAGATGAGCCAGCTGACCACCCGCACCATGGAGTTCTGCCGCCGCTGGGAAGTCGTGGATCAGGTCAAAAATGCCGGATGGCCGGAGCACCAAGCGGGGGACTTCGTTTACCTCACCAGTATGGTGGGTCATGAACTGTTTCGTCGTAAGGTCCTTCCCTACTCCAAACAGCGCGCGCTCTCATATACCTCCGAAGGACCCCGTCAATGTCCGCAGATCTTTTTCGATCCGATTCTGCTTCGGCGTGCCGCCTCCTTGTCCACAGTGACACTGCGTCATCGGACTCGCTTCGACTCGTTCACCACCAACGCGCAAGGTGTCCATCTAGAGTTAACCGACGTGACGTCCGGGAAAGTTGAAACCATCCATGCTGATTACCTTGTGGGATGTGACGGGTTTGAAAGCCCCGTGCGCGAGGGACTTGGTATCCCGTTTTCCGGATCGGGGGTACTGAGCTTTAGCGTAAGTATATTTTTCAGATCCAGGGAGCTTCCATCGCTGCACGATAAAGGGTGGGCACGTTTTTATAGGCCAGTGGACTCCGCCGGACACTGGGGCGATTTGATCGCTATCGATGGGCGCGAACTCTGGCGATTGACGGTACTCGATCTCGACCCGGATACGGACTTGGGGAAGTTCAATGTGGCCGGATGCTTGCGGAGGGCCGTGGGAACGGACTTTCCCTACGAGGTTATTTCGGTCCTACCGTGGAAGCGACGGGATCTGATCGCCGATGGCTATGGTCAAGAGCGCGCGTTCATCGCTGGCGATTCGGCCCATCAATGCTCTCCCACGGGCGGTATCGGTATGAACACTGGCATAGGAGATGCAGTGGATATTGGTTGGAAGCTGGCCGCGGTCCTGGACGGATGGGGCGGCAAGGACCTGCTGCGATCCTATGAAACCGAACGAAGGCCCATCGCTGTAAGTCAAGTTTCAAGTTCAACCGAGCTGTATAAGCAACTAACGGGATACTCTGGAGGAGCAGCAATCTCCGATGACACTCCCGAAGGTGAACTAGCCCGTCAACAATTCGTGCGGGAATACCACGAATCCGAAGGTAAAATGGAATCTGTCAACGAAAACGTCAAACTCGGCTATTGTTACGAACACTCGCCGATTATCTGGTCTGACGGGACCAGGGCGCATGGCCATTCATCCGGCGCTTTTATTCCCTCGGCTCGCCCAGGGACTCGCGCCCCCCATGCGTGGATTGGCAACGGCCAGTCCATCCTGGATCTCTTCGGCAATGGGTATGTGCTCTTGCGCTTGGGCGAAAATCCCGTCCCAGCCGACGGACTCGTGGACGCAGCCAACCTCAGCCGGGTTCCGTTCAAGGTGGTTGATATCAACGATCCTAAAATCGCAGATCTATACCAGCGCAAGCTTGTTCTGGTTCGTCCGGACGGCCATGTGGCATGGCGAGACGATGCCTGCCCCAAAAATCCCAGGGAACTTCTGGATCTGATCCGTGGCGAAACCTGACTCTATTTTCACAGCCCCTATAAAAATCCTAGGAAGCTCTACTGGAAAAAGTGCGGCTCCGTGATTGCGTCAGTCCTTGCAAAATTTTGAGCGTGTATTGACAGGCGCTGTCGTCCCTTCGCTCCAGTGGTTCCTCTACGGGAAGTCTTAGCTGCTTACTTCAGGCAGCGCCGAAACTCGCTCCGCTCAAACAGTCGACGCTGCTTTTCCTCAGTTTCGCAGAGACTTCCAACGCCTCAGAACCAATCTTCCGCCCACGGTGAATCTGAGATCCGGAAGGTTCGTGCGAGCGCGGGCCCGGTGGGTCGTTGCGGGAGTCCCGTGGAGCGAAGGAAGTCTCCGAAGCCCCAAGTACCAGGAATGGAGAATGTGCCCACCTGACTTCCTCAATTCGCACATAGTCAAAAAAACATTTTGGCCGAGTCCTTGTAACAGATAGCTAAAGTTTGGTTGACAGCAGCACGGGAAGATGATTTATGAAACCTCGATAACTTCTCGCAGTATTCGTTTCGCTTTATTCAAGGAGGCTTTTAATGCTTAAACTGAAAGGCGCGTTCTCTCCGAATCCCAGGTCGGCTCCGTTAGTCGAGGGTGCGGTAAAAGTGGAGGGTGCCGAAATCGACTGGGAAATTATTCAAAGTCCCGGTGACCTGTTCGCAAAGCAGCTGCGGGAGAATTGCTTCGATGTGTTTGAATTTTCCATTTCCGATTATGTGAACGTCCGCTCCAGGGCCACCACCCGTTGGGAGTGGACAGCCATCCCCATTTTTCTCAGCCGGGCATTGCTGCAGCTTAACACGTGGGTCAACGTCAAGTCGGGCATCACGAGTGCGAGCGACATGAAAGGTAAACGTCTGGCAGTGGGAGACTACACTCAGACCGCTTTTGTCTGGTTCCGAGCCATGGTTGACCGATTGTACGGCATCCAAAGCCAGGACATTGCCTGGTACAACGCACGCGTAGGGAAGGACAGCCACTCCGTGCTGCTCGGATTGAAGGATGAGCCCCCTCCAGGCGTTTCCATCACCTTCCTAAACCGGCTAGAGGAGGCCAACGAGCTGCTACAGTCGGGCGCCATCGATGCCGCCAACGGTAGGAGTATCCCAATTGATACCAAATCCCCAAACGTCCGTGCGCTGTTCCCCGATGGCGGACGCGATTTTATGGAAGAGTTTTACAAGACGGTGGGATTCACCCCTGTAAACCACACTGTAGGAATCCAGCAACGGGCGGTGGTGGAGAATCCATGGTTACCCGAGGCTCTGTATGACGCCTTTGAGCGCTCAAAACAGGAGGCCTACCGGCGAGATCCCGCCAACCGGCTTATTTTGAGGGCAGACGCCGGACTCGAACTGGCCGATTCGGTCTTCGGACAAGATCCGTATGTATCGGGATTGGCAAAAAACCGGGAGATGCTTACCATGACCGTGGACCAACTACTCAAGGATGGACTTATCCGTGACCGGATAGCTGTGGAGAATCTGTTTTCGGAAAGCGTGCACGGCTCATAAGCAACAAAGCGCTAAGCGCAAAGCGAAAAGAGTGTTGAGTCTCTATGGATTTCAGAAAGACAGCGAACCGTAAGCAGTCAAGAGTCCGGAGCTGAAGGCTGACGGCTGAGAGCTGATGGCTTAGAAAAGGCGCTATGCGCTTTGCTGTATTTCGTCGGCGAAAATCGGCGGTTAATAAATCTTTAAGGAGAAACGATGCCCAACAAACCGAATCCAATTGACGTGACTGTGGATGCGAAGACTACAGGTGTGCTGGTTCTTGACCTAAACGCCCGGTGCGAAGACCCCAAGGAGCCCTGCCACAAACTCGTGGCGCCGGTGGCAAAGTTCCTACCCAGGGCAAGAGAGGCGGGGCTCTTTATCGTTTATACGGTGGCGGATCACTACCAGGGAACTCCACTGGAAAAGATGCCCACGGCATTTCAACAGAAAGAGAATGAGCCGGTGATTTTCCCGGCCGCTTTCGACAAGTTTTACGGTGGAGAACTGCACCACCTACTGACGGCTCGAGGGCTAAAACGTTTGATCGTTACCGGCGCATCCAGCAATCAGGCGGTACTCTACACGGCAACGGCTGCCGTCAGACCTTTTGGATTTGACGTTATAATTCCCGTGGATGGTCTCATCGCCCGCGGGGACTACGAGCAGGAATACACCCTGCATCAGTTTACCATTCTACCCGCAGGTGCCGCCGAGAAATTCAAGATCACTCAGTTCGATCGGATCACCATTAAGCAGTAAGACACCTGAGAGTTACACCTTGAAACCGTGCTCGCGATACCATTGGGCCGCACCGGGGTGCAGCGGAACATCCAAAGGTGTCGCCTCGGTATCCTGTCCCAGTTGGCCGATCCCCGTGTAGGCGCCCTTCTCCCATGGGATCTCCGCCTCGCGGGCCTGGAGGGCACCGCAAACCTTGTAGGCCATTTCGTCCGGCAAAGATTCCCGCGTGTAAAGGGGCCAGCCACCGAAGTCAAGACAGGTATGATCCATCTTGAGACCGGGATACTTGCCCGCTGGGATTACGGCCCGCCGCCACCAAGACCAGGCATCTGTTGAAGTCAAGACAGGTATGATCCATCTTGAGACCGGGATACTTGCCCGCTGGGATTACGGCCCGCCGCCATCCAAGAGCCACCATCTTCTGAAACACTGGTTCTTCAAGTGTGATAGGCTCCAATCCTGCTTCCAGTGCTTTGGGAAACCACGTCCCAAGTCCCTCGTCAAAGACTGCGTCGACTTCTCCGGCCTTGAGTGGAGCTAACCGCCGCTCATCACCCGGACCGCCGGCCAGAATCAATTTGCCACCCCAAGAC
This sequence comes from uncultured Binatia bacterium (SeqCode), assembly GCA_965215595.1. Classification (GTDB taxonomy): domain Bacteria; phylum Desulfobacterota; class Binatia; order UBA9968; family CAXXLF01; genus CBDCDW01. Next base: position 189,529 of record CBDCDW010000003.1, on the reverse strand, counting down.
TGAAGCTCGGCCACGGTAAAGCCATACATAGGTAATAGCTGATCTATGAGTACGCGCGTCGAGTGAGTGACGTCCTCACGGATAGACAACCGAAGCGGATAACGCTTTTCCTTGATTTGACTCAAAGATGTCAATCCAGTGCGAGGATGGATAAGACATGCAAAACGGTCCCAAGATGGGTAATTTGCCACAACTCTCACAGGGAGCGGCTTTGAGAACAGACCAGTGCCACGATAGGCTTGGGTCAACATGCTCGATGGGTTGACCACTGCCATTTCCAGATCACCTCGCAACGGAGTGGGCCAATATTGGACCAGTGCCACGATAGGCTAGAGGGGGGGTGGACCGTGCAACATGCTCGATGGGTTGACCACTGTCCTCGGCCATTTCCAGATCACCTCGCAAGTAAACACGCCACGTATCAGTCTATGTGGGCTTTCACAATATTGGGAACCCGAGGACAGGCGAAGCCAAGGGCGATAGTTTTCGCCGGATCCACTACCCACAGTGATACAAATGTCGCGATTCCCGAAATACGGTTCCTTTGGATCGCCTGCTATGTGCAACCCGATCTCCCAAAGCATCTTCGCACGCCGAAAATTCGCACCTCGTGGTAATTGTTCCATGGTCTACCTCCCGGTTGAATAAAACTTTTTTCGCAGGGCACTAGAGGAGTAATCGGTAGTCCTCGGCCAAGCGGGCGTACATTACGTCCGGCAAGGGGCTGTTGTCAAGTAAACACGCCTCTGCTGCAAATAGTGTGGTTCCACAGAAGTTGCCGTCCCTTCGCTTCAGTGGCTCCTCGGCGGGAAGCCTTAGCTGCTCGCTTCGGGCAGCCTCGAAACTCGCTGCGCTCAAACAGTCGATGCTGCTTATCCTCACCTTCGCAGAGGCTTCCAACGCCTCGAAGCCAACCTTTCGCTCAGGAACAACAACTTCCTTTGCATTCACCTTCGCTCAGGAACAACAACTTCCTTTGCATTGGACGTGGGCTGAGGGGGCTTTCTGAGCGAAACATGGACGAAGCAACGGGCAACCCACCGTGGTCCGCGCCGCATGAAAGCCGGAGTCCGCCCACGGTGAATCTGAGATCGGGAAGGTTCGTACGAGCGCAGGCCCGGTGGGTCGCTGCGAGAGTCCCGTGAAGCGAAGGAAGTCGCCGAAGCCCTAAGTATCAGAGTTAGAGAGATGACAAAGATCATCTCCCCATGAGTCATAAGAGACATTTCATTGTGAACTCTCTTTTACATGGTGCCGTAAGGAGCGCACAAATATGCCGGTGGGAGTCCTGACGGATAATTCAGGTTGGGAAGAACATGAGTTGAAGGGCTCTCGTTACTTTGATACATAGGAGCGGGTTTATAGTGACCGATGAAGCGCGAGATACAGGTTAAAATTAACGGACGAATCTATCAGGAAGAGGTGGAGCCTCGTCTGCTTCTGTCTTACTTTCTGCGGGAGACGATTGGCTTGACGGGAACCCACATGGGCTGTGTCATTGGGGAGTGCGGCGCCTGTTCAGTCCTGGTAAATGGTAAGCTAGTCAAGTCATGTCTTCTCTTTGCGGTGCAGCTGGACGGAAAAGAAGTTTTGACAGTGGAAGGAATCGCAAAAAACGGTGATCTCCACCCCATTCAGGAAGCCTTCGTTCAGAAATACGGTCTCCAATGCGGCTATTGCACGCCGGGAATGATTCTGGCGACCCACCACTTGCTCACCCACAACCCGGATCCCACCGATGAGGAGATCCGGAAAGGACTCTCGGGAAACCTCTGTATGTGTACCGGCTACATGCAAATCGTGGAGGCGGTTAAAGAAGCTGCCAGGAGCCTTAAGAATGACTAAATACGTCGGCCAATCCACGAGAAGCAAAGAGGGTCCACGACATGTCTCGGGAAGAGGCTTTTTCACGGACGATGTGAGATTGCCTGGAATGCTCCATGCAATGATCCTGAGAAGTCCCCATGCCCACGCGCGCATTTTAAAGGTCAACGATGCGGCCGCTCTCGCCGTCCCTGGAGTCGTCACCACTTTCACGCCTCAAGACCTGAAGGAAAAGACAAAACCCTTTCGGCCGGGTCGTTACTCCGCCGGTTTGGCTAGGCCCATTCAGGAATACGCAGGTGCCATTGAAAAGGTCCGCTACCTTGGCGAGCCGGTTGCGGCCGTTGCCGCGCGTACTCGTGCCGAGGCCGAAGACGCACTCGAGCTGATGGAAGCCGAATACGAACCACTGACTCCCGTTATCGAGACGGCGGACGCGCTTCGGTCTGACTCTCCGCCCATATTCGAAGAACTGGGTTCCAATAGAGCCTGGACCGGCACCCTTACCTACGGTGACATCGAGGGTGCTTTTAACCAGGCCGACAGGGTCATCGAAGAGAAGCTCAAGATTCATCGCTACAGTTCTACCCCACTCGAACCCCTAGCCTGTGTTGCATCCTATGACGCAGCAAGTAAAAAACTAACGGTTTGGATCAATACCCAGGTGCCAGATAACATTTACGACGCCCTTAGGGATGCCCTTGGCCTGGACGACATCCGGGTGATAATCCCGGACATCGGAGGCGGATTTGGCCAGAAAATTCACCTGATCAAAAACTACGCCGTTCTTATAAGTTTCCTTGCCATCAAGAGCAATCGCCCAGTCAAGTGGATCGAGGATCGAAGCGAGCACATGATGGCGGCGGGCCATGCCTGCCAGCAGGAGTTTGAGGTTGAAGCCGCAGTCAAAAAGGATGGGACAGTACTGGGGCTCAGGTTCAAAGAGTACGATGACGTTGGAGGATCCGTGGGGACCCTCACGATCCACTTCACCAATAAACTGAACAACCTCACAAACACCTATAAAGTGAAGGCCATGTCCATGGAAGGTCATTCACTCATCACAAACAAATGTCCGGTGATTCCCAATAGAGGCATTGGCAAGCCTGCCATGTGTTTTGTCTGGGAGCGGATCATGGACAAGATCGCCCAGGAATTGAATTTGAGCCCCATCGAAGTCCGCTCCATCAATTTGGTTCAAGCATCTGAGATGCCCTACGAAACCCCCAACGGAAATATCTATGATAGCGGTGACTACCCGGGACTCCTAAAGCGACTGCTGGAGAAGATCGATTACGACAACCTCAAAAAAGAACAGGAAGCGAAAAGAAAAAAAGGAACCTATTTGGGAATTGGTGTAGTCATCGGTGTGGAGCCGGGCGGCAGAAACGCAGCCCGCGACATGGCCGTCTTCCCGGAAATGAAGCAAGTACCGGGAGCCGGCGGAGTGAACGGCGCGACGATTAAAATGGAAAAGAACGGTACCATTGCCCTATATTTAGGTTCACCCAACTGCGGTCAGTCTCACGAAACCACCAGTGCCCAGATCACCGCAGACGTCCTGGGAATTTCCCCCGACCGTATAAGTGTTACAACACCTTTCGATAGTGACCTTGCCCCGTGGGGCGTGTCATCAGCAAACAGTGGCAACAACTTCCATCTCTACGACGTCGGGGCCATCCAGGGCGCCGCACAAAAACTTCGGGAAAAGATTTTAATCTTTGCTGCCAACATTCTTGCCACGTCTCCCGAAAAGCTCACCGTAGAGGATGGAGTTGTATTTGTAAGTAGTTCACCAGGGGAAAAAATAAACTTTGCCGACCTGGGAAGGCTAGCTTATAGCAACCAATCGGTGATGCCTCCAGGCTTCGAAGGAGGTTTGCACACAACCTTTTACTACACCTACCCCCATGCTCAACCTTATTTGACCCCGGACATAAACCGCAAAGTGCGTGCTCAATTTTCTTTCTCGGCGGCAGCCCACGCGGCGGTAGTTGAGGTCAATGAAGCCACTGGGGAAGTAAAAGTCCAACGCTACGTAATTGTCAGCGACAACGGAACCATACTTAATCCCAGTGTCGTGGATGGACAGGCCTTTGGCTCGGCCGCCCATGGGATATCCGTCGCATTGGGTGAAGGTTTTATCTATAACTCGGACGGTCAACTCCTGACAGTAACCCTCACGGACTACGGCAAGTCCTCCTCGTTGGAGACGCCGAAGATCGAGTTGGAACACTACCCGGTTCCCTCCCCTTTCAGCGCCTTGGGGCAAAAGGCGGCAGGCGAGGGGACAGCCATACCATCCCCAGCCGCCATCGCCAGTGCGGTGGAGGATGCCTTGAAACCTCTGGGGGTAAAGGTAAGGGAGCTGCCCCTGTCTCCGGAGTCGGTCTGGCGCCTCATTCAAGACGCGAAGGGACCGTCAACATGATTCCCGGTGCCTTTGAATACTACGCTCCAAACTCGCTGAGAGAGGCCCTATCGCTTCTTTCCAGTCATGGTCACGAGGCGAAGCTGCTGGCTGGAGGTCAGAGCCTTGTTCCCTTGATGAAGCTCCGTCTCTCCAAGCCCAAAGTAATCATCGATATCGGAGGGGTCCCTGACCTGGACCGGATTCGGCTTGAGGGCAGCAATATTCTGATCGGCGCCGCCACAACCTATAGCCAGCTTGAAGGATCCGAACTACTCAAGTCTAGTTGCCCGCTATTGCCTCAAACCGCAAATCTGGTTGCCGATGTCCAGGTACGGAACCAGGGGACTGTGGGTGGCGCCCTGGCTCATGCTGATCCAGCGGCCGATCTGCCGGCTGCCATCCTCGCCCTGGATGCGGAAATCAATTTGGCTGGCCCCGGCAGTGAGCGATGGGTCGAGGCCCAGGATTTTTTTATCTCCATTCTTACCACTGCACTAGCACCTGACGAAATTATTACAGAAATCCGAGTCCCTGTTTTGGAGCAAACTAAGACCGCCTATCTAAAAGCGGCCAAGCGGGCGGAGGGATTTGCCATTGTGGGAGTCGCAGTGTGCCTAAAGGTAAACCCAAGCGGGGTTTGCGACGACATCCGTATTGGCATAACAGGAGTTACGGACACAGCCTTTCGGGCAGAAAATGTAGAAAAAATGATAACGGGAAAAAAATTAGATGCCAGATTTATTGAGGAAGCTTCAGCACGAGTGATCGATGGAGTGGACGTGGCGGACGACGTTAATGCTTCAGCGAAATATCGTTCTCACCTGGCCCAGGTCTATACTGCCCGTGCCCTTCAAACTGTGTCTGGAAATCCCTGAATATAAGCGTTGCGGGAGATATTTTCCGAAGATTACTTGACCAGCTCTTCTTTGGCGTGCTTCATGCGGATACTTATGGCACGCTTGCCCATTTCCTTGGCCTCGCGGAAGGACTTTTTGTTAAACAACAGGTGAGCATACCCTTCCAAGATCAACCCTACCTGAGGGTGTTCTGACCCCAAAGCCTTTTCTGAAATATTCAAGGCTCTCCGGTAGAGTGGCACCGCCTCATCGTACCTACCCTGGGTCCGGTAGAGATCAGCGAGATGATCGAGGGAAAGGGCCACCTGTGGATGGTGGGGTCCAAACCGCTTTTCAGATATTTCTAGGGACCGAAGGTAAAACGGCTCAGACTCAGTACGCCCGCTAGATTTACTCGAACGGAATCCCTTGAGCCATTTACAGCCCGACAGCCAGTCAGTGAAATCTAAAACGGACATAGTTCAAACTCCTCGACAATAACATAAGCCAATATTGTGCCAATCTGGCCCGCCTTTTTAACGACATAAATACCTAAAAACGCAGAGTTTTCTAGACGCGGAAATCCGACGGAGTGACAAAACACGCAACGGTGCCACACTTTGAGACTCCCCTGATGGTTTGTGGCACATGCTTGCCAAGCCCCATCGGGGGCCGATTTTTTTGGAGCGCACTAAGGTACCGTCGCCATTCAAATTTGTACCGTCCGCAAGGATCTTAAAAGGGAAATTTGAGACTTGGAACAAAGTGTATGTTCACCGTTGACACAAGGCTTCACACCTAATAAAAATAAGTCGTTTCGATGTGGAAATTCTACCGTTGGGTTTGATGAGGGCCTCACTCAGGTGAGGAAAGGACGGGAAATGTTTGGTCCCATCTGGATTGCACTGAAACGCTGGAATCGTGAAACGCTAACAAAGTATCGAATCATGAATACTAAGATCCCGGTCAAATGGTCCAATTTCTGGAATAGCCGAGAATTGTTTCCTCTCCTCGTGGATCCAGCAATTGAAGAGGATCGCTTCATGTTCAATGATAATGAGGTTACCTTCTTTACCGAACCTGCTGACTCAGCCAAAGAGGCTACCAATCGTTTCAACCGGTAAAAGTTTTTTTGGGGCTTTCCAAATATGTTGAAGAGAAAACGTTCCACCGACGGTTAACCTTCCGCTAACTCATTTCACGTAATCCTCTAGTACCATAAGAGCCACTATGAAACAGAACTTGAGGCCCCGACCTCTGGGGTATAGAATGCCCACGATTCGACGAACTATCCTAAGAGGAAAGAAAAACCCATGGCTTTAACTTTGAACGACTTCGATAAAAAGGTTGTGCTCATTTCCGGTGGGTCCATGGGGATAGGACGGGCCACTGCACAGTTGTTTGCCAAACGTGGCGCTCAGATTGCATTTTTCGATGTAAGAGAGCCGGAAGGCCGAAAACTGGCAGATGAATTCCGGGCAGCAGGGACAAATGCATCGTTCTACCCATGCAACGTCACTCGGGGGGTGGAGGTGGAGCGAGGGGTTCAAGGAGTATTGCGGGATTTTGGCCAGGTGGATGTACTGGTGAACGTCGCCGGTGGTTCAAAGCTCACACCCTTCTGGGAATTGACCGAAGAGGACTGGGATGCCCAGGTTAACCTGAATCTTAAGGCGGCCTTTTTATGCTCTCGAGCCGTTATCCCCCATATGATGGAGAAACGACGTGGCTGTATTGTAAGCCTATCTTCAGGCCAGGGGGCCTCTCCCGCTCCAGGTAGAGCACCATACTCCGCGGCCAAGGCAGGCATCATCGGGTTTACCCGGACCGTTGCCGCAGAACTGGGCCCCTACGGCATCCGGGTGAACGCAGTGGCCCCTGGAGCAACGCGAACCGAGCGCACACTGGAACAAAACACGATGACTGGTGAGCTGGATAACCGGGCGGCTACTATTCCGCTGGGACACATTGCAGAACCGGAGGACATAGGAAATGTGGTGGTCTTTCTAGCCAGTGATTTTGGTCGTCACATGACCGGCCAGGTGTTGTTTGTGAATGGTGGGAACTTGATGCCCTGAGCCCTGGAGATCCCGCAGTTACCTCACCTTGGCTTAACGAACGTTACCCATCCCTCGTTTCGGGCATGACCCACTCTTTGAGTGTCCGTCCTTCCGCCAGAGCCTTTAACTCCCGCTGCCAAAGTTTGCGCCGCAGAAACACCGCCCGGTCCACTGCGCCCAGGTGTTCCCGTGACCGGTCCCAAGGCCTCCCCTGGCCAACCTGCGTGACGTAATCCTCTACACGAAACAACTCATAGGTACTCAGCTTGGGGTCCAGCTCATGAATGGCCACCTTGCCGGCCAGTACTGATTCTCCCAGCTCCACGGCCAAATGCCCCGACTGTGCCAGGGCCTGACGGCGGCTCATTTCATAGGCTCTCGCATCCTCTCCAGTGAGATGAGCCAGATTGATTTCGAAACGGTTGCTGCGATGGTCGTCAACGGGCACGGCCCATGACATGCGGTCTTCCCAAGCTCGATTTGCTTCTCTACTGCTGACGCTGGCCATACCCGCCCGAACGGTAACCTCGAAGTTGTTGGGCATGAATGAGAGGATGTATTCCTGCGGTTTACCCGGAACCGTGGCGGTCACCTTGACACCATAGGAGGTCTCCTCCCCCGTTACCGTGCGGAGATTTTGCCGGTCCGTTCTCTGGGCCCGTTTAAGGGATTCATCGTGGGTGTAAAAGACATGGCCCATGTCGGGATCATTGTCCAGACGATTGTAGTAATTGCACGGCCAGCTTTCCGGTGGAAGGGCAATGAGAACTCCCGGCTGGTCGAACTGAGGATAGCGTCTGAAAGGCAGCGCGTCACCCTCGCCCAGGTAGGCAAAAACGAGTCCCAGATATTCCTGTGTTGGGTATGTCCGAATTTTGACCTTCTCGGCGTAAGTGGCCTCCTCACCCGGCTGTTCCACGCATTGGCCAGATCCATCGTATTTCCAACCGTGGTAGCGGCATCGTATACAGTCCCCTTCCACCCACCCGGTAGAGAGTTGGGTTCCTCGATGGGCGCAGCGAAAAGCCACCAGGTGACAAGTACCTCCCTCACCTCGGTACAGGGTGAAGTCCTCACTCATGATGCGTATGGGAACCGCGTTTCCAGGAGCCAAATCTTCGGCCCGGTAAACGGGTTGCCAGAACAGGCGCATGTATCGTCCCGCGAGGGTTCCCGGTCCGGTATGTTCAAAATCCGAATAATCGTACGCGACCATAAAGCGACTTCTCTGCTAAACCGAAGCGACTGAATCCATTTATATCAAACTGATTACGGAATGACTATACGAACCTCTGTCTCAAATAGGCGCTCAGATAGTCCACGGCCGTCACGAGGATATAAAGGGCGATCAGAAGGGTCAACAAATGATGGGTATGAAAAAGGCTGATGGCGATGTGGATCCTCTGACCCAATCCGCCGGCACCCACAAGTCCCAGTACGGCGGCCACGCGGATATTCACCTCCCAGCGATAGAGCGTGTATGAAATGAACTGGGGCACTACCTGCGGGAGTACACCGTAGATGAGGATCTGCATTCTGCTGGCACCCATGGACTGAAGGGATTCGATGGGTTGGGGGTCCACGTCTTCCAATACCTCGGCAAAGAGTTTCCCGAGGACTCCGCCGGTGTGCACACCCAGAGCGAGAACCCCGGGAAAAGGACCCAGGCCAACGAGAAAAACAAAAATCATTGCCCAAACCATCTCGGGCACCGTGCGTAAAAAATTTAAGACTCCCTTTGCGCAGAGGTAGGGAACAATACGCGCGAACCGCTTCCAGCGCCCGTCCCCTTCCATCTCATAGAGGAGGCCCGAATAAACCAGATTGCGCGAGGCGAAAAAGACCAGCAACAGAGCAATAACAGCAGACATAAGAATGCCCACAAAGGATATGGCAAAGGTCTCCATGGCCCCCATCGCTGCGTCCACCAGGACCTTTTGGGAAAGGTCCGGAGGAAACAAACCCTTGATGTAGATGTAAATCTGTCCGGCACCATCGCGGCTGAACAACTGCCCAAGGTGGATTTCCGAGCCCTGATAACTCCATATGAAGAGCGCCGCCACCAGCCCTAGCAGGACGTAAATCCGCAAAGACGGACCTCGGGATACCCGATATTTTTCCCACGGCTCGCCGGCGCTATCCATTCTCAAGGACTGGTTGCTCATAAAAGACGCCGTATCTTGGCACTGATATAGTCAGCAGTGGCCACCAATATGAAAAGTATGCCCAACAGAGTCAGCACTTGATGAAAATCGAACATGCGCATAGAGATCAAGACTTGCTGGCCCAACCCCCCTGCACCCACCAACCCCAATATTGCCGACACCCGTACCGCGCACTCCCAGCGATAGAGGGTATAGGAAACAAAATTAGGCAGCACCTGAGGGAACCAGCCGTAGAAAAAGATCTGCAGCTTGGTCGCACCGGTGGACTGGAGAGCCTCCAGGGGCCGGGTATTCACCGACTCAAAAATCTCTGAATATACTTTACCGAGCATTCCTCCGTAGGCCACGCCAATGGCGAGAACCCCCGGAAAAGGCCCCAGGCCCACGGCACGCACAAACATGAAGGCCCAAACGAATTCGGGTATGCATCGAAATAAACTCAACAGGGCGCGAGCAAGGGAGTAAACCAAGATCCTCAGGATGTAACGTGGATTGGTCCCCTTCATCTCGGCGTCGTTGAGGACGCCGCGAAAAACAAAGGTGCTGGTTGCTAGCAGACCCACAGGAAAACCGATGACCACCGCGATCAAGGTTCCCATAACCGAAATCTGAATGGTCTCCAATGTTGGGCGGAACAGAAAAGAGAGAAAATCCCAGGAGAGGTCCGGCGGAAACATCCCCGTCAAAAAACTCCACAGATGCTGCCGTCCCTCCTTCTCGAAAAAAATTTGAAAATTGACTTCCGCCCGGCGCCAGCTATCCACCAAGGCAACAAGAAAGAATGTTCCAAAAATGTAGGGGAAATAGGAGGCATGTCGTTTATCCAGATGGACCATGTTGGATCCGGAGGCTTACCTAGAAAAAAGGTCTGCGTCCTTAGAAAAGTTGCCCATCAGGAAATTGGCATTGCCTTTCTTAGTACGGTCATGGCTTAGGGTCAATGATTCTCGAGGGCCATTAGCTGACTATCATGGCAATAAAGTGTATTGACCTTTAGCTACAGACACGGAGGGTATGCTCTTTGGTTGGAGATCCATCATGCCCGTTTTTGGGAAGATGACCCGAATAGAGTTCCTCCAGCAGCTCGTCGCTCACCTGATCCGGGGTAAGATCAAATAGAGCGTTTCCGTTTTTGATGCCGATGATACGAGGAAAGTTTGAGAGAGCTAGGTCAATACTGTGAAGATTGACCATGAGGGTCTTTTGCATATTCTGACTGATTTCGACCAGCAATTTGACGATACTTGATGCCAGAGAAGGATCCACCGAGGAAACCGGCTCATCGGCGAGGATGACTTCTGGATCCTGTACCAGCACCCGGGCGATGGCCACCCTCTGCTGCTGACCACCGGACAGCTCATCGGTGCGGCTGAATATCTTGTCCTCGATGCCAACGTTCTTGAGCGCTTCATAGGCTCCCTCGATACCCACCGGCCGCACAAGAGACACGATGGATCGAGCCAGAGACCAGCGCCCAAGCTGCCCGCACAGAACGTTGTGCACCACCTTCAATCGCGGCACCAGATTGTGCTGCTGATATATCGTACCGATTTTGCGGCGGACCTCCCTGAGCCTCTGACCGTGCAGGCTACCAGTGTCGTCCCCATTGATCCACAGCTTCCCGGAAGAGGGTCTCAAGGTACAGTTGAGCATACGAAAGAGGGTGGTCTTGCCGGCCCCGCTGGGTCCGATAAGAGCCACCCTCTCACCGCTCTGTACATCTAAACTAATGTCGCTAACGGCAACCTGATGCCGGGCAAATACCTTAGCGATTCCTTCTAAGCGATACTGATACAAAGGCGCCGCCCGATTTTAGTTAACCTTCAGCATCCCCGCTGAGATGGCTGCCTTCTTGATTCCTTCCCACTGGGAATCCTTTGCGGGAATGTATTCCTTGGTTCGGTGTAGCTTTAGCAATTTTTTATGGGCGGGTTTGTTATCATCGAGCTTTAGAAATGCCTTCGAGATCTTTTTGACTTGATCCTGGTCAATACCACCCCTGATAGTCCAAACGTAGTCTACGTAAGGTGGAGTGGTCCAAAATACTTCTACCTTGCTGGTGTCGACTTTCTTGTTTCTGACCAGTTTCTCCCAGACCAAGAAGTTGAGGGCGCCAGCATCCACTCTGCCTGCTTGTACCCAGGCGGCGGTTGCGTCGTGGGCGCCACTAAAAGCAAACTTGGCAAAATCCTTTTCCGGATTGATCCCGGCCTGCTGCAAAAAGAAACGTGGCATCAAATGACCTGACGTGGAACTGACGCTGCCAAAAGTAAATGTCTTTCCTTGGAGATCCTTCAGGGAACGAATGCCGGAGCCCTTGCGGGTGATGAACTTGCTTTTAAACTTTGCGTCCTCTTTGCGCATGATGATTCGTTGGGCGCCCTTGGCCCTACGGGCCGCCTGAACCGACGTAAATCCTCCGTACCATACCAGATCCAGCCGGTTGGCCGCGAGACCTTCTACTGTTGCCGCGTAGTCCACCACAGGAATAAATTTGACGGGTATACCGATCTCTTTCGATAGATACTTGGCGAAAGGCTTATAGATACGTAGGAGCTCCTGTGGGTTTTCGTCCGGAATTGCGGAAACCCTGAGTACCTTCAATTTCTCTTGAGCCGGAAGCTGTCCCGCCACCAATAAAAAGGCTATGACTATCCAACTATACCGAAGCTTCATAGGCCCCCCCAAGTGTTAGAATCCTCGTAATTAAATACGATCTAACCTATATGTCAAATAGATAATATCTATAGAATTGGACACCCCCATTGTAAATCCTATTGGCCTTTAAGAGTGGCGCGCCTACCGGTATATTGCCCCTGCTCCGGATCGATTTTTTATGAGTGCTGTTTTAAAAAGTGAACGAAGGCCAGTGATACCGGCGTAAGAAGGTGACTCCGATGATAGACCTGATAGAAGTCCCGTTCTAGTTTGAATCCCCGGATGGGAAGAATTTTGAGGTGACCATCCTCAACATCCCTTTGGATCGATGTCTTGGAGAGAATGGACACTCCAAGCCCGGCCATGAGGGCCTCTTTAATGGCCGCGGTACTGCCTAGCTCCATGGTAACATTGAGCAACTCTTCCGGCACATATCCTTTCCTTTTCAGCTGACTCTTAAAGGAACGAAGAGTCCCCGATCCTCCCTCCCGTGAAATAAAACTCCCCTTGGAAAGATCTTTTATTGCTATGGATTTAATGCGGCCCCACGGATGTTTTTTAGGAACTACTAAAACCATTTCATCTTTCCAAAGTCTGTGGAAGGACAATCTCCCGTCTTCACCCTTGAAGCCCACAAAACCCACCTCTACCTTGCCGTCTATAACCTCTTCCACTATCTCGGCGGAATCGCCGATCCTCAGAACGGGTTTAACTTCCGGGAACTGTCGGAGAAAGGCTCCTAGTTTGGCCGGCAATATGTATTCCCCGGGGATGTTGCTGCCACCCACGCGCAGCTCACCTCTGACCTTTCCCTGGAATCCATCCACAGCAGCCAGGGTTTCCCGCTTCAACTCAAGTAAAACCTTAGCCCTTTCAAGGAGAATATGACCGAGGTTTGTGGGTGTCACCTCCCCCCCTACTCGGCTCAGGAGTTTCGACCCCAGGCTCTCCTCCAGTTCACGAATATGGGCACTTATGGTGGGCTGTCGTAGGGAAAGATGACCGGCGGCAAGAGAAAAACTCTTGAGTTCCGCAACCCAATAAAACACCTCCAGTTTGTGGAGATCCAGCTCGCCTTTGACCTTGGACATACTCTTCGCCGCCCCCTTGGCCCCTTCTGCTCATTACATGAACCCCCCATGAGCAGTAAGGTGAAGAGGGTCGCCATACATACCTATTCGCTAAGTACTTTTCGGGCGAGACCGCGGACCTGAGCCGTAACGGGGCGCATTGAGTACACAACGGTTTCCCAGATCTCATCGTTTGTTGCGCCGTGCTTGCGAGCCTCCCCGAGATGACGCTTAACTCCCGATTCATTTCCAATAGCCAGGTTAACTGCGAATCGGATCAATTCGCCGACCTTGGGTTCCAAGGAACCTTCCTTAAACTTGACTTCAAAAAATTCCGCTTCCTTAGCCATGGTACGCCTCCTTGTTAAGTAAGTATTCTTGCTTAATAATCATAGGGTTTACCGCGTTCGCTATGACAAGTCTACCCTGCTGACAAACTGAGAGTGACGCGATATTGAGGGACCCTCCTCACCGGCCAGGACTGCGCTAGTCCTTCCAGGGAACCCTCATTGCCTTTATCTGCTGTGGCGGTTATCATTTCTAGGACAATGTCTAAAATCACGGCTAAAGCCTCCCCCCTTGAGAAGGTTCTTCAAGACAACGGAGCCGAGTTCCGTGAAGAGGACGGTTGGCGCCTTCCACTTCATTTCGGCGCCCCCCTCGATGAATACCAAGCCGTTCGGTCACGGGTGGGTCTCTTTGATCACTGCGATCGTAGCCTTCTCCGATTTACCGGAGAGGACAGGGTCCCCTTCCTCCAGGGCATGGTCTCCAATGATGTAACCAAGCTACGCCCGGGCCAGGGAATGCTGGCTACCTTTGCCGACATTCAGGGAAAGATCCTGGCCGATACAAGAATATTCTGCACGGAAGACTCATTCGTCGTCGAACTCTTCCAACCTTTGAGTGATAAGATACAGGCCCATCTCCAGAAGTACCTCATTGCGGACGAGGTGGAGATTGCTGACCTGACCGATGACCATGGGATCCTATCCCTTCAGGGACCCAAATCAATCCAATTGTTGGAAGCACTGTCGGAGTCAAAGGTCTTGCCCGACCAGGAGCTGAGTCATGTTGAGTTTCAAATTGATATCCACAAGTGCCGCCTCGTTCGAGCAACCCACACGGGTGAAAGCGGATTTGACCTTTGGATCAGCCCCAAAGAACTTCCCGTACTGGCGGCATTGATTCAAGAAAAGGGAAAAGCCTATTCCGCCCAATGGATCGGCACCGAAGCCCAAGAGATCCTAAGAATTGAAGCGGGAATCCCTCGATACGGTGTGGACATGGACCAAGAGAATCTCGTACTAGAAACTAACCTGCAAGACGCTGTGAACTTTGAGAAGGGCTGCTACCTGGGTCAAGAGGTGATCGAAAGAATCCACTCACGTGGTCATGTCAACAAGAAGCTGGTGGGGCTGGTGCTAGAAGGCGAAAACCCAGCTCAAAGGGGGGATCCAATCCAGGCGGAAACCAAAGAGGTAGGAAAGGTAACGAGTTCGGTTAATTCGCCCCTGCTCAATCGGCCCGTGGCTCTGGGTTATGTTCATAAAGATTATATCAACCCTGGGACCTCTCTCACCATCCAAACAAAGGCTAAATCCCTAACCGCAACCGTCTCTCCCCTTCCCTTCGGACGTTGACCGCTTCGCCACCACATTATACCCGAAACGAATACCGCTTTTCCGGTTCCACCGGTATAATTTTTTGCATACCCCGCTAGCTGCAAAGAGAGTATGATCTTATAGGAGTAGTTCAAAATTGAGGAGGGAGTTTCAATGACAACACGCATCGCAATAAACGGATTCGGTCGAATTGGGCGCCTGTGCCTGCGTTCCATGCTGGAACGACACAGAGACCTATCCGTTGTGGCGATCAATGACATGGCTGATCTGGAGACCAACGCACACCTGTTGCAATACGATTCCACCTACGGAAATTTCTCCGGTTCCTTGAGCGTCGGCGAGGGAGTCCTCAAAGTCAACGGTTCGAATATTGCGGTTCTCAATGAGAAGGACCCCACAAGGCTGCCCTGGAAAAAACTCGACGTCGATGTCGTCATCGAGTCAACGGGAGTTTTTACTGACGGTTTGAAGGCGCGAACCCATATCGAGGCAGGGGCTAAAAAGGTCCTCATAACCGCGCCAGCAAAAAACGAAGACCTCACTATAGTTTTGGGCGTGAACGACAGTGCTTATAACCCTAAAAAACATCAGATCGTTTCAAATGCATCCTGCACCACCAACTGTTTGGCCCCCGTCGTAAAGACACTGCATGAAAAGTATGGCATTGAAAGAGGCCTTATGACCACTACTCACTCCTATACCAACGACCAACGGATCCTGGATCTGACGCATAAGGATTTGAGGAGGGCGCGGGCTGCTGGGATGAATATTGTACCCACCTCCACAGGGGCAGCCGTCGCCATTGGGCTGGTGATTCCAGAAATGCAGGGGAAACTCGACGGTCTCTCGCTCCGCGTCCCAACTTCAACAGTATCCATCGTCGATCTGGTGGTGGATCTCAAGCGAGGAACCTCCACCGAGGAAGTCAACAATGCGCTCAAAAAGTCGGCTGAGGGAAAGCTCCGGGGCATCATGGCTTACACCGACAAACCGCTGGTATCCAGCGATTTCCGCGGCAATCCGGCGTCATCCATTGTGGATGGCCTATCAACGACTGTTCTGGGCGGTAAAATGGCCAAAGTGCTCGCCTGGTATGATAATGAATGGGGTTATAGCTGCAGGGTTGGCGACCTGGCCGCCCGCATGATATGACAGATTCCCTAAAGGAGAGATCCCATGGTTGCCAATGATATCATGACCAAAAAAGTAATTACGGTGAGCCCCGCCACCAGTATCAAGGATTTGGCCAAGGCACTGACAAAAAACAAGATTAGCGGGACACCGGTTACGGATAAAAACGGGAAACTCCTCGGCATCGTTTCTCGTACCGACATTGTGGCCAAGAGCGGCGCAAAGGTCAAAGATATCATGAGCAAGGACCTCGTCAGTGTCAATGACGACACTCCCGTGGAGGAGATTGCCAACCTATTTACCACTCACCGGATCAACCGAGTGCCCGTTCTGCAAGGGAAAAAATTGGTGGGAATAGTGAGCCGGACCGATATCGTCAGGGCCATCGCCATGGGAAAGCACATCGCCATGCACACCCCCATCTACGACCTATAGCAGCTATCACTACACAGGAACGAATACTCCCGATCTCGATCAGCCCTTGTTGATCTTATCCAGCTCCGCAAGGAGGTCTTTATTTTCCGGGGTCCCTTTCTCGTACACCTGCTGAAAGCGTACGACACCCTGCTTGTCGATAATAAAGACCGCCCGTTTGGGATACCCCTGTGGCCTCAGGCAATCGTACTTGGCAGTGATTTCGCCGTGAGGATAAAAGTCCGACAACATGGGGAAATTGATCCCACCCATTTGTTCGGCAAAGGCCTTGTGTGAGAATACTGAATCGACACTTACGCTCAGGACCTGAGCGTCTTTGGCCTCGAAGCTCTTACGGTCGGCTTCGAAGTTGACCAGCTCCTGCCTTCAACCACCCGTAAAGTCCAGGGGATAAAACGCCAGTACCACGTTTTTTTTTCCAACATAATCATTTAATCCGACTTTGTCCTCTCGCGAAACCGGAAGAGAGAATTCCGGAGCCTTGTCACCTACGCTCGGCATCGCCATATTAGTCTCCTTATTCCAAAATAAAAATTAGTGTACAGTACCTTGGGCCAGTCAGCCTATTGCACAATCAGATGGTGTTCCTAGCACATCTTTTACTTGGAATAAAGCTTGATGTAGTCTTCGAGGGCCTCTCGTGTGCTCGGAAAGGCCAACCCTTCCCATGGCAGTTCGGAAATGTTGAAAGTCTTTGCCTCAGTGGACTCGTCAAGGGCTTTCAATTCACCACCCAGCACCTCCGCAGTGTACACAACAATAACATCGCGCACATGGGGATATGAATAGACGCCAACGAGGGCCCCAAGTCGTACGTCCATGTCAGACTCCTCCTTGGTTTCACGAATGGCAGCATCCCCTACACTTTCCCCGCGATCAACATAACCACCCGGAAATACCCATTTACCCATGGCTGGCTCAATCCCCCGGCGCAACAGTACGACTTTATTCTCGACACAAAAAATAGCTCCGGCTACAACCTTTGGGTCCAGATAAAAGATGAAGGAACACTTCCCGCAAACCAATCGATCCGGTTCGTTCGACTTCAGCTTGCGTGATTCTAATCCCCCGCCGCAGCGGGGACAGAATCGGTATTCGTCATGGCCGTGATGGTGATGATGTTCAGCTGCCATTGGCTTTTCCTTCCCGTAGAACCAGTTGAAATAGAACAGTAGATCCGTTAACCCTAGGGACATGTTACGGGCTGTTATCTTCGATTTCAACGGCGTGCTCATTGACGACGAGCCGGTTCACCTTGAGATGTTCCAGAAGGTTCTGAAAGACGAGGGCCTATCGCTGGATGCAAAGGACTATTACGAACATTATTTGGGCTTCGACGATCGCGGGTGCTTCAAGGCCTACTATAAGCGGGCCGGTCATATCCTTAGTAACACGACTCTCGTAGAGCTGGTCCAACGGAAAGCACGATACTACCGTGAGTCTATTGAAAACCGAATGGTTGTATTCCCTGGTGTAAAACAACTTATTCCAGAGCTTTCCGCACAGATTCCTCTGGCTATTGCCTCTGGGGCCTTGAGAAGCGAAATCGAATTGATCCTAGAAAAAATTAATCTGAGAAATCATTTCCAGGGCATCGTAGCTGCAGAAGATGTCAACGAAGGGAAACCCAATCCCGAGATATATAACAAGGCACTCGATTTGTTGAATCAAGCAGCAAAGGACGGTTCCATTGTTCCATCAGATTGTCTGGCCATAGAGGATTCTCGAGAGGGCATTCGTGCGGCCCACGGCGCGCGGTTAAAATGCCTGGCTATAACCAATTCCCATTCCGAAAACGAGCTCTCGGATGCAGACTGCGTGGTCCAAAGCCTGGAGCACATCAACTTTAATTTTCTTCAGAATATTCTGTCCAACCCGAATAAGTCGGCCTGAACGAATTCATCACATCGAAGACTCGCTAGATGACCTGCCTAAAAATTAGGCAGCCCAATACACCTGCAAGCCTCCCAACCTCAGCTACTAACTTGTCCTCCCCTATTCAAAGACGGCCATAGTCCCGAGCCGTGATATGCCGACATACAGGTCAGTGTTTACTCTTCCTCTTAGGTTTAATTATTCCGTTGTATCTCATTGAAATTGGAGTAGAATTTTAATCATCGGCTGATCGGTTAAACTGTAATATACCGACATAAACCCGAGATATATCGATCAGCATATTACTTGTTAACTGCACCAATGGATACCCTAAAGGATCGAAAACGCCACGACTTGAGTAAAAGCTATCTATCCGGGGAGAAGATACTCGGTGTCAAATTCCGCCATAATTCACATGTCTCGTATACAGATGAAAGTGGCAAAGTTGCTGAAGGGTGGATTGTAGGAGTTGGCCCGGTTGAGCCAGAGCCCGTTTACACGATTGAAAGGTCAGATGGCTCGGGAGACGATGAAGTGCGAGAATCAGGTGTCACGCTGCTCTCTGATCCGCATGAACCCGCAAATGAAGGCAGTTAACCACCGGCTTGAGACAGATCTTCGTCCCGTCGCTTTTTGGACGGGACTCGGCTGCTCAGCCTGAACGTTAGACATCAATTATGCGAATTCGAAGCTTTGCGATTTTCTGGCTCGCTCTCTTCGCGGTTATCACGGCGTTCTCTGCAGTGAGCGTTTATCTTTTCGACCAGTTTGAGCCGAATTGGAGCAAAGGGATTTCATTCCAGGTTCTCTCGTGGATCGCGGCAGTCCTAGCTGCTGTTGGCACACTTGGATTGGCAGTGGGCGTCAGTATTTTTGGTGGCACGGAACGAAAGTTGCGGGTGTTTGGTGTTGGGACTGCCGTCGGTGTCGTCTTGCTGGTACAGATGTCACTTGGCGAGACGCTAGTCTCAACGACTGACGGTCGGCAGTTTTTCGCAGCTTTGTTGGCATTCGGCCTTTCGCTACTCTCGGCGATGCTATTTCGCCGTGGGCGACGAGACCACCCGGATGTCTAACTACCGGTTTGAGACAGGCCTTCGTCCCGCCGCTGTATGGACGGGACTCGGCTGCTCAGCCTGAACGTTAGACTGTTATGCTAATTGAGGCGCAGTGCTTTTCTACAATTGATAACTAAGGCGGGAGTATCTCTTGGACCTGCGATACTATTTTGTCTTAGGAAGTAAGTTAATAGGCTTCTATTGTTTAGTCCTTACGATTATGCATTTCGTTCCCCTAGTATTGTCAATATTTGATACTTCGGAATATTCCTCTGAACAATTTGAATATGGCAAGATAGTATTTGTTTTCTCGATTTTAACACCCATACTGCTAGCAGTTATTGGCGTGTATCTCATAAAAGATGGCTCACTGGTACATGAGCTTGCGTTTCGGAACGGGGGGGCACCAAGCAGTAGAAGTTCGGAGCTATTTACAATGAGTATAAAAGTATACGGGCTATACCTCGCTGCTGTTAATATACCTGATTTTTTCGAGCTGCTCGCAAATCGTATTTTAGTTGGTCACCTACCGTACGATCTTGGAAAATACGTATTGGAATCGATTGATCTTAAAATTAATTTGTTACCGTTCCTTATTGTGACGCTAGTGGGGATATATTTCTTATTGTGGGGTGAAACTTTAACCCGCGTCGTGTTTAGGCCAAAGCGAAACTGGGAGTCTGAAGCATAAGCTTAACTTCTTGGTTCTGATTCCCTTGATTGATGGAGAAAGCTTATCGATGAATCAACGAGACTACTTTGAATTGGGTAGCAAATTGATAGGGCTTTACTGTTTGGTTATTGCGTTGCCTTTGTTTCCTGGAAGTGTGTTTTATTTATTCTCTGATCCACGATACGCCGGTGAGAAAGATAAAGATCTACTTCTAGCAGCAGTATCTATACTGACCCCGTTAATCCTAGCAGCATTGGGAATTTATTTACTGAAGAAGGGAGCCCTGATTCATAAGATGGCTTTTCCTGCTAGTCGCGACGACGTTCACCCTAGTTTAGCAGCTAGTTTTAATGTTGCTGTAAAATTGTATGGAGTGTATATGATCGTCCGTTCCCTACCTACATTATCGCGCCGATTCTCCAATTACATTTGGGTTGGAGATCCGTCGGATCCATACAACACAAGGGCAATTACTGTGGAGGCGTTTGGTATTAATACTGATTTTGTATCTATGCTAATCAATATTACTATTGGAATTTGTCTTCTTACGATGGGGCACGCGTTGATCGCGTTCGCATTTCCAGAAGCAACGAAGGAAGAACAGTCAGTGTGAAAAGTAGTCTAACCACCGGCTTGAGGCAGACCCTCGTCCCGCCGCTAACTGGGCGGGACTCGGCTGCTCAGCCTAAACGTTAGACAGATGGTGTGATGTTTGCAGGAAGTATTCTAAAATTTAATTTTGCCGAGATTTTCCAAAAACTGTTTGAAGGGAACTCGCAGATTACCTTGATCCTCTTTGCCTTAGGGGCCGGTACCTGGCTTGTAGGAGGCAACATACTCGTCGCTCTACATTACCGTCGCATCGGAAAATCAGTGTGGTCCGGTTTCAAGCCCTTCGCATTCCCGTTTAAAGATTTCAACGCGAAGGAATGGGTTTGGCTTGGGGCGCTTACTTTGATGGCCCTGAGTCTAATGGTTTTGGCTGTTGAGATTAATTAATGAATCGTGACCATCTTACCACCGGCTTGAGACAGACCTTCGTCCCGCCCCATTCTGGACGGGACTCGGCGGCTCAGCCTGAACGTTAAAAGCAGATGAAGAAGACACTCTACATTACAATTTGCATTGTTTGTTCAATTTTACTTCTTGGCAAAGAAGGCAATAGCAACCCATATGAAGGATATTTCCGGCATTTCATTGATGGAAAAGAGGTGAGGTCTAGCTACTCAAACGCTCTAGAATCTAAATCGATAAATGGTCTATCTGAAATAGCACTTGATATTCATTTAAAGGCCTTATCTGTATATAAAAATCCCACAAACGAAACTGCCAAAATTGTCTACCTTAAATTGTTCCCAACCGATTTTGATCTTTTTTTAGAGGTTTTCCATTCTCCAAACTCTGACCAACTAACTATATGATGGACATATTTATATTCACTTGTTTCGATTACTTGCAGATGAGCATCCCAAATTGGCAGCACCAACGCTTTTAGCATTGGCAAAGGGCGCTTGCTTTGATGCAGATGCTCCAAATTACCTTAGAGAAACCCTCCTAGAGTTCAAACTTCACCATTCGAAATTTTACGAAACTCACTTTCAAAAGTTGTCGGAGAGTGAGAAAACAAACGTTGAATTATATCTAAAAGCAAGTTTTCACCCACATTCTGACCTTGAAAGAAAAGGACTATGCAGCTTTTAACAATTGCAATCATCAGCCAGCGAGTAGCGTACTGGCCATGACGCGGCATGTCTTTGGGCGCCGCTGGTGATGCTGGTCGTTAGACACCACCTTTAGCTTTGCATCTGTTACCTTATGCGACAATTTACTGTACTACTGTTCTCCTTAGCAGTTCTCAGTTCTGCCTGTTCGCCCAGTCCCGATGTTTCAAGTGAGATCCGCAAGAATTGGGTACAGGCCTTCTACATTTCTTCGGCGTCTGGTGCACCAGCACTGCTTCGTGGAGACCGAATCCTGGTCGATAAGCGTGCGTACCACCAGTCACCTCCCTCACGAGGTGACCTTGTTGTTTTTTGGGTTAGTGCCCTGGACCTAAAAATATACCCCCGTGACCGTTACCCTAACGGTGACCGTAAGGCTTTTATCTCTCGTGTGGTTGGAGTTCCAGGTGATCGCATCCGCATAGAAAAAGGAGATGTATATATCAATGGCGAACCAGAACCCGTGACCCCAGTTGGAGGGCACGACATTCTTGAAGGTCAGCCCGTCCAGCTCTATCGGGTCGCAACCCCTCGTCTAGGGTACCGGATCGCGAGACGCCTCAAAATAGACTACCACTCGTTTCCAGAGGTTACCGTAGAACCAGATCGTTATTTCGTACTGGGAAATAACCGTGACCGATCTTACGATAGCCGATTTTGGGGGACAGTCCACCGCAACGACATATTTGGCAAAGCGTGGTTGATTTATTTCTCTACAAAACCTGGAACCTTACGGATTCGTCCTTCGAGATTTTTTCTTCGCTTGCATAAAAATGTTGTATAATAACTTTTAGAAGGGCTTGATCCGAAATCAACCGGTTTAAGTTTAACTCGATGGATTGATTTCACCCCGATCGTGAGCCTTCGATACCCTCCAAGTGGCTGCCGCAGTCTGAGAATAATTGTAAATTACGGTGGGGTAGAGTAGAGGACAGGCTTAGCTTGCTTTAGGCCGCACCTTGGCTGTATCCGCCGTTTCCAGCTTCGTGCCCGTTTAGGCACTTCCGTAACAAGCGTTCCTGTCCCCCCTCATCAAACCGTACTTGCAGTTTTCCCGCATACGGCTTTCCGATCATCTTCACCTCAAGGCATACGAGCGTGCCCATAGGGAGCATGGACTGGTATGGCGTATAGCCCCCACACTCCATAGAGCACAGACACCGGCCATCGCCGATATCCAAACCCCTTGATCTGTCGTCGCTTCTGCAGGTACTTGCGCATCCGCTGCTCTAAGAAGAATCGTTGCCGCTTAAAGACTCGGGTGGAGTTGTGTACGTGATAGTAGGTCACCCACCCTCGCACATAGCGGTTAACCCGCTCCATCACTTCTGGCTGTGGCATGCAGTGGCTGTTCCGACTGGTCAAACCTCTCACCTTATCCCGAAAATGCTGCTCTGACTTGCCTGAGGGCTCTACCAGGGTAATCACCTTCGCCCTGCGCACACTCCTCTTGCGACCAAAGGTAAATCCGAGAAAGTCAAAACTCTCTCCTCGTGCATCCACCACTCGGCTCTTCTCCTCATTGAGCTTTAATTCCATCCGTGCCAATATTTCCTCCACTTTCAACCGCGTCTCTTTCGCCCCTCCACGCATCAAGATCACAAAGTCGTCCGCATAGCGAACCAGCTTTGCCGCCAGACCCGTGCTACGACAGTATTGAAGAAACACTCGGTCAAAAAGGTGCAAGTAGATGTTGGCCAGCACAGGGGAAACCACTCCCCCTTGCGGTGTTCCGCATTGACTCCTCTTCGTACGCCGCCTCCCTTCTTGGTCCTCTTCTACCACCGGCGCTTTTAGCCACTGTTTGATCCATCTCAAAATGTGCCGATCACTGATCCGACCGGCGATCAACTTCATGAGCTTATCATGCGCTATAGTGTCAAAGTACTGCTGAAGATCTGCGTCGAGCACATGCGGATGTGCCGTGCTGAGCGCTTCCCGAATAGCTCCTACTGCTTGATGTGCACCTCTCTTGGGGCGAAACCCGTAGCTACTATCCTCAAAGTCCGCCTCAAATATCGGCTCAATTACAAGCTTGACTGCCATTTGAGCCACTCGGTCCCGAATGGTAGGAATCCCCAACGGCCTTCTCCTTCCGTCGCCCTTGGGTATGAACACCCGCCGCACTGGCTGCGCGCGGTAGGTCTTCTCCTTTAGCTCCTGCTGAAGCTTTGAGATAAACTCAGCCTCGCCCTCTCCACTCTCTATAAACTGGAAAGTCACCCCGTCGATCCCCGGGGCTCCACCATTGCTGCGTTCCAGTCGGTAGGCATGTTGCACTACGTCTCCTCGCCAAACCTTGTCATGCAGCGCGTAGAAGCGAAACTTGGGCTCCCTCTTGGCCTTGAGATACAGTCCCCGCTGGAGGTCTCGAATCTTGCTAGGTGTTCGTAGCCTCACGGCAATCACCTCTCCTTCCCTCTTTAAGGGACACAATGAAAGTAGGGCGCCTTCCCTCAGCCGGCATTACCCAGCTTCCTCGGTATTACTCGCCCCTCCGACTTCTCGCCCGCCTGGCTCAGATTTCGGTTACCCTTATACTGACCCATCGCGGCCATCACTCGCGACGAACGAGATCTCCCGCGTTACCCATCACAACTTCCCCCACATGCCGTCCCGACGACCCCGGAGAGCCCATCTGCTTCCGTCCCGGTTATTCCACAGATGGCACCGGCCTTCCCCTCTTGACCACAGGGTCGGCACTCTCAATCAGCAAGTTACGAGGCTCTATGGGTTCCCTTGTAGTACGGCCTGCAAGTTTGCGATCCTCTCCTTTTGGAAAGTTTTCTCGATCCACTTAGCCCTGAGAGTCACCCCTCAAAACCGGATCTTCGCTAGCGGGGTGAACCGTTAATTCCCCGCACCGGACTTTAACCGGCAAGTTGCACTGCTTCCGCGGCATACGGTCAAGCCTATGGATTCTTGTTTTTATGAGTAAAAATCTAGAAGAAAGAAAGCGAACAGGCTATTTATTCATATCCCACCGGCTTGAGACAGACCTTCGTCCCGCCGCTTACTGGGCGGGACTCAGCAGCTCAGCCTGAACGTTAGCCCGAGACAATCCATGTCCAAGGATATTGAAAAACGAATCAAGGCAGAAGATTGGCGGGGAGCCCGCAAACTGATCGAGTCAAGGCTTACAGTGGATCCTGACAATCATTGGTTGCTCACTCGATTGAGCCTTACATTCTATGAGGAGCGGAACTACAAGCACGCGCTCAATGTTTCAAAGCGCGCGCTTGCTCTAGCGCCCTATTGCCCGCTGGTCCATTGGGATTATGGCGGTGCCCTCGACATGCTTGGGCGACATAGCGAAGCTGTATCTGTATTCCAACGACTCATCAAGCGCGAGGTAGACGGGATTGCACACGGGGAGTGTGGTGAGGGTATTGGTTGGGCTCGGGGTATTATTGCCGATTGCCATTATCGCGCATCGGAATGCTATCGCAAAATGAATCAACGTGTTCGGTCATTGCAAGAACTAGAGAAGCACCTAGATATGAGGGGACCCGGATGTTACTCAATTTACCCGCTCGAGGAAGTGCAAGAACAGTTCTCTCATTTACGAGGCGCCCGGGCTAACAAGCGGATTGAGACAGACCACAAGAAAAGTGGCCGCTCAGCTGCAAAGCGTTAGCCGCACATAGATATGCCTCAGACGTCAATCATAGAACTGAAGAACAATCATAGGAAACCGGGTCTTGGAAAAACCAAGCGCGAGTTCTTTGACTTTTGCATTGATGGGACCTCTCTCTACAACGCGATTGCAGACCGAGGTTTTGACAACATCAGTTGCCTTGGGTGGGGTGATGTCAAAGACCAGCAGTTAGCCATTGATCGACTACTTCGCCGAGCGCCATCCGATTTTCTAAATGAAAGGATTTCGCTCTATATCTGCTCAGAGTGTGGGGATTTAGCTTGCGGTGCTATTTCACTGATCATTGAGGAGGAGAAAGGATTCGTGGTGTGGAGGGATTTTGGATACCAGAACACGTATGAAGAAGACATTGAACGTGAGAGTTTTGCTGATGTCGGCCCCTTCTACTTCGATAAGCATAGGTATGAAGAGCTGTTCACTGAATTAGAGAAGAGCTTAGTTTAGATTTTAACGGTTAACAATGCGCTTCACACCGACGCCCGCAAGCGAGCTGTACACTTGCGGGCGCGAGTGAGCTTAGACGTTAGGTAGCTAAAGCTATATGGATTCTACGACTGAAAAACTGTTGGAAGATCTCCGAGAAGAGGAGCAGTTCTGGCGCACTGCACGTTGGGGGTATCTGATTGCCAGTGTGATTCCTATTGCCGGATATATCTGGGTGATTTGGAAATTGCACGATATCATTCAACTTTTGAAGGATTTATTTGACGAGAATTCACTTGAAGTCGCGTTTTACGTTACAATAGTGGCTTCTGCTACCATGGTTACGGCAGCTGTCGGAGGCCTTGGCCTAGGATACGTTATAAAAAATTGGAAAGGCAACCGGACAAAACAGCTGCTGATTTCCACAACCGAACGTGTCCTGAAAGGAAATTAAAGTCGCGTGGGCGCTACCTAACCACTGGCTTGAGACAGACCCGAGATTAGCGAGCTCGCATGCCAACAATGCAGGAAATGACCACCTCGCTGGAGGATGCCAGGTTCTTCAACGACAAAATCGAGAAAATAGTACGAGGGCCCCAGAGCGGCCACGATCTTGCTGTGATCCGACGCTACTTTCGCGGGTATCTCCACTGCTGGAAAACAGTTCTGCATCTGGTCCGGGACACCAAGGGACTCACCAACGATAAAGACTGGATCAAGTGGTGCCAGCGTTGGCAGACCACTCATCTGGACGGAGATAGCATTGAGAGTATGGACCAGCTTCGCGAAACCCGGGACTACGATACACACACCGGAACACTCGTTGTCAGCGGCGAGGTCGCCGCAGGGCTCTTCCCTCTGGTCTTTGTTGACCCAGTAAAACCGTCGCAGGCTAGGAGAGAGCTGGTAACTCTCACGAGGAAAGGGCTCGAGGTTGTCGAAGTGCTGATTGCTACTCACGAGAACTTCACCTAGTAGGAGCGACTCTTTGCGACCAATTCGCCCTTCAACGGAGATGCGGACTCTGCCCCTTGCGCGAGTCTGGCCGGGTACAACTCGGGGTGGCAGGCTAACAACCAGATTCAGCGGGCGGTGGAGCGACGCCGCTGATCTAGCGCGTTATGCATGGAATTTCCATCCGCTGTTGACATCTGTCACGTGACAGTTTACACTTGATCTGTGATCAAGACATTTGCCGACCGCCACACGCAAGAGCTGTACGATACAGGGAAATCGAAACGATTCCCTTCGGCAATCCGGAAAAGGGCTCTGCGACGGCTGGAATTTGTCGATTTGGCAACACGGTTGGAGGACTTGAAGGTACCTCCCAGCAACCGACTACATAAACTATGAAGAACCCCGTGGCAAGACCACGGGGTATCAGAAGAGGCTCAGCTGACGAAGTTCTCCCACACCTTTGCCTTGGCTCTCCACATAATTCTCTACAGCCCTCCAGTTGCCCCGCTCTCCGACTGTCCCCACGTAGTAACCGTCTGTCCAAAACTCCCCTCCCCAAAGCTCCTGTCTTACCTCCGGCTTCCTACGAAAGATCTCTCTCGCCGTAATGCTCTTGAATACTCGTACAATCTGCCCCGGCGAGATCTTCGGATGCGCCGTGCATAGAAGATGAATATGCTCTCTGTCGCACCCTATCGTTTCCATCTCTATATCATAGCGCTCGCTGATCCCCTTGGCTGTTTCCACGATGATCCCTACCACTTCCTCGCTCAAAAGAGCCTTCCTATATTTCACCGGAAACACAATATGATAGTGAATCTGCCACGCACAATGACTACCTTTCTCAACCTCGCCTGCTCCCATCCACCCATGCTACTATAAGGTGTCCCCGTGGCAAGACCACGGGGAATTACAAGTTCAAAGGACCGAGCGGGCCAGTATTCCATTTCAGTGAACGACCAGTGGCGGATTTGCTTTCGGTTTGCGGACGGTGACGCCTATGACGTCGAAATGACCGATTACCACTAATTATGAGGTGTGATATGAGCATTCCCAATAAAGGACATAGAAAGATTCGGCCCACACATCCAGGTGAGATGCTGCGTGAGGATTTTCTACCGGATTACGAGCTGACGGTATCGAGGTTTGCCAAGGCCCTTGGGGTATCGCGGCAGACTGTGAATGAGCTGCTTCGGGAACGGCGTGCAGTGAGCCCCGAGATGGCGTTGCGTCTCTCACGGTTGTTCGGGAACACACCCGAATTTTGGCTAAACGCTCAACGTGCCGTTGACCTCTGGGATGCTGCAAGGGACATAAAGAGCAAGATTGACCGTATTTCACCTTTGGATGCCGCATAACCACTGGCTTGAGACAGACCTTCGTCCCGTCGCTTTATGGATGGGACTCCGTTGCTCAGCCTGAACGTTATGCAAAGAGTATATAATGCTGTATCTCGCATTAGCTATAAATAGTTCCGCTATTATATGGTTCCTTATTTATATGAAACATACGTATGCCGGAATTATCACTGGTGTGTCCGCTATTATATGGTTCTTTGTTTTTTTGAAAAGGAAGCAAGATGAATTGGAATTAAAGTTTCAAAACCGAGTTTTTGGAAAGAACATAAGGTATCTGGACAAGTGCGCTGTTTTTAGAGCTCAGGAGTCCTATGGTTATTCGCAATCCCAAGGAAAGGGCTACCTAGTTCTAACTGATGATGAACTTTATTTTGAGATGGTACTTCTTAGTAAGGTTCTATCAATATCAGCCGCCTCCATTATTGGGGTTGGACAAACAAACAGACTCCTTGGTGTAAATCCAGGAAGACCCATGCTTAAAGTTGAATTTAAAGATAGCAACGGAAAAAATGATGCAATAGCATTGAATGTTAAAAAATTAGAGATGTGGAAAAAAGCAATTACTGCGTCGATCAGTGAGCATGCATAACATAGCCCTTAATTTGACCGGCTTACGCCAGGATTCAGTCGGCAACTTTGGGCGCGTTTTCAAAACAAAAGGGGCGAAGCCCTCAATTTTTGAACTACATTCTAACCTGGAATGAAGGAAGAGGGCCTATGGCAGACAACAAAACTCAAGATGAAATAAACCAAGCCGAATGGGAAGATTCAAATAATTGGAGCACCATATATTTTAGTAAAAAAGATTCAAGAACTAGCGCACCTAAAAAGAACCCCAAGCATGGTTGGACAATAAATTTTGGCAGTTCTTCAGGTGCAAAGTGGATTTACTACCTTCTTGTTATGTTTTTTCTTCTTGGTTCTGTTTTAAGTGTGATTGTTTGCGCTGTTCTTAGTGAATTAAATTATTGATGGAGCGAGTACTATTAGAGATGGCGTATAGCCAATCATTCCAGCAAACGCAAAAATGTGCCGCTGAATTCAATCGTTAGAGCTCAGAAAACACCAATGAAGGCCCAGATCTTTTTTCTGATCTTTCTTTTGATTCCCCTGGCGGTTCGTGGGGGGAACGAGTCTGCTGTTTCAAAGCTGAACCCCGATCTCGTTCCTATTTACGAGAGCCTTATTGCAGATGGCCAATCGACGGAATTAGTCGGAAAGCTCCTCGAACTAACTTTGTTCTTGAAATTCTCTTCTGAGAAGTACCTTCTTTTTTCAGATACGCAGATCATCGTAGATGCAGAAACCAAGTATTATATGATTAAGTGGAAATTCGGCCAAAATGCTATAAAGGCTATCTTAGGAAAATCGAATATTAAATGTAAGGTAAAAGGCAGGATTATCGAGGTGATAAAAGGAACAACTTCGCCTGGCATGCCCTACGTAGTGGCGGAGTTGATAAGTGTTGAGCTCTAATAAACCAATCGAGTCGGCCTGCCAAACCGATGCGCGGATTAATTCCCTCACCCGCTTCGCTCCTTCAGCGACCGTTCATTAGTAACGTCAGGTATCAGAGTTGCTGTTAAATTCCTAAAAATGATAATGGACCCTGCTACTATCCGTTCGTACGATGAGCGGGCCGCCTCATTTGCCAAAGAGTGGGAAGATGAGCAGCCTGTGCCCATCGATCTTCAAACGATCGTGCGACAGTACTTCCGTCATGGCCTCACAGCGGATGTTGGCTGCGGTAGCGGACGAGATGCGGCGTGGCTCTCGGACAACGATTTCACTGTAGTTGGTGTCGATCCGTCGGCCGGGCTACTGGCAGAGGCCACGAGGCGGCACGGTGGCATTCGCTTTCAGCTCGGCGCCCTCCCGGAACTAGACACCCTCACGGAGGGGTCATTTGTCAACGTGCTTTGCGAGACCGTCATCATGCATCTCGACGCGAAGCTCATCCCCGCCTCCGTGCGTAAGCTAGTGGCGCTTCTTGAGCCGCAGGGTACCCTGTACCTCAGCTGGCGGGTCACCGAAGGATCCGACGTGCGAGACGAGAACGGGAGATTCTATTCTGCATTTGAGCCATCTTTGGTGATGGAAGGCCTGTCTGATGCGACGATAGAACTAGACAAGCAACAGGTCAGCGCGTCTTCCAAAAAGACAGTACATCGAATCGTCGCACGGCGAAAGTGATTCGCCTTATTGAATGCGATGAGCGGCAAGTGTCGTGATACCTAACCCGTTCACCGAGCCGACCGCTACAAGACGAACGTGCCTGCTGCTGCCAATAATGTCGAACGTTATGCGATTTAAAGCACCTTTGATTGTTCTTGCAGTTGCAGGCGTCTTATCAAGCGGCTGGTATGTCGTCGAACCTTGGGCGGTGACTTTTATAGACGATGGTCCATATTATTCGAGTGAGTTCTCAGGTTTGGTTGCAGATCTCCCAATTAACTCAAAAGTTCAACTTAAAAGGCTTGGAAAGTTGGTTTATACTCTCGAGTCTCGTTTGCATCCGACACGGGGTGCGAGTGTCTTGATCCTAAAGGACGCCAAGGAATCGGTTATTTGGGCACGACTGCCTTTAAAACCGGACGGCAAACTCGGTGTCATTGAGCTTCGTCGAGCGAACATAACGTGGTACGGCGGTTGGCGGATCAGAATTGTGCCGGCCTTCCAGGAACCGGGAGATCTATATCTTGGATTATTGGGCGGATTTCGTTTCTTTAATCACAGCTGGTAGTATTAGCCTTTAATAGGAATTGAAGCCTATCCATGACGCTCATTCTCAACAACAACGAAGTCCAACAAGCACTGGATCCGCAAGAGTGTCTCGCCGCCTGTGAAGACGGGTATCGAGAGCTTGCGTCGAATAATGACGTAAACCGTCCAACGACCCAGTCTTATCTCCCCCACTCCCTCCCCCAATGTACTTACAGTTTCAAATCCGTTGAGGGTGGCATCGGAAAACTTGGCGTTATGGCCCTACGAATTACATCTGACATTGTTAAAGAAGAAGAAATAAGTGGAACTCTCAGGTTAAACAAGCTTCCTCTCGCTGGGAAAGGACAATTCGTTGGCTTGGTCCAACTCTTTAGCACCGAAACGGGGGAACTTATGGCCATCATGCCGGACGGGCTTATTCAACAGGCAAGGGTCGCATTAACCAGCGCGCTTGGTGTCAGGTATCTTGCCCGGGATGACTGCTCGACCCTGGGACTCATTGGGACCGGAGATCAGGCACGGGCCCACTTTCGGATCCTCACCAAGGTACGCCCCATTTCAAAAGTGAAGGTCTTCAGCCCAACCTCGACTCATCCACAAGAGTTTGCACGAGCCATGGAACAAGAGTGCGGCATCCAAATACAACCTGCCTCCACAGTGCAGGAAGCCGTAAAGGAATGTGACCTCGTTTGCACTGCCACCAATGCGTCACGCCCAATTATCAAGGGCGCCCTACTGGAACCCGGGATGCACTATAACGCCATCAGGGAATTCGAGGTGGATGAGAGCGTCTTTACCAGAAGTGACGTCATTGTGGTTCACACCCGTTTTGGCGGGGCACTTCACTTTCTACCGCCAGATCAGCACGAGGATCTCCCTGGGGTCCGTCGTGAGAAGCCACGAGACTGGGATCAATTCCCAGAGATATCCGATCTGGTGAGCGGACGTGCGCCGGCACGCGTGAATGACAAGCAGATCACGTTTTTCTTAAACAATATCGGTACTGGAGTGCAGTTTGCGGCCGTCGGCCATTCCGTCTTCCGTCGCGCACAGAAAATGGGGCTGGGAAAAGAAATACCCACAGACTGGTTTCTCCAGGACATCAAGCCTTAGTCCATGGGGTGGAAAACAACTCCCACACTCAGTATTACGATTCATGTATAGACTCGCCCTCGCACTGCATTCGATCGGTGCCGCAGTCTGGATTGGCGGCCACATCGTCCTGTGTATCACCGTACTGCCCCGGGCCCTTCGTAATCACTATCTTATCGCTGCTTTTTCTCATGATTGGCATCGCCATCAGAACCGGTGGGTGGCTGTAATTCCAAGGTGCCCTAGCCCATGAAAAGTGATATAATCTAAACATCTTTGAATTTTTCTTAAAGTGGATTCTGAGCCGACCACTGCTCAGTCACAAGACCAAAACGGGAGCCCAACCATGCGAAACGTCATTCGTCAAAGTGTGGTTCTTCCAGCCCCGGCGGACCAACTCTTTCAATCGTACCTAGATCCCCAGATCCACGG
The DNA here is from genome assembly GCA_965215595.1 of uncultured Binatia bacterium (SeqCode). GTDB lineage: Bacteria > Desulfobacterota > Binatia > UBA9968 > CAXXLF01 > CBDCDW01. The sequence goes on along the minus strand of CBDCDW010000003.1, from coordinate 157,341 downwards.
GGCTTTTACCGGTGCGCCCGTGACTATTGCCGAAGAGCCGGGTTCCGAATTTCACGCCTTCGAAGGGAAATTGTCAGGCCAGGTCCTCGCCGTCACCAAACCAAAGCTCATTGTACAATCTTGGAGGTCAATAGCCTTCAAACCTGAAGATCCTGATTCCACCTTGATCCTATGCTTTACCCCTCAAGGGAACGAGGGACAAATTGACCTGGTCCATCTGGACGTCCCGGATCAAGACTATGACGGTGTAAACAAGGGATGGGAGTCGTTTTACTGGACTCCTTGGCGGAAGTACTTAAAGAGCCGGTAACAAGATTACCACCGAAATACGTCAGTGACCCCACAGGAGGACCTATGAACATCAAAAGCCTAAGCTCCGGTTTGTCCTTAAGAGGTAAGGTACAAGGTCAGAAACAGGTCTATTACGTATTTGAAGGGCCTAAACTCTTCCTTGTTTTTTCTTTCTCTCGATCGAAACCTAAGGCCGGCTATTTCAATGCAGTGGACCTCGAAGCCGTCAAATACGTTGGGCGTCTCACCAAAGGACAGCAGGGAGTAACCGCACAGTCTCTTTACAAACGTTCGCGAAGTCCAAAGATGGTGGGATCGTCTTTGGAAGCCTTGAATGTCCTCTATGTCCTGGTGGCAACGGGTCGAGCCAAAATCGACCGACGGTATAAAACCAGACAACTCTTTTTCAACATGATGGGCTGAGTGGGCTCGGCTTGATTGTTACGAATTATGGGGTTTCCCAGGCCAAGCATCGAGAATCAATTCTTGAAGGACCACGTAGGCCTGCTGTTAAGCAGTTTTAAGCGCTGGACCGATCGTGATATTATGGAAGAAATGAAAACGGTGGATCAGCAGGCCCGAGAGCTGTTTTATGCTCCCTTCGCCTTGGCATCCCATGACACCTCCGAGGATCCCATACTAAACTATGGAAATCAGACCGCCCTGAGTCTTTGGGAAGTCTCCTGGGAGGATTTCACATCAATGCCGTCACGACAGACAGCCGAACCCATGACACAGGAGGAACGCAAACGCCTGCTCACTGAAGTCACTGCTCATGGATTCATCGATCATTACCAGGGTGTGCGGATATCCGCTAAAGGGCGAAGATTCATGATCGAAAAGGCAACGGTTTGGAACCTCATCAATGAGCTTGGCGAGTACTGCGGGCAAGCAGCGATGTTTCGAGACTGGAGGTATATCTAGCACTGTTTTAATGGAAAAGGGGGTTATTCTCTTCAAACTTGGTGTTCTTTGTGTTTATGCCCCTCGATTTTCCTCGGGGTCCTGTGGTTCGAGATCCCTCACTACCCTGAGCCCATCGAAGGGAGGTTCTCGAAGGACGCGAGTCATCTTTCCCAAGATTTAGAATCCAATGAAAAATTCGATTTTGATTAAGAATTCATACACGGAAAGAGTCCTATGAACATATTATATGAACATATTATTAGAAATGGGTGACTTCATCCGCTGGATTATCTTTCTTATTCTGGCGGTGCCGGCTGTCGTTGGGATCGCGCTCAATGCAGTGTGGTTCACGGATGCCGCAGCTAAACAGACCCTACGCGGCACCTCTTCCCTCCCCGTCATACCCGGCCTATCCGGTTGTCTGGCCTTGGTGGTCTGTCCCGCGCCCGATACCACCGTCTTCGCCTGGTTGCCTCTCCTAGTCGATGTGAGTATTCCAGTTCACCTCTGGTCCTGGATAGATGGCAAGAAAAAGCTTAAAAGCGAGAAAGAGAAGTAAACCTAGCTCAAGAGCGGGACTCGTGTTTGGTGGAGAGGCCTACCACCCTTTGCAACGATTCAACTTCCCGTGATGTGAGAGGATGGAGCTTACCCACCGATAGCGAGCCCAGCCGGATGGGACCAAATCGGGTTCGCACCAATTTTTCCACAGTGTAGCCCAAAACCTCAAACATTCGCCGAACCTCCCGATACCGCCCCTCGTGGAGTTCTATTTCTAACCAACTCTTCTTTCGCAACCGCTTCAGGATTCTTACCGTGGCAGGGGAAGTGACCCCGTCCTGGAGGGAGATCCCGGCACGCAATTGTTTTTGGTCTCGCTCTGTGGGCACACCATTGATTTTGACTTCGTATACTTTTTTTACTTCATAGCGGGGGTGGCTTAACCGGTAAGCCAGTTCACCATGGTTCGTTAGAAGAAGAAGGCCTGAGGAATTATAGTCCAATCGCCCCACAGGAAATACCCGTTTGTCTTTTCCAAGGGGTTTTAACCAGTCCCCTAGGTTGGCACGGCCCTTTGGATCCCCCATGGAAGTTATCATCTTCGTCGGCTTATGAAATGAGAAGTAAAAACGCTTTTGTGATTGGAGAACAAGTCGGCCATCGACTTTTATTTTATCCTTTATCGGATCAGCGACGGTCCCAAGTTTGTAAACCACTGCGCCGTTAACCGTCACACGCCCCTCGAGGATCCAACCCTCGGCTTCTCGTCTAGAAGCGAATCCGGCGCGGGCAATGATTTTCTGCAGACGCTCCATGGCATCAGTAAATTCTACACGATGAATCGCTTTTTTCATCGCGATTCACCATCTTTTACCGAATATTGACTACTGGTTACTGGTTTCGTTGCTGTCTACTTCTGACTCTTCTACCGGTAGGATTTCCTGCTCGGGCAACTCGGGTTGGGCAATCTCTTCCATCTCCTTAAGAGTCGGCAATCCGGTCAAGTCCTTGAGATTGAAAAGTTCCAAGAATTCTCGTGTGGTGCCGTAAAGAAAGGGCTTCCCGGGGATGTCTTTACGCCCCACGATACGGACCCATTGCCTTTCCAATAGTGTTGCAATAATTCCATCAACACTGACCCCACGAATGTGTTCAATCTCACCCCGAGTGATGGGTTGCTTGTATGCAACGATGGCAAGGGTTTCCAAGGTGGGTTTACTCATCCTTGCAGCTTTTGACCGAAGCAAGCTCCTAATCCAGTCCGAGTTCTCCTTTGGAGTCCTCAGCTGGTATCCTCCTCCCACCTCAACCACACGGATTCCCCGATCCTGAGTCTCGTAATCGGACTGGAGATCCTGAATGGCGGAAAGGACCTCCTTCTTATCAATTCCTTCAATGGCTCCGCTTAAACGGTCCAGATTCATTGTCGCGTCAGAGACAAACAGGAGGCTCTCAACAACAGACTTCAATCTATCACGTTCCATGGCCATTATCCCCTTCCGTTTCCTCTCCGGCCACTTTTTCTTCCATATCATCAATGGGCGCCGCCTCTTCCACAGTGATGGGGCCCAAACGTTCTTCCTGAGAGACCGAGATTGCCCGCATCTTTATAAGCTCCAGCAATGCCAGGAAGGTTGCCACCACCTGGATTCTAGAGGTTGCGTCCTCAAAAAGGGAATGGAATACCACTTTTGTGTTGCGATGCAGCATGTCCAGGATGAAACTCATTTTTTCACGAACCGAGATCTCCTCCACTGTCACCTGGTGAACGCCCTCTTCTGGTAGGCCCTCCAGGACCCGGCGGAATGCCGCGATCAGGTCGAAAAGGGATACCTTCACCAACGTCTCCGGTTCAACATCCGGCGCCACCTCCGAAGACCGGGTGAAAACATCGCGATTTAACAACTCACGGCCTGCCAACTCCTCCGAGGCCTCTTTGTACCTCTGATACTCCATGAGCCGTCGAACCAGCTCCTCTCTTGGATCTCCCCCTTCTTCCTCATCCTCCTCCCCTTCCTCGGGAGGGAGCAACATACGCGATTTGATATGCAAAAGCGTAGACGCCATGATCAAAAACTCACCGGCAATATCCAGGTTTAGGCTTTGCATCACATCCAGCGTCTCCAGATATTGCTGGGTAATCGGTGCGATGGGGATATCTCCAATGCTAACTTCGCTCTTTTTTATAAGATGAAGCAGGAGGTCCAGTGGCCCCTCATAGGCTTCCAATTGAACATTCATGGGCATGGCTTGTCTTCCCCCCTAGAGGTTTGACTGTCACAGTGAGAGTGCGCCCCTAACTTCTTCCATGGTTTTAGCCGCCACTTTTTTTGCGGTTTGATTTCCCTTGGCTAGCACATCCTCTACATAACTCGGCTGGCGCCTATATTCAGACCTCTTTTCCTGGAACGGCTCCAACTGCGAAATGACGTGCTTGATCATGACCCTCTTACAATCCAGGCAACCTATTTTCGCCGTACGGCAGCCCTGAGACACCTCTTCGATTTCCTGGCGAGTGGAGTAAATTTTATGAAGCTCAAAGGCAGGACACTTCTCAGGATCACCTGGGTCATTCCTCCTCACCCGTGCGGGATCGGTGATCATGCGACTCAGCTTTTTATCAATCTCCTTAGGGGAATCCGAAAGGAATACGGCGTTATTATAACTTTTACTCATCTTACGTCCATCCAGACCGGGGAGCCTCTGAGTCTTTGTTAAAAGGACTTCCGGTTCCGGAAAAACGGGGCTATAGACCTGATTAAACCGGCGGACAATTTCGCGGGTGAGCTCAACATGGGGCGCCTGATCGACACCCACGGGGACTTTATTGGCCTTGTACATAATAATATCAGCTGCCTGCAAAACCGGATACCCCAAGAATCCGTATGTGGAAAGGTCCCGACCTTCCATCTCTCGCATTTGCTCCTTGTATGTAGGATTGCGCTCCAACCAAGGAACGGGTGTAATCATAGAGAGCAAGAGATGAAGCTCGCTGTGCTCCTTGATATCGGATTGCCGAAATAAGACGCAACGTTTTGGATCTAAACCAACGGACAGCCAATCCAACACCATTTCCACAGTATTCGCCTTGATTCCCTGGGGAGAAAGATAATCGGTTGTGAGGGCATGCCAATCGGCGACAAAAAAGAAACACTGGTACTTTTCCTGTAACTGCAACCAGTTTACCAGGGCCCCATGGAGGTGACCCAAATGGAGAGGCCCCGTGGGGCGTGTGCCGCTAACGATAGTATCCATCTTACTTTGACCTATGCCAATCCGACCATCAACCTGAGCAACAAATCCACCACTCGGACCATTGGGAATAAAATCGCATCCAGTAGATGGCTCATCAGTAATACCAGGATAATTAGAAACCCATAAGGTTCAACCCGTGCCACAGTGGTTGAATGGGGTTCCGGCAAGAGACCCACCAAGACCCTCCCTCCATCCAAGGGCGGGATAGGAAAAGTGTTAAAGACAGCCAACACAATATTGATACTGGCACTGGCACTAAGCATATATTTCAGAGGGATCACAATGGTAGAAACAAGGAACCCATCCCTGGGAAGATCCAACGAGACGAGAATTTTGAATAACAAAAAACTTACAAAGGCTAAAATGATGTTAGTTGCCGGACCTGCTAGAGCAACCCAGATCATGTCCTTTTTGGGATTGCGCAAATTCTGGAAATTGACAGGCACCGGCTTGGCGTAGCCAAATAGAAAAGGAGCATGGGTAACGATCAAGATCAGGGGAAAGATGACGGTACCGAAGAGATCAATATGGGAGATCGGGTTTAGCGTCAAGCGACCCATCCGCGCCGCCGTTGGATCTCCCAACCGAAACGCAACCCAACCGTGGGCAACTTCGTGGAATACAATGGCAATTAAAACAGGTATGGCCCAAATAGATATCTGTTGCACATACTCGCCAACCATCATTAATTAATACGGCACTCGATACCAAAAGACAAGGAAAGAGCAGTTAAATTGGGCATTTCCGCTCAACGGACGCTACCATCGGTCCGCTCACGCGGATGGAACCGTCGATGCACCTGTTTGAGGTGGGCTCGATTAATATGGGTATAGATTTGAGTGGTGGAGATATCCGCATGTCCCAACATGGATTGGACGGCGCGCAGGTCGGCACCTCCCTCTAACAGGTGAGTCGCAAAGGAATGGCGCAAAGTATGGGGAGTTACTTTTCTTTCGATGCCTGCCGCTAGGGCATAGCGACGAATCAGCTTCCAAAAGCCCTGACGTGTCAAAGCCTTGCCCGAACGGGTCAGGAACAATACGCTACTGGTACGCCCAAGGAGCAATCTAGGCCTCACCTGCCTCAGGTATATTCGAAGCTTTTCTTCAGCCCATCTTCCAAATGGCAACACTCGAACTTTTCCTCCCTTTCCACGCACAGTCAGGTAGTCCCCTTCGAGATTGATTTGTTCAGTGCGAAGCGACACCAACTCCGAGACTCGCAGACCGGTGGCGTAAAGAAACTCCAGCATGGCCTGATCCCTCAATCCTAACGAAGTCGATGGATCCGGCTGGTTCAATAGTGTTTCCACATCGTCATGTGTCAATATGGTGGGGAGTCTTCTTGATTCCACCGGCAACAATAGACGGGGAACCGGATTTTCTCGAATGATCCGTTCCTTCTCCAAATATCCATAAAACTGGCGTAGGGCAACCAGGTTACGGGTGATGGAGCGAACACTCAGTCCGGTCTCACGAAGTGAAGAAAGATATGTCCGCAAATGGCTACTGTGCCCCTCGGGCCAGGACTCAACCCCTATTGCGTGCAAGTAACTTGCGAGTCTATTGAGATCCCGACTATAGGCCTCCAGCGTATTTCGGGCGAGTCCCTTCTCCACCGCTAGCATATTGAGAAAGGAATCAATGGATGGACTAAGGGACTCTCGCATTGTTCAAGCTCAGACTTTCCATCAGCTTTTGCCGAATGGACTCCAGCTGTTCCTTGTCTTCGATCTTCTTCCGCTTGCCATCGGTAACGTAAAAAACGTCGGCTACTTGATCCACATTGGTGGATATCTTGGCTAAATGAATCCAGATGCCCAGCTGGTGCAACGCAAAGGTGATTGCAAATAGAACACCAGTCCGATCCTGGGTGTAAACCTCAACAATCGTAAAGTCATCCGAACTACTGTGGTCGAACTGAATCATGGTGGGAACCCGTGGTGCGGGCCTCTTTTTGAAGAGCAGTGGGCTGCCGGATTCTTCCACCAGGCGTGCGATATCCACAGTGCCTGTCAGAACTCCTTTCAGGATTTCTTCAACCCGCGCCCATCTGCTTTCCTCCATGACCACCTCAGGCCTGCCCAGGTGAGAGATGCGAAACACATCCAGGATCATCCCGTCCTTTCGCGTGTTGATTCTGGCACCCAGGATGTCGAGCCCCATGGAAGCGAAGATACCGGTTATCTGCGCGAACAACCCGGAGTGGTCATGAGCACAGATCGCCATTTCAGAGTATTCCCGCTCGGGAAAATGGCGCACGCTGATTAGAAACAGTTGATTGGAAAATTTCTCCATTAACTCATAGTGGACTGGCATTTCCGATTCCGGGGTGGTGAGGAAATAACGGTCAGACATGTTGTCGAAAAATGCCTGGATTCGGTCCGGGGAGAATTGGGCCGCGAGCTCTTTCGTAAGCCTTGTTTGAATCCGTCGGATTCTCGACTGGCTATCGGCCCTGCGAAAGGCGCCCTTCTCCAGATCTTCCAGGACTCTCAGGGAGCGGACAAAGAGGTCTTCAAGCAACGATGCCTTCCAATTGTTCCAGACTCCAGGAGCAACAGCGTTGATGTCTGCATAGGTCAGGAGGTAAAGCATTTTAAGGTTGTTCACACTCCCCACAGTTTGAGCAAAGTCAATGACTTGCTCTTCGTCGTCGATATCCCGTCGGAACGCCATATTAGAAAGATTTAGGTGCTGGAGCACCAGAAAGGACAGCTGGACTCGATCATCCACATTGAGGCCAAGCCTGCGTGCAATTTTCGTCGCAGTATCACTTCCGATCTGGGAATGGTTTCCTCCATGGCCTTTCCCGATGTCATGAAATAAGATGCCAAGTACAAGGACCTCGACTTTTTCTATTTCTCGAGCCAGTTGAGTCAGCAGCGGCAGATTGTCGCGAAAATCCCCTGCCCTCAGAGACTCGAATTCCTTTACCGCTTTTAGGGAGTGTTGGTCCACGGTGTAGATATGGTAAAGATCGTGTTGGACCATGCACAGCACTCGACCAAACTCCGGTATAAACTCATCTAACACCCCACATCTGTGCATCTCCACCAGAGTTTCGTAGACCCGTTCAGGCCCGCTTAAAATTTGTAAAAAAGTCGTATTGGGATTTGCCGAGTGACGGAAACCCTCGTCAATGAGGCCAAGACGCGCTCGCAGCAACTCGCCGGTTTCCTGATTGATCTCGGCCCGACTTCGCTGGGCATCCTCGAACACGGTCATCATTAACTCCGGTTCGGATTCCAACATCTGTGGGCGGGTGATGGTGAGGATCCCTTTTGAAACATGGACCCCCGGTCGTATTTCTCTACCCGATGTGTGAATTTTCCGGTAATTGGAATCGGCCCCCTCAGTGGCACGGTGGAGGATAAGGCTAGTCACTCGACTGATCTGCGCGGCATGGAGGTAGTAGGCACGCATAAAGGCTTCTACCCCCTTGATGTTCTGATCATCTGTGTAGCCTAGGTTAGCCGCCACTTTTTCCTGCAACTCAAAGTTCAGTTGATCCTGATGGGTCTCAGAGGCGAAATGAATTTCGTTCCTTACGTGCCAAAGAAAATCCTGTGAATCTTTCAACTGGGAAAGATCGGATGTGTTCAATACGCCCTTCGATTCCAACTCATCTAAACGACCTACGTTCCATCGAGTCTTGGACACCCACAGCGCGGTATGGATGTCCCTCAAACCACCCTCTCCTTCTTTTACATCCGGCTCCGAGAGATAGACGGATCCTCCGTAACGCTCATGTCGAAGGAGGTTCTCCTCGATCTTTTTACGGATAAAACGATCCCCCGATATGCCGGAGAATTGACCCTGGACCGCACCTTTCAGGTCCTTATACAGCTGAAGGTCACCGGACAGAAAGCGAGCATCGATCATGCCCGTTTTGACTTTCATATCCTTGTTACCGAGGCGCACGGATTCGGCGATACTCCGAATGGCGTGACCCACCTGAAGGCCCGAATCCCAGAGGGCATAGAGGACCTTTTCCGCTACTGCCTCTACAAAGGGGGTCACCTTCCAAATATGGACAAAAAGCAGATCAATATCAGACTGAGGGTTGAGCTCCTCTCTACCGTATCCACCCAGGGCAATCACACCACAACGTGCATTCATGCTAGGGTAACGGTTGACATAGTCCTTGCTAGCCGATTCGAACAGTGAGCCGATCAGATGGTCCATCATTCCCGTGTAGGCCAGCACAATTTCATTTCCCCGGGCGCCAGCGCGGTGGGCCTCCAAAAGAATCTCTCTACCTTTGCGAATGTAGGCACGAGCCGCAGCGGTGGGGTTCGAATCTGTGGGTTCCAATAGATTTTTCCAATTCATCAGGTCCATGCTAGGTCACTTAGATTCCCTCCCTACAGATTTTTACCCGCTGTGCTGGCATCATACTTTTTGATTCCGCGATAAAGGGCTTCAACGATGTCATCCTGGAACCGTCCCTTGGCGAGGGCACGGCCTTCATGTCTGTTTGTTACAAAAAACAACTCGAGTAACACGCTGGGCATTCTCGCTCCCACCAACACATAAAACAGTCCCTTTTTCACGCCGAGATTTTTGATACGACGATGTTTTTTGCTCATATGGGACACGAGGGTTGATTGGAGGTGGTGTGCCAGGCCAATGGAATCCTCCAGCTTGGAGTTCTGAGTTAAGTCGCTCAGAATGAACTGAAGGTCTGATATGTTGCGCCGGGAAGTCCCGTTTTCGCGCGCCGCCAGCCGGATCGTCCCCTCGTCCGTGGCATTGTCCAGGTAGTAGCTCTCGACGCCCCTCAAACGGCGGTTGCGGCTGGCATTGATATGAATGGAAACAAATAGATCCGCGTTCTGCGCGTTGGCTAGGGCCGTCCTCTCTTCAAGAGGTACGAAAACATCCCTCCTTCGGGTGAGAATCACCTCCACATCCATCTTTCTTCTGAGTTTTCTAGCCAACCTTTTTGCAAGAGCCAGCACAATATCTTTTTCAGCAATACCGTTGATTCCAACCGCTCCCGGATCTTTGCCTCCATGGCCAGGATCCAGTACGATCTTGCGAATACGGCTTGTCCGTGTCTTCCCATTGCGCCCATTTTTCTGTTTCGTGAGCCGCCTAGTGTTGGGTTTCTTCGCAACTCTTGGTGGAGTCCCATCGGCCTTCCCATGGACATCCATCACCAAACGAAAGGGACTGGGCAGAGAAAATACCCGATAGTCCCGTAAACTCTTCATGTCCAAGACCATCCTCACAACGTCACTCTTAAACTGTCCCACACGTACCTGCTGCAGCAACCGATCCTGAACAACAATTTTTCGCTTTAGATCCGCGGCAAGACGAGCCCCTGATAGATCTACATAGATCCTTGGACGTAAGCCCTTGGCTCGATTTCCCTTCAAAACATGAGTTTCATATTTGATCCTCCACGACAGATCCATAATGACTCGCGTGTAACTACTGGAAGAAACATACCGAATCCCTAGCACCTGGGAGGTCTTTGGTTTACTCCCTCTTTTGGTTTGTCTATGTTCCCTGTGACTTTTTCCCTGATCCTGCTTCCCTCGCGAACCACTGGATCTACTCTGTGACCAAATCACATCTGAGAAGTGGAATACTCCAAGGGCCAAAACGAAACCCATGAATAGGATTTTTGAAAGTCGATGAATGTGCATCTAACTACCGGCTGTCTTTCTTTGCCTCTTCCACTAACCGGTTGAGAAGATTCAGTGCCTCAACCGGAGTAAGTACCGATACATCGACCCGCTTCAATTCCTCGCGGAGCTTAGAGTCCGACGGTGCAAATAGCACCATTTGAGATGGATCATTGGTCCTGGATGCACCAGCCAACCTTGGTCGGCCGCCCCCATCCAATTCATCGCCCTCAAGGTTACTAAGAATTTCCTTGGCCCGTTGGACCACCGAATGCGGGAGACCGGCAAGACTAGCCACATGGATGCCATAACTGTGACTGGAAGCTCCCTCCACGAGGCTACGTAAAAAAATGACGTCTCCCTTCCACTCCTTCACAGCGAAGCTAAAGTTTTTCACCCGGTCCTGGGTCAAAGCCAGATCGGTCAGCTCATGATAGTGGGTAGCAAACAACGTCCGTGGACGGTGGTGAACCCCATGAAGGTATTCGGCTACGGACCAGGCAATGGAAATACCGTCAAATGTACTGGTTCCACGCCCCACCTCATCCAACAGAATCAGGCTCCTTGGGGTGGCCTGCTGTAAGATTCGTGCCGTCTCCCTCATTTCCACCATGAAGGTAGATTCGCCACGGGCCAGGGCATCCGCAGCGCCGATTCTGGTGAAAAGCCGATCCACCAGCCCGATGGAAGCTTCAGCTGCAGGGACAAAGCTTCCCATCTGTGCCAGGAGCACAATCAGGGCCACCTGGCGCATATAAGTCGATTTACCCACCATGTTGGGCCCCGTGAGAATTAGGATTTGATGAGATTCGCAATCCAGCAGACAATCATTGGGAACAAAGACCCCACGACCCTGCACGGCTTCCACCACGGGGTGGCGTCCCTCACGAATAGAGAGGGTCAACCCGGAATCCACTTTTGGACGCACGAAATGACAGGAATGGGCCGCTTCCGCTAAGGACACCAAAACATCGAGCCTGGCTAAAGCGAGGCTTGTCAGTTTCATTTTTTCGTAGTGGGAGGCAACCTTTTCTCGGATCTCGCCAAAGACCGAGTTCTCCAGCTTTTGAATTTCCTCCTGAGAACCGAGGACCTTGGCCTCATATTCCTTGAGCTCAGGTGTAATATATCGCTCTCCATTGGTGAGGGTTTGCTTGCGCAGGTAATCGGATGGAACCAACTTCAGGTTAGCGTTGGTCACCTCGATGTAGTAACCAAAGACCTTATTGTACCCCACTTTCAATGTGTTGATACCTGTACGCTTTCGTTCTTGACTCTGCAGCAGTGCGATCCAATCCTTTGCCTCACCTCGGATCCCCCTCAACTCATCCAGTTCAGAATTAAACCCGGCCCGAATAACCCCTCCATCTTTCAGATAGGGACGGGGGTCATTTACAATGGCCTGTTCCACGAGGTCCACCACTTCGGGAAGATCCCAAAGATCCTTTCTGATTTGGCCAAATATCTCCGCCCGGTATCCTTGCAACCCTCCGCTAATGGGGGTGAGGGCACGCAGGGTTTCCTTGACGGCCACGAGGTCTCTCGGGTTGGCACTGCCAGCAACAATTCTCCCTGCCAATCGTTCTAAATCCTGCATGCCTTTAAGGCACCCGCTAAGTTCCTGACGACCCTTATAATCTTCTAGCAAATCTTCAATGCCGTCCTGGCGCTCGCGGATCGCGAGCTCGTCCAGCAAGGGGTATAGGATCCATTGGCGCAAGTGTCTGGCCCCCATTGGAGTCTGGGTGTGGTCCAGGACGCCAAGCAGGGATCCTTTCCTCTGTCCTTGGTAGTCCGATAGAAGTTCGAGGTTGTGCCTGCTCGTATCGTCGAGCATCATAAATTGAGATGCACGGTAAGGCTCCAATTTGCCAAGGCCCTTAAGGGCCTCGGACAGATTTTGCTCCAGGAAGGATACGATAGCGCTGGCCGCTTTGAGACCTTGGTCCCACTCTTCGCTCCACTCGCCGGCCCAAACCTCCATGGACTGCAGACGCTCCCTGGCCCCCTGGGTAAAGATCGATCCCGCCACGAGGCTCAGGTGAACTTCGCCAATATCGTTTCTGAGGCTTTCAGCAAATGACGGATCCTCCTCATGAAGTATGATTTCACGGGCGTGAACTCGCAGGACCTCGTCCAGGAGAGAAGGGTAATCAGCGAGCTGGGTAAAGCGAAATTCACCTGTGGTCACATCGGTAAAGGCCAAGCCAAAATCGTTACGGCCTTTGGACAGTGCCACGAGAAAGTTATTGTCGCGCCCATCCAAAGATTCTCCGTCCGTAATGGTACCTGGTGTAATGACCCTGACCACTTCCCTCTGAACCACTCCTTTGGCCGTCTTGGGATCCTCCACCTGTTCACAGACCGCTACCTTGTATCCCGCCTCCAGCAATTTCCCGATATACGGTGTGGCGGCATGATAGGGGACACCACAAAGGGGCACTGACGACTCCTCGTTTCGATTGCGTGAGGTAAGCGCAATATCCAAAAGTTTCGATGCTTTTTCGGCATCCTCAAAAAACATTTCGTAAAAATCACCCAGGCGAAAAAACAGGATCGCATCCTGGTGCTTTTCTTTAATCTGCAGGTACTGCCGAATCATCGGGCTAACTTTGACTTGATCCATTACACTAACCTCTACGTTTCGACAGAGCTACACGCCTACGATGGGTAAAGGATGGACGGGCTTGTGATTTCTCATTTATTTCAAAACGTTGGACATCAACATCCAGCTCCCGCACCAGATTTCCAATGGCCAATGAAAATACAAATTCCCTATTGAGGGCACCAAGGATCGTTTTGCTGTCATCCGTCAGAACAAAGAGTTTCTTCCCATCAGTGAGAAATTTAAGGGAAGAGGCTACATGCGACCCCGCCCGTGAGTACTCGCTTAGGTGTTGTAGACACGAGCGGATCCCGTGCAGGCTAAAACCATGATCGGATAGGTTTTTTACCACCTTCAGCTTAACCAGGTCAGAAAAGGAATAAAGCCGTTTGGATCCTCTCCCAGTAGCCTGTCTAATGGTGGGACGGATAAACCCCTGTTCGTCCCAATACTGAATCTGCCTAAGCGACACCTCCGCAATGCGTGAGACCGTTTTACTATTAAAGTATTCCATGAGATTAAAGATGAAAACAATTGTGTTTTCACGATGATAAAGAGCCGAGCAATCGTTGTCAAGCAAAACGTTGCTGCCGATTGACAACCTTGGGTATTCATTGGTACCTTACGGATTATTTAGGTTTGTGTAACGTTCTTAAGTTCGTTCGGTTCCGATTAATGATGGGAGGAAAAGATATGGCAGAAGACAATCCCCGTTGGGCTCCGCATTGGATCGACCATTTCGTAGTAGGGACCAACGACATGTCCACCTGGGTCGAATGGGCATTGAACGCCACAGGGATACCCCGCCAGCCCATTGCTCAGCTTACAACGGCGGCCCGCAAAAGGAATTCCGCTATACACTGCTTTCTTCCCTTCGAGAATGGATCGTGTCGCTTCGGCGCCTTTCTTCAGCCAGAGATAAATCCGCCGGGTAAAGGACTGGGCAAAGACTTGCCCCGACTTGGTTTCTTCATCCGGACCGAGGAAATCGACGAGCATTTGAGTCGACTCGACCGACTCGGCATCCCCCACTCCCAACCCGTCTCGGTAACGACCGAAGGAGACCAAGGGACCTCCATACACTTTGAGGATCCGGACGGGAACCAGTACGAGTTCTGGGCTCCTATCCATATGCCGGATGGGGCCATGGAGGTCTGCACAAAGCTGAAGGTGGGCCGGATCAGCCATGCGGTCTACGGATCAAGAAACCTTGAAAGAACAGCAGCGTTCTTCAAGAAATATTGCGGCCTTAATCAAATGGACAGCCCCGAAATCCCGGAGGACACCCTCGTATTACGGCTCCTAGCGGGCGCAAGGATTATTTACAAGCGGGTGGAACAAGTGGATCTACGCGTTGCCGGGCACAGACCAATGTGGGACATGCACACGGCGCTCACCGTTCGGCACGACGAGTTCTTTACTAATTACCGACGCTTATGGGATGGACTCCCTGAGGAAAAGGATACAAAGGAAAATCTGGCATTGCCCTTGGAGGAAGAAGACAACCTCCCCGCACGGACGGCACTCCACCCTAGTCCAGTAGGCCGGAAGTGGAAGGAATTCTATAAAAGGGGCGATGACTTCTTTGACTGGGATGGCCACCTCTTCCATTTTTACGGAGGGATTCCTCTGAGGCAGGATGGTTCGCTGGCAGTTTATCAAGCCATGGAGCAAGAGGAATATTTAAAGGAACTCACTGTGGCGGTGGAACAAAACACCCTGCCCTAATGCATTGTCTCCCATGAGATAGCAAACTCCACTTCCTTCCTTAGTTTTAGGGCGTTACAAATTCGGAAATCACAGGCTAGTGGCCTACCCCACACACATTGCTCCGACGGGAGGTATGCCAAGGCCCAAGGGCTGCCGGTGGATGAGTTCAGGACCGTGGAGTGGCTAAAACAACCTGCCGTCGCACCTGGTGGCACCAGCACCATGGCGTTTCTCAACCGGGCCCCTCACCCCAATGCAACGACGGTCTTTAGGAACTGGCTGCTTTCGCGTAAGGGCCAAACAACGGTCCAAGACGTCATGAACCCTACGGGAAAGGTTTATGAATCCATGCGTGAAGACATCTTCAAGGACATCATTCCTGCGGAGCGCAGACGCCAGAAGGGTGTTGATTATATCATGATGGCGACACCCGTAAGATCTGACAATGTTGCACCGGCAAAATTGTTAAAACAGATAATTAGATAGGTCGTCTTTACGGGCTTGAAAGAAGACTCTCAATTCCGACAATGATGCTATCGGAACAAGAAGGTGAGGTAGGGCTAGAACCGTTCAGACTCGTTTTCTAATGCGGGAAAAGTAGTCTACCAGGAGGTACTGTCCCAGATGGTCCGGGCGAGTATAAAAGGCTCGTCCCTTATTGAGACGAGTCATACCCTCCACGAACTCTTTCAACACTGGACTGTCATCCAACATGAAAGTGTTAATAGTAATGCCCTTTCGGGTGATACGCTCTGCCTCTTTGAGGGTTTCTTCCGCAGCCCTCTGACTAATACCTCCGAAACTCAAAGGCCACTCACAGTAGAGCCGTCCCTGGCGGCAATAGGCCGTGGGTTGACCATCCGTAATCACAATCATTTGTTGATTAGGACTACGTTTTTTATCCAGCAGCTCGGACGCTAGGTGCAACCCGTCCTGGAGGTTCGTGAACGGATCACCCATATTCCAACTCGCCTCGGGAAGATCCTTGGGCTTCAGCTCGATAGCTCGAGTAAAAAACCCTACAATGCCGAAATAATCGCGGGGGTATAACGAACGACTCAAGCTCTCCATTGCTAGGGCAACCTTCTTGGCTGCAGTGAACCGGCCCTCCCAACTCATGGACCAGCTCATATCCAAAAGCAGCACCGTTGCCGCCCTTGTCCCATAATCGGATTCGTAAACCGCAAAATCATTTGGATGGAGGTGCATAGGCATCCCCCCCTGGCGAATTAGGGCATTCTTGAGGGTCTGAAGCATATGGAGGTCAAAGGAATCTCCGTAGGCATAGGGACGGCTTTCATCCATTCTCTGGTCCTGAGCTCCCCGGCGACGCATGATATGGCGGCCCATGCCATCACGAGTTAACTGCTTATAGATGTCTCTGAGGGCCAGTTGACCAATCTTGCGCACCCCGCGCGGCGTCAATTGGTAGCGGTCGCCATGCTCCATCACATACCCGCTTTCCTCCAGGAGGGACTCCAGTCGAGCTAACCCCTCGAATTCCTGCCCCGCATCCTCACCTAACAACGACCGCAACAAATCGACGTTCACATCCTTCATGTTGGTATTTGAAAGCTGGCTCTCAAGCTGGCGTAGACCTTCCATCCGTTCCAGGAGTTTCGAGGCATCCTTCAGATCCAAAGGGGTTCCTCCCCTAAACATGCTACCTTCACGCCAAGTGTGTTGCTCCAATTGTTTGATCTCTTTCAGCTGACGATGGAGCTCTTCGAATTCGGAGCGAGCCTGTTCATCTTCAAATTCATAGGACGCGAGAGCTTCAATGGCTTCACTCGGGCGACGTGACAGTTGATCGAGAAACATCCGCTTCTCACCAGCTTGAGGCGCACCCTCCCCCTGCTCCGACAGTGCCTGTTTCTCTTGCTGTACGATGGACTCCAGCTTCTTACCAACCTGATCCAAGGCCGAGCGGAGCTGATATCGTTCGTAGAGCCGCCTCATTTCACGGGCCACCTTTGACAGCAAGTCATCAAGACCGCTCACACGCTCTTCACCCTCACCCATACCCCGTTGAATGAGCCGCCGCATGGCCTGTTGGAGATCCCCGGTATTGTTGAGATGTTCGTTGAGCCCCTCAAAGATTTGCTCGGCTGATTGCGCCTGGGCTCCCGTGCCTAACCATTGGCTGTATCGGATATGAGGCATAACTGGATCAAATAGTATTAGACAGGGACAGAGATAGATACAGAGTTAAAGAGGGACAGGAGAAATGTTGTCTCAAATGACGGTCTCCAATTCCCTATTTTCCGTAGGTTATTCTTCCTCCCTTTACTTCCTTGTTCAGCTTTTGATGCAAGTGAAGTCCCTCTAAAACAAACTCTGTGGCGGAAGCCAGAAGGGCCGGCGATTCCAGGTCACCGAGTGAACGAATGCACTCGTCCAGGCCCGGGATTTCCTTGATGCCCTCCATGTAGTCTTCCGAGGCCATATCATCTGAAACCTCCACCCCCCAGCCCGAGTTAAAGTATTCGATAATTTTTTGACAGGAGTTAACACTAATATGATCGTCAAAAGCCTTCAGTATCGCCCGATTCATAAGTTTTTCTACCAATTCATCCTCTCTCCTGTCCTCTCCGATATATTCTACTTCAATCTTACCAGATGTGGAAGCTAGCGTGGCGTGAAGATCGCTCACCCGAGGCACTACCTCTTTCTCCTTGAGACGCAACACTCTTTTTTCTGCATTACTAATCATGCTTTCAAAGTTATTGATGGTCATTCGGACACTTACCCCCGAGGCCTGATTGATTTCGCTGGACTTGCGGGCTTCAAAGGTCAGCTGGGCCAAAATCTCTTTCATAAAATCCGGTACTCGGACGGACTGGCTGCGAAGGTTCAGAGGAGCCGACTCTTGTTCCATGATGACAATCTCATCCGTCATTGTCTGTGGATAGTGGGTACGGATCTGGACGTCAAAGCGGTCTTTCAGAGGGGTGATAATTCTACCCCGGCTAGTATAATCCTCCGGGTTGGCGGTGGCCACTATGATAACGTCCAAGGGCAACCGGATTTTGTAACCCTTGATCTGAACGTCTCTCTCTTCCATGAGATTGAAAAGTCCCACCTGAACCTTTTCCGTGAGATCGGGGAGCTCATTGATGGCAAAAATACCCCGATTGGTACGGGGGATTAAACCGTAATGAATGGTTTCTTCGTCTGCGAGATACCGCCCTTCCGCCACCTTGATAGGGTCAATCTCACCAACCAGGTCGGCAATGGAAACATCCGGCGTGGCCAGCTTTTCCCCGTACCTGTGGTCTCGATCCACCCATTCAATGGGTGTGTTATCTCCTTCTTTTTCGATCCGCCGCCGGCAAACACGACAGATGGGTGCCAACGGATTATCGTTTATCTCACAACCTTGGATAATGGGAATGCGCTCTTCCAGAAGTGAAACCAGGCTTCGAATGATGCGTGACTTTGCCTGTCCCCTTTCACCCAGAATTACCATGTGGTGTCCTGAAAGGATTGCATTCTCAATTTCCGGGATGACTGTATCATCATACCCGACTATCCCGGGTAAGATCCTTTCGCCCGACTCTATATGCCGAACAAGATTATTCCGCATCTCCTGATTCACTGTCAGTATTGGTGTTCCGCTCTTCCTGATTTCGCCTACCGTTTTTGCAAGGTCCACTTTCAAAGCCTCCCTGTAAATTCAATTATAGTATTATTTTGAATAGACCATTTTCTCTTTATTGTCTTATGTTCTCTTCCTCAGTTAGAAAGTCTGCGAAATACGGTTTCAACTGATCATAACTTTCCATGAGATGTTGCGGTATCAAACGGACCTCGTCCATGACCGGCATAAAATTGGTATCTCCTTCCCACCGAGGAACCACATGCCAATGGAGATGATCCTCAACACCCGCACCCGCACACCGGCCAAGGTTCATACCCAGATTGAATCCTCCAGGATTCAAGGCCCTCGATAGTGTATCCACAGCTCCTCTAAAAGCCTGGGAGAGATCCCAATACTCTTGCGACAGGAGCGAGGAGAGCTGATTGGTGTGGCGCTTGGGGGCAAGTAGGAGATGGCCGTTACTGTAGGGAAATTTATTTAACATCACAAGGGAGTGAGGAGTCTGTGCCAGAACTAGGCCGGAACGGAGATCTCCGTCTTTGGCCTTATCACAAAAGATACACCCTGCCTCCTTCGGACTACCAATATAGGCCATCCTCCAGGGTGCCCAGAGTTGCTTCATTCAGAGTCCCCAGGACCCGGCACTTCGTTGTTCACGCGCAACCTCAGCTCTTTGCCAACCTTGAAAAAGGGTACTCTCTTGGCCGACACCGAAACCATGGCTCCAGTTTTAGGGTTCCTTCCTTCATGGGCTCTGCGGTGCTTTACCACAAAGCTACCAAAGCCTCGTATTTCTATCCTTTCCTCCTGTTCCATAGCATTCACCATGGAATCAAATATGGCATTAATAATCACCTCGGAATCAAACCGTGAAAGGTGAGGAAATCTCCTGTTGACCTCGTCAATTAGCTCTCGTTTTGTCATGACGCCTCCACTCAATTATTACTTATTTGGAATGCTGGATCACTGATACCGTAGGCCCCAGTTTCTTCCCATTTCTATCTGCTCAGAGAACACCGAGAAAAGTAACCTTTCCCACCAGCTCTTTTCCCTGACTCGTGAATAGATAACCTGAGGGACTCCTTCGATTCCGGCGCGTTTAGACACAAGATCAATGGCGTCATCCATGTTCCCCAAGCTGTCAACCAATCCCAATTCCATTGCCTGCTCTCCTGAATAAATTCTGCCGTCCGCCAGTTCACGAACCCTACTCTCCTCCATGGACCTACCACTTGCAACTGCACGTACGAACTGCCCGTGCACATTATCCACCACGGATTGGAGTATAGCCTCGCCTTCAGGAGAAAGGGGCCGAAGGGGGGATCCAATATCCTTGTAAGGTCCACTTTTGACATTGTATCCCTCTAAACCAAGTTTTTGCATCAAACCTTCCATATTTGCCAACTGTATAATCACACCAATGGAACCCGTGAGAGTGCCTGGATTAGCCACGATGCGATGGCAAGCGCTGGCTATATAGTATCCGCCTGAGGTTGCCATTCCACCTAGGGAGGCAAAAACGGGCTTCTTTTTTTTCAGTTTGCCGATTTCCTCATAAATCTCCTGGGTGGGTACCACGCCTCCACCGGGGGAGTTAATTCGAACCACGACTCCCTTGATTCTTTCGGAGTCTCCGAATTGTTTTAAACTTTGGATGGTGCCACGGGACTCATTTATTGTTCCCTCCAACATTACCACTCCCACTCCATCGCTACCGAAAAGGGTGAGCAGCCGTGTCTCACCTCCTGTAAAATAGGTAAAGAAAAACACCGAAACAAATAACACCAACACCGCAATAAAAAGGATCCCCACCCCCCGCAACAGAGAGTGCCTTCGAAACATGGATCCTATGGACGTCCACAGGGTCATGGGTTGCCACCCTTCCCCTTATTTGCGGGCTGTCCACTTTCATCCTTATCCAGTTTTAAGTCTTCGTTCAATATCGTCTCAAAGGAGAACCTCCCCGCATCTCTCTCCTTTTTCAAGTATGCTTCCATTTCCTCCCGTTCTTCCGTCTGGCCCAAGGCCCGGATACTAAGTCCGATTCTCCGCTCCTGGGGATCCACATTAATCACCTCTGCCTGGACATGGTCTCCGGCTTTGAAGAGACTGGAAGGTTTCTCCACCCGCTCAGTGCTCAATTGGGAAACATGGATTAACCCTTCAACACCTTCCTCGATACGAACAAAAACTCCGAAGTCCGTAACCCGTGTCACGGGTCCTTCAATTTTGGAGCCCAACGGGTGATTCTGTGCGGCAAGTTCCCAAGGATCTGGGGTAACCTGCCTAATTCCCAGCGAGAACCGTTCACTTTCCGCGTCAATCCCCAAAACCCTGGCCTCCACCGTGTCTCCTTTTTTATAGAGCTCCGAAGGATGCTTAACTTTCTTGGTCCAATGGAGATCGGAGATGTGGACCAGGCCATCAATGTCCTCTTCTACTCCAATGAATAGTCCGAAATCCGTAATGTTGCGCACTGGCCCCGTTACAATACTTCCCACGGGATATTTTTCCTTGGCCAGTACCCATGGATTAGGCATGACTTGTTTCAATCCTAAAGAAATGCGTCGCCGGTTCGGGTCCACGTTAAGGATTACGGTTTCTACCACCTCTCCCACCTGGACCACCTTCATCGGATGGGCTACTTTTTTCGCCCAAGACATCTCTGATATATGGATCAAACCTTCAATACCTTCTTCCAGTTCCACAAAGGCACCATAGTCGGTCAACCCTACCACCTTGCCCAGAACACGGGCACCCACGACAAATTTTTCCTCTATAGACTTCCACGGATCCGGCGTGATTTGCTTCATACCCAACGAGATTCGCTCACGCTCCGGATCAAACTTTAGCACCACGACCTTGATCAAATCTCCCACTTTGACCAGCTCGGACGGATGATTGATTCTTCGCCATGACATATCCGTGATGTGTAGAATCCCATCGATCCCACCCACGTCCACAAATGCCCCATATCCAGTTATGTTCTTGACGGCTCCTTCGAGGATGACTCCTTCCTCTAAAACTTTCAGGGTATCTTTTTTGAGCACCTCTCGTTCTTTTTCAACCATGAGCTTTCGGGAAAGGACCACATTTCCTCTCGGGCGATTGTATTTCAAAATTTGAAAGTGGTCTTTCTTTCCAATGAACCGGTCAACGCTTCGGTTAGGACGGATGTCCACGTGGGAACCGGGGAGGAACCCCATGACCCCCACATCCACCTTAAAGCCCCCCTTGATTCTAGCTAAAATGGTTCCTTCCACGGCAGTCC
Source organism: uncultured Binatia bacterium (SeqCode) (assembly GCA_965215595.1). GTDB lineage: Bacteria > Desulfobacterota > Binatia > UBA9968 > CAXXLF01 > CBDCDW01. Next base: position 135,566 of record CBDCDW010000003.1, on the reverse strand, counting down.
CTTCGTTATAGGCCTTTTCGATATCCTCCCACACTTTGATGTTTTCCGCTCGTTCCCGAGACAGAACAATTCCACCATTGTCCTCTTCTAAAGAATCAAAGAACACTTCTACTTCGTCTCCAACTTTAACCTGTAACTCCCCGGTTCGGTCCATGAACTCTTTAACCGGGATCTGTCCCTCAGTCTTGTAGCCTACATCCACCACTACCTGGGATTGAGTTATCCCCACGACGGTTCCCTTAACAATACCCCCTGGTTTTACAGAGCGAATACTTTCTTCAAATAGAGTCCCAAAATCGTCCTCGGCTTGGGCCATAAAGACTAATCTCCCCTTCTCACTGAATTTGCGCCATTTTATGTTTCACTTCGTTAACGATCCTATCCAGCACTGCATCCACCTCAAGGGACGTTGAGTCTATCACAATAGCATCCTCAGCTTTTCGCAGAGGAGACAAAGTGCGCTCTTGGTCCCGCCGATCTCTTTCATGCATTTCCCTTTGGGTACCCTCCAAAGTGACCTGCTTACCATGGGACAAGAGCTCTTGAAAGCGTCTCCTTGCCCTTTCTGGCTCCGATGCGTCCAGGTAGATTTTGACCTCGGCCCTGGGGAATACAACGGTTCCAATATCTCTTCCCTCTGCAACGAGCCCCCCCTGTGAAGCCATGGTCCGTTGGATTTCCACCATCCTCGCCCGAACTGCTTGGAGCTCGGAGATTTTTGAGGCCATCAGACTCATCTCTGGCGTGCGAATCTCTTCGCTTACATCACGCCCATTAAGGAAAAGCTTTATCCCATTACCTTCCTCTATCAGCTTAACCCTTATATCTTCAAGGATTTTCCTCAGTTTCTTTTCGTCAAACGGATCAATCCCTGCCTCCACTACGTTCAATGCAACTGCACGATACATGGCTCCCGTGTCCAAGTAAAGGTACCTCAACTCACGGGCTAAACGCCTGGCCACGGTGCTTTTCCCAGCACCGGACGGGCCATCGATGGCTACAATCAATCGGTCTTTGCTGTTACCGGGCATGGCCGTGTCCTGGTTCCATCCTTCCATTATTGGAGACTCTCCAATAGATCAAAAAATCCGGGGAAAGAGATGTCCACACAACCACTGTTCTCAATTTCTACTCCCCCCTCCGAAACAAGACCTGCAACGGCCAAGGCCATGGCCACCCTATGATCCCCATAACTCTCCAGTCGGGCCCCTTGAAGTTTCCGCCTTCCTTTAATGCTCATACCATCGTCACGCTCTTCAACATCCACACCCAGCTTACGCAACTCCCGAGTCATGGTGGCAATACGATCCGACTCCTTATACCGGAGCTCCTTTACCCCAGAAAAAGTCGTTACGCCATCAGCCAAAGCGGCGGCCACCGCAAGGATCGGATACTCATCGATGGTTCGAGCCGCCATTTCATCACCCACCTCAACAGCCTTAAGCTTGCCCCCCACAACCCTTAAATCCGCCACCACCTCACCCGACTCCTCCCGCGGCCGAACCAATTCCACGGAAGCGCCCATGGATCTAAGAACGTCTATAACACCGCTCCGTGTGATATTACACCCAACCCCCTGGATAATAATTTTAGAACCGGGAATGGCTGCGGCGGCAACCATAAAGAAAGCCGCCGAGGAGAGATCACCGGGAATACTGACTTCCCGATGGGAAAGCTTCTGGGGACCCTTGAGGGAAACGGAACATCCATCCACCTTGAGCTCCGCCCCAAAGGCCCGAGCCATAATCTCAGTATGATCTCGAGATCGTTGTGTCTCCTTCACGACTGTCAGGCCATGGGCCTGAAGCCCGGCCAATAATATGGTCGATTTTACTTGAGCGCTGGGGACGGGAGTCCCATAGCAAATCCCTCGCATCTGCCCTCCCCTAATCTCAAGCGGGGCAAGTCCTTTACCATCCTGACTCAAAATCTGAATGCCCATCTGACCGAGCGGGTCAATGACTCGCTGCATGGGCCTCGTCCTCAGAGACGCATCTCCGTCCAACGTGGTAGTAAAAGGTCGCCCTGCCAAGACACCGGCAAGGAGCCGCATGGTGGTACCGGAATTACCACAGTCAATAGTGTGCTCGGCAGCTGAAAGGCCATTCCAGCCTTTTCCGTCAACGAAGAGAACCCCTCCTTCACTCCATATCCTTACCCCTAGATCCTTGAAGGCCCGTACGGTTCGAGAGTTGTCCTCGCCACCAGAAAGGTTAAAAATGCGGCTTTCTCCCTCGGAAATACATGAAAAAATCACGGCCCGATGAGCAATGGATTTATCCCCGGGAACGTTCAATTCACCATTCAGGGGTTGTGTGCTTTCCTCGATTTTTTTCATGTTGGATTCTATGGGATAGCTCCTCGAAACTCGTTGGCTCTCTGGAACTCTTTTTCCAGCAAATCTCCTCTTCCATCTCGGATCCACTTATTAATCTTTTCAAGTCGCTTCACGTAATCGGCAATTCCTTTGGTAATGGCCTGCGGATTAACAAGACATATATCGCGCCATATTTCAGGGCGGCTGGAAGCGATACGGGTAAAATCCTTGAATCCGCCGGCACAGTACTCCTTCAAATCCAATGATTCCACCCTGGCATCACGTAGGCTATTGACCAGGGTATAGACCAAGACATGGGGAAGGTGGCTCACCAATGCCAGAATCCGATCGTGAACGCTTGGGTCCAGGAGTTCGACTTTTGATCCCAGTCGACGCCAGAATAACGTCATCTTTCTAAGAGCCATTGGATTGGTATTCCGCGTGGGAGTTAGGATACAACGGTGTCCTATAAAGAGATCCGATTTAGCAGCTTGGGCCCCCCACTTTTCCCCGCCAGCGATGGGATGAGCCCCCACGAAAAACACCCGTCTGCCCAGGACACGCTCCACCTGACGCACAACACTCGCTTTGACGCTTCCCACGTCACTCACCAGGCAGCCTGGTCCAAGTCTCGGCAGAAAGGATTTAGCGAGTGGGGCCAAGGATTGAACGGGGGTGGCCAAAATCAACAGATCGACTCCTTTAGGGAGCCCGCCTTCAGCCATGAAATAACGGTCAATCACTCCATTCCTGCGAGCCAGACGCAGGTTCTTTTCCCCTCGCCCATACCCAACAATTTCATCCACCAATCCGAATTTTCGCGCCGCCAACGCTAGCGACCCACCCGTGAGTCCCACACCCGCAACCACCATGCGCCGAAACATAAAAGACACTAAACTACCCTTCCCACGGCTTTAGCTACTTTTTTGAGGTCTTTCATAAGGGCCTTGAACTTCTCGGGCTTGAGCGACTGGGGCCCATCACTCAAGGCCATCTCAGGCTTATGATGGACTTCGATAATGAGACCATCCGCTCCAGCAGCGATTGCAGCCAACGCCATGGGAGCCACCAGATCCCATTTTCCTGTCCCATGGCTCGGATCCACGAAGACGGGTAAATGAGTCAACTGTTTGAGGCGGGGAACCGCACTTAGGTCAAGGGTATTTCTCGTCTCCGTTTCGAAGGTCCGAATTCCTCGTTCGCAGAGGATGATCTTACGGTTTCCTTCCGCGGCGATGTACTCCGCCGAGAGCAGAAACTCTTCCATGGTGGCACTCAGCCCCCGTTTCAGGAGCACGGGTTTATCGATCTTGCCAATATCGGTCAAGAGCTTAAAGTTCTGCATATTTCTCGCGCCAATCTGAAGAATATCGGCGTGACGATAGACCAACTCGATATCCCGGGGATCCAGCACTTCCGTAATCACCGGGAGACCGGTGACTTTTCGAGCGTTGGCAGGTAACCTAGGCCCTCCTCCCCAAGCCCCTGAAAACTGTAAGGGGAGCTCCTGGGTTTAAAGGCCCCACCACGGAGAAACGTTGCGCCGGCCTCTTTAGTCGGAACGGCGGCCGCCAAAACTTGATCGCGGGACTCAACGGAACAAGGCCCAGCCATAACATGAAGCCTTTTACCGCCTATCTTATGACCGCCAACCTCAATCACCGTATCCTCATGCTGAAATTCCCGGCTCACCAACTTATAGGGCTTGAGAATCGGCAGGACCTTCTCGACTCCTGGAAACGAGTCCATGCTCTGATCCGGAAGTAGTCTCTCATCGCCGATGATCCCTACGATGGTTCGCTCTTTACCAACAGAGATATGGGCCCGCAGGCCGAAGCCTTCGATCCTATCGACGACTTTTTGAATCTCTTCCTGGGCCAAACCAGGTTTTAAGACAACGATCATCGTCCTTGTTGAGACCTCCCCGTGGATCCAACAATTGAACTGAGCTCCTGCATAAACCGTCGATTCTCTTCCATGGTACCAATGGTCACACGAATGTATTCTGGTAAATTATACCCTTCCATGGGCCGCACGATGATCCCACGTTGCAAAAGCTGTTGGAAGCATTCCTTCCCGCTACCCACGCGAACGAGGATAAAATTTGCATAGCTGGGCACCTGCTCTAGTCCTAAGTTCTTTAATTCATTGCTCAGGTACTGCATTCCCTCCTGGTTAACGGTTAGAGTCCGCTTTACGTAATCATCGTCCTCTAGTGCCGTCAACGCGGCCCACTGGGCCAAAGCATTGACGTTAAAAGGTTGCCGGACCCTGTGCATTAAACCGATTAACTCCTTGGTTCCCACACCGTAACCAATTCTTAAGCCCGCGAGACCATAGATCTTGGAAAACGTACGCAACGTTAAAATGGACAGCTTTTCGTTGGCATAGGACAGGGAGTTGGGATAGTCAGCCTCCTGGACGTATTCAAAATAGGCCTCATCCACAACCAGTAAAATTTCGGGTCCAACCCGTCCTAAAAACTTTTCCCATTCGCTTTTCCGGTAAATCGTACCGGTTGGATTGTTGGGGTTGGCCAAAAACAAGATGCGGGTCTTGGGCGTTACCGCACGGGACATGGCCTCGAGATCAACAGTAAAGTTCTTTGACGGAATGAGCTTACTCTGCCCCCCTGCAGCCTGCACCACCAGGCGAAAGATAGAAAAGGCAAATTGATCCATGATGGCTTCATCCCCAGGACTCATGAAGGTCCGCACGGCCAACTCAATGATCTCGTTTGAACCATTTCCAAAGATCAAATGGGTGTCTGGAACTTTTAACTTCGCTGCCAGTCCTCGTTTCAGGTTAAAGCAATCGCCATCGGGATAGAGGTTGAGCTCGGCCAACCGCCCGGCCAAGGTCGTCAAGACCTTGGGAGACGGACCCAGTGGATTTTCATTGGAAGCCAGTTTGACGCAACCCTCTATCCCGTATTCCCTCTCCACCTCTTCTATGGGCTTCCCAGGATTGTATGGGATCAGATTACGAATATGGCTTGGGACTTTATTGTTAATGTTCATAAACCGTAAGGATAAGATCCAAGGACCTGTACAAAAACACACCGCTCTTCAAGTTGCTTCAGTGCCTTACGGATCTTTGGCTCATCCCTATGCCCGTTAAAATCTAGAAAAAAAAGGTACTCCCAAGTTTTATTTTTTAAAGGGCGAGACTCGATCTTGGTTAAGTTAACCTTGTTCTTGGCAAAGGGTTCCAACATTCGGTGGAGAATCCCCACTTCATCCTTGACTGAAAACACGACTGAGGTCTTGTCGTCGCCACTGGGCCGGGAGGTATGATTGCCAATAACGAAGAATCGGGTCACATTATTTGCCTGATCTTCAATGTTTTCTTCCACCACTTGTAAACCATAGATCTCACTGGCTAGGGTGCTGGCAATGGCCGCAATGTATGGGTCCTCGGCTGCCATCTGTGCTGCCTGTGCTGTGCTATTCACGTCACTGGTAGGAAGGTGAGGAAAATGGGATAACAGCCATCGGCGACACTGAGCCAAGGCCTGGGAATGGGACACAATACGCTGGATTTGGTCAGCCTGGCCGCTCTTTGACAGCAGGCATTGATGAATTTCAAGGGATAGCTCTGCGTTAATTTTAACGTCCGCTTCTACCAGCGTATCTAGCGTATGGGTGACCACCCCTTCTGTGGAGTTTTCGATGGGCACCACGCCGTAGTCGGCTCTCCCTTGGCTTACTTCTTGGAAGACATCACTGATACTTGCAACAGGGACAAAGGTGCTGGACAAACCGAACCGTTCTCTTGCGGCCATATGGGTGAAGGTTGCCTCGGGACCAAGGTATGCCACCCGGATTGAAGCCTCAAGAGATCGAGAGGCAGAAAGGATTTCTCTGTAAATGGAACGGACCGCTTGCTCCGGTAGCGGTCCCTGGTTTAGGTTGGTGATCCTCTGAAGGATAGCCTTTTCACGACTGGGGACATAGGTCTCATCATTCTTGACACTCTTTGCGTGCCCAATTTTCTGGGCCAGGCCGGCCCTTTGGTTGAGAAGCTCTAGAATCTTTGCATCTGCTTGATCTATTTTTTTTCTGAGCCCATGGACCGACTCTGTTCGTGCCAAGGAAAACCTCACATAGGCGCCAAATCTTTTTCATAAAAGAACGCGCCAGACGCCCTAACCTATCTTAATTTCTAAGCAAATGCAAAGAAAAGGAGCCCAACCGGGGAAAATACGGTAGACAAATTTTCACCATATTCGGCGTCTGATTTTCCGACTACCCTATCGAATTCGCCATACCTAAGGAACAGGAACCTCTTCGTATCTAATGCTAAAGAGGTGGCTCCAGGAAAATGCTATGCGACTTAGACCTTTAATATTCCGTTCAATTTGGAGAGTTCAAATGATTGCTTCATCCCGATTACGTGTGGGCTCCATCATAGTCTTTTTTGCCTGGATCCTTTTGTTCGCGCTGGCCACCGATTCTCAGGGCCAACGCCGTCGAAACTTTGATAATGTAACGATACAAACTCATCCGGTGGCGGGCACGGTCTATATGCTCCAAGGCAGAGGCGGTAACATTGGGGTCTCCGTTGGAGAGGAAGGCGTTTTTCTCGTTGACGATCAATTTGCACCCCTCACAAAGAAAATAGTCGCTGCCATACGAAAGTTATCAAACAAGGAAATCCGGTTCCTCATTAACACGCATATTCACGGTGATCACACTGGCGGCAATGAGAATTTTGGCAAAATGGGCACCTTGATTTTTTCCCATGATGCGGTTCGTGGCCGACTAAAGGACGGGCTGATAAACCGTCGCACCGGCCGACGTACAGCGGGAAAACCGAGGAGGGCACTCCCTCTGATTACCTTCAAAAACACAGTCACATTTCACCTAAACGGTGAAGAAGTTCAGGTACTCAAGGTACCCAATGCCCATACGGACGGGGATAGCATTGTTCATTTCAAAGGCTCCAATGTGATTCACATGGGAGACGTTTTCCGAACCACCAGCTACCCGTTCATTGACAAAGCCCACGGGGGTACATTTAAAGGTATGGTAAAGGCGATGAATATCTCCATTGGACTTGCTGACTCGAACACCAAGGTCATTCCAGGCCATGGCGTTGTGTCTAATAAGCACGTCATGATGGGATATCGAGAAATGCTGGTGGCTATTGGCGATACCGTTCAAGAGCACATCCGTAACGGCAAATCTCTTGAAGAGACCCTCGCCGCCAAACCCACTGCAAATTACGACGCCCGATGGGGAAAGACCCGCTTCTTTAGTAAGGACGACTTGGTTACGCTCATTTACAATGAGCTGAATGGGCGTTGAGGAGGAGAAGGAACCCCCACCATCCACTTCCAAATGGTGTCATTTCTCAGGACGAACCCACTCACCATTGCGGCGGAGCCTACCCGAGTCGATTTGAGGTAAACCCTCTCTGAGGATTTTCAATCAATATTACTAGGCGGGGGGAGCCGCCACTGCCGGCGCATGAATCTGGGCAGGTTGCCCCGTCGTTGCCGTTAACCCAACCTCCTCCTGCGCCTCCTGAAGCGCTTTGATCCGGACAATCCTATCTACCGTTATGCTTTCGTCAATGTTTCCTTGGGCCTGCTGCTCCTTTATGGCCTGCCCCACGGCTTCTAACGGCAGGTGACAGTCCGGCGGAATCCGAGTGTACGAGTTTTCAAACATAGCTTCGAATAGTTTTCTATCGGCTTGCACAATTTGATCGAACCCGGCGTCCTCGACGAATCGAATGATTTCATCTTTGTTCTGCTTGTCCATGAAATAGCGATTGGCGCGAATCATTCCCTTGAGAAAACCTTTAACGGTGTTGTGGTGATAATTGACCATCTGACCGGTGGCTACCATTACCCTATCCTGCCGGGGCAAATACGCCTCTTGAAGGTTGACGAGGATTGGAAAACCTTCAGACTTGAGCCTCTCCAGCTGTACGTTCACAGCAAGTAAGCCCTGGGCCTCGCCGCGCCGAAACGCATCCTCCATGCCGAGAATGTCGTGCATGTCTCCCTGATAATAGTCGATTTTGACATCAACGTTGGGTACCATACCTGCATCGCGAATGACCTGCGTGGATTGAACGGTCATTTCATCACCGGGTGTAAACACATTGATCTTGCCTCCCTTGAGGTCCCTAGGCGACGTCATACCCCTCTGCCCGAACAGAATAAAGGCATGGGTCCTTCGTCTAGGACCAATGATGAATATGTCATTGCCTTGATTAATAGCCTTCAATACATAGGGGGTCACCGGATCAACGGCAAAATCCGCGAAACCTTGGTTCAAGGCTTCAAGGCTAGCCCCTTCGCTTTCCAGGGTCACGAGTTCCACGTCTTCCAGACCCTCGTCAGCAAAAAATCCTTTCGCAAGGGCGATGAGGGGTATAACCACATGATTCCATTCGTCATGGGCACAGGAAATTCGAATCCTCGGGTGAAGCGAGCTGCGTCTGCGACCAGCATTACTGAGTTTCCAGTCCAGCCACGCCCTATGAATCTTCAAGAACGGAACCTGACCAAGAGTTTCATTGCTCATAGAGAAGTCCTCCCTAAGGAAAATATGATTTTTTTGTTTTATCGATTAATGTGTTGATTGTTAAGACGTAAGAAGATTTAGTTTATATATCAAATTTTTATATATAATCAAGTTTTTTCGGCCTAATTTTCAAAAAAAATTGGGGGGTGTTCAGGGGTGAGGCAAGCCAGTCAAAAATCCTCTAGCTGCCTCTATTATTTCTTTTTTCTGATTTTCAGGATGAAACCAAAAAATCTCCTGATCAGCCCTAAACCAGGTCAATTGACGCTTGGCAAGTCGGCGGGTATCCCGTTTTATGAGAGAAAAGGCCTCATCGAAACTCTTCTCTCCCAACAGATGCCGACCCACGTGTCGATAACCCACGCTAAGCAATGGCTTGAGATCCAGCCCATAGCCGCGAGCTACAAGCCCCTCCACTTCCCCCACCAGTCCCCTAGCCATCATTTCTTCACACCGACGCTCGATCAAACCATAAAGTTCTATTCGATCACGGTTCAATCCTATTTTGAAGGTGTCAAAAGAGGTTTCTTTAAATCCGTGTTTTCCTTGCCATCGGCTGATCTCTGTTCCGGAATGTCCAAATACCTCCAGGCCCCGTAATATTCTCTGGCGGTCGTGGGGGTGAATTTTTTCAGCACTGTCCGGATCAACTTGCTTTAGTCGGTCATAGAGATATCCAACGCCATTTTTTTTCATCTCTTCTTCAAGCCCCTTGCGAACCTCTTCAATCCGTCCTGGACCAACGAAGAGGCCATGAATCAAGGCTTTGATGTAGAGTCCCGTTCCCCCACACACGATGGTACTTTTACCCCTTGACCGGATATCCTCCTCGGCCCTCAAGGCATGGTCGCGAAACAACGCCACATTAAATTCTTCGTCAGGGTCAAGAATATCCATCAAGTGATGGGGCACTTTTTGCCTTTCTTCGAGCGCAGGTTTTCCTGTACCTATGTCCAAGTATCGGTACACCTGGAGCGAATCCGCGCTGATAATCTCACCATGGACTGCCAAAGCCACAGCTATGGCGACTTCGCTTTTGCCTACCCCTGTGGGACCCACAATGATGATGATTTTAGGCTTTATCGTTTCGATGATAGCGATTCTCCGTGTTCGTCACGCCCTTCCCTTTCTTCGGTACAAGCCCCCTTTGCCTCAAAACCGGAATGCGACGTTGGGGAGCGAGACGTAAGGGCGTGGGCATCGAACGGGCTGTTTCAGATATTCACTGCTCTGTTGCCAACGGCCGGCCCTCGACGGTGAGCGCGGCCGAACCGAGGCTCGCACCCCGAGGAGCAACTCGATTCGTAACACAACCCGTGAGTCCAATGGTTATCTGGAAACCAATTTCCCCAACCCATCATGACCTCTTGAACATGCTCTCCAACTGGGATTGAGTAATTTCGATGAATACGGGACGCCCATGGGGGCACTGGGTAGCAAAGTCGATTTCATCCAGCTCACTAAGGAGTGAATAGATTTCTTCCCTGGTCAAACTTCGGTTTGCACGGATGACGTTATGGCAGGCCAGGGTCATTAATCGCTCTTCCAGCTCTTGGTTTATTTCTGTGGAGTGCCCCACCTCGGTTAGCTCGGCGATCATTCTGTGTATAACGTCGCGGTAGTCCCCCGCCGGAAACAGTGCCGGAACGGTTTTGATGGCGAAGCTGTTGCCCCCAAACCCTTCCACCGTAAAGCCAAGATGCTCGAGACCGCCAATCCATTGACCAAGAATTGCAGCTTCAGCTAAGGGAAGCTCGAATACCTGCGGAATCAAAAGGTCCTGTCGTTCCATATTCCCCTGCGCTATTTGCTGGCGCATCCTCTCAAAGGCAATTCGTTCGTGGGCCGCGTGCTGATCAACCAAAGCCATGCCCTTCTCGGACTGACAGACGATGTAACATCCCAGGAGTTGACCCACGATGGTTAGTGATGAAAAGAATCCCTTACCTATATTTTCCGGACCGGATAGGGTCTCCCCACGATCATCACCAAATAAATCGTTTCGAAACAAACGAAGGCTATCTCTAGAAAAAGTCCCGTAGGGGACTGACCCCTCTCGCACATTTGTATGGAGCGGCCGATTGCCTTGATTCGTTGTGGTTCCAGGTTCCTTAGCTTCCCTTTTTAAGCTGCTACGGACCGCTGTCACAACCGCATCGTGGATTTCAGATTGTTTTCTAAAACGAACCTCCAACTTCGCTGGATGCACATTGACATCCACCTCCCCAAAGGGAACCGTGAGAAAAAGCACCACGGCGGGATACCGCCCTTTCATCAGCAGGGTCTCATATCCTTGAACAATTGCGTGGGTAATAGTCTTGTCGCGGATGAAACGTTGATTGACAAACGACAACAAATATCGAGTGTTGGAAAAGGAGCTTGGAGCAGCGCTCAAATACCCAGAGATCTTCGCCGATCCAATGGTGCCATCCAATGGGACCATGCTACCGGAGACGTCTGGACCCAGGACCTGGTGCAGACGATCCTCCCACCGCGAAGTCACTAAGTAGTCAGAAAGTGTCTTACCTGCATGGTAGAGACGAAAATGGACGTGACCGTAAGATAAGGCTAAACGGTTAATCGCATCACTAATATGGCCTAGCTCCGTGGACGGCGACTTCAGAAATTTTCGCCTGGCAGGGATATTGTAGAAAAGGTCACGCACCTCCACAGTGGTTCCCACGGGACACCCCACTCTAGCCGGCTCGAAGTTTTTCCCGCCTTCCACTCGCAATTGGCTTCCTATCTCGTGATCTTGCGTTCGTGATAGGAGCTCAATCTTGGATACTGAAGCGATACTGGATAAGGCTTCTCCCCGAAAACCCAGAGTGGCAATGTTCAACAGGTCACTTTCTTCCTTCAACTTGCTGGTGGCATGGCTCTCCACAGCCAAGCCCATCTCCTCCAAAGGAATCCCTGATCCGTTATCGGTCACCCGGATCGAATTGGCCCCGCTCCCTTCCACCCACACAGAGATCTCTTTGGCTCCAGCATCCAGAGAGTTCTCCACCAATTCCTTGACCACAGAGGCCGGTCGTTCCACCACCTCACCGGCCGCAATACGGCTGATCAAGTTATCAGATAGAAGTTTAATGCTCACGGACCGGCGTCACCTTTCTCACTATATATACTAGCAAGACTCCACGTTTCGCATCCTGACTCCAATTCGCCACAACGAGGAACGGAGATTCCCAAAGCATAGCCCAGAGGTTTAGAGCAGGTCAAGAAATAGCGGACCGCAATGAGAAAAGTGTCGATGCGAAAATCGAGAATCGTGGCCCACGCAAAAGTTTGAGCATCCCTAGACAGGAGCCGCCGCCGCTTTGCATCGGATATCTCCCTCTCTTCGGTGCAAGCCCCCTTCGCCCCAAGGTGAGCAACGAGAAATGAGTGCTGAGTACTGAGTGGAGAAAGAAAAGAAGTCGGGCACGGCTGAAGGTGATCCCCGAGAGAAACATGGACGAAGCAGCGGGCTACCAACCGTGGTCGGCGCCGCATGAAAGCCGGAGTCCACCCACGGCTAATCTGAGATCCGGAAGGTTCGTGCGAGCGCAGGCCCGGTGGGTCGCTGCGGGAGTCCCGTGGAGCGAGGGGAGTGCCGAAGCCCTTATGGTACAACTCAATCACCCACAACCTGAAGAATCGTTCCGCGAGGAGAGCTTGTATCTGAATAATTGCACAGGTATCCTTACCGTGTGCTCTTCTCTCTTTGCCTTGCATCGGGCTTACACTTCGCTTGCCTCATTTAATCTGATTTCATGAAAAGCTATCAACGGATTCTTGTCTTTCTTCTTGTGGTGCTATTCCTCACGGCCCTTCTCAGCCCGTGGTTTGCTCTTCTTTGGGACCGTTTCTTCGATGCGTTTCCACAATGGGAAAAGTATCGGTTCCCCTTCTCGCGGATTTTCGACCGTACGTATATGACCCTCGGCATTATACTCTTTTTTGCCTACCGTCCCCTTCTCAAGATCGAATCCATGAATCAAATGGGCCTTCGATCCATACGCTCGGGATACCCTGATTTGCTTTGGGGAGCCCTTCTTGCCCTGGCCTCATGGATTATTCTGTACCTGGCCATGTCTTCGCTGGACGTATTTACGCCGTATATTGCCCGTTCTTTGCAGGTATCCATTGGGCGTTCACTATCAGCTGTGATGTCGGGGGTGGCGGTGGGAATGCTAGAGGAAATTTTTTTTCGTGGCATCATCTTTAAGGGGCTTCTCGCTAACTGGAAAAAGCCATTTGCCTTCGTCTGCGCCAGCCTGCTGTATTCCGTTGTTCATTTTATCAAGCCAGCCAAGAAGTATTTTCTCACCGATCTTGAACCCCTGGCGGGGGCACGTCATGTGGTGGATTCATTTTATCAATTTCTTGACCCCGTGACCCTATTTCCAGGCTTCTTTGGCCTATTCCTGCTGGGCATGGTCCTGAGCTACGCATATTTCCGCACGGGCTCTCTCTATCTGGGTATCGGTATACATGCTGGCCTTGTGTTTGGCCGCAAGACTCTAACCCTGTTCGGTAACTACGATGAAAAGAACCTCGGGTTGCTCTTCGGAGGGACAGAGCCACGATTTATCAGCGGGGCAGCCACTTGGATTGTTGTCCTACTGATGGGATGGGTGGTCTATTGGATCACACGAAAAAGGGGTTCGGATTCCCTAAAGGCTTGAACCCAGGTATTTATTCCGCATGGGACTCAACCTTCCATAGGGCTATTGACAGCCCGCTGCACGCAATGTAAATTCAAGCCCAAGGTCCCTCGAGGAGGAGTCCATGAAAATTATTTTCTTAGCAAGAGCCCTGACTATCACGTTCCTGCTTGCCCTAGTGCTGCCTGCCTCCAGCTCCGCTCAGATTAATACCGTGAAGCTGAAGGTCAAGAGACTTTTGCTGGACCCATCCAGCAAAACACCAGTAGTGGTCCTCGAGAGCCTTAAAGAAAAGAAATTTATCCCCATATGGATCGGCAAGGCGGAAGCTACTTCCATTGCCATGGAACTGGAACATGTGAAGGTCCCGCGCCCCAACGCCCATGATCTCATCGGAAATGTCGTAAAGGGGCTTGGAGCTTCCCTTGATAGAATCACCATCACTGACCTGAAAGACAATACCTATTACGCGGTCATCACTCTGACGCTCAAAGGCAAAAAAATTCAGATCGATTCCCGTCCTAGCGATGCCATCGCAATTGCTTTACGCCAGGGAGCACCAATCTATGCCTCACCGGAAGTATTGGCAAAGGCCGGAAAACTACCTGCCTCTCTCAAAGACTCGGAAGGGGTACGGAAAATTTTGGGCTTTTACATCCAAGACCTAACCAGAGAGCTTGCAGCTCTGTTTAACCTTCGAGCGAAGAGCGGAGTTCTGGTGGCAGATGTGGAGTCAGCGGGCACTGCCTCAAAGGCGGGATTTCAGAGGGGCGACATTATTACCGATTTCAACGGTAAGACGATCAACGATGTGGACCAACTGGAGTCGTTTTTTCAGAAGGCCCAGAAACCCGGTGCAATAAAGATGAAGATACAGAGAAACGGTAAACCTGTTACCGTCGTGATGGATCTGCCCTCCTAGTGCTGAGGGCCCGAACCGCCCTGCCTCCGGTTAGACTTTCCCGTTACTGCTAAAGAGTATTTTACCCCATTTTTTCTCTGTCGCGTCGAGGACATCTTGACTCGAAGCCGACACCTTGGGAAAATCATTGATCCATTCGAAGGGGCGACAGGCATCGATGATGGCACGCGAATTGAACCCCTTTTTACTCGGATGAATAATGGGATCTAGAGGACCGCTCCAACAGCGCCGGATAATGTCGATATCCTGTTCCGGATCGGAACGCGTGCCAATGGCCCAGAGGACTTCATCCGTGTTGGAGGGATCGATATCATCATCCACAACAATCACGTAACGACCTAAATAAGCTCCCGCATGACATTGGGAGGCAATCAGTGCTGCCTGGCGTGCATGGCCCGGATATCGCTGTTTTATGGAGACCACGAGAATAAGTCGACTACCGCCCGAAACCATCAGCCAGACCCCCTTCACATCGGGGACCCCCGCCTTCTCCATTTCATCCCAAATCAGGGCGGACCGCAGATAAGAACGGTACCACCCTAATTCTGAGGGTGGTTTTCCCGGGGGCGAGCCCAGGATTATGGGATTATTGCGATGATATAATTTTTTGATTCTGACAATGGGCTCTGGTCTTTCCGCGCTGGCATAATAACCGGTCCACTCGCCGAAGGGCCCTTCCGTTCTCGGCTCATCGAAGGATACGTCACCTTCCACTACGATTTCAGCATGGGCAGGAATAGGAAGGCCCGAATATTCCCCTTTGATCAATTCGAGGGGTTCATCTCGTACGCCGCCGATGAATTCATATTCGGCCACACCATAAGGGACCTCGATGCTCCCACCAAGAAAGATAAGGGGGTCATGGCCAAAGGACATGGCTACTTTGCAGGCTCGCCCAGTACTTGAGTACTTCTCTCGCTGAATTCGTCCGTGCTTTCCCGGAGAAATGTAAAAGCCAACCGTCCTCTCATCATGAATCATCACCCGATAGGTTCCCCAATTAACCCAATCCTCATCAGGATCACGGGTGATATCGATGCTTCCCGTACCGATATAACGGCCTCCGTCGTGATCGTGCCACCGGGGGGTTGGAAACTTAAAAAGATCGATGTCCTTTTCATCATAGACGTTTTCGTAAAGTGGGCTGTCCTTGACGAATTTGGGGGGTATAGGTTTGATTTGTTTGTATCTCTCACGCCAGGTCCGAACGAACTCCATCTTATGATTCCCAGGAGGAAGCCCCAGAGTGAGTCCAATGCGACGCCTGGAACTTAAGGAATTGGACAACACCCGATAACCCTTGGGATAGTCCTTGATTTCATCGAACAGGACTGCCGGACCATCTTCCTGGTGATGTACCAGCTCAGTGACGGCACCGATCTCTAGATTCCAATCGCACTTGTTCAGGGATTTTAGTTCCCCCATGGATTCAGCCTTGACAATCCACTCCCTGAGATCCCTGTATTCCATAACTTCCTCCGATCTAAATCAGTCAAAAATTGCAACGCATTGACGGTTCTTACCCTTAGCGAATTTTCTCCAGATGTTCAACCCTCGACGAATTCAATGTGTAAACCTATTTTTGCACCCCTTTGGCCATCGGAAGTGATCCCCTGTTATTGCATTCGGACAGGGGACATGGTACCCCTCTAACGTGCCGGGAAAGATCAAAAAGCTTGGTGAGCTTAGGTCCATCGTCACAAAGGCTAAATCCAGAAATCAAAACATTGTCTTTACCAACGGCTGTTTTGACCTTCTTCATCTCGGACACATTCATATACTGAGGGAAGCGAAAAAACTCGGGGATCTACTCATCGTAGCCCTCAATAGCGACAGTTCAGTAAAGAAAATCAAGGGGCCAAACCGCCCAATTCTCCCAGAAATGGAAAGGGCAGAGTTGATTGCATCCTTGGAGATGGTAGACTATGTAACGGTTTTTTTCCAACCCGACCCGGCTGATCTTATTGGGGCCCTTCAGCCGAACGTTTTGGTCAAAGGGGGAGATTGGACAGAAGACCAAATCATTGGTAGAGATACTGTTGAGCGTTATGGAGGTAAGGTGGTTGCATTACCTTTCCTTTCAGGTCACTCTACTACAGACATTATAGAAAGAATACGTCGAGAAAAGATATGGCAAGAATCTGCTCAATCTGCGGCAAAGGGCGATCCGTAGGCTACAACGTAAGCCACGCCAACAATAAGACCAAAAAAGTCTGGCAACCCAACCTTCAGAAGGTACGGGCCCGGATCGATGGTCAGGTGCGTCGCGTCTCCGTGTGTACCGGCTGCATCCGTTCAGGCCGAGTCGTAAAAGTCGCCTGAAGATTTTAGATTTTGGATTTTAGATTAATTCAGAATCGGCCATCGAAAATCCAAAGTTGATTTAGTAGCGCGCTTGGATTTGCCTCCGAGTGTATCTCATCTCCACCATTACTCCCTCGATCTGTTTCCGACAAGCCATAGAGGTGGTTAACCAACCTCGACACTGAATCTTGCGCATTAGATAAATCCAAAATCTACAATCCAAAATCCAAAATGAAATTATCCCCTCGCCCTCACTGCTGTATAGACCCCTTTGACCTTTGTGATGCTTCTCAGGACACGATTTAGCTCGTCTGAATTCGCAATCATTATTTCAAAGGTGTTCAGGGCCTTTTGATCAGGGAACGTGCGTATATAGGCCCTTGCGATGTTCACCTTTGAGCCGGTAATGGCCGAGCTTATGTCCGCTAAAAGTCCCGGCCGGTCAACGCAGCTTACCTCAATTTTGATGGGTCGTAGGGTTTGCCCCTCATCCTCCCAGCTCACATCTACCTTTCGTTGCGGATCACTCTCTAAAACGGTGGGACAGCTTGAAACGTGTACCGTGACCCCCCTACCGCGCGTGATAAAACCTATCACATCTTCGCCCGGTAATGGATGACAACACTGGCCAAAGCGCACCATAACATCGCCTAAACCTTTGACCTTTAAACCCTGGTCTCGTCGTTGGCCACCGGCCATACGGAAAAGACGACCCAGTGCTCCCTCACTCTTTTTCTGGCCACTCTCCAGCCGCTCCGGGGGTACTAGTTTAGTCAAAATTTGAAGTGGACTAATCTTGCCGTAACCGATACTGGCCAACAGACTTTCCTCGTCCTTTGTGCCGAGTTCACGGGCAATGGATTCAATCTTTCCTTCACCACGCAGCGCGGCGTAATCCAGTTGATACTGGTTGAGATCTCCTTCCAAGAGTTGGCGGCCAAGATCCACGCTCCTGTCTCGCTCCTGGGCCTTAATCCAATTGCGAATCCTCGCCTTTGCTCGAGGTGTCTTAACCAGTTTTAGCCAATCGCGGCTTGGGGTCTGTTGATGGGTTCTGATAATTTCAACCGTATCGCCGCTGCGCAGAATATATCTCAATGAAACCAACCGGCCATTCACCCGTGCACCAGAACAGCGTTGGCCAATGTCAGAGTGAATTCGATAGGCGAAATCAATCACAGTGGCTCCCTTGGGAAAATTTATTAGGTCGCCCTTAGGAGTAAAAACGTAAACGTCTTCAGGGAAAAGATCCTCCTTGATACTATGGAGGAATTCCTGCGGATCTTCGAGGTTTTGCTGCCACTCAAGAAGCTGGCGCAACCAGGCAAATCCTTGGATTTCTGTAAATTCAAAATCTTTTCCTTCCTTGTAGCGCCAGTGGGCTGCGATCCCTTCTTCTGCTACGCGGTGCATTTCATGGGTCCGGATCTGAATTTCTGCACGCTGCCCATGGGGTCCGATCACAGTGGTATGGAGGGATTGAAACATGTTGGGTTTGGGTAAAGCGATATAATCCTTGAAACGACCGGGGATGGGCTTCCAGTGAGAGTGAATCACCCCCAAGGTCTCATAACACTCCCGCACTGTATCCACCACAATGCGAAACGCAACCAGATCATGGATCTGGTCATAGGAAAGATTTTGACTTTCCATCTTTTGATAGATGCTGTAAAAGTGCTTGAGCCGTCCAGTGACCTCGGCATCAATTCCTTCCTCCGCCAACTTTTTACTAATGACCGAAATGACATCATTGATATACTTTTCCTGGTCCCCCTTTTTTTCCGCCACATCCCGTCTGAGTTGATAAAAGATTTCGGGACGCAAATACTGTAGGGAGTGGTCTTCCAGTTCGCATTTGATCCATTCGATTCCCAATCGGCGAGCTAAAGGGGCGTATATATCCAAAGTCTCTTGAGCGGTCGCAATCTGCTTTTCCGTTGGCACATGGCTTAAGGTCCGCATGTTGTGGGTTCGATCCGCCAACTTAATCAAGATGACACGCACATCCTTGCCCATAGCCAAGATCATCTTGCGGACGTTCTCTGCCTGCTTTTCTTCTCGACTGGTAAAATTAACCTGACTGATTTTTGTGACTCCATCCACCAGGGCAGCCACTTCATTGCCAAACGATTCTTCAACCTGGTCCAAGGAAGTTAGGGTATCCTCCACTGTGTCATGGAGTAATCCCGCCACAATACTTGGCACATCTAGTTTTAGATCAGCAATTATCCCTGCCACAGCCATGGGATGGATCAGATAGGGTTCACCTGACAAGCGGGTCTGGCCTTTGTGGACTTTGGCAGAGAAATCATAGGCACAACGGATCATGTCTACATCCGCCGTTGGATAATAGCCTTGGACTCTTTCAATTAAATCGCTAACCCTAACTTCCTTACTCATGACAGTCGGCCCTGGAAATTTTCCTTCTTCAGAGGGATGGACCCTTCCAACTATGCACTCTGGAAACTCGTAGCCTTTCTGCTATCACAATTGACTTGAGCGAGTCCAACGCATCTTGGATCTTACGGTTGACGATCAAAAAGTCGTACCTCTTGCTTTCGCGTAACTCTCGCTGTGCGTTTTTTAATCGTTTTCGAATCACGTCTTTGCCATCAGTCTTTCTTGAGGCAAGTCGCCTCTCCAGCTCCCGCCAGGAGGGAGGGAGCACAAAAATTGACACCGCGTTGTGGTACCGTCGTTTGATTTTTTGAAATCCCACCACATCAATATCCAATAGTACATCATAGCCGTTTCTGAGGTTACGATCCAAGGGGCGCCAAGGTGTTCCATAATAGCTCCCATGGACCTTTGCCCATTCAGCAAAGTCACCCCGGTCGCGCATGAGCTCGAATTTTCCCTGGCCCACAAAGTGATAATCCCGACCTGAAATCTCCCCAGGTCTGATGCTCCGTGTGGTGCACGACACTGAGAGCCGGATATCGGGAAACAGCTTCAAGAGCCTCTTTACCAGGGTCGTCTTACCCGCACCCGACGGGGCTGAAACAACAAAGATATCACCTTTACGCCTACCAAGCATTGCGCGGGGCTTCCTCACTCAACGTTCTGTACCTGTTCCCTGATTTTTTCCACCTTCTCCTTACCAGTCAAAACCAATCCTACCACTGAAAGATGGGGCGCTTTCGAACTGATGGTTGTCAGTTCGCGCTGCACTTCTTGGAGTAAAAAATCCATCTTTTTCCCCACAGAACCACTTTCCCGCACCAATCGCCATAAGCCATCCACGTGGCTCTTGAGCCGAATCACCTCTTCGTGAATATCCCCCTTGGGAAAGTAACTTTCATGTTCCCATGGGCCCCGTTGCCCCTCCGGTGATTTACCTCCATCCCGAAAGGAAACGGAATTCCGCAGTGACTTCTCCACCTTTTTAGCTTCCTCACGCAAACCAGTGCTAATTTTCTGGAGCTGGCGTACTTGCTCTTGAATATCTTGTTTTAAATGATTTCCCTCTCGACCCCTGGATCGTTCGAGGTTTGAAAGGGCTGCACCAATCGTCTTTAAAACCAAACCCCTCTCATTCTCCCCGATACCCTCCTCTTCCCTGGACTCGAAAAGGTCTGGGAGATTGGAAACCAAAGCAAGATCCAACTCTCCCTTGAGACCAAACCTTTTCTTGGCCTGTCTAATGGCTGACAGGTACTGATCCAGCAAAACGTCATCCAGCTCTAGTTTCCGACCCGTCCCCTTAATTGGAGATCGCGTAATAAAGAGTTCCACCCTGCCCCTTGAGATGCTCTGTCGAATCTTCTGCCGCATGCCTTCTTCAATAGCAAGGTAATGTCTGGGTACCCTAAGCTGAATGTCCAGGTGGCGGTGATTCAAGGTGCGGAGCTGGACGGAAACCTTTGCCGCCTTACCCTGCGCGGTGGATTCACCATAACCCGTCATGCTTTTCATTGAGCCCCTCACTTCCCTTTCATTTACCAAGTTCAAAGACACCCAACAAAGGCTTAAGCCAATTAATTGGGCGTTGGAAATCCATCATTGCTCCTGGCTGAAAAATACATTTGCCAGGATATGGCACACTCGGAGTGTCATCGGCCGCCTGCCAGCGATAGTTCCCTGGACCGATAATTAAAAGAAGCCTAGTACCACTCGCGGATCTGCTTCTTGAGCCGGTCCTCAGGTACGTTGACCGTACCCACCTCTCCCACCACAATGCCAGCGGCCAAATTGGCCAACGTTGCAGCATCTTCATAGGTCCCCCCGCTTGCGAGTGTCAACGCACAGGTGGCCACCACAGTGTCCCCTGCCCCCGTGACATCGAAGACCTCCTTGGCGGCGGTGGGAAAATATCCAATGGATCCATCGTGGCGGAATAGACTCATGCCCTCCTGTCCCCGGGTCACCAGCACCGCGTTGGCTTGCCACTTTTTTAGCAGCACCTTCCCCACTCTTTCCAAGGAGGCCTGATCATGGATAGTCATACCCGCCGCCTCACCAGCCTCCTCCTTATTAGGGGTCACTAGAGTCACATTCCGGTACCTGCCAAAGTTCTCTTTCTTCGGGTCCACCACACAAGGAATGTGCAATTTCGGAACCAATTCGCTGATGACTTCCAAAAGCTCAGGATGAACGACTCCTTTCCCATAATCAGAAATTACCACCGCATCGCATCGGCTCATTCGACGTTTCACAAACTGACGAATTTTTTCACAAACCTTTTTGCTTATGGCTCCATGATTTTCATGGTCCAATCGAACTAGCTGTTGGTGGCGGGGTCGGGCAATCAATCGGCTCTTCTGAGTGGTCATAAACCGAGGCTCTGCAAAGACCCCCGAGCTGGAGCTTCCAATGAGCTTGAGGTCCCTAAGCAGCAGCTTTCCCGGTTCGTCCTTTCCCAATACTCCACATGCAGTGACACGACCTCCAAGTCCGCGGATGTTGTGGATGACATTGGCCGCCCCACCAAGACGGTGACTCTCCGAAACCACTCGAACCACGGGAACCGGTGCTTCAGGTGAAATTCGTTCCACCTCGCCCCAAATAAATCGGTCTAACATCAAGTCACCCACCACCAGTAGGTGTTTGCGGCGGAATCGATTCACCAGGGTGAGAAGTTTTCTTCTACGGGTGTTGGACGGTCTCATTAACTATCCTGTCTTGCAGAAGCTCGTAATAAAAATCTTCATTCCTCTTCGCCATGAGCTCTAGAGTGAAATACTGCAGCGCACGCTCTCTCCCCTTCATGCCCATTCTCTCCAGGGCTTCTCTCTGAGAAAGTAGATTTGAGATCACCCGCGCCAATGCCGGAGGATCTCCTGGCGGGACCAATAAACCCGTTATGTGGTCTTCTACCGATTCGGGAATGCCTCCTACGCGACTGGCCACAACTGGCTTACCAGCAGCCATGGCCTCAATCACAGAAACCCCGAGACCCTCAAACAGTGAAGGCAAAACAAAAATATCGATGCCAGCTAAAAATGATGGAATGTCAGTCACGAAGCTCATAAAAGCCACCTCGTCCTGGAGGCCCCACTTAAGCACAAGTTGCTCTAGGTAATTCCGTTCGGCACCTTCACCTGCAAACAGATAGCGCAACCGAATGCCCTGGTCCTTCAGAATCTTTGCCGCTTCCAACAAGAATCGATGACCTTTTCTTTGTTCTAGCACCGCCACGGTACCCACAACGAGCCGAGTGGAATTGGCTTCGTCTTCGTGTTCCATTTGAAAGGGTTGGGGATCAATACCACTATGGATGACACGGATCTTTTCCCGGTTCACTCCTCCTTCCATCAACAAGGAAGCAATTTTTTCAGAAATCGCAACCACACCATCTACTTGTTTATTGTAAAGACGATCATTGTACCAATTTTTCTTCATCCGATAGTCCATTCTCCGCGTCACCACATACTTGAGTCCTGGATGAATTTGCCCCAACCAGAAACATAGGGCATGGGCCCTCTTGGTATGGAAGTGGATAATATCATACCGCTCATCCCTAATGAGTTTCTTCAAACGAAAAACCGGCAACAAATCAAGGTCGTTTTTTACCTTGAGGGGAAAAGTCCTGATACCCATGTTCTGGACCTTTCGATGAAGGGCTCCATCCGGATGACACAAAAGATGATTCTGATGCTCTTTTCGGGAGAGATAAGACAGGAGGCCCACCACCTGAGTCTGACCGCCTGCCCAGTCTTTCTCGTGATCCACATGCAAAATTTTTAGTTGCTGTTTAGTTTCCTCCACGTTGGCTATTCTCCTGATCCATCAATTCCAGTTCTTTGAGCTTAGCATATTTAAGGAAGACATAAATTGCACCTGTTACAGCCACAAAGAATCCGGGCAGTCCGTCCAGGAACGCTCTTTTCAGAACGAAGGCACGAAAGAAGCGAAATGGGGGCCGCATGAGGTTATCTATCCAACGCCAGCGTTGCCCCTGCCCTTTTATTTCTTCTGCCGAGGTCGTAGTAAAGCGATTGACCCGGTTTATGTGGTCACTAATGTCTCGATACGAATAATGATGCAAGGCGTGCTTTAGACGCCGAACCTTTCCGGGAACGAGGATACGCTCGTGGGGATCCTGTCCGCCCCAAGTGGCACGGTCTCGCCGAAACACCCTGATATCATAGTCAGGGTACCAATCCCCACGCCACCACCATATACCTAGATAGCGAACAAGGCGCGGTACTGCAAAGGCATCAAAGCGATCCCCAAAGCGATCGCAAGCATTCAAGATTTCATCCCTCAATTCATTCGTTACCCTTTCATCCGAATCCACCAGCATGGCCCACTCCTGGGTGGCCTGGGAATGGGCAAAGGATCCTAACCCGCCCATGGCCGCTGGATCACTTGATCAGTATACTCCCGACAGATAGCCACAGTGTTATCAGTACTCATGGAATCCACCACCACAATCTCATCGCACCATTTCAGACTTTCCAGACAGTCGCGGATGTTATCCTCTTCATTGAAACAAACGATGAGGGCTGAAATTTTTCGTCGATTGGTAGACATGAGCGTTGTTTACGATTCCCCCTATTTTCTGCTTCACTATGGCGAAAATCAACCGCTAGGGTTACCTGAGTCTATGGGGTCTACCCAATGCTACTGCGGTTTTAAAAATGAATCTTGTGCCGTTGATTCAGCCCAACCTCCCACCGCGCTTCACGCAGTGCAACCTATGAGCAACCAATGGAAAGAAACTGAACCGGCCGTCTCAAATGTGGAGGGGATGTTAACCACCACCGAAGGATGGTATCTCTCCCAGCTAGCGCGGTCCAATTTCGGCAAAGGTGTGATCCTAGAAATCGGAAGCTTTAAGGGTATCCCTTGCCTTAGGCTCCATGGCAGTCAGCGGCGCAAAAGTCTACGCGGTGGACCCACACCGGATTTTGGCGGCGGAGGGCTACTTCGAGGATACCAAAGCCGAATTCCTAAGCAATCTAAAGAAAGCCGGCGTTGACTCCCATGTGGTTCCAATGCTTGTTGACTCCGAAGAAGCTGCTAAAGGATGGGACAAACCCATTTGCCTGTTGTGGATTGACGGAGATCACCGTTACGATCAGGTACGAAAGGATTTCCTTTTGAGAGATCTGGATGTGGTCTCTTGTACCGTTAACCCAACGTTTTTCTGAGTGAGCGTTCATCTTCTCGCTCGCTCATCTTTATAATTCTTTTGATCCACTCTCTCTTTATCTCCTCATTGGAAAAGACTCTGCCCAGATAGAATTTGAGAAAATATATTTTTTTCGTATTGCTCATTACTCTTTCCATTGTCCGATTGAGCTGGACCAGATTCTTGATCCGCCGCCGCTTACTTAGGTGGCGAAATTTCCTGATCCTCTCTAGATCCAGGAGGTAAAAGGACCCTTCGCGAATGTCCTCATTTCGACAGACAAAGATATTCGCGCCTTTGAGATCATTGTGATAGATGCCCATCTCGTGAAGGGACCGAAACAGCGCGGCCAATGCTTCCAGGAAAATCCTCCGCTGGCGAAACCCTTGCGCCCCCTTCATGTCCCTCAGCTCGTCTCGCCAGTGTCCGTCCACGGTGCTCCCACTTGGGATTTCCTCCGCGATGTAGAAACTTTTGGTTAGCATACCCCAGGAACGGCACTCCACCGCTGCCACAGGCTTTCCTGTGCGGAAATCTGCCCCCGTGAGGATTCCAGCTCCAGCCCAGGATCGCAGAGCCGCGGATGAAACTAGTAGGGATACGAAACGATAGCGCCAAGAGAAGGCATTGTAACGCTTCAAGTAGATGTGACTGGAGCCGTTACCCAGCTCCATGGGGATTCTGCCCACCTTTATTTTTTTTTGATCTTTAATCAGCTTACACTGGGGATGAGCAAAGAGGGCATCTGGATCGGCAAACAGACGGATGGCCAATTGAGCATCCAAGGAGCGAGAGATCCAAAGTGAAGAGGAACCATTTTTCAGAAGAATATGGTTAGGTAGGGTCTTCACGATTGTCCAATTTTGCTACTTCCATAAGATAGGATTCGAGCTCATGAAAGTGATTTTCCCAAGTGAAGTTCTCTGCGATTCTTCTCACCTGTACGGATAGAGTTGGCCAGCGATCCGCGTCGAGCATCCATAGGATTTTTTTTCGCCATCTCCCGGGGATCGTCCGCGTTGGTTAGAATACCATTTTTGAGAGGTCCTTTGAGTTGCTCAGCTGCACCCACGATGGAGGTGGTGATCACCGGAACCCCGGATGCCAGGGCCTCTAGAATAACATTACCGAAGGCTTCTTGAAGGGCCGGGAGCGCGAGAATATCTGCAGCGGCAAAGTAGTCTTCGATGTTGTTTTGACGGCCAGTCACAACAATTCTACCCTGACCCTGGACCTGCGCTCTTTGACGATAGCGGTTCAAATGCAGGTCACCTCCCACCACTAAAAGATAAACTTTGCTAAGAGAGGCTTCCCGCCATCCTCTGATCAACCGATCAAGACCCTCTCTCAAAACTCCGTTGCCAACAAACAGCACGAGAGGAGCTTCGGTGGGTATCCCCCACATCTGCTTTACCTTTAGTCTAACATTCTCCCGATTCCCCGGATGGAATCGCTGTAGATCTACACCATTATAGATAACAACGATTTTCTCCTCGGGCACTCCATAGGCATGAACTATTTCCCTTTTTACTTCCTGGGATACGGCAAAGACCTGTTTAAATGCGTTGGCTTGGAACTGGCGCGTCTCAAGTCCTAGGACACTCCGGTGGTAAAGGCAGACCCGGTGCCACAACCGTCTCATGCCCCCCCCCCCCCCCCCCAAGCTCATCTTTTCCAAATATACGCGATGAGATCCCCCCCCGCTACGCAGGATGTCCTGGGATAAGATCCGCCCGAAGCTTAATACAACGTCGTAATTGTAAGGTCGGATCACCTTAGGGCAAAAGTGCGCAAAGCTGAGGAGTTGGGCTGCTCTACCAAGACGAATGGACGGGACCTTGTGGGCCTGAGTCCCCGCGGGTGGCGGTACTAGGAATTTACCGCAGAATAAATGGACTTCATGCCCCAAGTCTCTCAGGCCTTCCGCGGTGAGATAAAAATCTCTCTCAGTCTCTCCCCTGAGGTCAAGTTGTTTATTGGCCAGGCCGATTTTCATGATCTGTTTTCTTTCTTGCCTTGACAACAATATTGTCGGAGAAGGGCAGTAGAGAACTAAAAATGAATTTTAGCACCTGCCAATTGATTTGCCGCTGACGCGGGTCTTTTTCCGCTCGAATCACGGCCTCCAGACTAAAAAGCCACATGAATGGTAGAATATCACCGGACCTGCGTCAAAGGATCCGCCATAGAGATAGACTTGGCGTCCCTCAACCATCCGGTTGACCTCCCGCATGAACGGGCCATAGCTTTTTGTCTCCGCCAACGACGGCATAAAAACACCTTGAGCCATTAAAGCGGAAAGAGCAGAGAGGGATCCTAAACGCCGGGGCAATGCACGGATCTTTGCACTCCGGAGGTTTCGGATCAGTGAGAACCACAAAATGGAGGAGAAAATTAAAAAAAGAATAAACCATTGGATAGTGGAGAATGACGTTTTATTGTCTGCGGGTGACGGGTGGGACTTTTGCTGCTAGCACACAGGTGTTGCCGTATCGCTTCCCACAAATCCCGAGTCCATATTTCAGGATTGACCAGGAGACTCCAGCTCCCGATTCGAAACAGTCGATACTCACACCCTGGCCCCATGCAAAACACCACCTTGAGACAAGGCCTCACCAACCTTGGCTATGACATCCTCGATTTCAATGGATTGCATGCAGACCCGTCCAATGGGACACTTTCTGAGATAACAAGGCGAACAGTCGCTTTTCCCTCTAATGATTAAATTTGCAAAACTATGGGGGCCTGTTCGAACCGGATTGGTAGCGCCCCAGAGGGAGACTACGGGGGTACCCACGGCTTCAGAAAGGTGCATGAGACCGGTATCAACTCCGACGGCAACCTTCGCGCGTGCCAGTATACCCATGGACTCTCTCAGGGAGCTCTTTCCAACCCAATTCGTGAAGGGAACCATTCCGTGGCTCTCCATCTCCTGCGCAAAAGGAACATCTTCTCTTCCCCCAAGTAACACAATGTCCAATCCATAACGACTCCGAACTTCCCTGGCGCTCAGTGCCGTCTGATAGGGGAACCATCGCTTACTCTCCCAACTCGCTCCCACATAAAACACCGCGAAGGGATCCCCCACTGACAGAAGGCGTTTTGAAAGGCCCTCTTCTTCCAGAGGAGTATTTTGGAGCTTCCACTCGATAGGGGCATGAGGTATATCCAGGAACTCTGCAAACTTGAGATAGTGAGACAGTTTCGGCAACTGGTCGCCCATGGGCGACAGATGCCGATTGTTAAAAATCCAATTCCATTCTTTCGAGTCGAATCTGTGGAATCCTAGACGAAATGGAGCGCCGGACAACCAACTGATTAATCCGCTCTTTAAGTGCCGCTGCAGATCCAGCACCACATCGTATGCACCTGCACGAACTTTACTAAGAAAGGGAACCAGCGACTTCCACCAATGTTCCCGATCAAATACAAGCACTTCATCTACAGCCGGATGATTTTCCACCAGCGGCAGAGCCAAAGGCTCAATGGACCACGTTATTTTGGCATCCGGGAAGCCACGTCGAAGGAGATTGGCCAAGGGTAGGGCCCGAGCTACATCTCCTATAGAGCCATGCAGCACTAGCAGGATCCTCTTACCGTCAACTTTAGTCTCATTGACCTTGCTCATAAAAAGCCATAAACGCAGCCCAGTCCTCTTTAGAAAAATACTCCCCTGCAGGATCCAGTTTCCGCGCTGACCGCGACAATCGATTTAAGTTCCTCTTCACTTGGTGCGAGGGAATCCTATGGGAATAAAGCCTCGCCTTGTCAAAATCAATTAGATAGGCCTTAACCTCTTCACCTTCGCCACGCATCAGAATGTTTTTCAAATTAAGGTCGGCGTGATACACCCCCTGACGATGCATTTGCCTAACACTCACGGCTGCAGCCTGAAGCATCAATGTTCGATATCGAAACTGAGTCATCGTTTTTAAAGCCGTCCAGAGGTCTTCGGCCCCTCCCAGTTCCCGAGTAACCAGCCAACCTCGATAGACAGGTCCCCAACACCTCTCTACAATCGCTGCCAAAACCTCCAAAGTTGGAATCCCTCGCTCACGTACATTTTCAGTAATGACCAGTTCCCTGAATGGTCGAGCAGGCCAGGTGAAAAAGAATCTACCTGTCACTTTACGAAACAGACCTCCATGGTAGTAGGTCCGTACTAATGCATCTTCATGTTGATTTAGGTGGATACGACGGAGCGCACCTCTTCCATAATGAGGCGTGGACTCTTCTCCTGGTAAATTGGGGGAAAGCACCATGGAAGCGATCTTGTGGCCGTCCACCTCCTCGCGTGCCAAAATCAACTGTTTACGGCTCAAATAAACCCTTTTAAACCCCATAGAATTTTCGGGCCAGAGCCATTTTTCTAGCATTTATCGCAATCTTCCTCAATACTTAACCAACTAGGGCGAGGCTCCAGCACCCTGGCTATGAGTACAGATCACGCTTCTGAAGGACAGGTTACGGTCAGTAAGCTCATGGTCCTTTAGCCGAGCGATTCGTTTCCCACCATTTCATTCCACTCACTAGAGTTGCGTAGGCTGCCAACCCTGACAGGCTCAAGCCGCCTAGCCCGTCAAAAAAGCCGCCGTTGATAAGGAGAAGTCGTATCAGAATACGAATAGGGTAAAGGGAAATAGATGTTGCGCTGAGAGTGCGTGCCTCGAACCTTAGTTGTTCTGCCCAGACACTTGAAATTTGATTCACTCGCTCTACACCCTCCTTCAGCTCGGCACAGGAGTAATCCTCAATCCCAAACCGCAGCATCTTCAAAGAGCCCCCACGCAGCTGACGATCCGAACTCCACCAACTTTCTGGTGGTTTCACACTGTGACGCCACAGACGGCATGATGGCGAAGGACCCCAAATACTTCCCTTCACCCAACGCCCCAGTATCAAGGAACTTACGGGAATAACGTGAAACAGCGGAGCGGTTTGAAGATCTGCCTGACAAACTAGATGGAGCTCCTCCTTGAGCTCCCGTCCTACCATCTCTTCCCCCCACAGGTGGAGCACCCAATCGGTCTTGATTTCCTGAGACAAGCGTTCTGTCTCTTTAACAGGATCAATGTCCTTTTTTGAATCCAAGTCCCAAACCGTCACCGCGTCTGCCCATTGAACACTGTCCAGGCACTGCGGAAAATGTTTCATCCCTCGAAGGCTAAACACGACGACACCCAAACTAGACATGGAAATAGCTAGAGCGTAATAAAATGAGGCGTGAAGGGATTTTCAGTTGTGGTATCCCTCTGGTCTTCACCCTTCATGACCTGTTCAATTCCGCGCAAGACATCTTCTGGCCGTATCAAGTGAATGCAGTCCTCTGTTCCCAGAGGGCAACGCCTCCCCCCGTGAGACGTGCAAGGACGACAGTGAAGTTTCTTTTGGATAACCGTCGCCCTAGAGGAATAGGGATAAAATCCCAGGGAGGGAGTGGTTGCACAGAAAAGCGCAACCACTGGGATTCCTCGAGCAACCGCCATATGCATCGGTGCACTATCATTGGTAATGAATAGGTCGCATCGTTCCAGTGCACAGGGAAGTTCGCCCAAGCTGGTGCGTCCTACCAGATCCAATCCAACGTGGCCGGCCAACTCTTGAATCCTATCAGCGATCTTGCGGTCCTCTGGACCACCGAACAAAACCACTTCACATGGGTACTTCTTCTTCAAATGAACCATCAAGTTTGCGTATCCCTCAACTGACCACCTTTTGGTTGGCCAGACAGAGCCGGGATTGATCCCAAAGATGAATTGACCGTCGCGTTTTTGGAGTCCTAAAGAATTACAAACTTGTTCCACACGGTTCCGAGTCACCGGCTCCACCTCAATTCGCAATGCCCTTTGGGAGATTCGGGGATCCGTACCAAAGGGCTGGAGGAGGGAAAGATTCCGGTCAACCTCGTGTAATTTCCTGTCCCGATTCACTCTATGATGATAGAGAAACCATCCTATGCTCTGGCGAAACCCGATACGGCACGGAATACGGGCTAAAAAGAGTAGCAGCGCGCTACGCAACGATTTATGAGGTGATATGGCTACGGCATAACTCCGGCCTCTCAATCTCATTGCCATACGCCATAGCCCTTTAAGGCCTTTTCCCTCTCCTCTCTTATCATCCGTGATGATATGGTCCAAATCTGGATTATTATCCACAAGACTCAAGGCCTGTGGAGTACAAAGGAGATCCAATTCTGCCTCCGGAAAACAGTGGCGAAGTTCAGCCAGAAGCGGAGTCGTCAATAACACATCACCAAGGTAGCTGGTTTGGTTAATTAGAAATCTCAGTCCCTTACCGCGGTCAGGGAGATGTACAGCGTTACCCATGAGCAATTTTTCTGATACTCCTCAGACCTTGGCCTTGATTCTCACAGTTTGACCGCCTCATCAATGAGCATGATTGGAATATCGTCCCTAATGGGGTACATCAACTGACAAGCCTCACATATGAGGCCATCTCCAGGTTCGTTTAGATGGATGTTCCCCTTACATTTGGGGCACGCTAGGATATCCAGTAAGTCCTGACTGATTGGCATTGAGATACCTCCCCTAGTTAATCTAAGCTGTCAACGTTTTCCGTTGAGCGATGACTGCCAATTTATCTTGAATTCCTTCTTTCCGAAACCTTCTGCATAACGCCTGCCCTTGGATATTTTCCCGGCTGGACATGGAGTGAGTTCCACTGAAGCTCTGGGCTTGTCCATCCCCAAGTTCAAACAATTCGACGCTTCGTACTCAAAAGTTGCGGTGGAATGTTCCGAATTCTCCTTGCCGCAAGTGTCCCAAAGCAAGGCAAGGTTACCCCCAGGATTGAGAACCATGGGTGATCTATAGGATTTATGGGGAATCCCTTCAATTTCACTCCTCCTCCAGGGTTCCCTTACCACTAAGATGACGCACGATCCTCTGGGTGGCGGTCCAAAAATCCGCCACAGGCACATAAGAAGATTCCCACTGTTTGCCACTCGATTTGCCCTCCCCTAAGGTCTGAGATTCGAGCAAGATTCCCTGGGCTCCTGTTCGCGTGGCCAACTCCATATCGCTCATCTGATCCCCAATGACATAGGAAGCGCGCAAATCCAATGCCAGTTCTAGGCACGCCCGATCCACCAAGCCAGTTTGCGGCTTGCGGCATCCACAAGAGACTCGGTAGGGATAGGTTCCTTCTGTTGGATGGTGAGGACAATAGTACAAACCGTCCAGGAAAGCGCCGCCTTGATTCAATACCCTTTCCATCTCACGGTGAATTTCGTGGAGCTGTCGTTCGCTAATAATTTTTCGAGCAACGGCCGATTGGTTTGTTACCATAACCACCATTAGACCATGGGAGTGGAGCAACTGAATTGCCTCCGGCACTCTAGGAAGGAGCTCTATCTGATCCAGGCGAGAGAGATATCCCACCTCACGTATTAAAGTCCCATCACGATCTACAAAGACCGCTGGAGTTCGAACCGCCATGGTCTAACGAGTCTCAATCCTTTCTCTTTTTGTTCGTATGACTCTTTCCACAGCGCTAACCAGATCTTCACCCCTTTCCACTACCATTTTCACTCGCAAGGCAAGAATGCTTCCTTTCGCAAAAGGGAATTGGATCAATTTCACCATATCTTTTTCCGTAGTAACGATACGGTCGGTATGACGGGCGGCCCTGCTGATATTCTGCCAGTCCTTGATAGAATAGTTGTGATGATCTCGGAATTTCATGGTATCGACAATGTCCCCACCCCATTCTTGAATCATACAGTGAAATGATTCAGGGTGAGCAATTCCTGAGACTGCCAACACCCTAGAGTTGGAGATTTCCGCCAGCGGCAACTCCCCCCAACCGTCGTCATTTCTGGTTAAAAAGGACCTAGGTTCAAGGCGACCGCGGAAAGTCTCTGACGGCCCTCCACGTCGCGCTAGGATGGGCTCCCATCTCGCCCTGGACCCCGTAATGAGATACAGGTGAGCCCGGGTCAATGCACTTCGGGGTTCCCGAAACGGGCCCGCAGGAAGAACCCATCCACTCCATTCTTGACCGAGCAATAGAAGGTCCAGGTCACGCACCAACCGGCGATGCTGGAAACCGTCGTCCAATAGAAAAACATCGATAGGGGATTGACGTAGCATCAGATTTGCCGCATTTAACCTCTTTTTTCCAACTCCGACCCTGTGCCCATAAATCTGAGCCATTACCACCGGTTCATCACCTGCGTTTAAGCAGTCTTCCCCCCCCGCAAATCCCGGCTCCACAATCCTTGGACCCAAACCGGTACCCTTATAACCGCGACTTAGAATTGCTACCCGATATCCCTGCTGAATCAGCTCTTCTGCAAGCCACAAAGTAGTCGGCGTCTTACCCGTACCACCCACCGTTAGATTCCCTACGCTCACCACGGCGCAGGGGAGGTCTCTGCTTGGCCGCCATCCCGTTGAATAGAAAAAATTTCGAATTCTAATTACCGAGGAGTAAAACAATGACAAAGGGAGGACTACAATCCAAAGGAGCCACCCGAGAAGGCCTCTCCGTTCCCAGACTCTTTGAGCCAAAGAACCCCCATCCATTCATCAAACTCTAAAGCCCATTATGGATTTCAGCATTTACTTTCGTTAATACAGAGGCTCACCAAAGACAACCAGTTCCCCATGTTCTAAATGAAGGTATTTATCAATCTCATGCTACGGTCAATGACACTCGAGTCTTCGCCGATCACTTTCCGAGCCCGTTCCCCTATCCTCTGCGCCTTTTGTGGGTCATTAAGGAGTGAGGTTATTTCCTGGATTAGCCCTTCCCTATCCTGAACCTCGATACCAGCTCCCCTGGTTTTCATCTCTCTGGCAATGTCCGAGAAATTCGTCATGTAAGGACCAAATATAACTGGCTTACCCCATCGTGCGGGTTCCATGGGATTATGCCCTCCCACATCTACCAAACTTCCACCAACAAAAGTAACGTCTGCCAAGCGATACACCGCCGGAAGATCCCCCATGGTGTCGAGAAAGATCACATCAGGCCATGTTGCCAATTGACCATTTAACCGGCTTCTTTTTTCGTAGCTCACGCTCTTTCTCTTTAGCAATCGTTCCACTTCCCTAAATCGTTGGGGATGTCGTGGGGCTAATATCATCAACAGATCAGGGATACTGGACTTGAGAAACTGAAACACATCCAGCAAGACCTCTTCCTCTCCTCGATGAGTACTTCCCGCTACCAGCACTCGACGGTTAACTTTGCCATCCAGTTTTAGATCTCCACTGCCGGTTTCCATTTCGGTAGCGATCCCAGCCCCAAGTGCCTGTTTGAGATTACCGGTAATGCTGACCTTTTCTGGATCCGCCCCCAAGTGGATGATCCGCTCCGCATTATCATCATTCTGCATACCCATGGAGGTAAATTTCTTTAGGACAGAGGAGAAAAACCAACGAAAAACACGATAGCGACGAAAGGCCCGGGGCGATATTCGACCACTCAACATTAGAGTTGGAATCCCCTGGCCATGGGCCAATCGCAAAAAATTTGGCCAGATCTCAGTCTCTAGAAAGATCAAAAGAGAAGGGTCAAATCGACGTAAGGCGCGACGGACGATCCAGGGATGGTCCATGGGAAAATATATGACACCATCCAACCCTGCATCCATCTGATAGGCCGTCCTCTTCCCCGCGCGAGTCACTGTGGATAGAAGAATTTTTCGATCCGGGTACTTTGCCTTAATCTCCCGTGTGAGACAGGCCGCAGACCGCACTTCGCCCACTGAAACAGCGTGTACCCAGACCGGGCGACGGCCTTCCAGGGATTTTCTCAATCCTTGGGAATATACCGCCATTCGCTCCCAAGCACCTTCCCACACCCTTCTTCCAAACAAAAATGACAAAGGGAACATAAGCAGCCCCAAGGTTAAAAACAATGTAATGAGAATATTGTAAATCCAATAAACCATGAATTCTCAATGCAGAATCTTTACCTGCGAATTCCTCTCCTGCTCCAGGAGCTGTAAAGTGTAGAGCCTACTGTACTCCGTCTTTCGCGCCAATAGCTCGTCGTGAGTGCCCTGCTCAACAATGGCCCCCTCCGACAAGACGGCGATTCGGTTCGCCTTCCGGATGGTAGAAAGTCTATGAGCAATGACCAACGTCGTTCGTTGTGTCATTAAGTTTTCTAGAGCCTCCTGCACCGATCTCTCGGATTCAGCATCGAGAGCGGATGTGGCTTCATCCAGGATAAGAATTGGCCCATCTTTAAGGAGCGCTCTAGCAATGGCCAACCGTTGCTGTTGGCCTCCGGAAAGCTTTTTACCCATTTCCCCCACCACCGTGTCATAGCCCTCAGGCAATCCCAGGATAAAATCATGGGCGTAGGCAGCCTTTGCCGCAGTTACGATTTGATCCATATCCTTGCTTCGGTCTCCATAGGCGATGTTATTTTTCACGGTATCATTGAAGAGAAACGTATGTTGAGTAACAATCCCAATTTGTGAACGAAGGGACTCAAGAGTCACCTCACGAATATCCACACCATCGATAGTGATCTTTCCCGAACTCACATCGTAAAACCTGGGGATTAGATCCGCCAATGTACTCTTACCCACACCGCTGACACCCACCAAAGCCACCACGGATCCCCAATCCAATTTAAGATTGAGGTTCTTGAGAACCAACCCGTGGCCATAGCCAAAGCTCACGTCGTGCAGCTCAATTCCCTGCACCAGGTCTGGAGCCTGCTGAGAACCGGGGTTATCCCTGATTTCCGGGACATAATCGAGAACTTCAAATACCCTCTCGGCACCCACCAAGGCCTGGGATATGGTTGAATAGGTCCTGCTGAGATGCTTGAAGGGTTGATACATGAGGAACATGGCCGTCATGAATGCCATGAATTCTCCCTGGGTTCGCCCACCCCCAATGACACTGGAACCGCCATACCAAACCACTGCTCCTATGGCCACGGATGAGATTAATTCCATGGCCGGGTTGACAAATGCCTTCGCGCGACTGGCACGAATGAATTGCTTCAAAAGACGCAAGTTCTCTTGGGAGAATTTTTCGATCTCATAGCTTTCCATACCAAAGGCCTTAACCACTCGGTTTCCTTGTATACTTTCCTGCAACACTGTGGTCAGGTTTCCAATGCTAATTTGCCCACGCTTTGTAAATCGCTTTATATTCCTGGTGATGCGCAGAATAGGTAACACCGACGCGGGAAACACCACAAAGGCAATGGTGGCTAGAACCCAATCCTTTAGGAAGGCCACGGTCATCAGGGCTAATAGGGAAGTTGAATCACGTAGCAGGGAAGCGGCAGCATCAGTGAGTCCCAGTCGAATTAACCCTACATCGTTATTCACCCGGGAGATGAGGGTCCCAGTGGGATGTCGTTGGAAAAATGAAAGGGGCAAAAACTGCAAATGACAATTGATTGCGTTCCGAACATCGGTAATGATTCGTAGGCCTACATATTCGGTCAAGAAGCTTTGGCCAAAGTTCATGAATCCCCGAAAGGCGAAAACCGCAATGATAACGAACGGAAGGTAATAAAGAGCTCCTTGATCCTTTCGGGCAAAAACATCATCAAAGATCTTTTCAACAACGAATGGAAGTATCCCCATGGTGGCGCTATAACCCACCATACAAACCATCGCTATGGAAAAGTAAGGCCAAATATAGGGTTTCAGATAGCGAAGTAATCTTAAATAGTTGCTCAAAGTTTTTCTTTCTCGCTGCAAATTAATTAATTAATGAAAGCGCCATTTCCGCCACACGCCGAGGCGCGCCTGGAGAGCCAAGGCGATCGCGCACTTCTTCCAGCCTTTTGACAATCTGTCGTGTCAGATTCGGATCGGTGAGGATCCGCTGGGTCTCCGTACAGATTCCCTCCTCCGTCACATCGTCTTGGATTAGCTCCGGAACCACCCTATCTCCGGCAACAATATTGACCATTCCAATGTGATTCACTCGGACCAGCAACCGCGCGAGGGCATAAGTTAGCCACGAAAATCGGTAGACCACGATCATGGGTTTTCCGAGCAGTGCCGCTTCCAGGGTCGCCGTCCCTGAGGCTATCCAGGCCATATCCGAAGCATTCATCAAATTGTAGGCATCCATTTCGACCATGGCAACCGGCACGGGGGCCGTTGACAGCATGGTTTCTATTTGTCCACGGTCAACCGTACTTGCCCTTAGCACTACAAATTGAATTTCACCCTGAGTACACAAACGAGTGGCGGCTCGAAGCATCAGGGGTAATAAATATTCCACTTCCTTTCTTCGGCTCCCGGGCAGCATTACGATTGTCTGTTTGGCAGGATCAAGGCCGTGACGTTTAAGGGTAGTGACCCGGGACTCACTGCAATGAACCAGGTCAAGAAGTGGATGACCCACAAATGTGACCCGAGCTCCCTCTTTCTCGTACAAAGGGACTTCGAAGGGAAATACCACGGCAATCCGGCTAACCCATCGGGCAATTTTTCGGGTCCTTCCTTTTCGCCATGCCCAAACCTGCGGGCTGATGTAATAAAGCACCGGTATCTCCCAACGATGGGCCAACCGTGCCAATCGCAGGTTGAACTCGGGGAAGTCAATTAGGATTAGCAGGTCCGGTCTTTGATCCCGTAGTGACCGCCGTAAGAGCCAATAGGCGTTCCATAGTGACTTGAGATTTCCCACCAGCTCAGCTAGGCCCATGCCTGCCAAACGAGCCACATCAAATAGTACTCTGATACCTTCACGTTTGAGGTTCTCCCCAGCCACTCCATAAATGTCCAGGCTCGGATCCTGCTTATAAAGATGATTTACCAACTGGGCTCCATAGAGGTCCCCAGAGGCTTCCCCCACAACGAGCATAATTCGCTTGACCTGGTTTGGCTTTTCCATCGAATCCTGAACTCGCGGTCTCAGAGCTGCTTGCTAATCATCGACGCGATTCTGAGGGCTGTCATCCCTTCCTCTCCACTCACCAGAGGCCTTTCACGGGATTCAACTGAATATAAAAATGAGTCAATCTCATCAGCCAGTGCGTCCCCCTCTTGCATTTCTACCGTCTCAGCTAGAATGCTCTCTAATCCCTTTCCAACGCCCGTTTTGCGATAGATCTGCGCTCGTTTACCGTCGTAATCGAGCGAGATATAAGCATCCGGCTGAAAAAAACGGATCTTCCGTTCTCGTTTCATGGAAACCCGACTCGCTGTAACATTGGCAACACTTCCGTTAGCAAATCTTAACCGTGCATTGGCGATATCCGGTTTATCCGTCAAGATTGGGACCCCTACAGCCTGGACTTCTTCCACAGGCGCCTGGACCAGGCTTGCGATGATATCAATGTCATGAATCATGAGATCAAAAACCACATCCACGTCCGTTCCGCGTTCGACAAAGGGAGCGAGGCGATGGCATTCAATAAACCTCGGATCCCGAATTACGGTCTCCAATTTTCGCAAGGCAGGATTAAAGCGCTCCAAATGGCCAATTTGAAGAATGCGTTTTTTCTCCTTTGCCAGATCCACCAACTTCCCGCCCTCTTCCAACGTTGCAGCCATTGGTTTCTCAACTAACACATCAATCCCAGCGGATAGAAAGGCATGGGCCACGGAATAGTGAAGGTTTGTAGGAACCGCAATGCTAACGCAGCTCACGAGGCCAAATAGGTCGCGATAGTCGGTGAGGGAAGGAACATTAAGATCTTTTCCCACCTGGTTGCTCCGTTCCGGAACAATATCCACCACACCCATCAATTGTGCCTTACCAGAGGCCGAATATTTTTCGGCATGTTGCGTACCTACATAACCAACTCCAACGACGCCCACCCGGAGCAATCCATCCCCTTTTACCAAGCTGTTATCGTTCTTCGACTTGTCACCCCGCCGGGAGGATTTTTTCACATTCATGATTCCCGTCTCGCTTATGATAAGTCAGATAAGATCGTTTAACACTTAACTGCCACCACTGAAACTCCTACCCGATCTGCCTCTTTCATCAGTTCTTCCTTTTCTAATAGAATCGTTCGATCTGCTTCCACCGCTAAAACGCCTCCCCCCACCTCACTGAGAACTTTTATCGTATCCACTCCGACTGCAGGTACGTCGAAACGAAGATCCTGCTGTGGCTTACTGACTTTAACCGCTACAACTTCACCCTTTCCCAATTTTCCTCCCCTGAGAATGGCCGCATCCGTACCCTCAATGGCTTCCACCGCCAAAACCACCCGGCTTTTGACCACCACGGTTTGCCCCACGCCCAACCGTCCTATATCTTTAGCCACTTCAACCCCAAGACGCACATCCTCCCATTGCTCGGAGGTGGGAGATTTCCGAGACAAAACACCCTCCGATGGGATAATTCGTGACAAGAAAAGCGTAGACTCCAGGACCCGAATCCCTTCTCCTTCCAACTCCTTCGCCACTCCCCTGAGCAGCTGATCATCTTCCCGGCTCCTCATCTTCGCTAGGAACGCTGCCCCTCTCAGGTCGGGCCAAAAATTGGAAAAGAGTTTGGCTTTACCGATACCGCCCACCATCACGGCCTCATTTACTCCTGCCTGATGAAACGTGCGGATGATTTTACCCAATTCACCCACGCGGATCCAGGTCACACTGTCAGCCAACTCCTCGAGGGCCTGAGATGTTTCGCCTCGATGGGCAACCGCCACCAAAGAAACATCTTCCTGTTTTGCTTCCTTGGCAAATATCAGTGGAAAGATACCGTTACCCGCAATAAGCCCTAATTGTTTCATCGAATAATACGTTCCAAATAATCAAACCGTTCCGACAAATATTTTGAATGAACCGCACCAACGCAAGGTTTTACCAACCGACGTTACTTATAAAATGGAGTTCATTACTAATTACCCAAAAGACAACCGAGAAACGAGTCCTGAAAAGCGCAGGCACATCCCCTACGGGATCTCAAATGGCAAATTTCAAATTGGGAATCTGAGATCTGAAATCTGTCATTGCGAGCGAAGCGAGGACCCGGCGGCCCATAAGATAGAGGCCCATTGACCTCGCTCGGGCTTCGACGGTGAGCTCCCTTCGGGCCTGAGCCTCATGGTGCGAGTTCCTCAACATGACCTTGAGCATGGTCGACGGGTCAGGGTCGAAGATGGCTGAACCGAAGGGCTCGGCCCGAAGGTAACCGGCTACTTTACCTCGCTAGACAAGAGGAAACTCAAAAAAATGTTAACGGCAAACTCCCCTCTGAGAATTCTCAATAAAGCAAACCATTTGTGCTACTTCCGTAGTCAGCGGCCCGTTGCTCCTGATCTTTTCCAGCGCCTGCTTGGTCCTCAAACCCGACTGAAAAATAATTCGGTAAGCATTCTTCAGGGCGTCTATTTTTTCTCGACTAAACTTCTTACGCTTAAGCCCCTCGAGGTTTAGCCCCCTGAGCCTCACTCGGTCTCCTGTGGCATTACAGTAAGGCGGAATATCTTTCGAAACCATGGAGCCAGCGCCCAATATTGCACCAGTACCCACCTTGACAAACTGGTGGATCCCAACGAGTCCACCCACGATGGCATAGTCCTCGATGACCACGTGGCCTCCTAAAGTAGCCCCATTAGCAACGATATTATGGCTACCGATGATACAGTCATGGGCCACATGGGAATACATCATGAGAAGGTTCTGATCACCCACGCGAGTAATCATTCCTCCACCTGTGGTTCCAGGATTGAGAGAGGCAAATTCTCTCACCGTGTTGCCGGCACCAATGATGAGTTGACTGTCTTCCCCCTGATACTTGAGGTCCTGGGGAACGGATCCCACGGTTGCAAACTGGAAGATTGTCGTACCTTCTCCGATGGTGGTGTTACCCTCAATGGCTACATGGGACTTAATCTTGGTTCCCTTGCCAATCTTAACCTTCGGGCCGATAACAGAGTAGGGTCCCACCTCGACATTAGTATCTAACTCTGCATGGCGGTCCACAATAGCAGTAGGATGAATCTTACCCATGGCCTAATGCCTAAAATCCAACCTCACTCGCGCGAAACTTCCATGGCCGACAATTCTACTTGAGCAACCAATTTTCCATCAACGCTCGCCTTACCTGACATTTTCCAATAGGGTCCTCGTCGTTTCAGGGAGGTTAATTCCAGGCGCAGTTGATCGCCCGGCTCCACAACCCGCTTGATCTTAACCCGGTCCAACCCGGTGAGCATGAAAACTTTCCCCTCACCTGTGAGGGATCCTGAAGAGTGGGCCAAAATCGCACCCACCTGCGCCATGGCCTCACAAATTAGCACCCCGGGCATAACAGGCTTGCCCGGAAAATGACCCTGGAAGTAGGGTTCGTTATAGGTAACGTTCTTTATGCCGACAATTCTGGTCCCGGGCTCCATTTCCAAGATTCGATCCACCATAAGGAACGGAAAACGATGGGGGAGGTATTTGAGGATCTCCCTAACGTCCATCATGAGTGGTCACCCCTCTTTCCAGCCCTGCGGCTTAACTGAGCGATCTTGCGCTCCAGATGTCGCACGGTGTTCCAAAGCTTCGGCAAACGGGGAATCAGCGCCATGACTTTTATCCAGTCTTTGTGGGGAGCAGCATTAAGTCCCCCCGAGAGAACTGCCCCAGGGGGCACCGACTGCGCAATCCCAGATTGAGGTCCGATTCTTGCGCGGTCACCGATCTCAATATGATTGACAATACCCACCTGACCCGCCAGAATCACTTCCTTACCAATTCGGGTACTTCCGGCGATTCCCGCTTGAGCCACAATGACCGAATTTTCTCCCACCACCACGTTATGGGCAATCTGTACAAGGTTATCGATTTTGGTGCCTTGACCGATCTTGGTACAACCAAGGGTCGCACGATCCACAGTAGTGTTAGCACCAATTTCTACATCGTCACCTATCTCTACGATACCCACCTGGGGAATTTTCCACCGCGCACCACTATCCTCCGCAAATCCGAATCCATCACTTCCTATCACCACACCCGCGTGGAGCATGACCCGATTACCCAAGCGACAACCCTCACGGA
Organism: uncultured Binatia bacterium (SeqCode); assembly: GCA_965215595.1. Lineage (GTDB taxonomy): Bacteria > Desulfobacterota > Binatia > UBA9968 > CAXXLF01 > CBDCDW01. Next base: position 94,293 of record CBDCDW010000003.1, on the reverse strand, counting down.
CCGTGACTTGCGGATACAAGATGCAGTCCTCCCCTACCTCGACGCCGTCTCCCAAATACACATTGGGAAAAAGCACCGCCCCCCGCCCCACTTTGACCCTCTCCCCAATATACACATTGGGGTACACGGTCACATTGCCTCCTAGAACAGCACTAGCACTAATACTGGAATTGGGGTTGATTCGACCGTCAAATTGCGGCTTTGGTGTTAGAACGTCGAGAATCTTCGCAAAGGCGAGGTAAGGTTGATCAACCACAAGAAAACTATTTCGACCATTCGAAGGAAGGCCCATCTGGTTTCCAATGATGATTGCGCTAGCCTTGCAGCTCTGGAAGTAGGATTGGTAACGAGGTGAGGTAAAAAAAGTGATGTCTCCGACTTCGGCTTCATCAATGGATGCAACCCGTTGAATCTCGACTCTTTCATCGCCAACGACCCTGCCACCCACAAGTGTGGCCAATTCGGAAAGCGATTTACCCGCTACCTTCACTTGGCCTTTACCACCCCCGCTCCAACTTTACGATCATAGAGTTCCACTACTTTTTTGGTGATATCGACGCCTTGATCCACGTAGAGCATCTGATTCCGGGTAAGAATTAAAGTGAATTTCTCCCTCTTTCCAACCTCGGAGACCACATTTGCAATCTGTTTGAGGATGTTATCCATGACCTGTCGTTCCCTCGCGCGGAGTTCTTCTTGCGAATCGCGCATCTTCATCTGATAGTCTCTCAACCTTCGCTGAAATTCTCGCTCAAGATTTCTCTTCTCTCCCTCTTTTAAGAGAAGACCCTTTTTTTCTGCATTCGCCTTAAACTTCTCGAGTCCATTTTTTTCTTTCAGGAGACTGGCTTCAACCCTTTTGATTTGAGCTTCGAATTTGGCCTTTGCACTTTTGCCCGCCTTGGAACTCTTAATGGCCGTCTCAAGATCTACAAAACCGATCTTCATTTTTTCCTGCCCCCACGCGGGAGCTGTAAATAGCGTTAGAAGAACCAAGGCCAGCACTTTTTTCACATTGACCTCCAATGGATCATAATAGCAAGGATAGGTTAGATGGGATCCCCGGCCAGACTAGAAGTTGCCACCGCCCATATTAAAGTTAAACAACGCGGTTTCATCGTGTGGCCCTGGATTCAAAGCAAAACCAAAATCCACCGCTAATGGCCCGAAGGGAGAAACCCACCGGACCCCAAGTCCCACTGACCGTCTCATGGCGCCAATATCTATACTCTCCGACTGTCTGAAGGATTGCCCGGAATCGAAAAAGGTCACCCCATTGAGCCCGTATTTCTTCAATAGCGGGAAACGTAGTTGGATACTCGTTATCAGCTGCTTATCTCCGCCCACTACATTGCCAAATTCATCCTTTGGACCCAGACTTCGTGTTTTGTATCCCCGCACAGATGGACTACCGGGATAATACCTCTGGCCAAGGGGTAGGCTATCAGAGTCGTTGGGACGTGAAAATATTGTGCTTAATCCTAGAGCACCCCTCAGGCTCAACACATAGGCACCTCCCCAGCGGGGTTTATTGAGCAGAGTATGGAACCAGCGGGCTTTAAAGTCCGTTCTAATAAATCGGTTGTCTCCTCCAAGCCCAGCAAACTTGAATGTTGTTCTCGATTGGGTCCCCTTCGTGGGAAGAAAACCATGATCTCGACTATCATAGTGGAGTCGCGGGGTCAGCGAGCTGGTCAAGGAATCCCCCACTTCATCCTGAACCTCCGGCGAGGCAGTGTTTGAAACCTCTGTAACATCGTCTTTGATCAAACGATAAGACATGCCCCAGCGCATTCGGTCAATCAGGGAGGGAGCAAGTTCCCCCGCACGCTTATTTCCCTTCCTGGGCAGCCAACGTCTTAAAAAAGGAGCCTCTAGATAACGTAGGGGATAACTTGCGGTTGTACCGAACCCGAATCTCTGGGAGTCAAATTCATCGAATTCCACCTTGCTGTTAAATGCATCAACACCCAAGGATACCCGGGTATCACGAAAATAAGGGTCGGTAAAACCCAGAATAAAATCACGCCGAGATTGCCCAAAATCCAACCTTGCCTTGACTTTATAGCCTCGGCCAAAGAGATTCTTCTCGCCAGCGTTCATCCTGATTAGAAAGCCATCCCCCGTGTTAAACCCAATACCACCACCCAAGCTACCCGTGCGCCCCTCCTTGACATCCACATGGAGGTTTACTTCGTCTGGCCTGGTTTTCTTGGTGGTTAGCTCAGCGCTATCGAAGTAACCCGTGCGATTCAGCGCGCTCTTACTCTCATCGATCTTTGCCACCGAAACCAGCTCCTGCTCTGCCGCTCGTATCTCTCGTCGAATAACTTTATCTCTAGTCTTGGTATTACCCGAAATGATAATACGGTTAAAATGTACCGGTGGCCCCCTCTTAATGAGCAATGCAACATCCACTACTCTTTCTTTGTGATTGACCCTCGTCACTGGATCCACACGAGCAAAGGCAAACCCCTCATCCGTATAAATAGCAGTTAGGCTTTTGATATCGCCCCTCAATCGACTTCCACGAAAAATTTGCCCCGTGGTTAGCTTGACTTTTTTCAAGAGGCCTTCCGGATCCTCCACCAACTCCCCTCCAACTTCTACTTTTCCCACCCGGTATTCTTCTTTTTCCTGAATTCGAATGACGATCTCGATTCCTTTTTTCCGGCGTAAAATCACCGGCTCATCAATCTTGTGATTAATATACCCGTGGTCATAATACTGATTTGACAGCTTCGCGATGTCGTTTGTCAGAATGTCCCGATCCAATACTCCTGTTTTGGTAAAACGGGACAGGAACGATTTCTGTTTCGTCGCCATGAGTTTTTTCAATTGCTTGTCGGAAAACACATGGTTTCCTTCAAAGGAAATTTTTTCGATTAAAAGACGTTTACCCTCTTGGATATCCAGAATAACTATGGACTGATTATTGGTTTCCTCTGTAATGGCAAAATCCACCTTCGCACTATCATAACCCTGGTCGCTGTATAGCTTTTTTATTTTTTCGACCCCCATAGACACTTTGTCCCTGTCAAGGATCGTTCGCGGCTTAACCCCCAGTGCAGCCTCAATCTTCTCATTGCTGACCTTCGCGTTGCCCTCAATTCTGATCTCTTTTACGTATGGCCTTTCCCTAACGATGTACGTGAGAATCCCATCGGAAGAGAGATCCGCTTTTACATCATCAAAAAAACCCATCTGATAGATAGACTTCACATCATCACGTACCACAGCCGGATTGAAGGGCTCGCCTTTACGTGCTTTGAGGCGGATCCGAATCCCATCATCTTCCGCTCTGAGATTCCCCTGGATCCTGATCTCTTTTACGATCACAGGATCATTAGCTTCCAAAAAGGCTAGAGGAGGAAGAATTGTAGAGATTATGAGGGCAAAAAGAAGTGTTTTGAACGTTAAAACGGCATTATGGTACATTAGCTGAGCACCTCTAACAAGCTCACCCTAATACATTTTTCCTAACAAATTAAACAACTTTTGTAAAGTTTAAAAATAACCAGAATTTCCGAGAATTACCCTCCAAATTAGGGCCTTATCACACCTCCAGGACTATTCCAAGTAGGTATATAGGCACCAAGCACATCGATCATGTGGCACCCGGTACACATACTACAACAACAGGAACCAAGGGGTATAGCGACTACCTATGTAGCCAAGCAAACTATTCTCGTCACTGGTTCGCAGCGTTATTCCCCGGGCCCAAGCATCCATTACAACTGAACCGGGAACAGGCCACCTTCTCGTAGTTCCACTTGCCGTCCAATTCTACGAGCGAATTGCCAATTATGCGTGGCCACCACCAAAGAAACTCCCCTTTCCACATTGAGTTGGAATAGCAGTTTTTCGATCTCCCCACCGGTATGAGAATCCAAATCTCCTGTGGGCTCGTCGGCAATAATGAGTTTCGGTTCAAGGATCATGGATCGTGCCACCGCAACCCTTTGCTGCTCCCCACCCGAAAGTTTTCCTGGTGGATGCTCCGCCCGGTCTTTTAATCCCACCATTTCCAGGAGTTTCTCTGCACTTTTATGGGATTTCTCCCAAGTCCAACCGCGAATTAGTGCAGGCAGCATCACATTCTCCAGTGCACTGAAATCTGGCAACAGGTAGTGGAATTGAAACACAAAACCGATCTCGTGATTCCGGAAGTGGGCAAGTTCATCATCCCGCAACAGTGAAAGGTCTCTTCCGCGATAAATAAGCTGTCCACTTGTGGGACGATCCAATGTTCCAAGGATATGAAGCAAGGTGCTTTTACCCACCCCAGATTCACCCACGATGGCTAGCCGTTCTCCTTCCGCAATGGTCAACTGGAGGTCAAGCAGCACAACGATTTTCTTTTCCCCCTCCATGTATGATTTGTGAAGGCCCTGTATTGAATACAAATTTGACATCAGATTATTGGCCATAGAATGTTCAAAAGATAACCTCGGAAAGGATTTTCGTGCCAAGCCGTCCCTGAACCAAAATCTAAAATCCGAAGCTCGAAATCTCAAACAAACCGAGACACTTAAATCCAAAGATCGAAATCCAAAACTTCCAATGGAAACTTCTCCCACGTTTTTAAACGTTTCGAAATTAGTATTTTGAGTTTTCCCTTTTTGTTTCGAGTTTCGGATTTCGTGCTTCGAATTTAAAATCTCATTAATACTTTAGTGTACTTGGTCCCTCACTCGTACCGGATGATCTCCACCGGATCCAATTTCGCGGCCTGGCGCGCCGGATAGATGCTAGCCAGGAGACAAATTATTAGCGAGACTAAAGACACCAAGACAAAATAAAGGCCTGAGATCTTCACAGGTACGGTTGAGACTAGGAAAACATCTTTGGGTAGCTCAATAAATTGGTATTCCTGAATAAACAGGCAAATGACAAAGCCCAGAACCGATCCCAGTAGAGTCCCAGCCACTCCTATCACACAACCTTTCAGCAAGAATATCCGCCAGATGCTCCCACGACTGGCCCCCATGGATCGCAGGACGGCGATATCTCTCCGTTTTTCCATCACCACCATGATTAATGTGGAAATGATATTAAACGCAGCAATCATCACCATCAAGAGGAGAACCAGAATGTATACCCATCTCTCGAGACGAAGGGCGGCAAACAAATTCGGCCATAGGCGGGTCCAATCCTCCGCCAGGTAAGGAAGCCCCAATCTCCGCTGAATTCTCTGAGCCACTGCCTGGGCTTCGTTCACATCCTGTACCCGAATCTCAATGCTGGTCACGGAATTTCCCAACTCAAAGAATTGCTGAGCGTCGGCAATATTCATAAAGACCAGGCTGCTATCATATTCATGCATCCCGGACTTGAATAATCCCACCACAACGAAACGCCTAATCTTTGGCACCATCCCAAGGGCTGAAGGTTTACCTAGAGGCGACACCAATTGGATGGGTTCCCCCAACAGGACACCGAGACCAGCGGCCAAACGGGTACCCAGGACAATTCCGGGCAACTCCATGGATCGGTCTTTAACCTGAACTACACGATGCTGCTTTAGATCCTTCAGGCTCCCGGTCTCCATAAACCTCTCTATGGCAACAACTCGATTTGCCGTATCCGGATCCACCCCCCGAACCACCACTCCAGAAATCCGATTCCCCGTTGTCAAAATAACCTGCCCGTAAACCATGGGGGTTGCAGACAAGACCCCCTCTTCCTTTATCACTTGCTCGGTGAGTTCGTTGTACTGCACCAGCCGATCTCCGGACTTGACTAGGACCACATGGGAGTTGATTCCCAACAGACGGTCACGGAGTACTTCCTCGAAACCAGTCATGACCCCAATGACCACATTAAGCGTGAGAACAGCGATCATTACTCCCAGGATGGAGATCATCGAGAGCAAAGAGATAAAGGTCTCACGGCGCCGGGCACGCAAATACCGGAGACCAACGAAAAGCTCATAATTCATGACGGAGATTCGGTAGACTCACCTCTGAGGTCGGAGTAATGGAAAGAGAATCACGTCCCGAATAGAGGGACAATCTGTAAAGAGCATCACCAAGCGATCAATGCCAATACCCTCCCCCGCTGCAGGGGGCATGCCGTACTCCAGGGCACGTATATAATCTTCATCCATCTCACTGGCTGTCTCATCTCCTGCACTGCGGTCCTTCCCCTGCTCTAGGAATCGCCCTTTTTGATCCACAGGATCATTCAACTCCGAAAAGGCATTGGCCAACTCTCTTCCGCCTATGTACAGTTCAAACCGATCCACCAGCTTTGGATTTTTATCGTTCCTTCTGGCCAGGGGAGAAACCTTCAAGGGAAAATTCACCACAAAGGTGGGTTGAATGAGATGGGGTTCCGCCAACCTTTCGAAAACCTCCACTAGCATCTTCTCATAGGACAACTCGGGATCCAGCGAAAACCCCTGCTTTTTGGCAAACTCGCGAAGATCATTTATGTTTGCCACCTTGTCTCGGGTAACCTCACCATACTGCTCGATTCCTTCCAAGATGGACAGACGCCTCCAAGGCGGCTTCAATTCAATTTCATGACCATCAAATTTAATTTTCGTACCGCCAACCACCTTTTCGGCAAGCGTCACAAACATCTCTTCCGTGAGGCTTATAAGGTCCTCGTAAGTTGCGTAGGCTTGATAGAATTCCACCATGGTGAATTCCGGATTGTGACGCACCGAAATCCCTTCGTTACGAAAATTTCTATTAATCTCAAAGACCCGTTCGAGACCTCCCACCAAAAGGCGTTTCAAGTACAGTTCGGGGGCAACCCTAAGATAGAGATCAAGGTTGAGCGCGTTATGGTGGGTTTTAAATGGTTTTGCAGCTGCCCCTCCAGCAATGGACTGCATCATAGGCGTCTCCACCTCGAGAAAATCCCTCTCTTCGAAGAATGAGCGAATTAGACGGATGATTTGAGAGCGTCTTCGGAATACCTCCCTTGCATCGGGATTTACGATTAGGTCTAAGTATCGTTGGCGGTAACGTATCTCAACATCTGCTAGGCCATGCCATTTCTCTGGTAGAGGACGCAGGCATTTACAGAGAAGCCGAAGATCATGAGCTTCCAAAGTCAATTCCTTTGTCTTGGTACGAAACAGGTTGCCCGACACCCCCACGATGTCACCGATGTCCAAAGATTTGAAAAGGTTGTAACCGTCTTTCCCCAAACGATCTTGTCGAACGTATACTTGGATCTTTCCACCACGGTCCTGGAGGTGAAAAAAAGATGCCCTACCGAAGGATCGAATCCCCACGATGCGCCCCCCCAGAGAAATATCCGCGGGAAGTTTTCCCAACTGGTCCTCGGTATGAGAACCAAACTGAGAGAAAATATGTGAAGTAACGTAACTAGGCCGATAGTCATTGGGGTATAGTTTTTCCCCCGCCTCTTTCAACTTCTTGAGTTTATCGAGGCGAACCCCAACCTGCTCGTTCACATCCTCCATTTTGAAATCCTTAGTTGATCAGACTCTCCCGAATATAGAAAATCCCGGAGTAAAGCTCTTAATTACTAGAAATACCACAACTTTTACAAACTGGCGAACTTTTTATTGGTGAGGGACGCGGTTCCAGGCCATCCCACCTACTCGTTGAGACCGCCGGGATACAAGATTACAAATCTCGTCGTTTCACAGTACCCGGAAAGCTATTTCAAATTTTCAATCAAGGCTCTGCAAACTGAACGCAGAATCCCAAACGGCTGGAGCCATTCACACCCACCGTCCATTGGGACAAAGACTACAAATTCCACTGGATACTAATGGGGAGCCAGAGGAAAAAGATGGGAACTTGGGAATCCTACAATGGGAAAAGAATCGCCAGGGGTAGTCAGGGCCGAAAAGAGCCCCATCAGACCTCAACTTCGATATCGGAACCTTCCACTCGGACATTGTAGCGCGCAACTCCTGACGGAGCAGGAGCACCCACGGCTTCACCATTGGTCACATCAAACAGTGCACCGTGCCATGGGCACCGCACTTGTTTTTCTTCCACAAACCCTTGGGAGAGGGGGCCTCCCCGATGGGTACACGTATCGTCGATAGCGTAAATGGACCCTTCAACATTAAACAGAGCAATCTTTTTTCCGTCGACCTCCACCATCTTTCCGTTACCAGGAGTGACATCATCTGCCTTCGCAACCTTCACAAATCCAGCCATAACCTTCTTTCTCCTCCTTATTTTTGAGAGTCATCCGGCACTAATACACTCATTTTACAGCATACCGAGCTGAAGCTTAGCAGCTTCGGACATTTTGCTTGGATCCCAGGTGGGCTCCCAAACAATCACCACGTGCACATCGGTAACGCCTGGGATGGCCCGCACCTTGCTTTCAACTTCCTCGGGAATGGACTGGGCTGCGGGACAGGCAGGCGATGTGAGGGTCATGGTAATGGTGACACTGCCCGAAGGGTCTACTTCGATTCTATAAATCAATCCAAGTTCATAAATGTCAACCGGAATTTCCGGATCAAAACAGGTCTGCAGAGTCTCCACCACTTGGGCCTCGATAACGGTTGAATTGATGCTTTCCATCTAATGAATTCCTTATATGAATATTGCGACTAAAGCATGCCGAGTCGTTGCTTTGCCGGTCCGGATATCATGCTCTGGTCCCAAGGAGGATCCCAGACCAGTTCCACATTAACTTCACTGATCCCAACTACACTCATGATTTTATTTCTTATATCTTCCTTCAAGACCTCGCCCATTCCACACCCTCGAGCCGTTAAGGTAAATTTCACCTCCGCCCTGCTCTTTCCCTTGGTAATGGCAGTCATCTCACAATGATAAACCAGCCCCAGATCAACGATATTTACCGGGATTTCCGGGTCAAATCACATTCTAAGCTGATCCCATACCTTATTTTCAATTTCTACGGGGCCCTCCGTCACCACTGAAGAGCGCCCCTCTTGAGGGTTTGGGACGTCTATGCCCAGAGCACCGGTGTCCTTGGCTGCAATACGCACCATATGTCCGCGATCAGTGGTCACGGTAAAACCACCACCCAGAGACTGAGTAATCCATACCCGGCTGTCTGCTGATAGCGACAGTTTCTCGCCACCGGGAATCATGACGGCTTCGCACTCGCGGTTCAGTGTAATCGCTTCACCGCTTTCCATACGTTTGTCTCCCATGGGTTTCATTTGGAGCTCAATGTTTTTCACCCGATTCACTCGGTGGTGGCTAACCTTTCCTCTCCCTTCAATGCTGCCTGAAGCGTATGCCAAGAGAGGCTTGCGCACTTCACGCGAGCGGGAAATTGACACACGCCTGAAAGCAGCGACAATTTTCCAAGGTTGTGTTCGTCGCTCTTCGTGTCCAGCTCGCCCAGAAGCATCTTATGAACCCGGTCGAAAAGAGCCTTCGCTTCTGCCTCCGTTTTCCCCTTTAAGCTCGCGGTCATCATGGAAGCAGAGGCCTTGGAAATAGCACAGCCAGCGCCCTGAAAACTGATTTCCTTAATGACGCCGTCTTCTAACTTGAGATAGACGGTAAATTGGTCACCACACAGGGGATTGTAGCCCTCAGCCGATCGATTCGCATCTTTCAGAACGCGAAAGTTCCGGGGGCTTTTATTATGATCGAGTATGACCTCCTGATAGAGTTCGCTCAAGTCTGACATCAACCAAATACCTCTTGGACTTTACCCAGGGCCCGGACCAAAGTGTCTACTTCGTCTCTTGTATTGTAAAAGGCGAAGGATGCCCTTGCCGTTGCGGGCACCCCAAAGCGCTGCATGACAGGCATGGCGCAGTGATGTCCGGTTCGGATAGCAACCCCCTCCTGATCCAAAATTGTACCGATATCATGGGCGTGAATACCTTCTAACAGGAAGGAAATCACGCCTGCTCTCTGGCTCGGCGTTCCGATGAACCGCAGCCCGGGGATGGACGAAAGGGCTTCCGTAGCATATGACAGGAGCTGGCTCTCATAGGCTTCCACTGTCTCGATCCCGATCCTGTTGAGATAGTCGATGGCCGCACCCAACCCAATTCCCCCGGCAATGTTCGGGGTCCCCGCTTCGAATTTATAAGGCAAAACGTTGTAATGGGTTTTCTCGAATGTCACCAGACTGATCATGTCACCGCCCCCTTGATAGGGCGGCATCGCCTCCAACAGGCTCGCCTTGCCGTAAAGCACACCGATTCCCGTGGGACCAAACAACTTGTGCCCTGAGAACGCATAAAAGTCACAATCCAGGTCCTGGACATCAATTTTCATGTGAGGTGCCGCTTGGGCCCCATCTAAGAACACGGGTATTTTTCGTTGATGGGCCTCCTTAACCATTTCCTTAACCGGATTGATGGTGCCAAGTGCGTTCGAAACATGGGCCACAGAAACCAATCGGGTCCGGTCATTTAACAGGCCCCGATACTCATCAAACAGTATTTCCCCGTCCTGGCTAATGGGGATCACACGGAGTTTCGCACCGGTCTGCTCGCACAGCATCTGCCACGGCACGATATTCGAGTGATGCTCCATGGCCGAGATGACAATTTCCTCACCGGTACGGATAAATTTTCTGCCATAACTCTGAGCAACAAGATTTATTGCCTCCGTGGTGCTTCGCACAAAGATGATTTCCCGATCCTTTGGAGCATTGATAAACTGCCTGATCTTTTTCCGGGCGTCCTCATAGTCCTTGGTGGCATCCTCACTTAATTGATGGACGCCACGATGAATATTCGAATTTTCCGTTCTGTAATATCTGGCAATGGTATCAATAACCGCCTGGGGCTTCTGACTTGTAGCGGCATTGTCAAAGTAGACCAGCGGTTTGCCATGGACTTTTTGCTTCAGGATTGGAAAATCCTTCCGGATTTCCCATACGTCAAAGGGCCGCTCCGGATTTTTCCAATCACTAGTCGCAATACTCTGCCTGCTTGCGGTCATTTAATTGACATCTCCAACGTTTCCGCATCGCCCGACTGGTAAGGCCTTGATTGAAATGTCTCCTCGAGCCAGGAACGGAGCTTGACCGGTTTAATATTTCGGAATATCTCGTTCGCGAAGGCATAGGTCATGAGCCTGCGGGCATCCTTGAACCCAATTCCTCGAGAACGAAGGTAAAAGATTGCATCTTGATCCAGCTGGCCCACCGTAGAACCGTGCATGCACTTTACGTTGTCGTTATAGATCTCCAATTGCGGTTTGGTGTTAATGGTGGCGTCCTCGGACAGCAGGAGGTTTTTATTGGTCTGCTTGGCGTCGGTCCCTTGGGCAGCCGTATGTACGTAGATCTTCCCATTGAAAACCCCCTTCGCCTTTCCATCCAAGATTCCCTTATAGAGCTCACGACTGTTGCAATGGGGTTTCACATGGTCCACCCGTGTGTGGTTATCCACATGTTGTTTTCCGGCCACCATGTAGAGGCCATTGAGGGAACATTCGCTGCCCTCCCCATCCAACACCGAATTAAAGTCGTTACGGGCGAGGGCGCCTCCAAGGGAAATGGAATGAGATGAGAAGTTGCTGCTCCGGTCCTGATGAACCTGCAGGGTCGCCACGTGGAAGGCCCCGTCGCTTTCACGTTGTAATTTATAATGATCAAACACGGCATTTTTACCTAACACTATTTCGGTCACGGCGTTGGTGAAATAGACTTCATTCCCCACACCCACGTACGTCTCCACAACCGTCGCCTGGCCCTCATCGCCGATTACAATGAGGTTCCTGGGGTAGGAAACCGTGGCTTCGCCTTGAGCCGTTGAGAAGAAAACCAGATGGATGGTCTCTCTGAGGACATGGCCCCTTGGGACATAAACAAAGGAGCCATCGTTCATCCACGCCGTGTTCAGGGCGACAAAGGCTTGGTCCTGGTAGCTGGCGTATCGCGCCAGGTATGGCTCCACACCCCCAGGGTTCTCACTCAGGACCGCAGAAAGGTTACCTACCCGAATATTCTCGGGTAACCGGAGAGACGAAAGGTTGGGAGAGTAATGTCCGTTTATGAAAACAAGCCGATTGTCTGTCAGATTCCCGATACCGAGGCGGGCAAGGGCCTCGGACGCGACACCGTTGAGCCTATTTTCGGCGAGCTCAAAAGGGATCTCCGCGATGGGTGCAACATTGGTATACTTCCACTCCTCATAGCCGATTCCGGGAAACCCCAGCTCAGAGAACCGAGAAATGGCCTCCCCGCGAACCGAACGAGTCCATGCCTGGCTGATATTCAAGTCCTTTTCGAATTGAGCGAAGCCGTCCCGATAGAAGTCCCTTGCTTCAGTGGTATTCATCACAGCTGGGATTTGTCCTTTTTAGGTTGATGGCTGAGCGCCTTGGACCTGCCCCTCAATCCAGCCATATCCTCTTTCTTCCAACTCCAGGGCGAGACCCTTGTCTCCAGATTTGACAATGCGGCCATCGAAGAGCACGTGCACGTAGTCAGGGACAATGTGATCCAATAATCGCTGATAATGGGTCACCACAATCATAGCGGTGTCCTTGTTCCGCATTGCGTTGACGCCATTGGCCACGATTTTCAGGGCATCAATGTCCAGTCCAGAATCGGTCTCGTCCAGAATCGCCAGCTTCGGCTCCAACACTGCCATCTGAAAAATCTCGTTGCGTTTCTTCTCGCCGCCGGAAAACCCCTCATTGATGGACCGGTTCAGAAGACCCTGGTCCATCTCCACCAGTTTCATCTTCTCCTTCGCCAGGGCTAGGAAATCTATGGCGTCCAACTCTTCCAGGCCACGGCTTTTTCGAACCGCGTTGAGGGCAGTCTTCATAAAGTAAGTGGTGCTCACACCCGGGATCTCTACCGGATATTGAAAGGCCAGGAAGATCCCTTGGTGGGCACGTTCCTCCGGTGACATCCCCAGAAGGTCTCGCCCTTCATACTTCACTTCGCCCCCAGTGACCTCATAACCTTCCCGTCCCGCAAGGACATGGGCCAGAGTGCTTTTACCTGAGCCATTGGGGCCCATCACAGCATGAACTTCACCTGCGTTAACCGTAAGATCGATTCCCCGAAGTATTTCATTGCCACCCGCTTTGACCTTTAAGTTATTAACCGTCAGCACGATAATCCTCTGTGCACGACCGTAGCTTTACCCAACGCTGCCTTCTAGGCTTACGCCCAGCAACTTCTGGGCCTCTACGGCAAACTCCATAGGCAAATTCCGAAAGACCTGCTTACAGAAGCCGCTAACGATCATCGTGACCGCATCCTCGGCAGAAATTCCCCGTTGTTTGCAGTAGAAGAGCTGAGCCTCGCCGATCTTCGAAGTCGAAGCCTCATGCTCCACCTGCGCTGAACTATTCATCACTTCAAGGTAGGGGAACGTATGGGCGCCACACTGGTCCCCCAGCAGCAACGAATCACACTGGGAATAGTTACGGGCACCCGTCGCCCCCTTGAGGATCTTGACCTGCCCGCGATAGCTGTTCTGCCCATGACCCGCGGAGATCCCCTTCGAAATGATGGTACTCCGTGTGTTCTTCCCCATGTGAATCATCTTGGTTCCTGTATCCGCCTGCTGGTAATTGTTGGTGAGGGCAACCGAGTAAAACTCCCCCACCGAGTTGTCCCCCTGTAAAATGCAACTGGGGTACTTCCAGGTTATGGCGGACCCTGTTTCCACCTGGGTCCAGGAGATCTTTGAGTTTTTGCCGAGGCACTTGCCGCGCTTGGTGACAAAGTTGAATATGCCTCCCTTACCCTCTTTGTCCCCAGGATACCAATTCTGAACCGTCGAGTACTTGATCTGGGCGTTGTCGAGGGCGATCAACTCCACCACTGCCGCATGCAATTGATTGATATCTCGCATGGGCGCCGTGCATCCTTCGAGATAACTAACGTAGCTACCTTCTTCCGCCACGATGAGCGTCCGTTCGAACTGACCGGTCTCGGCGGCGTTAATTCGAAAATACGTGGAAAGCTCCATGGGACATCTCACGCCCTTGGGAATATAACAAAACGATCCATCGCTGAAGACCGCAGAGTTCAGTGTGGCAAAGAAGTTGTCCGTGTAAGGCACGACTGACCCGAGATATTTCCTCACGAGGTCGGGGTACTGCTGAACCGCCTCTGAGAATGAGCAGAAGAGGACCCCCATCTCGCCCAGCTTTTCTTTGAACGTGGTGGCTACGGAGACGCTGTCGAAGACCGCATCCACAGCCACTCCCACCAGCATCTCCTGTTCCTTAAGAGGGATTCCCAGCTTTTCATATGTCTTGAGCACCTCCGGGTCCACTTCATCCAGGCTCTTGGGCCGATCCGCCATGTCCTTCGGTGCTGCGTAGTAGATTATGTCCTGATAGTTAATCGGCGGATAGTGAATGTTCGCCCACTTCGGTGCCCCTTCTTTTTTTTCCATCTTGACCCACTGGTGGTAGGCCTTGAGCCGCCAATCCAATAGCCACTGGGGCTCGTTCTTCTTGGCCGAGATGGTCCGGACGATGTCCTCGTTCAGGCCGCGTGGGATAGTGTCCGCGTCCACATCCGTGACAAACCCATATTTATAGTCTTGATTTACAACGGCTTCGTCGATCATAATTTCGCCTGCCTTACCACCAGTTCAGTAGCTGGTGCTAAACTGCTGCGGCACTTTTTACCAGCCACCGCTCCTTCATGATCTTGTCCTGGATCCTCAACAACCCTTCTGTGAGGGCTTCCGGCCGAGGAGGACACCCTGGAACATAAACATCCACGGGAATGATTTTATCTACGCCTTTACACACAGAATAGGCCAGCTGAAAGAGACCGCCACAATTCGAGCAGCTCCCCATGGAGATGACGTACTTTGGATCGGGCATTTGGTCGTATAGGAGCTTTGTGCGTTTGGCCATTTTATAGGTAAGCGTACCGGCCACGATCATTAGATCCGACTGGCGCGGAGTTGCCCTTGGGACGCAGCCAAAGCGATCCACATCGGCTCGCGGCCCCCCCGTCTGCATCAACTCAATGGCGCAGCAGGCCAGTCCAAACAACATGTACCACTGTGAAGATGCCCTCCCCCAATTGAGCAGTTCATCTACTTTTGTCGTAAAGACTGTTTCAGGTAGAGTATTGGTTAATGGCATTGATCTCCTCCGTACAGCTCGGTGTTTTTTCGATTGAATCCTATAAATAGATTAAGAAAATTTAAGTTTCGCCCATAGACAAAAATAGACCTACTGAATATACCTTATGGCTAAAAAAATCAAAAAGGGACGGTGTTTGCTATCCGTCTCTTGAGTCCATTTTCATCTGCAATGCTTCCCAGGGAAACCCCGGCCAGGTAGTTCGTAAGTAGGCTCTGAGCCCTATCCCACACTGAAATCTGAGTACAGACAGCATCGTAAGGACAGGATGGCTCCCGTTTATCCAGGCATTCCATGAGGACTAGAGGTTTTTCCACTGCCTCATATACCTCCTTCAGGCTGATGGCATCTGCCGGCTTGGCCAGGCTAAACCCTCCCCTGCACCCCACATGAGACTTGACCAACCCTGTGGCAACTAAATCCTTCATGATCTTGGATAGGTAGTGGGATGGAATATCCTGTTTCTGAGTGATCTCCCGGCTACCAATTACCCTGTTTAGGGGCTGCGCTGCCAGGTAGGATAGCGCGCGAACCGCGTAATCAACCCGACGCCCCACATTCATCAGGGAACTTCTGTCATTTTTCATGGACTTTTATGAACCGTCAGCCTGCAGAGGTGACACCCCCCTACGAAAGTCGCTACTTGTGTAATATAGACCTAGAAAATCCACAATGTCAATAGCTGCAACGCTTTGAGTCAATTGAAGAAATTCAGGAATGCTCCCGTTCACGGCCTGAAATTGGCACCCTTGGAGGGGTCTCTCATCTCTCCCAGCAACACACTCCGAACCAACACCCTTCCCCAAGTCCTTCGACCTATGCTATTAAACAGGCATGTCCATCCTCAAGGTCGCAAGGCTGGGACATCCTGTGCTACGTAACGTCGCCAAGGAGCTGGCACGGAAAGAGATCACCACCCCCGAGACCCAGCGACTAATCGATAACATGGTGGAAACCATGAAAGAATACGATGGGGTAGGTCTTGCCGCCGTGCAGGTCCATGTGCCCAGGCAAATTGCCGTCTTAGAAGTGGCCGATAATCCCCGTTACCCGCAAAAACCCGAGGTCCCCCTATCGGTGCTGATAAACCCAACCATTGAACCCCTATCCGAAGAAACGGAAGAGGACTGGGAGGGATGCCTCAGCATAATCGAGATGCGTGGGAAGGTCCCACGTTACAAAGAAATCAAGGTGGTGGGGTTCAACCGTGAAGGAAAAGTACTGGATTTCGTTGCATCTGGATTTCATGCCCGCGTCATTCAGCACGAATGGGACCACCTACAGGGAAAGGTATTCCTCGATCGGATGAAAGATCTATCCACTCTTACCTACCTCCCCGAATTCGCCCGCTACTGGATCAATCAGTAATCCCCGTACCTCATACTCACGTCCGGATCGTTCTGTCGTTCGACCTGCCCGTTCGGCAAGTTTAGGGCCCTGAGGCTCTCGCAGACGAGGCTCTCGACAGGTGGTTCAGATTAAAATGGATGCCGGCACGGTAGCGGAACTTTGACCGCTCAATCACCGGTTACGGTCTTGATACCAAGTTCCCTAAGTTGCTTGGGGTCCACCCTACTCGGAGCTTCGGTGAGCAAGCATACCGCTTTTTGGCTCTTGGGAAAGGCAATGACATCCCGGAGGGACTGGGCGCCACTCATAAGCATAGCAAGCCGGTCAATGCCGAAGGCTATGCCTCCATGAGGCGGCGCACCGAAACTCAACGCTTCCAGGAAAAATCCGAACTGCGACTGCGCCTCCTCAGCAGCGATGCCCAGGAGTGCCAGGATCTCCTTCTGCAATTCCACCTGGTGGATACGAATGCTTCCACCCCCCACCTCAACTCCATTGAGGACTAAATCGTAGGCCTTGGAGCGTACCTTTGAAGGATCGGTGCCCAGTAATGAGTGGTCCTCATCTCGAGGGGCGGTAAACGGATGGTGGATCGCAACGTATCGCTTCTCTCCTGTGTCGTATCCTAACAGTGGGAAATCCACGATCCATGTCAGGTTGTACTCCTGATTGGGCTTGAGCCCCATCTTTTGGATCAGGCGCAGGCGGAGGTTGGCCAGTGATTCATAGACGATGCTTGCCTCGTCGGCAGCAAACAATATGATATCTCCGTCCTTTGCCTTGGTCACCTTCTGGATTTCGTCCCGTTCAGTCGTGGAAAGGAACTTTGTGAGGGGGGACTGCCATCCTTTATTTGTAATTTTGATCCAAGCCATGCCTTTAGCACCAAATTCCGCTACATAGGCCGTTAGGTCATCCAATTCCTTGCGGGACAGGCTTGCCCCACCTGGTACGCAAAGTCCTTTGACAATCCCACCCTTCTCCAGTGCCTTGGAAAACACCGTCACCTTTGAGCCCCGAAAGACGTTGGAGAATTCCGATAGCTCGAGACCAAAGCGAAGGTCCGGCTTGTCTGACCCATACAATGACATCCCATCGGCATATGACAGGCGTGGAAACGGCTTTTTCAGCTCGACGCCTTTGAGCTCCTTGAACAGCAGCACCATCATTTCCTCAACCAGTTGAAAGACATCATCCTGCTGGATAAAAGACATTTCTACATCCAGCTGCGTGAATTCCGGTTGCCGATCGGCGCGAAGATCCTCGTCACGGAAGCACCGCACAATCTGAAAATAACGGTCCATGCCCCCCACCATGAGAATCTGCTTGAAGAGTTGAGGGGACTGGGGCAGCGCGTAGAACTTACCCGGATAAACTCGACTAGGAACGAGATAATCCCTCGCCCCTTCCGGTGTGCTCTTGGTTAACATCGGAGTCTCCACTTCGATGAAACCTAGATGATCCAGGTAGTCGCGAATTTTTTTCACCATCTGATGGCGCAACACTAGGTGTTGCAAACTTTGGGGACGGCGTATGTCGAGGTAGCGGTATTTTAGCCGCGTGTTCTCGTTGGCATCGGTGTCATCCTCTAGGGAAAACGGCGGCACCCGCGAGGCGTTCAAGAGCTTGACCTCGCTAACCATGAGCTCCACCTCGCCAGTGGAAATTTCGGAGTTAATGGTTTCCGGTGTTCTTTTTGACAAAACTCCCCGCACCGCCAAAACATCCTCATGCCGGATATGCTTCGCCCGTTCATGGGCCGTGCCATCCACTGCCGGATTGAATACAACCTGAACGATGCCGGTACGATCACGGAGGTCCACAAAAACCAGCCCACCATGATCACGCCGGCGTAAGACCCAGCCCATAAGGATAAGCACTTTACCTTCGGCTGATCCGCGTGGCTCGGCGCAATAGCAGCTTCTCTTCCAATCCCCCAAGGGATCGGAAAATACCCTTTCCGTGTTCTCCTGACTCATAGATTCGCCTTGGAAGTGGGCAATTTTTCCGCCAGGTCCACCACACTCCCCTTGAGACTCACTTCCACCTGCTCCTTGCTACCCATGTGCCGCAGGATTCCTTTGCCTTTGCTGAGTTCGTCCTCACCCACAATAAACACGTATTGGGCCTTGACCTTGTCAGCCCGTCTCATCTGACTCTTCAAGCTTCTCTCCTCTCCTTCCATCTCCACCACAATCCCTTTTTGACGTAGCTCATGGGCGACCGGGAAGGCCCAATCACCGGCGGCCTTTCCCATCCAGGCCAGATAAAGACCCGGGCGGTTGAATCTACCTTCTTCCTCTGTTCCTAACAGGAGCACCAGCCTTTCCATGCCCAGGGCGAAACCCACCCCAGCCACTGCAGGTCCTCCCAACTCTTTAACCAGACCATCGTAACGTCCTCCTGCCGCCACGGCGTTCTGAGACCCCAATCGGTTTGTAGTCCACTCGAATGTTGTGCGCCCGTAGTAGTCCAGACCTCGCACCATCTTGGAGTTGATGATGTAAGAAACCTTGGTCTCATCAAGCAAACGCCTCACTGCGCCGAAATGGTCCTGACAGGCCTGGCAGAGATAATCGATAATGCGCGGCGCATTCCTGGTCACCTGGGAGCAAGACTGCTCCTTACAATCCAAAACACGCAGGGGGTTGCGTTCCATGCGGCGCCGGCAGTTGTCACAAAGTTGATCTTCGCTCTGCTTCAAAAACTTGAGAAGCTCACTTCGGTAGCGCGGCCGACACTCTGAACAGCCGAGAGAATTTAGCTCCAATGACAAATCGTAAAGTCCCAAAGTGGAGAAGAAATCGTGGAGCAACAATAGCAGCTCTGCATCCGCCACCGGGTCCTTTCGACCGAGCACCTCTGCACCGATTTGATAAAACTGCCTGAACCTCCCCTTCTGCGGCCGCTCGCGGCGAAACATGGGCCCTAGGTAATAAAGCTTTTGCGTCGGTTCCACCTGTGCAAGGCCAGCTTCTATGTAAGCTCGCACTACACCGGCGGTGCCTTCCGGTCTCAATGTAAGCATGGAGCCCTTAGCATCCTGGTCCGCAAACGTGTACATCTCTTTCTCCACGATATCCGTGGTCTCACCCAGCGAGCGGCTGAACAGCTCCGCCTTTTCCAAAATAGGAGTTCGAATCTCGGAAAAGTTGTAGCGGACAAATACTTCACGCGCCACATGTTCCACAAATTGCCAGGTTTCGGTCTCACCCGGAAGGAGATCGGGAAATCCTCTGATTCTAGTGATCTTCATTGGGCAGTTAAAAGTCAAAAATCAAAGTGTGACGACAAACAGGAGGGCCTTCCACTTCGTTGTCCATTATTTAGCACGTCAATAGTAACAAAAAAAACCAGCGATACCTAGGAGTAAATCCTTCCGTAAGACACTCCCCAGGTTCAGGCTGAGTGAAGGGTTTTACTGGGTTATCGATTCCCCCATATCTTGGCGGCAGAATCCACTACTAGCTTTAGCTTTTGCCACTGGTCATCTTCAGTAAGAAGGTTCCCCTCCATGACCGAGGCAAAGCCACACTGGGGGCTGAGAGCGAGGTTTTCCAGCGGCACGTACTTGCTAGCCTCGTCAATACGCCTGGCAAGTTCATCTTGCGTTTCCAGATTCGGCACCTTTGTGCTTACAAGCCCCAGGACGACATTCTTTTCCGGTGGCACAAACCGAAGGGGTTCGAAGCTACCAGCCCGCTCCGTGTCATATTCAAGGAGGAAGGTATCCACCTGAAGTTGATCGAACAGTTTCTCCGCAATGGCATCGTATCCTCCCTCCGCCAACCATTGGCTACGGTTGTTGCCCCGGCAGAGGTGAATGGCCAGGTTTACACCTGCACGCTTGGCGCCCTCTAGACAGGCGTTGTCGGCCCGAACTGCCTCATCCAGTGCCTGGTTGGGGTCAAGACCCATTTCATTTTTGATATAGTCCCGCCACTTGGGATCGACGTAGTAACTGTAGCGAGGGGCATCAATCTGCACATAGGTCAGTCCTTCGTCTATCAGCGCCTCAATCTCAGCCTTAATCACGGGCACAATGTCCCAGAGCAAAACTGAATGGCTGGGGTAAACCTTATCGGTGACACCCTTCTTATAAAAGATCGCCGGGAACTGATTGGCGGAAGGTAGTGTGATCTTGATGTCTCCGGGGCTGTGCAGTTTTAGGAAGTCCACTTCGTGTCGCGACAATCGCCTGGTCTGTTTAATCCTACCAACGACGACACCAGGTACGCTTAATGCTTTGATTGGAGTAGTTCCGCCGCCGGCTCGCCAGGACCGAGGGATAGTTTCGCTCTCCTCAATCCCCTCCACCGACTCACTGAAGTCGCTCATGAAGTTGCTACGACGAAACTCACCGTCAGTAAATATCCTCAGGCCGATCTCCTTCTGGCGTTGGAGGGCTCGTAAAATGCACTGGTCCTCCAGTAACTGTAATTCCTCCTTTGGCATCGCCCGATTGCTGCGAGCCAGTAACAACTCCCGGGGCCGTAGCAGACTTGCCACTTGATCTGCACGATAAATTACTGCCACCGTTATCCTCCCTAGTTTGCCTTCAGCTCAGACCTTGCCTGACAAGATCTGCTGGCAAAGGTCGCCACCATAACAGTCTTTTGAACCCCATCTCAAACCCATGCGCAAAGTGCCGTGTTAAGCCATCAAAAAATCTAACCCTAGCGGGATTCGTTGCGTCATTACAAAATCTAACCGAAGTCGTCTCGCATCTGTCGTTTCATGTCCTGTTGTTGGCGCTGTAGTTTCTTGCTGAAGGTCCAGTTTCTCCACGGCGTTTGTTTCAGCGGTGGTCTCTCTCGTGGGGCTCTGTCTGCATGGCTGGCCAGCTTGTAGATCCGCTGCAGTTGCTGATCGATTCGGGTAGAGAGCTCGAAGGGATCAGTTGTCTTAAGCGTGTGCTTGAGGGCTGCCAGCTTTTTGGGGTCTCCCTTTCGGGACTCCACGACCCGTTCGAACGGGGTACGAGGCGTGTCATAGCGGCGAATAAGTCGAGAGCCTATACGGATCTTGCATCGCAGCTTCATGGAGGGCTGGAACAGATTCTGGAAGATCCTAAGCTCATCATAGAGCTGGTTGGCGGCCTCTTGGGCCTTTGCGGTGTCGTAGCGATCCCAGCCCATAAGCTTTCTGACATGGGTCCAGTTTTTCTGCTCGATGTGCGCGTTGTCATCTTTTTTGTAGGGACGCGAGCGGGTGAACTGAATGGTGTGGCCAGCTGGGCGTTGTTGACAGAAGGCAAGAAGGCGGTTGTTGATAAACTCACTGCCGTTGTCGGAGTCGATCCCCTTGAGGGGAAAAGGAAGCTGGTGTTCGATCTCGGTGACCGCATTCAAGACACCCAAAGCGCTCTTACCCATGACGGCCTTGCGCTCTACCCAGCAGGTAGCAATGTCGACACAGTCCAGACTATGGACAAACTCCCCAACCGCTGAGGCCCCTGAGTGTGACACCAGGTCAATCTCCAGATAGCCCGGCCGGTTCACATCCCAGTGATCGGTCTTAATCGGGATCATCTGCTTTAGTAGCGATCCGGGCCGAGTGGTGCCATAGAGTCGGCGTTTCACGATGTGCTTGGTTTCCCTCAGGCGCCGATCCATCTGACGGGCGCTGATGGCCAGGAGCTGATCCTCTAACGGTTGGGTCAGCTCGAAGTGTTGCCTTATCCAGGGCAACCAGTGTACAAGGGCGGCCTTCAGACGTTGGGAGCACAGATACCCCGAGGCCTCCCACACCTTTGCCAAAATCCTTACCATTGCCCGATTGTATGTAGGAGAGCGAGGTGCACCCCGTTTGCGTACAGTTGCCTCGGGCAAGGGCCGGTTTAAAAGCCAGATGGCATATTTGCGGTTGTAGCCGCAAACCTTGCAGAATTCCTCTAGCATCGTTCCCTTCTGTGCCCGTGGTGCGTGCTGATAACGATCATAGATGGATCGTAAATACTCCTGCTTGGATCGTCGTGCCATGGTGAACCCTTCCATTGTTGCCCTCCTTGAGCTCTAATGTGAGCCCTTGGAGGGTTAGAATCACAAATGGCGCAACGTATCGCCCTTGGGTTAGATTATACATGGCGCAATACGAGTGCTTGACGACAAACGTCATCAGGGATTACTCTAATAAAAGGTATTGAAGTTATCGGCTGCTCCGAAAGATTCGCTCTGGAGTCGAAGAAGTGTTCGACATAGTTAGTAAAATCATTTTCGCCGCCATATTTTTCGCTATCGTGTTCCTCGCCCTATCCGGTCGATACTCATTAGTATCCACCAGCGATGTCACTATCCTTTACCGCATGGATCGTTTAACCGGCACAATCGAAGTTTGCAGAGTTGGTCAGGGTTGTCGCCCAATCAAGAGCCTGCCCTAGATTTTTCGATTGCCCGCGCCGATTTCCGGTTAATTTCCTACGATCGAATCACGCCTTCCTTCTTGTTCCGAATCGCTCCGAAATTGGTCTTAACCGAAACTACCGTGGGGTCAGCTTCTCCCAAGCCGGACAGCTACCTAAAGATTATAGATCCATTTGAAATAGAACATTCTTAGGAATGATTGCTCAAAATACAACCACCTTTACTTTACGAGAAATGGAAAACGCGTTAAATATCAACAGGTTAGTGTATGGCATTTCTTTTGCTCCAATCACTGCCAGCTCGTTATGGATACAAATCACGCCATTAGAAGCAGATCCGCACTCACCGCGAATCAGTACTACCTTCAAGTACTGACGATACTTACGAGTGTCGGGATCGTTGTTGCTTTAGCCATACCCCCTCTGTTGAAGCGCTTTCAACTTGGCGGGATGACAGCCTTTTGGTTCCTTACCTGTGCATTTTTCGTTACTTATGCGTTTCTGGGCGTATGCTTCTACGCTCGCGCTGTGTATGATAGACGGCTGCGACGTGCAGCACATGAAGGCAAATTCGAGGAGGTAAAACTACTTCTCGACCACGGCGCCCACGTGAATGCCAAGGACGAAAATGGCTTTACCGCTTTAACTCACGCAGCTGAAATCGGCTCCGCTGACATTGCAAAGGTTCTGATTGATCATGGTGCCGACGTGAACGAGATAGACAACGAAGATATAACAGTACTCATGCACGCCCTGGACAACGATCATTTCAAGGTTGCTGATTTACTCAGGCAGGCTGGCGCTGACCGGTAACGAATTAACTCCATTTACCAGTCTTAACACTCAATTTCCCCATTCGTGCCGAATCCTTATTAATATTCAAACTATTTGGTCGGCTTAGGAAATTTGGTTTTCCTTTTATCCTTGCGCCTTTTTCTCTTTAAGATCTAACTTTCCGAATACCCATGGGTTGATGAGCAATTGAAGTATTGTCATAGCAGTGTCCTTAACTCCTCGTAGTTAAAATAATTATTGGTGCTGCCGATTAAACTATGTAGCAAACCTAGTCATCGTCATGATCTAATAACATTCTTATATCCCTAGCTCGAGTGATTGACCTCACAGGCCGCCTAATCATCTCCCGCACACAAATTACCAGGAAAGGGAATTTTCCCTCATTTCTTCAGATCGGCTTTCTTAGTAGAGATTAGAATTGATGTCAACAGAACCACTCCTTGCAGAGAATAGTGAGTAGTTTTAGGTAGATACAACTACGACTATAAGGAGACAATTGGGACTATTTTAGCCAAAACCACTGCCAAAAAATGAATTTTGGCAAAATTGACTGATAAATAAAATGGTGGGCTCATCGGACTCAGAGCCCCACCAGGATGGGGGACCCTGTGCAAGAAAAATGCGGCGAATTTGATCAGAAAGGTGTCAGGCCTTGATTGGTGACTTTACCACTTACACAAGTTTTGTTAGCCTCTAACCCATTGCCAAATGATTCTTGATATCGAACTTACTGCACCCTCAGAGGCGGTATACCCAATTCGCTGGCAATGTGACTGAACCACTCAATTACCTCTTTATGGAGTGGGATTCCAAGGGAGCGGCGCTCCTGTTCTTCTTCGTATTCCAAGAGTCCGGGATAGATGACTCGGTCGTGTCCCGGGGCCGCATTCGTACTCCTGAGAGACCGAAGCATCTGGTCCATAGTCTCCTTGAAATGTTCAACGTCCGTGAATGCAGAGATATTGTAAGCGGCAAAGTAGTGCTTGTAACCGCTGGTAGGATCCAGGGCGTGGGGTAAGGCGCCTGCTAGCAGCGTTCCCAAGATTTCCACCATCAACGCAAGACCATAGCCTTTGTGGGAACCCATTTCTCTGGTGGCCCCAAGCGGCAACAGGAAGAATTCCCCACGTTCGAGAGGCAGACTTTCCTCCATAATCGGATTCCCTGCCTTGTCAGTCACCCAGCCGGGGTACAACGTGGTCCCCATCCGCGCAGCCAGCCGGACTTTATTATTTGCGATGGAGCAGGTGGCGGCGTCAAACAAAACAGGCGGTTCATTTTTTGCGGGCGCCGCTATGGACACCGGATTGGTACCAAACCAGGGTTCAGCGCCAAAGGTGGGCACAACCGCCGGGCGCGTGGCAGTCATACACATACCCACCATGTCTTCCTGGGCCGCGAGCATGGCATGGTGCCCAACCGCTCCCAGGTGACGCCCGTTTTTCATGGTGACAATGCCAACCCCAACGTTCCGGGCTTTGTCCATTGCGATCCGCATAGCCTTGGGACCTAGGACAATACCCAGACCACGATCGGCGTCGATGGTGGCGGTGCTTGGGGACTCACGCACGATGCTCCAGTTGGGTCTGGGATTGAGCTCCCCTTCCCGGAAGCCCCGCACGTATTCCCGCAACATATTGGACACACCGTGTGAATCTACACCCCGCAGATCAGTGGTCACCAAGACCTCCGCGCCCAGTGCCGCGTCCTCCGTGGTCAACCCCATCTTTTCAAAAATGTGGCTGACAGTCCGACGCAACGTCACCGGCGACACGCGCACCTGGTCTTCAGACTGAACTTTGAATCGATCTAACAACTACGTTGTTCTCCAATGCGAGATAAGCGCAGACAATGGACTACGCCGCCCACTGACTACTTCAGAACCGCAATGGCTTCCACTTCGATAAGAAATTCTTCCCTGGCCAGGCCCTTGACGATAATCAATGTGCTCGTAGGCGGGTCATCTTTAATGTACTCACTCCGAACTTTGCGCTGACCTTCCCGATACTTCGCGTCGGTAATGTAGATGGTGGTCTTTACGATGTCCGCCAAGGTTCCACCTGCCTCTTCCACTATGATTTTCAACTTTTCAAATGCCTGTTTCGCCTGTGCTTCGATATCCCCCACACCCACAACGTTTCCATCGTTGCCCGAAGCCGTCTGCCCTGCAATAAATAAAAGCTTACCAGGGTCAGTAAGGATGGCCGTAGAGAACCTGGGCCTGGGGTCTTGTAGGCTCTTGGGCTGAATGATCTTTTTCATAATTTGTGTTCCTCTAATTAATTACCGACAGCTAAGAAACCTCCTTACGGATAGTTTCCAGCCACGCATCCGGATCAAAACCGTGGGGTCCTATGGCACCTGGAAAAGCAACCGCGCCGGTTTTGTCGATCACCACCAGGCGGTCAGGCAGTGCACCGTACTTCTCGGCGGTAGCATTGTCCATTGTGTCCAGGAGCAGAGGAATATTAAACTTCATATCCTGAATGAACGATTTGGCCACGGCGTTCCGTTCCTCGACGGTCTTTGGCTGTAGAAAGCAGACGCCAGCATCGATATTTTTCTCTGAAACCCTACCATCCATGGGATGCGCCTCTGAAACGTAAACCCCCAAGAATATCACCTTGTCTTTGTACTCGTGGTAGATTTCATTCAATCGCTCCACCTGAGCGCGAAAGGGCCCTCACGTGTAGGAACCGAAGACCAGGGCTACTGGGCGGCCACGAAACGAGGTAAGGCGTGTTGTCTCACCGGTGCGATCCCCCTCGGGGGAAAGTTGCTCCAGCTCAAAGTCGGGAGCCAAGGCACTAATAGGAGTAACCCTGCTCTCCCTTTCTAGTTTCACCGCTTGTAGCCGGTCGAACTCTTCCCGCGAAATGTTCCATTCCTTCAATTTTTTTTGAATCTGCTCTTCATCGCGGGTAATGATACCAGGAGGTACGGTTTCCGCTCGTTTCGCCATAAAGATCCCCTTTCCGTCCTTTATAACCTATTTAACCTGTTGTTCACGTAGCTAGGGCACACATATCATAGGGTCATGAGCTGTCAAGGAGCTAGCTTAACACTGGTTTTCACCTGGTGATCACAACAATTAGGCTTACCAGCACCGGCGGGATACCTGGTACAATCTTTTTAATATTCCAGTTGAAGGCAACAATGGCCCACTCCCCACATGAAAGAGGGATCTTCATGTTTCGATTAAATTCGGTGCCGATCTATTTCTTGCCGATGCTGCTATTGGTCATATTGCCTGATAAATCAGAGGAACAAACGGGACGATTGGCCAGATTGGAAAGAATCAGGATAGTCGTGGAAGAGGTTGGAGCACCGGGAGAGAAGTCAGGTGTCGCTAGAGAATTTCTCGTGAAGGAGACTCTCCATCTGTTACGCAACAAAGCTCCGCGACTCCTCGTCAGCCAGGGGACGGATTCTTTCCTTTGGATCAATTCTCGTTTGGCCCTGACCAATATGGGAAACGGAGAGACGGTATACTACGGTGCGGTCTGGGTGGGGGCTTACAGGGCAGTGACTATCAATAAAACAGGGCAATCGGTCACGGGAATGATATGGGATCGGGCGCGTAATATCACGTGACCGGTAAACGGGGCTGTCTCCCAGGTTCGGGACAGATTGGATAAAATTCTAACCCAGTTCGCTGAAGAGTGGGGAAAGGAAAATCCGTCCTATAGATAATGAGCTCTTTGACTACTATTTTGCCTTGCTAGCTCGCATCAGACTAAATTCATCCGGTAGAATCTTGCGCTCAAAACGATCAAATCCCCCCTCCTCTAACCACTCTCTGTGCTCTCTCTCTGTATAGGCCTGCCCCTCATCATACAGGTTCAGATATATAAGATTCCGCATGACTGATCCCATGGGAGAAACACGCGAGTCGTCAAGAACATCGCCTCGTATATAGATGAACCCGCCTAGATTCATCACCTTCCCCACGTTCTTGAGTAGGGAGCGGGCCTTGTCGGGAGAGACCACCTGAATAAGCGAACTCAACACGGCAGAGTCAAATGAGCCTGTGATGCTCTCCTTACTGAGATCGGCCGCCACCACATGGACTCGGCCCCTGGCACCTGCCTCGCTAATGAACTTTTCCGTGAAAGGTATCACCGTAGGCAAATCAGCCACTGTTGCATGCAAGCCTGGATAGGCCTCCGTCATCGCAATCGCCAAACCACCAGTCCCACCACCAACGTCTAACAATGAGCGATGAGCCGAAAAATCGTAGATCCCAGCGAGCTCACGCCCTCGGCGAAGTGCTTGCGCATAGGTGCTCCGGTAGAACATCTCCAGCTGGCTTTGGGATGCGGCTGAGAAATCAAGCTTGGCCTGGGGTGATCCGGCTCGAATCGAGTCCGCAGTCCCGAGTCCGGCTTGCCAATTATTTAAAAAGGTTTCGTGCTTTCCGCCCCTGTAGCTCGGACTTCCTCGGACCAAGAAGTGACTTGCTTCATGGGTATTGGAAAGAAGGTCTCCATCCACCCTCAATAGCCCAATGGCCACCAGTGCATAGAGGAGCGGTTGCAGCTTGTCCGCCCTGACACTTAAAGCGCGAGCAATTTGCTCGACATCCATGGGACCGTCTTTAAGCGCGGTGAAGAGGTCCAGCTGGATACCTGCGAGTAACGAATACGAAGGCCAAACTGCGTATTCGAGCCTATCAATGTTTTCTGGTGAAGGGTTTAATTCTGCCATTTGACCTCTCCTTTACTATGATGTTTAAGTAATGGCCACAAGGAGTCCATTATGATGAAAATTGTAAGACTTTTCAGCGGTTCCGATGGCCAATCTCACTTTGAGGATCTGGACCCTACCCAATTTGCCAAGTTGCAACCGGCCAAGGAAGTGATTTTCAGGAACGTCGCACCTGACCAAAGCAGTGAATGGCACAACGCACCCCATCGTCGGTTTCTTATCACCCTATCCGGCTTTGTGGACGTCATGGTCGGGGACGGGACGGTGAAGACCTTTGGGGCGGGGGATGTCTTTCTAGCCGAAGACTTTACCGGTAAGGGCCATACCATCGCTCCCAAAGATAACTGGACCAGAGCCATCATTGAGCTCTAGGCTGGTTACGAATCACTTTACCCCCCTGGGCAAGGGGATTGTTCCGCTTTTCCCACTAAGATGGGTTCTGTAGGAAAGCCTGTTTCCGTTTGTTTCAACAATTATCGCACCGTCGTCATCGGTGCGGAGAACTTTGGATCCGGCGTCGACGTAGCGAGCCATCACCTCTGCTTCGGGAGGACGGTAACCGACGGAAAAAATAGCCAGGCGGGGACGTACAGCCCCCACAAACGAATTCGTATTGGCAGTAAGGCTCCCGTGCCGAGGGACTTTTAATACCTGACTTTCCAGCTCCGTCTCCAAATCCACAAGCCTTTTTTCATCTTTTTTATTAATGTCCCCAGGAAAAAGAAAATGGTATTGACCCAAAGTCAGCCTTATTACCACAGAAGATTCTTCACCACTGTTATCCGAAGGGTATAAGACACAGATCTGAACCTTTCCAATGCTACGACAGGAATCAGTCCGTTTAAGAATGACCCGTTTAACTCCCCAGTGTTTTGCCGCCTCTTCCAGTTCAAGATAGCGATGGGTCTTTCCCCTGACGGGGCCGGACCAGAACTCAGAAGGGGCAAACTCATCCAGAATACTCTGCATCCCCCCGTAGTGATCGATCCGCGGATGGCTCACAAGAACGTAATCGACCTTTGCAATCCGTCTGGAACGTAAAAATGGCGCCACAATGGACCTCCCGGGATCGTACTGAGGAAATGAGCTTCCACCGGCGTCGATGAGAAGGACACTGGAGCCGGGAAGCTCTACCACCGCAGCATCGCCGTGACCTACGCTGAGATAGGTGATGCGCAAATCTCGGCGCCCCCATCTCTGCCACCACCAGTAAGCGCCGTCCGTCACCATGGCAACCAGCAAAAATCCCAGGAATAAATAGACATGAGTCCGCCGTTGTAACACCAGGATAGAGCAGATCGCCAGGTAAACGATACCCAATTCCATTAAGTTGGGTTTGGGCACGTTGACAACCCCCATGGGTAACTCTGAGAATAACCCCACCATCCACAGGGTTAATGAAAGAAAGGGCTTGGCAACCCAAAGCAGGGGGAGGGCAAGGGCCGTTGAGAACAAACAGAGGAAACCGATCAAGAATCCCATGGGAACAAGCACCAAACCCACAATTGGGACTAGAATTGGGTTGGCAAGGAAACCCGCCAGGGAAAGCCGACCAAAATGATAGGTCACGATAGGCCCGGTCCCTATGGTCGCCAGTACTGGAACGGCAAGATAGAGTGCGATTTGAGGCAATCGCCGTCGGAGCCAGTTCCGGGTTTGCAATTGTAAAAGGTTATCCTTCGGTTTGAGCTCCCTAAGTTGATGAATTCGCCGTAGACCCCAAACGATGAATAAAACGGCGAGGAAGGATAGTTGGAAAGAGGTATCCATGACAACCCCAGGCCAGATTAGGCCGATCAGAAGGGCTGCAAGGGCAAGACTAATGTAAAACTCTTCCTCGCGATCAAATAATACCGCCAGCACATAAACACCTACCATAATGGTGGCCCGAACAGTTGGAATCCGCCCTCCAGCCAGAGCTGCATAAAACAAAACAGCAATGAAGGATAAAAGTGTCGCAATTTTGAATAGGTTCCAACGGAGCATCAGGGTACTGCTCAATGACCCCAGGAATCGAACCACAATAAATGCTACTAAACCCAGCATTCCCACGTGAAGACCTGATATGGAAAGAACGTGGGCCATACCGGCGGCTGTAAAACTCTCACGAGTCTCCCTGGATAGTCCTCCCCTGTCCCCTATGACCAAGGCCTTCAAAAGACCTGCTTCCTGGGGAGGAAGGTGGCGGTCCATGAAGACCCGGATCTCTCCACGAATATGCTGTATCCATTTCCAAACCCCCCTGTTATCTCTGTGAAGGAGTTCCACTCCTCCATCATTACCGAGGAAACCGGTGAGGTAGATTCCCCTCCTCGCCAAATAGGCCCCGTAATCAAATTCCCCCGGATTCCGTGCCGGACGGGGCGGGCGAACTCTTACCCGAAGACGCACTCGGTCGCCATAGTGCCACTTTCTTTGAACATCCCGAACCGTAATCAAAACATCCCCGACAGCTTTCTGGGCACCAAGTGGTCGCCAAAGAAACTCCACCCGTAGGTACCACCGGCTCCGGCCAAACTGCGCTTCTGGTTCTCGATATAGAATGCCCTCCACTTGGACCGGCTTCCTGCCATCAGTCAGGAGTCGAAGGTGATGGTTGGAATACTGAGGCATCAGCAAGCGTTGGTGCATCCCATATCCGGTGATGAATGCCAGGCCGGAGAAAAAAAACAGTATCGCCCATTTTCGTTTTCCCAGCAGCCAGGCACATGGGGATGCCAGGAGGATCGCGATGGAGAAGATTAACGCCACGCGGAAGGATAGGAAAACTGCAGCCTGACCAAGAAGAAGCGAAAGGGTTGGACCCACTAACAGGGAAGCTGGATTTTTCTCTAATGGATCTTTCCCTGGATCAACGGAAGGAGGGAAGTCCATGGGATTCAATCGTCCTTGGATGTCGACTTTAAGGTCTCAAGGATGTCCCGGGCAATTTTCTCGTTGATAGAGGGGACTTTTAACAGGTCCTCCAAGGTGGCCTCTTCGATGCGCTTGAGACTACCCAGTGCGCGCAGCAATGCCCGTTTTCGGACCCCCCCGATTCCAGGAATTCGGTCCAGGACAGAATGCAATGATTGTTTCGACCTCAGTTTTTTGTGATGGGTAATGGCAAATCGGTGGGCTTCGTCCCGGACTCGCTGGAGAAGAAATAGGGCATTGGAATTACGCTTCAGGGTGACAGGATTGGCCTGCCCGGGACGAAAGACCCTCTCCTCCGTGCGTTGAATATCGCGACTCCGCGGTGACGATTGAACGCGCATCTTTGCCAGGGCAATCACATCGATATCCTTTATTCCAAGATCCCGCAAGGCCGTCAGGGCCATCCCCAACTGACCTTTGCCTCCATCAACAACCACCAGGTCAGGGAAGTCTCCTTCTTCAACCCCACGGCGGAATCGACGTTCCAGCACCTCGTGCATCATCTCAAAGTCGTCTCCTCCCTGGACCGCCTGAGGGGACCGAATTCGGTAATGACGATATCGCTTCTTGTCAGGTTCCCCGTCGAAAAAAGTGACCTGTGACCCCACAGCCTGTTTGCCAGAGATATTCGATATGTCATAACACTCGATCCTTTGGGGGTAATGCTTCAGTCGTAGCTTTTGCTGAAGCTCCAGAAGCATGGTCTCTCTTTCCTTTTCCTTGTTATGACGTTCAGAAAAACTCTGGCGGGCGTTCTGTCCTGCCATCTCTAATAGCTTCCACCGATCTCCCCTACGCGGGTTTAGCACGGCGACTCGCTTGCCTTTGCGCTCGGCAAGGTATTCCTCGCGCACCTCCTGATCTTCCAGTTCCATGGGCAAAAGGACCTCGTCGGGAATGAAACGCTCCCCCTGGTAGAACTGAGTGAGCAACGACTCCATCAAATCCTCATCAGAGAATACCAGTTCCTCAAAGGAGTAGGCCTGGTTCCCTGTGAGTTTACCCTGCCGGACAAAAAGGACTTGCACCTCGATAAACCCGCCCTCTCGGTAGAGCCCAAAGATATCCTGATCGGCTCCCCAGTGGGAAACCATCCTCTGTTTCTCCAGGGTCTGCTCCACCGCTTGAATCTGATCTCTGATTTTGGCCGCCGCCTCGAATTCAAGGGCATCAGACCTCTGCTCCATCCTCGCCTTTAGTTCCTCCAATAACTCACGGCTTTTCCCTTCAATAAAGAGAATCGCCTGTTTCAGCTGGGCTTCATATTCCTTCTGGTCCACTGGCAAAACGCAGGGACCCAGACAGCGCCGGATTTGATATTGAAGACAGGGACGCGCACGATTTCTAAAATTATTATCCGTACAGGTCCTCAACAGGAAATGCTTTTCGATGATATCTATGGTCTCCCGTGCCGCAATGGCGGAAGAATAAGGCCCGAAATATCGATTCCCGTCTTTCACAATTTTGCGCGTGGCGAGAATCCTGGGCCAGGGATGGGATACGGTTGCCTTGATGCTAAGGTAGCTTTTGTCGTCTTTTAGCCGGATGTTGTAGCGAGGCTTATATTGCTTGATCAGGTTATTTTCGAGAATGAGAGCCTCTTTCTCGTTTGTGGTAACCAGGGTCTCTACATCTTCTACTCGGCGCATCAAAAAGTCGATTTGAGATCGACCGTCCCCA
Organism: uncultured Binatia bacterium (SeqCode); assembly: GCA_965215595.1. Classification (GTDB taxonomy): domain Bacteria; phylum Desulfobacterota; class Binatia; order UBA9968; family CAXXLF01; genus CBDCDW01. The sequence continues at coordinate 61,461 of CBDCDW010000003.1, read as the reverse complement.
CCACGAAAGTAGCCCCTTACCCGATTTCGGAGATCCTTTGCTTTGCCGATGTAAATGACTTTGCCACCCCGGTCTTTCATCAGATAGACCCCGGGATGAGATGGAAAGCTATCGAGTCTTTCTTGAATGGATGACAAAAATGATGCCGAGGCTAATCCTCGGACCCCCGTGCCACCAGTGGATTTTTCAAACCGAGTTCTTTCTCTTGAAGTTCGTTAATTTGGTCCCTAATCTCTGCAGCCTTCTCGAACTCTAGATTGGCGGCCGCGCGCTTCATTTCCTTCCTGAGACCCTCAATCAACTTTGGAATGGCTTTCACTGACGAATAATCTTCACCCTTTTCTGCTGCAATGGGTACCGTCACATAATCAGCGTCATAGACTTGGACCAGTGGGGACCCCAAGGACTTCACCACTGTTTTGGGCGTAATTTTGTGTTTCTTATTGAACTCCGCCTGCAATTGTCGGCGCCGGCTGGTTTCGTCCATGGCCTGTTTCATGGATTGGGTGATGGAATCTGCGAAGAGAATCACGGTCCCGTTCACATTACGGGAAGCCCGACCAATGGTTTGGATCAGCGACCGTTCCGAACGGAGAAATCCCTCTTTATCGGCATCCAAAATCGCCACCAGGGACACTTCAGGCAGGTCCAACCCTTCACGGAGTAGATTGATACCGATGAGCACGTCAAAGGTACCTTTTCTGAGCTCTCGAATGATCTCCACACGCTCGAGGGTTTCGATATCAGAATGAAGGTAACGCACCTTGACGTTCAAATCCTGAAAATAATCCGTGAGGTCTTCCGCCATTCGTTTGGTCAGTGTTGTGACCAATACCCTCTCGTGCACTTCAGCTCTTTTACGGATTTCCTCCAGAAGATTATCCACCTGGGTCCGGGCCGGGCGAACCAACACTTCAGGGTCCATCAAGCCAGTGGGTCGAATAATTTGCTCCACAACAGTCCCACGGCTTTTTTCCAATTCGAACCGCGTAGGCGTGGCTGAAACAAAAACCGTCTGGTTCACAGTGGATTCAAATTCCTCGAAATTCAATGGCCGGTTGTCCAGGGCGGAAGGAAGACGAAACCCGAATTCCACCAGTGTCTCCTTGCGTGACCGGTCACCGCGGTACATCCCACCGATTTGAGGAACCGTCACGTGACTCTCATCGATAAATAGAAGAAAATCCTTCGGGAAGTAATTCAAAAGGGTTGGGGGTGGCTCTCCCGGTTTGCGCCCGGTGAGATGGCGCGAGTAGTTTTCGATGCCCGGACAAAATCCCATTTCGGCGAGGAGCTCGAGATCGTACCGTGTCCTTTGTTCTAATCTCTGCGCCTCAAGGAGTTTGCTCTCGCCGCGAAGTTCCTGGAGCCGTCCCTCTAACTCCGACCGGATATTTTTAACCGCCGTTTTCAACGTTACCTCATTGGTAACGTAATGACTCGCAGGATAGATGGCCACCCGATCCACGCGCCGATGCACTTTTCCTCGCACGGGATCGAACTCCTGAAGAGACTCGACCTTATCGTCGAAAAATTCCATGCGAATGGATGAGCTATCTTCATAGGCCGGAAAAACCTCAACCACGTCCCCCCTGACCCGAAAAGTGCCGCGATGGAAATCGTAGTCATTTCTCTGGTACTGAATATCCACCAGTTTTCTAAGCACGAAGTCGCGCTCTACCTTCATGCCTTTTTCCAAGTAGAGCATCATCTCAAAATAGGCCTCGGGTGAACCCAGACCGTAGATGCACGAGACACTGGCCACGATCAATGTATCACGCCTTTCCAACAAGGCCATGGTGGCAGCGTGGCGCAACTTATCAATTTCATCGTTAATGGAAGCGTCCTTCTCGATGTAGGTGTCTGTGGACGGTACATACGCCTCAGGTTGATAATAGTCGTAATAGCTCACAAAGTACCGTACTGCATTTTCCGGAAACAGTTCTTTGAATTCACTGTAAAGCTGAGCAGCCAGGGTTTTGTTGGGTGCAATCACCAGAGTCGGTTGATTCATCTTGGCGATGACATTTGCCATGGTAAAGGTTTTTCCTGAACCTGTAACCCCCAGAAGCGTCTGGTGAGTGAGGCCCTTCTTAGACCCTTGAACCAGTTTTTCAATGGCTTGGGGCTGATCCCCCTTGGGTTTGAAATCTGTCACCAGGCGAAACTGGCCATCTTTTCTTTTTCGTTCCATTTTCCAAAAAATATCAAGGAAGCTCAGGGGGAGCAAGGACAGAAGTGAACCGAAGCTTCGCACCGGCACATCAAGTCCCTTGACTATAACACATTTTACGGAGTATTTGATCCGTAACCAGAGGCGGCTCGACACTCCAGGGAACGAACAATCCTCCAACGGTTGAGCCAAACCGGAGACTTGGGAGGTCATTATGTTTCGCGATTTGAGAGAATTTGTGGCTCTCCTTCAACGAGAGGGCGAGATTATATCCGTTGCGGAAAAATTCTCTCCTAACCAAGAGATTTGTGCCGCCATTCGAGAGGTGGAAGAGAAAAAGGGAAAGGCCCTCCACCTACCCCAGGTCTCTGGGTATCCGTTTTCGTTGCTGGGAAACCTCCTAGGCCATCGCAAACGAGTAGAGATGGCCTTTGGAAAGCCCAAGGACCTCCTGGCCCATTATGCCGAGAGACGTAAGCAACTCATTGCACCCAAATTAGTGAACGATGGCCCGGTTCACGAAGTCGTTCACCGCGAGCATATTGACATTCCAAAGCTAGCTCCTGTGTTAACCCACCATGAGGGAGATGTGGGTCCCTATTTGACCAGTGCCATTGCCGTTGCCCGAGATCCGGAGACCGGCAAACTCAGCTGTGGGATTCATCGCGTACAAATCAAAGGTGGGAACAGAATCGGTATCCTACTCAACAATCCTCCCATTGCTGCCTTTTTCGGTAAAGCTGAGGCAAACAATAGACCACTGCCCATGGCGTTTGTTATAGGCTGCGATCCCCTAACTCTGCTCGCGTCCGTCATTCGCGCGCCGGACGGGGAAAAGTTTGCCATGGGAGGAGGACTCGCCTCCCGGCCCATTGAAATGGTGCGCTGTGTGACATCCGACCTGGAGGTTCCAGCCCACGCAGAACTAGTTCTTGAGGGAGAGATTCTTCCAGGAATTCGGGAAACGGAAGGCCCCTTTGGGGAATCTTCTGGCTACTACCTAACTTTTGAATGCCCAGTGGGAGAAATCGCAGCGGTGACCCATCGGAAAGACCCCATTTATCATGCCTTGGTACCCTTCAGCGGGGAGGATTCCACTCTGTCCGAATTTTTATGGGAAGCCGAGAACTTCCCGCTATTAAAACAACGATTTCCTTCCCTGGTACGGATTCATATCCCGCCGCGGAGTCTTGGATTGAGTGTGCTGGTGGCGGTGGAGCCCATGCCTCATGCAGAGGTCAAATCTCTCATCCAGTCTATTTGGGAAATGATGCCCGTGGCCAAGAATGTCGTGGTGGTGGATGCAGACGTTCCCCTGGAGGGGGGCGCGGATATCTGGTGGGCCATGTCCACCCGGTTGCGTGCACATGAAGGACTCTGGTCAGAAAAGGGAGGCAGGGGAATGGGCATCGACCCATCGGTACAGCCAGGCCAACCGGTATCCCGCGTGGGGATCGACGCCACTGCCATGGCAGAAAATGCCACCCTCTTCCGACGGGTGGACGTGGCGAATACCGTGCGAGAGAAGGTGAGTCGCATCCTCAGCCCCTACTTGAAATGAGCGGCAGGTCCTATGGTGAAACGTAATAATATAATCTTTGACTTTGACCATACTCTGGTAGAGCTCGGACCTCATGTGGACTGGCGACGAGCAATCGAGGAAATCGAAAGCATCTACTTAAATGAAGGAGTCCCATCAAAGGTTGTGGAACAAAGTAAGGGTGTGGGATTTAAACTCATGCGAACGGTATATGACTTCATGCTTGAGGCTCTCCCATCAGAACGGACCAAAGAAATCCAGGAGCGGGTATTCGACGCTTTGGAGAGCTATGAGCTCCTGGGTGCTGGCAGGGCAAAGCCTTTGAAAGAAACTGAGCCTACCCTCTCCTGGTTGCGATCCAACGACTTCCCTTGTGCCATCGTCACCTCCAACGGAACGGCTGCAGTGGAAAGCACTCTGGTGTGCTTGGGAATCAGCGACTGCTTTAAAGGAGTTTTTGGTCGCGATCCCACTTGTCGTTTGAAACCGTACCCCGATCAAAATCGGGCCTGCCTCACCTCTCTGGGGTGGCGCGCAGACCAAACCCTACTTGTAGGAGACAGCCCCGATGACATCCAATCCGCGAAACCCCTCGCCATCTATGCCATCGGCGTTGTAACCGGTAGGGCCAAGGCAGATCAATTGCTGGGGTCAGGAGCCGATCGGATTATAAATGATCTCAGTGAGCTTCCGGCTGTGCTTTAGCCAACCCACAGGACCTCAACTCGACACAATAGTTAAATCAATTCGTCTCGGTTAACATTTAGGCGTTTGGACGATCATTCTAAGGTGATGGGAAGAAGCCCTGGTCTGCCCATTTTTTTACATCCGACATTAACCATTCTGTTGGAATTTCCCTACCGAGACCTCTTTCCTTGGCCTTCTCGTAAACCATTGCCCCAGCAGCCGCAAACTGGTTCCCAGTACCCGTATTGCTCGCAAACAGGTTGATTTCTTGGTCGCTTTTTCTTCCCTCAACCTTTCCCTGCAACAATTCGCCTAGATCATAGAGTTTATGGTTTTGGCTCGACAGTCTCGTCTGTTCGTCCCACGCCATTTGCGCTCTGGAACTAATTACGATGCGAGAGCTCCGCTCCAGCGTTGTATCATCGAGTTCCTTGCGTTCCTCTTGGTCGAGATCCTGATGAGTCTTGTCCCGTCCCGCTGAAATAGAGGCGACATGCATTCCGGGTTTGAGCCAATTTCCGTCAAAAAGTGGAGCGACAGAGTTGCCCATGCAGAGCACAATGCTCGCCCCGTCCATTGCCTTTAGCGGGCTATCCACTGGAATGATCTCGGCTCCCACCACTTCTGTCATCTCTTCGGCAAAAAGCCGGCGATGGTCTGGGTTTGGACTGTAGATTTTCACTTGGTCAAGGTTTCGGACTTTGGAGACCGCTTCGAGATTGGTTCGCGCTTGCTTACCGGAACCCAATAGCGCCACCTGATTCGCATCCTGCCTTGCCATGTATTTCACTCCCACTCCAGTGGTGGCCCCCACCCGTATGGCAGAGAGGCTGAAGTCATCCATGATTGCCAGGGGTTCACTGGTTTTTAAGCTAAAGACAATCACCCACCCGCAGTACTGATCCCCGGCATACCGTCCACTTGCGCGTTTCGCTCGGACCTCTCGGACAATGGAATCCAACCGTACAGCCATCACTCCCCGACTGGGGAGCAGTCCAGGAATACAATTGAAAAAGTAACCGAAACCATCTTGGTTGGGAGCTGTTCGAATTCTTTGCCTCGGAAGATTTATCCCTTGTCCGTCTGCAACTTCTCGGTAGGACTCTTCCATGGCCTGGATAGTCTCCTCCATGGGGAGTGATTGACGGACTTCTTCGTCACTCAGTATTAGCATGGTACCTCCCTAGTAATAATCCGTTAACTGATCCAGGAGTGGCTAAGACGTGGGTCTTATATCTGCTTCCACTTAAACCTGTCAAGTACGATCGTATGGACACGGTTCAAAAACCGTGATATCTAAGGGCCTTAAGCAGTGAAAGGAGAAACTTAAAGTGGAAAGAGAAAGAGTTAGAGAAAGAGAACCTGTCCAATTGGAAGAAGGGGCCCATTACGAGGAAACCCTAAGGCAGTACTCGGCGGCCCGAGATCAAGCCAAAACAGGCAAGATCGTCATACGAGCAAAGGATCTACCTTGGCGCCAGGGCCGTCAAGGTTTATCGAAGAGGTATCTTAACTGGCACAAGGTAGCTGACGGGGCAGTGTTGGAAGCGGCTGCACAAGGTTGGACCTGCTTCATCCAGCATGTCAAAACCCATTCCGGAAAACACAAGCACCAGGGTGGAATCCAACTATTCGTATTAGAGGGGGAAGGATACACCACAGTGGACGGGAATAAGGTGGACTGGGAAAAGTGGGATCTGATTATTTTGCCGGTCAAACCCAATGGCTGCGAGCACCAACACTTTAACCGTACCCCAGGACAATCCGCCAAGTGGATGGCCTTCCGTTACCATCCGTTTTCAGAAGTGCTTGGCAATATGTTTGAGCACGTGGAAGATCATCCAGACTGGATCGCCAAGCAAAAAGCGGCGGGGGAATAGCATGCGAGTAGTTTGTTTGAGTGAACAACAATCTCAGCGTTAGATTAAATTCACTGACGGGAGTTAAAGGCGATGAAACTTAAGGATCTCTACCACGTGGGTATTCCGGTGAATGATATTGACCGGGCACGGGAATTTTACACCAAGGTCCTTGGGATGCAGTTTCTCGACCGAGTTGGGGCGGCGCGGGGCCTAGATTAGACCGTCTAAGATGCGGTGGAAGCGACGTTGTTCTTTTCGAACAACCGAAGCCCATTCAAAAAAACGCCCTGGAACAAGACGGCATAGCGCACCAGGCCTTTGATATGCTGTGGGAAGACTACGACGACGCCCTAAAAGAGGTCAAAGAAACAGGGAGGTTTCACCGCTGCGTGGAGCGAGCTTCGGGCAGGACCATTTACCTGTTTGACCCAGAGGGGAACTACCTGGAATTACACTTTCCCACTCCCCACCGGTAAGGATCCGCAAAGAGCCGATGGTTCCTTTTCCGATCCTCGTAACGGTCCAAGGGTCTAACTTCGTCTGATGTTAACGGTGGTGGCGGCTGACATGGATCGCTACGCCACAGGTATGATTGCTTTTAACTGATATCTGCCAGGAAAGAATCTTCCTTCCACAATGGTCGGGTAAAGAACCTCACCTGCCAACGGCCCTAGACGCTGAGTAAAGTATTTTCCTTGGCACCACCGACTGACAACACGGCCATGCTGGTCCTGAATCAGAATTTCGAAATGCTGAGACCTAAGGCCCGCAAAAAACTTGGGGCGGATTGAAAGATGGTTGGCCGAATGCGTGAAACGAGCCCCTGTAATAGAAAGGGAACTCGTTTTATCAAAAACTTGGAAAGATTTGATCAAGACTGTACCACCTGGGAATACGGTAGGACACCGTTCACCAGATGGTACAGCGCTAAATCATAGTTGGAAGGAGCTCGGTTATTTTTTCTTCTTCTTTCCTCTTCTCGCCTTGAGCGCTCCTTTTCCATACACTTTAATCGACAGTGCAGGAAAGTACGGATCATCAGGGTCCTTGTAAAGGGTAACCAATGCCTTATCGCCCTTCTTTAGATCCTTTAGAGCGACATCCTTGTAGTCCGCCTTCTGAACTCTGGTGACATCGGCCACGCCAATGTAACGTGTCCTCATCCTTCCCCGGCGCTCGACCTGATAACCCACAGTCGCCTCGCCCACCTCACTGATCACGATATCCATCGTCTGAATCCGCTTCCCCTGACTCCCCTTCTTCCTCTGCGCATCCGCAGTCCCAACAAAACTCAAAACCATCAGGACCGCTACGGCCATTAGGTAAATCCTTTTCATCTCACTCCTCCTTTCAAAACTTGACCCTTAAAAATACAGTCTTACACCATATTGGACTTCTCTTGTCAAGGCCCCCCTCACAATTTTGAGCTCTAATTATCGGCCTTACATCTCCCGTGGCCAGAGAGAGAGGCTTTCCGTCTTTAATTGCAAGAAGATTTTCTGACCCGCCTTTAGGGCCTGGGACGCTGGCAATATCAGCACCCTTGTCTCCGAACCCATGGACACCGTGTACTCGTACCGATCTCCTAAGAAATGCACACTCTCCATAGTGGCTGGAAGCACGTTAGAGTTGGAATTTGGCGTGGATCCCGAAACTTCGATATGGTCCGGCCGAATGGACACCACCACCTCACTCCCCACACCGAGAGAGCCAGCAACCGTAGAAGGGATGTTGGCCTGATTGATTGACAGTGTAGCATCTTTAAGACCGTGAGGTTCAACCTGCACGGAATCGCCCATCCTTGTCACTTTACCCATGATGATAAAATTCTTGCCCAGAAAATCTCGCGCAAACGTAGTAACCGGTTTATGGTACACCTCCTCAGGGCTGCCCACCTGCTCTAATTTTCCCTTGGACATAATCCCGATTCGATCTGACAAACTCAGGGCCTCGATTTGATCGTGGGTTACGAAAAGCACCGTGACGCCAACTCGTTTCTGCAGGGATTTTAACTCCCTGCGCATCTCGTCACGCAGCTGTGCATCCAGGTTGCTCAAGGGTTCATCCAAAAGCAAAACCTTCGGAGAAAATACCAGAGCCCGCGCCAGTGCAACCCGCTGCTGTTGTCCACCGCTGAGGGCCGGTATGGGTCGATCCTCCAACCCCGTCAAACCTACGAGGTCCAATGACGCAAGGACCTTTTCTCGAATTACGGGTCTTTTCATCCACCGAAGCTTCAACGGATAGGCAACATTTTCGAAAACGGTCATATGAGGCCAAAGCGCATAGGATTGAAACACCATGCCCATATCTCGCTTGTCGGGGTTAACGAAGACCCCTCGGCTCACAGATACCAAGCAGCCGTCCCCCAGGAGAATCTCCCCCTCATCAGGTTCCTCCAAACCGCCAACCATGCGAAGAGTGGTGGTTTTACCACACCCGCTTGGGCCCAGGAGAGTAAAAAACTCTCCCTCTTTAACCTCGAGGTTTACACCGTTTACCGCCTGGACTTCGTTGAAGAATTTGTGCAGGTTTTGAAGTCGAAGAAAACTCATGTGACTTTCCGCCCTTTCTAAAAAAATAGCTGTCCCCGACTAGCCAGCACGGATTCCAACTTTAAGACCGAACATTCTAGCAACGAGGGCCAAGCCCGTGGTCAGCAACACGATCAGCAGCACTGTAATGCTTGCCGCCTCACGGTATCCAGCCGCGATTTGGTCCAATGCCAATAATGACAGGGTTCTGGTCTCTGAAGTGGCTAAAAGGATTACACTAGAAGCGCTGCGGGCTGCAAACAGAAATTTCAATACCGAGATCAGGATCATGGTCTGGGCCATCAATGGAAGCACAACTTTGAAGTAGGTCCTCCAGAAGCCCGCCCCAGACATGCGCGAGGCCTCCTCCAGTTCCTGTCCCAACTGAACAAAATTCGCCTTGAAGATCTGCGTGGCAAGAGTGACCCCGCCGAACATTGAGGCTATGATTAGGAGAAATAAGCTACCGTATAGTGGCCGAAAGAACGGGGTCCCTAGAAACATCCAGAGGAGTCCCAGCCCTGAAAGGACACCTGGCACGGCTGACGGCATCCAACAGATGGAATCCAAAATGCTTCGACCTGGAAGCTTCGACCGAGCAATTATATAGGCAATGATGGAAAAGAGAAAGGGCCCGACCAGCGCACAACTGAAGGCAATAATCAAAGTATTTTTAAGGGCCAGCATTAATCGCGGGTCGCTTACGGCTATCCTCCAATAGTCCAGGGTCCAGGTCACGGGTAAGTCAAAAAAGCCGAAGCGAGTCATCACACTCCCACCTGCCACGCTGATGATTGGAACGCCAACTGCCAGGAAGGCAACGATCGCTATTCCTGCCACCGACGCATATTTCCAGAGGCCAAGGTCAATGATCTTGGGCTTGAACGCGCTGGTAATGGTTGTAAATTGCCTTCGCCGGATAAGCTTTCTCTGCAGAGGTATAAAAATGGCCAGAAAAAGAAGAATGAGACTCCCCAATGCCGCCGCCTGGTTGGTAAGGGGAGGCTCCTGTCTGGCCAGGTCCACAATCATAGTGGAATAAACATAAAAACCCCATGGAACTCCAAGCAAAAGCTCCGTCTCGAAGGATTCAAACAAGCGAACGAGGCTTAGCAGCATCACTACAATCAACACGGGCGTCATTACAGGAAGGGTCACGCTAAACATGGTCCTTAAAGTGCTGGCACCCGACATGCGGCTTGCCTCTTCCATGGAGGCATCCATATTACGAAAGGCGGGGGTTAGAAGCATGACCTTGGTATCTAATCCACTGATTGTGTGCACCCAGATGATCCCCCCGAAGGAATAGATATCGAATGGCATGACACCAAATATATTATTAAACCAAGAATTGATGAGGCCGGTGTCAGGATCCAAAAGGAGGATCCAACCGTAGGTGACCGCCACGCCGGGCAACATAAAGGAAATCCAGAAGAAGAACTCAAAGCCTCTAGAGAAGGGGGTATTGGTACGGGCCAGGACCCAGGCTATAGCCACCCCAATGACGAAGACGATACTCTGCCGGACAATGGTCACCTTCAGGGTGTTCCACAGGGCCTCCCTTACCCCGTACTCACTGAAGGCCTCCACCCAAGCGCCGAAGCCGTATTGCGGAGGATCGGCTATGGTTGCAACATTAAAGCTGTTGATCAGAATCAAGAGCAGTGGATACAGGATATAGAACCCCATGAACCCAATGAGGATAATCATTAAAAACATCCCCCAGTTCAAGGGGGATATTTTTTTGGGGCGCGGCGGAGTTCCTACTTCAACATGGTTCATCTCAGGCATGAAATTTCCTCCTGGGCCAGCGGGTCGCCATGGAGGAGACACCAGGGACCGACTTGAAATTCCACAAACTAAAAATTTTCAAAAATTCGTACCTTTACACTTTCTCCGTGAATCTTCCGGGTCACCGATATCATTTGATTCAAATTGAGTCAATGAAAAGACCATATCCCATGAAGTCAATTCGAGTGCAAGAGAATTCCCCCATGATTTATACAAAAATACTCATTTCTTTTTTCTCCACACCTCCCGAATGATTCTATTGATTGGCTCCATATTCTTGAATCCAGGTCCTGCCAGTACAAGGTAGTCAACACCCTCCGATCGCCGGACCCGGAGAGGGATTTTGTCCTTTGAAATATCCATGCGCAGGGAATCCTTGTCGTAGCCAAATTTCTGATAGGCCATTTGGCCTTCACGGGACAGGAGCCAGTTGAGTGCCACCTTCGCTGCATTGGGATGGGGGGATCGGTCAAAAAACGCCACATTCCCGTTACTGGTACTCAAGGGCCCACCCTCTTTGAAGCGCCGGGAATCAAAGGTATTGATGGGAAGCCCCTGTTCCCTGGCCCTATATATCCCCGCCCTATTGGGGCCCACCAACGCAGCAATAGGATATTTTCCCACCGCTAGCCAGTTAACCAGCTGGCGAGAGTCACGGGTGGCCCTCAGATTCATCTCAGTCAGAATCCGGCGGATAAATTTCGGCCCCAGCTGAGGGTTTTTGTAAAGAAACATCAAGACACCGCTCACCGCACCCCCCATGGTCGGATCATAGGAAACCATTTGTCCTTTCCAGGAAGGATCGAGAAAATCCCAGTAGGAGCTAAATTTTTTCGGATTTACTATTTTAGTATTGTAGGAGAAGTAGGATTGCGCGTTGCCGTTAAAAGCGAGCATATAACGACTCTCATCATCGTGATAGATATGCCTCCCGCCCCACCATTTGGACTCATCCACCACCTCTGGGAGGATCAACAGTGGCTTTATCGGACTGAGAACCCCTCCCTTGTAAAACACATTATAGAGAGTGCCAGAGCCTCCCATGTAGAGGTCGGCAAGATATTTGCCGGCCCTGCGTTCAGCCATGACACGCTGGGAGATTTGACTTCCCCTACCCGTTACTGAGATCACCTTGATGTCGGGGTACTTCTTTTGAAATTGCTGAAACACCTCGAAATAGATATCGCTGACATACAGGACAACCCGGCCTTCCCCCTTGGCTGCTTTGAGGGTTTCATCCCACTCCGCCTGCCAGGAGGAGTCGGCTACCGTGACCCCCAAAAATAGCCAAACAACAACCAGGGAATACACAAAACGCATCTCAAACCTCCAACGGCTTAAACATCGGCAAAGTAATTTCTTCAGTCACTTGCTTGAAAAACACTCCCACCTGCATTCCAATCTGGACCTGCTCCGGGGAAATCCCCGTTACGTTACTTAGAATATGGGGACCCTCCGCTAATTCGATAATTGCCACAACGTACGGGACCGCAAATTTCCACTCCCGCAATGACTCCCGCACAATGACAAAGCTGTAAACGGTCCCATGACCGCTGGCCGGTACCCACTCGTTGGTAGAGGAAAGACAGGAATCACATATGGGACTGGGGGGATGCCGAAGAGAGTGGCAAGACAAGCAGCGCTGAAGCAACAGTTGACTCCGGCGACACCCTTGCCAGAAGGGCTCGGTGTCCGGGTTGGGAATCGGAAGTGGCGGGGTTGTCATTTCCATCACGGCAGGGACCTTATTTCAGTTAGGGCCAACGCCCATTAAAAGTGTCGTATGAATACCCAGCTGCCCGCACTGACCGCTCACCGCGGCCACCTCCACATCCTTCACCTGGCGTTCCCCGGCTGCGTGGCGGAGTTGGGTGACCGCTTCGGTTACGTGAAGAATCCCGCCCACATGGGCTTGTGACAGCAAACCACCATGGGTGTTCACCGGCAGTTCGCCGCCCAATTCGATTCTGCCATTTTCCACAAACTCCCCGCCCTCACCCTTTTTGCAAAAACCATAGTCTTCCAGGGTCACTAAGACGGTATAGGTGAAGCAATCGTATAGTTCCACCACATCCACATCCTTCGGAGTGAGCCCCGCCATCTGGAAGGCACGGGAAGAAGCCTCCTTGCCTGCTACCGTGGTGAGGTTGTCGGCATAGGCAATGCTGCCAAATCGGCAGGAATAGCCCATGCCTAAAACATAGGCCGGCGGCCGGGGAAGGTCCTTGGCCCGTTCCGCACCCGTCACTATAACGGCGCCTGCCCCAACGGAAACCAGTGAACAGTCCAGCAGGTGAAACGGGTCCGCAATCATCCTCGAGTTCTGATGGTCTTCAATGGTAATTGGGGTCCGCATTTGTGCGTTGGGATTGAGCGATGCGTGCTTCCGGCATGCCTTTGCGATGGCCCCGAATTGCCGCGAGGTGGTGCCGTATTCATGCATATGGCGCCGGGCACCCAAGGCATAGTCAATGGGGGCACCCACCGCACCAAAGGGAAACATAAAGTCTTCCCATCCAGAGGCCAAATGACCGTGTTTACGCCCATGCCGGCCCAACGGCTGTTCGCCACCAGCAGAAGTACACAGAACGGTGGAACATAATCCTGCCTCGATAGCGGACACGGCGTTCAACACCATTGAAACTGCAGCTGAGCCACCTAGACTAATATCGTTAATGAAGGCGGGAGTAATGCCCAGGCGCCCAGCCAAAAAGGCCGAACAGTTTGGCTGTGGATTGTTCCGAGCCTGGTGGGTGATAATACCGTCAATTTGACGTTTGTCTAATCCCGAGTCCCTAATGGCCGCCGCCGCCGATTCGAGGCCTAGAGCCGTACCCGACTTTTCGGATCGTCTTCCAACCTCGGACTCCCCGATGCCCACAATGGCATATCGGCCTCGGATATTTGCCATGGTTAGTTCTGCACCAAACCCGAAGGAATCAACTCAGAGGATCCCGCAAGTTGGATTTGTCGATGAGGTTTCACTACCGGTCTCACATGGCTCCGGAGGTTATGAGCTCTTGACACTCGGATTCCGTATATCCCAGTTGGACTAGGATCTCAGCATTGTGTTGACCCAATGATGGGGCGGGACCGATGCGCCTTCCTTTGAGGCTTCCGATGGCCCCTTGGGGAAACATTATGCGTCCGAATTCCGGGTGATCCATTTCAGAGAGAAATCCACGAGCAGTAAGCTGGGGGTCATTCACCAGATCCAGCGGGGTAGACACAGGAGATGCAGGTACATGGCGTTTCTGTGCCTCGGTAACAATGTCTATCTTGGAAAAGCGCTTCGACCACAGGCCCAGTCGCTCAATCACCAAATCCTTCTTAGCGTCGCGCTCCGCCTCATCGGCCAAGGATGGGTCGGCGGAAAGCACTGGGTCTTGAACCCAATCGACGAATTTCCCCCACCCCTCGGGGGAATGGGGCACGCTTACCATCCAGTAACCGTCAATACAGGGAAACGCCCCGGAGACAGCCGTAATGGCCCCCCGATAGCCACAGCGTTCGGTCACCTGTCCCAAGTTTGTGTAGTCCACCATGGACTGTTCGGCTAGTGACTCCAGGCACTGCCTGATGGAAACTTCCACCAGCTGGCCTTGACCAGTTAACTGTAAGGAAAACAATCCTCCGGCCGTGGCCACAGCCACATAAAGCCCGGTAGCCGCATAAACCACATGGCCACCTAGCAAGACAGGGCGTTGACCCGGGTGACCGGTGAGGGCTAAAAGGCCCGACCGGGCAAAAGCGCAAAGCTCAGGGTCGTCCTCAATGACTTTGACAAGAAGCAGCCTTGGATTCCCTTCCAACAGCTGGTTTTCATCGAAGGGTAGCGGGGTAGTGGCCACCACCGCATCCGCCGTACCGATCAGTTGGAGAAGGACATTCCGGGCGGCGGGGGACTCCAGGTTGAGTTTAAAACTCTTCTTGCCGGCGTTGAAAAATTGATGATAGGCACCCTTTTCCAAGTCCGGCTGCTGGCCAAGGTACGGGCCCAAATTTCTTAGGTCGTCGCCGGCGGCGGATTCCACCCGAATCACTTCATTCCCGGTTTCAGCCAAGAGACGGGTAGCATAGACACCCGGATGAGCAGTCAGGTCAATAATTCGAGCCATGAATAGGGATTTCCTCCTGGTTGGGAGCTAGAAACTGCTTTAGGTCAAGGCTCCTTGGTCCTTTAACTCCCTGATCTCTTTCTCTGAGAGGCCAAGCCATTCGCCCAACGCTTCCTTTGTGTGCTCACCCAGCATCGGTGCCGGTCGTAGGGGCGACAAGAGGCTGGTACTGAAGGAAAACGGAACTCCGGTAGTGAGTTCAGAACCGCCCTGGGGATCATCCCAAGGGTGAAATACCTGGGCTCGGTCCGGACCATCCAGGACATCTGGTATCCGCCGCATGCGCTTAGCCGGAACCCCGGCATCCTTGAGGCAGCGTTCTACTTCAACATTCGTCAGCTGGCTAGTCCAGCTCTCGATCAGGTTATCGAGATCATCGTGATGGCCCAGTCTTCCCTGCAACGTTGCAAATCGATCCTCCCTCGCCCAGGAGGGATTTCCTATGGCGGCGATGAATGCACGCCACTGTTCGTCGTTTTGGATGCTGATGGCGCACCATTCGTCGGAACCAGTACAACGATAAACCCCCTGAGGAGCCACCACCAGCGAACGGTTGCCTAATCGTGGAGGCACGGTTTTGTTCACAATACTACTCAACAACAATGGCCCAATTGTGGAGACGCTACACTCAAACTGGCTCAAATCAATTTTGGCACCCAGGCCCGTCTTTGTTCGTTCCGTCAAGGTCTGAAGGATACCGAAGCAGGCATGCAGCCCTCCGATGTAGTCATTCCAGGAATTTGCGATGGCCGTTGGAGGGTCTTCCTGCGCACCGGTCACCATCATCAAACCGGTGTAGGCCTGAAGGTTCATATTCATGCTGGTCCAGACCTTGCGCGGCCCGTCGTGGCCATATCCCGACATGCTTACGTATATCAACTTAGAATTGAGTGGCTGCAGGTGCCCGTACCCCAGCTGCAGGCGATCCATAACCCCGGCGCTGAAGTTCTCCACCACGATGTCGGCCACACTTGCAAGTTGCCTCGCCAAATCACGACCGGCATCGGTTTTAAGATTGATGGTGATAGATCGTTTGCTTCGATTGGTATTGAGAAAAGAGGGGGCTCGGTCGTGTCGACTTCTAGGTGCGGCATTCGCTGCCGCTTTTTTGGAGCCCATGCGTTCCGGCCTGGTGGCAGACTCCACCTTAAGTACATCGCTACCCAAGTCGGCTAGCAATCGCGTACAGAACGGACCTGCCAGCACATGAGTGAAATCGAGGACTCGAGTTCCCGCCAGTAGCGGCCGTCTCAAGTGGTTTTGAGACGCTGCTGGTGCGTCGTTACTCACATGGACCTCATAGGAATGCGGATCAATAGCATAAAATTACCGTGGGACTCAAACTGCTTTTGTAAATCGTCAAACCCTGTGGTGGTTTGTTGTTCAAAAGCCTGTTGATGGGACACATGACTAAAATGATGGCAAGGCCATCTCGGGCCCGATCACCTCAAATCCTATAGGGGATGTTGGCTCCGGAAGCGGTCATAGAGCGCGTCCGGCCATGAGAAGTACTGGCTACCCGGTTGCGGGCCTCCAGCCGCACGCTCCACCTGAATTCGCATTCCCTCATAGTCCTCTTCTTTGACCAAACCTAACTTGTAGAGCCTTGCCAGCAACAACTCGCCCTCAGGCCCATGCTCTTCAAGATCCGCCAGTACATGGATGTCGAAATACTCAAGCATCTCATCTGGAACACCATATTTTTCGTGCAGTATCTCGCGATAAGACTTCATGTAGTAGCCCACAAAGCCTTCCAGCATCCACCTGACCGCCGTCTGAGCCGGACTCTGGGACCGATAAACGAGAGCGGTATTACAGCGGGCTTCCAGTTCCGGAATAGGTTTGGAGCAGTAGAGATCCTCATCTTTCAGCCCTAGGTAACGGGCAAATTTGATATAGGTTCGACCATGCCCCCCAGGCCTGGGATCCGCCAGCTCGGACCCGATCTTCGCTGCCACGATGTCGTAAAGATCCGGATTCTGTCGCCAAAGATCAAGGTAATTCACTAGTGTCCAGGTCACATTCGTATTGGTCAGTTGAATAAAGATGTAGTACTGCTTCGCGTACTCCTTCAGGAAATCTAATGACACCTTGCCCTGGGCGAAGTCCTCATGGAATCGGCCACGGTTCCTACCGGTCTTGAATGGATGGTTCTTGGTTTTCTCATGGAACCAGACGTTAAATGAACTAAAGGTGGGAAAGCTGTTTATTGGGATAGGCGCCATTGCACTTAGAAGAAAATACTAAGGTTCCGCGACCCCACTACCACCTGGTCCAATAAAATCGTCCTTGAAGCCAAACGCCATTTACCATCAACCCGGCGCATGATATCTTGTCTTTCTCCGGACAACAGATCCTGACTCGAAGAATTCGACCGATTCCGATAAACAAGGATATAGCTCGACACTGCCACTTCCTGTGGGTTTTCCGTCACCCGTACGCGCACATTGGTAACGAGATGGCGGGTCCGAGACCGGGGGGTTTCAGCCCAGGCATAGTCCGTACTCAACCGCTTCACCCGAACCTGCAGCGATGACATGTTCTCAGAGAAGATTTCCGTTTTTTCCTTATAATCCGACCGTGCCGGCGCCAGGTTCGAACGCACCGGCATACAATACCTCACATCCCCGGTGAGCATCCCCAACCAATCCGAAAATTGCCCATGATCCAAGAACTCCGCCTCCTGATAGAGGAATTCGATAATCTCCGCGTAACATGGATCCGCAGGGCTCAGGTTCCTCCCGTTGCCACCCGTCTCCATTCTACTATTCCTGCATCATGAGCTTCTGCCAATGGCGATAAAACGAACGCTCGCTGTCCTCACTCAATCCACCCACCATCATGTCTTTGAGGCCCTTGATGGGACGTTCTTTACGCGGTACACCCACTCCCATTTTGTATTGCAGCATAAGTCGCTTTGCTATGGGCCCTCGTAGGCCCTGTGTGATCTCCCCCCAGTTTTCCATGTCATCCTGTTCAAACATCCCCCCTGCGCCAAACACACGAAGATAGGATTCCTTAGATGCCTGCTTCCACTTATCCGAGGTGTTCTTGTCCACGAAACACCAGGACCAAATTTCCATCTTGTCTGCCCCCTTTGGCTGCCATAGGCGCAGGGTAAGAAAAGAAACCACCTCTTTCCCGGCATCGCTGCCTCCCCACTCTGCGGAGGTATGCTGCCCACTGTTAAGAAAGCTCATGTTAGGAAAAACGTTGCCCACAGCAATGAGAAGCGGGTCGAGAAACTTCAACTGCTGTGCCGTCAGATGGCGTTCCATCTCTGGTCGTATTTCTGCCGGTAATCCCATGGCAAATTTACCCGTAAACCCAGTGAGGGAGGAGGCATGGCCGTTTTTCGTGATCATCCGAAAACTCTTCCTCTCACCCTTCATTTTATCTTCCAAACCCAGTGCCGACCTGAATCCATGGGTGGTAAAGAGATGCACGCCGTCGCCTGAAAAGTTCGCAGCGCCCAACTTCCAATTGGCATCTGCCTCCCACCTCATTGGAGCTCCCACCACTTCCATCTCTGCCGTGCGTCCGAACAAAATATCCAACACCCACTTCATCTCGCCCAGGTAATCATCCAGGGATTGCCCTTTTGGTTCCCAATGGGCAAATACGAGCCCATGATAGCTTTCCACCCTTGGAGCCTGGCAGAGGCCCAGACTGCTCATGTCCAACTCCCCATGGTAACCTTCATAAAAAGGGACAGAAATGAGCTTACCCACATTGCTGTACGTCCAGCCATGGTATGAACATCGAAATTGAGATGCTTTACCCATATCCTGACCACACACTCTCATCCCACGGTGGCGACAGACGTTCAAAAACACTCGCACCTTATGGTCCTGTCCTCGCCACACGATTACCGGATCTACCCCCATGTAGCGGGTTACAAAATCTCCAACCTGGGGTATTTCCGATTCATGGGCAACATAGAGCCAACTGCGGGTAAAAATTCGCTCCATTTCCAACCGATTGATCTCCGGGTCATTAAAGATCCGGGAGCTTATGACCCCCTTGTCCACCTGAACCAATTTACTAAACAATCCATCGCCGGTGCGGGAGGCATTTCTCTTGGGTTGGACGGCTTTTTTAGATTTCTTCATTATTTTTATACTCCTGAGCTGCGACTCACCTCATCTGTGAATACCACCTAATCCCATCTGTATTCCACCGGAGGCATCTCGCAATTGATTCCCTTTGCTGCGAGCTCCGCCTCATAATCCCGCCTGATCTTGGGGTCTTCATCCTCATATTCAATGAGATTTCCGCCATCCCGGATACTCACATTGACACCACCGAGCACGGAGGCCCTGAAGATGCCAAAAGCGTATTTATGATTGTTTTCTGAATAACGAAAGGCCACGTGTTTTGCCTGCTCACGCCCGGTATTGAAATGCTGATGAAACCATCCCGTGGGCGGGCTGTACATGCCCCCTTCTTTCCATTCCACCTTGACGACTTTATCTCCATTTCCGTTCTGATAGGGACGGGTCCCGGCCTCTCGGGGCCAGAGCAACACATAGCCCTCGGAACTGATAGGGAACAAAACGGCACCGCCGCCGTGCCAGTGGGCCTTGTGATAGCGGCCGGACGGCCACTCGGCGATATGCCCCACCAGCGAATTCTCTGCGATCTGAAACAGGGTGGTGCCGCCACCCACGGCCTTGTGATGCCGCAGGTGATCGATTAGGGATCCATTTACGTCGGAGATAAAGTTTGTCTCCCAGACCTCGTTCCCGCTTTCACTACGATAACGATTGTTGCTGGTTTTGAAATAATCATCACTGCCATCAAAACGATCAGTAAAACAGTAATCGTTATTGAAGATGAAGTCCTCGTTGTGCAGGAGATCCATCATGACGGGGGCACTGGTGACGGCCAAGAAGACTACAGGATCTCTTCCCCCATTGATGAGTCGATGACGCTCATTGAGAGGGATCGCAAACATGGATCCGGGGCCCCATTCGAATTGAACTTTCCTATCCCCGTTTTGCGACGACGATACTTCGGTGACACCCAACCCTTCGAGGACGTAAATGATCTCTTCATAGAGGTGGCGTTCCGGGTTCAGTGCCTGGCCACCGGGAATCTCGCCTATGTATGTACCGGTAAAACCTTCCATGCCTTTTAGTTCAACAAAGGTACCCAACCCGCCTGTGCGTGACCATGGCCGCCGTTCCAACTCCCGCAGGTCTCGCACACCATAATCCTGAATGATCGGAATCCCTTCTTTCTTCATCCACTTTTCGTATGTTGTTTCTGCTGTCTTTCTCATCTGTGGGCTCCCGGTGGTCGGTTCACCTCTGACTAAAACTTTTTTCTCAGAAGATAATCAGTTACCCCCCCCTTTCACATATTCCATGGGGAGGTTTAAAGTCAAGCTAACTAGTACTGATGTGAACTCAAGGGACATGTTTAGCTCTCCTCGGGGAACGAGGTTTCAGGTCGTGGGCAACAGGCCTGTGAATATCTGAAGCTGAACGTTCGATGCCCATGCCCTTCATCCTCGTTCCTCTCGTCGCACTGCAAAATTCGGGGCGCAGGGGGCTTGCACCGAAGAAAGGGAGACATCCGATACTGGAGACCCATACCAGCTTAGCATGTCGAATCAAATGACCGGGCCTCAAGGCATAAACCTGTCGGCTCCCGCTCAGAGACGAGCCCCCGAGCCCCTAAGACGCAGATATATAGTATTGCACTAATGAACCGCCGCTAGATCCCCTTGACTTTATCCCCTTGCCTCGTGATAGGTTCCAGCTGAAAACTTGATTCAGTTAAGAATTTTGGTGGAGAGTATTTATGATCTCACCCTTTGTCCTACACCAGCCAGATTCCATTGAAGACGCCACTTCACTGCTGGGTCGTCACGGCGGTGATGCGAAGCTCCTGGCAGGAGGAAGCGAGCTGATCCTGCTATTAAAACTGGGCCTGGTGAGGTCGCCCCACGTCATCAATTTAAAGAAAGTGGCGGGACTAAGCGACATAGAATTCGATCAGGAAGGTCAGGTTTTACGTATCGGGGCTCTGGTAACCCACCGTTGGATCGAGCAGTCCCCGGTGGTGAGAGATCATCTTCCACTCCTTGTGGATATGGAACGGACCCTGGCCAACGTGAGGATTCGAAATGTGGGCACCTTGATAGGTAACCTTTGCTTTGCCGAGCCCCGTGCCGACCCTGGCACAGTGCTTCTTGCTCACGGAGCGAGGGTTAACACGCGGAGTACGCGGGGGGAGAGGCTCATTGACCTTGCAGACTTTTTCATCGATGACTATTGCACTGCGCTCGCGGAAGACGAAGTGGTAACTTCAATTGAAGTGAACAAATTCCCCGCAAACTTCCGTGCCGCTTATCTGAGGTTCTGTCCGGCGGAGCGGCCCATGGCCAATGCCGCCGTCGCCGTGGGTTGGAACAACGGGGTGGCAACGGATGTTCGAATCGCCCTGGGCTGCGTGGGCTCCAAACCGTTTCGAGTTAGTGCAGTAGAAAACAAGTTAAGAGGAAAATCTGCAAGAGAAATCGTCACAGAGTCGGTTGCGGTGGCCGAAGAAGCCGCAGGACTCTGCGATCCAGTGGAGGATCTCTGGGGTTCGGTGGAATACAAACGCCAGATCGTAAAGGCACTGGTGGCGGATGGGATTGCCCGTGTTTCTAGGGAGCATACAAACAATGGATGACAATAATTTGGTTTCAGTTCGCTTTCGCCTGAACGGCCAGCAGCATACGGTGCAGGTTCCATCTCAGGAGCTATTAATTGATTTGATCCGTGACCGCCTCGGTCTTACCGGCACCAAGAGATCATGTGACATGGAGATCTGCGGATCCTGCACGGTCTTGGTCAATGGGAAAGCCGCAAGTTCCTGTTCCCTATTTGCATTTGACGTGGACGGCAAAGACGTCCTTACCATTGAAGGGCTTGCTCCCGAGGGAGGGCTTCACCCCATCCAGGAAGCCTTTATTCAGTATGGTGGTTTTCAATGCGGCTTTTGCACACCGGGCATGATCCTGTTGGCCAAATCGCTATTAGACGAAAAACAGGCCCCCACGGAAGAGGAAGTTCGAGAGTATATGGACGCAAATCTCTGCCGCTGTACTGGATACCAGATGATTATCGAGTCCGTAACGGCAGCCGCCGAAAAAATGAGGAGGAGCACGTGAGCACGGTCATTGGTGAAAACGTTTCCCGGGTGGACGGACAGGAGAAGGTGAGGGGCAAGGCTCTCTATACCGGTGACCTTAAGTTACCCGGCATGGTTCAAGGAAAGGTTCTACGCTGCCCTTACCCCCATGCACGGATTCGCAGCATCGACGCGCGCAAGGCAGAGGCCCTTCCCGGGGTTCTTGGAGTCCTGACCCGTGACAACTTGAAAGTGACAACTCCTTATATTGGTGCCATGATCAAGGACCAACCGTTTATCGCTTTAGAAAAGGCACGCTACGCCGGTGACGTGGTGGCGGCGGTTGCCGCATTGGACGAGGCCGCGGCGGAAGAGGCCCTCAGGGCCATTGAGGTGGACTATGAGGAACTGCCTTCAGTCATAACTGTTGATGACGCCCTGAGTCCCACCGCACCGCTGGTTCATGACAAGATCCAACGCAGCCGTCCTCCCGCTTATGGCGCCGGAGCCAGCTATATCGTGCATGAACAGAGCAACATTTGCCACCATTTTCACTACGAGAGGAGCGACATTAACAAAGGGTTCAGTCAATCCGATGTCATCTTTGAGGATGAGTTTATTTATCCCACAGCCCAACACTATCCCATGGAACCCACCATCTCTGTGGCCAGCTTCGAGGGGGGCTCCGTTACCGTATGGAGCCCTAGTCAGGCACCATTTTCTGCCCGCCAGGAGATTTCCCGGGTCTTTGGGTTCCCTTTGAGCCATATCCGCGTCATTGTCCCCCATGTGGGAGGCGGC
This sequence comes from uncultured Binatia bacterium (SeqCode), assembly GCA_965215595.1. GTDB lineage: Bacteria > Desulfobacterota > Binatia > UBA9968 > CAXXLF01 > CBDCDW01. Next base: position 38,830 of record CBDCDW010000003.1, on the reverse strand, counting down.
TACGGCGGAGCTAAGGGCGGGCTCACCACCATTCTTGCTGTGGCGCTATCTCAACACGTGGGTCGGCCAGTGCGCGTAGCCTTTAGTGCCGATGAGAATTTCAAAACCATCTGCCAGCCGCAAATAAAGATTGTAGTCAAAACGGGAGTGAAAAAGGATGGGACTTTTGTCGCACGCCAGTCACAAGTCTATTTAAATGCGGGAGCCTATGTTTACAGCACGCCTTCGGTGGCTGAGAAGGCGGGTTACCGAGCCCACGGGCCCTATCATCTTCCTTACGTACAAACGGATTCCTACGCAGTATACACCAATACAGTTCCGGCAGGTGCCTTCCGCGGCTTCGGCGGACACCAAGCCGCCTTTGCCTATGAATCCCAGGCCGACATCATCGCCAATCGGCTGGAGTTGGATCCCGTTGAACTGAGACGCCGCAACCTTCTGGGTCGCGGCGATGAATACGCTGCCGGGGATACCCCCATCGATTGCGATCTCAACGCCATGTTAGACGAGTTGGTGGAAGCAATCGAATGGGACAATAAAGTAGAGCCCTCCAAGAACCAACGATTCAAACGGGGCAAAGGAATCGCCTGCGCAGTTAAAGACGGTGGCGGGTCAGGAAAATCCGCCAGCGCGATGGTGCGGATCATGAGCGACGGCAGCGTGGTCCTCTCCACCGGATCCGTGGAAATCGGGCAAGGTGTGCGAACAACCATGCTCCAGGTCACCGCCGAAGAACTGACCCTACCCGCAGAAAAAGTTGAAGTGGCGGCACTGGATACCCACTCAACACCCTATGATCATTCCACCAATGCGAGCAGTGCCACCGTCGTCATGGGCCAGGCAGTACAGCGCGCGGCCCAGGACGCACGCCGGCAACTGGTGACGGGAGCAGCCACTACAATGGGAGTGCCGGTGGAAGATGTCCAGCTCACAGAAGGCAGAATCGTCGTCAAAGAAAAAAGTTTAAGCTTACCCGAAGTCATGCGTCTGTGTTTCGCCAACTTCGGCGGCGAAGTCGTGGGGAGGGGCAGCTTTAACCAGACGCGAGATGAAAACGTTCCCCTGGGGCAACGCTCCCCTTTTTGGGAAGTGGGTTTTGGCGGGGCGGAGGTGGAGGTGGATGAATGGACGGGGGCCATCAGGATTCTAAAATACGTCTCTGTGACAGATGCAGGGAAAATGATCCACCCGGTGCACTGCCGGGGACAGGATGAGGGGGCAGCCGTGTTCGGCATTGGGCTAAGTCTGTTTGAAGAGTTACTCTACCAAGACGGAAGACTCGCCAACCCTAACCTCATGGATTATCGGTTGCCACGCTTCCGTGACCTGCCGCACGATTTCTCCAGTCGCATTCGAGAGGACGGCGGCGGGCCAGGACCATACGGGGCCAAGGGGGTGGGCGAGGGAGGCATTCTTGGGGTCGCCCCCGCAGTTTGCAACGCGGTCTTTAATGCCACCGGAGTAAGGATCCGGCACGTGCCTCTCAAGGGTGAAAGGGTGTGGCGCGCCCTCGGCGAACCAAAGGTCAAACCGCCCTTTCAAATTCCGTAATGGGAAGATGTAGGGAAGAAAAGAAATCCCTTTAAGAATATTACCGCAGAGGGGCTCTTCGATGGACTGGGTGGTGAGCAGGGTCAAATCACAGAGGGAGCAAAACAATCTTCGTGACCTTCGTGCTCTTCGTGGTGACAAACTGTTTGACCACGAAGGACTCGAAATACACGAAGGAAGAGATACTAAACTCAACGCAGAGGGCGCAAAGCAGACTCAGCACTGAGTATCGAGTGCTGAGTACTTAGAAAAGATGAAAATCGAGAATAGAGAATCGAAGATTGAAGATCCCAAAAAAGACGGGCATAGAGATCCGGACGCTTTGCGCCATGCGCTTTGCTGTTTTTCGTCTGCGAGAATCGGCGAAAATTTGCGGTTAAGTTATTAGCGGCTGAAAACTCCTCAGAAGCGGAATCCATACTCACTCCAGCGACCGCGCACCTGTTCTAGATGCTCTCCCTTGGGATCGGCTGAGGCCGGGAACTCATGGTGTTCCTGGCTGTATTCGAATTCGGGTCTGGTGGCGTCGATGCCCATCTTGTCCGAGCGCAGGCTATTGGACGGAGGTTTCGACGGATCCAGCGCCAAACCTCGAGCGTGACGAAGGATTTCAACGTCTCGACCCGCCTGTACCCGCGTCGCTAAGGCCCACTCAACCTTTTGTGGATTCCAGGGATCCACGTCATCGTCAACGACGATGCAGAACTTCACTGAAAGGGTTGGCATCCCCCAAACGAGGCTGAGGATATCCTGTACCTGCCCCGGGTAAGACTTCTGGATGCTCACCACGGCGTGGAACGTGCCGCATCCACCTTCCGTTACACAAGCATCAACGATACCTGGTATCCCCGACTTTTGCAGAAACTGTTTCAAACCCATGGAACCGCCGGTTGCCCGAACCGTGGTGCTCTCGTTAGGAGCACGCCCCTCGTAGGTTCCCTGGAATATCGGACTCTGACGATGGGTGACCACTTTACCAACGATGTACCAGTGACGCGGACGTGATCCACCCATGTAACCTGCGAATTCACCAAAGGGTCCGTCCGAAGACTCGTAGGTTTTATCCGTGGGCATTTCCCCTTCAATAATCATTTCCGCATGGGCTGGAACAAGAAGATCGCTGGTCTCAGCCTTCACGGTCTCAATAGGACCCCGTTTGAGGCCACCCGCAACGGCATAATCCCCAATACCCGGGGGCACCGCACTGACGGTAACGAGCGCAAGATAGGGATCCAATCCAATGGCAATGGCAATGGGCATAGGTCGGCCCATGGCCTTGTACTTGCTCCAGTGCTGCCAGAGGTGGCGGCGTGGCGAAGAAGCACACCCAAGGATATTGCGCTCAAAGATGGCGTTCCTGTAAGTTCCCAGATTTATCCAGCCTGTCTCCGGGTCCTGGGTGATCACGGCATGATAGGTCCCCAGCATGTACTTTCCATCCAGGTGATGCCAACGGGGGATGGGGAACGGATCCTTGAAAAAATCAACATCCTGTAGGATCACCTCCTTGCAAGATGCTTTCGTGGCTTCCCGCGGAGAAACCGGACAGGCATAGGCCTGTTCCCAGCGTTTTGAAATGCTCGAAATGTCCGGTCCCACATCTAAAGCCTTCCCGTAACGCTTGCGGGTCCCCAGGACACCTGTAACCAACGGCGTTGTAAAATCCCCGACCCGCTCGAACAGCAACGCCGGCCCATTTCGATCCGACACTTCGCGACATATGGCCCCCACCTCCCATTCGCGGTCAACGGGAGCATTGATGCGATGGAGTTCACCATCCGCTTCCAACGCGGCCATGAATTCTCTCAAATCATTGTATCCCATGGTGTTCGGTACTCCCTTGTCCTTAAATAGGACCTCCAGCTGGTTACTTCTTTTTCCAGGACTCCTTCACCAATTTTAGGATAGGCTTCATCTTTCTTTTCTCGGGGCTATCCGTCTCAACTTGCTTGGTACCCTTCAATCGCCGCGTGGATAGCCTTACATCATCCTTGGGAATATCGATCCTTCTCGAATCGGCGCGGGTATAACGTTGTAGGGCCATCTGACCCTCACGAGACAATAGCCAGTTAATGGCTACTTTGGCAGCATTGGGGTGCGGGGCTTCCTTGATGAGCCCTAGGTTACCAAGACTAGTGCTCGAGCCAACCCCTTCCTTGAAATGCTTGGGACCAAACCAATCCACAGAAAGCCCCTGGTTTTTTGCCTCCTCGAGACGGGCCCTGCTTGGGGTCGTGAATACTGAAATTGAGTACTTACCCGCCGCCAGCCAGTCTACAATTTGCCGAGTATCACGACTCGCTTTCAAATCCATCTCACTCATGAGCCGACGTAGATAGTCAGGGCCCAACTCGGGATTGTGGTACAGGAAGATGAGATGCGTATCCACAGCGGATCCCATGGTCGGATCCAATGCAATCATCTTTCCTTTCCATTTTGGATCCAGGAGATCCCAGTAAGATTTGAAGGGTTTGGGATCTACCAGTTTTGGGTTGTAGCCAACAAAGGGTACAACCATCTCCACAAAGCCAAAGAGGTATTCGCCTCGTTCGTCCATGTAGCGGTGTTTTCCCTTAAACCATTTCGATTGATCGAGTACTTCCGGTAACACCAGGGTAGGTTTGATGGGGACCAGAAGACCTGCCTTATAGAAACGATTGTATCCGGTATTGGCCCCGCCTGCGAAGACATCCGCAAGGAATCTCCCCGCCCTCCGCTCGCTCATGATGCGCTGGGCCAGGGCTCCGCCACTTCCCAGAAACAAACTGACCTTGATTTCGGGATACTTCTTTTGAAACTGTGCGAAGACACGGTCGTATCGCCTGGAACCGTATATGCTAACCCGACCTTCTTTTTTGGCAGCTTGAAGGGTTTGCTCCCACTCGGCCTTCCACTCGGTTCCTGCTTCCACCCACTTCACTGACGGTACAATGAGTAGAAAAACCAGCAGGAATATTCCTTGCATTGACGGTCCTGATGCCGAATTATATCGAATCATAATTCTTCCCCATTTCCGGTTTGCGATTGGTTTCGCCGAGCATTTGCTGTTCTCTGTACCACAAAACAACTGGTTTGTATCCAGGCGATTCGAATCTTTGGGGGGTCTTGAAAGCACGAGTACCCGATTTTCAAGATAGGATTCCATGGCCGAGTCAGATGACATGATTTGCGCAGAATCGAAGGTAGATGGCATCTCGCCAGGAATTCCCCCGGGCACGTTGCAGGGCTTCGTTACCGATCCTGTCAACCCAAGCCCTCATTTCGTCGTAGTCCTGTTCCTGCACCAAGCCCAGCTCATAGAGTCTCGCCAGCAACATCTCACCCATGGGACCATGCTCCTCAAGGTCAGCCTTCACATGAATATCAAAAAACTCAAGGAATTCGTCGGGGATACTATACTTATCATGCAATATGTCACGCCAGAGCTTCATGTCGTAACCAACAAATCCCTCCATGATCCAACTCACTGCTAACACAGTGGGTCGATGGGAGCGATATGTGCTACTTACATTGAGCCACCTGATTTCCATCTCAAGAATGGGCTTGGCATGGATAAGTTCCTCGTCTTTCAGACCCAAATAGCGAGCGAACTTAATATAGGTGCGACCATGGCCCCCCGGAGCAGGATCGCAAAACTCCTCTCCTATTTTGGCAGCCACCATATTGTAAAGATCGGGATGTCTCCGCCACAAATCAAGGTGATTCACGAGTGTCCAAGCCAAACTGGCATTGGTATTCTGGATGAAGAAATAATTTTGCTTGACGTACTGCTTAAGAAAGGCGATGGGAACCTTTCCCTGAACAAAATCCTTCAGGAACTGCCCTTCTATCTTGCCGGTTTTAAATGGATGGCTCCTGGTTTTCTCATCAAACCAGATCTTGAACGAATCAAAAGTTGGAAATTGTGTTGCCTGTGCGTCCATGGGTTATTCTTGGCGAAGACCGTTCTTTCAAGGCCGATCTCTGCTTCAAAGGTTTGGAAGGGTAACTTCCTGATCGTTCATTGGGAGTGGTCCTTGCAGTAGCTCGCATACAAGGGGCCGGCCGTCCTCTCTCCCTTGGTTCCGAAAACCACTATTCTCATAGGATTGGCATTTCACAGCCAACCCCGGCCTCCCGCAGCGCCGCCTCAAAGTCTCGCCTCACCTGGGGGTCCTCATCTTCGTACTCGATCATGGCACCACCCTCTTTGATACTGGTAACGGTGGCACTTGTGTTGTCACTGCCACGAAGCCCAATGCGATACTTTGCCCCGCCGGTACGAAAGGCGATGTGGCGTGCCGGTTCTACTCCGGTGTTAAAGTGTTGATGGAACCAGCCGTTTCCAGGGCTATATACTGCCCCGTCTCCCCAATTGATCCTGAGAACCTGATCCCCATGCCCGTCCTTAAAAGGAGTAGTCCCCAACTCTTTGGGCCACATCAGCACATAACCTTTCGACCTCAAGCCAAGGAGAATAGCACCTGGTCCATGATAGTGGGCCTTGTGGTACATGCCCACAGGCCATTCAGAGATATGCCCAGTGAGGATGTTTTCCGAGATCTCGAATCCCATGATCCGAACACCCTCCCCTTTTGGCCGCTTGCGGGGATCCACAAAGGCACTTTTTAGATCAGAAATGAAATTCGTTTCCAAGACCAAGTGCTCTCCTTTGCCCCGTTCCACCCGATTGGCCGTTTTGAAGTAGTCCTCCTCGCCGTCATACCGGTCTGTGAATTTAAAACTATCTCCAAAAACAAAGTCCGGATTGTGGTAGAGATCCATCACAATGGGGGCATTGGTAACACCAAGGAAAATTACGGGTTCCTTACCCACATTGAATAATCGATGCCAAGCATTTAATGGAGGCGCGAAAAAGCTCCCCTCACCCCATTCAAAATTCTTCTTGGGTTGGCCCTCCTGCCAGATCTCAGTGGCACCCTGACCTTTCAGAATGTAGATCAGTTCCTCATAGAGATGCCTCTCGGGGTTGAGGGCCTTTCCCGGGTCGATTTCCGCCACATACATTCCGGTAAAGCCTGATTGCTTCAACCCCTTCAAGTAAATTAAAGCCCCCTTACCACCCGTACGGCCCCAGGGTTTGCGGTCAACATTCTTGACGTCTTCAATCCCCCCTTCTGCCTCAATCACAGGTATTCCCTCTCCTCTCATCCACTCCTCGTAACTGGTCATGGGAGGGACCTTTGTCATGCTCACAGGACGCTTCATCGCAAACCCCTTTGCTTGATACTTATTCTCTCGGCGGCATCGGCTACTTATCAATCCAGGTGTGGCTTAACCCGCCTCCCCACCAACGAAACGCGGCATCACTGTCAGTGGTAAAACCTTTGACATAATCGCGAAAGGTATAGAACTGTGGCCCAAAGCCAATATTCATTTCCGGTAAATCTTCAACCGACATCTTAACGATCTGCTTGAACAGCATCTTTCTCTTAACCGGATCCGGTTCCGATTCCGCCTTATCGAGCAAGGAATCCATCTCCTGCCGGCAGTATCCGGAGTTATTGCTGCTGCGCTTCTTTAGGTCCGGGGCACACCTGAGATCCGGCCCATAGGTAATCGAGGGGTCCGCGTAGTAGCTGCCACCGCCGGCATGAAAGGAAAATTCACCCTTGCGCAGGAGCGCATTGTAGACCCCACGACCGACCATAGCGAGCTTGATATTCAATCCCACCTTCTTGAGCTGTGCCTGGAGCATGGCCGCCTCGGCCTCCCGTGCCGCCGACTGTTGGACCAACATCTCGATGGCTTGTCCTTTGTAACCGGCCTCTTTCAGCAGCTTCATCGCCTTATCAGGATCATAGGTATAGGATGGCACCCCCTCCAGGTACCAGGCATGTCCTTTGGGGTATTTTTGGTCGGTGGGATCGCCGAAGCCAAAGAAACCGGCCTCCAGGAGCTCGTTCTTATTAACGGCATGGACGACGGCCTGGCGCAACTTCTTGTTGTCAAAGGGCGGACGAACCAGGTTGAACTCAATGCTACGAAACTCCGCATGAGTAGCCGCAGAAAATTTGACCCCCTTTACCTTGCCATCGGCCACCTGCCGCACCCACTCCAGGGGTGTCCGTGCCACCAAGTCCACATCTCCCGACCGCAGCGCCGTGAAACGCACCGTCGCGTCCCTCACCGGCCTTAGAACCAGTTTATCGATATAGGCCTTATGCCCCCAGTAGTCGTCGTAACGTTCCATTACGATTCGCTGTCCAGGCTTCCATTCCACCAGCTTAAAAGGACCGGTTCCGGGCGGAAAGTTAACGAGTTTCTCGATCCCCTCCGGCAGTGACTCTTTGGGAACCACTGAGAAGGTTTGGATGTTGGTCAACACGGAGAGAAAACCCGGGCCGGCCTTTTTTAGATACATCTTCAAGCTGTACTTACCAGTCACCTCCGCCCGGTCTAACAACGCGAGCCTAACGAGACCGTAGGCCCCATTCTTCGGGTTCAGGGTATAGTCAATGGAAAACTTTATATCCCGTGCCGTCATCTCTCTTCCGTTGTGGAACTTCACCCCTTTACGGATCTTGAAAGTGTAAACCTCACCACCTTGAGACATCTCCCACGATTCCGCCAGGTTTGGGTGGACATTGCCTTGCAGGTCGATCCCCAACAACGGCTCAAACATCAGCTCTCGAATCCGCCCATCGGTAGACTTTGTGCCAACCAACGGATTCATAATATCGATGTCTTTTCGAATGGCCATGGTAAGGGTCCCACCACGCTTGGGCTGATCCGCAAGGCCTTCCAATGCCCAACCCACAAGGAGTCCGAAACAAACGGTTATCACCATAATTCGTTTCATAATCATTGCCCCCTTCTTCGGGAAATCTGATTGACTATTCGGCTTTCATCCGTAACACCCTCGCAATCAGAACTGAGGTGAAGACAAACTCCTTTATTATACGGCGCCTTCTGTTCTGACTGCCTGCATTGCTCATTGAGGGTGGCGCTCACAGTAGCTAGCGTAGAGGGCGTCGGGCCACGGGAGAGTCTTGCTTCCAGGACGGGCCCCTTCCACAGCCCTCTCCACCTGCACCTTCATTCCATCGTAATCGTCTTCCCTAACCAGGCCGAGTTTATACAGCCTGGCAAGTAGCAGTTCGCCCTCTGGTCCATGCTCCTCTAGATCTGCCACCACGTGAATATCCCAATACTCCAGCAGCTCATCGGGAATGTCGTATTTTTCATGCAGGACGTCACGCCAAAACTTCATACTGTATCCGACAAATCCTTCCAACATCCACCTGACTGCGGTCAGCGCAGGACTCTGCGACCGATAAACGAGGGCCGTGTTGAAACGGGCCTCCAGCTCCGGGATGGGCTTTGAGTAATGGAGGTCTTCGTCCTTCAGACCCAGGTAGCGCGCGAATTTTATATAGGTACGACCATGGCCGCCTGGTCTGGGGTCAGCCAGCTCGGATCCGATCTTCGAAGCCACGATATCGTAGAGATCAGGGTTTTTGCGCCACAGATCCAGGTAGTTCACAATGGTCCAGGTCACGTTGGTATTGGTGAGCTGGATAAATATGTAGTACTGCTTTGCGTACTCCTTTAAAAAATCCCTGGGGACTTTTCCCTGGGCAAAATCATCATAGAAGCGCCCCCGCTCTTTTCCTGTTTTGAAAGGATGAGCTTTCGTCTTTTCGTCAAACCAAGATTTAAAAGACTCAAAGGTAGGAAAATTTACTTGCTCACCGGTCATAGATTATCCCTCTCGAATAAAATTTTTAGCGAATGTCTGTCACTAAAGACCCTGGTATACTCGAATTAAATACTCGGCATACCTCTTCCCCACATGTCTGACACCCGCGTTGGGTCGCTCCTCCACCAGCCCCTTATCAAAAAGAGACTTGAGAAGAAACCTCCCCGGACTACCGTGATCCATTAGCAGGCATCTTTTCCAGAATTTAAAATAGTCCAACGCATCACCCTTGAGGTTAAAAGGAGGTTTGCTAAGTGCCTCCTGGAATAGCTCGCAGAACTGTAGAAAATACTCCTCCCCTATTAGTTGTGAGGCAGATTCTGCCAAGGTTCCTTCCAGATACAGGGATTTCAGGAAACTGGTGAGGTGAACCGTGAAAGGGCCTGTACGGAACTGAAGTAACTGCTGGTGGCTCACTCCCAAAGCGTCGCTCAACTTGAGAAGGCCCCGCACCTGCCCGCCCGGGTAAGGATAGTTGAGGGATTTTCCAGCTCTCTCGGTAACGATTTCCTCCATTTCGGGGTACCGCCCGAGAATGTAATGGTGCCTGGACCACAGGAGGGCCCGATGCATATCGCCTTCCTGCACATGGCCGTACCAGTTACCCAGCCATGTCTTGAGCCGCTCGTCCGTTAGTTTTCCAGCCCGTAGATCAGTAAAAAAAGGCAGTGCTATCCACTCATCATACAACGGTTTCGCTTCCTGATCCCACCATTTCTCATACTCATCAAAGGTTCCTACGTTTGATTCCGACATGACGACGACCATCCCTTTCCTCCAAATTAGTTCATAACCTTCGCTTAACCAGCCATACACCAATCAATAAATTTATGCATCCCATGCACAAGATCGTACTGTGGCACGAACTGAAGCTCATCTTTGGCCCGAGAAATATCCAACGGGCCGCGGTTGGGCCTGAGGGGGTTGTCCTGCACCCCCGGGTGAAACTCAAATTTCGTACTGGGTAAATGTTTCTGAATGTTGAGAGCAATGTCTCTATAGGACACCAAAACCCCGGAGCTAATGTTGAACACCCATTGCTTTAAATTTGGCGTAGCATAGGCCAAATAAACCGCGCTGGCCAGGTCCTTAACGTAGGTCAAATCCGTAAGTGTGTCTGCATTTTGGATTTCCGTAACCTCTCCCTTAATTGCCTGCTTAATCCACCCACCCAGGAACAGAGATTTTGTGCTTAGGTGTTTATCCTTGTTCGACGAGAGGGCAGGCCCGTATAGTGACAAGGGCCGGAGAATTACACCTTCCATACCATAGACCCGGTGAAACATCTCCACCAGGATTTCGCCCATGTAATGGCTCGGGTGATAGATGGTTCCACGCCAGGTGATTGCCTGGTCTTCCTTGATGGGAAGTTCCTCGCTTTGTTTACCGTAGACCCCGGCAGTACTAATATAAACAAACCTTTTGATCTTGTTTAATCTCGCCGCTTCCAAAACATTCAAGGTGCCCTGAACGTTCAATGTTATTGCAGGATGGGGATTCTGTCTTGCGGCAGCCTCGTTACCAAAGGCCACAGTATGAATGATCGAGCCGACGCCAAGGTCACGAACACAATCAGACAACGATTTCGGGTCCAAAATATCGCCGACAACGGCCTTTATGGAATCAGGGGACGATTTTGGCACCTGGAACTCAGGTACTTGAATGTCAAAGGAGACGACTTGGATACTCTTCTCAGCCAGCTCGCGGCACACATGGGAGCCAAGAAAACCGGACCCACCAATGACCATAACCGGAGCAGGAGCCATGAGAACAATAACCTTCTAGACAATGTATCGAGAATTAAACATTACGACTTTTTTTAGCCCTTCCTGCCTGGCCTTTTCTTTTTCCAAACCTCTCTTATGACCTCCAGCACCGGACCCAATTCTTTTAACCCTGGTCCTGCAAGGATCTGGTATTCAACTCCTTTTTCCCGCTGCACGTGCGGGAGCACATCGTCTTTCGGAATGTCAATCCTCAATGAGTTTTTGTCATGATTGACCTTTTGATAGACTATTCTGCCCCTCTCGGGAGAGGAGCCAGTTAATGGCCACCTTTCGCTGCGTTAGGGTTGGGGGCATTTTTAAACAATGGCCACATTGCCGCTACTGGTACTCAAGGGAATTCCTTCCTTAAAATTCCGGGAATCAAAAATGTTCACCGGCAGGCCCTGCTTCTGAGCATCGTAGATGCCTACTCTGTCGGGCGGAGCCAAAGCGGAAATCGGGTATTTACCTACCGCCAACCAGTTCACCAACTGAATCCCGCTACGGGTAGGCGTGAGATCCGTTTCACTTAAAAACCGTCTTAGATAGTCAAGGCCAAGCTTGGGGTTCCGATAGATAAACGTTAGCACGCCACTAACGGCTCCTCCCATGGTGGGGTCCAGGCTAACGATCTTTCCTTTCCATTTTGGATCGAGAAAATCCCAATATGATTTGATTTCCTTCGGGTTGACTACATTTGTGTTGTAGGCGAAGTAGGACTGGGGGATCCCATTAAAGGCAAGGATATATTCACTGTCATCATCATGATAAAAATGCTTGCCTCCCCACCACTTCGATTGATCCAGGACCTCGGGCAATATTAGAGCTGATTTCACCGAGGCCAGGACTCTGCGCTTATAAAAAACCCTATAGGGGGTCCCAGACCCACTGAGATAAATATCCGATAAATACTTTCCGGCCCTTCGTTCTGCCATCACCCGCTCCGCGATCTGACTACCACGTCCACCGATGGTGATCACTTTGATTTTTGGATATTTCTTTTGAAAATGGCGAAAAATTTTGTCGTATCTCCTAGCCACATTCAAAACCACCCGCCCCTCTTTATGGGCCGCCTCTAGAGTTTTTTTCCACTTTGACTGGCTGTCCGATTGAGCCAGCGCGCTTGTGGGCGAATCCCAAGTCAACAAAGCAACGCAAGAAAAAACTACAATGAACCAAATGCTCAGTTTCGATGAAAAATAGCTGTACATTTTGAACCGCCTTTTCTCCGCTAGAATTGCACCACGCTATCACACAGCTCCAATGCTCATTCGGGGCTCGGTACCTGATGGGAAAGAGATAATTCCTTCCGTTGCTTGGCAGATTCCAATATCGCAATGCAAACCTCGAGGGTTGCCTCACCCCAGCGACCATCGTGAAAGACCGGCCGTTTGTTCACCACCGCATTGTAAAGCTCATCCATCTCGGCTTCCCGTCCGATTCGACGCGCCTCAAGGGGCACCTCGCGCTTTTCTTCATCTCCATAAATGATCAATCCGTCTTCAGACTGCCGGATGTCGCCCTTTTCACAAGTCACCACAGTGAAACCAAAGAAGGGTTGTTTCCTCTCACCCTGAGACCTGTGACTGTACTCTCCCTCACGTTGCCCCCCGTAGCGCATTTGTTCCTTCATGGCTTCCTCTTTATCAGAGCCACTGATTGCATGGAGCCTGCGTCGCACATTGAGATTATGATCTGGCTTCCTTGGCTGGCCCCCTTCCCCCACCCACCAATGTAGCTCGGCTGTGTCAAAGAAACCGTAACCGCTATAGACCAGAGTGGCAGGTACTCCGTTTTCAAATTCTAAATAGACTACATAACTTCCCTCGTGGACACGGGATGGGTCCCAGATGCCAGTGGTGGCTCTGACACTCCTGACCATTCCTCCGCCAATCAATCGGACCACATCCACCTGATGGGGCCCCTGGTTTAACACCACTCCCCGGCTCGTGGCCAGCTCATGCTTCATCCTCGGGCGGTACATGAACTCGTTGTAATTCCAGGTGTTGATCATGCAGAGCCTACCCAGCTCGCCATTTTTGACAATTTCCCGTATCTTCCTGATGGGGGGATCGAAGCTGTGGGTGTGTCCGCACAAAAGTTTGGTCCCGTACTTTTCCGCCGCCTCGTTCATGGCCTCACTTTGTTCAATGGACAGTGCCATGGGCTTTTCCACGATGGCATGTTTACCGTGTTTGGCCGCAGTTATGACATGCTCGGCATGAAGATCATTAGGAGTTGCTATATAAATAAAGTCGATCTTGTCGCTTTTGCACATGTCCTCAACGGTATCGAAGGTGTCTCCCCCGTACTCTTCACGAAACTTTCCCATGGCTTCTTTGCGAACATCCACCGCGGCGGTGATTTTTATATAAGGAAGCGGCGCCACAGACGGAAGGATTTGAGTGCTGGCCACGCCAAGCCCTGCCATACCCATTCTCAATACTTCAGCCATAACACCCTCCCAATGAGCACTAACCTACACAACCGTCGACTTTTCCTGCCCTTCCGATTCCACCTTTTGCACGTAATTCTTCATGTCAGTCGCCGTGGGGACCACTTCTGAGATCACGATCATATGTGGAAAGCGGTTTTTCTTTGGATCACGGATCACGTGCATTGGATCACGGCCCTCTTGCACATCCTGGATCGCCTTCAAGAGCTGTTTACGTTGCGCAACAATGGCTTTGTCTGAAGTGACCAGGTGTTCCTGAGTCCGGTTCTGAACCGGGCCCTGACTCTCTGTTGCAAACAGATCGTGCACTGGGAAGGAGGATCCCATCCCCGTATAGGATCGGGTCTTCAATTCCTCTCGATCCTGAAGATAGCGATTACTGGCATTGCGCTTCGCTCGGTATCCGGGAAGCGCCTCCTTGGTATAGCGGTTTTGAAAGACTTCTTGGTTTAGAGGTTCCGCGCGACTGAAAACGATCATGAACTTCCAATGGTGCGTGTCGTCGATTGGGACATGCCAGTTAACCAGATATCCCGCTCCCTGGGTCTCGCCCGGTACGGCGCAGAGGTTGGGCATCACAAAATTGGAAACCCTGAGGTAGGCGTTCTCTTCCACCGGTCGCCAGGTATAGATACGCACGCCGAAATCCTCCAGTTCGAGTTCAATGGGCGGAGCCAGGTTCTCGCCGCACAGTTGATTGGGTGAGTCATTGCTACCGCCGACGGTTCTATACCGGCCCTCTCTCGTCTCACCCACCAAATTTTCATCGAAAAAACGATGCAGGAAGGAAAGGTGCCGGGGATCGATATTGCCTTCGTTCCCCTGCAGATAGTTGCATTCAGAATAAAATTTGTAGGCATAGCGATACTTGTCGCCAATTTCAAATATCTCATAGGCGGGCAATTGCGGCGGATCTCCTGGTCCAAAGTAACCGAAGATCAAACCCGCCTTCTCCTTGCAGGGATAGGCCTTGTGCCGAATAGCGTCACGGTTCTTGCCTCCTTCGGGCTCGCCTGGCTGGTCTAAACAGTGGCCCTTCACGTCATAAAGCCATCCATGGTAAATGCAGCGAAGTCCTCCGTCCTCCACCCGCCCATAGCTGAGATCCGCACCGCGATGACAGCAGTGAATGTCCAGGAGACCGACTTTACCCTTATTATCCCGAAACAGCACCAGATCCTCGCCAAAAAACCTAACCGCCTGCGGCGCCCCACCCGGCGGTAGCTCTTCGGCCAATGCCACCGGTTGCCAATAACGTCTGAGCATCTCGCCGGCCGGTGTGCCGGGACCCACTCGAGTTAACAGTTCGTTCTCTTCTTGAGTCATCATAGCTTTTGCCCCCTTGGAGTTATTGCGCCGAAAGAACTCGTTTTAATCTAATCCGCAATAGTATATCACGCTTTCCGATTTACACTCCGGGGAAAGGGATGATTCCCTGAAACTTCTTTATGACCTGTTCGCGCAGATCCCGCCGGCTCCGGCTAACCTTGGGAAACTTATCGCGCCATTCAAATGGCCGCACGGCGTAGAACACGGCTCTACTGTTCGTATGATCCCCCGATTCTCGCTTCTCGGGAGGCATGCGCGGATCCAGCGGTGTACTCCAGCACTGATCAATTATATCAATGTTGGTTTTAGGATCCACGCGGGTCATCATGGCCCACTGCACATCCTTAATGTTGGTAGGATCGATATCTTCGTCCACTACGACAACGTATCTTCCGTTACGGGCAGCAGCGGAACAGCTCAGCGCGGCAAGACCGGCTTGCCTCGCATGCCCTGCGTACCGTTGCTTAATGGAAACCACCACCAGGTAAGGACTGTGGCTATAAACACCCGCCACGTCTTGAATCCCCGCGCTCTCCAGCTGATCCCACAGCACCCCCGAGGATAGACTGAGGTCCATCTTCATGGCCATTGTCCATTGCGGGGCCTCGTCTTCAAGGATGGGATTGTTTCTGTGGTAAAGGGCCTTAACCTTAATAACCGGTTGAGCTTCACCCGTCCCTATGGTCCCACCGGAGTAGTATCCCGGCCATTCGCCGTATGGACCCTCATCGCGAGCTTCCTTATTGGGTGGAGGAACTTCCCCTTCAATGGCAATCTCTGCACTGGCTGGTATGGGAAGACCGGTAATGGGCCCACGAATGACTTCAAACGGTTTGCCCAAAAGCCCCCCCACAAGTTCCAATTCCGAATGGCCCCAGGGAACCTTGGAATGGGAGACCATGAATGCAAGTGGATGCACACTGAAGGCGGCTACCACGGGACAGGCTTTGCCCTGTTCCCAATACTTCATGCAGATGAGCCTCCCATGCTGCCCGGGACTCATCCACAATCCCAGTAGATTTTTATCGTGGAGTTGCATCCGATAGGTGCCCATGTTGATGAAGTTTCCCTCTAGGTCGGCATTAATGAGGCAATCGCCGGTCCCAAGATAGCGTCCTCCATCATGTTCGTGATAATGCAAGGCTGGGAACTTTAACAAATCCACTTCGTCTCCCTTGGAAACGTTCTCCATGAGAGGCGAGGTGGACACCTCTTTGGGTGGAATGGGAGTCGCCGATTTGAATTTGCGAGTGGCCAACCGTAGAATTTCAAGCTTGCTCCTGTCCGTTGGGAGCCCCAAAGCAAGGGCCACCCGTTTATACGCCGCAAAAGGGAGGCTCAACACCCTGTATCCCTTAGGGTAGCCTTTGATGTTATCGAACATGAGCATGGGAGGTTGTGGGATCAATTCTGTCGTCGCCTCGATGAGAGTACCGATCTCAGTGTTCCAATCTGCCCCGTCCACCTGTCGGAAATCACTAATCTCCTTCGCCGCATCGATAAATTCCCGCAGATCGTTGTATCCAACGGACCCCATACTTGCCTCCTTAATTTACTAGAGCCTATTATGTTAGTAGACTCGCAACGAGCATTAGAACCGCAAGCCCAAGAAATTGTTTCAATTACTTCAGATCTTGTATGCGAAATGGTTGAGCCTGTCAACTTGCACCGAGGGCTAAGGGCGTTTTGATCCACGTAAAGGCTTGTCCTGGGAGGTTGTTATTGATATGACATGCAGGTACTTAAATTTTTTTGAATCATCGGAAATAATAGGAGGAACTACATGCTGACCGCAAAGGATCTGCACGGAGTCATGGCAATGATGCCTGCCTTTGCCACCCCGGACGCCAATGACATTCACTCCACGTCAACTATCGATATTGACAATCTGAAAGCCGGTGTCGACCGGATGATCTCCGACGGCGGCGACGTCATTGCAACCACAGGGAGCTTTGGTGAATTTCACACGCTTTTATGGGACGAATTCGAAACCATAACCCGCGCTACGGTGGAAGCGGTGAACGGCCGGGTGCCCCTTTTCATCGGCTGTACCAGCCTGAATAGCCGGGAAACCGTCCAAAAGATGAAGTTCATTCGGGAAGCCGGGGCAACCGGCGTGCTGGTAGGTGTTCCTTTCTATTTTCCTTCCACCGTGGATAATGCGGTGCAATTCTACCATGACATCGCTGAGATGTTCCCTGACCTGGCTATTATGGTCTACCACAATCCTACGCTGCACAATGTAACTTTACCCGTAGACGCCCTTAAAAGAATAACCCAGAGTCCCAACGTTGTAGCCATGAAGGACAGTCACCGAACCACACCGGAATTTATGAGGCTCATGGAGGTTGTCAATGGCAAAATGAGCGTCTTCGTAAACCAGGCGCAGTATCATCCCTTCGCCTCACTTGGGGCGGCCGGCTGCTGGTCCATCGATGCCTGGATGGGACCTTGGCCCGTGTTACGTCTCCGGGATGCGATTAATGAAAACGATGTGGAAATGGCTAGGCAGATCATTCTTGGCCTGACCGCTGGAATGGGCGGCCCACCCAATCTTAGTTGGCGGGAGACGGCCGCAAAAATCGCCATTCAGCAGGCGGGTTACTGCAACCCGGGTCCGTTACGCCCGCCCTTTGTCAACGTGCCGGAGAACGTGCTGAAAAATATCCAAACGCGTGTGGAACACTGGAAGGGTCTCTGCGAGAAGTACCGTCCCAGAGCGGAAAAACGGGCCACCGCCTAGGCATAACGTCACAGCCTTGACTCTACAATGGGCGAATGATATACAATTCACACGCAGTTACGAAAGGAAATCAGACATGGAGAGGGAAAGAGTAAGAGAGAAAGAACCGGTACAAAAAGACCAGGGCGAGCATTACGAAAACACCTTGAGACTCAACGCCGAGGCCAGGGAACGTGCCAAGAAAGGCAAGATCGTCATCAAGGGCACAGAGCGCCCCTGGAGTCAAGGCAAACAGGGGTTTATCAAATCATACCTCGCCTGGCATGACATGGATGACACGGCTGCACAAGACTGGACATGCTTTATCCATGACGTGAAAGCCCATTCGGGAAAACATCGGCACCAGGGTGGGATCCAGTTGTTTGTTCTCGAAGGGGACGGATATACAGAAGTGGATAATGAAAAAGTTGAGTGGGAGAAATGGGACCTGATCATCCTCCCCGTGAAACCCAATGGCTGCACCCACAAACACTATAATAAGGTAAAAGGTTCACCTGCCAAGTGGATGGCCTTTCGGTATCATCCGTTTACTAGTGTGCTTGGCAACATGTTTGAACAGGTGGAAAACTCCCCCGATTGGAAGGGTGAAGAAAAAAGTACCTCGGCTTGATCCGCACGGACTAGGTCATTTAGTACCGAAAAAAGGAGTTTGAACATGGAGAGGGAAAGGGTAAGAGAGAAAGAGCCCGTACAGAAAGACCAGGGAGAGCACTACGAGAACACGCTGAGGTTAAACGCCGAGGCCAGGGATCGTGCCAAGCAAGGTAAGATCGTAATCAAGGCCAAGGAGCGTCCCTGGCACCAGGGTCGCCAGGGCTTAACGAAGACCTTTCTTTCCTGGCACGGTCACGATGACACGGCGGCTACCGAATGGACCTGTTTTATTCATGATATCAAGGTCCATTCAGGAAAGCACAAGCACCAGGGAGGAATTCAGATATTTGTCCTCGAAGGTGAAGGACATACGGAATTGGACAATCAGAGAGTGGAATGGGACAAGTGGGACCTGATTATCCTGCCGGTGAAGCCCGAAGGCTGTACCCACAAGCACTACAATAAAGTCAAAGGGGCGCCCGCCAGGTGGATGGCCTTCCGCTACAACCCATTTTCTAAGGTGCTAGGAAACATGTTCGAGCAGGTGGAAAACTCGCCCGATTGGAAGGGTGACGACAAGCCTCCCGCTGCAGTATGAATTAGCTCCTTTCACTGGAACAGCAACAAACCGCCAAAAATATTTCATCTCATGGCAGTGCAACCGTTATGGTTGTGCATGTTTGCGTCTCCTAGGTAGCAGTTCTCGGACCGAAATTTTGTGAATTTGATTGAGGCTCGCAGCCGTTCTGGGCATGGGTTTGCGCAGACTAAGACCACAACGTATTTACTAATCAGTTCATAATATGGATCAAGATTGACGCACGCAAACTCAGTCATGCAAAGCTGGAAGAAATAAGATTCAAAGCGGTAAAGGCAGTACAAGGAGGGCAAGCCCCGACTGCGGTCGCTCGCGAGATGGGCCTATATACGGACGGTGTCCGGAATTTAGTTGGAAGTGGTTAGTGGCGACTGATATTAAACATCACTACTTTTCTCTCGTCAATCAGTTCTTCCGACTCTGCGGCCGATTTTGTTCTTCCGTATTTGCCCTATAACGCATGATCTCATTCCTGCATGACCTCTGCTATCCCCCCCCTCTAGGCCGCTTCCCCTTTGGATTTCGCTTCGCCTCTGAGGTGAGCTTCCAACATCCATAGATCCCGATACCCCATGATCCTACGGAAATTCTTCTCCCCTGCTAATAGAGCCGCTGCCACCCACCGCTTCACCATTTGCCCATCCCTCCAGCGACTGACCCTGTTCGTCCTCAGGCGCACCCCACTGTGAGGACTCTCAACGATGTTGGTAGTCACCAGGCACCTGCTAAGCGAAGACGAAAGATTAAGCCGATTAAGGGTAAAAGTCTCCTCTAAGCCCTCCCTCAAACTCGCCGCCGCATCTGGATACTCAACCTCCAGCCACTTGGCCTGCTTGTCTAGCCGCCCTATCCCTTCTTGTGCCTTAAGCCTGTAAGCCGCCTTCATCGCCGCCTTGACCGACTCCTTCATGGATTCGGGCAGATGATCCATAACGTTTTTAATCTTGTGATTACGACAGCGTTGCACCAGATGACCTTTGCCGAAGACCCGATCGATTGCCGAGCGTAGCGCCTTGGAGCCGTCTATCACAAAAAGCAGGTGCCGATCCGGTCTCACTCCCCGCTCCTCCTCCTCCTCCAACAAAGCTCCCACCACCGTGGCATTCTCGGTTGCCCCCTCCCGAATCCCCACCACGTGCTTGTTTCCCCCTCTATCCACCCCAACCACCACAATCACATGGTGCTGTCCAAAACGTACCCCATCGATGTATACAATCAATAACTCCAACCCATCCAACCGACGCTCGCAAAGCTCGTTTAACTCCCTCCCGCTCATCTCCACAAACTCTCGGCTCACCGAGGACTTCTTAATCCCCACCGTCTCGGCCATATCTGGCAAGACCCCCTCATAGTTGCGTGTGGAAACATTACGCATCAGTATCTCCAGCACCCGCTCCCCCAGCCGCCCGTTGTGCTGCATTGCCTCATAAGCTGGAATCTCTACCTCCGCTCCGAAAGGATCACTTTCCCTCCCTGGCTCCCATGCCAGCTGATTCCATTGCCCTTCCTTCCCTGATGCTTGGGCCCTGCCACCCCTTGGGCTGAAAGCCTAAGCACTGCCTCGATGCTCGCTCGACCTAACACCTCGATTACCTCGTCTACAGCAACTCTCGACCGCTCGATCAATTCCACCATTGGTAAAAGAAACTGCCCGTGCCTAACCAAAAATTCCGAAAACTTCTCCTTGTCCTCTTTCCCGATGATCTGATATCTTCTGTTCATGGCGACTCCTCCTTTCGTTGAGTTTGTCCAACCCCAATTCTAACCGAATCGGGGTCGGGGAGTCGCCACCAATCTCAACTTGCAACTACGAACCGGACAGCGTCCATAACCGGACCGGAATTTCGTATAATTTGGTGTGAATTCGACGGAGAGCACCATGGTCATCGCAGGCTCCTTCTTGACGTTTCTCGCCATCTCGATGGTTGTCATCGTGACGCCGGGCCAGGATACCGCCTTGACTATTCGCAACACGCTGGCCGGTGGTCAGAAGGGCGGCGTGATGACCGCATTGGGTGTTACCGCCGGGCTGGCGGTGTGGGCGTTCGCAACGGCGTTCGGTGTGGTCGGGTTTCTCATCACCTCCGAACCGGTTTTCGCCGCCGTCAAGCTAGCCGGTGCATGCTACATCGTGTTCCTCGGCGCCCAGTCGCTTTGCGTTGCGCTGCGTCCAGCCCAGCCGGGCGCGGCCGTAGCGGGCAATCCGGGACCGTCGGGGCTTACTCCCTTCGCGGGCTTGCGCCAGGGCGTTGTATGCAATCTCGGCAATCCCAAAATAGCCGTGTTCTTTGCCAGTCTTCTCCCTCAGGTCGTACCGCAGGGGGACTCAACGTTCGCTACGCTGGCTCTGCTCGGCCTGATCTTTTGTTCGATGACGTTTCTGTGGCTGACGGCCTATGCCGTGGTTGTCGCATCGGCCGGCGACTTTCTACGCCGGCCCAAGGTTCGCCGCGCGCTGGAGGGTGTGAGCGGGACGGCGTTGGTGGGGTTGGGCCTGTATATCGCCACGTCACGCGATTAGGGCGGTGTTTTCTTCCGGCCAGCTGGAGTTACCCGTTTCGGTGGACGATAGCCGGTGGACGTACAGCTCAGGAGTTTTCCGCTCAGACAAGGTGCATATGGCTGGGCCAGAATGCCGTGACGGGCAGAACCTGAGAGCTCGAACTGGACTGACCCCCCTGCAGTTGGACAGTTTGAGGGAGCAGGTTAGAATGCCTGACGGGAAGGGGAAAGGATCTCATCATGGCAGAGAGAAGAAGGTTTACAGCGAATTTCAAGCGGCAGGTAGTGGAGGAGTATCCGCGTTACGGCTACCGGCGAGTCACCCATCATCTGAGGCGCGAGGGCTTTAAGGTTAATCACAAGCGGGTGTCGAGAATCATGCGGGAGGAATCATTGCAATGCCAGGTCAAGCGGCACTGGGTGAAGACCACTGACAGTGATCATCCCTACCGGGTCTATCCGAACCTCCTTAAGGGACTAAGGGCCACAAGACCTAACCAGGCATGGGTGGCCGATATCACCTA
Source organism: uncultured Binatia bacterium (SeqCode) (assembly GCA_965215595.1). Lineage (GTDB taxonomy): Bacteria > Desulfobacterota > Binatia > UBA9968 > CAXXLF01 > CBDCDW01. Next base: position 17,066 of record CBDCDW010000003.1, on the reverse strand, counting down.
CATCCGGATCCTCACGGGGTTTTTGTACTTGGCGGTGATCTTGGATCTGTTCTCACGTAAGGTTATTGGGTGGGCGCTTTCTAAATCGATCGATACCGAGATGACTTTAATGGCTCTGCGGATGGCTTTAGTGGAGAGAAGGCCGCCCTGGGGTTGTATCCATCATTCAGATCGCGGAGTGCAGTACGCCGCCCATGCTTATGTGGAGGAGTTGCGGGCAGCGGGGATCTTAATCAGCATGGCCCGCAAGGGCAATCCCTATGACAATGCGACAGCGGAGAGCTTCATGAAGACGCTCAAGCATGAAGAAGTCTACCTGTGGGAGTACAGGACGGCGCAGGATGTGAAGCAAAGGGTTCCTTATTTTCTGGAGGAAGTCTATAACCAGAAGCGGTTGCACTCGGCTTTGGGGTACTGTCCACCGAATGAGTTTGAGCAGGCCTGGCAGATGAAAGCCGAGGTGGTGTGTGAGGCCTGAAGGGGGGGGTACTGAGATATCTACCCGGTGTGAGATCGTCGTTTCTAGGGCAATTGTGAAAGCCGTTTTGACCGGCCACCAAGACAAGAGGCATAGGGAAGGGCATAGATCACAGAACTCACAATGTGGACTCTTGCAAACAGGAAGGGAACAGCATAATTAATTCAACCACCCCGGAGGGCATTCTAATTTCAGCCCAGTGACTGTCCAACCAATGGGGTTCACTCCATTCTATACAAATTGAATGGCCGTTATACACTTGATAAAGCCAGACACAATATGTAGTGGGCGAGAGGGAGTGAGTATGAAGCAGGCGAAACACAAGATGTATGGTTGTTTTAGGGGGATCACGATTGGTACGATCCATAAATGCAATTATTTAGCATTCTCAAATTGTGTGGGGGCATTGTAATGGCGGCGGGAGACGTGTGGGTGCTGTGGGGATGGATCACAGAGGCAGGACTTTTCGGTCTCCGGCTGGGTCCGCCGGAGTATGCTGCGTTGACCTTCATATTCACCTGTGGGTTCGTAGCATTCAACTGGAACCTTATCCAAAGCAGGCGGCCTGGGAAGCGATTCCACGCGATGCACGAGGATTTAGAGGCACTATACAACAGCATGTCGGATGGGTTCGAGAATGAGGGGGAGGACTGGATGGCGGTCAGGGCAGTCATGGAGCGATTTGACAGACTCAAGATAAAGTATCCTGAACTACAGTGGCCTGTCACGGAACAAATCAAGAAGACTGGCATGGCTTCTTAATGTGGGTGATCGTCTTCTCCGGCACGTCCAATATCAGGAAGGCCCGCAAAGTTGCCGAGAAACACAAATTCATCTGAACCCCCACATCTAGTAAAAACGCTCGCCCACAAGATGTAGTAGTTACTTCGTAAAGTATATAACCGCCAATTGAATGTGAGGTAGCAGGTGAGATTAATATAGACGGGAAGCTGGTTATTAGGAGACAGAGGTGTTGTTAAGGCTGATGTCCACACCACAGATGCCATCATCATGGGACATTACGAAGGAAACATGGTTGCCACGGGCAACGTAGAGGTCGCAGCTTTAGGGAAAGTCTCCGGAAACATAGAGACCGATTCACTTATCGTCGTCAAGGGTGGTTTCTTCAATGGCCAGGTTACCAAAATGCAGCGAGGCCCTGAAATTGTCTCAGAGCGACGGAATGTTGGCCCGGCATTGTTCACGCACAAGAAATCTAACGAAGTAAGATAGTGCAACTCTACCTAGTGGAGGTTCAAAATTCATGTGGCGCTGGAAGAAAAATAAAATACATCCCGATCATGAAGCGATGTCCGTTATCGATGAAGGATGCCAGTTTGATGGCCGCTTAAATTTCGTAGGAACTTTAATTGTTAACGGAAAATTCAAAGGGGAACTCGTCTCCTCAAGCACTTTAGTTGTAGGGGAGGGCGGGGAAGTGGAAGCGGATGTTCGCGCTGGCACCGTTATTCTGGCGGGGCAGGTTTCGGGGCATATCACCGCCCGAGAGCGCGTAGAGCTTCGCAAGTCCGCCCGAGTTTACGGAGATATCATTTCTCCCGTGCTTGTTCTGGAAGAGGGTGTGATTTTCGAGGGCCACTGCAACATGAAGGGAAAAGACGGCCAGGTCATTCAGCTCAAAGGAGATGATAGCCGGCATTCTGACAAAGAGGGCTGAGAAGAGGGCTTCTATCTAAAGTCACTCGCTCACTGAGACATGCATTATTCCATCCTCATACTCCCCATGCGGGGGACAAAGATGCGCCGCATGGTTTTCTCGAAGCGCTTCCTTCAGACCCTGTTAATTGCAGGAGTCCTTATCTTCGGCCTTAGCGGCTGGATGGTGGACAATTACCGCTGGCTGAGAATTCAAACCAGGAACGATCAGAAGTTGCGGGTAGAAGCCGTGGAGGAAGTGGTTCTCCTGAGGTCTGAGTTACAGGACCAACGGATTAAACTTTCCGGCATGCAGGAAAGAATAGCAAGCAGCCAGAAACTCCTTGCGAATTGGAAAGGTCTCAGGAAAAAGATCGCATCCTCTCTTCCCCGTAGGCGTAGAGCCGCCTTCAGCAATGGCAAGCTAGTAGAAACACTGGAGTCGAGTTTGACCTCCATTGAGGGGGACCTGGAAGGCCTGATCGCAGCCATCCCGACTATTTGGCCCACCAAGGGATGGGTCAGCTCGGGATTTGGAAGACGTAAAGATCCCGTAACGGGACAACGCGTGTATCATAATGGGATCGACATTGCCAACCACAGAGGAACTCCAATCCATGCACCCGGGAATGCGGTTGTGAAGTTCGTGGGATACGGCAGAGCCAACGGGAGAAGCATAATCTTAGACCACGGCCAGGGAATAACGACGCAATACTCTCACCTCTCCAAGGCTCACGTCAAGAAAGGCCAGCAGGTAACGAAAGCTCAACGGATCGCGTCTATTGGCAGCACGGGTAAAAGCACCAACCCCCACCTTCATTACGAAGTGCGTGTTAACCGAATTCCGATAGATCCACGCAGGTACCTTATTAAAAGGGCTCCTGCGCTCTAACTATTCACCTAGGGCAACGCCGGCCAATCCTCCAGTAGTTTTCCAGCACCAGGCACTCGACAAAGGGGTCAAATCTTTTCGGGCTGTTGCCCAAACGTCGGTTAAATAGCGCAATAGATCCATCCGAGCTATTACGTGCCGTGTTTGTTTGCTCAAGCTACCACGGCTTGCTGCAAGGCCATGGGATGGTGGGTCGCAAAGCGAATGGCCGCCCTCGTTGCTGCAGCCAATACGGCTCTGGGTTTTGGCCGTGCATGATCAATCAACAGCTCGATGTTCTGCACAATCGCTATCAAGTAATCCTGAATCTGCACCCGCCAACGACCACGCCACCGCGCTCGTTTCAGTCCATATCGTCTCCCTTGAGCAAACGATCGTTCCATGAAATGCTGACGAACCTTGATATCTCTTCTTGCCCATGGGCTCTGTGCCCGGCTACGCACGCTATCCAATATCTCCTGGCGCTCATGGCGTTTGATGGTTCGCCCCGCACTTTGAGAACGAGTGCATTGAAGCCGCAAGGTACACTGCTGACACACCCCGCGGCTCGTCACGTACTCAAACGCCTTGCGCTCCACCCAGTGCTTACGCCGCCTAAGCGGTTGCCCGGCAGGACATGTATAAGTGTCGGTTTCTGGGTCATAAACAAACATACTTTCAGGAAATATCTTGCTGCGACGCTCCTGCTTATCCTGGGTCTGTTTCAACACCGGAATGTGAGCCAATATCCCACGGTCGTAGCAATCTAAGAAATTAGCTGTTGTCCCGTACTTGCTATCGGCTACCACCACCTGGGCACTTCGTTGGGTATGGGCCTGATGATCCCCGATTAGCTCTGTCATACGATGTGCTTCGTTCTCGTCCCCAGGGCCAACCACCGTCGCGGTAATCACCCCATACGCCCCGTCTATCCCACGGTGGGTCTGATAACGCAGCTTAGAGTCCCCCTTGCCCTTGCGTACCACCGAGGCATCAGGATCGGTCGCCGACACGTAGCGCCGGTTGACCACGTTGCGCCGGGGAGGGCTCTCGGGTGGATCCTCATGGTTGTCCTCTCTTGCCTGTTCCCGCTCCTCTAATCGCCCCTCCAACTCCTTGTATGCTGGGCTCAGGTAACGTCTAAGCCCCTGGGTGTCTATAACTGAGTTGCGTGAAGCATCCGCTTCAATCAAACTGGAGTCGCAAAAAAGCTTACTCCCGTCCACTAACCCGCTCTCCACACACTGCCACACTACTCGTTCGAAAAAGGAGCGAAACAACTCTACACCCCAACGCCTCCTCGCCTTGCTCAGCACGCTATGGTCGCGGTATCTCCGAATCCAACTCCAATCCCAAAAACCACAACCAGTCTAGCCGCTCCGGCAACGTTGCCATCAACTCCCGCTCGCTACGAACGTTGTACAGCACCAAAAGCATCATCAGCTTTAATATCATTGGCGGTGCAACCGATACGTTGCCGTTGTATCCATATCGATCCTTGACTTCTTGGTACACAAAATCAAAATCCACCATCCGTGCTACTTTGCGCAACACGTGGTCCGCTCGTATTCGTTTCTCCAGATTGATCCCTGTGTAGAATAGTGCAGGCTGAGGGGGTGGCTGATGACCCATCATGGCTTTGCTCCCTATAATAATTGAGAATAACTGAGAGCATTATAACCAGAGGGCTCTCTTAACGCATTAAAAATATCGATTTGGGCAACAGCCCGAAAAAGACTTGACCGTATGCCGCGGAAGCAGTGCAACTTGCCGGTTAAAGTCCGGTGCGGGGAATTAACGGTTCACCCCGCTAGCGAAGATCCGGTTTTGAGGGGTGACTCTCAGGGCTAAGTGGATCGAGAAAACTTTCCAAAAGGAGAGGATCGCAAACTTGCAGGCCGTACTACAAGGGAACCCATAGAGCCTCGTAACTTGCTGATTGAGAGTGCCGACCCTGTGGTCAAGAGGGGAAGGCCGGTGCCATCTGTGGAATAACCGGGACGGAAGCAGATGGGCTCTCCGGGGTCGTCGGGACGGCATGTGGGGGAAGTTGTGATGGGTAACGCGGGAGATCTCGTTCGTCGCGAGTGATGGCCGCGATGGGTCAGTATAAGGGTAACCGAAATCTGAGCCAGGCGGGCGAGAAGTCGGAGGGGCGAGTAATACCGAGGAAGCTGGGTAATGCCGGCTGAGGGAAGGCGCCCTACTTTCATTGTGTCCCTTAAAGAGGGAAGGAGAGGTGATTGCCGTGAGGCTACGAACACCTAGCAAGATTCGAGACCTCCAGCGGGGACTGTATCTCAAGGCCAAGAGGGAGCCCAAGTTTCGCTTCTACGCGCTGCATGACAAGGTTTGGCGAGGAGACGTAGTGCAACATGCCTACCGACTGGAACGCAGCAATGGTGGAGCCCCGGGGATCGACGGGGTGACTTTCCAGTTTATAGAGAGTGGAGAGGGCGAGGCTGAGTTTATCTCAAAGCTTCAGCAGGAGCTAAAGGAGAAGACCTACCGCGCGCAGCCAGTGCGGCGGGTGTTCATACCCAAGGGCGACGGAAGGAGAAGGCCGTTGGGGATTCCTACCATTCGGGACCGAGTGGCTCAAATGGCAGTCAAGCTTGTAATTGAGCCGATATTTGAGGCGGACTTTGAGGATAGTAGCTACGGGTTTCGCCCCAAGAGAGGTGCACATCAAGCAGTAGGAGCTATTCGGGAAGCGCTCAGCACGGCACATCCGCATGTGCTCGACGCAGATCTTCAGCAGTACTTTGACACTATAGCGCATGATAAGCTCATGAAGTTGATCGCCGGTCGGATCAGTGATCGGCACATTTTGAGATGGATCAAACAGTGGCTAAAAGCGCCGGTGGTAGAAGAGGACCAAGAAGGGAGGCGGCGTACGAAGAGGAGTCAATGCGGAACACCGCAAGGGGGAGTGGTTTCCCCTGTGCTGGCCAACATCTACTTGCACCTTTTTGACCGAGTGTTTCTTCAATACTGTCGTAGCACGGGTCTGGCGGCAAAGCTGGTTCGCTATGCGGACGACTTTGTGATCTTGATGCGTGGAGGGGCGAAAGAGACGCGGTTGAAAGTGGAGGAAATATTGGCACGGATGGAATTAAAGCTCAATGAGGAGAAGAGCCGAGTGGTGGATGCACGAGGAGAGAGTTTTGACTTTCTCGGATTTACCTTTGGTCGCAAGAGGAGTGTGCGCAGGGCGAAGGTGATTACCCTGGTAGAGCCCTCAGGCAAGTCAGAGCAGCATTTTCGGGATAAGGTGAGAGGTTTGACCAGTCGGAACAGCCACTGCATGCCACAGCCAGAAGTGATGGAGCGGGTTAACCGCTATGTGCGAGGGTGGGTGACCTACTATCACGTACACAACTCCACCCGAGTCTTTAAGCGGCAACGATTCTTCTTAGAGCAGCGGATGCGCAAGTACCTGCAGAAGCGACGACAGATCAAGGGGTTTGGATATCGGCGATGGCCGGTGTCTGTGCTCTATGGAGTGTGGGGGCTATACGCCATACCAGTCCATGCTCCCTATGGGCACGCTCGTATGCCTTGAGGTGAAGATGATCGGAAAGCCGTATGCGGGAAAACTGCAAGTACGGTTTGATGAGGGGGGACAGGAACGCTTGTTACGGAAGTGCCTAAACGGGCACGAAGCTGGAAACGGCGGATACAGCCAAGGTGCGGCCTAAAGCAAGCTAAGCCTGTCCTCTACTCTACCCTTCGACAGGTAAATGCAATCGACGGGAAAGGACCGCATCCATTCTTTGGTGGACCGCGTCCAAACGGACAGGACATTCCACAAGAGAATTGGTACAATACAGGCTGGAGTCCGAAAGGGAAGGAAACCCAGAACAGCAAAAAGGCGTGCCCGACACCGGTTTCAGGCTCAGGCATAACTCGATCGCCAAATCTGAGTATCTGCGCTGTCCACCTCGTGACATGCGGCGCGGTGCAATCCACACACCTTGAGCATTCTCATTGACCCAAATCGTCAGGTCACCCCTTGGCGCAAGCTCTCGTTATAGTCCGACCAGTTGGTAAACCGGTACTGCGCCTTATCAAACTTGTGCCGTCGTGCGGCTTTGAACTTATGCGGCATTTAAACTGCCCCCCAGCGATGGAAGAAACCAGCCATATGACATTCGCGATGATCTGTGCAAAAAGGTGGTGCCGGCCACGACGGTTCGATGTGTAGGCAATTGATGAGATAATCCATGGTTGTAGTGCGTGATTTGCGCATGGCCGCTGGCTGGTAGCTGACAGCTTGCGGTGCGATGCGTTTCGCACTATGACCGAAAAATCAACATTTTCCGGCATGGGGTACGAGGGTTGCATGGGGGCGTGGCGATAGGGGGATATACGATGAACTGGGGATGTACGCCGGGCCTCGGGGTTGCAACGCCGGATCCTGCGACCTCGCTGGCGCACGCCCTGGCGCTGGAACCAAAAGGGAGACCAATGCTGAATGGGTAAACGAAAACAACCGCCGGATGCGCTGTGCACACTGTGCGGTCAAATAAAGAAGCTGTGCAAGTCTCACATCGTCCCGAAGTCCTTCATTCGGGAGCTGCGCGCCCAAGGTGAGAGAATGTTCTGGTATGACCTTGGGGCTACCCGGCGACCGATTCCGATGCAGGACGGATGGAAAGAGCGCCTCCTGTGTCGCACCTGTGAACAACGCATTGGAAGATGGGAAAAGGTGGTGTGCGAAGACTTGCGCGGGAAAGGGAGAGCAAGCGCGACGCGGAAAGTAATTCCGTACGATGGCCCGATTGCGATCCCGTCAACTGCCGAACGCCCCGCGTTTCATCTTTTGGAGACGCGGGGCTGCAACTACACTGCGTGGCGGCTGTTCCTGCTGTCGTTGCTATGGAGGATGGACAGGTCAACGCTGACCGAGCTGGCGGCGGTAGACCTCGGCGAAGCGCGAGCAGAGATTCAGAAGATGATTTTGGCAGACAACCCTGGAGAGCCCATGGACTTTCCGTGCTGGATATACATCCTGTCGTTGTCGGGTGAGCCGGTGCGAGGGTTCATGAGTACCCCTCACCGGTTCGAATACAAGGGATATCCGACCGTAGAACTCGCGTTCGCCGGACTAGGCTGGGTTTTCGTCATCGGCCGCGAGGTTGCTTGTGACACAATGCGGCGACTTGTACTGGACCGTACAGGGAGAATGCGGCTGTGGTTCAGGGAGGTCGCGACGGTGACGTGGCTCATGGAAGGTATCAAGCAAATGGACGCCTTGGGGAATTGGACAGAGCAAAAACTCTAGCGACTGAGACAAAGGGGTCAAGCTTCAGCAGGATGGTGGTTGTAACGGCCATCAAACCTGAAAGGAGAAAACCCTATGCTTTGGTGGACCGCGTCCAAACGGACAAGACATTCCAAAAGAGAATTGGCACGATACAAGCCGGAATGTGAAAGGGAAGGAAACCCAAAATAGCAAGAAGGCAAGCCTGACGCCGATCTTGGGATTCACTTAAAGCGTGAGGTGGATAGAAGATTTCGGAGGCGGCCGGAAAATCCGGAAGATGTTATCTGTCAACAAATGATTTAACCCCTTTGTTTTAGTGCTCTCTCAATAACTTTTGAGAAGGCGAGATGAATTATGTCAAGTGTCAAGGTCTGACCCCACACACATACCGATTCCATCGGCGGGGCCAACCAATTTCCGGGCGGCTTTCTATTTTGTGGCAGGTTCGAAATACAAGAAATAATACCTGACTTCAATGCCAATTTCATTTTGTTTTCTGTTCGAATACCTGAGTTGACCTCTACAGGTAGCAACGAATGTCAGGCTTCAGTCGGTTATTTTGCCGGACAACTGAAGACGGGTAATCCTGCACTCCGGATACCTCCACATGATTAAAAGCTTTATATAGCCGTTACGGAACGTTATTATCTGGAGACGATATAGCGGTACAAAGCTGTTCAAGACTGGCCGAACGCTTGTCCTTGATCCGCGAGGCGCAGCGGCGAGACGAAATATGCCCGGTCATTCCGTTCCCTTCGCGTGAACCAAGGCGGGGCGATTTAATTGTTGATAGCTATCGGCAGATTCTGTTCGACGATTTTCAGGTCGAGCCGCTCAATATACTTCACGCCTGTGAGTTCAATTTGAATCCGGCTCGTCATTTAGTGTCATCTCAGCATTATCGAAATCGCCGACCACTCGCCTTTGCGTCCTGGGAACATGCCGTTGCCATATAAATTAAAATACTTTATTGTCGGCAGCCGGCTAAGGAGTGTTTCGTTCGAGATGGATCTGTCACGTCTGAAAGGGCCGACCGAGTGGATTTGCTTCGGGTTTGAGGCGTGCTGCGCCTTGGCCTTGGCAGGCTGCGGCGCATCGCCCCCGGAAGCATCGGGAGAGGCCGAAGTCCGGATCTTCGCCCGCGCGGACCCCTGGCAACCGTCGGCCGCCACGGAAGCTGCCATTCTGGCCGATCGCATCCTGCGAAGAGAAAGCGATGACTTGTTGTTGGACGCAAGTCGGCGACGCGAGCTCGGCCACGAGATCGGGCGGGTTCTGGCGCGGATCCGAGACGCGTATCCGGCGATGGCGGAGATCTCCGCACGGGAGGATCATAAGCCCGGGACGCTTCTTCTCGGTCTGGAGCCGAAGCTGTTGGAAGCCGTGTCCGGTCTCCTTGACGATGAACGCGGTTCTGTCCCGCTCCGCACCGGACGCGCGGAGTTCGATGCCCTCAATGCAAAACTAGGCCTGTGGGCCGTGCGGCCGTTCTTCTCCACCGGTGTGGTCGCCATGTACTTCGACGAACCGCTGAACATCGACGCAGCGAGGAGGGCTTACCAGGCGATGGAGTGCGTCAGCTACGCGGAGCCCGATGTGCTGCTGGGAGATGGTTCCGATATCGAAGCAACGAAGTCGCGTGGGACCTGGCATGTCATCTTCCGTAGGGCTTGGGGCGACTGCCCGTCCGGCTGCATATACGAGGAGAGGTCTTTTTTCACCGTCGATGACGACGGAGTCGAACGGATCGAGCCCTCACGGGCGAAGGACATGGCCGGGTTCGATACTGTCAAGTAAGTGGGACCGGGTGATAATCGGTGGACGAATAGCGATAACTTGGCCGTAGTGAGTCCCACGCATGTCACGTCCACTGCGGATCGAGTGCCCTGGCGCCTACTATCGCATCATGAAACGTAGAAGAGCACGCTGGGGGATTGACCGATTGAGCGTAGGCGGACGGAAATAATTGGAAATGGGCCGGAAACCGGCCGGATTTTCAGGGCCGTTTAGGGATCGAAAAACGGCCCTGAAAGGGCCGTTAAATCGGGGCGGGCGGCGCCTCATTCTGAGCCTACGACGTCGCCGAGCGCAACACTGGGGCACGTCTTGTGCAGTAGACAACGTGTTTCGTTCATTTCGATTGATCGAACTACACCAAAAAAGCGGTAGTGACCGGAGGGGACGCCGCTACGGTATCGAGGCGCTGAACAAGTCAGCCATTGTCCCGACCACAGCCTTCAGGGAAGCTTATTGCGAAGATATTGCATCCGGGGGGTTGGCTCATCTCATTGAGCACGCGAAGACCCGAAGAGTGCAAGATGTGGCGGCCCAATACAATACATTGTATCGCGGCCGTGGATCGGTTACCGTAAATAATACGTGCCGGGGCGGCCAAAAAGGACGTCCCGGCAGAGCCTTTCCAGGATTCCCGTGGACCAATCTCAACTCGGCTGGATCGCCAACTTCATCTGGGGCATCGCAGACGACGTGCTACGCGACCTCTACGTCCGCGGCAAGTATCGAGATGTGATCTTGCCCATGACCGTGCTGCGTCGGCTCGACTCGCTCCTGGAGCCAAGCAAGCCGGCCGTGCTGGAGATGAAGACCTCGCTCGACCAGGCGAAGATCATCCACCAGGACCTGGCACTGCGTCAGGCCGCCGGCCAAGCGTTCTACAATACCTCGAAGTTCACGCTACGCGACCTTAAGGCCCGCACCAGCCAACAGCGGCTCAAGGCCGACTTCGAGGCGTATCTCGACGGCTTCTCGCCGAACGTCCAGGACATCCTGGAGAAGTTCGAGTTTCGGAACCAGATCCCCCGCCTGTCCAAGGCCGACGCCCTCGGCACGCTGATCGAGAAGTTACTCTCGCCGGACGTGAACCTGAGTCCACAACCGGTCCTTCATAGCGACGGGTCGATCAAGCACCCCGGCCTGGATAACCACGCGATGGGCACGATCTTCGAGGAACTGGTTCGCCGCTTCAACGAGGAGAACAACGAGGAGGCCGGCGAGCACTGGACCCCGCGCGATGCTGTGACGCTCATGGCGAAGCTGGTCTTCTTGCCCGTTGCCGACCGGATCGATTCCGGGACCTATCTGGTATACGACGGGGCCTGCGGCACCGGCGGCATGTTGACGGTGGCCGAAGAGACGCTGACACGGATCGCCGGACAGCGCGGCAAGCAGGTCGCCACCCATCTCTACGGCCAGGAGATCAACTCCGAGACCTACGCCATCGCCAAGGCCGACCTGCTACTGAAGGGCGAGGGGAAAGCCGCCGACAACATCATCGGGGGTCCGGAACACTCGACGCTCTCCAATGACGCCTTTCCGTCTCGCGAGTTCGACTTCATGCTCTCCAATCCGCCCTACGGCAAGAGCTGGAAAAACGACCTGGAGCGCATTGGCGGCAAGGCGGACATCAAGGATCCGCGCTTTCTGATCGAACACGGCGGTGATGCCGAGTACTCGCTCATCACCCGCTCCAGCGATGGTCAGATGTTGTTCCTGGCAAACATGCTCTCGAAGATGAAGCACGGCGCCCCCCTGGGGAGCCGCGTCGCCGAGGTTCACAACGGCTCGTCGCTCTTTACCGGAGACGCCGGTCAGGGGGAGAGCAACATTCGCCGCTGGATCATCGAAAACGACTGGCTCGAAGCCCTCGTCGCGCTGCCGCTCAACATGTTCTACAACACCGGCATCGCCACCTACATCTGGGTCATCAGCAACAGGAAACCCGAGCATCGACGCGGGAAGGTCCAACTCATCGACGCCACGCCGTGGTACAAGCCGCTCCGGAAGAACCTCGGCAAGAAGAACTGCGAGCTGTCCGAGGAGGACATCTCCCGCATCTGCGACGCGTTCCTGGCCTTCGAGGAGACCGAGCAGTCGAAGATCTTCCCGAACGCCGCCTTCGGGTATTGGAAGGTGACGGTCGAGCGGCCCCTCCGGCTCATGGGGATAGACCCCGCCCGCGTCTATGTGCCGAAGGAGATCAAGGCGCTCAAGGAGACCGCCGAGAGGGACGAGAGCGCGCCGCCCGTCATCAAGAAGATCCACAAGCACAGCATCGAACCCAACCCGCTGGCCGGCCTGTTCGAGGCAACCGTCAAGGGCAAGCCGGCTGTCGTCGAGTACGAGCCGGACACCGATCTGCGGGACACCGAGCAGATACCGCTATTGAGGAAGGCGGAATTGAAGCATTCCTTCGCCGCGAGGTGCTGCCCTACGCGCCTGACTCCTGGTACGACCCGGCGAGCGTCAAGACCGGATACGAGATCAGCTTTACCCGCTACTTCTACAAGCCCCAACCCTTACGGTCCCTGGAGGAGATACGGGCTGATATTCTGGCAGTGGAGCAGGAGACCGAGGGGCTGCTGGATGAGATTATCGGCGGCGGCGCGGGATCTTGAACGCACGACGGTTTAAGATGTGCCTTCCCTGTCATTCGCCTCGTAATCGTCCCCGCTGCGCTTGCACCGGCCCCTTCACTATTGTAATTTAGCCTTGAAAGTTAAATAGCAAAATTTGCTATTGAGAAACCGTGAATAAGGACTGTCTGTCATGCGGCGCGGAGAAAGCGGCAAATACGAAGTGACGGGCGTCGGCGCTGAGCAAGTTCGCGCCTTTGTGCCGGCGCCGCTACCGCCGAAACCGGCCGTGGTTTTGGACGGCCGGCTGCAACAGGCGCTGGAATCGGCGGTGCTTGCCTTGGGCCGCCTCGACGGCGTCTCGACTCTTCTGCCGGACGAGGCGCTTTTTCTGTATGCCTATGTGCGCAAGGAAGCGGTGCTTTCTTCTCAGATCGAGGGCACGCAGTCGTCGCTGTCCGATCTTCTACTCTTTGAACTTGCGGAAGCGCCCGGGGTTCCGCTTGACGACGTACGCGAAGTCTCGAACTACGTGGCGGCGCTCGAACACGGTTTGCGCCGCTTGCGGGAGAATTTTCCACTGTCGAATCGCCTGGTCCGCGAGATCCACGGCGTGCTGTTATCGGGCGGGGCAGACAGTGTCAAAACGCCCGGCGAGTTCCGCCGCTCCCAGAACTGGATCGGCGGCACCCGGCCAGGCAATGCCTCTTTTGTCCCGCCGCCGCAAACCGCGGTGCCCGACTGCATGACCGCGTTTGAGCGTTTTCTCCACGCCGAGAAGGACGGACTGCCCGTGCTTCTACGGGCGGGGCTTGCGCACGTGCAGTTCGAGACCATTCATCCCTTTCTCGACGGCAACGGGCGCGTGGGGCGGCTGCTCATAACGCTGCTGTTGTGCCACGCCGGCGTGCTGCGCCAGCCGCTCCTGTATCTGAGCCTGTACTTCAAACAAAACCGCAATGTCTACTACGAGATGCTTGACCAGGTTCGCCGCACCGGCGACTGGGAAGCATGGCTCGCCTTCTTCCTCGAAGGAGTGAAACGGACGGCTGAGGGTGCGGTCTCGACCGCCCAACGTCTGTCCCGAATGTTTCAGGATGACCGGAACCGACTCCAAGCGGCCGGAGGTCGGAAGGCCGGGTCGGCGCTGCGCGTACACGACGCGCTCAAGTCGCGGCCGATTCTGTCGCTGCCGGCGGCGCGCCGCGATACCAAGCTGTCCTTTCAAGCAGCCGCCTCGACAATGGAACTGCTCGTCACTCACGAGATCGCGAGGGAGATTACCGGCAAGCGCCGTAACCGGCTGTTCGTCTATGACCAGTATCTTTCCATCCTCAACGAGGGAAACGAGGCACCCTGATGTCGGGCATTGTCAACCTCGCACCCTACCCTGCCGACAAGCCCTCTGGCGTGCCGCTGTTGGAGGAGGGCGGAATTGAGGCATTCCTTCGCCGCGAGGTGCTGCCCTACGCGCCTGACGCCTGGTACGACCCGGCGAGCGTCAAGACCGGCTACGAGATCAGCTTCACCCGCTACTTCTACAAGCCGCAGCCGCTGCGGACTTTGGAAGAGATCCGCGCGGATGTTCTGGCAGTGGAGAAGGAAACCGAGGGGTTGCTACAGAAGATTATGGCAGCCGAACCGTCTAACCGTCCTGCCGAGAGTAACAGGAGATAACCATGGCACGATCAGACTTGATCCTGAGCCTGATAAAGGCCAGTAGACAAGGCGACGAGAGCCAAGTCCGGAAGACCGTCGAGGCATTGGCTGCCGAAGAGCGTGCGAAGAACCACACCATTCTAGCCGATCGGATGCTTGCGCAGCTTCAAATCGAGAATGGTCGCTATGCGCAGCCAGCGTCACGGTCGTCCCATTCGGTGGCGGGTCCTCTTGTGGCGGATGTTGTCCCGGTGCGCCGCCTGCAGGATCTTGTACTACCCGCCGATGCTGAGGAAACCATTCGCGAACTGGTGACCGAACAGCACCGCGCCGATCTGCTTCGGTCGTACAACCTTGAACCGCGTAACCGCATATTGCTTGCCGGGCCTCCAGGGAATGGTAAGACCACTCTGGCGGAGGCACTTGCCGACGCCTTGAGCGTTCCATTCATGGTAGTCCGCTATGAAGCAGTCATCGGCAGCTACCTGGGCGAGACTGCGCAAAGGATAAGCCAAGTCTTCGAGCACGCCAGATCGCGCCACTGTGTGCTGTTCTTCGACGAGTTCGACTCGGTGGGAAAGGAACGTGGAGACCTGCACGAAACCGGAGAGATCAAGCGAGTCGTGAGTTCGCTACTGCTCCAGATCGATGCCCTTCCCAGTTACGTAGTGGTCGTGACGGCCAGCAACCATCCTGAACTTCTCGACCGTGCCGTATGGCGCCGCTTCCAGATTCGATTGGAGCTTCCGCAGCCCACTCAAAGTCAGATTGAGGAGTGGTTCAAGCGGTTCGAGAAGCGGACCAGACATCCGCTCGGGATATCCCCGCGTAGTCTCGGACAGCGACTGCGGGGCTTGAGCTTCGCGGAAGTTGAGGACTTCGGGACTGACATCCTCCGAAAAATCGTATTGGAACAGCCGGGTGGGAACATTAAGCATATGGTTGAACAGCGCCTGTACCATTGGAAGAAGCGGTTCACACTCAAGGAGTCCAGTAGTAGAGAGGCAAGCAGGTAATCATGGCCGAGACCGACCTTCCCCTTCTTGTCTTTTCTGAACCGGTCCACACTGAACGCGCTAAACGTGGTGGAGGCGGCGGGAAAGTTAGTATTCCGGACGCATCACGACAGGCAGAACGGCTGGAACCGCAGTTCCAACGCCTTCAAGAGACCATGGAAGGAAAACGCCTTGCCCTTCAGGATAATCCTCTCGGCCTTCAACCTGAACAGGTCCTTGTGATTGAAACCATTGGCTCAATACAGAACTTCATCCGAGCGGTGGAAAAGGTGTCGGGGTTGGAGTGGTTAGCTGAATACAAACTCGACGACATTTCTCCCGACTACGGATTCGAGGATAAGAAGAGTCCGGACAAGCAACTGAAAGGCCAACTCTTCCTTGTCATGACTGACCAGCGGGCGTTACGGGAATTGTATAACTTATTTCAAGAGTGGCGGAAGAATCGTAACACGAAGTTTGCCAGGGGCTTGGCTCCATGGAAACATGCATTCGAATGCCTCCATACCATACGGCCTTGGGACGCAGAGGATCGGATTCGGGAGACCGGCCTCATGGAAGATTGGCAGAATCGCATACAGTACGGACAAGAAAACGTTCCGTTCGAAATCGAGTTATGGTTCAGGGCGGATGATAGACGCCAGGAACAGGCTGAATCCAATATTCGCGACATCATCACGTCCTTGGACGGGGAAGTGATCCAGCAATGTGTCATTCCTGACATTGCTTACCATGCCGTTCTGGGACGACTACACCGAACCCAAGTCCAGGATATCATCGACCAACCCCATGCCTTCCAGGAGATCAGGTTGCTTCAGTGCGAAGACATAATGCACCTGCGTCCGATCGGGCAGTGCGTGATTCCTATATCGGAAGATTCTGAGGAGACGGATACTCTCCAGGATGAGCCGAAGCCGGAGCCGCCCCAGGGAGACCCCGTCGTGGCCTTGTTCGACGGCATGCCTCTGACGGGACACCAACTGCTCGACGGACGGTTGATCATCGACGATCCGGATGGTTACGAGAACGCCTACCAGGCACACGAGCGTGTGCATGGCACCGCCATGACATCACTTATCTGTCATGGAGACCTCAATGAACACGGCGATGCGACAGGAAAACCGCTGTACACGAGACCGGTCATGCAACCCCGACGCGACTCTACCGGGCGATTCGTCGAGGAAGCCATACCCACGAATGTGCTGCCGATAGACCTGATCCATCGGTCGGTGCGGAGATTATACGAGACCGAAAACGGTGAGCCACCAGCAGCGCTCAGCGTTCGCGTTATCAATCTGTCCATATGCGACCAAACGCGTCCTCTTATCCGTGAGATGAGTTCCTGGGCGCGACTCCTGGACTGGCTTTCATGGAAGTACAACATCCTGTTCATAGTCAGTGCAGGCAATCATCTCCAGGATATTGAGTTGGACCTTCCAAGGTCTGATCTGAGCACCCTAACGGCCGAAGAACGGGAACGAGCTGTGGTCAAGGCGCTTGCGATGGACACGCGTAACCGGCGGCTGTTATCACCTGCCGAGACGCTGAACGGCCTCACAATTGGGGCAGTACATGCAGATGCGTCATCCCCCTCGCTGAACCGCCTGATCGACCCTTTTGTAGGGACAGATTTACCGAACGTGATCAGCGCTCATGGACCAGGATACCGGCGCGCTATTAAGCCCGATGTTTTCCTGCCAGGCGGAAGGCAGTTCCTGGGCGAGAAGATGGGAACTACTCATACCAA
>CBDCDW010000002.1:20000-409249 GCA_965215595.1 uncultured Binatia bacterium (SeqCode) | reverse complement strand
GTTTACCTCTTTTATCAGAAGCTGGATGAGAATGGACCGGTGGGAATCTGTGGATCTTTGCTGGTCGCACGTCTAGCACAGATTCACGAAGTACCCATAAAGTTGCTCAGATCTGGAGAAACACCACCGCAATCATTGGACGACACAGTCACCACTTTCGTGGGGCAGCAGGTTTGCCCAGAAGAAGTTTCTCCCCATCCCATTGAGAAAGAAAGGATACCCTGGTCCCTTTTAAAGGCCTAACTATAAGTATTTGATCGGATAAAAGATGCCTCGCGCAAAGACGCAAAGAACGCCAAGTATAAATGATATACAAACTCGAAGCACGAATTGCGAAACTCGAAACAAAGGGGGAAAATTCGAAATAATAATTTCAAAACATTTAAAAACGCGGGAGACATTCTCATTGATATGTTTTGGATTTTGGGAATTGAATTTTTGGAATTGTTTCGTATTTCGATATTCGGATTTCGGATTTTAAGTCAGCCTGACTTGGCAAGAAAAACTTTGTTGTGGTTGTTCTGTTGAACATTGGATGCATAGGAATTAAGAGAAATTTGAGGTAGGACGATTGTTTTTATGAATACTATAGAGCGTGACATCATTTATTGGGGAAGATGCCTCTATGAGCGCAAGCTCATCACCGGTTGGGGCGGAAATATCAGCCGCCGTATTGGAAAGAACCGGTTTCTGATAACAGGGAGAAATTCCCCCCTGGGGTTTCTGACCCCGAAGGATCTGATGGAGATCAATGGGGAAGGTGCACCCGTGAAAAAGACCCAGACGCCTTCCAGCGAATCTCCCCTTCACCTGGCAGTATACAAAGAAACGGATGCCATGGCCGTTATCCATGTTCATCCACCCACCATTGTTGTATTTTCTCTTGCCAATAATAGCTTCATTCCCTAAGTTGGGAGGAGAGATACCTCCTTAAGGAAATACCTGTTGTGCCTCAAAATACCCCCACAGTGAAGGACCCGGCCAAAGTCGTGGAGGAAATACAGAATCGCCCCATCGTTATCCTGAAGGGCCATGGAACGGTTGCTCGGGGAAAAGATTTAAGAGATGCATTTCTTCTGACCGATCTGCTGGAGGGAGCGATCCACTGCCAGTTTTTGAAGGACGGGATGCCACCGGAGAAACAAAGCGCAATTCCACCACCCATAGTGCTTGGTGGGGTTCCGTCAACTGAGAAACAAAGTTAATTGAGGGAGGGTTCCACCATGGCGATTGATTCTAATCAAACTGGATTCATTGTTGGGGAAGTTCTGGAGCAGACTGCCAAGCGATACCCGGATAAGACCGCATTGATCGCCAAGGAAGCCGAATTGACCTTCTCACAGGTGAATGAGAAGGCCGGTTGGATAGCGGGTCATTTGCAGGCTGAAGGGATCAAGCCAGGGGACCGTGTCGGTTTGTTCCTGCTCAACTCTATTGCCTTTGCCCTCTGCTACTACGCAATCCAAAGGATCGGTGCAGTCTCCGTAGTCCTGGATGCACGGCTAAAGGGAAAAGAGCTTTCCGGAGTTCTGCGGGATGCCGACCTGAATCTCTGTATCACTCACCAGCGACTCATGCCTGAAATCTCTCCCATTCTGGCGAAGATAAAAAAAGTTCCACTATGGTCGGTTGAAGGTGAAGGCGAGCAAGCCTTTGAGAAAAGACTATCGGCGCCACGAAAAAAGTTTGTCCAACCGAAGATTACTCCCGACCAAGACGCGGTGATTCTATATACCTCCGGGACTACAGGAGAGCCCAAAGGGGTACTGCTGAGTTACGTTAACTTGACCCAATTCCCCTATTGTATGGGCCAGGTTTGGAAGACCGACGAAAAAACCGTGTTGGGCTGCATCCTCCCCATGTCACATATCTCGGGTCCCATCTACTGTAACGAGATCATCGACAAGGGTAGTACCATGGTTATCTTTGACCAGATGAATCCAGTGACCCTACTGGAAGGAATTCAAAAGCACCGGGTCACCTTCTTCCATGGCATCCCTATTATCTTCCAGCTCCTTCTAGGTGTCCCAAATCTAAAATCCTATGACACCAGCAGTGTTGAGATCGTTGGCATGATGGGTATGTCGGTCCCGTTACCGCTCATGCGCGCCTTCAAGGGCGCACAGCCACATATCAAGGCGATGCAGGGGTACGGGCTCACAGAGACTTCGCCTCTCATAACCGGCACTGAAACTCTAGACGCGGATCAAAAGCTAGGCAGTATCGGTAAACCGGTTCCCGGAATCGAAGTGAAGGTCATCAACGACAAAGGCGATGAAGTGGGTGAAGGGGAGGAGGGAGAAATTGTTACTCGAGGTCCTCATGTGATGAAAGGTTACTTTCGTAAAGCAGACGCCACCGCCGAGAGGATACGCGATGGCTGGCTCTACACTGGTGATATCGCAAGGCGAGAGGGTGACGGATATTATTATCACCTGGGAAGAAAGGACGACATGATCATTACCGGGGGGATGAACGTCTACCCGGCGGATGTTGAAAACATTTTGTACGAATTCCCAGCGGTGCAGGAGGCGGTGGTTTTTCCGATCCCTGAGCCCAAGAGGGGAAACGTCATTGGAGCTGCAGTGGTCCCGCGCCAGGGACAGACTCCAAACCCAAAAGAGATTCTCGCCTTCCTGCGTTCGAATCTGGCGGCCTTCAAGGTGCCTCAAGAGGTCAAAATTCGCGAGTCCCTGCCACGAACATCCACAGGCAAAGTCATTCGAGATGCCTTAGTGCTGCTCTCGGACGGTTAGGGGCGCTCTCCTCAAGAATCTTAGTTGCTACTCCCATATATAAACATAAATGTGGGGTCAGGTCTATCATTATACCATGCTTCACTGGCACTAGCGTCCACGTGTTCTATTTCTTTGTGATCTCCGCACAACTCGCCCAACAGTGGTGAAATGGACCCCAATGTACTCTGCAATCTGCTTGTAGCTGTACTCCTTCGTCCGATAAGCAGCAATAATGCCTCGATCTCTTCGTCGGTATTTTGCGAGTATCACATCAAGTGGAGGTGCCGGAGGACGTTGCTGCACCTGCGGTATGTTAACGTCTGACATTTTCTCTTCCAACGTACCCTGCATTCGTTCAACGAACTTCTCGTTCCCCAGATAGATCTGACGGTTGAGATTCTTCCAAATACTTTCCCTTCCAATCCCCTCACTTACAAACCGTCGAAAATCTCTTTGAGCCGATGCTTTTCTGTTGCCAAACTGAGCAAGTAAGGCGTCTGTTGCTAGCCAAACGGGAAATTTTGCTTTACCCACCATTGTGACCGATTTCACTTTACGGACCCACCCAATTTCAACGAAGGGACCCACCCTATTTCAGGTGGTCCCCTTCGTTTTCTGAGCGAAGCGACGAACGATGGTATCTTGGCCGACTGGAGGAGGATCCAGTTCATGGCCAAAGAAAGGACTAGCGTTCGTATGCAAACTCAAATCAAGACCCTGTCCGAGCAGGGCTACTCAATTCGCAGCATTGCCAGGATACTACGGCTTTCGCGCAGGACCGTGCGTAAGTACTTGGCGCCCACCGCACAGCCGCCCAGTGAGAGTGGCGGTTGGGTTGACACGGTTGACTGGGACTATGTCCGCCAGGAAGTCTATGGCAAAGGGACCACGGTCAAGCAGATCCAGCGGGAGGTGGCTCCGGAGATAGCGTATGTGAAGTTTTGGCGTCAGTTTCGGGAAAAGGTTGGCCATCAAGCCTCACCCCAACAAGTCACCATCCGGCTTCATCACAAGGTGGCGGAAAAGACCCAGATCGACTTCACAGACGGTCTTTTTATCACCGAGCGTGGAACGGGAAAGAAGATACTAACGCAGTTTTTCTTAGGCGTCTTGCCCTTCAGCTCGTATACCTTCGGGGAATTTGTCTTAGACCAAAAGCTTGCCACCTTTATCGGTGTTCAGGAGCGGATGTTCGCCTATTTCGGCGGGGTTACGCCGTATGTCGTGGTGGATAATCTCAAAAGCGGTGTTCACCGAGCCCATCTGTATGACCCCGATGTGAATCCCACCTACTGTGACTTTGCCACTCACATGGGCTTTGCGGTACTACCGGCCAGGCCTTACAAGGCCCGCGACAAAGGCTCGGGGGAAACCCACATCGGAGTGCTTCAGAGAGGGTTTTTCCAGGAAGTGCGTAACCGTGTCTTCTATAGTCTCGAAGAGCTCAATGAAGCCCTCAGGGACTATCTTCATCGGCTAAATTGTGAGGTGATGAAAGACTACGGGGTGAGCCGCAACCAGCGCTTTGAGGAAGAGAAAAAGTACTTAAAAGCCCTGGCCTCGTGTGCCTTCGAGATGAGCGAGTGGCGCCACGCTAAAGTTCATCCCGACTGCCATATCCAGGTGGAGAAAAACTTCTACTCCGTTCCCTTTGTCTATGTCGGTCAAAGGGTCCGGGTCAGGCTCAGCGAGAAGGTGGTGGAAGTGTTTAGTGAGGACAGCCAGCCCCTTACCGCTCACACAAGACTTCTGGGGATCGGGAAGTTCTCCACCTATGATTTCCATTATCCCGAAGCTAAGCTCAGCGTGGCACGCTTTGAAGTCCATCATGCAAAAGAACAGGCAAAAAAGCTTGGCCCCCATGTCGAGAAGTTAGTCGGCGAGCTGCTCTCAGGTCACCATCCGCTACGCCACTTGAGACGGGTCCAAGGGATTTTACGGCTGGCTAAACGTTATCCCATCACCCTTGAGGCATTGGACCATGCTTGCCAGCGGGCGATTGTCTTCAATAAGAAAAGACTCGCCTATATCAAAGACTGCGCACTTTACTTTGTTACCCACGGCCAAAGACCCACGCTTGCGGCTCCCAAGCGTCAATCCGATACACTCCATTTGCACCAACACACTGCCAACTCGGGCTCAGATCCCGAACCGTCGCCAGTCGAGGAGGAACTCCTATGAGCACAGGCTTCAAATCCAGTTCCAACACCATTTTTCACGCCACCGAGCTAGGAGCAGAGAAAAACGACCACCGTATTTGCCCTATAAACGACGATCTCGCTTGGGCCTATACTCTGGGTACCCCCCAAAGGAGTCTTTCGACCAGGAGGTCTCACCGCTATGATGCTTGATCAAGTGAAAAACCTTTCTCACCAAATGCGCCTGTTTGGCATCCATGAGGCCTGCGAGCGACAAGCCCAAATCGCTTTGTCTCAGCAGCTCCATCCCCTGGAGTTCTTAAGACTCCTTCTCGAAGAGGAGCTGTTATCGCGCAAAGACAGAACCGCCAAGGCACTCGTGACCAAAGCGCGCTTTCGTTTCCGCGCCGACCTGGAAGACTGGGACTACAGCTTCCACAAGGATGTGCCTAAAGCCAAAGTCTCCGAACTCGCTCACCTCAGCTTCTTCCACAACCAGGAAAATCTTTTGATCATCGGCAAGACAGGGCTGGGCAAAACCCATCTGGCCATCGCCCTGGGCAAAAGGCTGTGCCATGAAGGCCATCTCACCCTGTTCCTTCCCATGAACTTCCTCTTCGAAGAGATCCTGGCCGCCAAGGCTGCAGGCCGCTACCTCCACTACGTCAAAAGCTTGACCAAAACCAAAGTCCTCATCCTCGATGATCTGGGACTTAGAAACTACACCCACGAAGAAGCCACCTCTGTGGTGGACATCCTCGAAGAGCGCTATCAAAATGGTCCCGTCATTGTCACCTCCCAGGTGGAACCGCAGGGATGGTTGAAACTCTTTGAGGATCCGGTGATTGCTGAGGCCATCGTGGATCGTTTGATCCACCCCTGTCAGAAAATCACTTTGAATGGAGAACAATCTTATCGGGAAAAGATCAAAGAGGAAAAAACAGGGTTGAAAAAAGAGGGAGGGTTAAGGTAAACAGTTAAAGATCGCTTCGTCGCTTCGCTCCGCTGATTTCAATGGTCCCTTTCGTTGAAATCGGGTGGGGCCCTTCAGTGAAATCGACCACCATTGACCTGTAGCTGCTCCATGGCCAGTCTTCGACTCTCTTTACTAATTTCGCACGCACTGGGTTCAGCACAACATATCGGCTTAACTCCAACATGTACTCATCCCGATCCACCAGGATAGCTTTGTACCGACCCTGAAAGAGATGCCCTACTCGTTGGTGTCGCCAATTCGACGACTGTGTGTACACTCCGTTTAGCTGTCGCATCCCTTTCGCTAGATTTCCGTCGGGTGTCTCCACTAATAAATGGTAGTGGTTGCCCATCATGCAGTAGGCGTGGCAAACCCAGTTCCACTCAACAATCACCTTCCCTAGAAGGTCTAGGAAAACCTGACGGTCGTAGTCGTCATCATATATTGGCTCCTTACGGTCACCTCGGGCAGTTACATGATATAGGGCACCTGGGAATTCTATGCGTAAGGGTCGTGCCATGACCGATATCTAACAAATGTAATGCTACTTTACTAGACCTGACCGTATGCCGCGGAAGCAGTGCAACTTGCCGGTTAAAGTCCGGTGCGGGGAATTAACGGTTCACCCCGCTAGCGAAGATCCGGTTTTGAGGGGTGACTCTCAGGGCTAAGTGGATCGAGAAAACTTTCCAAAAGGAGAGGATCGCAAACTCGCAGGCCGTACTACTAGGGAACCCATAGAGCCTCGTAACTTGCTGATTGAGAGTGCCGACCCTGTGGTCAGATGGGGAAGGCCGGTGCCATCTGTGGAAATAACCGAGACAGAAGCAGATGGGCTCTCCGGGGTCGTCGGGACGGCATGTGGGGGAAGTTGTGATGGGTAACGCGGGAGATCTCGTTTGTCGCGGGTGATAGCCGCAATGGCTCGGTATAAGGGAAACCGAAGTCAGGGTCAGGCGGGCGAGAAGTCGGAGGGGCGAGTATTACCGAGGAGGCTGGGTAATGCCGGCTGAGGGAAGGCGCCCTACTTTCATTGTGTCTCTTAAAGAGGGAAGGAGAGGTGATTGCCGTGAGGCTACAAACACCTAACAAGATTCGAGACCTCTAGCGGAGACTGTATCTCAAGGCCAAGAGGGAGCTCAATAGGCGGCCTCGCATGCCTTGAGATGAAGATGATCGGAAAGCCGTATGCGGGAAAACTGCAAGTACGGTTTGATGAGGGGGGACAGGAACGCTTGTTACGGAAGTGCCTAAACGGGCACGAAGCTGGAAACGGCGGATACAGCCAAGGTGCGGCCTAAAGCAAGCTAAGCCTGTCCTCTACTCTACCCATTTCAAATAAAGATCGTTAGGAGATGCGGAGGGTCTTGATGAGGCGGAGGAGGGACTTTTCGTGCAAGCCCAGTTTCTTGGCGGTAGCGGTTCGGTTTCCCTTGGATTGGGCGAGGGCCTTTGAGATCATGTCTCGCTTATAGGCATCGATGGCTGCGCTATAGGATAGATTTTCGGGATTGGAGTTTGAAGAGGACTCAAGGGAGAGAACTCTTACGGGGAGATTTTCCGGGGTTACCTTTGGACCCAGGCCCAGCACCACCGCTCGCTCGATAACGTTCGCAAGCTCACGCACGTTTCCGGGCCAGTTGTAGGCCGATAGTTTTTCCTGAGCTTCGTCAGTCACACCGCCGAAAGGTTTTTTCGTCTCTTTGGAAAAATGCTCGAGGAAATACTGCGTTAGGGCGGGAATGTCTTCTTTTCTCTCCCGGAGATGGGGAAGCGTGATGGAGATTACATTCAAGCGATGGTAAAGGTCTTCCCTAAAGCGTTCCACCTTCACCAGGTGCTCCAAGTCGCGATTGGTTGCAGCAATAATTCTCACGTCGACGGAGATGGGTTTGGTCCCTCCCACGCGTTCGAACTCACGCTCTTGCAGGAAGCGAAGTAATTTCGTTTGCAGCTCCTGGGAGATATCACCCACTTCGTCCAAGAAAACAGTCCCGCTGTTGGCAAGTTCGATCTTTCCCATCTTCAGCTGAAGGGCTCCGGTAAAGGCTCCCTTTTCGTGACCAAACAGCTCGCTCTCCAGAAGTTCCCTGGACAGACCCACGCAGTTAATCGCCACAAAGGGCTTACCTTTTCTATCGCTCCAGTTGTGGATAGACCGGGCAAAAATTTCCTTTCCCGTCCCGCTCTCACCCAGCAGGAGAACTGTAGCCTTGCTCGAGGCTGCCTTCTTCGCCGTGTTCACAGCCTCATTCATTTTCGCACTCTTGCCAACGATGAGCCGGTAACGCTTATCCGTTTCTTCGGTCAGGATCTCTACGTCTCTTTTCAGATTCTCCCGTTCCAAGGCTTTGCGCACCACGATCTCGAGGTGTTTGGGATCGATGGGTTTGGGAACAAAGTCGTAAGCTCCCTCTTTCATCGCTTCAACTGCTGCCTCAATGGAGCCATGAGCAGTGACAACTACAATCGGGATATCCACACCATCCTGACGTAGCCTGCGTAGCAAATCCATACCATTCATCCCTGGCATCTCAAGGTCCAGAAGCACGAGAGAAGGTACCTCTTGTTGGACGGCGGCTAAGCCTTGTTGGCCGTCGGCGGCCTGGACTGTTTCGCATCCCAAGCCACGCAACCGCACCTGCAAAAGGCGGCGGGAAGCCGGGTCGTCATCTACAATTAACACTTTGCTTGGCATGGCTATTGTGACTTTAATTAAAGATTCTCTCGCAAAGTCGCCAAGGTCGCGAAGGATAATTTTATAAAGAGATTTAACCGCAGACCCACGCAGACCAAAAACAGCAAAGCGCAGAGCGCATGGCGTTAAGAACTGTCAGCTCCGGACTTAGTGCGGCTAGCTGCTTCGTCCAACCGTATGTCGCCCATTGTCTTTTTAAATTCCGTAGTCTTATGGTCAGTAGTCTGTAGTCCAATCTTAGCCCTTTGCCCTCTGCCCTCTGCTCTCTGCTCTTTGCTCTCTGCTCTTTGCTCTAATGCTCAGTCCTCAGCACTCGCAACTCAGTACTGGTCACGCTTTGCGCTTAACGCAAATCCCTTGGCATACTTTGCGTCTTTGCGCGAGTCATCTTATGCGCGATAGACCCAAAAATTTCTCACCTCAGCGTACTCTGCGTCTCTGCGGTGAAATTTCCGAATCCGAATCAGCGATAATCGGCGAAAATCTGCGGTTAATTCGCTCCGTTCTGGCTCCTATCCGCCCGCTGCTTGCTGTTCTTACTTTTTGAGCTGGACAATATTGTATGCAACCACAGGACGGAGGAAGCCCTTTAGGTGAAACTCCCCCAAGGCCTCAGATTCAATGGTATCTTCTAACTTGCCGAGGGTCTTCTGATCGGTAAGGACCTGACCTCCTTTGGCCTCGTCGCTGAGACGAGAGGCCAGATTCGTGACCTTTCCTACAGCGCCGTAGTCTCGTCTACCCTCGAATCCGATATTTCCCAACGTTGCGTACCCGGCGGCTAACCCAATCCCAAGATTCAAGTCGTAGCCTTTTTTGCTCCATGAGGCGGCACGTAGTTCGTCGACTTTATTTCGCATATCCAGCGCCATTTGTACTGCCCGTTTAGTATGGTCTTCGCAAGGTATTGGATCGTTGAAGAAGACCATTATCCCGTCTCCGGAAAAACGTTCCAGGGTCCCTTCGTACTTGAAGATTATCCTTCCCATTTCCATGTGATAGGAATCGAGAAGCTCGGTAATCTCTTCGGGCTCGGCGCTATCCGTGAAAGCCGTAAAACCACGCAAGTCTAAAAAGACCACGGTGATCTCGCGCCGATGACTTTTAATAAGACTCTCATTCTCACCTTTCAGTATGGTTTCAGCTATCTGCGGGGAAAGGTAACGCTTGAGGCGGTTCATTCGCTCGATCTCATCCACTTGCCGTTTGACCTTTTCCCCCAAGGTCCGATTCCATTCTTCCTGGGCATCATGCATCTTTTTAATACGCAGCATGGAGCGAACCCGCGCCAGTAGCTCAAAGGGCTCAAAGGGTTTCACGACATAGTCGTCCGCTCCGGCATCAAGCCCCATTACCTTGTCCTCCTGTGATCCTCTGCTAGTCAAGAGGATGACCGGTACGCTCTTGTTTTTTTCGTTTTCCTTTAAACGTTTTAACACCTCGAGACCGGTCATCTTGGGCATCATGTAGTCGAGAAGGATTACATCCGGTTGGAACGATTCGACCTTTTCCAGTCCCTCCTCACCGTCGCTAGCCATCTCAACTTTGCACTCCAGAGCGCGAAGGCGCACTTCCAGCAGCCGACGAGATGCCGCATCATCATCCACGATCAGGACCTTGGCTCCACTTGTGTCCAGTATCAATTTTTGCTGCCGCCCAAAACTGTCGCGACTTCTTGTACGAATGTGTCCTTGTCGATGGGCTTTGTAATATAGCCGGAGCAGCCCGCGGCCAGTGCTTTTTTCCGATCGCCCTTCATGGCGTAAGAGGTTACAGCGACCACAGGGATATCACGGGTGGTCTGCTCTTCCTTTAATTTTTTCGTTGCCTCCAAGCCGTCCATTCCCGGAAGCTGAACGTCCATCAGGATAAGATCAGGGCGTTCATTCTTAATATTATCGAATGCTTCCTGTGCGTTGGTGGCTGCGCGCACCTGATAACCCTGCGAACGCAGCAAGAACTCTGCTAACCGGCGGTTGACCGGATTATCTTCGACGAGTAAAATTTTCTTATCAGACAATTTTCCTCCCCATTTTGGATTTTAGATTTTGGATTATTCGGTCCGGGAAGCGTCCTTATTGATGCGACTATGGTAACCCAATTTTAAAGATTTGATTTTAGATTTTCGATTATTTGTGACTTGTTCATTTCTTTCTCGTAGCGTTTTTATCGAAGCGACGATCATTGCAATGATTTCGTCGGTCTCTTTTAGTAAGGCCGCTACCCTAGCTTTAGAAACTATGTGCAATTCTATAAGCAATTCCAGCCAGTAGACAGTTTCGTCTGCCTCTTCTTCGACAATGGACAGCTTAAATAGAAGATCAGCCTTGGATTTTCCTCGGCATGCTGCCCTATAGTTTGCACCAATGGAAGTGGCAGAACGGATCAACTGTCGACCGATCACATTAGTTGTTGGGCTTGTAGGCAGCGATTCAACAAGAGAGATGATATCCAGAGCCAATCGTTTTGTCCGCTGCTTGGATAGTTCTTCGGTCACTTTCCCTCCGAGTCCTTTAAATCCAAAATCGGCAATTCAAAATCCAAAATCAAAAATCCGAAATCAGGCTGTTGGGAGTTGAAGTAAAACTTGCTTCCCTTTTCTAATTCGCTTTCCACCCAAATTTTTCCACCATGGGTCTCTACGAATTTTTGCGCCAGGGCAAGGCCCAGGCCCGTTCCTTCGGGCTTGTCGGCTCCCATGTTGGCCTGCTGGAACTCTAGGAAAATTCTTTCCTGGTCTTCCTCTGAGATGCCGGGGCCGGTATCTCCCACCTCGACACGTACCTCCCCATCCTCGGCCTTTGCGCGCACCCAGATCCGTCCAGCCTGGGGCGTGAACTTGATGGCATTTGCAACGAGATTCAAGAGTACTTGCTTGATTCGTGCTGCATCCATAGGAAAGGGGGGAATCCCGCTCGCGTCTTCAACTTCCAGGCCAATCGTCTTCTCTGCCGCAAGTGGCTTCATGGTGCTGTGAATATCTTCCAAGATGCCCTGGAGTGAGGCGGTATCTATCTGGAATTCCATACGGCCTGCCTCAATCTTGGACAGATCAAGGATCTCAATGATGAGCTTCAATAGATGTTGTCCGCCATTAAAGATATCGGTGAGGAACTGTGTCCGTTCTTCTTCATTCACCTGCAATGTCGTATCGAGCAAAACCTGGGACATACCGATGATGGCGTTAAGAGGTGTGCGGAGCTCATGGGACATACTGGCCAGGAACTCAGATTTGTGACGGTCGGCGACCTCGAGCTGTTGACCCTTCTCCTCAATCTCGTGGAACAACCTTGCATTTTGTATCGCCAAGGCTGACTGAGTTGCGAATGTCTGAAGGAGATTGACAACCTCGGTGGAAAAGCTCCCTGCCTCGCGCCGCCAGACGACCAAGCTGCCTAGAATTAATCCCTCACGTAGCAGTGGAACCGTTAATAGGGACCGATAGCCGAGCCGCGACGAGATGGGTCGGATTCGCGTAATTCCAACCTCCCCCTCATCCGTGAGGTCAGTGACCTGAACAGGTGTGCGGGTAGTGGCTGCACGTCCCGTGGCGCCCTCACCCAGACGTATTGGAGATCCCCGAACGGCCTCAACAAGTTCCTCTTCCATACGGTGAGTGGCCCTCAGGTGAAACTCTTGCAGCGACTCGTCGTACTCGTAGATGGCTCCTGCATCGGTTCCGCTAAGTTCAACCGCATGAGAAGTGATACTCGTGAGCACTGTTTCAAGATCTAGGGTGGAGGTGACCGCGCGGCTGACTTCTCCAAGCGCTTTTAGCTCGCTTACCGATCGGGTGAGCTCACTGGTCCTCGCTTCAAGCTCCTGGAACAGCCGAACATTCTCGATGGCGATAACGGCCTGGTCGGCAAATGTCTTAAGCAGGGCGATGTGTTTTTCTGAAAAAGGACGCACCTCTTGCCGTCGAATATTGATTGTGCCAATCGGAGTGCCCTCTCTCAGCAGTGGTGTACAAAGAAAGGTGCGGGCGCCGGTCCGCTGTTGAAGGGACTTACTGTCGGGAAACTCGTTCTCCAATTCAGCCGCGAGATCATCGACGTGAATCGTTTGTCTCTCGAGTATAGCGCGGCCCACCGGCGTGCCACGCATCATTGGGTAGGACGCGGGGACCGGTATTGAGCCATATTGCGCTGCTGGTTGAATAATCATGTTCCCGTCGACAAGTGAGATTACTGCATCGGATGCGTCGCAGAGCCGCGCAGCGCTTTCTGCCACCGCCTCCAAAACCGGCTGAATGTCGGTAGGGGAGCTAGCAATAACTTGCAGAATCTCGCCAGTCGCGGTCTGCTGTTCCAGGGCTTCGGTAAGGTCGCGGTTCCGGGCATCAAGTTCATTGAACAGGCGGACATTCTCAATGGCAATCACTGCCTGGTCCGCGAACGTTTGCAGCAGAGAGATTTGCTTCTCCGTGAAAGGGTTGACCACAGTACGGCGAATAAAAATGGATCCGATCGCCTGGCCCTCTCGCAAGAGCGGTGCTGCCAGTACCGTTCGGATGCCCCGTTGTTCTGTGGTGGCTATGGTTTCAGGAAATTCTCTTTCAACCACAGAAAACATATCGTGAATATGAATAACGTGCCGGTCGACGACTGCACGCCCAACGACTGAACCGCGATTGACCGGCCACGCCGCGAGTGTTCCTGGTACGATAGGGCCATGATGAGCTACCAGTTGGAGCCCGTCGTCCTGTACGAGGCGAATCACTGCATCGTCCGCGGCGCATAGTTGGGCGGCATTCTCGGCTACCACATCAAGCACAGGTTGGACATCGGTCGGTGAACTCGCAATTACTCTAAGGATCTCGCTGGTTGCCGTCTGTTGCTCCAAAGACTCAGTTAGTTCACTGTTCTTAGTCTGCAATTCCTGCAACAAGCGGGTGTTCTCAATTGCGATGACGGCCTGATCGGCAAAAGTTGTCACTAGCTCAATCTCTTTGTCTGTAAAAGGCATGACCTCCGTCTTGAAGATGATGATCACGCCGATTGGAGCCCCTTCTCTGAGCAAAGGTACTCCAAGAATTGTCCTGGCTTCGAAAGACTTTGCACCGTACTGATAGTTGGTATCCTCCCTGTGATCGGGTATGTGGATAGGTTGCCGCTCTAACACAACCCTCCCTGCGACTGACTCCCTGTTGATTCGCGGCGGATTTTGCTCAATGTAAGCACGTAACTCCGGGGAAGAACCACAGATAGCCATCATTGGAAGGATGTCTCCCTCTACCTTGTGGAGAGAACCATCACTGGCCCCGCAAAGCCTTGTAGCATTCTCAATGAGAGTGTCCAAAACTGGCTGCAGATCAAAGGTCGAGCGGCCGATAACTTTGAGCACTTCACTCGTAGCCGTCTGTTGCTCCAGGGCTTCCGTGAGATCACTGTTACTGGCTTGGAGCTCTTGGAACAGACGAACATTCTCTATCGCAATGACCGCTTGGTCGGCGAATGTTTTGAGGAGAGAAATTTGCTTCTCGGAAAATGGGCGAACTGTCGTCCTCCGGATATGAATTTCTCCAACAGCAATTCCTTCACGCATTAGTGGCACGATCAATGTAGTTCGGATGCCAAATTGTTCGTGTTGAGGGCGATTTCCTGGGAACTCCGTCTCGGTCAGACGGCTCACATCCTCCATGTGGATTATTTCTCGATCTAAAACTGCGCGGCCAGCACCTGACAAACGGTCAATCGGTCGTGTAGAAGGTCCTGGGGGGATAGGTCCGTTGTGCGCTGCCAAGCGTAGTACGTCTCCTTCGACCAGACGAATCGTCGCATCGTCTGAACCACAAACCCGTGTAGCATTTTCCACGACCACATTCAGCACGGGCTCCAAGGCGGTGGGTGAACTGCTGATAACGCCCAGAATTTCACTCGTTGCCGTCTGCTGTTCCAAAGACTCGGTTAGCTCACTGTTTTTAGTCTGTAGTTCCTGCAACAAACGTGTGTTTTCGATTGCAATGACTGCCTGGTCGGCAAAAGTCGTCACAAGCTCAATTTGCCTATCCGTGAAGGGATTAACTTCTGGCCTATTAATGACGATGACACCAATCGGGACGCCCTCTCTCAGTAGAGGTACTCCGAGCATTGTCGCAGAGCCCGTAAATTTTAGAGCGTATTTGTAATCAGGATCTGCTGCCATATCGGGAATATGAATGGGTTGTCCCTCAAGCACAACCCTACCTGTGAGCGATTCCCTCCCGAATCGGGGAGGATTCTGCTCAATCGCGGCTTTCAATTCGGCGGGCTGGCCATAGCTCGCGATCGGCGGAAGCGTGTCTCCCCTAATCTCATGGATGGTACCGCGGTCTGCGCCGCAGAGCCGAGTAGCATTTTCAAGCAGTGTTTGAAGTACCGGCTGAAGATCAAAGGTCGAGCGGCTAATAACTTTCAGCACTTCACTGGTAGCCGTCTGTTGTTCCAACGCTTCGGTAAGATGGTGGTTACTGGACTGGAGTTCCTGAAATAGCCTGACATTCTCGATAGCAATCACGGCCTGGTCGGCAAACGTCTTCAGAAGGGCGATTTGCTTATCGGTAAAAGGGTTGACCTCCGTTCGGCGAATGTGAATCGCACCGATGGGAACGCCCTCACGTAGTAAAGGTGTGGCCAGCACCGTATGAACACCAACAGGTCTGGCTCGATTCGCGGAGTCTGGGAAGTCGCTTTCTGCTGCGCTGATGTCATCAATGTGGACAGTCTCTCGATCAAGTACCGTCCGAGCTGGAAGCCAGCCGCGATGCATGGGGGCTACTTCTCCGATCGGCCCAGAATGAAGAGTTCCATACTTGGCCGCTCGAAGAAGATTAGTCCCATCCACTACACGCCAAATAAGTGCATCGGCCGCGTCACAAACGCGGGCGGCATTCTCAGCTACCACGTCAAGCACAGGTTGGACATCAGTAGGTGAGCTGGCGATGACTTGTAAAATTTCTCCCGTTGCCGTCTGCTGCTCCAAAGACTCGGTGAGTGCACTGTTCTTAGCCTGCAATTCCTGCAACAGGCGTGTGTTTTCTATTGCGATAACCGCCTGATCGGCGAAAGTTGTCACAAGTTCAATTTCACGTTCTGAGAAGGGGCGCACCTCGTAGCGCGCAAGGACAATCCCACCCAGCAGTACATCCTCGCGCAACATCGGGACCGCAAGCAAAGTACGGGTGCTTGTCAATTTGGGGACTCTCGACCCCTGCAATTCGGGCTCCTCGGTAATGTCGTTCACATGGATAGTCGCCTATCGAGGAGCACACGACCCATAATCTGATCTCGCCTTAGGACCTGCGGGGTTTTGCCGAGCTGCTCCCGTACCTCAGGCGGAAATTCGCTGTTCCATGCGCAGGCAATGAAGTGTTCGCCTTCCGTCCGTGACATCCATGAGATGTCGGCGTTGCACAGCCTGGCGGCATTTTCAACCAGGGTGTCGAGGACCGGCTGCAGATCAAAGGTTGAGCGGCTAATAACTTTTAACACTTTGCTCGTAGCAGTCTGTTGTTCTAGCGATTCCGTAAGATCGTAGTTACTGGTTTGGAGCTCTTGGAATAGGCGAACATTCTCTATGGCGATCACGGCCTGATCAGCGAAAGACTCTAGGAGCTTGATCTGCGCCGGAGTAAAGGGGCGTACCTCTGTGCGACGCGCGGTCAGTATTCCAATGAGTTCTCCATGCTGGCGAAGGGGAGCTTGCAAGAAGGTACGCCAGCCGCCCGAGGCCACCATTGGAAAATCGTTCTGCGCGCGGACGTCGGGAATGTGAAGCACTCCATGCTCGCGTTCCCAGCGAAACTGCGCTTCTTCAATACTGATCTCGACCCGGCCAATGGGTATGGGACCAAAATGAGCCCGCGCAAACATAGTGTTCCCCTCGCGGAGTCGCAGCAGCACGTCATCAATACCACAAACCCGTGCTGCGCTCTCCACGATGGTGTCCAGAACCGGCTTCACGTCCGTAGGTGAGCGACTGATAATGCTGAGCACCTCGGCCGTAGCCGTCTGCTGCTCCAACGCTTCGGTCAGCTCTTGAAACAACCGGACATTTTCAATGGCGATGACAGCCTGATCGGCGAAGGTTTTGAGTAGGGAAATTTGCTTGTCCGTGAAGGGCCGGACCTCGGTCCGGCGGATAAATATCACTCCAATCGCTTTGCCTTCTAGAAGCAGCGGCACAGCAAGTAAGGTACGACTACCATCTCGTTGGCTGAGGGCAAAGGATTCCGGGAAGTCTGTTTCATGTTCTTCGTGTATATCGTGAATGTGGATCGTTTGGCGGTCGAGAACGGCTTGGCTGGTCACATTACCGAGGATCAGTGGTCGGGTCCCTCCGACCGCAAGCACAGGGGAAACAACCCCATAGTTCGCCATTTTCCGCATGCTGTCGCCTTCGACGCAATAGATCTGAGCATCCTGGGAGTCACACAGTTGCGCGGCGCTTTCTGCGACGGTGTCCAGCACTGGCTGTAAATCGGTCGGGGAGCTAGCGATTACGCCAAGAATTTCACCAGTTGCGGTCTGCTGCTCTAATGCCTCGGTGAGATCTCGGTTTCTGGCGTCAAGTTCATTGAACAGACGGACATTCTCAATGGCAATGACTGCCTGGTCAGCGAATGTTCTCAGGAGGGACATTTGCTTCTCAGAAAATGGCTGAACTTTCGTCCTCCGAATATGAATCTCCCCAACAGCCATTCCTTCACGCAGTAGTGGCACAGCCAACGCAGTTCGAATGCCGTAGCGCTCCATTTCAGGCTTATTTCCTTGGAACTCCTCCTCCGCTAAAGCGCGCACATCCTCAACGTGGACTACGTGGCGTTCTACCACTGCTTGCCCGGCCATCGAGGAACGGTCAATCGGTCGTTGAGGTAAGCCGGGAGGGACGGGGCCGTGGTGTGCCGCTAATCGTAGAACGTCCCCCTCAACGAGACGAATCGAAGCGTCCTCTGCACTACAAACGCGTGCAGCATTTTCCACGATTACATTCAGCACGGGATCCAAGGCGGTGGGTGAACTGCTGATAACACCAAGTATCTCGCTGGTGGCGGTCTGCTGCTCCAGCGCTTTGGTGAGCTCTTGGAACAATCGGACGTTTGAGATTGCGATGACGGCCTGGTCGGCAAAAGTCTTGAGTAGCGCGATTTGCTTATCGGTAAACGGACTGACCTCTGAACGCCGAATCGAAATAGCTCCTATGGGATTACCTTCGCGTAACAGGGGCGTAACCAGGATGGTCCGAGTGCTGACCTGGTCTAGGTAAGGCTTTGAGCCCTGGAAGTCCGTTTCTGTGTCTTTAACCAAATCGTGGATGTGCAACGTCTTTCGAACGATAAGGGCTCGACCGACCACGAAATCTGGGCTGACAGGTATCTCTTCAAGTCTCGCCATGGATCCGAAGGTAGCGCTCAGGCGAACGACGTCGCCATCGAGCCTCCATATATTGGCGTCGCTTGCCTCACACAGCCGTGCTGAGCTTTCGGCGACGGCATCGAGCACCGGCTGTAAATCCGTAGGGGAGCTAGCGATTACACCAAGAATTTCGCTGGTGGCAGTTTGCTGCTCTAGGGCCTAGGTAAGGTTGCGGTTACTCGCTTCGAGCTCTTGGAATAACCGAACATTCTCAATGGCGATGATAGCCTGGTCTGCAAAGGTCTTAAGAAGCGTTATTTGCTTAGATGTAAATGGACGGACTTCCGTACGGCGAATTGCAATGCACCCAATGGCCACACCTTCTCGCAGCAATGGTATGACCACAGCCGTTCGAATGCCAATCTCTTCAAATTGAGGATGAGTTCCTGGGAATTCTGTTTCCGTCAAACGGTTGGTATCTTCTATGTGGATTATTTTACGATCTATTATTGCACGGCCAAGAAGTGACGAACGGTCGATCGGTCGTTGAGCACCCGCGGGCGGGATAGTGCCGTGGTGCGCGGCCAAGCGTAGTATGTTTCCTTCAACGAGACGAATTGTCGCGTCGTCCGCGCCACAAACCCGTGCAGCATTCTCCACGATCACATTTAGCACAGGATCCGAATCGTTGGGTGAACTGCGGATAACCCCAAGAATCTTGCTTGTGGCCGTTTGCTGCTCGAGGGCCTCGGCAAGTTCACGATCGCGGGACTTGAGCTGCTTGGAGAGGCGCTGAACATCCCTCTTGAGGCGGCTCAGTTCCGTAACGCGGGGACGCTTGGTTACTTTCTTGGCTCGAGCTCTCTCCATCTGAAATCCCTTGGATTTATTGAGGAAACCACACCCGATTCATTATGAAACCGATGCTCGACTCGATGGATTGTCATTGTTCCATCGAGGCGAGCCTATCCGACGGTGGGCCACCCTGTCAATCGCAGGCATAGCTGGGAACAGTGTGCTTGAATAGCTTTATCCCATTCGTTAGGGCCCTGCTGGGGATGATGGGTCTCACCAGCAAAGCTGGTATCCCTTGTCCCATGACGAGGAAGCAACGTGTCCTCATCTACTCCGGCCAGCAATTTGCGACGAGGGATAACGTCGGAGCAAAACTGGGTCGCTTGGACGATCGAAGAATAGAAAATAGGTTTTTTAGAGACCTTGAGATGACGCGTCCAATTCCCGCATGAGCCATCATCAGATGGACATCGCTGGTATGAGCGAAGCCCCTTACGGCATTCCTTAAGCTTCCAGCATAAAGATCCACAATCACTTCGGCACCTTTTTGCTGCAAGGCGTGGCAGGCAGGGAAGACTTTTTGCCGAGCCTGTTGCTGTTGGCTCTCCCAAGAGTACCGAGCCACGATTTCTTTAATCGTCTCGGGGATTGGTGTTCCGGTTTCGCCTGTCGCCCTACCGGCACGGATGTGCTCATCAAAACCATTCACGGGATAGCGCAGAAGGAAAATAACCTTCATCCCGGGTTGAGTAACGCTTTCCACATAGGGAATCATCTCCTCGACTCGATCATTCCTCGATATAGGAACCAAAATTTGTTTTGCCATTTTAATCTCCTCCTTTCGGTGTTTGTATAAGGAGGATTGCAATGAATGTGCCAATGATGAAATACAACAGCGGAAATGAAAAACACACGGATTTACTAAGAAATTTAATTCTGACGAGGAGACGCTGTTGGGAGGGAGCAAAGAAAAGGTAACCTTCAGGTTACTGTCGGGGAACAGAACGGTTACCTTTCAAGATAAATGCAGGCAGTGCTGCAAGATGATTTTTTGAGTATTATGTGGGGCAGTGAACGAAAAGAGATGCGAGTTTAAATTTATAGAGGGGGTCTGGAATCCGCGGAGGGAGGTTCGTCCTGGGATGCGTTAACATTTAACCTTCGGCCTAAGCGGGCGACCTTCTCACGTGGTTTCCTGATATTCTCACGGATACCAAGCCAGTTCCATTGATCTGGATACTGACGAACCATTTTCTCCAAGTGGGTCGTAAACAGGGTTACATTGGCCGTCACGTCCGCCTGTAAGGCTCCCGTCTGCTGAAGTTGAAATTCAGGGCTAATTTTCAGGGTCAGCTGGTTATCTGGGTCACGGGTCATAAACATCGGTAAGAGTGATGCGCCAGCTCGCATGGCTAGTGTTACCGGACCCCGTGGCACAGGAAAACGCCGGCCGAAAATTTCAACCTCGGGTCCACTGGTTTTCAACTCGTCCGCAACCATGAGGACCACTTCATTTGCTTTTAATGCTCGAAGTATCTCTTGAACCGCCTGCCTGCGGGGCCGTGCTGAAATGGTTTTGATCCCAACCCGATGCCGGAGATCGTCCATCAAACGAGCAAACCCTTCGTCTTTTGACTGCTTCACCACCACATTGAATGGGTATCCCTCCGCTTCGAGGCGGGAACCGATCAAAGTGAAGTTGCCCAGATGAGCGCTCAGGGCAATAACTCCCTTCTTATTTTCCAAAGCCTGTTTTAGGTATTCTTCACCCACAAGGGTAACCTCAGAGCGTATTCTCTCTTTGGGGGCATCGATGGCCGTGGCCGTTTCTTGAATTCCCTGGGCGAAGTTTCGCCACGCCTTTCGCACCAGCTCTTTTCTCGCCTTTACAGTTGGAAATTCCTTGCTCATAACCAGAGAAAGATTTTGTTCCATTTGTTTTGGATATTTCCAAAGAAGATGGAATGTAAGGTTGGCCCCAACTCGAGTGAATGTAGATAGAACGCTTTGCGGGATCCAGGGGAGTAGCTTGACAAACCCCTTCACAAAGAATACCCCGGTTCGATATCGTAACCAGTAGGAATAACCTCGTAGCCCTTTTTTGATCTTAATGGGTTGGGCCATTTGTAATAGGTTGGATTTTGCGAGGGAATTCGCTGAATCTTAGTGAAAGGCGGTGGCCAAACTTCTACACCGCCTTTCTGATTCAATTAATCCGATTTACCGGCCGGCCGCTTTACGAATTCTACGGACAGAACCGTGGGACACAAGGGAGCGCTTCTTTCTCCCCGTTTTTTGAGCCAAACGATAGACCTGAGCCTTGGGGCGATTTGTCACTCTATCCTCTTTCCACTGCTTGAGCCCCTCTCGGATATACGTGGGAGTCAGACCAAGCGACTCACAGATATTGTCAAAGGAAAAGAGCCACTCGGTGGTATCCTCTTTAATCCACTCTTCCGCCTCACGCAACAGACTCTTTCCGCGGGCGTCTCGAGTGAAAGCGTATTTCTGAAAGCAGGCCACCGCATCTTCAAGGACTGATAGCATGAGCTTTTTTTCCGGCTCTAGGTGCGTCTTCCTGCGGACGGTCTCAAGATACTGGGCTGGAAGAACCGTGTCAGGTTGAAACAGAGAGGCTACCTTCTCTTCCAAGCTCAGGCTTGATTCATATGTCATAAAAACCACCTCCCTTTCGGCTACGGCCTAACAGCAATCAATTCTCCAAGGGGCCGTTTCATGCCGCACTCGAAAGAGAAGCCGACGAAAGCGCCCCGGAGGGAGTCAGCTTCGCATCTGCTAAGGTCGTACGCGCAAAAGTATCAATTATTTTTCGTTGGATCTCACTCCAAACCATCAATCCAGTGTATCGTTCATCCATGAGAACGTTGAGGGTGATCGGTCCTTCAATGGCCTCGATGATATCCCTCAGGGTGATTTCATGGGTGGGTCGTGCCAAGCTATAACCTCCATCCGTGCCGCGTTTGGATTTGACCAGTCCACTGCGAGTCAGGTTTTGGATGATCTTTTCCAGGAATTTCCTCGGGATGCCTTGGTTCTCGGCAATTTCCCCGCTGGAGCACTTCTTTTCTGGGTCCTGAGCGGCAAGGTAGATCGCCGCACGTATGGCGTAATCTACTTTTCGAGGAATCTGCATGAACCCCATAGAATTACCTCGTGGCCTCCACTGCCCTTGCTTGATCCCCCACCCTCCCCAACGTGGAAAGACCCTGTAACCTTTTGACAATTCCCGGCATCTTTTCGGCTACAAAATCGACTTCTTCCACTGCGTTATAACGGCTGAGACTGAATCGTACAGCTCCTTGAATCCATGTGGGTGGCACCCCCATGGCCCTCAGGACGTGTGATGGCTCAACCGATCCGGCCGTGCAGGCAGATCCGGTGGAAGCGCAAATCCCGAATTCATCTAGAAGAACCAAAATGGCTTCACCTTCCAAATATTCAAAACTCACGTTGAGCGTATTGGGGAGCCGTTCTCCTTGATGACCGTTAACTCGGCAACCCATAGTGGAGACCAGGGACTTTTCCAATCGATCACGGAGGGCCTGCACCTGTTTCGTCTCTTCTGCAAGATTCTTGCGGGCCAATTCAGCGGCCTCTGCCATTCCTATGATGCTTGCCACGTTCTCAGTCCCGGCGCGTCGGTTCCGTTCCTGATGCCCTCCCAAAATAAACGGACGGAAGGTGATGCCCCTTTTTACATAAAGAGCGCCCACCCCTTTTGGGGCATGAAATTTGTGCCCCGATATGGTCAGCAGATCCACCGGGCTATTTTTCATATTCAAGGGGATTTTCCCCACTGCCTGTACCGCATCCACATGAAAAGGTATCCCTTTGGCCTTGGCTAACTCGCCCACGGCTTCAAATGGGAAAATGACTCCGGTCTCATTGTTTGCGGCCATGACGGAAACTAGTGCCGTGTCATCGCTCAAGGAGTCCCTGAGTTCGTCCAGATCCAACACCCCATCCCCATCCACATGAAGCCAGGTTACACGATATCCTTTCTTTTCGAGCTGCTGACAAAGACCAAAAACAGCAGGATGTTCCACCTGGGTCGTGACGATGTGGCGTTTTTCTGGGCGTGATTCGAGAATGCCTCGGATGGCAGAGTTGTCACCTTCAGTGCCACAACTAGTGAAAACCACTTCGATAGGGTCGGAGGCCCCCAATAATGCTGCCACTTTTTCCCTTGCCGCTTGAATCTTCCGCCCCACCTCACTACCAAAACTATGAATGCTGGACGGGTTGCCGTAAAGTTCCGTGAGGTACGGCTTCATGGCCTCAAAGGCCTCAGGCGCCACTCGTGTGGTGGCGTTATTGTCAAAATAGATCTGAGATCCCATAAGCCTTCAGTTGCCCGACTCTATACGGCAAAGGAGGACCCGCAACCGCAGGTCCGCTTTACATTTGGATTTTGAAAGACAAATCCCGATTGCATCATGGTTTCCTGATATTCCAGTTCTGTACCCGTTAAATAGAGGAGGCTCTTTGTATCAACGATGACCTTGGCGCCAGCATTTTCGAAGACGCGATCACCAGGTTTTGGGTTGTCGAAATCCAGCTTATAGTGAAGACCGGAGCAACCACCGCCCACAACTTTGACGCGCAACCCCTGGTCCTCTTTATTTTCAGCGGCCATCATTTGTTTTATTCTGTCGGCGGCTTTATCGGTAATTGTAACTGCGGCTGACATATTTTGTGCCTCCTGCTATACGAAATTCTAAACGGTCCCTTCCTGTAATTTTGGATTTTCCGGCTGATGCTTCGGAACATTTGGCTTCGGCCTATTGTAAGGCGAGGACAACTCACGCAAACGCGAGACTTCTTGTGCTACCCGGTCAATGGTGTAATCCACTTCTTCTTCGGTGTTAAATCGGCCAAGGCCAAAACGAATGGAGGCGTTGGCTAAGTCTTCCTTGACGCCCAAGGCCCGAAGCACATGGGAGGGTTCAAACACCGCCGAAGTGCAGGTGGAACCTGAAGAGACGGCAATTTCCTTCAAACCCATCAGTAAAGATTCTCCATCCACACCCGCAAAACTCATATTTAGGTTCCCGGGGAGACGGTGAGTGGCGTCCCCATTGAGAAACACCCCATCAAGCCGGCTGAATATCCCTTCCTTAAGCTTCTCCCTCAAACGGTTGAGGCGAGATCCTTCGTCCGTCAATTGATCTTGGGCCAACTGGCAGGCCTTACCAAATCCGATGATGCCGGGGACATTGAGGGTTCCGGAGCGCACTCCTTTTTCGTGTCCTCCGCCATGGATGATCGGTGTGATGCGAATCCTTGGTTGTTTTGACCTTATATATAGGGCGCCAATTCCTTTCGGACCATAGATCTTGTGTGCGGAAAACGATAATAGATCGATTCCCATTGCGATCACATCCATGGGAATTTTTCCGACTCCCTGGGTTCCATCGCAATGGAAGATAACTTTCCTTTCCTTAGCAATGCGTCCTATTTTCGTCATGGGATGGATCGTTCCGATCTCGTTGTTTGCTGCCATGATAGAGATAAGAATGGTGTTTCCCGTGATTGCTGCATGTAACTTTTCCAGATCCAGGAAACCAGAGGAATTCACATGGAGATAGGTAACTTTATAGCCCCGTTCCTCCAACACCTGGCAACTGTCCAAAACCGCTTTGTGCTCCGTGGCACAGGTTACGATATGGTTTCCTTTTTCCTTGTATGACTCTGCAATTCCAATGATGGCCAAGTTGTCCGACTCGGTGGCTCCGCTGGTGAAAACGATTTCCCGGGGAGACGAAGCGCCTATTAGCTGTGCAATTTGCTCCCTTGCCTCATCAACTCCGGCCTCAGCTTCCCAACCAAACTGATGATTTCGACTTGCGGCATTGCCAAACCTATCACAGAAATAGGGCAGCATTTCATCCAACACCCCAGGATCAACCGGGGTGGTTGCATGATTATCCATATATACAGGTATCTTCACCATATCTTCCCCCTGTAGAACGATACTAGTCAACAGGGGATACAAATTCAGACTTATTGGGTCTTATATATATGATGCCAATTGGGATGTCAAGGCCATTCCTGACGAATTGGGTAACAACTGGCATAATATCAACTATTGTTTTATTTTATTTCTTAAGTGCTTTGCTTAGAAATTTTCCCGTGTATGATTTTGCTATTGACGATATTTCTTCTGGCGTTCCTTTCGCTATAACTTCGCCTCCAGAATCACCGCCGTCAGGTCCTAGATCAATAATATAATCAGCTGACCTGGCTACGTCCAGGTTATGCTCAATAGTAATCACAGTATTTCCCAATTCGGTCAGCCTGGTGAGTACCTCCAAAAGCTTTTTAATGTCGTCAAAGTGGAGCCCAGTGGTGGGTTCGTCGAGAATATATAAGGTTTTTCCGGTGGATCTCTTACTTAATTCTCGAGCTAACTTAATACGTTGGGCCTCGCCTCCGGATAGTGTGGTGGCAGACTGCCCAAGCCGAATGTAGCCCAGGCCGACATCTATCAATGTTTCTAGTTTAATCCTTATGGTTGGAATGTTTGCCAAAAATTCCAGGGCCTGAATCACAGTCAGGTCCAAAACCTCCGAGATGTTCATCCCCTTGTACAGCACATCCAAAGTCTCGCGGTTGTATCGGCGCCCATTGCAAACCTCACAAGTCACAAAGACATCGGGCAAGAAGTGCATTTCAATTCTAATGATCCCGTCCCCAGCACATGCCTCACATCGACCACCCTTTACGTTGAATGAGAATCTACCAGGTTGATATCCCCTCATCCTAGCATCCGGAAGTTGGGCGAAGAGATCACGTATATGACTAAAAAGACCTGTAAAGGTGGCAGGGTTGGAACGTGGGGTCCGACCAATAGGGCTTTGATTGATATTGATGACTCTGTCGAAATGTTCCCATCCCTCGATTTCCTCGAAACTCAGCTCCTTTTTCTTGGAAGGGAGCATCCGTGGGGACAATGCTTTGTACAATGTATCCACCACTAGGCTGCTCTTTCCCGAACCGGACACTCCCGTGACACAGGTCATTGCGCCAACCGGGAACTCCACGGTGATCCCCTTGAGGTTATTTTTTCTAGCCCCTTTGATGATCAGGGTTCTGCCATCGCTGTGATGACGGTGACTTGGTGTGGGGATCACCTTGCGGCCTGAAAGGTAATCACCCGTTAAAGATTGAGTGGATTCCATAATCTCATTGGGTGTCCCTTGCGAGACCACCTCCCCACCTTTCACTCCAGCCCCTGGGCCCATGTCGATAACATGGTCGGCCTGCAGTATCGTTTCCTCATCATGCTCCACCACCAAGACAGTGTTGCCTAGTTCTTTGAGATCTTTGAGGATAGCCAGCAGGCGGGTATTGTCTCTTGGGTGAAGCCCGATGGTGGGCTCATCAAGAATATAGATCACACCCGCAAGTCCAGATCCGATCTGGGTAGCGAGTCGAATCCTCTGTGCTTCTCCTCCCGAGAGGGTGGAAGAGCCGCGGTCGAGACTTAAGTATTCCAAACCCACCTGGTCGATAAAGTGCAGGCGGCTGGTTATCTCTTTTAAAATCCGCTGGGCAATGGTTTCCTCCTGAGCGCTGAGTTTCAGGTCGGAAAAAAACTTGCGGGTCTTTTTGATGGAAAGAGAGCTCACTTCTGCAATGTTCTTATTGTTTATCTTTACATGGAGACTCTCCATCCTGAGCCGTGTCCCCTTGCACTCGTCACAAGGACGGGCATTCATCAGGAGCTCGGCTTCTTCGGCCACGGTCTCGGGATTGATTTTGCTACCCAGCCCACCACATGCCGGGCACGCACCCTGGGGGCTGTTAAACGAAAACATGCGTGGACTGATCTCCGAGTACGATACCCCGCACTGAACGCAGGCGAATTTCTGGCTAAAGGTCATGGTTTCTACGCCATCTGCCCTAGCGCCGGATGGAACCTCAATCTTGATCACTTCAT
The DNA here is from genome assembly GCA_965215595.1 of uncultured Binatia bacterium (SeqCode). GTDB lineage: Bacteria > Desulfobacterota > Binatia > UBA9968 > CAXXLF01 > CBDCDW01. The sequence continues at coordinate 382,606 of CBDCDW010000002.1, read as the reverse complement.
TGCCGTGGCGCGAGGCAACCTCAAGTGAATCTGCCAATCGCTTTTCCATACCTGGCCGCAATACGAGACGGTCCACGATCAAATCGATATCGTGGGGGACTTCCTTTTTAAGCCTGATTTCCTGATCCAATTCGTAAATTTGCCCGTCAACTTTGACACGCAGGAAGCCCGCCTTGGCCAGAGACTTAATCTCCTGACGGTATTCGCCTTTTCGTTTCACAGCGATGGGTGCCAGAATATGAATGCGGGTTTCCGGCGGGAGGGAGAGAACGCGGTCCACCACCTGTTGAATAGTCTGGGCGGATATTTCGTTTCCACAGGAATAGCAGATGGGTCTACCAATCCGTGCGAACAGGAGCCTCAGGTGGTCGTATATTTCTGTAACCGTCCCAACGGTTGAGCGTGGGTTATGGCTCGCGGTTTTTTGTTCAATGGAGATGGCGGGGGAAAGTCCCTCAATGGAGTCTACATCGGGTCTTCCCAGCTGCTCGAGGAATTGGCGGGCATAGGCCGACAGGGACTCCACATAACGTCTCTGCCCCTCTGCATATATCGTGTCAAAGGCAAGTGAAGACTTACCGGATCCAGAAACACCAGTAACGACTACAAGACTGTCACGAGGGATCTCAAGGTCAATGTCCTTTAAATTATGGACCCTTGCCCCCTTGATAACGATCTTACCTAGCATCTCCTATATTAACCGCCGACCAAAGACAGCAAAGCGCAGAGCGCATGGCGCATAGTGTCGAATCCTTAAGAACTTAACCGCAGACCCACGCAGATTGGCGCAGACAAAAATAGAAAAGCACATAGCGTCCTTGCGGATTCGGGACTACTGACTACCGACTACTGACTTTGATCCGGATCCACGGATTGACGACCGGCAGTCTGTAGTCCGTTGTCCGTAGTCGGTTGTCTCTTTACGCTTCTCGCTCAGCACTCGCAACTCAGTACTATCTAACCCTTTGCTCTATGCCCTCTGCTCCTTGCTTCTTGTTTGTCCGTAGTCACGTAGTCAGTGGTCAGTAGTCCGTAGTCGTCTTCAGCTTTGCGCTTAGCAGTTGGTCTAGTCTTTCTGGAGCTCGTGCAGTTTCCCCTCGATGATTTCACGGTACTGATTGAGCTGGGCTGCGGTCTTGGCTTCAAACCGGAGGACCAGGGCTGGTTGGGTGTTAGAAGCACGGATAAGACCCCAGCCCTCGGGAAATTTGACTCGGACGCCGTCCACATCCACAATCTCATAGTGCTGGCGGAAATATTCCTTGGCCTTTTCCGTGAGACTAAATTTTAAATCGTCTGGACAGTCGATCCGAATCTCTGGAGTGGACACGCTCTTTGGAAGATCAGCAAGGTGTGTCGATAAGGGGCGACCCGATTGTGCTAAGATCTCAAGGAGGCGCAGGGAGGCGTAGATGGCATCATCGTAACCGAAGTATCGGTCAGCAAAAAACATATGGCCACTCATTTCGCCGGCCAAAAGCGCATGGGTCTCCTTCATTTTAGCTTTGATCAGTGAATGGCCAGCCTTCCACATGATGGGCACTCCACCCCGCAGGGAAATGTCATCGAAGAGCCTTTGGGAGCACTTGACCTCGGAGATAATGACAGCCCCCGGATGATTTTTGAGGACTTCCCGGGAGAAAAGGATCAGGAGCTCATCCCCCCAGAGGATATTGCCTTTCTCGTCCACGGCTCCAATACGGTCTCCATCGCCGTCATAGGCGATACCCAGATCCGCTTTTTCCTCCTTCACCTTTCCAATGAGGTCTTTGAGATTGTCTGGAATCGTAGGATCCGGATGATGAATGGGAAAGGTTCCATCCGGGATACAGGCAACTTCCCAGACGGTGCAGCCTAATTTACGCGCCATGGGTGGTGCCACCGGCCCAGCAACTCCGCTCCCCGCGTCCAGGACGACTTTTAGAGAACGCTGCAGTGGGGGAATGTCGCGTAGAACGTGCTCTTCATAGACTGGAATTATTGCATAGCTCTCACTTTTTCCTCCCACTCGCTCCCGGTAGTTTCCGGCCTCCATTTGTCTCCCTAGGTCTTGGATCTGGGAGCCGAAAAGTGTTTCTTTGCCAACGCAGACCTTAAAACCATTATACTCAGATGTATTGTGACTGGCGGTAATCTGGACGCCCCCGTCTAAATTGAGGTGAAAGAGTGAAAAATAAAGTAGTGGGGTTGGACATATACCGAGGTCATAGACATGGAGGCCGGCAGCGCGGAGACCTTCGATCACTCCGTTGGCGTAGCCATCGGAAGTGGGGCGGTAGTCCCGTCCCACGGCTACACGCTTACCACCCTTTTCGCTTATGGTTGTTCCGTGCACCTTACCGAGGAGCCGGGCAAATTCCTCATCGAAGTCCTTTTCCGCGAGACCTCGAATATCATACTCACGGAAAACGTATGGATTCATCTCTTTGGTCCCCTTTTTCGCCGCATGAGTTTGGATGCCAGTAAAATGGCTTCTGTCATACTTGATCCGTTAGCCTTGTTTTTCCCGGCAATGTCGTACGCTGTACCATGATCTGCCGAAGTCCTGACGATAGGAAGACCCAGGGTAAGGTTAACCCCGTCGACAAAATGAAGCAACTTGAGTGGTCCTAAACCCTGGTCGTGATACATACAGACCACCGAGTCGTAGTCGCCCCGGGCTGCCTGATAGAATAAGCTGTCAGCTGCGAAGGGGCCGTAGGCTCGTACCCCTTGCTGGCGAGCGTCCATTACTGCGGGGTAGATAACTTTCTTTTCCTCCAAGCCAAAGATACCTTCCTCACCGGCATGGGGGTTCAAGCCGGCAACGGCAATGCGAGGACGGGAGATCCCAAAGTATTCACGTAGCGCCTTGTGGGTGAGCATCAATGTCGACCGAACCTTGATTCGAGTGATTGCCTTGCTGACCTCGGATAATGGAAGGTGGACGGTAACGAGAACCACCTTTAATTTTTTCCCCAACAGCATCATTCGACATTCTTTTGTCCGAGTCATCTCTGCCAGCATTTCGGTGTGTCCCGGATAGGGGTGGCCTGCCAGGTGTAGGACTCGCTTACTGATGGGAGCCGTTGCTAAGGCATCGGCGGTTTTACCAAGGATGAGCTCCACAGCAGTGGTAATGTAGCGATAGGCTGCCTCACCACAGGCGCGGGAAGGGTAGCCGGGTCTAGAGTCTTTGCGAGAGAGTTTGGTGAGAGATAGGATAGGTAATGTATCTTGGCGCCTCGGCAGAGGTTGCCCAATCTGCCAGGGGATTAACCTAAGGGGTTGTTTGGCTTCCCTCCTTTGGGTGAATTGAAGGACTCCAAGGTCCCCAATAATTAGCGGTTGGCATACTTTTCTAACCTCTGGGCGTTTGAGGGCCTTTAGGATCACTTCTGGTCCTACGCCTGCAGGATCACCCATAGTGATAGCTACAATGGGTTTGGCCATGTTAAATTTCTTCCCTTACCCTATCGCAAAATTCAGGTTAAGTACCATCCATCGACTCCAGGGCCCCAATCTAAGATAAGGTCCAGACGAAGGGTCGCGGTTTCGGATGAGGGTTCTAATCTAGTTGACCCCGGGGAATTACCCGAGGCATCAGACTAGTTCAGAAAGAGTTTAGCCCGTCCAATGCTTTGGCAATGAAACCCTTGGATTTTATCGGTATCGATGAACTCCTGGAAAGCCTTAGAGTCTTAAGGCGCCTTAGGCTGAGCTGTCCCTGCAGCCGGTGTGCTGGGCTCTGATGAGATGACAAAGTCATCGTCTGATCCGCTAGCCGACTCGGTTTGAAAAATTGGCTTACCAAAGATACTGATAGTTTTCTCATCAGAGGTGAACTCACCGTCCTCATCCTCCACCGGGGTGGATTTGAAGATGTAGGAGAAAGGGTTAAGTTTGCTCAATAAACTCCGTTCTTTAGGTTCGTTATTAGATGCCGAGGCCATGAGGGCGTCCACCGTGCTCTGCTTCGTCTCCTCCGCACGAAAAACCACTCCAGGCACTTTTACGTCCACTTGATGATTTCTTCTTAAATCCGACTTTAGCCACTTCAAGAACTGTTCCTCTGAAACTTTGGCGTTGAGCTCCGCTTTGATTTTTTCTTCAACTGAGGGAAGGGGCTTTACGGTTCCGCGGTCGCGGTCCTCCACCTGGAGGAGGTGAACCCCGAGACTCGTGCGGATGGGCTGACTGATATCCCCAACAGACATATTGAATGCCGCATTAGCCAGCTCACTGATCAGGCTAGTACGGTCCACCCAGCCTATTTCTCCTCCCTCGGCGGACCCGGCGCCCTGAGAGTATTTGCGCGCCAATTGAGCAAAGGACTCTCCGGCAATGGCGAGTTTACGAACCTCTCGAGCCTTTGAGACCACTGCCTTTTCTTCCTCGGGGGTTGAAGGGTCTGGGATTTGAAACAGGATATGTCGTAGGCGAATTTTGTCCTTAGTGCGGAACTTGTTTTTGTTTGCTTGATAGTATCGATTGATGTCTTCGGGAGTGATGGTCACTTTTGCTTTGACCTGCCTTTTCACCAATCTATCTCTTTCCATTTCGGAACGTATGGATTCCCGGTAACGCTTCATATCCATGCCATCCCGGCGCAGGATCGCGGCCAATTGGGCCTCTGTCAATCTGTTTTTTTCCACAATCATCGCTATGAATCTGTTGATCTGTGCATCACCCACGATTATTCCCAAACGTTTTGCTTCAGCCGAAATGAGTTTATCGGTGATAAACTCTTCTAATATCACCAATGATTTTGCGTCTTGGCTCATCTTGGTGAGTTCGTGGGTGGGCATTTTTGCACCTGTCTTCTTGCGCGCGTATTGATCAAGGTCGGAAAGGGTATATGGATCACCATCAACCACTACAACTACTTGTTCAACTAGTATCGCTAGGACGGGAGAGTGGATTGGCAAAAGGAGGATCCACAGTGCCATGGAAGCGAACATGATGGCGAGTCTAAATCGTGATTGACTAGTCAACCCTAGGTCCTCCTTTCTCTAATTAAATAGCTAACATACCTGATGGAGCTCTTGCAACATGGCCATTACTTCTTGGATGATGTTGCCCCAACCCTTGCCAGCGGGAGCAAAGGAGAGGCGCCTGTCGGGAGAGAGCCGGTAGTCGCCACCATCCTTGTTTATAAGCTTGAGCAAGCTATTCACCTCCACGGGTGATTCGGCGTGAAAGAGTACTGAAACCCTACCCTGTTGGTAGCTGATCTGCTCCACCAGACACTCCTTCAGGGCTCGTCGGAGATCCATGACTTTAAAGAGGTTTTGTACCACTGGTGGGAAGGGTCCATAACGGTCCTGGAGTTCTTCCTGGATGGCTACCAGCTCCTGGCTGTTCCCCAAGCCGGCTAACCGTTTATAGAAGAAAAGTCTCTGATTTGTGTTGGGGATGTAATTATTTGGGAGATAGGCTGGGATTCCCATGCGAATCTCCGGTTCCAGCCTGGGCACCACACCTTCCCCTTTGAGCCCCTTCACTGCTTCTTCCATCATCTGGGTGTATAGCTCTAAACCAACCGCAGCAATGTGGCCGGATTGCTCCTGTCCCAGGAGGTTCCCAGCACCTCGAATCTCGAGATCGTGAAGGGCCAGCTTAAACCCCCCTCCCAGCTCGTCGATCTCTTGGAGCGCCATTAGTCTTTTCTGAGCATCGCGCGTAATGGTTCGTTCTCCCGGTATGAGGAGATAGGCGTAGGCTCTTTGGACCGATCGTCCCACGCGACCGCGGAGTTGATAGAGCTGCGCCAACCCAAATCGATCTGCGCGGTTAATAAATATTGTGTTGGCATTGGGGAAATCCATTCCCGATTCGATAATGGCAGAGCAGACTAACATCTGAGTTTGGTTCTCATAGAATTCTACCATGGCTTTTTTGAGCTCTTTGGCTGGCATTTGGCCATGTGCCACGCTGATTTTAACCTCCGGAATCAGATCCATGAGTTTTTGTGCCATTCGATAGATGGTTTCCACTCGGTTGTGGAGGAAGAAGACTTGACCCCCACGGTTGGTCTCCCGGAGCACCGCATCCCGGATGACGCCTTCATCGTACCTTGTGATGTAAGTACGAATAGCAAGTCTCCCGGCTGGTGGGCTCTCAATGATGCTCAGGTCGCGGATGCCGATGAGGGACATATGAAGCGTACGTGGGATTGGTGTAGCCGTGAGGCTAATCACATCCACCAATTGACGCATCTTTTTCAGCCTTTCCTTATGGGTGACTCCGAAGCGGTGCTCTTCGTCCACCACCATAAGCCCCAGATCCTTAAATTGAACGCCTTTTTGGAGCAGGCGATGGGTACCGATCACGATGTCTACGAGCCCCTTGGTTAAGCCCTGAAGCACCTGCTGACTATCCTTGGAGCTCACAAAGCGGTTAAGGATCTCGATCCTAACCGGATATCCATTGAAGCGTTGGCGGAAAGTTTGCAGGTGTTGTTCTGCAAGGATGGTCGTAGGGGCTAAGATACCCACCTGTTTTCCGTTCATTACTGCAAGGAAGGCAGCCCTTAAGGCCACCTCGGTCTTTCCATAGCCCACATCTCCGCATATCAGCCGATCCATAGGTTTCTTGCTCTGCAAATCGGTGAGTGTTTCCTCGATGGCTCGCTCTTGGTCCGGGGTCTCCTCGAATTCAAATGAAGCCTCGAACTCACGGTAGAGTTGATCGGGCGGTAAATAGGAATTCCCCTCGTGAACCTCTCGAACCGCATAAACGGCCATGAGCTCCTTAGCCATGGCTAGAATCGACTTCTGAGTCTTTGCCTTAACCTTTTCCCAGGAGCTTCCGCCAAGACGGTCCATGGAAGGAGGGGCTCCATCACCGCTAATATATTTCTGAACCAGGTTAATCCGATGTATGGGCAAATAGAGACGATCTCCTCCCTGATACTCTAGGTGGAGGAACTCGCCTTCTACTCCCGCTACTTTGAGAAATTTGAGCCCGCGATAAATTCCCACCCCATGATCGATATGGACCACGGCATTGTCCTGCTTGAGTTCACTCAGGCTAGTAATAAAATGACTCGGATGTGTCTTCTTCTTGAGCCTGTGAGATCTTCTTTTGGTGCCGAGAACTTCATCTACGGTGATCAGGATGAGCCGGTCCTCAGGCAATCGAAATCCCTGCGTTAGGTTTCCAACGAGAAGCTTACAACAGGGTCCTTCACCAGCGAGCAATGTAGGGAGCGGAGTCTCAACCAATGGCACCTCCACTTCATAGTGTGCCAGTAGACTCTGAATTCTGGTTGCCTCGCCCTCGGTAGGGGCCACGAAAAAGATTCTTTCCTGCTGCCAATTTTTAAGATGATTGATTAAAGGGACCAGTGAGGTTTCTTTACTCGGGTGTGCCGAGATTTCCTGATGGAGGTCTGTATTGAGATGAGATTTTAGGGTGAGCAGGGGCTCGCTTGTTTGCCCTCGGGGCCGAAAGACATCAAGTGGCTCACAGTAAATCTGGGGAAAGGCGGTGAGACTCTCGTGCCACTCCTCCTTGTTCATGTACAGTCTTTCCGCTGGGGGGGTGAGGTGACCTTCTTCCTTGGCCTTGGCGCCACGTTGCCAAACCAGCTTTTCGTACCGTTCTACCTCCTCCTCCAATTGGGATTCTTGATCGAGCCAGAGCAGGGACTCGGGGGGCAGGTATGAAAATAGGGGGACCAGCTTCGGATAAAAATAGGGCGCGAGAAACTCCATGCCCATAAAGGGCGTGCCACTACGCAAAGATTCCAGAAGAGAGTTCTTCTGTTTGCTTACCAAGTCCAATTCCTCGGCCCGTTCCTCGATATCTCTGAGGATTCCTTTAATTTGGTTGGACCGAAGAGAAAACTCCTTCATGGGTAATAGAATGAGCTCCTGATGCTGCAATACGGACCTCTGGGTAGAGGGATCAAATTCCCGAATGGATTCTAAGTTGTCTGCAGAAAATTCCAGTCGCATGGGTCGAGGATAGGCGGGTGGAAAGATGTCGACGATTCCTCCTCGGACACTAAGGTCTCCCCGTTCTTCCACCAGGGGAACACTCTGGAAACCCCAGCCGATCAGGTGCTCCAGCAGGTGTTCCCGTGAGATTTCCTCTCCCACCACGAGATAGCGGTAGGATTTTTTTAAGTCGTCCTTGGGAATAACCCTTTGCAGAAGCGCCGCAGGCGTGGAGACAAGAATGGGGGCGCGTCCTTCGATCAGGTGGTAGAGACCTTCAAGTCGAGCCGCCACCAGCTCCAGATGGGGTGAAAGGGTTTCAAAGGGTAGAACATCCCAGGATGGAAATATATGGAGCCGCTTTTCGATAGGGGAGAGCGCTTCCTCTTCACCGAGAAAGAAGGCCAGGTCTTGGTAAAGGACTTCGGCCTCTTTTGTGGTGGGGGCGACTAACAGAGTCGGACGCTTTGTCCTTTCAGCAAGAAGTGATAGAAGATAAGCCCTGCTACTACCCTTGAGGCCGTGGATCCTTTTTTCTCCGGTCCACTCTGCACTAATGAAGGTGTCGAGCTTTTCCTGTAAGGGTGAATGGCTCATTGATTAAAGAACCAGCACAAGCGGATCTTGGGTGTCCGAACCCGCGGGACGGCGGAGTTGGTCTCACCGGCCTCCATCCGACTTGTCCATTTTTCCATGGAACGTATCAAAGATTTGACTCTGATTCCCAGGTAGGAAGGTTTATAGTTCTCGAGCCTAATGATGGCCTGGCGGACCATGCGCACCGGGCCGATGATCTCTCCAAATTCGTGAAAGATCCTGCACGCCGCCGCTAGCTGCACCAACCCCTCCAGGAATGGCTTGTGCGCTTCATCGGTGTGAAGGTAAAAATCCTCCAGGGATTCGTGGCATTCGAAAAAGCGACCGGCGTTAAACAAACCAATGCCTTCTTTTAGTCGAGCATCCATTCTTTGTAACCTAGGTGACCCAAATTAAATTTAGCAACTCTCCCCGTGTGGCTCAAGGGAAAAATTTGAGCTGTGTTGGTACTCATGATCATTGTAATACCCTTGATATCAATTCGACCTTCAACTAAGATCCGTTCTCCTATTCAGGGGACAATATACCAGAGGACCCCGATTGTAATCCAAGGGTCAGGGGTCAGAGTCAAAACTAAAGGGAATGAAACTATGCCATATCCAAGGGTGAAAGAAAAAATAGAATCGTCGCTAGATCACTACTGGGGTGGTATCAAAGAGTTGGTGGAGAAATATTTTTCCCAACCGAGACCCATGGACCAGGACGTATTTTGGTTGAAGGTAACCCTATACAAAGAAATTAAATCCGTCCCAAAAATCTTGCCGGTTCTCCAAGATCAGTATTCCAAGCTGGACCAAGAAATGGACAGACATCTCTACGAGGGAATCGCCTACGAGTTAGCCGATGAGATCAAACATTACCGTTTGTTGGCGGACACACTCGAGTGGTTGACCGGTCAAAAGGTGATTGCCAATCAATGTTCTCCCTCCCGTGAGCAGACAAAGCTGGAGGAGTTAAGAAAAAACCTCGCCGAAGACCTCCGGATGGCACCTCACCTCAACGTGGCCCATGAGACCGTGTTTGCATCGGTGATGAAAAACATTTCCGGGGGAGATCTGGAAAAAAGAATTGCCGATTCCTACCGACAGGTATTTTCCGATGAAGTAAACCATTACGAGCTAGGTTGGAAAGAGCTACAGGCCGGTCATCTTGACGGTGAAAAATTGGACCGGATCATTACGGCGAATAAGAAGGTGGCAAGGCAGTACCTTGTGATGCGTAATGAGCTGTTCGGAAACGTCTTGTCTGAAGAGAGACTAAATGAGATAGACCAGGGTCGGGTCGAGTCCTATCGGCCTGACTAACATAAAATTAAGAATTGAACCAAGCATGGTACGACTGAGCCATCATCCAGTGAAAGTATTCTTGGCACCTCTGTAATGGACTTTGAATCATTCATGGTGAGTTTTTTTTGTTGACATTTTGGTTGGGAGATACTAGGTAAATCATTTGCCAGCTTCAGGACCACGAGTAATCAGCAAACAAAAATTTAAATTTAAAAAAAAAGGAGGTGGAAAATTATGACCAAGGCAGCTTTGATCGCAGCGGTGGCGAAGGCAGCAAAACTTAGTAAGAGGGCTGGAGGGAACGCCGTGGATGCGACCTTTGAAAGTCTAGCCCGCGCCATCAGAAAAGAGAAACGGTTTCAGGTGCCAGGGTTCGGTACCTTTTCGGTCCGCTCGAGAAAAGCACGGAAAGGAAGAAATCCTCAGACGGGCGCCGTTATCAGTATCAAGGCAAGTAAGACGGTAGGTTTCAAACCTGCACCGTCATTGAAGAAAGGCCTGTAACTCTTTAAAAATTTACGTGCCTGGCCACCATGAGTTCGTCATGGTGGCCTTTTTTTGGCTATAGTAATGAAACCTCCACGGACCTAGGGAGAGGCCCAAGGAAACTGGAGATCCATGGCCCTTGATGGGCCATCGTGAGGCAAGTAGAATAGTGCTAGTGTCGATTCTGTAGTTGAGGAGAAAAGGGTGTCATCAAAAGGTAAACAGATTTGGATGGACGGTAAGATTGTTCCCTGGGATCAAGCCAAGGTTCATGTCTTGGTCCATTCACTGCACTATGGGACAGGTTATTTTGAAGGAATCCGCTGCTACCTCCTGGAGGATGGTCGCTCCGCGGTCTTCCGGTTGGCCGAGCACATTCGAAGGTTTTTTGATTCGGGTCAGATATTGGGTTTCCCGCTTCCCTTTGGTCTTGAGGAAATTGAGCAGGCTATCCGACAGGTGATCAAAGGTAACAATTTCAAGGAATGTTATATTCGCCCCATTGCCTTTGTGGGCGGGGGGGAAATGGGTCTTTATGCCCCGAGCAATCCTATGCATGTGGTGATCGCTGCCTGGCCATGGGGCGCCTATTTGGGTGAGGACGGGATCAAAAACGGGATTCGGGCCAAGGTGTCGTCTTACACTCGTCATCACGTCAACGTGGCCATGACGAAAAGTAAAATCACCGGGAACTATGTCAATTCGGTTCTGGCCAAGAACGAGGTGAAACTGGCGGGGTATGACGAGGCCGTTATGCTTGACACGGAGGGGTATGTCTCTGAGGGGAGTGGTGAGAATATTTTCATTGTTCGTGAAGGACACATCAAAACAACTCCCAATACCTCCATCCTGCCAGGGATCACAAGGAATTCCTTGCTGACCATTGCTCGGGACCGTGAGATGACGGTGTCAGAGGAGCGTTTTTCCCGGGATGAACTCTACATGGCCGACGAGGCCTTTCTCACAGGGACCGCCGCTGAGGTGACACCCATTCGTGAGGTAGATGATCGGAAGATTGGATCTGGTCGCCCCGGAGAGGTCACCCTCGAACTGCAAGAAGCTTTTTTTAACGTTATCAAAGGAAGAGATAAAAAATATGAAGGCTGGCTAACCTACCTTTAAGCTCGGGTCCAATGGGTATTGAATCCGGGCAGTTTTACTCGACCCATCTGGGAGCCATCTGGCCATCAGTACACGGAAAAACAAAGGATCGGAACGGGAGCTCACCACAAGGGTGACTTTGCTTCCTCGGGAGACCAACTCCTGGGGCACCATCTTTGGCGGAGTTATCCTGAGCCATATCGACCTGGCTGGTGGTATCGCTGCGCAACGTTACGTATCTAAGAGGTTTGTCACTCGGGCCATACGTGAGGTGGAATTCATATCACCCGTTTATGTGGGAGATTTGGTGAGTTTTTACGCGCGGGTGATTCATGAAGGACGAACCTCCCTCACGGTAAAAATCGAAGTTGAGACCGAGCACCTGCGTGGTCCCGGAGTCCCGGTCAGAGTGACGGAGGCGGAGGTGACCTACGTGGCGATCGATGACAACGGCAAGCCTGTTCCCATAAAATGAAAACTCCACGGTCTGACGGCGGTGGTCTTCCGCGAAGGCGAATAAATCTCAGTTTAATTGCTTGAGAATAGGGCATCCCAGACCCATGTTGCCCTTTCGTTGGGTTCAACTATATTATCATTGGGCTCACGGTTATTTAATTAAGGGACGTGGCCTGGACTGAACGCACACACTTTGTTCCTGTGCCCACGCTCTTCAGTAGTTCTCCCTCGGATGCCTTATGGCTACACGGGAAATCGAACACACAGCGGATCTTGGTCTAGAGGTGGAAGGGCCAGACCTCCCAACTCTTTTTTCGTCCGGAGGACAGGCGCTGTATGGAATTTTGGTGGATATCAACGGAGTGAGGTCCAAGGAAGAAGTGGTGGTGTTGGCCACGGGTGAGGGATGGGAAGAGCTCTTCCACGCTTGGTTACGCGAGCTCTTGGCTCAATTTAACCTCAACGGGTTCGTCGGTAAGGTATGTGAGATCAAAAGCCTCCGTGAAGATCGAGTGGAAGGCCTGCTCAGAGGAGAGAGACTGGATCTCAAACGGCATCGATTTTATACTGAGATTAAAGGTGTCACCTATCATGAATTCAGGGTCTGGAACGAAAACGATCGCTGGTGCGCAAGGGTGATCTTTGATGTCTAGGAAAGAATCCATGACTAAAGAGCCAGTAAGACTCGAACGAATTGGGGAATGCTTATGGGAAATCCCCCGCCAGGGGAATATGAGGGTTCCTGGAAGAATCTACGCGAGTGAGGACCTTCTGCCAGGACTGAAAGATGACAATAGCCTGCGCCAAGTTATGAATGTGGCGTGCCTGCCTGGAATTGTGGGCTATTCGTTGGCCATGCCGGATATTCACTGGGGCTACGGGTTTCCCATCGGGGGTGTGGCCGCCCTGGATTTGAAAGACGGTGTCATCTCACCCGGTGGTGTCGGTTACGATATCAACTGTGGAGTCCGGTTGGTCAGGACGAACTTGGTTTCCAGTGACGTCGAAGCCAAGATGACCTCCCTGGTGGACACTCTTTTTTCACTGATTCCCTCGGGTGTGGGTTCCGAGGGAGCTATTCCAAAAATTTCCAAGAGCGAAGAGAAGCGATTGCTACGCCAGGGGGCACGCTGGGCGGTGGAGCAGGGATATGGTCGTGAGGAAGATCTCGAATACATGGAAGAGCAGGGGGCTCTCAATCAAGCGGATGCGGAGCTTATCAGCGAGCGTGCGTTGGAGCGGGGGTTAAAACAAGTTGGTACCCTGGGTTCCGGGAACCACTTTCTCGAAGTGGGAAAGGTTGAGGAGATCTATTCGACCCGTGAGGCGGAGACGTTGGGCCTCTTTCCCCAGCAGGTGGTGGTTCTTATTCATACGGGCTCCCGCGGTTTGGGTTACCAGACCTGCGAGGACTCCCTCAAGCTAATGAGTAAGGCCACGGCGAAGTACGCCATTGAGCTACCGGATCGTCAGCTGGCCTGCACTCCCCTGCAGTCCCCCGAAGGTGAAGATTATATGGCCTCCATGGCCTGTGCCGCCAACTACGCCTGGGCCAACCGCCAGGTGATTATGAGTCAGGCGGAAAAGGCGTTCCTTAAGGTTTTTGGGATGAGCCGTAGGGAGCTGGGATTTTCACTTATTTATGACGTGTGTCATAATATCGCTAAAATTGAAGAGCATCAGGTGCAGGGAGAAACCCGTCGAGTTTGTGTTCATCGGAAGGGTGCCACACGGGCATTCCCGCCAGGCCACTCCTCGATTCCACAAGCCTACCAGACCATCGGACAACCGGTCCTTGTGCCGGGTGATATGGGCCGCTATTCTTATCTCCTAGTGGGAACCGAGGAGGCTATGAAGTCCAGCTTTGGCAGCACTTGCCATGGGGCTGGTCGGGTCATGAGCCGAGCTGAATCCAAGCGGGTGAGCCGCAGCCTGAACGTGGACCAGGAGATGAAACGCCGGGGCGTGGTGGCACGTTACCAGGGACGGGCCACCATGGCCGAAGAGATGCCCCACGCTTACAAAGATGTGGCGGCTGTGGTAGAAACGATGGACCGCGCGGCCATTTCAAAAAAGGTAGCTCGATTTCGCCCCGTGGGAGTAATCAAAGGCTAACCAAACAGTTTTGAAATTTTCCGATGAATTTTGGATCACAGAATTCCAGAACGATTTCAACAAAGATTTTCGCGCCAAGACGCCAAGAAAAATATTTTCCTATTTTCTCCGAACTTGGCGTGCTTTGCGTCTTCGCGCTCGCCCCGTGGAGTAAGGCCTTGGGGGGCATATTCCGCCTGTGTTGAGATCAATACTCCACAGGGCGAGTCATCTTCTGTTGAACATTTTATCGGTAAGAGTCTAGGGAACAATACTTCGTAATTATCGTTTATAAATAGAATAAATGTAGGAGGAGAAGGAGATGACCTATATCATTACGGAGCCTTGCATCGACGTCAAAGACGCGGCCTGTGTGGATGTTTGTCCGGTGGATTGCATTCACCCGACCAAGAATGAGACAGAGGAATTTGAAAAAGAAAAGATGCTTTACATCGATCCTGAGGAATGCATCGATTGTGGAGCCTGTGAGCCCGTCTGTCCTGTAGAGGCAATCTTTGAAGAGGCCGCAACTCCAGAGAAGTGGAAAAACTATCTTCAGATAAATACCGAGTGGTACCAGAAAAAAAAGGCTGAGTGATATTGCTCAGCAACCCCCGGACTTGCCCATTTGAAGCCCCATTAAAAACACATGCTTGTTGGAGCCCGTCACCCCGTGGAGTAACTTCTTGGTCGAAAGACTGCTCATCTCGGCCGTGGATCATACTCCACGGGGTCATTGGACGTGGCTCCAGGCGTGGTAGGAGCTGCGCACCAACGGCCCTGATTCCACGTGCCGAAAGCCGAGTCTTTCTGCCTTCGTCTTGAGTTCTTGAAACTCATGGGGGGAAACGTACCTTTCGACCTTCAGTTGGTCTGTGGAAGGTTGAAGGTACTGCCCTAGAGTGACGATATCACAGTTCATCTGCCTCAAATCTTGGAGGGTGACCATAACCTCTTCAAGGGTCTCACCCACACCCAGCATCAATCCCGACTTAGTTAAGATCTCTCCCCGTATCCCTTTGGCGGCCTTTAGGATGTCCAGCGAACGCTGGTAAAAGGCCCCTGGCCTTACCTTCTTGTAGAGTCGAGGAACAGTTTCGATATTATGGTTTAGAACATTGATCCCTGAGCAAACCACAGTCTCGAGGGCACGCTGATCGCCTTTGAAATCTGGGATGAGCACTTCCACACGAATACGGGGATTGAAGTTTTTGATCCAAAAGACAGTCTTGGCAAAATGGGTTGAGCCACCGTCCGGAAGGTCGTCCCTGTTCACCGATGTCACCACAATATGATCTAAGCCAAGGTCTTTGACCACGAGGGCGACTTTCCGAGGTTCTTCTGGGTCCAATAGATTCGGTTTGCCTTTGCTGATGGCGCAAAAGCGGCAGCCGCGAGTGCAGGTATCTCCTAGGATTAGAAACGTGGCAGTATTGTGTTCCCAGCATTCGCCGGCGTTGGGGCAGCGTGCCTCCTCGCAGACCGTGTGAAGGTTGTGCCTTCTCAGAATTCGCTTGAGGCGGAGGTAGTTGGGACTTCCTGGGGCTTTAACTTTGATCCAGTCGGGATGTCTCCGTGGCATAGCTTACATAAACCTGTGTAACGAAATTGCTTGATGAAGCATTCGATAAATACCCCTTTCACCCTTTCCAGGTCAACCTCTCTTCCCAGCTCTTGGTTCATGGAGGTGACTTCGGCCCATGGGAGACCACAGGGGACAATTCGTTTGAAGTAGGTGAGATCGGAATTCACGTTCAAGGCTGCCCCATGATAGGTGATACCCCTGCGCACGGCGATGCCAATGGAGGCGATTTTCTTGTTTCCAATCCAGACCCCTGTCCAGGGAGGACGCCTTGTGGCCAAGATGCCGTATACAGTGAGCGTTTGGATAAGCGTCTGTTCTAGATTGCGGAGGTAGGTGTGTACTTTCCTTCGGACAGTGGATTTGAGGTCCACCAGGGGATAGACCACGAGCTGGCCAGGACCATGATAGGTGATGTCTCCTCCCCGGCCGGTAGAATGAACGGGCACTTCCCCAGGATCCAGCAGGTTTTTTACTTTGCCCCCTAGGCCAATGGTAAAGACGTGGGGATGCTCCACTAACAGGAGCGTATCGGCAAGTTGGCCGTACTGCTTCAGTCTGAGGAGCTTCTCCTGGAGAGACCGCGCAGCCACATATTCCATCTGGTCGAGATCTTTGATGAGGAGTGATTGCATCAAATTTAGACCTCAGGGAGCAAACAATTCTGTACCGTAAGTCATGTTGTAGGCAAATTGCAACTATGGGCATTCTGCTTGCACTCTGGAGCAACTCACCCCTGAATTGAATGGGAGGTATGCGGTGGAGGCTTGGATATTCGACGCAGAGCCTACAGCAATTCTTTGATCAAGGACTGGGCGTCTTCTGGGGAAACTCCCAATGAATGATGTGCCAAGGGCTCCCCATTTTCCAGGACCGGCTCGAGTTGATCTAGCGCAGGTAAATCCTCGCGCTTCCAGAACAGCCCGATGGGGATCTCATCGCCCCACATATAGGCCTTTTCCATGGCGGCCTGGAAGTTCTTTGGATCGTGACCCATATCTTCAAGCTTTCGGGTGCGCTGTTTGAAAAAGTCGTGTCCGTTGTCCAGGTTGTAGGTTACGCAGGGGCTGAAGGCGTCGATGAGGGCGAAGCCTTTGTGCTGGATGCCCCCCTTGATGAGTTCGGCCAGGTGTTTGACTTGGCCCGTGAAGCCCCGGGCTACATATGTCGCCCCGGCCGCAATGGCGAGGGGGATCGGATTGATTGGATTCTCTACGCTGCCAAAAGGCGTGCTTTTGGTGGTCATCCCTTTGATGCTAGTGGGGGAGATCTGGCCAGTGGTCAAACCATAGACCTGATTATCCATGACAATGTAGGTTAGATCCACGTTTCGTCGCATGGTGTGGAGGAAATGGTTGCCCCCGATGCCATAGCCATCGCCGTCGCCGCCAGTTGCGATGATCTTGAGCTTGTGATTGGCCAGCTGGGCACCTGTGGCCACGGCCAGCGCGCGGCCATGGAGTGTGTGCATCCCGTACGCATTGATGTACCCTGGCAGGTTGGATGAACAGCCAATACCGCTGACGGTCATCACTTCATCAGGGTAAAGGCCCAGCTCCACGATGGCCTGTTTGAGCGCGACGAGCAAGCCGAAGTCGCCGCATCCAGGGCACCAATCGGGTTCGACTCGGCCTTTGAAGTCCTTAACAGTCGGTTTGGGCCGTTCCAGTTGCGTTCCTGTTGGGCCGCCTGTTCTGCTTTCTATTTCTGCCATCGGTGTACTCATGTTTTCTCCTCAAACTGTAATCTCGTGAACCGGTACATACTGCTTGGATTTGCCGGTAAGAATCTTCTTCACGCCGTCCACAATATGATGGGGCATGAATGGCTCACCGTCGTACTTGCGGATGTGGCCATCCGCATCGATGCCGGTCTCTGACCGGAGATACCTGGCGAATTGGCCACTATAGTTGTTTTCGACAATGATGGTTTTTTTGCTCTTGGAAAGAATGGCGAGGATTGCCTTGACATGAAGGGGAATGATCCACTTGATCTGAAGGTGGTTGGCTATGATCCCTTCTTCTTCCTTGAGTTTCTCCAAGGCCTCGCGGATGACACCTTCGGTGGATCCCCAGCCCACCAAGGTCACCTTCGCCTTTACGGGCCCGAACAGTTTCGGTGCCTTCAGCAGGGGTAGAACCCCCTTCATCTTACGCATGCGTTTCTCATGGCTGGCCCGCCGCTTGAGGGGATTGGTGAACTCATCACTGATGAGCCCGCCATCTTCATCGTGATCGTCCGTGGCCACCACATGGACATAACCCGGTGTTCCAGGCAGGGCACGCGGCGATATTCCACTTTTGGTGAGGAGGAAACGTTTATACCCTCCGTTGACGGGAGGGGTGTCGCCGTTCAGGCCAATGACTTCACCACGGTCGATGGGGACATTGAAGTCCAACTCTGCGGGATCCACGCTGGTCCGCCCCTCGGATAGGAGAAGATCAGAGATGATAATGCCAGGGCATTGGAATTTGTCCACCAGGTTGAAGAGCTGCGGAACTGTTTTGAAACAATCGGTGATATTGGTCGGTGCCACGATGATTCTCGGATAGTCTCCCTGACCGGCCCCTATCACCTGCCAGAGATCGCCCTGCTCGGTCTTTGTGGGAACCCCTGTGGCCGGACCCGCCCTCTGAACGTTGATGCAGACCAGGGGGATTTCCATCATAGAGGCTGAGCCGAGCCCTTCGCTCATGAGGGCGAAACCGCCCCCAGAAGTGGCGCACATGGCACGGCACCCTGCGTGTGCGGCACCCGTGACCATATTGATTACCCCGAGTTCGTCTTCCACCTGGCGCACCATGATCCCCAGTTGGCGGGCGTGACGGGCCATCCAGTGAAGAACTCCGCTTGCAGGGCTCATGGGATAGGCACAGTAAAATTTCACGCCGGCGGCCGCACCGCCCATAGCAAGGGCCTGATTGCCCTCGTAAAACGCGAGCTTCTTGCCGGTATCAGGTAGGGTAAAAGGAAACGGTTTGAAATGAGCAGCCGCATAATCGTAACCTTTCCTCGCCACACCGACGTTTTCGTCCACCACAGCCTGCCCCTTCCTTTTGAACTGGAGCGTCAGAATCTCTTCGAGAATACTGAACTCAACACCGATGAGTTGGAGGACGGCGGACAGGGCAATGGTGTTCTGAACCAAGTCGCCCTTAACGGTGGGAGCCAGCTCTTTGACAGAGAAGGGACAAAGCTGAGCCCCTTTGTTGGGCTTAGCCGGTTTGATCTTATCGCTATTATAAAGGATCACAGAACCGGACTTCATGAGCCTGAGGTGTCGATCCATGGTGTCCTGGTTTAAGGGGATCAGCACGTCGAGTTTGTCGCCCATGCTGAGTACGGGTTTGTCGCTGGTACGGAGTGTCAGGAAAATATGGCCGCCGCGAATAATGGACTGGTAGGCGTTGTAGGCGTTTAGGTGAAGTCCGCGGCGCACGAATATGCGTGCCAGAATATCTCCCGGCGTTGCAATTCCTTGTCCGGCTGCGCCGCCGATTGCAATGGCAAGATCAACATTACTCATGGTTGTTCCCTTCAAAAGTGACCGGGCTACCAGAGGAGGACACCGGCACGTGCAAGTTTATACAGTTTTGATTGAATACATTCACAATATCTAGGCAGGTCCTAATAGGATGATAGTCTTTCCCACCGCTCTAACCCTAGAGCAACGTAACCGCCAAGATAACCAACCTATTATAGCTTATAACACTAAAATCGATAAGCCCCAATAACCTTAAGGGCCGTTTTCTGGCACTTTCTTCTCTTTATTCCTGATGGCTTCCCTTTTCAAGGGGAATCGACCTGAACATTTATTTATGTATTAACGTGGCGCGTCTAAGGATAGGTTCCCCTGCCTGTGGATAACTATCCTATTATCCACCTCTCTTTCATGTTTTTCCATGTGGCAGCACCCAACGTGTTTAAATTCGTCCCGTCCTCTTTGGCGAGCCAAACCCACTCTTTGTTCCTTGACTTGGTTGTTTGGCAGGATTATGAGAAGTTTAAGTCCGATTAGAAAGAAGATTCATTTATGACAGGAACGATAAAGAAACTGGTACGAGATAAGGGTTTTGGTTTCATTATCCCCGATGATGGTAGTGATGATGTATTTTTTCATCGGAGCAGTCTAGCTCCTAGAGGCCAATTTGAGGACATCAGTGAGGGGGATAGCGTACAGTTTCAAACTCGTAACGGTGAGAAGGGTCCAGTGGCATTTGATTTAAAAGTTCGATAGCAAACACTAAAGGAGGCTTAGCCATGGAGGAAGCTGCGAAAAAGACCGCATTGCGCATGATCCCGTATGGGATGTTCGTTTTGACTACAAAGGACAGTGGAGGGCAAAATGTAAACGCGGCTACCATTAATTGGGCGACCCAGACTTCGTTTAAGCCGCCCTTGGTGGCCATTGGGGTCAAGGCTGACTCCGGTGTCCACCAACATATCAAAGACACCAGTGTCTTTGCTGTTAACGTGATTGGAAAAGATCAAAAAGATCTGGCCTTTAACTTCTTCAAATCCCACCAGGTTCAGGGGAACACCATCGGTGGCGAGAAATTTGAGCCCGGTAAAGAAACTGGTTGTCCGCTGTTGCTAAATTCACCAGCATGGTGGGAGTGCAAGGTGGTGGGGGAAGTGGCAAAGGGAGACCATACCCTTTTCGTGGGGGAAGTTGTGGATGCAGGTGTGCGACGGGAGGATCAGACCATTCTAATGCGCGACCACGGCCTTAACTACGGCGGTTAGGGGATAGCTGTGCTGTTGCGATCGGATGGCCAGTTTGGTCGCAACAAATGCCATTGGGTCGGGGCCTCCCGCACCATGGCCTCTAGAGCATGGGCGAGGCGTTGGGTTCGTATTCGAAGTCGCTGTTCGAGACTTCCTGTGGTGGCTGGTTCAAGAGGCGGGTAAATAACGGTGCGATGGCCGCACTCGGGCTGAAAATAGACAGCTATAGGAAAAATTGGGGCTCCTGTCAGTTGCGCCAATGTGGCTGGGCCAGCCGGAAGAGTAGTTTCCTCGTCAAAGAACTGGACGGGGACTCCAGTACCGGTGACGTCGTGATCGCTCAGCAGCGCCACAGCTCCTCCGGCCCGCAATTTCTTCACCAAAGCCCACGTGGAGACGCCGCTTTCATCTGCGAAAACCACCTCGATTCCCAATTTCCTTTGCAGCTCCACCACATATTCTCTAGTGCGTCGCCGGCCTGGAACTTGAACCACTGCGGTGAGTGGGATCTGCTCACGTAATGCTACGGGCCCTGCCATGTCCCAGTTGCCTAGATGAGGGAAGGCCAGTATCATTCCCCGGCCCAGGTCCCGAGCCTTTCGTAGCTGTTCGATTCCATCCACTGTGATGTAACGGTCCACTTCCTTGACCCCGTGGGATCGGGTCCAGAAGATCTCAGCCCAGTAGCGACCATAGTTTGCGAATACCTCTCTGGCTGCCTCGCCGAGATCGGCCTCGGATCCCAATACCCGGTCCATGTGTCGCATGGCCAATCGCATCCGCCGCCTGCAAAAATAGGAGGCAAGGTAACCGCAGAAACGGCCCAATCTTCGAGCGACGGGCTCAGACACAAGTCCCATCATGCCCGTCATGCTACGGGTAAATAAATAATTCACAAGATTAATCTCATTGAGACCGTTGGGTCCAAATCAAGTGGAAAGGCTGGCAGACGGTGAGCAAAGTGAGCCCTGAAATCGAACATAATCGATTTCCCTCGTACGGCCTACTTACTTATCTATCCATATCATATTGGATCTTTGTTGACACCCGCCAGGGTGAGCAGGTAGTTTCTCACCTTAGTTCCATGAAGGGGGTTCTTGGCAATGAAGATGTTCTTGGCAGGCCGATGGGTAGAAAAACCGAGAGTGATTGAGGTGAAAAATCCCTATGACGGCGCGTTGATTGACACGGTGCCCAGAGGGGAGGGATCCGATGTAGAACGTGCACTTGCCTTTGCTGAACAGGGGGCCAAGGTCATGGCGAGGCTGTCCGGCTATGAACGCTGGAAGATTCTCAGGAAGACGGCGGATTTGATTGCGGCACGCACGGAGGAATTGGGACAGATCATTTCACAGGAAGAGGGGAAGATCATCGCCGAAGGTCGGGGAGAGGCCGGACGAGCCGTGGAAACCCTTATGGGTTCGGCAGAAGAGGCAAAGAGGATCCACGGAGAGACTATTCCCCTGGATGGCGACCCAAGCGGTGTCAAAAAGCTAGGGTTCACCTTGAGGGTGCCCTGTGGTGTGGTGGCGGCCATCAGCCCCTTTAATTTCCCCTTGAATCTGGTTTGCCATAAGGTTGGGCCAGCCCTGGCTGCAGGCAACTCGGTAATTATCAAGCCGGCAACAGATGCCCCGCTGTCCGCCCTCAAGCTTACCGAAATCCTGCTTGAGGCCGGGCTTCCCAGCGAAGGCATACAGTGTGTGACTGGCTCTGGAGGCGAAATCGGTGATGCGCTGGTATCGGATCGTCGTATACGCAAGATTACTTTTACTGGCAGCCGGGATGTGGGAGATCGGATTTGCCGACTTGCTGGAATCAAGAAGGTCACCATGGAGCTAGGCTCCAATTGTCCAGTGATTATTATGCCGGATGCCGATCTGGATAA
This sequence comes from uncultured Binatia bacterium (SeqCode), assembly GCA_965215595.1. Classification (GTDB taxonomy): domain Bacteria; phylum Desulfobacterota; class Binatia; order UBA9968; family CAXXLF01; genus CBDCDW01. The sequence continues at coordinate 360,466 of CBDCDW010000002.1, read as the reverse complement.
GGTGGCGACGGCCGTAGCCGCTACGGGTTATGCCAATGCCGGACAGGTTTGCATTTCAACCCAGAGAGTCATCACGGCGGGTAAGGTCTATAGTGACTTTCTCAACGTCTTGAATTCCAAGGTGGATGGCCTCACGACGGGTAACCAACTGGACGATAAGACCAAGGTAGGTCCCATGATTCGTGAGGATGATGCCGTCCGCGTCGATGAGTGGGTGCAGGAGGCCGTTAGGGGTGGGGCCCGCGTAACCACAGGTGGGCAGAGACAGGGCGCCATATATGCGCCCACGGTGGTGGCCGATGTCAATCCGAAAATGCGGATTTCTTCCGATGAGCTGTTCGGCCCCGCGGTGGCAGTGACACCCTTCGAATCCTTTGAGGAAGCCCTGGAACTGGCAAACGGTACTGTCTACGGACTGTCCGCCGGTATATTTACTGAAAACCTTGGCTGGGCCATGAGATTCGCCCGGGAGGTGGAATCGGGAAGTCTCCACATAAACTGGGGCCCCCAATGGCGGGCGGACCTAATGCCCTATGGTGGGCTGAAGGAGTCAGGCTTTGGCAAGGAAGGGCCCCGTTACGCCGTGGAAGAGATGACTGAACTAAAGATGGTGGTCTTTCACTTGTAGCATAGAGAGAATAATGGTGAAGGATTTAGACCGGCTTACTAAAGAGCTACTTGCTGTGGTTGGAAAGGACGGTATTGTGGTGGACCCTGATGAGCTCAGAGTCTACGAGACAGATGGGTTGACCGTCTTTAAAGCCAGACCAGACATCGTGGTTCTTCCCCATTCCGCAGAGGAAGTCGCTGTGGTTGTGGAGATCTGTCACCGAGAGCGATGCCCCTTCGTAGCGAGGGGTGCAGGGACTGGGCTCTCAGGTGGGGCCCTTCCTTTAGCTGGCGGGGTCTTGATCGGTCTCAACCGTATCAATCGGATCCTAGAGATTGATTACAGGGATCAGCGCGCTGTGGTGGAGCCCGGCATGGTCAATATCTGGCTCACGGATTCTCTCGCATCGCGGCACTACTATTATTCTCCAGATCCGGCCAGCCAGACCGCATGCAGTATCGGTGGCAACGTGGCAGAAAACTCCGGGGGCCCACGCACACCGAAGTATGGCGTTACCACCAATCACGTCTTTGGCTTGGACGTGATTCTCCCCACGGGCGAAATGGTCCAAATGGGAGGAAAGACCTTGGATTCCCCTGGCTATGATTTGACCGGGGTCTTTGTGGGTTCCGAGGGGACCCTTGGGATTGCCAGTAAGATTATCGTCCGTATCATGAGGAAACCAGAGGCGGTTCAAACTCTGTTGGGTGTCTTCGAGTCCATTGAGCATGCCTCCGCCACCGTTTCCGGGATCGTGGCCCGGGGGATTGTTCCGGCAGCCATGGAGATGATGGATAATCTAAGTATACAGGCTGTGGAGAAGGGAGTGGGCGCAGGTTATCCCCTAGATGCCGGGGCGGTTTTACTCATCGAAGTGGACGGGCCAAAAGATGAGGTGGCGGCCATGGTGGACCCCATAATCGAAGTCTGCCGCGAAAACCAAGTGCGAGAAGTAAGAGTGGCCAAAGATGAAAACGATCGTTTACAACTTTGGAAGGGTCGAAAATCTGCCTTTGCCTCCATGGGGCGTCTGGGCCCCGATTACTATGTCCAGGACACCGTCATCCCGAGGACCAAGCTCCCTCTCGTCATGAACATAATTGAGGAGCTTTCCCGAAAGTATGGCCTGCGAGTTGCAAATGTGTTTCACGCGGGTGACGGCAACCTCCATCCCCTGATGCTCTACGATTCCAGAAACGAAGGAGAGCTACGCAAGGCGGAGGAAATGGGGAGTGAGATTATCAAGGCCTGTATCGATATGGGAGGGAGCCTCACGGGTGAACATGGCATCGGCCTGGAGAAAAGGGAGTACATGCCTATCATGTATAACGCTGATGACCTGGAGGCCATGGCCAAAGTTAAAAGAGTCTTTGACCCCGATGGATTGCTGAACCCTGGTAAAATTTTTCCGTCAACTGACTCGAATCCCACCACAGGGATATCAACACAAAGTGATATTTTGCAGAAGGTGTTGGGAGACCACTAGGCGTCAATCATGCACTCTCAAAAGGAACTGCTGGGACCATTGAAGGAGATTGTGGGCAAGGAGCATGTGGTGGCAGGTGATGGGGGTTCTGCCTATGCTGTTGATGGGAAGGTACCTAAGGCCATGGCCTTACCAGCATCGGTGGACGAGGTTTCAGCACTCATGGCTTTTGCCTCGGCTGAAGGGCTAAGGGTCGTGCCCCGGGGGAGTGGGACGAAACTTACCTTAGGAGCGATTCCAGATGGAATTGATCTTGTCCTTGGTCTTTCCCGCCTGAACGCAATGGTGGCCCACGAACCGGCCGATATGATCGCCACCTTCCAGGCGGGCATTCCACTCAGAGAGGCTCAAGAGATGCTAGCGCTTAGTGGACAGTTTATTGCACTAGACCCCCCATATGCCCACAAGGCAACAATCGGTGGGATCTTGGCAACCAATTCCAGTGGGCCTCGAAGGCTTCGCTATGGGAGCGCCAGGGATCTCTTGATTGCCGTTCGGGTTGTGCAAGCCGATGGCAAGATCATCAAAGGCGGGGCGAAGGTGGTGAAGAGCGTTAGTGGCTACGATATGAATAAGCTTTTTATCGGCTCCCTGGGGACCTTGGGGATTATTGTTGAAGCCACCTTCCGGCTATACCCTGTTCCAAATGTTGAAAAGACCTACCTCATTTCTTTTGCTTCAGTGGATGGTGCATGTGAAGTGGTTGCCAGGGTTCTTGATTCTTCTCTGGTTCCCTCTGCTGTGGAGCTGCTCTGCCCCGTGGCTTCGCGACTGGTGGTTGGTCAGGTGGGTCTTTCTTGGCCAAAAGATCATTATGGGGTAGCACTGGCCATCGGTAGCGTCAGTCCAGTGGCAGTTGACTCCCAGCTTGAAGGTGTGGCGCGGATTTCCAAAAATGGTGACGGCAATGAGGGGCACCGATTGGAGGGCCAGGACCATGATTCCTTTTGGCAGGCGACCCATGAGGTTTCCATGGGAGATCGCTTCCAAACCGTTCTCAAGGCGAGTGTCCTGATCAGTCGAGTAGCCGAAGCGGTGAAGTTAGGGCAAAACGTGGCTGCGCGCCTGGGCTTGGACATTGCAATCGTAGCCGAGGCGGGTTCGGGAATCGTCCACTACCATTTTGCCCATCAAGGAGACAACTCACATAGCCCTCAGCAAGGGGTCGGCGAAGCTGTGAATCAGCTTCGAACCTTCGCTCAAGACTGTGGAGGGAGTCTCGTCGTTACCGCGGCCCCGCCCGAAGTAAAGGATGAGGTTGATGTATGGGGTCCGGTGGGGAGTGCTCTTCCTTTAATGCAGGGGCTCAAAAGGCAGTTCGATCCACAGAGAATTTTGAATCCGGGAAGGTTCGTGGGAGGAATCTAACCGAACTCATTTGAGGCAGCAAGCAGTGGGCAGTAGGCAGGGAGCAGCAGGCGGAAAGGAGTCAGAACAGAGCAAATTAATCGCAGATTTACGCAGATGGACGGAGAAAGAAATCCCTTTAAGAATATTACCGCAGAGACGCAGAGGGCGCAGCGAAACCAGTTGGCAGTGAGCAGCTATCAGCGGGCAGCAATTCGGACTACGGATGACAAGACAGCAAGCAGTAAGAGATCAACCCCTCCGCCTGGGTTTTCTAAATTCAGATCTGCATACTGCTTACTGGTATCTGCCTACTAGTTTCCCTTTGCGTTCTCTGCGTCTCTGCGGTGAACAAATTTTTATCCGCGTTAATCGGCGAAAATCTGCGGTTAATAACTCTTTGCAGTGTTAGCGTCTTGGCGTGGAATATTTTAGTGATGTCGTTCTGTTTAACTTTCGATCGGTAGAGATCTAAAAATATGGACCAACCTGAGCAGCCGGGAAGTGCCTTCCATCAGCTGGATCAGCCTGACCATGAGCTATATCTGGACTGTGTGCACTGCGGATTTTGTCTTCCCACCTGTCCCACCTACCTTGTGCTTGGCAATGAGATGGACAACCCGAGGGGGCGGATCTATCTTATCCGGGCAGCTTCAGAGGGTAAGATCAAAATCACCGACAACTTCGTCAAGCATATGGACCTCTGTCTCCTCTGTCGCAATTGCGAGACGGTTTGTCCCTCCGGGGTTAAATTTGGCTTTCTTATGGAGTCGGCGAGGGGGGAAATCGAAACCCATTATAAGTACCCTCCTGTGGACCGATGGTTCCGTGGTTTCATCCTTAATACCTTTACCCACATAGGCCGTTTAAATGCCATGAGCAGGCTGCTGCGCTATTATCAGAGATCTGGCATCCAGAGGGTAATTAGACGCTCAGGATTGTTGAACCTGTTGGGTCGGGTGGGACGGATGGAAGCGCTTCTCCCCCCCGTTCCCAAAGTGAGCGAGGATCTGCCAGTGGTAATGCGTGCCCGAGGTGAGAGCCGTGGCAGGGTGGGTCTTTTGCTCGGATGCGTGCAACGTAATTTTTTTCCGCAGGTGAATATTGCAACGGCGCGGACCTTGAGCGAATACGGTTATGAGGTCGTAGTGCCGAGGGAACAGGGATGCTGCGGCTCGCTTTTTGTCCACGAAGGCGCAAGGGAAAGGGCCAGGGAGTTAGCAAAGAAAACCATGGATGTTTTTGAACGGTCGGGGGTGGACATGATCGCGGTCAACGCTGCGGGGTGTGGCTCGGTCATGAAAGAGTACTGGGAACTGTTTCAGGGCGACCCGGCTAACTCTCAAAGGGCCGAAGCCTTTAGTAAGAAGGTATTTGACGTGTCCCAGATTCTGGCCCAGCAACCCATTGCAGGGGGCCTTGGAAGGCTAGACCTTTCGGTCACTTATCACGATGCATGCCATCTCGCCCATGGGCAGAGGGTTAGGCAGGAACCCAGGACCCTCTTGCAGGCAATTCCTGGGCTCCGATTCGTGGAGCTCCAAGAGTCTGACTTCTGTTGTGGTAGCGCAGGAATCTACAATCTACTTCACCCGGAATTGGCCCATGAGTTTCTCCATAGGAAGATTGAGCGAATCAAAGAAACGGGCGCTGATGTGGTGGTGAGCGGTAACCCGGGTTGCTCGCTCCAGATGGAAATGGGCTTGAAAGAACAGGGCATGAATATTCCAGTGATGCATCCGGTGGAGCTTATTAGCCGGTCGTTAGATAGCAAGGGGTGACGAGATGTATAAGGCTATCGATCTTTCAAAGGCCGTACCACCGAACACGGTAGCCATTACATTTCGTTACGAAATCACAAGCGGTGCTGAAGAAGTGTTCCCTGTGGCCTGGCTGGCGGACAACATCCACGGAGAAAACCCGATCCGTTTGGCCGGTCGTTTTGGCCATGTTACAGTCCGTTTGCAAACGTCGCAAAGACTCTACTACAACCTCGCCAGTTTGGAGTCCCATTTGAACCTGTGGATTGTGGAATGTAGAGAGCTTGGACGGCAAGCTTGTTGAACGCTACTTGTTTTTAAGGCTTATTGATTCCCCTAGCGTAGAAAAAGGATTTTCCATGAGGGCGGACGGAAGGAAAGAAAAAGAACTTAGACCGGTCACCATGACACCGGGTTTTATTAAACACGCCGATGGTTCAGCCCTGATAGAGGTGGGTGGTACACGCGTGATCTGCACCGCCAAGGTGGAGAGCAAGGTGCCCGTTTTTCTGCGCAACACTGGCAAGGGTTGGATCACCGCAGAGTATGGGATGCTTCCCTCCTCGTCTCCAATCCGTATTCCTCGTGAAGCTGCTAGGGGTAGGGTTGGGGGGAGGACCCATGAAATTCAAAGGCTCATCGGTCGAAGCTTGCGGGCCATCGCAAATCTGGAGTCAATGGGAGAAAAGACGGTCTGGATCGACTGCGATGTGATTCAGGCGGACGGTGGCACCCGTACGGCATCCATCACCGGGGCCTATGTTGCCTTAGTGGAAGCCGTGCGCCGATCTTCGGAGAAAGGATTCACGGAAGAGAAACTCATCAAGGATACGGTTGCAGCCGTTAGCGTGGGAATTGTAAACGGCAAAGTGCTTCTGGACCTCAACGCGCAAGAGGACAGTCACGCGGAAGTGGACATGAACTTTGTGATGACGGGATCGGGAAAATTTGTCGAGGTGCAAGGGACGGCGGAGCTCAACCCTTTTAGTAAAGCGAAACTGGACCGTATGCTTGAGGCTGCCCAGAACGGGATTCGGGAACTTCTTCAAATGCAAAATAAGGCCCTCACGTCCATTTCCTAGGCCATGGTTCCGTGGACGTACTAGTGGGAACAACCAACGCAGGGAAGCATCACGAGGTAGCCTCGATCCTCTCCAATCTTTCTTTACAATTTGTTTCTCTCGTAAGTTTTGCTTCCTGGCCACAGGTTGTGGAAGATGGCAGCAGCTTCGAAGAAAACGCCCTCAAGAAAGCGCGAACCTTAGCTGATTTTTCCGGTTACGTTACCCTGGCGGACGATTCAGGTTTGGAGGTAAGCGCCCTGGGTGGGGCACCCGGTATACGTTCCGCGCGTTACTGTGGGGAAGAGGGGAATGATGAGAAAAATAACGAGCTGCTGTTACGAGAATTGAATGGGATATCGGAGGAAAAGAGAGACGCTCGTTTTGTGTGTGTGATTGCAGTATGTGAGCCACAAGCCTCTGGTGGCAAGGAATACCTTTTTCGTGGGGAGTGTGAGGGTAGGATCGCTTTGTCTCCCAAGGGAGATGAAGGGTTTGGTTATGATCCGCTCTTTTTCTATCCTCCTTTGGGCCTGACCTTTGCCCAACTGGATGCAAATACCAAAAACCAGTTGAGCCATCGAGGAAAGGCACTGAAGAAGTTGAAAGAAGAGCTACCGTTGCATGTTCCCCTTGGACGGTAACCAGCTGTTAAAAAAATAGAGTGATGAGCACTTCTATCAGAGCAACGCCTGATGTCGGGCACCGATCTCCTCGGGGAACAAGTTTTCGGTTCGGCTGAGCTTACCGTCGAAGCCAGGCCGCGGGCAGTATATCTGCACCATGAGGGCTTCGGCACTCCCCTCGTTCCACGGGACTTTCGCAGCGACCCACCGGGCCTGCGCTCGCACGAACCTTCCGGATCTCAGATTAGCCGTGGGCGGACTCCGGCTTTCATGCGGCGCCGACCACGGTGGGTAGCCCGCTGCTCCGTCCATGTTCCTCTCGGGGAGCACCTTCAGCCATCCCCGACTTCTTTTCTTCCTCTACTCAGTACTCAGTACTCAGCACTCATTACTCGTCACTCACCTTGGGGCGAAGGGGGCTTGGCACGAAGAAAGGGAGACGTCCGACACTGAAGGTTCGACGCACATTGGCATGCCAGATCAAATGACGGAGCCTCGGGGCAATGACCCATCGGCTCCCGCTGAGGGACGGGCCCCTGAGCCCATGTTCTCCTCGGGGAACGAGTTTTCAGGTCGTGGGCAACAGGTCTGTGAATATCTGAAGCTGCACGTTCAATGCCCACGCCCTTCATCCTCATCCCCCTCGTCGCACTTCGAGTGTGGGCCGCGGAGATCGTATACTCTACCGAAGCTGGCGAAGATCTTATCCCGTTGGCCATACTTGGATTGTAATGCAGGTAAACGGACATTGACCCCGATTATGCGCCCCTACACAAAAATTACTTCTGTTCTACGATGATTTAAAAAAGTATTCGAATCATGGTTACCAACGGGGTTGAAATCGTCGCGTCCGAGTGTAAAATTAGCCTGCTTGGTTCTGACGGGGCGTAGCGCAGCCAGGTAGCGCACCTGCCTTGGGAGCAGGGGGTCGGCCGTTCAAATCGGCTCGCCCCGACCAGTAAATCAAACGTAATTTTTGCGTTTGATTTAGAGCAATGGAGCAGTGGAACAATAGAGCAATGAATTTGACCAAATGGGCTCCGTTGCGGTCCACTGCTCTAATGCTCCATTGTCAAGATGTTAAATGCGGTTGTTTTAGAGTGAGCCGTGAGAGTGTTCAGAAGGTTAAAAATCGGGGTGGGGGCTGCTCACTCTTCACTCCTCACTGACTCGCTGTTTTCTCCTGCGCCAGTAGCTCAGGTGGATAGAGCAACGGCCTTCTAAGCCGTAGGTCAGGGGTTCGAATCCCTTCTGGCGCGCCAACATGGTATGAGATGTGGTGAGTGTAGCTCAATTGGTTAGAGCACTGGACTGTGGCTCCAGGGGTTGAGGGTTCAAGTCCCTTCACTCACCCCAAGTTTTACTGTTCACCCCGATCCGACATTAATCAGACCGTGAAATCGGCCCTGATGAGCATTGGAGCGCGGCGAAAAGCTGTTTGTATTATTAATCGGCAAGCCACCATCAGTGTAGTTACGAACCTAGGGACGATACGTGTGCAATTTGTGTAACATCAGCCCAGGATCGCATATGCTTTGATTATTTTTGTCGGATCGGGGTTCACTATTATCTCTGTTCACCATACCATTGAAATAGGGTCACCTGCCCGCTATAGGGATGCCGGTGGCATAGTTACGCGCGGTTTACCCCAACTTTTTTGCCGTCGAAGCACGCTTTCTCTATAAAATTCTAGTTTGCCGCTGGGTGAGTTCCTTTCCGTCTGAACCTCATGGTGCGAGTGCCTCAACATGACCCTGAGCATGGTCGAAGGGTCAGGGTCGCGGTTGGACCGATTCGACCAGCTCGCGGCCCTGAGGCCCTCGAAGGGCAGGCTCACTGCCCCGATGGTTCGACCCAGAGGCTCTCCACGGGGCAAGATCGAGGGGAAGACAGGCCGACGCCTAGTTTGATCCGAGTGGGTACATTTTATTCAAAAGGCTCTCACATTAGTAACGACTACCTGGCTTTTTTTGGACAAGGTGTCCCCGCTCTGTATAGAACTCAATGTACCTATCTATTTTCTATAGGTTTTTTGACCTGGGGATTACGGGCATCAAATTTGCTATCATTATAACTGCACGGCGAGCCGAATCATGAGCCAGAACGGTGATCTCCAAATCAACCTGGCCACTTATGCGTGGACTGCGCGAATCTTCTCGATTCTGAAGAAATTTCTTCGGGTCAATCTTGAACTGCATCACAAGGAAGTGGTGGAAGCCGGAGAAATCTTTCTGTTCAACCATTTTGCACGCTTTGAAACTTTTATTCCCCAGTATCTTATTTATCAGGAGACCGGAGCCTTCTGCCGCTCTGTGGCAACCAGCGATTTCTTTCAGGAGCCCTCAGCCTTCTCAAACTACCTTAAAAATGTTGGTGCGGTTCCCAACGATCACCCTAGACTGCTCCCCTTCCTGGCCGAAGAGATTCTGAGGGGACGTAAAGTAATTGTATTTCCTGAGGGTGGCATGGTGAAAGACCGTAGGGTACTCGACAACCGCGGCCGTTACAGCGTCTACTCGCGGGAGGCTGAAAAATCTCGCAAACACCATACTGGAGCTGCCGTATTGGCATTGGCGTTGGACATGTTCAAGACGGCGATCCTCAAGGCCTATGAGAAGGGTGACCTGCAGCGTGTGGAGGCATGGGGCGAGTCGTTGCAGCTCGACAAATGGGCCCTTTTGGCCGCGGCTCATCGGCCGACGCTCATTGTCCCATCCAATATTACTTTTTATCCAATTCGTGTAGGGGACAACCTGCTGCGCAAGGTGGGCGAGTCACTCAACAAAGGACTCAGTCGGCGTATGTCTGAAGAACTGGAGATTGAAGGGAACATCCTTCTCAGGGACACGGACATGGATGTTCGCCTGGGCGACCCTGTGGCACCCACCGAGTTCTGGCGCTGGTGGGATCACAAACTCATCAACCATCTGGCCGGTGGGATCGAATCCTTGGATGCCCTCTTTGGAATGTCACGTGATGGCCGGGGGTGGAATGAGGGTCTGGTTTCACATCTTATGCGGCGAAACGCTCCGCATATCCGCGATGAATACATGCATCGAATGTATTCCTGTGCGACCATCAACCTCAGTCACCTGGCATCCCAGCTAATTCTGACCTACATGGACCGAGGGGAAATAGAAATCGACCACGATACTTTTCATAGAGCCCTTTATTTAGCGGTAAAGAAGGTCCAAAAGGAACCTTCGGTTGACCTCCATCAGAGCCTCAGAAACCCTGCGGCCTATCGAGGGGTTATGGAAGGTGACTGCCCCGGGCTGGATCAGTTTTTGAAAACCGCCACCACCATGAGCCTCATGGAATGTGACAATAACCACTACCGTTTTCTTCCCAAGCTTTGCCAAGAGCACGAGTTTGACGAGATTCGCCTGGAAAATCTGGTGGTAGTTTACGCCAACGAGGTGGCGCCGATCTCCGGTGTCACTCGCTCGGTAAAGCTAGCCATGGATGAGGCTAAAAAATTAGACCGACAGAGCTTGGCAAGGATGCGGTTTGACGATGAAGTTGTGGGCTACACCTGGGACAAACAATCCTTTGCGAAGCCCCACCACAAGGAGATCAACGAGCAGGAAACCGCTACCGAAAGCGGAGAACCGTTCCTGTTGCTGCCAAAAAAAGCAAAAAATCTAGGGGTGGTTCTCGTACATGGTCTATTGGCCTCACCTGTGGAGGTTCGCTCCTTCGGTGAAAGGCTGGAGGCACTCGGTTATCCGGTGATAGGGGTTCGACTCAAGGGGCATGGGACGTCGCCTTGGGATCTAAGGGAGCGGAGCTGGGAGGATTGGCTGGATTCGGTAAAAGAGGGATATGAAATCATGTCAGCGTTTGTAGATCGCATTTGCCTGGTTGGATTTTCAACTGGAGGATCCCTGGTATTGCGACTAGCCGCGGATCACCCGGAGCGTTTGGCTGGGGTGGTGACAATAGCTGCGCCCTTGAAGTTGCGGGACCGTAACATGATCTTTGTACCCCTGGTGCATGGTGCCAACAGGGTGCTCCGCTGGGTGCCGGCATTCGAAGGCATCATGCCGTTTCGCTCCATGAGTTCGGAGCATCCCGATATCAACTACCGTTACGTTCCCATTCGTTGCCTCTACGAACTGCGCCGATTGATCGACAACATGGAAGAGGGCTTGGCGGATGTTAAATGCCCCGTAACTCTCATTCAAGGGACCGAAGATTCCCTGGTGGAACCCATAAGTGCGGAAATGATCCACAAGAAGTTAGGTACGGATAATAAGAATGTCGTGATGGTATCTACAACAAGGCATGGAATTCTTTACGAGGATATCGGCGGAATTCAACACAAGATCATCCCGATTATCGAGGCCTTAGCCTCTGCTCCCAAGCCCCCGAGCGCACAACTAGCAAGTAGGGTAGCCTCTCCATCAGAAGCTTAAAGTTCAACCTTCGGGCATATAGATGCAAGGGCAACGTTTCTTTGTGCTACTCTTCAGGACTCGTCCCCCCACGGCCTGATAACAACAAACATGTCAAATATCGGGTTAAGTCATTAATAATTAAGTAAAATCTGAAAATATTTGCAATCTTGTTTTAGCCACAATGTGAATATGCATTGTAGACCTCAAAGTCTAGCAGCGATACAATGAAATAAATAATGGAAACGCCTATCAATGACCGGAGGGCCGTTTTGAAATGAAGAACGCCGTTATTGCAGGTTATGTTCGGTCCCCGTTTACTCCAGCCAAAAAGGGCGAACTTAGCAGGGTCCGCCCAGACGATCTTGCCGCACAAGTCGTGAAAGGGCTTGTGAAGAAAACAGGAGTCAAAACGGAGGATATTGAGGACCTGATCTTGGGATGTGCATTTCCTGAAGCAGAGCAGGGGATGAATCTTGCGCGGATCGTTGGCTTTCTTGCCGGGTTACCGCTTTCAGTGACAGGCACTACCGTCAACCGGTTTTGCGGTTCATCCATGGAAGCCATTCATATGGCTGCGGGCAACATTCACAGGGGAGCTGGTGAGCTATTTCTTTGTGGCGGCGTCGAGTCCATGACCCGTGTCCCCATGCCGGGTTTCAACATGCTGCCCCATCCCGGACTCTACAAGTCATATCCCCAGGTATACATATCCATGGGTCTCGCCGCAGAAAACATGGCCGGCCATTACCAGATCGCACGTGGCGCTCAGGAGGAGTTCGCTGTTGCGAGTCATGAAAAAGCAGCGGCGGCACAGAGCGCGGAAAAATTTGCCGATGAGATCATAACCATTGGGTCAAATGGTCACAAGGTAGACAAGGACGGTTGCATTAGACCCGGCACGAGTCTTGATGCCCTGTCAAACTTGGTTCCGTCCTTTGATAAGAATGGGACGGTTACAGCCGGGACATCGGCGCCACTGACCGATGGGGCGACGGCTGTCCTGGTTTGTTCTGAAGACTATGCGAAACGCAGTGATCTGGAAATCTTAGCCCGCATCAAGGGGACTGGAGTGGCTGGTTGTGCACCTGAGTTAATGGGCATCGGTCCTGTTGAGGCGACTCGTAAGGCGTTGGACAGGGCGGGGCTGAAGCTAAGCGATATGGATTGTATCGAAGTGAATGAAGCCTTCGGAGTCCAAGTCCTGGCCTGCATGGGGGAGATGGGATTTCCCCTCGACAAGCTCAACCTCCATGGGGGTGCACTAGCGTTGGGCCATCCACTTGGGGCATCAGGCGCACGTATCACGGGTAAAGCAGCTTCGCTGTTAAGGCAGCAGGGTGGAAAGTATGCCCTCGCCACTATGTGCATAGGTGGTGGTCAGGGCATCGCAACGGTGCTCGAGGCGGTATAAATGGCTCAGATTGGAAAAGCCGCGGTTATAGGAGCCGGAGTGATGGGGAGTGCCATTGCAGCGCATCTCGCCAACGCGGGTGTCCCTGTGGTGCTCATGGATATTGTTCCCAAAGGTGCAACGAACCGAAACGCGCTGGCTGAGGGAGCCATCGAACGGCTTCTGACAACCGATCCGCAGGCCTTTATGCACAAAAAGGCTGCCAAGTGGGTCACCCCGGCCAATATTGAGGATCACCTCGAGCTCCTCAGCAACGCCGATTGGATCCTTGAGGCGGTGGTGGAGGATTTGCCAACCAAGCGCTCACTATACAGCCGCATCGATGAGGTTCGTAAGAGCGGATCTGTGGTTTCTTCAAACACCTCAACCTTGACATTGGCCAACCTGGTAGAGGGTTTGCCAGAGCGCTTTGCGAATGATTTTTTAATCTCTCATTTTTTCAATCCACCGCGTTATATGCGCTTGCTGGAAGTCGTAGTTGGCCCGAAGACCCGACCCGAGGCCGTCCAAACCCTATGTAGTTTCGCTGATTACCATCTCGGTAAAGGTGTCGTGCTTTGCCATGATACACCGGGTTTCGTTGCCAACCGCATCGGAGCCTTCTGGGTCCAGTGCGCTGTGGGGGAAGCGGTAAATCAGGGACTCAGTATTGAAGAGGCCGACGCTGCAGTGAGCCAAGCCTTCGGTGTGCCGAAGACAGGTGTCTTTGGCCTATTGGACCTGGTGGGTCTCGATCTCATGGTCAAGATTGATGCCAATCTCATGGAGAGCCTCTCCACGGACGACTCCTATCTTCGCATACGGCGTGATTTTCCGTTGCTGAAAAAAATGATTACCGACGGCTACACCGGGAGAAAGGGTAAAGGCGGATTTTTCCGCCTAAAAACCGACGGGAAAAAACGTATGAGGGAGGCGATGGATCTAACGAGCGGCGAGTACCGTCCGGTGGCACCTGCGGTCCTCGACAGCCTCCAGGCCGGAAGATCGGCCGGACCGCGGGCATTGATTGAGCATTCCGACAAAGGAGGACGCTACGCGTGGACCGTGCTCTCGGAGACGCTAACCTATGTGGCCGGATTAGTGCCGGAAGTAGTGGCGGACATTCAGTCCGTGGATCGAGCCATGAAGCTCGGTTACAACTGGACTCTTGGACCATTCGAACTGATGGATCGGTTGGGGGCCGGATATCTGAAAGAACGGTTGCGTCAGGATGGCAGGGAGATCCCACGGCTGCTTGATCAGGCGTCTCAAGCGGACAGTTTTTACCGTGTGCACGAGGGTCGTCTTCAATCCCTTACTGTCACGGGTAAACACGATAATGTATCGCGCGATGCCGGTGTGCACTTACTCTCCGACATCAAATTAGCGAAAAAACCACTGGCGAAAAATAGCTCAGCGAGTTTGTGGGATATTGGCGATGGTGTGGCGTGCCTTGAAGTGCACAGCAAGATGAACACCTTGGACCCCGCCGTCTTTGCCATGATCCAAAAGGCTATTGAGACTGTGCAGGGCGGTATCGGCTACAAAGCACTGGTGATCTACAACGAGGGGCAGCATTTTTCGGCGGGAGTCAATCTGGGTATTGCCATGTTTGCAGCCAATGTCGCGGCCTGGCCCATGATGGAAGACCTGGTGAAACAGGGGCAGGCTATGTACAAGGCACTCAAATATGCCCCTTTCCCGGTGGTGGCCGGGACTTCTGGCCTCGCCATCGGTGGTGGATGCGAGATGCTTCTCCACTGCGATGCGGTTCAGGCGCATGTGGAGAGCTATATTGGCCTGGTGGAAACCGGCATCGGGATTGTGCCCGCCTGGGGAGGTTGCAAGGAGATGCTTGCCCGGATGAGCGCGGATCCGCGCCGACCCCGGGGACCCATACCACCGGTTGCCGCAGCGTTCGAAACCATCGGCCTCGCTAAGGTGGCAAAGTGTGCGTTTGAGGCCAAAGAACTCGGTTTCTTGAGGGCCAGCGACGGTGTCACTTTCAACCGCGACCGCCTTCTCGCCGACACAAAGGCAAAGGCGCTCGAATTGATCAACGGCTACCAGCCCCCGAAGCCGGTAGAGTTGACTCTTCCGGGTCCTTCCGGCAGGGCTGCGCTCGGCCTGGCATTAGATAACCTGAAGGTAAAAGGCCAGGTGACAGACCACGATGAGGTAGTGGCGGACGCACTGGCCGAAGTGCTCACTGGGGGTTGCGATGCGGATCCCACCGTGCCGGTCAGCGAAGACCACCTGTTGGCATTGGAACGCCAGGTATTTCTCCGACTAGTGAAGACCGATGCAACGCTTGCTCGCATGGAGCATACCCTGGAGACGGGCAAGCCGCTGAGGAATTAACAGGACTCGCAATGGTAACGTATAAGGCTCCATTGAAAGATATCCGATTCGTACTCTACGAGCTTCTGGGTTACGAGGAAACCATTGCCTCGCTGCCATCCTATGGGGAGGCCTCCCGTGACATGGTGGACGCGGTTCTCGATGAAGCTGCTCGTTTCTGCGAGAATGAACTCCTTCCGTTGAACGGCCCGGGGGACATTGAGGGATGCACCCTGGAGAACGGCAACGTTCGCACACCCAAAGGTTTCAAAGAAGCCTATGGTGCCTTTATTGCTGCCGGCTGGACCGGCCTTGCCTGTGATCCCTCCTTTGGCGGGCAAGGTCTACCCAATGTGCTTGAGTTTGTTCTTGAGGAACTGATCTGTTCCACGAATGTTAGCTTCGGTATCTACCCCGGATTGAGTCATGCGGGTTACCATGCGATTCTGCACCATGGCACTGACGAACAGCGGCAACTCTATCTAAAAAATATTGTGGCGGGTAGGTGGTCTTCCAGCATGTGCCTCACCGAGCCGCAGTGTGGGACGGACCTGGGTCTAGTACGCACAAAGGCTCTACCCGATGGCGGCAGCTCGTATAAGATCACCGGCTCGAAAATCTTCATCTCCGCAGGGGAGCATGACCTGACCGAGAATATCATCCACCTGGTATTGGCGCGCCTACCCGACGCGCCCTCTGGGACCAGGGGGATCAGCCTCTTCATCGTTCCCAAGTTCCTGGTTCAGCCAAACGGTTCTCTAGGGGTGCGCAATGGAGTTAGCTGCGGTTCCATCGAGCACAAGATGGGGATCAAGGCCTCTTCTACCTGTGCGCTTAATTTCGACTCGGCTGAAGGTTATCTGGTGGGTGAGCCACACAAGGGGATGCGCTATATGTTCAGCATGATGAACACGGCGCGCCTTGCCATTGGACTCCAGGGTCTCGGTCTTGCCGAAACTGCCTATCAGTCAGCCGTTGCCTATGCCAGGGAGCGGCTTCAGGGTCGTTCCCTATCGGGCGCCAAATTCCTCGATAAACCAGCGGACCCGATTATCGTCCATCCAGACGTACGCAAAAACCTTCTCACCATTCGTGCCTACAACGAAGGGGCACGAGCCCTTGCCCTCTGGGTGGGCATGGCCGTGGATCTCGCCGCAAATCATCCGGACCCCGTGCGTCGAAAAGAGGCTGACGATTTGGTTAGTCTCATGACTCCGGTGATCAAGGCTTTCGTTAGTGACTACGGGTTCGACGCCACCAATTTGGGCCTACAGATCTTCGGCGGTTACGGATACATCCGGGATTTTGGTATGGAGCAATTGGTACGGGACGCTCGCATCGCTCAGATCTATGAGGGGACCAACGGTGTTCAAGCCCTCGACCTGGTGGGTCGAAAGATGCCACAGCATGCGGGGCGGTTGCTACGGCGGTTCTTTCACCCTGTCTCCGAGTTCATCGAAGGGAATTCGGATAACCCGGAGATGCAGGAATTTGTGGCACCGCTCACCAAGGCTTTTGGAAGGTTGCAGCAAGTAACACTCTGGGTGGCCCAAGAGGGGCTCAAAAATCCAGATCAGGCCGGAGCGGCCTCAGGGGAATACCTGCGCATGTTCGCGCTGGTGGCTGTGGCCTTTATGTGGGCGAGGATGGCCAAGATTGCCTTGGGGAAGCGAGGAGGAGAAAACGATACGTTCTACCAGGCCAAGCTTGCCACGGCGCGCTATTATATGACGCGTATCTTACCCCAGACGTCGTCTTTGATGGCTGCAATCCTGTCAGGCGCAGGCCCCATCACGGATGTTCAGGAAGAGTGGTTCTGACTAAGATAGCAAAGCGCAAAGCGCTAGGCGCATAGCGTTTGGAATTGCCGAATAAAGGTCAAGTGTCGAGTATTAAGGTTTGAGAGAGCTATCGGCCAAGCGAGGACTGCAAAGCGCAAAGAGCATGGCGCAAAGCGTTGGGCAGTACTGAGTATGACTGCAGAAAGACAGGGGTCAGTAGGCAGTAAGCAGAAAAGCCAGTGATAAGTGTTAAGGAAAGACCGCAAAGCGGTAATTGGAGTAATGAGTTCTGAGTACTGAATGTGAAGGGGGTGGGTGTAGTATGTGGGGAAGAGAGTGCTAAGCCAAAATAATTGTCAGCGATCAGCCTTCAGCTCTTAAATCTCTTGCTGCTAACTGCCAACTGCTTACTGTCTTTCTAAATTCTGTGGTCCCTTGTTCTATTGTCTCTTAACGCTTTGCGCTATGGTCTTTGCGCTTTGCTGTTTCGCCAGCTCTTCAGCCACCAGTTCCCGTCGAGAGGGCTTTCCCAACAGGGTCTTTGGGATTTCATCGCGGAACTCGATTTCCCTTGGGATCTCGAACGGCGCCAGTTTGTTTTTAAGAAACGTGCGTAGTTCCGTTGTCGAGAGTTGAAGACCGCTGTGGAGTTTGACATAGGCCTTGACGGTTTCGCCACGATGGAGATGAGGAATACCGGCTACGGCGGCCTCCTCCACGGAGGGATGGGTACAGATGGTTTCCTCAACCACATGTGGATAGACGTTGAACCCGCTGGTGATGATCAGGTCTTTGAGGCGGTCAACGATAAACAAGTAACCGTCCTCGTCCATGTAGCCGATGTCGCCCGTACGCAGGCGTCCGCTCTGTAGCACCGCCTTTGTCTCATCTTCGTGATTCCAGTAGCCAGCCATGACCTGAGGACCACGGACACAGATCTCGCCGGTCTCGCCCAAGGGGACAGACTTGCGAGGATTTTTAAGAGAAACAATCTCAATGGTGGTACCGGGAAGCGGCAGTCCGCTGGACCCTGGTTTATTGAGTCCGGTAAGCGGGTTGATAGTACACACCGGCCCTGCCTCCGTGAGCCCATATCCGTCTACCAGAGTGCAGCTGGTGAGGGCCTCGAAACTTTCTTTGACCTTGAGGGGCAGAGACGCCCCACCGGATATGCAGAATCGAAGGCTCGACAAATCGTATTTTGCCGAGTCTTTGTGTTCGTTGATGGCGGAGTAGAGCGTGGGAACACCCAGCAAAATTGATGGTCGATCCCGGGCGATGACTTTGAGCACCTCCCCGACCTTGAAACGCGGTAGTAGAATGATCTCAGCGCCTAAATGGAGGCCCAGGTTCATCAAACCCGTCATGCCGAAGACATGGAACAACGGTAACACGGCCAGGACCTTTTCCTCTCCCGGTTTGACCCCTATGGACCATGCACTTGTCTGAACCGTATTGGCGTAGAGGTTGCCATGGGTCAACATAGCACCTTTGGGGACCCCTGTGGTTCCACCGGTATATTGGAGCACTGCGACATCTTGGTTCGGATCGATTTCTGCCGGCTTGAAATCGCCGTCATTCGCGACCAGCCTTTCAAAAGTGACATGTCTCCCGTCAGGCGGGATGGCGGCCGTTTCTTTCCGCTTTAGCAGGGCAAACAGCGCCTTTTCGGGGAACGGCAGCGCGCGGCTCATGCGGCACACTACGATCTTTAGGAGACCAGTGTCCTCAAGCCGCCGCACAACCTTTTGATGGAGGCTTTTCAAATTCATTGTTACCATGATCCGGATGTCGGAATCCTGGATCTGATGTGCTATCTCGGGCTCGGCATACAGGGGATTGAAGTTTACCACCGTCCCTCCGGCCTTTAGAACCCCGTGGTAGCAGATGACGAAATAAGCAGAGTTGGGAAGGAACAGCCCGACCTTCACACCCTTACCTATGCCGAGGTCCTGGAATCCCTTAGCCGCTCGCGCCACGAGTTCACCCACCTGCCGGTAGGTGTATTTTTTCCCGAGAAACTTGAGGCATGGTTGATCCGGGTAGGCAAGCACTGCCTCGTCGAGAATCACAGAGAGTGGTTTGGGTGTGATGTCCAAACGCCAATCAAGCCCATCGGGGTAGGCCGCCTCCCATGGATGGGGTCTTGTGCCGGCACTAGAACCGTAGATCCTTTTACAAAGGCCCAGCAGGAACTCACCGGCGCTGCTCAAACTGGTGGAAAGCCTTGTGCTAATGGGATTTTCCTCCCTCTTCGGCCCCCAGACGCCCGCTTCGGCCGCCACTGGAGGGCGACGCGCGCGGATTCCCATGTAGTATTTCCTTGTATCTATTCTAATAAGCATAACACTCCCAGGTGAGTGCCACTAGACAATGCCATTTGATGCGAGGCCACTAAACCCTTTGATTGGGCACGAGCTATGGATAATTGAACCGTTTTCTTCGTCCCTGTACGGAATTGTGTTGGATTTTCGTTTCCATCGGACTTTGAAAAACTCGGCAGGCATGCTAAAAAATTGGACTCACAAGGTCACTTGACCATTGGATGTGTCATGGGCCGCTAGCTCAGTTGGTAGAGCAGCTGACTCTTAATCAGCGGGTCCGGAGTTCGAGTCTCCGGCGGCCCACCAATAATTTGAACTGCAAATTATTGGAGCATTAGACATTGGAACAATGGAGCAGGCTCACAATGCGGGCTAATGTTCCATTGTTCTACTGCTCAGGTTTGCCCGTTTGTTTAGTCAGTTCACTTAACCTATTGGACAAGATTTCCAGCCCCGTGTGTCACAGAGCCTTCCAAAAGCGAATTCTTTTAGCTATAGAGACTGTCAAAAAAATCAGGTGGTTCTTGACATAGCTTTTGGTTGTTTCATACTGTCCTATCCTGAGCTAAGTTAGGGATGAGGTTCTCGATCATTGAGGAGGTGGACCTGCAAGTTGGGTGACCCAAATGCGGATGCGAGAGTGGCGGAATTGGCAGACGCACTAGACTTAGGATCTAGCGGGTAACCGTGGGGGTTCGAATCCCCCCTCTCGCACCACAGATCCTACACTCCCACTTTAAGGTCATTGGAAGCGTCAAAGGAATTAAGATGAAAGTCGATGTCGATATCGTAAGTCCCATTCAGCGCAAGATTCACATAGAGATTCCCGGTCAAGCGGTGCGTGACGAGTTTTCCCGCGTCTACGGTGCCCTCAGCCAAAGGGCAAAAATTAAGGGATTCCGGCCAGGAAAGGTCCCACGAACGGTTCTTGAGGGAATCTATGGTGACGAGGCGAAAAGCCAAACCCTTTCACGTCTTGTAGAACAATCGCTACGCGAAGCCGTGAAGGAGAAGGGGTTGCACGTGGTCTCACCACCAGAGGTGGAACCCGGCGAATTAGTGGAGGGAAGCCCATTTTCCTTTTCTGCTGTCGTACAAATCAAGCCGGAAATCGATCTAAAAGACTACCTGGGATTGGAAGTGGAACGGATAAAAATGGCGGTGGAAGATAGCCAGGTGGATGAGGCTTTGAGCAGCTTCCAAGATGCTCATGCCCATTTGCAGCCCGTCGAGGATCGCGACGTTGTGGAGCATGGAGACTGCGTGCTGCTGGATTTTTCGGGTACGATTGACGGAAAGCCATTCCCGGGAAGCCAAGGGGAAAATTCACTTCTTCAAGTGGATGGGCAAGGCACGCTATCCGAGTTCGAAGAGGCCATAGTCGGCTTGAAAAAGGACATTGACCATAATATTAGTGTGACCTATCCTAAGGATTATGGAAATCCAGAGCTGGCGGGAAAAGCAGTTGACTTCCGCGTGCATGTTAAAGATATCAAGAAAAAAATATTGCCGCCGCTGGATGATGACTTCGCCAAAGACTTTGGTGAATGTGCGTCGCTCACCGAATTAAAGGATAAGGTGAGGACTCGGTTAGAGTCGGAACTCAGAGAGATTCAAAATAGAGAGTTGAAAGAACAACTGCTCACCCGGTTAATCGACACGCATCCATTTGAAGTGCCAACCGCTATGGTGGATCAACAGCTTCGATATCTCACGGAACGGCACCAACGCCAAGTCGAGTCAGGGGGATACACCAACGCCGGACAGCCACCGTCAACAGAGGAACTACGCAAAGAGCTAACCCCCCAAGCCCAACGACAAGTCCAGGTCATGCTCCTGGTTGAAAAAGTCTCGCAGCAGGAAAAGATCGAAGTGTCCGATCAAGAAGTCCAGCAGAGAATTGACGAGGTGGTGCGCTCGGTGAAGGACCGGGGAACTGTGGTGCGAGACTTCTATCGGCGAACTGAGACCCGGGACGAACTGCGCTCTCAAATGGTCTTCGATAAGACTTTGAATTTCTTATTCGAAAAGGCCAAGGTGGAAGAAGCGGAACCCTCAAAAACAAAGGTTGATGAGGGCCGTAAAAAAGGATAAAATGGCTATCGCATCAAGAGGAAAGTTTAAACTATGAATTTTATCCCAATCGTGGTGGAGCAAACAGGACGGGGCGAACGAGCCTACGATATCTATTCTCGTCTGCTCAAGGATCGTATCGTTTTTCTGGGCAGCGTCGTGGATGATGACGTGGCCAACGTGGTCACGGCACAGTTCCTTTTTTTGGAATCCGAGGATCCAGAGCGGGATATTTATTTTTACATCAATTCGCCTGGAGGCTCCGTCACAGCGGGTCTGGCCATCTATGATACCATGGAGTATGTTAAACCTCAGATATCTACGGTTTGTTTGGGCCAAGCGGCAAGTATGGGTGCTTTGCTTTTGGCCTGTGGTGCCAAGGGAAAGAGATACGCGTTGCCCCATTCTAGGATTATGATCCATCAGCCTCTGGGTGGCTTTCAAGGCTCTGCAACCGATGTGGATATTCAGGCGCGAGAAATTTTGCGAATGAGAGAAGAGCTCAATGCGATTATGATGAAACATACGAGTCAGACGCTCAAAAAAATCGAAAAAGATACGGATCGAGACCTCTTTTTGACGGGTAAGCAGGCTTTGGAATACGGGATCGTGGATGAAGTGATATCCAGTCGTTTGGAAATGGATCAAAAGAAATAAAGGAACTCTTCTATGCCAAAGCATGGCGACGACCGCACCGGGAATCTTGTTTGCTCATTTTGTGGCAAGAGTCAGGATGAGGTCCGCAAACTAATTGCCGGGCCAACGGTCTATATTTGCGATGAGTGTATCGACCTTTGCAACGATATTATTGCAGAGGAGTGCGACCACGAAGAGGTCCTGGCCTCGTCTTCGGGTGTTCCCAAACCCATAGAGATAAAGCGTGTCCTGGATCAGTATGTGGTGGGGCAGGAAAGGGCAAAGAAAATATTGGCCGTGGCGGTCCACAACCATTACAAGCGTATTGATAGCCAGATGATGACGGGAGACGCGGAGTTACAAAAGAGCAACATTCTGCTATTGGGTCCTACGGGTTCTGGTAAGACACTCCTGGCCCAGACTTTGGCGCGTTTTCTTCAGGTCCCCTTTACCATCGCCGATGCTACCAGTTTGACAGAAGCAGGTTATGTGGGTGAAGACGTGGAGAACATTATCCTCAATCTCCTCCAGGCTGCGGACTACGATGTGGAAAAGGCACAGAAGGGGATTGTTTACATTGATGAGATTGATAAGATCTCGCGCAAATCGGAAAACCCATCCATAACCAGGGATGTTTCCGGCGAAGGTGTTCAGCAGGCTCTGTTGAAAATCATCGAAGGGACCATGGCCAGCGTGCCCCCCAAGGGAGGACGAAAGCATCCGCAGCAGGAGTTCCTGCAGGTGGATACGACGAATATCCTGTTTGTTTGTGGAGGGGCTTTCGTGGGTTTAGAGGACATCATTCGTCGGCGATCGGGTCGCAAGAGATTGGGTTTTGGAGGAGAGATCGAGAGGAGAGACGGCCGACGGGACAGTGAACTGCTTCACGAAGTCCAGCCGGAGGACCTCTTGAAATTCGGTCTCATCCCGGAGTTCATCGGTCGGTTGCCGGTCATCGCAACGCTAGATGAATTAGACGAGAGTGCCCTGGTAAAGATATTGAAAGAACCCAAGAACGCCCTGACCAAGCAGTACTGCAAGCTGTTTGAAATGGAGGGTGTCCACCTGAAATTCACGGATGAGGCATTGTGGACCATTGCCGCAGAGGCTATGAAAAGGAAATCGGGTGCGCGGGGACTAAGGGCGATCATGGAAAATACCATGTTGGATGTCATGTATGAGATGCCGTCCCAACCCAATATTAAGGAAGTCATCATCTCTGACGAAGTGGTGACTCGTAAGGGACCTCCAATGGTGGTATACACTAAGGCGGCTGAGAGCGCTTAGGGGGGGATGAATTTATGCTATTTCGTAACGACAAGAAAGACGACAAAGAGCCGGACGGCAACGAAACCGAGGTGCCGTTGTTGCCGCTGAGAGATATCATTGTTTTTCCTCACATGGTGGTACCTCTGTTTGTGGGCCGGCAGAAATCCATCCGAGCCCTTGAGGAGGCAACTCAAAAACAGGGACCCATTTTTCTGTCATCGCAGAAAGACGCCAAGACCAACGACCCCACTGAAACCGATATTTATCCCATCGGCACTTTGGGTACGGTAGTTCAAATGCTGAAGCTTCCGGATGGGACAGTGAAAGTGCTCGTGGAAGGAAAGAAGCGTGCCAAGGTGGTGCGTTACCTTACCCACCCGGACTTTTTTCTTGTAGGTGTCGAGGAAATTCAGGAGGTGGTGAATCGGACCCCGGAGGTGGAGGCATTGATCCGCGAAGTTCACACCACTTTTGAAAACTACGTCAAACTAAAAAAGAAAATTCCTCCAGAAATGGTGATGTCCATATCGTCCATTGATGATCCGAGTCGGCTCGCGGATACAATTGTAGGCCATCTCGGGATCAAGTTGGAAGAGCGACAGAGTCTTCTGGAGATTTTAAACGCAGCAGAGCGGCTCGAAAAGGTATTGGGTCACATGCGAGCCGAGATTGAGATTCTGGAAGTGGAGCGTCGTATTCGTTCCCGCGTGAAGAAGCAGATGGAGCGCTCACAGAAGGAATACTATCTAAATGAGCAGATGCGCGCGATCCAAAAGGAGCTCGGTGAAAAAGACGAATTTAAAAATGAAATCCAGGAAATCGAAGAAAAAATAAAAGAGAAAAAGTTTTCCCAAGAGGCAAGGGAGAAGATTGAAAAGGAGTTGAAAAAACTGAAGATGATGTCTCCCATGTCCGCGGAAGCGACCGTGGTGAGAAATTATCTCGACTGGATTCTGGCAATCCCCTGGAATGAGTATACTGAGGAGAAACTGGATATCAAAGAGGCGGAGAAGATCCTCGAAGAAGATCATTACGGCCTGGAAAAGGTGAAGGAACGAATCCTTGAGTATCTGGCCGTTCAGAGTCTGGTGGGCAAAATCAAGGGGCCAATCATATGCCTGGTGGGACCTCCAGGGGTGGGGAAGACCTCCCTAGGCCGCTCCATTGCCCGGGCAACTGGGAGAAAGTTTGTGCGGGTATCTCTGGGTGGAGTGCGTGACGAGGCAGAGATCCGGGGGCACCGGCGCACATACATTGGTGCGCTACCAGGAAAAATCATCCAGAGCATGAAGAAAGCCGGATCCAGCAATCCTGTTTTTCTTATGGACGAAGTGGATAAAATGTCGATGGATTTCCGGGGTGACCCATCCTCGGCCTTGCTGGAGGTTTTGGACCCCGAGCAGAATCAAGCCTTTAATGATCATTACTTGGATCTCGATTACGATCTTTCCAAGGTCATGTTCGTGACCACTGCTAACAGTTTGGATCGGATACCCAGACCTCTTCAAGACCGGATGGAGATTATCCGAATCGCAGGTTATACGGAATTGGAAAAATTAAATATTGCCAAGAAGTATCTCATTGACAAGCAGCGGGAGGCCAACGGATTAAAGAAAGAAAACATCGTATTGCCAGACAACACTCTCCTGGGGCTCATCCGCCACTATACCAAGGAGGCGGGAGTTAGAAATTTAGAACGTGAGATTGCCTCACTCTGCCGAAAGGTGGCAGTGGCGGTGATCAAGAAAGATCGCGATGCCAAGGTTAACATCGGTGCGAGGAGCCTCCACAAGTATCTGGGCCCAGTGAAATATCGATATGGTAGAGCGGAGGAAGAGCACAAGATCGGTGTGACCACGGGTCTGGCATGGACCGAGATGGGCGGAGAGTTGCTCTCCACGGAAGTAACGATTATGCCCGGCAAGGGACAGTTGATTATCACCGGTCAGTTGGGGGATGTAATGAAGGAGTCGGCCCAGGCCGCCATGAGCTATGTTCGGTCCCGGGCGGAGCTATTGGGTTTGGAAAAAGATTTTTATCAGAATGTGGATGTCCATATCCATGTGCCCGAGGGGGCTATTCCCAAGGATGGGCCCTCCGCTGGGATCACCATGGCGACTTCTCTTGTCTCTGCCCTCATACGTGCACCGGTTCACCATGATCTAGCCATGACGGGGGAAATTACGCTGAGGGGTTCGATTCTTCCCATTGGGGGATTAAAGGAGAAAGTCCTGGCCGCGCACCGGGGGGGTATCAAGAAGGTGCTCATCCCTCAGGAAAACGAAAAGGACATCGAAGATATCCCGCAGGTTATTTTAAAGACGGTGGAACTCGAGGTGGTCTCCCACATGGATGACGTGCTTAAGAAGGCCCTGGTCCTTGAGGATCCGGAGTCCCTTTTAAAAAAGAAGGTGGATCCAACGGAGGAGCCTCCTCCATTCGGCGGGAAGGGACAAGAGGAGCCGAGGGCCGATAGTTTGCCGCAGTAAATGCGACCCACTATAAGCTGAATACTGATTTTTTAATTTGACACCGAAGGGCTTTATTGTTATAAAACATAAGCTTATCGCGGGATTTCGTAAAATTGAGGAGCATCATTCATGACAAAAGCGGACTTAATTGAAACTGTCGCAAGTAAAGCGGCGCTCCCCAGACAAGGCGTTGAGGAAATAATCAATCAGGTATTCGACGATATCGTCGGCGCTTTAAAGAGCGGAGACAAAGTCAATATTTCCGGGTTCGGTACATTTTCGGTTTCCCACCGTAAGGCACGAACGGGGAGAAATCCCAAGACTGGAGAGGCCATTCAGATTGCCGCCTCTCGTGCTGCTAAGTTTAAGGCTGGCAAGGGTTTAAAAGAGTCCCTCGCCTGATTCACTCTTTCTTAGACTGGTCATTACCAAAAACCCGGGGCAATTGAGAGGCGGCAAAAACTCTGAGTTTTAGCCCTCCGGAAAGTTGTCTGAACCGAGAGGGGGCGGTTAGCTCAGCGGGAGAGCATCGGCCTTACAAGCCGAGGGTCACAGGTTCAAATCCTGTACCGCCCATTGTTTATTTTTGGTGCTGAGAATGCTATTGACGAGTGATGGGGTCGTAGTTCAGCTGGATAGAACGCCGGCCTGTCACGCCGGAGGTCGCGAGTTCGAGTCTCGTCGGCCCCGCCATTACTAGTTAGGGTTAAGACATCAGTGGGCTCGGAGGCAGACTGGTCTTTTGGCCCACTGAATCTTTAGGTTGTTTAAATGGGTACCTATCAATTGAATAAAGAAGATGCACTAGCCCAACGCCAATGGTACATCGTTGATGCGGAGGGTAAAATTTTGGGACGGCTCGCCACCGAGGTAGCAACGGTTTTGAGAGGAAAACATAAGCCGAGCTTTTCTCCCCATCTAGATGGAGGAGATTTTGTTATTGTTTTGAATTCCGGGCGAGTGAACCTGACCGGGAAAAAGCTCGACCAAAAGACCTATTATCGGCACTCAGGGTATCCTGGCGGACTCAGGGCATTCACCGCCGGTAAGTTGGTGGAAACGAATCCTAATGCTATTATCGAGTTAGCTGTTAAAGGCATGTTACCCAAGAACCGTTTAGGGAGAGACCTACTTCGAAAATTGAAAGTCTATCCGGGACCTGAACATCCCCACCAGGCCCAAAATCCACAGCCGCTTGTGATTGGCGGTTAAAGGCTGGAAAGATGGCAGAAGAAACCTATTACGCAACAGGTCGCAGAAAGACATCAGTGGCCAGGGTTCGTTTGAAGGGCGGTAAAGGAGAGATCCTGGTCAACCATCGTCCTTTGGATGTTTATTTTGGACGAGAAACTGCCCGCCGGATTGTCCTCCAACCATTTGATGTCACCCAAACCGCAGGGAGTTTTGATATTCGTGTCAATGTTTGCGGAGGGGGGATTTCAGGACAGGCGGGAGCCATTCGTCATGGTATCACTCGCGCCCTGTTGAAGATGAATCCCGATTTTCGCTCTCCGTTGAAGAAAGCGGGTTTTGTAACCCGCGACCCCCGTGCTGTGGAGCGCAAGAAATACGGTCTCCACAAAGCACGCAAGCGTCCGCAATACTCTAAACGTTGAGTTCCCTGGCAAGGACTGGGAGAGATCCCGAAAAGAAAAAGGCTGAGCTCCGTGTGGCTGTTTTTGGAGCCACAGGGTACGCGGGGCTGGAGTTGCTGCGTATCCTCGTGCGTCATCCCAGAGTGGGCTTGACTGTGCTCAGTTCCCAGCAGTATGCGGGAAAACGGGTGAGCGAGGTCTACCCGTCCCTAACCGGGAGATGCGAGCAGGTTCTGGAGAAAGTGAACCTGGCGCGGATGATCACCCGGTTCGATATGGCATTTACCGCTTTGCCCCACGAGACCTCCATGGAAATCGTGCCGGCCCTGCTCAAACATGGCAAGCGGGTCATCGATTTGAGTGCCGACTTCCGCCTCCGGGACGTTCAGGTTTATCGCCGCTGGTACCGGCCACATAAGGCCTCCCATCTTTTACGTCAGTCGGTTTACGGCCTGACGGAGATTCACAGGAAAAAAATTTCCCAGGCATCCCTGGTTGCTAATCCTGGGTGTTATCCCACCGGCGCCGTGCTGGGCCTTGCCCCGCTTTTTGCTGCTCAATTAATCCAAGGGACTGTCCTCATTGACTCAAAGTCAGGAACCACTGGAGCCGGAAGGAGCAGTGCTGTGGAGCTCTCCTTTAGTGAGGTTAATGAAAACTTCAAGGCCTATAACGTTGGTGCCCATCGACATGCTCCTGAGATAGAACAGGAACTGAGTCGGGTGGCTAAAAAGTCAGTCACCGTCTTGTTTGCGCCTCACTTGCTTCCCATAAGCAGAGGCATTCTCTCCACCATGTACCTGGAGCTCAAGAGATCTGTGGGAGAGGAAAGACTCAGTAAGATTTACCGGGATTATTACCGTGGGGAATCCTTCGTCCGCATCCTCGAGCCCGGTGTTTTTCCAGAGACCAAAGAGGTCCGGGGTTCTAATGACTGCGCGATAGGATTTCATTATGACACCCATTCGAAACGGCTAGTGGTGATCACTGCCATTGATAATTTGGTGAAGGGGGCAGCGGGGCAGGCAGTGCAAAATATGAATTTGATGTACGGATTTGACGAGACGGAAGGGCTACGTGGTGCGGGACTGGTGCCTTAGAGCCCCCTCTCATTCTTCCCCGCTGGCAAAGTAACTTCCCACCAGGGCAAGGAGCAGGTTAGGAAACCATGCCGCGATCCAGGGCTGAAACACCCCTTGTTTTCCTAGCGCCCAACAGAACGATAGGATGGTGATGTGAGGGAGTCCAATGAGCATGGTGAGTCCAAGAGACACTGCAATCCCTCCTCTCCATCCCTGTTTAAGAGCTAACGGGATTGCTAGAAAAACCATCAAGGGGGGGATAAAGGGAAAGGCCAACTTCATCTGTATGTCTGTTTGGTACTCTGTAGTATCGATGCCTTTACTGTTCAAGTCATCGATTTGCTTTTTGAGGTCGAAGAAGGTGAACTCCTCTGGCTTTCGAGCAAGGATTTTGAAATCATCGGGTGTTTCGGATATGGGAAGAACCTTGACCGCTTGCTTTTCGGGACTTAGCTGTCCGTTAGGAAGCAAGGTCCACTGAGTACTTTCTGTTGTCTTCCACTGTGACCCATCCCAACGGGCTTGGGACGCCACGATGAACCCCCTTAGGCTGAACTCTTGGTTCAGAAGGTAGATCACGACTCCCTGCAGAATTTTTTTCTGGGCGTCGAAATAGTCAGTGCTTATAAAAGCGTCCTTCCCACGGATCCAGATCCCTCTGTTCCTAAACATGGTCTGGGGGTTCTTCTTCTTGACCTCCACCGTGTAAATGTAGTGGGCCTTACGGGTGAACAGTGGTACCAAACTCTCCGTCCATAGAAAGGACGTGAGGCCGATGAGGAGTGCGGTGAGCAGCAGGGGGAGAGAAAGGCGACGCAGGCTGAGGCCTGCAGCACGCATGGCGGTGATCTCATGGGTGCGCGACAGTAGACCGAGGCAAATTAGCACCGAGAAAAGGGTTGCAAACCCGAACACCTGGGAGAGCAGGAAAGGAATTTTATAGAGAAAGTATCGGATCATTGCGGAGACGGTAGCCCCTGCTTCCATTAACCTACCTAGGTGGTCGAAGAAATCCACAATCAAATATATGACCACGATACACAGGAGGGTGATCAAAAAGGAGGTTAAGAAATATTTGACTACGTAGCGGTCGAGGATGCTCCACAGGGGCATGGATACCGTCCGCTCTGTGTTCACTGCGTTCAACTCAAGAAACTCCCTTTTGCTTTGGTATTAAGCTGCGTAGCAACATCAAGGATTTTCCCTGCAAGCCTCCCTCGAGCCAAGGTGGAGATTCTCTCAAAGCCTTGATAAAGAAATGGATGGCCACTAGGCCCACCAGGAGATTGGGGAGCCACAGGGCCAGCACGGGAGGGAGCATCTCC
This sequence comes from uncultured Binatia bacterium (SeqCode), assembly GCA_965215595.1. GTDB lineage: Bacteria > Desulfobacterota > Binatia > UBA9968 > CAXXLF01 > CBDCDW01. Next base: position 330,890 of record CBDCDW010000002.1, on the reverse strand, counting down.
CTTTCCCCCAAAGCTTTCCCGGTGGTGAGCAATGCATAGTAGAGGAGCAACCAAAAGAGACAGGACACTAGGCCCCAAAAGCGGCCCTGACGAGAAGGTGCCGGCATCAGCACTAGAGCCACTCCGAGCAAACTAAAGACCAATGGGGCAAACGAAAAAGAAAACCTCTCATGGAGATCCATGATTTCGCTAATGGGGTTGAGTCCCCGGGCTTGTTTGCTGCGGATGGACTCCCCTAATTGCCGAACTGACATCTCTGAGGGATCTCGCTCGCGTTTCTTTATCAGGTTGAATGTCTCTTCTAGATCTAGATTGAAATTATATACATTGAAACGAGTTTGGCTAAAGACAGACTGACTCTTTCCTTTTTCATGGATGACACCATCAAAGAGCTTCAAGCTGAGGGTAGCGGTTTCCTCATTGGATAAAAAGAGTGCCACTTTGCCAAAGATAACAGTTTCCCGTGTTGGATTCCGCCGGTCCACAATGAGTACTCCTTGGGAGGTGTTGCCAGGCGGGATCACTTCCTCCACATATATCAGGACCTGAGGGAAATCGCTGTTAAAGACATTTTCCTTAAGGGCCGTTGCCACATGGCTTTTGGCAATATCGTACAGCTCTTGCTTGAGCGCGAGATTGGCGGCAGGGCGCACCGACGTAGTAATTAGAAGTGTGAGAAGAGAAACAAAAAGAGCAACCATTCCAATGGGCCAAAGGACCTGAAAAGGGCTTATCCCAGAAGCCTTGAGTGCGAGGATCTCGTGATCATTGGCGAGTCCAGAGAGTCCTACGAGTATCCCCAGTAGGAGGGCCATAGGTACGGTCATCTCAAGGAAGGTTGGTAGGATTAATGCGAAAAGCTTACCTATTTGCGTTAGGGAAACCCCGCGGGTGACCAGGAGGTCCACAAGTTTTAAAATGCGGGCCGTGAGCAGAATGAAGGTAAACGCCATGAGACCCAAGAGAAAAGGTGGGAGGATCTCTGCGACCACGTATAAGCTGAGGGTCCGTTTCACTGTGTGTCCATGTTAACTGGTACGTCTTTCATTGTAAAATACTAGTCGTACGAGGTATTTAAAATTTCTAATTGAGTTTGGATAACGGAATCCGGAAGAAGGCGACTCGCGCAAAGACGCAAAGGGAGCCAAGATCGGAAATAATAGAAAAAATTTTTTCTTTGCAGGCTTTTCGTCTTGGCGCGAAAATCTTTGTTGAGTTCCCTCTGAGATCTTTTTGACCAGCCTGCAAGCAGCTCTTTTCAATAACCTGTCAGTGGCAGGGGAAGGGAGGTTTGGGTGGTTCGAGAAAAAGACTTTGTCTACCTGTTTGGGGTCCATTCGGTGATGGAAAAACTGAAAGGTGCTTCCGCTGAAATATTAGAGGTATTCATCGCCAAGGGGCATCGGCAGGGGCCACTCAATTCCATAGAGCAGGAAGCGAAACGCCGAGGAGTACACGTAGACTCGTTGGACAGATCCGAACTAAGTCGGTTGGTCCAAGGGGAGGAGAAACATCAGGGAGTAGTGGCGAAGGTATTTTCGTACATTTATTCTGACTTCGACACCCTACTTGGGGAGTCGCCAGGCGGAGATGGATATCATTGGGTACTTGTTTTGGATGGCGTAACCGATCCACGAAATTTTGGTAGTCTGCTACGGACCGCAGAAGGGGTGGGAGTTCGGGATGTGATCATTGCTAAAGATCGCTCCGTAGGTGTTACTCCTATCGTTGTGAAAGCGTCGGCGGGAGCGGTGTCACACCTCAAGACGTATCGAGTTACCAACCTACGACGTGCGATCGTGGACCTCAAGGCAAGGGGCTTTTGGGTCGTTGGGCTGGATGTGAAGGCTAATGACGCGGTTTTTACAAGGGTTTATCCTGAGAAACTGGTGGTTTTGTTGGGCAGTGAGGGCTCTGGAATTCGCCCACTACTCCGAGAAGAGTGTGATTTTCTTGTGTCTATCCCTATGTTAGGTAGGGTTCGATCACTGAATGTGGCGGTTTCTGCAGGCATGTTCCTTTACGAATTATTAAGGCAAAAGCGTGGCGCTTAAAGGTGCAGAGGCTCGGATTGACATCCATTTCGGTTCATTTGAGAATTTTTGTGAAAAATATGACCAATTCTATTGACAAGGATTCCCAAAGGTGATTAAAATCGAGGGTTACAAAGGGATAAGTGTGCTAAATCCTTGTCAATTGTCCTAGCGACCAAGGATTCTTCCCTGATATGTTGGGTGTTCTGCTTCACCATTGCCGTTATTTCACGCTATGGTAGAGGAAAAGGCGCGGGTGCAATTTTTTCCTCAGAAGCTGGCGTAGCTCAACGGCAGAGCAGCTGATTTGTAATCAGCAGGTTGTAGGTTCAACTCCTATCGCCAGCTCCAGGTTGTGGGGTTAATTTTTTACCGATCGAAATTTGGCAGATTTGAGTACCAGGCTGTCGAGGAGAGGTTCCCGAGTGGCCAAAGGGAGCAGACTGTAAATCTGCCGCCGATAGGCTTCGGAGGTTCGAATCCTCCCCTCTCCACCACCTAGTGTGAAGGCTGTAAAGCGAATCCAAGCAAGGGTGCTATTGGAAATATTCGCGGGAATAGCTCAGTTGGCTAGAGCACGAGCCTTCCAAGCTCGGGGTCGCGGGTTCGAATCCCGTTTCCCGCTCCAAATTAGTATTGGCGTCGAGCAGGTGGTTGTTCTTTTCTCCCTGGGCAGGTTGAGTCAAAATCATCGGCCACCAGCTTTCGAATGAAGTGCCCAGGTAGCTCAGTTGGTAGAGCACGTCCTTGGTAAGGACGAGGTCGGCGGTTCGAGCCCGCTCCTGGGCTTTGCCTTAGCAGCTCTGAGCAAGAGAACACCGCGCGAGTAACTAAATTAGAAAGCCACATTTACAATTCAGGATGACAGATTGTAGGAGGAAAGGATGAGCAAAGTAAAGTTTGAGAGGAAGAAACCCCATCTCAATATCGGAACCATTGGCCATGTGGATCACGGTAAAACCACGTTGACCACGTCAATCACAAAAGTGCTGGAAAAAAAGGGGTTGGCTAAGTACATGGCCTACGACCAGATTGATAAGGCCCCCGAGGAAAGGGAACGGGGACTCACCATTAACATTTCTCACGTAGAGTATGAAACCGTCAAACGGCATTATGCCCACGTGGATTGTCCGGGCCACGCCGACTATGTAAAGAACATGATCACAGGCGCAGCGCAGATGGACGGTGCCATACTGGTGGTCTCCGCGGCCGACGGTCCCATGCCACAGACGCGCGAGCATATACTGCTTGCGCGTCAAGTGGGCGTTCCCTCCATTGTGGTCTTTCTCAATAAGGCGGACATGGTTGATGACAAAGAGCTTCTCGAGCTTGTGGAATTGGAAGTTCGTGAGTTGTTGTCAAAATATCAATTTCCCGGAGACGACATTCCCGTCATCATTGGAAGCGCTTTAAAGGCTACGGAAGGGGACGCCGGAGATATGGGGGAAGGGGCCATCCTAAAATTAATGGATGCGGTGGATAGCTACATTCCAGAACCTACGCGAGTCATCGATAAGCCATTTATTATGCCCGTGGAGGACGTTTTTACAATCAGTGGCCGTGGTACCGTAGTGACCGGCAGGGTGGAGAGGGGCATTGTCAAAGTGGGAGAAGAAGTAGAAATTGTGGGGTTCAAGGATACTCAAAAAACTGTAGCTACAGGGGTGGAAATGTTCCGCAAACTCCTCGATCAGGGTCAGGCGGGCGACAACATTGGAGTGCTCTTGAGGGGCATCAAACGGGAAGAGGTGGAGCGGGGTCAGGTGCTAGCCAAACCGGGGAGTATCACCCCTCACACGAAATTCAATGCAGAGTCCTACGTCCTCACCAAGGAGGAAGGTGGCAGGCACACCCCATTTTTTAATGGATACCGTCCCCAATTCTACGTTCGCACCACCGATGTTACAGGCGTGACCAAGTTGCCTGAAGGTACTGAGATGGTGATGCCCGGAGACAACGTGACCATGGAAGTTGAGCTCATTACGCCTGTGGCCATGGAAGAGGGATTGAGGTTTGCCATACGTGAAGGGGGACGGACCGTCGGTGCGGGGGTGGTGACCAAGATCCTTCAATAATGAAAGTGAACAGAGGGGGGGGATCATGCGAGATTTAATTGGATTTGCTTGTGACCAGTGCAAGGGAAAGAATTACACCAGGACAAAAAACAAAAAGAGGACCACGGACAAATTATCGATGAAGAAGTTCTGTCCTTCCTGTCGGGCTCACACTGTGCACAAAGAAATTAAGTTGTAACAGTGAGGAGAGTTTGGGGTCAGTAGCTCCAACTGGCTAGAGCGCCGGACTCCAAATCCGGTTGTTGCAGGTTCGAATCCTGCCTGACCCGCCAAAACGTCGCGTTCGGTAGATTAATGGGAGATTGGATAAGCAACGTCAAAAATAGGTTCCGCAAGGCGGCCACATTTTTTAAGGAGGCCTGGCAAGAACTAAAGCGGGTCCACTGGCCGACCCGAAAGGAAACCTACGCCGCGACATCGGTGGTTCTTGTCCTAGTTCTGATCATCGCCTTGTATCTGGCTCTAGTGGATTTTGGCTTGACCCGGGCGGTTCAGGCGCTGCTAAGTTGAACAATTTATGTGGACCCATTGATAGCTATGAAATGGTACGTAGTTCATACGTTTTCGGGTTTTGAACACAAGGCCAAGGCAGCCTTGGAGGAACGGATCAAGACCTTGGGTAAACAGGACCAGTTTGGTGAGATTTTGGTGCCGGTAGAGAAGGTGGTGGAACTGGTGAAGGGAAAGAAGAAAACCTCATCGAGGAAATTCTTTCCGGGTTACATCCTCGTCCAAATGGAGTTGAACGATGAGACTTGGCACGTGGTAAAGGGAACTCCTAAGGTTACGGGATTTGTAGGGGGAGGCACACAACCCCCATCGGTAAGCGATGAGGGAATTAAAGAGATTACGCAACAGATGGAGGAAGGTGCCGTAAAACCCAGGCCCCGGGTGGTTTACTCCACTGGGGAGAACGTCAAGGTTGTGGATGGGCCCTTTTCGGAATTTAACGGGGTGGTCGAAGAAGTAAGGCCGGAAAAAGGCAAACTCAGGGTTCTAATCAGTATTTTCGGACGGGCGACTCCGGTGGAACTGGATTTTGTTCAGGTGGAACGGAGCTAAAAAACTAGGCAACGAAGATTTGGGTTTGAGACATTACAAATTCGAAACTCGAAATCCGAAATTCGAAACAAATCCAAATGATCAAAAAACATAAAATTCTAAAGAATCCCGTTTTGGATTTTGATTATTAGATTTCGGGGGCCAGGTTTGTTTGGGATTTCGAAATTCGGAATTCGAATTTTAATTCGGTGAGGTTATGGCTAAAAAAGTTGTTGGTGAGATTAAGCTACAAATACCGGCAGGCCAGGCGAACCCAAGTCCTCCAGTGGGCCCAGCGTTGGGGCAGCGGGGGGTTAATATCATGGAGTTTTGTAAAGCCTTCAATGCTGCGACTCAGGCCCAGCAGGGGATGATCATTCCGGTAGTAATTACAGTCTACGCCGATCGATCCTTTACCTTTATTACCAAGACTCCCCCCGCAGCCGTGCTGCTGAAGAAGGCGGCGGGAATCGAGAAGGGTTCCAAGGAACCCGGGAAAGAGAAAGTGGGAAAGGTTACCCGCGCGCAGATACGAGAGATTGGACAGCTTAAAATGAGTGATTTGACAGTCAGAAGTGTTGAGGCTGCTGAGAAAACCGTGGAAGGCACGGCGAGGAGTCTCGGATTAGAAATTGTGGAATAGCGGGGGAAAAATGAGCGTAAAGGGTAAATCTTATCGTGCCAGGTTGGAAAAAATTGATCGTGACCGGAGATATACCCTGGAAGAGGGTCTCAAGTTAGTTCGTGAAACGGCGCGGGTAAAATTTGATGAAACCGTGGAACTGGCCGTTCGGTTGGGAGTGGATCCTAGGCAGGCAGATCAAAATATTCGCGGTACCGTGCTACTTCCCCACGGGATGGGCAAGACGGTACAAGTTCTGGCCTTTGCCAAGGGGGAAAAGGAGAAAGAGGCCCAAGAGGCCGGTGCCGATTTCATTGGCAACGATGAACTCGTCAAGAAGATCAGCGGGGGTTGGCTAGAGTTCGACAAGGCGGTGGCGACACCGGACATGATGGCTACAGTGAGTAGGATCGGAAAGATACTTGGACCCCGTGGGCTGATGCCTAACCCGAAGGCCGGCACGGTGACCCAGGATATTGGTAAGGCCGTGCGAGAACTTAAGGCCGGCAAGTTGGAATTCAGGGTGGATAAGGCCGGCATTGTCCATATTCCCATTGGTAAGGTTTCCTTTTCGGAAGAGCATCTGGTGGAAAACGCGAGGACCATATTGGCCTCCTTGATGCGTGCGAAGCCCGCCTCGGCCAAAGGGATCTATGTTCGCGGAGTGGCTCTTTCAACCACCATGGGCCCAGGGATCAAGGTGGATCCGGCACAGCTGCAATCCATGGCAGCCTAGCGTTATAAGAATTAGGAGGGTGCGCTTTGAATCGCGAGCAAAAAGCTGGGCAGGTAACTGAAGTCCAGGATAAATTTAAGGCGGCAAAGATGGCCATCGTAACAGAGTACCGGGGTCTTACGGTCTCCCAGATGGTCCAGTTGCGCCGCGAGGTTCACGAGGCCTCGGGCGAGTACAAGGTTATCAAGAACACCGTGGCCCGACTCGCCTTGAAGGACGGGGTCTTTAGCTCCCTGGGGAATTTGGTTAAGGGGCCCAATGGATGGGTTTTCTCCTACGAGGATCCAGTGAACCTGTCGAAGGCTCTAGTCAAGTTCTCCGAGCGGCACGAGATGCTGAAGATTAAAGGCGGGGTCCTGGAGGGGGAGTTTTTAGAGGCGGCCACGGTGAAAGAACTCGCCAAAATGCCTAGCCGACCGGAACTGCAGGCCATGCTCCTGTCGGTCATGCTGGCGCCTGGGACTCAGCTTGTTCGATTGATCCAGGAGCCGGGGGCGAGAGTGGCTCGCCTAGTAGAGACCCTACGCAGAACAAAGTCAGAGCAAGAGAGTTGAAACTTTATATCCGTTAAAGGGGGAATCGATTTATGGAAGCAGTGAATCGCGACCAGGTAAAGGATTTCATCAAAAACATGAGCCTTCTAGAGGCCTCTGCCCTGGTGAAGGAATTGGAAGAGGAGTTGGGTGTGAGCGCGGCGGCTCCTGTGGCCGTAGCGGCAGGGCCCGCAGCTGCAGTAGCAGTGGCGGAAGAACAGACCGAATTCAGCGCCGTCCTGACCGAAGCAGGAGATAAGAAAATACAGGTCATTAAGGTGGTCCGGGAGCTGACGAGCTTGGGTTTGAAGGAGGCGAAGGACCTGGTGGACGGGGCTCCCAAGCCGGTGAAGGAGGGTGTGTCCAAGGATGAGGCGGGGGAAATCAAGAAAAAGATCGAAGACGTAGGAGGCAAGATCGAAATCAAGTAAGCGTATGAACCATGAGTCGTTTGTCGTTAGGTGGGCGAAGGCAGTTCCTTTCGCCTTATGAATCAAACTAACAGTTTTTAACGAAGAGGAGTCATAATGGCAGTTCGTGTGGCTAATAATTTAAGATTCCGCCGTAATTTTGGGAAAATTAAAAAAATCATTGAGCTCCCTTATTTGATTGAGATCCAGAAAAACTCCTTCGACCTCTTTATACAAAAAAACGTTCCGCCGGACAAGCGTGAGGACTTTGGACTGCAAGGTGTATTTAAGTCGGTTTTCCCCATCAAAGACTTTAATGATACGGCCTCCCTGGAATTTGTCGGCTACAGTCTCGGCGAGCCAAAATATGATGTAGAGGATTGTCACCAACGGGGGATGACCTACGCGGCGCCGCTTAAAGTGACTGTTCAGATGATACTGTGGGATGTGGATCCGCAATCCAATGATCGGAGCATTCGGAACATCAAGGAACAGGAGGTCTATTTTGGCGAGATCCCGTTGATGACCAAGAATGGCTCGTTCATGGTGAACGGGACGGAGCGTGTCATTGTCAGTCAGCTCCATCGTTCCCCAGGGGTGTTCTTCGAACACGACAAGGGAAAAACCCATGCCAGCGGCAAGCTCCTCTATTCGGCTCGGGTAATCCCCTACCGTGGCTCCTGGCTGGATTTTGAATTCGACCCAAGGGATATCCTTTATGTACGCATTGACCGGAGGAGACGGTTTCCCGTTACGGTGTTACTCCGCGCCTTGGGGATGACCACGGAAGATCTTCTTAACTATTTTTACCAGACCGATACCGTAGTCTTCGATGGAAAAAAGACGAGCTTGGTTTTTAAGCCCGACCACTTTGTGGGGTTCAAAACCGGGAAGGATATTCGGGACCCGAAGTCCAACGATCTGATTGTGAAAGAGGGAAGAAAGATCAGCCGGCTTATGATCCGTCAGATGGAGGCTGCAAAAGTAAAGCATGTCCCTGTGGCACCGGAAGATGTCATCGGTCGTGTTGCGGCTCGTAATATCGTGGACCCCGAGAACCAAGAGGTGCTGGTGGAGTGTAATCAGGAGATTACACAAGAGAAGCTGGACCTGATCAAGGATAAGGGCGTTTCGGAAATCGAAGTTATATTTCTGGACGAATCCCGTGTGGGACCCTATCTACGCGACACATTAGTTCAAGACAAAATGCATACTCCGGAGGAAGCCAGTTTAGAAATTTATCGGCGAATGCGCCCTGGCGATCCACCCACTATACAAACGGCCACCACTTTTTTTAACAACTTGTTCTTTAATTCGGATCGCTACGATCTATCCAAGGTGGGAAGGCTGAAGATGAACCACCGGTTCAAATTCAATGTGCCCCTGGAGCAGGGGACCTTGCGCAAGGAAGACATTCTGGAAGTGGTTCGATATCTGATCGAACTGCGCAATGGTAATGGATTTGTGGACGATATCGATCACCTCGGCAATCGCCGGGTTCGACCCGTAGGAGAGTTGGTGGAAAATCACTTCCGTATGGGTTTGGTTCGAATGGAGCGTGCTATCAAGGAAAAAATGAGTCTTCAAGATATCGACGCTCTAATGCCGCAGGAACTAATCAACTATAAACCCGTTTCTGCCGCCTTGAAGGAGTTTTTTGGTTCGAGCCAGCTTTCACAATTCCTAGATCAAACCAATCCGCTATCAGAGATTACCCATAAGCGGCGCCTCTCTGCCCTGGGACCCGGCGGGCTCACGAGAGAACGTGCCGGCTTTGAAGTGCGCGATGTTCACCCTACCCACTATGGTCGGGTTTGTCCCATTGAGACGCCGGAAGGGCCCAACATCGGCTTGATTGCATCCCTCTCCAGTTACGCGAGGGTGAACGAGTTTGGTTTTATTGAGACCCCCTATCGAGAGGTAAGTGGCGGTCGCGTGAGCGAGCGAATCCGTTATTTGTCCGCCCTGGATGAAGAGGACCATGTGATGGCCCAGGCCAATGCGCCCATCGATAACCGGGGAGCGTTTACTTCCGAATTGGTTTCTGCGCGTAAGGGCGGTGAGTTTGTGATGGCCCGCCCGGAGGACGTGAACTTCATGGACGTTTCTCCCAATCAATTGGTAAGCGTGGCGGCCTCCCTTATTCCTTTCCTGGAAAACGATGACGCCAATCGAGCGTTGATGGGTTCCAATATGCAGCGTCAGGCAGTTCCGCTTCTTCGAACGGAGGCCCCATTGGTAGGCACCGGAATGGAAAAGGTGGTGGCTCGCGATTCAGGGGCAACGGTAGTGACGCTGCGGGATGGGGTGGTGGAGAACGTTGACTCCACCCGTGTGGTGGTTAAGGCCGATCGTCCTTCGGGATCCCATCGGGATACCGGAGTGGATATATACGATCTGGTCAAATTTCAGCGCTCCAATCAAAATACATGCATAAATCAGAGGCCCATAGTGTTGGTGGGCGATCACGTGAAGAAAGACGATGTCATTGCGGACGGACCTTCCACCGAAATGGGAGAGCTTGCATTGGGCAGCAACCTCTTGGTGGCCCTGATGCCTTGGGGTGGGTACAACTTCGAAGATTCTATTCTCATCAGCGAGAGAGTAGTCAAAGAGGACGTGTATACGTCGGTCCATATCGAGGAATTCGAATGCGTTTCACGGGATACAAAACTTGGGCCGGAGGATATTACACGTGACATTCCCAATGTTGGCGATGAGGTACTGAAGGACCTCGATGAAAGTGGCATCATTCGTATCGGTGCAGAGGTGGGGCCAGGAGAGATCCTGGTGGGGAAGATCACCCCCAAAGGTGAGAGTCAGCTCTCACCCGAGGAAAAGCTACTGCGCGCCATTTTTGGGGAGAAGGCCGGTGAAGTTCGGGATACGTCTCTAAGGGTGCCCCCCGGGGTGGAGGGAACCGTAACCAGTGTCCGCATCTTCTCTCGCAAAGGGATGAGTAAGGACGAGCGTAGTAAGGTCATTGAGGATGACGAGGTGGATCGACTGAACAAGGATCAACAGGATGAAATCCGAATCATCGAAGAAGGGGCCCTTAAGCGTATCAAGAAGCTCCTGGTGGGTCGTGTGGCCTCGGCCCGGGTCTCTGACGATAACCGAAAGGTTCTTTTAAACAAAGGTAAGGAGATTACCGAAGAGGATGTGGATCAGATCCCCAGGGCTTACCTCGGGGAGGTCCGTGTGGACCATGAATCCACGGAGAACGAGGTGCGGCGCGTTTTGGATGGTATGAACGAGCAGGCGGATCTCATCAAAGTTGCTTTCCAGGATAAGATCAACCGGCTCAAGAGTGGCGATGAGCTGCCCCCCGGGGTGATCAAGATGGTGACGGTGCTGGTGGCCATTAAACGCAAATTGCAGGTGGGAGACAAGATGGCCGGGCGGCACGGTAATAAAGGAGTTATCTCTCGAATCCTGCCCGAGGAAGATTTGCCCTATCTGGAAGACGGTACCCCAGTGGATATTGTGCTGAACCCTCTGGGAGTCCCCTCACGAATGAATGTGGGACAGATCCTTGAAGCTCACCTGGGCTGGGCCACACGAAAGTTGGGGGATCAGATCACCAAACTGCTCAATCATGGTAAGGCGGATGTGGATGGTCTTAGAAAAAACCTAAAGGAGTATTTGGCATCGAAGGAAATCAATGAGTTCATTGATTCGCTGAACGATCAGGATGTAGTTCGATTGGGTGAGAAGTATCGTTCGGGGATTCCCGTGGCGTCACCGGTCTTTGATGGTAGCCGCGAGGAAGAGACATTTCAGCTGTTGAAGAAGGTGGGCCTACCCGTGGACGGACAGACCACGCTCTACGATGGTCGAAATGGGTGCCCGTTCGATCAACAGGTGACTGTTGGCATGATGTATATGATGAAACTGCACCATCTCGTGGACGATAAGATTCACGCCCGTTCCACTGGTCCTTATTCTCTCGTGACCCAGCAGCCCTTGGGTGGCAAAGCACAGTTCGGCGGGCAGCGCCTCGGAGAAATGGAAGTTTGGGCCTTGGAGGCCTATGGAGCTGCCTACACGTTGCAGGAGATGCTAACGGTCAAATCGGACGATGTGGCCGGCCGGACGCGCATGTACGAAGGCATCTTCAAGGGAGAAAATTTGTTGGAGCCCGGCCTGCCAGAATCTTTTAACGTTATGGTCAAAGAGCTCCAGAGTCTGTGTTTGGATGTTGAATTGATGGAAGGCGAGAAGGGTTAATTTTTGGAGGTTCACTAATGGAAGAACTCTTTAATCTCTTCGAGAAACCTAAAAATCCGCTAAGTTTCAAAGCCATTAGAGTGGCTCTTGCCTCTCCGGAAAAGATCCGTTCTTGGTCCCACGGCGAGGTCAAGAAGTCGGAAACCATAAACTACCGGACCTTTAAACCAGAGCGGGATGGGCTTTTCTGTGCCAAGATCTTTGGTCCTACCAAAGACTACGAGTGCAATTGTGGAAAATACAAAAGGATGAGACACCGTGGGGTGGTGTGTGAAAAGTGCGGTGTTGAGGTGATTCAATCGAAGGTGCGGCGCGAGCGAATGGGGCACATCGAGCTTGCGACACCAGTGGCACATATCTGGTTTTTGAAAAGCCTTCCAAGTCGTATCGGTGCCCTTTTGGATATGTCGTTAAAGGATCTTGAAAAGGTCCTCTATTTTGAATCCTACGTGGTTACCGATCCCGGTAACACTGCGCTACAGCTCCAAGAGCTGCTCACTGAATCCCGCTACCGAAAGGCCGTGGAGGAGTACGGTCCATCCTTTACTGCTGAAATGGGCGCAGGGGCCATCCGTAAACTTCTCGCAGCCGTGGAATCGGAGAAGCTATCGGAAGAGCTCCGCATAGAGATGCGAGACACCAATTCTGAGGTCCGGCGCAAGAAAGTGGCCAAGCGACTCAAGGTGCTGAATGCCTTCAAGAACTCTGGAAACCGGCCAGAATGGATGATTTTGGAAGCCATCCCGGTCATCCCCCCGGATTTACGTCCCCTAGTTCCCCTTGATGGAGGGCGATTCGCCACCTCGGACCTCAATGATCTCTACCGACGAGTGATCAATCGTAACAACCGTCTCAAGAGACTTATGGAACTTAGCGCCCCGGACATCATCATTCGCAACGAGAAACGAATGTTGCAAGAGGCAGTGGATGCCATGTTCGATAACGGACGCAGGGGTAGGGCCATTACGGGGCCAAACCGTAGGCCGCTCAAGTCGCTGAGCGATATGCTCAAGGGTAAAACGGGACGCTTCCGTCAAAACCTCCTGGGCAAGCGCGTCGATTATTCAGGTCGTTCCGTGATCGTGGTGGGTCCGGAGCTTAGACTCCACCAGTGTGGGTTGCCGAAAAAGATGGCATTGGAGCTTTTCAAGCCATTTATCTACAACAAGTTGGAAGAGCGGGGGCTTGTGACCACTATTAAAAGCGCAAAAAAGGTGGTGGAAAAGGAACCCTCCGAGGTCTGGGACATTCTGGAAGAAGTTGTCCGGGAGCACCCCATCCTGCTAAACCGTGCCCCCACCCTCCATCGCCTGGGATTCCAGGCCTTTGAGCCCATTCTAATCGAGGGTAAGGCAATTCAACTGCACCCTCTGGTGTGTGCCGCGTACAATGCGGATTTCGACGGAGATCAAATGGCGGTCCATGTCCCCTTGTCCGTAGAGGCTCAAGTGGAAGCCCGGGCCCTCATGATGTCCACCAATAATATTCTTTCACCCGCGAACGGTAAACCCATCATCGTCCCGACTCAGGATACAGTTTTGGGACTTTACTACATGACGCGAGAGCGCATCAATACCAAGGGAACCGGCCGGGTTTATACTAACCCGCAGGAGGTTCGCATTGCCTTTGATCATGAGGAAGCGGATCTCCAAGCAGGTATCACTGTTCGCATGAATGGTGAAAGGATCACTTCTACGGTGGGCCGGGTGCTTCTCTATGAGGTGGTTCCTCCCATGATCCCTTTCAGTGAAGTGAACCGGGTCATGAAGAAAAAGGAGCTGGGAAATCTCATTGACCTGAGCTACCGGCTAGCGGGAAATAAGGCTACGGTTATCCTTGCGGATAAACTGAAAGACATTGGGTATGAATATGCCACGAAGGCAGGGATTTCCATCGCCCTCAAGGATATGATGATCCCCGCAGGTAAGGAACAGTTACTTAATGGGGCCTATGGGGATGTTAAAGAGATCGAGGAACAATACAAGAACGGCCTCATAACGGACGGTGAACGTTATAACAAGGTCGTTGATATCTGGGCGGAAGCCACGGATCGAATTGCGGACGAGATGCTGCGCGATCTTGCCACTGAGACCGTCACCGACGAAAAGGGTAAGAAGATCACCATTCCAAGTTTCAATCCTATCTTTATGATGGCTGATTCTGGAGCCAGGGGGAGTGCCCAGCAGATTCGGCAGCTCGCCGGCATGCGTGGTTTGATGGCAAAACCATCCGGTGAAATTATTGAAACGCCCATCACAGCCAACTTTCGTGAGGGGCTGAGCGTGCTTCAGTACTTTATTTCCACCCATGGTGCACGAAAGGGGTTGGCTGATACGGCATTGAAGACCGCCAATTCAGGTTATCTCACACGAAGACTCGTGGACGTAGCCCAGGACTCGGTTATCATTGTGGATAACTGCGGAACCTTGGATGGAATCGAAATCACTCCGTTGATGGAAGGTGGCGAGATCATCGAGCCCCTGGGAGATCGTGTGCTTGGCCGAGTGGCCTTGGAAGACGTGAGAGATCCCTATACGAACCAGGTCATTGTAAAGGCCAATCAAGAGATCGATGAGGATTTGGTTAAAAGAATCGAGGATGCTGGACTAGAGCGCATCAAGATTCGCTCGGTGTTGACCTGTCAATCGAGACGTGGGGTCTGCGTCATGTGCTACGGTCGGGACCTGGCCCGTGGTCATATGGTGAACCACGGTGAGGCCATCGGTGTCGTTGCGGCACAGTCCATCGGTGAACCGGGTACACAGCTCACCATGAGAACCTTCCATATCGGAGGAACCGCGAGCCGCAGGGCGGAACAAACCACCCTGGAGACGCGAAACGAAGGTTTTATTAAGTTCATCAATGTCAACACGGTTGCCGCCAAGAATGGCGATCTTGTGGTCATGAGTCGCAACAGCGAAATCGCCATCGTGGATTACCCGGAAGGAAAAGACAAAGGCAGAGGAAGAGAAAGGGAACGCTACACCATTGTGTATGGTGCCCGATTAAAGAAAAAGGACGATTCCAAAGTCAAAGCGGGGGAGCTGATTGCCGAGTGGGATCCCTATACAGTTCCCATTATTACTGAGGTGAGTGGAGTGGTCAAGTACGGCGATATCATCGAGGGATCCACCATGGAAGAGAAGGTGGATGAGCGGACCGGGCTATCCACTAAAGTCATCATTGACTTTAAGGACATCGACAAACGCCCACGTATTTCCATTAAGGATAAGGCAGGAAAAACCGCTCGTTTCTCTCCTACCACAGAGGCACGTTATTTATTGCCTGTGGGTGCCCACATCCACGTCCAAGAAAGACAGACCATTGCCGCAGGTGATGCACTGGCCAAGATTCCACGTGAGACCACCAAAACTAAAGATATCACGGGCGGCTTGCCTCGGGTGGCAGAGCTATTTGAAGCTCGCAAACCCAAAGAGTTCGCCGTTATTAGTGAAATCGATGGTGCCGTTTCCTTTGGTAAGGATACCAAAGGAAAACGAAAGGTTGTGGTAACCCCCGATGTGGGAGAGCCCAGGGAATACCTCATTCAAAAGGGCAAGCACATCAGCGTCCACGAAGGAGATCGGGTCAAAGCCGGTGAGCCTCTCATGCAAGGATCGTCAAATCCGCATGATATCCTTAACATCCTGGGTGAGAAGACGTTGGCGAAGTACCTGGTGGATGAAGTGCAGGAGATCTATCGACTACAGGGAGTGCGAATCAATGATAAGCACATCGAGGTGATCGTCAGGCAGATGCTCCGCCGGGTACGCATTAAAGAGGTGGGGGACACGGACTTCCTGGTGGGTGACCAGGTGGAAAAGTGGGACTTCGAGGATAAAAACCAGAGTGTGATGGGGCAAAAGGGTAAACCAGCTGTGGCGGAGCCTCTTCTCCTCGGCATCACCAAGGCCTCTCTATCCACAGGGAGTTTCATCTCTGCAGCCTCCTTCCAAGAGACCACGAAAGTCCTAACAGAAGCGGCAATCCATGGGAAAGTGGATCCCCTCATTGGTCTCAAGGAAAATGTTATCATGGGCAAACTGATACCTGCGGGTACCGGGTTGGCCGAGTATGCTGGCACGCAGATTGAGGTGGAGGAGCCTGAGTTAGATGAAACGGCAGTTTCAGACGCCGAGGTGGCGTAATCTCGTGTTAAGCCATCAAAAAATCTAACCCTAGCGGGATTCGTTGCGTCATTACAAAATCTAACCGAAGTCGTCTCGCATCTGTCGTTTCATGTCCTGTTGTTGGCGCTGTAGTTTCTTGCTGAAGGTCCAGTTTTTCCACGGCGTTTGTTTCAGCGGTGGTCTCTCTCGTGGGGCTCTGTCTGCATGGCTGGCCAGCTTGTAGATCCGCTGCAGTTGCTGATCGATTCGGGTAGAGAGCTCGAAGGGATCAGTTGTCTTAAGCGTGTGCTTGAGGGCTGCCAGCTTTTTGGGGTCTCCCTTTCGGGACTCCACGACCCGTTCGAACGGGGTACGAGGCGTGTCATAGCGGCGAATAAGTCGAGAGCCTATACGGATCTTGCATCGCAGCTTCATGGAGGGCTGGAACAGATTCTGGAAGATCCTAAGCTCATCATAGAGCTGGTTGGCGGCCTCTTGGGCCTTTGCGGTGTCGTAGCGATCCCAGCCCATAAGCTTTCTGACATGGGTCCAGTTTTTCTGCTCGATGTGCGCGTTGTCATCTTTTTTGTAGGGACGCGAGCGGGTGAACTGAATGGTGTGGCCAGCTGGGCGTTGTTGACAGAAGGCAAGAAGGCGGTTGTTGATAAACTCACTGCCGTTGTCGGAGTCGATCCCCTTGAGGGGAAAAGGAAGCTGGTGTTCGATCTCGGTGACCGCATTCAAGACACCCAAAGCGCTCTTACCCATGACGGCCTTGCGCTCTACCCAGCAGGTAGCAATGTCGACACAGTCCAGACTATGGACAAACTCCCCAACCGCTGAGGCCCCTGAGTGTGACACCAGGTCAATCTCCAGATAGCCCGGCCGGTTCACATCCCAGTGATCGGTCTTAATCGGGATCATCTGCTTTAGTAGCGATCCGGGCCGAGTGGTGCCATAGAGTCGGCGTTTCACGATGTGCTTGGTTTCCCTCAGGCGCCGATCCATCTGACGGGCGCTGATGGCCAGGAGCTGATCCTCTAACGGTTGGGTCAGCTCGAAGTGTTGCCTTATCCAGGGCAACCAGTGTACAAGGGCGGCCTTCAGACGTTGGGAGCACAGATACCCCGAGGCCTCCCACACCTTTGCCAAAATCCCACACCTTTGCCAAACCTTACCATTGCCCGATTGTATGTAGGAGAGCGAGGTGCACCCCGTTTGCGTACAGTTGCCTCGGGCAAGGGCCGGTTTAAAAGCCAGATGGCATATTTGCGGTTGTAGCCGCAAACCTTGCAGAATTCCTCTAGCATCGTTCCCTTCTGTGCCCGTGGTGCGTGCTGATAACGATCATAGATGGATCGTAAATACTCCTGCTTGGATCGTCGTGCCATGGTGAACCCTTCCATTGTTGCCCTCCTTGAGCTCTAATGTGAGCCCTTGGAGGGTTAGAATCACAAATGGCGCAACGTATCGCCCTTGGGTTAGATTATACATGGCGCAATACGCCCTCTTCTGCGAGCCGGTACACCGTCTTCACGTGGATTCGCAGAAGCGATGCTACCTAAGTAGGGGTGATGATCTCTTCCAAGCCTTCAAACTTCATAAGACAGGTTTAAGTTCTCTTTGATCGGCTTAAGTTCCCTTAGACAGGCAAAAGTTACCAAAAGTTCCCTAAAGGACATTGGGAGACGCACGATGCATGCCAAATACCCAACAACTACCTCTCTAGGTTTAAAATGGATTGTTTTCCCTATGTTTTCCAGGATATACCAAGGGAGGAGAGGAGAGAATACCAGAGGAGAATAGGCCAATTTTGGCCACTCCAGTACCTGCGAGGGAACAATTGGTCACATTAGGTAGTGCATGGTCCCTACCCACCAGACGAAGGATCAGCCTTGGGCAAATAAGTGGAAAGTGCTGAGTACTGAGTGGGGAGGGACTAGAATCGAGGATAGAGGATTGAATATTGAAGATCGAAAAAGGGCTGAAAGAAAGATCCGGACGCTATGCGCTTTGCGCTATGCTCTTTGCCGTTTTTCGTCTGCGTGAGTCTGCGGTTAAAGTCTTAAAGACTTATCAGGAAGACGCTTTGCGCTCCGCGCCTAGCGCTTTGCTGTCAGAAGGGCAAAATCAGGGGGCGGGGCTTGCTTCGGCAGTATTCAATCCGTTGGATGGACGGGAGAATCCCGCGATGACCATACTAGCCCTAAGTCCCTGGCTCGCATTCGGGGCCTTCCTCCGACGTCTTCGCCTGGCACGGGGACGTAGTGAACGGATAGTAAGCTCTTTCACCACGAGAAGTTTGGGAGCTGAATCGATCCCCTTGATCAGGCTTGCCACCTGCTCCACTTCACCATCCACTTCCACCTGAATAGGGACCTTCAAAAAGGAGCCAACAGGCTCGGGATTCAAAACCCTCGTGGCGACGATCTGAACCCCTTCTTTGGCGGCAATCTGTCGTATGGTCTCCTGCAATGCGGAGGCGGTCACTGGTGCCGTGTCACCTTCCAAGAGGGCAGACTCAAGATTCTTGAGTCTCGCGCGCAGAAACTTTAACCGCTCCTCAAGTTCATCTCCACGACCCAGGTACCGGTTCTGATTTTCAAGCTGTTGGTACTTTATCTCTAACTGATCCTTTACCCACTGTCTGTGGGCAAGGTAAGGATTGATCACGAGGAATCGAGCCACCACCAAGGCAAGGAGGGAAAGGGCGGCAAAAACAATGGTCCTTTCCCTTTTTGACAATTTAAGCCAGAACTTCTTCACCTTTCCACCTCGGCCTTTAAGGAAAATGTCTCTCGGTTATCTCGACCTCGATTGGTAGGGGCACTGAAGCCAACATTTTTAAGGAGAGAGGAACGTTCCAGTAACGGAACCAGGCTGGATGCGTTTTCTGCGCTCCCGCGCAATTCCACGTTGCCGTCGCGAATCCGTAAGATGGTTAGGTAGGCGGACTCAGGCACGATGGGAGAAAGTTCACTTAACAACCTTAGGGCTTCACCTTTAAGCCTCTCCTGTTCCGCGAGCATCGATACCTCGGCGTTCAATTTGTTGACCTCCTCCTCGGTACGGAGGATGGATTTGACCGAAGGACTAAGCTTTTCTACTCGCCTTTCATATCTTGCCAACTGGATTTCGTCTTTGATGGGATAGCTTGCCCCCCAAATGACCAGACCTAAAAGGAAAAATAGGAGCAAGCTGCCGTTCAATCTGGACACTCTATGGGCACTTCCTTCCATCATCTGGGCTTCCGGGCGGAGATTGACCTGCAGTGTGGTCTCACGAAGGCCTTTGAGGGCAGCACCGATGGCGGGGATAACAGCGGGTTGAACCTTCCCGTCAGGTATCACCAGTCTTTGCTCCGCCAGCTCAGTCATATCCTCGATCTCCATGGATCCGCCGTTCAAAGAAAGTAGAACTTCCTTGACGGGTCCAAATCCAAAATATCTTAAGGATTCATGCTGCAGGCCATGAAAGAGCTCCTTGGCCGGACCTTGAACCCAATCTGACCGGGATAACCGATGGCTAAAGATTATCTCAGCTTCCTCCTTCCAACTGCCCGACCGGAGATTCAATCCAATCATTTCCACAGCACCGTTCTCACCGGCCATCACCACGGTGGGTCCGGAAACCTTACTGGAACAAAACATCAGATAGTTGCTCAGGGCGATGGACGTGGTATCCACTCCAGCTGGTTGGATGCCAAAACTCAACAGTACATCGAGGATGCCGTCGAGGGTCCTTCGAGGAACGGCAAAGAGAAAAAGGCGGAGGAACTCTCCCTTTTTTCCCATTAGAAGGTAATCGTAATACAGCTCTTCGCGCCGAAAGGGGAGAAGTCTTTCAATTTCGTAATCGAGGACTTGCCGCATGCTTTCTTCGGCCACCTGTGGGAGCAGGACTTCACAAACCAGAGTCCGATCCGGCGATAGGCAGAGATAAAACGGATCTTCGGCTGGATTGAACTTTGTTAGAAGAGGGGCCATGGCGTCTGCCAAGGCCTGGCGATTGGCTGCTGCGTTTCCTTCGGCTGTGATCTTTCTCACCTCATTTGCCACCAGGGAAATTCGAAATAAATCCTTGCGCAAGCAGACCAGCGATAGGCTGTTCTGCGTAATATAAAGGCTCACGCTATTTAGAAAATCTACCCGTGACAGACTATGCATCCAACGCGGAACGATCATCCTGCCCTCCTATAGGACATCCATGGTTCTCGATCCACCCAGCGCACGATTTCAAAGCCACGACCTCCGTTCAACAGTCGTACTACTCCTCGCATCCGGCTGGGAATAGCCGATTGGCTGCGATACCCCTGGGCCTCTATGGACACGACAGTCGGGTTGACGAATACAAATCCAGTGGGCCTATCCTCCCCGGAACCTAAGCCCAACAGGCCCAGCAGATCCACCAGTGTCTTTTCCGTAAGGTTTTTTCTCTGCTCTACGAAACTCTGGCACTCTGCCATGGGAATCCCCACCAGCGCGTGACATACCTCAGCGGAGGCTGTGCGAAGATTAATACGGTTGGCCCGGGTATCCACGGTAAATAAATCCTTCAGGGCAACTCTCTGGACGCCATCTTCCTCCAGTCCATAGAAAAGTGCAGGGGTCATTCCCTTGACCCAAAGGAGATCTTCTGGGGTATCAAAGGGACCATTTCTAGCCGGGTAGGGATTTGGCAGGGATAGATAATAGTCGTCTTCTGCTCCATTCACTCGGTGCAATTGGTCCTCATCACGCCAGTCTAGAATGGAATCAACCAGAACACCTAATCGGGGCTCCTCAATGCTTAGGTTCGTGAAGACCTGGCGCAGGGACGTTTCGTCGGCGCTATTAATGTTGATTTTCCCTCCCTCATCTACGACGCGCACGCGATAGAATCCGTTTCCCAGGGCCGCCTGATACCACTCTCCGTACACAATGGCCTTTTCTTCATCCACTGAATCTCCCAGTTCACGGGCTTCTGCAGATGTTTTTTGGGTCACAAGCAGCCGATAGAGTCTTTCCTGAAAACCCCCCAGTGCCAGGTAATAGCCCTCCGCCTCTTTTGCATAACGGCGAGCTACCATGCCCTCTTCTCGCACCAAAATACTGAAATCAAAGGCGATAACAAATAGAAATATAAAGATCCAAAGGACAATCACCAGTGCCACACCGTGATCATTGCCGAGACTCGCCCTTTGAATTTGGAATTTAAGAGTTTTCATGAGGGGGCCAGCACCTGTACCATGATGGGAAAAATCCAACGCAATTTCCTACCTCCATTGTCTCGAAGACTCAAACGAACGGCCCTGGGGAGACTTCTCTTTGTCTCGCCATCCCATTCTGTAAGCCAACGCTCCTCCTCATTTTGTGAATCCAGATACTCCAGTGTTAGTTCCTCGGCCCCTTTCCAAAGGGTTACGCTATTTCCCAATCCCTCGGCCCACACCGGAGTCTCTTCAAGGAGAGTCACGTCCCCACTACCGCCATTCCAGGAAAGGCTAATTTTAGCAACCCCCTGGCCCTCCACGCTCATGGACAACGCAGAAACAAATGAAAGTTGCTCCTTCTCTCCTGAAAATGGAACAGATCCTTCCCCTGAGGACTGGTAGGAGTAAGCGGATCGAATTAATGCCCCTAGATATTCCCCCACCGATCGTAGCGTCTGACTTTTGTCAAATCGGACCCGCGCCTTTTCCGCTGCCCTATGACCCAGGAAAAAGGCGCCATAAAGGATGGACAACATCATAGCCAGCAGCGTGATCGCTACCATGAGCTCGATGAGAGTAAAGCCCATTTGGTAATGGCTGTGCCCGGCCCTGTGTATGTTTCTCTTCATCATTCGAACCCACTCATGACCGGCTATTGAATACACTCACTTGAAGGCTACGCATGAATAAAGTTACCTTCTGAGCAGGCTGCCTTCCTTGCTAACTAACCGAAGGGTTTTCATCTGAAACAGTTTTCCCATCTTTAGAGTGATCTGTTCCAGCTGCCAATTGCTGCTGAGGTCCAGCACTGAATCCTCACGTAACGTGTCCACATTTAGTACCCAGCGATATCTTTCCTCAAAGGCACCGTCCTCCCTCCCGCGTCTGATGTCACGGCGGATCAAGGCGTTGTCCATAACCTGTCGACCATATAGAATCGCCTCTGTCCTTTCGGAGCTCTTAGACCCCAATCTCAAACCGGAGGAGAATATCTCTAGGAGAGTCACCACCCCAAGGCCGACGATTGCCATAGCCACCACCACCTCCAGGAGGGTGAAACCCATTTTAGTCCGCGGGGCCGCTTTTCGATTTTGGATTTCAGATTTCACTCGGTTTTTTCCTTAATTACCGCAATTCTTCCGGACAGGGGATTGAAACAAGTAATGTAGGAGGCTCGGCCTTCTTGACCCGACACTCCGATCTCCCCACCCAGAATCCTCCCATTTGGGAAAAAGTGAAACTGGGTCATCCCTTCTCCCCAGGGCGCCCCTCCCGCGATGGCTGATATTCTAACACCTGAGGCGAGTCTGACCATTAGCCCTTCGGAAACCTGGTAGCTGTTGCTATAAGGATCAAGTATCAATCGTTGCAACGACCCTTCGAACACCGCTTTGCTACGCAGGTTACGGGCCACGGCAGCAAGCTTCAATGCAGATTTTCTAACCTCAAGTTGCTTCATCTTTTTGTCCATTGCGGGCAGGACGAGTAGGCTAGTCAATCCAAAGAGCATGAGCACCACTAAAAGTTCCAGCAGGGAGAAACCCTGCGAACCGTTGCGCAAAGTGCAATTATCATCCTTATTCATTTTGCACTTTCCCTTTAGCCTACCCCTCCCAGCTCGTGATATCCTGGTCGTCTCCTTCTCCCCCCGGGGTTCCATCCGCACCATATGAAATCAGGTCGTAGGGACCATTTTGCCCAGGACTACTATACATGTAGGGTTTTCTCCATGGATCCACGGGGACTTCTTTTTTTAAATAAGGACCGTCCCATCCCGTTAGACCACCTGGCTTACGTCTCAGGGCATCGAGCCCTTCTTGAGTCGTAGGATAGCGACCCGAATCCAGGCGCAAAGTGTCGAGGGCTGTTCCCAGAAGTTCTATCTGAGCCTTGGCCGCCTTGACCTTGGCCTTTTCCTCCTGACGAATAAATTGGGGGGCAACCAAGGCGGCAAGTAAACCGATGATCACCATGACCACGAGGAGCTCAATCAACGTAAAGCCGGAAGAATCAGAGATTTGAAACAGAGACAGAGTAAATCTTCTTTTCGTAACTCGGGCTCTATCCATATCTTTTTCTGTCTTTATTTCTTTATCCCTTTCGTTGTTCATATCTTTTTCTCTTTCTACTTTTTCCCCTTTATCCCCAATCTAAAATCAAAAATCGCAAATCTAAAATCTCTTCGCCTCTGTCTGTTCCCCTATATCCCTAATCTAAAATCCCAAATCAAAAATCTAAAATAATTTGTCTTCTTAAAACGGTAAGTCGTGAATACTAAAGATTGCCATCAATATGGACACTACAACTACGCCGACGATCAATCCCATGCTCAGGATCAATGCTGGTTCGAGCATCGAAGTGAGCCGTTTAGTGGATCGTTTAACTTCCAGGTCATAGTGGTCAGCCACATTTGACAACATACTTTCAGGTTTACCCGTCTCTTCACCCACCGCGATCATGTGTAGGGCGAGGGGAGGAAAGACACCGCTTTCCGTGAGCGGTCCAATCATTCCCTTCCCTTCCTTCACCTGGGTTTGGACTCTTGATAGGGCCTGCTGCATCAGGCGATTTCCCACCACGCCTTGGACCGTACCCAAAGCGTCTAAGAGAGGAACACCTCCCCGGAGTAACGCAGCCAGGGTCTGAGAAAACCGTGCCACCTCAACCTTACGCAATAGGTCACCCACCAACCAGATACGGAGCCGGAATCCGTCCCATTGAAATCGACCATCGGGAGTCCGTATATAGAAGAACGCTCCAGCACCCCCGACAACGAGGAGGATGAGGGCAATCCAACCGTAGCTTGAAAGGAAGCCACTAAACCCAATCACTACAGTCGTGATCCATGGTAAGGCTCCACTGACGTCCTCAAATATGACGGAAAACTTCGGTATCACGTAAAGAAAAAGAATGATGAGTGAGAGCCCAGCCACCACCGCTAGTGAAATTGGGTATGTGAGAGCCGACTTGAGCTCTTCCTTGAACAGTAAAGAGCGCTCCATGAAATCGTTCAGTTGACGCAATATGCTTTCCAAAACTCCGCCGGATTCACCTGCCATAACCATGTTGACATAGAGTTTGGGGAATACGTCAGGGTATTCCGCCATAGCACCGGACAACGATTTACCGGCGCGAACACTTTCAAGCAGATTGCGTACAACTTTCCTAAATTCATCTCCCTCCACCAGGTTGGAGAGGACAGCGAGGCTACGATCCAAAGGAAGTCCAGCTCCCAGAAGCGTATTGATCTCCTGAGTAAAATGGAGGAGTTCCCATTGATTGATTCTCTTCCTAAAGAGGGGAGCAAAGGAAAATTCGAGCCTTTTGGCTGGTGCGTCACTGGATGATGCAATCCTTAACGGAATACAGTCCATCTCATGTAGCCTTGCCACCACCCCCTGCTCGGCCTCAGCCTCCATAGTGCCTTCAACCACCTTACCCGAATGGTCGGCCGCCCGATAATGAAAAACTGGCATATACCTCTCAAATTTAGATATTTACCAACGGAATAATTTGCGAAACGACTTCAACAAAGTGTTCCGCGCCCAAACGCCTATAAGTAAAGACCGAGATTCGAAGCACGAAATCCTAAACAAATCCAAAATTCAAATTGTTAATGCTCAAAACCATTGACAAACGGTCTGGTGATTCTCGAAAAGACAAAACTCCTAGCCTCTAGGACAAGCCTCTTGTTACTTTTGTTTTGAATTTCAGTCATTCGAAATTGTTTCGAATTTCGGATCTCGAGTTTCGAATTTGCAATAATATCTATTCTTGGCGCCCTTTGCGTCTTTGCGCGAGTCATCTCTATCCGTATCGCAAATCTAAAATGGTTTAGGATTCTTCCCTGGTTACGCGCAAGACTTCTTCGATGGTGGTGACCCCATCACGGGCCTTTTGCCACCCGTCTTGCTTTAGCAGAGTAAGTCCTTCGGTAAGGGCAAAATTACGAATGGAGCCTGAATCGGAACGCTCCACAATGAGTTTAGAAACAGCGGGAGAGATCCGAAGAAGCTCATAGATCCCGATTCGACCGGTGTATCCGGTGCCACTGCAGGACTCGCAGCCGCCGGGTTCCCATACAGTGTCCGGAGGATCCACCCATCCCTCTACTTTTTTGGCCTCAAACGGCACTTCCTTGCGACAGTTCATGCATAGCCGGCGTACCAGTCTCTGAGCCAGGACTCCCAAAAGCGATGACGCCAGCAGATAGTCCTGCACCCCCATCTCCAAGAGCCGTGAGATGGCGCCTGCGGAATCATTCGTGTGAAGGGTGGATAGGACTAAGTGTCCCGTCAGTGCCGCTTGAACCGCAATCTCGGCAGTTTCATAGTCACGAATTTCACCGATCATGATGATGTCCGGGTCTTGCCGCACAATTGAGCGTAGACCGTTTGCAAAGGTAAGGCCGATTTGAGGCTTCACCTGGATTTGATTGATACCACCCAGTTGGTATTCCACCGGATCTTCCACTGTAATGATCTTTTTGCCGGGATCGTTAATTTTTTGTAGGGCACCGTAGAGGGTGGTGGTCTTACCGCTACCCGTGGGACCGGTCACCAGGACCATGCCGTGGGGCTTATTGATCGTAGCTGAGAATTTCTGGAGTATAGCTTCGGGAAACCCAAGGAGGTCAAGATCGGCAAATATTGACGAGCGTTCAAGCAGACGAATTACAACGCTTTCCCCGTAGAGAGTCGGAACGGTAGAGATACGCAGATCTACGTCTTTACCAGCAATCTTGATCTTGAACCTGCCGTCCTGAGGTAGCCGACGCTCGGCGATGTTGAGCTGGGCGAGGATCTTGAAACGAGAGATGATAGCTGACTTCATCTGGCGGGGAGGGGACTCCATATCATGGAGGATGCCGTCGATCCGGTAGCGGACCTTAAGCTCACTCTCATAGGGTTCGATATGGATGTCTGAAGCCCTACTCTCAAGGGCCCGGGAGATCATTTGATTAACGATACGGATGACCGGCACCTCTGAGGCCATGTCACGCAAATATTCCACATCTTCCTCATCCCCCATTGCCCCAAACTCCTGAGTTCCGGAACCACCGGATGCTGCATCGGCCGATGCCCCGTCATCCGAATCCACTCCAATGCGAGCCAATATGTCTTTTTCTTTTGCCAGAAACGGTCTGACTTTTAATCCCGTTGCAATTTCTATAGCGTGAAAACGGTTTAGATCCGTAGGATCGGTGGTGGCCACCTGGAGTTCCTCTCCATCCACCTTCAAGGGGGCAATCTTCGCTAGTTTTAGAAATTCCACGGTTGAAATTAGACGGCTTGCGGATAGAGAGGTCGAGGGGAATTCCTTTAAGGAAAGGTAGGGAATTGAAAGATGCTCGCTAAGCACTGGCAACAGGTCATCTTCTGAAACGAAACCGAGCTCCACAACCAGGCGCACGAAGGACGTGTGCTGTTCATCCTGAAGACGATTAACACGCTTGAGGTCGTCCGGCGAGATGATTCCTTGTTTGACGAGCCGCTCGCCAAGGGTCATATAGTTCTGCATGTTCGAAGTCTACCCCGAACCACACGTCGAGCGACTCTGGATCGACCCAATGGCCCTCGACGGGTATGTCGAATGAAAGCACAACTCCTTTATTCGCGCTGTAAACATATTCAAAACTCAATACTAGGGTAGAGCTCCCAAGCCACAGAAATAAGCCTGTGGTACGGGGTCTAACGCCAAATATTTTCAATCATTCTTGCGTCCCACCCGACCGTAACGATCCTCTAAACGGACTATATCGTTCAGTTCGGGGGTGGACACCTCCAGGATATCACAATCCTCCAGGGCCATCATCCGATGTCTAGTCCCGGGTGTGATTCGGAAACCCTCTCCTGGCTCCAGGTGGATCTTGTCTCTTTCTCCTACAATCTCCAGCTCCAATTCCAGCGAGCCCCGGAGCAGGTGGATAGTCTCATCTTTGACCTCATGATACTGGTAGCTTAGAGATTCCCCCTTACGAACATGTAGTATCTTTCCAACATAACGTTCGGTATGGGCCCAAATAAGCTCATATCCCCACGGTTTTTCGACCTTTTCCCCACTATTTAGTAGTTTCTTGGCGTCCATATACCCTAGCCGTATGATACCAAAATCCTGTGCTAATGGAAAAATAGTCCTACGTTAGGCCCCGGCCCTTGGAGGCTTGGACTGAGTTTCCGCAAGGAGGATCCAACAGGGCTCCGTTCAGGGCCGAGACTGAGTCGATCCAGCCCGCCCGGGAGCCATTGCCATTGAGTAGTGGGCAGCAAGCAAAAAAACAACAGAACACGGGCAACGGACTTCAGACTCCCGGTCGTCGATCCCTGGACCGACGATGCTCTGCGCTTTGCTGTTAAATCTCTGCGGTTATAAGATTTTTGCCGCCTTGTCCAGGCAAAAGACCAACTTAGATCATGGTTCGTGTAACTGACCATGACCCTGAGCATAGTCGATGGGTCAGGGTGAAAGACTGCTGTTATTGAAGGAACCGACGTTACCCGAACTCAGACCCAGCAGGTCAAAGCCGAACTGAACACTGGTCCTACTGGGATTGGTAGTGCGATTAACTCCCATGCTTAAAGTCCAGCAGCCACACTTGGAGAGCAGCTTGATTCTGCCGCGGTTATTGGTGGTCTTTCCTTCAATGAGATCGTAAGTGAAATCGTACTGGAGCAGGATGTGACGGCCAAGGTGCAAGAGCGCATGGGTCCCTATTTGTCCGAGGGTATCCTTGGTAGGTGTGGGAAGAGCGAGAGGATCAAGATTTGCGTCCTCGGCCAGGGGGGATAGAAAATTCTCACGAATATAACGGTACGTCACGCTCAACTGATTGGGCTTATTAAAGTCCTTGTCCAGCTCCCGCTGCTTCAAAGGCCGGGGATCCTCCAGTGTGAATTGGGTTGCGGCCTGATTCACCTTCCAGGCGCCCGGATCCACACCTAATTGCACACCAAGGTTTAAAAACCTGGCCGGGTTCACCCGAAAGTCCATGTCGATATCGGAAAGGGTATCCCCTCCAGACCTCTCTTTGTCGATATCGTAACTCATGGCTAACCCAAAACGTGCAATCTCTTTTACATCACTGGTGGTGGCTGGGCCCAACAGTTCGACATTCTTGTCCTTTGGAGTCTTGACTGGTTTGCGAGCGATTTTTCCCCAGAATCGGTTAATCAAAGAGAAGGTCAGGAGATTTCTCCGATTGACCCGGTCAGTGCCATCCCAAATGGGGATACCGTCTTGGTTGACAAAGGGAATGAACAGATAATGAATCTCGGGCTCCATCACATGTTTTATTTTCTTAAGTCGATTGCCATTCCAGGAAAAGGTGTTGGAAATCGACGAGCCTACATTGCCTCGCACTTCCACGAGTCCCCTCGCCGTGGTCTGATCAAAAACACCTTCGGTACGGTACAGGTAATACAGGGTCTCTCGTGGGGCAACGTCCAATGAACCAAATAGGTAGTTTGACACGCGGAAGGGTAAAGTGATCTCCGGCCTGATGTCCAAACGGGCTCCATCCGCCTTCTCCTCCCTCATGTAATTCACACCCTCCACACGCCAGCTCAGCTCGAAGGGTCCCCCGATTCCTTTGCGGCCCGCGAATTGCACCTTCGGAACCCCAAACAGGGTAGAGTCATCGGGTTGAACAAAGTCCTGATAGTAGGTCCAATCGCCTCGCAGGTACATATCGTTAAACCCCTTGAGAAAACCAACGTTCGAACGACCGTACCGGCTGGTCCGAACATTTCGTTCCTGAATATCGTCTAGGTCAAACTTGTCAAACAGTTCGCGAGTGAATAGATCATCGCTGAAGGCAAATATATTGCTATAGGTCTCCCAACCTGATGGGTTTGAATTTCGATGCTTTGTCCCAATGGCCCACCGGTCCTGGGGAATCGTCGGATCCGCGATATTTTTATTCACGATGTCATTTTCCGCGTTTTGTCGATCGAATTCATTAAAATAGGCCGCGTTAAATCGAAGGTTCGTATTGCGGCTGAAGACATGACGGAACTCCCCCCAGATCCCTGCACGGGCACGGGTTTCGATATTACCCACGATCGTGGCATCCGTGTTTTTGGAGATGGCCCAGAAAAACGGCTGCTGGAACGTAAACCCCTCATCAGACGAGTACCCGGGTTTGGGAAAAAGGAATCCCGTCTTTCTCTTTGTTCGCACCGGGAAGAAACCATAGGGGAGATAAAACACAGGGACATCAAGGATGTGAAATTGTCCACCGCGGATTATGGCTTCACCTTCCGGAGTCAGTTCAATTTCTTTGGCAGTAATTTTCCACGTAGGGGTGCCGGATTCACAAAGGCACGTGGTAAAGCTGCCATCGTCTATATGATAAGACTGCCCAATGAATTTCTCAAATCGTTTTCCTGTCAAACTCAAGTGATTGCTTTCAATGTAAATCTCACCGTCTCGGATAACGGCTGTTTCCTTGGGGAGGTTCAATTGAAGACCCTGGGCCTTTAATCGCCATTCGGGACCAACCACTAAGACATCTCCCTCTGCGTCCACGTCCTGAGTTTCCCTATTCACCGTCATTTTACTTGCCTTCAGAGAAGTCTCTCCCCGCTTGATCTCGACGTTACCCTCTGCTCGAATCACTTTCCCCGCCTCCTCCACCGAGAGCTTGTCAGCAGTCACATCGATCTCGTCCCCTTGACCACCCGTTGCCTGGGCATGAAGCTGCACTGTATGCGCCCAGCCCAGGAGCAACAGCACAATCATTCCAAATTGGGTTAGGAATCGCACGATTTTCACGCTTCGACTTCCAGGATTTCCGCCTCTCTCATTCTAACAAGAAACGGTCTGACCCGACCTAAAAGATAGAGAGAACCGGTCACAAGCATAACCTCGTCGGCCATGACACCCCTGAGGAGGGATCTGACACCGTCTATTGGGTCGTCCACGATATTGACTGGAATACCCGCGGGGATGGCCTCTCTGAGAACCTCGGGATCGGCGCTGCGATCCATGGGAATACGAGTCAATGAGATTTCACTGGCGATCTCGCTAAGTTGTTTCAGCATTTGATCCCAGTCCTTATCATTCATGGATCCAAATAGCACTTTGACCTTTTTCTCACCCACGAGACTGCGCACCTCTTGGGCCAGGACCTGGATCCCTTGAATGTTATGGGCGCCGTCCAGAATCACCATGGGTCGGGTCAAAACCACTTCAAAACGTGCGGGCCAATGTACCTGTTTCAAACCTTCACGCACGGACGCTTCGCTGACAGGGAAATTCTTTTGAGTTGTCTCCAATGCCGCAATGGCTACTGCAGCGTTTCTCGTCTGATATTCACCCCTCAGGGCGAGGGAAAGATCGTTCAATTGCCAATTCAGGCCTTGGTAGCTAAATAATTTATCTTCCCCCAAGGCAACCGAAAAGTCACGACCAAAAATATGCCTTGCCGACCCTCTGGAACTGGCAATGGATTCGAGCACGGAATGCGCCTCGGGAGGCAAAAGACCACACACCACGGGCACACCTTTCTTAATAATTCCTCCCTTCTCCCGAGCTATGGACTCGATCTCAGCACCCAGATAGGCCTGGTGATCCCTCGCAATAGTGGTGATGATGGAAACCTCAGGAAGGATAAGGTTAGTGGCATCCAACCTACCCCCCATGCCAACCTCCATGACTGCTACGTCAATCCCACGGCGGGAAAAATAGGTGAGGGCCATGACCGTTACGAACTCAAAAAAAGTGAGTGAGACACCGGCCTCCGCAAGAACCACCCGCTGGGATTCCGTTAGCCCAACCACCTCCTCTGGAGAAATTTCTTGATCACCCACCTGAATCCGTTCGGTGAAGGACACCACATGGGGGGAGGTATATAGGGCCGTCCTATAGCCCTGGGTAGAAAGGATGCGTTGCAACATGGCCGCAGTGGAACCCTTCCCATTGGTGCCTGCTATATGAAAGGCCGGGTAATTGTATTCTGGATGGCCCAGGAGCGACAATGCTTTACTGACGCGGTGTAGTCGCAAATCCACCTCGCCACCGCGCAGATTAAAGATATAATTCAGGGTTTCGGAATAAGACGGCATCATTCACCTTGACCGACGCGCCCCTTAGATTCGCATCAAAAAAATTTCAAACAGAACGACTTCAACAAAGTTGACCACGCCAAGACGTTCTCGAATTCAAATCCAAAATCCGAAGCTAGAAATCTTAAACCAACCGGAACCCCCAAATTTAAAAATCAAAATCCAAAACGATCTAGGGAAAACTCCGAAATCCGAATATCGAAACACGAAACAATTTCAAAATCTCAATTCTCAAAATCCAAAACCTTCCAATGAGAACTTCTCCCACGTTTCTGAATGTTTTGAAATTAGTATTTTGAGGTTTCCCTTTTTGTTTCGAATTTCGGATTTCGAGTTTCGAATTTGTAATAATATCTATTCTTGGCGCCCTTTGCGTCTTTGCGCAAGTCATCCTTCATAAGTTCGCGCCTAAAGACGCTGAGTCTTGGAAACTATGACCTTTTCTTGGAAACACGATTCATGGCCCGTTTGAGGCTGGCCATAAAGGCTGCTGCTCGTTTGACTTTGTCCTCGCGGCGGCGCACCTTTTCCATGACGTTGATCAAGGCGCTCCCTACTACCACAGCGTCAGCAAAAGATGCCACCCAAGCCGCTTGTTTAGGAGTAGAGATACCAAAACCCACCCCAATGGGTAAGGTGGTCCACCGCCGCAGCTCGCCCACGAGGTTGGAAAGCCCTTGTTCGAAACGACTCCTGCTACCGGTTACCCCGGTGACCGAGACAAAATAGATGAAACCGCCGGCCTCCCGCGTAACCAGTCGAATGCGCTGTGCATCACTGGTGGGGGCCAGTAAATAGATCATGTGCAATCCGGCGGCCTTGGTACATTGCTGCAGTTCTCCTCCCTCTTCCGGCGGCAAATCCACACATAGAAATCCATCGACTCCCGCCGCCTTGGCCTCCCGTGCAATCCGTTTCACACCATAATGGAATAAGGGGTTGTAGTAACCGAACAGGATCACAGGAACATCCGAGTGCCTGCGAAACTCGCTGACAAGTTGCAAAATACCTGGGAGGGAAACATCTTTTTTTAGGGCCCGTTCGGACGCACGCTGGATGGTGGGACCATCGGCCATGGGATCTGAAAAGGGAATCCCGAGTTCGATCAGGTCCGCACCGCTATTGTCCAAAGCGCGAAGGATATTTAAAGTGGTTCGAAGATCTGGATCCCCAGCTTCAATAAAAGGGATCAATGCGCTCTGACCTCGTTTTCTCAACTCGGTAAATTTTGCATCAATGCGATTCATTTTTCGTTCACCCCGTACCACGGACTTACGTCGTGGCTTTGCCCTGAGGAGTGTTATCCGTAACTTTGAAAACCATGCATGGTTTCTATCTCAGTGACAGTGGTCGGTAGAAAGGGATAATATTCCCCGCCTTTCCCAACGATTCTTTTTCGGTTCGAGTCCCACATACGGGCTTTCTGTGGTACGGGGTTAACCCGGTTGCTCGTTACTCGTTCAATCGTTAATCGTAATTTCGAACAACGAATAACGGATAACGATTTCACACTAGCTAGAGTTTGTCTCCCAGGAACTTTGCCACCGCGTCGATGTCCTTATCCCCTCTGCCGGAAAGGTTAACGATGATCAAATCCTTCCTCGGCCTTCGAGGGGCGAGGCGAATTACTTCTGCAACCGCATGGGAGCTCTCCAAGGCAGGAATAATACCTTCCACTTCTGACAATGTTCTCATGGAGCTAACCGCCTCATTATCAGTGGCAGATACGAAGGCTATTCGTCCGGAGTCATAAAGATAACTTGGCTCCGGACCCACTCCGGGATAGTCCAGACCTGGCGCGATGGAGTGGGCATGTCTGATCTGCCCTGTCCGTTCCTGGAGAAGGTAGGTTTTATTTCCATGGAGCACCCCAACCTTGCCACCCAGGATAGAGGCTGAGTGGTGTCCACTACGGAGCCCCCAACCAGCTGCTTCCACTCCGATCATCTTCACCCGCCGGTCTTTTACGAAAGGATAAAAAAGCCCCATAGCATTGCTCCCGCCGCCAACGCAGGCCACCAGGTAGTGGGGCAACCGACCCTCCTTTGCAAGGATTTGTCTGCGCGCCTCCACGCCGATAACCGATTGAAAGTCCCGTACCATCAGCGGATAGGGATGGGGACCCGCCACCGAGCCGATGAGATAGTACGTGGAGCGAACATGAGTCACCCAGTCTCTGAGGGCTTCATTCATGGCATCTTTGAGGGTGCAGGTACCGGAGTCCACTTCCCTTACCTTGGCGCCCAACAGCTTCATGCGCGTGACGTTCAGGGACTGACGGTGCACATCCTCCTTGCCCATGAATATCTCGCACTCCAAACCGAAGAGCGCCGCCACGGTGGCAGTGGCAACTCCATGCTGCCCTGCCCCTGTTTCCGCGATGATACGCTGTTTGCCCATCCTGCGCGCCAATAGGATCTGACCTAAGGTGTTGTTGATCTTATGGGCGCCGGTATGACAGAGATCCTCTCGTTTGATGTAGATCTTTGCGCCATCCAGTTGTTTCGTCAGTCGTTCGGCAAAATAGAGTGGCGTCGCTCTTCCGGCGAATTCACGTAGGTAGGTTCGAAATTCTCGGCGGAACTGTGAATCGCGCCGCACCTTGGCATAGGCCTTTTCCAAGTCAGCAAGGGCTGGCATGAGGGTCTCAGATACGTAGCGTCCCCCGTAAACGCCATAGTGCCCCCGCGAATCAGGAAGCCTTGGCAGCATCGATGAATTCTTTGAGTTTCCCATGATCTTTTATGCCTGGTTTTGCCTCCACACCAGAACAGACATCGACTCCAAAGGGTTGGATCTGAGTGACCGCCTGGCGAACATTATTTAAACCCAATCCCCCAGAAAGGATGAGCCGGCGCGGATTCAGATTCCTGATCCAATCCCAAGGGAACTGAGCCCCTGAACCGCCATATCCGTCGCTCCAGGAATCCAGCAGAAACAAATCCGCGGGGAATTCGTTTAGACCATCGAACGATTCAGGCCCCCGCACCCGAATGGCCTTTATCACTTTCAAGTCCCATCCACGACAATATGCACCGTCCTCATCCCCATGAAACTGGACCCCACTCAAAGCCCCATGGCCTCCGAGCAAATGTAGTTGATTTAAAATCTTGGTAACCTTTTCCCGAGGCTCATTCACAAAGACAGCTACTCGACAAACCTCTGGTGGGAGCTTTTCTATAATGGTTTGCGCCAGGTCGGGAGCAATGCATCGAGGACTGGGCAGGAAAAAATTAAACCCTAACGAGTCGGCGCCGTATTCCACCGCCTTCAGGGCGTCCTCAATATTAGTGATACCGCACACCTTGACGTTAACCATGGCAATTACGAATAGAAGTCAGCGGTCGGAAGTCGGCGCTCAGAACTGTTTTCGGGCCACCTGATTCGGACTTCCGAACTCTGACCTCTGACCTCGGAATTCTGATTCCTCCTGACTATTTGCTATCCAACAGTTCCTTCAGTTTCTCCCCTGGATCCTTGGCACGCATGAGGGCTTCGCCGATTAAAAAAACATGTGCCCCCAGGTCTTCTAATTTGTTCATCTGACTCGGCGAGTCAATTCCGCTTTCACAAACCACCGTAACACCGGTAGGGACTTTCGGTATCAGCTTCTCAGCAGTCGCTAAATTCACCTCAAAGGTTCTTAAGTCCCGGTTATTGATCCCGATCATGTGTGCATTGGCTTTTAACGCGCATTCTAGCTCCTCTTCGTGGTGAACTTCCACCAGGGCCTGCAGGGAAAGAGCGCGCGCTTGCTCCAACAGATCGCTAAGAAGTTCCTGATCGAGCAGTGCCACAATAAACAGGACGGCGTCAGCCCCATAACTTCTCGCTTCCAGCAGTTGGTAGTCATCCACCATGAAGTCTTTTCTCAGTAGGGGTAAATTGACTTCTCTCCTGATTTCTTCCAGATAGTGGATGCTCCCTTGGAAAAAATGTTCTTCGGTCAGGACGGAAAGCGCGCTGGCGCCATTGGTTGAGAGAGCCCGGGCAATCTTCACGGAGTCAAAGTCTTTACGAATCAGGCCCTTTGAAGGTGATGCCCGTTTGACTTCCGCAATGATTTGGCGCGCAGTCCCGCGCAAACTCCCCGCAAGATCTTTAGTGGGTAGATGAAATGTCGGCCGGTCCCGTAGCAGTGATGGAGGCGATTTTTGGCGCCTCATTACAATCTCTTCGCGAACTCGACTTACAATGGTATCTAGGAACGTGGTCATGGTTCATGGGTTAAAAGCGTCAATAGATTAAACAGTTGATTGATACTGGGCGTGGCATTTTTAGCCCGAGTTGGTTACCTGAACGAGTAGATCTAGTTTACTTTGCGCCTTCCCGGAATCGATGGACTCTACCGCCAGGTCCATCCCTTGGGAAATGGTCCCAGCTATGCCACTGGTCAAAAGAGCGGCCCCACTGTTGAGCAGGACCACATCTCGCTTTGGGCCTTTCTCACCTTGAAGGACTCCTCGCAAAATTGCAGCACACTCTTCCGGAGTGCCCCCATGGAGATCCTCCAGACGACACTGCATTAATCCCAACTGCTCAGGAGAAATGGAATAGGTGGTCACCTGGTTGTCGCGGAGCTCCGATACCTTTGTCGGTCCACAAAGGGAGATCTCGTCTAACCCCTCCTCCCCATGGACCACCATGGCCCTACAAGTACCGAGATTATTTAACACCATGGCAATGGATTCGGTCAGGGCGCCATCGTAGATGCCGATAAGTTGATGGGTCGCATTGGCAGGATTGGTCAGGGGACCCAGTAGATTAAAAATAGTTCGAATGCCGATTTCACGTCGTGGGGTTACCGCATACTTCATGGCCTGATGAAGGAGCGGGGCAAACAGGAATCCCATTCCCACCTTTGCCAGGCATTGTTCAACCTTCTCCTTGGGAATCTCAATATTAACTCCCAGTGCCGACAAGACATCCGCACTACCCGAACGGCTGGAAACCGAACGGTTCCCATGTTTGGCCACGGTGACCCCGGCACCAGCCACCACAAAGGCAACGGCCGTTGAGATATTGAAGGTTTCCATTTGATCACCACCCGTACCGCAGGTATCCAAAACACAGTTGGAGTGGACCTTCACGTGATCTGCCTTTTCCCGCATGACTCGGGCCGCACCGGTAATTTCTTGTACCGTCTCTCCTTTCATGCGCAGAGCGGTTAGGAATGATGCCACTTGGGTAGGTGTTGCCTCACCGGACATTATTTCATTCATCACCGACACCGCTTCGCTCTCCGTAAGATCGATGTCTTCAATGAGATTTGCTATTGCCTCTCGGATATTCATCATCCACCCCTAGTTATAATGGCTCTGGTATATTTTTCTTCCCTCTTTAATTTAAACAGCAAGCTTTGTGCCTCGCGCTGTGACGCTAGGTGCCCCACCCGTACTCGATACCAGGTCCTACCCTTGATCTGGATGGAAACAACGTAGGCATCGTATCCCTTACCCTTTAGCCGCTTGGTCAAGTCACGTGCATCCCTTTGGCGCGCAAAGGCCTTCACCTGAACTGACCACACGCTTTTCTCTGGTTTAGGTGCGGACCTTGCGATTCTTTCAGTTCTCTTTCGAGTGGTTGGTAACTTTTCCTTGACAGTGGGCCTAGACACCCGGGCCTTAGCCTGCTTGGCTACGTCCCTCTTTGGTTGACTAACCCGTGCTTTTCTTTCCGAGGGCGCCTTGGTCAGGGTATCATAGAATGTCATCTCCTGATCCTGCGCAGTCGTCCGGGCGGAACCAGAACCTCTACCTGGCGGCTTAGCCGGGATTTTTGCCACAGGCCCCTGACCCTGCCGTTTGAGGACCTTTCTCTCCTCAATCCCCTGCCCGATGAGCATGCCAAGAAAGAAAGTGATGGTACAGGTCACCGCAAAGCCCACCGCGAGAATTACAAGTTGGCCTCGACTGAAGTAGTAAAAGCCCTGACTTCGAGATCTTCGATTCTCTGCCATAAGATTTAACCCGCAGAGCTCCCGCCTGAACTAGGAGGACCGCTCAGGTCACCATCCGGTACGGTACGAGCCATTTTCATAGGGGCATCCACCCCTAGTAGTTGTAATCCTTTACGAATAACCCTCTGAACTTCTTGCACCAGTAGAAGACGGGAAAGAGTCACGGCCATGTCGCTTGATATAACCCTGTGTCGATTATAGTAGCTGTGGAACTGACCCGCCAATTCCAGCAGGTAAAACACCAGCCGGTGAGGCTCCAGATCTTCCACGCTTTCCTTAACCACATTGCTAAACTGGATAATTTTTTTTATCATCTCCAGCTCTTCTGCTAAGGACAGTTTTTCCAGCTCAGCGGCCGATACCTTTAGGCCTTTAACCTTGACCCCATTTTTCCCTGCTTGTTCGAATATACTTGCGATGCGCGCATGGGCATATTGAACGTAGAACACCGGATTATCGGCAGAATCTTTTTTTGCTAAATCCAGATCAAAATCAAGATGACTATTGGATCTCCGCATAAGAAAGAAAAACCGTGCCGCGTCACACCCCACCTCTTCTAACACCTCTCTTAGAGAAACGAATTGTCCCGAGCGTTTTCCCATTCTAATGGGTTTCCCACCTCGGGTCAGTTGCACCAATTGGACTAGAATCACTTGTAGGAGTTGAGAATCATATCCCATGGCCTGGATGGCAGCCTTCAATCTTTCCACGTAACCATGGTGATCAGCACCCCAGATGTTCACCATCTTCGTAAAACCGCGCTCGAACTTATTTCGATGATAGGCTATGTCACAGGCAAAATAGGTCAAGTCACCGTCACTCTTGATAACCGTCCTATCCTTGTCATCACCGTAGGATTGGGACTTGAACCACTGTGCCCCATCCTGTTGATACAAGAGATCACGCGATGCCAAGAGTTCCATGGTCTGCTTCACCTCACCACGATCCCTAAGCCCCTTCTCACTAAAAAAGGAATCGAAAGTGATACCAAAGCCGTCTAAATCATTACGAATGCAGGAAAGCATCTCGTCCGCTCCAAAGCGACTCAAGGAATTGATGGCTGCATCCTTCCCTTCGGATAAATATCCATCCCCCCAACGCTCCTTGGCCGTAACCGCGAGATTCTTGACATAATCCCCCATATAACCGTCTTCAGGGAACTCCTCTTTCTCGCCATGTATCTCCCTATACCGATGGTAAATAGAGAGACCCAGGTTCTCAATCTGCTTTCCGCTGTCGTTTACATAATACTCCCGTTCCACCTGGTAACCCACTTCATTGAGAAGGCGGGCTAGCACATCTCCGATCACCGCGACACGTCCATGACCCACATGGAGTGGACCCGTGGGATTGACACTCGCAAATTCCACTTGGACCTTATCTCCATGACCCAAATTATCGATTTTTCCATCTTTACTCTCTACTTCTTTCAGACATCGGTAGCAGAATTTTGGCGAAAAGGAAAAATTCAAAAAACCAGGTCCCGCTGCACCTGCATTTTGCAGAATTCCTTCTGGGTCTTCGAGGTTCTTAAGGAGAATCTCTGCAATTGCGCGGGGTGATTTTTTCTGTTGTTTAGCCCAGAGCAATGCCACATTGGTGCTTAAGTCCCCAAATTCTTTCTGCTTCGGAGCCTCAAGAATCAAAGGGGGGAGTTCTGTCATGGCCAGCTCTCCCCCCTTTGCCGCTCTATTGATGGCGCG
Source organism: uncultured Binatia bacterium (SeqCode) (assembly GCA_965215595.1). Classification (GTDB taxonomy): domain Bacteria; phylum Desulfobacterota; class Binatia; order UBA9968; family CAXXLF01; genus CBDCDW01. The sequence goes on along the minus strand of CBDCDW010000002.1, from coordinate 292,184 downwards.
TATCAGGAGATCTCTAAGGTGATCTTTCATTTACGACTTTTACCATTCCTCACTGCTCCAACCGGGCATCCCCCCAGATGCACACACTGCCTGCCAATCCGAAGTCAATTCGAGTAATGCAGCGGACTTAAATGCCCGTATTTATAACGTTTTTCTACTCTTAAATCAAACTGATTGCTCCTTCCACAAGGACAGAAATTCGGCCGGGATCCCCTCGGTGAGGAACAATGGACCAGAGTGATAGAAGTGGACACCATGGGAATGCGCTGCCATGGATTGAACCACCAATACAGCCGGAATAGGATCGCGCCTCATTCCCACGGCATTGGCCTCTTCGAAGGACAGGCTGAGATGTACAAACTGACGCTCCCGTGGTTTGAGACCTTCATTCAGAATCGAAATTGCGAGGTCCCGAGCCGTCCCATGATATAGGTATTCGGGGGGAGATTCCCTTGTTTGCTCTAAATCGATTGGAAACGAATGACCATAGGTGGCACGGACCATTCCTTCCCGCAGCTCGAATCGAGTTTTGTCTGATCCTTCGATTATCTCAAGGATGGCAGAGTCATCCACCTCCGGAAAACGATCCTGGACCCTGTTCACGAGACCCTTCATGGGAACGAATCCTCGGTCATCGAAACCCAGTGGGTAATCTTCAGGTCGGTGACGAAGCAAAAAACTCAGGAAACGGGATAGTCGCTCTGTTGGTACCATCGTAGTCAACTAGGTTTGGAGTATTGACCGAGGAAATCATTTCTATGTTCTGGGTGCATCCCTCCTCACTTCACGATTCTGACCCCAGCAGGCCAAAGTACCAGTATAATGGCCTCCCCCACAGCCCGGGGTGTATGAACCGATCCGGGGTCAAGATAGACAATATCACCCTCGCTGTAAACCCCGGTTTCATCTTCTATTGCACCCTTGACCACAAGGTAGAACTCACCTTCTATATGTTCATGAGGTAAAAAGGCTTCTCGTGTAGCATCATCTGTCACCCTGTACAATACTAGCTCCCTTCGATCTTCACGGGCCAGCCTGGCCATAGACACACCGGTTCCAAAGTCCTTCCATTGTAGGGACTCCAGGGACCCGTCGCGAATTTCTAATTTGAGCAGGTTTTTAAGAGAGTGACGCAAGACGGTCATAGATATTCACCGCAAACCTTCATATCACACCCCGTCTAGCAAAAAAAATGGGATTCCACATTGGCCAATGCCGGGCCATTGGTTATGAAGCCTCCACCGGCTCCGCTCGTGGTATCCTTCATTGTCTTCCGAGCAGTCCGCCTTCGCAACCGCTTCGGCCGCGAAGCTGATTGGAATGTGGCTTTGAATTCGTGGCGAGAAAATACTATGCGGTGACGCTCGATTTGGCTTGCTTCTTTGGCGCGGTCTTCTTTGCGGCGGGTCGTCTTCTCCGCTTCCCACCTTCCGAGGGGGTCTCAGCCTTCACATTTTCACTTACTGGGAGGATCTCCACCAGTGAAATAGGTGCATTATCCCCTCGGCGCAACCCAATTTTTACCGAGTGGGTGTAGCCTCCAGGGCGGTCTTTAAAACGAGGGCCGATGGAATCAAAGAGTTTTACCACTACGGCCTTGTCCTGAATCACGGCCAAAGCTTGGCGGCGTGCATGGAGGCTTCCATCCTTGCTCAATCCAATCATCCAATCCGCCCAGCGCCTCAGCTCCTTCGCCTTTGCATCGGTCGTTTCGATTCGATCGTGACGCAGTAATGAAGTCACCAGGTTCCGCATCAAGGCTGTACGGTGGCTCGAGTTACGGTTGAGTTTTCTTCCTTTTTTGAGGTGACGCATGATTTACGCGGTCTCTTTATGTTTTGCCTGCCTTCGACTGTCGAGCTCCTCTCGAGTTGGGAAGTGATCCAATTTCATCCCAATTTCCAGTCCCATTTCACGGAGGATTTCTGTGATCTCGTTAAGTGATTTTCGACCAAAGTTTTTAGTTTTTAGCATTTCCTGTTCTGTCTTTTGTACAAGTTCACCGATGAATTTGATATTGGCGCTTTGCAAGCAGTTTTGGGATCGGACTGAAAACTCTAACTCGTCGACACTCCGGAAAAGATGCTCGTTGAGAGACGCCGTCGCCGCATCCGTTCGGGTCTCTGGATGCTGCAACTCTTCCTCAAAATTAATAAATATATTCAGTTGTTCCTGTAGGATCTTGGCTCCATAGGCAAGGGCGTCTTCTGGCTTTACACTACCATCTGACCAGATCTCCAACACCAACCGGTCAAAGTCGGTTCGCTGGCCGACTCTTGCATTGGTGATATTAAAATTTACCTTCTGGATGGGTGAAAAGATCGCATCCAGGAAGATGGTGTCCACAGGGGCATCCTCTTCTTTGTTTCGTTCAGCTGCCACGTATCCACGCCCCAACTTGGCTGTTAACTCCATGTCCAGCTCCCCTCCGCGCGACAGAGTGGCGATGTGCTGCTCAGGGTTGATCACCTCCACGTGAGGACCGGTCTGGATATCCTTTGCAGTGATGGTCTTGGGACCTTTGGCTTGAAGTTTTATCGTTTCTCTTTCCACTTCGTTCAGTTTGATACGCACCTGTTTGAAGTTAAGTATGATATCGGTGACGTCCTCCGTGACTCCCTGGATAGTCGAGAACTCGTGCAGGACCCCTTTCATACGCACAGAGGTTATGGCTGCTCCCATGAGAGAGGAGAGTAAGATCCTTCTCAGAGCATTGCCGATGGTCTGCCCATAGCCCCTTTCAAAAGGCTCTCCATAAAACTTACCGTAGGTCGGCGTGAGGGTTTTTTCGTCTAGTTCCAACCTAGTGGGCTTGGTCAATTCAGTCCAATTCTTAATCATAAGGTCTCCATTTTTTCCTGGATCACTTAGAATAGAGTTCAACAATCATTTTCTCGTTAATGGGCGTCGTGATGTCGCCTCGTGTAGGTAGTACCTTGATCGTACCCGCGAAGGCTTCTCGGTCCAGGTCTGCCCACTCCGGTACACCACGCCTCTGAGCACCATCCACGGCGGATACAATCCGCATGATCTTACGACTCCCTTCCTTAACTGAAACCACATCCCCAGCTCGGACAAAATAGGAGGGAATGGTTACTGGTTTTCCATTCACGTGAATATGTCCGTGCCCCACCAGCATTCGCGCGTCCGCACGGGAACTGGCAAAGCTGAGACGATAAGTAACATTATCCAACCGTCGCTCCAGGTATTCCAACAGGGCTTCACCCGTAATTCTTTTTGCTTTTTCTGCCAAAGCAAACGTACCGCGGAACTGTTTTTCCAAAAGCCCGTACATGCGCTTGACCTTTTGCTTTTCGCGCAATTGGATCTTGTACTCGGAATACTTCTGCCTTGACTGCCCGTGCTGCCCAGGAGGGTAGTTCCTGCGCTCAATAGCACACTTATCGGAATAACACCGCTCCCCCTTCAAAAAGAGCTTGATATTCTCCCGTCGACACAGCCGACAAACTGAACGAACATATCTAGCCAATGCTCTCTCCTGTATTCTGCATGCTGCCTCCCTTATTCTGACTATTCCTAGTCGACCCTCTTACCTTAACACTTTACACTCAACACTCTTTTAGCTGCCTTCTGCGATCTGCCTGCTGTTTTTCTTTTATCCCGTAGTCCTGTAGTCAGTGCTCCCTCTTGTGCTGCCTACTGCTCGCTGCTTCCTGTGATTTGCGCTTTGCCCTTAGCGCTATGCACTCTCCCCCCAATCCTCACACCCTCCTCCGCTTTGGCGGCCGACAACCGTTGTGAGGAATCGGAGTTACATCCTTGATCAGACTAATGTTCAATCCTGCCAATTGAAGGGACCTTAGGGCGGAGTCCCTGCCCGCACCTGGTCCGCGCACATATACCTGTAAGGAATGCATGCCGTGATCCATGGCCTTCCTGGCAGCGCTATCGGCAGCCCTTTGAGCTGCAAAGGGAGTTCCCTTACGAGATCCCTTAAATCCCATGGCACCTGCGCTGGACCAGGCGATCACGGCTCCCTGAACGTCAGTGATGGTCACTATAGTATTGTTAAACGTGGAGTGTATGTGAGCAACACCCTCGGATACGTTTCTTCTCCCCTTACGTTTTTTAGCAGCGGCTTTCTCTGCCGGCTTATCGCTATCCTTTTCACCATCACCTGCACTGGCCTTTTTCTCTTCCTGTGTTTCGTCTTTCGCCATGATTTCTCCTTACGGGCTTTTCCCGTCAGCACCGCTTCTCCAAAGGCGGTAAAAGTTATCTTAGCCTCTCGGCGCCTGTTTTTTCCCGGCTACCGTTCTACGGGGCCCCCTCCTGGTCCGCCCGTTGGTATGGGTGCGCTGTCCTCTAACGGGCAATCCCCTGCGGTGACGCAAGCCGCGGTAAGAACCCATCTCCATGTGACGTTTGATATCCCCCGCGATTTCTCGCCTGAGATCACCTTCAACTTTTAGGCCTTGGTCAAGAACTTTTCTGATCTTAACCACGTCATCGTCGGTTAGCTTATCACTGTTGGTATCCGATTTGATGCCGGCCTGCTGGAGAATCGACAGCGAGCTGCTCCGTCCAATTCCATAAATATAAGTCAGTGCGATTTCCATTCGTTTGTTCTTAGGTAATTCAACACCCGAGATACGTGCCATTTCTCCTCCAATTTTCGATTTCGGATTTTAGATTAATCCAAAATCGGCAATCCCAAATCCAAAATTCCCTTAGCCTTGTCTTTGCTTATGTCTGGGATTGACACACAGGACCCGAACCACCCCTCTTCGAAGAATGATTTTACACTTACTGCAGATTTTTTTCACCGATGCCCTGACTTTCATTGCAATCCGTTCTTGCTATCCGGTTATCTTTCCCGATAGACAATTCTCCCTCTTGCTAGGTCATACGGAGATAACTCAATCTTCACCTTATCCCCTGGTAGAATTTTGATATAGTGCATGCGCATCTTCCCCGAAATATGGGCTAAAACCTTGTGGCCGTTTTCCAGCGCCACTCTGAACATGGCATTGGGAAGCGTCTCCAGCACTGTCCCTGTAACTTCAATGGCATCCTGTTTCGCCATATAAGGTCTTCTTCGTCTACCTTCTCAAATTTGACTCAAGATGTCCGGACCATTTTTTGTGACGGCCACCGAATGTTCAAAGTGAGCTGCCAGGCTTCGATCCCTGGTCACTGCCGTCCAGCCATCCTCTTTGAGCTCCACCTCAGGTTTCCCGGCATTGACCATGGGTTCAATGGCCAGGACCATGCCTTCCATAAGCCGAGGACCACGGCCCGACTCACCGTAATTAGGAATTGGAGGTTCCTCATGGAGCTTCTTACCAATTCCATGGCCTACAAATTCACGCACCACTGAAAATCCTGCATCCTCGACTAATTTTTGGATGGCCGATGAGAGATCCCCTAATCTTTTCCCTTCGCGAAGCTCGTCGATCCCTCGGTAGAGGGAATCCCGGGTTACCTGCATCAATCGCTCAGCTGCTTCACTGGCCTGTCCCACAGCTACAGTCACTGCAGAATCCCCGTAAAAACCGTCCACGATAACCCCAAAATCCATCCCCAGAATATCCCCCTCTTTTAGGACTCGTTTGGAAGGCATTCCATGAACTACCTCTTCGTTCACCGACGTACAAAGACTAAAAGGATAAACTCGTCCTGCTACGGCGTACCCTTTGAACGCAGGCTTAGCGTTTTTCTTATACGTTAATTCCTCCGCCATGCTATCCAGGTCCAAGGTGGTCATTCCAGGGGCAACTGTTTCTTTTAACCTCTCTAAAATCTCAGCGACGATCACGTTAGCACGCCGCATAACTTCAATTTCCCGCACTGATTTGAGAACAATCATGCTACGCCCTATCCTAAGGTGTCCAACACATTGTCCTTGATACTTTCTACCTTTCCATCTCCATCGATTTCAGTCAAAAGATCTCTTACTCGGTAGTGCTCGATCAAGGGGGCAGTTTGGACCTTATAGGTTTCTAGCCTTTTAGTAATTATTTCTTCCCGATCGTCATCCCGCTGGTAAAGTTCCCCGTCGCAATCGTCACAAATCACCGCCTGGCGAGGTGGATTAAAGACCAAGTTATAGAGGGTTCCGCAATCCCTGCAGGTCCTACGGCGGCCCAGTCTCGGGATAAGGACCTCATCAGGAACATTGAAGTAAATCACCCGGTCCAATTGGGCGGTGAGACTCTTAAGCCAAGTCTCCAATCCCACCGCTTGCGGTACTGTTCTGGGAAATCCATCCAGAATATACCCCTTGGTGCAATCATCCGCTAATAAACGCTCCGTGACCATGTCCGAAATCAAATCGTCGGGAACCAGCTTTCCTTCGTGAATGTACACACTCGCCTTATTTCCAAGGGTCGTATGATCACTCACTGTTTTCCTGAGAATATCGCCTGTCGATATCTGAGGAATCCCGAACCGCTCTTGAATAAATTTTGCCTGGGTTCCTTTTCCCGCCCCAGGTGGACCTAAAAGAACCAGTCGCACCATTCCTCCCGATCAATTCACTAACCCATCCTTCCGCGGAGACGGCCTCGCTTCATGAACCCTTCATAGTTCCGTGAAATCATATGTGTCTCAACCTGGGCCACCGTGTCCAGGGCAACTCCAACAACAATAAGAAGCGCCGTTCCTCCAAAAAAGAAGGGGACATTCATCTGACTAATTAATAAGGTCGGCAATAGGGCTACCGCGGAAAGGTAAATGGCCCCGCCAAGGGTAATCTTTGATAGCACCCGATCGATAAATTCTGCCGTCTTTTGCCCGGGTCGAATACCGGGTATATATCCCCCAGACTTCCTCATGTTTTCGGCCACATCCGAAGGATTAAACACTACTGCCGTATAAAAATAACAGAAAAACATAATCAAACCCACATAAAGAACGTCGTTGAGCAACCGACCAGGGGCCAGATACGCAGCAGCCGTTTGGGCCCATGGATGCTGCACAAATTGGGCAATGGTGGCAGGGAAAATAAGCACCGATGAAGCGAAAATGACAGGGATAACGCCGGAGGTATTAATCTTTAGCGGCAAATGGGAGGTTTGCCCCCCATACATCTTTCGCCCCACAACCCTCTTGGCATACTGGACAGGAATCCGTCTCTGTCCCCGTTCTACAAAAATGATCACTCCTACGACTGCAACCGCAAAAACCAGAATGAACATGACCACCAGTGGCATCAGTTCGCCCTCGCGGACATACTGTATGGTGGTGAAAATACCCGATGGGAGTCGGGCCACGATACCGGCAAAAATGATCAATGAAATACCGTTACCAATTCCCCGTTCTGTTATCTGTTCACCCAGCCACATAATAAACGCCGTCCCAGACGTCAAGGTAATTACTGTCATTAAACGGAAATCCCATCCTGGACTTAAAACGATGGCTGCTCCACCCGGCCCCCGTGTGCTTTCCAATCCAATGCTGATCATCAATCCCTGAACGACGGAGAGGAAAATGGTACCATACCGCGTATACTGGGTGATCTTTCTTCGACCTATCTCTCCCTCCTTTGAAAGTCTCTCTAAATAGGGGAAGACCACCGTCAGTAGCTGCAGAATAATCGAGGCGCTAATGTAGGGCATAATGCCCAGAGAAAATACAGAAAACTGTTCAAAGGCCCCGCCCGAAAACAGGTTCACCAGACCGAATATAGTATTTTCAACCTGGGCAAAAAAAGCCGCTAAGGCCTGCCGGTCAATACCGGGAGTGGGGATGGCCACTCCCATCCGATAGACCGCAAGCATCGCCAGAGTAAAAAGTATTCTCCGCCTGAGCTCGGGTATTTTGCCCGCGCTTTGAAAACCTTCAAGCATGGGGAAGTGCTTCTACCCGTCCACCTGCAGCCTCGATCTTTTCTTTCGCTTGGGATGAAAAACGGTGGGCCTTAACCGTCAAAGCCTTGCTGAGACTTCCGTTGCCTAATATTTTTACCCCATCACCCTGCTTACTCACTAGCCCGCGGCTACATAAAAGTTCAGGTGAAATTTCGCTGCCCGCATCCAGTGCCTCTAACTGACCCACATTGATCAAAGCATATCTCTTTTTAAAAGGATTGTGGAAGCCCCGCTTCGGAATACGTCTTTGCAAAGGCATCTGTCCACCCTCGAATCCCGGACGAGTTCCACCACCAGCCCGCGCGCCTTGTCCCTTGTGTCCTCGACAGGAGGTTTTTCCGTGTCCGGAGCCGTTCCCGCGCCCCACTCTCTTGCGCTTCTTGTGTCCTTCGGAAATACGGGATAATTCACTGAGATCCATACAAATACTTTTCCTAACGCAGCTCTGACAGTAACTTTCCCCTAAGACCGGCGATTTCCTCCGGAGACTTTAGATCCCTCAGGGCTGCAATGGTGGCCTTCACCATATTGTGCGGATTAGTAGATCCAATACATTTCGTAAGCGCATTTTGGATCCCGGCCGCCTCTACGACCGCCCGGACCCCACCGCCAGCAATCACCCCGGTACCTTCGGAGGCGGGCTTGAGAATCACATGCCCCGCACCAAACCGACCAATGACCTCGAAGGGGATCGTCCCATCGATTATGGGGACCTTAATCAAATTCTTCTTGGCCTGTTCCACTCCCTTGCGAATGGCTTCTGGCACTTCGCCAGCCTTGCCCATTCCGGAGCCTACATGCAACTTGCCATCACCTACAACCACCAGGGCATTAAAACTAAACCGTCGCCCTCCCTTCACCACCTTCGCCACCCGGCTGATGTGAACGACTTTTTCTCTTAACTCTAGACCTTGTGGATCAACCCGTTCCAAGTGTCCCCCCAATCAAAACTTAAGACCCGCCTCCCGCGCTGCCTCTGCCAAGGCCTTGACCCGACCATGGAAGAGAAAGCCGTTGCGGTCAAAGATCACGTTATTGATTCCTTTGCCTTTGCACACTTCTGCTAAATGAGCTCCCACCTTTTTTGCCGCATCCACTCCCTTGTCCTTCGCCACCACTCCCTTTAATTCTTTCGAGAGGGTCGAGATGGATACCAGGGTAGCTCCTTTTTCGTCTGAGATAACCTGGGCATAGATATGCTTGTGACTCCGAAAAACACAGATACGTGGACGACCGTCGGTCCCCAGAATTTTTTTCCTGACCCTCTTTTGTCTTCGTCCTCGACCCTGGGTCCTCTGATAGCTGAGCATGATAGTCCTCGGTCGATATATTTAGGCAGCCCCTACTGCCTTCCCGGCCTTACGGCGTATGACTTCTTCCTGGTACTTAATCCCTTTGCCCTTGTAGGGTTCCGGTGCCTTGAGGCTCCGTATCATGGCTGCAGTCTGGCCCAATGCTTGTTTGTCAGACGACTCCAATGTTATCAGCGTCTGCCGATCTACTTTTGCCGTAACTCCTTGGGGCAAAGGAAATTCGATGGGATGGGAAAATCCCAGGATCAGATTCAATTTCTGACCACTGACCTCCGCCTTATATCCCACACCGTTAATCTCCAGCACACGACGAAATCCCTGACTAACCCCTTGCACCATGTTTCCAATGAGTTTCCGAGTCAACCCGTGCATGGCTCTGTCAACCGGAGAGTCCGACTCTCGACTTACTATAAGTTCCTTCCCCTCGACTTTGACCAATATTTTTTTCGGCACCGCCGTCATTAGTTTGCCTTTTGGACCTTCCACGCTCACAGATCCATCGGTCAACGTCACCTTAACGCCGTCAGGAACCAAAACAGGGGCTTTTCCAATACGTGACATGATTATTCTCACCGACCTCCTACCATACGGAACAAAGCAACTCACCACCGACTCCGGTTTTCTTCGCCTGCCGATCCACAAGGAACCCCCTTGGGGTGGAGAGAATGTTAATCCCCAGTCCACGACGGACTAGCGGAATTTCCTTTTTTCCTACATAGACCCTACGCCCTGGGCGACTGACCCGCTTGATACCGGTGATAACCGGATTGTCGTTCTTATCAAACTTGAGCTGGACCCGGAGAACTTCACCTACTCTGTCCTTCGGTTTGGACCTCTTGACGTCCTGCACATAGCCCTCTTCCACCAACAAACGGGCCATGCTCTCTTTAACACGAGACCAGGGGATTTCCACCTCTCGGTGGTGGGCCCGGCCACCGTTACGAATTCGGGTCAACATGTCTGCAATTGGATCTGTCATTCCCATAATTTTTCTCCGAACTACCAGCTGGCTTTAATCAACCCAGGAATTTCTCCTCTGCGCGCAAAATTTCTGAGGCAGATACGGCACATGCGAAACCGCCGGTAAAAGGCCCGTGGACGACCGCAAAGAGGACATCGATTGTATGACCTGACCTTAAATTTAGGAGTCCGTTCCGCCTTGACTCGGAGACACTTTTTAGCCATTTCCAATTCCTCGGTTTCTAACTGGCAAAGGGCATCCCCAATTGTTTGAGCAATGCTCTGCCCTCTTCATCTGTGTTGGCCGTGGTTACGAATGAAACCGTGAGCCCATGAACTTTCTCTACTGAATCCACATCAATCTCCGGAAAAATGATCTGCTCTCGGATACCCATGGAGTAATCACCATGACCTTGAAATGAGCGGACCGAAAGACCTCTGAAATCTCTGACCTGCGGTAAAGCCACATGAATCAACCTGTCTAAGAACTCGTACATTCGCTCCCTTCGAAGGGTAACCATGCAGCCAATGGGAACTCCCTTTCGCAGTTTGAAGTTGGAGATATCCTTCCTGGCACGGGTTGTCACCGGTTTCTGGCCGCTAATGGCCTTCAACTCGGCCACTGCCCCATCCAGGACCTTGATATTTTGTATGGCCTCCCCCATGCTCACATTCAAAGCAATCTTTTCCAGGCGAGGAACCTCATGACGGTTCTTGTATCCGAACTCCTCCATCAATGAGGGGATCACCTGTTCCTGATATTTATCTTTCAAACGTGCCATGGATTCCCTTAATCGAGGGTTTCACCACAACGGCGACAAATTCTAACTTTTTTTCCATCCCCCAGGATCTTGTGTCCAAATCGAATCGGCGCATTACAACGGTCACACATGAGCATTAGATTGGAAATGTGAATGGAGGCCTCTTTCTCCACTATTCCCCCTGGCTTCTGTGGACCCCGTGGCTTGGTGTGCCTTTTCACCAGATTGAGTCGCTCGATGATAGCCCGGTCCTTTTCTGAAAGGACCTTGAGAATTTTTCCCGTGCTGCCCTTCTCCTTACCAGCGATGATCATGACGTTGTCGTTTTTACGCAGATGCAATGCCACTTCAAATCACCTCGGGTGCCAGGGAAACGATTTTCATAAACTTCTTTGCCCTGAGTTCACGAGCCACAGGCCCAAAAATACGAGTCCCCACCGGTTCCTTTTGATTGTCGATGAGCACAGCGGAGTTATTGTCAAAACGAATGTAGCTTCCTTCCGAGCGGCCAATTTCCTTGGTTGTTCGAACCACAACGGCCTTCATCACCGTACCTTTCTTCACCTTCGAATTAGGAATCGCTTCCTTGACGGCCACCACGATGATATCTCCAATGGAGGCATATCTGCGTCTGGTACCGCCAAGCACTCGGATACACTGAACCCGCCGCGCCCCCGAATTGTCCGCGACATCCAAAACTGTACTCATCTGAACCATAATAATTCCACCTCAACACAAAAATCTTAAACGGCCGGGGAGGGACCAGATTCTCTTGAATCCATAGCTACATCCGTATTACCAGAGACATTCCGTTCAATGATCCGACGGACACGCCAACATTTATCATGGCTCAAAGGTCGACACTCAACGATGAGCACACGATCTCCAATTTGACACTCATTTCTTTCATCATGTGCTTTAACAGTAGTTTTTCGTTTGAGGTATTTCTTGTACCTCGAGTGCAGCACATTCCTATCGATGGAGACCACCACAGTCTTTTGCATACGATTGCTGGTGACCTTTCCCTCACGAAGTTTTCTAGTGTTTCTTTGATTCATCCTGCTTTGGTCCCGACTTCGGCTAATTCCTTTTCCCTCAATACAGTCTCCAAGCGCGCCAGATCTCGCTTGGTCTGTTTCAACTTAATTGGACTCTCCATTCGCCCTGCACTCCGGCTCAATCCTAGATGAAAGACCTGTTGCTTAAGTTCTCGGCGCTTTTGGATGATCTCCTCGCGGTTCATCTCCCGTATATCCTTGGCTTCCATACTATATCCCGCGGGTCACCATCCGAGTGGCGAGAGAGATCTTGTGAGAGGCTAAACGAAAGGCCTCGCGAGCCGCTTCGCTCTGGACCCCTTCCATTTCGAAGAGGATCCTCCCTGGTTTGATCACGGCTACCCAGCTTTCGGGTGCTCCCTTCCCCTTACCCATCCGAACCTCAGCTGGCTTCTTGGTAATGGGTTTATCCGGGAAGATTCGGATCCATACCTTTCCACCTCGCTTGAGGAATCGGGTAAGGGCAATTCGAGCAGCCTCAATTTCCCGGGCAGTAATCCATCCTCGGTCCATCGCTTTCAATCCATAATCGCCAAAGGCCAGAGATGAACCGCGCATGGCCATCCCAGACCTTCTGCCTTTTTGAATCTTCCGGTGTTTTACCTTTTTAGGTTCTAACATATTCTGGATCCAAGCATTCAGACATTAGTCTTCAGCTTTTAGCCCCAATCCAAGTATCAGGCTGAATGCTAAGAGCTGATAACTGACATCTAATAACTATACCCCCAACGCAGCCTTCTGCTGCTCCTCTTCCTCCGTCAAAACCTCCCCACGAAAGATCCAAACCTTCACCCCGATCACCCCATAGGTGGTCTGGGCCTCAGCCAATCCGTAACTCACATCTGCACGCAAGGTATGTAGCGGCACCCGGCCTTCACGGTACCAATTGGTACGCGCAATTTCCGCTCCCCCCAACCGACCCGAGCACTGCACCCTGATGCCCTGGGCTCCCATCCGCAAAGCACGGGATACGCTCTCCTTCATGGCCCTTCGAAAGGCCACCCGCCTTTGCAGCTGTAAGGCAACGTTTTCTGCCACCAGTTGTCCATCCAGATCTGGGCGACGCACCTCGTGAATATTAATGTAAATCTCTCGGCTGGTGAGTTGAGCGAGCTCTTCTTTTAGTTTCTCAATCTCGGCACCTTTTTTTCCAATGACGATCCCAGGACGCGCCGTATGGATGTTGATCTTCGCCTTATTGGTAGCCCGCTCGATTTCAATCTTGGATATCCCTGCGTGAAAGAGTCGACCCTTAATAAACTTTTTAATCTTGAAATCCTCATGTAGCAGCTGGGAATAGTCGCGGTCAGCGTACCACTTGGAATCCCACGTCTCGATAACCCCGATACGAAATATCTTTGGATGCGTTTTTTGACCCATACCGTTTAAGTCCTCTCATCGATCACGATGGTGATATGGCTAAGCCGTTTCCGGATTCGTGTCGCACGACCCTGCGCCCGAGGCATAAAGCGCTTCCACATGCCTCCCTCATCCACTTTTACCTGCTTGACGTAAAGTCGATCCACATCCACACTCTGCGTATTTTCGGCGTTGGCAATGGCAGTGCGAAGAATTTTACTCACAATGGCTGCTGAACGTTTTGGCGTAAACTTCAGGATGTTGAGAGCCGTATCCACTTCTTTGCCCCGGATTTGATCCACCACCAGCCTTGCTTTACGAGGTGAAACCCGGAGAAACTTTGTCATTGCACGTGTTTCCATATTATATCAGATGCAGGCTATTTTTGAGTCGGAGCACCACCTCCGGATGATGGAGCCCTCGGTGTCACGGGAGCCGACACGGTCTCTTTGGCCTGCCCCTTGCGGTCTCCCGCATGGCTGTAAAAGGTGCGTGTAGGTGAAAACTCTCCCAGTTTATGCCCTACCATATTCTCGGTGACATAGACAGGAATGAACTTCCGGCCATTGTGAACGGCAATGGTGTGGCCGAGCATGTCCGGTGTCATGGTGGAACGACGTGACCAAGTCTTCAACACTCTTTTCTCATTGGTCCGATTCATGCTGTCGATCTTTTTCTTCAGGTGATCGTCCACAAAGGGACCCTTTTTAACCGATCGTGCCATTGGGTTTAGGCCTTTCTCCGTCTGACAATATACTTATCCGATAGCTGACTTTTTCTCGTCCTATATCCCTTGGTTGGCTTGCCCCAGGGTGTCATGGGGTGATTCCCCTTGGAACGACCCTCTCCGCCGCCATGTGGATGGTCAACGGGATTCTTAGCCATACCACGTGTGACAGGTCTCTTGCGCTTCCATCGGGATCGACCGGCTTTTCCTAAGGTGACATTTTCATGTTCAATATTTCCCACCTGTCCTATCGTGGCTCGACACTCCACCAACACGTTGCGTAGTTCGCCAGAGGGGAGCTTCAGCAGCGCGTAGGCACCCTCTTTTGCCATCAGCTGTGCACTGGCACCCGCGCTGCGGACCAACTGACCACCCTTACCGATTTTGAGCTCAATATTGTGAAGCACCGTGCCCACCGGAATAAACTTCATGGGTAATGAATTGCCCGGCTTGATATCCACCTCGTCAGTGCCAGTCATCACGGGATCGCCCACGCGAAGCTGGTCCGGCGCGAGAATATACCGACGCTCTCCATCGGTATAACAGAGCAGAGCAATACGCGCAGAACGATTTGGATCATACTCGATTGCCTCTACCCGCGCAGGAACCCCAAGCTTGTTCCGCTTGAAATCAATGAAACGATAAAGACGTTTGTGACCTCCCCCCCGATGATCACTGGTAATTCTCCCATTGCTGTTTCGCCCGCCGCTCCTCTTCAGCGGTCGTACCAGATGTTTTTCCGGCTTTGACTTCGTGATTTCCTCAAAGGTAAATCCGGTGGAGAGACGTCTACCTGGAGAAGTGGGCGCAAAATTCTTAATAGGCATCTTTGTCAGTCTCCCGGTGGAATCTTCTAGGCCCCGCCAAAGAAGTCAATCCGGTCTCCTTCCTTCAGGGTCACATAGGCTTTCTTCCACTGGGGCAAACGTCCAAAGCTCCGGCCCATCCGCCGAATCTTTCCCAAGTGGCGATTGGTCCTCACCTTGATTACTTTTACTTTAAAGAGCTCTTCCACAGCCTTTTTGACTTCAATCTTATTGGCATCAGGGCGCACTTTAAACAGAACCTGATTGGATTTTTCGGTCAACAGAGATCCCTTCTCTGTGATCAATGGCGCCTTTATAATATCTTCAGCCTCTCTCATTCGCAGTCTCCGAATCTAAAGGATTCTCCGCACCATAAATTACTCACTCACCCCAGCAACTGTCTGCACCGGAGCCAGTCTCTCTTCAATAGCTTGTAGTGATTTCTCCGTTAGAATCAGATGCTTATAGCAGAGAATATCATAGACATTAAGCCCTTGAGCACGAAGAACCTTAACCGCCGAAAGGTTACGCGCCGAGCGTTCCACCTTCTCATCCGCCTCAGGAATAACGATTAGCGCGCTTTCCACCCCCAATTCGTCCAGGGTTTTTTTAATCTCTTTGGTTTTTATCTCGGCAAGCTCCAACTTGTCCACAACGATAATTTTTTCTTCCTGCATCCTCAAGCTCAAGGCAGTAAGCAAAGCCTCCTTGCGTGCTTTTTTGGGTAAACGATAAGAGTAATCCCTAGGTTGAGGACCAAAGACCGTCCCTCCCCCAACCCAAATGGGTGATCTCACACTACCTACACGGGCACGTCCTGTTCCCTTCTGACGCCATGGTTTCCTCCCGCTCCCACGCACCACTCCCCTGGTTTTAGTGGACGCAGTGCCGGATCGGCGGCTGTTCAGTTGCATCATTACCATTTGATGTAGGAGACGAGGACGTATGCGGACACCAAATATACGCTCTTGAAGCTGTGGATGAACGACCTGGACTGCCATGGCTATTTCCTTTTCACCGTCCTTCGAATCAACAGGATGCCCTTTTTAGCCCCCGGGATGGCCCCCTTAACTAAAAGGATATTCGAACCTTCTCGAATCTGAACCACCTCTAAGTTCTGGACCGAGACCTGTTCATTGCCCAACTGACCCGGCATCTTCTTCCCCCGAAAGACCCGCCCGGGATATGAACGGTTACCAATGGCGCCGCCATGGCGAAAATACTCGTGGGTTCCATGGGAGCCCGGAAATCCTGCAAATCCCCAACGCTTGATCACCCCGGCAAAACCCCTGCCCTTGGAAGTTCCCGTAACATCCACATGATCCCCCGCCTTAAAAAGATCCGATAACTTGATTTCCTGTCCTACTTCAAAAGATGCCACCTCTTCTGAGCGGAACTCGTTCAAAACAGAAAAGGCTCCCTTACCTGCTTTGCTCATATGACCCTGATTCGGCTTGTTGACTCGTTGACTTTTCTTCGGTCCGAACCCCAGTTGCAGGGCCTCATACCCATCTTTTGCTTTGTCCTTTTTTTGGACCACTACGCAGGGACCCGCCTCGATGGCCGTGACAGGCACAAGATTGCCGTCCTCGGTAAAGATCTGAGTCATCCCAACTTTTTTGCCTATAAGACCATTCATATCGTTATCATTTTAGATTTTAGTTTCTTACTCATTGAATGTTCAACAGAACGATGTCAACTTTTCTCCCAACTTGGCATCCCTTGCGTCTTTGCGGGAGTCATCTTTTAGATTTTCGATGGGACTTTAGATTCTTTCTGAAAAGTTATATTTTCCTATCTACTCCGAACTGGGCGTGCTTTGCGTCTTTGCCCCTCGATTTCCCTCGGGTTCCTGTGGTTCGAGTTCCCTCACCACCCTGAGCCCGTCGAAGGGTGGTTCTCGCAGGACAGGAGCCATCTTTTTGATTTCAGATTTTTGTTACCCTCACTGTAATTTTATTTCCACATCTACACCCGCGGCCAAATCCAACTTTCCCAATGCATCGATGGTCTGCTGGGTAGGTTCAAGGATGTCCAGTAGCCTCTTGTGGGTACGTATCTCAAACTGCTCTCTGGATTTTTTGTCCACGTGGGGCGACCGATTGACCGTGAACCGCTCGATGCGCGTGGGGAGCGGGATCGGACCAGCAACCCTTCCCCCAGTACGCTTTACGGTTTCAACAATTTCCCCAACCGATTGGTCTAAGATTCGATAATCGTAAGCCTTGAGCCGAATGCGTATTTTCTCATTCACCGATAATCCTCAATAATCTTTATGTTCCGACAGCCTTAGCACTAATTTCCTCAGATATGGAACTGGGCACTTGATCGTAATGGGAAAACTGCATGGTATAGGTTGCCCTTCCCTGGGTCATGGATCTGAGCTCTGTAGCATAACCGAACATCTCTGCCAAAGGGACACGCCCATCGATTGCCTTTGCAGCAGGTCGGGAGTCGATTCCTAGCACCTTACCGCGACGGGCACTAACATCCCCGATAACTTCCCCCATAAACTCCTCTGGTACCACCACCTCTACAGCCATAACAGGTTCCAGTAAAACGGGCCCGGCCTTGGCCACGGCCTCCTTAAAGGCCATGGAGCCTGCAATCTTAAAGGCAATTTCCGAGGAGTCCACTTCATGATAGCTTCCGTCCAAGAGCGTCACACCAATATCTACCATGGGGTAACCGGCGAGGCATCCGATGTCCATCGCTTCTCGGACCCCTTTCTCTACCGCCGGAATATATTCCCGCGGAATGTTACCACCTTTCACCGAATCCACGAACTGAAAACCATCCCCCGGCGCCTTCGGCTCCACCCGCAAGTAAACGTGTCCGAATTGACCCCGGCCACCGGTCTGGCGCACAAATCTTCCCTCTTTCTCTACTACCTTACGAATGGTCTCTTTGTAAGCCACCTGTGGGCGACCTACATTGGCAGCTACGTTAAACTCCCTGAGGAGACGGTCCACGATGATCTCCAGATGGAGCTCTCCCATGCCGGAGATAATAGTCTGCCCAGTCTCTTCATCCGTACGCACCCTAAAAGAAGGATCTTCCGTTGTTAACTTTTGGAGCGAGACGCCAAGCTTTTCCTGGTCCAGCTTACTCTTTGGTTCGATCGCAATGGAGATAACAGGTTCCGGGAACTCAATGGATTCGAGTATAACTGGAGCCCCTTCGTCACAGAGGGTATCACCGGTGGTTGTATTCTTCAGTCCCACGGCGGCTGCGATGTCACCGGCGCACACTTCTTTTAGCTCTTCCCGCTTGTTGGCATGCATCTTGAGCAGCCGGCCGATCCTCTCTTTTCTATCTTTCGTCGAATTATAGATGTACGACCCTCCAGCCAGCACACCGGAATAGACGCGGAAGAAAGCCAAATTTCCCACATAGGGATCCGTCATAATTTTAAATGCCAACGCCGAGAATGGACTATCCGCACTAGGGAGCCTTTCCTCTTCTTGTTGCGTTACGGAATGGCGTCCCTGAACCGGTGGTACGTCTAAAGGTGAGGGGAGATAATCCACCACCGCATCTAAGAGAGGTTGGACTCCTTTGTTCCTGAAGGCTGCACCGCATATTACGGGCACCAATTTGAGTTCTATACCTCCCTTACGAATGGCCTGGCGAATCTCGGTCTCGGTCACCTCTTGACCACCCAAATATTTTTCCATAATTTTGTCATCAACGTCGGCCACAGCCTCTATGATTTTCTCACGGTATTCATCCGCCTGAGCCTTCAGTTCACCGGGAATGGCTGTGATTTGAAATTTTGCTCCCAAACCCTCCTCATTCCACACCACGGCGTTCATCTTGAGCAGATCCACCACCCCGGTAAAATTGTCATCGATTTTGATGGGAAGCTGCACCGGTAATGGGTTTGTGCCGAGACGATCCTTCATCATTTGCACCACTCGAAAAAAATCCGCTCCCACCCGATCCATTTTATTCACGAAGGCAATCCTCGGCACCCGATACTTATCTGCCTGCCGCCAAACCGTCTCCGATTGAGGTTCTACTCCTCCCACCGAATCAAAGACCGCTACGGCCCCATCCAGGACCCTCAGACACCGCTCCACTTCGATGGTAAAATCCACGTGACCAGGGGTATCAATGATATTGATTCGGTGATCACGCCAAGAACAGGTGGTGGCAGCCGAGGTAATGGTGATGCCTCGTTCCTGCTCCTGCTGCATCCAGTCCATGGTGGCTGTACCATCATTGACCTCACCGATCTTGTAGGTGATTCCCGTATAATAAAGAATCCGTTCCGTGGTGGTGGTTTTACCCGCATCAATATGGGCCATGATGCCTATATTGCGGGATTTGTCTAATGCGAGGTCCTTTGCCATTGCCTTGAGTCGTTGGACAAAAAAAGAAGGCGGTCCAGCCGCCTCCTTTGTCGCTACGGAATCCTCCGATACATTCATTACCACCGGTAATGTGCAAAGGCCCTATTAGCCTCTGCCATTCGATGGGTATCTTCCTTCTTTTTTATTGCGTTGCCTCGCTGGTTTGCGGCCTCGATGAACTCTGCCGCCAGCTTCTCCTCCATGGATTTTTCACTTCGAGATCGCGCGGCTGAGATAAGCCAGCGAATACTCAGTGAGACGCGTCGCTGAGGACGAACTTCCACCGGAATCTGATAGGTGGCTCCACCCACCCGACGGGAACGGACTTCAAGCATGGGCCGTGTGTTTTCTATTGCCTGCTTAAAGACCCCCAATGCATCGCCTTTTGTCTTGTCCGCGATGAGATCCAGTGAGCCGTAAAAAACTCCCTCAAGCACACTCTTCTTGCCAGCTGACATCATGGTGTTAATAAACTTTGCCACCAACTTGTCCCCGTACCTCGGGTCCGGCAAAATATCTCTCTTTTTTATTTCTCCCTTGCGTGGCATTGCGTTACTTCGGTTTCTTCGCTCCGTATTTTGAACGGCCCTGGCGTCGGTCCTGGACTCCAATGGAATCCAAAGTTCCACGAATAATATGGTACCTTACGCCCGGTAGATCTTTCACTCTTCCGCCCCGGGTTAAAATCATCGAGTGCTCCTGAAGGTTATGACCAACTCCGGGGATATAGGAGGTCACCTCAATTCCATTGGTCAATCTGACTCTAGCTACTTTCCGCAAAGCCGAGTTCGGTTTCTTCGGGGTTGAGGTATAGACCCTAATACACACACCCCTTTTTTGAGGGCATCCCTGCAAAGCAGGTGCAGTATTTTTTCGCCGCTGAATGACGCGGCCAGAACGAACCAATTGATTAGTTGTCGGCATATAAATGTTTTGTTATCTCCGCTTTCTTATTGAATTACAAACCATACAATTTACAAGAAAAATCCCTACAATGTCAACAGATCGTATTGCGCCATGTATAATCTAACCCAAGGGCGATACGTTGCGCCATTTGTGATTCTAACCCTCCAAGGGCTCACATTAGAGCTCAAGGAGGGCAACAATGGAAGGGTTCACCATGGCACGACGATCCAAGCAGGAGTATTTACGATCCATCTATGATCGTTATCAGCACGCACCACGGGCACAGAAGGGAACGATGCTAGAGGAATTCTGCAAGGTTTGCGGCTACAACCGCAAATATGCCATCTGGCTTTTAAACCGGCCCTTGCCCGAGGCAACTGTACGCAAACGGGGTGCACCTCGCTCTCCTACATACAATCGGGCAATGGTAAGGATTTTGGCAAAGGTGTGGGAGGCCTCGGGGTATCTGTGCTCCCAACGTCTGAAGGCCGCCCTTGTACACTGGTTGCCCTGGATAAGGCAACACTTCGAGCTGACCCAACCGTTAGAGGATCAGCTCCTGGCCATCAGCGCCCGTCAGATGGATCGGCGCCTGAGGGAAACCAAGCACATCGTGAAACGCCGACTCTATGGCACCACTCGGCCCGGATCGCTACTAAAGCAGATGATCCCGATTAAGACCGATCACTGGGATGTGAACCGGCCGGGCTATCTGGAGATTGACCTGGTGTCACACTCAGGGGCCTCAGCGGTTGGGGAGTTTGTCCATAGTCTGGACTGTGTCGACATTGCTACCTGCTGGGTAGAGCGCAAGGCCGTCATGGGTAAGAGCGCTTTGGGTGTCTTGAATGCGGTCACCGAGATCGAACACCAGCTTCCTTTTCCCCTCAAGGGGATCGACTCCGACAACGGCAGTGAGTTTATCAACAATCGCCTTCTTGCCTTCTGTCAACAACGCCCAGCTGGCCACACCATTCAGTTCACCCGCTCGCGTCCCTACAAAAAAGATGACAACGCGCACATCGAGCAGAAAAACTGGACCCATGTCAGAAAGCTTATGGGCTGGGATCGCTACGACACCGCAAAGGCCCAAGAGGCCGCCAACCAGCTCTATGATGAGCTTAGGATCTTCCAGAATCTGTTCCAGCCCTCCATGAAGCTGCGATGCAAGATCCGTATAGGCTCTCGACTTATTCGCCGCTATGACACGCCTCGTACCCCGTTCGAACGGGTCGTGGAGTCCCGAAAGGGAGACCCCAAAAAGCTGGCAGCCCTCAAGCACACGCTTAAGACAACTGATCCCTTCGAGCTCTCTACCCGAATCGATCAGCAACTGCAGCGGATCTACAAGCTGGCCAGCCATGCAGACAGAGCCCCACGAGAGAGACCACCGCTGAAACAAACGCCGTGGAGAAACTGGACCTTCAGCAAGAAACTACAGCGCCAACAACAGGACATGAAACGACAGATGCGAGACGACTTCGGTTAGATTTTGTAATGACGCAACGAATCCCGCTAGGGTTAGATTTTTTGATGGCTTAACACGTAACGACGATCTTTCTCGGCTCCGGCGGTGGCGGTGGAGGCGGGGCCGAAGATATTTCATCCGAAATAGGCCGGACCGGTGGGATTGGTGGGGGCATCATCTTTATCATTGCCGACACGGTCACGAACGCCGGCTCCATTACATCAGACGGGGAAGTTAGCACTGCGCCAGGAGATACCGATAGCCCTTATGGCGGTTCAGGTGGTGGATCTGGCGGCAGTATTATGATCCAGGCCAATAGCTTTACTAATAGCGCAACGTTTACGGCTTCCGGAGGCGCATCAACCAATAGGGTGGGCGGTCAAGCAGGCGGATCAGGTGGAGGCGGCGGCGGTGTGGGACGGATCCGTATTGAAGTGGACGCTCCTACTCTAGGTACCATCGCCCCGCCTGCAATAACTGACGTTACTCCTCTTGTAAGCGCCGCGACCTTTGCTGCCAACCAAGACACCAAATTGGCCGAATTACCTAAAGATCAGATCAGGCGCATTAGATTTCTGGTTTCTAATGCAGGTGTAGCGAGTTCGGGCGCCGTGAGCTATCAGCTGGAGGTTGCAGAAACCGCCACATGTAGCTCTGGCAGTTATTCAGCAGTACCCACAGATACCAGTGGTCATTGGCAAATCATTGGCTCAGGGACCATTATCGACACCGAGGTGACTTTGAATATCACTGCGGGAGGGCCGGACGAGCTGACTGATCCGGTAAGCGGTAACTGGGTAGATGGTGAGCTAAAGGATCAGGGCAACACAGCCGGTCCCTTTACCTTGGCTGTAGATGACTTTACCGAAATTGAGTTTTCGCTCGAGGCCGTGACTGCAAACGCAACTACCGGGGCCAATTACTGTTTCCGCCTCACCAATATGGACACCTACAGCAAATACGCGGAGGTGTCCATCGGCGGGACTCAGGCGCCTACGCTAGCAACCCCGGCGACTACTTCCACCGACAATGCGACCCTTGACATCGACTTTACGTTGGGCGAGGCGGCCTTGGCCGGGACGGTAAAGATGACCTTCACCCGGACGGGTGGCAGTGCGGATGTGAACTCCCCCCATATCATTACCTTTACAGCCGCATTTGAGACCGCAGCCCAGCACACGGTGACCCTGGTTGGAGGGGATCTATCCACGAGTGCCAATGTGGCCTCGGTGAGTAGCGATACCAACGATGCCCTGGTGGACGGTGCTGTCTACGATGTGAAGATTGAATATCAGGATACGGTACCCAATGCGGCGGCGTCAGTAACCAACAGTGGGTTTACGTACGATACCACGGCACCTGTGATCTCGGCCACGGCCCCGGCCCAGGATGCCACGGTGAACACCACGCAAGTGTCGTACACGTTGTCAGAGGCGGTAGTAAGCGGGACCATCACGTGGACGAGGACGGGCGGCACAGCCGATGGAGGATCTCCACATGCCCAGGCGTTGGCGGGGACGGAGCTCAATACTGGAGCCCACAGCAATATCACGTTGACGAACAACCCGACGTTGGTGGATGGGGCGATCTATACCATAGCGTTTGATGTGACCGACTTAGCCGGTAATACGGCTACCACGGTATCCAACACGGGAGTGATTTATGATGTAACGACACAGGCACCAACCCTGGCATCGCCGGCAGGCAGTTCCACAGACAATGCGACGTTGGACATCGACTTCACACTGCCTGAGGCAGCCAGCAGCGGGACGGTTAAGATGACGTATACCCAGACGGGTGGCAGTGCGGATGTTAACTCCCCGCATATTATCACCTTCACAGCGGCATTTGAGAGTGCAGCGCAGCACACGATGACCTTGGTTGGAGGGGATCTATCCACAAGCGCCAACGTGGCCTCGGTGAGTAGCGATACCAACGATGCCCTGGTAGACGGAGCAGTCTATGATGTGAAGATCGAGTATCAGGACGGTGTGGGTAATACCGCAGCGTCGGTGACCAACAATGGATTTACCTACGATACGTCAGCGCCTGTGATCTCAGCCACAGCGCCGGCCCAGGATGCCACGGTGAATACAACCCAGGTGTCGTACACGTTATCAGAGGCGGTAGTAAGCGGGACCATCACATGGACACAGACGGGCGGCACAGCCGATGGGGGATACCCTCATGCTCAGGCGTTGGCGGGTACGGAGCTCAACACTGGAGCCCATAACAATATTACTCTAACCAATGATCCTACCTTGGTGGATGGGGCGATCTACACGATTGCGTTTGATGTGACCGATGCTGCGGGTAATACGGCTACAACGGTATCCAACACGGGAGTGACCTACGATGTAACGACTCAGGCACCGACACTGGCATCCCCGGCAGGCAGTTCCACAGACAATGCCACGTTGGACATCGACTTCACGCTGCCTGAGGCGGCCGGCAGCGGGACGGTTAAGATGACGTATACCCAGACGGGTGGCAGTGCTGATGTTAACTCCCCGCATATTATCACCTTCACGGCGGCATTTGAGAGTGCAGCGCAGCACACGGTGACCCTGGTTGGAGGGGATCTATCCACGAGTGCCAATGTGGCCTCGGTGAGCAGCGATACCAACGATGCGCTGGTGGACGGTGGGGTCTACGATGTGAAGATCGAGTACCAGGATGCGGTAGGCAATACGGCAGTTTCTGTGACCAATAATGGGTTTACGTACGATACCTCAGCCCCAGTGATCTCAGCCACAGCACCGGCCCAGGATGCCACGGTGAATACGACCCAGGTGTCGTACACGTTATCAGAGGCGGTAGTAAGCGGGACCATCACATGGACACAGACGGGCGGCACAGCCGATGGGGGATCCCCTCATGCTCAGGCGCTAACGGGGGCGGAGCTGAACACGGGAGCCCACAGCAATATCACGTTGACAAACAACCCGACGTTGGTGGATGGGGCGATCTACACCATAGCATTTGATGTAACCGATGCGGCGGGCAATACGGCCACGACGGTATCCAACACGGGAGTTACTTACGATGTAACGACCCAGGCACCGGTACTGGCATCCCCTGCCATTAGTTCTTCAGACAATGCGACACTGGACATCGACTTCACGCTGCCTGAGGCGGCGAGCAGCGGGACGGTAACGATGACCTTCACCCAGACGGGCGGGAGTGCGGATGTGAACTCCCCGCATATTATTACCTTTACGGCAGCGTTTGAGACCGCAGCGCAGCACACAGTGACGTTGGTGGGAGGGGATCTATCCACGAGTGCCAATGTGGCCTCGGTGAGTAGCAATACCAACGATGCCCTGGTGGACGGTGCGGTCTACGATGTGAAGATCGAGTACCAAGATGCGGTAGGCAATACGGCAGCTTCTGTGGCCAATAGTGGGTTTACGTACGATACCTCAGCCCCAGTGATCTCAGCCACAGCACCGGCCCAGGATGCCACGGTCAATACCACGCAGGTGTCGTACACGTTGTCAGAAGCGGTGGTGAGCGGGACCGTTACGTGGACACATACGGGTGGGACAGCGGATGGAGGTTCCCCACATGCTCAGGCGTTGGCGGGTACGGAGCTCAACACTGGAGCCCACAGCAATATCACGTTGACGAACAACCCGACGTTGGTGGATGGGGCGATCTATACCATAGCGTTTGATGTGACCGACTTAGCCGGTAATACTGCTACGACGGTATCCAACACGGGAGTAACCTACGATGTAACGACACAGGCACCAACCCTGGCATCGCCGACAGGCAGTTCCACGGATAACGCGACGTTGGACATCGACTTCACACTGCCTGAGGGGGCCAGTGGTGGGACGGTTAAGATGACGTATACCCAGACGGGTGGGAGTGCTGATGTTAACTCCCCGCATATCATTACCTTCACGGCGGCATTTGAGAGTGCAGCGCAGCACACGGTGACCATGGTTGGAGGGGATCTATCCACGAGTGCCAATGTGGCCTCGGTGAGTAGTGACACTAACGATGCCCTGGTGGACGGTGCGGTCTACGATGTGAAGATCGAGTATCAGGATGCTGCAGGCAATACGGCGGCGTCGGTGACCAACAGTGGGTTTACCTATGACGTGAGTGCACCAGTCATCTCAGCCACGGCCCCAGCTCAGGACGCCTCGGTCAATACGACGCAAGTTTCGTATACCTTGTCAGAGGCAGTGGTAAGCGGGACGATCACGTGGACGAGGACGGGCGGCACAGCCGATGGGGGATCTCCTCATGCCCAGGCATTGACAGGGACAGAGCTCAATACAGGAGCCCACAGCAATATCACGTTGACAAACAACCCGACGTTGGTGGATGGGGCGATCTACACGATTGCGTTTGATGTAACCGACGCGGCGGGCAATACGGCTACCACGGTATCCAATACCGGAGTGATTTATGACGTAACGACGCAGGCAACGGTACTGGCATCGCCGGCAGGCAGTTCCACAGACAACGCGACGTTGGACATAGACTTCACGCTGCCTGAGGCGGCCAGTGGTGGGACGGTTAAGATGACGTATACCCAGACGGGTGGGAGTGCTGATGTTAACTCCCCGCATATCATTACCTTCACGGCGGCATTTGAGAGTGCAGCGCAGCACACGGTGACCATGGTTGGAGGGGATCTATCCACGAGCGCCAATGTGGCCTCGGTGAGTAGCGATACCAACGATACGCTGGTGGACGGAGCGGTCTACGATGTGAAGATCGAGTATCAGGACGGTGTGGGTAATACCGCAGCGTCAGTGACCAACAACGGATTCACCTATGATGTGACGGCGCCTGTGATCTCAGCCACAGCGCCAGCTCAGGATGCCACGGTCAATACGACCCAGGTGTCGTACACGTTGTCAGAAGCGGTAGTGAGCGGGACCGTCACGTGGACACATACGGGTGGGACAGCGGATGGAGGTTCCCCACATGCTCAGGCGTTAACGGGTACGGAGCTCAATACAGGAGCCCACAGCAATATCACGTTGAGAACAACCCGACGTTAGTGGATGGGGCGATCTACACCATAGCCTTTGATGTGACCGATGGGGCAGGCAATACGGCTACGACGGTATCGAACACGGGAGTGATTTATGATGTAACGACACAGGCACCAACCCTGGCATCGCCGGCAGGCAGTTCCACAGACAATGCGACGTTGGACATAGACTTCACACTGCCTGAGGCGGCCAGCAGCGGGACGGTGAAGATGAGCTTCACGCAGACGGGTGGGAGTGCGGATGCCAACTCTCCGCATATCATTACCTTTACAGCGGCCTTTGAAAGTGCAGCGCAGCATACGATGACCCTGGTTGGAGGGGATCTATCGACGAGTGCCAATGTGGCCTCGGTGAGCAGCGATACTAACGATGCCCTGGTGGACGGTGGGGTCTACGATGTGAAGATCGAGTATCAGGACGGTGTGGGTAATACGGCGGCGACGGTGACCAACAGTGGATTTACGTACGATACCACGGCACCTGTGATCTCGGCTACGGCCCCGGCCCAGGATGCCACGGTCAATACGACGCAGGTGTCGTACACGTTGTCAGAAGCGGTAGTGAGCGGGACCGTCACGTGGACGAGGACGGGTGGTACAGCGGATGGAGGATCTCCACATGCTCAGGCGTTAACGGGAGCGGAGCTCAATACAGGAGCCCACAGCAATATCACGTTGACGAACAACCCGA
The DNA here is from genome assembly GCA_965215595.1 of uncultured Binatia bacterium (SeqCode). Taxonomy (GTDB): domain Bacteria; phylum Desulfobacterota; class Binatia; order UBA9968; family CAXXLF01; genus CBDCDW01. The sequence continues at coordinate 264,931 of CBDCDW010000002.1, read as the reverse complement.
CGTTGGTAGATGGGGCTATTTACACCATAGCGTTTGATGTAACCGATGGGGCGGGCAATACGGCTACCACGGTATCCAATACCGGAGTGAATTATGATGTAACGACCCAGGCGCCGACGTTGGCGTCCCCGGCAGGGAGTTCCACGGACAACGCAACGTTGGACATAGACTTCACACTGCCTGAGGCGGCCAGCAGCGGGACGGTGAAGATGAGCTTCACGCAGACGGGTGGGAGTGCGGATGTTAACTCCCCGCATATCATTACCTTTACAGCGGCCTTTGAAAGTGCAGCGCAGCATACGATGACCCTGGTTGGAGGGGATCTATCGACGAGTGCCAATGTGGCCTCGGTGAGCAGCGATACTAACGATGCCCTGGTGGACGGTGGGGTCTACGATGTGAAGATCGAGTATCAGGACGGTGTGGGTAATACGGCGGCGACGGTGACCAACAGTGGATTTACGTACGATACCACGGCACCTGTGATCTCGGCCACAGCACCGGCCCAGGATGCCACGGTGAATACGACCCAGGTGTCGTACACGTTGTCAGAGGCGGTATTAAGCGGGACCATCACGTGGATGAGGACGGGTGGTACAGCGGATGGAGGATCTCCACATGCCCAGGCGTTAACGGGAGCGGAGCTCAATACAGGAGCCCACAGCAATATCACGTTGACGAACAACCCGACGTTGGTGGATGGGGCGATTTACACGGTGTCCTATGATGTGACCGATGGGGCAGGCAATGCGGCCACGACGATATCAAACACGGGAGTGATTTATGATGTAACGACACAGGCGCCGACGTTGGCCTCCCCGGCAGGCAGTTCCACAGACAACGCAACGTTGGACATAGACTTCACACTGCCTGAGGCAGCCAGCAGCGGGACGGTGAAGATGACCTTCACCCAGACGGGTGGGAGTGCGGATGCCAACTCTCCGCATATCATTACCTTTATGGCAGCGTTTGAGACCGCAGCGCAGCACACGGTGACCCTGGTTGGAGGGGATCTATCCACGAGTGCCAATGTGGCCTCGGTGAGCAGCGATACCAACGATGCTCTGGTGGACGGTGCGGTCTACGATGTGAAGATCGAGTATCAGGACGGTGTGGGTAATACGGCGGCGACGGTGACCAACAGTGGATTTACGTACGATACCTCAGCCCCAGTGATCTCAGCCACAGCACCGGCCCAGGATGCCACGGTGAATACGACCCAGGTGTCGTACACATTATCAGAGGCGGTAGCAAGCGGGACGATCACGTGGACACAGACGGGTGGCACGGCCGATCCGGGTTCCCCCCATGCCCAGGCATTAACGGGGACAGAGCTTAACACCGGAGCCCATAGCAATATTACGTTGATAAACAACCCGACGTTGGTGGATGGGGCGATCTACACCATAGCCTTTGATGTAACTGATGTAGCGGGCAATACGGCTACGACAGTGACGAACACGGGAGTGATTTATGATGTAACGACGCAGGCACCGACGTTGGCCTCCCCAGCAGGCAGTTCCACGGACAATGCGACGTTGGACATCGACTTCACACTGCCTGAGGCGGCCAGCAGCGGGACGGTGAAGATGACCTTCACGCAGACGGGTGGCAGTGCGGATGTTAACTCCCCGCATATTATTACCTTCACGGCAGCGTTTGAGACGGCAACACAGCACACGGTGACCCTGGTTGGAGGGGATCTATCCACGAGTGCCAATGTGGCCTCGGTGAGCAGCGATACCAACGATGCCCTGGTGGACGGTGCGGTCTACGATGTGAAGATCGAGTATCAGGACGGTGTGGGTAATACGGCGGCGACGGTGACCAACAACGGATTTACCTATGATGTGACCACCCAGGCCCCGACACTGGCAGCCCCGGCGGCCAGTTCTCAGGACGATCAGACGTTAGCCTATGATCTTACCCTGCCTGAGGCTGCCCTGGGCGGCACGGTGAAGATGACCTTTACCCATGCGAGTGGACTGGCCGACGCCAATGCTCCCCATGTGATTACCTTTGGAGTAGCCCTTGAGACGGCAGCCCAGCACACAGGGACTTTAGTAGGAAACGATCTATCCACAAGCACCAACGTGGCTTCGATCAGTAGCGACCCGAGCGATGCCCTGGTGGATGGTGCGGTCTACGATGTGAAGATCGAGTACCAGGATGATCTGGGCAATACGGTAGCATCGGTAACCAACACTAGTTTTACTTACGAAATACCCGGAACGGCGGCCTTGACGGGTACCATCACCGACGACGGCGAGTTGGATATCCGTGAAGGGGCGAGCTCCACCATTATCCTGACCCTGACCAACGATCTATGGGATCCAACGGTAGGTGCCAACAACGCGGTGACCACGGCCCTGATCAACGGACTCACCTCGGCGGAGTTAGAGGGCACCGGGTGGAACGCAGTGGTAAAAGCAGGGCTCACGTTCAATGAGGTGGACCGTACCAGCGGCACGGTAGTGACCATTACCCTACCGGCATTTTCCAGCTACGACATCACGGCCAATGAGACCATCACGGTCACCATACCGGCCACGGCCCTGCAGCAGTTGGGTGGTCCCCTGATAGCGAACCCCAACTTTACCATCACCTTCGGTACTCCTGCACTGGGCCAGGTTCACTACCGGTGGAGGAACGACGATGGGGCCCCATGGTTTGACCCCAGGTGGAGTTACCGAAATAGGATCACCGTAGATAACAACCAGGTGGACGGTAACCTGACTAACTTCCCCGTGTACGTGGATCTATCGAGTTTGGGCTCGAACTTCTTTACCAACGTAACCGATGCCAACGGAGGGGACATTCGGGTGACCACAGGAGACGGAGTAACAGAGTTGGCACGGCAGGTGGTGGCCATCGATACGGGAGGAGAGACGGGAGAGCTACACTTCAAGGCGGATTCGTTATCGAGCAGCGTAGACACGAGCTTTTATATCTACTACGGGAGCCTAGAGACGGAGCCGGCAGCGGCGGCGGCCAACGGCAGCGATAGTGTGTGGAGTAACGGGTATGAGGGGATCTGGCACTTGGATGAGGACCAGGCGAATGCGGGGAATCTTGATTTATATAAGGACTCCAGCGGAAATAACAATCACGGAGATGATGAGATAACGGCAACGGATCAGGAGGGGCGGGTAGGAGCGGGGCAGGAGTTTGACAGGAGCGATGACAAGGTGGCGATAGATGATGCAGCGAGCCTGGACATCACGGGAGAGTTGACGGTAACCACATGGATGAAGTCCCCGGCGTTGGGTCAGCTGTGGGTGATGATGATGAAGGGAAATGCGGGGATCCATTTTAACTATGCCATGTATCAGAGTACCACGACGGGAGAATACATCTTCGGGTTCGTAGATGGGATATTGAAAGAGGAGCATACCTCGGGGGCGGGACTGCAGGTGGACACGTGGTATCAACTGACAGCGACGTACAACGATGCCACCAACAGCATCGTGATGTACGTGAACGGGAACGTAGTAGGGGATGACAATCAAGGGCAGACCGCGTCGCTATCGACGAACAACACAGGGTTGTTTTTGGGCACAGACGAAGACGCGTTGTTCGTAGTGAACGGGCACCTGGACGAGGTGAGGATATCGAATATAGCGAGGACTGGGCCGTGGATATCCACCGGGTATAAAAACCAGAACAACCCCGGGGTGGGAGGATTCCTGGCCAGTGTGGGAAGTGAGGAGCCGGCGCCTGGGGCAACATGGGCGAGCGCAGCGGAAGACACAAATGTCACGGTGGCGACGAACGTGCCGAAGAGGCTGAGGATAGAGATCAGCAATTCGGGGACGGAGTATGCCACAGGGACGACCTATCGGTTGGAGGTATCGGGAGCGAATCCGGCGAGTTGTTCGGCCGGGGTGTACGGAGCGGTACCGACGGACGGGAGCGGGCACTGGCAGGTGGTGGATGTGACGGACGTGGTGGACGGGGTGGCCACAACGAATGTGAGTGGATTGACGGATGCGAACATAACGTTTGTGGTGGGAGAGGTGAAGGATACGGCCAATGAGACCAGTGGAATCACGTTAACCAATACGGAGTTCACGGAGGTGGAGTTTGCGGTTCAGGCCACGGGCAATGCGGTAACGGGTGCACAGTACTGCTTACGGTTAACCAACGGGGGCTCAGAGACGAACTTTACCTACACAGAATATGCCCAGGTTGGGATCGGATCTGGCGTTAACGGGTACCATCACCAATGACAGTGAGTTGGACATACGTAGTTTGAGGGAGCAGGTTATCTGGCGTTAACGGGTATCGGGTGGAGCGTTTGATGCGCAGCGGCAGAACATTATTAACGGGTTGGTATCGGCACAGGGAGAGACTAACGATGGAATAATGTAGTTCAGGGTGGGTTGCAGGTGACGGATGTGGTACGCACCAGCAACACGGTGGTGACCATTACGCTGGGTTTTCGTGATGACATCACAGCTCAAGAGACCATCACGGCGACGGTGCCTGCCAGTGCGTTGACAGTCGGGTATAGCCATCGCACGGTACCGATATTTGATGTAACGGTTTCACCGGGATCGGTGGCCCTAACGGGTACGTTTGATGGACGCGGGTAGCGGACAGAACATTTTGATGCGCAGCGGCAGAACATAACGGGTTGGTATCGGCACAGGGAGAGACTAACGGATGGAATAATGTAGTTCAGGGTGGGCTACAGGTGACGGACGTGGTGCGCACGAGCAACACAGTGGTGACGATCATGTTACCGGCTTTTGTGGGTTATGACATCACAGCCCAGGAGACGATCACGGCAACGGCTCTAGCCAGTGCGTTGGCACAGTCGGGTATAGGAATCGTAGCAGCCCCAACCTTCGATGTTACGGTGTCACCGGGTTCGGTGGCGTTAGCGGGTACGGTGACAGACGATGCAGAGACGGACATCAGGACTGGCAGCTCGCAGATTATATTGACACTGACGGATGATAGTTGGGTTTTGGATGACGGGACGTTTGCGGCACAGCGGGCAGCTATCATAAGCGGCCTGGTGTCGGCGCAAGCTGAAACCAACGGTTGGAATAACGTGGTGCAGACGGGGATCCCGCTAGGGAACGTGGTCAGAACCAGCAACACGGTGGTGACGATTACGTTACCAGCGTTAGTAGGTTATGACATCACGGCACAGGAGACGATCACGGTAACGGTGCCTGCTAGTGCGTTGGCGCAGTCGGGTATAGCCATCGCGGCGGTACCGACCTTTGATGTGACAGTATCACCAGGATCGGTGGCGTTAGCGGGTACGGTAACCGATGACGCCGAGGTGGACATCAGGGCAAGTAGCTCAACGATCCTGTTGACCTTAACGGATGACAGTTGGCTGGCCGCGGGTGGGGCGTTTGACGCAGAGCGGCAGAACATAATCAACGGGTTGGTGTCGGCGCAGGCGGAGGCCGACGGATGGAATAACGTAGTTCAGGGCGGTCTGCAGGTGACGGACGTGATGCGGACCAGCAACACGGTGGTAACGATCACGTTGCCGGCTTTCGCGGGTTACGACATCACGGCCCAGGAGACCATCACGGTGACGGTGCCGGCCAGTGCGTTGGCGCAGTCGAGCATAGCAATAGTGGGGAACCCGACTTTCGATGTGACAGTGTCACCGGGATCGGTTGCCCTAACGGGTACAGTGACTGATGACGCCGAGGTGGACATCAGGGCGGGCAGCTCGACCATTCTGTTGACTTTAACGGACGACACTTGGGTGGCCGCGGGTGGAGCGTTTGACGCAGAGCGGCAGAACATAATCAACGGGTTGGTATCGGCGCAGGCTGAAGCCAACGGATGGAATAACGTGGTTCAGGGTGGGCTGCAGGTGACGGACGTGGTGCGGACGAGCAACACGGTGGTAACGATCACGTTGCCGGCTTTCGCGGGTTACGACATCGCGGCCCAGGAAACCATCACGGCAACGGTGCCTGCCAGTGCGTTGGCGCAGTCGAGCATAGCAGTAGTGGGGAACCCGACTTTCGATGTGACAGTGTTACCGGGATCGGTGGCGTTAACGGGTACAGTGACTGATGACGCCGAGGTGGACATCAGGGCGGGCAGCTCGACGATCCTGTTAACCCTGACAGATGACAGTTGGGTGACAGCGGGAGCGGCGTTTGACGCCGAGCGGCAGAACATTATTAACGGTTTGGTATCAGCGCAGGCTGAAGCCAACGGATGGATTAACGTCGTGCAGGGTGGATTGCAGGTGACGGACGTGGTGCGGACCAGCAACACGGTGGTGACGATCACGTTGCCGGCGTTGGCAGGTTATGACATCACAGCTCAAGAGACCATCACGGCAACGGTGCCTGCCAGTGCGTTGGCGCAGTCGAGCATAGCAATAGTGGGGAACCCGACTTTCGATGTGACAGTATCACCGGGGTCGGTGGCATTGGCAGGATCGGTAACGGATGATGACGAGATCGATATCAGGACGGGTAGCTCACAGATCGTATTGACGATCACGGATGACACTTGGGTGGCAGCGGGGGCAACTTTTGATGCCGAGCGGCAGAACATAATCAACGGGTTGGTATCGGCGCAGGCTGAAGCCAACGGATGGAATAACGTGGTTCAGGGCGGGCTGCAGGTGACGGACGTGGTGCGGACGAGCAACACGGTGGTGACCATCACGTTGCCGGCGTTTGTGGGGTACGACATCATAGCCCAGGAGACCATCACTGCAACGGCTCCAGCCAGTGCGTTGGCGCAGTCGAGTATAGCCATCGCAGCGGTACCAACGTTTAACATTGATGTATCGGCAGGTACAGTGGCGCTGACTGGGAGTGTAACCGACGATGCAGAACTGGATATTCGAGCAGGCAGTTCGACGATCTTACTAACGCTTACGGACGACAGCTGGGTAGGCGCGGGAGTTGCCTTTGATGCGGAGCGGCAGAATATCATTAATGGATTGGTATCGGCGCAGGCGGAGGCCAATGGATGGAACAACCTGGTTCAGGGTGGGCTGCAGGTGACGGACGTGGTGCGCACGAGCAACACAGTGGTAACGATCACGTTGCCGGCTTTCGCGGGCTATGACATCACGGCCCAGGAGACGATTACGGCAACGGTGCCTGCCAGTGCGTTGGCGCAGTCGAGTATAGCAATAGTAGGAATCCCGACTTTCGATGTGACAGTGTCACCGGGATCGGTGGCCCTAACGGGTACAGTGACTGATGACGCCGAGGTGGACATCAGGGCGGGCAGCTCGACGATCCTGTTGACTTTGACGGACGACAGTTGGGTTGGAGCAGGTGCTGCCTTTGATGCAGAGCGGCAGAACATTATTAACGGATTGGTATCGGCGCAGGCTGAGGCCAACGGATGGAACAACGTAGTTCAGGGTGGGCTGCAGGTGACTGACGTGGTGCGCACCAACAACACGGTGGTAACGATCACATTGCCGGCTTTCGCGGGTTACGACATCGCGGCCCAGGAAACCATCACGGTAACGGCTCCAGCCAGTGCGTTGGCGCAGTCGAGTATAGCGATAGTGGGGAACCCAACTTTCGATGTGACAGTGTCACTGGGATCGGTAGCTCTAACAGGTACTATAACCGATGATGCAGAGCTAGACATCAGGGCGGGCAACTCGACGATTCTGTTGACTTTGACGGACGACAGTTGGGTTAGAGCAGGTGCTGCCTTTGATGCAGAGCGGCAGAACATTATTAATGGGTTGGTATCGGCGCAGGCTGAGGCCAACGGATGGAATAACGTAGTTCAGGGTGGGCTGCAGGTGACGGACGTGGTGCGCACGAGCAACACGGTGGTAACGATAACGTTACCGGCGTTTGCGGGCTATGACATCACAGCCCAAGAGACCATCACGGCGACGGTGCCGGCCGGTGCGTTGGCGCAGTCGAGCATAGCAATAGTGGGGAACCCGACTTTCGATGTGACAGTATCACCGGGGTCGGTGGCCCTAACGGGTACAGTGACCGATGATGCAGAAACGGACATCCGGGCGGGTAGCTCGACGATCCTGTTAACCCTGACAGATGACAGTTGGGTTGGAGCAGGTGCTGCCTTTGACGCAGAGCGGCAGAACATCATTAACGGATTGGTATCGGCGCAGGCTGAGGCCAACGGATGGAATAACGTAGTTCAGGGTGGGTTGCAGGTGACGGACGTGGTGCGCACCAGCAACACAGTGGTAACGATCACGTTGCCGGCGTTTGTGGGCTATGACATCACGGCCCAGGAGACCATCACTGCAACGGCTCCAGCCAGTGCGTTGGCCCAATCGAGTATAGCAATCGTGGGGAACCCGACTTTCGATGTGACGGTGTCACCGGGATCGTTGGCATTAACGGGTACAGTGACCGATGATGCAGAAACGGACATCCGGGCGGGCAGCTCGACGATCTTACTAACGCTTACGGACGACAGCTGGGTGGGCGCGAGAGCTGCCTTTGATGCAGAGCGGCAGAACATTATTAACGGATTGGTATCGGCGCAGGCAGAGGCCAACGGATGGAATAACGTCGTTCAGGGTGGATTGCAGGTGACAGACGTGGTGCGGACCAGCAACACGGTGGTGACGATCACGTTGCCGGCGTTGGCAGGTTATGACATCTCAGCTCAAGAGACCATCACGGTGACGGTGCCGGCCAGTGCGTTGGCTCAATCAAGCATTGCCGTTGTGGCGGTACCGACGTTCAACGTTGGAGTGACAGCGGGATCGGTGGCCCTGACGGGCACGGTGACAGACGACGAGGAGACAGACATCCGGGCGGGCAGCTCAACGATCCTATTAACCTTTTAACCTTGACGGATGACAGTTGGGTAGCAGCAGGTGGAGCGTTTGATGCAGAGCGACAGAACATTATTAACGGGTTGGTATCGGCACAGGCAGAGGCCAACGGATGGAATAACGTCGTTCAGGGTGGGCTGCAGGTAATGGACGTGGTGCGCACCAGCAACACGGTGGTGACCATTACGCTGCCGGCGTTAGCAGGTTATGACATCACAGCCCAGGAGACCATCACTGTGACGGTGCCAGTCACAGCTCTTGCACAATCGAGCATTGCGATGGTGGCAGCGCCGACGTTTAACGTTGGAGTGACAGCAGGATCGGTAGCCCTGACGGGCAGTGTGACAGACGACGAGGAGACAGACATCCGGGCGGGCAGCTCGACGATCCTGTTAACCCTGACGGATGACAGTTGGGTTACAGCGGGAGCGGCGTTTGACGGCGAGCGGCAGAACATCATTAACGGATTGATGTCGGCGCAGGCTGAGGCCAACGGGTGGAATAATATAGTTCAAGCGGGTCTGCAGGTGACGGACGTGGTGCGGACCAGCAACACGGTGGTGACGATCACGTTGCCGGCGTTTGCGGGCTACGATATCACAGCCCAGGAGACCATCACGGTGACGGTGCCGGCCAGTTCGTTGGCGCAGTCAGGGGTGGGCTTAGTGGCTTCGCCAACCTTTGACATTACCGTTACTGGTACGGCCGTGGCACGTACGGGTACGATTTCGAACGACACTGAGCTGGATATTCAGGCGGGCGGGTCCACCATCATACTAACAGTTACGGACGACACCTGGGTTGTGGCGGGTGGAACGTTTGATGCTCAGCGGCAAAATATCATTAACGGGTTGGTATCGGCCCAGGCGGAAGCTAACGGATGGAATAACGTAGTTCAGGCAGGGTTACAGGTAACGGACGTGGTGCGCACCAGCAACACGGTGGTGACGATCACACTACCACCATTTCCCGGCTACGATATCGGGGCACCAGAGACCATCACTGTAACAGTGCCTGCGACAGCCCTAGTGGTAGCCAGCAGTGCCGTTGTGGCGGCACCAACTTTTATTATCTCTGCCAATACTCCGGATCACATGGTTGTTACGGCTACCGACGGGGCGGCCACTGCTGGTGCGGCTGAAGTTGTGAACCTCCAGCTGGTTGACCAGTTTGGCAACGTGGTGAATAGCGCGCTGGCGGTATCTGTAACAGTGAACGGCTCTGCAACTTTCAGTGACAACGATATTGGTGGGGTGAACGGGAGCAATACGTTAGTAGGTACCCTTGCTGCCGATGGCTCCGGTTCTGTGACTATCATCAACAGTGTGCTTGAAACGGTTACGGTCACTGCGGATGCCACTGGAGACGCTGAATTGGTAGCCAATGTTGACGACACGGTGCAGTTCAGAGTGCTGACCGCCCTGGACTTTGACGATGTCCGCCTGGTTCACGGCCAGGCTGGCGACCTGGAAAGCATCGACCGCTCGTGGGACGACTCCCTCACCACATGGTCACAGGGCGACGGCGCCCCACTGGTCAATGGTGCGGCGAAATGGACGATTGATAAAGTCTCCCCCAGTGGTGACAGGGAGATACTGGGAATACTAGGTGATACCGGGTCGGGTACAGACCTTGGGATCTGGCGCTGGGATGGAACGAAATGAGTCGCGGGCCTGTCATCTTCTGCGATCACCAGTGCCAACGCAGGCAAGCGGGGCTTTGATGTGGCCTACGAGAGCCTGTCGGAGAACGCCCTGGTGGTTTACTCCAACAACACGGCCAATCCGGTGTACATGACCCACACGGGTGGGAGCTGGAATACGGGCAACGTGTTTGGCACCCCACCGGGAAGCGGTACCGTTGAGTGGGTGGAGCTGGTGAGGAGACCAGGTACCAATGAGATATCACTGGTGTACGCAGATTCAAATTCCGATCTGTTCGCAGTGGTATGGGACGGCAGCAATTGGGATGTTAGCAATGCAGCCACCCTGGAGCAGAACCTGAGCACTGTGACCACCAAGGCCTTCGACGCAGCTTATGAAGGGCTGACGGGGAACCTGTTGGTGGTCTGGGGTCTGAGTAACGATCTGGAGTACTCTTCAAAGGCAGCAGGGTTAAACGGTTTCTCTGCCGGAGCGTCGGTAGGGGGCGGTTTCACGGGACGCAAGGGCAACACGGTGGACCTGGCCTCGGAGCGTAGCGGGAACCGGATCGCGTTGGGTACTCGAGGTGGAATAGCCAGTGACGACGATTTCAACACGGCCATGTGGAACGGAGGGTCGTGGATCAATATAACGGCGCCCAGTGATGGGACGGGAGTCAATCCGGGCAGTGGGGACGCGGGAGTGGCCGTGGGCTGGGTAGGGACCAGTGGGGTAGCGGTAGCGGTCTATTCCAGCACGAGCGGTCAGATCGATTGGTCAAGGTGGAGTGCGGGAGGTGGCTGGGTGGTGCAGGCGGATGAAGCGGTGGCGGGGATGGGAGATACCGAGTCGGTGCTGATGGAAACGTTTAGTGACCAGAACAAGCTGATGGCAGTGTTGTCAGATTCGAACTCGGATCTGTACGCAGTGACTTATGATGGCAGTAACTGGGTGGTGACCAACGGTGGGGTGGCCCTGGAGACGGGCCTATCGGCAACGGACTCGGTGCCGTACGGGTTTAGTATCAGACGCAAGCGGAAAGCGGATCACATGTTGGTGACGGCCATAGACGGGACAGCCACGGTGGCAGGGACCGAGGTATTGAGTCTACAGTTGGTGGACCAGTATGGGAACCCGATAAGCGGTGCGTTAGCAGTAACGGTAACGGTGACGGGATCGGCAACGTTCACAGCGAATGATGTGGGAGGAACTAACGGGAGCAATTCACTGAACGGGACACTTTCAGCCAGTGGGACGGGATCGGTAACCATAACGAACAACGTGGCGGAGACGGTGACGGTGATGACGGATGCCACGGGGGATGCAGAGGTGGTGGCCAATGTGAACGACACGGTGGCTTTTGGTGCAGGGGCAGCGGATCACATGTTGGTGACGGCCACGGACGGGACGGCCACGGCGGGTGGGACCGAGGTATTGAGCCTGCAGTTGGTGGACCAGTACGGCAACCCGGTGAGCAGTGCAGTGGCAGTGAACGTGACGGTGACGGGGTCAGCGACGTTCAGTGCCAATGACGTTGGTGGGGTCAACGGTAGCAATGCCCTGAGTGGGACATTATCGGCTGCTGGAGCCGGATCGATAACGATTACCAACACATTAACGGAGACAGTGACGGTGTCGGCGGATGCCACAGGGGATGCAGAAGTAGTGGCCAACGTGGATGATAGTGTAATCTTCGGTGCGGCAGGGGCTGATCACATGCTGGTAACGGCCACTGACGGGACGGCCACGGCGGGTGGGACAGAGGTGTTTAGCCTCCAGTTGGTGGACCAATACGGGAACCCGGTGAGCAGTGGGTTGGCAGTGAATGTGACGGTGACGGGGTCGGCAACGTTCAGTGCCAATGACGTTGGTGGGGTCAACGGGAGTAATGCCCTGAGTGGGACATTGTCCGGCACTGGAGCAGGGTCGGTGACAGTGACGAACATAGTGGCAGAGACAGTGACGGTGTCGGCGGATGCAACGGGAGATGCAGAGGTGGTGGGGAACGTGGATGACAACGTAATCTTTAACCCGGGTACGGCCACGCAGTTAGCCTTTAGTGTTGAACCGTCCAATACCGCGACTACGGTTCAGATTTCCCCTGCCATCAAGGTTCAGGTACAGGACGCCTCAGGTAACCTGGTCACTTCAGCCACCGATACCATCACTTTGGCTATCGGGACCAACCCGGCGGGTGGCACTCTATCTGGAACCTTGAGCAGAGCGGCGGTGGCAGGTGAGGCCACCTTTAATGATATATCGATTGATAAAGTGGGTGTTGGTTATACCCTCAATGCCACTTCCGGTGTGCTCAGCGTGGCAGGGTCAATTGCCTTTGAGATTTTGTCTGGACCAGCTACACAACTGGTTTTCACTACCCAACCAATAACTGCGGCGGTGGGTGGGATCATCCCGGGTACACCTTCCGTAGCGGTACAAGATGCCGGTGGTAACACGGTGGTTGGGGATAACAGCACGCAGATAACCATCGCCATCAAACCGGGTACAGGTACCAATGGGGCAACTCTGAGCGGCACCCTAACACTGGTGGTGGCTAGCGGTGTTGCCGACTTCACCAACCTGAGCATTGATCTAACTGGAAGCAACTACATTTTAACTGGTTCGGCCACAGGCTTGACAGCAGGGGACAGTTCAACCTTCAATGTCAACAGTATCCTGAATCTAACTCACTCGGATAGTCCCGACCCAGTACAAGCCGGTGGGCAAATTACCTACACGTTAACCTACAGTAACACCAGCGGTACGGAGACGGCCCCTGGATCAACCATTGTCGATACACTCCCAGCCAATACCATTTTTATCTCTGCCAGTGATGGAGGGGTGGAAGCCGGTGGTGTGGTTACCTGGGGATTGGGCAACCTGGGGCCTGGAGCAGGCGGCACCAGGACTCTAGTGGTGCAGGTGGACTCGCCGTTAACCGATGGAACGGTTCTGCTCAACAGCGCGACCCTAGCCAATAATCTAGGTGACAGTGTGGTTGCAGCTCAAAACACCACCGTACAGAGCGCTCCCGTTTTGTCTCTGTCTCAAAGTGACAGCCCGGATCCGGTGGTGGCCGGAAGTCAGGTGACTTATACCCTAAATTATAGCAACGCAAGCGGTGCCAATGAGACAGCTCTCGCGGCTACGATTACAGACACACTCCCATCGAATACCACCTTTGTCTCTGCCAGTGATGGAGGGCTTGAGGCCAGTGGTGTGGTTACCTGGACATTGGGAAACCTTACGCCTGGTGCCAGCGGAATCAGGACGTTAGTGATTCAGGTGAATTCACCAATGGCAAATGGGACACTACTCACTAATAGTGCCACCATTCAGGATAGCCAAAGTCATAGCGCCGCTGCCAACCAGACCACCACTGTTCAAAGCTCCTCGGTCTTGTCGGTGTCCATGAGTGACAGTCCGGATCCGGTACAGGCAGGGAGTCAAATTACCTACACCATTAATTTTAGCAACTCCAGCGCGGCCAATCAGACCGCTACCGGAGTTGTACTAGCAGACACCCTCCCCTCAAATGCTACCTTTGTCTCCGCCAGCGATGGAGGAACGCTTGATAACACTGGGACCATGGTCACCTGGTCACTTGGGAACCTTACCCCGGGGTCGAGTGGAATTCGAACCCTGGTGGTACAGGTCAATTCTCCTCTAGTGGATGGTACAGTTCTCAACAACGCTATAACGTTACAAGACGATCTGGGAAACAATTCCCCGTCCAGTGAGAGTACCACGGTTCAGAGTGACTCTGTTCTCTCTTTGTCCGTGAGTGATAGCCCAGATCCGGTGGCACCAGGGGAGGAGGTCACCTATACCATTAGCTATGGCAATTCGAGCAGTGCCAATGAAACTGCCCTGGGGACTTCACTGACGCATACACTACCATTGAATGTTACCTTTGTCTCCGCCAGCGATGGGGGTACGCTTGATAACACCGGGACCATGGTCACCTGGACCTTGGGGGACCTGGCGCCCGGGGTGAGCGGGAATCGCTCCTTGGTGCTAGAGGTGGATTCGCCCCTGGGCAATGGAACCCTCCTGGATAACGGTACAAACTTTCAAGATACTCAGGGGGATAGTGCCAGTGCCAACCAGTCCACCGTGGTGATGAGTGCGCCGGTACTCACCCTCACTCAGACCTTCGATCACACTCCAATTCTATCTGGAGAACAGGTCACCATCACATTCAGCTATAGCAACTCCAGCGACGCCGGTGATACGGCTTCTGGATTGACCCTTACGGATACTCTGCCGGCTAACACCACTTTCGTTTCCGCGAGTGATGGTGGACTGGTGGATAGCGCAGGGACCATCGTGACTTGGGCTTTGAGTAACCTTGCGCCAGGAGGAAGTGGCACTCGGACCTTGGTCATAGAACTAGCCTCCGCCGCAACCAATGGGTCGCAATTAACCAACAGCGCCGTGTTGCAGGACACCCAGGGGCATAGCTCTAGCTCCAACGAAAATACCGTAGTGGGAGGGACGACAACTGTTGGCGGAGGCGGCGGTGGGGGTGGTGTAATCGTTTCCAGCTCCACCAGTTCGGTTGTTCTTCCGGCCCCTGCACCCGCAAAGTCCGCGACTCCATTGAGCCAGAGTTTCGCACGCAGGGGGAACGTAGAGTTTCCAGGAGCAATTGAGACCGCACAAACCAGAGGGAACGAGGTATCGAGGGGTACGGGAGAGAGGACGCCACAGTCCGATGAACAAGAAACACGCGAAGTATATGAGAGCGAAACTGTCATAACCACCGGAGACGGTGGCGTCGATCAGATCACCATCACTGGCAATCGGGTGGAGGTCACTCAGCGGGTGGCGTCTGCACCATCGGGATCGTCTAAGACGCAGCAGCAAAATGTGACATCAAATGAAAAGGAGCCTCGGAAAGCGGCCGGAGGCATCGGAGGAGTATGTCAATCCGTGGTGTCCCTCCAGGGGACTTATGATCCCAAACCAGTCCTTGTGGGGGCGCGGGTTACCTTTACCTTCGACTTCGTCAACACCAGCGAGGACGAGACCGTACAGGATCTGACCCTCCGAAACGTTCTGCCTGAAGGCATGTCATTCATATCGGCAACCAATGACGGCATTGAGTTTGGTAATGTGGTTACCTGGAGTTTGGGTGGTCTCGAACCGGGCGAGCAGGGAACCCGAAGTTTGGTAGCACAGGCAAATTTCGCGGACACTGGTGCAGCATTTCTGACCAACAATAACGTCTCTATTGAAGATCCGGCAGGTCGCTGTACGCGAATTTACCAGTCCATCAATGTGCAGCCGGTTTCGTTGGGAGACGAGGATAACGACAAATTCCCCAATGACGACGAAATCCGCTGCGGCTCCGATCCCAAGGATCCGGCCAGTACCTGCTACAGCCTTGAACTCCTGGAGGAAGATAAAGTTGTGGAGCAGGGCTCTGAGTTGACCTTTACGGTTCTGCTGAGGCGAAATTTTAATTTCGAAGGAGAAGTCAACTTCGATTCACCCAATAGCATTCCAGGAGTACTGTGGACCTTTTCTAGACTCTCCGCGGTGCTGACTCGAACCGATGGAATGGTCTCGTTCCCCTTTACCATTCAGACCACCAGCACCACGCCGCTGGGCCAGCATACGATCGTTATTCAGGCCATCAGCGGTGGCATGGTGGTGGAAAAGACCCTCATTCTGGAGATCGTACCCTCAAGGAAAAGCGACCTTCCCACGGACGGGCTTACCCCCGTTTCTCCCTCGTAGCAGTGGTTGACTCTCCCAGCACCGCTGCCTTTCGCAGGTGGGGACTCCAGAGGGTCACATAAACGGTCATAGCAACTCCTAGCAGTGCCCCGAAAGCAATCGTGATGGGCGCACCGATCCGGCTTGCAAGAGTCCCCATTGGAAATGCCCCCATGGGGCCTATGCCGCGGTTTAGTAAACCGAAAAGCGCCATCATCCTTCCCCGTGTGGCATCCCGTGAATAGACCTGCAACGAAGTGGCGGTAAGCGTGAGAAAAGCGGTCTGAAAAACACCCGTCAGGAATAGGAAAGCAAGGGAGAGGGGGAAGGAACGTGAAAAGGTGAAAAGGACAAGGGAGGCACCAAAACCGCACGCTAGGATAGCCATTAAAATGTGAGTTCTCGGGAAGCGTCTGATAGAAGCAAAAACCAACCCTCCAAAAACTGCCCCGGCACCCGGCGCCATTAGGAGAAACCCTAAACCGGGGGCCCCGACGAAAAGAATATCGCGGGCAAAGACGGGCATAAACTGATTGTAGGGTTTGGTGAAAAAGCTGATGACCGCCAGTGCTGAAAACAAGGCGAAAAAAATAGGTGTGTTCCACGCTACGGATAGGCCCTCAGTAACATCTTTGCGGAGGGACTTTCGCTGTGTCTCTGCAGGCCTCTGGGGGATGTGAATGAGAAAGATAGTCACGAGGATTATTGCACTTCCAGCCGCATGAAAGAAAAAGCATCCGGCAGTTCCAATCACAGTGATCAACACACCGGCAATGGCCGGCCCTACGAGGGGTGAGCCGTTAAAAATAAGGTTATAAAGACTGACGGCATTGATGAGGTCTGCCTGGGGAACGAGATGATGCAAAATCGATTGACGCACAGGTTGCTCAAATGACAAAATGAAACCCGTAACGGCGGTGACAATGAGAACGTGCCATACATGGATGAGCCCCGTATAGTTCATCATCCCCAGGAATAGGGCCATGAGCAGAAAAACGCTTTGGGTAACGTTAAAAAGGGATCTGCGATTCACACGATCCACCACGGCTCCTCCAATAGGAGAAAAAATCGTGCGCGGAAATCCCAGACAAAACCCATAGAGCCCGAGATAGAAAGGAGAGTCTGTGAGCTCGAGGATAAGCCATCCCGCGGCGGTGGTTTGGATGAGGGATCCGTTGTGACCGAGGAGCATACCGAACCAGAAGATGAAGTAGTCCCGATGGCGCAATGCACGGAAGGTGTTGCTAAGGAACATATTTGTCAATTCTTTCGTGCTTCAACAGGTGATCTAGCCCGAAGCCCTAGGGGCGAGCCATTCCGAATACCAAGTCAGCCTTTGGCTGAAGATGGTTTCTTGTAACAATAAAGTATTTGTGATTGTGGGGTGGGGGTTATTGCCCCTTCTTTTTCTCTTCCCAGCCTCGCATCCGCTCCTTGATGGTCATTTCGTAGCCTGAATCAGAGGGGTCGTAGTACTTCCTTTGTTCCAGTTCTTCGGGCAAGTGTTTTTGCTCCACTACATTCCCAGGAAAGTTGTGCGCGTACTGGTAATCCTTCCCGTATCCCAGCTTTTTCATGAGTGGGGTGGGTGCGTTGCGTAGATGCAGTGGTACGGGTAAGGGGCCTTTTTCCTCTACATCTTTTACCGCCTCAAGCATGGCTTTGTAAGAGGCATTGGATTTTGGCGCGGTGGCGAGATAGGTGACGGCTTGGGAAAGGGGGATTTTTCCTTCGGGGAGACCGACAAAATGAACCGCATCTTTCGCCGCTACTGCAACTTGGAGGGCACGGGGATCCGCATTGCCAATATCCTCTGAGGCGAAAATAATCATCCGGCGTGCAATAAAAAGCGGGTCCTCTCCGGATTCTAGCATGCGCATCATCCAGTACAGGGCAGCGTCCGGATCGCTACCCCTCAGGCTCTTGATGAAGGCAGAAATAACGTTGTAGTGCTCCTCACCTGATTTTTCGTAACGAAGGGCCCTCTTTTGCATTGCCTCCTGAAGGGACGAAATCGAAACTTCCTCGTTTGGTTGTTTGGTGAGGGCGGTGGCTATCTCCAGCGTGTTTAGGGCCGTGCGCGCATCCCCGAGGGATTCTTGAACGAGAAACTCCATGGCTTCTTGGGTTAACTCCAGGTTTAATTGCCCCAATCCTCTCTTTTCGTCACCTAAGGCGCGTTCGATGATCTCCTGGAGCTCTTCGGGTGAAAGAGGATAAAGCACCAGTACCTGGCAGCGTGAGAGTAATGGCGGGATGATCTCAAAGGAAGGGTTCTCAGTGGTGGCACCTATAAGGATGATCGTCCCGTTCTCCACATGGGGTAAGAAGGTGTCTTGTTGTGACTTATTGAAGTGGTGGATCTCATCCACGAAGAGGACCATGGGTTTGCCCAGGCGATGGAGGCGCTCTCCCTCTTCAATAATTTTCTTTAGTTCCTTAACACCGGAGGTGACTGCAGAAAAATGGAGGCATAAGGCGTCACATGAAGCGGCCAGTAGCTGTGCTAGAGTCGTTTTGCCGCTCCCTGGTGGTCCCCACAGGATGAGGGAGTGAAGGCGGCCCGCTTGAACTACCGCCCTGAGTAACTTTCCCGGACCCAGCAAGTGCTGCTGGCCAACAAACTCGTCGATTGTGACGGGTCGCATTCTCTTAGCCAGCGGAGCCTTAGGGTCCATGTTCGTCTTGGAGGAATTCTCGAATAACTCCATAGGGCGAAATCTATCATAATATGGCGGTAACAGTGTAGTGGTGCGGGAAAGAGCTCGGAGGCCTGCCCCAAAGTGAGTCATGAGTAACGAGTGCTGAGTACTGAGTTGGTCAGAATGAAAATTGAGGATACAGATAGATGATCGAGGATAGCGGGAATTAGAGCGCAACACGCCTTCCCGGTCCCCTTCGCCCGATGGCAATCAGCGACGAGGGGAGCGAGACGGAAGGTCGGGGGCATCGAATGCGAAGCTCATATGCATCACGGCAGGCGGGCGGAAGGTACTCCCCGAGAGAAACATGGACGGAGCAGCGGGCAACTCACCGAGATCGGCGCCGCATGAAAGCCGGAGTCCGCCTGCGGCTAATCTGAGATCCGGAAGGTTCGTGCGAGCACAGGCCGGGTGGGTCGCTGCGGGAGTCCCGTGGAGCGAGGGGATTGTCGAAGCCCTCATGGCACCGATCTGTTGTCCACGGCCTGGTCTCGACGGTGAGCTCGGTCGAACCGAAAACTTGTTTCCCTAAGAGGGATTTGGAAAGTAGGATGGTAGGAGATTTGAGTCGTTAAGAACGCTGTCTTTCGTCTTCGTAGAGTCGCGCGCGTTTTCCTGAAAGGTTTCTCAGGTAATAGAGTTTGGCCCTGCGTACCTTGCCGCTGGACATGACCTGGATCTTTTCGATACGCGGGGAGTACAGTGGAAAAATCCGTTCCACGCCCACTCCATAGGAGATCTTTCGCACAGTGAAGGTGATTCGGCTTCCTTTTCCAGAAATGCCGATGACCACTCCTTCGAAGACCTGAGTCCTCTCTTTTTCACCCTCCACCACTTTAACGTGGACCCGAACCGTTTGGCCGGCTTTTAGGGAAGGGACCTCTTTTTTCTGTTCGGCTTCAATCTGTTCGATGGGGTTCATAAAAGCATTCCTTGTGTTACCCGGTCCCTAAAAGCTCATGGAGCATGATGGCTGTCGCCGACCGGACCGAAAGATGATTGTAATCAGCATTTCCCTCCACTGCCTGCAAAATATAGTCAGATTGGTGCAGGACCTCTTCGGAAAGGCCCCAGCCTGTTCCCAAAAGAAGCAGAAAAGGGTTAGTGTTTCTTTCTAGCACATCCCTCATGTCAGAAAAAGAGGTCCTCTGTACCCCATCCACCGGCCGAGCGGAAGTGGCCACGAGGGCGGGCCGATTCCCGCATTCCCGTTCCACATCTATGATGGCCTGATCCAGTGTATCGGACAGACGGACCAGAGCCAGGGCATCTTTTCTCGTTTCGTTGTAGGTGCTCCCGTAGCCAACCTCCCAGTGGTCAATGATCTTGGCGGCGAGCTTTTGCAGCGCTTTTACGGGGTTAACAATATAGAGCCCGCTAGCTCTGTAGGTGCGCGCCGAGCGGGCAATGTCATGAATATCCATATTGGTAATTGAAGTGGTGACCACCAGTTTGTTCTTGTCGTAGACTGGATGATGCAGCAGGGCTAGATAGAGAGGGGCCGAAGGCTGAACCATCTTACTTTCCTCAGGGGCCAGCTTTGCTTTCCTATACAAATCGGGTCTCCGCTCTCGTGTGAACTTGATACTCATTTCCCTGCGCCAGCTATTGATCCGCTTGTGGTCGCCTGAGATCAGTACTTCGGGTACCTTGAGGCCTTTATATTCGTCCGGGCGTGTGTACTGTGGGTATTCCAGCAGTCCATCCGTGAAGGACTCCTCTTCGGTGGATTTTTCATTTCCCAGAACTCCCGGAATCAAACGAGCCACGGCATCAATGACCACCATGGCAGGAATCTCTCCGCCGCTCAGGGTGTAATCGCCAATGGAGAGTTCGTCATCTACATAACTCCTGACTCTTTCATCCACTCCTTCATAGCGTCCAGAGACAAGAACCAGCTCTTTTTCCTTGGCCAGGCGGGATGCCTCCGCCTGGTTGAAGACCCTTCCACGTGGGGTTAATAGAATGATCCGTGGACGCTTTGATTTCTTTCTTGCATCTTCAATAGCCGCGATCAGAGGTTCCGGTTTCATGACCATTCCCTGGCCGCCACCATAAGGGTAGTCATCCGTGACCCGATGGCGGTCTTTGCAGTAGGTTCTGAGATCCACAAGTGTGACTGAAAGGAGCTCCTTGTCCTGGGCCTTTTTCATGATGCTATGGCCCAGGGGAGACGGAAACATCTGCGGGAACAGGGTGATAACTTTAAATTGAATCAATGTCTTATTTGATCCCAAAAATGGGGTTCAAACCTCCAGTAGTCCTTCGGGAGGGTTGATGATCATCCTTCCCGCGGCGAGGTCGATTTTTTCAACCACCTCTTTGACCGCAGGAACAAGATACTCTTTCGCGGCATCGGTGACCACATAGAGGTCACCGCCCTCTTTTAGCCAGATCCTCGTCACTTTCCCTATCCGTTTACCCCGGGTAGTAAAAACCTCGAGACCCATAGCCTGATAGTAATAGTATTCCCCGGGTTGTGGCTGCTCAAGGTCCTGTTCGGCAACCAGCAAGGTAGCACCCACCCAGGTCTTGGCAAAATTGATGTCGCTAGCCCCCTGGAGTTTGACCAGGAGATGACCCTTGTGAATTTTACTCGATTCGAGAATCTGAAGAGAGCGAGCTCCCTCTATTTCAAGAACGATCTGTCTCCCGGAACCCAGGGCTGCACTCTGGGGATTATTGGTTTTTAGCTTCAGCCACCCTGCGATTCCATGCGTGGCCACAAGCTTACCGAGGGGGATAAATTGGTCGGACACTTTGAGGCGGCACTGGCTTATCCGTCTTCGCTGAAGACTAAAGGCATATGCCCTTGGGTGATTGCGAATGACGAACCCACCGAAGCTCGAAGGGAGGTGCCCCGGCGGATTTAGTCGAAATAATGAAGGTTGCCAGGGTTTTGAACCGGGAAAGCTTCATTTCTCTTCCACAATTTCGAGGACCACCTTACGATTTACTCTCGTGGCAGCCGCATTGAGTATGGTACGAATGGACTTTGCCGTTCTTCCTTGTTTGCCAATGATTCGCCCAAGGTCTTCTTTGGCCACCCTGAGCTCTAGGACCGAGGCGGCTTCTCCTTGAATCTCCTTAACATCGACGGCATCAGGATTGTCAACCAGGGATTTTGCTAGGTAGTCAACCAGGTCCTTCATGAGGGAGATGACCTCCTGTCTGTGAAATTAATCAGGGAAGCAAATGTCAATTACCTTCCACAGGGCGGCTTCCCGTGCTTGCGGCCTTTTTAATTAATTCTGAGACGGTTTGGCTGGGTTGTGCTCCCCGTTGAAGCCATTTTTCAATGCTTTCGTTGTTCAATTTGATTCCACCGGAAGTTACCATGGGATCATAGGTTCCCACCTGGTCAATGAACCTGCCATCTCGCGGTGACCGGGAATCAGTGACAACGATACGATAAAATGGCCTCTTTTTAGCACCATGTCTTGTCAGACGGATTCGTACACTCATGTTTTTCGTTTGTCTCCTATCGAAATTGTATAGGCATTTGGCTAAATGCAGCTTTCGCTCCCATCTTAGTCATTTTCTGCATCATTTTTCTCATTTCCAGAAACTGTTTTATCAGGCGATTCACGTCCGTTACCGTGGTGCCGCTGCCGCCGGCGATTCTCTTTCTTCGGCTGCCGTTTAATATATTGGGGTTACGTCGCTCCACCACTGTCATGGAATTGATAATGGCCTCTGTCCTCTTAAACTCATTATCCGCCTGACTCATGTCTACCTTCTGGCTCAGTTTTCTTCCCCCCGGAATAAGATCCAACAGCTCGCCCACGGAGCCCATTTTTTTCACACTCTGGAGTTGTGCGAGGAAGTCCTCTAAAGAAAAAGCATTTTTCTTTTTCAGCTTCTCCAGGCTTTGGGTGGTTTTCTCTTCATGGGCCTGTTCTGCCTTTTCGATGAGGGTAAGGACATCTCCCATCCCCAGGATTCTCGAAGCCAACCGGTCCGGGGCGAAGGATTCGAGGGCGTTGATTTTTTCTCCAACTCCAATGAATTGGATGGGTTTACCAACGATTTCATGCATGGAGAGGGCTGCTCCTCCTCGCGCGTCTCCATCCATTTTTGTGAGAATGATTCCTGTGAGGTCAACAGATTCGTTAAATTGCTGGGCCTGATTGACGGCGTCCTGTCCGGTCATGGCGTCTACCACCAATAGAATATGGTGCGGGGTCAGGGATCCCTGGATTTCCTTGAGCTCGTTCATGAGTTCGGTATCAATGTGAAGCCTTCCAGCCGTGTCGATAAGCACCAGGTCACAAATATGTTTTCTGGCCTCCTCCAAGGCTTCCCGGCAAATGACTACCGGCGGGGTATCAGGATTGGAGTCATAAACCGGTACGTTTAGTTCCCCAGCCAATACCTTTAGCTGTTCGATGGCCGCAGGCCGATGAACATCCGCAGGAACGAGGTAAGGAGTGCGCTTTTTCTCCTTTTTGAGATAACCCGCTAACTTGGCGATGGTTGTAGTCTTACCGGAGCCTTGTAAGCCTACCAGCAGGATGATTACGGGTGGAGCGGCCCTTAAATTTAGCTCTTCAGTGTCACCCCCTAGAAGGGAAACGAGCTCCTCCCTGACGATCTTGAGGAACTGTTGGTCTGGGGTCAAACTTAGCAAGACCTCTTGGCCCAGGGCCTTATTTTTAACTGATTCGATGAATTTCTTTACAACCTTGAAGTTTACGTCGGCTTCTAGGAGGGCTAAGCGGACCTCACGGAGGCTATCTTCGATGTTTTTTTCGGTGATCTTTCCCTGACCTCTAAGCTTCTTAAAGGTCAACTCCAGTTTATCAGTTAAGCTCTCAAACATATTCAGATGATATGTAACTTATTATCTTTTCAGGGAAAAATACTAAGGTGAGGCTAATACGAAAACTGAATTTTGTCAAGGAGGGCGTAGGAATCCGGCCTACCGGAACCCAAATAGACGGGGTTGATGGGTAGGCCGGATTGTTGGGATTGGTTACTACATCATGCCGCCCATACCGCCCATACCGCCCATTCCACCGCCACCGCCTGGGGGCATTGGGGGCATGGCTGATTTATCATCAGGTTTTTCTGCCACCATGGCTTCCGTGGTGAGCAATAGACCCGCAATTGATGTCGCATTTTGCAAAGCAGTGCGGACCACCTTGGTGGGGTCCACGATCCCTGCCTTTATTAGGTCTTCGAATTGTTCCGTGGCGGCATTAAAGCCAAAGGCTCCTTCGCCCTCCTTAACTTTTTGTAAGGCGATGGAGCCATCCACGCCTGTGTTCGTCGATATTCTTCGCAGCGGCTCTTCCAAGACCCGTCGTATAATGTTGATTCCAAATTTCTCTTCGTCGGTAACGCTAAGCTTGTCCAAGACAGCTCCCGCCCTCAGCAAAGCTACTCCGCCACCAGCGACGATCCCTTCTTCAACGGCGGCGCGAGTTGCATGAAGTGCGTCCTCAACCCGGGCCTTCTTCTCCTTCATTTCCACCTCTGTAGCCGCGCCAACGTTAATCACTGCGACCCCACCAACCAGTTTGGCCAGACGTTCCTGGAGCTTTTCCCGGTCATAATCCGATGTGGTCTCATCAATCTGGGCACGGATCTGCTTGATCCTGCCTTCAATATCAGACTTCTGGCCGGACCCGTCTACCAGGGTCGTATTTTCCTTGTCAACAACGATTCTCTTTGCTCGGCCTAAATCCTGGAGTGCTATATTGTCCAACTTGATCCCTAACTCTTCGGCAATGAGCTTGCCGCCGGTGAGAATCGCGATGTCTTCGAGCATGGCCTTTCTCCGGTCACCAAACCCTGGGGCCTTGACTGCGACACACTGTAGGGTCCCGCGGATCTTGTTCACCACCAGGGTAGCGAGGGCTTCTCCCTCGATATCCTCGGCGATAATGATAAAGGGTTTTCCTGTCTTGGCAATCTGTTCCAGGATCGGCAGCAGGTCTTTCATGTTAGAAATTTTCTTTTCATTGATGAGTATATAAGCGTCCTCAATGACCGTTTCCATTCGCTCTTGGTCGGTCACAAAGTAAGGAGAGAGATAACCGCGGTCAAACTGCATTCCTTCCACCACGTCCAGGCTGGTCTCCAACCCTTTGGCTTCCTCGACGGTGATCACGCCTTCTTTTCCGACCTTGTTCATGGCCTCTGCAATGACATCACCGATGGTGCTATCGTTGTTGGCGGCGATACAGCCCACCTGGGCAATTTCTTTAGGATCCCTGGTTTCCTTGGACAGCTTTTTGAGCTCCTCGACAACTGCGGCCACCGCCTTGTCAATGGAGCGCTTTAGTGTCATGGGATCATGTCCGGCCACAACCATCTTAATCCCCTCTGCGAAGATCTGGCGTGCTAGCACAGTAGCAGTGGTTGTACCGTCACCTGCCACGTCAGAGGTTTTGCTTGCAACTTCTTTTACCATCTGTGCGCCCATGTTCTCGAATTTGTCTTCCAATTCTATCTCTTTTGCCACAGTCACCCCATCCTTGGTTACCGTGGGTGCACCAAAAGACTTGTCCAACACGACGTTACGTCCCCTAGGACCAAGTGTCGCCGTGACCGCATCCGCAAGAATTCCAACCCCTTTTAGGATTGAATCACGTGCGTCTTGGTTAAATTTTAACATCTTAGCTGCCATTGTGATGCCTCCTTAAAAATCTTTAATTAGCTATTTTTCAACAACTCCAAGGATGTCTTCTTCACGCATTATGAGATGCTCATCGTCGTCGATATTGATCTCCGTACCGGAGTATTTCCCAAATAAGACCCGATCATTGACTTTAACGTCCATTGGAGTGATTTTGCCACTCTCATCCACCTTACCCTTCCCGACTGCAATCACACGTCCTTCTTGTGGTTTTTCCTTGGCAGAATCCGGGATGATAATTCCTCCCTTTGATTTTTCTTCCTCTTCGATCCTTTTGACTATTACCCGATCCTGCAACGGCTTGATTTTCATACTGCTCCTCCTTTATCATTATAGCCTGAAATACGGAATCCTACGCACATAAGTGTTTAATTTGACACAGGAAAATATTCCGTGTGTTGATTTTATTAACCTGCGGGCCAGACCGGCTAAATGTAATCAGAAACCTTCCCCTGTCAAGGGGGGGATGGGAGTATTTACCCCGTAACACAGAATTAACTGTATGGACGCACGGGGATGAACCTTCTGGAATCCGAGGATGGGTAGTGGTACCCCAAAGCTACGGGCAAAGGATCGTGGTTCGGGGTTTATTCGTATAACAGTCGCAATGGGAAAGCAAGAGCAGGTGGATTAACCCCTTTGCTTCCTCAGTTCTTGCTCAAAATATTTACGATAGAGAATTTCCCATTCTCTACTGCCTGGCGGTACAGGGCGGGATAATGATTGGATTTTGTTACGTACCATCTGGTCAATTCGGTCCTCGATATCGCCAAACTCGCTAAGGACCTCTTTGATTTCTTTTAATAATTTAGAATCATTGGAGAATTCAATAAGCTGTTCCTTCCGCAAGCTATCCATAATCTGATGCGCAAGATGGGAAATCCGGCCGTCAGAGAATCCACTCATAGGGCGAATCCCTTCTTTTCGGCCAGTTTTTGTTTGATAAGTAAAAGCATTTTATGCTGATCCATGGATTTCGTTTCTCCCGCGAGGCTGTCCATCATCTTTCGTGCCTCCTCTTCTATGGCCTCCTCCTCCCGGAAGTTTTGTGTTATAATTTCACCAATCCGCTTTCGCACGGCTCCCTCGCCCGTTTTGAGGACAATAAGATCCTTGGCGCGGCAAATTTTTAGCAGGCGCTCAGCCAATCTATCAACCTGTTCGGGCTTGATCTTCATCGGCTGTGAACAAACTGTTGAAACTGTTGGGGAGACACTGTGCAGAAATTAAATAAAAGACAAAAAGCCTTACCATTTTATTATCTGTCTTCCAAATTTTAGTCAACCTTAAATTTAACCTGCGGAGACAAATATATACTGGGTTATAAAAACAAGAAGTGATAGTATTAATTGGCTTTTTTGTGATCAAATCTGATTCGTCGATGTGCCGTGTCAACCTGGGTGCAAGCCCAGGGACAGTTGGAGCGGTGTGTTATCCACAGGTAGCACCCGGTTCCTTTAAGGCTACGAAATTTTATTCACAACCCAGGATTGATTGTCCGTCAAGGGGTAATATCGGATCCGCATGATGCGAACTCATAAGCCAGTACCTTTAAAAAGAGGCGATAAGATCGGGATTTTTGCTCCTTCTGGCGCGGTGAACTCCGGCCAACTCAACGAAGGGGTCAGTGCCATCCAGCGTGAGGGATTTGAAGTCGTACTTGCAGAAGGAATTTTGCAGCGGAAAGGGTATTTAGCAGGAGAAAAAGAGTTAAGAGCCAAATCACTGGAACAACTTTTCGAAAGGGACGATGTCCGAGCTATATTTTGTGCTCGAGGGGGATTTGGTACAATCCAGCTATTGCCGTTGTTGAATCCTGCAATTATTCGTTCGCATCCAAAAATCTTTGTTGGGTATAGTGATGTAAGCCTGCTATTAAACTGGTTAATCCAAACCTGTGGTCTGGTAACCTTTCACGGACCCATGGTAGCTATGGATGTCGCTCGTGGTCTAAAAGGACGGAGTAGAGATCTTTTCTGGGAGACCCTTTGTGGAGCCAGTGATTCGTGGTTTGTCGGCGGGATCCCTATTTGCCCCGGGCAGAAGGGGGTCGAGGGAGAAATGGTCGGTGGGTGTCTCTCCGTGGTGGTAACCACTCTTGGGACTCCCTACGAGTTACAGACCAAAGGAAAGATCCTGTTTCTTGAAGATGTCGGAGAGAAGATCTATCGCATCGAACGGATGCTGACCCACCTTAAAATGGCGGGAAAATTGAGCGACGTTGCAGGAGTCGTGTTAGGAGAATTTACCGATTGTGAATTGGGTGGAGCCAGGGGACTGACAGAGGTCATGGAAGATCTCTTTCAGGATGTGAACTATCCTGTCGTGTCGGGTATCAGTGCGGGTCATGGTCAAGAAAATTTGCTGCTTCCTTTTGGTGTAAAAATGGTCTTGGATGGTGGTACGGGGTCGCTGTCATTGATGGAATCGCCTACTGGGAAACCGTAGATTATCCGCGTTAGAGAAACCGATGGATTTTAGCACTGTTGAAGATGCATTCAATGAGGCCGTTTCCAACGGTGTTTTTCCCGGGGCGGTGGTGTTGGTGGCTAAGGGTGAGAACGTGGTGTTGGAGCAGGCCTTTGGGTCTCGCTCGCTCCTTCCAGAAAAAACTCCCATGGAAACCGACACCATCTTCGACCTCGCCTCTTTGACAAAATGCATCGCCACAACGACTGCCATCATGCTTCTGGTCAAAGAGAGGAAAATCCGCCTTGACGACAAAGTCACTCGATTTGTTCCAAACTTTGGAGTCTTCAACAAGATCCATGTGAGCTTTCGCTACTTATTGGCTCACTGCTCCGGACTCGCGGCATGGCAGCCCTACTACGAGGAAATCATCAAGGGTGAGAAAGTCGGAGGATTAAAGTACGTGGCTAGCAGGGCGGCAGAGAGTTTCGTGATCGAGCGAGTCCATAGGGAAAAACCTCTCGCGCCTGCAGGCACCCAGGTCCTGTACAGTGATCTTGGATTCATCGTTCTCAGCGAAATCGTTGAGCAGATCAGCGGACGGTCCCTCGACCGCTTTTGTCAGGAGAGGATATTTCAACCACTGGGGCTCGAGTCCACTTTCTTTGTGGATCTCACTCAGTTGCTGGCGCGCCGCTTTCAGCCGGATCTGAAAAAGGTGGCCCCCACCGAAAACTGCCCTTGGCGTAAGAAGATCATCTGCGGAGAGGTTCACGATGACAATGCCTACGCCATGGGAGGTGTCGCCGGTCATGCGGGGCTGTTTTCTTCTGCACGAGACATCCATCGTTATCTCACTCGGCTCAGACTTTGTTACGATGGTAAGGATTCCTTCTTGCCGGCAGAATTGGTCAAAGAGTTTTTCCGGCGGGATGAATCCGTTAGCGGATCCACCTACGCCCTGGGTTGGGATACCCCAAGTCAAGCCAATTCCTCCAGCGGTAGCCAATTCTCACCACTGTCAGTAGGACATTTAGGATTTACTGGTGTCTCGATTTGGTGGGATCTAGAAAAGAATTGCTCTATTATACTGTTAACCAATCGCATTCATCCCTCGCGGAATAATGATAAGATCCGGGATTTTCGACCCCAAATCCACGACCTTATTATGAAAACCCTCTTTCCATGAACAACCTGCCAGCGTACGGCGGTCACATTCACCTCATTGCAATTTGCGGGGTGGGAATGGCTGCACTGGCCGGACTTCTCCAATCCCTCGGATACCGAGTTACCGGATCAGACGCAGCGGCCTATCCTCCCATGAGTACCTATCTCGATGGGTTGGGGATTAAGGTCCAACCGGGGTACCATTCGAAACACTTGGAGCAACGTCCTGACCTGGTTGTGGTGGGCAATGCCGTTTCACGGGACAACCCCGAGGTTCAGGCGGTGTTGGAAAAAGGGATATCAACCATATCATTTCCCCAGGCCTTGAGGATGTTCCTTATCGGTTCAAAGAAGGCCGTCGTGGTTGCGGGCACCCATGGCAAGACCAGCACAACATCGCTGCTTGCTTGGGTTTTGAGCCAAGCGAAACTGGATCCAAGTTTTTTTATTGGTGGTCTTCCACTAAACTTTGATTCCGGATTTCAACTCGGCGGCGGGCCCTGGGCCGTCCTAGAAGGAGATGAATACGACAGTACCTTTTTTGACAAAGGGCCGAAGTTTCTTCATTACGAACCGCAAAAGGTTATCCTTACCAGTCTTGAATTCGATCATGCAGATATTTACTCAGACCTCCAACACATGGTGGGTGCCTTTCAACGCCTGGTGAATTTGATCCCTTCTACCGGGACTCTGGTGGTATCCAATCAATACGAGGCGGCAGGACAGGTGGCGCATGGGGCCTCCTGTCCGGTGATCTATTATGGTGAAGGGAGCCCGGCAGGGTGGGTAGCCAAGGATGTCCGAGTAGAGGAGGGGCGAGTCCGTTTTGAGCCCTGGTACAAGAAATCCTCCGAAGGAACGGTTACCCTTTCCCAGTTTGGGAGACACAACGTAGACAACGCCCTGGGTGTTTACGTCATGGCGAGGGAGTTGGGAATAAAGCCCAACATCATTCGAAAGGCCATGACAACTTTTTCCGGCGTCACGAGACGTCAGGAGCTCAAAGGAGAAGTAGGAGGTGTTACTTTAATCGATGACTTTGCTCATCACCCCACGGCGGTGAGGGAGACCATTGCAGGTGTCAAAATGAACTACCCCGGTCGCAGGCTTTGGGCCATCTTTGAACCCAGGAGTCAGACTAGCAGGAGACGAATCTTTGAGAACGAATTCGCTAAAGTCCTGGCTGAGGCCGATCGAGTTATTGTTGCTGGCCTCTATCAGCCTGAGAAGATTCCTGAGAACGATCGTCTCTCTCCTGGGGAGGTAGTGAACGAGATTGGCCGGCTCTGTGGCGACAGTCGGGCCGTTACCATTGAGAGAGCCGACGAAATCGCCACCTATGTGGTGGAGCAATCGAAGTCGGGTGACGTTATCCTGGTCATGTCCAATGGTGGATTCGACAAGGTACAAGACAAGATCTTGAACTTGTTAAAGGAAGGGCGTCTCACTTGAGTCTGAATTGACACCCCAACTGTATCTTGCTAACCAGAGCCCCGTGGAGTAAATTCTCAGTCGAGAGGTAAAATTCCAGTCGTGGATTATACTCCACGGGGTGGAGTAACGTCTTCGTCGAGACACTTTATTTCAGTTGTGGATAATACTCCAC
The DNA here is from genome assembly GCA_965215595.1 of uncultured Binatia bacterium (SeqCode). GTDB lineage: Bacteria > Desulfobacterota > Binatia > UBA9968 > CAXXLF01 > CBDCDW01. Next base: position 234,252 of record CBDCDW010000002.1, on the reverse strand, counting down.
CCAGTGGAGTACCCACACGGTCGAGACCGCTCATGTTAGTCGTGGGTAATACTCCACGGGGTTAAGAGGAGAAAATTTTGAAAGCCGTTTGCATTCATGAGCACGGAGGGTTGGACAAGCTTCGTTACGAAGAGACGGTTGATCCAAAGTTGAGCTCCTCTGACGAAGTGGTAGTCCAGCTCAAAGCTGCAGCTCTAAACCGTATCGACATTTTTAACCGTGAAGGATTAACCGGAATTGAGGTTCCTCTACCGCATATATTGGGGGCGGATGGAGCCGGTGTCGTGGTGGAAGTGGGGGACGGGGTGACCAATGTCAAGAAAGGGGATACGGTTTGTCTTTACCCGCCTAGCGGTTGCGGCCAATGTGAGTTTTGCCGAACAGATAGAGATTTCATGTGCGTTCACGTACGAGTGATAGGTGAAAGGATCAGGGGTACCTATGCGGAGTACATCACGCTCCCAGCCGGAAATTGTTTCCCTATCCCACCGAATTATTCCTTTGAGGAGGCCGCAGCTTTTCCTCTTGTTTTTATCACCATATGGAGAATGCTGGTTACCAATGCGGCGCTCAAGCCAGGGGAGCATGTGCTGATCCTGGGTGTCGGTGGCGGAGTGGCTTCAGCCGCTCTTCAACTAGCGAAAGAGATGAATGCCCATGTCATCGTGACCTCCAGCAGCGATGCAAAGCTGGAAATGGCAAAAGATCATGGTGCCGAGCATGGAATCAATTATTCAAAGGCTGATTTCGTCAAAGAGGTCAGAGTCTTAACGGGGAAACGAGGGGTCGACGTGGTAGTGGACTGCGTGGGAGGGGAGAGTTGGGCAAAGAGCCTGGCAACCCTGGCCAAGGGAGGGCGGCTGGTGACCTGCGGCGCCACGGCTGGAGCCACTCCCCAGACCAATATCCGTCGAATCTTTTGGAATCATCTCAGCATCTTTGGTTCGACCCTGGGTAGCCGGCAAGAGTTTCAACAACTGCTCAGCTTTTGCAGTGCCTCGGGGATCAGACCTATTGTCGATCAAATCTTTCCTCTGAAGGAGGCCGTCGTAGCCCAGCAACGTCTCGAAGAGGGAAAACAGTTTGGTAAGATTGTTTTGCAATGCGCCAATTGACCCCGTGGAGTACTATCCACGACTGCGAGGAGTGGCCTCGACCGAGAGGTTACTCCACCCCGTGGAATAACATCATGGTCCGACTTTTTGTGCGTCGGTAGAGGAGATATTCCACGGGGTGGAATAAAATAATGGTACGACTATTTCAGTCTCGGTGGAGGAACTATTCCACGGGGTGATCAGGAAATGCGAGTTATAGGAGGAACAGCAAAGGGGCGTCGGGTAAAATCTTTTAAGGGTCAGGCCCTTAGGCCTACGGCCGATAGGGTGAAAGAGGCGCTTTTCAATATACTTCCGCACGATCTCTCGGGATGGAAGGTTCTGGATCTATTTGCCGGCACAGGGAACCTTACTTTTGAGGCACTGAGCCGTGGAGCAGAGCATGCCTGTCTTGTGGATGTGTCAAGGGAAGCGAGCAAGATGATCCGTAAAAATATCGAGGCCCTGGGATTCTCCGGTAGCGCTAGAGTTTTGGGAATTCCGGTACTCAGGGCCATTCATGTGTTGGTTGGGAGGGGAGACCAATTTGACCTTATCTTTGCAGATCCCCCTTACGACAAAGGCTGGGTGGAGCGTGTCCTAAGGTCCCTCGCACGGGAAGAACTCCTTCAAAAAGATGGGATCTTGGTTGTGGAGCACAGTACAAGAGAAGAGGTGAAAGAGAGTTACGGGTCCATGGTCCTTCACGATCAACGTCGGTACGGAGGAACCTTTATCTCTTTTTTTGGTTATGGTCCCCAAGACCTCAAGCGAATAAGAGGAGAGCATGGCGAGAACTAGCATAGCGGTTTATCCTGGCTCATTCGATCCAATTACCAACGGTCACATTGATCTTGTGGAGCGCACCCTTCGAATCTTCGACCGTGTGATTATAGCCATTGCCACAAATCGGGACAAGGACAATTCTTTGTTCAGCGTGAAAGAGCGGCTGGAGATGATCCAGGAGGTCTTTAAAGGGGCGGGGAATCGCGTCTCAGTAGACAGCTTCGATGAACTGCTGGTGAACTATGCCGAGAAAGTTAGGGCAAAGGTCATTATCCGCGGTTTACGGGCGGTATCGGACTTTGAATATGAATTTCAGATGGCGATGATGAACCGTGGGCTCAAGCGAGATTTCGAGACTTTTTTCATGATGACTGGGGAATCCTATTTTTACCTCAGCTCACGTCTGGTGAAGGAGGTGGCCGGTCTCGGAGGGGATGTATCTAGATTTGTCCCCAAAGATGTGCTCAGAAGACTCAAGCGAAAGGTTGTGCGTGGATGATGAAGCTCAGTGAGAGGACCAAGGGTATCAAACCATCCATTACTTTGGCCCTGGCGGCTAAGGCAGCTGCCATGCGAGCCCAAGGTATTGGTGTGATTAACTTTGCCGCTGGGGAACCTGACTTTGATACCCCAGACCGGATCAAGGAGGCTGCCGTTCAGGCCCTGAAAAAGGGGATGACCAAGTACACCGAAGTGAGAGGTATCCAGCCCTTGCGGGAGATCATTGCAGAGAAATACCAGCGGGATGAAGGTCTGAAGTATGACAAAGATGAAGTTTTAGTCAGTTGTGGAGGCAAACATTCCCTCTACAATGTGTTCCAAGCGATTCTCAACGACGGAGATGAAGTTCTCATCCCGGCTCCCTATTGGGTCAGTTACCGGGATATGGCCCTATTGGCTGGTGCAGTCCCGCGAATTGTTGAAACCAAGAGAGAGAACGGCTACCGCATCACTGCCAATGAGTTGCAAGCCGCTTTGGGGCCCCGTGTCCGTATCTTTATACTCAACAGCCCGAACAACCCCACCGGCGCCGCCTATTCACGGGATGAATTGGAGGCCCTGGCTCGGGTGTTGGAGCCACATGAGTGTATCATCATTTCTGATGATGTCTATGAAAAGATCGTTTATGATGATTTTCGTTTCCAGAACATTGTTGGTATCAACGGCAAGCTGCGGGAGCGGACTGTGATCATCAATTCCCTGTCCAAAACCTACGCCATGACCGGGTGGAGGATCGGCTATGCATTGGGGCCGGCCCCTCTGATCTCAACTGCAGCCAAGATCCAGAGCCAGAGCACTTCCAATCCTACTTCCTTTGCCCAGGCGGCGGCCGTAGAGGCGCTTAAGGGACCACAGGATGAGGTGCGAGAGATGGTACGTGAATTTCAGAGAAGGAGAAACAGGATCGTGGAGGGTCTCAATGCCATGGAAGGGGTGGAGTGTCTCAATCCTGAAGGGGCTTTTTATGTCTTTCCCCGCATGGGTTCCCTATTTGGAAAGAAGGGTAAGAAGACCACGATAGCATCTGCATCTGACCTGACCGATTTTCTGCTTGAGGAGGCTCAAGTGGTGTTGGTCCCTGGAGAGGATTTTGGATCCGTAGACCATGTCCGGTTTAGTTACGCCACGTCTTTTGAAGATATCGAAAGGGGCTGTGACCGTATCCAGGCCGCGCTCAAGAAACTGAGTTAACCCCGATCCGAAATCAATGCGCCCGAGGAAGCGTGCCTAATGAGTATTGGGCGTCGGCAAAGGGCTGTTTGAGGGAGGAATCAGGCACTCGCATCGAGTTATAGCATGCAGCGCTGGGTCACATGTAAATTGGTATTCTTGCCGGATCGGGGTTAATCGGTACCCCCTGGCCTCCTGCCAGTCTTTTTGTAATGGAAGTAGTCCTTTAAGATTACGGCATGATCAAAGACCAAAGGAGAGGGCAGGTCCTTTTCGGTAAAGGTCTCGGCCCTTTTGGCATCGTCGCTTCCTCTCGGGACGCCGCTTGCCCGGCCAATTAATACAGTAGTGATCGTGTGATGGCGCGGGTCACGCTGAGGATCTGAATAGGTGTAAAACTGCTCAATCAGTTGAACGTCCAAGCAGGTTTCCTCTTTGGCTTCTCTCACGGAGGCTTTTTCTAAACTCTCACCGTAGTCGACGAATCCTCCCGGCAGGGCCCATCCGTGGGGTGGATTTTTTCTTTCGATTAATACGACTAAGTCTGGATACAACTCGATAATCATATCGACACTCACTCGAGGTGTGAGTCTGTCGCGTTGCATTGCTGCACTGTAACTTGACTTCACCCAGGGCACAATATAAAAAGGTGATCTGATAAATCCAATGTCGCGGGGTGGAGCAGTCCGGTAGCTCGCAAGGCTCATAACCTTGAGGTCGGTGGTTCAAATCCACCCCCCGCAACCAAAACCCAGTCAATTCAGGAAACAGATGACTCGCGTCCTTCGAGAGCCCCCCTGCGACGGGCTCAGGGTGGTGAGGGAAATTGAACCACAGGACCCCGAGGGGAATTGAGGGGTAAAGGCGCAACGGACGCCAAGTATAAATGAAATTACAAAATCGAAACAAATGGAAAGCAAAATTCGAAGCACGAATTCCGAAACTCGAAACAAAAAGGGAAAACTCAAAATACTAATTTCAAAACATTTAAAAACGTGGGAGAAGTTCTCATTGGAAGGTTTTGGATTTAGAGAATTGAGATTTTGAAATTGTTTCGTATTTCGATATTCGGATTTCGGATTTTAGTTCGGGGGCATCTTGGCGCGAAGAACCCTGTTGAAGTCGTTCTGTTTAACATTCTATCGTTAAGAATCTAGGTCTTAGAAGGCATGGAACACATGGCCAGTCGCAATCTCAGTCTTATAAAGTGGATGGGGGCCGTGGTTTGTCTTATGCTTTGGGTCTCACCCGGTTTTTCCATGGGAGACGTCTATCAATGGAAAGATTCAAGCGGGGTTTTGAACTTTTCTGATAATTTGAACTCGGTACCTGAGGCCATAATAGATTCCAAACAGCTCATTGTTCGTAAGGGTTTTTTTGTTCATGAGACCCTTGCAGCTCCGGTAGCTCAACAAAATTTCACCCACGAGACCCGTGTGGACCCCACGGTGCCACGGTCTTATCCCGTAGAGTTTAATCAGACCATCATCAATAATCCTCCAACCACGAGTATTATTGTGGTCAATTCTGGAATCAGCCGTGTGAGGAAAAGACCTTTCCCTGGGCACAGGCGCTATGGACGGTCTTTCAAGAGGAAATTCAAAGGCCTCCAATACATCCACCCTGAAGCCCGTAGCGGAGGGCGAATTCAATATATTCACCCCGAAGCTTACCGACAGCCTAGGCCCGCCCATAGGAGAGGATTTGCGGGGCGCCGGCATTCTCACAGAAGATCAATTACAGGTAGACGCCGATAATTGGTCTTGATTAACTCCTCTGATTCAACAATTCGCTAACGATGGTTCCCCTCGGGGTTTAGTGCTGGTCCTTCGACCATGCTCAGGGTCATACTGAAGCACTCGAAGTATGAGAAACCATTTTCTTTGAATGTCATCACAAAAATACGTGAGCATGTTTGCAAATCGAAGCACTAGGCTCTTCCATGCGGCGTGAATCATTGCATTCTAGGTGTAGCGAGAATAAGCTTTACGTCGGTACTTTCTGAACGGGAGGATCAGTACAAGTCCTGCCACGAAGCCGCCGATGTGCGCCGCGTAGGCTACTCCACCGGCGTTTGGGTCAATGGGTTGCATGGCCTGGGAGACGAATTGCAATCCAATCCATAGAACCAGTAGCACCCATGCGGGAAGATAAGTAATGTGAATGAAAAATCCAAGAGTAAGCAAAGTCCTGACACGCGCATGTGGGAACAGAACGAGATAAGCCCCCAGCACTCCCGAAACCGCCCCCGAGGCACCAATGGTGGGCACGGTGGAGGTGGGATTTAAAACGACATGGGTTACAGCGGCTGCTAATCCAACGATCAAGTAGAAACAGATAAATCTCAGGTGTCCCATGCTGTCCTCAATGTTATTGCCGAAGATCCACAGGTAAAGCATATTGCCGAGCAAGTGCATCCAACCCCCGTGTAAAAACATCGAGCTCACTGGGGTCCAAAAGGCACTGCTCGCTTGAGCTGGGCCTTGGGTGAGGGACGCTGGGACCATGCCCATCTGATTGATCAAGGTGTCCAGATACTGTGGACCGAGGGAGAGTTCGTAGAGGAAAACTGCCGCATTAGCAATGATGAAGGTAACGGTCACAATGGGGTGGAGGACCGTCGGATTGTTGTCATGTATTGGAATCAAAGGTTTTCCACTTGCTTAAAAATTAGGGGTGTCGATCGCATTTTTATGATACGCCCCTGGTTTCCAATGGGCAAATTTCAGACTGTTGGGAACCTTTGGAGGCTGGCCGTTGGTCACAGTGGCCGCTGCGGGACACGGTTTTTGATCAAGTTTTTTATCGTCTTGAACAGTGGAAGGGTAAAGACCACGATTGCCATCACACTAATGGTCCCTGCAATGGGGCGATTGAAAAATATAGCGAACGAGCCGCTGGAAATGATTAGGGATTGCCGCATGGATGCCTCGGCCAATGGACCCAACACAATGGCCAGGACCACCGGCGCCATGGGGTAATCGAGCTTACGCAGCAGGTAGCCAACCACACCAAAAATCAGCATGAGCCAAATGTCATGCATGTCTTGCGTTGGTGCGTAGCCGCCCACGACACAGAGAATAAAGATAATCGGTGCGAGAATGGTAAAGGGCATTTTTAACATCCAGATGAATACGGGGATGAACGCGACATTGATCAGAAGCGTGAAGAGGTTGGCGGCGTACAAGCTCGCGATCAGGCCCCAGACGAAATCCTTATGCTCAACAAACAGCATTGGGCCTGGCTCGAGGCCCCAGATGACCATTCCACCCAAAAGGATCGCCGTGGTGGGGGAGCCGGGGATACCGAGGGTTAACATGGGTAGCATGGAGCCGGTACTGGCGGCATTGTTGGCCGATTCGGGCGCAACCACGCCATTCACATTGCCTTTTCCAAAGGTCTCAGGATCCTTCGCCATGCTCTTGGCCACCCCGTAGGCCATGAGAGAACCCGGCGTGGCACCGGCGGCGGGAAGGATCCCGACGAAATAACCAAGAAAGGAACCCATCACCATGGGCTTGATACTGTCCTTCAACGACTTTATTGCGTCCATGATACGGCGGAGCGAAATTGTTGCTTTGGACAGCTGCATCTCACCGTGGCTGGTCTCCACGGTCCAGAGGATCTCGCCAATACCGTAAATTCCTATCGCCAACACCAGAAAGTTTATGCCGTGGAAGAAGCCCGGAATGTCTCCAAAGATCAATCGTGGTTGGCCACTGATGATATCCAGTCCCACGGCGCTCAGCACGAGACCGATGAAGATAGAGAAGAAGGTCTTGGGAATATCTTCACCGCCAAGGCCGATGAATGTTGCGAAGGCTAGCAGCATGAGTGCAAATTCCTCCGGTGCGCCAAAGGCAAGCGCCGCTTCCGCCAGGGGAGCGGCAAACAGGGTAAAGAGAAGTACCGATATGGTGCCACCGACGAAGGAGGCAAATGCCGCCGCGACCAGTGCCCTGTCGGCTAGCCCTTGCAAGGCCAGAGGGCGGCCGTCGAAGGTAGTTGCAACCGCCGTCGATGCCCCTGGGATACCCAACATGATGGAACTGATGGCGCCACCGTACATGGCACCATAATAAATTGCCCCCAGGAAAATGATGGCTCCGGTGGGCGGGACCAGGAAGGTCATGGGTAACAAAATGGCAACCCCATTGACGGATCCCAGTCCCGGCATGGCACCAATGAAAAGACCGATGCTGCAGCCAAAAATAATGAGCGCCAGATTCAGAGGTTGGAAGGCGATAATAAAACCGTCAATGAGCAGGTTGAAGGTTTCCATTTTTCCGTCAGCAGGAGAAAAAATGGGGATCTCGGTTCAACAGAGTGTTGAAAAACCCTGTTCCCAGACCGGTCAAAGAGGTTCCAGGTGCGAGGCTTCGACCTAGCTCAGCCGAGCGGCGCACGAGAAATCGACGAGGGTCAACGTACTTAGAGCGACTCTGCTTGGAGCGGGAATGATTCCCGCAGCGATCGAGCGCAACTATCCTAAACGCCTGCTTAGGGCAGGCTGGTGGCAGATGGGCCTTTTTCAACGGTCTGTCAAGAACTGACATTTGCGTGAATTCGCGTTGGAGCCAGACATCAATAGAAGAATTCGTATAGTGGATAGAAAAGGGGTTCGGTTAAGCCCTTTGGCAAGGTAATGGTCAAGGCTATTTCAAAGAATAAGAATAGGGCGATGGGCATGCTAATTGCCAGTGCCCCGGTTGTGCCCCAGGAATGTCGACCCAGAACCCGCATGTAAAAAATGAGAAATAGCGGGACGGCCCCGTATACACCGATGAAGTGGATCGACCCGATCATTACTGCTAGCGAGCCAGCTCCGATCAAGAACAGCTTGAATCCTTGCTTCTCCATGTAGGGTGCGGTGGAACGAGAGGGTGGGCTTGATTTTCTGATCCAGCGGAGGATGACCCAAAGCGAGCAAATGAGCATGCCCGTGGATAACCAGAAGGGGAACGCCCCACCGCCTGGGCCCTCCCCGGGAAGCCAGCCGATGGGGAGTTCTGCGCTCTTCCACATCAGGTAAAGGGAGAAGATCGCCATAATTCCGGCCATGGTCAGCTCCGCCCATCGCATGGTGGTGATCCTCTCCCTTTCGGTTTGATGTCCAGCACTGAAGGCCGATTATTTGATCTCCCCGATCTCCTTTAACATTGTGCGATGAATATTTTTTTCCTTGCCCCAGTACCGCTTGAGCGTCTTGCCAGTCAGGAAACCGCCCTGGAGGCTTTTTTTCTCCATGTAGTTCTGCCATTCGTCGGAGGCATAGACCTGAGCGAATACGCTCCGGTAAAAGGTCTCGGCTTCCTTGCTCATCCCAGGCGCCCCGACGACGCTTCGCTGCATAAAGTAAACGAATTCCTTCCCCAGCTCCTTAAAGGTCGGCGCGTCCTTGAACAACGGTAGCCGAGTTGGCGTAAACGCGGCAAGGGGGCGTGTCCTGCCAGCTTCGTAGAAACCCAACTGCTCTGACGGGTTATTTACGGTGGAATTGGCATGCTTTCCGGCCAGCTCCTTGGCAACCCTGCCGCCGCCCTTGTAGGGGACGTACTTCATCTTGAGACCGTAAGCTTTGTTGAGGAAATTGGTTAGCAATTGGTCTTCCTGGCCCTTGCCGGTACCGGCCATGATCCAGTCGGAGCCTTTTGCCTTTGCCGCCGCGACGAACTCGGTTACGTTTTTAATGCCGCTGTCTTTGTGCACCCACAGGAGATAAGGTGTCCTCCGCCATGCGCCCTATGGGGGCAAACGTGGAGATATCAACCCGCAGATTGGGCTGGCGCAACGGGGTCGTGTAAAAGCTGTTGAGGGTGACCATGATGGTGTGATTATCGCCCTTTTTCTGCTTGAGATGGATCAGTGCCTCTGCACCGGAGCCGCCCGGCTTGTTGATGGGGATAAACGGCTTTGAGGGGAACTTGTGCTTTCCAATCACGCTCTGCATGAGTCGGGCCATCTTGTCGGCGCCCCCTCCCTTACCCGCCATGATGATGAAGTCAACGGGCTTTCTGGGCTCCCATGCCAGGCCCTTGCCCTGAATAAACGAGGAGAAAAAGAAGCCCGGTATCAATCCGAGAATAAGTCCCCATTTCATGGGGTGTTTATAGGACCTAACCATACTTTCACCTCCTTAATAAAATTATAATAAGATTTTCTACCCCTCCCCAGATGGAACTAAATCACCATCTCCTTATCCATTGCCAAAATATTCCACTGAGCAAAAAAGTTACCCCTTCCCATATTGCTAGCAGAAGGCTTTGTCAAGCACCTTTCGTCCCAAACCGTTCAGCGACGAAGGGAAGTGAGACAGAAAGCTGTGGGCATTGAAGGAACAACTTCAAATATTCACTGCCCTGTTGCCCGCGGCCAGCGGCTCGCTTCTCGAGAATAACGCGGGCTTGGGGGCCCGCCCCTCAGCGGGAGCCGACAGATTCATGGCTTGAGGTTCCCTCATTATAATCTGACAATCCAATTCGCTTCGAACCGCGGGTATCGGACGTCTCCCTTTCTTCGGTGCAGGCCCCCTTCGCCCCAAGATGAGCAACGAGTAGTGAGTCCTGAGTACTGAGTGGAGGAAGAAAAGAAGTCGGAGATGGCTGAAGGTGCTCCCCGAGAGGAACATGGACGGAGCAGCGGGCTACCCACCGTGGTCGGCGCCGCATGAAAGCCGGAGTCCGCCCACGGCTAATCTGAGATCCGAAAGGTTCGTGCGAGCGTAGGCCCGGTGGGTCGCTGCGGGAGTCCTGTGGAACGAGGGGAGTGCCGAAGCCCTCATGGTGCAGATATACTGCCCGCGGTCTGAAGCCTCGTTCCCCAAGGAGAACATGGGCTCGGGAGCCTGCCCTCAGCGGGAGCAGAAAAGTCTTTTCGTGTGATCGTTTGCTAAAGTTTTTTGAGGATCTCTTGTCTCTTTCTCTCAATTTTTGATAGTTTGCGTGGATTGCCCTTCTTAATGGCTTGGTAAAATTCGTCTGGTGTATCCTCAAAAGGCAAGGCGTGTTCACCTTCCTTTTGATTATCGTCAAAATTGCGCAGGATGGAAGTGAATTCTCCCGCGTAGACAGCCACCGCACTACTTCCCTCCGCTGCCCTGCGGACCTCGCGGTCTGATGTCACAACAACGCAACCGCTGCCGATTTGTTTAGCAAGCTTTTTGATGACCTCGTCCGCCTTCTCCCCCTGCTGAGAGAAAATGATGGTAATCCCCTCCGATTGCTTTTGAACCTCGGTGGGCCACCCTGAGCGCCATCCATCGAAAACCAGGATTATCCCAAATCCCTTTGTTTTCTGATACTTCTGGAGCCGTTGGATGAGTCTGTACCTTTTCCCCTCGAGGTCTCCTCGCAACCCCTTTTGACTCCCAATCAGGTTATAACCGTCCACTACGATTTGAAGGGCCATGGTATGCTGCTAAAAATTAAGGTTAGACGTAACGGAACTGGTTGTCAAAATCGTAAAAAACAGGTAATAAGGATGCCATTTTCCATCACTGGGGGACGTGGAGTTGGCTATTAAATTTGAAAAAGCTAAAAGAATCCAAGAGTTGCCACCTTACCTCTTCGCAGAAATAGATCGTAAGAAGAATGAAGTAAAAGCCAAGGGAGTTGATCTTATAGACTTAGGGGTGGGTGATCCGGATACACCGACACCAACTCCTATCATCGAAAAACTCAAGCAGGCTGCCGGGAATCCGGAGAATCACCGTTATCCTAGTAGCTCTGGTATGCTGAGTTTTCGTCAGGCTGTGGCGGATTGGTACCACGGGCGCTTCGGGGTAAAGCTGGATGCGGCGAAGGAAGTCACTTCCCTTATAGGGTCCAAAGAGGGCATTGCAAACATGGCGGTGGCTTATGTTGATCCGGGCGATCTCGTGCTGGCCACTGACCCTGCCTACCCTGTATATCAGATTGGGACCCAGTTTAACGGTGGCAAGATCTATCACCTTCCCCTTCGGAAGGAGAATCGTTTTCTCCCCGATCTAAAGGCAATCCCTACAGAAGTTGCCCGGCAGGCCAAAATGCTGTGGTTTGGCTATCCCAATAATCCCACCGCAGCGGTTGCGGATAAAGAATTTTTTCAGGAAATTGTAGAGTTTGCCCACCGCCACCAGATTATTCTCTGCCACGACGCCGCCTACACGGAGGTTTGCTTCGACGGTTACCGACCCTTAAGCCTGTTTCAAATTGATGGGGCCAAGGAGGTGGGGATCGAATTCCACTCGCTTTCCAAAACCTTTAATATGACTGGCTGGCGAATCGGGATGGCCGTTGGGAACGCAGATATTGTGGCCGGATTGGCACAGGTCAAGTCCAATGTTGACTCTGGTGCTTTTCAGGCAGTGCAGGAGGCGGCCATTGAAGCCCTAGGCCGTTCAGAAGAGCTGGTGGAACCCTTGAGGAGGCTCTATCAGGAGAGGCGCGACGTCCTGGTTTCTGCCCTTCAAAAAGCTGGCCTTCAATGTGAAAACCCCCGCGCCACCTTTTATGTTTGGGTCGCGGTCCCGAAGGGAGTCACATCGGCTCAACTTGCCACCCGGCTGCTGGAAGAGGCAGGCATCGTCTGTACACCGGGCAATGGGTTCGGTGCCACTGGTGAAGGCTATATCCGTTTCACGCTTTGTGTGGACAAAGAACGTCTAAAGGAGGTTGTGAATAGGATCCAGAAGGTAAAATTTTAATACCGGTCCGAAAAACTTTCGGGAGATACGCCATTTAGGGCAATATCTGGGAGCAGTTATTGACGACATTACAGGTCTGTAGTCCACTCCCGGTGAGTCGCTAATACACGTTATCTACATTTCTTCACTTCTACCTGGAACCCATCAAGGAGGAAAGTAACCTCGGACGGTGCACCTCTGGTTTCCTTGTAGAATCGTGGCAAATCAAGTTTATATCGGGATTGGTTCCAATCAGGGTAAAAAAAAGGAATACTACCTTGAAGCCCTTGATCGAATCAGAAATATACCAAAAACACGTATCACCAAAGCCTCCTCTTGCTATGAGAGTGAGCCTTTAGGGAATTCTAAGGAGTGGTACGTCAATGCGGTGATCGAAGTAAACACCGAGTTGCCACCCGAGGTGCTGCTTAGCAAGTGCAAGAATATTGAGCGGGCCATGGGGCGCAAAAAAGTAAAAAAGCGGTGGGGTGCTCGTATCATTGACCTGGACATACTTCTTTATAATAATCTTAAATTGGATCGTAGGGGGTTGACCGTTCCCCATCCCGAAATGCAAAACAGAAAATTTGTTCTCGTTCCCTTGAGCGAGATCGCTCCACAGGTAATTCATCCGGTGTTGGGCATGACCATTTCGCAGCTTATGGTGCGTGTCAAAGATAACAAAAGGGTGAGCCTGTTTAGACTTTGATTGCCGGTGCAAGTGCCTGAAAGGGCGGAGATTTGGTCTTCCGGCTATTTATATTTATTCTCCTAGTCTTTCTCGTTATACTCCTAATCAATTATATTGTATTTGGAGGCAAGAAACGGCGCACTTCCCAGCAGGGTCCCTCCGGGTCTGGGGAGGAAATGGTGCTAGATCCCCAGTGTCAGAGCTATATCCCTAAAAGCGACGCCCTGCAGCGAAACGGTCACTATTTTTGCAGTGAGGAGTGCGCTAGTGCTTTTCTGTCCGGATAGGCCGGCGGTTTGCCGTGTCCCGGTGAGTAGACCCTTGAGGGGATTTCTTTGGTAATGGTAGGCTAGGAGAACGGGTTTCAGAAAGAGGGGAGAATGAAACCAATCAAGATCACTGAGCTAGATCACATCGTCTTGAATGTTAGCGACATTGATCAGACCCTAGAGTTCTATACGGGCGTTTTAGGACTGCAGGGAGAGCGCGTTCAAGAGTTTAAAGACGGTAAGGTGGGGTTCCCATCTGTGCGAATTAACGAGCACACACTCATTGATTTCAATCCAGTGAAACAAAAGGACTCCCACGAGGATAAACCCAGTGGTAATCTAAATCACTTCTGCCTCGTTGTGGATAAAAGTGACTTTACCGAAATCGTGGATTATATGAAGAATCATGGGGTACAAATTCGAACGGGGCCCATATCCCGTTGGGGGGCCAGGGGGAGAGCCACATCCATATACTTTTTGGATCCCGATGGGAACGAGATTGAAATTCGTAGTTACTAGCCCCGTGGAGAAACAGCAAAGCACATGGCGCATAGCGCAAAGCGTTAAGAAAAATTAACCGCAGACCCACGCAGACAAAGATTGCAAAGAGCAGGGCGAATTAAACGACTACTGACTACAGGACTACCGACTACTGACCTTGGAGCCGAGCCGCAAGGGGACGCGCTGGCTGACCCTGATCCAGAGATTGACGACCGCGAGTCTGTTGTCTCTTTGTGCTTCTCGCTCAGTACTCAGCACTCGTAACTCAGTACTAACTGACGCTTTGCGCTATGCCCTTTGCTCCTTGCTTCTTGTTTGTCCGTAGTCCCGTAGTCAGTGGTCAGTAGTCCCTACTCTTGCTGCCAACTGCTCACTGCCAGCTGGTACCGCAGTTCAGTAGTAGTCTAAAAAGTTCTTCAGCACTGCCTTTCCGGCGTCTGTGAGAATAGACTCCGGGTGGAATTGGACTCCTTCCACCGGGAAGGTTCGATGCCTCACCCCCATAATAATTTTGTCAGAAGTTTGTGCGCTGACGCTGAGCTCCGAAGGCAGATGGTGAGGGTCAATTACCAGGGAATGGTAGCGCATGCCATGCATGGGGTTCGTCACGGATCGGTAAATGGTTTGAGAGTCGTGGAAGATGTCCGACAACTTCCCGTGCATGATCTGTGGGGCCAGGATGATTCTACCCCCGAAGGCTGCCCCGATGCACTGGTGTCCCAGGCACACGCCGAGAATGGGTGTCCTCTGGGCAAACTGGCGAACCACGTCACATGATATGCCTGCCTCCTTTGGGGTGCAGGGCCCAGGAGATATTACGATCTTCTGCGGGGCGAGATCCTCGATCTCTTGTAGGGATATTTTGTCGTTTCGAAATACCTGAACCTGTGCCCCCAACTCTCCCAGGTAGTGATAGAGGTTATAGGTAAAGGAGTCGTAATTATCGATGAGGAGAATCATTTTTTCCCAGCTCCCCTGCTCCACTTTTCCGCCAGGTTAACGGCCTTGAGCATTGCCCCTGCCTTGTTTAGGGTCTCCTGGTATTCCTTGTGGGGGTCGGAGTCCGCTACAATCCCAGCGCCGGCATGGATGCATACCTTTCTTCCGTGCATGAGGATGGTTCGGATGACAATACAGGTGTCCATGTTGCCGTTGAAGCCGAAGTAGCCTATGGCACCTGCATACAATCCTCTTTTTTCGGGTTCCAGTTCGCTAATGATCTGCATTGCCCTGATCTTCGGTGCCCCCGAGACGGTTCCAGCTGGAAAACAGGATACAAAGAGATCCGAGGAGTGTTTTCCAGCTAACATTTTTCCACGGATGTTGGATACGATGTGTATCACGTGGGAATACTTCTCAATGCTCATGAGCTCGTTGACATGGACGGACCCTATTTCGGCAACCCGACCCACGTCGTTTCGTCCTAGATCAACCAGCATGATATGCTCCGCCCTCTCCTTCGGATCGGACAGGAGATCAGCTTCCAGTTCCTTTTCCTCTGAAGGACTTTTGCCCCTTGGCCGTGTCCCCGCAATGGGTCGGAGCTCAATGGAATCCTCGTTGAGGCGCACCATGGTCTCAGGGGATGAGCCGATGATCCTTAGCTTGTCCAGTTCTAGGTAGAACATATACGGGGAGGGGTTGACAAATCTCAGCGCTCGATAAACTTCGAAGGGATCGGCGCGTGTCTCGGTCTCGAGTCTCTGGGATAACACCACCTGGATGATATCGCCTGCCCGGATGTAGTCCTTGGCCTTTTGGACCATCTTGCGGAACGTTGCTGGAGTGACATTGGGGATTGGTTTTTTTATTTCTGACCCTTCTTCGATGTCTCTAGCCTCCAATCTGCTGGTTTTTTTCTGCAATGACGAGACCAGTCTTTCGATCCGGGCGGTGGACTCTCGGTAGGCATCCCGTAGGCTCCCCTTCTCGTCCAGCCTCACATTGTCGATCACCTTGATGGTATGCTTGAGGTTGTCAAAGGCTACCAGAGTTTGGACAAAGATGAAGTAGATGGTTGGTATCTCGAGATGGTCTTTTTTAACATTGGAAATGTCGTGGAGTTGCTCTACCGCGTCATAGGAAACGTAACCGAGTGCCCCGCCAAAAAACGGAGGCATCCCTTCCACAGGAACGGGACGATACCTTCCTAGAAGTCCCTCCAATACCTGGAGCGGGCTATCCGCCATGAAGGTCTTCCGTTTTCCGTTCTCAATGATCTCCACCTGGTCTCCCCTCGCCTTAAAGACGAGGTAGGGGTTGGTCCCTAAAAACGAATGCCGCGCCCAACGTTCACTCCCTTCAACGCTTTCGAGGAGAAAAGAATAGCGGTCCCTCTTAAGTCTTTTAAAAAAGGAGAGCGGTGTTTCCAGGTCCATGAGTAGTTCCTGATAGACGGGAACTAGATTCCCCTGCCTGGAAAGGCGGGTAAATTCTTGAAACGAGGGTTGAAACATTTGTCTTAGAGAATCGAGCTGCCAGAGGAAACCGATTCTGCTCACCCTGGCCAAGGCAATGGGTCGTTCAAATGTAGTACATCTGGCTTCGCTCTTCGGGCTTACAAAGGTCGGCGAGAGATACCTCTTCAAGGACTTTTTCTGAGGCCTCCATGGCCTTTTCCCAGGTCTCCATGAGTCTACGCTCGATAACGGATACGGCAGAAAGGTTTTTCTGGCCTTTCAAATCGAAGGCCAACGGCCGTCCTTCGAGGCATTTCACCACCTGGCCCACTGTAATGGATTCGGGTGAACGGGCCAATTGATAGCCACCTCCCGGTCCTCTTGTCCCGCGGACGAGATTCGCGCGTTTGAGTAGAACCATGATTTGCCCCAAGTATTCTTCGGGGATCTTCTGTCGTTGGGCGATATCCTTCACCTGCATTGGGCGATTGGCCTTATAGTTTTGCACCAGTTCCCCCATGGCAAGAAGGCCGTATAATCCCTTTGTACCCATCTTCATGGAACACTCCGAAAAATCTATTCATTCTAGCCGAAAAGTGCCCTTGGGGACAACTATTTGCAGAAGGGCGGGGCGGAAATCTCAAATATTACCCCGATCTAAAGCCATTTCCGGCGACGGTCATCTAGCATAACCCTTTGAAAAAAGGTTGCAAAGTCTAGCCACGTATATAAGTGCTTAACAGTTCGTTACTCTGACAATCCAATTGCAGGGTTGGTAAATTCAGCAGCATAGTGTCGACATTTATGCTGGCTAATTATTTGGCACGGGGTTTATTGGCATTCCATGGTAAGAGTGCTAGATAGCAAACAGGAGGAATTATGAAGTTTTTTCTCGATACGGCGGACATTGGTGAAATCTCCGAGGCTCATAGCATGGGCCTCATTGATGGTGTTACCACGAATCCCACGCTGGTTGCCAAAACCGGCCGGGGATTCGATGAGGTGGTGAGAGAGATCTGTTCACTGGTGACTGGCCCCGTGAGTCTCGAAACGGTTAGCCGAGACGCAGAGGGAATGATTAAGGAAGGGGAGAACCTCATTCGCTACGGAAAAAACGTGGTGGTTAAGGTACCCATGACCACAGAGGGACTCAAGGCGGTGAGGGCCCTTAAGGGAATGGGGATCAAATGCAATGTGACCCTCTGCTTTACTCCGGTCCAGGCACTCTTGGCAGCCAAGGCAGGGGCCGCATATATCAGCCCATTCATCGGTCGTCTGGACGACATTTCACAAACCGGTATGGACATCATCGAGCAGATCGTTAAGATCTATAAAAATTATCAAATGACCACAGAAGTTCTAGTTGCCAGTGTCCGTAGTCCAGTCCATGTACTGTCGGCTTCTCTGATTGGAGCCCATGTCGCCACCATACCTTTCTCCGTGCTCAAACAATTGACACAGCATCCTTTGACCGATATTGGCATAGAGCGATTTTTAAAGGATTGGGAAAAGGTCCCAGAAAGGTTTTAGCCCCGATCCGACAAAAAATAGTGACCATGTGTGATCCTGGGCCAGACGTTTCAACCCCGATCCGAAATTTTATATGCCGCGCATATTGTCTACATCATA
Organism: uncultured Binatia bacterium (SeqCode); assembly: GCA_965215595.1. Taxonomy (GTDB): domain Bacteria; phylum Desulfobacterota; class Binatia; order UBA9968; family CAXXLF01; genus CBDCDW01. The sequence goes on along the minus strand of CBDCDW010000002.1, from coordinate 216,550 downwards.
GACAGCGGATGGTAATAAGGGATAGTTTTCACCGCCTTATCCTGGCCGGTATTTTTTTTGGATCGGGGTCAATAATTTCTGACATTTTGGTTGCAGGCCCGCAGTTACACTAAAGTTGAGTTATTGATTTTTGGAACAAACAGCTCTGGACCGTCATCTGATGCTTGCAAGCGATGAATTCTTGGACCGATTAATGTCGGATCGGGGTTAGCGCTCGGGATAGGTTGCTTTGCCCCCACCTCTACTACCGTTTGACAATTAGTAGAACACTAGTATAGATTAAAACGCCTTTTTGTTATGGCTAATTTTGCCATGGGGTGTCTAGGCCACGAGTCTTCTTGCATGGAGGGGATATGGTTCGCCGAGAAAAGTCTAATTACGTAATTCACTCTGTATCTCATGCTCTTGATGTGTTGGAGCAATTTCCTGGGGCGGGGGATGAAATTGGTGTTACCGAATTGAGCAAGAGATTAAAACTTCATAAAAACAATGTTTTTCGCCTGCTCGCAACCCTGGAAGCGCGGGGTTACATTGAGCAGAATAGGGCAACGGAAAATTATCGTCTTGGACTAAAGTGTCATCAGCTAGGTCAGGCCTATGTCCGTCAAATAGGATTCTTGCACCAGGCGCAGGCCACACTTTCCTCATTGTCTCAAGAGTCGGGAGAGAGCACCTTTGTGGCATTGCGAAAGGGAACCGAGATCGTACCGTTGGATTTTGTCGAGTCTAAGAGTCCTGTAAGGGTGGCATCCTTTGTTGGGGAGACTCTCCCTTTGTACTGTACCGCTCCTGGCAAAATTCACCTAGCCTTTGCGTTTGACGATGAGCTTCGCAATGGCATTCCAGAGTCCTTGGTGCGCTATACCGAGAAAACCATTGTAGATCGCCAGCTACTTCTCAAACAGATCCAGGAGATCAGCGAAGAAGGATTTGCAACGGATCTTGGCGAATTTATTGACGATGTACGATGCGTGGCAGTGCCCGTTCGTGATCACACTCGAGTTCTGGTGGGGACTCTCTCGGTGGTAGGACCAGGACATCGCTTGAGTCGGGAAAAAATTGAGAAAGAAATTATTCCGCTGACCCTAAAAGGCGGTAATGACCTCTCCCAGCGTCTCGGTTATCATCTGTAGAGTTATAGAAACTAGGTTTCTAATAGATACCAGAATGCCCTGAACCATGAGCCCGGATGCTCCTCGGTCGCTTTTCTCGGTCCCATACTTAAAAACAATTCCATTCAGCGTCGTGGCATAAAATGGAAAGTAACAACACCTTTTAGGGAGAGCCCATGCTCACAACTGTAGAAAAGATAGCCTTCCTGCTCTTGGCCCTCATGTGCCTGTCCTATGCGGGTACGGGCTTTTATGGTGTCTACAAAGCCATCGCGTCAGGAAAGCCTAGCCCTGGCTTTGATCGCCCCCTGCAGCGCATCTTTCGCGCATTGTGGATCGTTTTGACCCAGCAAAGTCTATTCAAAAAACGCCCCCTGGTTTCCTTTCTCCATGCTATGGTTTTTTATGGGTTTGTTTATTACTTTTTAGTGAACCTGGTGGATGTATTGGAGGGATTCTTGCCCTGGGTAGCCCGTGGCGGGATCTGGAATCCCTTTAACCTGTTGGCAGATCTTCTGACGGCGAGCGTACTGATTGGTATCCTCGGTTTGATGGTCCGACGGTTCCTGGCAAGGCCATCCGATTTCAAATTTGCCTCCAATGTGCCTCTCCACGAAAATGTTAGAAGTGGAATTCCACGGGATTCCGCCATTGTGGGGGGCTTTATCGTTTTTCACGTGGGGTGCCGACTTCTTTCCAGGAGTACCCAGCTGGCTCATGAGGGCCTGGACCCCTTTCAGCCAGTTGCGGGAGTATTTGCCGGTCTTTTCTCCGGCGTAGACCCTGGTCTGCTGGAAGGACTGCAACACTTTTTCTGGTGGGGCGCACTCGGCTCGATCTTTCTGTTTCTGCCTTATTTTCCCAGATCCAAACATATCCACATCATGTTGGCTCCATTGAACCTCGCGCTGAAGAAGGACAAACCTGGCGTATTGGAACCCATGGATTTCGAGAACGAGGAGTCTTTCGGAGCGAAGACCCTCAAGGACTTTGCCTGGCCGCGACTGCTAGATGCCTATAGTTGCATCATGTGCAATCGTTGCCAGGATGTTTGCCCGGCCTATGTTACTGGCAAGCCCTTGAGCCCCGCCGCGATCCTGATCAATGAGCGTTACGAAATGAATCAGACCTTGGGCACTCTGGGTAAGGAGGATGCAGAACCACGCCCCCTTCTGGACTTTGCCCTTAATAAGGAAGCTGCCTGGTCCTGCACCACATGCAACGCCTGCGTAGAAGTCTGCCCGGTGGGCAACGAGCAGATGCTTCATATATTAGACGTGCGCCGTGAGCGGGTCTTAATGGAAGCTGACTTTCCTAATGAGTTGAAGCAGGCCTTCAACGGGATGGAAAGCTCGGGAAACCCATGGACCCTTCCAGCGGAGCAAAGGCTGGACTGGGCGGCGAAATTGTCCTTCCCCGTGCCGACGGTAGAGCAAAACCCCAATCCAGATATACTTTACTGGGTAGGCTGTGTTCCCTCCTACGATCCGCGGGCCCAAAAGATCGCAGTGAGTATGGCCGAGATTCTGCACGCAGCAGGCGTCAACTGGGCGGTGCTTGGCCCACAGGAAAAGTGCACGGGAGATTCCGCGCGCCGCGCCGGTAACGAGTATCTATTCGCCGAGATGGCAACCGCGAACGTGGAAACCTTGAATGCTGTTGCACCTAAAGTCATCGTGACCACCTGTGCCCACTGTTTTCATACCGTGGGGAACGAGTACTCTCAATTTGGCGGCGAATATGTGGTCAAGCATCATACTGAGTTCATAGCCGAACTCGTGGAAGGGGGAAAATTGGCCGTGCCCGCGACGTCGAAGGGTTCCGTTACCTACCATGATCCTTGCTATCTAGGAAGGCACAACGGAGTTTACGACCAGCCCCGCGAGGTGATCCGCTCCATGGGCTTCCAATTAGACGAGCCACCTCGAAACCGGAGCAACAGTTTTTGCTGTGGAGCGGGGGGAGCCCAGTTCTTCAAGGAGGAGGAGAAGGGGTCTGAGCGGGTTAGCTCCAATCGCTTCCGGGAGTTGAAGGGTACGGGAGCAAAAACCATCGCAACCGGGTGCCCATTTTGCATGCGGATGTTCTCCGATGAGGCAGCGAAGGAAGAGACAGACTCAACTCCCGAGGTGCTAGATATCGCCGAGTTGGTGGCAATGGAGCTGCGCGGGAATCGCGAGAGTCCCGGAGCAAAAGATTCATCAAAGTCGTAGGGGACGTTGTGTGGCAGGGTAGGAGACTCAACTACAAGCTTGTTCTGAGTCTATGTCTCTTGAATACCATGTTCGCTTGTCGTTCGGGGCCTCGCGTGGTCTTGCAGGGCCGAAATACGGAAATTCCAATAACAGTAGAGATCGCCGCTACCTCCACCAAGAGAACTTTGGGATTACAATACCGGCAGGAATTGGCGGAGGATCAAGGGATGCTCTTTCTCTTCACGGAGGAGAGGGTCCAAACCTTCTGGATGAAAAACACACCCATCTCACTAGATCTTATCTTCATTAACCGTCAGAAATCGATTGTTGGGATCGTCCACAGTGCGGTACCTTTCTCCACAGCGTCCTTAGCCGTGCGATACCCAAGCCAGTTTGTTCTGGAAATCAAAGGAGGTGTCGCCGCTCAACACAATATAAAGGTTGGTGATAGCGTACGCTTTGAGGAGATTGACCTCCGTTCCGTGGAATAGGGCACGGTGAAGGTCACTGGTGTCACCAGCCGATAATACTCGCCAGAGTTAGATTCTTACCGTTAGATGGTTTAATAGAACGACTGCAAAATAGATTCCCCCTTCGCCAAGGCTTTGGGGAAACCTCCAAAGCTGTAGGGTAGGAGAATTTCTCGCCAAGACACGAAGCTCGTAAAATAAATTCTATTACCTTTCCCGAATCCCGAAAAGAGTAAATTCAAAGGGAGAGCTCAAATGTTTGCGACTAAATTTCGCTGAAAAAATATGCTCTTAAGGGTTTAATGTGCTCCTCGTAGGATTCCGCATGGAGAAACCACAAGGTGGCGGAGATACTGCTCAGGAGGGAATTTCCATCCTGGGGAGTAAAGCACATTCCAACAACCTCTCTGTCTCCCCTGAGGGCTAAACTATTGGTGGGAATGACAGTTTGGTTGAGAATCCGACCGAACAGGCCATGGTCCCGCCCAAAGGAAAAAACTGAAGCCATGGAGTTTTTGTTCGTCATGGCAACTCTGCCGTTAGCCGTAATCCGGCGCATTACCTCCTTCATGGTTACACTTCGAAGGAGCTTCAAGTCGAAGTAAAGGGTGTGCATGTATTGGGTATTCAACTTAACGACTGAAGAGAATATATTCACGTCGATGTCCAGAGTTTTAAAGAGGTGGTATGCGTCCCTCCCCTGGTGAGTGCCGTACTGGGCGTCGTCATGGGGGCCAATCTCGGGGGCGGGTATGTAGCCACCCTCCTCACTCAGGTCGTTGGCGCGTCGCATGCAAACAAATCGACTCTCTTCGAGGTTGTTTTCTTTTTCCGGACCTAAGGCGACAGTGTCGATGATGGCGGCCATGTTGTGGGTGTTGCAACTCACCACTTGGATGAATTGATCTTTCCCTTTGGTCAAGGCCTTATCGTTAATTCCCCGGGCATACATCTTGCCAAAACCAAACTCGCTTCCCTGGGCGATAAATCCTCGACTGTTATCAGCATAGCGCTGGTAATATTTTTCCTTGTTTTCGTTCCCCACCGGGGTGCAGTCAATGATTACATTGGCCCTCTCGATGGCCTCTTCAGCTTCATACCGGGGCTCCATACCCATTTCCTTGAACTTGTTCCAGCGGTCCTTGTCCACACAGAGACTGGCCCCCTTCTGGCTCAGGGCGGTGACTTTTGATCGGTCGTTTTCGCGTGGGGTTCGCTTATGGAAGGTGACTTCATCCACACCAAATTCCTTGCGGAAAGTGGAAAGAATGCCGATCAACGGCTCCCCTATGGTCCCTGTACCTACTACATGAACAACGGTTTTTCCCATATGGCATCTCCATTTAGCTCATTTAGTATGGCTCAATGGACTGTCCATTACCCTAATCATATACTATACTCGTTTTCAAGGGGCAGAAACGTTGCCCATGAGAGTATGAGAGAGGAGAAAAACCATGGCCCAAGAAGTGGTACCTGCCACATCATTTTTCGACCAGCGATTTGGTGTCACGTCGCGCGATCTGGATAAAGTCCTTTCCAGGGCCTTGGAAAGCAAGGCCGACTATGCGGACCTCTATTTCGAGTACCGGTGCAATGAGGCCATCAGCCTGGAAGAGGGCATGGTCAAAAACGCCTCCAATTCCGCGGCCAACGGAGTGGGAGTCCGAGTCTTGGCAGAGGCCAAAACTGGATATGCCTTTACGGACGACATTACCATTGAAAATCTGGAATTGGCTGCCCGTACGGCGCGCTACATCGCCCAAAACAAAGGGGCCCCAGTGCCTGTGCCCGTGGGCGGAACAAAAGGCGTACCGCACAATCTCTATCCGGTGGAGATCAACAATACCGAAGTTAAACTAGAGGAAAGAATTGCACTGCTTCATGATATGGACCGTCTAGCTCGGGGTATTGACCAGCGGGTTAAGAATGTCTTTGTCAGCCTGGTGACCCAGCGTAAAATCGTTCTCGTGGCCTCCTCAGATGGCTGGGTTGTGGGCGATGTGCAGCCGCTCATCCGACTCAACGTGACCTGTATCGCAGAGGATGGAGACAATCGACAGGTGGGGAGTTTTGGTGGGGGAGGAAGGGTTGGATTTTCGTTTCTCACTGAGAAGAAAGATTATGAGCGTTACACGCGCGAAGCGGTGCGGCAGGCCCTTTTAAACCTGGAGGCCGAGGATGCCCCGGCTGGTGAGATGGATGTGGTCCTGGGTCCCGGATGGCCTGGTATCCTTCTCCATGAGGCCATAGGGCATGGTTTGGAAGGGGACTTTAACCGGAAAAAGATCTCCGCGTTTTCGGATCGTATTGGGGAAAAAGTCGCTTCCGAGCACTGTACAGTTGTTGACGATGGAACGATCCCATCCCGCAGGGGATCCTTGAATCACGATGACGAAGGTACCCCCACCAATCGAACCGTGTTAATCGAGAAGGGTGTGTTACGGGGTTATCTTCAGGATCGACTCAACGCCTCCCTGATGGGAGTGCCACTGACGGGTAACGGGCGCCGTGAAAGCTACGCCCATATTCCAATGCCACGGATGACAAATACCTTCATGTTGTCAGGGGATTCTTCCCCTGAGGATATCTTACGCTCCGTCAAGAGGGGGATTTATGCGGTAAACTTCGGCGGAGGGCAAGTGGATATCACCAACGGAAAATTTGTCTTTTCCGCCAGTGAGGCCTATCTCATTGAGGACGGTAAGACGACTCGGCCCATTAGAGGAGCTACCCTGATTGGGAGCGGACCAGACGTCTTGAAACGCGTTTCCATGGTTGGGACGGATTTGAGCCTGGACGAAGGCGTGGGGACCTGTGGCAAGGATGGTCAATCGGTTCCAGTGGGAGTCGGACTTCCCACCATCAAAATTGATGGAATTACCGTTGGAGGAACTAAATCTGGTTAATCGTGAATTGTTCACCACGGGTAAAGGTCTCCCATGAAAACGGACCAGATAGCAAAAATGTACGGAAAAAGGTGACGTGATGGATCGATTAGAATTGAGTCAGGAATTAGCCGGGGAAATATTAACTCAGGCAAAGAAGAAGGGCGCCACCGAAGGGGACGTGGTCATGGCGGAAAGTGATTCATTCTTCGTGACCGTGCGGCTCGGAGAAGTGGAAAAGATCAGTCAGGCCCAGGAAAAGAGGTTGGGTCTAAGGCTCTTCTTCGGTAAAAGTTCTGCCACGGGTTCCACCTCTGACATCTCTCGGGACTCCTTGGACAACCTCGTTAATGATACCTGCGTGATGGCTCGTGCCACCGTGCCTGACCAATTCAGTGGATTGCCCCGTCCGGAGGAACTGGCAAAAGGTGTTGATAATCTAGACCTGCTCGATGGCCAAGCCCGTTCCCTTGCTGTGGAGGAAAAAATCCGTCTTGCCCGGGAAGCAGAGGAAAAGGCCCTTGGTTTTGACCCGCGCATTACCAATTCCGAGGGAGGTGAGTTCTCAAATCAATTTAACCGCCTCATCTATGCCAATAGCGCCGGCTTTTCTGGTGAGTACGATGGGTCGGCTTTCAGTCTGTCGGCTGCACCTGTGGCGAAGTTCAATGGGTCCATGCAGCGCGATTTTTGGTTCTCTTCACAGCGCAAGTTCTCCCGTCTCGAATCCCCTCAGGCGATCGGTCAGAAAGCAGCCGAGCGTGTGCTGAGGCGTTTGGGGGCGCGGAAGATCAAGACGCGCGAGGTGCCGGTCATTTTTGATCCTGAAACTGCCGCATCCCTCATGCGTCACCTTTCTCGGGGACTCTCCGGCGATACTCTCTATAAGGGCGCCTCTTTTCTAAAGGGTAAGATCGGAAATCAGATTGCAGCCAACAGTGTGACGGTGGTGGATGACGGGACTATCCCTGGCGCCCTCGGTTCCAAGCCCTTTGACGGTGAGGGGCTACCGGTCAAGAAAAAAAGAATCGTGGAAAAAGGTGTACTGCAGAGTTACCTCCTGGATACCTACAGCGGTAGAAAGCTTGGTTATCCGTCCACGGGCAACGCTTCCCGATCCGTGGGCAGCCCACCTGGAGTGGCACCCACCAATTTTTTCCTTTCCCCAGGGACACACAGTCCAGAGGAGATCATCGGATCCGTGGAAGAGGGATTCTATGTAACCGAATTGATTGGCTTCGGAGTCAATCTGATCTCAGGTGATTACTCTCGCGGGGCAGCTGGTATTTGGATTGAGCAGGGACAATTGACCTATCCAGTAGAGGAGGTGACCATCGCTGGGAACCTCAAGGATATACTTATGAATATCGAGATGGTGGGAAAAGACCTTGATATGAGAAACAGGGTTTCATCCCCCACCGTCAAGATTTCGCGCCTCACCGTGGCAGGCGACTAATTCTTTTAGTGAAGCAACTTACGATACGTGGTATCCTTCTTTGAGTACGGCTCGAAGCAGGTCATCCACGTTAGTTTGCTCCGGGTTAAATTCAACGACCGCCACCTTTCGCTCCAAGCTGAGATCGACGGATTCGACACCCGGAACGCCGTTAAGCAACTCGGTCAACTTTGGAGCAGACTCAGAATCCAGGTTATCAATAGAAATAATGGCAGTCTTCGTTTTCATTTGCATTCAATCTGTATTTGGCAAATACGGAGCGTCTTTGCAATAACTAGTGAACCCAAATCCTAAGAAAAGATACCCGTTTTTTTCAACCAACGTTTAGAACACGGAGCCGGAACTAAGATGCCTCGCGTCCTTCGAGAACCTCCCTTCGACGGGCTCAAGGTGGTGAGGGAAATCGAACCACAGGACCTCGAGGGAAATCGAGGGGCAAAGACGCAAAGGGTGCCAAGTTCGCAGAAACTGAAATATATGTCTTTGCTTGCTTGGCTCAGTCCAAGGCTGATCCGTCCTCTGGCGGACTTTGGCGGAGTCTTGGCGCCATAAAATTTTTTGAATTTGTTCGATTGAATTTTTCAAAGGTAAGAATCTAGGAGAAGCGGCGCGTGAATCAGAATTGGCTCGTTACTGTCTTTTTCTTTGTATTGTTGCTGGTGATCCTCTACCTGGCCTATCTGATCTTTAGCCCCTTTGTCCAAGCCGTCGCATGGGCAGCCATACTCGCAATGATCGTTTATCCCATTTACGAATGGCTGCTGAAAATTCTGAAGGGGCGGGCAACATTGGCTGCCCTCATAGTTACGGTTCTCATTATTTTCCTCATTGTTTTTCCTGCCTTGAGGGTTATCGTCTTCTTATCACAGGAGACGGTGGAGCTAGCCAGTACGATGCGGACTTCCGTCGAGAGTGCCGAAATTGAGGCATGGAAAGGAACCCCCTGGGTACAGAGAGTGCTCAACGCGTGGGACTCAATTTCCGCCGAGCTGGAATTCTTCGATATTGATCTCAGACAATCCGTTGCCCAGGGGGCCCAATCCGCCTCTGCATTTCTGGCCTCCCAGGTGAAAGACGTTGCGCAGAACGTTTTCCTATTTACCATTAACTTTATCATAGCTCTATTCACGCTCTTTTTTATGCTGCGGGATGGTCAGGCCCTTGCCAATAGGATCCATTCCCTCTTGCCCATGGATCAGCAACACAAGGACCATCTCTTTCAACATATCGTTAACGCCCTATTTGCAGTGATCCATGGTGCCTTGATTACCGCGATGATTCAGGGCATGCTCGCCGGCTTGGGCTATTGGTTTTTGGATGTGCCCTTTTATGTCGTCCTGGCAGTGACTACTGCCTTTACCGCCCTGTTTCCTATCGGTGGCTCTTTGCTTGTGTGGCTGCCCACTTCCATTTATCTGGGTTTTGTTGAGGGTCCTTTGTGGCGGGGTGTGGCCCTATTCTTTTGGGGTTTGCTTATTGTGGGGTCAATCGATAACTTACTCAAGCCTCTGTTGATTGGCAACCGCCTTCAACTTCCCATTCTTATTTTATTCTTCAGCATTCTGGGTGGTCTAAAATTGTTCGGTATCATTGGGCTGATCCTGGGTCCCATGATAGTTACCCTCCTATTGGCTCTACTGGATCTTTACATGAAGGATTATGTGAAGGCCTAGACGGGCGACACAACCAGGCACCCTTAGGCCCAGCCCCGGGCCCTCTCACCCGTCGTTCGCCTTGTAATTGTTAACTTCTGGACTAGTCAGTGATGGGTTGAAGAATTTTCTTCATCTCCTGGCCGGCTTGTTCTGCGGGTCCGTGGGGGACGGCTTGCTCGAAGATGGGAAAGAGGACTCGCTCTTCCTGGCGGATGTGGCGATCCAGGAGATCCCCCAGATCGAATAGGGTCTTGGATAATGCGGAGTCTTTTTCCAACGCGGTTACGGTGGTGCCGATCTGTTCATGATCGCGCAGCAGTGTTGCAATCAATGATTCACCGTCAGCACTGGAATGTAGTTTTATCAGCGGGAAGAGGACCTTTTCTTCTGCTTCAAAGTGCGGCTTGAGATATTGCCGGAAAAAGTTTTTGACTTCTATGGCAAGCTCCTTCACGGCCACTGGATCCCCCGGTTTGAGTTGCCCCAGACCATGCTTGCGGCAGCGAATGGCCAATGCCAGCGCGTGATGGTGGTCATGGGAAAGGGGTACTAGGCTTGGGTGGCGTTTGGCCATGGACTCTTTAAGAAATTAACCGCAGAATTTTAACAGCATAGAGCAAAGCGCATAGCGTCCTTGCGGATTCAGGACCGCTGACTACAGACTACAGGACTACGGACTAAAGAATTTAGCTAGACAGTAAGCAGTTGGCAGTTAGCATCATGAAATTTCAGAGTTGAAGGCTGATCGCTAACAGCTCTTTTCACTTAATACACTCTTTCCAACACCCTACACCCAACCCCCTCCGCACTCAGTACTCAGTCGTCGTTGCTCACTACTAGACTGCGCTCTGCGCTTAGCGCCATGCGCTTTGCTGTTCATAACACTTGAAGTGACGCTACGCAATTGACCCCGTCCGACCTTTGCGCTACGCTTCCCTTCGAAATCTTGCGCCAAGGGAGGTAACAACCAATGGCAGAGGACATATCCATCAAGCGAGAGCTTTTGGTGGAAGCAGACGCGGAGACCCTTGAAAGATTGCGTAAGGAGGGCCACGCGAGGGGGTTTACGGTTTATTGCGATGAGGGCGAACGATCAGGTGGCGAAAATACGGCTCCTCCCCCCCTCGCCTATTTTGGATTAGCGCTGGCCTTCTGACTACTCACCCAAATTTCCCGGTACGGGGAAATGATGAAAACCAAGATCGACAAGGCACGGGTTTCCGTGAAAGCCAGGTTCAAGAGTGAAGGCTCTGTGCTGGCCGAAACTATACAGGCAAACGGGTTGGGATTTGAGACACACCTGGAGTTGGATTCTCAGGAGGCGCCGGCACGGGTTGCAGCAGTGGTAAGAAATTCGGAGAAGGGTTGTTATGTGATGCAGACTATTATCCAGCCAACGCCGGTGGATCGGACTTTTGCCCTGAACGGCTCCAGTTTTGATCCCGATAGTTTTCCAAAAAAGGGGCAGCGGGCTTAACCGCAGGTTTTTAAGGCCATCATTAATCATGAACGAGTGGACTATAGAGGTTGGTGAATCCGATTTTGAAGCGGAAGTGCTGGATCGATCCCGCGAGATACCTGTGATGGTTGATTTCTGGGCTTCTTGGTGCGGGCCCTGTCGAGTTTTGGGGCCGGTGTTAGAGCGCCTGGTGGAGGAACAGAAGGGAGCCTTCATTCTGGCCAAAGTGAATGTGGACGAGAACCAGGGCCTGGCTAGTCTGTTTCGGATTCAGGGGATTCCGGCGGTGAAGCTCTTCAAGGACGGAAAGATCGCCGATGAATTCACCGGAGCATTGCCCGAGGATGCCGTACGAGAGGTGCTTTCTCGGGTCTTGCCTTCAGAGGCAGACCATCGGGTCCATAAAGGTAAAGCCTTGGAGGATCAAGGCAAGCAAGACGAAGCCCAGGCCGTCTACCAGGAGGTCCTCGATTCGGTACCATTGCACCCAGGAGCACTACTGGCCCTGGGGCGATTACTGATTGCAAATGGCGATAGTGACGGTTTGAATTTTCTTGAGCGTGTCCCCCTGACGGCACCAGAGCGAAAAGAGGCCGACCAACTCATTGTGCGCCAAAAACTCGTGGAAGGTGTTGGCGAGGATGAATCGACTCTTCGTGCTTCACTGGAGGCGAATCCGGATGATTTGGAAACGCGCTTTCAACTCGGGTCTGTCCTGGCAGCTTCCGAGAGGTACGACGAGGCGCTGTCTGAATTTTTGACCGTTATGAAGAAACAGAAGGACTTCAAGGATGGTGGCGCGCGTAAGGCCATGCTTCATATTTTTGAAGTACTGGGCCATCAGCATGAGTTGACCGATCGCTATCGGTCGGAACTCGCCAAGATTCTTTACAGTTAACCGCGATTCGACATTCATCGATCCGAAAATTAATCGCCCAGGAAAATTAGATGACCTTTCAGACCCCTCTGTAACCGTGTTCGGAAACTCACCTGGAGTGTAGTTACGGACCAGCGATCAAATTGTCTGTAACTCTTGCAACGTATGACCTAGACCAGTACGTGTCCAGGCCGTTTTGATCGGATTGGGGTTTATCCATTAGTAACCTGAAGATGCAGCTGCCGACTTGGTCTTTGCATGGGTGGTCTCCAGCCGCCCACGGAGCCGCGGATAGAAACGCAGGGTATTGTCAAAGAAGATCTTCCGCTTTAAGTCCTCGCTGATATCTTTACGTGCTGACAGTTTCGGGATGTCCTGACTGAAGTCCCTTTGGTCTCGCTCATGGGGATAATCCGACGCCCAAATGATGATCTCCTCGGGAAGCACTTTTGCTGCTAGGGGCAATGCGGTTTCTTCCACCTCAGCGGCAAAGAAGATGTTCCCACGGCGCAAATATTCGCTTGGCTTCGACTTGCAACGAGGGGAGTACTGGCCCTTTCGTTCGAGTTCCTCATCCATTCGGTCCATCATATAAGGGACCCAGCCAATACCGCACTCGAGAACGCCGAAACGAAGCTTTGGGTAGAGCTCGAATACTCCCTCAAAAATTGCGCTGACCATCTGGCGCATCTGGGCAAAGGGGTGATCGAGACAGTGCGCAACTGTAAAGTTGCTGGCTTGATCGAGACCAAGATTGGGAAAGCTAAGCCCACCGTGGGGGGGAGATGGGGACGTCCAGGCGCTCAGCCTCTTCCCAAAGGGGGTAAAATTCCGGCGCACCGAATAACCGCCCCGTTGCAGTTACCGAGGGCAATACCCCACCCACCATTCCCAACTGGGTGACGCAACGCCGAAGCTCCTTAACGGCCTCGCTGATATCCTGGACCGGGAGTAGGGCAACGCCCACGAGACGTTTGCTGACACTCATAAATCTATCGTGTAGCCAATCGTTGTAAGCCCGAGCCAATGTAACCGCCCAATCTCTGTCCTGGATGGCACCATGGGTTAGCCCTTGGGTGGGATAGAGAACGGTCAGCTCAATGTTATTTTTATCCAGAAAATCAAGCCAATGCTGGGCGTTGGGACCGGTGCCCCCTCCGGCCCAGCCGCCCGACTTCCTGAGCGCGCGAAGATAACCGTCCATATTTAGGCCGGGCCAGAAGGAATAGCTGCGATGCCACTCGAGGTCCCTGTAAGGGCCGCCGATATAGTCCCGCAGTTGCTCGTCCAGCTCCATCACGTGGCCGTCTGCATCAATGATCCGGTAATCAGACATGGTCTGCTCCTTTCAGCCTAAAACGAATCACTCCAGTATCATTCGCTTTAAATGCCTGATCTAGATGATCCGTAGGGACGCTTCTCTTAAACTCAGGTCATCTTCGCCTGTATACTGAAACATCGCTAATTTGTCAGGGTCTAATTCGATCCCCAGGCCGGGTCCATCGGGAGGAATAAGGTTCCCATCTTGAATCTTGAACGGCTCTGTTAGAAGAGCTGTCTGCAACGGGTTATAGGTGCAGTCCAGTTCCATCACCGTGCTGTTTTTCAGCGCCGCTGCCAAATGTGCGCTCGCGGCAAGACCCACCGCATCGCCGTACGTGTGCAATGAAACAGGTAACCCGTGTTTTTCCGCCAGGGTCCCAATTTCTCTAACTTCGCTGATGCCTCCGGCGCGCGCCACGTCGGGTTGCAGAATATCCACCGCCCCCCGGAGGATATATTCTTGAAACGCGAATCGTGTGTGGAGGTTCTCTCCCAACGCAATGGGAACCTGGGAACTGGCCCGTAGCTGGGCATGTCCGTCAAGATCCTCTACAAAGAGGGGCTCCTCGAACCAGCCAACGCCGCACTCCTGGAGGACAGGAGCAGCTCTCAGAGCCACGTTGAGATCGTAACCCATGTTGGCATCGGTCATCAGGGGAAACTCCTTTCCCACTGCGGCGCGGACCGCTCGAACCCTCTCTAGATCGGAGTTCAGATCAAAGCCCAGTTTAATTTTTACACCGCGAAACCCCTTCGCTGCCAATGACAATGCTTTCTCAACGTCTCCGCCAGTCTGATCAGGGTACAGGGCGGTTGCATAGAGTTCCACCCTCTCTCGAGGCGAATTGCTGAGCAGTTGATGGATAGGGGTATTCTTCACTTTGCCAAGGATGTCCCATAGCGCGATGTCGACGCCACTCAGCGCCACCACGCCGATGCCTCTAGAACCGAAGAGCCTCACTACGGCGCCAATATAGATCTGTTCCCAAAGCTCAGCGATGGAACAGGGGTCTCTGCCGAGCAGCAGCGGCTTCAACACCTGTGACACGATGGCCTCTAGGATTGTCCCATTACCCGAGCAGGAGCCGAGTCCCGTGACTCCCTCATCGGTTTCCACTTGAAGCAGAAATGCCGACCGGTATTTTCTCTTCCCACTGCGAGTACGGAACTGTTCGTCAGCGGGAAGAGATGTTCGGAGTCGATATGTTTTGAGGTCAGTGATTTTCACCGGATATTTACCGAAGCAGTGAGCCCATTCCGTTTGCTCCTCGGAAGGTCCAGGAAAATCATGAAAACTCCCAAAACTGACCCTCCACGGGCTGTCCATCCACCGCAGCATAGTCCAGTTCGTGATCCTCTCTTTTTCTGCCCAGGGCATCAATCCTCTTAACCTTCGAATTTCCCTTGAAGGCACTAAAACGGAGCAATGCCAGGGGGATATCACCGGTGTTTTGAAACCAGTAGTGCCACCCCTCCGGGAGCATGATCCCCTCGCCTTTTTTTAGCAGCGTTGCATTGCCGGCCTTATCGTGGAACGTCGCCTCACCTTCCAGGACCACAAAGGCGTGATCCTCACCGGGATGGGTGTGTAAGGTGTTCTTGCGTCCGGGAACATAATAGTTGAGCCCAATAACCGCCAGGTCAGTGCGAGCGAGAGGAGTATGGCTTCTGCCACCCGTCAGGCAAGGCGTTTTAATTTTGAATGTGGATGCTTCCATGGTCGACCCTCCTGTTTTGTCTGGAATTACGAATCACAAATTTAAGAGAATGTAATAAACTAAGCTCCGGTATTGTCAAGAACGACCTGGCTGTAGCTCAACCAGCGTGGTACTTCAGTTGATTCCTCCCTCCTGGTTGGAAATTGACCTAATTGGAGTTGGTGTTCCTTCGCTACAGTGGTTCCTCGGCGGGAAGCCCAACAGATGGCTACCAGCTCTCAGCCGTCAGCTATCAGCCCGGATCGCATAGAGCATGGAGCATAGCGTTCGCCCGAAGCTGGCTCTAAAGACTAGCGACCCGAATTCGAAGCCGGTAAATCGACCTACGCTTTGCGCTTAGCGCTTTGCTGCCTAGCTCAGTACTCAGCACTCGTTACTGATTGCTCAGTTCGGGCCAGGCCCCCTGCGCCCCAAATCGGGGTGGCGACGCTGGGGAGCGAGACGTAAGGCCGTGGGCATCGAACGTTCAGCTTCAGATATTCACAGACCTATTGCCCGCGGCCGGAGACTCGCTCCGCGAGGAGCCCTCAAGCCTTAGAAGTTTATATGAGCCCAGTTCCGGTGGGTTGCTGCGGGAGTCCCGGGGAGCGTGGTTCGACCGATTCGACGGGCTCAGAGTTCGACTGAGGCTCACTCGAAGTCCGGCCCTGAGGCTCTCGATGGAGAAGATCGAGGGGAAGCAAGTCGCCGAAGCCCAATTAGGGTTATTATGATAGAAGGATTGCGGGGCTCGAGGGCGAGCTTTTTTTCTTAACAGATCCTACCGAATAGTATTAAAATAATTAGAATAAGGCGTTTTGAGATGGAAAATTTAGGTAGGTACGAAAAAGAGATCCAGGACATAGCCCGGTCCCTCTACGAAAAAGCTGCGGAACAGAAGCCGTCGCTTTTTGATCCTCAGGACTGGATGGGTCGAATGATTGACTGGTCTCTCAAGGATGAGGATCTCCGCGTTGCCCTATTTCGCTTTGTGGATGTCCTTCCTAGCCTGGATTCGGCAGCAGAAATTGGGCGCCATCTCCGTGAATACTTTAGCCGTGTAGACCATGCCTTGAGCGGGTTAGTTTTCCTAGCCCAAACTTTGCACGCGGGATGGTTGGTAGCGCCGGTGGTGCGCCAAAACGTGGTTCGCCTTGCCCGCAGGTTCATAGTCGAAGAAGACACCGACTCCTTGGTCCCAGTACTAATAAAATTGCGGCAGGAACCTTCGGCCTTCACGTTGGATGTGGTTGGAGAGACAACATTGAGCGATAGAGAAGCGGACGCCATGCAAGAGCGCTATCTCGATCTCATGCGACGTCTGGTCCCCGAAGTGGAAAAATGGCCCTCCATCCCCCAGATCGATTCGGGTTGGCAGGGCCCTCTCCCTGTGGTCAATGTTTCCGTAAAGCTCTCTTCCCTTTGTCCTCGTTTCGATCCTCTAGACCCCGCCACGTGCACAGCCGTGAAAAACAGACTCAGGTTCATCTTTAGGGAAGGAGCCCGTCTTGGGGCTTCCCTCACCATAGATATGGAAAAATACGCCTACAAGGATGTTACCCTGTCAATCTTTCGGCAACTGCTGGAGGAGGAAGAGTTTAGGGACCAGCCTCATGTCGCCATTGCGCTTCAGGCCTATCTCCTGGACAGTGAGAAAGATCTTAAGGAACTCCTCGGCTGGGCTAAAAGACGCGGGCGCAGAATCGGGATCCGTCTCGTCAAAGGCGCTTATTGGGATAGCGAGATTGCTTGGGCTAAACAGAAGAGCTGGCCTATTCCCGTGTATTTGGACAAAGATGCCACCGATGCCAATTTCGAACGGTCTACCCGACTTCTGTTTGAGTACAAGGATATTGTGAACCTGGCCTTTGGAAGTCACAATATTCGCAGCCTCGCCCATGGCATCGCTACAGCCAGGGAGCTGGGGATTCCCGACAATGATTATGAGATGCAGATGCTATACGGAATGGCTGAGCCCATTCGTCAGGCCATTGTCCAAAGCGGATTTCGTTTACGTGTCTATGTTCCGGTAGGAGAGCTCATCCCTGGGATGTCATATCTGATTCGACGTCTGATGGAGAACACATCCAACGCCTCTTTCTTGCGCCAGACCTTTGCTGAGATGCGAGACGTAGCAACGCTCATCCGTGCCCCCTCACCCGAGACGGGCGCATCAACCGAACTTCCAATTCCGGCCCGTCAGGTGACTGATCCAGAAGCTCCTTCCCCATTCCAGAATGATCCGCTGCTCGACTTTTCACGTTCGGAGGTTCGCTCCCAGTACGTTCAGGCCTTGAAATCGGTGAGAGGCAAGTTGGGGGAGTTCTATCCCCTTTGGGTGAATGGGCAGGAACGGAAAACTGAAGAGGAGCTGATTTCGGTTAATCCAGCCTTACCCGAAGAAATCGTTGGCAGGGTGCCCGTGGCCGATCGTGCACAGGCCGATGAGGCCCTTGTGGCGGCACGGGACTGCTTTGCTCGGTGGCAGGCCACACCCGTCAAGGAACGCGCATCAGTTCTGTTTCGTGCGGCGTCCATTATGCGTCAGAGGCGAATGGACCTTGCAGCATGGGAGGCCTTTGAGGTGGGGAAGGGATGGCGTGAGGCGGATGCGGACGTGGTGGAGGCCATTGATTATCTTGAATATTATGGTCGAGAGATGCTTCGTCTGGGTGAGCCACAGGTCACCCAACGTATTCCAGGCGAGAGCAATTTACACCTCTATCAACCCAGAGGGGTTGCTGTGGTGATAGCGCCTTGGAATTTCCCTTTGGCTATACCAACTGGGATGACCACCGCAGCTCTGGTAACCGGCAACTGTGTTATCTTGAAGCCGGCGGAGCAGTCGCCGATTTTGGGAATGCATCTCATGACCATTCTGCGGGAAGCGGGACTGCCGTCCGGGGCCTGTCAGCTCCTGCAGGGAGGTGGAGACTTGGGGGCCTATCTGGTCCGTCATCCTGGAGTGAACCTTATTGCATTTACCGGTTCCCGCGACGTGGGTCTAGAAATATTGCGTGAGGCCACTGTGTTGCAACCCGGTCAGGAGGAAGTCAAAAGAGTGGTGTGCGAAATGGGCGGCAAGAATGCCATCATTGTGGATGAGGATGCGGACCTCGATGAGGCTGTAGCCTATACCCTAGAATCGGCATTTGGATACCAGGGTCAGAAATGTTCGGCCGCGTCCCGGCTCATATTGCTAGATGAAGTTCATGATCGTCTGGTGAACCGTCTAGTAGAGGCCGTCAAAAGCCTCAAAATCGCCCCTGCCGAAGACCCAGGGAGTTTTCTTGGTCCGTTAATTGACGAAGGGGCATACCGGAGGGTCAGGGAGTACATTGAGTTGGGCAAGAGTGAGGGAAAATGTCTGATTGAATTGGATGGCCCCAAAGAAGGGTACTTCGTTGGTCCGGTAATCTTCACGGGGATTGAACCCCATCATCGGTTGGCCAGGGAGGAAATCTTCGGCCCGGTGCTCAGCGTGATGAAGGCCCGAAATTTTGATCACGCTCTAGAGATCGCTAACCATACTTCCTATGCGTTAACTGGAGGAGTATTTTCTCGCTCACCGGCGAATATCGAAAAGGCCCGCAGCCAATTCCGAGTAGGAAACCTTTATATCAACCGTGGAATTACGGGTGCCATTGTAGAGCGCCAACCCTTCGGTGGGCTCAAGCTCTCAGGTATTGGGTCCAAGGCAGGCGGTCCAGACTATCTCCTTCAGTTTCTCGAGCCACGTGCCGTCAGTGAAAATACCCTACGCCGTGGCTTTGTCCCGCCTAAGGACCTGGAGGAATAACGAAGTCTGCCTTCTGTTGCATGTCCGCCTGTCTGTTTTTCGTCAGGGCGCATTGACTTATTCATAATTTGGTGAGGTCTTTTCGGGAGACCGACGAAATACCTTTCTTTCCCGATTCTGAAAACCAAAACCGCTCGCCGTCAAAGGCCATACAGGTGGGAATAAAAGAAATCGGAAGGCTTTCAGCTACCCTTTCCCTTACGGTGTCGAAGCGGATCAATGAACACTTTGCCTGTCCCGCAGGGCTCCAGTGACCCAGTGGGCCAGGGTCACATTCAATCAACCAGAGCTCACCATCACAAGAGGCCGGGCTATAGGTTTCCCTATCGGTTTGAATGACCCATCGGGTCTTTCCGTCACGAGTATCCAAACAGAATAGTTTTCGATTATTACGGTGGGGTAGCCAAATCTGTTGCCCATCAACGGCAATGC
Organism: uncultured Binatia bacterium (SeqCode); assembly: GCA_965215595.1. Lineage (GTDB taxonomy): Bacteria > Desulfobacterota > Binatia > UBA9968 > CAXXLF01 > CBDCDW01. The sequence continues at coordinate 197,190 of CBDCDW010000002.1, read as the reverse complement.
CCGCGGCTGCTCCGTCTGGACAATTAAATTCTTTTATTTCCGTGGCTTCCTCAATTGACCAAAGCACAAGCCGTTGCCCAAGTTTTCCCCCGCCTGCAACGACCCAGATCCCTTCATTGGAAGGGCAGATATCCGCCGCGGGGTATGGTATTTCGAGTTTTGTCTTGGATCGGGTAGTTGCAGGATCGTAGGCGAATATTAAAGAGCAGTGGTGGGTGACGTACCAGAGAAGACCCTGGCCCCAATTGAGACCTGTGATGGGCTGGCTTTTAGGGTCGAGCGGTTCAATCATAGGATATTAATACCTAAGAGAGGATGCCATGGGCAACACAAGTCCAGGAGAGTTGATACGAGGGTGTTGAATTTAACGTTGAGTATGTGATCCGGGCATTATGGCTGGATAGGAAGACGCATCATTCACCATCTTCGCTTCCGTGCCTAGAATTTGAAGGGACACCAATTAATGCTTGAACTCTATTTTCTTCCCGTAGGTGACCTCTCCTTTGTCAACCCTGAGAGAAAACCCACACTCGGGGTTGGTGCAGACCCAGGCCTTGTACATTACGGAGGCTCCCTCCTGCCCATAGTCGGATAAGGGGATCAACAGTCCATCATTACACTTCTGGCATTTCGGCAGCTCCATCTCCGCTCCTCCTTATCAGCGCTTCAAAAAACCACACTTCCATCTTGATTTCACTCTATAATAATGTGCGGTGAGAAATCAAGTACACCTCCAGATGGAGGGGATTCCTGGGCATATCGGGGTCCCTGATTGGTCCAAAAAAAAAATCGACCGGTGGGCACCCCCCCCCTTGACAAGGAATACGTTGTATTACTATACTCCGGTTCGCTTACAAAAAAATTTTTTGGGGAGGTACATCAATGAAAAACAAAGCAAGACTAACCAGGATTTCGGTAATCCTTGGTGCAGCCTTCTTTCTGTCTGTTTTGAGCAGCGCTGCTCCAGTGGCCTGGTTGAGTGGTGCTCAGGACTCGGTGGCCATTGCGATGGGGCCCGAAATAATGGTCCTACCGGCAAAGGTCGAGTACAAGAGAAGAGTTCCAGCCTTTATCTCTGGCTCGGGTTTCAAGCCCAAGCAGGAGATCGGACTCCGGATTATGATGGGTGGCGTGCTTTCGGATATTAGTTATCTGGTAAAGCCACGACCCATTGCCAATGCAAATGGAGCTTTCGCCAGTGTATGGACACTGAACCGGGAAATCCGCCGGAAGCTTCTCACCGTTGGTTCCCATGACCTGACTGCGGTCGACGAGAATGGAAACGAGCTCGCAGCGACCAAGATCACCTTCAAGAAGGCCAGGTCCAAGAAGAAAAAGAAATAACCGCTTTCGAGCAATTTCTTTTTCCTTTCCGATACCTTGAACTTAATCTGAGGGGGGGTATTACTTCCCCCCTCATTGAGTTCACCATCCTACTTAATCTCCCTGTGTGCTCTGGGCTACGATACCTCTACCGGTTCATATTCATTGCTCAATCCTGTATGATTCCAATTCCTTATGGGTGTCATTGACTCAGTCCTTTTAATTGCCTTTGGAGGGCCGGAAAGGCCAGAGGATATCCGTCCCTTTCTTCAAATTGTCACAGCCGGCCGTAAAATCCCAGAGGACCGAATCGAAGAGGTGGTGCACCATTATGAGTTGGTTGGGGGCCGCTCGCCCATCAACGAACTTACCCTCCGCCAGGCTGGAGCCCTAGCCCGCTATTTAGAAGATAATGGTAGCTCGCTGCCTGTTTATGTTGGAATGCGTAACTGGCATCCCTTCCTTCATGAGACGTTGACAGAAATGAAAAACAGAGAGCATCGCCATACACTAGGCATCATCCTGTCAGCCTTTCAGACCGAGGCGTCCTGGGACCGCTACATCAGGGATGTTGCCGACGCCTGCGGTAAGGTAGGAAAGGGGGCACCAGAAGTCTCCTTTACTTCAGGATGGGCCAATCACCCTCTTTTTGTTGATGCCGTATTGGCTGCACTATTCCATGCCCTGTCCCAGGTCAATCCTGTAAATCAGAATGCAACACCGGTGGTCTTCACCGCCCACAGTATTCCAAAGTCCATGGCAGATGGTACTCCCTATGTGTCTCAATTTACCGCGGCATCACGGGCGGTGGCAGACAGGATGGGTCATAAAAATTGGTTGGTGGCGTATCAGAGCCGTAGTGGGCCACCTAGTGTGGCCTGGCTGGAACCGGATGTCTGCGATGTGCTGTGTAGTTTGGCCAAAAAGGGTTGCAAAGACGTCGTGGTGGTCCCCATTGGATTTGTTTGTGAGCATGTAGAAATACGGTATGACTTGGACTTGGAGGCAGGAGAAGTGGCCCGAAAAATGGGGCTTCGTCTCCATCGTGCCGCAGCAGTCAATGATCACCCCAGTTTTGTGAGGATGCTGTCAGATCTAGTAGAAAAAGAATTGAAGGCTGGGGGCCGAAAGTGAGGTGATGGGATGCGTGTGTGTGTGGGGGGGGGGGGGGGGGGGGGGGGGGGGGGGGGGGTTGGAAGGGATGCTGGTATCCTATATAAAAAGGCAGGGGTTATTCGGCTATGGGCACACTGAAAAAAGGGTTTAGCTTTCTTGCTACCGGAATGTATGCATTGTTATTGGTTAGTGCCCCTGTCTATGGTGAACAAGAACGAAAGAAGTTAAGGCTAGCCTTTGATGGTGTCGGTGTTGCGACGGCGGTTGCATGGGTGGGTAATGGGGCCAGTCTATTTAAGCAGCATAAAATTGACGTAGAAGAGATCTTTATCCAGGACCCGTCCATTGGTGGAATTCAAGCATTGCTTGGCGTTGATCTTTTTTTGGCTTCGGGTAATCCCGTCCTTGCCATGCAGCCCATCATTGGAGGACGAGATATTGTTTTCCTTGGTTCCCATGTAAACCAGACGAATTATAGATTTGGAGTTGCGTCTGGTATTGAGTCCATCAAACAGCTCAAAGGAAAAAAAGTTGGTATGTCCAGGCTGGGGGGGAGGTCGGATCTCATTGCCAGGGTCGTGCTCAGGCGTGCTGGCATTGATCCGGTTCAAGAGGTGGAAATGGTGACCGTAGGGTACTCGCCGGCCCGGGCGGCTGCGCTCTCAAAGAATCTCATTCAAGGTGCTCCGTTGAGCCCCAACGTCGCGTCCGAGGCTGAAAAATTAGGGCTGAAAGTGCTTGATGTGAAAGAGGTCCCCATCGTTTCGTCACTCTTGATGACTACCCGTTCCATTATCAAAAGAGACGGAGAAACTTTCAGGCGGTTTATGAGAGGGTACCTCACCGCCATTCACTATTTTTTGACCCGTCCCAATGAGAGTATGAGGATTTTAGGAGAACATGTCTCCGTGGCTGATCCGGCTGCACTCGAAACCATGTATTCGTCCTTTGCTGCTCAACTGGAACCCTGGCCTGTCCCTCATCCAGAGTCCGTGCAGGCAATCATCGACGCGACCGCTGAAATCGACCGCAAAGCAAGAAAGCTAAGGCCGAGTCAACTGTTTGAACTGCGTTTTTTAGACGAGCTCAAAGCCAGTGGCTTCATCGAAAATCTGTACGCCGAAAAAGTAAATTTGTAGTGGCCTTCGTCATTACAAATATAATCACTCCTTCGAAGATATCGGCCATTGAAAAAAATTGAGAGCCCCAGCTCTTGAAAAGTTAAAACCTTTTTCAGCTGAAGGCCGAATTTAACTAAAATGTTAGGTGTGTTTTAGCGAAGTGAGTGACGTAGCAACAAATAGGACTGATATCGTAGGTAGTCTTCTCCGTCCCGAATATCTCAAGGAGGCTCGTCGACGCTACGATCTAGGGAAAATTGGCGCCGATGACTTGGGTCGAGTTGAGGATAGCGCTATTCAAGAGGCTGTGAAGCTTCAAGAGGGGGTTGGGCTGGACGTGATCACCGATGGTGAGTACCGTCGCCTAAACTTCCAGGACAGCTTTGGGATCTCCGTGACAGGGTTCGACACGGGTCGAGTGGATGTCAAGTTCTATGAAAAAAGAGTGGAGGGTTCCAGTCCACTTCAACGGTCGGAAATATCGAATCGTGAGGCAAAGGGGACGGCAGTGGCGCAACGTCGACCTGTCGTAATGCCCTTACGGCTTGTGCAAAACGCTCCCCTGGCGGAGTATCTCTTCGTTAGCCAAGTGGCGAAAAGGCCGGCCAAGGTAACGCTTATAGGACCGGACCGAATCAGCCAGCGTTTTGATCTAAAGGCCTCCACTTCAATATATGCCACCATGGACGATTTCATGGCCCATGTGGTGAGAATCGAGCGTGAAATGATAGCTGGCTTGAGGGACGCGGGTTGCAGGTATGTCCAGATGGATGCGCCGGGATACACCGCCTACGTTGACCCTCCCTCTCTTCAAGAGATGCGCCAAAGGGGAGAAGATCCCATGGAGAACTTTGAGCGCTCCCTTAGGGCTGACAATGAGATAATAAAGGGGTTCGAGGGAGTCACCTTTGGGATTCACCTGTGTAGAGGTAACCAACGGAGCATGTGGCATCGGGAAGGGAGCTATGATGCCATTGCAGAGAGACTCTTTACAGAATTAAACCACCACCGTTTTCTTCTGGAATACGACACCCAGCGGGCCGGAACCTTTGAGCCTTTGAGGTTTGTACCAAAGGGTAAGGTGGTGGTGTTGGGACTGGTGAGCACCAAGGTCCCTAAGATGGAGACCCCCGATGATCTCATTCGTCGTATTGATGAGGCAAGCAGGTATGTGCCTTTTGACCAGTTAGCCATAAGTCCACAGTGCGGGTTTGCCTCCGATGTGGTGGGTAACCTCATTACCGAGGATGACCAGAAGAGAAAGCTGGAAATTGTGGTGGAGACCGCCCGCCGAGTTTGGGGATAGAGGGCTCAAGGGCCTGCCCTCAGTGGAAACCGATGGGCCGCTTACTCGAGGCCCATCCAAGAGGAGCTGGCTTCCCTTCGCTCCAGTGGTTTCTCGGCGAGAAGCCTTAGCTGCTCGCTTCGGGCAGCGCCGAAACTCGCTGCGCTCAAACAGTCGATGCTGCTCTTCCTCAGCTTCGCAGAGGCTTCCAGCGCCTCACAACCAATCCTCCGCTCAGGGACGCCAACTCCCGCCTCATCATTGCTAACTGTACAAATTCTAGTCCTCCTTTCGGGCTGCCAATTACCTCTGCTTCCTGATTCGTACGCTTCGCGCTCTGCCCTATGCGCTAGCCACTCAAAACTCATATCAGCGCACCTCCCCTCCTTCCTTCTGTGCAGGCCCCCTCACCTCGACGGTGAGCTCGGTTGAACCGAGGACTTGCTGCCCGAAGAGGATGAGGGCTCGGGAACCTGCCCTCAGCGGGAGCCGATAGGCCTAAGTCTCGAGGCCCCGTCATTTGATCTGGCACGCCATTGTGGCTTGATCCGATGGTATCGGAGGTCTCCCTTTCTTCCCCACAAGCCCCCTCGCCCCACCACAGTTAGCGACTCGTCGAATGATGAGCTGATCAAGCATCATTTTTCCTTCCATATTGACAGCCGAGATACCTGTGATATGGAGCAGAATCGGAGCCTCTCAATGGTTTCTTATTTAATGTGGGGTATACGTTTTTTGTGGTAATAGGAGGAATCATGGCTACAGGCGGAGATCGTATTCTCTACGTGGGTACATCGGACGGGCTATTTCAAGTGCGACCCAATAATCATGCGGCCAATTCGAGCCGATTGGGTTTGCAGGGGTGTGGGACATTGCGGTGTCCAATCGTAATTGACCGTATGGATCCACGATGCCTTTATGCGGCCACCAGCAAAAGGGGAATGCTTCGCAGTGAGGACGGAGGCACGAGCTGGCGGGAGATCAACCAGGGTATCCTCTATAAAGAGACCTGGTCCTTGGTGCAGCACCTAAGGACCGGTGATCTCTTTGTGGGGACTGGACCTTCCTCTGTGTTCAAAAGCACCGATGGCGGCGAGAGCTGGACGGACTGTGAGCAGCTGAGAACCCTGCCCGAAACGAAAGAATGGACATTCCCCAACCCACCCCATGTCAGTCACGTCAAAGGGTTGGCGTTGTTTGATAATGACCCTAAGCTTATCTTTGGTGCCGTTGAGGAAGGCTGGATAATACGGAGTAAGGACGGGGGTGAGACCTGGCAAAACATCAAGGATGGAACGGAATTTGATTCGCACTCGGTTACCATCATGCCCGACGATCCTACGGTCATTGTCTCAACCTCGGGGACAGGGGTCTATCGTAGCTCAGACGGCGGTGATCGCTTTGTTGAGTCGTGCAATGGCCTCGACCGTCGCTACATGGCACAACTCGTGGTGCATCCGGCCAGACCTAAGGTGATCTTTACCGCCGCCGCTGCCGTTCCGCCGCCATCGTGGCGTCGATCTGAAGGGGCAGATTCCGCCTTTTATCGTAGCGAGGATCAAGGGATATCCTGGGAGAAGCTGTCGGGGGACCTCCCCGAGCATTTCAAGGCGGCCCCACGTACCGTTGTGGGCGATACAGAGGACCCAGATGCGCTATTTGTAGGAATGACAGACGGATCGATTTGGATGAGCAACAATAGCGGTCAATCCTTTCGCCAGATTCTTGACGACCTGCCCCCAGTCATGAGTATCCGAGTCGCCCATTGACAACAGATCCTGGCCGTCCTAAACAATTTTAATTAGTTCCAGGGCGTAAGAGAAGGAGCCATAGGGATGGAATCACCAGCGGATATAACCTGGAAGGGTTATTCCCTTGCGGAGCGTGACCGACGTTGGCAACGAGTTCGGGAAAACGCTGCTAAGGCGGGCTTTGACTGTATTTTTGTGCCCCTCTGCGTAGACGGGCGAAACCTGCACTTATCTCTCGAGCAAGCCCGCGGCACTCGTTCGGATTGTCGTTATCTTACGCAAATGGAAAACGCGGCCATCGTCCTGCCCTCGGATGGGCGGACTCCCTTAGTAATTAATGATCGCGGTAGCCGAAACTCGTGGTTCTCAGAGGTACGACCCGTAAATCGTGGGTTGAGAGGATCATGGGGGGCACCCATGGCTGAGGCTCTGATTGACCTCGGGATGGATCGGGCACGTATTGGCGTGTCCGGGCTCCGGCTGGGGAAAGTGACCCACGGCCGTGCCATTGCCGGTGTCGTCAGCCACAGTTCCTACGCCGAGGTATTGCGGAGGCTCCCCAATGCGACCTTTGAAGATGCCACAGATGTGGTGGGTTACGCGCGTTATATCAAAAGCGAGGAAGAAATTGCCTGCTTGAGGCGTGGTGCAGCCATTGTAGCGGCTGGAATCTCGAAGATGGTAGAAGTGGCACGGCCCGGGGTGGAGGAAGCGGTGCTCTACGCTCGAGTGATGCAGCGGATGTTGGAGCTGGGCAGCGAGTACTATGCGATGGCCCTCTATACCGGGTCTATGACTGGGGATCGCCTGCCCCGATTCGAGAATCCTCCCATCGGCCGCCGGCTCCAGCCAGGATATCGCATCAACAATGAAACCGACGCGGTATGGGGAGGGCTCATTGCTCAAGAGGTTCAGCCCCTCTATTTGGGATCAATCCCCGAGGAATGGAAGCCCGTCATTGAGCTACACCGGGAGATCTATGAGGGCGGGCTCCAGCGCATGAAGCCGGGCGAATCCTTTGGTGATTTTATTGATTTCGTTAATGGTCTCGGCCCCAAACGAGGGCTCAATAGTCTCATCCTCATGCATGGCCGGGGTTACGGTGATGACGGCCCTCTTTTGACGCCCCAACACAGAGGTGAGCGGAGCCGGGACGTGGTGTTTGAAAGAGGAAACACTTTTGTCTGGAAACCCATAGCGTCCAGCGCGGATCGGAAGTTTCAATTCTCCTGGGGTGGTTGCGTCGAGGTCACTGAGAACGGAGGACAGCCGTTGGCTCAACGTAACCACGGCATGGTTTCCATTAATTAAAAGGAATCGTCGGGTTGATTAAATACTTTTGAGGGGGAATTCACGTGCCGCCAAAACCACCAGCAAGTGCTGGAGCAAATGTTCCCATTTGGGCCGAATATTCCTTGGCCGAGCGAGACCGGCGCTGGAATGCGGTAAGAGAGAACGCCGCCAAGGCGGGTTTGGACTGTATCATTGTGCCTTTGGGTAACGGCGATGATGGTAGGTATCTCACGCAGCTTAGATGTTCAGCCATGGTTCTTCCCACGGATGGCAGAGCGCCGGTTATCATAGCCGATCGGTCTTCAAGCAATGCCTGGGCTCCCGATCCGTGGCAGACCAGCAGGGAATGGACCGACCCGATGGCTCAAGCGCTGATAGAATCGGGTATGGATCATGGCCGTATTGGAGTTGTGGGCTTGAGAGGCGGAAGGGTCAGCCATGTTCGTTCCATCGATGGGGTGGTGAATCATACCGCCTACGCCGAGGTCGTCAGACGACTCTCTAATGCAAAATTCGAAGACGCCACAGACATCGTAGGCTTTGTCCGTTATGTGAAGAGTGACGAGGAGATCGGGTGCCTGCGACGCTCGACGGAAATTGCCGAGGCGGGGATCCATGAAATGGCGCAAGCCGCCCGGCCTGGGACCGACGCGGCAGAACTCTATGCGCGGGTCATGGGCCATATGTTGGAGCTTGGCAGCGAGTACTATCCACTTGCCATGAACATCGGTCCCATCGGGGGACCGGATCCCCCACGCCAGACCAATCCACCCATCGGCCAGCGACTGTAGCAAAATGACCTTTTGACCAATGAGGTGAGCGCGGTTTGGGGAGCGCAAGTGTCACAGGAAGACCAGCCGATTCTGTTGGGTCCCATTCCGGATGCCTGGAAGCCCGTTATAGAACTTCAGCTGGAGGTGTTTGAAGCCGGCCTGAAATTCATGAGGCCGGGGACCTCCTTTGGGGAACTGATTGATTTTATCAACGGGTTCGGCCAAAAGGGCGGGATGAAAACCTTGACACTGATGCACGGCCGGGGATATGGCGACGACGGACCTTTGATTTCACCACGTTCCAAGGGGGAGTCCGTTCGGGACGTACGCATTGAAAAGGGCAACGCTTTTGTATGGAAACCCTACGCCATGAGTACCGATGAGAAAATTCAATTCGTGTGGGGAGGCGATGTCGTGGTGACTGAAAATGGCGGGGAACGTCTATTTAAACGATCACATAGCATGATTTCCGTTACCTGACCCAGAAATTGATGTGTTCCTCAGGGCTCCTCCCTGGATCACGGATGAGTGGCTTGGGATCCCTTGAGCTCGGTTCGTAGGAACCGCACCCTTGAGACAAGATTGCAGTAGCAGTGTCAGTTCTCTCCTTAGTTCACTCCAGAATACCGTTTGTTTTTTTGCCCCGTAGTCCCGCTTCCCTACCCATTGGTTTCCAGGTAAGCGTCATTGACAAGTAGGAGCCAAAGAATATAGAAGCCTGGAGGAGGGTAGGCTTTCTTCATTTTTTATATTTGGCGACATCCTGAATCTTGAACTCGTGGACCGGCTATGATCGCACTTCATCAATTAGAGAAGGTGTTCCATGTGGGAGAAGGTGGAGTTGCAGCTTTACGAGGGGTCCATCTTCAAATGGACAGGGAAGAGTTCTTTGTCCTTTTAGGACCAAGTGGATCGGGAAAGACGACCCTTCTACGTTGCGTTGCTGGCGGTTACGTGTTCGGATTAAAGGCGGTTACAGTGGATTGGAAAATATTATTTCCCTTACTGGCGCCCGCGTTTTTGTACTCCTGGCTATGGATGGTCCTACTCACCTATCGAGAGCTGACAGTGGCCGTGCTGCTTGTGTCCCAGAGGAATGTTACGCTGCCGGTGTTTGTATGGGGTGTTTGGAGTGGCGGTTCACTGACCCAAGCGGCATCTGTCTCGGTGCTGTTGGTTCTATTGATGTCACCTCTCGTTATTCTCTATTTTGCCTTAGGGAGACGGAGACTTGCGCTGGGCTTTTAATGGAAAATTTGGTATGGAGCTCGAAGGATTAGGATTGGGACCGAAATAAGGTTCCGTCAATTTACGGAACAAAGGTTATAAGTCAGAAAGGAGACTTTACCATGGCTCAGAACAATCAAGGTCCGAAACTTTCGCTGAAGGAGCGGGATCGAAGATATGCCGCCATTAGAGAAAAATTAAAAGAGCAAGGGGTAGATTGCGTCATTGTGAAGGACAGCAATCTATTTTATCTGACCAACGGTCTAGTGGGTGAACGGTACGGGCTATTGCCCACCGAAGAGGCGGCGCCGTTCTTGGTGCTCATTCACCGGAGACATTTTGCAGACCTATCACCACAGGTGTTGATTGACTCTCAGGATTGGGTCAAGGATTTGCAGACGGAAAATGGAGCCGCTCCCTTTATTGAGAGGATAAAAAAGATGGGCCTGGAGAAGGGCACCATCGGTGTGACGGAATCAAGGTCCACCGCCGGAGGTCTCAGTCATGGTTTTTATGCCCAGCTCCAATCGGGACTCGAGTCGGCCAAGATCGTGGATGTATCCGCCATCTTCGCTAATATCAGGACCATCAAGAGCGAAGAAGAAATCGCCATGATCGATTGGGCCAATAGGATCTTCGATGCGGGGGTCAGGAGAGTCCATGAGGTGGCACGGCCGGGCATGCTCGGTCAAGAGGTAGTGCAGGAAGGCATTAAAGGGATGTGGGATGCAGGTGGTGATTTGGAATCCATCATTGGATTTAACTTTGGACCAGTCCCCGCGCAGAACCCCATTCTAGGAGCGCTCTGCATGACGCGAAAGATACAGGAAGGGGATATTGGGACTATAACGGCACATGCCCATTACGGTGGTTACGGGGGCCATAGCGATCAAGAGATTGCCTTTGGTGAGCCCAAAACGGTGTACAAAGAGATGTATAAATCCATATTGAAGGTGCGAGGAGAAGTGCTTAGTAAGGTGAAGGCAGGTGCCACTCAGCGGGATCTGATTGAGGCATATCGAAAAGCATGCGAAGGAACCGGATTCAAATCGTCGGTCCATTCACAAATACACCAGTACGGAATCGATGTCCCTGAATTCCCCGGAGTGGAATTTCGGATTGCTGATGATAAGCCAGCGGCGGGATTGGGCAGCGCGGGGAATTTTAGCCTTGCCAGCGGGATGATTTATAGCATCTCGCCCACTCTCGTTGGTAAAGGAGGCGAGGGCACGTTGCTCGGGGGCACATCTCTAGTAGTTACGGAGAACGGTCATCGTGAGCTGGGAGATCGAAAGGTAGAACTCCTCGTGTCGGCGTAACCCCGATTCGAAAAAAGAGAGCAGTTATGATGAGGCGGCACGCTTCCATGAGTTCAGTGGGGCCGAAATCATCGGTTATTACCATCCACGGGCATCTTTAATTCGGAACGTGGCGAGTGGCTTTGGTGGGCTAGGATGACTCTGTTGATATCTAAGGCTGAGGTGGAGTCACTGCTCAACCTCGAGCAGGCTATGACTATCACCCTGGAGGCCTTTCGTGAACAGGCGGCTGGGGGCGTGGTTGCTCTTCCGCCCCGACATATCCCGGTGCCCAAAGGGGCGCTCCGCATCGTCAGCGGTGCCTTGGTCCAATCTCAACGAATGGGCGTCAGGGTGGGTTCTGCCGAACAACTGGCCGGTGGGGGGCATGCGGCGGTGCTATTTGATTCCGAAGATGGAAGGCTTCTCAGTGTGATGGACTTCCCCTTCGGTACCCTTCGCACCGGGGCAACCATCGGTGTTGCCACGAAGTATTTTGCCCGTGCAGAATCCCGAGTGGTTGGGTTGATTGGGACAGGACGAAACGCCCTGAGTCTCCTTGAAGCCGCATGCTATGTTCGTCCCATCGAAAGGGTTCGCGTCTACAGTCGTAGCTCGGAGCGGAGGACCACCTTCGCTCAAGAAGCGCGGACAGCCTTAGGCAAACCTGCTGAGCCCGTGGCTTCGAACGAGGCTGCAGCCCGTGGGGCAGATATCGTATACGTGGCCACCGACTCGCTTACGCCTGTCCTTCACGCGGATTGGTTGTCGCCAGGAGCTTTTGTTGCTGGTATGGGCCGACCCAGCGAAATCGACCCCTCAGTCTATCTCTCTTCGGACCTGGTTGTGGTTGGCCACAAGGGTCACGAGCAAGGATACCATGGCATCGGCCGCTTTCCCCAACCATTATTGGAGCTGGTGCAGAAAGGGCGGCTCGAGTGGAATTCTGTGCACGAGATGTGCGACGTGGTGGTTGGTCGAGTGCCTGGGCGCACCTCTAAAAAACAGATCATCACTTTCAAGGAGTCCGGCAGCGGGTTTGGAGATATCGCATTTGCAAATCGGCTCTATACACAGGCGCGGGAAAAGGGCTTGGGACAAGAGTGGAATAATGGTTAAAAGAGGCATTGGTCATTGGCGGTCCCTGAACTAGAGAAATTGGACGTCCCACGTTTTAGCATGACGGAGCGTGACCGACGATGGCGACTCGTGCGCCAGCTCATGGCACAGCAGGGTTTGGATGTCATTGTTACTGCAGTCAACACGGGTCACTGGGACCCCTTTCAGGCGAATACACGCTATTTGACGGGCATTGGTGGGAATTGTGGCGAAGCGTCCGCCGTGTTTCCTCTGGAGGGAGAGGTCACGGCAATCGCCATGGGAATCCCGCCCATTCACTACTGGCTGGGTTTCCAGGATTGGGTGACCGACGTGTGAAACTGCAACCGCTATTTTGGCAGGGGAATCGTTGAGCGGCTGCGTGAACTCAATATAGATAAGGGGCGCATTGGTGTTGCCGGTCTCTACAACATTGGCCGTGCGCCCGAAGGGGTTATGCCTTACGGGACCATGCGTGCTTTGGAAGATGCTTTTCCTAATGCAACTTTCGTCGATTGCACAGACCTGTTGGAAAGAGCCAAGTACGTCAAGAGCCAAGAAGAAATCGAGGTTCTTGCGAAGGCAGTGGACCTGGTGGAAAAATCTATTGACGTTATGGCAGGAACTGCCCGACCGGGGGTGCGCGAGTGCGAAGTCTATGCAGCTATGCTTCACGCCATGGTCAGAGAGGGGGGTGAGGTGCCAACGATGCTGCAATGGTCGGCTGGTCCGGAGCCCCACGGTAACAACATCATGCCAACCTTACGTTCTCTACAGGATGGAGATGTGGTGATGAATGAAATCGAGGCCCGCTGGGCTGGGTACGTCGGGCAAGGGGTCCAGCCCATGTTTATGGGGAAGGTGGATTCGGTTTGGCATGACATATTCCGAACCTGCCATGATATCCTGCAGGCCACCTATGAAGTCTTCAAGCCGGGGATCTCCATTGGCGAGTTGAATGAATTCGTCGTGGATTGGGGTAAAAAGCACACATCATTTTTGGTTCGGCCGCTCCTACATGGCCGGGGCCTGGGCGACGATGCCTCAATCTCTGCGCGCAGCACCACAGGCACACACGCTCGGTGGCAGCTGGAAGAAAACGTTGTATTCATTTTAAAACCCACGGTTGCATCCTCTGATGGGCGAAAGCGCTTGTACTGGGATGATTACGTGGTCTGCACCGCTCAGGGCCCAAGAAGACTCGGGAGACGGCCCGTTGATGTTATCCAAATCCAATAGTCAAAAAGTGACCATGGCGAAGGGAGAACTTATCTATGTTTAAAAATCTTCGAGCCGATGCTGAGCCGAGAAATTTGCGACGGCAGGGAATAATTATCATCGGCATACTGTTATCTCTTGGGTTATCATCAGTGGACGGGAACGCGAATTGGCAGGCGGAGTGGGAGAAGACGCTGAAAGCGGCACGAACAGAGGGAAGCGTCGCTGTTTATGCCACGAGCTCCGTTGGTGATCTACGGATTGTGTGGGAAGCGTTTCGAAAGAGATACCCGAAAATCAAGTTGATCAACGTTGTTCCAGGCCGGGGAACTGCAGGCGTCATAAGGATTATGGCGGAACGTAGGGCTAGAAAATATCTGGCCGATGTCATCCTGATGAACCCACATACCATCTACCGGTCTTTCTACCGTAAAAGGAACATCCTAGAACCCCTGGCTCCGGTACTGATGCTCCCAGAGGTAACGGACGTTGCTAAGTGGTGGCAGGGCAAACACTATTATTTTGATCCAGAGGGCCAGTATATATTTTCCTATGAAGGCAAGGTGTACGGTCTACCCCTCTCCTACAACACAAAGCTTGTGAAGCAGGGTGAGATCAAGTCTGTCTGGGACATCCTTCAGCCAAAGTGGAAGGGGAAAATTACAGCTTTTGATCTGGTGGGGGCAGGCCAAGCTGGCTCCACTGCGCTCACTTTCATGTACCATCATCCTCAGATCGGACCTAAATTGATCAAGGGGGTTTATGAGGATACAGATGCGAAGTTGTTCCGTTCCCCTCGGCAGGGAGCAGATTGGCTCTCCACAGGCAGGTATGCCCTTTGCTTTCTTTGCAGGCGTATTCAGCGAGCAAAAGAACAGGGTCTTCCAGTAACTGACATCAACCCTTATGATCTCAAGGAATCACCTGGCCTTGGCTCGAGCGCCGGAGCCGTGGCCATACCGACCCATGCACCTCATCTCAATGCAGCTAAAGTCTTCGTCAACTGGTACCTTTCTCGTGAAGGGCAGATCGCCTTTAGGAAGGCAAACCTAGATGACGATCGCCTTAACTCTTTGAGAGAGGATTTGCCTCCAAGTATAGTTCCTGACCTCGCGAAGAGAAATAAGGGTAGAGAGTACGTGTTTATTAACCAGCCTTCTTGGGCAGATTTTAGACCTATTTTTGCCATTCTCAAGGAGGCAAGAAGAAAGACCCAGCGAGGTAGGTAAGCCCTGAACCACGGGCTTACGCGTATGATTTTAGGGGATTGCTCCTGCCGGGAGCTTGGAATACTCTTCCCTGGATTAACGCACAAGTTTTCTGTCGTTCGACCTAGAGACTCTCGATAAGTGGTTCGGGGTAAGAACGTTTTTCAAATAGAACGGGGAATAATCTAATGAATGGAGCTATCAACCTCGACCATCTCGCCATCCCCGCCACCGATGGCGAGAGAAGCGAGAATTTTTACATGAACCTTCTGGGTCTCAAGTTGCAGATGAGACGTTACAACCCGAACGGGAAGCTGAGGCAGACCTATCTGTTGCTTGGCGAACATCAGATTGGCCTCTTTTTTCCTGGGACCCACACCGCTCCCTCCGAGAGCTGGGCACCGCGCTATGCCTTTGCCCTGCAATCGGAAGAAGAATGGGACAGAGTGATTAAGGCCTTGGATGGCGCTGGTGTGCCATGGCTGTCCGGGGAATCGAATTCTCAGATTGTCTCTCGCTCCGCCTGGACGACTGATCCAGACGGCAATCATCTTGAAATTTGTTTGCGACGCATGGAACCGGCTGGCTACAGCCTGAGCCATGTGGTCCTTGAGACAGAGAATTTAGAGAAATCCATTGCTTTTTATACTCATGCCTTGGGAATGAAGGAGTCTGGCGAAACCGATGAGGGATCCGCACTCCAGGTTCGTACCGGTCAGCACATGATTCTAAAAGCCGTTCCACGGCTTTCAAAATGGAGCCGGTCCCATGGCCGAGGTTGCCATCTCGCCCTGGATATTGATCAGGAGGATTTTGAAGAGATGGTGGAGCAAATACCTGCGTTTGGAGGCAGGCTCCAAGGCGATTCCCTCAAGGGCGAGGGGCGTAGGGCCGAGGGCGAAAAGAACGAATACCTGTCCGATCCGGATGGCTATCGTCTACAGATCCAAGCCCATTCACCGGATGGTGGACCCAACGTGAACGAAGAAACGAAGTGGTCCAACATTCAATCCGCCAGATCTCTGACTCGGTGGGAGCGAGAGTAATACGAAAGGATAGGGGCGGTTACGCTACAGTGCCAGCACAAACAACCGTGGCCGCTCTCAATTAATTTCCGTATCCACGTAATGGGATTTATTAAAAGTAAATGGAATATCGAGGTTCTTTTAAATTGGGGAGTGGAACGAACCTGAGATCCTCAAGTAACGGGAGAGGCTATGTATGACGTTACTCCTTGAGCGGCACGAAGTTGAAGGGCTGCTAAACATGAATGAGGCCGTTGAGGCCACCGAGGCAGCCTTTAGAGAGCAGGGGGAGGGGAAGATTTTGTCCCACGCTCCCATCAGGCTTATCTTGGAAAACAGGTCCATGAGAGTCGTTCAGGGGGCACTGCTTGGAAGTCAACTCATTGGTTACCGGCTGGGGAAAGCCTCCGGTTTCAAAGGAGGATCGACCATCGCTGTCCTCTGTGATTCTGAGAGCGGGGATCTTTTGACCGTGATGTCCTACTCTTTTGGGTCAATGCGCACTGGTGCCACATTCGGTGTAGCGACTAAATACCTGGCCCGAAAAGACGCTGAAAACGTAGGCATCATCGGAACGGGTCGCAGTGCCATGGACTTGCTCAGGGGTGTCATGTGCGCTCGCCGTGTAAAACGGATAAAAGTTTACAGCCGGGATCCAGACCATAGGAAGAGCTTTACAGAGCGGGCCGCGAGCACTCTGGACGTGGCGGTGACGCCGTCCTCCAGTCCGGCTGAGGTCTTAAAACAGAGCGACATTCTACTGGTGGCGACTAACTCGAAGAGCGCGGTCTTCGAGCCTACGAGCATTGAGGATGGGCTGCTGATTGCCAGCATGGGTCGGCCCTGTGAAATCGATCCTGCCGTATATGAACGTGCCAATCTGACCGTGGTGGGTGACAAAAAGCAGGAGCTGAATTTGGACCTGACCGGTGGGTTTACGAACCCTCTGCTAGGGCTCAAGGAGAGGAGCGGCTTCTGGGAGGGGGTGCGAGAGTTAGGTGATTTCGTGTGTGGTCGGGCCGGGAGGAGAAGCGACGGTGAGGTAATGGTGTTCAGGGATTTCCAAGGGGGATGGGGAGATTTGGCCTTGGCTCAAAGGGTATTGGCACGGGCAAAAAAAGCTGGCTTGGGGAAAGAGGTATCATTTTAAATAACCGGGAGAATGATTTGGTTTATACTCTATCCTTAATACTCTGCAACGGAGCCCTCAATCAATCCTGTTTATAATTTTTACTTGAATCGACCCTTAGGGATTCCCACAAACAACGGCTTGCGTAGAGCGAGAACGGGAAGCAGAAAACGGCAAGCGGTAAATTTTTATCCATCGCCCGAGATTCTCAGGTTTCCGAATTGCGTACTGCTCAGTGCAAACTTCCTACGGTTTTGCTTTACGGGAACCGGACGAAATAGGTTGTGCCATCGTTTTATTGAATATTCGATTGGAGTGAATCTGATGCGTGTTGGTGTCCTTGAAGAAGTTACGGTGGTTGAATGCTCGACCTTCGTTACAGGCCCCTATGCAGCCCGGCTTTTAGGGGATCTGGGAGCCCGTGTGATCAAGATTGAGTCCGCTTTGGAGGGGGATCCTTACCGCTACTTTGCACCCGATCCCTTTTTTAGCCCAAATTTTGCCCATTTGAACGGTAACAAGGAAAGCCTCGCCCTCGATCTTAAAACAAAGGATGGAAAAGAAATTGCGAATCAGTTAGTCAAAGGAGCCGATGTTTTCATTGAAAATTTTCGTCCCGGCACTGCCCACCGGCTCGGATTGGGCCATGAGGACCTGAGAGTCATCAATCCCAAGTTGGTCTATTGTTCGATATCTGCCTTTGGCCAAACAGGCCCTTATGTGGACAAACCGGGATTTGATACCTTAGGTCAGTCTATGGCCGGCCTATTGGGAATGCTAACCGATTTAGCTGAACCCAAGGTGATGGGCATAGCCCTTTCGGACTATGTCACGGGCCTGTCAGCTGGATATGGAATCTTGGGAGCGCTACTAAACCGATCCAGGACAGGTTCTGGCACCAGGGTGGAGACCTCACTTTTGCAGGCTACCCTCGCGTTTATCGGGGAATCAGCCGCCGGTTATATGAAAACGGGTGAAATACCCGATCGCATGGCGCGGGTGAGGAACGCTCAGGCTTTTGCCTTTCTTACCAAGGACAAACTCCCTTTTGTGATTCACTGCTCGGTTCCAGAAAAATTTTGGTTAGGTCTTTTGAAGGCATTGGGTCGAATGAATCTTGCGAAGGACCAGAGGTTTAAAACCCGGGACGGTCGCCGGAAAAATTATGAAGAGCTCCATGGCGAATTATCTTTGATCTTTGCCACACGAACGCGGAAAGAATGGCTTAAAAGGCTGGAACAAAACGACGTGCCAGCAGGGCCACTCTATAATATGGCAGAAGTCCTCGCTGATCCACAGGTGAACCACCTAGGCTTGGTTCATGAAGTCAAACATGCCAAGGTCGGCAACTATAAATTTGTGGGGTCTGGGGTCAATTACCCCGATCTTCCAAAGGGATCAGCAAATCCACCACCTATGTTGGGCGAGCATACCGAAGCCATTCTCTCGGAGCTAGGATACAGCAAGGTTGGTGTAAAAAAACTGGTGGAGCAGGGTGTCGTTAAAACTTCTTAGGTAAACCCCGTACCACGGACTTACGTCCGTGGCTTTGGGGCGCTTCCCTTCGGAGAAGTTCGGAACATTCATCCCCGGACTCACCTCCGGGGCGTTCTGTGGTTCGGGGTAAACAGGAGAATCAAAATGATTTATGATGTAGAGCTTAATTCGGCAGCCCATTATCCGGCGGAAGGAGTGGTGGGGTTGGTGGAGATGGCAGAAGATGCGGGCTTTGGGGCCTTCTGGAAGGGGGAGTCTAATAGCACTGACCCCCTCGTATTGCTTTCTGCGGTTGCAAGCCGAACCAAGAGCATCAAGCTCGGAACAGCAATCTACCATATTTATGGTCGGAGCCCTGTTACGTTGGGAATCCAGTCGGCTACGCTTCAAGACCTTTCAGGGGGAAGATTCCTCCTTGGCCTAGGGGTGGCGAATAAGGCCATCGCGGCTTGGCACGGAGGTGTGTTTGACCGTCCCCTTAGACGGGCCAGGGAGTACTTGGAAGTTGTTCGCAAGACTGCCGCAGGTGAACGGGTGGAGTACGAGGGGGAGATTTATCAGACTGGCAAGCGCTTCCAGCTCTCTTGGAAACCTGCCCATCCAAGCTTTCCGATTTACCTGGCGGGTCTGGGTCCGCAGATGACCCGGCTTGTGGGTAAGATAGCGGACGGTGTGTTCATAAACATGGCGACACCAGCGAAGGTCCGGGAAATCGCCGAGCGAGTGCGAAACTCCGCAAAGGAGGCCGGTCGCGATCCAAATGAGATTGAAATTATCGCGAAGTGCCGTGTCTCGCTGAACCCGGATCGATCAATAGCGCGCTCGCGCCTACGTCAGGTATTAACTTTTTATAATTTGGCTGACCACTATAGCGATATGCTAAAGGGGCTAGGGTTTGAACCGGAGGTCAATTCCATCCAGGAGGCATTTCAAAACGGGGGCTTCAAAGCCGCCATGGCGGCTCTCACCGACGCCTATATGGATAAACTTCCGGTGGTTCCTGGAACTTCCATTGCTGAAATAAAGGAAAGGCTGGCCCCGTTTGGCGAGGCGGGTGCTACCCGGTTGGTGGTCCCGTATGTGCCGGTCACTGAACCCGTAGTGAAAGACGCCGAGCAGTTCCTCCGTGCCTGGAAAAGGGAAGGCTAATCGGGATCCGTATTGACTAGACCGTGGTAAAGAGGCGATTAATTTACACCTCCGTAGCCACAAAATGATTCCCCAATTGGCCCATAGGGTAATTCCATCCTTGCCCGAAAACCCTGTTGACATGGCCAGGAGAATTTACTAAAGCCTCCACTTGGGCGGTTGAGCAGCCCACCCTTTTTTGGCAAATCCTTGCAGTGAATCCGGGCCCATGAGGAGGGCCTTGCCATTCCTCGGGGATTGAGGTTGAGTGTTAAGCCAATTCCTCGAGCGACTGATCAGCTATTTAATTCTTTTGAATTGAACCCTGGCGAAATAGGGGTTCATAGCTGAGCATCAGAAAAAAATGAGGAAACCATGAGTCAACTGGAAAACCGGGAAGAGTTCTTTTCTGATACGGTGAAGCAGGTCCACAGCGCATTAAAAAACGCAACCGCATATCCTGAGAACCATCCTGTTGTCAACGAAATCATCAGTAAGTCCTATGAAACTCTTAACAACCTTTTGAGTAAACAGCCCCTTTTTACTACTTGCGTCGTGGGAAATAAATTGATGGTGGACGACCTTCTCATTGATAGCAAGGGCACATTTTCGTCCGCGTTTGCCAAGACCCTCGCGCAGAGAAATATTGATAGCATTACGTTTTACCGCGGCCTATCCAGGAAGGAATTCCTAACATTCCTGCAAGCTCTAATGCAGCGTCCGAGGCTCCTCAGGAAAAACGGTGGGATGGCTTCTTTGCTTACTCAAAACGGCGTCTCAAGGATTAAAATTAACAGTGTTAAGTATGGCCAAATAAACGAGGAGTTCGCTCGGCAGGAGAATACGTTCATAGATGTCAATTCTGAGACCCATCCTCCCGAGCAACAACCCCCTTCCCCCACCGAATCAACCACAGGCGAAATGGGTCTTGGGGAGACAAACGAAGAGACCCCCATTCAGCGCTTAGACATCCTTTCCCATGACGAAAACGCGAAGGTCAAGAATCAACTTGTGGCAATGCTTTCCGATGGCAGAACCGAGAAAGTCGGCCCTTTGTTAAAGGATATGTGCGAAAAGTTGGACGATGCCTCGGGGGCAATCAGGAAGAGATTCTTAGAAAATTTTAAAGACATCACTTCAACCCTGGAAGAGTTCGATAAACTGAAAGACCACTTTAGGGAGATATCCAATGCATTGATTAAGCGGGTAGAGCAGGACAATTATGTGGATAACTATCTTCTCTCGTCGGAAAACCTCTACAATATATGCAGCTCCCAGAGTCGAATTACCACTTATTTAAGGGATGAGACTGTGGGCAGCCGATTGTTCCAGGCCCGTCACTTGTCTAAATCTCAGTTGCAGGAGGCCTTGACCGCGAGATGGAAGAACGGCAGGAGTCTGCAGTATAACTTGGCAGAAAAATGTTTGGTGGAGGAGGCGGTGCTTACCAAGGCGTTGGCTGACCAGTACAATAGTTGTCGAACCGTAAACTTTTCCAATTTAGATGTCATCCCAGACTTTGTACTAAGAGCCATTCCAAAAAAGTATATCAGCCGTTATCTAGTTCTCCCTTTCAAGCTGGATGCCGGAGGGTTGTTAACCGCAACCATGAAGCCAACCGATCGAAATACCATGGATGACCTTCGTTTTATCACCGGCTACTCGGTAGTCCCTCATCTTGCCACTGAATACCACCTGCTGCAGTCAATTCTCAACTATTACAACATCAGTGGGGACTATCGTAATATCTATCGAAAGAACGAAGTCGAGGAATTTCAGGAAGCGGATGTCGAGTTCGTCGAGACGGAGGAATCGGAGGAGGTTTCACAGGAGGAACTCAGGGATTCGGATGCACCTGTCATCAAGCTGGTGAATCAAGTTCTAAGAGAGGCCGTGAGCAGAAAGGCCAGTGATATCCATATTGAGCCCTACGAAAACGAGATGAGAATAAGGTTGCGAATCGATGGGACACTGACGACCGTATTGAGACCACCCGTGACCTATAGATCCGTGGTGCCATCGCGTATAAAGGTTATGGCCAAATTAGACATTTCTGAAAAACGCCTCTCACAGGACGGCAGGTTCAAGGTCAGATTGGACGGAATGTTTTTGGATTTCCGGGTTTCCGTATTTCCGGGATTGTACGGGGAGAAGGTGGTTCTCCGGTTGCTGAACAATGCCAGCCTAACCCTAGGCGTCAATAACATGGGCCTCAATCGAATTCAGGATTTGAACACCTTTTTGACTTCGATGCACAAATCCAAGGGGATGATCCTTGTGACTGGTCCAACAGGGAGTGGGAAAACCACCAGCCTCTATTGCATGCTCCATGATTTGAACGATGGTTCTAAGAATATCTCCACAGTGGAGGACCCCATTGAGTATAGTTTGAGAGGGATTAACCAGTTTCAAGTGCATTCTGAAATCGGGTTGGATTTTCCTCGAGCTCTGAGAACTCTTTTGAGGCAAGATCCGGATATCATCATGGTGGGAGAGATCCGAGATAATGAAACGGCCGAAATTGCCATGCGGGCAGCGCTTACGGGTCATTTGGTTTTGAGCACTCTTCATACCAACAGTGCCTCGGAGGCCATTACCAGACTGCTCGACATGGGCATGGAACCTTACCTCCTCAACTCATGTTTGAGTCTGATCGTAGCCCAAAGATTGCTAAGGACCATATGTACCAGATGTAAAACACAAATGACTGCAACGGACTTGCAACGGGAGATACTCAGGGGTCGCGGCATCTCGGAAGGTTTGGCGCTCTTCAAAGGTGATGGCTGCAACGAATGTAACGGAACAGGCTACAAGGGAAGGGTGCCGATCTACGAACTCATGCCCATGTGCAATGAGATCAGATTGTTAATAGTGAAAAGCACGCCGTCCTTTGAGATTGAGCGTAAGGCAAAAGAGCTTGGTCTCATTACTCTTGAGAGTGAGGCATTCAAAAAGGTTCAAGAAGGAATTACCTCCCTGGACGAGTGTGTCAGAGTGGTCTTTTAAGTTAGGCGCATGGCGCAGAGCGCAAAGCGTAAGCAGCGAAAACAGTATTGAGTGTTAAGTCTTTAGTGTTAAGAGAAGATTTTAGTTCAATCACCATCACGTTCCCGGCTTAGGATTCTCCTCTGACTCTTGTCCTTAACACTTTCTCCTATACACCCCAAATCCTACCGTCTACACCCGAGTCTCAGCACTCAGTCCTAATTAAGGGCAGGGAACAGAAAAATCAGTGTTAAATTCTAAGGCCTGGGCGCAACGGTCCGGACGCTATGCGCTTTGCGCCGTGCGCTTTGCGAATTGGCGGAGAAGGGAGGGAGTCGAACCCTCCGGGAGCCTTACGACCCCCAGACTGGTTTTGAAGACCAGCGGCACCACCGGGCACCTTCCTTCTCCCCGTTTGTGAATTCAACAACCTAGCTTCTTTCGGAGTTCCCCACAAGTCAGGGGTGTTGTAATAGTAATCGCACCGGGTCTACGTTTGGTTCATTCTTACCTCTGGGCTGGACCTGCAAGACTGCGACTTGATGACCACGAGAGTGTCACTGCCACACGGCCTCCTTGGATACTCCGGCATCTTGGTAACTTTTATGAAGACCATACGAACCTGCACACCCCTTGTCCCTGCTTTTCATAGTTGCATCTATTGTAGGATCATGCGATATTCCACTATAGTTGGGCTTTTCTTGGCTTAAATTCGCTTTCGTTAGGTTTGCTTTAATAAAGGAAAGGGGACATTTCCTATGTTATCGAAATTCTCAACGTCCAAAAACTTGGCTGGTCTCTTCTTGATGAGTCTTCTTCTGTTGATCTTGCCCGGATGCCTTGCGACTCGAGGTTGGGTTAACCAACAGCTGAAGCCGGTGGGAACACGGGTGACCAACGTCGAACAGGAGATGTCAGAGACGAAATCCCGAGTGGCAGGTGTCGACCCACGTTTTGCTGAGACAGTTTCTCAGCAGCTAAAACACTTCGGAACGCGCGTGGCTAGCGCTGAAACGCGGGTGCATGGGATGGAAAACCGTTTAGCGAGTACAGAGCATTACATCAAACAGGTGAGCTCCAAAAACGGCAAGACACAAATGGACTTTAAAGATCTCCGTCTGGAAAGACGCTTGGTTATAGATCTTAAGCAGGGGGCCAATTTCCTGCCTAACTCAGCGACGCTTCTGGAACCGGCAAAAAAGAAGATTGATCAATTTCTAATTAACTTGAAGCGGCAGCCCGTCCGTGATCACTTATTTTTTGTTGCCGGATACACGGACAGCATGGGCTCTAGTGACCAGAACTACGAGTTGGGGCGAGAGCGTGCAAACAGTGTCGGGCGCTACCTTATTGTTAAAAAGGCGATCCATCCAACGCGGGTTATTATGGTCTCGGGTGGAGATAGAAATCCGGCTGCGGACAATGCCACTCATGAGGGCCGGGTGAAAAATAGACGAGTGGAGATTCTCGTATACAAAGAAGTTTTAACTAGGGTTATGCCGGAAATCGCTGCTACAATTTCGCGGATGGCAGTCACGCCGAAAATTGCGCGGGGGCATTAGCTAGCGGGTAGAGAACCGTGTCAGGGCGGACGGCCTAAATGCATCCGGTCCTAAACGTGGGGTGCCATGGCGTTGTGCCCATGTTTGGCACTCTCCTCTTCACATTGCTTCACGTTATCGCGGTAAACAAACGTTACTAGTAAGTCGGCCTTCTCCACTTATTTGGTTGTGGTGTTGTCCCAAGCTCTCATGGGGTCCGAGCCTCATGGTTTGAGTACCACCGAGCCATTTACCACGTAATTGCCCTAATCGACAGATGGCGTTTATTCATAATGATAAGGCTGTAATGGGCAGTTCTACCATGCGGTTCGAATGTTCCACAACATACCGTCGGGTAAGGTGGGACGCAGAATGGAATTGACTTTTCTGAGATCTACTTGATCCGTAGGTTTAGGCGGGTCAGGGTGAGACAGCTTAAAGCGTTTTTCGTTTAAGACATGCAGTTCGATGTCGAAGTCAACGTAATCAAAGGGACCAAGCTTTCTGTCCTTACGCAACATCATGAACCCCTGCTGTATATTTTCGCTGAATTCCGTTAGGTACTCGGTAATATCATCCTCCTGTCCCTCTTCAGGGTTAATCTGATCCGTCGGAGTAGTGAGGATCTCATAGGCCTCAGGATTGTCGACTTCAAGTATCGAGTAGAAGGGTAAAATGGTCTTGAAGCCGGCCAATCGCATGGTATTGGAATGGATTGCCCAATTGCCGTAGTGTTCCGGCGAGGTACGGCCGGCTCCATCCGGTAAACCAAAACGTACCCCTGGTGTGTCCAGGGCAGCGAACCCGTCATCGGCAAGCCGTTTCTTGACGAAATGGTAGAACTCCCGGCTATATAGCTTGGAGAGATTGTAGTCCTTGACATCGGGAAAATCCATGTAGATAGCGTCGAAGGTCTCATCCCCAAGATTACGAAGGTATTGAAATGCATCGCCAATGACCGTATGTACGCGAGGATTGTAGAGGGAGTGCTTATTCAAGCCGGTGAGGACGGGATGGCTCTTTGCCAGCGCCACCAGGCGGTGATCGATATCCACGTGTACAATGCTTTTGATTCCCTTGTATTTAAGCAGTTCACGATGAATCAGGCCGTCACCGCCTCCCAAGACCAGGACCCGTTTGGGTACTTTACCGTTGATGATGATGGGAACATGTGCGAACCACTCGTGGTACAATTCCTCATAATTGGATGCAAACTGAAAATCTCCGTTGAGAAATAGATAGTGATTATCCAGTGTGAAATCCTCATCGTTGAATTTCTTTGAGTAGTATTCAATGACATCTCCGGTGAGGTCGGGGACATGGACGATATCAATTTTTTGATAGGGTGAGCTCTCGCGAAATATGGGTGGAATGTCCAGCATCGGATTGAACAAGTTGCCTAGGCTCAATGTCAGTTCAGGGGCAAAATAGTATTTTTTCAAGAAAAACTGTTCAATCTGCGGACCGGAAAAATAGGCGAAAATGAGTACCGCGCCGAAGGCAGCACTGCCCAGTGTTTTCAAGGTTGCTCCCGACGCTGGGGCGAGAAATCGGCGTAGGATGAAGATCGCCACCAGTAGGTTGAGACCGGCGATCATGAATCCAATGGTGTGCAATTCAAAGAACGGAACCAGATAGAGTGGAAATAAAACACCCCCAGCCAGGGAACCGATGTAATCCCAACCGAGCACCCGATTTGTTACATTCCGTCCTGCCGCAATTTCATTGCCCAGATTGATGAGAAGTGGCAGCTCCATCCCCGTGAGGATGCCAATCAAAATAGTGAGCAGGAAGGAAGTGCCAAAAAAGACAAATGTGCCAATGACTTCAGTGGTCGGCTCGGCTTCAAGGAAGAAGTATAGGGAATGGGCGAAATTCAGCAGGATCACCGAGGAAGCGCCTACTAGGCTGAGCATGATCTCGACCCGATAGAGGTGGCGCCAGTCCCGGGACGATGACCCGTAAAGGATCGCGCCTACGCCCATAGCCGCAAGGTAAGTACCGACGGTTAGACTGTACCAGACCACCATGTTTCCGGCAATCAAGGTCAAGGTTTGCGCGATGAGCAGCTCGTAAAGGAGGCTGCAGGCGGAAAGAACCAGGGATAGGAGGTAAATAACTGTCACGGATGCGCTCATCTGTGAGGAGTTGGATTGGGCTCGATCAATTGCATGGAGTGGTTCCTTCACGGCGATGTCTTCAGTTACCTCTTTCCGAGGGGATTTTGGCCCCGGCTAGCTATCACTTTAATTTATGGCAGGCAACGTTCCTTGCGCCGGTCATAAAGATTGTAGGTCAGTTTGCGTGTTTTCACCTGGCTGTGCAAAAAAGAAGTGGCGTGGTCACCTTCGCGGGTTAGAAGAGAACGGAATCAGGCCAGGGCACATGCAGGGCACGATCAAAAATCCCGTAAATGAAAGCCCAGGCAACAAAAGTTAGACAGATAGATGTAATCCAGCGTGACCCATAGAATTTTGAGTAGGCAAAAACCCAAAGCGGCACGGCGACGGGAAAACTCGCAAACCAGATGGCAACATATAAACCGGTGAGCCAGCTCCAGACCTCCAGGGCGCCCCAACGGCTGTCACCCGTCTCGGGCATGGGGACTTCAAAAGATAATCCCTCGGCCTTGTCGGGTTGATGAAAAGTGGCTTTGAAATCCATCCCCAATTGGTACAAAGCCAAGACCAAACCTATGCCACCCAATAGCAAGACGAGGATTGAGGCTCGAAGCGGCCAGTCGAGCGACGATTTCAGTGCAAATATTAGAATGCAAACAATGAACAGGGAAAAAAGAATTCCCTCGAATCTAAATTTCGACTCTTGTTCCATGTTTACCTCAAACTGGCTTAACAGCAGCGGCTGCTTTTTGTTTTCTTTCTCTACGTTCTTTGATGTACGGAAGAATAAATGTAGCGAAGACCAGGGCGAAAAGGATCATAACAGCCGGTCGAAACAGCCATTCTAAACCAAATCGGGCGTAGGATAACCAGAGGTAGCGCTCCATCTTGTTTCCCAGGACCACCCCCAGAAGCAATGGTGGCCGGGGCCATCCATGTCGTCTCATCATGAATCCAAGCAAGGAAAAGATAAATAAGGTCACAAGGTCATAGGCGCTATTATTAGCAGCGAAAGCCCCTATGAATACGAACACGGCCACCAGGGGAACAATGGTGTTGAAGGGTAGAAAACAGGCCTTTGCGAGGGGCTTTGTCAGGAGCATACACAGGGCCACCGCGAGAACGTTTGATAGAACGAGGGTCCAAATGACGGCAAAGGTAAGATTCAGTTGGGTGGTGAGCATCGCCGGTCCTGGTTTTATCCCCACGGTGATAAAAGCAACCAGAATTAAGGCTGTGGAGGTTCCTCCCGGGATGCCAAAGGCAAGAGTTGGAATATAGCTTCCAGCCTCCTTGGCGTTATTCGACGCTTCAGGCGCAATTACCCCTCGGATATCGCCTTTACCGAAATTCTCCGTGTTTTTCTCTGTCTGGGCGGCATTGGCATAGGCAAACCAGTCGGCTACGGAACTTCCGAGGCCGGGGAGGAATCCTACCCACGCCCCGATAATCGCCGACCTGATTACGAGCCACCAATTGTCCAAAGTATCCCGAATCCCCTGCATAAAACCTTCGCCTAACTCCTGATCCTGAGCGATGCTGCTCTTTTGGGTTGCCAGGGCGATTACCTCAGGAACGCCAAACATGCCAAGGGCCACGATAATCAGGCTAACACCGGTCCATAAATAGGCTGAATCAAAGGCGAAACGTTCGACTCCCGACTTAGGATCTGACCCTATGGTAGCGATGAGGACTCCCAAAACAGCGGCAGTTAAACCCTTGACGGGGGCGTTCCCGCTCAAGACGGCCACCATTGTGAGTCCCCAAAGCGTTAACACGAAAAACTCGGGAGACCCAAAGGCGAGGACCAGGGGACGTAAGATTGGCAGGGAGGCAATAAGAATCAGAGGACCAATAAATCCACCTAAAAGGGAAGACATGAAACATGCGCTCAGGGCCCTGGCTGCTTGCCCCTGCTTGGCTAAAGGGTAGCCGTCAATGATAGTAGCCTGGGAACCAGCGCCTCCTGGAACTGAGATCAATACAGAGGTGAAGCTATTTGCCGTGTTACCCACCGCGTCCATTCCCACAAGGATGGCGATGACCAGCATTGGATCCTTCATGGTCATGACGAACGGCAACATGATTGCAAGAGTCGTGGGTCCTCCGACTCCTGGCAAAAACCCAACCACGCTACCAATCAATACACCTAGGGTCATAAAGGCGAGGGATTTTAGTGTAAGAATGCCTAAGAGCCCGTCAATCGCTGCTTCCATACCTACCTCTTAGCTACGCTACATGTCAGGCCACTCAAATGGCTAGAACTGTTCGTCCCCACAGGAGGGTGGCTCGTACTCTTTTCTAATGGTGCCGAGTATTTGTCAATTTTTTTGCTGTACTCTGTGAATGAATGTCCCATAGCCGCTTCTAGCAATGTCATTGGGTGAAAATTGGATTACCAGCCGAGCCATTGTATCTGTCCAGGTGGTATAAAAAAATTAAGATTCGCATGTGTAAAACGATATGCAGGAATCTCAGGGGCAGGAGTAAGACCATTGGCCATAGGCCACCCCCTCCCAGCAAAACGGTAATTAAACATTACTTGATTGCTGACGTCAAGGGCGGAAGGGGATGGTTCAGGCTAGACGAACCCAGGCCTTTTGAAGGGAAACTGCGTGGCCAATGTTGGTGGCATGCTCAACCCCATTGGCAAGTAAATCGTCTACTAGCTTGGCGGCATGTCTTTGGGGCAGAGCAACTAGGAGCCCGCCGGAAGTCTGGGGGTCGAAAGCCACTTCAACTAATCCTTTTTTGATATTTGGACCAATGGTGACTTTGTCTTTCAGGTAATCTCGGTTTCTCTTACTTCCACCGGTGATGTACCCTTTCTCTGCGAGTTTCTGGCTGTGATGAAGCAAGGGCAACTTTTCTGATTCCACTACCAGGGTGACACCGCTTCCGAGGGCCATTTCCAGGGCATGCCCCAATAGTCCGTATCCTGTAACGTCAGAACAGGCGTGGACGCGATGCTTCCGGATCACGGTGGCGGCGTATTTGTTGAGGGTCGTCATGGATGTGACGGATGCATCGACACTATCCTTAGAGGCTTTCCGTTTTTTTAGCGCGGTAGAGATAATTCCCGTTCCCAGGCCTTTGGTCAGGATGAGAGCATCCCCCTCTTGCACTCCAACGTTTCGTAGAACGCGGTCCGGATGGATCACACCGGTGACGGCCAGGCCGTATTTGATTTCGTCATCGATAATGCTGTGGCCCCCAATGGTAACCGCCCCAGCCTCACGGACCTTCTCTGCCCCTCCCTTGAGGATTTTTCCCAGCACCTGGATGTCCATTTTATCTCTTGGAAAACAAACGATATTCATGGCAGTCGTGGGTTCGCCACCCATGGCGTAGACGTCGCTCAATGCGTTGGTGGCCGACACTTGCCCAAAGAGATAAGGGTCGTCCACGATGGGTGTGAAAAAATCTACGGTATTAACGATGGCCAGGTCGGAACGCAGGCGAAAAACCCCGGCATCGTCGGAGGTCTCCGTACCGACAATAACACCGGGATGATCATTCTTGGGTAGGCTGTGCAAAACTTGCACAAGGTCGGCAGGGCCGAGCTTGGCAGCTCAACCAGAGGCCTTGACGTGTTGGGTCAGCCGAATCGCTTTTTGACTCATGTTGCTTCTGCTCCCAAAGGGTTTGTTGTGACCAAGTTATACCTGCAGACTCTCGTGGTTACGCAGGCGGTGGTGACTTTAGCTTTCTGGTATCTCCAATCCTGATAGTGACCCCTTCGCGATCAAAATGCTCAAGAAGGGCAATGGTATATTTGCGACTGGAGCTCAGAAGGTCGCGAAAAGTGGCCGCGTTGATCTCCTTATGTTCCGAGAGGTACTTATATAAGACTGCTTTTACACTGTCAACGGATTCCGCAAGAAAGTAGAGGTCTGTGGTGATTCGCACTATACTTCCTTCCCGTTCCATTACCCGCATCACCTCCATGAGTTTTCCCCGTCCAATTCCGATGTCCTTTTCTATTTGTTTCAAGTCGGGTGGGGCGAGGGGACTTCGACGGAGAACTCCCCTGATTTTCTCTGTAATGGATCGCTCTTCATCCTGTAGTTGGATCTTGTGTTCCGGTAAGCGCAGAAAGTTCCCCTCTCGCGCGATCGTCTTTAGGCCAGCAAGCTGGTCCAAGAGGCTTCGAAACAGTCTAGGTGGTATCTCGTAGGGGAGCTTGGCCCGAAGCTCCTCCATATCCATGCCAGGGGCCAAAGGATGAGAGCTATGGAAAACCTTTAGAGTCGCGAGGATCTTGTCCTTGAGGGTTTGCCACTTTTTTTCTGTTGTGTAGACATTGTCACCCTCGGAGCTAAAACTCAAAATACCCTTCGTCTGATGCAACCATTCATGGGTCTTGTCTTCCATTAAATTAAGAAACTGACAGGTGGTTGCAAAAGGGGTGGCGAAATCGGTGCATTCGTCCAGGAAAGTTTCTATCAATTCCTGGCTGCTCTCGTTGGCAAGGGACTCCAGCCTGTGTTGAAGATCCTTCTCCCCCCGTTTGTGCCTCGTTGCCCAGGGGTGAATCACCCTCCCACCTCCCAAGGTGCGTTGGGCGGTTTCGTCCCGAATGATGAATCGGTCCCCGCGCATCACCAAGAGAGGGGAGGATAGCGCCACCTGACAATAGGCCGTTTCCTTGGGTTCGACCTTTTCCAGGGGTCCCAGGAGTACCAGTTTCCCCAGCCGCTCTGCAGTTCCCAAATGGACTCTTACCCGCTGATGATTCTTAATCCCTTTTGTGGCAGCTGGCCGTACCTCGAGACGGGCATCGAAAAGATCTGAAGTGCGCGTAAGTTTCTCGTGACAGATGACGTGGCCACGCTCGATGGAGGACCTCTCAGGCCCGGTGAGATTGAGAGCGACCCGCTGTCCCCAACCGGCCGAGTCAACTGACTGATTGTGGACTTGCAAACTACGCACGCGAAAGGTCTGGTCCCCTGGCAAACAGTGAACTTTATTCCCAACATTGATGGCGCCGCTTAGCGCGGTGCCCGTGACAATTACCCCGTGGCCTGTAAGGGCAAACACTCGGTCTACAGGGAGACGAAAATAGCTATTGGGAGGTCTTTGGTCTGCGCTTTGCAGCATCTGCATAATCTGGCTGCTGAGCTCCGTCAAGCCCTGCCCAGTCACAGCCGAAAAAGTGAGGATAGGTGAGTCTTCCAAAGTGGTCCCGACGGTCAGGATACGGATTTCCTCTTCCACGTCTGGAATCCTTGTGGCCGGAACGAGGTCCGTCTTGGTGATGAGAAAAATGACCAGCTTGACACCAAGTAGATGCACAATGTCGAGGTGTTCCTCGGTCTGAGGCATTACCCCGTCGTCGGCCGCCACCGTAAACAGGACGAGGTCCATACCATGAGCGCCGGCGAGCATATTGCGGATGAACCGCTCGTGACCAGGTACGTCAACGATCCCAGCCTGGCTGCCGTCCGGTAAGTCCATATGCGCAAAGCCGAGGTCAATGGAAATTCCTCGTTCTTTTTCTTCTTTAAGGCGATCGGTGTCGTAGCCTGTCAGGGCCTTGATGAGGCTAGTTTTGCCGTGGTCGATGTGACCCGCCGTTCCAATGATATAGGGCATGATACTCGGGCCTAGCCGGGCAGCAAGATCCTAACAGAAAATCCCCTGGAATGCAGCTCGCCTAAATGCCAGACAGGGAATTGAACTCCTCTGTCACGTTGGCTTAATTCTCCTCGTTATAGGGTCTGCCGGGCAGATAATGACTATGACAATTTGACAATAATTCTCATCATTTAATGAGGTTGGCAAAAATTTGTGAATAATTGTCTGGACGATGGTCGATCTAAAATCCTTCTACCCTTATTTCTCCTGTCTTTTTAGATAGTTGCGCGTTAACCATGGGAAATTGTCGCTGGCATGGGACTTGCAAAATTCTCCGGCAGGCTATTTCCGTAAATGTCAGTTGGTTGCACCTGTCGGTCTCAGGAGTGGCTTGTCTGTGGATGCGGAAAGCATATTAATCGTTATCAAAATGGAGGAGTTCAATGAATGAGGCCACCGGTGAGGATTCCGAGGGAGAGTTACGAAATGAATCCATGGCACGCAAGCGGGCGCTGAAGGCGGAATTTGAAAGGGTTGCCTTACCCCAGCGCTCCTACCTGTATAAGGTCGCTTCCTACCTGACAAAAAAACGGGCAAGAGCAGAGGATCTTGTCCAAGAAACGTATCTCCGTGCCTTTCGCTTTTTTGATAAATATGAGCCAGGAACCAATTGCAAGGCTTGGCTAGTCTCCATTTTACGGCACCTCTTTGTTAATCGGTATCGTCACATGAAAAAACAACCGGTGATGGTTGACTGTGGGTCTTTGGATGAGGTGTCGGGTTTTGCTGTGGAGCAGGAGGAGATGATGGAGAGGGAGGACCCTGAGAACTTGCTCCTGAAAAATTTTATGCATGAGGAAGTGGAAGGGGCACTGAATGACCTGCCGCCCGACTACCGCAGGGCAGTGAATCTGGTGGATATAAATGAACTGAGTTACGAGGAGGCTGCGGAGGTAATGGAGTGCCCCATCGGCACATTGCGATCAAGGGTATACCGCGGTCGCCGGATGCTTGAGACTGCCTTGCACGATTTTGCCAAGAAACAGGGCCTCATCAGGAGGAGTGAGTCCTCGGTCGAGGGATCAAGTCTTCAGGATTGAAAATTGTCCTCAAGTCCAGTAGAAATCGGCCGTCCTTGACCCGGCCCAGTATCGGTGGTTCTGACCCACGGAACATTTGAGCAATCTTTTGAGCCCCCATGCCTCTGTTGTGAATAGCGATGACCTTGGTTGGGATCTCTTCAGTTGGGAGCGAACCGCTTCCGATCTCAGAACCGGAATCCTCTAGACTCACTAGAAACCCTTCTCCGAGGGTCTTTTGAAGGAGGGGCAGGAGACGTTTCCCCATCTCTTCGATCTCTTCCAGACGGCGTGTGAAGGCTTTCAGTGTGGGGATCGATTGGGTGACATCGGGAGATTGTTGGTAGAGCCTCAGGACGGCTTCCAAAACACCCAATGTGAGCTTGCCGCAACGTAGCGCCCTCTTCAGGGGGTTCTGGTTCATTCGGTTGATCCAAAGCTCCCTGCCTACGATGAGCCCTGCCTGGGGCCCCCCCAGTATTTTGTCCCCGCTAAAGGTCACTACATCTGCCCCCATGGCGATCCGTTCTGCCACTAAGGGTTCTTTCGGTAGCCCGTATTGAGCCAGGTCTACGAAGGCTCCGCTGCCTAGGTCCTCCATGACAGGGATCTTGTTTTTTTTTCCAATGGCCACAAGGTCAGGGAGATCCACGTCAGATGAGAATCCGACGATCCGATAGTTACTCGTGTGCACTTTGAGTAATAAGGCAGTCCTTTTGGTGATGGCCTTCTCATAGTCCCTGGGGTGGGTGCGATTGGTGCTCCCCACCTCCTTGAGAATAGCCCCGCTTTTTTCCATGATCTCTGGAATCCGGAAAGAGCCGCCGATCTCGATTAGTTCTCCGCGGGACACGATCACTTCCATGCCAAATGCGAGGGTATTCAAGCCCAGCAGCACCGCTGCGGCATTATTGTTCACAACCGTGGCGGCCTGTGCACCCGTGAGCTCAAGGAGGGCGTTTTCAACGGGCTCCTCCCTCTTGCCGCGTTTACCCCTAACGAGGTCATATTCTAAATTCACGGGATGGCGACCGATTGTGCTAAGGGCATCCATGGCCGCCTGGGGCAAAACGGCACGTCCAAGATTTGTGTGCAGTACAGTGCCTGTGGCATTAATGACCTGCTTGAGTTTTGGTTCGCTCTCCGAAGCAATCTTTACTTCAATTCGACTTAGGATAGACTCTTCCAGCAATTCCTCTTGCGGTAGCGGTTTGCCTTGGCGCAGGGCCTTTCGTATCTCATCCACACACTCCCTGCATTTTCGAGTGACATATTCGCGATTGTAACGCTCCAGGAGACGCTCGCTTCGGGGATGCTTTAGCAGGCGGTCCACAGAGGGAATATCGCGCAGGAGGTTCTTGGCCTGTTCCATGTTTAGCTACCGGTAAATTGTGAATGGTTGATTTTTGTGTCCGATCTACTTCGGTTGCATCGGCACGAGTCAGAAATAGGTTTACATAGGCACTGGTCAAATTCAACTAAAGGTGGTTGACCCGCACTAAGGGAAAATTGGGCAGAGCCTGATGCCGGGCATTGGGTTGTTAAGGGGTTGATCAATTATTTCAAAGGAACGAAAGCGTAGATACGCGGTTGGGATCCCAGAACTTTCGACTTGTGGCCTTGTCCGGTTACATCCTCTGCAAGGAGGATGTCTCCGGCACTGAAGCTCCGTTTCGATCCGTCACCCACCTCAACCTCCCACTGGCCCGAAAGAGTGATGACATATTGACGTTTTGGAGCCTGGTGCCAGTCGTTGACGTATCCGGGAGCGGCGCGGCGAAAAAAGACTTCGGTTGCGCCTTGGAGGGGTGTGGTCACTGTGGCGTCGCCCCGAGGGGCAAACTCAAAATCTAGGTCCTCGAAATGGGACTGACCGTCCTTCCCCGTAAACACCCTGACGTATTTCATATGCGCTAGAACCTTTCAGTGGCTATAACAACGGGCATCAACAGAATATTCGCGCAAAGGCGCCCCCAAGCTAAAATCCTAAATCCGAAGCACGAAATCCTAAACAAACGGAATCCTTAAATCCAAAAATCGAAATCCAAAACGAAATAATTTGGGATTTTCTGGTTTTGATCATTTAGATTTGTTTCGAATTTCGGATTTTGAATTTGAAATTTGTTTGTACTTGGCATGCTTTGCGTCTTTGCCCCTCGATTCTCCTCGGGGTCCTGTGGTTCGAGTTCCCTCACCACCCTGAGCCCGTCGAAGGGAGATTCTCGAAGGACGCGAGTCGTCTTTTCCCTGCTTCTGTAATGTAGAATTCAGGAAAACTTTCAAATACGCTTGGTTAGGATTTATGATTTCAGCGGGATGGTGGCATAGACCCGCGGTTCGGAGCCCACAGAGCGTGTGATGTGACCCCGTCCAGTTAAATCGTCGGCTAACATAACATTGCCTGGCCCAAATTGTCGAATTGTCCCGTCACCGATTTCGATCTCACCCTGTCCAGACAAGGTGATCACATATTGGCGGCGCGGCGCCGGGTGCCAGTCCTGCACGTGGCCGGGAGGGGCACTGCGAAACACGATATCGGTAGCATCTTGAACCGGGGATGTTTCCGTAGCATTACCTCTTGGCTTAAAGTCCATCTCGAGCTCCTCGAAATGCGACTCGCCATCGCTTCCTGTATAAAGTCGAAGAATTTTCATATTTCGCTCTTGTAGAAAAGATTCATTCGAAATGCAACAGCTCTATTCTGTCCACGGACAGAATACTCACTTTCAGAGGAGAGAGTGGGCTCGGGGGCCCGCCCCTCAGCGGGAGCCGATGGGCCTCTGCCTCGAGGCGCCGACATGAAAAACCGGAGTGCCATTCTGGCGTGAGCCTCCAGTATCGGACGTCTCCCTTACTTCGGTGCAGGTCCCCTGCGCCCCACACTCGCAGTGCGACGAGGGGAATGAGGACGAAGGGCGTGGGCATCGAACATGCAGCTTCATGTGAATCACCGCAGGTGGGCTGAAGGTGCTCCCCGAGAGGAACATGGACGGAGCAGCGGGCAACTCACCGAGATCGGCGCCGCATGAAAGCCGGAGTCCGACCACGGCTAATCTGAGATCCGGAAGGTTCGTGCGAGCGCAGGCCCGGTGGGTTGCTGCGTGAGTCCCGTGGAACGAGGTTCGACATTGCTCACCACCCCGATCATTCGACCCAGAGGCTCCCGATGGGGGAAGATCGAGGGGAAGCAAGCCGCCGACGCCCAAGCAGTTTCATAATATCAGACGATCAGTGGTCCCAAATCCGCAAGGACGCTTTGCGCCAAGCGCTATGCAGTTATGGCCCGGCCCTTGAGCTGTTAGTAAGGCAGTGCAATTATCAGCGTTGGTATGCCTGAACTCCCTGATGTGGTTGTATACATTGAAGCTCTCGAGTCCCGAATTGTCTCACAGCCCCTGGAGCGGATTCGATTGGCGAGTCCTTTTTTGCTGCGCTCGGTGGATCCTCCCATTCATGAGGCGGAAGGAAAGAGAGTCCTCGGCCTTCGCAGACTGGGGAAGAGAATTGTCTTTGACCTCGAAGGCGATCTATTTCTTGTATTTCATTTGATGATAGCAGGGCGCCTTCACTGGAAGGGCGCTGGAGCGAAGGTTCCTGGCCGACTAGGTCTCGCGGCCTTCGACTTCCCGACCGGGACCCTAATTCTAACCGAGGCTGGGACACGCAAACGGGCCTCCCTTCATCTCGTAGGGGGCCATGAGGCGTTACAAAAGCAAGATCCAGGTGGAGTGGAAGTGCTTGAGTCGGACCTCGCAACCTTTCGAAACACACTTACCCGGGAGAACCATACGTTAAAGCGGGCGCTAACGGATCCCCGTCTCTTTAGCGGAATAGGGAACGCCTATTCCGACGAAATCCTCCACCGGGCACGACTCTCACCCGTACGGCTAACCCAGCAACTTGGAGATTTTGAGATCGAAGCCCTTTACGGGGCTGTGCGTAGTACCCTGCAAGAGTGGACTGGCCGGCTTCGAATCCAAGCAGCCAAGGGCTTTCCTGAAAAAGTTACCGCATTCCGGGACGGCATGGCTGTGCACGGCCGATATCGCAAGCCCTGTCCTGTTTGTGGTTCTCCAGTACAGCGGATTGTTTATGCAGAAAACGAGACAAACTACTGCGCGCCCTGCCAGTCCGGTGGAAAACTTTTAGCCGACCGAGCCCTGTCACGGCTTCTCAAGGGAGATTGGCCCAGGACTCTTGAGGAGTGGGAGGATATCAAAGCAGTGCGGGCGTCCGGGTCTCCTGCCTCGAATGAAGAAAAGAAGGTGCGGCGAAGTCGCCGGCGCCCCTCTTAACTATTTAATTTGCTTCCCTGATCATCTGTCGAACTTGATCCGTTGTCCGAATGCGCGCCATGCGGGGGAAGACCAGGTCCATCAGAGCGTCAAGGGCGCGATGGTCGTGGGAGGTGGTGCACGCATCGCGTACGATGATCATGTTGTAATCTGCATCCCTACCGGAATAGACAGTGGACGCTACGCCCACTTCAGTGGAGCCACCGGAGATGATGATGGTATCGATCCCGCGAGCCCTCAACGACAAGTCCAGGCAAGTCTGGTAAAAGGCGCTCCAACGGTATTTAGGGATGTAGTAGTCCTCGGGCCGGGGATCAAGCTCAGCTGGGATCTCGGAGCTACTGTGTCCTGCCATGATGTTCGGCTTGTTTCTTGTAATGACACCGTCGGGCCAGGGTTGGAGACCCATGGTAGTATCGGTGACAATGGTGGCGGAGGACGCACCATCCGGTCGATGATTACCCTTGGCAAAAAAAATCGGCAAATGAGCTTCCCGTCCGGCTTTCATGAGGCGTATAGAATTGTCCACCATTGGCTTTATGGCTGGTTTGATGGCGCCCTCAGGGGTGTACCAGTAGCCTTTTAACGTATCGAAATAGAGAATCGCTGTTTTTTTCAGCTCCATATCATTGAGACCCATTGATCCATACCTCCTTAGGTTAACGTATCTTAATTCCATTCCTTTTTTTTTCTTCCGCCACTTTCCATCCTCCTCCTGCGTACCATGCGACTTGGTGAAAGAGCCCATTGAGAATCCGGACATCTTTTTCCTCTAGACCGGCTCGGCCGAGGATACGACGTAGGGCGAGAAGAATGTGATCGGGATTTTGGGAGTCCAAGAAGCCGACTTTAAGCAGAGAGCTCCTCATCTTGTCAAATAGCCGCTCGACGTTCTCAGCAGAGGCGCGGTGCAGAACCTGTTGGGGGGTTCTTTCCATGGACGATAGGTACAACTCGTAAACGCAAATCATGACGGCCTGAGCCACATTGAGGGATGGATAGTCGGGGTGGGTGGGGATCGTGATCAGCCCTTGGCAGTACCTAAGATCATGTTTGTCCAGACCGTGGTCCTCCGGTCCAAAGACCAGGGCCACTGGTGGCGAGTTGCGGTCGGCGGCAGCGACCATTTCTGAAGCGACTTCCCTCAGAGGTTGGCTGTGGTTTCGATAGAGCCCGCCCCGGCAGGTGGTGCCCATGACCAGGCCGCAATCCGCCACCGCTTCTCGCAAGGTGTCGAACCTCTGAGCCTCCTTGAGCAGGTTCTTCGCGTGAACGGCCATGGCCATGGCCCAGAAACTTTGAGTACGTCCCTTACCCACGATGGCCAGGTCCTTGAGCCCCATGTTCTTCATGGACCGAGCCACCGAGCCAATGTTACCGGCGCCTCTAGGTCTGACCAGGACGATACGAATATTGTCTAACATACCTCATCCATTTTAGATTTTAGAATTTAGATTTTCGATTGTCGGAGTTAGGATTCGAGAATCAGATTCAAAGCAATCTAAAATCCAAAATCACAAATCTAAAATCACTCAGTCTCTTCCCCTACTGCTTCGCAAACGGGCACAACCTGTTTTTTAGGATCACTGAGCGGCTACGCTGATCGAACTTTGTCCTGTAGGCGAAATCGCGGTTCATAATGGATGTAGGGTCGTCGTTATGTTCGGCACCAAAGACATGCCCCATTTCATGGATCACTGCCAGGACGTCCCATTCGATGTCAGGGGATTGAGACCGGTAACGAAAGGGATCGGTCACGGCGCTCACCATGTAACTGGCTAATCCCTCCTGACAGTTTCCTAGACGATCGACGCGAGCCCGGCCGCTCCCGATTCGGTCCACGCTTTCCCCGGTAAAGCCAATGACCATGTCAAAATTTTCCTTCCTCTCCTTTAGCGGAATCTTTACTTTAAGCCGTGCGAGCAAAACCCGCGTGGATTTACTCCTTTCCACCATTGGCCATGAGGAGACTTTCGCCACCATGAAGCTAATTCTGAATTCCCTTTCAAAGTAATCCGAGGTTGCCTGAACTAATCCCTCCACAGTTTTTGTCCAATTGCGATCGGCCTGCTGCAAGGCGGAATCACCCAAAACCTCCACACGAACCACTCGTAGGGGTTTCTCTTGCGGCGCTAGGCCCATGGCACAAGATGAGCCCAACAGAAGAATTAAACCAACCCCTACGCGCAATAGTGTTGCCAGTGCAATTGGTTTGTGGCTAGTAATTTTGCAAAAGGCTATCCGTGGGTGCGTAGTCATCCGTGAGTTCAGGGACATCATCAGTGGGAATGGGTCCTTCGTAGTAGGAATCGGTGATATCCTTTAGGGAATCGGGGAACAATCCACGCCCCAGTGATGTGGCCCGTTTAATGATCTCCTGGATGCTTACTCTTGTGGAATCTTTACTGGCCACGATGATGACATTTTGCGAATTCCACAGACTATCTTCGTCCGCACCGAGGGTTGGAAAGATGTAAAGTTGCGGGAAAATACCCCTAATGGTCTTGATCATGGACCGAACGATTTTACTCCTAGGACCAGTCACAGAACCAATCATATTGATAACTACGGCTCCCTTTGAAGTGAGCTTGCTGACTGCAATCTGAAAGAACTCCCGTGTGGTGAGGTGAAACGGGACAGCGTCTGCATAGTAGGCGTCAAGCAGAATAATGTCGAATAGCCGAGGTGCGCGCATCAAAAAGAGGCGGCCGTCCTGGGCGTGGACCCGTACGTTCTTGCTTTCTTTGAAATGAAAATATGTTTTTGCCACATGGATGACCTCCGGGTCGATCTCTGCCACATCAAGCTCCATGGCGGGGAACTCATGGTTATATTTTTTGGCAATGGAACCGCCCCCCAGACCGATGATCAGTACCTTCTGAGGATCAGGCATTAGCGTGAGTCCCAGGGAGGTGAAACGCGGGTAAGTCAACCGCAAAGAGGTGGGATCGTTCAAATTCATGGCGCTCTGAAGTGTGCGGTCAAAATACAGGAATCGGGCCTCGGAGTCCTGTTCGACGCGGATCCTGTGATAGAAGGTATCCTTCTCAAAGATGACCTTTGCCCTAGCAAAGCCTGTGGAAGCCATAAATCCTGATATCATAGCCAGCCAAAAAATAGTAACAGCCCTCCTGGAGCGGTGCAGGTAAAAAACCGCACCGGCGAGTGTGGTCAGACACAGGAGGGTCAGTCCTAGAGAGTGGACGATCCCAGTAACTCCGAGAATGGGGATCAGATAAAAGGCGATGAACAGAGTCCCGAAGATACTTCCCGCGGTGGACAGAGCGTATAGAGTGCCGGCGGTACTCCCAACGGTGGTGAGGGCCGTGGCGCTAAGACGAACGGCGTAGGGAGAAACGGTACCCAAAAAGATGCTGGGCGGTAGGAAATAGACCGTGCTGGCTATGAGGGGATTCATTCTGTTGCCGAAGTTTACATTGGCAATCCAATGATTAACTTGGGGATAAATGAATGGGAGGCAGAAAATGAGCACGCCGGGAATCAGCAAAAGTATGAGAAGCCCCTCGAAAGAAGGGCTGCGGGTGGACAGCCAACCGCCCCAGTAATAGCCGAGGCTCAGCGCCGCCAGCACCACGGAGATCAAACTCCCCCAGACAAAAATAGAATTTCCGAAGAACGGGGCAAGGATCCGGCTACCGATGATTTCGAGGGCCATAAGAACGGCCCCACTAATAAAGACGATAAAATATAGTAGGTATTGATTCTTCATGGATGTACATCCTTGGCCTTTGAACGATTATAATTTCCATGTTTCTTCCTCACCTTCTTCAACCAAGGAGACCGGTTCCAATAGCTCCTCGGGGATGTCCTCGATAAATTGAGACGGGCGGGAAAGAATCGTGGACATGGATCGGTCATAGACCTTGATGGGGTAGCTAATGTAAAGATTCTCCTTCGCCCTAGTCGCTGCCACGTAGAGCAGCCTTCTTTCTTCCTCCAATTCCTCCTCCGTATTAACGTTGTAAAAAGACGGGAATCGACCCTCTAAAGCCCAAATAATGAAGACGGAATTCCATTCCAATCCTTTAGCCGAA
This sequence comes from uncultured Binatia bacterium (SeqCode), assembly GCA_965215595.1. GTDB lineage: Bacteria > Desulfobacterota > Binatia > UBA9968 > CAXXLF01 > CBDCDW01. Next base: position 156,048 of record CBDCDW010000002.1, on the reverse strand, counting down.
TGGATGGTGGAGAGCACTAGAGGACCTTCATCGGGATCCACGGCCAGCACACCCCCTACGCTATCTGAAGGAGGTTCTAGGGCCATGTCGCTGAGGAGCCGTTCGAGGCTGACGTACCGCTCGGTCATATTTAAGAAATGCTCGATATCTCTGGACCGTTTGGGGTGATCATCGGGGTATTTCCGCTTGAGGATGGGCAAATAGTACTGGGTCAGGTATTGGGCCTGCTGAGGCGGACGAGTCCATTCCTCGCAAGCCTCCAGAACTTGGGCCAATGTCTTTAAACCCACTGCCACCTTTCCTTTTGCACTAAAAGAACGGAGTCTCTCCCAGGGAAGTCCGCCCTCTGATACCCATTGTATCACCTTCTGGCACAACTGTGGTCCGACGCCTTCTAGCAGCAATAGTGCACGGCCCCACGAAACGGTGTCATGTGGATTATAGGTGATCCGGAGATGGGCGAGGAGATCCTTGATGTGAGCGCTCTCCATAAATTGAAAACCTCCGCGCTTGACGAAGGGTATATTGTGCCGGTTCAATTCGATCTCCAGGTCAAAGGAGTGGAAGCTGGAACGAAACAACACTGCCATATCCCAAAGGGGGACCCCTTCTTCTCTCAGTTCCAGTACTTTCTGGCATACGAAGCGGGACTGCATCTGCTCATTTTCTGCTCGGATCAACAATGGAAGGTCTCCCTTTCCCTTGTGAGTAAACAGGTTCTTGTCGTACCTTTCCTTCGCGCGACGTATAATCTCGTTGGTAAAGCTCAAGATAGGTTGAGTGCTGCGATAGTTCTCCTCCAGGTATATGAGATTGGTGCCAGGAAATTCCGTGGGGAAGTCCATAATATTACGAAAATTGGCACCCCGGAAAGAGTAGATGCTCTGGGCGTCGTCTCCCACCACCATGACGTTATTGTGGGTAGCAGCCAAAAGGCGGATGATCTGGGACTGAAGGCGATTGGTGTCCTGGTATTCGTCCACCAGTATATAGCGGTAACGATCGGACAGATGGCAACGCACCTCTTCGTGGTCCGAAAGGAGATCTCTGAGCTGAATCAAAAGGTCATCATAATCCAGTAGGATTCTACCCCGCTTATAGTCTGTGTAACGTTGACATATGGTGAGGAGGTCATCGAGGGACTCAAAGAGGTGGGGGTAGTCCTTCTCGATTAGATCCGAGATGGGCAACTGCTTGTTAAGGGCCATGCTGTGAATCTCCGCCACTGTTTGCTTGCGGGGAAATCTTTTCTCTTTGGTATTGAGCCCCATTTCTGTGCGCAGGTGTTGTATGACATCCTCGCTGTCCCTTCGATCCATGATGGTAAAGGCACTCGCAAGGCCGAGTTTCCGTCCGAATTGACGCAAGACCATATTGGCAAAGGAGTGAAAGGTTCCACCGGCCACTTTCTCGCAACGGTTGTCCATGAGAAGGCTGGCCCTCCTGAGCATCTCTTCAGCAGCTCGACGGGTAAAGGTCAGCAGCAAGATGGATTGGGGGTCGACTCCGAGGTCCACCAGATGTGCCACGCGGTATACGAGAGTCCGGGTCTTGCCTGTACCTGCCCCCGCTATCACCAGGAGTGGCCCGTCCATGGTGGTCACTGCGGCATGTTGTCCTTCGTTGAGTTCCTTCCGGTAATCGATGCCAGAGGGGCTGCGGGGTGGTTCGCCAATTCTCTTTAAAAGATACTTTCGCTCCAAGTGAACTCCTCCGATAGCAACTAAACCTACTAATTTTCCGTAAGATGGGCAAGGTGCCGTGGAGTTAGGCAGCAATTTGAGGGGCGAGACGTTTCTTTAGCATTGTCCGACTATTGGAATGTGATGACCGCAGTTTCTTCATTCTGGTCACTTTGAAATTTGTCGACTACCTTCAATCCCCTCGTGGAACGTTAGGTTCAAGAGTTATTTGGAAAAGACCTGTTCCATGAAAATATCTATTGAGTTGAAGTCCAGGGTAAAGAGTGTAAAAATTGCGGAGGACAATACCTGCTTGAGTAAGTGAAAAGCCAAGAAGGAGTAGAAATGATAGATCAAAAGGCTACATTCGGAGCTGGCTGTTTTTGGGGGGTTGAGTCCGAGTTCCGTAAGGTCAATGGAGTTATCAACACCACTGTAGGTTATTCCGGGGGGTCTCTCCAAAACCCTACTTATGAGCATGTATGCTCCGGTAAAACTGGACATGCGGAAGTGATTCAGGTGGAATATGACCCCGCCATGGTTTCCTACGATGATCTGTTAGCGCTTTTTTGGGATATTCATGATCCAACTACCATGAACCGACAGGGTCCGGACGTTGGGGAGCAGTACAGGTCTGTTATTTTTTATCACGACCACGAACAGAAAGTTCAGGCGGAGATTTCAAAGGAGAAGCTTGGTAAGAGTGGCCGTTATAAAAATCCTATTGTGACGGAGGTTGCGCCTGCTGCCGAATTTTACCCAGCGGAAGATTACCATCAGCAGTATTTTGAAAAACGTGGATTTGGCGGGACTAACCATTGATCATAATCGGTGAAAGCAGCCCCCTTAAGTTTTTCTACTTTTTGTTGTTCTTCCATAACAGTACGGGGTGTGAGAATCCAGGGGCCTTTGCAACCTTGCTCGATGAACTCCGCAGCCTGAGAGTATCTTCGTCCCGCGCTTGCCCCCATAGTGATGGCTCCCATCCCGACGTCTGAAATGCAGAGGAGTCCACGAAAGGGGATGTTGAATGCGGTGAGGAGAGCTGCAAGTAATGGCTTTTCAATTTCATACGTTACCTTTTCCTGAGTTGCTTTCCGCTCCGTCTCTTCCTCAAAACCCGCGTTTACTAGATTGAAGCTTAAGAGCACCATCGTTAAGGCCAGAATCAAGCCGGAGAATTTATACCTTACCATACATGCTTTTGAAACTCCTTTCTGAGTCTTTTTGCAGAGATACCTTACAATTCTGCCTGCGATTATGTCCAAGCCATCGGTGGTTGCAAATCTATGGATAAAGATTTAAACAAGAAACGATATTTTATATGCATTCGCCCAAGACCACGGGCTATGTGCTCATGATGGACCCTCCGTCGCTCTTGGAATTTCGGAGGCTGCTTCGGCGGATTTCACCGAATAAATTATAGAAACCATGGGTGTACGCCCGCGATGACTTCATACTTAGTAAGATTCCCGCAAAGAAATCTACTCGAGGGGAAGGTGAGTCTCCCTCCATGCCTTTAAAACATAAGTCCCAAGGCATTTTAGCTCTTCTTTTTATTTTATACTTCCATCTTGCACTGGCAAACACTTTATTTGCTCAGCAAGGGTCGAAGGGGATCGTCGTCGCGGATAATCTACTGGCGTCGCAGGCTGGGATGAAGATTCTGGAGCAAGGAGGTAACGCGGTGGATGCTGCTGTGGCTACGGCCTTTGCCCTTGGAGTGGTGAGTCCTGCCGCCTCGGGATTGGGTGGAGGTGGCTTCATGGTCATTTATCAAGCCAAGGAAAGGAAAGCCCATGCCATAGATTTTCGTGAGAGGGCACCGGCAGCGGCCGATAAGGATATTTATGTGAAAAACGGTCGCGCCATGCCGAAGCTCAGCCGCAAGGGTCCACTTGCCGTCGCAGTGCCTGGAGAAGTTGCCGGCCTTGTAGAGGTACTCAAACGATTTGGCAGCCTACCGCTGGCGACGGTCATGTCTCCGGCTATTGACTATGCCCAGAAAGGGTTCCCCATCGAGTCAAAACTTCTCCGCGCAGTGAATCGACAGCTTTCCACCATTCGAAAGGATCCAAATTTCGCCCGAATCTTTCTCAAGGCTGATGGGACACCTTTTAAGAAAGGAGAGATGGTACGCCAGCCGGAGTTAGGTGAGACTTTAAAGGCCATCTCTCGTGAAGGACCAAAGGTGTTTTACGAAGGGTGGATTGCTGCTGCTATTACTAACCACCTCAAAAAGTCGGGGGGAATTTTAACCCTTGAAGATCTCAAGGGGTATAAGCCGGTTTGGAGGGGACCCATACTGGGAAACTATCGTAATCGGCTGGTGGTTACCATGCCTCCTCCGAGTTCGGGAGGGATTGCCCTCCTTCAGATTTTGAATGTCCTGGAAGGTTACAGACTCAATGAATTCCGCCACAACTCTGCCACCTATCTTCATTTGCTGACAGAGGCCTCGAAGTTTGCCTTTGCTGACCGTGCGCAATACCTGGGGGATCCGGATTTTGTTGAGATTCCCACCCGAAAACTCTTGTCAAAGGAATACGCCGCCTGGGTCCGCTCAAGAATATCCGCCGTGAAGACCCAGCCCCCCGAATATTATGGTCTTGCCTCCTTTGGTCCCAAGGATGGCGGAACGACTCATTTCGGAGTGTTAGATGCTAACGGAAATGCAGTTTCATGCAGCTTAACCATCAACACCACCTTTGGTTCGAAAGTTATGGTGAGGGAGATAGGTGTCATTCTTAATAATGAGATGGATGACTTCTCCATCAAGCCGGGGGTACCGAATACCTACGGTTTGATCGGCGGGCACGCCAATTCCGTTGCGCCCAAAAAGACCCCCTTGAGCAGCATGACTCCAACCATCGTTCTCGAAGGTGACCGCCCGATTCTAATTGTGGGCGCATCGGGGGGACCAAGAATCATTAGCGCTACAGTACAGACCATTCTCAACGTGTTGGATTTCGGCATGCCCATTAAAGAAGCGGTATCAGCTCCCCGAATCCATCACCAGTGGAAACCCAATGAGCTGAGAGTTGAGAGAGATATACCTCAAGAAGCCCGTGCTTCCTTGAAACGGCGCGGACATCGAATCAAAAAAAATCGTTCCGTTGGAACCGTACAGGGTATCCTGGTTCAAGAAGGCAATATCAGCGGGCAGGCCGATCCCAGAAGAAATAAGAAGCCTCGGAAGCGAAAAAAGAAGTGATCCCTAACAGGCTGCTGAAAAAGACTCATAGGCCAACAGACTGCTTAAGCAAGCGTTTATGAAAGTGACGCTTGATCGGCCGGGGAATTTTTTCTGCACTAAGCAGAGTCGCTCCAAAGTACCGCCTAAGTACGCCGACCCTCGTCGATTTTTCGCGCGCCTCGCCTGTGAGATCTTTTTGACCAGCCTGCAAGCAGCTTGTTTCAACAACCTGCTATGTGTCTATGGTTCAATGCGGAGAAGAGAAGGGGTCTTTAAATAGCATGGTCTGTTCACGACCTGGGCCCACAGAGGCAAGAATCATTTCAACACCTAGGATCTCTTCAAGCCGTCGCATATATTTTTGTGCGTTAAGGGGTAGGTCGGAAAATTTTCTGGCCTCAGAGAGAGGTTCATTCCAGCCATCCAATTCCTCCAACACGGGTTGTGCCTTTTCCATGACCCTCAGGCTCGCAGGAAATTCGTGGTAGAGGTCGCCGTCACTGCGGTAGGCCGTACATATTTTGATTTTTTTAAATCCGGTGAGTACATCGAGTTTGGTCAGTGCTAAACCCGTCATCCCATTAACGCGCACACTGTGGCGCACCCCCACCGCATCCAGCCATCCGCAACGGCGGGGCCTTCCAGTAGTGGCCCCGTACTCGTTCCCCTCCAGCATAAGTTTGTCCCCCTCAGGTCCCTTCAGCTCCGTGGGGAACGGACCGCTCCCAACACGAGTGGTGTAGGCCTTCGTAATACCTACAATCTGGTGGATGTATTGTGGCCCCACCCCAACCCCTGTGCTGGCCGCTCCGATGACTGTATTGGAAGACGTTACATAGGGATATGTTCCATGGTCGACATCGAGTAGGGTTCCCTGGGCCCCCTCAAAGAGGACCCGTTTACTTCCTTTGATGGCGCCTTCGAGGTAAATCCCCGTATTGGTAACATACGCCTGAAGTTGTTCTCGATAACTACAGTAAGTTTCGTAGATCTCACTGAAGTCGAGGGTCTTTTCCTTCAGGATCGCCTTGAGATATATGTTTTTTTCCTTGAGATTACTCTTGAGTTTGTCACGAAAAGTTTCTTGCTCCAGGAGGTCAACGAAACGGATTCCGATGCGGGCCACCTTGTCTTCATAGGCCGGTCCGATCCCACGCCCGGTGGTGCCTATCTTTCCCTTTCCCCTGAGCCGCTCCCTGGCCTGGTCGATGGCTTTGTGGTAGGGCATGATCAGGTGGGCCTCTTCGCTAATTCGGAACAAAGAATCGTCTAAGAGATAACCCCTCTTCTTGAGGTTCTGGATCTCCTCCAAAAGAACCTCGGGGTCCACCACGACCCCATTCCCGATCACGCATACCTTATTGGCGTGAAGTGCCCCTGAGGGAATAAGGTGCAAAATCGTCTTTTCACCGTTGACTACCAGGGTATGGCCAGCATTGTTACCACCCTGGAAGCGCACCACCACGTCAGCATGTTCGGCAAAGAGATCGACGATCTTGCCTTTTCCCTCGTCTCCCCATTGAGCGCCGATGACGGCCACGTTACCCATTGCAAAAAACTTTCTCTGGATTGGGTCTAAAGTTTCACCAGTACGGCGGATACAATATTGGGAAGGCGACGTAAGGCCGAAAGGACCTCTTTAGGAATGGGATTGTCCACATGAATGAGGGAAATAGCCATGCCGCCAACCTTTTCTCTGCCCAACTCCAGCCCGGCAATATTAATTCCCTTTTCTCCCAGGAAGTTTCCCAGAGTACCAACTACACCGGGCACGTCTTTGTTGTTAAGGATCAGGACGTTGCCCTCGGGGACTGCCTCAAGATAGAAGTTGTTGATCCTAACGATCCGCGGGTTGTTGTTACCAAAGATCGCACCTTCCACCTCCGCCTCTTTGTCTCGGGTCTTGACCCTTACTATTATGGAGCTGGCAAAATCACTGGCACGGCTGCTCTTTGACTCTACGATCCTGATCCCCCGATCGCGGGCCACAAGGGGAGCGTTGACGTAATTAATACTGGTTTCCATTACTGGCGTCAGAATCCCCTTCAAGACGGCTAGGGTCAGCGGGGCCACGTCGTATTGGGCCACCTCGCCGCCGTATACCACCTGGACCTCCTCGGGGACCTTGGCCAACATCTGCACTTGGAAGCTTCCCAGCTTTTCTCCCAAAAGGAGATAAGGCCGAAGCGTGTTGAGAAGCTCGGGGCTCACGGAGGGAACGTTCACTGCAAAGCGGATAATTTCACCGCTCAAGAAGTCCACCACCTGCTCGGCAACTGCTATGGCCACGTTGAGCTGTGCTTCATCTGTGGAAGCCCCCAAATGGGGAGTCGCAATGACCTGGTCCATCTTTAGAAGTGGGTGGTTTGGCGGTGGAGGTTCCTCTACGAATACATCCAGGGCGGCCCCGGCCACTTTTCCGTCCCGGAGGCTTTGGGCCAAGTCCTCTTCATCCACAATCCCACCACGGGCGCAGTTGATAATTCGCACTCCCTTTTTCATTTTGGCGAAAGCAGTCCGGTTTATTAGCCCTCTTGTATCGTTGGTCAACGGCGTGTGAACAGTGATGAAATCGGATTTCTCGTAGATCTCATCCAGGCTGACCAAAGACACACCCAAACGGGCGGCACCTTCTGCAGTGAGAAAAGGGTCGTGACCGAGCACCTTCATCTTGAGCCCTTGTGCTCGCTCAGCAACGATACGCCCAACATTTCCAAGGCCGATGATCCCTAACGACTTGTTGCAGAGTTCTACCCCGGTAAACTTCTGTCTGGTCCATTTCCCCTCCTTGACGGAGCTAACGGCCTGAGGGATATGACGGGCAAGGGACATCATGAGAGATATGGCATGTTCCGCAGTGGTCACGTTGTTTCCACCGGGTGTGTTCATGACCACGATGCCCTTCTTGCTGGCGGCATCGATGTCGATGTTCTCTACGCCAACACCGGCCCTACCGATGACCTTGAGCTTGCTTGCCGCTGCTACAATATCCGCGGTAACCTTGGTGCCACTACGAATGACCAGTCCATCGTAGTCTTTGATGATGGATTTGAGCTCTGCCGGTTTAATCCCAGGTCGTAGATCCACTTCAAATCCGGGTACCCGTTTAAATGCTTCGATTCCCTCGTCTGGGAGGAGATCGGTTACCAGGACTTTCATTTCTTTCCTCTGACCGGTTTGTCTTCCAGGGCTTCCATGAGGATCTCTTCCGCCGCACCAACTCCCTGGCCGAGCTTGACCACGAAACCAAACTTTCTAAGTGCCATCTCCAGTGCACCGATGGCCACCAATACGTCGAACGCTCCCATGTATCCCACGTGGGCGATCCGGATGATCTTCCCCACCAGGTGATCCTGCCCTCCGGCGAAGGCGATTCCCATGGGACCAAGGAGGTAGTCCACAAATTTGTTTCCGTCTATGCCGTTCGGGACAAAAATCCCAGTGGCCGCTGGACTCGGGTTCTCAGGGGCAAGGAGCTCAAGCCCCATGGCGATTGCCGCTGCACGGGTGGCCCGCGCCAACCGTTCGTGGCGCACATAAACCCGCTCCAATCCTTCCTCCTGGATCAATTTGAGCGCTGCACCGAGCCCAAGAATGAGGGAAATGGCCGGCGTGAAAGCGGTTTCCCCTTTGTCCTGGCTTTTTTTCTCGAGCTTCAGATCATAGTAATATCTTGAGCACTTTGCTGTGTCTATTCTTTTCCATGCTCTGTTGCTTAAGGAGATGAAGCCGAGCCCGGGTGGAAGCATCAGGGCCTTTTGCGATCCCGTTAGCAACACATCGATTCCCAATTCGTCTTGTGGGAGAGGTACAACACCCACGGCCGTAATTCCGTCCACTATGAGCAGCGGTCCGTTGCGGGTGGTCTGCGAGATCTCGCGTATGGGATGCAGCGCGGTGGTGGAAGTTTCACTGGCCTGGATCAGGATTGCCTGGATATCAGGGTAGACCTGCAGGTGTTTCTTAATGACCTCTGGCTTGACGGCCTTGCCCCATTCTACCTTGATTTCAATCGGATCCACACCGAATGATTCGCAGATTCGAAGCCACCGCTCACCGAATTTACCGCCGTTCACCACCAAGACTTTTTCACCGGGCGAAAAGAGATTTGTAACTGCGGCCTCCATGGCCCCAGTCCCAGAGGAGGCAAGCATGAGAACGTCATTTTTTGTACCAAAGACATCCTTCAGTCCCTGGCGCACTTCGGTAAAAATTTTACTGAACTTTGGAGTCCGGTGATGAATGATGGGTTGAGACATTGCCGCAACCACTTCATCGGGTATGGGGGTAGGACCGGGTGTGAACAGGTACTGTTTAATCATGTGGCACCAATAAAAAAGCCTGAACCTCTTTATATAAGAGACCCAGGCGTTCGGCTATCTTGAAGCTTAGCGCTCCTCCGTGGTTTCTTCCACTTAGACGCCAGTTGCGCAAAAGCCAACAAAACTAATACCGTTCCTAGCTCAGACGGTGGATTTTGTCAACTCTTTCGGGGCTTTTGTGTCCTAAACAATTTGGAATTCAGTTTCTGATTCCCTTGCTCCGTTGATTTTGCGCTCAACACGCGGAAAGGGTTTCATGCTCCTCGGGGAGCACCTTCAGCCCACCTACCGTGATTCATATGAAGCTGAACGTTCGATGCCCACGGCCTTCCGTCTCACTCCCCTTCGTCGCATTACCGGTTTTGAGCGTAGGGGGTCCGCACGAAGTGAGTAACGAGTGCTGAGCACTGAGCCAAAACCGCTAAGCGCAAAGGGCCTAGCGCAAAGCGTAATAAGAAGACGGATTAATGACGACGGAGTAACGAGACGAAATCAATTAGCACCGAGCAGGTATGGGTTCGGAGCTGATGGTTGATAGCTGAGAGCTGATAGCTTTCCCTTGGGCTTCCGCTGAGGGCAGGCACCTGAGCCCATATTCTCCACTCTGGCTCCTTCGGCGGCATATGTACATCTGGTTCACAATGCAATGGTGTCTGATTGGGTGGATAATGGAGGGGTGGTGTGTTTGCCAGGTGTTTCCATCTGTGCCAAAAATCTTAATACGAGGTAATTAAAGGATGGCACGGCTCGTTCTATTTGATGTCGATGGCACTTTAATTCGTTCCCACAACGGATATATTCCCTTCAATCAGGCCATCGAAAAAACTTTTGGAATCCTTGGAGATATCCGCACCGTGATACCGGACGGAAACACCGATCCTGTGATCCTGGAAGACATATTTTCCGCAGCCAATGTAAACGTTGATATCACAGAGGAGCACTGGGGAAACTTTGCCGAAAACCTGCACCAAAGCTATACCCAGAACATACAACAGGGGATAACCAAGCTCATGTGGCTTCCGGGAGTTTTACAACTCCTGCAGGAATTGGACCAAAGGGAAGGAGTTCATCAAGGCGTCGTTACCGGCAACCTCGAAGTGACGAGCAAATTGAAGCTTGATACCGTGGGTTTAACCTCCTTTTTGAGCCTTGGGGCCTATGGAAGCGACTCCCGGCACCGCGGCGACCTGCCGAGAATTGCTAAGGACAGATGGGAGCGAGCCCTTGGGATCTCCCTGGACCCTCAGCATTGTGTCATTGTTGGAGATACCCCGAAGGATCTCGCTGCGGCAAGGCAAAATCACATGAAGTGTCTCCTTGTAGGTACCGGCCGGTACCCGGTAGAGGAATTAACACTATTCGAACCTGACGCGACCTTGCCTGATTTTACGGATACCGAGGCCTCTGTTGAAACTTTACTCTCCTGCATCATGGCACCAAAGCGTTGAAATTACCGGCTAGAATCTGCAGTCTTGGCTGATAGGTATCTCAGCAAAATAGTATAAATACACCACCTACCCAAAAAAGAGCCTAGGATAAGCTTGACATGATAGCTACTCATCGGATACGAGGTATAATGTGTTGTTAGGATTCTAGGGTTACAGTTATTACCGCAATGGGTCGCCCCTCTGAACGGCGCCCCGAAAGGAGTCATTGTATGGCTATTTCACTATCCCACGGTGGCGGAGAAACCATTTATGCCTCAGGATCTCTCACTAATGATGTTTTGGTGGGTACCCTCGATGGCGTGATCACCATCGAGCGTGATGACCCTGGTTGGCGCATCACAAACCGGGCACTCAAGGGCAAACATATTCACGCACTCCTCTTTGAAGAGGAAAGCGGACAGTGGTTTGCCGGCGTGAACAAAGGCGGTATCTTCGCAAGCTCCGATGGCGGCAAGAGCTGGGAGCAGCGCGACAACGGGGTGACCGAAAATGACGTCTATAGCCTTTCCAAGGCCAGTATCAATGGTAAGGTTAGGCTCTTCGCCGGCACCGAGCCAGCGTGCCTATTTGTTAGTGACGATATGGGCAAGAGCTGGACGGAACGGCCCAAACTGAAGGCTGTCCCGGGTAATGAGAAATGGAGCTTCCCCGCTCCACCTCACGTTCCACACCTCAAGCACATCAATTTCCAGCCAGGCAATCCCCACACCATATACGGAAGTATCGAAGTGGGCGCATTGTTGAAGAGCACCGATGACGGGGAAACCTGGCAGTCAATCCCGGGTGTGTATGAGGACGTGCATCGTTGCATCATCAATCCTAATAACCCGAAGCAACTCTATGTCACCGGTGGCATGGGGCTGTGGCGGAGCAAAGACGATGGCACCACATGGGAAAACACCTTCAGTCCCGGCAGCCCCTACGGTGGCTATCCGGACCAACTGGTCTTCAAGCCCAGCGATCCCAATTATATGCTGGTCTCTGCCGGCGAGAAGAGCCCCGGGGCCTGGCGCACTGAGCACCGGGCGAATTCAAGGATTTCAAGGAGCCGGGATGGAGGCGCCACTTGGGAGATTTTGAGTGGTGGTCTGCAGGACAAAATGCATCATAGCGTGGAGGCCATGTGTCTCGAAGAGTCGGGTGGCCAGGTACAAATTTTTGCCGGTACCACGGGAGGTACAGTCCTTTGGAGTAAAGATGGCGGCGAGCATTGGGAAACCATCATCAAGGACCTTGCTCCCCTTTCCAAGGGAGGCCACTACCGGCCGCTGGCGGAGCAAGTCCAGGCAGTTTAGCCAGAGAACTACACTTTAGTGTCCCGCAAGATGAGGTGGTCAATGCCCTAGAGTTGACTAACCGAAAGGGGGCAGCAGATGGCCCTTTCTTTATCACACGGAGGCGGAGAGACCGTTTACTCTTCGCCTTCAAGCAGCAACCAGGTCCTGGTAGGCACCCTCGATGGTGTGGCAATGATAGAGCGCAGTGACGCTGGTTGGCGTGTTGCATACCAGGCCCTCCAAGGTAAACATATCCATGCACTCATTTTCGAAGAGGAAAGTGGGACATGGTTTGCAGGCATCCGTCACAGTGGCATCATGGCTAGCATCGACGGAGGCAAAAGCTGGGAGTCGCGGGACCATGGGCTAACGGAGAAGGACGTCTATTGCCTTTCCAAGGCCAAGCTTAAAGACAAGGCGCGTCTATTGGCTGGTACGGAGCCAGCGTGTCTCTTCGTAAGTGACGATCTCGGTAAGACCTGGACGGAACGTCCAGGTCTAAAGAACGTGCCGAGTCATGGAAATTGGAAATTTCCCGGACCGCCCCACATCGCCCATCTCAAGCACATCAATTTCGAGCCTGGTAATCCCCACACCATTTACGGCAGTATCGAAGTGGGTGCGCTGCTAAAGAGCACCGATGATGGAGTGACCTGGAATGAGTTAACGGGAATTTACGAGGATGTTCATCGATGTATTGTAAGTCCGAGCAACTCTAAGCAGCTCTACGTTACCGGTGGAATGGGGTTGTGGCGGAGCCAGGACGGTGGATCAAGCTGGGAAAATACATTTACCCGGGGCAGCGAGTACGGGGGCTATCCGGACCAGCTTGTCTTCAAACCCAGTGATCCAAAATACATGATAATTTCCGCTGGGAGGAAGAGTCCTCCCACCTGGCGGGAGGAGACAGCACAGACGAGGATCTCTAGAAGCCGGGACGGGGGTGCAACCTGGGAGATCATGGGAAGCGGTCTGAAGGATCGTATGCCCCACAGCATCGAAGCCATGTGTCTCGAGGAAGCGGGCGACAAGGTACAGGTGTTTGCTGGTACCACGGGTGGGAGCGTTCTCTGGAGCGGAGACGGCGGGGAGCACTGGCAGACCATAATCAAAGGCCTGGCACCCGTATCCAAGGGCGTCCACTACCGGGGACTGGTGGGCCAAGCCGCCTAGACGTGGCACACGAATATCAAATCAGTAAAAAGTACTGAGTTCTGAGGAACCGTGCAATGCGCTAAGCGCATGGCGTTCTTGCGGATTCGGGCACACTGACTACCGACTACAGGACTACGGACTACAGAATATAGAAAGACAGTAAGCAGCTAGCAGCAAAGGATTTCAGAGTTGAAGGCTGATTGATTACAGTTCGCTTCGCTTGACGCATTCCAACCTACACACTATACCCAACCCCCTCCGCACTCGATTCTCAGCACTCGCTAGTCAGTACTGACTTGCGCTTTGCTAGTCGCTGACAAAAGATGGTGTTAACTAAACACCGCGGTGAAGGCCTGCCGCTGCCGGGTGCTACCCAGCATCAGCAGTTCACTCCCGTTCAGGAGGGTCGTCGCAGGGGGCGGGTTAGTCACTACGCTCCCGTTTTGTTGGATCCCGATGACGTTGAGACCTGTCCGGGAGGCGATCTCACTTTCTGCCAGTGTTTGGCCATACAGAGCGGGGGGGAGGGGAACGGCAAAAAGCTCCACCCCTTCACCAAGCATTACTAATTCGTGGCCTTGCACAAGAGAAAGGACGTATTCGGCTCCCAGGGAGGCGTAGCTGATAACAAAGTCTGCCCCCGCACGGTGAATGGCTTCGATGTTTCGCTCATGGGTGATCCGACTGACGATGCGAAGATCCGGGTTGAGGCGGCGCAGATAAACGGCGAGGTAGATATTCATGGCATCGTCATTGGTTGTAAGGATCACCGACGGGGCTTCCCTCAAGCCGGCTCCCATAAGGACTTCTCGATCTGCTGCATCGCCGATAAACAGGCGGTCCGGAATATCACCGATTTGCTCCCGAAGTGACTCGTTGCGTTCCACTACGTAGACTGGGATGCCTTTCCTTTTGATTTCACGTGCCGTTGCCCGGCCCACCTTACCTCCGCCGATGACCAACACCGGGTTGTAGTTTGTGTCGTAGATGACAAGTAGCGCGTCTAACTCGAGGATTTGGTTCTCGGTGCCCACCACCACCGGGACACTGTAGTTTGAAAGATAAGTGTCGGGGTAAGCGGGATTGAGTCGCCCACGTTCCCAGACGGCAACGATGTTGACTCCTGTGGCCTCTCTTATCTGTGTTTCCCGAATGGTGTGGCCCGCCAGCGGAGTGTTGTGGACTGGAAACTCGGCGATCTTCAAGTCTCTAAAGCTACCAATGACATGGGATTGAGCATGCCCGGTATTGACCCGATTGGCCAAGCGCTCCCCCAATCGTTGCTTTAGGGGCAGTACATGCGTGCAACCGCTAAGTTCCAGGATATCGCTGGAGTCTTCAGCCTCAATAACGGCGATGATGGGCACATCGGGTGCCACCTCCCGGACCGTTAGAGTAATGTTCGTATTGATCGTATCCGCGCAATTGGCAAATACCAGCCGAGCTTGCGATGTTTTCAGTGCCCGGTAGGTTGCCTGGCTGTCCACCTCTCCAGTGATTACCGAGATGCCGTCTCTGTGCTTGCCAGCGGCTTCTGTAGGGTCGGGTTCGATAACGTAATATGGGATGTCGTGGAGCTGGAGTCTGTCAATGAGTCCGGGCGCGATGGTGTCGAAGCTGCAGATCACCACGTGTCCTTTTTCATCCTCCCGGGCTTTGCGCGGCGCCTGCTGCCGTACCCGCGCCTCGAGCCAGGGTGCATAGAAAAAACGGATGAACGTAAAGGGAAGCACAATCAAGAGGAGCACAATGCCCGAAAGTAGCACTAGGATACTGAACGCCCGTCCCATGTCGCTATGGAAGGTAATGTCTCCGAATCCAAGGGTAGTCATCACCGTTAGGGTCCAATAGACTCCTGTGATCCAGGAGTGCGTCTGCCCTTCGGCGTGCAGCATGATCAAGTGGAAAACTACTGAATAGACCGCAATGACACAGAATAAAAAGATGAGGTACTTGATCAGCGCCCAGGTATTTTGGCGTGTGCCTGGCTCGTTAAAAAAGTATGATAATTCGCTAGGGATGAACTTCATAGCCGCCTATGACCACGTCTATATTACAGGCCTCTTAGGTGTGTCTGTCAAGGAAAAGACAATAGTGTCATTACCCCTGGTCACGACAAAAGGGAGACCAACAAAAACCAGAAGTCTCAAGTCGAGCCAGCAGAAAAAAATTTGCGCATCGATTTAGTGTTCGTAGCTTCCTAGCTACGGTTAAATTAATGGACCCTATTTCATTTGTGTCAAGCCGCAGGTGAAAATTCAATCCGTAGCTTATCGAGGAGTTGCCGACCTTTAGAGTGTGGGCTAGACTGCATCAGCTAGAAAAGCGGTTGCCCCACGGTTGCCTGAGGAGGACCGAAAATGACCAAGGAAGATTTGTTTAACCAGGGTATGGACCTCTTGGCCGAGAACAAAATGGAAGAGGCCTTGGACTCCTATCAAAAGGCCTTACAGCTGGATCCGAATTATGACGAGGCATTACATGCTCTGGCCATGGCCTATGCCAACTTGGACAGGCTAGACGAGGCTATCGAAGTTGGCAAGAAGCTCATCCAGGTCAGTCCGGAAGATGAACTAGCCCATACCAGCCTTTCGATTTTTTATCAGCGTAAGGGAATGATAGCCGAGGCAGAGGAGGTTGCGGCCAAGGCCAGGACCTTGGGTTGGAAGAGGGAGCTTCAGGAGAAGAAGAAGAACGAGTAGCGAGCAGTCCGTAACCCCACGGGATAAGAAACCTTATGTCGGTACGCATGACATTGATCCGTCTTTTGGAAAGACTCCTTCCTCTTCCCACCGCTTCTTTCCATGAAGGCTTTGTGAGCTCATTTATTCTTGAGGAGTTAAAAAGTTTGGGCCTCTCCCCCCAGCTGGATCGTTATGGGAATATTTTGGTTCGTTGGGGGGACGGTGAAAGTCAGGTGGCTTGGGTGGCCCACATGGACCATCCGGGATTTGAGATTATCGAGGCCAAGGGTTCCCAGGCGGAAGCCCAATGGTTCGGTGGTGTGGATCCAAAATACTTCACGGGTGCCAAGGTGGTGATTTACCGGCAGTCTTCGGGTGTGGTCAGTGCGAAGGGTAAGGTGAAAAAATTTTCACAAAACAGTCAGGGGCGAGTGGACAAGATGACGCTTCGGGTGGAAGGAAGTGTGAACGCAGGAGATTTTGGCACATGGGATCTTGTTCCGTTTCGCCGCCGGGGGGAATTGATCTACACCAAAGGTGCCGACGATTTGGTGGGCTGCGCGGTGATGATTGCTGCCCTGAATGAAATCAAACAAAGGGGCCTCAAAAAGGGAGTTTTAGGTATTTTTACACGTGCTGAAGAAATAGGGTTCGTCGGTACTCTGGGTGTCCTTGAAGATGGGTCTATTTCTCCCGCCACTAAAATTATCTCCATTGAAACCAGTAAGGCCTTGCCAGGAGTTCGTTTGGGTTCCGGGCCCGTAATTCGCTTGGGTGATCGGACCAGCATGTTTCATCATGAGATGGTTCTATTTATAAATCACGTGGCTCGTGAGGAAAAGAAAAAAGATCAAGATTTTTCGTTTCAACGCAGAGTTATGGATGGGGGTACATGCGAGGCAACACCCTTTCAGTTAAAGGGCTACATGGCCGGGGGAATAGCCATTCCGCTCAGAAACTACCATAACCAGGGTGGAAAAGTGATAGCGCCCGAGGGGGTTCACTTGAAGGATGTTGAAGGTAGCGTACGACTTCTAGTTCAAACCCTCAGGAGGATTGATGAATTTCAAGCGCCAGTGGACGAGATCCGTCGAAGATGGGAGGGGGCATGGCAAAAATACCAGGGTCGACTGCAGGGGAATCAGAAGACGGACTGAGCCTATGGAAGGCCGGCGTTTTCCCCTATTGTTTAGTGCGGTTGGCCTAAAGTACATTGAATTTGGGGTGTAATTGGGAAGTAGTCCAGGGGGTCTGAAGACATTGATCCCCAGGGGGAAACGGAGTATGGTTAGCGTCTTTATATCATGAGGGAGAGGTGGCAATGATTCCAAAAAAACTCACCATTAAAATGATTCAGGAAGTCCTGAGAAAACAACAATATATCTGCGACAGGAGCCTGGCCACCGTGGTTTTTCTCTCCGTTCAAATGGGCAAGCCAGTGCTCTTAGAGGGGGAGGCTGGAGTTGGCAAGACGGAGATCGCCAAGGTCCTTGCTGAGGTTTTGGAGTCGCGCTTGATTCGTCTCCAGTGTTATGAGGGCTTGGATGCGAACACGGCGCTCTACGAATGGAACTACCCCAAACAAATGTTGCGCATCAAGTTAGAAGAGGTAGGGCAAGGTGATCGCAAGAATCTGGAGACGGAGATTTTTTCCGAGGAGTATCTCGTCAAACGGCCGCTATTGGAGGCCATACAGAGTGAAGAGTCCACTCCACCGGTTCTGTTAATCGACGAAATCGATCGCGCGGATATGGAGTTTGAGGCATTTCTATTAGAGGTACTTTCTGATTTTCAAATCACGATACCCGAGATTGGGACCATCCGTGCCAAACAGCGTCCTTTTGTTTTCTTGACCTCTAACCGGACTCGAGAAATTCATGATGCGCTCAAACGGCGATGTCTTTACCACTGGATCGAATACCCCGCCTTTGAAAAGGAATATGAGATTGTCATGACGAAGTATGAAAATGTGGGTGCTCATTTGGCAAAGCAGATTTGTGCCTTTATGCAACAGGTCCGACAGATGAATTTCTACAAACGCCCCGGTGTGGCGGAGACCCTCGATTGGGCCTCTGCCTTGATGGCCCTCCATCGCGAGCAACTGGACGAAAAGACCCTGGAGGAAACCATGGGGTGTGTTTTTAAATATAAAGAGGATCTTCACCATCTGCAGGAAGAGTTGGCCAACAAGAAGCTGGATTTGGGCGGGATTCTCAAAGAGCCAGCGAGGTTTCAATCCTAAGATGAGCACTGAGCAGCCCACCGATCAAGATATTATCAAATCGGTTCAGTCTTTTGCCAAAGTGCGCGGAACGGGACTATTGCCGAACCTGCTGGCCTTTGGGCGAGTGATGAAAGATCTGGGTCTCAGGGCGGGGTTGAGTCAGGTAATGGATGCCAGCCGCTCCCTTGAGTTCGTGGATATCGGACGTCGAGAAGATTTTTACTCGGTCCTTCGTTCCAACTTAGTGTCTGAAAGGGAGCAGATGCCCCTGTTTGAACGCGTTTTTGATTGTTTCTGGAAAGGAACGACTGCCTCCGAGGAGCCTGGGGAGTCCGAAGAAATGGTGATGCCCTCTGCAACTTCCCGTGAAGGGCGGGACGAGCCCGGAGAAGTTCAAGAGGAAACCACAGAAGTGGCCAATGGCGAAGATGATGAGACTGAAGAGGGGGATCCCTTGTCGCTTCCCACCTACAGTCCCCAGGAAGTATTGAACCGGAAGGATTTCAGTGAGATGGGGATCGAAGAGAGTCGGGCCATCAGCCGTGCGATCCTCCTCATTGCTTCAAAGATTGCCACACAAGTGAGCCGCCGGAAAAAGCGCTCCGTCAAGGGGGATGAGATAGATCCACGCTGGACCATGCGAAAGAACATAAAGTACGGGGGAGATCTCATTAACCTCGTCACGCGCAAGCGTAGAATCAAAAAAACCCGCGTGATTTTGCTCTGTGACGTCAGCGGTTCCATGGACTGTTATAGCCGCTTTTTGATCCAGTTTATGTATGGCCTGCAGAATGAACTCTGGGGTGTGGAGACCTTCGTGTTCAGCACATCCCTAACCCGTATCACTCATATGATTCGTACCCGGGACATAGTGAACGCCCTGGAGAGGATCTCAGGAGATGTGTTGGGTTGGTCGGGGGGAACCAATATCGGCCGGTCCCTTTCCACCTTCAATAGGGAATTTGCCCCTAGTCTGGTGACCCATAGGACTGTCGTTGTGATCATCAGTGATGGTTGGGATCGAGGAAATGTGGCTTTGCTGGAGCAGGAAATGGTAAGCTTGAAGAGACGGTGCCATAAGGTGATTTGGCTCAATCCCCTATTGGCCAGCAAGGACTACCAGCCCTTGTGTAAGGGAATGCAGGCGGTGCTTCCTCATTTGGATTACTTTCTGTCAGTACACAATGTTCAGAGCCTTGTTGAGTTAGGTTCCACCATGAAACGACTCGTCGCTTAGGAGGTGGTGAAATGGATGACATCTATGACCAAATCAAAGAGTTTTTGGATAAAGGGGAGACCTTAGCCGTCGCCACCATCGTCTCCACTCGTGGGTCCACTCCCAGGGAGGTTGGGGCAAAGATGGCCGTGACAGCCTGGGGAGAAATTCTAGGAACCATTGGTGGTGGTTGTGGTGAGGCCGATGTGCGCCGCGAGGCCATTGAAGTCATCCGGACGCGAAAGCCCAAGGTGGTACAAGTGGATCTCCTTGACGATATCTCTTCGGATAGCCCAGCCGTCTGCGGTGGTATTATGAACGTCTTCATCGATCCCTGGTGGAATGGGGCAGAAAAGGCTCCAAAAAAGAATGAGTGAGTTGATTGAAGAGCTAATCACCATCCAGAAAGCACGTGTCTCTGCGGTGTTGGCAACGGTGGTGAATGGCGGGGAAGACGGAAAGGTGGAATCCGGGGCAAAGTGCCTCATTAGTGACGGGCAGGTTAGAGCCGGAACCATTCGAGACAAAAGCCTCAAGGCGGCGATTCTTAAAGAGGCAGATACACGGTTGAGGGAGGAGAGATCCAAGCTTGTCTCATTGGATCTCCCATCAGCTGGCGGAAATGTAGAAATCTACTTTGACGTGATGCTTTCGCCCCCCAAACTCATCGTAGTGGGTGCGGGGCACATTGCCGTACCGCTAGCCAAAATTGCCAAGCTGTTGGATTTCCATGTTACCGTCATCGACGATCGCATTTTATTTGCCAACCGAGAACGGTTTCCGGATGTGGACGAAGTGACGGTAGGTGATATGGCGGAGGCCCTCAAGGAAATGGCCATCACTCCGTCCACCTATATTATACTTGTTACCCGAGGCCATAAATATGATGAGCCCTGCCTTCGGGAGATCATGGTTAGCCCTGCTAAATACGTTGGGATGATCGGTAGCAAGAGGCGCGTCAAGGCATGCTTCCATCGGTTTAGGGAAGAAGAGAAGATCGCCGACGAGATCATTCAAAGAGTCTATGCCCCCATCGGTTTGGATCTCCACGCGGAGACCCCCGAGGAAATTGCCGTGGCGATCATCGCAGAGATCATCCTCGCTCGGCGCGGAGGAAAGGGCGGATCTCTGTCAGTTTCACGAAACGAGGGAAGCCTTACAATTAAATCGTGAAACCCAATATAGGGTCGTGACGGGCAAAATCGATTTAATTCAAGTGTAATGGCAACCAGTAGAAGGATTACCGGTGTGGTGTTTACGGATTTAGGACAGGGGGCCTCCTTTATGGCCCTCGAGTGGGTTCAACGAGTCATTCGAGAAAAGGTGGGTTTTGCCCCACATCCGGGGACACTCAATTTGCGTCTTGAGTCCACCGAAGCGATGGGGCAATGGAAGGATCTGCAAAAATCCATGCGGGGAGTTGATGTTCCACCTGCCGAAGCTTCTTTTTGTAATGCCCGCTGCTTCACAGCCCGGATTGATGGACCCTCCGTGGGTCAAATGGATAACAAGACGGTTGCTGTCCTGGTCCCCGAGGTAGATAGTTATCCGCCGGATAAGCTCGAAGTCATCGCTCCATTTCATGTCAAGGATACACTTAATGTAAAGGACGGGGATCAGATGACTTTAGAGTTTATAGAAGCGTAGGAGTAGAAGGAGGATATCTGTGCGTCGTCTTATTGTCGGTCTCTCGGGTGCCACCGGGGCGATATTCGGTATTCGTATACTCGATATTCTCTCCAAAGTGGATGATGTGGAAACGCACCTGGTGTTGACCCGTGCGGCCAAGATGACCATTCAGGTGGAGACACCGTATTCTGTAAAAGATGTAGAAGCCATGGCGGACTTTGTGCACGATATCAACAACGTGGGAGCGAGCATCGCCAGCGGTTCTTTTCGTACCGAGGGCATGGTTATCGCCCCTTGTTCCATGAAGTCCCTGGGAGGAATTGCCCTTTCCGTGGGGGGGGACTTGTTAGTACGCGCTGCCGATGTGGTGCTGAAGGAAAGGAAGAAGCTTGTCCTGCTCACGCGTGAAACTCCCCTGCATCTGGGTCACTTAGAAAGTATGGTTTCTCTGACTCGCATTGGGGCAATTATCTTTCCGCCGGTGCCTGCCTTTTACCACCGGCCCAAGACCCTGGACGATGTGATCAACCAAACCGTTGCTCGGGTCCTGGACCAGTTCGATATTGATCTCGACCTCTTTCAGCGATGGGACGATAATCAAATGAAGCGCCATCCCGACGCCGCGAAGGTGACGAATTCCGGTGCCAAGGTCTCGAACCCCACTGGGTCAAAGCGGGCCGCAAAGTCTGTTTCTGTGGTTAGCGGTAGCAAGGGAAGGCCAGCCGTAAAGCGGCGCCGATAAGCTCATCTCCGCCATACCATGGCAGCCAAAAAGGCTAAGAAGTCCCTTTCAAAAACGCAGAAGAGAAAAAAGGAGCACCTCGAACTCTGTCTAGAGGACGGGACCGTGGCATTCCCTCACGGTACGGGATTGGACCAGTACTCGTTTGTCCATAATGCCCTGCCAGAATTGGACATCGATGAAATTGACCTCGGAGGGAACTTTCTCGAGAAGGGACTAAAGGCGCCTCTGTTGATTTCTTCCATGACGGGGGGTTTTGATCTTGCCCAAAAAGTGAACCGAAATCTTGCTAGGGCGGCGCAGCACTTGGGCCTTGCCATGGGTCTGGGATCTCAAAGGGTCGCTTTGGAGGAGCCTCAGGCGGTCAGTTCTTTTCAGGTCCGAGATGTTGCGCCGGACATATTGCTCCTCAGTAACCTGGGAGCGGTCCAGCTGAACTATGGGTATGGTATCGAGCAGTGCCGTCAAGCGGTTCGGATGATTCAAGCAGACGGTCTCGTCTTGCATCTCAACGTTCTACAGGAAGCGGTCCAACCTGAAGGGAATCGAAATTTCAGGGGACTCACCAAGAAAATTGGGGAGGTCTGTGCTCAGCTGGAAGTTCCAGTCGTGGCGAAGGAGGTTGGCAGTGGAATTTCCGCAGATGTGGCAGTTCGGCTGAGGGGGGCCGGAGTTCGAGCCATTGACGTTGCCGGCTCGGGGGGAACTTCTTGGTACGCGGTAGAGGCTAGGCGAGCGGCGCAGAAGGGACAGCCCACCAATGATACCTTTGCGACTTGGGGTATTCCGACTGACGAGGCACTTGTGGTGGTCAGGGGCGCGGTGCCAGAGCTTGAGTTAGTGGCATCAGGCGGAATCCGCAGTGGCCTCGATGTGGCTAAGGCCATTGCCTTGGGTGCCAATGTGGTGGGGATTGGGCAGCCTCTGCTAAATCCTGCCCTGGAATCGTCGGACCATGTAGTAGAGTTTTTGTCGCGGATTATTCGTGAAATAAAGATAGCGATGCTTTGTGTTGGGGCTGAGAATTTGGCCGCCTTGCGCAATGCCCCGCTCATGCGAAGGTCACCCTTCGGCTTGCAGAAGTTTAAGTGAATCTATCAACAATGCGTATCGCGCCAAGATGCCAAGATCGCAAAGAATGTTACAATCTTATTCCTCTGCCTTGGCGCCCTTTGCGCCTTTGCGCGAGTCATCTTTTTTCAGAACTGTTATCCAAGAAGTCGTTTTGTTTAGGAATTGATAGGTAAGAATCGAATAGCTTATTTATGGCTGAGGATTTAAAACAACAGATACTGAGCTACATGGAAGGCCATAACACCATGACCTTGGGTACCTGCGGGGACAATGTCCCTTGGGCAGCCACCGTATTTTACGCAAGCGATGGGTTAGATCTCTATTTCTTTTCTGATCCTCAATCACGCCACTGTCAGAACCTTGCAGGAAATTTGCGCGTAGCGGTAACTATTCAGGAGGACTACGGAGACTGGCGTAAAATCAAGGGCATTCAGATTGAAGGTGAAGTGGTGGAGGTGGAATCAATCGTCGAAAAAGCAAAGGCCATGGCGGTCTATGCGCGTAAGTATCCAGGGATTGTTAAGATCTTCAGCGACCCCGGCAGCGGTATCCTAAATCGAGCTTTTCTCAAGGTAAAATTCTACTGTGTTAAACCTAAGCGGATTCTGTACATCGACAATGAGCAGGGATTCGGTAAGAGGCAGGAATTGGTTAACGGTTAATAGACCATAGTTATTAGTCAATCGGTTTGGAAGTCTTCACCGCGATCCGACAAAAATGATCAGACCACGTGCTATCCTAAGCCAGACCTCGTAAGGGTCACAGACATTTGGGTCGCTAGTCCAAAACTACACTTCAGGTGAATTATGGAACCATGGTAAAGACAGTTCTGGAGGGTCATCGGATGCTCGATGGCGATGATTTCTTGGACCGATTCATGTGGATCGGGGTTCACAGCAATGAAATGTTAATCCTTTAGGGAGGAGTGATGTCGAAACTTTTGGGTAATGTAATCAATGAAGATTTGTTGGGTCGACTCAGTGGTAAGGACATAGGGTCGAAGGAAGGGAAGGCCATCATCATCGTAACGGTGGATGAGCAGGGGTGGTGCCATCCGGCCGTGTTGTCGTATTACGAGATCGTGGCCAAGAGTGAGAAGCAAATCGATATAGCGGTGGGCAAAACCAGTACTACGGGAAGGAACTTGAGGCGTGCAGGTAAAATCACGTTTTTAGTTACCGACGCCGGGATCAATTACTACATCAAGGGAAGCGCACGGGAGACTCGGGAGTCCCTCGGGGCAGTCCCCTTCATGTCACTCTTTCGGGTGGTGGTGGATCAACTATTGGAAGATCAGGAACCGGGGTCTCCTATCACTAGCGGGCTGACTTTTATTCGTGCGGAGAAGACAGAATACAGCGAGGTTTCAGAAAAGGTTTTCCAGGCAATCCGGAAAGAGCAGTTATAGCTGAATTGTGCATTCAAACTTTCAACTAGGCACCCTGCTTGTTACTAGAGCAGTATCAACCCTTCTCATCATTTAACCCTGAAATTTTATTTATTTTTGACCAATTCGAATGTGAGTTCGCTGCGGAAAGCGTTGATACGCGTGAGTCTGACCTGGACCGCATCTCCTATCCTAAAGGTTCGACCATGCCTGCGGCCTTTGATGATATACTCGCGTTCGTAGTAGTGATAGGAGTCGTCGATGAGAGAGTTCAGGTGAACCAAACCCTCCACGAAATAATCCTCAAGCTCCACAAAGAAGCCAAAGGGAGCAAGGTCAGTGATGGATCCCGCAAATTCCTGCCCCATTTTATCCATCATAAACTGAGCCTTTTTGAGATCCACCATCTTCCGTTCAGCATCCATGGCGTTTCGCTCACGCTCGGAGGTATGTTTTCCTGACTCTACCAGGGTTCGCAGCATGTCGTCCTTGTCCCTTGAGCTTAACTTTTTTCCTTCTAACGTCTCCTCTAGGGCGCGGTGCACGAGAAGATCGGGATAGCGGCGAATGGGTGAAGTGAAGTGAGTGTAGCAGCTAGAGGCAAGGCCGAAATGACCGACATTTTCAGGCGCGTATACGGCCTTTTTCATGGATCTCAATAGGACCCTGTTCAACACGAGTTCCTCCGGTTTTCCCCGGCACAATTCCAGAAGCTTTTGAAGGTCTCTAGGTGTGCGTTTGCCCCGCTTGACGGGCAGGCGGTATCCCAGACTTAAGAGGAATGGGTCCAATGCGTCGAGGGCGTCTTCCTCGGGCTCATCGTGCACTCGATAGAGGAGGGGAAAATCTCGTTTAGTGAGATGGCGGGCCACGGCCTCATTGGCCGCGATCATGAACTCCTCGATGATTCTATGCGCAATATTGCGTTCTGCGCGTACAATATTTTCAGGCATGCCCTGCGGGTCCAGGATGATTTCCGCTTCTGGGAGGTCGAAGTCTAGGTTTCCTCGAACCCTTCGGCTCTCTATGAGGATCAATGCCAGTTCCTCCATGAAGTGTAACTGATCCAGTAGATCCCTGCAGTTCTCCGTCTCCTCGGGATCCTTATGGACTAAAATGCGGGCTACCTGTGTATAGGTAAGGCGTTTGCGGCTCCGAATTACCGCCGAGAAGAAATCGGCCTTTACAATCTCACCCTTCGAGTTGAATTCGAGCAGCGCCGTTTTGGTGAGGCGGTCCACATCCGGATTGAGACTGCAAATCCCGTTGGAGAGCTCTTCGGGCAGCATGGGGATAGCACGGTCTGGGAAATAAACGCTGGTCCCTCTGTCATAGGCCTCTTGATCCATGGGAGTTCCAGGCGTTACATAATGGGCCACGTCGGCAATGGAAACGTAGAGCTGATAGTTTTCATTTTTCCTTTGTACACTTACCGAGTCATCGAAATCACGCGCCTTCTCCCCGTCAATGGTTACCGTGGGCAGCCAGCGAAGGTCGGTACGAGAGGCGATTACTTTGGAGTCGATTATAGACGGGCAAAGGTCCGCCTGTTTTTGTGACTCGGATGAGAAAGTGGATTGAAGACCGTAGCGGAAAATGATGGCTCCAGCCTGCACTTCAGGATTATCAGGGTCGCCCAAGTGTTCAACGAACTTTGCACCTGGCCGAGAAAGAGCGGTCCCGTAGCGAACGATTTCCGCGGCAATAACCTGACCTTCTTCCATGGCCATGTTCGCCCCCGTTAGTTCGAGGGGACGACCTACCCTTGGGTCCATGGGAACGATAAATCCCTTTCCGTACTGGGACTGAAAGGTGCCCACCAGTTTTCGCTGGGCCCGGTCCAGAACCTGAATGATGTGGGCCTCAGTACCGCCTCTCTTTCTTTTCTCGATGCGCACGGTAATACGATCGCCATGCATAACTCGACGCATCTCACGGCGGTTCAGGTAGACGTCTTCCACGCCCTTTTCTTCCGGGATGAGAAATCCAAAGCCGTCTGGATGGCCCTGGACCCTTCCCACCACAATGTTTTGGCCCCGAGGGAGAGCGTATTGATTTTTTTTGAACCGTATGAGGACTCCCTCCTTGGTCAGTTGTCTCAGCGCCGATAGGACCTCAGCAGACCTATCGTCCAATGAACCAATGGCTTTGGTTATCTCGTTTAGGCTGAAGCGGTGCCGTGGTTTAGATGAAAAAATGGTAAGGATTGTCTGTTTAACGGCCGTTGGATCCGAATCCATCAGGTGGAGGTTTCTTCCGTGGCCAGTTCTTGAAGGAGCCAATCTTCTCCAATGTCCGGTGGACGGGAAATCTCCGTGAGGGACACTTCTTGCTGAAGGGAGGCAAGGATTGAACGAGCGAATTGCATAGAGTCTTCAACCACGAGCAGGTCAACGATAGCCCTTTTCTGATTCACAGTTCGAACGATACCTATCCCTTCGTAGGATTCGATGATGAATTTGAGGTAGGCAATGTCTTCGGGTAGGATTTCAAGAAAGATTTCGTGAAGGTTCATTGGAATCCGTAACGTGTCATTTCCAGTCTAATATTCCAAACTGGAGGCAGCTGGGGATTCTATTTCCCTAGGAGTTGCTCGAGGCCTTTTCTGATCCAGTCCTGATTCGTTCTGTTCTTGTCCGATTGTTTTCCACCCATGGTAACTTTCCCGTTTTTTTGCAAAAGACCTCTTTGAATCATCTCCGCCAGGAGCTTAATGTCTGGTTTGGGCTGAATACGTGGAAGATTTCCCACCAGGCGAAACGGCACTCCTAACCTGCCCTGACTGTCCACGAGATAGCGGACATTTTTATGTTTCTGCATGAGTTCCTGGCTTAGGGGAGGTGAAAGGGCTAGTGTCGCGTCCCATCGCATGGAGCTATCGAGGCCAATCCACCCCTTCGCTTCAATCAAATAGTCAGAGGCTGCCATGAGAAGGTCCTTGGTGCCAATGCGGCCCTCGTTGACGTTGAAATTGGCCTCCAATGAATCAAAGGGAGTGTCCTGTCTCGTAAAGATCGTTGCGTACTGCGGGGATAAACTTGATGATATCATATTGCCAATACCTGGTAAGCCGGTAACTCGGGCCAGCACTCGCTTGACCAGGTTGAGGTCTTTGAACTTGCCCTTTATGATCTCCGCATGGCCCTGTCCTTGCAGAGTCCCTTTGACGCTTTCCCAGTTTGCTCCGGACCCTTCCAGCTTTGCCTCCAGATTTAATGATCCCTCCACGCCGTCCCCTAACTCTGGGGAGACGCGGGGCAGCAACTCCTTTAGGTTCATGCCTTTGATGTGAGGAGTAAAAGCGAAATTGGGTTTCTGCCCATCCCCCCAGACCCAGGTCCCACTTCCTTTAAAGCCTCCCCCGAGGGCTTGGAGAGTGAGATCCTTTACTGCTAAATTACCAGGACGCCATAGGATTACTCCGTTGAGGTTTTGGTAAGATAGCTCTTGTAGGATGCCTTCACGCAAACCGATTTCAGCGTCCACTGTTGGGATGCCGTTCTTTAGCTGAAATTCCCCCTCGCTGGTAAAATCTTTCATCCAGTCGGATTTGTACTCAGGAAGGTCGGTGAGATCCACGAGGTTGAGTTTGGGAGAGCGTAAACGGTAATTGAACGTGGGACTCGAGAGATTATCAAGTACACCTTGAATGGTGAAGTCCGATGACCCCAGACGCAGCTGTAGCCTTTCTACTTCTGCCTCCTTACCCGTAAAGATAATCTGGGAGGTGATTTTCTCCATGCGCCGCCCGGATTTCTTATCCGTGATGCGGAGATCCTCAAGGTTCAAAAAACCACGAACGTTCAAGTCGTTTCCTTGAGGAGCAAACATCTTCTTAATGGAAAGATTGAACCCTACTTCTCCGGCAAGGTCGTAGGGAGCGACCAGTGGCAATAGTTTCTCCCAGCCCGCAAGGTCTACTGCATCGGTCCGAACTCGAAGCCGGAAAAGCCGCTCTGGAGTTTCCTCCATGGAGCCGGCAAAGTCGAGGTTGAGGTTATGAATCGATAAGCTCGACGGGTGCAGAGATAATCGATTGTTCGTCCGTGCAACCCGAAGCTGTATCTTGGCAGGCACTCCTTTTGGTTTCTTAAACCAATTCCCGTATCCGAGCTCGCTACCATCAGCCTTGATCAAGATGTCGACCGTAAGGTCTTGTAGAGTTCCCTCAACATTACTGACAATACCGATGGGGCCTTTTGAGGTGAGTGAGGTTGGAAGAAAGCTTTCCACAAAGGGGATCTGCTTCAGTCGCTCTAGAGTCACCGGTTCAAGGACTAATTTCCCTTTGAACTTTGTTTCATGGTTCGAATGACCGTTGGTCAGGTCCACGTCTGCCGTTATCTGTAGGTTGTTAGTTTGGGAGCCAAATATGGCACCTTCGAGAGTCAATCCTGTGATGTGGGGTTGTCGGACGGTGCCCAAAACTTTTGTCCTGATGGTGAGGGGACCTGAAATGTCGATATAGGATGGAATCTTATCGTTCAGGAATGGCACCGCACTTGTCAATTGAGGCATGAGTAATGAATCGATGCTCATTTGAAGGTCTAGGTGGTATTCGGTCCACTCTTTAACGGACGTCAGGGGACCCACCCATCCCTCCATGGTCACGTTTTGCGCGTTTCCATCCATTAAAGTGGCCTTCAGTTTGATCTTGACGGTTTGCGTGAGGGCGAGGGCATTTAGATCCATGTCCAGATTGTGCAATCGAATCTCTACAGGATCCTTTGAGGACCGGTCTACGTAATGGATTTTTCCTTGCCTCACCTCCACTTCAGATACGGAAAATGCCACTGGGGCTTTTTCCGTAGCAACTGAAGGTTCTCCTGTATCCCTTGGGCGCTTCCTGGGTGTCCCCAGAGCGAAGAGATTAAACTTCCCTTTTTCATTCTTGATGATCTGGATTTCGGGTTCGCTAAGGATGAACTTTTTGATTTCAATATTCCCCAGCAGCAGCGGCAACCAACGCACCTGCATCTTGACTTCTTTGGTCTGAAGCAGCGGTGTTGCGGCAAAGCGTGGGTCATCCGCTATGCGGAGATTTTTTGCAATCAGCCCGAGACCGCTCCACAGATGGATGCGGACTTCATCAAAGGAAGTAGACCTGCCGAGTTTCTTCTGGATCTCCTCGCGAATACCTTCTCGATTTCGGTCTACTAGGGTGTTGAGGGACACCATGAAAAGGCCCACCACCAGGACAAGTGCCAAGAAGAAAAATGTGAGTGCCCTGCGGGACTTCTGTTTCATGTTGTGCTCTGCGACCTTAGGCTCTATGGATTCACACTTTCCACAATGGTGGAAATCCCTTGGCCTACTCCGATGCACATAGTTGCCAAACCATACCGGCTCCCGCGCTGTCTCATGGCATGAATTAAAGTCGTCATGATGCGGGCACCGCTGCAACCCAATGGATGACCTAAGGCAATGGCGCCCCCGTTGACGTTGACTTTTTTCGGATCCATATCCAATTCTCTAATGCAGGCGAGGGATTGTGAGGAAAAGGCCTCATTGAGCTCGATCAAGTTCATCTGGTCCATAGTGAGGCGGGCTCTTTTGAGGGCCTTTTGGCTGGCTGGAACGGGGCCAATTCCAAAGTAAGACGGATCCACACCAGCAACAGCTGAGGCGACAATTCGCGCCAACGGTTTCAGGCCTAGTGATTTTGCTTTTTCCTCAGTGGTGATGAGAAGCATGGAGGCACCATCGGACAGCGGAGAAGAATTTCCTGCGGTTACCGTTCCCTTTTCCTTAAAGACCGTCTTCAAGGCCGCTAGTTTTTCCATAGAGGTGTCGGATCTGGGTCCCTCGTCTCGATCATAAATAACCGTTCCGTTTCTCGGTTGACGAACCTCAACGGGTACAATTTCGTCCTTGAGAAAGCCCTTCTCATGAGCGCGAAAGGCTTTCTGGTGGCTTTCAAGGGCGAAAGTGTCCTGATCTTTCCGACTGATCTTGTATCTTTCTGCCACATTCTCTGCTGTAACCCCGTTATTGACTAGTGGGTAGAGTTCCCCTAGTCGAGGATTAGGAAATCGCCAACCCAATGTGCTGTCATAGGCGGTGACGTTTCCTGACGGAAAGGGCTTACCTCCTTTTGGCATGACCAATGGACCGCGGGTCATGTTTTCTACTCCCCCGGCAATAAAAAGCTCGCCATGCTCCGTTTCGATGGCCCGGCCCGCCTGATTGATTGCTTCAAGGCCAGACCCACACAGGCGGTTAACCGTGGCACCGGGTATCGTGTAAGGAAGACCGGCAAGCAGGGCGGCGTTTCGTGCAATATTGCGGGAATCTTCCCCCGCCTGGTTTGTACATCCGAGGTAGACGTCTTCTATTTCTTCACGGTTGATTCCGGTCCGTTGCACGATTTTATCGATGAGATCCGCCGCCATATCGTCCGGCCGGATGTCCTTAAGAATACCGCCATGGCGTCCCATGGGAGTCCGAATGGCCTCTACGATCACTGCCCCTTTCATCATTCCGTCTCCAAAAGATCCATGACTGCAGTCACATTCTTACGCTTTTGTTGACCCATTCTTACGGATCATTTGTCGTACCGATAGAACCCTTGCCCGCTAGCTTCACCCAGGTGACCTGCGATGACCATTTTTTTAAGCAGCGGACTGGGCCGATAACGGTCATCGCCGGTTTCTCGTTGCAATCCTTCCAGCACCATGAGCACTTCGTCCAGGCCAACCTGGTCAGCCCAGCGGAGTGGTCCCAGCGGATAGTTGGTGCCCAGCTGGAGGGCCACGTCAATCTCCTCAGCCACCGCTACCCCTTCGTCGAGGCTTCTCACGGCCTCGTTAATGATGAGGCTTAGAATTCTAGGGAAAATAAGTCCTGGCGCATCTTTGACCCTTGCGGTTTCCTTTCCCAGCTGAGTAAAAAAGTTCTCAGCCTCGCCCAGGGTGGCCTCTTCCGTCCTGATTCCCCCGGCCAATTCTATTACTCCCTTGTTCTCTATGGGGAAAAACGTGGCAAAGCCCACGACTCTTTCGGGTCGCCTCATCCAGGAGGCTATTTGTGTGGTGGATGACCCCAAGCAGGAGGTGACCGTAAAGGCTGCGGGTGACAGTGTGGTGTCGAGGTGACGGATGATTTTTTTCTTTTCCTCCTCGGTGCCAGGGAGGGTCTCGATCGCTACGCTCGTGGAAGCGGGCACCTTTGAGGCGTCTGCATAGAGTGCCGTTGTCAATCCTTTATTACGGCATAATTGATGAAGCTCTTTCGCTAAACGATTTTTGCCGATGATTGCGACGTTACTTTGACTCATAGGTATAAAAGCCCTTGCCCGTTTTCCTTCCCAAGTGGCCCGCCTGAAACATCCTGTGCTGAATAGGACTGGGGCGAAAACGAGGGTCATGGAAAAAGGCCTCGTAGAGCGAGCTGGTTGCCGCGAAGTTCACATCGTTGCCAATGAGATCCATAAGCTCAAAGGGGCCCATGCGAAACTTACCCGCCTCTTTCATGATTCGGTCTATGGTTTCAACCGTGGCGTCTCCGTCTCCGAGGATGCGCAGTGCCTCATTGTAAAAGGGTCTCGCGATGCGATTCACGACGAATCCCGGTGTGTCCTTGGCTGAGACCGGTGTCTTTCCCATCTTTCGTACCAGTTCTACGGCCTTTTGGAGGTTCTCGGGGAGAGTCTGTGCTCCCTGGATCACTTCAACCAGGGCCATGAGTGGGGGAGGATTGAAGAAATGCATGCCAATGGCCCGCTCCGGATGCTTTGTGGACGCAGCAATGGCTGTCACAGAGAGGGACGACGTGTTGGTTGCGAGTAAGGTTTCCGGGGCGCAGAGGGAATCAAGCTTTTGAAAGATATCTCGCTTTAACTCGATTTTCTCCGGAGCTGCTTCAATGATCAGGCAGGCTCCACTCAGGTCTTCCAGCTTGAGGGAACCCTTAAGGCGAGCGAGGATTTGATTTTCCTGTTCAGGCGTCAGCTTGCCTCTCTCTCGACTCCTTTGGATAAAGCCACGTATTGTTCCCAGCCCTTTGTCAATAAATTCCTGGGAAACATCGTAGATAACGGTGTCGAAGCCGGCCTGCGCTGACACCTGCCCAATCCCTGCCCCCATGGTCCCGGCACCTATGACGCCGATCATTGATGGTTCTGCCATTAACTTTCGACTCTTATTTTCCCACAAAGACGGGAGTTCGCTTTTCGAGAAATGCTCGAACCCCTTCGTCGAAATCAGTAGTCCTACCGGCGATCTCCTGGAGTTGCGCTTCGTATTCCAGCTGGTTCTCCAATTCCACCTTCAGGTTGCGGTTCACCGCCCGCTTGATGAGGCCCGTACTCCGTGGTCCCCGAGCGATTTGTTCTGTCATTTCGCGTGCTGATTTTGCCAGTGACTTGACCGGAACCACCTTGCTTACGAGGCCGATTCTGAGGGCTTCGTTCGCTTCTACGGGTTCTCCAAGCAGCAGCAATTCCATGGCCTTGCTCAACCCGATGAGGCGCGGTAGGAAAAAACTACCGCCACAGTCGGGGGCGAGCCCCACCCGCACAAAGGCCTGAATAAATCGGGCCTCATCTGAAGCGATACGTAGATCGCAGGCGAGGGCCAGGTTGCATCCTGCGCCCGCTGCCACCCCGTTTACCGAAGCCACGACGATCTTTTCCATGCCGCGGATTCTTAAAATAATGGGATTGTACCTTTCACGAAGGGATTGTCCGAGGGATCCTCGCTGTTCACGCGAGCGACCCTTGAGGTCCTGACCCGCACAAAAGGCCCGTCCAGCTCCCGTGATCATCACGCATCTTGTCTTCTCGTCTCGTTCGGCATCCCTCAGGGCGTCGAACAGATCACTGTTCATTTGGGGCGTGAAGGCATTTAGCGCTTGGGGACGGTTTAGGGTGATGGTGGCGACCCCGTTCCCTTTTTCATAAAGAATGGTTTCGTAGCTCAAGCTTGTTCTCCTTACTTTCCCTTGAACTCAGGCTTGCGTTTTTCGATGAAGGCCTTCATCCCTTCTTTTCTGTCCTCGGAGGCAAAGAGCAAATAAAAGCACTTTCTTTCGAATTCCAATCCCTCATCCAGAGGAGTGTTGAAGGATTTGAGAATAGCCTCTTTTGCTAGCCTGATGCTGACGGTGGACTTGGCAGCGATTTTCTTTGCAATGGATTTGGCCTCTTCTAACAATAGTTCCACGGGCACAATTCGATTCACTAGACCGAACCGTTCAGCATCGGTGGCGCTCAAAAACTCTCCGGTAAGGACCAATTCCATGGCGCGATATTTTCCCACTGTCCTGGTCAAACGCTGGGTGCCGCCACTTCCCGGAATCGTTCCAATATTGATCTCTGGCTGGCCAAAGCGAGCGGTCTCAGATGCGATGATCAGGTCACAGCTCATGGCCAATTCACATCCACCACCCAACGCATATCCGCTAACGGCTGCAATCACGGGTTTAGCGATTCTGTTGATCTTGTCCCGGTAGGACATGCGACTCCGGATTTGCTCATCAAATGGGGTGGCATCCACCATTTCTTTGATATCTGCTCCGGCCGCAAAGACCTTTTCTCCACCAGTCAGGACGATTGCTTTAATCTCCGGCTCGAGATCAAAGGCCTCCATGGCCAGGGAAAGTTCTCTAATAAGGTCGTAGGATAGCGCGTTGAGTTGCTGGGGTCGGTTCAATGTTACGATCCCAACAGGTTCCTCTCTCGCAACGAGTATGTTCTGAAAATCCATTGTAAATCAGAGCTATACACCATGGAACTAGCCGTTTCAAGGTTGATTTTTTTGCAATCCATGGGAGGTTTTCACACGAACAAACGACGAAAAAATAGCAGCAAAGCGCTAAGCGTACTCGTTAATGCTCTCAGCCCTGAAATCGGATGGGATTCGTGTTTTAGTGATCAGAACAACCTCTCCGATTCCCTACTCAGTACTAAATAACGCTCTGCTCTAGGTCCTTTACGCTTCGCTGTTTAGGCATAGAGTTAGCGAGAGGGAGTCGCTTCATCGAGAGTGGACCAATTGATCAGCGTAATCAAAAGACCTGCAGCCACCATCGCGATAGCAGCCAAAAACATCCAGGTGTAATTCGAGATTTCTACAATGGCGCCCGCCACGAGAGCACCGATGCCCATACTCGCTGGTAGTGCTGTGGAGAAGGTCGCCATGGTCACCCCACGGCGCTCGGGTTGGGCCCGGTCTATGGCCATGGCCATGGTGCTGGCCGTTCCCATTGCTATGCCCGCTGCATTGAACACCCCGCCCACAATAATAATGGATAGGCTGGGCGCAAGCACAATGAAAGTCAGGCCGATAATCTCTAAAACAAAGGCCGTAGCTACGGTACGGGCACGTCCGAAGCGATCGGAAACGAGTCCAAGGATGGGCCGACTCAAGACCTGGGCGGAGCCTGTTGCAATGAAGTACCAACCCACTCCATCGATCCCGATTTCACGCGTGTACAGGACGAGAAAACTGGTGGTGGTAGGGAAGGGAAGGTGCAGACAGAGAAGTAGGGAAGAGGCAATCATCACATTTCGATCCACAAATGTGGATAGCTTTAGTGGCCCTTGTCTTACTCCCATGATTGGACGGGCATTGGCACTGGCCTGGACGGCAGGGTGTTTAAGAACAAATGTCATTCCAACACCGATAAATGCCAGGGTAGCAGAGCTGAAAATTACAGGATTGAACCCTCCTGAGGGTAAGCTGATGATCCATAGGGCCACGGCGGGAAAAATGACATGGGGCATGCTTTGGAACCCGCCGTAAAATCCTGAGGCCTCCCCGCGACGCGTACTGGGCGCGTTGTTTGCGAGCAGGGAATAGCCACCAGTATTGAGTCCAGCCCAACCGATTCCGCGCAACGCGTTGGCAATAATGAGCATCTCCACGAGAGGGATGAGGTAGAGGAGTACGCTAAGGCCCATTACAAATGTGCCCAGGGCCAGAACGCCGATGTAACTCCAGTAGTCCGCCCAGTATCCAATGAAGGGTCTGAGGAAAACGCTCGTTACACTGAACGCCGCCAGCATGACCCCCACCAGGAATGGAGAACCACCGAGGTGGGTCACATAAAGAGGGATGGTGGGGGTGAGGAGCGCGTTATGGGCGTATCCTAGGAACTCCGCCAGGCACAAAAAGACGAACGTCCGGGTCCATATGGTCTCCGGTTTGTTCGTGTTCATAGAACGTAGAGCTTAGTTTGGTCCAAGTGGCACATCAAGCGGAGCCACTGCTTCATGCTGCAATGTCGTCAATGGTGGATAGGTTCAAAGTCCGCCGCATGAGGTCCATCCAGCTATGGACATTTTTGTAGTTGGCCGGAACCTCCGACTTCACGGACGTATAGAGATAGTGAAGTTGGGTGAAAATCGCAATGTCCGCGAGGGTCATTCGGTCAAAGATAAATTCCTTCTTTCCGCCGAAAAGAAGTTCCAGGCTTTTGAGATATACATGCAGTCTCCGCTCACCTTCCTTTTGCACTTCAGGGGGTTCTTTGGATCGCATCAGATGCACGCCATGGAACAATACCTCGTCCGACCAATCTTCCAACATGAGGCAGAGACCTTTGTCTGAAGGGCTGTCGGGATAAATGCTTTGCTCCGGGTGTTTTTCTTCCAAAAAGGAGCAAATCACGGTGGAATCAATAACGCATTGACCATCGTAGTCCATCACGGGGACTTTTTTCTGACCTGAAAATTCTATGAGACCCTTGCGTTCGTCCTGTCTTGCTTCGATGATCTCATAGGAGAGATTCTTGTGTGTCAGGACAATCCTTGCCTTCTCACAAAACATGGACGTTGGGAATTGGTATAGTCGAATCGCCATCACTCGGTCCTCCTTATAACAGCTTACGGAAATTGTTGTCCTATGCTTTTAGCAAGGATTCTGATTCTAATCTAGTGCTGGCAGGCTAGCTCCAGTGGCATAGCGCATAGCGTCCGCCTGAAGCTGGGACCAAAGACGACTGACCACGGACTACCGACCCGAGATCGAAACTGGTAGATCGGCCTACGCTTTGCGCTATGCCATTGCAATTAGCGGTTTTGGCTCAGTCCTCAGCACTCGCTACTCAGTACTACTCAAAGGCACTCTGCGCGTAGCGCTTTGCTGCTAGGCTCAGTCCTCGTCATTCACTGCTCACTTCCTAACGGGCTTGACACGGCAGGCCAGTCAGGTAGATGAGAGGGATTAGTAAAATTGTTTTAGGAGGGTAAAGCTACGAAGTTTGGAGTATTTTTGCCGATTTCAGGCCGAGCTGCAGGTCCCGAAACTTTGATGGAAGCTGCCTCTAAGGCGGAGGCTTGGGGGTACGATGCCGTCTGGGCAGCGGATCGTATAATTATCCCATGGGAAATAAAGACAACGTATCCTTACAGTGCAGACAATAAATTTATCGTTCCTGCCGATAGACCTTTTCTCGAGCCGCTAACCTGCCTCGCATTTCTTGCCGGTTGTACAGAGAGGATTTCTCTTGGCATCAGCGTTCTCGTGCTGCCCTATCGCCATCCCCTATACTGGAGCAAGGTGGTAGCAACCGTTGATCATCTCTCCCGGGGGCGATTTATACTCGGGGTAGGAGTTGGTTGGATGGCGGAGGAGTTTGAGGCATTGGGAGTGCCATTCAAAGAGCGGGGAGCCATCTCCGACGAGCAGCTTGATATCCTCAAGACCCTTTGGGGTACGGATCGACCCCGCTTCAAAGGGCATTATTATGAATTTAACGAAGTAGCTTCCTATCCAAAACCTTATCAGAAACCTCGTCTACCGATTTGGATTGGGGGAGAAGGTGTACAGGCCCAGCGGCGGGCTGCCTCCTATGGGGATGCCTGGTTTCCTTATTTCGTAACCATTACACCTCAGGAGTTGGCTGCTCGATTTAATAACATCCGCCGCTTTGCCCAAGCAGCGGGGAGAGATGGCGATTCGATTCGCCTCGCGTGTTGTCTACCGGTGGAGGTTACTCCTACTGCGGTTCCTCAAGAAGAAGGTCGTTTAATGGGTCATCCTGAACAGCTCATGGATGCACTGAGAGGTTATGAAAAAATCGGGGTGGAGCATCTGTCACTTCAGTTTATGACACCCCGCTGGCCCGATCGGCTAGAACAAATGGAACGGTTTGCGAAAGAGGTGATCCCTCAGTTTTAGCCTGAAGCGCCGCTTGGTTAGGCGGCAAAGCGCAAGGCGCATAGCGTCCGCCCGAAGCTGGGACCAAAGACTACTGACAACCGACTACCGACCCGAGATCGAAGCTGGTAGATCGGCCTACGCTTAGCGCTTTGCTGCCTAGCTCAGTCCGCAGCACTCATTACTCATTGCTCCCTTCTGTTGGGCTCATTAACTCTAGGCACGTTGCCACGTGAATGACGAGGCAGTAGATGGGCTGAGGGGACTTGCTGAGCGCAGCATGGACGGAGCAGCGGGCAACCCACCGTGGTCCGCGCCGCATGAAAGCCGGAGTCCGCCCACGGTGAATCTGAGATCCGGAAGGTTCGTGCGAGCGCGGGCCCAATGGGTCGCTGCGGGAGTCCCGTGGAGCGAAGGAAGTTCCCGAAGCCCAAGCACCTTACGCCTCTGTGGACCATGTGGGCTCGGGGGCCTTTCCCTCAGCGGGAGCCCATGTGCCGAATTCCATCGCTCCTCAAGCGGTTGACACCCTAAAGGTGATCTGCAAACATTAGAGTCCCCCATGGCCACGCGTTTAGAGTCATCAACTCGCCACTACGACGAACGCCTCCAGCAGATCCTTAAGGCCTCTGCGATCATTTTTGCAGAGAAAGGTTTTGACCGAACGTCTATCCGCGATATTGCCCGTCGAACGAAGATGAGCCTTGCAGGTCTCTACTATTATTTTCGCACCAAAGAGGAGCTCCTTTTTCTCATTCAGGAGCAGTGCTTTTTGACCCTTCTCGGGAGATGGGACAAGACGGTCAATCCGCAGGAGGACGTGAGGGTGAAAGTGCGCATTTTTGTGGAAAACCATCTTGGGTTTTTCCTCCACAACATGTGCGAGATGAAAGTGATGTCGCACGAGGATGAATCCCTTACGGGTGAATTCCAGGACAAGATCCGGCTACTGAAGCGGCGTTATGTCAAGATCCTCACGGACTTGATTGAGGAGCTGCAAAAACGGGAAGGGGGCAAGGGATTGGACCCGAGGGTGGCGGCTTTTTCCCTCTTTGGAATGATGAACTGGATCTATACCTGGTACAATCCAAAGAGAGACGCGCCTCTTCCGGAGCTAATTGAGCAAATGCTGAGAATCTACTTTTTTGGCCTTCCCAAAGGGGCCAAGGCGCAGGAGTCGTGGTTTACCCCGGCTACTTCTGCCAAGGGAAAACAAACATTCTCCCTCTGGCAGAACCTGCCCAAGCTCCCTACCGAATCAGGCTCCTGAGCAAACCTAAGCTTTCCTTATCTTCCTTGAGATCCAGCCCCTTGGGAGTTTCCAGGCACATGGGGAGACCCCAAAAGCGTTGGTCATTCATCAACAGGCGGAAGGCCTCCACGCCAATATGCCCTTTGCCGATATGCTCGTGGCGATCCACGCGAGAATGGAACTCTTTCTTCGAGTCGTTCAGATGAAAGGCGGCTAACAAACCAAGCCCAATACTTTCATCAAATTCTGTGAAGGTCCTCTCGTAGCCTTCCTTCGTTCTGATATCGTAACCGGCGGCAAAAGCATGCTCCGTGTCGAAGCATATTCTGAGACGCTCGCTTTGTTTGACTCCATCGATGATGCTGCGAATCTGGTCGAACCGGTACCCCAGAGTGGTTCCCTGACCGGCGGTAATCTCCAGAGTCACTTTGACCTGATAGCCAGGACACCCCTTGTGGACCTGATCCAGTGAGCGCGCGATTCTCTTGATGCCGGCCTTTTCTCCCGTGCCCATGTGAGCCCCAGGGTGTGCAATCAGGTTGGGGATGGCTAAGCTCTCGCAGCGCTCCATCTCATCAATAAAGGCACGGATGGATTTTTTTCTCAGCCCTTCATCAGGTGATCCCAAATTAAGAAGATAGGAGTCATGGGCAATGACTTTGACAATGCCGGTATCTTGTTTACTGCGATGAAATGTTTGAACCGTCTCCGCGCTGTAGGGTTCTGCCGCCCATTGGCGCGAGGATTTGGTAAACATTTGAATGGCATCGCATTTGGCCCTTGCTCCCGCCAGAAGTGCATTTTCTACTCCCCCGGCGATGGACATATGGGCTCCGAGGAGGGGTCCACGAGGTTTTTTCGTCGTGGTTTTGGTTTTTTGGTTCATTCGTAAAAGTGCCTTTTTTCTACCAGGGGAAGGGAAATACTTCCGGCACTCAACAAGCGGTCGTGAAAACTACGGAGGCTAAAGCGTGCGCCCAGTTTCTTTTTCTGTTCCTCGCGGATCCGGTTAATTATGGACCAGCCTAGGGCGTAACCCATGGGAGTGGCGGGAGATTGACTGTACCAATTGAGGTCCCCCTGTGCCTGGCTGCGGGGAAAGTAAAGCTCGCGCACCATCAGATCCGTGGCCTCATCGTAGGATAGCATTCCCCGTTGAGTCTTTACATCGATGATGATCCTGAGAGCGCGCCAGATTCGGTCTTTGAGCATCACGAAGCGATGCTCCTTCGTCTTGAGAAAACCTTGTTCTTGCATGAGTTGCTCGCAGTAAAGGGCCCATCCTTCATAAAAGACCGAAGACTCGTTCATGAGCCGGGGTAGGGTTGAGCTCTCGCGGTTGGAATTGGCCACGGTAAATTGAAGATGATGCCCCGGGTAGCTTTCGTGGACCGAGGTGTTTTCCAGACCTACCCAATTGTGTTCCCTCAGCTGATCAGCATCTGTTGCCGGTGTCACATAGTAATGACCCGCCTGCTCGGGGTCATTTGGGGATGGCGGAAGATAAGCAGCGAAAGGTATCTCGTGGCGTTCAAATTCGGGTGTAGGAACCACGCGGAGCGTTTCACTTGCCGGGAAAGAAACCAATTCTTTTTCGCGGACGAACGAACGGGCTTTCTCCATGGCCGTCTGGTAAGCTGACAGGATATCACTAGCCGGCGGGTGATTCTCTTGAATCTTCAGGGCCACTTCCGGAATAGATTTTCCGGGCAGGATTTCCTCGGCAACAACGGCTAGTTCCCGCTTCGTGGTTTCAAAGAGTTTTTCTCCCAGGGCGAGCAGGGTCTGTGCATCATGGATCAGAAAATGCCGCTTCTTTAGCAGGAGGTGATAGTGTTCCTCGCCAACTGCATAGGAGCCAAGGCTCCGCGGCAGGAGATCCCCCTCGAGGAACTCCTTAAAGTTTCCAATGGCCCCTTTGACTCTATCCACCGCCTTGTCGAATCGCCCGCGGTCGTCTAAGCACTCCTGAACCGTCGGGATGTTGGCAAGCCGATCTAAAAAGGTGATCTCCCCTTCTGCGGCTTCGATGGTCATCTCTGTCCAGAGCCGTGGCGGGCTCGCCTCTGGGCGGCTGAGGTTTTCGATCCCCTGCTTGAGGATTCGCGGGGCATGTTCGAGCCGGCTGACGATGCTCCCGAACCGGTCTTTAGTAGGACGAACCGTCAGAATATAGATATGTGACACGGGAAGGTAGGTATCGGGCTGCCGGAGCCGGTAGTCCTCTTTGTTGTATTCGTAATTATCGATGGTCAGTTGACCTTCCAGCAAGGCATAATCAATGGTTTCGTCTTTGGTCAGGCCCTTGACACTTACTTGCCGGATTTCCCGGTGGGATTCCTGCGAAAAAGCCTTTTCTTCGTGGTAGGCCGCGTCATCGTAGTCAGTGAGCAGGTGATCGTACCCCGGGATCCCGTAGTGAATTGCGTCAGTGGGATGGAGGGCGAAGTATTTCTGAAAATAAGTTTCGCAGAATTTTTCAAACGTGGGCATGGTGTGTCCATTTACCACGTTCCAAAAGGGAGTTCAATTTTGATAGCCTGTTGAAAAAGGCCCACCTGCTGCGTTGTGCTTGAACTGCTCGCTCCAACGTACAGGCTAAGTACGCCTCCGCTCGCGGAATCTTCGCACGCCTTGCATCTGGAACCTTTTTGACCAGGCTAGACAAAAAGTTTTTCAACGCTCTGGTGAGCACTGATATTAGGCCTATAGCTGAATAAGAAATGAAGATAGGGGCAATGTTTCTGGAGAAAAACGAAGGCTTCAGAAACCTCCCCCTCAGCGCGACCCTAGGGGTCAGCTATCAGCTCTTTTCATTTATCACATTCTTTCCTATACCCTACACCCTACCCCCTCAGTACTCAGTCCTCGCTACTCGTCACTGATTAGGCGCTTTGCGCTATGCCCTTTGCTCTTAGCAGTCTAGGCTCAGTACTTAGTCCTCGTAACTCATTAATTTTCTCGGCGTAGGTACCCTTCGCCCATGCATAATGCTTTGAACGAGGATAAGCCTTTCAGACCATTGACAATGGTCGGCCGGATGAGGCTAAATACCATCGGGAGAAAAATCAATGGCAAACCGTTGGCTAGTAAAGACCGAACCAAGTAGTTATTCGTTTCAGCAACTGCAAAAGGACAAGCGTACCACCTGGGACGGGGTAAAGAACAACCTGGCCTTAAAGCATATTCGGGGTGTTCACAAAGGCGATTGGTTCTTGATCTATCATTCAGGAAAGGAAAGGTCCGCCGTCGGTATAGCTCGTGCCACTACCGGTGCCTACCCGGACCCTACAAAGAAAGACCCGAAGCTCGTCGTATTTGATATTGAGGCGTCCAAGCCTCTTCCTCGACCGGTCGCTCTCTCAGAGATCAAGGCTCAGTCCAAACTCGCTACGTTGGATCTCGTTCGTATCTCCCGTCTCTCGGTAATGCCGGTTAACGATGAGCAATGGAAAATCATTACGGGGATGGCAGCTAAATGAAGCAAGAAACAAAGAATAGTTCCTTTCATGATCACGCCCATGCCGTGGAATTCGACCAGCGGGCAGGAGAGTCGGATATTCGAGGGAAGCTTGGCGCGCACTTGATTGATGCCCTAGAGCTCAAGGGCAACGAATGGGTGCTCGACATTGCCACCGGGACCGGGCGTTTTGCCAAACCGGTTTCCGAGGGCCTCAAAGATGGAAAGGTCATTGGACTGGATCAGGCCATGGCCATGCTCACTGTGGCCCGTAACATGGCCCGGGGTAAATCCCTAACATGCTA
Source organism: uncultured Binatia bacterium (SeqCode) (assembly GCA_965215595.1). Lineage (GTDB taxonomy): Bacteria > Desulfobacterota > Binatia > UBA9968 > CAXXLF01 > CBDCDW01. The sequence goes on along the minus strand of CBDCDW010000002.1, from coordinate 113,895 downwards.
TGACCAGGCGGCGGGTGACGCGGAAGCGTTGCCCTTCCGCGACGCGATTTTCGACCGCGGCTTTGTGGCATTTAGCCTGCACCACTTTAAGGATCCGACTTTGGCGGTGCGGGATACACTGCGTGTACTAAAGTCACGGGGACGACTGGTGGTGCTGGATCCCGTTGTGGTGGAGTCTCGTGATTCCGTCGATGGGTCTATCCATGAAGTCGTTAATCGTGTGTTTGGCCGCTCCCACGGTGGGGTGTTCCGGTTTCACTCCGCCGAGGAAATCCAGGGACTCCTTAAAATGGCAGGGTTCAGAGTGACCCGGGCCGACGTGCACAAAGTTCCCTTCGACCAGGATGGGATGGAGGGGATCCCCACTGGCCGCCACTGGCTGGAGGCGGCTGAAGAGTTGGAGAAAAAACCACCTGAGATGAAAAAGAGGTTTGAAGAGAATTACTTCCGGTTCTGGAAGAGCGGCGACCAAACCCACGTTAAAGGACATTTCTATTTTGCTTTAATCTGCGGTGAGAAAACCTAGCCAACCATAATTGAAAATTGCCCGTTTTCTACTCTTTGCGTGCTTGGCGTCTTGGCGCGAAAAGCATTTTGAACGAATATCGCTTTCTTGAAGCCCATCTACGAAGGTGCTAAAAGATAGCTCTGATGGTCGCATAGCTCAGCTGGTTAGAGCGCTTGCCTCACATGCAAGAGGTCGCAGGTTCGAGTCCTGCTGCGACCACCATTGATTTTCAACCACTTCCACGTCAAGTAATCAGTCCCTGTTCCCAAATTGTCCACGTCTTGTCCTTGTTCTTTCGTCCAACCGTATCCGTGGAACCCACAGCTGAGTTTCCTTATGCGGGTGAGAGTAGAAGGTTTGATGTCATAGCAATGGGGCAAGGAGCATTTCTGCCTGCAAGGGTTGCTAATCATTCCAGGGTACAAATAGACGACGTTTTCATCGCATTCTGAGAAGTGCCTTGACACTGAGCGGCCATGGCGATAAGGGGCGTTATGATTCGCGAACAAGATAGTTCCTAATGTTGTCAAGGAGAAATCTTTATGTGGTATATCGTACTATCCCGCTCGCTGCCGGAGAAAGAGGAAAGCAAGCTACAGCATTATGAAGAGCATCGCCAATGGTTGGACGATCAGCACCGCGCAGGAAGACTTCTGTTTTCCGGTCCAACTGCGGATCGCGCTTACGGGATCTACATTATGCTCGCATCAAGTAAAAGCGAGGCAGAAGCTCTCGCGGCCCAGGACCCCCATCATGTGAGAGGCATTCGAACACTGGAGGTTTTGGAATGGAACCCGCATCGAGCCTTTCGTCTCGACGGCACCACTATTGCGGATGTCGAACGGATGTCCTCCGGAGACAGCTAATACAAATACCCTTAACATGCCCCCGTTTGGGCCAGGTTAACGAATATGATATTGATTCGGCAGGCAGAAATGGATACCCAATCATACCCCGATTTACTACGGCTATGGTCGAAGGTGGAGCAGCAGCCACCTTCTTACCCGCTCAACGCCGCCTGTGAGGCCAACTCCTTCCACTGATACCTATTCATCAATGTCGTAGCCTTTCTGTCCGGTGTGAATGGCGGCGTGTTTCGTCCCTGTTAGCTTGATGTCCGCCTTTTTTAGCTGGCTTACGTAACGATGCGCCTGAAGCTGTGCATTCGAGGACCCAGGTTAAATCAAAACCAGGGAGATTTTATAAAGCTGGCTCCTGATGCATATCGATTTCTATAATTTTTCCTGCAATTAAGAATCGTAATAATTGACTTGACAAAGGTGGAGTGGATTGTTACCGGGAGTTATAAAATGAAACTAACGATTACTATGGTGAACCGTTCGTCCTGCGCCACAAATGAGCTCGAGATCAACATTAATACGAAGGCGATTAATAACGATCGAGTGGTGAAGTAAAATCCCGGAAAGGGGGGAATTAAATATGCAGAATGTCAATTCAAGTTCATCAGGCTCGGAGAAAAGTTCCACGAAAAAGATGCCCCATGTTTCCGGCTTTAGCCACGTGAGCATTCCTTGTCGCGATGTCGAAGAAGCCATACGGTTTTTCACGGAGGTTCTGGGGGCCGAGTTTCTATTTCATTCGGGGGGATTTGCCGAGGTGCGGATTGGTGGGATTAGCTTTGGGTTCTCAAAGCTAAATGGAGGTTGGACCGGACATTCCGCCGAGTATCCACATTACGCGTTCTTCATCGAGGCCGAGGACCTGTTGCCGATGAAGGAACGGTTGGAGAGCTACAGGGTGCCGACTAATCAGCTGTGGTCGCGGGATGGCGTCAAAGTTGTGATGTATTTCCGTGATCCTTCTGGCAATTTGTTTGAACTTTATTGTGGGAAGGACTTCAAGGATGCTGCCACGGTGGCCCGCGCAGGGGCAGATGGAAATTACATGTTCGATCTTGGTGCACTCAACTACGACTGGAAGTCCTAAAAGCCTGTATGACAGACTCCAATGCGCTCTTCCCTCTCCAACGGGTAACCAAATTGCCCGGCGGATACATGGGTAAGATTCTCTGCGTCGACTTGACCTCTAGGATTCTGTGCCCGTCTTTGCCCATGGGATGTAGAGATCAAAGAGGGTTCACGATCTGGCATGGTGGGGCATTCTAACGCAGGGAGTGAATGCTCGACACTTTCTTTAACCTGGGGGTCAAGGGAAATGACGTTCTGTACCTTGCGGGAAAAATCAACTCATGGATACTCTGACGAAATTAGCTTTGGCAGAATTCAAGGAGTGGAGTTAGCTGGACTGAAGGTTGAAGATTGAGGATAAGCAAATGCCTCTACAGGCTGAGGTCGTCCATATAGGAGGGTTCACGCTATGAACGAGAATGTCCGTATTTACGCCGGCACTCAGCACGGATTGATGGTGTGGCGGTCGAAAAACGATCTTTGGGAAGAAGTCGCTCAAAGTTTTCGAGATGGAATCATTGACTCCATTATCGGGTGCCGTGGCCGTCCAGAGCGCGTGTTCGTGGGAGTTACCCATGATGGTCTTTACCGAACTGATGATGGAGGTAAAACATGGGGCAAGGTGCTCAATGGCGACATCCGGGCCGTAACGCTCGATTCCACTGCTGAGGATGTGGTCTATGCTGGGGTTGAGCCGGTGGGCGTGTACCGCAGCGAGGATGGTGGCAATACCTGGGAAGAGCTCAATTCCCTGCAGGAGCTTTCTGAGGAGGTGCGTCGAAAGTGGTGGCACCCGGTAGCCCCTCACCACGGGCATGTGCGAAACATGTTTATACATCCTGACGATCCGGAGAGGGTTTACCTCTGTATCGAGCACGGAGGGATTGTACGTAGCTTGGACCGTGGCGAGACATGGGAGGACGTTACCGAAGGGATCGAATACGTCGATATTCATGTGCTCTGTAGCTTACCACGGCGCTTCGATCGCTATTTTGTAACGAGCGCACGCGGCTTTTTTGCCAGCAACGATCCTGCGCAAGGTTGGGAGCGTGCGGAAAATGGTCTCACGAGGGATTACTTCCATGATTTCCTTTTCCTGCCGCCATGCAATGGGAGCGAAGAGCCGACCATGCTGCTCGCCACAGCCGACAAATCACCGGGGTACTGGGCCCGTGAAGGCCGCCATGGAGCACGTGCGGCCCTGTTTCGCAGCCATGATTGCGCCAACTCCTGGTACAGAGTGACCCATGGCTTGCCTGAGGATCTTGATCCAATGTTTTGGGCTCTGGCCCATCACCCGCACGATCCCAACGCGGTGTTCGCCGGCCTTGGTGATGTGGCTCGTGGACCGGCAGCCGGAGCTGGAGGCGCGGGTAAGATTCTGGTCAGCCGAGATATAGGAGAAAGCTGGGAGGACTTAGATATCCAGCTCCCGGCCGACCGGGTGCTCTGGGCTGCTGCAGACTGACAGTCGTTCATAGGTTCAATCGAGTTAATTAGAAGAGTTGGCCCAATGGCTTATATCGGCGCAAGAGTCAAGCGGAGCGAGGATCTTAGGTTTCTGCGTGGTGTTGCAAGGTTCGTGGCGGATCTACGCCGCCCGCAGATGTTGCACGCTGCAATCTTTCGAAGTCCGTGTGCTCATGCACGAATTGTTAGAATCGATACTGAAAAGGCGTCTCGGCTTCCCGGAGTCATTTGTATTCTCACCTTCGCTGATATTGCCGGTGTGAAGCCGATCCCAATGCGAATAGGGGAAATCAAAGGACTTGAGCGTTGCCTTCAAACCCCTCTGGCAAATGATAAGGTTCGGTACGCGGGGGAGCCTGTCGCTGTAGTGGTAGCCGAGGACCGTTACGTAGCCGAGGATGGGCTGGAGTTGATTGATTTTGAGTATGAGGCTCTAGGTGTAGCTAATGATACTCGAGACGCGATGGTGAAAGGCGCTCCGATTCTTCACGAGAATCTCGAGAACAATGTGCCGGCTCATCTTGAGGTGAACGTGGGGAATGTGAACAGTGCAATGGCCGAGGCTGATGAAGTCTTCGAGGAAGAATATTACATCCAACGCCACGGTGCTGTGCCGCTTGAGACCAGGGGGCTAATAGCTGATTTTGATGACAGCCGGGACGTACTTAACGTTTGGGGACCTACCAAAATTGTCCATATCAACCGCCAAATTTTGGCGGACCTTTTAAACTTACCGGAGAGTTCGATTCACCTTATTGAACCCGATGTTGGTGGCGGATTTGGTGCGCGAGGCGAGATATATCCAGAGGACTACCTTATCCCTTTTCTTGCCATGCGTTTGCGCAGGCCCGTCTGTTGGGTTGAGGATCGGCGCGAAAATCTTACCGCCATGAACCAATCACGGGAGCAATGGCATCGAGTAAAAGTAGGCATCAAGCGTGACGGTACGGTTCTGGCGCTTGAGGACGAGATGCTTTTTGACATGGGTGCATACACTCGTACCAATGGGACCACGCCTATCCTTTCTGGCTCTTCGGTATTACGAGGGCCTTACCGTATCGAGAACTACCATTGCCGGATTTCATGTGTGTTAACTAACAAAACGCCGGTGGGTACTTACCGCAGTCCAGGTAGATATGAAGGTACGTTTGTACGTGAAAGGGTGATGGATTCGGTTGCCCGTCGGCTCGGACTCGATCCGGCTGACATACGCAGGCGGAACTTCGTCCCCGCTGATCAGATGCCGTATGATGTTGGTCCTCACCCCACCCACAAAGTCGTATACGACAGCGGTGACTTCCTTCATCAATTTGAAACTGCCCTGAACCGTGTCGACTATTCAGGGGCTAAGGCTTCATGTGAGGCTGCGAAGCAAAGTGGTCGTGCCGCAGGGATTGGTATGGCTTGCTACGTCGAGTCGGTTGGAGGCAGCCCATGGGAGTACGCTCGAATCGAAATCGACTCCTGGGGCAAGATCCTTTTATACACGGGGTGCGCTAATCTTGGCCAAGGCGTGGAAACAGTTCTCAGTCAGATTGTTGCCGACGAGCTTCAGGTTTCCCCTGAGGACATTCGTGTGATCCATGGCGATACCGATGTGGTGCCTTACGGAATGGGAACACACGCTAGCCGGACCGCGATTACCGCCGGTAACGCGGCTGCGTTAGCCGCAAAGAAAGTCAAAGAAAAGCTCTTACACCTGGGGGCTATCCATTTTGAAATAGAGCCTGGTGATCTCATGCTTGTCCACAGATCAGTGGCAGTTCGGGGCGCGACTGAAAGATCCCTAAGCTTCGCAGAGATCGCCCGCATGACAGTGCCGAACCTGGCACTAAAACATGGTGTTGACCCCGGTATCTCGGAGACCGCATTTTTTTCTGGTCCTGACGATAGACCTTTCCCCTACGGTGTCCACATTGCAATTGTGGAGGTTGACCGACAGACCGGGTTTGTCGAGATTAAAAAATACCTGGTTGCTCAGGATGTCGGCCGGGTGATTAACCCCATGCTTGTAGAGGGCCAGATGGTCGGTGCAGCCGTTCAGGGAATCGGCGGAGCCTTATTTGAAGAATTTGTTTATGGTACCGATGGCCAGCCGTTAGCAACGAGCTTTATGGACTATCTGATACCGACAGCTATGGAGGTGCCCAATGTGGAGCTGCTGTTGACAGAGGATGCGCCCTCTCCACTCAATCCGCTTGGGGTCAAAGGGGCCGGTGAAGGAGGTATCGTTGCAGTTGGGGGTGCCATCGCTAACGCTGTCTCAGACGCTCTGGGTGCCGAGGTGACACGGCTGCCCTTGAAACCGGAGTATGTCTTGGAAATCGCAAAACAAGGGCAGGGAAAAACACTGTTTTGACTAGGAAGAAAAAATCTCACCATTACGGCCACGGTCGCTGGGGACACTACATTACATAATAATAGGAAGAGAGTTAAAATTCTCTTTCATTGTCAGGGTTCTGATTTCCATAGCCTGCCAAATTGCCAATTTTTTAAACCGTGACAGATCTTGTTGGATTTTATAGGCCCGAAAATATCCCTTGACATGCCAGGAACCAGTTGCTAATCGAGAACCGCTGGTTATTATAGTGAACCAGATGGTGAATCGCCGCCCAGATAAAACATGTGAATTCGCTGGCGTGTTGTGGGATGCACAAGTTGAGGCACAACGAATCAGATTTGAAATGCTCTGAAGCGGATTACCGAGGATGGATGATTAATTTAAGAGGGATCTGCCCATGATGGTATCGGAGTATGGCAGTTCACAGCTTTTGCTTGTCCTCCAAATAGATCACTCCCGTGTGGCAGGTTATTTGGCTGCGCACTGGGGGAACGATATGTTTTCACGGCCCACGCCATATGCTTCGATGGTGTTGGCAGCTCAAGAGCATGACAATGGTTGGTGGGATTGGGAGGTTAGGCCATCAAATTTGAATGGGGATGGTTATCCCCTCGATTACCACGATGGCACCCTCAAATATATAGGAGAACAGCGACTCAGTTCGACAAAGCGAGGAGTTCATCGCGTGACAGTGTTGGATCCCTATGCCGGTCTGATCGTCCTTATGCATAATGTCGGGTTACTGAATGCCGGCTATGGCAGGTTAAATTACCTTCATGACCGTACCTCTGATCCGCGAGTGCAGGAGTATATTCACCACCAAGAAGGGGTGCGGCATGACCTACTAGTTGAGCTCCGTCAATCCGAGGTGTATGGAGAGTTCGCCACGGAGGAGCAAATCGCTATCAATTTCAAACTTATGGAAACTTTTGACCTGATGGCTCAGTTTTTGTGCAATCACTATCCTTTGAACAGGACAGGTCGCCGCAATCGACCCACCGCGACGCTGAATGACGCTGCCGTGCCAGTGGGCCCTGGTCATGATGACACGACGCTTGCCATCGATGCTTTGGACCAAACCTGTGCAATCGTCCGCCCTTATCCCTACGACAAGGACCCGCTAAACATTTCTTTTCCTGGGAGGCTGATACCTAGACGGAGATATGCGAGCACGGACGATTTTCTTGAACATTTTTACAAGGCCGAACGGATTAGCGTGAGCTATGTTTTGAAAGGAAGTTAACTTTGGTCGGATTTGGTCAAATGAACGATGATTTCGAAATGGATTGCAGTTCATTGTCCAGTCGGAGCTAATTAGAAGAGCTGATCCAATGGCTTATATTGGTGCAAGAGTCAAGCGGAGTGAAGATGTTAGGTTCCTGCGAGGTGTTGGGAAATTTGTAGCTGATCTTAAGCGTCCGTATATGTTGCACGCTGCGATCTTTCGAAGTCCCTGTGCACATGCGCGAATAACGAGAGTCGACACGGAAATGGCCGTAAAATTTCCGGGAGTCGTTTGTGTCCTTACGTTTGCTGATCTTGCAGGTGTAAAGCCAATCCCGATGCGGACAGGAGAGATCGAGGGACTTGAGCGTTGCCTTCAATCTCCTCTTGCCCAGGATAATGTCCGCTACGTGGGAGAGCCTGTGGCAGTGGTGGTGGCTGAGGATCGTTATTTGGCGGAAGACGGGCTTGAGCTGATCAATTTTGAGTATGAGCCTCTAGGGGCAGCTATTGATACGCGATATGCCATGACCGAGGGTGCTCCAATTCTTCACCAGGTTCTCAAAAACAATGTACCCGCGCATTTCGAAGTGAACGTGGGGGATGTGGACAGTGCTATGGCCGACGCTGATGTGGTTATTGATGAAGAGTTTTACATCCAGCGCCACGGGGCTGTACCGCTTGAAACCAGGGGCCTAATAGCTGAATTTGATGAAAGCCGGCAAGTACTCAACGTTTGGGGACCGACCAAAATCATTCATCGAAACCGCCAGATCCTGGCGGGCCTCCTAGACTTGCCGGAGAGTTCGATTCACTTTATCGAACCCGATGTCGGAGGTGGCTTTGGCGCCCGTGGCGAGTTTTATCCTGAAGACTACCTTATTCCGCTCCTTGCCCTACGTTTGCGAAGACCCATTTGCTGGATAGAAGACCGCCGTGAAAATCTCATTGCCATGAACCAGGCCAGGGAACAATGGCATCGTGTAAAAGTGGCGATTAAGCATGACGGTACGATTCTGGCGTTTGAGGACGAGCTTCTATTTGACATGGGCGCGTACACTCGAACCCATGGGGGCGTCCCGGTAATCTCGGGCTCGTCGGTGTTACGTGGCCCGTACAGTATTAGGAACTACCGTTGCAGGGTTTCATGTGTGTTGACTAACAAGACGCCTGTGGGAACTTATCGTAGCCCGGGTAGATATGAAGGTGCATTTGTACGTGAAAGAGTGATGGATTCGGTTGCCCATCGGCTCGGCCTAGACCCGGCGGAGGTGCGGAGGCGAAATTTCGTCCAGGCTGACCAGATGCCCTACGATGTAGGTCCCCACCCGTTTCACAAGATCGTGTATGACAGCGGTAACTTCCCCGATCATTTTGAAACGGCCCTGGCGCGTGTTGACTATACTGGGCTTAGGGCCTCATGTGAGGCTGCGAAGCGCGAGGGTCGCGCTATGGGGATTGGGTTAGCCTGCTACGTCGAGACGGTTGGTCGGAGTCCATGGGAGTACGCTCGGATCGAAATCGACTCCTGGGGCAAAATCCTGGTATATGCAGGGTGCGCTAATCTGGGGCAGGGTGTGGAGACCTTTCTCAGTCAGATCGTAGCTGACGAACTCCATGTCTCCCCTGAAAACATTCGCGTAATCCATGGCGACACGGATTTGGTGCCCTATGGCATGGGGACACATGCTAGCCGTTCTGCGGTTATGGCCGGTAACGCGGCGGTACTAGCAGCAAGGAAAGTCAAAGAAAAACTATTCAATCTAGGAGCTGCTTATTTTGAGATAGAACCCAACGATCTTGTGCTCGCACATGGGGCGGTTTCAGTTCGAGGCGCATCCGATAAATCGATAGGTTTCGCTGAGATCGCTCGCATGACCGTGCCGAACCTAGCCTTAAAGCAGGGTGTTGACCCTGGCATCTCGGAGAGTGCGTATTTTTCTGGTCCTGATGACCGGCCTTTCCCCTACGGCGCCCATGTAGCGATGGTGGAAGTTGACCGAGAGACCGGGTTTGTCGAGCTTAAGAAGTATCTGGTTGCGCAGGATGTTGGTCGGGTGATCAACCCCATGATTGTCGAGGGCCAGATGGTTGGCGGAGCCGCCCAGGGAATCGGGGGGGCTTTGCTGGAGGAGTTTGTCTATGGCGCCGATGGCCAACCGTTGGCAACGAGCTTCATGGACTATCTAACGCCAACGGCTATGGAGGTGCCCAATATCGACTTGCTTTTGACAGAGGATGCGCCTTCTCCACTCAATCCTCTTGGGGTCAAGGGAGCCGGTGAGGGGGGCATCGTGGCAGTTGGGGGCGCCATCGCCAACGCTGTTTCAGACGCTCTGGGCGCTGAGGTGACGCGACTACCCTTGAAACCGGAGTATGTCTTGAAAGTCTCAAAACTCACACGTGAAAGATTAAGAACTTGAGTAGTGTGATGATAGTGGTGTCGAGTACAGGTGGAATCCGGAGGGGATGTATTCCCCGTAATCGTTAAGGAGCAGATCGAGTGAAACCGGCAGTTTTTGAATACTATAATCCCACGACTCTGACCGAGGCGCTGGAGTTGTTGGCCCAGTGTGGCGAAGACGGCAGGGCGTTGGCAGGGGGCCAGAGCCTTGTCCCAATGATGAACTTTCGACTGGCACGACCTGCGCATCTCATTGATCTCAATCGTATAGGTGAGCTCAGTTATATTCGGTTGGACGGAGACAAACTGCGAATAGGTGCGATGACGCGACAACGGGAGTTGGAGCGCTCGAACGCGGTTGCTAGTGGTTGGTCTATTTTGGCTGAGGCCACAAGCCATATCGGCCATGTACAGATTCGCATGAGAGGGACAGTGGGCGGAAGTCTGGCCCATGCCTTTCCTTCAGCCGAACTCCCACTGGTCATGATTGTTCTCGACGCCACTCTAAAACTCCGCAGCAGCAAAACCGAGCGCTTAGTACAAGCAAAAGACTTTTTCTTCGGCTGTATGGAAACGGAGCTCCAGCCAGGCGAACTCTTGGTGGAAATTGAAGTACCGTCGTTACTGCCGGGTAGTGGGTGGGCATTCGAGGAGCTTAGTCGACGTCATGGAGACTTTGCTCTGATGGGTGTGGCAGGGCTTCTAAGTTTGGATAAGGGTGGATCCATCGAGGAAGCACGCCTTGGGTTTACTGGGGCAAAGCCGCATCGCTCAACCAACGCGGAAAAACTCCTAAAAGGCGGGCGACCCCAAGAGAGTCTGTTCCGTGAGGTGGCAGCACAGGCCGTGCAAGAACTCGATCCAGATTCAGACATCCATGCCAGTGGCGATTATCGCCGACAAGTTGCGGAGGTGCTCGCAAGAAGGGTTTTGCAAAAAGCTCTGGCACGAGCAACGACAAAGTAAGCAAACGAAATGGAAGGCTTCAGCCTATGAGCAAACGCGAAATCTCAATCAACGTCAATGATCGCGAATACCGGGGCGAAGTGGAACCGCGGAAGCTCCTGGTTGACTTTATTCGCGAGGATCTCGGTCTCACTGGCACGCACACGGGTTGTGAGCATGGGGTTTGCGGGACATGTACGATCCTCTTGGAAAACGAGCCGGTCCGATCTTGCACGCTCTTTGCCGTACAAGCTGATGGAGCTCGGATAAAGACGGTTGAAAGCATGAACACTGGGGAACAACTTCATCCGTTGCAAGAGGCGTTCTGGGAAGAACATGGGCTACAGTGTGGATTTTGCACACCAGGTATCCTTATGACCGCTCAAGCACTACTAAAGGAGATCCCGCAGCCGAGCGAACGAGTAGTTCGTGAATGGTTAAGTGGTCATCTCTGCCGCTGTACCGGTTATCAGAATATCGTCACCGCAATTATGAGCGCTGCTCAAAAAATTAGCCGTGGTGCTACATAAATCAACGCAAGCATCTGGGAGATGGTTCATATTCAAATTAGAGGAACCTTAGGAGCAGATGAAAATGAAACCCAATAAGATTAGGATGCTGTGCAGCGATGCCTCTCACTTGCCTATTCACCTTACACTGCGAGATTCACCTACTCCGGAGAAGTACGGTTTCCAGTATGAGGTGGATGCTGTTAACCAAGCCATATCCGCATCCGGCAGCTTTGTGGAATGTATTCGAGTTCGACCTTGTAAAGGATCAGGAATTAAAAGCGGTCAATCCAATGGAGGTTTGGGATATTCATTATTTACGTCAGATTGACGGTAGTGGCTTTATCGATTCTCTTTACCAACGGAAACAGTAGGAGCAATCCTTGAGAATTGACGGATTAAATAATCACTAAACGGAAGGAGATTGCTATGGGGTCTAAATTAAGAGTGAGAGAAGGGTTAATATTTGCAACAAAGTCTCGAAAGGAGGTTTCTATGGGATTTATAGGTTTGACAAGTGTATTCATCTGGCTCTTAGGGATTTTTCTCTGGGTGGAGCCGCTGTTGGCAGAGTTCTCATTTAAAGGGAAGACTGTCCGCATGATTTCGCCAGGAAGCGTTGGAGGGGGGACAGACCGAGCAGGCCGTTTGGTGGGTCAATTCCTCCCCAAATACCTGCCTGGAAATCCGCGGCTCGTTTACCAGACCATACCAGGTGCTGGTGGAGTTAAAGGAACCAACTATTTTTACCAACGGGTGAAGCCCGATGGCTTGAGCCTTGTGCAATCCATGGGAGCCATGGTTGATCCTAATCTCTTGCGAATGGGTAATGTGAAGTTCAACCCACTTGAGTTTCCGGTAATTGGTGGTTTCAGCCGAGGTGGCAGCGTTTTCTTTGTACGTAAGGGTCTCGCCAAGCGGTTGTACGACCGGTCAGCTGAGCCAGTGGTTGTGGCGGCGGCAAGTGGATTGTGGAGCTGGAGTTCTGTGATTCTATGGGGGCAGGAGTTCTTGGGTTGGAACGCTCGGTGGGTCCTTGGCTATCCCGGGACCGCATCGTTCATAAAAGCGGTTCGCTCAGGTGAGGCCGACATGTCAGCGACAGGAAATGCCTATCTTCTCGATAGTCTGAGAGACGATAAGGTCGTCGATTTGATTGCTCAGGAAGGGATACTCTCCGGCGGTAAGTACATCCCGCGTAGCTCTTATAAGGACGTGCCCGTGTTCCCTGAGCTGTTGAAAAAAGGAAATGTGCCGAAATTAGCGTGGCAGGCTTATACGTCCTGGAATGGCGTTGCCGCGGCTGATAAGTGGCTTGGCCTAGCTCCTGGTACGCCAAAAGAAATCGTCCAAACATACCGGCGGGCCTTCGAAAAGCTCGTCAAAGACCCCAAATTTCTCAAGCTAGCTAGGAAGCAGTTGAGCGTGGATATCCAGCCCCTATACGCCGACGAGCTTACGAAGATTATCCGGGACCTTGTAAATACCCCTGATGAGGCGGTGAACTACGCTGCTAAGCTAAGGGTGAAATATGGTCTGCCGGGCGGAATAAACTAGTCCGGTTTAATCTAGAAAAGAAGAAGAAGAGGTGTCCGACCATGTGCCAGCCAATCGGACACCTCCGCTCTCAGAAAGAAGAAAGAAAAGATGTTTGAGGCCGCTTATCAGGGGCTGGTGGGAATTCTTTTCGATCCTTTTGCCATGTTCCTCATGATGGTGGGGGTTTTGGCGGCAAGCACTGTTGCGGCCATACCCGGATTTGGCGGGTATCTATCCCTAACAATCGCTCTCCCCTACAGTATCACCCTCCCCCCGTATCAGGCTATTGCTCTTCTTCTTGGTATCGTAGTGGTCTCCAACACTGCGAATACTTTCCCCTCCGTATTAATCGCGGTGCCCGGGAATGTTGGCTCCCAAGCCACCATTGTGGATGGCTACCCTATGGCCAAGCGAGGAGAGGCAAAGCGAGCGTTTGGCGCCGCCTTCACGGCCTCTGCTGTAGGCGGGATCCTCGGGGCGGTTGTCCTGTTTGCGTCGCTTCCGGTCCTGCGTCAACTTGTACTCCTCTTAGGCTCACCGGAGTTCCTGGTGCTTATTATTTGGGGGTTGAGTGCCATAGGTGTTCTTAGTGGCAAGGCCCCCGTTAAAGGGCTTATGGCTGCACTCTTTGGGGCGTTGGTCTCAACGGTTGGATTGGACGACAAGACCGCAATTTTGCGGTTTACCTTCGGAGGGCTGTATCTTCAGGATGGACTGAATATCGTTGCTGTGGCCCTGGGGATCTTTGCCGTACCCGAACTGATTGACCTTGCCATTCGCCGGAGCAGCATTTCTCAGGCTGAGAAACTCGGCAGTGGCACTTGGGAGGGTGTTAAGGATGTATTTCGTAACTGGTGGTTAGTCGTTCGCTGCAGTATCGTTGGCGTTTGGGTAGGGGCCCTTCCAGGTCTGGGAAGCACCGTGGCGGATTGGTTCGCCTATGCCCATGCTGTTCAGACCGAAAAAAATCCTGCGAATTTTGGCAAGGGAGATGTTCGTGGTGTCATTGCCCCAGAAAGCTCGAACAATGCAAAAGAGGGCGGTGCCCTTATTCCCACCATCGCCTTTGGCATTCCAGGAAGCGGTAGCTATGTCTTTATTCTCATTGCTTTTTTTTCTATTGGCATCGTACCCGGGCCGAAGATGCTGACTGATCAGCTCCACCTTACCATGGCTATGATCTGGGTGTTGGTCATTGCCAATCTACTAGCAACGGGCCTCGCGCTCGGTCTTTCCAAACCGTTTGCCGCCATTTCCCTTCTGCCCTTTAGTGTCGTTGTCCCCATGTCATTGGTCCTCTGTGTTGCAGCATCTATTGCCGTTTCCTTTGCCTGGGGAGATTTGTTTACCTTCTTGATTTTTGGAATTATTGGCACCTTGATGAAATTCTTTGGTTGGCCCCGTCCTCCCCTTCTCATGGCTTTTGTACTCGGCCCTCAGTTGGAGAGATACCTCTGGCTTTCCATGGCCCGATACGGTTTTAGTTGGATGCTCTTTCCAGGCGTAATCCTACTGATGGTCTTGATAATACTGACCCTATTTTTCCCCGTCCTGCGGCGGTGGAGAGAAAAGAGAGCAGGAGGAGTAGAAGAAGAAAGGGTGGTCTCATTCTCAGATGAAGCCGAGGAACACGGAGGTAAAATTGGTGACACGTTAGCCACAGTCGGTCTCATCGCTGTCTTTGGCGCAGCAGCTATTTATGCCCTTCGGTGGCCTACCAGCACCTCGCTTGTGATACACTCAATTACAGGCGTGGGCATGTTTTTAGGCCTCGCCCATTTAGCCGTGGCTGTTTACGCGCTGTTAAAAGGACCGCGCAGCTCCCTCACAGTTGACTCTGAATCCCGTGAAGTACGAAAACGAATGTTAGTAGAATTTGTCTGGATCGTGGGTCTTGTGGGGTCAATCATTCTGGTAGGACTTCACTTCACCTTGCCCGTTTTCTGTATCCTCTACGCAAGAAACTACGGGGCTGGATGGAGACAATCTCTTTCTCTTGCCGTTCTAGCAGAAGTCTTTATTGTGATTATCTTTGATCAAATTATGTATGTGCACTGGCCAGAACCATTGCTGATCAGTTCTTGGTCCTAACTCGAAGGTCTTCACGAAGAGGAGGTTAAGGGGCCGTGTTAGCTCAAGTCCGGAGAAACTCAGGAGAGAAATTCAGAGACTTGAGGATCGGTTGGGGGTGCCGATCATTGCGAGTAATCCAGCAATGTTGTGGTATGTTTCAGCGCTTCTCGGTCATAAGTTCTCCGTTAAAAACTATGGGACACTTCTACGAAACTGGCCAACGCCTCTAAGTTGAGTTGGTTGGCCTATGGCTGCGGAACGATTGGTTAAGGGAGGATTAAAAAATTAAACCGTTAACATCACTCACTAAGGGGTTGGAGCTTTTGTTGTGGCTCCGAGAGTCTGAAAAAAGTATAGGCCTGAATGATATCTCCCGACAGACAGGGTTGGCCAAAGCTACGGCATACCGGCTTCTCAAGTCGTTGGAACGGGTCGAGTTTGTTGAAAAGGAGTACGGAACCGACAAGTACAAGATTGGCCGAAACGCTCTCTATGTAGGTCAGGGATACATTACATCCGGAACGAGAGAGCGAATTAGAAACATTCTTAAACAGGTCACATTGGAAACCAATCTCACGGCGACGTTAAGCGTATTGGATGGGGATTCGGTGTTATTTATCGGAGTCTATGAGGGACCTGGTAGAGTGAGGGTCATGGTTCAACCTGGAATCAGGGTTCCAGCCTATGCAAGTGCTTCAGGAAAGGTAATGCTTTCCGGCCTCAAGGATTCGGAAATCTTGGCAAGGTTCAAGGAGGCAAAGTTTAACCATCTAACGCAGAAAACAGTTCCGACTGTGAATCGGTTGTTGTCCGACATTGCCAAAGTACGCCAACGTGGATTTGGTGAAAACGAGGAGGAAAATGATGACGGTGTTTCCGCTCTAGGTGTTCCGATAAAAAACACTAAGGGTGAATTTGAAGCAGCTGTTAACGTCGTCTTTCCAGCGGGGACAATTAGCTGGAAGGAAAAACTTGATCTTGTGAAAAAGCTAAGATCAGCCGCGGAGGAGATTGAAAAGATTGGCGGCGTAGTAAACACAAATTTGGGCATTTTGCCCTGACGTGAAGATTTGCGCGCGAAACAATTTACCACAGAGTAGTTTTAAAAATGTTTAAGGAGTCGCGTTATTAATAACACTCGTTACGGTTACTCTCCAAGCATTAACAGAAAAATACTCAAGTGGTCTGGAGATGCAACAATTGCGGTGTGGGTCTGTCCGAACATAGAGTACTTTCACTTCGATAAACCCCTTCAAGTGGGCGGTAGCCCCCATGTGCCTGAGGTGCCTGCTTATTCTATACGAGATTACGGCTCGCGAGTAGGTATTTTCCGTCTTATGAAGGTTCTAGATCGGTACGGGATTCGGGCGAGTGTCCTTCTTAACGCTGAAGTGTGTGACCACTATCCCGCAATTATCGAAGAGGGCAACAACCGAAATTGGGAGTGGTTGGGGCATGGACTTACCAACAGCGTTTGGATGACCCAATATCCTTTGGAAGAAGAACAAAATGTAATCCGTCTAGTACGAGCCACAGGACGCTGTTACAGATCCGCGAGCGGCCATGGCGTCAGGCGCTCCAAGGCTTCACGACACAGTGTCGGATAACATTGGGGCGCACTTTGCCGTTGAGAACGGAGATGTAGATCGCGCCATGGCTGGGGCAGATCTTGTGTTGGAGGAGGAGTTTTTCACCCAGCGCCACGGAGCCGTACCACTGGAGACTAGAGGGCTAGTGGCTGAGTTTAACCAAGGAAGTGACACTCTGAGAGTGTGGGGGCCAACGAAGGTAACACACGTTAATCGCGGTATTCTTTCGGATTTACTCGATCTACCCGAAAGCTCCATTCATTTTATTGAGCCGGATGTTGGTGGAGGTTTTGGGGCACGTGGGGAATTTTATCCCGAGGACTTTTTAATTCCACATGCCGCAATGTATTTCCGCCGGCCTATCTGTTGGATCGAAGACAGAAGCGAACATCTAAAGACATCGAACCAGTCTCGAGAGCAGAGACATCGAATTAAAGTAGGAGCTACTCGGGACGGTTCTATTGTCGCTTTGGAAGATGAGATCGTTTTCAACATGGGTGCGTACACCCGGACCCACGGGGCTGTCCCCGGTGTTGCGGCTTCTGCAATGTTGCGAGGACCGTACCGGATTAAAAATTACCGTAGTAGTGTGTTTTGCGTATTGACAAACACCACACCGGTCGGGACCTACCGTAGCCCAGGACGTTACGAAGCGGCTTTTGTACGCGAGCGCATCATGGATTTGGTTGCAGGCCGATTGGGACTTGATCCGGTGGAGGTGCGGCGTCGCAATTTCATTCAACCTGAAGAAATGCCTTACGATCAAGGCCCGCATCCCTATCATTACACCATTTATGACACCGGCGACTATCCAGGCCTTTTTGAAAAAGCATTGTCTCGCATGGACTATACGAGAGTGAAACAGGAGTGCGAGAAAGCAAAGCAAGAGGGCAGAGCAATGGGGGTTGGATTGGGTTGCTTTGTCGAAACGAGTGGCTTGGGCCCGTGGGAGTATGCTCGGATAGAAATCGATAACAAAGGTAAAGTCGTCCTATATTCTGGCTGTGCCTCTATCGGTCAGGGAGCGGAAACCGCTCTTAGTCAAATTGTGGCGGATGAATTAAAAGTCACAATGGAAGACGTGCGCGTTATACCTGGGGATACGTCAAAAGTGCCCTATGGCATGGGAAGCAATGCGAGCCGCACCACGGTGATGGCGGGCAACGCCGCTCTCATAGCGGCCGGTAAAGTCAGAGATAAACTCTTACGCGTTGCATCGGATTCTTTGGAAATAGATCCCAGTGATTTGGCATTGAGGGATGGGCGTGTTGTTGTCAGCGGAGATGCTAGGCAATCGCTCGACTATGCAGACATCTTTCGCCTAACCACTCCAAGTTTGGCGAAAAAAAAAGGCGCAGAACCCGGGATTTCGGAGGAAGGCTTTTTTGCATCAGACAAACGCCCGTTTCCTTATGGGGTTCATATTGCCGTCGTAGAAGTGGATCGTGAGACCGGCATGGTGAAAGTTGTAAAATATCTCGTTGCGGAGGATGTGGGTCGAGCAGTCAACCCGATGCTGCTTGAGGGACAAATGGCCGGGGGACTTGCTCAAGGAATCGGAGGCGTTTTGCTGGAGGAGTTCGTTTATGGTTCTGACGGTCAACCTTTATCGACGAGCTTTATGGATTATCTCATTCCTACAGCAATGGAGGTTCCTCCTATAGATTTCTTGACCGCTGAGGATGCGCCCACACCGCTAAATCCTTTGGGAGTTAAAGGTGGGGGAGAAGGGGGGATTGCGGCGGCTGGGGGTGCCCTTGCCAATGCTGTGTCGAACGCCCTCGGAGTAGAAACGACACGCTTACCCATGAAGCCGGACTATCTTCTTAGATTGGTGAATAAGGACACCAAATTGAGACAAAACTAACCGCTCGCTCAGATTAGATAACTTCGTCACGGCAGGTTAGATCCAATTCTTTATGTAGGAGGTGAGTCTTATGATGGTTAACCCATACGATGATTCCCGGTTGCTGCTCGCACTACAGGTTGATCATTCCAGAGTGGCGGGTTTTCTGGCGGCGCATTGGGGGAATGCCATGTTCTCTGAGCCCAAGCCCTTTTCTTCAGTCGTCTTGGCCGCACAGGAGCATGACAATGGCTGGGGAGAGTGGGAGATCAAACCGTCCACTCTTAATGACCAGGGTTACCCTCTCGATTACCACGATGGCAGTCTCAAGTACCTCGGAAAGTTCCGGCTTGACTTCTACAAAGATGGGGTCAATCAAATCGTGCAGAGGGATCCCTATGCCGGATTACTAGTGCTAATGCATGGAGTCGGACTGATGAACGGCGGGTATGGCAGGTTCACCTATCCACCTGACCGTACGGGTAATCCCCTGGTCAAGGAATACGTTGATGATCAAGAAAAGCTGCGAGTGAAATTGCTTGATGAACTTCGCGGCTCCGAGGAGTTCCGAGAATTCGTGGCGGAAGAAAAACTCTGGGCAAATTATGAGTTGATGACGATCTTTGACCAGCTTGGACAGTTCATTTGTAATCGGTATCCGCTAAACAACAGCGAAGCGCGCAAGCAGGGTCCACATCGCGATTTGAACAACGTTCCGGTGCCACTTGGGGCGGGTGGAGACCATGTGAAGCTTACAATAGACCCCGCAGACGAAAAAAACGCGACCGTTCGGCCGTACCCATTCGATCTGGATCCGCTTGTGGTTACTTTCCCGGCAAGGCTCGTTCCTAAACGGAGCTATGCTGACCCCGAAGACTTTTTAAAGGAGTTCTACAAAGCGGAAAGGATTACCGTCAGCTGTAATTTACACGCTGGTTAGGCACCCATAGCGAGGGCGCTGTAACGATCAATTTGACAGAGAAACAATAGGCGTTGGTCTCCAATGGAGACCACTCAGACAGAGTTTGTCGTTGAGACCGATGTCAATATCCTCGGACAAATCGGCGAATTCGGCCAGACCATCATCCGTAAAAAGGCCGATGCAATGCTTAAAGAATTTGTAGAAAACATTAAAAAACAGTTGGTAGGAGGTTAGCGAAAGTTGAGAACAGTGGATTGTTGATTATCGGCAATGAGAAAAGGATAAAACAGTAAAACATTTCGAGGTAATAATGGCAGATGTCGCTATTGTAACTGGGGGAGCAGGTGGAATCGGATCCGCAATTTGTACAGCACTTGCCCAGGATGGTCTTAGGGTTGTCGTCGCGGACTTGAAAAAGGACGATGCGGAGATTCTTGCCGGCCAACTCAAAAAGGCTGGAAGCGAGGCGCTTGCCGTTGCTGTGGATGTGGGAGACAAAGATAGCGTAGCTGGCATGATGGATCAGGTTCTCAAAAAGTATGGACAGTTAGACTTTCAAATCAACACGGCAGGTGTCAGGAGCATTGCGTCCGTCAAAGATATGACCGCCATGGAATGGGACCGGGTGTTAGGCATCAATCTCAGGGGTATTTTCTTGTGCTCCCAGGCTGCTGCCGAAGCCATGCGCAAGCGGAAGCAAGGCCGTATACTAAATATGGCCTCAAATCGGGGCGTAGTAGGAGAGCCCAATGCTTCACACTATGCCGCGTCCAAGGCAGGGGTAATCGCTTTTACCCAATCCATGGCTAGAGAAGTAGCTCCAGATAACATTCTGGTGAACGCCATTGCGCCCGGTTGGACCGAAACCCCAATGGGCAGAGCCGGTGTCCCGGATGACTATTGGCAGAAGGTCAAAGCGGTTCCTCCTTTGCAAGGAGGCCTAACCGAGAAAGACGAGATCACTGGCCTGGTTCGTTATTTGCTGTCGAACGCTGCTCGCTATATCACGGGCCAGCTCTTTTTCCTGCGATCACCGTACAAATAGTTGCTTTCCTGTTCATAGTCGCAAGGGAAAGGTTGCCTTTGGGAGAATAATACCGCTAGAGTTAGATCAGCCAAAAGGAGGCTACCATGGGATTATTAAAAATCGAGGGCATTACGCACTGGTCCCTTCCAGTGAACAACCTGGAAGAGTCGGAAAAATTTTACGGTGATCTGCTGGGCCTTACTCCAGGAGGTCGGCTGGGTGATTCAGGCATGTCGTGCTTCAAGATTGGCGATATCAGCATCCTGCTCTGCGCGCGCAAACAGCCTGTTAAGAAGCCGCCTGAAGAAGATCAGCTTGTCCATCATTCGCTCACAGTTAGCCCAACGACGTTCGTGCAGGCCTGTAAGGTTTTTGACGAAAGGAAAGTTCCTGTCATCGAGCTCGTTTACCGGGCAAAAGGTCACTTCACGGGCAGGGAGCTTTATTTTTTTGATCCAACCGGGAACAGGCTTGAGCTCCGAGATCCGACCTGGAAGGAAGGCATGCCAGAGCCTTCGTTCGAAGAAACCGTACGGCAGTGAACTCGGCCATACAAGTCGTTTTTGTTCCCGCGTTTTCTTTGGAATGGACCCCTACGTAAAGGTGGTGGAAGGCCTTTACCCTTAGCCCATTTCATTCCCTCGCCTACGAATTTAACGTCATCGTCTGATGACTGTCCGCTTTCTGTACGTGTATAGGAGTATAAAAGCCCCAAAAGTTGCTTAACAAACAGACCTCTGGGGCTTGAAATGCTTGGGTTATTTAGGCAGCTTTGGGCTGTAGTTGCCGTTGGAGGTAGCCTCACATGCAAGAGGTCGCAGGTTCGAGTCCTGCTGCGACCACCATTCGACTCGCCGCCTACCGGCTGCTCGCTCATGGGCAGCCACTTCTTCTCCGAAGACGCTTCTCGCGCCCTGAATTTTCTATTTGTTTCGTACCATCGAAGGAATTGGCAATATCAGCTTGGGGCTCGGTGCGGGCCGCGGCGGAACTGACCTCCTGGCTGACTTGCAGTGCTCTCTCTAAGTTTCTGCCGTGACCCCCTTGCGGTCCCAACCTCCATCCTTCCCAGGTGATTTACCCGACTGAGTGGGGAGGTCCAGGTGACTGCTGCGGCTCTTCCATTGTTTGAGAGGTCGGCCGTCGCGCATGGCGCTCAACTCGCGCTCAAAGATTTTCCTGAGCAAAATAATACCGGCATCTGACTGCCCCAGGTGCTCCTGTGAACGAGCGGTGATGGTGCCCTGACCTGTCTGGGCCACGAAATCCTGGGCTGCCGTGAGCTCATTGGTCTTCGACTCAGGTACCGCTCGTCCCCTGAAGAGCTCCTCCCGGTGTTTCGCAGGATTGTATGAGTTTCTACCAAAGAATACATTAGGCGTTTCAGTAACCTCATAGCCGTGGGTCAGAAGGTACTCCTTCAGCCGTTCTGCAGTAGCCCCCTGAACCGCTGAGCTTTGGAACGCTATACGTAGCATGCGTTCGTCGTCCATGGGAACCATCCATGGGAGCGTGTGAGTCCATGGGTCCTCTGGACTCAGCCCTGGCACGACAATGTGATTGTGGTTTGGAAAGGTCCAGTCGCTTATCCGTACATTGGATTCGGACCTGGTGGCCGTCTGCCGAATGCCCGCTTCCGTTTCGACGTACTCGAGCTTGGGTAGGAGATCCGAAACGGCACCGCCGAAGGCTCCAAGTTTTCCCCACCGATGTACGAAGCTCACGTGTACTGCGTCCAGTGAGTTTTCAACCGACTGGAACCAGTTGCACGGCCAGGTGTTGTTGTTGACCCAAATGATGTTTTCGGGACGTTCGAGTTCCTCGTGCCTCGGCAGATCGAACTCCGGCGGTTCGCCTTCTCCCATGTACGCGAAGATCAACCCGCTATATTCCCGAGCGGGGTAGCCAGCGATCTTGATCTTTGGTGGAAAGCTTGGGTCCTCGGCTGGCATCTGTACGCACTGACCGGTGCCATCGTACATCCAACCGTGGTACATGCAGCGGATGTTTTCGTCCTCCACCCATCCTGTGTGGAGCAGGTTCAATCGGTGGGCGCATCGAGCGGAGACGAGGTGGGGGGCGCCACTTTCGCCCCTGTAGAGAGTTAAGTCTTCACTGAGGATTCGAACGGGGATCGCCCTGCCCTTTGGCACCTCGGCAACTGCTGCCAACGGCTGCCAGAACCTCCTGAGAAAGTCTCCCATGGGGGTTCCCTTGCTTGTTTGAGTATATAGCTCCGGCCCTATGGCTTTTGCTTCCTTTTGAGTTGATTTATGCTGCATGACGGTTCTCCTCTTCTAGCGGTTTTTCACTGTGTCCCAATAGTCACCCACCGGCTCGCCATAGCGGGTCACCTGTATGGACTTGAGATAGTCCTCGATGTTAGCACCCGTGAAGTCACCCGGTCTCCATGTGGGGTACTTTACGCGCAGTCCTCCATCCACTGGAATGTCCACGCCAGTCATAAACTGGGCATCATCGGAAGCCAGGAACACCGCTGCCGTTGCGATATCGGAGGCGCGAGTATATCTGCCCATTGGGATCATTTTTAGATAGTCATCGCGTGAATAAAAAGACCGGGTGCGCGGTGGAGGCTCCTTAACGACTTCGTCCTTCATCCGGGTCCAGAGTTGGTGCTCCACCGAGCAGGGTGTGATGGTGTTCACCCTGATGCCCAGGTGGGCGAGGTCCATGGCCGCCGATCGTGCCAGATTCATTAGGCCGGCTTTGGCCGAGCAGTAGGCTACGCTTCCCGCTTCTCCAAAATGTGCGGCGGTGGAGAGTAATTGTATGATGCTGCCTTTGCGTTCCTGCTCAATCATGGCGCGGGCTCCGTACTTGGTGGTCAGGAAGCCGGCGGAGAGAAAGCTCAGCACGCACTTGCTGAAGTCCTCTAGAGTCATATTGGTTACGTCGCCCCAAACCACACTACCCGCAAGGTTCACCACCGAGTCCACGTGGCCGTACCGCTTAGCCGCCTCGCCGAAGATCCTGTTCACATCCTCCTCTTTGGTGGCGTCTCCGGGAACGGCAATGGCCTCGTAGCCGCGTGAGGTGAGGAATTGCACTGTCTCATCGGCGGCAGCTGGGGCAAGATCATTCACAACTACCTTTGCACCCTCCTTCGCCATGAAGTGCGCTATGGTCCCCCCTATATTTGGGCCGGCGCCGAATACTACCGCTACTTTATCGTCCAGACGGGACATCAGGTCCTCCTCTTGTATGGTTTTGCCCTAACTGGATTAAGTTCCCAGCTCAACCGTCGGTTGATTTCCCACGGTCAAATGCATTGCAAAGAAAGTATCCGAATAATAGGGGCTATGTCAAACTTGAGAGCGCTACGGTGATGTATCAGTCTATGTGTAAATTTTGGTGGGGGGAAGGGAGTGGAGAGGAAAATGGCTTTCACATTTGGCCGAGAATCGAAGATATCGAGGTGGTTAAGGGATAGGCCTAGGGTATTTTTTGATTGGGAAAAGACAGAAGGGGTGCTAACTCCAGAGTTGCACGACAAATACAAACATGAGGAAGGCACCCCTATGCTGCTCGAGCAAGCAACACCAAGCAATGTATCGCGAGCGATTAAAGAGATCAATGCCTTTGAGTGGGAGGGCGACTTTAAACCGATGGCCCGCCAAGCTCTAAAACACCTGGTGGAGAAGCGGCTGGACGAAGAGATGGCCCAGTACATAGGACTATCACGCTACGAGCATGGGGCGGACCGAGTGGACTACCGCAATGGCCACTATACCAGGCATCTGTTGACCGAGATGGGAAACTTAGAGCTTTTAGTGCCAAGGAGCCGTAAGGGAGGGTTTCCCACCAAGCTCCTTGAGCGTTACGCCCGAAGGTGCCGTTCGGTGGATCGGGTGTTGTTAGCCTGCTTTTGTTTGGGACTATCCACCCGAAAGGCCGCTTCGGTGCTGGTTCCTATTGTAGGGGAGCGGGTCTCGGCCACAACGATTTCCAGGATTGCCCGGGATCTGGATAAAGAGGTTAAGTTTTACCATAGCCGTCCCCTTAGGGATCAGTACCGCTATCTGTTCTTTGATGGGGTGGTGTTAAAGAGCAAGGGGGCTGCCAAGGTACAGAAAAAGATATTACTTTGTGCCTTCGGGATCACGGTCGATGGGAGGCAGGAGATGATCGATTTCTATGCGGCCCCAACTGAATCTGAAGCCTGCTGGGAAGCGTTGTTAAGGGACCTGTATCAAAGGGGGCTAGAGGGGGGGTGTTGTGAGCTGATTGTGACCGATGGGGGAACGGGGCTGCATGGAGCCTTACAGATTGTCTATCCTAAGATCCTCGCCCAACGCTGCTGGGCCCATAAGACAAGAAACGTGTTGGACAAGGTAAAAAGGGCCGATCAACCAGCGGTCAAAAAAGCTCTAAATCGTATCAGTCATGCCCCTAATTATAGAAAAGCTACGGAAGCTTACTGGCGGTTTGGTTCACGCTGGAGGAAGGCTTATCCAAGGGCTGTGGCCTGTTTGGAAAAGGATCTCGATCAATTGCTTTACTTCTTTCAGATCAAGCGGCCTGAGCTTTGGAGCCGCTTGAGAACCACCAACCTCATAGAAAGATCGTTCCGGGAAGTCAGGCGCAGGACTCGCCCTATGGGGGTGATGGCAAATACCCAAAGCATACAAAGAATCGTTTTTTCTGTCTTTCATCACTTGAACCAAAATTGGAGTGAGAATGCCCCTAAGAAATTTACACACAAGTCTTGACGCTTCCAGCGCTACCAACTTCTGAGGCTTTTCATGATTCTCGATTTCCGGATCCGATGGAATAGGTATTCGTTGCACTGAATTTCGAGGTAAGAGGTTCCATGACATCCATCTCGTTACTAGCTTTTAAATTTCTAAAGATCATTGTATGTTCCTGCTAGTACTCGTCAAGGGATGGTGTCGATGGGAAGTTCTGAATTGTCCCCGAAGGGGGTTAACCGGGCCAAAACGGTTGAGACGGCTACGGTGGGTCGGTTGCTTGGTCTTTTGGCGGCCATCGTTCTGGGACTCAACACGACTTTTGCCCGATTAGCCTATGATGCCGGCAGCAATCCGCTAACCGTCCTGGGTATCCGCTACCTTGTCTGCACACTCTGCATCGGCATCGCCGTCATTTCACTGGGTCGATCCTATGTAATACCGAAGGGTCGCCGGCTCTCGACATTAAGGGTGTCTGCGATCTGGTTTCTAGGTCCCACCTGCTATCTCTCGTCGGTAGTATTCATACCGGTGGGCCTGGCAGCCTTGCTCTTTTACACTTTCCCATTGATCGTAGCCGCAATTTCCCATTTCCAGGAGGGGGGGCGACTTGGACCCCTGCGCCTTGGAGCCTTTTTGCTTGCCTTCACCGGACTCGTCATTGCATTGAGCCCCTCTCTATCCGTTCTCGATTGGCGTGGGATAACGCTGGCCTTTTTTGCTGCGTTTACCACTGCGGTGACATTTATCCTCAGCAGGCGATTGGTAACAGAATTGGGTGTCTTTACCTTTACCATGTACATGAGCGCGGGTAGCGTTGTTCTGATCGCGGGATTAATCTTCATGGTAGGCGACATCGCCTTCCCGCAAAATACTATTGGATGGACCGGACTGAGTGGTGCCGGCCTTGGATTCGTGGTAGGGATCCTGGCGATTTTTACGGCAATCAAGCTCGTGGGTTCTCCGGCTACAGCGATGCTGCTAAATCTCGAACCTTTGATTTCAATCCTCGCCGCTGCCATGGTGCTGGGTGAGCGGCTGACAATACTTCAGTTCGCTGGCGCCATTATGGTGGTTGCAGCCCTCATTCTCTCCACACGTGGAGGTGCAAAGCATGGATAAAACCAACGGAAACTGTTCCTATGGCGGAGTCTAGCTAGGGGAGTTAGCCCCGATCCGAAATTAATCAGGCAAAGAAATTATCTATGATGAGTACCAGACCATGTTGAAACGTGGTTTGTACGATGTATCCAAAACTCAATGTCAGAGGAGTTACGGAACCATTTCCCCTATGGATAAAACTCTCGCGACATGTACGCCACGGTCGCACATATTTTAGTTTTTTGTCGGATCGGGGTTAGCTTTAAGCAGATTGCCCCACGTCAGAGATTTAGCAGGGTTGGAAGGTGCTGCGACTACCATTGGTGTTTTAGATCCTCTATTTCTTTTCGACCTTTTTGCGAAGAACCTTAAACATGCCGTCAATAGATTCCCTTTTTACAATACGCTTGAATTGGCTTCGATAGTTTTTGACCAGGCTGATTCCTTCAACCACGACATCATAAACCCACCATCCGTCGCTTTTTGAGATCATTCGGAAGTGGATCGGGGTTCTTTGGGATCCTGCTTTGATGGAACTCTCTACCTCCACCCTGTTCTGAGCGAGCTCTCTTTCTTTCTCAAAGACAATCTCCTGGTCCGAATATCCCAGGATTCGAGCTATGTAGACCCTATCGAGAAGCGTTTTGTAGAGTTTAGTAAATTCCTGACGCTGTTTTGGATTCAACTTGAGCCAGGTTCGAGACAATGTCCTCCTGGAAAACTCGGTGTAATCAAATGTCTTATCGAAGATGGACCAAATTTTCTTTTTCTTGAGCTCCTCCACCGCTTTGCCTTGGAGAGTTGGATCCTTCAGCACATCAAACAATTGATTGACACGCGATTTAATGGTGTCGAGAGCCGTGTCCGCTTGAACCTGAATTGGGACCATCGAAAAAATCAATAGGTAGAGCCCGATAACCAGCGTCCTCATTAGCAATCTCCTTCAAGTTGTCTGTGAAAATGCTACTTCTCTACGTTTCCGAATGCATATTTGCTGATGAGTTCTAGAAAGTCTACGGGGGGTTCGGTGTCGCTGATAATTCCATCCGGCTGTAAGGGGTCCCCTCCGCCCCCGGGTTCGATGTTCAGAAACTTGTCGCCTAGCAAGCCGTTTGATTTAATCGTGGCAATGGCGTCATCGTAGACTTTGTATTCGTTTCCGACCCTCAATTCCACAACAGCCACCTGGTCTATTTGATCCATGGAAAATCCTGCCACCCGTCCGATCTCTATGCCCACCATCTCCACTGAGCTCCCCACTTTCAGCCCTGACACCGAGGTGAATTTGGCGAATAGCGAATAGGACCTGTCACCGAGAAAGGAAACGTCCCCGATCTTGAACGTCAAGTATGCGACGGCTAGAAGACAAACCACCACAAAAATCCCGACGGTGGTCTCCATTGAATACTTCTTCATAACGTGCGCTCCCGTTTGTAGCCTAAACTTCTAATATCGATCTCTGCCAAGACCTCACAGTATCACCTTTTTCTTAAAGCTCAGCCCGAGGCCAGTTACAGATAAATCAGGTGCGATAAGGAATCATATTAGCCCAATCGAGTCCCTCTTAGAGACTCCTATAAAAGGAACGATGTTAGAACATAGTTCCCTACGAGAACCAGCACACATGAGAGCACCACCGCAGATGTGGTAGACCGGCTGACGCTTTTCGCACCGAACACGTCCGTTCGCATGTGCGTAAAATAGCCCTGATAGCAACAGATGGTTGAGACCCCCACCGCAAAGACCAGGGCTTTGATAAAACCGCCGATGACGTCGTGAATGTCCACGCCAGTTTGAATCTGGGAAAGGAACACACCAGAGTTTACACCGAGCAACATAACACCGGTGAAATAGCCCCCAATTATTCCGACAATATCAAACAATGCCGTCAGGAGGGGGAAACTGATGATGGCGGCAACGATCCTTGGACTGATCAACAAACCAAGAGGATTAATGCGCATGGTAAACAAGGCGTCGATCTGCTCCGAAATGCGAAGGATGCCGATCTCGGCGGTCATGGACGAGCCCGCCCTTGCGATAATCATGATAGCTGTCAGAACAGGACCTAGTTCCCTAATCAGCCCTAAAGTGACTACGGAGCCTAGCTTCCCCTCTGCACCGTACTCAACCAATGCATGATAAATCTGCAGGGCCATGACCATGCCTGTAAATAAACCTATCAGTGACACGATGCCCATGGTCTTGGCACCGATGTGAGACACTTGCTCGAGGATGGGGGCCAACTGCTTGCCCCGAAAGATCATGAAAAATGCCTTCCCGAAAAAGATAGTGGCGGCTCCCAGATTGTTGACCCAGCTTACCGCTACCCTACCCAATGGATCGAAAGAAGATGTCAGAATCCTATCGCCTAATCCCATAATTTCGTCTCTGGCCGCACTTGGCGGTTAGAGTGGTCCTTAAAACACAAGCGTGATCTGTTGTTGGTAGCCAATCTAGCAGATTCCAGTGCCCATTCAATGGATTTGCACGGTTGTAGGTCTATTCCCATGCCCCTTTAAGATAGCCTCATTTTTAATGGCGGATGAGTGAATAGGTGATTTGGTGACGGCATCGAATTCCTCGAACGCCGGTTCCTTGACACACAAGCCCATTTACCCCTAGAATTTTTACACTGGAAGAGCTGTCCTTAGTACGTCAGTGAGATAGGCTTGCTTGTGGCGGCTCATTCTTAAAAACTCGTTCAAGGAATAAGGGAAAGGCGAGGGATGATGATCGAATATTATGCAATCGGCAAGGGCGCTTGCGGTTCTTTGTTGGAATGCGGATTGACTCAGAGCGGGTGCCGTGGGAGTCAGATTAGGAGGGATCATTGATGAGGTGTCCAGGATGTGAAGCCGAAGTCACCAAGAAGGCGAAATTTTGCAGCGAGTGCGGTCGTAACATCAAATTAGCAGGTGCGAATCAGCCACCCGCTCCCAGTTCAGACTCATTGCCTCAAGAGGACCTCACCGCCATCAATGCCAGCGAAAGTGCGTTGAAGCCTCCTTCAGGATTTAGGCGCACACTGTCCACGGAAATGGTCACAAGACAAGCCGAATTACGTACGTTGCTAAAATTGGGTTCACTGGTAAAGAATCAAACATACAAACCCGGAGAAGTCATGATCCACAAGGGGGAGAAAAGAAGAGATCTCTATTTCATGACTGAAGGTGTTGTGGAAATATCTAGGACGGAGGGGGGGGGAGACACTATCCTTGACGAGGTGGAGTCCCCAAACATTCTCGGGGATATCGCCTTTCTATCCGGTACACCTAGAACGGTTACTGTCGTAGCAAAGACGGAAGTAACGGCGTTTATATTGAAATACGAGGATTTCAGTGATCTGTTCAAAGGGCCACTGTCCTGGCTCTCTCCTTTTTTGACCTCTTTTGGAAGTGGACTAAAATCACTTCATCATAGAAACAAAGTTCTAGAGAGAAGGATCTTGGAGATCACGGAGCAGGGAAAGAATCAAACTTAGGGTGAAAGTAATATGGCTGAGGCATTAATCGAATTTAAGAACGTCACAAAGCGTTTCGGCAGTCGGACGATCCTCGATCAGGTGAATTTGGAAGTCTATGACGGTCAAGTGACGACCATCATCGGCAAGAGCGGTACAGGCAAGAGCGTGCTCCTCAAACACATGATCGGACTTCTCGCTCCGACTGAAGGAAGAATCCTATTCAGGGGTAGGCTCATCGATGAAATGAGCCAAAAGGAGTTGGAGGAATTTAGGAGTCAGTTCAGTTACTGTTTTCAAAACAACGCCCTTTTCGATTCCCTCTCGGTCTATGAAAATATTGCACTGCCGCTTCAGCAAACCACCCAACTGGACAAAAGGGCAATCGACGGCAAGGTCATGGAAAAAATTGATCAGCTGGAGCTTTCGGATGTAACCCATAAATACCCCTCTGAACTATCCGGTGGAATGCAAAAGCGGGTGGCATTGGCCCGTGCGCTGATCACTGATCCGAAAATCGTTTTATTCGACGAACCCACCACAGGTCAAGACCCGATCCGGAAGAATGCGATACTGAGCATGATCGTGCAAAACCAGAAAAAATTTGGCTTTACCACCATCATGATCAGCCACGATATACCGGATGTCTTTTTTATCTCCGATCGGATTCTCGTTCTCTACGATGGCCAGGTCATCTTTCAAGGCCCCTATCATGAAATCGATCAGCTAAAACACTCCATGGTCGATGAATTCGTCAAAAGCCTTGAGGGATTTGAGGATGAGTTGACAGGTTTATACTCCAAAAAGACGTTTACAAGGGTCTTTGAGAAGGCATTGAGCCAGAAAGAGCCGGAGGAGATCCTCACCGTCGCTGTGTTTACCCTGGATGATCTGGACGGGGTGAGCGAAAATTTGGGGCACGCGAAAGCGCAAGAGCTTGTTCAGTCCCTGGGTGCATACATTAACAAGCATTTTGGTGGTGTGGGGATTTCCAACCGGTTTGGGAGAGACCAGGTGGTGACAATTCTCCCCTCTACCGACCTCGATACTGCTGAAGGTTTGCTGGAGAATTTCACCAAGGACCTTCAAGAAAGGGGACTTGTGGGTATCCAGGCTGAAGTCCAACCTTCGGATTGTTTTACCTTTTCGATCCTTGCAGGATTGGCCGAAGGAAAAGCCGGCGCAGATATTGAAGTCACTTCGGCAAGTGCCAGATCCCGACAAAAAGAAATCGCTCGATTTCAGTGCACACCGAGTTGAGGTGAAATCCGTGCTGAGACTTGGTTGTTACTGCCTCCTTGTCTTGCTTCGGCGGCATTTGTTGCAGAGCCCTGGAAATGGCCATTCAATGCTGTTCCTTTAAGATTGCTAGCTCTTTTTTACTTTCAGACCTTCGGTGATCTCGTCCGCTTCTACCAAAACCCTGCGTCTTGCTTTTTATTGGCACAGATTAGGCTAAGATGTCTATCAAGCGTTCCATTGGGTCTAAAATCAGCAGCAATTGGGGAGGGTTTGAACCGAAGGACTGGTTCTAGTACAGCAAAGAGCAGACCCAACCTCCATTCATTCAGGCTGAGACTCTCTTCTCTGTGAGACATCCACTCGATAATAGAGAATAAGACGCATCCAGAATCGCTTCTACGCTTTAATTTAGCGAGATTACCATGCTCAAACAATCTTGGAAGACTTTGCGTACCGTGGTTCTAACCATAGGGGTCTTTCTTACCTTCTTCGCCTTTATAGAAATCTTGCATTCCTACGAGGTTTTGTCCCGGATCCATCCCGTATTGGGTGTTGCATTTCTTTTGGTGCTGCTATGCTCCTTCGGATACCTATTTGTATATGGCGCTTTAGTCATCTATTCCCGTCCTCGGGTTCTTGCTGCCCCGCCAGAGTTTAATGCCGACACCGCTTCGCTTCATCAAGCAAGGCTCTATTGCAAATACCTGTTAAGTTACATGAATCGCTTATCGGAGAATGAGAATCTGACTGGCGAAGAAGTCCAAATTTGCAAGGATGGTCAAATGCAATTAGCTCAGGCATTAAAGACCACCGATTCAAGTGAGGAACTCATCAAGGAACTGGAAAAAACAGAAAGTGAAGTGGTTCTCAAGGCAATGGAGAATTTGGATGCAAAGGCAGAAAGAGAAATCCGAAACAGTGTGCGCGACATAACCCTGGGTGTGACTCTGAGTCCATACAGAGCGGCGGATCTCCTAATTGTCTTATACAAAAATGCTACAATGGTTATACGGATTGTAAGAATCTATAACAGTCGCCCATATCTTCGAGAACAGATACTAATATTTCGGGATACCATGCGTGTTGTCGCCACTGTGAATTTTTTGAATTTCGGTGAGAAAATATTAGAGACAATGACGACTAACGTACCGTTTTTAGGCGGCTTTGTTGACGAAATGGCTCAGGGGGTAGGAGCCGGAATATTAACTTCTGCCACAGGCCATGCAGCTCTGGCCCGTTGTCGAGCCTATCGCCCATGGAACCACTATGAGGCGGTTGAAGGGTTACATGGAAAGATTGGAGATTTTGTGAGGGATTGTAAAGGCATTGTATGGGACCTTTTGCCCGACGTAAGAGCTCGGATCACTGCCAGGGCCCCCTCTGTGGAGGTTGAACAACCAGGTTTTTGGGAAAAAGTCACAGGGGGAATTTCATCCTCTATGGATCTACTGGCAGAGGTTGGTGAGGGTTTCGTAAAAGTGCCAACCCGGGTAGCGGCGGAAGGTGTCGTCAAAGGAGGAAAACAAGTCTGGGCACGTAGTCTGGAACTCAGCAAAACAGCGGGGAGCGGGGTTAAGTCCACAACCATGGCGGTCGGCAGAAAGCTCAACTCTATGATTGGTACTAAAGTTCGCTCGGGAGCGAAGTGGGCGGGTAGTGTAATCAAAAGACGCAAGAAAGCCGAGTGATTTTAAACGCTGCTGAAGGAAGGCGAGAGAGAAGCTAAAGGCTCTAAGGGAGGAGCACCTGGGCTAGGTGCGATTCTGCTTCAACAGCTTCTCAATACGGAAACCCAGTTGGGTGAACGTGAATGGCTTGGCAATAAAATCATCACAACCGATTTGCAAGCACTCTTCCTTGACATTGGTGATGAACTCGGCGGAAACGGCTAGGATCGGAATGGAACGGGTCTTAGGGTTCTGGCGAATCAATCCGATGGCCTGAGGACCATCCATCTCGGGCATCATGAGATCCATCAGGATGAGGTCGGGGTGTAGGGTAAATGCTATTTACACGGCCTGCTTGCCATTCTCGGCCAAGATAAGGTCGTATTGTTTTAGTCCTTGCTGCAATACGTCAAGCAGGTCCGAATTGTCGTCCACTATGAGAATTTTCCTGAGATTGGGTTGCCAACTGATAACATTCCAATGCAAAAGAAGTGCCAGCTAATCAGGTTACCCAAAAAATAAAGATTCTAAATGTGAATAGGGAGCAAACCGTCGTTTTTCGATACCTTCAGGACGGTGGAGGTCCAAAATCGTGTCCCGAACTCTCCCGCCGCGGCGAATTGACTCACCGCGGAGTACCAGCAGCGCGGGGTTAGAGTAACCCTTTTAAATGTCTGGCTAAAGGTCTGACTATTTCCCTGTCCCGCCAGTAACGCGTATGGCTCAATGGATTCCACGAGTGTGTTAGGTGACCTAGAAAGCTTCCACCTGCATTGACCCGAATATCTCGTCTCACTGCATGACCGTAAGACGTACTGAGGGGTTTCAATGGCCATCCAAGCGGGTCGTCCTCGTCATTATAATTAAACCAGCGAATGTCATATCCCGAGGTGGTGGTCTTGATTGCCCTTATGTTGTCTCGACCCAGCCCGGTGACAAAAATTGGGATATTACAACCAGTAGTGTAAAGGAACCTCAGGGTTTTCAAGCGGCGAAAATTATCCTTTTCCGATCCCCTTGGTGCTCCCCACA
This sequence comes from uncultured Binatia bacterium (SeqCode), assembly GCA_965215595.1. Classification (GTDB taxonomy): domain Bacteria; phylum Desulfobacterota; class Binatia; order UBA9968; family CAXXLF01; genus CBDCDW01. The sequence goes on along the minus strand of CBDCDW010000002.1, from coordinate 80,359 downwards.
GGCGTCCGGTGACAAAAATTGGGATATTACAACCAGTAGTGTAAAGGAACCTCAGGGTTTTCAAGCGGCGAAAATTATCCTTTTCCGATCCCCTTGGTGCTCCCCACAGGCGTCCGTTGCTCCAGATGCCACGGGTGGCGTTTGTCATTTGAGAATCCCAAAGGTAGTTGGATAGTACGTGACCACCGAGGGATTGGCAGATGATCACCACGGGTTTTGCTGTCTGTCCCAGCTTATCAAAGGCTTCATTGAGTACGCCAAAAATGATCCCCTGTGTCTGCTCGTAGAGACTATTGGGCTCAGCCGATCGATACTCAAGGCCAGCTGCATCCGAAAAACCGTACAGGAGAAAACGACGCAAGGCGAGCCAATCCAGCTCGGCCCTGTTTTTCATAGTGTTAAAAACTGTCTCCTGTTTCTTTTGCAGGAGACCCTGGTAATAGATGGGTTTAAAATAGACTCGGTCCCAATGCGCGCTTCCCAGCTCGCTTAGAAGCTCTTCCTCAAGCTCGTCGGCAAAGTTTGTTGGGGTCTTTCCCATCCCATGCACTGCAAACAACGCAACATCTTTCGCCATGGTGTCACCTCCTGAGTGTCGAATATTGTTTTTTGATACTCACAACCGCAGTAAAGTTCAATCGAATTGACTCACAAATGTCTCGCAAGTGGACAGGAATTGAAAAGCCCCGAGGAACTTTTCAATCTTCCGGTGTGTTATAGTTTGAGACAGAGGTGGAGCAGAAAGCTATGTCTAGCAATAATTTTCGGAAGTGGTTGAAACCCGCTCTCTTTTTGGTGTTTCTTGTAGCTGTGGTTTTTTCAGCGCGTGCGTTTGGTGTGGGAGAACGCCTCGGACAGCTCCGAGATTGGATTCAAGGTCTGGGAGCCTGGGGACCTGTGGTATTTGTGCCGCTCTATGCCTTAGGAGTGGTGGCAGCATTGCCGGGCTCTGCGTTAACCATTGCCGCTGGCGCCCTCTTTGGCTCTGTGCTTGGTGTTGTCTTAGTCATCAACGGAGCAACCATTGGCGCTGGCCTTTGTTTTCTAATAAGTCGTTATCTTGCCCGCGATACCATAGCTGCCTGGCTTGGTAAAAATGAGAAGTTTCAACGTTTGGATCAGCTGAGTGAAAAGCACGGTGCCATGATTGTGGCCATTACTCGTTTGGTTCCCCTCTTTCCTTTTAACCTGTTGAACTATGGATTTGGTCTTACTCGCGTTCCTTTTTGGACCTACGTTGTGTGGTCATGGCTGTGTATGTTCCCGGGTACCATTCTATATGTGGTTGGCGCTGACGCGTTTACTCGTGGCATTGCCGAAGGTAAGATTCCCTGGGCCCTCATTGCCATTGTGGCCGGAGTAGCGGCGCTGCTCGCCGTTCTGGTGCGGCAGGCGAAAATGAAACTTCAACACAGTGAAATGAAGAGTGTGGACGAAGCCGGCAAGGAAAGTCCACCTACCGGATCGATCCTTTAACATCTGAAAAATATCTAAATGGGATACAAGAGTCCTGGCTTACTCCATGATGTCCAGGCTCAGGTGGGAAGTCATGTGAGAGGAATCATAATATTGGTCTGATAGGCAGGGCGTTTGCAGAGAGCAGCATACCACTGCTCCACACGGTGCAATTGAGGTCGATCGATGGACAGGTTAAACCAGCGATAGGCCCAAACGCCCAGCGGGATATCCCCCATACTGAATGTATCCCCAGCCAGGTAAGGGCCTTCCTTGAGGTAGTCATTGACCATCTTCCACCTATCAGCAGCATGCTGCCGGGCCCTTTCAATGGCCGCCGGATCTCGCTCGGCTTCAGATTTCCGAATCAAGCCCTGGAAAAGGGTTACCATAAATGGGTTCATTGCTGTCAGCTGCCAATCCATCCACCGGTTGGCACTGGCCCGTCCTTCCATGGTGACAGGCAGCAGTCGCCCCCGTCCGTATTTTTCAATCAGATAACGAAGGATGCTATTGGATTCCCACAGGACGAATCCCTCATCTTCAATGGTGGGAACGAGACCGTTAGGATTTAAATCGATGTAGGGTTTCTCTCTATTTTTGCCATAGGTCCCGGCGATGTTCATGCGCTCGAAGGGGACACCCAACTCGTCACAGCACCACAGCACCTTTTGAACGTTGGATGAGTCCTTTCTTCCCCAGACCTTTAGCATTGCTAAGTCTCCCTACAGACGAACCCCGGTCAACTTGGTGGTGTTGACCATCCGTTAATTGAAGGTGCCTACCCCATCACACAGTGCTTCGCATAATCCATGGCTTCGTTTGTGCTCCAATCCCCTTTGGGTTTTTTCTTCATCTCCTCGCACCACTCCTTGCTCCCGACCTTCGGGGAACAGGCGATTATGGGATTGAATACGAGAAACAAAACAAGTATTGCTGCGATTCGCATTGCCGGTCTCCTACATTACAGAAGTTGAGCATTAGATAACGTAGAATAGAGTCAAGATCAATATGTTATTACCAGCGGGATGTGCAAGAGAACGTGTACATTCGTGTATTTCTCGCCAAGACGCCCCAAATTAAAATCCGAATTCCGAAGCACGAAATCCTAAACAATTCCAAATCTTCAAATGATTAATGCTCAAAAAACTTCACGAGATGATGCTTTTGTTTTGAGTTTTGGCTATTCGAATTTGTTTCGAATTTCGGATTTCGATTTTCGAATTTACAATTTCTTTAACCTTGGCCTGCTTTGCGCCTTTGCGCGAGTTATCTTTCTCCGATTCTTGATTCGTCTCTTTATGTCCGACAGATTCGTGCTATACTTTTGGCCTGGAGGATCAGATGTTAAGCGTCCTCAGCGCCATTTTATTCTTGCTTGTTAATCCATCCGGTCTTTTAGCAGCGGAGATTTGGCTTCGTGAAAGCGTGGTCAAGAAATACCGAAATGATATTCTCGTCACCATCCAGGCGACTCCCGACCACATTGGGAATAAGGCGCGGCCCATCAATCAAGACTGTAATCTTCACGTTCCCCTGATAAGCAGGGATATCAATGTCGCTATTCTGGGGGAAATCAAAAATGCGTGCTCTCACCCGCAAAGGACGGACGCAACTTACTGGTCCCGAAAGCTCAAGCCCCTGGAAGGGCGGATCCTCGAAGCCAAAGGGGTTCTGCGGGTCTGGCTGGAACACTCTCCCAAGGACGGTAAAAGGCAATGCGAATGTGACCCGCCGCCTCGCTACACCGATTCTACTCCGAAACATATGGTGCAACTCCATCCCCTGACTCACTTGGGTGACATTTCGTTTCTGGAGATGACACGAGGAATCCAGAAGGGGGACATTCCCTATATCGGTTTTCGTGGGGGCAAACTTCCCACCACCTTGAACAGAAAAAAAATTGCCATCCGTCGCGTTAACAAAGGTGGAGAGACCTATATTGCCATCAAGGGGTCAAGGACTGGTTACAGTCACTGGACGCTCCTTGCTGAAATGATGAGCATCGCCGAAAAGCGAAAAGATGGGCATGCCTTTGACGTTGCGGTGGTGCATGGGGACGGGTTTATGGAGCGAAATCTCCGTGCACTCACCATCAAAGGGACGGGAGCCGATAAGTTGGCGGGAAGTCTCGAGGTCAATGACGAGGTGGTGCTCTTCGGTATCATGAGACTGGACCTCGCTTTGATTGAAAGAAAAGCCGGAAAGAAGTGGAAAACGATGCCCATGCCTTATGAAATGATTGTGCTCGACATCATGAGGTGACAGGCAGAAGTTGGTCCATTGAGTTCGGTTATACTAACAACTTCTCAATGGATTCCACCAGCTGTGAAGGGGTAAATGGCTTTAGGATGTAATCAATACAACCGTTCTTGAGGCACACTATTAAAAGTACGTTTTAATGGAATACTATCCATTCAAGTCATTGAGTCGAGACAAATCCCGACCCCATTGACCGTCCCAAAAAGAAACCGCCCACAAGATACAAGCCGTAAGCGCGCTTTTCAGCTTCCTTGATTGATTTTCTTGATCTCTTTTAGGAGATCCTCATTGGGAAGCACATTACGACCACTGGACATGATCTTTTTAAAGCGGATGATTCCCTGCTTGTCGACGATGAAGTAGGATCGCTTGGCGCGGTGTCTTTTTTCATTGAAAACGCCATAAGCTTTGATCACCTTCTGTCCCCGAGAGTCACTGAGGAGCGGGTAGTTCAATTTAAGGGATTCCGCGAAGGCCTTTTGTGAGAATCTGACATTGGCGCTAATGCCAAGGACCTCTGCATTTAGTGCTTGAAACTTGGGATAGTCGTCCCTACTGGACGACAGCTCCCTCACTCACCCCGGTGTAAAATCTAGGACATAAAACTGAATGAGCACGTTCTTACCACGCAGGCTGCTAAGTTTGAGTTTCCCACCCTTGGTGCTGCGGAGCTCAAAATCGGGTGCTTTTTCACCTACCTCAACGGCACCCGCGGTGGGCGTTGTGGCAACCACGGTGAGAACAGGAAAAACGAGTAGCAGAAATGCTAATGCTATACGATTCATGAATTCCCTCCATTCGAAAAATCCCGAAAAACCATTTTGGGATCCAAAATTTGGCTCATACATCCAACTCCAGCTGCGAATTACTGGTTCACTTCGTTGGCAAAGGATTTCAGCACCCTTAGCCCTTCCGGGCTATCCCAATCATGGGGCCCCAGGCCGCCTGCTATCACGTTGCCTGTAGAGTCAATAAGATAGACGCCTGGAGTGCCCCATACGCCATAGGTCTTTGCCGTGGCGGCATTGCTGTCAAGAAGTATTGGTAAGGAATAACCGCGTTTGTTAGCTACCGCCCTGACGGTAGCAGGTGACTCACGCACGTTAATGAGTAAGATGGGCAGTCCGCCTAGTTGCACCCTTTTGTATATTTGGTGTATCGAGAGCAACTCCCTCGTACAGTCGGGTCACCAGGTAGCCCAGAAATAGATCATCAGGGGCTTGCCCTGAAACGTGGCAAGGCTTATAGCTCTGCCGTCAAGGTTTTTGAGGGTAAACTCTGGCGCTTTGTCCGGGGGTGAAAACGTGAGCAGCTTAAGTTTTTTTAGATCCTCTGGGTCCGGTGCTCCAGCGAAGGAGAGTGGCTGACTAATACTAATAAGGATAAAGGCGACTATAAATGGGATTCCAAACGCTTTCATAGGAGTATCGAAAACCTGTTTTCTGAGGGATAACCTGGAATTTTGCCATGCTGCGCATCCCAGTCAAGCCCCCCCCCCCCCCCCCCCCCCAAAACTATAACCTGCTACGGTAGAAATTAGTTCCGGGGCCGTGCTATAAGAACTTCCGCCACTCAGCCTTTAGTGAAATTCGGCGTAATCATGAAAAAGGTTACAGTCATCGATGACTACCACCGCGCCTTTGGCCGGTCGGATGCGGTAAAAAGCCTGCGCCAGAATATTGACGTGACCGTTTGCGAGGAACCTTTTTCGTCCCAGGAGGCCCTGGTGGAGGCGCTCGACGGAGTCGAAATCATCATTGCCAACAGGGAGCGCACCAAATTTACCTCGCAGTTGCTTCGCCGACTCCCTGACCTACGGCTCATCTCAAATACGGGCTCACACTTTTACCATGTGGACGTGGAAGAAGCTACACGTCAAGGGGTTCTGCTCGCCAATGCTCCCGGGGGGTCCTCTCCGTCAGTGGCGGAGCTTACCATCGCTTTTATCCTCTCGCTGATCCGCCGAATTCCCCAGAACGATGCTGCCGTGCGCGGGGGCGATTGGCCTGTGGAGCTGTTCGGTTCGGTTCAGGGAAAGACTCTCGGTATCCTCGGAATGGGTAAAATTGGAACTCGAGTAGCCAGGGCTGCTTCTGCGCTGGAGATGCGAGTTGTAGCGTGGGGGCCTACCCTCACTGAAGAGCGGGCTCTGCAAAGCGGTGTCCGGCGGCTTGGGCTTGACGATGTCATACGGGAGTCGGATTTTTTGTCCATTCATCTTCCACTCTCCGACCTGTCCCGTGGTCTGGTGAGTCGCGAGCGGGTTGCTTTGATGAAGCCGTCTGCCTACCTGGTGAATACCGCGCGTGCGGCCGTTACCGATGAATCGGCTGTATTAGAAGCAGTGGCTGCCAAACGCATTGCTGGTGCGGCCCTCGATGTATTTATGGAGGAACCCCTTCCCCACGATTCGCCCATCCGTCATATAGAGAGTTTGCTTCTTTCCCCGCACGCAGGGTGGACCACCCATGAGTCCTACGGTCCGTGGGTGGAGATGACAGTAGAAAATGTTTTAGCATACATTGCGGGTAATCCAATTCGAGTGCACAACCCTGAAGCGATGACAAAAAGTGACGCGTCACAGGCAAGATAATTCGGATTAGAGCAGATGAAAAAGGTTTCCTATGAAGGCCATACCATCGAGCTGGTGTCTCATCAACTTCGGAACGGGGGCTGGGTTCCCAGAGCCTCCATCATCGTTGAATATGGTAAGGGGATGAAATCGATACCCATCTTTGGCCGAAGAAGGGCTAGCTTCGAATCGCAACGGGAGGCCGACTCTTGCGCTCTAGAGTTGGCAAAGCTATGGGTGAATGGGAAGATCTGGGGGGGTAATGGAAGGGATTAGAGAGTCTATCAGGAAGTGGCACCTTGAGGCTTGAGAATCGTATTGCCATTGTGACCGGCGCGGGACGAAATGTGGGAGAGGGGATTGCGCGTGCCTTCGTCGAAGAGGGAGCCCGTGTAGGTGTGGTGGACATTGACGAGACTAGAACCAGGTTTGTGGTGGAATCTATAAACGGGAATCGGGCCAACACGGCGTTGGCTTTGAAGTGTGACGTTACATCCAGTTCCCAGGTTGAGCAAATGGTGGCTCAAGTGGTAGAAAAATGGGGGGCCGTGAACATATTGGTCAACAACGTAGGGGTTGTGGATCGTAAAAATGTGTTGGAACTGGACGAGAGTGACTGGGACAGGGTGATTGCCATTTGTTTGAAGAGTGTTTTTCTTTGCACCAAATATGTGGCAAAGCGCATGGTGGAAAAAGGTCAAGGAGGCAGGATTATCAACATTGCCTCCACCTCAGGACATCGTGGACGAACCGACGCCACTGCTTACCCGTCGGCCAAGGGGGGGGTCCTGAACCTGACTCGGTCGCTGGCAATGCAGCTTGCTCCGCATAATATAAGGGTTAACAGCATTACGCCCAACCGGGTTAAGACGGTGGTTGGTCCAGGTGAGAAGCCCCGTGACTGGAAAGTCACCAATCTGGTGGGGCGCCAATGCACGCCGGACGATGTGGCGCGAACAGCCATTTTCCTTGCTTCCAAGGACTCAGATATGATCACCGGTTCGGATATCCTGGTGGATGGCGGAGTCCAGGCCGGGTGAGGTTTCGAGGAAACTTTTGCTGTTTCAAAACAAAAGGAGAGGTGTATGACGACGACACAGGTGTACACGGGCATTATTGATGCCGATGCCCATGTGGTGGAAAACGAGCAGGTGTGGGATTACCTCGAACCGTCTGAGAAGAAGTATCGCCCGACCTTCGTCCCGCAGCCGGATAACCCTGAACGGGGCCGATGGTTCCTCGACGGGGAATTTCTGGGCAATAAATTCCCCGCACCCGGTGAGAAGCAGGCAGAGGAACACGTGAAGAAGTTCGGTCGGGTTGTGGCAACGCCCATCCAGTCCCGAGAGCTTGACGATGTGAGTATGCGACTTAAGCATATGGATGAGTTGGGGATCGCTGTTCAGGTGTTGTTTAATTCCATGTGGATCTCACCTGTCACGAGTAGGGCGGATGCAGAAATCGCGCTGTGTTGGGGTTGGAACCGTTGGATGGCTGATGTGTGGAAACGTGGGGAAGGGCGATTGCGCTGGACTTGTGTGATTCCATCATTGACGCCCTCCGAAGCCATCCCGCAGATTCGCTTCGCAAAGGAGCACGGAGCCGTTGGTATTTGCATGCGACCCTTCGAAAGGGATCGGGTCATGACCGATCCGTTTTTTTACCCCATATACGATGAGGCCCAACTCCTGGACCTACCCATAACCGTTCATCTTGCCAACGGAAACCCGGAATTGATGAAATTGCTGACTAATGAAGCTGGTGGAGGGTTTTCGACATTTCGTATTCCCACCATCACTGCCTGCTATGCGCTGATTATGAGTGAGATCCCACGAGTTTTCCCAAAACTTCGGTGGGGCTTCATCGAGGTATCCAGCCAGTGGATTCCATGGATTATCCACGAAACCATAAGACGGTCAACGGGAAGTGCCCATCCCGTTCCCAACAATCCCTTTCGCGAATACAACATCTACTCCACCACTCAGACGGATGACGACTTTCCCTACGTACTCTCCTACACCGGAGAGGAGAACCTTCTCATCGGGACGGACTATGGTCATGGAGACACTTCCAGCGAGCTCAACGCAATCTCGAGATTCAGGGCCATGGAAGACCTCAGTGCAGACGTGAAGGGGAAAATTCTTTCCGATAATCCAAGAGTATTTTATGGGATCTAATCCTTGGTAGAAATGATTAGCATGAGGGGGAGCTATGACAGACTTTTCCCGATTTTCACTTGAAGGACGAACGGCGGTCATTACCGGAGGCAGCGGGGGTATCGGGCGTGGATGCGCGCGGGCCTTTGCCAAGGCCGGAGCTAATCTAGTTCTCGCCTCAGTGCCGCCTGAAGAGATCCCGCCGGCTATTGCAGAGGTGGAGGCCTTGGGTGCTCAGGCCATTGGGGTGACCGTCGATGTCTCCAGTGCCTCTCAGGTTGCAGAGATGGTGAAGCAGAGCATGCAAAAATTTGGCCGGATTGATATCCTGGCCAATGTGGCCGGTGGTTCTTACAGCCGGAGCGAATACACCCCGAAGTTTATGCGTGGGCCGTTACTGGAATTGAGCGAAAAGGACTTCATGGGTGCATTCGAGGTGAATGTGAAGGGCGCGTTTCTGTGCTCCAAGGCGATTGTCCCCATCATGAAGTCCCAGGGGAAAGGGGTCATAATCAACATCGGTTCCATTTCGGGGCTCGCCAATCCCACAAGTAACGATATGGCGGCTTATGGTGCCGCCAAGGCTGCTGTCATGAACCTCACGATCAATATGGCTCATCAGTGGAAGCCGGATATCCGGGTGAATGCTATTGCCCCGGGGCTTATCAACACTCCAAGAGTCGGAGGGGACGTGCGAGACCTTACAAGTGCTGCGGAAAGCATCGCGGTGGGTCGCGTAGGCGAAGCAGACGACATCGGCGGCGTGGCGCTTTTTCTGGCATCGGATGCCGCCGCATTCGTCAATGGGACCATTTTTCAGGCCCATGGTGGTTCCTGGTCCCCAGGCGGGGGACGGAGGTAACCCATCATGATCATAGACTCTGACGCCCATGTAGAAGAAAGCGTCGAAACCTGGAAATACCTCGAGCCTGAATTTTACCCTTACCGACCCCTTCCGATCCAACTACCCGAAGACACCTGCTTCGGAGCGCAAAACGCCGCCTGGATTATCGATTATAAACTGCGCCTTTACGCCGCAACACCAACTCTGATGAAGCAAGCGTCGGAAAAGGGGATACCCATTCCCGTTCAGGAGTTAAATGATGTTCAGGGGAGATTGGGGTTTCTTGACACCCTCGGCGTTGAAAAACAGGTGATTTTTCCTTCTCTCTGGTTGGGTTGCCCGAGTGAAAATGTGGAATTGGAAGCGGCACTCGCTAGAAGTTATAACCGGTTCATGGCCAACCAGTGTAACCAATCGGGCGGTCGGCTTTGGTTTGCAGCTGTGCTTCCCTGGAGGAGACCCGACCTGGCAATCGAAGAACTGAAGCAGCTCAAGCAGCGCGGCTCCGTCGCAAGCATATTTGTTCATGGTATCGAGTGGGATATACCCATAACCCATCCATCATTTTATTCGATCTATGAAGAGGCCGAAAGTCAGGATATCCCCATAACCGTTCATACGGGAAACGGCAGTAGTCCCACCATCACACGGATGTTCGAAGGTATGCCGCGCCCGGGCCCGCGCACCTTTCCCTTTGTTCACCCACTGGGAAAGGGTCTGGTGAGCGGCCCCTACGTGAAATACGGGTTCACACAAATCTTTGAATCCGACGTGCTGGACGTGTTCCCGAAACTGCGGGTGGCCTTTCTTGAGGCGGGTTGCGACTGGACTGTGAGTATCGTGTCAGGATTGCAAAGGAAGGATCGGGCGAAGGAACTGTTGGGAGATCGTGTATTCGTTGGTTGTCTACCAAAAGAAGATCTTACCTATGTGACAAACAAGCTGGGAGACGATTTTCTTGTCACAGCGACGGATTTTCCCCACGGCGATGCGTTCCGGGAAGACCGCCTAGCTCACGATCTGGAGAGTCGTGGCGACTTGAGCGAATGCACGATTCAGAAGATACTGGCAGACAATCCAAAACGCCTGTACGACTTCTCGTAAAGATTGCCCTGTATCATGGCTCAATCATATTACAAAAACGTGTTACGGAGCGACATCCAAATCAATGGCTCAGGCCTATGGCGGTTCTTAGCCCCCATTGTCTCCCGTAGCAATTAGTCTGGAGGAATTCACGGGAGGAACACTTATGATCATCGATGCAGACGCCCACGTAGAAGAGAGCGTTGAAACCTGGAAATACATCGAGCCTGAATTCTATCCTTTTCGTCCCATTCCCATTCAACTCCCTGAAGATACCTGTTTCGGAAGTCATAACGCCGGTTGGGTCATTGATTACAAATTCCGCATTCACGCGGCAAATCCCACGCTCATGAAGCGTGCCTTGGAAAAGGACATTCCCATTCCGGTACAAGAACTGACGGATGTGCCAGGGAGATTGGGTTATTTGGACGCCCTTGGAGTTGACAAGCAGGTGATCTTTCCGTCGCTTTGGCTGGGTTGCCCGAGTGAGAATGTTGAGTTGGAGGCTGCGCTTGCCAGAAGTTACAATCGGTTTATGGCCACTCAGTGTAATCAATCAGGCGGACGTCTTTGGTACTCGGCCGTGCTCCCGTGGAGGAGGGCTGATTTAGCCATCCAGGAGATGAAGCAGTTAAAACAGCTGGGCTCCGTAGCGGGGATATTTGTTCATGGCATCGAGTGGGACATCCCGCTCACTCATCCATCGTTTCTGCCCATCTTTGAAGAGGCGGAACGCCAGGATCTGCCCATTACCGTGCACACGGGTAACGGGAGTAGCCCAACCATTACCCGGATGTTCGAAGGTTTGCCTCGGGTGGGACCCAAATCATTTCCCTTTATCCATCCCGCCACTCAGGGGCTTATTAACACTCCCTATGTGTCCTATGGTTTCACGCAGATCCTTGACACGGGCCTTTTGGATGAGTTTCCGAAGCTCAGGGTTGCCTTTCTTGAGGCCGGTTGCGAGTGGACCGTGAGTGTCGTTTCGGGATTGCACAGGAAGGCGAGAGTTAAGGAGTTACTGGGGGATCGTGTGTTTGTTGGCTGTCTACCCAGAGAAGACCTTGGTTACGTAACAAGCAAACTCGGTGATGATTTTCTAGTGACGGCTACGGACTTCCCCCACGGGGATCCGTTTCGAGAGGATCAACTAGCTCAAGGCTTGGAGAGCCACGGCGACCTGACGAAGCAAACCATTGAAAAAATTCTTGCCGATAATCCGAAGCGCTTGTACAGCTTCTGATGAAGGAACGCCTGGATCAAGACTCGATCGCATTAGAAAAACGTACTTCGGAGCCATGTCCAAATCAACTGTGCAGGGTCGATGCGTGAGGGAGGTTGTTAAGGGTTTGAGGAATCTAAAGGACCATAGGATTATTTCAGGATATCGTTGTAGAGATGATTTAGATCCAAAATTCTTCCCATACTTTCCAGCTCACCCCGTTGAACGAAAGTTGGGATGCCTATAATACAGCCGGAATCCTTAATGGCCACTCCACCGGAATTGCCATGGTCCAGCTTTGCTGAGCTCTTGATGAAACGGGTTTTTCCTTGGAATTCAAATCCGGAGATGATCCTCTCCGTAACGGTAAGGGTTTCACCACCAATGGCTGGGTAGCCGAGTATGGACACATGATCTCCTATCTCTGCAGAATCACACAAGGGATTCTTTCCTTCATCACGCGCGTAATCTTGTAAGTCCTGCATAGATCCGGCGGTGGCATCGGCGTTGATGATCTCAGGTTCAATAATGGCGAAGTCGATATCCTTCCGATAGAACTTGTAGCCTTGACCCTGAAACGTAACATAAACGTTACCCTTCGTATGGTCGGGATAAAGAAATATCTTACATTGAGGGTTAGCCCGACTTAGCGGATTCGACCCCCTCGATAACTTTTTTCGCGTTTTAAGTAGCCAATTTCCAAGGCGAGGTGAGCCCGAAATGGGCCTAAACAGCCTGTAGTGAAGACCTACCCCCTTTTCAGGGTTGCCCAACACGCAGTATTCTACGTGCGCTATGTTCTTACGTTGCACGAAACGCAACAAAGATGGCAAGGAACACCGTTACTGGAATGTGGTGGAGAACCGCCGGGTAACAGGTGGACGAGTCGTTCAGCGCCAGGTGCTCTATCTCGGTGAGATCAACGACTCTCAGCATCAGGCGTGGCGTAAGACCATCGAGGTCTTCGAGGATGGAGCAGTATTGCCGCGTACGATAGCACTGTTTGCCGAGGATCGGCCTGTAGAAATTGATGACGACGAAGTGGTGCAGATCTGGCTGAAGGATCTGGAACTGCACCGGCCCAGACAGTGGGGCGCATGCTGGCTGGCCTGTCACCTGTACGAGCAGTTGGGGCTCGATGAGTTCTGGGCGACACGGTTGGAGCCGAGCCGCAAGGGGACGCGCTGGGATCTGATCACGCAGGCGTTGAGCTGCTACCGGCTGATTGATCCTGGCAGCGAGTGGCGGTTACATCGGCACTGGTACGACAACAGCGCGATGGCCGATTGTCTGGGGGCGGGCTTTGAACTGGTGGAGATCCACAAGCTCTACAAGTGCCTGGACCAGCTCCTGGGTCACAAGCAAGCGCTTTTTGATCACCTGACACAACGGTGGAAGGATCTGTTCAATGCAAAGTTCGACGTGCTGCTCTACGATCTGACCAGCACCTACTTTGAGAGCAATCCACCCTTTTCGGAAAACGACAAGCGAAAGTATGGTTACAGCCGTGACAAGCGTTTCGATTGTGTCCAAGTGGTGATTGCTCTGATCGTGACCCCGGAAGGGTTCCCGTTGGCCTATGAAGTCATGGCCGGCAACACGGCCGACAAGACTACGTTGAGTGAATTTCTCAACAAGATCGAGGAGCAGTACGGCAAAGCGGAGCGCATCTGGGTGATGGACCGGGGGATTCCGACCGAGGAGGTTCTCAAGCAGATGCGCGAAAGCACTCCGCCGATCTATTACCTGGTGGGAACGCCTAAGGGACGACTGAGCCGTTACGAGAAGGAGCTGATCGACAAGCCGTGGCATACAGTGCGCGAAGGAGTGGAGGTCAAGTTACTACCACAAGACGATGAGTTGTATGTGTTGGCACAGAGTCGTGATCGCATCAACAAGGAGCGCTCCATGCGGCGTCGGCAACTAAAGAAGCTGTGGAGGCGGCTTAAGCAGCTACAAGGCATGAAGTTGACGCGTGACGAGCTGTTGCTGAAACTCGGGGCCGCCAGGCAGCAATCGCCTTCGGCCTGGCGACTGGTTCGGATCGACATCCCTGATGGCAATGGGTCGGTGCAGTTCTCATTGCGAAAGGACCAGCTACAAAAGGTCCGGCGCCGAGAAGGACGTTACTTGCTGAGAACGAACCTGGTTGGACGCGAGCCTGAACAGATGTGGGAGTTCTACATGCAACTGGTTCAGGTCGAAGAAGCGTTCAAGAACCTCAAGGGTGATCTGGCGATCCGTCCGATCCACCACCAGAAGGAGGAACGCATCGAAGCTCACATATTCGTAGCCTTCATGGCTTACGCCATGCATGTGACCTTGCGTCGCCACCTGCGGGATTTGGCACCGGGATTGACACCGCGATCGGTTCTGGAAAAGTTCGGTGCTGTTCAGATGATAGACGTGCATTTGCCGACCACTGATGGACGCAAGGTGATCATGTCACGCTATACACAGCCTGAGCCCGAACTCCAGGTCTTGCTTGAGCAGCTGCGGCTTTCATTGCCCAGTCAGCTGCCTCCCCGTGTTACGGCCAAAGGTGAAGTGGCGAAATAGCTCGATGTAGTGAAGACCTTTTGGAAGCTCTCGTTGATTTACAGGTACTTACGAGCACTGAACCCCGCGAATCCGCTAAGTCGGGTTAGTGCCGTCGGTGGTGTTCACCACGTGGAGGCTGGTTTGAACGTAGTACTCACCGGACCCGGAGGGATCAGGCTTGCCACGGTAGAGGATACCAGAGCCCCGTCGGATATTTTTCGAACCGGCACTGGCCTTACAATGAATTTTTACTACGGAACCTGCCAACTCCCTCAACAGGGAAACAGAGGATTGTCGTTCTGTTGAATAGAAAATTGGGGTCGCCCCAAACTGAGCGGCTTTATGAGAAGCGGACTCGATGACGTCCCCCCTCTCGGAAGGGCTCCGGCTTTTGATCACATTCGCCTTGTGATCCTGAATGGTTTTCTTCAATTCGGCGAGTGTTTGTTGGAGGAGTCTTTGGGGTCGGGAGTACAGTTGGTATCCAAAATATCCACCCACAACGAGAGCCACCAGCAATGCAGGAAGAATAAATGTCCTGGGCACAGGTGTCACCTTCTTTGAGGCAAGATCAGCATGGGCTCCGCTATCTCTTTTCAACCTGCCGTAGAGGTGAGTTTGGGAGTCTGGCGGATCCGTTAATTCAGATAAACTGGGTGGTTCCCCTAGATGTTTTCGGATACACTGGATGATCTCACCGGTGCTTGCTGGTTTAGCTAGAAAACCGTGGCCTCCGATGAGTCCGTTGTGGTTCTCCACTTCTTGTTTGGTTGCCACCGCAGTTAAGAAGACGATTGACGATTCCGCCAATCGAGTGTCGGCGTTAAGCTGAGCTGCCACCTCATCGCCATCCATGTCTGGCATCATGATGTCTAAGAAGATAAGGTCCGGTTTAAACTCTCTGGCCGCGGCAAGGGCATGGACTCCCCGATTTTCCTCCCGAACCTCGTAGAGGCCGCTCATTTCGAGATTGAGTTTCAACATCTGAGTGAAACTCTTCTCGTCATCAATGATCAATATCCGCTGCTTGTTCATATCCAGTTCTGCCTCACTGGCCGTCTTATGGCACAGAAAGTTAACAGATTTTCGTTAAAACTGAAAAGGAGGAGGCCTTAGGAATAGGTTCTTATATTGGGTTGGTGGGGTTGTGTCAACGGACGGGTAAATTTAGTTCCAATATTGAGTTTTCATGTACCATAACCCTCTGAATTAATGGGCATTTGGACCGGGAATCGACAAAAGAGGAGGTGGGCGGTAATGGGGGATAATTAACCGTTGAATTTCGCAGATATTTAACAGCAAAGAGCGTAGCGCTAATCGCTTTTAAGTAGTGCTGAGCAGCGAGTGCTGAGGACTGAGTGGGGATTGAGAAAGGGTGAAGAATTAGGGGAATACGGATTACTGACGACAGGAATACAGGAAATAGAAGGACAGAAGGCAGTTAGCAGTATATCATGGGCGACAGACTCCAGAACTATCGATCCTCGATTTTCAATCTTCTATTCTCGATTTCCGTTGCTCAGTACTCAGTCCTCGAAACTCGTAACTATGGGAGCGCCACGCGCTCTGCTCTTTAGCTGTTATCCTTCAGCGTGCGTCTGCGATTAATAATCTTAGACCCCTTCGGGTTGACTCCATTCCATGAATTCCTCGAGGCCGAGTCGAGTCAAGACCTTTTTGGAGGGACGGCCCGTCTTTTCGTCTCGCTCGGTGAGCCGGTGGTATTCGTAGACCATGTCGGGTAACCATTTGGCGATGGTAAACCCCTTGTACTTGCCATCGGGAATGGGTTCCAGGAATCTGGGGCCCACATCCTTCCAGTCCAGTTCCGCGGACCAGCCCCTTTGGGTGCCAAACAGGCTTTGAAGAATCATGGTTCTATGGCCTGCTGCCATAGCTTCCTCTATGTCTAAGTCCCACCCGGTGGTTGAATTGACGGTGTCCGTAATACAGTTGAGGCCATCAGGTTTATGTGGGACCTGGGCAAACCAGCATCCACCGCTGATGCCGCAGAATTGCCGGTACTGTTCAGAGAGAACATGAGACCGGGGCCAGCCTTGCGGGTCATCTCGATCTAGCGGGCCCCATTTCTCCCGGAAGCGAAGGTCAGGAGGAGGACTTACAGAGCCTCCCCCTTGAGGTTTCATACCCCCACTGCCAACCAGCTCCCTGAGCATCTGACCCAATAGCGGGCGCCATTCATGCATTGCGGGAGTCCCGCCTTTGGTATGCACAGCCCAATTGGGTGCATCCCCACCGATTGCCTCTGCAAGCTGTTTCGGTCCGTCCGCCAGCAGGTTGCCCAACCAGCCTATACGCCGTGCGGCCATTTCGAGAAGCCCATCCACCGCCGCTACGTTTCCCCACTCCAGTTTTAGGCCGTTGGTCTGGTCAGATTTGAGCATACCCTTCTCCCAGGCCTCGAAGGCAACTCCTGCGCCGCAGGAAAAGTGGCTGCACTCTATGCCGAGATCATTGATGCGCTCCGACAGATAGAGAACGGAATTGCCCTTAATGCCGAGATTGAAGAAAGCATCCAGCCATTCACCCCCGGCATTGAAGTGAGCCAGCGTTCCCTTATGGGGCCCCTCTTGGATCTCCACGTCCCAGGGACAGAGCCTTGCGCATTGAAAGCAAGGCCGCAACACCACGCGATTCTGATCAAAGCCGCGGTTGTGGTCGCTGATCTCAGTGCTGCGCCAGTTGAGGTTGTTGAGGGCTCCCCATGACTGCCCGTGACCCATCTTGGTCTTTTTCTCTTCTACGGTCTGCGGGGTTATGATTTTGCGCCAGCGCATTCCAGCGTCCAACAGGGATGACTTGTTGGAAATCTTGGGGCGCATGGAGCCGCTAACGACAATCGCCTTGAGCTTTTTCGACCCGAAAACTGCTCCACCGCTATGGGCGGCAAAATGGTTGTAGTCATTGCACAACATGGCCGCGTGGTTGAGATTCTCACCGGCAGGGCCCATGCAAAGGACCTTGGCGTCCTTGAGTCCTACTTCCTCACGCAGGTTATCCTCTGTTGCCCTGGTGCCTTGCCCCCAGAACTTGGTGGCATCGCGAAGTTCCGCCTTCCCATCATGAATAAACAAGTAGGTAGGTTTCGATGCCGCCCCTTCTATAATTAGTCCGTCGTAACCGGCGGCCTTGAGATAGACTCCCCAGAAGCCGCTTGATGCTCCACGCCCTAATGTATTGCCAGTGAGGGGACTAAGGTAGACGGCTGTAAACTTTGTGCCACCCGGTGTCAATCCGTTGCCCGTGATGGGCCCGGTCATTAGTACCACCTTGTTTTCAGGTCCGAAGGGCGTAGCGTCCAGTGGCAGTTCATTGAGTAGAATGTACGATGCCAGCGCCTGGCCGCCAATCAGCCTTCTCAACAAAGGCTCCTCAGGGAGATTTTCATCTGTCGTGGAACCGGAGGTGAGATTAACCCGCAGGATTTTACCCATGTAACCGCCGGGAAGTCTTGTCATTCGTTTTTTTGGGAACAGTTCCGTTGACGCTAACATTTCTAATGCTCCTTACTTGCTGGGAGATAAAGTTCTTGCTACCACGGTTTGCATTTTGTTGGCCATGACTTCGTGTCGTCCAGGTGTATGATCGTATATCTCTAGATTACAGGTTCAGTTTGAGCCGGGCGAAAACTTTCTTACTTTCATGAGCTCTTTTCCCGGAGAGCCTGGTATATTTTTTCCGATGTGATGGGTAGATCAAACAGCCGCGTACCCGTTGCATCAGCTACGGCGTTGGCGATGGCCGCTGGCGGGCTGACATTGGCCATTTCACCAATGCCCTTAGTCTGATAGGCACCCGGGCCATCATCGGACCGCACCAGCACTGTTTTCAGCTTGGGTATATCCGCGACGTTGGGAAGCTTGTACTCACCCAGGTTTGTGGTAGTGACCTTCCCATCTTCAACGACGATCTCCTCCATCAGAGCCGTGCCAATGGCCATGATAGAGCCACCATCAATCTGCCCTTGATGACCTAAAGGATTAATAATGGTGGCCACGTCGTGGGCGGAAACAAACTGGTGGAGCCTCACTTGCCCCGTTTCAGAGTCCACCTCCACCTCGGCCACCTGGGCCACAAAGGAAGTGGAAGAGAAATTCCTTGGCACATCAACTTTAGTGGTGACTGTAACGGGATCGCCGCCATTCACATTTTTAACAACTTCGGCTAGCCCCACAGCTTGCTTTGGTCGCTGATGCGGCCGGAACTGACCACCACTATAATTAATATCTTCTTCCGAGCACTTTAACATTCGAGCAGCCTGGGCTGATAGCTTCGTTCTAAGTTCGCTACAGGCACCGATCACAGCTTGACCGCCGATATTGGTGGAGCGGCTGCCACCGAAACCAATGTCGATACTGAAAGGAGCCGCGTCGGTATCGCCTGTCACGACCCGCACCCGTTCCATAGGGACATCCATCTCTGCGGCCACGGCTTGGCATAAAACAGTGCGAAGTCCTGAACCTTGATCGCCACTGACGGTTAACAGCGTAAAGGTGCCGTCGGGCTCTGCGGTTAGGCCGATCCAGCTAGGCCCAGCACCGGTAAACCTCTCGTACATTCCGATGCCGCGGCCGAGATTAGGTTTAGCTTTGCGTTTCCACCAACCAGCTGCCTCCAGGGCGGCCCGTAGGGTTTCGCGCGCTTTGACTCCTTCCATTTTTCTCCCTATGGCGTTCTCTTCCCCTTCTCCGAGCATGTTTTTCAAACGAAATTCGGCAGGGTCCATCTTTAGCTCCTGAGCAAGGAGGTCCATATGGGACTCAACGGCGAACATGGCTTGCAGGGCGCCTGGGGCTCTCCAAAAACCACAAGGTAAAATGTTTGTGTATACCTGGATTGCCTCTATAAAGGTATGGTCAATGCGATAGGGACCTGCGGTTCCTGCCCCACCGAGGGTGGCCCGAACAAATTTTTGTCCGCCATAAGCGCCGCTCGCATGCACGGCCTTTAGATAGCGGGCCACAATGCGCCCGTCTCTATTGATTCCTGAGCGAACAGTGATGACTGTGGGATGGCTTGGGCTACCAGCCGTTATCTCCTCTGTGTAGGTGTGCAAGATTTTCACAGGTCGCTTGGCCTGTCGGGCCAAGAAATAGCAAACGGGCAAGTCCATTGCGTCACCCTTGCCACCGAAGTCCCCACCCACGTCTACAGCGTTTATTCGGACCATTTCTTCCGCGACGTCAATGGCTTTGGCGAGCTGACTCCGGGTAGAATAAGGACTCTTCGTCGATACCCAAGCCTGGACGCGACCGTCGTTATCAATGGCCACCAGCGCAGTCTGGGGCTCAAGGTATCCCTGGTGTCGGATGGGTATTCGAAAGGTGTGCTCCAATACCAGGTGGGCTTCTCGAAAGCCTTGCTCGATATCCCCTTTGCCCCAGGTGAGTCGGTTTAGACCGTTAGGCACATCAGGAATAAGGATGTCTGCGGGAGCGCCATCATAACCGGCCACATCATCGTGCAACCGTGGGGCGTTGGGCTGCATGGCCTGCAAAGGATCGAATACAGCTGGCAACTCTTGGTATTGTACCTCGATAAGTTCCAGCGCCGCCTCTGCCGCTTCCTGCGTATCGGCTGCCACTGCTGCCACACGGTCTCCAACGAAACGAACCTTGTCCCAGCAGAGCACCGGGATGTCCCGGATGACTCTACCCATGTATGAGCCTTGGATGTCCTTACCCGTAATGACCGCTCTGACTCCCTCGGCCTCCCGGGCGCGAGAGGCATCAATATGGATAATTCGGGCATGGGGATGGGGACTGCGAAGTACTTTTGCCCATAGAGTCCCGGGGAGTTGTACGTCTGCTGCATAGGTGGCGTGGCCGCTCACTTTTTCAGTCCCCTCCACACGGCCGATGGGTGCACCAATTACTGATTTCACACTTGCCATGGATCTTCTCCTTGCGTTGTCGTCGTTGTCCTTATTATGGGTGGCCCTAACCAACCCATTCCACCTTCTTATCTTAGAATTGACAGAGTGCCAATACCTTACCCTTTCCTTCTCACGCCTATCGTCGCATTACGCTTTGGGCGAGTTATCCTTTATCCAATTCTGCAATGCAAATTTCAACTAAACATTTCGAATATTTTTGCTTAGACTTGCTGGGCATGGTTAAGAAAGCTGCTTGAAGAGGAGGAGGAACAGATGACCGCAATTGAAGTTTTGGCGACGCTATTCGCCGTCTTGGTTCTTGTCAAATTGGCCTTTATTCGGAGTAACCCAAAAGCCTGGATGAACTTTGCACAGATTTTGGTACGGAATCCTGTGGTGGCGATGTTGGTTTATTTTGTGCTGGCCTCAGCGGTGGGTTACTTCCTCTTCTCAAGCATGACCATCGTGCAAGTGGGCGCTGTGATGTTGTTTACATCATTGCTGATGGGCGTAGGCTTGGCACCTTATTCGCAAGTGATACTGAAGGTGGGGGAAGAGATGTTGACAGAGGGTATGGGAAAGGCCTGGTTGTCTATGCTGATCTGGACAGGCATTTCGCTATGGATACTTTACGGCGTTCTTATACAGGTCATTTGATACCAGCGCTATTCACTGAACGAGCCACCCCATATTAGTATGGGATAAATCTAGGCTAACTCCCCTCTGTCTTATTCCATGCACGGAGATTTTTGTGCTGCAAGTAGAGCACGTAAGCTCCCCAAAGAAACGACAGGAGCATTAGAACAACGCCAACGTCGTCTATCATTCCGGCAATGGCGTGATCGTATTCCAGCCATCCCAAATCGCCTAGGATGTTCTGCCAGTCATGATAACCGGGTTGGTCACGGCCCGTGGTACCTCCCAGCAGGATCAGTCTACCCGCACGTGCGTCATTGATATAAGGCGCTGCGTCCATCAAGCTCTGGCCCAACCACCACAGGCCAATGGTGGCACCGAAAGTATCTCGCGTCTTTAATAAAAACGCGCATAGCACCACCGCGGGAATCAACCACTGGTTTAGGGTGCCGCCCAGGACGGTTATGAATCGTCCAAAGGGTAGAAATATCACGTGACCGGCTTCGTGGAAGACAAGATTCACGTCGTGCATGAAGGATTCACTGATGGGAGGGTAGCCACCCACCAGCGCATCATAGTCCATAAAAATGAATCGCCACCCCCAGATGAATAAGAAAAGGTACAAGGTGACCCGGCCATAGAAGTGAAGGGGATTAATCTGTGGGTCCACCCAGAACAACGTCTTGCTAATTTTTGACCGCCAACCGTTCCCTCGGGTGATTGTTTTATCCATGGACATTTATGCCTGTTGAAGGGATTGACTCGCAATCTCAATCAAGTAAACGGAAAACAACGCGACCGTTTCCCTGCGGCGTAACGGACCGGGGATCTCCGGTCACTACAAACAAACGTTTGGACTTGATCCCCCGTTGTAGGAGGTTTTTCTCTACCAGGCGCACACGGCGTTGGGCGAGGGAGCGGAGGTCTTGCTCAGATACATTTTTACCACGATTTCGCCTTCGTGCTAGAGCCTGGGACTCCTGGCGGCTTGCTCGTCCCTTTAGTTCAATGTCCACCTTCGGCCGACTTTGCAGGAACTTAACCAATCGCTGCAGCCTTGCGGCAGACTGAGAGTCGAAGGTGAGGGAACCGGATTTAAATTCCACCGGATTGAGCCTTACTTCCGTGATGATTC
Source organism: uncultured Binatia bacterium (SeqCode) (assembly GCA_965215595.1). Classification (GTDB taxonomy): domain Bacteria; phylum Desulfobacterota; class Binatia; order UBA9968; family CAXXLF01; genus CBDCDW01. The sequence goes on along the minus strand of CBDCDW010000002.1, from coordinate 58,557 downwards.
CGCCGAGTGTGACGATGTGACCCAGGAGACGGAGTGGGGCCACGAGGCTCTTCAGGATACCGTTTCGCACGCTCTTCCATACGACGCCACCCACCTGGAACTCTGGATCGCCCACATTGCCTTGAACCAACACACGTAATTGGACCGCACCATTGGCATCCTGCAAAAGGGCGAGGGCAAGTCCTAATGGAATTCCAACTTGTTCCTTGAAGTATTTACCGAGAGCAGGACTAACCTGTGCCTTGTTGATGGTAATCTCGTGGAGGGCGTAAAGAGTGCCCGCATCGTAGCGATAGTGAAACTTGATAGTGACCCGACCTCGACGAATATAATGCCCGACGTACTTTTTTGCATAGGGGTTCAAACGCGACAACTCGTAGTCCTCTATCACTCCTTTGATGTCATAGCGGCGGGGAACATTTCGACGTGTGAACCACCCATGAAGTCTCACCGGTGCAGAGCCAGCCATCATGCCATCGAGGTTCACTTGAACATGACCCGGCTTGTTTGGCAGGGAACGGAATGTGATGTCCGCCTCCTGAACAATGGTGGTTGCAGCGGGATCTGTGGTGCGATCCACAAGGGTGAACTGGGCTTTACGGGCGTCGAAGCCGTTAAGGTTTTTGAATCTAAACCTAGGTTTTGTTCCATTTCTCTTCCCATTTGAGTTTGGGAGACGGCGCCTGGGTATTTTCCACTCTCTTGATGCAGTTCGCTCTATATAGAGTTTTGGACCCTTGGCAACTATCGAATCGATGACCACTTCCTTTTTTTGAAAAAGAGTACGGGGTGAGAAGTGGAGATCGAGGGCGGGGAGGAAGAGGAAAGGTTGGGTTTGATCTTTGGAACTGATGACGAGGTTTGTAATCCGGGCCCGGCCTGTGATGAGGTTCAAGTCGACGTCCCGGATGGCTACGGGCCTACCCAGTCGATTTTCAAGCTGCCGGTCTATGAGCAAGCGAATCACTTCAGGTAGCATCATGAGGGCCAGGAGGAAGAAAAGGAAGATGAAGGCGGGGACGATAGGGTAGCGAGAGGTTGGCTTTGATGGCATGGGTTTCTTTCAATGAATTTTCGCGAGTGTTGTGGAGGCAAATAACGCAAGATTCGGGCCAGTTAAGTACATGATTTGTACAGGGTCGATCCAGTGCACGAATCGCATTAAGAACATGGTGGATGCAGCTTAGCCGGTGGTAAATGAATGAGCGGAGACCTTCCACGCAAGACCTGACCTAGCTGATGGCTTCTGTCCACTCTGGCTGCTGAAATGGGAGGACAACAAACTTGACAGTGTGAAAGCGCAATGTTAAGCAGATCAAACCACGTCTACAAGCGGGAGAAGATTGAGAAAAACTTAGCCGAACCTCCTGCCAAATCCATCCTAATGGGGATACCACAGTGAAAAGCAAATACTACAGAGATTTGAGAGAGCACCTGGCGGCCTTGGAGGAGAGAGGGAAGTTGTTAAGGATCCAACGCCAAGTGAACAAGGATACGGAGTTGATGCCACTCGTGCGGTGGCAGTTCCGCGGCCTGGAAGAGGATCAGCGTAAGGCCTTTCTCTTTGAGAACGTTGTTGATGTGAAGGGGAGAAAATACAGCATGCCCGTTTCGGTGGGTACCCTCGCTGCGTCGACGGAAATTTACGCCATGGGACTCATGTGTCAGCCGGAAGAGATCCATGACAAATGGACCAACGCCCAATTGAATGCGCATCGGCCTGTAACGGTGAGCTCCGGGCCGGTTCATGAGGTCATCCGCAGGGGAAGTGATCTCTTGAACGGAAATGGATTGGATATGCTCCCGGTGCCCATATCAACTCCCGGCTTCGATAATGCCCCTTATTTAACGTCGGCAAACTGGGTTTCCAAGGATCCCGAATCGGGAGTTTACAATATTGGTAACTACCGGGGGCAGATTAAAGGCCCTGATCGGACTGGGGGATTTTTTACCGGACAGCATATGGGGCAACACTGGAGAAAATGTATGGCCATGGGGAAGCCCCTGGAGGCCGCTGTCATCATCGGTTCCGTACCTGCCGTGGCCTATGCTGCCACTGCCAAGGCTCCTTATGATTTTGATGAATATCGACTAGCAGGGGGTCTGGCAGGCGAGCCCATTGAGCTGGTGAAGTGCGTTACCGTGGACATTGAAGTGCCAGCCACAGCGGAAATAGTCATCGAAGGAGTAATACCAACGGATTCCGTAGAGCCGGAGGGGCCCTTCGGTGAATACACCGGTTACCTGGGGCCGCGCGGACACTCGCCTTACATGGAGGTCACCGCCATTACGCATCGAAAGGACGCAATCTATAGCGCCCTCATTAGTCAGTTTCCTCCCAGCGAGAGCAGCAAAATCAAGCACACGGGCACGGAGAAGATTCTTTTTAAGTACTTGAGGTACGACAGTGGCAACGACTGTGTTCTGGACGTTGCCCTTCATGATGAAGTGAGCGGTAGCGGGCAGGCCTACTGTGTTATCAAGACGAAGAAAAGGAGCAGCGCCGAGGTGTGGCGCGCATTGCATGCCACCGCCGGGTTTGTGGGGCCCTATGCTAAGATTACCGTTGCCGTGGATGAGGATGTCGACATCCTCGACCCCGCCATGATCAATTGGGCCATTTGTTTTAATGTCGTCCCTGATAAGGATGTGGCAATCGCCAAAGGCAAATACGCTGGTCTGGACCCGTCGGCAGCCCCACCATCTGCCACCACCGCCCAGAGACGGTCCGCAGAGATGACCTCTCTCCTGATCGATGCCACTCGGCCTTGGCCTTATCTTCCGGTGTCTCTACCGCGGAAAGAATTTATGGAGAACGCCAAGGCTATTTGGGAAGAGTTAAAACTGCCGCCTTTGAAGCCGCGAATGCCCTGGTACGGATATAGTCTCGGGGTTTGGAGCGAGCAGGACGCGGAGGAGGCGGAACTGGCGTTAAGAGGGGATCACTTCGTTACCGGGGAAAAGGCCAAGGCCAATCGTAGCAAGCCCTAGGTCGAATCATTGGAGTCACATCATTTGAACCAACTAAAACTTAACCAACCCCAAAGGGTGAGGATGGCACCAGCCGAAGCGGAGGAGCAAGCCGCCACCCTTTTGAAATTCACCGATGACCTCGTCAATACGTATATCCTGGATCATCCGTTTACCAAGCGATTAGAGTCCTGTGACCTGCCCAAGGAGGCCCTGCAGACGGCCAGCCTTGATTGGTATCTATTGCATAGGCCTTTGGCGGCCAGCTTTAGCCGTCTTTACAAACGCTTCATTCAAATTTGTCGAGCCCACAAGGACATTGAAGAGGAATACCTTGAAAGGATTTCCTACGAACTCACTCGGCCAAAGGCAGGAGGGCGTACATTACTGCTTCGCCAATTGGTGTTGACTTTGGGCATTCCGGAAGCACAGATGAATCAAACTCAACCCATTGGGGATCTCAAAAGGTTGGTGGCTTTTTTTGGCCGATTGCACTCCGAAGGAACCTTTGCTGAAGTTGTGGCTGGTCAGTTTGGTAGTGCATTTGAGCCGTACGCCCGCCTGTGGTGCAATGCTCTTACCAAGCAATGTGGGCTGGGTAAGGAAGACATTCAGTACTGGGAGTTAAACGCTCGGTTGAGCCAAGATAAAATTGGCGGTGGCGTATTGGGCACTCGGAGTGAAAACGCATATTTGTTTCGGCGGGTTTTTGAGGAAGGGCTAACCGAGGTACGTCCCAATTGGGGAATGAACTACGCAGCCGAGATGGCTGTGAAACTCTGGGCGTTTTTGCTGCGGAGTTATGTTCGTCGCTTCAACCTCTAGCAGACCGTTGAAAAAGGCCCATCTGCCACCAGCCTGCCTTAAGCAGGCGCTTAAGATAGTTGCGCTCAATCGCCGCGGGAATCGTTCCCGCTCCAAGTGGAGTCGCTCCAACGTACTTTCTAAGTACGCCTCCGCTCGTTATTTTCTCGCGCGCCTTGCACCTGGAATCTTTTTGACCGGCCTGCGAACAAGGTTTTTTTAAGTCCCAACAAGAACCTGATCCAGAACGATCAAAACTCGCGAAACGTTATAATCTCAATCACAATGTTACTGTTCGCCGCACGGGACTGAATAATATCCGCTGCGCCAATCAGTCGAAGTCGTCCGATCAATCGATACCAGCTTTTTACTCGGTGGATGAGCCCTTCTTTGGTGGAACCGCCAGGATCAGGATTAAGAACATGATGATAAAAACGCCAGTGATTGATTTAAATGCAAGGGTGTAACTCCCACTGATGTCCCGAATATAACCGGTGAACACAGGACCGAATGGGCCGAGGAGCCTAAATGGCGAAGTGAATCCTCTTATGGCACCAGCGTGACGCCTGCCGAAGTAGTCTGAAAGAAGGATGTTCTGAATGATGGTCCAGCCAGCCTGGCCAATGCCGAAGACCACACCGAAGACCACCGCCATAGGGAATGTCTTCGCGAAAATGATAATAACACAGGCTATCCCTTGGAATGCACACATGAGCATGGAGACATAACGGACGTGAACTCGCTCGAGGAGGAAACCCCACGGCAAAGCAGTCACCGAAGAGACGGCAGCGAAAATGGATAGAACGCTGACGGCCAAGCCATCGGGAATACCTTTGTCTTGAAAGTTTGCAACCATATGTAGGTTCATGGAACCCAATGCAAAAGGTGCCAGGAGATAGAAGAGTACGAGTAACCACAGGGCGCGGGTCTTTCTCGCCTCGGCCACGGTCCAGGACTCCTCGTAACCCTGTTGGCGGCCTTGCAACGGCCGCGACGCATTCGAGGATCCTTCGGGTGGTATTGCATCGGGCGCCATGCCATCTGGATAGAGGCCCATGTCTTCCGGCCGTCGTCTGAGGTATAGCGCGGCGGGAACTACGATACACACGAACGTCAGTCCGGCCAGCCAGAGATATGCGTGCCGCCAGCTTGATCCTGCCATGATGGCAAAGATGATCAACGGAAACGTCGCCTGACCAACCCTGAGACCCACTCCTTTGATTGCTAAAGCTCGACCACGCATTCGGACGAACCAGTTCGCGATGGCGACTGAGGTACCTACCTGGATACCTGCCAAGGCAGCTCCTCGGCCCAATCCGAAAAAGGTCCAGAACTGCCAGGGTTGATCCATCATTGCTAGACCTAGCATGGCCACCGTAATGACGATCCCTGCTGATACGACGATAATGCGTGCTCCGTAGCGGTCAAGAAGGGTACCGATGATGAATGTAGTGACGGACCCAGTCATGCTGCCAATGGTAAAGGCTAGGGAGATGGTGGCCCGTGACCACCCCAGCTCCTCCTGTATGGGAAGTATAAAGACCCCAAGCACTGGACCGAACACCGGGACCTGACCAAATGAGACCACAAAGGTAGCAATTACGATGGCCCATCCGTAGAAGACTCGTTTGAATGGCCATACACGGGGAATGGTGGCCAATGGGGATGAGCCGTCAATGTCCATGAGAGCCGTCTAGAATAGGCAGTGTTTTTGGTTCATATGACATTTTCCTACCGTACCTCTCCCTTTGGGATAATTTCTATGGATTCCTGGCTTCATTGACACATAGTCCATACTTTACTAAAAGTGCAAGCCAGCAGCATAAAAGGGTCCGAACTATGGGAAATATGCATCACTATCTATTGGCTGAGACGGGAGGGTGTCTATGAACCTTAGACGCTCCCCAAAGTTCACTATTCTCCTGTTTCTTTTGGTGGGGTTGGTGGCCTTCAAAGTATATCGGATCTGGGAAGAAGGGCTGCCAGAACTGCCAGGTCCAAAGCAGGAGACTTCTCGGGTAAGCATGCCGAAAGAACGGAAAAGTTCTTTGCGCTCCCTGCGTACGAGTACGACAAACATTGTTAAGAAGAATCTGTTCGATCCAGCGCGTGGTGCAGGCGGCAAGAAAGTAGCTGAGCCTGTTCCGCAGAGCAAACAGGGTCCCGAGGAGTTCGTTCTGCTAGGGACCATGATTACGAGTAGAGGGCGCAAAGCCCTTATACGAGTCCTTCCCGCTACCGGCGGCGCAGCGGTCCGCCGCAGGCGCACCAGCGCTAACGCAAAATCCAATCGGTCAGGAGAGGTCCGACGCATCTCACTAGGAGACCCTGTGGGGGAATTCCAGTTAACTGAGATCCAGCCTCATAAAGTCATATTAAAAAAAGGATCTGAACAGGTTGTACTGGTTCTGGATTTCATGAGCAGGCCTAAAAAATTCGAAAAGCCTAAAAGCAAACCGGCGCCAGCTAAAAGGGCCTCTCGCACTAAGAGGAAAAACTCACGTAGCAGGAACCGTAGGGAAAGGGACAAGTAGCGCTTTAGGACGAATTCCTAGAGACGAGATGAGGATAGAACAATGAGGGGAAAAGGTATTCTTTTGCTCTCGGCATGGGTGATGTTTTTAGGATTAACGGGTGAATGCCTGGCTAATGGCCCCAATCCCCGGGTAGAGTCCCACGCTTCTGAAAACCTTCAGCCTGAGCCAACTGGGCCAAATAGCCCGATTCAGTCTCGCATGGTTTCCCTGGACCTCACTGCGGTCGACCTGGTGGAAGTAATTCATCTGCTAGCCCAGTACTTGAAGCTCAATTACACTATTGATCCTGCCGTCCGGGGAACTGTCACGCTGCACAGTGCTCGGCCACTCAGAGAAGAGGATTTGCTACCTATTTTTCATCAGGTCCTTCGAATGAACAATGCAGTGGCAATAAAGACGGGAAATTTCTATCACGTGATCCCCATCAAAGATGGGAAAGGTCTGGTTCGTCCCGCACTGCGATTGGGTGAGCAGGGATACATTTTGGAAGTGGTACCGGTCCGTTTTTTTTCTGTGGCCGAGCTCAAAACTCTGCTTGACCCATTTGTCACACCAGGAGGCGAAATCGTCGAATTTCCTAGGGGGAATTTTCTCATAATCCTTGACCTTGCCACTAATATTCAGCGGCTTTTAGAGATTAAGGATCTGATTGATGTCAATGTGTTTGCTGGTGTGAGAATGGAGTTGTACCAGCCGAAAGTGGCCAGTGCAGAGGAGTTGGCGGAAGAGATGGGTCGGATCATGCAGGCTTATGGTGCCTCCGCAACTCAGCAGGAGTCTTATGTGGCCCAGTTTGTTTCTGTCCCCAGGATCAATCGGCTTTTGGTGATAAGCCACAGCGAGGCGGCCTGGGAGTATGCGAAAAGATGGCTGGAGCGTATTGATACCTATGCAGAGGGGCCGGGCAGGAAAATTTATGTCTATCCAGTGGAGAACGGGAACGCCGTAGATCTAGCCGATATTTTAAATCGGGTCCTTGGCCAAGGGTCCACACTACCTGGCGCGACCCGACAGACACTCAGGGATGTCCACCGGCGGCTACCCGGGAGCCAGCCTGGCTTGCCTGCGCCATCCGGAGAGCTGTCACCAACTAGGGAGCGTGGCGGGGCGGAGGTGGGGCCAAGTGCTTACGCAGTAGGACAGACCCCAGCCCAGACCTCTCGGGGGAAGTCGCAAACCGGAACAATCGCTGTCTCCGCGCCGGCGAGTTCGCCTAGGACAGATGACCAAATACGAATCGTTCCGGACCCGGCCACAAACTCGCTCATTATCTTTGGAACCGGCCAGGAGTTTCAAAATATCAGGAATATCCTCTCGAAGATCGACATTGTTCCTCGGCAGGTACTCATGGATGTCATGATTGCTGAAGTGACCCTGTCAGACGATCTACGATTCGGTGTCGAGTATCAGGTGCTTCGAGATGATAACGTGGAGATTTTTGGCCGGGAGTTTGATCAACATGTCTCCAGTGTGAGCGGATTGCCTGGGCCTTTACCGGGTGGGGCAGGACCACAAGCATTGAGTATGGTAATCGGAAAAGGCGATTCCATACGAGCCTTCATTAACGCTCGCAGGGAGGATTCGCGTGTTAAAGTCCTCTCATCGCCTACCATACTTGCCACGGACAACCAGCCTGCGAGGATCCAGGTGGGCACGGAGGAACCCATAGCCACGGGGACAGTGACGTCTCCGGTGAGCACTGGGGTCACTTCCAGTACAACGGTGCAGTATCGGAACACCGGCAGGATTCTAACGATTATCCCTCAGGTAAATGCCCAGGGGCTCGTGCGCCTTCAGGTCAAGACAGAGGTCAGCCAAAGAGGCGCTTCTGTTACCGTTGGACAGGACTCTTTCCCTTCCTTTGATACCCGTGATGCCGAGACCACAGCAGTGGTTCAGGACGGTGAGACCCTTGCCATAGGAGGGATCATCACTGAAAGGGTAAGCCACAAACGAGTCGGAATACCCTTCCTTATGAACATCCCAGTATTGGGTTGGCTATTTGGGACGACAACGGACGATGTCGATCGTACGGAGCGTGTTAAGCCATCAAAAAATCTAACCCTAGGGGACGTTGCGTCATTACAAAATCTAACCGGACTGTCGTTTCATGTCCTGTTGTTGGCGCTGTAGTCTTGCTGAAGGTCCAGTTTTTCCACGGCGTTTGTTTCAGCGGTTGATGGCTGGCCAGCTTGTAGATCCGCTGCATTGCTGATCGATTCCTCAAGGGATCAGTGTCTTAAGCGTGTGCAGGGCTGCCAGCTTTTTGGGGTCTCCCTTTCGGGACTCCACGACCCGTTCGAACGGGGTACGAGATAGCGGCAAGGAGAGCCTATACGGATCTTGCACTGGAGGGCTGGAAAGATTCTGGAAGATCCTAAGCTCATCATAGAGCTGGTTGGCGGCCTCTTGGGCCTTTGCGGTGTCGTAGCGATCCCAGCCCAAAGCTTTCTGACATGGGTCCAGTTTTTCTGCTCGATGTTCATCTTTTTTGTAGGGACGAAACTGAATGGTGTGGCCAGCTGGGCGTTGTTGACAGAAGGCAAGAAGGCGGTTGTTGATAAACTCACTGCCGTTGTCGGAGTCGATCCCCTTGAGGGGAAAAGGAAGCTGGTGTTCGATCTCGGTGACCGCATTCAAGACACCCAAAGCGCTCTTACCCATGACGGCCTTGCGCTCTACCCAGCAGGTAGCAATGTCGACACAGTCCAGACTATGGACAAACTCCCCAACCGCTGAGGCCCCTGAGTGTGACACCAGGTCAATCTCCAGATAGCCCGGCCGGTTCACATCCCAGTGATCGGTCTTAATCGGGATCATCTGCTTTAGTAGCGATCCGGGCCGAGTGGTGCCATAGAGTCGGCGTTTCACGATGTGCTTGGTTTCCCTCAGGCGCCGATCCATCTGACGGGCGCTGATGGCCAGGAGCTGATCCTCTAACGGTTGGGTCAGCTCGAAGTGTTGCCTTATCCAGGGCAACCAGTGTACAAGGGCGGCCTTCAGACGTTGGGAGCACAGATACCCCGAGGCCTCCCACACCTTTGCCAAAATCCTTACCATTGCCCGATTGTATGTAGGAGAGCGAGGTGCACCCCGTTTGCGTACAGTTGCCTCGGGCAAGGGCCGGTTTAAAAGCCAGATGCATATTTGCGGTTGTAGCCGCAAACCTTGCAGAATTCCTCTAGCATCGTTCCCTTCTGTGCCCGTGGTGCGTGCTGATAACGATCATAGATGGATCGTAAATACTCCTGCTTGGATCGTCGTGCCATGGTGAACCCTTCCATTGTTGCCCTCCTTGAGCTCTAATGTGAGCCGGAGGGTTAGAATCACAAATGGCGCAACGTATTTGGGTTAGATTATACAAAACGCAGTTGATTATACTCATTACTCCTCACGTGATCAGAAGTAAGGAGGAGGCAGGACGGTTACTGAGAAATTTAAAGAGAGGCTGGCGGCAAGAAAAGTTTTGAAGAAGAGAGAAGGAAGGGAGAAAAGCCCGCCGTAGAAAGATTTCAAAACAGTGATTAACGGACCATGATTTTCGCAATCGTTCTATCATTTCTTCTCACGGGGATTCTGGTATTTGCCGGGGCTGAGCCTGGTAAAGCGTCCTACACCTTCAAAGATCTAAGACTTGCTGCAGGCTACAACAAAAAGGCCCAGGAGTATTATGAACGGGGTGAGTATGCTAAGGCCGAGCCCCTTTTGACAAAAGCATTGGCCATTCAGGAGGGGGTGTTTGGGGTGGAGGACGAGGAAGTAGTCCCAAATCTCTACAATTTGGCCATGCTCTACTATGCTCAGGGCAGGTACGTTAAGGCGGAGCCGCTGCTCAAGCGGGTCCTTGCCATAGATGAGAAGTTGCTGGGTCAGGACGATCCGGATATAGCCACAGACCTCAACAATCTCGCGTCCCTTTATCAAACGCAGGAAAGGTATGATGAGGCGAAGCCACTCCACAAGCGAGCCCTGGGGATACTGGAGAAGAAACTGGGCGCCAACCACCCCCATGTGGCCACGAATCTTAACAATCTGGCGATGCTATACCTCGCGCAGGAAGAGTACAGTGATGCAGAATCTCTATTGAAACGGGCGCTAAAGATCGATGAGGAAGCCCTGGGTAAAAACCATCCGGATGTCGCCAGAGATCTCAATAACCTTGCGGAGCTCTATCGTGATCAAGAATGGTATGAGAAGGCGGAGCCGCTGCAAAAACGAGCCCTGGCCATCGATGAAAAGGTCCTTGGAAAGAGCCATCCGCATGTTGCAACGGACCTCAACAACTTGGCGTTGATCTACCAGGCACAGGGTCAGTATGCTAAGGCGGAGCCACTCTACCAACGCTCGCTGGTAATTGTGGAGAAATCCCTGGGACCGGATCATCCCTATTTGGCTACGGGTTTGGAAAACTATGCGGAACTTCTGCGGGAAACCAAACGAGGGGATGAGGCAAAGAAAACGCAAGCTCGGGCCAGGGCCATCCGAGCTACTCATTCAGAAAGGCATGATCAAAAGTAAAGTGTCACACCGCTAAGCGCAGAGCGCAAAGCGCATAGCATCCTTGCGGATTCGAGACCACTAACTACCGACTACTGACCTCTGACTCTGATCCAGGGATTGACGACCGGGAATCTGTAGTCCGTTGTCCGCAGTCTGTTGTTTCTTTGCGGTTCTCGCTCAGTCCTCAGCACTCGTTACTCAGTACTGAGTCCGCTTGGCGCCATGCGCGTTGCTGTTCCCTAGCTACTCTGGGGTGCTCGAATAGGAATATGATGAAGAAGGCAGTCATATTGCTTTCAGGGGGGCTGGATTCTGCTACGACCCTCGCCATTGCAAAAACTGATGGCTACACCTGCAATGCGCTTTCCTTCAATTACGGACAACGCCACCTGCGAGAACTAGAATCGGCAAAAATGGTGGCCACCGATATGGGGGCCGTGGAGCACCTTGTCCTCACCCTTGATCTCGGTCTAATTGGGGGGTCGGCCCTAACGGCCGATATTCCCGTACCCAAAGGACGAACTTCCGAGGAGATCGGTTCGGGGATCCCGATTACCTATGTTCCGGCACGGAATACCATATTTCTCGCCCATGCCTTGGGCTGGGCAGAAGTGCTCGGTGCCGGCGATCTATTTTTCGGCGCCAACGTCTACGACTATTCAGGGTATCCCGACTGTCGTCGCGAGTATGTTGATGCCTTTGAACGGATGGCGAACCTGGCAACAAAGGCCGGGGTGGAGGGATACAGCAAATTTAGGGTCCACACACCCTTGATACAGATGACAAAGGGGGAAATTATTAGGCAAGGGAATGCCCTTGGGGTTGACTTCGGTTTAACCTGGTCTTGCTACGAGGCCACTCCAGAAGGTACCCCCTGCGGTTCCTGTGACTCTTGTCTGCTCAGGAAAAAAGGCTTCGCCGAGGCTGGTTTAAAAGATCCACTGCTGCGACAGGACTGAAAGAATCGAGAGTTCGAAATAGGAAAACTACGACTATTTTTTTTCCGGCTTTTTTAGATTTATACGTTGTGCTTCTCTAATCTTTCCGGTTGCGTAATGTTCTCCTTTTAGGGCCCGTTGGGCGTCCTCGATGTCCTCCTGGCTCCAGCTCCCCAGGTTGACGCCAAACCATGGGCTTTTAAGCTTGAGCTCAGGGAGGCCAAGTTCCTCCCAGATGGATTGCGCCTTTTCCATAAATTGTCTTTGGGGAAGGGAGGTAGGAGGGTATTCCCACTTGCATGTGGCGTCGATCAGGATGGCCGAGCTCTTCATGGATGGCACATCTCTTCGAGAATCAGGAGGAGCTATGGAAAAATCCAGTCCCAGGGACAATGCGGTCTCGCGGATCTCGATGTCCCGATAGGGCTGCATCCGGTAGGACATGGCCCAATTGACCGCTTCGGCGTCGCGCGGGTCAACGTCTTTATCCACTGCTATAACGATCTTTGGTGCCGCCCGGGGCATTTCGGCTACCACGCGTAAGGCTTCCATTGGCTTAAGGGTTTTTTCTTTGGTGTCCATCCTGATGACACAGACCCCGTGACTGCCTGCAGAATCCGGCAGTACCACATCGAGAATCCCTTTTATACTATGCTCCACCGTAAGTAGCTTTGTGATGACGCTCTCTAGGCCGATGCCCCGGAGCACACTGGATTCACTGGGAGGAAACTGGCTCAGGAAGGCCTGAAAGATAGGTGCTCGTCGATGGGTGATACAGGTGACGTTCATGAACTTGTCCGGTTCACGGTGCGCCATGTAGCCGGTAAACTCACCAAAGCATCCTTCAGGTTCCAGCTGATCCGTTGGGATGACCCCTTCGATCACAATTTCGCTATTGGCTGGAACCATTACATCAACGGTCTTACAGCGTACCAGCTCCACCGGCTCCCCCGCGATGCCTCCTGCCACGTCGTACTCAGGCACCGTGAGCCGGGAGGTGGAGCAATAGGAGAGGTTGGGTGTGCAGCCAATCACAATGGCTGCCTCCAGGGGTTTACCCATGGCTTGAGCTTTGGACCAGTGCTTGCTGATGTCTTGGTAGGGGAACGAAAATAACCCGATACGTGTGGGGCTCTTTATCTGGCCGCGGTAGGTGCCAAAGTTACTATCCCCCGTTTCCGGATCATAGGTTACCCAGTGGCCAGAGCTAAGGAACGGTGCGGAATCGTAACCTGGAGTGGAGATGGGCACAGGGAGTATACCAACACCGCCAGCCTCATCCAGTGCCTTACCTTCGTATACCACCTCCTGACAGGCGGCTGAAGAAACGATCCGGGGAGGGATGGGGTGAGCCAGGGCTTGTGTCCACTTGCCGGCTATTTCCTGTGGCGTATTTACGCCCATGCCAAGGGCGTAGACCGCCCGGTTTGGAGCCATCACCGCCAGGGCCACCGGGATATCGTAGCTTCTGCCCGTGACGTCGGTGACTTTTTCGAATAACCAACCTTTCCATTGATCGGCTTGCAGCCCACGGAATTGCAGTCGCACCAGAGGGTGCATTTCAGAGTCTTTGTTGATGGGTGTGGAAATACGGTTAAGGTATCCGTGGGATTCTAAAGTTTCCAACCAGTGTCTGATATCACGATAGTAAGCCATATAACCTCTCAAAAGGGATTCAAAGATTGTGTGGTCCTGGGGGATTTCTCCCTGCTCGCATCGGACCATAGCTAACTGCAAGAGAGTCTGTCAAGGTGTGAAGGACTCTCCTTCAGAAAGTGTGGTTGCACGAGTTGAGAACCTCTGTTCTGGCAATGGATGGAACATGCTTTACACGAGCCGCCGTCCCTTCGCTTCAGCGGCCCCTCGGCGGGAACACTCATTCACCCATGCGAGGTAGGGCTCGGGGGCCTGCCCCTCAGCGGGAGTCGATGGGCCTGTGCCTCGAGGCCCCTTCACACTCATTCACCCATGCGAGGTAGGGCTCGGGGGCCTGCCCCTCAGCGGGAGTCGATGGGCCTGTGCCTCGAGGCCCCTTCATTTAATCTGACATCCCAATATAGCTTGAACCTCCAGTATCGGACGTCTCCCTCTCTTCGGTCCATGCCCCCTGCGCCCCAATACCGGGAGGCTTGCTCCACGAGGAGCACTGAAGCTTTGGAGGTTCATACTAGCTCCGGCCCCGTAGGTGGCTGCGGGAATCTTGTGGAGCGTGGTTCGACGTTGCTCACTAGCCCAAGGAAGATCGAGGGGCAGCAAGTCTCCTGAGCCCACGATGGAGGTGAAGGGGAGCTGGTTTGCCTGAGCAGAGGATTGGTTGTGAGGCGTTGGAAGCCTCTGCGAAGCTGAGGAAAAGCAGCGTCGACTGTTTGAGCGCAGCGAGTTTCGGCGCTGCTCGAAGTGAGCAGCTAAGGCTTCCCGCCGAGAAACCACTGGAGCGAAGGTAAGCTGGCTCCCTGGAGTGAAACACCAAAACTTTACGACGACCGAGGTCCGCCACAAACAGACGCTGTGTTTATTCGGCAGAACCGGTGCGCAGCCAGACTTCTCTTGACCCCGATCCGAAGTTCTTGGGCTTGTGTAAGTGGTCAATTGCACTCCATACGGATGCTTATGTCGGGCTCTTCGTTTGTCGGTCTCGAAATTGGTCGGATCGGGGTTGACAGTGTCCTTGTATGAATATATGAGCTACTTACAAAGTATTTTACCGATAGAGAGGGGTTTCTCATGGGAAATATTGAGGGGATTCTTATCCCGATGGCTACGGCCTTTAACGACGATGGCAGTATCGATGAGGCAGGTACCGATGCTCTGATCGATTTTAACTTGGCTTCCGGTGTCCAAGGTTTTTTCGCCCTGGGAACCCACGGCCAGGGAATGGTTATGGAGCTTGACGAACGCAAACGACTCGGCGAACGGCTGGTAAAACGTGTGAATGGCAGGGTGCCCATTGTTCTTCAAGTGGGTACGGCAAATACATACTCCTCCATCGAGCTGGCCCGTCATGGTGCCGAACTCGGGGTGGATGCCCTGGCCCTCATTACTCCCTACTATTATCCTCACAACGACTATGAGGTGATCGCCCATTACAAGAAGGTTGCTGAAGCTGTGCCCGGCGTCCCCCTGTTTATCTATGACAACACGGAAACGACGCGGGTCCACGTCACACCGGAAAAGGCCCTGAAGATTCAGGAAGCCATCTCCCCCAAGTCGTCACTGGCTGGAATCAAGGTATCCTTCCTGACCTTCGACGCCCTTTTAGGATATCTTTTCAAGCTCCCATCGTCCATCGGCGTATTTCCGGGTTCGATCCTGTCACTTTTCTCCGGTTATGCCCTAGGGGCCCGAGGAGCAATTCACCCTCCCACTACTCCCTTCCCCGACCTGTGTGTAAAAATGTGGCGTGCACTGAAAGAGGGTCGGAACGAGGACGCCAGGAAGGTCCACGACCAGATTGCCGCGGTGTTGCAGGTCATGGGGCGATACCTGGGTGCCCATGGACGCAGAACCTTTTGTGAGGTCATGCGCCTCAGAGGTCTACCGGTTCAACGCTTTCCTCGTTGGGAGTGTTTGCCTTTCACTGACCAGGAGAGAGAAGAGTTGAAAAACGGACTCGTTGAAACCGGGGTTACTCTGGCTCTTCCTTAGTTGCTTAATTGCTCTAAACGAGGGAACGGGGAGCGACTTGGTAACCATTCGGTTGCTTGATTCCCTAGGAAAGTGTCAAATCACGATAGAGGTAATACATGGGACTTGAGAATGCATCGTCAATGATAGATCAAGTTCAGAAATTTAGCCGTGAGCAGGCTGAGACATACACCGCTGAGATCTGTGAAAAGATGCGTGCGAGGTGGAAGGAGAAAGTTTTTGATGGACCCTTCATGCGTGATTTGAGAGCGGGAAAACTTCCCCTAAAGACCCTTCAGCTCTTTTGGCGGCATTACTATAGTTATCCAGTGGAAATTAATAACTTTCATCTCATCATTTACCAGCGACACATGGGATTTTTTACCCGCCATCCGGAGCTGCTGGCCCCCTTCGTTGGAAAAATTAGTGACGAGCTCGTCAATCCAACGATACCAGGGCATATCCAAGTGTTACTCGAACAGGGCGTGACCTTTGGCCTAACCCGGGACGAGATGGTCAATTGCGAAGTCTTTCCCGAGTGCCGCGCGTTAACGGAATTTGCCAGGGGACTTGTGTACGAAGGTAGCATGATCGAGTGGTGGGGCCGGTCCCTCAATGAGGAGATGTTCGGTCACTGGTCAAAACAATGGCGTGAGGCTCTGTTGAACCAATACAAATACAAAGATGCCGATCTCCACTATTTTCAAGTCCATGAAGAAGCGGATTTGCATGAACATGAGGACGGTTTGATGGCCCATGGCCAGGTAGCGCAAATCGTATTTCAGACCATGCTGCAAGATGGCTTAGTGTGGTCCCGTCCCGGTTGGGGTGCTGAATACGCCTGTCTCACTAACGCTGACTTTGTTGGCCTGTTTCATGATGGAATTTATAAGCACGCCCAGGAGCTGGGGCATTTCTGAGAGCGCGCAGTGCCCTCAGTATCAGTGCTGAGTAACGAGTGCTGAGGACTGAGTAGGGGGAGTAGGCAGTAGGACAGGGGGCAGGAAGCAGGAAGATATCCGATTATGGATTTACTGCGTACTGCCAACTGCTAGCTGCCTACTATCTTAGGGAATACTCCAAAAGACATTCCCCGTATCGTCGAACAAGACCACAAGGGATTCGGCAGGTTTTCTTGCCTTTTGAGCATCAGTTGCTTTTTCCTTTAACCACTGTTCGTAGGAAATGGTTCTGCGAGGCTTTCCATCTTTGTCGTAGTACCCCTCACTGGGTCCTTTACCGTAAGTGATCACCTTTCCTTTGATCTTGCGGCTGACGTGACCATGGAGTTTTCCGAGGGAGACACTAGGTTTACCGCTTTTATTGAGCAGTACCAAAAAGGGGTGACCATTGGGGGCGACCCCGAGCCGTCCTCGTTCCGCTCCCCTCGGGCCCCGGAGAATAAAGTTTTCAGCTTCGATTTTTTTGGCAATCTTGTTCGGGTGGGCTTGACCCATGGTAACGACGGCGGCAATTCCCACCACAAGTAAAACCATGACTCGCTTTAGGTTGAGGTTCTGTCGCTCCAACCGAATTAACCTTCGTTCAAAAGAATCTGTGGTTTGTTGATGCATTGAATTCTCTCCCATCTTCTTCCCGCTGACGGTTTGCAGTACACAGGTTGATTTTATCATACCTTGGGGTAGTGCCATAACAGGAGTATTTGTCCGTGATGATGCTTAAATTGCAATATCGAAATCGTCCCAGGGCAGCTTCCAAGGACTCACCAGTTGTTGACTCCACGTTGAATCGAATCGGACGATAAAATAGAATCAGGTGCCATGTATCAACCCAACTTCTACAATAGTATTGATCGGGGTCTGATTTATAAGCAAGTCCGAAATAAAGTATTTCATGCACATCAACAATATTCAGTCCCATCAATGCCATGAAATGTCCAGCCTGCGGAAACGTAAATCATGACGAAGAAATGCGCTGCAATTGCGGTTACGATCTGACTCGTGCAAAGCCTATTTATCGTTCCTTCGCCACCATGAGTGTCCAGGAGTTTTTTTATAATAGCTGGAAAACTTATGGGGTGGCGTGGCAGACGTTTCTTCTTCTCTTCGCAATCTACGCGATTCTCGATCAGGGGCTTGAACTGGGTGGGGGCTTACTCCCGGAAGCTGCAAGTTGGGTCATCCGTAGTCTGGCTTTGACCCTCACAACCATTGCTATAACCGTGGCCGCCCACAGGGCTTCTGAATGGGAAGTTATCGATGTAGCGGAAAGCTATCTAATCTCCCTCAGGTTACTGGTGCCCTATGTTTGGACATGGTTACTCTATTCCCTGATTGTCTTGGGAGGCCTCTTCCTTTTTATTGTACCTGGAATTGTTTGGAGCGTGCTCTATATACTGGCTCCCATTGCGGTGATTATCGAGGGTACCAGTGGTAAGGCTGCACTTTCCACCAGCAGAGCTCTTACTCAAGGTAAAAATATTTTTATCTATGTGTTTGGATACGGTGTATTGTTTTTCCTGGTGGTATCGGTTCCGTTGTTATTGATCATCTTGCTCGTTGGTGTCCTGTTGGGCGACCCGATGATTGGATTCGTACAACCAAAACCTGAGTGGGCAAAGGCCATTGCATTGCTTGGTCGAATCAGCCATGAAACGCTTTTTATCATCTTCAATGTGCTTTTGTATAAGAGCTTACGAAAGGCTTAGGGGTTAGCGAAGCGCCTTCCTGAGAAATGCTGGTGGCACTAAGATGTGTGCCCAGCTACAGGTGGGGGGCAGTTTTGAGCCACTAACCAGCCCCTTAGGTATTCCCTTTAGCAGCGGATGAGTTAAAGGTGGAAAAAGTCGATGACGTTTCCCGCCGACATCTTGTATGCTTCCTCTTCCGGGATGCCGGCAAAATTCCGCTCCAGGATGTCCTTTGAGTCTGGCCAGTCTGACTCCTGGTGTGGAAAGTCAGAACCCCAGATGAGGTGCTCGACACCCATATGGTGCCGCATCTCCACCCCAACCCGGTCGTATTGAAATCCCCACAAGCAGTGCTCGCGGATTATTTCGCTGGGTGGGCGGCTTAATGGCTGGAAGCCGAGGAGACGTTTAGACCAATGGCGATGTCGATCGTACCTTACGTCCGCCATCTGGAGAAAAAACGGGATCCATCCGATCTGGTTCTCAGC
The DNA here is from genome assembly GCA_965215595.1 of uncultured Binatia bacterium (SeqCode). GTDB lineage: Bacteria > Desulfobacterota > Binatia > UBA9968 > CAXXLF01 > CBDCDW01. Next base: position 40,046 of record CBDCDW010000002.1, on the reverse strand, counting down.
AAAGAACACACGTAGTTTCGGGAATCGGTCAAAGACCCCGCTTAGAGCAAGTTGAACAGAAGGGATAGCGCCGGATCCACGCGCGGGCCCAAACCTGGATACTTGTTCCACCAATCCGTTGCGGCCCAGCAGCGCTCTTACCTCCGGAGATTCCTGAGGGTAGTCCATCATCGGTTCGGCACGGTCACCGGGTCTATCCAGATCAACGTGGATGGTCACCGGCATGTTCATGTCAAGCGCTGTAGCCCAGAACTTGTCGTAGTCAGTTGTCGGGTATGGATACTTGTTTGAGTAGCCGGTCATGAGCACACCCTTAAGCCCCATCTTTGCGCAGCGCTCCATCTCCTGGATGGCATCGTCGACATTTGTCCATGGCAAGATCCCCATGCCAATGAGACGGTTAGGGGCCACTCGGCAGTAATCCTCTGCAAGCCAATCGTTATAACCCCTGACCACTGCCTTGAATGCGTCGTCATCTTGAATCTGGCGCCACAACTTGGGACCTGCCTGCTGGCAGGGGAAGAGTATCTCCGCGGAGATACCGTCTCTGTCCTGTTCCTGAAGCCGCTGTTGGGGAGTGGCCGTTCCAGGAGTTTCCTCATAGGTCTGTCCAAAGGGTTGCCAGGCCTCCCGACCTTTTCCACCGTATAGGTCTGCCGCCACCTGTCGAGGCGGCTTTCCCTCGATTACCCACCCATCGCCGCCGTTTGGCAGCCGAACCACCCGCGGTGCCCGGTCTCGATATTTTGCCGCCACCCGAGGAACCCACCATTTGGAGTCCACTTCAAGGTGCGAATCGCCAGAAAGATATATGTTGGTTTTCTGCATCAGGGCCTCCGTGCCTATTGTATGTAATGGGTCGTCCGCCAATGAGCCGCCTGAAACTGCGGCAGTAGGAAAAAATGATTTAACCTATAGTCCATACAAAGCTTGCGCATTAGCAGCAAGGAGCTTCTCTCTGACCCTGAGCGGAACATCTTCTCGTTCCATGATTGCTTTAACCATATTTTCCTCACGAAAAGAATCAGCGTGAGGGTAGTCTGAGGCAAGAATCAAAGAGTCCTCACCCACGATTGAGGTGAGGTAGTTGATATTCTCGTCCGCTTCGCAAGAGATGAAGACTCTTCCTTCGCGAAAGTATTCCGACGGATCTTTTTTCACCTTTCCGGATCGATTGAGTTCGTGAATCACGTAGGGGGCCCAAAGGGAGCCTGATTCAAGGAACGCGAGCTTGAGCCGGGGAAATGCCTCCATTACCCCTGAAAGCATCAGGCTATGGAACCCCATCAGCACGGGTAGAATGGCACTGTAGAAATTTGACGACGCATCAAAGATCTCTGTAATGGCAGGACAACCCCAACCGAGGTGGACACAGATGGGTATACCCAGGCCAGCTGCTTCCTCATAAAATGGATGTAATTCCTTTTCCCCTAACTTCTTGTCCCAGGCCATTCCCAAAAGCATTACCGAGACGGCCCCTAGCGCCCGGGCTCTTCGAAGCTCCTTGATGGATTCGTCGATGTCTCTGATGGGAACCAGTGCGGCAAACTTGATTCGGTCCCCAGACTGTTTGCAGGCATTTGCCATGAAGCCGTTGTAGGCTCGGAACAGCGCCGACTCAAGCTTCAAGTTATCTGTTGTGGTGGTCAAAAACAGGCTTGGATATACCACTTGCTTTTTAATTCCCATCTTGTCCAGGTCCCTTAGACGAGCAGCCACGTCGTTCAGTTCTTGCGCGGGAACTCCAATGGGCTTACGCTGCGCCAGTTCCATCACTGTGGGCGTCAGAAAAGTGACCCCGCCCTTACCCGATAGTTTTGGGTAGGTTTTACCATCGATGAGCCATACCGCATTGGCATCTCCGTAAACCGTACCGCGTTCGAATCCTAGGGGAAGGGGTCTCCTCTCGCGAAACTCTCCTTCCAGGGAATCAAACATTGCAGGGGATTCTTCAACGTGCCCATCCGCATCGATGACTATCATTTTTGGCTCCTCTCGCTATGAAATAAGCGTTTTCAACTCGTATTCATGTCTTTTAGGACACCTGGTTGATCCAATCAAGACCCAGATGTTCCAACACCTGGACTTGAGTCAAGGATACCACTTGCCGTGGTCGCTTCATTTTGTATCCAATGATTCCATGATGTGTCAAGGCTATGGAAACTCCTCAGCCCGTTAGCAAATCACTGCTTTTGTTGGAGACGAAGGAGTTTAGAAGTCATCCCGTGACGGAATATCCAGAACAAAGCTACCTCGACGAAAACATAATTCGGAAGTAATTGCGCAAATTGGTACCACGAAACGTTAGCTCCCAGAAGGTTGGACTCTTCGTAAGATCGCATTGTTACGGCTGTGGCACCCCTTTTGCTCGATGATAGGGCCAATCCTCAACCTTTGCGACCATAACCGTAAGTTTGCCAAGCCTGCAGCTAGCTCACAGCCTGCCTGGAGAAAAGCTACCGCCACCCAGATCGAACAAGCCCTGTGCTTTAAGCAGCAGCGTACTGTGGCCAAGGACAACACCGTCACCTTTGGGGGAGCTGCCTTTCGAATCCCCAAGAAATCTCCCTATCGCTCCTACGCCAACAAGAGAATCGATGTGCATGTCCTGTTGGACGGCGCGGTGGAGTTTTTCTACCAAAAAGAAAAAGTCGCCCGATTCGATTCAAAAACGACTCACGCATTTGGTCTATATCGAACGAACGGCAAGCGGGAGGGGTTCCGCTATGGATTACGAGGTATCCGAACCGATCCCTTGAACTCTCACCCTGACATTCTCTCGTTGCTGTTATTGCGTTGCCACGACAGGCTATGGAAACTCCTCAGGTTAGCAAATCACTGCTTTTGTTGGAGACAAGGAGTTTAGAAGTCATCCCGTGACGGAATATCCAGAACAAAGCTACCTCGACGAAAACATAATTCGGAAGTAATTGCGCAGCCACACGTTAGCTCCCAGAAGGTTGGACTCTTCGTAAGATCGCATTGTTACGGCTGTGGCACCCCTTTTGCTCGATGATAGGGCCAATCCTCAACCTTTGCGTAGGGTGATGGGGATTGATTGCTTTAGAATCAGGAGGAATGACACCTGTGAAACATCGATCTATGCTCTGGTTGGCTCTGATTGGGATGTTGTTTCTATTGCCCCCCATGCCGGTTCGGGCAGGGGAACCCACAGATGAGATCCGCAGCGCCATCGATAAGGGACTTGCCATACTTAATGATGAAAGCCTGAGGACCGATGGGAAGAATGAACATATGGAGCGGCTACGGGAAATCGTTCGCCCTCTCTTTAATTTCGAAGAGATGGCCCGTCGCTCTCTGGGAAGGCACTGGCGTAGTATGAGCCCGGAAGACCGCAGTGAATTCATTGCCGTCTTCACGGACCTCCTGGAGGTGACCTATGCCGCTAAGATTGATCTCTACAAAGGTGGTGAGGTGAGTTTTGTCCGCGAAGTGGTGGACGAAGACTATGCACGTGTGGATTCGAAGATTAAGGATAACAAAGGGACGGACTATTCTGTCAGCTACAAGCTATTGCGCCGTGATGGGGATTGGAGAATTTACGATGTGGTAGTCGAAAACGTCAGCCTCATCAACAACTACCGTGCCCAGTTCGGCCGCATTATCAGAAAGTCATCCACCAAGGATCTGGTTGAGAGGATAAGACAGAAATCCGGTTGAGATCTCCTATCTGACATCTCCACCCCAGACACTATCCGGTAAGTTGTTACCGACAGACTGTTCGGTAGAACACTTTCTATAAAGATTTTCGCGCCAAGACGCAAAGCCAGCAAAGAAAATATGTTTGTCTTTTCCTACAACTTGGCCTCCTTTGCGCCATGCGCCTTGCCCTTTGCTGTTCCCTAACCTGAGTAAATTTACGGTTAAAAGCTTTCCTCCGATTATCGTCTGCGATGGACAAGTTTTTGTTTGTCGTCGTCTCGCGACAAACAAAAAAACCCTTCTCTGCGCTCTCTGCTTCTCTGCGGTGAAATGTCCGAATCCTTATCTGTGATAATCTGCGTAAATCTGCGGTTAATTGCTCCTAACGCATTTCCCTTGGCGTCCTTTGCGTCTTTGCGCGAGTGATCTTTTCCCCGATTCTGTAATCCAATTTTCGGTTAACTTTGCATCGTATTTTAGGTTAAGATAGGTCGGCTATGGAATTCTCACAGCCTAAAGATCCTGTTGCATTCCGATCCTTCGAGCATGCTGGGTGGGAGAAAGTCGCCAAACAATACCATGTTGCTTTCGCAAGCCTTACATCTCAGGCAATCGAGCCTCTTTTGGATGCCGTGAAGGTAGGTGAAGGGACACGTATATTGGACGTGGCAACAGGTCCAGGCTACGTGGCGTCAGCCGCTTTTCAGCGTGGTGCCAAGGTCATGGGAATCGATTTCTCAGCCGTGATGGTAGCGGAAGCCAGCCGACAATACCCCAACGTCAAATTTCAGGTAGATGACGCAGAAGCCCTTTCTTTTGCTGACGGCAGCTTCGATGCGGTGGTTATGAATTTTGGGCTGCTCCACTTGGGAGATCCAGAAAAGTCGTTTTCCGAGGCCCATCGGGTCCTCAGCACTTCAGGACAATTTGCCTTTACCGTTTGGTGCAAGCCAGAGGAGGCGGTAGGCTTTAAAATTGTTCTTGATGCAGTTCGAGCCCACGGTCAAGTGAATGTTCCGCTCCCTCCGGGGCCCCCATTTTTTCGTTTCAGTGATGCGGAAGAATGCGTTCAAGCTCTGCTCAAGGCGGGTTTTATCATGCCTGAAGTCACGCAGATTCCACAGACTTGGAGATTACCTTCGCCTGATGCACTGTTCGATGCCATGCAAATGGCTACGGTGAGAACAGCCGGGACGCTTCAGGCTCAGCTCCCCGAGGCGTTGGAGGCTATCGGTAAATCTGTTCGTGAGACTGCGGCGGCGTATCAAAAAGGTAACGGTATCGAATTACCCATGCCTGCAGTCCTGGCAGTGGCGAGAAAATTATAGGATTTTATTTACTTGAGCAGAAAATCGCTTCTCGTTCCCCAGTGTGTTGAAAAATCCCGTTCACTTTTTGACTACTTCACGCAAGAGGGCTCTCACCTTCCCACGCATCCGGACGTATTCTTCTCTATAGTTTTCCTGGTACACACGGCCTTCTTTTGGAACAGAGAGGGGATTGACCTTATCCCTTGGCACATCCAGCCTCCTGCTAGGATAGCCACTTGCTTCGGCCCAGGCGGTTTGAGCCTTGCGTGAGAGAAGCCAATTAATATAGATCTTGGCGGCATTTGGATGGGGGGCGCGGTTGATCAGTGCAACGCTCCCAAAGGCTGCTGTCAGGTAACTCCCTTCCTTGAACTGCTCTGCTCCCATCAATTCTACATGAACTCCCTTGGCTTCAAGTTCTTTTGTGGCGAGCTCGCTGGGAGAGATAACGATGGCATATCTTCCTCGCGTGACCCAATCCAAAAGCTGACGATCGTTGCGCGAGAGGATCAGTTTCTGTTTAACAAAAAGATCACGGATGAATTCGCTCCCCAGGGCTTTGTGCGCATACCAATGGGTGACGGTTGCCAGACCTGGTCCCGGTCCAGTGGGGTCCCTCATGGCAATTTTGCCTGCCCATTTAGGATCCAATAGGTCTCTGAAGGAACTAATTTCTCCAGGCTTGACCAACTTTGGATTGATGGCGACTGGAATCTTAACAGCGCTGGTGAATACCAGATTGTATCTTCCTTTTGCATCAGAATAATCCAGTTTTCCCGTCAACCATTTTGTGGAATCAAGTACCTCTGGCAATATGAGGGTAGGTCTGATGGGATCCAGGGCGCCTGTTGGCCGTAATGTCGTAAGCATGGTGGTAGTGCCACCAATGTGGATATCCAGCAGGAAGTGATTGGCCCTTCGTTCTCTCAGTAATTTGGGAGAACCTCTGGACCCGCTGCCACCGGTGAATTCTATATCGATATCCGGATAGGACTTTTGAAAACCTTTGGTTAGTGCGTCGCGTGCATTGGGTCCTGGCGGACCCCATACCGTAACTTTCCCTTCATTTTTTGCTTTGCTAAGCACCCTATCCCATTCTTGCTTCCAATCTTGCTTAGTCTGGCCGAGGGCTGGTGATAGGACGGATGTAGACAAATGACCCAGCGTAATCAGAAGTAGAACGCGAAAAGACATTGCAAATCTGGTTTTAAATTAGCCACCATAGTTTTCTTCCTCCAAAGAATATTCCTAAGCCACTAGATTGGGGGCCAGCAAGCTAAAATATCTTTCAATTTGATTACGATCACCTAAAGTAACACTAATAAGAAAAGTCCCTATTTGCGGGGCGAATACTTTCAATTATAAATGTTTATACTTTGAAGATTTAAATTTCAAGTATATTTTCCGATTGGCCAAAATTTTCACAATTCATCTCTAATTTTCCATTGAAAAGAATAGTGCAGGATTGATTCAAGGAAGGGATTGCCTAACAGAATTCATGGGACGGCAGAGAGAGTGGGTATGCTCTGCGGTCCCATGATTGATGTGATCGATCTAGGTTACAAGGATCCCCTTGCGGTTTGCCTGTGGGTTTTATTTCTGACTCGGAGTAAACCCCGTACCACAGACTTGCAGCCATGGCTTTTGAGCGTTGTCCTTGCAGGGAGTCCGGAACATTCATCCTTGCGCTTACGCACGGGGCGTTTTGTGGTTCGGGGTAAAGGCGTTACGGTAATCGTCCCAAGACTTCTCCCCCGAGCGCCCAAAAACTTTCTCACGCAAGCTACCGGAATATTCGGCTGGGATGTAGTTAATCTTTTCTGTGTAGGAGGGTTTGAGTCGGAGTCCCTTCGCTCTAAGTTCGTCGGCTTGCGCAATGTTCGCTAAGACATTTTCAATCTCCACATGGTCAGTCCACATGGACTTGTAGGCGATCTTCCCGTCCCTGTCGATTAGAAAGACCATATTTGGCATCAAGCCATAAAGACGATGCATGGTCCCTTGCAAATCATCCACCAGGAGGGGGTTTTCTATCCCGTCCTGGGCTCGACAGTCGCGGGCGTACTGGAGCTTTTGTTCCCAGCTCTTGTGTGGTCCGTAGTTTTCACCCGGATGGGGTTCGCGTACATAAACCGTAAAGAACTCGAAGTCCTTCGCGCGGTAGTGCTTGTAGAGTTGGTTAAGGGGCGAGACCTCGCCCACGAACGGCGGTCAGGTGATACTACCAAATTCCAGCAGCACGTGCTTCTTGCCACGGAACTGAGAGAGGCGAACTGGTTCTCCCTCGATTGTGGTGAGCTCAAAGTCTGGCGCGTCGTCTCCGGCACGAAGCCTCACTTTAAAATCAGTCGATTTGCCGGTACCTTCCGAACGGGTGAAGGTGTCATAGTTATAGGAATCAACCTGTCCAGCTGGTAATGCCATGGTACGCTCCCTCCTCAACTGAAATTTAAGGCTATCTTATTGCGCTTATAGACGTTAATCAATACCCAGGTGGGGAGATTTCATAAACCGCAGACTCACGCAGATTAATGTAGAAATCTAACAGCAAATCGCATGGCATCCCTGCTGATTCGGGGACCACTGACTACCGACTACTGACTCTTGACCCGGATCCAAGGATTGACGACCGCATGTCTGTAGTCCGTTGTCCGTAGTCTGTTGTCTCTTTAGGTTTCTTGCTCAGCACTCAGTACTCGTAACTCAGTACTGACTTGCGCTTAGCGCTCTTCAATTCCTACATCTGTGTCTAAGTATTCTTGTGGAATTCTAATCTGATTATCGTCTGCGATAGAGATGAGTTTTCGTTTGTCGTCGTCTCCCGACAAACAAAAAAAGGCAGTTCTCTGCGCCCTCTGCGTCTCTGCGGTGAAATCTCGGAGTCTTTCTCCGCGCTAATCGGCGAGAATCTGCGGTTAAGTTCTTAGCGACTAGTTGATAGCGATTTCGTACCGGTCCTGATGGAGTTCTTGGCTGGCTTTGATGATCACCTTGTGGTTTATCTCCCGTTCCAGCGATTCTAGGCTGGCGCTCGCATCATCATATAAATAATTTGCGATTTCGGGATGGACCCTTACGGTGATCCTTTTCCCGTCCTCCAGCTGTGTCATCTGTTTCTTTACCTCTCGAAGGATTTCGTAGGCTAGCGTGGCATTGGATTTGATACGTCCTCGTCCTTCACAATAAGGACATGCGTCTAAGAGCTGGTTGCCTATGCTTTCCCGGCTTCGTTGCCTAGTCATTTCCACGAGACCCAGTTCGGAGATTTGTAATATGTTAATTCTAGCCTTATCTTTCTTCACTGCGTCTTTGAGAGCGTCGTACACTTTCTTGCGATTGGCAGACTTCTCCATGTCAATGAAGTCGATAATGATGATTCCACCTATGTTTCTTAACCTCAACTGCCGAACGATCTCTCGGGTAGCTTCCATGTTGGTCTTCAGGATTGTCTCTTCCTGATTTTTCTTCCCCACGTACCGGCCGGTGTTAACATCAATGGCGTACAACGCCTCGGTACGCTCGATGATGAGGTGTCCCCCTGAGTTGAGCCAAACCTTGGCTTCCAAGGCCCGTTGAATCTTTTCTTCGATACCAAAATGATTCATGATGGGTTCGGGCTCGCCGTAAAGTTTGATTCTGGACTTGAGCCGGGGCATGAAGTGCCCCACGAATTCGAGAATGTGGCGGTGATCCTTGGTTTGATCCACCATAACTTCCTGGGTCTCTCCGGATACAAAATCGCGGATCATACGGGATACAAGGTCCAGATCCTGGTGAATGAGAGAAGGGGCAGCTGCGGATTTGGCCTTATTTTGAATTCGTTGCCACAGTTTGGTCAGAAACTGGAAATCACTGCGAATATCTCTTTTGCTCATCCCTTCACAGGCAGTCCTTAATATAAATCCGCCTTTGTTCTTCCCCAGTAGCGATTGAATGATCTCCTTGAGTCGTTTTCGTTCCTTTTCGTCTTCAATCCTGTGGGAAACTCCCAGGTGGCTAACATTTGGTATGAATACCAGGTTCCTTCCGGGTAGTGAGATGTGGCAAGTGACGCGGGCACCCTTCACCCCTAATGGTTCTTTGGCCACCTGGACCAGAATCTCTTGTCCCGCGGAAAGCTGCCGTTCAATGGGAACTCGGCGGTGGGATGAACGGTTAGCTTGCTCAAAGAGGATTTTATCATCACTTTCCTCCAGGTGTGTGGAAACGTCACCCGGTCCAGTGGATAGGTCAGACGCGTGGAGAAAAGCCGCCTTTTCCAATCCTATGTCCACAAAAGCTGCCTGTATACCTGGAAGCACACGCGCAACCTTGCCATTATAAATGTCCCCGACGATGTCCCTGTCGCGTTTCCTTTCGATCATGAATTCGGCCAGGTTGCCGTCTTCCACGATTGCGATTCGGGTCTCCTGTGGCATGGAATTGATATAAATATTGTTCATTGTGAGCGAAAATTTTGTTTCGGCTTGAGGGAGGGTGGGGAAGATAGTGGGGGCATTAATCAGTCTGCAGCGGAGTTAGACCCAGCAGCAACCTATAAATTAATCTAAAATGCCGGCAATATCAAGACTTTGCGCCAATCTCCTTGTTGACAACCATCATGCTACTCGATATTTTGGAATGAGAAGACCAAGTCATTTGTCGCCGACGTGTCCATTTTAGAAAGGAAACTCAATTGAGTTATATCTCTCCGGCAGAGGGCAGCACTGTATTAAGTACTAAGGTTTTAATGCTAAATCGGTCATATCTACCGATTCACGTTACTTCAGTGCGACGTGCCTTCTCCCTTCTATATCAAGGTTTGGCCCAGGTGGTAAACGAGCAATACCAAACCTTCGATTTTGCAAGCTGGAGTGACCTCTCTGTTTCGGTACACGACGAACATGTCGGATTAGTGAATCGAGTCATAAGGGTGCCAAGAGTAATTCTTCTTGTGGGCTATGATCGAATACCGAAGCGCCAGGTGCGGTTTAGCCGATTTAACATCTACGCCAGGGACGACAACACCTGCCAGTACTGCGGACGTAAATTCCCCCGCCATGATCTCAACCTCGACCATGTGATCCCCCGCTCCAAGGGGGGCACCTCCACATGGGAGAACGTGGTCTGCTCCTGCCAGTCGTGTAATCGACGAAAAGGCGGGCGTACCCCACAAGAGGCCAGGATCACTCTACTGCGCAAACCCTACAAGCCAAAGTGGACCCCTTTTATGCAGCAAACCTTTAGCCTGGCTCGTTATCGAGAATGGGTCCCCTTCGTAACCATGATCGACGCTTCCTATTGGAACGCGGAGCTAATTGAAAAGTAGTTTTACCTGTTAAAATCCAATATGTTGTGGTCCTAGTTTGAGAGTACCCTCTATATTGTAATTCCTTCTTGACACCCCTAATGGCTTGTGAAATAGTCTAAACAAATTTGTCCTATCTTAAATAAAGTCTTTTTCAACGCCGCACACATTGTCCCATGCGTCTCAGTCGCCTGGAATTAATAGGTTTTAAGTCCTTCATCAACCGGACCGTCCTTGAGTTTCCCCCGGCCATCTCGGCTATCGTAGGCCCCAATGGCTGCGGTAAATCCAACATTGTTGATGCCCTACGTTGGGTTATGGGGGAGCAAAGCGCTCGCCACCTGCGTGGCCATCTGATGGAAGACGTGATCTTCAACGGAAATGAAACCCACCCGGCAACCGGTATGGCTGAGGTTTCTTTGGTTTTTGACAATGAGGATGGGCGGGGTCCTGCGGAGTACAACACCTTTAGTGAGATTGTGGTTACTCGCAAGCTATTCCGTTCGGGTGAATCGGAATACTCCATCAACAAGGTTTCGTGCCGTCTCAAAGATATTATCGAGCTCTTCCTCGGCACAGGAGTTGGGAACAAGGCCTATTCCGTAATGGAGCAGGGCCGTGTGGAGGAGATGATCAATGCCAAGCCCGAAGAATGCAGGGCGCTGATTGAAGAAGCGGCGGGAACCAGTAAATACATCAGCCGGAAAGAAGGTGCGGAACGAAAACTGGAGCGTACGCACCAGAACCTTCTCAGGCTAAACGATATAGTTCGGGAGATTGAACGCCAGATCCGTAGCGTAGAACTGCAGGCCAAAAAGGCAGAACGTTACAAGGCTTTAAAAGAAACGCTAAAAGAGAAGGAGCTAGCTTGGGGTGCCCTGCAGCGAAAGGGCTTAAATGAGGAGATTTTCGGGCATGAAGAAAGGTTAAATGTCATAGAAGATCGCTCTGTGCAGTTACTTGTGTCCCTGCGGTCTAAAGAGGCGGAAGGCGAAGAGACCAAAAGGATGCTGTTGGATGGGGAAAGGGAGATCAGTTCACTTCAGGAAAGCGCGTACCAGAGCAAGGTGCTAATTAACACTGAAGAACAGAAGACAGAGTTCTTCAAAAGGGATCAATCCGATCTCGTGAATGCCAGTGAACGGGCTCGAATTGAAATCCAGGATTTGCAGGACAAGCTGCATAAGCTCTCCGCGGAAATCGAAGGTCTTAAAAAAGCCGGCGAGGAGTTCGTTCAGCTTTCTCTATTTGAAGGTTCGCAACTTAGGGCAAAAGAGGAAGAGTTGGAAAAGATCAGGGCCGAAATCGACAGGGCCCGGCTTGAGTTGGAGCAAGAAAAAAGTTTGCTCCTGGAGGCAATGAACCTAGAGTCCCAATTGAAAAATGAGATGCTGGATTATGAACGGCAGCGCGACGAAAGTGACGCAGAACTTTCGAGGGTTCAAAACGAGCAGACTGACATCAGGTCGTCTCTGGAGTCCTGGACGCAAAAGCGGGTGGACAGAGGCGCGGTCTTAGAAGGCTTCGACGATAGGGCGAAACGCATCGAGGCGGAGCTGGCAGAAGCAACGGAAAAGCTCAAGGGGTGGGATGGCGTTAAGGCAGGACACGAAAGGGAGTTTGCAAGTCTAAAGGAACAATCACAGGATGCCCGGTCGAAGCTGGTCTCATTGGAGGCCCTACAGAAAAACTATGAGGGGTATCAAGAAGGAGTCCGTGCCATCATGTTCAGGCAGCAGCGGGAAGAGGGGTGCGAAGGTGTCCATGGCCTGGTGGCGGACGTTATTGAAGCACCCGAGCCCGTTGAGAAGGCCTTGACGGCTGTCTTGGGTGACCGTTTGCAATACATCATTGTACAGAGCCACGCGGATGGTCTGGAGGCCATCGACTATCTCAAGCGTGAATCGGCTGGACGGGGAAGCTTCATCCCGCGACGGCTGAACGCCAAGGGGGCGAAGTCCGTTCCTTTAACCGAGCCCGAAGTTATTTCTCCTCTGCTAGGACTCATTTCTGTCAAGGACGGTTTTCGGGAGATCGCCGAGTACCTGTTGGGGGATGTGATGATGGTAAAGGACTTGAAGGCGGGTCTGAGCCTCTGGGGCCGAAACGGTTTCGTTAGTACTCTGGTGACGCCGGAGGGAGAGGTCATCGACCCCATGGGAGTCATTACGGGTGGTAGCCTGGACAATCTCCAGGGTAATTTTCTCTTCCAGAAACGTCGCATGAAAGAATTGGAGACTGAGTTGGGCAGCCTCGAGACTCAGCTCAAGGAAAAAGAGAACGAGGTGGAAGCCATCGGGCGACAGATCCAACTTGCCGAGACAAGAAAATCTGAACTTATTGAGGACAATCACCGCCTTGAGCTCGAGCGGGTCCAGTCGGAACATGAGCTTTTGCAGGCCAATCAAGAGGTGGCCAGATTTGAAGCAGCCCTGAAGAGGCAGGTGCACGTAAGCGAGGATCTGTCCTCCCGTAAAGATCGCTTGAATGAGAGTATTTCGGCATGCGAAGTAAAGATCCAGTGCCAACGTCAGGACCGAACGGACAGAGAACGGGCATTAGAGGGAAAAGAAGAATCCCTCTCCCGCATGAGTGAGAATTTGCGGCTCATTGAGTCCGAAGTCATGGAGTCGCGCGTCCGAACGGCTGCTCTGGGTGAGAAAAAGGAAAACACCAGGGTTAATTTGGAAAACCGTATTACATTACAGGACGAGCTGAATCAGCGGGTGGGGACTGTGGAATCCCAGCTGGCCGAGATGAAGGAAAAAAGGGTCAGGATCAATGAACAGATCCAGCTGGCTGAAGGATCACTCAAGGAGGGTCAGGCCGCCCTTGAGAGCGTCGAGGGGAAGTTGGTACGGCAGCGGGAAACCTATCGAGATCATTCGCGCCGGCTGGCTGAGATGGAGGAGTCTATTAAGGAGATCCGTGGGTTGGTTCAGGAATCGCAGGAAGAGAAAAGCCAGGTCCAACTCGTCTTGTCAGAGAAGCGGTTGAGCCTGCAACATCTCGTGGATAACCTCCAGGAGAAATACACTTCAGATCTTTCGCAGGTGCCCATTCCAACCGGTGGGCCAGATGATGAAAACTTCCCGGACCGCTTGCCGGATGAAATCGAGGAGCTTAGGGGCAAGATCGAGCGCATGGGTGAGGTGAATCTCACTGCAATTGGTGAATTTGAAGACCTCAACACCAGGTTCGAATTTTTGAGTGACCAAAAAGAAGATCTGGAAACGGCTGTGGCGGATCTTCAGCGGACCATTGCAAAGCTCAATCGTTTCTGCCGCCTTCGGTTCAAGGAAAGTTTTGACGAGATAAACCAGAGATTCCAGGTGATGTTTACGCGCCTATTTCAAGGAGGAAAGGCGCGGCTGGTATTGACCGATGAAAACGATTATTTAAGAACCGGTGTGGACATTATCGCTCAACCTCCTGGGAAAAAGTTGCAATCCACTACATTACTCTCGGGAGGAGAGAAAGCCCTTACGGCCATCAGCCTACTGTTCAGTATCTTTCTGACAAAGCCCAGTCCCTTTTGCTTCCTCGATGAGGTGGACGCGCCGCTGGACGATGCCAATGTGGAACGATTTCTCGAGACGGTGAAAGAAATGAGCGAGATCTCTCAGTTCGTCATAGTCACCCACAATAAAAGGACTATGCAGGCAGCCGACGTCTTGTACGGAATCACCATGGCAGATCCGGGGGTTTCTAAGGTGGTTTCTGTCAGGATGAACTGATAGGTTACTCGTACACCGCCGCTCAACCTTCCCATGAGCTGGGGACCGGTGAAGAACGGTCACGTCAATCCCGTTGATTAATGGATCATGAAAGGTACGGAGAGTTCGGGATTTTTCCAACGTTTGAGGCAGGGCCTTGCGCGCACCCGCAAAGGTTGGGCGCAGAAACTGGAGGCCCTTTTTCAAGGACGTTCGGATCGTGAAGAGGTGATGGAGGGATTAGAGGAGATCCTGATTACAGCCGATGTGGGCATGAAGGCGACCCAGAGGCTGCTGGAGACTCTGAGGAGGCAAACATTCAATGAATGGAACGAGCCAGACGGGATTTCCACTTGTCTACAGAATGAAATTGTCCAAATCCTGACCCATTCCTCCCATGAGATGAAAGCACTACATCGGTATTCAGTTAAACCCTGGGTAATCCTGTTCGTTGGAGTCAACGGTGTGGGAAAAACCACCACAATCGGCAAGCTTGCTGAGCAGCACCGGCAGGAAAATAGAAGGGTACTCTTAGTGGCCGCGGATACCTTCCGCGCGGGTGCCATTGAACAGTTAGAGGTTTGGGGAAGCCGGGTGGGCGCCCAGGTGATCAAGCATCAAGCGGGGCAGGATCCTTCGGGAGTGGTCTTTGATGCCATCCGTTCGGCCCAAAAAAACCAATTTGACGTGGTCCTCATAGATACGGCGGGTCGGCTTCATACTAAAGCGCCGCTACTTGAGGAGCTCAAGAAAATACGTCGGGTTCTGGACAGAGAGCTTTCCGGTTCCCCCCACGAGACTCTCCTGGTTCTGGACGCCACAACAGGTCAGAATGCTTTGCAACAAGCGAAGGTCTTTAAGGAGTCACTGAAAGTCACAGGCATTGTGCTCACCAAACTGGACGGAACGGCCAAGGGAGGCGTTGTTATCGGAATCCAGGAGGAACTCGATTTACCGGTGGAGTATATCGGAGTTGGAGAGACAACGGAGGATTTGCAAACCTTCGATGCTCACCGTTTTGCCGAGGCTCTGTTTGCATAGTTCCTGGCAAATAGGCCTTTTCTGCCTGTCTTGGAACCCTTGACAAAGGAATTGGCCAAAATTAAACTAAACTGCTAAGTTTTTATGGGTAAGGGTCCCCGGAAGTGGAAAATCTTGAACAGCTAGAAGCAAAGATTGAACAACTCCTGGAGACCCACGAGAGGGTCAAGAAAGAGAAGGAGGAGGCGGAGAAGCGATTACAGCAAAAGGAAACGGAATCCCATCATCTAAAGGGACAGCTTCGTCAGTATGAACGGGAGCGAAGCGAAATCCGCCAGGGATTGGAAAAGATATTAGGTCATTTTGAACGTCTGGTTTTTCCCTAGCGAACCAGGAGGTTTTTATGAAGAAACCAGTAGATGTGGAAATTATGGGGCAGAAGTTGGTGCTCCGTAGCGAGGATGACGAGGGTTATGTGCGGAGAGTTGCTGATTATGTGGATGACAAGATGCAAGAAGTGATCATGGGAACCCAATCAGTGGCCAAAGGAAACGTGGCCATGTTGGCGGCGCTGAATATTGCCGATGATTACCACAGATTAAAAGAGAAATACGATGAGATGCTAGACCGTATGGATCATTGGTCCAAAAGGCTGGCAATCACTTTAACCAAGGAGGGTTAGAAAGGCGATTCCATTCCCCTGCTCTGTTTGTGATCGGCGGAGACACTTAGAACCCACGAAGAAGTATAAAGGAGGCTGTCCCTTACCGTGGCAGTCAAGCCCTCCACTTGTGGGGAAGGCTCAAGCGGTAACATGGCTTCCACCTGTTGTCCGGGTTCAAGTTGGCCCATTGACACGGCATGTGGCGGGGGAAACCAAGATCAAAGGTTTGGGTGGATGAATGAGAGTTTTGGCGAATTAGGCGGAAGGATGACTTTTATTAATATTTCGGATTCACATGTTTTTGAGATTTTACCGGCGAACGGCCCTAACGGGCAAGATGAGTTAAACCAGGTTTTCCCCCGCGTTGGGATTGAATGTGTAAGCGCGGTACGTCTCCCGCAGGGGGAGAGGGGAAGGCCGGGTCATGATACATATGAGTTCAGCCTAATTCAGTAGGCTAGTCACCTCCCACTAGTGCCAACTCACCTACCCTCTCCTTGAGGACTCGCCTCTACCGAGGCCCATGGGGGATACAAAGCAGAGTCTGAGGGTGAGGGCCCGTCTCCGCAGAGAGGCCTTTTCAAGCTCCGAGCTTCTCCATTGGAACCGAGCCATAGCAGAAAGGGTGCTATGCCTCCCTGTCTACCTACGGTCGAAGTCTGTCGCCCTATATAGTCCTATTGGTAACGAAGTTGACACGAGGATGATCTGTGATCATGCCCTGGGTCACGGGATGAAGGTGTTCTACCCAAAATTGAGCGGGGAAGAATCTCCCCTGGCACAGGTGGAAACTGGTGAGGACTTGCAAGACGGGCCACTGGGAATTCGCGAACCTATGGGCATGAGTTGGTTGACAGTAAACGATTATGAGGGGCTGGTGTTGTTCATTCCCGGTCTCGCATTTGACCTGCAGGGGAACCGTTTGGGTCGGGGTGGTGGGTGGTACGACCGGGTCCTTGCCGGCTTTGGAAAAGCGGTAAAACGGGTGGGCCTGGCCTACGAATTCCAGATCATGGAAAGGTTGCCCGTGGAAGCCTGGGATCAAAAAGTTCACCAGATTGTTACGGAAAAGAGAATTATCGATTGTGGAAATTTGGAGTCCCAATCGGATTATATTTTATAAATTATCCCTTAGGGAAGAAGGGGGGTGATCGGTTATGGAAAATTTAAATCTGTTGTATAGCGGCTCAGGTATTGTCCTGGGCGTATTGTTGACACTGTGTATTTTCTGGATCCGTAAGAGGCAGCGCCAGGCCCAGATGGAGCTGGCGGAAAGTACTGCGACTCGCATCGTTGATGAGGCAAAAAAAGAGGCTTCTGCCATCAAGAGAGAGGGGGATATCCAGGCCAAGGACGGAATCTTACAGTCGAGGGTCGGATTCGAGAAGGAGGTTCGCGAGACCCGTAATGAAATTCACACGCAGGAAAAGAAGCTGACGCAAAGGGAGGAAGGGCTGAATAAACGAGCCGATACGGTGGAGAAGCGAGAGTCTGATATCAATAAACGGGAGAATTCCATCCAAGGGAAGGAAAAGACTGTAAGTGAGAAGGACGCCGAATCAAGGCGCCTCATTGATGACGCGAGGAACCAATTGGAGCGGTTGGCAGGCATGAGTCGCGATGAAGCCAAGAAAAGCATCGTCGATCAGATGGTAGAAGAAGCCAGGCATGAATCGGCCAAACGCATTCGTGTGATCGAAGAAGAAGCTAAGGAAGAGGCAGACCAGAGATCGAAAAAAATTGTCACCCTCGCCATCGAACGATTGGCGGGTGATTTTGTTGCTGAGCGGACGGTTTCCGTGGTGCCTTTACCCAGCGATGATTTGAAGGGGAGGATCATTGGCCGTGAGGGTAGGAATATCCGAGCTCTGGAGGCGGCCACCGGGATCGACCTCATCGTTGACGATACTCCTGAGTCGGTGATTATTTCAGGTCACAATCCCATAAGGCGGGAGATTGCCCGCATGTCTCTGGAAAAACTGATCTCCGACGGGCGTATTCATCCGGGCCGAATCGAGGAGGTGGTGCGTAAGTCCGAGCAGGAGTTGGACGAGAACATCCGCGAGGCTGGTCAAAAAGCCATATTCGATGTGGGGATTCACGGGATTCACCCAGAGCTCATCAAGTTAGTGGGGAGGCTCAAATACCGTTACAGTTATGCTCAAAATGTTCTTCTCCACTCCATTGAAGCCGCTTTTATCTGTGGGGTGATGGCTGCAGAATTAGGTTTGAATGAGAAACAGGCGAAACGCGCTGCATTGCTTCACGACATAGGTAAGGCCGTGGATCACGAGGTGGAGGGATCCCACGCGATAATTGGGGCCGAATTGGCCCGCAGATTTGGCGAATCCCCTAAAATTATTAATGCCATTGCCGCGCACCATGAGGAAGTCAAGGCGGAGACCATTTTGGCGCCACTGGTGGATGCCGCAGATGCCATTTCGGGGGCACGCCCCGGAGCGCGACGTGAGATGATTGAGACCTACGTCCGGCGACTGGAAGAGCTGGAGCGAATTAGCAATTCATTCCAGGGGGTGGAGAAGTCATACGCTGTCCAGGCGGGCAGGGAGATCAGGATCATCGTACAGAGCAATGTGGTTACAGATGAGCAGGCAGCCGTGATGTCCCGTGAGGTGGCAAAGAAGATTGAAAGCGAAATGACCTATCCCGGGCAGATCAAGGTTACAGTGATTCGCGAGGTTCGCACGGTAGATTACGCACGATAAAGAATTTTAGATTTTGGATTTAAGACTCCTTTGTGAGTTCCTGTGCCTAGCTCCAATCGGTTTCAGGCCTTTCTTGTCCGAGTTTCAGGGTCGAGGACTTTGAAATCTGAAACGGCCCGAGCCCTCAGGTGACCGATGCAATCTAAAATCCAAAATCGGCAACCTAAAATGAAAGAGATGACTCGTGCAAAGGCGCAAAGGACGCCAAGAATAAATAAAAGTTCGAAACTCGAAATCCGAAATTCGAAACAAATCCAAATGATCAAAAAACGGAAAATTCCAAACAATTTCGTTTTGGATTTCGGATTTTGGATTTGAGGGTTCCGTTTGTTTAGGATTTCGTGCTTCGGAATTCGGATTTTAATTTGGGGCGTCTTGGCGCGATAGACTCTGTTGACACCTTTTTTGACATTCCATCGGCAAGAATCTAAAATCCAAAATCCAAAATCATAAATGGAATAAAATGCGAATATTGGTTCTAGGAGACGTAGTGGGGCGGCCTGGACGTGGGGCCATCCGAGAGCTTGCCCCATCGCTCATTACCAGCGAAAGTGTCGATCTGGCCATGGCCAATGCGGAGAACGCCTCCGGGGGCATGGGTGTGGATGTCAAGAGCGCCGAGGAACTGTTCTCCGGGGGGATCCACGTCCTCACATCGGGAAATCACATTTGGAAAAAAAAAGAAATTTTCCCCTATATGGAAGAGAACCCCCGCCTCCTCCGCCCGGCCAACTATCCTCCCAGCGCGCCGGGTCGCGGCTGGTTCGAGTGGGAAGGTCCCCATGGGCTGCGTGTCCTGGTGATTAATCTCGAAGGCCGGGTTTTTATGCGTAGCCTCGATGACCCCTTCCGGTGTGTGGACTCAATCCTTGAAGCGCACCGACACTATTCACCTGTGGTCCTTGTAGACATGCATGCGGAAGCCACCTCAGAGAAGATCGCCATGGGATGGTTTTTGGATGGGAGGGTCTCCTTGGTCTATGGAACTCACACCCATGTTCAAACCGCAGATGAACGAATCCTGCCGGGCGGGACAGCCTATATTACGGACCTTGGGATGTGCGGTCCCCTGGATTCTGTCATCGGGGTTGAGAAAGATATTATCATAGAAGGATTTTTGAGCCAACTCCCGATTCGGCACGAAGTGGCTCGGGACAACGTGGTTTTACAAGGGATCCTTTTAGATGTGGACGAAGAATCCGGCAAGGCAAAAAACATTCGGCGCATCCGCATGCCATGGAAGAAAAAAGGCGGGTAAAGGTGGACCGACAGGGGCAGCTGGAAATAATAAGGCGTGGGTCGGTGGAGATTGTGAATGAGGAAGAGCTCCTCTCCAAACTATCTAAGAACAGGCCCCTGCAGGTCAAAGCAGGATTCGATCCCACAGCGCCGGACCTCCATCTGGGTCATACGGTCTTGATTCAGAAGATGAAGCACTTTCAAGACTTGGGCCACAAGGTCATTTTTCTAATCGGAGACTTCACCGGCATGATCGGCGATCCTTCGGGCAAGTCGGAGACCCGTAAACAGTTGTCTCGTGAGGAGGTCAAGAAAAACTCCGAGACCTACAAGCAACAGATCTTTAAAATTCTTGACTCGAAAAAGACGGCGGTAGAGTTTAATAGTCATTGGATGGAGAAGTTGAACGCGGTGGAGGTGATTGAACTCGCCGCAAAATATCGGGTCGCGCGCATGTTGG
>CBDCDW010000002.1:0-12500 GCA_965215595.1 uncultured Binatia bacterium (SeqCode) | reverse complement strand
CATGTTCGCCCGTTACTTCACAGAAGCCGGCTTCGAGGTGATAGCCATGGAAGGACTCCAGGTTGAGGCTCGTGAATGGTCCAGCCTTGCCGCTGAGGAGATTTACAGCTCCATCAAGAAGTGTTTCCTGGCGCACCGCGACGCTGAGGGAATCTACCTTCTGGGGTCCGGGGCCTGGCGTGTGACCGACATCGTTCCAGTGGAGGATGACCTCGGGGTGCCGGTGATTCATCCCGTAGCTGCTCGGGTTTATACCATTCAGAAAATTATGCATATCAGGGAGCCGGTGAAAGGTGCGAGCCGTTTGCTTGAGGAAATGCCCTAATGAAATTCGGGCTCAACTTCTTCCCTTCCTTCCGCTTAAGCGACATGTCGACGGCGGAGTACTTTGATCAGAGTATCCGGCTCAGCGAGCGTGGCGAACAGCTTGGTTTCAACTCGGCCAAGGCAGTGGAGCACTACTTCCACTCCTATGGTGGCCACTCCCCAAATCCTATTGTTCTCCTCGCGGCCATCGCTTCCCGCACGCGGCGTATCCGACCCATCACCGGCGCCGTCATCCCTGCCTTCAATAACCCGATCAAGCTGGCGGGTGAGCTTGCCATGCTGGATAACATCAGCAACGGGCGTTTGGATGTGGGCTTTGGGCGCGCTTTTATTCCCAAGGAGTTCGATACATTCGGGCTCAAGATGGATGAGAGTCGTGCCCGTTTCGATGAGGGGATTGAGATCATCAAGCGCCTTTGGACAGAAGATCACGTTACCTATGAAGGGCAATTCCATCAGTTGCGGGGTGTTCACCTGATGCCACGACCCGTGCAAAAACCTCATCCACCCATCTGGATTGCAGCAGTCCTTTCCCAAGAGTCCTTTGCCTGGGCAGGCAAGCAGGGGTACCACCTGATGATCGTGCCCTTTGCAGGCAGTCTGGAGCGAACGAAGGAGCTCGTGGACGTTTACCGCCAGGCCTGGAGAGCGGCCGGGCATGCGCCCGGCGCTGAGCAGGTCCAGGCTTCTCTGCATGCGTTTTTGGCCGAGACACGGCAAGACGCACTCGCGGGGTTTCAGCGGCCCATAGACCGCTACATCGAGGTGTTCAGCGAGGCCGTGAGCTCTTGGCAGGGCCGACAATCCACCGAGTATGCAGGCTATCAAAAAGCAGTAGAGGCCATCATCTCGCAGACGGCGACAAAGTTAATTGAGGGTCATACGGCGCTTGTTGGTACCCCCGATGAGGTGGCGGACGAGATCGGTTATCTACGTGGAATGCTGGGCGAGTTCGAGCCATCATTGCAGATAAACTTTGGCGGGATGAAAGACTCAGAGGCCTTCCGAACCCTAGAGCTCTGGGGCAAGCATATTCTTCCCCGCTGGAACAAGATAAAAGGGACTTAAAAAAAGGGAAAAAGGGGACAGGCTACTTTTTCACGTTTGGTGGGTCAAATTAGCCAACAAGCGGGTTGCGGACAGTGAGATTGGGGAAGCGGCCAAAGTGACGATCGACGGTCCACAATTCGGACACTCCGTGATGAAGACATAGCGCTGCCACGCGAGCGTCATGAATCTGAGGTCCGCTTATCTTTCCCTGCTCGAGGGTGCCGCTCATAGGACATCTCTCTAATTCGCTGCCCGGAAGCGCCGGCAACGCCGGGCTGGAGTCCATCGCCCTGGAAGGATGCATTCCGAAGCTTGAACAGGCCCCGCTTTTTGCGTTCCGAAAGAACTTGTCTCAAGCCCGTTTCGACCAACGCCCGCACGGTAGTCCCTTCATGTGAAGCCAGCTTGCGGGCCTCTTCAAGGAGAGAGTCGGGAATCTCTATGGTTATTTTTATATTGTGATATCTATTATCCTTGGTCTTTTGCTTTTTCAAATCGTAAAAGAGAGGTTACCATGCGAATCGACGTACACGCACACTATTACCCGGAAAAGTATGTTAGCTGCCTTGGCCGCTTTGGCAAGGACACGAGCCATACCGGCAAGGCCCCGGGGGCTGGGGTGACCCTGGATCAACGCCTCGAAATGTTGGACCGCTCGGGTATCCGGGTCCAGGTTCTGAGCGTCGGCGCTCAGCAGCCCTATTTTCCCAGAGCCCTGGAAGCGACCACCGCAGCTAAGGTGGCCAACGATCTTTACGCCGAAGTCTGTGAAAAATACGCTGACCGTTTCGTAGCCTTTGCTGCGATCCCTCTTCCGCATGTCGATGCCGCCCTGAGCGAGATGGAGCGTGCCCTTGACGTGCTAGGGATGGTGGGCGTGAACGTCGGCTGCTCGGTCAATGGCCGCCCTTTGGATGATACGTCCTTCGAGCCTGTCTTCGCGGAATTGAACCGTCGAGGCTCGGTAATGTTCCTTCACCCGCAAGGCATAGGCTGTGGACCGCTCCTAGAAGACCATGGCCTAAACTTTACCCTCGGTGCGCCTTTCGAAGACACTATTGCCGCGCTCCGACTCGTCCTGGCGGGCGTCATCTCCCGGTATCCTGAGATCCGCGTCATCGTACCGCACCTGGGGGGAACTCTGCCCTTTCTCCGGATGCGCCTCGATGGTTCCCTGCGGGGCCGGACCGAGTACAAACCCAGCGAGCAGCTCAAGAGGCTATGGTATGATACCGTTAACGAGAACATTGCTTCGCTTCATTGCGCGCGGGAAGCCTTCGGTGCCGACCGGCTCCTCTTAGGTACGGACTTCCCGCACGTGCACGGGGACAGATTCGAACGGTGCGTGAGCTATATTCAGCAATCAGACCTACCGGCGGAAGAAAAGACCGCCATCCTCGACCATAACGCTCAGTCGCTGCTCGGGCTAGCTGATCGCTAGGCGTCGGTTAAGCACTCCAGTACCATTAGAAAGTGATGTCGCCCATTGGGTCGTTTGGCCCGTGGTAAGGTCTACGATTTTACATTTTTCCCTTTACTGGAAAATCGGCTTAGCAGGGGTGCTACGCAGACGTACACGTACTGGGTTCCCATATTGACCATTATCACCCGGAACAGGTGGAAAGCGACTACCAGGGGCACACCGATCTGCAAGGCTTGTGCCGTGATAGTTAACTCTGCCAGTCCACCGGGCGCCGTGGCAATGATCATGGTGGCGATGGGGAGTTCGAAGGCCCAGGCGAGGGCGATGGCCACCGCCACCGAGGAAATCAAGATGACGAACGAGTTCAGCAGCGCGAAAGGGATGAACAGCTTGTAGCGCGCGAAAAAGGCGCGCTCATAGCGCGCCCCCAACACTAGGCCGAACATGAGCTGGGCGAAGTCCGTCATCCAGTGCGGTACGGCGGAAAGCTGGATTCCGCTCATGGTGAGCGCTGCGCCGAAAAAAATCGGCGCCAACAGGTAGCCGTTGGTTAACCGGAGCCTCTCTGAAACCTCGCCTAATACAAACCCGAAGGCCAGCCACGGCACCAGTATCAAGTTATCGAGGGGCACGTCTGGCCGATACGCTGCGGCCACGAGCGGGACACCACCATAGGTCAGCGCAAACGGGATCACAATGACGACGATGGATACGCGCAAGCTGTGGGCGACGGCCACCGGTGCGATCTGGGCACCGTAGCGCTCCGCGAGCACGGCCATGGCCATGGCACCACCCGGGATTGAGGCGAAGAAGGTAGACTTTCCATCCACACCAGAGACCCGGCTCAAGATCACTGCTCCGAGCCCACCCACCAAGAATGCCGCGGCAGTAGCCGCAACGATGGCGGTTAAATTGGCCGCCAATTCCGCCACCACGGGGGGCGTAAAATAAAGCCCCACGGCTGAGCCGAGGATCACCTGCCCCATTTGCCGGGCGTAAGGCGGGGAGGGCATGCGCACACCCATGAGGTTGAGAGTGGCAACGGCAATCATTGGCCCGATCATCCAGGGAATGGGAGTTTCGAGGCGGTCGAAGAGATAGCCCGCAGGCAATGCGACGGCGAGCGCCTTGAGGATGCCAGGCAGCCGCTCCCTAATACTGAAATATTCGCTCATTGATGTTTGGTGCCCCTCATCCGTGGTGTGCGAAGTATAGCAGTAAAGAAGCACTAGAGCTTGCAATGAGGACGACTTTACGTGGATTGTTTTTCCAAACCCTTCAGCTACGAAGGAACTGTTGGATCAGGCTGAGCCTGTTAGAGCGGGAGAGAAAGACAAGGTGGGAGTCCTGAACGGTTGCAACGAAACTGGTGGATTTTCCCTACACTTTTCTACTGCCGGACAATTTGAATGAGGGTTTTCTTGCCAAGCTAAAAACGATCCCGTTTTGTGTCTGCGGGCTATCTAACTCATTGAAAAACATAATCTTGCCCGAAGGGAAAATCGTAAGTGAAACGCTCTCGGTGGGCAAGTTACAGTGTTGGTATGGCATTTGCTCTGTCCTGCAGTTGAGTTGGAACATTTGTTGAAAATCTTTTCGTGGAACACAAGGCCTAACGTTCGTTGTGGGTGGTGGTGTTCCATTGGAATAGCAATGGCAGCTTGTTTATTTGTATTCTTTAGCGCCTGTCAACCGAGTCCACCAAAGCCAACTCCTGAACAACGGTTGATCGCCAAGGGACGCGAGCTTTTTTTCAAAGAGACCTTTAACGGAAACGGACGTACCTGTGGAAGCTGTCATCGCGCAGAAAACAACTTTGTTATTGATCCTGTATTCTTGGTGGGCCTTCCAAAGGACGATCCTCTATTTGCGGCCGAGTTTGTTCCAGAGCTCGAAAAAAATTTCGAAAACCCACGGCTCATAAGGGAATTTGGACTGATTCTCGAAAATCTGGACGGGTTCGGTGATCTCGATAATATTTTCACACAGCGCGGAGTACCTCACACTCTGGCACTCCGAACCTCTGTTGAAAGCCCCAATGGCCCCCGTACAGGTTGGTCCGGCGATGGAGCGCCGCGAGACGGTAGCTTAAAGTCTTTTGCCATCGGGGCCGTTATTCAGCACTTTACGCGAACTCTTAATCGGATTCCTGGCATTGACTTTCGCCTGCCAACGGAGGATGAGCTTGTTGCGTTGGAAGCGTTCCAGCTAGCGCTGGGGCGCCAGGAAGACTTGAAGTTGCCGCTGCCCTTGAAGGGAACACTTGCCAAACGAGGACAAGAAATCTTTCTCGACAACGCTCTCGGCAAGTGCAACGTCTGCCACCGAAATGCGGGCGCGAACGCAACTCTCGCGGGTCAGGACGCGGGCAATGCCAATTTCAATACGGGCGTAGAGGATCTGAAGGACCAGCCCATTGATCAAATCGGTGAGCTTGTCCCTCCTGATGATGGCTTCGGCGTACCCGGCGACGGCACATTCAACACACCACCATTAGTAGAAGCAGCAGATACGGGACCGTTTTTCCACAATAACTCCATCGATACCATTGAAGGTGCAGTGGCTTTTTACAACGGTGCCGCCTTTAATAACTCCCCGTCGGGCCGCTTTCTCGCCAGTATCGATCCAAAAGGAATTGGTATCAAACTCGAGGCCACACAGGTAGTGGCGGTGGCAGCCTTCCTTCGCGTCATCAATGTCCTCGAGAACATCCGTGCGAGCCTGGAGTTGATAGAAGGCGCACTGGGCGAACGGTTCGCTGTTTTTGGAAGTTATGAGGATCAGATTAGCCTTGCCGTGTTTGAGATCGAAGATGGCCTCAAGGTGCTGGAAGGAGCTAACTTGCATCCTCAGGCCATCAATCATCTACGCAATGCGAAGAAGTTCGCGGAGAAGGCCAGGGACAGTTCCTTTCGCAAGTTACGGTTCGCAAAACAGTCGGCTAAAGAGTTGAAGCTGGCCAGAAGGGAGCTGCTCGGTTCGTAGGGGTGGACTGAGTCTAAAATATGAATTGCAATTTACCGCACGGTACGAAAAGAAAAAGGATTGACTACAGGTTGGTATGGCTGGGGTTGTTCGCCATCCTGTTTTTCCCTCACCTGGGTCAAGGTCAGCAGATGACGGAGAAGTACATTCCCGTTGATGCTTATCCGGGACTGGCGGATAAATTCGTCACGGTGGGTATTATTTTAAGAATCGATGAGAAGGGGAAGACATTTGTCCTTAGGGGGGACAGTGACGTATTGCGCCATGTATAATCTAACCCAAGGGCGATACGTTGCGCCATTTGTGATTCTAACCCTCCAAGGGCTCACATTAGAGCTCAAGGAGGGCAACAATGGAAGGGTTCACCATGGCACGACGATCCAAGCAGGAGTATTTACGATCCATCTATGATCGTTATCAGCACGCACCACGGGCACAGAAGGGAACGATGCTAGAGGAATTCTGCAAGGTTTGCGGCTACAACCGCAAATATGCCATCTGGCTTTTAAACCGGCCCTTGCCCGAGGCAACTGTACGCAAACGGGGTGCACCTCGCTCTCCTACATACAATCGGGCAATGGTAAGGATTTTGGCAAAGGTGTGGGAGGCCTCGGGGTATCTGTGCTCCCAACGTCTGAAGGCCGCCCTTGTACACTGGTTGCCCTGGATAAGGCAACACTTCGAGCTGACCCAACCGTTAGAGGATCAGCTCCTGGCCATCAGCGCCCGTCAGATGGATCGGCGCCTGAGGGAAACCAAGCACATCGTGAAACGCCGACTCTATGGCACCACTCGGCCCGGATCGCTACTAAAGCAGATGATCCCGATTAAGACCGATCACTGGGATGTGAACCGGCCGGGCTATCTGGAGATTGACCTGGTGTCACACTCAGGGGCCTCAGCGGTTGGGGAGTTTGTCCATAGTCTGGACTGTGTCGACATTGCTACCTGCTGGGTAGAGCGCAAGGCCGTCATGGGTAAGAGCGCTTTGGGTGTCTTGAATGCGGTCACCGAGATCGAACACCAGCTTCCTTTTCCCCTCAAGGGGATCGACTCCGACAACGGCAGTGAGTTTATCAACAACCGCCTTCTTGCCTTCTGTCAACAACGCCCAGCTGGCCACACCATTCAGTTCACCCGCTCGCGTCCCTACAAAAAAGATGACAACGCGCACATCGAGCAGAAAAACTGGACCCATGTCAGAAAGCTTATGGGCTGGGATCGCTACGACACCGCAAAGGCCCAAGAGGCCGCCAACCAGCTCTATGATGAGCTTAGGATCTTCCAGAATCTGTTCCAGCCCTCCATGAAGCTGCGATGCAAGATCCGTATAGGCTCTCGACTTATTCGCCGCTATGACACGCCTCGTACCCCGTTCGAACGGGTCGTGGAGTCCCGAAAGGGAGACCCCAAAAAGCTGGCAGCCCTCAAGCACACGCTTAAGACAACTGATCCCTTCGAGCTCTCTACCCGAATCGATCAGCAACTGCAGCGGATCTACAAGCTGGCCAGCCATGCAGACAGAGCCCCACGAGAGAGACCACCGCTGAAACAAACGCCGTGGAGAAACTGGACCTTCAGCAAGAAACTACAGCGCCAACAACAGGACATGAAACGACAGATGCGAGACGACTTCGGTTAGATTTTGTAATGACGCAACGAATCCCGCTAGGGTTAGATTTTTTGATGGCTTAACCCGACTTAGCGGATTCGACCCCCTCGATAACTTTTTTCGCGTTTTAAGTAGCCAATTTCCAAGGCGAGGTGAGCCCGAAATGGGCCTAAACAGCCTGTAGTGAAGACCTACCCCCTTTTCAGGGTTGCCCAACACGCAGTATTCTACGTGCGCTATGTTCTTACGTTGCACGAAACGCAACAAAGATGGCAAGGAACACCGTTACTGGAATGTGGTGGAGAACCGCCGGGTAACAGGTGGACGAGTCGTTCAGCGCCAGGTGCTCTATCTCGGTGAGATCAACGACTCTCAGCATCAGGCGTGGCGTAAGACCATCGAGGTCTTCGAGGATGGAGCCGTATTGCCGCGTACGATAGCACTGTTTGCCGAGGATCGGCCTGTAGAAATTGATGACGACGAAGTGGTGCAGATCCGGCTGAAGGATCTGGAACTGCACCGGCCCAGACAGTGGGGCGCATGCTGGCTGGCCTGTCACCTGTACGAGCAGTTGGGGCTCGATGAGTTCTGGGCGACACGGTTGGAGCCGAGCCGCAAGGGGACGCGCTGGGATCTGATCACGCAGGCGTTGAGCTGCTACCGGCTGATTGATCCTGGCAGCGAGTGGCGGTTACATCGGCACTGGTACGACAACAGCGCGATGGCCGATTGTCTGGGGGCGGGCTTTGAACTGGTGGAGATCCACAAGCTCTACAAGTGCCTGGACCAGCTCCTGGGTCACAAGCAAGCGCTTTTTGATCACCTGACACAACGGTGGAAGGATCTGTTCAATGCAAAGTTCGACGTGCTGCTCTACGATCTGACCAGCACCTACTTTGAGAGCAATCCACCCTTTTCGGAAAACGACAAGCGAAAGTATGGTTACAGCCGTGACAAGCGTTTCGATTGTGTCCAAGTGGTGATTGCTCTGATCGTGACCCCGGAAG
This sequence comes from uncultured Binatia bacterium (SeqCode), assembly GCA_965215595.1. Classification (GTDB taxonomy): domain Bacteria; phylum Desulfobacterota; class Binatia; order UBA9968; family CAXXLF01; genus CBDCDW01. The sequence goes on along the minus strand of CBDCDW010000002.1, from coordinate 4,096 downwards.
GGTTCCCGTTAGCCTATGAAGTCATGGCCGGCAACACGGCCGACAAGACTACGTTGAGTGGATTTCTCAACAAGATCGAGGAGCAGTACGGCAAAGCGGAGCGCATCTGGGTGATGGACCGGGGGATTCCGACCGAGGAGGTTCTCAAGCAGATGCGCGAAAGCACTCCGCCGATCTATTACCTGGTGGGAACGCCTAAGGGACGACTGAGCCGTTACGAGAAGGAGCTGATCGACAAGCCGTGGCATACAGTGCGCGAAGGAGTGGAGGTCAAGTTACTACCACAAGACGATGAGTTGTATGTGTTGGCACAGAGTCGTGATCGCATCAACAAGGAGCGCTCCATGCGGCGTCGGCAACTAAAGAAGCTGTGGAGGCGGCTTAAGCAGCTACAAGGCATGAAGTTGACGCGTGACGAGCTGTTGCTGAAACTCGGGGCCGCCAGGCAGCAATCGCCTTCGGCCTGGCGACTGGTTCGGATCGACATCCCTGATGGCAATGGGTCGGTGCAGTTCTCATTGCGAAAGGACCAGCTACAAAAGGTCCGGCGCCGAGAAGGACGTTACTTGCTGAGAACGAACCTGGTTGGACGCGAGCCTGAACAGATGTGGGAGTTCTACATGCAACTGGTTCAGGTCGAAGAAGCGTTCAAGAACCTCAAGGGTGATCTGGCGATCCGTCCGATCCACCACCAGAAGGAGGAACGCATCGAAGCTCACATATTCGTAGCCTTCATGGCTTACGCCATGCATGTGACCTTGCGTCGCCACCTGCGGGATTTGGCACCGGGATTGACACCGCGATCGGTTCTGGAAAAGTTCGGTGCTGTTCAGATGATAGACGTGCATTTGCCGACCACTGATGGACGCAAGGTGATCATGTCACGCTATACACAGCCTGAGCCCGAACTGGGAATTATATACTTTAGTATCCGGGGATGGGGCTTCTAGTTGAATATTGACAACCAGCCCCTTGCACATGTAAAAATAGATAGGAGGGCCATGTCATGAAGCGTGAAATGAGACTCATTTACCTGATACTGGATTACGTTGAGGGCGCATTAACTATAGGAGATATTCCGCTTCCTGAGTTCCGGGACTACCAAAGAAATGAAATTATAGAATACCATGTCAGGCTATGCAGCGAGGCTGGTTACTTAAACATCGTATCAGACCCAGCAACCAAACTCCCAACACGAATTGAACTCATGACCTGGAACGGTCACGAAGCGTTGGATAAACTCCGTCAGACCTTTACTTCTTAGGCGTCTTCCTGGCGAACCCAGAGCCACTAACTAGCAACTTAACCAACTTCTGTGGGGTCGTGGTAGATAGAACACGGCAATCTTCTTTGTACTGTGCGGTCTTGGTTTTGCGGCCATCCTTCTTCTCCATAGATACCCCCACTATTTTGTTGACAATGGTATCCCATTTTCCTAATGTCCTGTCAAGCAAGTTCCACAAAGGAGGTATCCGTGGCATATCTAGTTTTAATCATGTTTGGAATTCTATTGAATTCCAGTGTTGCTTTAGCCTGTGATGACCATGTTGGGAAATGTGAGGTCGAGGCATGGAGGGTTAGTTCTACGGTGGCGGGAATGATGATGATTGATGGAGTCGCTACCTGCAATTCTGGAAGGATAACTATGCGCCTTTATGACGATAGCGGGAAAAAAGATCGCTTCCTTGGTGTTGCGGATGGATTGATTGAGGGACATGCCTTTACATCTGTAGCAATGAATGTCGCCAAACCAAAGTCTTTGTCAATGAAGTACAGCATTATGGACCCAAGGAACTGAGGGGAGTCGACATATCCGCTAAAGCCTGATACAAAGTAGAAAGCCAGAGTTGACGCTCTGGCTTTCAGAAATTCAATCGTTGGGCGGGAAACCCGATTGATAAAAACGCTACAGGTACGTTTGTAGCCTGACTGTGTGTGTTTGTCAAGAGGAACCTCCCAATAATAGGAGGTTCCGATGGCATATAATCACGGCATCAAGGTCATGCTTGGTAATGACGATACGAGCATGATGAAGGTTTATGCGGCAACTGGCCAGAAATTAAAATCCCAGAATCGGCCCATCCTGAGAAAGGAAGACTTTCAGTACTTCAACGTCTCATCACCTGCAAATATGCCGCTAAGGGTGGTAATTCCTATGGTTTTATCAAATCCTGGTAGCTCAACCTCTTACCCCTCATCCCCCTGACAACCTTGCTCATCTGATCTACCGTGTCAAGCGGCCTCTGGTTGTGCCTCCCCGAGAACTCGTTAACGTAGCGCCCCAGATGCTTAGGACTCAGGTGGTGAAATGTCCCGTGATAACCACGCTTGAGCAACGCCCAAAAGGATTCCATGCCATTCGTGTGGGCCATCCCGTCCACATATTGACGGGCACTATGCTTGACTGATTCGTGGTTCGGCAACCTGTCATAACCAGCGTGCTCATCCGTGTAGACCTTCGCTCCAGGCTCGATTTGTCCAAGTACGAAGCCCTGCAAGGTAAACCTATCCGTCTCCTGAATAGGCTTCGCTACTACGGCGTTTGTCTGCCTGTCCTTCATGCCGATAACTGCGACTTTCCCAATTCCCCCGCGTCCCTTTCTCAATTTCTTGGAAGCGTGTTTGTTGCCTTCTACCCCACCGACATAGGTCTCATCTACTTCAACCGGGCCAGTGAAAGGGGCGCTATCTCTGCCATCATAAGTCTCTCGCAATCTGTGGCACAGGTACCATGCCGACTTCTGGGTAATGCCGAGATCCCGGTGTAGCTTCATGCTGGATGTTCCCTTGATGCCGGTCGTGAAAAGGTAAATGGCAATGGCCCATGACTGGTAACCGAGATTGGAACCCTGCATGAGGGTGCCCGTCTTGGCTGAGAAGTACTTCCGGCACTTATGGCAACGGTAAGGCATGGTAGGATGCTTGATTGAGCCCACGCTAGCGGAATTGCAGTGAGGGCATTGAACCCCTTCCGGCCAACGTTCAGCCTCAAACCACTTTTCCGCCGCCTCATCGTTCGGGAACATGAGGAAAAGGCTTGCAAGGGTTAAGCCTTTTCGGTATCCTTTACCAGGTACATTGTGTTTCATGATCGCCTCCAGCTAGAACAATAGTATCCCAAACTGGAGGTCTTGTCAAGCGTTGTTGGATACTAAAGTATATAATTCCCCCCGAACTCCAGGTCTTGCTTGAGCAGCTGCGGCTTTCATTGCCCAGTCAGCTGCCTCCCCGTGTTACGGCCAAAGGTGAAGTGGCGAAATAGCTCGATGTAGTGAAGACCTTTTGAAAGCTCTCGTTGATTTACAGGTACTTACGAGCACTGAACCCCGCGAATCCGCTAAGTCGGGTTAACACGGTGATACTAAAACGATTCAAGTGTCTGACAAAACGAAGATTTGGCTAGATAGATCGCTTCGTAAAGAGGCTAATCAAGATGGTACCTTTGCGGATCTAAAGGCTGGCCTGAGGGCGGAGGTCCGCGTCTTGGGCCCCAAACAAATGACAACCGCAAAGTGGGTCAAGGTTCAGGTTGCTGTGTTTCAATAGCATGATTCAACAGTTCTCCCCTCGGTCTCCGTGGCAGAGTTTAGCGTGGCGAAAGCGGTAAACCCCGTACCACGGACTTATGTCCGTAGCTTTAGGGCGCTTCCCTTCGGGGAAGTTCGGAACGTTCATCCCCGGACTCACGTCCGAGGCGTTCTGTAGTTCGGGATAAACGTCGCGGGGATCAAGCGAAAGGCCCGATCTCAACAGAGGTCGGGCCTTTGAGTTTCAAAGTTGGTAGTACCTCTCAGGTCTTCATTCCATAGAGCTGGGCCGGATTGTGCTCAAGAAGGTTTGCCTTTGCTCCGGAGCTCAGGTCTTTTCTCTGTTGCAGCAGGCTGGCGGCGAAGCGCTCTCGATCTCCATGGGGCATGTCAGTCCCCATGACGATTTGAGTTTCTCCCACCAGTTCCATCACCTGCGGCAATAGGTGGTCTTCTAATTCGGCGCTAAAATAAAGATTCCCATTCTTAATATATTCCATAACGGGATACGCCTGGTGCGGTTTGGTTTGGGGTAAAAATTCAGCCAAATACTTTCCCTGGTTTTGAAA
>CBDCDW010000001.1:0-35864 GCA_965215595.1 uncultured Binatia bacterium (SeqCode) | reverse complement strand
GGATATCTATCGTCGCGGGTTGAAGTCCATGCAACTATTGGAGGATCCTCGCAGGTCACTGGATCAACTGGACGGAATGATCGGGCCCGTCCCTGACTACTGGCAACTCTTGTTGGAAAGAGGGATTTCACCCACCGCCTTGGAACGTTATGCGAGGTGTCCTTACCAATATTTCGCCGCCAATATCCTTGAACTCCACGAAACGGAAAGGCCGGAGGAGATCTCCTCTTTAGGTCCCTCGGTTATAGGCCAACTCTCCCATACAATTCTCAAGTCCCTCTACATCCAACTCATGGATGAAGGGTATTTCACGAGGGAGCTATCCAAAGGTGAATGGTCGAGTCGATTGGACGAGATAACTCGCAAGACATTCTCGGATTATGCCGCGGAAAATCCGGTGGGCTATCCGGTGGCATGGGAAGTTTTGGCGGAGGAGCTGAGTCGCCTTCTACGTCAAGTAGTGGAACAGGACCTCGAAGAATTGGCTGTATCTGGATTCCGACCCATGGCCTTTGAGCCGGAATGGAGGGGACGCTTAGAAGAAACCTGGCCCGAACCGTTGGGGCATCTCCCCATTGTGGGTTCGCCGGACCGTGTGGACTTTGAACCAGCAAAGTCACGCTATCGGGTAATTGATTATAAGCTTCGGATGGGAAAACGGGAATCGGCGGAAGATCACAATCTCCTTCAATCCGCCCTCAGGGGTAAGCGACTCCAGCTTCCTCTCTACATCCTTTTGGCAGCGCAGCATGCTCAGCCCGGGAAAGGGGACAAGACGTCAGGCAAAATTCACGGGGCTTTCTATCTGGTCGCACCACGCTGGCTGAACGGACCGCTGGCTATTGAAAAGTTTCCTGAAGAGGGCTGGGAGGATCCGAACAAAGAAAGGCTCCAAGAAACCCTGGGGTTTCTCCTAAAGGGAATTCAGCAGGGTCGATTTTTTATCTTTCCCGATGATCATTGTAGAAACTGCGACGTGAGAGCGGCCTGCCGTAGAAATCACCGACCGTCGCTTTGGCGTGCCGAAAATGACCCGGCAGTCAAGTCCCATATTGAATTGAATGAACAAAAATTAACGTCCACGCAGGGGAAGCGCGGGTAATGCCAGGCGAATTAGCTGACGGATTAGAACGCCAACGGGCGGCCACCACCTTCGACCAGAATATAGTCGTTACCGCTGGTGCCGGTACAGGAAAGACAACGTTGCTGGTGAACCGATTGGTTCATCTCTTGATGCGTGAGCCTGACCCTGTGAAAGTCACGGAGCTTGTGGCTTTGACGTTTACCAATAAGGCCGCTGATGAGATGAAAATTCGCCTGCGCCAGCGTCTCCAAGACTATGGAACTATCACACTTGATCATGAACCTCTGAATACAAACCAAGCGGAGATACATCGGGAGGTCCAAGGTTTTATTGAACGCTACCACCTGGGGAAAAAAGAGGTCGACCATCGCGCCAAGGAAGCGCTTCGCCATCTAGAGCGGAGTCAAATCGGCACTATCCATAGTTTTGCTGCTAACCTGCTTCGCCTGTACCCCATGGAGGCAGGACTCGACCCACAGTTTAGTGAGGATGACGGTAGTAATTTCGAAAGGCATTTCGGCGAAAGCTGGAATCTCTGGCTCGACCGTGAGCTTGCTTCCCGGGGACCCCATAGGGAATCCTGGAAGGAGATACTGCGCAGGCTCCCCCTCGACCGCATCCGTGAGCTGGCCTATGGATTGAGTCCCGAAACTGTGGACCTTCCTCGACTCGTGCGGCTGGTGCAGGGCCAAGAGGAACTCCAGTTACATGGGAACTGGTTAAGGGACCTGGAACAGAAGGCGTCCCACCTTATTAAACAACACCCTGAGAATCGATCCATCGAACAACACGTTCGGGCTTCCAGACAAATGATTCGTGAGTTTTGCGCGCGGGGAGCGGTTGGCTCCGGCGTCCTAGAGGAGGAAAGGGAACTCCTTGCCGCCGGAAAACCCATTACAGGTCCCAAGGGTTGGAGTGGAGATGAAGTGGAAGAGGCTAGGGGTTTGATTCGAGTGGCGCGTTGCCTAATGAGCATTGATCAGCAACTCCTGGGGCTCCTTTGTGATCTTGTCATCCCCTTTGTGGAGAGCTGCCGTGAGACTTTTGTCGGGGCCGGGTTCATTTCATTCGATGGTTTGTTGGTGCGGGCTAGGCAGCTGATGCGGCAACACCCGGAGATCCGTGAAGAGCTCAAGGGGCGGTTCAAGGCGATTTTAGTGGACGAGTTTCAAGATACGGATCCAATCCAGTACGAGGTCTTGCTCTACCTGGCGGAGAAGAGGGGACAACAGGCTCAAGACTGGCGGAAGATCAGGCTAGAACCGGGAAAGCTTTTTGTTGTGGGCGACCCAAAACAGTCCATCTATGCTTTTCGGCGTGCTGACATCGAGGCCCATCTGCGTGTCGTTCGTGATGTCATACAAAAACAGAACGGTATCGAGTGTACTCTAAAAACAAGTTTCAGAAGTCATGAAGTGATACTGGACGTGGTGAATGGTGTCTTTTCTCGTCTCATTCAAGCGCGTGAAGCACTTCAACCCCCCTATACGTCGATTCAACCGTTGGAGGATTCCGTGTCGGAAACAGCGGACCATTCACCGACACCGCTTCGCCAAGTGGAGATTCGCAGAGTAGAAGGTGATGAGGATCTTAATGCTGCCGACGCGCGCCGTCTTGAGGGAGAGTCCCTCGCCCGCTGGCTTGCTGAGGAGGTTTTGGGTAAAGCCGTGATCCTCGATAAGAACCGTATGCCCATGTCGGTCAAGGCAGGGGACGTGGCATTATTGATGCGCTCTCTGGTGAACGTGGACCAGTATCTGGAACCGCTGCGACGGCGGGGAATTCCCTTTGTGGTGGAAGGTGAAAAACACTTTTACGCCACGCAAGAAGTGATCGATCTGGTGAACCTGCTCCGTGCCATCGAAAATCCCTATGACCGACTGGCATTGGTGGGGGTGCTTCGATCTCCACTGGGGGGATTAAATGATCGAGAACTCTATGAACTCCACCAGCAGGGGCTCTTGGATTACCGTGCAGTGGCCTGGCCAAAGGGGCTACCCAAAAAAGGGGTTGCCTTCCAAGTCCGAGATCTTTTTTCCATTCTTCTTCGGCTCCATGGTGAGACTCGCAGGCTTTCAGTAGGAGACACGTTAAAGGCAATTTTTGGCTCGCTACCCGTGATGGTATTGGCTGCCAGTTCCTACCATGGCGAGCAGCGAGTAGCCAATCTAGAAAAAGCTCGTCTCCTGACGGAGGAAATGGGACGGGAGGGATCAGCGACGTTGAAGGAGGTTATTGCCACCTTAGAAGAGCGGGTGTCTGAGATGCAAGAGGAAGGTGAAAGCAGCCTCGCCGAAGAAGGCGTGAATGCAGTCAAAATTCTCAGCGTCCATAAGGCCAAGGGTCTGGAATTCCCACTGGTAATCCTGGCCGGTTGCCAGGCGGGGGTGAACCGCCAGGCAAGTGACCCCGTGGAGGTTTACCATGACTGGTCCGCTGACCTGGTAGGTCTCCATGTGGATGAACTGTGGAGTCTGTCAGGAATTTTCTTGGATAAGAAGAAAAAGCTCCGTGAAGGGGAAGAGCAAAAAAGGGTATTCTATGTGGCTGCAACCAGGGCCCGTGAGCACTTGACTATTTCCTGTGCCGCGACCAAGAGAAGGACACCCGGGAGTTTTCTATCTCTGCTTGAGGAGGTCACAGGAGAGATCCAGCCAGCCGACCAGTCGAGAACAGTGAGTGCTGGGGCTGGGAAGATTCAGTTTCGAAGCCCACGTGAATCGTTAGAGCCACCAGGCACCGTTGATAACCAGTCCGAGAAAAAACCAATGGAGTTTGATAGTGGGAGCTACGAAAAATCGGTTCAGCAACGGCAGAAACGGTACCAGGAGACCATAGAGACTCCCCTTATTGTCAATCCCACCTTGCTCAAGAGAATGGAGGAAGAAACACGGGATCAGGACCCTCACGGTGGCAATAAGAGTGGCCTGAACCAAGAGGCCCTCCTCATAGGTAAGTTGGCCCATGGGTTTCTTCAATGTTGGGATTTCTCCCAGGACCATTTATCTTTTCGTGATCACCTTTCTTCTTTCCTAGACCAAAATCTCCATCAGCGTGGTGACTATGATCACGTGTCTGTTCAGAGGGAGCTTGAAGAGATATTTCAAGTGTTTTTCAATTCCAACGCTTACCAGGAGCTCAAAAGCTCTCACATCCTTGGACGCGAGATCCCACTGTTGATTCCCTGGGGGAATCAGATCATGGAGGGGGTCATGGATGTGCTTTACGAAAAAGACGGAGAACTCTACGTTGCAGATTATAAGACTGATCGTGTCCAGGGTAGAAATCTCTCCCAGGTGGTGCGGCCCTATAGCCACCAGGCTCGAGTTTACACTGAAGCCGTTCAGCGCTGTATGCAGAGGGATGTTGCTGGATTTAAAATCTTTTTATTGCGGTTGGGGGAGGCGATTTCCATAGCAATTGCACCTAATTCAGGATCAACGTAACACGATTTTGGGTGGTCACAGTTTAGGTTGCCTTTTAATCCATCAATAGTCTAAACTCAGCCGTGATGAACAGGCCGTTTTTAACCCGCTACAGTACAAGCCTCTGGATTCGGTTTCTTCGGTTTAACATCCACTCCAGTAAGAAGCTCCAGCAGGATCTGGAGAAACAGGGACTCACACCCCCGCAGTTTTATGTTCTAGCGACCATTGGTTATCTGGGAGGAGTCCCCTTCAGCGAAATTGGCGCAAAAATGATGGTGACTGTGAGTAACCTGACAGGCATCGTGGACCGACTGGAGGAAAAGGGATTCGTGGCCAGGGAGCGGGATAAACACGACCGAAGAGTGATCCACGTCAAACTTACAGAGAAGGGGAAGAAACTCTATAAGGTTTCCGTTGTCACCTTTGAAAATAGCGTGTCGAAATGCTTTTCCCCCCTAGATAGATCCCGGCAAAAAGAACTTTCTACCCTTTTGCGTAAACTACTCAGCGCATGAGACGACTGTATGCCGCGGAAGCAGTGCAACTTGCCGGTTAAAGTCCGGTGCGGGGAATTAACGGTTCACCCCGCTAGCGAAGATCCGGTTTTGAGGGGTGACTCTCAGGGCTAAGTGGATCGAGAAAACTTTCCAAAAGGAGAGGATCGCAAACTCGCAGGCCGTACTACTAGGGAACCCATAGAGCCTCGTAACTTGCTGATTGAGAGTGCCGACCCTGTGGTCAGATGGGGAAGGCCGGTGCCATCTGTGGAAATAACCGAGACAGAAGCAGATGGGCTCTCCGGGGTCGTCGGGACGGCATGTGGGGGAAGTTGTGATGGGTAACGCGGGAGATCTCGTTTGTCGCGGGTGATAGCCGCAATGGCTCGGTATAAGGGAAACCGAAGTCAGGGTCAGGCGGGCGAGAAGTCGGAGGGGCGAGTATTACCGAGGAGGCTGGGTAATGCCGGCTGAGGGAAGGCGCCCTACTTTCATTGTGTCTCTTAAAGAGGGAAGGAGAGGTGATTGCCGTGAGGCTACAAACACCTAACAAGATTCGAGACCTCTAGCGGAGACTGTATCTCAAGGCCAAGAGGGAGCTCAATAGGCGGCCTCGCATGCCTTGAGATGAAGATGATCGGAAAGCCGTATGCGGGAAAACTGCAAGTACGGTTTGATGAGGGGGGACAGGAACGCTTGTTACGGAAGTGCCTAAACGGGCACGAAGCTGGAAACGGCGGATACAGCCAAGGTGCGGCCTAAAGCAAGCTAAGCCTGTCCTCTACTCTACCCTACCCATTGCTTCCCATTCTTGACAATTGGTTAAAGGTCAAATAGTTTATGTGTGATTAATTAACACATTAACCTATGTCCGGTGGGGATAAATTCCCTTGTTTCAGTAGTTAGAGACGCTGTTAATTGAAATCCAACATGATGTTGAACCCGTCGTAGGTCAAGAATATTAATATTTAGACGGTATAAAAAGATGCGCAAAGAACCTCATTTTACACCGGATAGCTTGCTCAGTCGGATCAATTTTAAGCCTGGAAGTCTGGGAACCGTGGCCCTCATTCCCGGTCCGAAAGAGCGCGCAAATATGTTGCTCGAACATCTCGATAACCCTAGCAAAAGCTTCACCTTCTTGGATCATGAGATGCACACGGGTTCGTGCACCGGGAAACGGGTGACCGTGGGAAATGGGGGACGCTATGCGGCTGACACGGCCATCACAACTGAACTACTCTGTGCTGGGGGTGTTGATTCACTAATTCGAATTGGTAGCTGTGGGGCTCTGAGCAGAAATGTGAGGATTGGTGACCTTGTCATTGTGACAGGAGCCATTCGTGGCGAAGGCACAACACCCTACTATGTACCGCAAAATTTTTCCACTGTCTCCCATCCAGAAATCGTCCAGGTGTTGACTGAAGCTGCCAAAGCATTTGAGGTCACGACTCACCTGGGTTGGGTGTATACAACAGATGCTTTGTTTCAAGAAACTCCGGAGCTTATGGACGGATTGGAGCAGCAGGGTATCTCTGCCATTGATATGGTTACATCGTCCTTTCTCACTGTAGCTCAAGTTCGTAATAAAAAGGCGGGTGCTATCATGGCTGTTTCAGACGAGTGTTATAGCGGGAACTATGGATTTCGTGATCCGCGCTTTTTGGAAGCGGAAAACAAGATGGTGGATGTAGCCTTCAAGGCCATCCAACTCATGAGTTAAATCCTAATGGAGCAAAAAAGCCCGTTGTTCGTACCGGTGATCTGGGAAGGTGATCACTTCAGGGTACTGGACGAGACCCTTCTCCCTTGGGAAGTACGATACATTACGGTAAAAGAGGTGAGCCAAGCCATTGAAGCCGTGAAGGAGATGAAGACGCGGGCATTTGGCCAGGTGTTAACTTTTCTTTATTCTGCCGCCTTGATGGCTCGAACTACGAAGGAACAAATCCCCGAAATTCTTGGAGGCCACCTCAGAGAATTAGCCAATCGATTTTCGGAAGCTCGCCCGACCTTTAATTTTAAAAGGTATACCCTCTTCTTTGATGAGTGCTTGAAAGAATTACCCGCCGGTGAGGAGGTGGGGAAATGGTTAGAAGACAAGATCCATGATCGGATCGCAACGATTCTAAAAGCCAGAGACGGGAGAGCAAAGAGTGTAGCCCAATTGCTACCCAGTCCCTGCCGGCTGATGACCCATTGTAATATCAGCGGCGAGTTAGTGGCCATAGGTGAGCACTGCAAAGCCATGGGAAAAGATTTTAATGTTATTGCGACGGAAACCCGTCCCTATCTCCAGGGCTCCCGGCTGACCGCTTGGGAACTGGCTCAGTCCGGCATCGCCGTGAAATTGATCCCTGACTGTGCCACCGCTCAGGTCATGTCCAAAGGAGAAGTGGATGTGGTGCTCGTGGGTTCAGATCGATGTGCGCAAAACGGAGATATCGTTAATAAGGTGGGAACCTATCCCCTTGCCTTGATGGCGAAGGAATACGGTATCCCGTTTTACGCGCTGGTCCAGGATCCTGGCAATTTGCTAACGGGCAGACATGTAACTATTGAAGAACGGCCCGTGGCCGAGTTACTTACTTTCAAGGGCCGTTCTATTACTCTCGAAGGGGTCCGGGGAAGATATCCCGCCTTTGATGTAACCCCGGCTGCTCTAATCTCCCACCTGATCCGTTATGACGGGGTCTACACACCCGATACCTTTAGGGAGAAGTTTCAGCAGGACTCGTCGGAGGGAGAAATTGAAACAAGGGAACAAAAGCGGCTAGTCCTACTTTACGGTGTGCCCCACAGTGATGACTATGCCCAGCTTTCCCACGCCCTCAAGGATGAACAGGCGGATGGATTCTTAGTACCCGAAATGCGCCCCCAACTCTGGGGAGCCCAGGAGGTTGCCCAAGAACTCATACAACGGGGAATGTCCACCACCTTGATCTCTGATAATATGATGGGTATCTTTTTTGCCCAGAAAGAAATTCGATGTGTTTACCTCTTTTATCAGAAGCTGGATGAGAATGGACCGGTGGGAATCTGTGGATCTTTGCTGGTCGCACGTCTAGCACAGATTCACGAAGTACCCATAAAGTTGCTCAGATCTGGAGAAACACCACCGCAATCATTGGACGACACAGTCACCACTTTCGTGGGGCAGCAGGTTTGCCCAGAAGAAGTTTCTCCCCATCCCATTGAGAAAGAAAGGATACCCTGGTCCCTTTTAAAGGCCTAACTATAAGTATTTGATCGGATAAAAGATGCCTCGCGCAAAGACGCAAAGAACGCCAAGTATAAATGATATACAAACTCGAAGCACGAATTGCGAAACTCGAAACAAAGGGGGAAAATTCGAAATAATAATTTCAAAACATTTAAAAACGCGGGAGACATTCTCATTGATATGTTTTGGATTTTGGGAATTGAATTTTTGGAATTGTTTCGTATTTCGATATTCGGATTTCGGATTTTAAGTCAGCCTGACTTGGCAAGAAAAACTTTGTTGTGGTTGTTCTGTTGAACATTGGATGCATAGGAATTAAGAGAAATTTGAGGTAGGACGATTGTTTTTATGAATACTATAGAGCGTGACATCATTTATTGGGGAAGATGCCTCTATGAGCGCAAGCTCATCACCGGTTGGGGCGGAAATATCAGCCGCCGTATTGGAAAGAACCGGTTTCTGATAACAGGGAGAAATTCCCCCCTGGGGTTTCTGACCCCGAAGGATCTGATGGAGATCAATGGGGAAGGTGCACCCGTGAAAAAGACCCAGACGCCTTCCAGCGAATCTCCCCTTCACCTGGCAGTATACAAAGAAACGGATGCCATGGCCGTTATCCATGTTCATCCACCCACCATTGTTGTATTTTCTCTTGCCAATAATAGCTTCATTCCCCTAAGTTGGGAGGAGAGATACCTCCTTAAGGAAATACCTGTTGTGCCTCAAAATACCCCCACAGTGAAGGACCCGGCCAAAGTCGTGGAGGAAATACAGAATCGCCCCATCGTTATCCTGAAGGGCCATGGAACGGTTGCTCGGGGAAAAGATTTAAGAGATGCATTTCTTCTGACCGATCTGCTGGAGGGAGCGATCCACTGCCAGTTTTTGAAGGACGGGATGCCACCGGAGAAACAAAGCGCAATTCCACCACCCATAGTGCTTGGTGGGGTTCCGTCAACTGAGAAACAAAGTTAATTGAGGGAGGGTTCCACCATGGCGATTGATTCTAATCAAACTGGATTCATTGTTGGGGAAGTTCTGGAGCAGACTGCCAAGCGATACCCGGATAAGACCGCATTGATCGCCAAGGAAGCCGAATTGACCTTCTCACAGGTGAATGAGAAGGCCGGTTGGATAGCGGGTCATTTGCAGGCTGAAGGGATCAAGCCAGGGGACCGTGTCGGTTTGTTCCTGCTCAACTCTATTGCCTTTGCCCTCTGCTACTACGCAATCCAAAGGATCGGTGCAGTCTCCGTAGTCCTGGATGCACGGCTAAAGGGAAAAGAGCTTTCCGGAGTTCTGCGGGATGCCGACCTGAATCTCTGTATCACTCACCAGCGACTCATGCCTGAAATCTCTCCCATTCTGGCGAAGATAAAAAAAGTTCCACTATGGTCGGTTGAAGGTGAAGGCGAGCAAGCCTTTGAGAAAAGACTATCGGCGCCACGAAAAAAGTTTGTCCAACCGAAGATTACTCCCGACCAAGACGCGGTGATTCTATATACCTCCGGGACTACAGGAGAGCCCAAAGGGGTACTGCTGAGTTACGTTAACTTGACCCAATTCCCCTATTGTATGGGCCAGGTTTGGAAGACCGACGAAAAAACCGTGTTGGGCTGCATCCTCCCCATGTCACATATCTCGGGTCCCATCTACTGTAACGAGATCATCGACAAGGGTAGTACCATGGTTATCTTTGACCAGATGAATCCAGTGACCCTACTGGAAGGAATTCAAAAGCACCGGGTCACCTTCTTCCATGGCATCCCTATTATCTTCCAGCTCCTTCTAGGTGTCCCAAATCTAAAATCCTATGACACCAGCAGTGTTGAGATCGTTGGCATGATGGGTATGTCGGTCCCGTTACCGCTCATGCGCGCCTTCAAGGGCGCACAGCCACATATCAAGGCGATGCAGGGGTACGGGCTCACAGAGACTTCGCCTCTCATAACCGGCACTGAAACTCTAGACGCGGATCAAAAGCTAGGCAGTATCGGTAAACCGGTTCCCGGAATCGAAGTGAAGGTCATCAACGACAAAGGCGATGAAGTGGGTGAAGGGGAGGAGGGAGAAATTGTTACTCGAGGTCCTCATGTGATGAAAGGTTACTTTCGTAAAGCAGACGCCACCGCCGAGAGGATACGCGATGGCTGGCTCTACACTGGTGATATCGCAAGGCGAGAGGGTGACGGATATTATTATCACCTGGGAAGAAAGGACGACATGATCATTACCGGGGGGATGAACGTCTACCCGGCGGATGTTGAAAACATTTTGTACGAATTCCCAGCGGTGCAGGAGGCGGTGGTTTTTCCGATCCCTGAGCCCAAGAGGGGAAACGTCATTGGAGCTGCAGTGGTCCCGCGCCAGGGACAGACTCCAAACCCAAAAGAGATTCTCGCCTTCCTGCGTTCGAATCTGGCGGCCTTCAAGGTGCCTCAAGAGGTCAAAATTCGCGAGTCCCTGCCACGAACATCCACAGGCAAAGTCATTCGAGATGCCTTAGTGCTGCTCTCGGACGGTTAGGGGCGCTCTCCTCAAGAATCTTAGTTGCTACTCCCATATATAAACATAAATGTGGGGTCAGGTCTATCATTATACCATGCTTCACTGGCACAAGCGTCCACGTGTTCTATTTCTTTGTGATCTCCGCACAACTCGCCCAACAGTGGTGAAATGGACCCCAATGTACTCTGCAATCTGCTTGTAGCTGTACTCCTTCGTCCGATAAGCAGCAATAATGCCTCGATCTCTTCGTCGGTATTTTGCGAGTATCACATCAAGTGGAGGTGCCGGAGGACGTTGCTGCACCTGCGGTATGTTAACGTCTGACATTTTCTCTTCCAACGTACCCTGCATTCGTTCAACGAACTTCTCGTTCCCCAGATAGATCTGACGGTTGAGATTCTTCCAAATACTTTCCCTTCCAATCCCCTCACTTACAAACCGTCGAAAATCTCTTTGAGCCGATGCTTTTCTGTTGCCAAACTGAGCAAGTAAGGCGTCTGTTGCTAGCCAAACGGGAAATTTTGCTTTACCCACCATTGTGACCGATTTCACTTTACGGACCCACCCAATTTCAACGAAGGGACCCACCCTATTTCAGGTGGTCCCCTTCGTTTTCTGAGCGAAGCGACGAACGATGGTATCTTGGCCGACTGGAGGAGGATCCAGTTCATGGCCAAAGAAAGGACTAGCGTTCGTATGCAAACTCAAATCAAGACCCTGTCCGAGCAGGGCTACTCAATTCGCAGCATTGCCAGGATACTACGGCTTTCGCGCAGGACCGTGCGTAAGTACTTGGCGCCCACCGCACAGCCGCCCAGTGAGAGTGGCGGTTGGGTTGACACGGTTGACTGGGACTATGTCCGCCAGGAAGTCTATGGCAAAGGGACCACGGTCAAGCAGATCCAGCGGGAGGTGGCTCCGGAGATAGCGTATGTGAAGTTTTGGCGTCAGTTTCGGGAAAAGGTTGGCCATCAAGCCTCACCCCAACAAGTCACCATCCGGCTTCATCACAAGGTGGCGGAAAAGACCCAGATCGACTTCACAGACGGTCTTTTTATCACCGAGCGTGGAACGGGAAAGAAGATACTAACGCAGTTTTTCTTAGGCGTCTTGCCCTTCAGCTCGTATACCTTCGGGGAATTTGTCTTAGACCAAAAGCTTGCCACCTTTATCGGTGTTCAGGAGCGGATGTTCGCCTATTTCGGCGGGGTTACGCCGTATGTCGTGGTGGATAATCTCAAAAGCGGTGTTCACCGAGCCCATCTGTATGACCCCGATGTGAATCCCACCTACTGTGACTTTGCCACTCACATGGGCTTTGCGGTACTACCGGCCAGGCCTTACAAGGCCCGCGACAAAGGCTCGGGGGAAACCCACATCGGAGTGCTTCAGAGAGGGTTTTTCCAGGAAGTGCGTAACCGTGTCTTCTATAGTCTCGAAGAGCTCAATGAAGCCCTCAGGGACTATCTTCATCGGCTAAATTGTGAGGTGATGAAAGACTACGGGGTGAGCCGCAACCAGCGCTTTGAGGAAGAGAAAAAGTACTTAAAAGCCCTGGCCTCGTGTGCCTTCGAGATGAGCGAGTGGCGCCACGCTAAAGTTCATCCCGACTGCCATATCCAGGTGGAGAAAAACTTCTACTCCGTTCCCTTTGTCTATGTCGGTCAAAGGGTCCGGGTCAGGCTCAGCGAGAAGGTGGTGGAAGTGTTTAGTGAGGACAGCCAGCCCCTTACCGCTCACACAAGACTTCTGGGGATCGGGAAGTTCTCCACCTATGATTTCCATTATCCCGAAGCTAAGCTCAGCGTGGCACGCTTTGAAGTCCATCATGCAAAAGAACAGGCAAAAAAGCTTGGCCCCCATGTCGAGAAGTTAGTCGGCGAGCTGCTCTCAGGTCACCATCCGCTACGCCACTTGAGACGGGTCCAAGGGATTTTACGGCTGGCTAAACGTTATCCCATCACCCTTGAGGCATTGGACCATGCTTGCCAGCGGGCGATTGTCTTCAATAAGAAAAGACTCGCCTATATCAAAGACTGCGCACTTTACTTTGTTACCCACGGCCAAAGACCCACGCTTGCGGCTCCCAAGCGTCAATCCGATACACTCCATTTGCACCAACACACTGCCAACTCGGGCTCAGATCCCGAACCGTCGCCAGTCGAGGAGGAACTCCTATGAGCACAGGCTTCAAATCCAGTTCCAACACCATTTTTCACGCCACCGAGCTAGGAGCAGAGAAAAACGACCACCGTATTTGCCCTATAAACGACGATCTCGCTTGGGCCTATACTCTGGGTACCCCCCAAAGGAGTCTTTCGACCAGGAGGTCTCACCGCTATGATGCTTGATCAAGTGAAAAACCTTTCTCACCAAATGCGCCTGTTTGGCATCCATGAGGCCTGCGAGCGACAAGCCCAAATCGCTTTGTCTCAGCAGCTCCATCCCCTGGAGTTCTTAAGACTCCTTCTCGAAGAGGAGCTGTTATCGCGCAAAGACAGAACCGCCAAGGCACTCGTGACCAAAGCGCGCTTTCGTTTCCGCGCCGACCTGGAAGACTGGGACTACAGCTTCCACAAGGATGTGCCTAAAGCCAAAGTCTCCGAACTCGCTCACCTCAGCTTCTTCCACAACCAGGAAAATCTTTTGATCATCGGCAAGACAGGGCTGGGCAAAACCCATCTGGCCATCGCCCTGGGCAAAAGGCTGTGCCATGAAGGCCATCTCACCCTGTTCCTTCCCATGAACTTCCTCTTCGAAGAGATCCTGGCCGCCAAGGCTGCAGGCCGCTACCTCCACTACGTCAAAAGCTTGACCAAAACCAAAGTCCTCATCCTCGATGATCTGGGACTTAGAAACTACACCCACGAAGAAGCCACCTCTGTGGTGGACATCCTCGAAGAGCGCTATCAAAATGGTCCCGTCATTGTCACCTCCCAGGTGGAACCGCAGGGATGGTTGAAACTCTTTGAGGATCCGGTGATTGCTGAGGCCATCGTGGATCGTTTGATCCACCCCTGTCAGAAAATCACTTTGAATGGAGAACAATCTTATCGGGAAAAGATCAAAGAGAAAAAAACAGGGTTGAAAAAAGAGGGAGGGTTAAGGTAAACAGTTAAAGATCGCTTCGTCGCTTCGCTCCGCTGATTTCAATGGTCCCTTTCGTTGAAATCGGGTGGGGCCCTTCAGTGAAATCGACCAAGTGGTCTTCACCCAGTGCCGCTTGACCTGGCATTGCAATGATTCCTCCCGCATGATTCTCGACACCCGCTTGTGATTAACCTTAAAGCCCTCGCGCCTCAGATGATGGGTGACTCGCCGGTAGCCGTAACGCGGATACTCCTCCACTACCTGCTCAATCCGGTCCCGTAAGTCCGCCTCCTCAATCTCGTGGAGCATAGAAGGCTCCCGGGTTCGGTAATAAAAAGTGCTGCGCGCTATCCCCATCACTTCACACCCCCTATGGATGCTGCCAAACTCTTGGCCGTGATGGGTGACGAATTCTCTTTTCTCCGCCGCAGTGTGTACTCTACGGCTTTTTTTAAAAGATCATTCTCCATGGTGAGTCTGCCCACCATCCGCTCCAACTCCGCATTGCGCGCTCGAAGTTCCTTCTCTGGCAGAGAGGGGCCCTCCACCAGGCCCCCTTGTTCGTAGCGCTTCGTCCAATGTCGAATAAGTCTTGAGGAGATGTCGTAGCGGCGGCTCAGTTGGGCCAACGTGGAGCTCTCACTGAGGAGTTCCTCCACTACCTGCCGCTTGAAATTCGCTGTAAACCTTCTTCTCTCTGCCATGATGAGATCCTTTCCCCTTCCCATCAGGCATTCTAACCTGCTCCCTCAAACTGTCCAACTGCAGGGGGTCAGTCCACAACGCACATCGCGGGCAACGGCCCACATGCCAACTTCGGCGTCGCCCTACGCAATGGCTACGCGGAACCGTGGGCCAACGGCTACCTTCCCGAAACCAGCCTTGCCGATAACCCCGCGCTATCGGGAAGCGCAACGTGGACCGGCGCTCTGCTCGGTCTTACCCCTCAAGCCACCGCCGTCGCTGGTAATGCTCAGATAAGTGTAAACTTGGGGGATATGGATGGGCGCGCTGATTTCACCTCACTTGAAGCCTTCCCGGCCGATCAAGCACCAGGTGCAGCGGGAACAGGGGTGCAATGGCTTGACGGCGACCTTGGTTATGAAATCGATGTTCACGGTAATACGTTCAAGCAGACTAGTGGCGATGAAGGAATACTAACAGGCATTTTCACCGGGCGTCAGCATGAAGGAGCGGCGGGTACCTTGGAGCGTTCTGACCTTACCGCTGCCTTTGGAGCATCGCGCTAAGTAGGAACAACCACAACTACGCTGGGTCTTGACCCGACCTCCGGCGTAGTTGCCCATCCTCCTGTATTCTTCTTTTCCTTCTCATCATCTTTTTGCCTGACAAGTAGTATCTCGGTTTACTAGTAATCTCCTGGGGATCGGCAAAACTTCATGTAGTATGGTGGACAGACAAGAACTTCAAAAAGCGGTAGATGCAAATTATAAGGCTTTCTTGGAACAACTTCCTGAGTTACTAGATTCTCACCGGGGGCAAATCGCACTACTACATGACAATGCACCAGCCGAATGCTACGAATTCGAGCAATGTAATATATTTGTTCGACTCATAGAACGAGTGGGGGGGGGGGTGAAAACTTTTTCGAAAAAGAAAAGGGGCTTAACCATAATGTCCCCTTTTCATCTGTAAGTAAAAGTTTTTTTTGCCGTCGAATGATGCTGAAATTTGCTCTATTAGGAATTCTGTGTTTTTTTGAGGTATCCCCACAACAATTTCGTATAGTTGCCAACTTCGCCACCACCGACGGTGAAGTTGTGGTGATGAAGTATGCTGGTTACAGTGAACTCGAGCTTCTTTGGGGGGTAGAAAGAGCTTTCGGCTATACCCTATGTATCCTTCGGGCAGTCGAGAACGTCAATCCTGGGGCATCTTGACGGCCCTAATGCCCGCACGCGGCAAGGTGTGGGGGTGAAAACTTTTTCGAGAACCAAAAGCGCAATGAGGCTCGATAACCTAGAGCAGGACATGCGCGAAGTCCGAAATGATATTAAAGTCATCTTACAGCGATTGTCCGTTACGACTTGAGAAAGGAGAATAGGACAATGAAGTCTGAAAACACGGCATAGAAAAAATCAGCCCCCGCATTATTGAGCTAGAACGCCCAAGATACCAGCCCAGCAAGGCGGAATTGGAAGAAGAAATTGACCTGAGTCAGCTAGACGGTAAGACCCCTCGAGACGTAACCAAGGCATTGGTTGTTGTTAGGGTTCAAGGGGTTTTAGGTTTTTAGACTATGTAAAGGCGACGATACGGTTTTCCTCTTGTGTCCACAGGGTTACGGCTATGGTCCCACGGTCCAAGTGGTCCGCTGGTCCGCTCAATTCTCAATTGTTTTGCGAGAATCTCACATTAGGAGATTGATGGTATCACTATTTTTAATTGTGGGTTAAATAGGGGGATTAATCACACACTAGACCCGTAAACTATTGAATATGTATGAGAATATAATAAGTAGATGGCAGAGCCAACGTCTGCCTCTGCCCGGCAAGCCGGACTTCGCATGGCCGGGGCTACGGGTGGCGCTGTTCGTGGACGGATGCTTTTGGCATGGGTGTAGCCGTTGTTATCGCCAGCCGAAGTCGAATGTCAATTTCTGGCAAAGGAAAGTGGCGAAGAATCAACTCCGCGACCGGAAGGTTTCAAGACAGCTTCGCGAGCGTGAGTGGTCGGTTATTCGAGTTCGGGAGTGCGACCTTAAGACCGATAGAGGCTGTGAGTCGCTCGTGGCGCGGGTAGAAAGAAAGCTTGAGTCATCGTCGTCTCTTCTTCAGAAGACTCCCCGACTGGATGACCGCTTTACTCGCCGAAGGTGACGCCTCCGGCTCTGAGATCTAGACCTCGAAGTCATAGCCGCAAATGCGCTCGCGGATGCGCACTCTGTCTTGGATAAGGCTCTCAATTCTGAGAATTGTCACGTTAAGTACTCCAACCCCGATCTGGATATCGGTGTAGCCTTTTAGGATGGACAACATCTCCTTCAAACGTCACCGCTTTCCACCGGAAATTATTTGACCTGCCCCTTTTGAATGTCCTCACCTGGAGGTTAGTGATTGACCCTGAAGAAATGGGGGTAAGGCACGCCTTTTTGCAATTCCGGTTTTAGCGTTGTCAGAGTAAATCGGCTTGAGCCGCGCAGCGAGGTCCGTTAGCTTTTAAGAATCCAAAATTCCTTCCGTTATTTCAATAGTTCGCCCGAGATCATCCGGCTCGCTGTGATGATGTATGTTCGATTCCCGCTCTTGCAGCACCAGGTCGAGGACTTACTGTCCGAACGTGGCATCGGCAGCTGCCACGAGACGGTAAGGTTGTGGTGGAACCGGTTAGGTCCGCTGTTTGCCGCCGGGATTCGGAAGCGCCGGATTCATCATCATTCGCATTCGAACTGGCGCCGGCACTTCGACGAAGTGTTCGTTCGAGTCAATAGGGAGACGCACTATTTGTGGCGTGGCATTGATCAAGAAGGCGAAGTGCTTGAGGTATTTGCGACGAAACGGCGGGATCGCAGGGCTGCACTATGGTTTGTGAAACGCGCGATGAAGCGTTATGGCCGGCTGGCTTCCATCGTTACCGACAGGCTTCGGTGATATGGGGCTGCGATCAATATGATCGGCAATGCGGGCGCCCAGACCTGCGGTCGTTGGCTCAACAACCGGGCGGAAAATTCACACCAGCCGTTCAGACGGAGGGAAGGGGCAATGGCCAAATTCAGGGACGTAAAGACCCTGCAATAGTTCGCCTCCGTCCAGGCCCCGATCCACAACTACTTCAACCACGAACGCCATCTGAACCGCCGCGACATTTTCAAACAGGACCGAGCCCCCGCCCTGGCCGAGTGGCGTCAACTCGCAGCCTAGGAGTCCTCGATTGTAGGGTTTACAGGTCCGATCCAGTTAGTCTGACAATGCCAGTCTAACCCGACGTAAATCATGTGGTCTTCTCCTAATCAGGTTTGATGGTGGCTACAACCACCATCCTAATGGAGCTTGCCCCCTTTTTCATGTTACCTGACTCCTATTTCATGAGGCATTCCATGTCTCACAATTTTACAAATCTCGACGCCAGCCTCTCAACAAATTCTGCACTGCACCTCGTGAAGCCGAACAGATTGAGTATTGGAGAACAAAGTTCCGCGACAATCCCTGTCCATGTAGCTGCCATCGTAGTTACTGGCCACTCTCCTTCTGTGGTGCGGCGATCGGCAGACGCTACATGAGCATGACCCCAATCTATTGCAGGAGAAAAATCCGCTAATTCTCGTCCCTTCAGGCCAAGCCAAGTGCATCGAAAGGAAATTCGCGTCGGTGCCTGGAAATATCTTGCTAGTAGCCGCGCATGCATAACTACTTCCGTTGTCTCGCGAACCACAGTTTCGGGTGACAGCCACGTGCCACTTCTACGCTTTAGGCTGGTTGGACTTCGCGTTCGATCCTCCCGGTAGACTCGCACCAACGTTACGCGTCCGTCTGGCGCCAAACGCCAATAGTCGGGAAGCGAAGTATCGAATTCTCTGTTGATCATCAAATTGCATTCCATCACATCGCCACCGCTCCCATCCGCATTCTCAGGATATAGTTTGGGAGCAATATCAGGCCCACTAAACGGAAAAAACATGCTCCAACCTGTCCAAACGGTACTACGGACTTCAACGTTTATCTCTTCTAGTATCTGGGCTATCTTTCCTATCTGTAGTACTTCGTTTTCTTCCATGGAAATAAGGTAACTCAACTGGTATCGATTTTCCCTAATCGAGACTGGCCATCGGGACTCAATATCACTAGGCAACAACTCAAGGAACCGCTGTTCGCTATTCCGATGCCTGAGCGGCCGGGGAGATAGGTGACAAAATAGTCTGGGGACATGGGTTACACTTTGAGACGTTTCAATCTACCATATTCATCCTCTATTCGCATGTGTCGTTCATGTAAGCGGCCGAGTTTGAGAGGGCCGAAGTAAACGTTCCAGATGCCATCGTCGATTTCTTCCAATCCCACATACTCCCCAGCGCAGACAGTGGAGACATTGACCCAATCCGAGTTCCACCGGATACCGCCATTGGCACTGACGTAACGGATCTCGAAGCGATCGGGGTATTCAAGTGGGGGAAGTTTTGAAGGCATATTACGTGGCGAGGGTTCATAGACGGAAGCTGGGGTGTTCTGGTCTAGGGCTTCGTGGGGGCGTTCTTCATTGAATTCGGTTCGGAAGCAGTTGAACTTACGCTGTTGGGCAGAGAGACATCCCGCCGCCGGTCGAGTGGCCTCAGCCTTGAGGGTTTTGTGCATGCGTTCATGGCGGCCGTTTTGCTGGGGTTTACCGGGTTCAATGAGTTCGGGCATCACGCCGAGGCGTACCCACCAGGCCGAAAGGGCGGAGAGCCGAGCGAGGGTATTGGTAGCAAAGGGCACACCGTTATCGGTGCGGATACGTTTGGGCAGGCCGAATTCATGGAACAGGCGCGTGAACACGGGTTTGACCCCATTCACGGCGGTGGAATAAAGCGCTTGGCAACCGAGCAGATAACGGCTGAAGCCATCAGTGACGGTCAGAGGATAGCAGTAAACACCATTGCCGGTTTTGAACTGTCCTTTAAAGTCGGCACTCCACAGGTCGTTGGGTGCGAGGATCAAACTGTTGGGTTTACCTGGGTGACCAATATGCCGACGCCGGCGCTTCTTGGGTACCATACCGTGGCGGCTCAAGATGTCGCAGACGGTGGAGCGACAGGGTAAGTGCCAGCGGGGGTTGCGCTTGTGGACGATCTTGAGCAGCTTCTTGGCACCCCACGATGGGTGGTGACGGCGCACTTCGAGAAACGCGGTGACGATTTCGGGTGGGGTTTCATTGGGTGCATGCCGGGGTCTTCGCGAGCGTTGTTCGAGACCAGCGGGACCGAGGAGCAAATAGCGTTCGATCCATTTGTAGGCAGTTTTGCGTGAGACTCCGTAGAGCTGGCAAAGCTCCGTAATGGAAAGGGTGTCACGAAGGTAATCGGCCATAAATTGCGTTCGTTGGTCCATAGGTGATGTTTCACTCCACGGCATAGGGCACCTCCTTCGGGTGCCCATAAGTGTGGTACAATATGTTACCTATGTCCCTGGACTAGAGTGTTACCTATGTGTCTGGACCGTACCGCCACTCAGCTAACTGCTTGGTATCGTCCAACGTCAATTGTTGGCGTTGACGCATCAATAGTGAAAAATCACTTAACAATCCGTCGCGATCATTCAATACGCATCTTCTGATTAAGGGCGCCCAATCTTCGGCACCGATTATGGCCGCACTTTCCGGTCCCGGTTTCCGTATGTAATAGATTCCCGATCTTATGCCTTGCGGTCCTCCGGACTTGCGCATTGGCCCATCCGCTTTGGAGGCGATTGGCACACTTCCATGGCCGGGGACTCTGACAACTGGAAATTCATCTCTATTTTCTGCCGTAACGTAAATGACCTCGCACTGAAATCTTGGCGTCAAATATCGACGAATAATATCTGAAAAGATATCTCGGTTATAGATTTTGACATCCGTGGGGCGGTTTTGATCATAAGTTAGGTCGTCGTTGAAACCAAATAGCATATAGCCACCACCGTAATTAGCCAGGGCCGCAAGGTGTCGAGCAGTTTTCGCTCTTTGGAGATTGTCGGTTAGGTCGAGCCACGCCTTACACTCAATTCCCAAGTCCTCGCGTGGGTTCTCAACTAAATCAGTCAAATCACTTTCCATTCTGGACTTTTCCCCGTCACCCAAAACCGATGTCAGGCTCGCCCTTTTGCTATTCTGGGTTCCCTTCCCTTTCGGATTCCAGCTTGAATTGTACCAATTCTCTTTTAGAATGTCCTGTCCATTTCCCGTCGATGGCATTTAGCCGGGCGTATCGTTTGTGATAGTCTAACCCCGACGTAAAGCATAGGGTCTTCTCCTTTCAGGTTTGACGGCCGCTGCAACCGCCATCCAACTGGAGCTTGACCCCTTTTTCATGTTACCTGACACCGGTTTCAGGTAATTTGGAGTGAGGAGTTACGGTGCGGTGGGCCGGGCGTGCCATGGGATTCAATTAAAGCGTGAGGTAGATAGAAGATTTCGGAGACGGCTGGAAAATCTGGAAGATTTTATTTGTCAACAAAGATTTGACCCCTTTATAAGATTTAGACCATTTAGTTCCGAGGATAGGAGGTTAGCCATGGGAAACACAGCAATATTGGTCGGGAATTCCCAGTACCGAGCCCTAAGCGCACTCCGATGTTGCCATGATGATCTAGTGGCCATGAGAGAGTTGCTAGAAGCTACTGAAAAATATGCTGACCTCAAGGTTGTCGAGAATGCCGACGCTGATGAACTGAAATTCAAATTGCGCACTGCAATCGACAATATTCAATCCAAAGAAGAATTGTTTTTTTATTTTACAGGCCACGGATTTCAACAAGATGATGAATTTTATTTTTGCGCTAAGAATTTTGACTCGAACCGACCAAATGAAACAGGTCTGTCCACCAATGAGTTGCACACTATACTAAGACCAGCTGATGCAGATCTGGTAGTCAAAGTAATTGACGCATGCAATTCTGGCACATTACTCGTTAAGGCAGATGGTGCGTTTCAATCGTATCAAAAGCATGGATTTAATAATCTGATACAGATTTCCTCGTGCCGTCAGTCCCAAAGCTCGCTTACCGGTGAACCACTTAGTGTATTCACCGAAAAATTTCGTGCCGCGGCGCTTCGCAAGACTGAAGGGGTTGTATATTACACGGACATAGTCAATACACTAAGAGATGAATTTCTTCAAAACAGTGATCAGACACCATTCTTCGTATTTCAGGTCACTGGGCGAGAACACTTTGTCGAGAACGCTAGGTGTCTAGATAATTTGAGAGCTAAGTTGACAGTGACAATAGAATCGCCGTTGCAGCCAGATAGCGAAGATCATCAGATTTTACCTACACCACCCAGCTTGAAGACGTTACTCGAAATTGCAGAAGGAAACGCAGCAACACCTAAATAAATTAAATCATTCGTAGACACCTTTTTTAACGATTTAATTCAAAACTTGTCGATCGAAGAATTTTCAGAATATTTCGATATGGAAATTGTTGAACATTCCGACTTCAGTGAGCCTACTGCGGAAGGATTCATTATACGTGTTCTATCTCGGGAGAAAAGACTCGACGAGTTCGTCACTGCCAAAATCCGCAGGGAGATTTCTCGCAATCCATTGCATATGTTGGGTACATCTGTGTTTTTGGGCATGTTCGGGGATGATCAGAAATATCGAGACGTCTATGATCTGAGACTGAACTGTAAGATGCAAAGAGCACAGTTAAAGATAACCTTGAATCCCAAATTCCATAGTTTGAAGCAACTTATTGTTGTAGTCACGTGCGCTCCAAGCTTGCACAATTGTTTCGTTTTTGAAGTTGGCACTCAACATAGCTTGACGGATTTCGGTGAATTCGATTTCCAGGGTAGTGAAGTCGTCCATCGCTGGTATAAATTTCAATGGGCTGAGAAGACCGAGGGAGTTGTGGCGAAAATAGTCTCAAGACTTGAGGAAATCGTTCGAGAACATCTTGAAAACACGGAACAACGGTTGACCAAAGACTAGCCATGTGCATGAGTTGGAGTTGATCCTGTTCCGTGGTCCCCCCGGAGACTTTGCACAGGAAGTGTCTCGATGGCGACAACTCATCCGTCCTTCACGCCGGAGTAACAAAGGGGTCAAGTTGAACCGACCCGGGTTTGACGGACAGTTAATTAAGCCACACGTTGATCGAGTCATAGGTCGTTGGGGTGTGGTATCCCAGTGACTCATGGTGGTTGCCCGATATTTAAGCCGTGATCCCGGAGTGATGAGCCGTGGGTTGCGCTGATTAGAACACCGCGTCCAAATGGACAGGACATTCCAAGAGAGAATTGGTACAATACAGGCTGGAATCCGAGAGGGAAGGAAACCTAAAATAGCAAAAAGGCAAGTTTGACCGTATGCCGCGGAAGCAGTGCAACTTGCCGGTTAAAGTCCGGTGCGGGGAATTAACGGTTCACCCCGCTAGCGAAGATCCGGTTTTGAGGGGTGACTCTCAGGGCTAAGTGGATCGAGAAAACTTTCCAAAAGGAGAGGATCGCAAACTTGCAGGCCGTACTACAAGGGAACCCATAGAGCCTCGTAACTTGCTGATTGAGAGTGCCGACCCTGTGGTCAAGAGGGGAAGGCCGGTGCCATCTGTGGAATAACCGGGACGGAAGCAGATGGGCTCTCCGGGGTCGTCGGGACGGCATGTGGGGGAAGTTGTGATGGGTAACGCGGGAGATCTCGTTCGTCGCGAGTGATGGCCGCGATGGGTCAGTATAAGGGTAACCGAAATCTGAGCCAGGCGGGCGAGAAGTCGGAGGGGCGAGTAATACCGAGGAAGCTGGGTAATGCCGGCTGAGGGAAGGCGCCCTACTTTCATTGTGTCCCTTAAAGAGGGAAGGAGAGGTGATTGCCGTGAGGCTACGAACACCTAGCAAGATTCGAGACCTCCAGCGGGGACTGTATCTCAAGGCCAAGAGGGAGCCCAAGTTTCGCTTCTACGCGCTGCATGACAAGGTTTGGCGAGGAGACGTAGTGCAACATGCCTACCGACTGGAACGCAGCAATGGTGGAGCCCCGGGGATCGACGGGGTGACTTTCCAGTTTATAGAGAGTGGAGAGGGCGAGGCTGAGTTTATCTCAAAGCTTCAGCAGGAGCTAAAGGAGAAGACCTACCGCGCGCAGCCAGTGCGGCGGGTGTTCATACCCAAGGGCGACGGAAGGAGAAGGCCGTTGGGGATTCCTACCATTCGGGACCGAGTGGCTCAAATGGCAGTCAAGCTTGTAATTGAGCCGATATTTGAGGCGGACTTTGAGGATAGTAGCTACGGGTTTCGCCCCAAGAGAGGTACACATCAAGCAGTAGGAGCTATTCGGGAAGCGCTCAGCACGGCACATCCGCATGTGCTCGACGCAGATCTTCAGCAGTACTTTGACACTATAGCGCATGATAAGCTCATGAAGTTGATCGCCGGTCGGATCAGTGATCGGCACATTTTGAGATGGATCAAACAGTGGCTAAAAGCGCCGGTGGTAGAAGAGGACCAAGAAGGGAGGCGGCGTACGAAGAGGAGTCAATGCGGAACACCGCAAGGGGGAGTGGTTTCCCCTGTGCTGGCCAACATCTACTTGCACCTTTTTGACCGAGTGTTTCTTCAATACTGTCGTAGCACGGGTCTGGCGGCAAAGCTGGTTCGCTATGCGGACGACTTTGTGATCTTGATGCGTGGAGGGGCGAAAGAGACGCGGTTGAAAGTGGAGGAAATATTGGCACGGATGGAATTAAAGCTCAATGAGGAGAAGAGCCGAGTGGTGGATGCACGAGGAGAGAGTTTTGACTTTCTCGGATTTACCTTTGGTCGCAAGAGGAGTGTGCGCAGGGCGAAGGTGATTACCCTGGTAGAGCCCTCAGGCAAGTCAGAGCAGCATTTTCGGGATAAGGTGAGAGGTTTGACCAGTCGGAACAGCCACTGCATGCCACAGCCAGAAGTGATGGAGCGGGTTAACCGCTATGTGCGAGGGTGGGTGACCTACTATCACGTACACAACTCCACCCGAGTCTTTAAGCGGCAACGATTCTTCTTAGAGCAGCGGATGCGCAAGTACCTGCAGAAGCGACGACAGATCAAGGGGTTTGGATATCGGCGATGGCCGGTGTCTGTGCTCTATGGAGTGTGGGGGCTATACGCCATACCAGTCCATGCTCCCTATGGGCACGCTCGTATGCCTTGAGGTGAAGATGATCGGAAAGCCGTATGCGGGAAAACTGCAAGTACGGTTTGATGAGGGGGGACAGGAACGCTTGTTACGGAAGTGCCTAAACGGGCACGAAGCTGGAAACGGCGGATACAGCCAAGGTGCGGCCTAAAGCAAGCTAAGCCTGTCCTCTACTCTACCCGATTTTTCGCCATTCACAGAAGTCAGCCACGCGCAGCGGAGTTGAGCCGAAGAAAAGGAGAACAAGAGAATGGACCCGAAGGAAAGGATTAAAGCATTAGAACGTAGTTTGGAGGCCGAACAGAGTGGAGCAGTGACGATTCATGGCGCTAGACTGATGATAGATAGTATGGAAAAACGGAATAAGGGTCACGCTACCAAATGCAAGATAGTAGGCTACCGTCATACGCGTGTACATCGCGTACCAGACGTGGAGGTGGAAGAGAAGGTCCGGGCGGTACCGATCATTTTGGATGAAGGACCTGGGTTCACGGCAACCGTAATGACAGACGTAGCGAGTTATTTCCTAACAGGTCCACGGACTGAACACTATGACATAGACGTGAGTCTACAATTCGAGGTCGATCGACTGTCCAAGGAGATCATTAACAACGCGAAAAAAGGACGAGCGTTGTTTCTAGTTACCGAAGAAAAACATGACATTGAACCTATGATAATGGGAGAAGAACAATCATTCCAAATAGAAGATCCGGAAATGGTGGTTGGGGGCCGGTCCGGTGAACGAGCGTTGGGAATCATACGGACGGCGGATCGACTGTGGCCGGTTTGCAAGCGACTCGATCATGAAGTGAATTGGAGTGAACCCCATTGGTTGGACAGTCACTGGGCTGAAATTAGAATGCCCTCCGGGGTGGTTGAATTAATTATGCTGTTCCCTTCCTGTTTGCAAGAGTCCACATTGTGAGTTCTGTGATCTATGCCCTTCCCTATGCCTCTTGTCTTGGTGGCCGGTCAAAACGGCTTTCACAATTGCCCTAGAAACGACGATCTCACACCGGGTAGATATCTCAGTACCCCCCCCTTCAGGCCTCACACACCACCTCGGCTTTCATCTGCCAGGCCTGCTCAAACTCATTCGGTGGACAGTACCCCAAAGCCGAGTGCAACCGCTTCTGGTTATAGACTTCCTCCAGAAAATAAGGAACCCTTTGCTTCACATCCTGCGCCGTCCTGTACTCCCACAGGTAGACTTCTTCATGCTTGAGCGTCTTCATGAAGCTCTCCGCTGTCGCATTGTCATAGGGATTGCCCTTGCGGGCCATGCTGATTAAGATCCCCGCTGCCCGCAACTCCTCCACATAAGCATGGGCGGCGTACTGCACTCCGCGATCTGAATGATGGATACAACCCCAGGGCGGCCTTCTCTCCACTAAAGCCATCCGCAGAGCCATTAAAGTCATCTCGGTATCGATCGATTTAGAAAGCGCCCACCCAATAACCTTACGTGAGAACAGATCCAAGATCACCGCCAAGTACAAAAACCCCGTGAGGATCCGGATGTAGGTGATATCGGCCACCCATGCCTGGTTAGGTCTTGTGGCCCTTAGTCCCTTAAGGAGGTTCGGATAGACCCGGTAGGGATGATCACTGTCAGTGGTCTTCACCCAGTGCCGCTTGACCTGGCATTGCAATGATTCCTCCCGCATGATTCTCGACACCCGCTTGTGATTAACCTTAAAGCCCTCGCGCCTCAGATGATGGGTGACTCGCCGGTAGCCGTAACGCGGATACTCCTCCACTACCTGCTCAATCCGGTCCCGTAAGTCCGCCTCCTCAATCTCGTGGAGCATAGAAGGCTCCCGGGTTCGGTAATAAAAAGTGCTACGCGCTATCCCCATCACTTCACACCCCCTTTGGATGCTGCCAAACTCTTGGCCGTGATGGGTGACGAATTCTCTTTTCTCCGCCGCAGTGTGTACTCTACGGCTTTTTTTAAAAGATCATTCTCCATGGTGAGTCTGCCCACCATCCGCTCCAACTCCGCATTGCGCGCTCGAAGTTCCTTCTCTGGCAGAGAGGGGCCCTCCACCAGGCCCCCTTGTTCGTAGCGCTTCTTCCAATGTCGAATAAGTCCTGAGGAGATGTCGTAGCGGCGGCTCAGTTGGGCCAACGTGGAACTCTCACTGAGGAGTTCCTCCACTACCTGCCGCTTGAAATTCGCTGTAAACCTTCTTCTCTCTGCCATGATGAGATCCTTTCCCCTTCCCATCAGGCATTCTAACCTGCTCCCTCAAACTGTCCAACTGCAGGGGGTCAGTCCAAATAGAGTACTAGCGGGAGTAAAGAGTACACTCAATGCAGTGTATCCGATTGAGGAAATATTTGGTTGTGGGTGCTACATAACGCAAGACAAGATACCTGTGTATGCTCTGGAACCTCAACTCAGAACAGGCTACGGTGCGCTGAGGTCTGTAAGATCGCTGACGGCTCAGGATTACGATCAAACTTGCAGTCTCATGAAGAGAATTATCTCGGGAATCAAGAGTGATAGTGGGTGCAGTACAGAGTTAAGGGAGCTGGCAGCAGCACTGCGATTGGAGAAGTCGGACGATGACAAGTATTTCAGGTTGTGGTATCTACGATTATGCCAAGCAGCAAAGGATGCCGCACACGTTTTCGGACTACTTAGATTTAAGAGCAGCACAGGAAGGCCGGGGAGCAAAGAAAGCCGATTCGAGCAAGTTGAACATAGAAACGCAATTGCCCACTGGGAAACCGGTAAAGTAGATTTTGGGTTTGTCGCTGAATTGCAAAGAAGCGTGAACGGCTTGATCAGAACCAAATACAGCGGTGATCAAGATGTGCAGGCACTGTAGGCTGTGGGAAAGGCAATGACCGCGAGGTATGTGGTGACATACAAGCGGGAGCCGTCTGAAGATCTGCGGAAACTTCTGGCAAGCGGGGGGGTTCTTCACCCGCTTCTTGAAGAAAGATGTGTCAGCGGTATCGAAATCGACGCGCATTTCAGGCCTTCGGACGAAGTTCATCTCTATTGCAGTCTGACGCGTCTCGTGAGTGCCAGGCGAAACACGAACGGGTCGATCTCGCTTGAATCCCACAAGACGTATGCCGAAAAACCGTACGCGGAGGGATTGTTTCGTCGGAACCGGATGAAGAAGGTTGATAGAGGGGAGTATCGGCGCGATGTCTGGTCCGTTGACGAAGCAGGCTTTCCAGAGGCGCTCGAGGCATTTCTTCGAGGCGTGAAGGTCGGTGAACGCCAAATCCGGGAAGGCGCCGTCCAGAGCCACTGGTCCCGGATTCAGAATCCGTGGACGCCATTCGACAAGGAGGCGGCGATTTCCTACGCATCGAAGCGGGAACGAAGCGAGCATCTGGCAGAAGTTTTTCGTCCGTCGGTCGAAGTTGCACGCAAGGAACTGAAAGAGATTGCAGCGTCGCAGCGGCGACTGCCGAAACGCAGGGATCATTGGGCGATGCCAAAGTCCCCAAAGGAACGGTTTAAACTCGACCAGATTGCAGTTGACGGCCAAGGATGCCTGGTTCTTGTCGAGATCAAGGATGCGCAGGGGGCCGCTTCGGAAGTGTACTACGCCCCATTCCAGCTACTGCAGAATGTGTGGGAATGGCACGCTACGCTCAACGCGGTTCGGAGTTCGCTTCAGAGGTTGCTTGATGCGCGCAAGGAATTGGAGTTGACGCCCGGCGACGTTCCGATGATCGCGAACCGAATTCGGGCCGCCGTCTGTTTCGGTGAAGATGGCAGAAGCAAGGAAGTGAAGCATCGATACGATAAAGTGATGGGCGTCGTCAGCGGGCGCCTGCCGCCCGGCGTTAAGGCCATTGAAACCTGGGTGCTGAAGAATGGAGAACCGGAACGGTTGGGTTGAGCTTGTCGTTCGCGTCGCGAGGCCTGCGAGAATCGTATCGGCAGGAGTGCTCGGCAGCGACAAGCGGTACCGGTGAAGGATTTTTCAGCCGCTCACCATGGGCGGGACAAAGATCTCCGGCTTGCCGCAATAGACGACGGCATTGGGGTCAGGTAACATGAAAAAGGGGTCAAGCTCCAGTAGGATGGTGGTTGCACGACCATCAAACCTGAAAGGAGAAGACCCCATGCTTTACGTCGGGTTAGACTGTCACAAACGATACGCCCAGCTAAATGCCATCGACGAGAAAGAATCGCATCCATGCTTTGGTGGACCGCGTCCACATGTTCAGGACATTCCACAAGAGAATCGGCGCGATACAAGCTGGAATCCGAAGGGGAAGGAAACCCGGAATAGCAAGAAGGCAAGCATGAACCCGACCCAGCCTGGGCACGGTCTTGCTCCTCGGATTCTCGTTTCGCCTGCAGAACCCGAATGGCCTCTTCGATGACCTCGGGATGTTCGAGCAGGTATTCCCTGACGATCCTCCGGACCGCATCCCTGTCGGGCATCGGGGCGGCTGCCGACCCGGTGCGGCCATTCGGGACGAATGCCTTGCCGGCAATGACTGCCAGCAGTGGCAGCAATATTCTGTTTCTCACGAGTGGTATCCCTTGCGGTATTGCAATTTCAGAAGTCGTTTGTTCGCGAACAGCCCGGTCATTGCGCGTGGGTCGGGTTTCTCCCGGCCTGGATCTTCCGGATCCTGTCCGGCCATGTGGAGCGGATATACGCCAGAATGTCCCAGATCTTGCCGTCGGACAGAACATGGCCGAACCCAGGCATGCCGCTCTTGAACCCGGTCATGCCCCGCGCCTCCATCAGGCCCTTGCCGCCGAGTTTCGTGTAGTCGAAGAGCAGCCGGTTGTCGTGGTGCCAGGTATGGCCAGTCAGGTCATGCGGCGGCGCACGCAAGACCCTGTCCGGTCCGATGCTCCGCCAGTCGGGCTGACCTTCGAGTTTGGCCCCGTGACAGGAAGCGCATTCCCTTGCGTAGAGCATCCGTCCGTTGCGGAGATCCCGGTTTTCAAGCTCATGGTCTGCGAATGCCACGGCGGGAAGCAGCAGCAAGACGGATGCCAGGACGTGCTTCACACAACCTCGACCCATGTTTTCATGCCCGACGCCTGGCGCCCGAGCGTACGGCAGTGCGGAAGCCATTTGCCGGGATTGCCGAACAAGCAGAGGATATCCCGGCTCTGCTGCGGCATGACCATCGTCGTGTCCCGGATGGATTAATCATCCTCAGGTCTCGTCTACTTACAGAGCCACGTATTCGGTGAGAATATGGCACCATCCCGCTTGACCCCTCGGATGATGCAGGTAACGGAGACGGCATTTCAGGCATAGGTGAGCCTGAATGACAGGCCACTGACCCCAGAAGCCACACCTCCGTCAGGACTCTTGTACTATATGCCCTCTTTCCTGTCACCTGCAAAATCCTATGGTAGACTACGGTTTCGTTCGCCTACACCGATATTCAAGCCGTGATGCTGGAGTGATGAACCGTGGGTTGCGCTGGTTAGAGCACCGCGTCCAAAAGGACAGGACATTCCAAAAGAGAATTGGTACGATACAAGCTGGAATCCGAAAGGGAAGGGAAGGGAACCCAAGAGAGCAATAAAGCGTGCCTGCCGCCGCAATACTATTCTGATGTCGCAACGGCAATGCGGAGGTTCGGGGATGCTCATACATAGCTTGACTCACACACCGAAGACCCGCGTCAAGATTTTTCTCAAACTTTAATACTTAATCATGGAGAAAATGATCGAAGGCACCAGTGGTTCACCGGCCGGCTGGATAGCTTCAATGCACATATTCGCCTTTGGGTTATTGGCTGACATCATGACTTCTAAAACATCACCCGCCTTCAGTGGGACGATTCCCTGCGATATGATGACGTCTTTCGCCATGCTGTCGGCATCCTGACACAGCTGTACATTGGAATTCGCTACATCCTTCCCATTGACACGCAACCACAAGTCAAAACAACCAAGGGGTCCTCCACCTTCGCGGCCAACTTGGGGCGCAGCGACTATCAGATAGGCTCCAGCTTCACTCACGGTGATTTTGTTGTTTTTTATGGCAAGGCCATTGGCTGCATCCGTTATATCTATTTTAACCACCTCGGGTGCCTTGCCCGGGCACTGGGTAATCGTTGAGGATGCCTGCAAATACTGGGCGGCGCTTGCCATACTCACGGATGCCAAAAATACAAACAGTGTAGAGATAATCTTCTTCATGCTCTTTCGCTCCTTTCCAATAAGAAAACCTGTTCGAATCGGAATTTGGCACGTGAACCAAACTTTATATAGATCCGCTTCGGCTGTCAAGGACACGTCTGAATTGGGTGATGTATCAGTCTATGTGTAAATTTTGGTGGGGGGAAGGGAGTGGAGAGGAAAATGGCTTTCACATTTGTCGGAGAATCGAAGATCTCGAGGTGGTTAAGGGATAGGCCTAGGGTATTTTTTGATTGGGAAAAGACAGAAGGGGTGCTAACTCCAGAGTTGCACGACAAATACAAACATGAGGAGGGCACCCCTATGCTGCTCGAGCAAGCAACACCAAGCAATGTATCGCGAGCGATTAAAGAGATCAATGCCTTTGAGTGGGAGGGCGACTTTAAACCGATGGCCCGCCAAGCTCTAAAACACCTGGTGGAGAAGCGGCTGGACGAAGAGATGGCCCAGTACATAGGACTATCACGCTACGAGCATGGGGCGGACCGAGTGGACTACCGCAATGGCCACTATACCAGGCATCTGTTGACCGAGATGGGAAACTTAGAGCTTTTAGTGCCAAGGAGCCGTAAGGGAGGGTTTCCCACCAAGCTCCTTGAGCGTTACGCCCGAAGGTGCCGTTCGGTGGATCGGGTGTTGTTAGCCTGCTTTTGTTTGGGACTATCCACCCGAAAGGCCGCTTCGGTGCTGGTTCCTATTGTAGGGGAGCGGGTCTCGGCCACAACGATTTCCAGGATTGCCCGGGATCTGGATAAAGAGGTTAAGTTTTACCATAGCCGTCCCCTTAGGGATCAGTACCGCTATCTGTTCTTTGATGGGGTGGTGTTAAAGAGCAAGGGGGCTGCCAAGGTACAGAAAAAGATATTACTTTGTGCCTTCGGGATCACGGTCGATGGGAGGCAGGAGATGATCGATTTCTATGCGGCCCCAACTGAATCTGAAGCCTGCTGGGAAGCGTTGTTAAGGGACCTGTATCAAAGGGGGCTAGAGGGGGGGTGTTGTGAGCTGATTGTGACCGATGGGGGAACGGGGCTGCATGGAGCCTTACAGATTGTCTATCCTAAGATCCTCGCCCAACGCTGCTGGGCCCATAAGACAAGAAACGTGTTGGACAAGGTAAAAAGGGCCGATCAACCAGCGGTCAAAAAAGCTCTAAATCGTATCAGTCATGCCCCTAATTATAGAAAAGCTACGGAAGCTTACTGGCGGTTTGGTTCACGCTGGAGGAAGGCTTATCCAAGGGCTGTGGCCTGTTTGGAAAAGGATCTCGATCAATTGCTTTACTTCTTTCAGATCAAGCGGCCTGAGCTTTGGAGCCGCTTGAGAACCACCAACCTCATAGAAAGATCGTTCCGGGAAGTCAGGCGCAGGACTCGCCCTATGGGGGTGATGGCAAATACCCAAAGCATACAAAGAATCGTTTTTTCTGTCTTTCATCACTTGAACCAAAATTGGAGTGAGAATGCCCCTAAGAAATTTACACACAAGTCTTGACGCTTCCTCTGAATTGTCTGCCTGCTTCGGTTCTGACCCCGGATTTCGAGGCCGGGGCCGCTCGGGATGCCCGCCGAAAAGGATCACCACAAGCGGGAGTGGGTAACGGGAAATGCGGTCCTCTCAAGGGGAAGGCACCGGAGCGCGGCGCGGATCGGTGTTGCCTTTACCACTCTCCGCGTTGCGTTATGTGGGCGTAAACGAGTTAGCTTCCAGAGTGTCCATCATTTCGTTCGCAAGACATGCCCCCTTCTACTCGGGATGGTGGCGTTCTAATGAGGGGGAATTCAGGAGACGCCGCCCGCCCCGATTTAACGGCCGTTTCAGGCCCGTATTTCGAGCTATAAACGCCCCGGAAAATACGGCCGGTTTACGGCCCATTTCCATTTAATTCTATCCGCCCACACCGATATTCAAGCCGTGATGCCCGAGTGATGAGCCGTGGGTTACGGCAATTAGAAGACCGTCTTCAAAAGGACAGAGATTTACACAAGAGAATTGGTGCAATACAGGCTGGAATCCGAAAGGGAAGGAAACCCAGAATAGCAAGAAGGCGTGACTTACTACGTTTTCGGTCGACTCGACAAATCGTTCTCTGGCCGCTTTTTGAAAGTTGCAACACCTCCCTGCAATGGGGCCCCTCGCCATTATACCGCAACAGCCACGGGATCAGCTTGCGGTTAAAGGCGGCCGGCTCCATGAGCGGTTCCCCGTGATAACTCGGGAACTTTTCCCGAAGCGTACGGTTAAACCTCTCCACATGAGCGTTCATTTTTGGGCTGTAGGACGCCGGTTCGGGTCCGGCGGGTGCACGAACAGTTTTTAGCTCAAATCCGTCAAGCGGGACCGAACATCCAGCCACGATCCTTAACCATTGACAAATTCAACGGCAGTCGATATTTTAAGGTGCTTCATTTTTCATTCTAAGGGAGGGCCTATGAGGCGCATACTTTGCATCGGCGTTATTGTTTACGTTGCCGCACTTTTTACTTCAGTTAGCGTGTGGGGTGGGTGGCAGGAAGACTGGGATCGAACAGTCAAAGCGGCTAAAAAAGAGGGTAAGCTTTCGATGTTTGGACCCACAGGCACGATTCGGCGAGATGCTCTCGTGCGGCCGTTCGAGAAGAAGTTCGGGATTACCGTAGAATTTTTGGGCGGGCGGGTAACCACTTTCCCACCCAAAATAGCCGCCGAGCGTGGCGCGGGCAAGTATGGATGGGATCTTATTGTCGCAGGCGGCTTGGAGGCCCTCATTGTCCCGATGAAAGTCTTGGACCCCCTGGAGTCGTTCATGATCCTGCCGGAAGTGAAGAATGTGAAGAACTGGCGCGGTGGGGAATTCGAGTTCCTCGACCCTCAACGGACCGCCATGGTCATGTCTCCGTACACGCGGGGCCAGTTGTTCATTAACCCGAAACTCGTGAGCGAATCGGATTTTACGTCCTACAAAGATCTTTTGAAACCCAAGTGGAAGGGTAAAATAGTGGTCGATGATCCGCTCAAGCCGGGGCCGGGTTCGGCCTCCTTTGGATTCTTTTATTTGCATCCCGAACTGGGCAAAGACTTCATTCGGCAGTTGTTAAAACAGGATCTGCTCATATTGAAAAATTATGGTCAAGAAGTTGACATGGTCGGTAACGGTAAAAGACCTGTCGGAGTCGGCCTATCTGAGAGCATAGCAGAGGCGCGACAAAAGCAGGGAGTTCCCGTCATGATTACCGATCCGCGCAAACTCAAAGAAGGCTCCGACATTAATCCTGCCGTGGGTCAGGTGGGTGTATTCAACCGGGCCCCTCATCCCAATGCGGCGAAGGTCTATATAAACTGGCTTCTTTCCAAAGAGGGCCAGACCGAGTTTGCCCGGGCCACGGGGTACATTAGCGCTCGCTTGGATGTGCCGAGGGACCATGTGCCTTATTGGAGAACCCCGGTGCCTGGGTCAATCAAGACCTATGGACTGGAATACCGTGCTATAGTGAAGAAAGAGATGGTGCCGTTCGTACGGTCACTGATGGGGCGCTAGTCGAAATTGGCTCACGACTGAGGTGACTCCCGCATAATAGCTACTGAAGTTATCTGCGCCGTGCCGAAGAGGATGAATTGCTGTGCGCCGTGATTTGCCTGCCGTTTGATAGGGTTGTGTTGCAACTTTGGGCGGCGGCTGGCAGCCTGAAGAGATCATGAAGAAGGCAATCCGACCGGCGATCTTCAAGTGGCGACAAACCGAGCCCGAGCAGATTCTTTGCGCCGTGCTCTGACACCTTCGGCACTCGCTCTCATTCCGTGATGTCGAAGAGCTGCTCAGCGAGCGCGGCCTGAAGGCAGACCACACGAAAATCCGGCGCTGGGTCCAGCGCTACGGTCCCGAACTGGAGGAGCGGCCGCGCCGTCATCTCAAGCCAACCAATAATAAGTCCTGGCGCGTCGATCAGACCTACGTTCGTGCCAAGGGCCGCTGGTGCTACCTCTACCGAGCCATCGATTCCACCGGAGCCACGATCAACTTCATGCTCTCGGACTTCCGCGATGCCGATGCGGCCAAACGCCTGTTCCGTGAGGCGCTGACTGATCCGTGGCATCCTCAGCCCCGCGTCATCAATACCGACCAAGCACGCCTCTACATCCTGGAGCAGGATCATCGAGCGATCAAACGACGAGTGAAGGCCAAGCAGGGCTTTGGTTAATTCCACGCGGTGGGGCGAACGATCCAGGGATACGAGGCAATGCACATGATCCGGAAGGGGCAGGCCGGGGGGTTCACGGGTGCATTTCAGACAGTCGTCATGGCAGAGCTACCAGAATGCTAGGAGTTTTTCCGACCTGATGGGGACGCGCTAGAGCACGACCGAGCATGCAGGAGCGCAGTTAATCGTACGTTTTCGCAGTCTGTTCAACTACTTGCATCATGGTGCGTCGGGTGTGAGCACGAAACGCCGAAGGGCGTCACCAATTCCGCTTCCTTGTTTCTCAAACACTCGGGCTGTGCAAACCGTTATAGCTTCGGCAGTTAGTCCGAGCATCACTATAGGAAGCACGAGGTAACAAAGCAATGCGGGCGGGCATGGTTCTCAACGGAGGCAATCACACGGTAGCGTTGCGCGGACGGTCTGCGGCAAGTGAACCCGCATTACCTGCATGGGTACACGGGATGGTGCCCGACAAACCATGCGGCGGTTTCAGCACTGGCCTCAGCACCGGGGCCCGCACTGTGCGAGCCGAAGTATCGGACTGGATGAGCCTGGTAGCGGGCGGAGGTGGCGGCACTTGCCAGAATTGATCGCCCTGCTCGAACCGCTCGTCCAGCCGGAAGCAAAGTAAGGGCGTTGCTCAGGGCTTGTAGATGCCGCAGCCGAAGATGTGGCCCTTGTGGCGGACGACCCATGAGGACTTAGGCACGACCTTCCCGGAGAGGGGGTCTTCCCACCCATAATCCACCCATGCGCCCTGAGCCGTGGCCTTGTCCAGAATAGCGCGACCGATGTTGAGACCATTGGGGTCTAGCAGCGTGACCGCGTCGGAGCCGACAAGCGAGGGGGTCGCGGCGTGAGCGAGGATGGAGCCGCCCTTATCCGCCTTGGT